>OZ257131.1:4042500-6809266 GCA_965278985.1 Burkholderiaceae bacterium | reverse complement strand
GTCGCGGCTGGCGTCTGGCCACACCATCACGGACACCACGCCGGGCACACCGGAGATGCGCTCGTGGGGCTTGAAGCGTGGCAACACTTCCACACGCCCGAGTGCGGTGCCTAGGGTCTCGCGTGCCAAGGCCCGGTAGTCGTCCGCCGTGATGGCGCGGTCGCGGTGGCGCACGAAGGCGGGAATGCGGCGCTGTGCGGCATCCAGTGTCTCGGCATCCGCCCCGCCGGCCAGCGCCATCGGTTGCCAGATGTCCACCCCGGGCTTGGGCGGCACCAGCTGGCGCGTCAGCGGGTCGGGACGCCGGTCCAGCTTGGTGAGCGTGCCCGGTGGCAGGTTGCCGCGTACACCGCCCCCCACCTGCAGGCCCGAGGCCACGATGCGGCTGCCGGCCGGCGGCACGCGACCATGGATACCGTCGCCGAAGCGGATGCTGCCGGCCTCGGCGTCGAGCTGGAACACGCGGTCCAGCGGGCCGGCGCTTCCGGGGTCGTCCACCACGTACCAGGCCTGCGCCGCGCCACTGGCGGCGTCGTGCACGGTGAGTGCGAAGGAGGACGTGTCCACGCTGCCCAACGCCGCCACGCCCAGGTCGAACAACTGGCCGGAACCGCCGTCCGATGCGCCGAGCGTGCGGGCCGCCACGGCCTGTTGCTGCACGATGGTCACGGCATGCAGGCCGGCCCAGGCCAGGCGCAGGCGGTGCAGCGGCAGCTCCGCGCCCGCATCGAGGCGCAGCCAGGCGATCAGGCGCTCGGCGTCTTCGTCCGACTCCAGACGCGGGGGCGCATCGCCCACGCCGGCCAGCAGGTTCAGGCGCGGATCGTTGGCGGGCGCGCCGATCACCGCATGCGGGGGCAGCGCGAGCCGCACCACGCCGTTGCGTGTGAGGCCGGCACTGCCATCCTGCAGCGTCTCCAACTGCAGCAGCGGGCTCGCAGCGCTGCCGGGCGCGGTGCTCATGCTCCAGCGCAGCGCGAGCGCCGCGTTGCTGGTCATGGCTGCGCCCAGGTCATCGGCATCCTCGGGTGCATCGCTGGCCAGCACCAGGCCCACGTTCAGGGCGCGTGGTGTGCCGGCCGCATCGGGCGCGAGGCTGGCGAGGGCCGCGGCATGCAGCTTGGCCGTGGGGGCCAGCAGCGCGAACCACAAGGCGCCGTCCACCGCGACCGCGGCGATGTCGATGCCCTGCGAGAGCTCCGCGCCCCGGCCGAAGACTTCCGTCGTGACATAACCCACCGGCAGCTGGTCCTGCACCGCGTAGGCGGCCTGCAGCTCAGGCAGCAGCGCGTCGAACTGGCTTTGCTCGGACGGCATCAGGCGGCGCTTGACGTAGGCGCGGCCCAGGATGGGGAACGCGGTGCACTGCTCCAGCGTGGTGAAGGCCACCGGCTTGTCGATCTGCGCGCCTGCCGGGATGTCCAGCGCGACAGCATCCCGTTCCGCCTTGACCTGCAGCGCCACGATGCCGGTGGCGGCCCGCGCGGGCCGCAGCGGCAGGTCCAGCAGCCGCAGGAAGGCCAGGCGCTGGCGCTCGGGGATCAGGTTGGCGCGGTACAGCACCGTGTCGGCCAGCCACGCGAAGAGCTCGATCAGCGTGCGCCCGGGGTCGCCGGGGCGCGGGTTGGTCCACTCCGGCGTGTGGGCTGGCACACGGGCCAGCAGTTCGGCGACGAGGTCGTCGAAGCGGCGGTCGTCCAGCGCGGGCAGTTCAATGGGCATGGCCGCCCTCCAGGGCCAGCGTGAGGCCGACCGCGCCACGCTGCTGCGTGCGCAACAGGCGGTAGCTGATCTGCACGCGCACGCCGTTGGCGACTTCGCCGCCGCGGTTGCCGGCTTGTCGAGCCTGTCCATCGGCCACCGGGTCCACCGTGACACCATCGACGGTGATGCGCGGCTCCCAGCGCGCCAGCGCCTCCAGCACCAGCTCGCGGATGCGCGTGCGCGTGGCGATGGTGTTGGGCTCGCCCAGCAATGCCTCCAGCCCCGCGCCGAAGGTGGGCCGCATGAGTTGCTCGCCCGGCTGTGTGGCCAGCAGGACCTGGATCTGCGCGCGCACGCTGGTCGCCAGGTCCGGGTAGCGCAGTTCGCCGTTCGCATCGGGCACGGCCAGCAGCGGCCAGCCGATGGGTTCACGCATGTCCAATGGGTTCATTGCGAAACCTCCGTGCTTCGCACTGCGGTGCGAGCGCCTTCGGGCGGCCGTGCGGCGCTCATGGTGCAGGCCCCTTGCCCTTGGGAACAGGGATGCAGATCTTCAGGAACGGCAGCCACCAGAAGATGATGTTGAGCAGCTGCAGGAAGATGTTGAGCACGATGAACGCGCACAGGGTGATGATGGGGATCGAGAAGGAGCAGATCCAGTCCACCTTCAGGTCCAGCGGCGTGCCCTCGCCTTCGGCAAGCTTCTTGGCGTCGCTGCGCAGCAGGCCGGCGAGCTTGGCCGGCATGCGGAAGGCGACGTTGGGTTTCAGGGCCCGCAGCGTGTCGCGATTCATCAGGTCGGGCAGCGGCACCACGGGCACGGGCACACCCGCCGACTCGTGCCAGGCCGCGAGCGTGAAGGGTTCGCTGTAGTCGGACCACAGCAGGCCCGGCGCGCAGCCGGGGTATTCGGGCTTGAGGCGCACGAAGGCGCGCAGCACATACTGCACGTCGCTGCCATCGGCCTCGTAACGGCTGCCGGCCGCCACCACCTGCACGTAGCGCTGCGACAGCTGTGCCAACAACGCGTCGAACAGCCGGTTCGCTTCGGTGGTGCCCAGGGCCGCGAACCGCTGTGGCACGGCGAGGGCACCACCGCCGTCGGTGCGATCGAACAACAGCGCCTTGGCCTGTTGGAGGAAAGGCCATGCGGCCACACGCTGGGTGCGCAGCGTGCCGTTGGCGTCGCGCGTGTCGAACTCGATCTGCAGCGCGGAGAGCGCGCTGCGCAGCGTGTTGCTCGCCGCACCGGTGCCATCGAAGGCATCGAACTCCATGTGCAGCTGCTCCACCAGCGTGCGCAGGCCGTCGCTGCGGTGGTCCTCGGTGAGGCGCTTGCTGGTGATGGTGCTGCCGCCAAGCTCCGGCACCGCAGTGGCCGACGCGTGCGCGCGCAGGAAGGGCGAGAGGTGGCTGGCCAGGTCATCGCGGTCTGCAGCGGTCTGTCCATAGGCCGGCATGGAAGCCGCGGATTCGCTGCGCTCGTCGACCGGGAAGGACAAGGTGCCGAACAGCAGCGTGCGCCCTGCCCCCCCGCACACATCGGGGGGCGCGACGAACAGCGGTTGCACACCTTCGCTGACGGCGCCGGCGGCAGAAGCGAGCCGCGCACTGCCCGCGTTGCGCAGGCGGCGCATGGCCGGTGTGCGTGCGTCCAGTGCAGGATGGCCCAGGCTGGCATCCAGTTGCCGACGGTCGGCCTCGGGGTCCTGCTCTTCGTCCACCGCCTCCCAGCCGAAGGCCTTGGGGCCTTCGTGCAGCCATGCCAGGCGCTGCCCACCCTGCACACGCCGCAGCACGAAACCCGCACTGTCGATGCGGCGAGGTTCCAGGCGCGGCTGGCCGGGCTGGTCACAGAAGGCCTCGACTACCACGCCCTGCAGCACGCGCTGCACGGGCGCGAAGAGGCGCAGCACGCCGTTGCGGCGGTTGGCTCTCTCGATGCCGGTGCGGCGGGCTTCGAGGGATGCGGGTTGTCCCAGGTCCGCTAGCAGAGCCTCGATGGGGTCGGCGTCACGCAACTCCAGGATGCTCGGGGCGGTGCGGGTGCGGGTGCCTGGCGGACGCAGGCCGGTGAGGGACACGGCGTGAGGCGGGTGGGTGCGGGGGCCTGTGGGGGCGCGCACTGCCAGGGTCCGCTTGGGGGCGGTGGGGCGGTCTATGACGGTGGTCATGGGCTCGTCCTCTGCAGGGGGCTGGTTGCGTGCGGAGTGCTCGCGTCGTCGCGGCGGGCGGTATCGGCCCTGGGCTCATACGTGGGCGGTCTCCGCTGCGCTCCGACTTCCCTGCGGTGCTCGCTCCAAGGCCGCACCGCAGAACTCACTGCGTTCGCTTCGCTCACTCCGTTCAGACAGCTGCGGTGAGTCAGATGTTGAAGCGCGCTGCGCGCGCCGGCCTTGGAGCTGCGCTCCTCGGCGCCCCCGAAATCGCCCAGGGCCGATACCGCCCGCCGCGACGAGGGAACGTGCTGGGTATTCGACGCGCTTACCAAAACCACTGCTGCAAAGCCGTGCCCGGGTGGGCCGCGGCGCGCCTCTGCGGCGCCGAGGAGCGCAGGGCGCATGGCCGCGCGCGAAGCGCGCTTCAATATCTGACTCACCGTGGCTGTTTGAACGGAGTGAGCGAAGCGAACGCAGTGAGTTCCACGGTGGGCCATGCGCCCGAGCACCGCAGGGGAGTCGGAGCGCAGCGGAGACCGCCGAAGTGAAGCGCCGCGGCCCACCCGGGCACGGCTTTGCCGCGAGCACTGCCGCGTGACATCGAGAGAAAACCACACGGAGGTCACCATATGTTCCCCGCACCCGGCGTGTACGAAGTCGATATCACCGCATTCGTCTGCAGCACATCACACTTCACGATCCCCGAGAACTTGCTGA
The DNA here is from genome assembly GCA_965278985.1 of Burkholderiaceae bacterium. GTDB lineage: Bacteria > Pseudomonadota > Gammaproteobacteria > Burkholderiales > Burkholderiaceae_C > CAISIP01. Next base: position 6,804,686 of record OZ257131.1, on the reverse strand, counting down.
TCGCCGCATCCACCTTGACCATGCCCGCCGTCACCTCCACCTGCGCGGCCTGCACCTTGACCTTGGCGGAGGCCTGCACGGTCACACCGGCCGTCTCGATGGTGATGGTGTTGCCGGCACACTCGATGGTGGTCTTGCCACCGGCCTCGTCGGTCAACGTCATCTGCACACCACCGGGCGTGGATATCTCCACCTTGGCTGTGGCATCGCTCTCCTCCACGATGGCGATGCGTGTGCCGGCCTTGCCGGTGATCGTCCAGCGGTCCACGCGGCCGCTGATCTGCTCGGGCGGGCTGGCGGCGCCGTGCCAGAGGCCGCCCACCACGATGGGCACACGCGCATCGCCGCCCACGAACAGCACCAGCACCTCGTCGTCCACTTCGGGAATGAAGAATCCACCGCGGTTGGCACCGGCAAAGGGACTGGCCACGCGCGCCCACAGCGCCGGTGCATCGGTGCCGATGGCATGCAGCACCACCTGCACCCGTGCCATGCTCTCGGGGTCGTCCACGCTCACCACGCGGCCCAGGTGCGCTGCACCCAGGGCCCAGGGCGGCACGGCGAAGTCGCCCAGCAGGCCGGCCACGTCGTTGTTCATGCGGGGGCTCCCAGGTAAGCGCCCTCGGCGCCGAAGTCCGTCTCGTAGCCCACCACTGGATCGAAGCGGTGCGTGCACGCCGTCACGTAATAGCTGTTGTCGAAGCGCGGATCGCCCCCCTGGATGCGCACAAGCGTGCCCACGCGCAGGGCAGGGTTGCCTTCGCAGGCGCCGCGGGCCTGTACGAAGCGGCGTGCCCGACGCTCCATCTCGGCACGCGCCAGGGCATCGGCCTCGGCTTGCGTGCAGGCCACGCGGTGGGCCGTGTGCTGGCGGCGTTCGGCGCCGAAGGCTTCCTGCAGCATTGAAGGGCCATTGCGACCGGCACCGGGGCCGAAGGCCGTGTCGCTGCAATTGCCGGTGATGGGCTGCCCTGCGGAAGCGTCGAAGCCTGTCACCTCCACGGCGCTCACCTGGTCCGCCAGGTCGGCCACGGCGCGGAAGCGGTGCACCTGGCTGCCCAGACGCAGTTCCACCGTGCCGCGCTGCACATCCTGTCGTGGCGAGACATGCAGCTCACTGCCACACACTTGCACATCTCCACCGCTTCGCGCCAGCAGCCGGCGCAGGAAGGCCAGGTCGCTCTCGTTGCATTGCACTTCCAGCGGATGCACGTCGGACAGGCCACTCACCACGGGCGACAGGCCCATGCGCTGCGCCACGGTGCCGGCGATGTCGGCCAGCGACTGCTGTTCGTAAACCTCGCTGCGCCGCGCCAGCCGCGCCTTCATCGCGGCGTCTTCGGCATGCACATGCAGGCGCGGCGGGCCCTGGTTGTCGTAGGCGTATTCGATGGCGCCGATACGGCCCTTGAAGAGTTCCGTGGGCGCCCCGGCCTCGCCCGCATAAACCTGCAGCTCCGCACCCAGGCGCAATACCTGTTCGTCGGCGAACAGCGGCCCCACAGATCCTTGAGGCCCGAGACCCCAGGCCACGAAGACCAGCTCCATGCGCGCAAGGCCACCCTCCTCTTCCTGCAGGCACATGGACTGCAGCGCCGTGGCGGCGATCTCGTTCTCCTGCCCGCCGAAACGCAGCGTAGGCCGGGCACTGTAGTAGGCCAGCGGGGACAGTGTCATTTCGCCCATGTTTGCCTTGGGGTGGTCAATCGGCCTGCACGCGTTGCAGGCTCCACGCGCGACGCGCTAACGCTTCGGCGAGCTTGAAGGGGTCGACGTCGGCGCCCGGCTGCACGGCGGGGGGCGCCGCAGCCGGGGCTGGCGGCGGCGCGGGCTCGCTGATCACTTCGAAGTCTTCGATCACGACGGCCATGGCATTTCCTTGTTCAGTGCTCGAGGGAGATCAATCGAAACGGATGCGCGCACCGGCGCCCAGGTCGGCCTTCAGGCCACGGCCCGCATCGGCCGAGCCCGCCACCTTGCCGCCCAGGCCGACGTTGGCGCCGAGCGCCAGGCCACCGCCCGCAGCGGCGGCGCCCTGCGCGCGGCCTGCGTTGAGCCGGAGGCCGGTGCTGCCACCGGTGCCGGTGCTCTTGTTGCCAAGGCCTGCGAAGGGTGCCAGCGTGACGGAGGCGGATGCACCACCGCCTATACCAACACCCGCTCCCGCACCCACGCCTGCGCCAATCCCGATGCCACCACCGATGCCCGCTGATGCACCGGCCGAGAACCCCGCTGCGGCCTTGAGCTCCACTCCCGCGCGAAAGGCCACCATGCCGCCACCGGCACGCATGTTTTCCAGGCCATTGGCAGCGGCCAGCGCGCGCCCGGCGCCGGGGTTGCCCCCACGCGCAGCCACTTCCGAGGCCCCGCGTGGCGGCACAGGCGCCAGCCGCGTGTCGGCCGGTGCGAGCTGGCCCTGGCCTTCGCCCACATCCGCGAACACGTCCTTCGGGTCCTGCGCGGCCAGCGCCACCTTGATGCCTGAGCGCAGCGGCACACCTTCGGAAGAAAAGAAATCCAGCGTCTCGCGGAAGGACTCCACGATGCCCTTGAAGCGGAACGAACCCCACACGAAGCCCACCAGCGGCGGCGCCTGGTCGGGGTTGGCCTGCTTGTCGCCGGGGTTCAGGAACTGCTTGATGCGGTCGGTCTCTCGGCGCACGTCGGCACCGTCGTGCGTGGCGTCGAAGCTCAGGTCGAACTCCAGCTTGGCCGTGGTCTGCGCCACATGCTGCTTGGCGTTGGCGTCGCGGCCCTTCTTCTCCAGCTGGTTCTGCACCGAGTAGGACAGCGTGGTGGGGTTGAACTGCACCACCACGGCGTCCGGGCTGTCCTGCCCCGGTTCGGCGCCGGGGTTGGCAGGGTCCACCTTGTAGAGCTTGGCCTTGTGGTCGAGGGTGATGGGCATGGTGCGTTCCGCTGGTTTCAGGGCATCTCGAGATGCAGGCCTTCGTGCACCAGGTGCAGCTCTTCCACGCCCACCTCGCTGGCACGCGCACTCAAGTCACCGGCCTTGAACTTCACCGGCATGGCGCGCACCAGGCGCCACACCAGCAGCGGCGTGGCATCGGGCGCCTGCTGCGTGATGCGCACCGACAAGCGGTGTGCATAGGCGCCGTTGGCGGCATCCCCCGCGCCCGCGAACAGGCTCCACCACTGCCACAAGTCACGTGCCTGCGTCATGCCGCGCTTGAGCACCACGGTGGCGAAGCTCACGCTGCCCGCGCGCTGGTGGGCTCCGTAGTTGAGGCCGCCTTCCTTGATGGCCTTGGGCTCCATCGATGCTTCGAGGCCGCTGACCTCGGAGAAGGCGCCCTCGCACAGGTATTCGGGCGCCCCTTCATCCCCGCCCCCCGCGGCGGCGATGGGCGTGGCCGTGAACTCCACGAGGAAGCGGAAGCCGATCCAGGGGGTGATGTCGGAGGTGGCCATGGTGCGTTGCTCCGTACTCAAGCCGCCACGGCCAGATCCTGCGCCTGCACGGCGCCGCCACCACCACGTAGGTCCAGCACCACCAGGATGCGCTGCACCGGCTGCGCGGGTCGCAGCGCGATCTCCACGATCAGGCGGCCGTTGTCCAGGTCGGACTGGTTCATGGTGTCGCGGCCGCAGCGCACGGTGGATGCGCCACCATCGGTCGTGAGGGCCCCGGCCGACTGCAGGCGTCGCAGCAGGTCCCCCACCTGGCTGCGCAGACGCGCCCACAACAGCTCGCCGTTGGGTTCGAAGGCATGCTGGTCGCCCAGCCGGCGCGTGGTCTGGATCACCACGTTGACCAGCCGGCGCACGCTCGCCTGGCGGAACACCGGTTCCTGCGCGCAGCTGGCGTCGCTGAGCAGCCGAGCACCGGCCGGCGCCGGGCCCAGCAGGCACACACGTTCGGCCAGCACCAGGGGACCCAGCGGCGTGGCGACCTCGGACTCCAACAGGCGGCTCCAGGAGGGGCGTGGCTCGGTGTCCAGGAAGCGGTGCAGCGGCTGGCGCGCAGCGGAGCGGAAGCTGCCACGTGCGAGTGCGTTGCGCGCCAGCACGCCGGCCAGGGCACCCTCTGGCGCTTCCACGGCACCGGCGCAGTCACCGCTGTCGGTCGTCAGCAGCCAGGGCCAGGCCAGTTGCAGCCGTTCGCACAACAGCGGCGCGGTGCCGCGCTCGTCGAGCCAGCCGCCGTCCCGCGCCATCCAGGCCAGCCAGTCGTCGGGACCGGGCAGGTCGGGTGCGGTGTGCAGCAGCGGCAACGACGCGATCAACTGCAGGTCGCGGCGGTGGAAGCTGCGTCCGCCGTTGTCCAGCAGGTCGGCCGCACGCAGCAGCCAGCGCCGCCAGCGCGCAAGGCCCTCGGCGTCCAGGCGCGGTGGCGGCAGCCGGCGGCCGGATTGCGGCGCGGTGTCCAGCAGGCCCTCCACGCAATCGGCAAAACGCTGCGGCACGGCCACCACCTCGGGCGGTGCGACCGCATCGGGCGGCGTGGCGGCGAGTTCGGGCAGATCGGGCAGCAGCGCGAAGCTCGCATCCGGCAGGCCGTAGGCGTGTTCCAGGCCCTGCCAGTCGGCGCTGGCGAGGGCCACCGGCGCCGTGCCCGGGGCAGCGGCAATCTGCGGCAACAACGCGCAGCGGTCATCGGTGCGCACGGCGGGGAAGGCTGCGGCAAACAGCGCGTCGGGCGTGGACAACACCGGCAACGGGTCTCCCGTGCGCACGACGTAGACGCGTTGGCCCCCTTCGCCGAAGAATGCACGCAGCGCCGCGGCCGTGGGTGGCGCGAGCATCGCGTCACCAGGCTGCGCGGCCCGCGCAAAGATTGGTCTCGCCACTGCCTCGAACAGCGCCTCGAAGGCCTCCTGCCCCTCCACACACACCGGCATGTTGTGCAGCCGCTGCACGCGCAACCACTGCCGCAGTTCCTCGGCATCCCCCACGCGCTGCGGCGTGTGGCCGCGGGCACGCAGGTCTTCCAACGTGGCTGCGGGCAAGGTGCTGGTGGTGCGTACGCATTGCAGCAGTGCTTCCAGCGCGGTGCGCCGGTCTGCGGGCAATGCCGTGAACCACGCACGCAACACTGCGGCATCGGCAGGCGCGCATGCCAGCGCCAGTGTCTCGGAGAAGTCCGCCACCGTATCCAGGCGCACTCTGGCGCGCTGTAGGCGCATCTGGATGCCTGCTGTCAATGCCGGCCCCGCGCCCACACCGATGTGCTGGGCTGACAACCAAGCCGCGAGCAACGGCGGCAACACCACCGGCGCGGCGGAGTCCTGCTGCACCCGGCGCGCGAGCAGACCCACGAACAGCGCGATGTCGGTGCGCAGCGGGTCTGCGGGCGCCACCGGTGCCGGCGCGAACGCCAGCCCGATGCGGTGGGTGGGGAGTGGACTCAGCAACATGGTCACGGCGTCATGAAGTCAATGCGTCATGGGGTCACTGCGCGCATCGCGCTCATTCGAGCTGGTAGCCCTCGCAGGACAACACGAGTTCTTCCATCGCCACGTCGCCTCCACCCTTGGCGGCCAGCGTGGGCCCGGTGTACTTCAGCGGCATCGCGCCCTGCAGCCGCCAGGTGGCGATGGGGCCGTTGCGCGCCTCGTCCATCAGGTGGATCACCACCGTGCGCTTGGCCGTGAAGCCCTCGGTGCGCAACGCCTTCATCCAGGCGAAGAGGTCGTCGGTGCCCACCAGGCCGCGCTTGAGCGTGACGTCGCCGGTCTTGTGGATGCCGGGGATCTTGCGCACATGGTTCTCGGCGTCGTTGCCGTTGCGGTACTCGGCCACCGTCATCTCGGTGACCAGGCCCGAGACATCGGAGAAGCCCCCGGCCACGCCGTTGCCCAGGTCCACCTGGAAGTTGAAGGCCCCGTAGGGCGTGTCGCGTTGGATCATTCGAACTCTCCTTACTTGGCGTCCACGGTCTTCTGGCCGATGCGAAAGATCACGAACTCGGCCGGCTTGACCACCGCCACGCCGATCAGGCAGATCAGGCGGCCGTTGTCCAGGTCGTTCTGGGTCATGGTGGTGCGGTCGCAGCGCACGAAATACGCCTCCTCGGGCTTGGTGCCCAGCAGCGCGCCGGTCTTCCATTCGGCGTACAGGAAGTCGGAGACGGTGCCGCGCACGTTGGCCCACAACATCTCGCCGTTGGGCTCGAACACGGCCCACTGCGTGCCGCGGTCGATGCTGGCGCCCAGGTAGTTGAAATAGCGCCGCACGTTGACGTATTTCCACTCGGGGTCGCTGGAGACGGTGCGTGCACCCCACACGCGGTAGCCCCGCCCCGAGAGGTAACGCAGGCAGTTCACGCCCAGCGGGTTGAGCAGCTGCTGCTCGCCGAAGTTGACGTCGCGCTCGAAGCGCAACGCGCCACGCACCACTTCGTTGGCGGGCGCCTTGAACACGCCGCGCTGCACGTCGTTGCGCGCGTAGATGCCGCAGACGAAGCCCGAGGGCGGCAGCAGCAGCTCGGCCTTGGCCGCGCTCTTGGGGCCGGCCAGCGGATTGGCGATGACCACGCCGGGGTAGTACAGCGCGGCGCGCGTGGAGTCCACCTTGCCGCGCACCACGCGCATGTCGCTGGGCGATTTGCCGAATGGCGCGTCCAGCACGGCGATGCGGTACATGCGCGCACGCTCGGCGTGGGTGATGAGTGCGCCCATGGCGCCTTCGGCATTCGTGTCGTCGGCGGTGTGGGTCCAGGAGCCGGGCGCTGCCACGATGGACACGTCTTCCAGCGCTTCCACCACGCGCAACGCGCGCTCGTAGTCACCCTGCTGGAGCTTGTCGCCATCGCCGCCGCCGGCAAGCGTGAAGCTGACCGGCGCGGCGGGTTTGCCTGCGTCCAGGCTCTTGAGCAGCGTCGCGACTTTGGCGTCCCCTCCGGCGAGGCCTGCAATCGTCTTCAGCGTGTCGGCCGCGAAATCCGCTTCGAGCTTGAGCGCGATGGGGTTGGCCAGCGCGTCCGAGCGTTTGGCCGGGGTCTGGGCCAACACGTCGAAGATGGCGCGCGGGTGGCCGGGCGCCAGGCCCATCTCGTCCCACTGGCCCACCAGCACTTCTTCGCCCGAGGACGGATCGGTGGCCAGCAGCGCGACCGAGACCAGCAGTTGCTCGCCGCCGGTGGGTTTGCCGACATCGACCACGGGAGCTGGCGGATCCGCAGGGTCTGCGGGATCGACCGGATCAGCGGGATCGGCAGGATCCACGGGGTCCGCGGGATCGGGCGGATCCACAGGCGACGCCGCACCGGCCACATCCGTCTTGGTCCAGGTGCCGTCGCCCTTCGCCGTCCACAGCGAATGCGTGTCACCTTCCGTGGCGCGCACCACCGTACCACGCGGCGCGAACTGGATGCCGCTGGCGCCGATGGGCGCACCGGTGAAGGACACGGCCACACGCATGCCCGTGAAGCTGGCGCCAGGCTGGCGTGCGACGAAAGCGGCCTTCTTGCCGCCCCCGTCCTGGAAAGGGGGCGAGGCATCCGCGGTCTTCGCCACGGCGGAGGCCACCGTGCCACCGAAGGCCCGCACCACGTACAAGCGCGCGCCGCCGTTGTCAAAGTACGCCTTCACCGCGTGCGCGATGTGGTTGGTGCCAGCCACCGCGCCCAGGCGCAGGTCGTCCAGGCCGCCGAACTGGCGCTCGTAGTCGGCCAGGCTGGTGAGCAGTTCCGGCAGGTCACCCTTGTCCGGATCGAGCAGCGGGCCCCGCAGCGTGGGGCCGACGAAGGCCGTGGTGCTGGTGCCGACGCCCTCGATGGATTTGGATCGGAAGCTGGTCTCTTCGACATAGACACCGGGAGCTAGGTATTCGGGCACGGGTCACCTCCGGATAAGCGCACTGCGCGACAGGGTTGTGAAAGCGGGTTCATGGGCTGCAGGGGTACAGTTGTCATGCGGGCCAGGGCAGGCGCACCACATGCCGCCCTGCGCCGCCTGCATGCAGCAGCGGCAGGCCGGTGACGGTCTCCACGCGCGAAGCGGCCCGGCGTGCTGGCAGCGTGGCGGGGTCGGGCACTGGCAATGCACGTTGCTCGGCGTCGGTCGTGGGCGCGGCACGCACCAGCGCCGGGTCCAGCAGCAGCGTCAGCTCGAGGCCGAACTGCGTGGACAGCGGTGCGGCACCCACGATGGGGCCCACGTCGGCGACCACGATCAGCGCCTCGCCCGCGGCATCGGTCTGCGCCAGGCGCAGGGCCTTGCCCGGCACCTGGGGCCGCGCCTCGATCCACACATTCGCGAGGCCGCGTGGCGGGTCGCTGCCGGCGATGTGCACGGCCAGCCGCAACAGCGCCCAGGCCGGCGCGGCGCTCAGCGCGGCGGCCGGCAGCAGCGGCAGCTCTATCGGCGTGCGCGCGGCATCCACCGCGGCCACGGGATCGTCGTCGATGCCCGGCGTGGGCCGCGGCAGGCGCAGCGTGAAGCTGCGCGGCAGGAACTCGCCCGCGGGGTCGGACACGCGGCAGGGATAGTCACGCTGCGCTGCGAGTTTCGGCGGCCCATCGAAGGCCTGCGTGTAGCCACCACTACCGACGGCCTCGCGCACCAGCGTCCAGCCCGAGAGGTTGCGGGCAAGCACCAGGCCCGGCGCGTCAATTCGAAGGGCGCGCTGCACGGGCGAGCCCGTCACACCGTGCGTGAAGCGCAGCGCGGCGAACAGCCGGCGGTCGATGTCTTCGACGATCATGGCGCCACCCCCGTCACTTCGGGCGATGGCGGGTCGACGAGCCGGAAGCGTGTGGCCACCACGGGCGGAGCGGGCGGCTCCACGTCCAGGTCCAGCGCCACATGCCGGGCCACATACGCGAGCGACGGCCGCAGCGGCGGCGCAAGGATCTGCCAGAGCTTGCTGAGGTCGTCGAGCGACAGGTCCTCGGGCGTCAGCTGCACGGCATCCTGCGCCGTGAAGGGGGCACCCAGCGCCGCCCCACCCAGCATGGGCAGGCGGTGCAACTCGCGCAGCAGCCAGGCCACCAGCACCTGCTCCTTGTCGGCCTTGTCGGCCCACACCGTGAACAGCAGGTGCAGGTTTACGGCCAGCGGCACGGCCTTGCCCGTGGGCAGCGTGGACGCCGGCCGGTTGCGCAGGTGCTCGTTGTGCGACACGCGCACCAGCAGCAGCGAGATCTGCGCCTGCGCGCCGTCAAGCTTCTTGAAGTCGGACATGCCCGTGGCCACCACGTTCACGGTCAGGCCGGCCTGTGCGGGCGCCAGCTCGAAGCGCTGCTTGAGCAGGCGCGCCAGGCTGCTCGTGAAAGTGGTGATGGACAGCACCGACATCAGTGCACCTTCTTCGTGGAAGGCGGAACGTCGCCACAGGGATACACGGCCAGTCCGGCCAGGCGGTCATCCATGTCCGCCACACCCCCGCGCAGGTGGAAACGCACCCGCCCATCGGCGGCCTGCACCGTCTCCACCACGCCCATGGCCTCCAGCCAGCGCAACGCGGCATGCACCTTCTCGTTCGTCGGCCCTGGCGACGAACGGAACCACCAACGCGCCGCCCCTTCGGCCGTATCGGCAGAGCGTGGATGCGCGCGAAGGTAGACACAGAGCTGGCTCACGACAGACATGACATCGGGGTCTTCGGACATGGCAGTTCCCGCGTGCGGGGCGACAAGCCCGTGTTTGCAAGGCGTGTGCCATGTGCGTGGCGCGTGCAAGTACCTGTCGGCATTGGAGGTGCGTGGGCCGATGGGACCGCGCGGTGGCTGCGAATGTCCTGACAGTTGCGGTCTGCACGGGCGGTCGCAGAGGGCGGCGGGGGGTGGACAAAAAAGTCCAGGCACGTGCAGCGGTTTGTCCGCGGCAGGACAGGTCACGCCAGTGGGCCACCGCCGAATGCGGTATGCGGGCCACGGGGGCCATGCGGGACATGTCGACATCGAACAACGCGCGCGCAGTCCGGCCGCCAGGGGGCGGCATGCCACCGGCGACGTCGGCGCGGGTCAGAAGCGGGGAGAGGAGCCGCGGAAGGGCTCGGGCTGGATGTTGTGCTTGCGCATCAGCTCGAAGAAGGCGCGGCGGTTCTTCTTGGCGGCACGCGCGGCCTGGGTGACGTTGCCACCGCAGGCAGTGAGCAGCTGCTGGATGTAGTCGCACTCGAAGCTGGCCACCACGCGTGCCTTGGCGGCATGGAAGGACTCGTCGGACTGCAAGGACGCCGCAGCCCCCTCCGCGCGCAGGCCGCCCAGATCGATGTCCGCGGCCTGCAGGGTTTCGGCGCTGGACATCAGCACGGCACGCTCGACGACGTTCTTGAGTTCACGCACGTTGCCGGGCCATGCATGGCGCTGCAGCAGCTGCAGCGCGGCCGGCGCGATGTGGCGCGCCGGCAGGCTCCAGGTGCGTGCAGCGGTGGCGAGGAAATGGCGCGCCAGCAGGGGCACGTCTTCCATGCGCTCCCGCAGCGGCGGCAGGCGCAGCTGCAGCACGTTCAGCCGGAACAGCAGGTCCTGCCGGAAGCCACCCTGCGCCGCCAGTGCGTCGAGGTCGCGGTTGCTCGCAGCCACCACGCGCACATCGGCGGTGACCAGGCCATTGGCCCCCACGGGCCGGTACTGCTTGGCCTGCAGGAAACGCAGCAGCTTGGCCTGGGCTTCGTAGGGCAGCGAGTCGATCTCGTCGAGGAACAGCGTGCCGCCCTCGGCCTCGTGGATCAGGCCGTGCCGCGACTGCGAGGCGTGGGTGTAGGCACCCTTCACATGGCCGAAGAGTTCGGCCTCCAGCAGCTCCAGCGGGATCGCCGCGCAGTTCACCGCGACCCATGGGCCCTTGGCGCGCGGCGACAGGTAATGCAGCGCCTGGGCCAGCGCCTCCTTGCCCGTGCCGGTCTCGCCCAGCAACAAGGCGCCCACGTCGTAGCGCGCCATCTGCGGCAGGCGCTCGACCAGGCGCAGGAACGCCGGGTTGCAGCCCAGCAGGCCACGCAGGGCCACGTGGTGTGGGCGCGGTTCACCTGGCGCACCATCGGGCGAAAGCGTCGGCGCGGGCAGCAGGCGGCGGATGCGCGCCCACAGTTCGTGCGCGGAGAGCGGCACGCAGACGAAGTCATCCACACCGGCCTCGGCCAGGGCGGCCAGCTGCGGCGCGCTGAGCCCGCTGGTCACGGCCAGGGTGCGCAGCGGGGCAGGGTCCGCGGCCTGGCGGAGTGCCATGTCGCGCAGGTCGGCGTCGAAATGCGCGCCATCGAAGGTCTGCAGCACGATGTCCGGTTGCGCCGGCACCGCAGCGCAGGCGCTGCCCTGGAACGAACCGGCCTCATAGACCTCGGGCAATTCCACCAGCATGCTGCGCAATTGCTGCGCGAGGGGCCCTTCCACCGCACTGCGCACACCCACACAGCAGCACGCCGCGATGGCCTCGCGGGTGGGGATGAGGGTGGGGTGTGTTGCCATGCCGTGCAGCCGGAACCGGATCGCCGGCATAACACGCTGCGCCATGCCGGGGCGGCAAGGATAGGCCGGCTTGTCCCTCGCCGGGTGGAAATAATGCGCAGCGCGATGCCCGAAACACTGCGGTCGAGCAAGGGAACTGGACCGTAGGTGACTGCAGTCATGTCGGCAGCAGCCACCTGCTCCGCCGCTGCATCGCGGCGCGCTATCGCCTTATTGCGTGGGGATTTTGGCGCGCACGATCACCTCGCCCCAGCGGCGGGTGTCGCTGGCCAGCAGGTCGGCGGCCTGCTCGGGCGTGCTGTGGTCGGGGTCGACGTTCATCGCCTGCAGCTTGCCGGCCACGTCGGCTGCCGAGACGGCAGCGACGACCTGCTTGTTGAGTTCGGCGATGACGGACTTCGGCGTCCTGGCCGGCGCGGCCAGGCCATTCCACGACGAGGCCACCAGACCGGGCAGCCCACTCTCCACGGCCGTCGGCACATCGGGCAGCAGGCGCGAGCGCTTGGTGCCCGTGACGGCCAGCACCTTCAGGGCTTTCGACGTGATCTGCGGCATGATGGGTCCGAGGATCTCGGCGGCCGCATCGATCTGCCCACCGCGCAACGCCGTGACCACGGCCGGCGTGCCGTTGAAGGGCACGATCTGCACGTCCACGCCCGCCACGGCCTTGAACAGCTCGCCCGTGAGGTTCTGCGTGCTGCCGATGTTGATGGTGCCGAGGTTGAGCTTGCCGGGGTTGGCCTTCGCGAACGCCAGCAGCTCGGCAAAGCTCTTCAAGCGCGACTCCTGCGCAGCGACGATGCCGATGTCGAAGGTCGCCAGCGTCGAGATGGGCGCGAAGTCCTTGAGCGTGTCGAAGGGCAGCGTCTTGAACAGGCCCGCGCTCACGGCCGTGCCGTTGGAGATCAGCAGCAGCGTGTTGCCGTCGGGCTCCGCGCGCGCGACGATCTCGCCGGCACCCACACCGCCCGCACCGGGCTTGTTGTCGATGACCACGGGGCGGCCCATCAGCTCGGCGAGTTTCTGCCCCACGGTGCGGGCCGTGAGGTCGGCCACGCCGCCTGCGCCGAAGGGCACGACGATGCGCACGGGCTTGCCGCCCTGTGCATGGCCCAGTGTGGCGGCGCTCCATGCGCCCAGGCCGGCCATCCACAGCCCGCGTCGGGTCAATGCCATCTCGGTATCTCCGTTGTACAGCGACCCGCGCGCGAGGCTTCAGGCGCGCAAGGTCTGGTTGAAAAATGCCAGCGTGCGGTCCCAGGCCAGCTTGGCGGCGGCCGCGTCGAAACGCGGCGTGGTGTCGTTGTTGAAGCCGTGCTGGGTACCGGGGTACTGGTGGGCTTCGTAGCGTACACCAGCCGCCTTCAGCGCCGTCTCGTAGGCGGGCCAGGCGGCGTTGATGCGCTCGTCCACGGCCGCGAAATGGATCAGCAGCGGCGACTTGACCTTGGCAGCCTCTTCCACCGGCGGCGTGTTGCCATAGAACGGCACGCCGGCCCCGAGGTCCGGCAGGCGTGTGGACAGGACGTGCACGATGCCGCCGCCATAACAGAAGCCCACGGCGCCGTACTTGCCGGTGCATTCGGGCCGGGCCTTGAGCACGGCTGCGCCGGCCAGGAGGTCTTCGCGGGTCTTGGCCTGGTCGAGCTTGGCGAAGAGATCGCGTGCCTTGTCTTCGTCGCCGGGGTAGCCGCCCAGCGGCGCCAGGGCGTCGGGGGCGAAGGCCACGAAATTGGCCAGCGCGAGGCGGCGCGCGATGTCCTCGATGTGCGGGTTCAGGCCGCGGTTCTCGTGGATCACCAGCACGCCGGGCAGCTTGCCGCTGGCGTTGGCCGGCACGGCCAGGTAGCCCTTCATGGCGCCGGAGCCCGCAGGCGAGGGGTAGTCGAGCATCTGCGTCTTCACGCGCGGATCGTTCTTGGGCACCACCTGGCCCATCGCGAAGTTCGGCGACAGTGCGGCCAGCAGGCCGGCCGCCGTGGCCCCGCCCACCGCGAACTTCTGGGCCTTTTCCAGGAAGCCACGGCGGTCGATGCCGCCGTGCACGTAGGCGTCAAACAGAATCAGCAGTTCCTGGTCGAAATCGGCGGCGGTCTGGCGAGGCATGCAAGTCTCCTGGGAATGAAAGGAACTCTACAGACACGGCCCGCGCCGATTCGTTCCCGCCTCAGGTCGCGGGTGTTTCCAATCCCAGCAGCCGCACGGCGTTGCCCTTGAGGATGCCGGGCATCACCTCGGGCTTGAAGCCGGCGTCCTCGAAGTCCTTCATCCAGCGCTCGGGCGTGATCAGCGGGTAGTCGGAGCCGAAGAGGATGCGGTCCTTCAGCAGCGTGTTGGCGTACTGCACGAGTTGCTTGGGGAAGTACTTCGGGCTCCAGCCCGAGAGGTCGATCCAGACGTTGGGCTTGTGCGTGGCCACGGAGAGCGCCTCGTCCTGCCAGGGGAAGCTGGGATGGGCCATGACGATCTGCATGTCGGGGAAGCTGATGGCCACGTCGTCCAGGTGCATGGGGTTGCTGTATTCCAGCCGCAGGCCGCCGCCACAGCGCATGCCGCTGCCGATGCCGCTGTGGCCGGTGTGGAAGATGGCCGGCAGCTTGTATTCGGCGATGACCTCGTAGATGGGCCAGGCCATCTTGTCGTAGGGGTGGTAGCCCTGCACGGTGGGGTGGAACTTGAAACCCTTGACGCCTTCCTGCTCGATGAGGCGGCGTGCCTCGCGGGCGCCCATCTTGCCCTTGTGCGGGTCGATGCTGCCGAAGGCCATCATCATGTCGGCGTTCTCGCGCGCGGCCTGGGCGATCTCCTCGTTGGGGATGCGGCGGCGGCCCATCTGGGCTTCGGCGTCGACCGTGAACATGATCAGGCCAATTTTGCGTTCGCGGTAGTAGGCAACGGTCTCGGCGATGGTGGGCCGGCGGCTGTTGCGGAAGTACTTGTCGGCCGCGCGGTCGTATTCCTCGCCGTAGTTGTCGAAGGGGTTCCAGCAGCTGACTTCGGCATGCGTGTGGATGTCGATCGCGATGAGGTTCTGGTGGTCCATGCAGGTCTCCATGTGGTGGCATTCCTAGGGTAAACCCCGATCAGAACGGGCCGAAGAATGCTTGAATTGGTTATAAATGATAACCACAATCGCCCCATTCAAGGAAGCACCATGACATCGGAAATCCAGCTCGAACTGCACGGCCCCCAACAGGACGTGGCCATCGTACGCCTCACCCGCCCGCACAAGCGCAATGCGCTGAACGACCCCACCATCGCGGCCCTGCGCCACACCTTCGAGACGCTGCCCGCCAGTGTGCGCGCCGCCGTGGTGGCCGGCGAAGGGGAGCATTTCTGCGCCGGCCTGGACCTCAGCGAGCTGCAAGAGCGCGACGCCGCGCAGGGCTTGATGCATTCGCGCAGCTGGCATGCCGCGCTCGACTGCGTGGAGAAGGGCCGCGTGCCCGTGGTCGCGGCGCTGCACGGCGCCGTGGTCGGTGGCGGGCTGGAGCTGGCCAGCGCCTGCCACATCCGCGTGGCCGACGAGAGCACCTTCTACGCGCTGCCCGAGGGCTCGCGCGGTATCTTCGTGGGCGGTGGCGGCGCGGTGCGCATCCCCAAGCTGATTGGCGCGTCGCGCATGACCGACATGATGCTCACGGGCCGCGTCTACAACGCCACCGACGGCGAACGCGTGGGCTTCGCGCAGTACCTCGTGCCCGCGGGCCTGGCCTTCGCGAAGGCGCTGTCGCTGGCCGAGCGCATTGCGCAGAACGCGCCCATGACCAACTACGCGCTGATGCACGCCCTGCCCCGCATCGCCGAGCAGAGCGCGGACCACGGCTTCTTCACCGAGGCCATGATGGCGGCCATCGCCCAGAGCGCGCCCGAAGCCAAGGAGCGTGTGCGCGCCTTCCTGGAAGGCAAGGCCGCCAAGGTGTCCAAGGGCTGAAGCCCTCCATCACAAGAAGACCCGAGGACGACATGCATTCCACCCCCGCGCCGCGGTACCGCCCGCTGGAATTCGGCATCACGCGCGGCGTGTTGCGGCAAGCCGATGGCGGCGTGGCCTACCTGCAGGCCGAGAAGCCGCTGCCGGCCTACCCCCACCGCATGACCGACCGCCTGCTGCACTGGGCCGAGGTGGCGCCGCAACGGACCTTCGTGGCCCGCCGCGCACGCCTGCCCGGTGGCGGCACCGGCGACTGGATCCACCTGAACTACCGCGATGCGCTGCAGCAGGCCCGCGCGATTGCCCAGGCCCTGCTCGCGCGCGGCCTGTCGGACGAACGCCCTGTCGCGATCCTCAGCGAGAACAGCATCGAGCACGCGGTGCTGGCGCTCGGTTGCCTGATCGCCGGCATCCCCTACTGCCCCGTCTCGCCACCCTATTCCCTCGTCAGCAAGGACTACGACAAGCTGCGCCACGTGATGGCCACGCTCACGCCCGGGCTGGTCTTCGCATCCGACCCGCGTTACGCCGCCGCCATCGCGGCCGCGGTGCCTGCGGAATGCGAGGTGGTGCTGGCCGAAGGCACGCTCGCGGACCGTGGCGTGACCGCCTTCGCCACCCTGCTGGCGACCGAGCCCACGCCGGCCGTGGACGAGGCCCTGCGGCACACGCACCCCGGCACCATCACCAAGTTCCTGTTCACCTCGGGCTCCACCAAGAACCCGAAGGCGGTCATCAACACGCACCGCATGTGGTGCGCGAACCAGGCGCAGATGCGCGCCTCGATGCCGGTGTTGGGCGAGCAGATCGACGGCTGCGGTCCGGTGCTCATCGACTGGCTGCCCTGGAACCACACCTTCGGCGGCAACCACAACGTCGGCCTGGTGCTGGACAACGGCGGCACGCTGTACATCGACGACGGCAAACCCACACCGGCCGGCATCGCCGAGACGCTGCGCAACCTGCGCGAGATCGCGCCCACGGTCTACTTCAATGTGCCCACCGGCTTCGAGGCCATTGCCAACGCGATGGAGAGCGACGCCCTGCTGCGCAAGACGCTGCTCTCGCGCTGCCGCATGTTCTTCTACGCCGGCGCCGCGCTGCCGCAGGCCGTGTGGGACAAGCTGCACCGCATCCAGGAGGCGGAGACGGGTGAGCGACTGGTCATGGGCACGGGGTTGGGCATGACGGAGTCCGGCCCCTTCGGCCTGTACATCACGCGGCCCGAAGTGCAGACCGGCGATCTGGGCCTGCCCACGGCCGGCATGGAGCTCAAGCTGGTGCCCACCGACGGCAAGACCGAGATCCGCTACCGCGGCCCCAATGTCACGCCCGGCTACTGGCGCATGCCCGAGGCCACGCACGAGTCCTTCGACGAGGAAGGCTTTTTCCGCACCGGCGACGCCGTGACCTGGATCGACCCGCAGGACATCCATCTCGGGCTGCGCTTCGACGGCCGCATCGCCGAGGACTTCAAACTCGCCACGGGCACCTTCGTCAGCGTGGGCCCGCTGCGCGCCAAGGTCACGGCATTCGGCGCGCCCTATGTGCAGGACGTGGTGCTGACCGGCATCAACCTCAAGGAGGTGGGCGCCCTGGTCTTCCCCACGCAGGCCGTGCGCGAACTCGCCGGGCTGCCGGCCGATGCCCCGCTGCAGGCCGTGGTGGAGAGCGGCGCCGTGCAGCAGCACTTCCAGAAGGTGGCCGACCGGCTCGCTGCCGATGCCACCGGCAGCGCCAGCCGCATCGCGCGCCTGCACCTGGTGTCCGAGTCGCCCTCCATCGACAAGGGCGAGGTCACGGACAAGGGCTCGATCAACCAGCGCGCCGTGCTCAAGCACCGCGATGCGGTGGTGCAGGCCCTGCACGACGACACGTTGCCCTTCACGATCAAGCCGCAGTGGAACTGAAGCCCGCTGAACCATCCATCCCAAGGAGACACCCACCATGCAACACCGTCGCCATTTCCTCCACACAATGGGCGGCGCCGCCGCCCTCGGCGCCCTGGCCCCGTGGTCCGCACACGCGCAGGCGCTGGACCAGGTCAAGATCTACTACGGATTCCCGGCCGGCAGCGCTGGCGACAGCGTGGCGCGCCGCGTGGCCGAAAAGATCGGTGGCTCGCCCTACACGAAGAACCCCGGCTACGTGGAGAACCGGCCCGGTGCGGGCGGCCGCATCGCCGTCGAGGCGCTGAAGACCGCGCCCGCCGACGGCTCGGTGATCACGCTGGCACCGGTCTCCGCGCTGTCGGTCTACCCGTACATCTACCCCAAACTCAGCTACCAGCCCTCCGACGTGGCCGCCGTCTCCATCGGCGCGATCATGTTCCACGGCCTGGCCGTGGGCCCTGCGGTGCCGGACTCGGTGAAGACATTGAAGGACTTCCTGGCCTGGGCCAAGGCCAACCCGGAGAAGGCGAGCTACGGCTCGCCGGGTGCCGGGTCGATGCCGCACCTGCTGGGCGCGCTGCTGGGCATGCGCTCGGGCGTGGAGCTCAAGCACGTGCCCTACCGCGGCACCGTGCCCAGCATCACCGACCTCGTGGGCGGCCAGATCGCCGCGGCCATGAATCCCAGCGGCGACTACCTGCAGTACATGAAGGCAGGCCGCGTACGCGTGCTGGCCACCTCCGGGCGCCAGCGTTCGCCCTACCTGCCCGACGTGCCCACCTTCACCGAGCTGGGGTATCCGGACGTGACCTCCGAGGAATGGTTCGGCTTCTATGCGCCGGCGAAGACCCCCACGGCCACCATCGCCGTGACCAACGCAGCCATCACCGCGGCGCTGAAGGACCGGTCCGTGGTCGACTCCCTGGCCCAGGTGGGCTTGGTGGCCCACGGCACCACGCCGCAGGAGATGGCGGCCGACCAGAAGGCCGAGTACGAACGCTGGGGACCGCTGGTCAAGCAGATCGGTTTCACGGCAGACTCCTGAATCCACACCATCCAGAATCCGAGGAGACACCCATGACCCACCGCCGCCAGCTACTGCAGTCCACGATGTACGGCGCCCTCGCCGGCCTGGTGCCCGCCTGGGCACACGCCCAGCAGGGCGCCTCGGCGCGCATCCTGCTCGGCGTGCCACCCGGCGGCGGCGCGGACCGCGTGACCCGCGCCGTGGCCGAGAAGCTGCAGGGCGTCTACGCGCCCGCCGTGATCGTGGAGAACCGCCCCGGTGCGGGCGGCCAGATCGCCGTCACGGCCGCGCGCGATGCCAACGCCGACGGCAGCACGCTGCTGATGACCATCTCCTCGGCGCTGGCCATCTTCCCGTACAGCTACCCCAAGCTGCCCTACAAGACCGACGACGTCACCCCCGTCTCGCTGGTGTGTTACGCCAACCACGGCCTGGCGCTGGGCCCTGCCGTGCCCGAGTCGGTGAAGACCATGAAGGACTTCCTGGCCTGGTGCAAGGCCAACCCCGCGCAGGCCAACTACGGCTCGCCCGCCGCGGGCTCCATCGCGCACCTGGTGGTGGCCGCCATCGCCGACAGCACGAAGACCGAGTTGCGCCACGTGCCGTACAAGGGCACGGGCCCGGGCCTCACGGACCTGCTGGGCGGACAGATCGGCGCCATGTCGGCACCCGCCGGCAGCTTCCTGCCGCACCTGCAGAGCGGCAAGCTGCGCCTGATCGGCATCACCGGCGACAAACGCAGCAGCTATGCGCCGCAGGTGCCGACCTTCCGCGAGCAGGGCTTCGATATCACCGCGCGCGAGTGGTACGGCATGTTCCTGCCCAAGGCCGCCAAGCCCGAGACGGTGGCGCGCCTCAACGCGGCATTGAAGACCGCGCTGGCCAACCCCGAGCTGGTGGCGAGCCTGGCCGCCATGGGCATGGAGATCGCGTACAGCACGCCGGAGCAACTCACCGACATCCTCAAGGCCGACGGCCAGGAGTGGAAGGGCGTGATCCAGCGCCTGGGCTTCACCGCCGAATCCTGATCCAACCCCGCGCCACCATGCAGGACTTCGACGCCGCCGCCCCCGAGACATTCGACAGCGCCTACGCGCAGTACAAGGACCTGCGCGCGCGCTGCCCGGTGGCGCACACCGATGCGCTGGGTGGCTTCTATGCGATCACGAAACATGCCGACATCACCAAGGTGCTGGCCGAGCCGCAGACCTATGTCACCTCGGTGCAGAACATCGTCCCCAAGGTGGCGTTCACGGGCCGCCGCCCGCCGCTACACCTCGACCCGCCCGAACACACGCCCTACCGCGCCGCGCTCAACCCGCTGCTGACGGCCGAGCGCATCGCGCCGCTGGAGCCCGCGATCCGCCGCATCGCGCGCGAGCTGCTGGCTCCGATGCTGGCGCGCGGCGGTGGCGACATCTGCGAGGACTACGCTGCCT
Organism: Burkholderiaceae bacterium; assembly: GCA_965278985.1. Lineage (GTDB taxonomy): Bacteria > Pseudomonadota > Gammaproteobacteria > Burkholderiales > Burkholderiaceae_C > CAISIP01. The sequence goes on along the minus strand of OZ257131.1, from coordinate 6,785,017 downwards.
TCCTGGCGGTGCAGGTCTTCGGCCACTGGATGCAGCTGCCCGCGGCACAGGTGGCCGTGCTGAAGGAGGCCGGCCAGGCCTTCGTGATGGCCGTTCGCGGCAACGACCCCGACCGCATGAAGAAGACCAGCCTGGCGCTCTACACCATGGCGCGCGAGCTCATCGCGCTGCGCAAGGCCGAGCCGCTGGACCCCGAGGTCGACCCTACCTCGGCGCTCCTGGCCGCGCGCGTGAACGGCCAGCCGCTGGACGAGGACATGGTTATCGGGTGTGTGCGGCAGGTGCTGGTGGTGGGCATCGTGGCGCCCACGGTGTTCCTGGGCAGCGTGGTGGTGCACCTGTCCCGGCACCCGGCGCTGCAGCAGCAGCTGCGCGCGCAGCCGGAGCGCACGGGCGCGGCGCTGGAAGAGTTCCTGCGCCTCTACACGCCGTACCGCGGCTTTGCGCGCACGCCCACCCAGGACGTGGAAATCGGCGGGGTGCAGATCCCGAAGGACAGCGCGATGGCGCTGGTCTTCGCATCGGCCAACCGCGACGAGGCGCTGTTCGAGGACGCCGACCAGTTCGTCTGGGACCGGCCCAACCTCAAGGACCACATGGCTTTCGGCCGCGGTGCGCATTACTGCGCGGGCACGAACCTGGCGCGGCTGGAGCTACGCATCGCGCTGGAGGAGCTGCTGGCCGCCACGCGCCAGATCAGCCTGGCCGGGGAAGTGCGGCCCGCGCCTTACCCGGAAATTGGCACACTATCGGTTCCCTGCCATCTGGTGGCGGCCTGACCGGGCCGCCTGCGGGCGGCGCGACCACGCATGCACAGGAGACGCCGCCATGAAGACGTACCCCCACACGCCCGCGGCGACCTTTTTGCCGCCACTTCGACACGACCGGGCCTGAGGCCATGGGTTACGAGCCGACTCCTGCCGACATCGCCACGCTGCTGCAGGAGGTGCTGCAGGTGCAGCAGCAGCTGCAGCCGCTGGAGCACCTGAACATCGCGCCTGAGCCTGCGCTGCTGCAGACCCTGGAACGCGCCGGCAGCTTCGCCGACACCCACCTGTCGCCGCTGCACCGCAGTGGCGACGAGGCGGGCTGCCGGTTGCAGGACGGCACGGTGCAGACACCACCCGGGTTCCGCGAGGCCTACCGGGCCTTCCGCGACGCCGCCTGGCCCGCGCTGGCCTGCCAGGTGGCCGATGGCGGGCAGGCACGGCCGCTGGTGTGGTCCGCCGCGATCTTCGAGATGCTGTATGCAGCCAACCACGGCTGGTCCATGCTGCCCGCGATGCAGCAGAGCGCTTACCACTGCCTGCGCCAGACTGGCACCACGCAGCTGCAGAAGGCTTACCTCGCCGGCCTGGCCAGCGGCGAGTGCCTGGCCACGCTGTGCCTGGCCGAGGCCCGCACCGGCCTCGCGCTGGAGCAGATCGCCACGGTGGCGACGCCCCAGGCCGACGGCAGCTTCCTGCTGCAGGGCCGCAAGATCTTCGTGTCGGGCGGCGAGCACGACCTGAGCCCCAACATCCTGCACTTCGTGGTGGCGCGTGAGGCCGGCGCCCCCGCGCTGGCGAAGCACCTCTCGCTGTTCCTCGTGCCACGGCAGTTGCCGGACGGCAGCCGCAACCGCGTGGTCTGCGAGGGCCTCGACGACAAGATGGGCATCCACGGCAACCCCACCTGCACGCTGCGCTTCGACGATGCCAAGGGATGGCGGCTGGGCCCGGCCGCGCACGGGCTGCACGGCGTGTTCGCCATGGTCGACGCCGTGCGCCTGCAAGCAGCGCTGCAAGGCCTGGGCCTGCTGGAGGCGGCGTGGCAGATCGCGCAGCGCCACGCGCGCAGCCTGCGCACCGGCGGCGATGCGATCCCCACCGGCAGCGAGCCGCCCGCGGTACGGCGCACGCTCGATACCCAGCGCGCCTGGATCGACGGCGGCCGGGTGCTGGCCTACCAGAGCTTCGTGGAGCTGGAGTTGGCGCAGCACCATCCCGATCCGGCCCGGCGCGCCCGGGCCGCGCGCTGGGGCAGCCCGGTCACGCCCCTGCTCAAGGCGACGCTCACGCACCAGGCCTTCCACGGCGCCAGCGACTGCCTGCAGGTGATGGGCAGCGACGGCTACCTGCGCGAGTGGGAGGTGGAGCAGATCGTGCGCGATGCCCGCATGACCATGCTGCATGCCGGCAGCAACGAGGTGCAGGCCATCGACCTGCTGGTGCACAAGGTGGTGCGCGACGGTGGTGCGGCCATGGGTGCCTTGCTGGCCGACCTGGGCGCGCCCCTGGATGCGCGCGAACCGGAAGATTCCGTGGTGCTGCGCCGCTTCGCCTCGTTGCAGATGCTGACGGCCAAGCTGGTCTCGGCCTCCAACGCCGACCCCAGCCTGCCCCACTGGGTCGCCGAGGACTACCTGCGCGCCGTGGCCCTGGTGCTGATGGGCTGGTCGTGGCTGCGCATCCAGCACCGACTGCGCGGGCCCGCGCGGCTGGGGGGCCTGCCCCTGCGCTGGGCGGCGCCCGCTGGCGCGCTGCGGCGCTGGATCCTGCCGGAGTTCGACATGCGCCTGAGCATCATCGCGCGGCGCATCGCCAGCGACAGCGCACCGGCCCCGCTCGTCTAAGGTCCCTTTTGTCCAAGCCCGTACCCGCCCGCCACCGCCTCCCGGCCATTTCCGTTCCATGCCTGCTTCCGCCCGCACCAAGCCACCACCGCCTGAACCCAGCCCCTCGGACATCGATTGCAGCTACCTGGAAAGCCTGGTGGGCTACAACACCCGGCGTGCGTCGCTGGCCATCATCGGCCTGTTCCTGGAGCGCATGGCGCCCTACGGCCTGCGACCGGTGGACTTCTCGATCCTCTCGCTGGTCCGGCACAACCCCGGCATCACCTCGCGCCAGCTGTGCGCGCACCTCGGCATCCTGCCGCCCAACGTCGTGGCCATGGTCGCGAGCCTGCTCGAGCGCGGCTGGGCCGAGCGCCGCCCGCATGCGCGCGACGGGCGTGCCATGAGCCTGTTCCTGACGCCGGCGGGCGAGGCGCTGATGCGCGACGCCGAGGTCACGGCCGCGCAGCTGGAGGTGGAGGCCACCGCGCGCCTCAGCGCCGCGGAGCGCAAGACGCTGATGCGCCTGCTGCAGAAGATCTACCGCTAGCGCGCCACGCCGTGCCGCGCCACGCGAGGCCACGTCACGCCACCCCACGCCACCCCACGCCGCGCCGCGCCGCGCCGCGCTGCAGCATGCGGGTGGGGGCAGGCGCGTGCGCGCAACACCTGCATTTGCCGCGCACCGCCGCGCACGCATCGGCCTACACTAGGCCAACGCCCGAACCGGCCCGTGAGGAGACTTTTCGCATGAGTTCCAGGGACAGTGGTGCAGCGATGGGACAACTCCTTGGCCTGCTGGAGTCGCGGTACGCAGTGCGCGTGCTGTGGGCCCTGCGCGACGGACATCCCCAGACCTTCCGGCTGCTGCAGGACAGCGTGGGGGGCATCACTCCCAACACCCTGAACACGCGCATCAAGCAACTGCGGCAGGCCGGCCTGATGGACCACGGCGACGAGGGCTATCTGCTCACGGGCCTGGGCATCGACCTGACCCGCCGGCTGCAGGAAATCCCGCCTTTCGCCACCCGCTGGGCCGCCCACCTCGCCCGCAAAAAGAACTGACATGCCCCTTGCCGACCTGCTGACCATCGACAACACCCTGCCGGAAGACCATGCCCGCGCCCTGCTGATCGGCCGCGTCTGGCAGGAGGGTATCGGCCCCACCCTGGTGCGCGTGACGGCCGACCATGTCTACGACATCTCCGGCCTCGCCCCCACCTGCACGCAACTGCTGGAGATGGCCGCGCCCGTGGAGACCGTGCGCGAGATCGCCAGCCCTGCGATCGCGCGCACCGCCGACGTGCTGGCCAATTCCGCGCACGACCGCCGCGACCCCGGCCTGCCCTGGCTGCTGGCGCCCTGCGACCTGCAGGCCATCAAGGCGGCCGGCGTGACCTTCGTGGCTTCGATGCTGGAACGCGTGATCGAGGAACAGGCCCGCGGCGACGCCGCCAAGGCCGAGGCCGTGCGGCGCTCGGTGGTGTCGGTGATCGGCGACAACCTGCGCAGCGTGCGCCCCGGCTCGGCCCAGGCCGCGCACCTGCGCGAGGTGCTGATCGCCCAGGGTGTATGGTCGCAGTACCTGGAGGTCGGTATCGGCGAGGACGCCGAGATCTTCACCAAGGCGCAGCCACTGTCGGCCGTGGGCACGGGTGCCGAGATCGGCCTGCACCCCAAAAGCGTGTGGAACAACCCCGAGCCCGAGATCGTGCTCGCCGTGAACAGCCGCGGCCAGACCGTGGGCTGCACGCTGGGCAACGACGTGAACCTGCGCGATTTCGAGGGCCGCAGCGCCCTGCTGCTGGGCAAGGCCAAGGACAACAATGCCTCGGCGGCCATCGGGCCCTTCATCCGCCTGTTCGACGCGGCATTCGGCATCGACGACGTGCGGGGCTGCGATCTGTCCATGCGCGTCTCCGGCGCCAGCGACGGCTTCGAAATGCACGGCGCCAGCAGCCTGGCCATGATCAGCCGCGATCCGCTGGAACTGGTCGAGCACGCCATGGGCAGCGCCGGCCAACGCACGCACCAGTACCCGGACGGCATGATGCTGTACCTGGGCACGATGTTCGCCCCCACCCAGGACCGCCACGGCCCGGGCCAGGGTTTCACGCATGTGCTGGGCGACCAGGTCTCCGTCACCACGCCCCGGCTGGGCACCCTGGTCAACACCGTCAGCCACAGCGACCACGTGGCGCCCTGGACCTACGGCGCAGCGGCGCTGATGCGCGACCTGGCGCGCAGGAGCCTGCTGGCATAATCCTGCCTCCTTCCGGCGGCAGGGTCCGGGGTTGAAACGGCCCGATTCCCCTCCCCAAGCGCCCGCCACGAGCGGGTGCGACGCCAAGCGCCCATCGGCGCTTTTTTTTCATTGACTCTCACCATTTCATCCCAGCCATGAACACCACCAGCAGCGGATTGCAGTACGAAGACACCATCGTCGGCGCCGGCGACACGGCCAAGGCCGGCCAGCAGGTCACCGTCCACTACACGGGCTGGCTCTACAACAACGGCACCCAGGGTGCCAAGTTCGACTCCAGCCTGGACCGCCGCGACCCCTTCAAGTTCTCGCTCGGCGCCGGCATGGTCATCCGCGGCTGGGACGAGGGCGTGGCCGGCATGCAGGTCGGCGGCACGCGCGTGCTGGTGATCCCGCCCGAGCTGGGCTACGGCGCCCGCGGCGCCGGCGGCGTGATCCCTCCCAACGCCACCCTGAAGTTCGAAGTCCAGCTGCTGGGCGTCGCGGGCTGATTGCCCAAAGCCGCTCCTCCGCCGCACCGGCACCGGTTGCGGCGGAGCAGCCTGCTGCGCGGGCCCGCCTTGGGCCTTGAAACCGCGCACGATGCCCCTATGTCCGACGTGTCATTCCTGAACCACGCATCGCCAGCACATGTCTGAAAACACCCCCTACGATCCCCAGAAGTCGCCCCAGGACTACCAGAGCACCGAGGAAATGGTGGCTGCGCACGCCGCGCAGGAGGTAGACCTGCTGGCACGCACCCAGGCCGAACTGGCCGAACTTAAGGCCAAGAGCGCCGACCTGGCCGACCAGTACCTGCGCGCCAAGGCGGAGGCCGAGAACGCCCGCCGTCGCGCCGAGGACGAAATGGCCAAGACGCGCAAGTTCGCCGTCGAGAGCTTCGCCGAAAGCATGCTCCCGGTGATGGACAGCCTGGAGGCCGGCCTGGTGGTCAAGGACGCCACCACCGAGCAGCTGATGGAAGGCAGCCAAGCCACGCTGCGCCAGCTGGCCTCGGCCCTGGAGCGCAACAAGGTGGTGGCCATCAACCCGCCTGCCGGCACGCGCTTCGACCCGCACCTGCACCAGGCCATCAGCATGGTGCCCGCCGAGCAGGAAGCCAACACCGTCGTCAGCGTGCTCCAGAAGGGCTACCTGATTGCCGATCGCGTGCTGCGCCCCGCCCTGGTCACCGTGACCGCCCCCAAATAATCGCCTTGAAATGTCTGGGGCTATCCCCAGATGACGGCTAAGTTCGTTTTTAAACCTGGCACGGCGCGGCACACCACGGCACCGGCCCGATTGGAGAAAAAATCATGGCAAAAATCATTGGCATCGACCTGGGCACCACCAACAGCTGCGTGGCCATCATGGAGGGCAACACGCCCAAGGTGATCGAGAACTCCGAAGGCGCGCGCACCACGCCGTCCATCATCGCGTACCAGGAAGACGGTGAAGTGCTGGTCGGCGCCTCGGCCAAGCGCCAGGCCGTGACCAACCCGCGCAACACGCTGTATGCCGTCAAGCGCCTGATCGGCCGCAAGTTCACCGAGAAGGAAGTGCAGAAGGACATCGACCTGATGCCCTACAAGATCTCGGCCGCCGACAACGGCGACGCCTGGGTCGAGGTGCGCGGCAACAAGCTCGCCCCCCAGCAGATCAGCGCCGACGTGCTGCGCAAGATGAAGAAGACCGCCGAGGACTACCTGGGCGAGACCGTGTCCGAAGCCGTCATCACCGTGCCGGCCTATTTCAACGACGCCCAACGCCAGGCCACCAAGGACGCCGGCCGCATCGCCGGCCTGGACGTCAAGCGCATCATCAACGAGCCCACCGCCGCGGCCCTGGCCTTCGGCCTGGACAAGCAGGAAAAGGGCGACCGCAAGATCGCCGTGTATGACCTGGGCGGCGGCACCTTCGACATCTCGATCATCGAGATCGCCGACGTCGATGGCGAGAAGCAGTTCGAAGTGCTGTCCACCAACGGCGACACCTTCCTGGGCGGCGAGGACTTCGACCAGCGCGTGATCGACTACATCATCAGCGAGTTCAAGAAGGAACAGGGCGTGGACCTGTCCAAGGACGTGCTCGCGCTGCAACGCCTGAAGGAAGCCGCCGAGAAGGCCAAGATCGAGCTGTCCAACAGCGCGCAGACCGACATCAACCTGCCCTACGTGACTGCCGATGCCACCGGCCCGAAGCACCTGAACATCAAGCTCACCCGCGCCAAGCTGGAAAGCCTGGTCGACGAGCTGATCGAGCGCACCATCGCCCCCTGCCGCATGGCCATCAAGGATGCCGGCGTGAGTGTGTCCGACATCCATGACGTGATCCTGGTCGGCGGCCAGACCCGCATGCCCAAGGTGCAGGAGAAGGTCAAGGAGTTCTTTGGCCGCGAGCCCCGCAAGGACGTGAACCCCGACGAGGCCGTGGCCGTGGGCGCCGCGATCCAGGGCCAGGTGCTGGGTGGCGACCGCAAGGACGTGCTGCTGCTGGACGTGACGCCGCTGTCCCTGGGCATCGAGACCCTGGGTGGCGTGATGACCAAGATGATCAGCAAGAACACGACCATCCCGACGAAGTTCGCACAGACCTTCTCGACGGCCGAGGACAACCAGCCGGCCGTGACCATCAAGGTGTTCCAGGGCGAGCGCGAGATCGCCGTGGGCAACAAGATGCTGGGCGAGTTCAACCTGGAAGGCATCCCGCCCTCGGCACGCGGCACGCCACAGATCGAGGTGAGCTTCGACATCGACGCCAACGGCATCCTGCACGTGGGCGCGAAGGACAAGGGCACGGGCAAGGAAAACAAGATCACCATCAAGGCGAACTCGGGCCTGTCCGAGGCCGAGATCCAGCAGATGGTGAAGGACGCCGAACTCAATGCCGCCGACGACAAGAAGAAGCTCGAAATCGTGCAGGCAAAGAACCAGGGCGAAGCCAGCGTGCACAGCGTGCGCAAGAGCCTGACCGAATACGGCGCCTCGTTGGACGCGGGCGAAAAGGAAAAGATCGAAGCCGCGATCAAGGACCTGGAAGAAGCCCTCAAGGGTGACGACAAGTCCGCCATCGACGAGAAGAACAACGCCCTGATGGCCGTGAGCCAGAAGCTGGGCGAGAAGATGTACGCCGACATGCAGGCCAAGGCCGGTGCCGAAGCCGGTGCGGCCGGTGGTGCAGCTGGCGGCGGCGCCGGCGGTTCGGCGGACCAGGGCGGTGCGCAGCAACGCGCCAACGACGACGACGTGGTGGACGCCGAAGTGAAAGAGGTCAAGAAGGGTTGACCTGCGTCACCCGCCACACGCCCAACGCCGCGGCGGGGGTCCCTTCTTCGGGATCTCCGCCGCGGCGATTGACGTTGGAGATGCCCGTGTTAACGAGATTGCCCCTATCTGCCAGCTGAGCGAGAGAACCCATGGCCAAAAGAGATTACTACGACGTCCTGGGCGTTCCCAAGAACGCCTCGGAGGACGAGATCAAGAAGTCCTATCGCAAGCTGGCGATGAAGTTCCACCCTGACCGCAACCAGGGAGACAGCGCCAAGACGGCCGAAGAGAAGTTCAAGGAGGCCAAGGAGGCCTACGAGATGCTCTCGGATGCGCAGAAGCGTTCGGCCTACGACCAGTTTGGCCACGCGGGCGTGGACCCGAACATGCGCGGCGGCGCCGGTGCCGAGGGCTTCGGCGGCTTCGCGGAAGCCTTCGGCGACATCTTCGGCGACATGTTCGGCCAGCAGCGCGGCGGCCGTGCCGGTGCGGGTGGCCGCCAGGTCTACCGCGGCGGCGACCTCAGCTACGCGATGGAAATCACGCTGGAAGAGGCCGCCAAGGGCAAGGACGCCCAGATCCGCATACCCAGCTGGGAAGCTTGTGATACCTGCCACGGCTCGGGCGCCAAGCCCGGCACCCAGGTCAAGACCTGCGGCACCTGCAACGGTGCGGGGGCGGTGCAGATGCGCCAGGGCTTCTTCAGCGTGCAGCAGACCTGCCCCAACTGCCGCGGCACGGGCAAGGTGATCCCCGAGCCCTGCGCGACCTGCCACGGCCAGGGCAAGCTCAAGAAGCAGAAGACACTGGAAGTGAAGATCCCCGCCGGCATCGACGGCGGCATGCGCATCCGCAGCACCGGCAACGGCGAGCCGGGTACCAACGGCGGCCCGGCCGGGGACCTGTACATCGAGATCCGGCTCAAGAAACACGACATCTTCGAACGCGACGGCGACGATCTGCACTGCTCGGTGCCGATCAGCATCATCACGGCGTCCCTCGGCGGCGAGATCGACGTGCCCACGCTGGCCGGCAAGGCCGCCATCGACATCCCCGAGGGCACGCAGACGGGCAAGCAGTTCCGCCTGCGTGGCAAGGGCATCAAGGGCGTGCGCTCCAGCTACCCTGGTGACCTCTACTGCCACATCCTGGTGGAAACGCCCGTGAAGCTCAGCGAGCACCAGCGCAAGCTGCTGCGCGAACTCGACGACTCGCTGAAGAAGGGTGGCGGCAAGCATTCGCCCAGCGAGGACAGCTGGACGGACCGCTTGAAGAGCTTCTTTACCTGAAGCTGAAGTCGCTCGCAGACTGAACAAAGGCCGCGCATGCGGCCTTTGTCTTTTCAGTCGCCGGCAGGCCCGTCAGAACAAGGATCCCTGCGGGCCCAGCAGGCGAGGGTCGAACTGCGTGGTGTCCAGCGCGTGCCGCACGCGGTTGAGCCCCGACCGCGCGCAGGCCTTCTGGAAACGCTGTGCAATCAGCTCCGCCCAGATGCCGCTGCCCTTCATGCGCGTCGCGAAATTGGCGTCGTAGTCCTTGCCGCCCCGCATCTCCCGGATGCGCGCCATCACGCGCGCGGCACGCTGCGGATAGTGCTCCTCCAGCCATTGCTGGAACAAAGCATTGAGTTCCCAGGGCAGGCGCAACACGGTGAAGAACGCGCTGTCGGCGCCCGCCTCGGCTGCGGCTTCCAGCACCTGCTCCATGTCGTCGGTGATGAACGGAATCTGCGGCGCCACGCTCACGCCTACAGGCACACCGGCCTCGGCCAGGGTGCGGATGGTGCGCAGGCGACGCAGCGGCGAGGCGGCGCGCGGCTCGAGGATGCGCGCGAGCTTCAGGTCCAGCGTGGTGATGGTGACGTAAACGGCAGCCAGGTTGCGGCCAGCCATGGGCGCGAGCAGGTCCAGGTCGCGTTCCACGCCGCTGCCCTTGGTCACCACGGCCAGGGGATGGTGGCAACGCCGCAGCAGCTCCAACACGCCGCGCGTGATGCCCAGCTTGCGCTCGACCGGTTGGTAGGCATCCGTGGCCGAGCCGATGGCGATCATGCTGGGCACATAGCTGCGTGCACACAACTCGCGCTCCAGCACCTGCGCAAGATTCGTCTTGGCGATGAGCCTGCTCTCGAAATCCAGCCCGGGCGACAGGTTCAGGTAGCTGTGCGTGGGGCGGGCATAACAGTAGATGCAGCCGTGTTCGCAGCCGCGGTAAGGGTTCAGGCCGTAATCGAAATAGATGTCGGGCGAATCGTTGCGGCTGAGGGCGCTGCGCGCGGGCTCCTCGCGCACCTCGGTGACCAGCGGCGAAGGCGGCTCCGAGGCTTGTTCGTCCAGGCCTCCCCAGCCGTCGTCGAAGGCGTCACGCTGGTCGCGCTCGAAGCGGTGCGCCACATTGGCCGAGGTGCCGCGACCCTTGATCGCCTCCAATGGAATGCTTGTGGTGTGCGGCATGGAATACTGTTTTTAAAAACAGTATTTATTGTGCGCCTGATCGCCCGTCGAGCCCCATTTTCTATTCAGTTGTTAGATACAATCAATCGAGCAATGAAGGTCGATAGCTTATCATTGCTTCCGTGTTTGATTTCAACCACCCGCAGTACTGCAAAGGAAAGCACCCATGTCTCTGATCAATACCCAAGTCCAGCCCTTCAAGACCGAAGCCTTCCACAACGGCAAGTTCGTGACCGTGAGCGACGCTACGCTCAAGGGCAAGTGGTCCGTGCTGATCTTCATGCCGGCAGCCTTCACCTTCAACTGCCCCACCGAAGTGGAAGACGCGGCCGACAACTACGCCGAATTCCAGAAGCTGGGTGCCGAGGTCTACATCGTCACGACCGACACGCACTTCTCGCACAAGGTGTGGCACGAAACCTCGCAAGCCGTGGGCAAGGCCAAGTTCCCCCTGGTCGGCGACCCGACGCACGTGCTGACCAACGCTTTCGGCGTGCACATCCCTGAAGAAGGCCTGGCCCTGCGCGGCACCTTCGTGATCAACCCCGAAGGCGTGATCAAGACGGCCGAAGTGCACTCCAACGAGATCGCCCGTGACGTGAAGGAAACGCTGCGCAAGCTGAAGGCAGCCCAGTACACGGCTGCCCACCCCGGTGAAGTCTGCCCCGCCAAGTGGAACGACGGCGCCAAGACGATCACCCCCTCGCTGGACCTGGTCGGCAAGATCTAAGCAGAACCCGTGATTCCCGCCCGGCGCGTGCCGGGTGGGGACACCGAAAGCATTCGTAGTAGTTGAATACAGAAGGAGTTTCACGATGTTGGATTCGAATCTCAAGGCGCAGCTCGCGGCCTATCTCGAGCGCGTGAAGCTGCCCTTCGAAATCGTTGCCTCGCTCGACGACAGCACGGCCGCACAGGAGATGCGCGGCCTGCTGCAGGACATCGTCGAACTGAGCGACAAGATCACCTTGAAGACCGACGGCACGGACGCCCGCAAGCCGTCGTTCACACTGGCCCGCATCGGTGAGCCCGCGCGCATCCGCTTCGGCGCCATCCCGATGGGCCATGAATTCACCTCGCTGGTGCTGGCACTGCTGCAGGTCGGCGGCCACCCACCGAAGATCGAGGAAGCCCTGATCGAGCAGATCAAGGGTTTGGAAGGCCCCTTCCGCTTCGAGACCTACATGTCCCTGACCTGCCACAACTGCCCGGACGTGGTGCAGGCGTTGAACCTCATGGCGGTGCTGAACCCGCAGGTGCAGAGCGTGGTCATCGACGGTGCGCTGTACCAGAAGGAAGTGGAAGAGCGCAACGTCCTGGCGGTGCCGATGGTCTACCTCAACGGCGAACATTTCGGCCAAGGCCGCATGGAAGTCGAAGAGATCGTGGCCAAGCTGGACAAGGGTTCGGCAGCGCGCGACGCCGCAAAGCTCAATGCCAAGGACGCCTACGACGTGCTGATCGTCGGTGGTGGCCCCGCCGGCGCGGCCGCGGCTGTGTATGCCGCCCGCAAGGGCATCCGCACCGGTGTGCTGGCAGAACGTTTCGGCGGCCAGACCATGGACACGCTGGGCATCGAGAACTTCATCTCGGTGCTGACCACCGAAGGCCCGAAGTTCGCTAAGGCGCTGGAAGACCACGCCAAGCAGTACGACGTGGACATCATGAACCTGCAATTGGCGCAGAAGCTGATTCCCGCCACGGAGCCGGGTGGCCTGGTCGGCGTGCAGCTGGCCAACGGCGCCACGCTGCGCAGCCGCACGGTGATCCTGTCCACCGGCGCACGCTGGCGCGAGGTCAACGTGCCCGGCGAGAAGGAATACCGCAACAAGGGCGTGGCCTACTGCCCGCACTGCGACGGCCCGCTGTTCAAGGGCAAGCGCGTGGCGGTGATCGGCGGCGGCAACTCCGGCGTGGAAGCGGCCATCGACCTGGCCGGCATCGTAGGCCATGTGACGCTGCTGGAATTCGCCGATGCGCTGCGGGCCGACGCCGTGCTGGTCAGCAAGCTCAAGAGCCTGCCCAACGTGGTGGTCCACACGCAGGCCCAGACCAGCGAGATCGTGGGCACCGACGGCAAGGTCAGCGCACTGCGCTACAAGGACCGCGCTACCGGCGCGGACCAGGAGATCGCGTTGGAGGGCGTGTTCGTGCAGATCGGCCTGGTACCGAACACCGAATGGCTCAAGGGCACGGTGGAGTTGTCGCGCCACGGCGAGATCGTCGTCGACGCACGCGGCCAGACGTCCGTGCCGGGCGTTTTCGCGGCTGGCGACGTGACGACGGTGCCGTTCAAGCAGATCATCATCGCGGCCGGTGATGGCGCGAAGGCGGCGCTGGGGGCTTTCGACTACCTGGTGCGCACGCCGGCACCAGCGGTGGCTGCGCCTCAGCAGCAAGAGGCCGTCGCCGCCTGAACATCACCCCCTCAGGCACAACGCCAAAGGGCCCGACAGCATCTGCTGCCGGGCTCTTTGTTCATGGTGCGCGCAAAACGCGCGCGCCACTGTGTTCTCAGGCGTACTCGCGCGCCAGCACCGCTGCACGGGCCTCTGCGTATTCACGGCGCAGCTGCGCAATGAACTCGCCAGCCGACTGGATCTTCGTGACCGCGCCGATGCCCTGGCCGCAGCCCCAGATGTCCTTCCAGGCCTTCTTCGCATCGCCACCGAAGTTCATCTTGGTGGGATCGCTCTCGGGCAGGTTGTCCGGGTCCAGGCCCGCCGCGCGGATGCTGGGCGCGAGGTAGTTGCCATGCACTCCCGTAAAGAGGTTGCTGTAGATGACGTCGTCGGACGTGCCGTCCACGATGGCCTGCTTGTAGGCCTCCTGGGCGCGCGCCTCGGTCGTGGCGATGAAGGCCGAGCCGATGTACGCGAAGTCCGCGCCCATGGCCTGCGCGGCCAGTACCGAACCGCCCGTGGCGATCGCCCCCGACAGCGCCACGGGGCCATCGAACCACTGGCGGATTTCCTGGATCAGCGCAAACGGGCTCTTCACGCCCGCATGCCCGCCTGCACCCGCCGCCACGGCAATGAGGCCGTCGGCGCCCTTCTCGATGGCCTTGCGTGCAAATCGGTTGTTGATGATGTCGTGCAGCACCACGCCGCCGTAGCTGTGGGCTGCGGCGTTGATGTCCTCGCGCGCCCCCAGGCTGGTGATGATGATCGGCACGTTGTACTTCACGCACATCTGCATGTCGTGTTCGAGCCGGTCGTTGCTCTTGTGCACGATCTGGTTGATGGCGAAGGGGGCGGCGGGCCGGTCCGGATTGGCGCTGTTGTAGGTGGCCAGGGACTCGGTAATCTCGGCCAGCCAGTCCTCCAGCTGCGCGGCGGGGCGCGCATTGAGCGCGGGCATGGAGCCCACCACGCCCGCGACGCACTGCGCCACCACGAGCTGCGGGGTGCTGATGATGAACATCGGCGAGGCGATGGCTGGGAAGGGCAATCGATCCAGAGGGGAAGGAAGGCGGGACATCGTTGCAGTCTTTCGGGGAGGGAGGGTTGTGCGACGCAGCGGCTTCAGAAGGCTTCCAGCGCCAGCTCAGCCACGCTGTCGGCACCGTGCACGATGCCGTCGCGCATGCCGGGCAGCTTGGTCAACAGGTGGTCGGCAAAGAAGTGTGCCGTCGCAATCTTGGCCTGCATGAAAGGCACCTCACGGCCTGCCGCGATCTCGGTCTGCGCCACCAGCAGCGAACGCGCCAGTTGCCAGCCAGCGACCAGGTGACCGGCAAGCAGCAGGTAGGGCACGCTGCCGGCGAACACCGCGTTGGGCGAGGACTTGCCCTGCCCCACGATGAAATCCACCACCTCCACCAGCGCCTCACGCCCGGCCTGCAGGCGCTGGGCCACCACCTTCGCGGTGTCGGCGCCACTCGCACGCAGCGCCTCCTCGGTCTTCGCCACCTGCGCAGCCAGCGCGCGCACGGTCTGGCCGCCATCGCGCAGCGTCTTGCGGCCCACCAAGTCGTTGGCCTGGATGGCGGTCGTGCCCTCGTAGATGGGCAGGATGCGTGCGTCGCGGTAGTACTGCGCCGCACCCGTCTCCTCGATGAAGCCCATGCCGCCATGCACCTGCACGCCCAGGCTCGTGACCTCGAGGCTCATCTCGGTGGAGAAGCCCTTCACCAGCGGCACCAGCAGCTCGTAGAAGGCCTGGTTCTGCTTGCGCGTCTCGGCATCCGGATGGTGGTGCGCGGCGTCGTAGGCGCCAGCCGCGACGCTGGCCATGGCGCGGCAGCCCTGCGTGAGCGCGCGCATGGTCATCAGCATGCGCCGCACGTCGGGGTGGTGAATGATGGGCGCGCTGCCCGCCACCGAGCCGTCCACCGGGCGCGACTGCACGCGGTCCTTGGCGAAGGTCGCCGCCTTCTGGTAGGCACGCTCGGCCACCGCGATGCCCTGCACACCCACGGCATACCGTGCAGCGTTCATCATGATGAACATGTACTCCAGGCCACGGTTCTCCTGGCCCACCAGGTAACCCACCGCCCCTCCCTGGTCGCCGAACTGCAGCACCGCCGTGGGCGACGCCTTGATGCCCAGCTTGTGTTCGATGCTCACGCAATAGGCATCGTTGCGCGCGCCCAGCGTGCCGTCGGCGTTGACGAGGAACTTCGGCACCACGAACAGGCTGATGCCCTTGATGCCTTCCTGCGCCCCGGACACGCGCGCCAGCACCAGGTGCACGATGTTCTCGGCCATGTCGTGCTCGCCGTAGGTGATGAAGATCTTCGTGCCGAAGACGTTGTAGCTGCCGTCGGGCTGCGGCTCCGCGCGCGTGCGCACCAGGGCCAGGTCCGAGCCGGCCTGTGGCTCGGTCAGGTTCATGGTGCCGCTCCATTGCCCGCTGACGAGCTTTTCCAGGAAGACGGCCTTGAGCTCGTCGGAGCCTGCCGTCAGCAGCGCCTCGATGGCGCCATCGGTCAGCAGCGGGCACAACGCGAAGCTCAGGTTCGCGCTGTTGACCATCTCGATGCAGGCCGCGCCGATGGTCTTGGGCAGGCCCTGGCCGCCGAAGTCCGTGGGGTGCTGCAGGCCCTGCCACCCACCCTGCGTGAACTGCGCATACGCCTCCTTGAAGCCGGGCGTGGTGCGCACCGTGCGGTCGTGCCAGCTCGAGGGGTTCAGGTCGCCATCGCGGTTCAGTGGCGACAACACACCTTCGTTGAACTTGGCGCATTCCTCCAGCACGGCCTGGGCCGTGTCCAGGCCGGCCTCTTCGAAGCCGGGCAGCTTGGCGATCTCGGCGATGTCGGCGATGTGTTCGATGTTGAACAGCATGTCCTTGACGGGGGCGATGTAGCTCACAGGGGTCTCCAGAAATGAAAAAGCCGTTGCGCCAGAGCCGGGAAGGGTGGCGGAACGGCCGTCAAGGCAAAGGGCAGTGCCCGCAACGGGAAAGCGGTGCGGGCCTGCGGGGAATCAGAGCGCCTTCACGAGCTCGGGCACGGCCACGAACAGGTCGGCCTCCAGGCCGTAGTCGGCCACGCTGAAGATCGGTGCCTCGGGGTCCTTGTTGATGGCCACGATGACCTTGGAGTCCTTCATGCCGGCCAGATGCTGGATGGCGCCCGAGATGCCGGCTGCCACATACAGCTGCGGCGCGACGATCTTGCCCGTCTGGCCCACCTGCCAGTCGTTGGGCGCGTAGCCCGCGTCCACTGCGGCACGGCTTGCACCCATCGCCGCGCCCAGCTTGTCGGCCAGGGGCGTCATGACTTCGGTGAACTTCTCGGCGCTGCCGAGCGCACGGCCGCCGCTCACCACGATCTTGGCGGCGGTGAGTTCAGGGCGGTCGTTCCTGGCGATCTCGCTGCCCAGGTAGCTGGACTTGTCGGACGCGGCGACGGCGGACAGTGTTTCCACCGAAGCTGAGCCGCCGGTGGCGGCCGCCGCGTCGAAGCCGGTGGTGCGCACCGTCAGCACCTTGACCGTGTCCAGGCTCTGCACGGTGGCGATGGCGTTGCCGGCGTAGATGGGGCGCTCGAAGGTATCGGGCGAATCCACCTTGGTGATGTCGGAGATCTGGCCCACGTCCAGCTTGGCGGCCACGCGGGGGGCCACGTTCTTGCCCGAAGCCGTGGCCGGGAACAGGATGTGGGTGTAGTTCGATGCCAGGGCCAGCACCTGCGCGGCCACGTTCTCGGCCAGGCCATGGGCCAGGCCCGCGTCGTCGGCGTGCAGCACCTTCGAGACACCGGCGATCTGGGCCGCAGCCTTGGCAGCCTCGGCGGCATTGGCGCCAGCCACCAGCACGTGCACCTCGGCGCCGCACTGGACGGCGGCTGTCACGGTGTTGAGCGTGGACACCTTGATGCTGGTGTTGTCATGTTCGGCGATAACCAGAGCAGTCATGTCGTGATTCCTTGTTCTTCGGTACGGACGATCAGATGACCTTGGCTTCGGTCTTGAGCTTGTTCACCAGCGTGGCCACGTCGGGCACCTTGATGCCGGCGCTGCGCGATGGCGGCTCCTTGACCTTGAGCGTCTTCAGGTGCGCCTTGACTTCCACGCCCAGGTCGGCGGGCTTGAAGGTGTCGAGCTGCTTCTTCTTTGCCTTCATGATGTTGGGCAGCGTCACATAACGCGGCTCGTTCAGGCGCAGGTCGGTGGTGATGATGGCGGGCAGGCTCAGCGACAGCGTCTCCGAGCCGCCATCGACTTCGCGCGTGACCAAGGCCCGGCCGTCCGCCACTTCGACCTTGCTGGCGAAGGTGGCTTGCGGCAGGTCCAGCAGAGCAGCCAGCATCTGGCCGGTCTGGTTGCAATCGTCGTCGATGGCCTGCTTGCCCAGGATCACCAGGCCGGGCTGTTCCTTCTCGACCAGCGCCTTGAGCAGCTTGGCAACCGACAGGGGCTGCAGCTCGTCGGCGCACTCCACCAGGATGGCACGGTCCGCGCCGATGGCCATGGCCGTGCGCAAGGTTTCCTGGCACTGCGTGACACCGCAGGACACGGCGATCACTTCGGTAGCCACACCCTTCTCGCGCAGGCGCACGGCCTCTTCGATGGCGATCTCGTCAAAGGGGTTCATGCTCATCTTGACGTTGGCGATGTCGACGCCGGTGCCGTCGGACTTGACCCGCACCTTGACGTTGTAGTCCACCACACGCTTCACAGGGACCAGGACCTTCATTACAGACTCCGTTGGATAGAAAAACGATGCATCAGGCCAAGGCGGCGCTGGAGAGCCCCCTCGCGGGCGCCCGGCGCTTCGCCTTCAACCGGAAGATTCTAAGCGGCGGGTCCTGCCGGACCGTCTGGTGGTTTCCTATGGGAAACCACCCGCCTCCTCCAAGAGGCCCCGGGGTCAGGGGCCCACCGAAATAGCACGATCGTGCGAAATCAACTACGGGATTATAGGGAGCCAAGCCCTGCGCCGGCCCGCCCCGCTGTCGCCGATGTTCAGGCTGTGTCGGTGCGGACCGTCGGCACGCCGGCAGCCCGCACCGGCTCGGCTGCCCTCGCCGGCGGCGGCATGCGCACCCCGGCCTCACGCAAAGCCAACAGGATCGCGCGATTCACATCCGAGCGCACATTGAGCTGGCCCTTCTCGGGGTCCGAGATCCAGAAACCCACCGTGAACTCCAGTCCGTCCGCAGCGAAGGACGACAGCGCCGCGCTCGGCGCGGGGTCCTGCAGCACCCGGTGCTGCTGCCGCGTGGCATCTTCCAGCACACGCACCACGGTGTCCACGTCGCTGTCGTAAGCCACCAGCAGCACCGACGAGAGCCACAGCCGCCGGTCCGACAGCGACAGGTTCTCGATGCGGTTCACGATGAACATCTCGTTGGGCACGATGGACTCGCGGCCGTTGGGCGCACTCACGATGGTGTAACGCGCATTGATGTCGGTGATCACGCCCTCGAAGCCGTCAACCCGCACGTTGTCGCCGATGCGCACGCTGCGCTCGGCCAGCATCACGAAGCCGCTCACATAGTTGGACGCCAGCTTCTGCAGGCCCAGGCCGATGCCGACGCCCACTGCGCCACCCAGCACCGACAGCGCCGTGAGGTCGATACCCGCCGACGTGAGCGCAACGATCAGCCCCACGAACAGCAACAGCGCACGCACCGCGTTGCTGATGGCCTTGCGCAGCGAAAGATCGCGCCCCGCCGCCGCCCGCAGCAGCCGCGACTCGATGGCCGCCGAGACCCACAGCGCCACCATCAGCACCACGAAAGCATTGAAAGAACCTTCCAGCAATGCGCGCAGCGACAGCGTGGAGCCGCCGATGGTCCAGCGGATCTGGTCCATCTCCTCCAGCATCAGGGGCAGCAGCCCGCTGACCCACAACACCATCATCAGCCAGGCCACCCAGGAGATGGTGCGCTCCACGATGCGCACGCCTTTGCTCTCCCCAAAGGCCGCCTGCAGCACCTTGGCGCCCAGGCGGATCACCAGCAGCGCCAGCAGCACGGGAATGGCCAGGCGGAACACGGCCGTGGGCGTCCACAGTTGCACCAGGGCCCGCGCACCGAAGGTCAGCCCCAGCAGCACCAGCGGGAACATCACGCCATCGACGATGTTGCGGCCGAACCAGATGGAGCGCTCATCGCGGTCGTCGATCGCACTCCGCAGTGCACGCACCAGGGCCCATGCAAAGATGGTGCACAGCGCGATGGCGCCCAGTTCCACCAGCGTGCTGGTGTGGGCCAGCGCGTGCAGCCACGCGCCCAACTCTTCCAGGTTCTTGGGTTGCACGGACTGTCGCTTTCAGAGGTCGGCCAGCACGCGCAGATGCGCTTCCACGCTGCGGCCCAGGGCGCTGAGGTTGTAGCCACCCTCCAGGCAGGACACGATGCGGCCCTGCGCATGGCGCGACGCCACGTCGCGGATCTGCACGGTCAGCCAGGCGTAGTCCGCCTCCACCAGGCCCATCTGGCCCAGGTCGTCCTCGCGGTGGGCGTCGAAACCCGCGCTGATGAAAAGCATCTGGGGCCGGTGGGCCTCCAGGCGCGGCAGCCAGTGGTCCTGCACCAGGCCGCGGATGTCCATGCCGCGCGTGTAGGCGGGCACGGGCAGGTTCACCAGGTTCGCCGCGTCCGAGCGCGCACCGCCGTAGGGATAGAAGGGGTGCTGGTAGAAGCTCACCATCAGGATGCGCGGGTCACCGGCCACGATGTCCTCGGTGCCGTTGCCGTGGTGCACATCGAAGTCCACGATGGCCACGCGCTGCAGGCCATGGTGCTCCAGCGCATGCAGGGCGGCCACGGCCACGTTGTTGACGAAGCAAAAGCCAATGGCCTCGTCACGGCAGGCATGGTGGCCGGGTGGGCGCACGGCGCAAAAGGCATTGCGCAACGCGCCAGACATCACGGCGTCCGTGGCCGCCACGGCCGCGCCGCTGGCGCGCAAAGCCGCCGTCCAGGTGTGGGCATTCATCGAGGTGTCCGGGTCCACGCGCAGGTGCGCTGCCTGGCCCCCGACCTCCACCGCCTGCTGCAGTTGGCGGTCCATCTGCTGCATGCGGGTCAGGTAGGCGTGGCCATGGGCCAACGCCACGGTGTCCATCTCCGCCAACGGGGCCTCACGCGCCTCCAGCGCATCGGCGAGGCCCGAGATGAGCAGGCGATCCTGGATGGCGTCCAGCCGGGCCGGGCATTCCGGGTGGCCGGGGCCCATCTCGTGCAGGCGGCAGTCGGGGTGGCTGAAGTATCCGGTCTTGTGCATGGGCAAGGGAGGCAAGCGCATCTTTTGGGTTAATGTCGTGCCATGACCGCACAGCAACAATTGAGCGCACTGCGCGACCAGCTTAACACGGTGATCGTGGGCAAATCGGAGCAGATCCAGAACTGCGTCGCCTGCCTGCTGGCTGGCGGACACTTGCTGATCGAAGACGTGCCGGGCGTGGGCAAGACCACGCTGGCGCATGCGCTGGCCCGCACCTTCGGCCTGCATTTTTCGCGCGTGCAGTTCACCTCGGACCTGATGCCCAGCGACCTGTCGGGCGTGTCGGTATACGAGCGCAGCAAGGAGGCCTTCGTCTTCCACCCCGGACCGCTGTTCGCGCAGGTGCTGCTGGCCGACGAGATCAACCGCGCCAGCCCCAAGACCCAGAGCGCGTTGCTGGAGGCCATGGAGGAGCACCAGGTGACGGTGGAAGGCGAGACGCGCGCCCTGCCCACGCCCTTCTTCGTGATCGCCACGCAGAACCCGCACGACCAGCTGGGCACCTACGCTCTGCCCGAGTCGCAGCTGGACCGCTTCCTGATGCGCATCTCGCTGGGCTACCCCGATCGCAGCGCCGAACGCCACCTCCTGGTGGGCGACGACCGACGCGATCTGCTGGAGCATCTGCCAGCGTTGCTGCAGCCGCACGACCTGCGCGCGCTGCAGCAGGCCGTGCTGGATGTCCACGCTGCCGACCCGCTGCTGGACTACCTGCAGGACCTGATTGCCGCCACGCGATCGGGCCAATGGTTCCTGCAGGGCCTGAGCCCGCGTGCGGGCATCGCCGTGCTGCGCGCCGCCAAGGCCCAGGCCCTGCTGAGCGGCCGCAACTACGTGGCGCCGGACGACATCCAGGCGATCCTGCCGCAGACCATTGCCCACCGCCTGGTGCCCGTGGGGGATGCGGGACGCGGCGCGGTGGAACAGGTCGAGGCGATGGTGCGCGCCGTGCCGCTGCCCTGAGCGCAATCGCCCACTCCGCATGAACGCCAGCGCGCTGCCACCCGCACGGGCCCTCCGGGGCGAGGTGCCGCTCCCTCACCCGCTGCGGCATCCCATGGCGCACCTGCGCTCGCGGGTGCGCCGCTGGTGGCACGCTCGCCTGCCGCCCAGCGACCAGCTGCTGCTGACCCAGCGCAATGTCTACATCCTGCCCACCCGCGCGGGCTGGATGCTGGGCGCCACGCTGCTGGTACTGCTGATCGCCTCCATCAACTACCAGCTCAACCTGGGTTACCTGCTGACCTTCCTGCTGGCAGGCAGCGCGCTGGTGGGCATGCACCTGTGCCACGGCACGCTGCGCGGCCTGACCCTGCAGCTGCAACCACCGGACCCGCTCTTCGCCGGCAGCAGCAGCACCCTCGCCCTCCGGCTGGCCAGCGACCGCAAGACGCCGCGCCGCGGCATCGGCGTGTCGGTCAGCGGCTCGGACCACTGGGCCTGGGCCGACGTGCCGGCCCAGGGCAGCACGGTCGTGCATGCCGCCTTCCATCCACAGCGCCGCGGCCTGCACCCCGTGCCCATGCTTAGCGCAGAGACGCGGTACCCGCTGGGCACCTTCCGCGTCTGGACGCTGTGGCGCCCTGCGTCGCAGGTGATGGTCTATCCCGCACCTGATCCCCTCCCCCCGCCATTGCCCCCTGGTGAACCCCGCGCCAGCGGCGCCGCCGATGCCACGCAGCACAGCAGCAGCGGCGAGTTCGACGGCGTGCGGGCCTACCGCCGTGGCGACCCCCTGAAGCTCATCGTCTGGAAGAAGGCCGCCAAGTCCGACGAACTCGTCAGCCGCGACACGCAGCAGTCCCAGCGCTATGAACTGTGGCTGGACAGCGCGCGCACCGGCCTCCCTGCCGGTGCGTCCCACACCGAGGCCGTGGCGTCGCGCCTGTGCGCCTGGGTGCTGCTGGCCGAGCGCAACAACCTGCGCTATGGCCTGCGCCTGGGCCCGCAGGAGATCCGCCCCGCCACCGGCGAGGCCCACAAGCGGCGCTGCCTCGAAGCTTTGGCGCTCGCAACCGCGTTCTGACCGCCATGCTGCAACGCCTGCACCACCTGCCCCGCGATGCGCGCGACACGCTGTTCCTGCTGGTCGTGATCGCCTGGGTGCTGCTGCCCCAGGTGGCCAACCTGCCCTGGTGGTGCAGCCTGATGGCCGCTGCCGTGCTGGTCTGGCGCGGCCACCTGGCCTGGAGCGCCCGCCCCTTGCCCGGCCGCTGGACCCTGCTGGTCGGGCTGGTGGTGGCCGTGGGCGCCACGCTGCTGACCCACCGCACCGTGCTGGGCCGCGATGCCGGCGTGACGCTGCTGGTGGTGCTGCTCACGCTCAAGACGCTGGAGCTGCGCGCGCGGCGCGATGCCTTCGTGGTCTTCTTCCTGGGCTTCTTCACGATGCTCACGAACTTCTTCTTCTCGCAGTCTCTGCTCACCGCCGCTGCGATGCTGCTGGCGGTCTGGGGCTTGATGACGGCACTGGTCAACACGCACATGCCGGTGGGCAAGCCGCCCCTGCGCGAAGCCGCCGGCACCGCCGCACGCATGGCGCTGCTGGGCGCTCCCATCATGGTGGTGTTGTTCATGCTGTTCCCGCGCCTGGCGCCGCTGTGGGGCGTGCCCAGCGACGCCATGACCGGGCGCAGTGGTCTCTCGGCCGAGATGACGGTGGGCAACATCGCCAGCCTGGCGCTGGACGACAGCATCGCGATGCGCCTGCGCTTCGAAGGCAAGCCACCGCGCCAGTCCGACATGTACATCCGCGGGCCGGTGCTCTCGACGATGGAAGGGCGCGAGTGGAAGGTGCTGCGCTCCACGCTGCCGCAGCGATTCCGCGAACCCGCCAACCTGCAGGTGCGCGGCGCGGGCGTGACTTACCAGGTCACGCTGGAGCCCAACCTGCGGCCCTGGATCTTCGTGCTGGATGCCACCAGCGAGGCCCCTGCCGTGCCGGGCATGAACCTTTTCATGACGCCCCAGCTGCAGTGGATCAGCGACCGGCCCGTGTCGGACCTGTTGCGCTACCGGGCCACCAGCTACCCGGATTTCCAGCACGGGCCGCTGCGCGGCACGGTCGGCCTGCAGGACTACCTGGCCCTGCCACCGGGCTTCAACCCGCGCACGATGGAGATGGCCACCAGCATGCGCCGCGATCCGCAGTGGCGCGGTGAACCCGCGCAGCTGGTCCAGGCCGCGCTGCAACAGCTGCGCACCGGGGGCTACACCTACACGCTGGAGCCCGGCGTCTACGGCGACAACACGGCCGACGAGTTCTGGTTCGACCGCAGGGAGGGCTTCTGCGAACACATCGCCTCGGCCTTCGTGGTGCTGATGCGTGCCATGGACATCCCGGCACGCATCGTCACGGGCTACCAGGGCGGCGAACTCAACGGGGTGGATGGTTACTGGGTCGTGCGCCAAAGCGACGCCCATGCCTGGGCCGAGGTGTGGCTTGCCGGCCGGGGATGGACCCGCGTGGACCCCACGGCTGCCGTCTCGCCCGGGCGCATCGGCAGCCTGCAGCGCCTACAGGCGCCCCAGGGCGTGATCGCCAGCGCCCTCGAAGGCGTGAGCCCGGCCATGCTGCTGAACCTGCGCGCCTACTGGGAGGCGGTGAACAACCGCTGGAACCAGTGGGTGCTCAACTACAGCCAGTCCACCCAGCTCGACCTGCTGCGCGACCTGGGATTCGACGCACCGAACTGGGAAGACCTGGGCTACGTGCTGATCACGCTGGTGGTGCTGGCCGCGCTGGCCGGTGCCGCGTGGACGCAGTGGGAACGCCACCGCCAGGACCCTTGGCTGCGACTGCTGGCCGAAGCCCGCGGGCGGCTGCGCAAGGCCGGGCTGCAGGTCGCCGACCATGCCCCACCCCGTGGCGTGGCCGCGCAGGTGCGCGCCCACTGGGGCGCCAACGACGCCCGGGCCAGCGCCATCGCGGCGTGGCTGCTGCGCCTGGAGGCCCAGCGTTACGCACCTGCGGGCACCAGCTCCAACAGCAGCACCAGCACCACGCCGCTGCGCGCATTGCAACAGGAATGCCGGCAGCTGCCCTGGCCTGCGAAAGCCTGATGCGCCACTCCCGTTCTTCCCCCGACCGCCACGCACGTTCTCCCATGCTCTCCTGCCGCCCCGTCCCTCGCCTGCAAAGCGCCGTGCGCGCGCTGCTGCTCTGCGCGCTCGCCTGTACCGTCACGCTTCCGGCCCTGGCCCAGGCGCCCGCCAAGAAGCCTGCAGGCGCCAAGGCCAGACCCGCGCCCGCACCCTCCGCCAAGCCAGCCACTCCCGCCTACGCCACGCGCAGCGACGCCATGCAAGCCGCAGACGACATCGCCGAGCGCCGCAACCTCGATCCGCAATGGGTGCGCGCGGCCATCGGCCAGGCGCGCTTGCTGCCCCAGGTGGCGCGGCTGGTCCTACCGGCCGCGTCCGGTGCGGCCAAGAACTGGCAGGCGTACCGCAGCCGCTTCATCGACCCGGTGCGCATCGCCGCCGGCGTGGCGTTCTGGCGCGAGCATGCCGCCGCACTGGCACGCGCCGAGGCCGAATACGGCGTGCCGGCCGAGATCATCGTGGGCATCATCGGCGTGGAGACCATCTACGGCCGCAACATGGGCGGCTTCCGCGTGCTGGATGCACTGGCCACATTGAGCTTCGACTTTCCCAAGGCCCACCCGCGCGCGGCCGACCGGCAGGCCTTCTTCCGTGGCGAACTGGAGCAACTGCTGTCATTGGCGCAGCGCACCGGCACCGACCCGGCGAGCTACCGGGGCAGTTATGCCGGCGCCATGGGCCTGCCGCAGTTCATGCCGTCGAGCTGGGTGAAATACGCGGTGGATTTCGATGGCGACGGCAAGATCGATCTGTTCGGCAGTCCGGACGACGCGATCGGGTCGGTGGCGAACTACTTCAAGGCTTTTGGGTGGCAGACGGGGATGCCGACGCACTATGCAGTGCGGCTGGAGTCGACACCGGCACAGCTCGACGAGCTGCTGGCGCCGGATATCCTGCCCACTTTCACGGCCTCGAGCATGAGCACGCGGGGGGCCCTGTTAGACGACGTGGGCAAGGCCGACGCGGGCCTGCTGGCGTTGGTAGAACTGAAAAACGGCGATGCTGCGCCCACCTTCGTAGCCGGCACCGAAAACTTCTACGTCATCACGCGTTACAACTGGAGCAGTTACTACGCGATGGCGGTAATCGATCTCGGACAGGAGGTTGCAAAGGCACGCGAACAGCGGGAACCCACACATTTACGCCATAGAAGCAAGGCCAGCAAACACCAATCCTTTGCAGACGCAATGCGGAGCAAGTCATTTGCGAGAGCGAAGTCCGCTAACTCTGCAGCGACTTCACGCCCGTCGCACGTCTGATCCTCGTGGTCATTTCCTGCACCGTCTGCCTCCCGGACAGACCACAACCTGCAGCGCAGCATCTCCATGACCCACCGGCCGAGCGGGACAGAGCCAATGGCTCCCGGTGCCGCCGCGACGCCAATGCTACCGCCTGCTGTGAGCAGCCGGGCAAGCGGAGACGCGCGACCACGCAGGACGTCTTTGTGCACATTGAAGGCTTCGAGCGAGCGCTCGGCCTGCCCGAGTGCGGCACCGACTGCCACGTCGATATACGAATCGCCTTGGAGATCGGACCCGGGGTCTGGGACCCGGTTCACGCTACAGGCCATCGTCGCGCTGCGCCCCGACCGCGGCAGGCAGAAACAGTTCCACTGAGAATTCAAGAGCCACCTCGCACGGCAGCCCTTGGACACGTTCAGCCGTACTACCTAAAGTGCGACCTATCGGCGCTTGCAATGAAAGTGCCACGTCTGATCGGCCAGCGCTTCAGGTACGAATGGCACTTGGTTCAGCCAGCATTTCCGGAAAACAAGGTACGTAATCCGTGTGCACTTCGCAGAACATGGGTACGCTTCCTGCGAACTCGAGTGGCAACTAAGCTAAGTAGGTGCCCTTCGATGCAGGTGCGTCATGCCTCTTTGCTCATCGGCGTTTCGGTGATAGATGTCACACGTCAAATTGGCGCGGCGATTACTTCGCGTCGTCGCGCAGTGATGACAGCGGCGCTGGGCTGCTTGGGGGAGGCCGCGCCACAGCGACGTAGCATAATGACGTCGGCTTTTTTGTTGCGATCGCGGTGCCACCTTGGTCACGGCGTGTATATTTGGTGAACCATTGGGGAGCAAGGTTTGAATTTCGGTCTACCGGTGCGCGAAGGCGCCATCCTTGCCGGGTACCCTTGTGGCCATGCCGAAATCCCTGCAGATTCGTACGTTGGCGCATGAATCAGTCTTCCGGGCGCGGTATCACCATTGGTTGGAAGGTCGCTTCGCTGGCTGCGAGCATCGCCAGTGTCCGGTACCGGGCCGTGCTGCCGGCGCTGGCGCTGGAAGAGGCCGGTTTGACCTGCCGCGTTTTCTCCGACATCGGCCATGCCGGATTGGATTCCCTGGACGTGCTGGTGATCGTCAAGAGCTTCAGCCCTGACGATTTTCTTCTGGTGCAACAGGCGGCGACGCAAGGCGTACCCGTGGTCCTTGATCTTTGCGACAACATATTTATCGACAGCTACGGCGTTTCACCCATCAAGGCGCGTACATCTCCTGCCCAGATGTTCCTGGCAATGGCCCGGCTGGCAACCGTGGTCGTCACGACCACCGAGCCCTTGGCTGACGTGCTGCGTTCGCGTCTGACCGAGGCGGTGCCGGTATTCGTGGCCCCTGACGGTCTTGAAACCAAGGCCGTGTACGCGCAGATACGGGACCGGCTGGCGCAGGCGCGACAGATACAGCAAAAAACCTTCGGGCAGCGCGCACGTGAGAAGGCCTTGCGCATCGTTCGGCGGGTTCGCAGTCTGCGCACGACTGCATTCGGTAACCTGACACGCCGTGCCGCCCGGCGCGTAAGGAAGGAATTGCATTGGAAGCCCTGGGCGAAACGCGCCTACCGCCGCTTCGACCGTTTGCGCACCTCGATGCGAGCCGGAAGATCCGCACGCGAAGCAGTCTCGACGTTACCCATACCCGCTCCGGCATCTGTCACGGTGCCAGCTCCCGATCCTTCCGTGCAGCGGATTCTGTGGTTTGGCAACCATGGCGGACCGCATGCCCGATTCGGCATGCTCGACCTGCTGGAGATACGCGAGGCGCTGGAAACCGTTGCGAGCGAGTTCAAGGTGGAGCTTGTGGTCGTCTCGAACAACGCGGAGAAGTACGCGCAGAATATCAAGGGCATGCGCATTCCGTCGAGCTACCTGGAGTGGTCACCCGCCGTGGTGCGTGATCAACTGTCTCTCGCCTCCGTCGTGATATTGCCGAACACCCGTGACCCCTTCAGCTTGTGCAAGTCAGCGAACAGAACGGCCACGGCGCTGGACGCCGGCGTTCCAGTCGTTGCCACGTCCACCCGCGCGCTCGACGGACTGCGCGACTGTATCTTGCTCGACGATTTTTTAGCCGGCTTGCGGACCTACCTGGGTGACCCCGCGCGCGCGCGCGCGGATGTGAAAAAAGGGCGCGAGGCCATCGAGCGCCTTTTTGGACAGCAGGCCATCGCTTTGGCGTGGAGACAGGTGATCGACCACGCACTTTCGGTGCAGGGAAAGGCGGTCGCAGCGCACGCCGAGTTCGGCGTGGCGCTGAGCCTGATACAAGATCTGGATCTGGCTCTGCCGATCCTGCTGCAGGCAATGCGAGCGGGTGTTCCGGTCGTGGCGCTGTGCAATATGGCGCTCGTTCGAAGCTCCACCCGGCTCGCCCACAGTCTGCAGGAACACGGCATCGAGCATGTGTTCCTGGCGGAGAATTTCTACCTCGATAAGAGATTCAGGCTGCCTCCGAAACTCACCACGCTGCTGACGGTGACCGAATCCAACCTTGCCCCCCATACCTTCACCCGCCAGCTCACCGAGATCGCCAATGCGTCTGGCATCTTCACCGCGACGCTGCAGCATGGTTTCGAGAACGTCGGGCTGACTTACGACGATGAATTCCAGGCTGCCGACAAAATTGATTTTGCGTCCCGTCGCGTATACCTGTGGGGCGGTCCCGAGACGCTGCATTTCAAGGTGCGTGCCGCAACCGTGCAGAAGTGCGTACCGGCTGGCTGCCCCAAGCCGGCCAGCATTCCCAAGGCCTCTCTTGATGGCGTGGTGCCCGCGGGCACGACTGTCATCGGCGTTTTCGAGAATCTGCACTGGAGACGCTATTCCAATGAATACCGCCAATTCTTCCTCGATGCCGTTCAGGCCCTGGCGCATCGCTTCCCGGAGGTCTTGTTTCTGGTGAAGCCGCACCATGCGGGTCTGTGGCTGACGAAACGCTTCGAGGGAGATGCGCCGCAGGCGGCCAATATTCTGATCGCCGACCCACTCTCGCCCGCGTGGGCGCCTTACACGGCACCAAGCCTGCTGGGCCATCTGCGGGCGGTCATTACCACGCCGTCCACCGTGGCGCTGGACGCGGCCCGCCATGGGCTACCCGTTGCCGTCGTAGCACATGGCATGGCGCTGGAAAACTACGCGCCATTGCCCACATTGGAAAACGCCGCGGACTGCGAGGCCTTTGTACGCGCTGCGCTGGACCTGGGCGCCCACACCACGTTGTTGGACAGGTCGGCGGAATTTGTCGACCGGGTGTTGGTGCCGGGCAATGCAGCCGAACGGATCGTCAAAGACATGGTGAAGCATGCCGCATCCGGCTTGCGAAGGGCAGCATGACAAACCGACACGATACCGACGACTCCCCGATCCGCGTCTTCGTGGGCGCCGACCGATCGCAGGCGCTTGCCGTGTCGGTGCTGGAGCACTCCATCAAGAGGCACACAACCGCCACGGTGCAAGTCATCCCCATGGTGGATTTGCCGGTGCCCAAGCCGCAAGATCCAAGAAATGGCCAGCGAACGGGCTTTTCGTTCAGCCGCTTCTGCATCCCCAAGCTGGCCGAATACAAGGGCAAGGCCATCTACATGGACGCCGACATGCTGGTATTCCGCGACATTCGCGAGCTGTGGACGATCCCTTTCGACGGCGCCAAGGTGGTGATCCAGAAAGAAGTGAAGTTCCAGGAGGCCACCACGCAGAAGGTGGGGGCGCCCAGCAAGCGCATCAAGCAGTGCGCCGTCATGTTGCTCGACTGCGCTCGCCTGGACTGGACGATCGAGGGACTGGTGGCCTCGATGGACGCGGGCCTCTTCGACTACGAAAGGCTGATGTATGAGCTGTGCGTGCTGGACGATGCCGAGGTCAAGTTCGGTATTCCCTTCGAGTGGAACAGCCTGGAGCATGCGGACGCGGACACCCGGCTGCTGCACTATACGGATGTGTACACCCAGCCTTGGACCTATGCAGGCAACCAGTTCGGCTTCCATTGGTTGCACGAGGTGCGATTGATGCTCAAAGATGGCAGCTTGGCCCTCTCCGACGTGGCGCGCGAGATCGAACTCGGCTTTTTCAGGCCGTCACTATTGCGCGATCTGCGCTTGGGGCATCTTCTACCCCGCTTCCTGCGCAAGGCCTTCGACTCGTACAACCGGGGTGCTGACAAGGCCTCTGGATTCATTGCGCACAAGGCTGTCTACGAGGCCAAGCGCGAGCGCACGCGGGCGATCCGTGAATACCTCAAGCGTACTGGCGATGCATCAGTGGGAGGTACATGACGTGCGGCGCTTTCTGGTCGTCATTTCCTTGTACGAGCCGCGCGATATTGTGCCGCTCGACACCCTTGCACGCGGGTTGCGCGCCGCCCCGGCGGGCGTGCAGGCGGATATTGTCGTCGTCATCAACCGGACCAGCACCGGCGCCTTGCCGCTGCCTCCTTCGCTCGAAGGTATGACTATTGTGGACCGGCCGAACGAGGGCATGAATATTGGTGCCTGGGACCATGGCTGGCGTATGTTCCCTGACTACAGCGGCTACCTGTTCCTGCAGGACGAGTGCGAACTGAAATCCGGTCCCTGGCTCAAGCCTTTTGTGGATGCCTCGGACAAGCCAAGCGTGGGCCTCGTCGGCGAGAGCTGGAATTCGGGTTGGGACCGCCCTTGGGAAACCATGCGCAGTGCCGTGGATAAGCAACAGATGCGCGAACACACTATCGCGGGTAAGCCAGCCAATCGCGTGGACGTGTACCTCCAATTCATGGCCCGTCACGGTGTGGCGCCGGGCCATAAGGCGGGTCACTTGCGCTCCCTGACCTGGTTCGCCAGCCGTGCCACGCTGCTGGCAATGGATGGATTTCTGCACGGCGCGAACTTCGGCGAATGCATCGCCGCTGAAATCGCCGCCACCAAGCGCTCTGAGCAAGCAGGGTTGCTGGCGGTGCAGGTGGGATCCCAGCCTTTCTTGCATTTCGGGCATAAAGAGTGGCACCAGGATGCCTTGGGAAACTGGCGCCATGGGCCGCAGGCTGTGCCGCCAATCGATACTGCCCATGGCTGGCATGCGCTATGGACCCGCATGCGAGGCGCGGTCCGCCGGGCGGTCGCCCCTTGACACAGGACACAGATGAACGTCATTGACATGCTGCTCAAGCCGGACAAGCGTTTCGCTTTCCAGCGCAACGCGGGAGACGGTACCGGATGGCAGACGATTCCCTTTCCAAAGGAGCTTCTGCGCAAATTTCCTGCTTCTGCTTCCCAACTCAATTCTCCGCTGGTGCGGGGCTGTGCGGTTCCGATCCGCTCGCGCATCTATGTCCGGGATGCCGCCTTGTACTGGCCCAATTTCGTGCGCGGATTGGGTACTTTTCAGATCAGGGGCACCACGGAAGCACCGGCGCAGCTGCAGGTCTGGTGGCAAAAGGGCGACGCGCGGGGGCCGGTGACGGTGGCAACCTCCGCTTCGACCCGCATGCTGCGCTTCGACGTCCCGCCAGCGCACGAAGACTATCCCGATCTGGTGATTGCCGCCGGTGAGGACAATACCGCCGAGGTGTTTCTTGGCGTGCACCAAATGCTCAATCGCGCCGAGCTTTTGTCAAGGATGTCCGGCGAGGGTGTCGAGATCGGCCCCGGCCCCAAACCGCAAGCGCTGCCCGACCGCAACCGCCGTGTCCGTTATGTGGAGCAGGCCACTCCCGCCATGTGGCAAAGCTTGTATGGCAAGGAGACGCCAACCCCCGTCAACAAGGATCTGTGGGATCACTACGTGGTGGGAACGGCCGATAACATTCCAGCTAAAAAGGAGTCGCTGGACTTTATATTCTCCAGCCATGTCGTAGAGCACCTTGCCAACCCGCTGGGACATTTCGCTTACTGGTCTTCCTTGCTGAAATCCGACGGCTTCGTCGCGGCGGTCATTCCGGACAGGGATGGTTGCCAGGACTACGCTTTCCCCGCCTCGACAGTGGAGGAGATCGTGGCCGAGTGGCGTGGCGGATCGATGCAAGTCACGCCCGAGCACTTCAGACGCTGGGGCAGCGTCCAGATGCCAAAATCTAGCGTCGAAGACCTGATGAAAAGCGGCAGGTCGATTCATGTACATTTCTACACCCCCGCTTCCATGGCGGAGCTGTTGGCGCGTACTGCCACTCAAATTGGCTTCCAGCGCTTCGCCATCACCAACCAACCGAACCATAAGGACTTCTTCGTCGTCCTTGAAAAAGGACGGCCTGGAGCCACTCCCCCCTACTTATTGAGGACTCTTCATGGATTCATTTCCAATCGCAACCGATAGCCAGGGACGCACCGAGACCAAGTACGTCGACCACCTGAGCGACGCGGACCTCAGCCGCCTCAACGACATGCTACCTTGGCAGTGCTTCACCTTGGATTCCAACGGCAGGCGCTTTGGCAAGCAGGCTTCGGCCACCAAGCGCAACCTGCCGCAGGAAATCCCGGATCGGCGCATCACCGAACTAAACAAGCGATTCCCGCTGCAAGGCCTATCCGTGCTGGAAGTAGGCTGCTTCGAAGGCGTGCACACGATCGCCTTGGCTGCCTATGGCGCCAAGGTAACCGGTATCGACTCCCGCATCGAGAACGTCACGAAAACGATGGTACGCACTTGGAGCTTCGGCTTCGAGGTGACAGCTTTCAAGTGCGATGTGGAACAGGAGACAGATTTCTCCAAGGTGCCCGAAGTTGACATCACGCACCACATGGGCGTGCTCTACCACTTGGTGGACCCCGTCACCCACATGATAAAACTGGCCTCCCGTACCCGCAAAGCTATCATGCTGGATACGCACTATGCCCGCGAAGAGGAGGCGACCGAGACTTACCAGGTGGACGGCGTGTCGTACCGTTACAAGCATTTCCGTGAGGGCGGCCGTGAGGAAGCTTTCGCAGGCATGTACGACCACGCTAAGTGGCTGCCGCTCAACACGCTGGTCGATATCCTCAAGCAGTGCGGCTTCGCGAATGTCGATGTGGCCGAGCTGCGCGATGAGCGCAATGGCGCTAGGACGCTGATCTACGCCAGCCGCGCCTGACAGTGGCCCCGCCATGACCAGTTTGCAATCCCTCTCCACCAAGATCAAATCTCTGCTTCCAACACAGGATAAAGGCGACAGCATGCTCAAGACCATTGGAGCCATCGCGAAGAAGCAGATAGATCTGCCTTGGCTGAAGATTCCCTACGCTGAAACCATGGTGGGAGCGATTCCGGTGCGCTACGTCGAATCCAATCGGCTATCAGTCAAGCGCACGGAAACCCTGTTCACGAAAGAGCCCACCACCATTCCGTGGCTCGAGAGCATGAATGCGGGCGATGTGCTGGTCGACATCGGTGCCAATGTCGGCATGTACTCGATCTATGCCGCCAAGGTCGCGGGTGCGAGGGTGTATTCGTTCGAGCCCGAAGCGCTGAATTACGCGGAGTTGAACAAGAACATCTACATCAACGAACTGCATGGGCAGGTGACGGCCTATTGCATGGCGATGAGCAATGAGAACCGGGTTGACCGCCTGCTGCTAGGAGGGTTCGCCGAAGGTCTGTCCCACCATGATTTCGGCGAGAACACCTGGACCCAGGACAAGGACTTCGGGGCGATCAAGACCGCCAGGGATGCGCGCCTGGTGCAGGGCTGCGTCTCCTTCTCGCTGGATTCCTTGGTGTCCAGCGGCGCCATACCGTCCCCGAGGCACATCAAGATCGATGTCGATGGCCTGGAGAGCAAGGTGGTCGAGGGCTGCTGGCAGACGTTGACTGGTTCGAGCCTGGAGTCGGTACTCATCGAGATCGACCACCGGATTCCTTCCTGCGTCGCGATCATCGATCGCATGGTATCGGCGGGATGGCGCTACTCCATGGACCAGCTGCGGACGAACCGCAAGGTCATTTTCAGCGTCGAACAAATCGAGCGCATGCGCAAGAACGGCGAAGGCGGCTTCAACTACATCTTCTACCGCGATGGCAAATACGATGAATTGTTCCGAAATTTCCTGAAGAGCTACGTGCCTCCGATGGCCAAGAAGTGACCCATGGCGAAGATATTTCGGCATCCGGATGTGGAAGACTATTTCCATGTCTTGGACATGGCGCAGGAGGCCGCTGCGCTGTCTCGCACGGCTACAACGCTGTATGAAGCCGGCCAAGCCTTCATCCTGAAGGATTTTCAGATCGATTTCGACCGGGAATTCCTGGCATCAGTCGAGTTCGACGAGGCAGCGACCAAGAAATTTAAGTCTCTGAATTTCCTCAAGCAGCACAAGCAGTTCAATTTTTTGGGCTTGGGGGCTAGCGCCAACGATGAACTGCTGCGCAATACTTTCGCCGGCGACAAGAAGCGCATGAACCGCTTCGCGGAACAGGTCCGGCATGTGAACGGCCAGGTCGAGGCTCTAGTGGCCAGGCTTTTTCCCACTTACAGGATAGAAAGACCGTCGATTACTTGGCGGCTGAACGAGACCATCAATGAGAATCTCCATGTGGATGTCTACAAGGAGGATCTCCCGAGTCACCACTTGCGGCTTTTCGTCAACCTCGACGTGGTGCCGCGGATCTGGCATACCAGCCATGGCCTTGAGCACCTTCTGAACACGTCCCTGAGCCTGCTGGACGAGGAGTTTCTCCGCAAGAGCACACCGGGGCGCATATGCCACGACCTCAACTTCGCGGTGTTCAAGGGTTTTGCGGAAGCCGGCCGGGAAGGCCAGCCCAAGCACATTGTGTTCTTCGACCCAGGGGAAGTATGGGTGGTGGACAGCCGAAAGGTTTCGCACCAAATCTTCTTTGGACGAAAGGCGCTGTCCACAGAGCATGCAATCACTAACGAGTCGATGATGGACCCGTCGTCGCATTACTACGAAATGGTCAACCGGCATCGTGAGCGAGTTTTACGCGGGGCGCCACATTAGTGGGTATGCGTCCTCCTTGTCGCATGGAAATAGAAAATTGAGCTTGGAGTTCGTTACCTTCCATGTCTCGCTGCGTACCAGCGAGGCAGTTCACCCCAACCAGACCCTTGCGCATGACGAGTATCTGTCGATGATCGAGATGATGTTCGCGTCGGCGCGGCTTTTCCACCCTGGTGCCGCTACGACCGTGTTGACGGATGCGAGGACCGAACTCAAACTGCGTAGGGGCGTAGTCGATCGTGTCGTGCGTGCTGGCATCGACACCAGCAAACTGATGCTCGAACGCGCGAACGCGCAATTGCGCCACGTGCTGGACAGTGATTTCAGGCAGCCCAAGGTGATCCTTGACTCCGATATCCTGGTCAACGCGTCTCTCGAGCCAGTCTTCGACACCGATTTCGATGTCGCGGTGACTTGGCGCGAGAGGGAGGACCAACCCATCAATGGCGGCTTCCTGATTCTCAACAACGCGCGCCCTGCCGTCACAAAGCGATTTTTCGAGCGTTTCACCACCATTTACCGTGACCGATATTCCGACCAAGCCGCCTGGTTCGGCGACCAGCTCGCTTTGCGAGACTGCGTAGGCCTTGGCCCTTCGGCCATGGCCAAGCATGATTTGGTGGAGGTGGATGGATGCCGCGTACTTCTCCTGCCCTGTGACCTGTACAACTTTTCCCCCGACAACCAGTACAGCGAAATCTGCACCGCGTTGCCGGAGAAATCAGTCCTGCATTTCAAGGGTGAACGCAAGCGCCTAATGCGACCGTTCTGGCGTGCATGGCTGAGGCCGCGATCATCCTATTCCCCCAAGGCCGCTTTCGATGGCTGGCGAGAGCGGC
Source organism: Burkholderiaceae bacterium (assembly GCA_965278985.1). Taxonomy (GTDB): domain Bacteria; phylum Pseudomonadota; class Gammaproteobacteria; order Burkholderiales; family Burkholderiaceae_C; genus CAISIP01. The sequence goes on along the minus strand of OZ257131.1, from coordinate 6,749,644 downwards.
GCTGGCTGCATGAGCAAGCGGCCTTCGAGATGCCGGCCCCGCCCGCAGTACAGGAAGGCAATCCATGATGGCTCGCCTTGCTGCCTGGTCTGCGATCTTCGCCCTTGCTTGGAGGCTGTTCGCACGCACCATCGGAGCGAAGTATCGCAAGTCCTTTCTGGGGTATTTCTGGATGGTTGCTCCGGCCTTGTTCATCACGGCAGGGGTCACGCTGGCCAACCGGGCGGGCGTTATCAACCCCGGCAACACCGTGTTGCCTTATCCAATGTTCGTGTTGCTGGGGACCCTGATCTGGCAAGTCGTCGTCGAGGCGGTGGAGGTGCCGCACCAGGCATTCGAGGGTGCGCGTTCCTATCTCACGCGCGTCTACTTTCCGCGCGAGTCGATCATCATCGCGCAGCTCTTCGAGTCTGTGGTGACCGCGGGAGTGCGCTTGGCGCTGGCCATAGCGGTGCTGGTGGTGGCGCACGGTCTGGACCTGCGTGCTCTCGGAATTGTCAGCATGTGTTTTGCAGGGGCTATGCTGTTGGGCCTGGGGATCGGCTGCATCCTCATGCCGTTCACATTGCTTTTCGCCGACCTCCACAACACCATCCGGCTGGTGCTAAGTTATGGATTGTTCCTGACTCCGGCTATGTACCAGCCCCACGCGGATGGCGGGTTGTTCGCCGCCGTGGTCCGCATCAATCCGGTGGGGCCTCTGATGAACTCCGCGCGCGAAGCCGCAGCGGGACTGGCCTTGCAAAATCCTTCCACTTTGCTGCTGGTGCTGGCCGCGGGAGCCGTGATGACGGTAGCTGGGTTTACCATCGTGCGAACGACGGCCCCGATTGTGATCGAGCGCATGTTGATGGGGGGCCGTTGACCATGGCTCAGGACGATGTGTGCGTCGCCGTGCGGGGCGTATCCAAGAAGTTTTCTCGATCGCTGAAACGCTCCTTCATCTATGGCGCGCAAGACATCGGCCGTTTGCTGATGCGCAAGGAAGGAGAAGACGCCCTACGACCGAGCGAGTTTTGGGCTGTGCGCGACGTTTTCTTCGAGTTGCGGCGGGGCCAGTCCATCGGCATCGTCGGTCTCAATGGCAGCGGCAAGACCACCTTGCTACGGATGATCAGCGGCATCCTCAGACCGACTCTGGGAGAGATCGAGGTCACCGGACGAATTGCTCCGATGCTGGCGCTAGGAGCAGGATTCAAGCCGGTATTGTCTGGTCGAGAGAATATCTTTCTTAACTTATCCCTTTTGGGGGTGGCCGAGCAAGACATCCGCGATCGGTACGACTCCATCGTCGATTTTGCCGAACTGGAGGAGTCGATCGAGGCTCCTATCGGCACTTACAGTTCTGGCATGCTCGCCCGCCTGGGATTCGCCTGTGCAGTGCATACCGATCCAAAGATCATGGTCGTGGACGAAGTGCTGTCCGTAGGAGATGCGCGCTTCCGGATGAAATGCCGTAACCGGATCAACGAATTGCGCAAACTAGGGACATCGATGCTCCTGGTGTCCCACAGTGCTGTTCTTATCGAGACGCTTTCGGATGAGTGTCTGTTCATGCGCAAGGGCCGGGTCGTGGAGCGTGGCGCGCCGCGCGTGGTGCTGAAGGCCTATGAAGAACACGGTATCCAGGAGGCGAATGCGCGCAATGCGCGGCTTGCCGGTGAGCGAATTACGCCGCCTGCGGACCTAGTTTCCACCCCTGCGGCGGCCCCTTCGCCGGGGGTCGCCGCATCCCGGCGCGCTATCGCCGACCGGTCGCGGCTCCAGGTCAAGGGCGTGACCCTTCGCTGCCAGGGTGGCGAGGCCGGCTATTGGATCTCGGGACGCGGCGCCGAGTTGCTGCTCGACCTGTCGGCGGCGGGGGCCGTCGAGGAGGTCAGCGTCAACCTCATGGTTTTCGATCTGACCCACCAGCCAGGTGAAACGGTTCAGTTCATCGTTTCCAGCCGGGATGTCGGATGGATGCGCCTTGGGCCCGGAGATGCGCAGGTTTGCATGGTATTGCCCCATGTCGGTCTCCGGCCCGGGTCTTATCGCATCAAGCTGAGTGTTTCTCATGGCGAGATGCACGACATCCTCGACGTCGTCGAAGACATCCGCTTGGTGGTGCGCGACCGTGGCGACGTTGCGAATTGCCTCTATTTCCAGCCCAGGGACTGGCGTCTGGCAGGTGCCGAGCTCCATGGTGCCCCAGTGCCGGCGCAGGAAGAAGTAAGCCTCGAAAGCGGAGAAGAATTCTGATCCACACCTTACACGAACGCCCGGAGGGGCAGACTGGCGAAATGAACACCCAGCAGCGGGACGCGCAGCCCAGGCCTTTCAATTGCGCGGATCAAGCTACGCCGACTTGGCTTCAGCGCGCGGAAGTCTGCGCAGAATTGCTGCAGGACATCGCTCCGGCGCACGGCTTGGAATTGTCGCTGGCTGATGTCGGATGTGGGGACCAGAAGCTGCGAGACGCCTTGCAGGAGCGGTCAATGCGCTTCTCCTATACAGGTTACGATCTGCTGCCACAGAGTCCGGAAACCCGTCGCTTCGACGTGCGCAGCGAGAGCTTGCCGCCTGGACATGACGTGGTGGTGATGTTGGGCGTGATCGAATACCTCTCCGATCTGGCCAACGCCTTGCAAAGACTATCGCGGTGCGTGCCGCATCTCGTGCTGAGCCATGTCATCCGCCAGGGAGATACTTATTCGCCCGACAGGCTCCGGGAACTCGGCTGGATCAATCACCTGTCAGCGCGTGAACTCGAAGACCTGCTCGCGGACTGCAGCTACGCTGTCGAGGCGCGCCGCACGGCGCCGGACGGCCGGACAATGCTGTTTCGTTGCATGTCCCTGTATCGGAGCAAGCCATGAGCAGCCTCCGGCCATTCCAAAAGTGCTCAGCACCTGCAGCCGCGTCAACGCGGAGGGTTGTCCAGTGAGTCCTGCGGTCTTCGATTGCTTCGCCGATGTGGTAGAGCGGCGCCTGGGTACGAGGAAACCGTGGACTGCGGTAGAAGTGGGTGCCGGCGGGTGGACGCTGCTGTCCATCCCAGCCTTCGATTCGGGAACGCGGATCGCGTTGAACTTGCGTTTCGACCGCGTGACAGAACAGCTTGCGCGAACCCACCGGGTCATCGGCGACGGCAACAAGCTCCCATTCGCCGACGGCAGCCTGGATTGCGTGCTGAGTTGCTCCGTACTGGAGCACGACCGCTATTTCTGGCGCAGCACGCGCGAAGTCCACCGCGTGCTGCGTCCAGGAGGCTACTTCGTGGTGGGAGTTCCCATCTACATGACACTGCCCTCCGACAAGGATTTCACAACGCTGACCTACGCGCGTCATGGCCTGGCCTACAACGCCGACTATTACCGCTTCAGCGAACAAGCGGTGCGCGAGATCTTTTTCGAACACTATGAAGAAGTGACGGATGAAGTGATAGTGCGGCAGTCACCCAACCCGTATCTGATCGCGGCGGGCAGGAAGTGACCCGCCTCGCGGCCCTCAGCCCGTATCCCATCCCACCCTCCCTGAATGGCCGCAAGGTCACGAATCTCGGCGATGGATTCATCTTGCGTGGGATCGAGCGCCAGCTTCGTCAGACATTCGATGCAGAAAAGGTGTTCTCGCCGCGCGTTCCCCCGGACGAGGCGTCCAGGGAGTCGATGCGAAGCGCGGATCTGGTGGTGCTTGCCGGGGCCAATCAGCTCAACGACCGTTATACGGTGTGGCCGGGTCTGACGGCCGGCGAAATCGCGCAGCAGGGATGGAAGTTCGTTCCCTTCGGCATAGGGGTTCATGGCGAGCCCGGATTCAATGACCTGATGGGGCATGAAACGAAGGCAGTGCTCGAACAGGTGCATGAACGAATTTCCTTCTCGTCCTGGCGCTGTCCAATGACAGTAGCATATCTGCGTGCCAGCTTGCCGCATCTGGCCGAAAGGTTCCTGATGACAGGGTGTCCCGTGCTGTACGACGCCCCGCTTCTGGACAGTGCGCGCTTCGCGCATGCAGAGGACTCTGTCGCGGTGACAGCAACCGAACGAGGCGAATTCTGGAACCGGGAGACGGCACTCATCGATATCGTCGCGCGGCGTTTTCCCAAGGCGCGTCGCTACTTCGTGGTGCATCAGAACTTTTCTCCGCCCACCTGGGGAGAGGCACTGCGGCACCGTTTGCTGCGCCGTGGCGCAGATACCTTGGCCAATCGCGTGGAAGGCCTGCGGGCGTATGCGCGTTCGCGCGGGTTCAAGCCCGTGGTCATGACAGATGCGGATGCCTGCATCCGCTTCTACGAGCAGGTCGACCTGCATGTGGGCAGCCGACTCCATGCGCATCTGCTGTTCCTGAGCCGCAACAAGCGAAGCTTCCTCGTGCCGGTGGACAATCGGTCCGTCGGCATGGCACAGTTTCTCGGCTTTCCGCTGCCGCTACCCGAAGCGTTGCACCGTCACTGGGATTTCGACTTCGAGATCGTCCGGCGTAACGCCCGAGAAGCATACCGATCCATGCAAACATTCGTCCGGAGTCTACCGTCTTGATAACGCTGTTGAACCGTCTGCTGGGCCGCTGGCCAGTACGCACGCCGCTGGACGAGGCAACGTTTCGTGCCGAATCGGAAACGACCATCCAACGGATTCGCGCTGCCAACCTCACGTATTGTGGACCTCCCAAACTGGAGAATCTGCTCGACGCGGCAGTGCGCGTGCGGACCGAAGGCGTGGCAGGCGACTTTCTGGAGGCTGGTGTCGCGCTGGGCGGGTCCGCGATCCTGCTCGCCAAGATGAAGGCGCCGGCGACGGAGTTGCGCCTGTATGACGTGTTCTCAATGATTCCTTCACCTGGCGAAGGGGACGGCGAAGACGCGCACCGGCGCTACGACGTCATCCGCTCCGGCGCTTCATCGGGAATCGGTGGAGATGTCTATTATGGCTACATCGACAATCTAATCGACAAGGTGCGGGCGAACCTTGTGTCCTTCGGTGTCGACGCGGCGCGGGACCGCGTCCATCTGGTGCAAGGCCTATTCGAAGATACGCTGCATCCGCGCGGGCCGGTGGCGCTGGCGCACATCGACTGCGATTGGTACGAGCCGGTGCGCACCTGCATCGATCGCATCCTGCCCCACTTGTCGCCCGGCGGAATTCTGGTCTTCGATGACTACTCTTCCTATTCAGGATGCACCAGAGCGGTCAACGAAATGCTCGCCGCGAGGCCAGACATGGAGCGGATTTTCCATCGCCGTTCGCTTGGAGTACGCCGCAAGAGCGGCTGACCCTGGATCTGCTGTTCCGATGGCACAGAGAATGCCTGACCCCATACGCATCTTCATCGCTGCGACGCCCGGAGAATGGCTTCCCATGCGTGTGCTGGAGTTCTCTCTTCGGGAAACCAGCAGCTTGCCCATCGAACTGCGTTCCATCGACTCTTTCGGGCTGACCATTCCAATGCCCATGCATGCGCGCAACCAGCCGCGCACGCCCTTCTCCTTCCAGCGTTTCCTCATCCCCGAGCTCTGTGGATACCGCGGCCGCGCGATCTACCTCGATGCAGACATGCAGGTGTTCGCGGACATCGCGTCGCTCTGGAACCACCCGATGAAGCGGCATGAGCTCTTGGCAGTTCAGGAGACAGGGGCGCATGGCCGCAAGGGTCAGTTCAGCGTGATGCTGCTGGACTGCGCGCGCCTGCGCTGGAGCATCGAGGAAATCGTTCGTGGACTCGATGCAGGGCGCTTCAGCTACGAACAGCTCTTGCATGAAATGTGTGTCGCGGCCGACGTGGGGCGGGTTCTTCCAGAGGCGTGGAACAGCCTGGAAAGCTTTGATCCGCAAGGCACTTGTTTGTTGCACTACACCGACATGCACACGCAGCCCTGGGTGTCGACTGCCAATGGCTTGGCCCATCTGTGGGTGGGATGTCTGCGCCGCGCATTGGAGGCCGGCTTCATCACACGCTCCGAAGTCGTCCGCGAAGTGGCGGCCTCCAACGTGCGTCCTTCACTGCTGGCACAGCTGGAGGCGGGAGTCGACGATCCCAAGGCGCTGGCCGCGCAGGCGCGCCAAGCGGACCGTGCGTTCGTCGCGCCATACCGCCGTTTGCCAAGGGGTGGCGGGGTGCTGCAAAGGGCCAGGCGCTTAGCGTCGCGCCTGCTGCCGCGTGCGGGGATGGATCCGTAGAATGCGGGCGTGAGTTCACAGCAGGCAAACCGGAGCAAACCGGTCATCCAAAGCCACTATCTCGACGTACTCCGGGGCATCGCAGCGCTGGTGGTGCTGGTCTCGCATGCGGACCATGCTGGATTGCTTCTGCTGGGCCTGGACAGCGTACAGAAAGTGTTTCTCGGACGCTTTGGCGTCTACCTGTTCTTCATCTTGAGCGGATTCCTGATATGGAACAGCGCCCAGGTGATTCGCCGTCCTACAGGTTTGATGACCTACGGAATCCACCGCGTCACGCGTCTGCTCCCGCTGTACCTCGCCAACATCGCCTTTGTGGTGTTCGTCCTGCCGCACTTGGACTCGGCCTACCAGCCGAATGTGACGCTGGAAGTCGTACTGCGCCACCTTACGCTGACCCAGAGTCTGAATCCTTCTGTGAGCAGAGATCTGAATCCGGTGCTGTGGACCTTGACGCACGAAGCTCTTTTCTATGCTCTGGTGCCGCTATTGCTGCTCGTGCGCGTCACGTTGCTGCCGTGGATTGGCGGCTTGGCGATTCTTCTGTCTTGGCTACCTTCGACCTTTTCGCAGTTCCTTTCTGTATTTCATCTGTTTACCGTCGGCATCCTTTTCGCCGAACGGCGGCCTGCGTGGGCTTGCCTGTCCCTTATCGTCTTCAGCCTCATGCAGAACACGGCCCAGCCCTACGCGGCGCAGGAGATCTGGGGCAGACTGGCCGCAGGTGCCATGTTCGCGGCGGCCATGGCGGCTCCCGCGGCCGGCAAGGTGCTGAGCCAGCCCATGCGATGGGTCGGCAAGGTGTCGTTCAGCCTTTACATCTGGCACTATCTGTTGATCAATATCCTGGGTACGCAAACTGGATGGCGAGCAATGTACAACGCCACCTACGGCCTCTCGTTAGACGACGGGTATCGCGGAGGCATTTTTCTGGCGCTTGCGCTGGGCATTTCAGCGGTGTCCTATCAGCTTATCGAGCGTCCAGGTATGGGTTGGCTGAGGGAGAAGCTCCTCGCACGCATGCGTGGCGAAGTGCCAGCGAGTCCGGGCTTCGGCAAAACCTGAATGGCACAGGGCAAGAAGGCGGTCAGCGTCGCGGTCGTCATCGTGACCTGGAAATCCGCGCACCTCGTAGAAGAAGTGTTGCATGCGCTGATGCGCCAGACGGTTGCCCCGGCACGCGTGGTGTTCGTGGACAACGGAAGCGACGATGTACCGGCGCTGCGTTCGGTGCTGACGCGGTTTGCGGGCTGCGAATTGATCGAATTGCCGGATAACCGAGGCTTCGCTGCTGCCAACAACGTGGCAATTCACCACTGTTCGGACGTGGCCTTCATCGCCCTACTCAATCCGGATGCCTTTCCCGAGCCGGGCTGGCTGGCAGCGTTGGTGTCGGCGGCGGAGCGCTGTCCGGATACGGCAGCCTTCGGGAGCCGCATGCTGGATCACTCCGATCCCACTCTGCTGGATGGCGCAGGCGACTACCTGAGCATGGCCGGAAAGCCCGGCCGCCGCGGCCATGGCCGCCACGCGCAGGGATGCTTCACCCGGGAAGACGCCATCTTCTCGCCCTGCGCAGCAGCAGCGCTATATCGCAGGCCGGCGCTGTTGGCGGTCGGCGGCTTCGACGAACGCTTCTTCTGCTATGTGGAGGACGTCGATCTGGGATTCAGACTGTTGCTGACAGGCCATGGTTCGCGCTATGTACCGGAGTCCGTCGTACGCCACATAGGATCGGCACTCACCGGCCGCAGGAGCGAGTTTTCGGTTTATCACGGCCAGCGCAACCTGGTTTTCAACTACGTCAAGAACATGCCTGGCCCCTTGTTCTGGATCTTTCTGATACCCCACGTGGGGCTCAACCTGTTGTATCTGCTGGCTGCCAGCATGATGGGGCGGGGGCACCCCGTATGGTTGGCCAAGCGGGACGCGATCAGACAGCTTCCGGCCGTCTGGCGAGATCGCATCGTCATCCAGTCACAAAGAAAGGTTGGCACATTGCGGGTTCTGAAATTGCTCAGGGCCGGGTGGTGGTGACGGCCACCCACACCGTCCATTCACTGACAACCATTGTCGGCAGCTACAACTCCATTGCCTTGCTGGTGGATTACATCCCACTGGCACTGGAGCACTCCGACGAGGGAGTACTGGTGGACAACGCCTGGTCGGATGATTGCCCGGCGCTGGTGAAAAGACCTTGCGGATTCGCCAAGTGAACCGCCCCGGATTTTCGGAGACTCCTTCGATTGAGCATGGAGCCAACATGAGAAAGTCCCGGAGTTTTCCCCCGAGGTGATCGAGCGTTCCGTGCGCATGGTCTTCGATGCCGAGGACCAGTACCCGTCGCAGTGGGCGGCAATCGAGTCGATTGCCGCGAAGATCGGCTGCACACGCGAGACATTGCGCAAATGTGTTTCCCCCCTGCAGCGGCCAGGTCAACGTCACGCGTTGGCCCCTCGGCGAATCCCCACGCAGATATCCGGCTCGGCTGGGCCGTGTGATCTCGCGTGGGAAGACGCCTCCAACCGCAGAGGTATGAAACCCGAATTTTTCGTCGCCGCCACCGCCAGCTGTCCTAGCGCGTGTTCGCGCAGCCAGCGGTACACGATCTTGGCGTTGATGCCGTGCGCCAACGCGATAGGAGCAATCGAGGCGCCGGGTTGGTGCCATTGGCCGACCACCTCCAGCTTGAGCTGCAGGCTGCAGCCTCTACACAGGGGGCGGCGTTCTTCGTTCGACATCGTGAGCGTCATCTCCATCGTGCACACCATGCCTTGCTCGCACCGCATCACAAAATGGGCTCACCAGCCCCTTACGCAGTTTCTCGCTGATTCGTGGCTCCTTTCTCCCTGCGAGTAAGTCAAGTCTCGGAACCTGAGTCCGCGACAAGCCTCTGCCACCACTCCGCGCGCAAACTTCGCACGTCGGCTACCTCCCTTGTCCTACTCGCCCATTTCCATCGCCAACGCATCATGCAGGTGGAGGGCACGGTGAGGACTGTTTCACGCGGCCAATCGGATCGGATGTAGGTTCTTTCCGTGGGGGGCGCTCTGCGAGCATCGACTCTCTCGTCACCGCGACTGACATCCATGTCGCTTTACTTGGACTATGAAGTAATTCATTAGTCATTATGCAATTACGTGGTCGGTTAGAGGTCAGCGGGAAGTACACACTTCGTCAGTCGGCAGATCATGCCTCAAGCTGTGCCACAGGTCACCCTCGATCCGTCAGGCCTTGATCGGTCATCGGGCAAATGAATACCTTGCCAGTTGGTGCCCGCATCGAAAATATTCAGGGCCTGCGTGCGCTTGCTGTAGTCATGGTCGTCCTCTTTCATGCAGCAGGTACTGAGCAGAACTGGAAGGCGCCCATCAGCGTATTCAAACCATTCTCGTATTTCGGTTTCGGAGGCGTAGAACTGTTTTTCGCCATATCCGGTTTTCTGATGGTCTATATCTCGCAGGGCAAGTTCGGGTTGACGGGCGCGGTCCGCGAATTTTTGTGGCGGAGGACTTTGCGGATCTATCCCGTCTACTGGCTGGTCTGGATGGGAACAGTAGCCATTTTTATGGGCTGGTTCGACGTTACCCAGTGCAGTGAACCCGTAGCTCTTATAAGGGCCTTTGCATTGGCGGTCCACGAGAACTGCTTTATTCCGCAGGCTTGGTCTTTGCACTACGAACTAGCTTTCTATCTACTGTTCTCGACACTGCTTTTCTTTCCGCCACGAGTCGCGTTTTGGGTAGGCGTTGCTGGGGCTTTCCTGCTCTTCGCATTCAAGGTCGAGGCAGTAGCACAGTTGGCCCCCGCCCTTGCGCGATACGTGTCCGCGTTCCTCTATTTCCTCCCCGGTTGTGCAGTCGCGCTCATCACACTAAAACTGAAAACACGTTACGGTCGGCTAGCCATTTTGTTGGGCGTGCTGTGGTTGGCCGCAAGCGGCATCGCCAATGCGTTCAACTGGATGGATATGGAAAGCGGAGAGCATCGCCTGATTCAGTTTTCTGTTGCTTCCGCGCTGCTGATTTACGGTACCGTGTCCTGGGAGTGGTCGGGAAACGGATGGAAACTGCCGCGCTGGGTCGTAGCCATCGGCAATGCTTCGTATGTCATCTACCTGATTCACTTAACGGCTTTCCCCTTATTGGCAAGAGCAACATTGTTGATGGGGTTGAGCTCGGAAACCGCCGTTCTACACGTGCTCCGAATAAGCACTTTGGTGCTTGTGACCATCGCACTCGGTTTGGTTACTCACAAGCTGATAGAACGCCCGCTGCTCATGTTTTTGAATTTGCGGCGCCCGATGCGCCGTTGGTCAGGGCCTCAGAATGCCCAAGCCCGCTGCTCACCATTGAGGTGATCGCGCCGAGTCACCATTGGGCGCTAAATGTTTTTGGGGAAATCTTGGCCCGCGCCGGCTGCAGCGCGCGGTTGCGCTGGCGCGTAGCGTGCCTTAGGTACGCCGACGGGGCACCCTGCAGCGCTATGCAGATCGGCTCGACCCCGCGAGCCTCCTATGCTCTTATCGTTGATTCAAGATGGACGTCTGAACGCTTACAGATCAACTCCGCCGATGTCACAGGGGAACACGTCGCGGATAGGCTGAAGGATGGGAAGATCGGCGGCGTCCGACCAAGGTTGGAATTCGTTTCTGACCACCCTCGCTGATTTATGGCCCGGGGGGTGGGCTTACTCAAGCTGCACGACCGTGGTCTTACCCCACCATTCCCGCAGGGGGCCCTCTCTGTATCATCCCTCTCTTCGGGCGTCCTCCTCTGGAAGGCCGCTGTACTCATCCGCAGCCAGCCCCATATGACTGAATCACAAACCACTGGCCAGAAGTGGTGCCTGGACACGCATCCCCCAGTTCGACTCACGGTCATCATCGTCAACTTCAATGCCGATGGATTTCTCAATGCAAGTGTTGAGTCTGCAATGCAACAGGCCGATGAGGTCATCGTCGTGGATAACGCTTCCACGGACAGTAGTCTTGCTCACCTTGCAAGTGTTTTCGGGAACGACCAAGGCTTGCGGGTCGTCCGCAATCACAGGAATCTGGGTTTCGCGACCGCTTGCAACGTGGGAATGCGGCATGCCGACAGCGGGGCCGATCTCTTTTTCCTGAATCCAGACTGCGTGTTGCAGCCCGGTGCATGCAGCCGCTTACGGCAGGTATTGAACGATCACCCCGCTGCCGGAATGGTTGGGGGCTTGTTGCTCAATCTGGACGGCACCGAACAAGGCGGCGGTCGGCGCGCCGTCCCGACGCCATGGCGTTCTTTCGTGCGCGCTTTCGGGTTGTCACGTTTTGCAAACCGCTGGCCGCGCGTGTTTTTCGATTTCCACTTGCACAAGCAACCCCTGCCCGACAAACCCATTGAGGTGGAGGCCATCTCCGGTGCCTGTATGCTTGTACGCCGTGCTGCCATGGACGATGTCGGGCAGTGGGACGAGGGATATTTCCTGCACTGTGAAGATCTGGACCTGTCCATGATGCTGCGAAAGAAGGGCTGGACCATTCTGTTCGTGCCTGACGCCCGGGTCGTCCATGACAAAGGAGGCAGCAGCCGCTCCCGGCCAGTGTTCGTCGAATGGCACAAGCACCGCGGAATGATGCGGTTTTATCGCAAGTTCTTTGGCCACCAGTACCCTGGTGCACTGATGTGGTTGGTAGCCGTGGGGGTCTGGTCGCGCTTCGCGGCGGTCGCAACCTATTACACGGTGTTGCGTGCCATGCGTGGGATGGGCTTGAAGCGTGGCTGAGCCCAGTGTCGGTGTCATTGGCGCTTCTAGCTTCGTCGGCAGCAGCATTCTGCGTCAGCTCACAAGTGACCGCTGCAACATTACCGCATTCACACGGCGGGGGGAGCTCCCTGCGACAGCGGGCGTGATTTGGAAGCAACTGGCTCCGACGTGGACGACACAACCGTCCGCCCCCGTGATCGAACAATGGATATGCGTCGCGCCCCTCGCGGCGTTGCCCGCGCACTTCACCATGCTGGAAGCATACGGAGTGCGCAAGCTGGTGGCCGTTTCGTCGACAAGCCGGTTCACCAAGCAAGGATCGTCATCGGCCGAAGAACAGGTGCTTGCAAAAAGCCTTGCACAGGCAGAAGCGCGCATAGAGACATGGGCACGCGGCTGCGGCGTGGAGTGGGTCATCCTGCGACCCACGCTGATCTACGGGAACGGGCGCGACCGGAATCTCACGGAGATTGCAAGGTTCGTCAGGCGCTTCGGGTTCTTTCCCGTGTTCGGAAAGGCGCGCGGATTGCGCCAGCCCATCCACTCGGAAGATGTAGCCAGCGCATGCCTATCGGCGATGCGCAGCAACCATGCTGTCAACCGGGCATACAACATCTCCGGCGCCACAATCCTCAGCTACCGCGATATGGTGGCTCGCATATTCGAGGCGCTTGGGCGGACGCCGCGCATGCTTGGGGTTCCGCTGTGGGCGTTCCGGCTTGCAGTGGTGGTGCTCCGCCTTCTGCCCAGATACCACAAATGGACTCCCGCCATGGCCGAGCGGATGAACCTGGACATGGCCTTCGACCACGCCGACGCGGCGCGAGACTTCGGCTTCTCGCCACGCCCCTTTACGCTGAACGAGGCCGACCTTCCCGAGTGAGTGCTGCGTGGCCCCTCCAAGCAGGTGGGGGCTAGGTCGGGGCGGGCGCGTCAGCGAGCCACTGCCGCCAGAACGCCAGGTCGTATTTCCACCAGGCATGCCCGCCCATCGGCGCCTGCCCTCCATTGGCCACAAAATACATCGAAGGCTTGAGCTCCAGCGCGAAGCGGGAGGCCACCATCTCGTTGGGCAGCACAAAGTCAGCGGACAGCGCACCCATGAGAGAGAAGAAAAGATCCTCGCTCGATCCAGAGCGCTGGAAGTAGTCCACCGCCTCAGGGAACTCCTGCAGCAAGGCAAGATGCTTGTCGATTCGCCGCAGGCTCAGCCCGCCATTGCCCACCATCGCACGCACGCGACGTCCACGGTCGCCTTCGAATCGTCCCAGGTTCACGAACAGCTCCACACCGTCGGGCCACGGTGCGCCCACATAGTCGTAGGGCTGGGCACACCACCACGCCAGTTCGTCGCGCAGCACGACCGCATCCGTCTGCAGGATCAGCATCCAGGCGTGTTCGGCGAAGCGCTGGTAGAACGATGGCGACAGCAGCAGGCGGTTGTACCCGGGTATGGATTGGAAATGCACCGGATCGAAGGCTACGAAACCTACGGACGGATACCGTGCCCTGTAGTACGCCAGGTCCAGCCCCTGCGGGCCGATGAACAGGATGCGCTGGCCAGAAAGGGCCGCGAACGACACATCCAGTGAATACTGTTCGAAGCGATCGAGCCCAGCCTTGTAGATGGGCACCAGGACGATGGCGTCTTGCATCCGGCGCCCGCCCGCTTAGGCGCGGAAGAACGCGCGCACGGCGTGCACGACGGCCGCCAGCTGCGCATCGCTGAGATGGGGGCCCATGGGCAGGCTCAGCACTTCGTTCGCCATGGCTTCCGCTATCGGAAGCGCCCCTGCCTGCAGCCCCATGCCGACATAGGCCTTCTGCAGGTGCGGCGGGATGGGGTAATGGATCAACGCACCCACGCCGGCGTCGGACAGGTGGCGCTGCAATGCATCCCGCTGCGGCGTGCGCACCACGTAGAGATGCCAGCTGGGTCCGGCCCATTCTGGAACCTGCGGCAGTCGCAGGCCGGTGTCCGCGAGTGCCTGTCCATAGTGGTCAGCGATCTCGGCACGCCGCGCGTTCCAGCGTTCCAGGTGGAGCAGCTTGACCCGCAACGCCGCCGCCTGCACGGGATCGAGCCGGTGGTTGCCCCCCAGCAGGTCGCTGACGTACTTTTGCTGCGACCCGTAGTTGCGCAGCGCGCGCAGTCGCTGCGCCAAGGCTGCGTCCCGCGTGGTGATGGCACCGGCATCCCCCAGGGCCCCGAGGTTCTTGCCCGGGTAGAAGCTCCAGGTCACGAGGTCCGCATGGCTGCCGATGCGCTGCCCCTTGTAGCGTGCGCCGTGTGCCTGCGCTGCATCCTCCACCACGCGCAAACCGTGTTCGCGCGCCAGTGCCAGGATGGGGTCGAGGTCCGCGGGCTGGCCATACAGGTGCACGGGCATGATGGCGCGCGTGCGGGGCGTGATGGCTTGCGCGATCCGCGCCGGGTCCATGTTGCAGGTCTGTGGATCGGGCTCCACCGGCACCGGCACGGCGCCGCACTGGCTCACTGCGAACCAGGTCGCGATGAAGGTATTGCTCGGCACCAGCACCTCATCGCCCGGGCCGATGCCGAGCGCGCGCAGGGCCAGCTGCAACGCATCCAGGCCGTTGGACACGCCCACGCAGTGCGGCGCTTCCACGTAGGCCGCGAACGCCGCCTCGAAGGATTCAACTTCTTCTCCCCCGATGTACCAGCCCGAGCGCATGGCGGCCAGCACCGCGGCCTCGATCTCGGACTGGAGCTCGGCGTAGCCCGCCGCCAGGTCCAGGAAGGGAACGTTCATGCGTGCCACCGTGCGCGCATGAACTGCGCATAGTCGCGGTAGTAGTCCGCCTCGTCGTAGCGGTTCGATGCCAGCACCATGCACACCGAGCCCGAAGAGAAGTTGTCCAGCTCACGCCAGATCATGGGGCAGACGTACAGGCCGTTGTACGAACGGTTCAGGTGCACGCGCTTCTTGTCCTTGCCATCGTCCAGCACCACGTCGAAGCTGCCCGACATGGCGATGATGAGTTGGTGCAGGCCCTTGTGCGCATGGCCGCCGCGCTCCGAGCCCCCGGGCACGTCGTAGAGGTAATACACGCGCTGGATGTCGAAAGGCACATGGTTGCCACCCTCGATGAAGGTCAGGTTGCCGCGTGGCTCGTGGACCTTGGGCAGGTCGATCATCCTGCAGAGATCGATGGAGAATGGCCGCGTGGGATCGTCGCTCATGGCATGGCTCCCGCCGGAAGGTAGCGCCGGTATTTGTGCAGCGCGGCGCGGATGGCGTCCTCGCCGATGGTGAAGAAGATGTCCTGCTCCGTGCGGCGCACCTCGGTCGCGCCGAAGCCGGTGTGGAAGCGGATCACCCTGTCATTGCCGATGCGCACATCGAAATGGCTGCGCCGGTAGCCGCGCTCCAAGGCATGCAGGTACACGAGCAACGCCGACTCGATGGCGGTGGACGCAGGAGCGCCGTCCCGGATCAGCCAGCTGCCCCAGCAGATGCTGTCGCCCTGTGGATCATAGAGGCGCACCAGGCCCAGCGCTTCGTCACCGGCCGCACAGATCACGCAGTACAACTGCAGCGGATCGGCATGGGCGCGCGCGATCCAGTCCCGCTGCGCCTGCAGGTCCGGCTGCACGGCATGCAGATGGCGCGTCCTCGTGGTGTCGCTGCGCAGGGCGAGCACAAAGCCGGCGTCGTCCGGCGTGGCGGCGCGCAAATGGATGCTCCGCCCCTCCAGGCGGACCGACTTGTCGAAGGGCAAGGGTGCCATCATGCAGCGCCCGCGCCGGGATAGTGCCCCGGCAGCACCGGGCCGCGACCATCGAGAAGGCCGGTGATGCTTTGCTGCAGCAAGGCCAGCAGCTGTGCGCAGCGGCTGTCCACATGCTGCGTGGCCAAGGCGTCGGACACGCGCTGCAGCAAGGCACCATGTCCCTGCGAATCGAAGCGCTGGTTGGCCAGCGTGGCAAGCGCCCGCGGGTCGATCACGTCGTGCACCTCGTAGAACAGCAGGCTCGGCCCCAGACCGGCGACCTCGGGCACATTGCGATAGAAGCCGGGCACGATGGGAATCCCGCCCGTGATGAGCGCGTTGTAGACCCGGATCGGCACGCCCCCGAGCACCGGTACGATCCAGTGGCTCTTGTAGCCGGCCCACTCGCGCAGGTTGTCTTCGTCGGTGCGGACCTTGAACTGGTTGTCGGCGAAGCGCACCGAGTCGAAATGCTTCGCCAGAGCTGCAACGGCGCGGCTGCGCTTGGGATAGTTCGGGTAGTGCACGTGCGGGCCGAACGGCGTGTCCGCCCGCGGCTGCGTGAGCAGGTGGAAGCGCTCCAGCAGGAACTCGCGCGACCACTGATGCACACCCGCGAACACCGGCCCGAGGATATGGGGGTTGAAGTGCGAGAGCAGGAAGGCGTTGTCCGACGAGGCGGACACATAGAAGTCGCTCTGCATCGCCAGCATGGTGCTCATCTGCAACCAGTGCTGCGAGTCCCAGTCCCACACGACGAACAGCGCCTGTGGATGCGCGTCGCGGAAAGCAATGTAGCGCGCCAGGTCCTTGCCGATGTCGTTGTTCAAGAGCAGGAAGACGCTGCCCGGTGGTATCTCGGCTGGCGGTGCATCCAGGAAATCGGCGGCCAGCGGCACATAACGGCGGCCGGGCTCGGTCGGCCGGGCATGGCACAGGTGCGCGCCCATGAACACCAGCCGGCAGGGCGCGAAATCGGCCGTGCGCAGCTTGGCGACCAGCTGCTCGTGCTGCGTGTACGCCAGCGAGTCGAGCAACGAATCCTGCAGCAGCTGGTGCATGTCGGCAGCCTGGGCTGCCAGCTTGTTCACCAGGTCGTAGGCGGTCTGCGGAAGCAACATACGTTCTGCCGTTCAGGCGCTGGAAGCCTCGGGGAGCACGACCTTCTTCATCACCGTCAGCAGGTGAATCCCCCGCCACTCCTGCAGCTCGATGCGGAACGCACCCTGGAACCCGTAGATCTTCGCCCAGCGGTGCACGTCGTCGAAATACAGCGGGAAGGTCTCGTCGGTGATGAAGTTCACGTGCGTGGGGTCGCGGAAGGTCGCCGCGTGCGGGTAGGCCGGCGTGAGCGACATGAACAACCCGCCGGGCTTGAGCACGCGGTACACCTCGTTGAGCACCTCGATGAACGCGTTGCGCCGCGTGGGTGCGTAGATCAGCCGCGGGATGTGTTCCAGGAAGTCATGCGCCGTGACGTACTCGAAAGAGGCATCGGGATGCGGAATCGGCTCGACCACGAGGTCGGCGGCCAGGATGTTCGCGGCCAGGTCGTCCCGCACGTCGATGCCCCAGACTTCGTCCGCATTGAATGGGTTCTTGGGCTGCGGGCCACACCCCAGGTCCAGGCTTTTGGTCATCACCACTCCATCGGTCCGCACGCAGCACGCGGTGCCCGGGCAAGGGAGGATTCCACCTTGCAGGCCACCATGCCTGCACCGCGGACGCCGCCCGGACCCGGGGAGTCTAGCGGGCCTTGCGCTTGCGCAACAGCACAACTGCAGTCCGAAAGCCGCCTATTTCGCCGCCAGGTTCTCCGGATGGCGCTCCCGCAGCCACCGCAACAGCTTGTCCGTGGGCATGGGCCGCGCGACCAGGTAGCCCTGGATGCTGTCGCAGCCCAGGGTGCGCATCAGCTGCAGCTCGCGCTCTGTCTCCACGCCCTCGGCCACGGTGCTCAGGTCGAGCCGGTGCGCCATGGCCATGCTGCTCTCCAGGATGGCGAGGGAGGCCGCATCGCGCACCGCGCGGTTGACGAAGCTGCGGTCCAGCTTCATTTCGGTGAAAGGGATGCGGCCCAGCTGCTCGAATGAGGAGTAACCAATGCCGAAGTCGTCGATGGACAGGCCGAAGCCCTTGAGGCGCAGGCGCGACAACACGTCCAGCGTCGTGGCCAGATCCTTGGTCAGGCCCGTCTCCGTCACCTCCAGCATGATGTCGGCCGGCTGCATGCCCACCTCGCGCACGGCGCGCAGCAGCAGGTCGGGCAGGTCTAGGTCGTCGAGCCAGAGCGCGGAGAGGTTGATGGAGAGAAGCAAAGGAAAGCCCGCTGCATGGATGCGCGCACCTTCCTGCAGCGCCGCGCGCAGCAGCACGTCGGACAGCTCGCCGATCAGCCCCGCCTCCTCGGCCGCCGTGATGAAGAGTTCCGGTGGCACATGGCTGCCATCGGACCTGCGCCAGCGTGCCAGGGCCTCCACGCCCATCGGTGCGAGCGTGACGGCATGCACCTTGGGCTGGAACCATACGGTGAACTCCTGCGCCGCCTTGGCCGCACGCAGGGCCTCGGGCGTGATCGACTGCCCCTGCTGCACGGCGGTGGTGGCCACCGGCGCGCTGGACCCCTTGCGCAGCAGGGTGCGCATGGTGCCGGGCGTCACCGGCTTCTGCACATGGCCCAGCACGGCCAGGCCCTGCAGCCCCGCGAGGCGGCCGACGCTGGCGAGCAATTGCTCATTGCCGCCGCTCATCAGGATGAGGCCGCCACCGAAGCCCCGCTGCCCGAAGCGACGGATCATCTCGACGCCGTCCATCTCGGGCATGCTGAGGTCGCAGACCACCACTTCCACCGGCTGGCTCCGCTGCTCCATGCGGGCGATGGCCTCCGCGCCGCTGTGCGCCAGCAGCACTTCGGGCACCCCCAGCGCGGCCAGCATCTGCTCCATCTGCATCAGCACCACGGGATCGTCGTCCACCACCAGCACGGAGTTGCACAGCGCCGCAGCCGCATCCCTGCGGGGCATGGCGGCCATGCTGCGCGGCGGCGCCTGTCCGGCCGCGTGCCAGGCTTGCTCCACCTGCTCCAGGGCGTGGACCAGGGGCGCGAGGCTGCCGGCCCGGTCCGGCGGCACGCCGGCATCGCGCAGGTCGCGCTCCAGCATCCGCACCAGGCCGGCATAGGCCATCGCGCCGACCGTGCGCGCGGATGCATGCTGGCGATGCATCTCACGCCGCCAGTCCTCGGCGGACGACGTGTCCCGCGCCAGCGCCTGGAGGCCGGCGCGCGCTGCCTGCACGAAAGCCGACACCAGCGCCAGCGCCTGGACCGTGCGGGTATGCCCCAGCACCTGGTGCAGATGCCGCAGGTCCAGCACGGGGTCGGGCATGAGCATGACGGTCGGCCTGGCCGCAGGGGGCGCCGCCACCTCCCGGGTGAGGCCGTCGTGCAAGCCCAGCCATTGCGACAGTGCCGCGGCCAGGTCCTCGATGGACACGGGTTTGACCAGCAACGCACTGATGCCGGCGGCCAGGCAGCGCGCCCGGTCATCTGCCAGCACCGCCGCGCTGATGCCGATGATGGGCAGCCGCTTGCGCGCACTGCCTTCGGCGCGCCGCACCGCGCGCGCCAGCTCCAGCCCGTCCATGCGCGGCATGTCCAGGTCGGTCAGCAGCAGGTCGCAGCCCTTGTCCTGCCAGCGCGCCAGCGCCTGGGCGCCATCGCCGACCACTTCGACGTCACAGCCCAGGCTGCGCAGCTGCAGGCGCAGCACGGCTTGGTTCGGGGCGTAGTCCTCGGCCACCAGCACGCGCGGCGCCGGGCCCTGCAGCGGCAGGCGGGGCAAGGCCCCGGTAGCGCGCGGCGCCGTGGCAGGCTGCGGCCGGGCCTGCGGCAGGTCCACCCAGAACTGGCTGCCGCGCTCCGGCTCGCTGGCATAACCGATGTTGCCGCCCATGGCCTGCACCAGGCGCCGCGAGATCACCAGGCCGATGCCCGTGCCGGGCGTCGCGCCACGCTCCGCGCCGAGCCGGTCGAAGGCCGAAAACAGGCGCTGCCCCATGTCCTCCGGTATGCCCACGCCCGTGTCCTGCACGGCGATGCGCACGAAGGCCCCGCCGGGATCGGCGGCCTCCGGGGCATCCGGCGCCTCCGCATGCTCGGCACGCCAGCCGCAATGCACCCGCACCGTGCCCTCGTCGCGGTTGTACTTGATGGCGTTGGACAGCAGGTTGATCAGCACCTGGCGCAGGCGGCGCGCATCCGCATGCACCATGGCGTTGCGCGCGGGCCCGCCCGAGAACACGATGCGGATTCCCCGCTGCGCCGCGAGCGGCGCCACCATCGACAGGCTGTCGTTGAGGATGGCTTCGACCGCCACACGCCCCATGTGCAGCTCCAGGCGCCCCGCCTCCACCTGCCCCATGTCGATCAGGTCATCGACCAGGGCCAGCAGGTGCTGGCCCGCCCGCTGGATCTCGGCCGCCGCCTGGTCGGTGGTCTCCAGTGGCAGCTGCGAGCCGTCGCGCAGCACCTGCGAGAAACCCAGGATCGCGTTGAGCGGCGTGCGCAGCTCGTGGCTGACATTGGCCAGGAAGGCACTCTTCGCCTGGCTGGCCTGCTCGGCTTCGGCACGGGCCTGGACATGGGCTTCTTCGGCCTGCTTGCGGTCCGTGATGTCCACGCCGAAGGCATAGAAATGCGGTGGGCCGGAGCCGTCGGCGGGATGCATCACGTAGGTGACCTGCATGTCCACGCGCGGGCGGTCCGCCGTGGCGGGATAGTTGCGTTCGATGACCACGCGCTCACCCCGCGCGCAGCGCGCGATGTCGGCCGCCACCTTCGCCGCCCGTTCCGCACCGAAGACCTCCACCAGGCTGCGTCCGATGAAGGCCTCGACCGGTTTGCCCACCAGGCGCGCCAGCGCAGGATTCACGAACTGGTAGACATGCCGCGCATCCACCACGGCGAGGTAGCCCGGGAAGGCCGCCAGCATCTCCGCGCCGGCCCACGCGACCCCCTCACCCGGCGCGGCAGGCGCAAGGGCGGTAGTGGTCTGCTTCGGGAGAGGGAGCGTGGCCATCAGGCGGCCATCGTAGCGCGTGGCGCGCTGCAGGGGCACCGACGCGCCACCCCGGCGTTCACATCGGCGCGGGGATGAGGTATTCCTTGCTGATCTTCACGCCCAGGTCGTTCACGCGGTCCAGGAACTGCGTGAGGTAGGCATGCAGGCCGGTGGCGAGGATCTCGTCGATGCGGCCGTACTGCAGCTCGGCGCGCAGCTTGCCGGCGCTGCGGTGCGTCTCGCTGTCCTGGTCGCGCGAGACCATCGCCAGGTTGCCCACCACCTCGTTCAGGCAGGCATGCAGCGAGCGCGGCATGTCGGGGCGCAGGATCAGCAGGTCGGCCACGCGCTCGGGCTTGATCACGTCGCGGTAGACCTTGCGGTAGATCTCGAAGCCCGAGACGCTGCGCAGGATCGCGCTCCAGTGGTAGAAGTCGTACTCCTGGTCCTTGTCGTTGGCCGCACCGTAGAAATCGCTGGACACCGCATGGAACTTCACGTCCACCAGCCGCGCCGTGTTGTCGGCGCGTTCCAGGAAGGTGCCCAGGCGCATGAAGTACAGCGCCTCGTCCATCAGCATGGTGCCCACCGTCACACCACGCGACAGGTGCGAGCGGAACTTGACCCACTCGAAGAACTCGCCGGGGTCGCGTTCGAACTCGCCCTCCTTGAGCATGCGGCGCACTTCCAGCCAGGTCTGGTTCTGCGTCTCCCACACCTCGGTGGTCAGCGTGCCGCGCACGGCCCGCGCGTTCTCGCGCGCGGCCTTGAGGCAGGAGACGATGGAAGACGGGTTGCCCTCGTCCTTGACCATGAACTCCATGACTTCGCGCGAGCGGATCTCGCCATGCTTCTCGCGGTAGGCGTCGCGCAGTTCGCTGATGCTGATCAGGCCCTGCCAGCCCACCAGGGCAACCGCATCGGAATGCGGCAACAGCGAGGCCTGGTAGTTCACGTCCAGCAGTCGCGCGGTGTTCTCGGCCCGCTCGGTGTAGCGGGACATCCAGAAAAGATGGTCGGCGGTGCGGCTCAGCATTCAGGTGGCTCCGGGGGTGGTCGATGGCGACCGGGATTGCGATTGCGATTGGGACTGGGATTGCGACGGCGCGGCCACCGCGTCGTCCTCCAGGATCCAGGTGTCCTTGGTACCGCCGCCCTGCGACGAGTTGACCACCAGCGAGCCCTCCTTCAACGCCACGCGCGTCAGGCCGCCGGGCACCATCTGCACCTCTTTGCCACTGAGCACATAGGGCCGCAGGTCGATGTGGCGCGGCGCGATGCCACTCTCCACGAAGGTCGGGCAGGAGGACAGGGAGAGCGTGGGCTGGGCGATGTAGCCGCTGGGGTTGGCTTCCACCACGCGGCGGAACTCCTCGATCTCGGCCTGCGTCGCAGCGGGCCCCACGAGCATGCCGTAGCCGCCGGCGCCGTGCACTTCCTTGACCACCAGGTCCTTGAGGTTGGCCAGCACGTACGACAGCTCCTTGGGGTCGCGGCACATGTAGGTGGGCACGTTGTTGAGGATCGGCTCCTCGTCCAGGTAGAACTTGATCATCGCCGGCACGTAGGGGTAGACGGACTTGTCGTCCGCCACCCCGGTGCCCACGGCATTGCAGATGGTCACGTTGCCGGCGCGGTAAGCGTCGATCAGGCCGGCGCAGCCCAGCGTGGAATCGGGCCGGAACACCTTCGGGTCCAGGAAGTCGTCGTCCACGCGGCGGTAGATCACGTCCACGCGCTTGGGGCCCCGCGTGGTGCGCATGTAGACGAAGTTGTCGCGGGTGAAGAGGTCCTGCCCCTCCACCAGCTCGATGCCCATCTGCTGCGCGAGGAAGGCGTGCTCGAAGTAGGCACTGTTGTACATGCCGGGTGTGAGCACCACCACCGTGGGTTCGGCCGTGGTGGCGGGGCTGGAGGCGCGCAGCGTCTCCAGCAGCAGGTCGGGGTAATGGGCCACGGGCGCCACGCGGTGCGCGCTGAACAGCTCGGGGAACAGCCGCATCATCATCTTGCGGTTTTCCAGCATGTAGCTCACGCCGCTGGGCACGCGCAGGTTGTCTTCCAGCACGTAGTACTCGGCCTGGCCCTTGCCGTTAGGGGCCCGCACGATGTCCACGCCCGAGATGTGCGAATACACGCCGCCGGGCACGTTCACGCCCACCATCTCGGGGCGGAACTGCGCGTTGCCCATCAGCTGTTCGGCGGGCACCAGGCCGGCCTTGATGATGTCCTGGTCGTGGTAGACGTCGTGGATGAAGCGGTTGAGCGCCGTGACGCGCTGCACCAGGCCCTTTTCCAGCGTCTGCCATTCACCGGCGGGGATGATGCGCGGGATCAGGTCGAAGGGAATCAGCCGCTCGGTGCCCGAGCCATCTTCGTCCTTCGCGCCATAGACCGCGAAGGTGATACCCACCCTGCGGAAGATCAGTTCGGCCTCTTCCCTGCTCTGCGCCATCATGTCACCGGGCTGTCGCGCCAGCCACTTGTCGTAGACCCGGTAGTGCTCACGGATCTGCTTGCCGTCCGAGAAGAACTCGTAGGGCATCGAGGTATACATTTCGTCGAATTTCTGCATGCAGGTGGTTCTCCAAAGCCCTTCTCAGGAGCCGGCCGGGGGCTCCCCGGCCTGCCTTCTTCCGGACCCCCAGGGAATTTGGCGGATCCTGCACCTAGCTTAGCGCCTTTCCAACAGGGTGTTCGCAATTTCAATGCCAACCATCCGCGGGAATCGTGCCCTGCATGCAGCCGCGATGGCCACTGATGGCCCTCGCAGCGCGCCATCACAACCGCCCTCACCCGCCCCTTACCCGCGCCTCACCCGCCCTCGAAGGCGGCCCTCAGGGTGCCACGTGCTGCCAGTACCGCAGTGAGGCCGCGCGTTCGCACACCACCCCATCGGGATGTTCCGAACGCCACGTGGCCGCGCCGCAGTGCGCGGAGTCGACGACCTGTATGCCCCGCGTCCGGTAGCGCGCCACGGGCTCGCCAGCCGGATGCCCGAAGCGGTTGCGGTAACCCGCCTGCACCACGGCGACGGTAGGCGCCACCGCGTCGAGGAATTCGCCCGTGCTGGAGGTCTTGCTGCCATGGTGCGGCACCAGCAGGTACTGCGCATGCAGGGGCTGGAGGCTGGCCAGCAGCAGCCGCTCGGACGCCGCCTCGATGTCACCCGTGAGCAGCGCCACAGGGGCGTCGCCGACCGGGCCCGAGGGCGCGGCGCGGATGCGCAAGACGCAGGACAGGTCGTTGGGTTTGCGCGGCACGCCGTCGCCCTGCGCATACGCATCGGCGGGCGGATGCAGCAGTTCGAAGTCCACTCCGTCCCACTGCCAGCGCTGTCCCGCGGCGCAGCGCCTGCCGGCGCGGACCGTCCACAAGGGATGCTCCGGCTCCAGCGACGCCAGCAGCCCCGCCTGCGGCTGCGCGGCGAGCACGCTGGCCGCCCCACCGACATGGTCGGTATCGCGGTGGCTCAGCACCAGCAGGTTCAGCCGCACACCCAGCGCACGCAGCAGCGGCACCAGCGTGCGCGCGCCCGCATCACTTTCGGGTCCGTAGCTCGGCCCGGCGTCGTACAGCAGCGCATGGCCGGCCGTGCGCACCAGCACCGCCGTGCCCTGCCCCACGTCGGCCGCCATCACCTCGACCTGTCCCGGCGCGGGACGGGGCGGCTGCCACAGCAGCACGGGCAGCACCAGGGGCAGCGCGGCCAGCCGCAGGCTCCAGGGCAGGCGTGCGACGGCCAGGGCGCCGCCGGCCACCGCCGCCAGGCCGAAGCCCCAGGGCGCCGCCGGCAGGAACCACTGCGCCCAGGACCACTGCGCCATGGCCTGCAACAGGGTCCCCAGCCAGCCCACGGCCGCCATCGCCAGGTCCCACAGCGGCGACCACAGTGCGCCCGCCATGGCCAGCGGTGTCACCACCAGCGTTACCCACGGGATGGCCACCAGGTTCGCCAGCAGTCCCACCAGCGACAGCTGGCCGAAGAGCAGGATGCCCAGGGGCGCCAGCGCCAGCGTGACCACCATTTGCTCACGAAGCAGGCTGCGGGCCCGCGCGCCCAGGCCACCGCCCTCCTCCTGCGGCCCCACGGGTGCGGACGCGAACAGCACCCCCACCGCGACGAAGGACAGCCAGAAGCCCGCCTGCGCCAGCGCCCACGGATCCCAGGCCACCACCACCGCGCAGGCCAGCAACCAGACCATGGGCCAGGGCCATTGCCGCCCGAGCAGCCGCAATCCCCCCACGGCCAGCAGCATGCACACCGTGCGCTGCGCCGGCACACCCCAGCCGCTGAACAGTGCGTACAGCGTCGCCAGCAAGATGCCGCCCACCAGCGCCGCGTGCGGCGCGGGCAACCACAGGCACAGCCGCACGGACCTGCGCCAGCCCCAGCCCACCACGGCCGTGGCCAGCCACGCGAACATCGTGATGTGCAGGCCCGAGATGCTCATCAGGTGCGCAACCCCCGTGGCCCGGAACACCTCCCAGTCGCTGCCGTCGATGGCGTTCTGGTCCCCCGTGACCAGGGCCGCGATCCAGCCCGCTTCGGGCGCGCCGGCGCCGCGCAGCAGGATGCGGTCCCGCACATCCTGGCGCGCGCGCTCCACGGGGTACTGCCAGCTGGTCGCCAGCAACTGCGCGACGCTGCCGCCGCGTACATAACCCGTAGCCTGCAGCCCACGTTCCCACATCCACAGCTCGTAGTCGAAACCATGTGGGTTGCGCTGTCCGTGCGGCGCGCGCAGTCGCACCGGCAGCCGCCAGCGCTCGCCGGCATGGACGGCATGGACGTCAGGCATGGCCGCGTCCGACGCGTCCAGGGCGGCCCCCGCATCGCGCCCTGCCTGCGGGCGGTACCAGGACAACTGGACCTGCGGCGGCAGGGCCACCGGCCGGCCGTCGTCGAAGGCCTGCTCCACGCGCACGCGCATGCGCACACCCAGCGCATCCACCTGCGGCATGGCCACCACCACGCCCGTCAGCAGCAGGTCGCGCCCTTCCAGCGCCAGCGCCAGTCGCTGCTGCGCGTAGTGTGCTGCGCGCCAGGCCGTGGCACCAAAACCCAGCACGAGGCATGCACCAACAAGCAGCACGGCCCGCCAGGCCGACGCGCGGCGCGATCGCAGCCCAGCCAGCAGCACCAGCAAGGCGACACCGGTGGCCGCTGCGTTGACGGGCTCGGGCCACAGCGCCGGTTGCAGCAGCTGCAGGCCGCACCCCATGGCAAAGGCCAACAGCACCAGGCCCGGCGAGGCGCCGGGCCGAAGCACGGGAACATCGTGAAAGGACCGCTCCGCCTCGCCCAGCATGCGGGCATGCTAGGGCGGGCGATGCCCGGCCCGCCGGATCAGACCAGGCCGGCCTCCTGCAAAGCGCGGAAGCGCTCGGCGCCGACGCCCAGTTCGTCGCGCAGCACCGCTTCGGTGTGTGCACCCAGCGCGGGCGGTACGCGGTACTGCACCGGCGTCTTCGAGAAGCGGAAGGGGCTGCGCACCGCATCCAGCTGCCCGTAGACCGGGTGCGGCAGCTGCATGTGCAGGCCGCGGTGCTGCACCTGCGGGTGCGCGAAGGCCTGCTGCAGGGTGTTGATAGGGCCGCAGGGCACGCCTGCCTCGCCCAGCAGCGCGGACAGTTCCTGCTTGTCCCACTGCAGCGTGATCTCCTGCAGCATCGCATCCAGCTCCTTGGCCAGGCCCATGCGCAGCGCGTTCTTCGCGAAGCGCGGGTCGGCCAGCCAGTCCTCGCGGCCCAGCACCTTGCACAGGCGGGCCCACTGGAAATCGTTGCCGATCTGGATCAGGATGTGCCCCTCCTTGCAGGGGTAGCAATTGGCCGGCGCGAACAGCAGGCTGCCGTTGCCGGCACGCTGCGGCAGCCGGCCCGTGGACAGGTGGGTCTGGCCCAGGTGCACGGTGGCGGCCAGCGCCACGTCCAGCAGCGCCATGTCGATGTGCTGGCCTTCGCCGGTGCGTTCCTTGTGGAGCAACGCCGCCAGCACCGCCGAGGTGGAGACCATGCCGGTCATCACGTCGACGATCGGCACCATGGCCCGCATCGGGCCACCGCCGGGCACGCCATCGGGCAGGCCGCAGGTGCTCATGATGCCGGAGATGGCTTGGAACACCGGGTCGTACCCGGGCTGCGCCGCCATCGGGCCGTCCTGGCCATACCCTGTGATCGAGCAGTAGACGATGGCCGGCTGCACCTGGCGCACGCTCTCGTAGTCCAGCCCGTAACGCTGCAGGTCGCCGACCTTGAAGTTCTCCACCAGCACGTCGCAGCGCGCCACGAGGTCCAGCAGCAGCTGCCGGCCAGCGGGCTGCGTGAAGTCGATGGTCAGCGACTTCTTGCCGCGATTGACGCAGACGTATGACGTGGTGTCGCGCGTGTTGTCACCGGCCGCGTCCTTCAGGAAGGGCGGCGACTGGCGCATCTCGTCGCCGGTGCCCAGGCGCTCGATCTTGTAGACCGTGGCGCCCATGTCGGCCAGCGACTGGGTGCACCAGGGGCCGGCGAGCACACGCGTCAGGTCGAGGACCTTGACGCCCTCCAGGATCTGGCGTTGAACGGATTGCATCTTGCGCACTTCAGCGTCCACTCTATTCACCTCCGTGCTGCGTACTGCGGTACCGAGCGCCTTCGGGCGGCCGTGCGGCGCACTGGACTACCCTCCGCGCTACGCGCTGCGGTGCTGAGCGCCTTGGGAACGGCCCGGCGGCGCTCATTCCACCACCATCTTCGCGCGGGTCTTGATGTCCGCATAGCGTTTCGCATCTTCGCGGATCAGGCGCGCGAAGGGCAGGCTGCCCAGCGGCGATGGCAACAGGCCGGCCGTGACCAGCGTGCGGCGCACCTCGGCGTCGGTCAGCGCGGCGGAAGCCACCGTCTCGATCTTCTCCACGATCTCGCGCGGCAGCCCGGCGGGGCCGACCAAGCCGAACCAGCCCACGATGTTGATCTCGGGACCGCCGGATTCCTTGATCGTCGGGATGTCGGGATACCCCTCCACGCGCTGGCTCTGCGTGGTGGCCAGCACCCGCACGCGGCCGCCCTCGCGCTGCGACAGCACCAGCGGGTCGATCATCATCTGGATGCGCCCTGCCATCAGCTCGGTCAGCGCGGGGCCGCTGCTCTTGGCCGGGATGTGCATGATGTCCGTGCCGGTCAGCAGCTTGAAGTACTCGCCCATGAAGTTGCCGAAGGAACCGCTGCCGGCCGAGCTGTAGTTCAGCTTGCCGGGCTCGCGTTTGGCGAGTGCGATCAGTTCCCCAACCGTCTTGGCCGGCACGTCGGCGCTCACGCCCACGTAGTTCGGCGCATCGGCTGCCTTGAAGATGGGCGTGAACGCCGTCGCCGGGTCGTAGGGGCTGGGAAGCTTCACCACCGACTGCACGATCAGCGCACCGTTGTTGCCGGCCAGCAGCGTGTAGCCATCGGGCGCGGCGCGCATGACCTGCGTGGAGCCCAGGATGCCGGCTGCACCGGGCTTGTTGTCCACAACGAAGGCCTGGCCGAAGGCGCGCTGCAGCCGCTCAGCCAGCATGCGCGCCACCACGTCGTTGGTGCCACCGGGCGCATAAGGCGAAATGATGGTCACCGTGCGGCTGGGCCAGGTATCGGCCTGGGCCAGGCCCGTGCCACCGGCCAGCAGGGTCGCCGCGAGGGCGGCCAGCCAGGTGCGGCGGCCGGTAATGGGTGACGAAGCGGGGCTGCGGAAGAAGGGCATGGAAGGATGTCTCCAGGGAAGGTGGTTGCCGCTGCGCAGGGCCCAGGGTGGCCACGGACGCGCTGTTGTGGGCAAAACTGTAGGTTAGAGCATTGCTAATAACCAGCTAATTTTTATATATGATTAAAAAGTAATTGCTAAGCAATAGCAGGCGCTACCCTGCCAGCCATGGACCGTTCCGGAATGCACATCACACTGCGCCAGCTGCGCGCCTTCACGACCATCGCCCGGCTGGGCAGCTTCGTGGAGGCAGCACGCGCGCTGCACGTGACACCGGCGGCCCTGAGCAGCGTGGTGCGTGAAATGGAGGAGCAGTTGGGCTTTCGCGTCTTCGACCGCACCACCCGCCGCGTGGTGCTCAACGACGCGGGGCGCCAGTATTTCCACTACGCGGAGCAGGTACTCACCGCGCTGCGCAAGGCCGAGATGTGCGCCCAGGACCTGCGCGACACCACCACCGGCGTGGTGCGCATCGCCACCACCCAGTTCCTGACCTGGGTGCTGCTGCCGAAGGCCTTCGCGGCTTTCCACGCCGCGCAGCCGCAGGTGCGGGTCGAGCCCATCGACATTCCCACCGACCAGATCCTGGCGGCCGTGGAGAACGGCCTGGCGGACCTGGCCATCAACTTCCGCCAGAGCGTGTCCGAGGGCCTGGAGGGCACACCGCTGTTCCGCACGCAGGTGCAGATGGTCTGCCCGCGCGACCACCGCCTGGCGAACCACGCGGCCGTGCCCTGGCAGGAGCTGCGCGAGGAACGCATCATCTTCGTGGGCCGGGGCTCGGAGCTGCGGCTGCGCGCAGAGCTGTCCGACGCCGTGCCGCTGGTCGCCGCCCACGAGGTCGGCAACACCAGCACCGCGCTCGCGCTGGCCGCCAGCGGCGCCGGCGTGGTGCTCTGCGCGGGTTATGTGCGCCCGCTGACGCAGTTGCACGACCTGCGCATGGTGCCGCTGGAGTCACCCTCGATCGTCCATTCCTTCATGCTCTACCACAACCGCCTGCGCCCTTTGGCACCCGCCGTCGAGGAACACCGCCAGTTCCTGCTGCAATACTTCGCCCAGGCCGGCACGCAGTGCGTGGAGAACGCCTTTTCGCTCTGATCCATCCGGTCCTTCCGCTCTCGCCGATCCTGCCCGGTCATCCATGCCGCCGCCACCCGACCTGCCCCTGGAGCCCGTGACCTGGCTGGACGACGGCAACCCCCATAGTGCCCGCTTCGGCGACATCTACCACTCACGCGCCGGCCGCCTGCAGCAGTCCGAGCAGGTCTTCCTGGGGGGAGCCGGGCTGCCGGCGCGCTGGCGGGACACCGACGCGCACCAGGTGCTGGAGACCGGCTTCGGCCTCGGCCTGAATTTCCTGGCAACCTGGGCCGCCTGGGAGGCGGACGCGCAACGCAGCGCGTCGCTGCACTTCACATCGGTCGAAGCCTATCCCGTGGCCGCGGCCGACATCCTGCGCAACGTGCAGGACCTGCCCGCCGTCGCGGCACTCGCCCGCACGCTGGCAGCCGCCTGGCAAAGCCTGTCGGCGGGGGTGCAGACCCTGCGCTTCGCCAACGGGCGGGTGGAATTGACGCTGGCCATCGGGCCGGTGCAGGCCATGCTGGCAGCGCTGCACGGCGCCGCCGACACCCTGTACCTGGACGGCTTCAGCCCCGCGACCAACCCCGAATTGTGGTCGCTGCCCACGCTGCAGGCTGCCACGCGCCTGTGCCGCCCCGGCGCACGCCTGGCGACCTACAGCACGGCAGCGGAGGTGCGCGAGCGCCTGCAGCACCTGGGCTGGCAGGTGGAGCGCCGCAAGGGCTTGCCGCCCAAGCGGCGCCGGCTCGAAGGCATCCTCGCGCCCTGAGCGGCGTACCGCCCGCACCACAGCCCTGCGTTCCGTGCCGCCGCGCGGCGGGAGATGGCGTCAATATTGCTAGTATCGGTGCCACGGCCGAGCCCCCAGGGGGCCGGCACAGCTCTTTCAACGCGGCGCAACCCGAGACCTCTCGCATGTCGATCCACGCAGCCCTGCACCACGTCACCCACTACACCTACGACCGCCTGGTCAACCTCGGCCCGCAGGTCATCCGCCTGCGCCCGGCGCCGCACTGCCGCAGCAAGATCATTTCGTATTCGCTGCGGGTCGAGCCCGGCAACCACTTCATCAACTGGCAGCAGGACCCCTTCGCCAACTACCAGGCTCGCCTGGTGTTCCCCGAGAAGACCCGCGAGTTCAAGGTCACGGTGGACGTGGTGCTGGACATGTCAGTCTACAACCCCTTCGACTTCTTCCTCGAGCCCGGCGCGGAACGTTTCCCCTTCGCCTACGAGCCGCTGGTCAAGCAGGAACTCGCGCCCTACCTGGTGGCCGACCCGATGACGCCGCTGTTGCAGCGGTATTTCGACCGCCTGGACCGCAGTGCCTGCAACACCAACGATTTCCTGGTGAGGATCAACCAGACGGTGGCGAGCGACGTGCGCTACCTGATCCGCATGGAGCCCGGCGTGCAGACGCCCGAGCAGACCCTGGAGGCGCAGTCCGGCTCCTGCCGCGACTCGGCCTGGCTGCTTGTGCAGCTGCTGCGGCACTGCGGGCTGGCGGCGCGTTTCGTCTCGGGCTACCTGATCCAGCTCACGCCCGACGTGAAATCGCTGGACGGCCCCAGCGGCACCACCGTCGACTTCACCGACCTGCACGCCTGGTGCGAGGTCTACCTGCCCGGCGCGGGTTGGGTCGGGCTGGACGCGACCTCGGGCCTGCTCGCGGGTGAAGGCCACATTCCCCTGGCCTGCACGCCGCAGCCCTCGGGCGCGGCGCCCATCGAAGGTGGCGTGGACAAGAGCGAGGTGCAGTTCGGCCACACCATGCAGGTCACGCGGGTCTACGAGTCGCCGCGCGTGACCAAACCCTACACCGAGGACCAGTGGGCCGACGTGATGCGCCTGGGCGAGACGGTGGATGCCGACCTGCAGCGCGGCGACGTGCGGCTCACCATGGGCGGCGAGCCCACCTTCGTGGCCGTCGGCGACCGCGACGCCGCCGAATGGAATACCGACGCGCTGGGTCCCACGAAGCGCGGCTTTGCCACCGCACTGGTCGACAAGCTGCGTGCCCAGTACGGCCAGGGCGGCTTCCTGCATTTCGGCCAGGGCAAGTGGTATCCGGGCGAGCAGCTGCCGCGCTGGGCGCTCAACATCTACTGGCGCGCCGACGGCCAGCCGGTGTGGCGCAACCCGGCGCTGTTCACCGACGAGCGCACACCCACCCACTACAGCAGCGCGGATGCGGACCGCTTCATGCGCGGCCTGACCACGCGCCTCGGGATCACCGACAAGCATGTGCTGCCCGGCTACGAGGACGTGTGGTACTACCTGTGGCGCGAACGCCGCCTGCCGGTCAACGTCGACCCCTTCGACTCCCGGCTGGACGACGAGATGGAGCGTGCACGCCTGCGCCGCGTGTTCGACCAGAAGCTCGATGCCGTGGTGGGCTACGTGCTGCCGCTGCAGCCCGGCACCGGACCGTCGATGGCCGGCCCGCGCTGGACCACGGGACCGTGGTTCCTGCGCGACGAGCGCCTCTACCTGATGCCCGGCGACTCGCCCATGGGCCTGCGGCTGCCGCTGGATTCGCTGCCCTGGGTCAGCCAGGCCGACTACCCCTACATGGTGCCGCGCGACCCCACCGAGGACCGCGGCCCGCTGCCACCGCATGGCAGCTTCGCCGGCCGCTACGCGACGCCGGGCACCACCGGCGCCGTCGGCACCACAGGCACGGACTCAGGCGCGGGAACAGGCTCCGGGTCTGGCACCGGCTTGCCCGCGAACGGCGCCTGGCCCGCGCCCGACTTCCTGCAGGGCCGGCAGCCCCACGGCGAGGCGCTGCGCCGCATGCAGGCCGCGGATGCCACCGAAGGCGGCCTGGGCTCGCCCGCCTGGCATGCGCAGAATCCGGGTCAGTTCGAGCCGCCGGATTTCGCGCGCCAGCCCGCGCGCCACGAGTCGGCCCACTGGGTGCGGCGCACCGCGCTGTGCGTGGAGGTGCGCGACCCACGCCGTGCCAGCGGCCCCAAGGCCGAGGCCAAGGGCCAGGCCTCGGGCGTGATGTACGTCTTCATGCCGCCGCTGGAACGGCTGGAAGACTACCTGGAGCTGCTGGCCGCCGTCGAGGCCACGGCCCAGGACCAGGGCGTGCAGATCATCCTGGAGGGCTACCAGCCGCCGCGCGACCCGCGCCTGAAGCTGCTGCAGGTCACGCCCGACCCCGGCGTGATCGAGGTCAACATCCATCCCGTGGCGCATTGGAAGGAGCTGGTGCACAACACCGAGTTCCTCTACAACGCGGCCTTCGAGTCGCGCCTGTCGGCCGAGAAGTTCATGACCGATGGCCGGCACACCGGCACGGGTGGCGGCAACCATTTCGTGATGGGCGGCGCCACGCCCAACGACAGCCCGTTCCTGCGCCGCCCCGAGCTGCTGGCCAGCCTGCTGCTGTACTGGCACAACCACCCCAGCATGAGTTACCTGTTCAGCGGCACCTTCGTGGGCCCGACGAGCCAGTCGCCGCGCGTGGACGAGGCGCGCAACGACCAGCTCTACGAGCTGGAGATCGCGCTGCAGGAGATCCAGAAGAACCGCGAAAAATACGGCCAGAGCATGCCGCCGTGGCTGGTGGACCGCACGCTGCGCAACATCCTCGTCGACGTGACGGGCAACACGCACCGCAGCGAGTTCTCCATCGACAAGATGTACTCGCCCGACTCGGCCACCGGCCGCCTCGGCCTGCTGGAGCTGCGCGCCTTCGAGATGCCGCCGCATGCGCGCATGAGCATCGTGCAGCAGCTGCTGCTGCGCGCGCTGGTGGCGCGCTTCTGGGACCAGCCGTACCGCGCGCCGGCCGCGCATTGGGGCACTGCCCTGCACGACCGCTTCCTGCTGCCCACCTTCATCAAGATGGACTTCGACGACGTCATCGACGAGATGCGCATGGCGGGTTATGCCTTCGACAAGGCCTGGTTCGCGCCGCACCTGGAGTTCCGCTTCCCCATCGTCGGCACCGTGCAGGCCGGGGGCATCGAGCTCACGCTGCGCAACGCGCTGGAGCCCTGGCATGTGATGGGCGAGGAAACCACGGCCGCCGGCACGGCACGGTATGTGGACTCGTCGCTGGAGCGCATGGAGGTGCTGGTCACCGGCCTCAACGACGCCCGCCACGCCATCACCTGCAACGGCCAGGTGCTGCCGCTGCAGCCCACCGGCACCACGGGCGAGTACGTGGTCGGCGTGCGCTACAAGGCCTGGGCCCCGCCCTCCGCGCTGCACCCCTCCATCGGCGTCCACACGCCGCTGACCTTCGACATCGTCGACACCTGGATGCAGCGTTCGCTGGCGGGCTGCCAGTACCACGTGGCGCATCCGGGCGGGCGCAACTACGACACCTTCCCCGTCAACGCCTACGAGGCCGAGAGCCGGCGCCTTTCGCGCTTCACCGCGCTGGCCCACACGCCCGGTACCGTGCGCGTGCCGCCGCCCACCGTGCAGGTGGCCGGCAGCCGCGAGTTCCCCTTCACGCTGGACCTGCGCCGCAGCCCCTGAGGCCCGCCGATGACCATGCAGCAGACCCAGAGCCAAAGCCAGAGCCAGGGCATCGCGCCGGAGAAGCAGTGGGGCGCCGCCGCGCCCGGCCACTTCGACGAACTGCACGGCACGGTCGCGCCCGCCTCCAGCGCCACGCCCAGCCCTTCGGGGTTTCTGCCGCTGGGCGACGGTGATGCGCGCCGGCCCCTCACGCAGACATGGGCGCACTTCTTCGACCACCTGGCAGCCGATGGCATGGGCGAGCTGGCCCAGCGGGACCGCAGCCTGGCCCGCCAGATCCGCGACAACGGCGTCACCTACAACGTCTACGCCGACGCCAACGGCGCGCAACGCCCCTGGTCTGCCGACCTGTTCCCCCTGATCATCAGTCCGGAGGGCTGGCAGCAGATCGAGGCCGGCGTGCAGCAGCGCGTGCGCCTGCTGGACAAGGTCATGGCCGATGTCTACGGCCCGCAGCAGCTGCTGGCGCGCGGCCTGCTGCCGCCCGCGCTGGTGCAGGGCCATCCGGGTTTCCTTCGCTCCATGCACGGCGCGCAGCCGGTGGGTGGCACCCACCTGCACATCGCGGCCTTCGACCTGGCCCGCGGGCCGGACGGCAACTGGTGGCTGGTGTCGCAACGCACCCAGGCCCCCTCCGGCCTGGGCTACCTGCTGGAGAACCGGCTGGCCGTGTCGCGCCTGTTCCCGCGGGCCTTCGAATCCATGCGCGTGCAGCGCCTGGCGGGCACCTACCGGGCGCTGATGGACAACCTCAAGGCGATGAGCCCCGGCGGTGCGGACACGCACATCGCGCTGCTCACGCCCGGCCCCTACAACGAGACCTACTTCGAACACGCCTACCTGGCGCGCTACCTCGGCCTCACGCTGGTCGAGGGGGGCGACATGCTGGTGCGCGACGAGCGCCTGTACCTCAAGACACTCAAGGGGCTGGTGCCGATCCATGTGTTGCTCAAGCGCATGGACGACCAGTACCTGGACCCGCTGGAGCTGCGCTCGGACTCCACGCTGGGCGTGCCCGGCCTGCTGCAGGCCGTGCGCGCCGGCAACGTGCTGGTGGCCAACGCGCCCGGCTCGGACTTCCTGGAGTCGCCTGCGTTGCTGGGTTTCCTGCCCGGGCTGTCGCGCCATGTGCTGGGTGAAGAGCTGCGGCTGCCGGCCCTGCCCACCTGGTGGTGCGGCGAGCGCAACGCGATGGAAGAGGTGCTGCCGCGCCTGGCCGAATGCGCCATCAAGGCCACCTACCCCGGCTCGCAATACCAGAACCGCTTCGAGGCCGTGCTGGGGCGCGACCTGTCCGAACGGGAGCTGGACGAATGGGCCGGCCGCATCGCACGCCAGGGCGACGACCACACCATCCAGGCCTACCTGCCGCTGGCGCAGATGCCCACGTGGCAGCGCGACGGCACCGGTCGCCCCGACACCGGACCGGGCCGCGTCGTGCCGCGCTCCTACATGCTGCGCGTCTTCGCCGTGGCCACCGGGCCGGGCCGCTGGCAGGTGCTGCCGGGCGGCCTGGCCCGCGTCGCGCAGGCCAACATGGAGATCGCCGCCATGCAGCGCGGCGGCAGCAGCGCCGACGTGTGGGTGATGACGCGCGGCGAGGTGGACCGCACCACGCTGTTGCAGCCGGCCCTCACGCCCGGCGTGCTGGCCCAGCGCAAGCGCCTGGTGACCAGCCGCGCGGCCGAGAACCTGTATTGGCTGGGGCGGTACACCGAGCGCTCCGAGAACACCCTGGCCCTGGCCCGCCTGTGCCTGGAGACACTCCATGGCGAAGACCAGTTCGCGCAACAGCTGCTGGCCTGGATCGGCACGATGGCCCGCGCCAACAGCCTGGTGCCGCCCGAGGTGCCGGCCCCCAGCCTGGCGCGCCGCGTCTTCGAACGCTCGCTGATCGCCGGCCTGGACAACGCGGAACTCGCCTCCAGCGTCGGCTTCAACCTGCGCGCGGTGCGCAACGCGGCCTCGTCGGTGCGCGAGCGCCTGTCGCAGGAACATTGGCACCTGATCATGCGCGCGCAGGAATCCTTCACCGAGGCCTGCCGTGCGCAGGCCCGCAGTGGCGAGTTCTCCACCATGGAGACACTGGACATCCTGCGCAGCGCGGGTGAACACATGGCCGCCATCACCGGCGCGCAGACCGACCGCATGACGCGCGACGACGGCTGGCGGCTGTTGTCCATCGGCCGCCACATCGAGCGGCTGGCCTTCCTGTCCACCGCGCTGCTGCGCGGCGTGGAGTCCGGCTCGCTGCAGAACGAGGCCGGCTTCGAGGCCATGGTGGCGCTGTTCGACAGCACCATCACCTTCCACGCCCAGTACCAGCAGAGCCGCGAGATGGCGGCCCTGCTGGACCTGCTGGTGCTGGACCGCGACAACCCCCGCTCGCTGGCCTGGGTGGCCCACACGCTGCGCGGCCGCCTGGCCAAGCTGGCGGGCAGCGCGCCGCAGGAGCTCAGCACCCTGTCGCTGCGCGTGCCCGATCCGAAGGCCTGGGACCTGATGACCCTGTGCGCCCTGGGCGACAGTGGCCTGGACAACAGCGGCAGCGTGCAGAACATGACGGTGCTGCGCGCGCTGCTGCGCCAGTGCTCGGACGCGGCCTACGATGTATCGGAAACCATCAGCGCCACGTATTTCACGCACGCCGCGGTGCCCAAGCACAGCCTGAGCAGCGTGTGAATACGGAACACGCGCCATGCTGATCCAGGTCACGCACGAGACCCGCTACGACTACCTGCCGCCGGTGGAGGTGGCCCAGCACATGGCCTACCTGCGACCCTTGCAGACGGCCTCGCAGGAGTTGCTGGACCACACGCTGGAAGTGGACCCGCCACCGGACCAGCAGCTGCCCACGCAGGACATTTACGGCAACACCCGCACCTACCTGTCGCTGCAGACGGTGCACGAGCACCTGCGCGTGACGGCCCAGTCCACGGTGCGCACCCACACGACCCCCGAGCCACCGAGCAGCGTTGCCTGGGAGCAGGTGCGTGAGCACTTCCGCTTTCGCGTGGACGAAGCCTACGACGCGGCCAGCGAATTCGTCTTCGCCTCGCCGCACGTGCCGCGCCATGCCGATTTCGCGGCCTATGCGCGCGCCAGCTTCACGGCCGGCACACCGCTGCTGCTGGCCGCAGAGGACCTGATGCACCGCATCCACGCCGACTTCACCTACGAGTCGGACAGCACCGAGATCAACACGCCTGCCCTGGAGGCCATGGCCCAGCGCAAGGGCGTGTGCCAGGACTTCGCGCACATCATGATCGGCTGCCTGCGCTCGATGGGCCTGGCCGCGCGCTACGTGAGCGGCTACCTGGTGACGCAGCCCGCGCCCGGGCAACCGCGCCTGATCGGCAGCGATGCCTCGCACGCCTGGATCTCGGTGCTGCTGCCCGACCTGCCCGAGGACGCCCGGTGGGTGGACTTCGACCCCACCAACGACCGCTGGGGCTGGGGCTGCCCCGGCGAGGACTACGTGGTGCTGGCCACGGGGCGGGACTATGCCGACGTGTCGCCCATCCGGGGCGTGATCCACGGCGGCGCCAACCACCACCTCACGGTCGCCGTGACGGTGATGCCGCTCGATAATCCCGAGTCTCCTTATCCCACCGACACGGAAAGCAGCACCTCATGAGCGTCTACGACACCCTCCAGCAACTCGGCATCACCCTGCCCGCCGTGGCCACCCCGGCCGCCGCCTACGTGCCCTTCGTGCGCACCGGCAACCTGGTGTTCATCAGCGGCCACATCGCGCGCAAGGACGGCAAGCCCTGGGTCGGCCAGCTCGGCAAGAACCTGGGCACGGAAGAAGGCAAGGTCGCAGCGCGCAGCATCGCCATCGAACTGCTGGGCACGCTGCACGCGGCCGTGGGTGACCTCAACAAGGTCACGCGCATCGTCAAGCTGATGTCGCTGGTCAACTCCACCGGCGACTTCACCGAGCAGCACCTGGTGACCAACGGCGCCAGCGAACTCATCGGCCAGGTCTTCGGCGACAAGGGTGCGCATGCCCGCAGCGCCTTCGGCGTGGCGCAGATCCCGATGGGGGCCTGCGTGGAGATCGAGATGATCGCGGAAGTGGGCTGAGGTCCGCCTTTACCGGTTCCGACGCACCGCCGCAAGCCAACGCGCCAAAGCCCTGCGATGCAGGGCTTTTTCATTCCTATGGCGTAGACGCCCCGCCGCTGCGGGCATACTCCCGGCGCACCACCGTGAAAGACCCGTGGGCGCACTGTGCAAGCCGGAAGCGAACGGGGTGGTCCATCGCCGACGCTGTGCGTTGCTGCACAGTGGCCCGACGGTTCGCAGGTGTGTGTCTGGACACCCACAGCACCTCCCAGGAACCACCGATCCCATGCTCCCACCATTGCTAGAGCGCGAGTCTTCCATGGCCGCGCTGGCCCGGGCCTTCGCCCAGGCCCAGGCCGGGACCGGCCAGGTCGTGCTGCTGTCGGGTGAGGCAGGCATCGGCAAGAGCAGCGTCATCAGCCACTTCGCAGCGCAGCTGCGGCGCGAACGCACCGCGCGGGTGTTCTGGGGGGGATGCGATGCGTTGTCCACGCCACGACCGCTGGGTCCGCTGTACGACATCGCCGCGCAATGCGGCGGCGCGCTCGCCGCGCTGCTGCAGCAGCCGCGTCCCACGCTCAGTGCGGTGCTGGGCGCGCTGCTGGCGGCGCTGGCCGCGCCGGAGGGCCGCGGTGCCGCACCGTCGCTGCTCATCATTGAAGACCTGCACTGGGCCGACCACGCGACGCTGGACCTGGTGCACCTGCTGGGACGCCGCGTCATGCACCTCCCCGCGCTGGTGGTGCTCAGCTTTCGCGATGGCGCGGCGTTCAACGGCTCCGCGCTGCAGCGCGCCCTGGCCGATTTCCCCGCCACGACCACCACCCACCTGCCGCTGGAGCCCTTGTCCCTGCGCGCGGTGACCACGCTGGCAGCACAGGACCCGCGCCCGCCCGAGCACCTGATGCGCCTCACGCAGGGCAACCCCTTTTTCCTGTCCGAGGTGCTGGAGCGGCCCGACGGGGCGGTGCCCATCACCGTGCGCGACGCCGTGATGGCCCGCGTGCACCAGCTGCCGGCCGACGCACGGCGCATCTGCGAGGTGGTGTCCGTCGAGCCCGGGCAGGCACCCCGGGCCGTGGTCGACGCGGTCTTCGCGGCGGAACCGGGCCACGGCCTGGACGATGCCCTGGACGCCTGCATCGTGGCCGGCATCCTGCAGCAGGTCGACAGTGACCTGCGTTTCCGCCACGAGCTGGCACGGCTTGCGGTGCTGGACCACCTGCCGCCGCAGCGCAGGCGCAACCTGCACGCCAAGGTGCTCGACCATCTGCAGGACCTGCCGGACACTTCCAAGGCCCGGCTGGTGCACCATGCCGACGGCGCGGGCCTGGTCCCCATGGTGCTGGAACTGGCACCGCAGGCCGCCGCCGATGCCACCCCGCTCGGCGCGCACCGGGAGGCCCTGGCGCACTATGTTTCCGCCCTGCGTTACCTGGAGCAGGCCAGCACCGAGCAGCAGGCACTGCTGCTGGAGGGCTGGGCGCGCTCGGCCGCGATATCGGCCTGGAGCAGCGCGGAGGTGGTCACCGCCATGGAGAAGGCGGTCGCGTTGTGGAAGTCGCTTGGCCAGCGCCACCGCGCGGCTTCCACGCTGCAGGAGATGGCCTTCATGTGGCAGGGCCTGTGGCAGGCCGATGCCGCCGAGCGCTGCCTGGACGAGGCCATGGCGCTGCTGGAGCCCGACGCGCCGCCGCTGCAACTGGCGGCGCTGTTCAACCAGCGCGCCTTCTTCTGCATGCGCAAATCGGCCACCGCGGAGACGCTCGCCTGGAGCGGCCGAGCGCGCGATGTGATGCGCGACGCCGGCGTGTCCGCCGTGTCGGGCCTGTCCGACGTGGCCGTTGCCATCGATACGCGGGTCGCCGCCGGCACGGCGCTGATGCGGGCAGGCTTCGACGAAGGCGAGCGGATGCTGCGCGCCTGCCTGCCCGACACTTTCGCGGCGGGCCTGCCGCTGCCCATGATCGCCTGCTACACCTACCTCAGCGAGTCGACGCTGCGGCAATGCCGGTTCGCCGAAGCCGAGGCCTGGTCGCGCGAGGCCCTGACCCGGCTGCAGGATGCCGGCGATATCCAGCACTACTACCTGGGCGTGCAGGCCCAGCTGCTGGTGAGCCGCGGCGAATACGCCCAGGCCATCACCCGGGCCCGGGAGGTGCTGGATGCGCTGACCACCGAACCCGGCGTGATGCAGTGGGGCATGCTGCTGGCCGAGGGCGTGGCCCGTTGCCGCAGTGGCGCCGAGGGCGGCGTCGAGCGCCTGCGCCAGTGTTACGGCATCAGCCAGGGCCCGTACCCCTATTACGTGCTGCCCGCGGCCAGTGCCCTGGTCGAGGGCCTGGTGCTGCAGGGCGACGAGGATGCCGCGC
This sequence comes from Burkholderiaceae bacterium, assembly GCA_965278985.1. Classification (GTDB taxonomy): domain Bacteria; phylum Pseudomonadota; class Gammaproteobacteria; order Burkholderiales; family Burkholderiaceae_C; genus CAISIP01. Next base: position 6,709,179 of record OZ257131.1, on the reverse strand, counting down.
GCGCGGTGCTGCACGAGGCCTGGTCCCGCCGCGGGGACGAAAGCAGTCCCTGGCTGGTCCGTCCCCTGCAGGTCTGGGCGCGCAGGCTGGGCACCACGCTGGATTCGGCGGACGACCCGTCCGTGGCGCTGGAGAATGCTGGCTATGGGCGCGCGGCGGATGCCGAACCCCTCGTGCTGGAACTTGCGGGCGACGCCGCGGGTGCGGCGGCCTTCTGGGCGCGCGTCGGTGCACCCTACGAACAGGCACGCTGCCTCATGGCGTGCGGCAGCGAAGGCGTGCAGCAGGCCATTGCGATCTGGACGCGCATCGGCGCTGCCGCGGCCGAGCGCCAGGCCCGCGCCGAAGCACGGCGGCAAGGGCTGCGCGGCGTGCGCCGCGGCCCCTACCAAAGCGCCCGCAGCAACGCACTGGGCCTGAGCGCCCGTGAACAGCAGATCCTGCAGCTGCTGGCGCAAGGCCACAGCAACGCCGCCATTGCGCAACAGCTCTCGCGCTCGGAGCGCACGGTCGAGCACCATGTGTCGCGCATGTTGTCCAAGACCGGCGTGGCACACCGTGCGGCGCTGGTGGCCCAGGCACGCAAGATGGGTGCGCTGGACCTCGACGGCGAGGCCACCGCCTGAAAATTAGGTACAGGCGCCGGCGTAAATGGGGTACTGCCGCCGTACCCCCCTGCGCACCGGCTGCTTAAGCTCCTCCCCAGCACTTTGGCGCGGGCCGGGTCGGTGGGTCGCGCCCTGCGCAACCCCGGCCCACCGCCCCGAGATGCCAGTGGGGGAAGGCGCGCTCCATCCTGGTTGCAGGATCGGACCGCCGCATGCGCGGCCATCCACAGGCCGCCAGCGCGGCGAGGTGGTCCTCGAGGACAACGCATGCACGTTGCTCCCACGGCCCATCAACTTCCTGGACAGCCCCGCCATGCATGCCCTCCCACGCCACGTTGCGCCGCGCAGCCCCTCCAACCTGGGCGCCCGATGGCAACGCGCCTGCGCCGGCCTGTTGTTGCTCCTGGTGCTGCTGCTCCCGGGCCTGGCACTGCGACCTGCCATGGCGGCACCCATTCCCTGGCAGGAGTCCGACGACATCCAGCTCATGCTGGGCACCGAGAACTTCGCATACGCCGGCGGCACGACCGTGACGCTGACGTTCAAGGACTCGGTGCTGTCGAACAACATGGGCCAGGCGCAGCACGCCGGCCTGTATTTCGGCTGGCTGTGGCTGCAGCAGCGGTACTGGGACCCGGCCTCCACGGAGATCGCGCTCCCCTGGAGCAACGGCACGCAAAGCTACACCGGCAGCGACACCGGCAACTGGGGCGCGAATGTAGCGGTGACGCTATCGGGCGCCACGGCCGCGGGTGCGTTGCCCTCCAACACCCTGCTGCTGGGGAGCCTGCCGGCACCTTCTTCCACCGGCACGGGATGGGCTCCCCTGTTGTCGGGAAGCACGCCGATCACCGCGCTCGACGACTGGGTCGTCCCCTTGCTGGACCTGGGAACGGTGGCCGCCAATGGCGACGTCCTCTTCGACCTCATCTTCACGCTGGATTTCAGCGCAGCGGACCCTCTCGCGGGCCCCGATGCCGAGGCCCTGGCGCAGGACTGGTACATCGACGGCGGCTACTCCTTCTGGGCACAGGGCCTGCGGGCCGTGCCCGAGCCCGGCAGCCTCGCCCTGGTGGGCTGCGCGCTGGCTGCCGCAGCCTTTGTAGTCCGCCGTCGGCGCACCGCCGCCGCGTGACCCCTTCCGCTTCCTGACCCCGACGGCGGGCCGCCTGCACCAGCAGCCCGCTTGGCACCGCGCGCCCGTGTCCCTGCAGGACCGGCCCGCCACCGGTGCACCGTGAACCGCGACCGATCTGGAGACTGACATGGCTGGAAAGAACCCGACCCACCGCACCCCCAAGCCCGCAATGGGCCTGCGCGAACTGGCGCAGCGCATGCGCGAAGCCTGGCGCAGCACGGGGCAGGCCTCCGGCACCAGCCCGGCGCCCGCCGTGCGTAACCCGCGCGGCAAGCTCCAGTTCGAATCCCTGGAGCCCCGCCTGCTGCTCTCCGCCGACCCCATCACCGCAGTTGCCGGTGGCGTGCTGCAGGCCACGCTCACCCAGCAGGCCGACCAGTTCGTGCTGGAGCGCACGGGCAGCGCCGCGGACGGTGGTGCCATCGTCGAGTTGCGCATCAACGGCCAGAGCCAGCGCTTTGGCGACGAGGCCCAGGGCATCCACGGCGTGCAGGTCAATGCCGGCGGAGGTGACGACGACATCCGCATCGACGCCCCCGGCCTGCAGGTGCAGGTGGACGGCGGCACGGGCAACGACACGCTGCGCGGCCCGCGGGCCGACAGCGACTGGCACATCACCGGCGCCAACGCGGGCAACGTGGCGGACATCGCCTTCACGGGCATGGAGCACCTGGCCGGTGCGGCCAACAACAACGACACCTTCATCCTGCACGACGGCGGCTCGCTGTCCGGCGGCGTGCACGGCGGCGACGGAGGTTACGACACCCTGCGCGTGGACACCACCGGCAGCCCCGCCCTGTTCTACGACGCGACGGGACCGCAGTCCGGCCTGCTGCGCGTGGCCGGCCGCGCGGTCGCCTTCGAGGGCCTGGAACCCGTGACCATCGTGGGCACCGGGGCCAGCGGCGACGTGACCATCTCGATGCCGCCCCTGGACAACGACGCCACGCTGAGCTACGACAGCATCACGCACCAGTTGGCGATCACCTCCAACATTTCGGGCCTCGGCAGCTTCGAGACCTTCCTGTTCCGCGCACCCACCGACGGCACGCTGACCATCAACTTCGGCTTCGGCAACGATGTGCTGCGCGTGGCCGACCTGCGCGGCCTGGCCGACGTGGGAACCTTCCACCTGGTGATCAACGACTCGGACGACATCCGGCTGGCCACCGACGTCCTGCTGGATGGCTCGCTCGACGTGCACGCCGGCGGCAGCATCACGGTGGCCGACAACGTGGACATCGTGGTGGGCGGTGACATCGGCTTCATGGCCAACGCCGACCTGTCGCTGCAGGCGCTGGTGGCGCTGAGCCCCCAGTACAGCGCCGCCTCGGCGATCCGCATCGGCGCGGGCGCGCGCCTGGATGCGGACAACATCAAGCTCACCAGCATCGCCACGAACCAGCGCGTGCTGGACCTGTTCATCAACGACATCGGCATTGCCTCGCTGACCGAGCAGCAGCGCGCGGGCCTGCTGGTGCCCGCGCTGCCGCAGAGCGCCATCGTCAGCTTCCACGACAACGGCGACGGCAACCCCGACACCATCGTGCGCGCCGACACCAACGGCAACTGGGCGGCCGACGGCTTCCTGGCCGGCCAGATGATCGAGGTGCGGGGCAGCGACCAGAACGACGGTTACTACCGCATCGCGTCCGTGACCCCCACCACGCTCACGCTGGTGGCCGGCGCCGCGCTGCGCAACGAAGGCAATTCCGAGGAGGTCGACCTCCGCGCCGTCAACTACATGGCGGAGAACGCGGTGCTGAACTTCCAGCACGACACCTTCCTGTCCTCCGACACGGTCACACGCACCGATGCCGGGAGCTGGATCGCCGAAGGCTTCAAGAAGTACCAGTACGTGCGTTTCAGCGGGACTCCCGACCTCGATGGCGACGGCGTGGGCGACAACGACGGCGAATTCCTCATCTCCGGCGTCAGCGACAAGACGCTCACGCTGTTCTACCCCACGAGCATCGTCACGCAGACCGGCGTGACGGCTGCCCGCGCCGCCTCCGAAGCCAGCGATCCCGGCGCCGTGCCCATCGCCATTGCCGACCCCGACGTGCAGCTCGACGGCCACGTGCCCCTGGTGTTCTCCAATGCGGGCGGAACCAACACCATCAAGCGCTCCGACGTCGGCGGCAGCTGGATCGCACAGGGCTTCGTGGTCGGGCAGGAGGTGGCGGTGCAGGACAGCGCACGCAACGACGGCGCCTGGCGCATCACGGGTGTCACGGCCACCACGCTGACCTTGGCCAACACCCGGGCCCTGGTGCAGGAGACGGCCGTGCGGGCCGGCATCCTGGCCACCAACACGGTGGCTTCGGGCGCAACCGACACGGGCACGGTGCGCGACGAATTCCAGGCCGGTGCCACCTTCAGCGGCGCCACCATCACGCTGGGCGCGGGCACCTGGGCCGCAGGGTATGCCGCGGACCGGTTGTTGTCGGTCACGGGCACCCCGAGCAACGACGGCAGCTACCGCATCGTCTCGGTGGCGAGCGCCACGATCACCGTGGAAGCCGCTTTCACGGCCGAAGCCGCCACGGCCGCCACGTTCTCGAACAGCGACGCGCTGACCCTGGCCTTCGCGGGCAGCAGCATCACGCGCTCGGCCGGCAGCTGGGCGACCGACGGCTTCGCCGTGGGCCAACAGCTGGTGGTGGATGGCGGGCTCGACGCCAACAACGGCACCTACGTGGTGACCGGCATCAGCGGTGCGACGCTGACCCTGGGCCGCCCGGGCTTCGCAGGGTTCACTGCCGACCGTTCGCAGGGCGCCGAGGTGTCCTTCCTGGCCGCGCAGGGCGATCCGCTGCTGAGTTTCAACGCCACGAACCACACGCTCACGCGCGACACCGGCAGCTGGGTGGACGACGGCTTCGTCGCGGGACGCAACCTGCAGGTCAGCGGCACGCTGGGCAACGACGGCACCTACACCGTGCAGGCCATATCGGCCGATGGCCGCACGCTGACGCTGACCGTGCCCGCGGGCCAGGCCATGGCCCACGAGGTGGTGCGTTTCGCCGAGGTCCAGGGCGTGCTGCCCGAAGCGGAGGCCGAGCCCGGCCACCCCAACAACCCGCTGACCGCCGGCCTGGCGGCCGAGAGCCTGCTGGGCACCATCCCCACCAGCCTGCTGCTCGGGCCCTACGTGGGCGTCCAAGCCAAGATCGCGGCGACCTACACCGGCATCGCCACCAGCACCATCACCATCGGCGAGAACGCCTTCCTGCATGCCCGCGGCAGCATCGACATCGGCTCCAACGCCGACGCCAACGTCATGCTGGAGACCATGGGCTTGCCCGTGGGCGCGAGTTACGCGAAATCCACCGCACACGCCACCACCGAGGTGCTGGCAGGTGCCACGCTGGATGCCGGCGGCGACGTGACGGTGACCGCCACCGTCAACCATTCCATGTCGGTGTTCACCGACTCCAGCACCAAGCGCACGGCCCCGGGCGCCTCCAAGCCCGTGCCGCGCCTGGCACTGTCCGTGGGCGAGGCCGAGTCCGCCACGCGGGTCACCGTGGGCGACAACGCCAGCATCACCGGCGAGACGGTGCAGATCAGCGCCGCCAACAACCGCCAGGAATTCGCCGTCGAAGCCGGCGGCAAGGCGAAGAAGCGCGCGTTGTTCCCACCGACCTACGGCGTGGTGGGTGTGGCGATCAGCCACATCCGCTCCACCTCCGACGTGGTGGTGGATGGCCTGGTGCGCAGCCGCGGTGCGGACATCGACCGCGACGAGGACGGTGTGGCCGAGGCCAGCCTCCTCATCACCGCCCTGGCCGAGACCAAGGACAACGACACCAGCGTGATCGCCAACGTCAAGAAGGCCCCCAGCTTCGCACTGGCCGGCGCGGCCGCCATCGCCAACAGCCAGAACACGGCCAGCGTGGCCATCGGGCGCACGGCGCACCTGTGGAGCGCCGACGGCCTGACGGTGAACGCCCACGCGGTGGACAACCACCAGGCCTACGCGCTGGCCTACGCCTCGGGGCAGAAAATCACCACCGGCGTCACGGGGGCCCTGGTGCTGACAGACTACACCAACACCGCCACCGTGCGCCTGGACGGCGCGCTGGACGCCGCCGGTGCGTTGTCGCTGGACGCACTGGCCGAGATCCCGAGCCAGATCCGCACCGAGTACCTCGGCAACCTGCGCGACGCGCTCAGCATCGACAAGCCCGACCTCCGCGCCACCGACAACCCCGACGCACCGAACGATTCCACCAACCCCATGGCCGGTGTGGAAGACGCGGTGAACGCCGGCGCGACAGCCGCCAGCAACCTGGCCGTCTGGGGCATCGAGACGCTGCCCAACGTCGCGCAGGCGCTGCTGGACCTCGCACCGGTCATCAAGCCCAAGTACATCGCGCCGATGTTGATCGCTACCACCTACACCGAGACCTCGGGGGGCTCCAAACTGGGCACGGGCGTGAGCGGTTCACTCAACACCACACAAGTGACCAACACCGCCCGCGCTTCGGTAGGTGAACACGCGCGCATCAACCAGGACCCGGCCGTGGTGGCGCTGCCCACGCAGACGGTGCACGTGGCCGCCACCACCAGCGTCGACTCCATCCACGTGGGTGGCGGCCTGCTGGGCAAGACCAAGGGCAAGGGCATCGGTGGCTCGGTGCTGGACATAGCCTACACCGGCACTGCCGAGGCCTGGGTGGAGGACGGCGCACAGGTGCGCGCCGCGCACGGCATCGCGGTGGACGCCACGCAGGAGGTGCGCACCATCGACATCGCGAGGGCTTCCGGCAAGGCACCCGTGGGATTCGGCGGCTCGGCCACCAGTTCGAGTTTCGACGGCACACACACCACGCGGGCCTGGATCGAGGACGGTGCGCGCGTGCAGAGCGGCGGCGACCTGGAGGTGACGGCCCACCTGGACCTGCTCACGGTGCAGATCAGCGGCGCGATCCAGAAGAGCGTGGGAACAGGCCTGGGTGCCGCTGCCGCCTTGACCGACATCCGCAATACCACCGAGGCCTTCATCGGCAACCGGCTCACGCCGGCCGTGGCCCCGGCCCTGCCCGGCCTGGTCACGGCGGACGGCAACATCACGGTGCAGGCCCGCGCCGAGCAGCAACTGGTGGCGCTCGCCATCGCAGGCGCCAAGGGCAACACCTCCATCGCAGGCGCCGGCGCCGTGGCGCGCAACCAGGCGCAGGACACCCTGCGTGCCTTTGTGGACGGCACGACCGTGGTAGTGGGCGACGGCGCCGTGCCCGATGGCGCCCTGCGCATCGAGGCCATCGGCCACAGCAACAGCTTCGCGCTCACGGGCGGCTTCGCGCGGGGTGGCGCGGCCGGCGCCCTGGGCATCAGCGGGGCCGTGGGCCTCAACAGCGGCGACCACGTCGTCGAAGCCTGGGTGGGCGGCACGGTGCAAAGCGGCACGGTCACGGTGAATGCGGACTGGACGGCCCAACGCATCGCCATCAGCGCAGGCGCCGCGGGCGGCGGCACGCTGACGCTCACCGGCTCGGCCACCGAGAACCGCAGCAGCACGCGCGTGCTGGCCAGCGTGGCCGATGGTGCGGACATACGCACCCAGGGCGACCTGACGGTCACGGCGCAGAACCACGGCCAGAACGTCTCCGTGGCCGGCGCCGTGGCAAAGGGCGGCCAGGCCAACGCCGGCATGGGCGCAGCGGCCGACATCGGCGCCATTACCAGCAACGTGCAGGCCTGGGTGGGCGACGCCACCGTGGCCACCGGCGGCAACCTGCTGCTGCGTGCCGAGGCGCTCAACGACCTGCTGAGCATCAGCGCCAGCGCCGCGAGCGGGCGGCAGGCAGGCCTGGCGGGCTCGGTCGCCAACCTCTCGCTGGACACCACGGTGCAGGCCGCGGTGCGCAGCGGCGCGGATGTGCAGAGCGTCGGCAGCGTGCTCATCGAAGCCCTGGACGACACCCCCGTGCTGGTGCTGGCCGGCGGTGCGGCCTTTGGGCGCCAGCTGGGCTTCGGTGCGTCGGCAGCGCGGTTCGACCTGCGCCGCAGCGTGCTGGCCGGTGTGGAGGACGACGCCGAACTGGACGCATGGGGCCAGGGCACTGCGCCCACCGATCACACAGGCCGGCGTACCGCGGGCCTCGCGGTCGTCGCACATGCGAACGACATCCGCACCGTGGTCGCGGCTGCCGGCGCGCAGAGCCAGACGCTCTCGATCGCCGCCTCGGCAAGCATCGGCGCCATGGACAGTGCAGTGGACGTGCGCATCGGCGACGACGCGCGCGTGAACCAGCGCGGCCAGGGCACCGCTGTGGCTGCGCAGTCCGTGTTGCTGGAAGCCACGCACACCGTGCACAGCACTGGCGCCGGTGGCGCGCTGACCCTCGGCGGGCGCGCGGGCATCGGCGCGGCGCTGGACCTGGAAGACTTCCAGCTCCACACAGGCGCGGCCATCGGCGACGGCGCCCGCGTGGCGGCACGCGACGACATCACCGTGCGCGCGACGCAGGCACTGGACATGCTGAGCCTGAGCGTCGCCGGCAGCGAAGCCTTCGGTGGCACGGGCGTGGCAGTGGACGGCAGCGTGGGCCACATCACGGTGGTGCGCGACGTTACGGCCACGGTGGGTGCGGGCGCGGTGCTGGACGCAGGCGACGACGTGCGCGTGGAAGCGCGTGGCGACATGAACCTCATGCTGCTCGACATCGGCGTGGCCGGGGGCGGCTCCGTCGGTTTCGCGGGCTCGGTCGGTGTGCTGGACCACCAGGCGACGGTGCGCGCCACGGTGGGCAACAGCGCGTCCATCACCGCCGGCGGCGATGTGCTGGTTGCAGCGGACAACCGCAACAAGCTGCTGGCACTGGCCGGCAGCCTCGCGCTGGGCCGCGGGGGCGCCGGCATCGGCGCCTCGGCCATGACCGTGCTGCAGGACCAGACCGTCGAAGCGCTGGTGGGCGCCGATGCCACCATCGTGGCGCGAGGCGCAGGCACGGCCGCGAGCGTGGCCACGGCCACGGGCGATTCCGCCACCGTCGACGCAACGTTCCATGGCGTCAGCGTGACGGCCACCAACACCCAGGACCTGCTGGCCGTTGCCGCGGGTGGTGCTTTGAGCGGCAAGGTGGGTGTGGCCGGCTCCGGAGCGACGCTGGTGCTGGGCGAGACCACGCGCGCCGTGGTCGGGGATGGCACCCGCATCAACCCCGCCGACGACGGCCTGGCCGGCCAGGGCGTCAACGTCTTCGCAGGCAGCACCACCAAGGCGCTGGCACTGGGCGGCGCCGTGGGGGCAGGGGGCCAGGCGGGCATCGGTGCGGGCGTGGGCATCGTTCAGCTGACCAAGTCCACCGAGGCTACGCTGGGGGGCAACAGCCATGCGCAGGGCCATGTGCGTGTGCAGGCCCTGTCCAGCGCGGATGTGGTGGCGGCAGGCGGCGGCGCAGGCGTGGGCCGCACGGTGGGCATCGCGGGTGGTGTGGCCGTGGCGATGCTGGACCTGGACACCCGGGCCTTCATCGCGGACGGCGCCAGCGTGGACGCCGACGGCAGCATCGTGGTTGCGGCCGACGACCGCAGCACGCTGGACGTGATCGGCGGCAGCATCTCGGGCGCCAGCACCGCCAGCCTGGGCGGCGGCGCGGCCGCCACCACGTTGACCAAGTCCGTGAGCGCCGGCATCGGCGACGGCGCGGCCGTGGACGCACGCGGCCTGACCGCGCTCGACGGCGTGCTGGCCGGTGTCTTCGGCACCCCCACCACCACGCCCACCACCGCCAGCAACGTGCAGGTGGCCGCACCCGGCGCAGCAGGCGCCAACAGCGAGAACCCCGATGCATCGCTGGACGGCGCGCGCGGCGTCGCGCACCAGACGGTCAACGGTTTCCGCGGCCTCTCGGTCACGGCCACCAACCGCGACGACATCGGCTCCTTCGGCGTGAGCGTGGGTGGCTCGGGCCAGGTTGCCGTGCAGCTTTCGGCGGCCGTGGCCATCGTGCAGACGGACACGCAGGCCACGGTGGGTGCCGGCGCGGCGCTGAACCAGCGCGGCAACACCTCGGCCCACGCGCAGCAGGACGTGACGGTGGCGGCTGCCAGCGACTTCCACCACCTGGGCATCGCAGGTGCGGGCGGCATCGCCCGCACGGCAGCGGTCACACCGGCCGCGGTCTACAACGCGCTCACGGCCAGCACGCAGGCCACCGTGGGCACCGGCACCGACATCGCGGCGCAGCGCCATATCCAGGTGCGTGCGAGCGCCGTGGAAGACGTGCTGGTGGTCTCCGCCGCGCTGGCTGGCGGGGCCAGCGCGGGCATCGCGGGATCGGTCTCGGTGCTCAACGTCACCACGTCCACACAGGCCGAGGTGGGCAACCTGGCCGTGCTGCATGCAGGCGGCAACGTGCTCGTCTCCGCACAGGATGACACCGACCTCGACGTAATCGGCGGTGCCGCCGGCATCGGCCCACAGGGTGGCGGCATCGGTGGCGCCGTGGGCGTCACGCTGGTGACCAAGCGCACCGAGGCCACCATCGGCGCCAACGCCACGGTGGACGCACTCGCCAACGCGGGCAGCGTGGCCGGCGTGCTGGACGGCACGCAGAATGCCACGACCGGTGTGTTCGGCACCGGCGCGCAACGCGGCGTGGTGGTGCAGGCGCGTTCCTCCGAAGACCTCTGGGGCATCTCGGTGAGTGCGGGCATCGGCCAGTATTTCGCACTGGCGGGCGCGGTCACGGTGTCGGTCATCGACAGCGACACCACGGCCGCCATCGGTGGCGGCGCCGCCATCAACACCGGCAACACGGGCGAGAACACGGCGCAGAACGTCACGGTGGCGGCCGCCAACCGCCTCACCATGACCCTGGCCGACGGCGCGCTCGCGGGCTCCGTGTACGCCGGGCTTGCAGGCGGCGCGGACGTGGTGATCGTGCGCAACGACACGCACGCCTTCATCGGCGACAGCAGCGCCGCGGCGCGCGGCGACATCCAGGCGCAGGGCGACGTGGCCGTGCGCGCACTGGCCTACAAGGACCTGCAGACCGTCGTGGTCTCGGCCGGCATCGGACAGGGCGGGCTGGGCGGCTCCGCCGCGGTCTACAGCCTGGGCGGCAACTACAGCGACCGCTACAGCTTCGACGACAACGGCACCGAGCGCAGCGAAAACGCCATGGTCGGCAGCGACACCGACATCGCCGGCGCGGCGGACAGCCAGTCCGGCGCCGGCCAGCTCACTAACGCACTGGGCCAGTACGGCGGTGTGGGCCGCTTCGGTGCCGCCAATGTGAACGCCGGGCGCATCACGCTAGCCCAGGACCTGGAACTGCACACGGGCGACGCCGTGGTCTACCGCAAGGGCGCGGCGGGCAACACCGCCCTGCTCGGCCTGCAAGATGGCGCCACCTACTACGCCATCGTGGACCCGGCCCAGCCCACGCAGATCCGCCTGGCCGCATCGCGCGAGGCCGCGTTGAACGACCAGGCGCTGTCGGTGGGCGGCGGCAGCGGCACGGGCCACAGCATTGCCACGGCCGCGGCCGATACCACCCAACGCGCCACGGCGCGGGCCGCCGCCCGCATCACGGCAGGCACGCCGCAGAACCGCGTGGCGGATGCCACCAACGCCGCCAGCAACACCAGCGCCGGCACGCAGGCCTTCATCGGCACCAACAATACGGTGACGGCGGGTGATGCGATCACGGTGGCCGCGCAAGAGCAGCTCCGCCTGTCCATGGTCGTGGGGGCCATCGGCATCGACGCCACGGCGCAAGGCGGGGGCTTTGGTGCCTCCATCGGCATCGTGCAGAACCAGGCCGACGTGCGGGCCGAAGTGCGCGACGGCGCCGTGCTCACGGCCGGCGGTGACATCACGGTGTCCGCCGACTACGCCACCGACATCCGCGCGCTGGCCATTGCCGGCGGCGTGGGCGGGTATGTGGGCGCAGCCGCGTCCGTGATCTACGTGAACGACGGCGCCACGGCGCAGGCCTTCCTGGCCGACGACACGGGTTTCGGCGGCGTGCGGGTCACCCAGGCGGGCACCCTCGCCATCGAGGCGCACTACGACGCGCAGATCCGCGTGTCCACCGGTGCGCTGGGCCTGGCCTACTACCCGCTGGGTGTGGCGCTGGGCGCGTCGGCCACCGTGGTGGAAGCCACGGGCGGCGCCACGGCGCGTCTGGGCAATGGTGCGCACGTCGGAACCGGCGCGGCCGATGCGGTGCAGAACGTCCACCTCGCGGCCACCACCAGCACGGCCGTGGCGGGGTACCCCGGCGTGGCCTCGATGGCCATCGGCATCGGCGCGGCAGTGGTGGGTGCCGCCTCCGCCGGCGTGGCCCTGGTCACGCTGGACACCCACACGCTCACCAGCGTGGGCCAGGACGCCGAGCTGCTGATTTCGGGCGACCTCGTGCTGAACGCCGACGCGCGCAGCGCGGCCGACGTGGATGCCGACGGCGGCGCACTCGGCGCCGTGGCGCTGGGCGCGATGGTCGCGCGTGTGGACCTCACCAGCACCACACGCGCCGAGATCCAGTCGCGCAGCGGCGGCAGCAATGCGCGCATCCGTGCACGCGACGTGCGGCTGTCTGCCAAGGTGCACGACACCGACATTACCGTGGCGGCCGTCGCGGCCAGCGGCGGCATACTGAACGCCGGCACCGGCGTCTATACCTCCCTGCTGGTGGACGCCGATGTGTCGGCCACCCTCGGCGACCAGGTGGTGATCGAGGCCACGGGCGACGTGGCACTCACCGCCGACCATGGCACGACCCGCGTGTCCACCGACGCACTGGGCGTGAGCGTCGCCGGCGGCGCCTCCGTGGCCGTAGCGCTGGCAGACACGCGCCTCACCCCCACCGTCACGGCCGGCATCGGCGCAGGTGCCCAGGTGCTGGCGAACGGTGCCGTCCTCGTGCGTGCCACCGGCAGCAGTGCGGCCCCCGCGACGGCCAGCGTCCGGCCCTTCGCAGGCAGCATCCTGGGCGGCGGTACGGGGGCGTATGCGAACGCCACCGTCAACGGCACCGTCGATGCCGGCATCGGCGAAGGCGCCACCGTGCGCGGACTGGGTGGCATCACGGTCGAAGCCGACGCCGACAACGCCGCACGTGCCGAAGGTTTCAGCGTGTCGGTCGGCCTGCTGGCCGGCGTGGGCGCGATGGTCACCGAAGCCACCGTGGACGGCCATACGCGTGCCCATGTGGACGACGGCGCCATCCTCCAGGGCGGCAACTTGCGCGTGCACGCCGTCTCGGAAGACAACGCCTTCGCATTGGCGCAGGCAGCGTCCGGCGGCGTCTTCTCGGGCCGGGGTGCAGATGCCCAGGCCACGGCCAACTCCGTGGTCACCGCCACGCTGGGCGAAGGCGTGGTGGTGAACGCCGCCAACGTGACCGTGCTGGCCGAATACCTGCCCGAGGCCGATGCCACCGCCAAGGGCTTTGGCGGCGGCGTGATCTCGGCCGGTGTGTCCATCGCCAACAGCACCACCACCGCGACGGTGGACGCCCGCATCGGCGCGGGCAGCACCGTCACCGCCAGCGGCGACGTGCGCGTGCAGGCGCTGCGCCAGACCACGGCCACGCCACCTGCGGACCGCATCCTCGCGGTCAACGGACCGGCCGACACCCTCACCTACGGCGACTTCGGCCTGGGCGCCGGTGACGTGGTGCAGTACCAGGGCAGCCCGGCCCTGGGCGGCCTGCAGAACGGCCGCGAATACTTCGTGCTGCGCGCCACGCCGGGTGCGGCAGGGCAACAGGTCATCACCCTGGGCCTGGCGGTCTCGGGCGAGACGAAGACCACCACCTCCAACGGCAGCACCATCGTCTACGGGCTGGACGCCGCCAGCGACGTGCTGCGCTTCGCCGGCCCGCACCTGCTGCAGACTGGCGATGCGCTGGTCTACGACGGCAGCGACGGCACCGCGCTGTCCATCCGCAATGCGGACGGCAGCACCTCGGCCATCACCGCCGGCCAGACGCTGTACGTGCGCGTGATCGATGCGGGCAGCGTGAAGCTCTTCCGCACGCTCGCGGAGGCGAACGGGACGAGCGCGGCCAACGTGGACGGCCGCACGGCCGTGAACACCACCACCGACCGCATCACCCTGGCCGGCGTCCAGAACGGCCAGGCCGTGACCTACCGCCACGGCGGCACGCAGAGCTTCGGCGCGGGCCTGTTGGACGTGGTGCTGGACGCCAACGACCAGCCCGTCGCCAACGACGACGGCACGCTGGCCCTGGACGCGGCCGCCAACACCTTGTGGTTCGAACAGGCGCATGGCTACGTCACCGGCCAGGCCGTGCGGTACCACAGCGATGGCGCCCCGCTGGCCCTGCAGGGCGGAGGCAGCCTGGTCGAAGGCCAGATCTACTACGTGGTCCGCGTGAGCGACCATGCGTTGAAACTCTCCGCCACCCTGGCGGGTGCCCAGGCCGGCACCGCACTGGCCGTGGTGCGCGGCAGCGATGCCAACGTCAACCACAGCCTGTCCGACCCCGGCATCGGGGGCCTGGAATCCGGCCGCACCTACTACGTCACCGGTCTCAATAGCGGCAATAACAGCTTCCAGCTCGCGGCCACACCCGACGGCGCGGCCATCGACCTGTCCTGGGCCGCCGACCCGGCCGCCGTCTCGGCGCGCCAGTTCATCGGCAACGAGGGCCTGGACCTGCTGACCTCGCCCGGCACGCAGCGCTTCCGTATTCCCATCGCCGACGGCGCCACGCTCACCGGATCGCAGCGCCTGCTGGGTGCGGGCGGCGTCGCGCTGGCCGACGTATCGCCTCCGGCCGGCGACGGGCGCAGTTCGGCGTCTGCCAGCGCCTCCTCGGGCGGCCTGGTCGCGGTGGACGTGGGCAGCGCCGACGCCTTCGTGGCGCTGACGGTGCGCGCGGAGTCGCTGGGCACGCTCACGGTGGGCGGCAGCGTGGTGCTGCAGTCCGACGGCGTAGGGGCTGCCAGCGGCAGCATCACCAACAGCAGCGGTGGCGTGGTGGCGGTGAAGGTGTCGAACACCTCAGCCATCGTGTCCAGCGAATCCACCGCGCTGCTGGGCGGCACGGTCACTGCCGGCGGCGGCGTGTCGGTGCTGGCCAACAACCACAGCACGCAGTCCACGAACGCACGCGCACAGGGCGGCGGCTTCGTGGACGTGGCCTCGGCCGGCGCGGTGAGCAGCTTCACGCCCACCACCACGGCTGCCATTGCCAACGGCACGGTGCTGGACGCCGCTGGCGCACTGGTCGTGCAGGCGACACTCTCGGCCGACCTGGACTCGAGCTCGCGCGTGATCTCGGGCGGATTCATCGCCAGCGCCGACGGCGACAGCCGGGCTGAGATCATCGGCGCGCAGACCACCGCACGCGTGGGCACGGGCGCCGATGTGCACGCGGGCACGGCGTCGCTGCTGGCACAAGGTCGCGGCATCGCACTGGACGCCAGGACCGAAACCACGGCAGGTGGCCTGGGCGTGAACAACAACGCCGACGCCACCGCACTGCTGCAGAACCTGGCCAGGGCACAGGTGCTCGCGGGCGCCACGCTCGAAGGACGGCGGGGCGTGGACCTGCGCGCGGGCCACCAGAACGTGGCCCTCGATGCGTTCGCCAACGGCGACACCGGTGCCCTGGGGGCGAACACTTCGGTGCACGCCCTGGCCAACACCGAAGCAGACGCCAGCGTGTTCACGGCCGCCGGTGCGCTGGTGATTGCCGCACCGCGCACGGCCGGCGGTGGGCTCACGACCGTGGCCGGCTCCCCGGGCCTGGCACTCAACGCCGAGACCTTCTCCACCAACGTGGAGTTGCGCGCCGAACACCTCCGCAGCAGCGCCCTGTTCGACTTCGGCAGCGGCAGCGACGAAGAGAAGCAGGACGACGAGCGCAACATCTTCTGGGACGGCGACCTGACCGTCTACACCGCCACCAGCCCGCAGGTGGTCATCGACGCGGCCGGCAACGTGACCGTCTCGCCCGGTGGCCCCAGCGTGGCCGTCAGTGGCGACACCATCACCATCGGCGCCATCACGCCCGCCAGTGGGGCCCAGGTGCGCATGGCCTCGGAGCGCATTGTCGACTCCACGCCCGCCACCACCCCGACCTTCTTTTTCCGCGACAACGTGGCCTCGGTGCAGATCACGAACCTCTCCAGCAAGTCGCTGGTGATCGGCGACATCAGCACCGTGGCGGGACAGTTGCCCACGGTGACGCTGCAGGCGGGCGAGGTCGGCCTGGACTTCGCCATCCGCCGCGAGATCAGCCCCACCGACATCCTGATCCAGAACCTGTCCAGCGTGGGCGCGCCCGACATCATCCTGGCCGGCACCATCACCAACCCGCTGGGCCGCACCACGCTGCGCACGCTGGCCGGTGACATCGTGGCCCGCACGGACCGCGGCAGCGTTGCGGGCGGCATGACGGCGCTGATCCAGACCCGTGAGCTGGTGCTGGAGGCCCTGCAAGGCGTGATCGGTTACGACAAGGACGCGACCGACCACGACCAGGACGGCGCCAACGGGCGCCGCCGCATCGCGGTTGACCTGGTGCGCTCGGATTCCGGCAACACAGGCCTGGACGCCCGTGCCGGCGGCGACCTCTTCCTCGACCTGATGGGCCGCCTGCGCGACCCCGCCGATACCGGCACCACCGCAGCTTTCCAGCTCGACACCGTGCAGGCAGGTCTTGCCGGCAACGGTGGCGTGGACATCCTGCTGCGCGGCGCCGTGCGCGAGGCCATCGGCAACGGCCAGGCCACAGGCCAGGTGCGCGTGCTCACGCCCGATGATGCCGCCAGTGCGGACGATGCCGCCGGCGATCTGTACACCCAACGCTTCCGGCCGGACGCCGGTGCGGGCACGGCAACCCCCAGCGCCTACTACGGCCAGGGCGCAACCGCCATCGCCGCGCAGTACGTGGTGGGTGACACCGCCCTGCCTGCTCCGTTTGCGCCTTTCGCCCGCGGAGCCATGCTCATGCAGGCCGCTGCGGAGCCGGAGGCAGGCATCGTCGCCCACGGCACCGGTTCCATCCGCATCACCGCCGCCAACCCCGGCGCCACCGACCCCACGCAACAGGTGGGCATGTTGGCCACGCTGGACGTGCTGGGCTCGGGATCGTTGTGGGCCGACGTGAGCGGCGACCTGGACTTCACCGAGACCACGGGCGACCTGCTGATCGACCGCGTGCGTGCACGCAACGGCGACGTGCGCCTGGCCACGATCGAAGGCCACATCCGCGACATCCACGAAGGTGCGGCCGACACCGGCGCCACCCCCTGGATCATCGCCAACACCATCCGCCTGGAAGCCAAGGGCGGTGCCATCGGCAGTGCCGACGACCTGCTGGAGATCGACTCCGCCGCGCAAGCCGCGGGTGCCGTGACCGCCATCGCAGACGGCAGCGTGTTCCTGCGCGAGACCGCGGGCGACCTGTCGCTGGACGGCATCGTGTCCCGCACGGGCGACGTGGCGCTGGCCACGATGGCCGGTGCCGTGCTCGACGCGTTCGGGGACCTCCAGGCCGACATCCAGGGCAGCCGCATCGACATCCGCACCGTGGGTGGCGGCGTGGGCACGGCCACAAACGCCGTGGGCATCGAAGGCGCGGGCAGCGGCCAGCTGCTCACCGGGCTGCAGCTGGACGACGCTCCTCCCGCACCCGGCCACCTGGTCGTGAACGCGGGCGGCAGCGTGTACCTGCAAAGCATCGACGGCGCGCTGCACCTGCTGCGCGCCGTGACCACCAGCGGCGAGATCCATATCTCCACACGCGACACGGCACTCGCCGGCGAAAACATCGCCATGCTGGCCGGTGGCGAGACCGTCTTCGGTGCCACGCTCACACAGGGCCTGGTGCAGGCCCCCGGCTCGGTGGAACTGCGCGCGGGCGACGACATCGACGTGGTCGCGGGCAGCACGCTTGCCAGCAACACCGCCGTGCAACTGCGCGTGGACCAGGATGCCGCAGCGGACGCTGTCGGCGGCACCATCGACCTGCGTGGCACGGTCACCGCCCCTGCCCTGCTGCTCGAAGGCGGCGCGGACACCGACTACCTGCAGCTCAACGACGCAGAAGGCAGCAACACCGGCGGCACCACCACCGTGCGCGGCAACGGCGGCGACGACCGCCTCTTCGCGCGCGCCGTGGGCGGCGCAACCACACTCGAAGGCAACGCCGGCGCAGACCGCTTCTTCCTCTCCAGCAACGCCAGCAAGGCGCTGTTCATGGGCAGCGGTGCCTACGACGACGGCGCGGGCGACGCCCCGCTGGCCCTGCTGACCGGCACACTGGACAAGTTGGGTGGCATCGTCATCGCCACCGGCGCGGGCGGCGCCGGCGGCACGGTCGACGGCATCTACCTGAGCGCCGACGCGGCCACCAGCGCCCTGAGCGGCCAGATCGCCACCGGCACCATCACGGGCCTGGGCATGGCGGCCGGCAAGGGCATCGCCTTCAACGCCGACGTGGGCGCGGCACTGCATGTGGAGCTGGGCGCCTACGACGACCAGCTGCGCATCAAGGAGCTGGGTGCCACGCTGTTCGCCAACGTGCTGGGCGGCGCGGGCAACGACACCATGAACGTCTACAACGATGCCAACGCACTCACTGGCATCGCAGGCATCGTGTCCTTCCAGGGCCAGGCCGGCAGCGACACGCTGAACGTGCGGGGTGATGCCTCGGCCGTGGCCGGCCAGCTCAGCGCCATCGCCATCACCGGCATGGGGATGGGCAGCAACCAGCAGGTGGCGGTGCACAACACCAACTTCGGTGCGGGCTACGACCTCACGAACGGCAGCTGGCCCGGCGCGGTCTACTACGCCCGGCGCACGCTGGACCTGCAGGGCAACTCCACCGTCAGCAGCGACGTGGAGGCCGTCAACCTCCAGCTCGGCACAGGCAACGACGTGCTGAACGTGGACAGCACCTATGCCTACGGCGTGACCACCATCCGCGGCGGCGCGGGTGCGGACACCATCCGCCTGGGCAGCACGGCCACCGGCCTGTTCCCGGCGCAGCTGCAGCGTGTGGACACCCTCATGGGCACCGTGCACGTGGACGGCGAGGCGGGCGCGGACCGGATCATCTTCGACGACTCGGGCGACGACAGCAACAACACCGGCGCCTGGAACGGCAACGGCGTGAGCGGGCTGGACATGGCGGGCCAGGTGTTCATCGACGCACCCGACGAGTTGCAGGTGCTGCTGGGCGCGGGCGCCGACAGCTTCCATGTGCAGTCCCTGGCGGCAGGCATCTCGCTGCTGGTGGACACCGGCACCGGCAAGGACCGCGTCTACGTGGGCAGCGCCGCAGGCCAGACGACCACGGGCGACCTCTCGGGCATCCAGGGCACGTTGGCCATCGACGGCAACGGCCCCGAGGCCGAGGACGAGTTATGGTTCAACGACCAGTCGGCCACCAGCGGCCAGCAGTGGACCGTGGCCAACCAGCCCGATGCCACCTTGAGCGTGCTCGATGGCAAGGCCTGGCGCTACGACACGACCACGGTGCAGCGCAGCGGCGCGTCCGCCATCACCTACCGGCGCATGGAGACAGTGGTGCTCAACGCAGGCGCGGGCGACGACACGCTGAACCTGCACGCCACCCACCGCGAGCAGGCGCACACCGGCTCCAACTCCACCTTCACCGTCAACGCCGGTGGCGGCAACGACATCGTGAACGTGGGCACACCGGTGGCCAGCGGGGGCTACTCGCTCTCCAGCTTCCTGATGGACACCGACAACGACCATGCGACGGACGGCCCGCGCGGCATCCGCGTGATCGTGAACGGCCAGGACGGCGCGGACCGCGTGCACTACCTGGACACGGCCGCCACGCAGGAGACCCTGCTGGTCTTCGACAACCAGCGCTTCGCGCAGATCTACCCCGGCGCCGGTGCCGGTGGCGCGGACGCGCAGTGGCTTGCCACCTACACCCGCCTCTTCGGCAGCGACCCCCAGGCCACCTCCTACGGGCTGGCGGTGCTGAGCCGCCAGGGCGCCATCGACCCCATGAACGTCTACAGCCGCCTGGTGGAAGACGTGGCGGTGTCGCTGGGCAGCGGCAACGACAAGGTGCAGCTGCAGAGCCAGGTCTATGGCTACGGCCTCACGGTGTATGCCGGTGCGGGGCAGGACGAGTTCAACATCACCAACGGCTTCGACAACCGCGGCTTCACGGCCACGCTCAATGGCGGCGACGGCGACGACCTGTTCTTTGCCGACTTCGAGCCCGGCGTGCCCAACGGCACTGCGAGCCTGGTCTTCAACGGCGGCAACCACGCGACCCAGGGCGACACCTTGCGCGTGGCCGGCGACGGCGTGGCCAGCGGCAGCTTCACGCCCAGCAGCACCGAGGCGCGGGGCGGCAGCGTGCTGGTGGGCGGCAACAGCATCGCCTTCTCGGGCGTGGAACCGCTGGTGGTGCACGGCTTGGCGAACTTCGGCGTGAACACGCCAGCAGATGGCGCGGCCAACCTGGTCATCGACAGCGTGGACGTGGCGGACCTGAACCTCACGAACCTCGTGCTGCACACCCTGGTGGTGGACGGCGTGGTGAGCTGGACGCGCCAGACCAACCTGGAGCCGCCATCGGCGAGCGACACGCGCCACGCCGGCAAGGCCATCGCCTTGAGCGCCGACGGCACCACGATGGTGGTGGGCGCCGAGCTCGATGGCAATGTGCAGAACGGCGTTGTGTACGTCTATACCTGGATCGGCAACACCTGGGTGGAGCAGGCCAAGCTCTACGCGCCCGATGCGCGCAGTGGCGGCGGGCAGGGCTTCGGCTCGGCCGTGGCCGTCGACGGCAACACGCTGGTGGTGGGCGCGTCGCTGGACGACACCGGTGGCAGCAACGCCGGCGCCGCCTATGTCTTCACGCGCAGCGGCACGGCCTGGAGCTTCCAGGCACGATTGCTGGCCACCGACGCCTCCGCCAACCGGAGCTTCGGCCAGAGCGTGGACGTGAGCGGCGACAGCATCGTCGTCGGCGCAGCCGGCGGCACGGCCGCACAGGACGCTGCCTATGTGTTCACGCGCAGCATCGCGCCCGGCACGGGCGCGGCGGTGTGGACGCAGCAGCAACGCGTCGCCATCGGCGGCACGGCCAACGCGAACTTCGGTGCCGCCGTCAGCATCTTCGGCAACACGCTGGCCGTGGGCACACCGCAGGCTGCCAACGGCGGCAACGTGGTCCTCTACACCCGCAACGGCGCCACCTGGAGCCAGAGCGCAGTGCTCACGGCCTCCGAAGCCCAGGCCAACGAAGGCTTCGGCTCCGTGCTGGACATGGACGGCGCCCGCGTGGTGGTGGGTGCCCCGCTGTGGGACGGCGCCGGTGGCAACGACCAGGGCCGCGCCTTCGTCTTCGAGGTGGCCGGCGGCACCTGGACGCGCGTGGCACGCCTCACGGCCACCGCCGGCCTGTCGCAGGCCGACGCGCAGGCCAATGGCCGCGCGGGCGACCGCTTCGGCGCCAGCGTGGCGCTCTCGGGCAACTATGTGGCCGTGGGCACTCCCGGCTACGACGGCACCACGGCCAACGACGTGGGCGCGGCCTATGTCTTCATGCGGCTGGCCGACCAGGGCAGCGGCAATGGCGCAAGCTGGGTGCGCAGCACCGGCGCCTCGGGCGATGGCCGCCTGCAAGCGGCCACACCGGCGGGCAGCTCCACCAACGTCGCCGCGCCCTACAACACGGCCGACGGCTTCGGCACGAGCGTGGCACTGGCCGGCGGACGCCTGGTGGTCGGCATGCCCGGGCACAACGACGTCAACGGAAGCACGGTGCTGCGTGCCGACGTGGGCGGCGTGCGCACCTTCTCGACCACCGGCGCCATTCCGGCAGTGACCAATGTGTCGATGTGGGCCGAGACCCTGCTCGACCCGCTCAACCCCAACGACGCCGCCTCGCGCTACGGCACCTCCACGCACTACGACGCCGCCTCGCGAAGCCTGTTCGTGGGCGACGCGGGCGACCGCACGGTGCGCGTCTACATCAACGAGGGCCTGCACTGGCGCCTGGCGCAGACCATCACCCGCACCACCACCGACGGCCTGGGCTTCGGCACCGATATGGATGTGGATGGCAACTGGATGGTCGTGGGCGCACCGCAGAGCGACCGCGCGTTCCTCTACAAGCGCGACGCCAACGGCGAGACCTGGAGCTTCTTCCAGATGCTGCCACCCAGTGCGGCAGGCATCCGCTGGGGCGAGTCCGTCGCCATCTCGGGCAACCGCGTGGTGATCGGCATGCCCGGCGCCTCGGCCAGTTACCAGTCCGCCGGCCAGGCAGACCCGAACTACGCACTGTCCCTCGGCACCACCGGCGGGGCCATCACCTACCTGTTCAACGGCACCACCTGGAGCCCGGAGCGGCTGCTGATGCCCAACGACGCGGCGTTGCCCGACGACACCTCGTATATCCGGGACATCGTCACGCGCGGCACGGTGCAGACAGCGGGCAACACCTTCAACACGCACAACACCACCGCCACCACCTACACCGGCCGCGTCGTCACCGCCAACGGGAGCGACATGTCTTTCGGCAGCAGCGGCACCATCGGCGCCCACGTGATCATGGCCTACGCCGATGCGCCGGGCGTGGGCACCGGCGACGAGGGCGACGCGGGCAGCGGCTTCATCTACAACAACGGGTCGGGCACGCTGCGCTACGGCTCCACCGTGTCCAACTCCTCCAAGGACCCGGTGCGCCTGAGCGGCACGCGGACGATCAACGCCGCGGGCAACTACACGCTGCCGGTCGACTTCCTGAACGACGTGGAGTCGGTGTTCGTGGGCACGGACGTCGGACCGTTCTACGTCATCATCCACGGCGACGACGGCATTGACCGGCGCCGCGACAACCAGATCGAGACCCGCTTCGACTTCGGCGCCATCGACCTGCACATCCGCACGATCACGCTCGGCCCGCGCACCGTCGCGATGCTGGTGGACACGGAAGACTTCGACTGGGTGGGGGCCTATGTCTTCACCAACGACACGGACGTGGCCAGGACTTTCAATGTCCCCGTCGACGAACGCGGCAACTACGACATCGACCGCGTCTATGCGGCCAGCACGCGCCCGATTCCCGGCACCGAGCTGGTGAAGCCCACCTACACCGGGCTGCAGGGCGCGCAGTGGGGCTCGGCGGTGGACATCGTGGGTGACACCGTGGTGGTGGGGGCGGCGGGCATGTCCCGCACGGTCTCCTACGACCTGACCCTGCCCGACTACACGCACTGGACGGCCACGGTGGGCGGCATGGGCCTGAACCCGCTGCGGCCGGTGCAGACCTTCGACCGCAGCGCAGCGAGCGGCACGGAGCTGGTGCTGACCGACACGCAGTGGATCAGCATCGGCGGCGCCAACAGCGGCCTCGTCACGCAGACACGCACCGGCACCGGTGCATGGACCGCGGGCACCAGCCTGCTCAATCCGGCAGGGGGCACGGCCCTCAATGGCGGCAACGAGACGCTGGACCTGGCAGGCAACCGCCTGCTGGTGGGCCAGCCTACGGGCGCCGGCAGCATGGCTGTGTACAACAGCCAGGGCACCTACCTCGGCCTGAACCTCACGGCCTACCGTTTCGACAGCACCACCAACACGATGGTGGCCGACACCAACACCGCACTGCAGTTCGGCGCCGGCGCACAGGTCATCAGCGAAGGCTTCTATGTGGCGGG
This sequence comes from Burkholderiaceae bacterium, assembly GCA_965278985.1. GTDB lineage: Bacteria > Pseudomonadota > Gammaproteobacteria > Burkholderiales > Burkholderiaceae_C > CAISIP01. Next base: position 6,685,776 of record OZ257131.1, on the reverse strand, counting down.
CAGCGCCAACATGGCCGCCAACGTGGCCAACAGCCTCTACAACTTCCGCCAGCGCGGCGCGGCCTGGACGGCCGTGGGTGGCGAACTCACACCCACGGCCGTGGCCACGGCCAAGGCCGGCACCTCGGTGTCCATCGACGGCAACACCGCCGTGGTGGGCGCGCGCGACTACGACGACCGCGGCGCGGTGCTCGTCTACACAGCCAATGCAGCCGGCCAGTGGGCTTACAGCACGTTGATCCAGGCCACTGACGGCGTGGCGGGCGACCAGTTCGGCGGCGCCGTGGCGGTGTCGGGCGACAGCCTGGTGGTCGGTGCGGCGAACAAGGGCAACGGCGCAGGCGCCGCTTACTTCTACCAGCTGCTGGGCGGCCAGTGGAACCTGCGCACCGAGGTGGCCGGCACGGCAGGTGCGCGCTTCGGGTCCGCCGTGGACGTGTATGGCACCGTGGCCGCAGTGGGCGCGCCCGTCGCGAACCAGGTGCGCACGTTCAACTTCGATGGCCTCACCTGGGCCACGGGTCAGACGCTGACCGGCACGGGCCTTCTCGCGGGCAACTTCGGCTTCTCCCTGGCCATCGACGACACACGCATGGTGGTGGGTGCAGCCACCGCCAACAGCCAACGTGGCGCGGCCGGGTACTACGAGCTCGCAGGCGGCGCCAATGGCACATGGCAACTGCGCCAGACGCTGACAGCCGGCGCGCAGGGCGCATCGGGTGACGCCTACGGCTTCGCCGTGGCCATCAGCGGAGACGACATCGCCATCGGCACGCCCGGCGCCTCGGGCACCGCAGGCGCTGTCTACACCTACGAACGGGTGGGCACGCAGTTCGTCAACCAGCAGCGCATCACGCAGGCCAACGCGGCGGCGGGCGACCAGTTCGGCGCCGCCGTGGCGCTGGACAACGGCACGCTGCTGGTGGGTGCGCGGGGCTACCAGCAGACCCGTGGAGCGGCCTTCGCCTACCACCATGGTGCCAACGGCTGGGTGGTGGAGGCCTCCGCGGGCCCCGTGGCCATCGCCGGTGACGCCGAGGGCGACATGGTGGGTTACGCGGTGGCCCTGTCGGGGCAACACGCGTTGTTCGGTGCGCCACAGCTGGGCGGCCGACCCGGTGCCGCCATCGACACGGCCGGCGTGGGTTACGCCTTCGTGCGCGAGGTGTCGCCACCGTCCACGGTCACGGTCATCGAAGACCAGACCGAGCTGATCGCCGGTGCCAAGGCCAATACCGTCAAGGGCACGGTGGGTGGGCGTGCGATCTCCGACCTGCACTTCTTCGACATCGGCAGCGTGACGCTGACCACGGGCGCACTGGCCGACACGGTCACGGTGGCGGAGCCTGGCCTGGTCGCCTACGGCCTGCGCAACTTCACGCTCAACACCGGTGTCGGCGACGACACGGTCAACCTGCTGGGCGACCAGCTCACGCCCACGGCCGTGGGCAGCTTCGTTCCGGTGCTGACGGGCACCACGCCCACCTACCAGCAACTCACGGGCCGCTTCCTGCTGGACACCGGCACGGGCACCGACACGCTGGCCGCCCGCTACGACACCGACTGGACGCTGGACACCGGCCTGCTGGTGGCCGGCAACGGCGAGCAGGCGCAACTGGCGGGCGTCGAGCACGTGCAACTCACGGGCGGCGACAGTGCGAACCGCCTCCAGGTGCTGCGCTGGACCGGGGGCGAGGTGCGCCTGGACGGCGGCGCCGGCTCCGACACCTTCGACGTGGCAGCCGCCGCGCTGGACGCGGTGCGCCTGGCCGATGCCGGCGGCGCACTGGACCAGCTCACGGTGAGCGGCACGGCGAATGCCGATGTGTTCACGGTCAGCAACACCGTGGTGCAGCTCGGCACCAGCGCGCTCAACTACGCGGGCATGGAGGTGCTGTCCATCGCCGGCCTGGCCGGCGCGGACCAGATGACGGTCTACGACAGCAGCGCGCAGCGCGTGCTGCTCGATGGCGGGGAGCAAGGCGACACCTACCGTGTGCTGGCGGGCAGCAGCGCGGCACGGGTGATCGTGCACGACAGCGGCGCCGCGCCCTTCTTCCTGAATAGCCTGCAGCAGAACGTCGACCGGCTGGAAGTGCCCGCCGGCTCGCCGGGCTCGGCCTACCACTACGACGTGGGCAACAAGGACGTGGACTACGACGACACCATCGAGGCCTTCGCGGCCCCGACGGTCGCCGACCCGCGCCGCAGCTTCACCCTGGGCAGCGGCAACGACACGGTCACCATCAACGGCAGCACGCTGACCATCCGCCTGGGAACGGCCACCGCGCAGAACTACGACCTGAGCACCGCGACGGAGCTGGTCATCGACGGCCTGGGCGGCAACGACACCTTCAACCTCACCAACGTGCCGGACTGGCTCACCTCCATCGTGATCCGCGGTGGCACGGGCACCGACACCATCGTGGGCGGCGCCTGGTGGCGCTTCAACGGTGTGAACACGGGCACCGTGAGCGCAGCAGATGGCGTGACCGACCTGGTGAGCTTCGACGGCATCGAGAACGCCACGGCCACCGGCACGGACCGCCGCTTCAGCTTCCTCAACAACGCGGCATCCCTGACGGGCACCGCTGCAGGCGGTGGCGCCGCGACGCTGGACCTCAGCGGACGCAGCACCGCCGTGAGCGTGGAAATGCGGGCCGCGCAGATAGGCAATGTGGTGGGTGTGCTGGTGGGCTTCACCGGCATCAGCAGCGTGGTCGGATCGGCCGCTGCCACCGACACCCTGAGTGCGACGAACGCGGCCCACACCTGGGCCATCACCGGCACCAACACCGGCACGCTCGACGGCGTGCTGGCCTTCAGCGGCATCGAGAACCTGACGGGCAATGCCCAGGCCGACACCTTCGCCTTCACGGCGCAGGGCCGCATGACAGGCGCCGTGCAAGGCGGCGCGGGCAGCAACGTACTGCGCTGGACGCTGGGTGATGCGGACGATGCCGTGACCCTCGGCGCCACCGGCCTGGCCAATGGCGGCGTCTCACCGGTGGGCTCCTTCGCCAACATCGGCGCACTGCAGGTCTACACCGGCGGCGGCAACGACACGGTGACGCTCACCGACGGCGGCGTGGCCGCGGCCACGCTGCTGCTGGACACGGGCAGCGGTGACGACACCGTCACGGTGCAGAACTTCGGCGCACGCGCACTGGCCATGACCCTGGCCGCAGGCGGGCAGCTGGACACGCTGGTCGTGGTGGGCGCAGACACCGGCAACCTGCTGGCCGGCGCGGCGAACAGCAGCGTGCGCACGCAGGGTGGCACGCAGCTGCTGCAATACAGCGGCATCCAGTCGCTGGAGCTGCGCGGCGGCGCGGGCAACGAGGCCCTGACCATCGACGTCACCACGCTGGGCGTGCAACGCCTGCGCGTGGACGGCGGTGCAGGCAGCAACAGCCTGGGCATCGACCTCGGTGCGGGCAACGACAACGCCACCATCGACGCCGACCGCCTGACGCTGAATGCGCTGGAAGTGACCTACCAGGGCCTCGCCTCGCTGTCACTGCGCACCGCCGGCGGCAATGACACCGTGACCGTGCGCAGCACGACGGCGGGCGCCACCACCGTGGACACCGGCGCGGACAACGACACAGTGCGCATCCTGGGGACCACCGGCAGCTTCGGCCTGAACCTCGGCACCGGCGACGACGGCGCCACCGTGGTGCTGGACGACACGGCACGCGTGCAGGGCGCACTCACCCTGGACGGCGGCGACGGCACGGACGGCCTGGCCCTGGACGCCAGCGCCGTGACCGGCAACCTCACGGGCCAGATCGCTGCCGCACGCATCGACGGCTTCGGCATGGCGGGCGGCATCGCCTACACCCGTTTCGAGAACGCCAACCTCACACTGGGCCAGGGCGACGACACCGTGGACATCACGGGCACGCACGCGGGCGGGACCACGCTCTCCACCGGCAGTGGTGCGGACACCGTGGTGCTGCAGGCCGCGAACGTGGGCGCATTGGTCATCCAGGCCGGCAGCGGCGACGACCACGTGGCCCTGCGCGCCACGCAGGCCGATGTGCTGGTCGAAGGCGGCGTCGGCGACGACACCATCCGCCTGGGCAGCCTCGCCCCCGCCCCCTTCGGCAGCGTGGCCGGCGGCATCGCGGGCCGGGTCACCGTGCGGGGCGGCGGCGACAACGACACGCTGGGCATCGACGACTCGGGCAGCCCCGTGGTGCGCGAGGCCACCATCGGCGCCACCACCGTCACCGGCCTGGGCATGGCGCAGGGCGTGGTCTATGAGGGTATCGAGACCTTGCAGGTCACGGCCTCCGTGCCCGACCCGCGCCGCAGCTGGACGCTGTCGTCGCAGGACGACACGGTGACCCTCATCGGCAGCACGCTGAACATCCGCTACGGCGACACAGGCCAGACGCAGACCTTCGACCTGCGGCCTTACACGGAAATCACCTTCCTGGGTCTGGCGGGCAACGACAGCTTCAGCATCAGCGACCTGCCGGACTGGATCACCACGCTGACGGTCGATGGCGGTGCAGGCAATGACACGCTCATCGGCGGCGCGTTGTGGCAATTCGACGGCGCGGGCACCGGCTGGGTGAGCGCTGCGGACGGCGTGACGGACCGTGCGGACTTCGCCGGCATCGAACAGGTGGTGGCCAGCGGCGCGGGCCAGAGCTTCCGCTTCCTCAACAGCACGGCCACCCTGGCCGGCACGGCCACGGGCAGCGGAGACGCGACGCTGGACTTCGGCGGGCTGGGCGCGGGCATCACCGTGGCTTTGAGCGGCGCCAACGCAGGCGCGGTCTCGGGCGTGCTCGGCGGCTTTGCCGGCGTGGCGCACCTTGTGGGCACAAACCAAAGCGACCTGCTGGCGGCCTCCAACACCGACCATGTGTGGACCTTGACCGGCACCAACGCGGGAGACATCGACGGCACGCTGCGTTTTAGCAGTATCGAGTCCCTGCGCGGCGGCAGCCAGAAGGACAGCTTCGTCATCGGCACTGGCGCCCGCATCACGGGCCAGCTCGATGGCGGCGCGGGGGACGACACCCTGGCCTGGACGCTGGGCGACACGGCCAACACCGTGACGCTGGGCGCCGGCGCGCTGGCCAGCGACGGCAGCACGCCGGTGGCGGGCTACAGCGGCATCGAGACCCTGCGCGTCGCCACCGGGGGCGGCAACGACAGCGTGACCGTCACCGACGGCGGCCTGGGCAGCACAGCCCTGCGCCTGGACACAGGCACAGGCGATGACACGGTGACCGTGCAACGCTTCGGCGCCCAGGCGCTGGACATGGAGCTCACAGCCGGCGGCCAGCAGGACACGCTGGTGGTGCAAGGCACGGACACCGGCGCACGCCTGGCAGGGGCAGCCAACGCCCGCGTGACCAACGTGGGGGGCCTGGCGCAGCTGCGTTACAGCGGCCTGGACACGCTGGACCTGCGCGGCGGCACGGGCGATGAAACCCTGGCCATCGACACCCCCACGGTGGGGGTCCGCCACCTGCGCGTGAATGGCGGCGCCGGCAGCAACAGCCTGGCCATAGCCCTGGGCGCGGGCAACGACACGGCCGTGCTGGGCGCCGACACCCTCGCGCTGGACACCCTGGACATCGCATATCAAGGCCTGGCGTCGCTGGCGCTGCGCACCCTGGGCGGTGTCGACACCGTGACGGTGCAGGCCACGCATGCCGGCAGCACCCAGCTGGACCTGGGCGACGGCTTTGACACGCTGCGCGTACTCGGCACCACGGGCACGCTGAGCGCCACACTGGGCTCGGGCATCAACACCGCCGCGGTGGTGCTGGACGACAGCGCGCGCATCCGCGGCGCGATCACCCTCGACGGTGCACCGGGCATCGACGCCCTGCTGGTGGATGCCCGCGGCATGACCACGGCGCAGACCCTGCAGATCGCCGCCGCGCGCATCGACGGCCTGGGCATGGTGGGCGGCATTGCGCACACCCGCATGGAAGGCATCGCGGTCCAGCTGGGCAGCGGTGCGGACCGGGTGAGCGTGCTGGGCACCACCGTGCCCACGCTGCTCTCCACAGGCGGTGGGGACGACCGCGTGACGCTGGGCGACACCGCGCCGGCCTCGGCCATCGCTGCCATGCTGGGCATCGACGGCGGCACCGGCAACGACCAGCTCACGCTGGACACCCGCAGTCAGACCATGGGCAGCAGCGGCGAGATCACGGCCAGCACGCTGCGCGGCATGGGGCTGGGTGCCGACGTGGGGTATGCCGGCTTCGAAACCTTGTCCGCGCTGCTGGGCAGCGGTGTGGACACTCTCACGGTGCGCGGCACCCACGCGGGCAGCACGGTGGTGGACACCGGCGCTGGAGCGGACATCGTGGACGTGCTGGGCAGCACCGGCGCACTGGAGATCCAGGGCGCTGCGGGCAACGACCAGCTGCGCATCGCCGCCAGCGGCGGGCCGATCACTGTGCGCGGTGGTGCGGACGACGACCAGATCACCATGGGCGCTGCCGGCACGGGCCTGCGCAGCCTGGCGGGCGTCGTCACCGTGGAAGGCGACGCGGGCAACGACAGCCTGCGCGTGCTGGCCGACGATGGCAGCACCACTGCCCGCACGGGCAGCCTCTCGGCCACCCGTGTCACGGGCCTGGGCCTGCCCACCGCCTCCAGCATCGGATATGGCAGCTTGGAGGCCTTCAGCCTGGTGCTGGGCGCGGGCGACGATGTGCTGGACGTGACGGGCACCCACGCCGGCAGCACCAGCATCCAGGCCGGCGCAGGGGCCGACAGCCTTGCGCTGCGTGGCACCACGGGGGCATTCAGCTACGACGGCGGCACGGGCGCCAACAGCCTGCACCTGGACGGCCGGCCCCAGACCGACGCCATGCGCGTGACGCTCAACGCCGGCAACGCCAGCGGCTTCGGCACGGGAACCACCACCTTCTCGAACCTCGCACTGCTGCGACTGAGCCTGGGCAGCGGGGCCGACACCTTGACGGTGAACACCACGCCGGCCCACCGCACCGAGATCGACACCGGTGCGGGCGCCGACAACGTGACCATCGTGACCACGGTGGGCGCGCTGGACCTGGCCACCGGCGACGGCGCGGACGTCATCGCCCTGCGTGCCGCTGCAGGAGCCGTGGCCATCCGCACGGGCGCGGGCGACGACACGGTGACCCTCAGCACACCGGGCCGCGGCTCGGGTGGCACCACCGCCCCGGTCGGCCCCGGCCGCGCCACGGGCGGCACGCTCAACGCGATCGGCGGCCGCATCAGCGTGCAGGGCGATGGCGGCTTCGACCTGCTGTTCCTGGACGACACCGGTGACACCATCGCCAACAGCGGCACGCTGGGCAACACCAGCATCACGGGCTTCGGCATGGGCCAGGGCGTGGACTACGCCGGCATCGAGCAGCTGGCGCTCAAGCTCGGCACCGGTGCGGACACCGTCGCCATCACCGGCACCCCTGCCGGCGAGACATGGGTGGACACCGGTGCGGCCAACGACATCGTCAACATGACGGGCGCGAACGCCGGCGCATTGACCATCGGCACCGGTGCCGGCAACGACACCATCAACGTGCGCGCCTCGCAGGCGGCCCTGGGCATCCTGGCGGGTGCCGGCGACGACGCCGTGAACCTCGGCAGCCTCGCCCCCACCACCACCGGCGGCGTCGCCCGCAACCTCGCCGGCCCCATCACCGTGGACGGCGAAGCCGGCACGGACACGCTGCGCGTGGACGATTCGGGCAACACTGCGGCCCTGCCCTTCACGCAGACCACGAACCGCATCACAGGCCTGGGCATGGCGCAGGGCGTCAGCTTCGCCAACACGGAAAGCGTGGCGGTCACAACGGCCACGCCGCCCGCCCCCAGCGCCGCGCGCACCGTCGCAATCCTCTGGGATACGCCGTCCTCCATGGCCGCAACCCCCATCCGCACCACGGCCGACTGGGTCGCGGACTGGGTCTGCCCCAAGGGGGAGAGCACCAGCGTGCCGGCGTTCACGCCGATCACGCTGCCGGCCTCACAGGCGGCAGCCACGGCATCGACCCTGCTGCGCGGCACGGGAGGATCGCGACGCTAGCCATGGCACCGTTGGGCAGCGCGCCGTTCACACCGACCGGGGAGGGCCCGCCGTCGTAGCATCGCCGCACCACACGCCCGCCATGCTGCCTCCCCCTGGAACCCATGCCCGACACCCACGCGTCGCGATCCGGCCTTGCCGAACCCCACCCCCCGGGTGACCCCGATGCCCCCTGGGCCGCACTGGCGCAGGCGGGCAACGCGGAGCAGCTGTGCCATGCCTGGCTGTCCGTGCTGTGCACGATGCTGCCCGGCGTGCACGCGGCGCTCCTGCTCATGCAGCAGCCCGACGGCAGCTTCGCCCCCGCCGCGATGTGGCCCGCGGGCCGGGACCTGAACTACCTCGGCGACATCGCCCAGGAGGCCCTCGTCAAGCGGCAGGGGGTGTTGCAGCATGCGGGTGACGCGGGGGGAGCGGGTGGCGCGGGCAACAGCCGCTTCGCCTATCCCCTCGAAGGCAAGGACACGCTGTTCGGCGCCGTCGTGGTGGACCTGCCTGGCACCGGGCACGCCCCTCCGCAGCAGGCGATGCGCATGCTGCACTGGGGCGCGGGCTGGCTGGTGGACCTGCACGACCGCGACCTGCTGCGGCAGCAGGCGCAGCGGCTGGAACGCTCGCATGTGCTGTTCGACCTGTCGCTGGCTGCGCTGTCCGAGGCCGATTTCCACCAGTCCGCACTGACCACGGTCAACCAGCTCGCGCAGCGTTTCGGCTGCCACCGCGTACAGCTCGGCCTGGAGAAGGGCCGCACGGTGCAGGTGGCCGTGGTGTCGCATTCGGCCAACTTCGACGAGAAGACCAACCTCGCCAACCTCGCGGCACTGGCCATGAACGAAGCCTTCGACCAGCGGGCCACGCTGGTCCTGCCGGAGCCGGAGGACGGCGGCACGCTGATCACCTCCGCGCTGCGCCGCTACGCCGCCGAGGCCGGCACGCCCTGCGTGTGCGCCCTGCCCCTGGAGGCGCAAGGCGACATCACGGGCGTGTGGATGCTGGAGCGCGAAGCGCCCTTCACGCCGGAGGACATCGACGCACTCGAAACCCTGGCGCTGAGCCTGGCACCCGTGCTGGCGCTGCAGCGCACGGCCGACCAGGGCCTGTGGCGCCACGCGCGCCAACGCTCCGGGCGGCTGCTGCAGCGCTTCACCGACACCTCGCGCCCGGGCCTCAAGTTGCTGATCGTGGCCGCCGCCACGGTGGTGGCTTTGCTCGCGTGGTACCCCGCGCAGTACCGCGTGTCGTCGCGGGCCGTGATCGAAGGCGCCATCCAGCGCGTGGTGGCCGCGCCGTTCCAGGGCTACGTGCGCGAGGCGCCGGCGCGCGCCGGCGACATCGTGCACCAGGGGCAGGTTCTGGCCGTGCTGGAGGACAAGGACCTGCAGCTCGAGCGCGTGCGCTGGGAGTCCGAACTGGAGGTGGCCGTGCGCAAGGAGCGCGAGGCCATGGCCAAGGCCGACCGCGTGGCGATGCGCCTGGCCTCCGCGCAGGCCAACCAGGCGCGTGCCCAGCGCGACCTCGCGGTGGAAAAACTCTCGCGGGTGCAGCTCACCGCGCCTTTCGACGGCGTGGTGGTGCGGGGCGATCTGTCGCAGGAGCTGGGCTCTCCCGTGGAACAGGGCAAGGTGCTGTTCGAGATCGCCCCCCTGGACACCTGGCGCGTGACCCTCAAGGTGGATGAGCGGGACATCGCCCACCTGCGCACCGGCGCACCGGGCGAACTGGTGCTCACCAGCGTGCCCGGGGCAGCGCGGCCGCTGCACGTGCGCCGCATCACGCCGGTCTCCATCCCCGAGGAAGGCCGCAACTACTTCCGCGTCGAGGCCGAGCTCGCCCCGCAGCAGGATGCGGCAGCCTTCGCCCAGATGCGCCCGGGCATGGAGGGTGTGGCCAAGGTCGAGGCCGGCGAACGCAGCCTGCTGTGGATCTGGACGCACCGCTTCACCGACTGGCTGCGGCTCAAGCGCTGGGAGTGGCTGCCGTGAGCATCGCGTCCGACGCAACGGGCCCGGCACACACCACGGCGTCGGCCACCGCCGCCAGCGAGGCGGCGGCATCTCCCACGGCCCTGCTATCCACCAACTGGTACCGGGTCGAGGGCCTGCGCCCGCGGCTGCGCGGCCATGTGCACATCCACCGCCATGCCTACCGCGGCGAGGTGTGGTTCGTCATGGAAGACCGGTTCGCCGGCAAATACCACCGCTTCAACCCGGCGGCCTACCGTGTGATCCACCTCATGGACGGGCGCCACGATATGGCCGCGATCTGGCGGCGCCTCACGGCCCACCTGGCCGAGGACACGCCCGCGCAGGAAGAGGTGATCCGCCTGCTGGGCCAGCTGCACGGCGCCGACCTCGTGCAGTGCGACGTCAACCCCGACGTGGCCGAGCTGTTCGAGCGGCACACCAAGGAGCGGCGGCGCAAGCTCATGGGCCGCTTCATGAACCCGATCTCGCTGCGGTTCCCGCTGTGGGACCCGGACGCGGTGCTGCGGCGCCTGGCGCACGGCCTGCGGCCCTTCACGGGCAGGCTGGGGCTGGTCGTCTGGCTGGCGGTGGTGCTGCCTGCGCTGTTGCTTGCCCTGCCCTACTGGCCTGACCTGACGCAGAACTTCGGCGAGCAGATGCTGTCGGCCGGCAACCTGCTGGTCATGGCGGTGGTGTTTCCGCTCCTGAAGTTCCTACACGAGATGGGCCACGGCCTGGCCGTGCGCGCCCGCGGCGGCGAGGTGCACGAGATGGGCGTGATGCTGCTGGTGTTCTTCCCCATCCCCTACGTGGAAGCCTCCAGCTCTTCCGCCTTCGTCAAGAAGACCGACCGCATGCTGGTGGGCGCCGCAGGGATGCTGACCGAGCTCTTCGTTGCCGCGGTCGCGTTCTACCTGTGGATCCTGCTGGAGCCGGGCCTGCTGCGCTCGCTGGTCTACAACACCATCGTGCTGGCCAGCATCACGACGCTGCTGTTCAACGCCAACCCGCTGCTGCGTTACGACGGCTACTACATCCTGTCGGACGCGCTGGAGATACCGAACCTCGGCACGCGCGCCAACAAGTACTGGCAGTACCTCGCGGAGCGCTACGTCTTCGGCGTGGGGCAGGCCGAAGCCCCGCCCTCCACCGATGGCGAACGCCGCTGGTTCGTGGCCTATGCGCCGCTGGCCTTCGCCTACCGCATGTTCGTGCTGTTCGGCATCTCGGTCTTCGTGGCGCAGCAGTACTTCTTCCTCGGCGTGCTGCTCGCACTGTGGGGACTGGTCGCGAGCCTCGGCGTGCCTGTGTACAAGGGCGTGAAGGCCGTCTTCACCGCACCGCAGTATGCGGCGCGCACGCAGCGCGTGCGCGCCGTGCTGGCGGGCACGGGAATACTGCTGGGCCTGCTGCTCTTCGCCGTGCCGCTGCCGCGGCACACCGAGGCCGAGGGCGTTGTCTGGTTGCCCGAGCAGGCGATCCTGCGGGCCGGTGCGAACGGTTTCGTGGACTCGGTGGAACGCGCACCGCGCACGCAGGTGCAGCCCGGCGACCTCGTGCTGCAGAGCCATGATGCAGAGCTGGTCTCGCGCATCGCGGTGCAGGAGGCGCGGTTGGAGGAAACCCGTGCACGCCATGACGCCGCCTGGGGCCTGAACCCTGCCCGCGCGGGACAACTCGCCGAGGAAATCCGCCAGGAGCAGGCCGCGCTCGACCGGCTGCTGGAGGAGTCGTCGCAGCTCTCCACGCGTGCACGTGCCGGCGGCATGCTGCTGATGGACCGCCCGCAGGACATGCCCGGCCGCTTCGTGAAGAAGGGCGACATCCTGGCCTACGTGGTCGGTGACTACGTGCCGCTGGTGCGCGTGCCCGTGCGCCAGGACCAGGCGGACCTGGTGCGCCTGGCCACGCGCGGCGTGGAGATCCGCCTGCCGCAGCAGATGGAGCAGGTGCTGCCCGCGCGCCTGATGCGCAACGTGCCCAAGGCCGGCAAGGCGCTGCCCAGCGCCGCGCTCGGCCAGGGCGGCGGCGGCAGCATCGCCACGGACCCGCGCCACGACAAGGGCACGCAGTCGCTGGAGTCGCTGTTCGAGTTCGAGATTGCGCTGCCGCCCGAGGTGCGTACGGAGTTCATCGGCAGCCGCGTGTTCGTGCGCTTCGCCCACCCGGCCGAGCCCATCGGCGTGCGCTGGTGGCAGGGGCTGCGCCGCCTCTTCCTCTCGCAGTTCCAGTTCTGAGTGGCGATGGGCACGGCCACGATCCCCATGGCGCACAGCGCCTACGCCGAACGCGAAGAAGCCCGCGAGCAGGCCCTCGACGCCTGGGCCCGCCGCTGGGGCGGGCAGCTGTGGCACCGCCTGCGACCCTTCGGCCGGCACCTGCGCAGCGTGGCCGATGCGGCCACCCGCCTGGAAGACGCGGTGCGCGGGCTGGCCGACGATGCGCTGCGCCAGCAGATGCGCGGCGTGGCGCGCGCCGCCTATGCGCAGGACGCCGCTGAGATGGCCCGCGCCTTCGCGCTGGTGCGCGAGGCCTGCATGCGCAGCCTGGGCAAACGGCCCTACGACGTGCAGCTGATGGGCGCCGCGGCCCTGTTCGCGGGCAAGCTGGCCGAGATGCAGACCGGTGAAGGCAAGACGCTCACCGCGGCGCTGGCCGCCTGCATCGCCGGCATGGCGCGCGTGCCGGTGCACGTGGTCACCGTCAACGACTACCTGGCCGAGCGCGATGCGCAGGAGATGGGCGCGCTGTTCGCCTGGTTCGGCCTGCGCACCGGCACCATCGTCTCAGGGATGGACCTGGACGCACGTGCCGCTGCCTACGCGTGCGACATCACCTACTGCACCAACAAGGAGCTGGTCTTCGACTACCTCAAGGACCGCGTGGCCGTGGGGGGCCGCGTGAGCCGTGCGCAGGCGCGGGTGCGCAACCATGTGAACCCGGCGCAGCGGCGCGCGCTGCTGCTGCGCGGTTTGCATTTCGCCATCGTCGACGAGGCCGACAGCGTGCTGATCGACGAGGCCCGCACCCCGCTGATCCTGGCTGAGAAGGGCAAGAGCGCGGGAGACGGCGCCGTCTACGCCCAGGCGCTGGCGCTGGCCGGGCAGCTCCAAGGTGATGGCCAGGACTACGAGCGCGATCCCGCGCGCCGCGAACTGCACCTGACGCATGCCGGGCGCGCCAGGCTGGCCACGCTGTGCGAGGCACTCGGCGTCGACTGGGCCTCGGCCCACGCACGCGAACACCTCGTGGCCCAGGCCCTGCGTGCACTGCTGCTGTTCGTGCGCGACCACCAGTACCTCGTGGCCGAGGGCAAGGTCCACATCATCGACGAGTACACCGGCCGCGTGCTGGAGGGCCGCACCTGGGAGCAGGGGCTGCACCAGCTGATCGAGACCAAGGAAGGCTGTGCGCTGTCCGAATACAACCACACGCTGGCCCGCATCACCTACCAGCGCTATTTCCGCCGCTACCTGCGCCTGGCGGGCATGACCGGCACGGCCCGCGAGGTGCGCGCAGAGATGTGGTCGGTCTACCACCTGGAGACCGTGGCCATCCCCACGCACCGCGCCAGCCTGCGCATCTGCGAGCCAACCGTCTGCTGCACCGACGAGGCGGCCAAATGGCAGCGCGTGGGCGCCGAGGTGCTGCGCATGCAGGCACGGGGCCGGCCGGTGCTGATCGGCACACGGTCCCTGGAGGCGTCGGAGCGGCTGGCGGCGGCGCTGCACGCGGCAGGCATCGCCCACGCGGTGCTCAACGCACGCCAGGATGCCGAGGAGGCGGCCATCGTCGCGCGGGCCGGCGCGCCCGGCACGGTCACGGTGGCCACCAACATGGCGGGGCGCGGCACCGACATCCACCTGGGCGAGGGTGTGGCGGCGGCAGGCGGGCTGCACGTGATCCTCACCGAATACCACGACTCGCCACGCATCGACCGCCAGCTGGTGGGCCGCTGCGCACGCCAGGGCGACCCCGGCAGCACCATCACCATCGTCGCGCTGGACGACGCGCTGCTGCGCGACCACGGCGGCGCGCTCTACCACCGACTGCGCGGCGCCGCCGCGGGCGCCACGTCCGTGCTGCTGGTGGAGCGCGCGCGCCGCGCCGCCCAGCGGCGCGCGGAAAGCATCCACGCACGCACGCGCCGGGACACTCTCCAGCAGGATCGCCAGCTCGATACGCTGCTGGCATTCGCAGGCAACACCATATGACACGCACCGTGCTTCCCTTCCTCATCGCCCTGCCCCTGTGGGGCTCGGCGCTTCCGGCGCTCGCGCAGGCCGCCTCGGCCGCCGAACACCAGTGCCTGATCGAACCTTTCCAGCGCATCGAGCTGCGCAGTTCGGTGGAGGCGCTGATCGGCAAGGTGCAGGTGGAGCGCGGCGACACCGTGCGCAAGGGCCAGCCCCTGGTCCAGCTGGAGTCCGGCGTGGAGCGCGCCAGCCTGGCCTCGGCGCAGTACCGTGCGACGATGGACGGCCAGCTCAAGTCCTCGGACGCGCGGCTGGCCTACGCGCGCGACAAGCACCGCCGCCGGGATGAACTGAGTCGCCAGAACTTCATCTCCGCGCAGGAGCGTGACGATGCCCTGACCGAAATGCGCATCGCCGAGGCCGAGCTGACAGAGTCGCACGACAACCGCGCCCTGGCGCAGCTGGAAGCCCGCCGCCTGGACGAGCTGCTGCGCCAACGCACCCTGGTGAGCCCGTTCAACGGCGTTGTCACCGAGGTCATGCAGCACGCGGGCGAACTGGCGCAGACCGGCGAAGGCGCCCGCCCGATCCTGAAGCTCGCCCAGGTGCACCCGCTGCGCGTGGAGGTGGTGCTGCCGGTGGCGCTCTACAACACCATCCGGCAAGGCGGCGAGGCCGAGGTCGAGGCCGAAGCGCCCGCCAAGGGCCGCTACCGGGCACGGGTGCAGATCATCGACAAGGTGGTCGACTCGGCCAGCGGCACCTTCGGGGTGCGCCTGGAGCTGCCCAACCCGGCGGGCAGCATTCCTGCGGGGCTGCGTTGCAGGCTGCGGTTTCTCTGACCCTGTGGTCTCCAAGGGCCTGCGGGAGGGCGTGATCTTCGCCGCAGCCACGGTGCAGCTACTGCCCGTGCTGGCGCTGGTGATCGCGCTGCAGCGCTACCTGGTGGCAGGGCTTACGGCGGGCGCGGTCAAGCGGTAAAAACACGGCACGACAAGGCCAAGGCAAAGCGCCGCGCTTCCTTCACAGTCCGGCCATGATCTGCGAGGGAGGCCTGCGCAGAATCCACCCCATCGCACACCGACACCGGGGAACACCATGGCCTTCCAAGCTTCGTACGACACAGGGTTCCAGATGCCAATGCCCCTGAAGGCATTCGCGTCCGAAGACACCCCCGACTTCGCCGATACCGCGCTGGGCATGGTGGTCACCTTGCTCGTGCGCTCTACCGGCAAGCCCGTGCGCTCCTACTATGTGGTGCTCAGCAGCACCGCCGAATCAACGCAGCTCGACTACGAAGATGAAGCATGGCGGCTGGCGGTGGATGACAAGGTGGTGACGGCTCGGAGTCGCCACGGTTTCCACTTCCAGCTGAGTTAAGCAGCAGGCCCGGATCGCACGCACGGCGCATACGCCACACACGGCGCCTGTTGTCGGCCTGGTGCCATTGCATGTCTCATCGGCGCTGGCACGCTTTGCCGCTATACAATTCGCGCCGTCAGGAGAGAGCCTTCCCCGAGGAGGCCGCCGAAGGCGCAGTGTGGCTGATCCCAGCGGCATGAACGCTCAGGCAAAAGGACTGGCAACCGCCATCGGGTGATTCGCCCGGCGGCGTTTCCCCACTGGAGAGAGGCCATCGACGCAGGTGGCCCACCGAAGGAGCAAGCCGCCCTGCGCACCACGATGTGCCTGCGCGGTGAATCTCTCAGGTACCACGGACAGCGGGGGCAGCCCCATGGCAGGTGCCATGGAATCCGTCTTGCCCCTGGAGCCACGCCTTGTCCACTGCCCCGCCCGCATCCGCACCCTCCCCCTCCGACGCGGCGCCGCTGCAACACACCCCCCTGCACGCACTGCACCTTGAACTCGGTGCGCGCATGGTGCCCTTCGCCGGCTATGCCATGCCGGTGCAGTACCCCGCCGGCCTGATGGCCGAACACCAGCATACGCGCCAGGCCGCCGGCCTCTTCGACGTGTCGCACATGGGCCAGCTGCGGCTGGTGGGGCCGGACGCCGCAGCCGCGTTTGAATCCCTGATGCCCGTCGATGTCATCGACCTTCCCGTGGGCAAGCAGCGTTACGGCCTGCTGCTCAACGACCAGGGCGGCATCCTCGACGACCTGATGTTCGTGAACCGCGACCACGCGCAGGGTGGCGACCTCTTCGTGGTGGTCAACGGCGCCTGCAAGGTGGAGGACCTGGCCCACATCCAGGCCCGCATCGGCCACCGCTGCGAGATCATCCCCTGCCCCGAGCGCGCGCTGCTGGCGCTGCAGGGCCCGCAGGCCGCCACGGCGTTGGAGCGCCTGTCGCCCGGCGCTACGCGCTTGGTGTTCATGGAGGGCGGCGAATTCGTGCTGCGCTGCGAGGACAAAGGCGCCGTGCACATGGTCGACGCCTTCATCACGCGCAGCGGCTACACGGGCGAGGATGGATTCGAGATCTCGGTGCACGCCGACGACGCCGACCGCCTGGCGCGCACGCTGCTGGCGCAGCCGGAGGTGAAGCCCATCGGCCTGGGTGCGCGCAACTCCCTGCGCCTGGAAGCGGGCCTGTGCCTCTACGGCAATGACCTGGACACCACCACCACCCCCGTGGAAGCGGGCCTGGGCTGGGCACTGCAGAAGGTGCGCCGCGCAGGCGGCGCCCGCGCGGGAGGGTATCCCGGTGCGGACATCGTGATGGCCCAGCTGGCCGGCGGTGCCACCGCGCCCGCTCGCAAGCGCGTGGGCCTGCGCGCGTTGGACCGCATCCCGGTGCGCGAGCACACGCCCCTGCAGGACAGCAGCGGCTCGCCCGCCGGCGAGGTCACCAGCGGCCTGCTGGCCCCTACCGTGAACCAGCCCATCGCCATGGCCTATGTGCGCAGCGACCTGGCCAGCCTGGGCACGCCGCTCACCGCACTGGTGCGCGGCAAGCCCGTGGCCATGGAGGTGGTGGCCATGCCTTTCGTGCCGCAGCGCTACCACCGGGGCTGAGCCCCTATCCTCGATACCCTCCCATTTCCTTCAACCATCACCAGGAACCGAACATGGCTATCAAGTACACCGAAGACCACGAGTGGCTCAACGTCGAAGGCGACATCGCCACCGTGGGCATCACGCAGCATGCGCAGGACGCGTTGGGCGACGTGGTGTTCGTCGACCTGCCCGAAGTGGGCAAGACCTTTGCCGCCAAGGACGTGGCCGGTGTCGTGGAGTCCGTCAAGGCAGCGGCCGATGTCTACATGCCCATCGACGGTGCCATCACCGAGGTCAACGAGGCGCTGCGTGCCGATCCCGCGCTGGCCAACACCGACCCGCTGGGCGCAGGCTGGTTCTTCAAGGTGAAGCTGTCCAACCCCGCGCAGCTCGATGCGTTGCTGGACGAGGCCGCCTACACCAGCTTCTCGGCCAACGCCTGATTCCTGCGGCGCCGCCCCTGCGCGGGGCGGTGCCATGGCGCGGCCTCCGCGCGCGCCTTCGCGTCATTGCTCCCGCCATTCCCTCCCGCCACTGCATCCCGAGGCCTGCCATGTCCACGCCCTCCGCCCATTCCCTGTCCGCACTCGAGAACCCGCGCGAGTTCATTGCCCGCCACATCGGCATCACACCCGAGGACGAGACCCGCATGCTGGCGGCCGTGGGCGTGGCCTCGCGCCAGGCGCTGGTGGAGGGCATCGTGCCACGCAGCATCGCGCGCCGCAGCGCGATGGACATCCCGCCCGCCACCACCGAGGCTGCCGCACTGGCCGAGATGCGCAGCATCGCCGCGAAGAACCGCGTGGTGAAGAGCTTCATCGGCCAGGGTTACCACGGCACGCACACGCCCGGCGTGATCCTGCGCAACATCCTGGAGAACCCCGCCTGGTACACCGCCTACACGCCCTACCAGGCCGAGATCTCGCAGGGCCGGCTGGAGGCGCTGATCAACTTCCAGACCATGGTCTGCGACCTCACGGCGATGGACATCGCCAATGCCTCCATGCTGGACGAAGCCACCGCCGCCGCCGAGGCCATGACGCTGGCCAAGCGCAGCGTGAAGAGCAAGAGCAACACCTTCTTGGTGGCCGGCGACTGCCATCCGCAGACCATCGAGGTGGTGCAGACCCGCGCCGCGCCGCTGGGCATCACGGTCGTCGTCGCCAACTCCGCCCCCGAATGGGAGGCCGCCATGGCCGGTGACTTCTTCGCCGCGCTGATCCAGTACCCCGCCAGCAGCGGCTGGGTGGAGGACTGGGGGCCGGAGGCCGAGAAGATCCAAGCCAAGGGCGCGGCCTGCATCGCCGCGGCCGACCTGCTGGCCATGACGCTGCTCAAGCCCCCGGGCGAATGGGGCGCCGACATCGTGGTGGGCACCACGCAGCGCTTCGGCATGCCGCTGTGCAACGGCGGACCACACGCCGCCTACCTGGCCTGCCGCGACGCCTTCAAGCGCTCCATGCCCGGCCGCCTGGCGGGCGTGAGCGTGGACGTGCACGGCAACCCGGCCTACCGGCTGGCGCTGCAAACGCGCGAGCAGCACATCCGCCGCGAGAAGGCCACGTCCAATATCTGCACCGCACAGGTGCTCCCCGCCGTCGTGGCCAGCATGTATGCCGTCTACCACGGGCCGCAGGGGCTCACGCGCATCGCGCAGCGCGTGGCGCTGCTGGCCGCGATCCTGGCGCGCGGCCTGGCGCAGCTGGGCCACACGCGCACGCACCATGGCACGGCCTTCGACACCCTGTGCCTGAAGACGGATGCGCAGACACAGCCACTGCTGGCCCGTGCGCTGGAGCACGGCATCAACCTGCGCGCGGCCTGGGACGACTACCTCATCATCGCGCTGGATGAGACCACCACGCGCGAGGACATCGCGCTGCTGTGGCGCATCTTCGCCACGGACGGCCAGGCCCCGCCCGACTTCGCTGCGTTCGAGGCCGACGCCGAGCCCTTGATTCCCGCCGCCCTGCGCCGCACCAGCGCCTTCCTCACGCACCCGGTGTTCAACACGCACCACTCCGAGACCGGCATGCTGCGCTACATCCGCAAGCTCAGCGACAAGGACCTGGCGCTGGACCGCAGCATGATCCCGCTGGGCAGCTGCACCATGAAGCTCAATGCCACCAGCGAGATGATCCCCATCACCTGGCCCGAGTTCGCGAACATCCACCCCTTCGCGCCGGCCGACCAGCGCCAGGGCTACACGGCGCTGGATGAACAGCTCCGCGCCTGGTTGTGCCAGGCCACGGGCTATGCCGGCATCAGCCTGCAGCCCAATGCCGGCAGCCAGGGGGAATACGCCGGCCTGCTGGCGATCCGCGCCTTCCATGCCGCCAAGGGACAGAGCCACCGCAACATCTGCCTGATCCCCTCCAGCGCCCACGGCACCAACCCCGCCAGCGCGCAGATGGTGGGCCTGAGCGTGGTGGTAACGGCCTGCGACGCAAAGGGCAATGTGGACATGGCCGACCTGCGCGCCAAGTGCGAGCAGCACAGCGCCAACCTGGCCTGCGTGATGATCACCTACCCCAGCACCCACGGCGTGTTCGAGACGCAGGTGAAGGAACTCTGCGCCCTGGTGCACCAGCATGGCGGGCGTGTGTACGTGGACGGCGCGAACATGAACGCGCTGGTGGGCGTGGCGGCACCGGGCGAATTCGGCGGCGACGTGAGCCACCTGAACCTGCACAAGACCTTCTGCATTCCGCACGGCGGTGGCGGCCCCGGCGTGGGCCCGGTGTGTGTGGTGGAAGACCTCGTGCCCTACCTGCCGGGGCATGCGGCGGGGGGCTTGCCGGTGAACGGTGTAGGCGCCGTATCAGCAGCGCCTTTGGGCAACGCAGCGGTGTTGCCCATCAGCTGGATGTACATCCGCATGATGGGCCCCGACGGCCTGCAGGCCGCCACCGAGACCGCGATCCTGAGCGCGAACTACATCAGCACGCAGCTGCGCGACCACTATCCCACGCTGTACGCCAGCGCCAATGGCCACGTCGCCCACGAATGCATCCTGGACCTGCGCCCGCTCAAGGACGCCAGCGGCGGCGCGCAAGGCGTGAGCGCCGAGGACGTGGCCAAGCGCCTGATGGACTACGGATTCCACGCGCCCACGCTGAGTTTCCCCGTGCCCGGCACGCTGATGGTGGAGCCCACCGAGAGCGAGACGCTGGAAGAGATCGACCGCTTCATCGCCGCGATGGTGGCCATCCGCGAAGAGATCCGCAAGGTGGAGCGCGGCGAATGGCCGCAGGACGACAACCCGCTGAAGAACGCGCCCCACACGGCTGCGGCCGTGATGGCCGACGACTGGAAGCGGCCCTATTCGCGCGAGGTCGGCGCCTTCCCGCTCGCGAGCCTGAAGCACAGCAAGTACTGGACCCCCATCGGCCGCATCGACAACGTCTACGGCGACCGCAACCTGTTCTGCAGCTGCGTGCCGGTGTCGGACTACGCGGGCTGAACGCGGCCTTCCGGCGTGCGCGACCGGGCCATCTCGTACTTCTGGAGCGGCGACGCGCTGCGCAGCCGCAGCGTGGGCGATCATGTGCTGCACGGCCAGGTGCAGATCCCCACGCCGCCGACACGGCTCGTGGCGGACTGGATGCGGGACTCCGCCGACCTGGAACCCGGCGACGTCGAAGCCTTGTCCCTGCCACGCACGCGCACCCGCTGGCCGGACTACCGGCAGTGCCTGCAGGCCCTGTCCGACTGGACCGGTGCGCTGGGCTTGCCCCCTGCGCTGCTCGCGGCTTCGGAGGTGGCGCTGATGGCCTGCCGGGGCGCACATTTCCACCATGACGCCGCGCAGTACGGCCACGCGGCCTTCTGCAACCTGTTCCTCAGCGAAGGCCAGGGCCTGGACGTGGTGTTTCCCGCCACGGGCCAGCGCATTCCCCTGGAGCGCGGCACCGCCATGCTGTTCGACACCGGGCAGTCCCACGCGCTGCTGCCACGTGACCGCCAGGACTTCCAGGCTGCGGACTTCGGCCCCGCGCGTACCCTGCATTTCCTGACCTGGGAGCTGCCGATCGAGGACGCGGACGTGGTGCGTGCGCTGGGCATACGGTTCGACGTCGATCCTGCAACGGCTGCGAGCTTGCAGGATGCGCAGCTGCAGGTCGACGGCGCACCCGCGGCGCTGTGCCCTGCCTCGGGCGCCTGGCTCCAGACAACGGCCTGAGTCGGCCGCCACGCGCTCCACGGCCCGATTCGTCGCTTGAGACGATGGTGCCGCCCCGTGCACTGCCCACAATGGTCGCCACCCCAGCCGCGATGGTGCGCGCGGGCGCCCATGTGCTGCTGCCGGCCGGACGCTACAACCGCAACGACGCACCGCTGATCATGGAGAACGTGGTGCGTGACTTCGGCGCCTGGGTGCGCCACGCCAAGGAGGTGTGGGGTTACGAGAAGCTGGTGCTGGGCGGCTGGTCGGGCGGTTGGTCGGGCGGCTGGTCGGGCGGCGGCTCGCTGACGGCGTTCTACCAGTCGCAGGCGCAGAAGGCGCAGGCCACCCACACCCGCCTGCGACCCGGTGGACCCACGTGCGGCGCTTCCACGAGGCCACCGGCAGTGCGGACAAGCGCTACGCGCTCATGCGCGGTGCCAACCACTACTACAGCGGGCAGCCGGAGCATTGCGCGGCCTGTGTGGCGCTGATCTTCGGGTGGCTGGAGGAGCAGGCGCTGGTCGATTGAAAGTCGGCGTATCAACGAATGTTGACACCACCCCCATTTGTTGATACGCTTGTGTCAACGCATTGGGAGGTATTCATGGGTACTACGGTCAGCCAAGTCAGCACATGGGGCAACGGGCTCGCGCTGCGACTCACCAAGCCGATGGCGAAGGCTGCTGGTGTCGCCGCAGGCTCGCCCGTGCGCGTCACGGTCAAGCCTGGCCGCATCGTGATCGAAACCGAAACCGAGTTGACACTGGACCAGATGCTGGCAGCCTTCGATCCCCAGAAACACGGCGGGGAAGCGATGGCCGGCAAGGCGGTGGGCGCGGAGGCCTTTGCCGATGGCAACACGTAGGTCTGCGTTGTGGGTGCCGGAGCGGGCAGAGATCATCTTCATCCAGTACAACCCGGCCGTCGGCGAAGAAATGCCGGACGACCACCCTATGCTGGTGCTCTCCACCAAGGCCTTCGCTGAACGCACCGGCATCGTTGTGGGTTTCCCGATGACGCACGCCGAGCGGCATGCGGACAACCCTTTTGCCATCGCGGCACCCGGGGCGAAGGGTGAGCCCGGCTATCTGCTGACGCATCAACCGAAGTCCTTCGACTGGCGCGCGCGCAACGCTCGCCCGCATACCTGGGGCGGCGGGCATACCAAGCTCCTCGCCGCGGCATTGAAGCGCTTCGACACGGTGTTCGGCATCTCCGACCATTAGGAAGCTGTCCACCGCAGGCGGGCAGCCTACGCCCCAACCACTGCCGACGCTCCCCATCCACGGGCAAGGGGCGGCGAACCGCACGCAGGCGGTGGCGATAGCGCGCAGGCTGGGGCTGATCCGCTGAGCGCGCTGCCACGGTGGCCTGCTAGCATGCAGCCATCGGGAATTCAGCCTCCCGGCCTCTCCAGGCAAACGGTGTCCCGTCCAAGCGCTGATGCTCGTTGACGACCATGCTGAAGGACACCGCCGTGACCGATCCTGCCACCTTCCCCACCGCACCCACCGCGCCCGCGCGCGTCACTTTTGCCGAAGCCTTCCGGTTCTGGCTCACGCTGGGTTTCATCAGCTTCGGCGGTCCGGCCGGGCAGATCGCCATCATGCACACCGAGCTGGTGGAGCGGCGGCGCTGGATCAGCGAGAAGCGATTTCTCCACGCCCTGAACTACTGCATGCTGCTGCCCGGCCCCGAGGCACAGCAGCTCGCCACCTACATCGGCTGGCTCCTGCACCGGACCTGGGGTGGCATCGTAGCGGGCGCGTTGTTCGTGCTGCCATCGCTCTGCATCCTGATCGGCCTGTCGTGGATCTACCTGCGCTTCGGCGACGTGCCGGCGGTGGCGGGCATCTTCTACGGCATCAAGCCCGCCGTCACGGCGCTGGTGCTGCATGCCGCGCACCGCATCGGCTCGCGCGCCTTGAAGAACGGCTGGATGTGGGGCATCGCGGGCGCGGCGTTCGTGGGCATCTTCGCCTTCGGGCTGCCCTTCCCCGTCATCGTGCTGGGCGCCGCGCTGATCGGCCACTTCGGCGCGCGTGTGGCGCCGGGCGTGTTCGCGCTGGGCGGTGGGCACGGCAGCGCCGGCCAGGGTTATGGCCCGGCGTTGATCGATGACGACACGCCCACGCCCGCGCATGCGCGTTTCTCGCGCGGCCACCTGCTCCGGCTGCTGCTGGTCGGCCTGGGCCTGTGGGGCGCCGTGATGGCCGCACTCGTGGCCTTCCAGGGCCTGGAGGGCACACTGGCCCGCATGGGCTGGTTCTTCACCAAGGCCGCCCTGCTGACCTTCGGCGGCGCGTATGCCGTGCTGCCCTATGTCTACCAGGGCGCGGTGGAGCAGCACCACTGGCTGTCGGCCACGCAGATGATCGACGGCCTGGCCCTGGGCGAGACCACGCCGGGGCCGCTGATCATGGTGGTGGCCTTCGTGGGCTTCGTCGGCGGCTGGTCGCACCAGGTGCTGGGCCCGGAGGCGCTGTTCCTGGGTGGCACGCTGGCGGCCACGGTCGTGACCTTCGCGACCTTCCTGCCCTCGTTCATCTTCATCCTGGCCGGCGGGCCGCTGGTGGAGGCGACACACGGCAAGCTGGGCTTCACGGCGCCCCTGTCGGCCATCACGGCCGCGGTGGTGGGCGTGATCCTGAACCTGGCGCTGTTCTTCGCCTACCACGTCCTGTGGCCGGACGGCCTGTCGGGCCGCTTCGACGCGGTGTCCGCCCTGATCGCGGCCACGGCGGCGGTGGCCCTGTTCCGCTTCAAGGTGGGTGTCATGCCGCTGCTGGGCGCCTGCGCGCTGGTCGGCCTGGCGGTGACGCTGCTGCGGGTCGCGGGCGGGTAGTGCAAGGCCGAGGTTCGTCGCTTCGGACGATCCGCTATTTGCGACCGCATGGCAGCATGGGGGGGCAGACTCTCCACGTCCCGCCCATGACCATCGATTTCCGCCCCTGCTGGCTCGACGCCGAGCTCGCGCTGTACCAGGGCACCCTTGTCCGCTGTGTCGAACAGCAGATGCAGCCCCACGACGAGGCCGCGCGCCGGCAGGGCCATGTGGGCCATGCGTTGTGGCGGCAGGCCGGGGAGGTTGGCCTGTTGTGCGCCGACATCCCCGAGCGGTACGGCGGTGGCGGGGGCGAGTTCCGGCACGAGGCCCTGGTGTACGACACCATGCACCGCCGTGCGCTGACGGGCATGAACACCTCGGTCCACAGCATCGTGGCCCCCTACCGGCTGAACCATGGCACCGAGGCGCAGCAGCAGAAGTACCTGCCCCGCCTGGCGCGCGGTGCACGGGTGGGCGCCATCGCCATGACCGAACCCGACGCGGGCTCCGACCCTCAGGGCTGGCCGTGAAGTGGTCCCCGCACGGCATCCGCTGCCATGCCATCGCGACAGGGCTGTTCCCTTTCGCACTTGTCGACGTGGACGGATGCGAACTGGAAACAGGCCTCGGCCGCGATCCACCAGCGCGACGCGGTGGAGCGGCAGCAACGGGGTTGAGGGCCACGGGGCCGACGGGGGAACTCCTAGAATCCCCCGTTTGAGATCCCGCATGCCTGCCCACCTGCCCACGCCCCGCGACGCCTACGGCATCGAGCAAGCCAACCTGGGGTGGTTCCGCTGCCACTTCGCGCGCCCCGCGGACGGCACCCGCGTGTGGCTCCGCACCCAGACGCCCGATGGCACCCACCTGCTGGAGGGTGTCTACGAAGACGGCGAGTTCCGGTCCGAGAAGACGAGCCTGGCCCTGCCGGAAGACATCCTCACGGTGTTCTGGTTCCAGGCCCGGAAAGACGGCTGACGCGGCGCCGCAGGGCAGCGGCCATCCCCTCTGCCCTCGGCAACTCCAGGGCTCGACCGTGCACTGCATTCGGTGCCCTGCAGGCACCCACACCCCACCACGCGCCTGGCCGCAAAAAGCCACCCGCACGAAAGCAGTTGCCGGGCACCGGAAGTTGCGCCACACTGCGCACGTTCAGGGAGATCGCTAGGCAGCACGCACAGCGCGCAACCACAAGGCGCGACGCCTGCCATGGAGTTGCCACCATGCACATCTGGTCGTCCCTGACTGTCCGGTCGAAGCTCATGGGCGCTTTCGGCCTCCTGATCATCCTCATCGTCGGCCTGTGCATCTCCGCGGTGCAGGGCACGAACGACGAGAACGAGCGTTTCAGCGACTACATCCACGGCATCAAGGCGCGCGCCGACGCCGCGCACCGCGTGCGCGAGGCCGTGGACCGGCGTGCCATCGCGGCGCGCAACCTCGTCCTGGTCACCCGGCCCGAGGACCGGGCGCTGGAGAAGACCCTCGTCGAGCAGGCGGTGAAGGACGTGCGGGTGCACCTTGCCACGCTGCGCGAGCTGGCCGCGAAGCCCGGCGTGCCTGAGGAGACACGCCGCAGGGTGGACGGCATCGCGCGCATCGAGGCGCAGTACGAACCGGTGGCGCTTTCCATCGTGGGGATGGCGCTGGACGGCCAGCACGATGCGGCCGTGGACAAGATGAACACCCAGTGCCGTCCGCTGCTGGCCGCATTGGTGCAGGCCACGGACGACTATGCGGCTTACACGAGCCAAAGCTCCGAGCAGATCGTGCTGGATGCGCAGCGCACGCACCAGTCGCAGCGGCAGGCGCTGGTGGTGGTGTGCATGGTGATGGTCCTGATGGCCTGCTGGGCGGCCTGGGCGATCACCCGCGCGGTGCTGCAACCGCTGCACCAGGCCGTCGACATGATCAGCGTCGTGGCACAGGGCGACCTCAGCCAGTCCATCACGGTGCAGCGGCGCGACGAATTCGCGCAGCTGCAGGGCGCCCTGCAAACCATGCAGCACAACCTGATCAACCTCGTGGCCTCCGTGCGCGGCAGCGCCGAAGGCGTGTCCATCGCCAGCGCCGAGATCGCGCAGGGCAACCAGGACCTCTCGGCCCGCACCGAAAGCCAGGCCAGCGCGCTGGAACAGGCGGCCTCCTCCATGGAGCAGCTGTCGTCCACCGTGCGGCAGAACGCCGACAATGCCAGCCAGGCCAACCAGCTGGCACGCGACTCCAGCGCGGTGGCGCAACAGGGCGGCGCCGCGATGGGCGAGGTGGTGGCGACCATGAAGGGCATCAGCGACTCGTCGCGCAGGATCGCCGACATCATCAGCGTGATCGATGGCATCGCCTTCCAGACCAACATCCTCGCCCTCAATGCCGCGGTGGAAGCAGCCCGGGCCGGCGAGCAGGGGCGTGGCTTCGCGGTGGTGGCCGGCGAGGTGCGCCTGCTGGCCGGCCGCTGCGCCGAAGCCGCCAAGGAAATCCGAACGCTGATCGACGACAGCGTGAACCGCATCCAGGCGGGCTCGGCCCTGGTGGACCGTGCGGGCAAGACCATGCAGGACGTGGTCGGCAGCATCGGCCGGGTGACGGGCATCATGGGCGAGATCAGCACCGCGAGCACCGAGCAGAGCGCGGGTGTGGGCCAGGTGGGCGATGCCGTGGCCGACATGGACAAGGTGACACAGCAGAACGCTGCCCTGGTGGAGCAGATGGCCGCCGCATCGAGCGCGCTGAACCAGCAGGCCCGGGAACTGGTGCAGGCGGTCAGCGTGTTCAACATCGGCACGGAGGCCGCGGACGCCGCGGCGGACGGCCCGCACTCTACGGGCAAGCCGCCGCGCCTCGCCCGGCCCGCAGCTCCGGCACCGCGGCGCCTGCATGCGGCGGCACCCCTGCGCCTGGGTACGGGCAGCGCGGCGTAGGCGCACCGCCGCAGGCTTGCCGCCCGGGCGCCCCCGGGCACCGCGCTGGCACGATCCTTGACTGGCACAGGGCTCCATTCCCGGAGCCCGCATGCCCGCATCCACGCCCTGCCCCCCGTTGCCCACCCACGGCCGCTTCCCCTATGCGGCCATTCACCAGCGCCCCACCTACCACTGGCCGAACGGCGCAGGGCTGGCCGTCTACATCGCGCTGAACCATGAGCATTTCGCCTTCGGCGAAGGCTTGGGTGCGAGCCTGGGGCCGGTGTCACCGCAGCCCGATGTGCTGAACTGGTCCTGGCGCGAATACGGCAACCGCGTAGGGGCCTGGCGGTGCCTGGAATTGCTCGACGGCCTGCACATGCCGGCCGCCGCGCTGGTGAATACCGCGCTCTACGACCACTGCCCCGAACTGGTGGCCGCCTGCGTGGCGCGCGGCGACGAGATCGTGGCGCACGGCCACACCAATTCGGAGCGCCAGGGCAGCCTGGACGTGACCCAGGAAGCCGCGCTGCTGCGGCACTGCCGCGAGCGCATCACCGCGGAGAGCGGCCAGGCGCCCGCGGGCTGGCTGTCGCCCTGGATCTCCGAGAGCCACCACACCCCCGACCTGCTGGCCGAGGCCGGTTATGGCTACACCCTGAACTGGTGCCACGACGACCAGCCCGTGCGCATGGCCACGCGCGGCGGCGGCAGCCTGTGGTCCGTGCCCTACCCGCAGGAGCTCAACGACATCCCGATGGTCATGGCCAGGCAGATGGATGCGACCGATTTCGTGGACATGGTCATGGACCATTTCGACGAGATGCTGGAGCAGTCGCGCCGCCAGCCGCTGGTCATGGGGCTCGCGCTGCACCCCTACATCTTCGGCCAGCCCTACCGGCTGCGCCACCTGCGGCGCGGGCTGCAGCACATCCAGTCGCAGCGCGAACGCATCTGGCTGACGACGCCTGGCGCGATCGCCGCCCATGTGGCGCAGTTGCCGGGGTGAAGCATGCCTTCGGCCGGGCGCGCAAACAGCGTGCGAACAAGACGCACCATTTTGTTAACAATATTTAGGCGCCAGCACCAATATTGTGATTGCCGACCGCGTGCGCACCAACTGCGCCCGCTGCACAGCAGCCTTCAAAGACCCCGGCGACGCCAGCGCGCCAGCCACTTCTCTGGGCATCTCTCCTCGAAGGAGCGCCCTACCGGCCTGCTGCCGCCGGTATGCATGGCGTGTCATGGCACACATGTTGCATGCGCACTTTGTTAACAATATTTTTATTTTTGTTGACGAAAAAATCGAAATCAGCACAATCAGCACGCCTTCAACCACCGTGGCCCCTATGACCGACCTGCATGCCTCCCACCTGACGACCCACCCGCGCGACGCGGAAGTGGCCGATTCCGCGTCGGATGCCAACGACGAGGCCCGCGTGCAGCAGCGCCTGGCGGCCGCCATCTACGAGCACCGCCTCCCGCCTGGCGCCAAGCTGCCCGAGGCCGACCTGTGCCGCATCCTGGGCACTTCGCGCGGCGTGATCCGCAAGGTGCTGGACCGCCTGGCCAACGACCAGTTGGTGGACCTCGTCCCCAACCGCGGCGCCTTCGTAGCCAAGCCCACGGTCAAGACTACCCGTGACACCTATGCGCTGCGCCGCATCCTGGAGGGCGGCGTGGTGCGCCTGCTGTCGCACTGCGACTGCGGGCCCTGGATGCCGCCGGTGCGCGCGCAGGTGGCCGAGGAGGACGAGGCCAACCGTGCGGGCGACACCTCGCGCTACATCCGCCTGGCCGGCAAGTTCCACCTGGACCTGGCGGAGGCCACGGGCAACCAGCAGCTGGAGCAGCACCTCAAGCGCGTGGTCTCGCAGACCTCGCTGATGGTGGCGCTGTACGACATGCGCGGCACCAACCCCTGCTCGGTGGACGAGCACCTGGACATCCTGAACGCCATCGAGGCCGGCGACCACGCGCTGGCCGAGCGCCTGATGGACGAACACCTGCTGAGCCTGGAGCGCCAGCTGCGCCTGGACGACGGCGACGACAGCGTGGACCTGGCCAGCGCGCTGGGCGCCGATCCCGTCCCCGCCCCCGCGGTGCGCCGCCGTGGCCGGCCGCGCAAGAACCCATCCGCTTCCTGAGCATTTCGCCCTTCCCCCCTCTAGCCTCCCTGCAACCCCTAGGACCCCTGCCATGAAAAAACCCCTGCTGGCCCTGAGCCTGGCCTTGTCGATGGCCTTCGGCGCCACCGCGCTGCACGCCAAGACCTTCACCTGGACGGCCTCGGCCGACGCGTTGTCGATGGACCCCTACGCCACGAACAACAGCTTCACCAACTCGTTCATGAGCAACTTTTACGAAGGCCTGGTGCGCTTCAACGAAGATGTGCAGATCGAGCCCGCGCTGGCCGAGTCGTGGACCACGCCCAGCCCCACGGTGTGGCGCTTCAAGCTGCGCAGCAACGTGAAGTTCCACAACGGCGAGTCCATGACCGCGGACGACGTGGTCTTCAGCTGGCAGCGCATCAACACGCCCGGCTCCATCATGAAGCTCAACCTGGGCGAAGTGAAGGACGTGCGCAAGGTCGACGCCACCACCGTGGAGGTGGAGACCAAGGCACCGTTCCCGCTGCTGCTCAACATGCTGCTGAACCTGCCCATCATGAGCAAGACCTGGTCCGAGGCCAACAACGCCCGCGAGTCCAGCGACCTGCAGCAGAAGAAGGAAAACTTCGCCAACCGCAACGTCAACGGCACCGGCCCCTTCATGCTGAAGTCGCGCGAGGTGGACGTGAAGACCGTGATGCAGGCCAACCCCACATGGTGGGACAAGAAGAAGCACAACCTCGACGAGGTCGTGTTCACGCCCATCCAGTCCGACGCGACCCGCACGTCTTCGCTGCTCTCGGGCGCGCTGGACGCGACCGTGAACGTGCCGCTGCAGGACGTGCAGCGCATCAACTCTTCGGGCAACTTCACGGTGGTGCAGGGCCCCGAGC
Organism: Burkholderiaceae bacterium; assembly: GCA_965278985.1. Classification (GTDB taxonomy): domain Bacteria; phylum Pseudomonadota; class Gammaproteobacteria; order Burkholderiales; family Burkholderiaceae_C; genus CAISIP01. Next base: position 6,655,698 of record OZ257131.1, on the reverse strand, counting down.
TGCGCACGATCTTCCTGGGCATGGACCAGTTCCGCGACGAGTTGCTGTACTCCGACGTGAAGGGCAAGAACCCCTTCAAGGACATCCGCGTGCGCAAGGCGCTGTACCAGGCCATCGACGTGGAAGGCATCAAGCGCGCGGTGATGCGCGGCGTGTCCTGGCCCGCCGGCATGGTGCTGGCCCCGCAGTTGAACGGCGCGCCCAAGAACCTCAACACCCGCGTGGTGCCCTTCGACCCCGAGGCGTCGAAGAAGCTGCTGGCCGAGGCCGGGTATCCGCAAGGCTTCACCGTGGGCATGCAGTGCCCCAACAACCGCTATGTCTACGACGAGCAGATCTGCCTGGCCATCATCTCCATGCTGGGCCGCGTGGGCGTGAAGATCACGCCGCAGATCGAGCCGGTCGCCAAGTGGAACGTGCGCCTGAACACGCAGGATATCTCGCTCTACATGATCGGCCATGCCGGCCTGCCCATGGCCGACTCCTACGCGCTGCTGGCAGACGTGGCGGGCACGCGCAGCAAGACCATGGGCGGCCTGAACGCCGGTGGCTATTCCAACCCGGCCTTCGACGCGGTGCTGCCGAAGATCGCCTCGGAGCTGGACACGGCCAAGCGCACGGCGCTGATGGGCGAGGCCACAGCCATCATCCGCAACGACGTGACCTACATCCCGCTGCACCAGCAGCCCATCACCTGGGCTGCACGCAAGGGGGTGGACCTGAAGCAGGCGCCCGACAACCAGCTGCGACTCTGGCTCGTCACGACGCCTTGATGCCACGCTGACACGCCGGGGCCCTGCTCGGGCCTATCTGCGGCACCGGCCCCATGCCGGTGCCGCCCCTTGCTTCCTGTCTGTCTGTCGGAGAAACCCATGCTGCGTTTCCTCTCCACGCGTCTCTGGAACGGCCTGCTCGTGATGATCGGCGTGTCCTTCGTCTCCTTCCTGCTGTTCAACTACATCGGCGACCCCGTCAGCAACCTGCTGGGCGACACGGTCACCATCGAGCAGAAGGAGGCCATGCGGAAGTCGCTGGGGCTGGACCAGCCCATGGTGATGCGCTTCGTGAACTACATCAGCCTGGCGGTACAAGGCGAGTTCGGCATCTCGTACCGCAACCTCGAGCCCGTGGGCCAGGTGCTGGCTTCGCGCATCCCGGCCACGCTGGAGCTGGCGCTGTGCGCCGCGGTGCTGGCGCTGGGCGTGGGCATCCCGATGGGGGTCTATGCCGGCATCCGCCGCAACTCCGTGCCTGCGCAGGCCATGCAGGTGGTGTCGCTGATCGGCATCTCGGTGCCCTCGTTCCTGACCGGCATCATCCTGATCCTGATCTTCTCGGTGGAGCTGAACTGGTTGCCCGCCTTCGGCCGCGGAGACGTGGTGCGCATCGGGCCCTGGACCACGGGCCTGCTGACGGCGACGGGCCTCAAGTCGCTGATCATGCCGGCCGTCACACTCGCGCTGTTCCAGCTCACGCTGTTCATGCGGCTGGTGCGCTCCGAGATGATGGAGGTGCTGCGCACCGACTACATCAAGTTCGCACGGGCCCGCGGCATCGCGGACCGCTCCATCCACTTCCACCATGCGCTCAAGAACACGCTGATCCCCGTGATCACCGTGGCCGGGCTGCAGCTGGGTTCGTTGATCGCGTTCTCGATCATCACCGAGACGGTGTTCCAGTGGCCGGGCATGGGCCTGTTGATCATCCAGGCCATCACCTTCAGCGACATCCCGGTGATCGCCGCCTACCTGATGCTGATCGCGCTGCTGTTCGTGGCGATCAACACCATCGTCGACCTCTTGTACTTCCGCGTCGACCCCCGGGTCCGCCTCGCCTGAACGCCACACGCCGCTTCACAGCCAGCCAGGAGCCCGCCATGAATACCACCACCCTCTCCCCCACCGCCGAGGCCGCCCAGGTCGCCGCACCCTCGGCCTGGGCGCGTTACCGCGACAGCGACTTCCACTACAGCTTCAAGCGCTCGCCCACGGCCATGGTCTCGGCCACGGTGATGCTGCTGTTCGTGCTGGTGGCGCTGGCCGCGCCGCTCCTCGCGCCTCAGAACCCCTTCGACCCCGCCGCGCTGGACCTGATGAACTCGCGCCTGCCACCGGTGTGGATCGACGGTGGGCAATGGGCCTTCCCGCTGGGCTCCGACGGCCAGGGCCGCGACCTGCTGTCGGTGCTGATGTACGGCCTGCGCATCTCGCTGCTGGTGAGTTTCCTGGCCACGCTGTTCTCGATGGTCGTGGGCGTGACGCTGGGCCTGGTCAGCGGGTACGCCGGCGGCAAGCTCGACAACCTGATCATGCGGCTGGCCGACATGCAGCTGAGCTTCCCCACCATCCTGGTCGCGCTGCTGATCGACGGCCTGTCGCGTGCGCTGCTGCCGCGTGCGGTGCACGAGCAGCTGGCGCTGGTGGTGGTGGTCTTTGCCATCGGTGTCTCCAACTGGGTGCAGTACGCACGCACCGTGCGCGGCGCCACGCTGGTCGAGAAGTCCAAGGACTATGTGCACGCCGCCAAGCTGATCGGCATGGGGCCGCTGCGCATCCTGTTCAAGCACGTGTTGCCCAACGTGCTGGGCCCGGTGCTGGTGATCGCCACGCTGTCGTTGGGCATGGCCATCCTGACCGAGGCCACGCTGAGCTTCCTGGGGCTGGGCGTGCCGCCCACCTCGCCCTCTCTGGGCACGCTGATCCGCATCGGCAACGAGGTGCTGTTCTCGGGCGAGTGGTGGGTCACGGTGATGCCGGGCGTGGTGCTGGTGGTGCTGGTGCTGGCCATCAACCTGCTGGGCGACTGGCTGCGCGACGTGTTCAACCCCAAGCTGAAGTGAGCACCGCCATGGCACAACAACCCCTCCTGAGCGTCGACGGCCTGCGCGTCGAGATCCCCACGCGCCGCGGCACGCTGCTGGCGCTGGACGACATCAGCTTCCACATCGCGCCGGGCGAGATCCTGGGCTTCGTGGGCGAGTCCGGCGCGGGCAAGTCGCTGACCGGCATGGCCATCCTGGGCCTGCTGGACCCGCCGGGCCATGTGGCCGCGGGCCAGATCCGCCTGGGTGAACGCCGCATCGACCACCTGCCCGCACGCGAGATGCGCAAGCTGCGCGGCAAGGAGATCGGCGCCGTGTTCCAGGACCCGCTGATGAGCCTGAACCCGCTGCTGCAGATCGGTGAGCAGCTCACCGAGACGATCCGCACGCACCTGCCCGTGTCGCAGGACCAAGCCGTGCAACGCGCGCTGGACCTGATGCGCGCCGTCGGCATCCCAGCGCCCGAAGCCCGCTTCAACGCCTACCCGCACCAGTTCTCGGGCGGCATGCGCCAACGCATCGTGATCGCGCTGGCCCTGTGCGCCGAGCCGCGCCTGGTGGTGGCCGACGAGCCCACCACCGCGCTGGACGTGTCCATCCAGGCGCAGGTGCTGCAGCTGCTGCGCCAGCTGTGCCGCGACAAGGGCACGGCCATGCTGCTGGTGACACACGACATGGGCGTGATCGCCGAGACGGCCGACCGCGTGGCCGTGATGTACGCCGGGCGCATCGTGGAGCTGGGGCCGGTGGAGGACGTGATCCGCCACCCCGTGCATCCCTACACGCGCGGGCTCATGGGCGCCATCCCCGCGCTGGGCCCCATCACCGGCCCGTTGGCGCAGATCGACGGGGCCATGCCGCGCCTGAACGCGCGCCCCCACGGCTGCGCCTTCCACCCGCGCTGCCCGCAGGCCACGGACCGCTGCCGTGCGGAAGCACCACCTACCATCGTCACGGGGCCACTGCACCGCGCCAGCTGCTGGCTGGCCACGGAGAACAGCACCCACAACACCACCGCCCTGGAGGCCGCAACATGAGCGCCCTGCCCATTTCCATGGCCGCCGCCGCACCTGCACCGGCATTCGCAGCCGCCGCCACACCCACGAGTCTGGAGGTCCGTGACCTCGCGCGCCACTTCCCGGTGGGCAGCGGCCTGCTGCGCGGTGCCTTGGGTGGGGGCGCCAAGGCCGTCAAGGCCGTGGACGGCGTGGGCTTCACCATCCGCCGCGGCCAGACCTTCAGCCTGGTCGGCGAGTCGGGCTGCGGCAAGTCCACGCTGGCGCGCCTGGTGGCAGGCCTGGATGCGCCCACGGCCGGCACGATCCGCTTCGCCGACACGGGCAGACTAGGCCACCGCGTGCAGATGATCTTCCAGGACCCGTACGCCTCGCTGAACCCGCGTTACCGCGTGGGCACGGCGATTGCCGAACCCATCCGCTTCCAGAAGCTGCTGCCCGAGGCGCAGGTGATGCCGCGCGTGCACGAGCTGCTGCGCCAGGTGGGCCTGGCGCCGGCCGATGCGCTGAAGTTCCCGCACGAGTTCTCGGGCGGGCAGCGCCAGCGCGTGTCCATCGCGCGGGCCCTGGCCGGCAACCCCAGCTTCCTGGTCTGCGACGAACCCACCTCGGCGCTGGACGTATCGGTGCAGGCGCAGATCCTGAACCTGCTGCGCCGCCTGCAGGACCAGTTGGGCCTGACCTGCCTGTTCATCAGCCACAACCTCGCGGTCATCAACTACGTATCGCACGACGTGGGCGTGATGTACCTGGGCCGGCTTGCCGAGGTGGCGCCCACGCGGGTGCTGTTCGAGTCGCCCAAGCACCCCTACACGCGCATGCTGCTGGACGCACTGCCGCAGCTGGACAACCGCGGCCGCGAACGCCCCGCCATCACCGGCGAGATCCCCAGCCCCCTGAACCCGCCGCCGGGCTGCAGTTTCCATCCGCGCTGCCCGCACGCCAATGCGCGCTGCCAGTCCGAGGCGCCTGCCCTGCTGCCGCAACCCGATGGTGCACTGGTCGCCTGCCATGCGGTGCAGGAGCGGCGCATCCCCCTGCACTTCCACACGCCCGCCGCCCCCGCTGCACCTGTTGCCGAAGCCCTCCATGCCTGAAACCACTGCCCTCACTGCCCCCCAGGACATCGACCTGCTGATCACACGCGGCACGGTCATCACCATGGACCCCACACGCCGCGTCATCGAGGACGGCGCCGTGGCCGTGCACGGCGACCGCATCGTGGCCGTGGGCGACACCGCCACGTTGACGGCGCAATACCGCGCGAAGAAAACCCTGGACGCGCACCGCAAGGCCGTGCTGCCCGGCCTCATCGACGCCCATGCGCACGCGGGCCACGGCCTGCTCAAGACCATGGGCGCCGGCAGCACCGACGCCTGGGGCCAGGCCTGCGAAACCATCTACACCGTGGGCTCGGACCCGCATTTCTGGCATGCCGAGGCGCGCCTGGCGGCACTGGAGCGGCTGCGCTGTGGCACCACCACCGGCGTGTGCCTGTTCGGCGGCGGCGACACCATCATGCGCGTCGACGAACCGCGCTACGCCCAGGGCCATGGCGATGCGATCCGCGAGGCGGGCACACGCTCGATGCTGGCCATCGGCCCCTCGCGCCCGCCCGCGCCGCGCACCTATGCGCGCTGGGACAGCGGCCAACGCGAAGACTACGCCGTGGGCTTCGAGCAGATGCACGAGACCTGCCAGGAACTTATCCGCACCGAACACGGCACGGGTGAAGGCCGCGTGAACATCTGCATCACGCTGCCCGTGTACCTGCCGGAACACGAGCCCGCGCTCGCGCAATTCGAAGCCGACTACCGCCAGCAGGCACGCCAGTACATGGACCTGGCGCAGGCGCATGGCCTGATGTTCACGCAGGACGGCCACCGTGCCGGCACGCTGCAGCTCGCACACGAGCAGCTGGGGCTGCTGGGCCCACGCTCCTTCATGTCGCACTCCATCGACCTGCGGCCCGAGGACATTGCAGCCGTCGTGGCCACCGGCACGCACATCGTGCACAACCCCAGCGCCATCATGTCCATCCGCGGCCGCTGCCCCGTGCCCGAACTGCTGGAGGCGGGTGTGACCGTGGCGCTGGGGTCGGACGGCATCGCGCCCGACCGCAGCTACGACATGTTCCGCCACATGTTCCAGGCCATGCACTACCACCGCCGCCATTTCCGCGATGCCGGCGTGTTGCCGCACGGCAAGGTGCTGGAGATGGTGACCATCGACGCGGCCCGCGCCATCGGCCTGGGCGACGAGATCGGCTCGCTGGAGGTGGGCAAGAAGGCCGACATCATCCTGGTCGACCTGTTCAAGCCGCACATGATGCCGCTGAACATGCCGGTCTACCGCGTGACCTGTTTTGCCAACGGCGCCGACGTGTCCACCACCATCGTCAACGGCCGCATCCTCATGGAGGACGGCAAGGTACTGACGCTGGACGAGGCCGACGTGATGGAGCAGGCGCAGGTCGCCACCGACCGCATGCTGGAGCGCACCGGCCTGCACCACCTGCTGGAGGCGCCGCCGAATCTCTGGCGCGCCGCCCACTACTGAGCACGGAAGACCATGCATGTCGACTTTTCCACCCTCACGGCCTACCAGCGCTACAAGCTGATGGCCAGCCTGATCGTGCCGCGCCCCATCGCGCTGGTCACGACGCTCAATGCCGATGGCATCGTCAACGCCGCACCCTTCTCGATGTTCAACATGCTGGGCGAGGACCCGCCCATCCTCATGATCAGCGTCAACAAGCTGCAGGACCACCACCTCAAGGACACCAGCGCCAACATTCTCGCCAACGGCGAGTTCACGGTGCAGATCGCCGACGAGCCCATCGCCGAGCAGATGCACCGCTGCGGCGAGACACTGCCGCCGCACCAGAGCGAGGTCGAACTCGTGGGCCTCACCACCGCCCCCGGCCGCCTGGTGAAGGTGCCGCGCATCGCCGAGGCGCCGGTGGCCTTCGAGTGCACATTGCACGAGACGCTGGAGACGGCCAGCCGCCACATCTTCATCGGCCAGGTCGTGTGCCTGCACGCGCGCGACGACCTGATCGACACGGAACTGTGGCGCGTGCGTTTGCAGAACTACTTCCCCGTGGCCCGCTTCGGCGCGAGCTTCTACATCCGCACGCGCGACCGGTTCGCGATCACGCCGGAAAAGGAAGGCGCCGAATCCAACCCCATCGACGAGATCCACTGATGATGACTGCTGCAACCCAGGTCCTGCGCAACGTACGCCCCATGGGCGGCGAGGCCGCCGATGTGCTCGTCACCGACGGCCGAATCGATGCGCTCGTCCCCGCCGGCACCGCCAGCCGTGAAGTGCTCACGCTGGCCGATGGTGCCGGCCAGTTGCTGCTGCCCGCACTGGTGGAAGGCCATGTGCACGTCGACAAGACGCTGTGGAACATGCCCTGGCGCCCCAACAGCGCCGGCCCCACGCGCTGGCACCGCATCACCAACGAACACGAGGTGCTGGGCAGCGAGGTCAAGTTGCCCATGGCCGAGCGCGCCGGGCCGCTGATCGAGCACATGGTGGCCATGGGTTCGCTGCACATCCGCAGCCACGTGGACGTGCAGACCCGTTTCGGCATCCAGCATGTGGAGCAGGCCCTGGCCCTGCGCGAACGGTATGCCCACCTCGTGGACCTGCAGTTCGTAGCATTCCCGCAGGGCGGCATGCTGAGTTCGCCGGGCGCCGTCGAACTGATGGCGCAAGCCCTGGCACTCGGCGTGGACGTGGTGGGGGGCATCGACCCGGCCGTGATCGACCGCGACCCCATCCGCGCGCTGGAAACTCTCTTCGACCTGTGCACGCGTTTCGACAAGCCGCTGGACATCCACCTGCACGACCTGGGCGAACTGGGCCGCTGGGAGATCGAGCGGATCTGCGACTTCACCGAACAGCGCGGCATGCAGGGCCGCGTGGTCATCAGCCATGCCTACGCGCTGGGCGCCTTCCCACCGAACGACCTCGAAGCGCTGGCCGATCGCCTGGCCGAACTGCGCATCACCATCCTGACCTGCGTGCCCATGCACTTCACCGTGCCTCCGGTGGCCATGCTGCGCGCACGCGGTGTGAACGTGGCAGCCGGCTCCGACGGCATCCGCGATGCCTGGGGCCCCACCGGCAACGGCGACATGCTGGAGCGCGCGAGTTTCATGGGGCTACGGTACGGCTGGAGCAAGGATGCGCAGCTGGCCGATGCGATGGACGTCGTCAGCTACGGCAGCGCCAAGGCGATGGGCCTGCAAGACTACGGCATCGCCCCCGGCTGCCATGCCAACCTGCTGCTGCTGCCCGCCGAGAACGTGGCCGAAGCCGTGATCAACCGCGACCGGCGCCGCACGGTGATCCGCCGCGGGCGCGTGGTGGCGCGCGACGGTTTGTTCCTCGGCGGCTGACCGATCCATGCGCACCCTCCTCAAGGCCTCCTGCGTCATCGGCTTCGACGGCCCTTCCCGCTCGCACGTCTACTGGCGCGACGGCGAGGTCGTGTTCAGCGGTGACCGCATCGAGTTCGTGGGCCGTGGCTTCCAGGGCCACGTCGACCGCACGGTGGACTACGGCAACGCCGTGATCAGCCCCGGCCTGATCGACCTCGACGCGCTGGGCGACATCGACACGGGCGTGCTGACGGTGGACAACGGCGACAAGCGCAACAACGGCCGCCTGTGGTCCGAGGACTACCTGCGCCGCGGCCCGGTGGACGCCTTCGACCTGGAAGACGAAGTGTTCAAGTACCGCTATGCCTTCACGCACCTGCTGCGCAACGGCATCACCACGGCGCTGCCCATCACGTCCATGTACTACCGCGCCTGGGCCGAGCGGTATGACGAGTTCGCGGGCGTGGCGGCCGTGGCGGGGGAGCTGGGCATCCGTGCCTACATCGGCCCCTGCTACATGAGCGGCATCACCTGCGTCGCGGCGGACCGCAGCCTGTTCCAGCACTGGGACGAGGCCAAGGGACTGGCGGGTTTCGAGCAGGCGCTGCGCTTCTTCCGCGATTTCGACGGCAGCCATGGCGGGCTGGTGCGCGGCATGTTCGCGCCCGACCGCATCGAGACCTGCACACCCGCGCTGCTGCAGCGCACGGCCGCTGCCAGCGCCGAATTGAACGCGCCGGTGCGGCTGCACTGCTGCCAGTCGGCCTACGAGTTCGAGACGGTCTACAAGCTGCGCGGCGAGACGCCGCTGGGCTGGCTGGAGTCGCTGGGCCTGCTGAACCCCCGTGCGATCCTGCCGCACGGCATCTACCTCAGCGGCCACCCCGCCGTGCCCGTGGCAGGCGATGGGGACTGGCAACGCCTAGTCGCCAGCGGGGCCAGCATCGCGCACTGCCCGGCCGTGTTCGCACGCAGCGGCGAGGCCCTGGACTCCTTCGGCCGTTACCGAGAGGCCGGCATCAACCTGGGCCTGGGCACCGACACCTGGCCCGCCGATTTGCTGCACAACATGCAACTGGGCCTGTACCTGGCGCGCGTGATGGAGAAGAGCGCCACGCGCACCCGCATGGCCGACCTGTACAACGCCGCCACGCTGGGCGGTGCCAGGGCGCTCGGCCGCGACGACCTGGGGCGGCTCGCACCCGGCACACAGGCGGACATCGTGGTCTTCGACCTGCAGGCGCCGCACCTGGGACCGATCCACGACCCATTGAAGAACCTCTTCCTGGCCGGCCGGGGCACGGATTGCCGGGCGAGTTATGTCGCAGGCAGGCAGGTGATGGAGGATTTCGAGGTGGGGAGCGTGAGCACCGCGTCGCTGCAACCGCGTGCGGACCGGCAGTTCGGGGAATTGCTGGCCCACCAGCAGTCGCGCCGTTTCGACGCGGCGGCACGCAACGGCGGCGTCGTGGCGCCGGCGTTCGACTGGGCTGGCTGAATCAGGACTCCGGGATTCGCCCGTGCGCGGGTGGCAGCAGCCGCTGCACCACCACCGGGTCGACCGGCTTGTTCAGGAAATGGTCCACCAGCGGCAGCGTCTGCGCCACGCGCTGGGAATGGTCTCCATAGCCGGTGATCGCGATCAACACCATGTCGGCGCCATACGCGCTGCGCAGTTCCTGCGCGAGTTCGCAGCCGTCCATGCCGGGCATGTTGATGTCGAGGATCACGCAATGCGGATGGAACTGGGCGATCAACGCCAGCGCCTCGCGCGCGCCAGGCACCACGCGGACTTCGTAGCCGTCCATCGCCAGCGCCTCGCCCATGGCTTCGGCTGCTGGCAGGTAATCGTCGACCACCACCACGCGCACTTCGTCGTGCAGGGCCGCGGCTTCGGGAGGCTCGGAGAGGGCGGCGGGAGGGGTCGGCATGTCAGTGCCGCCCAGCCGCCATCAGGCATTGACGCGTCCCCGTGGGGGGTAGCGGAACTCGCGCAGCGGCGGAGCGTGGGGGCTGTTTCATGTCAACGTTTCGGGAGGATCTGGCGTATCAGCTCGGGCGACACGGGTTTCATGAAATGGTGGTCCACCAGGGCCAGCGCTTCGGCCACGCGCTGGTCGGCCACGTCGCTGCCGGTGATCGCGACCAGCACGACGTCGTCCCCGAAGCTTTCGCGCAGGCGCCTCGTGAGCTCCAGGCCGTCCATGCCGGGCATGTTGATGTCGAGCATCACGCACAGTGGCTGCGTTTCGGCGACCGCACGCAAGGCGTCGGCCGCGCTGAACACCACGCGCGTGCGATACCCGTCCAACTCCAGCACCATGGCAAGGGACTCCGCCACGTCGGGCGCGTCGTCCACCACCAGTACATCAATCTCGTCCGGCATCCCGCTCCAGCTCCACGCAACATCAGCCCAAGATTCCCGACCCTCCTGCTCGGCCGTGGGCCTGCGGAGTTGCCGGAATTCTGCGATCTCCGCGCCCCGGCCGTGTGGGCCGCGAGCGAAGAGCAGTGCGGGATTATCGTGGAGCGCGCGGGTGGCTCGGCATTTTCCGGCTGTGAACGTGGGTCGCGGGCAACAACGGGTCCTGGACGCGGCGCGATGTGCGCGTGAGACCGACGGCGGAGCTGACGCGGGTGATGGTGAAGCACCTCCGCCTGCCAGGGTGATGCCGGCGCATGCACAATCGCCGGCAAGCACCGATCGCCAGCCATCGCGACGCGCCGCAGGTGCTCCATGACGAGGACGACAAGGCATGACTCTCCAGGAAGCGATCGCGATCTGTGGCATGACGCGCATTCGTTACGAATACAACCTGGGTGTTCTCACGATGCTCGGCGAAGCCGACCTGGCGATCACGCACCGGCTGGCGGCCGAGTCGGTCGACTGGCAACGCATGCGCATCGCGCAACACGAGGCACGCCAAGCCAACGACCCGATGCTGAACCACGAGGAACTGGCACGTGCCCGCGACCTGCTGGCGCGCGCCGAGTCGCAGGAGCAGGATGCGTGGAGTGCCATCGAGGTGTTCATCGATCGGGCCCGCGAGGTGGCGGGCACGGCGTTCTCCAGTCTTCCGGCCTGAAGCCGCCGCACCGCGCGCGGCCTCACTGCATGCGCACTTCGCCGCTCTCGCCGAGGTGCTGCGGCGGCTTGCCGGTGACGACCGCCTTGGCCATCTGGAACATCTGCACGATCTTGCTCTCGCGCACATCCCAGTAATGGGCGTGCACGATCTGCACTTCGACCAGCGCCAGGTTGGCATTCTCCGGGCCACCGGGGAACCAGGCCTCGGCAGGCTTGCTCCACAGCTGGCGCTTCTTGTCGAGGTTCTCGACGACGCGGGCCTTGCCGGACACCGACACATAGCTGTCCGCGCCAGGGTCCGCATAGACCAGGTTCACGGTCGGGTCGGCGGTCAGGTCGGCAACGGGATCGTCGTCGCGTGCCATGAAGAACCACAGGCTGCTGTCCTCGTCGATGCTGGAGTTCTGCGTCGTCATCGGGCGTGAATGCAGGTGGCCGTTGGCATGGCGGGTCGTGAACATCGCGAAGCGGATGTCCTTGATCAGTTCCCACAGCTTGGTGCGGGCTTCGACGGGGTCGGTGAAATTCTTTTCGCGTGCGTTCATGGTGGTGCTCCCTTTTGGTGGCTTGAACATCGGGCCCCATCAAGGGGCTCCGGTTGCCCGGCGTGGTGGCAACCGGGTCGAGGCTCCATTAGAGGCGCTGCCCGTTCCGCGCAGGATCGGCCAGCGCGCGGCACCGCTGTAGGACCATGCCGGAGCAGCGGCGCGAAGGCAGGCTGCAGGTGGTTACCATGGCCCTGCCGCGAGGGCTGCAGTCCTGCGCACCACACGCCCATCCGAGAACAGGAGACTCCCCATGCCATCCAGCGCTTCCGCTTTCCTGGCCGCCCGCGACCTGCTGCTGCAGCACCGCGAGGACTACGACACTGCCACCCGCCTGTTCCGCTGGCCACAGCTGGACCGCTTCAACTGGGCGCTGGACCATTTTGACGTGCTGGCGCGCGGCAACGATGCCCCCGCGCTGCACATCCTGGAAGAAGACGGCAGCGAACAGCGGCTCAGCTTCGCCGAGATGTCCGCCCGGTCCTCGCAGGTGGCCAACCACCTGCGTGCACTGGGCGTGCGCCGCGGCGACCGCATCCTGCTGGTGCTGGGCAACGAGGTCGCGCTGTGGGAGGCGATGCTGGGCGCCTTCAAGCTCGGCGCCGTGGTGATCCCCGCCACCGCCCTGCTGACCACCGAGGACCTGCGCGACCGCGTGGCGCGGGGCCGCGTGCGCCATGTGATCGCGGCCAGCGCGCACTGCGCGAAGTTCGCGCAGGTCGAGGGCGGCTACACCCGCATCAGCGTGGGTGCGCCGCAGGCGGGATGGCAGGACTTCGCGGACAGCCGGCACCATGACAGCCGCTTCGTGCCCGATGGCGAGACGCTCGCCACCGACCCGCTGCTGCTCTACTTCACCTCGGGCACCACCTCCAAGCCCAAGCTTGTGCTGCACACCCACCAGAGTTATCCGGTGGGCCACCTGTCGACCATGTACTGGCTCGGCCTGCAGCCCGGTGACGTGCACCTCAACATCTCTTCCCCGGGCTGGGCCAAGCATGCCTGGAGCTGCCTCTTCGCGCCGTGGAACGCGGGTGCCTGCGTGTTCCTGTTCAACATGGCGCGCTTCCAGGCACCGGCGCTGCTGGAGGTGCTGGCGCGCCACCGGATAACCAGCCTGTGCGCGCCCCCCACGGTGTGGCGCATGCTGATCCAGGAGGACCTCGCGGCCCACCGGCCCCGCCTGAGTCTGCGCGAGGTCATCGGTGCCGGCGAGCCGCTCAACCCCGAGATCATCGAACGCGTGCAACAGGCCTGGGGGCTGCCGCTGCGCGACGGTTACGGCCAGACGGAGACCACGGCGCAGATCGGCAACTCGCCCGGCCAGCCGCTCAAGCCCGGCTCCATGGGCCGCCCGCTGCCGGGTTATACGGTGGTGCTGCTCGACGCCGACGAACAGCCGGCCGCCGAGGGCGAGGTCAGCCTGGTGCTGGCGCCACGGCCCACGGGCCTGATGGACGGCTACGAGGACAGCGCGGAGAAAACCGACGAAGTCATGCGCGGCGGCCACTACCACACGGGCGATGTGGCGCAGCGCGATGCGGACGGCTACATCACCTTCGTGGGCCGCGCGGACGACGTGTTCAAGGCCTCGGACTACCGCATCAGCCCCTTTGAGCTGGAGAGCACGCTGATGGAGCACACGGCCGTGGCCGAGGTGGCGGTGGTGCCCAGTCCGGACCCGATCCGCCTGGCAGTGCCCAAGGCCTACCTGATCCTCGCGCCGGGCCACCAGCCCGACCGCGCGCTTGCGGCCGACATCTTCGCCTTCTCGCGCGCGCAGCTGGCCCCCTACAAACGCGTGCGGCGCATCGAGTTCGTGGCCGAGCTGCCCAAGACCATCTCCGGCAAGATCCGCCGCGTGGACCTGCGCAATGCCGAAGCCCGTGCCGTCGAGGCGGGCACGCGCGCAGCCCAGGAGTTCCGCGAGGAAGATTTCGGCTGACACCACCGCTGGCGCGGGGCGATGTCGCTGGCGCGCGCAGGGGTGCCGCGTCTCCGCTACATTGGGCCCATGTCGGCACCGGCACCGGCACCCGCGCAGCACGCCTCACCCGCGGATGCGCGTCCACACGGAGGGAGACCATGGCCACACCGACCCTGCCCACGCTTTTCGTGTCCCACGGTGGCGGCCCCTGGCCGCATGTGCCCGGCCTGCGCGAACAGTATGCGAAGACCGAGGCGGCGCTGCGCCGCCTGCCGTCCCAGCTGCCCACGCAGCCGCGCGCGGTGCTGGTGGTCACGGGGCACTGGGAGGCTCCGGAGTTCACGGTGTCGACCGCGGCGCAACCCGCGATGGACTACGACTACTACGGCTTTCCCGACCACACCTACCACCTGCAGTACCCCGCCCCGGGCGCCCCGGCACTGGCCACGCAGGTACGGCAGTTGCTGGTGGACGGCGGCGTGCGCTGCGGCGAAGACCCGCGGCGCGGCCTGGACCACGGCAGCTTCGTGCCGCTGGAGCTGATGTACCCCGCCGCCGACATGCCAGTGATGCTGCTGTCGCTGAAAGCCGGCTACGACCCCGCCGAGCACCTGCGCGTGGGCGCCCTGCTCGCGCCGCTGCGCAGCGATGGCGTGCTGATCCTCGGCAGCGGCCTGAGTTACCACAACATGCGTGGCTTCGGCCGGCCCGAATCCACGGCCGTGGCCGATGCCTTCGAGGCCTACCTGAACCATGCCGTCACGCAGGCCAACCCGCAGCAGCGCGACAAGCTGCTGCTGCAGTGGGACAGCGCCCCCTCAGCCCGCCAGGCGCATCCCAGTGAAGACCACCTCATGCCGCTGCTGGTGGTGGCCGGCGCTGCAGGGGACGACGTGGGCCGCAGGCTCTTCCTGGACCATGTGATGGGGGTGACCATGGCGTCCTACGTGTTCGGCAGTTTGGTGTCTTGAGCTTTGGCTGGGTACTTTTTGGGGACGGGGTCTGGGGGTCAGGGGGTCAGCGATCCAGCGCTTTTGGCAGGGAGGGTGGTACGGGTGCGCCGGCTCCGGCCCTCGCTCGCGCAGCAGTGCTTCTGGTGTGCCATCGGGGTAGCGCGAACACCGGGGTAGGCGCACAAGCAGGTGTGGCATGCGCGAATGGGGCCTGCGCCGGCGCACCCGCACCACCCACCCGTCGTTGCGCGTGGGCGCGCCAGCGAATGCGGGCTCCGGGCTCCGGGCTCCGGAATTTGGCTGTTGGATGTTGGATGTTGCTCGCAACGTCCGCCCACCAACCCCCGTGAGGTGGTGGGCTGGGGTTTGCCGACGCAGGCCCCAGTCGCGGCTGTGACCCGGCCCGCCCGATCGGGAAGAACTTCGCGCCAGCCACGGTGACGCACTGTTGC
This sequence comes from Burkholderiaceae bacterium, assembly GCA_965278985.1. Lineage (GTDB taxonomy): Bacteria > Pseudomonadota > Gammaproteobacteria > Burkholderiales > Burkholderiaceae_C > CAISIP01. Next base: position 6,640,502 of record OZ257131.1, on the reverse strand, counting down.
GCTGGTCCGCGAGCGTGGGCCGGAGACGGCAAATCACTGCCCACCGCCTTGCCAGTGCGCAACGTCCGCGTGCGCCATGGCCTTGGCTGCGCGCAACGTCCACGTGCACCACTGCGCCACTGTCATAAATACAAGCTCGTGGCAAAGACTTCAGACGTGCACCTCCAGGTTCTGCTGCGTGATCCCGCGGCTGTGCATGGCGTCGGACAGGCGTTGGGCCGACGCACGCAACACCTCGACGATGCGCGCCTGCATGGCTGTTTGCAGCCGTGCCAGCGGTGCCTCGATGCCCAGCGCCGCCAGCACCAGCCCATCGGCACCCCACACCCCCACGTTACAGCTTCCCACACCCGGAAAACTCTCGCCGCGCGACCAGGCGATGTCTTCGGTGGCGATGCGTGCCAGCTCGGGCGCCAGCGTGCGCAGGCGCAGATGGGTCTCCGCGGTCATGCTGCGGTAAGGCTCCGGCCCCAGCCAATCGGCCCAGCGCTGGCGCGGCTGGTGGGCCACCAGCAGCTTGCCGGCCGCGCGGCAGTGCAGGTCCAGCGGCTGGCCGTAACTGACGGCGAAACGCACCGGGTCTGGCACGTCCCAGCGGTCGATGTAGATCAGTGCGCGCGTGGCCGCGTCCAGCCGGCCCAGGGTGGCCGTCATGCCCAGCGTCGCACCGATGCCGGCCAGCACCTCGCGCACCACCGCGGCGAAGGACATCGGCGACACGAGTTGCAGGCCCAGCCGGCGCGAGCGGCCATGCTGCTGGTAACGCCCCTCCTCGTCGCGGTGCACCAGCCCCAGCTGCACCATCTCGCCGACCAGCGTGAACAGGCTGGACTTCGGGATGCCCAGCATGCGGCCCAGCTCCGACAGCGACAGCGGCGCCACGCCGCTGGACAAGGCCTCCAGCACGCCTAGCACGCGCGCCACGGCCATGGGCCCGGTGCCACCCGCGCTGGGGGCCATCTGTCGGGACCGCACGGTCACAGATCGTGTTCGCATATCGGGATGCTAAGCCCGCCGCCGGCGCGAGGCTCCCACAATGCGGCGCCAACTGACACGCGGGAGACAGCCCGCATGCACCCCGGAGACACCCATGCCGCACCGCCGAGACACCCTCAAGACCCTGGCCGTGGGAGCGCTTTCCGCACTGGGCGCGGGGGCCTGGGCCGCAACCTTTCCCGAGCGGCCGGTGCGCCTGGTGGTGCCCTTTCCGCCCGGCGGCACGGGCGACGCCATCGCCCGCGCCGTGGCCAAGGACCTGGGCACGCGCCTGGGCCAGCCGGTGGTGGTGGACAACAAGCCCGGCGGCAGCACGCTGCTGGCCGCGCGCACGGTGCTCGCCGCGCCGCCCGACGGCTACACCATCCTGTTGAACAACACCTCCCTGGTGCAGCAACCCATCCTGCGCAGCGACGCCGGCTACGAGGCGCTGCGCGACTTCACGCCGCTGGCCGCGGCCTGCGAGGTGCCCGTGGTGCTGGCCGTGCCCGCCGAACTGAACCTGCAGACCGTGGCCGAGTGCATCGCCTGGCTGCGCGCGAACCCGGGCCGCACCAGCTACGCCAGCTCGGGCCTGGGCAGCACGGCGCACGTGATCGGCGAGGAGTTCAAGCGGCGTTACGGCCTGGACTCGGTGCACGTGCCCTACCAGGGCGATGCCGGCATGGTGGTGGACCTGCTGGCCAACCGCGTGCAGTGGACGCTGGGCACGCCCGTGCTGCTGGCACCGCAGGCCGCGCAGGGCAAGCTGCGGCTGCTGGCCGTGACCGGCACGCAGCGCGTGCCGGGCCTGCCGCAGGTGCCGACCTTCCAGCAGGCCGGCATCGAGGGCTTCGACGTGATCGGCTGGTTCGGCTTCTTCGCCCCCGCGCGTGTGCCGCCGGCCATCGCCGAGCAGCTGGGCGCCGAGCTGTCCGCCGCGATGCAGGGCGCGGGTTACCGGCAGTTCCTGGAGGTGGCCATGATGGCGCCCGGCCGCGAACGTGGCGCGCAGTTCCTGGCTTCGGTGAAGACGCTGGACGCGTACTGGCGCCGGCTTATCGCCGCGAATTCCATACGTGTCGAGTAAGGACCCCACCATGACCATGCTGCCCCTTGCCCACGACGCGGACGCCCGCAGCGGCACCCTGCAGGTGTTGCCACTCGACGCCGCTTTTGGCGTGCGCGTGCGCGGCCGGACGCTGCAGGACCTGGCTTCGCACCCGGACGACGCCGCGGCGCTGCGCAGCCTCGTCGCGCGCCACCGCGTGCTGGTGCTGGAGGATGTGCACCTCGATGCGGAGGCCCTGGTCGCGCTGGCCGCCCACATGGGCACGGTGCGGCCCGCACGCGTGCGCCACCCCAGCCTGAGCGGCCCGGCGGGTGACCACATCTTCGTGAGCCTGCGCGACGCCGCGTCCATCCCCGCGGCACCACCCCCCACCGACGCCGCCCACATGTGGCACGTGGACTACAGCCAGTCGGCCCCGGTGCCGCAGCTGTCCATGCTGTACGCGGTGCGCATGCCCGCGAACGGCAGCCGCAACGGCTTCGCGGACATGGTGCGGGTGCATGCGGCGCTGCCGGAGGCCCTGAAGCAGGAGATTGCCCCCCTGCAAGCCCGCCACTACACGCACCCACGCGGCGTGGACGTGCAGCCGCCCGGCGAGGCGGCGCAGCTGCCCTGGGCCGAGCGCGAACGCGGCTTCGCGCATCCGCTGGTCATGCACGACCCGGACGGGCAGCCCTACCTGTTCCTGCCCGCACGCATCGACAGCCCCGTGGTGGGCCTGGACGAGGCGCAGAGCCGCGCGCTGCTGGAGCGGCTGTGGCCCTATGTGGAAACGCACGGTACGCCGTGGGAATACGCGCTGGCAGACGCAGAACTGCTGATCTGGGACAACCGCGCCTTGCTGCACAAACGCAGCGCATGGCCACTACAAGAGGAGAGACTGTTATGGTTCCTGACCACGAATTGAGCACCGGCACGGACACCACCGCCGCCAGCCAGACCCCTGGCGCCACCACGCTCGCCATCACCCGGCGCAGCTCGCTGGCATGGCTGGGCGCCATGGCCGCGCCGCTGGCGCTGCAGCACCCTGGCGCGTCCGCACAGGCGTTCCCCAGTGGCCCCGTGACGCTGGTCGTGCCCTTCTCCGGCGGCTCGCCACCGGACGTGTACAGCCGCGTCTTCGGCGACAAGCTCAGCAGGCGCATCGGCCAGCCGGTGATCGTCGAACTTCGCCCCGGCGCCAGCAGCACCATTGGCACGGCATTGGCCGCGAAGGCCCGGCCCGACGGCCACACACTGCTGTACGCGACCAATTCCTCCCTGACGGCGGCGCCCGCGCTGTTCAAGAAGCTGCAGTACGACCCGGCCAAGGATTTCGCGGCGATCACCGTGATGCTGGAGTCCTACTTCTGCATCCTGGTGCGCGCCGAGGACGCCAACCTCACCGTGCCCGCGCTGGCCGAACGCATCCGCAAGGATCCGGCGCGCAACGCCATGGGCGGCGGCAGCACCACGGCCGAAGTGTCCAACAAGATGTTCCAGAACGCCGCCAAGCTGGACCACGCCTATGCGCGCTACAACTCCAACCAGCTCAACACCGACCTGCTGGGCGGCAACCTGAACGCCGTGTGGTCACCCGTGAGTGGCGCGCTGGCCCTGGCCAAGGGCGGCAAGGTCCACATCCTGGCCATCACCGGGCCACAACGCCTGCCGCAGTTGCCGAACACGCCCACGCTCAGCGAGTTCTACCCCGGTGTGGTGGTGGACAGCTGGAGCGGCTTCTTCGTGCCCGCGGCCACGCCACGGCCGCTGGTCGCCCAGCTGTACCAGCATGTGGACGCGGTGCTGCGCGACCCCGAGATCGTCGAGAAGGGCAAGGTGGATGGCTACCGGCCGCTGGTCCAGACACCGGAGCAGTCCGACGCCTACGTGCAGAAAGACTTCGCGCGCCAGCGCGCCATGCTGCAGGCCGCGGGCATCGAACCGGCGTAAGCGCCCCCCCAGCTCGGCACAGCGGCACCATCAGGCCTGCTGTGCCGACAGAACCCGCAGGAAGTTGCCACCGATCAGCTTGGCCACCTCGGGCTCGTGCATGCCCCGTTGCAACAGGCCCGCCACGTACAGCGGCAGCTTGGTGTAGGTGTCGAAGACCGGCTTGTAGTTGGCATCCATGTCCGTGCCCAGGCACACATGGTCGATGCCGATGGCGTCCACCAGCGCGAAGCTGCGGTCCACGAAACCCAACAGGTCGTGGATGCCGATGCCCGCGGGCCAGGCGCCCAGCACGCCACCGCCCGTCTCGGCCACCGCCTTGGCCAGCGGCAGCGAGATGAAGCGACGGCTGGCCACACCGCTGCGGTCATGGATGTGCACATGCGAGGCCATGACCGGCTTGCTGGTGGCCCGCAAGGCGCCCATGGCCGTGGCCTCCGAGGCATGGGCCACGTCCACCAGCATGCCCGCGGCGTTCATGGCCTTGACCACGGCGATGCCCGCGTCCGTCAGCTTGCCGTGGACGGGCGAGCCTGTGATGGTGTCGCCCAGCTCGTTGTTGCGGTAGTGCATCAGCGTGATCGAGCGCACGCCGTCGGCGAAGGCCTCGGCCACGCGTTCGGGGCGGCCCTCCAGGAAGTCGCCGCCTTCCACGGCCAGCATCGCGCCCACCTTGCCGGCCGCGTGCGCGGCCTGGATGTCGGCGGGGCCCCGCACCGGCGCCACGAGTCCCCGCGCCGACAGCGCCTGCAGGTGGCCGATCTGGCGCTTGTAGCTCGCCAAGGCCTCGCCGGGCTGGAAGTCGCGCGATGCCGCCAGCAGTTCATCCTTCGGGCTCAGCACCTGGAAGTCGGACACCGCCGCGAACACGGCCGCCGCCAGGCCACCTTCGCGCATGGCCTGCACGGTGCGGTCTTCGAAAGTGCCCTGCTTCGCATAGAGCCACACCAGAGGCGACAGGTGCTCGGCGCCCTCCACGAAGGTGCGACCCGGATGCGCGTGGGCATCGACGGCCGGGTATTTCTTCAGCAGCGCCCGGGCCTGCGCCAGCAGGTCGGGTGGCACCTCGAAGCCGATGGGTGCCGGCGGCGGGTACAACATGCGGTACGCGACCGCCCCCGCGCCCACGGCCGCCACGCCCACCACGGCGGCACTGCCCCACAACAGACGTCGGCGGGTTGTCTTGCGCATGGGTGTCTTTCGGGGGGCTGGAAACGGAGCACTAGCGTAACAGCACCCTGGGCGGCCGAGCGGGGCCCGCGCGGCGGACGGCACAATCGCGGCTGGCCCCGTTCCTCCCCCGGCGCCCCACCGGTGCCCAACCGGTGCCTCCCTGGACCACCATGAGCAAACACGTCACCTACACCGTGCAGGTGGAATTCGGCGACTGCGACCCCGCGCGCATCGTCTGGTTTCCCAATTTCTTCCGCTGGATCGACGCGGCCTCGCGCAGATTCTTCGTGCAGTGCGGCGTACCGCCCTGGCACCAGCTGACCACCAGCCACGGCATCATCGGCACCCCGCTGGTGGACACCCAGGCCAGGTTCGTCGCCACCGCGAGCTACGGCGACACGCTGGACATCGACACCAGCGTGGCAGAGTGGCGCACCAAAAGCTTCGTGCAGCGCTACCGCATCACGCGGGGCGAGACGCTGATCCTGGAATGCAACGAGGTGCGCATTTTTGCCGCGGCACGCGAGGATGGCAGCCCGGGCATCCGCGCCGTGCCCATCCCCGAGGACCTCCGCGCGATGTGCAGCTGAAGGCCACCAGGTGCCCATCGGTAATGCATCGCACAAGGATTGATGCGCCGCTGCAACTGAACCGCAGCGTTCGCTGCTGCACGACGCGCGGCGCCGCGTACCATCCATGGCTGCGTTTTTTGAGGCGTGGCACCTGCGGATGGTCCGTGCGGATGGCAAGCTGGCGGAACTCTCTTCTTCAGGAACACATGGCGCGATCACAGTGGTTCATACATGCGGCGGCCTGCGCGGCCCTGGCCTGCGCCGGCGCAGGCGCGATGGCTGCCGACAGCGGCACGGCCAAGATCGTGCGGGGCGACGTAGCGGTCGAGCGCAACGGCCAGTCCATGCCCCTGCGCGTGGGCGATGGGGTGCAGGAGAAGGACCGCATCGTCGTCGCGCCGGGTGGCAGTGCCGGCATCACGCTGCGCGACGACACGCGCATCAGCGTAGGGCCTGCGTCCACCGTGGTCATCAACCAGTTCAGCTTCGACCCGAAGACCCAGGAAGGCAGTTCGGACACCACCATCCTGCGCGGCACCATGCGCTACATCACCGGGCTGCTGGGCCGCTTCCGCCCCGCGGCGGTGCGCGTGGCCACGGGCACGACCACGGTGGGCATCCGCGGCACGGACTTCATCGTGGAGGTCGCGCCCGATGAATGAGTGGACGTGGCGCGCCGGCACGCTGCTGGCATTGGCCGCCCTGACCGCCTGCCAGGCCCCGCCTCCCGCACCCCGGCCCGCCGCCCCGAAGCCCGATCGCATCACGCTGCTGCCACAGGCCGACGGCTCGCCGAGTGGCGTGGTGGTGCGTTCCGCCGGGGGACAGGCCGAGCTGTCGCAGCCCTATGCCACGGCGCAGATCTCGGCCGAAGGCGCACGGACCTCCATGGCCAGCCCGGAGGCGGTGCGGGCACGGCATCCCGCGCTCTACGACGCGCTGCCTCCCGCGCGGCGCAGCTACGTGGTGTATTTCGAGATCGGGGGCGACCGGCTCACGTCGGACTCCGCGCAGCGGCTGCGGGAGATACTGGCCGAGGTGGCCAAACACCCGGCGCCGGAGGTCCTGGTGATCGGCCATACCGACACGCTGGGCACCGAGACCCTCAACGACGACATCTCCATGCAGCGCGCCCGCCTGGTGCGCGAGCGGCTGATCCAGGAAGGCATCGACGCGCGGCGCATCGAGGCCGTGGGCCGTGGCAAGCGGGAGTTGCTGGTCAGCACCCGCGACGGCGTGGCCGAACCCCGCAACCGGCGCGTCGAGATCCAGGTACGCTGAAATAGAACGCCCCCCGTTACGGACGCTCACTGCGTGTAGCGTCCTATACCCCCCACTGGGGGGCGCACCCGGTGGCCCGGCAAAGCCGGTTCCACGGGTGCACTGGATGGGACTTCCTTGCTGTTCAAGCGATCTGTTGGCGAGCGGCGCAATGGATAGCTGACACCGCGTGCCAACGCGCCGCTCAGTAGACCGACTCCGCCTCCAGCTCACTGGCCGACCAGGCGCGCGCCTCGCCGGATGCGTCTTTCGACATCCAGCCCAGCAGGCTGCCGTACAGCGACGCCGGGTTCACGGGCTTGGCCAGGTGGTCGTCCATGCCGGCCTCCAGGCAGGCGGCACGGTCCTCCACGAAGGCGTTGGCCGTCATGGCGATGATCGGCATGGCGTGCCCGGCGGCGCGCAGGGCGCGCGTGGCCTGCAGGCCATCGGTCTCGGGCATCTGCATGTCCATCAGCACCAGGTCGTAGTGGTGCGACCGCACCATCGCGATGGCCTCCTCGCCGGTCTCGGCCGTGTCCACGTCCAGGCCCGCCATGCGCAGCAGTTCACTGGCCACCTCCTGGTTCACGAGGTTGTCCTCGGCCAGCAGGATGCGTTTGCCGGCGTGCCGCCGACGCAAGCGCTCCAGGTGCGTCTGCAGGGCGCTGCGGCCTTCCGGAGCGCGGCGCGGTGCCGCGGTGGCCGGCTGCGCCTGCACCGGCAGGAAGACTTTGTGCGCGGGATCGGCATGCGCGATCCACGCCGTGACCCAGAAGGTGCTGCCCGAGCCGGGCAGGCTGATGACGCCGGTCTGGCCACCCATGGCCTCCGCGAACTGGCGCGTCAACGCCAATCCCAGGCCGGTGCCGCCGAAACGGCGCGTCGTGGAGCTGTCGGCCTGCTCGAAGCTGTGGAAGAGCTGGGCCTGGCGCTCGGTCGGGATGCCGATGCCCGTGTCCTGCACCTCCACGCGCAGCTGCAGGCGCGCGCCGTCTTCCTGCACCGGCTGCACGCGCAGGCGCACCCATCCCGTATCCGTGAACTTGATGGCGTTGGACAACAGGTTGATCAGCATCTGCGACAGGCGCGTGGAGTCGCCGCGCACCTGGTCGGGCAGCGGCGCGATGTCGACCTCCAGGTCCAGCCCCTTGCGCTTGGCGCCCGTGTGCAGCATCTCCACCGTGGAGCGCAAGACGCCATGCAGTGAGAACACGCTGTCCTCGAGGTGCAGCTTGCCGGCCTCGATCTTGGACAGGTCCAGGATGTCGTCGATGATGCGCAGCAGGTGCTGCGCAGCGGCGTCGATCTTGCCCAGGCGGTCACGCTGCGTGGGCGACATCGCATCGCGCGACAGCAGGTGCGCCATGCCGATCACGGCATTCATGGGGGTGCGGATCTCGTGGCTCATGTTGGCCAGGAACGCGCTCTTGGCGCGGTTCGCAGCCTCGGCCTTGTCGCGCGAAAGCTCCAGCTGGTGGTTGGAACTCTGCAGGGCCTGCTCGGAGCGCTTGAGCGCCGTGATGTCGAAGGCCATGACCAGCACGCCCTTGGTGCGACCGGCCGAGTCCTTCTCGGGCACCATGTGGACCTGGAGTACCGCGACCTCGCCATCGGCCCGGCGGTTCTCGCGCTCGAAAACCTGGGGCGCGCCCGTGAGCGCCGCCTCCATCCGCGGGCGGATGTGGGCGTAGGTCGCCTCGCCGAAGAGGTCTTCGACGTGTATGCCCAGCAGCTTCTCGGGGATGGCGCCGAACCACTGCGCGTAGGCGCGGTTGGCGTAGCGGCAACGGCGGCCCGTGTCCCAGTAGGCCACCATGCCGGGGATGGAATCCGAGATGGTGCGGTTGAAGCCTGCCGCATCCTCCAGCGCGGCGTACGCGGACTGCAGCGCCGAGGTGCGCTCGGCCACCAGCTCTTCAAGCGCGTCGCGGTGGCGCTCCAGGTCGGCCTCCATGCGCCGCTTGTGGGTCACGTCCACGAAGGAGGTCGCCACGGCCAGCAAGGCACCACTGTCGCTGGCCAGCACCGGCGTGGAACTCACGCTGTAGAACGCCTGCGCGCCGCTGGGGCTGCGCAGTGCCATGACCACATCGCGCTGCGCGCCGGCGCCGGCCAGGGCCCGCGCCGGTGGCGTCGCCTCCACCGGCATCGGCGTGCCGTCGGCGTACAAGGGCACCCAGCCCGGCGGCACGATCGGGGCGCCCCGCCAGTGCGCCTGCTGCACGCCGAGGATGGTCTCGGCGGCGGGGTTGCAGCTGATCACCTTGCCCTCGGTGTCACAGACGACGATGCCTTCGGCCAGCACGGACACCACGCTGCGGTAGTGCGCATCGCTGTCCCGCAGCGCCCGCTCGGCCTGGCGCATGCCGGTGACATCGCGCGCCACGTTGATCAGCCCGATGAGCCGGCCTTCGCCGTCGTACAGCGGCGCTTTGGTGTACTCCAGCGCCACCACGCCGCGCGGCGTCGGCAGCACTTCTTCGAAGGCGGTTTGGCGCAGGCTCTCCAGCACCGCGCGGTCGTTGGGCGCGAGCCGCGCGGCCAGTTCCTCGCCGAAGAGGTCCGCGATGGTGCGGCCCAGCATCTCGGTCGACGACTTGCCGAACATCTCCGCGGAGGCGCGGTTGTAGAAGATGAAGCGGCCCTCCAGGTCCTTGGCGAAGATCAGCTCGGAGGTACTGGAGGCGATGGCCTCCAACAGGCTCAGGGTCTTGAGGCGTTCGCGGTGGGCGTCGCGCTCGCGCCGGCCGTTGTCGAACTCCATGCGCTGCATCCACAGCCTGCCGCCGAAGGCGATGCCCACCAGCGCCAGCAACACCGCCGCCAGCATCCAGCCCGCGGCGGCCCATGTCGGCTGGTCCACCTCGTCCAGGTCGATCTTGGCGGCCAGCCACCAGTCGGTGCCCGGCACCGGCAGCACGGATGCGAGCACGGTCGCGCCGCGGTAGTCCTTGCCCGTGACGATCAGCGACGGCGAGGGTGCGCTGCGATGCGCGGGATCCGCCAACGGACCGGTGGACGGCAGCGGGCGCACCAGCCGCGTGGCACTGCCACGGTGCCAGCGCGCATCGCTCAGCGCGGTCAGCTGCCCATCGGCTTCCTGCCACAGGATGGATTCGCCTGTGGTAGTGGGCACGGGCCACTCGCCCAGCAGGGGGTAGAGCGAGCGCTGCGGATCGATGCGCACGACGATCGCACCACGCGGCGGCGTGCCCGTGGCCAGCAGCGGGATCACCACGTCCATGCGCAGCGGCATCGCCGATCCGTCCTGGCGGTAGATCGTGGTGTGGGCGGGGCTGCGCGTGGCGATGGCGCGCTGCACGGCACGCACCATGTCCGGGGACGGGCTTTCCGCCGCGGGGTGTTCGCTCGCCAGCACGTTGCCGTCCGCATCCACGACCAATGCGGCGTCCGCATCGTTGGAGTGGCGGAACTTGACGATCCGCTGCAGCATGTGCTCGCCGGCTGCGCTGTCGCCCTGCTCCCGCCAGCGCAGGTACAGGTCGCCCAGGAAGCTGCTGTCGACCAGGAAATCGGCAAGCCGCATCTGCCGCTGCACCCAGGTCTCGACCTGGGCCACGCGCAGCGCGGCGACGGACTGCACGCGGGACTGGGCCTGTTCGCGCCGCAGCTGGAATTCGCTGAACACATGCCACAGCGCCAATGTGGCCGTCAGCGCCAGCAGGGCGATGGCCGGGAGAATCCAGTGGCGGTGCAGGCCGGGGATACGCTCCCGCCATTTCGACACGCGTTTCATGCTGCGCTTCCACCCACCATGGAAGGGTGGGATGGCAGTCGATTATTCGGACAAGCCGGAAAAGAGTGCGTCCGGACTGTGACGCGGCCGCCGCTGCCGGACAGCCAGCGGCTCAGTAATAGATGGCACGCGGCGCGCCGCCTCCGGCAGCGATCACCTCGCCATTGATGGCCCGGGCCCGCGGCGAGCACAGGAACACCACCACGTCGGCCACTTCGGAGGCGTCGACCAGGTGGCGGATGGAGTTGCCGGCCGCCATCTGGGCCTCCACCTCGGCCGGCGCCACGCCCTGCGCCGTGGCGCGCGCCTGGACCAGCGCGGCCGTGCGCTCGGTGCGGGTGATGCCCGGGTGCACCACGTTGACGTTGATGCCCGAGGGCCCCAGCTCGTCGGCCATGTTCTTGGTCAACGCCACCACGGCCACGTTGCGGATGCTGCCCACGGCGCTGCCGGTCTGCCGCGCCGCCAGGCCGCTGATGTTGAGCACCCGGCCCCAGCCGCGCTCGCGCATGCCCGCCACGACCTCGCGTGCGCAGCGGATGTAGCCCATGACCTTGGTGTCCATCTCGCCGTGCAGGAAGCTGCCCGTGATCTCCGCGAGCTGGGGTGGCGCGGCATACCCGGCGGGCTCGGCCGCGGCGTTCACCAGGATGTCGATGCCGCCCCCCAGGCGTTGCACGGCCTCGGCCACGGCGCGCCGGACCTGCGCGTCGTCGGTGGTGGACGCCTGCACGCCGACGATCCGCTGGCCGGTGTCGGCCGAGATCTCGTCGGCCGCCTGCTGCAGCGCCGTGGCATCGCGCGCCAGCAACGCCACATCCACCCCCTCGCGCGCCAATGCCCGGGCGATGGCCTTGCCGATGCCGCGGCTGCCGCCGGTCACGAGTGCACGCTTGCCTTTGAGTTCCAGATCCATGCTGCTTCCCTGTTTTGACGTTGGACGGTGGAGGTGGTGGCCGAATGTCGTGGCCGGTGCCCGCCGGCACAAAAACAAAGCCCCCGGACGCGCCAGCGCCCGGGGGCCTGCGATCGCGGGGATCGCCCGCGGCGTCAGGGTTTGCGCAAGGCCTTGAACCCGAACACCAGCGCTGCGATCACGACGATAGCGACGATCACGAACAGCAGCAACAGGAACTTGGATATCCCTGCCGCGCCCGCAGCCACACCACCGAAGCCCAGCACGCTGGCGACGATGGCGATCAACGCGAAGATCAGTGCCCACTTCAACATCACTTGCTCCTTGGTGGATGGAATGGGAGGGACTGTACGCAGACCCCTTTCGGGCCAACAGGGATCAAGGCTGCACGCGCATGTAGGACCGCGCCGCGCGGTCCCTAGAATGCGCCACCACCCCCTGAAGGCCCCCATGCTCTACGCCGCGCTCAAGACCCTGCACCTGCTGTCCCTCATCGTGTGGGTCGGCGGCATGGTCTTCATGTTGTTCTTCCTGCGGCCGGTGGTGGACCGCATGGCGCCGCCGCAGAAGCTCTCGCTCCTGCGCGACGTCCTCCAGCGCTTCTTCGGTGCCGTGCTCGGCGCCATCGTGGTGGCACTGGTGAGCGGCCTGTGGATGATGATGCTGTACGCCGGCGCGGCGCAGACGCCTACCGGGGAGCGCGTGCCCATGCCCTGGACCTGGATGCTGATGGCGACTCTGGGGATACTGATGATGGCGATCTTCGGCCACATCCGGTTTGTGCTCTACCCGCGCCTGCACCGCGCGGTGCAGGAACAGGCCTGGACCAGCGGGGCCGCCGCCATGGCCAGCATCCGCGTGTGGGTGCGGGCCAACCTGTCGCTGGGCCTGCTGATCGTCCTGTGCGTGGTGGGGCTGTCCTGAGGTCGCCCCGCGCCGCGCCGGCTCAGCCCGCCGCCAGCGCGTAGGGGCCGCCACGCTCCAGCGCCCGCTGGTAGGCGGGCCGCGCCTGGAAGCGGCGCACCCAGGCGTCGATGTTGGGATAGGACTTGCGCAGCTCGCGCGCGGCCTCGCCCACGAAGCTCATCTGGATGTCGGCCCCGGTCAGCGCATCGCCCACCAGCCATTCGTGCCCCTGCAGCGACGCCTCCACATATCCCAGGTGGTTGGCGATCTCGGACTGGATGCGTGGCGCCAGCGGCGCGGCCGCATCACCCAGCCGGCTGGTATAGAGCTTGAGCATCAGCGGCAGCATGGCCGAGCCTTCGGCGTAGTGCATCCACTGCTGGTAGGCCTCGTACTCGGGCCAGCCCATGGAAGGCTGCAAGCGGCCGTTGCCGTGGTGGCGGATCAGGTAGTCGATGATGGCGCCGGACTCATGCACCACCTGCTCGTCGTCCGTGATGACCGGCGCCTTGCCCAGCGGGTGGATCGCCTGGAGCTCCGGCGGGGCCAGCCGGGTGACCGGATCACGCTGGTACTTCTGGATGTCATAGTCCAGCTCCAGTTCCTCCAGGAGCCACAGCACGCGCTGGGAGCGCGAGTCGTTCAGGTGGTGCACAACGATCATGGGATGTCCCTCAGGCAAGTTCAGGCAGGTTCAGGCAGTCAAAACGACAGCGACGACAACGTCTTGCTGGCAGCATAGCGCCACCGCGCCGATGCCATAGGCAGATAAGCACCTTGTTTTCAGACTTCGATCCGACGCCGAAGTTCAAGCCACGGATGCCGCCACCGCGCGGCCTGAGCGTCGGAATTCAGCTGGCCTGCACGGCCGCGGCGCGCGCCAACGCCTTCATGCCCTTGGCGGCGATGGTGTAGCCGCCGTCCCCGCCATCCACGAAGTGCACGTGCAGCCCGTCCGTCACCGCGCTCACGAGGCAGGTCATCAGCGCCGTCTGCGACACATGCGCACCGTAGCGCAGGCGCCCCGCCGCCATCTCCGCATCCAGGTAGGCGCGGATCGCATCCACCGCCGGCAGCGGGCAGTCGATGACGAAGCTCACCGTCTCGTCATGCTTGCAGAAATCGGTGTTGGTGGTGATCTCGTCGATGTACTTCGTCGGCACGAAGCCGCCGACCGGGCGGCCGATGCCCAGCACGATGCGCGCGACCAGCGTGTTGGCCAGCACCCGCAGGGCGGACAGCCACAGCAGCCCCCCCTGGCGCGTGGCGCGTGCCTCTAGCATGAAGTCCTTGGGGGGCCAGCCCACGCGCAGCGTCTGCCTGCGCACCGGCTGGGCGGCGGTGGCGCCACCGGCCAGGCGCATCACCTCGGCATGCACCTGCGCCGGATGGGCCGCACCGTGGATGATCAGCGTGAGCATGCAGCCCCGGCCCGACTGCAGCGGGTCCCAGCGGCAGGACAGGCCGCCCAGGTCCACCGGCTGGCCGTCGTCGAGTGACTCGGGCACCTGTGACAGCGCCTGCAGCGCGCTGTCCCCCTGCCCCCGCACGGCGGCCTCCAGCGTAGCGATGCCGCCGCCCGCGAAGACGCCGAAGCTGTTGCCGGGCGTGGGCTCGAAGCGGCCCACCAGCACGTCGCAGCCGTAGCGGCGCAGTTCCTCCACCCGCGCCAGCCCGACGCGCAGGCGGAAGCCGAAATTGCGCAGCGCCTCGCCGCGCAGGCGCGCCAGCACCACGCGGGCTTCCTGCACATGCGATGGGGGCACCATCACCACCGAGCCGTCGCCGCCGAAGAGGAACGGCAGCTTCGTCGGCGCGCAGAGGTTGCGCAGCGCGGCGATGGCCATGGCGGCCACGAAATTCACGGACTTGTGGCGACCTTCGCCCACGGCCACGGTGGAGTCCACGATGTCGGTCACCACCAGCGCCCAGTTGTCCGGCGCGGGGCGGTACCGCTGGGGGTCGAAGGTGTCGCCTGCACGGGGCGACTCCGGCAGGTCGGAGAAGAAGGACGCGTCGTCGGTCGGGGCAGCCATGGAGATCGGGGAGTTGCCTGGAACGGACTGCATCGGCGGGGCCCCTAGTCCAGCGGCCGGCTGCGCAGGGCCTTGGTCTGCGACCGGATCGCCTTGCCTTCCAGGCGACGCTGGCGCGACGCGTAGGTGGGCTTGGTGGCCTTGCGCGCACGCGGTGGCAGCGCCACGCCCTGCACGAGCTCGTGCAGGCGGCTGAAGGCGTCCAGCCGGTTCATGTCCTGCGTGCGGTGGGACTGCGCCTTGAGCACCAGCACGCCCTCTTGCGTGATGCGGCTGTCACGCAAGGCCAGCAGCCGCTCCTTCACGCCCTCGGGCAGGCTGGAGGCGGGGATATCGAAGCGCAGGTGGATGGCGCTGGAGACCTTGTTGACGTTCTGCCCGCCCGCCCCCTGCGCACGGATGGCCGTGATCTCGACCTCGGATTCGTCGATGCGCAGCGGTGCGGCGGGGGTGGTCATGGCGGCTACTGTAGCCGCATCGCCCGGCGCGTCTAGTAGCGCAGCTGCGCGAGCGAACGCAACTGCTCGGCGGTGGTGCTGGGCAGGCCGAAGAATTCCAGGTACGCCGGGATCTGCTCGAAGAGCATGTCGGTGCCCACCTGCACGGCGCAGCCGCGCGCCTGCGCGGCCTGCAGGAAAGGGGTCTGCTCGGCCTTCATGACCACCTCGCCCACGAAGGTGGCAGGGTCCAGCCGCCCCATGTCCATGGGCAGCGGGTCACCGTCGTTCATACCCAGCGGGGACGCGTTGACGGCCAGTTCGCAACCGGCCGGATCGTTGGAGCCCGTGGACACCCGCAGCGCCGGGTAGTGCGTGCGCAGGCGCGCGGCCAGGGCCTCGGAAGCCTCCGACCGCGCATCGAAGAGCCGCAGCTCGGCCACGCCGGCGGCCGCCAGCGACGCGGCGATGGCGCTGCCCACCCCGCCGTTGCCCACCACCAGCGCACGCGCGCCCTGCAGCCGCACGCCCTTGCGCTGCACGCCGCGCACGAAGCCCTCGCCGTCGAAAAGGTCCCCGAAGAGGCTGCCGTCGCTCTGCAGGCGCACCGCGTTGCAGGCCCCGGCGATCTGCGCCGTGGTGCTGAGCGTGGCCACCAGGCGCGTGGTCGTGACCTTGTGGGGCATGGTGATCAGCGCGCCAACGATGTTGGTCATGCGGAACACGGACGCCAGTGCGTCGGCGTAGTGCTCCGGCTTCACCCCCATGGGCACCACCACCGCATCGATGCCCGCATGCTCGAAATACGGGTTGTAGATCATCGGCGACTTGAAGGTGTGGGTCGGGTAGCCGATGTGGGCGATGAGGCCGGTGGTGCCGCGGATCATGGAAATGGAAGGACGGTCAGGAGGTCTTGGGGGATGCGGCCTGCGCGGCGGACACGGCCGCGCGCAGGCCCAGGAGGTAGCTCTCGACGCCGAAACCGGCGATCTGGCCCCGCGCGATCTCGGCGATGACCGAGGTGTGGCGGAAGGCCTCGCGCGCATGGATGTTCGACATGTGTACTTCGACGATGGGGCACTTCAGGATCGCCAGCGCGTCGCGCAGGCCATAGCTGTAGTGCGTCCAGGCGCCTGCGTTGATGACCACGGCGCCCACGCCCTCGGCATGGGCGGCATGGATGCGCTCGGCCATCACGCCTTCGATGTTGGACTGGAAGCACTCCACCTCGGCGCCCAGTTCGCGGCCCAGCGCGGTGACCTGCGCGTCGATCTCGGCCAGCGTGATGGTGCCGTACTGCGCGGGGTCGCGCTTGCCAAACATGTTGAGGTTGATACCGTTCAGGACGAGGATCTTCATGGGGCGCTTTCGTTGGAGGTGGGGACGAGGGTCTGGGTTTGGCCGGTGCGCGCGGCGCGCACCACGGCCTCGGTGACGCGCAGATTGTCCAGCCCGTCGCGCAGGCTCACCAAGGGTGCCACCTCTCCGCGCACCACGGCGCCGAAATGCGCCATCTGCAAAGCGATCGGGTCTTCACGCACCAGGGGCAACGTCTCCATCGCGAAAGGCTTCCACCACGACCGGTCCTCGTCGCGCGCATAGAACTTCAGGCGCATGGTGGGCACCGACAACGACCCGTGGGTGCCGCTGACCACATAACAGTCCTCGTCGTCGTAGCTGGGGTAGGCCGGGTTCTCCTGCGAGGTCTGTTCCCAGCTGCGCGCACTGGCCGCCGTGTCGCTGAGCAGGAAGCTGCCCAGCGCGCCGTTGGCGAACTGCAGGCCGATGCTGACCGTGTCCTCCACGGGAAAGCCGCGTACCGCATGGCTGCTCAGCGCCTGCACGGCCACGATGTCGCCGCACAGCATGCGCAGGTTGTGGACCTCGTGGATCAGGTTCAGCAGGATCGGCCCGGCACCGGGCTGCTTGCGCCAGGGTGCATCCGCGAAATAGTGGTCGGGCTTGAGGAACAGCGCGCTGCCCATCACGGACACGATGCGCCCCAGCCGGCCCGATTGCACCACCTCGCGCGCCTTCGCCATGATGGGGCTGTGCGCACGGTGGTGGCCTACCAGCACGGGCACGCCTGCGGCGGCTTGCGCCTGCAACAGCACCTCACCCTCTTCCACCGTGGGAGCCACGGGTTTCTCCAGCAGGATGGGCACCCCGGCCGCGAGGCAGGCCTGCGCATGGGCTACATGCAGCTGGTTGGGCGTGGCCAGCACAATGCCGTCGGGCCGGTCGTGCTGCAACAGCGCCTCCAGCGTGGCACACAGCGGCACGCCCGCCGCATGCGCCACGGCCACCGCCGCGGGCGACGGGTCCACCACCGCCGACAGCACCACACCCGGCACGCCGCGCGCCGCGCCGATGTGCGCCTGGCCGATGTAGCCGGCGCCGGCGACGGCGATGCGGGTGACGGCTTGCGTCATGGTGGCGGCGCCTTGCAGGATCAGCGCGCCTTGGCGATCTCGGCCTGGATCTCGTCCACGACCGACGGGCCCACCGAAGCGGCGTGCTTGGCGATCACGGGCTTCATTTTGTCGCGCAGCTTGGCCATCTCGGGTGCGGACAGCTCAGTCACCTGCATGCCGGCCTTCTTCAGGTCGGCCAAGTTGCTGGCGGCCTGCTCGCGTGCCACCTGGCGCTGGACCTTGGTGGACTCGACCGCCGCGTCGGTGACGATCTTCTTCTCATCGGCGTTCAGCCCGTCCCAGAACTTCTTGCTGATGATCACGGACTGCGGGTTGTAGACGTGGTTGGTCAGTACCAGGTGCTTCTGCACCTCGGCGAACTTGTTGGCCAGGATCACGTTGAGCGGGTTCTCCTGCCCGTCCAAGGCCTTGGATTCCAGCGCGGCATACACCTCGGGGAAGGCCATGGGCACGGGGTTGGCGTCCAGCGCCTTGACCCAGTCCAGGTTGATGGGGTTGGGAATCACGCGGATCTTCAGGCCGGCGATGTCCTCGACCTTGTTGATCGCATGCTTGCCGTTGGTCATGTTGCGAAAGCCCAGCTCGTAGTAGCTCAGGCCGACGAGGCCCTTTTCCTGCAGGCGGTCGTGCATCTTCTTGCCGAAGGGGCCATCGACCACGGCATCGGCTTCCTTGCTGTTCGAGAACAGGAAGGGGAAGTCGTAGATGGCGAATTCCTTGACCTGTGCGGCCAGGATGCCGGAGTTCATCGAGGCCATCTCGATCGTGCCGCCCTGCATGGCGGACACGGTCGGCGCATCACCGCCCAGTACGCCGGCCGGGAACAGGTTGACCTTGATCTTGCCGCCCGACTTGGCGGTCACGATCTCGGCGAACTTTTCCATGCCGGTCACGATGGGATGGCCCTTGGGGTTCTGCGTCGCGAACTTGATGGTGTGCTCGCGCACTTGCGCGCCGGCCGTGCCCATCAGGGTCACCGCCACGGCGGCCAGGGTGGCTTTGATCATCAGACGTTTCATGGTGGGGTCTCCGAGGGTGGTTGGTGCGCCTGTGGGAGCAACCCGTCCACGGCGCACGCTGCGCGGACGGCTCCGGTACGAAGGGCCGGTCAGCCCGTGAAGAACTTCAGCGGCACCATGACGATCTGCGGGAACAGCACCATCAGGAACAGCAGCAGGAACTGCGCGACCATGAAGGGCCATACGCCGCGCGTGACCTGGTCCATGCTGACCTTGCCGACACCGGCCACGGTGTTGAGCACCGTGCCCACCGGCGGCGTGATCAGGCCGATGGCGTTGTTGATGACGAAGAGCACGCCGAAGTACACCGGGTCGATGCCCGCGGCCTTGACGATAGGCATCAGCACCGGCGTGAGGATCAGGATCGTCGGCGTCATGTCCATGGCCGTGCCGACGACCATCACCAGGATCATGATCATGAACATCAGCATGCGCGGGCTGTCGAGGAAGGGCTGCAGCAACGCCAACACCTCGCCGGGCAGCTGCGCCACGGTGATCAGCCAGGCCGACACCATCGCCGCGGCGACCAGGAACATGACCACGGCCGTGGTCTTGGCGGCGGACACGAAGAGTCCGTAGAGCTGCGAGACCTTCAGTTCGCGGTAGACCAGGATGGAGATCAGCAACGCATAGACTGCCGCGACCACGGCCGCTTCGGTGGGTGTGAAGACACCGAACTTGAGGCCCACCACCACGATGACCGGCAGGCCGAGTGCGAAGCCTGCATTGCGCAGCGCATCCAGGATCTCCGCCCGCGACTTGCGGGCCGGCACGGTGGCCTGCTCCTTGCGCGCGACCCACCACCAGGTCGCTGCCAATGCGATGCCCAGCAGCAGGCCCGGCACGATGCCTGCCAGGAACAGCTTGGTGATGGAGACATTGGCCGCCACGCCGAAGATCACGAAGGCGATGGAGGGCGGAATCACCGGCGCGATGATGCTGGCAGAAGCCAGCAGGCCGGCTGAGCGTGCCTTGTCGTGGCCCGCGGCCACCATCATGGGCAGCAGCAGCGCACTCAGTGCTGCGGCATCCGCGACGGCCGAGCCCGACAGCGCGGCCATGAACACCGCCGCCACGACCGCCACATACCCGAGGCCGCCGCGGACATGGCCCACCAGCGCCAGCGCGAAGTTCACGATGCGCCGCGACAGGCCGCCCGCGTTCATGATCTCGCCCGCCAGCATGAAGAAGGGCACGGCCAGCAGCGGGAAGCTGTCGGCGCCGTTGATGACGTTCTGCGCGAGGATCTGCGCATCGAACATGTTGAGATGCCACATCAGCGCCACGCCGCACAGCAGCAGCGCGAAGGCGATGGGGATGCCCAGCGCCATGGCGCCGAGCAGGGAGCTGAGGAAGATGGTGATCGTCATGCGGGGCTCCCGGGATCAGGCGTTGCCGCCATGCGGCACTTCTTCGGACTCGCGCACGCCGACCAGCTCGTCACGCGCCATCTGGCCGGAGACCAGGCGCCAGAGGTCGTGCGCCAGGATCACTGCGCCCGAGACCGCGAAGACCATGCCGCAGCCGTAGAAGATCGCCATCGACACCTCCATGGCCGCGCTGGTGGCCGTCCAGTTGATGACGACCTGGTCGTAGGTGCCCTTGAAGACCAGCCAGCAGGTGAAGAGCATCAGCAGGTAGCCCACGAACAGGCAGAATTTCTTGCCTGCATCCGGGAGCTTCGCGACGAGCATGTCCGTGCCGAGATGGCCCTTCTCATGCAGCGCCACGATGGCGCCCAGGAAGGTCATCCAGACGAAGAGCCAGCGCGCGAGCTCTTCGGAGATGGTGATGCCGGAATTGAAGGCATAACGCAACACCACGTTGGTGAACACCAGCACCACCATCACCGCCAGGCAGGTGGCGATCACGAAGCACAACAACTTGCAGTAGCCATCGAGCAGCTTGCGGACCATGGGATCTGTCTCCGGTATCGGTTCGAACCGTAAATGTACGAACTAGTTCGTTTTTGAAAAATCAGGGATTACCCTGAATGCAACGAGGCCGCACACGGATGCCCATGCACAGCCTCGTGGGGATGACCGGCAGCGACTGGAAGCCAGCACTTCGCTAGCCAGGCACTGCGAACGCCGCCGTCGCCGTGTAGGCCGGCATGCGGCGACGCTCACGCCTTGTCGTTGAGCATCTCCACCAGCACCCGCAACCCTGCCGTGTACGAGCGCCAGCCCAGACCCTGCAGCGTGCCGCGCACGGCCGGCGAGATGATGGACTGGTGACGCCAGGGCTCGCGCGTGGCCAGGTTCGACAGGTGGATTTCCAGCACCGGAAAGGGCATGGCCTTGATCGCGTCGTGCAGGGGTATGCCGTTCTGCGTCAAGCCCGCGGGATTGAGCAAGGCGCCCTGCGCGGTATCGATGCAGTCGTGCAGCTTGTCGATCAGCGCACCTTCGTGGTTGGACTGCAGGATGTCGAGCTCCACGCCCAGCTCGCCCGCCAGCGCCTGGAGGCGCTCGTTGATCTGTGCCAGCGTGGTGGTACCGTAGATATGGGGTTCGCGGCGCCCGAACAGGTTCAGGTTGGGGCCGTGCAGGACAAGGATCTTCATGTCGGATACAGGAATGGCGGCACTTACCTGGGCAGCTTGGCGAGTTCGTCGTTGTAGAGCTTGACGGTGGCAGCGTCGTAGCCGGCCGCGAGCTTGTCGGTGACAGGCTTGGCGATCTGCGACATGCGCGTCTGCTCGGCACGCGAGAGCTCGTTGTAGACCATGCCCTTTGCGCGCAGCTCGGTGACCGCGGCCTGCGCGGCGGCGCGGCTGGTCTGGCGCTGGTAGGCCTGCGACTCCTTGAACGCCTCCTGCATGATGCGCTGCTCGGTGGGCGAGAGGCGGTCCCAGAAGCGCTTGCTCACCAGGATGATGTTGGCGGCGTACACATGGTTCGTGGCGCTCACGTACTTCTGCACTTCGTAGAACTTGTTGGACAGGATCACCGAGAAGGGGTTTTCCTGGCCGTCCACGGCCTTGCTCTCCAGCGCGTTGAACAGCTCACCGAAGGCCATGGGCACGGGGTTGGCCTTGAGCGCCTTGAAGGTGTCGAGGAACACCGGGTTGGGGATCACGCGCAGCTTCAGGCCTTCCATGTCCTCGGGCTTGGTGATCGGGTGCTTGCTGTTGGTGACGTTGCGAAAGCCCAGGTCCCAGTAGCCCAGCGCGACCAGGCCCTTCTCGGGCAGCTTGGCCAGCAGCGACTGGCCGAAGGGGCCGTCGAGCAAGGCATCGGCCTGCGCAAAGTTCGCCACCGCGAAGGGGAAGTCGATCAGGCCGAACTCCTTCACGATGCCGGCAAGCGACGTGGTGGCCGGTGCTGTCATTTCCTGCACGCCACCTTGCAGCGCGGACTGCTGCTGCATCTCGTTGCCCAGCGCGGAGGCGGGGAACTCCTGCACCTTCAGCTTGCCACCGCTCTTGGCGGCCAGCAGCTCGGCGAACTTCTTCGTGCCCATGCTCACGGGGTGGTCGGCGTTATTCAGGTGGCCGAACTTGATGGTGCGCTCCTGGATGTCCTGCGCCTGCACGGGCAGGCCGGCCAGCGAGGCGGCGGCGCACAGCGCCAGCAGGGTGCGGCGCAGCAGCGGGGATGTCTTCATGGTGTCTCCGTCGAAAAGGGATGGGTGGGATCTTCAGCGCGGCGGATGCTAGCACATGGAAATGTTTTCCAGTTTTTGATTTTGAAGCTGGATATGGAAAACCCCTAGTCCATCCACCGGCCCTCCGCGGCCTGGCCTGCACGCCGCCCTCTATAGTCCGGGCACGCCTTCGACCCATGAGCTGCCTTCGCGCGGCCCGCACCCTGCCCCATGAGTTCCGTCCTCGAAAGAAGCTTCAAAGTCCTCGAGCTGCTGTCCGCGCAGCCCGAGGGCATGCCCCTGTCCAACGTTTCCTCGGCGCTGGAGATGCCGCTGTCGGCCACCCACCGCCTGCTCACGGAGATGGGCCGCTGTGGCTACGTGCGCCAGGCGCCGGGGCATGGCGGCAACTACATGCTGACCATCAAGCTGGTCTCGCTGGGCCTGGGTTTCCTGAGCAACGCGGGCATCGTGGACATCGCGCAGCCGTTGCTGGACCGCATGGCCCAGGAGTCCGGCGAGCTGGTGCGCCTGGCGGTGGTGGACGATGCCGAGCTGATCTTCGTGGCCAAGGCGCAGGGCGCGCTGCGTGGCCTGCGTTACGACCCCGACATGGGCCTGTCCGTGCCGCTGTCCTGCAGCTCGGCGGGCCACGCCTGGTTGTCCACGATGCCGGACGAGGAAGTGCTGCTGCGCCTAGGCCGCCAGGGCTTCGGCAAGCCGGCGGATTTCGGCCCGAAGGCGCCCACCACCGTCAAGGCCGTGATGGCCTACGTACGCATGGCGCGCAAGCAAGGTTTCGCCACCATCACCGAAGTCTTCGCGCCGGCCATGGCGGCGATGGCCGCGCCGGTCACACGCAACGACGGCCAGACCATCGGCGTCGTGACCATCGCCGGCCCGCTGGTGCGGTTGACCGAGGCGCGCATGCGGGAACTGGGGCCGGCGCTGATGGACACGGCCCGCGAGATCGCCGGCGCCAGCGGCGCGTCGGCGCTGTTCAAACGCAGCAAGGCTTGAACAGCGCCCGCTGCGTGGGCGCTATTTGCGCACGTAGCGCACCAGCATCTCGACCACGTTCTGCCGGCGCTCGGCCAACGCCTTGGGGGTCTGCCCATCCTGGCGGAAGATCACGCCGAAGGTGTACTGGTTGGAGACGTTGAAGAAGGTCAGCGCCGAGATCGAGGCATGGATGTCCACCGCGTCCAGCCCGCTCCGGAACACACCCTGCTCCACCCCGCGCGCGTACAGCCGCCGTATCGCGTCGATGGCCGTCACATTGAGGTTCTGGATGGTCTTGCTCTGGCGCAGGTATTCACCACGGTTGATGTTCTCCGACATCACGAGCCGGATGTAGTCCTGGTTGCCCTGGTGGTGGTCGAAGGTGAAGCCCACCAGTTCGCGCAGCGCAGCCTCGGGGTCCATGTCGTCCAGCCGCAATTCGGCCTCGATACGCCGCATGCGGGCGTAGGCATCCTCCAGCACGGCGATGTACAGGCCTTCCTTGCTACCGAAGTAGTAGTAGATCATGCGCTTGCTGGTGCGCGTGGTAGCCGCGATCTCGTCGATGCGCGCGCCGCTCAGGCCCTTGGCCGCGAACTCGGCGGTGGCCACCTGCAGGATCTCAGCCATCGTGCGCTCGGGGTCGTTGGTGCGTGCGGGCACCGGCGCCGCAGCAGCGGCCTTGGGTGCCGCCACCGACTTGCGGCCCCCTGCCCTGGTGGGGCGACGCGAATGTACCGTTTCGTCCATTTCGCAAGTATAGGCAACGCCCTGTGCGGCACCCCGGCCGATCCCCATGTGGCTCTTATGACAGATTTATCGTAATTAATTGGCCGATACCGGGGCGTTGTGCAACGATCCGCCTGCGTCAGAACCCCACAAAGGAGACAACACCATGGCCATCAACGCGCAGTTAAATCGCCGCGCCCCGCCGGCCCGAGCCGTCCGTCCGCCAGCGCCAGGCCTAAATGGGCCGCTGCAAGGCAGACGCTCATGCCGCGCTTTTTTTCCATTTC
The DNA here is from genome assembly GCA_965278985.1 of Burkholderiaceae bacterium. GTDB lineage: Bacteria > Pseudomonadota > Gammaproteobacteria > Burkholderiales > Burkholderiaceae_C > CAISIP01. The sequence continues at coordinate 6,616,403 of OZ257131.1, read as the reverse complement.
CAATCATTGCAATGATTAGGAAATTTAACTAGACATTCCACCCATCGCCAGGAGCCACCCATGACTGAACTCGTCCAGCAGTACCAGGTCATCGACACCGACACCCACGTCATCGAACCCTACGACCTGTGGACCAGCCGTGTGTCCCAGAAGAAGTGGGGCGACAACGTGCCCCACGTGCGCTGGGACGACAAGCGCCAGGAGGATGCCTGGTACTTCGGCAAGGACCGCGTCGCCGCCGCGGCAGGTGCCGCATTTGCCGGCTGGACCAAGTACCCGCCCATCCGTCCCAAGAAGCTGGAGCAGGCGCAGACCTACACCTGGGATGCCGCAGCACGCCTCAAGGTCATGGACGAATACGGCATCCATGCGCAGATCCTCTACCCCAACGTGGCGGGCTTCGGCGCGGGCAAGTACCTCGCGCTGGGCGACAAGGAGCTGATGCTCGCCTGTGTGCGCGCCTACAACGATTGGATCACCGAGTGGTCCAGCGTCGCGCCGAAGCGCTTCATTCCGCAGATGGCGCTGCCTTTCTGGGACATCCCCGCCTGCGTGACCGAAATGCAGCGTGCACGCAAGATGGGCCACAAGGGCATCGTGATGTGCGGCGAGCCCGAGCACTTCGACCTGCCGGTCCTGACGGACCCGCACTGGGACCCGTTCTGGGCCGCCGCGCAGGACCTGGAGCTGCCCATCAACTTCCACATCGGCACGGGCGACATGTTCGGTTACTCGACCATGATGCACCGCAGCGTGGGCCGCCATGCGCACTTCGCCTCGCTGGGCGCGCTGTTCTCGCTGGACAACGGCAAGGTCATCGCGCAGATCATCTGCGGCGGCGTGGCGCACCGCTTCCCCAAGCTGAACTTTGTGTCGGTCGAGAGCGGCATCGGCTGGATTCCCTACCTGCTCGATTCGCTGGACTACCAGTGGAAGAACTCGGGCGTGATCGAGGAGCACCCCGAGTACGACCTGCTGCCCAGCGACTACTTCCGGCGCCAGTTCTACGGCAGCTTCTGGTTCGAGAAGGACACGCTCAAACCCGCCATCGCGAAGCTGGGCGCGGACAACATCTTCTACGAGACGGATTTCCCGCATCCCACCAGCATGAGCCCCGGGCCCTGCAGTTCCGCGCAGAACCCCCGGGACTACATCGAGTCCGTCATGGAAGGGATTTCACGCGAAGACACCCAGAAGATCCTGCACGGCAACGCCGCGCGCATCTACCACCTGGATTGAGCCGGCGCGGCCCGCCACTGCCATGCGGGCCGCTTCAACGCCACTCGATCTTCTCGCCGATGGCCGAAGGCCAGGCGTCCCGGAACATCTTCACCATGTCCTCGACATGCTCCTGCATCAGCCAGTAAGCCTTCTGACCGTTGCCCGCGATGATCGCCGCGGCGATACGGGCGTGGTCGTGCACCAGGCGCGATTCGAGCGTGTCACGCCGCAACGTGGTGAAGATGTGTTCGGCGACGATCGCTCCCGGGACCGCCAGCACGAAGGCCAGTACACGGTTGTTGGCCAGCACTCCGATGTGGTCGTGGAACCGCGGCCCTTCGGACAGTGCATGCGTGTCTTCAGCCACGGTTTCCAGATAGGGCTCCATCAGGCGCTGCACCAGTGCCCGGTCGGTGTTGGCCGCCGCCCGCTGGGCCAGCACCGATTCGGTCAGCGCCCAAGCGTCCAGCAACTCGTCGTATGTCGTGCCCAGCAGGTGCATGTGCATGGTGACCGTGCGCGCGAGGTTGGCCACGTGCACACGGCCTACCACCGAGCCACCATTGGGGCCGGGCCGCGTGCGGATCAGCCCTTGCACCTCCAGCAGGCGCAAGGCCTCACGCAGCGATGCGCGGCTCACGCGGTGCTGCTCCATCAGCTGCAGTTCCAGCGGCAGGCGGTCGCCGGGCCGCAGTCCCTGCGCCACGATGGCGCGGATGATGTCCAGCGCGACGACGTCCGAGACCTTGTTGGTGCGCCGGTGCGCGGAACCTGCCGGCAAAGCCCGCTGTTCCTCTGCACGCCCACGTGCAGCTGGGGCCAACTGGGCGGCTTGGGCTGGGGATGGGCGAGGGGATTTGGTTCTTGGCACGCTGCAGGCCGGTTCAGACAGGCAAATCATCATAACGTTTACCCCTGTGGGGGCCGTTCAAGCAGGCCAGCTAATCACAGCCAGCAAAGTATTCATTTCACCGCCGTAGCTGCCGTGGGCAGTATTGCGCGCGGAAGACATACGCATCTTCCATTTCCCCCGCGACGAGGAGACACCCCATGCAAGAACCTTCACGGCCATCAGGCCCGCATTCCCCTTCCCAGTCCTCATCGTGCAGTGCGCTGTTCGCGCGGTCCCGGCGCGTGTTGCTGGCTGCCGCGCTCGGCATCACGGCCTGCGGCTCGGCGTTGGCACAGGACTTTCCCAACCGCGTCGTCAGCTTCAAGTCCGCGATGGCGGCCGGCTCCACGACGGACGTGCTGGCACGCGAAGTCGCCAAGTCGCTGCAGGAGCGACTAAAGCAGCCCGTGATCGTGGACGTGGTGACGGGCTCGGGCGGCCTGATCGCCGCGCAACGCGTCGTCAACAGCACCGCCGACGGCTACACGCTGCTGTTCTCCAGCAACAGCCTCATCTCCGGCCAGGCCATGCGCAAGCAGTCGCAGGTGGACGTGCGCAAAGACCTGCAGGTCGTCTCGCCGATCGTGGAGGGCAACTTCGGCCTGTACGTCACCTCCGACATGCCGGCCAGGACGATCCAGGAGTTCATCGCCTACGCCAAGGCGAACCCCGGCAAGGTCAACTACGCCAGCAGTGGCATCGGCAGCATCGTCCACCTGGTGACGGAGGACTTCCGCATCCGCGCGAACCTGGACCTCGTGCACGTGCCCTACAAGGGCATCGCCGAGACCATTCCCGAACTGCTGGCCAACCGCGTGCAAGCGGTGTTCTCGGACACGACCATCATGCAACCGCACATCGACAGCGGAAAGATGCGCCTGCTGGCCGTGGGCGCGAAGGCGCGGCTCAAGGGCATGCCCAACGTGCCGACCTTCGAGGAAAGCGGCATGGCAGGGTTCACACCCACCTTCTGGATCGGACTCTACGCCCCGCGCGGCACGCCGCCCGCGGCCATGGACCGCCTCAACACCGAGGTGAAGGCCATCCTGACGCAACCCGCCATGCAGCAGCAATTCGCGGACCGCGGCTACCACACGATCTGGATGGCGACCGCGGACGGCCAGCAGAAGGTGGCCGACGAACTCAGCGCGCTGAACCGCACCATCGACGTCAGCAAGATCGAGCGTCAGTAAACCACCCCACGAGGAGACACACCATGCAAGCCTTCACCCACACCCCGGGCAGCAGCCCTTCTTCCCTCGCGGCCCGCGGCCGCCAGCTGCTGCTCGCAGCGCTGCTGGGCGCCGTCGCCTGCGGCAGTGCCTTGGCGCAGGACTTCCCCCACCGCACCATCAGCTTCAAGTCCGCGATGGCCGCCGGTTCCACCACCGACGTGCTGGCCCGCGAGCTGGCCAAGACGTTGCAGGAGCGCGTGAAACAGCCCGTGATCGTGGAGACCGTCACGGGCTCGGGCGGACTCATCGCCGCGCAGCGCGTGATGAGCAGCCCGGCCGACGGCTATACGCTGCTGTTCTCCAGCAACAGCATCATCTCCAACCAGGCGATGCGCAAGCAGCCGACCATGGACGTGCGCAAGGACCTGGTGCTGGCGTCGCCGGTGATCGAGGGTTATTTCGGCATGTACATCAGCTCCGAGATGCCCATCAAGACCCTGCAGGAGTTCATCGCCTATGCCAAGGCCAACCCCGGCAAGGTCAACTACGGCAGCAGTGGCGTGGGCGGCATCGTGCACCTGGTGGGCGAGGACTTCCGCATGCGCACCAACCTCGACCTGGTGCACGTGCCCTACAAGGGCACGGCGGAGATGATCCCCGAGCTGTTGTCCAACCGCGTGCAGATGACCTTCGCGGACACCACCATCATGCAGCCGCACCTGGACAGCGGCAAGCTGCGGCTGCTGGCCGTAAGCTCGCGCGCGCGGCTCAAGCAGCTGCCCGACGTGCCCACCTTCGAAGAGGGCGGTCTGCAAGGCTACACACCCACCTTCTGGTACGGCTTCTACGCACCCCGGGGCACACCGCCAGCAGCGCTGGAGCGTATCAACGCCGAGATGAAGGCCATCCTCACCACGCCGGTGGCCAAGCAGCAGTTTGCCGATCGCGGCTACCACACCATCTGGCTGCCCGTGAACGAAGGCCAGCAGAAGGTGGTGGACGAACTCACCTCTCTGAACAAGACCATCGAAGCGAGCAAGATCGAGCGGCAGTGACGGCACGGGGCCGCTGCCCCGTCACAGAGCTTGCCTTACAACACGCCCTGCGCGCGCAGGGCCTCCATCGCCTCGGCAGACAGCCCGAACACCTCGGCATTGTGTTCGCCCAGCCGCGGCGCGGGAGCCACACGGCCGGCGGCGTCGCCGTTGACATGCAGCGGGAAAGCAATGCGGCGGGTGTGTCCCAGGCCCGGCTCGTCGAGTTCGGCCACGTAGCCATTGGCCAACACCTGGGCATCGCCGCCCACGTCCTGCGGCCAGCTGACGCGTTCGAAGACCACGGCGGGATGCGCCTTCAATGCCGCGGTCCAATGCGGACTGGCATGGGTCTCGAAACGCCCGCGCAGGATCACCGCCAGCTGCGTGCGGTGCGCCCAGCGGGCCTCGGCACCGTAGAAGCGTGAGTCGGCCACTAGGTCGGCCAGGCCCAGCGCGTTGCACACGCCCTCCCAGGCTGCATCGCTCACTGCCGCGAGGTAGATCCAGCGGCCGTCGGCGCAGCGGTAGCTGCCCATCAGCGGATCCCCTCCGTCTGCGTCCGGCGCCAGTTCGTGGCCCGTGAACAGCGCGTACTGCAGGTTGAGCTGGCCCAGCCACATCGTGGCGCCCAGCAGCGAGGTGTCCACGCGCTGGGGCTCGCCCGTGCGGTCGCGCGCCAGCAGCACAGCGAGGATGCCGTAGGCCATCACCATGCCGGTTGCACGGTCGCACACGCTGACGGGTGGCAACAGCGGCACGCGGTGGCTGCCGCCGCTCAGGGCCGCCATCACGCCCGACCGTGCCAGGCCCACGGGATCCAGGCCGGGGCGCTGGCTGTCCGGCCCCTGCGGCCCGAAACCCGAGACCGCCGCGTAGACCAATTTCGGGTTGTGTTGCAGCAGGTCCTCGTAGCCGATGCCCAGCCGCGTGGCCGTGTCAGCGCGCATGTTGTGCAGGAACACGTCGCTGCCGGCCACCAGCTCCTGCAGCATGCGCAGGCCCTCAGGGTGCTTGAGGTTCAGCGTCACGCCCTGCTTGCCGGCGTTGTAGGTCTCGAAGGCCACGGTGCGCCCATCGGCCAGGCGGTTGTCCTGCCCGTAGAGGCGGCGCACGGTACGCGAAGGGTCGGGGCTGTCCGGTGCCTCCACCTTGACCACTTCGGCGCCCAGCGCGGCCATCATGCCCGTGGCGATGGGGCCGGCGTGGTACAGGCCCAGCTCGACGACACGGATGCCGCGCAGGGGTTGGGCCTGGGGTGCGGGGATGCGCGTGGCGGGCATCGACTGTCCTCTCAACGCTGCAGCACGATGCCGGCCTGCTCCCGGTCCCAGTAGCGCCCGGGATCGGCCTTGGCCTCCTCCTGCAGTTGGTACTTCAGCACCTTGTGCATCGGGTTGCGCGGCAGGTCGTCCACGAAGCGAAGGTAACGCGGCACCATGAAGTAAGCCATGTTGCGCTGGCAGTGCGCCACCAGTTCCGCCTCCGACACGCTGGCCCCTGGAACGCGCACCACCGCGGCTGCCACCTCGTCCTCGCCCAGCGCGGAAGACACGGCGAACACCGCCACGTCGGCAACGGCCGCATGGCTGACGAGGGCCTGCTCCACCTCGAAGGCCGAGATGTTCTCGCCACGGCGGCGTATCGCATCCTTCTTGCGGTCGGCGAAGAACAGGTAACCGTCGGCATCGAGATAACCCCGGTCACCGGTGTGGAACCAGCCATTGCGCCGCGTCGCCAGCGTGGCCTCCGGCATCTTGTAGTAGCCCGCGGCCGTGTTCCAGGGATAGTCGCTGCGCATCACGATCTCTCCCACCTCGCCCGGCGGCAGCGGCATGTCGTCCTCGTCCACCACGCGCAATTGCATGCCCTTGCGCGGCAGGCCTGCCGACCCCAGCTTCTCCACAGGCGCACCCAGCGGGTAGATGCAGCCCAGGCCATAGTCCGTGAGCCCGTAGGTGCTGATGATGCGCAGGCCATAACGCTGCTCGAAGGCCGTGCGTGCGCTGGGCACCGGCGCGATGGTGGCCTGGCGCACGCGGTGGCCACGGTCGGTGTCCGCTGGCGGCAGGCTCCACAGGATGTTGGCCATCGACCCCAGCAGGCTCAGCACCGTTGCGCCGCTGGTGTGCACTTCTCGCCAGAAGTTCGAGGCGGAGAAGCGCCGCGCCAGCGCCACGCGGGCGCCCGCCGCCAACGCGCCGTAACAGTGCGACAGCAGCCCGTTGGCATGGAACAGCGGCAGGCACACATGTACCGTGTCATCGGCACGTATGCCGTAGTTCTCCACCTGGTCAATGCCATATAGCAGCGCATAGGCGTGCGTGAACATGATGGCCTTGGACGGCCCCGTGGTGCCCGAGGTGAAGAGCAGGAAGGCCAGGTCGCTGAAACGGACGGGCGCCTCTACGGCGGTGTCGGGCGCGTCCAGCAGGTGGCGGTAGTCCACGAGGCCGGCGCCCTCCGCCAGGGTGTCCGTCTCCCCCTGCGGCAGTACCACCACATGGCGCAACGCCGGAATCTCCCCACGCACCGCCTCGGCGTGGGGCAGCAGCGCAGCCTGCGTGATCAGGGCCACGGCGTCGGCATGCACCAGGTAATACTGCAGCAGTTGGCCGCGTGCGGCCGTGTTCAGCGGCACCACCACCGCGCCGATCTTGCCCAGCGCGATATAGAGCAGCAATTGCTCGGGACAGTTCTCCAGCATCACGGCCACGTGTTCGCCCTGCGCAACGCCCAGGCGCAGCAGCCCCTGCGCCAGGCGGTTGGACGCGCGGTCCAGCTCCGCGAAGCTTGTCACGCCGCCGTCGGGCAGGTAGTGCAGGTAGGGCTTCTCACCCAGCCGCGCCGCCTGCTGCGACACCACATGGCCAATGGTGAGTTCGTTCACGCGCCACCCCAGGCGCAGTTGTTCGGGACCCATGGTTGTCACGGATTCAGCCCGCCCGCCGGAACTTCGGCAGGCTGACTTCGGGTGTGACGTCGTCGAACCAGAGCTGCAGGCGCATGCCCTCGCGCAGCTGCTCGGGCGCCACGCCCGTGATCCAGCTGGCCACGCGTGGGCCTTCGTCCAGCGCTACGATGGCCGGCACATACGGCGCATCCTTGGCCAAGCCCGGCTCCATCGAGGCCACCACCACGGTCCATGCATGCAGCACGCCCGTGCCAGAGACCGCGGCCCACTCCACGTCGAAGCTGTGGCAGTGGTTGCACAGCGGGCGCGGTGGATGGCGCCAGGTCTGGCAATGGGCGCAGCGCTGGAAACGCAGCTGGTGCTGGCGGCACCAGCCGTAGTACTCGGCGGCATGGCCCTTGAGCAGCGGCAGGGGCGGCGGAGGGGCGGTAGCGGCAGTGGTTGCGGTGTCGGTGGTCATGGTGTTCTCGGTGGCGGGCATGGTGGGCGGGCGGTCATCGGCGCAGCACGGCCATGGAGCCATGGCCGTGGCCGCCCCAGCCCGTCACCACACCGACCTCGGCGTTGGCCACCTGGCGCTCTCCGGCGTCGTGGCGCAACTGCACCACGGCTTCGACGATGTGATTCATGGACACGTTATGCGCATGGGACAACAGGCCGCCATGCGTGTTGACGGGCAATGCGCCGCCCAGCTCGATCCGTCCACCCTCGACGAAGGGGCCGCCCTCACCCTTCTTGCAGAAGCCGGCCGACTCGAGCTGCAGGATCAGCTGGCCCGTGAAGCAGTCGTAGATCTGTGCGAAGTCCGCGTCCGAGGGCTGCATGCCCGCCATGCGCCAGGCACGGGGCGCCGCCAGGTCCAGGCCGATCTCCAGGATGTCGGGCCGGTTGGGGATGTCGTGCGGCGGAAACGGATGGCCGGAGGCGACGCCGCTCACGTACACCGGTGGCCGGCGCAGATCGGCGGCGCGGTCGGCCGTGGTCATGACGAAGGCCCCTGCCCCGTCGGTCTCCAGGCTGCAGTCGAAGAGCTTGTAGGGCTTGCTGATCCAGCGCGACGCCATGTAGTCGTCCATGGTGAGCGGCTTGCCGCGCATCAGCGCACCGGGGTGCAACTGCGCGTGCTTGCGCATGGCCACCGCCACGGCGCCCAGTTGCTCCTGCGTGGTGCCGTAGAGCTGCATGTGCCGCTGGGCCATCCACGCGTAGTGCTGAGCGGGTGCCGCCACGCCGAAGGGACGGTAGTAGTCGCGGATGGTCTCGGCGGACTGCAGCCCGGTGTTCGTATCCGAGGTGGCGTTGCGCGCCCGGGCGCCGGAATAGAAGGTGCTGCAATGGGGAATCAGCACATAGGTTGACCCGCCCGCGGCGAGCGCGAAGGCGGCCGACTCCATGGCAGAGAGCATCTGTGCGCCGCCCATCTCCTGGAAGGCGGCGGTGTAGCGCAGGTCGCGCAGCCCCAGGTTCGCGCAGAAGTCCCCTGCGGTGCCACCGCTGGCCCCGCCGTTGGGCAACACCACCGCGTCGATATCGCCAGGCTGCAGGCCCGCGTCGGAGATCGCGGCCAACGAAGCTTCCAGCACCAGCTGCAAGGGGGTCTTGCTGGTGCCGCGGGTATAGGGTGTCTCCCCGACGCCGACGATGCAGGTGGCGTCTCTGAGTGTGCTCTGGTCTGGCATGGGGGGCGAGCTTAAGGACCGGTGGCGGCCGCTGTAAAGACAATTCGCCGAATGCTGTCATAAGGGGGCAAGCCGCGCCGCAGTGCTGCGGCGGCTAATCACACGGCGCAACAAATTAATTGGACCGATGGCAGGGCAGCGCCAAGAATCCGCCCATTCATCCATCCGGCAGGAACGCGCCAGCGATGGCCACAAGACCTCCGAGGAGACCATCGCATGAAGGGTAATGAGAGCCTGCTGTCAGGCGTACGCATCGTCGAGCTGGGCCACGTGCTGGCCGGTCCCTTCACCACCTCGCTTTGCGCGGATTTCGGCGCGGAGGTCATCAAGGTCGAGGACCCTGGCCACGGTGACATGATGCGCACCATGGGCCCCACGAAGGATGGCGTGAAGCTGTGGTGGAAGGTGACCGGCCGCAACAAGAAGTCCATCACGCTCAACCTCAAGCATCCACGCGGGCTTGCGCTGTGCAGGCAACTGATCGCCAAGGCCGACGCCGTGGTCGAGAATTTCCGCCCTGGCGTGTTGCAGAAGCTGGGCCTGGGACACGAGGACATGCGCGCCGTGAACCCGCGCCTGGTCATCGTCAGCATCTCGGGTTACGGCATGACCGGCCCCGAATCCCATAAGCCCGGGTACGGGCGCATCGCCGAGGCCTACAGCGGCATGATGCAGCTCACCGGCGAGGCCGATGGCGCGCCCTTGACACCAGGCTTCAGTGCGGCCGACGTCACCACCGGCACCATGGCCGCCTTCGGCCTGGCGATGGCGCTGTTCAACCGCGAGCGCGGCGGCCCGCCCGCCACCATCGACCTGGGCCTGCACGAAACCGTCTCGCGCATGATCGACTGGCAGATCATCGTGCACGACCAGCTCGGCACAGTGCCCAAGCGCTCGGGCTCCAAGTACCCCATGGCGGGCACCTTCATCACCAACTCCTGCCAGGACCGCCACGGCAAGTGGCTGATGGTCTCGGGGCCGGCGCCCATCATGCGCAAGGCGCTGGCGCTGTTTGGCGTGGCCGGCGACCCGCGCTTCAACACAGACGAGGCCCTCTACAACAACGAGCGCGCCTTCGACGCAGTGCTGGTCGACTGGGTCGGCCAGCGCACGCGCGAGGAAGCACTGCAATTGCTGGCGCAGGTCGGCGCGACCTGCGGCCCCATCTACGACGTCGCCGACATCGTGGGCGACCCCCACTACCAGGCGCGCGGCACCGTGGCCACCGTGCAGGACCAGGACCTGGGGACCGTGCGCATGGTGGGCGTGGTGCCACGCATCCCCGAAGCCCCGGGCGCCATCCGGTGGACCGGCCCGGCGCTGGGCGCGCACAACGCCGAGGTCTTCGGTGACCTGCTGCAACTCGCGCCGTCGGACATCGCCGCACTGCAACAGGAAGGGGCGATCTGATGGACGAATTCCTGCTCTACAACCAGCAAGACGCTGTGGTCACGCTGACCATGAACCAGCCCGAACGCCGCAACCCGCTGACCGGCAACACCGCCGTGCCCGAGTTCCTGGCCGCCATCGAACGCATCCACGAGGACCGCAGCGTGCGCGCCGTCATCCTCACCGGTGCGGGCACGGTGTTCTCGGCCGGTGGCGACATCCGCACCATGCAGCAGCAGTCCTCCGGCACGGTGGACGGGATGCAGATCCGCCACGACTACCGCACCGGCATCCAGCGGCTGCCGCTGGCGCTGTTCAACCTGGAGGTGCCGGTGATCGCTGCCGTCAACGGCGCGGCCATCGGCGCGGGGCTGGACCTGGCCTGCATGTGCGATGTGCGCATCGCCGCCGACACAGCGAAGTTCGCCGAGAGCTTCGTGAAGCTGGGGATCATCCCCGGCGACGGCGGGGCCTGGTTGTTGCCGCGGTTGATCGGCCTGTCGCGCGCCAGCGAGTTGTCCTTCACGGGTGAGACCATCGATGCGAAGCTGGCCGCTGAGTGGGGCCTGGTGTCGCGCGTGGTGACGCCGGAGCAGTTGATGGACACGGCGCAGGCCTTGGCGCAGCGCATCGCCGCGAACCCGCCCCATGCCGTGCGCCTGACCAAGCGGCTGCTGCGGGAATCCATGCACACCCGGCTGGACACCCTGCTGGAGATGTCGGCGGCGTTCCAGGCCATGTCGCACGCGACGGCGGACCACCGGGAGGCCGTGAACGCGTTCCTGGAGAAGCGGCCCCCGGTGTTCAAGGGCTGACGAAGCTCCTGCCTCGGCCCTGTTGCACAGGGCCCGGGCATGGCCTCAGCGCAGGCTTGCCACCGTCCGCCGCTCCACGATCAACGGCCACAGGGCCTCGGGCCCTGCTGCGATGGCCCACCTTCCCAACTCGCGCGCCCAGTGGGCCTCGCTACCGTACTCCGCGCGCCAGGCCCAAAGCCGCTGCGTGAAATGGTGCAACGGGTGTTCTGCGGTGACGCCGATGGCGCCATGCACCTGGTGCACGGTGGCTGCCGCAATGCCTGCGGCCTCGCCCGCGCGGACCTTGGCCACCGCCACATCGAAGGCCTGCGGCACGGGCACGGCACAAGCCACCTGCACTGCGGTGCGTGCGGCCGCCACTTGCCCGCCCATGGACGCCAGCATCTGCTGCACGGCCTGGTTCTGGCCAATGGGTTTGCCGAACTGCACACGTTCGTTCGCATAGGCCACGCCCAGGGCCAGCACCCGTTCCAGCGCGCCCACGATCTGGGCGCTGCGTGCCAGCGCCCCCAGCAGGCGGGGCTGCCGGACCCCACCGGTATCTCCACATGGCCCCGTAGCCATGACCGGCGTGCCTTCCAACAGCAGGTCGGCATGGGGCTCGCGCGCCATCTGCGGCCGGGGAGTACGCTGGACGGTGGCGCCCCGCAGGTCCACCAACACCGTGTGGCAGCCATCCGGCGCGTCGATGCGCCCCACGCCCCACTGCGCCACGCAGCCCCAGGGCACCTCCGCCACGCGGGCGTTCAACCTCCCCTGCCCTGTGCGCGCAGGCTGCCAGCGTGGCGGTGTCTGCCCGTGCATGTCCAGCGGCACGCAGATGCCCTCGTCCGGCGGCGCGATGCCTGCATCCGCCAGCAGGGCCTGCGCCACCAGGCTGTCGGCCAGCGGCACGGGGGCCGCGTGGTACCCCACGGCATGCAGCAGCGCCGCCGTCTCGGTGAAGGCTGCGCCGATGCCGCCATGTGCCTCGCGCGCCGTGGCGCGGTCCAGTCCCGCGTCGATGCAGGCCTGCCACAGTTCCGTGTAAGCGCCCTTCGATGCGAAGGCCTCCAGTGCGGCGGGCGTGACCAGGTCGCCGAACAGGCGCTGCACGCTCTGCGCGATCATTACGTGCATCTCGTGGTTCATCGCAACCCCAGCCCGCGGGCAATGATGCCGCGCAATATCTCGCGGGTGCCACCGCGCAACGAATGCCCCATGCTGGCCTGCTGCGCATGGCGATGCACCTGCGCGAAGCTGCTCTCCGGCGGCAGCGCGGTATCGGCGAAGAGCGCGTGCGCCACCTCGGGCAGGCGCTGCTCCAGCAGTGCTCCCTGGTCCTTGACGAGTGCGGCCGCCAGGCCCGCGTCTTCGCCGCGCATCAGCATGCCCGCCACGCCCAATGACATCTGGCGCAACGCGGCGTAGTCGGCGACGAGGCGGCCGATGCCTTCTGCCTGCGCGCGGTCCTGCGCATCGGCAATGCCCACCATCTCGCGCAGCAGCTGCGTATTGGAGAGGTATCGTTCCGGCCCGCTGCGCTCGAATGCCAGTTCGGAGGTCACCTGCTTCCAGCCGTCACCGGGCTGGCCGATCAGGTGCGTGTGCGGCACGAAGACCTCGTCCAGCACCACGGTGTTGAAGTCGTGTTCGCCCGTCATGTGGTGGATCGGGCTGACCCGCACCCCCGGCGCGCGCATGTCGATGAGCAGCTGCGACAGGCCCTTGTGCCGGTCCGCGGGCGTGCCGCTGGTGCGTACCAGCGCGATCATGTAGTGCGCGAGGTGCGCGCCGGTGGTCCACAGCTTGGTGCCCCGCACCACATAGCCCCCGTCCACCGGTTCGGCACGCGTGCGCACCGAGGCCAGGTCCGAGCCGGTATCGGGCTCGCTCATGCCGATGCAGAAGAAGGTCTCGCCCGCGGCGATGGAGGGCGCGATGCGCTCGGCCAGCTGCGGGGCGAAACGCATCAGAAGCGGGCCGCTCTGGCGGTCGGCGATCCAGTGGGCCGCCACGGGCGCACCCGCGGCCAGAAGCTCCTCCAACACCACGTAGCGCTCCAGCGACGTGCGTTCGGCGCCGCCGTACATCCGCGGCCAGGTCATGCCGATCCAGCCGCGCGCACCCAGCTTGCGGCTGAAGGCGGGGTCGGCCGCGCTCCAGTTCTTGGCGCGCTCCAGCGGCGGCAGGTCGGCCAGCTCGGTCGCGAGGAACTCACGCACCTCCTGGCGCAGGGACTCGCATGCGGCATCCAGCGTGCAGGGCTCGATGGCGATGGCGCGCAGGGCATCTGAAGGGTTCACGGTCATCGGTCGGTGCAGCGCCGCGTCCAGGGTGGCGTTGTCTCTATGGTCGGCACACGCGTGCCAGGATGAAAGCATCGTAGAAGCAGCCCCTTCAACAGTAAAATTAATTCTTAACTCCCTGTCATTAGCATGCTAGAAATCTCCACCCGCGTGCTGCGCGCCATGATCGCGCTCGACGAACTGCGCCATTTTTCGCTGGCGGCCGAGCGCTGCAACGTCACGCAGTCGGCGCTGAGCCAGATGATCTCGAAGCTGGAGTACCAGATCGACCTGCGCCTGGTGGACCGCGACCGGCGCCGCGTGAGCCTCACGCCCGAAGGCGAACGTTTCGTCGAGACAGCACGCCGCGTGCTGATGGAGCTGGAAGAGATCAGTGAGGACCTGCGTGACCATGCTTCGATGCGCAAGGGGCGTGTGCTGGTGACCGCCCTGCCCTCGCTGGCCGCGCACTGGCTGCCACCGGCCATCGCGCGTTTCCGCGAGAAGTTCCCCGGCATCCACGTCAGCGTGGCCGATGCGCCGCCCGACCGATCGCTGGAGCAGGTGCGCCACCGCCAGGCAGACTTCGCGCTCACGGCACGTGGCCCCGGCATGGTGGGTTTCCAGCACCGGTTGTTGTTCGAGGAGCATTTCGTGCTGGCCTGCCACCGGGACCACCCACTCGCCAAGCGCAAGAAACTGCAACTCGCGGACCTGGCGGGCCACGACTACATCCGCCTGATCCGCGCCGGCAGCATCGCGCAGCACCTGGACAGCTTCTTCCGCGACAACGCCATCAACGACACGGGCCTGGAGGTGGAGCAGGTCGCCACGCTGGCCGGGCTCATCGGCAACAACCTGGGCATCAGCCTGGTGCCCAGCATGGGCATCCCCTACTTCGACCCCAAGCTGGTGGTCACGCGCCCCGTGGTGGACGCGACCTTCACGCGGCCCATCTACCTGGTGTGGCGCTCCGCGGGATCGCTGGGGCCGGCGGCGCAACGTTTCATCGACATGTTGCCGTTGCCGGAGAACGGCAAGGGCAAGGGAAAGGCGGCGGCCACCTGAAGGGGCGGTGTGCTGTCAACCGGCGCAGCCTATCTGCGCCATAGATTCTGCAGCCTCGCCACGGGTGCCGAAGTTGCCTACGATGGCGCTACGCCATCCCCGTCCGAGAGGAGTCCCGTATGCAAGCCGTCCCGTCCATTCGCCGCAACGCACACAAGGCGCACCTCGCCGTGGGCCTGTTGATCTGCATGGGAGGCGCAGCCTCCCTGCTCAATGGCGCAGCGCACCTGCTCCACTAGAGCGGGGCATAGTTCCATGGACACCCCCACCGCCGCCGCACTGGAGGCCTTCCGCACGCAGGCACTTGCGGCGGGTTTCGACGAAGTGCTGGAGCGTGTCTGGCCATCTGGTACGGTGGTCGACACCCACACCCATCCTTTCGACGCCGACGCCATCGTCACGCAGGGCGAGATGTGGCTGAGTCGTGACGGGCATACGGACCACCTGGGGCCCGGTGGCCGCTTCCAGTTGGCCTGCGGTACACCCCATGCGGAGCGTTACGGGCCCGATGGCGCAACCTACTGGGTGGCACGCCGCGCGCCGAAACAGGCGCCTGCAGACACTCACCGGGAACCGAAGGCCGCCATGCGCTCGCGGTAGTCGCCGCTGGCATCCAGCGGCCGGCGCAAAGACTGGTCGTGCGCGAAGGCCCGGGACAAGGGCATGGTGGCGGTCTCGTACAACGAGAGCCGCACGGCGCGCACGGCGGCGGGTGCCATGGCCTCCAGGCGCATGGCCTGCCCTTGCACGGCCGCTTGCAGCTCCACGGCGGGCACCACCGCCGAGACCAGGCCCTGTTCCAGCGCCCGCGGTGCATCGAAACGCGCCGGCCCCAGCAACACCTCCATCGCGCGGCCCGCGCCCAGCAGCCGGCCCAGCAGCACCGCGCCACCACCACCGGGATAGGTGCCCAGGTCCATCTCGGGGAAACCGAAGCGGGCGCTCTCGGCCGCGATGCGGAGATCGCAGGCCAGCGCGATCTCCAGCCCGGCGCCCAGGCACCAGCCGTCGATGGCCGCCACGACAGGCACGCGGGCCTGGCCCAGGGCCTGCACCAGCGCGAGCACGAGGCCGCTCTGGCGCGCCATGCCTTCAGGCGACAACATCCGGCGTTCGCGCAGGTCGATGCCGGCGCAGAAGGCTGCGGGGTCCGCACTCTCCAGCGTGATGCAGCGCAACGTATCGTCCTGCCCGGCCTGCGCAACACAGGCCAGCAGCTGTTCCAGCATCGTGGTGTCCAGCGCGTTGCGCGCGGCCGGCCGATCCAGCAGGCAGCGCAAGCGGCGGCCCTCCTGCCGCACCTGGACGGGGCCCGTCATTCCGGGCCCGGCTCCGCCAGGGGCGACGGCACCAGGCGTTGGACCTCTTCTTCGGACAGCCCCAGTTCGCGCAGCACTTCGGCGGTGTGTTCACCGTGCCGCGGCGCATGCCGGCGCAGCTGGTAGGGCGTGCCCGAGAAACGCAGCGGCGAACGCACGCCCTGGTAGGCACCCTCGCTGGGATGCTGTTGCGTGGACAACAGCTCCACGGCACGCAGGTGCGGATCGTCGCGCAGGTCCTCCATGCCCAGCAGCGGCATGCAGGGAATGCCCACGCCATCGCAGAACGCCACCCACTCGGCCGTGGTCCGCAACGCGGCCTCGGCTTCCAGCAGTTCGTAGAGTTCGCCGATGCGCCCCGCGCGCAGCGCCATGTCGCCGAAGTCGGGCTCGTCGCGCAGTTCCTCGCGGCCGATGAAGCCGAAGAAGTCGTGCCAGTTGCGGTCCGAGTACGGCAGGATGCAGGCCCAGCCGTCGCGCGTGCGGTAGGGTTTGCGCTGCGGGGACAGTTGACGTGGAAAACCGATGCGCCCAAGCGGCGGCTCGAAGGCGCCGGCGCCGAAGTGTTCGACCAGCATGAAGTCCACGGCGGTCTCGAACATCGGCACTTCCACTTCCTGCCCACCGCCACCGCGCAGCCGGTGCATCAGCGCGCCCAGCACGGCGTAGGCGATGGCCTGGCCCGCGATCTTGTCGCACCAGGCCGTGGGTGCATACCGCGGCTCGCCGTAGAGCTGCTGGTTGAGTGCCGCGAAGCCCGAGCCGGCCTGGATCAGGTCGTCGTAGGCAGGCTTCTCGCCATAAGGACCGTCCTGGCCAAAACCCCTTGCGGCGCACACCACGAGCTGGGGCTTGCGCGCCTGCAGGCTGGGCCAGTCCACACCCAGGCCACGCGCGGAACGGGGGCGCAGGTTGTGGACCAGCACGTCGGCGCTGTCTATGAGCGTGTGCAGCGCCGCGCGGCCCGCGGCATCCTTGAGGTCCAGCGCGATGCTGCGCTTGTTGCGGTGCAGGTTCAGCACCGAGCCACCCATGCCCTGGCTGCGCTGCGGGCCGTAGCGACGGAAGGAGTCGCCCTCGGGCGGCTCCACCTTGATCACGTCGGCGCCCATGTCGCCAAGGATGCGCGTGCCGAAGGGGCCCATGATCACCGACGTGAGGTCGATGATGCGGATGCCGTCGAGCGCGCTCGCCGGGACTGCCATGGCGTCAGGCGCCGAGCCGCTGGGCGATGGCCCAGGCGCGCTCGGCCACCACGGTATAGATGTCAGCGCCCACGGCGCGTACATCGGCAGCGTTGCCCTCGATGGCGCGGCGGTGCACACCGACCAGGATCGCCGCGGTGCGAAACAGCGAGAGCACGACGTAGAACTCCCAGTCGGGGATGCCCGCGCGGCCAGTGCGCTGGGCATAACGCGCAAGGTACTCCTGCTCGGACGGAATACCGAGCGCCGCCAGGTTCGCATCCCCGAAACCGCGCCCGTTCAGGTAGGGCAGGTGGTAGCCCAGGCAGTTGTAGGCCAGGTCCGCGAAGGGATGGCCGATGGTCGTGAGCTCCCAGTCCAGCACGGCCACCACGCGCGGCTCGGTGGGGTGGTAGATCAGGTTGCCGACGCGGAAGTCGCCGTGCGAGATGGCTGCCTCGTCGCTGGCCGGCAGGTGCGCTGGTAGCCATTCCATCAGCCGGTCCATGGCGGGCAGGTCGATGACGCGCGAGGCGGCGTACTGCCTGGACCAGCGCTCCACCTGGCGCGCGCAGTAGTTGTCGGGCCGGCCGAAGTCTTGCAGACCCACGCCGCGCCAGTCCACCTGGTGCAGCAGCGCCATCACGCGGTTCATGTCGTCGACCATCGCCGCGCGGTGGCCAGCGTCCACGCCGGGCACGAGGCGATCCGTGAACACGCGGCCCTCCACATGGTCCATGACGTAGAACATCTGGCCCAGCACGGACTCGTCCTCGCACAGCAGACGCATGGTGGGCACGGGCACGCCGCTGCCCTGCAGCGAACGCATCACGGCGAACTCACGGTCTACCGCATGGGCCGAGCGCAGCAACTTGCCGGCGGGCTTCTTGCGCAGCACATAGGACTGGCTCGGCGTCTGCAAGTGGTAGGTGGGATTGGACTGACCGCCGACGAACTGCCGCACCGTCAGCGGCCCGGAGAAACCGGGCAGTTGTGCGGACAGGTACCGCGCCAGCGCGGCCTCGTCGATGCGGTGGTTGGGCAGCACCTCGACAAGCTGCACGGCGCCGGGAGAAGTGGTCATGGAAAGGGAGCGTAGCGGTCGGTATGCATGCGGCGCTGTCCGTCAGGCGACGTCGGCGCGCTCGCGCTGCTTGTACTTTCTGTACTCCAGCCGCGCGATCTGGTTGCGGTGCACTTCATCCGGCCCGTCGGCGAAACGCGTGGTTCGCGCCCGCGCATACAGGTAGGCCAGGCCGAAGGCCTGCGTGAGCCCGCCGCCGCCATGCGCCTGGATCGCCCAGTCGATGACTTGGCAGGCCATGTTGGGCGCGGCGACCTTGATCATCGCGATCTCGCGCCGCGCGGCCTTGTTGCCCACCGCGTCCATCTTCCAGGCCGCGTGCAGCGTCAGCAGCCGCGCCTGGTCGATGAGGATGCGTGCGTTGGCCACGCGCTCCTGCGTCACGGTCTGCTCCGACAGCGCCTTGCCGAAGGGGAAGCGCGACATCGAGCGCTTGCACATCTCCTCCAGCGCCACCTCGGCAAAACCGATCAGCCGCATGCAGTGGTGGATGCGCCCCGGGCCGAGGCGGCCCTGCGCGATCTCGAAGCCGCGGCCCTCGCCCAGCAGGATGTTGGCGGCCGGCACACGCACGTTCTCGTAGACCAGCTCGGCATGGCCGTAGGGCGCGTCGTCGTAACCGAAGATGTTGAGGTTGCGCACGAAGCGGATGCCGGGCGTGTCGCGCGGCACCAGGATCATCGACTGCTGGCGCCGCACGTCCGCGTTGTCCGGATCGGTCTTGCCCATCACGATCAGCAGCTTGCAAGCATCGGAGCCCGCGCCCGACGAGAACCACTTGCGGCCGTTGATGACGTACTCGTCGCCTTCGCGGCGGATGTGCAGGCGGATGTTGGTGGCGTCCGACGAGGCCACGTCGGGCTCGGTCATCGAGAAGGTCGAGCGCATCTCGCCAGCCATCAGCGGCACCAGCCAGCGCTGCTTCTGCTCCGGCGTGCCGTAGAGGTCCAGCGTCTCCATGTTGCCCGTGTCGGGCGCCGAGCAGTTGAACACTTCCGAGGCCCAGTGCACATGGCCCATCAGCTCGCACAGCGGTGCGTATTCGAGGTTCGTCAGGTGCGGCTCGGACTTGTGGTGGAACAGATTCCACAGGCCGGCAGCATGGGCCCTTTTCTTCAGCGCCTGCACGATGGGCTGCGGCGCCCAGCGGTTCTCGGCATTACCCAGTTGCTCCCAGTAGGCCGCGTCGTTGGGATAGATGTGCTCGTCCATGAACTGCTGCAGCTTCTGCAGCCAGGCACGGCTCTTCTCGGAGGGTTCGAAATCCATGGGCTCTGTGATCCTTGTGTCTATTCGATGGTGATGTTGCGTTCACGGATCAGGCTGGCCATCATCTTTTCCTCGGCCGCCAGCAGGGTGCGGAACTTCGCCGTCTCCTGGTGGATGGCCTCGGCGCTCATGTCGTCGAAGCGTTTCTGAATGTCGGGACGCGCGATGGCCGTGGCCAGTGCCTTGTCCAGCTTGGCCACCACGTCGGGCGGCGTGCCGGTGGGCACCCACACGCCGATCCAGGCGTCGGCCTCCATGCCGGGGATGCCGGCCTCGGTGAAGGTGGGCACCTGCGGGTACTTTGGCGGCCGCTTGTCGCTGGTGATCGCCAGCATCTTGAGTTTGCCCGCGTCCACATGCTGGAAGGAGATGCCCGGGTCGAAGACCATGTCGGCCTCCTTGGCCAGCACGGCCTGCAGCGCCGGGCCCGAGCCCTTATAGGGCACCTGCAGCATCTGGATGCCGGCCTGTTTCTGGAACAGCTCGCCCAGCAGGTGCGGCTGCGAGCCGGGGCCGGCGGAGGCGTAGGTGAGCTTGCCAGGCTGGGCCTTGGCCAGCGCCACCAGCTCGGTCAGCGAGTTCACGGGCAGGTCAGCACGCACAACCAGGTGGTACTTGTAGCGGCCGATGATCGCCACGGGGATCAGGTCGCGGGCCACGTTGGGGCTGCCCTTCATGACCGAGGGGTTCACGGTCTGCGTAAAGGTGGCGGCGAAGAGCACGCTGTAGCCGTCCGGTGCCGAGCGGATCACGTCGGCCGCCGCGATGTTGCCCACGGCGCCGGGCTTGTTGTCCACCACCAGTTGCTGGCCCAGCAGGTCGGCCAGCGGAATACCCAGCGTGCGCGCCATCAGGTCCACGCCGCCACCAGCCGCGAAGCCCACCACGCCGCGCACGGGCTTGTTGGGCCAGGCGCCCTGCGCAAAGACGCTGCCGCCGAATGGAGCGGCCGCGCACAGGGCCAATGCGCTACGCAGCAGGGCGCGGCGCTGGAAGGGGATGGAAAGGTGTTGCATGTGTGTCTCCTGTAGCTGTTTTCTGTAGGTGCGTTTATCAGGCCGCCGTGTAGCCACCGTCCATGGGGATTGCGGCGCCTGTCACGTACGAGGCGGCATCCGAGGCCAGCCACAGCATCGTGCGGGCTGCCTCTTCGATCGACGCCACACGCTTCATAGGAATCGCGGCCATGATGGCGGCCGCCATCTCCGGCGTGGCCAGCGGACCGGCCTTGAGCATCTCGGTCAGCACGGTGCCCGCTACGAGGGCGTTCACGCGGATGTTCTGCTCGGCATACTCCAGCGCAGCCGTGCGCGTGAGGCCGATCACGCCGTGTTTGGTCGCCACGTAGGGCGCGATGCGCGCGAAGCCCACCACGCCACCTGTGGAGGCCATGTTGACGATGGAGCCGCCACCGGCACGCAGCATCGCGCGCAGCTCGTGCTTCATGGCCACAAAGGTGCCGCGCAGGTTCACCTGCACCAGGCGGTCAAAGGCCTCGTCGGGCGTATCGACAAAAGCCTGGCGCGAGTTGCGCACGCCGTTCTCGTCCACGCGGATGTTCTGGATGCCGGCGTTGTTGATGGCGACGTCCAGCCGGCCAAAGGCGGCCTCGGTGGCCAGCACGGCCGCCTCCACCGAGGCGGAGTCCGTGACATCCATGGCCACGTGGCGCACCTGTTCGCCGGAAGGATCCAGCCGGCGCGCCAATGCGGCCAGCGCGTCCGTGTCGCGCGCCGCCAGCATCACGCGCGCCCCCTGCGCCGCGAAGGCCTGGGCCACGCCCTCGCCGATGCCGCGGCTGGCGCCGACCACGAGCACGGACTTGCCGTGCAGGCCGAAAGAGAAGGAAGTGGATGCTGAAGAGGAAGCGGTGGGCATGGGAGGATCAATCCAGGGTGATGTTGCGTTCCTTGATGATCGTCGAGAGCATGCGGGTCTCCTGCTCGAGCAGCGTCCTGAACTCCGCCGTGTCGCGGTAACGCGCCTCGGCATTCAACCCTTCGAAACGCGCTATCACGTCGGGCCGCGCCAGCACGGTGAACAGGGCCTTGGAGATGCGCTCGACCACCGGCGCGGGCGTCCCGTGCGGCACCCAGATGCCGGTCCAGGCGTCGAAGGTGATGGCCGGGTACCCCGCCTCGGCCATGGTCGGCGTGTCGGGGAACTGCGCGGGCCGCTTGTCGCTGGCCACGGCAAGGATCTTGGCGTTGCCCGCCTTGATGTGCTGGAAAGCCAGGCCGGGGTCGAAGACGAGGTCCGTCTCACCGGCCAGCACGCTCTGCATGGCCGGTGCCGAGCCCTTGTAGGGCACGTGCACCATCTCCACGCCGGTCTGCTTGAGGAACAGCTCGCCCAGCAGGTGCGGCGAGGTGGCCACGCCGGAGGACGAGTAGTTGAGCTTGCGCGGCTGCGCTTTTGCGTAGGCAATCAGCTCCTGCAGGTTGTTGACCGGTAGGTCCTTCTTGACCACGAGGTGCAGCTTGTTGCGGCCCACGATGGCCACCGGCACCATGTCCTTCGCCATGTCGGGGCTGCCCTTGATGACGAAGGGGTTGACAGTCTGCTGTGTGAGCGGCGCGAAGAGGATGGTGTACCCATCGGCCGGCGCGCGCGAGGCTTCCGAGGCCGATGTGTTACCGCTACCGCCGGGCTTGTTGTCGACGACGATGGACTGGCCCAGCAGCTCGCCCATGGGCTGCGAAATGGCGCGTGCCATGTTGTCCACGCCACCACCGGGCGCGAAGCCCACGATGGCGCGGATGGGTTTGGCCGGCCAGGTCTGGGCCTGGCTGTTGGACCAGGCTGCAAGTGCGACGCAGGCCAGCGCAGCTACCCTTAGGCGGGCGGTGAAACGGGGGGAGGAAGTGGTCATGGTGTGTCTCCAGGCGCGAGGTATTCGGGTGGTCGGGCCGGTCGACCGGCATCTGGGTGCATTGTTGAAAACTGCCACGCGATGGTCCAATTAATAATTCGCGCCGTGTGATTAGGGCAAGTCCCTTCAGAACACCGATCCACCGGCGCAGATGCCGCCGTCGATGGTGTAGACCACTCCGCTGGTGTAACTCGCGCGGTCCGAGGCCACGAAGGCCATGGTGTTGGCGATCTCGTCGACCCTGGCGGCCCGGCCCAGCGGCAGCTTGGCCGTGAGCTCGCGGTAGCGCCCCTCGTCGCCGAAGCGGTTCTTTGCGTGGGTCTTCATCAGTGCGACCACGCGGTCGGTTTCCACCGGGCCGGGGTTGATGCCCACCACGCGGATGTTGTCCGCCAGGCTCGCATTGCCCAGCGCACGCGTGAAACCCATGATGGCCGCGTTGCCCGCGCTGCCGGCGATGTACTGCGCATCGAAGCGTTCCCCAGCCGCGCCGATGTCGTTGACGATCACGCCGCCCCCGCGCGCCTTCATGTTCGCGTAGACGCGCCGCGTGAGGTTGATGTAGCCGAAGACCTTCAGGTCCCAGGCATGGCGCCAGGCCGCTTCGTCGATCTTGTCGATGGACCCGCCAGGGATGTCGCCGGCGTTGTTGATCAGGATGTCGGCGTCCTTCGTGGCCTCCGCCAGGCGGTCCACCTCGGTGCTCTTGCGCAGGTCGACGGCGTGAACTGCGACGTCCACACCATGCGCCGCGCGCAGTTGTGCGGCCGCGGATTCCAGCGCCCCCGCGTCGCGGGCCGCCAGGTGCAGGTTGCAGCCCTCCTCAGCCAGCACCTGCGCGACGGCCAGTCCGATGCCCTTGGAGCCTCCGGTAATGAGAGCGCGTTTGCCGCGCAGGTGCAGATCCATGGTGAGTTCTCCTATTTCGAATGGGTTCAACGGTCGGGCAGTGCGAGCACATGCTTGGCGACGATGCCGCGCTGTATCTCGTTGCTGCCCGAATAGATCGTGGCCGGCCGCGCCTGCAGGAAGGCGCTGCCGATGTTCAGTTGCCGCTCACCATCCACGGGGTCGAGCAGCGCGCCATGGGCACCGGCCAGCGCCAGGGCGGTGTCGGTGATGCGCTGGTACAGCTCACTGGCGAAAATCTTGAGCATGGACACATCCGGCCCCAGTGGCTGGGCGCGGCGCACCTGGTCCACATACACCTCGTACAGCGCGCCCAGGTCGGCCAGATCCATCTGCAGCCGCGCATGCGTGTCGGCGAACACGGGATCTTCTGCCACACCCAAGCGCCGCGCCAACGCGCCCAGCCTGTCCAGCGCCATCGCCGACTGGCGCGGCGAGCCCACGAAGATGCGCTCGAAGCCCAACAGCGCCTTCGCTATGGACCAGCCTCGGTTCACTTCGCCCAGCAGGCTGTCTGCCGGCACGCGCACGTCGTCGAAGAAGACCTCGGCGAACTCCTCATGCTGGTCCAGCGTGCGAATGGGCCGCACGGTGATGCCGGGCGTGTCCAGCGGCGCAAGCAGGAAGCTGATGCCCTCCTGCTTCTTGGCCTCACGGTCGGTGCGGGCCAGCACGAAGATCCAGTTCGCGTCCTGCGCCAGCGTCATCCAGGTCTTCTGGCCGTTGATGCGCCAGCCGTCCCCGTCACGAACCGCCTCGGTGCGCAGGCTCGCGAGGTCCGAACCCGCATCCGGCTCGCTGTAGCCCTGGCACCAGATGTGTTCGCCGCTCAGGATGCGTGGCAGGAAGAAGCGCCGTTGCGCCTCCGTGCCATGGCGCAGCAGCAACGGCCCGACCATGATCAACCCCATGTCGTTGAGGCGCATGCAGCCGTGGTGCTCCATCTCCTCGTGCAGGATGATCTGCCTGGCGCCCGACAGGCCCATGCCGCCCCATTCACGCGGCCAGCCCGGCGCGATCCAGCCCTTCGCCGCGAGCATGTCGTACCAGAACCTGTTCTCCGCGCGGCGCGGGCGCTTAGGCGGAAAGCGCTTGTCTTCGGGATAGTGGGCGCGGATCCACCCGCGCACAGTGGCGCGGAAGGCGGCGTCGTCCAGCGCATCCAGGTTCTCGGTATCAGCCATGGGCAGCGGCCTCCTCGGCATGCACCCGCGAGAGCGCGGCGAAACGCGCACGGTGCGCATCGGCACTGCCGAATTGCGGCGCCACCACCATCGCCTTGCGCAGGTACAAGCCGATGTCGAACTCGTCGGTGTAGCCAATGGCGCCGTGCATCTGGATGGCCTCGCGCGTGATGCGCAGCGCCGCGTCGGAGGCCCGCGCCTTGGCACGCGAGACGGCCAGTGCGCAGGTGGGGGCAGCGGCACCCGCAGCCAGCGTGCTGGCGGCCGCCGCCACGCTGGCACGCGTGAGTGCGAGCTGAATGTGCAGATCGACCGCGCGGTGCTGCAAGGTCTGGAAACTGCCGATGGCGCGACCAAACTGCCGCCGCGTGCGCAGGTATTCCAGCGTGGCCTCCAGGCTGGCCGCAGCCACACCCTGCAGGTAGGCGGCCTGCGCCAGCGCGGCGGCGTCAAAGGCCTGCGCCACGTCGCCCGCAAGCGGGATTGCCGGCGCATCTTCCAGCCGCAACGTGCCGTACTGGCTCCCATCGTGCGTGGCCTGCAGTTCCAGCGACACACCCGGTGCACGCGCCTCCACAAGAGCCGCGCCCTGCGCGCTCGTGACCACGAAGGCATCGGCCCCGGCAGCCTGCGCGATGAACAGTTTGCGGCCTGTGATGCGGCCATCGCGCAGCTGCGTGGCACCGCGGCAGTCCAGTCCTTGCGGCGCCTCCTGCCACGCGGGAAGGACGATGCGGTCGCCGCCCAATACGTCCTGAAGCACATCGCCTGAGAGCAGGCGCACGGCCATGGTGATGCCCACCAGCGGCTCGGGCGCCAGCGCACGGCCCAGCACCTCCATCAGCACACAGGTCTCGCGTGCCCCCAGCCCCGCACCACCGACCTCGTCCGGCAGCGCCAGGCTCGGCCAGCCCATCTCACAGAATCGGAGCCAGCGCGCGCGGTCGAAACCGGGCGCTTCGAAGCGCCAACGGCGTGCGTGGGGCAGACCCTGGTCACCGGCCAGGAGGCGCACGGCACTGTCGCGCAGCATCTCGCGCGTCTGCGCGGCGTCATCGTCCACCATGGTGTCCACGGTCATGGCAGCCTTTCGATGATGGTGGCCGTCGCCATGCCGCCGCCGCAGCAGATCGCCTGCAGGCCACGGCGAGCCCCGCGGCGCTCCAGTTCGTGCAGCAGCGAGGTCATGATGCGCGCGCCGGTGGCACCCAGCGGATGGCCAAGCGCGATTGCGCCACCGTTGACGTTGAGCTGGTCGGACGGCACCTCCAGCTCGCGCTGCCAGGCCAGCGGCACGCAGGCGAAGGCCTCGTTGACTTCGAAGAGATCGATGTCGCGAGTCGTGAGCCCGGCCTTCTCCAGTACGCGGCGCGTGGCCGCCATGGGCCCGGTCAGCATCAGCGTGGCGTCCGAGCCCACCGTGGCCATGGCCACGATGCGGGCCCGCGCGCGCAGGCCACGCCGCGCGGCCGTGTCGGCATCCATGAGCAGCAGTGCCGCGGCGCCATCGGATATCTGCGAGGACGTGCCGGCCGTGAGCCGCCCCCCTTCGGCACGGAAGCTGGGCTGCAGCGCGGCGAGCTTGCTCGCCAGCGTGCCAGGTCGGATGGTCTCGTCGCGTGCGAACTCCGGCGCTGCCGCGTCACGCGTCTCGGACCAGCGCGCCACCGGCACTGGCACGATCTCGCGCTGGAAATACCCAGCCTCCTGCGCCGCCGCCGCGCGCTCGTGGCTGCGCACGGCGAAAGTTTCCATCTCGGCGCGCGGGATGTTCCAGCGCTCGGCGATGCGTTCGGCGCCCTCGCCTTGCGAGATCTGCGGAAAACGTTCGGTCAGCGCCCAGCCGAAGACCGCGCCATGCACATCACGGTTGCCGCCCATGGGCACGCGCGACATGGTCTCTGCACCGCCAGCGACGGCGATGCCGCGCATGCCTGCCGCGACCATCGAAGCGGCCAGGTGCACGGCCGCCTCGCCCGAGCCGCACTTGCGGTCCACCGTGACACCCGGCACGCTCTCGGGCCAGCCGGCACTGAGTGCTGCCGTGCGGGCGATGTTGCCGCTCTGCTCGCCGACCTGCGTGACGCAGCCCAGCACCACGTCTTCCACGGCCTCGGGCGCCAGGCCGTTGCGCTGCACCAGCGCGGCCAGCAGGTGGGCGGCCAGATGGTCGGCACGCACACCGGCCAGGCTGCCGTTGCGGCGGCCGATAGGGGTGCGCACGGCATCCACGATGACGACTTCGCGTGGCATGGGCAAGGCTCCTTGTATGGGGGTCTATTGGTTGCGGAACTGGGGTGGCCGCTTCTCGCGAAAGGCGGCCAGCGCCTCCTGGTGGTCGTCGGTGCTGGCCAGCAGGCCGAAAAGGTCACGCTCCAGGCGCAGCCCGGCCTTCAGGTCCAGCACGGTGGCAGCGCGTGCCGCCTCCTTGGTGAAGCGCGCGGCCAGCGGGGGCTTGGCGGCGATGGCAGCGGCCAGCTTCTGCACCTCGGCCGGCAGCGCCGCCGCATTCGCAGCCAGGCGCGCGACGACGCCCAGACGCCAGGCTTCCTGCGCGTCGAAGCGCTCCCCGGTCAGCAGCAGGTGCAGCGCGGGGCCCAGCCCCACCAGCCGCGGCAGGCGCTGCGTGCCACCGCCGCCGGGCAGCAGGCCCAGGCCGATCTCCGGCAGGCCGAACACCGCGTCGACCGCAGCCACGCGCAGGTCGCAGGCCAGTGCGATCTCGAAGCCACCGCCCAGGCAGAAGCCGTGCACAGCGGCGATCGTGGGCTTGGCCACAGCGTCGAAGGCATCGAACCAGGCAGCACGCGGCGGCTGTGCACGGGCCTGCGTGGGCGTCTGTGGTGCGCGTTGTTCGCGCAGGTCCGCGCCCACGCAGAAGCCGCGCTCCCCGGCGCCCTGCAGCACGATCACACGCACCGCAGGGTCCGCATCCGCCTGCCGCAGCGCGGCCGGCAGCTGCGTGCGCACGGCGTCGTTGATCGCGTTGATTGCGGCGGGCCGGTTCAGCGTGAGGAAAGCTATCCCCTCCCGCACGTCCACGAGGACGGCGGCTTCGATGTCTTGCGTGGTCATGGAAGGTCAGGCGGGTAACTTGCCTTCGGCCTTGAGCTTGGCCGTGACCATCGCCGTCAGCTGCCCCTTGGCGATCTTGGCGCCCGTAGAGCGGGGCATGTCCTCGACGATCTCCAGCCGCTCGGGCAGTTGCCAGATGGCGAGCTTCGCCTCGGTCAGGAAGGCGATCATCTCCTCGAAGCTTAAGCTCTTGCCGGGCTTGAGCATCGCGAAGGCGCAGGCGCGTTCACCCAGCACCGGGTCCGGCATCGCGGCAACCGCGAACTCCAGCACGGACGGGTGCGCCATCATCGGCTCCTCGATGGTGCGCGGCGAGATGTTGCGGCCACCGCGCAGCACCATGTCCTTGATGCGGCCCACGATGCGCAGATACCCTTGTGCGTCGAACTGGCCCAGGTCCCCGCTGCGGTAGAAACCGTCGGCCGTGAACACGGCGCGCGAATTCACGAGGTCGTTGAGGTAGGTCCAGGATTTGGAGGGCCCGCGCCACACCACCTCGCCGGGCTCACCCGCCGGCACCTCCAGCCCCTCGGCATTCCACAGCATGCATTCGAAGCCCGGCACCACGCGGCCCGCGGTGGTCAGGCGCTTCTCTTCGGGGTCCTCGATGGTGGTCATGATGGCCGTGGCGGCGTCGGTGGCGCCATACAGCGTCTGGATCTTGCAGCCCATCAGGTGCTCCACTTGCTTCGCCGTCTCGGTGGTCAGCGGCGCACCGGCGTTCGTGAAGACCTTGAAGAAGGAGAAGTCCGCCGGCTTCCTCTGCTGCAGGCCGGGCACCATCATCGTGAGCTGCGTGGGAATGCCGATGCCGTGCGTGCAGCGGTGTGCCAGGACCATCTGGATCGCCTCCTCGGGCTCCTTCCAGCGCGACAGGATCACAGAGGTGCCGCCGAAGAGCAGCGGCGACAACAGGCCATAGACATACCCCGTGGCACCCGTGCCGGCAGGCGCGATGGCGGCCGTGACGTCGCTGCGGCCATAACCCACGGCCTTGGCATACCCGTCCAGTGCGTCAAGGAGGTTGTTGCTGCTCCACAGCGAGATCTTCGACAGGGAGGTGGTGCCGCCCGACAGCATCACGGTGGCGGGATGATCCGGGTCGGGACGCTGCGCGTCCAGGTCCGCGGTGCTGAAGCGGTGGGGCTTGAGCAGCTCGGCGAAATCGCGGAAGGGGCCGGGCTTGCCATCGAGCACGAACACGTGCTTGAGCGGCAGGCGGCCGATCATCTCCTGCACCATGGCGCCATGGTCGAAGTCGCGGTACACGCCGGGGATGACCAGCACCTGCGCTTCGGAGCGCGCGAGCGTGTGCTCCACCTCAGTGGCGCGCCAGCTGTCGTGCAGCGGGATGTACAGGAGGCCGATGCGCTGCGCCGCCATGTGCATCAGCGGCAGCTCGGCGGCGTTCTTGCACTGCACGGCCACCACGCTGCCCTTGGGCAGGCCCAGCTCCAGCAGGTTGCCGGCCAGGGTGTCGATGGTGCGCAGCACGTCGGCATACGTGAAGCGGCGGTCCGAATCGATGATCGCCGTCTTGTCCGGCTCCACCAGCGCGGCCTGGCGCACACGTTCGTAGACCGTCTGGTCCTTCCAGAAGCCCTGGGCGCGGTATTCGGCGGCCTTGTGGGGCTGGGTGATGAAGATGCTCTTGACCATGGGTGTCTCCGAAGGAATTTCAGCGCCATTTTGAGAAGTCGGGCTTGCGCTTCTCCAGGAAGGCATTGCCGCCTTCCAGCTGCTCACCCGTCTCGAAATAGTCCGGCGCCACCATCTCGACCACGTCCGAGACGTTGAGGTCCAGGTAATGCTGCATGTGGTAGCGGAAGGAGGTCTTGACGGTGCGCAGGCAGGTGGGGCTCAGAGCCAGCATCTCGTCGGCCCACTTGCGCACCTCGGCATCGAGTTGCTCCTTGGGCACGACGGCGTTGACCATGCCCCAGTCCAGCGCCTGCTGGGCGGAGTAGCGGCGGCAGAGCATCCACATCTCGCGGGCGCGCTTGTGGCCCAGCACGCTGATCGCATGCGCCACGGGGTAACCCCCGGCCGGCGAACCCACGCGTGGGCCGTTCTGGCCGAAGATGGAATGGTCGGCCGCGATGGTGATGTCGCAGCAGTAGGCCACATGGTTGCCGCCGCCGATGGAGTAGCCGCTCACGCGGGCGATCACGGGCTTGGGGTGCTCTACGATCTGGCGGCCCAGGTGGAAGTCATGGCCCTTGAGGCCGCCACCGACCTCCCATTCCACATCGCCGCCGGCGCAGAACGCCCGGTCCCCCGAGCCCGTGAGCACCACCACGCCCACCGAGTGGTCGGCACCAGCCTGCTCGAAGGCGTCCTTCAGTTCCTCCAGCGTGTGGCCTGTGAAGGCGTTCATGCGCGAGGGGCGGTTGATGGTGATGGTGGCCACACCGTTGTCGGTGGCATAGAGCAGGTCCTGGTAGCTGGGCATGGGTCGCGATGCAGAAGAGGGGTGGATCGGGGTTCAGTCGAGGCCGAGCGGGGGTGAATCCGGCTCGGCCGAAAAGTGGTGCTGCAGAATCTTCCAGCGGCCGTCGCGGCGCACCAGCACGAGCGTGGTGCGTTGCACGGTGTCGGAACTGCGTCCGTCGGCGAAACCCAGCGCGAATTCGCCAAAGCCCTGCGCCAGGATTAGGTCGGGGGCGAGGCGGAAGACCTGCTGGTCGCGCAACGTGAGCTTTGCGCGGGTGATGGTGCCGGCATAGGACTCGAAATAGGCCCGCACACCGGCACTGCCCTGCTGCAACCCGGGACGGCCGCCGAAGAACACGGCGTCGTCCGTGTAGTTCGCGGCGATGCCCGCCGCGTCCCAGGTGCGGCCCGCGGCGCTCCAGGCCTCGGCGGCCGCGGCCAGGATGGCGCGGGAGTCATCGGAGGAACTCATTGCGCCCCACCCTTCTGCTGCCGCTCTTTCAGCAGCGCACGTCGCTCGTCGATCAGGCCCGGCGCGCTGAGCGCGGCCACTCCGGTCAGCACCAGCTGCAGGTCCTTCTGCTTGGCGGCATACACCGCCTCCCACAGGTCCTTGTAGAGCACGTCGCGTTGCGGGTGGGTCTGGATCAGGTGGTCGACGAAGTCCCAGTGCTCGGTATACCAGGACATGCCGGTGCTGACCGATGCCACCTTGCGCACCATCTCCTCGTCCAGCCCATAACTGGCGCCGAGCTTCATGGCCTCAACCACGGCGTAGGTGTTGCACAGGCCCATGAGGTTGTTGCAGAGCTTGGCGACCTCGCCCAGGCCGGGCTTCTCACCCACGTGGAAGAGGTGCGCACCCACCGTGTTCAGGTAGGGCAGCAGCCGGTCGTAACTCGCCTTCGGCGCACCCACCATGAGCGAGAGCGTGCCGGTGAGCGAGGCCGCGCGGCCACCGCTGACCGGCGCGTCCACCACCTCCCAGCCCTTGGTAGCAAAGGCTTCGGCGATGCGGTCGATGGTCTGCGGACGCACCGTGCTGTGCACGACCAGCGTGAGCGCCTCCGCGTGGCCGGAGATCAGGCCCTGCGGGCCCAACACGGCATCCGTGACCTGGTCGTCGCTCCACACGCAGATGCCGATGGTGCGGCAGGTCTCCGGCATGCCGGCCAGGCTGTCGGCGATGCGTGCACCTTTCTCCTGCGCAGCCAGCTGCGCCTCGCGCCGCAGGTCGAACACCGCCACGTCGAAGCCGGCGGCAACGAGGTTGTCGGCCATGGGGCCACCCATGTCGCCGAGGCCGATGTAGCCGATACGACCGAAGCCGGGCGGTGCGGATGCCGGTGTCACGGGCATGGACAGTCTCCTTGTGTTCTGGGTTGCGGCCGATCTTAGGAAGCAACGCACGCCAAGCCAAATTAATTGTCGGTATTCTGTGATTAGAGAATCCGCGTTCCCGTCACCTCCGCGACCGGCGCGTTCAGCCCTTCCGGAAGTTCGCCCGCACCTTCCGCATGCCCCGCAGCCACCGGTCGTAGTCCGCGGTCTTGCGCTGCAGATACTCCAGCACTACCGGGTGCGGCAGGATCAGGAACTGCCCGCTCTCGAGCGCCTGCACCACGCTCGTCGCCAGCTCCTCCGGTTCGATCATTCCTTCCGCGAGGCTCGCCGACCCGCTCAGGTTGTCCGTCATGGGCGTGCGGACGCGCTGCGGACACAGCACGGCGACCTGCACATCGCTGTCGCCGTGCTCGATGGCGAGGTATTCGGCGAACGCGATCGCGGCGTTCTTC
Organism: Burkholderiaceae bacterium; assembly: GCA_965278985.1. Classification (GTDB taxonomy): domain Bacteria; phylum Pseudomonadota; class Gammaproteobacteria; order Burkholderiales; family Burkholderiaceae_C; genus CAISIP01. Next base: position 6,584,821 of record OZ257131.1, on the reverse strand, counting down.
GTGACGGCGTAGGGCGCAGAACTGATGTGGGACAACAAGCCGGCGGCCGATGCCGTCACGATGAACGCAGCGCCGCCACGCGCGGCCATCGTGGGCATCAACGCACGCGCGGCATAGACATGGGCCATGACGTGCAGGTTCCACAACCCCGCCCACAGCGCGTCGGATGCGTCCTCGTCGCCGGGCACATACGCGCCGGCGTTCGAGATGAAGATGTCGATGGGACCGAAGGCATCCTCGGTGGCCGCAACCAGTGCACGGACATCGGATTCGCGGGTGACATCGCAGGCCATCGCCCGGCCGCCTGTCACCGCGGCTGCTTCCGCCAAATTGCTGTGGGCGCTATCGGCCAGCACAACGGCTTTTGCCCCCTCCCTCACCAGGCGCCGCACCAAGGCCTTGCCGATGCCCCCTGCCCCGCCGGTCACGACGGCGACCTTGCCTGCTATCTTCATGGATCCTCACTCCGCCGTGCCGCGGGTTGATGGTCGGGCCCTCCGGCGGCGACGCGTCCTCCCGCCAACCGGCCACCATCGATGACCATGGTCTGTCCAGTCATGAATCGGCCAGCAGATGACGCCAGGAAGACGGCTGCGCCCGCGATATCGTCGGGCTCGCCGATGCGTCCGAGCGTCGATTGCGCCTCGGCGCGGGCCCGGCTGACCGGGTTGTCCCAGATCGCCTTGGCGAAGTCCGTCCGCACGAGGCCGGGCGCGATGCAATTGGCCCGGATTCCGGCATGCCCCCATTCCAGCGCGATGTTGCGCGCCAGCTGCATCTCCGCCGCCTTCGAGATGGCGTACACCCCGATGCGGTCGTTGCCCTGCAGGCCGCCGATCGAGGAAATGAGGACGATGCTGCCGCCGCCGGCCGCCGCCATATGGGGCAGTGCCATGTTGCACAACCAGAAATTGCTGCGCACGTTGTAGCCCATGATCCGGTCGAAGATCTCGTCGGACACGCCGATCGCCGGACCGTAGTAGGGATTGACGGCCGCGTTGCAGATGACGCAATCGATCCTGCCCCACTGCGCAAGCGCTGCGTTCACCAGCGCCTGCAATTGCGCTTTGTGGCCGATGTGGCATGGCTGGACCAGGGCCTGCCCTCCCCCGGCCTCGATCACCCTGGCCACCTCCTCGCAGGCGGCGCGGTCACGGCTCGACACCACGACCCTGGCGCCGTGCTCCGCCATGCGCTCGGCGATCGCGCGGCCGATGCCCTTGCTCGCGCCGGTGATGACGACGACCTTGCCATCCAGGTCGAAAAGCGACATTGCCATGCCCGCCTTGCCCATGGGAACGGCCTCAGCGCGTCCTGCGTTCAGGAATGATCACCGGTGCAGGCATGCTCCGGTAGGCCTCCATCACCCGCTGCACCGCGGGCATGTCCGCGAGCGCCCGAACCAGGCTATCCACCTTTGGATACGAAGCGATGTCGATGCCGGCGGACGGCAGCCACTGCACGATGGTGAACAGGTACACGTCGCACACGCTTAGGCTCCCACCCAGCACCCAGGGGCCCCGCAGCATTTCGCGCTCGATCAACGCGAAGCAATCCGCGACGTTGTGCGGGGCCTTGGCGCGCATCGCCGCCTGCGCGGCGTCGTCGTCCGCCCAGCGGTAGGGCCGGGTCTTGTGCGCGTAGTTGACGTGCACGGTGGAGCCCAGATAACTGTGGAACTCGCAGGCTCTGGCCAGCTGCCACGGGTCGCTCAGGGAGGCCATGTGCCGTACCGGAAACGACTGCGCGATGAACTGCAGAATCGCCGGCGTTTCCGTCAGCACCCCGTGATCGGTGACGAGCGCGGGAACGCGGCCCTTGGCGTTGATGCGCAGGTAGGCCTCGGAGCGCTGTTCGTTCTTCGAGAAATCCAGCTGCACGGCTTCGTAATCGGCACCCACGAGTTCCAGTGCGAGGTGCGCCGCCACGGCGCACGAGCCCGGCGTGGAATAGAGCGTTACATGGCCCATCGTGGCATCCCTCTTGCGGGCAAGGTTGTCTCTCAATGTTGCTGCCTGCGGTCGATCTTAGGAAGCAACGCATACCGAGCCCAATTAAATGTCGGCGTTCTGTGATTAGCGATTCGCGTGGACAACGTGTGCTTGCCATCTGCTGATCACAGCATTCCCACAATTAATTTTCAGTTTCGCGAGGGCCTGCCTACGATGCGCCGCGTGATGCAACGCAGAAGGCACCGCATCCGCACCACCAGGAGACACCATGCCCACCCGCCCCCTGCTGCGCCATGTCGGCGCCGCGTTGTTGTTTGCCGCCGCCACCGTGGCCTCGGCCCAGACCTACCCCGTCAAACCCATCCGCGCCGTGATGCCCTACTCGGCCGGCAGCGGCCCCGACGCGCTGCTGCGCGCCATGGGCGAGAAGATGGCGCGCGACCTGGGCCAGCCCTTGGTCGTGGACAACAAGCCCGGCGCCAACGGCTGGATCGGCGTGGGCGAAGCCAAGCGCGCGGCGCCCGATGGCTACACCGTGCTGATGTCGGACGCCAACATCATGACGCTTCACCAGAGCCTGTTCAAGCAGGTGCCCTTCGACGCCAACAAGGACTTCGATGCCGTGGCGCCGCTGTACTCCACGAGCTACTTCGTGGTGGTGAACGCGAATTCGCCGTGGAACAAACTTTCGGACCTGATCGCAGCCGCGCGCGCCAAGGAGGGCGAGGTGACCTACGCCAGCTGGGGCATCGGCAGCCCGGGCCACATCGGCACGGCATTGTTCGAGAGCGGCAGCGGCGTGAAGCTGCGCCACATCCCCTACAAGGACATTCCTTCGGTATACGTGGCCGTGGCCAGCGGTGACGTGCAATGGGCTTTCGGCAGCCCAGGCTCGGTGGGCCCGATGCTGCAGACCAAGAAGGTCAAGGTACTGGCGTACACCGGCCCGCAGCGCCTGCCCAGCTTCCCCGACGTACCCACCGTGGCCGAAGAAGGCGGCGGCCTGTCAAAGTTCGAGCTCTCCACCTGGGCTGCGATCTACATGCCGCACGGCAGCCCGAAGCCGGCCATCGACCGCATGAACGCGAGCCTGGTGAAAGCGCTCAACGAACCCGAGATAAAGGAGCGCCTGAACACCTTCGGCTTCACGCCGTGGTTCGCGACGCCTGCCGAGTTCGCGAAGGGCGCGGATGCGGACCGTGCGAAGTACGGCGACATCATCCGCAAGCTCAACATCTCACTGGACTGATGACATGCGGATGCCGTTGCGATTCCAGGACCAGGTCGCCATCGTCACCGGTGGGGGCGGTGGCATCGGTGGCGCCACCTGCCTCCGGCTCGCGCAGGAAGGTGCGCGCGTGATGGTGGTGGACCTCGTGGAGGCCGACGCACGCCGCGTGGCCGAGGCCATCACGGAGGCCGGCGGCCAGGCCGGCTGGCACGCCGCCAACCTCACCGAACTGCCGGCGGCCGAAGCGATGGCCATGGCAACGCTGGCGCGCTTCGGTCGCATCGACGTGCTGGTCAACACGGCCGGCGGCTCCGCTGGCCCTGCCATCCAGTCCACACCGAAAGACTTCGCGCACTCCGACCCGGCGCGCTGGCAGGAGATGATCACGCTGAACCTCGTGGGCACGCTCACGCCCGCGCGCGCGGTGGTCAACCACCTGATCGCACAGAAGAGCGGCAGCATCGTCAACGTGTCCTCATTGGCCGGCGTGCTGGGCGGTACGAACCTCGCGGACTACTCTGCCGCCAAAGGCGGCGTGATCCAGTTCACGGTCTCGCTGGCCAAAGAACTGGCGCCCTTCGGCATCCGCGTCAACAGCATCGCGCCGGGCACGGTGGGCACCGACCGCATCAAGGGCCTGCCAGCGGACACCCGTCAGGAATACCTCTCGGGCATCCGCCTGGGCCGCTTCGGCACGCCGGAGGAGATGGCTGCTGCCATCACCTTCCTGGCATCGCCGGACGCGAGCTACATCACGGGACAGAACCTGAACGTGGATGGCGGATGGGGGCTGGGGCCAGCGAAGCTGTAGCTCTCCACGTCACATCGGCAACGGCGCCTGCAGCATCCACTGCTGCGCACACAGCATTGTTTCAGCCTGCAAAACCTTGGCGATGCGGGCTTGCCGCGACACGATGCGGTCGCTGAGTGCCGAAACACTCAGCGTGCCCAGCAGACGGCCATCGGGCGCCTGGATCGCCGTGGCCACCGCCCCCATGCGTTCGACCACCGCATCGAGCAGCACGGCATGCCCCCGCTGCTGTGTCTCACGCAGAGCCGCCTGCAGTTTGCTGCGTGACATGCGGGGATATCGCGGCAAGGCGCGGTGGACGATCTCGAGCACGGCCTCGCGCTCGCTGTCACCCATCGTCGCCAGCATGGCCAAGCCGCTGGGGCCCACGCCCATGGGCCGCCTGCTGCCCACCTCGAGGTTACGCACCTGGATCGGGAAGCGGCCAAAAGCCACGTCGATGCACAGCGACTCCGCGCCACTGGGAATGGAAAAAATGGCCGTGTCCTCGAATTGTTCCGTGAGCCGCAGCAGGCTGGGGCGCACCACGTGGCGTGGGTCGAAACGGGCCATGGCCGCGGCACCCAGGACCAGCAGTTCGCGGCCGATGCCGTAACGCTTGGTGGTGGGATCGCGCGTCACGAAGCCCGACTTCTCCAGCGCGCCCAGCAACCGCAACGCGGTCGCCTTGTCCAGCCCCGCTGCCGCTGCGATGTCGGTGAGGCGGCCCTGCTGATGGTCCGACAACACCCGCATGAGCAGGCACGCTTTTTCGACAGACGACACGGGATTCGACGATTCGACGGCCATCACTTTTCCAATTCGGCTTAATAATTTCATTCTACAAAACAGTTTAGGCTGATTTGTTGACACCCCACACTTGCACTGCGAGCATGTGTGCCACAAGGAGGAGACCAATGGAACTGGATCTGCTGATCGAGAACGGCACCGTCGTGGACGGTACGGGTACAGCGCGCATGGAGGGCTGCCAAGTGGGCGTGCGCGATGGCCGCATCGCCTACCTGGGCCTGGACCGCTTGCCCGCGCGCCGGCGCATAGACGCCACGGGACGCATAGTGTGCCCGGGCTTCCTGGACATCCACACGCACTACGACGCGCAGATCCTGTGGGACCGGATGTTGTCGATCTCGCCGTGGCATGGTGTGACGACCGTCATCATGGGCAACTGCGGTTTCGGTATCGCGCCCACGCGCCCGCAGCACCGCGACCTGATGGTGCAGACGCTGGAGCGCGTGGAGGGCATGAACGCCAATGCCCTGCGCGCGGGCCTGGGCGAATGGGGCTTCGAGACTTTTTCGGAGTACCTGGACCTGCTGGAAGCACGTGGCAGCTGCATCAACGTTGCCGCCATGCTGGGCCACACGCCGTTGCGCACCTACGTGATGGGCCGTGATGCCGTGGAGCGCACGGCGACGGCGGCCGAGGTGGTGCAGATGCGCCAGGTGGCGCGGGTGGCCTTCGAGGCCGGTGCCATTGGTTTTTCCAGTTCGCGCGTGGAGAACCACCTGGGCTTCGAGGGCAAGCCCGTGCCCAGCCGGCTGGCCGGACTCGGCGAGCTGGAAGCACTTGTCGAAGAGATGGTCGGGGCAGGCGTGGGTGTGCTGCAGATGACCACCGGCCCCGACCTCTTCTTCCGCGAGTACGCAGGGCTGGCGCGGCGCCACGGCGTGACCATCACCTGGGCTGCATTGCTGGCCGACCGCACGCGTTATGGGCTCACGCCGCAGGACCAGCTGCGAGAAACGCGCCGGCTGGTGGAAGAAGGCTTGCGCGTGCATCCGCAGGTCAGCGCACGGCCTGTGAATTTCGAGATGACGATGGAGGAGCCCTTCATCCTCGAACAACTGCCGGACTTCAATGCGCTGGTCCGGGGCAGCCATGCAGACCGCGTGCAGGCCTACCGCACGCTGGCCTTCCGCGCCATGTTTCGCAAGGTCATCGACGAACCCATCGACCTGCACACCGGCCTGATAGACACCTTCGTGGCGGTCTGCGATACCGAGCCCGCGCTGCAGGAACGCCGCGTGGTGGACATCGCCCGCGAACGTGGCACGCATCCGGCCGACCTGATCCTGGACTTGGCACTGGCCACGGACCTGCAGGCGCGCTTCCGCATCCCCATGTCCAACCGCGACGACGCGCTGGTGGGCCAACTGCTGCGCGACCCCTACACCGTACTGGGCCTGTCGGACGCCGGCGCACATGCGAGCCAGCTCTGCGACGCCTGCATGACCACCTCCTTCCTGCAGAAATGGGTGCGCGAGAAGTGTTGCGTAGGCCTGGAGGCGGCCATCCGCATGATGACCGGATGGCCCGCGGACCTCTACGGCATCCGCGACCGGGGCCTGTTGCGGCCTGGCATGGCAGCCGACATCGTGGTCTTCGACATGGACACGGTGGCGGCAGGCCCGCTGGAGCGGGTGCACGACATGCCCGGTGGCGCCGACCGCATGGTCTCGCGCGCACACGGCATCGACCACGTGATCGTCAACGGACAGCCGATACGTGCCCATGGCGCCGACGTGGTGGGGGATGCACTGCCCGGTGCACTGCTGCGCCATGGCCGCGCGGCCACGCGCCCCCACGCACCCGTGCCGCCCATCCATCACGCTGCGGCCTGAACGCCCACGCGCCGATCCACCTTCTCTTTGCCAGCCAGTCATCACCCCACGCCAGCACACAGGAGACACGCCATGCATTCCACGCCGCTCCCCCACCCGTCACGCACCCGCCGGCGCCTGCTGACCGCCGCCGCGGCCTCGCTGGCCAGCCCGCTCGGTTGGTGGGCCGCGGGCACGGCACAGGCGCAGCAGCCGGACTTCCCGACCCGGCCCATCACGGTGATCGTGCCGCAGGCCGCCGGTGGGGCCTCCGACACGCTCACGCGGCTGTGGGCCGACTACGTGGGCAAGCGCATCGGCCAGCCCGTGCTGGTCGACAACAAGCCCGGCGCCGGTGCCATCGTCGCCGTGCAGGCCGTGCTGCAGAAACCCGCGGACGGCTACACGCTGTTCTCCGGGGGCACCTCCTCGATCATCCTGAACAAGCTCACGCAGAAGTCCTTGCCCTACGACGCCAAGGATTTTCGCGGCGTGGCGATGCTGGGCAAGTTCTCGTACCTGCTGCTGGCCTCGGTGAACTCGCAGCTGCGCAGTTTCGACGACCTGGTGCGCCGCGCGCGCGAGAAACCTGGTGCGCTGAACTTCGGCTCGGGCGGCCTGGGTAACGGCTCGCATTTCATGCTGGAGATGCTGCAGAAGGAGGCGAAGATCCAGCTCGCCCACGTGCCCTACAAGGGCGAGCTGCCGTACGTCACGGCGCTGCTGGCCGACGAGGTGCAGGTGGTGGTGGCCAGCATCGGCGTGGGTGTGCCGCAGGTGCAGGCCGGCAAGGCCGTGGCGCTGGCGCTGCTGGGCGAGCAGCGGCTTCCCGAGTTGCCCAACGTACCGCTGGCCGGCGAAGTGGGTGTCAAAGGCTTCGAGGGCCTGTTCTGGTCGGCGATCCTCGCGCGCACCGGCACGCCGGATGCCGCCACGCGCAAGGTGCACGCCGCCACGCAGGAGTTCCTGAAAGACCCTGAGATCCTGCGCACGCTGCAAAAGATGCAGACCGACCCTGCGCCTGGGCCGATGGACGCCTACGAAACGGTGCTGGCCAACGACATGCGCAAATGGACTGACCTCGCCAGCGGACTGAACCTCGTCATGAATTAGGGCCCATGCTGCAGGAGCGCTTGGAGTCTGTGCTGGCCATACGCCGCGCCTTCACCAGCGCGGAGTTCCGCGGCCACCTCACGGAGTACTTCCTTCCGGTGCGGGGGCTGGGTCCGATGCCGCAGGCCCGGCTGGCCGAACAGCTTGCCCATTCCACCCTCACTTCCACCGCGGGCAGCAGTTTCGGGTGGTGATGCGTGGAGGCGGAATGCTGGGCAGGCACATGGTGTCACCCTTCTGCGTGCACGCCGGCGCATGCGGACGAAGACGGCGCCCAGGTATTGGTGCTGCAGTTCGTGCTTCACGCCGCAGCGCCAGGCTGCGCCTCAGAACCCCGCAAGCACTACCTTCCCCTTGGCCGTCCCCGTCTCGATGAGCGCATGCGCCTTGCGCAGGTTCGCCGCGTCGATGCGGCCCAGCACCGTGTTGGCCGTGCTGCGGATGCGCCCTGCGTCGACCATCGCCGCGACTGCGGCCAGCAGCTTGCCCTGTTCGGCCATGTCGGGCGTGCCGAAGCGCGAGCGCGTGAACATCATCTCCCAGTGCAGGGAGATGCACTTGACCTTGAGCGGCATGGCGTCGAGCACGGGCAGGTCGTCGATGACGGCGATCTGGCCGAAGGGCTTGAGGCTCTCGATGATCTGCGCATAGTGCTGTTGCGTCTGGGTCAGGCTGGCCACCATGTCCACGGCCTCGATGCCCTGCGCGCGCAGTTCCTGCGCCAGCGGCTTCGAATGGTCGATCACCACATGCGCGCCCAGCTCCAGGCACCACGCACGCGTTTCCTCACGCGAGGCCGTGGCCACGATGCGCAACTGCGTGAGCGTGCGCGCCAGCTGGATGAGGATCGAGCCCACGCCACCCGCACCACCGGTGATCAGCAGCGTCTGCCCGGCCCCGCCGCCCTGCGGTACGCCGAGGCGGTCGAAGAGCAGCTCCCAGGCCGTGATGGTGGTCAACGGCAGCGCTGCGGCCTGGGCATCGTCCAGGCTGGTGGGCGCCTTGGCGGCGATGCGCGCGTCCACCACATGCAGTTCGCTGTTGGCTCCGGGGCGGACGATCGAGCCCGCGTAGTACACGCGGTCGCCCACGGCGAAGCCCTGCACCTGCGCGCCCAGCGCCTCCACCGTGCCCACGGCATCGTAACCCAGCACCTTGGGCTGGCCGTTTTCGCCCGCAGCCCGCATGCGCACCTTGGTGTCGACCGGGTTCACGGAGATCGCCCGCACGCGCACCAGCAGGTCGTGCGGCTCGGGGCGCGGTGCGGGGATGTCGAGGTCCTGCAGCGACTCGGGGTTCGCGATGGGCAGGGACTGGTAATAACCGATGGCTTTCATGGGAGCGGATCCTTGTGGCGATGGCCGGCGGAATGCGGGCGAGGCCGCTACTGTAAACACCGCGCCGCCGTTTGATAAGCCGGCCGTTTTCCATATCATCTTCAAATGAAGATTGAAAATACCGCCGACTTGCGCCTGCTGGTGCAGGTGGCGCACGACGGCAGCCTGTCAGCGGCAGGCCGCGCGCTCGGCCTGACGCCGGCCGCGGCCAGCGCGGCACTCAAGCGCATCGAGGCGCGGCTGGGCACACGCCTCTTCGAGCGCTCGACGCGCGCACTGCGGCTCACCGACCCCGGCCGCATCCTGCTGGACTACGCGCAGCGCGCGCTGGACCTGCTGGCCGAGGGCGAGGCGCAGCTGGACCAGGAGCGCGGCGCGCTGGTAGGCACGCTGCGGGTCGCGGCGCCGTCGGACCTGACGCGCCGCGTGCTGCTGCCCCTCTTCGACGCCTTCCTGGCGCAGCACCCGGGTGTGCAGCTGTCCCTGTCCATCGGCGACCGCCCACTGGACCTGATGCGCGACGAGATCGACCTGGCCCTGCGCTACGGCAGCCTGGCGGACTCGCGCCTCGTGGCCCGCCTGCTGGCCCGGTCATGCCCGGTACTGTGCGCCTCACCCGACTACCTGCGCCGCCACGGTGCGCCCCGGGTTCCGCAGGACCTGCTGCAGCACAACTGCCTCACTTTCCACCGGGCCGGCCGGCGCCAGCGCCTGTGGCGCTTCGAGCAGGGCGGCCAGTGGACGGAGGTGCGCGTGGAGGGCGACCGCAGCGCCGACGACGCGTCGCTGGCCCGGCAATGGGCGCTGGCGGGTTACGGCATCACCTTCAAGTCCGAGCTGGACATGCGCGAGGACATCGCGCAGGGCGCACTGGTGCACCTGCTGCCCGACTGGAACACCGACGCCTACCCGCTGCACGCACTGCTGCCCAGCGGACGCTTCGTGCCCGCACGGGTGCGTGCGCTGGTGGAGTTCCTGGCGCAGCGGCTGGGCGCGGACGACCCGCAGCCCGGCTGAGGACGAGGTTCAAGCCCCGTCTTTCCGCGCCTGAACCTGCTCGCGCAGCCGGTCTTCCTGGGCCAGCAGTTCCGGGGTCATGGCATCGCCGAAGTCTTCGGCGCTGAAGACCTGGCGGATTTCGATCTCGGATTCGCCCAGCATCGGGTTCGGGCACTTCTTGACCCAATCGATGGCCTCCTGCAGCGAGGCGCACTTCCAGATCCAGAAACCGGCGATCAGCTCCTTGGTTTCGGCGAAGGGCCCGTCGATGACCTTCCGGTCCTTGCCCGCGAAGTGCACCCGCGCCCCCTTGGAACTGGGATGCAGGCCCTCGCCCGCCTCCATCACGCCGGCCTTGACCAGCGCCTCGTTGAAATTGCCCATCTCGGTGAGCAGCTCCTGGCTGGGCATCACGCCGGCTTCGCTGTTGGCATCGGCCTTGATCAGGATCATGAATCGCATCGGAATCTCCTTGGGGTGGATGGTGTGGCTACACCTGCACGACGAAGCACACCCCACCGGATCGACATGCGCAGGCCCGTCCCGGACGCCAGGCCACCCTACCCAAGGTCCACCGGGCGCGCCCGCAGCCTCAGCGCCGACGGTCCAGCGCGAGGATGGACAGCCCCGCCACAATGAAGGTCAGGCCCGCGCCCACGTTCGCCATCGCCACCACGTGCGGCCGGCGCGACAGCCAGGCGGAAAGTTGCGAGGCGAAACACCCCAGCACGGTGAACAGCATGGCCGTCAGCACCGCGAAGATCGCGCCATAGCCCAGCATCTGCGGCGCGACGTCACCCCGCGCGGGGCTCACGAACTGCGGGATGAAGGCCACCACGAACAGGCCCGGCTTGGGGTTGAGCACGTTGGACAGCAGCCCCGTGGCGAACACGCGCAGCAACGGCTGTCGCTGCGAAGGCACGAACGAGATCAGCATGCGCGACGAGATGGCCTTGTAGCCCAGCCACAGCAGGTACGTCGTCCCCACCGCCTTCACGATCCAGAAGGCCAGGGGCGAGGTCTGCAGCACCAGCGCCAGGCCCAGCGTGGCTGCCAGCGTGTGCACCATGATGCCCAGCCCCGCGCCGATGGACGACAGCATCGCCGCCACGCGGCCCTGGCTCAGGCCCCGGCCGATGGCCAGGATGTTGTCGGGGCCGGGCGAGATGACGACCAGCAACACGGCGGCGAGGTAGGCCAGCAGGATGTCGGTGGGGAACATGGGCATCACTCCGGTGGCATGCGCCACGGGGCGGCCTCGTGCCCGGTCGCGTAGTGGCTGGTGTTGATCGCGGGGTCACGGTTCACCAGCTGGCGCGCGAACATCGGGTGCCGCATGCTGCGCACCTCGTGCTCCAGCGTCGACAGCACCGCACCCGTGTCGGGGTCCACGATGTCCTCGAAGCGGTACTGGCTCTGGTTGCTCTCTTCCGTCACCAGGCCACGCTCCAGCAGCCGGCGGTGCACACCCGAAAAATCCGCCACCGCGATCTGCACATGGTGGCCATCGTAGGGGGGCAGCGGCCGCGCCGTCTCGCGGAACACCAGGCTTTCCGCCAAACCGATGGGGATGCGTGCGACACGGCCTGCCGCATCGTCGGTGCAGGTCGCCGGCGCCGCGAGCACCTCGCGGTAAAAACGCGCGATGCCCTCGGCCGCCCCCAGGGGCACGTCGATCTCCACGTAGGGCATCCCACGCAGCAACGGGCCGAAGCGCGCGCGGTCCGGCGCGTGGATGCGCAGCCGGTTGCCCCAGGGGCAGCGCACTTCGACCTGCGCACCGTCGCGTGTGAACGCGAACTGCGTGCCCGCGAGCGCGGGTGCGATGCGCTGCAGCCGCGCCACAAGCGCGTCCAGGTCCGGCATGACCAGCCCGACCGTGCCACGCAGCCGCTGCGACACCGGTCCCACGGGCAGGTGGAACTGGCAGGTGCCCACGTTGATCCAGGCGTTGTCCAGGCCGGTGACGAGGTAGGGATCGCGCGTGAGGCCCAGGCCCGTCACATAGAACAGCAACGCGGTGGGCTGGTCGGCCACGCGCAGGTTCACGTGGCCGAACTCGACGATGTTGCCGATGTCTTCGGTGCGGCGGTCGAAGGCCCCGCCCGTGGGCTGGCGTGCCGCCGTCTGCGTGTTGTCCATGTCCTGCCACCTCCCGCGTGGGGCCGCCGCGGGCCCGGGACGGCGATTCTCGCAGCCGGGGGCACCGGATGGCGCCTTATAGAATGCAAGCGATTCTTGTTTGCGCCGACCGGGCGCCCAGTCCGACCCTCCATCCCACGCGCACCTTGAACACTCTCCACGGCCCGCTCGCCGACGCCGCTGCCTTGCCCCCCGCGCCCCCGGCCCCCGCCCTGCAACGCCTCCGCCGCACCGGCGGGCCGGGCTGGGTGGGCGCCGCTGCGCTGCTGGTGACGCTCTTCGCGCTGCTGCCGCTGGCCTACATGCTGGGCATGGCCTGGCAGACTGGCTGGGAGACCGCCAGCGCCTGGGTGTTCCGGCCCCGCGTGGCCGAGCTGCTGCGCAACACGCTGCTGCTGGTGGCTGTCACCCTGCCGCTGTGCACCGTGCTGGCGCTGGCGCTGGCCTGGCTCACCGAGCGCAGCAACCTGCCGGGCGCACGCTGGTGGTCCTGGCTGGCGGCCGCCCCCCTGGCCGTGCCGGCCTTCGTCCACAGCTACGCCTGGGTCAGCTTCGTGCCCGGCATCAAGGGCCTGCCTGCCGCGACGCTGGTGGCCACGCTGGCGTACTTCCCGTTCATGTACCTGCCCGTCGCCGCGAGCCTGCGCCGTCTCGACCCCGGCCTGGAAGACGCCGCGGCGGCCCTGGGCAACGGCCCGTGGCGCGTGTTCCTGCGCGTGGTGCTGCCGCAGCTGCGCATCGCGGTGTGGGGTGGCGCGCTCCTGATCGGACTGCACCTGCTGGCCGAATACGGCCTGTTCGTGATGGTGCGTTACGACACCTTCACCACCGCCATCGTGGACCAGTTCCAGACCACCTTCAACGGCCCGGCCGCCAACATGCTGGCCACCGTGCTGGTGCTGTGCTGCTTCGTGCTGCTGGGCCTCGAAGGCGTCACGCGCGGCGACGAGCGTTATGCCCGCGTGGGCACCGGTGCCGCGCGCGACCTGCCACCGCGCCGCCTGGGCGCGTGGATGTTGCCGGCGCTGCTGCTGTGCGCGGCCACCGCGGCCCTGGGCCTGGGCGTGCCGCTGGTCACGCTGGGACGTTGGCTGGTGCGCGGCGGCAGCGGCGTGTGGCGCATGCAGGAGCTGCTGCCCACCTTGGGGCAAACCATCCTCTGGGCCGCGGCCGGTGCGGCCCTCACCACGGTGCTGGCCGTGCCGATGGCCTGGTTGTCGATCCGCGCGCCCGGCCGGCTGCAGCGCACGCTGGAAGCCAGCAACTACCTCGTGGGCGCGATGCCGGGCATCGTGGTGGCGCTGGCACTGGTCAGCGTCACGCTGCAGGTGGCGCGCCCGCTGTACCAGACGGTGTTCACGCTGGTGCTGGCGTATGTGCTGCTGTTCCTGCCGCGCGCGCTGGTCAGCCTGCGCGCGGGCATCGCGCAGGCGCCCATCGAGCTGGAGCAGGTGGCACGCAGCCTGGGCCGCACACCCGCACAGGCGCTGTGGCAGGTGACGATGCGCCTGGCCGCACCGGGCGCGGCCTCGGGCGTGGCGCTGGTGTTCCTGGCGATCACCAACGAACTCACGGCCACGCTGCTGCTCGCGCCCAACGGCACGCAGACATTGGCCACCGCCTTCTGGGCCTACAGCGCCGAACTCGACTACGCCGCCTCGGCGCCCTATGCACTCATCATGGTGCTGCTCGCCCTGCCCCTGACCTGGCTGCTGTACCGGCAGTCCCGCCGCGTGGCGGGGCGTTGAACACTGCCTTCCAACTCCCCACCATGGCCCATCTCGAACTGCACGATCTCCACAAGCGTTACGGCAGCGTGGCCGCGCTGGACGGCGTGAGCCTGTCCGTCCCCGCGGGCAGCCGCACCGCGATCGTGGGCGCCTCGGGCTCGGGCAAGACCACGCTGCTGCGCGTCATCGCCGGCTTCGAGGCACCGGATGCGGGCCGCGTGACGCTGGCCGGTGACGTGCTGGCCGATGGCTCGGCCATCGTGCCGGCGCACCAGCGCGGCATCGGCTTCGTGCCGCAGGACGGGGCGCTGTTCCCGCACCTGAGCGTCTCGGACAACGTGGGCTTCGGCCTGCCGCGCAACGACCCTGGCCGTGGCGAACGCATCGCCGAGCTCATGGACATGGTCTCGCTGGACCGCAGCATGCTGGTGCGGCGCCCGCACCAGCTCTCGGGCGGCCAGCAGCAGCGCGTGGCGCTGGCGCGTGCACTGGCGCAGCGTCCGCGGCTGATCCTGCTCGACGAGCCTTTCTCCGCGCTGGACACCGGCCTGCGCGCCGCCACGCGCAAGGCCGTCGCGCGTCTGCTGGAAGCCGCGGGCATCACCACCATCCTCGTCACGCACGACCAGGCCGAAGCCCTGTCCTTCGCGGACCAGGTGGCGGTGGTGCGCGCGGGCCGCATCGCACAGGCCGGCGCGCCACTGGACCTCTACCTGCGGCCGGTGGATGCAGAGACCGCGCGCTTCCTGGGCGAAGCCGTGGTGCTGCCGTCGCAGGTGGAGGGTGGCTGGGCGCAATGCGCGCTGGGCCAGGTGCCCGTGCAGGCCGATGTGCCCCCGGGCGCGGCGCAGATCCTGCTGCGTCCCGAGCAGCTGCGCTGCAGCGCCGCGCCGGGGGCGACCGCCCCCAACGGCGAGGTGCTGGACGTCGATTTCACGGGCCCCGAATGCCTGCTGACCGTGCGGGTGGGTGCAGGTGCCGAGGCGCCCCTGCTCAGCGTGCGCAGCACGGGCATGCTGGCGCCCCGCGTGGGCGCGCAGGTGTCCATCGCGGTGGACGGCGCGGCCCACGTGCTGCCGCGCTGACACCCCCGCGCACCACGGCATGCCCATCAGCCCCCACCTGGCCGGCATCCTGCTGGCGCTGGCCTCGATGCTGGTCTTCGCGGGCGTGGTGCTCACCATCGCCAAGGCCTCGAAGCGGCTGGACACCGATGCGGGCGCGCTGGTGGCCACCATCGCCAATGTGCCGGTGGGGCTGCTGCTGCTCGCAGGCCAGCTGCTGCTGCAGGGGCCGCTGCAACCGCCCACCCCGATGGGCCTGGCGGCCTTCGCGGCGGCGGGCTTCTTCGGCACCTACCTGGGGCGCTGGCTGTTCTTCAAGTCCGTGGAGACCATGGGTCCGTCACGTGCCTCCGGCTTCCAGAGCGCGAGCCCGCTGTTCACGGCCGTGCTGGGCTGGCTGCTGCTTGGCGAGACCTTCGGGCCCTGGGGACTCATGGGATTGCTGCTGGGCTTCGTGGGATTGCTGGCCATGGGCCAGCGCGGCAAGCGCACGGGCGCGGGCGCGGGCACAGGCACCACGGCCAGCGTGGGTGCGTCGCGCGGCATCCTGGTGATGGGCATGGGCAGTGCCGCGGCCTATGCGATGAGCCACATCCTGCGCGCGGCCGGCCTGCGCGACTGGCACGAGGCCCTGGCCGGCGCCACGGTGGGCGCGGCCGCGGGCCTGGTGGCGCTGCTGCTGGCCTCGCGCAAGCAGCTGCCCGGCATCGTGGCCCGCATCCGCAGCCACCCCGAGGGGTTCCGGCTGTTCTGCGTGGTGGGCGTGCTGCAGCTGGCGGGCCAGACACTGATGATCCTGTCGCTGCACTACATCCCGGCGTCCTTCTCCGCGCTGATCTCCATGGGCTCGCCACTCATCGTGCTGCCGGTGAGCCACTTCCTGCTGCGCACGGGTGAGGGCCTGCGGCCGCTCACGGTGGTGGGGATCGTGCTGACGTTGATGGGCGTGGGACTGCTGGCGCTGAACTGACGATGGACTTCAGCGCCGCAGCCGCATCTGGTTCGGCAACGGCACCGACCGCCGCAACACGCCCTCACCCAGCCACTGCGCCGAGCGCCAGCCGCGCTGCGCCACGGTCTCCAGTGGAATCTGCTGGTAGTCGTCGTTGAAGACCTCGAAGCTGTAGTCGCCCCGGTAACCCAGCTGGTGCAGCTTGCGCACCAGCGCGGCCAGCGCCTCGCTGTGCACGCCCTCTCCGGGGAACACGCGGAAGTGGCGCGCGGTGGTGATGCGCTCTTCCACCGACTTGATCTCGTTCCACATGAAATCGGCCAGCTGCACCAGGAAGATCTTGTCCGGGTCCAGCAGCTCCAGGTCGTCCAGCGGCGTGTTCGTGGCGAAAACATGGAAGGAGTCGAAGCCCAGGCCCAGGTTGGGCATGTCGGCCTCTTCGATCAGGCTCCAGGCCTGCGGGAACTCGTTGACCACGCGGCCCCAGGACAGCGCCTCGAAGGCCACGCGGATGCCCAGCGGGATGGCCAGCATCGCCAGCTTGCGCAGGTCGCGCACCAGGGCCTCGCGCGCGTCGGTGGCATGCACCGAGGTACTGGAGCAGGCCAGCAGGATGCGGCAGTCCAGCGCGTGGCACATCTCCAGCATCGACTTGGCGATGTCCACCTTGTAGTCGTGCAGGTGGCCCGACAGGCCCTCGAAGTCGCGCAGCACCTGGAAGCCCGTGACGCGCAGGCCGCTGGCCTTGACCTCCGCGACCGCCGCACGCCACCCGCCCGGGTGGCCCACGAGGTCGCGCGCGGCCAGCATCACCTGGGTGAAGCCTGCGCCGCGGATGGCGTCCAGCTTGGCTTCCAGCGGCCCCGCGAACGAGATGGTGTCCATGCCGAAGTCATCGACATTGCCCGCGAACTTGCTCATGACGCCGATCCGGCTTCGTCATGGACCAGCTCGAACATGACGCTGCCCAGCACCGTGCGTGTGAGCGCGCCACGTCCATCGAGTTGCGCGCCTTTGGACGCGACGAACTCCACACCCCGCGCGCGCAGCGCTTCCACGGCGGCCGGCACGTCGGCAGTCCCCAGGCCGATGCGCTGCAGGCTTTCGTCGTCCTCCACGTCCAGCACGCCCGGCTCGGGCTCGATCAGCTGCAGGTAGAAGCTGTTGCAGGGGCTGCGGAGGATGCGGCCCTTGGGCAGGATGCCGAAGCGCTGTTCGGGCGGCACGGCCTCGAATCCGAAGAGTGCGCCATAGAACTCGGTCCAGTCCTCGGTGCGGTCGTTGCCGATGTACTGCACGATGCCGAAGAGGTGCAGCCCTGCCAGCGCAGGCGGGTGCGGATCGACGGTAGGGATCGGCACGAAGTCCACGTCGTAGATCGAGAACTCGCGGAAGCGGTCCACGAAGTAGATGCGGCTGCTGCCCACGCCATGCACGGCGGGTATGTGCAACTCCATCACCTCCACCTGCGCCGGCACGGCCCACGCGCCGCGCTCCAGCGCCCGCCTGTAAGCGGCCGCGGCGTCGCGCACACGCAGCGCGATGGCCACGATGACGGGTTCGTCGGTGGGCGGGGCACCATGTCCGCCATGGGCGTTGACGATGATGTTCAGCCCGCCCTGGCGGTACAGCAGCACCTCGCGCGAGCGGTGGCGCGAGATGGGGCGAAAGCCCATCTTCTCCAGCACCTGGCCGAGCGCCTGCGGCTTGGCGGTGGCGTATTCGATGAACTCGATGCCTTCGAGGCCGAGGGGGTTGGGACCTTCCAACACGGCTTCACGGTCGGCGACGCTGCCGGGGCTTCCTGAGGTCATGGCGCTGGGCTTTCTGGGTCTGCGGCTGGGGAGGATTCGCATGCATGGACGGTGGACAACGGTGCCGGGGTGGGCCATCGGCCATGGAACGAATCAGCTGGGTGCAAGGATAACGCGCGCACCGGAAGCGCCCCCCCGCACCAACACGGCGCTTCCCGCTATTACCCGAATGCACTACAACTCCACAAACGCTTCCAAGCGCTGTTTGTGCTGGGCTGCAGTCCCACAGACTCCTAGAATCCGGCTCCCGCAGCATCGCACCACCCCATGGATTCTGGCAAACCCTCCCTCAAGCGCTTGGTATGGGCTTCCTCCGGGGCCGTGCTGCTTGGATGGGGGGCTTGCACCGGGGCGGCGGCGGCGGATTTCACCTATACCGTGCAACCCGGGGACCATCCCTGGAACCTGGCCCTGCGCTACCTCAAGAGCCCGGGCATGGCGCTGCAGCTGCGCCGCCTGAACCGCATTGCCGACGACCAGCGCATCGCACCGGGCACCCGGCTGCGCATTCCCGAGCAGTGGCTGCGGCTGGAGTCGCGCGAGGTGCGCCTGCTGGCCGCGTCGGGCGAGGTCAGCGTGGTGCCGACGGGCGCAGCTCCGCGTGCGGCGCTGGCCGGGGAGCTGTTGAAGGCGCCTGCCGTATTGCGCACCGGCCCCACGGGCAGCGCCAGCCTGCGCTTCGACGATGGCTCCCGCGTGCTGGTGCTGCGCGACTCCGAGCTGCGCCTGCGCCAGGCCGATGCCAGCGTGCTGGCCCAGGCGCGCGTGATCGTGCTGGACCTGCTGCGCGGCGGGCTGGAGAACGACGTGCAGGCGCGCACCGATGCGGGTGGACGCTTCGAGATCCACACGCCGGCGGCCACCGCTGCGGTGCGGGGCACCAACTTCCGCGTGCGGCTGCAGGATGGCGCGGAAATGCCCACGGTGCGCACGGAAGTGCTGCAGGGTGCCGTACAGGTCGGGAACGCGGCCGGCGCGGATGCGCTGGCGCAGGCCGGCCAGGGCAGCTTGGCGAGGGCCGGCCAGGCACCCGAGGCGCCGGTGGCGCTGCTGGCCGCGCCCGACCTGGCCGGCGTGCCCGAGCGCATCGAACGCCTGCCCATCGACCTGCCCCTGACACCCCTGGAAGGCGCCCGCGCCTACCGCACGCAGATCGCTCCCGGCACGCAGTTCGACGTGGCCGTGTCGGACGAGACCTCCACCGCCGCGCGTATCCGTGCACGCGACATCGAGGACGGAAGTTATGTGCTGCGCGTGCGCGCCGTGGATGGGCGCGGGCTCGAGGGCCTGGCAGCCCAGCGCGTGCTGGTGGTGCACGCGCGCCCTGAGCCGCCGCTGCTGATCGCCCCTGCGCCCGATGCCACCACCACGGCGGCCCGGCCCACGTTCCAGTGGACGCAGGGGCAGGCCGGTGTGCGTTATCGCCTGCAGGTGCATGCCCAAGGCGCCACCGAACCGCTGCTGGACCTGACCACCGAAGCCCAGCAGGCCCGGCCAGAAGTGGACCTGCTGCCAGGCATTTACCAGTGGCGCCTGGCCTCCATCGACACGGCACGGGGCCAGGGCCCCTGGAGCGATGCGCAAACCCTGCGCACCGTGCCGCCCGGGCCTGCCATGGAGGCACCGCAGACCCAACCCGGCAGCCTGCTGCTGCGCTGGGCTGCGCAGGGTGGCGCACAGCGCTACAGCCTGCAGATCGCCCCAGCGCCCGACTTCGCGCAGCCCTTGGTGGACACGACCGCCGACACACCGCAATACGCCGTGCAGGGGCTGGCCCCCGGCACCTACCATGTGCGCATCCGGGCTATCGGAGCAGACGGCTACACCGGGCCCTGGGGCAGCACGCAGTCTTTCACCGTGGCGGAGCCGCCCCCGCCGGAGCGTGACTGGCGTTGGCTGTGGCTGCTGCTTCCGCTGCTGGGAGCGTTGTGAGCCTGGCGATCCTGTCCCGGGCCCGGGCCAGTTGGCCCCGTGCGCGGCACCGCGTGGTGGGTACTGTGGCACGCGGCGCATGGTGGTGGACAGGGGTCGCGGCGGCGCTGCTGCTGGCGTGGCTGCAGCCCGAGGGCCTGCGGCGCCTGAACCTGCTGGCCTATGACCTGTTGCTGCCACAGCGCGCCGCTTCCGCGCAGGCGCCCGTGGTGGTGGCCATCGACGACGCCAGCCTGGCGCGCCTGGGCCGCTGGCCTTGGCCCCGCACGCTGCATGCCCGGATGGTGGAGCGGCTCACCGACGCGGGCGCGGCAGGCATCGGTTTCGCCGTGTTGTTCACCGAGCCCGACACGCTCAACCCCGCCAGCGACGCCGCCCTGGCCCGCGCCATCACGCGGCACGGCCAGGTGGTGCTGGCAGCCACGCCCTCGCGCCAGGCGGATGGGCGCATCGGCACCGCGCTACCGCTGGCGGCGTTCACCGCGGGCCCCGGCGGCGCGCGCGTGGGCCATGTGGATGTGGAGGTGGACCTGGACGGCCAGTCACGCAGCCTCTACCTGCATGCCGGCAACGGCAATGCCGATCTGCCCGCGCTGGCCCTGGCCGTGCGCGAGGCCTCCGCGGCGCGAGCTCCTGGCGCGGGTAGCGTGGGTGGTGCGGGTAGCGTGGGTGGTGCCGGTGCCGCCGGTGCTGCCGGCGGTGCACAGCGCACGGACAGCGCCGAGGCAGCGGTGGCCGCGCAGCCACGTCCCTCCGGAACCTGGGTGCGCAGGACCGAGGTGTTCCCGCCGCGCGTGGCACCGCTGCCGGTGTTGTCCTTCGCCGATGCCCTGCAGGCGAGCGACCTGCGCGCAGCGGTGCAGGGGCGCAGCGTCTTCATCGGCGTCACGGCCACCGGGCTGGGTGCCGAGCTGGCCTCGCCCCTGGCCGACGCCCATACCGGTGTGCCCGCCGTGCAGTTCCATGCCATGGCGTTCGACGCGCTGCAACGCGGTGACCTGGTGCGGCCGGCGCCCACCTGGCTCGCCCTGCCCTTCGCCCTGCTGGTGCTGGGCAGCCTGGCACTGTGGCCGCGCCGCCCCGGGCGCGGGCTGGTGCTGACGCGGGCGCTGCGCGGGGCGGTCCTGCTGTGCGTGCCGGTGCTGGCCAGCGGCCTGCTGCTGTACGGCGCCCGAGTGTGGCTGCCCCCGGCGCTGGCCACGCTGGTGCTGGGCGTGGCGCTGGCCTTCCTCGGCGCGGGCCATCTGCGCGAGGCGCGGCGTGGGCTGCAGCGCTCACGCCAACACGCACAGGCCGCGCTGCGCGCCATCGACGACGCCGTGATCTCCATCGACGCGCGCCACCGCACCATCCGCTTCGCGAACCGCACGGCCCTGCGCCAGGCGCTGCCCCATGCGCTGGAAGGCCGTCACCTGGAAGACGTGTATCCGCTGGAAGACGCCAGCCAGACGCAACTGCAGGAGGCCCTCACGATCTGCCTGGGCCAGAACAAGGGCGTGCACCTGCGTGAACTGCTGCGCCTGCGTGGCGAAGGTGGCCAGGTGCGCAGCCTGCGCGCCTCGGTGAACCCGCTGCACAGCCCCGAAGGCCTGGTGGATGGCGCGGTGCTGGCGTTCACCGACGTCACACGCACCATCGCCGCGGCCCGCGAGCGCGAACACGCGGCCCACCATGACGCACTCACGGGCCTGCCCAACCGGGCGCTGCTGCAGGAGCGGCTGCGCATGGCCCTGTCGCGCGTGCAGCGCCATGGCGGCATGGCGGCGATCCTGTTCGTCGACCTGGACCGCTTCAAGCACATCAACGACAGCCTGGGCCACCACACGGGCGATGAAGTGCTCAAGGTGCTGGCGCGGCGCCTGCGCGGCCTGTGCCGCGACACCGACACGGTGGCGCGCTGGGGGGGCGACGAGTTCGTGATGCTGCTGGAGAACGTGGCCGGCCCCGAGGGCGCTGCCTTCGCCGCGGGCAAGGTGGTGGAGGCGCTGTCGCGCGACATCGAGCTCGGGCCCGACCACAACCACCTGCGCCTGCCCAGCGCGGGCAGCGTGGGCGTGGTGCTGGCGCCGCGCGACGGCACGCAGATCGACGACCTGCTCTCCAAGGCCGACATGGCCATGTACCGTGCCAAGGAGCAGCCCAAGGCCGCCTACCAGGTCTGGGACACCGGCATCCACTCCCGCCTGCACGACCGCCTGGCCCTGGAGGTTGAGTTGCGCCAGGGGCTGCGCGACGGCCGCCTGGTGCTGCACTACCAGCCGCAGTTCTCCTTCGATGGCCGGCGCCTGGTGGGCATGGAGGCGCTGATGCGCTGGCAGCGCACGCCGCAGCAGATGGTGCCACCCAACGAGTTCATCCCCGTGGCGGAAGAATCGGGGCTGATCATCGACATGGGCGCCTGGGCGGTGCTGCGGGCCGCGCGCCAGGTCGCGCAGTGGTTGCACGCGGGCAGGCAGCCAGTGCCGGTGGCGGTGAATGTGTCCGGGCGGCAGTGCCTGAACCGCGAGTTCGTGCAGGTGGTGCGCTCGGCCCTGCAGGAGACGGGCATCCCGCCACGCCTGCTGCGCCTGGAGATCACGGAATCCACCGCGATGACCCACGCGGACCAGGTCATCTCGCTGCTGCACGACATCCGCGGCCTGGGCGTGGAGCTGTCGATGGACGACTTCGGCACCGGGTACTCGTCGCTGGCCCACCTCAAGCACTTTCCGATCAACGAGCTCAAGATCGACCGCAGCTTCGTGCAGGCGCTGCCCAACGACCACAACGACGTGGCCATCGTGCACGCCACCATCGCGCTGGCGCACGGCATGGGCTTGCAGGTGGTGGCCGAAGGTGTTGAGAGCGAGGCGCAAGGCAGCTTCCTGGCCGGCCTGGGCTGTGACACCGCGCAGGGGTATCTGTACGGCAAGCCCCAGCCGGTGGAGGGCATGACGCGGCTGCTTCCGTAGGCGGCGCGCCCGTCCGACGCCGGCCGCGTGCGCACCCTGGGCACTCCCTGCGCACAGCCATGGACTACGATGCAGGCCCTCCAGCCCTGCTCGCCCATGCCCATGCTGCCCTTGTCCACGCTGTCCCCCCTGGCCCTCGGTCTGTGGCGCGCCGGCAAGGCCCATCTGTCGCGCGAGCAGCTGGTCATGCTGGTTCGCACCGCCGTGGAGGTGGGCATCCACAGCTTCGACCTGGCCAACGTCTACGGCAACCATGCAGGCGAAGCCGCATTCGGCGAGGCCCTGGCCGCCAGCGGCGTGGCCCGCAACGCGGTGCGCCTCGTCAGCAAAGCCGGCGTGGCTGCAGTCTCCCCAGCCCGGCCGCTGCACCGCGTGAAGCATTACGACAACCGCGCCAGCACGCTGCGCGAGGCCGTGGAGAACTCGCTGCGCATGCTGCGCACCGACCACCTCGACCTCTTCCTGGTGCACCGCCCCGACTGGCTGCTGGACGCGGACGACCTGGCCGCAGGGCTGCAGCAGATACTGCGGGATGGCAAGGTGCTGGCCGTGGGCGTATCGAACTTCAGCGCATCACAGGTGCAGCTGCTCGCGTCGCGCCTGCCGGCCGGCGTGCTGGCCGCGCACCAGTTCGAGCTGTCGCTGTTGCAGCGCACGGCCTTCCACGACGGCACGCTGGACTTGTGCCAGCAGTTGCGCTGCCGACCGATGGCCTGGTCGCCCCTGGGCGGCGGCCAGCTGTTTGTGGGTGACACTCATGACCTGCAGCGACTGCGCACCGCACTGGCCGAGGTGGGCACGCAGCTAGGCGGCGCCACACCGGACCAGGTCGCACTGGCCTGGCTGATGCACCATCCCACGCGCGTGCTCCCCGTGCTGGGCACCACCGACCCCGAACGCGTGCGCAGCGCCGCCCGTGCCGCCACCCTCGCCATGGACCACCAGCAGTGGTACCACCTCTGGCAGGCCGCCACTGGCCAGCCTGTCGCCTGACATCCACGCATTCCGGAGACTGCCCCATGCCGCTGGTCAACATCCGCCTCACCCGCCGCGACGAACCCACCACCCGCGAACAGAAGGCCGCCCTCATCGCCGGCGTGACGCAGCTGATGCAAGACGTGCTGGCCAAGCGCCCCGAGAGCGTGGTGGTCATCATCGACGAGATCGACCCCGACAACTGGGGCGAAGGTGGGGAGTCGGTGCGCGTGTTGCGGGAGCGGCGCAAGGGGCAGGCATAAGTACATTGGACATGCGCACCCTGCACCTGGCCACCTCAGGTACCAAATGCGGACCGTCTGCCAATAGCAAATGTGTCAGAGATTCGGTTGCAGCACGGTGCGTATGGCTTTCGCCCACAGCGCGGCGGCCTGCGTCAGGCCACGCTGAGAAAAATGACAAGAGCCGAAGCGAAAATGCGCCGCGTCCAATGTGTCCGTGTCCGGCCCCGGCCGGAAGCCAGGGTTCCTTGCCTGCAGATCGTCAATGGCGGCGCGTATCGCGTCGTCTCGGCGACCCGCGCAGAAGGTCGATTTCGCCAACAGCATAGGAGCCGTGATTCCCTTGCTGCGCAGGGCTTCACGCAATCGCTCCACGCCCTCTACATACCTCTCTCTGGTGGTGCCCTGCAGGGCGTCGGCTTCACCTTGTTGCCACAAGATCAAATGGGGCCGCCATCCAACTGCGGACAGAGCTTCCAGACGTTGCGCCAAGTGCCGCCCCAAGGGACCATCTGCGTCGGTCCAATCGGTGATCGACGTGGAGTCCACCGCCACGATGGCAAAGCTCAGACGCCGCTGCTGGCCAGTGGCGCTTTCCAAAGCCTGCGGGAGACTTTGCCAGATGCTGCCACCCGAACCACTGCCACCGGGTAGAGGATCCTTTGAAAGCACGCACCCGTGGGGAGGAACCCAGACTTCCAGGGGCATTTCTTCTGAAGGGCTTTGGAATGGCTCCCCGTGACTGGCCGCATTGGATTGCCCCAGCACCAGCAGATTGAGTGAAGCCTGATCAGCAGGACCGCAAGGCGGCAACGCTGCAGCCAAGGCCAAATCTGGCAGCCGCTGAGCCAGCTCTCGATCATGAATATGCTGCCTGTACAGCCCCCGCCCATACGCAGCAGCCACCAAACCCACCCCACACACTACAACCCATGGCAGCCAACCATGCCTGCGCATCATCCCTCCACGCCACCCGCCCGGCGTTGACGGTACAACTTACGTATCCAAGTCATGGCGGGTTTCTCGACATACAAAGTGATCATCCAAGCCACCACCAACGCGCTTGCCAGCGCCAACGCAATAGAAAGGTTGGTGTTGACGCCATGCTGCTTTAATCGCAAAAGTAATGCCCAACCGATGTTTTCATGTACCAGGTAAAGGGTGTACGAAATTTGCCCCAGCCAAGTAAGGACAGTGGCATTGAAAACTACGAGGCGGTTGCGTGCAGCCAGGAAAAGGGCGGCGGTACATACGACAGCCAGCGCGCCAAGGCCAAAGGACTCGGTCACCATCAAGGTCACGATAGCGATCATCACCATAGCGAGTTCTCTTCGCCACATAGTTCTTCCACTGCTGAGCCGGTAAACCATGATGCCGCAGGTGAACCAAGAGATATAAGGCAGGATAAGAAGCTGGGAAAGCGTCCATGAGAATTCCACTTGAAATCCGGTTGCCGCAACATAGTAGGCGAGGTGCAATGAAAGTGCGGCGAGCAGAACGCGGTGGACATGCGCAAGGAGGCCGAGCCTGAAGGCAAGCAAGGACCATGCGTAGAAGAGCAACTCCACCTGCAAGGTCCAATAGACCCCATCCACGTTGGGAATGTTGAACAAGCCATGGAACATCAACACATTCAGCAAGGCGTCTGTACCCCTGACAGTTTTGCCAGGAAGACCCATCCAGGACACGAGTGAAAACGTCAGCGCCACCGAGAACCAATAGGCGGGATACAGGCGGCTGAAGCGCGACACCAGGAAGTCGGCGGGTGTCTTGATGCGCTCCAAGGTCATGAAAATGACGAACCCGCTGATCATGAAAAAGAGATTTACACCGTAGTGTCCCCACGGCAATGAGAATGCCGGCGCACTGGCATGGCCGTAGAGCTCATCAAATTTCGTCGTGAAGTGGAACAGGACTACCATAAGCGCAGCAATACCTCGCAGTGCGTCGATTTGCTGCAGTCGGGAGCCCTCTTTGCGAAGGCCAGATGAAGGGCGGTCAGTCAGCTGGGCCATACGGAAGAAGTAGCTACGTCATCGATGATATTCCGTGCAAAGAGCGTCCTAGCCGGCTGCTGAAAAACCAAGCGCCGACCGGCTGGCATGCTTCGCAGATCGCCTGATTTGGTCGGTTGGTCGGTGTTGACGGTTCCAAGACGCGTTTGGGACACTATCGGTCCCGCGCGGGCGCTGTTTGACGCACCTTTGACCTCATCGACTCGCCTGCTGACGCGCCTGCCCCAGCGAGCGCATGTGCACCAGGTTGTAGTCCCCCGTGTTCCCGTATAAACATCTCATCGACCTTCTTTAGCCCAAGCGCCATGACTTGCCGAACATGACTAATGGTCTTGGCCCATCCGCAGCATTGCTCGATGGTTTCGTTGCTGCGCGGGCTGCCTTGGAAGTCGCGGCCCTCACCACCGTCTCCATCCGTGTCGGCGCCACATTCGCCTTCGGGCACGAAGCTCTGGTGGCTGGCCCAGGCCTGGATCAGTTGGCCATCCACGCTGAAGTATTCCTTGGAAAACCAATTCCTGAGTTCGGCCTGCACGAGCACCTTGTTGAAGAACGCCACCACCGCGTCGTGCTCGATCAGCCGAAGGCGGTTCTTCGTGAATACCGTGGGCACCCATACGTTGTCGTCCATCGACAGCCCGATGACCAGCGAAAAGCAGGTTGTACTGCACCTGCTCCATCAGTAAGCGCTCCGGGCGCACTGAGTAGAGCACCTGCAGCAACATTGCGCGCAGCAGCTTTCGTGGGGCAATGCTGGGGCGACCCCCTCGCTGGCGTCTTCGTACATGCCTGCGAACAGGTCTTCGAGTTGGCTGAGCGCATCGTTGACCATGGCGCGGAGGCCCGCAGCGGGTGTGTGGTCGGCACGAAATCATCGAGCCTCTTGATGCGGAACAGGCTCTCGGTAACGGTGGCGGGTCCGCGCACACCGCATTGTCTTGCGAACACCCGTTTCTGGATCAAAGCCGTGCGGTTTGGGCAAGGTATTTCAGCAGCCTGTTAGGTCGCAGCCCCCGAGCTGTCGCGATGCTTCAAATCTGCATTTCCCAGTTTCATCAGCCGATTGTGGAGCACTGCAAAAGACTTTGTTGGCTCCTCATCCTCGAACAAAGCCATCACCAATAATCCAGCCTTCGTGCCAACTCTCTCCACGACGGTTTCGATATCCCTCTTGGCCTGTGCTGAGAAAAGCGAAAGTCTACGCAGCTCGTCGAGAATCATCACGGAGAAGCAAACGGCGTAGAAAAGTGCTTCGGCCTGGAGCTCGTTGGAAAGAGAGCTCAATGTCCCTTGCTCGTCCAACACAAGCGCTGCCCCCGCAAAGGATGGTTGTGTGTACTCAGACAGAAAGCTGTAGACATAGTCGAAAAGCTCGAGATCCTCCGGATGCGGGCTACTCTCTGCCATCTTGTGATAGGAGATGTGGCCGAGGAACTCCTCTCCATCGCTTTTGCGAACTATCCGCCGAGAATCCACTCTCCCATTGCCGGTCCGCGCAAATTCGTGCGTTCCAAGCTTCAGTCCTATCTGTGCGTCGATCACATGCTTCAGCATCTCTGGCCGTGCGATCGCGAAGACGATATGCAGATAGTTTTCCAGGAGATGGCGGGCGAGGGCAAGTCCGTCGGCGCCGATGTTTTCTTTCAGTAGAACCTTGATCGCCCGAAGAGTCTTCATGCTCTTCGTGGCACAAATCAGCGCGTAGTCGTCGGCCCTAAAGAGCGCGCTGGACGAAGCAACTCGAACCGCGTCCGGTTGCTGCCCATGCTCCAAAACGTATCCCAAGCAGATGATGCATGAGTCGACCTCCTCCTCGAGCAAGGCTAAAAGTACCTTGACTGGGTGCGGTGTCGGAGGCTTCTTTTTGAGTCTCTGGTACTCGTCGATCGCGGCGTCCCAGTCTTCGAGGTCTTTTGTCGTGGCAAGCTTCTCGTTTCCTCGAGTAAGTAGCAGGCCCCGTGTTTTCTGGTACGCATAGATGAAATGCGGGGGAACCTCCGCCATCCGCATGGCCTCTACGGTCTGACGTTCGAGTTCCTCATCGCCAAGCAAGTACTTGACCAAAAAAACGGGATCGGAGTCCTTCCTTGGCTCTCTTTCAAACACCCGGAGAAAGTCTTCAGACGCATTTTCGAGGAGTTCACGTGCTTCAGGGACCAGAGGAATCTGCTTGTAGACATCGCCGTCCTCGTCCACCATCCACTTGAGCGCTCGCTGTTTGCAACAAGAGGCATAGCCTCGGCCGCTCTCGCACGGACACTTTGCGTTGCCACGTAGTTCCCGCATGATGCGACCTGGTGTTTGATTCAAGCGGCTTGCCAAAGGCAGGTCCATCTGAAGGAAGTGTTGGACCG
This sequence comes from Burkholderiaceae bacterium, assembly GCA_965278985.1. Classification (GTDB taxonomy): domain Bacteria; phylum Pseudomonadota; class Gammaproteobacteria; order Burkholderiales; family Burkholderiaceae_C; genus CAISIP01. The sequence goes on along the minus strand of OZ257131.1, from coordinate 6,556,607 downwards.
CACCGCGCTCACTGAACCTTCCCTTCGGTTGTGCCGTCGGCCACCAGCAAGGAAAGAATGTCCCTCGCGAACTGCGCCGTCCGATGCTGGTCTTCAACGGTCTCGCCAAGGCGATCGGTGGTGGCGTCCGCCGCGCCAACGCCTGCCCACTCCGCGACCTGTTGCGGCGTTGCGCCGACGTATGCCATCTTCCAGTGGCCGAAGATCGCCGCCGGAATTTCGCCCTCTCGCAAGACGATGACACTTTCATGGCGCACGTCCCGCCGTATGCTGGCCATCAGCTCCTGCACGCGAACCTTGTCACCTTCCAGGATTTGCAGAAATATTCCCTCTGCGTAGACGAGTGCCCCGGTGATGCCCTGGGCAGCGTTTCGGCGTCTGGCATCGTCAAGGAGTTCCTCCAGATCGTCCGTCTGCATCGGAGTCGACGCTTCTGAGGAATAGATGATTTGGTATGTCATCAGGGCATCCTAGCGGATGCAGGACATGCTGGCCAAGCGCCGCCGAGAGCAGAGTGGTCATCATCGACGAGCATGCACCTGCAGATAGCCAAGCAGTGCGCGAACGATCCGGGCTTGCAAATCTGGCGGGGCCGGGCTGCGACCATCCGAGCCTTGGTCCACCAATGCGCGCGCGATCGTCAGCAGATCACTGGCTGCCGCGGGAGGCAAGGGATGCGAAATTTCTTCGCGGTGACGCGCCAGAATCGTTTCTGCAATCGCAACGAAACGCTCGTCAGCCCTGCGCCCGCGCTCGCCCAATGGCAGGCGACGCTCCTCGTGGTCGAGTGCCGCGGCATACAGCGGATCGCCGTACTGCTGCTCGATCAGCAGTGCGGCAATGGCCGTCAACGTTTCGCGCAGCGTGCCAGAGGCCGCGTTGCTGGCCAGCAAAGCTTCAAGCGCTGCCGCCAGGGCGGCATGGTCACGATCGATCAGCGCGGCGACCAATGCCGCCTTGTTGGGAAAGTACTGGTACAACGAACCGATGCTGACACCCGCCACCTCTGCGACGCGGTTGGTGTTGAACCCGTCCAGCGAGTGGCGGCTCAAAACGCGAGCCGCGGCTTGCAGGATCGATTCAACGGTCGCGGCAGAGCGCCCTTGGCGTGGCTGCTTGCGGGCGTCGATTTTCAGGCGCGGCATGGGACCTGGCGAATGCGAGTAGGCAATGTGAGCTAAGGCTCGCATCATGCCGACATGGAAAACACTTCGTCAACCCCGGAACACGGCGCGCCCTCGCACGGGTGCAAGCAACCACAGGGGCACTTCGAGCCGCTGATCGACCGCAATCGCTGCGAGGGAAAAGGGCCATGTGTGTCGGCGTGTCCGCTCGACGTGCTTGCGATGGGAGTGCTCGACGCGCATGCGCAGCGGCAGCTCAGCTTCATCGGCCGCGTCAAAGCGTGGGCGCATGGCGGACAACAAGCCTTCGTCGTACGGCCCGACGCTTGTGCCGCCTGCGGCGAGTGCGTGCGCGCATGCCCCGAGGAAGCGATCACCTTGCGCCGTCGACGGGGCGTCACACCCGGTACATGAGTCTCACAGGAGCACCCACATGGAATCCAGCCACACCCTAGCCCCACTGCTGCAGCGCCCTCGCTTCGACGATTTCTACAACGTCGTCTTTTTGCCGGAACACCGTCACCCGGCCAACGTCGCCTTGCACATGGTCGGCACCATCGGCGGCCTGGCCTTTTTACCTGCCGTGCTCTCCGCGTCGCCGATCTGGTGGCCGGCGTTGCTGCTGTTCCCCGTGGTCCATGCAGCACCAGGGCTTGTGGGTCATCGTTTTCTTGAGCGCGACAAGGGGGTGGGCGATGCGCGGTGGCGCCGTACCGACTTTCCGAAATGGTGGTTCATTGCCGCCAACCATCGCATGACCCTCGAGCGGCTCCTGGCGCCACTGCGCCGCTGGTAGCGCGTTGGACCGGCGGCCGGTCGTGCGGCCCCATCGGGACAGGAAGAAGCCTTACGGCCCCTGCCTTTCCCACCACCGGACAAACGGGTGGCCTTCTGCTGGCTGCTGCAACGCATGTCAGCAGCGGTTACTCGCTGCCCAGATCCGGTTTGTGTGGCGCAACGATCCCGCGGATTCAATGTCGGCACGGGACAACCACGATCCCACCTCAGATGCCGGATATTCGACTGCAGGCGATTGCGCAACAGCCACCCTATCGATCAGTTTCTTGGTTGAAAGGGAGTGCATACAGGAGGGTTAGGCGTTGCCATTGGGACTGAGAGAGCGCTCATCGAGCAATGCTCGAGCACCAGAAACGTAGCGCTCAAGAAATTCCTCCAAGGATGCGGCCACGAGCCTGGGCGAAACGCCGTCATAACAATCGACGTACACGGCACTTCGGCTGAGTGAGACTGGCCTAAGGCGGTATTCCCAACAGGAGATGCAATAGTCGGAGAACAAGATGCCAGCTTCTGAGGGAACCTGTTCGGCGACCTCTTCGAGGGACCAAAGTCGCCAGTATTCGTTGTCCATTGAGCGCATGCCTCCAATAGAGCCATAGAGCGCCAAAACATCTGGGGTGGCTACTGAGCCGAGGCTCTGGAAGACTTGCTGAACTGCCGCAGCTTCTTCTGGTGGTAGTGGATCAGTAGCTTCTTCTACCCACCGAGGGAGAAGTTCGCTTAGCGCACGCACGATTGAAGCCTAACTCAATACCCAGCGACAGCGTGCTGCGCCACAACAGGGCAACTGCTGGACGACACCGACGCCCCATGCATCGCGAAGCCGCATGGCGCCTTGTGATTCTTCCAATTCCCGGTCATGTGAACGACCATAAAAGCTCCAGAAAAGCAGCGGGTGGCTCCATGGAAACCGCCAGAACTCCAAGTCACGCGCGATGGAGATGCACCCTTTCCGGCACCCGCGGCGCAGACCACGATGCCGCCCTCAGCCCGGCGCCACACCCGTCAATAGTGCGGTGGCCGCTCGTCACGCTGTGCAGCCCCCGGCCCCTGTCCTGAAGACGCCAGTTGCTCGCGCAGCTGCAGCACCTCGCGCAGCAGCCGGTCGATCTGTTGCTGCTGCTCGAACACCGTCTGGTTCAGCGTATCCAGCAGGTCCTCGGCATAACTGGCCTTGATCTCCAGCGCGGTCATGCGTGCATCGACTTCGGGGTCCACCGGCTCTGTCATGCGCCACCTCCGCCGCGGATGCTCGACTCGGCCACCCAGCGCACGGCGCGTGGCGGGGTATCGCCGATGTGGAAGGCGTTCTTGCGGTCACGCAGCTCTGCGTCGGCTTCGGTCATGCGGTCGAAGCGGCGCAGGTGGTCGGCCCAGGACTCGTCTTCCATCTGCTCCACGAAGCGTCCGGGGTCGGAGATGTCATGCAGCAGCTCCCAATCCAGCACCCCACTGCGCAGCCGCCGGCTGCGCGACAGGCGCATGACGGCACGGAATTCGTCGGCACGTGCGGGGTCGATGCGGTACTCGATGGTGGTCACCACATGGCCCGCCGTGGGTGGGGTGTCGGCACTCGGCGCGGTCAGGCTCTTGAACGGCCGCAGGTCTTCCTGCTCGTGGGTGTCGGGCATCAGGCGCGTGACCAGCAGCATCAGCAGGATGCTCACCACGGCGGCCACCAGCAGGCTGGTCTGCAGGCTGCTCACCGTGGCCACCTGGCCCCACCAGGCCGCGCCCGAGGCGCTGGCGCCCATGATGGCCATCTGGTACATGGCCATGCCGCGTGCGCGCACCCAGTCGGGCAGGCCCAGCTGCGCAGACACGCTCAGCGTGTTGATGGTGGCGATCCAGGCCATGCCGGTGATGGCCATGGCAGGCACTGCCACCCATACATTGGGTGCGAAAGCCACCACGGCCATGGCGAGCGCCTGCACGATGGTGCCGCGCAACACCAACGCATCGCGCGGCCAGCGCCGGCGCAGCATTGGCAGCAGCCCCACCGCGACCACCAGCGCGCCTGCCCCCATCGAGGCCAGCAGCAGCGCATAACTGCCCGCGCTGCCGCCCTCGAGCTGGCGCGCGGCCAGCGGCAACAGCGCCAGCAGCGCCGTGGAGTGGAAGAAGAACAGGAAGATGCGCAACAGCACGCCCTTGAGGTGCGCCGACTGCCACAGGAACTGCACACCGATGCGCATCGCGCTGACCAGCCGTTCGCGGCCCAGCGGCTGCGGCACGGGGGTGCGCTGCCAGCGCGAGATGATCCAGGCCGACATGAGGGCCAGCGCCGCGTTGAGCGCGAACACGTAGGCGCTGCCGAAGCTGGCGATCAGCACGCCGGCCAGCAGCGGCCCGAGGATGCGCGCCGAATTGCCCGAGACCGCGTTGAGCGCCAGCGCGGAAGACAGCTGTACGCGGGGCACGAGCTCGGGGGTGATGGCTGCATACACCGGCCAGCGCAGCGCCAGGCCCACGCCATTGGCGAAGGTGAGCGCCAGCAGCAGCGGCGGCGTGATCACGTCGATGGACACGCACACGGCCAGCACGATGGCCACGGCCGTGACCCAGAACTGCGTCCACAGGAAGAAGCGTTTGCGGTCCAGGATGTCGGCCAGCGCGCCGCTGGGCAGGCCCAGCACGAACACCGGCAGCGTGGAGGCCGTCTGCACCAGCGCCACCCAGATCGGCACCGTGGTCAGCGAGGTCATCAACCAGGCCGCCGCGACGTCGTTCATCCACATCGAGGTGTTTGCCGCGAGCCAGGTGATCCACAACATGCGGAAGGCCTTGACGCGCAGCGGTGCGAAGGTCCCGCTCTCGGTCGCGGGCGGGGGTGGCGGTGCTGCGGGGGTATGGGGCATCTGGCGATCAGCGCGGCGAAGCTCTCACAGGCTCGCCTCGAGCGTGCGGCGCAGCGCGGCGTCGACCTGCGGCAACACGCCGAACCAGGCCTGGAAGGCCGGCCGGGCCTGGTGCATCAGCATGCCCAGTCCGTCCACGGTGCGGTGGCCGCGTTGGCGGGCGGCCTCGAGCAGCGGCGTGGCCAGCGGCACGTAGACCAGGTCGGAGACGATGGCACGCGCGGGCAGCGTGTCCAGCGCCAGGTCCAGCGGCGCCTGGCCCGTCATGCCCTGGCTCGTGGTGTTGACCAGCAGCGTCGCGTCATGCAGGGCCTCGTGGCGTTGCTCCCACGGCACGGCGCGCACGGGGGCGCCGAACTCCTGCGCGAGCGCCTGCGCCTTGTCGAAGGAACGGTTGCACACACGCACCTCGCGCGCACCCCGCTCGGCCAGCGCCACCACCACGGCGCGCGCGCCACCGCCTGCGCCCATCACCACGACCGGCCCGGCCTCGCCACGCCAGTCAGGGCACTGTTCCAGCAGGCTCTCGATGTAGCCATAACCGTCATTGTTGAAGCCGTGCAGCGATCCGTCGGGCTGGACCACGATGGTGTTGATGGCGCCCATGCGGCGCGCGACCGGGTCCACCTGGTCCACCAGGCGCATGGCCGCGACCTTGTGCGGGATGGTCACATTGCAGCCCGCGAAGCCCAGGGCGGGCAGGCCGCGCAGCGCGTCCTGCAGGGACTCGGGCGCCGCCGGCAACAGCACATAGGCGCCCTGGAGCCCGTGTTGGCGGATCCAGTGGTTGTGCATCAGGGGCGAGCGGGAGTGCTTGACGGGCCAGCCCAGGACACCGGCCAGCACATAGGGATGGGAACTCATGGAATCGGCGAGGGTATGACGGCAGAACGGCGCACCGGACGAATCCATGGCGCCAGCGATGGCCCCGCATTGTCGCCGGTTGTGCAGCAACGGTCGCCGCCGGGTCCCTGGACCGGCACGCCCATGCACGACAATGCGCGGCAACGTGAAACCGGTCCATCTACTGCAACTGGTGGGTTTGTCGGCCCTGTGGGGGTCGTCGTTCATGTTCACGCGTTATGCCGCGCCGGTCCTGGGGCCCAACATGCTGGCGGCCCTGCGCATGGGCATGGCGGCATTGGCGCTCGCCGCCATCATGCGTGCGCTGGGCCTGCGCTGGCCCTGGGAGCAATGGCGCAAGCTGCTGGTGCTGTCCGTGCTGGCCGTGGCCGGGCCGCACCTGCTGTTCTCCCAGTCCGCGCTGCACATGCCGGCGGGCTACGCGGCCCTCCTGTACGTGAGCTCGGTGATCTTTGGTGCCGCGGCCTCCGCCTGGATGAAGGAGGAGGTGCTCACCGGCGGCAAGTTGCTGGGCTGCCTGCTGGGCTTCGTGGGCGCGGCCATGGTGGTGCAGCTGGGGCCGGTGGAGCCCACCGCCACGCTGGTCATCGCCGTGGTGACCGCCACACTGGGCTCGGCGCTCTCGGGCTGGTCCACGCCGCTGCTCAAGCGCGCCGTGCTGCACATGGAGCCGCTGGCCGTGACGGCCGTGATGCACGTTCTGGCCTTCCTGATGCTGCTGCCCGGCGCCGCCTACGACCTTCCCACCGCACGCTTCGAGCCCGGCGCACTCGGGGCCGTGGCCATCATGGGCGTGGCCACCTCGGGCATCGCGTGGTGGATGTACGCGCGCCTGATGCAGCACATACCGCCCATGGCCGCATTGAGTTCCACCTTCCTGATCACCGGCTTCGGCGTGTTGTGGGCCGTGGTGTTCCTGGACGAGAGCGTGGGCAGCGGCATGTACCTGGGCGGCGCGCTGATCCTGCTGGCCAGCGCGCTGGTGATGGGCTTCGACCCGCTGCGGCGCCTGCGGCGAAAAAGGCGACAGCCGGCCGCCTGAACCACCGATCCCTCCGACTCCTCCTCCGATGAAAACGAGACACCTCCTGCAATTGGCCGCCCTCTCCGGCCTATGGGGCGCCGGTTACCTCTTCACCCGCATGGCCACACCCGCGCTGGGACCAGCCCTCACCGCCGCCCTGCGCCTGGGCCTGGGCGCATTGACGCTGATGGTCATCATGCGTGTGTTGCGCCTGCGCTGGCCCCGCGAGCACTGGCGCGAGCTGCTGCTGCTGGGCGCGTTGTGCCTGGCCGGGCCGCACTACCTCTACGCCTGGTCCTCGCTGTACCTGCCCGCGGGTTACAGCGCCGTGCTGGGTGTGACCTCGGTGCTGTTCGGCGGCTTCGCCTCGGCCTGGATGAAGGAGGAGTCGCTCACGCAGGCCAAGCTGCTGGGCTGCGCCACGGCTTTCCTGGGGGTGGGCCTGGTGGTGCAGCTGGGGCCGCTGCGGCCCACGCACGACGTGATCATGGCCGCCTTCGTGGCGCTGGGCGGCGGCCTGCTCTCAGGCGGCGCCACACCGCTGCTCAAGCGCGCCACGCAACGCATGGAGCCGGTGGCCATCACCTTCGGCATCCACCTGGCGGCGGCGCTGATCCTGCTGCCGCCCGCGTTGTGGTCGCTGCCGCAGGCACATTTCACGCCCAAGGCGGTGGGGGCGGTGCTGATCATGGGCCTGTTCACCTCCGGGCTGGCCTACTGGTTCTACATGCGTATCGTCAAGCTGGTCACCCCCGTGGCCGCGCTCAGCTCCACCTTCATGACCACCGTGTTCGGCGTGTTCTGGGGCCATGTGTTCCTGGGCGAGAGCTTCACGCTGGGCTCGTGGATCGGCGCTGCGCTGGTGCTGGTGGCGACGATGCTGGTGACGGGTTTCAATCCGGTGCGGCGGTGGATCACGCTGCCGGCGCCGAGGCCTTGATGCCCTGCGTCGCCGCCAGCTCCTCCAGGAAACTGCGCGACCACCAGTGCACATCCTCCTTGCGAATCTTCGCCAGCAGGTTCCGGTGCCGCTGCCGACGCTCCTCCAGCGGCATGTGCAGCGCGCGCTGCATCGCGTCGGCCATGGTGGTGCTGTCGTAGGGATTGACCACCACGGCATCCTCGTGCAGCTGCTCGTAGGCACCGGCGAAGCGTGACAGCACCAGCACGCCCGGGTCTTCGGGGTCCTGCGCCGCGACGAACTCCTTGGCCACGAGGTTCATGCCGTCGCGCAACGGCGTGACCAGCGCCACGCGCGCGGCGCGGTACAGGCCGGGCAGGCGCCTGCGCGCCACGGCGCGGTGCATGTAGCGCACGGGCATCCAGTCCAGCTCGCCGTAGTTGCCGTTGATGGCGCCGGCGAGGCGCTCCAGGCTGCGCAGGATGTCGCCGTACGCGTCCACGTCCTCGCGGCTGGGCGCGGCGATCTGGATCAGCGTGGCGCTGCGGATGCTGTCCGGATGGCGGCGCAGCAGTTCGCGGAAGCCGCGCAGCCGGTGCGGCAGGCCCTTGGAATAGTCGAGCCGGTCCACGCCCACCAGCAGTTGCCGGCGCGAGTATTCCTCGCGCATGCGGTGGAACAGGTCCATGGCGTCCTGCGCGCGGGTCATCGCTTCGAACTCGCCCACATCGATGCCGATGGCGAAGGCCTCGGCGCGCAGCGTGCGCCCGTACGCACGCCAGCGGCGGCCGTCTCCATCGGCGTCCTCGGCATGCACTTCGGAGACCACGTAGCTCTGGAAATTCTGCAGGTCGGTCTTCGTCTGGAAGCCCACCAGGTCGTAGTCGAACAGGGAGCGCACCAGCCAGTCGTGCGCCGGGATCGCCAGCAGCAGCTGTGGCGGCGGTAGCGGGATGTGCAGGAAGAAGCCGATGCGGTTGCGGCAGCCCAAAGCCCTCAGCGCACTGGCCAGCGGGATCAGGTGGTAGTCGTGCACCCAGACGATGTCGTCCTCGCGCAGCAGCGGCATCAGCTTGCGCGCGAACAGCTCGTTCACACGCCGGTAGCCGTCGATATACCCCGCGTCGAAATCCGCCAGCTCCAGCCGGTAGTGGAACACCGGCCACAACACGGCGTTGGAGTACCCCAGGTAGTAGGCGGCATGGTCCTCGCGCGAGAGGTCCAGCGTGGCCAGTGCCACGGGACCGGCCTGCTGCTGCCGAACGGGGGTGGACTCGGGCGTGGGGCCGTCGGCCTCCAGGATCTTGCCGCTCCAGCCGAACCACAGCCCACCATTGGCCCGCAGCGCGCCGGAGAGTGCTACGGCCAGGCCACCGGCCTCGGTCTTGCGGGGATCGGCAATGCGGTTGGAGACACAGACCAGGCGGGGCAAACGGGCGTCCTTCGGAAAAACGGATGTCAGCGTGGCGGCAACCAGGCCTGCAACGCCCGGTACAACTCGGCGGGGCCCGAGATGCGGTGCGATGCCACGGTCAACCCCGGCCCGACTTTCAAACCCGTGCCGCCGTGCATCTGTGCCACCGAGAAGCCAGCCTCGTCGGTGGTGTCGTCGCCGATGAACAGCGGCTTGCGCCCCGCGAAGGGCGCCTCGCGCAGGAACGCCGCCACGGCCAGCCCCTTGTGGGCGAGCGCCGACTTGGCCTCGAGCACCATCTTGCCGTGCAGCAGCGTGACACCGGTGGACGCGTCCACCGCAGCCTGCAAGGTGTCGCGGCACAGGGCCTCCAGGTGCGGCGCCTGGCGGTAATGCAGGGCCAGCGCACCGCGCTTGGTCTCCACCATCAGGTCGGGGTACTGCCGGTGCAGCATCATCGCCGCGTGCTCCACGGCCTCCAGCGGCGGCGAGGGCTGCAGCAGCAGGCGGCCGTCCGCGGTGCGGCGCTCGGCGCCATGCACACCGGCCACCGGCAGGTCCAGCGGCTGCAGGAACTCGTCGATGGACAGGATGGGCCGCCCCGACACCACGGCCAGTGCGCCGCCCAGTCGCTCGCGCAATGCCGCCAGCAAGGGGATCAGCCCCTCGGGAATCACGATGGCGTCAGGCTGCGGTGCGAGGTCGACCAGCGTACCGTCGAAGTCGAGGAACAGCGCGCCGGTACGGGCGTCGAGCAGGGGGGAGAGGGAAAGGTCAGGAGACTGGATCATGCCTTGGAGCGCTGCGCGGGGGGCCTGCACGCAGCGGGCAGGTTCGCCGCAGGCCAGCGCAGACCACCGCAGTCTACGCTGTGTCGCAAGAGCACACGGCACGTGGCGGCATAGGCCGCTGCAACCTGCTCGACCTTGGCGGCGACGATGTTCAGCCCTGCTCCGCCTTGGCGCCGGCACGCCCCAGGTCGATGTAGCGCTGAAGATGAAAATCTTCATCGCCCAGTTGGTGGTCGATCATGACCAGCCGCTTGGCATAGTGCGACAGCGGCAGTTCCCACGTCATGCCGATGCCGCCATGCAGCTGGATCGCCTCCTCGGCCACCAGCGTGCCGACACGGCCGATGGTGAACTTGGCCGCCGACAAGGCCTTCTCGCGCACGATGCGGTCGCTGCTGTCCAGCGCCGCGGCGGCATTGATGACGGCCGAGCGCGCCTGCTCGATTTCCAGCAGCACATCGGCCATGCGGTGCTGCAGCGCCTGGAAGCTGCCGATGGGCACGCCGAACTGCTTGCGGGTCTGCAGGTACTCCAGCGTGGCCTGGCGCGCCACGTCCATGGCGCCCAGCGACTCGGCGCACAGCGCGACGATGCCGCGGCCCACCGCGTGTTCGATGGTCTCCAGGGCCCCACCCTCCACACCGAGCAAGGCATCGGCCGGTACGGTGACGTCAGCAAGCGCGACCTCGGCCACGCGACCACCGTCCACGGTGGTCGAACCCCGCACAGACAGACCGTTTGCATTGGACGGCACCAGGAAAAGCGACAGGCCATTGCCCGTGCGCGCCGACACCACGAACAGCGTTGCCGCCTCGCCCTGCAAAACCATGGATTTGCTGCCGCTCAGCACCCAGCCATCGCTGGTCTTGCTCGCAGTGGCCGCCACCTGGTCCAGCGCGTAGCCGCTGCCGGGCTCGCTGTGGGCCCAGGCGGCGATGCGGCTGCCATCGATGATGTTCTCCAGCTGCGCGCGTTGCGCCGCGTTGCCGGCCTGCGCAATGGCACTGCCAGCCAGCACCGCACCCAGCAGTGGCTCGACCACCAGGCCACGGCCCAGCGCCTCGAAGACCACGGCGATGTCGAAGCCCGCCCCGCCGTAGCCACCCTCGGCCTCGCCGAACAACGCGCCGATGGCGCCGAGTTCGGCGAACTGCTGCCATTGCGCTTGGCTATAGCCCGCCGCCGACTTGGTCACGCGGTGGCGCGCCTCGATGCTGTACTGCTCGGCGACATAGCGGTTCAGCGTGTCCGCCAGCATGCGGCGGTCTTCGGTGTGTGTGAAGTTCATGCCGTCTCTCCTTACAGTCCGAGGATCATCTTGGAGATGATGTTGCGCTGGATTTCATTCGAGCCACCGAAGATCGACAGCTTGCGGTTATTGAAATAGCTGGACGCCGCGAGGGGCGCTTCCTCGGCGCCCGGATGCCAGCCATCGGCACCGGCCAATGCACGCGCTTCCGGCCCCATCGCGCGGCGCAGCAGCGAGGTCAGCTCCTGGCGGATCACGGTGCCGCGGATCTTCAGCATCGAACTCTCGGCGCCCGGTGCACCGCCACCGGCCACGGCGACGATCACCCGCAGGTTGGTGGTCTTCATGTTCTCCAGGTCGATCTCGACCTTGGCCACACGGGCGGCGAACAGCGGGTCTTCCAGCAGCGGTTTGCCGTTCTTCTGCACGCGGGCAGCAGCCTCCTTTAGCCGGGCGAGCGCGGCGATGGAGAAGCCCACACCCGCGATGTTGGTGCGCTCGTAGGTCAGCAGGTACTTGGCGCAGTCCCAGCCGCGATTCTCCTCGTACACCAGGTTCTGCACCGGTACACGCACGTCGGTGAAGAACACCTCGTTGACCTCGTGTGCACCGTCCAGCGTGATGATGGGACGCACCTCGATGCCCGGCGTCTGCATGTCCACCAGCAGGAAGCTGATGCCCGACTGCTTCTTGGCCGCCGGGTCGGTGCGCACCAGGCAGAAGATCATGTTGGCATGCTGGCCCAGCGTGGTCCAGGTCTTCTGGCCGTTGACGATGTAGTGGTCGCCGTCCCGCACCGCCGAGGTCTTGACGCCCGCCAGGTCGGAGCCCGCACCCGGCTCGGAGTAACCCTGGCACCACCAGTCGTCACCGTTCAGGATGCGCGGCAGCCAATGCTTCTTCTGCGCGTCGTTGCCGTACTTGATGAGCACCGGGCCCAGCATGTTGACGCCGAAAGGCACGATGCGCGGCGCGTGCGCGATGGCGCATTCGTGCTCGAAGATGTATTTCTGCACAGAGGTCCAACCCGGGCCGCCATGTTCCTTCGGCCAGTGGTTCGCCAGCCAGCCGCGCGCGTTGAGCTTGGCATGCCAGCCCTCCACGTCGGCCTTGGAGAGGTGCTCGCCGCTGTCCACCTTGCGCGCCAGTTCCGGGCTCAGCGCGCCGGCCAGGAAGCTGCGCACCTCGTCGCGGAAGGCCAGTTCTTCGGGCGTGAAGTTCAGGTCCATGGCAGCGCCGCTCAATAAATTTCGAAGAGGCCAGCAGCACCCATGCCACCGGCGATGCACATGCTCACCACGCCCCACTTGGCCTTGCGGCGGCGGCCTTCCAGCAGGATGTGGCCGGCCAGGCGCGCACCCGTCATGCCGAAGGGATGGCCGATGGAGATGGCGCCGCCGTTCACGTTGAGCTTCTCGTGCGGGATGCCCAGGGTCTGCTGGCAATACAGCGCCTGCGAGGCGAAGGCTTCGTTCAGTTCCCACAGGTCGATGTCGCCGACCGTGAGGCCATGGCGCTTGAGCAGCTTCGGGATCGCGTAGACCGGGCCGATGCCCATCTCGTCGGGCTCGCAACCGGCCACCGCGAAGCCGCGGAACGCGCCCAGCGGCGTCAGGCCCAGGCGCTCGGCCTCCTTGGCCTCCATCAGCACGCAGGCGGACGCGCCGTCGGAGAGCTGCGAGGCATTGCCGGCGGTGATGAATTGGTCGGGCGCACGCACGGGTTGCAGCTTGGCCAGCGCTTCGTAGGTGGTGCCGGCGCGATTGCAGTTGTCCACCGTGGCGGTCACCTCGCGGTGCGTGACGGCCTTGGTTTCCTTGTCGGTGACGGCCATGGTGGTGGTGCAGGGCACGATCTCGTCGGCGTAGATGCCGGCCTTCTGTGCTACCTCGGTGCGGCGCTGGCTCTCGGCCGAGAAGCGGTCCTGCGCCTCGCGGCTTATGTGGTAACGCGCGGCCACGATGTCGGCGGTCTCGATCATGGCCATGTACAGGGCCGGCTTGTGTTCCATGATCCACGGGTCCATGCCCGAGTCGCCGGCATCGGTGGCGCTGCGCGTGCGGATCTGCGAGATGCTCTCGACACCGCCGGCAATCATGGCGGTGGAGCCGTGGGCCACGATCTGGGCCGCCGCGCTGGCGATGGCCTGCAGCCCCGAGGCGCAGAAGCGGCTGACGGTCTGGCCCGCCACCGACAGCGGCAGGCCGGAGCGGATGGCCACCTGGCGGCCGATGTTGCGGCCGGTGGTGCCCTCGGGGTAGCCCGTGCCCATGACGATGTCCTCGAACATCTCGGGGTCCACCCCCGAGCGCTCGACCGCAGCCTTGACGGCGAAGGACGCCAGCGTGGCGCCCGGCGTGATGTTGAACTCGCCGCGGTGCGACTTGGTGAGGGGCGTGCGGGCGGTGGATACGATGACGGCTTCGCGCATGGCGGGTCTCCTGGGGTTATGCGGGGATGCGCCCCTCAGGGCGAGGGGGCGCAGAGAACGACGAAAGGAATCAGCCCTTGTTCAGGCTGGCGAAATTGCGGCCCTCGGCGACGAGCTTGCCGAGCAGCGGTGCGGGCTGCCAGAACAGCGGGTCTTCCTTGGCGAAGGTCTGGATGTCTTCCAGGATCTTCGGCAGGCCCACCGTGTCGGCGTACTGCATCGGGCCACCGCGGAAGCGCGGGAAGCCGTAGCCGTAGAGGAAAGTCACGTCCACATCCAGCGGGCGCAGGGCGATGCCTTCGGCCACCACCTTGGCGCCTTCGTTGGCCATGGCCGCCATGTAGCGGCGCATGATTTCTTCTTCCGTGAAGTTGCGCGGCGTGATGCCGGCGCGCTGGCGTTCGGCGTCCACGATGGCCAGCACTTCCGGGTCTTCCACGCCCGTGCGAGCGCCCTGCGGGTACTGGTACCAGCCGCGGCCCGTCTTCTGGCCGAACCAGCCACGCTCGCAGATGCGGTCGGCCACCTGCACATAACGCGCCTTGGGGTCGCGCGTGGCGGACTTGCGCTTGCGCGTGGCCCAGCCGATGTCGCCACCGGCCAGGTCGGACACCTGGAACGGGCCCATCGGGTAACCGAAGTTGCGCACCGCTGCGTCGATGGCGTACGGGCTGGCGCCGTCTTCCATCATGTAGTCGGCGGCCTGCTTGTACACGGCCAGGATGCGGTTGCCGATGAAGCCGTCGCATACACCCGCGCGCACGGGCACCTTCTTGAGCTTCTTGGCCAGTGCGAAGGCCGTGGCGACCACGTCGGGCGCGACCTTGGCGGGCACCACGATCTCGAGCAGCTTCATGATGTTGGCCGGCGAGAAAAAATGCAGGCCGATCACGTCCTGCGGGCGCATCGTGGCCGCAGCGATGGCGTCGATGTCCAGGTACGAGGTGTTGGTGGCGAGCACCGCGCCCGCCTTGCAGATGCGGTCGAGCTCGCGGAAGACCGCCTTCTTGACCTCGATGTCCTCGAACACGGCCTCGATCACCAGGTCCACATCGGCGAGCGCGACGTAGTCGGTGCTGCCGGTGTAGCGGGCCATGACCTTGGCCTTGGCCTCTTCCGTCATGCGGCCCTTGGCGACCAGGCCGTCGTAAACCTTCTCCACATTGGCCCGGCCGCGCGCGATGGAGGCCTCGTCGCGCTCCACCATCGTGACCGGCAGGCCGGCGTCCAGCGCGGCCACGGCGATGCCGGCGCCCATGGTGCCACCACCGACCACGCCGATGGACTTCAGCGCACGCGGCTCGGCGGCCGCGGCCTCGGGCACCTTGACCACATCGCGTTCGGCGAAAAAGGCGTGGATCAGGCCGGCGCGTTGCGGGCTCGCCAGGCACTGCATGAACAGCTCACGCTCGAACTGAATGGCGTCGTCGAAGGGCTTGTCCAGCGCGGCCTCGACGGCATCGACGATGCGGTGCGGCGAGAACAGGTTGCGGTTTTTCTTGGCCTGCTCGGTGCGCGCGGCGGCGATGGCGGCGCGGCTGGCTTCCAGGTCGGCCAGGCCCTTCGCGTCACGCGCGCGGCGCGGGCCGGCGTTGGACGCCAGCAGCTCCTGCGTGTAGGCCAGTCCCTCGGCCAGCGTGTCGTCGCTCTGGGCCAAGCGGTCGACCAGGCCCAGCTTCAGCGCCTCGGCGGCGCCCAGGTGGCGGCCGCTGAGCATCATCTCCAGCGCCGGTGCGGCGCCCATCAGGCGCGGTGCGCGCTGTGTGCCACCGGCGCCGGGCAAGAGGCCCAGCAGCACTTCGGGCAGGCCGAGCTTGGCGTTGGACACGGCAATGCGGTAGTGCGCGGCCATCGCCACCTCCAGCCCACCGCCCAGCGCGGCACCGTGGATGGCGGCAATCACGGGTTTTTTGCTGGCCTCGATGCGCTTGCACACGTCGGTCAGCAGCGGGGGCTGCGGCGGCAGGCCGAACTCGCGGATGTCGGCCCCGGCGATGAAGCTCTTGCCGGCGCCCACGATCAGCACGGCCGCCACGGCCGCGTCGACCTCGGCGCGCTCCATGGCGTCGGACAGGCCGCGGCGCACGGCGGCGCCCAGGGCATTGACCGGGGGGTTGTCCACAGTGACCAGGAGGATCTTGCCGTGCAGTTGCGTGTGCACGGGGCTGGGTTCGTTCGCGGGGGTGGTGTCCATCGTTCTTGCTTGCCTTGTTCTATTGCCGGTGAAAGCGGTCGATTGTGGGAGTGCAATAGCAATTTGACAATTGCATAAACTCTGCACATACCGTCAAGCCAATTTGAACAATGAGCCTGGATGTCCAATCGCTGACCCTGCTGGTCCAGATCCTGGAGGCCGGCAACCTGGCCGAAGCTGCCCGGCGGCTGAAGATGAGCCGCGCCAACATCAGCTACCACCTGAACCAGGTGGAGCGTGCCATCGGCCAACAGCTGATCCGCCGCACCACGCGCCGGCTCGAGGCGACCGAGATCGGACTGAAACTTTACGAACATGGCCGCGTGATCCAGAACGAGCTGATGGCCGCGCGCGAGTCCATCGCGTTGCTGGGCCAGGGCCTCGGCGGCTGCGTGCGCCTGTCCGTGCCCAGCGGCTATGGACAGCTGGTGATGTCGCCATGGCTGCTCGATTTCAAGCGCCAGTACCCCGGCATCGTGCTCGACGTGATGTTCGAGAACCGCGTGGAAGATCTGTTGCGCGAGGAGATCGACATCGCAGTGCGGGTGTTGTCCGAGCCACCGCAGAACCTGGTGGCGCGCGACATGGGGCCGGTGCGTTTCATCGCTTGCGCCTCGCAGGCCTATGTACGCGAGCATGGTTTGCCCCAGCGCCTGGAAGACCTGCAGCACACCCCATTGCTCACAGCTGCCGTGATCGGCAAGCAGCTGCGCCTGGCCGCCTACCTGGGCGACGAACGCCACGAGGTGCTGCTGGAGCCCACGCTGATCTCCGAGAACTTCATGTTCCTGCGCGACGCCATCCTCTCCGGCCTGGGCGTGGGCCTGGTGCCCGACTACGTGGTGCGCGACCAGGTGGAGGCCGGCACCGTGCTGACCGCGCTGGACCCGTGGCGGCTGTCGATCTTCGGCACGCACATGCACCTGCTGTACATGCCGAACCGGCACCATACGAAGGCGATGGGGACGTTCATCGCGTATGTGCTGCAACGCGCGTGGGGCCAAGGGGAGGCCGCGGCAACTCCAGAGCAGGATTTAGCCGCATAATGTACAGACTGTACGGAAGCTCCCTGCCATGACCCTCCACACCATCGGACTTGAAGAAGGCCGCAACACGCTGCCGCAGCTTGCCTCCCGCGCACACGCCGGCGAAGCGAGCCTTCTGACGCGCCATGGCAAGCCCTACGCGGCGATCGTGCCTCCCGACATGGTGGCCAAGCTGCGGCCTCGCGCGCGTTTCCTGGCTCTGCGGGGCAGCGGCAAGGGGCTGTGGGGTGATGCACCCGCAGCTACCGTCGCGGAATTGCGCAACGAGTGGGATTGAGATGGCCACCCGCACGAAGGCCGCACGCACCGTGAGTGGCCAGGTGTGGGGCGGTCTGCGCGACGGCGATCTGGTCGTCGTAGATTCGGCGCCGCTTATCTACCTGCTCGAAGACCACCCAGCCTTCGCACCGATGTTCGTGGGCCTTCTGGAAGCCTACGAACGCGGCGCTCTGCACATCGCGATCTCGACCATCGCCATTGCTGAAGTGCTTGCCGGCCCCTTCAAGCACGGCCAGGACGTGCTGGCCAAGCGCTACGAGAAAGCCCTGGAAGGCTTCGAGGTCGTGCCGGTGTCGCAGAACATCGCGGTCACTGCGGCCCGCCTGCGCGCCAGCACAGGCCTGCGCCTGCCCGACGCACTGCAGGCCGCTACGGCATTGGAGGTCGGCGCAGCCGCACTGGTTACGCACGACCGGGATTTTTCAAGGCTCACGGGGCTGCGTACCCTCCCTGATGGAGCCAACTGACCCTGGACGGAAAAGGGCCTCAACGCCCCTCGAACACCGGCTTTCGCTTGCCCACGAACGCCGCCGTCCCTTCATCGAAATCCCGCGTCGCCGCCACGGTGAGAAAACCCTCCTGCTCCGCATCGAGCTGCTGCGACAGCGTGTGGTCGAACGAGGTGCGCATGAGCCGCTTCATGCGGCCCAGCGCCTGCGTGGGGCCGTTCGCGAGGCGCTGCACCAGCTGCGCGGTCTCGGAAGCGAGCGCGTCCAGCGGCACCACGCGGTTGACCAGGCCCAGCCGCAGCGCCTCGGGGCCGTCCAGCGTGTCGGCCAGGAAGGCCAGCTCCAGCGCCTTGCGCAGGCCCACGATGCGCGGCAGGCCCCAGGAGGTGGAGCAGTCGCAGCTGGCGCCGATCAGCGGATAGGCCAGCGCGAACTTCGTGCCCTCGGCCGCCACGACCAGGTCGCAGCCCAGCATCACGCCCAGCCCGCCACCGGCCACGGCACCGTGCACGCTGGCCACGACGGGCGCGTGCAGCTCGGCCAGCAGCTTCAGCCCACCGTGGATGCCATCGGTCAGCGCCTTGGCCACCGTCGGCGGGTCCACGCGCATGGCCGGGATGTCGCCGCCGGCCATGAAGGCCCGTCCCTCGCCCGACACCCAGACCACGCGCACCTGCGGGTCGCGTGCGATGTCCTCGCAGGCCGCGAGGAACGCATTCGCCAGCGCGGTGTCGATGGCGTTCATCGCCTGGGGACGGTTGAAGCGGATGTAGGCCACGCCCGCTTCGCACCAATGCTGCACGGGATGCTGGGGGTCCTGGGGTTTGTCGGGGTAGGCCATGGTGTTCCTCGAATGGATAGGGAATAGGGAAGCAAGAAGCTGGCAATGGTAGGCAATCTGCCTATCACAACCTGACGCGTGGGGGCATGCGGAATCGGCCCTGCAGAGCAGGCTATGTCAGGACGCGCCCTTCGCACCCCCGAGCACCTCGCGCATCACCTCCAGAAACGCCTGCGCCGCCGGCGACAGCGAGCGGTCGCGACGCCGGTAGGCACCGATGGTGCGCGCCAGCCGCGGCGCGACGAGGGGCCGCGCCACCAGCGTGGGGTGGTCCGCCACCGGCAGCGCGATGGCCGGCAGCACGGCGATGCCGAAGCCCGTCTCCAGCATGCCGTGCACCGTGGCCAGGTGCGACACGGGCGTGCTGCGCGCGGGCCGGATGGCCTGGCGCACCAGCTCGTCGTGCACCACCTGGAAGCTGCCGCTGGTGGTGGACAGCATGATCAGCGGCTCGCCTTCCAGCGCGCTCCAGCGCACCTGGCGGCGTTTGGCAAAGCGGTGCGTGCGTTCGCAGACGATGTGGAAGGGATCCTCGTGCATGGCCTCGAACACCACGTCCGCGCCCAGCGCCAGCGGCTCGGTGGTCATGGCGAAATCGGCCTCGCGCGCGTGCACGGCCTGCAGCACCTGCTGCGCCACGTCGTCCTGGACCACCACCTCGATCTGCGGGAAACGCTGCGCGCAGGCCTGGATCGCGCGCGGCATCACACGCCCCGCCAGCGAGGACACGCAGGACACCACCACGCGCCCGCGCCGCGACTGCGCGATATCGCCCACCTCCTGCACGAGCTGGTCGAAATCCGCCAGCACGCGCGCGGCGCCCTGCACGAAGGAGGTGCCGATGTCGGTGGTGGCCACCGAGCGCGAGGTGCGGTCGAACAGCGACACGCCCAGCGCACCCTCCAGCTCGGAGATGGCCAGCGACAGGGCGGGCTGCGACAGGTGCACGGTCTCGGCCGCGCGGCGGAAGCTGCCCTGGCGTGCCACGGCCACAGCGGCACGCAGATGGCGCAGCGTCACATGCATACGATTTCCATATCAATCCATAAGAACTATCAAATTGCCTGAATGGTAGCGCCGCACTACGCTCAGCCCCGTTTTCCACTCCCCTCCACAACGAGACACACCATGGCCCTGCTCGACATCCCCGCCGACGCCCGCCGCGCCTTCCAAGCGCTCTGCCGAGGCGGCATCGCCATCTTTCCGGTGGACGTGGGTTACACCATCGCCGGCGGCTCGCAGCCGTCGCTGCAGAAGATCTTCCGCACCAAAGGCCGCGCACCCACCAAGCTCAACGCGATGGTGGGCGACCTGCAGATCCACCGCGAGCTGCACGTGCTGGACGCACGCGGCCACGAGATGGTGGAGCTGCTGACCGAGGGCTACGACTTGCCGCTGGGCGTGATCGCGCCCTACCGCCCCAGCCACCCGCTGGTGCAGCGCCTGGACCCTGCCGCACTGGCCGGCAGCTCGCGCGACGGCACCATCGCCATGCTGGTCAACGCCGGGCCCTTCCACGCGGAGCTGTGCCGGCTCAGCCGCGAGGAGGTGTTTCCCATCTTCGGTTCCTCGGCCAACCTCACGAACACGGGCACACGCTTCCGCGTGCAGGACATCCCCGCGGAGCTGACGGGCATCGCCGACGTGGTCATCGACTACGGCCTGCGCAAGTACCACCGCTACCAGCGCTCGGCTACGCTGATCAACTTCCAGACCATGGAGGTGGTGCGCATGGGCTCGTGCTACGAACTCATCGCGGACGTGCTGCTGCGGCACTTCGACGTGCGGCTGCCGGACGCGGAGGCGAAAGCCGCGGCGTGACATACATGACGCCCCCCCGCTTGGCCGGCCGCTTCGGAGCGGCAATACCCAGCCGCCCCTGACCGAAACAACTTGAATCCAAGGGAGACACATACGATGCACCACACCACCCGACGCCAGGCGCTGCGCATGGCCATCGCCGCAGCAGGCCTGGCCGGACTGGCCCTGCCCGCCGCCGCACAGACCTTCCCCGACAAGCCGGTGCGCCTGGTCGTGCCCTTCGCGGCCGGCGGCGGCACCGACATCCTGGCGCGCGACCTGGGCCCGCGCCTGGCCGAGGCCCTGGGCCAGCCCGTCATCATCGACAACAAGGGCGGGGCCGGTGGCAACATCGGCACCGACTTCGTGGCGCGTGCGCCGGCCGATGGCTACACGCTGCTGTTCGGCTCCAACTCGATGACCATCAACGCGGGGCTGTACGACAAGCTGCCCTTCGACCCCATCAAGTCCTTCGCGCCCGTCGGCCTCGTGGGCACGGCGCCGCTGGTGCTGGTGGTGCATCCGGACACGGGTTTCCACAACGTGCGTGACCTCATGCGCGCGGCCAAGGAACGCCCCGGCACCCTGAACTGGGCCGCCCCCGGCAACGGCACGCCGCACCACCTGGCCACCGCGCTGTTCAACCAGATGACGGGCAGCGACATCGTGCACGTGCAATACAAGGGTGGCGGCCCGGCCATCGCCGACTTGATCGCGCACCAGACGCAAGCGGGCATCCAGACGCTCTCGTCCGTGCGCGGGTACGTGGACTCCGGCCGGCTGCGCGCACTCGGCGTGGCCACGGCCAGGCGCAGCGCGCTGTACCCCGCACTGCCCACCATCGCCGAAGCCGGTGTCCCCGGCTACGAGGTCAACCTCTGGTACGGCCTCTTCGCACCCGCGAACACGCCGCCGGCCATCGTGCAGGCCATCAACACCGCGCTGAACAAGGTGCTGGCCGACAAGGCCATGCAGACGCGTTTTGCCGAGCGCGGCTACGAGCTGCAACCCGGCTCTCCGGCCGACCTGGGCAAGCTGACCGCCGAAGACCTGGCACGCAGCACCAAGGTCATCACCGCCGCCAAGATCAAAGCCGACTGATCCCCACCCCTACCCACCCCTGTCCACTCCGAGTCTCACCATGGCCATCATCGACCGCCAATCCCCTCCGCCACCCGACGTCGTGCGCGCCGATGCGCAGAAAGCCTTCCGCATCATGCGCGCGGGCGGCGTGACCATCCTGCCGCTGGACGTGTCCTATGCGATCTTCGGCCACACCGCGCGGGCCGTGGAAAGCATCTACGCGCTGAAGAACCGCCCCGCCACCAAGCCCAACGGCGTGCTGGGCAGCTGGGACATCTTCAACGAGGTCATGGAAACCTCGCAGCGCGACCGCGACCTCGTGGCCTGCATCACGCAGGACCACGACCTGCCCCTGTCGGTGGTCGCCCCGTTCCGCGCCGACCACGATTGGCTGCAGACCACGGAATTCGGCGCCATCCGCCGCTCCACCAAGCAGGGCACCATGGACCTGCTGATCAACGCGGGCGCCATCCAGAACGAACTCACGCGCCTGTCGCTGGATGCCTGCACGCCGCTGTTCGGCTCCTCGGCCAACATCTCGTTGTCGGGCAGCAAGTTCACGCTGGACGATGTGGAAGAGCCACTGAAGAACGGTGTGGACCTGGCGCTGGGCTACGGTCAGTCGCGCTACGCGAACCGCTGGATGATCGGCAGCACCATCATCGAGCTGGGCAGCTGGCGCGTGCTGCGTTACGGCGGGCTGTACGAAGAGCAGGCCCGCATCGTCCAGAAGCAGTTCGGCGTGGAGCTGCCGCCGCGGCCGCGTGAAGGCAGCCCCATGTCGCTGGTCTGAGCTCCGCGCGCGCGCACCACAACGAGGAGACTGCATGCACCACTTCCCCCAGCTGCGCCGCCGCGCCGCACTCGCCCTGGCCACCCTGGGCCTGATGGCCGGCGCCGCGCTGCCCGCGCTGGCCCAGACCTGGCCCGCGCGCCCCATCAAGCTGATCGTGCCCTTCGCGCCCGGCGGTGGCGCCGACACGCTGGCCCGCCCGCTGGCGGAGAGCCTGCGCAAGCGCCTGGGCCAGCCCATGGTGATCGAGAACCGCACGGGCGCCGGCAGCACGCTGGGCACGGAGTTCGTGGCCAAGGCCGAGCCCGATGGCTACACCTTCCTGATCAACACCGATGCCATCGCGATCTACGACAAGCTCTACCGCAACCTGCGTTACGACGCCTTCAAGGACCTCGCCCCCGTGGCCTATGTCGCCAGCTCGCCGCTGCTGCTGGCCGTGAACCCCGGCATACCGGCCAGGACCGTGAAGGAATGGGCGGCGCTGGCGCAGAAGGATGCAGCCAAGCTCAACTTCGCGAATTCCGGCCCCGGCTCACTATACCACCTGAGCTTCGAGCTGCTGCAACGCGCGGCCGCCTTCCAGGTCGGCCAGGCCAGCTACCGCGGCGGCGGCCCGGCGCTCAACGACGTGCTCGCGGGCCATGCGCAGATCGGTGTGTTCACCTACGGTGCGGTACGCTCCTTCGTCGAGGCCGGCAAGCTCAAGCCGCTGGCCATCCTGTCGGACAAGCGCAGCACGCTGGCGCCCGAGGTGCCCACCGTGGTGGAGTCGGGCTTTCCGTCGGTGCATGTGGCGCTGCGCTTCGTGGTGATGGCGCCGGCTCGCACGCCGGCCGACATCGTCGGCCGCATGCAGGCCGCCATCGCGGAGTCGGTCGCCGAGCCGGAGTTCGGCAAGCTGCTGCAGCAGCAGGGCTACGAGGCCTTCGTCACCACGCCAGCCGCCACGGGGCAGCTGCTGCGCGACGAGCAGACGCGCTGGGGGCCGCTGCTGCAGAGCCTGCAGTTGCAGCTGGACTGATCCACGCGGGGGCTTGCTGGCGTTCTGCCGCCGCAGTGCGCGGCAGGAACCGGAATCTCAGCCGCCAGACGCAGCGGCAATGGGCGGCAGCGCCGTCCGCACATCCCCGCACTGCGCCCGCTGGCGCAGCACATGCTCCATCACCACCAACGCCAGCAGCGCCTCGGCGATGGGTGTGGCGCGGATGCCCACGCAGGGGTCGTGGCGGCCCTTGGTGATGACTTCGGTGGGCTGGCCCTGCAGGTCGATGGAGGCCTTGGGTGAGAGGATGGAGCTGGTGGGCTTGATGGCGATGGAGACGTCCAGGTCCTGCCCCGTGGAGATACCACCCAGCACGCCGCCGGCGTTGTTGCTGCTGAAACCACCGGGTGTGAGTTCGTCGCCATGCTGCGTGCCGCGCTGGGCGATGCTGGCAAAACCCGAGCCGATCTCCACGCCCTTGACGGCGTTCAGGCCCATCATGGCGAAGGCAATGTCGGCGTCGAGCTTGTCGTAGAGCGGCTCACCCAGGCCCACGGGCATGCCGCTGGCCGTGACGCGGATGCGCGCGCCGCAGGAGTCGCCCGATTTGCGCAGCGTGTCCATGTAGGCCTCGATATGCGCCACGTCGGCCACGGGTGCGAAGAAGGGGTTGTTGCGCACATGCTCCCAGGACTCGAAGGGTACCGTCACCTCGCCCACCTGCGTCATGCAGCCGCGGAACGTGATGCCATAACGCTCCTGCAGCCACTTGCGCGCCACGGCGCCGGCGGCGACCGTGGGTGCCGTCAGGCGTGCCGAGGAGCGCCCGCCGCCGCGCGGGTCGCGGATGCCGTACTTCTGGTAGTAGCTGTAGTCCGCATGGCCGGGCCGGAAGGTCTGCAGGATGTTGCCGTAATCCTTGCTGCGCTGGTCGGTGTTGCGGATCAGCAGCGCGATGGGCGTACCGGTGGTCTTGCCTTCGTACACGCCGCTCAGGATCTCCACCGCGTCGGGCTCGTTGCGCTGGGTCACGAAGCGCGAGGTGCCGGGGCGGCGGCGGTCCAGCTCGGCCTGGATGTGGGCTGAAGCCAGTTCCATGCCCGGGGGGCAGCCGTCGATGACGCAGCCGATGGCCGGGCCGTGGGATTCGCCGAAGTTCGTGACGGCAAACAGGTTGCCGAGGGTGTTGCCGCTCATGGGGCGGGATTATCGGCCAGCGCCCCGCCACTTCACGCCGGCAGCTCCGCCCGCCGTGGCAGGTCCGCCCCGCGCCGCGTGCAGGTGATGGCAGCCGCACGCGCAGCGAACTGCAATGCTTCGCCCAGTTGCGCGGTCGTCAGCGTGCGCAGCGCCTGTGCCGACAGGGCGCCCTGCTCCGCCAGCCAGGTCAGCAGCGCGGCCTGGAAGGTGTCGCCCGCGCCCACGGTGTCAACGACCTGCACGGCAATCGGCTCGGCCTGCGCCTGCACGGCAGCGGTCCAGCCCAATGCGCCCTGGGCACCGCGCGTCACCACCACCAGCGCCACGCCGGCCGCCAGCCACTGCTGCGCCAGCTGTGCGGGTTCCACGCCGGGGTACAGCAGCTGCAGGTCCTCGTCGCTCACCTTGAGGAGGTGCGTGCGCGGCAGCATCCACTGCAGCACATCGCGCCAGGCCTGCAATGCGGGTTGCACATTCAAGCGCACATTGGGGTCGTAACAGATGAGGCCGCGCCGGTGCTCGCGTTCGACGAGTGCCTTCTGCGTGGCGGCCACCGGCTCCACCACCATGGCATAGGAGCCGAACTGGAACACGCGGGCTTCGCCGGGGATGGCATCCAGGGCCTCCAGCCCCACTTCGCGGTCCGCGGCACCGGTGCCGTAGAAGGCATAGGACGGCACGCCCTGCGTGTCCAGCCCGACGAGGCTCAGCGTCGTGGGGGCGGCGCTGCGCGGCGTGCAGCGGGTGTCCACGCCCTCCTCCTGCAGCGCGCGCAGCAACCGTTGCCCCAGCAGGCCGGTGGACACACCGCCGAAGAAACCCACCGGCTGCCCCAGCCGCGCCAGCCCCACGGCCACGTTGAAAGGCGAGCCACCGATGCGGCCGTCCAGCGCCATGCCGGTGGCCGTCTCGCCCTGCGCGAACACATCGAACAACGCTTCTCCACACACCACGAACATCTTGCCTCCTCATGCAGAAGGCCCCGGCACCGGAGGGCGCAGGGGCCTGAAGCAGCGGATTCTCTACCGGCGGCTGCGCGACGGATACCGCCGCATGCGCCGGGAGTGCGTACTTTCTTGCAGCGGCGTTACTGACGCTCGCTGACCTCGGTGTCGGGCCAGTCGCGGATGTAGGCCTTGAGCATCTTGTTCTCGAAGTTCTGGCTGTCCACCACGGCCTTGGCCACGTCGTAGAAGCTCACCACGCCCATCAGCATGCGCTGGTCCATCACGGGCAGGTAGCGCGCATGGCGCTCCAGCATCATGCGGCGCACCTCGTCCAGATCGGTCTCCAGCGTACAGGTCAGCGGCGCGTCGTCCATGGCCTTGCGCACCGTGGATTCGCCCAGCTTGCCGCCATTGCCCACGACGGTCAGGATCACCTCGCGGAAGGTCAGCATGCCCACCAGTTCGCCGTATTCCATGACCACCAGCGAGCCGATGTCCTTCTCGGCCATGATCTGCGCGGCCTCGGCCAACGGGGCGTCGGGCGTCGTGGTGTAGAGGGTGTTGCCCTTGACGCGCAGTATGTCGCTGACTTTCATGGTGCTCTCCTGGGGACCGGGTGCGGACTCGCAATATAGCCCACATTGCACGGCCGGCGACGATGCGTCAGGCGCCCCCGGGACAGGCCGGTGGCCGGCGCGGCAACACCCGTGTCTCGCCGATGGCCTGCACGAAGAAGGCCTCGTCCGCCACGCCGTGCGCGCCACGGCGCTCGGCCAGCAGCACCGGGGGTTCGTCCAGCGGCTCGCTGGCCAGCGCGAAGGTGCCCCAGTGGACACCCAGCGAGCGCTGGCACCCCAGGTCACGGTGGATCTGCAGTGCCTCGTCCACGTCCACGTGCTGCGGTGCCATGAACCAGCGCGGCGCATACGCGCCGATGGGCAACACCGCCAGGTCGAATCCCAGGTCGCGCTGCCGCGCCGCGAAACGGCGGCGCACCTCGGCGAAGTCGCGCGAGTAACCGGTGTCGCCCGCGAAGAACAGGTGGAAGTCCTCGAAGAACACCGCGAAGCCGCCCCACAGCGTGGCCATGCGGTCGTTGAGGCCACGGCCCGACCAGTGGCGGGCCGGCACCAGCACCACCTCCACCCTGTGCCCCGCTGCCTGCACGGTGTGGGACTGCCACCAGTCCAGCTCCACCACGTTCGTGACGCCCCGCGCCTGCAACCACGGCGCCAGGCCCAGTGGCACCAGCACCAGCGGCGCGCCGCCCGGCTGGCGCGCCAGTGCGTGCAGCGAGGGCAGGTCCAGGTGGTCGTAGTGGTTGTGCGACACCACCACGATGTCCACATGCGGCAGGTCGGCCAGGGCCACGCCCGGCGGCACATGGCGGCGGGGGCCCACATGCGCGCTGGGCGAGGCGCGCTCCGAGAACATCGGGTCGGTCAGCACCGCCACGCCGCCACTCTGCGTGAGCACGGTGGCGTGGCCTATCCAGGTAACGGCCGCGCCCAGTGTGTTGCCGCGTGCAGCGTGCTGGCGCAGCAGGGCGAGGTCCGCTGCCACGCAGGGAATGGGCGCACGCGGCGGCCGGGGTTCACCTCGGCGCGCAGCCTGCCATTTCCAGCGCAGCACGTCGGCCAGCGACCGGAGCTCGAAGGGCTCGCTGGTGTTGCGGAAGCCTTCGGGTCCGCGGTGCTGCAACGCGGGGTCGTGGTACGGGTTCACCACGGTGGGTGCCCGGTGTGTGCTGCCATGCCTGTACTCCCTGGGTCCGCCGGGCCCGGTGCCTGCGGCGGATGCGGGCGCAATATAGACCACAATGCCGGGCATCCCGCGACCGATGGAGACGCCATGCCCGGATATTCCGACCCCGGATTCGACACCCTCGCCCTGCACGCGGGCGCCGCGCCTGACCCCACCACCGGCGCGCGCGCGGTGCCCATCCACCTCAGCACCTCCTTCGTCTTCGAGTCCAGCGACCACGCTGCCGCGCTGTTCAACCTGGAGCGCGCGGGCCATGTGTATTCGCGCATCAGCAACCCCACCAACGCGGTGCTGGAGCAGCGTGTGTCCGCCCTGGAAGGCGGCATCGGCGCCATCAGCACGGCCAGCGGCCAGGCTGCGCTGCACCTCACTGTCGCCACGCTGATGGGCGCGGGCGGCCACATCGTGGCTTCCACGGCGCTGTATGGCGGCTCGCAGAATTTGCTGCACTACACGCTGCGCCGCTTCGGCATCGAGACTACCTTCGTGAAGCCCGGCGACATCGACGGCTGGCGTGCGGCCGTGCGGCCCGAGACGCGGCTGTTCTTCGGCGAGACCGTGGGCAACCCGGGGCTGGAGGTGCTGGACATCCCCACCGTGTCTGCCATCGCGCACGAGGCCGGTGTGCCGCTGCTGGTGGACTCCACCCTCACCTCGCCCTGGCTGCTGCAGCCGCTGGCGCATGGCGCCGACATCGTCTACCACTCGGCCACCAAGTTCCTGTCAGGGCATGGCACGGTGATCGCGGGCATCGTGGTGGACGGCGGCAGCTTCGACTGGGCCGCCGCGCATGCCAAGAGCGGCAAGTTCGCCGAGCTTGCCGCGCCCTACGAAGGCTTCCACAACATGGTCTTCACCGACGAGTCCACCGTGGGCGCCTTCCTGCTGCGCGCGCGGCGCGAGGGCCTGCGCGACTTCGGTGCGGCGCTGAGCCCGCACTCGGCCTGGCTGGTTCTGCAGGGTATCGAGACCCTGTCGATGCGCATGGCACGCCACATGGCCAACACGCAGCGGGTGGTCGAATTCCTGGACGCCCACAGCTTCGTGGGCCGCGTGGGCCATCCGCTGCTGCCCTCGCACCCCAGCCATGCGCTGGCGCAGAAGCTGCTGCCACGCGGCGCGGGCTCGGTGTTCAGCTTCGACCTGAAGGGCAGCCGCGCGCAGGGCAAGGCCTTCGTGGACGCGCTGCAGGTCTTCAGCCACTTGGCCAATGTGGGCGACTGCCGCAGCCTGGTGATCCACCCGGCCAGCACCACACACTTCCGCATGAGTGACGACGCCCTGGCGGCGGGCGGCATCGGGCAGGGCACGATCCGCCTGTCCATCGGGCTGGAGGATGCGGACGACCTCATCGACGACCTCAAGCGCGCGCTGCGTGCCGCAGAGAAAGCGGGTGCATGATGTTCATCTCCGTCAACGGCCACAGGATTTTTTGCTACACCGGCGGCAAGGCCTTCGATGCGGCCAAGCCCACGGTGCTGTTCCTGCACGGTGTGCTCAACGACCACAGCGTGTGGATCCTGCAGACGCGGTACCTCGCGCACCATGGCTGGAATGTGCTGGCGCCCGACCTGCCCGGCCACGGCCAGAGCGGCGGCACGCCCCCGGGCACGGTGGAAGATGCCGCCGTCTGGTCGCTGGCGCTGCTGCAGGCGGCCGGCGTGCAGCGCGCGGCGCTGGTGGGCCACAGTTTCGGCTCGCTGATCGCGCTGGAAGCCGCGGCACGCGCACCAGAGCGCATCAGCCACCTGGTAATGGTGGGTACCGCCTTCCCCATGAAGGTGTCGGCGGCGCTGCTCGATGCCTCGCTGAACGCGCCGCAGAAGGCCATCGAGATGGTCAACACCTTCTCGCATTCGATGCTGGCGCCGCCTCCCTCCGCGCTGGGTCCGGGCACCTGGGTGCACGGCGGCTCGCGCGCGCTGATGCGCCGCGTGCTGGCCAGCAATCCGAAGGTCAATCTCTTCCACCGCGGCTTTTCGGCCTGCGACAGCTACGAGGGCGGCGAGGCCGCGATGCAGCGCGTGCAGTCGCCCACGCTGTTCATCCTGGGGCAGCGCGACCAGATGACGCCGCCCAAGGCCGCGCAGCCGCTGCTGCGCCAGGCCACGCACGGCAAGACCGTGCTGCTGGACGCGGGCCACCAGATGATGCTGGAGGCACCTGACGGCGTGCTGGGCGCACTGCGCGATTTCCTGGGTACCTGAATGCAGGACCGGCGCAGCACGGCGCTCGCACTCGCCGCGCGCCATGGCCTGGACGCCGCGGGCAGCCAGCGCCTGCTGGCCCTTGCCACCCCACCCGGTCCGGACGACGCGGCACTGCAGCGCATGTGGCGCGGCGTCGCGGCCGGCGCTGCGGCGTTGGCGGGCCTGGGCGTGCTCCTGTGGGTGGCCGCCAATTGGGCCGACTTCGGTCGCACGGGCCGTTTCGCGATCCTGCAGGCCCTCGTGCTGCTGCCCCTGCTGGGCGCGGCGGCGCGGCCCGCGCTGCGCGCACCCCTGGCGCTGATGGCCTTCCTGGCCACGGGCGCGCTCTTCGCGTACTTCGGCCAGACCTACCAGACCGGCGCCGACCCTTGGCAACTCTTCGCACTGTGGGCGCTGCTGGGGCTGCCGCTGTGCCTGGCGGTGCGTGGCGACCTGTTGTGGCTGCCCTGGGCCGTGGTGGTGGTGACCGCCATCTCGTTGTGGGTGCAGGCCCACACGGGCCACCGCTGGCGTGTGTTGTCGCAGGACCTGGCGGTGCATGGGGCGGGATGGGCCGGCGCCTTGCTGCTGGTCGGCCTGCTGGGCCGCGGACTGGCCCGCGTCACCGGTGCCGGCGTGTGGAGCCGGCGCATGGCCGCCACGCTGTTCGTGGGCATGCTGGGCGTGACGGCGCTGGGCGGCCTGTTCGGGCGGGAGATCGCGCCGCATTACCTGGCAGCGCTGGTGCTGCTGGCCCTGTGGGCGTGCTGGCTGTGCACCCCACGTGGCTTCGACATCTTCGGCCTGAGTGCCGCCGCGCTGGCGCTCGACACGCTGCTGCTGTGTGGCTTGGCGCGCCTGCTGTTCCAGCACATGGACGACGACATGCTCGGCCCCTTGCTGTTGCTGGGCCTGGCGGCCGCCGGGATGCTGGCCGGGAGCGTGCACGGCATCCTGCGGGTCGCGCGGCGCCGCGAAAACACGCCATGAGCGTGCCCATGGCAAGCACCGACGCCGAGTCGCCACCACCCGCCTGGATGCAGGCGGCGCAGCGCGAAGGCATCCTGCCCGCCGGAGCCGAAGCCGAAGCAGTAGAGCCCGCCGGCCGCCCCTGGCCCGTGGTGCTGCTGACGGCCGTCGGTGCATGGCTCGCGGCGCTGCCGTTCATGGGGGTCGCGGCGTTGCTGCTCGACGACGTGGTGCCCGAGGCGGTCGCTCCCTATCTGGGCGCCGCCGTGCTGCTGGTGGGTGCATGGAGCGTGCTGCGTCGGCGCGAGGCTGCGGTGTTCGTGGAGCAGTTGGCCATCCCGGCCCTGCTGAGCGGTGCCGGCCTGCTGGGCTATGGGTTCATGCGGGACCTGCCCACCGGCCTGGCGGCAGCCCTGCTGTGCCTGGTGGCCGTGCTGGCTGCGCGCGCCATGCCGAGGCCATGGCTGCGGGGCCTGCTGGGGGCCTCCGCAGCGCCGCTGTGCATGGTGGCGCTGTGGCCGGATGATGGGTGGGTGGGCAGGATCCACGAGGCCCCGCTGTGGCTGGTGCCGCATGGCGTGCTGGCACTGTGGTGTCTGCAGGATGCGCTCGCGCCCCGTTGGCTGGGCACGCCACGCGCCGCGCGTACCGTGCTCACGCTGCAGCAGTTCGGCCAGGGCTGGTTGCTGTCCACGCTGGCCGTGCTGGCGGTTCTGTCCGGTCCCACGCTGCTGCTGGGCGGCACCATGGGCAGCGGCCTGGTCGCCGCCCTGCTGCGGGACCTGGGCGGTGGCACGGACTACCGCAGTGCCGCGGCCGGCTGGCGCGAAGCGGCTTCGGCGCTGCTGGCCATGGGCGGCGCAGCGGTGCTCGCACGCGCCTGGCCGCGCGTGCGCCAGGGCCCTGCGGCGGGTGTTGCTGCGGTGCTGGTGCTGCTCAGTTGCGCGCTGCCGCACCTGGGTGGGGTGCTGCTGGCGGCTGCGCTGCTGCTGCGCCACGGGCAATGGCGCATGGCCTGCGCAGCGGCCGTGGCTGCCGCCTGGATCGTGGGCAGCTTCTACTACCAGATGGCCACGCCCCTGGCACTCAAGGCGTGCTGGCTGGTGCTGGCGGGCGCGTCACTCGCGGGCATGGCGTGGTGGGCGGCGCGACGCGCGCCGGATGCTGGTTTCGCCACGCTTGGTCCGCCCACGAGCGCTTCCGCACCACGCTCCCTTGCCGCCACTTGGCTGTTGCTGGCGAGTGCGGCCGCCACGCTGCTGGTGGCGCAGGTGGCGATCCGCGAGAAAGAACGGCTCATCTCAGAAGGCGAGCCGCTGTACGTGGCGCTGGCACCGGTAGACCCGCGCTCCCTGCTGCAAGGGGACTACATGCAGCTGCGCTTCACGCTGCCGGAGGGACTGCCCGGCACTACCGAAGCATTTCGTGCTGGCGCCCGACCGCGCATCGTGCTGCGGCGCGATGCCCGGGGCGTGGCCACGCCCGTGCGCGTGCAGCGGCAGGACGAGGTGCTGGCGACCGATGAACGCAGGATGGAGCTCTCTCCCAAGAATGGATCCTGGGTGCTCGTCAGCGACGCGTGGTACTTTCGCGAGGGCGAGGCGGCGCGCTTCGAACAGGCGCGTTACGGCGAATTCCGCGTCACGCCCGATGGCCGCGCGCTGTTGGTGGGCATGGCCGACGCCGCGCTCCAGCGGATCGACCCCTGAGCCCGCCCGCAGCCTGGATCGCTGCTTTCGCGACGCCTGCAGCGCCGCTCAGGCGTAGGTGTTGAGCAGAGTGCCGAGTGTTCCCGAAGCGGCAAGGGGCTGCTGTGGCAGCGCCTGCAGCAACTGCGCAGCGGCAGTGGTCTGCATGTCCAGGGCCTTCTTCATCACGAGCACCGCGGCGGTGCCCTGGATGCGTGACAACTCGGCCGTGCCGGCTTGCTGGACGATAGCGTTGGTGAGGGAATCCATGGAGGTGCGGGGTGCCGGAAACGGCCTTGCGTCCGTGATCGGCACATCCACCCCGAGCTTGAGGGTCCGGATGTATCCGTTTGCACGCCCGAGCGCGACGTCCCGGGACACGCCAGGGCATGTCGGCTCCTACACCAGGCCGTAACGCGGCGCGATGGACAGCTCCACGCAGTAACGCAACCGGTCCGCCTCCGGTACCAGGCAGGCCCGCACTGCGCGCCGCCAGGCCTCTTCCTCGAAAGCCTGGTGCGTCACTGCGCTTGCCGTGTCCAGCTGGGAGGCGAAGTTACCGATGCACCTGCCCGTCCCCCGCTCGATGAGGGACATCTGCAGGGTCGCCTGGGTCATCGGCCGGGCTGCGCCACGGAGCGGGTAACGTCGTGTGGAGGTGTGCATGGGAGCATTGTTCGATGCTCCCGCTGGCAAAGTGTGGCGCCATCTTGAATTCGGTACGACGGACGCACCACCGCTTCCGCCTAGGGGGCGATAAACGCCCGGAGGCGGCTGGATCTCAGCGGCCCTTGACCGGTTCCACGGGTCGTGCGAGGTCCGGCGCGGGGATGGAGTCCGATGCCAGCTCCTCCACAAGGGCTTCCACGTCGCTGTCTTCCGAATCCACATCCTGGGCATCGGCATCCGGATCCAACACCACGCGGTCGGGCGCGATGTCCGCACCCGCGGCGGCATCGTCCCCTGCCACGGCGCTGCCGCGTTCGCCCGTCCCACCAGCGTCCGAGTCGCTGCGCAACTCACCGTCCAGCGGACCGCCCGTGGAATCCGCCACGCCAGGCGCCGGCACGCCCTGCACATCGCTGCCGCTGTCACTGCTGTCACTCGGACCCAACGCGTCCACGTCCTTGCCGGCAGGAATGCCTGCGGCCCGTTCACCACCCAGGATGCTGCTGTGCGCCATCGCTGTTCTCCCTGTACAACGGGCGCACCATGCGCCCGCCGATGTTGGAGCACAGTGTGCGGCGCAGGCTGCCAGCGGACGATAGGTGCGGCGTGCCATGCTGCGTAGGACAAGGCCAACGGACACACCACGCAGGCGGGCGGGTGCACGACGTTCGCGCGGATAAAAAAAAGCGCCGAGGACTGGTGCCCTTGGCGCTTTGTCATTGGTGGCCCGAAAGGGCCCGTCTGGTGGACAGGATGAGGACCACTGGCCTCCACACCAACTTGTATCCGGCTACCTTTTCGATCAAGGGCTTAGCCAATCAGGCCAAGCCGTCCCAAGGGGCGGTGGCGCACACCGAATTGGACGCCCAGTTCGACTGCGCATAGACACTGTATCCTCAAACGATTCCGCGGCAACTGTCCAGAAAAGGTGAATCGAGCTAAGTGCATGATCTGGCTTACAAAGCGGGTAGTCGGACCTGAGTGACTCGAACACTCGACCTACGGATCAAGAGTCCGCCGCCGGGTCAGGCCCAACCCGCTTGACCAATCAAACTCTCCTACAAGGGCGGGCTTTTTCACTGGCGTTGCTAACGTTGTTAGCTCTATGAACGGCAGATCGACCTACATCGTTAACCATAATTGCTTGAAGCGCCTGGCTATGGAAATGGCCTATGAAACCATTCGCCGCGACGGCGCCCAATCTTGCGTATTGGACACCATGCAGACACGTGAAGAGTTATACGACCGCATCGGATACCACGCGTACGAGCAGCAGCTGGATACGCTGTTCTCCGTACAGCGTTCCACTGCTTAGCGGCTTCAGCATCCTTGACGGTGCGCAACGCGCAAACGGCGCTCTAAGCCTACATCTCGAGACTGATCCCACCGGCGTCGATGCGCTTCTTCTGCACAGGCACCTCGCGCCGGATGTAGTCCGCGAAGGCGGCGGCGTCCGACCCGACGGCCACGAAGCCGAAGGGGTTGAGCGTCTTGGCCTGGAACTCCGGGTTCTGCAGGACTTTGCGCGCGGCCTGGGCGATGGCGTCCACTACAGGTGCCGGAGTTCCCGCAGGAGCGCTCAAGGCAACGATGAACGTGCTGTTGATATCCGGCACGCCAGCTTCCTTGTACGTCGGCACCATGGGCAGGGACGCCAGCCGATGGTCCGCTGTGACCGCCAGGCCCTTGAGCTTGCCGCTCTTGATGTGCGGCTCGGCCACCGCGCTGCCCAGCAACCCGGCCTCGACGTGGCCGCCCAGCAGGTCCTGCAGCATGGGGCCGGCTCCCCGGTACGGCGCGTGGATCAGCTGCAGCTGGTGGTCGCTTGCAAGCTGGATGAAGGGCAGGTGCCCGGTGCCTCCAGCACCGGCAGAGCCGTAACGCACGGGGTTCGCCGCGCGGGCACGTGCCATGTCGATGAACTCCTTGAGCGTGTTGGCAGGCGAACTGGCTGGCACGGCCAGCACCAGCGGCGCGCGCACGAGTATCGACACGGGGGTCAGCTGCTTCTCCGGGTCGTAGGGCAGCTTCTTGAACAACAACGGGTTGAGGATGGACGCAGCCTCCGTGGAGGCCATGATGGTGTAGCCATCCGGCTTGGCCTGCGCCAGGGCGGAAGCACCCACCACTTCGTTGCCACCGGGCTTGTTCTCGGTGATCACCCCGGCCTTCCACTCCAGCTTGAGGCCCTCGGCAAGTGCTCGGGCAAATGCGTCCACGGCGCCACCCGGCGGGTAAGGCACGATGATCGTGACCGGCTTGGAGGGGAATGCCTCTTGTGAAAACGCCGCAAGTGCGCAGGTGGCCAGGGCGATGCCGCCAAACAATTTTTTCCAAGTGTTCATGATGTCTCCCGGTGGGTGCCGCGCATGCCGGTTTGGTCGCGCGGCGCAGTGAATGAATGATGTGTGGCGTGTGGGATGAATGGCGTGGCTGGACGGCTTCTCACCAGGTATCGACGTGTGGCCCATGGTCTCCAGGCGGCGTCGCCCGGCCGGCCTCCAGGGCTCCCACCAGCCAGTGCCGCGTCTGCGCCGGGTCGATGACCGCGTCGATCTCCAGCGTGGCTGCCATGTTGATCGCGCCTCCCGCCTCGTAGCGTTCACGCACCAGCCTCTGGAACAGCGCCTCGCGGGCTTCGCCTTCGGGAAGCGCTTCCAGTTCCTTGCGGTAACCCAGGCGCACGAAGCCTTCCAGCCCCATGCCGCCGAATTCGCCCGTTGGCCAGGAGGCGGTCATGCTCGGCGAGTGAAAGCCTCCCGCGGTCATGGCCATCGCGCCCAGGCCATAGGCCTTGCGCAACACCACGCAGACAAAGGACACACGCAGGTGGGCTGCGGCAATGAACATGCGGCTGGTATGGCGCACCTGCGCTTTCTCTTCGATCTCGGGGCCCACCATGAACCCGGGGGTGTCCACCAGGCTCACCAGTGGAATGCCGAAGTTGCTGCACAGCTGCATGAACCGCGCGGCCTTGTCGGCGGCGTCGGCATCGATGGCGCCGCCCAAGTGCAGCGGGTTGTTGGCCAGCAGGCCCACGGGACGGCCCTCGATGCGGGCCAGTGCGGTGTGGATGCCCAGGCCGAAGCCGGTGCGCAGCTCCAGCAGGCTGCCGCGGTCGGCAATGCCAGCAAGCGCCGCCCGACTGTCGTAGACGCGCAGCCGGTTCTCGGGCACCACATCGCGCAGTACCAGCGTGTCGGGCGCTTCCCACTCGGCGACGCTGCCCTGGAAGAACGCCAGGTACTGCCGCGCCACACGCACGGCCTGTGCCTCGTCGTCCACCAGCACGTCGATCACGCCATTGCGGTGTTGCACGGGAGACGGGCCGATCTGCTCCGGCGCGAAGCGGCCGAGTCCACCGCCCTCCACCATCGCGGGGCCACCCATGCCGATGTTGCTGTCGCGCGTGGCGATCACCACGTCGCAGCACCCCAGCAGCGAGGCGTTGCCCGCGAAGCACCGGCCCGCAGCGATGCCGACCAGCGGCACATGGCCGTTGAGGCGCGCGAAGTTGGCAAAGGTGGTCATGTGCAAGCCGGCCACCACCGGCATGTCGTCGTCGCCTGGGCGGCCGCCGCCCCCTTCGGCGAGCAGCACCAGCGGCAGGCGGTTGCGCCAGGCCACGCCCAGGATGCGGTCGGCTTTCTCATGGCCGCGCTTGCCTTGCGTGCCGGCGAGCACCGTAGGGTCGTAGGCCATCACGGCGACGCGCGCACGCTCGGGGGCGAAGATTGTGCCGTTGACGGTGGCCAGGCCGGTGACCAGCCCATCTGCCGGCGTCTGCGCGATGAGTTCTTCCAGGCTGCGCCGGTTGCGCTGGGCCGCTACCGCCAGGGCGCCGTATTCCAGGAAACTCACCGCGTCGCACAGGTCGGCCAGGTTTTCGCGCACGCTGCGCCGCCCTTGTGCGTGGCGTTTGGCGATAGCTTCGGGGCGCCGGCGGTCCTGCGTGAAGTCCTGCCGTGCGAACACGCGCTGCAGATCGGGGCGTGGTCCGACGTATGGCGCGGAAGACCCGTCGTGTACGGCGGCCCGGGCGCGTGCGGGTTCGGCGGCTGCTTGCTGCGCTTCCTGTTGAAGCAACACGTCCCCTTCCGCCACGGTCTCACCCACTGCAAAGAACAGTTCGTGAACGCGGCCATCCACCGGCGCGGGCACCTCGTGTTCCATCTTCATGGCTTCGAGGATCACCAATGTCTGCCCGGCGCGCACCTGCTCACCCGGCGCAACACACCATTGGACCAGTTGCGCCTGCAGCGGTGCGCGTACCGGGGTCATGCTGCGGCGCCTGGTCCTGTCATTGCAGGGGATCGAATTCCAGCGTCTTCGGGTTGGCCTTCATGAGGCTCAGCTTCTGGCGCGAGAAATGGTTCGCCTGGGTGAAGTTCAAGGGCGCCATCACGGCAGTCTCCATGTCCTTCGTGGCATCCATCTGCTTGATGGTGCAGGCCCAGGTCAGGTCCTTGCCGCAGCGGCGCATCGCCTCGATCAGCGACTTGGTGCCGGCGTAGGCCACTGGCGTATAGCGGTTCACGCGCTTGAGGTCATCCTCGGACAGCAGCTTGGTGGCGCGTGCATAGAACGCACGGCTTTGCGCACTGCCTTCGGGCACCACGTAGTCGATCATGTAGAAGTCGCTGGCGGCAGAGCCCATGGCCTGCAGCACCGACGGGTAACGCCCGATCCAGGTCGCGCCCACCGGGATGTTCATGCCCAGGCGCTCCAGTTCCTTCACCATCGCGATGTTTTCGGTGACGATGCCACCGGCCAGCAGGATCTCGGCCCCGGCCTGCTTGGCGGCCAGCATCTCGGCCGAGAAGTCCTTCTGCCCGCGGCGGTACGCCGTCTTGTAGACCACGTTGAGCTTGAGCTTGGCCTGCGCGCGGTTCCAGCCCTCCGACATCAGCGAGCCCAGCTCGTCGTCCTGCGTGACCACGGCCCACTTCTTGTTCGGGAAACGCTTGTTGAGCTCGGTGGCAAGCGCCTCTACCGTGTCCTGGTGCGAGGCACCGGCCACATAAATGTTGGGCACGACCGGCGTGTGCAAGGTGTCGGGGAAGCTCAGCACATTGAGCGCGGGGATGCCGGTCTCCTTGAGCATGGGCAGCAACGCGACACTGGGTGCGGAGCCGGAGATCGCGGCAAGCGCAAACACCTTGTCGCTGGTGATCAGCTTGCGCGCGGCCTGCACCGCGCGGGTGACCACATAACCGTCGTCCTCGGAGATCACGCGGATCTTGCGGCCATTGACGCCACCGGCCGCATTGGCCTCGGCCACGGCCATCTTGGTGCCCAGACTCAGCGCCACGCTGCCCACCGACGCGGGGCCCGTCAGCGGCGCGATCTCGCCCAGGAGGATCTCGGTGTCGGTCACGCCCTGTTGCGCCTGCGCAAACAGCGGCGCCGCGACCAGCACGGCGGCGGCCAATACGGACAAGGTGTACTTGAAGTTCAGTTTCATGGTTGTCTCCTGCTCTCTGTAGTGGAAGGGGTGAAGGAACGGCTGCCGGTGTTTCTGGTAAACATCAACGTTTCTGTTGACAGTTTTTCGGTGAATATTACTGCGGGGGTGTGGGGTGGTCAAGGTGGAATACGTTGCAGGCCCAGGGCTTCAGTAACGCATGGGCCGGCTCACCCACAAGCGCTTGAAGTCCACCCACAAGCCAACCAGCCCGCGTGGGTCCAGCAGCAGGAAACCCACGATGGCGGCACCGTACAGGATGCCCTTGATCTCCAGCGCCGCCGAGTTGAGCTGCCAGCCGGTGGCCGCTGCCACGGCACTCAGCAACTGCGAACTCAGCTCTGGCAGGGACACGATGAAGACCGTGCCGATCACCACGCCCAACACCGAACCGATGCCACCCACGATCAGGATCGCCACCGCCTCGATGCTCAGCAGGAAAGGAAAGCCTTCGACATTGGCGAAGTTGATGAACAGCACCATCAGCGCACCGCTGATGCCGGTGAGGAAGGAACTGATCAAGAAGGCCAGCAGCTTGTAGGTGGTGAGCGAGATGCCCATGGACACGGCTGCACGGTCGTTGTCGCGTATCGCCATGAAAGCACGGCCCAGCTTGCTGCGCCGGATGTTGAGCACGCCCATCAGCGTGGCCAGTGCTACCACCAGGCAGAGCCAGTAGAGCGCGCGCTCCGACGAGAAGTCGATGCCGAGCATCTTGGGCCGCTCCACCATGATGCCGCGGCCACCACCCGTGAACTCACCGCCCGCGAGCACCAACGAATAGATGATGAAGGTGAAAGCCAGCGTGGTGATGGCCAGGTACAGCCCCTTGAGCCGCAGCGACGGCAGCCCCACCACCAGCCCTGCCAGCGCCGGCACCACACCCGCCAATGCAAAGGCCAGCAAAGGATGCAGGCCCAGCCGCACCGTGCCGATGGCGTAGGCATACCCGCCCAAGACCAGAAAGGCCACATGCCCCAGCGACACCAG
This sequence comes from Burkholderiaceae bacterium, assembly GCA_965278985.1. GTDB lineage: Bacteria > Pseudomonadota > Gammaproteobacteria > Burkholderiales > Burkholderiaceae_C > CAISIP01. The sequence goes on along the minus strand of OZ257131.1, from coordinate 6,517,803 downwards.
CCCGGTGAAGCCGGTGAGCACGTTGAGGCCCAGCACACCCACCAGCGTGAACAGGATGGTGGTGAAGAAGCCGGTCATGTAAGGCGAGGCGAAAAACGGCAGCACCACCATCGCCAACACCACCACAACATACCAGGCGCGCACCGCGCGCGAATCGGTCAGCGCCAGCTGCTCGACGAATGTCTGTTTGAAGTTGCCGCTTTGCATCACACCCTCTCGATGTCGCGTTGACCGAACAGGCCGAAGGGCCGCACCATCAGGATGATCAGGATCAGCAGGAAGCCGGCGATCTCCTTCAGCAGCGGCGCCACATAACCGCCCACCAGGTTCTCGAAAACGCCGATGAAGATGCCGCTGGCGCCCGAGCCGATCACCGCGTCCAGGCCGCCGAACACCGCGGCGGGGAAGGACTTGAGGCCGAGCGCGAATATCGACGGCGAGAGCTCGAAGGTCACGGCGAAGAACAGGCCAGCAAGCCCCGCCAGTACCGATGCCGTGACCCAGGCGACCGCCTGCACCCGCGCCACGGAGATGCCCATGAGGCTGGCCGTGCGCTGGTCCGCTGCCACGGCGCGCATGGCAATACCGAAGCGGCTATAGCGGAAGAACACATGTGTTGCCAGCAAGGCCACCAGCAGCGTCACGATCACGGCGATCTGGCTGACCCGCATGCGCAGGCCGCCGAACTCCACGATGTCGCTGGCGTGCGCTACCTCGATGCGCTGCTGCTCGCCGCCCCAGACCATCAGCACCACGGATGTGATGATCACGCCCAGGCCCACCGTCACCAGCACACCCGAGAACACCGGCTGGCCGATCATCTTGCGCATGATGAAGCGTTCGATCAACAGTCCCAGTGCCACGCTGGACACCAGCGCTCCACCCACCAGCGCCCAGGTGCTGGTACCCAACGCCACGCTGATGGACCAGGCCAGGTACGCGATCAGCATGCCCAGCTCGCCCTGCGCGAAATTCAGCAAGCCAGTGGCCTTGTAGGTCATGGCGAAGGCCATGGCCATGAGACCGTAGATGGCGCCGATGGCCACGCCCGAATACACCAGTTCAAGCAGGTAACGCATGCTCAGTCCTTCGCGTCGTAGATGAGCGCGAGCTCGCGCGCGAACTTCTTTTCGATCACGGAGCGCCGGATCTTCTGCGTCGCCGTGAGCTCGCCATCGTCATGGTCCAGCTCCTTCTCCAGGATCACGAAGCGGCGAATGTTCTCCACGCGGGCGAAGCGGCCGTTGACCTCGGTCACCACATCCTGCACCAGCGCCTTCACCTCGGTGTGCACCGCCAGCGAGCGGTAGGTGCTGTAGGAGATGTCGCGCGCGCTGGCCCAGCGTCCGACGGTCTCGAAGTCGATCTGGATCAGGCCACCCAGATAGTTGCGCCCCTCCCCGACCACGATGGCCTCCTGGATGTAGGGGCTGTCACGCAGCGCGTTCTCGATCTCCGAGGGTGCGATGTTCTTGCCGCCGCTGGTGATGATGATGGCCTTCTTGCGGTCGACGATCACGAGTTCGCCCCGTTCGTCGAGCTTGCCGATGTCGCCGGTGCTGAGCCAACCGTCGGCACTCAGGGTTGCCGCGCTGGCAGCGGGGTCGTCCAGGTAGCCCTTGAAGACGCCATGCGAGCGCAGCAAAATCTCGCCGTCCTCGGCCAGTTGCAGGTCCACACCATCGAGTGCCGGGCCGCAGGCACCGACGCGGCTGCCGCGCTCGGGCCGCTGCACGAAGGCCATGCCGCAGCTCTCGGTCAGGCCGTAACCCTGGCAGATGGGCAGGCCCAGGATGTCGAAGAACAGCAGCGTCTCGGGCGACACCGAAGCACCACCACAGACACGCACGATGCTGCGGTCCAGGCCCATGGCACGCTGCATGTTGCGGAACAGCAGGGCATACCAGAACGCGTACTCTGCCCGCTCCAGCAGCGTGCGGCGGCCTTCGCGCGCGGCGCGGCGCTCGGCCAGCACACGCCCCCGGCGCAAGGCCAGCCCGAACACCGGCCGCCAAGGGTTGCCCGACTCCAGGGCACGGAAGCTGATGTTCTGCTGCAGCTTCTCCCAGATGCGCGGTACGCCCAGAAAGAAGGTAGGCGCGATCTCGCGGATGTTCACCGCGACGGTGTCCACGGACTCGGCGAAGTTGACCACGCCGCCCAGCACCAGATGCAGCACCATCGAATACGAGCGCTCGGCTACATGGCACAGCGGCAGGTAACAGACCGCTTCATAGTGTCCCGGCTTCAGGCCCGTGGCCTCGGCGAATTTGCAGGTGGCGAACGTGAGGTTGCGGTGCGTCAGCATCGCGCCCTTGGGCGCACCGGTGGTGCCCGAGGTGTAGATCAGCACGTTGACGTCGTCGATGGTCGCGGCATCGAGCTCGGAATCCAGCCAGACGGCCTTGGTCGCGTCCTGCTCCAGCGCCGTCCTGCCGATGCCCAGCAGGTCTTCGAAGCTGCGCACGGCGGTCTTGTCGTAGTGGCGCATGCCCTTGGGGTCAATGCAGATCACGTGCTTCACGTGGGGCATCCCACCCGCATTACGCAGCGCGTCCAGCACCTTGTCGGTCTGCTCCTGGTCGCCACAGACCACCACGCTGGCTTGGCAATGGCGCACGATGTACTGCAGTTCGTTCCAGGGGTTGGTCGGGTAAATGCCCACCACCTCCACACCGATCATCTCCGCGCCCAGGTCGCTGAAGAACCATTCGGGTACTCCTTCGGCGGCGATGGCGATGCGGTCGCCCCGGCGCAGGCCCAGCGAATGCAGGCCCAATGCCACCAAGCTGGCCTTGTGGTGGTAGTCGCGCCAGGTGGTGCCCTGCCAGATGCCCAGTCGCTTCTGCCGCAACGCGATGGCATCGGGGTCGTGCTGCGCGTGCCAGCGCAGCATCTGCGGCAGGGTCATGGTCTGGGCAGCAGCCAGGCCTAATGTTTTATCCATGCTGCGGCACCTCGTCTCCCAGATACGCCTTGGTCACGGCCGGGTCGTTCATGATCTCTTTGGGGGTCCCTCCCGCAATGAGGCAGCCGAAGTCCAGCACGTAGATGCGGTCGGACAGGTCCATCACGACCTGCATGTCGTGTTCGATCATCAGCACGGTGATGCCGAGTTCGTCGCGGATGTCCAGAATGAAGCGCGCGATGTCTTCCCTCTCCTCGCGGTTCATGCCGGCCACGATCTCGTCGAGCAGCAGCAGGCTGGGCTCGCTGGCCAGTGCACGCCCCAGCTCCACGCGTTTCTGCTGCCCGTAGGACAGCGACCCTACCACCTTGTCGCGCAGGCTCTCGATCTCCAGGAACTCGACGATGCGCTCCACATGCTCGCGCGCCTTGGCTTCCTCGCGGCGCGCGCGCCCGTAGAAGAGGATCGACTCCAGCGGGTTGGTGTGGATGTGTGTATGACGGCCCACCAGCAGGTTCTCCACCACCGTGCTGTGCCGGAACAGCGCCAGGTTCTGGAAGGTGCGGCCCATGCCGGCGGCAGCATATCGCTCCGGGCGTTCGTCGGCCATGTCGCGGCCCTTGAAGAAGACCTTGCCGTCGCTGGGTTGGAGCACACCGCTCATCAGGTTGAAGAAGGTGGTCTTGCCGGCGCCATTGGGGCCGATCAGGCTGCAGATCTCGCCCTGGTCCACATGCAGGCTGACATCGTTGACGGCCGTCAGGCCTCCAAAGCGCTTGACGACGTTTCGCGCCTCCAGCAGATGTGTCGAGGTGGTGGTCATGACAGCCACCTCTTGCGCCGCTTGTAGTGCTTGACGTCGCGCATGCTCTGCACCTCGCCGCTCTTGATGCCGAGGTAGAACTCGCGCACGTTGGGGTTGTTCTGCAGGTCCACCGAGCGCCCGGCCAGCATGACACGGCCGTTTTCCATGATGTAGGCATGGTCGGCAATGGCCAGTGCCTTGCGCGCGTTCTGCTCCACCAGCAGGATAGTCAGCTTCTCGTCGCGCGCGAGTTGGGCAATGCGCTCGAAGATGTCGTTGACGACCAATGGCGCCAGGCCCAGCCCGGGCTCGTCCAAGGCCAGGATGCGCGGCTTGCTCATCAGCGCGCGGCCTATGGCGACCATCTGCTGCTCGCCGCCCGAAAGATACCCTGCGACCTGCGTGTGCCGGTCCCGCAGCTTGGGAAAGAAATTGAACACGTACTCCAGGCTCTCTTCCAGCCCCGCGCGACTGCGATGGTGCCCGCCAACGATCAGGTTCTCCCGCACCGTCATGCTGGCGAACAGCCTCCGGCCCTCGGGCACATGCACCACGCCCCCGGCCACGATCCTCTCGGCCTTGCTGTGGGTGATGGGTGTGCCCGCGTAAGTGATCTCGCCTTTTTCGATCTCGCCATCTTCGAAGTGCAGGATGCCGGAGATGGCCTTCAGCACGGTGGACTTGCCAGCGCCGTTGGCGCCCAGCAATGCCACGATCTGGCCGGCGTGCACCTCGAAGGAGACATCACGCAGCGCCTCGATGGCGCCACCGTAGACGACCTGCAGGTTGTGGACCGCGAGCAGTGGCGGCCCGGCATGTTGCGGCGCGGTCATGCTGCGTGCTCTTCAATCCGTGGCATTGGCTGCCTGCGTCAGTTGGGCATGGAAATGCTGCAAGCCGGGCTCGTTGCGGCCGAAGGTGATGCGGTCGTGGGGCATCGCATGGGCGGAACTCTGGATGGTCTTGGACACCGCCCAGTCCTCTGCTACCACGGTGCCGGTCATGATCTTCCAGTTGCGCGCCCATTTGCCTTCGAACTCGGGCTGCGCCATGGCGGGCGGGGTGAGCGACTGGATGTGCGTGACGCAGAGGTCAGGCCGCTCACCGGGAAAGGCCGTCCAGGACTCGAAATGATCGCCCTGCCACACCAGCACGGTGTTGGGGAAGATCATGTAGTTGACGGCGAAATGTTTGATCAGCGCAGGTGTATCGATGTGCGCCTTCGGCTTGCCACGCAACTCGGCGAAGGATGCCCGCACACCCACCATGCGCCCGTGCCGCCCGAAGGTGTGGAAAGGCGAATGGTTGCCGAAGAAATAGGGCGCGATGCTCTTGGCATGCAGCTTGGCGAAGTGGTAGACCTCCAGAAAGCCGTCCAGCACGAACTTCCAGTTGATCTCGGCCGCCAGGTTCTCCTCGCGCTCCAGCACCAGACTGGACGCGCCGTAGCTGGCCAACTCGGCATCCAAAGCTTCGCCCAGATGGCTGGCGACGTCAATCGCAGCGCCTGGTGTGGACACCACCCAGATGAAGCCATGCCGCTCCTCGCAGGGCAGCTGCTGTAGGCCGTATTGCGCCTTGTCCACGTTCGCAAAGGCTTCGGCACGCGGTATCCCGCGCAGGCTGCCATCGGTGCGGAAGGTCCAGGCGTGGTACGGGCAGACAAAGTTCTTGCCGTTGCCCTGGTGCTGGGTACACAGGCGGGTGCCGCGGTGCGTGCAGATGTTGAGCATGGCGCGCACGCTGCCATCGTCCTGGCGCACGACGAGGATCGGCAGGCCGGTGGCGTCGTGCGTGAAGAAGTCGCCCGGCGCCTTGATCTTGGAGCCATGCCCCACGATGACCGAGTGGCTGCGCAACACGCGCTGCTCTTTCACCAGCCATGCCGGGTCGCAGTAATGGCTGGCCGGCTGCTGGCTCTCATGGTCCCACAGGCAGGTCGTGTCCTTGTCCATGTAGCCCTCGACTTCGGCAACGATGGCGTCGAGCGTCCCTCTGTCCATGCGGCTGGTCTCCTTCTCATTCGCGGTGTACCCGCGGCGATCAATTGCGCGATTGTCCGGTGCGCATTCGCACTGGTCAACACGTATGTTGATTCAATATCTAGGTATCAACCCGGGGGTGGCGGGCCATCGATGACCGATCAGGCAACACCGGGATGTGCAGGCGCCTGCGCGGCGATCTCCAATGCCTCCAGCACCGCCGAGCGGCCGGCACCCAGCCGCAGCGCGTTGCGCAGATGCAGGCGCATGCCGGGCAGGAAGCGATGCGTCGGCGTGGCGTCCGTGGCCATCGCAATCAGCTCCTTGGCAAGCGGCGGCAATTGCGGCTCCTTCCAAGGCACGGCGCAATAACGGAAGAAGGCGTCGAAGCCCGCCGGCGAGGCCTGGAGCAACGCGTCCAGAAAACCTGGCACAGCGCGCTCGAAGCTTTGCCAATAACGGTCCTGCCCCACCCATTGGTCCCACAACGCTTGCCGCTGCGTGTCGCGCTCCGCCGGTGCCGCGGTACTGAGCTCATGTACCAGGCGCGTGCCCTCGAACAGCGAATGCACACCCAGGCCCGATACCAGCAACACCACTTCATGCAACTGCGCGGTGGTGGCGCCCGCGGCCATTGCACGCTGGGCATGGACTTTGGCGCCGGCGGTGTCGAGCGTCGTGACGGAGATCCGCACGGCGAAGGCCAGCAGCTCACGCGTCACATCGTCCAGCGCCGCACCGGCTTCAGTGCCTTCCAGTGCCAGCAGGACTTCGGCGCGGATGTCGGAGAGGATCACCATGGTGAAGATCTCAGCGTAGTGCGGGGCGGCGTCAGGCGAGCTCGAAGCCTTCGTAGTCCTTGGCCGCGATCTCGTCGCAGAAGCGGCGGTACTCCGGCCCGCCCAGCACATGCACCAGCGCGCGGCGGGTCACCGTGCCGTCAGGGTTGTTGGTGACCTTCACCCACCATGCATTGCCTTCGGTCAGCAACGTGCGCTCGAAGTCGTGGTACACCTGCTCTGTCCACTTCTCTTGCGCCTCTGCCGTCGCTTCGGACAAGGTGAGTTTGCGGCTGCGCATGTACTCCAGCATCTCAGCCACCCACTCCACCTGCAGTCCGCCGCAAACGCCGACGTTGCAAAAGGTGGCGCCGCTGTGGGGCCCGACCATCATGAACATGTTCGGAAAGTTGCGCACCTGCAGGCCCAGATAGGTGACAGGCCCTTCGGCCCATTCGTCAGCCAGGCGCGCGCCGCCCTTGCCGCGGATGTCGATCAGGTCGAAGGGGCCAGTGACGCCGTCGAATCCTGTCGCATAGATCAGCACATCCAGCGGGTAGGTGGTGTCTCCCACCACCAGACCCTCCGACACCACGCGGGTGATCGGTGTTTCCTTGACATCCACCAGATGCACGTTGGGCTGGTTGAAGGCCTCGTAGTAGTAGGTCTCCATCGGAACGCGCTTGGTGCCGAAGGGGTGGTCCTTGGGCACCAGCTTCTCGGCCACTACCGGGTCCTTCACACGCTGGCGGATCTTGTTGGCGATGAACTCGCCGAGGTAGCTGTTGGAGGTGCGGTTGGTCAGCAGGTCGCGGTAGCCAGAGAGCCAGATGCCGTAGCCCGGCATGTTGTAGAGCGACTCGAACAATTCCTGGCGCTCTTCAGGCGTGGTCTGGCTGCCCTTCTTCTTGTTGCGCACGTAGGGAAAGGCCGTCTCGGTTGTCTTCACGAAAGCCAGGATCTCGTCGTACTCTCGGCGCAGCTTGTCCATCTCTTCATCGCTGATCGGCGTGTTGCCCAGCGGGGTGCACCAGTTGGGCGAACGCTGGAAAACGAACAGCTCGGCCGCCGACTTGGCCACGATAGGAATGATCTGCACGCCGGTGGCGCCGGTGCCGATCACCCCCACCCGCTTGCCGGTGTAGTCGATCTGTTTTGCGCCGTCCGGGTTGGCCGGGTCCCGCGGCCAGCGCGAGGTGTGGAACGACTCGCCCTTGAAACTGTCGATGCCTTCGAAGTTCGGCATCTTGCTCGCCGACAGCGGGCCGATGGCCGAGATCAGGAAGCGGCAGTTCACACGGCTGCCATCGTCCAGCGTCAGGTCCCACAGCTCCGTGGCTTCGTTGTAATAGGCCTTGGTCACGCGCGTGTTGAACTGGAAACTGCGGCGCACGTCCATCTTGTCGGCAGCGTACTTGGCGTAACGCAGCATCTCAGGCTGCCCGGCAAAACGCTCGCTCCAGCGCCATTCGGGGATGATGCCCTTGAGGCCGAAATAGCCGTAGGTATAGCTCTCGGTGTCCAGCCGGCATCCGGGGTAGCGGTTCCAGTACCAGGTGCCGCCCACATCGCTGGAGCCGTCGTAACCTTTGACCGAGAAGCCCATGTTGCGCAGCACGTACACCTGGTACATGCCAGTGATGCCGGCGCCGATGACGATGGCGTCGAAGTCGGGCGTGGAAGCCTGTGAGGTCATGATGGTGTCTCCCGTGTAGATGCGCAAGGCGGGCGCGCCGCTCAGCGGCCCTGCCACTGCGGCTTGCGTTTCTCGGCAAAGGCCTTGCGGCCTTCCAGCCGATCGGCTGTGAAGGCGTAGGCTTCGATGGGTTCGTAACGCGTGGAGAGCGCCACCTCCAGCGGCATGCCGGCACGTGACAACACGGCCGCCTTGGCGGCCTGTGCGGCCAGGGGCGACGCCGCCAACAGCTTGTCCACCCAGCGCTGCGTGGCGGCCATCAGCTCGGCAGGCTCGACCACCTCATTCACCAGGCCGAAGTTCAGGGCTTGTGCAGCGGGCAGGCGATCGCCGGTGAGGACCATGGTCATGGCGATACGATGGGGCAGCTGGCGGATGGCACGATGCATGATGCCGCTCTCGCCCATGATGCCGGCCTTGGTTTCTGGCATGCCGAACTGCGCATTGCTGGCCGCGACCATCACGTCGGCACACATCACCATCTCGAAGCCGCCACCCAGCACGTAACCTTGCACGGCGGCAACCAGCGGCTTATTCAGCGTCAGCAGCGGGCCACCCACTCCAGTGAGCCCACCGCCGAAGGCGATACGCTGGTGTGCTTCCTCGTCACCGCTCACGTCGGCACCGGCGCAGAAGGCCTTCTCACCCTCTGCCGACAGCACCGCCACCCAGATCTCCGGGTCGTTGTTGATCTCGGACCAGGCCTCCAGCAGGCGTTGGTTCATGGCGCCCGTGATGGCGTTCAGTGACTTGGGGCGGTTCAGGCGCACATGGGCCACGTGGCCCTCGCGGGAAAGCTCGATGTCAGCCATGGCTGTCTACTCCTGGGTTTTTCTGTAAGTGGCGGGATCGGGCGCGGTGAGTGGCGTGCTGGGCGGCGAGCGGTAGGCGGCAATCGCCTCCTTGAGCCCCACCTCGGCCACCCACTTGCGCAGCTCCAGCACCGAAGGCGTGAGGTGCAGCAAGGCGTCCATCTCGGCCACGGCGTTCGAGGCATCGCGGAAGCCGCAGGCTTCGGCGGCGCGGTTGATCGATAGCTTCTTGATGCGCAGCACGGCCGGCGGCGTCTTGGCGATGCGGTGCGCCAGGAATTCCACCGCGCTTACGAGATCTTCTTGCGGCACGCTGTGGTTGGCCCAGCCCCACTCCACGGCGGTGGGGCCGTCGATGCTGTTGCCCGGAATGAAGGCCAGCTCCTTGGCGCGCTTGGGGCCTACCAGCGGCGTCCACACCGGCGCGATGTAACCACCACCGATGGGCAACGTGGGCTCGGCGATGCGCGCGTCGTTGGCCACCACGGTGATGTCGGCGTACACGCACATCTGCGTGGCGCCGGCCATGCAGTAGCCGTGCACCGCGGCGATGATGGGTTTGGGATGGTCCCACATCGCCAGGTAGCGCTCCAGGTTGCGGCGCAGGCGCTCGCGGTCCGCCACCGGGTCCACAGAGCCGCCAAGCTTGCCGACCTGGTCCAGGTCGTAACCGGAGGAGAAGCCCTTGCCTTCGCCTCGGATGGCGATGACGGCGCCGCCCTCGGTCTGCAGCCGCTTGAGCGCGTCGCTGAATTCGTCGAGCAGTTCGTTGGACAGGGCATTGGCCTTGTCCGGCCGGTTGAGGATCAGCCAGGTCAGCGGGCCGACATGTTCGATGCGGATGTTGCGGTAGTCGAAGGCCATGGCGCCGCTCGCTCAGGCACGTCCGATGGGCATGGATTCCTTGACGTGGAAGTCCTTGTGGCCGGAGACGCGCAGTTCGCGGCGCTTGAATTTCCACACACCCGCCTCGCGGACCACGATATCGTGGTACTGGCCGTAGACGTGGGAGTCAGGACGCTCGCGCGTGTAGCGGTGCCAGGCGTACACCACGGCGCGTACACGGGCCTGGTCGGCTCCTTCGAAGTCCACAACCACGTTGGAGACATGGTGGCTGGTGCAGACGAAGTAGCTGCCGATGCCCTCCAGCGTCTTGGCATAGGCCGGCTTGCCTACGGCGCCGAAGTTCGGTCCGTAAATGACTTCGCAGTCCTCGACGAACAACGCCGCCAATTCTGCGGGGTGGTTCATGTCGAGGTGGAAGGTGTAGTCGTAGAGGAGGCGCTCAATGGCCTGTTGGTCCACAAGGCGCTGCAGCAGGTCGGAACTCTGGGGGGTGTTACTCATGGTGTCTCCGGTAGTCAACGTGTGTGTTGATCATAGATACGTCGTGCCGTTGGTGTCAACTGAGGCGTTGATATTTTTTGCGCAAGCATGTGCTGCACCGCAATACGCCAGCATTCGCGCAGGCGCATCGGCGCGCGCGGCCACAGGCCGCACGCAGAGCAATCAAGCAAGAGGGAAGTGAGCAGGGACTGCGCGGGTGCGCTCAGCCAGCGTTGCCGGCCGCCAGCAACACCAGCCGTTGCCGCAAACCGCGCTTGTCGATCTTGGTGAGCGACATCGGCCATTCGCCGGCGACCACGAAGTGCACTTCGCGCGGCACCTTGTAGTTGGCGATGCGTCCCTTGCAAAAATCGATCAGCTGCTGCGCAGAAATTTCCGCGCCGCCCTCCAGTTCGACGAAGGCCACCGGCACCTCGTCAAGCCGCGGGTCGGGCTTGCCCACCACCTCGGCGATGCGCACGGCAGGGTGCTGGGACAGGTAGGACTCGATCTCCACCACCGCGACGTTCTCGCCACCCACCTTGAGCATGTCCTTGAGCCGCCCTTTGAAGACCAGGTTGCCTTCCGCGGTGCCGAGGTACAGGTCGCCGGTGTGCAGCCACCGCTGCGCGTCCAGCGTGGCGGCGGTCTTCTCCGGATCCTTGTAGTAACCCTCCATGACGCAGTAGCCGCGCACCAGGATCTCACCGATGGAGCCAGGCGCGGAGTCCTGCCCGGTGGCCGGGTCGATCAGCCGCACTTCGATGCCCGGGTAGGCCTTGCCCTGGGTATGCATGCGCTCGGATTGCGTGTCGTCGCTTGCACTGAGCCCGAAGATGCCTGCCGTCTCGGTCATGCCGCAGGCCTGCAGAATCTCCGCTTGCGGGAAACGTGCCTGCACCCGCTCCGCCAATGCGCTGGAGGTGATGAGCACGATGCGCCGCAGATGTGGCAGGTGCGCCGCATCGAAGCCGGGCTGATCGAGCAGCCCCTGCACGATCGCGGGGAACCAAGGCCAGATGGTAGTGGCGTGGCCATCGCGGATCAGCGCCAGCGCACGCGGCGCGTCGACGAACAGATCGGTGGTGTAAGTCAGGCCCGCACACATCGCGCCAAGCGCCGGACCCAGCGAGCCGATGTGGAACAACGGGCCTGCCCCCCAATGCACGTCGGCTCCGCCGCTGGAAAGCCGGTACTGCGCACGCTCTACCGGGCCGCGCGTAAGCGCTTCATGGCTCAGCATGCAGCCCTTGGGGTGGGCCGTGGTGCCCGAGGTGTAGATGATGGTGGCGATGTCGCGCAGGCGCACGCGCCGGCTCAGCTCACGCACCTCCTGCGCCGGCACCTCGGCAGCGGCGCGCAGGAAGGCATTGCGATCCAGAAAGCCAGGGCGCGCAGGGCCACCCAGTAACACGGCATGTCGCAGTCGGGGCGTCTCCGGCAAACTGAGCGGCCCACCGCTAGTCGAGGCAGCCAGCCCCGGCAACGCCTCGCCCAGCAGGGCCGCGAAGTCGACGTGCGCACCCTCCTCCGCCTGCGTCAGCACCGCCACCAGATCGGCATTGCGGATGATGTACGACAGTTCCGTGGCCTTGTGCCGCACATTGAGCGGCACCACCACGGCACCCATCAGCGTGATGCCGAACAGCGCCTCCACGAACTCCACGCTGTTGGGTGCCAGCAGGCCCACATGGTCGCCTGGCCGGACGCCCTGTGCTACGAGGCCACGCGCGACCGTCATCGCGCCCTCCAGCAATTGCCCGAAGGTGGCGCGCGCGTCGGGGAACACCAGCGCCAGATGGTCCGCGCGGAGGTGCGCGTTCTTGAGTAGCAGGTCGCCGAGCGGCGAGACTTCGGTCCAGGGACTGGTGGTTTGGGGCATGTTGTCTCCGCGCATATCAAGGCTGAAAGAGCCTGGCAACCGCAAGATCGCCAAGCCGATCGGCCCGCAGGATACGCCAGAGCAACCCACCAGTCAACACAAGGGTTGACTGGCGCCCTCTTCAATCAAAGTCAGGACTTTGCCTGGAGAAGCTGCCGCTGCATGCCGGTAAAGAATATCTCGCAGAAGTAGTCTGCGATCTCCTGGGCATTGCGCTTGCCGCCGGGTTTGAACCATCGGTGCGTCCAGTTGAGCATGCCGAACAACGCGTTCACCGAAATGCTGGCTGGGATGTCGCCGCGGAAGATTCCGGCGGCCATACCTTCTTCGACCAGCTTTATGAAGATGGTCTCCCAGCGTCGCGTGTGGCGCGACATGTTCTGCGCCCACTCGGATGTATCGCCAGAGACTTGGTGCATCTCCTCCTGGATGTAGACGTACATGTGGGGGTAATGCTCTTCGTAGGAACACATCAGCGTCTCGACGAGTTGCGTGAGTTTCTGCCGAACGTCCAGATCCTTGGCCTTGAAGATAAGTTGCGCCTGGGCTGCGTTCTTGTCGACGAGGTCTTGCACAGCCTCACGGAACAGTTCTTCCTTGCTGCCCACGTAGTAATAAACAGTGGCGCGGTCGACGCCAGCCACTTCGGCCACCTGCGCCAGCGTGACAGATTTGTAGCCGCGCTCCTTGAACAGGCGAGAGGCCGTCTTGACGATTTCGTCGCGTTTGACCTTGTAGTCCGCACTGCCGTCCGAAAGGGCCGACTTGCGGCGCCTGGCAATGTTGCTGCCTTGTTCCATGATGATCACCGTCTGTTCTTTTGGGGTCCCAGGCACGGCCGGAAAGCGGGCCGTGGGGTCTGAACGATTATGGATGAAGCCACCCGCGCGCCAGCCATGGATCCGCACTCCCTGCATCCGTAGAGAATCGCATGATATGTCAACGAATCTGTTGACACAGGATTTTTCCCGCGCCACACTGTGTACCGCCTGGGCATTGCACGAGATCGGAGACACCCCCATGAACCTCGAAAACAAGGTCGCCGTAATCACCGGCGCCGGCAATGGCATCGGCGAAGCGCTGGCGTGTCGCTTCGCGGCGGCCGGTGCGCGCGGTGTGGTGGTGAGCGACCTCCACGCAGCCGACGCGCTACGCGTTGCCGAGTCGATCTGCGCAGCAGGTGGGCGCGCCGTGGGCATGGGCGCCGATGTCGCGAGCGAGGCCGCCTTGCACGCGCTGGTGAAGGAAGCCGAGTCGCGCTTCGGCCCCGTGGACCTGTTCTGCTCCAACGCCGGCATCGTGGACGAAGGCGGCGTGGAGGCGCCCGACCGCGTGTGGGAGCGCTCCTGGAACGTCAACGTCATGGCACACGTGCACGCCGCACGCGCGGTGCTGCCGGGCATGCTCGCACGCCGCAGCGGCTACCTGGTCAGCACCTGTTCGGCAGCCGGCTTGCTGACGAGCCCTGGTGCTGCACCCTATACCGCGACCAAGCACGCGGCCGTGGCGCTGGCCGAGTGGCTGTCGATCATGCATGGCGACGCCGGCATCCGCGTCAGCGTGATCTGCCCCCAAGCCGTGCGAACCAAGTTGCTGGCCGACTCGATCGAGTCGGGCAATGCCGCCTCTGGCGCCTTCGCCAGCGTGGGCAAGCTGCTGGAGCCGGATGAAGTGGCGGCGTGCGCCATGGAGGGCATCCTGGCCGAGCGTTTCCTGATCCTGCCGCACCCGGAGGTGCAGGGCTTCTGGGAGCGCAAGGTTGCGGACATAGACCGCTGGCTTGCCGGAATGCGCAAGTTTCTGAAAAAGGCCCAGGAGCAGGCAAGCACCGCGCCTTCGGGGAGCACCACGTGACAGATGGCATCAGGGATGCGGCAGTCGCTCCCGTTACGCGCATGGAGGTCAATCACCGCAAGGTTCACCTCACCAGTTACCGCCGCTCGGACGATCTGTGGGACATCGAAGCCGCGTTGGCTGACACCCGCGCCTACGACTCGACGGCGCTGGAACGGGGCAACATCGCCGCAGGTGCTCCGGTGCACGACATCCACGTGTGCGTCACACTGAATGACGCGATGGTGGTGCAAGCCGCCCGCGCCACGATGGACACCGTGCCCTACGCTACCTGCCCCGGCGCGTTGCCCGCGATTGAACGCATGGCCGGTGCCCAAGTTGGCCCCGGCTGGCGGCGCCAGATTGAGGAACGCATGGGCAACGCTCTCAGCTGCACCCACATCCGCGAGTTGCTGATGCACGTCGCAACGATGGCCTACCAGACCATTCCGGTCTGGCACGCTCAAGCAACCGGCGACATGATCGCCGGGGTAAACGGCGCGCCGCCACTCCATTTGGGCAAATGCACGGCATGGGCATTCGAAGGGCCTGTTGTCGGGAGGCACTACCCGCAGTTCTTCAGGGAAGTGCGCTAGACCAGAGGGTCGCCTTGTTTCAGCCTGACGAATTGGGGTGTTGCACGCGGGCGATTGTCTAACCACCCTGCGCTGCAAAAAGCCGAGAAATGGGATCAGTGTTTGCGATGGTGTTCGCAGATTACGGCTATTGGAGCGTGGGGTAGTCAGCGCATTGAAGCAAGGCGGCGCGTGCCCAGTGTGTTCCGCACGATCAACGTCAACTCCAACCCAGACTTCAGTCGACAGGAAATTGTGTAGCGGCGTAGGTGGGCGACTGGCAGGTTGCGTAAGGGGCTGCCTGTGAGCCAGCTCAACTTAATTTCGGCTTCGCAGTGGGATCTGACTCGCGTTACCAATACAAGGCTGCGAAAGATCAAGTGCTGTTGCCGCGGCGCGCCGACTGCTTGCTTCTCGCGTACTCGACTTGCAATTGCGACACTTCTGCGCGTCTTGGGAACTTGACTCCGAAATCTGTCTTGCTCATGAACTCGTACACCCGGTCCATGGGAAGGGCGGGGCCGATGTCCGTTTTCCCGTAAGCCGAGTCGTGCAGCTTGCCTGTGCTATGTCCCAGAACCCTCTGCACGAGGTCGGCATCCATGCCGACTCTCTTGAACTCCTGCGCCGCGTTGCTCCGAAGAGAGTGTCCTACCTTGCGCCTGTACTGCCACACCCCGGATTTCTTCAGGAGTTCAAGCGTGTGCTGGGATGGCTTTCGGCCATAGCCAGACTTCGAATGCCACGTCACCCCCGCGAACAGCAGGGAATCACCACGGCCCAAGAAGTCCCGTCGCGACTCGACGAAGTCGAGAAAACCCATTGCAATCAGCGAGGGATGAATGGGGACGATACGCCGCGAGGCCTTGTTCTTCAATCTCCGGAACTCAGCTTCCGTCTGAGGCCCAAAGAGCTTGTTTGCTTTGCGGTCCCTTGGAGCGGCTGCCTCGTCCTCGTCCGGGTCCGGAGTCACGTCCGGGGCGAACGAGAAGCACCAGACACGCTCCACCTTGATGATGTCTTCGATGTAGAGCTGAGACACCTCACTGACGCGGGCACCGACGAACAAACGGATCGGGTCGACGAAGTACGCCCAATCGCTCTTGATGGCACCTTCCAGATACGCAGGCTGCTCGAAGGTTCTCTTCAGTTCGTCGAGGGTGAGGGCCACAGCCCCCGGCGCACCATTTGGTTTCGCTTCGGCGGCCTTGCTGGCGCGTTGTACCGACGCCTTCTTTTGAAGCCTCAATTCCCAGCAGATGTCCTGGGACACCCACCCCTTGTCGCCCATGTAGTTGATGAATGGCCCAATTTGATCCAGCAGCTTGTCGACGTTCGCTGGACTCTGCAACCGCTGCTGGGTCGCTCGTGCGATCTCGATCCGTTCTGGCGCCTCCACATCGTCGAGGCGCTTTCCTTGGCGAGTCGGATACAGCTTCAACTGCTTGTACAGGTGCTCGATGTCTGCGCGCGTGAGCGTATCAATGCGCCGATCCAATTGCGAAGGGCGGAACGTACCGTCATCAAGGCTGATGTCGCGGCGCTCGCGGCCAAGCAACTCACGGAAGATGCGAAATGTTGAGGAGTATGAGTGTTTCCAAGTTTCGTGACTGAACGCAATGCCATCATGTGTTCGCCATTCCTGGATCGCGTCGGATAGCCAGATCGGTCGCTTGCCCATCGAAGTGGCGGCCGCGTCCGTCCCACTCGATGCCGTCAGCAGATCAGCAGGTACGACGGCTCCTTCGATGGGCGTTGCCGAGCGGCCTCCTCCTCGTGATTGGCCATCAATGACATGGGAAATGCCGGTAACGAGTTCGCCTCGTGACTGTGCAAAGTCCGCGGACAGGGTCGGACCGCTGCTGATCGGCACACACATGGGGGCCAATACCGGTGGCGGAGCTGCAGCAGCTGAATAGAAATGTCGCGATGCCGAAGACAGCCCAGCGCTAGCCGCTGGCGGTTGCTTCTCGGCCACTGGATCACGGACCACCCGACCCATCATCTGCGCGTACACGTGCTTCATGATACGCAGGGCAAGATCTGCCGTTTCGGGCTTGGCGTTGGGTGCCATCCGCATCTCTACGCTGCCGTCGACAAAGTGGATGGTGAAGCTCTGGGAATCAGCAGCGATAGTGGAAGCCAGCATGTCGTCTCTTGGAAGGGTCAAGCTGGTTATGAATTCTGCGCACATTTGCCTCGCTTGTGCGAGCGCAGCGCGCTTTTCGGCCTGCAAAGTTGAGCGCTTCAGCTCCTTGGGCAGGCCCGGATTCAGTCGCCTGACGCGCTCCGGGATGGTGAGCCTCAGGTAGTACACACCCTGCTGACCTTTGATCAGGTGGTTCGCAGCGATGCGTGGCCGCCACGCAGGGCAACTCTCTGCCGCACTCTCGCTCTGCAATGGCTCCGTGATAACCGGCGCTGGATCAAGAGGAATCGGACCGTCGTAGGACTGCCGCTCATTGGCATCCGAAAGGGCAGCAGGAGGTGATTGGACGTACATCTGGTCGCACGAACTTGGACATGGAGTTGGACATCCCATCTAAGTCGGCCGAGCCAAAAAGAAAAGGCCTTGAAAATCAAGGCCTTAAGATAATTGTGGTGGAGAGGATGAGGATCGAACTCACGACCTCCGCATTGCGAACGCGGCGCTCTCCCAGCTGAGCTACCCCCCCGACCGGCCCATTCTAGCCAGATCCCGCGGCAGCCGCGATGTGCGGCCGGGGCGGGAGGGCCGGATCAGCCGCGGGTGGGTTTGGCGGGGCGGGCCGGGCGCTTGTGGGCGTCGCGCGGCACGAAGACCTTTCCGCCGGGCGCTGCGGGGCGCGCGGGCCGGTCGAAGGACGGACGCTCCTGGCGCGGGCGCTCGAAGGCTGCGCCGCGCGGTGCGAAGTCGTTGTGCGGGGCACCGAAAGCGGGGCGATCACCACGCGGCGCGGGGCCTTCACTGCGGCCACGCGCACCGGCGAAGCGGTCGTTGAAGCCACCTTCACGCTTGTAGCTGAAGCCTTCGCGGGGCGCACCGCCGCCGAAGCCACCGCCATTGCCGCCACCAAAGCCACCTTCACGCCCACGGCCGGCACCCGCGCCGGGACCGAACTTGCGGTCACGCGAGGGCGCGTTGTCGAAGTTGCCGCGGGTGTTGCGGCCACCGAAGTTGCCGCTGGGCCGGTTGTCGGGCATGCGCTGTTGCGGCTCCAGGCCGGGGATGACCTCGGCCTTGAAACGCTGCTGGCTGTAGCCTTCGATGTCGAAGATCTTGCGGCGGTCGCGGAACTCGGCCAGCGTGATGGCCAGGCCGTCGCGGCCCGCGCGGCCGGTGCGACCGATGCGGTGGGTGTAGTCCTCGGCCTTCATGGGCAGGCCGAAATTGATCACGTGGGTGACGGTGGGCACGTCGATGCCGCGCGCCGCCACGTCGGTGGCCACCAGGATCTGCACCTGGCCGTTGCGCAGCGCCATCAGGCGGCGGTTGCGCAGGCCCTGGCTCAGGGCGCCGTGCAGCGCCACAGCGCTGAAGCCGTCCTGCTGCAGGTCGTTGGCCAGGCCGTCGCATTCGATCTGCGTGCTGGCGAAGACGATGGCCTGGTTGATGGTGGTGTCGCGCAGCCAGTGGTCCAGCAGCTTGCGCTTGTGCTGGGCGTTGTCGGCCCAGAACAGCACCTGCTTGATGTTCTGGTGCTTTTCCTGCGGCGAGTCGATCTGCACGCGCTGGGGCTGGCGCATCACACGGCCGGCCAGTTGCTGGATGCGCGGCGCGAGCGTGGCGCTGAACATCATGGTCTGGCGGCGCGCGATGGTGAGCTGGTTGATCTCCGCCAGGTCGTCGGCGAATCCCAGGTCGAGCATGCGGTCGGCTTCGTCCACCACCAGGAACTGCACCTGGTCGAGCTTGATATGCATCGAGCGCTGCAGGTCCAGCAGGCGGCCGGGCGTGGCCACCACGAGGTCGGCGTTCTGCAGGCGTGCAATCTGCAACTGGTAGGGCATGCCGCCCACCACGTTGGCAATGCGCAGGCCGCGGCAATGGCGCACCAGGTCGATGGCGTCGTGCGCCACCTGCTGCGCGAGTTCGCGCGTGGGGCACAGGATCAGCGCGCCGGGCGTGGCGGCCTTGAAGTTGCGCGAGCTGGTGGGGTCCTTGCGGCGGGCACGCTTCGGGGGCGCTTCGCCCTTTTCGGCGGCCTCGGCACAGGCACGTTCGAAGGCAGCACGCTCTTCGGCGGCGGCGTCGTTCTGCTGCTGGATCAGCGTATGCAGCACGGGCAGCAGGAAGGCAGCGGTCTTGCCGCTACCGGTCTGGCTGGAGACCATCAGGTCGGTGAAACTGGCGGCACCCGAAGCACCGTCCAGCGAGCGCATCGCCATCGGGATGCACTTGTCCTGCACGGCGGTGGGCTGGGTGAAGCCCAGGTCGGTCACGGCCTGCACGAGTTCGGGCGCCAGGCCCATGGCGATGAAGCGGCTGGGTTCGGCGGGAGCCACCTCGACGGCGGCGTCCAGCACTTCGGTGGGTTCCTGGTACTCAGCGGGGCCACTGTCCAGGAGTTCAGGCAGCACAGCCTCGGTGGAAGAAAAATCAGAGTTCGCGGGCGCGAATTCGCCCTGCACATCAAATGCGTCGTTCATGTTCTGCAAGTAAATACCCGAGAACACCGCAGGTTGGTGTGCGGTGGTCCCGATGGTGGTTAACAAACATCAACCATCCAACGGGACTCCAGGCCAGCGTGGCTGGCCGCAGCGAGTGACGCTGCCGGCGGGAGGGGCCCGATCTACTTCAGGGGCCCGGTGTAAGAAGGGAGATGCACAAACTGCGCCGCTCGTTGCAGCTCAGCCAGCGATTATGGCACGGATCCGGGTTTTTACTTAGCGAGGCTTTTCAGCCCGCCGCCATGCGCAGGAAGTGCGTGCGGTAGTGCACCAGTTCGTCGATGGATTCGTGCACATCGGCCAGCGCGGTGTGCATCTGGCGCTTCTTGAACGCCGCGTGGATGTCGGGCCGCCAGCGCTTGGCCAGCTCCTTGAGGGTGCTGACATCGAGATTGCGGTAATGGAAGTACGCCTCGAGCTTGGGCATGTAGTTGACGAGGAAGCGACGGTCCTGGCCGATGGTGTTGCCGCACATGGGCGACGCACCCTTGGAGACATAGGGGCGGATGAAGTCCAGCAACTGCGCCTCGGCTTCGGCTTCCGTCAGCGTGGAGGCGCGCACCTTGTCGATGAGGCCGCTGCGGCCGTGCGTGCCCTTGTTCCAGGCGTCCATTCCGTCGAGCACGGCGTCGCTCTGGTGGATGACCAGCACCGGCCCTTCGACGCGCGGCTGCAGGTCGGGCCCCGTGACGATCACGGCGATCTCCAGAAGGCGCTCCTTGTCGGGCTCCAGGCCGGACATTTCGCAGTCCAGCCAGACGAGGTTCTGATCGGATTTCTTGAGGGGGGCAATGGCATCAGGCATGGCCGGGATTGTCGCCCAAGGCTGCCTGAAATCTTGTGGCGGCAGCAGCGCCCGTCCAGCCAAAGAACCTAAACTCGCGGCTTTCCCTTTGCAGCCGTGCGACCCGCGGCGCTCCATGTCAGATCCCCTCTCCCCTTCCCTGGCCATGACCCTGGCCTTCGCAATGGCGCTGTCGCTGGGCACGCTGCTCCGCTTCTGGCTCGCCGGGCGTCAGATCCGCCACGTGGTGCAGCACCGCGGCGCGGTGCCCGCGCCCTTCGCGCCGACCGTCACGCTGCAGGCCCACCAGCGCGCAGCGGACTACACGGTGGCAAAGACACGTTTCGGGTTTCTGGAACTGGCCATCGGGGTGGTCGTGCTGCTCGGCTGGACGCTGCTCGGCGGCCTCGATGCGTTGAACCGTGGCCTGCTCGACCTGCTGGGCCCCGGGATGGCGCAGCAGGTGGCGCTGCTGGTGGCCTTCGTGCTGATCGGCGGGCTGTTGGAACTTCCACTGGGCTGGTACCAGACCTTCGTGATCGAGGAGCGCTTCGGATTCAACAAGATGACCCTGGGCCTGTGGCTGGCCGACCTGCTCAAGTCCTCGTTGGTGGGTGCGGTGATCGGCATCCCCATCGCCTGCCTGATTCTGTGGCTCATGGGCGCTGCGGGGCGCTGGTGGTGGCTGTGGGCCTGGTGCGTATGGACGGGGTTCAACATCGTGCTGCTGATGGTCTATCCCACCTTCATCGCCCCGCTGTTCAACAAGTTCAAGCCGCTGGAGGACGAGACGCTGAAGCAGCGGGTGCAGACGCTGATGCAGCGCTGCGGCTTCGCGGCCAAGGGCCTGTTCGTGATGGACGGCAGCAAGCGCAGTGCGCATGCCAATGCCTACTTCACCGGTTTCGGCGCGGCCAAGCGCGTGGTCTTCTACGACACGCTGCTGGCCAAGCTCTCGCCGGGCGAAGTCGACGCCGTGCTGGCGCATGAGCTGGGCCACTTCAAGCGCCGGCACATCGTCCAGCGCATGGTGGGTATGTTCGCGATGAGCCTGGCCGGCTTCGCCCTGCTGGGCTGGTTGTCGGGCCAGGTGTGGTTCTACACCGGCCTGGGCGTGCAGCCGAACCTGCTGGGTGCCGCGCCCAACGACGCCCTGGCGCTGTTGCTGTTCATGCTGGCGGTGCCCGTGTTCAGCGTGTTCGTCTCACCGCTGATGGCGCGCCTGTCGCGGCGCCACGAATTCGAGGCGGATGCCTATGCCGTGGCACAGACCAGTGGCCGCGATCTGTCCAGTGCCCTGCTCAAGCTCTACGAGGACAATGCGTCCACCCTCACGCCGGATCCGCTGTACGTGGGCTTCTACTATTCCCACCCTCCCGCCAGCGAACGCCTGGCACGCATGGCGGCCTGACGCACGCCCCGGAGATGTCCATGAAGAGCCTCTTTCCCAAAAAGGACTGGTCGAAGATCCAGCGCCGCGCCCTCAAGCCCACCGAGATCGTGAGCCAGCTGGCGCAGTTGCAAGGCTGGACGCTGAGCGGCGAAGGCAGCGCCGTGGCCATCGAGAAGACCTACCACTTCGCGAACTATTTCGAGACCATCGCCTTCGTGAATGCCCTGGCGATGGTGGCCCATGTGGAAGACCACCACCCCGATCTGGTGGTGGGCTACAACCGCTGCGTGGTGCGCTTCAACACCCATGACGTGCAAGGCATCTCCGCCACCGACATGGAATGCGCTGCCCGCGTGGACGCGTTGCTGCAGTGATGCAGCAGCACGCCACGCAATCCTGCGACGGGCCTGTGATGGGGCCTGTGCTTGGCTAAGGACACTGCATTGGGCGAAGGCCTGGTGGTGGCCAGCCATGGTCGCCACTGCTTGGTGGAAACCGCGTCAGGCGCACGCGTCATCTGCCATCCGCGTGGCAAGAAGAGCCAGTCCGTGGTGGGCGACCGCGTGCAGTGGCGTGCCTCGGAGGACGAAGGCACCATCGAGGCCGTGCTGCCAAGGCGCAACCTGTTCTACCGGCAGGACGACATCCGCACCAAGTCCTTCGCCGCCAACCTGGACCAGGTGCTGATCCTGCTGGCGGCGGACCCCGTGTTCTCGCCCCAGCAACTGGCGCGCGCGCTGATCGCGGCCGAGGAACAGCAGATCCGGCCGTTGATTGTGTTGAACAAGCGCGACCTGCCCGAGGCCTTTGCACGCGCCTGGGAGCGCTTGGCGCCCCACCGGCGCATGGGCTACGAGGTGCTGGGCGTCTCGCTGCGCGCCACGGACATCGATGCGGAACTGCAGTCCCGGCTGCAGGGCCGGACCACCCTCATCCTGGGCCCCTCCGGTGCGGGCAAGAGCACGCTGGTGAACCGGCTGGTGCCCGGCGCGCAGGCACAGACGGGCGAAATTTCCCAAGCCCTGCGCTCGGGCAAACACACCACCACCACCACCACCTGGTACTGGTTGGACCGGGACAGCGGCACGGCGCTGATCGATTCGCCGGGGTTCCAGGAATTCGGCCTGCACCACATCGCACCCATGCAGCTGGCGCGATACATGCCCGATATCCGCATCCACGCGGGGGAGTGCAAGTTCTACAACTGCAGCCACCTGCACGAGCCAGGCTGTTCCGTGATGGCCATGGTGGAGGGACAACCGGGCGCAGCCAGCGCAGACCAACCGGTCGACCCGGACCGCTACCGGATCTACCGCGAACTGTTCGAGGAGCTGTCGCAGTCGCGGTATTGAGCGGCCGGCGCCGTGCTCATCCCAGCAGGCGCGCGAGCGTCAGCAGAGCCAGCAGCACCATCCACAACACCACGGTGCGCCAGACCAGGCCCACCACCGTGCGCAGGTGGCCGACTTCGATGTCGGCGCCCAGCACGTCATCGGGTTCGTCCACGCCGACCACGGCATGCACCGGCGCCGCACGCCAGCCCAGCCGCAGCCCCAATGCGCCGGCAGTGGCGGCAAGTATCACGCCGTTGTTGTCGCGCCCATCGGCACGTGCGTAGCCGCGCCAGCTGTCGACGGCCTCTTCGAAACTGCCCACCACGGCAAAGGCCATCGCCGTGATGCGCGCCGGCAACCAGTCCACCCACGCCCACGCGCGGAGGGACACGGATTGCAAGGCTTCGCTCACGGGCTGCACCTGCAGCTGGTGGCGGTGCACCCAATACCGCGGCACGAACTCGCACATGCGGTAGAACACCGCGCCCGCAGGCCCCAGGCCCAGCGCTGCCAGCACCGAGAACCAGCCCAGCACGCCGAACACATGCCGGTGCGCGGCGATCACGGAATATTCGATGACCTGGCGCAGCACCTCGGAACGGGGCAGGCCCGCACCCTCCACCTGCTGCCATTCGGCCAAGAGCTGACGCGCGCGTGCTTCGTCACCGGCCTCCAGTGCATCGCGGATGTGGGTGAAATGGTGGCTGAACTGGCGAAAGCCCAGCGTCAGGTAGAGCACCATGATGTTCCACAGCACGGCGAAGGGCCAGCCCGCGAAGTGGACCAGCAGCCAGTACACGACCAGCACGGCCAGCGTGGGCAGGAACACCGCGATGCTCCACGCCAGCCAGCCATGCTGGATGCGGCCCGCGTCGAAATTGCTGTCGGCCCAACGTGCCCATCCGCGCAGGAGTCCGTGGATGGGATTGCCCCGTGCCAGCGGCCGCACCTGCTCCAGCAGCAATGCGACCAGGATCGCCAGAAAACTCATGGAGGCGATGATAAGGGCAGCCTCGGCTGCTGCCCGCCCGCGCGCGTCGTCAGGCGGAGAGGAATCGGTAGAGGTTGCGCAACATGCCCGCGGTCGCACCCCAGATGAAGCGCTCGGCGCGGCCATCGTGGAAGGGCATCGACAACCATTCGCGGCGCATGCCATCGGCCTCGAAGGCATGGCGTTGGTGGTTCGCGGGGTTCATGAGGAACGCCAGCGGCACCTCGAAGATATCGTCCACCTCGTACGGATTGGGCTGCACCGTGAAGTCCGGCCGCACCAGGCCCACCACTGGCGTGATCACGAAGGCCGTGACCGTGGTGTAGGTGGGCAGGCTGCCCATCACCTGCACGGCCTGGGACGCCAGCCCGATTTCCTCTCGCGCCTCGCGCAGCGCGGTCTCTGCGAGGTCCAGATCCTCGGGGTCCTGCTTGCCGCCAGGGAATGCGATCTGGCCCGAGTGGTTCGACAGATGGGCCGTGCGTTGCGTCAGCAGCACCGTGGGTTCGTCGCGGTCCACGATCGCGATGAGCACGGCGGCCTGCCGAAAAGGACGGTCGCCGAAGCGCGGCTCGACGCGGAACTCCGGCTGCCACACGGGCGGCGCAGCAAAGCGCTGCCGCATCGCCGCCGGACGCAGGCGTTCCGGGTCCACGGGTGGCAGCTGGGTGTCCACCCCCAGCAGGCGTGCCGTGCACGGGTCGAAATTGGGCAGCTTGGAAAGCGGGACGGGAGCGTCGTCGGCCGGAGGCATGGGAGGTGGAATCAAAAAAGCCGCCTCAGGATATGCACCTGGGCGGCTGTCTGCAGGAAGGCCGGCGATCACTCGGCGGCGGCAACCTTCTTGATGGAGAGCTTTTCCTTGATACGCGCCGACTTGCCGCTGCGGTCACGCAGGTAGTACAGCTTGGCGCGGCGCACGTCGCCACGGCGCTTGACTTCCACGCTGGCGATCAGCGGGCTATAGGTTTGGAAGGTTCGCTCCACGCCTTCGCCGCTGGAGATCTTGCGCACGGTGAAGCCGCTGTTCAGGCCGCGGTTGCGCTTGGCGATGACCACGCCTTCGTAGGCCTGGATACGCTTGCGGTTGCCTTCAACCACCTTCACGTTCACGATGACCGTGTCGCCGGGTGCGAATGGGGGGATGGTCTTGCCCAGGCGGGCGATTTCCTCTTGCTCGAGGGTCTGGATCAGGTTCATGGTTTCCTCATTGATCTTGCGCGCGCCGGTGCCGGAATGGCACCCAGGTGCATGCTGGAAATCGCGACAGCGACGTGCCGCATGCGGCCGGGCAGAGGATCGGGTAAGCCCACGAGTATAGCAGTGGCTCGCTGCTTCGGGCTACCCCGGGTCCCGCGGCCGCGCCAGCGCGGCTTCGTCGGCGGCATCCAGCAGGCCCTGCGCACGCGCCTGCTGCACCAGGTCTGGCCGCAGCATCAGCGTTGCCACCAGCCGCTGGTCGCGCCGCCAGCGTTCGATGCGGCCGTGGTGGCCGGACAGCAATTCCGCGGGCGCCGAGGCCCCGCGCCAGACCTCGGGGCGGGTGTAGTGCGGGCAGTCCAGCAAGCCGTCCAGCGCGGGATGGAAGCTGTCCTGCTGGTGGCTGGCCGGATCGCCCAGCACCCCGGGCTGCAGGCGTGCAACGGCGTCCAACAGGGCCATCGCGGCGATCTCGCCTCCGGACAGCACGAAGTCGCCCAGGCTGATCTGCACGTCCACATGGGCATCGATGAAGCGCTGGTCGACGCCTTCGTAGCGGCCGCACAGCAGGATGGCACCCTCGCCCACGGCCCACTGCGCCACCGCCGCATGGTCGAGGCGCGCACCCAGCGGGGAAAAGAGCACCAGGGGCGCGCCGTCACCGACACGTTGCGCGCGCACATGTTCCAGGCACAGCGCAAGGGGCTCGGCCATCATGACCATGCCCGGGCCGCCACCAAAGGGCCGGTCGTCCACGCGGCGGTAGTTGCCCTCGGCGAAATCGCGCGGGTTGTGGAAGTGAAGCTGCAGCGCCGTCTCGTAGGCCCTGCGTGTCACGCCGCTCGTCAGGAACGGGGCGAACAGTTCGGGGAACAGGGTGATGATGTCGAAGCGCATGGGCTTCGCACCGTCAGTAGTCACGCTGCCAATCGACGCGGATCTGGCGCGCGGGCATGTCCACGCCATCCACCCAGGCCGCGACGAAGGGGATGAGCTGCTCGTGGGTCTTGCCGTCTTCGGTGGGCTGCTGGACCACCAGCACGGTCTGGGCTGTCGAGGACATCAGGTCGGCCACAGTGCCCAGCAGCACGCCTTCGCGGTTGATGACCTCCAGGCCGAGCAGGTCGACCTGGTAGAACTCGTCCGTGGACAGGCTGGGAAAGCTGGAACGCGCCACGAACAACCGTGCGCCGCGCAGCAGCTCGGCCGCGTTGCGGTCATCGATGCCGTGGGCCGAGGCCGTCACGGCACCGGAATGCTCCTTGACGTCCTTCAAGCGCAGCTTCAGCGTGCCGGAGAACTGGGCAACCCCCATCGTGGAGGGCTGCAGGAACCATTGCCGCGATGAAAAAAGCGCCTCGGGATCGGCGCTGTAGGGGAGGACCTTGAACCATCCCTTGACGCCCCAGGCGTCGAGGACACGTCCGACCTCCACGGCATCGGCCGGGAGGTCCGCCTGGTCGATGTGGGTCAGCATGGCCGTTCAGCCGGCGCGGGTCCGGCAGGGCGCGCCGCAGCAGAGCATGCGGCGCTGCGCAACACCGATCAGGCTGCCTTTTTGGCGGCCTGGGCCAGCAGGCGCTCCACCGTGGGAGAAGCCTGGGCGCCGACACCTTGCCAGTAGGTCAGGCGATCGTGCGCAATGCGCAGACCTTCTTCGTGGGCCTTGGCGCCGGGGTTGTAGAAACCCACGCGCTCGATGAAACGACCGTCGCGGCGCGTGCGCTTGTCGGCCACGACGATGTTGAAGAAGGGGCGTGCTTTGGCACCACCGCGGCTGAGTCGAATGACGACCATGATTTATCCTTCAGGGGGAGCGACAGGTGCTACTTTGCACCGCGGCGCATTTTTCGACTGGACTTCAGCGTTGAGACACGCGGCATGGCCACCCGGCCAGCCACACGCTGGAAAGCCCGCTAGTATAACGGAAGCCTTCTTCATGCCAACCATCCGGCCCAGCCGCGACGACGATGTCGCCGCCATCACCGCCATCTACGCCGTCCATGTCGAAACCGGCACAGGCACTTTCGAGACCACCGCCCCGAGCGAAAACGAGATGGCCACCCGCCGTGCCGATGTGCTCGCGAAGGGCCTGCCCTATCTGGTGTTGGAAGACCACAACGCCCAGGTCATCGGCTTCGCCTACTGCAACTGGTTCAAGCCGCGTCCGGCCTACCGCTTCTCGGCCGAAGACTCCATTTACCTGTCTCCGGCAGCCCATGGCAGCGGCTGGGGCCGCGCCATGCTCACGGAACTCGCACGGCAGGCGGAGGCCATCGGGGTGCGCAAGCTGATCGCGGTGATCGGCGACTCAAACAATGCGGGTTCGGTGGGTGTGCACCGTGCCTGCGGATTCACGCAGGTGGGCGTGCTGCGTTCCTGCGGCTGGAAGTTCGGCCGATGGCTCGATGTGGTGCTGATGGAGCGGCCGCTGGGCGAAGCCGACACCACGCCGCCGGAGGGCGGTGCCGCATGAAGAACAAGACCCTGGCCACCTGGCTGGCGCTGGTGGGGGGGCCGCTGGGGCTGCACCGCTTCTACCTGCGGGGCATCCGCGACGTGGTGGGATGGCTGCTGCCGGTGCCCAGCCTGCTGGGCGTGTATGGCGTGCTGCGCATGCGTGCGCTGGGCGTCGACGATCCGTGGATCTGGTGGTTGCTGCCCCTGCTGGGATTCATCGTGGCGGGCTGCGCCCTGACGGCGATCATGTATGGCCTCAAACCGGCAGAGCGCTGGAATCTGCAGTTCAATCCCGCGACGCCGCAGTCCGGTGCAGGGGAGTCGAACTGGCTGACCATCGGCGGTGTGGTGGCCGCCCTGCTGATCGGCACCATCGCGCTGATGGCCGCGCTGGCGCTCGGCATGCAGGGCCTCTTCGAATCCCGCCTGACGCTCGGAAGCCTTGTTCCGGAAGCCCTCGGCGTCCTCAGAACAGCGTCAGGCTGAGCCAGTAGGTGCCAGCCGCCACCAGCGCGCTGGCGGGGATGGTGAAGATCCAGGCCCACACGATGTTGCCGGCCACGCCCCAGCGCACGGCACTGGCGCGCTGCACGGAACCCACGCCCACGATGGCGCCCGTGATGGTGTGGGTGGTGGACACCGGAATGCCCAGCAGGGCTGCCAGGAACAGCGTCATCGCGCCCCCGGTCTCCGCGCAAAAGCCATGCACCGGCTTGAGCTTGGTGAGCCGCTGGCCCATGGTCTTGACGATGCGCCAGCCACCGAACATGGTGCCCGCAGCGATAGCCGTGTAGCAACCCAGCACCACCCAGCCAGGAGGCTCCGCGGCGCCCTGTGCCGCGAATCCGGTGGCGATCAGCAGCATCCAGATGATGCCCACCGTCTTCTGCGCGTCGTTGCCGCCATGGCCCAGGCTGTAGGCACCGGCCGATACCAACTGGAGCGTGCGGAACCATCGGTCGATGCGGCTAGGGCGCGTGCGGCGAAACGCCCAGGCCACGCCGATCATGATCAATGTCCCGAGCAGGAAGCCCAGCGCCGGCGACACGAAAATGAAGGCCACCGTCTTGCCCAGACTGGAAAGCACCAGCGCGCCCGGCCCGGCCTTGGCCATCACGGCACCCACGATGCCGCCGATCAGCGCGTGCGAGGAACTGCTGGGGATGCCGTAATACCAGGTGATCAGGTTCCAGGTGATGGCACCCACCAACGCGCCGAAGACCACGTGCACATCCACGAAGGCCGGGTCGGCCAACCCCTTGCCGATGGTCGCCGCCACGCCCAGGTGGAAGACGAAATACGCCACGAAATTGAAGAAGGCCGCGAACAGCACCGCCTGCCCGGGCTTGAGGACACCGGTGGACACCACGGTCGCGATCGAGTTGGCCGCGTCGTGGAAGCCATTCATGAAGTCGAAGACGAGCGCCAGGACGACCAGCAGCACCACCACCCACAGGGCCACCTGCACCGTTGCCATGGCGGGGCCCGATCAGGAGTTCTCGAGGACGATGCCCTCGATGACGTTGGCGACGTCCTCGCACTTGTCGGTGATACGCTCCAGCAACTCGTAGATGGCCTTGAGCTTGATCAGCTCGCGTACATCGGGCTCCTCGCGGAAGAGCTTGCTCATCGCCGAGCGCATCACGCGGTCGGCGTCGGATTCGAGCTGGTCAATCTCTTCGCAGGTCTTGAGCGCGGCCTCGGCCACGGACGGTTCGGCGATGCGCGCCAGCAGCTTGATGGCATCACGTACACGCTCGCAGCATTTCACGCTGACGTCCGTCAGCCGCACGATCTCGTCGGTCATGAAGCGCACGTCATACAGCGCCATGGTCTCTGCCGAATCCTGGATCAGGTCGGCCACGTCGTCCATGGTGTTGATCAGCGTGTGGATCTGCTCACGGTCGATGGGCGTGATGAAGGTGACGTGGATGGCGCGGTTCACGTCGTGCGTCACGCGGTCGGCAGCGCGCTCGGCGTTGTCGACGTCGCGGTTGTAGGTCTCGCGCAGGTGCGGATCGCTGTAGTTCGCCACCAGCTTGGAGAACGCCCTGGCCGCATCGACGATGTGGTCGGCGTGCTGGTTGAACATCAGGAAAAAATTGCCTTCACGCGGCAGCAGCTTGGCGAACAACTTGGAAACTCCACAGGAACAGGCCCGCGGACCAGGTAGGCGTTGCGAGGCGGCTGCAGTGTAACCCGCATGTCACACAGCAGAAATTGGAAAAAAAGCGGGCCCGCGCCCTGCGGCGCGGCGCCACGCTTCGCCGTCGTCAGGCGGGGGCTGCTTCCGTGACGGTCTTGGCAGCGTCCGTGAACTCCTCGATCTTGTCGAAGTTCAGGTACTGGTAGATCTGGCCGCTGGCCGCCGTCAGCACGCCCATGTCGGCCATGTACTCTTCCTTGGTCGGGATACGGCCCAGCTTGGAGCAGATCGAGGCCAGTTCCGCCGAGCCCAGGTACACGTTGGTGTTCTTGCCCAGGCGGTTCGGGAAGTTGCGGGTGCTGGTGGACATCACGGTGGCGCCCTCGCGCACCTGCGCCTGGTTGCCCATGCACAGCGAGCAGCCCGGCATCTCGGTGCGGGCACCGGCGTTGCCGAACACACCGTAATGGCCCTCTTCCGTCAGCTGCTGCGCATCCATCTTCGTGGGCGGCGCGATCCACAGCTTCACGGGGATGTCACGCTTGCCTTCGAGCAGCTTGGACGCCGCGCGGAAGTGGCCGATGTTGGTCATGCACGAGCCGATGAACACTTCGTCGATCTTGGCACCGGCGACGTCGGACAGCGTCTTCACGTCGTCCGGGTCGTTCGGGCAGGCCACGATGGGCTCGTGGATGTCCGCCAGGTCGATCTCGATCACGGCGGCGTATTCGGCGTCGGGGTCGCCCTTCATGAGCTGCTGGTCCTTGAGCCAGGCCTCCTGTGCGGCGATGCGGCGTGCCAGCGTGCGCGCATCGGCATAGCCCTCGGCGATCATCCACTTCATAAGCGTGATGTTGCTGGTGATGTACTCGGCGATGGGTTCCTTGTTCAGGTGCACCGTGCAGCCGGCAGCGGAACGCTCGGCCGAGGCGTCCGACAGTTCGAAGGCCTGTTCGACCTTCAGGTCCGGCAGGCCTTCGATCTCGAGGATGCGGCCCGAGAAGATGTTCTTCTTGCCCTTCTTCTCGACCGTCAGCAGGCCGGCCTTGATCGCGTACAGCGGGATCGCGTTGACGAGGTCGCGCAGCGTGACGCCAGGCTGCATCGTGCCCTTGAACTTCACGAGCACCGACTCGGGCATGTCCAGCGGCATCACACCGGTGGCGGCCGCGAAGGCCACCAGGCCGGAGCCTGCGGGGAAGCTGATGCCGATCGGGAAACGCGTATGCGAGTCGCCGCCCGTGCCCACGGTGTCGGGCGTCAGCAGGCGGTTCAGCCAGCTGTGGATCACGCCGTCGCCGGGCTTGAGCGAGATGCCGCCGCGGTTGCTCATGAAGTCCGGCAGCTCGTGGTGCATCTTGACGTCCACCTTCTTCGGGTACGCGGCCGTGTGGCAGAAGGACTGCATGACCAGGTCGGCCGAGAAGCCCAGGCAGGCCAGGTCCTTCAGTTCGTCGCGCGTCATCGGGCCGGTGGTGTCCTGGCTGCCGACGGAGGTCATCTTGGGCTCGCAGTAGGTGCCCGGACGCACGCCCTGGCCTTCGGGCAGGCCGCAGGCGCGACCTACCATCTTCTGCGCCAGCGAGAAGCCCTTGCCGGAGTCGGCCGGGGCTTGTGGCAGCCGGAACAGCGTGGAGGCGGGCAGGCCCAGCGCTTCACGCGCCTTGCCCGTGAGGCCACGGCCGATGATCAGCGGAATGCGGCCACCGGCGCGCACCTCGTCGAACAGGACCTCGCTCTTGATCTGGAACTCGGCGATGACCTTGCCGTCCTTCAGGGCCTTGCCTTCGTAGGGGCGCAGCTCGATGGTGTCGCCCATGTTCATCTGGTCGACGTTCAGCTCGATCGGCAGCGCGCCCGCGTCTTCCATGGTGTTGTAGAAGATCGGCGCGATCTTGGTGCCCAGGCAGACGCCACCGAACTTCTTGTTCGGGATGAAGGGAATGTCTTCGCCCGTCCACCACAACACGCTGTTGGTGGCCGACTTGCGTGACGAGCCGGTACCGACCACGTCGCCCACGTAGGCCACGGGCAGGCCGCGCGCGACCAGGTCCTGGATGAACTTGATAGGGCCCCGCTTGCCGTCCTCTTCGGGCGTGAAGGGCGCGCCGTCGCGCTTGTTCTTCAGCATCGCGAGCGCGTGCATCGGGATGTCCGGGCGCGTGGTGGCATCCGGGGCGGGCGACAGGTCGTCGGTGTTGGTCTCGCCGGGCACCTTGAACACGGTGAAGGTGATGCTCTTGGGCACTTCGGCGCGGCTGGTGAACCACTCGGCATCGGCCCAGCTCTGGAGCACGGCCTTGGCGTTCGCGTTGCCCTTGTCGGCCTTCTCCTTGACGTCGTGGAACTGATCGAACATCAGCAGCGTCTTTTTCAGGCCCTCGGCGGCGACGGCGCCCACTTCGGCGTCGTCCAGCAAGTCGATCATCGGGCCGATGTTGTAGCCGCCGAGCATGGTGCCCAGCAGCTCGGTGGCCTTGGCACGGCTGATCAGGGCGCAACGCTCGGTGCCGTGGGCCACGGCGGCGAGGTAGCTGGCCTTGACCTTGGCGGCATCGTCGACGCCGGCAGGCACGCGCTGGGACAGCAACTCCACCAGTTCCTGGCCGTCCTCCACCGGACCCAGGGGCTGCTTGCTCTTCAGCAGTTCGATGAGTTCGGCGGTCTGCTGCGCGGACAGCGGCAGCGGCGGGATGCCCAGGGCCGCGCGTTCGGCGGCATGGGTGCGGTAGGCTTGCAACATAAAGGCTCCTTGCAAAGGTGTTGGCTGATCAGGGTTTGGCTATTTGCTGGCCCTCGGGCGCGGGTGCGGCACTGGTGCCTCCGGCGGGCTTTGGCGGCGCATCGAGCAGGCTGGGCGGCGGGTTGCGTTGCATTTCCTGCGCCACGCGCAGCTGCGCGGGGCTCATGCATTCGTCTGCCATGCGACGCCCCAGCTTGTGGTTCATCAGCATGGACTTGTTGATCAGCTGCAGCCAGACGATGCCGTTGGGGCGGTCTTCGAGGCGCACGGCCCCCGTGGTGGTCTCCTCGGGCGCCAGGGTGTAGGAGGCCTTGCCCAGCTTCAGCTTGAAGAAGCCGGCCGTGCCTTCCATGGGCTGCAGTTCCACGGTCTGGCCCAGTTCAC
The DNA here is from genome assembly GCA_965278985.1 of Burkholderiaceae bacterium. Classification (GTDB taxonomy): domain Bacteria; phylum Pseudomonadota; class Gammaproteobacteria; order Burkholderiales; family Burkholderiaceae_C; genus CAISIP01. The sequence goes on along the minus strand of OZ257131.1, from coordinate 6,485,120 downwards.
AGGGAATGGCACCCACGTACACGGTGTTGGCAATCGCCAGCTGTGCGGCGTTCAGCGGCAGGTGGGCCACCGCCTCGGCCGGCGCCGGCTCCACCGCAGAGGGCTTGGGCTTCGCCGCTGCAGTGGTCTTCGCCTTGGGCTTGGAGGCGACCGTTGCCGCGGCTGGCTTGGCAGCGGCTGGCTTGGCCGCGGGTTTGGCCGCTGGCTTGGACTTGGCGGTCACCGGGGGCGTGGCAGTGCTGCTCTGGGCAGCGACCTCGCTCGGAAGGCCGGTGGCGATGGCGCTCACGAGCGCCAAGGCCGTAGCCGCAGCCCATGGCTTGGCGGATCGGCGAAAAAAGGTGTTGGACACCACGGACATATCAGGTCCCCTCGGGCATGAAAAACAGCCGCATGTCTGCGGGCAAAGCGGCACCCGTGCGGTGCGCGCGCTCCAGAATCTGCCAGAAAAAACGGTAGCTTGCGCGGTCGTGCAGTTGTCCCCGCACGGCGATGGGCGCCCAGTCCGCGCGCCGGGCCTGCACGATGATCTCGGCGGCCAGTGCGACCTCCTCCTCATCGGGCGCGAACGCGGCCAGGATGGGACGGATCTGGTCGGGGTGGATGCTCCACATGCGCGTGAAGCCCAGCTCGCGCGAGGCCCGGCGGGCCGCGGCCTGCACCACGGCCGCATCACGGAACTCGGTGACCACGCAATGCGACGGCACCTTGCCGTGCGCATGGCAGGCGGACGTGATCTCGGTCTTGGCACGCAGCACCAGCGGATGCCTGAACTGGCCTTCACCGGACATGCCGGTGGACGGAATGGCACCGCCGTGCGCGGACACGAAATCCATCAACCCGAAACTCACGGACTGCACACGCGGATGCGCGGCGATGTCGAAGACACGGTGCACCGCGGCCGGCGACTCCACCAGCACCTGCAGTGGCAGCCCGAGACCCGGTGGGGATGCGGCGTCCACGGCAGCAACGGTGCGCTCCACGTCCTGCACGCTCTCGACCTTGGGCACCATCAGGTGGCACAACCGCGTGCCGGCCTGGCCCACGATGGTGCGCACATCCTGTGCGAAGGCCGGGTGGTCCACGGGATGCACACGCACTGCGGTGCGGGGCGAGATGTGGGGTGCGATGCGCGCCCCGGCGCCATGGGCCTCGTGCACCAGCGCCACGACCATCTCCGCGTGGCGGGCTTCATCACCCGCCGGTGCACCGTCTTCACAGTCCAGCGTGGCATCGAACACGCAGGCGCCGAACTCCTCGGCCATGGCGGCCTGCAGCGCGAGGCTTTTGCGAATGCGCGCCTCGACGCCGCTGTAGTGGTCACAGACCGGCAGGAAGCCGGACGACGCCTGCGGGCCCAGCAAGACGTCGCGCGGGTGCATGCTCTGTAACCGGCCTGAAATCAGAGCAGGTGGGCCACGCCGGCCTGCTCGTCCTGCAGTTCCTTCAGCGTCTTGTTGATGCGTTCCTGGCTGAAGGCATCGATTTCCAGGCCTTCGACGACCTTGTATTCGCCGTTCTGGCAGGTGACGGGGAAGCCGAACATCGTGTCCTTGGGGATGCCGTACTGGCCGTCCGACGGCAGGCCCATGGTGACCCACTTGCCGTTGGTGCCCAGGGCCCAGTCGCGCATGTGGTCGATGGCGGCGTTGGCGGCCGAAGCAGCCGATGACAGGCCGCGGGCCTCGATGATGGCCGCGCCACGCTTGCCCACGGTGGGCAGGAAGGTGTCGGCGTTCCAGACCTGGTCGTTGATCATCTTGGCCACGCTCTCGCCGCCGATGGTGGCGAAGCGGTAGTCGGCGTACATCGTGGGCGAATGGTTGCCCCAGACGGCCAGCTTCTCGATGGCGGCCACGGGCTTGCCGGTCTTGGCTGCCAGCTGGCTGGCTGCGCGGTTGTGGTCCAGGCGCAGCATGGCCGTGAAGTTCTTGCGCGGCAGGTCCGGCGCGCTCTTCATGGCGATGTAGGCATTGGTGTTGGCGGGGTTGCCGACCACCAGCACCTTCACGTTGCGGCTGGCCACGGCGTTCAGCGCCTTGCCCTGGCCGATGAAGATCTGGCCGTTCACGGCCAGCAGCTCGGCGCGTTCCATGCCGGGGCCACGGGGACGCGAGCCCACCAGCAGCGCGTAGTCCGTGTCCTTGAAGGCGGTCATCGGGTCGCTATGGGCTTCCATGCCGGCCAGCAGCGGGAACGCACAGTCGTCGAGTTCCATCATCACGCCCTTGAGCGCCTTCTGGGCTTTCTCGTCGGGGATCTCGAGCAACTGCAGGATCACAGGCTGGTCCTTGCCCAGCATCTCGCCACTGGCGATACGGAACAACAGGGCGTAACCGATTTGACCAGCGGCGCCGGTAACGGCGACGCGGACGGGCTTCTTGCTCATGGCGAACACTCCAGGGAAGTTGGGAAACGGTGCTGGCAACGGAGCCCCAGAGACACGGTGGCCCCGCAGCCCGGGCAACGCGCGAGTGTACCCGCTCCAGCAAGCCGAGGTCAATTTGTCTTATGTCTTATATAAGATATGATCGCCAGCGATTCCCCTGCCACCCGCCATGCCCCCGCCCGCCTCTTCCACCTCCTCCGCAGGCCTGCTCGATGCACCCGAGCCGGCGCTCGGCGGCGCGGTGCCGGGCGGCCCGGCCTTCAGCCCGCTGTACCAGCAGATCAAGGGCCTGATCCTCAAGAGCCTGCGCGCCGGCGAATGGAAACCCAGCGAGGCCATTCCCAGCGAGATGGAACTGGCGGCGCGCTACCGCGTGAGCCAGGGCACGGTGCGCAAGGCCATCGACGAACTCGCGGCCGACAACCTGCTGGTGCGCCGCCAGGGCAAGGGCACTTTCGTTGCCACCCATGCGGAGCAGCATGTGCGTTACCGCTTCCTGAAGCTGGTCTCCGACGACGGCGTGGACGCCCAGCCCCCGGAGCGCGAGATCCTGGAATGCCGGCGCCTGCGCGCGACGGCGGAGGTCGCGCGCATCCTCGGCCTGCGCTCTGGCGACGCCGTGGTGCAGGTACGGCGGGTGTTGTCCTTCGGTGGCGAGCCCACGATCCTGGAAGACTTCTGGCTGCCCGGCACGCCTTTCAAGGGCCTGACCGCGGAGCAGCTGCTGGGCGACCGCGCGCCCACCTATGCGATGTTCGAATCGCAGTTTGGCGTGCGCATGGTGCGGGCCGAGGAAAAGATACGCGCCGTGGCGCCCAGCGACGAGCAATGCGCCCATCTGCGCGTGGCGCCGGGCACGCCGCTGCTCAGTGTGGAGCGGATCGCCTTCACCTACGACGACCAGCCCATGGAGCTGCGCCGCGGCCTGTACCGCACCGACAGGCACCACTATCGCAACACCCTGAGTTGAGGCACACGCACGCCGCAACACAGGTGACAGGCTCGGCCGTGCCGCAGTGGGATAGTCGGATGTTGTCTTGCTGCCCCGCAGCAATGTTTCGCGTTGCAATAGAATTTTGCCTTGACAGCGCCCAATAATTACAAGCCTGTTACCACCTCCAGAGTGCCATTTCATGTCCGACTCCTCAGCCTCCACCCCCGCCAAACGGCCTCAATTCCGCAACATCAATGCGCTCAAGGACCTGCCCACCTACCGGCTCCCGGCCGCCGGTTGGGTCTCGATCCTGCACCGCGTGAGCGGCGCACTGATGTTCCTGCTGCTGCCTTTCATCATCTGGATGTTCGACACCTCGGTGTCCTCCGAGATCTCCTTCGCGCAGTTCAAGTTCGCTTTCAACGAAGGCCTGGGCTTCGTGCCGGGCTGGTTCATCAAGCTGGTGGGCCTGGCGCTGATCTGGGCCTACCTGCACCACCTGATCGCCGGCGTGCGCCACCTGTGGATGGACGTGAGCCATGCTGCGGTCAGCAAGGAATTCGGCAGCAACTCGGCCATCGTGACCCTGGTGCTCAGCATCGGCCTGACGCTGATCCTGGGCGCCAAGCTCTTCGGCCTGTACTGAGATCCCCGGGCACCCGACGCCCTCGGACCCTGCACCGCAGCGTGTAACGGTCCATCACCTTCGTTGAAAAAGGATTCGACTCCATGGCAGTGAATTACGGCTCCAAGCGCATCGTGGTCGGTGCGCATTACGGCACGCGGGACTGGCTCAGCCAGCGCGTGACGGCGGCGATCATGGTGCTCTTCACCCTCGTGGTGCTGGGCCAGCTGGTCTTCTCGCAAGGCGAGATCGGTTACGACCTGTGGGCCGGCATCTTCGCGGCGCAATGGATGAAGGTACTGACCTTCGTGGTCATCGTCTCGCTGCTTTACCACGTGTGGGTGGGCGTGCGCGACATCTGGATGGACTACGTGCAGTCGGTGTCCGTGCGGCTGTTCCTGCAGTGCTTCTCCATCGCATGGCTGGTGGGATGCGCCGGCTGGGCCATCCAGGTCCTCTGGCGCCTCTGAAATCCCGCACCCCTCTTCTCGCAGACAGCTTCCCATGACCTACTCCCCCTCCAAGCGCAAGTTCGACGTCGTGATCGTCGGAGCCGGCGGCTCCGGCATGCGCGCCTCCCTGCAGCTGGCGCGTGCCGGCCTGAACGTCGCCGTCCTCACCAAGGTCTTCCCGACCCGTTCCCACACCGTGGCTGCCCAGGGCGGCATCGGCGCCTCGCTGGGCAACATGAACGAGGACAACTGGCACTACCACTTCTACGACACCGTCAAGGGCTCCGACTGGCTGGGCGACCAGGACGCCATCGAGTTCATGTGCCGCGAAGCGCCCAAGGTCGTGTACGACCTGGAACACATGGGCATGCCCTTCGACCGCAACGCCGATGGCACCATCTACCAGCGCCCCTTCGGCGGCCACACCGCCAACTACGGTGAAAAGCCGGTGGAGCGCGCCTGCGCCGCGGCCGACCGCACCGGCCACGCGATGCTGCATACGCTGTACCAGCAGAACGTCAAGGAACGCACCGCGTTCTTCGTCGAGTGGATGGCGCTGGACCTGATCCGCGACGCCGAAGGCGACGTGGTCGGCGTGACCGCACTGGAAATGGAAACCGGCGATCTGCACATCCTGCAGGCCAAGTCCGTGCTGCTGGCCACCGGCGGCGCGGGCCGCATCTTTGCCGCCTCCACCAATGCATTCATCAACACCGGCGACGGCCTGGGCATGGCGGCACGTGCCGGCATCCCGCTGCAGGACATGGAGTTCTGGCAGTTCCACCCCACCGGCGTGCACAACGCTGGCGTGCTGCTGACCGAAGGCTGCCGCGGCGAAGGCGCGATTCTGCGCAACAGCAATGGTGAACGCTTCATGGAGCGTTACGCCCCCACGCTGAAGGACCTCGCACCGCGCGACTTCGTCTCGCGCTGCATGGACCAGGAGATCAAGGAAGGCCGTGGCTGTGGTCCCAACAAGGACTACATCAACCTCGACATGACCCACCTGGGTGCAGACACCATCATGAAGCGGCTGCCCTCGGTCAACGAGATCGGCCACAACTTCGCCAACGTGGACATCACGCGCGAGCCCATTCCCGTGGTGCCCACCATCCACTACCAGATGGGCGGCATCCCCACCAACATCCACGGCCAGGTGGTCGAGCAGCGCGGCGACAGCCATGCCGTGCCCGTCAATGGGCTGTATGCAGTGGGCGAATGCTCCTGCGTGAGCGTGCATGGCGCCAACCGCCTGGGCACCAACTCGCTGCTGGACCTGCTGGTCTTCGGCCGCGCCGCGGGCAACCACATGGTCGAGGCCCACAAGGCGTCGAAGAACCACAAGGACCTGCCGGCCGGTGCCGCGGAGGCCACCATCGCCCGCCTGTCGCGCCTGGACGGCTCCACCTCCGGCGAATACGCGCAGGATGTGGCCAACGACATCCGCGCCACCATGCAGCAGCATGCCGGCGTGTTCCGCACGCAGGCCAGCATGGACGAGGGCGTGGCCAAGATCGCGGCGCTGCGCGAGCGCGCCCGTGGCGTCACGCTCAAGGACAAGTCCAAGGTCTTCAACACCGCCCGCGTCGAGGCGCTGGAGGTGGAGAACCTGATCGAGGCCGCGCAGGCCACCATCGTCTCGGCCGCCGCCCGCCACGAGAGCCGCGGCGCCCACACGGTGGACGACTACGCCGACTCGCCCACGTATCCGAACGGGCGCAACGACGTCGAATGGCACAAGCACACGCTGTGGTACAGCGAAGGCAATCGCCTGGCGTACAAGCCCGTGCAGATGAAGCCGCTGACCGTCGACTCCGTGCCGCTGAAGGTTCGCACCTTCTGAGCGTTCACACCACCGCCCATCCCTGAACCGCAGCAGGCACCGGAACACACCATGCAAAAAAGAACCTTCCAGATCTACCGCTACGATCCCGACAAGGACGCCAAGCCCTACATGCAGACCATCGAGGTCGAACTCGACGGCAACGAGCGCATGCTGCTGGACGCGCTGATGAAGCTCAAGGCGCTGGACCCGTCCATCTCCTTCCGCCGCTCCTGCCGTGAAGGCGTGTGCGGGTCGGACGCCATGAACATCAATGGCAAGAACGGCCTGGCCTGCCTGACCAACATGCGCACGCTCAAGGGCACCATCGTGCTCAAGCCGCTGCCGGGCCTGCCGGTCATCCGCGACCTGATCGTGGACATGACGCAGTTCTTCAAGCAGTACCACTCGATCAAGCCGTACCTGATCAACGACAACGTACCGCCCGAGAAGGAGCGCCTGCAGAGCCCGCAGGAGCGCGAGGAGCTGAACGGCCTGTACGAGTGCATCCTGTGCGCCAGCTGCTCCACCAGCTGCCCCAGCTTCTGGTGGAACCCGGACAAGTTCGTGGGCCCCGCCGGCCTGTTGCAGGCCTACCGCTTCATCGCCGACAGCCGCGACGAATCGACCGCCGAGCGCCTGGACAACCTGGAAGATCCGTACCGGCTTTTCCGCTGCCACACCATCATGAACTGCGTCGACGTCTGCCCGAAGGGATTGAACCCGACCAAAGCCATCGGGAAGATCAAGGAGATGATGGTCTACAGGACGGTGTGATCACCGTTGCTGGGTACAGTAGAGGCGGTATGGCGCAGGAAGCGGACAAAGAACCGCTGGGCCCGGAAGGACTGAACCGGCTGGTCTGGCGTTGTCGCCGGGGCATGCTGGAGAACGACATCTTCCTGGAGCGCTTCTTCCGCCGCCATGGAGACACTCTCACCGTGGGCCAGTCCCACTGCCTGCTCGAGTTGATGGACTTGAGCGACAACGACCTGCTGGACCTGCACCTGGGCCGCAAGTCGCCGGCGCAGATAGATACGAAGCTCGACCGGCCCGAGGTCATCGCGCTTCTGGGATTGTTGCAAGTAAACCGCTGAAAGGGAAAGTCATGAAACTCGCCGACAACAAAGCCACGCTGTCATTCAGCAACGGCAATCCGAAGATCGAGCTACCGGTCTACAGCGGCAGCATCGGTCCCGATGTGATCGACATCCGCAAGCTCTACGCGCAGACCGGGATGTTCACCTACGACCCGGGCTTCCTGTCCACCGCGGCCTGCCAGTCCGCCATCACCTACATCGACGGCGACAAGGGCGAGCTGCTGTACCGCGGCTACCCCATCGAGCAGCTCGCCACGAGCTGCGACTTCCTTGAGACCTGCCACCTGCTGCTGTACGGCAACCTGCCAGACGCCGGTGCCAAGAAGAAGTTCCAGAACCTCGTGACCACCCACACCATGGTCAACGAGCAGATGCAATTCTTCCTGCGCGGCTTCCGCCGCGATGCGCACCCGATGGCCATCATGACCGGCCTGGTGGGCGCACTGTCGGCCTTCTACCATGACAGCACCGACATCAACAATCCCGAGCACCGTGAGATCGCCGCGATCCGCCTGATCGCGAAGATGCCCACGCTGGTGGCCATGGCCTACAAGTACACCATCGGCCAGCCGTACATGTACCCGCGCAACAGCCTGAGCTATGCCGGCAACTTCATGCACATGATGTTCGCGAACCCCTGCGAAGAGTATGTGGTGAGCCCGGTCATCGAGCGCGCGCTGGACCGCATCTTCATCCTGCACGCCGACCACGAACAGAACGCCTCCACCTCCACGGTGCGCCTGTGCGGTTCCTCCGGCACCAACCCCTTCGCCGCCATCGCGGCGGGCGTGGCCTGCCTGTGGGGCCCCGCCCATGGCGGCGCCAACGAGGCCGCGCTGAACATGCTCTACGACATCCAGCGCGAAGGCGGCGTGGAGAAGATCGGCGAGTTCATCAAGAAGGTCAAGGACAAGAACTCCAACGTCAAGCTGATGGGCTTCGGCCACCGGGTCTACAAGAATTACGACCCGCGCGCCAAGCTGATGCAGGAGACCTGCAACGAAGTGCTGAACGAACTGGGCCTGGGCAACGACCCGCTGTTCAAGCTGGCCAAGGAACTGGAGAAGATCGCGCTGGAAGACGAGTACTTCGTCTCCCGCAAGCTGTACCCCAACGTGGACTTCTACTCCGGCATCGTGCAGCGCGCCATCGGCATCCCCGTGCCCCTGTTCACGGCCATCTTCGCGCTGGCCCGCACGGTGGGCTGGATCGCCCAGCTCAACGAGATGATCGGCGACCCCGAGTACAAGATCGGCCGCCCGCGCCAGCTGTTCACAGGCTCGGAGCGCCGCGACGTGCCCGCGCTGGCCAAGCGCTGATGCGCCGGGCGGCGGCCCTGTGCCGCCGCATCCGCACCCCGAAGCCCGCCGCGTGCGGGCTTTTTCATGCCCGGGCCGCAGCGATGGCTGGCATCGCACATCACGATGACGATGCAGGCAATTTAAAGAGAAAATTGCCAAGCCATCTTCAAATGCGATGGCGAGCACCCACCGCCCCACCGCCCCACCGCCATGAAGCTGGAACGCAACTTCGCCCGCCGCATCGACCTCGCGTCGCTGCAGCTGTTCGTGGCGGTCTGCGAACTGGGCAGCATCGGCAAGGCGGCGGAGCGCGAGTTCATCGCGGCGTCGGCACTAAGCAAGCGCCTCAGCGACCTCGAGAGCGCCCTCGACACCCCCCTGCTCTACCGCCACACGCGGGGCGTGAGCCTCACGCCCGCCGGCGAGAGCATGCTGCACCATGCCCGCAGCGTGTTGTTCAGCCTGGAGAAAATGCAGGCCGAGCTCAGTGAATACGCCGACGGCGTGCGCGGCCACGTGCGGGTGCACGCCAGCATTTCGGCCATCGTGCAGTTCCTGCCTGAGGACCTGGGCACTTTCATCGGCCAGCATCCGCAGGTCAAGGTCGACCTGGAGGAACACCTCAGCACGGAGGTGTTGCGTGCCGTGCAGGAAGGCACTGCCGACCTGGGCATCTGCCACGCGGCCTCGGGCCACAGCAGCCTGCAGACCCGGCCCTACCGCGAAGACCGGCTGGTGCTGGTCGTCCCGCGCGCGCACCCGCTGGCCGGCCGCGACGCGGTGGCCTTCGAGGACAGCCTGGAATTCGACCATGTTGGCCTGCAGGCCAACAGTTCCATCGCCATGGCCATGCAGTCCGCGGCCACGCGCGCCGGACGCAGCGTGCGGCTGCGCATCCATGTGACCGGGCTGGACGCCATGTGCCGCATGATCCACAACGGACTCGGCGTAGGCGTGATGCCCGAGCGCGCTTTCCTGCTGACCCACGGCGTGGGCGCCCTGCAGGCGATCCCCCTGACCGATGCCTGGGCCCGCCGCCAGATCGAACTGGTGGCGCGCGATTTCTCGACGCTCCCCGTGACAGCGCGCCTGCTCGTCGAACACCTCGACGAATGCGCCGCGGAGCAGGCCCTCGCTGAGACACCAACCTCCTAGAATTCCCAACCCGCTGGAAGCCATCCTGAAAGCCACCATGCCACGCACTCTCTACGACAAGATCTGGGACGAACACGTCGTCCACACCGAAGACGACGGCACCGCCGTGCTCTACATCGACCGGCACCTGGTGCATGAGGTCACGAGCCCGCAGGCCTTCGAAGGCCTGCGCCAGGCGAATCGCAAGGTCTGGCGCGTCAGCTCCATCGTGGCCACGGCCGACCACAACACGCCCACCACCGGTTGGGAGCTGGGCTACGACGGCATCACCGACCCCATCAGCAAGGAGCAGATCACCACGCTGGACACCAACCTGGCCGAATTCGGCTCGGCGGCGTACTTCCCCTTCCTCTCCAAGCGCCAGGGCATCGTGCACGTCATCGGCCCCGAGCAGGGTGCCACGCTGCCCGGAATGACCGTGGTCTGCGGCGACTCCCACACCAGCACGCACGGCGCCTTCGGTGCGCTGGCCCACGGCATCGGCACCAGCGAAGTCGAACACGTGATGGCCACGCAGACCCTGCTGGCCAAGAAGGCCAAGAACCTGCTCGTCAAGGTCGAGGGCAAGGTCGCTCCCGGCGTCACGGCCAAGGACATCGTGCTGGCGATCATCGGCAAGATCGGCACTGCGGGCGGCACGGGCTATACGATCGAATTCGCCGGCTCGGCGATCCGCGACCTGTCGATGGAAGGCCGCATGACGGTCTGCAACATGGCCATCGAAGCCGGCGCACGGGCCGGCCTCGTGGCCGTGGACCAGAAGACCATCGACTATGTGAAAGGCCGCCCGCTCTCCCCAACCGGCGTGGAATGGGACCAGGCCGTCAGCTACTGGAAGACGCTGCACTCGGATGCGGATGCGAAGTTCGACACCGTGGTCGAGCTGGACGCCACGCAGATCAAGCCCCACGTGACCTGGGGCACGTCGCCCGAGATGGTGCTGCCCATCGACGGCCGCGTGCCGGACCCGGACAAGGAAAAGGACGCCAACAAGCGCGGCGCCATCGAGCGCGCGCTGACCTACATGGGCCTCACGCCCAACAAGCCGCTCAACGACATCTTCGTCGACAAGGTCTTCATCGGCAGCTGCACCAACAGCCGCATCGAGGACATGCGCGAGGCCGCGGCCCTGGTCAAGAAGCTGGGCCAGAAAGTGGCCCGGAACATCAAGGTCGCGATGGTGGTGCCCGGCTCCGGCCTTGTGAAGGAACAGGCCGAACGCGAAGGCCTGCACGAGATCTTCAAGGCCGCCGGCTTCGAGTGGCGCGAGCCCGGCTGCTCGATGTGCCTGGCCATGAACGCCGACCGGCTGGAGCCCGGCGAGCGCTGTGCCTCCACCAGCAACCGCAACTTCGAAGGCCGCCAGGGCGCGGGCGGCCGCACCCACCTCGTCAGCCCGGCCATGGCCGCCGCCGCCGCGATCCACGGGCACTTCGTCGACGTGCGCCAGTTCGCCTGAGACAAGCAGGAGACCACCACCATGCAGAAATTCACCATCCATCAAGGCCTCGTGGCCCCCATGGACCGCGAGAACGTCGACACCGACGCGATCATCCCCAAGCAGTTCCTCAAGTCGATCAAGAAGACGGGCTTCGGCCCCAACCTCTTCGATGAGTGGCGTTACCTGGACCACGGCGAGCCTGGCATCGACTCCGCCACCCGCAAGCCCAACCCCGACTTCGTGCTGAACCAGCCGCGCTACAACGGCGCTTCGATCCTGTTGGCACGCAAGAACTTCGGCTGCGGCTCCTCGCGCGAGCACGCGCCGTGGGCGCTGGACCAGTACGGCTTCCGCGCGATCCTGGCACCCAGCTTCGCCGACATCTTCTTCAACAACAGCTTCAAGAACGGCCTGCTGCCCATCGTGCTGCCGGAGTCCACGATCGCGAAGCTCTTCGACGCCTGCTTCGCTTTCCCCGGCTACCAGCTCACCATCGACCTGGAGCGCCAGGTGGTGGTGCAGCCCGACGGCGTGGAGCTGCCGTTCGAGGTGCAGGCCTTCCGCCGCTACTGCCTGCTCAACGGCCTGGACGACATCGGCCTTACGCTGCGCCATGCGGACAAGATCCGCAGCTTCGAGGCCGAGCGCCTGGCCACCAAACCCTGGCTGGCCCACACGCTCGTCGCCTGACCCTTCACTCCTACGTACCCATCGCACCATGAAAATTGCAGTCCTGCCCGGTGACGGCATCGGCACCGAGATCGTTGCCCAGGCCGTTCGCGTGCTCGAGACCCTGGACCTCCGCTTCGAGATGGAAACCGCCCTGGTCGGCGGCGCTGCCTACGACGCCCACGGCCATCCGCTGCCCGAGTCCACGCTGAAGCTGGCCCAGGCCGCCGACGCGATCCTCTTCGGCGCCGTCGGCGACTGGAAGTACGACACGCTGGACCGTCCGCTGCGCCCCGAGCAGGCCATCCTGGGCCTGCGCAAGCACCTGGGCCTGTTCGCGAACTTCCGCCCCGCGATCTGCTACGAGCAGCTCACGCATGCCTCCAGCCTCAAGCCCGAGCTGGTGGCAGGGCTGGATATCCTGATCATCCGCGAGCTGACGGGCGACATCTACTTCGGCCAGCCCCGCGGACGCCGCACGGCGGTGGACGGGCACTTCCCCGGCGCGGAAGAAGCCTTCGACACCATGCGCTACTCGCGCCCCGAGATCGAGCGCATCGCCCGCGTGGCCTTCGAGGCCGCGCGCAAGCGCAACAAGCGCCTGACCAGCGTGGACAAGGCCAACGTGCTGGAGACCTTCCAGTTCTGGAAGGACGTGGTCACCGAGGTGCACAAGGACTACCAGGACGTCGCGCTGGACCATATGTACGTGGACAACGCGGCGATGCAGCTGGTCAAGGCACCCAAGCGCTTTGACGTGGTCGTCACCGGCAACATGTTCGGCGACATCCTGTCCGACGCGGCGGCCATGCTGACCGGCTCCATCGGCATGCTGCCCTCGGCCAGCCTGAACAGCAGCAACCAGGGCCTTTACGAACCCAGCCACGGCAGCGCCCCCGACATCGCGGGCAAGGGCGTTGCCAACCCGCTGGCCACCATCCTGTCGGCTGCGATGATGCTGCGCTTCTCGCTAAACCAGGCCGAGGCCGCCGACCGCATCGAAACAGCCGTGAAGCACGTGCTGGCCCAGGGCCTCCGCACGCCCGATATCTACAGCGAGGGCATGACCAAGGTCGGCACCAGTGAGATGGGCGATGCGGTGCTGAAGGCGCTGGGCTGACCCATACGCAGCCCCCATACGCAACCCTAATACGCAGCCTCAGTTCCGCAAAGAAGCCCCGAAAGGGGCTTTTACTTTTTTGGGGCCCCCGTGGACACGACGGGCTGGGCCCCACAAGATCTCGCCTCGCGCTCTCGGCTATGCTTGGCGTCCCCTCGACCAAGGCTTCGCGCCCCCGCCACGACGATGCAGGGAAACCCAGCTTCGCAATGTCTGTGCATCGACGTCGGCACCGCTCATAACGACCGGCTGGACCTGCGTGACGTAGGCGCCTTCCGGCCCGATAGTGGTGAACGACGATTGCTCAGGAAAAGCGAGCAGGGGTTCGCCGCCCATCTCGACCGGCTCGCGCAGGGTGCCGATTTCGTACTCGGCCACAACAACACGCAGTTCGACCAGCCGGTCCTGGCCCACCTCTACCCCGCGTTGGCGCTGCACCGCCTGCCCCAGGTCGACACGCTGGCGCTCTCCCCCATCGCCTTCCCGCAGAACCCTTACCACCGCCTGGTCAAGGACTACAAGCTGTGCACCACCTCGCGCAATGATTCGGTGCGCGATGCCGAGCTGGCCCATACGCTGTTCCTCGACCAGTGCCAGGCGCTGCAGGAGCGCGCCGCGCAGTATCCCGAGGAAGCACTGTGCCTGCATTTTCTGCTGGTGCCGGAAGACAGCCCGCCGACCGGCTTGGCCGCACTGCTGGCGGGCTGGCGCGGCGCACCGCGTCCGTCGCTGGAGCAGGCCAAGCTGGCCTGGCTGCGTGCCACGAAGAACAAGGTCTGCGCAACGGCGCAGCGCCGCGTGGTCGGGGAATGGCTACTCGACCCCACATGGCACCTGCCGCTGGCCTACACCCTGGCCTGGCTGCGCGTGGCCGGGGGCAACTCCGTGCTGCCGCCCTGGGTGGGCCACGCCCATCCGCGCACGCGGGAGGGCATACGCGCCCTGCGCGACACGCCCTGCAATGAACCGCAGTGTGCCTGGTGCCGTGAGCAGCACCAACTGGATGTTCTACTGCCGCGCTTCTTCCCGAAGATCACCGACTTCCGCGCCACACCGACGACCGCCGACGGCCGCAGCCTGCAGCGCTGCATCGTCGAACACGGCATGGCCGGTACCCCTCTGCTCGCCATCCTGCCGACGGGCGGTGGCAAGTCGGTGTGTTACCAGTTGCCGGCCCTGGCCCAGTTCTTCCGCACCGGCAGCCTGACGGTGGTGGTCTCGCCGCTGCAGGCCCTGATGAAGGACCAGGTGGACGGCCTGCTTGCCAATGGCATCACCTGCGCGGGCTACCTGAACAGCCTGCTGACCCCCATGGAACGCCGTGCCATGCTCGACAAGCTGCGCCTGGGCGACCTGGGCCTCGTATTTGCCGCACCCGAACAGTTCCGCAGCACCGCATTCGCCCAGGCGCTGGCGCAGCGCGAGGTGCGTGCCTGGGTGTTCGACGAGGCACACTGCCTGTCCAAGTGGGGCCACGACTTCCGGCCCGACTACCTCTACGTCTCGCGCTTCATCCGCCGCAACTACGCGGATCCCGCGCCGATCTTCTGCTTCACGGTCACCGCCAAGCCCGACGTGGTGGAAGACATCTGCCGGCACTTCGAGCAGCGGCTGGGCATGCGGCTCACTCGCCTGGAAGGCGGGGTCGAGCGCAAGAACCTGCACTACGAAGTGCGCGCGGAGCCCACGGCCGCCAAGTACGCCGCGACGCTGCGACTGCTGCAGGAAAGCCTGCGCGATGGCGGTGGCGCCATCGTGTTCTGCGCGCGCCAGAAATCGGTGGAGGAGGTCGCGGAGTTCCTGAAGAACGCGGGACTCCAGTGCGCGTACTTCCATGGCGGCATGCCGGGCGAAGCCAAGCGCGCCATCCAGGAGGACTTCATCCACGGCCGGCTCGACGTGATCGCCGCCACCAATGCCTTCGGCATGGGCGTGGACAAGCCGGACGTGCGGCTGGTCGTCCACCTGGACACCCCCGGCTCGCTGGAAAACTACCTGCAGGAAGCCGGCCGCGCAGGACGCGACCAGGAGCCCGCGCGCTGCGTGCTGCTGTACGACGAGGCGGACCTGGACGTGCAGTTTCGCCTGCTGAAGAACGCGCGGCTGACCCAGGGCGACATCCAATCCATCCTGCGGGCACTGCGCGCCATCAAGGCACGCGACCGCGCCGAGGACGACGTCGTGGCCTCGGCCGGCGAGATCCTGCGCCAGGCGCCGGACAAGCAGCGCATCGACCCCGACGCCCGCGACGCCGACACCAAGGTGCGCATTGCCATTGCCTGGCTCGAAGAAGCCCGCATCCTGGAGCGCCACGAGAACCACACCCGCCTGTTCCCTGGCAGCCTGCTGGTGGCCAACGAAGAAGAAGCTCGCGAGCGCCTGCGCAGGAAGCTCGGTGCGGAGGCGGACATCGCACCGTACCTGGCCATCGTCTCGGCACTGGTGAACACCGACGATGACGAGCGCCTGAGCACGGACGCGCTGATGGGCATCACCGGGCTGGACTCCCGTGCCATCGGCGCCATGCTGCGCGAACTGGACCGCTGGCGGCTGCTGTCCAACGACACCGAACTGGGCGTCATATTCCACAAGGACCCGCCGACCGCGCAACGCCTGGACGAGCTGGCGCGCCTGGAGGACGCCCTGATCGCCCGGCTCCGCGAGGCCGCACCCGAGGCCGACCAGCAGGAATGGCAAATCCTCAATGTGCGCAGCCTGTGCGACCTGCTGCGACGCGACACGCAGATCGACCTCGATCCACAGCGCCTGGGCCGCCTGCTCAAGTCCTTTGCCGAGCCCTTCGGCGAAGCGGGCGACGACGCGCAACGCGGCTTCTTCGCCATGCGCCCGGGCGGCCACGACCTGCGCCATGTCCGGCTGCAACGCAGCTGGCGCAGCATCGAACAGACGCGCACGCGCCGCATGCGGCTGGCACAGGCGCTGGTTGCAGCCTTCCACGGCCTGCGCAAGAACAACGCCTTGCTGGCGACCTGCAAGCAAAGCGAGCTCGAGACCCTGCTCCAGGCCGATGCCACGGTGGCCGGTCTGGACATCCAGGACTGGGACGCGGCCCTGCGTGCAGCCCTGCTCTACCTGGACGCCAACGAGGTGCTGCACCTCGCACGCGGCAAGGCCGTGTTCCGCTCGGCCATGCGCATCCAGTTCGACACCGATGCAAGCCGCCGCCAGTTCAGCAAGGCCGACTACGCCGAACTCGCGCTGCACTACAAGGACAAGACCATCCAGATCCATGTGGTGGCCGAGTACGCCAAGCTCGCGTTGGGCAAGCTGCAGGAAGCCAAGCGCTTCATCGACGAGTACTTCAGCCTGAACTGGCAGGAATTCGTGCGCCGCTGGTTCGCAGGGCGCAAGGACGTGCTCGAACTTGCCACCACCGAAGCCGCACACCGCCGCATCCTGACCGATCTGCGCAACCCGGCACAGCAGGCCATCGTCGCCGCACCGCCCGAAGGCAGCCAGCTCGTGCTGGCCGGCCCAGGCGCAGGCAAGACCCGCGTGATCGTGCACCGCATCGCCTGGCTGCTGCGCGAATGCATGGTGCAGCCCGACGAAATCATGGTGCTGACCTACAACCGCAGTGCTGCCGCTGAGGTCCGCAGCCGCCTGTGGCAGCTGGTCGGCGCCGACGCGGCCGGCGTGGCGGTGCAGACGCTGCACAGCCTGGCGATGCGCCTGACCGGCACCAGTTACGCCGTGGCGCTGGAACGCGGCGAAAGCATCGACTTCTCCAGCGTAATCCGCCAGGCCACGGACAGCCTGCAGAAAACCGCGCCCGGCGGCGATGCGGACGATGAGAACTCGCTGGCGCGCGAACGCCTGCTGGCCGGCCTGCGCTTCCTGCTAGTCGACGAGTACCAGGACATCAACGGCGACCACTACGCATTCATCAGCGCGCTGGCCGGCCGCAGCCTGCAGGCCGAACACGACCGCCTGTCGCTGATGGCAGTGGGCGACGACGACCAGAACATCTATGCCTTCGGCGGCGCGGACGTGGGCTACATCCGCCAGTTCGAGGCCGATTACCAGGCCCGGCGCTTCAGCCTGCTCGAGAACTATCGCTCCAGCGCCCACATCGTGGATTGCGCCAGCCATGTGATCGCCTCCGCGCGCCACCGCATGAAGCAGGGCCAGGTGCTGCGTGTCGATGCGGCGCGGCGCGGCCAACCCGCTGGCGGCGCGTGGTCGCACAAGGATGCGCTGACCCAGGGGCGGGTGCACGTGCTCGAAGTCCCGCCGCAGGACGCGCTGGAAGCCGCCATCGCGCTCGATGAACTGCAACGCCTGTACGCGCTGCGCGGCGACACAGCGCAGGCCGGGCGCTGGGGCCATTTCGCGGTCCTCGCTCGCGGGTGGAAGCACCTGGACGCGCTGCAGGCCCTGTGCCGGCAGCGCGGCATTCCTGCACGGCGCATGGACGACACGCCGCCCATCCGGCTGCACGCATCGCGCGAAGGTGCCGCGCTGCTGGCCCTGCTGCGCGGTGAAGGCCGCCGACCGGCGCGCAGGCGCATGGTGATGCGTGCCGGGGCGATGGCCCACTGGTTACGCCGCCACGGGCCGTCGGCCGAGGCGTTGGCGACCAACCCCTTCGCGGCCGCGCTGGGCCAGTTCATCGCCGAGACCCAGGCCACGACGCCGGGTGGTGAGGTCGTGGTGGACGACCTGGTCGACGATCTGTACGCATTCGATTTCGGGGCCAGGAAGGCCGGTGCGCCGCCGCCCGATGCACCGCTGCAGCTGATGGCCGCACACAGCGCCAAGGGGCTGGAATTCGACCACGTGCTGATCCTCGACGCAGATGGCTGGAAGGCACGCGGCGACGACAAGCGGCGGCTGTTCTACGTGGCCATGACGCGCGCGCGGGAGACCCTGACGCTGTGCATGCGAGCGGGCCAGCACCACGCCTTCGTGTCGGATGCGGCGTTTCCAGCCCTGCCCACACGGCCCTTACCCCCCGACGTGCCGACCATCGCGCCGCACCGTACCACGCATGCCACCCCCGACAAGGTCGTTCTGTCATGGCCCGGCAAATTCGCACCGGGGCAGCCCGTGCATCTGGCGATTGCCCGGCTGCGCGTCGGCGACCCTCTCGCGCTGCGCCGGCGCACAGACGGCACAACCGGCTGGGAACTCGCGGATCGCGCAGGCCAGGCCGTTGGCCGGATGTCGTCGAAGTTCATGCCGCCGGCAGGCGAGATCGTCGCCGTCCGCGTCGCCGCCATCCAGGCGCGCAAGGCCCGGCCCGAGGAGGTCCATGCCGTCCGTTGCACGCAGTGGGAAGTGGTGCTGCCAGAATTCGAGTGCACGCAAGGCGCCGACTGACACAAGCAGCCGGCTGAAGCTGCATGTGGCTACAATCCCGCCCCATGTTCGCAGCCCGCTCCACCATCCTGCCCATGCCGTTCGGCCTGGCCGTGGCGGCCTGCATCTCCCCCAAAACCACGACCACCATTACGGGCTGACGCAGCCTGGTTCGTCGTGCGCCCTTCCTGGCCGTCGACGCGCCAGGCGAGCAGTCCATCAGGCGCTGTTTGTTTTTACCGTTGAAAGGGCAATGTAATGAAGGTAGGTAACCTGGTCGGCCTCGTTGGCTGGCGCGGCATGGTCGGCTCGGTCCTAATGGACCGCATGCAGGCCGAGGGCGACTTCGACCTGATCGAACCGCTGTTTTTCTCGACCTCCAACGCCGGTGGCAGGGCCCCGGCGCAGGCCAAGAACGAGACGAAGCTGTACGACGCGAACGATATCGCGGCGCTCAAGCGCTGCGACATCGTCATCACCTGCCAGGGCGGTGACTACACCAACGAAGTTTTCCCGAAGCTGCGCGCAGCGGGCTGGAAGGGCCACTGGATCGACGCCGCCTCCGCGCTGCGCATGGCGGACGACGCGGTCATCATCCTGGACCCGGTGAACCTGCCCGTGATCCAGACCGCCTTGTCCAAGGGCGGCCTCAACTGGATCGGCGGCAACTGCACCGTGAGCTGCATGCTGATGGGCGTCGGCGCGCTGTACAAGGCGGGCCTCGTCGAGTGGATGAGCACCCAGACCTACCAGGCGGCCAGCGGCGGCGGTGCGCAGCACATGCGTGAGCTGCTGACGCAGTACGGTACGCTGAACGCCGAAGTGCGGGCGCTGCTGGACGACCCCAAGAGCGCGATCCTCGAGATCGACCGCCAGGTGATTGCCAAGCAGCGCAGCCTGTCGGGCGAAGAGACGGCGAACTTCGGCGTGCCGCTGGGTGGCTCGCTGATCCCCTGGATCGATAAGGATCTCGGCAATGGCATGTCCAAGGAAGAGTGGAAGGGCATGGCCGAGACCAACAAGATCCTCGGCATGGGCGAAGGCTTCGATTCGGCAGCCATCCCCGTCGACGGTTTCTGCGTGCGCGTGGGTGCGATGCGTTGCCACAGCCAGGCCCTGACCTTCAAGCTCAAGAAGGACGTGCCCGTGGCCGACATCGAGGCCATGATCGCCGCCGACAACGACTGGGTGAAGGTCGTGCCCAACACGCGCGAAGCGACTCTCAAGGACCTGACGCCCGTGGCCGTGACCGGCACCATGACGATCCCCGTGGGCCGCATCCGCAAGATGGCCATGGGCCCAGAGTACGTGGGCGCCTTCACCATCGGCGACCAGCTGTTGTGGGGCGCGGCCGAGCCACTGCGCCGCATGTTGCGCATCCTGCTGCAAGCCTGAACGGTCACCCCGCGCCCCCGCACTTCGTTGTCCGCTGGCAACATCGACGTGGGGCCCAGCGTGACGACACGGCAGCCCCGATGATTAAGCGATTTGTCAGCTTGTCAGGCTAAGACATTGATGCTATGGTACTTTTCAAGGTTTGAGTATCGTGTCACCAAGTAACCCGGCGGCCTGGATCCGGGCGCGTGCGCGAGCATCGGAGGCTATTAAATTGATTTCTACGTCACAACGCTGGCGCAAGACTGCGCTGGCATCTTTGGTGGCGGCTGCCTTCGGCCTCTATGGGTCGAATGCCTCTGCGCTCGCATTGGGTCGCGTCACGGTGCAATCTGCGCTGGGTGACCCGTTGCGCGCGGAAATCGATATCCCGGAAATCAATGCGGACGAGGCATCCTCCCTGCGTCCGGTGGTGGCCTCTCCCGACGCCTTCCGGGCTGCCGGGCTGGAATACAACCCCGCGCTTGCCGGTGTGCAGATCAGCCTGCAACGCAGGGCCGATGGCCGGGCTTACCTGCGACTGAGCAGCGACCGTCCTGTTTCCGAACCCTTCGTGGACCTGATCCTCGAAGCCAGCTGGGCCAGTGGCCGGCTGGTGCGCGATTACACCCTCCTGCTGGACCCGCCCAGCCTGCGTGCGGCGCCGACGCCGGCGCCGGTGGCGCCACAGACGTCGCCTGTACAGATCACGCCGCCCGTAGCGTCGGCTCCCATCGCGCCCCGGCCCGCACCTGCGGCCCCTGCCGCCTCGCCAGCACCCCGCGCCCCGGCGGCCGCCTCGCCCCCGGCTCCCCGCGCACCCGCACCCGCGGCCGCACCTGCGGCGGCAGCGCCCGCTGCACGCGCCGCGCCATCGGCCGGAGGCACCACGGTGGTTCGCCCCGGCGACACGGCAGGCCAGATCGCGCGTGCCAACAAGACGCCCCAGGTGTCCCTGGACCAGATGCTGGTGGCGCTGTTGCGCAACAACGAGGGCGCCTTCATCAACGGCAACCTCAACCGCATCAAGGCCGGAGCCGTCCTGAACATTCCCACCGAGGAACAGGCCCTTTCCATGGGCAATGCGGAGGCGCGCCGCACCGTCGTGGCGCACAGCCGCGACTTCAACGAATTCCGTGGCAAGCTGGCGGCCAACGCGCCGAACCAGCAGGTCGCAGCGGCCGACCGCAGTGCCGGTGGCAGCGTGCAGGCACAGGTGCAGGACAACCGCTCCGCCGCTTCGGCGCCGGACAAGCTGACCCTGTCGCAGGGCTCGGTGCAGGCACAACAAGGCTCCGCCGCCGTGGTGGCCCAGAACCGCGCGTCGCAGGACGCGGCCCAGCGCGCCGCCGAGATCAACAAGAACCTCCAGGACCTCGGCAACCTCCGCGCCGCAGCCGGTGCCGCCTCCGGCGCTGCAGCGGCCCCGCCCGCCGCCGGAGCCAGTGCCCCGGTGGCCGCCGCGTCGGCCCCTGGCGTGACCATCGCCGCCGCCCCGCCCCCCGTGGTGGTGGCGTCCGAGCCCGCTGCAACCGCTGCTGTAACTGCACCGGCACCGGCTGCCGCACCTTCTGCGCCCGCCGCCGTGCGGCCGCCTGTGGCGGTGCCGGCCCCGGCACCCGTGGAAGAAGAGAGCTTCCTGGCCAGCCTGATGGCCAATCCACTGCTGCTGGGTGCCGGGGGTGCGCTGCTGGTGCTGCTGCTGGCCCTGGCGCTCTACAAGGCCCGCCAGCGCCGCAACAACGCGGACGTGGACAGTGCCTTCCTCGAAAGCCGCCTGCAGCCCGATTCCTTCTTCGGCGCCAGCGGTGGGCAACGCGTGGACACCAGCGAGGCGGCCGCCACGGGCTCGTCCATGGTCTACTCGCCCAGCCAGCTCGACGCGGCCGATGACGTGGACCCCGTCGCCGAGGCGGATGTCTACCTGGCCTACGGCCGCGACATCCAGGCCGAGGAAATCCTGCGCGAGGCGCTGCGCACCCATGCCGGGCGCATCGCGATCCACCAGAAGCTGCTGGACATCTATGCCAAGCGGCGCGATGCCCAGGCCTTCGAGGCCATGGCCAATGAGGCCTACAAGCTCTCCGGCGAAGGCACACCGGAGTGGCTGCGCATCTGCGAACAGGGCCGCAGCATCGATCCCGAAAATCCGCTCTACCAGCCCGGTGGCCAGCCGTCGCCGCGGGCCGCATCCGCAGCCGTTGGCGCTGCTGCTGCCGTCGCCGCAATGGAGGCCACCGCGCCGATGGGTACCGCCCACATGGCCACCCTGAAGATGGACGCCATGCCGCAGGCGGCCCCGTCTGCGGTGGACCTCGACCTGGACTTCTCGCTCGACGACTTCGCCAACGAGCCCTCGTCCATCGTCGAGGCCCAGCCGACACAGATGGAGCCTACGGTGGCCATCGCTCCGATGGAGCCTTCACCGCCACCAGCGCTGGATCTGGATTTCGGCCTGTCCACGGAGCCTGTGGCCCCGGCGGCTGCCAGTGCACAGCCCTCCGCGCTGGAGCTGGACCTGCCGGACATCTCCAAGGCCGACGACACGCTGTCCCTGGCCTCACGGGAGACCGACGAGTTCCGCCACCAGGCCGAAGTGAGCTTCGGCTCCACCAGCCCCATCCCGCTGCAGATGGGCAATGGCGGCATCAACGGCGCCGCGGACCCCATCCAGCCTGACGTCAGTTTCGGCTACACGGCGCCCGGTGAACTGACGGCCAGCCAAGCCCCCCTGCACACGCCGACAGCACCCGACTCGGGCATGCTGGAATTCGACCTGGGAACCCTGTCGCTGGAGCTGGACCCGGACCCGGCCGCTGCGCCCGTGCCGGACGCACCGGCCGAGCCGGAGGATCCGCTCGCCACGAAGCTGGCATTGGCAGAGGAGTTCGTGTCCATCGGCGACGACGACGGCGCACGTGCACTGATCGAAGAGGTCATCGCGGAAGCCTCGGGTGATCTCAAGGCCAAGGCGCAACGCGCGCTGAGCGCCCTGAGCTGATCCCCAGGCAGTTGCCCCGCCATTTCTTATTCTCCGCCCGCGCCGGGTGCTGAGCACAGGCGCGGCCTTCCTCGCATGCGATTGGCATTGGGACTCGCCTACCACGGTGGTGCCTACCACGGCTGGCAAAGCCAGCCCTCGGGGCAGACCGTGCAGGACCGCGTCGAAGCGGCACTGACGCAGCTGGCAGGCCAGCCCATCTCCACGCTCTGCGCGGGCCGCACCGACACCGGCGTGCATGCGCTGATGCAGGTCATCCACTTCGACACCACGGCAGAGCGGCGCACCATCTCCTGGGTGCGCGGCACCAATGCGCTGCTGCCGCGCGACATCAGCATCGAATGGGCCCAAGAAGTCCCGCGGGAATTCCATTGCCGCGCGCAGGCCCTGTCGCGAAGGTATGTCTACGTGCTGCTGCAGTCGCCCGTGCGGCCCGGCATCGACCATGGCCGCGTGGGCTGGAGCATGCAGCCGCTGGACCTGCAGGCCATGCAGGACGCCAGCCAGAGCCTGCTGGGCGAACACGACTTCAGCTCCTTCCGGGCCGCGGCCTGCCAGGCGCAATCGCCCGTGAAGCACCTGCAGCGCATCGCCATCACGCAGCGCGGCGCCTACTGGCGCTTCGAGTTCGAGGCCAATGCCTTCCTGCACCACATGATCCGCAACCTGATGGGATGCCTGGTCGCCATCGGCCAGGGGCGCAAACCCGTGGGCTGGATGGCCGAGGTGCTGGCGGCGCGCTCACGCGTGGTGGCCGCGCCCACCTTCAGCCCCGACGGCCTGTATTTCCTGGGCCCGCGCTACGATCCCCGCTGGGGCCTGCCCGAGTCCACCCCGCTCTTCGACGGACTGCCATGACGACGACCTTCCCGAACCTGCGCACGCGCATCAAGATCTGCGGCATCACGCGCGAAGAGGACCTGGACGCCGCCGTGGCGGCCGGTGCCGATGCGGTGGGCTTCGTGCGGTATGCCAAGAGCCCGCGCCACGTCACCCTGGAACGGGCCACGGAACTCGCGCGCCGCCTGCCGCCCTGGGTCACGCCGGTGCTGTTGTTCGTCAATGCCCCAACCGAAGAGATTGCCGAGGCGCATGCCTGCCTGCCCCAGGCGCTGTTGCAATTCCATGGGGACGAGACACCTGAGTACTGTCTGCAGGCTACTCAGCAGGGCCAGTGGCCCTACCTGCGCGCGGCCCGCATTCCCGTGGGGGATGCCGGAGCCGGTTTCGATCTCGTAAAATTCGCCCACGATTACCGCAGCGCCCAAGCCATCCTGCTCGACGCCCATGTCGAGGGGTACGGCGGAGGGGGCAAAAGCTTCAATTGGTCACTTCTTCCACCAAGCGTCAACTGTCACCTCGTCTTAGGTGGTGGGCTCACGCCTGCAAACGTGACCGATGGCATCTTGGCTCTGCGGCCGCGTTGCATAAAGACGCTGGCCGTTGACGTGAGTTCCGGCGTCGAGATGTCGTCCGAAAGGAAAGGCATCAAGGACGCCGCCAAGATCCACCAGTTCGTCGCCGCCGTGCGCGCGGCGGACACCCAATTTGCAGGCACCCTCCATGACCCCTATTTACCAGCAACCTGATGCCAGCGGCCATTTCGGCCGTTATGGCGGCAGCTTCGTCAGCGAGACGCTGACCCACGCCATCAACGAACTGCGGGAAGCCTACGCCCGCTACCAGCACGACCCGGAGTTCATTGCCGAGTTCAAGTACGAGCTGGCGCATTTCGTGGGCCGGCCCTCCCCCGTCTACCATGCCGCGCGCACGAGCCGCGAGATGGGCGGCGCGCAGATCTACCTCAAGCGCGAGGACCTCAACCACACCGGCGCGCACAAGGTCAACAACACCATCGGCCAGGCCATGCTCGCCAAGCGCATGGGCAAGCCGCGCATCATTGCCGAGACCGGCGCGGGCCAGCACGGCGTGGCCACGGCCACCATCTGTGCCCGTTACGGGCTGGAATGCGTGGTCTACATGGGCATCGAAGACATCAAGCGCCAGAGCCCGAACGTGTACCGCATGAACCTGCTGGGCGCCACCGTGGTGCCGGTGGAGTCCGGCAGCCGCACGCTGAAGGACGCGCTCAACGAGGCCATGCGCGACTGGGTGGCCAACGTGGACAACACCTTCTACATCATCGGCACGGTGGCGGGCCCGCACCCCTACCCGATGATGGTGCGCGACTTCCAGAGCGTGATCGGCGAGGAGTGTCTGACGCAGATGCCCGCCTTCACAGGCGGCCGCCAGCCCGATGCGGTGGTGGCCTGCGTGGGCGGCGGCAGCAACGCGATGGGGATCTTCCACCCCTACATCCCGCACGCGGGCACGCGCCTGATCGGCGTGGAAGCTGCGGGTGAAGGTCTGGACAGCGGCAAGCACTCGGCCTCGCTGCAGCGCGGCAGCCCCGGCGTGCTGCATGGCAACCGCACCTACGTGCTGCAGGACGAGAACGGCCAGGTCACCGAGACGCACAGCGTCAGCGCGGGCCTGGACTACCCCGGCGTGGGCCCCGAGCACGCCTGGCTCAAGGACATCGGCCGCGCAGAGTACGTGGGTGTCACCGACCAGGAAGCGCTGGCGGCATTCCACTACCTGTGCCGCACCGAAGGCATCATTCCCGCGCTGGAGTCCAGCCATGCCGTGGCCTACGCCATGAAGCTGGCCAAGACCATGCGTGCCGACCAGCACATCCTGGTCAACCTCTCGGGCCGAGGCGACAAGGACATCGGCACGGTGGCGGACCTCGCGGGGGCGGACTTCTACGACCGGCCCTCGATGCGTGGCCACAGCGTCAAGGGTGGGGTGAAAGCATGAGCCGTATCGCCGCCACTTTCTCTGCACTGCAGGCCGACGGCCGCAAGGCGCTGGTGCCCTATGTCACGGCCGGCTTTCCCTTTGCGGACATCACGCCCACGCTGATGCATGCGATGGTCGCAGCCGGCGCCGACGTGATCGAGCTGGGCGTGCCCTTCTCCGACCCCATGGCCGACGGCCCTGTGATCCAGCGGGCCGGAGAGAAAGCGCTGGCGCTGGGCATCGGCACGGCCCAGGTGCTGGCGATGGTGCGCGAGTTCCGCGCCCGCGACACCCGCACGCCGGTCGTGCTGATGGGGTATGCCAACCCTGTGGAGCGTTATGACCAGCGGCACGGCGAGGACGCATTCATCCGGGATGCCTCCGAGGCCGGCGTGGACGGCATCCTGGTGGTCGACTACCCGCCCGAGGAATGCCGCGACTTCGCGGCCAAGCTGCGTGCCAAGGGCATGGACCTGATCTTCCTGCTGGCCCCCACCAGCACCGACGAGCGCATGGCCGAGGTGGCCGAGGTCGCCAGCGGCTATGTCTACTACGTGTCGCTCAAGGGCGTCACGGGCGCCGGCACGGTGGACACCGGAGCCGTGGAAGCCATGTTGCCGCGCATCCGCAGCCATGTGAACATCCCCGTGGGTGTGGGCTTCGGCATCCGCGACGCACAAACCGCCTGCGCCGTGGGCAAGGTGGCCGATGCCGTGGTGATCGGCAGCCGGCTGATCCAGCTCATCGACGACCAGCCGCGGGAACGCGTGCCCGCCATCGCGGCCGAGTTCCTGTCTGGCATCCGCCAGGCGCTGGATGCACAATCCAAGGCTTCGGCCTGAAAGGACACCACTGATGAGTTGGCTCGAGAAACTGCTTCCTCCCAAGATCCAGCACACCGACCCCGCCGGCCGGCGCACGGTACCTGAAGGGCTGTGGGTCAAATGCCCCAGCTGCGAAACCGTGCTCTACAAGACGGACCTGGAACAGAACCAGAACGTCTGCCCTACCTGCAGCCACCACCACCGTATCGGCGCACGCGCGCGCCTGAACGCCTTCCTCGACAACGAGGGACGTTTCGAGATCGGCCAGGAGGTGCTGCCGGTGGACGCGCTGAAGTTCAAGGACAGCCGCAAGTACCCCGAGCGACTGAAGGAAGCCATGGAGGCCACCGGCGAGACCGACGCGCTGATCGTCATGGGCGGCGCGGTGCAGAACATTGGCGTGGTCGTGGCCTGCTTCGAGTTCGACTTCATGGGCGGCAGCATGGGCTCCGTCGTGGGCGAGCGCTTCGTGCGCGGTGTGGAGGCGGCCATCGAGCAGAAGCTGCCCTTCGTGTGCTTCACCGCCACGGGCGGCGCGCGCATGCAGGAGGGCTTGCTCTCGCTGATGCAGATGGCCAAGACCAATGCGGCCCTGACGCGCCTGGCCAAGAAGGGCCTGCCCTTCATCAGCGTGTTGACCGATCCCACGACGGGCGGCGTCAGCGCCAGCTTCGCCTTCATGGGGGACATCGTGATCGCCGAGCCCAAGGCGCTGATCTGTTTCGCCGGCCCGCGCGTGATCGAGTCCACCTTGCGCGTGACCCTGCCCGCGGGCTTCCAGCGCGCGGAGTTCCTGCAGGAAAAGGGTGCCGTGGACATGGTGGCCGACCGGCGCGAGCTGCGCAAGATCGTCGCCAACACGCTGGCGATGCTGCAGCGCCAACCTGCCGACGCGGTGCTCTGACAGACCACCGCCTCCGAAAGAACGGGCCCTCGCGGGCCCGTTTTGCTTGAAGGCGGCCGCGCCTAGGCCATCAGCGCGCGCTGCACCGCGTTGAGGATGATGCCAACCACCTGCAGCAGCACCAGGAACACCAGCGGCGAAAGGTCGATGCCGCCCACCAGCGGCACCATGCGCCGGATGGGCCGCAACATCGGCGCGACGATGCGCGCGACCAGCGCCACCACGGGCGAGTCGGCCTGCACCCACGACAACACGGCGTACACGATCACCAGGCCCGTGAGGCAGGAGACCATGAGGCGCAGCAGGTCGAAGAAGGCGACCAGCACCATCAGCCCCAGGCTGCCGTAGGAGCCCTGCAGCAGCCACAACAACAGGCGCTCGACGAGCACCAGCAGGAAGGCCGCCACGAGGCTGGCCGTGTCCACGCGGCCCATGGCGGGAATCAGCTTGCGCAGCGGCAGCACGATCCAGTTCGTGGCCGTGAAGATGAAGGGCCCCAGCGGATTGCCCGCCCGTGCCGACAACGACACGCCCTGGTACTGCATGCACAGCCGCAGCAGGCAGACAACGGCCAGGAAGCCGAACACCACCTGCAGCAACAACTCGGCGATTTGGTAGAACATGGAACGGGGTCGGAAAAAGCTGTTGCGATAATAGTGCCTTCGCGGCAGGCAACCTCCCCGATCCGGACGCGCCGGAAGGGTTGTGCCGGCCACCGGCGATGCCGTGCGTCCACGGCCTTCGCAGGACCCGACCGCCCCTTCCATCCACCGCGCCGTGCCAGCCTCCATGCTGTGGCGCTGTTCCACTGCCCTCGTATGTCCACGATCCCCCAAGCGCCTGCCACCGACGACAACCAGCTGATTGCCGAGCGGCGCGAGAAACTCAAGGCGCTGCGTGAACGCGCCGCCCAGAGCGGCGGTGTGGCCTTCCCCAACGACTTCAAGCCACAGGACCGCGCCGCCGCCTTGCACGCGCGGCACGAAGGCGTGGTCAACGAGGTGCTGGAGCCGCAGGCCATCCGCGCCGTGGTGGCCGGCCGCATGATGCTCAAGCGCGTGATGGGCAAGGCCTGCTTCGCCACGCTGCAGGACGCGACCGGCCGCATCCAGCTCTACATCACGCAGGATGCCGTGGGGCCCGAGACGCTGGCCGACTTCAAGCACTGGGACCTGGGCGACATCGTCGGCTGCGAAGGCACGCTGTTCCGCACCAAGACCGGCGAGTTGTCCATCAAGGCCACCAGCGTGCGCCTGCTGACCAAGGCGCTGCGGCCGCTGCCCGACAAGTTCCACGGCATGGCGGACCAGGAGCAGAAGTACCGGCAGCGGTACGTGGACCTGATCACCGACGCCGATGCGCGCGCGCGCTTCACGGCGCGCAGCCAGGCCGTTTCGGCGATCCGCGCCTTCATGGTGGAGCACGGCTTCCTGGAGGTGGAGACCCCCATGCTGCACCCCATCCCCGGCGGTGCCAATGCGAAGCCCTTCGCGACCCACCACAACGCGCTGGACCAGGAGATGTTCCTGCGCATCGCGCCCGAGCTGTACCTGAAGCGCCTGGTCGTCGGCGGCTTCGAGCGGGTGTTCGAGATCAACCGCAACTTCCGCAACGAAGGCATCTCGGTGCGCCACAACCCAGAGTTCACGATGCTGGAGTTCTACGCGGCCTACTGGAACTACCGCGACATCATGGACTTCACCGAAGCCCTGGTGCGCCATGCCATCCACTCTGCGCGCGGCACGTCGGAGCTGACCTACCAGGGCCAGCCCGTGGACCTGTCCAAGCCCTTCGCGCGCATGACCATCCGCGAGGCCATCATCGCCAACACCGAGGCCGGCGACCATGTGGACGACGCAGCCTGGCTGACCGCCGCGCTGCGCAAGCTCGGCCTCACCGAGGAGAAGAACCGCCTGTCCAGCCGCAGCCTGGCCAGCCTGCAGGTGCTGTACTTCGAGGAGACGGTGGAAGAGAAGCTCTGGCAGCCCACCTTCATCATGGAGCACCCCACCGAGATCTCACCGCTGGCACGCGCCAACGACGAGCGCCCGGAGGTGACGGAACGCTTCGAGCTCTACATCACGGGCCGCGAGTTCGGCAACGGCTTCTCCGAGCTCAACGATGCCGAGGACCAGGCCGCACGCTTCCAGGCCCAGGTCACCGCCAAGGACAGCGGCGACGACGAAGCCATGTACTTCGACCACGACTACGTGCGCGCGCTGGAGTACGGCATGCCGCCCACCGGCGGCTGCGGCGTGGGCATCGACCGGCTGATGATGCTGCTGACCGACAGCCCCAGCATCCGCGACGTGATCCTTTTCCCGGCGCTGCGCCGGGAGGCCTGAGCGACTGCTGGCTGCGCCGAGACGCGCGCCAGGGGCTCAGGGCAGTTTCCAGAGCGCCTGCATGTAGGCGGGCTGCGTCATCAGGGTGTCCCAGTCTGGCGCAGGCGACTGCGGCAGCAATGCCTGCCTGCGCGCCTCGGAGGCGTCGGACGGTTGCCAGCGGCCTTCGACCTGCGCGCGTGCCACGCCCTCGATGAGGTCGTCGATGGCCGTGCCACCACCAGGGCTGGAAGGCAGGCTCTGGTTGCACAACACCGCGAGGTCGCACCCAGCCTCCAGTGCTGCCAGTGCGGCCTCGCTGAAGTCCAGCGTGCGGCCCTCGACCACGCCGGCGGCAGCCATGCTGAGGTCGTCGCTGAAGATGGCGCCGCCGAAGCCCAGCTGTCCGCGCAGGATGTCCTGCAGCCATCGCCGCGAGAAACCCGCGGGCCGGCTGTCCACCTTGGGGTACACCACATGCGCCGGCATCACGGCCGTCAGCACCGTGTCCAGCCAGCGGTAGGGCTGGGCGTCGTCGGCGAGGATGGCCTTCAGGCTGCGCCGGTCCACCGGCACGGCGGTGTGCGAGTCGGCCCGCACGAAGCCGTGGCCGGGAAAGTGCTTGCCGCAATGGGCCATGCCGGCCTGCTGCAGGCCCTGCACGAGGCTGCGCGCCAGCATCGCCACCACGCGCGGATCGCGCGCGAAGGCCCGGTCACCGACCACGCTGCTGCCGCCATGGTCCAGGTCCAGCACGGGCGTGAAGCTGAAGTCCACCCCGCAGGCGCGCAGCTCGGCGCCCAGCACGTAGCCGCAGGCCGTGGCGATCGACATGGCCTGCAGTGCGGCATCGCCCGGGATTCTTTCGCGCGTGGCGTCCGTCCACAGCTGGCCCAGCGCCCGCATCGGCGGCAGGTGCGTGAAGCCATCGGTGCGGAAGCGCTGCACGCGCCCGCCCTCGTGGTCGACACACACCAGCAGGTCGGGGCGCAGCGCCTTGGCCTCGGCGCACAGGACGGTGAGCTGCGCGCGGTCGCGCCAGTTGCGGCCGAACAGGATCAGGCCCCCCACCAGAGGATGGCTGATGCGGCGGCGGTCGTCGTCGGTCAGGGACAGGCCGGCGACGTCGATGACCAGGGGAGCGTGTTGCATGCGGGTGGGCTTGTCAGGGGGTTTCGACGACCACGAAGCTGGCCGCGTAATCGGTCTCGTCGGTGACAGTCACGTGTGCACGCAAACTGCGCTCTTCGAACCAGGCCTTGAGCACCCCGTGCAGCACGATCACCGGCTGGCCGCTGGGCAGCTTGCCCACTTCGCACAGCCGCCAGGTCATGGGCATGCGCATGCCCATGCCGATGGCCTTGCTGAAGGCCTCCTTGGCCGAGAAACGCGTCGCCAGGTAACGCACGCCGCGCTCGGGCCAGCGTGCGCTGCGCTGGCGCCATGTGGCGAGTTCCGCCTCGCTGAGGATCTTCTCGGCGAAGCGGTCGCCGTGGCGCTCCAGGCTGGCGCGGATGCGCCGGATGTCGCAGATGTCGGTGCCGATGCCGTAGATCACGGGGTTCGCTGTGTCAGTCTTCCGCCGCGTCGAGGATGCACTGCAGGTAGGCGCGCACCGTCTGCTCGTAGCCCAGCTCCAGGGCGTCGGAGATCAGCGCGTGGCCGATGGACACCTCCTGCACACCGGGCACATGGCGCAGGAACCACGTGAGGTTGTCGCGGCTGAGGTCATGGCCGGCATTGATGCCCAGGCCTGCATCCAGCGCAGCCCGGGCCGCGGCCGCGTAGCGCGCGGTCTGGACGTCGCGCTGCGCGGGGTCGGCCCAGGCGGCGGCATAGGGCTCCGTGTAGAGCTCCACCCGGTCGGCACCCACCTCCTTCGCCAGCGCCATGGCCGCGGGATCGGGATCCATGAACAGGCTCACGCGCACACCCAGGGCTTTGGACTCGGCAATCAGCGGGCGCAGCCGGTCGCCATCGGCCTGCAGGTCCCAACCGTGGTCGCTGGTGAACTGGCCTTCGCTGTCGGGCACCAGCGTGCACTGCTGCGGACGCGTCACCCGCACGTAGTCCATGAGGTTCTGCGTCGGATTGCCTTCGATGTTGTATTCGCGCCCCGGCCAGCGGCGCACCACCTCGGCCAGCTCGTGCACGTCGTGCGGGCGGATGTGGCGCTGGTCAGGCCGCGGGTGCACCGTGATGCCGTGGGCACCCGCCTGCAGGCACAGCTCGGCCGCGCGCACGGGCGAGGGGATGCCCAGGTGGCGCGTGTTGCGCACCAGGGCGACCTTGTTGAGGTTGACGGACAGGGCGGTGGGTGTGGTCATGAAGAGCCTTCGGCTGCGTTCACAGATTTTGCAGATCGATCATCATCTGGCGCGTGCGCAGGGTACGCGTGCCGCAATGGTAGTTGAGCAGCACGCGCAGCTGCGCTTTCAGTTCGCCCGCCACCGGCGCGCAGGCCTGCAGCATGTCGCCGAAGCTGCGGCCCTCGTCCATGGCCTGCTGCAAGGCCTGCCACTGCGCACCGCGCAGGGCGTGCCGCTCTTGCGCGCCGGCCAGGCGCAATCCGCCTTCGGGCACCAGGCAATAGCGCTCGGTGTCCTGCAGCGAGTCGAGGGTCAAGGTCTGCTGCTGCAGGTCGGGCAACACGCCGATCTCGCGCAGCAGCAGCAACTCGAAGGCCCGCAGCGCCGTCTGCAGCACCTCGCCGTGGCGGGACGCCACGACCCGCACCACGTCGCCGTACAAATCGAAGAGCTGGGGGTGCGGATCGTCACGCGCCAGCAGCGTGAGCACCAGCTCGTTGAGGTGGTAGCCCGACAACAGCGCGTCGCCCGTGGGCATCACATGGCCGCCCTGCCATTCGGCGGACTTGAGGGTGCGGATCTCGGCATCGCCACCGAAGGCCACATGCAGCGGCTGCAGCGGCAGCAGGATGGGACGGAAGCTGGAACTGGGGCGCTTGGCACCCTTGGCCACCAGCGCGATGCGGCCGTAGTGGCGCGTGAACACGTCCAGGATCAGGCTGGACTCGCTCCAGTCGTGCCGGTGCAGGACGTAGGCCGGTTCGTCCGAGATGCGCTTGGTGGCCACGCAGCTGTGTCGGCGGTGACGGGGTGCGAGAGGTCGGTGCGCGTCAGCTGTAGCCGAAGCTGCGCACCCGCGCCTCATCGTCGGCCCAGCCCGAGCGGACCTTGACCCACAGCTCGATGAACACCTTGGCGTCCATGAGCTTCTCCAGCTCCACGCGGGTTTCGGTGCCGATGCGCTTGATGCGCTCGCCGTTGTCGCCGATCACCATGGCCTTGTGGCTGTCGCGCTCCACGATGATGGTGGCGGCAATCTTCACCAAGCGCTTCTGCCCCTTGCGCCTTGGCGCCTCCTCGTCGAAGGTGTCGATCACCACGGTAGAGGTGTAGGGCAGCTCGTCGCCGGTCAGGCGGAAGAGCTTTTCGCGCACCAGCTCGCTGGCCAGGAATTTCTCGCTGCGGTCGGTGAGCTCGTCCTCGTCGTGGAACCAGGGCTGCTCGGGCAGGTACTTCTCGCAGATGCCGAACAGGCGCTCGATGTCCTTGGCGTTCTTGGCCGACATGGGCACGAACTCGGCGAAGGCATGGCGCTGCTGCATCTCCTGCAGCCAGGGTGCGATCTCGGCGCGGCGACCGACCTGGTCGAGCTTGTTGGCCACCAGCAGCGTGGGCACGCTGCCCTTGATGAGGTCCAGCACCTGGGCGTCCGAGGCATTGAAGTGCCCCGCCTCGGCCACGAACAGCACCAGGTCCACGTCCTGGATCGCGCCCAGCACGGACTTGTTCAGCGTGCGGTTCAGGGCATTGCCGTGGCGCGTCTGGAAGCCCGGCGTGTCGACGAACACGAACTGCGTGGCCCCACGCGTGCGCACACCGGTGATGCGGTGGCGCGTAGTCTGGGCCTTGCGGGAGGTGATGCTGATCTTCTGGCCGACCAGCGCGTTGAGCAGCGTGGACTTGCCGACGTTGGGCTTGCCGATGATGGCGATCAAGCCGCAGCGCTGCGGCGCGGCCGCGCCCTCGGGGGCCGTACCGGCAGCCGGCAGCCCGGCGCCTTGGGTATCCCCGGTGTTGTCGTTGTCGTTGTCGTTCTCGTTGGAAGGCTCGTTCATGGCTTGGTGCTCCGCAGTTTCTGCAGCATGGCGGTCGCGGCGGCCTGCTCACCCGCGCGCCGCGACCCACCGATGCCGCGTTCGCTGAGCCCCAGCGCGGGAATCTCGCATTCCACGTCGAAGGATTGCTGGTGGGCTGCGCCGATGGTACCGACCACACGGTACACGGGCAGGTTCATCTTGCGCCCCTGCAGCCATTCCTGCAACTCGGTCTTGGCGTCCTTTCCGATGGCCGACATGGAGGGGTTGATCTCCACGTCCTTGAACAACCGCAGCACCAGTGCGCGCGCGGCCACGTAGCCACCGTCGAGGTAGACGGCACCGATCAGCGCCTCCAGGGCATCGGCCAGGATCGACGGCCGCTTCTTGCCACCGGAACGCACTTCACCGTCGCCCAGGCGCAGGTTGTTGGAGATGTCCAGCTTCAGCGCCAGCTGGTGCAGCGTGTCCTGCTTGACGAGGTTGGCGCGCACGCGCGAGAGGTCACCCTCGGGCTGGGCCCGCAGGCGCTCGTAGAGCAGGTCGGCCACGGAGAGGTTCAACACCGCATCGCCCAGGAATTCCAGGCGCTCGTTGTGGTCAGACGAATGGCTGCGGTGGGTCAGCGCACATGCCAGCAGGCGCGGATCCGCGAACGCATGCTGCAACTGCCGCTGCAGGAGCTGGAGATCACCGTCCACGCTACCTCGAACGCCCGCTGTACTTGAGGGTCAGCCAGGCGGGGCCCACCAGATGGATCTCGCGCTGGTAGGCGAAGGCCACCACGACCTTGTCGCCGTCCTTGGTGACATCCAGGTCAGAGCCCTTGATGGAGCTGATGTTGTCGATGTTGGCCGCGTTGTCGAACGTGCGCCGGACGTCGGCCACCGTGCTGCCCCCGGCAGCCTTGTTGGCAGCCTTCAGCACGGCCTGGTATTCGACGAAGGTGGGGAAGACCTGCGCCCCCACGACCCCCAGGACGGCCAGCACGCCCACCACGAAGAGCAGGCCGAGGAAGGAAACACCGCGCTGGCGGCGTGGCAAGGAGGCAGCGATCATCGTGGGTTCTCCAGAAGGCAGGGTCGCGGCTCAGTCGAAAGTGCCGATGCGCTTGAGGTTGCTGAAATTCATCCAGACCAGCACCGCCTTGCCGACGATGTTCTTGTCCGGCACGAAGCCCCAGAAACGGGAGTCCAGGGAGTTGTCGCGGTTGTCGCCCATCATGAAGTAGTGGCCCGCGGGCACCTTGCACACCACGCCCTCGACACTGTAGCGGCAATTTTCCTTGTACTGGAACTCGTCGGCCCCAGGCACGAAGGCGGGGCGGTCGTTCTCGATCAGCAGGCGGTGCGGCTTGGGACCGAGCTTCTCCTCGAACTGCGGCGTGTAGCGCATGGTGTCTTCGTCGAAGAAGTCCTGCACCTGTCGCGTCTCGATGACCTTGCCATTCACCGTGAGCCGCTTGTTGAGGTAGGCCACCTCGTCGCCGGGCACGCCGACCACCCGCTTGATGTAGTCCAGGCTGGGCTTGGGCGGGTAGCGGAACACCATCACGTCGCCCCGCTGCGGTGCGGTGCCTTCGGTGATCTTGGTGTTGAGTACCGGCAGGCGCAGCCCGTAGTGGTACTTGTTGACCAGGATCAGGTCACCGATCCAGAGCGTGGGGATCATCGACCCGGAGGGAATCTTGAAAGGCTCGAACAGGAAGGAGCGCAGCAGGAACACCACCAGGATCACGGGAAACAGCCCGGCGGTCCAGTCCAGCCACCAGGGCTGCATCAGCAGCTTGACCTTGGCATGCTCGACATCGGTCTCGTCGCCACGCACACCCATCTTCTCGAGCTCGGCGCGACGGCGCGTGGTCTCGGACTCCAGTGCCAATGCCGCGCTGCGGCGCTTGGGCAAGAAGTAGAAGCGCTCGGCGAACCAGTAGAGCCCGGTGACCACCGTGGCCAGCAACAGCAGCAGTGCGAAGTTGCCTTCGATCCTGCCCGTGTACCAGGCGGCGGCATAGGCCGCGAAGGCCGCGAGGATGAGGGATGTCAGGGCCTGCATCAGTCATCCACCCGCAAAATGGCCAGGAACGCCTCCTGGGGCACTTCCACCGAACCGATCTGCTTCATGCGTTTCTTGCCCGCCTTCTGTTTCTCGAGGAGCTTTTTCTTGCGCGAAACGTCGCCGCCATAACACTTGGCGAGCACGTTCTTGCGAAGGGCCTTGATTGTCTCACGCGCGATGATGGTGGCGCCGATCGCGGCCTGGATCGCGACGTCGTACATCTGGCGCGAAATGATCTCGCGCATCTTCGCCACGACGGCGCGGCCGCGGTACTGCGACTGCGAGCGGTGCACGATGATGGACAACGCATCGACCTTGTCGCCATTGAGCAGTATGTCGACCTTCACCACGTCGGCGGCGCGGTACTCCTTGAACTCGTAGTCCATGGACGCATAGCCCCGGCTCACCGATTTCAGTTTGTCGAAGAAATCCAGCACGATCTCGCCCAGCGGCATCTCGTAGGTCAGCATGACCTGGCGACCGTGGTAGGCCATGTTCATCTGCACGCCACGCTTCTGGTTGGACAGCGTCATGACCGCGCCGACGTACTCCTGCGGCATGTAGAGGTGCACGGTCACGATGGGTTCGCGGATCTCGGCGGTGCGGCCGACCTCGGGCATCTTGGACGGGTTCTCGACCATCACGATCTCGCCGTCGTTCTTCACCACCTGGTAGACCACGCTGGGTGCGGTGGTGATGAGGTCCTGGTCAAACTCGCGCTCCAGGCGTTCCTGCACTATCTCCATGTGCAGCAGTCCCAGGAACCCACAGCGGAAGCCAAAGCCCAGCGCCTGCGACACCTCGGGCTCGTAGTACAGCGAGGAGTCGTTGAGCTTGAGTTTCTCCAGGCTGTCGCGCAGGCCCTCGTACTGGTTGGCCTCGGTGGGATAGAGGCCGGCGAAGACCTGCGGCTGGATCTCCTTGAAGCCGGGCAGCGGTTCCGTGGCCGTGAAGGCCGCGCCGCCAGTGCCGGGCCGCACCAAGGTGATGGTGTCACCCACCTTGGCGGCCTGCAGTTCGCGGATGCCGGCGATGATGTAGCCCACCTCGCCCGCCTCCAGTGACTCGCGCGCTTCGTTGGCGGGCGTGAAGACGCCCAGGCTGCCGGCTTCGTAGGTCGCGTCGGTGGCCATCATCTTGATGCGCTCGCCCTTGGCCAGGCGGCCATCGACCACGCGCACCAGCATCACCACACCCACGTAGGCATCGAACCAGCTGTCGATGATCATGGCGCGCAGCGCGCCTTCTGCGTTGCCCTTGGGCGAAGGGATCTTCGCGACGATGGCTTCAAGAATCTCATCGATGCCCATGCCGGTCTTCGCCGAACAGGCAATGGCCTCGGATGCATCGATGCCGATCACGTCTTCGACTTCAGCGCGCGCGTTCTCCGGATCTGCATTGGGCAGGTCCATCTTGTTGAGCACTGGCAGCACCTCCACACCGAGCTCGAGTGCGGTGTAGCAATTCGCTACGGTCTGCGCTTCCACGCCCTGGCTTGCATCGACGACGAGCAATGCGCCCTCGCATGCGGAGAGCGATCGACTCACTTCGTACGAGAAGTCCACATGGCCCGGTGTGTCGATGAGATTGAGGTTGTAGACCACGCCATCACGCGCCTTGTAATGCAGTGCGGCGGTCTGTGCCTTGATGGTTATCCCACGCTCTTTTTCGATGTCCATCGAGTCGAGCACTTGCGCTTCCATGTCGCGTGCTTCGAGGCCGCCGCAACGTTGAATCAAGCGGTCCGCAAGCGTGGACTTGCCGTGGTCGATGTGCGCGATGATCGAAAAGTTTCTGATGTGCTTCATCAACGAGAACGCTTAAGTGATTGAATTGGAAAGGACGCAGCAAATAAAAAAGGGCGCGTCATGTCTGACGCGCCCTGAACCAACAATCATTGGCAACTGCGATTAGTTGGAACTTCATTGTAGGCAAAAAGCCCTGGAAGCACAGACCGAAGTCGCCGGATGGCAGTCGTTGCACGTCAGCAACAGGATATTTATACACAGGTTATCAACACGATCGGAGTGCAAGTCTCTGGACAACTTGTGAGTGATCTGTGGATCGTGGTGGGAAGCGCTGTGGGCATCCCATATCGTGGACTTGTAGGCTCCCGATATGCTGCCAATGCCCGAACTGCGCCCCCTATTCTAACCAAACCCGCACATATGCCGGGCTCATGTTAGTGATCGCAAACAGACTTAGGAGATCAGCAGCCCCGAAATTTATTTTTAGGATCGGCGGCAACTGCGGCGCCCAGCCCACAAAGACCCCCCGCCTTGCTCAGGCTTGGGGGACATTCCCGATGGCTCACCGTGCCGGGCGCACCACGGCGTATTGCACCCACTCCCCTCGGCGGTAGAGGATGTTCACGGGCTTGCTGCGGTCCATGCCAGCCACTGCAGCCTCGAAGTCCTTCATGGTGCCGATCTCGGTGTTGGCGATGCCCACGATCACGTCGCCCTCGCGAATGCCCGCGCGCGCCGCGACATCGGCGACGGCATCGACTTTCACGCCGCCGCGCAGCTTGAGTTCGCGCTTCTGCGCCTCGGTGATCTCGCTGACCGTCAGGCCCAGGCTCTGCGCCGCCGCCGTGGGCTTGGGCTTCTCCGCCGGCGCGGCGGGCTTGGCGGCCACGGTCTCGGGCTCCATCTCGCCGATGGTCACGCTCAGCTCCTTGGTGGCGCCTCGCCGGAAGACGGTCAGTGCGCTGCGCGTGCCTGGCTTGGTGTTGCCCACGAGGCGCGGCAGGTCGCTGTGCTTCTCGATGCTCTTGCCTTCGAAACGCGTGATGATGTCTCCCGCCTCCACACCCGCCTTGTCGGCGGGCGAGGCGCTCTCCACGCCACGGATCAGCGCACCGGCGGGCTTGGCCATACCGATGGCCTCCGCGACATCCTTGGTGACCTGGTCGATCTGCACGCCGATGCGGCCGCGTGCGACCTTGCCGGAGATGCGCAACTGGTCACTCACGCGGATCGCCTCGTCCATCGGGATCGCAAAGGAGATGCCCATGAACCCACCCGAGCGCGAATAGATCTGGCTGTTGACGCCGATGACCTCGCCCCGCAGGTTGATCAGCGGGCCACCGGAGTTGCCCGGGTTGATCGCCACGTCGGTCTGGATGAAGGGCAGGTAGTCACCCGTGTCGCGCTGCTTCGCGCTGACGATGCCCGCCGTGACGGTGTTCTTCAGGCCGAAGGGCGAACCGATGG
The DNA here is from genome assembly GCA_965278985.1 of Burkholderiaceae bacterium. Classification (GTDB taxonomy): domain Bacteria; phylum Pseudomonadota; class Gammaproteobacteria; order Burkholderiales; family Burkholderiaceae_C; genus CAISIP01. The sequence continues at coordinate 6,446,165 of OZ257131.1, read as the reverse complement.
CCATGACCCATTCGCCCACCTTGAGCCGGTTCACGTCGCCCACCTTCACCGCCGGCAGGCCCGTGGCATCGATCTTCACGACGGCCACGTCCGTGCGTTTGTCGGCGCCGATGATCCTGGCCTTGAACTCGCGGTCGTCGGTCAACGTCACCATCACCTCGTCGGCACCGTCCACCACATGGGCATTGGTCATGATGAAGCCGTCGGACGTGAGGATGAAGCCCGAGCCGACGCCGCGGGGCTGTTCGCGGGGTTCCTCGTCCTGCTGCGGGCTGTTCGGGCGCGGCGCCTGCCGCGGCATGTTGGGAATGGGCACACCGAACCGCCGGAAGAACTCCAGCATCTCCTCGTCCATGCCGCCGCCCTGGCGCTGCCGGGCCGTGACCCGCTCCACCGTGCGGATGTTGACCACCGAGGGCCCCACCTGCTCGACGAGTTGCGTGAAATCGGGCAAGCCCTGCACCTGCGCCTGGGAGGGGGCCGGCACCGTCAAGGCCATCACCGAGCACAAGACGGTAGCCACCAGGCCATGCCGCATACGGGTCCAGCTAATCGAATCCATCATCGCGTTTGCTCCATTCATAGATCAGTCCTGCGGGCAGGTGTCATCGGCTGCGTGCCAACCCTTGCGCGAACGCGGCCAAGGTGGCCTGAGGTACCTCGCCCACCACCGTGAGCCACCAATCGCCCGACTTGTCGGCCACGCGGCGCACCAGCATGCGGGTCGCGCCCATGCGGGTCGTGCCCTCCTGCACATGGCGCGCCGGATCCAGCGGCTCCACGAAGAGCGAGACGGAAGCCAGCCCATCGGAGAACACCCACTGCATCGTGCTGCGCGACTGCGCCCCTTCGGTGCCGCCGACAGGCCGCATGTGGCAGCTCATGGGCTCGAAACCGGCGACCGGTTCCTTGAGCTCCCAGCCTTCAGCCTGCGGCGTGGTCTTGACCAGCTCCTGACGTTCGACCTTGTAGCCCTTGGTCTGGCCCATCATGCGCGAGAGCTTGGCCATGCTGACCGGTGCGTCGAGCTGCAGCTCGGAGAACGCAGCCTGCTCCAGCACCGTGCCGTCCACATCCATGGTCTGCAGCTTGACGACCAGGCCGCTGGTTTTCTCGGTCCAGATCCGGTAGCCGTAGCGCGATGCGTCCTTGGGCTTGAGCACGACCATGTCCGCGTCCACGCCCGCGACCCGCTCGACGCCCAGGCGCTTGGCGCTGTAGAAGCGGGCGATGGAAGAGTCTGCGGACTTCAGCAGGTCCGGGAACAGGCCCAGCGATTCCCGCCGCTCCGACAAGGCGGTCTTGCTGTCGGGCAGGAAGGTGATCACCGCGTCGTTGTGGCGGAAGGTGGAGCGAGGTGTGCCTGTCAGCGACTCGACCCGCTCGATCTGCTGGTCACCATCGCAGACATGCCAGATGCGCGCACTGGAGATGTTGTTGGCCGAGGACACCACGAACACCCCGATGTACGCGCGGCGCCGCGAGGCTTCGTGCATGCGCATCAGCCACTCCGCGATCCCCGGCTCGGCCATCCTGGCATCGGCGGCGGCCACGGTGTACGAGGTTGCGCCGGCGGGCGCCTGCGCGCCGGCCGTGTGCGCCATCCACAGCACCGCGCAGGCTACCAGGGTCCGCGCTCCAGGATGCAGCAGAGGCTTGGACATGCCGTTCACCAGCCGCCTATCGACCAGAACCTTCGAAGGTGGCATTGCGCAGGAACCCGGCCGGCATCTGCAATGCGGATGTTCCGCCGAACTGGCGATGCGCCGCCAGCAATTCGTCCAGGCGCGGGTCGCGCAGCATGACACCCGGTGCGCCCGCCACCTCGGTGAGGGGCGTGGTCGAGGAGGCTGCCTGCGCGACCTGTGCCACCGGCGCCGACGCCAAACCCGTTCCCGCAGCAGGCTGCAGCACGGCGAGTTGCGGAGCAGCTGCGGGCACCAGGCCTGTCCCCATCCACTGCCAGCCGAGCGCCGACACCGCGGCGACGGAGGCCGCCACTGCCAGCCACTTCCAGCGGCGATGGGCAGCCTGCACGGCCACCACGGGATTCACGGAGGTGCCAGTGCGTGGGTCCAGCGCGACCACCACGGCAGGCGTGTCCGGCTGCATCGCCAAATCCTTCGGGATGCCCTCCGCCGCCATGTGCCGCCGAAAGCGCACCACGAAGTCCGCATCCCCGGCACCGACGCCCAGATCGGCGCTGCGCAGCACATCACCCACCACGTGGTAAGCGTGCCAGGTCGCGCGGCCTTCTTCCGTTTCCGTGGCCTGCGCCACCGCTTGCGCCAGGGCCTCCCCGCGCAACTGGCCATCGGCCAGCGCCGAGAGCATCTGTGGATCGTGCGCAATGTCGTGCTTCATCTCTGTCCCTCTTCGGCCCGGGGGCCTACCAACGCTTGCCAATCTGGTGGGCCAACAAAGGGCGGACCTTGGCGGAAATGGCCTCGCGGGCCCGGAAAATGCGCGACCGGACGGTCCCTATGGGGCAATCCATCGCGGCGGCAATTTCCTCGTAGCTCAAACCCTCGATCTCCCGCAACACCACGGCCTGCCGCAAATCCTCGGGCAGCGCCTCCATGGCGGCATTCACCACGGCACCGATTTCCTTGGCCGCCAGCTCCGATTCGGGGGTTTCGTCCGTGGTTGGTTCATTTCTGGCCTGGGAAGTTTCATCCTCATCGTCGGCGGCGCGCAGCGCACTTTCCGACACGGTGGGGTCGTGCTTGAGCTCCATCAAGGCCTTCTTGGCCGTGTTCACGGCGATGCGGTACAGCCAGGTGTAGAACTGGGCGTCACCCCGGAACTGGTGCAAGGCGCGGTAGGCGCGGATGAAGGTTTCCTGCGCGATGTCCTCCACCAGGTCCACATCCCGCACCATGCGACCGATGAGCCGCTGGATGCGCCGCTGGTACTTCACCACCAGGAGCTCGAACGCCTTCTGGTCGCCCGCCAGCGTGCGCTCCACCAGCAGCAGGTCCGGATTCGGGGCCACTGCCGGGGTCGCCGGAGGGTCCTCGGGCGCGGCACTCAAGAGCACGGTCCCGCGGAAGCACCTGCCATCGCGCCCGCAGCATCCTGGCGCGCGGGTGGCTGCATGAGGGCGCAGCGCAGGCGCCCCCAGACCAGCGGCGCAGCGGACTGCTCCAGCCACAACCACCGGCCCTGCCCCGCACTGGCCGCGAAATGCACCAGGACCACGGACTGAACATCCAGGCAAGGCACGACGCGCCCTTCGATGCGGTGGCCGACGGTCGGCTCCCACCACCAGGTGACACCGTCCCAGGCAAGCCGGCCCGCCTCCACCTCGCGGTGCCTCCGCCACGCCATACCGTAGGCCGACAGCGCCGCCACGGCCAGGAACAGCGCGCGCAGCGATGCACCGTCTTCGACCACGAACCCCAAAGTCAGCGCCAAGGCCAGCAGCCACACGCCCGAGAAGGCCACGCTGCGGGCGCGGGACCGGCCCACCGGGTAGGTAACCGTGGGGGCCGTGTGCATGCGCGTGAAGGGAGGAGGAACGGCGGCGTGCGGAGCAGTGCCGCTACACCCGCTTGAAGATCAGGCTGCCGTTGGTGCCGCCGAAACCGAAATTGTTCTTCAACGCCACGTCGATCTTCACGTCGCGCGCCACGTTGGCGCAGTAGTCCAGGTCGCACTCAGGGTCCTGGTTGAAGATGTTGATGGTCGGCGGGATCTTCTGGTGATGCAGCGACAGCACGGTGAACACCGATTCGATGCCACCGGCCCCGCCCAGCAGGTGGCCGGTCATGGACTTGGTCGAATTGACCACGACCTTGCGCGATTGCTCGCCCAGCGCGGCCTTGATGGCGTTGGTCTCGTTGATGTCGCCCAGCGGCGTGGACGTGCCATGGGCACTGAGGAAGTCCACCTCGTCGGGGTTCACGCCGGCGTTGCGCATCGCGCTCAGCATGGCGCGGCGGGGGCCGTCCATGTTGGGCGCCGTGATGTGGCCCGCGTCGCCGCTCATGCCAAAGCCGCCCAGCTCCGCGTAGATACGCGCGCCGCGTGCCTTGGCATGCTCGTACTCTTCGAGCACCACCACGCCCGCGCCCTCGCCCAGCACGAAGCCGTCGCGGTCGCGGTCCCAGGGACGCGAAGCCGTCGCAGGGTCGTCATTGCGCGTGGACAAGGCCCGCATCGCGGCAAAACCGCCGATGCCCAGGGGCGACACCGTGGCCTCGGACCCGCCGGCGACCATCACGTCGGCATCGCCGTACTCGATCATCCGCCCCGCATCGCCGATGCAGTGCAAACCCGTGGTACAGGCCGTGACGATGGCGATGTTGGGACCCTTGAAGCCGAAGCGCATCGACACATGGCCCGAGATCATGTTGATGATCGAGGCCGGCACGAAGAACGGCGAGATGCGCCGCGGCCCCTTGTTGACGAGGTCGTCGTGCGTGGCCTCGATCATCGGCAGGCCGCCGATGCCCGAACCGATCAGGCAACCGATGCGCGTGGAGGCTTCTTCACCCAGCGCCTCGCCAGTCGGCAAGCCCGCATCTTCCACCGCCTGCACCGCCGCAGCGATGCCATAGTGGATGAAGGTGTCCATGCCACGGGCATCCTTGGGCCGGATGTAGGTGTCCAGGTCCAGGCCCTTCACCTCGCCCGCGAACTTGCAGGCGAAGTTCGACGCGTCGAACTTGGTGATGTTGGCGATACCCGACTTGCCGGCCAGCAGGTTCGCCCACGCATCGGCAACGGTGTTGCCTACAGGGCTGATGCAGCCGAGGCCGGTGATGACGACGCGACGACGGGTCATGAGGATCGGTGTTCAGTGATCGGGAGAAGTTCCGCGCGGACGGCAGAACGGGGTGTGTGCGCAGGCCCGCAGCCGATAGCGACGAAGGGGCCAGGCAGTGCGCGCAGAAGCTTCAGGCCTTCTGGTGCGTGTTCGCGTAGTCGATCGCGTTCTGCACCGTGGTGATCTTCTCGGCGTCCTCGTCGGGAATCTCGATGCCGAACTCATCTTCGAGCGCCATCACCAACTCCACGGTGTCCAGCGAATCGGCACCGAGGTCGGCCACGAAAGCCTTGGCGTTGGTGACCTGGGACTCCTCCACTCCGAGTTGTTCTGCAATGATTTTCTTGACGCGCGCTTCGATATCGCTCATAGGGTCCCTCAGAGGGTTGTAAAAGAATCCGCGATTTTAGCCGGGCGGAGAGGCATCTCCAAACGGCGACCGGGCGAACCATCCGGCCTTGAACCTGCTTCCAGGCAGTGTGCAGCCCCGCATGGGGCGCGCACGCGCTACATGTGCATGCCGCCGTTGACGTGCAATTCCTGTCCCGTGACGTAGGCCGCCTTGGGCGACACCAGATAGGCCACGGCGTGGGCGATGTCGGCTGGCTGGCCCAGGCGCCCCAGCGGGATCTGGCCCAGCAGCGCCTTCTGCTGCTCTTCGGACAACGCAGCCGTCATGTCGGTGCCGATGAAGCCCGGCGCGACGCAATTCACCGTGATGTTGCGCGAGCCCAGTTCGCGCGCCAGCGCGCGCGTCATGCCGGCCACGCCGGCCTTCGAGGCCGCGTAGTTGCTCTGTCCGGCGTTGCCGGAGGCTCCCACCACGGAAGTGATGTTCACGATGCGGCCATAACGCTGTTTCATCATGGTGCGCAACACGGCGCGGCTTACGCGGAAGACCGCCTTCAGGTTGGTGTCGAGCACCGCATCCCAGTCCTCGTCCTTGAGACGCATGGCCAGCATGTCGCGCGTGATGCCCGCGTTGTTGACCAGCACCTGCAGCCCGCCGTGCTGCTTGACGATGCCGTCAATCACCGCTTCCACAGCGGCCAAGTCGGTGACGTCGAGCACCGCACCACGGGACGCCCCGTACTGCGACAGCGCCTGCGAGATGGCATCCGCACCGGCCTGCGAGGTGGCGGTGCCGACCACGGTGAAGCCTTGCGTGGCGAGTTCCAGCGCGATCGCGCGGCCGATGCCCCGCGACGCGCCGGTGACCAGGGCCACCTGGGGGATGTGCGTGTCGGCCATGCTCATGCCTCCAGCGCCGCGCGCGTGGCCTCGAGACTGGCGGGATCGAACATCGGCAGCCCCTGCATCGACGCATCGATGCGGCCCACCATGCCGGCGAGCACCTTGCCGGGGCCACTCTCGACCAGCACCTCCAGGCCACGCGCCTTGAGCGCCTGCACGGTCTCGACCCAGCGCACGGGGCCGAAGGCCTGGCGGTAGAGCGCGTCCTTGATGCGGGCCACGTCGGTCTCGACGGACACATCCACATTGTTGACCAGCGCCACGGCCGGAGCGCGCAGGTCCACGGCCGCCAGCGCCTCGCGCAGCCGCTCCGCGGCAGGACGCATCAGGCTCGAGTGGAAGGGCGCGGACACGGGCAGCGGCAAGGCCCGGCGTGCGCCGTTGGCCTTGAGCACCTCGCAGGCCCGCTCCACCGCCGCCTTGCTGCCGGCGATCACGGTCTGCGCGGGATCGTTGAAGTTCACGGCCTCCACCACCTCGCCCGCGGCGAGCGTGGAAGTGACCTCGGCGCACAGGGCCGACACCTTGGCGGCCTCCAGGCCGAGGATGGCGGCCATTGCGCCCGTCCCCACGGGCACGGCATCCTGCATGGCCTGGGCGCGCAGGCGCACCAGCGGCGCGGCCTGGGCCAGCGTCAACGCGCCCGCCGCGACGAGGGCGGAGTATTCGCCCAGCGAATGGCCGGCCACGGCCTGCGGTGCCATGCCCACCTGGTCCATCCACACACGGTAGGCAGCCACACCGGCCACCAGCATCACGGGCTGCGTGTTGGTGGTCAGCGCCAGGGCTTCCTTGGGGCCTTCGCGCACCAGCTTGCCGAGGTCCTCTCCCAGCGCCTCGGAGGCCTCGCGCACGGTGGCCGCAACCACGGGATGGTCACCCCATCCGTCGAGCATGCCCACCGATTGGGAGCCCTGGCCGGGGAATACAAAGGCAAATGCTTTCATGTCGTATCGTTTTCCGTTGTGTGCGCGACCGCCGCGCGGCGGCCCGCTTGCGCGGTGCGATCAGAGCTGGAGCAGCACGGCGCCCCAGGTGAAGCCCCCGCCCACGCCTTCGAGCATGAGGGTCTGGCCGGGCCGGATGCGCCCCGCCCGCACGCCCGCGTCGAGCGCCAGCGGAATGGAGGCGGCGGAGGTGTTGCCATGCTGGTCCACGGTCACCATGACCTTGTCCATCGGCAGCTTGAGGCGCTTGGCGGTTGCCTGCATGATGCGGATGTTGGCTTGGTGCGGAATCAGCCAGTCCACGGACTCCGCCGAACGGTCGGCCTTGGCCAGCACGGCGCGTGCGGAATCCTCCAGCACGCCCACGGCCAGCTTGAAGACGGCCTGTCCGTCCATCTTGAGCAAGGGGTCGCCGATGACCTTGCCACCCGACACGTTGCCGGGCACGCACAGGATGCCCACGTGCTTGCCATCGGCATGCAGGTCGCTGGCCAGCACGCCGGGTTGGTCGGAGGCCTCCAGCACCACGGCGCCGGCACCATCGCCGAACAACACGCAGGTGGTGCGGTCCTGGAAGTCGAGGATGCGCGAGAACACCTCGGCACCCACCACCAGCGCCTTGGTTGCGGCGCCGGTCTGGATCATGGCGTCGGCCACGGTCAGCGCGTACACGAAGCCGCTGCACACCGCCTGGACGTCGAAGGCCGCGCCACCGGCACTGCCCAGCTTGTGCTGCAGGATGCAGGCGGTGGAGGGGAAGATCATGTCGGGCGTGGAGGTTGCCACGATGACCAGGTCGATGTCCTTCGCGTCCACGCCGGCCGCCTGCAGCGCGCTGCGCGATGCTTCGAGGGCCAGGTCACTGCTGCAGACCTCGGGGGCCGCGAAGTGGCGCGCCCGGATGCCGGTGCGCTCCACGATCCACTCGTCACTGGTTTCGACGCCTTTGGTGGCCAGTTCGGCCACCAGGTCGGCATTGCTGAGGCGTCGCGGGGGCAGGAAGCTGCCGGTGCCTGTGATACGGGAATAACGTCTCATCGTTCTCTGGGCGGGCACGCTAGTCAGGCGGCTGCGGCGTGGGCCTCGAGGAGGGGCACGGCGCGGGAGATGCGGCCCTGGACGCGGTCCAGCAAGTTGTTGCGGGCTGCATCATACGCGCGCTCCAGCGCGTGCTCGAAAGCCATCTGGTCCGCCGAGCCATGGCTCTTGAACACCAGGCCGCGCAGGCCCAGCAATGCGGCGCCGTTGTAGCGCCGATGGTCCACGCGGTCCTTGAAGGCGCGCAGCACGGGATAGGCCACGATGGCGGCGAGCCTGGTGAGCAGATTGCGCGAGAACTCGGCCCGCAGGTAGCCACCGATCATACTGGCCACGCCCTCCGTGGCCTTCAGCGCGACATTGCCCACGAAACCGTCGCAGACCACGATGTCCACCGTGCCCTTGAAGATGTCGTTGCCTTCGACATTGCCCGAGAAATTCAGCTCGCCGGCACGCGCGGCGGCACGCAGCAGTTCGCCCGCGCGCTTGATGGTCTCGTTGCCCTTGATCACCTCTTCGCCGATGTTGAGCAGCCCCACGCTGGGATGGTCCTTGTTCTCCATCGCGGACACGAGGGCAGAGCCCATGACCGCGAACTGCAGCAGGTGTTCGGCCGTGCAGTCCACGTTCGCGCCCAGGTCCAGCACGGTGGTGGCGCCACCGCGTGCATTGGGCAAGCCAAAGGCAATGGCAGGACGGTCGATGCCATCCAAAGTCTTGAGCACGTAGCGAGAGATCGCCATCAGCGCGCCGGTATTGCCGGCCGATACCGCCGCCTGGGCCGCACCGTCCTTGACCTGCTGGATCGCCACACGCATCGACGAATCCTTCTTGCGCCGCAGGGCAACCTCGATGGGGTCGTCCATGCCCACCACCTCGGTGGCGGCGACCAGGGTCACGCGTGGATGGCTGGCGAGCGCGGTCAGGCTGTCGGGCTTGCCGACGAGCACCAGCCGCGCTTCGGGAAACCGCTCCAGGAATCCGCGGCAGGCCGGCACTGTCACCGAAGGACCATGGTCACCCCCCATGCAGTCAACGGCAATGGTGGTCATGCGGCGGGGAAATGCGGGAGGCGTGAAGGCACCACGAGGGCGTCAGCAGCACAAAGGCCCGATGCTATCGGGCAGATAGCATCGGGCCTTTGATCGTGGATGGCGCTCAGGCTTCGGACTTGGTCTTCAGCACCTTGCGGCCACGGTAGAAGCCTGTCGGGCTGATGTGGTGGCGCAGGTGGGTTTCGCCGGTGGTGGGCTCCACGGCGGTGCCGGGATTCGTCAGGGCGTTGTGCGAACGGTGCATGCCGCGCTTGGAAGGCGACTTCTTGTTTTGCTGGACGGCCATGATCCGCTCCTTCGGTGTGGTTGATGCAGCGCGCCACAACGGGCTTACGGTGCTGCATCGGGTTGGTGGGGTTACGCCAAGGCTGGACAGCCAGCGGGCGCGAAGCCCACGAGTATAACGTATTGCGCGGATCGCGCTAGCTGCTGCCGGTAGAGGGCTTCTTCAGCTGCGCCAGCACCGCGAAGGGAGAGGGCTTCTTCGGAGGGTCTTCGCTTTCTTCGGCCGCCGGCACCGCGGTGCCACCCGCCAGCGGCGCCGGGCATTGGTCGTGGCTGGGAATCAGCGGCAGCTCCAGGATCAGTTCATCCTCCACCAGGGCATGCAGGTCGAAGTCCTCCGACGCCACCAGCAGGTCTTCCTCGGACTCCTCGTCTTGCGCATCGGCGGTGGCCTCATCGGCGACGAAGCGAAAGCTGCGGTCCACCTCCAGCGGCACCGCCACCTCGCCCAGGCAGCGCTGGCAGGTCAGCGGGAGGCTCGCCTGCACCTGCAGGTGCAGCCAGGCGGCAGCGGTGGGCAGGCCCTGGTGCCGCAGCTCGCCCTGCGCCGACCAGCGCACGGGGTTCTCCGCACCCCGCCCGCCCGTTTCTTTCATCAGGCGGGCAAAGGCGGACAGGGGCTCGGTACCGGAGCGTTTCTGGCCGGCCTGCGCGAAGGCGCGGACGTCGAGACGGGGGGGAGCAGGCTCGGAAGGCATCGGGGCAGTGTACGAGAATCCCCCCATGCCAACCCCCACCCCGCGCCTGGTCCTGGGCTCCACCTCGCGCTACCGGCGCGAGCTCTTGAAGCGCCTCGGGCTGCCCTTTGACGTGGCCGGTCCCGAGGTCGATGAAAGTCCGTTGCCGGGAGAGCGCCCCGAAGCCCTGGCACGGCGATTGGCACTGGCCAAGGCACGGGCCGTGGCGCAGCGCTTCCCGGACGCCGTGGTCATCGGCTCGGACCAGGTCGCCGACCTGCAGGGCCAGGCCCTGGGCAAACCCCTCACGCATGAACGCGCCGTGCAGCAGTTGCAGGCGATGCGCGGCCAGGCCGTGGTGTTCCAGACCGCGGTGGCCGTGGTCTGCGAGGCCAGTGGTTTCCAGCAGGAAGACCTGGCACCCGTGCGCGTGCAGTTCCGCATGCTCGACGATGCCGAGATCGAGCGCTACCTGCTTGCCGAGCAGCCCTACGACTGCGCCGGCAGCGCCAAGAGCGAAGGCATGGGCATCAGCCTGCTGGACGCGATCCACAGCGACGACCCCACAGCACTGGTCGGCCTGCCGCTGATCCGCACCTGCCGGATGCTGCGCGCGGCGGGGCTCGTGGTTCCGTGAGCACCTCTCCCGCCTCGGCCCCGGGCCGGCTCTACCTGGTTCCGGCGCCGCTGGATTTCGGCTGCGCCACCGAGGTGCCGTTGACGGACGTGCTCCCGGAGGCCACGTTGCGCACCGCCGCGGGCGTGCGCCACTGGGTGTGCGAGAACGCGAAATCCCTGCGCGCCTATCTCAAGCGCATCCAGGCCTTCCACCCCCTGGCATGCCCGCTGCAGGAGATGCAGATCGTGGAACTGCCGCGCGCGGTGCACAAGAAAGGCGACCACGCGGGCGAATTCGACGCGCGTCCGCTGCTCGCCGCGGCGCAAGGTGGCGCAGCCATGGGCCTGGCCAGCGAGGCCGGCATGCCCGCGGTCGCGGACCCCGGCGCATCCGTGGTGCGCGCCGCGCATGCGCTCGGCCTGGAAGTGGTGCCACTCGCGGGCCCGATGTCCCTGATGCTGGCGTTGGCCGCCAGCGGCCTGCACGGCCAGAGTTTCGCCTTCGTCGGGTATCTGCCACAGGAGGCCGCAGCGCGCACCGCCCGCCTGCGGGCGCTGCAAGCCGAAACGCAACGCAGCGGCCAGACGCAGATCTGCATCGAGACGCCCTACCGCAATGCCGCCTTGCTGCAGGCCCTGCTGCAGGCGCTGGAGCCGCAGACCCGGCTGTCGGTGAGCGCGGGCCTGAGCCTGCCGGGCGGCCGCACGCGCAGTGGCACCGTCGCGCAATGGCGCCAGGGCGGCTGGAGCCCCGACAACCAGACGCCTGCCGTGTTCCTGATCGGGCGATAACCCGATATCGGCTACTGAATCGCCGGCAGGCTGCGCAGCGCGCGGATCGCGCCTTCGCCGATGGACGCGCCGAAGCGCTTGACCAGCCGCTCTGCCACGTTGTCGCGGTGCGTGTAGTCCACGATGTTCTCGGCCTGCACGATCTCGCGTGCCACATAGTCGAGGTTGCCCAGCTGGTCGGCCAGGCCCAGCTCCAGCGACTGTTGACCGGTCCAGAACAACCCGCTGAACAGCTCGGGCGTTTCCTTCAGCCGCTGGCCGCGCCCCTGCTTGACCGCCGCAATGAACTGCTGGTGGATCTGGTCGAGCATCGCCTGCGCGAAGGCCCGCTGGGCCTCGGTCTGCGGGCTGAACGGATCCATGAAACCCTTGTTGGCGCCGGCCGTCTGCAGGCGCCGCTCCACGCCCAGCTTGTCCATGAGGCCGGTGAAGCCGAAGCCGTTCATCAGCACGCCGATGCTGCCCACGACGCTGGCCTTGTCCACGAAGATGCTGTCGGCCGCCACCGCGATGTAGTAGGCCGCCGACGCGCAGGTCTCCTCCACCACGGCGTAGACGGGCTTCTTGTGCAGTGCCTTCAGCCGGCGCAGCTCGTCGTTGATGATGCCGGCCTGCACCGGGCTGCCACCGGGTGAGTTGATCAGCAGCACCACGGCCACCGCACCTTCGTCCTCGAAGGCCGCCTTGGCGGCACTCACCACCACCTCCGCGCTCGCATCCCCGTCGGAGGCGATCTCGCCCTTGATCTCCACCATCGCCGTGTGGGGCGTCGAGACCTCACTGGTGGTGTAATTGCGCGCGATCAGCACCCAGGCCGCGACGGCGAACAGCACGATCCACGACACCCGCACGAAGGTGCGCCAGCGCCGCGCGCTGCGCTGCTCGGCCAGCGCGGCGAAGGCCAGCTTCTCCAGCACCCCCCGCTCCCATCCTTCGGAGGCAGCGCCCGCAGGCCGGCCGGCAGAAGGTTGTGCCGACGCGGAATGGGCATCGGTATTGCGAAAGTCAGAAGGTTCGTTCATGGGGTCCGTCAAAAATCCACCGGTTGCAGGTGGGGGCCAGTATGCCAGTGCACCACACCATCGCGCTCCAGCAGGGCGATGGACACCAGCCCACCGCGGCAGGGCCCACCGACACAGGCGCCCGTGGCCGGCGCGTACATCGCGCCGTGCGTTGCGCAGACCAGCCACTGTTTGGAGGTATCGAAAAACCGGTCCGGCTGGAAGTCCATCTCCATCGGCACATGGGTGCAGCGGTTCAGGTAGGCATGCACGGTACCGGCGTGGCGGATGGCGAAGGCCCTGCAGGTGCGGCCCTGGAACAGCACGTCGAACGGCACGGCCAGTCCTCCGTCCACCAGGTCGGGGGAATTGCACAGCGCGATGGGCTGCGCGCCGGCGTCCTCAGGCATGGTCCAGCAGCCAGGCCCGCAGCGCGGGCACCGATTCCGCCACGAACAGGGGCCGGAATTCGGCGAAGGCCGCCGGGGGATGCGCGCCGTAACTCACGCCCACGCTGGCGCAGCCAGCCGACTGCGCCATCAGCAGATCGTGCGTGGTGTCGCCGACCATCAGCACACGCTCGGGCGGCACGTCGAATTCACGCATCAGCTCGTGCAGCATGCGCGGGTCGGGCTTGCCGGCTGTCTCGTCGGCCGTGCGCGAAGCGTCGAAGACACCCGCCAGTGCGTCCGTCCGCAACGCTTCGTCCAGGCCACGCCGGCTCTTGCCGGTGGCCACGGCCAGCCAATGCGAACGCGCCTTCAGGTCCGCCAGCATGGCCAAGGCCCCGTCGAAGAAGCTGATGTCATCGCGGCGCTCCATGAAATGGTGGCGGTAGCGCTGGCCGAGCTCGGGGTATTTCTCCTTGGGCACGTCGGGCGCGGCGAGGGCCAGCGCCTGCATCAGCCCCAGGCCGATCACATGCGAGGCCTGTTCGTCGCTGGGCACCGTGCCGCCCACGTCGCGCACGGCCGCCTGGATGCAGCGCGCGATGGTGGCGGTGGAGTCCGACAGGGTGCCGTCCCAGTCGAAGGCGATCAGGTCGAAGCGGCGGGCACGGGGCGTTGCGGTCATGGTGGTTCAGGAGGGGCGCCGGGCAGCGCCATCGCATGGGCCAGGAACTGCGCCAGTTCGGCGGGCAGCTCGGCCTGCAGCTGGATGGGCAACCCACTGACAGGATGTTTGAACTGTAACCGCCAGGCATGCAGGAACATGCGGCGCAAGGGCACGGCGGCATGCGCGCGATGCAAGGCGTGGTTCAGCGCGAAATCGCCGTACTTGTCGTCCCCGACGATGGCCATGCCTTCGGACGCCAGGTGCACGCGGATCTGGTGGGTGCGACCCGTCTTGAGCGTGACTTCGAGCAGGCTGTAGCGGCCGTTGGACTGCGCCACCCGCACCAGGCTGAGCGAAGGCATGGCATCGGGATGGTCACGTGCCACCACCCGCACGCGCCGTTCGCCATCGCTGCCCGCCTCACCCGGGAGCAGGTATTTCTGCAGCGACTTGTCCAGCACCTTCAGCTTCGCCGGCCACTGCCCCGCCACCAGCGCCAGGTAAGTCTTGCCGGTCTCGCGGGCGCGAAACTGGTCCTGCAGGTGCTTGAGCGCACTGCGCTTCTTGGCCACCAGCAGGATGCCGCTGGTCTCGCGGTCCAGACGGTGCACCAGCTCGAGGAAGCGCGCCTCCGGCCGCGCCATGCGCAGCTGCTCGATCACGCCGAAGCTCACCCCCGAGCCGCCGTGCACCGCGACCCCGGCCGGCTTGTCCAGTGCCAGCAGGCAATCGTCTTCCAGCAGGATCGGGAAGCTCCGCGCCGGTGCGGCACCGGGTTGGGCCATGGCCTCGGCCTTGTGCTCCGCGGCCTGGGAGGTGCGCACGGGCGGCAACCGCACCTGGTCGCCGGCCTCGATGCGCCGCTCGGCCGTGGCCCGGCCCTTGTTCACGCGCACCTCGCCGCTGCGGATGATGCGGTAGATGTGGGTCTTGGGCACGCCCTTGAGCTGGCGCACCAGGAAGTTGTCCAGGCGCTGGCCGGCGTCTTCCGCGTCCACCAGCAAGATGCGGGCCCCGGCGTTTTCAGCCAGATTGGCCCCTATAATCTGTTTCACTGGCGACGTGCTGCAAGTGGTTGATTTCCCTGGATTTTAGTCCACAAGCCCCTGACAGCCCCGCCGGCAGGTCGATGCCTCCCGCACGCCTCAACGACAGACCAGGGGTCCATGTTCCCTGGTGGTTGGCTGCAGCACGCGGGCAAGCCGACAGTTCGAATCACGATACTGGAATACGAGTGTTGCCAACCCCGGTTGGCGCACGGATCAAAGCGACATGTGGGTGCTGTTCTTCCTGATGGGCATATGCCGCGAGCGCGTTCACGCGCTGCTCGCCGGTGCGGCCCCGTGGGAGACGCCATGGCCACGGGTGCACAACACCCCCGCGCCAGCGCAGGCAGCGCTCCTTCTTTCCCTCGCCCCCATCCCACCGCCAACGCCGCGGCTCACCATCTGAAGTGACGCAGATGCCCGCCGCGTGCCCAAGGCCATTCCCCTCGTTTCGAACCGTCTGTACTGGCATCGTTTGCTCGTCATGAGCATGTGAAGGGGGTCGCAGGACCCGGAGGCAGGCGGCGTGCAAGCTCGTGCGCCCCGCCTCCTCGTTAGCCAAGAGGAACGGTAGCCATGAAACGGATGCTGATCAACGCCACGCAGGCAGAGGAACGCCGCCTGGCGATAGTCGATGGGCAGAAGCTGCTCGACTATGAAATCGAAGTCGAAGGGCGCGAACAGCGCAAGGGCAACATCTACAAGGCGGTCGTGACCCGCGTGGAGCCCTCGCTGGAAGCCTGCTTCGTCGACTACGGCGAGGACCGCCACGGCTTCCTGCCGTTCAAGGAAATCTCGCGCAGCTACTTCGCCCCCGGCGTGCAGGCCAACCAGGCGCGCATCCAGGACGCCATCCGCGAAGGCCAGGAACTGCTGGTGCAGGTCGAGAAGGAAGAACGCGGCAACAAAGGCGCGGCCCTGACAACCTTCGTGTCGCTGGCCGGCCGCTACGTGGTGCTGATGCCCAACAACCCGCGTGGCGGGGGTGTGAGCCGCCGCATCGAGGGCGACGATAGGGCCGAGCTGAAGGAAGCGCTGGACCAGCTCGAATATCCCAACGGCATGAGCATCATCGCGCGCACCGCCGGCATCGGCCGCAGCGCGCCCGAACTGCAGTGGGACCTGAACTACCTGCTCAAGCTGTGGAACGCCATCGACGGCGCGTCCAAGGGCGGCAAGGGCGCCTTCCTGATCTACCAGGAATCGTCGCTCGTGATCCGCGCGATCCGCGACTACTTCAACCATGACATCGGCGACATCCTGATCGACACCGACGACGTGTACGACCAGGCCCAGCAGTTCATGGCCCACGTGATGCCCGAGCATGCGTCACGCGTCAAGCGTTACCGCGACGACGCACCGCTGTTCAGCCGCTTCCAGATCGAGCACCAGATCGAATCGGCCTATGCCCGCACCGTCAACCTGCCCTCGGGCGGCGCGATCGTGATCGACCACACCGAAGCCCTGGTGTCCGTGGACGTGAACTCGGCCCGCGCCATCCGTGGCGGCGACATCGAGGAAACCGCGACCCGCACCAACCTGGAAGCCGCCGACGAGGTTGCGCGCCAGATGCGCCTGCGCGACCTCGGCGGCCTGATCGTGATCGACTTCATCGACATGGAAGAGTCGCGCAACCGGCGCGAGGTGGAAAGCCGCCTGCGCGACGCGCTGCGCCAGGACCGCGCCCGCGTGCAGTTCGGCTCCATCAGCAAGTTCGGTCTCATGGAAATGAGCCGCCAGCGCCTGCGCCCGGCGCTGTCCGAAGGTGCTTCCATCCCCTGCCCGCGCTGCGGTGGCTCGGGCCACATCCGCGACACCGAAAGCTCCGCGCTGCAGATCCTGCGCGTGATCCAGGAGGAGTCGCTGAAGGACAACACGGCCTCGGTGATGTGCCAGGTGCCGGTCGAGGTCGCCTCCTTCCTGCTCAACGAGAAGCGCACGGAGATCGCCAAGATCGAGCTCAGGCAGCGCATCAACGTTCTGATGGTGCCCAACAAGACACTGGAGACGCCCAATTACCGCATGGAGCGGCTCAAGCACGACGACCCGCGCCTGGACAGCATGCGCGCCAGCTACACGATGGCCGAAGAGGTGGAAGACCCCACAGCCGTGACGCGCCGTTCGCAGGAGCCGACCAACAAGCAGACGCCGGTGATCAAGGGCGTGCTGCCCGACGCACCGGCACCGGTGGCGCCGCCCAAGCCCGAGGTGCCCGCACCCGTGGCGGCAGCACCTGCCGCCGCGCCGGCACCGGCCGCCCCGGCACCGCAGCCCGCGCAGCCGACCGCCGAGAAGGGCTTCTTCGGCTGGATCAAGACCTTCTTCGGCGCCCCCGCCGCCGCCCCAGCGCCCATCGCTCCGGCACCGGCGCCCACCCCTGCCGCCAGCCCGGCGGCACCTGCAGCCCCGGCCGCGCGCGACGGCGCACGCCGTTCGGGTGGTGGCCGTGGTGAGGCGCGCGGTGAAGGCCGCGGTGGCGAAGGCCGCTCCGAGGCCCGCGGCGAGGGCCGTGGCGAAGGCCGTGGCCGTGGCAACCGTGGCGGCCGTGGCGAACGCCAGGGCAACGGCAGCCGCGAGCAGCGCTTCGACGCCGAAGGCATCGCGCTGAACCCGGAAGCCGGTGCAGCAGGCGCGCTGCCCGCCACGGGCAACGGTACGCCGGGTGGCCGTGGTGAACGCGGTGAACGCGGCGGCCGCAACAACGGCGAACGCGGTGAGCGAGGTGAACGCACCGAGCGCGGCGAACGCGGCGAGCGAGGTGGTCGCGGCCGCGACGAGCGGCCGCGTAACGGCACGGGCAATGGCATGGCCAACGGCACGGCCAATGGCACGGACCGCATGGCGGCAGACACTGAGCGTCCTCCACGCGCCGAACGCCAGGCCGACCGCGAAGGCGCGGCGCCCGAGGGCCGTGCTGATCGCGGTGATCGCGGAGAGCGTGGCGAGCGCGAAACCCGTGAGGGCTACGAGGGACGCGAAGGCGGCAACGGACGCGAAGGCCGTGAGAGCCGTGAACCCCGTGGCGGTGACCGCCGCCCCGAGCGCGGCCGTCGCCGCGACGCCACCGGCGCGGCACCCGAAGGCACCCTCGACGCACCGGTCGACGGCGAGCTGCAGGCGCTGAGCCCGGCACCTGTGCAGATGGCCTCCGAGCTGCCGGCCGTTGCGGCACCGGCGGACATTCAACCCGTGGAAGCTGGCACCGCCGCGCCCGCCACCGAGGCTGAGGCCACCGGTACCCCTGCGGAAAGCGCCGATGGCCGCGATCCGCAGGAGCGCCGCGGGCGTGACCGCTACGGACGCGAACGTGGCCCCCGTGGTGAACGCAGCGAACGCGGCGAGCGTGGCGAACGTGCCGAACGCGCCCCGCGCGTGCCGCGTGCGCAGCAGCCGCTGGAAGGCTTCGACGCAGGTGCCGCCGCTCCCGTGGCCGAAGCCCCGGCGCCCGTGGTGACCGCCGCAGCAGCCCCCGCCGCTGTAGTGACCGCTGCCGCACCGGCACCCACCGGACTGCCGAAGGTGCAGGCCTTCGACCTGCCGGTCTCGCAGCTGGCCGAGGTCGCGCAGGCCAGCGGCCTGAACTGGGTCAACTCCGATCCGGACAAGATCCGCATCGCGCAGGAGGCCATCGCTGCCCAGCCGCAACCCATCCACGTGCCGCGCGAGCGCCCGCCGCGCATGGTGCTGGACGACGGCCCGCTGGTACTGGTGGAGACGCGGCGCGACCTGCGCGAGCTGAAGCTGCCCTTCGAGCAGCAGCAACCAGGCGCCTGAGCGCTACCCGCCTGACAAGGCAACGGCACCCCGAGGGGTGCCGTTTTTCATGGGGCGCCGGACATCGACCGGCGCATCGAGTGGGCGCGTCGAGTGCGTCGAGAGGGCTTCAGGACAGCGCGGCGCTTCGCCACGCGGCGACCGCCGCATCCGGGTCGCCATGCTGCTCGGCGAGCTGCGCGAGCTGGCGCCAGGCGTTGCGGCGCAGGTCCGTATCCTGCAGGCGGTTCAGCGACTGCGTAAGCAGTTGGCGGGATTTGCCCCACAGCTGCAGGCGCAGGCAGGCCACACCGGCCAGGTACTGCAGCATCGGGTCACCGGGGCTTTGCAGCTGCGCGGTCTCGATGCGCGACAACCACGCCACGTCGGGTGCCGTGTGCGCCGGGGCGAAGCCGCCCTCCAGCACGCGCACCAGCCGCGCGCGCTGCGCGGTATTGAGCTTGCCATCGCGCGCGAGCATCTCCTCCCACACCGGCAACAGCCAGTCGCGTGCCAGCGACGCATCGCCGCCGAGCATGTGCAGCCGCTCGGCGGCCTGCATCGCCACGTCGGGCATGGCCTGTTCGGCGGCATCCAACTGGGCCCAGGCGGCCAGCAGCTGCGCAGGGTCGTGCGAGGACTGCAGCAGCTCCAGCGCCAGGCCCTGCAACACGCCGTGCGCGGCGGTTTCGGACAAGGCCCGGTGCTTGGCCAGCAGGCGCGCCGTCTCCAGCGCCTGCAGCGTGTGGCGTGCCAGGCGCGCCGCCTTGAGCTGGATGCGCAACGCCAGCGTGCGCCGCGCCGCGCCCTGCCCCAGGTCCTCGAGCATCTGCAGCGCGGCCGGCGCATCGCGGTCGTCCAGCGCCCAGCGCGCGGCGCGCAGCTGCACGCCTTCGCGTGTCTCGGGCGAGGGCACGCGGCCTGCGTGCTCCAGCGCGGAGTGCATGTGCTGCTCGCGCGCAGCGCGGTCCTGCAGAGAATGCGCAGCCTCGGCCGCGACCAGGTGGGACATTGCCTGCAGGCGCTCGCCGTAGCCCAGCTTGTCACCGCTGGACTCCAGGCTGCGCACCTGGAACAGCACGGACTCGGCCGCCTTGCGCGCCCGCACGAAACGGCCCGACACCAGCTGCACCATCGCCTCCAGCAGGGCCTGCTGCATGCTGCGCTCCCGCTGGCGCAGCCGCCACTGGCGCGCCTCGCGCGGAATGGCGAACAGCGCCGCCAACGCGCGCCACGCCAGGTGCACCGTCAGGAAAGCGCCGATCAACAGCAGCAACGCCAGGTTCAGCGACAGGTCCACACGGTACGGAGGCCAGAACAGCGTCACCGACCCCGGGTTGTCGCCCGCGAAGAGCGCCGCCGCCACCGCCACGGCGAAGAGCGCCAGGAACCAGAGGGCGACACGCATCGCAGCCGGCTCCCGCTCAGCGACCGGCCGCAGCCGTGGTCAGGGCCGCGAGCGTGTCATCGATGCGCGGCAGCTCCAGCGTCTTCATCTGCAGCTGCAGCTGCTGCAGCACGCCGGCGGCGGATTGCGTGCGGCGCGACCCCGGGTCGAAATAACGGAACAGCGAGGCGGACGCCGCCGCCACGTCGGCGCGCGCCGACTCCAGCTGGCGCGCCAGCAAACCCAGGCGCGCATTGAGCAGCTTGAGCTTGAAGTTCTCGCGCACGAAGAAGGACTGCTCGGGCGACAACAGGGCCGCGTCGGGCCGCTCGATCTGGCTGATGCGCACCAGCTTGCTGGCCTCGTCGCCCACGATGCGCAGCGCACGGCCCCACCACGTCGGGGCGGTGTCGCTGTCCCTGCGCTGCAGGGTGCCGGAGGCGCTCACCGCCGCCACGGCATTCACCAGCGGCAGGTCGTCGGCCATGCGCAGCAGTTCGTCGATGCGCACCAGCATCGCGGGTGTGTCCGACACGGCGGTGCTGGTGATGCGGGCGATGTCGCGTGCCAGCGCGCGCTGCAGCTGCGCCAGCCGCGGCTGGGACGCGCGCTGCACGCGCTGCTCGGCGCTCTTGAGCGCGGCCACCAACGGCTCCACGCTGCCGGTGAGCTGGGCCTGCTGCTGCGCGAGCCGCAAGGCTGATTCGATGTCCACCACGAGGTTCTCGTCACGCGAGCGCGACAGGCTCTGGATCAGGTCCTCGAGCTGCGAGCGCTGCACCGACACCTCGGACAGGCGCAGCTCCATCACGCCCATGCGCGCCGAAGCGTCGCGCGCGAGCTCCTGCGCCTGCTGCGCGATGGCGCGGCCTTCGACCGCCTGGGCATGGGACTCGCTGCTCTGGCGCGCCAGCTGCTGTCGCGCGGACGACCAGCTCTCCCAAAGCATCACGTTGGCGGCCAGGGAGGCTGCGGCAACCACCAACGCCAGCACCGCCACCGCCGTGCCCATCGGGCGCGCGGGCGCCGGCACCGCCACCATCGGTGGTGGTGGTGCGGCTCCCTCCGTGGAACGTGCGCCGACAGTGGATTCGGGCGCGCGCTGCTCTGGCGCTGCTGCGTTCATCGAATCGATTCTATCGACGCGACCACCTCGGAAATCGCGGGTCGTGACGGCCAAACAACACCGAAGCCGGCCTGCCGGGCCGCCTCGGCAATGCGGGGATGCGTGGCCAGTGCGGCGGTGCCCTGCCAGTCCTGTCCGGGCAACAGCCGCTGCAGGTGGTCCAAGGCCTGGCTGCTGCTGAACAGCCACAGGGCATCGGGCGCGGCAAGTGCGCGCGCAGCCTCCTGCTCCGTGGCCGTCCACACCGGCGTGCCGCGACGGTAGGCTGCCACGTGCTCCACGGCCACGCCGGCCAGCTGCAGCTGCTGCGCCAGCCAGTCGCGGCCCGCGCCGCGCGCGTCGGCCGGAGCGCCATCGCCACGGTCCTGCGCTCCGCGCACGATCAGTACCGGTGCGCGCGACTGCAGCGTGGGCGCCGCGGCCTGCCACAGGGCCTCGGAATCCCATTGCGCACTGTCCGCGGCCGGCTGGACGATCCGTGCTGCATCCAGGCCCTGCTGCCGCAGCGCCTGCGCGGTACCCGGCCCCGGTGCCCACAGGCGCGGCAACACGGTATCCGGCGGGCGCTGGTCGAAGAAATGCGACACCGCCGCGGCACTCACGAACATCAGGGCCTGGAATTCCTGCACCCGCGCCCAGGCCTGCCGCAGCGGCGTGGTGTCCTCCAGCGGGGCCAGCGTGATCAGGGGCAGTGCCTGCGCCTGCAGGCCGTGGCGTACCAGCGCCTCCACCCAGCGGGCCGCATCCTCGGCGGGCCGGGTCACGACGACGCGCATGGGAACCGACCTCTTCAGGACGACGGCGAGGCGCATTGGGCGCCGGCGTCGCACAGCTGCTGCGCCACGCGCTGGCCCAGCACCACCGCCTGCGCCAGGTCCTGCACCACGGCCTCGCCGTGCGTGCGCACCACGGCGGTGGTGGCGACGAAACCCTGCGTGGCGTCGTCGGCCAGCGCGCCCCACGCGGCCTCCAGCTGCAGCTGGTCACCCTGCCACACTGCGTGGGCGGCCAGCGGCATGGAGCAGCTGCCGCCCATGGCCTGGCTCACGGCGCGTTCGGCCGCCACCGCCAGCCAGGTGGGCTGGTGGCCCAGCGGCGCCAGCGCCGCGGGCAGCTCGGCCCGGTGCGAGAGCACCTCGATGCCCAGCGCGCCCTGCCCGGCCGCCGGCAGCATCTGCTGCGGCGAAAAGCAGAAGCGGATGCGCTCGGCCAGGCCCAGCCGCTTCAGGCCGGCCGCGGCCAGCACGATGGCATCGAACTGGCCTTCGTCGAGCTTGCGCAGGCGGGTGTCCAGGTTGCCGCGGACCGGCGCGATGCGCACGTCGTCACGACCCATGCGGTCCATGGCGTCGCGCAGCAGCGCGGCGCGGCGCAGGCTGGAGGTGCCCACCACCGCATTCGGCCGCAGCGCGGCGAGGTCCGCGCAGTGGGGCGACACCCAGGCATCGCGCGGGTCCTCGCGCTCCATCACGCAGGCCAGCGCGAAGCCCGGGGGCAGCTCCATGGGCATGTCCTTGAGGGAGTGCACCGCCAGGTCGGCGCGGCCGTCCTCCAGCGCCGTCTCCAGCTCCTTCACGAAGAGGCCCTTGCCTCCGACCTTCGACAGGCTGCGGTCCAGGATCTGGTCACCGCGCGTGGTCATGCCCAGCAACTGCACGGCATGGCCGTGGCCGGCCAGCTGTTCCTGCACGTGGTGGGCCTGCCAGAGTGCCAGGCGGCTTTCGCGCGTGGCGATGGTGAGGGAGAGGTGGGAGGAAGAGGGTGTCGTCATGGGCACGAGAGCGTAACAGCGATGACGCAGAGAGCGATGTTGCAGTGCGACAGAGGATGCTAGCATGCAGCAGCGGCGCCCCGCCTCCGCGTTTTCCCAGGCGGCCACTCCCCTTCCCCCCACGCCATGACCAGTTCCGAGACCGCTCCGGCCGCGAAGCGCGCGCGAGAAAACGAACGCCCCCTGGTGGACGACATCCGGCTGCTGGGGCGCCTGCTCGGCGACGTGATCCGCGACCAGGAGGGGCAGGCGGCCTACGAACTCATCGAGCAGATCCGCAAGCTGTCGGTCGCCTTCCGGCGCCATGCGGACCAGGAGGCCGACAGGGCACTCAAGAAGCTGCTCACCGGCCTGTCCAGCGACCAGACGGTCAGCGTGATCCGCGCCTTCACCTATTTCAGCCACCTGGCCAACCTGGCCGAGGACCGGCACCACATCCGCCGGCGCGAGGTGCACGAGCGCGCCGGCGACACGCAGGAGGGCAGCATCGAGGTGGCGCTGTCGCGTCTGCGCTGGGCGGGCATCGGGCCGCAGGCCATCGTGGATTCGCTGGCGAGCAGTTATGTGTCGCCCGTGCTCACCGCGCACCCCACCGAGGTGCAACGCAAGAGCATCCTGGACGCGGAGCGCGGCATCGCGCAGTTGCTCACCGCGCGCGACGCCATCAAGCTGCGCGCGCTGGTGGTGCCGGTGCGCAAGGACGCGCTGACGCCGCGCGAACTCGCCGCCAACGAAGCACAGATCCGCGCACGCGTGCTGCAGCTGTGGCAGACACGCCTGCTGCGCTTCACCAAGCCCACCGTGGCCGACGAGATCGAGAACGCGCTGTCCTATTACGAGGCCACTTTCCTGCGCGAGATCCCCAAGCTCTATGCCAACCTGGAACGCGAGCTGGGCCAGGACGGCATCCACAGCTTCCTGCGCATGGGCCAGTGGATCGGTGGCGACCGCGACGGCAACCCCAACGTCAGCGCCGACACCCTGCGCTACGCATTGCTGCGCCAGTCCGAGCTGGCGCTGCGCCACTACCTGACCGAGGTGCATTTCCTGGGCGCGGAGCTGTCCGTGTCCGCCACGCTGGTGCAGTGCACGCCCCAGATGCAGGCGCTGGCCGAGCGCTCGCCCGACACCAACGAGCACCGCCAGGACGAGCCCTATCGGCGCGCGCTGACCGGCATCTACGCGCGCCTGGCCGCCACCCTCAAGGACTTCACCGGCGGCAGCGCCGCGCGCCATGCGATCGCGCCGCAGAACCCCTACCTGCGGGCCGAGGACTTCAGCGCCGACCTGCGCACCATCCACCAGTCTCTGGGCAGCCACCACGCCGCCGACCTGGCGACCCAGCGCCTGCTGCCGCTGATGCGCGCGGTGGATGTGTTCGGCTTCCATCTCGCGACCGTGGACCTGCGCCAGAGCTCCGACAAGCATGAACAGGTGGTGGACGAGCTGCTCGCCGTGTCCCGCATCGAGCCGGCATACGCGTCGCTGGACGAGGCGGCCAAGCGCACGCTGCTGCTGCGCCTGCTGAACGACGCGCGGCCCTTGCGTGTGCTGCACCAC
The DNA here is from genome assembly GCA_965278985.1 of Burkholderiaceae bacterium. GTDB lineage: Bacteria > Pseudomonadota > Gammaproteobacteria > Burkholderiales > Burkholderiaceae_C > CAISIP01. Next base: position 6,422,028 of record OZ257131.1, on the reverse strand, counting down.
GGGTACTCGGACCACGCACGGTCCGAACTCGCGATCTTCGAATGCGCACGCGAGATGCTGGCGCGTTATGGCGCCCTGGCCATCCGCCACTACATCATCAGCCACACCGAGACCGTCAGCGACCTGCTGGAGGTGCTGCTGCTGCAGAAGGAGACCGGCCTGATGCAGGGCACGCTGGACGACGACGCCCAGGCGCAGATGATCGTGGTGCCGCTGTTCGAGACCATCGCCGACCTGCACAACGCGCCGGCCATCATGCGCGAGTTCTACGCCCTGCCCGGCATCCGCGCGCTGGTGCGCCGCGGCGGCAACGAGCAGGACGTGATGCTGGGCTACTCGGACAGCAACAAGGACGGCGGCATCTTCACCAGCAATTGGGAGCTGTACCGCGCCGAGATCGCACTGGTGGAGCTCTTCGATTCCCTGGCCCGCGAGCCGGGTGCCGGCGACCCGGTGCGCCTGCGCATGTTCCACGGCCGCGGCGGCACGGTGGGCCGCGGTGGCGGCCCCAGCTACCAGGCCATCCTGGCGCAGCCCCCGGGCACGGTGCGCGGGCAGATCCGCCTCACCGAACAGGGCGAGGTCATCGGCTCCAAGTACGCCAACCCCGAGATCGGCCGGCGCAACCTGGAGACCCTGGTGGCGGCCACGCTGGAGGCCACACTGCTGCAGCCCACGCGCCCGGCTACCAAGGAATACCTCAAGGCCGCCGCCGAGCTCTCGCAGGCCAGCATGGCGGCCTACCGGGCGCTGGTCTACGAGACACCCGGCTTCACCGAATACTTCTTCGAGGCCACCCCGATCCGCGAGATCGCCGAGCTCAACATCGGCTCGCGCCCGGCTTCGCGCAAGGCGTCCCAGAAGATCGAGGACCTGCGCGCGATCCCCTGGGGCTTCAGCTGGGGCCAGTGCCGCCTCACGCTGCCGGGCTGGTATGGCTTCGGTGCCGCGGTCTCCGCCTTCCTGGCCGCCGCACCCGACGCCGCGCAGCGCAAGACCCGGCTGGCCCTGTTGCAGAAGATGTACCGCCAGTGGCCCTTCTTCCACACGCTGCTGTCGAACATGGACATGGTGATGGCCAAGAGCGACCTGGCCCTGGCCTCGCGCTACGCCGAGCTGGTCACGCAGACCAAGCTGCGCAACCGCATCCAGGGCGCCATCGACGCCGAATGGAAACGCACCGCCGACGCGCTGGCACAGATCACCGGCAACAAGCAGCGGCTGGCCACGAACCCCTCGCTGCAGCGCTCCATACGCCACCGCTTTCCTTACATCGACCCGCTGCACCACCTGCAGGTCGAACTGGTGCGCCGCCACCGCGCCGGCCAGGCCGACGAACGCCTGCGCCGCGGTATCCACATTTCCATCAACGGCATCGCGGCAGGGCTGCGCAACACGGGCTGAAGGCGCAGGGCTTCAGTCTCCCGCCGTCAGGCTCCCGCCGACAGCAACTCCCGCACCGCCGGCAGCTGCCGCCGCGAGATCGCCACCGGCTCGTCCACGCCCTGCAGGCGCAAGGCCCAGCCTTCGCCTTCTTCCTCGTCGAAGTGCTTCTCCAGCGCGCGCACGAGGCGCCGCGCCACGAGGGCGTTGCGGTGCACGCGCAAAAAGTGCGGCTGGTGGCGCTGCTCCAGTTCACTCAGCGAGGCGTCCAGGATGTAGCTGCGCCCCGTCGTGCGCACGGTGATGTACTTGAGTTCGGCCTTGAGGTAGACCACCTCGTGGATCGGCACCCTTTCCACCCGCCCCCGGTCGACGATGGTCAGGAAACCTTCGGGAGCCGCGAGGGCCGACGCCGGTGGCAGGGGCTGGCGCTGGCGCTGCACCTTCTGCAGGGCCACCATGAGCCGCGACAGCCGCACGGGCTTGGTCAGGTAGTCCACCACGTCCAGGTCGAAGGCCTGGGCGGCATGCTGGCTGTGGGCGGTGACGAACACGATGGCCGGCGCGGGCTGCAGGGCGCGCAGGATCGTCGCCAGCGACAGGCCGTCCATGCCGGGCATGTGGACGTCGAGGAACACCACGTCCACCGCCTGGTGCGCCAGCACGGCCTGCGCCCGCGCGGCGTTCGCCACGTCGTCCAGCACCGTCACGACGGGCGCTGTGCACTCGTCCAGCAGCGTGCGCAGGCGCTGGCGCGCGAGCGCCTCGTCGTCCACGATCAACGCCACCAGTGGCTTGTGCGCCGTGTGCGCCGTATGCGCCGTATTGGCTGCATGCGCCGCATGTCCGGCGTGCGGCCTGTGCGATTCACCCATGGCTACCCCCCGCGTCGACTGCCATCCACCCCCCGGTGGTCCCGCTCCCCACTGCCCCGCGTGTTTGTCTGCACCCGCTTGCGGCAACACCCCGATCTTCCTACAACGGAAGCTCCATGCGCACCTGGTAGACCCCATCGACCAGCCCGCAGCGGAATTTCGCCTGCACGTCGTGCAACAGGCGCAGGCGGTCCCGCACATTGTCCAGCGCCACGCCGTGGCCGGGCTCGCCGCTGCCCGCCGGCACGGTGTTGGTCACCTTGACCACGACCATCGAACCCTTGCGGCGCGTGGACACCCGCACGGTAGCGCCCGTTTCGCTGGGCTCCACGCCATGGCGCACGGCGTTTTCCACCAACGGCTGCAACAGCAGGGGCGGCAGGCGCGCCGGCCCCGCCGCGGGGTCCAGGGACCATTCCAGCTGCAGCCGCTCGCCGAAGCGCACCTGCTCGATGGCCAGGTACCGCTCGGCCAGCAGCACCTCCTGCGCCAGCGTCACGGACTCCCCCTGGTCCACCAGCGCATGGCGGAACAGGTCGCTCAGGTCCTCCAGAAGGGTCTCGGCCTTGGCCGGCTCGGCCCGCACGAGCGCGATCGCGCTGTTCAGGGTGTTGAAGAGGAAATGCGGCCGGATGCGCGCCTGCAACTCGCTCAGGCGGGCAGTGGTGGCGGCCGGGGCCCGGCCGCGTGCCCGCAGCACCAGGGCCATCACCAGCACCGCCGCCAGCGCTGCGCCCGTGAAGGCACAGGCCACCCAGGGAGGCTGCTCGCCCACGCCCAGCAGGTCGACCATCACCAGCATGGCGCAACCGTAGAGTCCAGCCAGGGCACCCAGGGCGACACCCGCCGTGTACTGCCAGGGCCGGTCCAGCCGCGCCAGGAGGGTCTTGAGGCTGCAGGCAACGATCAGCCACAGCAACGTGGCGGGCAGCACCGCCCCCGTCCACACCGACAACCGCAGCAGCCACTGCAAGGGGTCGACCGCGACGAACATCGCGCCGATGGCCACCACCAGCTCCACGAAGAGCACGGTGCGCAGTACCAGCCCTACCTGGCAGGCATCGAAGACCAGCGCGCGCGCGGGCACCGGGGCCGGCTGCTCCGGCTCCAGCTCCTGAAAGGTCGATAAAATTTCGGTATCTTTCATCCGCGCGTCGGGTCCTGTCGCCCGATTATTGGTGATCCCCGCGCCCGCAGCGCGCAGCCACCGCCCCCCACGGCCCTCTCCATGTCCCAGAACCAACTAGACAACAAGTCCGCCGGCTGGTCCGCGCTGTTCTCCGAGCCCATGAGCGAGCTGGTGCAGCGCTACACCTCCAGCGTGTTCTTCGACAAGCGCCTGTGGCAAGTGGACATCGCCGGCTCGCTGGCCCATGCCGAGATGCTGGCCACGCAGGGCATCATCGGTGCCGCCGACCTGGCCGCCATCCAGAAAGGCATGGCGCAGATCACCGAGGAGATCAACTCCGGCGCCTTCGAGTGGAAATTGGCCCTGGAGGACGTGCACCTCAACATCGAGGCCCGCCTGACCCAACTGGTGGGCGACGCCGGCAAGCGCCTGCACACCGGCCGCAGCCGCAACGACCAGGTGGCCACCGACGTGCGCCTGTGGCTGCGCGGCGAGATCGACCTCATCGACGGCCTGCTGACCGCGCTGCAGAAGGCGCTGGTGGACATCGCCGAGAAGCACATCGACGTGATCCTGCCCGGCTTCACGCACCTGCAGGTGGCACAGCCCGTGAGCTTCGGCCACCACATGCTGGCCTACGTGGAGATGTTCGCGCGCGACGCCGAGCGCATGGCCGACGTGCGCCGCCGTGTGAACCGCCTGCCGCTGGGCGCCGCCGCACTGGCGGGCACGAGTTACCCGCTGGACCGCGAGCGTGTGGCCAAGACGCTGGGCATGGTGGACGCGCAGGGCCACCCCCAGATCTGCCAGAACAGCCTGGACGCCGTGAGTGACCGCGACTTCGCCATCGAGTTCACGGCCGCCGCCAGCCTGGCCATGGTGCACATCAGCCGCCTGTCCGAAGAACTGATACTGTGGATGAGCCAGAACTTCGGTTTCATAAAGATCGCCGACCGCTTCACCACCGGCTCGTCCATCATGCCGCAGAAGAAGAACCCCGACGTGCCCGAACTGGCCCGCGGCAAGACCGGTCGCGTGGTGGGCCACCTGATGGGCCTGATCACGCTGATGAAGGGCCAGCCCCTGGCCTACAACAAGGACAACCAGGAAGACAAGGAGCCGCTCTTCGACACGGTGGACACCTTGAAGGACACGCTGCGCATCTTCGCCGAGATGGTCGAGGGCATCACCGTGATGCCGCAGGCCATGGAGCAGGCCGCCGCGCGCGGCTACGCCACGGCCACCGACCTGGCGGATTACCTGGTGAAGAAGGGGCTGCCCTTCCGCGACGCGCACGAGACGGTGGCGCATGCGGTGAAGGCGGCCGGCACGCACAACTGCGACCTGTCCGAACTGCCGCTCAATGTGCTGCAGGGTTTCCATGCCTCCATCGAGAAGGACGTGTACGACGTCATGAGCCTGCGCGGCTCGCTGGCGGCGCGCAATATCGCCGGCGGCACGGCACCCGCCCAGGTGCGCATGCAGGTCGCCCGTCACCGCGCGCGTTTCGCGGCGGGCTGAACTTCCAGCACGAACCCGTCTCCATACAGCAGACTCCCTTCCACTTCACGACCGATTTCCATGCAAAGCTCCCGCGTGCACCTTTCTCGCCGAACCCTCCTGGCCGCCGTGCCGGCTGCCTCTCTGCTGGCGCTGGCCGGCTGCTCCAAGGAGCCCGAAGCCACTGCCAGCACCGCGGCCCCGGCGGCGCCCGCAGGCAAGCGCACGCCCACCCTGGAAATCGTCGCCGCCGAAGGCAAGGGCTTCACCGTGGGCTCGATGATGGCGGCCAATCCGGTCTACATCTTCTTCGACCCCCAGTGCCCGCACTGCGGCCACCTGTGGGAAGCCTCGATCCCGCTGCAGCGCAAGCTCAAGTTCGTGTGGATGCCGGTGAGCCTGCTCAACGCGTCCAGCGGCCCGCAAGGCGCCACCATCCTGTCCTCCAAGGACCCGGCCACGACCATGGCGGAGCACGAAAAGTCGTTGCTCGCGCGCAGCGGCGGTGTCTCGGCAGCGTCGAGCATCCCCGATGACGCCACGGCCGCCGTGAAGTCGAACACGGCGCTGTTCAATGCCTTCTCGCTGGAATCCGTGCCCTACATCTTTGCCCACAACGTGCGCACCAACCAGACGGTGATGCGCGGCGGCTCGATGACCACGGAGCAGCTGGCAGAACTGGTCGGCGTCGAGCCCTGATCCCGCTGGACCGGGCGGCCGGCCGCGCGGCCCCTTAAGTCCGCACTAAGCTCCCGCCGCCCCACCGCGCGACAATCCCGCACCGGGCCCCACGGCCCCGTGGACGAAGGAGGCACTGCGTGCGGCTGCTGCTGGTGGAAGACGACATGATGATCGGCGAGACCGTGCTCGACGTGTTGCGGGCCGAACACTTCGCCGTGGACTGGGTGCGCGATGGCGTGATGGCCGAGACGGCGCTGAAGAGCCAGCATTACGACCTGGTGCTGCTCGACCTGGGCCTGCCCAAGCGGGACGGGCTGGAGGTGCTGAAAAACCTGCGCGCGCGGCACGACAGCACGCCCGTTCTGGTGGTCACGGCCCGCGATGCGGTGGGCGACCGCATCGCCGGGCTGGACGCGGGGGCCGACGACTACGTGCTCAAGCCCTACGAACTCGACGAACTGCTGGCCCGCATCCGCGCCCTGATCCGCCGCAGCGCGGGGCGTGCCGAGACGGTGGTCGAGCTGCACGGCCTGCGCATCAACACCAACACCCACGAGATCACCCGTGCCGCCTCCGATGGCGCCGAGCCTACCGCCATCGTCCTGTCAGCCCGCGAATGGGCCGTGTTCGAGGTGCTGCTGTCGCGTCCCGGCGTGTTGTACTCACGCGCCCAGATCGAGGAAAAGCTCTACAGCTGGAAGGACGATGTCAGCAGCAATGCCGTGGAGGTGTACATCCACGGCCTGCGCAAGAAACTCGGCCCCGGCGTGATCCAGACCGTGCGGGGTCTGGGCTACCTGATACCGCGGGCATGAACAACCCCACCGGCACGCCACGTCCCCACTCCCTGCGCCGGCGGCTGATGGCCTGGGTGATGAGCGCCATCGTGCTGGCGGCGCTGTTGCAGGCCTCCTCGGCCTACCGCAGCGCCCTGCAGCAGGCCGATGCGATGTTCGACTACCAGCTGCAGCAGATGGCCTTCCTGCTGCGCGGCGGACTGCCGCTGCCCGTGCCGCGCCTGGACGCCGATGCACACGAGGGCGTGGACTACGTGGTCCAGATCTGGGCCTCCGACGGTACCCAGATCTTCCAGTCCAACCGCTACGCGCTGCCGCCGCGTGCGGTGCTGGGCTTCTCAGAACAGGGGCAAGGCGGAACGCGCTACCGCGTCTACTCGCTGCAGACGCCGCACCAGACCATCCAGATCGCGCAGGACATGCGCGCACGCGAGGACCGTGCACGTTCGCTGGCTCTGCGCGCGATGCTGCCCATGGCCGTGATGGGCCCGCTGCTGATGCTGCTGCTGTGGTGGGTGATCCGCCATTCGCTGGCCCCGCTGGAGCGCACGCGCGCGCAGGTGGCCACGCGCATGATGGACGACCTGGCCCCCCTGCCCGCTGACACGCTGCCCGAGGAGGTGCGCCCGCTGGTGCAGGAGATCAACCTGCTGTTCGGGCGGCTGCACCAGGCCTACGATGCGCAGCGCGCCTTCGTGGCGAATGCGGCACACGAGCTGCGCTCACCGCTCACGGCCCTCAAGCTGCAGGTGCAGGCCCTGGAGCGACCGCTGCAGCCCGAGGCCCGTGCGCAGGCCATCGCGCGCCTGCACCAGGGCATGGACCGCGCCATCCGCCTGCTGCAGCAGATGCTGGTGTTGGCGCGCCAGGAATCGCAGGGCGAGCCCAAAGCCGCCAGCGCGGTGCAGGTCGCCTTGCCGGAGGTGGTGCAGCAGGCCGTGGAGGAGATGCTGCCGCTGGCGCAGGAGCGCGGCATCGACCTGGGCGTGTCCCACAACACGCCGGCCAGCGTGTACGGCGACGCGGATGCGCTGCGCATCCTGCTGCGCAACCTGCTGGAGAACGCGCTGAAATACACCCCCGTGGGCGGCCAGGTGGATGTGTCCATCGACAACACGCCACAGGGCCCCAGCCTGGTGGTCGAGGACTCCGGCCCGGGCATTCCGGCGGACGAACGCGGCCAGGTCTTCGAGCGCTTCGTGCGCGGCAGCGATGCGCAGGCCACGGGCAGCGGCCTGGGCCTGTCCATCGTGCGCGCCATCGCAGAGCGGCACCAGGCGGACATCCAGCTGGACGACGCGCCGGCACTGGGTGGGTTGCGCGTGCGGGTGCAGTTCCAGACCGCGGCGGAGATACCGACCAAGGGTTGAGCGCGCTCTGGGATCGGCGGCGGCGTCCATGCAGGCGCGGGGCCGCCCGTGCCAGCGTCGCTACGCCGGCGCCCGCGCGCGGGACTTCCCGCGCGCCTTCCTGCGCCAACGCGCCTGGGCTGCATCGAGCTCCTTCGCCGTCAGCCCCAGGGCAGGACTGCCGGCCAGCCGCTCCGCCACGAGGTCGAGGAAAGCCCGTGCCCGCGCGGGCTGCGCGCTGCGGTTGCCGTAGTAGGCGTACATGCCCAGGTGGTCGCACGCATGCGCGGTCAACAGCGGCACCAGCCGGCCGTCGCGCAGGTGCGCTGCGGCCGTCACGCCCAGCAGCTGGCCGATGACCTGGCCCGCCAGCACCGCACGGGCCTCCAGGTCCACATCGTTGGTGACCAGCGCGGGCGCCACGGGATGCGCCACGATCTCCTCGCCCACCCGCAGCTCCCACGGCATGAGCCGGCCCTGCGTGGGATGGCGGAAGGCGCTGAGCCGGTGGCCCGCCAGCGCCGCGATGCTCTCGGGCATGCCGTGGCGCTCCAGGTAGGCCGGCGCGGCGCACACCACCATCTGCATCGCGCACAGCCGCCGCGCGATCAGGCCGTCCGCGGGCGGGCGGCCCACGCGGAATCCGATGTCGATGCGGTCCTCCACCCAGTTCGCGATGCGGTCGTCGAGCTGCACATCGGGCTCCACCTCCGGGTACTGGCGGCAGAACTCTTCCAGCACCGGCCACAGCAGCTCCAGCATCGAGGCGCGTGGTGCGGCGATGCGCAGCGGGCCGGCCATCTCTTCGCGGCCCTGGCGCGCCTGGCGGATCGCACTGCGCAGGGCCTCCAGGCCGGGCCGCGCGGACTCCAGGAAGCGCTGTCCGTCCTGCGTCAGCGCCAGGCGCCGCGTGGTGCGGTGGAACAGGCGCACACCCAGGTGCTGCTCCAGCTGGACCAGTGCCGCGCTGGCGGCCTGCGGCGTGATGCCCTGGCTGGCCGCCGCGCGGCGCAGGCTGCCCAGCGCGGCCGCCTCGGCAAAGGTGCTGATGGCACGCATTTCGTTGATGGCCATGCGGACTCCATTGGCAAATTTCGCTTGCTTATGAAACGCCCAATTATGGGCTAGTACGCATGCAATGGACTGCCTACAGTGCACCCCATTCCCTCCCGCAATCACCGAAAGGAACATGCCATGGCCACCGTCCACCCTTCCTCCTTCCCCCGCGTCTGGCTCGTCACCGGCGCCTCGCGCGGCTTCGGCCTGCGCATCGCCCAAGTGGCCCTGCAGCGCGGCGACGCCGTCGTGGCCACGGCGCGCAGCGTGGCCTCGCTGGCCCCGCTGGGCGATGCGCCCGGCCTGCTGCCGCTGGCGCTGGACGTCACCGACGAAGCGCAGGCCCAGGCCGTCGCGCAGGCCGCACTGGAGCGCTTCGGCCGCATCGACATCCTCGTCAACAACGCCGGCTACGGCCTGCTGGGCGCGGTCGAGGAGGCCAGCGCCGACGAGGTGCGCCGCCTCTACGACACGAACGTCTTCGGCCTGCTCAATGTCACACGCGCCGTGTTGCCCGGCATGCGCGCGCGGCGCAGCGGCCGCGTGCTGAACTTCTCGTCCGTCGGGGGCCTGCGCTCCGGGCCGGGCTTCGGTGTCTACTGCTCGACGAAGTTTGCGGTGGAGGGTTTGTCGGAAGCGCTGCATGCCGAACTCGCGCCGCTGGGCATCCACGTGACGCTGGTGGAGCCGGGTTATTTCCGCACCGAATTCCTGGAGAGCAACTCGCTCACCACCTCGCCGCAGGTCCTGGAGGACTATGCCGCCACAGCCGGTGCGGTGCGCGCCGCCGCCCGGCGCATCAGCCTGAACCAGCCCGGTGATCCGCAACGGCTGGCCGATGCGGTGCTGCACATCGCCGATGCTGCGCAGCCTCCGCTGCGCCTGCCCCTGGGCACGGATACGCTGCAGGTGCTGGACGGCATTGCAGCGGAACGCGATGCGGACACGCGCGCCTGGCGTGCGCTCTCCGCATCCACGGATTTTCCAGTGGGTCAGGCCACCTGAACGGGAACGGGCCATCCTGCGCACCGGTGCGCAGACGCGACACGACAGCTGACACGGTCGCCCGGGTTAGGCGCTTGGTGTGGACACACCCACGCAACTTGCGGATCATCGATGCGTGCAATGTCGCATGAATGGACCCAGGAGATGTCGCATGTTGAGAGCCCTCTGCACCGGTTTGCTGGCTGCCGCAGCCTTGATAGGCTGCGCCGCGCCTCCGTCCTCCTATCCCGCTGCGTCCATGGGCGAATCCGACATCCGCTGGGGCCAGATCTCGCGCATCGACCCGGTCCAGATCCAGTCCCACGAGCAATTCGGCGTGGGCGCCCTGCTGGGCGGCGTGGCGGGGGGACTGCTGGGGCACCAGGTGGGCGGCGGGCATGGCCGCACCCTCGCCACCATCGCGGGCACGCTGCTGGGCGGATACGCCGGTACCAAGGTCCAGGAAGGAGGGCAGATGCAGGCGGGCCAGCACATCTTCGTGCACCTGCAGAGTGGCGTCACCGTCGGCGTGACACAGCCCGTCGACCCCGACCTGCGCGTAGGGGACATGGTGCGCATCGACGGCAGCGGGCCGGGTGCGCGCGTGTTGCGCCGCTAGCGGGCCAGCCTTTGGCCCCTGCCGCGCTGGCACGGGCCTAAAGGCGCCCTTCCAGGTGCTCCGGCGCCGCGATGGTGCGCATCCATTTGACCGATTCGACCTTCCAGCCCGGCTCGCGCTGCATCAGCGCCATCACGCCGGGAAGGTGGCCCGCACACAGGATGGACGCCAGATGCGGCGCCACAACCGGGCCAGCGGCAGCGCCAGCAGCGCGGCCGGCAGCAGCAGCCAGGTCATGTCCAGCAGTATCGGCAACCCGGCCAGGAAGCACAGCACACGAAATGCCCACAGCAACGTGACCAGGCGGACGGCCAGTGTGCTGCCGGGTACCGGCGCCGCGGGCACCGATCAGGTCCTGCAGGTCAGGGGGTGTCTGGGCCTGCGTCAGCGCAGTGGCCACCACCAGCGCACCGGATGCAGCACACGCTTTCCAAGACCATGCCATGGGCCATCCCCCAGATAAATGAATGCGCAGAAATTCTGCCACCGGACCGCGCCCCGCCGCTGTCGGACGGCTACGGGGGATCGCCCGCGCGCGGCGTGCCGCGGGTCCATTGCGCCACGGACTCGGGCACGGTGCGCAGGTGCAGGTCGACCTGGTTGTAGGGAATTTCGATGCCGGCAGCGTCCAGGTCGGCCAGGATGCGCGCGAGCAACGTGCCGCGCAGCGCTCCGAAGTTGGCGATGTCCTGGGTCCATGCCCGCACCACGAAGTTGAGGGCGCTGTTGCCGTAGTCGGTCATCAGCACCGCCGGCGGTGGTTGGTCCGCCACCCCTGGCGTCGCGCGCACCGCCGCCTCCAGCAGCGCCAGCACCCGCGCCGGCTCCGCGCCATAGGCCACGCCCACGGCGATCTCGATGCGCCGGCTGCGGTCGAACATGGTCCAGTTGGTGAGGTTGCCGCTCAGCAGCAGGCCGTTGGGCACGACCACGTCGGCACCGTCGAAGGTGCGGATGGTGGTGGCGCGCAGGCCGATGTCGCGCACGGTGCCCGAACTGCCTGCCGCGTCCACGATGTCGCCGGGCTGGATCGGCCGCTCGAACATCAGCACCAGGCCTGAGACGAAGTTGTTGACCACGTTCTGCAGCCCGAAGCCGATGCCCACGCCCAGGGCCCCGAACACCAGCGCAAGCTGGCTCACCTTGAAGCCCGCCGCGGACAGCGCCACCAGCAGGCCCAGCAGCAGCACGCCGTAGTAGCTCAGCGAGGCGATGCTGTTGCCCATGCCGCGGGGCAGCCGTGCGTAGCCCGGGAGTTCGTCGCGCAGCAAGCGGCGCGCGGCCCGGGCAGCCCAGAAGGCGAGCCACGTCGAGAACGCGAACACCAGCAGGCCGCCCAGGTGGATGGACACCTCGCCGACATCGACCCCCACGCCCAGGACGGTCGTGCCGAGATCACGCAACGGACGCAGCACACGAAACCGGTCCATGCTGTAGAGGAGCCAGCCCAGGCCCGCGCCCAGCACCAGCAGGCGCGTACAGACATCCTGCAGCGCGGCGCCATACAGGCGCACGAAGCGGTGGCCGGCCAGCTCGGGCTGGCCCAGCAACGCGCGCATCAGACCCAGGCATGCCGACACGCTGGCATACAGCAGCAGGGCCATGTAGCCACTGTCGATGCTCCCGCTCGTCAGCGTTTCCGCCAACGCGGCGTACCCTGCGATGTTGGCAACCAGGCCAACCCCCAGCACCGCCACCACCGTCCAGCCGGCAACGCGGCGTGCTCGCCACAGCCCGGTGCCGTCTGGCGGGGCTGCCGTCGTATGGCGGCGCAACAGCCAGAGCGTCAGCCCCAGCGCCAGCGTACCGAGTGCGAGCAGGAACAGCCGGTACATCTGCGCGTCCGCCACGATGACCACGGCCAGCCGGTCCAGGCAGTACAAGGCAACAGCGACGTAGGGCCAGACACCGAGCGCTTGCAAGGTGCTTCCCGGCAGAAGGCGCAACACCGGCACCAGCGCGACCAGCAGCACAATCTCCTGGACCAGCAGGGGTGCATCGGGCTCAAGCACCAGCACCGCCAGCATGGACAGCAGCAACCAGGCAGAGAAGGGCCGCCGCAATGCCACGGTGGCGCGGCTCGGGGGGCCCTCCTCGGCGCGCGTGCGCCGGCTGCGCACGACCAGCCACAGGATCAGCGGCATCAACATGATCTGCACGGCACGCAAGGCCTGCTGATTGCCGCTGGCCGCCGCGTTGTAGTCCTTGGCGAACTGGCTCTCGATGTCCAGGCCACGCTGCATCGCGGCCAAGGCGGGCTGTGCGCCGACGTGCGTGCCTGGCGTCCACCCGCGCCACAGCGGCAAGGCATCGGCCTGCAGCAACCTCCCGTCGATGTCCTCGATGGCAGCCGCGACCTCGTTGCGCCCCGCCTGGATGCGGGCCTGCAGGTCGCTGGCGTGCTGTTGCATGGCGAACTGCTGGGTCAGCACCGTGCCAAGTGCCGATTCGGTTGCATCGATCTGCGCTAGCATCGCGTCGACGCGTCCGGCGAGCGCCGGCGGCAGGTCGTCCAGCAATCCCTCGGCGCGGGTGGCCGACCATGCCGCGCGGCGCTGCGCCAGCTGCACCGCGCTGTCGCTGTAGGGTGCCAGCGCGCGCCGGGCCTCGGCCTCCCAACGTGCGAAGCGCCGCGCGTCGAAGTCCCAGTGCCGCTCCAGGCTCTCCAGCCGCATCACCGGAAGGTCGCGCAACGCCCCGGTCGACGTGGCGCGCAGCTTGGCCTCCACGGGAGCCGCAATACCGTCCAGCGGCCCGCGCAGGCGCAGCAGCGGGTCGGGACCCGCCAGCACACGCCGCGCCCAGTCCACGCGTTGCTGGTCTTCGTCGGCCCGCGCCAGGATGTCCGCCACGGCGATGGGCTTGGCCGAGGGCACAGCGACCGCCGAAGCCATGGGTGCCGGCGCCACGGCCTGGGCCCGGACCGCACCTGTCGATGCCAGGCACAGGGCCAGCCACGCGGCGCACATACAGAGGCAGGGCCAACGTCGCCACGCGGCGGCAGCCGGCATGGCTCCCGGATTCAGCCGGGCCAGGGGAGGAGGCGTGATCAGCATCGGCACATTGTCCACAGGCCGCAAGCAGCATCCCGCCAGGCCGGCACCACGGACGTCCGCGGGTTTAAGACCGGACTAAGACCCGCCTTGCATAGTCACGCCATCGCATCTTCCAACCCAAGGAGTCCCTCCATGAGCACCCCCCTCTCGATCAAGCCATCCCGCATGGTCCTGGCCCTGGTCGCAGCCGGCATGATCGGCGGCGCCGGTGTGTCGACCGTCGAACTGGTGCGCGGCGCCCACGCCGCGCCCACCGTGGCCACCGCCCCGGCTGCGCCCCGCCAGTCGGTCCCCATGGCCCTGCCCGACTTCTCGCAGATCACCGCCGAACAGGGCCCCGCCGTGGTCAACATCAGCGTCACCGGCGTGCGCAAGGTCGCCAACAACGAAGGCCCCATGGCCCGTCGCGGCCAGGGCGCGGACCCCGGCAACGACCCCTTCTTCGAATTCTTCCGCCGCATGCAGCCTGGTGCGGGTGGTGGTGGCCAGCAGCAGGACACGCCCACACGCGGCCAGGGCTCAGGCTTCATCGTCAGTGCCGACGGCGTGATCCTGACCAACGCGCACGTGGTGCGCGATGCCAGCGAGGTGCTGGTCAAGCTCACCGACCGCCGTGAGTTCGTGGCCAAGGTGCTGGGCGCGGATGCCAAGACCGACGTGGCCGTGCTCAAGATCGAGGCGAAGAACCTGCCCACCGTGCAGATGGGCAAGGTGACGGACCTGCGCGTGGGCGAGTGGGTGCTGGCCATCGGCTCGCCCTTCGGCCTGGAAAACACCGTGACCGCCGGCGTGGTCAGCGCCAAGGGCCGTTCGTTGCCCGACGACAGCGCCGTGCCCTTCATCCAGACGGACGTGGCTGTGAACCCCGGCAACTCGGGTGGTCCGCTGTTCAACACGCAGGGCCAGGTGGTGGGCATCAACTCGCAGATCTACTCGCGCAGCGGGGGTTACCAGGGTCTGTCCTTCGCCATCCCCATCGACCTGGCGCTGAAGATCAAGGACCAGATCGTGGCCCACGGCAAGGTGGAACACGCTCGGCTGGGCGTGGTGGTGCAGGAGGTGAACCAGGTGCTGGCCGACTCCTTCGGCCTGGACAAGCCCGAAGGCGCACTCGTGGCCTCGGTGGAAAAGGGTGGCCCGGCCGAGAAGGCGGGCCTGCAGGTGGGCGACGTGATCCGCAAGGCAGATGGCAAGCCCATCGTGACCTCGGGCGACCTGCCCGCCACCATCGCGCTGGCCTCGCCCGGTGACCGCCTGCCTCTGGAGGTGGTGCGCAAGGGCAACGTGGTGCAGCTCGACGCACGCCTGGTGAGCGCCGACGCCGCCAAGGGCACGGCCGTGGCCGGCAACGACGCGCAGGCCTCGCAAGGCCGGCTGGGCCTGGCGCTGCGCGAACTCGCCCCGCAGGAAAAGCGCGAGGCTGGCATCGACAGCGGCCTCCTGGTGGAGAACGTGACCGGTGCCGCGGCGCTTGCCGGTGTGGAAAGCGGCGACGTGCTGCTGGCCGTGAACGGCACGCCGGTGCGCAACGTGGGCCAGGTGCGTGAGATGGTGGGCAAGGCCACCAAGTCCGTCGCCCTGCTGGTGCAGCGCGGCGACGAGAAGATCTTCGTGCCCGTGCGGCTGGGTTGATTCCCCCTTGTAGCGGTCTGGTCACCGCTGCACCTCACACCGCCTGTGTCTTCGGATGCAGGCGGTTTTTTGGCGCCTGCCCTGCGCTCAGGCGCCGAACAGATCCCCATCGCTCCTCGGCGGCGCCACGCCCAGGTGCCGGTAGGCCGCCAGCGTGGCGATGCGCCCGCGCGGCGTGCGCTGCAGGAAGCCCTGCTGGATCAGGAAGGGCTCGATCACGTCTTCGATGGTCTCGCGCTCCTCGCCGATGCTGGCCGCCACGTTGTCCAGGCCCACGGGGCCACCGTCGAACTTCAGGATCACGGCCTCCAGCAGCTTGCGGTCCATCAGGTCGAAGCCTTCGGGGTCCACGTCCAGCATCGCCAGCGCGCTGTTGGCGATGGGCAGCGTGATGCGGCCCTGGCCCTTGACCTCGGCATAGTCGCGCACGCGGCGCAACAGGCGGTTGGCGATGCGCGGCGTGCCGCGCGAGCGCCGCGCGATCTCGAACCCGCCCTCCTCGTCCATGCCCACCTTGAGCAGGCCCGCGCTGCGCTGCACGATCAGCGCGAGCTCCTGCGCGGTGTAGAACTCCAGCCGCGCGACGATGCCGAAGCGGTCACGCAGCGGGTTGGTCAGCATGCCGGCGCGCGTGGTGGCACCCACCAGCGTGAAGGGCTGCAGGTCCAGCTTGATGGAGCGCGCGGCCGGGCCTTCGCCGATCATGATGTCGATCTTGTAGTCCTCCAGCGCGGGGTAGAGGATTTCCTCCACCACCGGCGATAGGCGGTGGATCTCGTCGATGAACAGGACGTCGTTCTTCTCCAGGTTGGTCAGCAGCGCCGCCAGGTCCTTGGGTTTCTCCAGCACCGGGCCGCTGGTCTGGCGAAGGTTCACGCCGAGCTCGTGGGCCACGATGTGCGACAGCGTGGTCTTGCCCAGGCCGGGCGGGCCGAAGAGCAGCACATGGTCCAGCGCCTCGCCGCGCTTGCGTGCCGCGCCGATGAAGATCTCCAGCTGCTCGCGGATCTTGGCCTGGCCCACGTACTCGTCCAGCAGCTTGGGGCGCAGGGCGCGCTCCACGGCCTCTTCGTTGGGCGAGACGGGCGCGGCGGATAACACGCGCCGCGGGGGCGGTGCGCCGAAATCGTCGGTCTGGATGCTCACTACAGGCCTGCCGCGGGAGGGGGGAACAACATCCGGTGGACTATAGCGCGGCACTCTGCGTGCCAGGGCCTGGCACCGTGTGTCTCAAGATGCTCCGCCGCGTGCCGATAGGAAGAGAACGCCGGCCTCGCTATCCTCCCTCCCTTGACACGCGCGCCCCACCCCCCTTCCCACCCGCAGCGCCCCCATCCCATGCCGCATGGCCTGTTGGGCATGGGCCTGTGGATGGTCACGGCACTGGCCAGCGCCCAGACCGCGCAGGCGCCCTGGGGTTCTGCATCGGCCTCGGCCCAGCGCCGGCCGGCGGCCTCCAGCCCGGCCCCGGCCAGTGCCCCATCCGCACCGACCGCAAGGGACATCGGCAACCAGGTGCGTGAGGCCTTGCGCCAGGGCATCGACCCCAAGCTGCCCCAGCGCAGCGTCACCATCGAGGTCCCGCCACCGCCGCCTGCGCGCGGTGGCCGCGCCGCGCAGGCCGCCGCGCCCACCACGGCTACCACGGCTACCGCAGCGCCCGCGCCCGCCAGGGCGCCCGTCTCGGTGGTCCCCTTGCCGCCCATCCATATGCCACCTGGGGCCATTCCCAATCCCCTTCTCAGCCGACAGATGCGCGCACAGGCTGCCTCGCAGGCCGCACAGGTGCCCACCAGCGTGCCACCGCCCTGGGACTACAGCGGCCCCAAGGGCCCGCAGGCCTGGGGACAACTGCACCCCAGCTACCGGCTCTGCAGCCAGGGCCAACGGCAGTCGCCCATCGCGCTCGACGACGACGCTACGCTGCAGGGTCCGGCGCAGGCCATCGGCGTGCAGTACAGCCCCAGCGGCGCGAGCGTGCTGCACACCGGCCGCACGCTGCAGGTGGACGTGCAAGGCACCAACAGCATCGAGGTGCGCGGCGCCATTTACCGGCTGCAGCAGATCGTGTTCCACCACCCCAGCGAGGAACGCATCAACGGCAAGACCGCCGCGATGTCGGCAGAGCTGGTGCACCGCAATGCCGAGGGCCAGTGGGCGGTGGTCGTGGTGCTGCTGGAGCCTGGAGAACCCAGCGAGGTGGTCGACCGCGTCTGGACCTACCTGCCGCTGGAGGTGGGCGACCGCGTGCAGATCCCCCCGGAGCGCCTGGAGCCGGCCGGCCTGCTGCCGCAGGACATGCGCTACTACCAGTACCTGGGTTCGTTGACCACGCCACCCTGCACGGAGGACGTGTTGCGCCTGGTGCTGAAGCAGCCGCTGACGGTGAGCCCCGAGCAGTTGCGGCTGTTCGCGCAGCTGTTCCCCAACAACGCACGCCCCTTGCAGCCCGTGCTGGACCGACTGGTGCGCAACGCCACGCAGCTGAGCCCGGGATCTTCAGCCCCGTGACAACGCCTTGAGCGCGAGCTTGATGCCGTCGCTCACGCCCACGTCGGCCGGCAGCGCCTTGAGCGCCAGCGCGGCCTCGCGGTCGTTGTAGCCCAGCGCCATCAGCGCCTGCAGGATGTCGGACTTGTGGTCCGAGGGTGCGCCCGCAACCTGCGGCAGGTCCGCGCCCAGCTTGCCCTTCAATTCCAGCAGCAGCCGCTCCGCCGTCTTCTTGCCGATGCCGGGCACCTTCACCAGGCGCCCGCCTTCCTGCAGCGTCACGGCCTGCGACAGCTCGGCCACGCTCATGCCCGAGAGGATCGCCAGCGCCGTGCGCGGCCCGATGCCCGAGATGCGGATCAGTTGGCGAAAGGCCTCGCGTTCGGTGGCGGTCTCGAAGCCGTAGAGGATATGGGCGTCCTCGCGCACCACCAGATGCGTCAGCAGCGCCACGCGTGCGCCCTTGGCCGGCAGGTTGTAGAAGGTGCTCATGGGCACCTGCACCTCGTAGCCCACGCCGTTGCAGTCCACCAGCACCTGCGGTGGGTTCTTTTCGTCCAGCGTGCCCGTCAATTTGCCGATCATGTGTTGCCAATGCCTATGATGGGGCACCCACGAACCCCTGCCGGAATTATCTGCCTTGATCCTCCGCCATCTTTTCTCGCCGCCCGACAACCACCGCCTCACGAACCTGTGCGGACCGATGGACGAGCACCTTCGCACCATCGAGGTGGCGCTGCAGGTCAGCATCGCGCACCGGCACGAGCAGTTCAAGGTGGATGGCCCCAAGGAGCGCGCCAAGCGGGGCATGGAGATGCTGCAGGCGCTCTACGAAATCGCCGAGCGCCCCATCGACACCGCCACCGTGCAGATCATGCTGGCGGGTGATCCGGACATGGACACCAGTGGCAAGCCTCTGCTGCAGACCCGCCGCAGCGACCTGCGCGCCCGCACCACCAACCAGGCCCACTACCTGGCCAGCATCGCCGCGCACGACATCACCTTCGGCATCGGCCCCGCAGGCACCGGCAAGACCTACCTGGCCGTGGCCAGCGCCGTGGACGCCTTGCAGCGCAGCGCCGTGCAGCGCATCGTGCTCACGCGCCCGGCCGTGGAAGCCGGCGAACGCCTTGGCTTTTTGCCCGGCGACTTGAGCCAGAAGATCGATCCGTACCTGCGCCCGCTGTACGACGCGCTGTACGACCTGATGGGCTACGACCAGGTGCAGAAGGCCTTCGAGCGCCAGGCCATCGAGATCGCGCCGCTGGCCTTCATGCGCGGGCGCACGCTCAACAACGCCTTCATCATCCTGGACGAAGCACAGAACACCAGCACCGAGCAGATGAAGATGTTCCTCACGCGCCTGGGCTTCGGCGCCAAGGCCGTGGTGACGGGCGACGTGAGCCAGATCGACCTGCCAAAGACGCAGCTCAGCGGACTGATCGATGCCGAACGCGTGCTCAAGCGCGTGCGCGGCATCGCCATCTGCCACCTGACCAGCGCCGACGTGGTGCGCCACCCGCTGGTGGCACGCATCGTGGATGCCTACGACACGCGTCGTGCATCCGCCAGCGCGGCCATCGACGAGGAAGTCGAGACCCGCCGCGCCCCGTCGCGCAAGCGGGTGTCGTGATGGCGCTGCCGGCCTTGTCGCTGTCACTGCAGTTCGGCGAACTGCGCGACGCCGCGCCCCACCGCGCGGCGCTGCCACGCCACCAGGTCGCGCGCTGGATCCGCCATGCGCTGGACGCCGAAGCGCGCATCACGGTGCGCATCGTCGATGCCGAGGAAGGCCAGGCCCTGAACAACAGCTACCGCCAGAAGGACTACGCCACCAACGTGCTGACCTTCGAATACGGCGGTGAACCGCTGGAAGCGGACCTGGTGCTGTGCGCGCCCGTGGTCGCGCGCGAGGCCCGCGAGCAACGCCGCAGCCTGCAGGCCCACTACACGCACCTGGTGGTGCACGGCACGCTGCACGCGCAAGGCTGGGACCACGAGACCAGCACGCAGGACGCCGAGGACATGGAAGCCCGCGAGATCGCGATCCTCGCGGGCCTGGGCGTGGCGAACCCTTACGCCTGATTCGCGGCTGTATCCGGTGGCATGCGCAGCGGGATGGTCACCGGCCCGTCGTTGACGAGCGCCACCTGCATGTCCGCACCGAAACGCCCGGTCTGCACCACGGGGTGCGCGGCCCTGGCCTGCGCCACGAAGTAGTCGTAGAGCCGCTCACCATCGGCCGGCGCTGCGGCGTTGCCGAATCCCGGCCGGTTGCCGCCGGAGGTATCGGCGGCCAGCGTGAACTGGCTCACGACCAGCAGGCCGCCCGCCTCGTCCTGCAGACTGCTATTCATCTTGCCGGCGGCATCGCTGAAGATGCGCAGCTTCAGGATCTTGGCCAGCATGCGGTCCGCCTGCGCGGTGCTGTCCCCTCGTTCCGCGCACAGCAGCACCAGCAGGCCCGCATCGATGCGGCCGATGCATTCTCCTTCCACGGTCACACGGGCCTCGCGGACCCGCTGCAATACGGCTATCACATCGTCACTCTCTTTCTGGTAGCTCCAAACCCCCATGGGCCATGCAAGAATACCCCGATGACACAACGCCTCCGACGCCATGCCCCGTGGTTGGCCGCCTGGCTGCTCGCCTCCCTGGTGGGGGGCTGGATCATGGCGCAGTTGCAGTTGAACCGGCTGCACGACGAGTTCGACGCGCATACCCGCACCGTGCAGGGCCTGCTGAACCAGCGCACCGCGCAGCTCGACACGGCGTTGTCCACGCTCGAAACCCAGCCTGCGGGAACGGATGCGAACCGCCGGGAATTGCGCCTGCAGTCCGTGTACCCGCAGGTCGTGACCCTGCAACGGCGAGAGGTCGAAGCCGTATGGTCCGAACCGGTGCTGCAGGCCGCGGATGCCGAATCGCGCCGGCTGCGGCGCGCGGTTTTGGCGCGTGTGGAACTGCAGAAAGGCCACTACACGCTGGTGCAAGGGGGTGATCCTGTAAGCCTGGCCATGGTCGTCGACCTGCGCAGCCTGGTGCCCTGGGAAGAATGGCCCATGGCCCCCGACACCAGCCCGGTGCGTGTGACGCTGGGCCATGAGGGCCAGCAGTGGGTGCTGCAGCCGGGCCAAAGGAACGATGGCTTCATGCAGGGCTGGAACTTCATGGCGTCGGGCATGCTGGCCACGCCCAGCCAGCCTTTCGAACTCATCGCCGCGCGACGCGTGGGCTGGAGCGAGCTGCCGTGGGCCGGCATGGCGAGCTGGTCGTTGCTGGTGGCGGTCATGCTGCTGGCCACGCGCGCCATCCTGCGCCGGCGTACCGACCGCCATCGGGCCCAGGAACTGCTGCGCCTGGGCCGGATCACGCGGCACAGCACCCTGGGTGAACTGGCTGCGGGCGTCACCCAGGAACTCAGCGAGCCCCTCGCCGCCGCGATGGCCCAGACGCTCATGGCCCAGCGGCTGCTGGCGGAGCATCCTGTAGACCCCGAGGCCGCGCAAGTGGCCATGCAGGAGGCCGTAGACCACGTGCACCGCGCCAGCGATGTGCTGGAGCGCATCCGAAAGGCGTCCGCGCAGCCCGAATTGGGGCGCACGCAGGATGTGAACCTGATCGAGATGGTGCGCAAGGCCCTGGACCTTCTGCAGCCGGAACTGCGCCGGCGCGATATCACGCCGCAGGTGCAGGTGCGCGGGTCGGCCTTCCACGTGTACGTGCGTCCCGTGGCGCTGGAGCAGGTGCTGCACAACCTGCTGATGAATGCACTGGATGCGCTGGACCAGGTGCCGCCACCCGAGCGGCAACTGTGGCTGGTGCTGGAGGTGGTCGATGGTTTTGGCCAGCTCAGCCTGCAGGACAACGGCCCCGGCATGTCCAACGACGACCTGCCCCATGTGTTCGAGCCCTTCTTCAGCACCCGCGATGGCGCACTGGGACTGGGCCTGAGCCTCAGCGAGTCGTTGACGAGTGCCATGGGCGGCACGCTGATGGCCTTCAACCGGGTGCCGCGCGGGTCGGAGTTCGTGCTGAAGCTGCCGCTGGCCAGCATGCAGTGAGAAGACGGCGCCGCGGCGCAGACAGCGCGTCCCGGCCGCGCGCAGCGGTGGTCAATCCAGCGTGACGCGCACGAACTTGCGCTTGCCCACCTGCAGCAGGTAGCAGCCGGCACCCAGCTTCAGGCCCTTGTCGCTCACGACCGACGAATCCAGCCGCACGCCACCGCCATCGATCAGGCGATTACCCTCGCCGCTGGAGGCCGTGAGGCCCGAGGCCTTGAGCAACGCGCCGATGCCGATGGGCACCCCTTCTTGCAGCTGCAAGCGCATGGACACCACGTCATCGGGCACCCCACCCTGGGAACGCAAGGCGAAATCACGCTCGGCGGCATCCGCGGCGGCAGCCGAGTGGAACCGCGTGGTGATTTCGCGGGCCAGCGCCACTTTCGCGTCCTTGGGGTTGCGCCCGGCCTCGACCTCGGCCTTCAGCGCGGCGATCTGCGCCTCGCTCTGGAAGCTGAGCAAGGTGTACCAGCGCCACATCAGGGTGTCGGAGATGCTCAGCACCTTGGCGAACATGCTGTTGGCTTCTTCCGAAATGCCGATGTAGTTGTTCTTGCTCTTGGACATCTTCTCGACGCCATCGAGGCCTTCGAGCAGCGGCATGGTCAGGATGCATTGCGGCTCCTGGCCGTATTCGGCCTGCAGGTGGCGACCGACGAGGAGGTTGAACTTCTGGTCCGTGCCGCCCAGCTCCAGGTCGGACTTCAACGCCACGCTGTCATAGCCCTGCATCAGCGGGTACAGGAACTCGTGCACGCTGATGGGGGTGCCGGCCTTGAAGCGGTCGTGGAAGTCATTGCGCTCCATCATGCGCGCCACCGTGTACTTGGCCGCCAGCTGGATCATGCCGCGCGCGCCCAACGGGTCGCTCCACTCGCTGTTGTAGCGGATCTCGGTGCGCGCCGGGTCCAGCACCATCGACGCCTGCTGGTAGTAGGTCTGTGCGTTGGCCTCGATCTGCTCGCGGGTCAGCGGCGGGCGCGTGGAATTGCGGCCGGAAGGGTCGCCGATGGTGCTGGTGAAGTCGCCGATCAGGAAGATCACCGTGTGGCCCAGGTCCTGCAGCTGGCGCATCTTGTTCAGGACGACCGTGTGGCCGATATGGATGTCGGGTGCCGTCGGATCCAGACCCAGCTTGATGCGCAGCGACTTGCCCGTGGCGTGCGAGCGCGCCAGCTTGCGCACCCAGTCTTCCTGCGGAATCAGTTCCTCGCAGCCCCGCAGGGTCACGGCCAGTGCCTCCCGCACGGCATCTGTTACAGGAAACTCGGGGGCACGGGCGTCGGTCATGGGGAATTTGGGTAGGCATCGGCGAGGTCCGTCGATATACTCGGCCCTTCGCCCGGGGGGCCGATTCTATGTCGGAGCTCCACGGTTGTCGGCAGGACGCAAGATCCTGACCGTGTCGGAAACCTCCTATAAGTCGTTGGGAAACTGAATTGATCGACGGTCCTATCGCCGCTGCCAGCAGGTCCCTGTTCCATACCATCCGCTCCTTTACCGCCCACCCGGGCAAGCTCACGGCGTTGGTCGCCGCCATGCTGCTGGGTGCGGGCAGCATGGCCGTCGCGTCCTTGGCCCCCGATGCCTCCGATCTGCCGGTGCGCAACATCGTCGAGGCCGTGGAGACCCAACCGCTGCAGGTGCAGGCAGATGCCCTGCTGGACCATGCGCTGCGCCTCTACCGCTCCGAGACCACGCGCTCCAGCGACACGGCCGAATCGTTGTTGCAACGCCTGGGCATCGCCGACCCCGCCGCGGCTGCCCACCTGCGCACGGACCCCATCGCCCGCAAGGCGTTGCTGGGCCGCGCGGGCCGCAATGTCACTGCCGAAGTCTCCGATGACAATGGCCTGCTGAAGCTGCAGGCGCGTTGGACCAGCGACGACAGCGGCAATTTCCAGCGCCTCGTGGTGGAGAAGACCGACAAGGGCTTCCAGTCCACCGTCCAGACCGCGCCGCTGACCACCTCTACGCGCCTCGCGGGCGGGGTCATCGAGTCATCGCTGTTCGCGGCCACCGATGAACAACGCATCCCGGACAGCGTGGCCACCCAGGTGGCGGAGATCTTCGCGGGCGACATCGACTTTCACCGCGCGCTGCGCAAGGGCGACCGCTTCTCCATCGTCTATGAAACCCTCGAAGGCGACGGCGAGCCGTTGCGCAGCGGGCGGGTGCTGAGCGCCGAGTTCGTGAACAAGGGCAAGACGCTGCAGGCGATGTGGTTCCAGGACCCGGCCCAGGCCGCCGCAGCCGCGACCGGCACCGCGCAGACCGGCAAGCCTGCCGCCAAGGGTGCCTACTACACGCTGGACGGCCAGAGCCTGCAGCGCAGCTTCCTCACCTCGCCGCTGGCCTTCTCGCGGGTCACCAGCGGCTTCAAGCAACGCTTCCACCCCATCCTGAACCGCTGGATCGCCCACCTGGGCGTCGACTACGGGGCTCCCACCGGCACGCCTGTGCGCACGGTCGCCGATGGCGTCGTGGAGTTCGCCGGCGTGCAGAACGGTTTCGGCAACGTCATCTTCGTCAAGCACCACAACAACACCGTGACGGTCTACGCCCACCTGAGCCGAATCGACGTCAAGCGTGGCCAGAGCGTGACGCAAAGCGAACCGATCGGTGCCGTAGGGTCCACGGGCTGGGCCACGGGCCCGCATCTTCACTTCGAGTTCCGCGTCAACGGCGTGCACCAGGATCCGCTGACCGTTGCGCACACCAGCGAATCGCTGCCGGTATCGACCCAGGCGAAGGCGGAATTCGACCGGCTGGCCGCCAACGTCCGCATCGAGCTGGCGGCAGCCTCGTCGATCCGCACGGCGCGCAGCGAATAGACATTCTGGAGTTCTCCAAAGACAACGGGCGCCGATGGCGCCCGTTTCCGTTTGCCCCACCCGCCTCGCGGCAGTGGGGATGAACAGCCTCAGGTCGAGAAGCTGGACCCGCAACCGCAGGTCGTCGTCGCGTTGGGGTTCTTGATCACGAACTGGGCGCCCTGCAGGTCTTCCTTGTAGTCGATCTCCGCGCCGACCAGGTACTGGTAGCTCATCGCGTCGATGAGCAGCGAAACACCGTTCTTGGTCATGGTGGTGTCGTCTTCGTTGGTGATCTCGTCGAAGGTGAACCCGTATTGGAAACCCGAGCAGCCACCACCTTGCACGAACACGCGGAGCTTGAGCTCTGGGTTGCCTTCTTCGGCGATCAGGTCAGCCACCTTGGCGGCCGCGCTGTCCGTGAACAGGATCGGCGCGGGCATTTCGGTGGGAAGGGCTTCAGCAACTGCACTCATGGGGTACTCCTGACAAACACTTTCGCCAAATACTACAGCAATTCGCTAGGAATTACCGCGCAGGGTTATTCGCAGCCAGCTTGAGCTGGGGCCGCACTTCGGCCGCGACGGCAGGGCGCAACTGGCCCTCGATCAACGCCCCTTCGTGCATCTCCAGCGCGCGGTAGAACACGTCGCCTTCGATGCGGGCCTTGGGCTGCAGCTCCAGCAGTGCATGTGCGTGGACGGGGCCTTTGACGCTGCCGCTGATGATGACATGGTCGGCGTGCACCGAGCCCACGACCGAGCCACTTTCGGAGATGACCAGGATGCTGGGCTTGTCGCCATCGCCGCGCACATTGCCGACGAGCGTGCCATCGATGCGCAGCCCATCGGCAAAGCGGAAATCGCCGTCGATCTGGCTTCCCTGGGCGATGAGGCTGCGGATGGGGGGCTGCTTGCGCTTGTTGAACATGGTGTGAACTCCTGCAACAGGGCTCCCGAAGGAGCGTCTACAAATTCGTGCTCTTCGTGGCCTTGACCGTGCTGCCTTCGAGCACCTTGACCGACACGGTCTGCACCATGGCCTGCGCGGGCAGGTCTACCAGCCCCTGGAAGCGGCCGAACTGCGTAAACCGCACAGCTTGCTGCGACCGCGCAGGCGTCGCCGCCAGGCTCCATGGCTTACCGTTCAGGGTGCCCACCAGACTGACCTGCATCACGCCGACGAATTCCGGCGCGTTTTTCTGGGGCTGTATCAGCAACACACGCCAGCGCAGCCTGCGGCCCTCCACCAGCTCAGCCTGCAGTCCGCGCACCGACAACCCTTCGGAGCCCGAGGCCGGCATCAACTGCTCGAAGAATCCCAGATCATCGCGCAGGGCGAGATTGTCAGCCTCCAGCTTGCGGGTGCGGGCCATCAACTGCTCCTGCGCCGCCTTCTCCGCGGTCACCAGTGTCTGGGCGGTGTCGGCGACACGCCGGGCCTGGTCCCGCTCGTCCTGCAGCTTGCGCAGTTCAGCCTGAAGGCGGGTGACCGTGTCGAGGTTGCCACCGCCATCCAGGCCGGCGATGGACTTGCCGAATTCGAAGGCCCACAAGGCGATGGCCGCGCAGAATCCGAACACCAGCGCAATCACCACCCATCGAAACGGCCAGGGCAGAGCACTGCGCACCGCCATGCGCGGAGCGCTGATGGTCAGTCGGCGACGCAGCAAACGCAGTCGCATGGCGTTACAGGTGGGCCAGAGACAAAAAACCGCCACAAGGGCGGTTTTTCGAGGGTCGCAATCAGCGCTTGGAGAACTGCTTGCGGCGGCGTGCGGAGTGCAAGCCGACCTTCTTACGTTCAACCTCGCGTGCGTCGCGGGTGACGAAGCCGGCCTTGGACAGCTCGGGCTTCAGCGTGGCGTCGTAGTCGATGAGCGCACGGGTGATACCGTGGCGCGTCGCGCCGGCCTGGCCGGATTCGCCGCCACCGGAGACGTTCACCATGATGTCGAAGGTCTCGACATGGTTCGTCAGAAACAGGGGCTGCTTGACGATCATGATCGAGGTCTCGCGGCCGAAGAAGGCCTTGATGTCCTTGCCGTTCACGATGATCTGACCGCTGCCCTTCTTGAGGAATACGCGGGCGACACTGGACTTGCGACGTCCGGTGCCATTGTTCCATTCACCAATCATCACAAGCTCCTTAGATTTCCAACGCCTTGGGCTGCTGGGCGCTGTGCGGATGCTCTGCACCGCCATACACCTTGAGCTTCTTGATCATGGCGTAGCCCAGGGGGCCCTTGGGCAACATGCCCTTGACCGCCTTCTCCAGCGCACGGCCGGGAAACTTGCCCTGCATGTCGCGGAAGTTGGTGGACGTGATGCCGCCGGGGTAGCCGGAGTGGCGGTAGTACACCTTGTCCAGAGACTTGGCGCCCGTCACACGGAGCTTGGCTGCATTGACGATGACGATGAAGTCACCGGTATCGACGTGAGGCGTGTAAATGGCCTTGTGTTTGCCGCGCAAACGGAGAGCAACTTCGCTGGCTACTCGTCCGAGGACCTTGTCGGTCGCGTCAATCACAAACCACTCGTGCACGACCTCAGCGGGTTTGGCGCTGAAGGTTGACATGAGATATCTTTCCAGATGGTTTGTGGCACTCCTGTCGCGGAGCACCGGGCGGCGCCTCTTTTCTACGGTCGGTTTCCCTCTGACGGGGTCTCTTAGGTAGGGCTGCGCTCCTCGCGGAGCGTCTTCGCTGCGGAGGTGCGGATCGCCGCGAAGCCTGCCATTATATGAACTTCCTGGCCGCAGCGGTTACGATCACCCCATGTTTAGCTACCGCCACGCCTTCCACGCAGGGAACCATGCCGATGTGCTCAAGCACACGGTGTTGATCGCGGTGCTCAAGCACCTGACCTTGAAGGAGGCGCCGCTGGCGGTGTTCGACACGCATGCGGGTGCTGGGCTGTACCGGCTGGACGGAGACTATGCGCAGACCAGCGGGGAGGCGGCACAGGGCTATCTGCGACTGGTAGGGTCCTCAAAGGACCCCTCCCGATCTTCACCCTCCCAGACGACGGGAGCCGACAGCGTCAATCCCAACGCAACACCACCAGCCCGCCTCCCGCCTGCGCTGCAGGACTACTTGGAACTGATCGGTGGGTTCAACTTGAAGGGGAGCAACAATATCTATCCTGGCTCGCCGTTCATCATCCAGCGGTTTCTGCGCGAGCGCGACAAACTCAAGCTCTTCGAACTGCACCCCACGGACTCCAAAACCTTGACGGCCAACATCGCCCAACTGGAAGCCGGGCGCCAAGTGTCCGTGCTGCGCGAAGATGGGTTTGAGGCATTGAAGCGATTCCTCCCGCCACCGCAACGGCGCGCGTTGGTATTGATGGACCCGAGCTACGAGCTAAAGTCCGACTACGCATTGGTAGCAGACGCCATCGCCGACTCTCTGGCACGCTTCGCTATCGGCACCTACGTGATCTGGTACCCCATCATCCCTCGTCCAGAAGCGCATGACCTGCCACGACGCCTCAAATCAGCGGCTGTGAGGGCCGAAAGGAGCTGGTTGAACGCGACGCTCACGGTCAAGTCCAGCAAGATGCCCAGTTCTCTGTCAGTAGACGCGAAGCGTCCAGGGCTCCCAGCCAGCGGTGTGTTTGTTATCAATCCCCCTCACACGTTAAAAGAGTGCTTGGGCGCGGCGCTCCCGAAGTTGGTCGAAGGGCTTCAGCAAGACGCGAACGCCCGGATGGCACTGGAATCAAGTTGACGGCCGACTTGACCATCTCACCTGGAGCACAACGGTCTGTGCACTCCAGTAGTCCGAACAGACTATTGCTGCAGTGCGACATAATCCTCAAAATACCTGCACTCTGCAATAGCCGGGCCATTGGGGAAAGAGAACAATGAAGCTTCGTTCGCTGATTGATCGCACCGCGAGGGGTGCACTGCTCGTTGGCTTGGCCTTCGGGGCGAATGCTGCGAACTTCAGTGCACAGTACGAAAGCCGCAATGCGGCGCCGCGCTCTGCTATGCGCGCACCCATTTCGACTACCGCGAAGGTCGCTGGCGACCTCACTGCCTCAGGGTACTCTGACCAAGGCTCAACGTACGGGTGGATTGTTGGTCTGGCACTGATAAGCACCATAGCCGTGCGGCGAAAGTCGCGTTGAGCGGATGGGTCGAATGGCCTATGTCAGTTCTTCGGCATTAGTCGCTACACTTCACAACATAGCCGTCTGACCACGGCTGCATTTTTTTTGCACAAATGGGAGAGAGCAGTGGAAATCGCAACTTTTATCGGACCGGTGTACGCACAAGCGCGCTATGTCGCTGCCATCGCGGCGATGGCAGTCTCGTTTGGAGCCTCCGCTGCGACTCCATTTACATTCAACCCTCCCGCGGCCGGCCTAGACGGAGCCAGCTTTACAGCAAGCTCGCTCATCGTGTCTGACTACGCCACCGTAACTCACTCCTTTTCATCCGGCGCCAATCCGCAGTTGAGCGGCTTTTCTGAAGATGGTTTTCTTTCCGTAGTTGCCGCGAGGTTGGGTAGCAGTACTGCGGGTCAAACAGCCGACCTAAATAGTAAGTACGGTCTTTACATCGACTTTCATGCGGAGGGAACCGTTACAAGCGTGGAAAGTGATGGCTTCTACAGAGGCACCATCACCCAGCTGACATACACTTTATTCGGTTACAACGGCACAGCAACTTTTTCCCCCACCGGAAACACCGTGCCAAGCAACCGCATTGAATTGGGTAGTGGCAGTTTGATTGCTGGTACAGGCTCTTTCAACGGACAACTCAACGGTGGTCTTGTTACTTATGCAAACGCTAACGCAAATTTGACGTTCGCACCCAATGCTGATGCAGTGCAGTTCTTTCCGTTCAAGGGTATTGTTCAAACGTCTTTTAGCAACAACTCTGCACAAATCAGCAATACGCTTAATGGATTTGAGGTAGCTGAAGGCGGTGGTTCTATAAACTTTCTTTCTGTTACACCGGTACCAGAGCCCGAGACCTACGCAATGCTCATTGCTGGCCTGGGTCTGGTAGGTTTCGTAGCTTCTCGTCGAGGACGTAAGCAGGCGAGTTGACTTCCCTCTGCTCAGAAAAAGGACTGCTTGCAGTCCTTTTTTTATTTCCGGCCACTGCTTGTGACGAATTCACGCTTTGATGCACCAATCTGAACACCTCCACATTTACAGATCGAATTGACATGGTGACTCCCTAGAATGAACCAAGGTTCAGTGCCAGCTGGCCCTTCGCCATCGATGAGCCAGGGTTTCGTTCGCATCCACCCTTACCGCCGGAGTTTCACATCCCGACCGCGCACATCCGCGCTTCAGCCCACCCGACTTCTATGGCGTTTCCTCCGTCTATAAGGGAATTGCATCGGTACTACCGAGTGGTCAGCCATTCCTTGGAGGTACGCAGCCACTTCGACATGTTGGCATGGCTGCAGGGCGATATGCAAAGGTACATACCGCATCAAATCATGATGGCTGCGTGGGGTGATTTCAAGAACGGTCAAATCAATTGCGACATCATTTCGCCGCTGGCTGGTGCCCGATCATTGCGAGCAGATCCAAGTACGCTAGACCCTTTTCTGCTCGGTTTGTTTCGTCAATGGTTGCATTTTGGGCAGAGTCCATTTGTCCTCGTAGCAGGACAACACAGCTTTTTCACCAACGAATGGCAACATTGCGGTCAGTCAAACGACGAGCTCGGGCGAATGCGGTGCGTGATGGCGCATGGAATTGTGGACAAACGCGACAAGTACGACTGCCTCTATGTCGCACTCAGCAGCCAAGAATGCTTTGGAGAATCTGAACGGTCTGCAATGCTAGCCTCCCTCCCCTTCATCGATATCGCTATGCGCCAGATCACTCATTTGCCTCCGAACACGAACAAAGGCAATGTTGGCGCGAATATTGCTGAAAATACTCCTGCCACTGCTGCTCTCAACTTGAGCGAGAGAGAGATGGAGGTGTTGAAGTGGGTGGCTCAAGGAAAGACGAATCCCGAGATCGCCGCAATCCTTCGACTTAGCGCGTTCACAGTCAAGAACCATATGCAACGCGTGTTTCAAAAACTGAACGTGGCCAACAGAGCGCAAGCGGTCAGCAAGCTCATGCCACACTCAGTGCCAAATGCCCAAAATTGACGTCGTTGCGTCCGGCTCATCTTTGCACAAGCGACCCATACATCAGTCGATCAGCAAAGACCACTTCCTTAGCGTCGTCGAATCGCTAATCGGACCACTAACGCTTGTTCTGTATCTATGGGGCGCTGCACTTTTCTTTGAAAGCACTGTACCCCCGCAGTACCTAATCCTCGCCGTGCTCGTATTCGCACTGACTTTCCCCGGTCAGGCCCATCTGCAATTGACCATAGGTGAAGTCGTGTCAGACATCGTCTTCAACTGGTTATGGGTTGCGGCCTTGCTGATACTGACTGGATACGCCACAGGATACGTGCACCAATTCAACCAGAACGCGTTGCTTGCGTGGTTGTTGGGAGCACCCATTGCGGAGCTGACAGCACATCTTGTGCTTCGCGCCGCAGCTCCAGCCTTGACGCGTCTGCAGGGGCCAACACAGCGCGCAATCATCGTCGGCATGAACGAGCAAGGACTCGCTTTGGCAAGGGGAATCCAAGAATCACCCTATTCGCGTATCCAGGTGATTGGATTCGTCGACAGCCGAGGGGAGAAGCGCTTGAATCCAGCGGGTAGTTACAAACTTCTTGGAAAGCTAACTGAGCTAGCCAATATCGCGCGCGATCACCATGTGCAAGTGATCTATTTATCGCTGCCCATGGCGTCGCAGCCACGTATCCTTCAACTTCTT
The DNA here is from genome assembly GCA_965278985.1 of Burkholderiaceae bacterium. Classification (GTDB taxonomy): domain Bacteria; phylum Pseudomonadota; class Gammaproteobacteria; order Burkholderiales; family Burkholderiaceae_C; genus CAISIP01. The sequence continues at coordinate 6,390,782 of OZ257131.1, read as the reverse complement.
GACGACCTCAAGGACACCACCGCCTCGATCTATTTCGTGCCGGACATGTTTTTCACCGATTTGATCCAGGGCCATACCGGAAGCGTCTGCGGGATGCCCGTCATTTCCGTTTGTGAAACGCCTTTCCGCGGGACCGACGGTGTGGTCAAACGCGCCAGCGACATCATCCTTTCTTTGCTCATTCTCCTTCTCATTTCGCCAGTTCTGCTTGCAATTGCCTTGGCGGTCAAACTCACCTCCCCTGGGCCCGTCATCTTCAAGCAGCGGCGCTACGGACTGGATGGAGAGGAGATCGTCGTCTACAAGTTCCGATCGATGACTGTCACTGAGGACGGTGGCGACATCCGACAGGCCCAAAAGGGCGACTCACGCATCACGCCGTTGGGTGCCATCCTGCGCCGGACCTCCATCGACGAACTGCCACAGTTCATCAACGTCTTGCAGGGGCGCATGAGCATCGTCGGCCCGCGTCCCCATGCCGTAGCCCACAATGAGCTTTACCGAAAGCTGATCAAGGGTTACATGGTTCGCCACAAGGTGAGGCCCGGGATCACGGGCTGGGCTCAGGTGAACGGCTTCCGCGGAGAAACCAGCACGTTGGACCAGATGCAAGGCCGCATTGACTACGACTTGGACTATCTCCGCAACTGGTCGCTTCGGTTGGACCTTCACATCATCTTCAAAACAGTGCGTCTTGTCTTAAAGGACGAAAAGGCGCACTGAACTGCATGAAGAAGATCCCCTTCCCGCCCAAAGCGCCCAATCGATCCAAGCGATGGATTCAGTTTGTTGGCGCCGCAATTGCTACCTTGTCACTCGGCGCTCACGCGGAAGGCGCAGACGAATTCGAGCTCTACACCAAGTTGAGTGTCATGCACGACAGCAACTTGTTTCGGCTCTCGCGCGACGCGAATGTGTTGGCCTCGATCGGCCGCACATCCACTTCGGAAACGGTGGTCACGTCAACGCTGGGCATGCGCTACGACAAGAAGTACAGTCTTCAACGGGTGTTGCTGGATGTGAACTACAACAAGTTCGACTACCAAAACTTCAACTACCTGAGCTTTGCAGGCCTGAACTATCGGGCCTTGTGGGACTGGTCGTATACCCCGCACCTTCATGGGACCCTCAGCACATCGAGGAACCAAGCCCTTAACTCATTCCTCGACTTCCGGGGCTTCAGTCAACGCAATGAGCGTGTGGACCGCAATACCCGTTTGGAGGCCGTTTATGAACTCGACGCACGCTGGCGATTGGTCGGCGGCGCAGGATTCAACGAGCGTAGCAGCGACCTGCCCATTGCCCAGGATGCCGACTACAGAAATAGAGCGCTGGACGTTGGGCTGCGCTATGTGATGCCCTCCGGAAGCTCTTTGTCGTACACGCTGCGCAGAACCGATGGAGACCTGCTTAACCGCGTATTCCCGTCGCCCGGTTTGAACGACAACGCCTACCAGCAGACGGACAACATCATCGAGGCAACGTGGGCCGTTTCGAGTGCTACATCCGCAGTATTCCGGCTGGGGCACCAGAGCCGTAGCCACCCTAACTACCCCCAGCGTGACTTCGACGGGGTCACGGGAGGAGCAAGTTTCAATTGGATGGTTTCACCCAAGTTGATGTGGATTGCCAGCTGGAGCCGTGAGATCAGCCCCTATGAGACCTTTATCACCAATTATCAAAGCGTTGAGCGATTTGCTATCGGGCCGACTTGGCAACTTGGCCCCAAAACGACGATGAGGGCGCAACTGGAACATGCAGATTACAGCTATCTGGGCAGCCCCGTCCAGTCGCGGTCGTCCAACCGACGCGATACGCTGGTCAACGCCAGTGTCAGCCTAGGCTGGCAGCCCTATCAGTTCCTCAACGTCAGCGCTTCCCTGCAAAATGCACGCCGCAGCACCAACCAACCAGGGCTGGACTTCAACGCGAATATGGTGACCTTGCAGGCGCAGTTCACATACTGAAGGCCCAACCACGAGAGGGCTTGCGGCCCGAAGCGGTAGTCCACTTGCCACCACCCAAAATCACGAACTTACGGACGATCCCATCATGCACGTTGCGCCTTTTCCTCCACATCACGGACATGTGCCACGTTGGCAAGCCCACTGGTGCGCCTGGCTGCTGTCCCTCCTGCTGGTTACTTCGCTCTGCTTATCCACTGCGGGACAAGTGCATGCCCAGGCCAACAAGCCTGACTACCAATTGGCAGCTGGCGACGTCATCCGCATCCAGGTATTTCAGAACCCAGACCTTACGCTGGAAACCCGTGTCTCCGAGAACGGCTCCATCACGTACCCTTTGATCGGGTCTGTAGACCTCTCCGGCCTGCCCATCGCACAAGCAGAAGGCCGCATCGCCGAAGCACTGCAGAAAGGTGGCTTCATCCGCCAACCGCAGGTGAGCATCGTGCTCGTTCAGGTGCGGGGTAACCAGATTTCGATGCTGGGTCAGTTGAACAGGCCGGGGCGATTCCCCATGGATACGACCACCACCCGTCTCAGCGACATGCTCGCAACTGCCGGCGGCATCACTGCTACTGGCGACGACAAGGTCATCGTCACCGGTATGCGCAACGGGGCTCCGTTCCGAACCGAAATCGACGTACCCGCTATCTACCTGGGCAACAAGCCGGACAGCGATATCCTGCTGATGGGCGGAGACACCGTCTACGTGCAGCGCGCTGCGGTGTTCTACATCTACGGCGAAGCCCAGCGTCCTGGAGCCTTCCGCATCGAGCGCGGGATGACCGTGATGCAGGCCCTGGCTCAGGGTGGTGGACCTACCGCACGCGGCAGTGAAAAGAAATTGCGCCTCCACCGCCGTGCCGCGGATGGCACCATCCAGCAAACTACCCCTAGCCTTACTGACCTGATACAACCTGATGATGTGATCTACGTGGATGAGCGCCTGTTCTGAAAGTAACGGAGCTGTGCTACGGTGGTGATGGCATCAGAGACTGTCGCAGCAATGCATATGGCAAGAAAGATAGTGATGGATTCGAGCAGGAAGAAAAAAATGTCATGGACGAAGAGCGCCGCATTGATCGCGGGAGTAGCCGTGACCGCCATCGCATTGAGTGCTTGCGGAGAGGGCAAATCGAGCGGCGCCTCCCAGACTGCGGCCAAGGTCAACAAAGAAGAAATCACTGTCCACCAAATCAATTTCACTTTGCAAAGGCTTCCAGGCTTGAAGCCAGAGCAAGCCGAAGCGGCAGGCCGCCAAGCGCTGGAGCGCCTGATCGATCAGGAGTTGGCAGTGCAACAAGCCCACGAGCTGAAACTGGACCGCAGTCCACGCGTCTTGCAGCAGCTCGAAGCGGCGAAGCGCGAAATCATCGCGCGCGCTTACGCAGAGCACGTTGGTGATTCGGTCGCGAAGCCCAGCCCGGAGGAGATCAGCGACTACTACAACAAGAACCCCGCGCTGTTCAAGGACCGCCGTATCTTCGGACTTCAGGAACTGATGGTCGAAGTCAAACCTGAACAAATGGCGGAAGTGCGCGCCCGTCTGCAGACCGTCAAAGGCGCCGCCGAGTTTGCGGCGTACCTGAAATCCAGCGGCCTGCGCTTCACTGGCAATCAGGCTGTTAGATCCGCGGAGCAACTGCCATTGAATAGCCTGGAGGCTATCTCGCGCATGAAGGACGGCGATTCCACCGTCTTGCAAACATCCACTGGCCTGACCGTGCTGTTTCTGCTGAATTCTCGCAGCCAGCCTGTGGACGAGGTGGCCGCACAGCCCGCCATCGAGACTTTCCTGAGCAATCAGCGCAAGGCCGAATTGGTAGGCAAGGCCATGAAAACGCTGCGCGAGTCGGCAAAGATCGAGTATGTCGGCAAGTTCGCCGAAGCATTGCCAGCCGCCAAAGGTGCCCCGACCGCGCAGCCTGTCGCACCAGCCGCCAGCGGCCTGGATGCGGCAACCATCTCCAAGGGTATGGGAATCAAATGATGCATTTACACCGCGGTTGACCGAGCCACCACCATGACTTTCACACAATTTTTCTCCATCCTTCGTGCGCGCTGGATGTTGTCGGCGATGCTCTTCGCGCTGACCGTGCTGGCTGCGGTAGGTTTGAGCCTGCTGCTACCCAAAAAATACACGGCAGAAGCAAGCATCGTCGTAGATATCAAACCCGACCCGATCAGCGGCGTCATGCTGGGCCAGATGACATCACCATCCATCATGGCCACCCAGGTCGACATCATCCAGAGCGACCGTGTCGCGCGGCGCGTCGTCGGCAACCTGAAACTTGCTGAGAACCCGGATGTGCGACAGAAGTGGAATGAAGCCACCGAAGGTCAAGGCACGATCGAGGATTGGCTGGCCAATTCATTCCAAACCCAACTGAACGTGAAGCCCTCGCGCGAAAGCAATGTGATCACGATCGCGTACCAGGCTCCCGACCCGGCCTTCGCGGCCGCCATGGCGAACGCTTTCGTCAAGGCCTACGTCGAAACGACCGTTGATCTGCGGGTCGACTCGGCGAAACAGTACGGCGGATTCTTCATCGAGCAGGCCAAGGAGGCGCGTGAGACGCTGGAGCAAGCATCCAGCAAGCTCAGGGAATTCCAGCAGACCAACGGCATCGTTGGCACCGACGAACGCCTGGATGTGGAGACGAACCGATTGAACGAATTGTCTACGCAGATGGTGATGGCCCAAGGTGCCAACGCAGAGAGCAGCAGTCGCCAGACTCAGGCGGCGGGCGGCATGGGCGACAAGATGACCGAATCGCTCAACAGCCCCGTGGTCTCGAGCCTGAGCATCGAGCTCAGCCGCGCTGAGGCCAATCTTCAAGAACTGAACAGCCGCCTCGGCGACAACCATCCGCAGGTACAGCAGGCCCGTGCCAGCATTGCGGAACTCCGGGCGAGACTCAACACAGAGAAGAGCCGCGTGACGAGTAGCGTGGGCGTGACTGCCAACATCAACAGCTCTCGGCTGAGCGACATTCGGGCTCAGCTGGAAACACAGCGCGCGCGCGTCCTAAAGATGAAAGAACAGCGGGACTTGATGGCAGTGCTGCAACGTGATGTCGAGAACGCACAGCGCACCTACGACGGCATCGTGGCCCGGCGGAACCAGGCCAATCTGGAAAGCCAGACCCAGCAGAGCAATGTGAGCGTGCTGAGCCAAGCCACCGCGCCGCTCAAGCCCTCCTCGCCCAAGGTGCTCCTCAACACAGCGGTCGCGGTCTTCGTTGGAACGCTGCTGGCCATCGGCCTCGCTTTGGTGCGCGAGCTGCTCGACCGTCGGGTACGCGGCACCAGTGATCTTGTCGAGGCATTGGGCCTTCCCATACTCGGGGTGATGCCCAAACCACGCAGGAAGCGTGGTGGTTCGAGCCAGATGGCCCAGCGCATCATCTCCGGCCGATTGCCAGCCCTGCAGCGCAACGGCAAAGGCTGACTATACATGGATCCCAACAACGTGAAATCGTCCCAAGACCTCGACGTGCCCCTTGACGCCCTGCCGACCAGCGAGGATGTCCGCTCACTCGGCGACATCATTCGCGATACCCGCAACCTCAGTGCCGAACAGGTGGGAGAGGTGTTGGCTTATCAGCGCAACCACGGTGTGAAGTTCGGTGAGGCGGCGATTGCGCTGGGTCTTGCAACACCCGATGACGTGCTCCATGCGTTGGCCAAGCAGTTCAACTACGCATACTCCGACCGTGACAAGCGCAACGTCAATCCGGAACTAGTCGCTCTTAACCAGCCTTTCAGCCAGCAAGCGGAGGCATTCAGGGCGATCCGCGCACAGATTCTTCTTCGTACGCAGGCGGACGCGGCCGAGGGCATGCCGTCGGCACGCCACGCTGTGGCCGTACTAAGCCCAAGCACTGGTGAAGGAAAGACCTATTTCTGCGCCAACCTGGGTGTGGCGCTGGCCCAGCTGGGCGGACGCACGCTGGTGGTGGATGCCGACATGCGCGGCCCTCGCTTGCACGAGGTATTCGCCGTCGAGAGCAAGATTGGCCTGGCAGGCCTGCTGTCGGGTCGTCGTGGCGAAAGCGTCATCATGGCGGTAAAGGGCGTGTCCAACCTGTTTGTGCTGCCTGTTGGCATTCGACCGCCGAACCCCCTGGAGCTGATAGAAGGCCCTGCATTTGGTGTGCTGCTTCAAGAGTTGCTAAGTAAGTTCGACCACGTCATCGTAGACACGCCTTCGACCCAGTATGGTGCCGACGCCATCGTCACAGCTGCGCGTTGTGGGGTCGCACTCGTGGTGGCGCGTAAAGACCGTGCACGCATCGACGATCTGCAGGAGCTCGTGCAGACACTGGGCTCGACCACGAAGATCGTCGGTGTCGTAATGAACGAGTTCTGAGGTGAGTCCAAGCGGAAGCCCCGGCAGGTCCGGCGTTGGCAATCACCTGACGCACCCTGCACTACCGACCTTGAAAGATTGGCGCGGACACCCCAACACGCCATGGTTGATGGCACTTGCCGGCCTGCTGGTAATGTACGTGCCGACCTTCACGGGGCTGTTCCAGGGCATATGGCTCAGCGACACGCAAGGCCATGGCCCCATCGTCCTGGGGTTGTCGATCTGGCTGCTGTGGCGCCGCTGGCCACTCGTTGCCGATCTTACAGACGCACGGCCTTGGCCGCGGCTGGCCTGGGGGGTACTGATCGTCGGCGGTCTTCTGTATGCGGTGGGCCGCTCGCAAAGCATCCTGTTGTTCGAGGTTGGCTCCCTCGTCTGGATGCTCGCTGGACTGGTGCTGATGCTGCGGGGTCCGCTCCAGTTGAAGGCCATCTGGTTCGCGTTGTTCTTCATGTTTTTCATGGTCCCGCTGCCGGCCACGGTGGTCGACAGCTTAACCGCACCGATGAAGATGGCCGTCTCACAGGTGGCCGAGCACGTGCTCTACGCGCTGGGGTATCCCATCGCACGCAGCGGCGTGATCCTCATGGCCGGGCCCTACCAGATGTTGGTAGCCGATGCGTGCGCGGGCCTTCACACGCTATTCACGCTAGAAGCGCTCGGCCTTTTCTACCTGAACCTTTTCAAGTCGGCATCGGTGTTTCGCAACGCGTCTCTGGCCATACTGATTGTGCCGATCAGCTTCATGGCCAATGTGATCCGCGTGATCGTGCTGGTGCTGATCACCTACCACTTCGGTGACGAGGCTGGCCAGGGCTTTCTGCATGGCTTCGCGGGCATGGTGCTATTCCTCAGCGCGCTGATGCTGATCATCGCGCTCGATTCGCTGCTGCGTTGGATGGGTCGATTCTTTGAGCGCCACCATGCGGGCCCATCGGCCCCGATGGGAGCTGGCTCGTGAACGCGGCCATTCGCCTGCGCCATGCGATGGCTGCCGCCGTCGCCATGCTGCTGTTCGCGGCGCTCGCTTGGGCCCTGACGCCCACCCGCATGCTCTCTGAGATACGCGGCAAGCCCGACCTGGAAGCCCTGGTGCCTCTGCAGTTCGGCGACTGGAAAGAAGAAAAGCTGAACTTCGCCGTCATCATCAATCCGCAGCAAGAGGCGATGCTCAATGCAATCTACACGCAGACACTGAGCCGCAACTACGTTAATGGCCAGGGCCGGCGCGTCATGCTGTCGCTGGCGTATGGGGAGGATCAACGCGACGGCATGCAACTGCACTACCCCGAGGTCTGCTACCCCGCCCAGGGGTTCATGCTGCAAAGCCAGCAGCGCGGCGTGCTGGTAGCGGACGGCCGACAGATCAGCGTCAAGCGCCTGAGCACGCAGCTGGGCACATCGCGGCGCGAGTCGGTGACTTACTGGACCTTGCTGGGTGATCGCATTTTCAGTGGTGGTGTGGCCAAAAAGCTGGCCGAGATGCGGTACGGCCTGGACGGGCTGGTGGCAGACGGCCTTCTGTTCCGAGTCTCTTCAATCGAGCAAGACCCACGCGAGGGATATGCACTGCAGGAGGCTTTCAGCCGCGACCTGCTGGCCGCGCTTCCGTTGGCCGCCAAAGCTCGGCTGATCGGCCAACCCTGAAAGCGCTGTGCTGAACCAAAGTCCCTCTGTCCTCGATCTGGCACCACACGCGGCGACAGCAGCGCTGTCCTGGAGGCAGCGCTGGACGCTGCTGATAGAGCGGCTTAGATTGATAGACACTGACTCACTGCTGGAAGCTGAGATCCTTGGCACCCTGACGAAACCAGTGCGGCCGACCACGCTGGCCTTCATCAATGCGCATGCAATGAACAGCGTTGTTCGTGACGCCGACTTCGCCGATGCTCTATTGAGCGCTGACGTTCTGCTGCGCGACGGTTCCGGCATGCGTTTGTTGCTCAAGCTGACCGGCAGAGACCCGGGCTTGAACATGAACGGCACCGACCTGATCCCCCGCCTGATCAGCTGTTTTCCGGGACAAGGAATTGCCTTGTTCGGCACCGTAGACCCTTATCTCGGTTGTGCTGCCGAACGGATAAGTCAGGCGCTAGCGCCCGGCTCATCCATCGTGCGGGCAGATGGCTTTCAGCCGCCATCGCACTATTTGGAACTCGCGCAGCGTGACGAACCAGATCTGATCGTCTTAGCCATGGGTATGCCAAAGCAGGAAGTGATGGCACGGGTCTTGCGGTCGGGGTTGACCCATCCTTGCCTGATCGTCTGCGGAGGTGCCATCGTGGATTTCCTTGGGGGGCGCGTCGAACGGGCACCCGCCTGGTGTCGGACATTGGGCATGGAATGGCTCTTCCGATTGGTCAAGGAACCGCGGCGCCTGTTCCGCCGCTATGTACTGGGTAACCCAGTCTTCATCCTCAGAGCACTTCTTCTGGTGCTGACGCGACGATCCGGATCGCCATGAGGGACGATCCGCGCGTCGAGAACTCCTGCTCGCAGCGACTATTCACGGCGTCACAGGCGGGACCGCACCACCTGACATTCATCCAAAAATCCACACCCTTTTTGCTCTCGGTGGCCATGCCTCGCTCGCCGCGGCGACCTTAGTATCCGGCAGACCTTTCAAACAAGATCAGCGCTGAGCTGTGGCGAGCAATAGACCACCAGATGCATCCCCGTGCGAATACCTGCAAAGACCCAAAACTCTCGACTCAAGCAGCGCCACCATGAATTTCAACGGTAAGCAGCTGTCGATTATTGTTCCGCACCGCAACTCGGTTCAGACACTGGAAAGACTGCTGGCAAGCATTCCTACAGAAGAGAGTTGGATCGACGTTCTGGTGGTCGACGACAACAGCAATGTGTCCCTGGACCTTGTACGTGCCGCTTACCCGGCAGTTCGCTTCCTCCAGCTACCGCAGCACCGAAAAGGAGCGGGCGCAGCACGGAACTTCGGGCTGGAGAACAGCACCAGTAACTGGCTACTTTTCTCGGATGCAGACGATTATTTCGTAGAAGGTGCATTCGACAAAATCTACAAATACATGGGATCAACTTTTGATGCCATTTATTTCACACCCACCAGTGTTAACGAACAGTCAGGCAGAATTGGCTCGAGGCACTTGTATTACAAAGGACTGCTTGAGACATTCAGCAAAACTGGCAGCAAGAGCATCCTATACAGATACTTCGTCCCTTGGAGCAAGCTGATTTCCAGAGCCTTGGTCGAAGCAAAAGGAATCACGTTCGATGAAGTACCAGCATCCAATGACATGAACTTCTCATTGAAGGTGGCTTTTTTCAGCGCCCAATCCCACGTCGATTTGAGCACGATCTACTGCGTCACGGAAGGGTCGGAATCACTGACGAAGCAGGTGTCACTGACCATACTGGAAAGCAGGTTCTACTCAGTCACTCGGTACAACCAGTTCCTGCAGCAAAATTCTGCAGGAAATCACCAGCTCAGTACAAATCTGCAGATCTGGAATATAAGAAAATTCGGCATCAAGAAAGTTGTAGAACTGGTGATTTATTCAATCCGGAATCAAATGCCATTGTTGCGCGGGCTCAAGCCGTTGGCCAAACAAGTATTGAAGGACCTCCGTGCAAAGTAACCGCCGAATGCCTGATTCGTTTTAACGGGAGCAGCAATTGGAGTCGCTGCGCAAAAATGCAATCACCAATCTCATATGGAGCTTTACCGAGCAGCTATTGAGAAAGGGAGCCTCGTCTCTCATCACAATCCTATTGGCTTGGTTCCTCCTCCCGGAGGACTATGGCCTGATGGGGATCATCGGCGTCTTCTTGGCTGTTTCATTCGCCTTTGTGGAAGGGGGGTATCGCCCCGCACTAATTCGAAAAAAAGAGGTTTCACAGGACGATCTAAATACCGTCTTCTATACAAACATCGCTCTGTCGCTGCTTTTGTATCTTTTGCTTTGGATCGCTTCACCCTGGATCGCCAAGTACTACAACCAAAACCACATTAGCGATCTATTAAGGGTTGCTGGAATCAGCTTGATCTTCCAGTCATTTTCCATAGTACATTCAACAATGATGCAGCGGAAACTCATGTTCCGCCTTCAGGCAGTCACCAACTTGCCGGCATCAATTGGGTCTGGAATCATAGCAGTTGCCATCGCATATCTCGGCGGTGGGGTATGGGCAATCATATTCCAGATCCTCACCTATCCGATCATAAATGGAATACTGTTCTGGAGAACGAGAATATGGAACCCCACCATATCGTTTTCTCTTGAAAGCCTGAAGTCTCTCTCCAAATTCAGCATTCTGATCCTGATGACGGATTTGCAAAGAGAGTTCTTTGCACGAATGTATATAGCGACCATTGCAAAGTCCTTTGCACTGGAAATTGCCGGGCTTTATTCATTCGCAGAAAAGATCAGGGACATGGTCGTTCAGCAACTGGTAGCCGCCGTACAACAAGTGACCTATCCGGCCCTTTCCAAGATTCAAGGCGACGATAAGAGGCTGCTCGACGCTTATCGGCAAATCATGCAGGTCTCCGTATTTGCCATCTACCCATTTTTTCTGTGCCTGTCTGCCTTGAGCAAGCCTTTGTTTGGCCTTTTGCTACCAATCAAGTGGATTGGAGCTGCCCCCTATTTGCAGATCATGCTTATATCTGCACTGCTGGTCCCATTGCATCGCATCAACGGGAACATCATTCAGGTGAAGAACAAACCAAATTGGATGCTTTGGCTAGGGCTCTTTGAAAGCGCATCGCTTATGGCCATTTTGTACCTTTCGCATAGCCATGGGGTCTATTGGATACTGTATGGCCATCTTTCTGCAACGTTCCTCGTGTACTGCGTCAAATCCTACTTCACGCGAGATCTGATTTCATATTCCTACACCAAGCAGATCGCCGATGTGTTGCCGACATTGCTGGTTGGCCTTTTTGTATTCGGATCCATATGGCTCGTATCAGAGTCCCTGAAAGTACCTGACTACATCAAGTTGCTCGGGTTGGGATCGGTTGGATTTTTAGCCTATCTCGCTCTAGCTCATATTTTTCGAATCAAAGGATATCTGGTGCTACGCGGCCTCATCACGGAAAGATTTCTGACGCCAAGGAAAAAATCATGAACTATCGAAACTTCGAGCACCTGACAACCGATATAAGAAAAAACCTCCCTCGACTGCATACACAGAAATTCGATCTCGTGGTCGGAATACCGAGAAGCGGCATGATTCCCGCGTACATGATCGGCCTATATCTGAATCTGGATGTGATCAGCCTCGATGGCTTTCTGCGCAACGACGCTATCCGAAAAGGCTCGACAAGAAAGGGCAAAAGTAGCCTGGACTTTGCCCAAGATGCCAAGCGAATTCTGCTGGTCGATGACAGCATCAGTTCCGGCCATTCATTGAAAACAACCTGCGACACGATTCCAGAGGAATTGAGAACCAAGATCGTAACGCTGGCGATTTACTCATCCAGACCGCACCGAGAGGACGTCGATCTGGTCTTTGAATTCATTCCGGAACCGCGCGTATTCGAATGGAATATATTCCACAAGTCCGTCCTGGAGCGGTCTTGCGTGGATATAGACGGTGTTCTATGCATCGATCCCACCGAGGACCAGAACGACGATGGCGATAACTATATACAGTTTCTTCTGGATGCCGCCCCATTTATCCTGCCCACTTACCAGATTGATTCTCTTGTGACCAACCGACTGGAGAAGTACAGAGGGCAGACGGAATCGTGGCTGGCAAAATATGGTATTCGGTATAAAAATCTGATCATGCTAGACCTTCCATCCAAGGAGGCGCGGCAACGGCAAGGAGGACATGCTTCGCACAAAGCCAACTACTTCATTCGCTCCGGGCTGGATTTCTTTATCGAAAGCGATGAACGGCAAGCCAAAGAGATCGCCAGGCTGGCAAAGAAAGCGGTCTATTGCGTCGAATCGAATCAGGTCTATGCGCCTTCGTTGGCAGGAGGCGTCTTGGATTCGCAAGGTGCGCTTGAATATTCAAGAAAAAGGGCGGCGTTGAGCGCGATACTTCCAAAGAGACTTGTCACCAAAATTCGGTCGCTGCGGAGACGGCGTTAGGCACATCGATGGTTACGAATGCTCTTCCATCCGTGCCGCGCAGTTGCAGATCGCATCCGTCCCCAAATATGCATTGCCTTTTATGCATGCTTGTGACGCTAACTTCACCGCGATAAGCTGAAAACCAATGAGAGCGGGACGGCTGATGCATGCTTTCTTCAAGTTCGGCGTACTGTCCGGCGGCGGATGGCTGTTGGACTGCGCGTTGTTGCTGCTTTTATCTCAGGTGGTAGGCATCTCTTTGCCTATGGCAAATTTCTTCAGTTCTACCGCCGCGGCACTCACAGTATTCACCATTTCAAGATTTTTTATCTTCGAGGCTGCAAACGCTCGCCCGCTATTGAGGACGTTGATATATTTTTCATATACGTGTATGGTGATCATTGTTGCTTCCTTGGCAATCGCTCCAATCGCTAAGTTTCTACAAAGTATCGCCACCGATCATCTTATCAATCTGTCAAGCATGCACATAGACTTCTTGGCAAAGATATTTATTACCCCACCCCAGCTCATTGCGAATTTCTTCGCATCCAAATTCTTGGTCGAATACTCCACATCTCGGAGCAAAAATTGACTGAAAAAATCCTGGTCTTCATTCCTTGTTATAACTGCGAACTCCAGATTCCGAGGGTTCTGAGGCAATTTGATGCAGGTGTCGGGAGCTGGTTTTCCGAGATACTCATCCTTGATAATGGAAGCAAGGACAATACGGTAAGCGCCGCGATCAATGCAACGCGGGGTTTGGACGCTGTCAAGGTAACGATTGGGAAAAACCAAGCCAACTACAACTTGGGAGGATCCCACAAGGCAGCGTTTGGCTACGCAGTGAAGAACGGGTTTACGCACGTCGTAGTGCTGCATGGTGACGACCAGGGGAACATTCGAGATCTTCTTCCCCTGCTTGAGAGTGGCAAGCATCGCTCCATGGATGCTTGCCTAGGCGCAAGGTTCGCTGCGGGATCAAAGCTGGTTGGTTATTCTAAATTTCGGATCTTCGGCAACTATGTATTCAATACTTTCTTCACCCTAGGGACGGGGAAGAAAGTCCATGATCTAGGCTCGGGACTGAATATCTTCGGCGAGCGGGTTATCAGCGACAAAGATATCGTGCGATACGCCGACGACTTGAGATTCAATATTTATTTGCTACTCGGACTTTTCCGAAAGAAGCTGAATACACTTTTCTTCCCTATCTCTTGGCGCGAGGACGATCAGGTCTCGAATGTCAAAATGACATCCCAGGCGCTGAAGACTCTACAGCTTCTAGTACAGTCAATTCTCAATTCGACAAGTTTTGAATCGACGGATCACCGTAGTGTCAAACACGAAACTTATACCTTCGACGTAGTGCACCGCCACGATTAGCCAATTGCCGAGCAATGCACAAGGTTAATGAGCATGCCTCCCATGTCGAACCTCCATTCAAGGCAGAACACACCCTACAGGTGGCTCGGGCTTTTTTGGTCATGCGTTGCCATCATTTGCTGCGCATACCTGATAGAACCAATTTTTCATTCTGTGCATCTGGAGGGATTCACCGCACAGACACAGTCGATCGCCCTGTTACATGCGAGCAACCCGGGGCTTGCGCATGACCCGTATCTGCCCATTGTTTCGCAGTTCATCTTTCAGACGCGAAGCGCGGTTGTTGATGCGCTTTCACTCATATACAAAGCTTGGCCGCAAGCAGGGGACATCGCTTACCGAGGTCTGGTAATCGCAAGCTTTGCTGTCCTTGTTGCATCATCCGTCCTGTTTGCCAAACGTTGGAACGGCGTACCCGTCATCTTCAGCGTTGTCGCTCTGGTACTTACGCAGGGAATTGCAGAAACGGCCTTCTTCTTCAATGACAACATAGTCTCTGCCGCATTCGCGATTACGTCGCTCACATTGATCTCCTACTTCGGGAATGCCATCGCACTGATGGTGGCCGGCATTTCTCTAGCTGCAGCGATTCTTGCCCGGGTAGATGCAGTTTTTGTCCTGCCAGCAGTGGTCGGAATTGTCTTCCACAGCACCAAGATCAACACGACCCGGCTCGCTCGGCTGGCATTGGTGGGCGCAGCAGCTTTCTTGGTTCTGGCATTCAGTGCCATTGCGCACGAATTCTCGCTTGTAGATGCTTTCGTTGTCGCACGAAGGTTTGTTCTGAACATCGACAGCAATAGCCGTTGGTTATGGGTGCGGGTTCTATTTCTTGGGCTGGCAGTTTTGCCAGTGCTGGTCATCGGGACTCACCTTGTTGCTCGAAAACTGGTGGTGCAACGCTCCTATTTTGGAATTCTGACATTTGTCGCATATCCAGCGGCTCTACTGCTCGCCGCACCCAAGGCAACGGAGATTCGCTATATTTTCCCGCTCTTGTCACCTTTCATTGCCATGCATGTCGGCACTGGGCTGCAGTGGATCTGGCGCCAGTGGCAATCGGGAATCGGCAGCAAGGCAACGGTCGCCAAGGGCGTTACCTTGTACATTGCCTGCGTCATGCTGGTGCCTCCAACGATAGTGCAGTTGAGAGACGGGCCGCGGGCATTGCTTGGCCGATTTTGGACGCCTGCCCTCTGGCGGAACTGGCAGAACTCTGCGGACATCGGGGCAGACCGTTTCCGTGAACTTGCTCAAATCCTTGACGATCAACAGGTAAACATCGTTATCTCTACACACTACAACGACGAGTTTTATCTGCGACTACGACTGATTGAATCGGGCTTCATACCGGTTCCAACCACCGCAGGCTATGCCGGCTGTAATGGCTTCTCTCTTTTTCGAAAAGGACGAAGCGATGTCATACACGTACGAACCGATCCCCAATACAAAATCGCCCCGGTGAGCATAGGCTACAACGCGGCACTGCAAATTGCGTCTCTGTCCGCTTGTAAAACGATGCCAAGGGTCAACGGGATTTATGTGAGCACCTTCGGTGAAAACAACTACGGGATTCGTCAAAATGTGTACGGGTTTGACGGATCCATATTCCCGTCGCCTCTTTCTGTGCGATTCCCTGACACGTTCGCGGACAGCAAATTCAAAGACAAGCTGGGAATCGGCAGAAGTTATGGAATATTGAGCTACAAGCAGCTTGATGTTGCCCAATTCGAATTGATTCAAGAAAACGCGGCAAGACGCATTTCTGAAAACCCTGATGTTGACCCTCGCACCGGAATGCCAGTAACCATTGAAGACTACAGGCGATATTATTTGCCTATCGCCGGTCCGACTGTATCGCTACTGCGCAACATCCGACATGCCATTGTCGATGGATCTTTATGGTTAACCGCTCAATAATACTCCGAGGGGAATATGCCCGAACCAATTGCCCTGATCATCCCCGCTGCAGGACGCGGGTCGCGCTTCTCTGCGCTTGGCATCCGTGAACCGAAGCCGTTGATTGATTTGCAGGGGCGTCCATTCTTTTGGTGGGCCGTCGAAAGTGTGCGAAGAATGGTTCCAATCCGGCAGATGGTCTTTGTGGTTCTGGAGGAGCACATTGCCGAGTTCAATATCGATCAGCGCATCAGAAGCTATTACCCCGAAGCCACGGTTGTGGCTCTTCCGGAACTAACCAGCGGCGCAGCCGAAACAGCGCAAATCGGCGTGTCTGCATTGACATCGCCAGGCCCCATGGCAATCAATGATTGTGACCACGCCTTTTTGTGCGGAAAATTGCCGTCCATCGTCGAGGCCCTGCAGGGTGGCATGGAAGGTGCGTTGATGTGTTTCCGATCCCAGAGCCCGGCTTACTCATACGTCAAGTTGGATGCGGACTGCAAAGTCATCGGCACAGTGGAGAAGCAGGTGGTAAGTCCCTTTGCAATCGCGGGATGCTACCTATTTGCCGATCCTGCACGTTTTCTGCAACTCTACGAGCGTTACAAGATCGATTGCCCATACAACGAGTTGTTTTTGAGTGGAATGTTCAATCCCACTGCCGGGAATCGGTTGGACATCG
Organism: Burkholderiaceae bacterium; assembly: GCA_965278985.1. Classification (GTDB taxonomy): domain Bacteria; phylum Pseudomonadota; class Gammaproteobacteria; order Burkholderiales; family Burkholderiaceae_C; genus CAISIP01. Next base: position 6,374,414 of record OZ257131.1, on the reverse strand, counting down.
GCATGCTCGAGCTGGACCGCCATATTTCATTCGGTACGCCGGATGAACAGAAGAGTATCAACGACGATGTGTTTTTGCCATTCTTGTCATGGAAGTAATTACACATGCTCTCTGAAGGCATTTGGCTCTACGTGATTGCCAGCCTGCTGCTTCTTGCCGGACACGTCATACGGGCGGCGCGCTGGGCACTGCTTTTTCCGAACCATCGGGTCCACCGGAGATTTGATCTACTGCTTGGGCTGGCGATTGGCTACACCATAAATGCCATTATTCCATGGCGGCTCGGGGAAATAGCACGTATCTGGTTCGTCGCGCGACGAGAATCCCTGCAAGTTTCGTACGTTGCAACAACGGTAGTTGCAGAACGGTTGACCGATCTTATTGTTGTTTCGGCCATTGCCATACTCGCTTTGGCGAATGCAAATCACAATTTCTGGCCCATACCGCTTTTTCCCATAGGTTTGTCAATCGCCCTGATTTCACTCTGTCTATCCATTCAAAGATTCTTCGTGATCCGGCGGTCAATATGGATTTTCGCTTCTGTATTCAATGACCGGATTCGTTTTCGCATCGTCGACTTTTTCTGGACACTCAGTGAGATCGTAGTGGGTGGCGTGCTCTTGAAGCGGAGATTTCTCGTCACGACCCTCGGCATGTGGTGCGTGTATCTGCTGTCCTACGCAGCGTTTGCGCATGCATCCGGGCAAAGTGTTTCGGAGATGATGTTCACGATGATCGGCAGTCCGCTCAAGCCCGCAGCCGAACAATTAATGACCGGCGACCGGGTGGCCGCATTGACCCTGCTGGGTTTTACGGGGTTCCCGGTGATCGGCATTCTCATATACGGAGGCATCAAGCACTCTCCATCGATCATGCGATTGCTCAATGCACGTCGCCGCTATGGCTGGTATGCGAGCCGGGAAGCACCAGGAAATGCGAGAAACCGGTTCAAGGCCGAGGGAGAGTATGAGTATTTTCTAGTATCTCTATTCAGCGGTGACAACAAGGTTGCTACGAGTTTCGGCTTGGAAGCAATTGATGATGGAACTGTCAACAGGCTCTTTGCGGGCGGTTCCGACGCTATAACGGCACTGGTGGAGGTCGAGCAGCGGCTGCTCATCCGTAAATTTGCTGTCGGTGCAGCAGGAGAGAAGCTCAAAGCGCAGCACGATTGGCTCGTTAACTATCGATCGGATGCTTTCCCACTCGTGAATATCGTAGGCGACAGGCAAAAAGCCGGCTTCTATCACTACGATATGCCATTGGTCGTACCCTCCAACGACTTCTACGATTTCATACACACCAACTCCATTGATCGCAGTCAGCGGATCATGTCCGAAGTCATAGAGAGCGTCACCGCATTCCATGACCGGAATGTTGGCGCAACAGCGGAAGAGGACCTGGTACACAAATATTTGAAAGAGAAGGCCATCAACAACGTCTCTTTCATCTTGGACTTTGCCAAGACCATTTTCCCGGGTGACACCTATGAAATCAATGGCACCCAATTTGATTGGAAACAGTGGAATTGCCTGCTCGATCTCGAATGGATGTCACGCCAGATCCGTGAACGTTTGGTCACCGTGGTGCATGGTGACCTCACCATTGAAAACATTATCGTGTCGCCACAACAGACCCCCAATTGGTACATCATCGACCCGAACCCCGAAAATGTTTTCAACACGCGGCTTATCGACTGGGCGAAATTGATGCAGTCGGTCCACCTGGGTTACGAAGGTCTTAACCGCAACTTCGGCTGCATCACCAAAGATAACTCCATACAGCTGGCGTTCACCAAATCCCAAGCCTACACGGAATTGCACACACAATTGGAACTGCTAATCATGCAACGCTATGGCGCCGATGGATTGCGCGAAGTTTATTTCCACGAGCTCGTTCATTACTTGCGCCTAACGCCGTACAAGATACGCCACGATCCCAAGAAGGGAGTGTCTTTCTTTGCCTGCACAAGCATTCTACTCAGCAGGTATTTAGCGAAGGCCATTGCGTGACTGCCATTTCCTATCTTGTCGACTTCGACGGTACGTTGGCAGACACCAGCGAAGCCAACTATATGGCCTATGCCAACGCGCTGCTGGAGGTAGGTGTAAATTGCAGCCGACAGCAATTCAGGGAAGAGGCATTTGGCCGCAATTGGCGGCAATTCCTCCCACTGCTGTTGCGAAAGCACGGTAGCGATGCAGACCCGGCGGCAATCGCCGCCAGAAAGGCCAAGCTGTATCGCGATGCCGCCAGCCAAATTCACTTCAACGAAGCGCTGATATTGCTGTTGAAGACCCGCAGTACCGATTCCAAGTCGGCGCTGGTCACCTCGGCTTCAGCTATCAATGTGCAGTCGGCGTTATCAAGCCGGCCGGAAATTTTGAAGCTGTTCGACACTGTCGTCACAGGCGATGACGTAACGCGCCACAAGCCAGATCCTCAAGGTTTTGAAATTGCCGCAGAGCGCCTCGGAATAACGCCGGCCAGTTGCATTATTTTCGAAGACTCCGACATCGGTGTCGCGGCAGCAGTAGCGTTCGGGGCACCTGTCCTTCGAATTTCCATGGTTGCACCCTAGTCAGACCTTGGACGCAGGGCTCGCGAAATCCGGTCAACTAATCAAGCAATGCTCGGCGTACTGGCTCGACCCAACTGTTTGTCTTTGGCGAATAGACACCAAAGCTGGAGGCGAACTCCCAGTATGTCCATCCCCAGCCATACTTTTCAGCCTTGTCTCGAAACATGCGCGTATATATTTCTCGCGATTTTTCATCGGCATTGGAAATGGATCCAAATTCGCCAACGTGCATCGGATATCCAGTTTTCAGATTCCACTGTGCTGCCGGCTCGAGTGCATCCGAAATCATTTTTTCCTGAGCCGGAGAGCAGCATACGGGGCCCCGAGGAAACTGCGGCATATACGAAGTTCCCTGGTGCGTAAATGGAAACGGTACGTAGTTGTGAATGGGCACTATCAGATTTCTGTCGGGGGGCAATTGCAGACGGCCCAGCGATGGAATGCGATTCCCACTAGGGCCAATCATCACCGTCCTGTCCGGATTAGTTTTTCGGATAATACTCAGGGCTTCCGCGGCCAGTTTATTCCAAGGTTCACCTTCGAGAGGTCCTGTGGGCTCATTGAGTATTTCGAAGATCAGTTTGGGCGACTTGTCTTTATAGCGCTGAGCGATCTGGGCCCAGATATTCAAAAACCGCATCTCCACCACAGCGGGGTCCACAGCAAACTCGTTCGGCACCAATTTGATGCCTGACAACTGGTTGTAGTGATGAACGTTGACGATCACGTATACGCCTCTCGCTAAAAGGCTGTCAATCACACTGTCCACCCGCGCAGCAAAAAAATCATCCAGCTTGGCGTCGGCGGTGGGCGCTGCGTGATTGCTCCACCGGACGGGCACGCGGACTGTTTCAAACACCTCGGCGGCCTTGGCTATAAAAGCGGGATCAAGCCTTACGCGCCAATCCCCTTCCCGAGGGGCTTCCAACATATTTCCCATGTTGACTCCCCGGCCCAATGAATGCGCAACCGCGCAGGTTTCAGCGGTTACGGCAGCGCAATTTTGTTTTGCCTGCACTGGCGGAGCTGCTATTCCAGTCTGTGCAATTGCAGTACCCAGGTATGCCAGAAGTAAGCAGAAAATTGTCTTGCGAAAGCTCAGCATATTCATCCTTGAGTCGACGACTAGCTTGTTGCGACAACAGCGGTAGACCACCACGGAGAACCTGATCCGGACGCTCCCCGCTACGTTCTATCCAAAATGGATCAGCGATGCATTCTCTACCAATTCTCACACCGCCACGATCATCCATTGGATGCGAGTGGCACTTCAGGCATTCGTCTATGTGTCAAAGCTCTCATGAGGGGCCTTTCGAGACAAATGTAGACAATACAACCGCCTATGCAAGCTGCCGATACTGCGACGGCAGAGAACATGGCGAAGCCCCCAAAATCTATATGCATTCGCCGCCACAACTGTCCAAGAGCCGACAGAACAATGCCATGCGAAAGGTATATGGAATAGGAAGCGTCTCCCAGGAAATGGGGAATGCGGAGATATTTAATTGTCTTCTGATTTTCGAGCCATACCGCGCCAGCGACTACCAACGCTGCGGGGATGCCGAATCGGAATGCGCGCGCGAAATCGCCAGGAATCCAGAGCATGAGGCCCAAGACCCCGATACACAAAGCGCCCCAAGCCACGAAAGCAGGCATTTGAAATCCCCGCAGGTACAACCACGCAATGGCCGCTCCAAAACCAAACTCCAGCACGATGGTAGACGTGTAGTAGGAAATAGGTGATTTCGATGCCGGAACAAGAAAACCGATTGCTGAAAGCAATAATAGTGCTGCCAAGAGTGCGATTACTCTGTATCGATCCTGTAAGAGCAGCCCTGCACCAAAAATGAGATAAAAGAACATCTCGTAGTTGAGCGTCCACCCCGGAACCAATACGGGCTCCATCGTCAATAGAACGGGGTGCAATGACGGAATGAACAAGAAGGATGCGACTACATGCCATGTGTCGAAACGCGAACTCTGAAGCACCGCCGGACTGATGAGTTGCACCAGCACCAAGAACGCTGTGAGCGTCCAGTACAAAGGAGCAATTCGCACCAGGCGACGCCGATAAAACTCCATCGGTGTGATTTTTCTATTGGAAGTGGTTATCACCATGATGAAGCCACTTATCACGAAAAATATGTCCACACCACTGGCCAACCACAATGGCCAGGCTTCGGTATATCCAAGCCGGGATGTCTGCGTTTGAACGTGGAAGATGACAACCGCGATTGCCGCAACCGCGCGCAAGTATTGAATTGAGATGAAATTCATTCGACCACTTTCGGCTTCAATATCTCATGACGGTATGACGCGATTGCCTCCCGTGGAAAGGATGTTGTGTCTATCAAGATTGGGTGACATCGGCGTTGGGGAAGCCAAACGATAACGAGGTGGCGCCGGGCTTCGGTCCGATTTCGCCACCGGTTCACAGCAATGGGATGCACCAACCGTGCGTGGAGCGTTACGCCCCTCCTCAACGCTCGACTTGATCATCTGGTGCGGGCACCGAACACCTCCTGGTGCAACCGGGCCACCGTGTCTGCAAATTTGGGTAGCGAGAACAATCGGGCATACAGTGCCTGACCCTGCGCGGCCAACTGCTGGCGCTGAGGGGGATCGCCCAACAGGCTGTCCAGCACGGCAGTCAGCCCCGGCACGTCACCCGGATGGACAAAGACGGCATGCTCGCCGTTGGTAAGCGTGTTGCCAATCTCCCCCACCGGCGTGCAAATGACAGGAACGCCGTTGGCCAGCGCCTCCAGGATCACCAGGGGCAGGCCCTCGTCGTAGGACGGAAGCACCAGCACATCGGCCGTGGCCATCCACTGTGCCGCCTGCGCCTGATCGGCCCAGCCGGCGAAGCTGGCGCAGCCCTCCAGGCCCATGGCCTTGGCCTTGGCCTGGTAGGCCGGGACATCGCCGCCACCGACGAAGACAACGTCCACCCGGCCGGCCTGCACCTGCTCGCTGCGCTGCAGTGCAGCCAGCAAATCGCCCACACCCTTGCGCTCGCTGAGATTGCCCAGGAACAGCACGCGCGTCTTACCACCGCTGACCGATAGCGGCGCACGCGGCACGCTGGGTGCCGGAACGCCGTTGATCACCACATCCACACGCTCTGCCGGTACCTTCAGCTCATCAATGACGAAGCCTCGGGCGGAGTCACCCAGCACGATCACCCGGGATGCCAGACCAAAGACGGCGCGCAGCAACATGCGCGCCGGAGCCGGCAAATCGGGGTAGAAGCGATGCAACTGCGCTGCATGCAGATGCAGCAACACCGGGACACCCAGCAACCGCGCTCCTACGACCAGCACCCCTTTGCGCACAAGGCTCAGGCGTTCTGCCATGTTGATATGGACACCCGCGAGCCTGCCAGCCAAGCGCGTACGCACCAAACGCAGCAGCGCCCCCGTCACCACGACCAACGACCACAACGCCGAGCCAGCACCGCGTGTCTCCATCGCCACGAGTCGCGCCCGCTGGGCCTCTGGCACGCCTTCGGGCGCCTGGCTCTGTAGCAAATAGTCGGCTACCCGGAACATGCCACCACCCATGGGTGTCATCGGGCAGGCGATGAAAATGATCTTTTCGCTCATGTTGTCATGTGGGGGCGCTGGCCCCAGCGTGCATTCAGCCAACGCGTCAGCGGGGCCTCGAAGAATCGGTACACCAGCACACCCACCAGCGTGCACAGCAGGACCATGGCAAGCACGAAAACACCGGCGGGTACACCAGCGCCCAGCAGGGCGATCACACGCGCGATGGGCCCCATTACAAAGCCATGGACCAGATAGGTGCTGTAAGAGCCATCGCCAGCCAGCACCGCCATATGGCGCAGGCGCTGGTGCTGCTCGGGCCGCGCCGGGTAGGAGCGCACACACAGCAGCAACATGCTCGTGCACGTGACCAGTTGCGCCGCTTCGGCCAGGACGCCGGACTTGGGCAGCACGCCGGCCAGGGTCAGCCCCACACACGCCACCAGCAATATCAGAACCAGCGCCATCCCGCTACGCCACTGCTGCGGCAAGCCTGTCAAGTCGCGCAGCCTCGGATTCAGCATGCCAACGACCATGCCGGCAAGGAAGTACAAAAGATGCGGATCTGCCAGCAGGCCCCATGCCAGCACGTGCGGCGGATAGGCAATAGGGGTCAGGCCTGCCGCGCGTGCCAGTAGCAGGCCGGCGAACAGCAGCGCCACCGCCATGATGCGCCGCGCACCGGAAAGCAGCAGCGCCAGGCACATCGCCGTGTAGAAGAACATCTCGAAGTTCAGCGTCCAGCCCGCGCCCAGCACCGGCCGCATCAGGCTGGCGTCGTCGGTGTAGGGGATGAACAGCAACGAGCAGGCTATCTCTCGCCATCCAGGCCCCTGGCCCTGCAACGTCAGTTTGAACGCATAGACCAGGGTTGCCGCCCAATACAGCGGCACGATGCGGACCAACCGCCGCCGAGCGAAGAAACTCAGGGAGGCAACGCCCGCAGGCAACGAAACCGACGAGGTGTAGATGATGTAACCGCTGATGCAGAAGAACAGCTTGACACCGAGGCCACCCAGGTCGAAGGGCACGCCGAAACCTTGCGCACCGACCTTGTCGATGTAGGTCTGCGAGGCGTGCACGAAAACCACCAGCGCCGCCGCCAGCGCACGCAGCGCCTGCAGCGCCTCCAGTCGCTCGCTGCCCGTTCGCACCACGCCGTTGCTCATAGCGGGCGCAGCGCCAGCACCTGCTCGAAAGGCCGGCGCGGCTCTTCGCGCGCCACATGGTCGTGCATCAACTCGAAAGCGTTTTCGCTGATGCGCCGGCGCGCGGGCGCATCAGCCAACCAGTGCTGCACCTGGGGGAGCAGGTCCGACGAATCCCATCGCAGAGGCACATAGGTCTCGCCTGGAAGGAACACCGATGGGAAAGTGCGCACGTGCGCCATGTCGGGCTTGAGCAGCATTGCGCCGGTAGCAAAGGCCTCATAGTCGCGCCAGCACACCTCGCCATAACCAAAGGGGCTGTAGCACAGCTTGCTACGGCGCATTTCCGCGAAGAAGGCGGGGCGGTTCACGCGTCCTTCGATCACACAATCGACACCCGCAGCACGCACGGCCTGTGCCGCCCCGAGTGCCTCCTCCCGCATGAACTGGTACCAGTCCACCCCTTTGGTGGCGATACGCGCATGCAGACCGATGTCGCGCGTGCCCTCAGCGCGGAAACGGCGCCGGAACATGTCGAGCATTTGCGGCGAGAAGCCGAAATTGCTGCCCAGGATCAGCTTGCGCTCGAAGCCGGCCGGGAAAGCATAACGAGCGCTGGGCATGGGCTTGCCCATGCGGCGGAAGTAGTGGTCACTGAGGTTGGAGTCGCCCACGAACTCTGCGTGGAACTGGGCGGGGTCGCTGAAAGTCTGCTTTGTGATGTAGCTATCGATGAAGGGATCAAGCACGCCAGCGTGGCGAACATCGATCGGTGCCATCCAGTCGAGATAGGAGATGGCCGCCTTGGGGCAGGCGCGGCGCACCGCGTGCATCAACAACTCCACTGCCGCCGCGTCGGCATTCAGCGGTGCTTGCAGAAAGACCCGCCTGACTTGTGCTGCGACCGAGCCATCAGTCGCATCGGTCAGTGCCTGTGTAGGCACGAGGTTCAGGCGCATGCCGCTGCGCTTGCGGAGCTGGCGACCATAGAGCACAAGAGGGTAGATCTGCGTACGCGCCAGCTCGTGGTCAACAAAAAACACGGCGGTGTTGCAATCAGCCCCAAGTCCAGCCACCGAGGTACGCAATAGTCGCCGGCTCAGCAGCAACTGCTGAAGGCGGCGGAGGTAGAAGTCAACAATCATTTGCTGGGGGGGTTTGACTACGGAGTTCCAGCGCGCCAGGACTTGCGCACCATTACCCCCGCAATGCTTCGGAATGCTGCTCGCAGGGGTGGCTCCAGCCAAATGCCAAGGCAAGCCACCGCGATGCTGCCGCAGACACCAATGACTACATAGGGCAGCGGCGCGAGATCGGGAGCGAGAACCTGCAATAACTTGGCCAGTGGGAAATGCAGGATGTAGATCGGGTAAGACACTTTGCCCAGTGCGTCCAGGATCAAACCGACACGACTTTGCTCATCGACTGGCACGCGTGAAGCCAATAGCACTGTCAGTGGCGCCACCAGGAGCAACGTCGCGTAGACGATCCAAATGTTTTTCAGTTCGAAGCAAACCAGTATCAGCATGGTTGCTGCCGCGAAAGTCCACCTCTGCACCGGAATCCGACGATGCATCTTGTAGATCAGCATGCCCAGTGAGAAGAAAAGCATCACGCGCGGGAACCCCCCAAGGAAATTGCCGGTGGTATAGCCGGAGTGCAAACTGTAGACACTGGTCGACCAGACATAGAGAACGGAGAGAGCGACGAAACCTATTGCCGCCCAAGCCTTAGATCGGTTCTTGAGAATGAAGAAAAAGTAGAGGCCTACTAGCAGTTCGAAGAACAGTGACCAGGATGGACCGTTCATAGGAAACGCTGAAGCTTTCGAGGTTTGCCAGGCCAATGGATCGAAGGTAGGCAGCAATAGCAAGGCGGAGATGCCAGCCAGCCAAGTCGACGATCCCATCAACTCGTCGGGCTCTACGACCACCATGCACACAATGCCGAATACCGCCCCCAGCAGATAGAGTGGGTACAAGCGCTCCAGGCGCTTGACGGCGAACTGACCTACGGACATACCACTGCGAATCCTCGCGCCGTAGGTGTGCGAAAGAATAAAACCTGAGATGACGAAGAACACGTCAACGCTGATCCAGGCCGAGTTGTACCAGTGCCGCCCAGCAATCAATGCGTAGTGATGTATCACAACGGCGATTGCCAGCAACCCGCGAAGCCCATCAAGGGCAACGTACCGCTGCGTTGCGCTAGGCACGGGCGAGGGAGGGAAGCGTTCCAGTCGAACCTCCCTTTGTTCTGGCGATCTTGGCACGCTCTTCATTGTCCTGAATGCACTTGGCCAATACACAGACCAAGAGAAAATGCGTGGTTGAGTCGAGGCCGAGGATGCCCATGCTAAGAGGTATTTCGCTGATCATCCGAACTATGAGCGAGATGATCAGGACCATGCTCAAACCGCGGCTTTCCTTGCGGTACTTGATGCTAAGACCCAATAGAACGAAGGTGTAGACCAGCATGCCGATGGTGCCCACCAAGCCGGTGCGGGCCAGTGAATCCATGACCTGGTTGTGCCCCGATGTGGCAAACCACATGCCTATGCTGGCGCGATGCTCAGCACCGAAAACGCTCAAGCCGTAGCCGAATATCGGTGACTTCTTCCATTCTTCGATTGCCACGGCCCAGATGACATCGCGGCCGGTGAACGAAGTGACCTGGGCGCCCTGATCTGAATCCAGGAACCGTGCGAGCTTCTGGCCTACGTCACCGAACGCAATCAGAATCGCCATCGCGGTCGCAGCCCCCATCACTGCCAAGATGGCCACCACCACCGTTGTGCGGTGCTTGGAGGACGCCAGTTGATGGAAGGTCGGCAGCCCACTGCGCCCGGCAATCAGCACGGGTATGGTGAGTAGGAATGTGATCCAGACCGCCTTGGCCTGCGTCAGCAAAAGCACCAGCAACAGCGTCGCCATCACAAGGTTCTGGATGCGCTTGTTCTGGAATGGGTAATAGATCGTGCTCCAGAGCCCTACACAAGTGAGCGAGCCCATCATGATGGCATGTGGGGCCAGGCCGAAGAAGCGCGGGATGGGGCCTAAAAACCCCTGGCCGTAGCCGGTCTGCAGCACCAGACTTGGCTTGACGACCACCAGTAACAGGCTGACCACACAGAACAAGGTGGAGGCGTTACGGATCGCAATGATGGTCCGTTGTGCCGCCTGTCCATTCAGCAAGATGAGCGCCACCGTGACGGTGATCAAGTAAAACCTGGCCAGTTGCGGCTGCGTCGGGTTAGCAGCAAAGACAGTGGGTATCGCGATGCTTGAGACCCAGAACCCCAGTGCTGCGACGATGAAAACCAGGCGTGCCTCGGTCGCTCGGGCACGGTGTGACAGCGCCTTTGCCAATTGGTCAGCACTAGCGATCAGCGCCAACAGCGAGGTGAGGCGTATCGCCCACGCGGACAAAGGATTGCTCAGCACGCTCTCCGAAATCAACTCTCCTGCTGCCAAGAAATTGCGCGAGGACAGCAAAACAGCCAAGCCGTTGCTGAAGAACATTGCGTAGAAAACCCAGGGAAAGAGTCCGTCATGAAAACTCTTCGTGATGCGCAGGCTGCCGATGGTGAAGAGCACCATCGTCATGGCCAGCACGAAGGCTCCCCCCAGGAAGATCGTGGGAATCAAATATTGCGCCATGACTGGTACAGCCCGTTCTTTCTCAGCCGCATAACATCCGTTCAGCGGGCCGAAACGCCAGACGGTGCGGGCAGGCTTCGCTTAATTTCCTTGGCCACGATCAGTTCCCTTGGCGGCTGCCGGCGAGAGAGCAGGCCGCGCAACAACCCCCCGACATGCATGGTCAACGACAGCAACGCATAACTGCCAGCCGCAAGTGAGCGTTTCCTGGCGACGAAAGCCAGCCAAGGCAGGACGAGCAGCGCCGCCAGCACGCCCGCCACACGCGCCGGGCTGGGTTGCAGGGCCGCCACCAGCAGACCCACGAGTAGCCAAAAGCTGAAGGCCACATAGAGCTTGGCTTCTCGCAACGCGGCCAGCAGCAGCGGCCGGTGTGCCGCACCGCGGGCCGCGGCGATCACCTCGCCAACGCCGTTGATGTAGCGGCTCTTCCAGCGTTTGAATAAGAGACGGTGCGCGGGTACATCGTGGCCCTGATGGTCCACTGCCGGTTCGGCAATGCGGTGCAGCGTCCAGCCCGCTGCACGCAAGCGAACTGCAAGGTCCAATTCCTCATAACTGTGCAGGTTGCGATCAGAGAAGTAGCCCACCTGCTCGATGGCGCTGCGCCGATATAGTCCACCCATGTCGAGCCGATCGACCTGGCCAGCCTGCATGTGCATGGCGCCGCGCGCTACGCGGGCACGGTACTCCAGACTGTCAAGGTTGCGCTCCACCACCAGTCCAGCCACGCCACCGGCTTTCGGGTGCGCTTGCAGAAAGCGCAGCGCCTCGCCGAGAAAGCCCGGGCGCAGCTGCATGTCGCCGTCGAGGATGTAGATGTACATGCCGCTGGCAAACTGGTAACCCAGCTGCGGACCGATACCACAGCACCGTTCATGCGGGTGGGCCAGTTGCACCACACTGACTGGATAGCGGCTGGCGATCTCCACGGTGCGATCGGTCGAGGCGGAGTCAGCCACGATCACCTCACCACCGACCTCTGTCAATCCCGCCAGCGCCGACTCGACGGCACGGGCGATATTCTTCTCTTCGTTGAGCGTCTTGATGACGATGGACACTGCGCAGGTCATGGGGGTGACTTCCTCGCAATGATGCGTGCGGGAACGCCCACAGCCAGCGCGCCCGCCGGCACATCCTGCAGCACCACGGCGTTCGCGCCGATCTCGGCATCGTCGCCGATGCTGATGCGGCCCAGCAGCTTGGCACCTGCGCCCACATTGACACGGTTACCCAGGCGTGGCGCGCCAAAAGGGTCATCCAGGCGGCGGTTTCCGAGAGTGACACCCTGGCGAAGGATGCAGTCGTCGCCGATCTCTGCATTGCCATGCACCACGATGGCACCGGAATGCTCGATGGTCAGGCGGTGGCCGATGCGGGCAGAAACGCCGATGGTGATGCCACTGCCCATCTCCATCAGCTTCGCCAGGATCAGGTGCAGCACACCCAGCGGGAAGCGAATCAGCTTGGAATGGAATCGGTAGCGCAAGTGGCCGAAACGGTAGACCTGCAGAGCCCAGAAGCCCAGAGACAGCAGCCCTTCCTGTGCCACACGCAGGTCCTCGACAAAGGCCCAGCCAACCTCTCTCGTCACAGCACCATCCTCCGGCGCGTGCGCCAGCTCTGGAACTGCTCCACCGCATGGCCGGGCAGCAGCAGCATCAGCAGGGTCAGCGCCCAGCGGTGGCGTGTCGCATGTCGCCAGGACCGGCGCAACAGGGGCCAGGCAAGCGGCCGCTCACCGCGGCTGATCAAATCGCGGGCCAGCGTGACACGGCTGTCGTCGACGTAGTGCAGCGTCGGACGGCGCAGCGGCAGTGGCGTCTGGCCTTCCTCGACACGGGCTTGCAGGCGCAACAAATAGGGAGGTTCGGCCCGCGCGGCCTGCCCACTGGACAAGCTGCCTGGCACCCACAGGCGCAACACCAATGGCTCAGGACTCAGTGCGATGGGGCCGCGCTCGCCAAGGCGGAACCAGAGGTCCAGATCCTCGCCGCTGTGCTCCCCGGGCGGGAAGCAGGGGCCCAGTGCCAGTAACTCATCGCGCCGGACCATGACCGAACTGGTGAAGAAGCAGGTGCCTTCCAGCCAGCGGCTGGGCAAGTCGGTGATCGACGTGGCCGGCGTGCGGGAGGGCTCTGCGCTTGCACCGTAGTCCGCCCCCGCGCGCGCCTGCTCTGCACTGACACTGCGGTACATGCTGCCCACTGCGGACGCCCCAGGATGGTTCCGGGCCACCGTAGCGAGCGCGCTCAGGTAATCGGGATGCCACAGATCGTCGGCGTCCAGAAAGGCCACCCAGTCGCCACGTGCCGCCGCGATGCCCGCATTGCGCGCCCGCGACACGCCGCTGTTGGGCTGGCGCAGCAGGCGTACGCGGGCATCGTGCTGCCGTTCAACCCATTCGGCGCCGCCATCGGTCGAACCATCGTCAACGACGATGACTTCCAGCACTCCGAGGCTCTGGGTGAGCGCACTGGAGAGCGTTGCCGGAATGAACGGGGCCTTGTTGTACAGGGCAATGACGACGGAAATCTGCAGCGGAACAATCACGTGATTTATTTGGGGGGGGCTTGTGCAGCTTGGGCTTGCAGCAGGCAAGAATCGGACCGCCGCAAGTTTAAGGGCATCAACGCGTCGCTTTCGTGAACACGCCAGGCCGCCCGAAGATAGGTTTCGATGATAGTTGCGCATTTTTTGCGCTGGTGCTGATGATCTGCCAAATGACGCCCATGGTTCGGCGATCGGCTGAGAGCTGGCACGCACCCTGCATTGCTTTCTGCGCTCGGCAATGTTCATTGGCCATCTTGGAGCGTTCTTTGAACGGGCATGGGCAATAACCTCGTGGCGCATGTGCGTTTGGACCGGATCTGCAATTGAACTCTCGTGGTCGAGAGCCCAGCGCGTGCAAAGCGGTCTTGTCCGGCCATCTCCGAAAGCGTGGCCATCGGGTCGTAGACTTGTACTTCGCAGGCTTAGACTGAACGCCCATCACGAACTGAGTTGTCGTTATGCATGCAGTGAAAATCGCCGCAGAGAGGCTCCATCGCCTGACTATCTTCGCATTGCTGGTCCTTGCATCGGCCAATGCCTTGGCGCAGACCGAGGGCCCGGAGTGCCGCTCGGTCAGCGCCCAGACCTGCCAACTTTCCAAGGCACTGGGGCGGGGTATCAACCTGGGCAATATGCTGGAAGCGCCGCGCGAAGGCGACTGGGGCTTGCGCGCGGAGACCCGCTTCATCGAGGCGGCCGCAGCGAACTTCTCGACGGTGCGGCTGCCGGTACGCTGGACCAACCATGCCGCGATGACGGAGGATGCAACACTGGATGAAGCGTTTGCACGACGGGTCGACGAAGTGGTCGATGCCCTGCTGGACCGCGGGGTCTATGTCATTCTGGATCTGCACCACTACAACCAGATCTTTGGTGACGCGTTGCAACCCAACGAGTTCGGCGTGGACCCCGCCGTAATGCAGACGCGGCTCATCAACATCTGGCAGCAGGTCGCCAACCGGTACAAGGATCGGTCCCCCAAGCTGCTGTTCGAGGTGCTCAACGAGCCACACGGGAAACTCGGAGCGGATGCCTGGAACGCCTTGGCAGCAAAGGCGCTTGCACAAATCCGGCAGACCAATCCAGAACGCACCGTGATCCTCGGGCCGACCTACTGGAACGGTGTGCGCGATCTGCCCAAGCTTCGCCTGCCTGCCGACCGAAATCTGATCGTCACCATCCACAACTACGATCCCATGGGCTTCACCCACCAGGGCGTGCGATGGATCGCCGTTGCCCAGCCAGTGGGAACGACATGCTGCAGCGATGCGCAGAGAAAATTGGTCACGACGGCGCTGGACAGCGCCAAGCGCTGGAGCGATGAGAACGGCTATCCAATACACCTGGGTGAATTCGGCGTGATTGGCCGAGCACCGATGGAATCGCGTGTGGACTACGCGCGGTGGGTGCGCGATGCAGCTGAGAAACGCGGCTTCAGCTGGACCTATTGGGAGCTGGCATCATCCTTCGGCGTCTACGATCCCAAGCTCAACCAGTGGATAGAGCCCTTGCGCAAAGCGTTGCTGGAGTGAGCCGGTTACGAGCACAGCGCCGTGCGACATATGGCATGTATAGTAAACGCCCCCCAAGCGCGTCGCCCGCCAGCGCAATAAGCGGCCTGCTTGGCCGCTATTGAATCGATTGCATTGAAACATTTGAAGTTCCCAGGGCATCAGGACCAATGAGTACACCAACGCAGAGCAGCGGCGCCGAGCATTTTGACGCCGTGGTCATCGGCACGGGGTTCGGCTCGTTGTTCTTCACCGAACGTCTCCGTAGCAAGCGGCCAAATTGGCGCGTGTTGATGCTTGAGCGCGGCGCCGACAACCCGCTGGGATGGCAGATCCAGAACGCTAAGAACTCACCGGTCAATCCGATGAGCACCTTCGAGAACCACACCGACCACAAGATCTGGAATTTCACGATCGGCCTGGGCGGGGGTACGAACTGCTGGTTTGCACAGACTCCGCGCTTTCATCCCAGCGACTTCAAGCTGAAAACACTGTACGGCCAAGGCCGCGATTGGCCGGTCGACTACGACACGCTCGAGCCGTACTACGTCGAGGCTGAGCAGCGCATGGCGGTGTCTGGCGCGCCCGAGATGGCACGCATTCTGCCCCGCTCGGCGCCTTTCCCGCTGCCGCCGCACAACGTGAGTGCGGTTGATCGCGCGATGATGGCAGCACAGCCGGATTTGCACTTCCCGATTGCAACGGCGCGCGCAAGCATCGCCACCGAGACACGCGGACGCTGCTGCGCCACCGCACGCTGCAGTCTCTGCCCGGTCAATGCCAAGTTCAACTACGACAACGGCTTTCGCGGACCTCTCGCAGGCTGGGGCGTGGACCTGCGCACCGGATGCGAGGTCACGCACCTTGATGGACAGGGTGATCGCATCACCGCGGTGCGTTATCGAGACACGCAGGGCATTGAGCACCGCGTGACGGGAGATCTTGTCGTGCTCGGCGCGAACGCGATCCATTCGCCAGCGATCTTGCTGCGGTCCGGGATCAATCAGCCGGGCACTGGAGAAGGATTGCACGAGCAATTGGGCTATTACGCCGAGGCAGACCTGAAGGGCCTGCAGAACTTCGACGGCAGCACCCTCACGACCGGTTTGAACTATTCTTTGTACGATGGCCCGTGGCGCCGCGAGCACGGCGCAGCGCTGATCTATTTCGAGAACCGCTGGAATTTCGGCCTGCGCACCGAACCGCCGGGCCGATGGCGTGAGATCGCGCCGCTGACAATCGTCGTGGAGGACTTGCCCCAGGCTACCAACAAGGTAACGGTCGACGGGGAAGGCCGCACCGTTGTCTCCCATGAAAAGGCGTCTGACTATGCAGAGTCTGCAGTAAAGGCGTCTTTCGAACGGCTGTCCAAGGTGCTAGCGCCACTGCCGGTCGAGGCCATTCACTTTCGCCGGATGCGCGACACCGAGTCGCATGTGCAGGGCACATTGCGGATGGGCACTGACGCGTCGGACTCAGTGGTCGACGCAAATTTGGTGCACCATAAGTACCGGAACTTGGTCGTCGTTGGTTCGTCGGTCTTTCCGACGGGACCTTGCGCCAATCCCAGCTTGACGGTCGCCGCGCTTTCGATACGCAGCGCCGACCGCGTGCTTTGACTTCAATTGGGAACGTGCAATGACCAATCGCAGAAAATTTTTCTGGTGGACTGGTGGCATCGTGGGCGTAGCTGCGGCGGGTGGCGCCGGTTTGCTCGCCGGCACCAGCGGTTCCACAATGTTTCGGCGATGGTGCGAGTACACCGTGACGCGCATGCTGCCCGGCCACCCAATCGCCGCGGAATCGTTCGATCTCCTGACAAAGACCGTCGCTGAGAATCCGTATTTCAAGAACCGAAAGCGGCGCCTTGCAATGGCTCTTGACCTGCATGCGCCATCGATGCTGCAGTACCAGGCAGACCTGAAGGCCGAAGCCATGGCCACGCGCCGGTGGCTGGTGACCGAGTTTCTGATCGGCAGCGCGTTCTTCGCGCAAGCCGGTGGTGCTCCAGCGGCACCCTTGAAGTACAGCGGGCCTGCGTTCGCTTGCGGCAACCCCTTTGCAGTGTTTCGAGAGAGTTGACAGGAGCGGCGTTTGCGAGCACCTCTTTCGACCATGGCGCAGGTTGAGATCGCGAGCTGATGGGCCGGCTGTTTCAAGCGCGTGCGGGACGCGCCCAGTCGGCCGAGTTTGACGGTGCGGATCAGGCCGGTCTGCTGGCCGTGTCCCCGGCGGAAAAGTACCGCAGGTTCTAAGGTGCTTGCAACTCAGCGTCTTCAAAGTCGATCGTGGGCTGCGTGCGTGTCACGCTCGCGACCTGCAAAGCACCTCGGCCCCACGCTCTTCAGAAAGATCTCCTGATGCGACCATCAAAGCACATCGCAGGTATTGATCTCGTTCGCTTTGTAGCGGCGTCCATGGTGATGGTCTACCACTACGCATATTGGGCTTGGGCATTTCCAAACGGCATGTCTGGACGCGCCGCACACGGTTTGGTCGATCTGCGGGATTGGCAGTGGTTTGCGCAGTACGGTTGGGTTGGTGTACAAGTTTTTTTTGTGGTTTCGGGGTTCGTTATTGCTTTCAGTTCGGCGAGCGCAACACCATCCGCCTTTCTGGTCAGCCGTGTCGTGAGACTTGGCCCGGCGGCGTGGATCGTCGGAACATTGACCTTGATGGTTGCACTTTTTGCACTGCCCGCAGAGTCGACCTATCTTTTGCGATTTTGGGTACGAAGCATGCTTTTCGTTCCGTTTGGGCCCTGGATCGATAGCGTGTATTGGACCCTGGGAGTAGAGGTGGCCTTTTACTCGGTGGTCTTCCTATTGCTCTGCTTGAAAGGGAGCAAATTGCTCGCGCCCGTGATGCAACTGGTCGGGATAGTCAGTGCCTTGTACTGGATTGCTTGGTGGGCATTCAAGGACTCGCACGCTGCGTTGGGTGCAAGTCAACAATGGCGCTCTTTGGAGCTCTTACTGATTCACCACGGAGTCTTCTTCGCAGTGGGCGTGGAGATGCACAGGGCCATGTCCATCTCCTGGAAGCGGACGCGCCTGCCCTACCACATGGTGTTGCTGGTGGGCTGCCTGGTGCAGATTGCAGCCGAGTCCCAGCTCAAAACGGTCAAGACAGGTTTTCCGCAGGACGCGGTCGCCGCACAAATGCCATGGCTGATATTGATGGTCGCCATGGTGCTGATGATTGCTGGCAGGTGGAAAATTGGCTCCGGAACCCCGAAGTTGTTTCGCATGCTGGGGCTGATGACCTATCCGCTTTACCTGTTCCATAACGTTGCTGGCTCCGCCATCATGGGCGCTTCGATTGCAAATGGCGCGTCGCAGTTGCTGGCGTTTGCAATTGCTGTTGTCTGCTCATTGGCTGTGGCTTGGATGGTGGCGGCTCTGCTCGAACCACCATTGCAACGCTTCGTTCGACAGAAAATGCTGGCGTTGCTTCGTGCACCTTCGCCAAACCCGCCAGTGTGAGTTCCGGCTGTCCGCAACATAGGATTTTTCCAAGCTCTGTGGAACCGTCGAAAGGACCGGCGCAGCATACGTCGTGGTGTGCGAGGTAAAGCAGCCGGTCTTTGCTGCGATACCCGCGATCCATGCGGCCCAGCATGGCTGGCGACCCGCTTTTACAAGACCGACTGATAGACTCAACCCATGAAAAGAACCGCCCTTATCACTGGCATCACAGGCCAGGACGGCGCCTATCTGGCGGAGTTTCTGTTGGGCAAAGGCTACGAGGTTCACGGCATCAAACGCCGTGCCTCGTCCTTCAACACCGACCGCATCGACCACCTCTACCAGGACCCCCATGAGTTGGGTCGCCGTCTGGTGCTGCACTACGGTGACCTGACTGACGCGACTAACCTCATTCGCATCATCCAGCAGGTACAGCCCGACGAGATCTACAACCTGGGCGCGATGAGCCATGTGGCAGTGAGCTTCGAGAGCCCGGAGTACACGGCCGACGCCGATGCACTGGGCCCGTTGCGGATCCTGGAAGCGATCCGCATCCTGGGCCTGGAGAAGAAAACCCGCTTCTACCAGGCCTCCACCAGCGAGCTGTATGGTCTGGTGCAAGAGGTGCCGCAGAAGGAAAGCACTCCGTTTTATCCCCGCAGTCCGTATGCGGTGGCCAAGATGTATGCCTACTGGATCACGGTCAACTACCGCGAGGCCTATGGGCTCTATGCCTGCAACGGCATCCTGTTCAACCACGAGAGCCCGCTGCGGGGCGAGACCTTCGTAACCCGCAAGATCACGCGCGCCATCGCACGCATCGCGTTGGGTCTGCAGGACTGCCTGTACCTGGGAAACCTGAGCGCCATGCGCGACTGGGGCCACGCACGCGACTACGTGGAGATGCAGTGGCTGATGCTCCAGCAGAGCCAGGCTGAAGATTTCGTCATTGCCACGGGCGTGCAGCACAGCGTGCGCCAGTTCGTGGACTTTGCCGCGGGCGAACTGGGTGTCACGCTGCGCTGGGAGGGTGACGGCGTAGAGGAGCGCGGCATCGTGACCACCGTCTCCGGCTCCCAGGCGCTGTGCAAAGTGGGGGACGTGGTGGTGCGGGTGGACCCGCGCTACTTCCGCCCCACCGAGGTGGAAACCTTGCTGGGCGACCCCACCAAGGCCCGCGAGAAGCTGGGCTGGACCCCGCGCACCAAGTTGCGCGAGCTGGTGGCCGAAATGGTGCAGGCCGATTTCACCAGCGCGCAACGCGATGCGCTGGTGCGGCAGGCGGGGTACAAGACTTTCGACTACCACGAATGAGCAACCCGCAACAGGGAGCTGGCATCGACAAGGACGCCCCCATCCTGGTGGCTGGTGCGCGCGGCATGGTGGGCTCTGCTCTGGTGCGCAGGCTCCACGCCGGGGGCTATGGCCTCGTGATAGCGCCCACCCGCCAGCAGCTGGACCTGCTGGACCAGGCTGCCGTACACGCCTACCTGCAGGCGCACCGGCCGGGCTACCTCTTCATCGCCGCGGCCAAGGTGGGGGGCATCCAGGCCAACAACCTCTACCGGGCCGAGTTCCTCTACCAGAACCTAGCCATCCAGAACAACCTGATCCATGGCGCACACCTGGCGGGAGTGCAGCGCCTCATGTTCCTGGGGTCGAGCTGTATTTACCCCAAGCTCGCGCCGCAGCCAATCAAAGAGGAATATCTGCTCACCGGTACGCTGGAGCCGACCAACGAGCCATATGCGATCGCCAAGATCGCAGGCATCAAGATGTGTGAGGCCTACAACGCGCAGTACGGGCGGCAGTACACCAGCGCCATGCCGACCAACCTGTACGGGCCCAACGACAACTACGACCTGGCCAACAGCCATGTGTTGCCAGCGTTGGTCCGCAAAGCGCACGAAGCCAAGGCGCGGGGGGATGCGGAGCTGGTGGTATGGGGCAGCGGCACGCCGCTGCGCGAGTTCCTGTACGTGGATGACCTGGCGGATGCCTGTGTGTTCCTGATGGAGCGCGGCTTCGACGGGCCGCTGATCAATGTGGGCTCGGGCACGGACCTGTCCATCCGCGCGCTGGCGGAGACGGTGATGCGGGTGGTAGGGTTCGAGGGCCGTATCGTCTTCGACCACAGCAAACCCGATGGCACGCCGCGCAAGCTGATGGACTCCTCGCAGCTGCTGGCGCTGGGATGGCGCCCCAGGGTCGGACTGGAGCAGGGCTTAGCCGCGGCCTATGCGGATTTCCTGTGCAAGGCAAGCTGAGTATCCATGGTTGACGCCGGTGCACATGAAGGTGGACATTGCAACCGACCCGATGAGGGCGTTGCGGGAACGGCATGCTGCGGGCGTCGACAATGGCGGCGGGAAGCACTGGCGCGGGGCCTATGGCGGGCGGTCAGCCTGGCTGCATGACCACGTTCAACCGATCACTCAAAATAATACCTATGACCATTCTTGTAACCGGCGGCGCGGGCTTCATCGGCAGCAACTTCGTATTGGACTGGCTGGCGCAGTCCAGTGAGCCCGTCGTCAATGTCGACAAGCTCACCTACGCGGGCAACCTGCAGAACCTGGCGGCGCTGCAAGGTGACCCGCGGCATGTGTTCGTGCAGGGTGACATCGGCGATGCGGCGCTCATGCAGCGCCTGCTGGCGGCGCATCAGCCGCGTGCGGTGGTCAATTTCGCCGCCGAATCGCATGTGGACCGCTCGATCCTCGGCCCTGGCGAGTTCATCCACACCAACGTGGTCGGCACCTTCCAGCTGCTGGAGAGCGTGCGCGCGTACTGGGGCCAGCTCGATGCCGCGGCCAAGGGTAGCTTCCGGCTTCTGCATGTCTCCACCGACGAGGTGTATGGCTCCCTGGCCAAGACGGACCCGGCGTTCACCGAAACCCACCGCTACGAGCCCAACAGCCCCTACTCCGCCTCCAAGGCCGCCAGCGACCACCTGGTGCGGGCATACCACCACACCTACGGGCTGCCGGTGCTCACCACCAACTGCTCCAACAACTACGGGCCTTTCCACTTCCCCGAAAAGCTGATCCCGCTGATGATCGTCAACGCCCTGGCCGGCAAGGCGCTGCCGGTGTACGGCGACGGCCAGCAGATCCGCGACTGGCTGTATGTGCGCGACCATTGCAGCGCGATCCGCCGCGTGCTGGAGGCGGGCCGGGTGGGCGAGACCTACAACGTGGGCGGCTGGAATGAGATGCCCAACCTGGAGATCGTGCACACGGTGTGCGCCCTGCTCGACGAACTGCAGCCGCGCGCGGACGGCAAGGCCTACAAGGAGCAGATCAGCTTCGTGGCGGACCGTCCCGGGCATGACCGCCGCTACGCCATCGACGCCCGCAAGATCGAGCAGGAACTGGGCTGGAAGCCGGCCGAGACCTTCGCCACCGGCATCCGCAAGACCGTGCAGTGGTATCTGGACAACCAGGACTGGGTGGCCAATGTGCAGAGCGGCGGTTACCGCGACTGGTTGTCCCGGCAGTACGGCGAAACGGCGGCAGCCTGATGAAGATCCTGCTCTTGGGCCGTGGTGGCCAGGTGGGGTGGGAGCTGCAGCGCAGCCTGCGCGTGCTGGGCGAACTGGTGGCGTTGGATTTCGACGCCGCCGGCAACCCGGACGGGCTGTGCGGCGACTTCAGCAACCCGCAAGGCCTGGCGGACACCGTGCGCCGGGTGGCACCGGATGTGGTGGTGAATGCCGCGGCGCACACGGCGGTGGACAAGGCGGAGGCCGAGCCCGAGTTCGCGCGCATGCTCAATGCGCTGGCGCCCGGCGTGTTGGCCGACGAAGCCCAGAAGCTGGGCGCGTGGATGGTGCACTACTCCACCGACTACGTGTTCGATGGCAGCGGAAGCACCCCCTGGAGCGAAGACGATGCCACGGGGCCGCTCAGCGTCTACGGCCGCACCAAGCTCGAAGGCGAGCAGGCCGTGGCGCGTTGCGACCGGCATCTGACCCTGCGCACGAGCTGGGTGTACGCCGCGCGGGGTGGCAATTTCGCCAAGACGATGCTGCGCCTGGCAGGCGAGCGTGACACGTTGACGGTCATCGACGACCAGTTCGGCGCGCCCACGTCGGCCGAGCTGCTCGCCGATGTGACCGCCCATGCCCTGCGTGCGGCCATCGCCAACCCGGCCCTCGCCGGCCTATACCACTGCGTGGCCGCAGGTGAGACGACCTGGCATGCCTATGCACGCCACGTCATCACGCGTGCGCAGGGGCTCGGCTGGCCACTGAAGGCCGGGGCGGATGCCGTCCTCCCGACCACGACAGCCAGCTACCCCACGCCCGCGTGCAGGCCGCTCAACTCCCGCCTGGACACGACCAAGCTGCAAAGCGTCTTCGGCCTGCATCTGCCGGCATGGCAGGTGCATGTGGACCGGATGCTGGACGAGATCACCCCCTCACGCGCCGCTGGCGCGGCATGAAACGCACCTATGACGACACGCAAAGGCATCATCCTGGCCGGCGGCTCGGGCACGCGGCTGTACCCTGCCACACAGGTTGTCAGCAAGCAGCTCCTGCCCATCTACGACAAGCCAATGATCTACTACCCGCTCAGCACGCTGCTGCTGGCGGGCATCCGCGAGATCCTGGTGATTTCCACGCCACAGGACACGCCGCGTTTCGAGCAGCTGCTGGGTGATGGGTCGCAGTGGGGCATCCGCATCACGTACGCGGTGCAGCCCTCGCCCGATGGCCTGGCCCAGGCTTTCCTGATCGGCGAGCAGTTCCTTGCGGGAGCCCCGAGCGCACTGGTGCTGGGCGACAACATCTTCTACGGCCATGATTTCGCCAAGCTGCTGCAGACCGCTGCGGCACAGGAGCGCGGGGCCACGGTGTTCGCCTATGCGGTGCACGATCCGGAGCGTTATGGCGTGGTCGAGTTCGATGCGCAGCAGCGGGCGATCAGCCTCGAAGAGAAGCCGAAGGCACCGAAGTCCCGCTATGCCGTCACGGGGCTGTATTTCTACGACCAGCAAGTGGTGGAGCTTGCCAAGCGGATCAAGCCGTCCGCACGCGGCGAGCTGGAGATCACCGACCTGAACCGGCTCTACCTGGAGCAAGGCACGTTGGATGTGCAGACCATGGGCCGCGGCTACGCGTGGCTGGACACCGGTACGCACGAATCCATGCTCGAAGCCACGCAGTTCATCCACACCATCGAGAACCGGCAGGGCCTGAAGGTGGCGGCCCCAGAGGAGCTGGTGTGGCGCAATGGCTGGATCGACGATGCCCAGCTGGACAGGCTGGCCCAGCCGCTGGCCAAGTCGGGGTACGGCAAGTACCTGCTGGGCCTGCTGAAGGACAAGGTGCTCTGATGAAGGTCACGACCTGTGCCATCGACGGTGTGCTGCTGCTGGAGCCCCGTGTATTCGGCGATGACCGCGGCTTCTTCATGGAGAGCTTCAACCAGCGCGCCTTCGACGAGGCCACGGGGAAGCAGTGGCGCTTCGTGCAGGACAACCACTCCCGCTCTGCCCGGCATGTGCTGCGCGGCTTGCACTACCAGCTGCAACAGCCGCAGGGCAAGCTGGTGCGCGTGGTGGCGGGCGAGGTCTTCGACGTGGCGGTGGACATCCGCGAGGGTTCGTCCACCTTCGGACAGTGGTTCGGCACGGTGCTGTCCGCGGCCAACCAGCACCAGCTGTGGGTGCCGCCTGGCCTGGCGCATGGATTCGTGGTGTTGTCGGACACCGCGGACTTCCTCTACAAGACCACGGACTACTACGCGCCGGCCCATGAGCGCAGCATTGCCTGGAACGACCCGGCGCTGGGCATCGACTGGTGCCTGGGCGGCCACACGCCGGTGCTTTCCGCCAAGGATGCGGCAGCGCCGGTGTTGGCAGCTGCCGAACTGGCCAGCCCCTGACCTGGGGGTGAGGATTCGAGACGGGCGGCGGGTAATATCGCCGAGATGAAAACCCTGTACCTGGTCGCAGGTGCCCGCCCCAACTTCATGAAGATCGCGCCCATCGTGCGCGCACTCCAGGCGCACGGTGGGTTCGGCTTCAAGATCATCCATACCGGCCAACACTACGATCGGGAGATGAACGACGTGTTCTTCGAGGAACTGGGCATTCCTCAGCCCGATGTGTTCATGGCAGCCGGGGGCGGCAGCCACGCCGAGCAGACAGCCAAGATCATGGTGGCATTCGAGACGCTCTGCCGGGAAGCGCCCCCTTCGGCCGTGCTCGTGGTGGGCGACGTGAACTCCACCCTCGCCTGCTCCATCGTTGCCAAGAAGCTGCAGTTGCCTGTGGCGCATGTCGAAGCCGGGTTGCGCAGTGGCGACATGGCCATGCCCGAGGAGATCAACCGCCTGGTGACGGACAGCATCTCCGACTGGTTCTTCGTGACCGAACCCAGTGGCGTGGAGCATCTGCGGCGCGAAGGCAAGCCGGATTCGGCCATCCACTACGTGGGCCATGTGATGGTCGACAACGTCTTGTACCAGGCCGACAAGCTGGCGCAGTCGGACACCAGCGGCCTGGAGACCCATGCCTTCAAAGTTGCCCATAGCGGCGCGGGCAAGCGTTACGGGGTGGTCACCCTGCACCGCCCGAGCAACGTGGATGACCCGGGGATGATGGCGCGCATCGGCGGCGCGCTGCGCGACATCGCGGCCGATCTGCCGCTGATCTTTCCCGTGCACCCGCGCACCCGCAACAACCTGCAGAAATTCGGCATCGACCTGGGCCCGAGCATCACGCTCGTCGGCCCGCAGGCCTACATGGCTTTCCTGAACCTGTGGAAGGACGCGGCCGTGGTGCTGACCGACAGCGGTGGCCTGCAGGAAGAGACCACCGCGCTGGGCGTGCCCTGCATCACGATCCGCGAGAACACGGAGCGCCCGGTGACGGTGACCGAGGGCTCCAATGTCCTGGCCGGCACCGACCCGGCGGTGATCGTGGCAGAGGCGCGCAAGGTCCTGCGTGGCGAGGGCAAGCGCGGACAGCGGCCCCACCTGTGGGACGGTCAGGCGGCGCAACGCATCGTGGCCGTGCTGGCCAACGCGTTGTGAAGTCCGTCCTCGTCACCGGCGGTGCCGGCTACATCGGCAGCCACACCTGCGTGGAATTGCTGCAGCAGGGCTACGAGGTGGCGGTGCTGGACAACTTCAGCAACAGCCACCCCGAGTCGCTGAAGCGCGTGGCGCAGATCAGTGGCCGCAAGGTGATGCTGGTCGAAGGCGACGTCCGGGACCGTACAACCGTGGTCGACGCGCTGCGCCGCAGTGGCGCCGGCTCGGTGATCCACTTCGCAGGCCTCAAGGCCGTGGGCGAGTCCGTGGCCCAGCCCCTGACCTACTACGACAACAACGTCGTGGGCAGCATGCGGCTGCTGGAGGCGATGGCGGAGTGCGGTGTGCATGCGCTGGTGTTCAGCTCGTCCGCCACGGTCTATGGCAACCCGCAACGCCTGCCACTCACCGAAGACCATCCCCTGTCGACCACCAACCCCTACGGCCAGACCAAGCTGGTCGTGGAAGAGATGCTGCGCGACCTGCACCGCAGCAACCCTGCGTGGCGCATCGCCATCCTGCGCTATTTCAACCCCGTGGGCGCGCACGCAAGCGGCCGCATCGGTGAGGACCCCCAGGGGGTGCCGAACAACCTGCTGCCCTTTGTGGCGCAGGTGGCGATCGGGCGGCGGCCCGAGGTCAACGTATGGGGCAACGACTACCCCACGCCCGATGGAACAGGCGTGCGCGATTACATCCACGTGGCGGACCTGGCGCAGGGCCACCTGAAGGCACTGGAACGGCTGGCCACGCATACCGGGTGCGAGGCCATCAACCTCGGCACTGGCACCGGCTACAGCGTGCTGGACATGGTGAAGGCTTTCGGCACGGCCTGCGGGCGCGCGCTGCCGGTGCGCATCGCGCCCCGACGCGCGGGCGACATCGCGGCCTGTTACGCTGACCCGTCCAAGGCACGGGACTTGCTGGGATGGCAGGCGACCCGTTCACTGCAGGATATGTGCAACGATGCGTGGCGCTGGCAGCAGGCGAATCCGGAAGGCTTCGCCGTGCGCCAGGCCGAATGATTTTTAATAGGGGAGTAACAACCATGAAGGCGAACAATGGCTAAAGGCATGATCCTCGCAGCCGGCCAGGGCACGCGCGTGCGTCCACTGACCAACGACATCCCCAAGGTGATGGTGCCGATCCTCGGCAAGCCGGTCATGGAATACCTGATCGAGCACCTGGCGCGGTATGGCATTAAGGAGATCATGGTCAACGTGGCCTTCAACCACGAACGGATCGAGCAGTATTTCGGCAACGGCCAGCGTTGGGGGGTGCAGATCGGCTACTCCTATGAGGGCGCGCGTGAACACGGCGACATCCTGCCCAAGCCGCTGGGCTCCGCAGGCGGCATGCGCAAGATCCACGACCATGGCGGCTTCTTCGACCAGACCACCATGGTGCTGTGCGGCGACGCGCTGATCGACCTGGACATCCAGGCTGCGCTGCGCGAGCACCGCGAGAAAGGTGCCGTGGCCAGCGTGGTCACGCTGGACGTGCCGCTGGAAGACGTGAAGAACTACGGCATCGTGGTGGCCGACAAGGCGGGGCGTATCCAGTCCTTCCAGGAGAAGCCCGAGCCCGCGGAGGCGAAGTCCACGCTGGCCAGCACCGGCATCTACATCTTCGAGCCCTCGGTGCTCGACCGCATTCCGTCGGGCAAGGTGTTCGACATCGGCTCGCAGTTGTTTCCACAGCTGGTGGCCGAGGGTGTGCCCTTCTTCGCGCAGAGCCGTTTTTTCAACTGGATCGACATCGGCAGGGTCAGCGACTACTGGTCGGTGCTGCAACGCGTGCTGCGCGGCGAAGTGGCCGAGCTGAACATGCCGGGGCGTGAGGTGCGGCCCGGCGTGTGGGCTGGGCTGAACACGTCGGTGGCATGGGATGCGGTAGACATCCAGGGGCCGGTGTACCTGGGCTCCAATGTGCGCATCGAGCCGGGCGTGCGGATCGTCGGGCCGGCGTGGATCGGGCATGGCAGCGTGCTGCGCGAAGGCTCCGTCGTGACCCGCAGCGTGCTGCTGGAGTACACGCGTGTGAGCGCAGGCGTGCACTTCGACGAGATGATCGTCTCCCCACAGTACTGCGTGAACCGCCATGGTGACACGCTCTACCAGGGCGACGAAAAAGCGCAGGTGCGCTGGGGCGATGCCCGCGCCTGACAGCCTCTTTCGCATCCAAGTCCCCATGCTGATCCAACCCGTCGTCCTCTCCGGCGGCTCAGGCACACGCCTGTGGCCCCTGTCGCGCGAGAAATATCCCAAGCAGCTGTTGCCCCTGATCGGCGAGTACTCGCTGCTGCAGGCGACCGTGCGGCGCACGGACGGCATCGACGGCGCCCAGCTCGCGGCGCCGATGGTCGTGTGCAATGAGGAGTACCGCTTCGTGATCGCCGAACAGCTGCGGCTGATGGGCCGGCCCGGCAGCATCGTGCTGGAGCCGCTGGGCCGCAACACCGCGCCGGCGCTGACCCTTGCCGCGCTGGCCGCCAGCCGCGAAGGCGCTGACCCGGTGCTGCTGGTGATGCCGGCAGACCATGTCATCACGGAGGCGCACGTGTTCCGCTCCGCAGTGGCCCAGGGCGCGGTGCTGGCGCAACAGGGTTGCGTCGTGACCTTCGGCATCACGCCCGATGCGCCCGAAACGGGGTATGGCTACATCCAGGCCGGTGCCACCGTGCAGGGTGATGCAGCGGCGCGTGTGCTGGCGCGCTTCGTGGAGAAGCCTGACCTGCAGACGGCGCGCGCCTACCTGGAAGACGGCGCTTACCTGTGGAACAGCGGCATCTTCATGGTGCGTGCATCGGTGTGGCTGGCCGTGATCGGCCAATGCCGCGCCGATATCCTGGCCGCGTGTCAGGCTGCGTGGGATGCCGGCAAGCAGGACGGCGAATTCTGCCGCGTGGGCAAGG
Source organism: Burkholderiaceae bacterium (assembly GCA_965278985.1). Taxonomy (GTDB): domain Bacteria; phylum Pseudomonadota; class Gammaproteobacteria; order Burkholderiales; family Burkholderiaceae_C; genus CAISIP01. The sequence goes on along the minus strand of OZ257131.1, from coordinate 6,345,993 downwards.
ACGCCTTCGCGGCCTGCCCCAGCGACTCGATCGACTACGCGGTGATGGAACGCATCACCGGGCCGGCCCGCGCCGCGGCCGGGCCCGACGCTGCCTTTCCCGACGCCGTGGTGATCCCCCTGCAGGCCGGCTGGTCGGACGTGGGTGCCTGGGACGCGCTGTGGAAGGTGCTGCCCAAGGACGCGCAGGGCAACGTCGCCACGGGGGACGTGCTGCTGCAGGACTGCAGCGACACCCTGGCCCTGTCCGGCGGCCGCCTGGTGGCCTGCGTGGGCGTGAAGGACCTGGTGGTGGTGGAGACGGCCGACGCGATCCTCGTGGCCCACAAGGACAGGACGCAGGACGTCAAGAAGATCGTCGACCAGCTGAAGGCGCGCAAGCGCACGGAGGGGCAGATCCACCGCAAGGTGTTCCGCCCCTGGGGCTGGTACGACAGCGTGGACATGGGCGCGCGTTTCCAGGTCAAGCGCATCGTGGTGAAGCCTGGTGGTGCCTTGTCGCTGCAGATGCACCACCATCGCGCTGAGCACTGGATCGTGGTCAGCGGCACGGCCCGCGTGACATGTGGCGAGAAAAACTACCTGGTGAGCGAGAACGAGTCCACCTACATTCCGCTGGGTACCACGCACCGCCTGGAGAACCCGGGGCGCGTCGAGCTGGAGATGATCGAGGTGCAGTCGGGCTCGTATCTGGGCGAAGACGACATCGTGCGATTCGAAGACGTGTACGGCAGATAAGCACGCGGCCGTGTCGGCCAGGGGTGGCATGATGCGCCCACCCCGCACACCGCGATGCGGGGCACATTAGGGGAGACCCATGAAGAATCCTCCGGTCGCCCATCTGCGCAAGCTGTGGCACCAGGCACTGCGCAGGGCCTTCTCGGTGCTGCCGCGCTCCATGCGTTTCGCGGTGTTCCGCTCGATGGTGCAGTGTGACCCGGCGCCCGACCCGCGCCTGGTGCTCAAGATCGCCGAGACGCGGGAAGAGCTGGAGCAGTGCTTTTCGCTGCTGCACGATGCCTACGTGGGCGCCGGCTTCATGCAGCCCGCGCCCTCGGGGTTACGGGCCACGATCTACCACGCGCTGCCTACCACCACCACCCTGTGCGCGAAATACGACGACAAGGTGGTGGGCACGCTGTCGCTGATCCGCGAGAGCGTGTTCGGTTTCCCGCTACAGGCAATCTTCGACCTCCGGGACGTACGTGCACGCGGAGGCAAGATCGCGGAGGTGTCGGCCCTGGCGGTGCATCCGGACTTCCGCAAGACGGGGGGTGCCATCCTGTTCCCGCTGATGAAGTTCATGTACGAGTACTGCACGACCTTCTTCGACACGCGCCACCTGGTGATCGCAGTGCACCCCACGCGCATCGAGATGTACGAGTCGCTGCTGATGTTCAAGCGCCTGGCCGAGAAGGAGGTGGCGAAATACGACTTCGCCAATGGCGCGCCCGCCGTGGGCGGCGCGCTGGACCTGCGCTCGGCCCCGCAGAAGCTCAAGCGCGTCTACGGCACCAAGAAGCCGACCAAGAACCTCTACCGCTATTTCATCAAGACCACGCTGCCGAATATCCAGTTGCCTCGGCGCCGCTACCACACCACCAACGACCCTGTCATGACGACTGCGTTGCTGGACCACTTCTTCAACCAGCGCACCCAGCTCTTCGTCAGCCTCGGCGAGCGCGAGAAGGCGCTTCTGCATGCGATCTACGACCTGCCCGAGCACCAGGCGATGCTGCCACCGCTGGAAGACGCGCCGGAGCGCGGCAAGCATCTGCGGCAGCACCAGCGTTATTCACTCAAATGCCCGGGCAATTTCCTGCTGGCCCTGGAGGGAAAGACGGAAATCATCAGCCTGAAGGTGGTGGAACTGTCGCTCTTCGGGTTCCTAGCGCGGGCCAACACCCCTATTCCGATCAAGAAATGGGGCGAGGTGAACATCCAGTTGGGGCACAATGAACAGTCCACCGTGCGTGCGATGGCGGTTCGGGGCAAAGGCAGCGGCGCCAACGTCTTCTACGGCTTCACGCTGGCGGAGCCGGACGAGGCCTGGCGCAAGTTCGTAGGGGCGTTGACCTCGGGGCTTACCCAGAACGACCTGGAGCACGCCACGCGCTTTTTGTGATCTAGGCCGCGCACACGCTGCCCCGTGAACGGGTTACTTGCCTTGGACACGCTCCATCAATTCCGCCACAAATTTGGACGGAATTGCGTAGGTGATGCCCGAGGGGGTGCTCAGAGCGGATTCGCGTGAACCCTTGACGAAAACCATGTTCACAACCCCCAGCAGGTCCCCTGAAGCAGGATCAAAAAGCGGACCGCCGCTGTTGCCCGGATAAGCCGTGCCATCGAGCTGGAAGATGTCGAATGCACCCGCGCGCGCACTGCGGATGGCCGCAGCACTCAATTGCGTGGCCGTCGCGGCTGGCAGCACGATGGGGGCGATGGAGGAAATCATGGCCCGGTGTGTCACCGAGGAGAAACCCAGGGCGCCACCGATGGGAAACCCCATGAAGGCGACAGACTGGCCCTCGCGAACGGTGTCGGAATCTCGCACGCGCATCGCGGGCATGGCAGCCCCCTCTATGCGCAGCACGGCGAGGTCATGCCCGCGATCTACCTCCAGCAAGCGCGCCGAACGCATCTCCAGTTCACGGTCACCCTTGCGCACTTGCACCACCAATTGCATCTCCGCCTGGTTCTCGATGGCTTCGGGCAGGACATGAAAATTGGTTACGACCAAATTGCTAGTGCCGACGCCCACGGCAAACCCGCTTCCCCGCAGGCGGAAGCGTGGGCTGTCCGTGGCCTTGAAGGTGCCAACGATCACCACGGCGGCCTTGACTTGGGGGATGACGTCGGGCAGTTCGGCACTGCGGGCAGACTGCAAAGTGCAAAGCAACAAACACACCGTCAACCACATCCAAATGCGCAACGATGCCAATATAGGCCTAGTCATACGTGCGCCGCCAGACAAGTTGCCTAGAGCGACTTGAGCAGCGTACCGACTTCCGCTTGGCCGGAATACTTGTCGCCCAGCTTGGCGACTTCCTCCAACTCCTTGCGCGCAAGGTCCCTATTGCCCGCCTTGATGTAAATCTTGGCCAGATTGGTCTTGAACAGCCCATTGTCGGGCTGCAACGCCACTGCCTTTTGCTGCCATTCCAACGCTTTAGCGTAGTCGCTTTTGTCAGAAAGCAGCATAGCGAGTGTGTCGATGAACGCGGGCTGCTTCGGTGCAAGGGCGACGGCCTTCTCGGCATACCCGATGGCGGCATCCTTCTTCTGCTGCCCCGCCACCCAGGCGAGATTGTTATAGGCCACTGCATTGTTGGGCTGGATCTGCAACACCGTCTGGTACAGCTTCTCGGCACCCGCGTAATCCTTCGACCTGATGGCGCCGTTGGCTATGTAGAGCCTGAAAGCTGCATCCTTTGGATGATCTCGTAGCCATTGCGTACCGAATTTTTCGGCCTCCGATGCCTTGCTGGCTGCGAGCAGGCTGTCGTGGACCTTGACCGCCAAAAGTGGGTTCTGAGACGCCTTCAAGCCACCGGTGTAGGCTGCGGTGGCAGCCTCCCAGTTCTTTTGACTGACCGCCACATCGCCCTCCATGCGGTATCCGATGTCCTCCTTGGGGCGCTGTTTCTGCACGGTGCGCGCGATGCGGATGGCCTCTTCGATCTTCTTGTCAGCCATCGCCAGCTCCAAAAGCACGACCTGCGCATCCAGAAAATCCGACTGGATGTCCAGCGCACGGTGCAGGGCCTGCGCCGCCGCATCCTTGTTCTTGGCCACCATGTGGGTTGCGGCGATGCGCATCTGTGGAATCGGAGACGCGGGTTGCATGGAGGCTACCTTGTTGAAGGTGACCAATGCCTGGTTGCTGTCTCCCGAGGCTTGCTGCGCTTGGCCCAGCGCATCGAGCAGCTCCGGGCTGTCCGGCACGGCAGCCACTGCGGCCTGGGCGCTGGACAAGGCCTGCTTCTGGTCCTTGTTGCGCAGATAGTGGTTGATCAAGAGCAATCGGGGTGTCTTGTCGGTCGGGTTGGCGTCCACCGCCTTGTTCAAAAGTTGGGCAATTTCGGCATCCGTTCCACCCTCCCTGACGCGCAATTCCGCCAGCGCCAGTAACGCGCGGCCGTTCTTGGGATCTTTCTCCAGCAGTCCATTGAAGCGTTTGCGCGCATCCTCTGGCTTCTTGTCCAAGACGTCCAAGGCCGCCAGACTGGCCACCGATGCGAAGTACGTGGGATCTAACTGCAACGAACGCTCGAAGCTCTTCCGGGCGCCAGCCGGATCCTTCTTGGCCAGCAGCGCACGGCCGCGAAGGTTCGCCGGCAGTGGGCTGGCGGGCTGCTTCTTCTCAAGCGCGTCGATGGCTTTGAGCGCCTTGTCAAAATCCTGCCGGCGTAATTGGGCGCTGATCAGCGCCATGTCGGCCGTTATGTCGGTTTCCGAGCCTGCAATGTCCTGCAACTCACCCAGGCCCGCCTCGGCGCGCCCATCGGACAGATGCGTCAACGCCAGGGCAATGCGGGTCCGGGAGTTCTTGGGATCCTGCTTGGCTGCCTTGGCGAAATACTCCTCGGCCTTCTTGGCATCCCCGCTCTGCAGAAACGCCTGCCCCAACAGGCTGTTGGTAGCCACATCCTGATCATTGGACTTGAGCAGCGGCTGCAGCGTGGCCATGGCCTTGTCCACTTGGCCGGAGCCCAGGTACACCGCGGCAAGCTGACGCCGCAGTGGCACGGCACCGGGAGCCATCTGCAACGCTTTGCTGAGGTGCGCATCGGCCTGCAGCAGACTGCCGCCCTGCATCTCGATAGCGCCGGCAAGCTGCAAGGCCAGCAGATTGTTGGGCGCCATCTTCAGCAGCTGCTGGCCCAACTCCTTAGCGCGGGGCATGTCCTTCTTCTGGAAGGCCACCATTGTGTCGAAGTAGCGCGCCTGGAAGCTGTTGGGCGCCGACTTCTTCAAGGTATCCAGATCTTTGGTGGCCTCGTCCAGCGCACCTCGGCGCAGATCGTCCGAGAGGATGGCGGTATGCGCCTCCAGGAAATCTGGCTTGAATTCGAGTGACTTGCGGAAATCGGCCAGTGCGCCTGCCTCGTCCTTCTTCCCGTATAGCTTAATGTCGCCCCGCAACTTCATGGCCTCGTGGCTGTTGGGCGCAGCCTTAAGGATGCCTTCGGTCGCTGCCAGTGCACCGTCGAAATCGCCATTAACAGCCTTGCCACGGGCCTGCACCAGCAGCGCCGGCATGTGCTGGGGGTCAGCGGACAGCGCAGCGTCGAGCGCCGCGCGCGACTGTGCCTGGTTGCCCTGCGCCGCGTATGCCGCCGACAGCGATGTCTTCAAGCTGGCCTGCGCCTGAGGCGTGCCAAGTTGCGTCGCGGCGAACTCGTCTGTCAATTTCTTGAACTGCCCTAGCCCAAGCATAGCCTGCGCAAGCGCCGGCACCACCTCGTCATGGGAATGCTTGAGGTCCAGCGCCTTCCGCAATTCCGTTTCGCCACCCACAACGTCTCCACTGGCGAGCAGCGCCTTGCCCAACAAAAACCGTGCCTCGGGCTGGTTGCCATTGGCCTGCAGCGCATTCTTCAACTGGATGACGGCGCCTTTGACATCGTTTTTTGCCAAATATTCCTTGGCCGAGCTTACCAACGCTTCTGGCTTCTCGCCGCCACAAGCAGCCAACAACAAGGCCACTGCAAGGGCCACCCCAGCTCTGCGCCAAGCAGCGTTCTTCATGATGTGTTTCATTGTGATCTCCATCCCCGCAAAAGCAGGGCAAACCCGACTACTTCAGTCCCAGCCGGTGCATCAGGTCGTACAGCGTCGGGCGGCTCACGCCCAGCAGCTCGGCGGCCTTGACCATGTTGCCGTTCACCCGGCCCATCGCCGCGATGATGGCACGGCGTTCGGCGTTGTCGCGAATTGCCCGCAAGTCCAGCGATTCGTTGGGGTCATCGGCCTGCGGCACATCCAGCCCCACCTCCTCGGCCGTGATCTGATTGCCTTCGGCCATGATCGTGGCGCGCTTGATGCAGTTTTCCAGTTCACGAATGTTGCCCGGCCAGGTGTGTGCCTCGATCGCCCGGATGGCCTCTGCGCCCAGGGACATGGAGCCACGGTTCTGCTCCTGCGCAAATCGTCGCACGAAGGAGTGCGCCAGCAGCGCGGGGTCTCCTACGCGGTCGCGCAAAGGGGGAATGTTGACGACGATCTCCGCCAGTCGGTAGTACAAGTCTTCCCGAAAGCGCCCTTCCTTGCTCAGGGCCTTCAGATCCTGGTGCGTCGCACAGACGATGCGCACATCCACGGGAATTTCCTGCCGGCCGCCAAGCCGCTCGATCACGCGCTCCTGCAGGAAACGCAGCAGCTTGGCTTGCAAGGAAAACGGCAGATCCCCGATTTCATCGAGCATCAAGGTGCCGCCGTTGGCCGTCTCGATCTTGCCCAGGGTTGTCTTGGCGGCACCCGTGAAGGCCCCACGCTCGTAACCGAAGAGCTCGCTCTCCAGCAAGTTCTCGGGAATGGCGGCGCAGTTGATGGCGACGAATTTGCTCGCCTTGCGCTGGGAGGCCTGGTGCAAGCCGCGGGCCAGCACTTCCTTGCCGGTACCGCTCTCACCCAGCAGCATCACGGTGGCGCTGGAACTAGCGACCTTCTCGATGGTGCGGCACACCCTCAGCATCGCGGGGTCGCGCGTCATCAGGCCGGACAACTCATCAGGCTGCTGCATGGCCTGGAGGCGCCGATTCTCGGCCTGAAGTTCGGCCAGCCGGAAAGCCCGCTCGACCGTGAGGTTCAGCAACTCGGGCTCGAAGGGTTTGGCGAAGAAGTCGTAGGCACCCATCGCCACGGCCCGCAGTGCGTTGGCGCGGTCGTTCTGCCCGGTGAGCACGATCACCTTGGCATCCGGGTCGGCGGCGAGGATCTGCTCCAGCAGCCGGAAGCCCTCGGACACCGAATCGGGATCGGGCTGCAGGCCCAGGTCCATGGTGATAACGGCGGGGTTGTGGCGGCGCACCTGCACGAGGGCGGACTCACGGTCATTGGCCGTGACGGATTCAAAGCGGTCGAGCGACCATTTGATCTGTTTCTGTAGCGCCAGGTCGTCCTCGACGATCAGCAGGGCGCGCGTTTTCTCGGCTGTCATGAAGCTCCCAGGGGTTGCAGGTCGGACTGGCGCTGGATGTCGAACAAGGGGAGGAGGACCGTCACGATGGTGCCCTGGCCCACTTGGCTCTGGACTGAGATTTTTCCTCCCAATTCTTGCACGTACTGGTAGCTTTCATAGGCGCCGATGCCCATTCCCGCCTGCTTCGTGGTCTGGAACGGCTTGAACAGCCGGTCGCGGATGAACTCCGGTGTCATGCCGCGCCCGGTATCACCGACTTGAACGCAGGCCTGTCCGGCCGCACGCTCCAGCTTGAGCCAGACCCGGCCAGATGGGTCGGTGGCGTCAAAAGCGTTCTGCACCATGTGTCCAACAACCCGCTCCAAGCGCTCACCATGGCCGCGCGTGGCGACGGCATCGACGATCTCCAGTTCCAACACACGGCCTCGCTCGATGGCCAACTGCCGCATGCGCCCGGCCACGGTTACCAGGTCCACGCCCACGGCTGTGCCCGGTGGCGTGGCTCCTTCGCGCAGTTGGAGCATGAGCTGGCGCATGCGGTCCAGGGAGTTCTCCACGGTCAGCAGCATGTCTTCCTGGAACTCGGGGTTGTGGCGCAGGCGCTGCGCGTTTTTCATCATCAACGAAAGCTGGGTGACGATGTTCTTGAGGTCATGCACCACAAAGGCGGACATGCGGTTGAACGCGTCGAATTTGCGCACTTCCAGCAGCGCCTCGGTGGCCTGCATCTGGGCCAGGAAGCTGGCTGCCTGCCGCCCCGCAGCCTTCAGCAGGTCGTTGACCTCCCAATTGACGTCCACCCGCGCGCGGGCGCGGGCCAGCAGCACAAAACCGATCATTCCGTCCGCCACCACCAGCGGCACGATGAGCCATGCGTGGGCTACGCCCTTGAGCCAATCAGGTAGTTGAAGCCCTCCGTACCGCCGTGGATAGGACCGGTACTCCTCCAGATTCACCACCCAGCCGCTGGACTGCAGAAAACGGGTGAGAGCGGAATCGTCGGGCTCGCTGTCCTCGCTTTGTGCCATGTTCCAGCGGGCAGTCTGGCGAAACACACTTTCGCCACGTGCCTTCATCCACAACGCCCCACCAGGACTCTCCAGCATGTTGGCCAGGCCGCGCACCACCTGCTGGCCCATTTCCTGGGGCGAGGTCTTGCCTGCCAGGGTGCGCGTGAAGCGCAACCACTCCTCGCGGTAGTCGTAGCGGTAACGGAAGAAGTGCTTGCCCAGGAAGACGCGCAGGCTGGCGCGCGCAGAGCCGGATACCACCAGCACCATGAGCGTCACCAGCCCCAGGAAGACAAGGCCCAACTGCAGCGCACGGCCCCACTCGCCGCCGAAGTAACGGACGTAATAACCCACGCTGGAGATGAACAGCAGGTACAGGCCCGCGAGCATCAGCGTGGCCGAATGGAAGGCCGCTTGGCGCGAGATATGGACCTTGGCCAACCAGTCCCCCCTGCGCGACACTGCCACCAGCAGGAAAGGCACCACCATCGCGTGCACCATGCCCCGGATGCTGATGGCGTCCTCGTCCACGCGGCTGAACAACACCCCTTCGGAGAAGCTGTAGACATCGAACAGGCACGCACCGGCCAGCCCCAGACATAGCGGCTTGAGGTTCCAGCGCACATCCTCGGAGGCGTTGCGGAACAACTGCTCCAGAAGCACCAGCCCCATCATTGGCAGGGCCATGAAGGTGGATAACACCACCCTGCGGAGACCCTCCGCGTAGTCCGCGTGCACCGACCACCCCAGCGCCAGCTGTGACAGGAACGCGGCAGCGAACAGCACCGCTGCCACAGCGGGCAACCATCCCAGACCCTCGTGTTCAGAGAAGGGCCGGCGAACACGCAGCAGCATGAACAGGAAGACAAACCAGACCCCATACCGTGCCACGTCCATCAACCGGCTGCCCCATCGCCAGTCAGGCGCGTCCTGCACGAACGCGACGCACACCATGGCTGCCCATGCTACGCATGCCAGGCAAACCATGACCATGGCCAGCTTCGCAGCCTCCCGGGGAGCACGCAAATATCCGCGGACCAACAACACGCAGGCACACAAGGCGTAGGCCGCGGCTGCCAAGGCGTGGCTCCACACCGCGAGCGGCCAAGTGCCCATATCCATCATGGTGGCGCCCATCTGCTGCCAACGCCCCGCCGCGGCTTGCTGCCGTGACCACATATCGCCGGCTGGGTGTTCGGCACAGCCAGCCTCCTTCTCAGTGTGCGCCCTTGGCCGTCAAGACCACGCCCACTGTTTCAAAGAGGACCACCAAGTCCAGGAACAAGGTGTGGTTTTTCACGTAGTAGAGGTCGTACTGCAGCTTCTCCGCTGCATCCTCCACCGAGGCGCCATAGTGGTACCGCACCTGGGCCCAGCCCGTGACGCCGGGCTTGACGCTCTGGCGCACTGCGAAATACGGGATCTCCTGCGTGAGCTTGTCGACGAAGTACGGCCGCTCGGGCCGCGGGCCCACCAGGCTCATGTCGCCATTGAGCACGCTGAACAACTGTGGCAGCTCGTCGATGCGCAGCTTGCGGATCACCCGGCCGACGCGCGTCACCCGGTCATCATCGGCGGAGGCCCAACGTGGCTTGCCATCCTTTTCGGCATCCGTGCGCATGCTGCGGAACTTGATGACGTTGAAGAGCCGCCCATTGAGCCCCACACGCTCCTGCAGGTACAGCACGGGGCCGCCGCTCTCCAGCAATATCGCCAGCCCGGTGATCAGGATGATGGGCGCGGAGACCACGATCAGCACCAGCGCACCCAGGATGTCAAACAGGCGCTTGACGATGGTACGCATCAGCCCCTGGCTGAAGCCATCGCCGAAGATCAGCCAGCCCGCCGACACGGAGTCCAGACGGATCTGGCCCAGAGTCTTCTCGAAATGCGTGGCCATGTCCACCACACGCACGCCCTGCAGCTTGCAGTCGAGCAGCTCGCGCAACGGCATGCTCCCACCGCGGCGCTCGGCCAGCGCCACGACGATCTCATCGACCTGCTGTTCCTTGACAATGTCGGTCAGCGAAGTGTTGGGTGAGAGGATGCCCCATGCCGACACCTCGGCCACGGCCTCGTTGGGACTGGCGTAGTAGCCCACCAGGTCGACGTGGGGGTCGGACTTTTGCAGCGTGCGGCCTACAAGGCGCGCGCGCGTCCCGGTACCGAACACCAGCACGCGCTGGCGCATCAGGGATTCGCCCCCGGCATGGCCCACGTGCACGCGGTGCGCCAGCATCAGCAGCAGGCCCGCGCCCGTGATCATGATGAGGTTGTCCAGCGATTCCAACCGTACGGGCAGGACGCGCAGAACCACATACCCGAGAGGCAGCATCAACACCAGCGACAACACGCCCCGCGCGCGCGACTGCGCCACGGAGCGGTTGTGCACCCGCTGATAGAACCCCAGGGACGAATTGATCACCAACGCCATGCCCGCCAGCGCCAGCGCTGTGGGCACGGCGGTTGAGGCCGCGAGCACGGGTTCTTCTGCATGCCAGACCACTCCTACCAGCAAAGCCAGCGCGACCACGCCGAAATCCAGCAGGATCTGCAGCAGCGTGCGCCGATGGATGTAGTGGTTGAATATCTTGATCATCGATCACCCTGAGTGTGCGCCAGTGGCAAGCACCGGCTTGTCCCATGCCGGTAGACCGCTCCCCGCACGGACAGCCGATACTACACGCCCTTTTTGGCACGGTAGTTGCTATGACCTGAACGAGAAAACAAGAACAGGCATTTTTTCTCCCGAGCTGGTCGTGCCGTGCACAGGGCGAGCCACAGCACCAGCCAGAACAGCGTGGCGACTCGGGGTATGTCCATCACGCTGCTCACCGCACCCACCAGCGCACTGCATGCCAGCGAAGCCGCAAGAAACGGGCCTGCCGCCAGCGCCGGTGCATGCCACAGCCGCCAGGCGGCCAGGCCCGCCAGCGCCACCAACAGCATCAGCCCCACCACGCCGCGCTCCACCAGAATCTCCAGATAGAGGCTGTCGATATGCCAGGGCAGGAAGTGGAATTGCGCCGCAGGGAACCAATGGGCCATGCCTTCGCCAAAGCGGCCGTTCGCCACCAGCCCGGTGTGTTCCGCGGCGCGCAGCCGCACGACACGGATGTCCACCTGTCCACCCTTGTCGGGCACCGAGATGGCGAGCATGCCCAGCCGCGGGAGCCGCCACGGCGACGTGGTAAAGGCCGGCCCGTTCAAAGGGAGTTGCAGGGTGTGCCACCGACCCTCGGCTGGAGGCACCTGCATTCTTGCACCCTGGCAACGGCGGTCATAGAGCAGGTGCCGCTCGCATACTTCCGCCAACAACACCGTGGCGTGCGGCGCGCGCAATTCCAGATCTAGCACATAACGCCGCGCCGGCAGCAATGGCACACGTTGCGTCAACGCCAACAACCCCCCGAGATCCGGATCCGCAGCCGGTCCCTGGAGCACTGCATGCCCTCCCTCGCCCCCGGCTTCCCCGATGGCTGCGTCTGCCTGCCACATGACCCTGCCGGACACGTTCGCCCCCGCATCGTCTGCGTGCAGATGCGCGGGGATGCGGCCCAGGCCTCGGCCAAGCATCCATTGCACAGGGGTCTGCAGCAGCGCAACGCCACTGCGCCAATGGTCCCACCGCCCACCCAGCACGTCGGTGGTCTGCGCCCACCGCAATGCCATGAAACTCTGCGGACCCAACACAGCGGTGACCAGCAGCAGCGTCAGCACCAAGGGCACCCCATACCACCAGCGCGATGGCCGCGCCACAGCACGCAGCGCCGCCGCGGCGGCGCCGCGGGCTTGCCGCCACCCCATCAGCCCCCACACCACAAGGCAACCCACCACTGCGCCGTAGACGCCCCGCGAAAAAGTGCTAGCGCAGGCATAGAGCAGCCCTAGCAGCAGGGCAATGGCGGCGAGTCGGGTCCAGGGGCCCTTGGCGATACGCAGCGCCCACACACCGAAGGGCATGGCCAGTGCCAGGTAGGCGTCGATGGCCCCGCCTCCCACATGCATTTCCCAGAACAGGGCGGTAGTGCGGTAGACACGCCCGAAATCGAAGAGGCGCGTATAAGCCAGCCGCTCCCAGATGCTGGCTCCCACCACAACGGTCAGCCCGACTACCATGCCACAAGCGAACAGCCGCCAGGAACGTGCCGGCGACTGCGCCATCTGTCGCCGCAGCAACGGCCACAGGCACACGGCGTACAGCAGGCTCTTCGCCACCCGCACGCTGTTGAGCGGGTCTTCGTAGCCATCGAACCAGCTAGCGTGCCATGGCGCAGCGTCCAGCAACCCGGCCACGAGGCCGTAGACGGCTGAAAGCCCCGTCAACCCGACTAGCAGCTGTGCCCAGCGGTCCGCTGGCAACCCCACGTGCCTACCCGTCGGACGCCAAGCCTCACGAGCAAAGGCGCCCGCCAACAACGCCAGCATCCACAGGTCGAACTCGTCCACGACCAGCCAGCCCGTCCAAGGTGAAAAATTCAGCCAGGGAATGCCCGCCGGAATGGCCAACAACCACGCCCCGGGCCAACGCCAGGATCCGCCGGCCACCGCCACGACCAGCAACGTGGCCAGCAAGGGCGCCACAGGGTGGTGAAGCGCCAGGAACAGAGCCAGGCCCAGGGACGCCGAGGCTACCAGGGCCACCACGCCCCTGGCACCGGCACCGCGCACGAGGGCTCGGAAACTGGCCAACGAGTGCCGCTGCCCGGACTGCCGCTGCTAGACCAGCACTTCCGTGCAGGCGGGATGCCCAAGGAAGGCCTGCGGGCTGGCACTGGCACCGTAGGCGCCGGACTGGAAGATCACCACAAGGTCGCCCACGTCTGCAGCCGGCACCTGCATCCGGTCCGCAAGCAGGTCCAGCGGGGTGCACAGCGGCCCGACGACGGTGGCCTGTTCGGTGATGACCGCACCGCAGCGGTTGCCGATGGTCACAGGATAGTTCTTGCGCACCACCTGGCCAAAGTTGCCCGAAGCAGACAGATGGTGGTTCAGCCCGCCGTCGGTCACTAGGAACACCTGCCCGCGGGACAGCTTGCGGTCAACGACGCGCGTGACGTACACACCGGCCTCTGCCACCAGATAGCGCCCCAGCTCGATCACGATTGCAGCATCCGGCAACTCAACGCCGGCGCGATGGCGAAGTTCTGCAAGGTTCGCACCGATGGGGCCGAGGTCCAGCCTCTGCTCCCCCGGGAAATACGGGATGCCGAAGCCCCCTCCTAGGTTCAGGAAACGCACAGGATCGGGCGCATGCTCGGCCAGGCGCACCGCCAGGGCGTAAGCCTTCTGCTGCGCTTCGCAGATGGACTCGGCACGCAGGTTCTGCGAGCCGGCAAACAAGTGAAAGCCCTCGAAGGCCAGCCCGGCGCGACGGACATCGGCCAGCACGCGGGGCAACTGCTCCACGTCGACCCCGAACTGCTTGGGGCCGCCACCCATCTTCATGCCCGAGCCCTTGAGCTCGAAGTCGGGATTGACGCGCACCGCGACCCGCGCGGGGATGCCCAGGGCATCCGAGGCCGCCTGCAGCACCGCGATCTCCCGGGGAGACTCCAGATTCACCAGCACCCGCGACGCCACGGCCTGGCGCAGCTCCGCGTCGCGCTTGCCTGGGCCGGCGAAACTGATCTCGTGCGGGTCCGCGCCAGCGTCCAGCGCCACCTTCAGTTCACCGGCCGAGGCGACGTCGATCCCATCTACCAGTTGCGCCATCAGGCCCACGACGGCAGGCATGGGATTGGCCTTCATCGCATAGTGCAGCTGGATACCCTCGGGCAGCGCCACCCGCAACTGCCCCACACGCGCGCGCAAGGCCGCACGGTCATAAGCGTAGAAGGGTGTCTGCCCCACACGCGCAGCCAGCACCGAAAGACGCTCGCCCCCCACCACCAGCTCGCCATCGCGTACACCGAACTGCTCCATTGGGGCGTGGACGGGCAACGGGCGGGGAGACTCGGACATGGGGCGGACCTGGTTGTGCATGGAAGAAAAGTACGGCCGCCCGGAAGTTTCAAGCCTCGGCGCGGCGCGCCAGCCACTCGGTGGACAGTAATTTGCGGTCGATCTTGCCGTTGGGGTTGCGCGGCAGCGGGCCAGCGACGAGCTCGAAGCCGGAAGGCACCATGTAAGCTGGCATGCGAGCGCGGCATTCGGCAAGCAGCAAGGCGGCAACGTCGACCGCGGCATCGGCAGCCGGAGTGGCGATGACCTGGATGGCCTGGCCCAGGGTGGCATGCTCCACACCGAAGGCTACGCATTCGCCCACCAGCCGGGTGGCATAGATGACTTCCTCCACCTCGGTGGGGCTGACGCGGTAGCCCGAGGTCTTCATCATCTCGTCTCGCCGGCCGATGAAATACAGGAAACCTTCGGCATCCATGCGCACGTTGTCGCCGGAGAACACAGCGTACTCAGGCAGCTGCAGGCCTGGCGCACGCCCGGGTGCGTCTGCGGCCAGCAGCTTGTAACGCTCGGCCGTCTTGTCGGGGTCGTTCCAGTAGCCCTGCCCCACCAACGCGCCGCGGTGCACCAGTTCGCCCGGTTCGTCCGGACCGCAGGGCGTGCCATCGTCGCGCAGCACCAGGATCTCGGCATTGGGGATGGCCTTGCCGATGGAGTCCGGCCGGCGGTCCACCTCCTCGGGCGGTAGGTAGGTGGAGCGGAAGGCCTCGGTGAGGCCGTACATCAGGAAGGGTTTGGCACTGGGCACGCGCTGTCGCAACATCTGCAACGTCTCGCGCGGCATGCGACCACCGGTGTTGGCAAAGTACCGCAGATGTGCATCAATGGTCGTGGGCCATTCGAGTTGCGTGAGCTGGATGTACAGCGGAGGCACCGCCGTGAGGCCCGTCACCTTCTCCCGCTCCAGCGCCTTGAGCACGTCGCGGGGCATCAGGTAGTTGAGCAGCACCACCCGCGCACCCGCATGGAAGGCCGTGGTGAGCTGGCTGAAGCCGGCGTCGAAGGACAGCGGCAGCGTCGCCAGCAAGGTGTCGTCGGCGCGGTTGTCCAGGTAGGACGCCACGCTCTTGGCACCGGCCACCATGTTCCGGTGGGACAGCACCACGCCCTTGGGGCGGCCCGTGCTGCCCGAGGTATAGAGGATGGCCAGCATGTCTACATCGATGACGCGGTGGCCCAGCTGGAAGGGTGCCTGCAGGAGTGAGGACCAATCGGTTGCCTCCAGCGCTGGAGACACCGTGGCGGGCGCGGAAGCGCCCTGGGCCGGCGTCACGACCACATGGCGCAGATCGGGGCACTGCGCGAGTGCATCGGCCAGTAGCGGCAGCCGGTCGGGGGAAGTGACCAGCACCCGCACATTGCAGTCCTGCAGGATGAAGGCCACCTGCTCGGGCTTGAGCAAGGGATTGACGGGCACGAACACCGCACCGGCAGCAGGCGCACCAAAACTGGCTATTACCGTTTCGGGGCGCTTTTCCAGATAGATCGCCACGCGCTCGCCGCGCTGGATACCCAAGGCCATGAGGCCGGCGGCGAATTGTTCCACTGCCATTTGCAGCTGCGCGTAGGAGAGTGACGTGGCGCCGCTGGTCAGCGCGACGGCCTGCGGCGAGCGATGCGCAGCGTGCGCGATCAGGTCCGGCAACAGGGTGGCATCGGGCATGGCAGGTAGGGGGATGCGTTGCAAAGCGATGGAGGGGCTGGGCGGCCAAAAAGTATCGCATACCAGCCTCTGGGGCTCCCTCTAGAATGGCCACCTTCCGCAGGGCAACCTGCGCAGCTACTACGATCGGGGAGCCCCAAATTGGATGTCATGCAAGATGTGAAGCGCGTGCTGGACGAGGTGCTGAGCCTGGGTGGGCGCAGCGCGTCCTTTGACCGGGATACACCCTTGCTCGGCGCGATCCCCGAACTGGACTCCATGGCCGTCGTCACCCTGATCACCACGCTGGAGGAGCAATTCGGCTTGGCGGTGGACGATGACGATATCGATGGCAGCACCTTCGCCACCGTAGGCTCGCTGAGCGATTTCGTGGCCGCCAAACTGGCCGGTTAGCGCTTCGGCCGTCCGGCCACAGTTTTCCAACATCATCCAAGAGGATTCGCATGAAAGTCACGGTCGTCGGTACGGGATATGTGGGGTTGGTCAGTGGTGCCTGCCTGGCCGAGGTGGGCAACGACGTGTTATGCCTGGACCTGGACGCCGAGAAGATCCGCATCCTGCACGAGGGCGGCATCCCAATCTACGAACCCGGGCTGCAGGAAATGGTTCGCCGCAACGTCGCCGCCGGCCGCCTGCACTTCACGACCAGCGTGGAGCAGGCGGTGCAGCACGGCACCATCCAGTTCATCGCCGTAGGAACCCCGCCCGACGAGGATGGCTCCGCGGACCTGAAATACGTGGTGGCCGCAGCCCGCAGCATTGGTCGCCTGATGACCGACTTCAAGGTGGTGGTGGACAAGAGCACCGTGCCCGTGGGCACCGGCGACATGGTGAAGGCTGCCATTACCGAAGAGCTGGCCAAGCGCGGTATCGACACCCCATTCAGCGTGGTGTCGAACCCGGAGTTCCTGAAAGAAGGCGCGGCGGTGGAGGATTTCATGCGGCCCGACCGCATTGTGGTGGGCGCGGACAACGAGCAGGCCATCCTGTTGATGCGCGCCCTGTATGCACCCTTCCAGCGTAACCACGAACGCCTGATCATCACCGACGTGCGCAGCGCCGAACTCACCAAGTACGCAGCCAACGCAATGCTGGCCACGCGCATCAGCTTCATGAACGAACTGGCCAACCTTGCCGAGAAGCTGGGCGCGGACATTGAGATGGTGCGCCAGGGCATCGGCTCCGACCCGCGCATCGGTTACCACTTCCTTTATCCCGGTTGCGGTTATGGCGGTTCGTGCTTTCCCAAAGATGTCAAGGCCTTGATCAAGACGGCATCGGACAAGGCCGGCATTGACCTGCGCGTGCTGAGCGCGGTCGAAGAAGCCAACGACGCGCAGAAGCACGTGCTGGGCGAGAAAGTGACGCGCCACTTCGATGGCAACCTCAAGGGCCGCCATTTCGCCGTGTGGGGCCTGGCCTTCAAGCCCAACACCGACGACATGCGCGACGCTCCCAGCCGCACGTTGCTGGCCGACCTGTTCGCCGCCGGCGCCACGGCCACGGCCTACGACCCGGTGGCGATGCATGAAGCGCGCCGGGTGTTTGGCGACGAGCCCGCGCTGCGGTATGCCGACAAGGCCATGGACGCGCTGGAGGGAGCGGACGCGCTCATCATCGTGACCGAATGGAAAGAGTTCCGTAGCGCCGACCTGGAGACCATCCGCAACAAGCTCAAGTCGCCGCTCGTCTTCGACGGGCGCAACCTGTACGACCCGAAGCTCGTGCGGACCCAGGGGATTACCTACATGCCCATTGGCCGCTGACTGACTGGTTACCCGACGGCGCGTCTTCCCGGTTCAATCCGATTTGCATGGCCTCTTTCGACGCCTTCTTCCTCCCTGCTCAGGACTGCAACGGCCAGCGGTACGGGTTGTTCCACCGTCCGGCTGGCACTTGGCAAGGCGCCGTGCTGTACGTGCACCCTTTCACAGAAGAGATGAACAAGTCGCGCCGTATGGCCGCTAGCCAGGCGCGGACGCTGGCCGAAGCGGGTTTTGGCGTGTTGCAGATCGATCTGCTTGGTTGTGGCGATAGCACTGGGGATTTCGAGGATGCCACTTGGCAGGCTTGGCTGCAGGATGTGCTGCAGGGCTGCGCCTGGCTGCGTGCCCAATCTCCCGACGCACCCCTGTGGCTGTGGGGCCTGCGCGCAGGTTGCCTGTTGGCCGTGGAGGCTGCCAGGCACCTGCCCACACCCTGCCACTTCATGCTGTGGGCGCCGCCGGCGGCCGGCAAGACCCTGCTGCAACAGTTCCTGCGGCTCAAGGCCGCGGCCGGCATGCTGGAGGGCAACACCAAAGGTTTCACGGAGGGCTTGCGCCAGCAACTGGCAGCGGGCACGGCGGTGGAGATCGCAGGGTATACGCTGTCGCCTGGACTGGCCCACGGCATGGAGGCCGCCACGCTCACCCCGCCCGAAGGCGCAGCTTGGCGGGCAGGCCCGCATTACCTCGAATGGATGGAGCTGTCCACGCGTACCGATGCCGGTTTGAGCCCCGTGGCGCAGAAGACGCTGGAGCAATGGCGCCAGCACGGTTTCAGGGTGCGCAGCCACAGCGTCGTGGGCCCGTCGTTCTGGCAAACAACCGAGATTGAGGACGCGCCTGCACTGCTGTCAGCCACGGTGCAGGCCATGGCCGCCCGACAGACAACCGACCACGACATGGCAGTGGCGTGAACCAGCCCATGGCTTCCATGACCGCACCGGCCGGCGTGGCGCACCCGTATGCCGAGCGCGCTGTCAGCTTTCGCTGCGGCGCCGACACCTTGGTGGGCGTCGTGGCAGCACCTGCAGCGCCCACAACCGCGTCCCCGGCAACCAATCCCACCATCGGCGTGGTCGTGGTCGTCGGCGGACCACAGTACCGCGCGGGCAGCCATCGGCAGTTCGTGTTGTTGTCCCGCGCGCTGGCCCAGGCGGGCCATGCCGTGCTGCGCTTCGATTACCGCGGCATGGGCGACAGTTCGGGGATGCAAAGGGACTTTCTGGACGTCTCAGACGACATCGCGGCGGCCATCGACGCCCTGCAGCGATTACATCCTTCCGTGACGCAGGTGGCGCTGTGGGGCCTGTGTGATGGTGCGTCGGCCGCACTGCTGTATTGCCACGCCACCCGCGACCCGCGGGTTCGCGGCCTGTGCCTCGTCAACCCCTGGGTGCGCTCGGACGCCACCCTGGCCAAGACCCAGGTCAAGCACTACTACGCCCAGCGCCTGAAGGAAAAGGAGTTCTGGCGCAAGTTGCTGAGCGGCAAGGTGGCGGGCGAGGCGCTGACGGGCCTGGCGCGCAATCTGAAACTGGCGCTGTTCCCCGGTGGCAACGCCACCGCGGCCTCGCAGCTCCCGTTCCAGGCCCGGATGGCCAGGGCATGGCAGGATGTGGATGCACCGATCCTGCTCTTCCTGAGCGGCAACGACTACACAGCCAAAGAGTTCCAGGAATACGTGGCAGCAGACCCGGCCTGGGCCGGCGCGTTGCGCAAGGGGCAACTCCTGCGCCATGAAGAGAAAGGCGCAGACCACACGCTGTCGCAGCGCAGCGCCAGCGACGCCGCTGTGCAGCACACACTGGCACTGCTGGCCCGGATGGCCGCAGCCCATACGGACGCCGCCACATGAGAGCGATGGTGCAAGAAGCCAGCCTGCGCCCAACCCCAGGGCCACTGCCCAAAGGCCCGGTGCTGGGCTGGGCAAGCTTCAGCCAGGAAGAGGCGCCCGGGATCCCGAGCGTCGAGCAGTTGAGGCACATTGCCTTCACGACCAGCGGGCGCTCGGCCATCTACCAGGCGCTGCGGCAGATGCAACTGCCGCCTGGCAGTACGGTGCTGGTGCCCACCTACCACTGCCCGACCATGGTGGCCCCCGTACTGCTGGCCGGTTATCAGCCGCGGTATTTCGGCATCCGGCCCGATGGCCTGCCGAACGTGCAGGACATCGACGCGTTACCGGGCCAACAGGCGCGTGCCATGCTCGTGTCGCACTATTTCGGCCTGGCGCAATCGCTGCACGAAGTCCGCCAATGGTGCGACGCCCGCGGCATCCTGTTGATCGAAGACTGCGCGCACTCGTATTTCGGGCAGGCCGGTGAACGCCCCATCGGATCCTGGGGCGACTATTGCACCGCCAGCCTCTCCAAGTTCTTTCCCGTACCCGAGGCCGGCCTGCTGGGCTCGGCACACCGACCCATCAAGCCGTTGAAGCTGTTGCCCCAGGGCGCCAAGGCCCAGGCCAAGGGATGGGTGGATGTACTGGAGATCGCCACACATTACCGGCGCCTGCCCGGCCTGAACCGGGCGCTGGGCCTGCTGTTCCAGCTCAAGCGTAAGCCACCCGCGCCGCCGAGCGCGCCGAAGGAAACCACTCCCGACACCGAAGACGCGATGATGGAAAACAGCGACATGGGGCGCATCCGGCGTCGGCCCCTGGCCACGTCGATGCTGCTGCGCCGCCTCCTGCCGCGCGGGCGCATCATCGCCCAACGGCAACGCAACTTCCGCATCTACGCACAGCTCTTGCCCGAAGTTGCGGGGGGGCGGCCGTTGGTTGCACTGCCGGGCCAGCCCATCGCGCCCTACGTATTCCCTTTCTGGGTCGACGATGCGGACCGGGTCTACCACGCGCTGCGACTGGAAGGTGTCCCTGTCTTCCGCTGGGACCGCATCTGGCCCGGTACACCGCGCCTGGAGCACGACGTAGGCGCGGACTGGAGCCGGCACGTGCTTCAGCTACTATGCCACCAGGATCTGCAGCCCGACGACATACGCCATTGCGCAGCACGCCTGAACGCCCTGCTGCGAACGTCCTCCCCCTCGACTCCGTAGAACAAGAAGACATGTCCTCTTTGACCTGGAAAGAATTTCCCGCTGCCACACTGGCCCAGGACGCGGCGCTGCGCCTGCAGTGGGACCGGCTCAATGCGCAACGGGGCGACTTGCCGTTCCTGGGCAGCGATTCGGTGGTACCGGCGCTGGATATTTTCGGGCAGGGCAATGAGCGCTTGCTGGTGGGGGAGGCCGACGGACGCTGTGCCGCCATGCTGCTTCTGGCAGAAGCGGGTAAGTTGCGGTGGCAAACATTCCAGCCCTCGCAGTTGCCGCTGGGGACGTGGGTCGCAGATTCCGGCTTTGCGCTGGACGCACTGGCCGCCAACGCCCTCCTGCGCGGGCCCATGAAGCTGGCGTTGAGCCTGTCCTTCACGCAGGTGGACCCGCTCTTCTCACCGCGTGCGCCCGATGGCGATGGCAACCGGCATGACGACTACATTGACACTGCATGGGTCGACATCACCGGAAGCTTCGAGGACTACTGGGCCGCACGTGGCAAGAACCTGCGACAGAACCTGCGCAAGCAGCGCAACAAGCTGGAGAGCGGGTCCGTGCCCGTGGAAATGCGTGTGTTTCGCGACGCCTCCGACATGCCGGGGGCCATCGCGCGTTACGGCGCCCTGGAAGCGCAGGGCTGGAAGGCGCAGGAAGGTACCGCCATCGCGCCGGACAACGACCAGGGGCGCTTCTACACCCGGCTTCTAAGCAGCTTGGCCGCACGGGGCGAAGCCTCCGTCTATGAATACCTCTTCGACGGCAAGACGGTCGCGGTGAACCTGTGTGTGGAGCGGGGCCAAACGCTCACGATCCTCAAGACGACCTACGACGAATCCATCAAGGTCTATTCCCCCGCGTTCCTGCTGAACCAGGACATGCTGGAGGCACTGTTCGCCGAACAGCGTCTCCAGCGGCTGGAATATTACGGCAGCCTCATGGAGTGGCACACCCGATGGACGGAGAACAAGCGCACGCTCTACCATCTCACGACATTCCGCAATGGCATGGTCAAGCGGATGGCGGAATCACTGGGTGCACGGCCCGCACCCGCGCCGTGAGGGCAACACCATACCAGACCCTGCGTAAGCCACCTCAGCCATGCTGCCCACGACCTTGCCGACACGATGAGAGTCCCTATGTCCGAACATCTTTCCACTACCGGTGCCACGACCTCCCGCGTTCCACCAGACACCCTGGTGGAACTCGCCCGCGAGGTGCTGCGCATCGAGGCCGACGCCGTGATCGCGATGATGGACCGGCTTGGGGCCGACTTCATCGCCGCGGTTGACTTGGTGCTGGCTTGCAGTGGCCGCGTCGTGGTCACGGGCATGGGCAAATCCGGCCACATCGGCTGCAAGATCGCCGCCACGCTGGCCAGCACGGGAACGCCGGCCTTCTTTGTCCACCCGGCCGAGGCCAGCCACGGCGATATCGGCATGATCGCGCCCCAGGACGTCGTGATCGCGTTGTCCAACTCGGGTGAGACCTCGGAGCTACTGTCCATCCTCCCCTCGCTGAAGCGCCACGGTGCACGGCTCATCGCAATCACAGGCGCCAGCAGATCGACCCTTGCACAGCAAGCGGACGTGCACCTGGACGCCGCTGTCGAGAAGGAAGCCTGCCCCCTGGGTCTCGCACCCACCTCCAGCACCACGGCGGCGCTGGCCTTGGGAGATGCCCTGGCAGTGGCCTTGCTGGAGGCGCGCGGCTTCAGTGCGCAGGACTTCGCCCGCTCCCATCCCGGCGGCAAGCTGGGACGCCGGTTGCTGGTGCGTGTGAGCGACGTGATGCACACCGGCAAGCAGTTGCCCAAGGTCGGAGAGTCCAGCAGCCTGACGGACGCGCTGCTGGAGATGAGCGCCAAGGGCCTGGGCATGACCGCGATCGTGGACGACGAGGACCATATCCTTGGCCTGCTGACGGACGGCGACCTGCGCCGGGTCATCACGGCCGGCACCGACTTGCGCAGCGCACGCGTCGCGGACTTGATGAACCGTCGCCCACGCACCATCGACGCGGAAAAGCTCGCCGCCGAGGCCGTGCAGCAGATGGAGAGCATGCGCATCAATGGCCTGCTGGTGGCCGATGCGCAGCAACGGCTGGTGGGCGCGTTCAACATGCACGACCTGTTCCGCGCAGGGGTGCTCTAAACGCATGCCCTCGACCACGCTCTCTGGGATCACGCGCTGCAAGCGCCTGGCATTCGGGTTGCTGGAGCACTTGAGTGACCTGCGAGGCAACGCAGCGAAGGGGCACTTCGCGCTCACGCCCGCCGGCGCCGATGTGCGGCCGGCACTGTGGGTGTTCGTCTCCACCATTGGCGAGCTCAACGCCATCGACCCCCTGCTGCGCGTGATCGTGGACCGGATGCCGCAGGTCGCGCTGGTGCTGATCACGGACCATCCTCACTACCGGGACGGCTATCTGGCGCGGTACCCGCAGGGCCAGGTCTGCGTGACGCGGGGGCATGGATCCGACGCGCAGGCACTGGCCCGCACGCGCCCGCCGCGGATGCTCGTCGTGGCCGAGATTCCATGCTGGCCGGGCGACGCGCCATGCCGCTTCGCGAGCACTTTCGTGTTTGAAGCCAAGCTCCACGGTGCGACCGCGGCTATCGTCAACGGTTGGCTCTACCACTATCCGCCGGCCAGTCGCATGGATGACGTCGAGCGCCGGCTGTTTCAACGCGACTACCTGCGCGCCTTCGATGCCATTGCCGTCCAAACCGAGGAGACCCGCCAGCACCTGCTCGCGGCCGGCGCGGACGGCGCCCGCATCGCCGTGACGGGCAACATCAAGTTCGACGCGATGCAGCGCAGCGACTGGACGCCCGCCGCCGCACGCAGCCCCACTATGTTGGGTGCGCTGATCAGTTCCGGCAGGCCCACCGTGGTGGCAGGGTGCGTCACGAACTTCGAAGAGCAGACCTTGCTGCTGGACGCGTTCACCACGCTGCGCAAGCAGCAGCCGGACGCCTTGCTGATCCTTGCGCCGCGCCATCCGGAAGTGGTGGAGCGCATGCAGACGCTGCGCGAATACCTTGCCGAGCGCGGCCTGCCCGCGGTCTTCAAGTCCACCCTGCCCGATGTGGAGGTCGCAGGCACGACGGCTTGCGTGGTGCTGGACACCATGGGCGAATTGCGCGACTTCTACGCGGCGGCAACGGTGGCCCATGTGGGTGTGGACCACAACGTCCTCGAACCCATGGCATTCGGCAAACCGGTGAGCGTTGTCGCGGGCTGGGACACCACGTACCCGTCTTACCCCGTCTACCGTATGCTCTTCGATGCCGATGCTTTGCTGGAGGTGCGCTCGGCAGGGCAGCTCGCCGGCATCTGGCAGGACCTTCTGGTGCACCAGGACCGGTACCACGAGCGCATTGCCAAGATCGAAGGCACGCTCCAGGGCGCGCGCGGCGCGGTGGCGCGCCATCTGGCTCTGCTAGAAAAGGGGCTGTTGCCCAGTCCCGCCCGCGCAGAGCGGTAGACCCTTCACGCTGCACCACAGACACGATTGAGGACCCCCATGACGCGCGCCATTTCCATCCCCCCCGTCCGCCAAACCGGCGCGGATATCCAAGTCTCCAACACTGGCCCCTTCGTGCTGTTCGGCGGCATCAACGTACTCGAATCCCGCGAGCTGGCGCTTCAGGCGTGCGAAGAATACGTGCGGGTGACGAACAAGCTCGGCATCCCCTACGTCTTCAAGGCCAGCTTCGACAAGGCCAACCGATCGTCCATCCACTCCTACCGCGGCCCGGGTCTTGAGGAAGGCCTGAGGATTTTCGAGGCCGTGAAGGCGGAGTTCGGTGTGCCGGTGATCACGGACGTGCACGAACCCTGGCAGGCCCAGCCCGTTTCCGAAGTAGTGGACGTGTTGCAGCTCCCGGCATTCTTGGCCCGGCAGACGGACCTGGTGATGGCACTTGCGAAGACGGGGCGGCCCATCAACATCAAGAAGCCCCAGTTCCTCAGCCCCTTGCAGATGGCTAACATCGTCGAGAAGTTCAAGGAGGCCGGAAACGAGAAGGTGATCCTGTGCGACCGGGGCACCAGCTTCGGGTACGATAATCTGGTGGTGGACATGCTGGGCTTTGGCGTGATGAAGAAGGCATGCAGCGACCTGCCGCTGATCTTCGACGTGACTCATGCGCTGCAACAACGCGACCCGGGGGGCGCGGCTTCCGGAGGCCGCCGTCAGCAAGTGGTGGAACTCGCGCGCGCTGGATTGGCAGTGGGGCTAGCGGGCCTATTTCTTGAAGCGCATCCGGATCCCGATACCGCAAAATGTGATGGCCCCAGCGCCTTGCCGCTGGACAAGCTGGAGCCCTTTCTAACGCAACTTAAAGCGCTAGACGATCTGGTGAAAGCACTTAGCCCACTGAAAATCACCTGATGTGATCGTGAAAACTTGCGCCCCGGGTCAAGGATTCGAATTGGCCAACGGCGCTTCGACATGAAGCTGTCTGCGGTGCGCAGCGCTCTTCGCTGGTCACTTGCTGAACGTTTCGCAAGCCTCGTGGCGGCAATCGTCAGCACAATGCTGCTGGCGCGATTGCTCACCCCTGCCGAAGTCGGAGTCTTTTCCATCTGTGCTTCATTCACCCTGCTCGCGGGCATCCTTCGCGATTTTGGCGTCAATGAATATCTCATCCAAGAAAAAGACTTGACCCGCGAGAAGATGAAAGCGGCATTTGGTGTTGCCATTGCCATTTCATGGTTCATCGGACTGGTTGTCTATGTCTCTGGCAATTGGGTGGCCAGCTTTTTTGGAGAGCGTGGCATAGCCCATGTACTCGCGGTACTGTCGCTGAATTTCCTTCTGCTGCCCTTTGCCGCCCCTGCCTTCACGCTATTGAATCGAGAACTGGCCTTCCGAAAGGTATTTGCCATACAGGTAAGTAGCAATCTGACAAGTGCATTAGTGGCGCCAGGACTTGCCTATTTGGGCTACAGCTATATGAGTCTGGCTTGGGGCCCAGTCGCGGGTATCGCAGTGCAGACCCTTCTGGTTACGTGCTTCCGACCAAGGGACACGCTGCTATGGCCGAGTCTGCGTTCTGCAGAAAAAGTACTTCGGTTCGGGGGGATATTTGTAAGCTCGCGCATCGCAGAAACTTTGTCACGTACAGCCCATGAGTTCGTCATTGCAAGACAATTCGATTTTGCAATGGTCGGTCAATTCAGCAGGGCGTACGGACTGATCGACCTTTTCTACAACACCATGGCAACCGCAATTCTCAGGGTTGCATCGCCCAGCTTTGCAATCGACCACCGTGCCGGAGTCGACTTGGCGCCGACATTTGCACGAGGCACCGCAATATTTACGTGCGTTGCATGGCCATTCTTCGGCTTCTTGGCAATCACATCCAACGAAATAATTCAACTACTTTTCGGACAACAATGGATGGCGGCAGCACCGATTGCAAGTATTCTGTCGATTTCCATGATGCCTATTTATTTGTGGATTCTGGCGCCTGGCCTACTTGCATCAACCGGCAACGTTAAGCACCGATTACATGTTTCCGCATGGAGTGCAGGCGCGCATATTACTGGCTTGATCGCTGCATCGTTCGTAGGTATATACGCGATGACGGTTGTATTTGGACTTAGCAATTTACTGCAACTAACGCTGTATGCGCGGAAAATGCAAATCACCTTGAATGCCTCCCTTTGGCAGCTTTTCGGTCCTTGCTTGCGGAGCTTCGCCGTGACACTTTTCACTACATTCACTGGAGCACTCGCCCTATGGGTGTGCCGGCTGTATTCACTGACAAACTATATGACAGTCATCAATGTCGGACTCTGCGGTGGACTGGCATGGGCAATTGCAGTCCAACTATCAAAACATCCCATACTTACCGAATTCAACAGGGCGAAAATGTAATTCTGCAGATATTGCATCTAACATAGCTTTACATCACACTACCATTCTCGCTGAATCGAGGTTCTGTTGGAAGTTTTCTCAGCAAAGCGGTCTCTGGGAATCACAGCGATAAGCGCTGCCGCCACGTTTTTTTTGAGTTTGGCGACGGTAGTTATCGTCTCTCGGTTGCTGTCGCCTACAGAGATTGGCGTCTTCTCCGTCTCCGTAGCAATGATTGGGTTTATGCATACGCTTCGGGAATTTGGCGTCTCACAGTATCTCATGCAGATCAAAGAGATAACACGAGACGACAAGCGAGCAGCATTTACCATAACACTGGCCTTTTCTTGGCTCATCGCCTTAGCCTTGCATTTGATCAAAGACACGGCAGCTACCTTTTACGGCGAGGTGGGCATAGCCCGTGTCATGGAGCTAATGGCAGTAAATTTTCTGATACTACCATTTGCGGCTTTTATGCGTGCGTTGCTGCATAGAGATCTGCAGTTCAAAAAGATGGCGGTCATCGATTTATCCAACAGCATCATGGCGGCCATAGGAACGATTACTGCTGCGTGGATGGGATTCAGCTATTTGAGCATGGCCTGCGGCGCCATTGCTGGCAATATCGCAGCATTTTTCGCATTGCTTTTATTATCAAATAGTCGCACGCTAGACTGGCCCACCACGCGGGGGCTCGCCAACGTTCTGAATTTTGGTTCGCGCTGGAGTGCAGCGTCATTCATCTCTCAGATTGGTACGGCGGCTCCAGACTTGATATTAGGACGCACTCTCGGATTTGCGGAGGTGGCCTTCTTGAGTCGCGCAAACGGCGTTCTTTCCATGGCACTAAGTCAATTGCGCGTGGTTGTGCAAGCTGTATATAGCCCAGTTTTCGCAAAAGGCTATCGCGAAGGCCTTGAAGTTGGTCCAATTTTCTTGAACTTCAACCAAATGCTTCTGGCGATCGTATTGCCGATGCTGGGCATGATGGCATTGCTATCGTCACAACTTATCGAATTCATGTTCGGGCATCAATGGGCTCGATCTGCCCCACTGGCATCCATCTTGTGTATCTTTGCAATAGTCGGTGCGCCAATGACGCTCGCGCCCTACTCCTTGATCTCCATGGGAAAAGTTGGTCTGCTGATGCGCTGCCGCATAGTGATTGAGTTCTTTCGAGTTGCGAGTCTTCTCAGTTCGATCTATTTCTCCTTGGAAATTGTGGTTTTGATTCAAGGCGCAATTACGCTGATCGAGGTTTTAATATTCCGTAAGGCGCTGCATTCAAGTTTTGGATTGACTTGGCAGACGCTGACCAAGGAACTAAGCTCTAGCTACGCTCTGGTTCCACTGACAGTTCTGCTACCCGCGTGGGCTGTTATTCTGCTACGCCAAGCTGATATCCACTATGCGCTACTTGAGTTAATAATCGCCGGCACGTTAGGATTACTCAGTTGGGCAATCGCGCTACAACTGCTTAAACATCCAATGTTTCCAGAAATTCAAAAGTTATATAAAAATCTGGGGGTGCGATTTTTCTGAAAAAGTTCCAACTCCATAAGCAAATATGCCGATATCCTGAGCGGGACTGATTTGGAAATATATATGCTCGGAAGCGACGGACTTAGTGATGCCGACTTCAACGTCCGAGAACTACATTCACTTGTCAAGGACGCCGCCAGCAGAAACCCAGGCATCACGCGTTGCTTCCAAGTAATCGCGTCCCCACCTTTCGCAGGGTTCCAAATGATTACCCTCTGCCCATTCATTCCAAGCATTGATAAATACTATCTGGCGATTTGCAGGTTGATGGTCCTGCGTCCACTTTAGAGCAAATGCCAACCACTCACGATATTGCTGCGGTGAACTGTTTTTGAGAATCGTCGCACCGCTCGAACGGCGTGCACTGTTGTCGAAGCCGGGACTGACACAGCGCAGAAATGGATACGACGGTACAGGCTTTTCCATGACACCCTGGGACATTCGAACGTAATCAAATACGTTGTGTCGGGCATATGCCTTTGGCAGCAGTCCCAATTGCATGGCAAGCTTGGACTTCCATCCCGTGTGATGCCGCCCTCCCAATCGCCGCCAGTCAGGTGAAAATTCTATCGACAGGTCCAGTCCTACATCTTTGAGGGTGACCCCCGACCCTGCACCACTCCATTCAAACTGTGCAAGAGTTAGTTCTCCAATGCCCTCGGCAAGGGCAATCTCGCGCCATTTGTCAAAGGTACGAGTTGGGTCCGGTAACTGATCCACCTTGTAAACGATGAATAGCGGACGCCCATCGACTCGAATGTAACGGCTATCACGAAAATGCGGCAGCAAAGCACGGATGTGTGCCTCATCGTCAGCTTCACAGTAGCGCTGCGCCAAGAGTACTTCTCGCTCGCTACCATTCCAAGTTCTGCTCCAGGATTCGTTGGCCCATGCTAAACAATAAGGAAAATCCGGATTGCCACTTGCTCGGATTTCCTCGACTGGCCGCTCCAGCAAACGGTGTCCATTGAACCAATAGTGGTAGTAACAAAAACCTCCAATACCGTGCGCGCGCGCCAATGCCGCCTGCTGCGCACGAACCTCAGGTAAACGCAGATCGTAGAAACCTAGTTCACCCGGCAGATGCGGCTGATAGTGGCCCTTAAAGAAGGGGCGCGCTCTTGCAACGTTACGCCACTCGGTGAACCCTTTACCCCACCACTCGTCGTTCTCCGGTATAGGATGAAACTGCGGGAGAACAATCGCGATTAGGTGGGGATCAGGCGAAGCAAACTCGCCGCAGCCCGCCTTCCGCCGTATTACGAATTGGTCATGGATAGTTGCCTGTGACAATTCGGAGGGGTCGGATCCACTCATAGATCAACACCTACGGCCGAGACCAATACACATGCGACGCGCACACTTTGACACCACAAAACCAAGCGCCGTTTGAATATTGATCTCAACGGATGTTTAACCAAAAACGTCATCCTGGAGCAGCTGACATCAAGTAATATTAATTTATTAACAATAAGCAAGATTTTTATTATCATTTTTTTAATCGATTTAGCCTCTCAACAATCTGAGGATTGTCCGGCATATATTTCAGCCCTTCATCCAACAATTCTTTTGCATTTACCAATAACTTTAGCTCAATTAGCTTATCCGCCCATGCAACATATGCCGGCCAATAGTCGGGCTTAATTTTTCGCGCAGCGGTAAATGCAGCGTCCGCTTCCGGCATACGGTCCAACCGAAGAAAGGCCAGTCCCGTTTTATAATAAAATTCGGGCAGTAACGGCATGTTTGGCGAAGACGTACGTATCATATAGCTGTACTCATCTATTGCACGCTCCCACAAAAATTTGCGTTGCGTCGGCGTTACGCGAGCCATCATGGTGGCAAACATTTCGTCCCTCAGCCCGCGACAGTAGTGATGAATGTGCTGTAAGTGATCTCCCATCCAGGAACGCCAATAATCCCCCTTTGGGCTGGTGTAATCGGGCATACCCTGCATCGCATTACAGTAAGGCGGCAGTACGGCCAGCTCGCCAGGCGTAAACGACTGCCTGCGGGTTGGGATGTCGAGTTCGGCCATTTGAGAGTATCCCTTTAACGGGAACAAAATTATCAGAAGGCTAAGACCGTAAATTCGAAAGACATCTGCAAGCATATGCAGCGCAAGCCATTTGAATATTGAATCAAATTTTTTCATAAGCAATAATATCTTCCAGAAATTATTCGACCATTAGCTTAGAGCCTCATATTCAATAAGCAACTCCAGCAGTGAACTCGAGCGCTTCACCAATCGATGGTTGCATATCCTTCGTGCTTACATTAAGGTGCTCTTTCAAGAGCACGCGAGATAATGCGACCCCATTGATTTGCAATACATTCCGCATTCCAGTTTGCACTGATTTCAGACCGGGCGGCACTGCAATGCGCTTCTCTCAACGTTTTGCTCTTTAGATAGCTACGAAGCCCCGTCGCCCAATCATTCAGACTGCAAAAATGACTAAAGGGCTGATATGCCGGAATACCATCTGCGCAGACCGCTAATCCACATGACATAGCCAGAAGAAGCCTATTATTACTCTTGCACGTTGTAAATTCCGTTCTGGTAACGGGAATGACCGCAATATCGTGCAACTTCATCGCATGCAGAAAAGTGGTCCTGCTCCACTCAAAATATCTGGTAGGCACCGGAAAACCCGCAAATATCTCATCGTATCGCGACGAACTGTTACTGATGATCGACAAGCTGAATGGGTATTCAGAATGCAAGTCCTTGAGGATTTCCCTGATACGCAATATATCGCGCATTCCACCATCCGTGTTGCTCGATCCGTTCGCTCCGAACCACACAAGCTGCTGGACACCACGGCTACGCTCCAATCGAATTTGCAGGTGCAGTCGCTTTAGACGCCACCAGTCTGCTTTCCGCCGCCAGCTCAGGTGCCGCCTCCAACGGGATTCGAAATTGAGGTCTGACCACTGTTCCACGGCATCACCTACTATTTCGATCGGTGGACATCTTTCCGCAACGGACTTGAAAATGTCCGCCACACCCTGCGTAGATGCAACCAGATAAGAGGCAATACTGATCGTTTGCAGAATGCCATCGGCCATTTTGGCAATCTCCGGTGACATATAAGGATTGTAGAAATGATTATCACAATCCTCCAAAATTATTCTGCATCCCTTCTCATGAAGTTTGAAGATCAACTGTAACAAGGCATCCGTTTTTTCCAGCTGATCGTCAGGTGGGCGAAAGCACAGCCCCTGCACTATAACCAAGTCATATTCATTCCATCTTGATGCATTAAACAGTTCAATTGGAACTCCACGCGAGCGGAGTATGCGCATTGGAGTAAGGCACCGAATCCTGGATCCTGCATAAACAGGATTCGCGGAATGTGGCAACCACCCTATCATAATTCCCCTTTTTTCAAATTTTTTCTTCTGCAGCGATTGAATAACCGATCATCTCTTTGATCACTCCCACTCTTCGGCACATTTTTCTTCGACGCAATCCGCGGCCAAATAGATCGGCTGGGGGGCGGGTATAAGCATCTGGCGAACGATATTTTCAAGCGCTGTCATGGCCAGACCAGCGACTGTGATCTCGAATCATCGTTGCTTCACGCAAAGGAGCGCTGTTGAGCGGCTTCAACTAGCACGTTCTAACAAATCCACCAGCTCTTTGGTTCGCCCCAGACGCGAAGCACTAACAACGACCATTGGGTCCGGCTTCTCCAAATTGCCAGATTTGACGTCTTTTAGCCATCCTGATACCACGCGCGCAATTTCTTCCGTTGAATCCAGAGACGCTATACGCTCAAGACCAGCCGCCCTCATGACCTCCGCCGTTGCTCCGCTGGAATCAGTTAATGCAATCACAGGACGTCCGGTTCTCAAATATTCATACAGTTTTGCAGGTACCTGGGTATTGCAGTTGCTTCCTTGCAGTATCAGCAAACCGTCTGCCGACAACATCTCCTCAATGGCAGCGTTGTATGAAATGGCCGGCAACCACTCTACAAATGGCTGGACGCCACAGTCGTTAGCCATCCGATGCAGTAGATCCTCATGCCCAGCTGCACGAAATCGAACGCGCAATTTATCGGGCGTGATGAGTCCCAATAACTTTAAATCTGCAATTGCTCTAAATAGTTTTTCGGGATTGCGTTCAGATGGGTAAATGATTCCGCTATGCAATAGGACCAGCGGCCGATTCAGCAATTGCACGCTGCGATTTTTTCGTTGGGAAGCAACATCCCGGAAAACTTGTTCGTCATAACCATTTTCCAATACAGCGCTCGGAGCACCTTTCTTGCAATATCGATGATTGTATTGACGAGCCGCCGCAGAAGTAGTGAATACACAATAGCGCGCGCGCGCTGCAATATCCGCCTCTATTTTCCAAAGGCGGCTGCGAAGGCGGATGTTCTCGGGATAATCCTCTTGGGCCATTGGATCTCGGAAATCGGCGATCCATGGAATGTGCGTTTTTCTGTGCAACGACAACGCGATGAGATGCGCAGTCGCGATCGGAAAGGTTGACCAGATTATTTGTGGCTGGAACTGCTTAATGAGTTGCAAGCCCTGTCGGACGCCATCAAATTTCCAACTGATCCATCGGTCGGGTAATGCCATCCACTCCGCATAACGACCCGCAATTTGCATGTGTCGAGCGGCGTCCAGTGCAAAAGCTCTTCGCATAACGAGATCGGCGGGAACGTCGCGCAAAAGATCGCTTCTGGAGTGTTCATATGCGAACGGTTGAGCTGTCAGCACAATTGGCCGCCATCCGAACGAGGGTAAGTGTTGAACAAACCTCAGAGTCCGCTGTATGCCGCTGCTTCCCGCCAATGGCGGAAAGTGATATGCAATCATGAGCACTCGCTTCAACCCCGAACTCCTCTCGGCGCCAATCGCAGTTCCGAAGCGCGTGATACAACACATCATCATTCGATCGATCGATCAATCGATGATGTCAATCCATCCATCGATTCTATTGCAGGCCTCATGTTTAGTTTCTCTCCATGCAGTACCGATGGTCATCGGCTAATTTTCCAATTATGCAATCACCAAAATTTTCATGAAGCGACGTGATTTCTTCGTAGCGCCCACTATTGCAGGTCTAGCCCGTCTCACTGCGATGGCTCAGGACACCCAACTGCTCCGTGTGGGCGCCGATAGAGACATCTCAAGCATTGCGGAGGCCAGCAGGCTTGCCAAGCCCGGAATGTTGATAGAAGTCGATGCGGGCGACTATACGGCGGATGTCGCTGTGTGGATGCAAGACGGGCTGACGTTGCGCGCTGCGAGTGGCCGTGTCCGACTGCTGGCAGCAGGAAATGCTGCTGAAGGCAAAGCGATCTGGGTAGTGCGTGCGGAGGGCATGCAGATCGAGGGTTTCGACTTCATAGGCGCCAGAGTTG
Source organism: Burkholderiaceae bacterium (assembly GCA_965278985.1). GTDB lineage: Bacteria > Pseudomonadota > Gammaproteobacteria > Burkholderiales > Burkholderiaceae_C > CAISIP01. The sequence goes on along the minus strand of OZ257131.1, from coordinate 6,312,596 downwards.
CGCACAAGAACGGCGCCGGAATCCGCTTGGAGAAAGGGTCATTGCGGATTCAAAATTGCACGTTCATCGGGAACGAAAATGGCATCCTGACGAGTAATGACCGAGCGGTCAAGTTGCAGATCGTGGACAGCGAGTTCGGCTACAACGGCTACGGCGATGGCCTCAGCCACAATCTGTACGCAGGCGAAATTGCCCGTCTTGAAGTTCGGGGCTGCTACGTGCACCACGCCAAAGCGGGCCATCTGATCAAGAGTCGAGCGGCGCTGAACCTCATTCACTACAACCGCCTGACAGATGAGATCGGCGGCACTGCAAGTTATGAACTGGAGTTCCCGACTGGCGGGATCGCATACGTAGTAGGTAACGTGATCCAGCAGGATTCTCAGACACAGAATCCCCATCTGATTTCTTACGGCATTGAAGGCTACAAGTGGCCTCGAAATAAATTGTATCTCGTCAACAACACTCTCATCGACAAGCGTCCCAGTGGGGGCATATTCCTTCGCGTGAAGCCCGGAGACGTCGCAGTGCGAGCAGTCAATAATCTATTGGTTGGCGAAGGCAAACTGGAAAGTGCAGCACCTGGGCACTACGCGAACAACTACTCGGTCGATTGGAATGTGTTCGTCGCAGCTTCCCGCGAAGACTACCGCCTTCGACCGGATTCCATATTGATCGGCCGTGCAGTCGATACCAGCAGCAGTGAAGGGGCGGATGCGACACAGCAAGCACAATACAGGCATTCCCGGAGTACGGTGGAGCTCACGAAGGGAGTCCGCAATCCCGGGGCCATGCAAAATCCCCAGCCATGAGATTCATATACAGCCACTGCCAAAGTTAATTCAACATGCCCGATATCCATGACAGCTTCGTAACGGGCCGGCCCCGATTCTCCGACCAACGCCAACATGAATTGGCCGAAACTGGCCACATCGAGCAGGCATGGCGAGAACAATTGAGTGATGATCCGTTGGCAGGGCTGTTCAAAGTCCAAGGAGACTTCGCGATCTGCTTGAGAGAGCCGCATGGACGCACCTTGCTGGCTGTGGACCGCTTCGCCATCCAGTCGCTGTGTTATCGGATCGAAGGCGGCAAGATTGACGTGGCGACTCGGGCAGATGAACTCGCTGGGCCAAACCCCGACATCGATCTGCAAAGCATCTTCGATTACCTGTATTTCCACGTCATCCCGTCGCCACGCACCATTTTCAGAGGGGTGTTCCGACTCCCCCCAGGGCACTGTGCGGTGTTCGAGCATGGCATGCTGAGTGTCCAACCTTACTGGTCAGCCACTTTTCCGGAGGCTCGCGGTGGATCGTTCGACGCTCTCAAGGACGAGTTTCAGACGCTTTTGCGCCAAGCGGTACAACGCCAATTGGATGGCAGCAAAGTAGCTTGCTTTCTGAGCGGCGGTACAGACAGTTCGACGATCTCGGGAATGTCGGCGCTGGTCAGCGGCCGCACCAGCCATACGTACTCGATCGGATTCGATGCCCAAGGCTATGACGAAATGGAATTCGCGCGCCTTACAGCGCGGCACTTCAAGACCGACCACCACGAGTACTACGTCACACCCGACGATCTGGTGCGCAGCATTCCAGCGGTGGCTGGCTCTTATGACCAGCCTTTTGGCAATTCATCGGCGCTTCCCGCGTATTACTGCGCCAAGATGGCACGCGAGGACGGTGTCACGCGAATACTTGCTGGCGATGGCGGGGACGAGTTGTTCGGAGGCAATACCCGCTATGCCAAGCAACGTCTGTTTGGCTGGTACGACGATATTCCCGCGATCGCACGCAAGGCCTTGCTGGAGCCAGCGGCCGCATCCGGCTTGCTGCAACGGGTGCCATTGGTCAAGAAAGGCGCCAGCTATGTGAACCAGGCCAAGGTGCCTATGCCTGATCGCATGATGACCTACAACCTGTTGCTGCACCTCGGCGTTCATGAGGTTCTAACTGCGCCATTCTTGGCTGAAGTGCGGCAGGACGACCCCGTCGTTCAGCAACGCACGACCTGGCAGGTCAGCGCGGGCAGCCTCGTCAACCGTATGCTTGCCTTCGATTGGCGCTACACACTGGCCGAGTGTGACCTGCCGAAGGTCGTGGGCACAACGCGTCTCGCAGGTCTGTCGGTTGGCTTTCCAATGCTTGACGAGGATCTCGTGGCTTTCTCACAGCGCCTCCCGACCGACTACAAGCTCAAGGGGCTGCAGTTACGTTGGTTTTTCAAGGAGGCGTTGCGGGGATTTCTTCCAGACGACACGATTACCAAAAAAAAACAGGGATTCGGATTGCCATTCGGCGTGTGGACCACCAACCATGCTCCGCTTAAGGCCCTGGCATCCGATGCACTGCGCAGCCTGGGCGATCGCGGTATCGTCCGCCCCGATTTCATCCGTTCTCTTCTGGACTACCGCCTGGCGGAGCACTCGGGCTATTACGGTGAGATGGTCTGGATCCTCATGATGTTGGAGCAGTGGTTCCAGGTGAAAGCACCAAGCTTCAGACTGCCCCGCTGACACCCTTCCACAACCCGATACGGAGGACGGTAGCGGATGGCACGCGTCGATCTCAGGGACTTCGAAGATTCATCAGCAGACGCGCGCCAAACCGCAGTCGCGTGTTGTCCCAGGGGGTAAAACGCCGGATCTGGAACATGTCATCGCCTTGGCGGGAGCTGCCCCACTGCGTGCTGACCGCAGCGTCGAAGCCCAGCGCCCGGACCATCTGCACATTCTCCGGAAGGTAGTCTTCACCAGGCTTGCCGTTCGGATAGGCAAAGAGGCCGACGCGTGTGCCCAGCAAATCCTCCAGCATCCTCCTGCTCCCTAAGATCTCTTCACGGGCGTCATCGGCAGGCAATCTCGCCAGGATGGGGTGATGCACGGTGTGGGCGCCAATCTGCATGCCGGCTGCATGCATCGCCCGTACGTCCTCCGACCGCATCATCAAGTCCGCAGGAAGCCGCACGCCAGCAATTTCCGCGAGTTGATCTCCCAGCCTCACGCGCTCGTCCAGGGACCGGTACTTGATCTGATCGATAAGCCTGATGACGGTTGCGCGCCGCTGCGCCACGGATCCCAGCGGATACCTCTCGAGGCCCAATGGTGTGGCATCCAGCTCCGCGCCACGGCAACCGCGAACCGTCTCGATGAGCGTGTCATTCCACATACGCCCGCCATCAAGGAACCCGGTGGCAATGAAGAATGTGGAAACAAGGCCGTGCCGCCGCAAAATCGGCAACGCCACGTGCAGGTTGTCTGCATATCCATCATCGAAGGTGATCGCCGCAGCGCGAGCCGGCAGGGTCCCCGCTTTGAGACGGACGGCCGCCTCGTCCAACGGCAGCACATTGAACCAGTCTGAGATCCACCCACAGATGGCGTCGAAACGCGCGGCATCCATCTCCTCTGGAAACAGGGAGTCGGGAGACTGCAGAACCCTGTGAAAGATGAGAACGGACAACCGTGCCCTACGCCCCCCGGGAGACGCGCCATGCAACAACAGACGCACCGGTGTCACGTGAACGCTCCCTTCTTTTTCTTCTGCTTGACAGCCCTCTCCTCGGCGAGACGCACCGCCTCTTGCTCCTCAACCACCCATTCCTTGCGCTCCAACCAGCGGCGCCCCAGCACCACCATGACAAGGATGTTGTAGGGCAAGTCGTAGTACGAAAGGCTGAGGAAAGCACCTCCCACTGCATATCCTGCAAGACTGACCTGGCACATCGCGCCCAGGTGCGATAACCACATCGTCTGCGGCAACTTGCGCCCTTCCTTGCGCAACCGGCCCGCGGAAATCCACACCAGCGTGAACAGCAGCAGGAACAGGAATAGCCCGATGAAACCATGCTCTCCCAGCACCATGAAGTAAATGCTGTGGGCGGCGTGAATGTCCAGAGGGTCGGGCGCATACAAAGCGAATACGTCGGGCTTGTAGATCATGAAGCCACCACCGAAGAGCCTGTCCTTGGCCAGATTCCACGCCATCCACCACGCATTGATGCGCCCCATGGCGGATCCATCCTCTTCATATTTGTTGATGGTGCCCATTCGGTCCCACCAGGTGTCCGGCATGAATGACAGCAATCCAATGCCCGCAACGAGAATGACAAAGACGCCCAAAAACTTTTTGTCACCACGCCACCACAGTAAAGCAGCCATTGCCGCGATCGCCAGCAATGCCCCCCGGGACTGGCTACCCAATGCAGCAGCAGCACAGAGCGCCATCGACACCAATAAGCCGCGTTTGATCCATTTTTGGTGGGAAATCAAATGCAGGAACCGGATGATTGGGATGATCATCACGAGCGCCAGCGCCAATTCATTGTTCCCTTCTATATAACTTCCCGGTGGGCCCCAGACCCTGTAGCTCCCTCCGGTGGCCAGCGTGAAAAGCCCCCCCTTCACCCCGTAGAAACCCAATGAACCCACAAGAACGCATGCCAGCGAAATGATGTGCCTTTTGGAATACAGCGCAACAATGGCGACCAATACCATCAGGTCGATCTTCATCACCCGGTTCCACATCGGATAGCTGTCGGAAAGGTAGAGGGAGAACGGGAAGGTGATGCACATCCACAGCATGAACAGCATCAAAACCACTATTTCTCGGGACACAAAAAAATTCCGGCGATCCTTGGTGATCAGCAAGCCAATAAACGTCGTGCCCGCAACGGCTGCTGCGATGGGCATGCTGTTGAGGCGCCAGCTGTAGGCGTGCGGATTCATGATGCTGATCCATGTCCAACCGAGAATGCCTACAGAGGGATGCAGCAATGCATAACACACGATGGCCAGGATGATGGGCCCGAAAACAATGTCACGCACGAGTCACCTCCCCACCACCCACGATACGACCGAAGAGTGCGAGCTGTGCATCGGTCGTGGCTTTCCAACTGAAGCCTTCGGCATACCGACGCACAGCGGCGCGGTCAGTCGGACTTGAAAGCATTGCCACGATCTCCCGCGCAAAGGAAGCGCCATCGCGCGTGTCAACCAACCTGCCTGCGACAGGGTCTGCAACCACCTCGGGTGTACCCCAGATTCGCGTTGCGACCACGGGCGTGCCGCAGGCCATGGACTCCAGTAACACATTGGCCCAGCCTTCCCGGCTGGAGGCCAACACCAAGGCGTCCGCCGCGCTGTACCAGCCGCACAACTCTGTCTGATCGCGGGCACCGACCAGAGTCACGCGATTCTGCAATCCCAGCTGCTCCACCAGCTTGCCCAGACGTGGGCGCTCGTCTCCTTCACCCAGAACGAAGAGCTGCGCCATCGGATAAGTCTTCGAAAGTTCGGACAGCGCGTTGATGGCTACATCATGCCCTTTGCGCTCGATGAGATGGCCGACGGACAGCAAGATAGGACCGTCCGTCGGCAGTCCCAAACTTGCACGTGCTTCCCGTTGCGGCAGAGGCCGGAATCTCTGCAGATCGACGCCATTGCGCATCACATGCAAACGATCCCCCCGTACACCCCAGGTTCGCAGGACATCGACCAATGCAGCGCACACACCTATAGAGCCCTGCGCCTGTGCCGCAGCCCACTGCATCATGCGCCGCGGCAATAGATGTTGCGGAATCAGGTTCAGGTCAGTCCCCCGCGCTGTAATGGTCAGCGGCTTGTTCAACCACCGGGCCAGCAGGGCGGCGGCAACACCGTCAGGATAGTAATAGTGGGCATCAATGACATCGAAATCGAAGCCCTCCTGCTGCAAGCGCCGCAGATCACCCCACGCACCCAGCGCCAACGCCAAAGGGGCGGAAGTCATTCCTACCTTGGGTGCGAGCAGGTAACGTGGGTGCAGTACATCGATCCCGTTGCGGAACTCCCGCCGAGGAGTGCTCGCCATGCGGGCGCGGTCCCCGAAGCGCGCATGAGTGGAGGGAAACCAAGGCACTGGCGCAACCACTTTGGCTTGCACAGCGCCGCTTGCCAGGAGTTCCCGCAATCGCGTCTCTACAAAAATGCCATGGGAACGCCGCACGCTGCTGGGAAACAGCGTGGAGAAAGTCAAGATCCGCAGCTTCGTCATCGTCGTTGCGCCATGCAGCGACGTCCAAGGTCCACCACGCGCTCGGCATTGCGAGCCCATGTCAAGCCTTGCTCGTGGATAGATTGCGCAGCACCGTCGCCAATTTGGATGCGCAGTGCAGGATCCCCGCACAAACGCGACAGCGCACTTTCGAATGCGCCCGCCTCGGACTCGTCGAACAGTAACGCGTTCCGTTCATGCACCAGTACTTCTTCGATATTGGGCCGGCGCGGTGCGACTACCGCTTTGGACAGGGCCAAGTACTCGAAAAGTTTGAGCGGAGAGGCATAGGGGACCACCGCAGGCTGCAATGCGATATCGAAAGCAGCCACCAGCGCAGGCACCTGCGCGCGTGGTACGAAGCCGGTGAACCGTACCCTGTCCGCCACCGACAACTTTCTCGCCAATGCTTCTATGCCGGCGCGCGCTGGCCCATCCCCCACCATCAACAGCCGGGCATGCTTCGGCGCCTGGTCACTGGCAAGCCACCGCACCACCCGGTCGACACCGTGCCACTCGCGCACGAAGCCCGTGAAACCGAGCACGAGAGCATCGGGCCAACCCAAGGCATGTCGCGCACTGGTCGCATCCGGAGCCTCCGCGAAATGCGCTTCGTTGATCCCGTTAGGCAGCACCACGATCCTTTCGGCGGGCACTCCACGCGCTCGGACATGCTCCGCCAGCACGTGTGTCACGGGCAAGACGAAGTCGGCACTTCGCCACGCAACCCCCTCCGCCCATCGAGCCAGCCACGGCAGTCCCAGCCCGCCGAACTCGCCCCGCTCCTGGGCCAGCGGTGCATTGACCTCCAACAAAAGTGGCAACCGCCTGCGGCGACGCAGCAACACCCCTGCCAGCAGGAAAAGGTTGTAGCGCTCGTAGAGCACATCGGGCACGAATCCGCTGTAGCCCATGGCAGCACGAAGCTTGCGGTAGGCCACGAGCGAGTAGCTGAGCTCTAGCAATTCGTACACCGCTTTCGGCAAACGCGCTCGCAGCTTGCTCACCCAGCCCACTTCGTCACCCATGGCCGTCGAGGCCGCTGGCGCCACCACATGCACCTCATGGCCCTGCTCACGCAACGCGTGTATCAACTCCTCGATATGGACCGCCTGGCCATCCTGCGAGGCCGTGCGATGGTGGTAGAGGATGCGCATGGGAGGAGGAGCAACCAAACTATGCCCCGTAGGCATTAGCCAGAAAGGCTTCGTACATCAACAACGCCCAGAGCGGCGTACTGTGGTCATGGGCGCCGGACTCATGCTGCTCGATCAAGGTGAGTATGACGGGCATGTTGAACCAGCCCGTGTCCGCAAGCCGCGGTCCCAGCAAGGCCTCCCGCACACGCTGGCGCAGCGGTCCGCGCATCCATCGGGCAAGCGGGACAGAGAATCCCTGCTTGGGCCTGTACAAAACGTCGCGCGGCAAATAGGGTTCCATCGCGCGCTTGAACAACATCTTGCCTTCCGCACCCTGCAACTTGTAAGCACTAGGCAACGTAGCAAGCCATTCGACAAGAGGATGGTCCATCAACGGTTCACGCACCTCCAGCGAATGAGCCATCGACGCACGGTCTACCTTGGTGTTGATGTCTCCCACCAGATAGGTGTGCATGTCGATGTACTGGATCAGCGCGAGAGGGTCATCGGTATCGGCGCGCTGGGCATGGCGTTCGAAGACCTGCTGCGCCTGGTAGCCGCCCAACGCCTGCAGAAGCGCAGGGCTGAACAGCTGGCCGCGCAGCGGCTGGCGGATATGGGACAGGCTGTGGAAATAGGCTTCCACCGAACTCCGTGCGATGCCCTGGAAAGTGGTCTTGGCCCGGAACATGCGGGGAGCCCAATCGGCCTTGGGATAGACCGATGCCAACGCGCCGAATACGGAGCGCCGGAACCCGTAAGGCATGCTGCGGCGCATGCGCTCCTCCATCATGTGCAGGCGGTAGCGCCGATAACCGCCCATCGCCTCATCGCCACCATCCCCCGAGAGCGCAACGGTCACGTGCTTGCGTGCAAGTTGGCATACACGGTAGGTAGGGATCGCCGAGCTGTCGGCATAGGGCTCGTCATAAAGATGCGCCAGTTCGTCGACTAGATCGAAATCGTCGCTGCGTACCGTTTCCACACGATGGTTAGTCCTGTAGCGTCCCGCCACCATCTGAGCGAATTCGGACTCGTTGAATGCGGGGTCGTCAAAAGCGATCGAACACGTATTCACAGGGTCTGCGGACAAGCCCGCCATGGCCGCGACCACGGCACTGCTGTCCACACCACCGGAGAGAAACGCGCCCAGGGGCACTTCGGCGATCATGCGCAAGCGCACGGATTCCTGCAGCCGCTGCACAAGTTCTTCCTGTGCGTCCGCCAGACTGATAGGGTTGTCCAAAGTGAACCGTACATCCCAGTACTCCACCGGTTCGCCCACCGGTTTGCCGCGCTGGATCAGCAGGGTGTGAGCGGGTGGCAGCTTGCGCGCTTGGCGAAAGATCGTGCGTGGCTCCGCCACATATCCCAAAGCGAAATACTCCTCCACCGCGAGCGGGTCGATTTCCTTGCGCAGCCCGCCATGGGCCAGCACGGACTTGAGTTCCGATCCGAATAGCAGCGTGCCGTCGTCCAGCAGCGCATAGTACATGGGCTTCACACCCAGTCGATCACGGGCAAGGAAGAAGGCCTGCCGGTTGCGGTCCCAGATCGCAAAGGCGAACATCCCGCGCAGACGCTTTACGCAATCGGCCCCCCAGGCCTCCCATGCGTGGACGATAACTTCCGTGTCGCTCTTGGTGTGAAACACATACCCCAAGGCCTGGAGTTCGGCCATCAAGGCTTGGTAGTTGTAGATTTCGCCGTTGAAAACGATCACCACGCTGCCGTCCGCGTTAAACAGTGGCTGCTGGCCCGTCGCGATGTCGATAATGGACAGCCTCCGGTGACCCAGGCCAACGCCCGGCTCCGTGTGCATGCTGCCCTCGTCCGGGCCCCTGTGCAGCTGCGAGTCGTTCATCCGCTGGAGCACTGCGCGATCAATGTCTCCTCCTCCGCGGGTATTGAATATTCCAGTGATACCGCACATGAACCAGAGTTACTCCAAGGTTGCTGAATGAATGGTCCGTGGGGACGGTATCTTACTGACGCGCCGCCGTCGCCCCCCCCCACCTGCATGGGTGGAGCCTCGCGTTCACCAATGGAGCGACCGCGCAAGACCGAACGAATAGGCTTTCGCGGCGCCCATGTCTTAACGATACGGCTGAAGTTGCTGATCGTAGAGCCTTTGGTATGTCCCCACCATCGCCGACATGCTGAATCGGGATTCGACGCGCGCCCTACCCGCAAGTCCCATGGCTTGTCCACGCGCCGGCTCAGCGCAGAATGCCACGATGTGCTGCGCCATTACGTCCGCGTCTGCAGGGGGAACAATATGGCCCGTTCGCCCCACGTCCACCAAGTCGAGATTGCCTCCGACAGCGGTAGCCAGCACCGGCAATCCACAGGCCATCGCCTCCAGAATCGTATTCGAGATGCCCTCAGCGAGCGATGGCAGCACGAAAAGATGCAGCCCCCGCAGCACATCCGGGATATCGCTCCGCTCCCCAGGCAGCCACGCCAATGCAGAGAGCCCAGCATCGTCGAGGATACGCTGCGCCTGAGCACGCAACGGCCCATCCCCAACAAGCACGAGCCGCACCCGGTCCTTGTACGTAGGCGCTTTTTGCAGCGCCAACACAAATGCCTTGGCAAGCAGCACTTGGTCCTTGACGGGCTGCATCCTCCCCACAGTACCAATCAATAGTTGGCGTGAAGGATCGAACGGGCATCCGTCGATCTGAGATGGCGCCCCAGACACCGGAGGACAGAATCGCACAGTGTCGACCCCGTTGTAGACCTGTGTGACAACTTCGCCCGGCACGCGGACCTTATCCGTCAGGTAGGTGGCTGACTCCCGGGACAAGGCCATGTAGTGGTTAACAAACGGGCGGTAGAGCCGACGCAGCCGCTGGTAGGTGATATTGCTGCCATCACGATCCGTCACATCCCATCCATGTTCGCCGTGGATGCGCACCGGTACGCGTGCTGCCCAGGCGGGTACCTGCGCTTCCAGCGCAGCCAGATTGCGACTGTGCACGATGCTGGGCCTCAGCCGGCGGAATACGCGGAACAGCTGCGGATATTGCCAAAAGCCATGCCCTGGGGTCTTGTGCAAGGACACAAACTCCACATCGTTGCGTCGAATGCGAAGGCGGAAATCCGTCACTTCAGTCAGTGCAATGACCGCATGCCGATATGCCTCGGGATCCATGTGGTTGATCAGATTGACAACGCCATTCTCAAGACCACCCGTGTCGAATCGATACATCACATGCGCCACGAGTGGACGCAGGTCATCAGCCACGGCCTGGTATCCGTACGCCGATGCTGGATGAACAGGGCGTCGGCTCCGCGCGGACTAGAGGCGCCACAGCTTGTAGCCTGCCGCCTGGATGGCCACGGGATCGAATGCGGCCTTGACATCAATGAAGGCCCCCCCCTTCACCAGCTTATTGCCCAGATCCTCCACCGAGAGTTTTGTGAACTCCTTGTGGGCCACAGCAGCGACGATCGCATCAGCGCGTGGCAGCGCATCCCACGGAACCAAGGGCACGCCGTATTCATGCACCGCCTCCGCAGATTCAGCCTGCGGGTCCGTCACGTGGACCTCGACGCCGTATGTGCGGAGTTCGTGGATGATGTCGATCACTTTCGAGTTGCGCAAATCGCCACAGTTTTCCTTGAAGGTTAGACCGAGGATGTTGACCTTCGCGCCCTTCACATAGCTGCCGCCCGCGATCATGTGCTTGATGGTCTGTTCGGCGATGAACTTGCCCATGCCATCGTTGATGCGGCGCCCAGCCAGAATGACCTGCGGGTTGTAGCCCAGCATCTCGGCCTTGTGTGTCAGGTAGTAGGGATCCACGCCGATGCAATGCCCTCCTACGAGCCCCGGCCGGAACTTGAGGAAATTCCATTTGGTACCCGCAGCCTCCAACACCTCCGTGGTGTCGATGCCCATCTTGTCGAAGATGATTGATAGTTCGTTCATTAGCGCGATGTTAAGGTCCCGCTGGGTGTTCTCGATCACCTTGGCCGCTTCCGCCGCCTTGATGCTGGAAGCCCGATGGACACCTGGCACGATGATGCGCTCGTACAGCTGCGCGATTTTCTCCAGTGTCTCCGGCGAATCGCCCGAAACGATTTTGAGGATCTTGGTCAGTGTGTGCTCTTTATCCCCTGGATTGATGCGCTCGGGAGAGTAACCCACGAAGAAATCCTTCTTCCACTGCAATCCAGACTCGCGCTCTAGCACGGGAATGCAGACCTCTTCCGTCGCCCCCGGATAAACAGTGGACTCGTAGATGACGGTCACGCCCTTCTTCATGTGGCGACCGACACTGGTGCTGGAGCCGATCAGCGGGCGAAAATCCGGAATGTGTGCTCCATCCACGGGAGTAGGGACCGCCACGATGATCATGTCGGCTTCAGCTAGCATCGCAGGGTCAGCGGTGTAGACGGCATAAATGGATGCGCGAATCTCATCGCTGCTCAGTTCGCGGGATGGGTCAACACCTCGCTGGCAGGACTCCACCTTGTGCATGGCGATATCGAAGCCGATCGTGCGCAGGTGCTTGCCGAATTCGACCACCAATGGCAGACCCACATAGCCCAATCCGATCACTGCAACCGTATTCATCCGAATCTCCAAACACGTTTCTAGGCAGACCGCACCCACTGCCTAGGGGCTATTCCGAACCCGCCGCAGCAAACCGTCGATGCTCGCATAGTTCGCCGCCAAGAATTCCGACAGCGTGTTTTCCGCAGTGTTTGCCGCCGGCTGCTCGGTGTACAGAATGATCACTGCGGATTCGTCGCCGTGCCCAGTTAGCCGCTTCAAGGCTCCGTAAATCTTTGCCAAGTAATCGTTGGCTGTGGGCATGCCGTCGATCCAATACAGTTGCCATACCAAGATCCGGGTTCCGCCATGCCCAAAACCCGTGGCAAGACTGCGCAGTTCCGCGGTCCGCACTCGCACCGAGTTCATCGACTGTCCCAGATTGGCGACGGAGGTGCCAGCGCGACTACGGGCCCATTGAGGGTCCTTACTAGTCACAAGGACATTTTCCGAGCTCACTAATTTGCGCTCGTAGTCTTGATTGCGATAGTAGCCCAGGTACAGACCGACCACACCCGCATCGCCCAGGTATATCTCGTTGACTTCGGCGGAAGTGTTCTGGAAGGCGGGCCGAAAATCCCATGCATTCGAACCAGCTCGCCGCCACCCAGTTGACAAGCCGTCTGGCGCCGTCAATTTGGGGTCACCAGCCACCTGGGTATGGCGCAAACCCCATTTGGCGATCTCGGGAATCCCGGCCAATACGACGAAGGCGGCTGCAACAATCAGAACATGGCGTCCAGTTACATGAGAAACCGCCGAACCGTCCGCCTGGGGGGCATTGCTGAGAGTGGGCTCCGTTTCCGACCACCGGGATCCAACCATGAACATCAAAAGTATCACGACACCAAAAAACAACCATCCATAGATCAGGTGGTCCACCCCAACCGCCAATGTATTGCCAGACACATGCCCCAGCATGACGATCATGTAGGCACGTAACCAGTTCGCGATGATCGGCACCAAAATCGAAACAAGCACGAACCACAGGCGCCTGGACGTCGACTGGTAGTTCAGGTAGGCGAACAGCGTGCCAACTGTCAGAGACGCGATCAGGTAGCGCACGCCACTACAGGCCTCTACCACGGACCAGCTACCAGTCGGAATCACGAACTGGAGGCCTTCGCGCAGCACGGGCACCCCTGTGAGCCGCAGCGCCCACACTGTGAAATCCGCGGTGGAGTCCATCAACTGCGGCATCAAGAACTCGCCAAGGGGTACACCGAAGAACAGGAACAACAACGGAAAGGTGATGGCCTTGGCCAATTGGAAACCCATGATCGCGGGCACGGATAGCACCAGCAACGCCACAAATGCGATCTGGGTCACGGAGTTCACCGCCACCATGTCCCCCATCAGCCACAGCAACGCCAACGCAGCGACACCCACGAGCAGCCACGGCACCGATGAAGGCGTGATGTGGGTCAAGGTCGCGTGCCGACGCCAGACCAGCCAGGCCGAGATGGGCAAGATCAGGAAGCAGTGGTTGAAGGTTGCTGAACGCCACCAGATGGTGACCATAGCGCTGGCCGTATCACGGAACAGCACCAGCAGCGCCACCCAGGTCAACGCGAGTGCCGCAAGGGGCCATGGCCAGATGAACACGGAATTACCTCGCACCTGATTGCGGTGCGACCTCTCACTCATCGAGTCACTCCAGTAGTCGCATCGGCGCTCCCATAACCCACCGAAGGCAGGTAGGCATCCAATTTTGCCAACTGAGCCTCCCAGCTGTATGAGGCAAGCACGCGCCGCCTTCCAGCATCTCCGATCTGGGCGGCCAGCGCGACGGAGCCTAACACCGCATCGATGGCCTCGATGTACTCACTCTCCTTCTCCGCAGACAGCAACTCCACCTTTTCACGCGCATCAATCACCGAAACACACGTGCTTGCAGCGACGACGGGGCGGGCCATAGCCATAGCCTCAAGGATCTTGTTCTGTACGCCGCGAGCTACACGCATCGGCGCAACGACCACAGCGGCATGCTGCAAGTAGGGGCGAACATCTGGCACCGTGCCGGTCACGGTGACGACATCCGAAGCCAACGCGCGCACCGCCTCGGATGGACTACGCCCCACGATGTAGAAACGCAGAGTAGGCCATCGCTTGCGCAGCTCCGGCAGCATGCTGTTCACGAACCACTTGACAGCATCGATGTTCGGCCAGTAATCCATCGCGCCAGTGAAGACAATCGGCAACGTGCCAGAGGGCAGATGGGAATAGGGAGACGAGCGTTGGGGATCGGGAGAAAAATAAATTGTGTCCACGCCATTGCCGACGGCGTCAACACTACCAGCGCTCTCCGCTGCCAGCTCCCTGAACATCGCTGCTTCCTGCTCAGTCACGAAAAAGGAGCGCCTGGCCTTGGAAGCCACTTGACGCTCGAAGGCCAGCAGAACCCGTCCTTCTCTCGCGTAAACCCATGACATCGGCCAACGGTGGTCGTGTGCGTACTGCGTCCACTTGGCGGAGTCCACATCCACGAAATCCACCAGCATGGGCTCTGAACCGTGGGCGCTTGGTGCGGGTCCATACTGCGCCATCACGGATGAAAACATGACAGAGGCGTCGATCCCGTGCCTGGATCGAATGCTCGCTACCCAGGCGCGCAATGCCGTATCGCGGTAATAGTCCAGGCTTAACGGCGTGCAGCGCAGAAGACCTGACAAGCTACGCAGACGAGCAAGCCGTGGGTTCAAGCGCACTACACAGACATCGGCACACATGGCTCGCAATCGATCCACATGCACCTCATCGTCTGGGTCATCTATGAACGTCCCCAGGAAGACGCGATGGCGCGCCGCCAAATGCTTGAGCAAATGGTAAGAACGGACCTTGTCTCCCTTATTGGGTGGATACGGCAGCCTGTGCACCAAGTACAGGAGGTTGGCCATCCTGTCAGCCCAGACTGCGCACGATCAAAGGGCCTAACCAATTCGCCAGGCCAATGGGCATGCGCCGCCAAGTCTCGATCATCAACCTGTACTTGGCATTGGAGGGGTTGTTCTGGGGTACCGCATCGCGCTTGTACAGTTGGTACTCATAGTGCAACGCTTGAGGCTCGAATCCCCAGTTCTTCTTAAACGCGAAGGAACCGGTGCCTTGTTTGCTACGTCCGTAGTCGAACACCTTCACGCCCTTGGCACAAGCATGCCGCATGAGCTCCCAGTATTTGAAGTCGTTCGCTGCGAGATCGCGCGCCGCCTCATCATCACCTGCGTAGTAAGGCAAGATCTCGTCGCGGAAATAAAAACTCAGTACGCTGCTCAATGCCTGTCCGTCCGCCGTACTGACGGTGAGTACTTCGCAATCTGCGCCGAACTGATGCTGCAATGCCTGGAAGTACCTCTTGGACAGCGCAGGCGTCCCATGACGGTGCACGTTGTCTGCATACAGTGCAAAAAAACGCGAGACATCCTTGTCTATCTGACTGGTTAATCCATTTTTGATGCCTTTGCGTACCATCGCACGCTGCTTGCGAGGAATGGCGAGCATATTGGCCTGTTCGTCGGGCAAAATTGATTTGCGGAAGGTCACGTACAAATCTTGCAAAGGCCAGTCGGAATGGCGCCTGTGGATATTGCGCATTTCCAGATGGTCCACTCTGAGATGTCGAGCGATGGATTGCGCTTCGGCTTCCAATGCCTCCAATGCGGCATCAGACACCACAGCCGCACCACCATACACTGCAAACGGCAAGCTGGTCAGCGCATTGCCGAACAGCCTGCTGCGCACATGCGCCAGCGGCAAGACCCCTTGGATATGCCCGTTCGCCTCCACATAGAGAAAGTAGGTGTCGTGCTTGAAGATACGCTCCATGATGTGCTGCCAACCCGCACGATGGAAAAAAGTAGCCTGTGGGCAAGCAAAAACAAAATCGTCCCAGCGTTGGGACGACAGGGAATCGGAAATAGAGAGGCGAAGGACGGTGGGCACAGGTGCTTAGACGGAGGGCGCAACCACCGGCCCATCAACGCCCGGTGTGTTCAGAAAAATGGCGTCCATGCGCCCCCAGCGGAAATCTCGTAGCAGTTGCTGGATACGTCTTTCGGTACGCCCGATGTTGACATAGTGCCTAAAGCGGGCCTTAGCACCTAAGCCCGGAATTCGGGGTTGTCCGGGATCGATTTCCCAGGGATGGAAGTAAAAAATTCCCGGCTTTTGCTCTTTGCTATTCACGTGCCGCAGCATCCAGCGCGAGACAGCATAAGGCAAGAGTCGAAAGTACCCACCGCCGCTGGACGGAAAATTGCGATCAAACGCGCGCAAGGTGGTGATTGGAACTTCCAACAAACCAGGGCGCACCTCGTAGGGATCACGTGGTGCATCAGGCATACCGTAGTGGTCATGCCGGATGGGATAAATGCTGGAGCTATATCGGTACCCCGCACGCAATAATGCATCGAATGCCCACTGGTTGCCCTCTCCGATAGAAAAACTTGGCGCTCGATATCCCTTTACCTCTACTCCGCCCACATCTTCCAAAATAGATTTGGCACGATGCACATCTTCAAAGAATGCAGCTTCGGACAGATCACTCGCACGTTCGTGGCCATATCCGTGGCTTGCCAGCTCATGGCCTTCTGCGATCAGCTGCTTGACTACGTGGGGGTAACGCTGCGCAACCCAACCTAGGGTGAAAAATGTGGCCTTGACGCCTTGAGCTTCCAACATTTGCATGATCCTGCCCATGTTGCGCTCCAAGCGGCACTCTCGTGTGTCCCAACTTGAACGGGCAATGTGGGTAGCAAAGGCAGAGACTTGGAAGTAATCCTCCACATCTATGGTTAAAGCGTTTATGAGAGGCTGGTGCGACACGAGAAGATCACCCTTAGCGGCGTAGAGACGCAACGAACTTCTGCATCATCGAAAGGATTTCGAGGTTCACGCGTTCGAGTCGCAACATGCTGCGCTCCAGCCTCAGCAGCCTATCACCCTGCTGCTCCGCCCCCAATGTGGCTAATTGATTGGAGAAACCACTAAATAGCGAATCGGTACCTTGCAGCTTTGCTAGATCTATGTCCACCATGGGATCCGCGCCGTGCGATGCCAAGGCACTGTCCAGATGTGACCGGGGAGGAGCCCTTTGAAAACCTGAATGGCCTGCCTCTTGGCGCATCTCATTCACGACCTCATCAACATCCTCGGCGCCCAGGTTCTCCTTGCTTCCCAGGAAACCCAGCAGGAGGACCCGGTCACACACGGTATTGATTCGACGCGGAATCCCGCCGGTTGCCTTGTGAATTACCTCAAACGCAGCGATTTCGAATTGTGGACGTCCCGTACTACCTGCACATTTCAGCCGGTGTTCAATATAGCCTTTGGTTTCGTCCAGATCTAAGGGACCAATATGGCATGTCGCAGTCACACGCTGGCGCAACTGCTGCATATTGGGATGCTGTAGGATTTCCCGAAATTCAGGCTGTCCCACAAGGAAGGTTTGCAGCAACGCCTGCTTGCCAAACTGGAAGTTAGACAACATGCGCAGCTCCTCCACAGCGCGTGGTGTCAGGTTCTGGGCCTCATCGACAATCAACAGACTTCGCTTCCCCTCACTGACCTGGGTGACTAGGAATGCCTCCAGGGCCATTAACAAATCGGCCTTGGACACGTCCTTGACACGGACACCGAATGCCGCGCCTACCATGCGCAAAGTGTCCTCTGCATCCAACTGCGTGCTCACAAGATTGGCCGCGGTAACTGCATCAGCATCCATGCTCTCTAGCAAACCACGGACAATCGTGGTCTTACCGGCGCCAATCTCACCAGTGATCACGATAAAACCCTCGCTGCGCAGAAGGCCATACTCCAGATAGGCCTTTGCGCGGCGATGCTGTTTGCTACCGAAATAGAAGCTAGGGTCGGGATTCAGTTGGAAGGGCTTGCTCGTCAGCCCATAAAACGCTTCATACATGTCAAAACCGCATGTTCAAGGCACCAGTGACACCAGTCTCTGAGTACGGAGAAGTAGTACTGTCAAACTGTGCCCTCCGCAAACCTAGAGTTGCAAAAAGTTGCCTCCCCAGACGACCGGACAATGTCACATCGAGCGCCTTCAGAGAAGTGCCCAGAGACCCCTGAACTCCTGCGGTGTTTTGACGCGACACCCCCACACTCAAAGCAGCGTCGCGCGTCAAGCGGTGCGAATATGACACGATGAACCCCGTTTGCTGGATAAGGTCTGATGTGCTGAAGTCATCAAAGGCGGACACGACGTTGCCAAGCTGTCGATTGGAACTTCGGGAATACGAAAAAGTAACAGTATCACGTATGCCAGTCAGGGCTGCGGAAATTTCTTGACGACGCTGCTTTGATGCAGACGATGCAATGAAATTGCTCAGCACGGGAGTATTGGGGTTATACCCGTTAGCCAAAAGATAATTGTTGACCAGTTCCGCGCGCCTTACGGGATCTGGCTCCAAAGCTTCAAATTGGATTGACAGGAGCTGAGCCAGCGTGCCCACGGCCGTCACGCCTGCTTGATCAGCCGTATTTGAGACACCCTGAACATCACTGAATCTCCAAGATGTCCGACCGGTGCGGTGCTCAAAGCTCAAATTGTGAGAATGCCCAAACGAACGGCGCTCGATCTGACCATCCAATTTGGTGCGCTCGTTGAGCCGCCATAGAAATCCCACTCCAGAGGTCGGATAGTTCTGGTTGGAGAGTGAACTGAAATTATTTGACTCGCGTCCGAGAGTCAAGAACACATTCGCCTGAGAGCTCAAAACATAGTCAAGCCGGCCCTGCACAATATTGTTTTCCGTGGTACGACCTAAGCTAAATTTCGATTTGGTGCGACTGGTATCCACACTCCAAACCAGAGCACCACTGCGTTTACCCGTTACGCGCAATTGACCACCGCTCGTACGCAGGTCAGAGGCCGCTTGCGCATCCGCATTGACTCCTGAAAAATTTAATCGTGCTTCGTATCCAGTGCCACCAGCAAACTCCCCACGTACATACGGTGAAAAGCGATAGTTCAAAGTCTCGGTAGAATTATTGCTATTGAATACAGAATCAACAGATTTTGTACCGAATGCCGAAATGGACTGCTGCGAAATAATGGCCGATGCATCCAGAAATGCCCACCCTTCCACCGCCTCGACCCGCCAGTTCGTGTTCAGCGCATTCTGTATATCATTTCCAGACGTGCCATTTGCGTAGTAGTTGGCATTGAGTGAGTAGTCTAGATTCCCCTTGATCCGACTCGTATTGCTACGTATTGAAACGCCGGGGCTAATCTGGGTTACAAATTCACTCTGCGGCCTCGTAGACACCTGCTTCGCGTTGCTGCTGTACCGCTCAGAAACCGACAAGCTTGGCGAGATCTGCAAACCTAGGCGTCCCCCCCCTGCCGGGACATCCATTTCCTGTGACCAAGCAACAGACAATCCCAAAAGCCACGCCGCGCCATACATGCCTTTCAACAAGCGCTGGGCCATCCTTCGAGGTAATGGGACCTTTTGCAAAATCAAATGCATCTCAACGCGGAAGATTTCAGGACGTACCTGGAGTGGTCTTATTGCCACTCTTTACCTGACTTTGACCATACACACCGCCATACCCATAACCGTAGCCATATCCATATCCACCAGAACCTGAAGTACGCGCCTGATTCAGTACCATCATCTTGACCGGACACTCTTCAATGGTGGACAACGCTTCCTGCACATCCGACCGCAAGGTTTTTTCTGCGTGCACAACCATAACGATCTGTCCCATGTGGCTTGCCAGAACCCTCGCCTCAGTTGTGAGAAGTAGCGGCGGCGAATCGAAGATGATGATGCGATCCGTATACCGAGTCGCCATATCAGCTAGCAAG
Source organism: Burkholderiaceae bacterium (assembly GCA_965278985.1). GTDB lineage: Bacteria > Pseudomonadota > Gammaproteobacteria > Burkholderiales > Burkholderiaceae_C > CAISIP01. Next base: position 6,293,030 of record OZ257131.1, on the reverse strand, counting down.
CGGGTCATTGCCTCGCTAGCCAACATCTCCGTTGCACGGGCATGAGGCGTTCCACTCGGCAGAATACTCAGTTTATCAATATTGGTCTTCAGTAAAACATCCGCAATTTCAATGTTGTCATCGACCAAAAGGTCCAGCAATCCCGAACTAGGCGGAAGACCCAATACACGCAAAACCGATGGCCTCGCAACATCGGCGTCGACCAGCATTACCGTATTGTCCAATTCGGCAGCAATGCTAATGGCAAGATTGATCGCGGTGAAACTCTTTCCCTCGCCGGGCACCGAGCTGGTGACCATGATCAGGTTACCATTTTTTATAATGGACGCACCCTTACCCATTGCATTGCTGATCAATGGTCGCTTGATTACGCGATATTGATCAGCGATTTGCGACCGCGGTGCATTGGGACTGACGATGCCAGCCGCCGACAATGCCTCCAAATCAATCTCGACTCGTTGGGAGCGTTGCACCGAATCGAGAGGCGCCTGCATGGGGTCTGACTCGGCCACCACCACCAATTCTGAGACAGCAGAGCCTATAACGGATCCCCGACTACTTCCCGGAGTTTGCGCAGACTTTGCATCTTCTGGCATAGCTGCGCCAGCTCGCCGCAATTGCTCTAAACGTTGGGCTGCCTGCTCAATCAAACTGGTCATTGCGTGACTCTGGTGGCAAGGATTGTCAATGCAATGATCGCCAATACAAATACTCCAATCAGCCCACTAGAGGCCAGACCAAACCTCTTCAATTCCCTTCTCTGTCTCGCACGAGCCGCATCCTTTAAAACCAAGGTAACCACCCCGAGCACAGGCAATCCAATCGTATTGCGCAGAGACCTCGCATCAAAGAACACCGAGCGCAACTGACTCAAGAGAAAGGCCAAGCCTAGCCCCGACAGAATAGATGCCACCAAAGCCAGTGGTAGCAACAGCAAGCGATTGGGCGCAACCGGCTTGTTAGAAGCACGCGGCGGATCGATCAGCCGAAAGTCAGCAATACCAGAAGCATTGTCCAGATCACCGGACAATCCAGCAGACTCCCGCCGCGCAACCAAATCTTCGTAGTTTTTTTTGTGAATCCCATAGTCCCGATTCAGTTGCGCAAACTCTGCCTCGATCTGCGGCGCCACCTTCATCAATTCATTGGCACGCGCGAACCGCGATTCGTATTCGGCCACCCGCGCCTTCAAGGAGGCAACTTGGACTTCAGACGCAGCGTATATTCGACCTAGCTCTTGCGCTGCCAGGCCGATGTTCGTTCCCGTCATCGCGCTAAATGTAGGGGCATCCTGTGCAGCCTTACGAAGATCCGCAATTTCCTTGCGCTTTTGCTCTTCGAGCTCCGCAATCAACCGACGCGCATTAACCACATCAGGATGTCGATCCGTGAATCGTTGCAGTAAGCCATCCAAGTTTTGCTTAAGGGAAGCGATGCGACTATCGAGCTCAGGAGTAGATAAAGCAACGGAGGGGCCAGTTGTTGTGCCAGGCAACAAATTTGCAGTACCAGAATTCCCAGGTTGCGCTCTTTCGAAATCTAACTGCTTTTTTGCCGAATCTCGCGCATTCTCCGCCTCCCGGAGTTCCAGACGTGCCTGACTTAACTGACCACTTACGTCACCAATTCTGGCAGCCATGTCTTTGCCATCCCCACTCTGGAGTTCCATATTTCGCAGACGAAACTCTTTCAACCTTGCTTCCGCCTCTTCTAATTTAGTCACATACGTTTTAATCTGCTCCTCAATGAACCGCTTCGCAGTTTCCGAATCTTGTCGGGTCGCCCCCAAGCTCGATTCAACAAATATAGAAACAAGAGACTGCACTACCCTTCTTGCACGTTCAGGACTGCGATCTTGGTATGACAAGGTATAAAGATTGTCTCTTCCCGCGCTAGTAATAGACAGCGTGCGCGTCAGCTTTTCAATCAGTGCCTCTTGCTCAGCCTTTGAAGAATTGCCGAGGTCAAGATCAGCCATGCGTATCAGTTTCTCCACATTTGGCCGACTTATAAGAGTGCGACTCAACATAGATATCTGCTGTTCAATATTGGGCTGCACAGCAAGCCCAGACATCAGCGGCTTCAAAATCGATTGCGTATCTACATAGATGCGAGCGCTGGCTTCGTACCGGTCCGGCACTGCCACAACCAGCACGATCCCTACCACGCCGACGAACCAAGCGACGCCAAGCGCTGGCCACCGGTGGCGCCACATGCCTTTTGCAACCGAAACTATCTGACCAAATAGCTCTTCCATAGCGCCACTTCACTTTACGGAAAACCGAAATTCAACAGATCTCGTTGCGCAAACCTGGTCGAAGAGCAATTTCAGAACCACCCTTGTGGAATGATCAAAATGTCACCCGGCTTCATTTCCACGTTGGCAGAAATGTCACCGCGCTTAATAAGATCTTTCAAACGCACCGCATACTGCTTTTCACCTTCCGAAGCGCGCAGAATAGATGCACCATTTCCATCCGCGAAATCTGTCAATCCGCCGACGGCAATCATCACATCGAGTAGCGTCATTTTTTGCTTGTATGGTAGAAATTGCGGTTTCGCGGCTTCGCCGACTACACGGATCTGTTCGCTGTAAGGACCAACAAAGCTGGTGACGATGACTGTGACGATGGGATCGCGTACAAACTTAGAGAGCGCTTGCTCTACATCTCTTGCAATCTCAGTTGAATTTTTCCCTTGCGCTACCAGCTCATCTACTAAAGGAGTTGTGACTTTCCCATCTGGTCGCACCGGCACGGACATGGACAATTCTGGATTGCGCCACACTATGATATTCAGCGAGTCTCCTGCACCAACGATGTAACTGTAGTCAGGCGAAGATGCCGAAACGGGTGCCGGCGGGTACTTTGGCGCATTAAATGCGCAACCCGCTACCGTCACCGTCAAAACGCCCCACGCCAACAGCCGCGCAAAACCACGGCCATGCAGTACAAAATTCGTCATTGCTTTAACCTTTATCGCCATGGTAGCCATCGCGCGCCATCGCGCGACGCAAGCGACCGAATATAGCCCATCGCAGTGTATTCAAGAAAACTTCCCGCACTGCCCGTCACCTACCGACAACATAGCTGGTCGTCATCGAAATTCTCAAATTCATCGAAAGGCAACCGCTGTTTCATACTGGCTGAATGGTGGATAGCTACGACAACAGTGAACAAGCTGACTCTCTGCTCCCTCTACGGTGACGCGGGTGCAAGGTGCAGGTACGCGCAGCAGCCGAGCGAGGGCCAAGAATTTCAGCGCCACCCGCAATCCGACGCGAGGGGCGTCAGGGGCGCGAAGGGCTTGCTCAGTGTCACCTAGGCGCCCTTAAGAACCGGTCTGATGAACTTCAAAAGCAGCTGCTGCAGAGGATTCGAATTTCCCATAGGCCGCCAAGTGAACTTAAGCTTCTGATGATAGGCATCGAAATGCATTCCCCACGGCGCTGGACGCAGTGACCCACGCTTCAGTAGCACCTTCAACACCGAAGCCCCCATCACGCCCGCACAGAGGTCACAAGCCATTATCGTCGAGGGGCCACGCTTTTCCTTGAAATTCACGGCTTCAGGCGCCACCAGATAGTTGCGGTTGAGCATTGCAGGTGACAGTCCAGCGATAAACCGAGCGTATTGCTCTTGTAGATCGTGGCCTTCCCACTTGAAGTAATCCTCCGCGCTCATCCCCGTTGGCGAGAAATAGAGCAGCGCGGTTCCTATACCCAATGGTGCCGCCGTAAGGACAGGAATGCCTTTTTCGCGGCATTTAGCAAACACCATGCGGCGCGCAGGCAATGCAAAGAAGTCGAGGCCATCAACGTAGACATCGACATCGCGCAAGAACTCGTCCACGTTGTCCGGCTGCACACCTTTGGGGTAGAGCCGCAAATCGACCTCTGGGTTGATGTCCCTCGCCAGCTTGGCCAAGGTGTCGAGCTTTGGCTGCCCCATGAACGGCATGAATGCGCCGGCTTGGCGATTCAGATTGTGAACGTCGAAGTCATCGAAGTCCGAAATAGTGAAACGGCTGAGCCCAAGTCGGCAGAGTGTCAGCAGATGCGCTCCGCCCACCCCTCCTAGTCCGGCGATGGCGATTCTGGCAGACCGCATTCGAGTTTGCTCGTCCCTGGTCACCCAGCCAATATTGCGTGAGAAGGCCTTGTCGTATTCGAAACTCGGCCGATTGGAGGCATCAGAGGTCATAGGTAGCGTCCACTGAACAGTTCGGTTGCTCATTGTGCCGCGACATCGATGCGATCACCAGTCAGAGACAACCTCCGTCGATCAAACGAATTCAGTTGGCTCAAGCTGGCAACGGACCGGCGCCGGCAATGCCACGCGACACGAGCGGTCTAGCGTAATCGGTACCCCTGCGCACTACTACTACTACTCAGCACCACACTGAATGATGCTATTCGCATGACGGCCCATCCGGACCTCAGGAGAATTCCAGAAAACACGACCTATCCAAATAAACACCAAGCTGTGCAGTTGCAGTGCCAGACCTGGGCTCGCGCTTCGCCGCCAGATACTGGTGCCGCGCCATCAAGCGCCGCTGGCCTATGGCTCTACAAACGCCAGGTTGATCGTCGATTTTCCTTACAAAAACGCGCCACGATGGGCCGCTTCAACAGTTAAGCCATTGAAAGTTAATAAATTTCCATTGATGGCACACATCCTGCGTTAAGTCTTTCATCCGGCGACCCCGGACCGCGCATTCTTCAACTCTCGGAGTTTCAACATGAACAAATCCCGTCTCTCGCAAGTAGCCGGCGCAGCATTGGGGCTCGTCTTCGCAGGATCGGCCTTCGCTGGACCGTTCGTCATCAACAACGGCGTGGACTTCGGCCCTAACGGCAGCACGTCGACGTCTTTGCTCTCCGAACTGGGCTACACCGGCACCTTGGCAACGTCCATCTACCTCGGCAACCCACAGACCGCAGGCACGCAGGTCGTCGACACCAATTCCACGGGCGTCATGAACAGCTACGGTTTCTCCAGCGGTACGAAGACGACGATCGGCGGAAACCAGGTTCCGGCTGCCTATCCTTTCAGCCCGGATCAGAACAACATCAACGCGCTGAACAGCACGCAGTTCCCGGTGGATCGCAACGGCTTCGCCGATGGTGAACAGACTGCCTACGGCGCGGGTCGTTGGGGACTGACCTATACCTACACCATGTTTGGTGTGACCGTCGACTCGAACTCGGATTCCATTGCGGATCAGGTTCTGTTTACCAACGGCTTCTTCGACGTGTACTACCACGATGGCGGTTCGTCTGCCAACGATGGCAAGCAGGTCTTGCGCCTCGCTGTGACGGGCTCGCAGTTCCAGGGCGTGAACCTGGATATCTTCGGCCGCGTGACCTACGACTTCGACAACAACGGCACGAACGACGCCATTGGCGATACTTTTGTACAGAACTTCTTCAGCTCGACGATCAATGGCGGTTTCTACCAGAACTGGCTGCTGAACCCGACGGCAGTCACCTGGCAGATCGACACCAACGTCAATCCGCCCGTGCCGACCCAGAACGATCTGTGGGCCTCGTCCACTGGTGCTCTGATTCGCCAATCGACGCTGGACGGCAGTATCACGTTCAACGTTCCGGAACCCGGCTCTCTCGCTTTGATGGGCCTTGCGTTGGCAGGCCTGGGCATGGTTCGCCGCCGCTCCTCGGCAAAATAAGGGAACATCCTTTATCGGGTGATTGCTCCGATCACCCTGCTTGATCATAAAGCCGCTTGCCTTTTGGCAAGCGGCTTTTTTATTTTGCGCCGAGCAGCATGGCGCTTTTGCTTAGCGTGGAACAGGGGGAACTGGCCGCTTTGGTCGAACTGTTTTATCGACGCGTCTGGCGCTAGCCGCGCGTTGGCGGCCATCCGGGACCTTGCCACCTGCAGAGCCGGGGCGGACTGCGAGGATTTTCAACCCCAAGGGCGGACGCTGGCGTCGTGCCGACGACGCCTCAGGCCGAGTAATACGCCCTGTACCAAGCCACGAATCGAGCAATGCCGTCCTTGACGCTGGTTTGGGGGACAAAACCCACCCACGCATCGAGCGCATCCGTGTCCGCATAGGTCGCCGGCACATCCCCATCCTGCAAAGGCAGCAGATTCTTCTGGGCTTTGCGTCCCAGCGCCTCTTCGATGTATCCGATGAAGTCCAGCAGTTGCACCGGGCTGTTGTTGCCGATGTTAAAGACCCGGTAGGGTGCATCGCTCGAGGCGGGATCGGCCAATAGGGAGTCGTAATTCGGGTTCCCTTGCGCTGTCTTGTCTGCTATCCGAACGACGCCTTCGACGATGTCATCGACATACGTGAAATCGCGCTGCATGTTTCCATGGTTGAAAACGTCGATGGGCCTGCCCTCGAGGATGGCCTTGGTAAACAGGAACAACGCCATGTCGGGCCTTCCCCAGGGGCCATACACGGTGAAGAAACGCAGGCCAGTGGTCGGCAGGTTATAGAGATGGCTGTATGTGTGGGCCATCAGCTCATTGGCCTTCTTGGTCGCGGCGTACAGGCTCACCGGGTGATCGACGCTGTCGTGTTCGGAGAACGGCATCTTGGTGTTGCCACCATAGACACTGGAGCTGGAGGCGTAAACCAAGTGCTGCACGTGGTTATGGCGACAGCCTTCCAGGATGTTCGTGAAGCCGACGATATTGCTGTCAATGTACGCGTGGGGGTTCTTCAACGAGTAACGCACGCCGGCCTGGGCAGCCAGGTGGATCACACGCTCGAACTTTTGCGTGGCGAACAGTTTTTCAATGCCGGCCCGGTCCGCCACATCCATATGCACGAAACTGAAATTGGCATGTGGCGTGAGTCGCTTCAAACGGTCGTGCTTGAGCGTGACGTCGTAATAGTCATTGAGGTTGTCCAACCCCACCACCTCGTCGCCGCGGGCCAGCAGCTTCAGGGACGTGGTCATGCCAATGAAACCGGCCGCACCGGTGACGAGAATCTTCATGGGAGTGGCTCGCAAGTGGGAAAAGCCTATCTTAAATCCCCAGCCGCTTGCATACCTCCAATGCCGGCCCGCTCTGGTTCATCGTGTAGAAATGCAGCGCTGGGGCACCACCGGCGCGCAGCTTGTCGCACAGCGCCGTGACCACGTCCAGCCCGAAGGCGCGGATCGAGGCCAGGTCGTCCTTGTAGCTCTGCAGGCGCAGCCGGATCCAGCGCGGGATCTCGGCGCCGCACATGTCGGAGAAGCGCATCAGCTGGCTGGCGTTGGTGATGGGCATGATGCCCGGCACGATGGGAACGCTCACGCCCATGCGCCGTGCGTCGTCCACGAAGCGAAAGTAGGCGTCGGGGTTGTAGAAATACTGGGTGATCGCCGCATTGGCGCCACTCTTGACCTTCATGGCGAAGGCGTGGAGGTCGTGTTCGGGGCTGCGCGCGCGGGGATGGGTCTCCGGATAGGCCGCCACTTCCAGCAGGAAGTGGTCGCCCGTCTCGTCCCGGATGAACTCGACCAGATCATTGGCATGGCGGAACTCGCCCTCGGCGGCATAGGGGCTGGGCGCGTCGCCACGCAGAGCGACGATGCGCTTGACGCCCATGTCGCGCATGCGGGCCAGTTCCTCACGCACGTTGTCGCGCGTGGCGCCCACGCAGGAAAAATGCGGCGCGGCATCTACGCCTTCGGCCAGGATCTCGGCCACCGCACCGAAAGTGCCCTCCTGGGTGGACCCGCCAGCGCCATAGGTCACGGAACAGAACTCGGGACGCAGCGCATACAGCTCCTGGCGCACGGCACGGATCTTCTGGGCGCCGTCGGCCGTCTTGCTGGGAAAGAACTCCAGGCTCACGGGAAACTGGGAGGTTGAGCTCATCGAGGGTATCCAATCACACACGAAGCGAATAAACGAAAAATTCCTGGTTGCCATCCCCTCCCGCGATGGGAGAGTCGAAGTAGGCTTGCACCTGCAAGCCGACTGCGGCGTGGGCCTCGCGGATCCGCGCCTCCACCACTGGATACAGGGCGGGCTCGCGCACGATGCCACCCCGCCCCACTTGCCCAGGCTGCAACTCGAACTGGGGCTTGACCAGCATCAGCAGCGCCCCGCCAGCGGATATCCACGGCACCAAGGCAGGCACCACCAGGGTCTGGGAGATAAAGGACAGGTCTCCGACCACCAGATCGAAGGCCGATTGCTCCTGCTCCGCGAGCACGGATTGCGCCTGCGCGGCAAAGGATTCGTCCAGATGCCGCGCATTGACGCCTTCCATGCACGTCACGCGGGGGTCGTCACGCAGCTGCGCGTGCAGCTGGGCAGAGCCCACGTCGATGCCCAGCACGTGCGCGGCACCCCGCTGCAGCAGGCAGTCGGTGAAGCCGCCCGTGGACTGGCCCACATCCAGGCAGACGCTGCCGGACACGTCCAGCCCCAGCCGCGCCAACGCTCCCTCGAGCTTGAGCCCGCCACGGGACACGTAACGCGCCTCGGCCGCATCCTCCAGACGGATCTCCGCCTGCTCGGGCACGATGTCGCCGTTCTTGGCCACCCGCACCCACGCCTCGCCCTGGCGCCAGGACACACCGGCCGTGATCAGGCGCTGCGCCTGGGAACGCGTGGACGCGAGTCCCCGCCGGACCAGCAATTGGTCGATGCGCATGGGCAAAGCTCCTGGCCAGCACCCGCCGCTGGGCGGGCGCGGTGACGGGGATCAGTAGCGGTAGGTGTCGGGCTTGTACGGGCCCTGCAGCGGCACGCCGATGTAGGCGGCCTGCTCCTTGGTCAGCGTGGTGAGCTGCGCGCCCAGCTTGGAGAGCTGCAGGCGGGCGACCTTCTCGTCCAGGTGCTTGGGCAGCACATAGACCTGGCCGACCTTGTATTCCTTCTGCTTGGTGTACAGCTCGATCTGGGCGATCGTCTGGTTCGCGAAGGAGGATGACATCACGTAGCTGGGGTGGCCCGTGCCGCAGCCCAGGTTCACCAGGCGACCCTTGGCCAGCAGGATGATCCGCTTGCCGGGCTTTTTGCCTTTGGCGGGGAAGATCACGTGGTCCACCTGCGGCTTGATCTCGTCCCACTGGCAGTGCTTTTCCAGCGAAGCAACGTCGATCTCGTTGTCGAAGTGGCCGATGTTGCAGACGATGGCCTGGTCCTTCATGGCCTGCATGTGCGCGAAGGTGATCACGTCGCGGTTGCCGGTGGTGGTCACGAAGATGTCGGCCTTGTCGGCGGCATATTCCATGGTCACGACGCGGTAGCCTTCCATGGCCGCCTGCAGCGCGTTGATGGGGTCGATCTCGGTCACCCACACCTGGGCCGACAGGGCGCGCAGCGCCTGGGCAGAGCCCTTGCCCACGTCGCCGTAACCAGCCACAACTGCCACCTTGCCGGCGATCATCACGTCGGTGGCGCGCTTGATGCCGTCTACCAGCGACTCGCGGCAACCATAGAGGTTGTCGAACTTGCTCTTGGTCACCGAGTCGTTGACGTTGATGGCGCGCATCTGCAGCGTGCCCTTGGCGGCCATCTCCTGCAGGCGGTGCACGCCGGTGGTGGTCTCTTCGGTCACGCCGATGATGTTCTTCAGGCGGCGGCTGTACCAGGTGGGGTCTTCCTTCAGCTTGGCCTTGATGGCGGCGTGCAGGATCTTCTCTTCCTCGCTGCTGGCCTTGCCCAGCGCCTTGATATCCTTCTCGGCGCGTGCGCCGAGGTGCATCAGCAGCGTGGCGTCACCACCGTCGTCCAGGATCATGTTCGGGCCTTCGTTCTTCGAGCCCTTGGGGCCGAAGTCGAAGATGCGGTGGGTGTAGTCCCAGTAGTCGACCAGCGTCTCGCCCTTGATGGCGAAGACCGGCGTGCCGTTGGCGGCGATCGCGGCGGCCGCATGGTCCTGCGTGGAGAAAATGTTGCAGGAGGCCCAGCGCACCTGCGCGCCCAGGGCCTGCAGCGTCTCGATCAGCACGGCGGTCTGGATCGTCATGTGCAGCGAGCCGGTGATGCGCGCGCCCTTGAGCGGCTGCGCTTTGGCGAACTCATCGCGGATGGCCATCAGGCCGGGCATTTCGGTCTCGGCGATGGCGATTTCCTTGCGGCCCCAGGCGGCGAGGCCCAGGTCGGCAATGGCGCAATCGGTGTTCAGCAGTTGCTTGGAAGTGGTGGGGGCGTTCATCGTGGCTCCATATCAGCAGGTTGGAACGGCCACGGCCAGAGAGGGGAAAGACTCACCACACAGGCCGTGGGCGAGCGTCGTTGCGATTGAATCCGAGCCTCGCGGTTCGCATCACACACTGTGGATGGGCCGCTGCAACGCTCCTCGGAAGGCCGTGATTATAGGAGCCTGTACGCGCTGCGCAACGCAATGCGTCCACCCGCCGATAATCCCGCGTTGCGCCCGCCGGATGCGGGCACCAGAGATTCCACGTGCACGCACTGCGCGCACCTACGCCCCCGCCCCATGTCACAGCCCACCTTCCTGGACGAAACCCGGCGCCGCCGCACCTTCGCCATCATTTCCCACCCCGACGCGGGCAAGACCACGCTGACCGAGAAGCTGCTGCTGTTCTCGGGTGCGATCCAGATCGCCGGCTCGGTAAAGGCGCGCAAGGCCAGCCGCCACGCCACCTCCGACTGGATGGAGATCGAGAAGCAGCGCGGCATCTCGGTGGCCAGCTCGGTCATGCAGATGGCCTACCGCGACCATGTGGTCAACCTGCTGGACACGCCGGGCCACAAGGACTTCTCGGAAGACACCTACCGCGTGCTGACCGCCGTAGACTCAGCGCTGATGGTCATCGACGCCGCCAACGGCGTCGAAGCGCAGACGCGCCGGCTGATCGAGGTCTGCCGCCAGCGCGACACGCCCATCATCACCTTCGTCAACAAGATGGACCGCGAGGTGCGCGAGCCGCTGGACATCCTGGACGAGGTGGAACGCGAACTCGGCATGCCCTGCGTGCCCATGACCTGGCCCGTCGGCCAGGGCAAGAGCTTCGGCGGCATCATCAACCTGCGCACCCAGGCCATGACGGTGTTCGAATCCGGCAGCGAACGCCGGCCGCAGGACTTCGACACCATGCCGCTGACCGACCGCGCGGCGCTGCAGGCCCGCTTCGGCCACGAGTTCGACACCGCGATGGACAGCATGGAGCTGGCCACGGGCGCCTCGCCCGCCTGGGACCACGCAGCGTTTCTGGCCGGCAAGCAGACGCCGGTGTTCTTCGGCTCGGGCGTCAACAACTTCGGCGTGATGGAGGTGCTGGACGCGCTGGTGGACCTGGCGCCCTCGCCGCAGCCGCGCATCAGCACGGTGCTGGTCAACCGCCAGCCCGTCACCAAGGAGATCCAGCCCGAGGACAAGGATTTCGCCGGCGTGGTGTTCAAGGTGCAGGCCAACATGGACGCCAACCACCGCGACCGCATCGCCTTCGTGCGCATGGCCTCGGGCAAATACACGCCGGGCATGAAGCTCAAGGTGCAGCGCACCGCCAAGGAGCTGCGGCCGACCTCGGTCGTGACCTTCATGAGCCAGCGCCGCGAGGCCGTGGACGAGGCCTACGCGGGCGACATCATCGGCTTCACCACGCACGGCGGCGTGCAGCTGGGCGACACCATCACCGACGGCGCGAACCTGCAGTTCACCGGCCTGCCCTTCTTCGCGCCCGAGATGTTCATGACCGTGATCCTCAAGAATCCGCTGCGCACCAAGCAGCTGCAGCAGGGCCTGGCCCAGCTGGGCGAGGAAGGCGCGATCCAGGTGTTCAAGCCCGAGGCGGGTGGTTCGATGCTGCTCGGCGCCGTGGGCCAGTTGCAGTTCGAAGTGGTGCAGCACCGCCTGAAGGCCGAGTACGACGCCGACATCCGCCTCGAAGGCTGCCAGTACACAGGCGCGCGCTGGATCACGGCAGACACGCCCGCCGAACTCCGGCAGTTCGTGGACGCGTACCCGGCACGCATGGCGCGCGACGCTGCCAACACCCTGGCCTACCTGTGCACCTCGCCCTACGACGTGCGGCTGGCGCAGGAGCGATTCCCGAAGATCCATTTCCACCCGCTGCGCGAGCATGCGGGGCTGGCGCTGCAGAACGCAGGCTGAGCCGTCTGCAGTGATGCAAGCTCTGTCTGACTGGCCCCTGGCCGAGCGCAGCGCCGTGCGCGGTGTCTTCACCGACATCGACGACACGCTGACGACCGCTGGCACCATCACGGATGACGCCCTCGCCGCGCTGCACGACCTACGCGCTGCTGGCATTCCGGTGATCGCCATCACCGGCCGTGCCGTGGGCTGGTGCATGCCGAAGGTCCAGGCCTGGCCCGTGCTGGCCATGGGCGCCGAGGCGGGTGCGGTGTTGCTGCTGCCGCCCACGCCAGGCAGCGGCGCCGTGCCCGAAAAGCGTTATCCCAACGACGTGGCCACGCGCGCGCGGCATCGCCAACGCCTCCATGACGTTTCCGACCAGATCCTGCGCGCCATGCCTGGCCTGCAGATCGCCCCCGGCGCCGAAGGCCGCGAGACCGACATCGCGTTCGACCACCATGAACACGCGAATCTCTCCTCCGAAGACCTGGCCCGCGTGCGGCAGCTCCTGCTGGACGCCGGCCTGACGGTGGCCGTGAGCAGCATCCACATCCATGGCTGCGTGGAGCCGCACGACAAGTTCCTGGGCGCCTGCTGGATCGTGCGCGAGCTTTTCGGCCGCGAACTGCGTGACGAGCTGGACCACTGGGCCTTCGTGGGCGACTCGGCCAATGACGAAGCGATGTTCCGCGCTTTTGCGCGGACCTCCGTCGGCGTGGCCAACGTGCGCGATGTTGCAGGGGGGCTGCAGCACTGGCCGGCCTACGTCACGCCCAGCGCGCGCGGTGCAGGCTTTGCCGAGGTGGCCCGCGCGCTGCTGGCTGCCCGTTGACCATGGCCTCCTCCGCCGCTGCGCCGCCGCGCAGCGCCCGGCTGGGGCTGGGCGCGATCTTCTGTTCGACCTTTCTGGAACTGGTGGGCTACTTCATGGTCGCGCCATGGCTGTTGCTGCAGCTCAAGGGCGCGGAGGTATCCACCACCGTCGCCGGCCTGTTCGCCGCCACGGGCTGGATCGGCATCTTCCTGTTCACCCCCTTCTCGTCCTGGGCCACACGCGTGCTGGGCCGCCGGCCCGCGCTGTGGGTGTCGGCGGCGGTACCGGCCTTGGCCACCTGCGGCTTCGCGCTCACCAGCGAGCTGCGGATCTGGTTCGCGCTGGAGCTGATGGCGGGCGCCGCATCGGGCCTGCGCTGGGTACTGTCGGAAGCCATCGTGGCCGAGTTCTCCACCGAGCGCACACGCGGGCGCAACGTCGGCCTGTTCGAGACCATGGTGGGCGCCACCTTCGTGATCGGCCCCGCCATGCTGGTGTGGGTGGGCCCCACCTCCCCCGCGGCCCTGTGGGTGGCCATTGCGTGCATGGGCGCGGGCCTGGCCTGCAGCCTGCTGATACCGCCCTTGCCTACCGCGGGTGACGCGCACGAAGCCCATGTGGGCCTGCAGGGCGTGTGGACCGCGCTGCGTGCGCACCCGGTCATCATGCTGGCAGGCTTCGTGGGCGGTTTCTTCGAGGCCGGCGTGACCTCCGTGTTGCCCCTGTACGGCCTGACGCTGGGCCTCGCGGCCGCGGCGTCGGCACTGCTGGTCTCGGCCAGCGGCCTGGGCAGCTCCCTGATGATGCTGCCGGTCGGCATGCTGGCGGACCGGTTCCCTGACCCGGCACAGGGCCGGCGCCTGCTGATGCGCGTGCTGGCCACCATCACGCTGGTCGCTACCTGCCTGGTGCCCGTGGTCGCGCAGGTCGCCTGGCTGGCCTGGCCGCTGGTGTTCCTGTGGGGCGGCGCGGCGGGCAGCCTCTACACGCTGGCAATGATCGACATCGGCGCGCGCGAGCAGGGCATCACGCTGGTCAACAGCACGGCGGTGCTGGTGCTGTCGTACACGCTGGGCAGCACGATGGCCTCGGCGGTCTCGGGCTGGCTGCTGGAAATGTCACCGGTGCTGGGCTTCCCGTCCGTGCTGGCGGGCGTCGCCCTGGTGGGCTGCGTGGCGCTGTGGCGGACGCGCATCTCCGCGCCCGGCTGACGGCGCGCGCGATCCGCCCGTTCAAGCCAAGGCCTGCAAACCGTGCCGCGCACGGGCCGCCTGGCAGGCGTCGCTGCCTTCCTCGAACTCCCGGCAGGGATGGGGGCGCCACTCGTAGATGCCGCAGGTCGCACGGTCCCCGATGCGCCCCGTGAGCGCGGCGCAGCGCGGGCGGGCGTGGTCGGTGCCCCGCATGCGCGCGGTGTAACCCGTGACCGGCACCGTCAGGCCATCGGGCACGGTGCCGCCTTCGGACAACAGCTCCTGCACGGCGAAGTCGACACGAAAGCTGGCGCAGCAGGCGCCACAGGACGTGCACGCGCTCACAGCGGCTCGGCGAGCTCGTCGTAGCCCCGGTTCAGGAACTGCACGAAGCACAGGCCGTGGCCGAAGGGGTCGGCCATCACGGCCAGGCGGCCCCAGCGCGCGGTGGAGATGGGCTTCTCCAGCACGGCACCCGCGGCCGTGGCGCGGGCCACCGCGGCGTCGATGTCCGGCACGACGAAGTCCAGGTGCACCGGACTCCAGTGCCGCACGTAGCTGCGCCGCGCATCGGAGCCCGGAACCGGGGCACTGCCCTCGGGCTTCACCAGCAGGAAGATGGCCGAGGAACTGCCCCGCAGCTCCGCGCCGTCATCACCGAAACGGCGGTGCACGCGCAGGCCCAACGCCGCGCAGTAGAACGCCTCGGCCGGCGCCAGCGCGGGTACGTCGATGTTGACGAGCAGTTCGCCAGAGGTCATCGCTGCCGTGCCGTACCTTACTGACCCTTGGCGAGGCCCAGCTTGTCGATGACGGCCTTCTCACGTGCCATCGTGTCCTGCGCGAACTTGGTGTACTGGGCCGAGCCCATGTAGTTCGGCAGCATGTCGTACTTGCCCAGCGCAGCCACGTAGCTCGGCTCTTCCATGGCCTGCTTGAAGGCGTCGTGCAGCTTCTTCACCACCTCGGGCGGCGTGCCCTTGGGCGCACCGATGCCGAACGGCGAGTTCTGCACGATGTCGTAGCCCAGCTCCTTGAGCGTGGGCGCGTCGGGGAACTTCGCCAGCCGCTTGTCGCCCCAGGTGTTGAGCACGCGCAGCTTGCCCGCTTCCACCAGCTGCGCGAAGCCGGTGCTGTCGGCCCCGGCCATGAGCTGGCCGCTCTGCAGTGCCAGCATCAGGTCGGCGCTGCCCTTGTAGGGTACGTGCGTCAGCTGGATGCCGGCCTGCTGCGCCAGGATCTCGGTCGTGAGGTGCGGGCTGGTCAGTGTGCCCGTGGAACCATACGTGATCTTGCCCGGATTGGCCTTGGCGTAGGCCAGGAAATCGGCCCAGGTCTTGAAGGGGCTATCCGCCGGCACCACGATGCCGAAGGCATATCCGGTGACGTTGAGCACATAGCTGATGTCCTTGATCGGGTCCCAGTTGATCTTCGTCGTGTAGCCCAGGCGGAACACGCCCAGCGGGATCTGTGCGACGGTGTAACCATCGGCCGGTGCGGTCTGCAGTGCCTGGGCGGGCAGCGTGCCGCCGGCACCGGGCTTGTTGTCGATGACCACGGGCTGGCCCAGGACTTTCGACGCGTTCTCGGCCAGTTGGCGCATGGTGATGTCGGTAGGGCCACCGGCTGGGAAGGCGATCACCAGCTTGATGGGCTTTTCGGGGAAGCCCTTGGGCTGGGCGTGGGCGGCGGGGCCGGCCAGGACGAACAGGGAAGCGAGCGTCAGTGCGCTGGCGCGCAGGGCTTGGCGGCGGTACATGGTGGCGTTCTTTACAGGGTGAATGACAGAGGCCGCATTGGGCCCTGGCCGACGCGTCGCGGCAATCGGTGAAGTCCCGGGGGCGGGCGACGCCGGAACGGATGCGTTCAACCCCCGACCCGCTGCTGGAATCCCTCCAGCACGTTGATCGCATTCACGCCCAGCGCATCCACCGCATAGCCCCCTTCGAACACGAACACGGTCGGCAGGCCGGCCGCGGCGATGTCCTCGCCCACGCGCAGGAAGTCCTCGCTGCGCAGCCGGAAGCCGGAGATCGGATCGCCTTCGTAGGTGTCCAGGCCCAGCGACACCACCAGCGCATCGGCCCCGCTGGCGGCGATGGCCTGCAACGCATGGGCCAGTGCCGCGCGCCAGGCATGGAAACCCGTGCCGCGGGGCAGCGGCAGGTTCAGGTTGAAGCCCTGCCCCGCCCCCGTGCCGGTCTCGTCGGCATGGCCCAGGAAGAAGGGGTACTCGGTCAGCGGGTCGCCATGGATGCTGGCGAAGAAGATGTCGGCACGGTCATAGAAGATGGCCTGGGTGCCGTTGCCATGGTGGTAGTCCACGTCGAGCACGGCCACGCGCGAGGAGCCCTGGTCGCGCAGGTGCTGTGCCGCGAGGGCGGCGTTGTTGAGGAAGCAGTAGCCGCCGAAGAAATCGGCGCCGGCGTGGTGCCCTGGGGGCCGGCTCAGCGAGAAGCTGCTGCGGGCGCCCGCGGCCACGTCGTGCGCAGCGGCCACTGCACAGGCTGCGCCCTGGCGTGCAGCCACCCAGGTGCCCGAGGTCAGCGGTGAACCGGTGTCGAAGGCATAACGCCCCAGGCGCGCGGCGAAATTCTTCGGCAGCACGTCGTTGCGCAACCCGTGGTTAGGCCACACGGAGGGCAGCGCATCACGCTCGGCATTGGTGGGGTCCATGGCCACCCAGTCGTCCCAGGCGGTGGACAGGAACTGCAGGTAGGCCGGGTCGTGGATGCGCTGCAGCAGCGCGTCGGCAACCGGGGGAGCGTCCTGCAGCACCGGCCCCAGGCCACGCGCCTGCCAGCGCGCCAGCACATGGTCGACCCGCGCGGGGACTTCGAAGCAGTCCACCAGGCGGCCGCGGAACATTTCCTGGCGGCCCTGGTGGAGGGTATGCAGATGGTTGTAGAAAGTGCGCACGGCGGCAGCATAAACCGGCTGACCCATGGCGGTGAATGGTCATGCTGCCGGCACAGCCCTCTGCTGGGGACAGCCCGTCAGCCGGCCTCCACGATCGCATCGGGTGCCGCTGCAGGTGCCCCCCGACCCAGTACCGGCACCAGCGCCACCCCGGTGTGCGTCCCCGCCGCCACCACGCCCTCGGGCGGCGCAGCCGCCACGATGCGCCCACCGCCTTCTCCGCCCTCCGGCCCGAGGTCGACGACCCAGTCGGCCTCGGCGATCACGTCGAGGTCGTGCTCGATGACGACCACGCTGTGGCCGCCATCGACCAGGCGGTGCAGCACGCGGATCAACTTCTCCACGTCGGCCATGTGCAGCCCCACGGTGGGCTCGTCCAGCACATAGAGCGTGTGCGGCGCGCGCTGGCCGCGGCGGCCGATGTCGTCGCGCACCTTGGAGAGTTCGGTGACCAGCTTGATGCGCTGCGCCTCGCCGCCCGAGAGCGTGGGCGAAGGCTGGCCCAGCGTGAGGTAACCCAGGCCCACGTCCTTCAACAGCTGCAGCGGGTGCGCGATGGACGGCATGCTGGCGAAGAAGTCCACCGCCTCGTCCACCTCCATCTGCAGGATGTCGCCGATGTTCTTGCCGCGCCAGGTCACGGCCAGGGTCTCGGGGTTGAAGCGGGTGCCGTGGCAGGTCTCGCACAACACCTTCACGTCGGGCAGGAAACTCATGGCCACCGTGCGGATGCCTTGCCCTTCGCAAGATGGGCAACGGCCATCGCCCGTGTTGAAGCTGAAGCGGTTGGGCGCATAACCGCGCGCGCGCGCCTCCAGCGTGTCGGCGAAGAGCTTGCGGATGGTGTCCCAGAAGCCGATGTACGTGGCCGGGCAGCTGCGCGGCGTCTTGCCGATGGGGGTCTGGTCCACCTCCAGCACGCGGTCCACGGGCTCGAAGCCGGTGACGCGCTCACACCCCGTCCAGGCCACGCGCAGCTTGCCGGCGGCAATCGCGTCGCGGCCGGCACGGGTGCTCTTGTGGGACACGGCCTCCTGCACATTGGCCAGCAGCACGTCGCGCGCCAGCGTGGACTTGCCCGAGCCACTGACACCCGTCACGGCCACCAGCCGCGCCAGCGGCAACGCGGCCGTGACCTGGTGCAGGTTGTGCAGCGTGGCGCCATGGACCATGAGCCACGCACCTTCGGCGGGGGGTGACGACTCGTCCTTCACCGGGCGCACCGGCGCTTCGGGCGGCGTGCCCACGGCGCGGCGCGCCTTCAAGGGATGCCGCATCGCGTGCAACAGGTAACGCCCGGTCTGCGAGTCTTCCGCCGCCATCACGCTGGTGATGTCGCCCTCTGCCACCAGGCGGCCGCCGCGCTTGCCGGCACCGGGGCCGATGTCGATGATGTGGTCCGCGCGGCGGATGGTGTCCTCGTCGTGCTCCACCACCACCAGCGTGTTGCCCTTGTCGCTGAGGGTCTTGAGCGCCTTCAGCAGGATGGTGTTGTCGCGCGCATGCAGGCCGATGGTGGGCTCATCCAGCACGTAACACACGCCCTGCAGGTTGGAACCCAACTGCGCCGCCAGGCGGATGCGTTGCGCCTCTCCACCTGAGAGCGTGGGCGCGCCGCGGTCCAGCGTGAGGTAATTCAGGCCCACTTCTTCGAGGAACAGCAGGCGGCTCAGGATTTCGGGGATCAGGTCGCGCGCGATGTCGTTCTCGCGCGTCGACAAGCGTCCCATCGCCTGCAGCGACTGCACCCAGCCCCGCATGTCGCTCACCGACAGCCGCGCGAGTTCGGTGATGGCCACGCCGCGCTGCAGTCCGCCGTCGAAGCCCGCGGCCGCATCCTCGGCGGTCGAGGCCTGTTCGCCAAAGCGCACGGCCCGCGCCGTGGCATTCAGCCGCGTGCCGCCACAGGTGCCACAGGTGTGGTCGCCTACGTCCTCCACCTCGGGTTCGGCGAAGGTCTGCTCGCGGCCCTTGTTGTCGTCGTCGCGGACGGAGTCGTCGAGCGCGCGGCGCTGGTCCTTCGTCAACTGCACGCCCGTGCCCACGCAGTCGGGGCACCAGCCGTGCTTGCTGTTGTACGAGAACAGACGCGGGTCCAGCTCGGGATAACTCGTGCTGCAAACCGGGCAGGCGCGCTTGGTGGAGAACACCTGCAGCCTGCCGATGCCGGCCGTGGGCGTGCCATCCAGCATCGCCTCGCGCAAACCGTCCATGCCGCTGAGCACATGCACTACGCCCTTGCCATGCACCAGTGCGGAGGACAGCGCCTCGCGCAGGAGCGCCTCGTCCTCGGCGCGCACCGTGAGACTCATCACAGGTAGCTCGATGGTGTGTTCCTTGAAGCGGTCGATGCGCGGGAAACCGGTGGTCGGCAGGAAGTTGCCGTCCACGCGCAGGTGCGTGAAGCCGCGGGGCCGCGCCCAGTCGGCCAGCTCGGTGTAAACACCCTTGCGGTTCACCACCAGCGGCGCCAGCAGGCCGATCTGCTGGCCGCGGAACTGCGCCATCAGCTGGGCCAGGATGCTCTCGGTCGTCTGCGGCGCCACGGCCGCACCGTCGTGCACGCAGTGCTGCACACCCAGCTTCACGTACAGCAGGCGCAGGAAATGCCACACCTCCGTGGCCGTGCCCACCGTGCTCTTGCGCCCGCCACGCGACAGGCGCTGCTCGATGGCCACCGTGGGCGGGATGCCGTAAACCGCATCCACCTCGGGCCGGCCTGCGGGCTGCACGATGCTGCGGGCGTAGGCGTTCAGCGATTCGAGGTAACGGCGCTGGCCTTCGTTGAACAGGATATCGAAAGCCAACGTGGATTTGCCCGAGCCGCTCACGCCCGTGACCACGTTGAACTTGCCGCGCGGGATGTCGACGCTCAGCGAGCGCAGGTTGTGCTCCTTGGCGTTGACGATCTGGATGGATTCGCTGCGTGCTGCAGCCGCCACGGCGCCTGGCAGCACGGGCCGCGCCTCTTGCACCTGCGGCACACCCACGCCGATGGCCGTGAGGTACTCGCGCAAGGCCTGGCCCGTGTGCGACATGGGGTGCTGGCGCAGGTCGTCGGGCGTGCCCGTGGCGACGACGCGGCCGCCGCCGTCTCCGCCTTCCGGGCCCAGGTCGATCAACCAGTCGGAGGCCGCGATGACGTCGAGGTTGTGCTCGATCACGAGCAGCGAATGGCCCGCGTCCAGCAGCTTGCGCAGCGCGCGCATCAGCTTGGCGATGTCGTCGAAATGCAGGCCGGTGGTGGGCTCGTCGAACATGAACAAGGTGCCGCGCCGGGCCACTGCCTGCTGGCTGCTGCTGCCGCTCTTGGCCGCATCGGCCAGGAAGCCCGCAAGCTTCAGGCGCTGCGCCTCGCCACCCGACAACGTCGGCACGGGTTGACCGAGCTTGAGGTATTCCAGGCCGACATCCACCAGCGGCTGCAGCGCGCGGATCACGTCGCGGTCGTGCACGAAGAGCTGCACGGCCTCGGCCACGGTCAGTTCCAGCACCTCGGCCACGTTCAGGCTGCGCAGGCGTGCGGGCGTGGGCAAAGCGCGGCGCACCAGCGTGGGGTTGGCCATGCGCTGGCCGTCCGACGCGCCGCTGTCGCGCGCGGCGCCCAGCAACACGGGCGCGGTGGCTGGCCCCGAGGCTTCTGCCAGCTGCGGTGCGTTGCGCTCGATGCGCACCTCCAAAATCTCGGGCCGGTAACGCTTGCCATCGCAGTCAGGGCACCGCAGGTACACGTCGGACAGGAACTGCATCTCCACATGTTCGAAGCCCGAGCCGCCACAGGTGGGGCAGCGCCCGTCGCCACTGTTGAAGCTGAACTTGGAAGCCGTGTAGCCGCGCTCACGCGCGAGCCGCGCGGTGGCAAAGATCTCGCGGATGCTGTCCCACGCGCCCACATA
The DNA here is from genome assembly GCA_965278985.1 of Burkholderiaceae bacterium. Taxonomy (GTDB): domain Bacteria; phylum Pseudomonadota; class Gammaproteobacteria; order Burkholderiales; family Burkholderiaceae_C; genus CAISIP01. The sequence continues at coordinate 6,272,163 of OZ257131.1, read as the reverse complement.
ACTCACGGGGTTGGAGCGCGCCGTCTTGCCGATGGGCGACTGGTCCACGAACACCACGTCGGCCAGCAGCTCGGCGCCCAGCAGCCGGTCGTGCTGGCCCGCCGTCTCGGTGGCACGGCCAAAGTGGCGCATCAGCGCGGGCGCCAGCACGTCCTGCACCAGCGTGGACTTGCCCGAGCCGCTGACACCCGTCACGGTGACCAGGCGCTGCAGCGGGATCTCGACGGACACGTCCTGCAGGTTGTGTTCGCGCACGCCTTCGAGCAGCAGCTTGGGCGTGCTCTCGGCCACCAGCCGGCGCAGGCCCGCGCCCACGTGCTTGCGGCCACCCAGGTAGGCGCCTGTCAGCGTGTCGGCCGAGCGCAGGTCCTGCGTCGTGCCGTCGAACACGATCTGCCCACCGCGCGCACCGGGGCCGGGGCCCATGTCGATCATGCGGTCGGCCGCCAGCATCACGGCCGGGTCGTGCTCCACCACCACCAGCGTGTTGCCGGCATCGCGCAGGCGCTGCATGGCCTGGATGATGCGGTGCATGTCGCGCGGGTGCAGGCCGATGCTGGGCTCGTCCAGCACGAACAGCGTGTTGACCAGAGAGGTGCCGAGCGCGGTCGTGAGGTTGATGCGCTGCACCTCGCCGCCCGACAACGTGCGGCTCTGGCGGTCCAGGCTCAGGTAACCAATGCCCACGTCGCAGAGGTAGCGCAGGCGCGTGGTGATCTCTTCGAACAGCAGCGCCAGGGCTTTGTGGTCAGCCTCGTTCAGGGTGCCCGGTGCGGCATGGTCGCTTGCGGGCGACTGTGCACGCGCTGCGGAAAGGCGGTCGAAGAAGCGCCGCAGGCGGTCGATGGGCAGCAGCATCAGGTCGTGCAGGCACAGGCCCGGCAGGGCTTCGAGCTGCTCACGCGTCCATTGCACGCCCTCGGGCATGAAACGCTTGGCGGGCTCCAGTACCGCATCCGCATCGTCCTTGGAGCCGATGCGCCACAACAGGCTCTCGAGCTTGAGGCGCGCGCCTGCGCAGACCGGGCACGGGGTGTAGCTGCGGTACTTGGACAGCAGCACCCGGATGTGCATCTTGTAGGCCTTGCTCTCCAGGTACTCGAAGAAGCGCTTGACGCCGAACCAGTGCTGGTTCCACTTGCCGTTCCAGTTGGGCGAGCCCTCGATGACCCACTTCTGGTGCTCCGGTCGCATCTTGTTCCACGGCGTGTCGCGCGGGATGCCGGCGTCCTCGGCATGGCGCATCAGGTCGTCCTGGGCCTCCTGCCAGGCGGGCGTCTGCATGGGCTTGATGGCGCCCGAACGCAACGTGAGCTTGTCGTTGGGGATGACGAGGTTGTAGTCCACGCCGATCACGCGGCCGAAACCGCGGCAGGCGTCGCAGGCGCCCACGGCCGAGTTGAACGAGAAGGCCGAGGGGATGGGGTCGGCGTAGCGCAGGTTGCTGTCGGGGCAGTGCAGGCCGGTGGAGAACTTCCAGATCTGTGGTGCTTCGCCTTCTTTCCGCAGTGCATAGACGCTGATGCGCCCGCTGCCGCGCTTGAGCGCGGTCTCGATGGCTTCCAGCACGCGGACACGTTCTGCGCCGGCGATGCGAAAGCGGTCGGCAACCACGTCCAGCTGCTTGCGACGCTGGGTGGCCGTGCCGGCATTCTTCTCCTTGCTGTCCTTGGCCTTGGCCGTCGCGTCCACCGTGACCTCCACCTCGCGCTCGGCCTGGACGCGCGTGTAGCCGCTCACAGACAACCACTGCGTGACATCGTCCTGCGAGGTATCGGCGGGCAGCTCGACGGGAAAGGTCACGACCAGCCGCGGATCACCCGCAGCAGCCGCCAGCGCGACCAACTGCGCATACACCGTCTGCGGCGTGTCGTGCCGCACCGGCTGCGCCGTCACACGGTCGAAGAGGTTGCCCGCGCGTGCGAACAGCAGCTTCAGGTGGTCGTTGATTTCCGTCATCGTGCCCACGGTCGAGCGCGAGGAGCGCACGGGGTTCGTCTGGTCGATGGCGATGGCAGGCGGCACGCCGTCCACCTTGTCCACGGCCGGCTTGTCCATGCGGTCCAGGAACTGGCGGGCATAGGCGGAGAAGGTCTCCACGTAGCGGCGCTGGCCCTCGGCGTAGAGCGTGTCGAACACCAGGCTGGACTTGCCCGAGCCGCTGGGACCGGTGACCACCGTGAGCTCGCCCGTGAGGATGTCGAGGTCGAGGTTCTGGAGGTTGTGCTGGCGGGCGCCGCGGATCTGGATCTTTCCCTGGGTCATGTGGAGCGCTGTACCTTGGAGGTGGAGGTCGGGGGGCGGAGCATTCTAGGAGCGGGGGTACGTTCCAGCGGACCCAGGGGGCATACCGCATCGTGGTGCAGCAGAGAACGTTTACAACTGCGTTCACACGGCGTTGACAGAGCGCTTCCTAGAATGCGGCCAGCGCCCTCCTCCCGACCCCACCATGCACGCACTGCGCATCCGCCGGCGCGACGCCGGCCTGTTGACCCTGGCGGCCCTCGTGCTGCCAGGCTGTGCCACCCGTCCGCCGGCCGGGCACACGGCGCCCCCCGCGCTGCATGCCCTGCAGCGCCTGGGTTATGGCCCTGCGCCCGGCGATGTGGAGCGTGTGGAACACCTGGGCGTGGACGCATGGATCGCCGCGCAGTTGCAACCTCCCGCCAGCCCCGCGCTGCCACCGGGTGTGCAGCAGGCGCTGGCCACGCCCCCGCCCCCCACGCAGGGCGAGTGGGTGCGGATCTACCGCAGCCTGCAAGGCAACGAATCCGAAGCCACCATCGAGCGCCGCCGTGAAACCTACCGCGCATCGGCGCTGGACGCCGCGCGGCCTCGCTTACTGCGTGCCTTGCACAGCCCGGCGCAGCTCGAGGAGCGCATGGTCGAGTTCTGGTTCGACCACTTCAATGTGTTCCGCGAAAAGGGCCTGGTGCGCGTGATGGTGGAGGACTATGAACGCACCGCCATCCGCCCGCACGCGATGGGGCGCTTCCGCGACCTGCTCGGCGCCACGGCGCACCATCCGGCCATGCTGTTCTACCTGGACAACTGGCTGTCCTCGGCACCGGGCTTGCGCCCGCGCGGCCAACCGGAACGCGGCCTCAACGAGAACTATGCGCGCGAGCTGATGGAGCTGCACACGCTGGGCGTGGACGGCGGCTACACCCAGGCCGATGTCACGGCGCTGGCACGCATCTTCACGGGCTGGACGCTGCGCTACAACGACACGGCCCCGCTGGGCGACGCCTTCTTCTTCGATGCACGCCGCCACGACACCGCGGAAAAGACCTGGCTGGGCCGGCGGGTGACCTCCGCCGGGCAGGCCGAAGGCGAAGCCGCGCTGGACGTGCTGGCCCGGCACCCCGCAACGGCACGGCACATCGCCTTCAAGCTCGCACAGGCCTTCGTGGCCGACGCTCCGCCTCCGGCCCTGGTGCAACGGCTGGCGCTGCGTTTCCAGGACACGGACGGCGACATCCGCGCCGTACTGCAGGCGTTGTTCCAGAGCCCCGAGTTCGGTGACCCCCAGTTCCAGCAAGCCAAGTTCAAGTCCCCCTACCGCTACCTGATCTCGGCCCTGCGCGCCGCCGGCACACCGCTGGACGACGCACAGCCCCTGCTGGCCGCCACAGGCGCCATGGGCATGCCGCTGCACGGCTGCGTCACGCCCGACGGTTACGGCAACACCGAAGCCGCGTGGCTGAACCCCGACGCCCTGACGCGCCGCGTGCAATTCGCCACCGGTTTCGCGACGGGCCGCCTGCCGCGTGGTGGCGGCCAGGGCAACCTGCAGCTGAACGCGCCGGACGCCGATACGCTGCTGGCCGCGCTGGGGGACGGCATCTCCGCGCGCACCCGTGCCGTGGCCAGCGACGCCCGCCCTGAACTGCGCGCGGCACTGGTGCTCGGCAGCCCCGACTTCATGCGTTTTTGAGCCCCTGCAGGCTCCTGGAGCACACCATGCAACGACGCGACTTCCTGCTGCGCAGCGCCACCGCCTCTGGCCTGGGCCTGGGTCTGCTGCCCGTGGGCCACGGCGCCTGGGCCGGCATCGGCGATGCGCCCACTGCGCAGGCCATCCAAGGCAGGCGCCTGGTGGTGGTGTTCCTGCGCGGCGCAGTCGATGGCCTCAATGTCGTCGCGCCCGTGCACGACGCCGCATATGCGTCGGCTCGCCCCACCATCGCGCTGGCCCGGCCCGGCACCGAAGGCGGCGCACTGGACCTGGACGGCCACTTCGGCCTGCACCCGGCCCTCGCGCCGCTGATGCCGCTGTGGCAATCCGGCAAGCTGGGTTTCGTGCACGCGGCCGGTTCGGAGGACAGCACGCGCTCGCACTTCGACGCGCAGGACTACATGGAATCCGCCACCCCGGGCCGCAAGTCCACGCCCGATGGCTGGCTGAACCGCCTGCTGGGCACGCTGCCCTCCACCGCGACCACACGCACCGGCCCGGGCACCACCCGCGCCGTGAGCCTGGGTGCCGTCCTGCCACGCATCTATGCCGGCCCCGAGCCCGTGGCCAACATCCCGCTGGGCGACGCGGCCCTGCGCCCCACGGCGCTGGACCGTCCCGCCGTGGGCCAGGCCTTCGACCGCCTCTATGCCGGCGACGACGCGCTCGCACGCGCCTACCAGTCCGCGCAGCAGTCGCGCCGCGACGTGCGTGACGCGCTGCAGGGAGGCGCAGCCATGTCCCGCGAGATGGTGGCCGCCAACAATGGCGCCCCCTTGCCCAACGGCTTCCCCGCCGACGCCACGCGCATGGCGACGCTGATGCGCAACGACCCGCGCGTGCGGCTGGCTTTCATGGCGCTCGGCGGGTGGGACACGCATGCCAACCAGGGGGCGGCCACCGGCCAGCTGGCGGGCCGCCTGGCCCCGCTGGGCCTCGGGCTGGCCCAGTTTGCACGCGAGCTGGGCCCGGCCTTCGACGACACCGTGGTGCTGGTGATGTCCGAGTTCGGGCGCACGGCCCGCCAGAACGGCAACGGCGGCACGGACCACGGACACGGCAACGTGATGTGGCTGCTGGGCGGCCGTGTCGCCGGTGGCCGGGTGCATGGGCGCTGGCCCGGCATGGACGAGGGCGCATTGAACGAAGGGCGCGACCTTGCCATCACCACCGATTTCCGTGCCGTAGTGGCGCAACTGCTGGAGCGGCACCTGCGGCTGGCCGACGCGCAACTGCAGGCCGTCTTGCCGCAATGGGACGGGGGCACGCAAGGACTGCCGCCCCTCGTCACCTGAGCGCCCCGCCACGGGAGTCCCTGCGCCCTTCGCATGGCAGCGCGGCTGCATGCGCATGCGAATTCCCGGTGCTCGCGGGTACGATCCAGTCCCGTACAGGAGAAGCCCATGACCACGCCCCTGCAGACCTTGCTGGACCTGCCGTTGCCCATCCTCCAGGCCCCCATGGCGGGCGTGCAGGGCAGCGCCCTGGCCATCGCCGTGTCCGAGGCCGGCGGCCTGGGTGCCTTGCCCGGTGCGATGTTGTCGCCACAGGCACTGCGTGACGAACTGGCCGCGATACGCGCCGGCACGGGCCGGCCCTTCAACATCAACTTCTTCTGCCACCAGCAGCCCGTGCCCGATGCGGCGCGCGAGGCGGCCTGGAAGGACGCACTGGCGCCGTACTACGCCGAGTACGGCATCGACCCTGCCGGCATTCCCGCCGGCCCAGGCCGCGCGGCATTCGACGCGGCGACGGCCGAACTCATCGCGCCCTTCCGCCCGCCGGTCGTAAGTTTCCATTTCGGCCTGCCCGCACCCGAACTGCTGGCGCGGGTCCGCAGCTGGGGTGCAAGGGTGCTGGCCAGCGCCACCACCGTGGAGGAAGCGCGCTGGCTCGAAGCCCATGGCGCCGATGCCGTCATCGCGCAGGGCGCCGAGGCCGGCGGCCACCGCGGCATGTTCCTCACGACCGACACGGCCACGCAGATCGGCACCTTCGCGTTGTTGCCCCAGGTGGTGCGCGCCGTGCGCGTGCCCGTGATCGCGGCCGGTGGCATCGCCGATGCGTCGGGCGTGCGCGCCGCGCTGCAGCTGGGCGCTGCGGCAGCGCAGGTGGGCACGGCCTACCTGCTGTGCCCCGAAGCCACGACCACGCCACTGCATCGCCGCGCGCTGCAGAGCGAGGCTGCGGCCACCACGGCGATGACGAACCTTTTCACGGGCCGGCCGGCGCGGGGCATCGTGAATCGCATCATGCGCGAGCTGGGGCCGTTGAGTTCCAAGGCGCCGGCCTTTCCACTCGCCACGGGTGCCTTGGCTCCGCTGCGCGCCAAGGCCGAGGCGGCGGGGCGGGACGATTTCACGTCGATGTGGTGCGGGCAGAACGCCTCGGGGTGCAAGGCGGTGCCTGCGAGGGCGATGACCAGGGAACTGGCCGGCATGGGGTGAGAGCCGCCCGCATCACGCAGGCGGCTCGACGCATCAGGCCCGCAACGCCGCCGCGTGGTGTGCGAAATGTTCGCCAAGGAAACTCGCGATGAAGTAGTAGCTGTGGTCGTATCCTGGCCGCATGCGCAGCTGCAGTGGATGGCCCGCGGCATCACAGGCCGCCTTCAGCAACTCGGGCCGCAACTGCCCGGCCAGGAATTCGTCGGCCTCGCCCTGGTCCACCAGCAGCGGCAGGCGCTCACCGGAGGTCGCCTTCACGAGTTCGCAGGCATCCCATTCTTTCCACAGCGCGCGGTCCTCGCCCAGGTAGGCGGAGAAGGCCTTGTGGCCCCAGGGCACCTGCGTGGGCGCGACGATGGGTGAGAAGGCCGAGACGCTCTGGTAGCGGCCCGGATGCCGCAGGGCCGTCACCAGCGCACCGTGCCCCCCCATGGAGTGGCCGGAGATGCTGCGCGCATCGCTGGCGGCGAAGTGCTGCTCCACCAGCGCAGGCAGCTCCTCAGCGACGTAGTCCTGCATCCGGAAATGCGCAGCCCAGGGCGCCTGCGTCGCGTTGACGTAGAACCCCGCGCCCTGCCCCAGGTCGTAGGCCGGGTCGTTGGCCACGGCCTCGCCACGCGGGCTGGTGTCGGGCGCCACGACGATGAGGCCGTGGCGCGCCGCATGCTCCTGCGCACCGGCCTTGGTGATGAAGTTCTGCTCGTTGCAGGTCAGACCCGAGAGCCAGTACAGCACCGGGCATTTCTCGCCACGCAACGCGGCTTCGGGCAAAAAGATGCCGAAGCGCATCGTGCAGCCCAGCGTGCTGCTCGCGTGTTGCCAGACGTCCTGGCGGCCACCGAAGCTGGCGTGTTGTTCGATACGGTCCATGCTGTGCGTCAGGCTTCCTTGTAGGTGCCCTTGAGCTTCGCGGCCTGCGTGGCCAGGATGTCCATGAGCGTCGGGTTCAGGCAGTCGTAGGTGTTCAGGCCCTTGTCGTTCAGTGTCTTGCGCACGTCGGCCATCTTCGAGGGCGGCGTACCCGTCTCGATGATGGAGGACACGAAGGCCGCGAAGCCCGGGCCTTCCCAGCCCTTGTCCTTGGACAGCTCGGTGTGGATGAAGTCCAGGCCGAAGAATGCATGGTCCTTGTTCTCGATACGGCCATAGAGGTGCGTGCCGCAGGCCGTGCAGGCATGCCGCTGGATGGGCGCCTTCTCGTCCACGACCTTGAGTTTCTCGCCGTGCGCCGTGACCGTCACCTTGTCGCGCGGCACCACGCCCACCACCGAGAACAGCGCGCCCTTCGGCTTCCAGCACTTGCTGCAGCCGCAGGCGTGGTTGAACGCGACCTGCGATGCGATCTTCACTTCGACGGCATCGCTGCCGCACTGGCAGCGCAGCGTGCCGCCTGCGAAACCCTCGGCGCCCTTCTGGATGCCGGCGTCGACGGTGGGATGGATGGATGTGCTCATGTCAGTCTCCTTGCGTGGTGGTGGATGGGCGGGAGGAACGGGAACACGAAAAAATCAGTAGTGCACGACCGAGCGGATCGACTTGCCTGCGTGCATCAGGTCGAAGGCCTCGTTGATGCCGGTGAGCGGCATGGTGTGCGTGACGAAGGGCTCGAGCTGGATACGGCCGGCCATCGCGTCCTCGACCATGCCCGGCAACTGCGAGCGGCCCTTGACGCCGCCAAAAGCCGTGCCCAGCCACTTGCGGCCGGTGACCAGCTGGAACGGCCGCGTGGAGATCTCCTGCCCCGCACCGGCCACGCCGATGATCACGGACTGGCCCCAGCCGCGGTGCGCGCACTCGAGTGCCGCACGCATCACGTTGACGTTGCCGATGCACTCGAAGGAATGGTCCACGCCCCAGGTCGTCATCTCGACGATGACCTGCTGGATGGGCTTCTGGTGGTCCATGGGGTTGATGCAATCCGTGGCGCCGAAGGTCTTCGCCAGGTCGAATTTCGACGGGTTGGTGTCGATGGCGATGATCCGGCCGGCCTTGGCCAGCTTGGCGCCCTGGATCACGGCCAGTCCGATGCCACCCAGGCCGAACACGGCCACGGAATCGCCCTCCTGCACCTTGGCGGTGTTCTTGACGGCGCCCAGCCCGGTGGTCACGCCGCAGCCCAGCAGGCACACCTGCTCGGGGTTGGCGTCGGGGTTGATCTTGGCCAGCGACACCTCGGCCACCACCGTGTACTCGCTGAAGGTCGAGCAGCCCATGTAGTGGTAGACCGGCTTGCCCTGGTAGGAGAAACGCGAGGTACCGTCGGGCATCACGCCCTTGCCCTGCGTGGCGCGCACGGACACGCAGAGGTTGGTCTTGCCGCTCTTGCAGAACAGGCACTGGCCACATTCGGCCGTGTAGAGCGGGATCACATGGTCGCCGGGCTTCACGCTGGTAACGCCCTCGCCCACCTCGACCACGATGCCCGCGCCTTCATGCCCCAGCACGGCGGGGAACAGGCCTTCGGGATCGTCACCCGACAGCGTGAACGCGTCTGTGTGGCACACGCCCGTATGCGTGATCTTGATCAGCACTTCGCCCTTCTGCGGCGGCGCGACATCGATCTCGACGATCTGCAACGGCTTGCCTGCTTCGAAGGCGACGGCGGCACGGGATTTCATGGGGTGTTCTCCTGGTGGGGCCCGACCAAAGGCCGGGAGGTGGGGATCGAGGGTTATTTGAGGTACGTGCGCACCAGCGCCGTCATGTCCTGCACGCGCTGCGCATGGCGCGCATCGCCCAGGGCGCCGAATTCCTCGCGGATATGCGACTCCAGCACTTCGGACATCAGGCCGTTGACGGCACCGCGGATCGCGGCCAGCTGCTGCAGCACGGCGTTGCACTCGGCACCGGACTCCAGTGCCCGCTCCAACGCGTCAGCCTGGCCGCGGATGCGGCGCACCCGAAGCAAGGCCTTTTTCTTCTCGTCGGGGCTGTGGGGCATGGGCACCACTATACCCCCCCTCAGTATCCAGGCACCAGCAAAAACCCGGCTGTACGGGGGTACAGCCTTCCCACCTGTTCAGCGGATCAGCTGGCGCCTGCGGGCCCCCACCCACCGCCGAGCGCCCGCACCAGCCCGACCGTGGCCTGGTACTGCGCAGCCTTCACCTGCAGCGCCTGCCTCCGGTTGCGCAGCTCGCTGCGCCGTGCGTCCAGCAATTCGATCTGGCTCACGAAGCCGTTGCGGTAACGCGTCTCCGACAAGGCCGAGGCGCGTACGGCGGCATTCACTGCGCGACCCTGGGCCTGCGATTGCTCGTCGAGCAGGCGCAGCGCCGACAGCTGGTCTTCCACGTCGCGGAAAGCGCCGAGCACCTGCGCGCGGTAGCCGGCCGCAGCCACGTCGAGTTGTGCGGCCGCGCCTTGCAGGCTCGCCTCGCGCCGGCCGCCGTCGAAGATGGGCAGTGACAGCAGTGCGCCGATGCCCCAGGAGCGGGCCGACCACTTGAACAGGTCGCCCAGGTCGGTGGAGGCGAAGCCGCCCGATCCGGTCAACGCGATGTCGGGGAACCAGGCGGTGCGCGCCACGCCGACGCGGGCCTGCGCGGCCTGCAGGCTGAGCTGGGCGGCGGATACGTCGGGCCTGCGCGCAAGCACCGTGGCGGGCACACCGGCCGGGATCTGCGGCAGCGCGCTGCGCCAGTCCTGCGGCTGCAGCGTGAAGCTGGACGCGGCCTCGCCGACCAGCACGGCCAGCGCGTGTTCCAGCTCGGCGCGGCGGCGGTCGAGTGCCAGGGCTTCGGCCTCGTTGCCTGCCACCTCGCTCTGCACACGCACTACTTCCAGCTCGGCCACGTCGCCCGCTTCGTAGCGACGCTGCGTGAGCCGCAACGTATCGTCGTACGCGGCGACGGTCTGGCGCACCAGGGTGCGTTCGTCGTCCAGTGCACGCAAGGTCAGATAGGTCTGCGCGGTCTCGGCCTGCACCAGCAGGCGGGTGCTCTGCAGCAGCGCAGTGCGCGCGTCGGCGTCCAGGCCCGCCGCATCGCGGGCTTGCGCAAGACGGCCGAACAGATCCAGCTCGTAGGACAGGTTGGCCTTGGCAGTGAAGATGCTGGCCGGCTGGTTGCCCTGGGCTGTGTCGGCGCCAGCCCCACGCTGGGCGCCGGCGCCGATGCCGATCTGCGGCGCGCGGTTGGCCTCGGCGTTGCGCAGCAGCGCACGGGCCTGTGCCAGCCGCGCGGCCGCCTCCTGCACGCTGGTGTTGCGCGCGGCGGCACGTTCTACCAGGTCGTTGAGCACCGGGTCGTTGAAAGCCAGCCACCAGGCGCCGCGTTCGGCCTGCTCGGCCGGCGCGACCGTGGTGAAGCGGGCGTCGCCTTCCTTGAAGGCGGTGGGCACGGCCGGCAGTGCGTGTTCGGCGGGCGTGGGCGGCAACGGCGCCGTGGCGCAGCCTGCCAGGATCAGCGCGGCCAGCAGGGGGGTGACGATGGCATTGAGTCGCATGATGAACTCCTGGATCATTTATTCGATGGGGTGCCGCGGCGCGGCCGGCACCGGCTGGATGGAGCCGCCGCCCGCGCCATGCGCAGAGGCGGATGCCGTGACGGGTGCATGCACCTCGCCGTGGTGTGCCAGCGGCTTGTTGCCCGCCAGCCTGCGCATCACCACGTAGAACACCGGCGTCAGGAACAAGCCGAAGGCGGTCACGCCGATCATTCCGGTGAACACGGCCACGCCCATGGCGCTGCGCATTTCGGCACCGGCACCGGTGGACAAAACCAGGGGCAACACACCCATGATGAAGGCCAGCGAGGTCATCAGGATGGGCCGCAGCCGCAAGCGCGCGGCCTCGATGGCCGCCTGCATGGGCGTGCGTCCTGTGAACTCAAGTTCTCGCGCGAACTCCACGATCAGGATCGCGTTCTTCGCACTCAGCCCCACCAGCACCATCAGCCCGATCTGCGTGAATACGTTGTTGTCGCCCTTGGTGAGCCAGACACCGGTCATTGCCGCCAGCAGCCCCATGGGCACGATCAGGATGATGGCGATGGGCAGCGTGAGGCTCTCGTACTGCGCAGCCAGCACCAGGAACACCAGCAGCAGCGCCAGCGGGAAGATCCACAGCGCGGAGTTGCCGGCCAGGATCTCCTGGTAGGTCAGCTCGGTCCATTCGAAACCCACGCCAGGCGGCAGCGTTTCCTTGGCGATGCGCTCGATCGCGTCCTGCGCCTGGCCAGACGAGAAGCCAGGGGCCGGCGCACCGTTGATGTCGGCCGCGAGGTAACCGTTGTAGCGCATCGCGCGCTCCGGGCCGAAGCTGGAGTTGACCTTCATCAGCGCAGACAGCGGCACCATCTCGCCCGTAGTCGAGCGCACCTTGAGCAGGCCCACATCTTCGGCGCGCGCACGGTACGGCGCATCGGCCTGCACACGCACGCTGTAGGTGCGGCCGAACTTGTTGAAGTCGTTCGCATACAGGCTGCCCAGGTAGATCTGCAGCGTGTCGAAGATGTCCGTCACGGGCACGCCGAGCTGGCGCGCCTTGGTGCGGTCGATGTCGGCATACAGCTGTGGCACGTTGACCTGCCAGCTGCTGAAGATGCCGGCGAGCTCGGGCGTCTGGTACGCCTTGGCCAGGAAGGCCTTGACCGCCGCGTCCATGCCCTCGTAGCCCAGCGAGCCGCGGTCCTGCAGCTGCAGCTTGAAGCCGCCGGTGGTTCCGAGACCCTGCACGGGCGGCGGCGGGAACATGACGATGAAGGCGTCCTGGATGCTGCCGAAGGCCTGGTTCAGTTGGCCGGCGACGGCGCCGCCGCTCTGGTCGGCGCGCTTGCGTTCTTCGAAAGGCTTGAGCGTGGCGAACACGATGCCCGAATTCGAACTGTTCGTGAAGCCGTTGATCGACAGGCCGGGGAAGGCGATGGTGTCTTCCACATACGGGTTCTGCTTCATGATGTCGCCCATACGCTTCACCACGTCCTCGGTGCGGTCCAGCGTGGCGCCGTCGGGCAGCTGGGCGAATCCGATCAGGTACTGCTTGTCTTGCAGCGGCACGAAGCCCGAGGGCACGGCCTTGAAGACGCCCACCGTCACGGCGGCCAGGACAGCGTAGACCAGCAGCATCGCGCCCTTGCGGGTGATGGCGCGCTTCACACCGCCGCCATAGGCGCTGGAGCCGCGTGCAAACAGCCTGTTGAAGCCGCGGAAGAAGCCGCCCAGCACCCGGTCCATGCCACGCGTGAGCGCGTCCTTGGGCTCGTCGTGCCCCTTGAGCAGCAGCGCGGCCAGGGCGGGCGACAGCGTCAGCGAATTGATGGCCGAGATCACCGTGGAGATGGCGATGGTCACCGCGAACTGCTTGTAGAACTGGCCGGTCAGCCCGCTGATGAAGGCCAGCGGCACGAACACGGCCACCAGCACCAGCGCGATGGCGATGATGGGGCCCGACACCTCGCGCATCGCGCGGTAGGTGGCCTCGCGTGGCGAAAGCCCTTCGGCGATGTTGCGCTCCACGTTCTCCACCACCACGATCGCATCGTCCACCACGATGCCGATGGCCAGCACCAGGCCGAACAGCGACAGCGCGTTGATCGAGAAGCCCAGCAGGTGCAGCACGGCGAAGGTGCCCACCACCGACACCGGCACGGCCAGCAGCGGAATGATGGAAGCGCGCCATGTCTGCAGGAAAAGGATCACGACGATCACGACGAGCGCAATGGCTTCGAGCAGCGTGTGCACCACCGATTCGATGGAGGCGCGCACGAATTGCGTGGGGTCATAGGCGATGCGGAACTCCACGCCCTCGGGCATGTTGTGCTTGAGCTGCGCCATGGTCTCGCGCACCTGGTCGGAGATCTGCAGCGAGTTGGCACCGGGCGCCTGGAACACGCCCATGCCCACGGCCTGGTCGTTGTTGAGCAGCGAGCGCAGCGCGTAGTCGGCCGCACCCAGTTCGATGCGCGCGATATCGCGCAGGCGGGTCACGGCGCCGTCCGTGCCGGTCTTGACGATGATGTCGCCGAACTCTTCCTCGTTCTGCAGCCGGCCCTGGGCGTTGATGGACAGTTGCACGTCCACGCCCGGCAGGCCCGGCGAGGCACCCACTACACCGGCCGCGGCCTGGATGTTCTGACCACGGATGGCGGCCACCACGTCGCTGGCCGACAGGCCGCGCTGCGCCACTTTCTGCGGGTCCAGCCAGACGCGCATGGAGTATTCGCCGCCACCGAAGATCTGCACCTGGCCCACGCCGGGGATGCGCGCCAGCTGGTCCTTGACGTTGAGCACCGCGTAGTTGCGCAGGTAGTTCATGTCGTAGCGGCCATTGGGCGAGACCAGGTGCACGACCATCGTGATGTCGGGCGCGCTCTTGATGGTGGTGATGCCCAGTCGCCGCACCTCTTCGGGCAGCCGCGGCTCGGCCTGTGCCACGCGGTTCTGCACCAGCTGCTGGGCCTTGTCGGGATCGGTGCCGAGCTTGAAGGTCACGGTCAGCGTCATCACGCCATCCGTGGTGGCCTGGCTGCCCATGTAGAGCATGCCTTCCACGCCGTTGATCTGCTCTTCCAGCGGCGTGGCGACTGTCTCGGCAATGACCTTCGGGTTGGCGCCGGGGTACTGCGCGCGCACCACCACCGAGGGCGGCACGACTTCGGGGTACTCGGAGATCGGCAGGCCGCGCATCGCGATCAGGCCGGAGAGGAAGATCAGCACCGACAACACACCGGCAAAGATCGGCCGGTCGATGAAGAATTTGGAGAGGTTCATGGCGGTTCTCTGGAGTGTTGGGGCAAGCGCTCCCCCTGCCGCGCTGCGCGGTGGCGCAGGCGGGGCGGTGAAGCGTGGGGGAGCGCTGGGGCCGCTAGCGGTGCATCAGGATTGGGGCGCGCCGGTGGTGGCGCGGGCCTGTTTCTCCGGCCGCGCGTCCATCGCGACAGGCTGCGGCGCCACCAGCGTGCCGGGCCGCACCCGCTGCAGGCCGTTGACGACCACACGTTCGCCGTCCTGCAGGCCATCGGTCACGATGCGCAGGCCGTTCACATGGGCGCCCAGCGTCACGGCGCGCCATTGGGCCTTGTTCTCCGCATCGACCACGATCACGAATTTCTTGTCCTGGTCGGTGCCCACGGCGCGTTCGTTGACCAGCAGCGCGGTGCCGCTGCGGGCCTGGCCCATGCGCAACCGCGCGAACTGGCCGGGCGTGAGGTTGCCATCCCGGTTGTCGAAGACGGCGCGCACGCGCAGCGTGCCGCTCTTGGCATCCACCTGGTTGTCCACCCACTGCAGCTTGCCCTGCAGCGGGGTGTCGGCCTGCGCGGCCGTGCCCAGTTGCACGGGAATGCGGTCAATCTGCGTGCGTCCGCTGCCGGCCGCGCCGGCCTGCAAGGCACGCGTCATCACCTGCTCATCGGCGTCGAAGCTCGCGTAGATCGGGCTCACGGACACCAGCGTGGTCAACACCGGTGCGCCGGGCCCGGCCGACACCAGGTTGCCCACCGTGATCTCGATCTTGCCGGTGCGCCCGTCGATGGGGGCGCGTACCTGCGTGTAGCCCAGGCTCAGGCGCGCGGTCTGCAGCGCGGCCTGCGCGGCACGCAGGTTGGCATCGGCCTCGCGGTTCGCGTTCGCGCGTTCATCATGCTCGCGTTGCGCGATGGCGCCCTGCTCCATCAGGCGGCGCGCACGCTCCAGCTCGCTCTTGGTGAAGGATTGGCGGGCCTCGGCGGCCACCACCTGTGCTTCGGCGCGCTCCATGTCGGCCGCATAGGGCGCGGGGTCGATGGTGACCAGCAGGTCGCCCTTGCGCACCAGCGCGCCTTCACGGAAATGCACGGACTGCACGGTGCCCGCCACGCGGGAGCGCAGGTCCACACGGTCCACGGCCTCCAGCCGGCCCGAGAACTCGTCCCAGGTCGCGACCTCCGTGCGGGCGACGGTGGCCACCGACACCGGTACGGCGGGTGCAGCGGCCGGAGCGGCGTCGGCCTGCGCCCGGGGTGCCTGCAGCCCGATGAAGGCCACCGCCGCGGCGATGGCCAGCGCCAGCACCGAGCCGGTTGCAACGAGGCCGCGGCGCGGCGGGCGGACGAAGGACGGCGCGGGCACGTGGGAGGGTTCGGCTTCGCGCAGGGTGTCCTGGGAGTTTCGGTCTAGGTCGTTCATGGCAGTCCTCGCGTCAAAAAAAAGAAAAACGGGTCCCCGCGGTGGCTTGGAGGCCACCGTCGAACGGGGTCAATGGAAAGGGCTTAGGCCACTGCGGTGTTATCCGACGCCGCGGGCGGATGGGATGAGCAATCGCGGCGGCGGCAGGTGTTCGGCGAAGAAGGCCTGCAACCGTGGCAGCACCATGGCCGCACACTGGCATTCCATCGGCAGTGAAGACACCAGCGTCTCTGGCCAGCCGGTGGAGGGCTGCAGCGACTCGAAACGGACCGGCACGCCGGCGGCCTCGAGCTTGCTGGCATAGGCACGGGCCTCGTCACGCATCGGGTCGTCGCTGGAGGTCAGCACCAGCGCAGGGGCGATGCCGGCCATGCGGGAGGCACCACCGGGCACGGCATAAGGGTGCGTGGCATCCTGCGGCCGGCCCAGGTACTGCTGCCAGCCCTGCGCCCACTTGCCCTGCGTGAGCACACAGGCCTCCGCACGCACCGAGGCCGTGCCCGTGCAGGGGTCCAGCATCGGCGAGATCAGGATCTGTCCGGCCAGCGGCGGATGGCCCCGGTCCCGCGCAATCAGCGCCACGGCCGCGGCCAGGTTGCCACCGGCTTCCTCGCCTGCCAGGAACAGCGGGGCGCCGCTGCCGGCCAGCTTGCTGCGCTGCTTGTGGGCCCATTCCAGCATGCCGTAACCCACGTCGATGGCCTGCGGAAACGGGTGCGCAGGGGCCAGCGGGTAGGCGATGGAGGCGACGATGGCGCCGGACTGCACCAGCAGGTCCGCGCAGTTGCGGCCGTTCTCCAACCCGCCGGCCACGAAGGCGCCGCCATGGAAATGCAGCACCAGCGGGGCCGCCACGCCGCGGCGGCGCTCACCGTAGATGCGTGTGGGCACGGGTGCCAGGCCGGGCAGCTCCACCAGCTGGTCACGCCACGCGGGCGCCGGCCCGGTGGTCGGGGCAGCAGGCTTGGCAGCAGAGGTGGTCGTGGTCATGGCGGATTCCTGAAGAGCAATGCAAGAAAAGGGAACGGCTCCGATGTTGTTGAATGTAGAGGCATCGGTTTCCGCCACCAAGCCACCATTCGCCAGTTCTCTGTTTCCAATCCGTGAACAATCGCGGCCCCAACCGCGTGTGACAATTTCTGCACCGCCCCACAAGGGCCCAGCCCAGGAGCCTCCCCCTTGGACCAGATCCAGTCCATGCGCGTGTTCACCCGCGTCGTCGAGTCCGGCAGCTTCACCAAGGCCGCCGAGTCGCTGGACCTGCCCAAGGGCACGGTCACCAAGCTGGTCCAGCAGCTGGAGGCGAGGCTGCGCGTGCAATTGCTGCACCGGACCACCCGCCGCGTGGGCGTGACGGCCGACGGCGCTGCCTACTACGAGCGCACCATCCGCCTGCTGGGCGACCTCGACGACATCGAGGCCAGCATAACCAACGCCCAGGCCAATCCCAAGGGCCGGCTGCGCGTGGACATCGGCACCACGGTGGCGCGGCTGATCGTGATCCCCGCCTTGCACCGCTTCTACGAACGCTACCCCGACATCCAGCTCGACCTCGGCGTCAGCGACCGCCCTGTGGACCTGATCGGCGACAACGTGGACTGCGTGATCCGCGGCGGCCAGCTGACGGAGCAGTCCCTCGTGGCGCGGCGCATCGGCAACATCCGCCTGGTGACCGCGGCCTCTCCGGGCTACCTGCAGCGCCACGGCACCCCTGCCCACCCGCGCGACATGGAAAACGCACCGCACTTCATGGTGAACATGTTCTCGCCCCGCACCGGACGCCCCTATCCCAACGAATTCGTGCGCGGCGACGAACGCATCGAGGTTGCCGGGCGCTACCGCCTGTCGCTCAACGAAAGCAACGCGACGATGGAAGCGGTGCTGGCGGGCCTAGGCATCGGCCAGCTAGGCGACTTTGCGCTGCAGCCCTACATGGACAGCGGGGCACTGGTGCGCGTGCTGCCGGACTGGACGCAGGACCCGATTCCGGTCTACGTGGTGTACCCGCCCAACCGGCACCTCTCGGCCAAGGTGCGGGCGTTTGTGGACTGGGCAGCGGAGCTGTTCGCGGGGAATCCGCAGTTGCAGGCGGGGTGAGCTCGCGGGGGGGTGCCAAACGGCGCACAGCCTGCGCTGCGCTAAGCCTCCAGAACCAGGAGCCCGCTCAGCCAGCCGCCAGCACCCGCAGCCGCGCGAGGGATGCGCTGACGATCTCGGTGTAGCTGCGTTCCTCGCCAGGGCTGACCCACTGCGCGAAGGCCACGCGGAACACGGCGATGCCCGCCTCCGCGGCCAGGCTCGCATCCGGCTCACCCACGCCACGGTCGCGCAGCGCCTGGGCCAGCGCCGCGGACAACGTGGCGAGCTTGATCAGCTCGCGCTCCTGCAGGTCCATGTGGGCTGCGATCACGGTGCTGCGCAGCCGTGCGAAGGCACGCCTTTCGTCGTCGAAGAAATCGCCCGCCTGCAGCAAGGCGGCAGCCACCGCATCGACCACCGACGCCTCCGCAGGCGCCTGCGCCAGTGCCTCGACCATCGCCGCCTGCAGCCGCTCGGAGCCGTTGAACAGCACCTCGCGCTTGTCGGCGAAGTAGCGGAAGAAGGTGCGCGCCGTCAGCCCTGCGCGCTCGGCAATCGCCGCCACGGTGGTCTGGTCGTACCCGACCTCCCCGAACAGTTCGATGGCTGCGGCGCGGAAGCGGCTTTCGGCATCAGGCTCCCAGCGACCCATGGCTTTTCCAAGTGTTGACACAGAGTGACATCATAGGCATATACTGATGTCACTTTCTGACATCAATGGAGTTTTGACATGCGCATCCTCGTCACCGGAGCCTCAGGCTGGATCGGTTCGGCCAGCGTCCAGGAACTGCTCGCCGCAGGGCACCACGTGCTCGGCCTCGCCCGCAACGACGCGTCCGCGGCCAAGGTGGCCGCACTCGGCGCCGAACCGGTGCACGGCAGCCTGGACGACCTCGCCAGCCTGCGCCGCGCGGCGCAGCAGGCCGAGGGCGTGGTGCACCTCGGCTACAACCACGACTTCTCGCAGATGGCGGCTGCGGCGGCGACCGACCGCGCGGCCATCGACACCTTCGCCGAGGTGCTGCAGGGCACGGGTGGCCCGCTGCTGATCGCCTCGGGCACGCTGGGCCTGGCGCCGGGCCGCGTGGGCACCGAGGAGGACATGCCCCATGCCGCGACGCACCCGCGCGTTGCCAACGCGGCCCACACGCTGGGGCTGGCCGCGCGCGGCATCCGGTCGATGGTGGTGCGCTTCGCGCCCACCGTGCATGGCGCGGGCGGCGACCACGGTTTCGTGGCGGTGCTGGCAACCACTGCGCGCGAGAAGGGCGTCGCGGCGTACATCGGCACGGGCCAGAACCGCTGGCCCGCCGTGCACCGGCGCGACGCCGGCAAGCTGGTGCAACTCGCCATCGACAAGGCGCCGCCCGGCAGCGTGCTGCATGCCGTGGCCGAAGAGGGCGTGGCCACGCGCGACATCGCGGCAGCGCTGGGCCAGCAGCTTCAGCTGCCGGTGGCATCGATCCCCACCGAGCAGGCGCAGGCGCATTTCGGTTGGATGGGCATGTTCTTCGGGGCCGACGCACCGGCCTCCAACACCCGCACGCGTGCGCTGCTGGGCTGGCAGCCCACCGGTGCCACGCTGCTGGAGGACATCGCCGCGGGGCACTACCCGGGCCACTGAGGGACCGCGCGCGGCGCGGCGCGCCGATACACAATGCGCCCCTGTCCCACTTCCACCCGAGGCAGCATGTCCGACAAGACTTCCAGCGTGACCCTGGCGCAGCAACAGGGCTACCAGTTCCAGGTGCACTACGGCGCTGCGATGCCCGCGCAGCAGGTGGACCTGCCCGCACCGCTGGGCCAGGCCTCGGGCCCGTCCCCGGAACAGGCGCTGGGTGCGGCCGTGGGGCAGTGCCTGTCGTCCTCGCTGCTGTTCGCGCTGCGCAAGTACAAGCAGGAACCCGGGCCGCTGCGCACCGAGGTGGAGGTCACCGAGGGCCGCAACGAGGCCGGGCGCCAGCGCGTGCTGGGCCTGCAGGCGCGCATCCATTTGGGCGTGCCGGCCTCCACGCTGGAGCACCTGGACCGCGCGCTGGCCAGCTTCGAGGAGTTCTGCACCGTGACGCAGAGCGTGCGCCAGGGCATCCCGGTGACCTTGTCGGTCTTCGACACCGACGGCACACCGCTGAAGTAACCCGGCTCAGGCCGTGGCCGGCGCCCGCGCCGTGCGCCGCATGGCCTGCGGGCTCTGCCCATAGGCGCGCTTGAAGGCCGTGCTGAAGTTCGCAGCGTGGTTGTAGCCCACATGGAAGGCCACTTCCGTGACGCTCAGCTGCCCCTTCTCCAGCAGTTCGCGGCCACGCTGCAGGCGCAGCTTGCCCAGGTACTCGAAGACAGGCAGGCCGAATGCCTCGCGGAAACCGCGCGACAGGCGGCTCTCGCTCATGCCGAAGCGCTGCGTGAGGTCGCGCATGTCCAGCGGTGCCGCCAGGTGGCGGTCGATGTACTGCTTGACGGGCGCCATGCGCTCGCGCGCGGCAGGCGAGCCCACGGCCGCAGCAGTGTCGTCTTCGAGGGTGTCGCCCGACACGCGGCTCAGGAAGCCGTGCAGCAGTTCGAAGGCCTTGGCTTCGGCGAACAGCGCGCGGTAGGGATCGGCGGGCCGGCTGTCCAGCAGGGCATTGGCGAGGTCGAACTGCGCCGGGGTCAGCGGCAGCTGCTCCAGCTCGAAGCGCAGCCGCACGTCCCGCAGGTACTGGCCCACGGCGCCGCGCAAGGGTGCGGCCGGCCCCAGGCCCAACTCGTCGGCGAAGAAGGCACGCGAGCAACACAGCGTGAGGGACCGCTCGCGCACGCCGGCGGAGAAATACTCTTCCTTGTGGGAGTCGTGTGGCTGCACCAGCGTGCTCACGCTCATGGGTGCCACGCGCTGCGAGCCCGCCTTGGCGGCTTGCGCCACGCGGCTCTCGCCCGCCAGGCGGAAATGCAGCTTGAAGAAATCGCCGCTGGGGTACACGTCGCGCCGGCCGGCCAGGTGGACGAGGTTGCCCATCGCCACATAGAAGCCGGGCCGGAAACACAGGAACTCGCGCTGGCCCTGGGTCTGGCCCACGGGCGCGAGGGTGACGCCCTGCACGCGGCCCCAGCTGCGCGTGCCGGCGAGCTGGTGGTCGCTGGGCAAGCAGAATGGCAGACTCATGGGCGGTATCCCCTCTTCCTGTGGCAGAACAGGCAGAGGATACCGCCGGAGGGCGTTATCGGCTGCCGCTGGCCAGGAAGCGCAGCGCCCGCGCGATGATCTGGCGCGACTGGTCCGCCAGGCCGCGCTGCCAGCCCGCCTCGGCGGGGTAGAAGAACTTCAGCAGTTCCTCGCGCGTCGCGGAGGGCCGGTCGCGGCCCTGGCCCGAGGCCCATTCGCGCTGGTCACGCACCAGCAGCTCCAGCATGCGCTGCGGCCGGCCGGTGCCGAACTCCAGCACGGCGGCGGTCACGCAGGCCTGCGGCAAGGCGCGTTCGTAGCCGGGTGTGGAATGGCCATACACCGGCGCGAAGTTCTCGGGCGTACCGGCTTCGAAGACCGCCTCCACCCAGGCCCCGAATGCCCGGCGCATGCGGGCGATGCCCTCGCCCTGCTGCAGTGCCACGACCGAGCCGTACCCATGCGGGCCGAGACCGGTGTGGTAGTCGATCAGGCACACATCCGTCGCCTGGCCGGCATGCTGCTGCAGGATGGATTCGATGGTGCGGCGCGACCAGGTCGGCTGCGTGCCGCCGAAACCCATGCCCTCGGGCCAGGCGTACTGCCCGCCCATCAACCCTGCATACAGGGCCTGGTGGCCGTGTGCCTGCTCGAAGGCCTGCAACGTGCGGTCCGCATCCGCCACGGCGGCAGCATCCTGCAGGTCGATGGCGATGGCCGCGTGCAGGTTCGGATAGTCCTTCGCGGCCGGCGGGGTCGGCATGCGCGCATAGTCCACGAAGTTGCGGCACAGGTCGACGTTGTCTTCCGTGTAGCGCCGCAGCCAGGACGTGCCCCAGGGGTTGATGGCGTGGACCACCACCACGGCCGTATCGGGCGGCAACGCGGCCGGGTCCTGCGTCAGCAGCCAGTCGATCTGGCAGCCCGAGCCCGCGAACAGCTCCACGCCGTGCACGCCCGAGGTCAGCACCAGCACGCGCCGCGCCTCCTGCGGGCCGATGCGCACCACGTCGGTGGCCAGGGCCTCGCCCTGCGCGCCGGCCAGAGGGTGCGCGAAGGTCTGGGGCACCAAGCCGGCCAGCGTGCAGGCGGCCAGGAACTTCTGGCGCGCCTGGGCGTAGGAGGTGGAGAACAGGGTGGATGCAGGCGACATCGATCAGTCCACCTGGAAGCCGGATTCCTTGATGATGGGGCGCCACAAATCAAGTTCACCGCGCACCGTATCCGCCATCTGCTGCGGGTTGTTGGCCGAGGCCGTGAAGCCGATGTTGGCCAGGCTGGTGCGGATGGCGGGCATGGCGGCGATCTCGCCCACGGCGGCCGAGATGCTGTTCACATACGCGGGGGCCGTGCCCACGGGCGCGAACAGCGCCACCCAGTTGGAGGCATTCAGCGCGGCCGGGTAGCCCAGCTCGCCGAAGGTGGGCACATCCGGCAGCAGCGGCGAACGCGCCGTGCCGGTCACGGCCAACACGCGGATCTTGCCGCCGCGGTGGGCCTCGATGTGGCTGCCCAATGCGTCGACGGCGGCAGGGATGGAGTTGCCCATCAGGTCGGTCAGCAGCGGTGCGCCGCCCTTGTAGGGAATGGCGACGAAGTCGATGCCGGCGTTCTTGCCCACCACATAGCCCACGAAGTGCGGGCCACTGCCGGCGGCAGGGATGCCAAAGCTGCGCGCCTCGGGCTTGGCCTTGGCCAGCGCCACGAACTCGGGCAACGTCTTCACGGGTTGCGCGGCGCTCACGGCGAAGGAGCTCTCGAACGAGGCCAGGCGCGCCACGGGCACGAAGTCCTTGACCGGGTCGTACTTCACCGACTTCGAGGTCAGCGGCAGCGTGGAGAACATGTGGCTGTTGCCCAGCAGCAGCGTGCGGCCGTCGGCCGGCAGGCTGCGGAAGTATTCGCCCGCAATCTGGCCACCCGCACCTGCGCGGTTCTCCACGACGAAGGTCGCGCCCGTGCGCTTCTGCAGCTCCTGCGCGAACATGCGCGCCACGGCGTCGGCCGTGCCGCCGGGCGGGAAGCCCACGATCACGCGGATGGTCTGGCCCGCGATGTCGGGCGACTGCGCAGCGGCAGGGGACAACAGGGCCGAGCCGGCCAGGGCACCGGCAGCCAACAGGGGAACAAAGGCGCGTCGCAACATGGCAATCACTCCAGGAGGGTCAGGAAGAAGTCGAGGGGAGGAGAACGCGGGGTGGCGTTCAGCGGAAGGAAAACCGGAAGGTGTGGTTCACAGCTGCTGCTCGCCACGCGCGAGCTGCTGCGAGAAGGTGGCCGCATCGATGTTGGCGCCGCAGACGATCAGCCCCACGCGCTGGCCCTGCAGCTCCTCGCGCAGCGGCCCCAGCAGCGCGGCCAGCGCAGCGGCACCGGCCGGCTCCACGGCCAGCTTGGCATCGCGGAACAACACGGCCATGGCGCGGCAGATTTCGTCGTCACTCACCAGCACCAGGCGCTCCATATGGCGCCGGCACAGGCCGTAGGCCATGGGGGTGGTCATGGGTGGCGCCAGGCTGTCGGCGATGGTGGAGGATTTTTCCTGCCGCTGCGGCGCGCCGGCGGCGAAGCTGCGCGACATCACATCGTTGCCCTCGGGCTCCACGCCGATCACGCGGCACTTCGGCTGCAGCTTGCGGATGGCCGTGGACACGCCACTGGCGAGTCCCCCGCCGCCCACCGCCACCAGCACCACGTCCAAGTTCGGCACCTGCTCGGCGAACTCCAGGCCCACCGTGGCCGTGCCCAGCGAAGGCGACTCGCCTTCGAAGGGGTGGATGAAGGTGCGGCCCTCGTCGCGCACCAGCGCCTCGACCATCGCGAAACCAGCCGCGCCGTCGGGCGCCACGATCAGCTCGGCGCCGTAGGAGCGGGCCAGTGCCATGCGCGCCGGGTTGGCAGAGGCCAGCACCACGATCTTGGCCGACACCCCCGCCTGCTGCGCCGCGAAGGCGGCTGCCACGGCGTGGTTGCCGGCGCTCACCGCCGTGATGCCGCGGCTGCGCTGCTCGGGCGTCAGGCGGCGTACGGCCGTCAGCGCGCCGCGCGCCTTGAAGGAGCCGGTGCGCTGGAACAGCTCCAGCTTCATCCAGATGTCGGTGTTGACGCCCAGCAGGCGCTGCACGGTGGCGCCGTGCAGTGGCGCCACGGGCGTGGTCAGCACATCGTTGGCATTGGCGCGCGCCGTGGCGCGGATGGCGTCGAGGTCCAGGTCGGGCAGTTCGGTGCTCATGGTGTCTGGCTCCTTCAGGCCGCCGCGCGGCGCGCGATGACTTCGACTTCCACGAGTGCACCTGGCACCATCAGGTCGGCACGCACGGTCGAGCGCGCAGGCGCACGGTCCGTGTGGGCGCGAAAGACAGCCTCGTAGCTGCGGTTGAACTCCGCGAAGTCCTCCACCTTCAGCAGCCAGACCTGCGCCTTGACCACGTCGGCCAAGCCCAGGCCCACCGTCTTCAGGATGTCCTCGATGCGGCCCAGGCAGACCTGCGTCTGCGCAGCCACACCGTCGCCGGTGATCTGCAGCTTGTGGTCAAAGGGCATCTGGCCACTGACGAAGGCGAATTCGCCCTCCAGGCGCACAGGGGAGAAGAAGGGATGGGGGCGCACGGTGTCCGTGGCGGTGGTCGCGGGAGCAGTCATGCGGGACAGTCTAGGCCCGCAGGGGCATGGCTGTCTTTTGCCAAACAGGCAAAAGCTTTTGCGCGAGGGGCGGGCTATTCGCCGAGCACGCCGTCCACTGCTTCCCACGCAACGACCGCATTACCCCCGCCCAGCCACCTTCCTGAACTGCGCAATGAAATCCGCCACCCCCGCCGTCTGTTCCCCACCGATACGTGTCAGCGCCACGATCTCGCGGCGTACCACGGGGGCCAGCAGCGGCACGGACACCAGCAGGCCTTGCTGGCTGGGTGGCTTGGAGGACTGCCCGCGCGAGATGGCGTAGGAGGGCAGCACCGCCACGCCCTCGCCCGCCTCCACCAGGCCCAGCGCCGTGGCCACGTGCGCCACTTCGTAGGCCGGCAACTGGCCCTTGCGGCGCCAGCGGGCCAGCGCCTTGTCGGCCAGCACACGCAGGCCGCTGCCGACGCGCATCAGCACCAACGGCGCATCCCGCAGTTCGCGCCATTCCACGCTGTCGCGCGGCGCCAGCGGGTGGTCGTTGCGGCAGACCAGCATCACGCGGTCTGTCACCAGCCGCGTGGCGCGCAAGTCGGCGGCATCGGTGTTGGCGGTGCCCACGGCCACGTCTACCTGCCCGCCGCGCACCAGCACCGGCAAGGACTCCACGGGCGCGTCCAGCAACTGCACACGCACCAGAGGATGTGCGGCGCGAAAGCCTGCGATCACCTGCGGCACCAGCGCGGAGGCCAGCAGCGGCGAGGTGGCGACACGGAGCTGGCTGGCCTTGTGGTGCTGCGTTTCCTGCACAGAGGCAATCCCCTGCTCCAGGCTCTCGAAGACCTGCTGCACCGTGGGCAACAGCTGGCGCCCGGCCTCGGTCAGCACCAGCCGCCTTGTGGTGCGCTCGAACAGGCGGAAACCTAGTTCCTCTTCCATGCTGCGCACCAGCATCGACAGCGCCGACGGCGTGAGGTGCAGCCGCGTGGCGGCGCGCGTCATGCTGGCTTCCTCGGCCACGCTGAGGAAGGCCCGCAGCTGGCGCAGCGAGAGGTTGGAGGCAGGGGTCTTGGAAACCATTGCGGCCAGTGTAGGGTGGGCCTGAACCCGCGAACAAGGCCACCAACATGGCCGCGTACGAGCGCCGAAAGCGTATTTGCAGGCGTCGGGATTGCAAAGGGGATCTGCAGAATCCTTCATTTTTATTCGTTTGGCGCGCGCGCCATCCTTTGCTCCAATGGGGTGTGACCCTGGCCACAGCCCCCTCCACTGCCTCCGCAACCGCGGCACCCCGCCCTGCCACCAGCCGGCGCGAGGACGATGCGCTGCTGCGCGGCGCCGGCTGTTATGTGCACGACGTGGTGCTGGACGGGGCCCTGCACCTGGTCTTCGTGCGCAGCGCCCACGCCCATGCGCGGGTCTTGGGGCTGGACACCACGGCTGCCCTCGCTGCGGACGGCGTCGTGGCCGTGCTGGACGCCGAAGCGCTGGGGATCACAGGGCACAGCATGCCGTCGCCCAATCCGCTGTTGCCCATCGATGCCACAGGCCCCGCTCAACCACTGATGGCCTCTGGCACCCTGCACCATCTGGGGCAGCCGGTGGCCATCGTGACGGCGCGCAGCCGCATCGCGGCACAGCGGGCCGCAGACCTGGTGGAGGTGCAGGCCGAGCCGCTGGAGGCCATCGCAGACTTTGCCGAGGGCGCACCCGCCAGCACCCAGGTGCGCTTTGCGCAGGCAGGCGCGGAGGCCGCCCCTGCCCACAGCGTCCACGCCACGCTGCAGTGCCCCCGTGTGCTGGCCATGAGCATGGAGCCCCGCGCCTGCCAGGCGCAGTGGGATGAAGCCACCCAGTCGCTGACGGTGTGGCTGGGCACACAAACCCCGTCGCGTGCGCAGGCCGATATCGCCGCCGCCATGGGTGTAGGCGCCGGGCAGGTGCGCGTCATCTCGCCCGACGTAGGGGGCGCCTTCGGTGCCAAGGCCTCGGTGAGCCCCGAGGACATCCTGGTGGCACTGGCCGCACGGCATCTGAAGGCGCCCGTGCGCTGGACGGCGAGCCGTTCGGAAGAGTTCATCGCCGGCATGCATGGCCGGGGCAGCCAGTTGGAAGGCACCCTGGCGCTGGACGCCAAGGGCCGCTTCCTGCACTTGCAGGCCACGTTGCGCTTCACGCTGGGCGCATGGCTGCCCTATTCGGCCGTGGTGCCGCTGCGCAACGCGGCGCGCATCCTGCCCGGCCCGTATGCAGTGCCTGGAATAGACATCGCCGGCCAGGCCGCACGTTCCAACGCCGCGCCCGTGACCATCTACCGCGGCGCGGGCCGCCCCGAGGCAGCGCTGCTGATGGAAACGCTGGTGGACAAGGCCGCGCGTGCCGCCGGTATCGATCCGGTCGACCTGCGCCGGCGCAACCTGATCTCCGCCGCGCAGATGCCCCTCACCACCCCCACCGCCGAGGTGCTGGATTCTGGCGACTACCCCGCGCTGCTGGACACCGCCTGCGCGCGCTTCGGTTACGACGAAGAGCGCGCGGCACAGGCCCGCCGCCGCGCTGCGGGTGCGCGCGTGGGCATCGGCATCGCGCTGTACATCGAGCCCTGCGGCCAGGGCGCGGAATCGGCCCGCGTCACATTGCACACCGATGGCCGCGTGACCGTGGCCAGTGGCGCCCCCGCGCAGGGCCAGGGCCATGGGAGCACTTTTGCGCAGATCGCTGCGCAGGCGCTGGGCTGTGCCCCCGAACTGGTGGAGGTGTTGATGGGCGACACCGCGCTGTGCCCACCCGGCACCGGCGCGCTGGCCAGCCGCAGCACCGCCATCGGTGGCAGCGCCATCGTGCAGGCCTGCCGCGAGGTGCTGGCGCGCCGCGCGGCCGGTGAAGCGCTGCCGCTGCAGGCAGAGACCCGCTTCAGCTCCGCCGAGGCCTGGAGCGCCGGCTGCGTGATCGCGCGCATCGCCATCGACCGCGACACTGGCGAACCCACCGTGGAGCGCATCGTGTGGGCCGACGATGCGGGCCACATCGTCAACCCCGTGCTGGCGCACGGCCAGCTGGTGGGTGGTGCAGCGCAGGGCCTGGGCCAGGCGCTGATGGAGCAGCTGGTCTACGATGGCAGCGGCCAGCTGCTGACCGGCTCGTTGATGGACTACGCCGTGCCCCGCGCCACCGACATGCCACCCATCGAGATCGTGTCGCTGCACACGCCCAGCCCGCTGAACCTGCTGGGCGCCAAGGGCGTGGGCGAGGCCGGCTGCATCGGCCTGCCGGCCGCGCTGATGAACGCCGCGCGCGATGCGCTGGCCCCCTTCGGCGAAGCCGACCTGCAATTCCCGCTGCGCGCCGAACAGCTGTGGCGCGCGATGCAATCCACTCCAGAAGCAACCACACCATGAGCACCCCCTACCGGAAAGCCGACGCCAAGGCCTACGCCCGCGACCACATGACGGGCGTCTGGGCCGCGAACCTCACGCCCTTCGACGCCACCACGCTGGCCATGGACGAAGCAGCCCTGCGCGCCAACCTGCGCCACTGGATCCGAGAGTTGCAACTCGGCGGCCTGTTCATCGCCGGCAAACAGGGCGAGTTCTTCTCGATGTCCATCCCCGAGCGCAAGCGCATGATGGAGATCGCGGTCGAGGAAGCTGCGGCGGCCGGCACGCGCGGCGGCATCGGCGCCTGCGGCATCGTGACCTCGGTGTCGGACACGAACCTGGACGTGGTGCTGGAGCTGTCCCGCTATTCGCAGGACATCGGTGCGGACTACGTGATCGTGCACAGCCCGGTGCTGCACTTCGGGGCCGACACCGACGAGACGATCTACGAGTACTACCGCTACCTGTCCGAGCAACTGGACATCGGCATCGCGATGTGGAACCACCCGGACTGTGGCTACACCATGACCCCGGAGCTGTGCGCACGCATCGCCGAGCTGCCCAACATCGTCGCCATCAAGTACAACGGCGACGCCGCGCAGCGCAAACGCCTCACCGAGCTGGCCGGCAAACACATCCACGTGAGCCACCCCTCTGAAGAAGACTGGCTGGACAACATGCTCACACTGGGCTGGAAGCTGTACCTCTGCTCCACACCGCCCTTCCTGCTGCAGACCGCGCAGGACCGGCGTATCAACGACTACACACGGCTGGCCCTGGCGGGCCGCACCGACGAGGCACGCAAGGTGCGCGACAGCCTGCAGCCCGCGCGCGACGCCTTCCGCGAGAGCAAGCCGCATGGCAAGCCGCAGGCGCATGCGAAATACTGGCAGGAGCTGCTGGGCCAGCATGGTGGCCCGGTGCGCCGGCCACTGCTGCAACTCACGGAGGCCGAACGCGCCGCGACGCGCGCTGCCTTCGCACGTTCCGGGCTGAGGCCAGGTTGATGCGCACACCCTTCTTGCACACCCGCACGATGGCACGCCACAGCGCAGGTTCCAGGAGGGCCAAGAGGCCGTGACCACCTATCCCCTGCAACTGCAGGTCAACCAGCGCCCCGTGTCCACCACGCTGGACGACCCCGGCACGCTGCTGGTGGCGCTGCTGCGCGACGGGCTGGGGCTGCGCGGCACGCATGAGGGCTGCGACACCGCGCAGTGCGGCACCTGCACGGTGCTGGTGGACGGCCGCGCGCAGAAGTCCTGCAACCGCCTGGCCCTGCAGTGCGCGGGCCGCTCCGTGACCACCATCGAGGGCGTGGCCGCACCGGACGCGCCGCTGCATGTGATGCAACAGGCCTTCAGCCGCCACCATGCGCTGCAGTGCGGCTACTGCACACCCGGCTTCGTGATGCGCGCGCTGGCGATGGTGGACGAGGAGGTGGCGGCCGAGCCCGAGGCCGTGCGCCGCGCGCTGGCCGGCAACCTGTGCCGCTGCACCGGCTACGAAGGCATCGTGGCGGCAGTGTGCGAAGGGCTGCGCGCGCTGCGTGCCACACCATGACACCCTTCGGCTACCTGCGCCCGAAGTCTTTGCCAGAGGCCCTGGCATTGCTGCAGCAACACGGCAGCGAGGCCCGGCCTCTGGCTGGTGGGCAGAGCCTGCTGGCGGCCATGAAGCTGGGCCTGTCCGCACCCACCCACCTGGTGGACTTGCAGGACATCCGGGCCCTGCGCGAGATCCGGCTGAAGGACAACCAGCTGCACATCGGCGCGCTGGCCACGCATGCCGACGTGGCCGAGTCGCCCCTGGTGCAGGGTTTCTGCCCCATGCTCGCAGCACTGGCCGGCGGCATCGCGGACCAGCAGGTGCGCGAGGTGGGCACGCTGGGCGGCGCGCTGGCCCACAACGACCCGGCCGCCTGCTGGCCCGCCGGCGTGCTGGCGATGGGCGCCACCGTCTGCACGGACCGCCGGCAGATCGCGGCAGACGACTTCTTCCAGGGCATGTACGCCACCGCACTGGCGCCGGGCGAGTTGCTGACCTCCGTGCGTTTCCCGCGGGTGCTGCAGGCGGCGTACCACAAGCACGAGCAGGCGGCTTCGCGTTTTGCCATGGTCGGCGTGGCCATGGCGCGCTTCGGCGACGGTGCGGTGCGCGTGGCCCTCACGGGGCTGGGCCAGGGCGCGGTCCGCCACACAGCCGCCGAGGCCGCCCTGCGTTACCTTTGGCACGCGGATGCACTGCAAGGCGTGGCGCTGGTCGAAGACGCCGCCCAGGGCGACGTGCATGCCAGCGCGGCCTACCGTGTGCACCTTGCTGGGGTGTGGTGCCGGCGATTGGTGCAGCAATTGGCGGCGGAGGACGTGCTCACGACCGTGAACGAGACCAATGGCGATACGGAAATCGATGGAGAAGCCGAAGCCCGTACCAAGCCCCCTATGGCCGGCGACCCGCATGCCCCTGTGCCCGCTGCACCCTCCGCTGCCAGCCCGGCCGCATCCGGCCTGCGTGGCTGGCTGCGACGGCTCACGGGGCACTGAGTGCCTGGACTACACACCGACTATTCGCCCGCAGACCCCATTCCGACCCCTGGAGTCCCTCACCCATGCCCATCGGTACAACCGCACCACAAGCACCACGCCCCGGCCACCTCACGCGGCGCCAGCTGCAACTGTCCCTGCTGGCCGCCGCACTGCCATGGCCCTGGCAGGCCCACGCCCAGGCCTGGCCCGCCAAGCCCGTGAAGATCGTGGTGCCCACCACGGCGGGCGACGGCTCCGACGTGCTGGCGCGTACGCTGGGCAAGGCGCTGGGTGAGGCCACGGGCCAGAGCTTCGTGGTGGACAACAAGCCCGGCGCGGGCGGCAGCATCGGCGCGGACATCGTCGCCAAGTCGGCGCCGGACGGCTACACCGTGTTCCTGGCCAATGGCAGTACCCACGGCGCCACGCCTTCGCTGTACCCCAGCCTGCCCTACGACAGCCTGAACGACTTCACCCCCACGGTGCTGATCAGCACCGCAGCCAATGTGCTGGTGGTGGGCGCGGGCGTGCCCGCCAACACCATCGCCGAGTTCCTGGCGCTGGCCCGGGCCCAGCCCGGCCGGCTCACGCTGGGCTCGGGCGGCAACGGCAGCCTGTCGCACCTGTCGGTGGAGATCCTCAAGCGCATGGCGGGCGTCGACCTGCAGCACGTGCCCTACAAGGGTGCCGCACCCGCGTTGCAGGACATTGCCTCGGGGCAGATCACGGGCATGATCATCAACATTCCCTCCGTGCTGCCGCTGTTGCAGGCGGGCCGCATCAAGGCGCTGGCCGTGACCAGCCTGCAACCGGCCGCGACGCTGCCCGGCATCCCCACGCTGGACGCCTCCGGCGTCAAGGGCTACCAGACGTTGTCGTGGTTCGGCTTCATGCTGCCGGCGCACACGCCGCAGCCCGTGGTGCAGGCGCTGCAGGACCGCACCGTGGCCGCGCTCGCCTTGCCCGACGTGAAGGCCAGCCTGGCACGGCTGGGAGCGGACCCCTCGGGCATGGGGCAGCAGGCCTTCACGGCCTTCGTCAGGAGCGAG
The DNA here is from genome assembly GCA_965278985.1 of Burkholderiaceae bacterium. Classification (GTDB taxonomy): domain Bacteria; phylum Pseudomonadota; class Gammaproteobacteria; order Burkholderiales; family Burkholderiaceae_C; genus CAISIP01. The sequence continues at coordinate 6,240,860 of OZ257131.1, read as the reverse complement.
ATCGCGCGTTACGGGCAGGTGATCCGCGAAGCCGGCATCCGCATCGAGTGACACGGCCGCTGCCCATCCGCTGGAACAGTTCTTGCAGTTCAAAGGAGCCCCTGCCATGACCACACCCTCCACCAACGACGCACCAGCCGCTTCCACGCACTACAGCGCGCCACTGAGCTTCGGCGGCTGGATTGCCGAGCACCAGGACCGGCTCAAGCCCCCGGTGGGCAACCAGCAGATCTGGAAGGACTCCGACCTCATCTGCACCGTGGTGGGCGGCCCCAACCAGCGCACGGACTTCCACGTGGACCCCTACGAGGAATACTTCCACCAGTTCAAGGGCGAGGCCTCGCTGCTGATCGCGGACCGTGGCCAGTTCGAGCGCATCCCGCTGCGCGAAGGCGATGTGTTCCTGCTGCCCGCGTTCGTCCGCCATTCGCCGCAGCGCCCGAACCCGGGCAGCCTGTGCACCGTGATCGAACGCGCCCGGCCCGCGGGTGTGATCGATGCCTTCGAGTGGTACTGCGCCGACTGCGGCCAGTTGGTGGCGCGGCGCGAGATCCAGTTGCAGAGCATCGTCGAAGACCTGCCCAAGGCTTTCGCGTCCTTCTACGACACGCCCGCGGAGCAGCGCATGTGCGGCCATTGTGGCCAGGTGCACAGCGGGCGCGACTGGCAGACCTGGCACCAGCGCGCCGCCCAGCACTTTCCGCAACTGGGCCGCGCGGGTATTCCTGGGTAATCCCGCAGGCCCTGCCCACGTACACTTTTCCCACACCTCCCAACCCCCCTCTTCCCTCAGGAGATCCGCGTGAAAGCTTCTTCGATCCACAAGATCCGCACCCTGGCCCTGGCCTGCGCGCTGGCCGCCACGGGCGGCATCGCCTCGGCCCAGAGCCTCAAGATCGGTTTCATCGGCACGATGTCCGGGCCGGCCGGCGCGCTGGGCCAGGACCAGTACGACGCCTTCATGCTGGCCGTGCAGGAGCTGGGCGGCAAGCTCGGCGGCAGCACCATCGAAGTGATCAAGGAGGACGACCAGCTCAAGGCCGACCTGGGCGTGGAGCTGGCCAAGAAACTCATCGAGAAAGACAAGGTGCCGATTATCACGGGCGTGACCTTCTCCAACGTGATGATGGCGATCCACAAGCCCATCACCGATGCGGGCGTGTTCCTGATCGGCTCCAACGCCGGCCCCACACCCGTCACGGGCAAGGGCTGCAGCCCGATGTTCTTCTCCACCTCGTGGAACAACGATGCGCTGCACGAGCCCATGGGCGCCTACGCGCAGGCGCAGGGCTACAAGAAGGTCTACCTGATGGCCCCCAACTACCAGGCCGGCAAGGACGCGCTCTCGGGCTTCAAGATCCAGTACAAGGGCAAGCCCGTAGACGAGATCTACACCCAGGTCAACCAGCCCGACTACTCGGCCGAGATTGCCCAGCTGCAGGCCGCAAACCCCGATGCGGTCTATGTGTTCTACCCCGGCGGCATGGGTGTGAACTTCGTCAAGCAGTACCAGCAGGCCGGCCTGCTGGGCAAGATCCCGCTGATGTCCACCTCCACGGTGGACGGCAGCACACTGCCCGCGCTGAAGGACATCGCCATCGGCGCCATCACCGGCTCGCCTTACAGCCCGGACCTCGACAATCCCGAGAACAAGAAGTTTGTCGAGGATTTCCAGAAGAAGTACAACCGCGTGCCCTCGCTGTACGCGGCGCAGAGTTACGACGCGGCCAAGCTGCTGGACTCGGCCCTGAAGAAAACCGGCGGCAAGGTGGACAACAAGGAGGCTTTCCGCACCGCACTGAAGGCCGCCGACTTCAAGTCCGTGGCCGGCCCCTTCAAGTTCAACAACAACCAGTTCCCGATCCGCAACTACTACCGCGTGGACGTGGCGAAGAACGCCGCGGGCCAGGCCGCCTTCACGGCCAAGGGCGTGGTGCTGAAGGACCATGCGGACGCCTACGCGTCGCAGTGCGCGATGAAGTGACGTACCGCGCGGGACGGCTTCGTTTGCAGGGCCGCCCCGCCCTCTCCCTCGGACGCCGCCCACGCTCCGCTTCGGCGGCGCTGTAGCGGCGGCCCATTCCTTCGTCCTCCGGCGCGATGACCACCTCCCTCTTCTTCATCCAGCTGCTCAACGGCCTGCAGCTGGGCGTGTTGTTGTTCATGCTGTCGGCCGGCCTCACGTTGGTCTTCGGCATCATGAACTTCGTGAACCTGGCGCACGGCAGCCTGTACATGATGGGCGCGTATTTCGCGGCCACGGTCTACGGGCGCAGCGAGTCCTTCCTGCTGGCCGGCGTGGCCGCCATCGCGGGCGGGGCGCTGCTGGCCGCGCTGGTGGAGTGGCTGATCGCGCGGCGGCTGTATGCGCGTGACCACCTGGACCAGGTGCTGGCCACCTTCGGGCTGATCCTGTTCTTCAACGAGCTGGCGCGCTGGGTGTGGGGTGCCTCGCCCTCCTACATGAACGTGCCGGAGCAGCTCTCGGGCACGGTCAGTTTCCTGGGCATCAACTACCCGCTGTACCGCTTCTCCATCATCGTGGCCGGCCTGCTGGCCGCGGGGCTGTGTTACTGGCTCATCGCCCGCACGCGGGTGGGCATGCTGATCCGCGCCGGCTCGGTGAACCCGGTGATGGTGGCGGCGCTGGGCGTGAACATCCGGCGCATCAATGCGTTGGTGTTCTCGCTGGGCGGCGCGCTGGCCGGGCTCGCGGGCCTGATGAGCGGGCCCATCCTGTCGGTGCAGCCGGGCATGGGCGAGCCCATCCTGATCCTGGTGATGATCGTCATCGTGATCGGTGGCATAGGCTCGGTGCACGGCGCCTTCTTCGCCGCGCTGATCGTGGGGGTCATCGACACGGCGGGGCGCGCCTTTTTGCCCATGCTGCTGCGCGAGATCATCGACCGCAGCACGGCCCAGGCCGCGGGGCCTGCCATCTCGTCCATGCTGATCTGCCTCTTCATGGTGGGCGTGCTGGCCTTCAAGCCGCAAGGGTTGTTCCCGGTGAAGAACGCATGAAGCTTTCCGCACGTTCCACCTTCTGGGCCGGTGTGCTGCTGCTGGGCGGCTTTGCCTTGCTGCCGCTGTACGCGCAAGGCACCGGCCAGCCCTTCATGGTCACCTTCACCACGCGCGTGCTGATCCTCGCGCTGGCGGCGCTGAGCCTGAACCTGATCCTGGGCTACGGCGGCATGGTGAGTTTCGGCCACGCGATGTACCTGGGCTTGGGCGCGTACGCAGTAGGCCTGCTGGCGCACCACGGTGTGGACAACGGCTGGCTGCAGCTGCTGGTGACCGTCGTGGTGTGTGCTTTGGCGGGCGCGCTCACCGGCTGGGTGTCGCTGCGCACCAGTGGCATCGCCTTCATCATGATCACGCTGGCTTTCTCGCAGCTGTTCTATTTCCTGTTCGTGAGCCTCAAGCAATACGGCGGTGACGACGGACTGTCCATCACGGCGCGAAGCGACTTCGGATTGTTCCACCTGGGTTCGCCCACGGCGCTGTATTACGCGGCGCTGCTGCTGGTGGCGGGCGTGGTGCTGGTGGTGTCGCGGATGGTGCACGCGCCCTTCGGCATGGTGCTGCAGGGCTGCCGCATGAACGAGCGGCGCATGCAGGCGCTGGGGTATCCCACTCTGCGTTACCGCCTGTCGGCCTATGTGCTGTCCTGCGTGGTCGCTGGCATCGCGGGCCTGCTGTACGCCAACCTTACGGGGTACGCCTCCCCCGCCTACCTGGCCTGGACCATCTCGGGGGAACTGATCGTGATGGTGGTGATCGGCGGCATGGGCACCGTGCTGGGCCCGCTGGTGGGCGCACTCGCGCTGCTGGGGCTGGAAGACATCCTGAAGGCCCTCACCGACCGCTGGATGATCATCCTGGGCCCGATCATCGTGCTGGTGGCGCTGATGGCCCGGCGCGGGCTTTATGGCTTCCTGCTGGACTGGGATGCGGCGCGGGCGCGCAAGGCGCGCGCGGAGGTGTCGCCATGACCGCCCCTGCCACGCCTGCGACCCCTGCGCTGCAGACCCTCGACCTCGTCAAGCGATACGGTGGCCTGCTGGCCACGGACCATGTGAACCTCTCACTGGCTCCGGGCGAACTGCACGCCATCATCGGCCCCAATGGCGCCGGCAAGACCACGCTGATCGGCCAGTTGAGCGGCGAACTGCGGCCCGACAGCGGCGAGGTATTCCTGGCCGGCGAGCGGGTCACGGCACTGCGCGCGGACCAGCGCGCGCTGCGCGGCCTGGGGCGCTCTTACCAGATCACCTCGGTGTTCCCGGAATGGACGGTGCTGGAATGCGTGGCGCTGGCCATGCAGGCCCACTGCGGGCACAGCTTCGGCATGTGGACACCGTTGCGGCAGCGGCCTCGCCTCATGGAGCCGTCGCACGCGGCCATCGCGCAGGCAGGCTTGACGCCGCGCACGCACCACCGCGTGGCCGAGCTTGCGCACGGCGAACGCCGCCAGCTGGAACTGGCCATGGTGCTGGTGGCCCAACCCCGGCTGCTGCTGCTCGATGAACCCATGGCCGGCATGAGCCACCAGGAATCGCTGCGCGTGGTGGCGCTGCTCTCAGGCCTCAAGCAGCGCTACACCATCCTGCTGATCGAGCACGACATGGACGCCGTCTTCGCCCTGGCCGACCACATCTCGGTGCTGGTCAACGGCGCCGTCATCGCCAGCGGCACGCCACGGGCGATCCGCGAGAACGAACGCGTGCGCACTGCCTACCTCGGCGACGAGGAGTTGCCGCAATGACACGCCCCCCGTTACGGACGCTCACTGCGTGTAGCGTCCTATACCCCCCACTGGGGGGCGCACCCGGTGGCCCGGCAGAGCCGGTTCCACGGGTGCACTCGATAGGAGCACCTGCTCATCAAGCGCTGAGGGTGGTGCGCCAAGGAAAATTGGAATGACTGCCTCCAAGAACGCATTGCTGGAAGTGCAGGGCCTGCAGGCCAGCTACGGTGACGCACAGGCCCTGTTCGGCGTGGACCTGTCGGTGGCCGAAGGCGAGTTCGTCACCGTGCTGGGCCGCAACGGCATGGGCAAGACCACCACGGTGCGCTGCATCCTGGGCATCCTCGCGCCGCGCGGCGGCAACATCCGCTTCGCTGGCCAGGACACCACGCGCTGGCCTTCCCACGCCACGGCGCGGCTGGGCATTGGCCTGGTGCCCGAACAGCGCCAGGTGTTCCCCAACCTCACGGTGCGCGAGAACCTCGTGGCCACGGCCCACAACCGGCTGGGGCGCAAGGACGCGTGGACGCTGGAGCGCGTCTACGGCCTGTTCCCGCGCCTGCGCGAGCGCGCGGGCAACCTGGGCGCCAACTTGTCGGGCGGCGAGCAGCAGATGCTGGCCATCGGCCGCGCGCTGATGACCAATCCCAAACTGCTGGTGCTGGACGAGGCCACCGAGGGCCTTGCCCCCATCGTGCGCGGCGAGATCTGGGACTGCCTGGCCACGCTCAAGAACAGCGGTTTGTCGGTGCTGGTCATCGACAAGAACCTGGTGCCGCTGATGCGGCTGGCCGATACGCACTACATCCTGGAGAAGGGCCGCAGCATCTGGCGCGGCAGCTCCGCGGCGCTGATGGATGCGCGCGGCGAACTGAAGGAGAGCCTCGGTGTCTGACCACGAACCACGCAACGATGCACAAGCCTGGCGCCACTGGTCGCAGGCCGAACGGGACCGCGCCTACAGCGCACGCGGCACGGTGCCCGACGCGGAGGTGGAAATCCGCAAATACGCCGAGCTGTCGGCACCGGTGTACGCCACGCTGCCCTGCCAACGCGCATTGGCCTACGGGCCCGGCGAAGACGAGCACCTCGACCTCTTCCCCGTGCCGGGCCAGCCAGACGCGCCGCTGTTCCTGTTCATCCACGGTGGCTACTGGCGCTCGCTGGGCCGCGAGGACTCGGTTTTCATGGCGCGCAACTTCACGCAGCACGGCATCGCCGTCGCCGCGCTGGACTACAGCCTTGCCCCCGCCGCGCGGCTGGAGACCATGGTGGACCAATGCCGGCGCGCTGTGGCGTGGCTCTACACCCACGCCGAGCGGCTGCAGGTGGGCGCGCGCAAGCGCATGGTGGTGGCAGGCAGCTCGGCGGGCGGCCATCTGGCAGCCATGGTGCTGGCGACCGGCTGGCACGCCGCGCATGCGGTGCCCGACGACGTGGTGCAGGCAGGCGTGCTGGTCAGCGGCCTGTTCGACCTGGAGCCCGTGCGCCACGCCGCGCCCAACGCCTGGCTGCAGTTGGACGATGCCCGCGCACGCGCCCTGAGCCCCCAGCACCACCTGCCCGGTCCCGCGCGCGTGCTGCACGTGGTGGTGGCCGAGCACGACACGGACGAGTTCAAGCGCCAGTCGCGCCAGTATGCTGCGGCCTGCATCGCGCAGGGCAATGACACGACGTATTACGAGGTGGCGGAGCGCAACCATTTCGACGTCATCCTGGATTGGATGGCCCCTCAGAGCATGCTTGCGCGCCGCAGCCTGCCGTTGCTCGACGCCTGAGCGCACCGCGCCAGCAACCGAGCCGGCTCCGTTGCGGCGAACGCATCCCATCGTTATGATGGTGATGTCTTCGCGGAGAAATCTTGATGCGTACAACGATCACCATTGACGACGAAATCGTCGCCAGCCTGATGAAGGCGACCGGCGAGGAAAGCACCGTCGCCGCCATCCGCCACGCACTGGAAGCCTATCTGCGCCAGGCACGCAAACAGAAAGTGCTGGCCTTGCGCGGGCAGGTGCAGGTGGAGGACAACTGGCGGCAGCTGCGCGCGCTGGACACCGCAGCGAAATGAGCCAACAACTGCTCATCGACACCTGTGGCTGGGTGGATTTCCTGCGCGCGCGCGACGGGGCTCTGGGCGACAAGGTGGAACAAGCGTTGGCCGACGACACGGCGCTGTTCTGCAGCGTGACCGTGGCCGAACTGCTGCAGGGCGTGAAAGGCAACAAGGAAAAGCAGCAGCTGGAGTTCCTGTTCGCGAACGTCGAGCGCCTGCCGGTCGAGGACTCGGATTGGACTGCCGCAGGCAACAGCTTGCAGGCACTGCGCGCCAAGGGCATCCAGTTGCCGCTGACCGACGCGCTGATCGCAGCAGTGGCCCGGCGGCACGGCGTGCCCGTGTTGACGGTCGACGCCCACTTTCGTCATCTCGGCGTTCAGCTTGCATAAGTCATGCAGGCGTCCTGGAGGCACCCCTTTGAAGCAAGATACCGTACCGTCTCCCATCCGAGTGGAAGCAGACCAGGTCCCATGGACTTCCGCTGCCAACTACCCCGAAGCCTTGCAGCAGGTGGTGCACTGGAACACCCTCATCGGCGCAGGCCCTGCAGGTTGGCCGGGCGTGCCGCAGCAGGACGTGCGCATGGGCATGCTGGAGCTGCAGCCCGGTGGCTACTACCCCAGCCACGCGCATCCCGCGCCCGAGATCTACGTCGTGCTGAGCGGCTGCGCCCAATGGACCGTGGGCGAAGTGTGCTTCGAGGCGAAGCCTGGCATGGCCATCTACCACGCGCCCGAAGTCGCGCACCGCATGGTGAACCAGGGCAGCGAGCTACTGCGGGCGGTCTGGTTCTGGTGGGCACCCGGAGGCCGCGCCGAGGTGCTAGAAGCCCCGATCCGGCTGCTGGAGGCCATGCCGGGCGCGGGCGGCTGAGCTTCTCACCCGCGCGCTGCGACCATCCCTATCCCTTCAGCCTTCGCCGGCGGCCCGAAGGCCCTCGCCTTCGCGTTCTCGCAACACCTTCGCCGTGAAGGCATCGGCCGGAAAGAAGGACTCCACCGCCAGCTCCTGCAGCGTCACGTCATTGGGCGTGCCGAAGATCGTCAAGGTGCTGATGAACGACAGCGTGCCCGCGGGAGAGCGCAGGCGGAAGGGCATCACCACGCCCAGGTGCTCGCCTTCCACATGCGTCTCCTCGTGGCCCTCGGGCAACGGCAGCGCGCGCAGTTCCTCGAGCAGCGCAACAAGCTGCGGGTCCGCCGTCGCGGCGATCTGCTGGCGCAGGCGCTCGAACAGGTGGTGGCGCCACTGCAGCAGGTTCTGGATGCGTGGGGCGATGCCCTGCGGGTGCAGGCTCAGGCGCAACACGTTCAGGGGCGGTTGCGCCAGCAGCGCGGGGGTGATGCCCTCCATGAACAGCGGCACCACGCGGTTCATCGCCACCACGTTGTAGTGCCGGTCCAGCGCCACGGCCGGGAAGGGTTCGTGTCCGCGCAGCACCAGCTCCACCGCTTCCCGCGCCGCGGCCAGCGCGGGGTCGTCCAGCGCCCGCTCGCGGTACATGGGTGCATACCCCGCCGCCACCAGCAGGGTGTTGCGCTCGCGCAGCGGAATGGCCAGGCGCTCGGCCAGGCGCAGCACCATCTCGCGGCTGGGCTCGGCACGGCCCGTCTCCACGAAGCTCAGGTGGCGCGTGGAGATCTCCGCCTCGTTCGCCAGGTCCAGCTGGCTCAGGTGGCGGCGCTGGCGCCAAGTGCGCAGGTGCACACCGAAAGGCGCGGGTGCGGCCTGGTGCACGGGATGGGTGTGGGCGTTGCTCATGGGCGCATGCTACGGCCAGCCCGGTGGCACGGCCATGACCTGCCACGTAATGGATCACATGCCCTCTGAAGCGTGCGGTCGGCACGGACCTTGCTGCATTCGCCCCACGGCCGGCGCTACCATCCGTACCTGCCTCTCCGGCGCTGCCGACCACCTTTCCTGAAAGAGTCCCACCGTGAAACACTCCGCCCCTTCCCGCCGCACGCTGCTGTCCCTGGCCCTGTCGCTGGGCATGGCCGCCGCCACCTCCAGCGCCTTCGCGCAGGACAACACCATCCGCCTGCTGGTCGGTTTCCCCGCCGGCGGCAGCTCGGACGCCGTCGCGCGCATGCTCGCCCAGGGCATGCAGCAGGAGCTGGGCCGCAACGTCGTGGTGGACAACCGCCCCGGCGCCGGTGGCCAGATCGCCGCCCAGGCCCTGAAGGCGGCCAAGCCCGATGGCACCACCATCTTCATGTCGAACAGCCACACGGTGTCGATGATCCCGCTGACCATGCTCAACCCGGGCTACGACACGGCCAAGGATTTCGCGCCGATCGGCTTGGTGGGCATCAGCCCCGATGTGTTCGCCATCAGCCCCGTGGCCACGGGCCTGACGGCCGGCGGCATGAAGGAGTTCGCGGCCTGGGCCAAGGCCAACCCCGGGAAGGGCAATGTGGGTGTGCCGGCTCCGGCCAGCGCACCGGACTTCGCGGTCGGCATCGTGGGCAAGGCGCTGGGTACCGATCTCGTCTCCGTTCCCTACAAGGGTGACGGCCCCGTGGCGTTAGACCTTGTTGGCGGCCAGTTGGCAGCCGGCATCGGCTCCATCGCCGTGATGCAGCAGCACGTCAAGGCCGGAAAGGTCCGCATCCTTGCCGTCAACGGCACGCAGCGCTTGCCCGTGATGCCCGAGGTGCCCACCTACGCGGAGCAGGGCATCAAAGGTTACGAGGACGTGATCTTCGCCGCCATGTTCGCGCCGGCCGGCACGCCCGCGAACCTGATCCAGAGCTACAACGCCGCCATCACCAAGGTGGTCAAGTCCCCCGAATTCGCCGACAAGGTCAGTGCATTGGGCATCGTGCCCATGAGCAGCACGCCGGCCGAACTGGCCGCCCGCGTGCAAGCCACGACGCAGGGCTGGACCACGATGGTCAAGAACGCGGGCTACAAGCCGCAGTGACATCGCCGGCCTGCGGGCCGAACGCATGACCATGAAAAAGGGGAGCCGCTGGCTCCCCTTTTTGTTGGTGGCGTTGTGCGCAGCTCAGGCGATGTGCAAGGGCGCGAAGGACTTCACCAGATCGTCCAGCGCCTTGAGCTGCGTCAGGAAGGGCTCCAGCTGGTCCAGCGGCAAGGCACTGGGACCATCACACAAGGCCTTGTCCGGATCCGGATGCGCCTCCAGGAACATGCCCGCCAGGCCCGTGGCCAGCCCCGCACGCGCCAGCTCCACGATCTGCTGGCGCCGCCCCCCGGAAGCCGCACCACCGGGGTCGCGCTGCTGCAGCGCGTGGGTCACATCGAAAATCACCGGCAGGCCGCCGCAGGCCTGCTTCATGACGCCAAAGCCCAGCATGTCGACCACCAGGTTGTCGTAACCGAAGCAGGTGCCCCGGTCACAAAGGATGAGCTGTTCGTTCCCGGCCTCGCGGAACTTCTCCACGATGTTCTGCACCTGCGGCGGGCTCATGAACTGCGGCTTCTTGATGTTGATGACGCGGCCCGTGCGGGCCAGCGCCACCACCAGGTCGGTCTGCCGCGCGAGGAAGGCCGGCAGCTGCAGCACGTCCACCACCTCGGCCACCGGTTGCGCCTGCCACGGCTCGTGCACGTCGGTGAGCACGGGCACACCGAACTGCGCCTTCACGGCCTCGAAGATGCGCAGCCCTTCCTCCAGGCCCGGGCCACGGTAGGAATGGATGGACGAACGGTTGGCCTTGTCGAAACTCGCCTTGAAGACATAGGGGATGCCGAGCTTGGTCGTCACCCGCACATATTCCTCGCAGGCCCGCAGCGCCAGGTCGCGCGACTCCAGCACGTTGACGCCACCGAACAGCGTGAACGCCGCGTCGTTGGCGACCTGCACCTGCGCACCGATTGCAATCATCGAACTTCCCATTTCAGATTTCCATGTTGATCGCCCTGGCGCAGGGCTACAGCACACCGGCCCGCAGCAGGTCATGCATGTTGAAGGCGCCCACCAGGCACCCTTCGGCGTCCACCACCAGCAGCCCGTTGATCCGGAGCTTTTCCATGCGCTGCACGGCTTCGGCGGCCAGCAGGCCAGCCTCGATGGTGCGCGGGTTGCGCGTCATGGCATCGACCACCCGCATGCCCCGCAAATCGGCGCCGGCCGTGAGCGTGCGGCGCAGGTCCCCATCGGTCAGCACACCCAGCACGCGTTGTGCATCGTCCACCACGGCGGTCATGCCCAGGCCCTTGGCACTCATCTCCAGCAGCGCTTCGGTCAAGGTGGCGCCATCGCCCACCTTCGGCAGTGCCGCACCCGCGTGCATCACGTCGCTGACACGCACCAGCAGACGCCGGCCGAGCTTGCCGCCCGGATGCGAACGCGCAAAATCCTGGGCGCTGAATCCGCGCGCCTGCAGCAGCGCCACCGCCAGCGCGTCACCGAGCGCCAATGCGGCCGTGGTGCTGGAGGTGGGTGCCAGGCCGAGCGGACAGGCCTCCTTCTCCACCGCCGCATCGAGGTGCACGTCGGCCCCGCTGGCCAGGGTGGACAGGGGCGCGCCCGTCACGGCAATCAGGCGCACGCCCTGGCGCTTCAGCGCCGGCAGGATGGCCAGGATCTCAGCGCTCTCCCCCGAGTTGGACAGTGCCAGCACCACATCCTCCGCAGCCACCATGCCGATGTCGCCGTGACTGGCCTCGGCCGGGTGCAGGAAGAAGGCGGGCGTGCCCGTGCTGGCGAGCGTGGCCGCGATCTTGCGGGCGATGTGCCCGGACTTGCCGATGCCGCAGACCACGACCCTGCCACGGCAGGCCAGCACCATCTGCACGGCCGCCAGGAAGTCATCCCCCAGGCGCGCGGCCAGGGCGCGGACGGCATCGGCCTCGGTGTGCAGCACCTCGCGCGCCGACGCCAGCAGCGCCTCGCCCGTGACGACGGAGGCGGTGGTGGAGAGGGGCGTATGGCTAGGCTGGGACATGGCGAACGGAAGGGGAATGCAGAGACTGGCGTGACCCGCATTTTGCCGCTGTGGCCACCGACGCCCGCACACGAGGTGCATTGGCCCTCCGCCCGCCGCACAGAGGCCGCAAGCGCAGCCCTCGGCCGGGGAAGTCAGCGCCCCGGCGTCGGCTGCCCACCCACGTCATGGATGAACTGCCCCGCACTGAAGGTGTTCACGAGTTCCCCCGGAATGTCCATCAGGATGCGGCTGCGCTCGGGCGTCACCAGCACCGTGAGCTGCTGCACGGGGCGCGCGTCCTGGTCGTGCATCAGGCGCATCATCTTCAGCATGGGGCTGCCGGTCTCCACCTGCATCCAGCCCGCGCGCACGGGGTCGGCCAGCTGGGTGGTGATCTCCTGCACCACGCGCCCGAAGCGCACACCCTGGTCCATCAGGATCAGGTAGAGCGGCTTCTTGCGCAGGGCCGCGGCCGTGACCTTGCGTCCCACGTCCGCCGGCACCCAGGCCTCGGTCAGCATCACCGGCACGCCGGCGATGCTGCGCAGGCGCAGCGCGCGCGTGGCGCGTGCACCGGGCGGAAGTTGCAGCATCGCGGCGATGTCTGCGGGCGGCTCGGCCTGTTCCACCTTCAGCACCTTCACCTCGGTCTCGATGGCGGTCTTGTGCAGCGAGTCGATCACGCTCAGCGAAGGGATCACGCGCGCGGTGAGCGCATCGCTGCGCACATAACTGCCCTTGCCATGGCGCCGCTCGATCAGGTTCAGATGCGCCAGGTCGGCCAGGGCGCGCCGCACCGTGATGCGCGATACCGAGAAACGCTCGCAGAGGGCCTCCTCCTTGGGCAACACGCCCGTGGCCGCATACACGCCGCGCGCGATCTCCTCGCGCAGCAACACGAATATCTGGCGGTGCAATGCCGTGCCAGGGGTATGGGACAGGGTGGGCGCGTTGGCGGGTGGGCGGGCCATGGAGAGCAAGAGACAAGCGGCGGGCAGGGAGAGGAAGCGGCCCCGCAGCATACCAAGGCCATGCACACGAACCGGGCCAACCAAAGCGCGGCGGTTGACGCATCACTTCAGTTGTACTTAGAATATAACAACAGCAACTCAACTGCATCGCGGAGACACCCCATGCCCCATTCCCCCGCCGCCCAGCTTCGGCATCTCCTGCAGCAACCCGGCATGCTCATCGCGCCCGGTGCCTACGACGCCATCGGCGCCCGGCTCATCGAGCAGGCCGGATTCCAGGCCGCCTACATGACCGGCGCCGGCACCTCGGCCGCGCGGGGCCTGCCGGATTTCGGCCTGCTCACGATGGACGAGATGGTGGGCAACGCGGCCGTGATGGCGCGCTCCATCACCATCCCGCTGATCGCCGATGCCGACACGGGGTATGGCAACGAGCTCAACGTGACCCGCACGGTGCGCGAGTACGAGGCGCGCGGCATCGCCGGGATCCACATCGAGGACCAGGTCTCGCCCAAGCGCTGCGGCCACCTGGACGGCAAGGAAGTGGTGCCGCGTGCGGACTTCGTCTCCAAGATCCGCGCGGCCGTGGAAGCGCGCCGCACGCCGGACTTCGTGGTCATCGCGCGCACCGATGCGCGGGCCATGCTGGGCGTGGAAGAAGCGCTGTGGCGTGCCAACGCCGCCATCGACGCGGGCGCGGACATGGCCTTCGTGGAAGCCATGCAGACGCTGGACGAGGTGGCGCTGGTGCCCCGCAGCGTGCACGGCCCCTGCCTACTCAACGTGGTGCCCGGTGGGCGTACGCCCGTATTCGACCTGCGCGAGGCCGAGCAGATGGGCTACAAGCTCGCCATACTGCCGGGCCTGATGCTCAAGGCCGCCATCGAGGCGGGAGATGCTGCGCTGGCTGCCGTCAAGGCCTCGCACCAGGCACCGGCCACCAGCGCCACAGTCGCACAGACCTTCCGACGCTTCGGTGCCGACGAGTGGGATGCCTTGCGCACGCGCTTCAATGCGGGCGCGACGATGGGTGGCGAGTCCGCGCGGAAGATCACGTGATGGGCCTGACCCTCTTCGACAAGATCTGGAACGCCCACGTGGTCAAGGACCTGGGCGACGGCTGGGCCTTGCTGCACATCGACCGCCACCTGCTGCACGATCTGTCCGGCCCACCAGCCCTGGCCGAGGTGCAGGCCCGCGGCCTGCCATTGCACGACGCGCAGCTGGTGTTCGCCACACCCGACCATGCCGTCTCCAGCCAGCCCGGCCGCGTGGCCACCACCTTCCCGCTGGGCGGCAAGCTGCATGCGGCGCTCAAGGCACGGAGCACCGAAATGGGTGTGCCCCTGTTCGACCTGGGCCAGCCGGGCCAGGGGATCGTGCATGTGATGGGGCCGGAACTGGGCATCGTGCTGCCGGGGCTCACCGTGGTCTGCGGCGACAGCCACACCTGCACGAATGGCGGCGTCGGCGCCATGGCCTTTGGCGTGGGCTCGTCCGAGAGCACGCACGTCCTGGCCACGCAAACGCTGCGCCAGCAGAAGCCAAAGCGCATGCGCATCCGTTACGACGGCCGGCTGGCGCCCGGCGTGACGGCCAAGGACCTGGCGCTGCACACCATCGGCCGCCTGGGTGCCGCAGCGGGTGTGGGCTACGCCATCGAGTTCGCGGGCGAGGCCATCGCCGCATTGGAGGTGGAGGCCCGCCTGACACTGTGCAACCTCAGCGTGGAACTGGGTGCGCGTTTCGGCATGGTGGCGCCCGATGAACGCACCATCGACTGGCTGCGCGGCCGGCCGCATGCTCCCCAGGGCGATGCCTTCGAAGCCGCCGAAAGGGACTGGCGCAGCCTGCACAGCGACGCCGATGCGGTGTTCGACCACGAAGAAGTGATAGATGCCGCGCAGGTGTCGCCCACCATCACCTGGGGCACCAGCCCCGAACACACCATCGCCATCGGCGGCCGGATACCGGTCCCTTCCGACGCAGCGGACCAGCCCCAACGCGAGGCCTGGTCCGCAGCACTGGACTACATGGGCCTGCAGGCCAACGCCACCATCGCCGGCACACCGGTGGACTGGGTCTTCATCGGTTCCTGCGCCAACTCGCGCCTGTCCGACCTGCGCGCGGCGGCCGATGTCGCACGGGGCCGCCAGGTGGCAGCGGGCGTGCAGGCCTGGGTGGTGCCGGGCTCGGAGAACGTCAAGCGCGCGGCCGAGGCCGAAGGCCTGCACACCGTGTTCCTGGAGGCGGGCTTCGCATGGCGCGAGCCAGGTTGCAGCATGTGTGTGGCCGCCAATGGCGAGCAGGTGCCCCCCCAGGCGCGCTGTGTCTCCACCTCCAACCGCAATTTCGTGGGCCGGCAGGGGCCGGGAGCACGCACGCACCTGGCCAGCCCGGCCATGGCCGCAGCCGCCGCCGTCACCGGCCGCATCACCGACGTGAGGACCCTGGCATGAGCGCCACAGGCATGGAACCGTTCGTACGCGTCACCGGCCCCGCCGCGCCGCTGATGCTGCCCAACGTCGACACCGATGTGATCATCCGCATCGACCGCCTCACCAGCCTGGCCCGTGAACAGTTGGGCCCCTATGCGCTGGAAGCGCTGCGCTTGCGCGCCGACGGCAGCGAAGACCCCGGGTGCATCCTGAACCAGCCCCGCTTCCGCCAGGCCCCCATCCTGCTGGCCGGCCCCAACTTCGGCTGCGGTTCGTCGCGCGAAGGTGCGGTGTGGGCGCTGCGCGGCATCGGCATACGCTGCGTGATCGCGCCCAGCTATGGCGACATCTTCTTCAACAACTGCTTCCAGAACGGCGTGTTGCCCATCCGCCTGCCCATGGCCCAGGTCGAGGCGCTGGCACAGCAGGCCGCACAGGGCGCCGCATTCACGGTGGACCTGGAGACACGCGCGGTGACGCCGCCCGGCGGCGCCACCCTGGAATTCACCGTCGATCCCTTGCGGCGCGAAGCCCTGCTGCATGGCCTGGACGACATCGGGCTCACGCTCAAGGACGATGCGCTGATCCGCGCCTGGCAACGGGCAGACCGTGCAGCACGGCCATGGGCCTGGCCCGCGCCTGCCTGATACCAGCTTCCACCCAGCCCCCTTCTTCCACTCCTTTCACCCCTTCCACCCCATCCCCACCGGAGACATCCATGGTCCAACAAAAGTCCTTTCCCCCCGCGGCCCCCGGCCGCCCCACCGACCCCGATGGCCCCACCGGCCGCCTGTGTGACTGGCTCGAAGGCTTCCGCCTCGACCATGCACCTGCCAGCGCCCGCGAACGCGCCAAGGCGCTGACGCTGGACGGCATCGCCTGCGCCATCGTGGGCGCGCACCTGCCCTGGTCGCGCACGGCCGCGCAGATCGTGCAACGCTTCGAGGGCCAGGGCGACCGCAGCATCGTGGGCTGGGGCACACGCACCAGCGCCACAGCCGCGGCCTTGCTGAACGGCACCTTCATCCAGGGCTTCGAGCTCGACGACTTCCATCCCTACGGCCCGCTGCACAGCGCCTCCATCGTGCTGCCCGCGCTGTGGGCCATCTCCGAAGAGCCGGGCCGCAAGGTGAGTGGCCGTCAGTTCCTGGAAGCCGCGATGGCGGGCTACGAGGTCGGCCCGCGCGTGGGCATGGCGCTGCATGGCGCGCAGATGTTGTCGCGCGGCTGGCATTCGGGTGCGGTGTTCGGCACCCACGCCGCAGCGGCCTCCGTGGGCAAGCTGTTCGGCCTGGATGCTGCCCGCTTTGAGGATGCGCTGGGCCTCGCAGGCACGCAGTCCGCCGGCCTCATGGCCGCGCAGTACGAGGCCATGTGCAAGCGCATGCACCATGGTTTCTCGGCACGCAACGGCATGTACGCGGCCGTGCTGGCCGAGGGTGGCTACACCGGCATCAAGCGTGTGTTCGAGCGTGAATACGGCGGTTTCCTGTCCACCTTCGGCGAGGGCCACGACCCCGATGCCTCCAAGATCACCGAGGCCCTGGGCGAACGCTGGGAGGTGGAGCGCATCATCATCAAGCCCTATGCGGCCATGGGTGCGATCCATTCGCCGCTGGACGCGCTCTTCGATGCCGGCCGCCAGCGCAAGCTCGTGCCGTCGGAGATCGTGCGCATCGAATGCGAGGTGTCGCATGCGGCCTACCACCACGGCTGGTGGGTACCCGAGCGGCCGCTGACCTCCATCGGCGCGCAGATGAACATCGGCTACGCGCTGGCGGTGGCCACCATCGACGGCGCAGCGATGGTCAAGCAGTTCTCACCGTCTCGCATCGATGCCGACGATGTGTGGGACATGCTCCAACGCGTCGAGGTGCGTCACCAGCCCGAGTTCGATGGAGGGGCGCTGTCCCATGGCCGCGTGCGCCTGACCATCAGCTTCACGGACGGCCAGCGCATCGAGATCGTGCGCAAGTCCACGCGCTCCGTCGAATCGCCACCCACCAGCGAGGTCATCGCGGCCAAGTACCGCAACCTCACGGACGGCCTGATCACGCCCGAGCGCCAGGCCGCCATCGAACAGCAGGTGATGCACCTGGAGGACGTGGGCGATGTGCGCGAACTGCTGGCGCTGCTGGCCCCGCCCGTGGAGCCGGTCTTCGCCTGACCCGCCCTGCCCCCACAACCTGACAACGGAGACATTCACATGAACAAGCTGCTGAAGACCTGGCCGGCCATGGCCGCCATCACCACGTCCTGCGCGCTGGCCTGGATGCCCGCATCGGCCCAGACCTATCCGACCAAGCCGGTGCGCATCATCGCGGGCACGGCCGCCGGCGGCACCGTGGACAAGATCGCACGCGCCGTCGCCAACCACCTCTCGCAACGCCTGGGCCAGCCCTTCGTGGTGGAGAACAAGGCCGGCGCCGGCGGCACGATGGCGTCCGAGCTGGTGGCGGCCGCGCCACCGGACGGCTACACGCTGGTCATCAACACGGTGGCCGGGGTGGCCCTGCAGCCGGTGCTGGAGAAGGTGCGTTACGACCCCCTCAAGGACTTCAAGGCCATCGGCCTCGTCGGCCTGCAACCCTACGTGCTGCTGGTGCCCTTCGACTCCAAGGCACAGACCGTCCGGGACGTGGTGGAACAGGCCCGCGCCAACACCGGCAAGTTCTCGTACAGCTCCGCGGGCAACGGCACCGGTGGCCACCTGGGGGGTGAACTGCTCAGCCAGCTGAGCGGCGTGCCCCTGCTGCATGTGCCCTACAAGGGCGTGGCACCGGCCATCAACGACGTGGTGGGAGGCTTCGTCTCCGTGACCTTCGCCACCACGGGCAGCAGCCAGGGGGTGGTGGAGGGCAAGAAGCTGCGCCCCCTCGCCACCACCGGCGTGCAGCGCTCGCCGGCCTACCCGCAACTGCCGACCATGCAGGAGGCCGGGTACCCGGGCTACGAGCTCTCCACCTGGTACGGCCTGAGCGCACCGGCCAAGACGCCCCAGGCCATCGTGGACCTCCTGAACAAGGAGCTCAACACCATGCTGGCCGACAAGAAGATCCAGGAAGACTTCTCCTCGGACGGCATCGTGCTCAAGGGCGGCTCGCCTGACGACTTCCGCAAATTCGAAGAGGCCGAACAGGTGCGCTGGCGCGGTGTGCTGGAGAAAGCAGGGCTGGCGTACAAGGGCCCGTGAACCCGGCGGGCCTTTGTGCGGACACCGCGGCTTCGCCATTACCTGGCCGGTAATGGCCTGCCCTCGACATCGCGGGAATCATCGGGCTTCAACCAACCAAGGAGCCCACGATGTCGATCTTTTCCTCCCCCCGCTTCCTGCGCAACGTGCTGCTGGCCGATGCGCTGTCCTGCATCGCCTGCGGCGCGTTGCAGGTCTTCTTGCACGGCACGGTCACCCCGCTGTTGGGGCTGGGCGCCAGCCTGGTGATGGGCACGGGCATCTTCCTGCTGCTGTATGGCGCGGCCGTGGGCCTGCTCGCACTGCGGGACCCGCTGCCGCGGGGCCTGGTGGGGCTGCTGGTGGTGGGCAACATCGGCTGGGGCGCGTTGTGCGCCGTGCTGCTGCTCAACGGAACGCTGCAACCCACGACACTGGGCATGGCGTACGTGATCATGCAGGCCGTCACCGTGCTGCTGCTGGCCGACCTGCAGTGGTTCGGCCTGTGGCGCACGGCGCCGCGTCGCATGGCAATGGCCTGAGCTGCGTCGAAACGTCAGTCGCCGTGGGGGCACATCACAACAGCCCCTGGAGCCGCAGCAGGCCCAACGCGGCGACGGTGGGCGCGTCACGGATGATGCCATCCACCACCATGCGCTCCACCTCGGCCAGGCTGAAGGCGCGGCACACCAGGCCTTCCTCCTCCGGCTCCAGCTGCGTGGCCTGCTGCTGCAGGCCGGTGGCCAGGTAGATGTCGAAGCTCTGCGTGACGAAGCCATAGGACGGAAACAGCCGCCCTACGTGCCTGATCGTGGCCGCCACCAGGCCGGTTTCCTCGCGCAGCTCCGCAGTCGCCAGCGCCGCGCCTTCCGTCTCGCCCTGCGGCGCGGAGCCCTGCGGGAACTCCCAGTAGCGGGCGGACACCGGATAGCGGTATTGCTCGACCAGGGTCAGCCGGCCATCCTGCCAGGGCACCACCACTGCGAAGTCGGGCTTCTCGACCACGCCGTAGATGCCGGCCGCGCCGCTGGGCCGCAGGATGGTGTCCTCACGCACGCGCATCCAGCGGTTGCGGTAGACCTCGCGCGTGGCGGTGGTGCGGATCTCGGGGGCGTCGGGCGGCAGGGGCATGTCGATAGGGGTGTAGGGCATCGTGGCGGTGAGGTGCGCGAGCTTACGGCACGCCCACCCGCCACCCCTGCCGCGCCACGCGCCGCGCTATCCATGCCAGCACCGCCGCGGCCAGCGCGAGGTACACGTACAGCGGCACAGCCAGCCCGAAGCGGGCGGTGAGCGGGCCGATCACCACCATCGCCACGTTCGAGGCCTGCGCCGCGAGGAAGGCCAGGCCCATCACACGGCTGCGGTATTGCTCGCTCACGTGGCTTTGTAAAAGGATCACCGTCGCCGTGAGCGCAGCTTCGCCCGACAGGCCGAACACCGCACGCGCCGCCACCGCCATCCAAGGCTGCGTGCTGGCCACGAAGACCGCCGTGCTGGCGATCCCCACGCCGAACCCCACCAACGCGATGCGGCCCAGGCGCGCCGTGGAGCGGCTCTGCGACAGCCACACCGAGCCGATGGCCGCGCCGATGCCGGTGGCGGTGGCCAGCGTGGCCAGGCCTTCCGCGCCCACGCCGAAGACGCGGTCCGCGAAGGCCGGCAGCAGGCGCATCGTCAGGGCTCGCAGGCCGTCGTTGAAGAAGGTCAGCAATAACAGCAGGCCGATCAGCGGATGGCGCAGCGCGTAGCGCAGGCCATCGAGGTAGTCGCCGTAGAAGCCCTTGCCCGTGGGCTGCACGGGCTCCGCCGGCGGCAGGCGCATGCGGCGCAGCGCGACGAGGTAGATCGCGTAGCCCGCCACATTGCTCGCGAAGGCCACGTAGATCGGGCAGGTGGCCAGCAGCAGGCCCGCCAGCGCGGGGCCGCCGAACATCGCCAGCGTGCGGTAGGCCGAGCTGAAGGCGATGGCCGCCGGCAGGTTGCGCTTATCGACGGCGCGCGGCAGCAGCCCGTAGGCAGCCGGCACGCTGAAGGCGTGGATGCTGCCGTGCACGAAGGCCAGCACGCCCAGCATGTGGATGCCCAACACGCCCCCGGCCGAGGCCAGCGCCAGAAGCAGGGCCTGCAGCAGCGCGAACACATAGGTCACGTACAGCAGCCGGAAGCGGTCCATGCGGTCCGACAACACGCTGCCCCAGGGGCCGAAGAGGAAATACGGCGCCGCATCCAGGAACGCGATGATGCCCAGCCAGGCCGATGAATGTGTCAGCTCCCAGGCCAGCCAGCTCACGGCCAGGGTCTGCACGAAGAAGCTGAGCCAGGACGTGACCGATGCCAGCGTGTAGAGCCGGAAATTGCGGTCCGCGAACAGGAGCCGCGTGGAGTCGGTCAGCATCGGTTGGACATGCCGGAGGGGTAAACCGATGCTATTCCACGGGTCAGTACCCCTGCCGCGCGTCCACCAGGAACTGCAGCGGCTCGCCGCGCCGGTAGCGCTGCAGGTTCTCCAGGAAACGCTCGGCCACGCGCTCGAACATGCGCGTCTGCGAGCGGCCGGAGAGGTGCATGGTGATGTGGGCATTGGGCAGCGCCCATAGCGCATGGTCCGGCGGCAGCGGCTCGGGCTCGGTCACGTCGAGGAAGGCGGCGCCCAGCGGTCCCTCGCGCAGGGCCTGCACCAGCGCGTCCTGGTCCACCAGCGAGCCGCGGGCGACGTTGAGCAGCACGGCACCCGGCTTCATGGCGGCGAGCTCCGCGGCACCGATGAGCGGCGTGGCCTGCGCCGTGCCGGGCAGCGAGAGCACCACCCAGTCGAACTCGCCCAGTCGCGCGCGCCACTGGTCGGGGCCCAGCGCGCCGCTCTGCGCGTCGGGGTGGCGGCGCACGGGCGTCACCGCCACGTCGAAGCCGCGCAGGCGCTTGCCCACTTCCTGGCCGATACCGCCGTAGCCGAGCACCAGCGCGCGCGTGCCGGCCAGTTCCATGCGGCCGGGCGCCTCGCGCGGCCATTCGCGGCGGTCCTGCGCATGCACCACCTCGCGGTAGCCCTTGGCGATGGTGAGCATGCCCATCAGCACGTATTCGGCGATGGTGATCGCGTTGATGCCGGCACCGTTGGTGATGGCAATGCGGCGCGCCGCGAAGGTATCCAGCGGCAGGTGGTCCATGCCTGCAAGACCCGTCACGTACCAGCGCAGGCGTGTCGCGGCCTGCAGCACGGCGTGGGCATGGGGCAGCTTGTAGAGGTCAAACCACATCACCTCCGCCTGCGGCGCCAGCGCTTCGGCCTCGGCGACATTGGCTGCCCAATGGGCTTGCAGCCAGGTCGGCAGGCGGTCTTCGAGGAGCGGGCGCACGGAGGTTGGCAGCACGGCGATCACGGCGTCGGTCATGGCAATCCTTTCACCCTGGATGCTAACCAGCGTGCATGGACCCCACGCAGGCCGGCGCCCCTGGAAGACGCCTGTGCGACAGGCGGTAGCTCAGCCCGGCCGCGCCACCACCGTCGCCCGCATCTCGGCCCGCATCACCAGCACCAGCCCCAGTAGCACCAGCAGCAGGCCGCCGTACGCCGCCGGCGGCGGCCGTTCCCCCACGACCAGCACCGCCAGCCCGAAGGCGACCAGCGGCTCGGCCAGGCTCAGGGACACGGCGGTGTCGGTGCGGATGCGCTGCAGCGCATGCGTGAACAGCAGGTAGGCCACGCCCGTGGCGGCGATGCCGAGGTACAGCACCACGGCCCAGCCGCGCAGGCCGGTGGACGGCGCGCCCGTGGCCCACCAGGCCAGGGGTGTGGCCATCAGCGCCGCGCAGCCGAAGATGCTGCAGGTGACAGCGGCGGCAGGCACGCGTTGTTCCACCAGCCGCGTGCTGGCCAGCGCGTACACCGCGTACGACAGGCCTGCCGCCAGGCACAGCAGCACGCCGCTGGCCGAGATGCGCAGCTGCGCCGCGCTGCCCAGCACCATCCAGCAGCCGCCAGCGATGGCCAGCAGCGTGCCGGCCCACCAGGCGCGCGACGGTGCCCGGCGCAGGAACAGCAGCGACAACAACCCGGCCCAGATCGGCCCGCTTCCGAGTGCGATGGCCGTGCCGACCGCCACGCTGCTGGCCTGCACGCCGGCGAAGAAGCTCAGGTTGTACGCCGCCATGCCCCCGCCGCCCAGCAGCACCCAGGGCAGCCGCAGGCCGCCCTGCGGCGCCGACGATGCGCCCGCACGCGCGCGGTCCACGAGCAGGAACACCGCGAAGAACAAGGCCGAGAACACCAGCCGCAGCGCGCCGACCCAGTGCGCCGGCAGGCCCGTCTGGCCCAGGCTCTGGGCCGTGCCCGTGGTGCCCCACAGGGCGGCCGCGCCCAGCACCATGGCGATGCCGGCGAGTCGTTGAGAGTTGTGCATGGGGCGATGGTGGCGCCACGGACAGGCCCGAATGTCGCAGGACTCTCGTGTTTGGCGCGCGGAGACGCGCGGCGCCGGGGCCTACAGTGCGCCGCGCCGCAGCGCGCGGGCACCCGCACCCTGGTCGCGCTGCAGCGCATGGGCCAGCGCGCTCGCGCTGCGATAACCCACCTGCCATGCCACGGCCTCCAGGCCCTGCCCCGTGCGCAGCAACGTGGCCGCGCGTGCCAGGCGCTGCTGGCGCAGAGACTGTTGCGGCGTCTGGCCGCGCAGCGCGAGCCAGCGCGCATGGAAGCGCTGCGGGCTCATGCAGTACAGCGCTGCCATGCGGGCGGTGTTCCAGTCCTCATGCAACGCCGCCGCCATCGCCGCGTCGAGCCGCGCGGGATCGAGGCTGCGGCGGCTGGTGTTGGCGCGCGGCGCCTGCCGTGCGGCCCCCAGCACGCACTGCAGCTGGTCGCCCGCGGGCAACGCCGCCCAGCCGGCCGCGGCACGCGGCAGCACGAAGCGCCGGCCGCGCCAGTGGCCGTCGTCAGGCGCGTCCACCACCAGCATGCGCGCGGGCCGCGCCGCCATGAAGGCATGGGCCGCCCCCGGCGGGATGACCAGTCCACAGCCCACCTCGACGAACACGGCGTGGCCCTCCACCTCCAGCTCCAGCCGACCCTGCTGGCCTACCAGGATCTGGGCATGGGCATGGCTGTGCACGTCGTAGTCGCCGGCATAGGCGCGCAGCGAGAGGACGGGCGCGTGCAGGGCCGAGGACATGGGTGCTCGCTCGTCTTTCGATGCAGCGATGGCTCAGCGCGCTGCCGGTGGCGGGCCACCCGCGACGCGGCGCACGCCCTGCGGGATCTGTGGGGCCTGCTCCCAGGCGCCACCGGCGAACCAGGCGTCGCCCTCCATGCAGGCACGCAGCATGGGCAGGGCGTCCAGGCCCCAGAAGGCGCGCGGCGGTGCATCCTCGGACTGCAGCAGCAGCGTGGGCACGCCGAACAGTCCCAGCGCGATGGCGGCCTCGGTGTTGGCCTTGAGCTCGGCTTTCACACCGTCGGATGCGGGATCCCGCGACGGCGCCAGCTGCTGCGCCAGCGCCTGCAGGCGCGCCGCATCGTCGCCGGCCGCGCCGCCGCCCTGCCACACATGGCGCAGCAGCGTCTCCGTGACATAGCGGTTCGTGGCGCCGTCCCGCCCGCAGGCCACGGCCAGGCGCTGCAGGGCCAGCGGATTGAACGGGTGGGCCGCCGGCATCTGCAACGGAATGCCCAGCTGGTGGGCCTGCCAGGCGACCTGGCGGTAGGTCCAGTCGCGCTTGGGCGCGATCTCGGCCGGCCCCAGCTGCCCGTGGTGCTTCAGCAACCCGGCGAAGAGGATCGGGCGGTACTGCACGCTGTAGCTCAGGCCCAGCAGCGCCTCGGGCAGGCGCTCGAAGGCGAGGTAGGCATAGGGCGAGATGCAGTCGTAGTAGAAGTCGATGTGGTGCATGGCAACGGCCTCCTCACAAGGTGGGTGGCTGCTGGATGCGTTGTTCCAGCTGCAGCCACACTGCGCGCTTGCCGTCCTCGCCCATGCGGCTCCAGGCGACGATCTCGTCGATGGTACGAAAGCACCCCAGGCACCAGCCCGTAGCGGGGCTCATGCGGCACACCGAGATGCACGGCGAGGGCACGGGCTGCGTGGGATCGCGCGCGATCTTCGCCAGCTCGGCCACCACCTCACGGCCAGGGCGCATCATGGCTGGACAACCACATCGGCCACCGGCGCACCGCCGGTCAGGGCGGCAAGATCCTGCGGACGCAGCTTGAACACCCCATGCGGATGCCCCGCCGCGGCCCAGATCTCGTCGAAGCGGAACAGGTCCCGATCCACCAGCACCACGGGCGGCGTGGCATGCGCCAGCGGCGACACGCCCCCGATGGAAAATCCGGTCCGTGCCTTCACGAACTCCGCGTCCGCGCGGCCGGTCTTGCCCACCAGCGCGTCGACCTTCTTCTCGTCCACGCGGCGGTCGCCCGAGGTGATGACCAGCACGGCCACGTCGTCGCTCTTGCGCCGGAAGATGATGCTCTTGGCGATCTGCCCCACGGCGATGCCCAGCGCATCCGCGGCCTGCTGGGCGGTGCGCGCGGCGTCGTCGAGCATGCGCGGCGCATGCGGATGGCCCGCGTCCTGCAGCGCACGGGCCACGCGTTGTACGCCTTCTGGCAGGGTCTTCAATTCAGCACCACACATGTCGCTTGTCTTCCTTCACTGCGACACGCGCTTGACGAGGAACAGGCTCGCGCCCATCGCCATCAGCACGCCGCCGAAAACCCGGTTCTGCGAGCGGCGCGCCCGCGCGCTGCGCAGCAGCCGCTGCAGCCGCGAGGCCAGCCAGGCATACCCGTGCATCACGACCATGTCGGCCACCACGGTGGTGGCCAGCAGGATCGCCAGTTGCAGCCACAAGGTGCGCGCCGGGTCGATGAACTGCGGCAACACGGCCACCATGAAGACGATGCCCTTGGGGTTGGTGATGTTGGTCAGTGCCCCGCGCAGCACCCGCTGGCGCATGGACAACGTGGCATCGGTGGCTGCGCCGACGGTCTCCGCGTCACCTTGCACGGGGGCATGCCACTGCCGCCAGCCCAACCACAGCAGGTAGGCCGCCCCCAGCACCTTCACCACGGTGAAGGCCGTGGCCGACGCCATCAGCAACGCCCCCAGGCCGAAACCCGCGACCAGCAGCGTCACGGCCAGGCCGATCTGCAGCCCGACGATGGTGGCGGTGGTGCGGCGCACGCCGTAACTCAGGCCGTGGCTCATGCTGAGCACGGCGCCCGAACCCGGTGACAGGGCAATCACCCAGGCGGCCAGGCAATAGGCCAGCCAGACGTGGAAATCCATGGTCTATGTCTCTCTGGAAAGAAGGGTCACGCGGCCCGCTTGGTGCGGATCGCCTTGGAGGCACGCGAGTTCGGCTCGCGGCCCAACGCCTGGCTGATGTAGACACCGGCGTCGATCAGCGCATCGAGGTCGATGCCGGTGTCGATGCCCATGCCTTGCAGCATGTAGACCACGTCCTCGGTGGCCACGTTGCCAGTCGCGCCCTTGGCATAAGGGCAACCACCCAGCCCGGCCACGGAGGTGTCGAACTGCCACACGCCCATCTCCAGGCAGGCCAGCGTATTGGACAGTGCCTGGCCGTAGGTGTCGTGGAAATGGCCCGAGACATCGTCCAGCGCATAGTGCTGCAGCGCCGCTTCGATCGCGCGCTGCACCTTCTTCGGCGTGCCGACGCCGATGGTATCGGCCACGCCGGCATGCTGCACGCCGATGCCTTTCATCATCGCCGCCAGGCGCTCCACCTGCTCGGGCCGCACCTCGCCCTCGATGGGGCAGCCCACGGCGCAGGACAGGGCGCCGCGCACGTAGATGCCTTTGTCACGCGCGGCCTCGACCACCGGGCGGAAGCGCTCGATGCTCTCGGCGATGGAGCAATTGGTGTTCTTCTGGCTGAAGGACTCGGTGGCGGCCGCGAACACCACCACCTCCTCGGGCCAGGTTGCGCGCGGGCCCGCCACGGCAGCCTCGAAACCCTTGAGGTTGGGCGTGAGCACCGAGTAGCGCACGCCCGGCTGCCGCCGGATCCCGGCCATGACCGCAGCGTTGTCGCCCATCTGCGGCACCCACTTGGGGCTGACGTAGCTGGTGGCCTCGATCTCTTTCAGGCCGGCGGCCTGCAGGCGGTGCACGAGTTCGATCTTCGTGTCCGTGGGCACGTTCTGCTTCTCGTTCTGCAGGCCGTCGCGCGGGCCGACGTCGACGAGCTTGACTTTCGAAGGTATCGCCATGGGATCTCCTCGGTTGCGTTCAATAACCGCTGGCCATGTCCACCACGCCGGCGATGGGCAGGCCGGCCTCCAGCGCCCGCACCTTGCCGGCGATCTGCGCCATGCTCTCGTCACGCAGGGTCTGCGCCGAAATGTGGGGCGTGACGTGGACACGCGGATGGCGCCAGTAGGCATGTTCGGGCGGCAGGGGCTCGGTGCGGAAGACATCCAGCGTGGCACCCGCCATGTGGCCGCTGTCCAGCAGGGCCAGCAGGTCCTCGTCCACCACCAACTGGCCGCGCGCGACGTTGACCAGGTACGCATCGGGCCGCAGCCGGGACAGGGTGTCGCGGTTCAGCAGGTTCTCGGTATCGGGTGTCCACGGCAGCAGGCACACCAGCACCCGCGTGGCTGCCAGGAAGTCATGCAGACCGGCCGTGCCCGAAAAAGTCTGCACACCCTTGATGGTGCGCGGGCTGCGGCTCCACCCAAGCACGGGGAAGCCGAACTGCTGCACGGCCTGCGCCACCCGCTGGCCCAGCACGCCCAGGCCCATGATGCCCACGGGATAATGCGCCCGCGCACGCCCCGCATGCTGCTGCCATACGCCCTCGCGGGCCTGGCGCTCGTAGACGTCGAACTGGCGCATATGGCGCAACAGCGCATGGCACACGTAGTCGGCCATCTGCACGCCCATGCCGGCGTCGTCGAGCCGCACCACGGACACCTCGGGGCGGATGCGCAGGCGCATCAGCTTGTCCACTCCCGCGCCGATGTTGAACACGGCCTTGAGCGCGGTCTGCTGGTCCAGCATGGCCTGCGGCGGCGCCCAGACCACGGCATAGTCGGCCAGGGGGCTGTCGGGGGACCAGGGCGTGACTTCAGCGTCGGGCAGGCTCTCGCACAAGGCCTGCATCCAGCGGGCGGCGATGGGGGCGTCGTAGTAGTAGCTGATGCGCATGGAAGAAGAAGGAAACGGGTCGTGGCCGGCGCTGCGGCCGAGGGGCGATTGTCGCGCCTCTCCCAAAGTGCCGGGCCGCCCCGGGTTTCCCCGTTCGTTGCCGGTGCAGCCCGCACCGCCGGAGGCTGTCAGCCAAGCTTCAGCAGCTCGGCCCCCTCGGTCACCTGGTCGCCCGGCGCGAACAGCAGCTCCGCCACCGTGCCGTCGGCCGGCGCCGCGATGGTGTGCTCCATCTTCATGGCCTCCATCACGGCCAGCGCCTGCCCCTTGCGCACGGTGTCGCCGGCCTTCACTGCAAAGGACAACACTTTGCCCGGCATCGGCGCCGTGAGCCGGCCGCCCTCGGCCTGCTGGTCCCCCGCGTGGGCCAGCGGGTCGATGGCGCGGATGCGCGTGGCGCCGTGGGCGGCGAACACATGCAGCCACTCGCCCTGGTGCAGCACGCGCACGGTGTGGCGTTCGTCGCCGAGACGCACATCCAGGCCCTGCGGCACGGCGTGCACTTCCAACGGACCGGACACTCCCCCGACGTCCAGCCAGGCACCACCGCCATGGGCATGGCGCAGCCGGCCTTGTACCGTTTCACCGCCGAACTCGAAGTCCAGGCGCCGCGTGGCCTCGCCGAAGGCGCGCCAGCCGTCCACGCGGCTGAAGGGGTCCGCATCTTCCTGGCCATGGCCGGCCCGCAGCATCCAGGCGGTGGCGCTGGCGGCGGCGAAGGGCAGGCCAATGCTCTCCTGGTGGAACAACGCCGCCGATTCGCGCTGGATCAGCGCCGTGTCCAGGTCGGCCTGCGCGAACGAGCGGCTGCGCACCACATGGCGCAGGAACTGGACGTTGGTCTGCAGGCCCACGATGCGGGTCTGCGCCAACGCCGCATCCAGCCGCGCGAGTGCCTGCGCACGGTCCGCGCCCCAGACGATGAGCTTGGCGACCATCGAGTCGTAGAAGGGCGAGATGGTGTCGCCCGCACGCACGCCGTCGTCGATGCGGATGCCGCTGGATTCCGCGGCCGGCGTGAAGGCCGTGGCGGCAGGCTTGTCGTAGATGTGCAGCGTGCCGGTGGCGGGCAAAAAATTGTTGTCGGGGTTCTCGGCGCAGATGCGGGCTTCGATGGCATGGCCGTGGATGCGCAGGTCTTCCTGGCGCAGCGGCAAGGGTTCACCATGCGCCACGCGCAGCTGCCACTCCACGAGGTCCAGCCCGGTGATGGCCTCGGTGACGGGGTGCTCCACCTGCAGGCGGGTGTTCATCTCCATGAAGAAGAACTCCATGCTGCCGTTGGGGCGCTGCTCGACGATGAACTCCACGGTCCCCGCGCCCACGTACCCCACGGCCCTGGCCGCCGACACGGCAGCCTCGCCCATGCGTGCGCGCATCGACGGGTTCATGCCGGGCGCGGGCGCTTCCTCCAGCACCTTCTGGTGGCGGCGCTGCACGGAGCAGTCACGTTCGAAGAGGTAGACCGTGTGGCCCTGCGTGTCGCCGAAGACCTGGATCTCGATGTGGCGCGGGCGCTGCACGTACTTCTCGATCAGCACCGCGTCGTCGCCGAAGCTGTTGCGGGCTTCGCGCTGGCAGGAGGCGAGCGCGGCGGCAAAGTCCTCGGACTTCTCGACCACGCGCATGCCCTTGCCGCCACCACCGGCGCTGGCCTTGATGAGCGCGGGGTAGCCGATGCGGTCGGCCTCGGCCTGCAGCAGCGCCGGGTCCTGGTTGGCGCCGTGGTAGCCGGGCACCAGCGGCACGCCCGCCTTCTCCA
Source organism: Burkholderiaceae bacterium (assembly GCA_965278985.1). Classification (GTDB taxonomy): domain Bacteria; phylum Pseudomonadota; class Gammaproteobacteria; order Burkholderiales; family Burkholderiaceae_C; genus CAISIP01. Next base: position 6,211,634 of record OZ257131.1, on the reverse strand, counting down.
TCAACTGCTTGGACTCGGCCTTGAGGCCCATGGCCTTGATGGCCGAGGGCGGCGGGCCGATGAAGACCAAACCCGCTTCTGCACAGGCCGTCGCGAAGGCCTCGTTCTCGCTCAGGAAGCCGTAGCCGGGGTGCACGGCCTGCGCGCCCGTGGCCTTCGCGGCTTCAAGGATCCGCTCCCAGCGCAGGTAACTCTCCTTTGGCGCGCTGCCACCGATGTGCACCGCCTCGTCGCAGGCCTGCACGTGTTTGGCATGGGCGTCGGCGTCCGAATACACAGCGACGGTGCGGATGCCCATGCGGCGCGCGGTGGCGGCCACGCGGCAGGCGATTTCTCCGCGGTTGGCGATGAGGATCTTGGTGAACATGTTCTTGGATCTCCTGTCAATTGGCCTTGTTGGCTCGCATGGCCTCTGCGGGCTGGGTGCTCGCGTCGCGGCAGGCCGTGCTGGCCCTGGGCTCATAAGTGGACGATCTCCGCTGCGCTCCGACTCCCCTGCGGTGCTCGCCCGAAGGTCGCACCGCAGAACTCACTGCGTTCGCTTCGCTCTCTCCGTTCAGAGAGTTGCGGTGAGTCAGTTCACGAAGTGCGCTGCGCGCACCGACCTTCGGGCTGCGCTCCTCGGCGTCCCCGAAATCGCCCAGGGCCAGCACGGCCTGCCGCAACGAGGGGACGTGGTGGGTGTTCGACGCGAATACCAAAGCCACTTCTGCAAAGCCGTGCCCGGGTGGGCCGCGGCGCGCCTCTGCGGCGCCGAGGAGCACAGGGCGCATGGCCGCGCGCTTCAACATCTGACTCACCGTGGCTGTCTGAACGAAGTGAGCGAAGCGAACGCAGTGAGTTCCACGGTGGGCCATGCGACCGAGCACCGCAGGGGAGTCGGAGCGCAGCGGAGACCGCCGCAGTGAAGCGCCGCGGCCCACCCGGGCACGGCTTTGCCGCGAGCAGCAACGAGTGCAATCTTCAAACCGCTCCACGCTCAACCCCACGCATTCCTACAAGCCCACCAATCCTCCGCACCACCGCTCGCAAGAATCGGAACAGCATCCACAACAGCAGCACCATCAACACCACGACCACGCATAGCACGACGCCGAACAGCACGGGATGCTGCGTCGCCAGCCACAAGGCCCCCACGACCAGCCCGTCCTCCAGCAGACTCAGTGACCAGTTGGAAAACGGCTCCGGCGACGTGTTGGCTGCAGCGCGCGTGGCCGCCTTGGTGGCGAAAGACGTCGCCGCCAGCGATCCGCCCAGCAGACCCGCCGCCAGCGCCATGGCCGTGCTGTCCGCCCCGAACACCGCTGCAGCCAACGCCGCACCGGCCGGCACCCGCACGAAGCCCTGGATCGAGTCCCACAACGAATCGACGACCGGGATCTTGTCGGCAAAGAACTCCACCACCAGCATGAACCCGCTGGCTCCCAGCACCGCCGGGTGCTGCAGCACCTGCAGGCCCGCCGGCAACACGATCCAGCCCAGCACGCCGGCAAGTCCGGTCAGGAACACCACCGCATACAGCCGCAAGCCACTGGCCCAGCCCAACGCCGCGGCCAGCGCGAGCAGCGCCCCGAAGTCCAGCCCCGACGCGCCGCGTGCCACGACCTCGGACACCGAGGCCGACCAGGCATGCCACCAGGACCACACACTTTCCATAGCGGTACCTGCCTACATCCGGAAGATGCCGAACTTCGGCTCGCCGATGGACGCGTTGTAGGCTGCGCTCAGGCCCAGCGCCAGCACGCGGCGCGTGTCGGCGGGGTCGATCACGCCGTCGTCCCACAACCGTGCCGTCGCGTAATACGGGTGGCCCTGCACCTCGTACTGCTGGCGGATCGGGGACTTGAAGGCCTCTTCCTCGTCCGCGCTCCACTTCCCGCCCTTGCCTTCGATGCCGTCACGGCGCACGGTGGCCAGCACCGAGGCCGCCTGTTCGCCACCCATGACCGAGATGCGCGCGTTCGGCCACATCCACAGGAAGCGCGGCGAGTACGCGCGGCCACACATGCCGTAGTTGCCCGCGCCAAAACTTCCGCCGATGATCACCGTGAACTTGGGCACCTGCGCCGTGGCCACCGCCGTGACCATCTTGGCGCCGTTGCGCGCGATGCCCTCGTTCTCATACTTGCGGCCCACCATGAAGCCCGTGATGTTCTGCAAAAACACCAGCGGCACCTTGCGCTGGCAGCACAGCTCGATGAAGTGCGCCGCCTTCAGCGCGGACTCGGAGAAGAGGATGCCGTTGTTGGCGATGATGCCCACCGCCATGCCCTCGATGCGGGCAAAACCGCAGATGAGTGTGGTGCCGTAACGCGCCTTGAACTCGTCCAGCTCGGAGTCGTCCACGATGCGCGCGATGATCTCGCGTACGTCGAAGGGCTTGCGTGTATCGACCGGGATCACGCCGTACACATCCTCGGTGGGCAATCGCGGCGGCAACGCAGCCACTGCAGGCAACGGCGCCTTGCGCGCATTGAGCGTGCGCACGGCATTGCGCGCCAGCGCCAGGGCGTGCAGGTCGTTCTGCGCCAGGTGGTCGGCCACGCCCGAGAGGCGCGTGTGCACGTCGCCACCGCCCAGGTCCTCGGCAGTCACCACCTCGCCCGTGGCGGCCTTCACCAGCGGCGGGCCGCCCAGGAAGATGGTGCCCTGGTTCTTGACGATGATGGACTCGTCGCTCATCGCCGGCACGTACGCGCCGCCCGCCGTGCAGGAGCCCATGACCACGGCGATCTGCGCGATGCCCTGCGCGCTGAGGTTGGCCTGGTTGAAGAAGATGCGGCCGAAGTGGTCTCGGTCCGGGAACACTTCGTCCTGGTTCGGCAAATTCGCGCCGCCCGAATCCACCAGGTAGATGCAAGGCAGGCGGTTGGCTTCAGCGATCTCCTGCGCGCGCAGGTGCTTCTTGACCGTGACGGGGTAATACGTGCCACCCTTGACCGTGGCGTCGTTGCAGACGATCACGCATTCCACGCCGCTCACGCGGCCGATGCCGGTGATGATGCCTGCGGCTGGCGCGCTGTCGCTGCCATCGCGGTCGGGGTACATGCCGTAGGCGGCCAGCGGGCTGAACTCGAGGAAAGGCGTGCCAGGGTCCAGCAGCATCTGCACGCGCTCGCGTGGCAGCAGCTTGCCACGGGCAGTGTGCTTGGCGCGTGCGGCCTCGCCGCCGCCCTGCTCCACCTGCGCCACCTTGGCGCGCAGGTCCGCCACCAGCGCGCGCATCGCGGCGGCATTGGCCTGGAAGTCGGCCGAGCGGGGGTTGAGTTGTGTCTCCAGGATGGGCATCGGAAGGATCCTCGTGCGGTGAACGGGCCGGCGCGCGGACGGGCCGCGCAGCGATCGTCGCACTGTACGCCGCCAGCCCCGCCACACGGCATGGCGGCATTGCCGCCGAGGTTGCAAATCCTGCCAGCGTCGGGTCACAATTCCGCCATGACCCGCTCTCCTGCCCACGCGCGCCGCCCGGCGCCCGCCGAAGCCACCCCCATGGCTTTCGCACAGGCGATCACGGCGACCTTCCAGCAGCGCGGCCTGGACCCGGCCGAGGTGCTGCGGCAGGCACGGATCACGCCACGCCAGCTGCAGAATCCCTTGGCCGCGATGAGTGCGCGGCAGATGGAGCTGTTGTCGGAGGCAGCGATGCGTGCCCTCGACGACGAAGGCCTGGGCGCCTTTGAGCGCCGCCTGCCCTGGGGCAGCTACGGCCTGCTGGCGCGGGCCTCGCTGAGCGCACCCACGCTGGGCGTGGCGCTGCAGCGCTGGTGCCGCCACCATGGGCTGCTGACCGAGGCGCTGCGGATCACGCTGGGCGCTGGTGGCGGCCTCGCCACCGTGCAGCTCACCGAAGCTGCACCATTGCCGGCGGCACAGCGTGAGCTGGCCCTGGTGTTCGTGCTGCGCAACCTGCTGGGCCTGGGCAGCTGGTTCATCGACTCGCGCATTCCGCCGCTGCAGGCGGCTTTCGCGTTCGCGGAGCCACCCCATGCGGCTGCTTATGCAACGCTGTTCCCCGGCGCGACGCTGCGTTTCGGCGGCCCCCACACCCTGCTGCGCTTCGACGCGCGTTACCTCGCTTTGCCCCTTCACCGCGATGAGGACGCGCTACAGCAAATGCTGCGCCAGCATGCACTGCGCATTCCCGTGCAGCCCTACCGCCGCGACCGGCTGCTGGTGCAGCAGGTGCGCCGGGTCCTGGCCGCCCACCCCCAGGCTACCCACAACGCGGCTGGCGTGGCGGCGTTGCTGCATGTGTCGGAGCGCACGCTGCATCGCCAGCTGGCCCAGGAAGGCGCGTCGTTGCAGCAGCTCAAGGACCAGGTCCGCAGCGAACGCGCGCAGGCGCTGCTGTTGCGCAGCCAGCAGCCGCTCAAGCAGGTAGCGGCCGCCGTGGGCTTCGGCAACGAGAAGAGTTTCAGCCGCGCGTTCCGCGCGTGGACGGGCCTGGCACCGGCGGAGTTCCGGCTGCGGCACGCCGCCTGAGCGGCCCGCTATGGGCGAGCCGTTTTCAGACCGCGAGGTCAGCGATCCCGCTGCGCGCCCGGCGTGCCTGGGCCGCCGCATCCTGACCGAGCGCCGCGAGGCTGCCGGCGACGCCGCGCAGGCCGGCGGCGGCCTGCGTGGCGAGCACGGCCACTGCCTGCAGCACCAGCGCGGAGGCCTTCGCCACCACGCCCTGCGGACGCGGCAGCCACTCCACGCGGACGGCATGTCCGGCATCCCACGGCTCGATCACCGCGTCCTGGCCTGCGGCCAGCCACACCTGCTGGCCGGACTCCAGGCGGTGGTCGCCGGTGTCGTCGGTGCTGCCGCCCCGCGTGAACCACACGCGACCCTCCAACACCTGCAGTGCGCCGCCGCCAGGACCCAGGCGCAACGCGTGGCCCGCCGCCAGCCGCAACGACGCGCCGACGTGGGAAGGGAAATGGGTGTACGCTTGCTTGATCATCATGAATCTCCTGAACGGGATGGAGGGATCATCCTGCAAATGGCTCTCAATATCCAATGAGATCGGCGTCGCACATTGATGCGGATTTGATATGAATACCCTGTACCGCCGCCCCTTGGCACTGGCCTACCTGAGGGCCTTCGCGTCCGTCGCACGGCACCTCAGCTTCAGTGCGGCCGCCGACGAGCTGCACCTGACGCAATCGGCCATCAGCCGCCAGATCAAGTCACTGGAGGACGAGCTCGGTTCGCCCCTGTTCACGCGCGGCACGCGCTCCGTGGAACTCACGCAGGCCGGCGGCGTGCTGCTGCGCGCCGTGGAACCCAGCCTGGGCCGCATCGATGCCAGCGTGCGGCAGATCCGCGTGGGCCGCGGGCGGCCGCGCGTGAACCTCACGACCTTCGCCTCCTTCGGTTCGTTGTGGCTGCTGCCGCGCATCGAGGCCTTCCAGCAGCTGCATCCGGACATCGACATCCGCCTGTCCGCGCACGATACCGTGGCCGACCTGGACGACCCCGAGCTGGACCTGGCGCTGCGCTACTACTACGGCCCGCAGCAGGCGGAGCCCGGCGCCACGCGCCTGTTCGGCGAGGTACTGACACCGGCCATCAGCCGCTCGCTGGCCGAGCAGATCCGCGACGGCAAGGCGCCCCCGCTGGCCACCCCGGCCGACCTGGCCCGCCACACCCTGGCCGAGGAGGACGACGACCGGGCCAGCACCGAGTACCTGAGCTGGCGCTACTGGCTGGCGCGCCACGGCCAGCCCGGCCTGGAACCCCAGCGCTGGCTGTACCTGAACTTCACCTACCAGCAGGTGCAGGCGGCGCTCGCCGGCCACGGCGTGGCGCTGGCGCGTGTGGCACTGGTGTTCGAAGCATTGCAACGTGGCGAGCTGGTCGAGCCCTTCGGCGCGGCCGGGCGCATCGAGAGCCCGTTTTCGTACTGGCTGGTGCTGGGCCCGCGTGGCCGTGCGCGGCCCGAGGTGGCGCAGTTCTGCGAATGGGTGGAGGAGCAGGCAGCGCTGACGCGCGCGGCCATCGGTGAAGTGCAGGCAAGCGTGCCGTCGGCACCGCGCGCTCAGGAGGCCTTGGAGACATCGCCGACCACGGCGCCGGGCAAGGCCCGCAAGGCGGCGGCGCGCACCTCCACCGTGCAACCCAGCAAGCCCGCTCCGCGGTAGATGCGCGCCAGCTGCAGGGCCACCGCGTCCGGTGTCGCAGGCTGCGTCATGGCGCGGAGGCCACGCTGCGCGTCAGGCCAGCAGCAGCGCGGGCAGGTCCGCCATGTCCTGGAAGATGGTCTGCACGCCCACTGCACGCAACGGGCCCGGTGCATCGTGGCCAGCCTCGGGCGGGCTGTAGCCGAAAACCGTCGCACCGGCCGCAACGCCGGCCGTGGCACCGGTCACCGTGTCCTCGACCACGGCACAGCGTCGCGGGTCCACGCCCAGCGCGGCAGCGGCCGCCAGGTACACATCGGGTGCGGGCTTGGAGCGCGGCATCTCGTAGCCGCTGAAGATGCGACCCTCGAAGAATTCGATGAGCCCGCACTTGCGCAGCTGGATCTCCACCTTGTGGCGGTCCGCCCCCGAGGCGCAGGCGATGCGCCCGGCATAGGCCGCGTGCAGTTGCGCCACGGTCGGCAGGATGTTGCGGATGGGCTGCAGCGCCAGCATCAGCTGTGTGTTGCGGCGCTCGCGGAAGGAGGCGAGCCACGCGTCCGACACCGTGGTGCCGGTGTGGCGCGCGATGATCGCCACCTCGTCGGCCAGGGCCTTGCCGATGAAGTGCTGCATGCATTCCTGCGGGCTGAGCTTCCAGCCCAGTTCTTCCAGCATGTCGCGCAGCACGCCGTTGGTGATGGACTCGCTGTCGACGAGCACGCCATCGCAGTCGAAAAGAATGGCGTCGAAACGGGGCGTGGCCGGCATGCAGGCATCTCCAGGGGTACGGGGAAAGAGCGGACGATGGTAACAAGCGGCCCGCGCCGCATGCGGTCAGCGCGCCGGAGGCTGGATCTGGCGCAGCACCGCCAGCAACGCCGGCACGTCGGAGGTGACGATGCTCCACAAGGTATCGTCGTCGATGCCCAGGTACCCATGGATGAGGCGATTGCAGGTGGCGATCACACGCCGCCACGGAATCTGCGGATGTGCGTTGCGCACCGCCTTGGGCACATGGGTCGCCGCTTCTCCGATCAGCTCGAGATTGCGAACGGTGGCGTCCTAGTGCAGCGGACTGGCGACGAAGCGTGTCTGGTCCAGCTCCAGCGTATAGGCCAACACCTTTTCCGCGAAACGCTGCATGTCCACGAGGTACAAATGCCAGTCACGCGCTGCATCAGACATGCAGCGCCTCTTTCTCGACAAAAGGCCACAACTCGGGCCGCAGAGCCTTGTCCGTGACGAGATCCACCGGACGACCCAAGAGGTCCTCCAGAAAGGACTGCACACCGAAGTAGCGGTCGGAGGTCGCGGGTCCGTCGAAGCTGACCAGCAGGTCGATGTCGCTGTCGGCCCGTGCCTCGCCCCGTGCCGCCGAACCGAACAGGGCCAGGCCGGTCACGCCAAAACGCGTGGCCAGCAGCGGCTTGCTGCGTGCAAGCACCGAAAGGACGAGATCGCGGTCCATGCGCGGAATCTACTACGGACCGCGGTTCAACCCCTCTTCCCCCGCCGCGCCTTCTGCTCCTCCAGCGTCTCCGTGGGCGCCCCAGCATCGAGCCAGGCGGTCCAGCCGCCGTCGATGTGCGCGACGTTGGTCATGCCCATGTCCTGCAGCGCCTTGGTGGCCAGCGCGCTGCGCCAGCCCAGGCCGCAGAACAGGATGAACTCGCGGCCTTCGTCGGCGAAGACGGGCTTGTGGTACGGCGACTCGGGGTCGACCCAGAATTCCAGCATGCCGCGCGGGGCGTGCAGTGCGCCGCGCACGGTGCCGTCGCCCAGCTCGCGGATGTCACGGATGTCCACGATCTGCGCCTTAGGGTCGTCGAGGCGCGCGCGCACCTCTTCCACGCTGTAGGTGCGCACCTGCGCCATGGCCTCGTCGACGAGCTGGCGGGAACCTTTGGTGATGGGCATGCGGGTCTCCTGCGGATGGGGCCGGGTCGCAGGCCGGGTCCTGCTGTCAGCCGATGGAGCGCAGCATACGCCACAGCCCCACCCACCAGCGTCGCACGGCCCGCCACAGGCCCGTCGCCGGGTTTCTTGGGGAGGCGTTGCCTGCCGCGTGTCCGCTAGACCAGTGCATGTGCATGTAGTCCTTCCGTAAGGAAGTGTTCTTGTCGTGGAAGAAGAAGATCGTGCTCCAGAGAAGTCAGCGGTGCATCCGTCCGTCCATGCGCCGACGCGTCAGTGCGCGCCACCGGCATCGGCCGCTGCACCTTTGGGCCGCGCGGTGAAAAAGATCATCACGATCAGCGTCAGGAACAGGAAGGACGAGCCCAGGAAGATGTCGTCGGCCGCGCGGGTGTAGGCCTGCTGGTCGATCAGTCGGTTGACCTGCGCCATCGCTTGCTCCGGGCTCAGGCCTGCGCTGGTGAGGCGGTCCAGCCAGCCGGTGGTCACGGGGTCGCCCTGCGCCAGGCGTTCGGTCAGGTGTGCGTGGTGCATGACGGCGCGGTTCTCCCACAGCGTGGTGGAGATGGAGGTGCCCAGCGCCCCTGCCGTGATGCGCACGAAGTTCGACAGGCCCGCCGCCGCCGGCATGCGCTCGGGCGGGATGCCGCTCAGCGTGATGGTGGTCAGCGGGATGAAGAAGAAGGACATGGCCGCGCCCTGGATCAGCGTGGGGATCAGGATGGTCACGAGGTCGGTGTCGGTGGTGAAACGCGAGCGCATCCACAGCACCACCGAGAACAGCACGAAGGCGCCCGCCGCCATCTTGCGCGGGTCCCACACGCTGACTTTCTTGCCCGCCAGCGGTGAGAGCAGGATCGCGAACAGGCCCACGGGCGCCAGCGCCATGCCCGCACTGGTGGCGGTGTAGCCCATGTACTGCTGCAGCCACAGCGGCAGCAGCACCACGTTGCCGAAGAACAGGCCGTAGGCCGTGGACAGCGACACCACGCCCAGGCTGAAGTTGCGGCCCTTGAACAGGCGCAGGTCCACCACCGGATGCTTGTCCGTGAGCTCCCAGACCAGGAACACCAGGAAGCCCACCACGGCCACCGCGCTCCAGGCGAGGATCTGGCCGGAGTGGAACCAGTCCAGCTCCTTGCCCTTGTCCAGCACGAACTGCATGGAGCCCACCCACAACACCAGCAGCCCCAGGCCGACGGTGTCGATGGGCAGCTTGCGCCGCGGGGTATCGCGGTCGCGGTAGATGCTCCAGGTGAGCCCCGCGGCAAACAGGCCGATGGGCACGTTGATGTAGAAGATCCACGGCCACGAGACGTTGTCCGTGATCCAGCCACCCAGCAGCGGGCCTACCACGGGCGCCACCAGCGTGGTCATGCCCCACAGCGCCAGCGCCGTGCCGGCCTTGGCCTTGGGGTAGCTGGACAGCAGCAGCGTCTGCGACAGCGGGATCATCGGCCCTGCGACCAGGCCCTGGAACACGCGGAACATGATCAGCGACTCCAGCGAACCCGCGAAGCCGCAGAGCCAGGAGGCCAGCACGAACAGCAACACGCTCATCGTGAACAGCCGCACCGCGCCGAAGCGCTGTGTGAGCCAGCCCGTGAGCGGCACCGAAATGGCGTTGGCCACCGCGAAGCTCGTGATGACCCAGGTGCCCTGGGTGGGGCTCACGCCCAGGTCGCCCGCGATGGCGGGCAGGGACACGTTGGCGATGGACGTGTCGAGCACGTTCATGAAGGTGGCCAGCGAGAGCGCGATGGTGCCCAGTATCAGCGTGCCACCCGAGAGGGGAGCGGGGCCGGCCGGCCGTGCCGCCGCGGAGGGTGCCGCAGGCGGGACCGCCGAGGTGGTCGGGGCGCGCGTGGGATCGCTGGCGCCCGCAGGCGAGGCTGCGTCGATGGCTGCCATGGAAATCTCCCTGTGTGTCTGGCTCAGCGGGCCACGACGGCCGCGACGCGTGCACCCGCCAGCGCGGCTGTGGCCGGCGCCGGCGTGGCGACGCTGCTGCCCTTCTGGTCGGCCTGTGCGGCGGTGCGTGCCGCGGCCTTGTCAGCCTGCGCCGCGCGGAGTGCCGCACGGGAGGGCGCATGGCCCAGGTTGGCCGTGATGATCTTCAGCACCTGCTGCTCGGCCTGCGCATCCAGCGCACCGTCCAGCGCGGAAGGGTGCGTGCCGGCGATGATTGCCGAAGGCTGCGCCGTGCCATCGGCCAGCATCTTGCCGTCCTGCTTGGTCACGTCCACCGTGGCGTCCATCGACAGGCCCACGCGCAGCGGATGCGCCTGCAGCTCCTTGGCGTCGAGTGCGATGCGCACCGGCACGCGCTGCACCACCTTGATCCAGTTGCCGGTGGCGTTCTGCGCCGGCAGCAGCGCGAAGGCCGCGCCGGTGCCGGCGGACAGGCCGGCCACGGTGCCGTGGTATTCGACCTTGTCGCCATAGACATCGGCCGTCATCGTCACGGGCTGGCCGATACGCAGCTTGCGCACCTGGCCTTCCTTGAAGTTGGCGTCCACCCAGGCGTTGGACAGCGCCACCACCGACATCAGCGGCGCGCCGGACTGCACGCGCTGGCCCAGCTGCACGCTGCGGCGGGCCACGTAACCGTCCACGGGGGCGACCAGCTCGGTGCGCTGCTGCGCCAGGTACGCCTCGCGCACCCGCGCCACGGCGCGTTGCACATTCGGGTGCTCTTCCACCGTCGTGCCGGAGGTCAGAGCCTGGTTCGAGAGCAGGTTTTCGCTGGCCGCCACCCGCGCGGACTGGGCTGCCACCCGCGTGGACTCGGCCCCGGCCAGCGCGCTGCGCGCCGCCGCCAGCTGCGCCGTGGCGTGGTTGAATTCCTCGCGGCCGACGGCGCCCGAGGCCAGCAGCGGCTGGCGGCGGTTCACGTCGTCCTGCGCGCGCTGCACGTCCGCCTGCATGCGGGTGATCTCGGCCTGCGCCTTGGCGATGTCGGCCTCGCGCAGGCTCACCTGGGCCTGCAGCGTGGCGTTGTTGGCGTACAGCGTGCGCACCTCGCGCACGGTCTGCGCCAGCTGGGCCTCGGCCTGCTCGATGGCCACCTTGGCGTCCGCTCCGTCCAGGCGCAGCAGCGGCTGGCCGGCTTTCACGAAGTCGGTGTCATCGGCCAGGATGGCCAGCACCGTGCCGCCGAGCTGCGGGGTGATCTGCACCACGTTGGCCTGCACGTAGGCGTTGTCGGTGTTCTCGAAATGCTGCGCCACCAGGTAGTGGTGGGCGCCCCAGGCGATGCCGGCGACCGCCACCAGGGCGGCGATGGCGATCAGGCCCTTGCGGCGGGTCTTGGAGGCCGGGGCATCCGGCGCGGCGGGTTGGGAAGAAGCAGGTGCGGTTGCGGACATGGGGAACTCCGGAGGTCGCGATAAAAGTCAGGGGATACGGGAGGAATGGGGAAGGCGCTCGGGGGTAGCGTTCGGGGGAGGCATTCAGGGCTTGGCGGGCGCCGCAGCCTTCTGCAACGCCGAGGCCATGACGGCCGGCGGACGCAGGCTGCCGTCGTCCTGCCAGCCGCCGCCCAGTCCCTGCATCAGCAGTGCACGCGCATCCAGCGCACGCGCCTGCAGGTCCACGGCGGTGCGGCGCTGCGCCAACAGGCTGGTCTCGGCATTGAGCACGGTGAGATACGTGCCCAGGCCTGCGCGGTAACGCTGCACAGCCAGGTCATAGGCGCTCTCCAGGCGGGACTGGGCCAGGGCCTGCTCGCGTTGCTGGTCGGCAATCGAGCGCAGGCTGCTCACCTGGTCGGCCACTTCGTGCACCGCGTCGTTGACGGCACCGTTGTAGGTCTCGATGGCCGTGTCCAGGTCGGCCGCGCGGCCCTTCAACCCGGCGCGCAGGCGGCCACTGTCGAAGATGGGCAGCGAGATGGCGGGGCCGAAGCCGGCCTGGCGGCTGCCGGACTCCAGCAGGTTGCCCAGGCCGATGGCGTTGAAGCCCATGAAGGCCATGAGGTTCACGTTGGGATAGAAGGCTGTCTTGGCCACCGCCACGTCCTGCGCCGCGGCCTCCACGCGCCAGCGTGCGGCCACGATGTCGGCACGGCGACCCAGCAGGTCCGCGCCCAGCTCGGCCGGCAGGGCCTGCGCCTGCAGCGGCGTCAGCGCGGGCGACAGGGCGTTCAACGCGCCGGGCGGTTGGGCCGTCAGCAGCGCGAGCTGGTTGCGGGCCAGCGCGATCTGCTCGTCGAACTGCGCGATCTGCAGGCGGGTGTCGGGCAAGGCGCCCTCGCCCTGGCGGAGCTCCACATTCGTATCCAGGCCGGCATCGACGCGCTGGCGCACCAGCGACAACAACTCGTCACGCTGCGCGAGGGTGCGCTCGGCTACGCCGCGTTGCGCCAGGGCACGCGCCAGGCCCACATAGCTGCGCACCACGCGCGTGGCCAGCAGCACACGGGCGGCCTGCATGTCGGCCTGCGCGGCGCGTTCGCTGCCGAGTGCCGCGTCCAGCGCGTAGCGGTTGCGACCGAAGAAATCCAGCTCCCAGCCGATGCTGGCCTGCAGCGTGGCGCTGTCGCTGACCGAACCTGCCAGCGGCGGCGGGATGAGGCCGTTTTCGGTATACCGCTGGCGCGTTGCGTCCAGGCTCAACTTGGCATTGGGCCGGTCCAGCGCCCGCGCGTTGTCGATCAGCGCGGATGCACGCTCCACGCGGGCCGCCGCCACCTGCAGGCTGGGGTTCTGCGCCCAGGCGCGCTGCACCAGCGCGTCGAGTTCGGCGTCGCCGAAGGCCTGCCACCAGCGGGCATCTACCTCGGGCAGCGGGGCGGCGCTGGCCAGGCCTACGCTGGCAGGGACGATGGGTTGCGCATGGGGCGCGATGCCGTCGAAGCTGGCGCAGCCGGCCAGCAGCAGCGCCAGCGCAGCACCCGCGAGGGGAACACGGATGCGCCGCAAGGATATGGGGGCGTGCAAAGGGGCATGGTTGTGCATGCGAAGTCTCTTCAGGAAGAAGTGTCGGAAGAAGAAGAAAGGTCTGGATCGAGGGGCGTGGACGGGGACTGCAGCAGCGAGGTGGGCATCTCGCCTCCCCGCAGCGTCTCGCCGTTGCGCGCCATGCGCTGCAGCAGGCCCAGGAGCTGCTGCCATTCGGCGTGTTCGAAGCCGCTCAGGTGCTCGTTGAGCACCTGCGCCAGCACGGGCGGCACCTTGGCGGCCAGACGCTGGCCCTCTTCGGTCAGCTCGATCTGCACCACGCGGCGGTCGTCCAGCGAGCGCGTGCGGCGCACCAGCGCCTTGGCCTCCAGCCGGTCCAGCGCGCGGGTCATGGCGCCGGCATCGGTCTGCAGCTCGCGCGCCAACGTGGCCACGGTGCCGCAGCCACTGTGGGCGTCGCCCAGCTTGAACAGCAGCACCCACTGCGCGTGCGTCAGGCCCAGTTCGGCCAGCCGCCGGTCGGCCTGCAGCACGATGGAATTGCCCACGCGCTTGATGAGCAGGCCCACGCTGCGCTCAGGGTCCCAATGGTGGGTGCCGTAGAACTGGCCCACAGCGGCGGGCGCGGAGGAAGGGTCGGATTCGGCCATGGCGGCGATTATATACATGCCTAGGCAAACATTGCTTTGGCATTGGATGCTGAGGCAACCAATGCCACGGCAACCATGCTGCAACGCCGCAAACACGGAAAGCGTTGACAGCTATATCGTTAAAGGCACAGAATGCCTGCCATCGCCCCACCTTGCAGGAGGAGTCGCCCGATGCCACCGTTGCCCGCTAGCCGGTCCGTCCGCCAAGGTCGTCACGCATGATCGTCACGGCGTTGGAAACCCTGCGCACGGCCGACCACGAGAACCTGGTCTGGCTGCGCATCGAGACCGACGCCGGCATCACAGGCCTGGGCGAGACCTTCTTTTCCCCCGGTGCCGTCGAGCAGTACCTGCACGAGACTGTCGCCCCGCTGCTGCTGGGCCAGGAGGCCGGCCACATCGGTGCCATCAACACGAAGCTGGTGCGCGCTAGCGTGGGGTACGCCTCCTCCGGCGTGGAGATGCGTGCGGCCTCGGCCGTGGACATCGCGCTGTGGGACTGCCTGGGCCAGCGCACCGGCCTGCCCTTGCATGCGATGCTGGGCGGCCTGGCAAGGCCCTCCATCCGCACCTACAACACCTGTGCCGGGCCGGCCTATGTGAAACGCGCGAAGGGCCGCGACGTGGACCAGTGGTTCGGCGTGGGGAATGTCGATGCGGCTGCGCGCCATCCGCTGGACGATCTCTACGCCTTCGAACACCATCCGGTGGAACTCGCGCGCGCATTGCTGGCAGAAGGTGTCACCGGCATGAAGATCTGGCCCTTCGACCGCGCGGCGTTTGCCAACGGCGGAGTGGGTATCACAGCGCAGCAGATCGCCGAGGGTCTGCAGCCGTTTAGCGAGATCCGCGCCGCCTGCGGCGACGCCATGGACCTGATGGTGGAGCTGCATGCGCTGTGGGATCTGGAGAGCGCCAAGCGCATCATCCGCGCCTGCGAGGCGGTCAACCCGCTCTGGATCGAGGACCCGGTGCAGATGAACGACCTGCAGGGCCTGGCCGAACTCACGCGCTTCACGCGCATTCCGATCCTGGCCTGCGAGACACTCGCGCCGGCCTCCACCTTCCATGCCCTCATCGCCGCACGCGCTGTGGGCATCGTCTCCTTCGACCCCGTGTGGTGCGGCGGCATCACGCAGTCGCGCGCGATCTGCGACATGGCGGCGGCCGCGCAACTGCCCGTGGCACCCCACGACTGCACCGGCCCCGTGGGGTATGTGGCCGACAGCCACCTGGCGCTGTGGGCGCCCACCGCCATGTTGCAGGAGACGGTGCGCGCCTACACGCGCGGCTGGTATGCCGATGTAGTGACTGCCCTGCCGCCCATCGACGCGGGCCGGATGCATCCACTGACCGGCCCCGGCCTGGGCACGGCGTTGCGGCCGGAGTTCCTGGCCGCGCCCACCACCACGCGCCGGCGCACGGCGCAGCCCTCCATCTGATCTCTTCCACGACGACCACGAGCACACCATGGCCCATTCCCTCGCCCAGATCAAGGAACTGCTGTTCAGCTCCGTGTTGTCCGACTGCCTGGACCAGGCCGGCTACACCAAGCAGGCGTTGCCCGCGCGCATCCGCCCGCTGGACGAGGCCAGCGTGATGGTGGGCCGCGCGCGCACTGCGGCCTTCATGGAGGTCTACCACGTGGCCGAGGGCGTGAACCCCTACGAGCTGGAGATCGCACTCATCGACAGCCTGCAGCCGGACCAGATTCCGGTGTTCGCCTGCTCCAACCCCGCACGCGTGGCGCCCTGGGGCGAGCTGTTGTCCACCGCCTCGCGTGTGCGCGGCGCAGCCGGTGCGCTGATGGACGGCTGTGTGCGCGACATCAAGGCCATCAAGGCCATGGGCTTCCCCGTGTTCCACGGCGGCATCGCGCCGCTGGACTCCAAGGGTCGCGGCAAGATCATGGCCATCGACGTGCCCATCGAATGCAATGGTGTTCCGGTGAGCCCCGGCGACCTGATCTTTGGTGATGCGGACGGCGTGGTGGTGATCCCCCAGCGCGCCGAGGACGAAGTGCTGAAGCTGGCCTTCGACAAGATCAAGGGCGAACGCAACACGCTGCGCGACCTGCAGCGCGGCGACAAACTCGCCGACGTGTTCGCCCGTTACGGCGTGTTGTGATGAAGCACCCCCCAAGCGGCTTCGCCGCTCCCCCCTCTGCTGCGCGAGGGGGGCGCACCCAGCGGCCTGGCAAAGCCAGTTCCGCGGGTGCCCTGGTACGAGAAAGAATACCGACAACCCCAGCCTGGAGAACCCGATGCTTGTCGACTGCCACGTGAACGTCTACGAAGACGCACAGATCCTGCCCCTGCACCTAGAGGTCACGCGTTTTGCACGCGCCGACGCCGTGGAGCTGCCCTCCAACCCCGACATCGTCGAGAAGGCCATGGCCGATGTGGACAAGGCCATCGTGTTCTCGCTGCGGTATGCCGACTCCATCGGCATTGACGGCGACGACGAGGTCACGGCGCGGCTGGTAGCGCGCAATCCGGACAAGTTCATCGGCTTTGCCTGCGTGGACCCACGCATGCCCAACTGCATGGACCTGCTGACCCACGCCATCGAGGACCTGAAGCTGAAGGGCGTGAAGTTCGGCCCCATCTACAACGGCGTCTCGCTGCTGGATCCGCGGCTGACACCGGTCTACGAATACCTGGTGAAGCACAACCTGCCGCTGACCATGCACATGGGCACCACCTACGGCGCGAATGCTCCCGTGCACTACGGCCGGCCGCTGGACGTGGACACGATTGCCAATCGCTACCCGGACCTCAAGATGGTGATGGCCCACATGGGCCACCCCTGGTACGAGGAATGCATCGTGGTGGCGCGCAAGAACCCGAACGTGTATTGCGAGGTCTCGGCGCTGTTCTACCGGCCCTGGCAGTTCTGGAACATTCTGGTCTGCGCGCAGGAATACACCATCGCCAACCGCAACAAGATCTTCTGGGGCACGGACTTTCCGTTCACGGGCGTGGCCGAGGCGGTGGAAGGCCTGAAGAACGTCAACCACATCATCGGCACCTCGGGCCTGCCGCGCGTGACGCAGGACACCATCGACCAGATCCTGCACTCGAACCCGCTGGAACACTGGTGGCACGGCGGATTGAAATAAATGACCGACAACACCAAGAAAAACAAAAGGCCCAACGGCCTGCGCAGCGACGAATGGTTCGCGCGCATGGACTCCTACGGCTTCATCTACCGCAGCTGGCTCAAGAACCAGGGCCACGCGGCGCGCATGTTCGATGGCCGGCCGGTCATCGGCATCTGCAACACCTGGTCCGAGCTCACGCCCTGCAACGGCCATCTGCGCGCGCTGGCCGAACATGTGAAGCGCGGCGTCTACGAGGCCGGCGGTTTCCCGCTGGAGTTCCCCGTGATGTCGCTCTCCGAGCCGCTGATGCGGCCCACCACCATGCTGTACCGCAACCTGGCCAGCATGGACGTGGAGGCCTCCATCCGCTCGCAGCCCATGGACGCCGTGGTGCTGCTGGCTGGCTGCGACAAGACCACACCTTCCTGCCTGATGGGCGCGGCCAGCGTGGACCTGCCGGCCATCATGGTCTCCGGCGGCCCCATGCTCTCGGGCCGCTGGAAGGGCAAGAGCCTGGGCTCGGGCACGGACGTGATCCGCTTCAAGCAGGCCGTGGCCGCGGGCACCATGTCCACCGAGGAGTTCATGGCGGCCGAGGCCGCGATGTCGCGCAGCGCGGGCTCCTGCATGACCATGGGCACGGCCTCCACCATGGCCAGCCTCTGCGAGGCGCTGGGCATCGCGCTGCCGGGCAATGGCGCCATCCCCGCCGTGGACGCGCGCCGCCAGGCGCTGGCCTTCGAGGCCGGCAGCCGCGCCGTGGCGATGGTGCACGAGAAGCTCACCATGTCGCGCATCCTCACGCGCGCGGCCTTTGCCAACGCCGTGCGGCTCAATGCGGCGCTGGGTGGATCTACGAACGCCGTGGTGCACCTGATCGCGCTGGCCGGCCGTCTGGGTGTGGAGTTCCAGCTCGACGACTGGGACCACTTCGGCCGCGAGGTGCCCTGCCTGGTGAACCTGATGCCCTCGGGCAAGTACCTGATGGAAGATTTCTTCGACGCGGGCGGCGTGCCGGCCGTGCTGAAGGAGATCGCGCCGCTGCTGGACGCCGATGCCCTCACCGTGACCGGCGCCACGCTGGGCCAGAACGTGGCCGATGCCGAGGTCTACAACCGCGACGTGATCTTTGCGCGCGAGGCGCCTTTCAAGCCGCAGGGCGGCATCGTGGTGCTGCGCGGCAACCTCGCGCCCGGCGGCGCAGTGCTGAAGCCCTCGGCCGCATCGCCCGCGCTGATGCAGCACCGTGGCCGCGCCGTGGTCTTCGAGCACCCCGACGACCTGAAAGCGCGCATCGACGACCCGGACCTGCCGGTGGACAAGGACAGCGTCTTTGTTCTCAAGAACTCCGGCCCCATCGGTTACCCCGGCATGGCCGAGATCGGCAACCTGCCCATTCCCGCCAAGCTGCTCAAGGCCGGCGTGACCGACGTGGTGCGCATCTCGGATGGCCGCATGAGCGGCACGGCCTTCGGCACCGTGGTGCTGCACGTCGCGCCCGAGGCCGCAGCCGGTGGCCCGCTGGCGCTGGTGCAGGACGGCGACATGATCGTGCTGGACGTGGCCGCGCGCCGGCTGCAGCTGGAAGTGGACGACGCCGAGCTGGCGCGGCGCAGCACGGCGCGCGCGCCCTTCGTATCACCGTACCAGCGCGGCTGGGAAAAGCTCTATGTGGAGCATGTGCTGCAGGCCGACCAGGGCGTGGACATGGACTTCCTGGTCGGCGGCTCCGGCAGCGATGTGCCGAGGGAGTCGCACTGATGGGCACCGGCAACCCTCCCGGCCGCAAGACCACCGCGAAGGCGTTGGGCAAGCCCCGCAGCGCCGTCACGCTGCGCGACGTGGCGCTGGAGGCCGGCACCACGCCGATGACCGTCTCCAACGTGCTCAACAACCGGGCCGGCCAGGTGGGCCAGGAGCTGCGCGAACGCGTGCTCGCCACCTGCGCGCGCCTGGGTTACCGCCCCAACGCCGGCGCCCAGCTGTTGCGCAACAAACGCCACATGGCCATCGGCGTGATCATGGTGGACCCTTCCCCCTACTACCTGTCGGACCCGTTCACGGCAGCCGTGCTTGCGGGCCTGACGGACGAGTTCCGCAAGCACGGGTATTCCATCGTGCTGCACGGCGCCACGCACGACGACATCGCGTCGCTGCCGCTGCTGCAGCGCATCGGCAGCGACGGCATCTGCCTGTTCCCCTCCGGCACCGCCGCCATGCGGCACACGCTGCTGGACCGCGTGGCCGCCATGGACCAGCCCATCGTGCTGATTCAGGACGACAACCCCGAGAGCGTGCGCGATGTGTTCAGCGTGACGCAGGACGACCAGGGCGGCGGCGCCGAGCTGGCGCGCCACCTGTTCGCGCAGCCCGCACAGCATGCCGTGATGCTCCTGCCTGAACTGTCCTGGCCCGCGATGGAGCGCCGCGAGGCCGGCGTGCGCTCGCACCTGGCGCGGCTGGAGAACCCGCCGCCCTTCCACATCGTGCGCTGCGGCGACGAGAGCTTCGATGCCACGCAGGCCGCCTTCACCGAGCACTGCCGCCAGCATGGCGAACCCGATGTGGTGATCGGCGGCAATGACCGCATGGCCATTGCCGTCATGAAATGGCTGATGGAGCGCCACCGCCGCATCCCCGAGGACGTGCGCGTGACCGGCTTCAACGGCTTCGACTTCTGGCGCTACGTGACACCGGAGTTGACCACCGTGCGCTCGCCCGCGTTCCGCCTCGGCGAAGAGGCCGCCCAGGCCATGGTGCGGCGGCTGCAGCAGGGCAGCTTCACGGCGCGCAGCCTGGTGCTGCCGGTGGAGTTCGTGGCGCAGCGTTCGTCCATGGGCAGCGCCGGCCTGCGCGCCGTGCCAGCCAAGGCAGCCCCGCCGCGCAAGCGCCCCTGATTCCCTGCTCAAGGAGCCCGCCCATGATTTCCGAGGCCGATGTCGCCCGCTACCAGCGTGAGGGTTACCTCGTGGTGCCCGATGTGTTGTCCGCGCAGGAGGTGGCCGAGCTGCAGCGCGTGACGGCGCAGTTCGTTGAGGACTCGCGCACGGCCACGGCCCACACCCCGGTCTTCGACCTGGAGCCGGGCCACAGCGCCGCGCAACCGCGCCTGCGCCGCATCAAGACGCCGCACCAGCACCACCCGGCCTATGCCGCCATGGTGCGGCACCCCGGCATCGTTGCCGTGCTGCAGCGGCTGTGGGGCCCGAACGTGCGTTTCGACACCTCCAAGCTGAACCTCAAGGCGGCCGGATTCGGCTCGCCCGTGGAGTGGCACCAGGACTGGGCCTTCTACCCCCACACCAACGACGACCTCGCGGCCGTGGGGATCATGGTCGACGCCTTCACCGAGGACAACGGCGCGATGCTGGTGATCCCCGGCAGCCACACCGGGCCGATCCACGACCACCATGCCAACGGCCATTTCGTGGGCGGCATCGACCCCAAAAGCAGCGGCATCGACTTCTCGGCCGCCGTGAAGTGCATAGCCCCTGCCGGCTCCATCACCGTGCACCATGCGCGGTTGTTGCACGGCTCCTCGGCCAATATCTCCGGCCAGCCTCGGCGTTTTCTGCTGCACCAGTACCGCGCGGCCGACGCTTGGCCCCTGTGTTACCCACCCTCCGACTGGGGTGCCTGGAACTCCCTTCTGGTGAGCGGCGAAGACACGCTCACGCCGCGCATGGCGGCCGTGCCGGTGCGCCTGCCCTACCCCGCGGCACCGGGCGGCGGCAGCACCATCTACGAGATCCAGGGCGACGCGGCGAGCCGGTATTTCCAGAGCGCAGCCGAGCTCGCCACCACGGGGCGCTGAGCCGCGCCCCACCGCCATGCCCCGCCCCGCGATCTGCTTGACCGCTATATCGTTAAAGCCTACGATGCCACGCAGCACCGCGACAGCGCCATTCCGATTCCCCCTGGTTCAGCAACCCCGTGCCCGCCTCCCAGCGGACGCAGCCACACCCTAGGAACGACGATGATGAAGCAGACTCGCCGACACGCCCTTGTCGCCACATGCGCAGGCGCTGCGCTCGCCGCCGCCACGGCCCCTGCGTTGGCCGCCCCGTTCGCCTGTCCACAGACCGGCGGCGACCTGATCTTCGCGCTGGAGGCACGCGTGCCCAGCCTGGACCAGCACACGTCGAACGCCGGTGCCACGCGCAACATCGCCGTCAACGTTTTCGAGTCGCTCATCACGCGCGACGACAAGCTCAACCCCACGCTGGAATTGGCCGAGAGCATGGCCGAGTCCGCCGACAAGCTCTCCTACACCTTCAAGCTGCGCCAGGGCGTGAAGTTCCACAACGGCAAGACCATGACCTCGGCCGACGTGGCCGCCTCGTACGCGCGCTACCGCCGCGTGGGCGTGGACCGCTCCATCCTGGAGCCCGTGGACTCCTGGACCACGCCGGACGCGAACACCTTCGTGATCAAGCTGAAGAAGCCGCTGCCCACCTTCGTCGAGCAGCTGTCTTCTTTCGTGGTGCCCATCGTGATCATCCCGGCCGAGAACGCCGAGGCGCCCGCGCAGCAACTGCCCACCGTGGGCACCGGCCCCTTCCAGCTCGACGAATTCCGCGCCGACAGCCACGTGAAGCTCAAGCGCTTCGCCGACTACAAGCCCGACACGCGCCAGACCGACCTGAACGGCTTCACCGGCTACAAGCAGGCCTGTGTGAACACCGTGACCTTCCGCATGATGACCGAGCCCGCCGCGCGCACCGCGGCGCTGGAAGTGGGCGAGATCCATGGCGTGGAAGACGTGCCCTTCGCCTCCATCAAGCGGCTGTCGGCCAACAAGGACCTGATCATCGCGCGCAACGAGCGCGGGCAGATGAACGTGACCTACCCCAACTTCTCGAACCCGCCCACCGACAACCCGAAGGTGCGCCAGGCCATCCTGGCGGCGATGGACTTCGACGAGATCATGGAAGCGGCCACCGAGGGCGTGTACAAGCTCAACGCGGGCTTCCAGTACCCCGGCCAGCAGTACTACACCGAGGCCGGCAAGAACCTGCTGAACCAGAAGAACAAGGACAAGGCCAAGAAGCTGCTCGCGGAGGCCGGCTACAAGGGCGAGAAGGTCACGCTGCTGACCAACCGCGAGTTCACCTTCATGTACAACACCTCGCTGGTGATGGTGGAGCAGCTCAAGGCCGCCGGCATCAACGCCGAACTGCTGGTGCTGGACTGGCCGGCCGCGCTGGCCATGAGCCAGAAGGAGACCAAGGGCTGGAACTTCTTCTTCACGGGCTGGGTCACGGTGATCGCCATCGGGGGCCCGCAGACCATGCGCCAGCTGGCACCCCCGGCCAGCGTGCAGAAGTGGCCCGGCGAGCCGGACGCCGAGTTCATGGCCGCTTTCCGCCAGCTCTCCGAGGGCGCCACCATCGAGGAACGCAAGGCCGGCTTCGCGAAGGCGCAGGAGCGTGCCATCGACCAGGTCATGGCCATCCCCTTCGGCGTGATGCCCAAGACGCAGGCCGTGCGCGCGAACGTGCAGAACTTCCATTCGTACTACGTGCCCCGTGTGTCGAACGTCTGGATCAAGAAGTGATGGCGCAGCGGACGCAGGCAGCAAGACCGACGCGCTGAGGGCCCCACCAGGATGTTGCGTTACGGCCTGAAGCGCCTGCTGCAGTGCGTCCCGCTGCTGCTGCTGGTGAGCCTGCTGTCCTTCGGGCTCATGAAAATCGTGCCGGGGGATCCGGCCACCGTCATGGGCGGGCCCAACGCCACAGCGGCCGAGGTGGCGCAGATCCGCCGCAACCTGAACCTGGACCAGCCCTGGCATGTGCAGATCGGCTCCTTCTACGCCAACCTCGCGCGCGGTGACCTGGGGCGCTCGCTGCTGCTGGGCGTGCCGGTCACGGGCGCGATCATCGAGCGCATCCCGGCCACGCTCTCCATCGCGCTGTATTCGCTGCTGCTGACCGTGGTGCTGGGCCTGGCCACGGGGGTGGTCGCCGCGCTGCGCCACGGCACCTGGATGGACCAGACGGTGATGGTGTTCGCGCTGGTCGGCGTGTCGCTGCCCAACTTCTGGCTCGGGCTGGTGATGATCCTGCTGTTCTCGGTGCACCTGGGCTGGCTGCCCACGGGCGGGTATGTGGACTTCTCGACCAGTCCCACCGGCTGGCTGGCCGCAGCGACGATGCCGGCGCTGTCGCTGGCGCTCATGCAAATCGGCCTGCTGGCGCGCATCACGCGCTCGTCCATGCTGGAGGTGCTGCGGCAGGATTACATCCGCACCGCGCGCGCCAAGGGCGTGACGGAATGGAAGGTCGTGGCCAAGCACGCACTGGCCAACGTGACCATCCCCGTGCTCACCGTGCTGGGGCTGATCTTCTCGGTGCTGCTGTCGGGCTCGATCATCGTGGAGACGGTGTTCTCGGTGCCCGGCATCGGCGCGCTGCTGGGCAACGCCATCATGCGGCGCGACTACCCCATGATCCAGGGCGGCCTGCTGTTCGTGGCTGCGGCGCTGATGCTGTTGAACCTGCTGGTGGATATTGCCTATGCGTGGTGTGACCCGCGTGTGCGGCTGGAAGGGGCCAAGGAGTGAGCGCTGTTCCCATGCGCGCGCACCCGCCGCGCCAGTGGTTGTCGCCGGGCCTGCGCAGGCTGCTGCGCCACCGCTCCTTCATGGTCGGCGCCATCCTCTTCGGCTTCGTGCTGCTGGTGGCGCTGCTCGGTCCCTTCCTGGGCCTGCCGGAGCCCAACAAGCTGGCGGTGCGCCTGCGCTTCCAGCCGCCCTCGTGGGACCACTTGCTGGGCACCGACAACCTGGGCCGCTCGATGCTGAGCCGCGTGGTGTACGGCGCGCAGCTGAGCCTGCTGATCGGCGCCTGGGTCGTGGGTCTCAACGCGGTGTTCGGCGTGTTGCTGGGCGCACTGGCCGGGTATTTCTCGCGGCTGGACGGCCCGTTGATGCGGCTGGCCGATGCGCTGATGGCCTTCCCGTCGGTGCTGCTCGCCATCGGCATCGCGGCCGCGCTGGGCCCTTCCACCACCACGGTGGTGATCGCCCTGTCGGTGGTGTACATCCCGCGCACGGCGCGCATCCTGCGCGCCTCCGTGCTGGTGGTGCGCGAGTCCGACTACGTGATGGCGTCGCGTGCCTCGGGCGCCACGGCGCTGACCATCCTGTGGAAACACATCCTGCCCAACAGCATGGCGCCACTGATCGTGCAGCTGAGCTTCGTGTTCGCGTATGCCGTGTTGTCCGAAGCGGTGCTGAGTTTCCTGGGCCTGGGGGGGCCACCGAGCATGCCCAGCTGGGGCATCCTGATCTCCGAGGGAAGAGGCTATATCCGCGAGGCTTGGTGGCTCACTTTCATGCCCGGCATGGCCATTGCCATCACGGTGCTGGGGCTGAACCTGCTCGGAGACGGCTTGCGCGACGTGCTAGATCCGCGATTGAAAGTGGAACAAGGATGACGGCGTCGCCCATTTTGAGCGTGCGCAACCTGCGCACCACCTTCCGCACCGACGGCGGCGAATTCGCCGCCGTGGACGACGTGAGCTTCGACATCGCGCCGGGCGAGGCGCTCGGCGTGGTGGGTGAAAGCGGCTCGGGCAAGAGCGTGCTGGCGCTGTCCATCCTGGGCCTGCTGCCCGATCCGCCGGCCCGCATCGCGGGCGGCTCCATCCACTTCGAGGGCCAGGAACTCGTGGGCCTGTCGAAGAACGCGCTGCGCCGGCACCGGGGCGCGGCCATCGGCATGATCTTCCAGGAACCCATGACCTCGCTGAACCCGGTGTTTTCCATCGGAAACCAGATCATCGAGGCCATCCGCACGCACGAACCGTTGAGCGAACGCGCCGCGCGCACACGCGCCATCGAACTGCTGGGGCGCGTGGGCATCTCCTCGCCCGAGCGGCGGCTGGAACAGTACCCGCACCAGTTCTCGGGCGGCATGCGCCAGCGCGTGATGATCGCCATGGCCCTGGCCTGCAACCCGCGCCTGCTGATCGCCGACGAACCCACCACCGCCCTGGACGTGACCATCCAGGCCCAGTTGCTGGACCTGCTGTCGGACTTGCGCCGCGAGACCGGCATGGCGGTGTTGCTCATCACGCACAACATGGGCGTGATCGCCGAGTTCGCCGACCGCGTGATGGTGATGTATGCGGGCCGCATTGCCGAAGAGGGGCCGGTGGAATCGATATTCGACGACCCACGCCATCCCTATACGCGCGGGTTGCTGGGCTCCACGCCCACGCTGCTGCACGACGCACCGCGCCTGCAGGTGATTCCCGGCCAGCTGCCGGCCTTGTCGGCACCACCACCCGGCTGCCGCTTCGCGCCGCGCTGCGGGCTGCGAGTGGATGCCTGTGACGCGGGCCGGCCCCCACTGGAAACCGTGGGGCCGGCGCAGGCCGCGGCCTGTATCCGCGCGCTGGAGGTGGAGGCATGATGGCCGAGGCACCCGCAGTGGTGGACACACCCCAGGCCACCGGCGGCGCCGCGTCCACCAGCACCGGCACGGTAGTCACCCCACTGCTGCGCGTCGATAACCTGTCCAAGCACTACATCGTGCGTGAAGGCCTGCTGCGCCCGCGCGAGGTGGGCCGCGTGCGCGCCGTGGACGGTGTCTCCTTCGACATCCGCCCGGGCGAGACGCTGGGCCTGGTCGGTGAATCGGGCTGCGGCAAGTCCACGGTCGGCAAGCTGGTGCTGCACCTGATCGAGCCCAGCGCCGGCCGCGTGGTGTTCGACGGCCAGGAAATCGCGAAGCTGGAGCCACGCGCGCTGCGCGCCCAGCGCCGCGAGATGCAGATCGTGTTCCAGGACCCCAACGGTTCTCTGGACCCGCGCATGCGCGTGGAAGAGATCGTGCTGGAGCCACTGCGCATCCAGGGCCAGGCCTACGGCCCTTCGCTGCAGCGCCGCGCGGCAGAACTGCTGGAAATGGTGGGCCTGTCGCCAGGCCATGCACGGCGCTTCCCACACGAGTTCTCGGGCGGCCAGCGCCAGCGCATCGGCATCGCGCGCGCCATCGCCTCGCACCCGAAGTTCATCGTCTGCGACGAGGCCGTGTCGGCGCTGGACGTGTCGGTGCAGGCGCAGATCGTCAACCTGCTGCAGGACCTGCAGCGCGACCTGGGCCTGAGCTACCTGTTCATCGCGCACGACCTGTCGGTGGTCAAACACATCAGCGACCGCGTGGCCGTGATGTACCTGGGCAGAATAGTCGAGATCGCGGACAAGCGGCCCCTGTATGCGCAGCCCCTGCACCCCTACACGCAGGCGCTGATTGCGGCCATTCCCGTGGCGCATCCGCGCCTGCGCCGGACGCGCATGCGCCTGACTGGCGACGTGGGCAGTGCACTCGCCGTGCCATCGGGGTGCCGCTTCCACACCCGCTGCCCGCATGCGCAGCCCCAGTGCAGCGCCGAGGAAGCCGCGCTGCGGCCCTTGGGTGAAGGCCGCTTGGTGGCCTGCCATTTCGCCGAAAAGTTCGCTGTAAGCCCCACCATCTGACGAGGAAACATCACCGTGCGCATCCGCAGCGTGGAACCCATCCTGCTTCAGGGCCGCGAAGCCTACCGCGCCAGCGGCGCGGGCGAGGCCACCGACAGCGGCGACTGGCAACTGGTCATCAAGGTCACGACCGACGAAGGCCTCACCGGCTGGGCCGATGTGGAGACCCTGGGCCCGGCGGCGGTGGCCATCATCGCGGGCCAGGGCATGTCGGTGATGGGCTTCAAGACTTTGTCCGAACTGCTGGTGGGCGAAGACCCGCTGGACGCCGACCGCCTGTGGGACCGCCTCTACATCGGCAGCGCGTACTACGGCCGGCGCGGCATCGCCATGCAGTGCATCTCGGCCATCGACAACGCGTTGTGGTCCATCCGCAGCCAGGCCGCGAACCTGCCATTGGCCAGGCTGCTGGGCGGGCGGCGCCACGACCGCGTGCTCGCCTATGCCTCGACGTTGTTCCGCGACACGCCGCAGGCCATGGCCGAGGCGGCGCACGGCTACATCGAGCGCGGCTTTCGCGCCGTCAAGTTCGGCTGGGGCGTGTTCGGCGAGGACGAGGGCCGCGACAAAGAACTGGTGGCCGCCGCGCGCGAGGCGCTGGGCCCCGACCGCCACCTGCTGGTGGACCCGGGCTGGTACCCCGTGGGCTGGTCGAAACCCGGGCCGTCACGCAGCGTGCGCGAGGCGTTGCGGCTGTGTGAATGGCTGGCCGACTACAACGTCGGCTGGGTTGAGGACTTCATCCACCCCGAACACTTCGAGGAATACGCCACCGTGCGCCGCGAAAGCCCCGTGCCCATCGCGGCGGGCGAACAGGTCGCCACCACCTGGGACTTCGAGCGCTTCATCCGTGGCGGCTGCGTGGACATCATCCAGCCCGACCTGTCGCGCTGCGGCGGCCTCACGGTGGCACGCCGCGTGAGCGACCTGGCCGTGGCCGCGAACATCGATGTGGTGCCGCATTCGTGGCTCACGCACCTGCTCACGGGACACTCGCTGCAATACATCGCCACGCTGCCGCGCGCGCGGTTCGTGGAGTTCAACGTGGCGCAGAGTGCGCTCACGAAGGGCGTCGCATCGGCCTCGTTTGCGCTGGACAGCGAGGGCATGCTGGCGATCCCGGACACGGTGGACATGGGGGTGACGGTGGACGAGGACTTCATTGCGTCGCACCGCGTGAACTGATGCAGTTTGTCTTTGCGCAGGTGCCTCTGGCGAACGTGACGCAGCATGCCGTGGCTTCTGGCAGGGAGGGTGGTACGGATGCGCGGCCTCCGGCCCACGCTCGCGCAGCAGTGCTCCTGGCGTACCGCCGCAATAGCGCGAACACCGTGGTGGGCGTGCCTGCCGATGTGGCATGCGCGAATCGGGCCTGCGTCCGCGCACCCGCACCACCCACCCGTCGTTGCGTTGCTGCGCGCCAACAGGGGCAGGTCCGACCACCCCACCAAAGCAGCAACGCCGCACACCACCGTTGGCACCCCACCATGCCACGTGAGGTGGTGGGCTGGGGTCTGCGGGCGCAGGCCCCAGTCGCGGCTGTGACGCCCCCGAGAGCTCGGGACGCCGTTCGCGCCAGCCACCAAGGTGCACTGTTGCGCTGGTCCGCGAGCGTGGGCCGGAGAACGCAGGCCCCTGCCCGCCGACTCTGCCCACACTTCCCGCGCGTCTGCATCTCCGAACAAACCGCTCACGATCCAAAGAGGTGACACCATGGACCGCCGCATCGTCCGCCCCCACGAACTGGACCTCGAGAGCCCCGGCCGCCGCGACTATTACGTGGCCCTGGAGCAGGACTCCATCTGGGGCGACCACCTGATCCCTCTGACCGTGCTGGTCGGCCCCGAAGCGAAGCCCGGCCAGGGCCTGGTCGCCTTCGGCTCCAACCACGGCAACGAGTACGAAGGCCCCGTCGCCATCCGCCACCTGATGCGCGATATCCCGCTGGAGCGCGTGCGCGGCCGCATCATCCTCGTGCCCGTGCTGAACCCAGCCGCCTTCCGCGCCGGCACACGCGACTCCTCGCTGGACGATGGCGTCAACCTCAACCGCGCCTTCGTGGACGGCGCCGGCGCTGCGCCTGGCATGAAGGGCATCACCCACCGCATCGCCGCCTTCGTGCGCAGTGCCATCTGGCCCCATGTACACGTGGTCATCGACCTGCATGCGGGGGGCCACGTGGCGCGTTTCCAGCCGCTGGTTAGCTTCCACGGCGTGGACGACCCCGAGCAGGCACGCGTGATCGAGGAAACTGCGCGCTGGTTCGGCACACCGTTGGTCATCGCCTACCAGAACGAGACGCCCGGCCTGTTGCCCAGCGAGGCCGAGCGCCTGGGCAAGATCACGCTGGGCGCCGAGCTGGGATGGGGTGCAGCCCTCAGCGTGCAGGGCGTGCGCTACGGCCGCCAGGGCGTGATGGCCGCGGCCATCCACCAGGGCCAGTTGCACGGCGAGATCAGCCCCATCGCGCACCACGCTGCCGGCACGCAGGTGCGCGCCGAGATGATCGACCGCGAATGTTTCACACCCGCGCCCTTCGGCGGCCACTACGAGCCGCTGCTGGAGTGCGGCACGCAGGTGAAGGCGGGCGAGGTCGTGGGCCTGCTGCACGACTTCGAGCGCATCGACCTCGACCCGCACCCCATCCGCGCCGGCGTGGACGGCATCGTGATCGCGCAGGCCTGGGGCGCCGTGGTGCTGCAGGGGCAGCATGTACTGGTGACGGGGCGGGTGACGCCCTTCACGGCTGCGCGCTGAAGCACTCTGCGGAGTGCCAGATACCGCTCAAGCTGGAGCAGCGCGCTCCGCCATCGCCTCGCCCAGGCGGATCGCCCCACCAGGCTGCCACGAAGGATTGAACTTCAGGGGCCCTTTGGGAAACAGCATCACCACCGTCGAGCCCAGCATGAAGCGCCCCATCTCATCGCCTTGTCGCAGCACGACATCGCGGCCTTCGTAGCTCCACGACTGCACCGTGCGGTGCCGGGGCGGATTGATCACGCCCTGCCAGACGGTGGCCATGCTGCCCACGATGGTGGCGCCCACCAGCACCAGCACGAAGGGGCCGGCCGCGGACTCGAAGAAACACACCACGCGCTCGTTGCGCGCGAACAGCCCTGGCACACCCCGCGCCGTGACCGGGTTCACCGAGAAAAGGTCCCCCGGTACATGCAGCATGCGCACGAGCCGGCCGTCGCAGGGCATGTGGATGCGGTGGTAGTCCTTCGGGCTCAGGTAGAGCGTGGCGAAGTGGCCATCGGCATAGGGCGCGGCCAGCGTGCTGTCGCCGCCTACCAATGCCGTGGTGGTGTATTGGTGGCCCTTGGCCTGGAAGATCTGGTCGCGCTCGATGCGCCCGAACTGGCTGATCGCACCGTCCACCGGGCACAGCAGATCGGCCGTCGCCAGGGGCCGCGCACCGGGTCGCAGGGCACGCGTGAAGAAGGCATTGAAGGTGGGGTAGCTGGTGATGTCCGGGTTGGCCGCCTCGGCCATGTTCACCCCGTAACGCCGCACGAAATCACGGATGAGCCAGGTGGTGATCGCGCCCCGCTCCGCCGAGGCGACCCACCCGGCAAAACGCGTCAATGCCTGTTGGGGGGCGAGGTACTGGAGCAGGACGGAGAAGCGTTCAGACACGTGTTCTGCAGGCCCGCACACGTGCCGACCGGGGGAGGAAAATGGGTCGGCGATTGTATATTGGCCCCCCTGTCGCGCAGACCTGCGCCGGACCCTGCGCAGAGGCTCGCGCACAGGCTCTGGCACCATCGGAAGGTACCCCCGTTTGTCCACCCGCATTCCTCCCATCCAGTGCCTGCTGACCTTCGAAGCGCTGGCACGCCTGCGCAGCGTGACGCAGACCGCCGACGAGCTGCATGTGACACCCAGCGCGGTGAGCCACCGCGTGAAGCAGCTCGAGCAGATCATCGGCACTAAGCTCTTCGGCCGTGCGGACTTCTCGCTGACCACCGAAGGCAGCGAATACCTGGCCCATGTGCGCGAAGGGCTGGCGACGTTGCAGAAGTTTCCGGGGACGGGAAGCGGCAGCACATCGAAGCGCAAGCTGCGGCTGGCCGTGACGCCGACCTTCGCACGCTCGATCCTGATCCCTCGGCTGCGCCAGTTCACCGAGGCCTACCCCGAGATCGACGTGACGCTGCAGGTCTCCATCCCGCTGCTGGACGTGGTGGCCGAAGATGCCGACCTGATGGTGCGTTTCGGCACGGGGCGTTATGCCGACGTGGAGCATGTCTGCCTCATGAAGGACGTGGTCACGCCGCTGGCCTCGCCCGCCTACGTGCGCGAGCACGGCCCCTTCGACGCGCCACAAGACCTGGAAGGCGAGGCCCTGTTGCGCAGCCCGCTGGAACCCTGGCGCACCTGGTTCGCCGCGCACCAGCTCGACTGGCCGGAGCCGGTGGACGGCTCGCAGTTCAACGACATCGGCCTGATGTGCGACGCCGCCGCGGCCGGCATGGGCATCGGCCTGATCCGCCTGAAGCTCGGTGCGCCGTGGCTGGAGAACGGCACGCTGGTGCGCCTGTATGCGCACGACGTGCCCAGCCCGCACGCGCACTACCTGTGCTGGCGCACCGGCACGCTGGACCGCTGGGAGTGCGCGGCCTTTGCGGAATGGTTGCGCAAGAGCATTGGCTAAGTACGCAGGCGCAATGGCATCGCGAAGGCTCAGCGAAAGAACGCACTCGGCGTCTGCCCGAACTGCCGCTTGAACATCGTGGCGAAAGCGCTGGGACTGGTGTAGCCCAGGGCCAGCGCCACATCCACCACCTTCTCGCCCAGCGCGAGCCGCTCTAGTGCGCGCAGCAGCCGCGCCTGCTGGCGCCACTGGCCGAAGCGCATGCCCGTCTCGCGCGCAAAGCGGCGTTGCACGGTGGTGGCGTCCACGCCCAGGCGCTCGGCCCATTGCTGCAGCGTGGAGGCGTCTGCAGGATGTTTCTGCAGGTGGCCGCAGATGCGCCGCAGGCCGGCATCGCCGGGCTGCGGCAGATGCAGCGGCAGCACCGGCACGGCATGCATCTCGTCGAGCAGAGGGCGCACCAGCCGGCCATCGCGCGAGTCGTCGCTGTACGGCGCTGCGATCTGCGAGGTGGCGAGGATCAGCGCACGCAGCAACTCCGAGATCGCCACCGCCTGCACCTGCGCCGGCAGCGTGCGCGCCACGTCGGGCCGCACATAGATGCTGCGCATGTGGACCTCGCCGATGCAGCGGATGGAGTGGGTGCGTGCGGCGGGCATCCAGATGGCGCGCGTGGGTGGCACGATCCAGTGGCCACCTTCGGAGCTGATCAGCATCACGCCACGCACCGCACAGATGAGCTGGGCCTCGGGATGGTGGTGGCGCCCTATCACGTGGCCATCCCCGTGGTCGGCCACCAGCCCGAAGACCGGCAGTCCGCGCAGCCCCGTGCGGCCAACCTCGGCAAGGGTGCCTGGAAGGGAAGGAGCTGAACTGGTGGAGACCATGGATGCATCTTTCGCGAAGGTCCAGGCCCGAATGGCGTGAGACAGGCAAAAATTCTAGGCCTAAGATGCGTTTCCCCTTCACTGCAGAAGGCCTAGCGCCCGCTCCCGAATGTCCAGTACCGCAACCGCCGGCAACCCGCCCGCCGCCCCCGCCCCCGCCCCTGCCACCACCACCGCACGCCAGGGCGTGGCCTACCCCATCATCGGCGCCATCAGCGCCTCGCACCTGATCAACGACATGATGCAGTCGCTGATCCTGGCGATGTACCCGATCCTGCAGGGTGGCTTCCACTTGAGCTTCACGCAGATCGGCCTGATCACGCTGACCTACCAGCTCACGGCCTCGCTGTTCCAGCCGCTGGTGGGGCGCTATACCGACAAGCGGCCCGTGCCCTATTCGCTGCCCATCGGCATGACCAGCACGCTGTGCGGCCTGCTGCTGCTGGCCTTTGCGCCGAGCTACGCCGCGATCCTCGTGGCTGCGGCACTGGTTGGTTTCGGTTCGTCGATCTTCCACCCCGAATCCTCGCGCGTGGCACGCATGGCCTCCGGGGGCCAGCACGGCTGGGCGCAGTCGCTGTTCCAGGTGGGCGGCAACATGGGCACGGCGCTGGGCCCGCTGCTGGCCGCGCTGGTGATCGTGCCCTTCGGCCAGCGGTCCGTGGCCTGGTTCGGGTTGGCGGCGTTGCTGGGCATCACGCTGCTGCTGCAGGTAAGCCGCTGGTATGGCGCGCAGCTGGCCTTCGCAGCCAAGCGGCCACCGGTGCGCGTGGCGGCCTCGGCACTGCCGCGTCGCACGGTGGTGGGCGCCATCGTGGTGCTGCTGGTGCTGATCTTCTCGAAGTACTTCTACGTCGCCAGCCTCAGCAGCTACTTCACCTTCTACCTGATGCACAAGTTCGGCCTGTCGGTGCAGAGCGCCCAGATGCACCTCTTCGCCTTCCTGCTGGCCTCGGCCCTGGGTACGCTGGCGGGTGGCCCCATCGGCGACCGCATCGGCCGCAAGCCGGTCATTTGGTTCTCCATCCTCGGCGTGGCGCCCTTCGCGCTGCTGCTGCCGCACGTGAACCTGTTCTGGACCACCACGCTGGCGGTGCTGATCGGGCTGATCCTGTCCTCGGCCTTCTCGGCCATCCTGGTCTACGCGCAGGAGCTGATGCCGGGCAAGGTGGGCATGGTCTCGGGCCTGTTCTTCGGTTTCGCCTTCGGCATGGGCGGCCTGGGCGCGGCCGTGCTGGGCGTGGTGGCCGACCACCAGGGCATCGACTTCGTCTACCAGCTCAGCGCCTACCTGCCGCTGCTGGGCATCGTGGCGGCCTTGCTGCCACGCGGCGTGGGCGGGCGCGCCCGCTGAGCACATCCGCGGCGCTTCACACGGCGCTGCAAATTTGCTCACGCCACGCGCGCTGCGCGTGGTCTACAGTGCAGGCTTCCCCCCGCCGGAGCCCTGCCCCATGAACGCCCCCCTGGCTACCGCCGCCACCGAGGTCCACGCCCGCGCCGAGCGCCAGTCGCAGGTCGTGGCCGCCATGCGTGCGGTGTTGCCGCCCCATGCGCTGCTCTGGCAGGCCGAGGACACCACCCCCTACGAATGCGACGGCCTCACGGCCTACCGCCAGCGCCCGCTGGTCGTGGTGCTGCCCGAGACCTGGGAACAGGTGCAGGCCGTCTTGCGCGCCTGCCACGCCCTGCAGGTGCCGGTGGTGGCCCGCGGTGCCGGCACGGGCCTCTCGGGCGGTGCCATGCCGCATGCGATGGGCGTCACGCTGAGCCTGGCCAAGTTCAACCGCATCCTGAAGATCGACCCGGTCGCGCGCACGGCCACCGTGCAGTGCGGCGTGCGCAACCTCGCCATCAGCGAGGCCGCCGCGCCCTACGGCCTGTACTACGCACCCGACCCGTCGAGCCAGATCGCCTGCACCATCGGCGGCAACGTGGCCGAGAACTCGGGCGGCGTGCATTGCCTCAAATACGGCCTGACGCTGCACAACGTGCTGCGCGTGCGCGGCTTCAGCATCGAGGGCGAGGAGCTCGAGTTCGGCAGCAACGCGCTGGACGCACCGGGCTACGACCTGTTGTCCGTGGTCATCGGCTCCGAGGGCATGCTGGCCGTGACGGCTGAAGTCACGGTCAAGCTGGTGCCCAAGCCGCAGCTCGCGCGCTGCATCATGGCCAGCTTCGACGACATCCAGAAGGCCGGCGACGCGGTGGCGGCCGTCATCGCGGCCGGCATCATCCCCGCGGGCCTGGAGATGATGGACAAGCCCATGACGGCGGCCGTGGAAGACTTCGTACAGGCCGGCTACGACCTCGACGCCGAAGCCATCCTGCTGTGCGAGAGCGACGGCACGCCGGCCGAGGTGGAGGAAGAGATCGGCCGCATGCGCGCGGTGCTCACGGCCAGCGGCGCCACCGCCATCACGGTGAGCCAGAACGAGGCCGAGCGCCTGCGTTTCTGGAGCGGCCGCAAGAACGCCTTCCCGGCCAGCGGGCGCATCAGCCCCGATTACATGTGCATGGACTCGACCATCCCGCGCAAGCGCCTGGCCGACATCCTGCGCGCGATCCAGCAGATGGAGAAGAAGTACGGACTGCGTTGCGCCAACGTCTTCCATGCCGGCGACGGCAACCTGCATCCGCTGATCATGTTCGACGCGAACGACCCCGACCAGCTGCACCGCTGCGAGCAGTTCGGTGCCGACATCCTGGAGACCAGCGTGGCCATGGGCGGCACGGTGACTGGCGAACACGGCGTGGGCGTGGAGAAACTCAACTCCATGTGCGTGCAGTTCACGGACGCCGAGAACGCACAGATGCGCGCGCTGAAGGAGGCCTTCGATCCGGCAGGCCTGCTGAACCCCGGCAAGGTGGTGCCCACGCTGCAGCGCTGCGCGGAATACGGCCGGGAGATCGTGCGCGCCAACCAGCCTGCCTACGCCAAAAGGCTGGGGGCACTGCCTCGCTTCTGACGCCGAAAATCATTTGTTCGGATGATTTTTCGTCTCGAATCTTTCACCCAGTCGGGTGATATTCACCGGGAAAAAAGCGCTCGGTAACTGGCGAGTCCATGGACCCCTTCAGTTACGCTGTCCCCAGCCGACAAGCAGGGACGGAACTTCCACACACCATGTGCGGGAAGTTGCACCAACAGCCATCGCCAGGCAGTGCATTCGCGTTAGGCCGCATGCATCCTGCCGTTTGATCGACCAGTGACCCTGTCGGTAGCGGTAGCGATATGCAAGCCGCGCTGCAGGGAGCACAGTCGAATGGATGACACACAACTTCTGGAATTCGTGGACGAGGCGCCCGTCGCCGAGTCCGCCCCCACCACCTCGGAGGACGCTTCGCAGGGCACCTCCGCAGCGCCATGGCGCATCCTGGTCGTGGACGACGATCCCGATGTGCACGAGAGCACGGAGTTCGGCCTGCGTGGACTGCAGGTCGAGTCGCGTGCGCTGCAACTGCTGCACGCCCACTCCGCCGCCGAGGCACTGGTGGTGCTGCGCCGCGAGCCGGATGTGGCCGTGGTGCTGCTGGACGTGGTCATGGAGAGCGAGGACGCGGGCCTGCAGATCGTGGAGGCCATCCGCCGCGACCTCGGCATGGTCCACATGCGCATCGTGCTGCGCACCGGGCAGCCCGGCCAGGCACCCGAGATCGAGACCATCCGCCGCTACGACATCAACGACTACAAGACCAAGGGCGAGCTCACGCGCACCAAGCTCTATGTGACGCTGACCACGGCCATCCGCGCCTACGATCAGTTGCGCAGGCTCGACGCGAGCCGGCGCGGGCTGGAGAAGATCATCGCGGCCAGCAACCAGTTCCTCGCCGAACAGGGTCTGCACGGCTTCGCCGAAGGCGTCATCACGCAGATCGCCGGGCTGCTGGGCGTTTCACCCGAAGGGCTGGTCTGTGCCTCCATGCCTGCGGCAGCGGGCATGGCGCCCACGGGCCACGTGGTGATCGCCGCCGCGGGCACCCTCGCCGGCCTGATGGGCCAGCCCCTGGAAGCGGTGGAGGACACCCACATCGCCAACGCGCTGGCACAGGCCCTGCGTGAGCGGCGCAACCTGCTGCGGGCGGGCAGCATCACGCTGTTCTTCCGCGGTGCCGAGGGGCACGACTTCGCCGCGTACATCCGCACCGGCCAGCCACCCAGCGACGTGGACGCGCGGCTGCTGGAGGTGTTCTGCGCCAACATCGCCTTGAGCGCCTCCAACATCGACCTGCTGGCGCGGCTGCGCGAATACGCTTTCGTGGACCGGCTGCTCGGCCTGCCCAACCGCGCCGCGCTGTTGCAGCACATCGACGCGGCCACGCAGGCCGACCCTACCTGCCGTGACGTGCTGGCGCTGCTGGACATCGACCAGTTCGCGGAAACCAACGACATGTTCGGCCACGCCTATGGCGACAAGTTGCTGCATGCCGTGGCGCAACGCCTGGCGCATGGCCTGCCCACCGGCTGCCTGCTCTCGCGCGTGGCCGGCGACACCTTCGGTGTATGGGGCCCGGCCAGTGACGTCGAGCCCCAGCGCCTGCGTGCACTCTTCGAGCAGCCTTTCGAGATCGAGGGCGCCGCACGGCCC
Source organism: Burkholderiaceae bacterium (assembly GCA_965278985.1). GTDB lineage: Bacteria > Pseudomonadota > Gammaproteobacteria > Burkholderiales > Burkholderiaceae_C > CAISIP01. Next base: position 6,175,396 of record OZ257131.1, on the reverse strand, counting down.
GTGACCATGGCCATCGGGCTGGTCCGCCGCGATGCCGGCATGGGCAACGGGCAGGACATCTTCAAGAACGCCACCATCGCGCTCAAACGCGCCAAGGAAGCAGGCCGCGGCCTATCGCAGTTCTACACCGCCGAAGTGGGCGAGGCCACGCGCGAGCGCACGCGACTCCTGCACGGCCTGCAGCAGGCATTCGACCGCTCGCAGCTCTTCGTGGTCTACCAGCCGCAGATCGCACTGGACACGGGCCGCGCCGTCGGCTTCGAGGCATTGCTGCGATGGCGCACCGAAGACGGCGCCTATGTATCGCCCGCGCAGTTCATCCCCGTGGCGGAGCAGTCCGGCCTGATCGTGCCCATCGGCGCCTGGGTGCTGCGCACCGCGCTGCTCGCGCTGCGCAGCCTGGGGCCGCTGGCCCGCGACCTGCGCGTCGCGGTCAATGTGTCTCCGCTGCAGTTCGCGCATCCGCAGTTCCTCGCACAGGTCGACGAGGCCCTGCGTGACACCGGCCTGCCGCCACAGTACCTGGAACTGGAGATCACCGAGTCCGTTGCCATGGTGGGGCTGGAGCGCGTGGCCAGCTTGCTGCGCGACATCAAGCAGCGCGGGGTGGCCGTGGCCATCGACGACTTCGGCACGGGCTTTTCATCCCTCTCCTACCTGGACCGGCTGCCCGCCGACCGCCTCAAGATCGACCGCGCCTTCGTGAGTGCGCTGGACTCGCAACGCGAAGGCGCCCGCATCGCGGACATGATCGTGCCCCTGGGCAAGCGCCTGGGCATGCGGGTGCTGGCCGAGGGCGTGGAACACCAGGCGCAGGCCGACGCGCTGCTGCGTCTGGGCTGCGACGAGGTGCAGGGATTCTTCTATGCCAGGCCCATGGCGCTGGATGCGCTCGGCGTATGGCTCGCCGAACAGGGATGACCGTGTCCCACGCCCCACCCGCGGTCGGACGCCGGTTCTTCCTGTCCATGGCAGCGGCCGGGGCCCTCCAGGGTTGCACGCCGGCATCGCCCTGGCGCATCGGCTACCTGGGCGACCTCGCGCACCGCACCGCGGGCGACGGGCTGGAAGGCCGCAACGCGGCCATCCTGGGCGTCGAAGAACTCAATGAACAAGGAGGCATCCAGGGACGGCGGATCGAACTCGTGGTGCAGGACGAAGGGACCAGTGCGCAGGCCACCCAGGCGGCCATGCAGGCTTTGCTCGCTGCCCGCGTGGATGCGATCGTCGGCCCGTTCACCAGCACGTCCGCCATCGCGGCACTTCCCTTGGCGGACGCCCACCGCACGCTGATGCTGAGCCCCACGGCCACCGCCATGTCGCTGGCTGGCCGCGACGACTTTCTCATCCGCATCAACCGGACGACACGCGACAACGCCGCCGACTATGCACGGGTCATGTACCGCCTCGGGCAACGCCGCGCGGCCGTTGCCTACGACCAGGACAACGCAGCCTTCTCGACCTCCTGGCTGGCGGAGTTTCGCGCGGCGTTCACGGCCCTCGGCGCCGCGGTGGTCGCCGGCAACGGTTACGCCTCCCGCAACGCACCCGCTTTCAGCCGCATCGTCACCGACCTTCTCGTCACCCATCCGGACTGTCTTCTCTTCATCTCCAACAGCTTCGACGTTGCGCACCTGTCCCAGCAGGCGCACAAGCTGGCACCGGGCATGGCCATCGCGGCCTCCGAATGGGCGTCGTACAAGGCCCTGTCGGTGTTCGGTGGTGGCGCCGTGGATGGCCTGCTGCTCGCGCAGGCCTACAACCCCGTGGACCCTTCACCGAGGTACCAGAAATTTCGAACGACGTTCCTGCAACGCTTCGGCCAGGAACCGGGATTCAACGCAGTGACCACGTACGACGCCATCCGCGTGCTCGCGCAGGCACTCGAGCGGGCCGGATCGGGGGAAGTGCCGCGCGATGCCGTGCTGCGGCACGGACCCTACGAAGGGCTGCAGCAGCGCATCGCCTTCGACAGATTCGGTGACACCCGACGGGCCATGCAGTTCCTGCAGGTCCGCAACGGCCAGTTCGAGTCCCTCGCGTGAGGACGGAAGCACCAGCCTCCGTGCCGACCCGCCCGGGGCGCCGCTTCCTGGCTGGCACGTCGCCCCGGCGCGTATGGCGATTGCGCAGCCATCTCGCGGCCATGCTCATGGGATCGATGGTGCTGACTTTTTCCGTCGTACTGGGCGCGATCCTGGTGTGGCGCCTTCCCCTCATCGAAGGCGAAAACCGGCAGGAGCTGAAGAAGCAGGTCTCCGAAATGTCCAACCGCGTCGAGTTGCTGCTGGGGGCACGTCAGGCTCGCATGCAATTCCTGGCCCGTCTGGTGCAGGACATCCGCTCCCGTGACGAGGCCGATGCGGTGCTGGACAAAAGTGTTGGCTCCGGCGAATCCTTCCAGGCCTTCTATCGCGTCGATGGCCAGGGCATCGTCGAAGCGGTGGGCCTCACGAAAGCCATACGGTCCAGGCGAGCAGACCTCATCGGCAGCAACATCTCCAACCTCCCGCTGTTCATCGCTGCGAAGCAAGGCCGCCATGGTGGCGCGGTCGTCTGGAGCGGCCATTACCTTTCTCCTCTCACCGGCAGCGTCACTGTAGGCGTGGCGTATCTGGACACGGACACCCAGCACGTGCTGATCGGCGAGATATCCCGTGACTTCCTGCTCGAGACCGTGCACGCGGCGGCCGACGCGGATTCCGAACGCATATGGATCGTGGACGACACCGGAGAAATCCTCGCGGACACGGATGACTCCAGGGTCGTGCGTGAGCTCAATATCCGGAGCTGGCCCCTCATGCAGGCGCTGCTGCGCGGCGAAGCGCCACCACCCGAGATCCGCGATGGCAACACCTCGCGCATCGCGGAAGTGGGCCGCTCCGACGCACTGGGGTGGTACTTCATCGGCAGCACGCCGCGGGGACTGGACAACGACCGTGTGCGTGTGCTCCTCGCGTACACCTTCGCCACGTTGTGCGGCGGCCTGATGGTCGGACTCGTGGTGGCGTTGTATGGCGCTCATCGCATGGCGCGTCCTATCCAGGAGATCGTGGAGCGGGTTGCCCTGACCACTTCCGGCCAGCCCGGAGAAAAGGCCTGGCCCCAGGGCACCGTGGCCGAATTCAACGCCCTTGCGGGCGATCTGGAACGCATGGCGGACAGCTTGCAGCAGCGGGAACGCAAGCTCTCCGCCATCTTCAATGCCTCACCCGTGCCGATGGTCGTCTATGACATGGCCCACGGGTACCGCATCCAGGACGTCAACGCGGCATGGTGCCGCGAACTCGGCTATGTGCGGGAGGAAGTGCTGGGGCGCACCGCCATGGAAGTGGGCCTGTGGCGCTCGGCCCGGGAACGCGAGCATCTCATGCTCCAGGGCGAAGGTGGCGTCGTGTCCGGCGAGGCCGTCCTGGTGCGCGGCGACGGGCAGCCGATGCTGTTCCAGACCTACGGCCGGGAAATCGCCCTTGACCACGAGCGGCTGATGGTCTGGGGCAGCCTTCACATCGGACCGCTGCGCGAGGCCGAACAGGAACTGCGTGAACTCAACGCCCAACTCGAGGCGCGCATCGAAAGCCGCACGCATGCGCTGGCGGAATCCAACGGGAAACTGCACGCCACGGTAGAGCATCTGCAACGCGCGCAGGCCGAACTGGTGCGCACGGAGAAGATGGCCGCGCTGGGCGCACTGGTGGCAGGCGTGGCCCACGAACTCAACACCCCGCTGGGCAACGGGGTCATGGCCGTTAGCACCATGCGCGACGCGGCGCGTGAATTCCGCAAGGCGATGGAGGGCGGACTGCGACGCGCCGACCTGCAGCAGTTCATGGAACAGGTAGAACAGGGCGCTGACATCAGCGCACGCAACCTGCGCCGTGCCGCCGACCTGGTGCAGAGCTTCAAGCAGGTGGCCGTGGACCAGACCAGCTCGCAGCGCCGCAGCTTCGAGCTGCACGAAGTGGTGCACGAGATGGTGGTCAGCCTGCGACCGAGCTTCGCCCGCACGCCCTACCGCATCGAGGTGGAGGTGCCGGCCTCGGGCCTGCGCATGGACAGTTATCCCGGTGCGCTGGGCCAGGCCATCGGCAACATGATCCAGAACGCCATCGTGCATGGCTTCGACGGACGCGACCACGGCACGGTGCGCGTGGAGGCGGGCCGCGCGGACAACGGACGCATCGTGCTGCGCATCACCGACGACGGGCGCGGCATCCCCGCGCATCTGGTAGCCCGCGTCTTCGAGCCCTTCGTCACCACCAAGATGGGACAGGGGGGCACCGGATTGGGCCTGCACATCAGCTACAACGCCGTCACCAACCTGCTAGGTGGCACGTTGGCGGTGCACAGCCAGGAAGGCCAGGGCACATGCTTCGAGATGCGCCTGCCCGACAGTGCGCCCCGCATGCCTGCAGCAACGTCGTGAAACATTTCTCAACACAGCCGTGAAGGGCTACACCAAATTATTCACTGGCGAGTCTCGGATGTTGTTATGGTCGCAGCATGGCCAGCAAGAACGGAAGTCCCCCTGAATACATGCACGTCTCCGGACGCAGTTGCCCAGAATGCCACGGCCCGCTGGACCGCATTCCGCGCCGCTTCATCGACCGCGTGAGCAGCCTCTTCACGCCCACGCAGCGGTACCGCTGCCGCGGGTTTTCGTGCCGGTGGGAAGGCAACCTGCGGGATCCCAAAGCGCCCGACACGGGCCGCTCGCACGCGCGCTAGCCACCCACACGCCACCCCGTCGATGGGCTCCACACGGAGCCTTTTTCTTTTTCGCCTGCGCGCGCATCACGCGTGACAAAAAGAAAGCGGGCAAAGAACGTGTTCCTTGCCCGCAGATGCCAGTCTTGCTCTGGCGCTGGCCGGATGACTAAAGCGTCACGGGGCCAGGTTTCGGATTGGCAAGTGTCAGCGTCTGGCGCGCTGCTTACTTGCCAACCTGGTTACCGATGGCAGCGCCGGCCGCTGCGCCCGCGCCCGTGCACAGAATGCCGCCGCACAACACGTTGCCAGCCACACCGCCCACCACGGCGCCGGTGGCGGTGGCCTTTTCGCCCCTGGTCATGCCGGCGCATCCGGTGAGGCCCACCAGCGCAACGGCGGTCAGGCAGGTGGCGGCGATTCGATGAAAGCGGTTCATGGTCATTCTCCTGAAGGTTGGTTGGTCGTCACCCGCCAGTGCTTGCGTCTTGCGGCGCGGCTACTGATCGGATGGCTTCACTGTATTTGCGAGACCTCGTACGGACAATGGATGTGCAGGACAGGCGTTGGTAGGACAAGGCCGCACGGTGGAGTGGGGTTTACTTCTTGACCTTCAGCTCGTTGTCGACCTTCGTCACACCCTGCACACCCTGCGCCAATTGCAGCGCACGATCGACCTGGCCCTGGCTGTCGACGAACCCGCTCAACTGCACCACGCCGCGCTGCGTCTCGACGTTGATGTCCGTGCCCTTGACCGAGGAGTCCGCCAGCAACGCGGCCTTCACCTTGGTGGTGGTGATGCCGTCGTCCATCTTGGCGCCCACGGTGGTGGAGCCGTCGCCCGCCTTCAGTGCCAAGCTGTCCTGCACGTTGGTCACACCGTCCACAGCCTTGGCCACGGCCACGGCGCGGTCCTTCTGCATCTGGTTATCAACGAAGCCGCTGAGCATTACCTCGCCGTTGCGTGTCTCGACCTGGATGTCGAGGCTCTTGATCTCGGGCTCCTTCAACAGCGCGGTCTTCACGCCGGTCGTGACCACCGTGTCGTCGATCTTCGCGCCCACGGTCTCGCTGGTGGTGGCCGGCGCCGAGGGCATCGTCGAAGCGGCGGGTGTGTTGCCCATGCCCACGGTGTCGTCGGCGGTCTTGCTGCAACCCACCGCGAACACCGCGATGGACGCGGCCAGTGCAGTGTGCAGTGCAACGGTGGAGAGCTTGGTCTTGGCTTGCATGGTGGTTCCTCCTCGAAAAAAATGAATGCCGGAACGGGTCGTGCCTGCGCCAGCGTGGTGGATGACGATTTGGAGCTTCCTCCGATCACGGCCCCATTTCTGTGCGATCACGCACATACGCCACGGCTGGGCTGGCCTACCGTAGCGGTTCGATGCAATCCATCCTGCCCGCCTCCATCACGCAAGCCAGCCGCACGCAACTGCGCCTGGCTGGCAACTGGACGGCTTTGCACCTGTCGGACGTGCTGCGCCAGATGCGCGCATTGCCCGCCACGAACCAGGCGGTGGTGGTGGCCGACGCGCAGCAGGTGCAGGCGCTGGACACGGTCGGCGCATGGACGCTGCACCACCTGCTCGCGCAGCTGCGCGCAGCCGGCACCGATGCCACCGTGCATGGGCTCACCGGCCGCCCCCAGGAGGTGTGGCAGCAGCTGCAGGAAGGGCTGGAGGCCGCAGGTGCCACGCCACCGTCCCCCGCCGTGCGACGCGGTCCCGCAGCCTGGCTGGAGCAGGTGGGCAGGCGCACCGTGCATGCAGCGCAACAGGTAGCGGCGTGGCTGGCGTTCCTCGGCGAGGTCGCACACACCGTTTTCACGTGCCTACGGCAGCCCTCGCGCATCCGCTGGCGCCCCATCCTCTTCAACATCCGCAGCGCGGGCGTCGATGCGCTGCCCATCGTCGGCCTGCTGTCCTTCCTGCTCGGCATCGTGGTGGCCTACCAGGCGGCGGAGCAGCTGCGGCGTTATGGCGCCAACATCTTCGTGGCCGACCTCGTGGGCCTGTCGATGCTGCGCGAGTTCGCGCCGCTGATGACGGCCATCATCGTGGCGGGCCGCTCCGGCTCGGCCTATGCGGCACAGATCGGCACCATGGCCGTCACCGAGGAGGTCGACGCCATGCGCACCATGGCCATCGTGCCGATGGAGATGCTGGTGCTGCCCAAGCTGGTGGCCATGGTGGTGGCGCTGCCGCTGCTCACGGTCTTCGCGGACATGATGGGCGTGCTGGGCGGCATGGTCATGGCGCAGGCGCAGCTCGGCGTGCCCTTCGCGGATTTCCTGGACCGCTTCGCGAACGCGGTCAGCATCAGCTCGCTGCTGGTGGGCGTGGGCAAGGCACCGGTGTTCGCCGCCATCGTCGTGGTGGTGGGCTGCTACCAGGGCATGGCGACACGTGGTGGTGCCGATGCCGTGGGCCGGCAGACCACGCGCAGCGTGGTGCAGTCCATCTTCTTCGTGATCGTGGCGGACGCCTTGTTCTCGGTGGCTTTCAGCGTGCTGGGCCTGTGACGATGGCCACCGACACCGTGATCCGCATGCGCGACGTGCACACCCGCTTCGGTTCGCACGAAGTCCACAGCGGTGTGAACCTCGAGGTGCGCCGCGCCGAGGTCATGGCGCTCATTGGCGGCAGCGGCTCGGGCAAGTCCACGCTGCTGCGCGAGATGGTGTTGCTGCAGCGCCCCAGCAGCGGCAGCGTCGAAGTGCTGGGCGTGGCCCTGGAAGGCATCCGCGTGGACCAGGCCCAGGCCTTGCGCATGCGCTGGGGCATGATGTTCCAGCACGGCGGGCTCTTCGGCTCGCTGACCGTGCTGCAGAACGTGGGCCTGCCGCTGCGCGAGCACACGCAACTGCCCGACGCGCTGGTCGACGAGATCGCGCACTGGAAGCTGTCGCTGTCGGGCCTCAAGCCCGAGGCCGCCTCGCAGTACCCCAGCGAACTCAGCGGCGGCATGCGCAAGCGCGCGGCGCTGGCGCGGGCGCTGGCACTGGACCCCGAGCTGCTGTTTCTCGACGAGCCCACGGCCGGCCTGGACCCCGAGAGTGCCGCGGGCGTGGACGAGCTGGTCTTGCAGCTGCGCGCGCTCTTCGGCCTGACCATCGTGGTGGTCACGCACGACCTCGACTCCCTGTGGCGCGTGGCCGACCGCGTGGCCGTGCTGGGGGACGGCAAGGTCCAGGCCGTGGACAGCATGCAAGCCCTATCGACCATGGACCAACCGGCCGTGCGTCCTTTCTTCACCGGGCCGCGCGCCCGCGCCGCGCAACATTCCGCGGCACCGTCAGGAGACACACCATCGAAACCAAAGTGAACTACACGGTCGTGGGCGCCTTCGTGCTCGCCCTTGCCGCAGCGCTGGTCGTGGCCGCCCTGTGGCTCGCCTCGGGTGGCGCGCTGCAGAACCGCACCGACCCCTACCTGGCCGTCGTCGACGAATCGGTGGCCGGCCTCAACCCCAATGCCGCCGTGAAGTACAACGGCGTGGACGTAGGCAAGGTGCAGCGCGTCGACCTGGACCCCGCCAACCCGCAGCGCGTGAACCTGCTGTTTTCCATCGTGCGTGGCACGCCGATCCGCCAGGACACGGTGGCCGTGCTCAAGACGCAGGGGCTCACGGGCATCGCCTACGTGGAACTCAGTGGCGGCAGCCCGCAGTCGCCGCCACTGCAGGTGCTGCCGGGCAACCGCTACCCCGTGATCCAGACCAAGGCCTCGCTCAGCGCGCGGCTGGAGAACGTGCTGACCACCGCACTGACGAAGCTGGACGACACCACCAACAACATCAATGCGCTGCTGAGCCCCCAGAACCAGGCCGCCGTGCAGAGCGCATTGACCGACATCGCCGCCGTGGCGCGCACCGTGGCGGCACGGCAGGACAACATCGACAAGGCCATCGTCGGCGCCGGCCGCGCCGTGCAGAGCGGCGAACGCGCAGCCGCCCAGGCCGGTGTGCTCATGGAGCGCATCGGGCGCAGCGCGGACGCGCTGGAACGCATGGGCACCGAGTTCGCGCAGACGGGGCGCAGCGCCACACGCACCGTGGATGCCGTGGGCGAGGACCTGACGCATTTCACGTCGCAGACGCTGCCGCAGATCGACCAGCTGGTGGACGAACTCACCGCCCTCAGCAGCACCTTGCGCCGCTTCAGCGAGCAGACCGAACGCGACCCGCGCAGCCTGCTCTTCGGCCGCCAACCCGCCACCGCCGGGCCGGGCGAGGCGCCCGCTCCCGCACGATGAACCACACCATGCATTCCCACGCTCCCTCATCCGACCCTGCCGGCGCAGCACGGCCCTCCACGCGTCGCCATGCCATCGGGCAGCTCATGGTAGCCAGCGCGGGCCTGGCGCTGGCGGGCTGCGGCGCGCTCAAGCCCTCCGCCGAGCCGACCCCCGCCTACTACACGCTGGAGCCCGCGGAGAGCGGCAGCGCGCCGGCTGCCAATGCGTCACCCGCCTCCACGTCGCCCGCCTCCGCCGACGCGCCCAGCCTGCTGGTGCTGCCACCCCGCTCCACGCCAGGCTACGACAGCCAGCGCATCATTTACCTGCGCGAGGCGCACCGGCTGGAGTACTTCGCGCGCAGCGAATGGGTCGACCCACCCGCGCGCATGCTCGGCCCGCTGCTGGTGCAGCGCCTGCAGCGCGGCGGCGCCTTTCGTGCCGTGGTGCTGGCGCCCAGCGCCAGCCGCGCGGCGCTGCAGCTGGAAACCCAGGTGCTGCGGCTGCAGCACGAGTTCCTGCAGCAGCCCAGCCAGGTGCGCTTCGGCTTGCGCGCCACGGTGAGCGACAGCCGCACGCGGGCGGTGCTGGGCACGCGCGACTTCGAAGCCGTGGTGCCCGCGCCGGAAGACACCCCTTATGGCGGCGTGCGTGCGGCCCACCAGGCTGTGCAGCAGGTGCTCGACCAGCTCGATGCTTTCTGCCGTGGCGTGCCGGTGCCCCCGCCACGCGACCCCGCGGCGTCCGGCATGCGACGCTGAGCTGTCACCTCCGGCACAGAAGTGCCCGCCAAGGTCGCCTGCGCGACCTTGGGCCCCTGGCGATGGTGATGCAATACGCGCCTCACATCGACCTGCCGGAGACTGCATGATTTCCACCTCCTATTCCGAGAAGACACGGGGCCTGCTGGAGCGCCTCAACGCTTTCTTCGACAAGCACATCTACCCCAACGAGGCCCGTTTCCACGACGAAATGAACGGCTTCCGCCGCGCGGGCAATCCCTGGGTCGAGGTGCCGTTGATCGAGGAGCTCAAGCCCAAGGCGCGCGAAGCCGGCCTGTGGAACATGTTCCTGCCCCATCCCTACAAGGGCCAGGGCGGCATCTCCAACCTCGACTACGCACCGCTGTGCGAGGTGATGGGCCGCGTGCAGTGGTCGGGCGAGGTGTTCAACTGCTCCGCCCCCGACACCGGCAACATGGAGACCTTCGAGCGTTACGGCACCGAGGAACAGAAGCAGCGCTGGCTCGACCCGTTGCTGGAAGGCAAGATCCGCTCGGGCTTCCTGATGACCGAGCCCGCCGTGGCCTCGTCGGACGCCACGAACATCCAGTGCAGCATCGTGCGCGAGGGCAACGAATACGTCATCAACGGGCGCAAGTGGTTCTCGTCGGGCGCCGGCAGCCCGCACTGCACCATCTTCATCGTGATGGGCAAGACCGACCCGGAGGGCCCGCGCCATGCGCAGCAGTCCATGGTGCTGGTGCCCCGCGACACCAAGGGCGTCACCGTGCTGCGCCACCTGAGCGTCTTCGGTTACGACGACGCGCCCCACGGCCACATGGAGATCGTGCTGGAGAACGTGCGCGTGCCGGTGGTGAACATCCTGCTGGGCGAAGGCCGCGGCTTCGAGATTGCCCAGGGCCGCCTCGGCCCGGGCCGCATCCACCACTGCATGCGTTCCATCGGTGCCGCCGAACGCGGCCTGGAGCTGATGATCGACCGCCTGCAGTCACGCGTGGCCTTCGGCAAGCCGCTGGCCGAGCAGAGCATCTGGCACGAACGCATCGCCGAGTCGCGCTGCATGATCGACCAGGCCCGCCTGCTCACGCTGAATGCGGCCCACATGATGGACACCGTGGGCAACAAGCAGGCCCGCTCCGAGATCGCGATGATCAAGGTGGTGGCGCCCAACATGTCCTGCCGCATCCTGGACTGGGCCATCCAGGCCCACGGCGCGGCCGGCGTGAGCCAGGATTTCTGGCTGGCCCAGGCCTATGCCCACGAGCGCACCGTGCGCCTGGTAGACGGCCCGGACGAAGTGCACCGCAACGCCATCGCCAAGATCGAGCTGGCCAAGCGCGCGGCCGCGAAGAAGTCCATCACGATGGGCTGAACCCCGCCGGCCCTGGCGCCCAGGGCGAAGACAGGGTCTTCGCGCCTGAGGGACAATCCGGCCGCTGCGCTGTGACCCCGACGATGCCCGACCTCCTTGCATGGAGCCGGGCATTTTCTTTGGCCGATGGTCTCTTTCGTCCCCACGGCCGACGCTGCATTCCCTGGCAATTCCGGCTGACCGATGACCGCTTCCACCTTCTCGCTCCGGCAGATCGCGATCCCCGCCTTCGGGCCCACCCTGCTCTTCGGCATCGGTGAAGGGGCGATCCTGCCGGTGGTGCCGCTGACCGCACTGGCGATGGGCGCCTCGGTGCCCACCTCGGCGCTGCTGGTGGCGCTGATCGGCATCGGCTCGCTGGTCAGCAACATCCCCGCTTCGCTGATCACCATGCACCGTGGCGAGCGCTGGGCCATCGTCGCGGGCGCACTATGGTGCGCGCTGGCGATGGCGCTGTGCGGGTGGACGGGGCACCTGCTGCCCTTCGCGGCGGGCTGCTTCATGATCGGCATGTCGCAGGCCGTGTTCACGCTGGCGCGGCAGAGCTACCTCACCGAGGTGGTGCCGCCCGAGTTCCGCGCCCGCGCCATGTCCACGCTGGGCGGCACCATGCGCGTGGGCATGTTCATCGGCCCCTTCGTCGCGGCCGCGGCCATGCACCGCTTCGGCCTCGTGGCGGCCTATGGCATCGGCATCGTGGCCCTGCTGGTGGCCGGCGCCGTGGCCGCTTCGGTACCGGACCTGCGGGTGGACGGTGCCAGCCGGCATGCGCCCGCCGGCCACGAGGCGCCGACGATCCTGTCCACGCTGCGCGAGAACCGCCACGTCTTCGTCACCCTCGGCCTCGGCATCCTGCTGGTCAGCGCCGTGCGCACGACGCGCCAGACCATCATCCCGCTATGGGGCGACCAGCTCGCGCTGGCCCCCTCGGTGACTTCGCTGATCTATGGCCTGGCGGGTGGCGTGGAGATGCTGCTGTTCTATCCCGCCGGCAAGGTCATGGACCAGAAGGGCCGGCTGTGGGTGGTGGTGCCCTCGCTGGTCATCATGGGCCTCGGCATGCTGGTGCTGCCGCTCACGGCGGGTGCCATCATGCTGCTGGTCGTGTCGATGGTGATCGGCTTCGGCAACGGCATCGGCTCGGGCATGATGATGACGCTGGGCGCGGACCATGCACCCCGCAAGGGACGCGCGCATTTCCTCGGCGTGTGGCGCCTGCTGGCGGACATCGGCGGATCCTGCGGGCCGGCCTTGCTGTCGCTGCTCGCGGCCACGCTGACGCTGGGTGCGGGCATCGCCGTGACCGGCGTGTTGTCCTTCGTCGCCGCGGGACAGCTGGCCTACTGGATTCCGCGCGTGGACCGGGGCGCGCGGCCGACGGGCTCCTGAGGCGGCACCTGCACGCCCACCGCGGCCAGGGCGCGCCGCAGCCGGCGCACGGCGTGGTCCTTGCTCCACAGGCTGGCACGGTGGGCCACGGCGAGGTCGATGAACTTCTGGTCATCGGGATCGCTGCAGCGTGGTGCTGCCACGGGCGCCACCGGCATGCGGCGGGTGCGCGCATCGAAGCCCTGCAGCACCTGCGGCAACGCGCGGCCATGCCGCTGTGCCCAGGCCACGAGGTGCGGGTAGGTAAGCACCCGCACCAGCTCTTCGCGCATCGCGTCCGTGGCCAGCCACACCACCGTGCCTTGCGCCAGGGCGTCGGACAGTGCCCGCGTGGCCGGGTCGGCGAAGAGCAGCATGTCCAGCACGATGTTGGTGTCCAGCACCACGGCAGCGGCGTCGGACATGGACGGTAAGCTCAGGGGGCAGGATCGGCGGCGGGCGGCGTCGCAGGGGCGGCCACGGCACGCGCCGAGCCCCGCACCATGTCGAAGCGGAACAGCCGGCATTCGATGGGGCCGTTCCACATCGGCACGCGGCGCGACTCCTTGAGCCGCATCTTGCCGGGCAGCTTGAGGTCGGGCGTGAGCATCCAGGCGCTCCAGCCCGCGTAGTTGCGCTTCCAGTGCGTGGCCAGCTGGGCGAAGAAGTCGCCGCCGTCCTGCGTCTGGGCCTGCTCGCGCACCGGTGCCTCGCCGCCGCGCCGGTGCCGCGCCTGCGTGCCGGCCACGCCAGCGGCCTCGATGCGCTCGCCGTAGGGCGGGTTCAGCACCATCACGCCGGGGGCTTCGCAGGGCGGCATGCGCTGCAGCGCATCGCCCCCACGCAGCTCCACGAACTGCGCCACCCCGGCACGCTGGGCATTGCGCTGCGCGAAGTCCACCATGCGGTGTGCCACGTCGCTGCCGAAGATGCGGGGCTGGGCACCGGCGGCCGGAAGGCGCTGCGCCTGTTGCGCGTCGTTCAGCAAGGCGCTCCACACGTGCGGCTGGAACGGCAGCATCTTCTCGAAGGCGAAGCGCCGCTGGCTGCCGGCCGCGATATTGCAGGCGATCTGCGCGGCCTCGATGGCGATGGTGCCGCTGCCGCAGCAAGGGTCATAGAGCGGCAGCGTGGGGTCTTCGGTCCAGCCGCTGGCCGCCAGCATGGCGGCGGCCAGCGTCTCCTTGAGCGGCGCCTCGCCCTTGTCCTCGCGCCAGCCGCGCTTGAACAGCGCCTCGCCCGAGGTGTCGATGTACAGCGTGACGGTGTCCGTGGTCAGGTGCGCGAAGATGCGCACGTCGGGCCACTGCGTGTTCACGTCGGGCCGAACGCCACCGGCCTTGGCGCGGAAGCGGTCCACCACCGCGTCCTTGATCTTCAGCGCGGCGAAGTTCAGGCTGGTCAGCGGGCTGTGCTGCGCCGTGACCTCGATCTTGATGGACTGGCGCGGCGTGAACCAGATCTCCCACGCCACCTCGCTGGCCACGCGGTACAGGTCCTGCTCGTTGCGGTACTGCGCATGGAACAGCTGCACCAGCACGCGCTGCGCCAGGCGGCTGTGCAGGTTGGCCTGCAGCACGCTGCGCCAGCTGCCCTGCACGGCCACGCCGCCGCGGCGCGCCTGCACCTCGCCCACGTCGGCGACGCGGCGCAGCTCCTGTTCCAGGAAGCCTTCGACGCCTGCGGCGCAGGGGAGAAACAGTGTCAGTTGGTTCACAGGATGCTCACAACGCCTTGCGCAGGCTGGCGGGGGCGATCTTCAGGCCTTCGCGGTACTTGGCGACCGTGCGGCGCGCGCAGGCGATGCCCTGCTCCTTCAGCATGTCGGATAGCTGGTTGTCGGAGAGCGGCTTCTTCGGTGACTCGGCATCGATGAACTGCTTGATCAGCGCGCGCACGGCCGTGCTCGATGCGTTGCCACCGGACTCCGTGCCAAGTCCCGAGCCGAAGAAATACTTGAGCTCGTAGGTACCTTGCGGCGTGGCCATGTACTTGGCGGTGGTCACGCGGCTGATGGTGGATTCGTGCAGGCCCAGCTCGTCGGCGATCTCGCGAAGCACCAGCGGGCGCATGGCCAGCACGCCGTGCTGGAAGAAGCTCTTCTGCCGCTCCACGATGGCCGTGCTCACGCGCAGGATGGTGTCGAAGCGCTGCTGGATGTTCTTGATGAACCAGCGCGCCTCCTGCAGGCGCTGCTGCAGCGAGGCGTAGTTGGCAGCGTCGGTGCCGTGGCCGCGGTGCTGCTTGAGCGCGTTGGCATAGATGTCGTGCACGCGCAGCCGCGGCATCACCTCGGGGTTGATCTGCGCGCGGAAGCGCGGCTGCGCACCCTTGCCCACCTGCACCACCAGCACGTCGGGCACGATGATGTTGCGCTCCACGTTGACGAAGCGCCGGCCGGGCTTGGGCTCCAGGCGTGCGATCTGCACCAGCGCCTCGCGCACCGCCGCGTCGCTGCTCCCACACAGCTGCGCGAGGCGGCGCGTGTCGCGGCGCGCCAGCAGGTCCATGGGCTGCGCGCAGACGCGCAGGCCCAGCATCAGGACCGGGTCGGGCTGCGTGTCGCGAGGGCGCCCCCGCAGCAGCGCCAGCAGCTGCAGGCGCAGGCATTCGCCCAGGTCGCGCGCGCCGACGCCGACCGGCGTGAAACCGTGCAGGATGTTCAGCGCCACCTTGAAGTGGTGCACCAGCTGTTCCATTTCCTCGTCGTTCGCGGGGCTCAGGCCGGCGGCGAGGCTCTCCAGCGAATCCTCCAGGTACCCGTCGTCGTTCAGCGATTCAATCAGGAAGCGCAGCGCCATGCCGTCCTCGCGGCCCAGGCGCGTGGCGAGGGCCTGGCGGTGGAGGTGCTCCTGCAACGTTTCCTGGCTGCGGTTGAGCTCGCCCACGTCCAACTCGTCGTCGCCGTCGAGGTTGTTGCCGTGCGCCTTGGCGTCACCGCCCCACTCCAGGTCGTCGGCCGGGCGGTCCTGCGTGCCATCGCCCTCCCAGCTCTGGTCGTCGTGCGCCGACAGCGGCGTGACTTCCTCGTCCGAGGACGCGCTGCTGATGTCGGGGCCGGTGTCGCCGATCGCCGCGGGCGACATCTCGGCCTCGCGGTCGGCCTGCGGCACGGTGGCATCGGCCTGCGCCAGCCCGAATTCCTCGCGCGCCAACCCGTCCTCGGAGACTTCCAGGAACGGGTTTTCGTCCAGCATCTGGTTCACCTCCTGGCTCAGCTCGAGCGTGGAGAGCTGCAGCAGCCGGATGGACTGTTGCAGCTGGGGCGTGAGCGCCAGGTGCTGGGAGACGCGTAACGAGAGACCGGGTTTCATGCCGACGGGATGGCGCGGGAGGCCGTGCCCCATCCGCCGACGAGCGATGGTGCACCGGATCCGGGTAGCAGCGTGGGAGGGCGCTGAGGCATCACATCCTGAAGTGTTCGCCGAGGTAGACGCGCCGCACGTCGGCGTTCTCCACGATCTCGGAGGGGGTGCCGCGGGCCAGCACGTTGCCTTCGTTGATGATGTAGGCGTGGTCGCAGATGCCCAGGGTCTCGCGCACGTTGTGGTCGGTGATCAGCACGCCGATGCCACGGTCCCGCAGGAAGCCGATGATGCGCTGGATCTCGATCACCGCGATGGGGTCGATGCCGGCGAAGGGCTCGTCCAGCAGGATGAAGCGTGGCTGCGTCGCCAGCGCCCGCGCGATCTCCACGCGGCGGCGCTCGCCGCCGGACAGCGCCATGGCCGCCGAATCGCGCAGGTGGTCCACGCGCAGGTCCTGCAGCAGCCCCGTGAGGCGCTGCTCGATCTCCTGCGGCGGCAGCGGCTTGCCCGCGTCGTCCGTCTGCAGCTCCAGCACCGCGCGCACGTTCTCCTGCACGTTGAGCTTGCGGAAGATCGAGGCCTCCTGGGGCAGGTAGCTCAGCCCCAGCCGGGCGCGGCGGTGGATGGGCATGTGCTCCACCGATGCGCCGTCGATGAGGATGTCGCCGCCGCTGGCCCGCACCAGGCCCACGATCATGTAGAAGGAGGTGGTCTTGCCCGCGCCGTTGGGGCCCAGCAGCCCCACGACCTCGCCCTTGCGCACGGACAGCGACACGTCCTTTACCACTTGGCGGCTGCCGTAAGACTTCTGCAGGTGGCGGGCCTCCAGCAGGCTGCCGGCGCCACCGGACGCCGATGCCGCAGGCTGCTGCGGCGCGGCCGAGGGCGGCGCGTCGGCCAGGGGAACCTGGCTCACTGCGGGGCCCCGCCGATGGTGCCGGAACGGCGCAAGGGTTGCGGGGCGGCCGGCGCCGGGGGCGTGGACGTGGTGGGGTCGTTGCGCGGCGTGAGCATGGTGCGCACCCGGCCCGTGAGGCCGTCGCCGCTCTTGGCCGGGCCGCCGTCCACGGTCAGGATGCTGGTGGTGTTGTCGTAGACGATCAGCACGCCGTTCATCTCGTCGTTCATCTGCGTGCCCAGGTAGCGCCGCAGCTGGGCGCGCTTGCGGAAACGCACGGTATCGATCTTGCTGTCGTACTCGATGGTCTCGGCCTCGCCTTCCATGAACTCTTCCTGGGCACCGGGGGCGGTGTCGCGCTTCTGGCGGAAGAAGGCCAGCTTGCCGGGCTCGGCCGTCACCACGCCGAACTGGTTGCCCTGGGCGTCCTGGCGCACGTCCAGGCGGGCACCGCGGATGACCATGGTGCCCTTGGTCAGCACCACCTTGCCGGTGAACACGCTGGTCTGGTTGTTGTCGTCGTAGCGCAGCGTGTCCGATTCGATGTTCATCGGCTTGGTGCGGTCCGCACGCTCGGCCAGCACCACGCCCGGCGCCAGAAGCATGGCGCACAGCACGGACAGGAGGGTCTTCCAGGATTTCATAGAGG
This sequence comes from Burkholderiaceae bacterium, assembly GCA_965278985.1. Taxonomy (GTDB): domain Bacteria; phylum Pseudomonadota; class Gammaproteobacteria; order Burkholderiales; family Burkholderiaceae_C; genus CAISIP01. The sequence goes on along the minus strand of OZ257131.1, from coordinate 6,158,116 downwards.
CACGATTCTTGCAGCTAAGGGTGCCGAGGCATTGTAGCCTTCAGGCTGGCGGACGAAGGTGCTCGCGCACGAAGCTTTCGAAGGCCGCGATCTCGACCGGACGGCTGAAGAAAAAGCCCTGGAACGCGTGGCAGCCCTCGCCCACCAGGAAGCCATGCTGGCCGGCGTTTTCCACCCCTTCGGCCACCACGTTCAGGCCCAGGCTCTCGCCCAAAGCCACGATGGTGCGGGCGATGGCCGCGTCGCTGGGATCGGTGAGCACGTCGCGCACGAAGGACTGGTCGATCTTGATCTGGTCCAGCGGCAACCGCTTGAGGTAGCTCAGCGACGAGTAGCCGGTGCCGAAGTCGTCCAGCGAGAAACCGATGCCCTCGGCACGCAGGGCCCCCATCTTGCGCACGATGTCGTCGACGTTGTGGGCCAGCAGGCTTTCGGTCAGCTCGAACTTCAACAGCCTCGGGTTGGCACCGCTGCGCTCCAGCACCGTGCGCACCTGCGGCACGAAGGCAACGTCGCGGAACTGGTGCGCGCTGACATTCACCGACAGGCTCAGGCCCGCGAACGCCGGGTCGGCGGCCCAGCGCACCAGCTGCGCGCACGCGGATTCCAGCACCCAGTGGCCCAGCGGCAGGATCAGGCCGGAGCTCTCGGCCACCGGGATGAACTCGGCCGGCGTCACGGCGCCGCGGGACGGTGAGTTCCAGCGCGCCAGGGCTTCGGCCCCGACCACGCGCCCGTCGGCCAGTACCACGGGCTGGTAGTGCAGCAGGAGCTCGCCCCGCGCCAGCGCCACGCGCAGGTCGGCTTCCAGCGCCACGCGGCGGTCCACGTTGGCCTGCATGCCCACGTCGAAGAAGCGCAGCGTGTTGCGGCCCGAGTTCTTGGCCTGGTACATCGCCAGGTCGGCCTGCTTGAGCAGTTCCTCGACGTTGGGGGCATGTTCACCGAAGAGCGTGATGCCGATGCTGGGCGTGCTGCGGTGCTCGCGCCCATGGAGGTCGTAGGGCTGGCCCAGGGTCTGCAGGATCTTGTGGCCCACCACCTCGGCCTGCGTCGCCGCCTCGGCCTGCACGGTGCTGAGGTCGTCCAGCAGCACCACGAACTCGTCGCCGCCCAGCCGAGCCACCGTGTCCACGCCCCGCACGCAGCCGGCGAGCCGCGAGGCGACCTGCTGTAGCAGCAGGTCGCCGATGTCGTGCCCCCGCGTGTCGTTGAGCGACTTGAAGTTGTCCAGGTCGATGAACAGCACCGCGCCGAAGCCGTGGTGCCGCGCGGCGACCACCAGCGCGCGGCGCAGCTGTTCCATCAGGCGGCGGCGGTTGGGCAGGCCGGTCAGCGAGTCGAAGAAGGCCAGCTGGTAGATGCGGTCGGCCGCCTGCTTCTGCGCCGTGATGTCGCGCCCCACGCCGCGGTAACCCTGGAAGCGGCCCTGCTCGTCGAAGAAGGGCGCGCCGCTGATGGAGATCCACCGGATGCGTTGCTGCGCATCCAGCCGGCATATTTCGAAATCGCGGAACTGCTGGTGGGCCGCGAGCACCGCGCGGTGCTGGTCCCACTCCTTCTCGCCGAGGTTCAGCGCCACCGTGTCCCAGTGCGTCTGGCCCTCGACCACCTCGTCGCCAGCAGCCGCGCCGTCGTCCTGGCCGCTGCGCACGAAGCGAAAATCACGGTCCTGCTCCCAATACCAGTCCGAGGACAGGGCCGTGAGCGTGCGGAAACGGTTCTCGCTGTCGCGCACCATGCGTTCCGCCTTGCGCCGCTCGGTGACGTCGACCCAGAAGCCGATCAATTCATGCGGCCGCTCCTCCGCGTCGCGGTACAGCCGGATCTCGTCGTGGATCCAGCGGTAGCTGCCATCCTTGTGCAGGAAGCGGTACTCCTGCACCAGCGAGCCTTCTTCCAGCAGGCGCGACTTGGCGGCGAAGAAATCCGCCGCATCCGCCGGATGCAGGCGCGAGGACCAGAACAGGGGGCTCGCCAGGAACTCCGAGGGCCGGTACCCCAGCAGCCCCGTGACGCTGTCGGAGACGAAGGTGGTTGCGAAGTCCCCGTGCGCGCGCGAGGTGTAGATCACGGCCGAGGTGCGCGAGAGCAGGAAGCTCAGGCGCTCCTCGCGGTCGCGCAAGGCCTGCTCCACACGGCGGCGTTCGGTGATGTCGACGATGGAGTGCAGGTAGTGCTGCGCCCCGTCGATCTCCAGCATCCGCGCCGACAGCAGCACGAAGCGGCGCTCGCCGTTGCGCAACCGCACCACGCCCTCGAAACCGTCGAGCCCTCCCTCGCGCTGCAGCATTTCGGAGGAGCGCGTGCGGTCCTGCGCCGTGCCCCAGAAGCCGATCTCGGAGATGGTGCGACCCAGCAGCTCTTCGCGCGCATACCCCGAGGCCTGCACGAAGGCGCTGTTCACGTCCACGATGCTGCCTCCCACACGCTGCAGCATGTGGGGCACGGGGTTGCTGTCGAAGAGCGAACGGAACAACTGCTCCCGGTGCGCCAGCGCACGCTCGTGGCGCGACTGCACCTCCAGCATGCGGTTGATCTGCGTGGCCACGGCATGGACCTCGGGGGGGCCGTCATCCGCGTGCGTGCGCGCCTGCAGGTCACCGCCCGCCACGCGGCGCGCCACCTGCGCGAGCGCCTCGATGGGCCGCAGGATGCGCAGGCTGATGCGCCACGCCAGGAAGAAGCCCAGTGCGAACAGGACCAGGCCCGCCACGACGAGGCGGTTGCGCGCCACGGCCGTCTCGGCCAGCGCGTCCTCCTGCGACATCTGCGACTCCAGCACCCAGGCGGTGCGGTCCACCGCGGACAACACGCGGATGGGCAGCGGCGCGTCGGCGTCTTCGTCATCCGACGGCGCGGACACGGAGGCGCTGGCAGAACCGCTGGAAGAAACACTGGTGGATGCGCTGGCGGATGCCGATGGGGTCTGCGTCGGCGCCGCGGCCTGGCCCGCCATCGCCGGCATACCCGGAGGCGCGGATTGCCACAGGACCTGATGCGCCGCGTCGCGCACCGTGGTGCGCACCTTCTCGTTGGAGACCTGCATCAGCCGGCCGTTGGTGGCCTGCAGGTCCGCGGGCATCACCAGCACGCCGGCGATGTGGCCGTCCTCGTCACGCACCGGGTAAGACATTCGCACCAGCCTGCGCCCGGTGGCCGGCCCGATCATCACGTCGCCCACCAGAAATCCGTCGGCAAGCCGGACGCGGTTCCACCACGCACGGTCGCGCACCGAGGTCGCGGGCATGCGCAGGGGCTGGGCGGTGCAGACCAGGTTGCCCTCCAGGTCGGCCAGCAGCACGTTCGGGAATTCAGGATGCAGCTGCACGTATTCCGCCAGCTGGGGATCACAACGCCGGGGGTCCATGGCGCGCACCTGCGGACGCGCCGCGAGCCGGCTCAGCACCAGCTCCTGCTCGGTCAGGAAACGGTCGATGTTGGCCTGCACGCGCTCGGCGCTGGTGCCCACCACGGACTCGGCCTGCGCACGGGCCCGGTCGCGCTCATCGGCGAAATACCAGACCAGCGCGACGAACACCGGCAACAGGATCACCATCAGCAGGTAGACCAGCTGCGAACGCACCGGCCACCGACCAACGTTGAAGGGAAATCGATTCTCAGGCAAGGCACACCCTGGTCAGCATCCATGGCCGACCGAGACGGGATGGCCGGTACCGATTATTGCCGCACGCGTGCGCGGGCTCAACGACCGGCGCGCACCTCCGCGACGAGGTAGTCCACCACCTGCAGCGACCGGCGCAGGCTCTTCGCCATGTCGCCATCGGTATAGAAGCGGCCGTCGACGCCCAACGCGGGCACGCCGGAGACCTTGTACTGGTTCTGCAGCCGGGAGGCCTTGCGCACCTTGTCCACGGTCTCGGGTGCGTTGAACAGCGTGACGAAGCGGTTCACGTCGACGCCCTGCTTTTCCACCCAGGCGGCGATCTGCTCGCCCCGGGCTTCCTTGGGCAGCTCCGGCGTCGGACCGTGGATGGCGGCGAAGACCTTGGCATGCAAGGCGTCGACCTGGTTCATGCCCTCCAACGCATAGAAAAGTCGCTGCAGGGGGACGAAGCTGTCGCGGAAACCCACCGGCACGCGGCGCACCGCCACCTCGGGCGCCTGGCGGTTGATCCAGCTCTGGAGCACGGGCTCGAAGGCGTTGCAATGCGGGCAGTCGTACCAGAAGAAGTCGACCACCTCCACCTTGCCGGCCGGCGCGTCCACGGGCGCACGGGTGGACAGCACCAGGTAGTCCACATCGGCCTTGGGCTGCAGCACCTGTGCTCCGACGGACAAGGAGGCCACCGACACGGCGGCAGCCACGGAAAACTCACGGCGTTTCATGCTTCGACACTCCTGCGATGCGGAGCATCGTGGCTCCTGAATATGGCAATGCCGGGTAGGAGCCGGACAGGCCCGCGAAGTTCAGCGCTGCACGCGCACCAATGCGGCCTCCATGCCCAGCGTCTCCAGCCGCTCCTTGGCCTTGTCGGCCTCGCCGCGTTTTTCGAAGGGGCCGACCCGCACGCGGTAGACCGTGCGGCCGGATTGCTCGCGCTCCGAGACCTTGGCCTCGATGCCGCCCAGCGACAGGCGCGCACGCTGGCCTTCGGCCTCTTCCATCGCGCGGTAGGCACCCACCTGCACGAAATAGGTGAAGGGGTCCACACCGTCGGCGTTGTTGCCGGCCGCGGCCGGAGCCTGCGGGGCGGGTGAAGCGGCAGGTGCGGCCGCCACGGGGCTGCGCGCCGCCGCCGCTCGGGACGTTGCCAGGTCGCCCAGGGGATCAGCAGACGCTGCGGGCGCCACCAGCGGCTTGTTGTCGGCCGCCGGCGCACCAGGCACCGCGGGCACAGCGGCCGGATCGGGCGCCGCGACGATGGGCCGCGCCGGATTCTTGCCGTACAGCGGGGCGTTGGGGTCCCAGTCCTTGTTCTTCTTCGCTTCCTGCGCGTCCTGGTCGGCGCTGCGCGTGGGGCCTTTGCTGGTGAAGGGAATCGGCACCTTGGTCACGTAGACCGCGACGCCCAGCGCCACGCCCAGGCCCAGGACGATGCCGATGACCAGGCCCAGCAGCGTGCCGCCACGCTGCTGTGCGCGTTGCGGGGTGGAGGGGAAATGCACCTTCATCGCTATCCTCACATGGTCTCGGGGGCAGACACCCCCAGCATCCGCAGGCCGTTGCGCAGCACCTGCGCGGTGGCGGCCACCAGGGCCAGGCGCGCCAGGCGCACCGGCTCGTCGTCCACCAGGATGCGCTCGGCGTCGTAGTAGCTGTGGTAGCTGGCCGCCAGCTCGCGCAGGTAGAAGGTCACGTCGTGCGGCGCGAAATCGGCCGCGGCGGCCGTGAGCATCTCGGGGTAGCGTGCCAGCACCAGCATCAGGCTCTGCGCGGCCGTGCCCTCCAGCGGCGACAGGTCGACCGCGCCCAGCGTGGCCACGTCCCCGCCCCAGCTGCGCAGCACCGAGCAGATGCGTGCATGCGCGTACTGCACGTAGTAGACCGGGTTGTCGTTGTTCTGCGCCAGCGCGAGGTCGACGTCGAAGATGTACTCCGTGTCGGGCTTGCGGCTCAGCAGGAAGAAGCGCACGGCGTCGCGGCTTGTCCACTCGATCAGGTCGCGCAGCGTGACGTACGAGCCCGAGCGCTTGGAGATCTTGACCTCCACGCCGCCACGCATCACGCGCACCATGGTGTGCAGCACGTAGTCGGGGTAGCCCTCGGGGATGCCCACGCCCGCGGCCTGCAGGCCGGCGCGCACGCGCGCGATGGTGCCGTGGTGGTCCGTGCCCTGGATGTTCACGACCTTCGTGAAGCCGCGCTCCCACTTGGTGATGTGGTAGGCGACGTCGGGCACGAAATACGTGTAGCTGCCGTCGCTCTTGCGCATGACCCGGTCCTTGTCGTCCCCGTAGTCGGTGGAGCGCAGCCACAGCGCGTTGTCCTGCTCGTAGGTCTTGCCGGCGGCCTGCAGGCGGCGCACGGCGTCGTCGACCTTGCCGCTGGTGTAGAGGCTCGATTCGAGGTAGTAGTTGTCGAAGCGCACGCCGAAGGCCTGCAGGTCCAGGTCCTGCTCGCGGCGCAGGTAGGCCACGGCGAACTCGCGGATCGCGTCGAGGTCCTCGATGACGCCATTGGCCGTGAATTCGCGGTCGTCGGAGCGCACGGTCTTGCCGGCCTGGAAATCCGCCGCGATGTCGGCGATGTAGTCGCCGTTGTAAGCCTGTTCGGGCCAGCCCGTGTCGCCGGGCTTGAGCCCGCGGGCACGCAGCTGCGTGGAGTTGGCCAGCGTGGCGATCTGCACGCCCGCGTCGTTGTAATAGAACTCGCGGTACACGTCCCAGCCCTGGCTGGCGGCGAGGTTGGAGATGGCGTCGCCCAGCGCTGCCTGGCGGCCATGGCCCACATGCAGCGGGCCGGTGGGATTGGCCGAGACAAACTCCACCAGCAGGCGCTGGCCGCGCGCGGGTTGCTGGCCGAAGGCGTCACCCGCCTGCAGGACCTCGTGCACGATCTGCTGCTTGGCAGCGGGCTGGAGGCGGATGTTCAGGAAACCAGGGCCGGCGATCTCAAGGTCCTGCACCCAGCGGGCGTAGGCAGGATGGGCCAGCAGTTCCGCGCGCAGCGTCTCGGCGAGCTGGCGGGGGTTGGTCTTGAGCGGCTTGGCCAGCTGCATGGCCGCCGGGGTGGCGAAGTCGCCGTGCGCGGCAACCTTGGGGGATTCGAACATCGCACGCGCACCGGCGCCCGGCTGGTGCTTCTCCAGCACCTCGGCCAGGACCGCGAGCAGTTCTTTCTTGACGGACAACATCCCCGGATTTTAGGCGGCGGCCCGGCTGCCTCCGGAGCGCACCCACCACGAGGTGTATCGGGAAGAAGCCAGTCAGCCCTGCCAGAACCCCGAGCGGCCGTATTGCTCGCGCAGGAAGTCCAGCCACAACCGCACCCGCAACGGCAGGTGCTTGCGCTGCGGGAACAGCGCGAAGATGCCGTTGGGCGGTGCGGCGAAGTCCTCGAGCAGCGCCACCAGCTGGCCCGAGCGCACCTCGGCCTCGACCTCCCAGCTGCTGCGCCAAGCGATGCCCAGGCCGGCCAGGCACCAGTCGTGCAGCACCTGGCCGTCGCTGCAGTCCAGCGGGCCGGCGGGCTTGAGGTAGAGCACCTCGCGCGCGGGCGGCGGGGCATCGGCGGCGCGGGGCTTGCCGGCGCCCTCCTCCACCGGCACCGAGAAGGCCCAGCCGCGCGTCTGCGAGGCATCGCTGGACAGCGTGAGGCAGTCGAAACGCGCCAGCTCGCGCGGGTGCCGGGGCGCGCCGTGGCGCTGGACGTAGGCCGGTGTTGCCACGCACAGACGCCGGTTGTCGGCCAGGCGCACGCTGACCAGCGAAGAGTCCGCCAGGTCGCCGACCCGCACGGCGCAGTCGTAGGCCTCCTGCGCGATGTCCACCACGCGGTCGCTGAGGTTCAGGGACACCGTGACCTCCGGATGCAGGCCACGGAACAGCGGCACCAGCGGCGCCACATGGCGCCGGCCGAAGCCCGCCGGGGCCGTGATGCGCAGGTGGCCGCTGGCCTTGATGCCACCGGCCGACACGCTGGCCTCGGCATTGGCCACGTCCACCAGCACGCGCTGGCAGTCTTCGAGGAAGGCGCTGCCCTCGTGGGTCAGCGTGATGCGGCGCGTGGTGCGCAGCGCGAGCTTCACGCCCAGGCGCTCCTCCAGCGCGTCCAGCCGCCGGCCCATGATGGCCGGCGCCACGCCCTCGGCCGCCGCGGCAGCGGTGAGGCTGCCGCGCGTGGCGATGGAAACGAAGGACTCGAGTTGCTTGAATTTGTCCATGCAGGGCCATTATGGCCATGCAGGTTCGCAATACCGGGCGCGATGGCCACCATTGCGTCGCCATGCAGCCGCAATGGCCGGTACGCCAGCGGCTCAGGCCAGAAGGCGACGGCCCCTGGCAGATGCCCACGCGCAGCCGGCAACCACCACGAGGGCCAGCAGCCACAACGGCCACAGGCCGGCGCGCGCGGCCCACCAGGCAAAGGGCGTGGTGCCCTCGCGCCCCTGCACCTCGGCGCGCAGCACATCGCGCGTGTACCGTGGCAGCGCCTGCACCACCCGCCCGGTGTGGTCGATGACGGCCGTATCGCCCGTGTTGGTGGCGCGGATGAAGGGCCGCTCGAACTCCAGCGCGCGCAAGCGCGAGATGGCCACATGCTGGTCGATGGCCACCGTGTTGCCGAACCAGGCGATGTTGCTGAGGTTCACGAAGACGGTGGGGGCCCGCGCGGGGTCGCGGAAGCGCACCGCGAGCTCCTCCCCGAACAGGTCCTCGTAGCAGACGTTGGGCGCCAGGCGCTGCCCCTGCCAATCGAAGGATGGCTGACCCAGCCCACCCCGCGCGAAATCCCCCAGCGGGATGTTCATCATCTCGGTGAACCAGCGGAACAACGGCGGGATGAATTCGCCGAAGGGAACCAGGTGGTGCTTGTCGTAGCGGTACAGTGCGGACCCCGGGGGCTGGCCGGCCCGCAGGCCGAGCACCGAATTCGTATAGCCCTGCTCCATGTCGCCCAGCGGGATGCCGATCAGTGCGGCCTGGTCGCCTCCATTGAAGCGCTCCAGAAGCGCAGTCCAGTAACCCGCGGGAAGCTGCTGCGGCAACAACGGCAGCGCTGTCTCCGGCGCTACGACCAGCGACGCGGTGTTGCGCGAGAGCTGTTCACCATACCAGCGCAGCGAATCCCCCACGCCCGTGCCGGGCTCGAATTTCTCGTCCTGCGCGATGTTGCCCTGCAGCAGCGCCACCTGCAGCACCGGCAAGGCCGTCGTGAAACGCCCCGGGGACCAGGCCATCAGCCCAGCGACGGCAGCCACCGCCGCCCAGCAGCCCAGGCGCGCGCGCCATGCATGCATCCGCACGCTGGCTGCGAGCATCCAGGCCAGCCCGGCGACGACCGCTGCGACCCCGTAGGCCCCGATGTACTTTGCGGCATGCGCCAGCCCATCGATGTGGGCATAGGCCGCGCCGCCCCAGCCGAATCCTGTGAACCACACGCCCCGTGCCAGCTCGGCCAGCAGCCACAGCGCCGCGAACAGCAGGCCGCCGCGCAGGCCCGTCGCCGGCGCCCACGCCGCGTAGGCCGCACTCGCCGCAGCGTAATACAGCGCCAGTGCCGCCGACAGCCCCAGCACGGCCAGCACCGCCAGCACGGCCGCGAGGCCGGCATAGGTGTGCATCGCAACGAACATCCACCAGAACGTACCGGCCAGCCAGGCCGTGGCGAAGGCCCAGCCCAAGCCTGCGGCCTGGCGCGGCCGGCCGATGCAGGACTGCAGCAGCACAGCGAACCACGCCAGCGCCAGCAGCTGCAGCCAGCCTGCGGGCTGGCGGTCCCACGGCGTGGCCATGGAGGCCGCGTGCAGCAGCCCCGCCACGACGGCGAACAGCAGGCGAAGCGCCGGGCGGCCCACGCCTTCAGTGGCCTTCAGGAGATACCTTGAACCACTTCACGGCGCCGCCCTTGCTGTGCAGCACCACGAATTTCAGGCCGGCGCGTACATGTTCCTCGCCCCGGCGCGGCACGTGACCCATGTCGTGGGCGATCAGGCCGCCGATGGTGTCGAATTCGCCGTCCTGCTCGGACTCCACCAGCTTCACGCCGAAGGCGTCTTCCACGCGCTCGATGGGTGTGTCGCCACTGACGCGGTAGGTGTGGTCGGCCAGGCCGAAGATGTCGCCCTCCTCCTCGGCGATGTCGAACTCGTCCTCGATCTCGCCGACGATCTGCTCCAGCACGTCCTCGATGGTGACCAGGCCCGCCACGCGGCCGAACTCGTCGATCACGATGGCGAGGTGGTTGCGGTTGCCACGGAACTCCCGCAGCAGGTCGTTGAGGATCTTGCTCTCGGGAATGAACACCGCGGGGCGCAGCAGCGCGCGGATGTTCAGCTCGGGTGCCCGCTGCAGCTTCAGCAGGTCCTTGGCGAGCAGGATGCCGATGATGTTCTCGCGCTCCCCCTCGAACACCGGAAAACGCGAGTGCGCCGTGCTGATCACCACCTGCAGCAGATCCTCGGGCGAGGCGTGGATGTCGAGCAGGTCCATGCGCGTGGCGGGCACCATCACGTCGCCCGCCGACATCTCGGCCATGCGCAGCACGCCTTCGAGCATGACGCGGGACTCGGCGCCGATGACGTTGTTGTCCTCGGCGTCGGCGAGGGTTTCGATCAGCTCGGCCGTGGAATCCGGCCCGGGATGGATGAACTCCGCGAGCTTCTGCAGGAAGCTTCGCTTGGCATCCTTGTCTGCCAAGCGCGCAGGTTGGGTGTCTGACACTGAGGGAAGTGCCGGCGGGGGCACTGGAGTTGGACGACCCTCTAGGATAGCGGATCGGGGCCACAAAGCCATGAAGGCCCGTGGGTGTTCAGGGATGGACGTCGAAGGAGTCGACCGCCGGGCGGAACTGGCCCACCAGCTGCCAGAACTGCCGCGTCTGCGACTTCATGCCGTAGTCGACCTGGCCGAGCTGCTCCTGCAGCATCTCCGTCATGCGGGAGTCGAGGGTGGGCGCGGGCAACTGCAGGTATGCCTCCGACTCGGCACCGTCGCGCCGCACCACCGCGCCCGCGGAACGCGCGATTCGGAGCATCGCGGCGTTCTCGCTCAGGGCGTGGATGAACATCTGCGAGATGCCGTCGTTGCGCGCATGGATCGCGGCGCGCTCGAACAGCCGCGCCCCATAACCGCGGCCCCGCGCCGACTTGGCGACCGAGACACCGAACTCCGCGGGCTTGGCCTTGTCCCCGTCGGGTGGATAGGCCAGGTGGGCCATGGCGATCAGGCGCAGCTTGCGGTTATAGATGCCGAAGATCTCGTCCCGAACGAAGTCCAGCCCCGCGACATACCGCTCGATCTGCGCGTCTCCTGCCGCATACCCGAAGCGAAGGTAGCGGTCGCGTGGGTCCAGCGCCAGCAGATGTTCGACGATGCGCGCGCGGTGGTTGCTGCCCAGCGAGCGGATGGGCACGACGACGGGAGCGGATGCACGCGGCGGCGGGGAGCCGGACACGCCCACACGTTCCTGGCGCGGCGTGGGATCGGCAGGGTGGGTAACAGGGGCGGAAGCGTCGGTCACACCCCAATTCTAAGGGTTTTCCCTAGGTTTGTCAGCCGAATCGATGAGCTGGTCTCTGTGGGCACCGCCCGGCCCCCCTTTGGATGGCACGAAGCCGTGCTTATGGCCAGAACGCGCGCACCACCGCAGACATCCACAAACCCGCCGCAAACAGGATGCACAGGAACACGGCGGCGCTGCCCAGGTCCTTCGCGCGCTTGGACAGCAGGTGCCACTCCAGCCCGGCGCGGTCCACCGCGCCTTCGACGGCGGTGTTGAGCAGCTCCACCACCATCAGCAGCACCAGGCTTCCGATGAGGATCGCCGCCTCGACCCAGGTGCGCGCAATCCAGAATGCGAGCGGGATCAGCACGATGGACGCCACGGCCTCGGTGCGAAATGCCGGCTCCGCCCAGCCCGCGCGCAGGCCGGCGAGCGAGTAGGTCGTCGCGTGCCACAGCCGCACCAGGCCGCGACGGCGCTTCTGCAGGTTGTCGAAGGGCGTGTTCTCCGGCGGCGTGCCGGGCATCGGATCGGGCCTCATGCGGGTGGATCCTGCGGCATGAAATAGCCCACGCCCCGCACGGTGCGCAGCACACCGTCGCCGAGCTTCTTGCGCAGGTGGTGCACGTGCACCTCGATGGCATTGCTCTCCAACGCACTCTCCCAGTTGTACATGCCCGCTTCGATCTGCTGGCGCGTGAGCACGCGCGGCCGCGCCTCCATCAGCAGCATCAGCAGGCCGAACTCGCGGGTCGACAGCTCCACCGGAACCCCGGCACGCAGCACCTGGCGCGTCGCAGGGTCCACTTCCAGCTCGCCCCACCGGATCCCCGCGCTGGCCCGCCCCGTAGCCCGGCGCCGGGCCACGCGCATGCGCGCGGCCAGCTCGCCGGCGTCGAAGGGTTTGGTGATGTAGTCGTCCGCCCCCATGTCCAGGCCATGGATGCGAGACGCCACCTCATCGCGGGCCGTCATGATCAGCACCGGCGTGGCAGGATCGGGCAGGCCCGCAGGACCCGCCGCGCGGATGCGGCGCAGCAGCGAGCCGCCATCGCCGTCCGGCAGGCCCAGGTCCAGCAGCACCACATCGAAGGGCTCCGTGCGCAGCGCCGCCCAGGCGGATGCCAGGTCGCCGGACACGTCCGGCGCCCATCCCTGCTGGCGCAGGGCCAGCGCCAGCCCCTGCGCGATGCCAGCATCGTCTTCGACCACGAGGACTCTCATGGGCCGCGATTGTGCGGGAAGGCATTAAGGAATTCTTAGGGCGGCAAGCCGAGCCGGGCAAGACGATGCTTCTTGCGCCATCCAGCGCTGGCGCCAAGCGCTGCAATCGCGCAGGAACTCCGCGCGGCGCCGGACCGACGAGGCCTCAACCGAAGCTGCGCGTCTCGCCCACCGGATCGTCGAAACGCGGCAGCCCGCCCGCAGGCGCGGCGGCGAGCGGAATTCGCGCCCCGGCGCGCACGAACAGCGGCAGCGTGCTCAGCGGCGCCGCGACGGTGTGGCTGCGTCCGGCGTCGAAGCGTGCGCCCGTGTGGAAGTCGAACCAGGCCTCGGGCCCTGCTGGCAGGTAAACAGTGCGCGTCACGGCGCCCTGCTCCACCACGGGCGCGACGAGCAGGTCGTCGCCCAGCATGAAGTCGTCGCTGTCGGCGAAGCACTGCGGGTCGTCGGGAAAGCTGTAGAAGGTCGGCCGGATGATGGCCTGGTGCTGCGCATGCGCGCGTTCGAACAGCGACCACATGTACGGCAGCAGCGCATACCGCAGCCGGATAGCCGCCGCCACGTGCGGCGTGACCTCCGGATGCAGCCACGGCACGTTGACGGTGCCGTCAGCCTTCCAGGAGTTCATGACCATGCGGGGGTTCAATGCACAGGCCTGCACCCAGCGCCCGAAGAGCTCGGGCTCGGGCACCGGCCCGAAGAACCCGCCCACGTCGTGGCCGGTGTTGAACATGCCCGAGAGGGACATCTGCAGCCCCGTGCGGATGTTCCAGCGCAAGGTGTCCCAGCTGGTGGTGTTGTCGCCGCTCCAGGTCTGCGCGTACCGCTGGATGCCGGGGCCGCCTGCACGCGTGACGGTGAAGTTCTCGAAGTTCGGGGTGCCACGTTCCAACGCGTGCGCGGCCTGTGCCTCGAAGGTTGCGCGCGTCATCAGCATGCCGTGCAGCGGCCGGGCGCGGCGCAGCAGCAGGGGCGTGCCGAAACCGTCGCAGGCCGCGTCGTCATCGAGCACGGCGTATTCGTTGTTGTCGTTCCAGCCGATGTCGATGCCGTAGTCCAGTACCTGGGCGCGCAGGCCCTGCTGCCACCAGGCGATGCCGGCGCGGCTGGTGAAATCGATGTGCGCGCCGTAGCCGTCCCAGAACTGCTCCAGCACGGGCTGCTTCTTCGCCTCGTCGTGGATCAGCCCGCCCTGCGCCGCCACCTGCGCGTAGTTGGGATGGTCATCCAGCAGCGCGGGCTTGGTGTTGGCCACGAGGTGCAGCCCCGCGGCATGGAAGCGCGCGTTGAGCGTCTTCGGGTCCGGAAACTTGCTGCTGTTCCAGGTGAACACGTAGCGCCGCGGACCGCGCGACGAGTACCCCGACCCGTAGTGGAAGGCCGAGCACGGAATGCCCTCCTTCTGGATGGTCGTGAGGAAGTTGTCCAGTTGCCGCTGCCCGTCCGGCGCATCGGTGAGGCCCATCGCGGTCTGTGCGAAGCCCAGCGTCCAGCGCGGTGGCAGCGCGGTGCCGCCAATCAGCTGCGTGAAGCGTGCCACCACCTCGGCCAGGCTCGCGCCCGCGATGAAGTAGCAGTCGAGGTCACCGTCCTCGATCTCGATGTAGCGGTAGAAGCCGTGGTAGTTGTCGTGCTCCTGCCCGAGGTCGAAGGTGCAGGGTGCCAGCGTGTCGTAGTACTGGCCATACCACTGGCCACCGGCCGTGCGCGTGATGAGGAAGGGCCAGTGCTTGTAGAGCGGGTCGCCCGTCTTCGGGTCGTAGCCCAGCGCATCCTGTGCGAAGGTCCGCAGGCGGCGGCCATGCAGGTCGAGCGGGCCGGTCTTGTCGCCGAGACCGTAATAGCGCTCAGCACGTTCGCGCGCGAGGTAGTGGCGCACGGCGCCGGTGCGCGTGTTGTCGGCATAGGCGAAGGTGCTGCGGTCGGAGGCCAGCGGGTGGCCCTGCGCGTCCTGCCATTGCAGCGCCAGCGGGTCGAGCTGCAACGTGAGCGAGAGCTCCCCGGTGCGCAGTTGCACCGCCGTGTCCCCCTGGCGCACGCACTGTGCCTCGGGGCAGGAGAAACCCGCGAGGTCATCGCGCGACCGCCCTTCCCAGGCCACATCCTCGCCCGTCACGGGTGCAACGGCCCAGGTGCGTGGCTCCTTGTAACCCGCTGCCGGCCGCATGCGCACACGCACGAGATGCTGCTCCAGCACCTGCACCTCGAAGCGGCCGCCGTCGGCCAGCGCCACGCGCACGCCATGGCCATCGGCCGATTCGACGCTGCGTCCTGGTATCGCCTTCATGCTGTCGCCTCCACGCGGAGCCCCTGGTTGTCGAAGAAATGGATCTGCGCGCGCGGCATGCCGACACGCACCGTGTCGCCGCCGCGCGCGCCGGTCTGTCCCTGCACGATCAGCTCGAACGGCGAGTCGCCCACGCTGCCATGCAGCACGCTGGTGGCACCGAGCTGCTCCACCTGCGTAACCGCGAGCGCGAGCGGGCCATCCGCCTCGAGCACGGCATGTTCGGGCCGCAGGCCCAGCGTGTGCGTGCCGGCCGGCAGCGACGCGGCCAGCGCCGGCACCTGGGCCACCGGCACGAAGTTCATGCGCGGGCTGCCGATGAAGCCGGCCACGAACACATTGCGGGGCCGGTTGTACAGCTCCAGCGGCGAGCCCACCTGCTCGATGCGGCCGTCCTTGAGCACCACGATGCGGTCGGCCATGGTCATGGCCTCGACCTGGTCATGGGTCACGTAGACCATGGTGGCCTTCAGGCGCGCATGCAGGTCGCGGATCTCTGCGCGCATGGACACGCGCAGCTCGGCATCGAGGTTGGACAGGGGCTCGTCGAACAGGAACAGCTTGGGGTCGCGCACGATGGAGCGGCCGATGGCCACGCGCTGGCGCTGGCCGCCCGAGAGCTGCGTGGGCTTGCGCGTGAGCAGCGGGTCGAGGCGCAGCAGCTTGGCCGCGGCCTCCACCTTCGCGCGGATCTGCTCGCGCGGCATGCGCATGTTCTCCAGCCCGAAAGCCATGTTGTCGTACACCGTCATGTGCGGGTACAACGCATAGGACTGGAACACCATCGAGCAGCCGCGCTCGGCGGCGGACACGTCGTTCACGCGTTGGCCGTCGATGCGCAGGTCGCCACCCGAAGCCGCTTCCAGCCCCGCGATCACCCGCAGCAGCGTGGACTTGCCGCAGCCCGAGGGGCCGACGAAGACGATGAATTCACCGTCCTGCACATCCAGGTCGATGCCGTGCAGAATGGTGGTCTTGTCGAAGGTCTTGACGACCTGGTTCAGTTGCAGCGTGGCCACGGTACTCCCCGTTCTCGGTTCAGTGCTTCTTCTTACTTGACGCCGGCACTCGCGATGCCGGTGGTCACGTATTTCTGCAGGAAGGCGAAGACCAGCGTCACCGGCACCAGCGTGATCACGGTCATGGCCAGCAGGTAGTGCCACTGGGTGTTCAGCTCGCCCTGGAAGGAGTTCAGCGCCAGCTGCAGCGTGAACACCTCGGGCCGCGACAACACGATCAGCGGCAGCAGGAAGTCGTTCCAGCGCCACATCACCGAGAAGATCGCCAGCACGGCCAGCGCAGGCGCGGCCAGGGGCAGCACGATCCTCCAGTAGATGCGCCACTCGCTGGCGTGGTCCATGCGCGCGGCCTCCAGCAGCTCGTCGGGGATCGTGAGCATGTACTGCCGCAGCAGGAACACCCCCGTGGGCGTGGCGATGGCGGGCAGGATCACGCCCCACAACGAGTTCAGCAACCCCACGCTGTTGATGACCAGGAACACCGGCACCAGGATGATGGTGGGCGGGATCATCAGCGTGGCGATGATCAGCAGGAACACCGCCTTCTGCCCCTTGAACTGGTACTTCGACAGGGCGAAGGCCGCCATCGAGTTGATCAGCAGCGTGAGCAGCGTGGCCACCACGGTGATGAACACGCTGTTCCACAGGAAGGTGCCGAAGGCGAACTTGGCGAAGATGTCGGCGTAGTTCTCGGGCGCGAAGCGCAGCGTGTTGATGGGCTTGCGGTCGTTGATGTTCACGCGCACCGGCTCGGCCGCGGGCTTGGCCGGGTCGACCATCGTGGCCATGATGCCGATGCGCCGCAGCTGGGCCATCGGCTTCTTCGTGCCATCCTCGAGCGTCGTCATGAACAGCGGCAGCGGCTTCTCCTGCCCCTCCACCTGCACCGTCTGCTGGCTGTAGGGCAGGAAGGTGGGCGGGAACTGCGCCAGCGCGCTTTCGGTCTTCAACGAAGACATCACGAGCCACAGGATGGGCGCGAACATCGTGAAGAGGCCGACGAGCAGGTAGGCGTAGCTGAGCCAGTCGGTCCAGTGCAGGCGCGTGCGCCCCTTGGTGCGGGTCAGGAAACGGAACATGGTGGGCCCCTCGGTTTCAGCGCGCGCGCTTGCCGGCCTGCTCCGCGCGCGTGAGGCGCAACTGCAGCAGCGTCAGCAGGATCAGGCCCGCGGCCAGGATCAGCGATGCGGCGGCCGCCAGCCCGTACAGGTGGATCTGCTCGGCGAAACCGGTCGCGTAGATGAACTGCACGATGAAGGTCGTGGCCGAGCCCGGCCCGCCGCCGGTGAGCACGAACACCTCGTCGAAGATCTGCACGGCACGGATCATGGCGAGCACGATCACCACGATCAGGTTGGGCATGAGCAGCGGCAGCGTGATGCGCCGGAGCACCCGCCACGGCGACGCCGCATCCATCTCCGCGGCCTCGTACAGGTCACGCGGAATGGCCTGCAGGCCCGCCAGCAGGATCAGCGTGTAGAAGCCCATGTGGGCCCAGATCGAGACAAACACGGTCCAGAAGAAGGCCCAGCCCGCATCGGTGAGCCAGCCCACCGGTGTGCCGCCGGTGGCCGAGAGCAGGGCATTGAACACGCCCTGCTGCTGCAGCAGCCACTTCCAGATGAGCGCGACCACGACGGGCGACAGCAGCACGGGGTAGAAGAACACGCCACGCCAGAAGCCGCGCCCGATGATCTTGCGGTTCAGCACCAGCGCTGTGACCAGCGAGAACAGCACCATGAGCACGACCTGGATCACCGAGAACTTCGCGGTGTTCAGCATGGCGCGCCAGAACACGTCCTTGCGGCAGGTGGAGAGGTCCAGGTAGTTGCGGCATTCGAGCAGGATGCCGAAGTTCTCGGCGCCGGTGTAGGGCCGCTTGCCCGGCAACAGCTCCACGCCACCGGTGGTGGCGTAGATGAAGTTGATCACGATCGGCAAAAAGGTGAAGAGACCGAAGATCAACAGGTTCGGCCCCACGAAGAGCCAACCGATGCGGGAATTGCCCAGCCAACGCTGGCCGAGCCGGAAGATCGGCTCGAACAGGTTGAAGAAGAGCGCGAGCAGGCGGGCCAAGGGGCACCTACTTCTGTGCCTGGGTGACGGCGTCGACCATGTCGGCCGAGATCTTTTTCACCGCCTCGTCGACGCTCATCTCGCCCACGATGGCCTGCGTGGTGCGCGCCACGGTGGGCAGCTGGATCGCGCGGTTGTAGCGGTAGCCCTGGAAGGCGTAGGCCGCCGGTGAAAGGTTGGCCACGCCGGCACTGAACACGCCCAGCGCGTTGCGCTGCGCGGGCGATGCATTCGGGTAAGGCACCCCCTTGGCGGCCAGCGCCTTGTTGGCGGGAATGTTCTCGGTCTTGCTCGTGAACTCGGCGTAGTTGTCTTCCTGCGCGAGGAAGTCCAGGAACATCGCGGTTTCCTTGGGCGACTTGCTGGTCTTCAGCGCCACCCAGGCCGCACCCCCGGGGATGCCCGAACAGGCCGCCGGCCCGCAGGGGTTGGGCACGGCCACCCAGTCGAAGGCATTGCCGATGTCCTTCTGCAGGCGGTTGATCTGCCAGGAGCCCGACAGCACCATCACCACGCGGCCGTTTTTGAACTCGTTGATCGAGTCCGCGTAGGTGGAGCCACCCGAGCCGGCCCAGACCTCCTTGAGCATGGTGCCGTCCTTGTGCCAGCCCACGAACTTGGTCACCGCGGCCTTGTAGCCGTCGTCGATCACGAGGTTGCCCTTGGCATCGAAGATCTTCGCGCCGTAGCTGATGGCCGGGCCGGCGAAGCGGTGGCCGGAGCGGTCCCAGGCCATGGCGGCCGGGGTCTGGGTGGCCTGCGCCACCTTCCGCGTGGCCGCCACCCACTCGTCCCAGGTGGCCTTGAAGCCGGGCATCGGCACCTTCGCCTGCTCGAACAGCGTCTTGTTGACGTAGGGGCCGGTCATGGTGAGCTGGGACATGACGCCATAGATGCCCTTGTCTTCCGGCGAGGGCCGCAGCCAGGGCAGCGTGGTGCCGTAGTTGGCGTCCCAGTACTTGGCGTCCTTCAGGTTGGCGCGGATGTCGAGGTAGTACTTGGACAGGCCGCCGAGGTCCGTCACGCGCGCGATGTCCGGGCCCTGGCCGGCGGCGAGCTGCACGGGCAGCTGCTCGATGATGGTCTTGAAGGGCACCACGTCCACGATGATCTTCGTGCCGGGGTTGGCGGCCTCGAAACGCCGGGCCTGGGACGAGAGCACATCGCACTCGATGCCGTCCTGGTAACACATGACGCGCACGTCGGCGGCAGCGGCGGACAGCGCAGAAGCCGCCAGGGCGGCCAGTGCTGCTGCGCGCAGGGGTTGTTGCAGGGATGGCATGGTTCAGTCTCCTCCTGAGGGGTTTGGATCATTCACAAGGCAGCTGCGGAACGTCGGCCGTCGACATGCACCCAGTCCACCGGCCCGCGCAGGTTGACGGCGTTTGCGGCCATTTACCGTTGTTTGCGGGAATGTAAACGTTTGCCTAATGTCGTACAACCTCGGGTAAACCCGAACTCACCCTAGGCTACGGCGGGCCGCAACGGCGCAGGCAAGCGGTACGGCAGCAGGATCTCGCGCGGCGGCTGGCCGCCCCAAAGGTCGCTCAGCAGTTCCACGACCTTGGGGCCGACATTCTGGTACGGCACCTCCACCGAGGACAGCCACGAGGCGATCCAGCGGTTGATGGGGTTGCCGTCGATGCCGACGATGCGGCAGTCTTCGGGCACGCGCACGCCTGACTCGGTCGCTGCCCGGTAGACGCCGTAGGCCAGCTGGTCGCTGACGCACAGCAGGCCGCGCGGCCAGGCGCGGCGGCCCTGGAACTGGCCCGCCGCGGCATACCCGATCTCCATGTGCGACAGGCCCGGGCCATCGACCAGGCGGATCGCACCGGCCTGCACCCCGCGGGCCGTGGCCCTGTCGCAGAAGCCCCGCACACGGTCCCGCGAGGCGGAAGACCCCCTTTGCGGAAAGGCCGCGCCCAGGTCGGTGATGCCCGCATCCAGCAGATGGTCCGCCACGTCGGCGCCGGCCTGGAGGTTGTCGATGCCGACGAACGCGCATTCGCCGAAGGGGCTGCGCCGGTTCGAGAAGACCATCGGCGCGCCGCGCTCGACGAAGTCGCGCAGCCCCTCGCTGGGCTGGCAGGCGACCATCACATAACCGTGCACCACCTGGGAACGCATGGCGCCCAGGTACTCGTCCTGCAGGTCGGCGCGGTCGTGCGTATCGCACAGGATCATCACGTAGCCGGCCTGGCGCAGCGCGAACTCGGTGGAGGCGGCGATGGCCGCCATCACCGGGTTGTCCAGGTTGGAGATCAGCATGGCCACCAGCTTGCTCTCGCGCCGCCGCAGCGCCCGGCCCAGCTGGTTGGGGTGGTAGCCGACGGCCTTGATCGATGCCTCGACCCGCGCCACGGTCTCGGGGGATGCCCGCTTCTGCTCGCCATTCACGATCCGGGAGACGGTGGCGATGGACACGCCCGCGTGCGCGGCCACCTCACCGAGGGAGACGGGGCGAACGCCGCGGGGACTGGAATTGCGCAAGATGGGACCGCCTGAAATTGGTCGCGAGGCCGGCACGGCCGCTGGGAGGCATGCCGCCTGCGCCGACGGCACTTCGGCAGAGGAGGCTTTCCGCCGGAAGTCTACGTCCACCCGCTCCGGCTATGCCGCAAGACCCGCTCATCGCCGCTCCCGGCGCCCTATGGCAAGGGTTCACAGGCGCTAGGCAAACGTTTACCATTCCAGTTTAGCGACATTTATGCGCCTTTGCGCGCGTCTCACGTCAAAGAGAAACATGCGCCTGGACCAAGCACCCCTCTTCCATCTGCATTCCCGAAGCGGCAACCACCTGGTCTTGCACAGCACCGGCGGCGCCGTCGCCCATGTCTTCGTGCTGGAGACGGACATCGTCCGTGTGCTGGTGTTGCCCGATGGGCAGCTGCGCATGCCGCGCAGCTGGGCCATCGCGCCGGGACTGCCCGACCTGCCGGTCGAAGGCCGTGACCGTTTCGACACCAGCGGCTTCGCCCTGCCCGCCTTCGCACTCACCGAGCTCGGCAGCGAAGCCGACGCGCAGCTGCGCATCGACACCGGTACCGTGCGCCTCACCATCACCTTGCGAGGTTTCTTCTGCCACTGGGAAAGCCACCACCGCGGCCCGTGGCAGCCCACGGCGGCCGACCGCGGCACCCAGGCCTACAACTTCGGCTGGTGGGACCAGCGCGTCTACCACTACCTGCAACGGGAGCGCGGCGAAGCCTACTTCGGACTGGGCGAACGGGCCGGCGACGCCAACCGTGCAGGCCAGCGCTACCGCATGTGCAACCTCGACCCCATGGGCTACAGCGCGCGCAGCACCGACCCGCTGTACAAGCACATCCCCTTCTACATCACGCGCAAGGCCCGCGAACACGATGCCGGGCAGGCGGGACTCTGGTATGGCCTGTTCTACGACACGCTGTCGGACTGCAGCTTCGACATGGGCCGCGAGATGGACAACTACCACGGCCACTACCGCTACTTCGCGGCCGACCACGGCGACCTCGACCTGTACTACATCGCCGGCGAGGATGCCGCCGCCATCACGCGCCGCTACACCTGGTTGACTGGCCGCCCGGCCTTCCCGCCACGTTATGCACTGGGCTACTCGGGCTCCACGATGCGGTACACCGATGCGCCCAACGCGCAGGCGCGCATGGGCGAGTTCCTGCAGCGCTGCGCGGAGCACGACATCCCCTGCGACTCCTTCCACCTCTCCTCGGGCTACACCTCCATCGACGGCAAGCGCTACGTGTTCCACTGGAACCGCGAGAAGTTTCCCGATCCGGCCGGCTTCGTCCAGAGCTACCTGGCGCGCGGTGTGCGCCTGGTACCCAACATCAAGCCGGCGCTGCTGCGCGACCACCCGCGCTTCGACGCGGCGCAGGCCGCCGGCCTGCTGGTGCAGGACCCCGATGGCCAACCGACCGCCGTGCAGTTCTGGGATGGCACGGGTGCCTACCTGGACTTCACGAACCCCGCCACCATCGCCTGGTGGAAGGCGCAGGTCACCGAGCAGCTGCTGGCCTACGGCATGGCCGCCACGTGGAACGACAACAACGAGTTCGAGGTGTGGAGCGACGCGGCGCGCATCCACGGATTCGGCACCCCACGCGGTGCGAAGGAAGCGCGGCCACTGCAGACCTTGCTGATGATGCAGGCTTCGCACGCGGCGCAGACGGAATTCGCGCCCGATGAACGACCCTACCTGGTGTCGCGCTCTGGCGCCGCCGGCATGCAGCGCTACGTGCAGACCTGGTCCGGAGACAACTACACCTCGTGGGAGACGCTGCGCTACAACATCCGCATGGGCCTGGGCCTGGCCGTGTCGGGCATCTCGAACACCGGACATGACGTGGGCGGCTTCTCGGGCCCCGCGCCCGGCCCGGAGCTGTTGCTGCGCTGGGTGCAGCACGGCATCTTCCTGCCGCGATTCAGCATCCACTCCTGGAACGACGACGGCACCGTCAACGAACCCTGGATGTACCCCGAGGCGACGGCGCAGGTCCGCGACCTGATCGTGCTGCGCTACCGGATGATGCCGTACCTCTACGACCTGGTCTGGCGCTACCACCAAGCTTTCGAGCCCATCATCCGCCCCACGTGGCACGACTTCCCCGAAGACGCGCGCTGCCTGGAGGAAAACGACGAAATGCTGCTGGGCGCCAACCTTCTCGTCGCCTCGGTCGTCGAGCCCGGGCAGGCCACGCGCAGCGTCTGGCTGCCCGGCAGCGGGGGCTGGTACGAGTGGCACAGCGCGCGCTACCACCGCGCCGGCCAGCAGGTCACGTTGGCGGCCCCGCTGGACGGCCCACCGCCCCTGCTGGCGCAGGAAGGCTGCGCGATCCCGATCAACGTCGGCGCGATCCACTTCGCGGCGGTGGAGGACGTGCGCGGCTTCCAGCTGTTCCCATGGCGCGGCGAAGGCCGCATCACCGCCACCTGCTTCGAGGACGACGGCCACTCGCAGGCCGCCAGCATGGGCCGGCACGGCCAGTGGCGTCTGGAGGTCACCTGCGGCGCAGGCGCGCTGCAGTTGCACGTCGCGCGCGAAGGCGCCACGCCACCCACGCAGGACACGTTGGTGCTGCGTGTTCCCGCCGACGACGTGCGCCCGGTGCAATGTGCCGGATGGGCCGTCACGGAGGTACAGATCGACGGCGCGTGGCGTGAGATGCGTCTTTGCGCAATGTGACTGCGGACCGACACTGACTTTCGGCTGTGTGGGGGAGGCCAGGACCGTGTGGCCGTGAATCTTACCCATGGGGCTCGCAGCGGGCTGCACCAGAATCAGCAGCTGGCCGGCATGCGTTGACGCAGGGCTTTCACGCTATAAAGCAACGCATAGATCGGCCTCGACAACCCCACCTCTCGCCCCGATACCGCCTTGACCGACGCTGAAGCTCTACGCCGTTGGCGACTCATGCTGGGGCACTATGCCGCACGCCCGCTGCAACAAGGCGCCTTCACCGCGGGGGACTGGAAGCTCGACCAGGCGCTCGACTACCTGTATGGCCGCGAATACGAGGGGCGCGGACTGGCCCGGTCCGCGGGGGGCGCCGGTTCGCTCGACCCCACGCAGCTGCGCGCCATCGACTGGCTGACCCGCGCCCGCAAGCTGTTTCCGCAGGAGGTGTTCGAGCGCATGCAGACGCAGGCGGTCGAGCGCTACCAGCTCACCGAACTGCTCGAAGACCCGGCGGTGCTGCGCTCGCTAGACGCCACGCCGGAGCTGGCGAAGGCCTTGCTGGGCATGCGGGGGCGCCTGTCGGCGCAGATGCGCGACGCCGTGCGTGACGTGATCCGCAAGACGGTCGACGACATCATGCGGCGGCTGCGCAACGAATTCGTCAACGCGCTGGTGGGCCGGCGCAACCGGCAGCGGCGCTCGCAGGTCAAGAGCACCCAGAACTTCGATGCCCGCGCCACCATTGCCGCCAACCTGCGGCACTACAGCGTCGAGCGGCGCCAGTTGGTCATCGAGCAGCCGCGCTTCAACGCACGCGTCAAGCGCAACCTGCCGTGGGATGTCGTGCTGTGCGTCGACCAGAGCGGCTCGATGCTGGATTCGGTGATCTACAGCGCCGTGATCGCCGGCATCATGAGTTCGCTGCCGGCGGTGCGCGTGCGGCTGGTGGTGTTCGACACCAGCGTCGTCGACCTCACGCACATGGCCAGTGACCCGGTCGAGGTGCTGCTGACGGTGCAACTGGGCGGCGGCACCGACATCGGCCGGGCCGTCACCTATTGCGAGTCGCTGGTCACCCAACCCGCCCGCACGGTGTTCGCGCTGATCAGCGACTTCGAGGAAGGCGCGGCGCCGGGGCCGCTGTTGGCCGCCGTGCGCCGCATGGCGGAGTCGCGCGTGACCTTGCTGGGGCTCGCGGCACTCGATGCATCGGCCTCGCCCGTCTATGACCGCCAGATGGCGCAGCGGCTGGCCAACCTCGGCATGCACGTCGCGGCACTCACGCCCGTGCACTTCGCCCAATGGCTGGCCGAGGTGATGCAGTGAGCCGCCGGGCCGTTCCCAAGGCGAACAGCGCCGCAGCGCGAAGCGCGGAGGTTGTCTGATGAGCTGGATCGCCGCCTGGCGCGCCTACGACGACGACACGCTGAGTGCGCTCGCCAACGCCGGCCTGCTGCGCCGCGCCGCCAAGGACGTCGAAGCCGGCAAGGTGGCGTTGGCGGAGCAGGACGTCGAAGGCGGCTGGGTCACGGCCGACGGACAGCGCGTGCGCGTCGATGCCCGCGGGCCGCAGCAGGCGCGCTGCGACTGCCCGGCGCCGGGCCTGTGCAAGCACATCCTCGGCGCGGCGCTGTGGCTGCGCGCGCAGGAACCCTCGCCGTCGTCGGCTGCGGCACAGGAGCCAGCCACCGCACCGATCGACCCACTCGCCGAGCTGCTGGCACTGGACGTCGCCGTGTTGTTCAAGGCCGCCGGCGCCGCCGCCGTGCGCCGCGCCGCGGCAGCGGCCATCGGCGACGTGACGTGGCAGGCGCAGGGCGGCGCCCTGGTGCTGAACTTGCCGTCGCTCGGCCAATCCTGCCGCTGGGTCGGCGGCGCCGGCTTCGGCGGCATGGTCTCGGACGTGCCCGCTGCCGAACGCAAGGCCGTGCACCTGGGCGCCGTGATCGCACTGCGGCGCGCACACGGCCTGGCCGACGTCTGGCCCGCAGGCACGGCGCCGGTGCGCGCCGGTCCGGCCGACGGCACCGCCGAACGCCTCAGCCAGCGGGAGCGCGACTTCCTTGCGCAGGTGCAGGGCCTGCTGCACGAGTTGCTGGGCGGAGGCCTCGGGAACGTCAGCGCGCTCACCTCGGCGCGGCTGCTGGCGCTCAACATGTCGGCGCGCGGAGAAGGCTTGCCGCGGCTGGCGGCGCTGCTGCGCAACCTCGGCGGCACGGTGGACCTGCTGGCGCGCCGCGACCACCGCGCCGAGGAACGCGACGCGCTCGCCGCCATGTCGCGCATCCAGGCGTTGTGCGAGGCGCTGCTCGCCGCCAAGGGCGAACACCTGCACGCCCTGCGCGGCCAGCTCCGGCGCGACTTCGATGCCTCCGCCACACTGACGCTGCTGCCGCTCGGCGCCCACTGGTGGCAGACACGCGGTGGCGCCCGCGGCCTGACGGCGGCCTTCTGGGACGTGGATGCCGGGCGGGTGCTGCAGGCCACGCTGGCGCGGCCGGATGGGAGCGACGTGGGCTTCACACGCGCGCTGGCGTGGACGGCGCAGGCTTTGTGGCCGGGTGCGGGAGCGGTCCGCACGGTGGCGGCTTCGGCCTGGCGCCTGGAGCAGCCGCGGCTGTCGGAGGACGGCCGCATCGCCCTCGGGGGCGCGACCCGCGCCACGCCGCAGCCGCTGTGGAGCGCGGCCGATCCGCGCATGGACGGCGTCGGCTGCACGGACTGGGCCGCGCTCGGGGACCGGCTGCGCGCCGCCGCAGGCCTGGCCGGCGAGCCGGTCGACACCGTGCTGCTGCGGCCTGCCGACACGCGGGCGCCGGTGCTGGCCGAGGCGCGGCAGCAACTGGCCTGGCCGGTGGCCGATGCTACAGGCCGCTGGTTGACGCTGGTCGTGCCCGTCACGCCCGAAACGCGCCAACGCATGGACAACCTCGATGCCCTGGCCGAGCGCCGCGGTGACCTGCGCGGCATCCTGGTGCGCATCGAGCGCGCCGGCGCTGTGCTGCAGTGCGTGCCCGTGGCCGTCTGGCTGCGCGGGCCGGGCGACCGGCTGCAGGTGCTTTCGCTGGACTTCGAGACACCGCCGGCGCGGGCGGGGTCGCTCGCCGGGCGGCTGTTGCGCCTGTTCGCATTGCGCCGCGACCTGCCCCCCGTTGCTGCGCCGGCCAGCCTGGCCGAGCGCCTGACGGCACCGGTGCTGGAGGTGCTCGAGACGCAGGCCGTCACCGGCCGCCTCACGCTGACGGCGCACCAGGACGCGCGGCTGCAGGAGGCGCACCGGCGTTTGGCGTCGGTGGGGCTGGAGACGGTGGCGCGTGCGCTGCAGGCGCACCGGCGCGCGCCCACACCGCAGGCGGCGCTGCGCCTCTACCGGCTGTGCGAGCTGGTCGAGGCGTTGGGCGCATTGCCACAGGAAGCGTGAGGCGCGCTGCGCCGAGATGGACCTACAACCGGAGGAGACAGCATGGGAGTTTTGGACAAAATCAAGGCTGCGTTGAAAGGCAGCGTGGCCGCGGCGCCGGCCGGCGCCGCGGGCCTGGCACGCGAACAGGCCAACCTGGTCGCGCAGAGCCTGCAGCCGCTGGAGAACATCGCCGCGTCCTTGCCCGCGGAGGCCGTGGCCTATGTGCTGGAGGGCAGCCACGAGACGGTGCTGCTGACGCTCCAGCAGGCCGGCGCCCGGTCGCCCGAGAATTTGCTGGGCCAGCCGGGACGGCTGCATCGGAACTTCTATATCTGGAACGACGACGCGGTGCAGGCGCTCGGCAAGGCGAGTCTGGCGTGCCGCGATAAGTTCTACGCCAGCATCACGGCTGCCGCGCCACCGCTCGACGTGCTGGTCAGGCTGGGCCAGTTGCTCGCCGCCGCCGACGGCGGGCGCCAGCTGCAGCAGCTCGGCGCACCCGTGCCGGCCTGGCTGTCCATGGTCGTGCACGACGCCCTGTGGTCCTCGTTCAACGCGCACAATGCGCCCGATGATCTGCACAAGCGCCGGCCGGCCTGGGACATCGACCTGATTGCCAGGCTGCTGGAGCGCGACGGACGGGAACCCGCGCTGGCGCTGCAGATGGTGTTCCAGCGCAAGGAGGCCGATTCGTATGGCGGCGACCCGCTGGCGGCGTTGCTGGACGTGCCGCAGGTGGCCGCTTTCATGCGCGCCCACCGCGAGGCGGTGGCGCCCTTGCTGACCCAGTTGTCGGCGGCCGGCCGCGTCAAGCTGGCCGCGCGCCTGGGGCATGACAAGCCCTTGCTGGCCGACTTCGCACCGCTGTTGGTGGCCCTGGCGGCCGATGGCAGCAAGGCGGTGCGAACCGAGGCGGTGCCGCACCTCGATGCCATTGCGCTGCCGCAACGGCTGGCCTTGCTGGTCGCCCTGCTGTCCGAAGGCGACAGCACGCAGCGCGCGCAGGCCGCCGACCTGCTGGCGCGGCTGCCGGACACGGCGGGGCGTGCGGCGCTGGATGCCGCGCTGGGCACGGAGACCAGCAAGCCGGTGCAGCAGGCCATCCGCGCCGCGCTGACCCGCCTGGACGCAGCAGACACCGCAGCCACGCAGGATCTGCCGGCACCGCCCGCCTGGGAGCCCTTTCCGGATACGCCGCTGGGAGAGGCCACGCTGCAGGTCCTGCTGGCCAACCGGCGCGAACTGCTGGAGCGCGCCCAGGCCAACGCACTGGAAGAGATCGAGGACAACAAGGCCGGCAAGAATAAGTACACGTGGCGCCAGTCGCACTACAAGCGGGCCAAGGATGTGAAGGACGATGACATGCGCATCCTTCTCCAGGTGCTCAACGGCACGGCCAGCGCGAAGGAGCGCCAGCGCGCCCAGGTCGACGAGGTGGCCGCATGCGTGCTGCATGGCAACCGGGTACAGCTCAGCCCGGGTTTCGGCCCGACGCACCTGCTGCGCTGGCTCGCCATCGCGCGCCCGTCGCAGAGCTTCTGGCAGAACGACGGTTTCCAACAATGGCTGGGCCGCCAAGCGGCAGGCAGCGTCGACCTGCGGGCGCTGGCCGACGTGTTCCAACGCGCGGGGCTGCCCATCGACAACGTCGCGCGTACGGCGCTGTGCAGCTACTGGTCCACGCCCAACGCCGTTGCCGTGCTGCCGGCCGATCGTGTCTGGCCCTTCTTCGCGGAGCATCCGAAGTACATCGACGAGGGCCTCGGGCTGGTGGCCGCCGCACCGTCGGAGGAACGCCGTCGCTTCGCCCCGGAGCTGGGCGCGACGCTGGCGACCCTCGCCACCTTCCCCGTCGTGCAGGCCCGTTGGCTGGCGCGCGTCATGGAGATCGCGCTGGGCGAGGGCAAGACCTACCGGCCGGCCGCGCAGAAGGCGCTGGCTGCGTTGCCGGACATCGGCGAACGGGTCATCGCGTCGTTGTCGCACTCCAAGAGCGAGATGCGGATCGAGGCGGCCCAATGGCTCGCCGCGCTGCAGCACAAGCCGGCCATCGCCGCGTTGGACAAGGCGCTCGAGAAGGAGAGCCGCGAGACGGTACGCGCGGCGTTCCTCACAGCGCTGGAGGGCCTGGGCGACGACATCTCGCCGCGGCTGGCGCCCGCCATCCTGCTCGCCGAGGCGCGCAAGGGCCTGAAGGCCAAGCCGCCCGCCGGCCTGGCATGGTTCTCCTTTGCCGCCCTGCCGGCCTGCCGCTGGACCGACGGCGCGGCGGTCGCGCCCGACATCGTCCAGTGGTGGACCGTGCTGGCCTGCAAGCTGAAGGAGCCGGGCGGCAACGCGTTGCTCACGCGCTACCTCGGGCTGCTCGACGCCGCCAGCCGCAAGGCGCTGGGCAGTGCGGTGCTGCGCCAGTTCATCGCACGCGACACCGCGCATCCCTCGCTGGAAGAGGGCACGGCCTACGCGCAGGCGACGGCCCTGCGGCGCTGGCAGGGCTACCAGCAGCGATGGCAGTCGGCCAAGCCGGAGTACAAGCCCTACTTCGAGGACGATTACCACAAGTCGCAGGAGCAGGTGTTCGAGGAATGCCGCCGCGCGAAGATGGCCGAGTACCTGGGCAGCGCCATCGGTGAGAAGGGCGTGCTCGCGCTGGCGGCGCACACGCCCGCCCACGAGGCCGTCACGCTGCTGCAGCAATACATGCGCGACCACTACCCGAGGCGGTCGCAGATCGAAGCGATGCTGGAAGCGCTGGCCGGTGGCAACGATCCCATCGTCATCCAGTTGCTGCTGGGCCTGTCGCGCCGGTACCGCACGGCCTCCGTGCAGGAGAAGGCACGCGCGCTGGTGCAGCAGATCGCCGAGCGCAACGGCTGGACGGCGGACCAGCTGGCCGACCGCACCATCCCCACCGCGGGCCTGGACGACACCGGCACGCTGTCGCTGCAGTACGGCGACCGTGTGTTCACCGTGGTGCTGGACGCGGCGATGAAACCCGAGCTGCGCAACCCGGACGGCAAGGTCGTCAAGGCCTTGCCGGAGCCACGCCAGACGGACGACCCGGCGCTGGTCAAGGAAGTCAAGTCGCAGTTCGCGACGCACAAGAAGGAGCTCAAGCAAGTGATCGACCTGCAGACGGCGCGCCTGTTCGAAGCCATGTGCACCGGCCGCCACTGGCCGCAGGCGGAGTGGCGCGAGTACCTGCACGCCCATCCGGTGGCGGGCCGGTTGATCCAGCGCCTGGTGTGGCTGGAGGTGGACGCCGCGGGCAACACGCTGCGCAGCTTCCGCCCCACCGAGGACGGCAGCCTGCTCGACCTGCAGGACGACGAGGTCGAACTGGCGGCCGACAGCCGGCTGCGCCTGGGCCACGCCTCGCTGGTCGACCCGGCCACGGCCGCCGCCTGGCTGCAGCACTTCAAGGACTACAAGCTGG
This sequence comes from Burkholderiaceae bacterium, assembly GCA_965278985.1. GTDB lineage: Bacteria > Pseudomonadota > Gammaproteobacteria > Burkholderiales > Burkholderiaceae_C > CAISIP01. Next base: position 6,128,364 of record OZ257131.1, on the reverse strand, counting down.
CGCCGCTGTTCCCGCAGATGAACCGCATGCCCCCGGCCATCGCGTTCAAGGATGCGGCCGGCAAGGACGTCGACGTCATCGCCGATCGCCAGGGCTGGATCAGCGACACCTTCACGCTGCGCGGCCACTTCACCAAGCTGGGCTACCAGCGCGCGCAGGCCGAGGATGGTGGCTTCTTCTCGCAGTACACGAAGGAGTTCTCGAGCGCGGGCGTGCGGGTGGTGCTCGAGTTCTCCGGCAACACGCTGCCCGAGGAGAACGTGCCGGCAGCGCTGAAGACGCTGGCCTTCGAGAACACGCACGTGAAGACCTGGGGGGAGAACCAGTTGCCGCTGGCCAGCGTGCCCCCGGTGCTGCTGGCCGAGGCCTACGCCGACTACCTGGCGGTGGCCAACGCCTGCGCAGGATTCGACCCCGATTGGGAAAAGAAGATGCCATGGTGAACACGATGAACGCAACACCGATGAACCCTCGCGACCAGGTGCGCTTGCCGCCCGAGCAGCGCTACGCCGACGAGCTGGCGCGCCTGGCTGCCGCGGACAAGGACGCGAAGCCGCCGGGCTGGAAGCTGTCGCCGCGCGCGGTGCGCAGCTTCATCCTGGGCGACGACCAGCTGCAGGTGTCGCGCAAGTTCTACGGCGACGACCCGCTGGTGGACCGGGCCATCGTCACGCTGATGGGCCACCAGGGCCTGATGCTCGTGGGCGAGCCGGGCACGGCCAAGTCGATGCTGTCCGAGTTGCTCGCTGCGGGGATCACCGGTGACTCGGGCCTGACCGTGCAAGGCACCGCCGGCACCACGGAGGACCACCTGAAATACAGCTGGAACTACGCGCTGCTGCTGGCCGAGGGGCCGAGCCAGCGTGCGCTGGTGCCCTCGCCGGTCTACCAGGCGATGGCGTCCGGCCGCATCGTGCGCTTCGAGGAGGTGACCCGCTGCCCGCCCGAAATCCAGGACGTGCTGATCTCGTTGATGAGCGAAAAGCAGCTGATGGTCCCCGAGCTGGCGCGCGACGGCAGCGAGGACGGGCGGCTGCAGGCGCGGCGTGGCTTCAACATCATCGCCACGGCGAACCTGCGTGACCGCGGCGTCCACGAGATGTCGTCGGCGCTGAAGCGGCGCTTCAACTTCGAGACCGTGCGGCCCATCCGCGATCCGAAGTTCGAGGTCGAGCTGGTGCTGCGGCAGCTGCAGCAGGAACTTGCCGGCGACGAGGCACCGGTGGAGGTGCCGCGCGACGTCATCGGCCTGCTGGTCACGACCTTCCAGGAGCTGCGTTCCGGCCAGACGCAGGATGGCGCGGCGATCAAGGGGCTGGGCACGGTGATGTCCACCGCCGAAGCCGTCAACGTGGCCTATGCCGCCGCATTGCAGGCGCGCCACTTCAACGGCGGGCGCCTGACGGTGCGCGAGATCGCCGGCCAGCTGCAGGGCGTGATGCTCAAGGATGGCCAGGACGACGCGCGCCGCGTGCGGCACTACTTCGACACCGTGGTGCGCGAGCGCGGCAAGAGGGACGCGCTCTGGAAGGCCTTCCACGACGCGGCGCGCGGCCTGTGGGAATAGACGCGCCTGACGCCGGAGCGCAGCGCGCGGACGCGTTGCGGCAGGCGCAGGCGCGCCTGTTCGATACCGGGCAAGGCGTCTATTTCGCGCCCGTGCGCCACCACAGCCCGGCGTGCGCGCTCGCGCTGCGCGAGATGCTGCGCGCGCTGCGCCCGGCGGCCGTCCTTATCGAAGGGCCGGACGATCTCGACCACCTGCTGCCGCTGCTGCAGCACGCCGACACGCGTGCGCCGGTGGCGCTGCTGTGCCAATCCAGGCGCGAGGCGGCGCGCGTGCCAGACGACGATGCCGGCGTGGCACCAGAGCCCGAGACGCGCTCCGCGTTCTATCCGTTTTGCGACTACAGCCCGGAATGGATCGCTGCCCGCGAGGGCGCCGCAGTCGGCGCCCAGGTCGCCTTCATCGACCTGCCCTGGCGCCACAAGGCCTGGCATGCCGGGCCCGACGCGGCGGGGGATGGGCCGGCCGAGGCCGTGCGCAGCCTGCTGGAGGAGCGCCACTTCGCGCACAGCCGCTACCTGGGCGCCATGGCGGCGCGGCTCGGCTGCGTCGACCACCACGAGCTGTGGGACAGGCTCTTCGAACTGCGCGGCGCGCCGGAGCGCCACGACTGGCGCGGCTTCTTCAGCGATGTGCTGGGCTGGTGCGCCGCGGCCCGGTTCGACTACGAGTCCGAGGTGCTGGAGGCGGAAGGCAGCCTCGCGCGGGAGCGCCACATGGCCGCGCACGTGCGGCGCTCGCGCGCCCGCGTGCAGGGGCCGCTGGTCGTGGTGACCGGCGGCTTCCACACGCCCGAACTGGTGGCCACCTGGCAGACCGCCGAGGCGGCACCCGCCAGCGCCAAGGCTTCGGCGGAAGACGGCGCCTGGCTGATCCGCTACAGCTTCGAGAGGCTGGACGCATTGAATGGTTATGCATCGGGCATGCCGTCGCCGGGCTACTACCAGCGCATCTGGGAACGGCTCACGGGCACGGCACTCGAAGGGGCGCAGGCCGACCCGTTCACGGCCGTGGCGCTGGATGCGCTGTCCGGCTTCGCCGGGCAGATGCGCGAGCAGGACCATGGCGATGCGGCGTCCACCGCCTTGGTCCAGGCTGCGGCCCTGCAGGCCGTGCGACTGGCAGCGCTGCGAGGCAACACCGGACCGGGGCGCCAGGATGTGCTGGACGCGATCCGGTCCTGCTTCATCAAGACCGCCATCGACGAGGGCACGCGGGGCTTCACGGCCGACCTGCGGCGCTTCCTGGGCGGTGCGCGCATCGGCGACGTTCCGCCGTCGGCTGGCTCGCCACCGCTGGTCGAAGACGCGCGCCGCCGCGCCCGCGCCGCCGGCGTGCGGATGGACGACAGCACGCCGCGCACCGCCCACCTGGATCTGTACCGCAAGCCCACGCACCGGGAGCGCAGCCGCTTCTTCCATGCCATGTCGTACCTCGACGCTGGCGTTGCCGCATGGGTGTCCGGCCCGGACTTCATCGGCGGCACGCGCTTGCACCTGCTGATCGAGGAGTGGCGCGTGGCGTGGTCGCCGCTGGTCGAAGCGAAGCTGATCGGGCTGGCGACCGAAGGCGCGAGCGTTGAGGGGGTCTGCCTGGCCAGGCTGCAGCGGGAGGAACGGGCATTGGCCGAGGAAGGCCGCAGCCGCAGTGCCAAGGCCGCCGTCATGCTTCTGCAGCGCGCCTGCCTGATCGGCCTGCACCAGCGCCTGCCGCAGTTGCTGCAGATGCTTGCCGCGCACCTCGACGAGGACGCCGACCTGGCCTCGGTGGTGGACTGCGGCCACCGCCTGGTCACGCTGTGGCGGGCACGCGAGCCGCTGGGCCTGCAACAGCACCCGCAAGTGCGCGCGCTGCTCGCGCGCGTCTGGCCCGCGGCCCTGTTTCTGCTGCCCGACCTGGCCAGCTGCGACGCCGCTGCCGAGGCCGACGCCGTCGCGCGCCTGCTGTTGCTGCGCGAGCTTGGCCACATGCTCCAGACGCCCCACACGGATACCGACGCTCCCGCCATCGACCTGGAGCCGCTGCACGAACAGCTCGCGCGCTTCGCCTCCCAGGTGGACGTGGCACCGGGCGTGTGTGGCGCGTCGGCAGCGTTGCTGTTCCTGGCGGGGCGCTGGGGCGAGTCGGAGCTTGCCGGCGTGGTGGCGCAGCGCTTCGGGCCCGGCGCCGATGCGCACAGCGCGATGCGCTTCCTCAACGGCCTGATGGCCGCTTCTCCCGGGCTTTTGCTGCGCCTGCCCATGCTGTTGGGCCACTTCGACGGCCTCGTTTGCGGCTGGGATGACGATGCCTTCATGGCCCGGCTGCCGGACCTTCGCCAGATGTTCACGCGCCTGAAACCCCAGGAGACTGCCGACCTGGCGACCGCGGTGGGGCGGCTGCACGGCACGGCCGATGGCGCGGCCGAGTTGGCCACCATGAACTACGACACCAGCGAGCAGGACCTGTTGGCGGGCCTGCGTCTGGAGCGGGCCCTCTCCGCGACGCTGGAGCGCGACGGGCTGCTCGACTGGCGACAGCACTGAATCCGGAGATCGGCACCAGCAAATTGGGCAGCTGAATACACGGATTTTCAGCCTCCGTCTTGAAACCGCCACAAAAGCCCGTATCATTAGCACTCGCAGGAGATGAGTGCTAGCACCTCTCCTCGTGCCCAGCAAATGCGCGCCGGCTGACACAGATCGGTGCCATTTCGAACCCAACCCTGTTCTGACATTAGGAGCACCCTATGAAACTTCGCCCCCTGCACGACCGTGTGATCGTCAAACGCGTGGAAAACGAAACCAAGACCGCCTCGGGCATCGTGATCCCCGACAGCGCTGCCGAAAAGCCGGACCAGGGTGAAGTTCTCGCCGTCGGCCCGGGCAAGAAGAACGACAAGGGTGAACTGGGCGCCATGGCCGTCAAGGTCGGCGACCGCGTCCTGTTCGGCAAGTACTCTGGCCAGACCGTCAAGGTCGACGGCGACGAACTGCTGGTGATGAAGGAAGACGACCTGTTCGCGGTCGTTGACTCCAAGTAAGCATCACTTCCCGCATCCACTGAATTTCTCGGAGAACACAACATGGCATCCAAAGACGTAATTTTCGGCGGCGAGGCACGTGCCCGCATGGTCGAAGGCGTGAACATCCTGGCCAACGCGGTCAAGGTCACCCTGGGCCCCAAGGGCCGCAACGTGGTCTTGGAGCGCTCCTTCGGCGCCCCCACCGTGACCAAGGACGGCGTGTCCGTGGCCAAGGAAATCGAGCTGAAGGACAAGCTGCAGAACATGGGCGCCCAGATGGTCAAGGAAGTTGCTTCCAAGACCTCTGACAACGCTGGCGACGGCACCACGACCGCCACGGTCCTGGCCCAGGCCATCGTGCGCGAAGGCATGAAGTACGTTGCCGCCGGCATGAACCCCATGGACCTGAAGCGCGGCATCGACAAGGCCGTGACGGCCCTGGTCGAGCAGCTGAAGAAGGCCTCCAAGGCCACCACCACCTCCAAGGAAATCGCGCAAGTCGGCTCCATCTCGGCCAACAGCGACGAATCCATCGGCAAGATCATCGCTGACGCGATGGACAAGGTCGGCAAGGAAGGCGTGATCACCGTCGAAGACGGCAAGAGCCTGGACAACGAACTCGACATCGTCGAAGGCATGCAGTTCGACCGTGGCTACCTGTCGCCCTACTTCATCAACAACCCCGAAAAGCAATCCGCGATTCTGGACAACCCCTTCGTGCTGCTGTTCGACAAGAAGATCAGCAACATCCGTGACCTGCTGCCCACGTTGGAGCAAGTCGCCAAGAGCGGCCGTCCCCTGCTGATCATCTCGGAAGACGTCGAAGGCGAAGCCCTGGCAACGCTGGTGGTCAACACCATCCGCGGCATCCTGAAGGTCGTGGCCGTCAAGGCACCTGGCTTCGGCGACCGCCGCAAGGCCATGCTGGAAGACATCGCCATCCTGACGGGCGGCAAGGTCATCGCGGAAGAAGTGGGCCTGACGCTGGAGAAGGTCACGCTGGCCGACCTCGGCCAAGCCAAGCGCGTCGAAGTGGGCAAGGAAAACACCACGCTGATCGACGGCGCCGGTGCCGCTGCCGACATCGAAGCCCGCGTGAAGCAGATCCGCGTGCAGATCGAAGAAGCGACCAGCGACTACGACCGTGAAAAGCTGCAAGAGCGCGTGGCCAAGCTGGCCGGCGGTGTGGCACTGATCAAGGTCGGCGCCGCCACCGAAGTCGAAATGAAGGAAAAGAAGGCCCGCGTCGAAGATGCGCTGCACGCAACCCGTGCCGCCGTCGAAGAAGGCATCGTGGCCGGTGGTGGCGTGGCCCTGCTGCGCGCCAAGCAAGCTGCTGGCGAGATCAAGGGTGACAACCCCGATCAGGACGCCGGCATCAAGCTGGTGCTCAAGGCCATCGAAGCGCCCCTGCGCGAGATCGTCTACAACGCCGGTGGCGAAGCCTCCGTCGTCGTGAACGCCGTGCTGGGTGGCAAGGGCAACTACGGCTTCAACGCCGCCAACGACACCTACGGCGACATGATCGAAATGGGTATCCTGGACCCGACCAAGGTGACCCGCACCGCACTGCAGAACGCAGCGTCGGTCGCATCGCTGATGCTGACGACCGAAGCCATGGTGGCCGAGGCACCGAAGGACGACGCTCCTGCCGGTGGTGGCGGCATGCCTGGCGGCATGGGCGGCATGGGTGGCATGGGCGACATGGGCATGTAAGAAGCCCGGTCCGCCACGGGCGACCTTCGGGTTGCCCGGTGCCGACACACAAAAAACCCGCCCGGTGCGAACCTGGCGGGTTTTTTCATGGGGTGGCGCGCGCCGGGGTCGGCCCGGCGCGACGGAGGCTCAGGCCAGTGCGGCGTAGTCCGATTGCGGCACATCTTCTGCCAGCGGCGCGGGTGCCGAGTCCTCCGCATCCTCGCCCACCACCTGCAGGTCGGCGTGCCGGGTTTCGACCATGAAGCCGTAGAGCCGGTTGCGCGTGGCCAGCCAGTTGGCCTGGGCCCCCGCCACGTCCAGCGCCAGCATGCGGTGCGGCAGGCCCCCACCACTGGCCAGCGGCACCCATTCACCGCCCTCGAACACATCCTGGAAGCCCAGGCTCAGGTAGTTGCGGATCAGTGCCGGCTTGCGGGCCCCGATCACCATCCAGCGCACACCCAGCGCCAGGCAGTACTGGTAGCTGACCTTCATGAGGGCCAGCTTCACGATCGGATCGGCACCGGCCACGATGGCCAGGCGCGAGATCTGCGCGCGGGAACGTTCGGCCAGCCGGGGCGGCAGCTGCACGCTGGACTCCAGCACCAGCGGGCCGAAGGCGTTGGTCTGGATGCGCATGGTGCCCACGCCTTCACCCGTGGCCTTGTCGCGGCAGATGAACACCGCCGATCCCTCCTCCGTGTCCAGCGCCTCGGGCGCGCCGAAATGGGCGCCCAGTTCCGGGTCATGGTGGCCATAGGCGGCCGCGCGGATGGCACGCGCCTCGGCAAAGTCTGCTTCCGTGGTGGCGATGCGCACCGAAATGCCCAAACCGGCAACGACTGACATGAAAACCCCTTTGCGAAGAGATGTGGAAGGAATACGAGTGCAAATTCGGCGAAATTGTTCGCTTCACACTCGACCCTAGCATTCTTCGCGCCGGGCAATCAACCAAACAAATAGGTCTTCCGGGGCGGCGCAGCGTTTTTCAGACAGCCGCCCGTGCCCCGCTGTACGCGGCAGGGGAACGGGCCGGGTTTCAGCCCAGGTGGGCGGCCAACGCCGGGGCCACCAGCCCCGTGTCCTCGCAATGCACGGCATGCCAGCCGTAGTCCCGCGCGGCCCGCACATTGGCCGGGTGGTCGTCGATGAAGACCGTGCGTGCCGGGTCCAGCCCGTGCCGATCATTCAGCAGGCCGAAGATCTCGGGCTCCGGCTTGATGAGCTTCACGTCGCCCGAAAACACGCCGCCGGCGAAGTGCGACAGGAAGTCGTGGCGCTGCTGCAGCACACGCGCGTAAGGCTCCGGCATGTTCGACAGGAAGTACAGCTGCACGTCGGCCTTGTCGCGGCGCCGTTCGGCCAGGCTGGAGAGCAGCGCCACCGTCTCGGGGATGGGGGTCAGGTGCTCCGGAATGCTGCGCACCATGCGTCCCAGGTCCGCCTGCGGCAGGCCCAGCCGGCGCGCGGTGCGGGCCACCACCTCGTCCTGGTGCAGGGTGCCTCGGTCGAAGGACTGCCAGTCTTCGTGCGTGAAGATGTCGGCGGCGAGCTGGCGGGCCCTGGCTTCGGAATCGGCATGCACGGGCAGGTGCTGTTGCAGGATGCGATGGGGTTGCCAGGTGAAAAGTACGGCACCGAAGTCGAAAACCACGTTCCAGGTCATGCGTCTGTTTCTCCGTGAAGGTTGTTGCGGCGCAATGCCGCCCGCAAGGCGGTACGCAGCCGGGGAGGTGCGGTGCGGGTCACCACCACGCGCGGTGTGGCGTGCCAGTGCGCGCAGCGTTGCAGCGCAGCCGCCATGTCATCGAGCAGCACGTCGTCGGCCACGACGCCATGCTCCAGGTACAGCGCCTTGACCTCGAAGACGCCTTCTGCGCGGTGCGCCTTGGCATCCAGCCGGCCGGCGAGCCGGCCGCGATGCAGCAACGGCAGCACGAAATACCCGTAGGCGCGCTTGTGCTCGGGCGTGTAGCACTCGATGCGGTAGTCGAAATCGAACATGCTGCTGGCGCGCTCGCGGTCCCAGACCAGCGGGTCGAAGGGCGACAACAGGCTGGTGTGCGTGGCCTCCAGCGCTTCACGCCGTGCGCGGCGCAGCAGCGTGGCGTGGCGGGGATGCACGTAACCGGGAAGGGTCCAGCCCTCGACCCGCACGCGCAGCAGCCGGCCTTCGCCCACCAGCGCGTCCAGGTCCGCATCCTTGAGGCGGGGCTTGATGCGGAAGTAGTCGTGGATCCAGCGCGCCTGCGTGATGCCCAGCGCCGCCACGGCCTCTTCGATGAAATGCGCATGGATGGCCGCCTGCTCCGGCATCACCAGATCGGCCAGGCCCGGGAACACGCGGTGCGCCAGGTCGTAGATGCGCTGGAAGCCCTCACGCCGCGCCACGGCCAGCTCGCCGGTGGCGAACAGCGCCTCCAGGTGGCGCTTCTCGTCTTTCCAGCCCCACCAGCCGCCGCCACGCTGGTCTTCCGGGCGTTCGAAGTCGGACGAACGCACGGGGCCGGAGGCCTCGATGAGCTGCAGCATCGTGTCCAGCGCCTCGCGCTGGCGCGCGTGCAGGGCGTAGCCGTTCTTCAGGCCCCAATGGCGGCGCGCGCTCTGGTTGTAGGCGCGGTGACGCGCCAGGTCCGCGATGGGGGCGAAGCAGGCCTCGTGGGCCCAGGTCTCGAACAGGTGGCCTCGCGCCAGCGCCTGGTCCAGCCAGGCCTGCGGATACGGGCCCAGCCGGGAGAACAGCACCAGGTAGGGGCTGCGCGCCACCACGTGGATGGTGTCGATCTGCAGCAGCTGCATGCGCGCAATGCAGGCACGCAATGCGGCCGGTGTGGCGGCCTTCGGCGCGGGGTGCAGCAGGCCCTGCGCAGCGAGCTGCAGGTTGCGGGCCTGCTGGAGGCTGATATCCGCTGCCGGCACTGGCGGTCAGCGGTCAGCGACCCGCGCGCAGGCGATGCAGAAGGCCCGCGGTCGAGGGATCCAGGCCCGTGGTGTCCCCCGAGGCCAGCCGCGGCGCGATGTCCTTCGCCAGGACCTTGCCCAGCTCCACGCCCCACTGGTCGAAGCTGTTGATGCCCCACACGGCGCCGCTGGTGAACACGCGGTGCTCCTGCAGTGCAATCAGCGCGCCCAGGCTGGCGGGGTCCAGCGTCTCCAGCAGCAGGAAGGTGCTGGGCCGGTTGCCGCGGAAGTTCTTGTGGCCGCCGGCATCGGCCTGGCCCTGCATCAGCGCCTGGGCCTGGGCGAGCACATTGGCCAGCAACAGGTCCTGGTGGCCGGGCAGCGTGTGGCGCGCTTGGCGCACGGCGACGAACTCCACCGGCACCACGTCCGTGCCCTGGTGCAGCATCTGGAAAAAGGCGTGTTGCCCGTTGGTGCCGGGTTCGCCCCAGACCACGGGCGAGGTGGCGTAAGGCAACGGCTGTCCGTCGCCGTCCACGCCCTTGCCGTTGCTCTCCATCTCCAGCTGCTGCAGGTAAGGCGCCCAGCGCTTGAGGGCCGCGTGGTAAGGCGCCACGCTGCGGCTGGTAAAGCCGTGGAAGTTGCGGTACCAGACATCGAGCAGGCCCAGCCGGATGGGCAGGTTCTGCTCCAGCGGCGCCTCGCGGAAATGCTGGTCCATGGCATGTGCGCCGGCCAGGAAATCGCGGAAGCCCTGCGCACCGATGGCGATGGCGATCGGCAGGCCGATGGCCGACCACAACGAATACCGCCCCCCCACCCAGTCCCAGAAGCCGAAGGTGCGCGTGATGCCGAAGTTGGCGGCAGCCTGCACGTTGGTGGTCAGCGCGCAGAAGTGCCGCGCCACGTCCGTCCCGCCCTGGGCCGTGAACCATGCGCGCGCGGAGTGCGCGTTGGTCATGGTCTCGATGGTGGTGAAGGTCTTGGAGGCGATCAGGAACAGGGTGCCCTCGGGCTTCAACCCACGCAACACGCCAGCGAGCTCGTGGCCATCGACGTTGGAGACGAAATGCAGGCGCTTGCCCGCGCCGGCGAAGGCATCCAGCGCCAGCACCGCCATCTGCGGGCCGAGGTCGGAGCCACCGATGCCGATGTTGACCACGTCGGTGATGGCCGCGTCCGCGCGCACCGCCTCGGCATAGGCCAGCATCGCGTCCAGCGTGGTGTGCACGGCCTGCAGGTCCGCATCGCCCGGCGCACTCGCCAGCGGCGCGCGCAGCAGCCAGTGCTTCACGGCGCGCTGCTCGGTGTGGTTGATGGCCTCGCCGCGGAACATCGCATCGCGCAGCGCTTCGACACCACTCTCGCGTGCCAGCGCGAAGAGCTGCTGCGCCACCTGCGCGTCGACCAGGTTCTTGGACAGGTCGGCGAACACGTGGGGCGCCTGCTGGCTGAAGGCAGCAAAACGCCCGGGGTCGGTCGCGAAGGCTTGCCGCAGGTCGAAGCCGCGTGCACCGCCGGCGTAGAGGGTCTGCAGCGCGCTCCAGGCGGCCGTGCGGTCACAACGAAGGCGGGGCGGCATGCGCATCACGTTCCTCCGGGGTTCAGGCGGCGCGCAGCAGGTCGTCGAGCTTCACGGCATCGGCGCTGAACGTGCGGATGCCCTCGGCCAGCTTCTCGGTCGCCATGGCGTCCTCGTTGAGCGCGAAGCGGAACGAGGCTTCGTTGTACGTCACCTCCGGCAGGTCCATGGTCTTCGCGGCCTCGGGGTCCAGTGCACGCGGCAACGCCTCCTCGGATGTGGCCAGCGTGCCCAGCAGCTCGGGGCTGATTGTCAGCAGGTCGCAACCTGCCAGGGCCTGGATCTGGCCCACGTTGCGGAAGCTCGCGCCCATCACCTCGGTCTGTATGCCGAAGTGCTTGTAGTGCTCGTAGATGCGGCGCACGGACTGCACGCCGGGATCGTTGGCACCGGCGCTCGCGGCCTCGTCCCACTTGGCACCGGCCGACTTCTTGTACCAGTCGTAGATGCGGCCCACGAAGGGCGAGATCAGCCGCACGCGCGCCTGCCCGCAGGCCACGGCCTGGCAGAACGAGAACAGCAGCGTGAGGTTGGTGTGGATACCTTCCATCTCCAGCCGCGCGGCGGCTTCGATGCCCTCGCAGGTGGAGGCGATCTTCACGAGGATGCGTTCGCGCGGGATGCCTTCGGCCTTGTACATCGCGATGATGCGCCGCGCGCGCGCCACGTTGGCGTCCGTATCGAAGCTCAGGCGCGCATCGACCTCGGTGGACACGCGGCCCGGGATGATCGACAGGATCTCGGTGCCGAAGCGCACCAGCAGCCGGTCCATGGTCTCGTCCAGCGGCTTGTTGCGGTACTTGGCCACAGTGTCCTTCAGCAGGTCGGCGTACTCGGCCTTCTGCACGGCCTTGAGGATCAGCGACGGGTTGGTGGTCGCGTCCTGCGGTTGGTACTGTGCGAGCTGCCTGAAGTCGCCGGTGTCGGCCACGACGGTGGTGAATTGCTTGAGGGCGTCGAGTTGGTTCATGGTGTCCCTTGAAAGTGCGCTTGAATTATCAATGAAACAAAGTTACATTGCGCGCTCGACACCTTGTAACTCATCGCAAACCTTCCCCATGTCCTTCGACCTCGTCCTCTTCGGTGGCACCGGCGACCTCGCCTGGCGCAAGCTGATGCCCGCCCTGTTCCAGGCTTTCCGCCACGGCACCCTTCCCGAGGGCGGCCGCATCATCGGCATCGGCCGCGACGACCAGAGCGACGACCAGTACCGTGCGCTGATCCAGTCGCGCTTCGACAAGGTGGAACTGGCCAAGCGCCCCTCCGAGGAAGAGTTCGGCCGCTTCGCCGCGCTGCTGCACTACCTGCGCATGGACCTGTCCAAGCCGCAGGACTATCCGCGGCTGGGCGAGATGCTCCAAAGCCGCAATGCCGACACCGTGGTGATGTACCTGGCAACGGCGCCGAACCTCTTCACCACCGTGGCCGAACAGCTCGGCCAGGCAGGCCTGGCGACACCCCGGACGCGCGTGGTGCTGGAAAAGCCGCTGGGCCACGACCTGGCCTCCAACCGCGCGATCAACAAGACGGTGTGCCAGCACTTCAGCGAGAAGCAGGTCTTCCGCATCGACCACTACCTGGGCAAGCCCGCGGTGCAGAACCTGTTCGCACTGCGTTTCGGCAATGCGCTCTTCGAGCCGGTGTGGAACCGCGAACACATCGCCAACATCCAGATCACCATCGCCGAGGAACTGGGCGTGGAGAAACGCGGCGCCTTCTACGACACCACCGGCGCCCTGCGCGACATGGTGCAGAACCATGCGCTGCAACTGCTGTGCGCGATCGCCATGGAGCCGCCCATCAACGCGCATGCCGATGCGATCCGCGACGAGAAGCTCAAGGTGCTGCGTTCGCTGCGCCCGTGGACTCCGGCGACGCTGGACACCGGCGTCGTGCGCGGCCAGTACGCGGCAGGCAACATCGGCGGCAACCCGGTGAATGCCTACCGGCAGGAGCCGGGCGTGAACCCGGAGAGCAACACCGAGACCTTCGTGGCGCTGCGCGCCGAGATCTCCAACTGGCGCTGGGCCGGCGTGCCCTTCTACCTGCGCACCGGCAAGCGCCTGGCCGGGCGCGAGGGCAGCATCGTCGTGAACTTCCGCCCCACGCCGCACCCCATCTTCAGCACGCGCGGCAGCGACACCAACCGCCTGGTGATCCACCTGCAGCCCAAGGACGGCCTCGAGCTGCACCTGATGGCACAGGGCCAGGACAACCGCCGCGCCAGCCAGAGCCTGGCGCCCGTGCAGCTGGACCTGGACTTCGACAAACGCTTCGGCTCGGAGCGCGTGGGCGCCTACGAGCGGCTGCTGCTGGACGTGATCGACGGCCGCCTGAACCTCTTCGTGCGCAGCGACGAACAGGAAGAGGCCTGGCGCTGGGTGGAGCCCATCATCGAAAACTGGCAGCAGGACACCCGCGGGCCGAAGCCGTACGTGAGCGGCACCTGGGGGCCCAGCGCCGCCAGCGCGATGATCGCGCGCGACGGCTTCTGCTGGAGCGAGGAAGAGGCATGAGCACCCGCACGGCCGTTCCGAAGGGCGCTCGTACCGCAGCCGGAGGCGAAGGTACAGCAGTGAGCCGCCGGGCCGCTCCCAAGGCGAAAGGCATCCCAGGCGAAGGTACTCCAGTGAGTCCGCGGTGACCACCATGCTCGACCGCATCCAGGCCTCGCTGCCCTCCCTCGCCCCCGCCGAGCAGCGGGTCGCGAAACTCGTGCTCGCCGACCCCCGGGCCTTCGCGGCCCTGCCGGTCGGCGAACTGGCCGACCGCGCGCACGTCAGCAAGCCCACCGTCGTGCGCTTCTGCCGCAGCGTGGGCTACGACGGGTTGACGGACTTCAAGCGCAAGCTCGCAGGCAGCGTGAGCGAGGGCGTGCCCTTCATCCACCGCAGCGTCGATGCCGACGACAAGACCGGCGACATCATGGTCAAGGTCATCGACAACACGGTGGCCGCGTTCCTCAAATACCGCAACGAGGCCAGCACCATCGCCTTCGACAAGGCCGTGGCGGCACTGCTGCACGCCTACCGCGAAGGCAAGCGCGTGGAGTTCATCGGCGTGGGCAACTCGGGCGTGGTGGCGCTGGATGCGCAGCACAAGTTCTTTCGCCTGGGCATGCACGCCATCGCCTACAGCGATGGCCACATGCAGGTCATGAGCGCCTCGCTGCTGGGCCCGGGCGACTGCGTCGTGGTGATCTCGAACTCGGGCCGCACGCGCGACCTAATGGACGCCTGCGACATCGCGCGGCGCAACGGCGCGACCACGGTGGTCATCACGGCCACCGGCTCGCCGCTGGCCAGCGCCGGCCACATCCACCTCGCGGCGGACCACCCCGAGGGCTTCGACAACTACAGCCCCATGGTCTCGCGGCTGCTGCACCTGCTGATGATCGACATCCTGGTGACCTGCGTGGCGCTGCGCATCGGTGGCAGCACGGTGCAGCCGGTGTTGCAGCAGATGAAGGACAACCTGCGCAAGAAGCGTTACACCTGAATCCGGCGTTGACCGCAGGACGGCATTCCCTCCGACAGAAAAGGGGGAACTGCCGAGCTAGGATTCGAGCCCTCTTTCACGGGCTGCCCTTGCATGCCCGCATGCATATTCCACGGAGGCAGACCGCGTGCTCTCAGACATTCCCCGTTTCCTGCAGATCGACTGGCCCATCGCGCCCGGTGTGGTGTTCTGGCTGGCCCTGATGCTGGTGGCGGGCGCGTTGCTGGGAGAGCTGGTGTTCCGCCGCCTCACACTGCCGCGCATCGTGGGCTACAGCGCCGTTGGCATGCTGGCCGCGCTGCTTGGGCAGGATGCGAGCACGCGGTACGCCACCGGGCCGCTGCGCGTGGTGATCGACCTGGCGCTGGGCCTGCTGCTCTTCGAGCTGGGCAGCCGTGTGAACCTGCGCTGGCTGCGTTCGAACCCTGCGCTCTGGTACACCAGCGCCGCCGAGTCGGTGCTGAGCTTCGCCGCGATGTTCGGCGTGCTGCACTGGGTCATGGGGCTGTCGCCGCAGGTCAGCGTGATCTGCGCCACCATGGGCGTGGCGGCGTCCGCGGCCGTGGTGGGCCGCGTGGCCAGCGAGATGCGCGCGGCCGGCCAGGTCACGGAACGCATGATCGTGCTGACCGCGCTGAACACGCTGGTCGCCGTGCTCGCCCACAAGCTGGTCATCGGCTGGCTGCACCTGGACAGCCCCGGCAACTGGGTGCAAGGCATCGCACAACCGCTCTACGCCTTCGGCGGCTCGGTGCTGGTCGCGGCGCTGCTGTACCGGCTGGTGGCCTGGATCGCACTCCACCTCGACCTGCGCGACGAGAACTCCGCGCTGCTGCTGCTCGGGCTCATCGTGCTGGCCCTTACCGTGGCCAGCATGCTGAACCTGTCCACGCTGCTGGTGCCGCTGCTGGCCGGCGTGTTGTTGCGCAACACCTCCGAACGCCCCTGGGTGTGGCCGCGCCACTTCGGTTCGGCGGGCGGCGTGATGGTGCTGATGCTGTTCGTGATCGTGGGCGCGGCGTGGACGCCGCAGTCGCTGGTGATCGGTGGTGTCGCGGCCCTGATGCTGTTGCTCGCACGCGCCGCCGCCAAGGCAATAGCCGTATTCGCACTGGCACGCTGGAGCGGCACCACCGTGCGCCAGTCGGTAGGCCTGTCGCTGGCCCTCACGCCCGTCTCGGGCACGGCGCTGGTGCTGCTCGCGGAACTGCACCTGAGCCATCCCAATGTGGCGGCACAGGTGTCTCCCATCATCTTCAGCGCCATCGCGATCATGGAGATCGTCGGCCCCGTGGTGCTCCAGTGGGGGCTGCGCCACGCCGGCGAAGTCCATGCCAAGGACATCACAGCATGAGCCTCGAAAACTTCGCCCAATCGAAGGCGCTCAGCATCGGCGTGGAGCTGGAGCTGCAGATCGTCAACACCCACGACTACGACCTCAGCCCCGGCTCGGCCGACCTGCTGCGCCTGGTGGAGCCGCTGAAGCACCCGGGCAAGGTCACGCCAGAGATCACGGACAGCATGATCGAACTGTGCACCGACGTGTGCACCGGCCACCGCGATGCACTCGCGCAGCTCACCGAGATCCGCGACATGCTGGTGGCCAATGCCGCCAAGCTGAACCTGGGCCTGTGCGGGGGCGGCACGCATCCCTTCCAACAATGGAGCGAGCGGCGCATCTACGACCGGCCGCGCTTCCACCAGCTCGAAGCCTTGTACGGCTACCTGTCCAAGCAGTTCACGATCTTCGGCCAGCATGTGCACATCGGCTGCCCCGGCCCGGACCAGGCGCTCGTGCTGCTGCACGGCCTGTCGCGCTTCATCCCGCACCTGATCGCGCTGTCGGCCTCCTCGCCCTATGTGCAAGGCACGGACACGGGCTTCCATTCGGCGCGGCTCAACTCGGTCTTCGCGTTCCCGCTGTCGGGCCGCGCGCCCTTTGTGCTGACCTGGGAAGACTTCCGGCTGTACTTCGACAAGATGGCGCGCACCGGCGTGGTCGAGAGCATGAAGGACTTCTACTGGGACATCCGCCCCAAGCCCGAATACGGCACCATCGAGGTCCGCGTGCTCGACACGCCGCTGACCATCGAGAAGGCCGCGGCGATTGCCGGCTTCATCCAGTGCCTGGCGCGCTGGCTGCGGATCGAGCGGCCTTTCGAGCCTGCCGACGACGACTACCTGCCCTACACCTTCAACCGCTTCCAGGCCTGCCGCTTCGGCCTGGACGGCACCTTCGTCGACCCCAAAACCGGCGAGCACCGCACGCTGCGCGACGACATCCTCGCCACCTTCGATCTGCTGGAGATCCATGCCATGGAGCTGCAGGCAGAAGGCGCCATCCAATTGCTGCGCCAGGAGCTTGGCAACGGCGGTATCGGCGGCGGCAACGACAGCAACTGGATCCGAGCCACGATGGCCCGCGAGCAGCTGCTGCCCGAGGTGGTGCGGCAGCAATGCGAACGCTGGGCGGGAAGGCCGGTGTGAGACCGACGGAGACGCTTGCATGAGCCATGGCCCACGTCCCCTGCGCATCGGCCTGTCCGCGCGCCTGCTGCACAAGCCGCCGGCAGAGATGGGCTTTCGTGGCAAGACGCTGCAGTACCTGGAGCAGTCCATCGCCCACTGGATCATGGGCCACGGCGCACTGGCCTTCATGGTGCCCACGCTCGGCTTTGACGCCGAGGTCTCGCGCCGGCGCGTGTCGGTGCAGCACTATGTCGACGCCCTCGACGGCCTGCTGTTGCAGGGCGGTGCCGACGTGAGCCCCACGACCTACGGCCAGCAGCCGCTGAAACCGGAGTGGGCCGGTGACCCCATCCGCGACCGCTACGAGATCGAGCTCATCGACGGCTTCATGGGCCAGGGCAAGCCGGTGCTGGGCATCTGCCGTGGCTGCCAGCTGATCAACGTGGCCTTTGGCGGCAGCCTCTACCAGGACATCCCGACCCAGCAGCCCACGGCGGGCGTGCATGTCGACATGGATGCCTACGACCAGCACCGCCACGAGGTGGTGTTCGAGCGCGATTCCCGCCTCGCGGAGCTCTATGCCGGCGAGATGGGCGGGCGCGTCAACAGCATCCACCACCAGGCCGTGGACCGGCTCGGTGGCGACTTGCGCGTCGAGGCCCGCTCCTCGGGCGACGGCATCGTCGAAGCCATCCGCGCCAAGGGCCCCACCTTCGTGGCCGGCGTGCAATGGCACCCGGAGTTCCACTTCCAGGACGCGGCGCTATTGAGCGGCGAGCCGCTGATGAACGACTTCCTGGCGGCGGCGCAGGCGATGCTGGCGCTGAGCGAGACGGCCGGACACTGACTACAGGAAGCCCAGGTCGCGCTGGCTCTCGTCCCAGTTTGCCAAGGCGGGAAACACATCCAGCAGTTCCCGCTCGCCCACGCCGAACCATCGGCCCAACGTGGCACCGAACTGGTCCACGGAGGTGGTGGGCAGCATGCGTCCCTGCCCCACGTCGTCGGGACCGTTGTTGGCCACCACGGGCGCTTGGCCGTAGAAAAGCCCGCCGTGCACCGCCCCGCCTACGACGAAATGCTCAGCACCCCAGCCATGGTCGGAGCCGTCGGTGCCCGTGAAAGTGCGGCCGAACTCGGATGCGGTGAAGGCAGTGACCTGTTGCGCCACACCAAGTTCGACGGTGGCCGCGTGGAAGGCCGCGAGCGCATCCGCCACCTGTCCCAGCAGGCCGGGATGCACACCCGCCAGGCCCAGGTGCGTGTCGAAGCCGCCGATCCCGACGAAGAACACCTGGCGGCGCGCACCCACGCTGCTGGCGGTGGCGATCATGCGCGCCACGAGTTTGAGTTGGTCCGCCAGGCCATTGCCGGTGGGAAAGGCGGTGGCGAGCGTCGGCCGGGCGGCGAGCGCCGTGTTCAATGCATCGCCCGCCTCGAGCGCGCGCGCCATGACGCGCGCATGCGCCTGTTCGAGCACGTGCCCGCGCGGGGCGGTAGCCAGCGTGCGCAGCGCGGCCGAGCAGGCACTGGAGCCGTACAGGGGCGAGCGCACCGCATTGAGCGGAACGGGGCCTGTGGGCGATACCTGGTACTGCACGGCCACGTCGCCGGACAGGAATACCGCATTGCCCGACACGTTGATGCAGGTGAAGGTGGCATTGCCGTTGGCCGCGGCAAACAGGTCGCCCATGCGTCCCCCCCAGCCCACACGCGCACCCTCGGAAGCCGAGGACTGCCAGATCGATTGCTGGTCGTTGTGCGAGAAGAGCTTCGGCGGCAGGGACACGGACCGCGCCAGGTACTGCGCCTTGGTGGTGGGACGCACCAGCGTCCCCACGTTGAGCTGCACAGCGAGGTGCCCCTGGTCGAAGAGCGGCAGCAACGGCGCCAGGCGCGGCGCCAGCGCGTACTGCGCGCCTCCAGCCAGCGCCACGCGGGGCTGCAGCAGCGTGGCCGCGAGCGCATCGCGGCTGTGGGCCATCGTGGGGCGCATGCCGCGGTAGGCCGCATGGCCAGCGTCATGGTAGGGCACCAAGGTGTTGGCGTTGTCGTTGCCACCATGCAGGAAGACGCAGACCAGCGCCTTGTAGCCTGTGGCATCGGCCGCGGCGGCTTCGCCCATCGCCGCGAGGTTCAGGGCCCAAGGCGCTGCGGCGCCTGCCAGGGAAAGGGAGGATGTACGGCGCAGGAAGGTGCGCCGCGATACAGCATGGGTCACGGGAGGTGCTCGCTTCGGAGAAGGATGGGAATGTCGGGAACTAGTTCTGAACGAGGTATTCCGGTGCGGCCAGCACCAGCAGCATGGCCGCCCGCACGCGGTTGAGGCGGCCGGCGTCCGTTGTCACGGCAATGCTCTGCACCGCATTGGCGATGAGTTCGCAGGTGCCTGCAGCCAGTTGCCCCGCGGCCAGCACGAGGTTGATGTCGTCGACAAGCGCGCGGGGTGTCTCCACCAGCGCGATCCATGCGCTGTAGTCGGGCGTGAGGTCACCCAAAGTGCCTGCCACGGCGCGCTGCATGAAGTTCAGGTAGCCGACCACGGAGGACTCACTGGTGATCTGGAACTCGGGCGCCAACAGTGCCCGCTCGCCTGCCGGCTGCCCGAGCAACACGTAGCCGGGCCGGAAGAAGTTGAATACCGAGGCCGCGCGCATGGGTGCCTGCCCCAGGGCTCGCCCGGCATCGGAGGTATCGCCCACGGCCCACGCCCCGCTGGGCGAGCGCACGGCGCTGGCGCGCGCCCAGCCTGCCAGGCGCAGCATCGGCTCGCGCAGCTTGCCGAAGCCAGGCGCCGACGCGGCCTGCGTCCCACGGGCCTCGGGATCCAGAAGCAACGCGCGCACGACCGCGCGCAACTGGCCGCGCCGGCCCTGCCCGTCGTCGGCGAACACCGCCACCACGCGCTGCACGTAGGCAGGGCTGGGGTTGCTGGTCACCAGGCGCTGGATGAGCTGGCGGCAGAAAAAGGGCCCCACGTTGGGATGGGCGAATACCGTGTCGAGTGCCTGCGTCAGGCTGGCCATGGCGGCCGTGCCGGCGGCGATGCTGCTGCCCAGGAAACGTTTCTCACCGGTCTCGTAGCGACTCGCGACCTGCACCAGCGGGCGGCGCCGGTAATCTGGCGTGGCCGTGGCAGCGGCTCCGCTCAAGCCCGCCAGGTCGTTGTCCCAGCCGGTGAAAACTCGCGCCAGTCCGCCGATGTCGGCCGCGCCATAGGTCTCCACTGGCTGACCACCCTCCAAGCGGGGCGTGCCGTCGGTTTGCAGTTGCACCAGCCCGATGGTGAAGAGCTGCAGAAGCTCGCGCGCATAGTTCTCGTCAGGCAATGCGCCCGTGGTGGGATTGGCCTTGGCGCTGCCGCGGAAGGTGAGGAACATGCCCATCGCGGGGCTGAGCGAGATGGCCTGCAACAAGCTGCGCAGGTCGCCGAAGGCGTGAGATTCCAGCAGGTCCATGTGGGCTGCGCTGGCGAAGTTGCGCCAGGGATCCTGCATGCCGGAGATGGATGCCACGAAGATCTCCGACAACGCGAGCGTGACGCGCTGGCGCAGTGTGTCGCTGCTGTCGATCAGCTTGCACCATAGGGCCGCGTCCAGCCCGGCAGTGCCGTTGCGCGACGCCTCGGCCGTGAAGCCATTGGCAACCATCCATTCCCAGCGCGACATGGATGGCGCCGCGTCGAACTGCGCATCGAGCCAGCCTGCATAACCCAGCTCCCGCACGCGGTTGATCCCGGCACGGGTTGCGCCCATCGAGGCCTGCGCCAGGAAGCGCGAGGCTTCCTGTGCGGTGGGCGCCACGCCGTCCTGCGCGCCAGCGGCCACCTGGGAGGCGCCCGATGCGCCAACGTCCTCCCCACCGCCACCGCCTCCGCACGCCGACAACGCCGCCGAAGCCGCTGCCACCGTGACCGCCCGTGGCGCCCGCACGCGCGCTTCATCACGCAGGGCAGCGGACACCGCATCCATCTTCCCCGTGTCTTCCAAATCCACCATCGTTTCTCCCTTCAACCATCGAACTGCCGCGACCTCAGCTGGGTCATGGCCGCGCGCATTCAAGCGCGCAGGTCCAGCGCGCCGTATCCGGATGCAAGGCTCCGGTGGGACGCCATCGTTGTGATCGTCCGACGCGTGAGGACGCGCCATCGAGAGAAAAGGGGGGTATTTCCCACAGGCCCGCTCGGCCGTGGGACGGGCGCTACGCGGCCGTGGCAGCGGCGCGACTGCGCCGTGGCGAGCATGCGACGCGACTGTAGCGACGGTAGGCAGAGACGCAGCCGCCGCGCGAATACGTAGCGAACAAGCGAAAGAGGCCGATCAGGCGCGCACCGATTCCAGCGGCATGAACTGCTCGGCCAGGCTCGCGTGCAACGCGGAGCCTAGTCCGAGGATGCTGTCGTTGAAGTCGTAGCGGGTGTTGTGCAGCATGCAGCTGCCCAGCCCGTTCTCCTCGCCCTGGCCGAGGCGCAGATAGGCGCCGGGCTTGACCTGCAGCATGAACGAGAAGTCCTCCGCACCCATGCTGGGCAGGAGGTCGCGCTCCACATGTTCCTCGCCCACCAGAGAGGCCGCGACGTCGCCGGCGAAACGTGCTTCGGGCGCGGTGTTGATGGTGGCTGGGTAGATGCGCTCGTACTGCACGGTGGCGGTGGCGCCGAAGCCCATGGCCACCGCGGTGCACAGCTCCGTCAGGCGCCGCTCGATCTGCGCCTGCACGGCGGGGCTGAAGGTGCGCACCGTGCCCACCAGGGTCACGTTGTCGGGGATCACGCTCATGGCCCCCAGGTCGCCGGCGCGCATGGCGCACAGGCTGATCACGGCGCTCTGCACCGGGTGCACATTGCGCGAGACGATGCTCTGCACGGCCGTGATGATGTGGCCGGCCACCAGCACCGGGTCGATGGTGCTGTAGGCATGCGCACCGTGTCCGCCGCGGCCGGTGATCTCGATGGTGATGCGGTCGGCGGAGGCCATCATGGGCCCGGGGTTGAGGCCAATGGTGCCGGGCCGCATGGCGGGCCAGTTGTGCATGCCGTAGACGGACTCCACCGGGAACTGCGCGAACAGGCCGTCGTCGATCATGGCCTTGGCGCCGCCGAAGCCTTCTTCGCCCGGCTGGAAGATCAGCACGGCCGTGCCGTTGAAGTTGCGTGTCTCGGCGAGGTAACGCGCGGCGCCCACGAGCATGGTGGTGTGGCCGTCGTGGCCGCAGCCGTGCATCATGCCCTGCTTGGTGGAGCGCCAAGCGAAGTCGTTGTGCTCGGTCATGGGCAGTGCGTCCATGTCGGCGCGCAGGCCGATCATGCGGCCGCTGTCGCTGCGCCGGCCCCGGATCACCGCCACCAGGCCAGTCTTGCCCATGCCGGCATGGATCTCGTTCACGCCGCAGACCTTGAGCGCCTCGCGCACGCGCCCGGCCGTGTAATGCTCTTCGAAACCCAGCTCGGGATGGGCATGCAGGTCGCGGCGCAGGGCCGTGAGCTCGGGATGGAAGGCCGCGATATGCGCGAAAGCGCGGCCACTGGCACGCAGCCGGGGGGCTGCATCGGTTGTCAACATCGGAGTCCTCCGGGATCGGCGGCGATGGTTGGAGAAGCTGGGCAATGTAGCACGCAGCCCCACCGGAGATGCGGGTATCAGGGCTTCGCCAGCTCGTCCAGGATCGGGCATTCGGGCCGGTGGTCGCCGTGGCAGCAGCCGATCAGGTGCTGCAAAGTGCGCTGCATCGCCGCCATCTCCGCGATGCGCTGCTGGAGCTCGTCCACATGCTGCTGCGCGATGCGTCGCACCTGCTCGCTGGCGCGGTGCTGGTCCTGCCACAGCTTGAGCAGTTCGGCGATCTCCGCCATGCTGAAGCCCAGGCCCCGTGCACGCTTGATGAAGCGCAGCGTGTGGACCTCCCGGTCGGAGTACAGCCGGTAACCGGCCTCCGTGCGGCTGATGGGGGGCAGCAGCCCCAGCGACTCGTAATGCCGCACCATCTTGGCCGACACGCCGGACAGCTTCGCGGCGCGGCCGATGGGGAAATGGTCCGTCGTCACAGGGGCAGTCTCGTGGCGCATGAAGCACGTCCTTTCCAGCGCCGCAGCAGCAACGCATTGGCCACCACGCTGACGCTGCTGAAGGCCATCGCAGCGCCGGCCAGCATCGGGCTCAGCAGGCCGAAGGCCGCCAGTGGCACGCCGACGACGTTGTAGAAGAAGGCCCAAAAGAGGTTCTGGCGGATCTTGGACCAGGTGCGCCGCGAGATGGCCACCGCATCGGCCACCAGGCGTGGGTCGCCGCGCATCAGGGTCACGTCGGCCGTATGCATGGCCACATCCGTGCCCGTGGACATGGCCATGCCCACGTCGGCGGCGGCCAGGGCCGGCGCGTCGTTGATGCCGTCGCCGACCATGGCCACCGCGCCGCCCGCGCGCAGCTCGGACACGATGCGGGCCTTGTCCTCGGGCAGCACCTCGGCATGCACCTCGTCGATGCCCAGCTGCGCGGCGATGGCCTCGGCCGTGGCGCGGTTGTCGCCGGTCAGCAGCACGGTGCGGATGCCCTGGGCCTGCAACGCGGCGATAGCCTCCGCCGCTGTGGCTTTGGCGGCATCGCCGAAGGCGAACAGGCCCAGCAGATGCGGATGCGGCTGCATGCCGGCCAGCCACGACACCGTGCGGCCCTGGGCCTGCAGGGCCTGTGCGCGCTGCGCCAGCGGCCCGAGGTCGACGCCCGACTCCTGCATCCAGCGGCTGCTGCCCAGGCGCAGGCTCGCCCCGTCCACCTGCGCGGCCACTCCACGGCCGGCAACAGCCTGCAGGCCCTCCGCGGGCGGCACTACGATGCTTCGCGCACGCGCGGCATCCAGCACCGCGCGCGCCAGGGGATGTTCGCTGCCGGACTGCAGCGCTGCAGCACGGCGCAGCAGAGCGTCTTCGGCCGCGGCGCCCTCCTCGGTGGCCACCAGGGCCACCAGCACGGGGCGGCCTTCGGTGAGGGTGCCGGTCTTGTCGAACGCCACCACCCGCACCGCGTGCGCCAGCTCCAGCGCCTGCGCGTCCTGGATCAGGATGCCCCGGCGTGCCGCCACGCCCGTGCCGGCCATGATGGCAGCCGGCGTGGCCAGGCCGAGCGCGCAGGGGCAGGCGATGACCAGCACGGCCACGGCATGCAGCACGGCGGCTTCCCACTGCGCCGTGGCCAGTCCCCAGCCCAGCAGCGTCAGGAGGGCCAGCACCAGCACCACCGGCACGAACACGGCACTGACGCGGTCCACCAGCCGCTGGATGGGCGCCTTCTTGCCCTGCGCGGAGGCCACGAGCCGGGCCACCCGGGCCAGGGTGGATTCGGCACCCACGGCCACCGTGCGCAGCAGCAGCAGGCCTTCGGCATTGACCGCCCCGCCCGTGACGCGCTCGCCAGGGCCGCGTGCCACCGGCAGGCCCTCGCCGGTGACCAGGGACTCGTCCACATGGCTGGAGCCCTCCAGCACCAGTCCGTCGACCGGGATGCGCTCGCCGGGGCGCACGACGACCATGTCACCCACCCGCACGTCGCGCAACGCGATCTCTTCTTCCCCACCGTCCCGGCGCACGCGTGCGGTGTCAGGACGCAGCGCCTGCAGCGCCCGGATGGCCTCGGTGGCTTGGTAGCGGGCGCGCCCCTCCAGCCACTTGCCCAGCAGCACCAGCGTGATGACCACCGCGGAGGTTTCCACATACAGCAGGTGGGTGGCATGTTCGCCATGGCGCCACCACTGGTAGAGGCTCAGTCCGAAAGCTGCGGACGTACCCAGTGCGACCAGCAGGTCCATGTTGCCCGCGCCTGCCCGCAGGGCATGCCACCCGGCGCGGTAGAAGCGCGCGCCGAGCCAGAACTGCACGGGGGCGGCCAGCAGGAATTGCCACAGCGGCGGCAACGTCGCCTCCACGCCCCAGGGCATCAGCAGCATGGGGGCCAGCAACGGCAGGCAGAGCAACGCCGCCAGCACCACGGGCCACCAGGGCTGGTGCGCGGCCGGCGACGGCGCATCGGGCGATTCCACCGCCTCGTCCTCGAGCAGGCGCGCGTGGTATCCCGCCCGTTCAACGGCTTCGGAGAGGGACGGCAGCGCACTGTCGTCGCCCGAGAACTGCAGCTCGGCCGTTTCGGTGGCGAGGTTGACGCTGGCGTCCTGCACGCCCGGCACCTTGCGCAGCACCTTTTCGACACGGGCCACGCAGGATGCGCAGGTCATGCCGTTCACCGCCATGCGCACGGGGCGGGCGCGCAAGGTCGGCGCTCCAGGGAGCAGTCCGGGCAGCGAAGGAGAGGATGTTGCGATCATGGAGGGCAGTCTGAACCCTCCCATCATGGCAGGGTCAAGCCCCCCCTGCCGGAACGGGAACTACGGGTGCGCGCAGGGCGCCGCAGCAGCCACCGGCAACGGCCCATCCGCGGACGCTGCCTTGGCCAGGTGCCGCACGGGTCCGTACCAGGCCGTGGCGCGGGAGCGCGTGTTGTCGGTGTCCGTCATGATGCCGATGGCGAGCAGCGCGCCGGGCTCCTCACCGAATGCCTGGACGAAGTCCTGGCGAATGTCGCGCTCGTAGTCGAGCCACTGCCCCAGTTTTTCCGGCCCGGACTCCAGCACGAGCTTGCGGATCCGGCCCGTGCGGTGGTTGTGCACCACCGTGCCGGCTGGCTGCCGGTTGCCCCACACGTACATCAGCGTGGCATAGGGCATGGGCTCGCCCGTCAGCATGTGCGCAAGCTCGGACAACATGGCATCGCGCGCCGAGAACTTGCTGCGGTCCCCCTCGAAGGCGAGCACCACGCGGACGGGTGAGTCCGAACGCTCCCCCACCGTGAGGTCGGCCTGCTCGATCAACGCGGGCACCTTCCAGGAGAACTGCAGATGGTGCAATTCCTGCGGCGGGATGCGCAGGTTCCGGCGCAGCATGCTCGTGGAGGCGTCGGCCTGCACCCGCATCGCATCGCGGCCGTCCAGAGCCACCTGGCGGTAGGCATTGGGCCGCTTGCCGGGGAAGCGATAGTGCTTCCATGTGGGGCCGGGGTCGGTTGCGTCCGTGGGCAGTGAAGCGCGATCCCAGCGGCATGTGGAGGGGCTCTCGTCCTGATCGTCCCGGTCGCCTGCGGCCTGGACCTCTTCCGAAGAGGGCGTCTCGGGCGAAGACGGGGTGGCGCAGCCGGCCATCAACACCATGCCCACCAGCAACAGGCCCCATCGGCAACTCCATGACACACGCATCACCTGTTCCATCCCGAATTCCACACGGCACACACCCATAAAAAAAGCCCCGCTGTGCGAACACAGCGGGGCCCCTTGGATTCAAACTTTCATGCTGGCTTCACGCCAGCGGAAAATCAGAAGTTGTGGACCAGGCCCAGACCGTAGTTCTGGGTCTTTTGGGTAGCCAGAGCGGGAGCGGTGGGGTTGTAGTCACCCTTCAGCAGGGCAGCGTACACGTAGGTGCGCTTGCTCAGGGGGTACTGGCCCATGATTTCGAAGGCGTTGGTCTTCGAGATCTTCGTGCCACCGATCTTCTGGTTTTCACGAGCGTAGCTGACCTGGATCGAAGGAGCACCCAGGGGGATGTTCACGCCCAGAGCAAAGCCTTCGTCCTTGGCGTTGGTGTTCTTGTTCTTGCCGCCTTCGATCATGCCGAAGAGCTTGGCAGCGCCCAGGTCGTACGAAGCACCGAAGGTGTAGTTCTGCACGGCGCGAGCGCCAGCAACCTTGAACGACTCCCAGGATGCGCCCAGACCCAGGGGACCCGCTGCGTAGGACAGCAGACCACCGTAGGTTTGACCAGCGCTGGAAGCAGCGGTCTTGTCTTCACCGGGAGACCACAGCAGCTTGGCACCGAAACCGCCCATTGCGGGGGTGGAGTAGATCACCGAGTTGTTGATACGGCCGCCGCCAGCGCCAGCGCCGCCGCAGTCACCGATCGCTTGGCCAGCCAGCACGCCAACGGTCGTGCAGTTCGAGTTGAAAGCAAAGCCCAGCGCGGAGTAGCCCGACAGGCCGATCACGTCGAAGTTGGCTTGGTTCGTGTCGGTCAGGGTGTACTGACGACCGACCGTCACGGTACCGAAACCACCGTCCAGGCCGACGAAGGCTTGGCGGTTGAACTGGTTGGCAGCGTTCGAGAACGTGCTGGTGTCCACGTTGAAGCCTTGCTCCAGCGTGAAGATGGCCTTCAGGCCACCGCCCAGGTCTTCGGTACCACGCAGGCCCCAACGGCTGCCGGTGTGGGCGCCGGAGCGGATCAGAGCGCCCGGATCGGCGTCAACGTTGTTGACGAAACCGACGTTGTCGGTTTCCGTCTTGGCCAGGGATGCGTCGATACGGCCGTACAGCGTGACGCTGGATTGTGCAAAAGCTGCGGTGCCGAGGCTGGCCAGGACAGCTGCTGCCACGAGGGTTTTCTTCATTTCAAATTTCTCCAAGGTTAAACAGAGGGCTCCGGCCTAATACGTCGATCGGATTCCCGGGCCAACCTCCTGCTTCAGGAAGTTGGGTCTATTGCACCAGACGACCCACCGATTGGCAAAGAAAAGGGCTGCCTATTTCGGCTTGTTCCCCTATTTCGTTGTGGGCCTGCAACAGGCAGCGCGTCGTGCTCGACCGCTGGATGGGGCCACAATCGGGTATACCCTGATAACCCCGCAACACGACGCAGCCTCGCCTACGCACCAATGGAACGCTTCCTGAACGCCGCCGACAGCGCCCTGCGCACCCTCTTCGCCACGCCGCACGGCAGCCGGGCAATTCCCAGCGTGACCAGCGCGGCCAGTGCCGATTCAGCCGGAGCCGGTGCCAGCGCCGAGCTCTCACCGGCGGACAAGGCCCTGTCCGGAGCGCTGATGCGCGTCAACCATGTCGGCGAGGTCTGCGCCCAGGCGCTCTACACCGCGCAGGGGCTGTCCACCCGCAGTCCCGAACTGCAGCGGCACTTCGCGCAGGCGGCGCAGGAGGAAACCGACCACCTGGCCTGGACGCGTAGCCGCCTGGACGCGCTGGGCAGCCGGCCATCGTTGCTGAATCCGCTCTGGTACGCGGGCGCCTTCGGCCTGGGCCTGCTGGCCGGCCGCCTGGGTGACCGGGTGAGCCTGGGCTTCGTCGCCGAGACGGAGAAACAGGTGGAAGCGCACCTGCAGGGCCACCTGGATGCCCTGCCCGTGGCCGACGTGGAATCGCGTGCCGTGGTGGCCGGCATGAAGGACGACGAGGCCCGCCATGCCCGAGAAGCGCGCGATGCCGGCGGCGTCGCGCTGCCGCTGCCGGTGGCCGGCCTGATGCGCATGGCCGCCAGGGTGATGACCACCGTGGCCCACCGCATCTGAGACGCGGCAGGCCTGCTCAGGCCTCCGTCAACGTGAAGCTGGTAGTGATCTCTGCCGTCTTGCCGAGCATGATGGTGGCCGAGCAGTATTTGTCGTGGCTCATGGCAATGGCGCGCTCCACGGCGGTGGGCGGAATGCCCTTGCCGCTGACCGAAAAATGCATGTGGATCTTGGTGAAGACCTTTGGGTCGGTCTCGGCGCGCTCGGCCGTCAACTTGCAGGAGCAGTTGCGCACATCGTGGCGCCCCCGGCGCAGGATCAGCACCACGTCGTAGGCGGTGCAGCCGCCAGCGCCGGCCAGCAGCGTTTCCATCGGCCGCGGCGCCAGGTTCTGGCCACCGTTTTCGGGCTTGGCCGCGTCTGGGGCGCCGTCCATCATCAGCGTGTGGCCGCTGCCCGTCTCGGCCAGAAAACCCATGCCCGAGCGCGCGCCGCTCGCGCCGGTCCAGCTGACTGTGCATTCCATGTTCGTTCTCGCTTCCTGTACATGCGGTTCGGGCCCGTCCCGCACCATCGCTTAAGACCTGCCTCAGGCCCATCGGCGATTCTGCCACCCGTGATCCCTGCAATGAGCGCCGCGGACCGGCGCTTATCATGGGCATCCGACTCGACCTTTCCATGACCCGCAAAGACCTTACCCCTGCCGACTACCTGACCCGCATCCTGAATGCACGCGTCTACGACGTGGCCACGGAGTCGCCGCTGGAGCCCGCCCGCAACCTCAGCCAGCGCCTGCACAACAAGGTGCTGCTCAAGCGCGAGGACCAGCAGCCCGTGCGCAGTTTCAAGCTGCGTGGTGCCTATAACAAGATGGTGCAGTTGAGCGCCGAACAGCTCGCCAAGGGCGTGATTTGCGCCTCCGCCGGCAACCATGCCCAGGGCGTGGCGTTGGGGGCCCACAAGCTGGGCTCGCGCGCAGTGATCGTGATGCCCACCACCACGCCGCAGGTCAAGATCGACGCCGTGAAGGCGCTGGGCGGCGAGGCGGTGCTGGCCGGCGAGAGTTATTCGGATGCGTACGACCATGCCGTGCGCCTGCAGAAGGAACAGGGCCTGACCTTCGTGCACCCCTTCGACGACCCCGACGTGATCGCCGGCCAGGGCACCGTCGCCATGGAGATGCTGCGCCAGCACCAGGGCGAACTGCACGCGGTCTTCGTGGCCATCGGCGGCGGTGGCCTGATCGCGGGCGTGTCGAACTACATCAAGGCCGTGCGTCCGGGCATCAAGGTCATCGGCGTGCAGATGAACGACTCCGACGCCATGATGCAATCTGTCGCCGCGAAGGGCCGCGTGACGTTGAGCGACGTGGGCCTGTTCTCCGACGGCACGGCCGTGAAGCTGGTGGGCGAAGAGACCTTCCGCATCGCCAGCCACCTGGTCGACGAATTCATGACGGTGGACACCGATGCCGTGTGCGCCGCCATCAAGGACATCTTCGTGGACACGCGCAGCATCGTGGAGCCCGCCGGCGCCCTGGCCGTGGCCGCGATCAAGCAGTACGTCGCCACGCACAAGACAAAGGGCGAGACCTACGCCGCCATCCTGTGCGGCGCCAACATGAACTTCGACCGGCTGCGCTTCGTGGCCGAGCGCGCCGAGGTGGGCGAGGAACGCGAGGCGCTGTTCGCCGTGACCATCCCCGAGGAGCGCGGCAGCTTCCGCCGCTTCTGCACCGCCGTGAGCGAGCTGCCCGGCGGCCCACGCAACGTCACCGAGTTCAACTACCGCATCAGCGACGAAGCGACTGCGCATGTGTTCGTGGGCCTCACGACGCACGGCAAGGGCGAGAGCCCGAAGATCGCCGCAACCTTCAATCGCCAGGGTTTCCAGACCATCGACCTCACGCACGACGAGCTGGCCAAGGAGCATGTGCGCTACATGGTGGGCGGGCACTCCACGCTGGCGAAGGACGAGCGGCTGTTGCGCATCACCTTCCCCGAACGCCCGGGCGCGCTGCTGAAGTTCCTGAACCTGATGCGGCCCAACTGGAACATCAGCCTCTTCCACTACCGCAACCAGGGCGCCGACTATGGCCGCATCCTGGTGGGCCTGCAGGTGCCCGAGGCCGACAACGCGGCCTTCGGCGAATTCCTGGAAGCGCTGGGGTATCCCTCGGTCGAGGAGACGCACAACCCGGCCTACCGGATGTTCCTGCGCTAGGCCCTTCCACACTCCGGAGCACCGCATGCCCCCATCGCTCGAAGGCAAGCTGGTGGTCGCGATTTCCTCGCGGGCCCTCTTCGATTTCGAAGAGGAGAACGAGGTCTTCGACCAGGGCACCGAAGGCCCCGAGAAGGACCGCGCCTACATGCGGCTGCAGCTGGCGCGGCTGGATGAACCCGCCAAGCCCGGCGTGGCCTTCTCGCTGGTGCGCAAGCTGCTGGCGTTCAACGATGCAGGCCGCGACCACGACCCCGCCTCCGGGACGCTGGCGAAGCAACCCGTGGAAGTGGTGATCCTCTCGCGCAATGACCCGGTCTCGGGCATGCGCGTGTTCCGCTCGGCCAAGCACTACGGGCTGTTGATCGAGCGCGGCAGCTTCACGCGCGGCCAGCCGCCGTGGCGCTACCTCAAGCCGCTGCATGCCAACCTGTTCCTCTCGGCGCACCTGAGCGACGTGCGCTCGGCACTGCATGCGGGCGTGCCGGCCGCGCAGGTCTATCCGCGCTCGGCGCGCGCCAGCGAAGCCCATCCGCAGGAAGTGCGCATCGCCTTCGACGGTGACGCCGTGCTCTTCAGCGACGAGGCCGAGCAGGTCTACCAGGCGCATGGCCTGTCGGCCTTCCAGCAGCACGAGATCGAGAAGGCCGGCCAGCCGCTCGCACCCGGCCCATTCCAGCCGCTGCTGGCCGCGCTGCACCGCCTGCAGCGCGCGGGCACGCCGCAGATGCGCATCCGCACCGCGCTGGTGACCGCGCGCAGCGCACCGGCCCATGAGCGCGCCATCCGCACGCTGATGGACTGGAACATCGAGATCGACGAGGCGATGTTCCTGGGCGGCCTGCCCAAGGGCGAGTTCCTGCGCGAATTCGAGCCCGACTTCTTTTTCGACGACCAGACGGGCCATATCGAATCGGCTGCGCAGCATGTGCCCTCGGGCCACGTGGCCAGCGGCATCTCGAACCCGCCCTTCTGAACCACACGCGTCCCGACCCGGTACGCGACTTGCGTCAACGCCTTCCCCACCGGAGCTCCCTCCCATGCCACTGACAGAGAAACTGCGCAGCTTCAAGGCCTTCGTGGCGCGGGTGCTGCGGCTTTCGGCCCCCTACTTCCAGTCCGAGGAAAAGTGGAAGGCGCGCGGGCTCTTCGCTGCCATCATCGCGCTGAACCTCGGCTCGGTGTACATGGCCGTGGTCTTCAACGACTGGTACCGCATCTTCTACGACGCCTTGCAGAACAAGGACGCAGCCGTGATATGGCAGCAGTTGGGCCGCTTCAGCTACCTGGCCCTCATCGCCATCGTCATCGCGGTCTACCGCTTCTACCTCACGCAGCTGCTCGAGATGGACTGGCGGCGGTGGATGACCGGGTATTACCTGCAGCGCTGGATGCGCAACAGCACCTTCTATCACATGGAGCTGATGCGCTTTGACAAAGCCAACGAGGCCGCGCCGGACAACCCCGACCAGCGGATCTCGGAGGACGTGAACCTCTTCACCAGCCAGACCATCGGCCTGACCATGGGCCTGCTGAGTTCGGTGGTCACGCTGGTGAGCTTCGTGGGCATCCTGTGGGGACTGTCGGGTGAATTCGACTTCAAGCTGGGCGGCCAGAGCTACGTGGTCCATGGCTTCATGGTCTGGATGGCCGTGCTGTACTGCCTGGCCGGCAGCGTGCTGACCCACTACATCGGGCGCTCGCAGATCTGGCTCAATTTCGAGCAGCAGCGCCGTGAAGCCGATTTCCGCCACCACATGGTGCGGGTGCGTGAATACAGCGAGGCGATCGCGCTGGACCGGGGGCAGACCGTGGAGAAGGCACAGCTGGACACGCGCTTCACGGCGGTGCTGGCCAACTACCTGCGGTTGATCAAGGCGCAGAAGAACCTGGTCTGGTTCCAGAGCTTCTTCGGGCAGGCGGCGGTGGTGTTCCCGATGATCATCGCGATGCCCAGGTACCTGAGCGGCGCCATCCAGCTGGGGCAGCTGATGCAGATCAACTCGGCCTTCGGCCAGGTGCAGGGCGCGTTGAGCTGGTTCGTGGACAGTTATGCCAGCCTGGCGGCGTGGCGCGCCACGACGGACCGCCTGACGAGCTTCGACGATGCCATCACCACCGCGATGGCCGACAACCCGGCACTGGCCATCCACACGGCGCCCTCGCTGGACGCCTCGGATCTGCAGGTGGCGCTGCCCACGGGCGACCGACTGCTGGCAGATACCCGCGTGCAGGCGTCGGCGGGCGAGCGCATCCTGCTGCAAGGCCCCTCAGGCAGCGGCAAGTCCACGCTGTTCCGCACGCTGGCCGGCATCTGGCCCTTCGCGACCGGCAACGTGGCCAAGCCTGCGGACACCATGTTCATTCCGCAGAAGCCATACCTGCCCAATGGCAGCCTGCGCGCGGCGTTGGCCTACCCCGAGGCCGAGAGCCGCTACTCCGACGACGCCATGCGCAAGGCGCTGGAGGACGTGCAGTTGCCCCGGCTCGCGCAGGAACTGGACCGCGTGGACGCCTGGGCGCAGAAGCTCTCCGGCGGCGAGCAGCAGCGCCTGGCCGTGGCGCGGGTACTGCTCAGGCAACCCGCGTGGGTCTTTGCCGACGAAGCCACCAGTGCGCTGGACACCGAGTCGGAAAAAGCGGTGTACGGCAAGCTGGTCGCGTTGACCGCCTCCAAGGGCGGTGGGCTCGTCTCCATCGCCCACCGGCCCTCGGTCGCAGATTTCCATTCGCAGCGCTGGCAGCTGGAACGCGCACCCGAGGGCGCGCCTGCGCGCTATACCTTGCGCGTCGAGCAGCCAGCCGCTGCGCGCTGAGCGGCCGCCGGCTCCCTACCGGGCAGCCCATCAGGCTGCCGGCAACGGCTCCCGGTACCGCGCAAACCCCGCCGCGCGCAACGCACACGCCGGGCATGTGCCGCAGCCGTAGCCCCAGGCGTGCCGCGCACCGCGCTCTCCCAGGTAGCAGGTATGGGTGTGCTCCAGGATCAGTTCCACCAGCGCGGACCCGCCGAGTGCCTCCGACAGGCGCCAGGTGGCCGCCTTGTCGATCCACATCAAGGGCGTCTCGATCAGCAGGCGCCGCGCCATGCCCAGGGACAGCGCCAGTTGCATCGCCTTGATGGTGTCGTCGCGGCAGTCCGGATAGCCGGAAAAGTCGGTCTCGCAGACCCCGGTCACCAGCACCTGCAGGTCGCGCCGGTAGGCCAGCGCACCGGCCAGCGTCAGGAACAGCAGGTTGCGGCCCGGCACGAACGTGTTCGGCAAGCCGTCGGCCTGCATGCGGATCTCGCTGTCCTGGGTCAGGGCGGTGTCGCTGATCTCCCCGAGCACGGGCAGGTGCAACAGGTGGTCCTCGCCCAGGCAGTCGTTCCAGGCGGGAAACTCCGCCCGCAGCCGCTGCAGCACCGTCAACCGCGCATCGAGCTCGATGCGGTGGCGCTGGCCGTAGTCGAAGGCGATGGTTTCGACCCGCTCGTAGCGGGTCAGGGCATGGGCCAGGCAGGTGGTGGAGTCCTGCCCGCCGGAAAAGAGAACCAGGGCGGAGGTGTGCATGCCGCGACCTTACACCGGCGTTACGGACCCGCGCCGACGGCCCCGGGGCGCCACTACACCTCTTCGTTCTTCTTGATCTTGCTGGGCGAGTAGGTGATGTTTTCCGACGCCACCTGGCCGCTGACCACCGCGGGTGCCTGCTGGGCCTGCGCCTGCGCCGCTTCCACGGCGCCACCGCTGGCGCGCCACATGGATTTCAGGAAATCCAGCAGCATCTTGGAAATCGGCTCGGGCGGCGGGTCTTCCACCTGCTCGGGTTCCGGGCGCTGGATGGTCCAGTCCTTGGAGCCGGTGTTCGCCTCCGAACCCCGTTGGGCCGGGTCGGACACGCTGGTGTAGACCACGTTGGACGGCTGCTGCGCTTCACCGATGCGGTTGACCACGCTGGGCTGCGGGGCCTGGACCTCGGGTGTGGCCGGCGGGTTCACCGGCGCCACCGGCACCACCTTGGCAGCCACGGTCGCCGCCAGGGCTGCACCGGCGGGGGGCATTCCTGGTTGACGGTCGACGGATGGCAGCTGCATGAGAGCCTCGGCTAGGGTTGGATGGGCGGTTTTTTCGTTGGTCGCAAATTGTTAACGGCAGAACTGAACCCGAATTTAGGCTTTTTTTTGTGCCTCAAGTCACAAATATCCCCCAAAAGCATGGGCGCGCGCAAGATCACCCCACCGCCGCATGCCCATCCCGGCGGGAATCGCTGGCGGCGACATACCCGTCCTCCAGGTCGTCCGACAGCTTCCAGATGAACTGGCCGGCCCCGAAATCCATGTAGCTGTCCTGGTGCGCCTCCACCTGGTGGCCCAGGTCACGCAGGCCTTGCACCAGGCCGGGCGCCATGGTGTGCTCGCAGTCGATGGCCAGGCCGGTGGCCACCTTCCAGCGCGGCGCGTCGCAGGCGGCCTGGGGCTGCTGGCCGTGGTGCAGCATGCGCACCAGCGTCTGCAGGTGGCCCTGCGGCTGCATGTTGCCCCCCATGACGCCAAAGCTCATGCGCGGTCGGCCGCCCTGGGTCAGGAAGCCGGGGATGATGGTGTGGAAGGGCCGCTTGCCACCCGCCACCACGTTGGGATGGTGGGGGTCGGTGGTGAAACCATGCCCGCGGTTCTGCAGGCTGATCCCGGTGCCGGGCACCACCACGCCGCTGCCGAAACCCATGTAGTTGGACTGGATCAGGCTGACCATCATGCCGCGCTCATCGGCGGCCGTGAGGTAGATAGTGCCCCCCTTGGGCGGCGTTCCGTGCTGGAAATGGGTCGCGCGGCGCGGGTCGATCAGGCGCGCGCGCTCGCGCAGGTAGGTATCGGACAGCAGGTCTTGCGGCGTGACCTCCGCCATGGACCGGCTGTCGGAGACCCAGCGGTAGGTGTCCGCGAAGGCCAGCTTCATGGCTTCGATCTGCAAATGCTGCGCCGGGACGCTGTCTACCGGAAGATCCTGCATGCCGACATGCTCCAGGATGCCCAGCGCCATCAGCGCGGCGATGCCCTGCCCGTTGGGCGGGATCTCGTGCAGCGTGTAGCCGGCGTAGTCTTTCTGGATCGGCGTGACCCACTCGGGCTGGTACGCGGCGAGGTCCGCCTCGGTCAGGCTGCCGCCGTGTGCCGCGGCGTGCGCAGCCATCTTCTGGGCCAGTTCACCCCGGTAGTAGGCCTCGCCCTCGCTGAGCGCGATCTTGCGCAGCGTCTCGCCGGCAGCCCGGAAGACAAACTGCTCGCCCGGCCGCGGCGCCCGCCCATGGGGCATGAAGGCTTCGGCAAAACCCGGCTGCCCCTGCAGTTCCGGCACCTGGCGCGCCCACTTGTCGGCCACGATGCAGGCCACGCCATGGCCGCGCTCGGCCAGCGCGATGGCCGGCTCCAGCAGGTCGGCGAAGGGCAGCTTGCCGAAGCGCTTCGACAAAGCCACCCAGCCCGCCACGGCGCCGGGCGTGGTGACGGTGTCCCAGCCGCGCGTCGGGATCTTGCCGCCATGGCGGCGCTGGAAGTAATCGGGGTTCCAGGCGGCGGGCGCCACCCCGGAGGCGTTCAATCCGTGCAACGCTTCGCCGTCCCACAGGATCGCGAAGTTGTCGCTGCCCAGGCCGTTGGAGACCGGCTCCACGACGGTCATGGCGGCCGCGGCGGCGATGGCGGCGTCCACGGCGTTCCCGCCCTTGTGGAGCATGCGCAGGCCCGCCTGCGCGGCCAGGGGCTGCGACGTGGACACCACGTTGCGCGCGAAGACCGGGCTGCGGACGGTGGGATAGGGGTTGTTCCAGTCGAATTGCATGGCAGCGAGGGTGGTGTAGTGGGTCGGGGCGGACGGGGCCTGGCGGAAACGGCCCCTTGCACGCGCGAACATACACCATCGTTTGCGACCCGCCCGGACACGCGCATCGGACGCACGCCTCATAAATTTACCCGGGTATATTTGCTTTTTTCAAATTTACCCGGATAAAATACGCGGGTGTTCTTCCACCTCTTTCGCCGACTGCTCATGACTTCCTTTTCCGCCGACTACGTGGCCTTCGCGGACCACACCCACATCGCCAGCGGCACCCTGGCCGAGGTGGTGCGCAGTGCCAAACGCAGGGCGGATGCCCAGCCGCAGGCACGGGTGCTGCTGTTCCAGGGCACCACCAGCCAGGTGCTGGACCTCGACTACCACGGCACGCCCGAGCAGGTGGTGCAGCGCGCACAGGCGCAATACGCGCCTCCCGCGGCAGACACCCCCGCCGCACCGCCGCACGCCACCGCGCCCGGCCCGGCGGGGCCCGGCAGGCCGCGCCTGGGCGTGGTCGCGCGCGAGGTGACCCTGTTGCCACGCCATTGGGAGTGGCTCGGCACGCAACCGGGGGGTGCATCGGTAGCGCTGCGCAAGCTCGTGGACCAGGCACGCAAGGCGGGCGAGTCGGCCGACCGGATCCGCCGCGCGCAGGAATCCACCTACCGCTTCATGTCCACCATGGCCGGTGACCGCGTCGGTTTCGAGGAAGCCGCCCGGGCCCTGTTCGCGGGCCACGCCGGGCGCTTCGCCGAACTGACGGCCGCCTGGCCGCCGGACATCGGCGCGCACCTGCGGGCCCTGGCAGCCGAGGCCTTCGAACCGGGCGAAGGCGCACCGGAAGGTGGCAGCGATGCGTGATACCACCAGCGCCACCCCGGCACGCGCCCGCCCGCAGGCGGCCATGCCCTTCATCATGCTCACGGTGCTGATCGACATGATGGCGATCGGCCTGATCATCCCGGTGCTGCCCGCGCTGGTGGGCAGCTTCGCCGGTTCACAGGCCAACCAGGCGCTGTGGTACGGCGTCGTGACCTTCAGCTTCGGCTTCGCGAACTTCATCGCCTCACCGGTGCTGGGCGCGCTGTCGGATGCCTATGGCCGCCGGCCCGTGCTGCTGCTCGGCTTCCTGGGTTTCGCGCTGAACTTCTTCGCCACGGCCATGGCCACGGCGCTGTGGATGCTGATCGCCGCGCGGCTGGTGGGCGGCGCGCTGCAGGCCAACCAGGCCGTGGCCAACGCCTATGTCGCCGACATCACGCCACCCGAAGAACGGGCACGTCGCTTCGGCCTGCTGGGCGCGATGATGGGCCTGGGCTTCATCGTCGGCCCGGTGATGGGCGGGCTGCTGGGCGCCATCGACCTGCAGTTGCCCTTCTACGTGGCGGGTGTGCTGACGCTCGGCAACCTCGTCTATGGGTATTTCGTGCTGCCGGAATCGTTGCCGCCGGCCCAGCGCAAGCCATTCGTCTGGCGCAGCGCGCACCCGCTCAACACGCTGCGCACCCTGGTATCGCTGCGCAGCGTGGGCCCGCTGATGGGCGTGATCGTGTTCGCCGGCCTCGCGCAGTTCGTGCTCTACACCTGCTGGGTGCTCTACACCACCTTCAAGTTCGGCTGGGGCCCGCGCGAGAACGGCTGGTCGCTGGCGGCCGTGGGGGTGGTGGCAGTGGCGGTGCAAGGCTTCCTGATGGGGCCACTGCTGAAGCTCTTCACGCCGCAGCGGCTGGCGATCCTGGGACTGCTCTCCTCCACCATCGCCTATGCGCTGTGGGGCGCCGCCACGGCGGGCTGGATGATGTTCGCGGTGATCGTCTTCAACCTGCTGGGCAACACCGTGAATGCCGCCGTGCAGAGCATGATCTCCTCGGCCGCGGACAGCCGCCAGCAGGGCCAGACCATGGGCGCCGTGAGTTCGCTCAACAGCCTGATGGCGGTGATCGCACCCGTGCTGGGTGCGCCGCTGCTGGGCATGGTGTCGCACCTGCCCAAGGGGGATTGGCGAATCGGCGCACCGTTTTACTTCTGCGCGCTGCTGCAGCTGGGGGCGCTGGGCATGGCGGTGTGGCACATGCGCCAAGGCAACAGGAACCGCCCCAGCGCCTGAGTCCGGCACGTGATTGACGGGCGCGGCGAATCCGCCTATATTCATCGAAATCGATCTAATTGGTTTCGATGTAATCGATCTCGATTCATGTGGAAGCCGGATCACGCAGGAATTCCGCGCCAACTCCGGCGCGAATCCCGCCCGACCATGGGAGACACCACATGTCCACCGCCGGACTCCTCGCGGCACGCGTCATCGACGTGCACGCCCACGCCGTGCTGGCGCCGACCATCGGCGCGGCCGGTGACTACGGCCCCTTCATCGGCCAGAACCCCGACGGTTCACCCTACTTCCAGATCGGGCCAAGCTACCGCCTCAACGGCGTGCGGTATGTGGGCAGCCCCTTCATGGATGCGGAGCTGCGCGTGCGGCGCATGGCCGAACGCGGCATCGACTTCCAGGTGCTGTCGCCCAACCCGCTGACCTACCTGCACTTCATTCCCGAAGCCGACGCGATCCGTTTCTGCCAGGTGCACAACGATGCGATGGCCGAAGTGGTGCGCGCGCATCCGCAACACCTGGGGGGCCTCGCCGCGCTGCCGCTGCAGGCACCACGGGCTGCCACCGAAGAACTGCGCCGCGCTGTCAACGAACTGGGCCTGATGGGTGCCGGCTTCGGCACCGATGCGCGCCTGCCGCTGGATGCACCGGAACTCGACCCGCTCTACGCCGAGGCCACGGCGCTGGACGTTCCTCTGTTCATCCACCCCGGCCCCGCCGGCATCGACGGTCCGGCGGGGGACCCCGCGCTGCGCCGCTTCGAGCTGGACATCATCGCGGGTTTCGCGGCGCAGGAAACGCTGGCCGTCGCCACCCTGGTCTTCGGCGGCGTGCTGGAACGCCATCCGACGCTGGACATCTGCCTGAGCCACGGCGGCGGTGGCACCGCGCTGCTGCGTGGCCGCATGGCCAAGGCCGCCCGCAAACGTGCCTGGTCCCCCGCCGCGCTGCGTCCCGACGGCGCCTTCGAGGAATGCCTGCACCGCCTGTGGTTCGACACGCACGTCGAGCACCCGCTGATCGTGCCGCTGCTGACCGAGGTGGTGGGCCGCGAACACCTGGTCTACGGCACCAACTTCGCGGGCTGGGACGAACCCGATGCGCAGGCCGCCGACGGCGCCGCATCCGCGCATCCCGTGCCCGCCGACCTCGCCGACAACGCACGCCGCCTGCTGCGAGCCCATGGCCGCAAGCCTTCTTCCGCACCGGCCACCGATGCCCAACGCCTTCCTGCTTGAATACGGCCACGTCATCGACGGCACCGGCCGCGCGCCCTTCGCCGCCGATGTACTCGTGGAAGGCGACCGCATCGCTGCCGTAGGCGAGGAGGCCTGTGCCCGCGTGCGGCACCTGCAGCACGCGCAACGCATCGATGCCACCGGCATGACCATCATGCCCGGCCTGATCGACGCGCACTGCCACCTGTCCTTCGACGACGCCGCCTCCAACCCCGAGATCTTCTTCCAGCGCCGCAACGCCCTGTCCGCGCTGGTCGCCAGCTACAACGCGAAGAAGCTGCTGCGCGCCGGCGTCACCGGCATCCTCGACCCCGACTCGGTGTTCGAGAACATGGTGGACCTGCGCGATGCGATCGACGCCGGTATCGTCGACGGCCCGCGCATCGCCTGCGGTTGTTATGCGCTCATCACCGGCGTGGGCGGCACAGCCGGCAGGCTGATCGCCAACACCGGCGTCACCGGTTACTACAAGGTGGTGCAGGGCCACGACGACATCGTGGCCGAGGTGCGCCGCCAGGTGAAGGTGGGCGCGGACTGGATCAAGGTGCATGTCTCGGGCATCGCGCCACGCTACGCCCACCTCGGCGAACAATGCAGCTGGACGCAGGACGAGCTGGACCTGATCTGCAGCGTCGCCCACGACCTCGGCGTGCCGGTGATGGGCCACTGTCGCGGCGCCGTCTCCACCTACCGCGCCGCCAAGGCCGGCATGGACCTCCTTTTCCACGCCACGGGCATGGACGAGGCCGCGCTGCAGCGCGTCATCGACCGCAGGATCCCCGTCTGCCCCGCCTTCACCTTCCAGGCCAACATGGTGGACTTCGGCCACCGGCTGGGCACGGACCCGGATTTCATCAAGCTCTTCGAGCGCGAGATCACCGACTCCGTCGAATCCATGCGCCGCCTCTACGACGCCGGGGTGCCACTGCTGACGGGCAGCGAGGCGGGCTTCTCGATGGTGCCTTACGGCCACTGGCACTACCGAGAGATGGAAGTCTTCCGGCGCTACTACGGCCTCACGGACCTGCAAGCGATCCAGTGCGCCACGCAGGCCGGCGCCTTCGCGCTGAAGATGCAGGGCCGGGTCGGTGTCATCGCCGACGGCGTGCAGGCCGACATCCTGTGCGTAGCCGGCAATCCCGCCGAGGATGTGCGCATCCTCGGGGAGCCCGGGCGCATCCGCCATGTGTTCGTCGGCGGCCGCGCGGTCGATCTTTCGCCCCTTCCCGAGCGCAAGACGCTCTCCGGCTGGCGCCTGCCCTCGATGGGCCAACAGCTCACGCGTGATTTCGCGCTGGCCACCGACCCGGTGCCGCGCTCCCCGCTTCAACCCCCCGTTGAAGAACTCTGACCCCTTCCAAGGAGACACCCCATGAAACGCATCCTCTTCACGGTGACCGCCATCACCGCGGCCGTCGCGATGGCCACGGCGCAGGCCCAGACCAAGCCGGTCAAGATCGGCGTCCTCAGCGACATGACCGGCACACTCGCCGATGCCTACGGCCCGGGCTCGGCCTACGCGGCCGAACTGGCCATCGAGGATGCGCGCAAGGACATGGCCGGCTTCGACATCACGCTGGTCACCGGCAACCACCAGAACAAGGTGGATGTGGCCTCCACCATCGCGCGCCAGTGGTACGACGTGGACAAGGTCGATGCCATCTTCGACCTCGTGAACACAGCCGTGGCCATCGCCGTGCAGGGCGTGGCCCGTGAACGCAAGAAGATCACCTGGATCACCACCGGCGCCAGCTCGCTGACCGGCGAATACTGCTCGCCCTGGGGCGTCCACTGGTCCACCGACACCCACATCCAGGTGAACGGCGCCGTGGCCGGCGTGGTGGCCACGGGTGGCAAGAACTGGTACATGATCACGGCCGACTATTCCGGCACGCGCGAGATGGCCGACCAGGCCGGCGCCATCGTCAAGGCCAACGGCGGCAAGGTCGTGGGGCAGTTCCTGTTCCCCCTGGGTAGCACCGACTACGCCTCCGCCGTGGTGTCTGCCCAGGCGGCCAACCCCGATGTCGTGAACATCTCCAGCGGCGGCCAGGACACGGTCAACGCCATCAAGCAGCTGGCCGAGTTCGGCCTGGTGTCGCAGGGCAAACGCATCGTCGCCCCGGCCATCTTCATGACGGACATCCACGCGCTGGGCCTGAAGGTCGCGCAGGGCGTGACCTTCGTGGACTCCACCTACTGGAACCTCACCGACGAGACGCGCGCCTTCGCCAAGCGCTTCGCCGAGAAGATGAAGCGCCCGCCCACGCCGCAGCAGATGAACACCTACATGGGTGTCACGCACTACCTCAAGGCCGTGAAGGCGGCAGGCAGCGCGGATTCCGACGCCGTCATGAAGCAGGCGCGCGCGATTCCCATCAACCAGTGGAACACCAAGGGCGGCCAGATCCGCGCCAACGGCAGCGTGGTGCGCCAGCGTTATGTGTTCCAGGCCCGTGCGCCCGGCGAGAGCAACATCCCCTGGGACTACCTGAAAGTCGCCAAGGAACTGAGCCTGACCGAAGGCGCGCCGCTGCCCGTGGAGCAGAGCGGCTGCAAGTTCGTGGCGAAGAGCTGACGCGGCAGGAGGGGGCAGCATGGATGCGCAGGCAGTCGGCCACATCATCGAGGCCCGGGGCCTCACCAAGGAGTTCGGCGGTTTCACGGCCGTGCGCAATGTCGACCTGAAGGTGTGCACCGGCAGCATCCATGCGCTCAT
Organism: Burkholderiaceae bacterium; assembly: GCA_965278985.1. Lineage (GTDB taxonomy): Bacteria > Pseudomonadota > Gammaproteobacteria > Burkholderiales > Burkholderiaceae_C > CAISIP01. The sequence continues at coordinate 6,086,266 of OZ257131.1, read as the reverse complement.
CGGCCCCAACGGCGCGGGCAAGTCCACAGTGTTCAACCTGTTGACGCGTTTCCTGCCCGTGACCTCGGGGGCAGTGTTCTACAAAGGCGAGGACATCACACGCGACGCGCCGGAGCAGCTGGCGCGCCGCGGCCTGGTGCGGTCCTTCCAGATCTCGGCCGTGTTTCCGGGCCTGAGCGTGCGCGACAACGTGCGCATCGCGCTGCAGCAGCGCACGGGCACGACCTACCGCTTCTGGAAGCCCGAAGCCTCGCTGCATGGCCTGCATGCACGGGTGGACGAACTGCTGCACGCCGTGGAGCTGCAGGCCTATGCGAACCACTCCGCGGGCGAGCTGCCCTATGGCCGCAAACGCGCGCTGGAGCTGGCGACCACGCTGGCGCTGGAGCCCCAGGTGCTGCTGCTGGACGAACCCATGGCGGGTCTCGGCCGCGAGGACATCGAGCGCATCACGTCGCTGATCCGCAGCGTCGCCGTCGGCCGCACGGTGCTGATGGTCGAACACAACCTGTCGGTGGTGGAATCGCTCTGCGACCGCATCACCGTGCTCACGCGCGGCGAGGTGCTGGTCGAGGGCAGCTACGACGAGATCTCGCGCCATCCCGACGTGGTCGAAGCCTACCTGGGAGCCGCGCATGCCTGAATCCGTGCTGGACGCGCCCGCCGCTGCCATGGCCACCACCACCCCGCTGCTGCAGGTGCGCGACCTGCATGCCTGGTACGGCGAAAGCCATGTGCTGCACGGCATGGACTTCGAGATCCGCAGCGGCGAGGTCGTCACCCTGCTGGGTCGCAACGGCGCCGGCAAGACCACCACGTTGCGCGCCATCATGGGCATCGCCGAGCAACGCAAGGGTTCCGTGCTGTTCGAGGGCCGCGAGCTGGTGCAACGCCCCTCGGACTTCATCGCGCGCCAGGGCCTGGCCTACTGCCCTGAAGAGCGAGGCATCTTCGCCAGCCTCAGCGTGCACGAGAACCTGGAGCTGCCGCCCATCGTGCGCAAGGGCGGCATGACGGTGGAGGAGATCTACACCCTCTTCCCCAACCTGCTGGAACGCCGCAAAAGCCAGGGCACCAAGCTCTCAGGCGGCGAACAGCAGATGCTGGCCATCGGCCGCATCCTGCGCACCGGCGCGCCGCTGCTGCTGCTGGACGAACCCACCGAAGGCCTCTCGCCACTGATCGTGCAGAAGATCGGCGAGGCGCTGCAGGTGCTGCGCCAGCGCGGCTTCACGATCCTGCTGGTGGAACAGAACCTGCAGTTCGCATCGCGCGTGGCCGACCGCCACTACATCGTCGAGGGCGGCCGCGTGGTGGACCACGTGCCGCGCGAGGCGATGGACGCCCAGCGCGACAAGCTCAAGGGCTACCTCGGCCTCTGACAACCCGTCCAGGACCCCTCTCTTCCCCACACCATGTTCGAGCTCGTCCTCTTCGGCAAGACCATCCCCTCGGCCGCGTTGTTCGGCCAGCTGCTGATCGGCCTGATCAACGGCGCCTTCTACGCCATGCTGAGCCTGGGCGTGGCCGTGATCTTCGGCATGCTGCGCATCGCCAACTTCATGCACGGCGCGCAGTACATGCTGGGCGCGCTGCTGGCCTGGGCGCTGGCCAACCTGCCCACGCTGTTCCCTGACGCGGGTCTCCCCGCCATCAACTACTGGTGGGCGCTGCTGATCGTGCCGCTGGTGATGTCGGTGGTGGGAGCGCTGACCGAGAAACTCTTCATCCGCCATGTCTACGCCATCGACCATGCCTACGGCTTCCTGCTGACCATCGGCCTGGCGATGGTGATCGAGGGCCTGGTGCAGCTCAAATACGGCTCGGCGGGACTTCCCTACGGCATCCCCGATGCCTTGCAGGGCGTGCAGAACCTGGGCTTCATGTTCCTGCCCAACTACCGCGGCTGGGTGATCGTGGGCTCGCTGATCGTGTGTTTCGGCACCTGGCTGGCCATCGAGCGCACCAAGCTCGGCGCCTACCTGCGTGCTGCCACCGAGAACCCGGTGCTGGTGCGCGCCTTCGGCATCAACGTGCCGCGCATGCTCACGCTCACCTATGCCTGCGGCGTGGGCCTGGCGGGCCTGGCCGGTGTGATGGCCGCGCCCATCTACCAGGTGAGCCCGCTGATGGGGCAGAGCCTGATCGTGACCGTGTTCGCGGTGGTGGTGATCGGCGGCATGGGTTCGATCTTCGGGGCCATCGTCAGTGGTTTCGTGCTGGGATTGCTGGAGGGGCTCACACGCGTGTTCTACCCGCCCGCCTCCAGCGTGGTGGTGTTCGTGTTCATGGCGCTGGTGCTGCTGTTCAAGCAGCAGGGGCTGTTCGGCAAGGGCGGCGGCCAGCACGCCCCGTTGGCCGCCACGGGCGAACGGCACGACACGCACGTGCGCAGCCGCGAGCTGCTGGTGTTCGTGGTGCTGGCGGTGCTGGGGGCGATCGCGCCCTTCGTGCTCTACCCGATCTTCGTCATGAAGGTGCTGTGCTTTGCGCTCTTCGCCTGCGCCTACAACCTGCTGTTCGGCTACGTGGGCCTGCTGGCTTTCGGCCATGCGGCATTCTTCGGCAGTGCGGCCTACGTGGCGGCCCACGCAGCGAAGGTGTGGGGTGTGACACCCGAGATCGCCATCGTGCTGGGCACCGCCATGGCCGCCCTGCTGGGGGCCGGCATCGGCTGGCTGGCGATCAAGCGCCAGGGCCTGTACTTCGCGATGATCACGCTGGCGCTGGCGCAGATCGTCTACTTCTATGCGATCCAGGCCGGATGGACCATGGGCGAGGACGGCATCCAGACCGGCCCGCGCGGCATGTTGTTCGGCGTGATCGACCTGAACCAGCCACTGGCGATGTACTTCACCACGCTGGCCATCTTCCTGTTCGGCTTCGCCGTCATCCACCGCACCATCCATTCGCCCTTCGGCCAGGCGCTCAAGGCCGTGCGCGAGAACGAGGCGCGCGCCATCTCGCTGGGCTACAACGCCAACCGGCTGAAGTGGATGGCCTTCGTGTTGTCGGCTGCGTTGTCGGGCCTGGCGGGCAGCACGAAGGCCATCGTGTTCCAGCTGGCCTCGCTGACCGACGTGTTCTTCTCCACCTCGGGCGAGGTGCTGCTGATGGTGCTGATGGGCGGCATCGGCACGGTGCTGGGCCCGGTGATCGGCGCAGCGGCGCTGGTGACGATGATGAACTACCTGGCGCAGTACGGCGCCTGGGTCTTCATCATCCAGGGTGCGATCTTCGTGGCCTGCGTGCTGTTCATGCGCAAGGGCATCGTGGGCTCGTGGTACCAGCTGCGCGGGCGCGTGTTGCGCAGCCGGGCGACCCCGCCCGCCCTGCCCTCCTCCACAGCCCGCAGCACCGCGGTGACTCCACTGCAGGGCGGCGCCACCCAGCCCCAGTCCTGAACTCCTCTTGAAGAAAGCCTTCCGATGACCGACCTGAACGACCTGCTGCGCCGCGTGGAAAAACTCGAAGCCCGCGCCGAGATCTCCGAACTCGCCAGCGCCTACGCGATTGCCTGTGACGAGCACGACATGGAGCGGCTCATCGGACTCTTCACCGAGGACGCTGTCTTCGACTCGCCCAGCAAGTTCCTCGTCGCCGGCAACCGCGAGGAGATCCGCGCGATGTTCATCCGCATGTTCAAGATCCGCGGCCCCGGCTACCACTGGACCCATGACCATTTCGTGCGCTTCGACGATGCCCAACCCGACCGCGCCACGGGCCTGGTGCTGAGCCATGCCGAGACCTGCCCCAACGACGTGGCCAGCGTGGCCGCCATGCGCTACGAGGACGACTACCGCCGCGTGGACGGCCGCTGGCTGTTCGCCAAGCGCGTGATCAAGTTCCTCTACTACGTGCCCATCGCCGAGTACGGCGATGCCCTCAAGGGCGAACTGCGCGTGGTGGCCGGTGACCGCCGCGTGCGCGCCGACTTCCCCGAGAGCCTGCCGGCCTGGCAGGACTTCGAACGCCAGCACCGCCAGCACGCCTGAGCCCGGCACCACCGCGAGGACACCAACCGATGCACAGCAACGAAGAATCCATGGCCCTGGCGCAGCGCGCCCTGACCCACCTGCGTAGCCGCAGCACGGACCAGGCACCCGAGATGCTCGTGCTGCCCGTCGATGCCTACCTCGATCCCGCGCGGCACCAGCGCGAGGTGGAGCGCGTGTTCCACCACCTGCCGCTGGCGCTGGCCCTGTCCATCGAGGTGCCGAAGCCCGGCAGCTACCGCGCGATGACGGTCATGGACAAGCCACTGGTGCTGGTGCGCGGACAGGACGGCACCGTGCGCGCCTTCCTCAACGCCTGCCGCCACCGCGGCGCGCAGGTCTGCCCCCACGGCAACGGTACGGCACAGCGGTTCGTGTGCCCGTATCACGCCTGGACCTACGACCTGCAGGGCAAGCTCACGGGCGTCTACGGCGAGAAGACCTTCGGGGACGTCAGCCCCGACACCCATTCGCTCACCGAACTCTGGTGCGCCGAACGCGCGGGCCTGGTCTGGGTCTGCCTCACGCCCGGGGAGAATTTCGACGCCGACCGCTGGCTGGGCGGATTCCAGGCGCCGCTGCAGTCGCTGAACCTGGACCAGTGGTTCGTCTACGACCAGCGCGAGATCCCCGGCCCGGGCTGGAAGGTCGCCTGGGACGGATACCTCGAGGCCTACCACCACAACACCGTGCACCCGCAGACGGTCGGCCGCTTCACCATCGGCAATCTCTCGCTGCACGACACCTATGGGCCGCACCAGCGCATGGTGTTCGGCCGGCGGTCCTTGTCCGAGCTGCAGACGCAGCCCGAGGACGCGTGGCAGCCGGACGTGCACCTGCGCCGCGTCCACATCGGTTTCCCGAACCTCGCGATCTCCGGCGTGCTGGGCGACCACTGCCTCGTGAGCCAGTTGTTCCCCGGCCCCACGCCCGAGACCACCATCACGCGCCAGACCGTGCTGGCCGCGCAGGAGCCGGTGACGGACGAACAGAAGCAAGCCACCGAGGCTTTCAGCCAGATCGTGCTACAGGCGGTGCGCGACGAGGACTACGCCATCGGCAACGGCATCCAGGCGTCGCTGGCAGCCGGTGGCAACACCGCTTTCACCATCGGCCGCAACGAGCCGGCCGTGCAGCATTTTCACAAGACGCTGGCGCGCTACATGGCCGATCCGGCCTCGTTGCCAGGGGCCGCGCCGTGAGGCCCATCACGGGCCTGTCCGTGCTGGTCACGGGGGGCGGCTCGGGCATCGGCGCGGCCACGGCGATCCACCTGGCGCGGGCCGGGGCGCGGGTCACCATCAGCGGGCGGCGCACCGAGGCGCTGCAGGCCGTCGCGGCCCAGGCCGGCGCGAATTGCCACTGGGTGGCTGGCGACGTGACAGTGGCTGCGGACCGCACGCGCATGGTGGAGGCCGCCGTGCAGCACGGTGGCGGCCTGCAGGGCCTGGTCAACAATGCCGCCAACATGCTGCGCGGGCCTCTCACGGCGCTGGACGAAGAGGCGGTCGTCGACCTGTTCCGCAGCAACGTGGTGGCTGCGATGATGCTCACGGGCCTGGCCGTGCCGCACCTGGAGCGCGATGGTGGCGCCGTGGTCATGGTGGGCTCGGTGCACACCAAGCGTGCCTACCCCGGCGCCTCACCCTACGCCGCGAGCAAAGGCGCCATCGAGGTGCTCACGCGCGTGCTGGCCGCCGAGCTGGGCGCGCGCGGCATCACGGTCAACTGCATCGTGCCGGGCGCGGTGCCCACCGAGCTGAACATCCGCGCCGGCGTGTTCACGGCCGAGGAGTCGACGCAGCGTTTCGCCGCGCTGGCCCGCGAACACGCACTGCAACGCGTGGGCAGGCCGGAAGAAATCGCCGAGGCCATGGAACACCTGCTGCGCGCCCCGTGGACCACAGGTGGCGTGCTCGCGGTGGATGGGGGCCTGTCCCTGGGCCTGTCGAACTTCTAGCGCCTGGCGACGCCCATGCGCACCCCTATACTTTTGTGACACCTTCGTACGCTATAGCAGGAGTCAACATGCCCCGTCAGGCGCGCGCGCCCAGGAGTCCGGCCGCTACCCCCCCGCCCGAGGCTGCGGCGCCAGCCGCGGTGGATTCCGCAGATGGCCAGGACGGGGGCAGCGGCTCCATCTCCACGCGGCTGTCCTTCCTGATCCACACGATCAGCGCCCGCATCGCGCTGCTGGGCAACCACCACTTCCGCGCGCACGGGCTGAACCACTACTCCGCGCGCATGCTGGTGCTGCTGCAGGAGCGCGAGGCCCTGCGGCCCGGCGAGCTGGTGGAGCTGCTGGTGCTGCCGCAGTCCACCATCTCCAGCCAGCTGCAGGTGCTGCAGAAGAAGGGGCTGGTGCGGCGTCGGCGCTCGCGCACCGACAACCGATCCGTGGTGGTGACGCTCACCCCCGCGGGCCAGGAGCTCGCGAACGACTGCAACGGCCTGAGCCTGCGCGCCAATGCCGACATGCTCGCCGGCATTTCCGACCAGGACATGCAGCAGGCCTTCGGCTTCCTGCACAAGGTCAACGACACGCTCGCCACGCTGCAGCCGCAGACCCTGTTCACCTTCCACGATCCCAGCGAGCTGCGTGCCCTGGTGGCACGCGAGAAGCCGGCGCCGCGCAAGTCCGCGAAACCGTCCGCTGCCAAGGCCACGCCCGCCAAACCCGCCACCAAGCCTCGCCCCTCCGCGAGCATCACGCCATGATCAAGCACCTCGTCTTCTGGCGACTGAAAGACGACGCCCTCGGCAACGCCAAGGCCTTCAACGCCCAGCGCATGCGCGAACAGCTCGAAGGCCTGCGCGGCCGCATCCCGGGCCTGCTGGCCATCGAGGTGGGCATCGACTTCAGCGCCGGGCCCGCCAGCAGCGACGTGGCGCTGTACTCCGAGTTCACGGACCGCGCGGCGCTGCAGCACTACCAGGCGCACCCGCTGCACCAGGAGGTGGTGGCCTTCGTGTCCCAGGTGCAGGCCGAGCGTCGCATGGTCGACTACGAGGTGCCGGACCCGGTGGCGGCGGGTACGCGCTGAGCCCGCCGGCGCCGCCGCGTCGCCCCGTCGGCGCTGGACGGTGGCGCGGGGCCGGCATGGTGCGGCACGCCGTGTAAGCTGCGGCCCATCGCCAGCATCGCGACCATCGCGACCCACTGCGGCCTGCGCGCCGCCCCCACGGAGACACCATGCCCACTCCCAAGCCCTACGACATCGTCGTACACGGCGCCACCGGCTACACCGGCCGGCTGGTCGCCGAAGTCCTGCTGCAACGTTTTCCTGCTGGCAGCGGGCTGCGCTGGGCCATGGGCGGGCGCAGCCTGGCCAAGCTGCAGGCGGTGCGCGACGCGATCGGGGCACCAGGCGACACCCCGCTGGTGGTGACCGACAGCGGCGACCCCGTGAGCCTGCAGGCGCTGCTGGCGCAGACGCGGCTGGTGCTCAGCACGGTCGGCCCCTACCAGCTGTATGGCGGCCCGCTGGTCGGTGCCTGCGCAGCGGCCGGCGTGGACTATGTGGACCTGTGTGGCGAGCCCGCCTGGATGCGCCAGATGGTGGATGCGCACGAGGCCACGGCGCGTGCCAGCGGCGCCCGCATCGTGTTCTCCTGCGGCTTCGATTCCGTTCCCTTCGACCTCGGAGTGCTGGTGCTGCAGGACGCGATGCAGGGGCGCTTCGGCACTGCGGCCACGCGCGTGCGCGGCCGGGTGCGCAAGATGCGCGGCACCTTCTCGGGCGGCACGGCCGCCAGCCTGGGCGCCACCATGGCGGCCGCGCAGCGGGACCCGCAGGTGCTGGCCTTGCTGCGCAGCCCCTTCTCGCTGACACCCGGCTTCGAGGGCCCCAAGCAGCCCAGCGGCAACAAGCCGATGTTCGACGAGGTGCTGGGCCAGTGGGTCGCACCCTTCGTGATGGCCGCCATCAACACGCGCAACGTGCACCGCTCCAACCTGCTGCTGGGCCACCGCTACGGCACCGATTTCGTCTACGACGAGATGCTGGTCGCCGGTCCCGGAGAGAAGGGCGAGGCCCGCGCGCAGGCCATCGCGGGCGACAAGTCCATGGGCAGCGCCAGCAGCCCCCAGCCCGGCGAAGGGCCTACGCGCGAGGAGCGCGAGAGCGGCTTCTACGACGTGTTGTTCATCGGCGAGGACGCCGCGGGCCACCGCCTGCACAGCGCCGTCATCGGGGAGCGCGATCCGGGCTACGGCGCCACGTCGCGCATGATCGTGGAAGCCGCCGCCTGCCTGCTGCAAGATGCGCAGGACACGCCCGGTGGCATCTGGACCCCTGCGTCTGCCATGGGCACGCGCCTGGTCCCGCGGCTGGAGGCGCATGCGGGCATGCGTTTCACCGTGGAAGACCCGACGGCCTGAGCCGCGCGCCTTGGCCTTTTTTGCACGCCTGCGGCTGCCCCGCGAGAGCGCCATCACCCGGATCCGCCGCCGTTGGAAACTCCGCGGCCTGCTGCTGATGGGGGCCGTGCTGGCCTACGTCGGCATCGCGCAGCGGGTGGACTGGTGGCTGTTCCATCTGCATGCCCACCGTGCCGCGCGGGACGCCGCGGCGGTGGTGGCGCAGGCCCGAGGCACCGGGCTCGAGGTGGACACGCTCGGCACCGTGCACCAGGGCAAGGATGCCTGGCCGCTGCTGGCCTTGCACCGGCGCTTGGCCGACGCCCGGGGCCGACTGTGTGTCTTCGCGGGCGTGCACGGCAACGAACCGGCCGGCGTGGAGGCGGCGCTAGGGCTGGCCCGTGACCTGGGCCGCGACCCCGGCCTGTATCCCGGTGTGGACGTGCTGGTCGTGCCGCTCGTGAACCCTGCGGGCTGGACCCACGACCTGCGCCACAACGCGGACAACCAGGACATCGCCCGCAGCTTCGGACACGGGGGCACGCCGGAGGCGACGCTCCTGCGCCGGCTGCTGGCCCGGGAACATTGCAATGTCGTGGTGGATCTGCACGAGGACCGCCTGCGCAGCGCGACCTACCTGCTCAGTTACGGCGACGGTATGGCGCTGGACGTCGCGAAGGATCTTGCGCAACGGATTGCGGCAGCAGGCCACGCCGTGGACACCGACGCGGTGAACGCCGGCAAGTACCACACGGCCCCGACGGCCTATGCCGGAGTGGAGCGCCCCACGCTGTCGCTGTACGCACAGCAGCAGGGCGTGGCCCAGAGCTTCATCGTGGAGACACCGATGCGCGCCAGCATGGCGGAACGCAGCGCGGTGCACCGCCTGGTGCTGGATGCCCTGGCGCAGCGCATCACCACCTTGCCCTGAAGGCAGCCGCTTTCAGGCTGGCAACCCCTGTGCCCGCAACCAGGCAACGACCTTCGCCACATGGTCACCCTGGATCTCGACCACCCCGTCCTTGAGCGTGCCACCCGAGCCGCAGGCCGCGCGCAGCTGCTTCGCCATCACGGCCAGTGCCTCGGCGGAGCCGGGCAGGCCCCGCACCACGGTCACGGCCTTGCCGCCACGGCCCTTGGTCTCCAACTGCACGCGCAGCTTCACGGGTTTGGCCGCGGCACGTTGCGCCTGCTCGGCCAGCGCCTGGCACTGGCAGGCGGCCACGGGCTGGCGGCAGTCCGGGCACATGCGGCCGGCATCGGTGGAATAGACCAGGCCGCCCTGGCTGGAGCGCGGCTTCATCGAAGGCCTGCGCGGACCGTGCGCAGCAGGGAATGGAACGGAAAAAAGGTCATGGTGCGTGCAGCGGCAACAACGTGGCGCCATTGTCCATGCGCCACCACGGCCTGCCACAGATCGAGGCCGAGCGCACGCCAATCTGGCAATTGCCGCGGGGGCTTTGCGATGCAGCGGCTGCGACGAGCTGCAGGCCTGCATAGACTCGACCCCGTGAACCCCCAGGACTGTCACCGTCGCGCCCCCCTGCCCGGCCACCGCATGTGCGGCCGCCAGCGGCTGCCTGCACATTCCTGAACCCGGCGGTTCCTCTCTCCTCTTCCCTTCTGCGCACCACCACCACCGCCGGGCAGCCAGCCCCGGTGCGCGGCGATGCGACCCCCCTTTTTTCTTTCTCGCCACCCCGGAGACATCCATGCCCACCACCCCCGACGAACGCACCGTGACCCAGCTCGACTTCCTGCGCCTGCACCGGCTCGTGACCCGCGTGCCCGGCGCGCCCGCCGACCCCCTGCAGGAGGCGATGTACGAGCTGCTGGAGTTCAGCGACCAGGTGCTGCCCACGGCGGTGGAAGCGGATGTGGTGACCATGCAGTCCCAGGTGCTGATGGCCGATGCGGACGGCGGCGCACCCTACGCGCTCACGCTGTGTTACCCGGACCAGGCGGCGCCGGCCGAGGGCCGCTACTCGGTGTTGTCTCCGCTGGGCATCGCCGTGCTGGGCCAGCGTGTGGGCGCGCTCGCGCAATGGCGCACGCCGCATGGTGAGGCGCGCAGCGCGCGCATCCAGCAGATGCTGTTCCAGCCCGAGGCCAGCGGGGACTACGTGTCCTAGAAGACCTTCTTCAGCCGCGCGTCGATGCTGAAGGCACCGGCGCCGCGCGTGAAGATGAGGAAGGTCATCGCAGCCCACAGGATGGACTTCTCGGCGCCGCTCCAGCCCTGCGATTGCGCCACCCAATGGAAGTACACCGTGACCAGCAGCACGATGGTCGCGCCCAGCGCCGCGGGCCGCGTCAGCAGGCCCAGCACCAGCAGGATGCCACCGAAGAACTCGGTGGCCGCCAGCGCCGGCCCCCAGAACACGCCGGGCACGAAGCCCAGGCTTTCCACCATGCCCACGAGCTTCATCGGGTTCTGGATCTTGGGATACCCGTGCACGATGAGCGCGGCACCGGCCACGATGCGCAACAGCGCATAAGCGATGCCCTCGAGGCCGCCGTACAGCTTGCCGAGTGCGGGGATGAAAAGGCGGGAAGAGGTCGACGAGGCGGAAGAAGTTGCGCGCATGGTTTCCAGATGAATCACGTGCCAGGGCACATGGTTGGTTACAAGGCCCTGATGGACAGGGCACCGGCTGGAAAGTTCAACGCCATCGCGCAACGCGATCAAGCACTGTGGCCGTCAGCGCGGTGGTGGCAGCAACTGGCCGCGCATGCGCTGCCAGATCCACTGCAGGCCACGGCGCACATCGGGCCGCCCGCCCGCGTTCGTGGGTGCTGCCACCGGCATCCACGCCCCCTGCTGGCGCTCGGCCACCACGAAGGAGAAGCTGTAGGTGGGCTCCTGCCCCATGCGCAGGTCCACGATGCGCGCCTGTCCACCCACCTCCTGCAGCTTGTAGAACCCCTTGCTGAAGGCGGCGATGCGCCGCACGCCGTCGATGCCCTGCAGCGCCGGCATCAGCGCATCGCCCCGGTCGAAGCGTTCGAACGCGGTGATGCGCGACTCCTTGTCCAGCATCGAATAGAAGCCCTCGTGGTAATGCGCGCCCGACACCGCCACCACGCGCCACAGCAGGGTATTGAAGGCCGTGGGCGTGACCAGTACCCGCTCGGCCACGATGCCCTGTGCACGCAGCGATTCCTGCGCGACCTGCGCCACGCGCTGCTGCGCCGCCACGCTCCAACCCAGGTAGGCCGTGCTCAGCACCAGGCCGATGGTGTTGGCCCGCATACCGCGCGCACCGCCACGCGCAGCCAGCGCCCACAACGTGCCCACCAGCAGCGGCAGCGTATAGAGCGGGTCGATGATGAACACGCTGCCCACACCATAGGGGTGGTTCGTGAACGGCAGGCCCAGCTGCGTGCCATACACGGTCATCGCATCGAGCAGCGGATGCGTCACCAGTGCCAACCACAGGGCCAGCCACCAGCGCTTCCACACCGCCCACTCCCCGTGCAACCGCGCCACGGCCACCGCGAAAGGCAGCGAAAAGAGCGTGAGCCAGAAGGGCGCATGCGTTTCGGCCCGGTGCAGCACCATGGCGAGGATGGCATTGCCGTGGTCCACGAAGGCGTCGAGGTCGGGCAAGGTGCCCGCGACGGCACCCCACAACGCCGACTTCCACACCGCAGTGCGGCGGCCCATCGTGGCGACCCCCACGGCCGCGCCGAGGGCCACCTGCGTCAGCGAATCCATCGCGGATCTCGCAACACCGAAGCCCTGCGGATCGCAACCACCTGGCGCCTCACGCGCTCGTGACCAGGTAGCCGCGGATCAGCACCGCCTGCCGCTGCGGCCGCAGCGACTGCAACGTGCCCACGAAGAGGCGCTGGTTCAGCCAGGCATGCGGCCCCTCGGGCGCGGTGACGTGGATCCGCGACAAGGCATACCGCTCGGGCTGCACGGCGTCGTCGACCAGCACATGGTTGTGGATGGTGAGCACGGTGCCGTCGCGCGCCTGCATCTCGTAGAGCGCACTCAGTTCGCGCACACCGTCGGCACGCTGCAGCTGGCGGTCGGCACCTCCGGCACGCACGGTGCCCGACAGTGCCTCGTACCCCGCCGCGCCCTGGAACTCGCCCCCGAGGATGGGGACGATCCAGCGCGGGCCCAGGGCGGACGTGCCCAGCGATTCGCGCTCGCCCACGTCCACGGCCGCGGACCACACCAGGCGGGTCTGGATCTGGGGAATCGGCAGGGTGTCGAAGTCGGGCATGGTCATTCGCGCGGCACGGCGCTCCGCAGGGTGGAAGGAGGGCGCGATTGTCATGCCTCGCGCTTGCCGTGCGTGGAGGGCCGCGCCTGTCGCCCCACGCGCATGGCGGGCACAGGGCGTGCTGCCGCCACGCTCACTTCGCGGCCGGGGACACCTGCAGCAGGAAGTCAACGAGCCGCTGGCTGGCGGCCGGCAGTTCGCCCGTGGGCCGCAGTACACCCAACGGCGCGAGCGGCATGGGCTCGGTGGTGCGCAGCACCGCCAGCTCGCGCGCCTGGACCAGATGGCGCACCACGCTGAGCGGCACCAGCGTCACCAGGCGCTGCTGCTTGAGCAGCGCCCAGGTGAGCGACGGCACGCGCGTGATCACCTGGCAGGTGCGCAGCGGTGGGTCGAAGCGCGCACTGAGCGCATCGAACATGGCCCGCGCCGCGCTGTTGGCGGGCGACGGCAGCCAGGTCTCGGCCGCGAGGTCCTGCCAGGCGAGCTTGCGCGCCCGCGCCAACGGATGTGCCACATCGGCCACCACCCCGAAGTCATCGTTGCGCAGCGCCTGGAAATGCCAGCCTTGCGGTATGGCCGCGGGCAGGCGGCAGACCACCAGGTCGGCCTCCTCGCGCGTGATGCTGAGCAAGAAATCGTCCGCATCCCCCTCCTGCACCTGCACCTGGATGCCCGGGTGCGCGGCGTTGAAATCCGGCAGCGCCTGCACCAGCAGGCCGTTGACGCCGGCCGTGGAAGCCACCACCCGCACGATGCCCTCGCCCTGCCCGAGATGCATGGCCACGGCCTCGGCGCCCGCGCCCAGCCCACGCAGCATCTGGCGCGCCGCAGGCAACATGTCGCGGCACACCGCCGTGGGCCGCACGCCGCGCGCATGGCGCTCGAAGAGGCGCACCTCCAGCAGCGATTCCATGTCGGCCAGGATCTGCGTGACCGCGGGCTGCGTCATGCCCACCGCCTCGGCCGCGCGCCGCAGGCTGCCCAGCTCCGCCAGGCGCAGAAGCACCTGCACATGGCGGAACCGCGCCCGCGTCAGCAGGCGGTTGAACAGGACGGTGGCGGAGACGGACATGGCGCTGGGGGGTGAGCGACGTATAACCAATGCTTATCGCTGGGGCACAAACGCGATTGTCGCGAAAGCCGCGCCCTGCGCAGAATCCGGTGCACAACCACGACACCGGAGACATCCATGCCACGCACCTGCACGCGGCGCCACACCTTGCTGTCGCTGGCCGCGGCCTCGCTGTTCGGCCCGCTGCGCACGGCCCATGCCACCGACTACCCCGTGAAGATCCTGGTCGGCGCCGTGCCCGGTGGGCCGTCGGACTTCCTGGGCCGCCTCTTCGCCGACAGCGTCGGTCCGCAGTTCAGCCAGAGCTTCGTGATCGACAACCGCCCCGGCGGCAGCGGCATGCTGGCCACCGAGGCCGCGGCGCGTTCGCCGGGCGACGGCTATACGCTGGTGGTCTCGGGCCCCGGCGCCATCGCCTCGGCCCCGCACCTGTATCCGAAGATGGCCTACAACCCCGCGACCGACCTGGTGCCCGTGGCCATGCTGGGCGCGGGCGCCTTCGCGCTGGTGGTGCATCCGTCGCTGCCGGTCAACAACGTGCAGGAGCTGATCGCATTGGCGAAGTCCAAACCCGGCGCCTTGAACTTCGGCTCGGGCGGCAACGGATCTTCAGGCCAGCTGTGCACCGAGCTGTTCTGCATGATGGCCGGCATCAAGATGACGCACGTGCCCTACAAGGGCGACGGGCAGGCGCTCAACGACATCCTGGGCGGGCAGTTCCAGGTGTTCTTCACGGCGCCCAATGTGGCGATGCCGCATGTCAGGTCCGGCAAGCTGCGGCTGCTGGCGCTGACCTCGCGCGAGCGCGTCTCGACGATGCCCGAGGTGCCCACGGTGCACGAGTCGGGCCTGAAGGATTTCGAGTACCTGGGCTGGATCGTGCTGTTCGCGCCCGCCGCCACGCCGAAGCCTGCCGTGGACGCACTCGCCGCTGCCTGGACCAAAGGCCGCACCACGCCCACCATCCGCGCCAAGCTCGACGAACTCGCGATGCTCGGCCCGGAACGGCTGGTGTCGGGCCCGCCGCTCGCCGACTTCATCAAGGCCGAAACCGCCCGCCAGGGCCAGATCATCCGCAACGCGAACGTCAAGCCGGACTGAGATGAAACTGCCCCCAAGCTCCCCCGCTGCGCGAGGTCCGCTGCCCCCCGAGGGGGTGCGTCAGCGGCTTCGGGCGGCCGGGTGCCACTGACATGGCCTTCGACGACCTGCCCCCCCAACGCGCGGAGCTGCCCAACGGCGTGGAGCTGCACTACGTGATGCAAGGCGTTGGCACGCCCCTGGTCTTCATCCACGGCGCGATGGGCGACTGGCGTTCGTGGGAGCCGCAGTGGGACTGCTTCCGCGCGCACTACCGCTGCGTGTCGTACAGCCGCCGCTACAGCTTCCCGAACCGCAACACCATGTCTTCGCCGCACCATTCGGCGCTGGACGAGGCGCAGGACCTGGCGCTGTTCCTGGACCACCTGGGCTGGGACGCGGCCGTGCTCGTGGGCAGCTCCTATGGCGGCTACACCGCGCTGGCGCTGGCCGTGGCGCAGCCGGCACGCGTGCGGGCGCTGGTGGCCACGGAGCCGCCGCTGATGCGCCATGCGCTGCGCAGCGCGGCCGGCCGGCAGGCGCATGCGGAGTTCCGCGCGCGCACCATCACGCCGGCCAACGCGGCCTTCCGCGCCGGGGACGACGAGCTGGCTGCACGCATCATGACGGGCGGCATCAACGGCGCGACGTCCGCCACGGCCTCGCCTGCGTCGATGGAACGCCGGCTGCAGAACATCCGCGCGATGAAGATGCTGGCCCTGTCCACCGACGAATTCCCGGAGTTGCCGGCCGAAGCGCTGGCCTCGCTGTCGATGCCGCTGTTCCTGCTCTCGGGCTGCAACACGCCACCCGTGCACGCGGCGATCTTCGAGAACCTGTGCGCGGACCTGCCGCAGGCGCGCACGCTGCGGGTGCCCGGCGCGGGGCATGGCGTGGGCCGCGACGCGCCCGAGGTGTTCAACAACGCCGTGCTGCAGTTCCTGCGCGACACGGTCTCGTCACCGGTGGCCTGAAAGCTTCATCAGCCCCGCGCCCGCTCGACCGTCTCGCGCGCATGCATCTTGGCGGCGATGTGCTCGCCGTGCGTCACGTGCAGCAGGCCGGCGATCTTGCCGATGAGGTGGCTCTCGTGCACGTCGAGCTGCGCATCGGCATAGGCGACCTCCCACATGGATTCGACCACGGCGATCTTTTGCGCGTGGCTGAAACCCGCGTTCAGCGCGCTGGTGAAACGGTGGAAATCGTAGAGGCCCTGCGACTCCTGCTCGGCCAGCTCCACCAGGCGCTGCAGCTCGTCGTCGGCCAGCGCGAACTTGTGGCGCAGCGCGGCCAGCACGGCGTCGCGCTCCGCGGCACCGATGCGCGGGTCCGCGCGCATCACCTCGACCAGCAGCACTGCCGTGGCCAGATGTTCCTGGTGCACGCGCTGCGCCGGCGGCTGGCCTGCGGAGGGTGCGGTCAATGTATCGAAGAGGTCTTTCAGGCTGCGCAACATGCTCGGCTTCCGTATCCAGGGTTCACATCGAAGGTCCAGGGCTCCATCGCAGGCAACGCCCCCTGCGGATGGACCCGCGCACGACGCAAGGGTTCCATGCACATCCTTGGCCGCTCGACAATGCGCTACAACCTCGCCTGGCCCCGGGCGGCGTGCAGCACCGCGCCCGCGGGCCGTGATCGGTCCGAAGATCGGTCCGAAGATGGGTCCGAAGATGGGCCGATACTTGCTAGCTCTGCCGCGCGAGGGGAAACCAGCACCCCGGGCTGCAGCGCCAGTCCCTACGATGAAAGGATGTCTCCCGTGGCAAAGATTCCCTCCGGTGTCGGTCCGCGTTTCCCGCAGGTGGTGGTGCTCTTCGGCGCCACCGGCGACCTGGCCCGGCGCAAGCTGCTGCCCGGCCTGTACCACCTCGCCAGCAAGGGCTTCATGCCGGGCTGCCGCATCATCGGCGTGTCGCTGACGACATCGATGCGGATGGGTTTCGCGGCGCGGCGCGCGCGGCCATCGACGAGTCCAACCGCAAGGTCAGCGACGCGGAATGGAACAGCTTCGCGCCCAACCTGGACTATGTGCCCCTGTCCGCCGGCGCCGAGGCCCTGCGTGCGGCGGTGGAAGCCGCCGAGCGCAGCATCGGTATCGAGAGCCGCCGGCTGCACTACCTGAGCGTGCCGCCCAACGCCGCGCTGTCGGCCGTGCACCTGCTGGGTGCGGCCGGCCTGGTGGAGCGCGCGCGCATCGTGATGGAGAAGCCCTTCGGCACCGACCTGCAGAGCGCGGTGTCGCTGAACCGCGAGCTGCACCAGGTCTTCGCCGAGGAGCAGATCTTCCGCATCGACCATTTCCTGGGCAAGGAGCCGGCGCAGAACATCCTGGCCTTCCGCTTCGCCAACGGCCTGTTCGAGCCGATCTGGAACCGCAACTTCATCGACCACGTGCAGATCGACGTGCCCGAGACACTGGGCCTGGGCCGGCGCGCGGGCTTCTACGAGCAGACCGGCGCCTACCGCGATATGGTGGTCACGCACCTGTTCCAGATCCTGGGCTTCATGGCCATGGAGCCGCCTACCTCGCTGGAGCCGGTGCCCATCAGCGAGGAGAAGAACAAGGTCTTCCGCAGCATGCTGCCGATCCAGCCCTCCGACGTGGTGCGAGGGCAATACACCGGCTACCGCGACGAGGAGGGCGTCGACCCGGAGTCGGAGACCGAGACCTTCATCGCGCTCAAGTGCTTCATCGACAACTGGCGCTGGGCCGGCGTGCCCTTCTTCCTGCGCACCGGCAAGCGCATGGCCGAGGGCCAGCGCATCATCTCCATCGCCTTCCGCGAGCCGCCCAAGAGCATGTTCCCGCCGGGCTCGGGCGTGGGCGCGCAGGGCCCGGACCACCTCACCTTCGACCTGGCGGATGCGTCCAAGATGTCGCTGTCCTTCTACGGCAAGCGGCCGGGCCCGGGCATGCGACTGGACAAGCTGAGCCTGCAGTTCGCGATGCACGACACCGGCCTGATGGGCGAAGTGCTGGAGGCCTACGAGCGGCTGATCCTCGACGCCATGCGCGGCGACCACACGCTGTTCACCACGGCCGAGGGCATCGAGCGGCTGTGGGAGGTGTCCACGCCGCTGCTGGAGTCGCCACCACCGGTGCGGCTCTACGCGCCCGAGTCCTGGGGGCCCAAATCCATCCACCAGCTGATCGCACCGCACGCATGGCGGCTGCCGTTCGAGCGCACCTGGCGTGCGCCGAACAAGGTGGGCGGGTGAAGGTCCGGTCCTCGGAGCGTTGAGGGCGGCCGGGCGGTGCTGCGGCCGGCCGCTGCCTCGGCGGCATTCCGGGAATTTTCACTGCACGCCAACAGGCCCGGCACCGCGGTTTCGATGAAATCCACGCCCGGGCTGTTATAGGCTCGCACGCTGCGATCCAGCCCCACCCCGTTCCCCCTCACCGCACCCACCCTCCATGAGACTCCCCGTGCTTTCCTGCGTCCTGGCCGCCCTCTGCATGCACGGCCATGCGGCCGATGCGCCAGCCAACAACACTCCCGCCGCGCCAACCGCCGCCTTCCTTGCACAGGCATCGCCCGCACCCGAGGCGACGCGTGCCGGCACGCTGCGCGCCGTGCAGGGCCGCGTGCAGATCGGTGCCGAAGGGGCCACACCGCGCATGGCGCGTACGGGCGAAGCCGTGGACCGCAGCGAGCGCATCCTCACGGACGCCGGGGGCGGCGCCAGCATCGTGCTGCGCGACGGCACCACGCTGGTGCTGGGGCCGTCGTCCAGCCTGGAGTTGCGGGATTTCCAGTTCGACAGCACCAGCCACCAGGGCAGCATGTGGATGTCGCTCCTGCGGGGCAGCCTGCGCATGGTGACCGGCCTGATCGGTGGCCGCCAGCCCGATGCCGTGCGCCTGCAGGCGCGCACGGTCACGGTCGGCATCCGCGGCACCGACTTCATCGTCGCACTGGAAGAGCAATGACCGCCCACCGCAATCCCCGCCTTCCCCGCCTTCCCCACCTTGCCCACCTCCCCCGCCCCGCCCGCATCGCGCTCGCCTGCCTGGCCGCCCTGCTCGCGGGATGCGCCGCGCCCCGCACGCAGGTCGTGCTGCTGCCGCAGGCCGATGGCAGCGCCTCCGCGGTCGTCCTGCGCGCAGGCCAGGCCCAACAGGTGCTGGACCAGCCTTACCAACGTGCCAGCATCGCGCAGCGCGGCGACGCCAGTTTCCGCGTGGACCACACCGACGCGGCTGCCGTGCGGGCGGCCTATCCGGAACTCTTCGCCCTGCAGCCGGCGCCGGCCAAGGTGTTCACCCTGTACTTCGCCACGGGTGGCGCCAGCCTGGAGCCCAGTTCCGAGGCCGAACTCGCCGCCGCATTGCAGGGCGCCCTGGCAGAGCCCGGGAGCAGCATCGTGGTGGTGGGCCATACGGACACACGTGGCGACCCCGCCAGCAACGATGCGCTGTCGCTGCAGCGCGCTGCCGAGGTGCGGCAGTTGCTGGTTGCGCGCGGCTTTCCGGCGGAGCGCATCGAGGCGGCAGGCCGCGGCGCGCGCGATCTGGCCGTGCCCACCGGGCCGCAAGTGGATGAGGCCCGCAACCGGCGCGTGACGCTGGAGATCCGCTGACGCAGAGACAGGAACGGGGATAGGCCACGGCCATCTCGCGCCCGGACTGGGCGTTTCGGTTAGGCTCGCACACGCACCGCTGCGTAAGCTGCGTTCGTTGCATGCGATGCGTGCCGCAAGGCGCCGTCCGACTCCGGCCTGTTTCCTCCCCCTGAGCCCGCGTGACCCTCCCCACCTCCCACCCTCCCCACCCTGCCCTGTTCCCCCGCCGCACCGCCATGCTGATGCTGGCCGGCATCGCCTGTGTCTTCGGTGGCAACCACATCGCCGCACGTGTGGCGTTCGACCATGGCACGGGCCTGCTGGTGGCGGTGATGTGCCGATCGGGCATGGCGCTGCTGGTGCTCGCGGCCCTGGTGGCCTGGCAGCGCGCGTGGCCACGGCTGCCGGCCGGCACGCGCCGCTGGCAGCTGGCGCTGGGGCTGCTGGTGGCCGTGCAAAGCCTGTGCCTGTATTCGGCGGTGGCGCGCATCCCGGTGGCGCTGGCGCTGCTGGTGGCGAATGTGTTTCCGGTGCTGCTGGCGCTTTTCACATGGGGATTCGGTGGCAGGCCGCCGGCACGGCGCGCCGCCGTGGTGATGGGGGTGATCCTGGTGGGCCTGGTGCTGGCACTGGACGTGCCGGCCCGGCTGGCCGAGGCCGAGTCCGGTGGCAGCGACATCGCCTGGGGCGCCGGCATCCTGCTGGCACTGGGCGCGGCCACCGTGTTCGCGCTGGGCCTGTGGATCACGGAACATCGGCTGCGCGTGCTGCCCGGCGCGGTGCGCAGCTTCTACACCATGGCCACCGTCTGCGGCGCCATGGTGCTGGCCGGTGGCAGCGGCCTCGTGCCCGGAGGCATGGTCTGGCCGCACGACACCGCGGGGTGGTCGGCGCTGGGCGTGCTGATGCTGCTGTACAGCGGTGGCTTCACGGTGCTCTTCGTGGCCATGCCGCGGCTGGACATGACCCGCAATGCGCCGGTCATGAACATCGAACCCATCGCGACGCTGTTCCTGGGCTGGATGGTGCTGGGGCAATGGGTCGGCCCGCTGCAGATGCTCGGTGCGCTGGTCGTCGTGGCGGGCATCGTGGCCCTGTCGCGCGGACCGCGCTGAGCCTCCCGCCGCGGGCTGTGGCCACGCGGCAGCCAGGCCACTGCACCGCAGCCCGTGCGGGTGCAAAGGCGCCCCCGTGCGCAGGTGTCTGTTACCGTCGAATTCATCCAATTGCAGGATGGGTGATGGCGTCGCGCGGCCGTACAACACAGGCTTGGGTCGTGTGAGGGGCTGTTCCCGGGGCTGGCATGGCGCCAGAAAAGCGACGAGCACATGCAGGACAACCACAATCTGCGCTATCGCGCCGCCGGGCTGGGCCTGCTCCGGCTGGAATTCTTCATCGGCCTGGTGTGCCTGGTGATTGCTCTCCTGGTGTGGGCAACCACCATCAGCCGGCTGGACGCGGAACGCGAACAGATCCTGGCGCGGACGCGCGCGAAGGCGGCACAGCTGGCGCAGACCTTCGAACAGTACACGCTGCGTGCACTGCAGGGGGCCGAGCAGCTGGCGCTGGTGGCGCGTGACGAATACCTGCAACACGGCGCGGTCGACCTGCGGGGCTGGCGCCAACGCGGCGTGCTGGATACGCCCGGCTGGTTCGCCGGTGCGATACGCGTCCTCGATGCACAGGGCCAGGTCGTGGCCGACGATGCAGGCGGCGCGGACGTCGCAGACGGCGCAGGCGGCGCAGGCGGCGGACGTGCCACCACCGATATCTTGCAGGGACCCGGTGCACAGGCCCTGGCGGCGGCGCTCGCGCTGCACCGCCAGGACCCCCTTGCCACCCTGCGGATCGGTGCACCGATGCAGGGAGACGGCGGGCGGTGGTGGGTTCCCCTGTCGATGCGCATCACGCGCGCGAACGGCAGCTTCGCGGGACTGGTATGGATGGTGGTGGACGCCGCGCAGTTCTCGCAGTTCCATCCGCACGACGCACTCGGTGAGATGGGCGGAACCATCCTGGTCAATGCCGATGGCATCGCGCTGGTGCGGCGCGTGGGCACGCAGCTGCGCTACGGCGGCGACGTGAAAGGCTCCGAAGCCTACCGCCGGTACCACGTCGAACCGCAAGCCACCTACTACAGCCGCAGCACGGTGGACGACGACGACCGCATCCTCAGCCACCGCACCCTGGCCCCGTATGGCGTGATCGTGGCCATCGGCATCTCGGTGCGCGAGTCGCTGGCGGCATTCGAACAGCGTCGCCTTGTCTCCCTGCGCGTGGCCACCGCCGCCACCGTGGGGCTGGCATTGTTCGCGCTGGTGGTGGGCAGCCTGCTGCGGCGCAGCCGGCGCGCGGTGGAGGCGTTGCGCAGCAGCGAGGCGGTGTTCCGAGCGACCTTCAACCAGGCCGCGACCGGGGTGTTCCATGCGGCGCCGGATGGGCGGTTCCTGCGCGTCAACGCCAAGTTCGGCGCGCTGCTGGGCTACCCCGGCGCGGAGCTGGTCGGGCGGTCGATGCACGACATCGCGCACCCCGACGACCAGGCCACATCCCGCGAACGCAACGCCCTGCTCCTGCAGGGGCCGGCCCACCCATTCAGCGCCGAAACCGAGAAGCGCTACCTGCGCAGCGACGGCAGCACCGTGTGGGTCAGCGAATCGCTGGGCATGGTGGCGCGCGCGGGCGGCGGCGCGGAGTTCATGGTCGGCCTGGTGCAGGACATCAGCGTGCGCAAGGCGTTGCAGGAGCGGCTGGCGCACGAGGCCACGCACGACCCCTTGACCGGACTGCCGAACCGCGGCCTGCTGCTGGACCGGCTGGCCTCGTCCCTGAAGCAGGCGCACCGGCGCGGCAAGCGCGTGGGCGTGTGCTTCATCGACCTCGATGGCTTCAAGGCCGTCAACGACTCCCTGGGCCATGCCTGCGGCGACCTGCTGCTGCAGCAGGTCGCACGCCGGCTGCCAGCGTGCGTGCGCGAGGCCGATACGGTGGGGCGCCTGGGCGGCGACGAGTTCGTGGTCGTGCTCGACGACATCCTCGACAGCTCGCACTGCGCCAAGGTGGCCGCGAAGATCATCGATGCATTGGCCCGGCCCTACGACCTGCGGACACCGGAGGAGGTGCGCGTGTCCGCCAGCCTCGGCATCGCGGTGTCACCGCAGGATGGCGACGATGCCCTGGCGTTGCTGCAGGCCGCCGACGACGCGATGTACCAAGCCAAGGCTGCCGGCAAGAACGCCTACCGCTTCCATTCGGAACTCGATCCGGTGGTGTGACCCGGTGTCGTGACCCCCGCTACCTAGGCTGCGCCACC
Organism: Burkholderiaceae bacterium; assembly: GCA_965278985.1. Lineage (GTDB taxonomy): Bacteria > Pseudomonadota > Gammaproteobacteria > Burkholderiales > Burkholderiaceae_C > CAISIP01. The sequence continues at coordinate 6,063,642 of OZ257131.1, read as the reverse complement.
GTAGTGCCGGGCGATTCCCCTGCGCCAGGCCACTGCCAGTCACGGATCTCCGGCATGTCCTCACCGTGGCGATGGATGTAGGCGCGGTGTTCGAACAGCTTGTCCTGCAGCCGTTGCTTGAGGTACAGGCCCGGTGCGCCGGTCTGCGGCAGGCGGTCGATGGTGTCCATCACCAGGTGGAAGCGGTCCAGGTCGTTGAGCACCGTCATGTCGAAGGGGGTGGTGATCGTGCCCTCTTCCTTGTAGCCCCGCACATGCAGGTTGTGGTGGTTGGCCCTGCGGTAGGTCAGGCGGTGCACCAGCGTGGGGTAGCCATGGAAGGCGAAGATCACCGGCGTGTCGCGGGTGAAGAGCTCGTCGAAAGCCTGGTCGCTCAGGCCATGCGGATGTTCCGACGGGGACTGCAAGCGCATCAGGTCCACCACGTTGACCACGCGGATCTTCAACGCGGGCAGGTGCGCGCGCAGGATGGACACGGCCGCGAGCGTCTCCAGCGTGGGCACGTCGCCGCAGCAGGCCATCACCACGTCGGGCGCCACGCCCTGGTCGTTGCTGGCCCACTGCCAGATGCCGATGCCCGCGGCGCAATGCTGCGTGGCCTGCTCCATCGTGAGCCATTGCGGCGCCGGGTGCTTGCCCGCCACCACCACGTTCACATAGTGGCGGCTGCGCAGGCAGTGGTCCATCACCGACAGCAGGCAGTTCGCGTCGGGCGGCAGGTAGACCCGCACCACCTCGGCCTTCTTGTTCACCACATGGTCGAGGAAGCCGGGGTCCTGGTGCGTGAAGCCGTTGTGGTCCTGCCGCCAGACGTGGGACGCCAGCAGGTAGTTCAGCGACGCGACGGGCCGGCGCCACGGCAGCGTGCGCGTCACCTTGAGCCACTTGGCGTGCTGGTTGAACATCGAATCGACGATGTGGATGAAGGCCTCGTAGCAGTTGAACAACCCGTGCCGGCCCGTGAGCAGGTAGCCCTCCAGCCAGCCCTGGCACTGGTGCTCGCTGAGCATCTCCACCACGCGCCCCGTGGTGGCCAGGAACGCGTCATCGGGCGCGGTGGCGGCCTCCCATTGGCGCGACGTCGCGTCGAACACCGCCCCGAGCCCGTTGGAGACGGTTTCGTCCGGACCGAAGATGCGGAAATTGCGCGCCGCCTCGTTGAGGCGCACCACATCGCGCAGGAAGTGCCCCAGCACGCGTGTGTCGCCCACGCCGCGCACGCCGGGGGCGGGCACGTCCAGGGCGTACTTGCGGAAGTCGGGCATGTTCAGGTCGCGCAGCAGCATGCCGCCATTGGCGTGCGGGTTGGCCCCCATGCGCCGGGTGCCCACGGGTGCCAGCGCGGCCAGGTGCGGTTGAAGGCGTCCCGTGGAATCGAAAAGCTCTTCGGGCCGGTAGCTCCGCAGCCAATCCTCCAGCAGCAACAGGTGTTCGGGATGGCTCGCCGGGTCCGACAGGGGCACCTGGTGGGCGCGGAAAGTGCCCTCGATCCGCTGGCCATCCACCACCTTCGGTCCCGTCCAGCCCTTGGGCGAGCGCAGCACGATCATGGGCCAGCAGGGGCGCTCGGTGTTGCCGTGCAACCGCGCATCCTCCTGGATCGCCAGGATCTGCTGCACCGCCGTGTCCATGGCTTCGGCCATTGCTGCATGCATCGGCGCGTGCTCGTCTCCTTCGACGAAGAGCGGCGCCCAGCCGTAGCCGCACAGCAGTTGCTCCAGTTCCTCGGGCGGGATGCGCGCCAGGAGGGTGGGGTTGGCGATCTTGTAGCCGTTCAGGTGCAGGATGGGCAGCACGGCGCCATCGGTTGCGGCATCCAGGAACTTGTTGCCGTGCCAGGCCGTGGCCAGCGGGCCGGTCTCGGCCTCGCCGTCGCCGACCACGCAGGCCACCACCAGGTCGGGGTTGTCGAACACCGCGCCGAAGGCATGGCTCAGCGAGTAGCCCAGTTCACCGCCCTCATGGATCGACCCCGGCGTCTCGGGCGAGGCATGGCTCGGGATGCCGCCCGGAAACGAGAACTGCAGGAACAACCGCTGCAGCCCCTCGGCATCCTGGGTGATGTGCGGGTAGACCTCGCTGTAGGTGCCCTCCAGGTACGTGTTGGCCACCACGGCGGGCCCGCCGTGCCCCGGCCCCGAGATGTAGACCATGTCGAGGTCGTACTGGCGGATGACGCGGTTCAGGTGCACATAGATGAAGTTCTGGCCGGGGGTGGTGCCCCAGTGGCCCAGCAGCATGCGCTTGATGTCCGAGAGCACCAGCGGCCGCGCGAGCAGCGGGTTGTCCGCCAGGTAGATCTGGCCCACGGACAGGTAGTTGGCGGCACGCCAGTAGGCGTCCATGTCGCGGAGCAATTCCGGCGAGAGCGTGAGCGGGTTCATGAAAGGCACGGTGCCGCATGGCGACCCGCGCGTATGTACGCTGCCGTACCGCTGCGCCACGGCGAAGCGCGCACTTCGCGCCCCGGTCCTACACCACCCTGTGAGACCCGCTCCGTATACTGGAACACAGTCTATTCACGTGCCATCTCGGCACTCCGCGAAGCTAGGCTCATGCGCAAAGGTCCATGATGCCGGTCGCTCCACCCCCTCCGCCGCCGAGGCGCCGCCCGCCTTCTTCCGTGCGTCCCGTGCAGGCCGCGGTGTCCTCGCCCGAAGCCCGTTTGAACCGCCTGCTGGCCGCGTTGCCCGATGCGGACCTGCAACGTTGGCTACCCGGCCTCGAGCGGGTGGACCTGCCGCTGGGCCGCGTGCTGTACGAGTCGGGCAAACATGAAAGCCATGTGTACTTCCCCACCACGGCCATCGTGTCGCTGCTGTACGTGATGGTGAACGGCGACTCGGCGGAAATCGCGGTGGTCGGCAACGAAGGCATCGTGGGCATCTCCCTGTTCATGGGTGGCAACTCCACGCCCAGCCGCGCCATCGTGCAGAGCGGGGGCCAGGGGTTCCGGCTGTCCGCCCTGCGCATGAAGCAGGAGTTCGACCAGTCCGGCCCGGTGATGCACCTGCTGCTGCGCTACACCCAGGCGCTGATCACGCAGATGGCACAGACGGCCGTGTGCAACCGGCACCACACCCTGGACGAACAGCTGTGCCGCTGGTTGCTGCTGAGCCTGGACCGCCTGCCGGGCAATGAACTGGTCATGACGCAGGGGCTCATCGCCAACATGCTCGGCGTGCGCCGCGAAGGCGTCACCGAGGCCGCGCTCAAGGTGCAGAAGGCGGGCCTGATCACCTACACGCGGGGCCACATCACGGTGATCGACCGTGCGGGCCTGGAGCGGCGCTCCTGCGAGTGTTATGCCGTGGTCAAGAACGAATACGACCGCCTGCTGCCGACGCGCGAGGCGACGTGACCCGGACCGGCTGAACGTCCGTCCAGGGCCAGCCCACTGCGACTGGGCCTCGCCGTGTCTCTCCGGCGCAGACGCATTGCGTCGGACGTGCCTTGGCGTACATACCCCTTCCCTGGCGCGAACCACACTGGCCTTTCCGTTCACCACCGAAAGCCACCATGAAGACCGACACACAACTGCAGCAGGACGTCATCGCCGAACTGCGCTGGGAGCCCTCCGTCAACGCCGCCCACATCGGCGTGGAGGTCGACCATGGCATCGTCACGCTGGCGGGCCATGTGGACAGCTACACGGAAAAATGGGCGGCCGAACAGGTGGCACAGCGTGTGGCGGGCACCCAGGCGCTGGTCGTCGAGATGGACGTGCGCCTGCCCTTTGAGGCCCGCCGCAGCGATGCCGACCTGGCCCAGGCCGTGGAGCACGCGCTGACGTGGTCCGCCGGCCTGCCCGCGAACCGGGTGCAGGCCATGGTCGAGAAGGCGTGGGTCACGTTGACCGGCGACGTGGACTGGGAGTACCAGCGCCAGGGCGCGCAGGCGGCCGTGCGTTACCTGGTGGGTATCAGCGGCGTCAGCAACGACATCACGTTGAAGCCCTCCGCCGCCCAGTGCGCGGTGCAGGCCGACATCGAGGCCGCCCTGCAGCGGCGCGCCACGGCGGACGCGAAGCGCATCCAGGTCGAGGTGCAGGGCGACAAGGTGACCTTGCGCGGCAACGTGCGCAGCTGGGAGGAACGCACCACGGCACGGTACGCGGCCTGGAGCACCGGTGGGGTGCGGGACGTCGTGGACCACCTCGACGCGTCCCCCTGAAGCGCTTGCGCCGCCCTGGCCGCGCGGGGCCCAGGGCGGCGGCTCACTGCCAGCCGTAGCGCCGCAGGTAGAAGCGCTTCACCAGCGTGGTCAAAGCGCAGTAGCCCACCAGGATGGCGGCCAGCCAGGCGAAGAACGGCAGCGGCAGGGCCTGCAGCTTGAAGTACGCCGCCAGCGGTCCCATGGGCAGGTAGATGCCCAGGGCCATGACCAGCAGCGTCATGGCCACCAGGGGGGTAGCCGCCCGGCTGTGGACGAAGGGCAGCCGCGGCGTGCGGACCATGTGCACCACCAGCGTCTGCGTCAGCAGGCCCACCACGAACCACCCCGACTGGAACAGCCCCTGCTCGGCGACGGTGTTGGCGCTGAACACCCACCACATCAGCGCGAAGGTGGCGATGTCGAACAGCGAGCTGATGGGCCCGAAGAAGAGCATGAAGCGGCCGATGTCGGCGGGGTTCCATTGCAGCGGCCTGGCCACCAGCTCCGCGTCCACGTGGTCGAAGGGGATGCCTGTCTGGGACACGTCGTACAGCAGGTTCTGCAGCAGCAGCTGCAGCGGCAGCATGGGCAGGAACGGCAGGAAGACACTCGCCACCAGCACCGACAACACATTGCCGAAGTTGGAGCTGGCCGTCATGCGGATGTACTTGAGCATGTTGCAGAAGGTGGTGCGTCCCTCAACCACGCCGGCGATCAGCACCATCAGGCTCTTCTCCAGCAGGATGATGTCGGCGGCTTCCTTGGCGATGTCCACCGCCGAATCGACCGAGATGCCGATGTCGGCCGCGCGCAGCGCGGGGGCGTCGTTGATGCCATCGCCCATGAAGCCCACCACGTGGCCGTTGCCGCGCAGCGTCTGCACGATGCGCTCCTTGTCCAGCGGGCTGAGCCTGGCGAAGACGTGGTGCTGCTCCACGGCCAGCGCCAGCGCCGGCCCGTCCATGGCCTGCACCTCGGCGCCCAGAAGAATCTGGCCCGCGGCCAGCCCCACCTGCTGGCAGACCCGCGTGGTGACGGTGTCGTTGTCGCCGGTGAGCACCTTCACCTGGATGCCATGGGCCGCCAGGGCCTGCAGCGCGGGCGCGGCGGACTCCTTGGGCGGGTCGAGGAAGGCGATGTAGCCGACGAGGGTCAGGCCCGCCTCGTCCGCCAAGGTGTAGACCGTCTGGCTGGGCGGCAATTGCTTCATCGCCACGGCGACCACGCGCAGGCCTTCCTCGCCCAGGGTGTGTGCGCACTCCTGCACGCGCAGCAGCATGGCGGCGTCCAGCGGGGCATCCAACACAGCCCCTGCGGTGCCCGTTGGCGTGCGAACGTGCGTGCAGATCGCCAGCACTTCGTCCACGGCGCCTTTGCAGATCAGCTCGTGGTGCTCGTCGCGTTCGGACACCACCACCGACATGCGGCGCCGCGCGAAGTCGAAGGGCAACTCGTCGATCTTGCGGTAGTCCTGCCGCAGGCGCAGCTCGGCGGGCAGCTCCACATGTTCGAGCACTGCGCGGTCCAGCAGGTTCTTGAGCCCGGTCTGGTAGTAGCTGTTCAGGAAGGCAAAGTCCAGCACCTCGCGGGAGGGCTGGCCGAAGGCATCGGTCTTGCGTGCCAGTGCGATGCGGTCCTGCGTAAGGGTGCCGGTCTTGTCGGTGCACAACACGTCCATGGCGCCGAAGTTCTGGATCGCGTCCAGGCGCTTGACCACCACCTTCTGGCGTGACAGGGCCACCGCGCCCTTCGCCAGCGTGGCCGTCACGATCATGGGCAGCATCTCGGGCGTGAGGCCCACCGCCACCGACAGCGCGAACAGCACGGCCTCGGGCCAGTTGCCCTTGGTGAAGCCGTTGACCAGCAGCACCAGCGGCACCATCACCAGCGCGAAGCGGATCAGCAGCCAGCTCACGCTGTTGACGCCGGCCTGGAAGGCATTGGGGGCCGGGTCGGTGGCCAGCACCCGGGCCGCCACCGTGCCGAAGTAGCTGCGGCTGCCCGTGGCCACGACCAGGGCGATGGCCGAGCCCGACACCACGTTGGTGCCCATGAACACCAGGTTGCTCTGCTCCAGCGGGCCCGGCGCGTCGCCGCGCCGGTCCGCGAACTTCTCCACGGGCGCGGACTCGCCGGTCATCGCCGCCTGGGCGATGAACAGGTCGCGCGCCGTGAGCACGCGGCAGTCCGCGGGGACCATGTCGCCCGCCGACAGGGCCACCAGGTCACCCGCCACCAGCGCGCGCAGGGGCACCTCCAGCCGCACGGCCGAAGCACCATCCGCCGCCGGGGGCTCCGCGGGCCGCAGCACCGTGGCGGTGTTGGTGACCAGCGCGCGCAGGCTCTCGGCAGCGCGGTGCGAGCGGCCCTCCTGCACGAAGCGGATGAGCGTGCTGAAAGTGACCATCACCACGATGACGGTGGTGGCCTTGGCGTCCGCGCCTGCATAGGCCACCACGGCCAGCACGGTCAGCAACAGGTTGAAGGGGTTGGCGTAGCAATGCCACAGCTGCAGCCAGGCGGGCGATGGGGGCTCGTGCGCCAGCGCGTTCGGGCCGTCGCGGGCCAGGCGTTCGGCGGCTTCGCTGGCATGCAGGCCGCTGTCACGGCTGCCCAGGCGCGCCAGCGCTGCCGCAGGCGTGTCCCGGGCCAGCTGCGCCAGGTCGCGTGCCAGCTGCACGGGCACCGTGTCCGGAATGGGCTGGCCCGCGCGGGCGTGGGGCAGCGGAGTGCGCGCGAAGTGCCGCAGCACACCGCGCCGGCGCAGCACCCCTGTGCACCACCGGGTCAGCATCGGGGCCATGCGCGGTGTCCGGTCGAGCATGGCGCAGAGCCGGTCAGAGCACGGCCACCTGGGCCGAGACTTCGGTGCCCGCGTGGCCGGCCAGCATCGCTTCGATCTGGTCCAGTGCACCGATGTGCGCGGTCTTGCCGGTGGCCCGCACGAAGCTGCAGGCCGCCTCCACCTTGGGGCCCATCGAACCGGCGGGGAAGGCATGTTGCGCCAGCATGTGCGGCGAGACACGGCCCAGGGCGCGCTGGGTGGGCTGGCCCCAGTCCAGGTACACCGCTTCCACGTCGGTGGCGATCACCAGGCGGTCGGCCTGCAGGTCCTGCGCCAGCAGGCCGCTGCACAGGTCCTTGTCGATCACCGCGTCCACACCGCGCAGGCCGGTGCCGTCGGCGTTGCGCGCCACCGGGATGCCACCACCACCGGCCGCGATGACCAGCGCGCCGTGCGTCAGCAGCCAGCGGATGGGGTCCAGGCCCACCACGCGCAGGGGCCGGGGGGAGGCCACCACGCGGCGGTATCCGGTGCCGTCCTGCGCCACCTGCCAACCCCCAGCCGCTGCAGCGCGTTGCGCGTCGTCCTGGGTGTAGACGGGGCCGATGAACTTCGTGGGGTGGGCGAAGGCCGGGTCCCGCGCATCCACCTCCACGCGCGTGAGCAGCGTGGTCACGGTGCGGGAGGCCGGCAACAGGTTGGAGAGTTCCTGCTCCAGCAGGTAGCCCAGCATGCCGTCGGTCTGCGCGCCCAGCACATCCAGGGGGTAGGTCTCGCCGCTGCGGTAGGCAGCGGACTGCAAGGCCAGCAGACCGATCTGCGGGCCGTTGCCGTGGGTGACGACCAGCTCGTGTTGCCCTGCCACACGGGCCAGCGGCGCGGCGGCGCGCCGGATGTTGTGCAGCTGGTTCTCGGCACTCAGCACCTGGCCGCGGCGCAACAGCGCATTGCCACCGATGGCGACCACGATTCTCATGTGCACGACCTTTGCATCGTTCGCGTTCGCGCGCCTCCGGCAACTGCCGATTCGTCCCGCGCACAGCGTGTACAGCGTTGTCGCGGGTTGATGCCCCAGCGTCTGTACGCCAACGTACGCCCCGGCCGCAGGTGTTGCCATGGCCCTCCCCTTCGGCCTGGGGTGGAACTACGTTGACGTACAGACCTGCGGCGGGCGGCGTCGAAGAATGGAAGCAAGCCAAGAGTGATCCGTGCCACGGGCAATCCCGGCTGAACGCAGATGCAGCGCTTTGCATCGATCACTTCCTGCCCTCCGGCAGCACACCACCATGACATTCCACCACCACCAACACCACCACGCGCCCTCCGATGCCGCCACGGCCGAGACGCAGGACGCATCCGCGAAGAAGACCGCCGCGCTGCTGGGCGGGGCTCGGCGCGTCGACGCACCAACTGTTGCCGATGCACAAAGAGCCGTGCTGCATCTGCCGCCGCGCGCGCCGGCCCGCAGCGCCGCCAGCCGCGACCCGCTGGCGCATGGCTGAAGGCGCCGGCTGCATCTGCCGCGAAGGCATCCCACCGTACATACGGCGTTCCGTCGCCGCGACCACACTGGCACTCCACAACCCACTGAAAGCACAGCCATGAAGACCGATACACAACTGCAGCAGGACATCCTCGCCGAACTGAAATGGGAGCCGTCGGTCAACGCGGCGCACATCGGTGTGGAGGTACAGGATGGCGTGGTGACCCTTGCCGGCCACGTGGACAGCTATGCGGAGAAATGGGACGCCGAACGCGCCACCCAGCGCGTGGCGGGCGTCAAGGCCCTGGCCGTGGAGATGGACGTCAAGTTGCCCAGCGACAGCAAGCGGGGCGACTCGGACATCGCCCGCGCCGCCATGAGCGTGCTGCAGTGGGTGACATCCGGCCCCAAGAGCGCGGTCCACGTGAAGGTCGAAGAGGGCTGGATCACGCTGACCGGCGAGGTGAGTTGGCACTACCAGAAGACCGCCGCGGCCAACAGCGTGCGGTACCTGCAGGGCGTCAAGGGCGTCAGCGACCAGATCACCATCCAGCCTTCCAAGGCTGCCACGTCGGTGAAGTCCGACATCGAGGCCGCGTTGCAGCGGCGTGCCAAGGCCGACATCTCGGTGGACGTGTCGGGCTCGGAAGTCACGCTGGGCGGCAAGGTGCTGAGCTGGTCCGAACGCCAGGGTGCCACCGATGCGGCCTGGGCCACGTCGGGTGTCTCCAGCGTGGTGAACAACATCACCGTCGCGTATTGAGACGGGTACCGTGGTGGTCCATGCCGAAGCCTGGGAGCGCGCGTAGTCCCGGCGGAACCGGACTGTTCACGCTGGAGCACGGCGTGGCGGCCTACCGCGCGGACTTCGCGCTGTATGCCGCCACCGCCGTGGTCCTGCTCGGGCTGCTGCTGTTCGGGAGCCCGCACGACCAGTGGCAGCAGAACACTGCGCTGGCCGTGGCGGGCCTGCTGGGCTGGAGCGCGGCCGAATACCTGCTGCACCGCTTCATCCTGCACGGGATGGAGCCCTTCCGCGGCTGGCACGCGGCGCACCATGCGCGCCCTACCGCCCTGATCTGCACGCCCACACTTTTCAGCGCGGCCCTGATCGCCACCCTGGTGTTCCTGCCCGCGCTGTGGTGGGGCGGCGCGTGGCAGGCCTGCGCACTGACGCTCGGCGTGTTGACGGGGTACCTGGCCTACACGGTCACGCACCACGCCACGCACCATTGGCGCGCCGACACCGCATGGCTGCGCCGGCGCAAGCGCTGGCATGCCCTGCACCACCAGGCGGCCCATGCGGCAGTGCCGGCGTGTTACGGCGTGACCAGTGCGTTCTGGGACCATGTGTTCCGAAGCGCCTTGCCCGCACCGGGCGACGGCCCGGGGCCGCCGCACTGAGCCTGCGGGGCACGCAGGGCACGCAGGGCACGCTGGAGGTGGGGGCAGGATGTGTCGTGCGCTTCAGTGCGAGATGAGCGAGCAGCACTCCGCACGCCGCAGCAGGTCATGCGTGACGCCGCCGAAGGCCCATTCCCGCAGGCGGCCGTGCCCGTAGGCACCGGCCACGATGAGGTCGGCGCCCTCCTCGCTGGCGATGTCGTAGAGCCGGGATGCGCCGTTGTCGTTCGACGCCGCCGCGAGGGGTTCGACCGCGACACCGTGCCGCCGCATCCATACCGCAACATCCTCCAGCCGAGCGCGCGCCTTGGCCATGTCGCCCTTGTCGGCGACCTCGACCAGCGACACATGCCGGGCCTTGCGCAACAGCGGCAAGGCGTCGAGCGTGGCGCGGCGCGCTTCCCGCGTATCGGTCCATCCCACCACCACGCATTGCAGCGCGAGCGGCCGGGCCTTGTCGGGCACCACCAGGATCGGGCGCCCCAGCTGCATGACCAGATCGCCGAGGCTCGCGCGGTCGGACGTCTCCAGCAAGGCCCCCGAGGCCACGCCGGTCACCAGCAGGTCCGCGCAGCGGGCTTCGCGTGCGAGGTAGCTGCACACCGTGTCGAAAACGATGTCGCTGCGCCACTCCAGGCTCGACGCGCTGGCCTGCAGCGCGGCACGGAACTCCGCTTCCGCCGTGGCGAGCAGCGCCAGGGACTGGGTTTCCTCGTGGACCAGCAGCGCACCCATGGCAAACCCTTCGCCGTCGGAGATCTGTTGCGGATGGTGCGCGGCGATGCCGGTCACATGCAGGTCCATGCGTTCCGTGAGGCTGCGGACGATCTGCAGCAGGCCGGTGTTGGGCCGGCCGGTCTCCAGGTGGGCCATCAGGGTGGTGTAGGTCATGTTGCAGCGTCCCCAAAGGCTCCAACCATAGGGCCTGGCGCTGCTCCCCGTCTGTACGTTGGGTGACCCCGGGGCCAGTTCGCAGGGCTCAGGCCGTGCTGGGCGGAGGCACTTCACCGCCTTCGTTCTCCCAGCGCTCGAGGGCGCGCCGCCGCGCCGCCGGGTCCGCCGGGCCGGTGGAGAAAGGAGATTCCGGCCGCTCCGGTGCCACGGCGTTCCACAACGCGATGACCGGCACGCCTGCGTGGCGCGCATCCAGGCCCAGCACGCTGACCGATGCCGGCAGCAGCGTGAAGTGCCTCGCCTGCAGCACCGGCAGCCCGATCCACCGCATGGCCAGTGCGGCACCGAACTGCGCATGGGAAAACAGCGCGACGTTGCCCTGCAGCGTGCGCAGGCGGGCCAGGAGCCGGTCCGTGCGCTCCGCCACCTGCGCGGGCGATTCGCCGCCCGGACAGCCGTCCTGCTGGAGGACCCAGTGCGGGCGATGCCGGCGGACGTCCGCCGTGTACAGGCCTTCGTAGTCGCCGTAGTCCCACTCCGCCAGGTCCGGCTCCACCTGCTCCGTGGGCGCGAGTCCCGCCAGGCGGCAGGTCTGCCGCGCGCGCTGCAGCGGGCTGGCCCGCACGTGGTCGAAGCGGACGTTGTGCAGCCACGTCGCCAGCGCCTGGGCCTGCTGCCGGCCAGGGATGCTCAGGTCCATGTCCGTGCGCCCCATGTGCCGGCCGCTGAGCGACCACGCGGTTTCCCCGTGCCGGATGAGGTACAGCCGCAAGGGTGGTGGACGCTCGGCGGGTGCCTGATCCGTGGGGGACTGGCGGGTGGAGGATGTCATGTCGGCTCCTGGATGGCGGGGCGCGGGACCGTGCTACTCATGCCGCAGCGCCTCGATGGGGTCCATGCGCGCCGCCCGGCGCGCCGGAAAATATCCGAACAACACACCGATGGCGGCCGAGAACAGCAGCGACAGCAGGTTGATCACCGGGTCGAAGGCATAGGGCACGCCCATCACGCGCGACAGGCCCCAGGAAGCCGCCGTGGCAATCGCGATGCCCACCACGCCGCCCAGCGCCGACAGCACCACCGCCTCGATCAGGAACTGCAGCAGCACCTCGGCCTCCAGCGCGCCCACCGCCAGCCGCAGGCCGATCTCGCGCGTGCGCTCGGTCACGCTCACCAGCATGATGTTCATGATGCCGATGCCGCCCACCAGCAGGCTGACGGCGGCCACGGCGCCCAGCAGCATGGTCAGCACCCGGGTCGTGCCCGACAGCGTATCGGCCAGCTGCTGCGTGTCGAAGATGTTGAAGTTGTCGTCATCGCCCTCGGCCAGCTTGCGGCGCTCGCGCAGCAGCTGGCGCAGGCTGGCCTTGAGCGGGGTGCTGTCGCTGCCATCTTCCATCGACACCAGCAGGGCACCCACCCGGGTGCTGCCGGTCACGCGCCGCTGCAGCGTGTGCAGCGGCACCACCACCACGTCGTCCTGGTCGCCCATGCCGCCCTGGCCCTTGGCCACCAGGATGCCGACCACGTCGCAGGAGAACTGCTTCACGCGCAGCTGTTCACCCAGCCCGGTGCGGCCCGGCGTGCCACCATAGATCTCGCGGCGCACCGTCTCGCCGATCACGCAGACAGCGGCGCCCGCGCGCTGCTCGTCGGGGTCGAAGATGCGGCCGCTGGCGAGCGTCCAGTTGCCGGTGTCGAACCAGGCGTTGCTGCTGCCGGTGACGCCCGTGGCCCAGCTGCGGCCGTTCGCCACCACCGTCACACTGGTGCTGCCCTGCGGTGCCACGGCGGCGACGCCGCCGATCTGGGCCGCGATGGTGGCGGCATCGGCCTCGGTGAACTGCGGCACACCGCCGCCCCCGCCTCCGCCGAAGCCGCGCTGGCCGGGCCGCACCATCAGCAGGTTGGTGCCCAGGCCCGCGATCTGGCTCTGGATGGATTGCGTGGCGCCATTGCCCAGCGTGACCATGGTGATCACCGCACTCACGCCGATCACGATGCCCAGGATGGTCAGGAACGAGCGCAGCAGGTTGCGCTGCACGGAACGCAACGCCAGCAGGAACACGCTGTACAGCATCAGGTGCTTTCGGCCACGGTCAGTCCGGCCGGTGCGGCGGTCACCGGGTGCGGGTTGGGCGCGTCGCGGGCGATGCCGCCGTCCACGAAGTGCACCATGCGCCGCGCGTAGGCGGCCATGTCGGGCTCGTGCGTGACCATCAGCACGGTGATGGCGTGGTCGCGGTTCAGCGCCAGCAGCAGGCCCATGATCTCGTGGCTGCGCTGCGTGTCCAGGTTGCCGGTGGGCTCGTCGGCCAGCACCACGGCCGGCGCGGTGACGATGGCCCGCGCGATCGCCACGCGCTGCTGCTGGCCGCCGGAGAGTTCGGACGGCGTGTGGCGCTCCCAGCCGCCCAGCCCCACCGAGCGCAGCGCCTGCGTGGCCGCCGCGCGCCGTGCGCTGGCGCTGTCGCCGCGGTACAGCAGCGGCAGCTCCACGTTTTCCTGCGCCGAGGTGCGCGAGAGCAGGTTGAAGCCCTGGAACACGAAGCCCAGGTAGCGCCGCCGCAGCCGCGCGCGCTGGTCGCGCGAAAGCGACTCCACATGCGCGCCCTGGAACAGGTACTGCCCGCTGGTGGGCGTGTCCAGGCAGCCCAGGATGTTCATCGCGGTGGACTTGCCCGAGCCGCTGGGGCCCATCACGGCCACGAACTCGCCGGCCGCGATGTCCAGGTCGATGCCCTTGAGCGCCATGAGTTCGGTGGCGCCGCTGCCATAGCGTCTGGTCACGCCGCGCAGGCGAATGAGCGGCAGGCTCATTTCGGCACCGCCGTCTTCTGGTCCGTGATGACCAGCATGCCGGCCTGCAGGTCGCCGCCGGTGATCTCGGTCATGTGGCCATCGCTGATGCCGGGCACCACCGGCACGGCCACGGGCGCACCCTCGCGCAGCACCCACACCTGGCGGGCCAGGGCCGTGCTGCCGCCGGTGGCGGCGGAGCGGCGCGGGGTGCCGGCGGGCATGCGTGGCAGCAGGTTGATGCCGCTGCCCTTGCCGGCGGCCGCTTTGTCATCGGGCACGATGGGGGTGAAGCGCAGCGCGGTGTTGGGCACCAGCAGCACGCCCTTGCGCCGTGTCGCCGCGATGGTGGCGGTGGCCGTCATGCCCGGGCGCAGGCTCAGGTCGGCGTTGTCCACGTCCAGGTACGTGAGGTAGGTGACCACGTTGTCGGTGATGGTGGAGCCGAAGCCAACCCGCGTGATGCGTGCCGGGTAGTCGCGGCCCAGGTAGGCGCTCACCGTGAAGGTGGCGTCCTGGCCCACCAGGACCGCGCCGACGTCGGCCTCGTCCACGTAGACCCACAGGCGCAGCCGGCGCAGGTCCTCCGCGATGGTGAACAGCGTGACGGCCTGCAGCGAGGCGGCCACGGTGTTGCCAGGGTCCACCGTGCGCGTGAGCACGACCCCATCGGCCGGTGCGGTGATCGAGGCCTTGGACAGGTTGGTCTGGTCGGTGGACAAGGCGGCATCGGCGTCGTTCACGCCGGCGCGTGCGCTGGTGTTGTCGGCCACAGCACGCGCCAGCGTGGCGCGGCCCGCGTCGAGCTCGGCGGTGGACGGCACCTTGCCGCCCGACAGGCGCGCCACTTCTTCGAGCCGGCCGAAGGCGGCCTGCGCCTCCTGGATGGTGGCGCCCGTCTGCACCACCTTGGCCCGCGCAGCGGCGACCGCAGCCTGCGAGCGCAGGATCTGGTCGTGCAGCCTGGCAGTGTCCAGCACCACCAGCACCTGGCCCTTCTTCACCGGGTCGTTGACGTCCACACGCACCTCGCGCACGGTACCCGAGAGTTCGCTGCCGATGGTGATCGCGCGGGTGGGCTGCAGCGTGCCGTTGGCGGTGACCTGCAGCATGAGGTCGCCGCGTGCCACGGGCTGCGTCACGTAGGCCGGTGCGGCGCTGGCGGCACGGTTGGCGAGCCACCACCACAGGCCGGCGGCGCACAGCAGCGCGGCGACCACCGCCGCCCACGGCAGCGGGCGACGGTACCAGGCGCGTGCGGAGGGTTCGTCCAGGAGGGTGGCGATGTCCACCGCGCCGTCGGTGCTGCCCGCGCTGGCCCCGGCGTTGCCTGGCACCGTGGAAGGCGCCGATGCAGCGGTCGGCACGGGCGCGTTCATGGCGATGCCCCCACCTGCAGCGCGCCGTCCGGCTCCCAGCCGCCGCCGAGGGCCTTGTACAGGCGCACATGGTCGCTGCTGACGTCGGCGCGCGCGGCGGCCACGCCGTCCTGTGTCGCGAGCTGGGTGCGCTGGGTCTCCAGCACGGTCTGGAAGTCCACCAGCCCGCTGCTGTAGCGCTGGCGCGCCAGCGCCGCGGCGTTGGTGGCGGCGTCCGCGGCGTTGGCCAGGCGCTCCAGCCGCAGGCGGTCGCCGCGCAGCGCCACCAGCGCGTCTTCCACCTCCTGCAAGGCCAGCAGCACCGCGGCCCAGTAGGCCTGCTGGCTCTGCGCCAGGGCGGCCTGCTGCGCATCGACCTGCGCACGGATCGCGCCGCCGTCGAACACCGGCAGCTGCACACTGGCCAGCAGGCTGCCCACCACCGAGGCGCCATGGGTGAGCGCGCCGAGCGTCAGCGCGTGGAGGCCCAGCGAGCCACCCAGCGCGAAGCTCGGCAAGGCGGCCGCCTGCGCCTGGCTGACGCGGGCCGCTGCAGCTGCCACCTGGTACTCGGCCGCGCGGATGTCGGCGCGCTGGCGCACGGTCTCGGCGGGCAGGCGCAAGGCCAGCGCAGCGCCCGCCTGCGGCACCGGGCCCGCCACGGCGAATACCTCTGCCAACGCGGCAGGCGCTTCGCCCGCCAGCACCGCCAGCGCGTGGCCGGATTGGTCGATGCCGGTCTGCAGCGCCGGCAGCAACGCAGCCGTCTGCTCGGCCGCGGCACGGGCCTGCTCGGACTCCAGCACGGTGACGAGGCCGGCCTGCTGCCGCCACCGCGTGATCTGCAGCGTCTCCTGCTGGCTGGCCAGGTTCTGCTGCGCGATCCCCAAGCGCAGCTGGCTGCTGCGCAAGCCGATGTAGGCCAGCGCCACTTCGGCGGCGATCGACACCCGCACGTCCCCCAGGCTGGCCGCGCTGGACTGCGCCACGGCCTCGCCCGCCTCCAGCGCGCTGCGGTTGGCGCCGAAGATGTCCAGCTCCCACTGCGCATCCAGAGCCGCCTGGAAGGTGTTGGTGCTACGCCTGCCACCAGGCACGTTGGCCGCATCGGCGCTGCTGCGCTGCGCCGATGCCGAACTGCCCAGCGTGGGCAGCAGCGCCGCGGCGGCCCCATCGCGCAGCGCACGGGCCTGGCGCAGCGCGGCTTGCGCACTGGCCACCCGGGTATTGGCCCGCAGCGACTGTGCGACCAGTTGCGTGAGCAGTGCGTCGTCGAAGCGCGACCACCAGCCTGCAAGCGGCGTGGCCGCACCCGTGGCCGATGCGATGTCCGCCACGGTATCCGGCACCGACCAGGTGGCTGGCACCTGCACGGCGAAAGACGGCGGCACGCCGGGGTGCATCGGGGCGCACCCGGCGGCCGCCAGCAGCAGGCACACGGCCGCTGCGCGCGCACGCAGTGCCCGTGCAGCAGCACGGTCGCCGGGCACAGCGATGGCCAGGCCTGGGGCCCGCTTCAGAGCGCCTCCTCCTGCGGCAGATACAGGTGCCTGCGTGTCAATGGCAACGTCGCCGCGCCGGCCAGGCCCTTGCTGGCGAGCATCTGGTAGACCCCGATATCGGCCGATTCGAACTCCAGCGCGCAGGCGGCCATGTACAGCCGCCACACCCGGTAGGTGGACTCGCTGACGTATTGCAGGGCTGCGTCGTGGTGTTGCTCCAGCCGCGCCACCCAGTGCCGCAGGGTCAGCGCGTAGTGCGGGCGCAGCGCCTCCACGTCGGCGATCTCGAAACCGGCACGCTCCATGCCGCGCTGGATGTGGCTCACCGTGTCGAGCTCGCCGTCCGGAAAGATGTAGCGGTTGATGAACTCGGTGGACAGCGTCTTCTTGTCCCACCCTTCCCGGTAGTGCGTGATGCCATGGTTGAGGAACAGGCCCGAGGGCTTGAGCAGGCGCTGCACGGTGGCGAAGTAGATCGGCAGGTTCCGGAGCCCGACGTGCTCGAACATGCCCACGCTGGCGATCTTGTCGTACACCGCCTCGCCCTGCAGGTCGCGGTAGTCGCGCAGTTCCACGGTCACGCGGTCCGCCACGCCGGCCTGGCGGATGCGCTCCTCGGCCAGCGCGAACTGGCGCTGGCTCAGCGTCACGCCGTGGGCCCGCACGCCATGGTGCCGCGCGGCATGGATCATCAGGGCACCCCAGCCGCAGCCGATGTCCAGGAACCTGTCGCCGGGCGAGAGCTGCAGCTTGCGGCAGATGTGCTCCAGCTTGGCGCGTTGCGCCTGTTCGAGCGTGTCATCGGCGCGCTCGAAGTAGGCACAGGAGTAGACCATCGCCGCGTCCAGCCACAGCGCGTAGAAGGCGTTGGACACGTCGTAGTGGAAGCCGACGGCATCGCGGTTCTCGCTGCGGGAATGCGCCTTCACCGCGCGCCCGGTCAACGTGGCCTGACGGGCGGTACCGCGTGCCAGCGCCCTGCCGATGCGTTGCAGGCGCAAGGCCGGCAGCAGCACGCCCAGGCGGTCGCGCCACGACATGCGTAGCGCGTCGAGATGGTCCTTCAGGTGCAGTGCCGCGAAGAAGTCGCCTTCGATGTCGATGCCCCCGCCGAAGTAGACCTCGGCCAGGCGAAGGCGGTCTCGCCCCAGCACCACGGCGCAAATGGCCTGCGGGCTGTGGCATACCAGCGTGAACGCGGGAATGCCAGTTGCCAGGCCGCGCTGGCCCAGCCGCAGCGTGTGGCCGTCCCACAGGCGCACGGCCAGGCTGCCATCGAAGCCGCGGAACAGCCGGCGCAGCAACTGCGTTGCCTCACCGATGCCGGCCGCGGATGCGGATGCGGGGGCCGCTGCACGCGTGGCAGCGTCGCGATGGCCTGCGTGGCCCTGGCCTGTCTCGGATGCCGCGGCCAGTTTCGGTAGGTCCATCGGGGCTCGCTTTCAACAGAGGGTTGCCTGCAGAGGGAATGCCCGCTGGCGGTTCGCTCGCGGTACCGTTCCAGCCTAGGGCTGCGGGCGCCGCGCGTCGGTACGTTGCCGAACCTCCGGGCGAAGCCCAGGGTGCACGACGGCCGAGCCTGCGCGACGCCTCACCGCCGCAGCCAGCGCCGCGCCCGCCCCGCGGTCCCCGTGGAAAACCGCGTGCGCTGGTAGGCCTGCGCCGCCTGCCGTATCGCCTCGCCCTGCGTCGGGTAGGCGTGGATCACCTCCGCCAGCGCGCCCAGGCCGATGCCGGCCACCATCGCCAGCGAGATGACATTGACCATTTCCCCGGCATGGCGTGCCACGATGGTGGCGCCCAGGATCCTGTCGGTACCTTCGCGCACATGGATCTTCACGAAGCCGGTCTCCTCGCCGTCCGTCACGGCGCGGTCCACGTCGTGCATGGGCACGGTGAAGGTCTTGACGGGAATGTCGCGCTCGCGCGCCTGCCGCACGTACAGGCCCACGTGGGCCACCTCCGGGTCGGTGTAGGTGCACCACGGCACGGTGAGCGCGCCGATGCGCTGGCGGCCGAGGAACAAGGCGTTGCGCACCGCGATGCGGGCCGAGGCTTCCGCCGTGTTGGTGAACTGGTGGTCCAGGCACACATCACCCACCGCGAAGATGCGGGGGTTGCTGGTGCGCAGGAAGTCGTCCACCTGCACGCCGGCTTCCGCGTCCCAGGCCACGCCCGCCCTCTCCAGATCCAGGCCCTGCACGGCGGGCAGGCGGCCGATGCCCGTGAGGATGGTGTCCACCACCGTGGTGGCGGTGTTGCCGTCGTTCGTGAGGGCCACCACCTTGCGCCCGCCTTCCATGCGCACGCTGGTGACCGTGCTGTTGAGGTGGATCTCCACGCCGTCACGCGCCAGCGCGTCCGACACCATCTGCGCCGCATCGCGCTCTTCCTTGGGCAGGAACAGCGGCTCGCTGTGCGAGATGAGCGTGCGCGCGCCGAAGCGTGCGAACACCTGCGCCAGCTCGCAGCCCAACGGTCCGCCGCCGATCACCATCACGCTGGGCGGCAGGGCCTGCAGGTCGAACACGGTCTCGTTGGTCAGGAATCCTGCATGGGCCAGCCCCGGGATGCCCGGCAGCAAGGAGCGCGACCCGGTGGCAATGATGGCCTTCTTGAATCGAAGCCGCACGCCGTCCACATCCACCGTGTCCGGCCCGGCGAAACACGCGTGGCCGAAGAAGAGGTCGATGCCCTCGCGCACCAGGCCTGCCGCGGAGTCGGTCCGGCTGAGGCGGGCCACCACCCGCCGCATGCGTGCCATCGCCAGCGGGAAGTCGACCGTGATACCGGCCGGCGCGGCGGCCCCGAAGTTCGCGGCGTTGCGCATGTCGGCGTAGATGCGCGCGGTGCGGATGAGGGATTTCGACGGGATGCAGCCATAGTTCAGGCTGTCGCCTCCCAGCTGGTGGCGCTCGACCAGCGCCACATGGGCACCGGTCGCGGCCGCGGCGCGTGCCGCCACCAGGCCACCCGGACCGGCGCCGATGACCACCAGGTCGTAGGTGCCGCGGGGTTGCGGGTTCTGCCAGCCGACAGGCCGCAGGTTGCCCGCGGGCTGCGGGTCGGCCAGCGCTGCAGGCATGGAGTCCGGTGCCGGCTCAGTGGGCATGCAGCCACCCGCCTTCGAAGCCCGCGCGGCGCAAGCCATTGCGGATGCAGGCGATGCCGCGATTCAGCCGCCACGGCAGCCCGGTGAGGAAGTTCTCGACCATCAACACGCTCATGCCCTGGTCGAGCCCGAACTCGCCTTCTGACACCCAGGGTGCTATGCCGTCCGGGCTGGCTGTGGGGTTGAAGCCGCTGCTGTGCAACAGGCGGCTGGCCGCTTGCCGTTGCACCATGCTGCGGACGGCCGCCAGTGCCATCTCCGGCGCGAACACGAGCGAGGCCAGCGCCGACGGGCCGGCGATGGTGCCGTCATCCGGGCCCCATGGCACGCCACGCGCGGCATAGCCGTAGAAGGCCTGGCGCTGGCCGGCCACGCAGCGGGGCTCGATGCTGGAGCCCTCGCCCGCCGACAGGCCCCAGCAGTCTTCGCCATAACCTTGGAAGCCCCGCGGGTTGCGCAGGGCGTACTCCTGCTGGATGCGCGTGGCGCGCTGGCTGTTGTCGAAATAGTCGCAGTCCTTCTCGCGCATGAAGCGGTCGCGGATGCCGCGCAGGTCGATCCAGGCGTGCGAGAACTGGTTGATGAACAGCGGTCCGGCATACAGGAAGTCGATGCCGTAGAGGTTCTCCCACTGGTAGGTCACGGTCCATGCCGCGAAGCTGGCGTCCGTGAGCGGGTGCGTGGGCGAGCCCAGCCCCAGCACGTACAACAGCAGTGCTTCGTTGTAGCCCTGCCAGCCATAGTTCAGAAAGCCGCACTCGGGCTTCCAGCCCAGTGCCACCGCATCGCCGGCGTGTTGTGCCCAGCGCCAGTCCACACGGGCGTACAACCGATCGGCCAGCTGGCGCAGCTCGGTTTCGTCCGCCGAGGCCTGGTCGAAGTAGGCCGCGGCGCTGAGCATGCCGGCCACGAGCAGCGCGGTGTCGATGGACGACAGTTCGGACTGCCAGGCCCGCAGGCCGCTGTCCATGTCCAGGAAATGGAAGTAGAAGCCGCGGTAGCCCGTGGACGCCACGCCGCCGGTCTGGTCGCTGGCCGCGAAGAAGCGCAACGCCGCCAGGCAATGCTGCACGGCATGGGCCCGCGTGATCCAGCCGTGCGCCACCGCTACCGGGTAGGCGGACAGCGCAAAACCCACCACCGCGATGCTGCACGGTGCGTCCCGGCGCGAGGTGTCCGCGACCAGCCCGTTGCGCGGGTGGGTGGCCTTGGGAAAATAGTCGAAGGCGCCGCGTTGCAAGCCCTCCAGCATGTGCGCGTCGGCGGGCGCAATGCGGGTGGTGGCTGCAGCCAAGGGATGGGGGTCCGCATCTGCCCCCCTGTTCGCGTGCCGTGTAGACATGCGCCCCCCTGTCAGCCGTCCAGCATCACCAGGTGGCCGCTGTCCTCGGCCGTGGCCAGCGCCTCGGTCGGCAGCGCGGCGCTGTGCTGTCCGCTGGCACCCCAGATGATGTCCACCAGCGGGCCGTCGCCGCGCTCCACCAGGCAGGGGCCCAGGGGAATGCGCCGGCGCCGGCCCGTGCTGGCCCGGTAACACACGGGCCCGGTGATCCTTGCGCTGCGTGTGGTGGTGGGAGGCATGGCCGCATCCTGGGGCCGTTGCCTGCGCCGCTCTGTACGCCGCCGTACGCATGGCGCAGCAAGGGCACTAAACCACGCAATCGCGCGGGGGTTCGTCAACGCACAGATGTCCAGCGCCCTCCGCGAGGACATTGGGCCATGGACGACCACCCTCCCCCCTATGCCTCCGCCCCCGCTCCCGTGGCCGCCGGCGGTGGCGCAGTTCCCGCGCGCCAGGGCCTGCCGCTGATGACGCTGGCCGCGCTGGGTGTGGTCTATGGCGACATCGGCACCAGCCCGCTCTACACCATGGCCCAGGTCTTCACGCCGGCCACGGGCGTGCCGCTGGACGCACCGCACATCGTGGGCGCGGTCTCGGTGGTCTTCTGGGCGCTGATGCTGGTGGTGACCCTCAAGTACGTGCTGCTGGTCCTGCGCGCCGACAACCATGGCGAAGGCGGCATCCTCGCGCTGGCCTCGCTGGCGGCCGGTGCCTCGGCCGCACCCGGCAGCCGCAGGGCGGCGCGCCGCAGGGGCCTGCTGCTGCTGGGCGTGGCCGGCGCCACGCTGTTCTATGGCGACAGCCTGATCACGCCGGCCATCTCGGTGCTGGGCGCGGTGGAGGGGCTGGAGATAGTCGCGCCCGCGCTCAAGGCCTATGTGGTGCCACTGTCCATGGGCGTGCTGGTCGGCCTATTCCTGGTGCAGCGCCGCGGCACGGGGGCCATCGGCAAGGCCTTCGGCCCGGTGATGGTGTTGTGGTTCGGCTGTCTGGCAGTCAGTGGCGTGCTGCACATCGCGCAGCAGCCGGCCATCCTGGCGGCGCTCGATCCATCGCAGGCCTGGAGCTTCCTCATGGCCCGTGGCTGGAAACTCTTCGCCACCGTGGGCGCCATCGTGCTGGCACTGACGGGCGCCGAGGCGCTCTATGCCGACCTGGGGCACTTCGGCCGGCGGCCGATCCAGCTGGCATGGGCCGGCATGGTGCTGCCGGCGCTGGCGCTGAACTACATGGGACAGGGCGCGCTGCTGATCGGCGACCCCACCGCCATCGACAACCCTTTCTTCCGCATGTTCCCGCCGATGCTGGCGCTGCCGGCTGTGCTGCTGGCCACGGTGGCGGCCATCATCGCCTCGCAGGCGGTGATCACCGGCGCCTACTCGATGACGCGGCAGGCCATCCAGCTCGGTTTCCTGCCGCGCATGGAGGTGCGCTACACCTCGGCACGGGAGGCCGGCCAGGTCTACCTGCCCGCCGTCAACTGGGCGCTGCTGGTCGGCGTGCTGGCCGCCGTGCTGGCGTTCCAGAGCTCGGGCGCGCTGGCCGGGGCCTACGGCATCGCGGTGACGCTGACGATGCTGATCACCACGGTGCTGGCCTGGTTCGTGCTGCGCGAGGCCTGGCGGCTGCCGGCGCCCGTGGCCTGGGGCGTGACGCTGTTCTTCCTGGCCGTGGACACGCTGCTGGTGATGGGGTGCATCATTAAGTTCTTCGATGGCGGCTGGTTCCCGCTGGCCATCGGTGCACTGCTGTTCCTGGCTATGGGCACCTGGTCCCAGGGCCGCGCGCGGCTCATGGCGATGGAACGGCGCGACGGCCTGCCCTTGCTGCCCTTCCTCACCGGCCCGAGCCTCGCCGCGTGCCGCGGGGTGGCGCGCACCGCGGTGTTCCTGGTGACCGAGCCCAGCACCGTGCCCGGTGCGCTGCTGCACAACATGAAGCACAACCAGGTGCTGCATGCCTGCAACGTGGTCGTGCACGTGCGCTTCCACGAGGTGCCCTGGATGGACGCCGCGCAGCGTGTGGACACCGTGCCGCTGGGCCACGGCTTCTGGCAGGTCACGCTGCACTTCGGGTTCATGGACACCCCCGACGTGCCGCAGGCCCTGTGCCTGTGCAACGCGCCGGGCCTGGACTTGGCGCCGATGCAGACCAGCTATTTCCTGAGCCGCGCCACGCTGGTGCCCGGGCAGGCGCGTGGCCTCGCCGGCTGGCGCGAGAAGATGTTCGCGGCCATGGTGCGCGACTCCTCCAGCCAGGCGGCGCGGTTCTTCCGGCTGCCGGACAACGCCGTCATCGAGCTGGGCGCGCGGGTGCGGCTCTGAGTTCTTCCGCTCATTCCAGAAAAGGTACGGTGGCCCACATACGTCGGCCGCGCGCCCGCGCAGACTGGTGAAGTCATACCCACCCATCCACCCGTCTCCAGGAGCAACCCCACCATGTCCAGAACCATCGGCATCGACCTCGGCACCACCAACTCGTGCGTGGCGATCATGGAAGGCAACACCACGCGTGTCATCGAGAACGCGGAAGGCGCCCGCACCACGCCCTCGATCGTCGCGTACCGTGAGGACGGTGAGGTGCTGGTCGGCGCCTCTGCCAAGCGCCAGGCCGTCACCAACCCCAAGAACACGATCTACGCGGTCAAGCGCCTGATCGGCCGCAAGTTCGACGAGAAGGAAGTGCAGAAGGACATCCAACTCATGCCCTTCAGCATCTGCAAGGCCGACAACGGTGACGCCTGGGTGGACGTGCGCGGCAAGCAGCTGGCACCGCAGCAGATCAGCGCCGAGATCCTGCGCAAGATGAAGAAGACCGCCGAAGACTACCTGGGCGAACCTGTCACCGACGCCGTGATCACGGTGCCGGCCTACTTCAACGATGCGCAGCGCCAGGCCACCAAGGACGCCGGCCGCATCGCCGGCCTGAACGTCCAGCGCATCATCAACGAACCCACCGCCGCGGCCCTGGCCTTCGGCCTGGACAAGCAGGACAAGGCCGACCGGAAGATTGCGGTCTATGACCTGGGCGGCGGCACCTTCGACGTGTCGATCATCGAGATCTCGAACGTCGATGGCGAACAGCAGTTCGAGGTGTTGTCCACCAACGGAGACACCTTCCTGGGCGGCGAAGACTTCGACCAGCGCATCATCGATTTCCTCGTGACCGAGTTCAAGAAGGAACAAGGCGTCGACCTGACCCGGGATGTGCTCGCCCTGCAGCGCCTGAAGGATGCCGCGGAGAAGGCCAAGATCGAACTGTCCGCCAGCGCGGCGACCGACATCAACCTGCCGTATGTGACGGCCGATGTGTCGGGCCCAAAGCACCTGAACATCAAGCTCACACGCGCCAAGCTGGAATCGCTGGTCGACGAGCTGATCGAACGCACCATCGCCCCGTGCCGCCTGGCCATCCAGGACGCCGGCGTGAGCGTCTCCGACATCCGTGACGTGATCCTCGTTGGCGGCCAGACCCGCATGCCCAAGGTGCAGGACAAGGTGAAGGAGTTCTTCGGCAAGGAACCGCGCAAGGACGTGAACCCCGACGAAGCCGTGGCCGTGGGCGCCGCCATCCAGGGCCAGGTGCTCGCGGGCGACCGCAAGGATGTGCTGCTGCTGGACGTGACGCCGCTGTCGCTGGGCATCGAGACCATGGGCGGCGTCATGAGCAAGATGATCGCCAAGAACACGACGATCCCCACCAAGTTCTCGCAGACCTTCTCGACCGCCGACGACAACCAGCCGGCCGTGACCATCAAGGTGTTCCAGGGCGAGCGCGAGATTGCCGCGGGCAACAAGGCGCTGGGCGAATTCAACCTCGAGGGCATCCCGCCGGCCGCGCGCGGCACCCCGCAGATCGACGTGTCCTTCGACATCGACGCCAACGGCATCCTGCACGTAGGCGCCAAGGACAAGGGCTCGGGCAAGGAGAACAGGATCACCATCAAGGCGAACTCGGGCCTGTCGGAGGCCGAGATCCGGAAGATGGTGAAGGACGCCGAGCTCAACGCCGCCGACGACCGGAAGAAGGTCGAACTCGCGCAGGCGCGTAACGCGGCTGAAGCCACGGTCTACGGCGCGAAGAAGTCGCTGGCGGACCTCGGCAGCGGCGTTGACGCCGCCGACAAGCACAGCATCGACACCGCCATCCAGAAGCTGGAAGAAGCCCTCACGCGCGAAGACGGGGCCGTGATCGAGGAACGGACAAAAGCACTCACCGCCGCAGTGCAGAAACTCGGAGAGAAGGCGAGTGCCCGATCACAGGCCGGTGCTGGCTCCGCCACCAGCGGCCCCGGCGGGCAGGCGGCGGCAGCACGCGCGCAGGCGGACGACGACGTCGTCGATGCCGAAGTGAAAGAACTCTGAAGCGCACGCTAGCACGGCGTGGCGCCCCCACCAACGATTCCCCCAACCACAAAGGACCCTCCATGAAGACCCCAAGCGCAACGAAAGTACAGGAGCTCAAGGCACGGCGCGAGGCCCCGCTGGTCACGCCCACGGACCTGAAGTCCGACGCGACCAAGGACATCGCAGGAGCGATGAACGGCATCCTCGCCGACGTGTTCACGATCTACCTCAAGACGAAGAATTTCCATTGGCACATGAGCGGTCCGCACTTCCGCGACTACCACCTGCTGCTCGATGACCATGGCGATGAGCTGTTCGCGATGACGGACCCCATCGCCGAACGCATCCGCAAGGTGGGCGGCACCACGTTGCGCTCGATCGGGCACATCGCCCGCTTGCAACGGGTGCTCGACAACGATGCCGACTACGTCGAACCGCTGGACATGCTGGCCGAGCTGCGCGACGACAACAAGACCCTGGCGGCGAGCCTGCGCGAGGCGCACGAGGTGTGCGCGGAGCACCGGGACATCGCCACCACCAGCCTCATCGAGACCTGGATCGACCAGACCGAACGGCGCACCTGGTTCCTGTTCGAAGCCTCGCGCAACGGCGACGGCTCCGGACACTGATAGCGCCACAACCCATTTCTTCCAAGGACACACACCATGTTACGCACCACCAAAGACCTCGAAACCTACGCCATCGGCGCCAAGGATGGACCCATCGGCCATGTGAAGGACCTGTACTTCGACGACGACGCCTGGGTCATCCGCTACCTGGTGGTGGAGACCGGCTCCTGGCTATCCAGCCGCCAGGTGCTGATCTCCCCCATTTCGCTGCAGCAACCGGACTGGCGGGAGCACACCATCGGCGTGTCCATCACCAAGGAGCAGGTCCGCAACAGCCCGGACATCGACACCCACCAGCCTGTCTCACGGCAGCAGGAAGAGGGCTACATGGGGTTCTATGGATATCCCGCCTACTGGGGCGGCGCAGGCATGTGGGGCGACGGTCTCTATCCCTATGCCATGGCACCGGGCTACGACGGCTACGGGGTCGGCCGGGTGGACCGGGCAGAACGCGAGCGCGAAATGGAGGCCGCACTGCGCGCGGAGCGGGCCCGCCACCGCAAAGACGACCCGCACCTGCGCAGCTGCAATGCGGTCAGCGGCTACACGTTGCAGGCGACCGATGGCGAGATCGGCCACGTCGCGGGATACCTCGTGGACGACGCGACCTGGGCCATCGACTACCTCATCGTCGACACCGGCAGCTGGTGGGCCGGCCACAAGGTGCTGGTCGCGCCGGCGTGGATCAGCGGCGTGCACTGGCTCAACGAAACCGTGTCGGTCGACATGAGCCGCGCATCCTTGAAGAGCGCACCCGCCTATGACCCGAGCCAGACCTGGGGCCGCGCGCAGGACGTGGGCCTGTACGGCCACCATGGCCGCACCGGTTATTGGGCCGACCCCGCGCTGACAAGCGGCATCGGCGCATAAGGCCGACGCCGCTTGCCTGGATCTGCCGCCGGTTGTCAGCCGGTGGTGGTTTCCATGGACTTGCGCACGCGGGCCGTGGCCGCGCTGACGCCAGCCTCGAAGTCCTTCCAGCGCAGCGTGGAGGCCTCCTTCAATTCGCCGAGCTTCGTCTCGGCGGCCTTCACTTCTCCCTGCAAGGTGCTGATCTGCGTATCGAGCTTGGCCTTCGCATCGGTGGCGGCGGTGCCGGCCCTCTTTTCCATGTCAGCGACCATGGTCTTGCCGCTTGCGATGTCCTTTTCGGCCGCGGCCACGAAACGGTCGCGGCGGCTCGCATCGTTGGCGTACTCGAAGCGCGGCAACGCCTTGACGCTGTCCTTGGTGGCACCGGCCATCACGAGCTTGCCCGCCTGGTCCTGGATCTGGGACACCGGGATCGCCACGTCATGGCGGCCGATGCCGACGAAGCCGCCGGCGCCCACGATGACGAAGGACACGTTCCTGTCCGGCGAGATGATCAGGTCCTCCACCTTGCCCACCTTCTGGTTCTGGTCGTTGTAGACCGTCTTGCCCATCAGCGTCTTCTTGACGCTCCAGCCCATCGCGACCTCGGTGGACTCCATGACGCTGAGCCCGATGGTGGTGGACGACCCGGCGGTCTGGGCCACCGCCATGCCAGCAGGGCACAGCCCTGCGGCAATGGCCAGTGCGACCATCGACAAATTCTTTTTCATGATGCATATCCTTGGTGTTGTGCGGCGCGGGATGCGCGCCGTACGGGGTTTGTAGACCCTGGCGTGCCGCGGGCAGGCACGTCGCCGTGCCCACTGTGCGCATGCCTGGCGGGTGACATCAGAATGACAGCGTCATCTTGTCGACCACATTGCGGACGCCCGGCGTGCCCCAGGCGGCGGTGGTCGCGGTGTCGCGCTCGGTCCAGCTGTGGACCGTGCCCGTGAGCGCCACGTCGGCGCCGTCGATGCTGACCGAAATCTTCTTGGCATCCGCGGCGGCGCTGCGCTTCAGTGCCGCCTCGATGTCCGCCTTCACCACGCTGATCGAAGGATGCGGCTTGATCGCGATCTGGTTGCTGACACCCGTCACGCCCGCCAGGCCGCGCACGCTGTCCGCTGCAGTCTGCCGCTGGAACTGCCACTCCAGGTTGCCGGACAAGGTCACCCACCCTTTTTCGACGAGCACCTTGATGGTCTTGTCCGGAACCCAGGTGGTCCACAGCAGAACCTTCTCCACCGCCAGGGCGATGTCCGCATCGCTGCGCTTGCCGCTGCCCGTGGGCTTGACCTTGAGTTCGGTGGTGACTGCCTTCACGCCCGACACGCGCTGTGCCGCGCTCTCGGCGGCCAGCTTCTCCGCGTAGCTGCCCACCTCGCCTGCCAGGGTCGCGATGCCGCCCTTGATCTCCACGCCGATGCCGGGTGCCGTGACCGATGGCTCCCATTGGAGTTCGGCGATCACGTCCTGCTGGAGTTGGCTGTCTGTCTTCATGCTGTGCTTTCGGTTGGTTGATGGGAGCGGCCAGTCTGGGCGTCCACCAGGGCCGGGTATGTACGTCAACCCACGCATCCCTGCGAAGGCGACCTCCGCAGCGCCCTCTGCCGTGGGTGCGCGATGGCCATTGGGTACCCCAACGTACAGACCCGCACGCGGCATGGCCCGCATGCTGTGGTCGTTAGCTGCTGCGATTCGCCGACGCGCCTTGCGCCGGCGATGGAGCTGCAGGCACAGCCTCTCCACCCACTCCGTGATCGGACCATCCCCATGCCCTACCAAAGCGTCGACCCCTGCACCGGCACGTTGCTCCAGAGCTTCGAGCACCTCAGCACCACGCAGCTCGACCAGGCGCTTGCCAACGCCGAGCGCTGCTTCCAGAGCTGGCGGCATGTCCACTACGGCGAGCGCGCCCACATCCTGCACAAGGCCGCCGACCTCCTGCGTGCCAACGTGGACGGCTTCGCCCGCCTGGCGACGCTGGAGATGGGCAAGCGCATCGACGAGGCGCGCGGCGAGGTCGCTTTCAGCGCCGACATCCTGGACTACTACGCCAAGCATGCCAAGGACTTCCTGGCACCGGTCAAGCCGCACCCTCGGCATGGAGACGCGCACATCGAAAGCAGCCCGCTGGGGGTGCTGTTCTGCGTCGAGCCGTGGAACTTTCCCTACTACCAGCTGGCGCGTGTGGCCGGGCCGCAGTTGATGGCAGGCAACACCCTGGTCGTGAAGCACGCCAGCTGCGTGCCGCAGTGCGCATTGGCCTTCGAGCAGCTGCTGCGCGACGCCGGTGCGCCGCAGGGTGCCTACACGAACCTCATGATCTCGCATGCGCAGAGTGACCGCGTCATCGACGACCCACGCATCCGTGGGGTCGCGTTGACCGGCAGCGTCGCGGCCGGGCGCGCCGTGGCGGGACGGGCCGGCCTGCACCTGAAGAAGACAACCATGGAGTTGGGTGGCAGCGACGCCTTCATCGTGCTCGACGACGCGGACCTCGACAAGGTGATTCCGTGGGCCGTCTGGGGCCGCATGTACAACGCCGGGCAGACCTGCTGCGCGGCCAAGCGGTTCATCGTGCTGGAGTCGGTGGCCGACAAGTTCCTGGCACGCTTCCAGGCGGCGCTGGCATCGCTGGTGCCGGGTGACCCGATGGACGAGAAGACCACGCTCGGGCCGTTGTCCACCGAGGCGGCACTGGTGCAACTCCTGGCGCAGGTCTATGCCGCGGTCCAAGCCGGCGCGAAGCTGGTGATGGGGGGCCGGCGCCTCGACCGCGTGGGCGCCTTCATGCAACCGACGATCCTGACCGACATCGCCCCCGGCAACCCGGCGTTCCGCGACGAGTTCTTCGGCCCCGTCGTTTCGCTCTTCCGCGTCCAGGACGAGGCCGCGGCGATCGCACTGGCCAACGACTCGGACTTCGGCCTGGGCGCATCGGTGTGGACGAAGGACGCGTCGCGTGGCGAGCGCGTGGCCAGCCAGATCGATGCGGGCATGGTGTTCGTCAACAACATCGACTGGACCGACGCGCGGCTGCCCTTCGGCGGCATCAAGGCCTCGGGCTATGGCCGGGAACTGGGCGAACTGGGCATCCAGGAATTCGTCAACAAGAAGCTGGTGCGCACCGGGCACATGGCGGCGCCCCATTGAGGGGCTGTACAGGCATCGGCTGGGCATTCGCCGCGCTGCAAAGCATTGCGTGATGGACACAGGCATGCACACCGGCACTGCGTTGTTGACCACGCGGCAGATGGCGGAGGCGGACCGCCTCACGGTGGTGGCGGGCATTCCGTCCACCGTGCTGATGGAGCGTGCCGGGCGTCCGGTGGCGCTCGAGATCATGCGGCGGTGGACCGTACGCCCGGTGGTGGTGCTGTGCGGACCCGGCAGCAACGGCGGCGACGGTTTTGTGGCCGCGCGGCGGCTGGCCGAGGCCGACTGGCCCGTGCGCGTGGCCTTGCTGGTGCCGCGCGAGCAACTGCGCGGCGACGCGGCGCACCATGCGGGGCTGTGGCGCGGGCCGGTGGAGGCGATGTCGCCGGCGGCGCTGGACGGGGCCGAGCTGGTCGTCGACGCGATCTTCGGCGCCGGCCTGAGCCGCCCGCTCGAAGGCGTGGCCGCGCAGACGCTGGCGGCCGTCGCGGCGCGCGGGATGGCGGTCATCGCCGTCGATGTGCCCAGCGGCCTGATGGGCGACACCGGCGAGGCTGTGGGCGCGGTGCAGGCCGTGCTCACCGTGACCTGTTTTCGCAAGAAGCCCGGCCACCTGCTGCAGCCCGGCCGTGCGCTGTGCGGGGAGGTGGTGGTCGCCGACATCGGCACGCCTGACGCCGTGTTCGACACGGTGGTGCCCGACACCTTTGAGAACGACCCGCGACTGTGGGCCGACGCGCTGCCTGCACCGGAACCGCAAGGCAACAAGTACACGCGGGGCCATGCACTGGTAGTTGGCGGCTACCCCACCACCGGCGCAGCCCGCATGGCCGCCCGTGCAGCGGCACGGGTCGGAGCGGGCCTGGTCACCATTGCGGTGGCACCGCTTGCACTGCCGGTCTACGCCGCGGCGTTGACCAGCGTCATGGTGACGCCGGTTGCAAGCCAGTCGGACCTCGATGGGTTGTTGGCCGACGTGCGCTACACGGGGCTGCTGATCGGCCCGGGGGCTGGGCTGGGCCAGGAAACGCGTGGGCGCGTGCTGTCCATGCTGAAGACCAAACGCGCCACTGTGCTCGATGCCGATGCGCTTTCGGTCTTCGAGCGCGACCCGGCGACGCTGTTCGATGCGATCCACGGCCCCTGCGTGCTGACCCCGCACGAAGGCGAGTTCGTGCGCCTCTTCGATGCCAGCGGCGACAAGCTCGCGCGTGCCCGCGCGGCTGCCCGGCGCAGCGGCGCGGTGGTGGTGCTCAAGGGCAGCGACACCGTGGTCGCCGCGCCCGATGGCCGCTGCATCGTCAATCCCAACGCACCGCCGACCTTGGCCACGGCCGGCGCCGGTGATGTGCTCGCCGGCCTGGTACTCGGTTTGCTGGCGCAGGGCATGGCACCGTTTCTGGCTGCGGCTGCTGCCGTTTGGCTGCATGGCGCGTGCGCCACCTCTTTCGGCCCGGGCTTGATCGCCGAAGACCTGCCGGACCTGCTGCCGGGCGTGCTGCGCAGCCTGCAGGTCGGTAAACATACCGGGGGACTTGCATGCACGCCATGGTGCTGAACCAGATCGGCCAGCCGCTGGTGTGGACCGAACTGGCAGAGCGCATGCCCGGGCAGGGACAGATCCGCGTCCGCGTGCTGGCCTGCGGCGTCTGCCGCACGGACCTGCATGTGGTCGATGGTGAGCTGCCGCATCCGCAGGTGCCCATCATTCCGGGGCACGAGATCGTGGGTCGCGTCGACGCCCTCGGCACGGGGGTGGTGGGGCTGCAGATGGGCGAGCGCGTGGGCATCCCCTGGCTGGGCCACACCTGCGGCGTGTGTGCCTACTGCGCCATGCAGCGCGAGAACCTGTGCGATGCGCCAGTGTTCACCGGCTACACGCGCGACGGCGGATTCGCCACGGCCACCGTCGCCGATGCGCGCTTCGCCTTCCCGCTGGGCGAAGAAGGCAGCGACGCATCGCTGGCGCCCCTGCTGTGCGCGGGCCTCATCGGCTGGCGCGCGCTGGCCATCGCCGGGGACGGCAAGCGCCTGGGGCTCTATGGCTTCGGCGCTGCGGCCCACATCCTTGCGCAGGTGGCCCGGTGGCAGGGCCGTGAGGTGTTCGCCTTCACGCGGCCGGGTGACCTGGCGACACAGGCCTTCGCCCGCAGCCTGGGCGCGGTGTGGGCCGGCGGCTCGGATGCGTTGCCACCCCAGCCGCTGGACGCCGCGATCCTCTTCGCCACCGCCGGCGAACTGGTGCCGCCCGCGTTGAAGGCGGTGCGCAAGGGCGGCCGGGTCGTCTGCGCGGGCATCCACATGAGCGACATCCCGCGCTTTGCCTACCGGCTGCTGTGGGAAGAACGCCAGCTGCTCTCGGTGGCCAACCTGACGCGCCAGGACGGGCTGGATTTCCTGGCGCAGGCGCCGCGCATGGGCATCGCCATGACCACCACCGCCTACCCGCTGCGCAAGGCCAACGAGGCCCTTGCCGACCTGCGTGCAGGGCGCTTCGAAGGGGCGGCGGTGCTGGTTCCCTGACCCGGCATCCCGTGCCGCGCCATGGTGTACGAGGGGCCGCAATGAGCCCGCCGGGACGCAGGAGGTTCCGGGTGCCGCTGGCGCTCGGTCGTTGGTGGCACAAGGCGCCAGCAGCCCCGGGGCCGTGGCGCCCTGGGGAGCCTCTGCCAGGCAGCCTCATGGCCTACGTGCTGCAGGCGAGCGGGCGCCACCAGCTGGCGCTCGTGCTGCTCTCCATCCTGGTGTTCCTGCTGAGCGCCGTGCCGCTGGAGATCCAGCGCCGCGTCGTCAACAGCGCCATCGCGCAGGGCGACCTGGGCGCGATCACCTTCCTGGCGCTGGCCTACTTCGGCATCGCGCTGCTGCAGGGCGGCATCAAGCTCGGATTGAACATCTACCGCGCGTGGGTCAGTGAAAGCGGCGTGCTGCAGCTGCGGCGCGCGGTGACCGCACTGCGCGTCGTCGCGCCCGGCCATGGCGCGCGCCCGCAGCATGCCGAGGGCACGGAGGTGGCGATGGTGCTGTCCGAGGTGGAGCCCATCGGCGGGTTCCTCGGCATCAGCCTGTCGGAGCCATTGCTGCAGACAGGGATCCTCGTCAGCGTGTTCGGCTACCTGGCCTGGTTGCAGTCCGTGGTGGCGGCGCTGTGCGCCGCGGCGTTCATCCCGCAGATGGTGTTCGTGCCGCTCATGCAGCGCGCGATCAATCAGCGGGCCGGCGAACGCGTCCGCGCGCTGCGGGAGGTCGGCGGCGATATCGTGGAGGGCCGTGACGACGTGGCGCCGACGGATGCGGCCAAGGCAGCGCGTATCGGCCACGTGTACCAGTTGGGCATGGGCATGTTCCGCATCAAGTTCAGCATGTACTTCCTCATGAACCTCCTGCACCACCTCGGCGTGGCCACTGCGCTGGGCGTGGGGGGCTTCTACGTCGTGCGCGGACAGCTGGACGTGGGCACCGTGGTGGCCTTCGTGTCGGGGCTGGCGCGGGTCAATGACCCCTGGGGTGACCTGGTGGACTGGTACCGCGAGATGACCCAGGTGCGCACGCGCTACCAGCTGCTGAAGCAGGCGATGGACGATCTGCGCAACGGATGAGGCGGCGCCGGTCGGTGCGCACCGCGACGCTGCGGGCGTGGGTTGGCGTACAGACCGTGGGCGTGCACGGCCCCATGCTGGCCCCATGACACTGTTCCACGCCGTCGCCTTCGTCGACCACCACGCCGCCCAGGTTCTGCAGTTCGACTCCGACCACGTGGCGGAGCGCACGATCCATGAGCACCGCCACCTCACGGCCCAGCACGGCAGCGGCGTGCGTTCGGAGCACGAGTTCTTCGGTGCGGTGTGCGATGCGCTCGATGGCATCGCCGAGGTGCTGGTGACCGGCGGCCACAAGGGCCTGGCCGACTTCCGGCGCTATGCCGAGAAGCACCGCGCGCCCACGGCGGCGCGCATCGTGGGCTACGAGGTGGTGGACCACCCGAGCGAGAACCAGCTGGTGGCACTGGCGCGCAAGCACTTCGCGCGCTACGACCGCATGGCCGGCACGCACGGCCCCTCCTGAGGCATGGGCATCGCCGCGCCATGCACGTCTCCGACTGCACGGCCATGGGCGCATGAAGCGGGCCGCGCCGTGGGCCCTGGTGGCGGCCGCTGGCCTGCTGGTGGCCGGGGGAATGGCCGCGCTGCGATGGGGCCAATCCCGCTGGGCTGCGGACACCGTGCGGCTGCGCAGCGCGCTCGAACACGGTGCCACTGCGGGTGCGCCCACAGTGGCCGGGGCGCACGCGCTGGAGGGCTTGCCTGCGCCGGTGCAACGCTTCTTCCGAGCGGTGTTGGCCGATGGCCAGCCCCTGGTGGCGGCCATGACCGTGTCGCACCGGGGCATGCTCAACCTCAGCGACACCGGGGCGCGATGGAAACCCTTCACCTCCACCCAGCGCGTGCGCGTGCACCGCCCCGGCTTTGTGTGGGATGGGCGGGTGCGGATGTTGCCGGGCCTGCCGATCTACGTGCACGACGCCTATGTGGCGGGGGAAGGCAGGTTGCAGGTGTCGGCCATGGGCCTGCACCCCATGGCAGACCTGCGGGGCACGCCCGGCCTGGCGCGCGCTGAACTCATGCGCTGGTTGGCCGAAGCTGTGTGGTACCCGACGGCACTGCTGCCCGGCCAAGGCGTGCAGTGGGACGCCGTCGACGACCGGTCGGCCTATGCCACGGTCACGGACGGAGACACCCGCGTGCGCCTGCTCTTCCGCTTCGAGGACGATGGAACCATCGGCAGCGTGCGCGCCGAGGCCCGGGAGCGCGTGGTGGACGACACCGTCACCACCGCGCCCTGGGAGGGCCGCTTCTGGAACTACGCGCTGCGCGACGGCATGCGCGTGCCGCTGGATGCCGAGGTGGCCTGGATATTGGCCGGAGGACCGCATGGATACTTCCGCGCCACCATCACCGCGCTGGCGTACGAGTTCGTGCACTGAGCACCCTGCACGCACTCCCGCCCTTCGCACCGAGATTCTCCCCATGGCACAGCCTGCGCTTTCACGCCACCATTTCCTGCGCGGGGCAGCGGCGTGCGCGCTCGCACCCCTGCTCCTGCAGGCCCGCGGCTCCGCATTAGCCGAAGCGACCGATAGGGATGAAGGGGAAGAAAGCGCAGCAGGCGGTTCTGCCGCAAGCCCGCGCACGACCTGGCGCCCCACCTCCGGCGCGCAGGGTGAAGGCGCGGCCTTGATGCGAGAACTGGTGCGGTATGCGACGCTGGCACCCTCCAGCCACAACACGCAGTGCTGGCGCTACCGCCTGGCGGAAGAGGCCATCACGGTCCTGCCCGATTTCACGCGGCGCTGCCCGGCCGTCGACCCGGACGACCACCACCTGCATGTGTCGCTGGGATGCGCAGTCGAGAACCTGGCCCAGGCGGCACTCGCGAATGGCCTGCAGGCGCAGCCCCATGTCGAAGCCGAGCCCGCGCAAGGCATCCGGGTGGTGCTGGAGCCCACACGGGCCGTGGCCACAGCCCTCTACCGGGCGATCCCCGAGCGCCAATGCACACGCAGTGCATTCGACGGCCGGCCTGTGGCCAACGCCGAGCTGGCCTTGCTGGAGCGCGCCGGGACGGGCGACGGCGTGCGAGTGCTGCTGCTCACCGGGCAGGACGTGATGGAGAAGGTGCTGGCCTACGTGGTGGAGGCCAACACCGCACAGATGCGCGACCCTGCCTTCGTGGAGGAGCTCAAGCGGTGGATCCGTTTCGGCGAAGACGAGGCACTGCGCACGGGGGACGGCCTGTTCAGCGCCACCTCCGGCAACCCGGTCGTGCCGCGCTGGCTGGGCAGCCTGCTCTTCGGCATGTTCTTCACCGAGCAGAGTGAGAACGACAAATACGCCCGCCACATCCGCAGCTCGGCGGGCATCGCGGTCTTCGTGTCCGACACGGATGACCGGGCGCACTGGATCGAGGCTGGCCGCTGCTACGAGCGCTTCGCGCTGCAGGCCACCGCGCTGGGCATCCGCAACGCCATGCTCAACCAGCCGGTGGAGGTGCCGGCGATGCGGCCCCGGTTCGCCGACGCTTGGGGCATCGTGGGCGGCAGGCCGGACCTGGTGGTGCGCTTCGGGCGCGGCCCGGCCATGCCGCGGTCCCTGCGGCGGCCGGTCAGCGCGGTGTTGCTGTAGCAGGCGTACGCGGGTGGACGCCCGGTCCGGCGGCCTCCGTGGCGGGCCGCCGGATGTGCCACATGCGCGCCACCAGCTTGCGCAGCTCGCTGTACCACAACACCCCGCTGCCCATGGCGATGCACAGTGCCCACTGGTCCAGCGTCAAGGGCACGGTGCCGAAGGCGGCGTTGAGCCAGCCCACCTGCACCACCGCCACCTGCAGCCCGGCCGACAGCGCCACCGCTCCCCATAACCACCCATTGGCGAACAGCCCCTGGAACGCGCTGGCGGTCGGCGAGCGCGCGTTGAAGCAGTTGAACAGGTGCGCAATCACCAGCACCGTGAAGCCTGCCGTGCGTGCGGTGGCCATGTCGTGCGCGCCCTCCACCAAGCCGCCGGGCATCAGCATGTCCATCGTCAGCAAGGCCACGACCGCCACCACCAGCCCGATCTCGCAGATGCCCACCCACATGCGGGCATCGATCACACGCTCCGACCGCAGGCGGGGCTTGCGCGCCATCACGTCACCGCTGGGTGGGTCCACGCCCATGGCCAGCGCGGGCCAGGAGTCGGTGATCAGGTTGAGCCAGAGGATCTGCGTGGCCAGCAGCGGCAGCACCACCGCACCACCCGGCGCCGGGAGGCCGATCACGCTGGCCCCCACCACGCCCAGGAACACGGTGAGCACCTCGCCCATATTGGACGACAGCAGGTAGCGCAGGCACTTGCGGATGTTCTGGAAGATGTTGCGCCCCTCGCGCACCGCCAGCACGATGGTGGCGAAGTTGTCGTCGGCCAGCACCATGCGCGCGGCTTCCTTGGTCACCTCGGTGCCGGTCCTGCCCATGGCGATGCCGATGTCGGCGGCCTTCAGCGCCGGCGCATCGTTGACGCCGTCGCCCGTCATGGCGACGATCTGGCCATCGGCCTGCAGCGCGGCCACCACCCGCAGCTTGTGCGCGGGGGCCACGCGGGCATAGACGTTGGTGACACGCACGGCCGCTGCAAAGGCCGGTGCGTCCAGCGCGTCGAGGTCACGCCCGGTGAGCGCCACCGCCCCTTCCGCTGCAATGCCCAGGTCGGCGGCGATGCGAGCCGCGGTGCGCGGATGGTCGCCCGTGATCATGAGGGTGCGGATGCCCGCGCCCTGTGCCTCGCGGATGGCGAGCTTGGCCTCTTCGCGCGGCGGATCGATGATGCCCACCGTGCCGGCATAGACCAGCTGCGTTTCCAGCGCCTCGCCCGCGTGCGCGTCCTCACCCGGTGCGAGCGCGCGGTAAGCGACGGCCAGGGTGCGCAGCGCGGCGTCGGAGAGCGCATCCACGCCGGCCAGGATCGCTGCGCGCGCCGCGGCATCCAGGGCCACCGCGTCACCGCCTACCCGCTGGTGCGTGCAGTGTTCCAGCAGCACGTCGGGCGCGCCCTTGGCGAAGAGCATGCAGGCGCCAGCTTGTGCCTGAACTTGGACGTCACCTTGCTGCGCGTCGCGCACCACCACCGACATGCGCTTGCGCTCGGAGGTGAAGGGGATTTCAGCGATGCGCACATAGCGCTTGTCCTGGCCGGCGGGCTCCGTGCCGGGCGACAGCTTGCGAGCCGCCACCAGGAATGCCGCTTCGGTGGGGTCGCCCTGGATGGTCCAGGGGCCCTTCGGCGTGTGCTGCAGGCTGGCGTTGCCGGCCAGGCAGCCGC
Organism: Burkholderiaceae bacterium; assembly: GCA_965278985.1. Taxonomy (GTDB): domain Bacteria; phylum Pseudomonadota; class Gammaproteobacteria; order Burkholderiales; family Burkholderiaceae_C; genus CAISIP01. The sequence goes on along the minus strand of OZ257131.1, from coordinate 6,025,963 downwards.
CAGTGAGCACCAATGCCTGCTCGTTGCGCAGCGCGCCTTCGGCCAGGGCGGTGCCCTGGTTCTGCACCTGCCCTTCGGGTGCATAACCCACGCCCGTGATGTGGGTGCCGCCCGAGGCGGTGAGGATCCTCTGCATGGTCATCTCGGCGCGGGTCAGCGTGCCGGTCTTGTCCGTGCAGATCACGGAGGCGCAGCCCAGCGTCTCCACCGACGACAGGTTCTTGACGATGGCGTTGCGCCGGGCCATGCGCTGCACGCCCATGGCCAGCACCACCGTCAGCACCGCAGGCAGTCCCTCGGGCACGGCCGCCACGGCCAGTGCCACGCCCAGCAGCAGCACGTCGATCACGCCGGCCGCGTTGGAGGGCGGGGACATGACCAGGATGGTCAGCACCACCACGGCCGCGATCCCCAGCACCGCCACGCCCAGCATGCGGCCGATGCGCGCCACCTCCTGCTGCAAGGGCGTGGGCTTCTCGGCCGTGGCGTCCAGCAGCTGCGCGATGCCGCCCATCTCCGTGGCCATGCCGGTGGCGGTGACCACCGCGCGGCCGGTGCCCTCCGCGACGGCCGTGCCCTTGAAGACCATGTTGAGCCGGTCGCCCAACGGCGCGGGCCCTGGCAGGATGGCCGGGTGCTTCAGCACCGCATGGCTCTCGCCGGTGAGCGAGGCCTCCTGCACCTGCAGGCTGCTGGCCTCGAGCAACCGGGCGTCCGCACCCACGGCATCGCCCTCTGCCAGCAGCAGCAGGTCCCCCGTGACCAGCTCCGCGCCGGGTATGCGGCAGGTCTGGCCGCCGCGCACCACGGATGCGGTCACGGTGGTCATTCGGGCCAGTGCCGCCACCGCGTTGCGCGCCTTGGCTTCCTGCATGTAGCCGAGCACGCCATTGAGCACGACGATGGTGCCGACCACGATGGCATCCACCGGCCAGCCCTGTGCGCCGTCCACTATCCACGCCGCCAGCGCGATGGCTATCGCCACCAGCAGCAGGTAGATCAGCGGGTCCTGGAACTGCGCCAGCAGCCGTCGCCACGGCGGGACCGGCGGCGCGGCGCGCAGGGCGTTCGGTCCGTCCTGGACGAGGCGCCGCGCGGCTTCCGCCGCCGTGAGACCGTTATGGCCATCGGTGGCGAGATCGCGCAAGACGGTGGCGGCTTCGGTCACCGACGGGTCGGGACGGGGGTGGTTCGCGTCAGCGCGAGCCGGCGGAGGTGGATGGGACAGGAGAGGTGGCACCTTGGGATCCATTCGTGCGTCGCTGGTGTGTTCTTGGGCGGTGGGTTGGCGTACAGACATCTGGGGGAGCGGCGTTACGCTGCACCATGTCGCCATGCCAGACCCCGAGCACGACCACGACCCCGACCACGCGCACGGTCGCATGCCCTCCGGGGCTGGAAGAAAGCTTGCAGTGGAAGGGCGAGCGCCTCACCCTGCGTCCCATCCGGCCCGAGGATGCCGCGCAGCACCAAGCCTTCATGGCAGCCCTGCGGCCCGAGGACCTGCGCTTGCGCTTCTTCAGCGTGCGCAGGCAGATTCCTCCCGCAGAGATGGAGCACCTGACGCACATCGACTATGCCCACGAAATGGCCTTCATCGCCGAGCGGCGCTTGCCCGGCGGCATGGCGCAGACGCTCGGTGTGGTGCGGGCCGTGGCCGATGCGGACAACGTCTCGGCGGAGTTCGCCATCGTCGTGCGCCCGGACATCCAGGCCCGCGGGCTCGGCTGCCAGCTGATGCGCAAGATGATCACCTACCAGGCGGGCCGGGGCACGCAGCGCATGGTGGGCTATGTGCTGCGCGAGAACGTCGGCATGCGTTCCCTGGCCAAGGCGCTGGGCTTCGTGGTGGACGCTGGAGCATCGGACGCCGACGCCTTGCATGTGGTGCTGGCGCTGCAGGACATGCCCTGAGCGGCGGCGATGCGCGCACATGGTGATGGCCTTCACCCGGCGGGGTTGTGCCAACCCCCATCGGCCGCGATGAAATGGTTCGCGGCTGCCGGGCCCCAGCTGCCTGGGGCATACGGAATGGCAGCGTCATGCTGCGCCAGCACCGGCTCCACCACGGCCCATGCGCGCTCGATGGCACCTTCGCGCGTGAACAGCGCGCCGTCGCCCTGCATCGCGTCGGTCAGCAGGCGTTCATAAGCCGACTGTTCGCCGGGCTCCTCCTCCAGCAGCAGGAATTCGCGCTGGTCGCCGATGAACTCCTTGCCCGCACGCTTCACGCGAGCGCCCAGCGCGATGCTGGAATGCGGCGAGATGCGCAGGCGCAGGAAGTTGGCCTCCTCATGCACCGCGGCGTCGGCGAACAGGTTCTGGGGTGGCGGATGGAAGCGCACCAGCACTTCGCAGGCCGTCTGTGGCATGCACTTGCCGGCACGCAGGTACCAGGGCACGCCATCCCAGCGCCACGAATCGATGTGCAGCCGCAGGGCGCAGTAGGTCTCCACATCCGAATCGGGGGCCACGCCGGGCGTGTCGCGGTATCCCTCGTACTGCCCGCGCAGGATGTCGTCGGGCCCCAGGGGGCGCATGGCGGCGAACACATCGTCCTGGTGGCGGTGCACGGCCCCGAAGTCGCGGCTGGCCGGGGGCTCCATGGCCAGCAGCGCGACGATCTGGAACAGGTGGTTCTGCACCACATCGCGCAGGCAGCCGGCGCTCTCGTAGAACGCGCCTCGGCCATGCACGCCGAACTGCTCGGCCAGCGTGATCTGCACGCTGGCCACATGGTGGCGGTTCCACAGCGGCTCCAGGAAGGAGTTGGCGAAGCGGAAGTACAGGATGTTCATGATCGCTTCCTTGCCCAGGAAGTGGTCGATGCGGAACACCGCGTTCTCGTCGAACACCTGCAGCGCGGCGGCATTGAGCGCACGCGCCGAGGCCAGGTCGCGGCCGAAGGGTTTCTCCACGATCACGCGTGCACCCTGGGCCAGGCCTGCCGCGCCCAGGCCCTCGATGACGGTGGCGAACAATGCGGGCGGAATGGCCAGGTAGTGCGCCGGGCGCGTGGCATCTCCCAGGGCCTCGCGCAGTGCGCTGAAGGTGGCAGGCACCTCGTAGTCCCCGGCCACGTAGCGCAGCAGCGCCAGCAACCGCGCAAGCGCGGCCGTGTCATGGCCGGGATCGTGCTGGGTGATGCTCTCGGTGGCATGCGCGCGCAGCTGCTCGATGGACCACGGGCGCGAGGCCACGCCGATCACCGGGACCGTCAGCGTGCCGCGTTGGCACATGGCCAGCAGCGCGGGGAAGATCTGTTTGAAGGCCAGGTTACCGGTCACGCCGAATAGCACCAGGGCGTCGGCTGCCAACGGTTGGGGGTCGAGGTGCGGGTCGGAAGGACCTGAAGACGAACGTGAAGATTCCATGGGCCACGGTAGAGGCACGCGCAGCGCCAGTCTGTACGCCCACCCACACAGATCAGAGATTTCGTGCTGGACTTCGTCGGGATGGCGAGGGCACCCGCTTTCCGTCAGGCCTTGCGAAGCACGAGGGCGAATGCGGGGTCGCCCTCCGTCGCCCACTCCGCGCCTCCGTGGACCGGCGTCACCGGCAGGCGCGGCCGGCGGGGCAGGCTGGGATGTTCATGCGCACCGTGCCGTGCCACGGCCCTCCCGCCGTTACGTTCCAGTGCCTGGCAGGCAGCGCGTGCATCGCGCACATCGGGCGTCGCATCGCCCTCGGTGACGCGGCCGAGCACATCGTCCAGCAGCATGGCCGCGTGCCTGCCCTCACCCGCGGCAGCGCCAGCGCGCGCCATGCCAGTGGCAATCCGCAGTTCCCACGCCAGTGCACCATCGCGCTTCGCCTGCGCCAAGGCCTGGCGACGCAGCTTCGCGGCGCCGGAGGGATCCGTGTGCTGGAGGCGGTCCGCCACCACGCGATGCACCTCGGGTGCGCACCAGCCGGCGTCCCCGCTGTGGACACGCGCCACCGCTGCCGCGTCGACGTACACCGGATGCAACACGGCCATGACCTCGACCAGTTGCGGCTGCCAGGGCCGCCCGGGGTCCACAGCGTGGGGCGGTGTGCCCTGCGCACCGCGTTCGTGCCATTGCAGCAGGGCGTCGTAGGTCTGGCCCCACTGCAACCACGCGAGCAACGAATGCTCCCGCGCATGCCGGACCAACCGGTCGACACGCTCGCGGGCCAGCGCCCAGCGGCCGCTGGCGATGGCGAGCGGGCAGGCGCAGAAACCCAGTGCGAACGCCAGCGCCACGCTCTCTCCCTCCTGCACCGCAATGTCCAGCGCCCGGCTGATGGCGGCCTCGGCCTGCTCGGGCAGGCCCTGGACCCACAACACCCGCGCCAGCACCGTGCCGAGCGAGACCCGCCTGTCGATCTGCGCGCCCGACACGAAAGGCGCACGGCCCGGATGTTCGACCGCCAGCCCCCGTTCCGCGCAGGCACGCGCGCCACGCTGGTCGCCCTGCAGATGCAGCGACGGCGCCACCATGCGGTCGTACAGCAGCATCGTGGCCGGGTCGGCGTCCGTAGCCGCGTGCTGCGCGAACCGGCGTGCGTATTGCAGCATCTCGCGCGGCTCGCCGCGGGTGTAGGACCCGATCCAGTGGCTCACGTAGGCCAGCCGCAACAGATCGGCATCGCCGAGGTCTTGCGCGATCGCCAACGCACGGGCCAGCGCCGATGCACTCTCGTGGCGCAGGCCGCGGGTCTGGTAGAGCGCTGTGCCGTAGACGATGCGCAACGCGAATTCCAGCCGGGGCGCTTCGGCACCCGCACGGGCCAACGCCGCCAACGCTGCCAGCGCGCGCTCGGCGTGCCGGCAGAACGCGTCCACGAAAGAGAGCTGGAAGAACAGCGGTGCGGCGCTGGCGGTGATCGCCGCGCCGAGCGCCACGTCCCCCTCGGTGCCGAACGCCCAATCCATGGCGCGGCGCACGTCGTCGATGCGCCGGCCGTAGCAGCTCTGCCAAACGGCGGCGCTGGTGGAGGGCCAGACCGCGCCGGCCTGTGCCAGCAGATCGAGGCAATGCACCGCATGGCGCCGTTGCGCCTCGCGCGCCTCCCCCTTGGACTGCAGGACCAGCACCGCGTAGGCACGCGTCGTGTCGAGCAGGCGACACCACATTGTGCCGCCGCTGCCGTCCACGGTGACCAGCGACTTGGCGACCAGGCCCGACACCGCGTTGAAGATGTCCGCCGCCTCCAGCGCACCCCACGCGGCGACCGCCACCGCGGCCTCCAGCGGGAAAGCGCCGGCAAACACGGACAGGCGCGGCAGCAGCGCCTGCTCATCTGCCGTGAGCAGCCCGAAGCTCCAGTCCATGGTCGCGCGCAAGGTCTGGTGCCGCGGCAGCGCCGTGCGCCGCCCCTTGCCCAGCAACGCCATGCAGTCGTCCACGGCACGGGCGACCCCCTCGACACCCAGCAGATCGGTACGCGCGGCAGCCAGTTCGAGGGCCAGCGGAATCCCGTCCAGCCGCCTGCAGATGTGGACCACGGCCGGCACGTCGGCATCGGACAGCGTGAAGGTGTCCACCACCGCGGAGGCACGCTCGACGAACAGCGCGACGGCCGGATAACGCAGTGCCTCGCGCGCGTCCAGGCCCTCGGCGGTGGGTGGCAACGGCAGCGGCTGCACGCGCTGCACCCACTCGCCGGCGGCACGCAGGGCTTCGCGGCTCGTCGCCAGCACGGACACGCGCGGGGCGCCACGCAGCAGGTCCTCGATCAGCGCCGCGGCGCCGGCAGCGAGGTGCTCGCAGTTGTCGAAGATCAGCAACGCAGGCTTGTCGTGCAGGTAGGCCAACAGGTTGGGCATGGCGTCGGCCACCACCGCCGCGACGCCGAGCGCCGCCGCCAGCGCGCTCGGCACCAGGCTCTCGTCGCCCAGCGACGCCAGGTCGACGAAGTACACGCGCTGCCAATGGTCGGGGGAGTGCTCCGCGATCTCCCGCGCCGCCAGCAGGGCGAGGGTGGTCTTGCCGATGCCCCCGGCACCCACCAGGGTGACGAACCGGTGCTGGCGCAGCTGCGCCAGCAGGGACTGCAATGCCAGGTCATGCCCGATGACGCGGTTCAACGGCAGTGGCAGCTGCAGGGGCAGGCGCGGAGCCGCCGCCGGCATCGCGGCCACGGGCAACGCCACTTGGGGCACAGGCGCACTTTCTCGGGCTACTTCGCGCACGAAGCTGTACCCTCGGTTGGGCACATTCACGATGCACTGTTCGCCAGCGCGGCCCGCATGGCCCGCAACGTCGTCACCCAGCGCCTTGCGCAGGCTGGAGAGATGCACGCGGAGGTTCCCCGGGGCTACCACGGTGGTCGGCCACACGCGCTCGACGATCTCGGCGTTGCTGACGAAGGTGCCCGCCCGCTCCACGAGCAGCAGCAGGATGTCGAAAGCGCGGCTGCCCAGCGGCACCGGCTTCCCGTCGTCCAGCAGCTTGCGAGCGCCCGGCATCAGGCAGAAGCTGCCGAAGCGGACGATCTCCATCGCGTAATACCTGGGGGCGGTGTCCAATGTCGTAACGGGCCTCGGTGCATGCGCCGGTACGGGCCGTGCCGGTGGGGGCCGCTGCCGATGCGAGGCGATTCTAGGAAGCACCCGCACGCGCTACACGTCGCGAGGGCCCTCCCGGTGCCCTACAGGCCGAAACTTGCCGAAACTGGATACAGGCGCGCGGATGGCACCGGCCCCGCAGCCTCCTGCGCTTGCGCCGATGCGCCGATGCGCCGGTAAGCCGCTATGCCGGTGCGGAGCCTCAGTTCCTGCGGTGCGCCGACAGGGTCACGGACGGCAGCTCGCCGAACATGCGCGCATAAGCCTGCGCAAATCGCGGTAGATGGCCGAAGCCCACTTCGGCCGCCACCGCATGCACGGTGGTGCCGGGCTTGCCGGAGGTCAGCCGCCGCCGGGCCTGGGCCAGCCGGATGTTGCGCAGGTACGCCATGGGGCTCACGTCGAAGACGCTCTCGAACGCATATTGCAGCGATCGCCGCGAGCACCCCAGGGCCAGGCAGATGTCGGTGACCGACAACGGCCTGTCCATGCACTCCAGCATGAAGGCGCGCGCCCGCCGGGCGATGCGGGGATAACTGTCGACGCGCAAACGTTCTCCGGCGCTCTCTGCACGATCGACCACGCCGCCGAGGTAGTCGATGGCCAGTTCACGCAGTGCCACCAGCTCGCCCGTCCGGTGCCGGGGGTCGGCGGCGCCGCCGGCACCTTGCAGCAACGCGGCAATGCGTGCCTGCAGAAGGGCCTCCTGCGGACCCCGCCCGGACCAGCAGTCCCGCGCGGCAAGGCGCTTTTCCCAGTCCGCGGGGTCACCGCCCGGCGCCAGTGTCGCCAAGGCAGACGGCAGCAGCGACACACCCACGCAGGCGGTCTGCAGGGGAGTGCGTAGCTCGAACTCGCGCCCCGGGGCGTAGGCCACCACCGCGCCCTGGTCCAGCAGCTTGCTGTTCCAGTACAGGCGCTCGGACAGCTGGTAGGCGATGGCGATGGTCACATGCCCGGGGTCGGACATGCCTTTCTGGAACACGCTCTGGTTGAGCGTTTCGTGGAACGCGGTGATGTCGTGGCTGCCCAGGGCATGGAGGCTGCCGGAAAAAGCCCCGTCGGAGATCTGCTCGTAGGACTGGTCCAGCATGCCGAAGCTCGCAGCCTGCTCCTGCGGGTCGCGCGCATGCACCACCAACCATGAAGACTCGCTGTGATCGCCCATCGCTGCCCGGCTCCTCCGACTTGCCGACGTCGGCAAGGCACCTGATCTTGGCCGAGGCGGATGGGACATGTCCCACGCACGGGCTGCAACGATTTTATGAAGCGCCGGGTAGCCACGCAACCGCGCAGCCACCGCCGAGGCTGCGCCGATTAACGCGTCTTAACTTGCCGCCGCGGGTGCGGGCAACGGACCATCACTGCCACCGTTTGCCATCCATCCAACCTCCGCCGAAGAACCCCGATGCCCAGCGCCCAGCCTCTCACCATCGTCGCCATCCTCCGCGCCCGCGCCGGCTGCGAGGACGAACTCGGCCGTCGGCTCGCGGAACTCGTCGCCCCCACGCGCGCCGAGCCTGGCTGCATCCACTACGACCTGCACCGGGACAACACCGATCCCGCGGTCTGGGTGCTGTACGAGACCTGGAAGTCCCCGGCCGACCTGGACCGCCACTTCGCCCAGGACTACCTGGTCCGCATGCTGGCGGACTTCGACAGGCTGCTCGCCGGCGATATGCAGTTGCACCGGCTCACGATGGTGTCGGCCCCCACCCGCTGACGCTCCACACGCAACCACTTTTTCCCATCGCAACCAAAGGCCTGCCATGCAATTCCAACTGACCATCAACAATGCCCGGCATGCGGTCGACGTCGACCCCGACACACCGCTGCTGTGGGTGCTGCGCGACGTGCTCGGCATGAACGGCACCAAATTCGGCTGCGGCATGGCCCTGTGCGGCGCCTGCACCGTGCACCTGGACGGCCAGCCGATCCGCTCCTGCATGACGCCCGTGGAGGCGGCGCAAAGCGGCAAGATCAGCACCATCGAAGCCATCGGCGCGACGCCGGTCGGCGCGAGCGTGCAACGCGCCTGGACGGCACTGGACGTGCCGCAGTGCGGCTATTGCCAGTCGGGCCAGATCATGTCGGCCTGCGCGCTGCTGCGCGACAACCCGAAGCCCAGCGATGCCGACATCGACGCCGCCATGTCGGGGAATGTGTGCCGCTGCGGCACCTACACCCGGATCCGCGCCGCCATCCACCAGGCGGCCAAGGACACCACCCTCCGGAGCGGCGCCAATGCCTGATACCAAAACCATCACCCACACCATCACCAACACCCTCGACACCCAGCCGCGCACGGCGCCCCTCACCCGCCGCGCGCTGCTCGGCTCCGCCGCCGCGCTGGTGGTGGCCATCCAGCTGCCCGGACCTGCCGGGGTGGCGCACGCGGTCGTGCCGGTGCGGCCCTTCCAGCCCAATGCCTATGTGCGCGTCGGCGCGAACGGCATTGTCACCATCGTCGTGGCGCTGGTCGAGATGGGGCAGGGCACGCTCACCGCCATTCCCATGCTGATCGCCGAAGAGCTGGACGTCGCGCTCGGCAGCGTGCGCGTGGAGCAGGCCCCCGCGGACGAGAAGCGCTACGGCCATCCCTTGTACGGCCTGCAGATCACCGGCGGCTCCGCGTCCATCCAGGCCGCCTGGAAGGCCTTGCGCCAGTCGGGCGCGACGGCACGCGCCATGCTGGTCACGGCAGCAGCACGCAGCTGGCGCGTGCCCGTGTCCGAATGCCGCACCGAGCGCGGCACGGTCGTGCACGCACGCAGCGGCCGCTCGGAGACCTACGGCGCCCTGGCCGAGCGCGCCGCGGCGCTGCCGGTTCCCAAGAACGTGCCGCTGAAGGACCCCGGCGCGTTCCGGCTCGTCGGCACGTCCGCGCCGCGGCTGGACACGCCGGCCAAGGTCAACGGCACGGCCGACTTCGGCATCGACGTCAAGCTGCCCGGCATGAAGGTGGCCGCCATCGCGAACAGCCCGACCTTCGGCGGCCGACTGGCCAAGGTCGACGCCAGCAAGGCCCTTGCCGTGGCAGGTGTGCGCAAGGTGATCTCCACCCCCACCGCGGTGGCCGTGGTCGCCGACCACTATGGCGCCGCCAAGAAAGGGCTGGCGGCACTCGACATCACCTGGGATGCCGGGCCGAACGCGCAGTTCAGCAGCGCGGTGTGGGGCGCGCAGCTCACCGAAGCGACCAAGGCACGCGGCGTGCGCGCCTTCAACGAAGGCGATGTGCGCACCGCACTGGCCCAGGCTGCGCGGCGCATGGATGCCGTCTACCAGGCCCCACCGCTCGCGCATGCCACGATGGAGCCGCTCAACTGCACGCTGCATGTGCGCGCCGACGGCTGCGAGGTCTGGCTGGGCACACAGGCACCGGCCCGCGCGCAGGCCCTGGTGGCCAAGGTGCTGGGCCTGGCGGTCGAGAAGGTGGTGGTGCACAACTTCCTGATCGGCGGCGGCTTCGGACGCAAGCTCGATGCCGACTATGTGGAGACGGCAGCGCAGCTCGCCCGGCAGGTGGACCACCCGCTGAAGGTGGTGTTCAGCCGCGAGGAGGACATGCAGCACGACGCCTACCGGCCGTACTTCCGCGACGAGCTGTCGGCGGCACTCGATGCGCAGGGGCGCCTCGTCGGCTTCCGCCACCGCTTCGCCGGCTCGGCGGTGGTCGCACGGTATGCCCCGGTGTGGGTGCAGAACGGCATCGACGGGGACGCCGTGCACAGCGCGGAGACACCCTATGCCGTCGCGCACCGTCAGGTCGACTTCGTGCGGCACGAGCCCCCGCAGGGCCTGATGACGGGCAACTGGCGGGGCGTCGGCCCCACCCACCACGCCTTCGTCAACGAATGCTTCATGGACGAAGTGGCGCTGGCCACGCGCGCCGACCCCGTCGCCTTCCGCGTGGCCATGCTCGGCAAGAACCCGCGTCTGCTGCGGGTGCTGGAGCTGGCCGCCAAGAACGCCGGCTGGGGCCAGCCCCTGCCCGCCGGCAAGGGCCGCGGCATTGCGCTGGTCGACGCCTGGGGCAGCTACGGCGCGCTGGTGACGGAGCTCAGCGTGGCCAAGGACGGCAGCGTCAAGGTCGACCGCATGGTGTGCGCACTGGACTGCGGCATCGCCGTCAACCCGAACGGGGTGGAGGCGCAGATGCAGGGCGGCCTGGTGTTCGGGCTCACGGCCGTGATGTACGGCACGCTGACCATCGAGGGCGGCCGTGTGGTGCAAGGCAACTTCCACGACTACCAGCCCTTGCGCATCCACGAGACCCCTGCCATCAGCCTGCACCGCGTCGATAGCGCAGAAGCCCCCGGCGGTGTCGGCGAGATCGGTACCGCGCTGGTCGCGCCCTCGTTCCTCAACGCGCTGGCCGCTGCCACGGGCAAGCGCTTTCGCACCTATCCGGTGCCGGCCGAGCAACTCAAGACCGCCTGAAACTCCAAGGAAACCATCCATGAATTTTTCACGACTGCTACGTGCTGCCACCCTGCTATCGGCCTTGCTGACGGCGCTGCACCCGGTGGCCCATGCCAGCGACGCCCTCGCAGGCCGCTTTGCCTGCACGGCCTGCCACCAGGCCGATCGCAAGGCGGTCGGGCCCTCGTGGAAGGACATCGCCGGCAAGTACGCCGATGGCAGCAAGACCGCCGAGCAGGTCGCCGCGACCATCCGGGCTGGCAGCAAGGGCAGCTGGGGCCCGATGGCGATGCCGGCGCAACCCGCGGTGTCGCCCGCCGATGCCACCGCGCTGGCGAACTGGATCCTGCAGCAGAAGTAGCGGGCTCGGGCGGCTTCCTGCGGAGCGCCCGAGCCCTTTTCCTTATTCCCCGATCGCGTGCAGCGCGCCAGGCACCGCGTCGCTCACGGAGGAACTGCTGGCGGCAGCCGCCATGGCCGTCTCCAGGAGCACGCTTGCGAATCCGACCGACCAGAGAACCAGCACCAGCACGCTTGCCGGGATGACCACGAAGAGCATGAACCAGTCCGGCAACTCCTGGCGTGCTGCCGTGCCGTCCAGAGGGGGTGATGGGTCAGGCATACACCGTCTCCCAGGTCCAGGCGTCGCGCGGCTGCCGGTGCAGGTCCCAGAAGGCCTGCGCCACACCCTCGGCCTGGTCGGACCTCGGTCTCACCAGGGTGCTGACCGACACCATGGCCAGGTGCACGCCGCGCGCCTTCAGCGGTTCGGCCAGTGCCATGGCCGCCGCCCGCAGCGCGGCCTTGCCGGTGGACAGCGTCAGGAAACTCGCCGACGGCTGGATGCCCAGGCCACCACCCGTGAGCAGCAGGCTGCCACCGCCGTTGCGCTCGATGGCATCCGCCGCGGGGCCGATGGAGGCCAGCGCGCTGGTCACGTTGATCTGCAGGTCCGATTGCAGGCTGTCCACCGACTCGTCGGCCAGCGTGCGGGCCTGCAGCTGGCCTGCGCTGTCGTAGTGCAGCACCCCGGCGTTGTAGTGCAACGCCGTCAGCCCGTCGGCATGGCGCGCAACCAGTGCCGCCACATCGTGCGGGTTGGAGGCATCCACGCGGTCGTAGGCGAAGCCCGTGCGGCTCGTGGCCGCCACGCGTTCGCGCAGGCGCTGCGGATCGCGCGAGGCCAGCACGACGCGGTAACCCGCGGCGGCGAATCGCTCGGCCGTGGCCAGCCCGATCCCGGGGCCGGCGCCGATGGTCAGCAAGGTTCCTGTAGTCATGCCACCACCTCTGCGAGTTCGATGAGGTTGCCGAAGGGGTCGGCGATGAAAGCCAGCTTGCGGCCGATCACCGGCAACTCGAAGGGCTCTGTCACGATCTGCACGCCGCGGCGGCGCAGCTCGGCGACGGCCGTCTCCATGTCGGCCACGTTGATGCAGAAGTGGTGGTAGCCGGCCAGCCGCAGGCTGTCGCCCAGGTCGGTGTAGACGGGCTTGGGGATCGGCGGCGGCACACCGTCGCCCAGGATCTCGATGAAGAAATCGTTGTCGTTGGCCGGGGCCAGGTAGGCCAGCTTCTGGTCGGCATAGGGCCACTGGTGTACGACGCGGAAGTCCAGCTTCTCGGTGTACCAGGCGACGGCGGCCTCGAAGCTGGGCACACGCACGGCCACGTGGTGCCCCTTCATCGATGCGAAGGGACTGCGGGTGTTGACCGCGGGGATGGTGACGACGGACATGGTTGTTTCCTTTGCTTGGGGTTTCGGGTCCCGCCAGGACCAAATCGCAGTCGTCGGCGGGTGTTGGAAGAGTAGGGGCGCAGGCCGCGCAAGAGAATCGACGACGCCCGCATGGACCTTGAACCTACGATTCACAATCGCGCCTGGAGCCCTGCCGCATGACCCCTGCCCCTGCTACCACCACGGCCACCACCACCGACAGCCGCCCGCCCATCAGCCTGCCCGGCCTGATCACCTTCGAGAGCGTGGCGCGCCACCTGAACTTCAGCCGCGCCGCGGCCGAGATGGCGATCACGCCCACCGCCATCTCGCGCACCATCCGGCAGCTCGAGACCTCGCTGGGCACGCGCCTGTTCAACCGCACCACCCGCAGCGTGGGCCTCACCGAGGCCGGCCTGCAGCTCATGGCCACGCTGGCGCCGGCGCTGGAGCAGATCCGCCGCTCGGTGCAGGAGGTGGGCGACCAGTCGGGCCTGCCGCAGGGCCAGCTGCGCATCAATGCCTCGTACGTGGCGTACGCGACGCTGCTCGAGCCACGGCTCGGCGCGTTCCTCGGCCGCTTCCCCGGCATCAGCCTGGGCGTGGCGGTGGACAACGGCCTGAGCGACATCGTGGCCGGTGGCTTCGATGCCGGCATCCGCCTGGGCCATGCGCTGCACAAGGACATGATCGCTGTGCCCATCGGCCCGCCGCAGCGCCTGGTCGTCGTGGGGGCGCCGGCCTACCTGCAGGCCCACGGCACCCCCGAAGTTCCCGAAGACCTGCTGCAGCACAGCTGCATACGCCAGCGCATCGGCCACCGGGGCCAGTACCTGCCGTGGCAGTTCCAGGACGGCGGTGCACTCGCCACCATCGACGTGCAGGGCCGGCTGGTTTTCAGCGAGATGCGCTGCACGCTGGACGCCGCCTGCGCCGGACTGGGCCTGGCGTTGGTGTTCGAGCCCTTCGCACGGCCCGCGCTGCATGCAGGCCGCGTGCTGCAGCTGCTGGCGCACTGCAGCCCTGCGGCCGAGAGCTTCCACCTCTACTACCCGAACCGCGCACAGATGCCCGGCAAGCTGCGCGCGCTGATCGACTTCCTGCGCGAACCGGCCTGACACACTGCCATGCACACCCTGATCGTCTACGCCCACCCCGAACCCCGCCACAGCTTCAACGCGGCGCTGCGCGACACCGCCGTGGCCACGTTGCAGGCGCTGGGCCACACCGTCACCGTGAGCGACCTCTGCGCCCAAGGCTTCGGCGCCGTCGCCGGCCCCGGGGGACTTCACGGCACGCACGGCGTCGCCGCGCTTCGGGCTCGTGCACGAGCAGCGCCACGCGCAGGCCGGGCGGCACTACGCGGACGAGATCCTGCGCGAGCAGGACCGCATCGCCGCGGCCGACATCGTGCTGCTGCAGTTCCCCATCTGGTGGTATGGGCCACCCGCCGTACTGAAGGGTTGGGCCGACCGTGTGCTGACCCACGGCTTCGCCTACACCGACACGCAGCTCTTCGATACCGGCCTGCTGGCGGGCAAGCGCGCGATGGCCACCGTGACCACCGGCGGCACACGCGAGGAACTGGAGGCCGATGCCGGCATCACCGGCAGCCCGGAAGATTTTTTGCGACCCGTCACGGGCGGCATCCTGCGCTTCGTGGGCATGACCCTTCTGCCGACCTTCTGGGCCTACGCACCCGCAGCGCTGGATGCGGCGGGCCGGCAGGCGCTGCTGGCCGACCATGCGCGGCACCTGGAGCAGGTGCTGTCACGCCCGGCGGGCTGCACCGCGCGTGCGGGAAGCCACGGTTGATTTTTTGGCAAGCGCTGCGTAGCCTCGCCGCCCATGGACCGCCTCCCCCCGCTCAATGCGCTGCGCGCTTTTGAAGCCGCTGCCCGCCACCTGAGCATCACGCTCGCCGCCGAGGAACTGCATGTCACACCCGGCGCCGTGAGCCGCCAGATCAAGCTGCTGGAAGACACGCTGGGCCTGCAGCTGCTGCACCGCGGCCACCGCCAGATCAGCCTGACCCGGCCCGGCGCCGACTACCACCGCGCCGTGACCAAGGCCGTGGACGCGCTGCGCGAAGCCACGCGCCGCCTGAAGCGGCGCGCCACGGCGCAGCGCAAGCAGCTGCGCGTGCGGGCCTACACCACCTTCGCCATGCGCTGGCTGATCCCGCGCCTGTCGGCCTTCCACACCGCACACCCCGACGTGGAAGTGCTGCTGACCGCCTCGCTGGAAGACGTGGACTTCCGCCGCGAAGAGCTGGACGCGGCAATCCGCCTGGGTGGCGGCCGATGGAGCGGCGTGACCGCCCACCGCCTGGTCGACAACATCCTGTCGCCCGTCTGCAGCCCCGCGCTGCTCAAGGGCGCGACGAAACTGAAGAAGGCGACCGACCTGCGCCACGTCACGCTGCTGCACTCCATCGCGCGCCCCGACGACTGGGCCCACTGGCTGGAAGCGGCCGGCGCCAGCGCCCAAGTGGACGCCGCCTCGGGCATGACCTACCAGAGCTCCGCCATGGCCTATGCCGCAGCGCTGGAGGGCCAGGGCATCGCGATGGCGCAGCTGTTCCTGGTGCAGGACGACCTGCGCAGCGGCAAGCTGGTGCAGCCCTTCCAGCGCACGGTGGACATGGAGGACTTCACCTACTACCTGATCCAGCCGGCGGGGCAGGCGGAGAGCGGGCCGATGCGGCAGTTCAGGGAGTGGATGTTGGGGGAGTTTGGGGCGGGGTGAGGGGTGGAGGGTTGGAGGGTTGGACGACGGAGCTCGCGATAACGATCGAGTGGGGTGCTGGCTCGCAGACGTGAATCGGACTGACCGCTACGTTGATCGCACCGTTCGACAATTCGACTGCGGTTACGGCTGCATACGGCTAGACACGGTCGATCGCGAGCGGCAGATCGGAGGTAGCCTGATCGCATAGACCTGCGGCAAACGCTACAGATCGGTAGCCGAAGTGGTACTTCCGTCGGATGGGTCTTCGCCCTACCATCAGATCCGGTCATCGCACCTGCGCCGGAGGTGAAGTCGCATTCAACGGGCACAATAGCTTGTCATCTCTCCGCATCACACACCGTTCCTTCCCGTGGCCAGCTCAGACCAACTCAAGGCGCTCATCAAGTCGCACATCAGTCGCGATGATGGACAGTTCTTGTCGGTCGCCATGCAGGTGGCCGCGCACGAGGCGAAGCTGGGGCACGGCAAGCTGGCCCAGGAACTGCGCGACATGATCGATGCGGCCAAGGCCCGTGTCGGCCAGGATGCATCGGGAAAACTGGTCGCGATCGCCAGCGCGGCCAAGCCAAGGGGCGAACTGGCCAGCCTGTTGACGGTGTCGCACCCGGCCAACCGCCTGGGGGACATGGTGCTGGACGAGGTGGCTGCTACCCAGCTCCATCGCGTAATCAAGGAACAGCGCCAACTTGCCCGAATCAAAGAGCACGGGCTTGCGCCTCGCCGCAAGTTGCTGCTGGTTGGGCCGCCGGGGACCGGCAAGACCTTGACCGCTGCGGCCTTGGCAGGAGAACTGGGCATTCCCCTTTTCCTGGTCCGCCTGGATTCGCTCATTACCAAATTCATGGGCGAGACGGCGTCCAAACTCCGTCAGGTCTTTGACGCCATCACGGACATCCGTGGCGTTTACTTTTTCGATGAGTTCGACGCCATTGGTACGCAGCGCGGCATGGCGAATGACGTGGGCGAGATTCGCCGGGTCTTGAACAGCTTCCTGCAGATGATCGAGCAGGACACGTCGAACAGTTTGATCATCGCCGCAACCAACCACGCGGAAATCCTCGACTACGCGCTCTTTCGCCGATTTGACGATGTGGTGGAGTACCACCTGCCGTCACCAGTCCAGGCGGTCGAACTCATTCGATCCCGGCTGGGCCACTTCGCGCCCAAGCCCTTCCGAAAAGAAGCGCTGCAGGGGCGGGCCGAAGGCCTGAGTCACGCCGAAATATGTCGCGCAGTCGATGCGTCCATTAAGGACGCGATCCTGCATGATCAGACGAAAGTGCAACCAGCGGAGCTGGGGCGGGCGTTAGCTGAACGCCGCCTGATCAGTGCAAGGCTGACACAAAACGCAAAGCACCCGTCCGTCCATGCCGGATCAAGCACCTGATAGACGCCCACACCTCGTTCTCGCGAACACATCAACCGCGCAGGCGTTCACGGCGCCGTCGTCTGGCGGAGGGGCGAGCGCTGTTCCGCTGCTCGACCGCACTCAGCATGGCAATGCACTCAAGGCCCAGCTGCTCGCGCTGAGACCCCAGGCTCAACAAGCCGTTGCTGCTCAAAAAGAACAAGGGCTGGAAAGCGGGCTCGGCCTGCAAGTCCAGTTCGTCGGGCAACCCGACGCGGCGCTGGCCTTCGAGAGCCTGGGCTACGAGCTTGGCAAGCACGCGCAGAAGAAGATCGAAGTACTGAGCGTGCGTGTCGACGGCGACACGACTTCGGCCAATGTCTTCGTTCCAGACGGCAAGCTGGCGCACTTCGAGAAATATGTCGAGGACTATCTGGCCGAACGCAAGAAGGTCAATGGCGATGCGCTCGATCACCGTGCATTGCTAGACACGATCTCGGCCATCCGTCGCGCCGAGGTCCGCGCCCTGTGGACTGACGACCCAGCCCTGTTGCCGCAGAACACGGCCGAACCCATCTGGTGGGAGGTCTGGCTGCCCGTGCGCGGCGACCGCCATGCGGTGCTCTCGGACTTCCGAAAGCTGGCGGCCCTGGCCCAGTGCCAGGTCAGCGAACACCACATCAGTTTTCCCGAGCGCACCGTCGTACTGATGTTCGGCTCGGAACAGCAGTTCTCCACCTCGGTCATGACGATCAATTGCGTGGCAGAGCTGCGCCGCGCCAAGGAAACAGCCCACTTCTTCGACGGCATGACGCCGCCCGAACAGCAGGAGTGGGTGGACGAAACCCTTGCCCGCTTGACCGTGGCGACTGACGACGACTCCACGCCACGGGTGTGCCTGCTGGATTCCGGCGTCAACCGTGGCCATCCGCTTCTTTCCCCATTCATCGCCAGCGCAGACTTGCACACCGTAAATCCAGCATGGGGCGTCGACGACACGGCCAACCACGGAACCGGCCTTGCCGGGCTCGTGGCACTGGGTGAACTGTCGGCGGCACTGGCCACGGACGGCTCGCTGGCGGTGGCACACCGCCTGGAGTCGGTGAAGCTCACGCCAGAGCAGGGCGCGAATCCTGGCGACTCGCGGCAGCACGGCTATCTGTTTGCCGAGGCTGTCTCGCGGCCCGAGGTCACGGCCCCCCATCGACCTCGGGTGTTCACGTCGGCAGTCACCTCCGACGATGACCGCGACCGAGGCCGTCCTTCGGCCTGGTCGGCGACCGTGGATCGACTTGCCAGTGACTACGACGGCAACGGCCAGTTTCCGCGGCTTTTCCTCTTGTGCGCTGGCAATACCGAAGACGCGCAGTCCTGGAATACCTACCCCGCCAGCCTGGGTTCACGCGGCATTCGCGACCCTGGACAGGCCTGGAACGCGCTGACGGTCGGCGCCTGCACAGACAAGGTCACCATCACCGAGCCTGACGCACAGGGCCTCGTGCCGGTTGCGCCGAGTGGCGGCCTCAGCCCGTACACCCGCACGTCGAACGGTTGGCACTCGGCGTGGCCCCTGAAAACGCATGTTCACGACGACCAATGCGACGAGCGCTGCGTCCGCACTCGGCGCACGCATGGCGGCGCAACTGATGGCGGCCTATCCAACGTTGCGGCCCGAGACGATCCGGGCACTGATCGTCCATTCGGCCGAGTGGACCACCGCCATGCGGGCGGGCTACCTACCGGCACACGGCCAGGCCAGCAAAGCCGACCATGTGAACTTGATCCGTCACTGCGGTTGGGGCGTGCCCAGTCTGGAGCGAGCGCTCTGGAGCGCAGGCAACTCCTTGACGCTGGTCGTCGAGGACATGCTGCGCCCTTTCCAGAAGGTCACAGGCAAAGGCGTCGTCAGCCGCGACATGAACCTGCATGCGCTGCCTTGGCCGAAGGAGCAACTGCTGGCGCTGCCGCCGGACACCCGAGTCGAACTCTGCGTCACCCTGTCGTACTTCATCGAGCCCAACCCCTCGGCCCGCGGCACATCGTCGAAGTTCCACTACCCCTCACATCGGCTGCGCTTCGATGTGCAGCGCCCGCTCGACGCGACGACCGACGATTTCATCGCGCGTATCAACGCGGCGGCTGAGCGGGAAGACGACGGCGACCCCATCGACCCACGCGACCCGAACTGGCTTCTGGGCGACAGGCAACGCCACCGGGGATCGCTGCACAAAGACATCTGGCGCGGCACCGCCGCCGAACTGGCTAACCGTGGCTTCATCGCCGTCTACCCTGCCAAAGGCTGGTGGCGCACCCGCCCGGCGCAAGAGCGCTACGACCTGCCTGCCCGCTACAGCCTCGTCGTTTCCATCCGCACGCCGGAGACTGACGTGGACCTCTACACCCCCATCGCCAAACAGGTGGCAGCGCAGGCGGCCGTGCCCGTCGTCGTCACCACCTGAACCCACTTTTCGAAAGCTAGAACCCCGCATGCTCACCGGCGAATTCCGCAGCCAAGTCGATGCCATCTGGAATGCCTTCTGGACCGGCGGCATCACCGGGCGGAGTCCATTGCCCACAGCGAAGCCCGCCGCGTGTTTCTACGCGCGGCGGGCGCTGGAACTGGCGGTGACCTGACTCTACAAGCATGACAAGACCTTCAAGCTGCCCTACCAGGACAACTTGAACGCGCTGATCTACGAGCCCACTTTTCGCATGGAGGTGGCACGAAGGCGTTGATCGACGAGGCGAAAGAGAAGAGCCAGCGTCTCGGGCTTTTAATTTGCTCGCTGGTTGGTTTGGATCGCGACGCGGCGATGCAGGCCTTCAGCGAGTTCCTGAGCGGAACAACCGCGACGCCGGACCAGATCGAGTTAATCGAGCTGGTTGTACAGGAACTGACGCTGAACGGGGTGATGGAAGCGGACCGGTTGTTTCAGTGGCCGTTCATGGACATCAACTCGCAAGGGGCGCTGGGAGTTTTCCCGTCGACGAAAGTCTCGACGCTGGTGAATCTCCTGCAGAACATTCGAGCCCGCGCGGTTGCTTGACCAGTGGCGCGTCAGGGCGTAGCAGGCGCAGCTCACCCCGATGCGCGCCTTGCTTTGCAGGAATCTCACACCCTTGAACATATCGGCAATACATCTTCTACACCTGCGCCAGCACCCCCGCCCCCAGCACCCCGCCCTCCTCCATCTCCCCAATCTCCTGCTCCGAGTACCCCGCCTCGCGCAGGATCTCCGCGCTGTGCTCACCCCGCCGGGGCGCGGCGCGGTGCGCCACCTCGGCGCATTGCGCGCTGTTGATCGGAAAGCCGGGCACGCGCACGGTGCCCATTACCCCGTCCTGCACGCTGGCGATCATGCGATTGGCCGCCACCTGGGGGTGCTGTTCCACATCGGCATAACTGGCCACGGGTGCGCACAGGATGTCGGCCCGCTGCAGCACGCGCAGCCAGTGCGCGGTGGCGTTGCGCTGCAGCCGCTCGGCCAACGCATCGCGCATGGCCGGCCGGTGTGCCACGCGCTGCGGCGAGCTGGCGAAGCGCGGGTCGGCCAGCAGCTCGGGCGCGTCCAGCGCCTGGCACAGCCGCGGCCAGCGCTCGCCGTTGTAGGCGGCCAGCATGATCCAGCCGTCCTGCGTGGGCAGGGCTTCGTTGGGTGCAGAGTACGGCGCGGCACTGCCCATGGGCTGGGGCAGCTCGCCGCTGGCCAGGTAGCTGGTCAGCGCGCTCTGTTGCAGCGCGAGCGCTGCGTTCATGAGGTTCACGTCCAGGTGGCCGCCCTGGCCCGTGGCGTCGCGCTCGCGCAGCTTGGCAAGGATGGCGATGCTGGCCAAGTAGCCTGTCACCACGTCGACGATGGGTGCCTGCACCTTGGCCGGCGCGGCACCGGGCGTGCCGATGAGGCCCATGAGGCCGGTGTCGGCCTGCAGGATGCCGTCCACGCCCGCGCGGCCGGCGTACGGGCCGGTCTGGCCGTAGGCCGAGATGGAGCAGTAGACCAGGCGCGGGTGCTGGCGCAGCAGGGCTTCATGGCCCAGGCCCAGGCGCGCCATCACGCCGGGGCGCATGCTCTCGATGACCACGTCGGCGCGCGCTGCAAGCCGCTGCGCCACCGCCACGCCGGCTGCGTTCTTGAGGTCCAGCACCAGCCCGCGCTTGTTGCGGTTGAAGGCGTGGAACAGCGCGGCATCCTCGCCGATCCACGGTGGGCCCAGCGTGCGGCCGATCTCGCCCTCGGGCGATTCGACCTTGACCACGTCGGCCCCCATGTCGGCCAGCATCATGGTGCAGCTGGGGCCGGCGCCGATCTGCGTGAAATCGAGGACCTTCAGGCCCTGCAAGGCGTTGCGCATGGTGTGCTCTCTAGTGGACGGTGCGGAAAGGGACGGTGCGGAAAGGGACGGTGCAGAAAGGGCGGTGCGAGCAGGTTCGGGGCTCTGGACTACTGGCGCTTGAACGCGCCCTGCGCCGTGGCCAGCAGGCGGGCCTGCGCGTCGTGCAGCTCGCCGCTGGCGAAGTACACCCGCCGACCGCCACCGGTGACGCGCGCCGTGGCCCGCACCGTGCCCTCGGCAGCGCGCGCCAGGTAGTTGATGGACAGGCTCAGCGTCACCGCATTCACGATGTCACCGGCCTGCGCCTGCTGCAGGCCGGCGTATCCGCAGGCTGCATCGAGCAAGGTGGCCGTCACGCCGCCCTGCAGGCTCGCCTGCCGGTTCAGGTGCCTTGGCTCCAGCGCAAGCTCAAGGGTGCAGGCGCCTGGCTCCCACGCCAGCAGGCGCACGCCCAGGTGTTCGAGCAGGGGGTTGTCCAGGCGGAGGTTGGTCATGGCTGTGGCCCGCGCACTCAGCTGACGTCGATCTTGAGCTTCAGGTCGTTGACCACGCGGGCCCAGCGCAGCAGGTCCTGCTCCAGCAGCTGGCGCGCCTGCGCGGGGCTGGAGCTGCGGGGCTCGAAACCCTGCTTGGCGAGCCGGTCGTGCGTGGCCGGCTGCTGCAGCGCCTGCACCAGCGCGGCGTTGACCTGCTCCACCACGGGCGCAGGCGTGCGGGCGGGCGCCAGCAGGCTGTACCACAGCGCAGCCTCGTAGGTCTTGAAGCCTGCATCGCCGAAGGTGGGCAGCTGCGGCAGAGCCGCGGCGCGGGCCTGGCCGGCGATGCCCAGCGCGCGCAGCTTGCCGGCCTCGACGAAGGGCAGCACCGAGGCCATGGTGCCGAAGCTCAGTGGCACCTGCCCTCCCGCGACGTCGGCAATGGCCGGCCCCGTGCCGCGGTAGGGCACGTGGGTGAGCTGTGTCTTCGCCAGGCTGGCGAAGACTTCACCCGCCAGGTGCTGGGGCGTGCCGTTGCCGGGGCTGCTGTAGGCCAGCTTGCCGCTGTTCGCACGCGCATACCGCACGAACTCCTCCAGCGTGCGGTAGGGCTGCTCGGGGTGGCAGACCAGCACGATGGGCACCGACGCGATCTGGCTCACGGCCACGAAGTCACGTTCCAGCACGAAGGGCGTCTTGACGCCGATGGCCGGGTTGATCGTGACCTGGTTCGAGGCGATCAGCAGGGTGTGGCCATCGGGCTGCGCACGCGCCACGAAGTCGGTGCCGATGTTGCCCCCGGCGCCGGGCTTGTTGTCCACCACCACCGGCTGGCCCAGCCGCTCGGACAACACGGGGCCGATGGCACGCGCCAGGATGTCGTTGCCGCCGCCCGGGGCGAAGGGCACGACCAGCGTGATGGGCTTGGTGGGAAACCCGCCCTGCGCCATGGCGCGGGGCAAGGCGAGTGCGGTGGCGAACATGGCGCCGCTGGCGGCGAGCAGGCGGCGTCGGGTGGTGAGGGATGGCATGGGATGTCTCCTTGAAGGACGATGGATGGGAAGAAGGAGGGCTGCGGGCCGTGCGGTTCAGTGGCCCTGAAATTGCGGCGTGCGCTTGTCGGCGAAGGCGGCACGGCCCTCGGCGCGGTCCTGCGTGTCGCGCAGCACGCCCCAGTGCAGCTCGGTCAGGGCCTGGGCGTCAGCATCGGACAGGTGCCTTGTCTGGCGCGCCAAGCGCGTCACGGCCTGCACCGCCAGCGGGGCCTGCGCGGCGATGCGGCGCGCGAGCGTGAAGGCGCGCTCCAGCAGTGCACCGGGCGCCACCACCTCGCTGACCAGGCCGATGCGTGCGGCCTGCGCGGCATCGATGCGCTCGGCGCACAGCACCATCTGCATGGCATGGGCTGCCGGCACGGCCTGCAGCAGCCGGTGCAGGCCCGACACACCGGGGATGGAGCCGACCGCCACCTCCGGCAGGCCGAAGCTCGCGCGCTCGGAGGCGATGCGCAATGCGCACTGCAGCGCGATCTCCAGGCCCGCGCCGAGGCAGTGGCCGTTGACGGCGGCGATGACCGGCTTGTGCAATTGCAGCGCGCCGAAGTCCATCAGCCGGATGTAGAGGCCCCGGTCCGCCGCGGACTCGTCGCCGTGCACGAAGGCCTGCGCGTAGCTGGCTGGCGCGGCCGCGCCCTTGAGGTCGGCTCCGGCGCAGAAGGCGCGCTCTCCGCTGCCCGTGAGGATGGCCACGCGCAGGTCGTCGCGGTCACGCACGGTGGCCAGGTGGGCACGCAGCGCGCGCAGGCTGGCCAGGTCCAGCGCATTGAGCGCCGCGGGGCGGTCCAGCGTGATCAGGGCGACGGGGCCCTCGGTGTGGAGGTGGACGGTCATTGCTGCTCCGTGTCTCGGTTCAGACGCTGGGCGACGACAGGCTGCGCCCGCCGCAGACGTACAACGTCTGCCCCGTGATGTACGAGGCCGCCGGGTCGAGGAAGAACTCCACGGCCAGCGCAATGTCCCGGGCCGTGCCGATGCGCCGCACGGGCACCGACTGCTTCAGGCGCTCCTGCACCTCGGGCTTGAAGGCCTGGAACAGCGGCGTGTCCACGATGCCGGGGGCGATGGCGTTGACCGTGACCCCCTTCGACGCGAACTCGATGGCCAGGCTGCGCGTGAGGCTCACCACGCCGCCCTTCGCGGCCGAATAGTTGGCCTGGCCGAAGCCGCCCAGCCAGGCACGCGAGGACAGGTTCACGATGCGGCCGAAACCACGCTCCACCATGCCCGGCAACGCGGCGCGGCAGCACAGGAACTGCGAGCGCAGGTTGCTGCCGATCACCATGTCCCAGTCCTCGTCCTGCATCTGCAAAAAACGCTTGTCGCGCACGGCGCCGGCGTTGTTGACGAGGAGGTCCACACGGCCGTGCCGCGCCGCCAGGTTGGCGAATGCGGCGTTGACCGAGGCCGAGTCACTGAGGTCGGCCACCACGCCGCTCACGCGCTGGCCGTGCTGCTGCAGGCCGCCGATGGCGTCGTCCAGCGCGGCGCCATCGCGGTCGAGCAAGGCGACCGTGAGGCCATGGCCGGCCAGCCGCGTGGCGATACCCAGCCCGATGCCGCGGGCCGCGCCGGTGACCACGGCCACCTGATGTGTGTCGAAGTTGGGCATGCTCAGACTCCCAGGATGTGGACCGAGGAAGCCGCGTGGTCCACGCCGGCGATGCCACCGCCCGTGCACTGCGTGAGGCCGATGCGTGCACCCGCCACCTGGCGTGCACCGGCACGGCCCTGCAGCTGCCACAGGATCTCGACCATCTGCGCCACGCCCGTGGCGCCCAGCGGGTGGCCCTTCGCCAGCAGGCCGCCGCTGGGGTTCACCGGCACGCGGCCACCCAGGGCCGTGGCGCCGGATTGAAGCAGCGCCACGGCCTCGCCGTACGGTGCCAGGCCCAGGGCCTCGTAGTACAGCAGCTCGGCGATGGTGAAGGCGTCGTGCAGCTCCACCACGTCCACGTCGCGGGGCGAAACGCCGGCCTGGGCGTAGGCCTGGCGCGCGGCGCGGGCCGTGATCTCCGCGTCCAGGATGTCGTCACGCGCACCTTCCTGCAGGCCCGAGACCACGGTGGACGCCAGCACGCGCACGGCGGGCCGGCCGGTCGGCTTCTGGCTGCGCAGAACCAAGGCCGCGGCACCGTCCACCTGCGAGGGGCAGCACTGCAGCAGCGTCAGCGGGTCGGCGATCATGCGCGAGGCCAGCACCTCTTCCAGGGTGACTTCGCTGCGCTGCTGGGCGTATTCGTTCAGCGTGCCATGGCGGCGGTTCTTGACCGCCACGGCCGCCAGGTCGGCAGGCTGGGCGCCCCGCTCGTGCAGGAAGCGCGTGCCGCGCATCGCGTACACCGCCGGCAGCACCATGCCAGCCTTGGCGTAAAGCTCCGTCTTGTGGTCATTGCGCTGCAGCGGGATGGTGCCGCCACCCAGCGCGGTCAACTGCTCGATGCCGAAGACCAGCACGGTCTCGTACTGGCCCGCCAGCATGGCGTGGCGCGCCAGGTGCACGGCGGTCGCACCGCTGGCGCAGGCGTTCTCGACGTTGTAGACCGGGATGCCGTCGAAGCCCAGGTCTCGCACGATGACCTGGCCCAGGATCATGCCGCCCAGCACGTTGGCGCAGTAGATGGCCTGGATGTCCTTCGGCGTGACGCCGGCATCGTCCATGGCCTTCAGGATGGCCTGCTGCGCGAGTTCCGGGGCCAGCACGCCGGCATGGCGGCCGAAGGTGGTCATGGCACCGCCGCTGAGGTAGACCTGCGTCATGGTGCGTCTCCCTGCACGGCGTCGAACACATACCCGTAGGTGGCATCGGGCACGGCGCGGTAGCGGTCACCGATGGCCGGACGGAGCTTGCCCTGCAGCCGGCCGAAGATGCGCACGGGGCCGGGCAGGTCCACGTACCCCAGCGCGTAGGGCGCCAGGCCCGTCTTGGCACCGGGATGGATGATGGTGAAGCTGTAGACCGTGCCCTCTGCCTGCAGCGGCACGGGCGCATGCAGCGCCGCCAGCGGCGACGCATCGGGCAGCGTGGGGAACAGGAGCAGCGCGTCGTCGTCGCGGCTGCGGGAAGCGAGCAGCTGGGGTTCCGGTCCGGAACTCCACAGCAGGTAAGGGGTGGCGGGCATGCGGGTCTCCTGGTGCCGATGCAGAAGGGGAGCGCATCGGGTAGAGGAATGGTCGGCGCAGGGGCCCGCGGTGACAAACGAGTTCTAGGGTGTGTTCGCTTGCGAATTGCTCAAGTGAAGTGGCATGTCGTGGTGGTGAGGCGGCGTCAATTTCCGGGCACGCCTTGATGCCGGGAAACGGCGGCGCGGAGGTGGCGGATCGACAGAATGCAGGTCAGCGTGTGGCAGGGGTCAAGTACAAGAGCCGTGGCCTTGCGCCAGTGGACGCCGCCGATCACGAGGACCGCGTTTCAGGTGGGAGGTATGGGACCGGCGCGTTGCGATAGCGCAGCGCTGGTGCAGCGCGCAACAACCTAGTCCGAGTAGACCGTGAGGAACACGCAGCCTGTCAGGCTGTGATAGTGGGCATCCACCGTGCCCGATGCCGCAGTCGCCGCCCACCCTGGCAGCAGTCGTTGGCCTTCCTGCATCGCCTCTCCTTCCAGGAGGTAGATGAACTCCGGCCCCGTATGCGTGTGCAGGGGAAAGGACGTGCCGGGCGCAAAGCGAACCAACTGCATGGAGCGGCCATCGCTGGTGCCCAGGTCCTTGACCTCTACGCCTTGCGCGAAGGTGGACTTGCGCCAGGGGATGGCGTGCGAATCCACGAAGCTGTAGCCCGTCATTCCACCGTCACCGACTTGGCCAGGTTGCGCGGCTTGTCCACGTCCGTCCCCCGGGCACACGCCGTGTGGTAGGCCAGCAGCTGCAGCGGCACCACGTGCAGCAGGGGCGAGAGCGCGCCGTAGTGCTCGGGCATGCGGATGACGTGGATGCCCTCGTCGCTGTCGATGCGGGTATCGCCGTCGGCCAGCACGTACAACACACCGCCGCGCGCGCGCACTTCCTGCATGTTGCTCTTGAGCTTCTCCAGCAGCTGGTCGTTGGGCGCCACCGTCACCACCGGCATGGCGCTGGTCACCAACGCCAGCGGGCCGTGCTTGAGTTCACCCGCGGCGTAGGCCTCGGCGTGGATGTAGGTGATCTCCTTGAGCTTCAGGGCCCCTTCCAGCGCGATGGGGAAGTGCAGGCCGCGGCCCAGGAAGAGCGCGTTCTCCATCTTCGCGAAGTCCTCGGCCCAGCTGATGATCTGGGGCTCGAGCGCGAGCACGGCCTGTAGCGCGACCGGCAGATGGCGCATGGCTTTCAGGTGCTGCGCTTCCTCTTCGTCGGTCAACCGGCCCTTGGACTGCGCCAGCGCGAGCGTCAGCAGGAACAGCCCGGCGAGTTGCGTGGTGAAGGCCTTGGTGGAGGCCACGCCGATCTCCACGCCGGCGCGCGTGATGTACGCCAGCTTGCATTCGCGCACCATGGCACTGGTGGCCACGTTGCAGATGGTCAGCGTGTGCTCCATGCCCAGGCTCTGTGCGTGGCGCAGCGCGGCCAGGGTGTCGGCGGTCTCGCCGCTCTGCGTGATGGTCACGACCAGCGTGCGCGGGTCGGGCACGGAGTCGCGGTAGCGGTATTCGCTGGCGATCTCCACCGACGTGGGGATCTTGGCGATGCTCTCGAGCCAGTACTTGGCGGTGCAGCCGCTGTAGTAGCTGGTGCCGCATGCCAGGATCAGCACGCGGTCGATCTCCTGGAACACACGGTGCGCGCTGGCAATGCGGCCCTCTTCGTCGGGCTGGCCGTCGAACAGCTCGGGCACGATACCGGCCAGGCCTTCCAGCGTATCGCCGATGGCACGGGGCTGCTCGAAGATCTCCTTCTGCATGTAGTGGCGGTAGGGGCCGAGCTCGGCGGCGCCGCTGTGGGCCTGCACGGTCTTCACGTTGCGCGTGACCGGCTTGTGGGACTTGTCGACGATCCAGTACTTGCCCAGCTGCAGGTCCACCACGTCGCCCTCGGCCAGGTAGACGATCTGGTCCGTGACACCGGCCAGCGCCATCGCGTCGCTGGCCAGGAAATTCTCGCCGCCCTCCTTGCCCACGCCCAGGATCAGCGGCGAGCCGGCACGGGCCCCGATCACGCGCTGTGGCTCGTCCTTGGCGAACACGGCGATGGCATAGGCGCCATGCAGCTGCTGCACGGCGGCCTTGACGGCCTCGAACAGGTCGCCGTCGTACACGCTGTCGACCAGGTGCGCGATGACCTCGGTGTCGGTCTGGCTGTGGAAGACATAGCCCTTGGCCTTGAGCGCGGCGCGCAGCTCGTCGTGGTTCTCGATGATTCCGTTGTGCACCAGCGCGATGCGCCCCGCGCGTGCATCGGCCTCGGCACCGGCGCCATGGCTGAAATGCGGGTGGGCGTTGTGGACGGCCGGTGCGCCATGCGTGGCCCAGCGCGTGTGGGCGATACCGGTCAGGCCCTCGAGCCCGTCCTGCTGCACCTGCGCGGCGAGCTCGGCCACCCGCGAGGTGCTGCGCGCGCGCTTGAGCCCGCCCGCATGCACGGCCACCCCGCAGGAGTCATAGCCCCGGTACTCCAGGCGCTGCAGGCCCTGGACGAGGATGGGGACGATATTGCGGGTAGAGACGGCGCCGACGATGCCACACATGCGGGTACTCCAGGGTTTTAAGGTGGGCGGATGCTAATCGGCGGAGCTGGAAATGAATCGCCAAAATTCAACCGACTTTGAGCAATTGCTTCACAATGATTACTATGTGAATTTTTATTTCCTTTGACAGGCCATCATGGAACAAATATCCCTGGACGATATCGATCTGCGCCTGCTGGCCTGGCTGCAGAGGGACGCGTCATTGACCAACCTCGAACTGGCGGAGCGCGCCCTGACGTCCCCCCCCACCTGCCAGCGGCGCGTGAAGCGCTTGCGCGAGGCGGGGTTGATCGAGCGCCAGGTGGCGATCCTGTCCGCCGAGCGGCTGGGGGCGGCATTGGGGTGGGGATTGAGCGCCATCGTGGAGATCTCGCTGGACCGCCAGGGCGACGAGCACCAGGCGGGCTTCGAGGCGCGCGTGGCCACCGAGGCCGCGGTGCAGCAGTGTTACCGCGTGTCGCCGGGGCCGGACTTCATCCTCGTGGTGCATGCGCGCGACATGCCCGATTACCTCGCGCTGGCGCAGCGCCTGTTCACCAGCGACGCCAATGTGCGCAACGTGAAGGCCTTCTTCAGCATCAAGCGTAGCAAGTTCGGCGCGGAGCTGCCTATGCCCCCACGCCATCCGCCAGCGGCAGGCTGAACGCAACCTCGCAACCCGGTCGCCGCTCTCCGTCTGCCCGCACATGGCCGCCGTGGCGCTCCACGGCCTGGCGCACATAGGCCAGCCCGCTGCCCAGGCCTTCGAAGTCGCGCGGACTGTGCAGGCGCTGGAAGACCTGGAACAACCGCCCGGCGAAACGCTGCTCGAAGCCCACGCCGTTGTCGCGCACGTGGATCTCGCACCAGCCGTCGCCCAGCAGGCGCCAGCCCACCTCGATGGTCGGCTGCGGCGCATGGCGCGTGAATTTCAGCGCGTTGTCCAGCAGCCGTTGCAGTATCTGGGTCACCAGCACGGGGTCGGCTTGCACCGAGGGGAAATCCGGTGCGATGGACCATGCCACCGGAGGTGGAGACGACGCGCCTTCCGCGGCGCGCACCGGGGCCGCTGCCTCCGCAAGGCGGCACGCCTCATCGACCAGCGGCCCCAGGGACAGGCACGCGGGCTCCATCACGTGCCGGCCCAGGGTGGAGAGCTCCAGCAGCGCATCGAACATCCGGCCCAGCTGGTCGGCAGCCTCGGCTGCGGTGCGCAGGTGCGACGCCACATCGGGTGGGGCCGCATTGCCCAGGTCTTCCTGCGCGATGCGGATAAAGGAGCGCACGTGGCGCAGGGGCGCACGCAGGTCGTGCGAGACGGTGTGGCGCAAGTCCTCCAGCGCCTCGCGCGCCTGCGCGAGCTCCTCGCGCAGGCGCGCGGTTTCGCTGTCGTCGCGGAGTGCGCCGTGCGCGTCCATGCGCTCAGGGCTTCTTGGTCGGTCGTGTCCAGCCCGGAATGGTGGCCTGGCGACCCCGGGCGACGCTCAGCGCACCGGCGGGCGCGTCCTTGGTGATGGTGGAGCCACCGCCCACGGTGCCACCGGCGCCGATGGTGACGGGCGCGATCAGCACGCAGTTGCTGCCGATGTGCACGTCCGCCTCGATCACCGTGCGGTGCTTGTTCGCCCCGTCGTAGTTGGCCGTGATGCTGCCGGCGCCGTAGTTCACGCGCTCGCCCACGGTGGCGTCGCCCAGGTAGGCCAGGTGGTTGGCCTTGGCGCCCTTGGCCAGGGTGGAGTTCTTGACCTCGACGAAGTTGCCGATGTGCACCTCCTCGCCCAGCACTGCGCCGGGCCGCAGCCGCGCGAAGGGACCGACCAGCGCGCCCGCCCCCACCTGCACGCCGGCCTTCTCGCCGTCGATGTGCGTGAAGGGGTGGATCACCGCACCGTCGGCGATACGGGCATTGGCGATCACGCAGTGGGCGCCGATGCGCACGTCGTCCCCCAGCACCACCGCGCCTTCGAAGATGCAGTTCACGTCGATGGACACATCCTGCCCGCACTGCAGGCTGCCGCGCACATCCAGCCGCGCGGGATCGGCCAGGCGCACGCCCTGCTCCATCAGGCCGCGCGCGGTGCGCAGCTGCTGGGCACGCTCGAGTTCGGCCAGCTGCAGCGGACTGTTGACGCCTGCCACCTGCACGGCGTCATCGATGCGGTGTGCCCGCACGGCGACACCATCGGCCACGGCGAACTTCACGATGTCGGTCAGGTAGTACTCGCGCTGGGCGTTCTGGTTGTCCAGCCGTGCCAGCCAGCCCTTCAGCAACCGGGCCGGCACGGCCATGATGCCGCTGTAGATCTCGCGCACGGCGCGCTCGGCCGGCGTCGCGTCCTTGTGCTCGACGATGCGCAGCACCGAGGCGTCGTCGCCCACGCCGTCGCGCAGGATGCGGCCATAGCCCGTCGGGTCCGGCATGTCGATGGTCAGCAACGCAGGGTGCGTGCCCCCCGTCAAGGCGATCAGGCTCTGCAGGGTGGCGACTTCGGTAAGCGGCACGTCACCGCTGAGCACCACCACCACGCCATCGTCTTCCAGCGCGGGCACGGCCTGCTGCACCGCATGGCCGGTGCCCAGCTGTGGCTCCTGCCGCACGGTAGCCAGTTCGGGGCGCCCTGCAGTCGCCGCGTACCGCACGCAGGCAGACTCCACCGCGTCCGCGCCATGGCCGGTGACCAGCACGGCCTTGCGCGCGCCGAGCGCCGCGGCACGGTCGAGTACATGGTGTACCAGCGGCTTTCCGGCAAGAGGATGCAAGACCTTGGGAACTTTGCTCCTCATGCGTGTACCTTTACCAGCAGCCATGATCACTACGTCCACCACCCCAGCCCCTGTTGCCATGCACAGACTCCCACGTTGTTTGGCCCGGATTATCGGCTCGGCCATTGCCCTGGCGGCATGCCTGCTGCTGGCGGCCTGCAGCTCCGTGAAGCTGGCCTACAACAACAGCCCGACCCTCGCGCACTGGTGGCTGGACCGCTATGTGAACCTGGAGGACGTACAGTCCGCCGACACGCGCCGTGCGCTGTCACAGCTGCAGCAATGGCACCGGCGTACCGAGTTGCCGAAGCTGGCAGACATGGTGCAGCGCCTGCAGCAACACGCCCTGGCCGACACCACGCCCGAGCAGGTGTGCGCCGTCTTCGTCGAAGCGCGGCAACGGCTCGACGCCCTCGTGACGCACGCGGAGCCCGCTGCCGCGACGCTGGCCGTGAGCCTGCAGCCGCACCAGCTCGCGCACATCGCGACGCGTTTCGAGAAGACGAACGTGGAATGGCGTGAGGACTGGATGGAAGGCGGAGCCGACAAGCGCCTGGACAAGCGCATGAAAACCAACCGGGAACGTAGCGAGGATTTCTACGGCCGGTTGAAGGAACCCCAGGTCACGGTCCTGCGGACCGCCCTGGAACGCTCGGATTTCGATCCCCAGTTGGTGTACCGCGAGCGCGTGCGCCGCCAACAGGACCTGCTGCAGGTCCTGCGGCAGAGCACCCCGCACGCCGGAAGCGGCGCTGCTACGGCCGACCAGGCTACCCAGGCATTGCGCGGCTACGTGGAACGCACCACCCGGTCCCCCGACGCTGCCTACCGGGCCTGGTCGGACAAGGCCATCGACGACGGCTGCCGCACCGTGGCGGAGGTGCACAACAGCACCACCAGGGAACAGCGCGAACGCGCAGCCGGCCGGCTCCGCGAATACGAGCGACATCTGCGCGAACTGGCCACGACGTACTAAACCATATGTATGACCTGCCCGACATTAGCGCTTTCACCGGGGTTTGCATGCACTGAAAGGCCGCAATCTTCGTTAAAGTCGGCGCTATCGGTTGCGAACACTCGCTTCCAGCGTCTTATGGCCACTACATCCAACGAACTCGAAGCGTTTGTCGCTGACCCCAAGCAGGATCCCATGCTGCGGGACCTGGCGACGCGGGGCGAACTGCGCCGCTACCGCAAGGGTACGATCCTGATCCATGAGGGTGACATGGGGGACAACCTGTTCATCCTCCTCTCGGGCCGCATCAAGATCTACAGCAACGACGCCCACGACAAGGAAATCACCTTCGGCGTCTTCGGCCCTGGCGAATACGTGGGCGAAATGGCACTGGACGGTGGCACGCGTTCTGCCAGCGTGATCACGCAGCTGCCCAGCGCTTGCTCCGTCATTGCCCGCGGTGCCCTGTTGGCATTCATCGCCCAGAACCCCGAATTCGCCCTCACCCTGCTGTCCAAGCTGATCTGCCGACTGCGGCAGGCCACGGAAGACGCCCGCAGCCTGGCCTTCGTGGACGTGTACGGGCGCCTGACGCGCAGCATGCAGGAAATGGCCGTGCTCCAACCCGACGGCACGGCCCGCATCCACGAGCGCATCACCCACCAGGAAATCGCCAGCCGCGTGGGCTGCAGCCGCGAGATGGTCAGCCGCATCCTGAAGGATCTGCAGAACGGTGGCTACATCACCGTGGTGGACCGCCGCATCACGCTCAACGGCAAGCTTCCCAAGCGCTGGTAGCGGGCCCGGCGGTGCGTGCGCCATCTGGCCGCACTGCAACGGGCTGTGACATTCCTTGTACATATGTCACATCGCAGAGTCGCACCGCTTCTCTACGGCAAATAGTACAGACGCCGTACGCTCGAATCAGTACGGCATATGAGGGAGGCCCCCAGCCAACCGGCCGTGCAGCAAAGGGCTCCACCATGTACTCCTCCACCTTCGCAGAAGGCAGCGTATCTGCTTCCACCCACTCGTCGATTTCGTCCGTCCGCCTCGAAGGCCTCAACGAACTCGAACTGGCGCGTCTGTCGCTGAACCAGATCGACTACGGCATCGCCGTGGTCGAAGCCGACAAAGGTACCTTTCAATTCGCCAACTCCTTCGGCATGGATGCCTTGACGGGCGAGCCGGCGCCCGAACACCGCAGCCTCCGCGACCACGGCCTGAGCCTGCAGAACGGCCGGGTCGTGGCCCGTCGCGTGGCCGACGCCGAGATTCTCGAGCGCACCCTGCACCGTACGCGTGCCGGACTGCGTGGCCTGCTGAGCCTGGGCCCGGCGTCCAAGGGATCTCCGGTCGCCGTCGTCCCCCTTTCGCCCGCCCAGATCAGCCTGGAAGCCGTCAACCGCCGCGACTACAACCCCGAGGCACTGCCGCCCTGCTATGCGCTGCTCGTGTTCGCCAAGCAGCACCTCTGCGACAACTCCACCATCGCCCTGTATGCACGTGAGCGAGGGCTCACAAGCGCGGAAAGCCAAGTGCTGGCGCAGGTATGCAAGGGCATGCGGCCTTCCGAGATCGCGGTGCACAACGGCGTGCAAATCTCCACCGTGCGAACGCAGCTGCGCAGCATCCGGCTGAAGACCTCCTGCGAGACGATCCGCCAACTGGTTCAGCAAGTGTCCGTCCTGCCGCCCATCGCCTTGCACCTGTCCAAGGGGCACACGAACTGACACCGTGCATGTCCCCAGCAAAACGGGCCCTGCGTCGCAAGACGCAGGGCCCGTCGCTTTCATGCCGCCGAACCGGCGGTCGGAAGCATCACATTTTCCGGAAATCGTCGTGGCAGGCCTTGCAGGCACCCGCTACGGCGCCGGCCTGGGTCTTGATCGCGTCGACGTTGCCACCCTTGGCGGTAGCGGCCAGCTTGGACATCTCGCCCTGCATCTTCTCGGCAGCGGCCTTGAACTTCGCGTTGTTCGACCAGACTTCCGGCTTGGCGGCGGTGTCACCCTTGTCGGACCCTTCGACGAAGGCCGCGAACGGCAGCTTGGACATTTCCTCCGCGATGGCGGCGTTGGATGCGGCGGACGCCGCATCGAAGGGCACGCGGCCGTTCGCCATGGCGGCCACACGGCCGAAGTGCGCGGCCATCACCGTCAGGGCGCTCTTGCGGTACTTGATGGCATCTTCGGGCTTGGCGAATTGGGCCTGCGCCGGCAGGGCAAAGGCACACACCACGGCGCACAGGGCGAGGGGGGCTACAAGTTTCATGGGTTTTCCTGGGTAGGTTGAAAAGGCGACAACGCCACCGCAGTAGAGCACAGCCCGACGGGAAAGTTCGCCTGCCCGGGTGACTTCAGGGATAACACCAGCCCGGCGCGACCACGGCCCCCCGGAATTCAGCTGCGCGCGAACACCCGGGCTTCCTCGACCACCTCGTCCAGATTGCCCAGCGCGCCCACGATGTCCTCGA
Source organism: Burkholderiaceae bacterium (assembly GCA_965278985.1). Taxonomy (GTDB): domain Bacteria; phylum Pseudomonadota; class Gammaproteobacteria; order Burkholderiales; family Burkholderiaceae_C; genus CAISIP01. The sequence continues at coordinate 5,991,490 of OZ257131.1, read as the reverse complement.
GTTCCCCCCCCAGGCGCCGCGCCACCTGGGGCGGGAAAGGCTCCACGAACAGATTGCCCCCCGCGCCGTATTGCCGGAGCTTGCTGATCTGGTTGGCGCCAAACACACATGCCACCATGTCGGTGTCCTGCACGTCGGGGCCATGCTGGTGCCGGATGGTCTCCACCAGCGCCGGCGAAAAGCGCCATTTCTCCACCAGCATGGCACCGACCTCCGCATGGTCCACACCGATGGATGCCGTGAGCAACGCGTGCAGCGACGCGCCGGTGGTCTGCGACTGCTGCACGGCGCTGGCGTACTCCCTGGGCATGTGCTGGGCCAGCAGCACCTTGCCGAAATCGTGCAACAGGCCGGCGATGAAACAGTCCGCCTGGTCGGCATCCCGCACCCTGCTGGCCAGCAGCTTGGCGATGCTGGCCGTCGCCAGGGAATGCAGCAGGTACTGCTGCGCGTCGAAGCCGGCGGCGTTTTCCTTGGGCAGCATGCCGATGGCGGCGATGCTCAAGGCCAGGTTCTTCACGGTGTTGAAGCCCATGAACACCACGGCATGGCTGGCGGAAGTGATCTTCTTGGGCAAGCCGTAGAACGGCGAGTTGACGACCTTGAGCACCTTGACGGTGATCACCGGGTCCATGTCGATCACCTGCACCAGGTCCTTGGGCGAGGCGTTGACGTCGCGCGTGAGTTCCAGGATGCGCTGCACGCTCTTGGGGAATGCCGGCATGCGGTCGACCGCCGCGGAGAGCTTCTGGGAGAGTTCAGGCGTCATGGCGAAGGAGGCGTCGGCAGGTCAGCGTGTGCGCATTGTGTCAGCACCTACCCCACGGCGTCATCCACGCGCCAGCCGCTGCAGGGCGGCCTCGATCTCCGATTGCACCTCCGCGTCGGAGTTGAGCGGCACCGCCACGTCGTCCATCGGCCGTACCACGCCCGTGGCGGCGTCGCAGTCCACCGCGCCATACACCGCCGGCCGGCCGCTGCGCCGCAGCACCTGGTCGTAGGCGTCACCGCTGGAGTAATGCCAGAACTCCCACGGATAGGCCACGAATCCATGGCGCAGCATCAGCGAACTGATCTCCTGGCGGTTGGCGCAGGCCTGGGCGGACACGAAGGGCGAATCCATGGGTGTCAGCGCCGACATTTCCAAGTACGGGGCGCCCCGGTCCACTTCGCGCGCCGGGTCGTCGCGGTAAACCACCGAGATGTCGATGGCGCTGCCCGACATGTGGGTGCCGAACTTCGGGATGCTCGCCACCATGGTGGAACAACGCCGGAACATGAAGGCGGCGCTGGGCACCTGCCCACCGAGCTCCCACATCACACTGTGCAGGATCGCGTCGAACACCTCCGGCGTGCGGCCCAGCCACTTCTGGATCTCCGGCGTGCGGTACCCGTCTTCCACGCGCAGCACCCAGCCGCGTTGGTTCATCTCGCGCGCGGCCCCGATGAAGCCGGGAATCTGTCCCTCGCGCAGATGAAACAGGCGCGGCAGGCCCCGCACATGGGGCCGCTGGGAAAACAACACCTCCACTCCCGCCGCCGCAGCGGCCTCGGGCAAATGCACCAGCCGCTCCCCGCACTCCCGCACCGGGTAGGGCAGCACCTGCTCGAACATGAAGTGCCAGGCAGATTCGAATTGCTGCACCCAGTAGGCACGGCGTGCGTCGTCGTCGGAGGGTGGCATGCGGCGCTCCTGATAGTGCACCTGGCCTGCGCACATCGGTCAGCCGGTGGTGCAGGGGTGCGCAAGGTCGCGAAGATGATAGCCGCGTGGCGCATTCGCCCCTGGTCCGCCCTGGGTCGTGCGAGGCGCCATGGTGCGCCGCGGAAGCGCTTTAGTAGGTCAGAGGCGCCCGGCCGCCCTGGGCGGCTTCGCGCAGCGCCTTGGTGATGATGCCGCTGGTGACCGAGCAGAAGTAGCGCGCGCCCCAGCCGGCATAGCGGTCTTCGTCTTCCTGCGTGAGCGCGAGCACGCCAGGGCATTTGCCGGCCGCTGCGATGGCCTGCAGCGCGGACCGGATGGCCTCCTGCACGGGAGCATCCGTCCAGCGGTTCTCGTGGCCCATGTCATGCGCCAGGTCGTTGGGGCCGATGAAGACCGCGTCCACACCGTCGACCTCGGCGATCGCACGCGCATTGGCCACACCCTCGCGGGTCTCGATCATGGCCACCAGCACGATGCCGTCGTTGCTGCGCTGGGTGTGCGCCGGGCCACCAAAGGCACCGTAACCCGCGGCCCGTGACGAGAACGCGCTGCCACGCTGGCCGGAGATACCGGCGGCACCCGGCGGCAGCGGGTACTTGATGCGTTGCACCAGCGCGGCCGCATGGGCCGCCGTGTTGACCATCGGGATCTGCACGCCACCGGCGCCGATGTCCAGCGTGCGCGCGATGTCCGACTCCAGGCAACGCACCAGCGCGGGCAGGTTGCTGGCCCGCGCGGCGCGCAGCATGTTCTCGGTGGTCTCGAAACCGGCGCTGCCGTGCTCGTTGTCGATCAGCACGAAGTCGAAACCGGCGAAGGCGCACATTTCCACCAGCGCGGGCGAAGGGATGCCGTTGAAGACGCCGCGCAGCCGTTGGCCGCTCTGCAGCATGTCCTTGAGGCGCGTGTCCAGGGGGCGTGAATGGTCGAGCATGTGGTCGAGCATGGGTCTATCTCCAGAGTTCTTCACTGGCCATGGCGGCGCCTTCGGCCATGCTGGCAAGCTTGGCGAAACAGATGGGCGGGTGGATGGCGCCGAAACCCGCGAAGGTGCCGAAGCCGCAGTCCGTGGCCGCCATGACGCGGTCGCGCCCGACGATGTTGGCGTAGGTCAGCAGGCGCTGCGCCACCAGCCGCGGGTGCTCGATGAAGTTGTTCACCGTGTCCAGCACGCCCGGTGCGAGGATCTTGTGGTCTGGGATGCGTCCGGCCTTGCCAGCTGCAGCCCACACCTCCCACTCGTGCGCGTGGCGCGGGTTGGCACCTTCGAAGAGGATGGTGGCGGGCCGCGCCTTCAGCACCACGTCCAGGATGCGGTCGAGGCCGATGTCATGGTGGTGCGGGCCTTCGTAGTTGCCCCAGCACACATGCATGCGGATGCGCTCGGGCGCGATGTTGCGCAGGGCGTGGTTCAGCGCCTCCACCTGCAGGTTCGCGTTGCGCAGGAACTCCGCCTCGTCCACATCGCGGAAGCGGATGTGCCGGCCCATGGCCAGGTCGGGTGCGTCGATCTGCAGGTCCAGCCCTGCGGCCACGATGGCCTCGTACTCGGTGGCCATGGCATCGGCCAGCGCCTGCAGGTACAGCTCGTCGCTGGCGTAATAGCGGTTGGGCTGGAACACGGCGATCACCCCCGGCGACGCGCTGTTCATGAAGGCGCGCACTGCGGGCTGGCCCGCCGGCGCCGCAGCGGCACAGGCCGCCTGCAGGTTGGCGATGTCCTTGTGCAGGCCGCTCAGGTCCTGCACGGCGATGGGCCCGGTGCAGATGGGCCGGTTGTACTTCGGCGTGGCACCCAGCTTGGCCAGTCGCTCCTTGAACTCCGGGAAATCGTCCAGGTCGCGTGGCACGGCGCGCGGCATCTCGCCGATCTCGAAGCCGGTCAGGCGGTGGCGGATATAGGTGGCATACGAGATCTTGCTGGTCTCGCCGTCGCTCACCACGTCCACGCGCGAGGCGACCTGCTTGGCGACGACGTCCGCCACGGCCGCACCCATCACGGCATCGAAGTCACGCTCCACATAGTTCAGCCCGCTGTCCTGGGCAAAGAGCTGTGTCACCACGTGTTCGGGTCGCGGCAGGCTGCCGACGTGGGTGGTCAGGATGCGATCGGCCATGGTGTCTCTTTCGTTGAAGGTGTGAACTGCCGGTGCACAGGCTGCCTCAGCGCTGCGACCGGTCGATGAAACGCTTGGGGCCGGCGAAACCGTTGGCGTCGACGCTGCGGTCCATCGCGGCGGCGGCGGCCACCACCTCTTCGGACCACTCCACCGTCTTGCGTCCATCGCCGGGTGTGGCCAGGACCAGGAAGGCCTCCGACGCACCGGTGTTGCGGTAGCTGCGCCATACCTCGGCCGGCATCGCGAAGCTGTCCCAGCCGGACTGCGAGCCGACCATGGACGTCTGCACCGTGCCCGTGGTGGATTCCACATCCACCGACACCGTGCCACGGTAGGCGAGGAGCACCTGTTTCTCGCGCAGACGGTGCCGCGAGACCTGCCCACCCGCAGGGATCCGCAGCCACTCGATGGAGAAGCCGTGCGAGTTGGTCACGGGTGCGGCATGGTTGCGGTCCTGCGTCATGCCCAACCCGATCGCGGGTGCCATCTGCGCGCCGCACCCCGGCAGGCCGGAATCCAGCAGAGCATCTGCGGACCAGTCCAGGTCGGCAAAGCGCACGATGCGCCGGGCCATCTGCTCCGGCGTCCAGACGCGCAGTGCGGCGATCTCCTGCGGCGTCATGGGTTGCAGGCGCTTGTAGCTCTCGTCCCACCGGCCACCGGACTGCTCGTCGATGATGCGGTAGTCCTCGGTGAGGTGCACCCCCTGTTCCCTCGCTGCCTGCAGCGTGTCCGGCCCCCACAGGATGCCGCCCGTGTCGTCGCGGCCCAGGGCCGTGAACATGAAGGCGTCCTCCGGGCCCTGGCTCTGGAAGCCCCGGTAGATCCAGGTGGGCACCGTGTACACATCGCCCTCGCCGATCTCGGCCTCCTGACGCTCGGGATTGAAGCCCCAGTGCATCTGCCAGCGCCCCTTGGTGCATACGAAGACCTCGGCCGTGAAGTGCATGTGCGGCGGGTTGGTGGTGCCGGCTGGCATGGAAACGCCCCCCACCTGGAAGCCGTGCTTCTCGCGCAGGCTCACGGGCTGGTTGGGGTTCTGGGACACCCCGGGGCCGATCAACGCATAGTTCTTCTTCGGGCTGCAGCCCGGGATGCGGTAGTCGATGAAGGCTTCCGTGGTGTACCGAAGACCCTCGAACGGGATGAAGCGTTCGCGGATCTGCTGCTCTGTCAACATGGCCGTGCTTTCAGTGGGAGGAATGGGAGCTAGAGAACGGGGCCGGCTGCAGGCGTCTGCATCCAGCGTGTGAGACTGTGGTTCAGCCGGGCGGGCGCTTCCAGGGAGATGAAGTGCCCCACGCGCGGCAACTCCACCCAGGTGGCTGCCGGCTGCGCCTGCACCAGTGCGCGCTGCCAGGCGGGCGGACACTTGGGATCACGGGCACCGCTCACCACCAGCAGCGGGCCATGGAAACGGGACACGACGTCCAGGCTCTCCGGCCGCTGCGCAGCCCACGCGAAGGCCGCACGCGCGGCTGCGCGGGGCGTGTGCAGCGCCATGTCCTCCACCAATGCGGCATGGCGCTGGTGTTGCAGCGCATGGTGGAAGTACCCCGCACGCGCGTGGTTCAACGCGGCCAAGGGGCCGGCGCTGCGCCAGAGCCGCCACAACCTGGCGCTCGTGCGGCCAGCTCGCCGGCTACCGGCCTGCGCGTTGCTGGCCACCATCGCCAGCCGCTCGATGCGTTCGGGCGCGGCGCGCAGCAGCTCCAGTGCCAGCAAGCCGCCCAGCGAGAAGCCCGCCACCGAAAAGCGGGGAGGCAGTGCGCGCAACAGTTGCCGTGTCCACTGCCGTGCGTCGCGCATCTCCCGGACATCCACCACCCGCACATCCGCGACCCCGCGCAAGGCGCGGCGCTGCGCCGCGAACACGCGCCCATCACACAGGGTGCCGGGGATCATGACCACGGTGGGCAGGCCCCGCGGTGCGCGCTGCCGTGCCCCGGCATGCCCTGCGGCACGGGGTGAAAGGCTTCCGTCAGGCACGTGGTGCGTGGAACAGGTGTCCGGCATGGATCGGCGCCAGGAGGGCGATCTCGTCAACTGCGGATGCGCGCTTCGGTCTTCTGGTCGAACAGGTAGGTGCGCGCCGGATCCATGCGGATACCCACGGTGTCGCCGATCTGGCAGCGGAAGTGCCGGTCCGCGCGCGCGGCGAAGTGGCGCTTGCCCACCGTCACGGTCACCAGCACGGATTCACCCGTCAGCTCGAAGGCATACACCGGCGCATCGAACATTCCCGCACCCGGCGCCACCACCCCCACGTCCTCGGGCCGCACGCCCAGCACCACGCCCTGGCGGCTGCCACCGATCACGCACGGCGTGCGCAGGCCCTCGCCTGAGAACACGCCGTCCACCAGCTCGCCCTGCACCAGGTTCATGCTGGGCGAGCCGATGAAGCCGGCCACGAACAGGTTGGCCGGGTCGTTGTAGATCGCCTCGGGCACGTCCAGTTGCTGGATCACGCCCTTGTTCATCACGACCACGCGGGTGGCCAGGGTCATGGCCTCCATCTGGTCGTGGGTGACGTAGACGGTGGTCACGGCCAGCTGGTGGTGCAGGTGCTTGAGCTCGGCGCGCATGGTCACCCGCAGCTTGGCGTCCAGGTTGGACAGCGGCTCGTCCATCAGGAAGACGCGCGGCGTGCGCACCAGCGAACGCGCCAGCGCCACGCGTTGTCGCTGGCCGCCCGAAAGCTGGCCGGGCTTGCGGTCCAGGTACGGGCCGAGTTCCACCTTGTCGGACGCGCTCTGGATCATGCGCTTGGCCTCGTCGCCCTTGATGCCACGGATCTTGAGCGGGTACCCAATGTTCTCGCGCACCGTCATGTGCGGGTACAGGCCATAGTTCTGGAACACCATGGCGACGTCGCGTTCACGCGGCGCCATCTCGTTGACCAGCTCACCGCCGATGTAGATCTCGCCTTCGGTGGGCTCTTCCAGCCCCGCGATCATGCGCATCGACGTGGTCTTGCCGCAACCCGAGGGGCCGAGCAGCACCAGGAACTCCTTGTCCACGACGCTCAGGTTCAGTTTGTCGACAGCGACGAAGTCACCCCACCGCTTGGTAATCTGCTTGAATTCAACACTCGCCATGATGGTTTCCTTGTGACTTCCGGGTCAGCGCACCGCGCCCAGGTTCATGCCCTTGGTGAAATGCCGCTGCATCGCCAATGCGAAGAACAACATGGGCACGGTGATGATGATCCCGGTGGCTGCGATCAGCTCCCACAGGTCGCCGCGCTCGAGCCGGAAACCGATGATGCCGACGGACAGCGGGACCACCTTCGTGCGCGTGAGGATCAACGCGAACAGGAACTCGTTCCACGTCAGGATGAAGCAGAAGATGGCAGCCGTGAGGATGCCGGGCCGTGCCATGGGCACCACCACGTCCCAGATGAGCCGTGCTCGTGTGGCGCCATCCACCAGCGCCGCTTCTTCGGTCTCCTGCGGGATGGCGTCGATGAAGCCCTTGATGGTCCAGATGGCGTAGGGCAACACGATGGCCAAGTCCACGATGATGAGCGCCGCGTAGGTATCGAGCAGCTCGAGATTGCGGAACATCAAGTAGAACGGCAGCACGATCACCACCGCCGGGATGAACTGCGTGAGCAGGATCCACTGGAACATGGTGCGCTTGAAGCGGAACTCCATGCGCGAGAAGGCATAGGCCGCGCACACCGCGATGGGAATGGCGATCACCACCGTGCCCACCGCCACCACCAAGCTGTTGAGCACCTTGAGGCCGATCTGCCAGCGCTCGCCGAACACCTCGCGGAAGTTGTCCAGCGTGGGGGTGAAGAAGATCGAGTACCGGTACACCTCGACCGCCGGCTTGAACGACGTCATCACCATCCAGGCGATGGGGAACAGGATGATGATGGCCACCAGGACCAGCACACTGCCCTCCAGCACCTTCACCACGGTGCGGCGCCGCTGCGCGCGGGCGCGGCGCTGGGCCAGCAGGAGCGCGCCATCTTGCAGGGGTGCGGTCGCCATCACTTGGCCTCCTTCTTGAACAGGAAACGCATGTAGGCGAAGGACAGCGCGAAGAGGATGGCCGTGAGCACATACGACACCGCCGCGGCATAGCCCATGTCATAGGCGCGGAAACCGATGTTGTAGGCGAAGTAGGCCAGCGTGGAAGTCTCCAGCCCTGGCCCGCCGCCCGTCATGGTGACGATGGAGTCGAACACCTTGAGCGCGAACACCGTCTTCAGGATGACGGCCACGCCGAGCACCGGAGCGAGCTGCGGCAAGGTCACGTCGCGAAAGACCTGCCAGTTGGTCGCGCCATCGATGCGCGCGGCCTCCTGCGTGTCTGGCGGTATCGATGCCAGCCCGCCCATCAGCATGAAAGTGAAGTACGGTGCCCAGTGCCATACGTCGGCCGACACCAGTGCGACGATGGCCAGTGCCGGGCTGGCGAACCAGTCCACGTTGTGCATGAACGGCAGGATGGTGCCGATGGTGCGCGCGAAGGCACCGAACTCGGGGTTGAACATGAAGCGCCACGAGATGCCGATCAAGGCCGGGCTCATGGCGAAGGGCAGGATGATCAGCGTGCGGATGATGGATTTGCCGAAGCCTGCGCGCAGCAGCAGGATGGCCAGGCCCAGGGCCGCAAGGATGGTGGCGACCACGTCCACCAGCACGAAACGCGCCGTCACCCCCATGACCTTCCAGAATTCCGGATCGTCGGTGAAGGCGATCGTGTAGTTCTCGAAACCCACGAAGGGGCCGGGCTTGATGGACGTCATCAACCGCCAGTCGCGGAAGCTCGTCATGAAGGAGAACAGCAGCGGGTAGATGGTGGTGGCAGCCACCACCAGCATCGCGGGCGCAAGCAGCGCGAAGATGAGTTTGCGGTCTTTCATGGCATGCGGCGGGCCGGCAGCGGCAGTCCGCCGCGCCGGCCCAGCAAGTTGTCAGCTGGCGCGGCGCATGATGCGGGTGACCTGCGAGGCCGCACCGTTCATGGCATCGGCCACGCTGGCCTGGCCCGTCACGATGTTGGACATGGCTACTTCCAGCACATCCACCACCGGCAGGAACTCGGGGATGTTGGGCACCGTCTTGGTCTTGGCCAGCGCCTTGGCGGCGATGGCATGCATGCCGTTGAAGCGCTTGTTCACGTCCGCATCACGCAGGTTAGACCAGTTCACCGCCACCACGTCGCTCTCCGCCGGGTCCAGCAGCAAGCTGCGCTCGACCTCCGGTTGCGAGATCCACAGCAGATATTCCAGCGTGGCCTTGGGATTCTTGGAGCGCTTGTTCACGCCGTAGATCCAGTCGTTCACGAAGGTGGTGGGCTCGGCGCCTGCATACGTGGGCAAGGGCACGAAGCCGACCTGCTCGCGCGTGAGCACCGAGTCCTTGCCGCCAAAGCGGTTGTAGATGTGCCACCAGATCGGCAGCATGGCCGACTTGCCCTGCACGAAGGAGCCCGCCGCATCCTGCTCGATGAAGGACGCCGCGCCCGCCGGCGTGATCTTGTGCTTGAGCAGGATGTCCACATAGTCCTGCGTCGCCTTCAGGCCCTTGGCGTTGTTGAAGATGGGCTTGAGGTTGGCGTCGAACACGTCCGTGCCGTTGCCCCACAGGAAGTTGTACCAGATCATGAGGTTCTGGCCGCTGGTCTTGCCGTAGGGGATGGCCACACCCGCCAGATCAGGCTTCTTCGCCTGGATGGCCTTGCCCGAGGTGACCACGTCGTCCCAGGTCTTGGGAGGGGTGAGGCCCAACTCGTCGAACACGTCCTTGCGGTAGAACATGAGCTGGATGTGGCAGCGGTTGGGCAGCCCGTAGGTCTCACCCTTGTACAGCGCGGCGTTCAGGAACGCGGAAGGGTACCGGTCCAGGTTGAACTTGGCGGCCTTGAGCGCGGTGTTGAGCGGCATCAGGTAGGGCTCCACCATCGGCGGGATCCACACGTCCATGATGGTGGCCATGTCGAAGTCGGTGGAACTCGCCACCATCTCCGAGGTGAGCTTCTCGCGCATGGAGCCGAAGGGCACGTCCACGTAGGTGACCTTGATGCCGGTGGCCTCTTCGAAGGCCTTGGCGCGTTTGGCGTGGTAGGTGAACTGCGAGGACCGCACCGCCAGCACCTTGACCTCCTGCCCCGCGTAGGGCTTGCCCGGCGTGATGCCGGCCATCGACTGGGCGAAGGAATGGCCCGCGAGCAGCGTGGTGGAGCCCGCAGCGAGCGTGGCCTGAAGAATCTCACGGCGATTGAATGTCATGTCTGTCCAGTACGGCGGTTGGGGTTGAACGGAGTGGCAGGAAAGGGAGTCTAGATTTCTTGCATTCGAATTCAATAGTGGTTTTCCCTGCACCACCCGGGGCGCGGCTGGCGCGGCCTCAGGCGCCTGCCCGGCTCTCGACGTGGGCGTAGATCTGCTTCCAGATCGACACCTCGTCCGTCACGAGGTATTCGGCGGCGATGCGGCCGTTAGTCACGTTGAAGTGGCTCATGCCCATCACATAGACCGGCGCGCCCGTGGGCTCGCCGAAGTGGCCGAAGCCCGAATGCGTGCCCGTGAGCGACCAGCGCATGGCGATGCGCAGCGGCTGCTCCGGGTCGCGGTTGATGCGGGCGCTCTCGATCTTGAAGGCGGCATCGGGGAAGGACGCCAGGTAGCCCAGCGCGAAGGTGTCGATGTCGTGGTGTCCGTACAGCACATCGCCGCCCGGCGCATGCAGTGCAGCGCCATGGAAATACAGGTCGCGGATGACGGCGGTTTCCTTGTGGTGCCACAGGCGCGTGAGGCCCTTGGCCACGGCTGCGATGGTGTCGTCCTGCGCCACCTCGGACTTGAAGCGGCTGGGCTTGTCGTGCGCGGGTATGAAGAAGGACACCGGCACGCCGTTGCGGATGTCGCGGTCGGTCATCTCACGGGCCAGCGCCTTCGGCTCCAGGCCCAGGCAGCGCGCGAAGGCGGCCTGGTCGCGTACCAGCCATTCCTCCACCACCACCTGGTTCTTCACCCAGCAGTCGGCAATGATGCGGCTGCGCACCACCTTGCCCTGGGCCTTGCCGAGGATGCCGTCGCCCGTGTGGGTCATCACCGAGGTCAGGCGGTGGGAGGAAAGGAAGCTGCCATCGTCGTAGCCTGTCCAGATCACGTCCTCGCCCACCAACTGGCGGTTGGGAAACTGGTGCAGGGTTTGCAGGGTCTGCGCCGTGACGCCGGCATTGCTGCCCGTGAATCCGGTGGCGGCGCGCAGCAGGATGTCGGGCGCGTAGTAGCGGTCCAGCTTGCCGCCGATGCCGCGGTCCTCCCAGATTTCACGGGTGATGCCGTAGATGAAGTCGGGAACGGAAGCGTAGGAACCCAGGTCGTATGGCATGGCGGTCATTTCGGCGTGTGGCTTCTGGCGTATGGCATTCGACGCCCAGCGCGGGATGGAGACTGCGGGCCTAAGCCATGGAAACCGGCTTGGGGCCTGCGACGGCGGGCGGATATTAGTCAGCTTTGACTTCGAATGCAAATATACTGGGTCGGAATTTGCGGCGTCTGCGCAGAACCAAGGGAATACCCCTAGAAAATGCAGCCAACGACTTCGACCATGAACAGGCCACACCAGGAACCCTTCCCAGGCAGAGCGCCCCAGGCCCGCAAGTTGTCGGTCGCCTTCGTGTTGTCGCCGCAGTTCACGCTGCTGGCGTTCTCGGCCTTCGTGGACACGCTGCGCCTGGCGGCCGATGAGGGTGACCGCAGCCGCCAGATACTGTGCCACTGGGCCATCCTGAGCCACGACATGCGGCCCATCCGCTCGAGCTGTGGCGTGGAGGTCTCGCCCCATTCGGAACTGCAGGACCCCACGCAGTACGACTATGTGGCCGTGGTGGGCGGCCTGCTCGATGGCCCCCGACCCGCCCAGCCTTTGCTCGAGTACCTGCGCCACGCGGCATCGCGCGGCGTGCCGCTGATCGGCATCTGCACCGGCTCCTTCGTGCTGGCGCGATTGGGGCTGCTGGAGAACCGCCGTTGCTGCGTGAGCTGGTTCCACCACGCCGAGTTCGTGGATGCCCATCCGACGTTGGCCGCCAGCTCGGACACCCTGTTCGAGGTGGATGGCGACCGCCTCACCTGCGCGGGCGGTACCAGCGTGGTGCACCTGGCCTCCTGGCTGGTGGAGAAACACTGCGGCCGTGCGTATGCGACCAAGGCGCTGCGCATCCTGATCGAGCAGGCGCCCTTGCCGGCCGATGCGCCACAGCCCAAGCCACTGGTGGGCCAGGACACCGACGAGATCCGCGTGCGCAAGGCGATGCTGTTGATCGAGCGCAACCTGGCCACCCCGCTGTCCACCGAATTCATCGCACGCCACGTGGGCGTGGGCGTGCGCCAGCTGGAGCGGTTGTTCAAGGCAGAACTGGGCATGGCGCCCTCGGCCTGGTCGCTGAAGCTGCGCCTCACGCATGCGCATGCCTTGCTGCTGCAGGGGCGCGAGCCGGTGGTGGACATCGCATTGCAATGCGGCTTCGTCAACCACTCGCATTTCGCGCGGCGTTTCCGCGCGCTGTTCGGCGCCACGCCCAGCGTGGTGCGGCAGCAAGCCACCCGGCCACGCGCCCGCGCGCAGCCGCCATCCTCAAAGAAGGGCGCGGCCAAGCTGCACCGCGCCTGAGAGCGCTGCATGCATGCCGTATGCTGACACGCCATGGCCAAGAAACCCCTGAAGTCCGAAGGTGCCTCCGCGCAGTTCGGCAGTGCAACCTCCTACGACGTGGCGCGGCTGGCCGGGGTGTCGCAGTCGGCCGTGTCGCGTTGCTTCATGCCCAACGCCTCGATTTCGGACAAGACGCGCCAGAAGGTGCTGGCCGCCGCCGCACAGCTGAACTACTCGCCCAACGCCATCGCACGCTCGCTGATCACGCGGCGCTCGAACATCGTCGCGGTGCTGATCACCGAGACATCCACCCGCGTGACGCCCGAGATCCTGTTCCAGCTCAATGTGGAACTGCTGCGCCGGGGGCTGCACCTGCTGCTGTTCTCGATCACGCAGGAGATGGGGCACGAGGACATCATCGGCGAGGTGCTGCGATACAAGGTGGACGGCGTCATCGCCTGCACCAGCCTGCCCGCAGAGCAGGTGCTGCGGTGCAAGGAGCGGGGCATTCCCGTGGTGTTCTACAACCGCGTGGCCCCGGGCAACAACGCCTGCAGCGTGAGCTGCGACCATGTCAATGCCAACCGCAACATCGCCGACCGCCTGTACCGCGCCGGCCACCGGCAGTTCGCCTTCATCGCCGGCAACACCGGCACGCCGGTGTCGCAGCTGCGCCTGCAGGGTTTCGTGCAGCGCCTGGCGGAGTTGGGCGTGAACGATGTGGCGCTGGCGCATGGGGACTACGGTTACCAGTCCGGGCACGATTGCATGATGGCGTTGCTCGCGAAGGGCCCGCGGCCCAGTGCCGTGGTGTGCGCGAACGACGACATGGCCTTCGGTGCGATGGACGCGGTGCGGTATGACCATGCGCTGGAGGTTCCCGAGGACATCTCGGTCATCGGCTTCGACGACGCCACCAACGCCAGCCGCGCCGCCTACCGGCTGACCACCGTGCGGCAACCCGTGGAGGACATGGCGCGCAACGTGGTGCAACTGCTGGAGGAGCGCATCGACCAGCGGGACTTGCCGCCGCGTGTGTTGCTGCTGCCCGGTGAACTGATGGTGCGGGGGTCGGCGCAGATGGCTACCGACTGACATCCGGTTGGCTGGTCGAGACGGGGACCGGGGACCAGGAGGTGCTCCCGGTGGCCGAGGAGACGAGTGCCCCGTCGCTGGCATCCGCCAACACGCTGGCATGCGTACTGCGGGATGAACGCCAGCCTGATGACAGGATGACGGTCAGTGCGCAAGGGCCTCCCCTACCTCCCCGTACCCTCGAAGAAGTTCGCATACCCCAGCAGCCCCCACTCCTCCACGATCTTCCACTGGCCATCGATCTTGCGCACCAGGCATTCGCACATGTTCATCATGTTGCTGCTGTCCAGCCTCTTGCCGTTGGGCGGACCATAGGCGCTGGGGCCGGTGAACGTGCCCTCGGGATAGGTGATCTGGATGAACTTGTATTCGTCGTCGCTGACCTTGTCGGCCCAGATGCCGAGGAACTGGATCTTCATGTCCGGCAGCGTGTACAGCCGCTCCAGCGTGTGGTACACGACCGGGCCGATGCCCACGATGTTGGCGCCGTTCTCGCCGTGGATGATGGTCTCGTCGGTGTAGTGGTCGTAGATCAGGCCCACCATCTTGTGGTCCCAGATGCACTTGGTGTAGGCCACGAAGAATTGCTCGACGTCGGCTGCGGTCTGGAAATCGGGGCGGTCAACGATGGCGCGCAGGCGGCGCGCTTCTTCCATTCGGGTTTCGATGGGCATGGAGGGGTGCTGTGTGAGAGGGTTGTGAGCGGTGTGCAGGCGGTGCGTTTCAGGTCTCGCCCTTCAGCAGTTTTTCGATGCTGACCTGGCTGCGCAGCGAAAACTCGCTGACCACCTTCCACTGGCCCCCGATGTGCTTGAACACATACACCGTCTGTCCCATGGAGTTGCTGTCGTCCAGCACCCGGCCCGTGGGCGGGCCGTAATGCGTGGTGCCCAGGTGGGTGCCCTGGCAGTAGGAGCGCTGGTAGACCGTGAAGCCCGCCGTCGCGTCGCCCGTGGCAAAACTCTCGTCGATGCGCACCCGCATGTCCGGGAACGCTGCCTGCATGCGCAGCATCTCGCCGATGATCCCGTCCTGGGTGTTCACGGTGTGGCCGTTCGCGCCCTTGTAGACGGCCTTTTCATCGTAGTGGCTGTGCACCATGCCCAGCAGGTTGTGGTTCCAGATCAGGCGGGTCAGCGCGTCGGCGTACGCCACCGCGTCGTCCTTGGACCGCAGGTCGGCACCGGCCACTACCTGTTCCAATCTTTTTCGTTCCTGCATCATGCTCGAGCAGATATCCATATCCCGTGGTTCCTGTTGATGTCGCATTGAATGCCATGGACCCGCCGCACCCAGGCCGGCGGGTGCAGGCGGTAATCAGCTGGCGCGGCGCATGATGCGGGTGACCTGCGAGGCCGCGCCGTTCATGGCGTCGGCCACGCTGGCCTGGCCCGTCACGATGTTGGACATGGCTACTTCCAGCACATCCACCACCGGCAGGAACTCGGGGATGTTGGGCACCGTCTTGGTCTTGGCCAGCGCCTTGGCGGCGATGGCATGCATGCCGTTGAAGCGCTTGTTCACGTCCGCATCACGCAGGTTAGACCAGTTCACCGCCACCACGTCGCTCTCCGCCGGGTCCAGCAGCAAGCTGCGCTCGACCTCCGGTTGCGAGATCCACAGCAGATATTCCAGCGTGGCCTTGGGATTCTTGGAGCGCTTGTTCACGCCGTAGATCCAGTCGTTCACGAAGGTGGTGGGCTCGGCGCCTGCATACGTGGGCAAGGGCACGAAGCCGACCTGCTCGCGCGTGAGCACCGAGTCCTTGCCGCCAAAGCGGTTGTAGATGTGCCACCAGATCGGCAGCATGGCCGACTTGCCCTGCACGAAGGAGCCCGCCGCATCCTGCTCGATGAAGGACGCCGCGCCCGCCGGCGTGATCTTGTGCTTGAGCAGGATGTCCACATAGTCCTGCGTCGCCTTCAGGCCCTTGGCGTTGTTGAAGATGGGCTTGAGGTTGGCGTCGAACACGTCCGTGCCGTTGCCCCACAGGAAGTTGTACCAGATCATGAGGTTCTGGCCGCTGGTCTTGCCGTAGGGGATGGCGACACCCGCGAGCTCGGGCTTCTTCGCCTGGATGGCCTTGCCCGAGGTGACCACGTCGTCCCAGGTCTTGGGCGGGGTGAGGCCCAGCTCGTCGAACACGTCCTTGCGGTAGAACATGAGCTGGATGTGGCAGCGGTTGGGCAGCCCGTAGGTCTCACCCTTGTACAGCGCGGCGTTCAGGAACGCGGAAGGGTACCGGTCCAGGTTGAACTTGGCGGCCTTGAGCGCCGTGTTGAGCGGCATCAGGTAGGGCTCCACCATCGGCGGGATCCACACGTCCATGATGGTGGCCATGTCGAAGTCGGTGGAACTCGCCACCATCTCCGAGGTGAGCTTCTCGCGCATGGAGCCGAAGGGCACGTCCACGTAGGTGACCTTGATGCCGGTGGCCTCTTCGAAGGCCTTGGCGCGTTTGGCGTGGTAGGTGAACTGCGAGGACCGCACCGCCAGCACCTTGACCTCCTGACCCGCGTAGGGCTTGCCCGGCGTGATGCCGGTCACGGCCTGCGCGAAGGCGCCCGGCAGTGCCATGCTGGAGCCGGCAGCCAGGGTGGCTTGCAGAATTTCACGTCGGTTGAATGTCATGTCAGTCCTTTGGTGGTGGCCATTCCAGGCGGGAGGAAGCGAGCGCCGCTGCGCTCAGTAGGTAGGCGGCGTGACCGCGCTGATGATCTCGGCGGTGGTCTTGCCGACGTTGCGAAAACGGTGGGGCAACTGGCTGTCGAAGTAGTAGCCGTCGCCACGGCGCAACACGCGGGTGTTGCTGCCGACGGTGATTTCCAGCTCACCCTTGAGCACGAAGCCGGCCTCCTGCGCCTTGTGCGAGAAGGCTTCGCCCGTGTCGGCCTCGACCTGGTAGGTCTCCCACAGCACGAGCAGGTGGCGATTGGGGTGGTTCATGCCCAGCATGCGGTAGGAGACCGCGTCGGCGTCCCCGATCTCCACCAGCTCGTCGTTCGCATAGAACGGCGAATAGGGAACCGACTGGGGGATGTCTTCGAAGAAGCCCACCAGCGTGGTGCCCAGCGCGTCGAGCATCGCCGACAAGGTGTCCAGGCTGGGGCTGGTGCGGTCGCGCTCGATGAGCGAGATGGTGGCGTGCGAGACCCCGGAGCGGCTCGCCAGTTCGCGCACCGTGAGCTTTCGCCGGGTGCGCAGTTGCTTGATGTGGGGTCCGATTCGCGGCATGGGTTTGACCTTGGTGGCGGTGGGTTGAACAGGGCATCTCTGTGCGTGCGGACCGGGCTCACACCACCACCATCCGTCGTCGCAAATTGTGGGTGGCAGTGGCGTGTCGTGCCGCAACTGGTGAATATATTGACCAACACCCCCGGCGGCATCTTGGTGTTTACCCACGGTCCCCGGTAGTCCCGGCGCGCGCTGCAACCGCCGCTTTCAGAGGCAAGGCGCCACCGTGGTGCGCCGCATGGCCCGTGCACGCGCCTGAAGGCCGGGACAGTTTTGTGAACAACGCGTTCCGCCGGTGCGCACGCCGGGTGGCGCATTTCTACACTTTTGCTCTTCGCGCGGCACCCCGCTGCGCAGCCCACCCCTACCGCCCGTTCCATGCAAAAACTTCTGTCCCGACTCGAATTCATCAAGGCGCCTGCACCCGTGGGCCACCACGACCTGGACTCCGTGGAAGCCGTGGCGCGCAGCGTCATCACGGCCGTGCGCGAGCGCGGCGACGCGGCGGTGCGGGAGTTCTCCAAGACCTTCGACCGCTACGAAGGCCAGGCCCTGGAGATCACGGCCGCGGAACGCGCAGCGGCGGTGGCGGCGCTGGACCCGCAGACCCGCGCGGACACCGAATTCGCCATCGCCCGCGTGAAGGCCTTTGCGCAGGCCCAGCTGGCGACGATGCTGCCGCTGGAGGTGGAGCAGCTCCCGGGTGTGCACCTGGGCCACCGGATCATTCCGATCCAGCGTATCGGGGCCTATGTGCCCGGCGGCCGATATCCGATCCTGTCCGCGCCGGTGATGACCATCGTGCCGGCCAAGGTCGCGGGCTGCGACGAGGTCATTGCCTGCCTGCCACCCAACGCGCACCAGGCCATGGTGGCCGGCTGCCACCTTTCGGGTGCGGACCGCATCTTCCGTGTAGGGGGCGCGCAAGCCATCGCGGCCATGGCCTACGGCACCGAAACCATTCCCGCCGTGGACAAGATCGTCGGGCCGGGCAACGCGTATGTGAACGAAGCCAAGCGCCAGGTCTTCGGCCAGGTGGGCATCGACCAGTTGGCCGGGCCCAGCGAGATCTTCATCGTGGCCGACGACTCCGCCGACCCCCACATGCTGGCCACCGACCTGCTGGCGCAGGCCGAGCACGACATTCACACCCGCGTGGGCCTGATCACCACCAGCCGCCGCGTCGCGCAGCAGACGCTGGAGCAGGTGGAAGCGCAGCTGAAGGGGCTGCCGACCGCGGGCGTTGCGGCGCCGGCCTGGCGCGATTTCGGCGAGATCGTGCTGGCGGCGGACGAAGCGGACATGCTGGCCTATTCCGACCATGTCGCGGCCGAACACCTGCAGGTCCATACCCTCGAGCCGCACGCCACCGCGGCGAAGCTGCGCAACTACGGCTCCCTGTTCATCGGCACCCGCGCCAGCGTGGTCTATTCGGACAAGTGCTGTGGCACCAACCATACGCTGCCCACCATGCGCGCGGGCCGGTACACGGGGGGCCTGTGGGTGGGCTCCTTCGTCAAGGTCTGCACGCACCAATGGATGGACCAGGTGGGCGTGGAGGCCGTGGCGCCCCCGGCCATCCGCCAGAGCACCACCGAAGGCATGGAAGGCCACCGCCGTGCTGCCGCGCTGCGGCTGGAGATGGCGTAATCGAAATCCGGTGCGCACAGTGCCGCGCAATGCAGGACACGGGCACCGCTGGTGCCCCGTTCTCCTGCCCCGTTGGGCCGAGGGTCCGCCGCTGACCCGTGCTGGCCTACCGCGTAGGCAACAGATGCGCCGGTGCGATGTAGCCTGACGCATCCAGGCACCAGTCGCGCTCCAGCGCAGCCGCCGCCACGGCGGGATGCCACTGCGGCATCTTGCGCGCGTCGCCTCCGTTCATGACCACCATGAGCCCGGGCGTGGTGCCCACATTGCGCAGGCTGCGCCACGCGCCAGCCGGCACCGACACCACCTGCCAGGGGACCAGCGCGCTCACCACTTCGTCGCCTGTGTCGTTGAGCACCAGCTCCCAGTCGCCTTCCTTCACGATCAGCACCTGCGAGCAGTCCAGCCGGTGCCGCAGCACGCCCGCGCCAGGCGCCGCACGCAGCCACTCGATGCTGAGGGAGTGCGGGCCTGCAACGGGCGGCACCTGGTCGCGGTCCTGCGTCATGCCCCAGCCGGCGACGGGGGCCAGCTCGGCGCCGCCAGCGGGCAGGCAGAAGTCCAGCAGCGCGCGGGCGGACCACTGCAGGTCCTGCGGCTGCACGTGCCTGCGTGCCATTTCCGCAGGTGTGTAGCGCCGCAGCCCTGCAAGTTCCTCGGCGGACATGGGCGCCGTCAACCGCAGGCCTTCGGGCAGCACGCCGCCGGTGGGCACGGAGTCGAACAGGCGGTTCTCCTGCGTGAGGTGCAGGCCGGTGCGCGCGGCCGCCTCCATCACGCTGGGGGCCCAGACGATGCCGCCGGAGTTGTCCTGCCCCAGGGCCGTGAAGATGGTGCTGTCGTCCGGCCCCACGTTGGTGAAGCCGCGGAAGATCCAGGTGGGCACCGAGATGACGTCGCCTTCGCGCAGGATCACTTCGCCATCCCGCCCCTCGTTGCCCCAGCGCACCGACCACTCGCCGCGGAAACACATGAACACCTCGGCCGTGAAGTGCAGGTGCAGGTTGTTGACCACGCCATGCGGCATGGAGGCCACGCCCAGGTCGAAGCCGTGCTGGCCCTGGATGTGCACCACCTGCTTGTCGTTCTGCGCCACGCCCATGCCCACCAGCGCGTAGTTGGTCTTGCGATCCGAGCCGGGGATGCGGCAGTCCAGGAAGGCTTCGTCACAGGCCACCCACTCATGCCGGCGCACGGTGCGCGCGCGCAGTGCTTCGGCGGTGACGACGAGGTCGGTGGGGGCGTCAGCGAGGACGGTGTCTGCGAAGTCGGTCATGGGTGGTCTTGTGATGTCGGTGGCAGCGTTCGGCGAAGGCCGCAGCGGCGGTGGTGGACTGGAAAATGGTGGGTTGCGGTTCGGGCGCGCAGCGGGCCTACCACTGGGCGCCGAACTGTTGGCGCAATGCCGCGATGTCCGCGTCGGACAGGGGTTCGGCCGCCTGCTGGCAGCCATGCCACAGCCGCGCGGTTTCTTCGAGTTCTTCGAGCGTGGCCATGGCGCCCGCCGGCGTGTCGCTCCACACGTTGGGGCCCAGGCGCGGCAGCATCACGGCGCGCAGCGCGATGCCCTGTGCGGCGTAGCGGGTGATGGCATCGGCGATCGCCTCTGCGATGGCGGGATCGCCAGGGCGGTGGTAGGGCAGCACGGGCACATGGCCGACCTTCATCACGAAATACGGCGTGATGGGGGGCAACAGCTCCTCGCTGCCGGGCCGCAGTGTCAACGCCACGCAGTGGTGGCTGTGGGTGTGCAGCACGCAGCGCGCGGGCGATGCCACACCGGATGTGGTGTCGTAGATGCGCCTGTGTAGCGCCAGGGTCTTGCTGGCCTTGTCGCCGCCCGTCTGCTGTCCCTGTGCATCGAGTCGCGCGAGCCGCGCGGGGTCGAGGAAACCCAGGCAGGCGTCGGTGGGGGTGATGAGGTAGCCGTCATCCAGCCGCACACTGATGTTGCCTGCTGTGGCGTGCACATACCCCCGGTCGAACAGGCTCTTGCCGATGCGGCAGATCTCGTCGCGCGCGTGTTGTTCGTTCATGGCAGCCTACCGAAGGCCTTGGAGAAGAAGTCGTCGCTGCCGAAGTTACCGGACTTCAGGGCGATGTGCAGGCCTTCCTCACCCACGATGGGCGACTGCGCATGGCACCACGGCACTCCGGGGTCGATCTGCGGGCCGATCTGCATCTGCGCGATGCCCAGTGCCTGCACGCAGGCGCCGGAGGTCTCGCCGCCCGCCACCACCAGCTGGCGCACGCCCTGCTCCACCAGGCCCCGCGCGATGCGCGCCACGGTGTCTTCCACCAGCGCGCCCGCCTGCGCCACGCCCAGGCGCTGCTGCACGGCCCTGACGGCCTCGGGGTCGGCCGTCGAATAGACCAGCACCGGGCCCGTGGACAGGTGGCTGTGGGCCCATTCCAGCGCCTCGGCCACCACGTCCGCCCCACTGGCCATGCGCAGGGGGTCCAGGCCCATGGCCGGCCGGCCAGCGGCCATGAAGTCCGCCACCTGGCGGTTGGTGGCCTCTGAGCAGCTGCCTGCCACGATGGCCTGCTGCCCCCGGGCGGGTGGCAGCGCGTCCGCGTTGCCGGCGTGGGCCAGCGCATAGTTCTGAGGCAGGCCGATGGCCACGCCCGAGCCCGCGCCGACCAGCGGCATGCCCTGCAACGCGGGGCCGAGGTGCATGAGGTCGTGGTTGCTGATGGCATCCACCACGGCAATGGAAATGCCCTGAGACTGCAACCTCGCGAATTCCGCGCGGATGGCGTCCGCACCCTGCGCGATCACCTTGTGCGGTACCAGCCCGACCTTGCGGGTAGCGCACTGGGCCTGCATCACGCGCACGAGGTTCGGGTCCGTCATGGGTGTGAGCGGATGGTGCTGCATGCCCGACTCGCTGAGCAACACATCGCCCACGAACAGGTGGCCCTTGAACACCGTGCGGTGGTTGTCGGGGAAGGCCGGCGTGCTGATGCTGAAACCCGCCCCCAGCGCGTCCATCAGGGCTTCCGTCACCGGGCCGATGTTGCCCTGCGGCGTGCTGTCGAAGGTGGAGCAGTACTTGAAGTAGATCTGCGCGGCGCCCTGCGCCTGCAACCAGGCCAGCGCCTGCAGGGACTGCGTGACCGCCTCCTGCGGGGCGATGGTGCGGGATTTGAGCGCCACGACCACGGCGTCCACGTCGGCTTGCAGCGGCTGCGGCGGCACCCCGATGGTCTGCAACACCCGCATGCCGGCGCGCACCAGGTTGTTCGCTAGGTCGGTGGCGCCGGTGAAGTCATCCGCGATGCAGCCGAGGTGGATCATGGGGAAGGAGGGGTGGAATCGGGATGCCAGGAATATGCGCCAGGCGGCCGATCATACCCATTTTGACTTCGAATGCAAAATGAGATTGCGAAGGTGCCTGTCCAGGTGGCCCCGGACGCTCAGCCCTTGACGGCGCCTTGCGTCAGCCCGCCGACGATCTGCTTCTGGAAGATCACCACCAGGATGATCAGCGGGATGGTGATGCTGACCGCCCCGGCCACGCCCTGCATCAGCAGCGCCTCGCTTTCGGCCGTGATCGAATTGGCAATGGCCGCCGGCATGGTCATCTTTTCGGCGTTGGTGAGCGCGGAACTCAGCAGGAAGTCGTTGTAGGCCAGCAGGAAGCTGAACAGCCCCGTGGTCACCACACCCGGCCACATGACGGGAATGATCACGCGCCGGAAGGCCTGGAAGCGCGTGCAGCCATCCACCAGCGCGGCCTCGTCGAGTTCGCTGGGGATATTGACGAAGAAGGAGCGCAGCATCCAGATCGTGAAGGGCTGGTTGATGGCCACCAGCACGAAGATCAGCGTGAAGTAGGTGTTGCGGATGCCCAGCGCGTCGAAGATGGTGAAGAAGGACGGCAGCAGGCTGGAATGCGGAATGGCGCGGAACATCAGCGCCACCAGCAGCAGCCAGAAGCCCAGGCTGCCCCGGTAACGCGAGAGCGCATACCCGGCCAGGCAGCCGACGGTGAGCGAGATGCCGACGGTGAACACGGTCACCAGCGCGGTGTTCAGGAAGTTCCGGTAGAAGGCCTGGCCGATCCACAGGCGCGTGTAGTTCTCCATGGTGAAGGGTGCAACCCATTTCACGGGCGAGGAGAAGGCGTCGATGTACTGGCGGAAGGAGATGATGGCTGTCCACACGACGGGCAGCGAGGCCACGATGAGCCAGAAGGCCAGGCCGGTGTAGAGGAGGATGGAGAGGGGGAGGCTGCGTTTTGGCATGGCTTTAAATGTCCCCTCTTGCGTGGTCTTTTGGAGCGCTTGCGGTGTCACTCGAAGTGCTCGCGTCGCGGCAGGCCGTGCTGGCCCTGGGCTCATACGTGGACGGTCTCCGCTGCGCTCCGACTCCCCTGCGGTGCTCGCCCGAAGGTCGCACCGCAGAACTCACTGCGTTCGCTTCGCTCTCTCCGTTCAGACAGCTGCGGTGAGTCAGTTCACGAAGTGCGCTGCGCGCACCGACCTTCGGGCTGCGCTCCTCGGCGTCCCCGAAATCGCCCAGGGCCAGCACGGCCTGCCGCGACAAAGGGATTGGGTTGGTGAGCGTCGCCACGGATACCAAAGACACTTCTGCAAAGCCGTGCCCGGGTGGGCCGCGGCGCGCCTCTGCGGCGCCGAGGAGCGCAGCCTGCATGGCCGCGCGCGCAGCGCGCTTCAATATCTGACTCACCGTGGATGTTTGAACGGAGTGAGCGAAGCGAACGCAGTGAGTTCCACGGTGGGCCATGCAGGCGAGCACCGCAGGGGAGTCGGAGCGCAGCGGAGACCGCCGCAGTGAAGCGCCGCGGCCCACCCGGGCACGGCTTTGCTGCGACCAAGCCCGCGTGAAACACGACCGCGCGCACGCAGACTCACTCAAAAGGGGACGCCAAACGCCAAGCACCCTACACCCCACCCTTCTGTTCCCGCCAGGTCTTCACCAGCAGCGGAATCAGCAGCACCACGATGCCGATCAACGTCAGCACCGCCGCCGCGCTGGCCTTGTAGGGGTTGTTCTCCTGCAGCAGGATGTGGTACGTCAGGTACTGCACGCTGGTGGTGAAGGCGCCCTGCGTCAACACCATCACCGGCTCGAACACCCGGTAGGCGTCCATCAGGTGGATCAGCGTGATGAACACGATCAGTGGCATCAGGTGCGGCAAGGTCACGTAGCGCAGCTTCTGCCAGCGCGAGGCGCCATCGATGGTCGCGGCCTCCAGCGCGTCCTGCGGCACCGACTGCAGGCCCGCATACAGCACGATGAAGGCAAAGGGCACCACATGCCACACGCCGTACACGATGATCAGCAGCCGCGCCGACCACGCCTGCGCCATCCAGAACACCTGGATGCCGAAGTGCGAAAGCAGGTACGGAATGAGCCCGTTGTCCCGGAACAGCCACTTGATGGACAACGCTGCCACCACCGGCGTGATGATGAAGGGCAGCAGCGACGCCGAAATGAACGCCCCCTTGAGCTTCTGCGTGGCGCCGTTCACGCCCAGGGCCAGCAGGAAGCCGATGGCCAGCACGAAGGGCAGCGTCACGAAGGTGTAGAGCATCGTGAAGCGCAAGGCCCCGAAGAACTCGTTGTCCGCCTTGTCCGCAGGCGGTGCCGCCGCCCCGGCGTCCGGCGTGGGCTCGGGCAGCGCTGTCTCGGTGTCCAGCCCCAGCACCTTGCGGTAGTACTCCAGGCCCACGAAGCGGCACTGCCGTATCGCCCGCCCCTCGGCGTCCACCTTGGCCCGCTGGGTGACCGTCTCCTTCTTGCCGAAGGGGGTGGACTCCTCCACGGTGACCATCTCCATCTCCAGCGCGCAGTTGCGCACCGACAGGTAGAAGGTGATCACCAGCGGCGCGGCCAGCAACAGCAGCATCAGCGCCACCGACGGGCCAACGAACTGCAGGAAGGAGCGGGTCTTCATGGGGCGTGGATAAGGTCGGGAGCTCGCCGACAGCTACACGCGCCGCCGGCAATGCGCCACTTACTTGATGAAACCCTTCTCTGCAGCCGCCTTGGCATAGGCCGCGGCCGCCGCGTCCAGCGCCTGCTTCGGGCTCATGGTGCCGCCCAGCGCCTCGGGCACGCTCTTGCCCAGCTCTCCCACCGCCAGGTTCACGTACGGTTCCGTGGGCCAGATTGGCGCGCCAGCCTTGGCCGACAAGGTCACGCCGGTGCCGAAACGCGTGGGCTTGTAGACCGAACGCACCCAGATCGTGGAGTCGTTGCCGGCCTTGGTGTTCTCTTCGTCCAGCGCATCCATCAGCACCTGGAACACCGTGTCGCGGTCGTTGGTCAGGTTCTTGGGCATGGCCACGCCGTCCCACCACAGGTGCGTGGCGCTCTTGCCGCCGGGCATGGCGGCGGGCGCGGCCGCGAACTCCATCTTGCCCACGATCTTGGAGGCCGCGGGGTCGTCCATGCGTGCGGCGCGGCTGGCCCACAACACGCCCATCGCGGCCTTGCCCTGCATGAACTGGTTCATCACGTCATCGGAGTTCGAGGCCAGGTAGTTCGGCGTCATGAAGGCCGTCATGGACTTCATGAGCTCCAGCGTCTTCACGCCCGTCTCGTCGTTGAAGTTGGGCTGGGCCGTGCCGGCCTTGAACAGCTTGCCGCCCATGCCGACATAGATGTTCACGAACTCGGTGGCCACGTCGAAGCCCTTGGCGAAGGTCTGGGCGATGGGGAACTCGATGCCCGGCTCCTTGGCCTTGAGCACGGCCGCCGCCTGCAGCATCTCGGGGTAGGTGGTGGGCACCTTCAGGCCGTGCTTGTCGAACAGGTCCTTGCGGTAGAACAGGTTCTGCGCGTTCTGCTGGTAGGCGATGGCGTAGACCTCGCCATTGGACTTGACCAGCATGTTGTCCTCGATCTTGTACTTGGCCTTGTACTTGGTGACCAGGTCGCCCATGGGCGCCAGCTGGCCCTTGGACATGAGGTTCGAATAGACGCCGCCCGAGATCACGGCCGCGTCGAAGGCGGACTTGCCGTCCGAGCCGAAGGCGCGCTCGGTTTCCACGCGCGCTTCGGGCGTGATCTTGATGGACACCTTCACCGCACCGCGGCTGCAGGTCTCCATCTCCTTGGCCAGGTGCTGCACCGACGGCATGGAGCTGCCCACGATGTTGATGTCGCCCTTGCCGGTGATCTCACCGCACTTGGCGGCGACCAGTCCAGGGGCACAGGCCGCTGCGGCGGCAACGGCAACCACGGCCAACAGGCGGCGGCGGGGAGAGAGGGCATTGACGCGCATGGCGGTACTCCTGGTAGTTGAGAGAGGGGCGGGGAATCGAAAAGGGGAATACGGGTCCGGATCAAGACGCAGCCAGGCGCATCCGGTCCTGCGTCTGGCCATCGAAGAGATAACAGCGTGCAGGCGCCACCGACAAGCCGATGCGCGCGCCCATGGCGGCACGGAAGTTCTTGTCGGCCTTGGCGGTGATGAACTGGTCGGCCAGGCGCAGCGTCACCGTGGTGGCGTCGCCCAGCAGCTCGAAGGAGAAGACCTCGCCCTGGATCTGTGCCGCCTCGGGGGCGCCGACCTGTAGGTCTTCGGCGCGCACACCCAGCACCACGTTCTCCTGCGTGTGGCGGCCGAAGCCGGCGACGCGCACCTGGAAGCCCTCGCCGCGGCATTCGAAGACGCCCTCCCGCACGGCACCCCGCACGAGGTTCATGGCCGGCGCGCCGATAAAACCCGCCACGAACAGGTTGGCCGGGTCGTTGTAAATGTCTTCGGGCGTGCCGATCTGCTGGATCTCGGCCTTGCTCATCACCACCACGCGGTCGGCCAGCGTCATGGCCTCGACCTGGTCGTGCGTGACATAGATGGTGGTCACGCCCAGTTCATGGTGCAGGTGCTTGATGTGGGCGCGCATGCTCACGCGCAGCTTGGCGTCGAGGTTGGACAGGGGCTCGTCCATCAGGAACACCTGGGGCTGGCGCACGATGGCGCGTGCCAACGCCACCCGCTGGCGCTGGCCGCCCGAGAGCTCCTTGGGGCGGCGTTGCAAGAACTCGTCGAGTTCCACCTTCGCCGAGGCGCGGCGCACGGCCGGGTCGATCTCGGCCTTGGGCGTGCCGCGGATCAGCAGCGGAAAAGCGATGTTCTGGTACACCGTCATGTTCGGGTACAGGCCGTAGCTCTGGAACACCATGGCTACGTCGCGGTCCTTGGGCTCCAGCGCGTTCACGCAACGCTCGCCGATCCAGATCTCGCCCTCGGTGGGATCTTCGAGCCCGGCCACCATGCGCATGGTGGTGGTCTTGCCGCAGCCCGAGGGCCCCAGCAGCACCAGGAACTCGCCGTCGGCGATGTCCAGCGACATGCGCTTGACACCCACCGACGCGCCCCAGGACTTGACGATGTTCTTGAGTTGGATGCGGGCCATGAAGTCCTCGGGGGTTGTGTGCCGATCAGGCCTTCGCCGTGAGCACCTGCATCCACAGGGCGATGTCGTCCACCAGCACCCATTCGCGCGACACCTTGCCGTGCAGCAGTTCGGCGTGGCAGATGCCCATCACCTCCACGCCCCGGCCGGTGGCCGGGCCATAACGGCCGGAGCCGCCATGGTCATCGTGCACTGTGTGGGCGCGCCAACGCATCGCGATGCGGTCGGCGCGCCCGCCGCCGGTCTGGAGCACCAGGTGCTCCACCGTGAAGTTGTCGGGACGCAGGGCGCCGAACAGGCTCTTCCAGAAGGCTGCGACTTCCACGTGCCCATAGGCGGTGGTGTCGCTGGGGCCGAGGTGGTGCACGGCGTCTTCGTAAATGGCCGCTGCGGGGTTGCCGCCGTGCGCAAAGTCCTGCACGGCCTGGGCATAGGCTTGCGCCACCGGATGCGTGTCGATGAACGACTGGTATCCCTGCGGCACCGGCCCGGCCTTCGGCTTGTTCCAGCCGCCGCGCTCGTCGAGCCAGCGTTGTGCCAGCGCCTGCGGGTCCAGGCCGATGTGCCGTGCGATGGCGCCCTGGTCGCGCACCAGCCATTCATGGATGATCTGGTTGTTCCTGCAGACGCAATCCGCCACGGCGCGCAAGTGGATGCGGCGTCCCGTGGCAGGGCCGAAGGCACCGTCGCCCAGGTGCGTCATGGTGGAGATGCCGCGGTGCGAGCTCAGGAACCCGCCTTCGTCGTCACCCGACTGGATCACGTCCTCCGCCAGCAGGCGGCGGTCCGGGAACACGCCCTTGGTGGCGCGTGTGCCGTCGATCACCTCCTGCATGCGGGTGGTCACGCTGTAGGGCGTTTCCACGATGCACGGGTCGCCGTAGTAACGGCCGATGTCGCCCAGGCGGCCGCCTTCCCAGATGCGTTCGGTGATGACCCGGATGTACTGGTCCAGGTTCGTGAATTCCGCGTCGAAACCTTTCATGGCGTTACGTTCTCTTTCTTGGGGTTGTTGCGCAAGGGGGTGCTGCGCGGGGCACTGGAGCTGCGCACCACCAGGTGTGCGGGCAGCACCACCTCGCGGCTTTGCACCTCGCCGGCGATCTGCTCCAGCAGCAGGGTGGCAGTGGCCTCGATCATGGCGTCGGCGTCCTGCACCACCGAGCTGAGCTGGTACGAGCCCCAGGAGGCCTGCTTCACGTCGTCGTAACCGACCACGCTCACATCCTCCGGGATGCGCAGGCCCAGCTCGATCCGCAATGTGTCCATCGTGGCCATCGCCATGTGGTCGTTGGCGACGAAGACGGCGTCAGGCCGCTGGGCCGGCGGCACGTCGAACAACATGCGCGCGGCGGCCTTGGCGCCCTCGAAGTCGTAGTTGCCCACCGCGCGCGCGAAACACACGCGGCCATGCTCCGCCAGGCCCTCGCGGAAGCCGCGCTCGCGGTCCAGGTTGGTGGAGCTGTCCTCCATGCCCGCGAGGTAGGCGATGCGCTGGTGGCCCGTCTGCACCAGGTACTGTGCCACCAGCCGGCCACCGGCGAGGTTGTCGCTGGTGACCGCGCTGGCCGTCTGGCTGTCGCGGATGGTGCGGTTGAACAGCACCACGGGAATGCCCGCCTCGGTGCAGCGTTGCGCCAGCGCGCTCGACAGCGAGGTGGAGGCCATCACCAGGCCATCGACCTGGTACTGCAGGATCTCGGCCAGCACGGTGTCCACCTGCCGCGAGTCGGCGATGAACAGCAGCACGTGGTAACCATCGCGTTGCAGCCGCTGCGACAACTTCTCCAGCACCACGGGGTAGAACTGGTTGTCCAGGTAGGACATCACCACGCCGATCATGCGGCTGCGCCGCGTGATCAGGCTGCGGGCGATGGCGTTGGGCCGGTAGCCCAGCTTGCGTGCAGCCTCCTCCACCTTGGCGCGCGTCGCATCGGACACGCTGGCACCGGGCGTGAAGCAGCGGCTCACGGCCGACTGCGAGACCTGGGCCAGGCGCGCGACGTCGAGGGAGGTGACGGTGGCCATCGTGGAACTGTTCTCAGCCCAGGTCAAAACCGAACACCAACAGCGTCGCCGATGAACCGGATTCTTTCAGCGGCTGCCGCGGAACTGGCTTTGCCAGGCCGCTGGCAGCGCCCCCTGCAAGGGGGTTGGCGTAGCGACACGAAGTGCGCGCAGACTGGGGGTGTGCCATGGTCATGCCGCTGTCCAGCCACCGTCGACCATCAGGGCCGAGCCGGTCACCATCGCGGCCGCATCACTGGCCAGGAACACCACCGCGCCCATGATGTCGCGCAGCTGCCCCACGCGCCCCAGCGCGATGCGCGACTCCACGTAGCCCCGGAAGGCGGGGTCGGCAAAGCTGCCGGCCGTCATCGCGGTCTCGATGAAGGTGGGACACAGGGTGTTGACGCGGATGCCGTGGCCACCCAGCTCCCAGGCCAGCGCCTTGGTCATGCCTTCCACCGCATGTTTGGTGGCGCAGTACACCGCGCGCTTCGGGCCACCCACATGGCCCATCTGGCTGGACACGGTGACGATGGAGCCGGGCCGGCCCGCGGCGATGAGGCCGCGCGCCACTTCGCGCGTGACGAACAGCGCGGACTTCACGTTGAGGTCCAGCACCGCATCGATGTCGGCGTCCAGCGTCTCGGTGATCAGCGCAGGGCGGTTGGTGCCGGCGTTGTTCACCAGGATGTCGAAGGGGCCGTGCTGTGCCGTTTGCGCGGCGATACACGTTGCCACGGCCTGCGGGTCGGTCACGTCGAGCCGCATCGCCTGCGCCTGTCCACCCGCCTCCGCGATGGCCGCACGCACGGCCTCGATCTCGGCGCCGCTGCGCGCCACCAGCGTGACATGGGCACCGGCCTGCGCCAGCGCATGGGCACAGGCCTCGCCGATGCCACGGCCCGCGCCCGTCACGAGCGCACGCCGGCCGTCGAGCCGGAAGCTGGGCGTGGTCAGTGCGTCCAAAGGCGGCATGGCGTGGGAAACCCTGAACTCAGGCCAGTGCCGGCACGGGCTCGTACCACGGCACCTCGGCACGGTCGCCATACCGGCGCACGCGGATGTTGGCCTGCTCGCCGTGGCCGGCGAAGTTCTCCATGTGGCACAGGCGTGAGCAGTATTCGCCCACCATGGCCGAGGCGGCGTCGGTGGTCACACGCTGGTAGGTGCAGGTCTTGAGGAACTTGCCCACCCACAGGCCACCGGTGTAACGCGCATTCTTGTTGGTGGGCAGCGTGTGGTTGGTGCCGATGACCTTGTCGCCGAAGCTCACGTTGGTGCGCGGCCCCAGGAACAAGGCGCCGAAGTTGGTCATGCCCTTGAGGAAATAGTCGGGGTCGCGCGTCATGACCTGCACGTGTTCGGAGGCGAGCTCGTCGGCCTTGGCCAGCATCTCCTCGTCGCTGTCGCAGACGATGACTTCGCCATACACCTCCCAGGCCTTGGCAGCCACCGCGGCGGTGGGCAGGATCTTCAGCTGCCGCTCGACCTCGGCCATCGTGTCGCGCGCCAGCTTCTCGGAAGTGGTGAGCAGCACGGCCGGCGAGGTGGGGCCGTGTTCGGCCTGGCCCAGCAGGTCCACGGCGCAGAGTTCGCCGTCCACGCTGTCGTCGGCGATCACCAGGGTCTCGGTGGGCCCGGCGAACAGGTCGATGCCCACGCGGCCATAGAGTTGGCGCTTGGCCTCGGCCACGAACATGTTGCCCGGGCCCACCAGCATGTCCACCGGCGCCACGGAAGCGGTGCCGATGGCCATCGCGGCCACGGCCTGCACGCCGCCCAGCACCAGGATCTGGTCCGCACCAGCGAAGTGCATGGCCGCCACGATGGCCGGGTGCGGCGCGCCTTCGAAAGGCGGCGCTGTCGATACGACGCGTGGCACACCCGCCACCTTGGCGGTAAGCACACTCATGTGGGCCGAGGCGATGAGCGGGTACTTGCCGCCGGGCACGTAGCAGCCGGCCGCGTTGACCGGGATGTGGCGGTGGCCCAGCACCACGCCAGGCATGGTCTCCACTTCCACGTCGCGCATGCTGTCGCGCTGGATCTGCGCGAAGTTGCGGATCTGCTTCTGCGCGAAGCAGATGTCTTCCAGCTCGCGCGGCGAGAGCTTCTTGATGGCCGATTCGATCTCGCCCTGCGACAGCGTGAAGCTGGCGGGGTCCCAGCCGTCGAACTTGCGGCTGTAATCGCGCACGGCCTCGTCACCGCGCGCTTCGATGTCCTTGAGGATGCCCTCGACGGTGCTGCGCACCTGCGCGTCATCGTCGGCGCGGCCCTGGGCGTCCTTGCCCTTCTTGAGATAACGGATCATGGAAGTGGTGTCTCCTGGTGGGAGGTGGAAAAGAAAGGAAGGAAAGGGTTCTGGGGGTTCAGGCGCCGCGCCGCTGGCCGAACTGCCTGCGCACGCGCGCCAGCACATCCACGTCCATCTGCAGCAAGGTGTGCAGGATGTCGATGGGCACCCAGTTCTCGCGGATCAGGCCACCGTCGGCCTTGTAGAAGTCCATCACGCGCATGGTGATGGCGCGGCCGGTGGGCGCCTGGCCCAGCCAGCCACCGCCGACGTGGTCCAGGTAGCGGCTGGGCCAGCCGCCGGTGGCCGAGTAGGCACCGTCGCCGATGCGGATGTAGTGGTTCTTGCCGTCCTTGCCGCGGTCCGGCGAGCGCGGCACGCTGGGCCGGTTGGGGAAGGCGGTCCGGAAGGGCAACTGGTGCCCATCCACGAAGCCCTCCAGGCCGCGTGTGCTTCCGATGCCGCTGGGCCCGTACCACATCATCTTGGGGTGCCAATACTGCACCTGCGGCATGGCCAGCAGGCCCGCGCGGCCCCGGCCCAGGGAGTCGTCGTGCGCACCCAGCGACATCTGCATGTCCCGCATGAGCTGCAGGCTGGCGGCGGACTCGGCCGGGTCGGTCTCGGTGAGCACCACCCCGTCATTGCCCATCGGGCCCGGCCACATCCCCTCCGCGCCCAGGCTGGGCGGCAGCGGCCAGAAGCCGGCCTGGCGGATGGCGTCCAGCACGTCGATCAGCACCGTGCTCTGCACGATGCGGCCCTCCACCACCTGGTGCACCTCGCCGTAACGCAGGTGCATCGTGAGGCCGTTGGCGGGCAGGCCGATCCAGTCGCGCTGGAAGCTGCCGCAGTAGTGGCCCACGGCGGCCACGTAGTCACGGCCTTCGTACTGGCCGCCGATGAGGATGTTGTCGCGGCGCTCCAGGTCGGGGAAGGCATGCAGCAACGGCTGCCAGAACTGGCGCGTGATGGCTTCGACGCCACGCATCTCGTTGAAAGGGTGCGCTCCGCGCCATTCGGCATCCGGGTGGTAGATGCGGCCCAGCGCATCGCCCACGTCGGCCGTACGCGACTCTGCAATCGTATTCAACGCCGCCAGCACTGCGCGTTTGTTGGCCAGATGGTCCGAGGTTGCCATGTCTTTCACTGTGAAGGTCTGTGGTGCCACAGAACGATGAAATGGGAAGCAGATCCTGATGTGCCCGAAATTCTAGGCATATTGCATACGTTTGCAAAGTATTTTTTGAAGGGCTCGTTCATGTTGCATGGTGCACCGTGGAAGGTGGCGGGTTTAGACTGGCCGCATGTCCACGCCCAAGGATTTCGCCGCCTATTGCTGCGAGCTGCTGGCCAGCGTCGGGCCGTGTACGCCCAAGCGCATGTTCAGCGGCTGGGGCCTGTCGCTGGACGGGCTGAGCGTGGCGATCGTGGTGGACCTGGGCGCGGGCGACACCCTGTGGCTCAAGGCCGACGACACCACGCGGGGCCGTTTCGAGGCGGCGGGTTGCGCACGCTTCAGCTACGGCATGCGCAAGGGCGATGCCGTGGTGGAACGCAGCATGAACTATTACGCGGCGCCCGAGGACGCGATGGATTCACCCGATGCCATGGCGCCGTGGGCGCGCATGGCGTTGGAGAGTGCGCTGGCGGCGCGGGCCGCCAAAGTGCCCAGGAAGGCCGCGGCGCCCCGCAAGAAAGGGGCTGCGGCGAAGAAGCCGCCGGCGGCATCCGCGCCGAAGAAGCCTGCCGCCAGGAAGGCAGCGCCGCGTGCCACCACGCCGCGCCGCCCCCGCACTCAGGGCTGATTCGACTCCAGGGGCGACAACACCCGGCCGCGTCCGGCGACCAGCCAACCCGCTGCGGCAACCACACTGGACAGGAACCGCCCCAGCAGCACCCAGGGGTGCAGCAAGGAATGGCCCAGACCAGCCACTTCCGTAGAGGGCACGGCCTGCACATCACTGGCGGGCTCCCAGCTGAAGTACGTGGACTGGTTCACGGCGTCGCCGTAAGGCTCCATGACCACATGCTGGCCTGGCAGTAGCGTGATCTGCTGCCCGCACTGCAGCACGATGTCGCCCCAGTCGTTGGCCGGGCCCTGGTGCGGGCCGTCCAGCGTCACCCAGGCGCGGCCCTGGGTCACGCGCAGCACGCCGGCCTGGCCGGGGTTGAGCGTCACGGCGTGCTCGGGCACCAGTTTCCAGGCACCGGCGAGGCGATCAGCGACGGGGGATTGTTGCAAATTGAGCACTGTGTTCGAGGCCATGAAGCTCTCCTTTTGGACCGATTGGAGAAGGATGATCGCTCTGTGCCCCCACAGGGTCCAATGAATTCGGCCTACACTTTTGATTCCATTCACGCATCAATGCCGGGGCCGCCACCCCGGCCCTGCTCCATGTCCCACTCCGATCTCCCCATGCGCAGCCGGCCGGTGTCGGTGGGCCATTTCCGCGCCTTCGAGGCCGTCGCCCGGCACCTGAACTTCCGCGCTGCCGCCGAGGAACTGGCCTTGACACAGAGCGCCGTGAGCCGGCAGATCCAGTCCATGGAGGACGAGGTGGGCGTGCCGCTGTTCCTGCGCCACACGCGGGCCGTGGAACTCACGGCCGCGGGCGCCGAGCTGCTGCGCGTGGTGGAGCCGACCCTGGAGCGCCTGGACAACACCGTGCGCCTGATCCGGCGCAGCGCGGGGCGCAAGAGCGTGTCCATCACCACCTGGGCGTCCTTCGCCTCGATGTGGCTGATCCCGCGGCTGGAGGCCTTCCAGAACGCCTTCCCCGACATCGACATCCGCATCGACGCCTCCGACACCACGGTGGACATGGAGACGGCGGACGTGGACGTGGCGATCCGCTACACCCGCCCCGCCGTGGTGCCCGCGCACGCAGTCCGCCTCTTCGGCGAACAGCTCACCCCCGTGGCCAGCCCCTGGCTGCTGAAGAGCGCGCGGCCGCTGCGCAATGGCAGCGACCTGGCGCATTTCGCGCTGATCGAGGCCAGCGACGGCCACCGCTACCGCACCATGGAATTCCTGGCCTGGCGGCGCTGGCTGAGCGCGCACGGTTTCGAACGCCTCGAACCCAAGCGCTGGCTCTACTTCAACTACGCCAACCAGATCGTGCAGGCCGCGCTGACCGGCCAGGGCATCGCGCTGGCACGCATGCCCCTGGTGTCCGACAGCCTGGCCAGCGGCGACCTGGTGGAAGTGCTGCCCGGCATGCGCCTGGACTCGCCGCAGGCCTACTGGCTCATCAGCGGCCCGCGCGCGCGCAACCGGCCCGAGATCCTGGCTTTCTGCCAGTGGATGCAGGAGCAGGCGGCGCTCACGCGCATCGCGGTGGGCGAACCGGAGCCCGTCGCAGCGGCGGCCCATCCCCAGCCGCCCGCGGCGCGTGCGGTGGCACGCAAGGCCGTGCCCGCGCGCTGAAGGGCCTCAGAGCCGCAGGATGCGGCCGTCGCGGTCCACGATCGCGTCCGCGGGCAGGTCGGAGCCGGACAGAGCCATGTCGCTGCATCTCGGCCCCATGCCGAAGTCCGCATAGGGCCAGGTCGAGGGCCACCGCTGTGGCGGCTGGCCGCGATGCACCCCGTAGTCGGCGTGCAACATCACCAGACGGTGGCGCGGTGCCCACAGCAGCGCCAGCCCCCGCCACAGCCGGCGCGCCATCGACGGCCGCGCAGCTGCCGCCCAGGCCTCGTTGACCGCGGCCGCCCCGGAGCCGACCACCCCTTGCCGCCCTGGCAGCAGGTGGATGAACCGGCCCGCGAGCAGTACCGTCTCGGGCTGTGCAGCGCGTTCCGACTGTTGCGGCTTGTGCATGATTTCCGGGGGCATGGCGCTCTCCTGGGATGACCGTTGGAAGGCCATCTTCTCTCTGGAGACATCCGCGCGTCCAATGAAAATGGCTCACCACTTTCATTCCCAGGCCGCATCAATGAAACCCCTCGGCAAGGGGCACCGCGTCACACCGGCCAGACCTGCCCGTTCTCGTTCAGGATCGCGTCCAGCGGTATGTCGTGCGGCTGCGGCTCGAAGTCCGGCAGGAACGCATTGGTGTAGCCCAGGCCCACGGTGTAGGGCCGCGGCTGCAGCGTGGCCAGCGTGCGGTCGTAGAAGCCGCCGCCATAGCCCAGCCGGTAGCCGCCGATGCCGTAGCCCACGCAGGCCACGAAGAGCAGCGTGGGCACGATCACCTCGGTGTCCTTGGGCTTGGGGATGCCGTAGGCGTCTTCTTCCATGCGGCAACCGGGGTACCAGGCATGGAAGACCAGCGTCTTGTGCACCTTGTCCACCACCGGCAGGCCGATCTTGCGGCGCTGGGGCTGCTCCAGCAGTTCGCCGTCTTCCTTCCAGCGGTGCAGCGCGGGCAGCGGGTCGAACTCGCCCTTGATGGGCCAATAGGCGCCTATCACCGTGTCGGGCCGGCCCACCAGCCAGATGCGCAGCACGTTCTGCAACTCCTGCGCGCGCTGTTGGCGGTCCGGCATGGCGAGCCGTGCATCTACCAGCTGCTTGCGCAGGGCTTTTTTCTCAGGATGGCTGCGGTCTGGCGAGTTGTCCATAATCCCTTGCATGCAGTTCGCAGCCATTTTGACATCGCTCTCCGCGGCCCTGGTCCTGGCTACGGCACCGACCATCGGTGCATACGCCCAATCCGCCGCCACGGCCCGCGCGGACGACACGCTGCTGCAGATGAACGACGCGTATCGCAAGCGCGACCGCAACCGCCTGGCCGCGCTGCTGCCCGCCGCGCGCGGCCACGTGCTGGAGCCCTGGGCCATCTACTGGGAGATGCGTGCGCGGCTGGAGTCCGCCACCGCCGACGACATCCGCGCCACGCTGGCGCGCCTGGCGGGCACCTACCAGGAAGACCGCCTGCGCAACGACTGGCTGCTGCTGCTGGGCGCCACGGGTGACTGGGCGAACTTCATGGCCGAATACGCCAAGTTCCGCATGCACGACGACCGCAGCGTCGAGTGTTATGCCCTGCTGACCAGCTACAACGCCACCCAGGCGCCCGTGGCCGACAAGGTGCAGGACCTGTGGCTTGCGCAGCGCGATGCCGACGACGCCTGCGCCAACGCCGCGGCCCAGCAGATCAAGGCCCGCAAGCTCGATTCCCAGGTCGCATGGATGCGCGCGCGCCTGGGCATGGAAAACGGCCGCCAGGGCATGGCCGCACAGGCCGTGGGCATCCTGGACCCGGCCTGGATGGCCCAGGTCAATGCCATCTACCAGAAGCCCGCCGACTACCTGAACGAAAAACGCACCGCCCTGCTGCCGCGCACCAAGGAGTTCGTGACGCTGGCGCTGATCCGCCTGGCCACCATCGATCCCGACGAGGCGGCGGACGAGGCCAACAAGCTGCGCTGGAAGGCCCAGCTCACGCAGGAGGAGCGCAGCTGGGTCTGGGGCGTGATCGGCAAGCGGGTCGCCATGCGACTGTCCAACGACGCACTGGCCGTCTTCGCCAACGGCCAGGACAAGTTCATGCACGAGGACCACCTGGCCTGGAAGGTGCGCGCCGCGCTGCGCGCCAGCAACTGGGGCCAGGTGCTGGAAGCCACCTCCGCCATGGGCGAGGCGCAACGCCAGGACCCGGCCTGGGTCTACTGGCGCGCCCGCGCCCTGCAGGCCACGGCGCGCACCGATGCGCAGCGCGCCGATGCCCAGATGCTGCTGGCCAGCATCGCCAGCGTGCGCGGCTTCTACGAACAGCTGGCCCTCGAAGACATCGGCCAGAAGATCACCACGCCCGAAAAACCCGCGCCACTGACCGTCGAGGAAAAGGCTGCCGCACGCGCCAACCCTGGCCTGCAGCGTGGCCTGTATGCCATCGCCATCGGCCTGCGCTCCGAGGGCGTGCGCGAGTGGAACTATTCCACCAGCCTGCACGACCGCGGTGGCATGGACGACCGGGCCCTGATGGCCGCGGCCGACCTGGCCTGCGAACGCGAGGTGTGGGACCGCTGCATCAACACCAGCGAGCGCACCAAGGTCGCCTTCGATGCCGACCAACGCTTCCCGATGCCGCACCACGACGCCGTGCTCCAGCGCACGAAGCAGATCGCGCTGGACCCGTCCTACGTCTACGGCCTGATACGGCAGGAAAGCCGCTTCATCGTGGATGCGCGCTCCAACGTGGGTGCCTCGGGCCTGATGCAGGTGATGCCCGCCACGGCACGCTGGACGGCTAAGAAACTCGGCATGACCGACTTCAAGCCGCAGGACATCAGCCACGGCCCCACCAACATCGCCATCGGCACGGGCTACCTCAAGCTCGTGCTGGACGATTTCGCGGGCTCCATGCCCCTGGCCGCGGCCGCCTACAACGCCGGCCCGGGCCGGCCGCGCAGCTGGCGCAACGGCCCCACCATCGAGGCGGCCGCCTGGGCCGAGAACGTCCCCTTCACCGAGACGCGCGACTATGTGAAGAAGGTGCTGAGCAACGCCACCATGTACGCGGCCATCATCACGGGCCAGCCCCAGTCGCTGAAGGCGCGCCTGGGCACCATCGGCCCGCGGCCGATGGGCCAGCCGGCGGACGACCGCGAGCTGCCCTGAAGGCGGCCAGCCGCCGCCGGGTCCCGGTGGCGGCGCAGCCCGCAGGATGCGCGGGGAGGCGCCGCATTCACGGCGGGCACGATGGGTGTGCGTCCCCCGTGGGGCATGCCTTCGCGAGCGTGCAGCCCGAGCATCCATTTGCCTGCTGCCGGCTGCGGGTGAGGGCGCCACGATCTGCATTCCATTCAGCCGGCGTTCACCCGTGGCCGCGCACCATACGCTCCATCATCACTCACTGGAGCGCCACCATGCAACGCCAGATCCTTGCCAGCCTGATCGCCACCACCGTCCTCGCCGCCACCGGTGTGCAGGCCGCGACCTACACGGACCAGGCCCGTGTGCGCGACGTGCAGCCCCGCTACGAAACCGTGCAGGTGCCGCGCCAGGTCTGCTCCAACCAGTGGGTGCGGGACGACCGCCGCGCCGAGGCGCCGCGCCAGTATGGCGGCGCCGTGATCGGTGGCGTGGCCGGTGCCCTGCTGGGCAACCAGGTGGGCGACGGCGGCGGCCGTGCCGTGGCCACCGCGCTGGGTGCCGTGATCGGTGCCTATGCGGGCGACCAGGTGGCCAACAACGGCCGCGATGACCGCTACGCACGCTACGACCGCGCGCCGCGCCAGGTGCAGAACTGCCAGACCGTCTACGAGCCGCAGCAGCGCATCAACGGCTACAACGTGAGCTACGACTACCGTGGGCAGCGTTACACCACCGTGATGGCGCAGCCCCCGTCCGGCCGCACGATCCCCATCCAGGTGTCGTCGGGCGGCCGCTACGAACCGGACGGCTTTTACAACCGCCAGGGGCAGTGGACACCCGACGGCCGCTGAGCGCGGCAGTAGTACGATGCCCGCATGACCCTTGCCAGCCCTTCACGACGCACCACAATGCACACCCTCGCAAGGCTCGCCGCTGCTGCCCTGGTGGCCCTCACGCTGGCCCTGCCCGCCTGGGCGGCCAGCCGCGACGAGGCCGCCGCCATCGCGGCACGCCAGACCGGTGGGCGTGTGTTGTCGGTGGAGCGTGCCGACTCCGGCCGCGGGCCCGTGTGGCGCGTCAAGGTGGTCACGCCGCGGGGCGAGGTCCGCGTGGTCATGGTCGACGCAGACCGATGAGCGCCACACAGACGAGGACGGCACGATGCGCCTGCTGCTGATCGAAGACGAAGCCCCGCTGCGCCTGACGCTGGCGCGCCGCCTGGAAGCCGATGGTTACCGCGTGGACCAGGCGGCTGACGGCGAAGACGGCCTGTTCCAGGCCCGCGAATACCCCGTGGACCTGGTCATCGTGGACCTGGGCCTGCCCAAGCGCAACGGCCTGTCGGTCGTGCAAGAACTGCGCGCCGAGGGCCGCACGCAGCCGATCCTGATCCTCACGGCGCGCGGCAGCTGGCAGGACAAGGTCACGGGCCTGGAGGCCGGCGCGGACGACTACCTCGTCAAGCCCTTCGAATACCCCGAGCTGGCCGCCCGCGTGAAGGCGCTGTTGCGCCGCGCGCTCAAGACCGCCACCGACGTGCTCACGCTGGGGCCCTTGGCCATGGACCTGCCGGCCCAGTCCGCGAAGCTCCACGGTGAGCCGCTGGAGCTCACAGCCTTCGAATACCGCGTGCTCGAGTACCTGGTGCGTGAACGCGCGCGCGTGGTCACCAAGCAGGAGCTGGGCGACTACCTGTACCCGCACGACGAGGACCGCGACAGCAATGTGCTGGAGGTGCTGATCGGCCGGCTGCGCCGCAAGCTCGATCCGCAGGGCACGCTGGCGCCCATCGAGACGCTGCGCGGGCGCGGATACCGTTTCGCGTGGGAATGAGCCCAAGCCCGGCCCCTGCGAAGGACACCGGCGCTGCAGCCCCTCCCATGGCGGCGCCCCGGCCTCCCCAGGGGTCGCTACACACGCGGCTCATGCTCGGCGCCACCCTGGTGGTGGCCGCCTTCGTGGCCGGGGCCGGCTGGGCCGTGCAGCGCGCCCACGCCGACAGCGTGCGCACCGCGCGTTTCGCGCAGCTGCAGAGCACGGTCTACCTGCTGCTGGCCGGCGCCGAGCTGGATGCAGCGGGCCAGCTGCAGATGCCGCCGTCCTTTCCCGAGCCGCGCCTGTCGCTGCCGCAGTCGGGGCTGTATGCGCGCATCCTCAACCTGACGCAGGGCCAGCAATGGGAATCCGCCTCCGCAGTGGGCCTGCAGCCTCCCTTCCAGCAGCAGGTGGCTGTGGGCGAGTGGCGCTACGAGACACCCCAGGCCGGCGGGCGCAACTACCTGGCAGTGGGTTACGGCGTGAACTGGGCCGGCCAGGGCAAGCCCGCGCCGCTGGTGCTGTCCGTGCTGGAGGACCGCGCGGCCATCGACCGCGAGATCGCCGCCTTCGACCGCACGCTGTGGAGCTGGCTGGGCGGCGCGGCCCTGTTGCTGCTGCTGTCCCAGGCCGCGCTGCTGCGCTGGGGTCTGGCGCCGCTGCGCAGCGTTGCGCAGGAGGTGCGGCGCATCGAGCACGGCGAACAGGCCGAGGTCGAGCGGCGATATCCCACCGAGATCGCCGCGCTCACCGACAACCTGAATACGCTGATCCGCCAGGAACGCGTGCGCCAGACCCGCTACAAGGAGGCGCTGAGCTACCTCGCCCACAGCCTCAAGACGCCGCTGGCCGTGCTGCGCTCCGCGCTGGACGATTCCGCACAGCTGCCCTCCGCCGTGGCCCAGCAGGTGGCGCGCATGGACGACATCGTGCAGCACCAGCTGGGCCGCGCCGCCGCGAGTGGCGCCGCGCGCTTTGTCCCCTACCTGGCACTGGCGCCGGTGCTGCAACGCATCGCCGACTCACTGGCCAAGGTCTACGCGGAGAAGCACCTGCAGCTGAC
This sequence comes from Burkholderiaceae bacterium, assembly GCA_965278985.1. GTDB lineage: Bacteria > Pseudomonadota > Gammaproteobacteria > Burkholderiales > Burkholderiaceae_C > CAISIP01. The sequence continues at coordinate 5,950,940 of OZ257131.1, read as the reverse complement.
CATCGAATGCCCTCCCGCCTTGCAATGGCGCATCGACGAGGGCGACGCCTTCGAGCTGCTGGGCAACCTGATGGACAACGCCGCCAAGTGGGCGAAACAACGCGTGGCCGTGACCGTGGCGCTGGAGGCGGGCCGCCTGCGCCTGCGCGTGGACGACGACGGCCCAGGCTTCCAGGGCGACACGCAGGCGATCCTGCAGCTCCACGTGCGCGCGGACGAGCAGGTGCCAGGGCACGGCGTGGGGCTGGCGGTGGTCAACGAACTCGTCGCCAGCCACGGGGGGACGTTGCGGCTGGAGCGCTCGGGGTGGGGCGGCGGGCGGGTGGAGATCGTGCTGGCAGCGGGGTGAGGTGCTGGCAACCCACGTCCCTCTCAGGTAACGATGGAATCGAACAAGCGTCGGGCATTGGCGTTCGAGCCCGAGCCAAGGTACAGGTAGTAGGTGACGTCCGGCAGTCGCGGCAATCCATCGGCCACCCCCAGCACGCGGTAGTCCGGATTGAGTATCTCGACGGACCGCGCCGTCACGCCCAGCCCGGCACGCACCGCGGCCGTGATGCCTGGCAACGTAGGGGATCCATAACTGATCCTCCATGGCACGTTCGCCCGCTCCAGATGCGCCAGAGCGATTCTCCTGAAGATGCTGGGCTCATCGGAGAGGATCAAAGGCAGTGGCTGGCTGCGGTCATACTTGAAGTCACTGGCACAGATCCAGACCGCGGGCGATGTGCGCAGCACGATCCGGCGGTGCTCCAGGTCATCGCGCAGGGAGACCGTCATGTCGATCTCCCCGCGCTTCATCGCCTGAACCAGCGACGAGCTTTGCCCGGCGTTGACGGTCATCCGCAGGCTCGGGAAGGTTGTCGCGAAGTGCTTCAGCAGGTTCGGAAGTATCGAGTCCGCGATGTCGACGGGCGCTCCGATGCGAACCTCGCCGATCAGCGCCGACCCACTCATCGACATGCATGCCTCGTCGTTGAGCGCAAGAAGCCGTCGTGCGTAGATGAGCAGCCGCAGGCCGTCATCGGTCAGGTGTTTGCTGCGTCCCGATTTCTTGAACAGCGTCTTGTCCAGCTGCGTCTCCAACCGGTGCATCTGCTGCGTGATGGCAGGCTGGCTGCGATGCACGGATTCCGCGGCCGCGGCGAAGGACTCACGCTCCACGATGGCCACGAAGGTGCGCAGCAACTCCAGATCCAGATTGGCGATCATGCCTTTCGTTGCCTCCTGTGACGATGTGGGGATAAGCGTGCGCATGCCGACCACGGCATGCCTCCAGGGGTGTTCCCGTGTCCTCCCGCAACGGAATACATAAGCGGCACGAATATATCTCGCCGAAGGTCTGTGTTGTTGCGCCAACTTGCGGCACCTACATTTCCATCACCTGTCGTTCGTGATGGAAATGGAGACAAGAGATGACAAGAAAATGCAAGGTGGCCATCGTCGGTGGCGGGCTCGCCGGCACAGCCACGGCCAATGCCCTCAAGACCTTCGGCATCGAAGCGGAAATGTTCGAAGCCGCCGCTGCGCTAGGCGAGATCGGTGCGGCGGTCAGCTCCAGCCCCCAGGCTGTGAAAGCCTTGCGGGGCATGGGCGTGCGTGATCGGCTCGACGCGGTGGGCTACCGCTCCCCCGGCGAACGTACCCACAATCTCCAGACGGGTGAATTTCTCGAGTTCCGGGACCGCTTCAAGGCCGCCGAAAAATGGGGCGCGCCGTACTACACATTCCACCGCGCAGACCTGCTGGATGCACTGGTCGCGGACCTCGACCCGTCCCACATCCACCTCGGCCACCGCCTCGCGCAGGTCGACGAGCGGCAGGACGGCGTGGGGCTGGTGTTCGCCAACGGGAATCGCGTCAAGGCGGACTACGTGATCGGCGCGGATGGCGTGAAGTCGGTGCTTCGCCATGCCCTGTACGGCGCCGACAACCCGACCTACACCGGCCAGATGGCCTGGCGCGCATTGCTCGATGCCAAGGACGTCCCGGATGACCTCCTGGGCCCCACTGGCCACATGGAATGGGTGGGCCCGGGCTGCCACATCCGTGCCTACTACATCCGCCAAAAGAAGCTGATCAACATCGTCACGCAGCAGGAGACGGGTGACTGGGTGGAGGAAAGCTGGTCGAGCTGGGGGCGCGCCGACGACATGCGCGCCAGCTTCGCCAATCCCGAGCCGCGGCTCAGGCAGTTGCTCAGCTACGTCACGAACTGCATGAAGTGGGGCCTCTTCACGCGCCCCATCACGGACAACTGGGGCCGGGGACGCATCCAGCTGATCGGCGATGCCGCACATGCCATGGTGCCCAACGCAGGCCAGGGCGCATGCCAGGCATTCGAGGACGCGTACGTCCTGGGCCGCTGGATGCGCGAGTGCGCGGACCCGATGGAAGCGTTCGCGAATTTCCGCAAGGTGCGCATCCCGCGGGTGCACGGTGTCCAACGCCTGTCGCTGGCGAACCTGCACATGAAGCACATGAAGGACAGCCAGGCGCAGAAGGAGTTGATCCAGTCCGGCAAGGGAAGCGTGCATGGCCAGACAGACTGGTTGCTGGGCTTCGAACCCGCCACCGACTGGAACAAGGTCCCCTTCGTGCCGGAGGCGTACGCCGATGCGCCCACTCCTGACGCCGTCCTGCCGACCTAGCAGCCCCATTTCATAACGAGGAGACATCCCATGACAACATTCCGATCCCTGGCGGTGGCCGTGTGCGCCACCGTCATCACCTGTGCTTCGCAGGCACAGGCACCCCAGTATCCGGACCAGAGCATCCGCTTCATCGTACCCGTGGCCCCTGGTGCGCTGGTGGACCAGTTCGTGCGCCTGTCCTCGCCACGCCTGACGGCCGCATGGGGCCAGCCCATCATCGCCGAGAACAAGACGGGTGCAGGGCAGACACTGGGGGTCGAGACGGTGGCCCGCGCGAAGCCCGATGGGTACACGCTGCTCATCGCGACCAACGCGCCCTTCACGATCAACCCTGTCATCTCCAAGGTCCGTTACGACCCGGCCAACGATTTCGAACCGATCATTTCCCTGGGCAGCAACTCCATGGTGCTGCTGGTCAATCCCAAGCTGCCCGTCAAGAACATCGCCGAACTGGTCGCCCTGGCGAAGAGCAAACCGGGCGAACTGCGTGCCGGCAATTCAGGCAACGGCTCCACCGCCCACCTCGCCGTCGTGATGCTGAATCGCCTGGCCGGCACGGACATCATGAACGTGCCCTACAAGGGCGGCCCCGCCAGCATCACCGCCGTGATGGGCGGCGAGATCGACATGGTGTTCAGCGACCCCACCGTGGCCCTTCCCCTCGTCAAGGATGGTCGCCTGCGGATGCTGGGGACCAGCGGCGCCAAACGCTCGGCCTTCCTGCCAGACGTGCCCACCATCGCCGAGCAGGGGGTTTCCGGCTTCGCGGTCGATGTGTGGTTCGGCATCTTCGCCCCCCGCGGGACGGCGCACCACATCGTCCAGAAGGTCAACAGCGAGATCAACCGCCAACTGCGGGACCCGCAGATCGCGAAACAGATGCTCGAGATCGGGCTCGAGGTCAATCCCAGCACGCCGGAAGAGCTCGCCGCCACGTTGAAGCGCGAAATCCCGCGCTGGCGCGACATCGTGACCGAAGCCGGCGTCAAGATCGAATGACGAGAACGCCCAACGGCACGCAAGGACCAACGTCAGCCATGAAGATTTGCAGATACAACGACGGGCTCCCGGGATTGGTGGACGGAGACCACATCTACCCCCTCACCTACCCGCCGACAGACCAGGGCGCGGTGCCCTCCGGCGCGTCCATGGCGGACATCGTCGGCGCGATGGCTGACCAGGCCTTCGCCCGGGAGGTCATGGTCTTCACGCGCCGGGGCCGGGCCGTGCCGCTGGCGTCGGCCCGGCTGTTGGCGCCCATCGACAAGCCGCCGGCGATCTGGGCCGCGGCGGCGAACTACCGCTCCCACCAGTCGGAGATGACCCACCGCGTGGGCGCCTACGACCGCTCGAAACTCTCGCCCGACGAACTGATGGCCGAGGTGTTCCTCAAGCCGTCGTCCGCCATCGTGGGTCCGGGCGGTACGGTCGTCATTCCGCGCGTGGCACGCCATGTGGATTTCGAATGCGAGCTGTGCGCGGTCATCGGCCAGCCCGCCAAGAACGTACCGGCGGAGAAGGCGCTGGACTACGTTTTCGGCTACACGATGTGCTGGGACATCAGCGTGCGCGATCCGTGGGGGCGCAACCACAACACCCGCAACATCCGCAAAGGCTTCGACACCTTCTGCGGCGTGGGCCCCTGGATCGTCACGCGCGACGAGATCGCGGAGCCGCAAGACCTGCGCATCGAGGTCGAGCAGAACGGCAAGCTCGTGATGGAGGCGCACACCAGGGACATGATCAATGGCCTGCGGGAGCTGATCCGGTTCCTCTCCAGCGTGTCGACACTGCAGCCCGGCACGCTGCTCACCACGGGTACCCCTGCCGGTGTCTCGCAGCTCTTCGATGGTGACCGCCTGAAGGGCAACATCGCGGGCATCGGCGCGATGGAACTCGACGTCGTCGCGGAGCGCTGACACGATGCTGCTCTCACTGAAAGGCCGAACCACCTGCTACGACCTGCTGGGCCCGGACACGGGCCAGGTCGTCGCCTTCTCCCATTCCCTGGCCGCGGACCATGGGCTGTGGGCCGAACAGGTCCCGCCGCTGCTGGCCGCAGGCTACCGCGTGCTGCGCACCGATCTGCGCGGACACGGTGGCAGCACCGGCCCCGACGCCCCCTGCAGCATCGATGACCTGGCCGACGACATGGTGGAGGTGCTGGACGCGCTCGCCATCGACAACTGCCACGTGGTGGGCCTGTCGATCGGCGGGATGATCGCCCAGTCGATGGCGCTGCGCCACGCCCCGAGGATCCGCTCGCTGCTGATTTCGGACACGCAGTCCGAGGCGCCCGCGGACGCCCAGACCTTCTGGGCCCCCATGATTGCGGCCATCCATGCGGCAGGCTCGTTGGAGCCGATCGCAGACCGCACCATGGCGCGATGGTTGACGCCTTCCTACAAGGCGGCCCATCCCCACCGCTGGCAGCAGATACGCGACACCGTGGCCGCCTGTACGCCGGAGGGGTATGTCCGTTGCGCCCATGCCATCGGCAGCTTCAACTTCACCGCATCCCTGCACACCGTCAGGGCACCGGTGCTCGTGGCCTGTGGCACGGAAGACCCGCGCGCCACGCCCGCGGAGAGCCAGCATATCGCCAGCCTGTTCCCGCGTGGCCGCTACGAGGAATTCGTCGGCGCCAAGCATGTCCCCAACGTGGAACAGCCCGAGCAGTTCAACCGCGTGATGCTCGACTGGCTGGCCTCCACGGACCGCTGAGCGCAGCATGGACGAACGAATCTCCGCGACATTGAAGGCCTGGCGGTTCCTGTACCGCAGGGGCTTCATCGAGGGTTTCGGGCACATCAGCGTGCGCCTGGATGCCCAGCGTTTCCTGATCACGCGCCATTCGCTGGGCTCCGATGCCACACCCGATGACCTGGTCACCATGGATTTCCAGGGACGCAAGGTGGCAGGCGCGGGCGACGCGCCCGGCGAGTTTCCCATCCATCTGGAAATCTTGTCTGCGCGGCCCGATGTGGCCTGTGTCATCCACTACCACGGCATGCACTCCACGGCATTCGCCACCGATGGCCTGCGCCTGCGGGCGGCCCACCTCATGGGCACCCTGTTCCACGACGGGATTCCGCTGTATCCCGACCCGCGGCTCGTCAGTGACCGCCAGCGCGGCAGCGCACTTGCCAAGGCCCTGGGTCCCCACCGTGCCGTCCTGATGTGCGCACACGGTGCCACGGTGACCGGGCCCAGCGTCGAGGATGCCGTGGCAGCCACCTTTCTTTTCGAAGAGAACGCGCACCGCGCCTGCATCAGCGCGACGCTCGGTGGCCCGGTGTGGATCGACGATGCCCTCGCGGCACAGGCCGGCGCCGAGCTTGTGGCAACGCGTGGGCCCTTCAGGCGCGTGTGGGCGATGGTCGAGGCGGAGTACCCGGCATGACACCAACCAGTTCCGCGTTTCGCGTCATGCTCAGCGGGCTGCGTACGGTGCCGGGTGTCGCGCACATCTGCCCGATCCCCGTCGCGCTGCAGTCCAATGTCTGGGGCACCGCCGCAATTCCCACGTGGAGCCGCGAACCGGAGCTGTCCCGGTCCGCCATACGCTTCCTGTGTGGAGACCGCGCGGGGGCGGTGATCGAACTCACGGGCCTGCAGGCCGCGCGCCGCCAATGCGTTTTCCACCACCCAACACCACACCACCATGCGACTACGCAGCATTGAACTGGACATACCCGACCGCGCCGCTGCGGCAAGCTTTCTCCAGCATCCCTGGGGCCTGCAAGAGGTGGAAAGCCGCGGCGCAACCACCTACTTGCGGGGAACAGCGGCGGAACACTATGCCATCGCGGTGACGGAAAGTACTTCCAATGGATTGCGATCGGCGACATTCGCCGGCAGCCAGGCCGAGATCGATGCGCTGCGCGCACGTGTGGAGGCATCGGGTCTGGCCCACACCCCGTGGCAGCGATTCGATGAACCCGGTCGTTCCAGGGGCTTCTATGTTGCCGGCCCCGAAGGAGAGCCTTACCGCTTCGTCGTCGAGGCGGATCCGGTGCCGCCCGCGCTGGCCACGGACCGGCTGCACCCGCTGGGCGTGGCCCATGTCGTCTTCAACAGTTGTGACCGCGAAGCTGCGACGCGTGTGCTCACGGAAGTGCTGGGCTTCACGCTCAGCGACAGAACGGGTTACATGAGCTTTCTTCGTTGCAACGACTTGCACCATGTCGTGGCCTACGCCAACAGCAAGCAGCCGATGTTGAACCACATCGCCTTCGAAATGCAGGACACGGACGCCGTGATGCGGGGGATGGGGCGCCTCAAGGATGCAGGCTGCGAGACCACCTGGGGCGCAGGCCGCCACGGGCCAGGAGACAACGTCTTCGCCTACTTCGTTACCCCCTTCGGGGCGTGCATCGAATACACCGCGGAGATCCAGCGGGTCGATGACACCTATGTCACCGGAACCCCCGAATCGTGGAAGTTCCCCGAGGGACGCAGCGACCAGTGGGGGATCTTCACGCGCGACAGCGCCAGGATGGCCGCGTCGGGTACGACTTTTCCATACAGAGACATCCCACTACCCAAGGCACCACCATGAAAAAACTGCTGATCTCCGCTTCGATCGCCGCGCTGTACGCCACAGCCACCCTGGCCCAGACGGCCAGCCCCGCTGCAGGCAGCGAAGCCGCGGATGAAGCTCTGCTGGCGGATGTCGTTGTTGCGGCCCACATCCTCGCGAACGAGGGCGTGCTGGACAGCTTTGGCCATGTGAGTGTCCGTTCGACACGCAATCCGAATCGCATGTTCATCCCACGCGCGATGCCACCGGCCCTGGTATCACGCAAGGACCTCGTGGAAGTGGACATCGCGAACAACTGCACCGCAGTGGACCCGGCAGCGCCCCGGCTCAATGGCGAGCGCTTCATCCACTGCCGTATCTACGCCGCCAAGGCCGAGGTGCACTCGGTGATCCACGCACACGACCTTGCCACCATTCCTTTCGGCATCGCCAACGTGGCGCTTCGACCGGTGGTGGCGCAGGCCGGCTTTCTACCCGCGGAAACGCCCCTCTTCGAGATACGGAAGTCATTCAAGCCCGATGAAGCGGAACGCGGCGTGCAGGTTACCAATGCCAAGCTCGGCGACGACCTGGCTGCCAGCCTGGGCAACCACCCCGTGGTGCTGATGGCCCGCCACGGCGAGACCGTGGTCGGCCGCTCGGTACGTGAAGCCACCGTGCGCGCGATGTACACCAACATCAATGCCAAGGCACAACTTGCCGGGCTGCAGTTGGCGCCGTCCATCACGCCGATGGATGGACCTGAACTGGCCATCAATGCGAAGGAGAACTTCGACGCCGACAGGCCCTGGCAGAACTACCTCTCACGGCTGCCCGCCAACAAGCGCTGACAGCCACCCGCCCGGTCATTCCGCCGGCGCGGCATGGCAGGCTATGCACAGCTTGTTGCCCTCCGTGTCCCGGAAATAAGCGCCGTAGTAATGCGCGTGGTATTCGGGCCGCAGGCCGGGCGCTCCCTCCGACCTGCCACCGTGGGCCAGGGCCAGCGCGTAGGCGCGGTCGACCTGTTCCCTGGAACTAGCCACGAACGCGACCATCTGGCCGTTGCCTGGCACATGCGGTTGGCCATCAAACGGGGTCCCGATCAACAGCAACGGGCGGGGATCCGGTGTCGACTGCCAGCCGGCCCAGGGGCGCTCCCGCTCGACGAAACGGGGTTGGATGCCCAGGACTTCCGCCAGCGCGGAATAGAAGCCGAAAGCACGGTCGAAGTCGGTGGCGCCGAGGAAGATGTGGGAGAACATGGCGGATGGATTGTGAAAAAGTTGCCGCAGGGGCCAGGGTACAGCGCGACAGTAGGCCTCACCAAGCCGCCAACCACTGGGTCATCTGACATTCGTTCAGCAAGCGTTCAGCCGGCCGGGCGCAAGATACCTGCCATGACCACATCCAGGAGCATTTCCATGACCCGACTCCTCTCCAGCCGCTTCATCGCTGCTGCCGCGCTCGCCGCTGCCATCGGCGGCGCGGCCACGGCGGCGCATGCGGGGGGCAATGTCCAGTTCTCCATTGGCGTGCAGGTTCCCGGGCCGGTGTACACGTACCCCGCCCCGGTGTACGGCCAGCCGGCCCCGGTCTATGTGCAGCCCGCACCGGTGTACGTGCAGCCTCGGCCGATCTATGTACAGCCTCGGCCGGTGTATGTGCAGCCGGCCCCCGTGTACATGCCTCCGCCCCGCTACTACTACCGCGATGGCCGTGGCTGGGGACGCCATGACGGGCATCCCCACCGTCCGGGTTGGGACCGCGGGCGCGGCGGCCGGGACTGACAGCCTCCCCCCAGACAAGGACTCACGCCACAGAAGGGTCGTAGAAGCGCGGCGCCAGGCCGGCGCGACCCGGGTAGTAGCGGAAAAAGGGCCGCGCCTGGTCCACGGTGCGCGCCACCGCGGGATGGGCCATCAGGCGCTCGAAGTACGCCGCCAGCCGTGTGTGTTCCGGCGCCATCGGCACGTAGGTCACGGCATAGAACAGCGCCGGCGCGGCGGCGCAATCGGCCATGCTGAAGGTGTCGCCCGCGATCCAGGTGCGCCCCTCCAGCTGCGTATCGACCAGCGCGTAGGTGCCGGCCAGCCGCTCCCGTGCCTGGGCCACGCTGGTGGCGTCGCGCGCCGCCTCGGGCCGCAGCAGGTCCGACGTCAGTGCCTGCATCGGGGTCATCACGTACTGGTCGAAGAGCCGGTCCCACAGGCGGACCTGCAGCGCCGCATCCGGGTCGTCGGGGATGAGCTTCTGCCCGCTGCGCGCAGGGTGCCGCTGCAGGTGCTCGATGATGATGCTGGTCTCGGGCACTACCTTGGCCCCATCCACCAGCAGCGGCATCTTGCCCGTGGGCCACAGCGCGAGGAAGGCCGCGCGCTCGGCCGGGTCGCCCAGGTTCAGCAGGCGCAGGTCCACCGCTGCACCCAGCACATCGATGGCGATCAGCACCTTGTGGCAGTAGGAGGACAGGGGGTGGTAGTGGAGTATGGGTTGGTCCATGGTGATTCCTTTGCAGGCTTGTACAGCATCTTGGCGCACAGCGACCAGAGCAACAGCAGCGTGGAGGTCCGCTCCATAGCGATCAGGCGGTCGCCACACACGTGGCTTCACAGGCCACGCAACAATGCCGGGATCGCGTCCACCGGCATGACATCCACACCCTCTTTCAACGGATAGGCACGCGAGACCGGCGCCACCACCACGGTGCGCCGCGGCTGCAGATCGCCCACGGCCTGCCAGAAACCCTTGGTCACAGTGGGCGCCGCCGAAAACTTGACCTCGATGGCCAGCAGCCGCTCCCCCAGCTGCACCACGATATCGAGTTCCGCGCCGGCCGCCGTGCGGTAGAAGCCCATGTGGGCGCCCGGCGGCAGATGCGCCCAGACTTGCTCGATGACAAAGCCTTCCCACGAAGCGCCGACGACAGGATGGCCCTGCAGATCGGACAGGCTCGCAATGCCGAGCAGCGCATGCACCAAGCCGCTGTCTCGAATGTAGACCTTGGGCGATTTCACCAGCCGCTTGCCCACGTTGGGCAGGAAGGGCTCCAGTCGACGCACGAGCATCGTGTCCACCAGCAGATCGAGATACCGCGTGGCCGTGGTGTGCGACACACCGCCCAGCGCCATGCCGAGCTGGGAGGCATTGAAGAGCTGCCCCTGCAGATGCGCCAGCATTCGCCAGAAGCGATGCAGCGCGTCACCTGCGACCGCCACGCCCATCTGGGGCAGATCACGCTGCAGGAAAGTCTGGATGAAGTCCTGCCGCCATGCGAAGGACAGGGCGTCGCTGTGAGCGAGCTGGCTCATCGGGAAGCCACCCCGGTGCCACAGCTGCTGCAAGCTCTGCAGGTCAGCGGGCAGCTCGCTGGCCAGCAAGGGCGCCAGCTCCAGATAACCGACCCGGCCCGCCAGCGATTCGCTGCGCTGGCGCAGCAACGCACCCGAGGCCGAGCCCAGCAGCAGGAACCGGCCGGCACGCCGGTGTGCATCGATCTCGGGCCGGAGGTGCGAGAACAGCTCGGGCAGGAACTGGACCTCGTCGAGCACCATGAGCCTGTGACGGTGCTGCGCCAGGAACAGCTCGGGCTCGGCCAGCGCGGCGCGGTCACCCGGACGTTCCAGGTCGAGGAACAACGCATCAGGCTGCCCGGAAGCGAGCAGGCGTGCCAAGGTCGTCTTGCCCACCTGGCGTGGGCCGAGCAGCACGACGCCGGGATAGAAGGACAGCCGCTCGCGCAGCGTGGGCATCAGGTCACGGTCCAACATCCCTGCATTTTGCCCATCATGCGATCAATATGCAAGGATGAGCACCTTACCCAGGCGGCTGGCCAGCCTGGCGCATGGCCTGCGCTGCCTCTGCCGCCTCCCGCAACCGCTTTGCCCGCAGCACCTGCATGCGCCAGCGCGCCAGGCCGATGGCATAGGAGATGTAGTAACCCGCCAGCAGGCCGAACACCGAGAGCGTGAGCGGGCTGCGCGCGAAGTCGGCCAGGCCGTGGTCGACCTGCGGCTCCAGCACATAGGCCTGCAGCAAGCGCCAGGCCAGGCGGCCGACGAAGAGCACCATCAACACCATGCCCAGGCGCGCGTCGGGCGTGTAGTACAGCCCCTGGCGCGTGGGCTCGAAACGCGTGCGCCGCAGTCCGAAGAGCCCCAGCGCGCCGCCCGCCAGCAGCCCCGCTGCGAGCAGGCCCAGCGCTGCACCGTGGTCACGTGCACTCCAGGCCAGCAGCGTGACCAGGGACGGGAACAGCAGCAGCGAGATCCAGGCGCGGTATTTCGACAGACGCTGCCGCCCTATCAGCCGCCCGAAGCGCGCATGGATGCGCCATGCGAGCAGCGGCGTGAGCAGCAGCAGCGTGGTGGTGGACGAAGGGTGGAATGCCATGGCCAGAGTGTGCACCGATGCGCGGCGTGCGTCACCGCCGGGGCGGTGGCTGCGGAGCCTCGGGCTGCGCGCGCGGGGCGATCCACCACCAGGCACTGAGTGCACTCGCCAGCGCCAGCCCCGCGCCCAGCAGCATGACCCAGCGGAAGCCCGCCAGGAAGGACACGTTGATGGCCTGCCGCGCAGCGGCCGCCGCGGCCACGGGCAGGCCCTCGGGCAGCACGATCGCAGCCAGCTTCTGGCGCTGCGCCGCGATCCCCTCGGCCGCCCCCTGCGGCAACGCCAGCGTGGCCAGCGCCGCGTCCAATTGCTGGTCGAAGACCATGGTGAGCACCACGCCGAAGACCGCGATGGCCAGCAGCGCGCCCACGCGCGAGACCGCGTTGTTGATACCCGAAGCGACCCCCGCGCGCTCCGGCCCCACCGCGTTCATGACCGTGGTGGTGAGCGGCGCCACCGTGATGCCCATGCCCAGGCCCAGCACACACACGGCGGGGAAGTAGCCGCTCCAATATCCGGCACCCACCGACGGCACGGCCAGCAGCCCGAAGCCCAGCGCCGCAATGGCGGGCCCCACCACGAGGGGCAGCCTGGCCCCTGTGCGTTCCACCAGCGCGCCCGCCCAGCGGGACAGCACGAAGATGATGGCGATGAAAGGGAACAGTGCCGCCCCCGCCGCAGTGGCGCCGAAACCCTGCACCTGGATCAACACCAGCGGCAGGAAGAACAGGCTGCCGCCCAACGCCGCATACAGCAGCAACGTGAGCAGGTTCGCGCCCGCGAAGTTGCGCTCCTTGAACAACACCAGGGGCACCATCGGGGCGCCGCTGCGGGCCTGCACCCACAGAAAGGCCCCCAGCGCCAGCACACCCGCCACCCCGGAACCCGCCACAAGCGGCGACTGCCATCCCAGCATGGGCGCCTCGATCAGCGCGAACACCACACCCGCCAGCCCCAGTGACACCAGCAACGCGCCAGGCCAGTCGATGGGGCCGGGAGCCACTTCGCCCCGGCTTTCCGGGACCTTGGCCATGCAGATCCACACCAGCACCACACCTGCCGGCACATTGACCAGGAACGCCCATCGCCACGACAGATGCTCCACCAGCGCACCGCCCAGCACGGGGCCGAAGGCCGAAGCCATCGCGCTGAACGCTGACCACGTGCCGATGGCGGCGCCCCGCTGCGCCTGCGGATAGGCTGCGGAGATCAGGGCCAGGCTGCCGGGCACCAGCAGCGCCGCACCGATGCCCTGCACCGCCCGCGTGGCGATCAGCATGCCGGGCGTCCGCGACATCGCGCACCCCACGGACGCCAGCACGAACAGCGCGACGCCTCCCATGAACACGCGCTTGCGGCCCAGGCGGTCCCCCAGCGCGCCGCCCACCAGCAGCAGCGAGGCCAGGAACAACGCGTAGGCCTCCATCACCCACTGCGCATCGGAGATGGTGGCCTGCATCTCGTGCTGGATGGCCGGCAACGCGACGTTGACCACGTTGCCATCGATGAAGGCCAGGCTGGAGCCGATGATCGCGGCGACCAGGGTCCAGCGCGCCGCGGAAGGGGTCGCGGCAGGGGCGTCGGGCATGGTGGGGGTGTTCGGGTGCAGGTGGGGACACGCACGATAACCGATGGTCCACCCTGCGACAGCTGCGCCAGGGTGGCTGCAATAGACTAGGCCAGCACCTTCACACCTCGACACCCATGCAAGCATCCCACGTCATCGCCACCACCCAGGGCCACGCCGGCCTGATCACGCTGAACCGCGCCAACGCGCTCAATGCCCTGTCGCTGGCCATGGTGCGCGACATCACGGCCGCGCTGCTGGCCTGGCGGGACGACGATGCGGTGCAGATGGTGGGCATCCGTGGCATGGGCCGCGACCCGGCGACGAAGCACGAGCAACCCTTTGGCGCCTTCTGCGCGGGCGGCGACATCCGCTTCTTCCACCAGGCGGCGCTGGCCGGCAACCCGGAGCTGGAAGACTTCTTCACCGAGGAATACACGCTCAACCACCTGGTGCATACCTATGCCAAGCCCATCGTGGTCTTCATGGACGGCATCGTGATGGGGGGCGGCATGGGCGTGGCGCAAGGTGCACGCGTGCGCATCGCCACCGAACGCACGAAGATGGCCATGCCCGAGACCAACATCGGGCTCTTCCCGGACGTCGGTGGTGGCTACTTCCTGAGCCGCTGCCCTGGCCACCTGGGCGAATACCTGGCGCTCACGGGCCACCTGCTCGATGGCCAGGGCGCGGTGCATGCGGGGCTGGCGGATCGGCTGGTCGCAGCTTCGGAGTTGCCTGCGCTATGGGACTCACTGGGCCAGGGCGATGCCACGCCGTGGCTGCAGGCGCAGCGCAGCGACCCGCAGGCCCATGCCGCGCAGTGGGATGCGCGCATCGACAAGTACTTCGGCCACCCCCACGTGCTGCAGATCGTCCGTGCGCTGGAGGCCGATGCCGGCAAGGACGCATGGGCAGACGCCACTGCCAAGACCATGCGCCAGCGCAGCCCGCTGATGCTGGAGGTGACGCTGCAGCAGGTGCGCCGTGCGCGTGGGATGGCGCTGGCCGACGACCTGCGCATGGAGCGCGACCTGGTACGCCGCTGTTTCCACACCGTGCACCTGCAGCGCAGCGGTGCCGCCACCGAGGTGGCGGAAGGTGTGCGCGCGCTGGCTGTGGACAAGGACCATGCGCCGAAGTGGAACCCGGCGCGGCTGGAGGACGTGACGAAGGAGATGGTCGCGCCCTTCTTCGACAGCCCGTGGCCGGGTGCGGCACATCCGCTGCGCACCCTGAACTGACAACGCTGCGGCGCGTTCAGTGCCGCAGCACGTCACCCAGGAACGCGCGCGCCCGCTCGTGCTGGGGCGCGTCGAAGAACTCCTGCGGCGTCGCCACCTCCAGGATCTGCCCTTCGTCCATGAAGACCACGCGGTCCGCCACCTGGCGCGCGAAGCCCATCTCGTGCGTGACGCAGACCATGGTCATGCCCTCGTCGGCCAGCGAGACCATGGTGTCCAGCACTTCCTTGACCATCTCGGGGTCGAGCGCGGAGGTGGGCTCGTCGAAGAGCATCAGGCGCGGCTTCATGCAGAGCGCCCGCGCGATGGCCACGCGCTGCTGCTGTCCGCCCGACAGCTGCGCCGGCCGCTTGTGGGCATGTTCGGCCACGCGCACGCGCGCCAGCAGCTGCATCGCCATCTCCTCGGCCTCGCGGCTGCCCATGCCGCGCATGGAGACCGGCGCCAGGGTGCAGTTCTGCAGCACCGTCATGTGCGGAAACAGGTTGAACTGCTGGAACACCATGCCCACGTGGCGCCGCACCTCGGCGAGGTTGCCACCCTCGGGACCCAGCGGCACGCCGCAGACCTCCAGGCTGCCGCGCTCGAAGCCCTCCAAGCCGTTGAAGCAACGGATCAGCGAGGACTTGCCCGAGCCCGAAGGCCCGCAGACCACGATGCGTTCTTCCGGCGCGATGGACAGGGCGACGTCACGCAGCGCGTGGTAGTCGCCATACCACTTGTCGAGGCCCGTGGCGCGCAGGATGGGGGCGGAATCGGTCGAGGGCATGGGTCAGTCGCGGCGGGTGGAGACCATGGAGGCATGCAGGTGCGCGCTGTAGCGTGACATCGCGAAACAGAACACGAAATAGAGAAGCGCCACGAAGAGGTAGATCTCCGTGCCGAAGCCCTGCCAGGTGGGGTCCGCCACGGCGCGGCGGGCCGCGGTCATCAGGTCGAAGATGCCCACCACCACCACGATGGAGGTGGCCTTGAAGAAGGCGATGAAGATGTTGACCAGCGACGGCAGCACGGCCGCGAAGGCCTGCGGCAGCACCACGCGCAGCAGCATGACGCGGCGGCTCAGCCCCAGGGCCTCGGCCGCTTCGTACTGGCCGCGCGGCACGGCCTGCAGCCCGCCGCGGATCACCTCCGCCAGGTAGGCGGCGGCGAACAGCGCGAAGGCCAGGAACACGCGCAGCAGCTTGGACAAATTCATGTCCTGCGGCAGGAACAGCGGCACCATCACGCTGGCGAAGAACAGCACCACCAGCAACGGCACGCTGCGCGCGAACTCGATGTAGGTCACGGCCAGGGTCTTGCCGATGCCGGGCTCGGGCGCGTGGCGCAGCAGTGCCAGCCCCACCGCCAGCGGGAACCCCGCCGCCAGGCCCAGCGTGGCGAGCAGCAGCGTCACCGGCAGCCCGCCCCACTGGTCTTCCGTCACCGGCACCAGACCCGCGACACCGCCGCGCAGCAGCACCAGGAACGCCGCAATCGCCACCACCCAGAGCGCCGGCAGCCGCCAGTTCCACCAGGCGCGCCGTGTGGACAGGACATACATCCCCACGATCAGCACCACCGCCAGCGCCGGCCGCCATTGCTGCGCATAGGGATAGACACCGAAGAGGATCAGGCGCAGCTTCTCGCCGACCACCGCCCAGCAGGCGCCCGCACCGGCCACGCGGCAGGCATCCGGCCCCTGCGCCGTGAAGACCGCATCCAGCACCGCCCAGGCGAAGAGATGCCAGGCGCCCCAACACACACCGAGGGTCAGCACCACGGTTAGCACGGCAGCAAAGGGCGTCGCGAAGAACAGCCGCCGTATCCGGTGCAGCCAACCCTCCTGCCCGACCGGCCGCGACATTGGTGGAAGGGTGGCGGTGGCGACGTACCTCACGCCAGCCCCCAGTCGCGGTAGCGGTTCTCGAAGACATGCATGGCGCCACTCACCACCAGGCTCACGACGGCATAGAACAGCATCACGATCGCCATCACCTCCATGGCCTGGCCGGTGTCGGTGAGCATGCTCTCCCCCACCGCCATGAAGTCCTGGTAGCCCACGGCGATGGCCAGCGTGCTGTTCTTGAACACGCCCAGGTATTCACTGGACAACGCGGGGGTGCCCACGCGCAGCGCCTGCGGGGCGATCACGCTGCGCAGCATCACGCCGCGCGACAGGCCCAGGGCCTCCGAGGCCTCCCACTGGCCGCGTACCACCGAGCCGAGCGAGCCGCGCACGATCTCGGCGATGAAGGCCGCCGTGTACAGCGAGATGCCCACCAGCAGGGCCGCGAACTCCGGCGACAGCGACACGATGCCCTGCACGTCCAGGCCATCCACCTTCGGCCACAGGAAGATGCCGCGGTTCGACGCCAGCAGCCAGCCACCGGGCTCCGCGTCCGACGCGGCCGGCAGGGCCAGGAAGATCCCGTACCAGAACACGATATGCAGCAGCACGGGGATGTTGCGCATCAGCTCCACATAGGCCATCGCCAGCCGGCGTGCGATGGGGTGTTGCGCCACCGAGCCCAGCCCCACGACGATGCCCAACACGGTGGACAGAATGATGGCGGCCACCGTGAGCTGCACGGTGTTGAGGGCACCGGCCAGGAAGGCATACGCGAAGCTGTCCGTGCCCAGCGTGAACTCCAGCGGTGAGTTCAGGATCGGCGTGATCGCGGGCCGCCACAGGAAGTCGAAGCCCGTGTGCACCCCGCGCGCATTCAGGTTGGCCGTGGTGGCGCGGAACAGCAGCACCAGCACCGCAGCCACCAGCCCGAAAGCGACTGCCTGCCGCACGGCGATGGCCAGGCGGCGACGCAGCGTCGTCGGGCGTGCAGCGGGCATGCAGTGCGTCAGCGCAGAGGGTCAGCGCATGGGGTCAGCGCATCGGCACGCCGTACAGCAGGCCACCCTGGGCCGCCAGGCGGTTCTGGGCGCGCGGCATGCCGGCCGGGCCGAAGGTGCGGTCGAAGACTTCACCGTAGTTGCCGACCTGCGACACGATGTTCAGCGCCCAGTCCTTGTCCAGACCCATCGACGGGCCCAGGTCACCGTCCGCACCCAGCAGGCGCTTGATGTCGGCGTCGGGGGAGTTCGCCGCCATCGACTTGGCGTTCTTGGAGTCCACACCCAGTTCCTCGGCCACGACCATCGCGTTGAGCGTGTAGCGCACGATGTCGAACCAGCGGTCGTCGCCCTTGCGCACGGCACCGGCCAGCGGCTCGCGGGCATGTGTCTCGGGCAGCAGCACATAGTCGTTGGACTGCGCGCCCAACGAGCCCTTGAAGCTCGCCAGTGCCGCGAGGCTGTGGAAGATCGCATCGCAGCGCTTGGAGAGGAAGGCCTTGCGCATCGGTTCGCCTTCGGAGAACACCACGGGCTTGTAGCGCACCTTGATTTTTCCGAAGTATTCGGCCGCGTTGGCTTCGCCGGGGCCGGTGATCATGCACAGGCTGGCGCCATTGAGTTTGTTGGTGTTGGCCACCTTGAGTGCCTTGGGCACCATCACGCCGTAGGTGTCGAAGAAGTAGGTGCCGGTGAACTGCACGCCGGCCTTGGACTCGCGCGTCAGCGTCCAGGTGATCTGCGAGAAGGACAGGTCCACCTCGCCGGACTGCACGGCCACCATGCGCTGCGCGGGCGTGAGGCTGGTGTACTTCAGCTTGGTCGCGTCGCCGAACACGGCGGCCGCCACGGCGCGGCACAGGTCGGCATCGAGCCCGCGCATCACGCCCTGGCTGTCCGGCAGCGAGAAGTTGGGCGCGCTGCCGATCACGCCGCAGTTCAGCAAGCCGCGCGACTTGATGGCCGCCAGCGTGGCGGACGAAGCCGCCGATGGCGCTGCGGCAGGCGCTGGCGCGGGGGCCGGCGTCTGGGCCATCGTGGTGGCGCCGAACAGGGCGAAGGGTGCGGCCAGGGCCAAGCGGCGCAGCAGGTGCATGGAAGTTTTCATGAGGGCTCCTCGTTGTAGGGTCAGGCGGAAGGCGACGATGGGATCAGGCACGCTCGAGGATCTGCGCGAGCTCGGCGCAGCATTGCTCCACCTCTGCGGCCGTGTTGTAGAAGTGGGGCGATATGCGCACGCCCACGCCGCGCGCCGACACGCTGATGTTGCGTTCGGCCAGGCGCACGCGCGCCGCCTCGCCGTCGGGTGCGCGCACGACGAAGATGCCGGCGCGCTGGTCGCGCGGCGTGACCAGGTCCAGCCCGTGCTGCTCCGCGGCCTCGACGAGGTGGCCGCCCAGGGCCTGCACCTGTGCATGGATCGCGGGCCAGCCGATGGCGCCCAGCAGGTCCAGCGTGGCGCCCAGCGCATACAGGGCGGGTGTGTTGATGTGGGCGTACTGCAGCTGCTGCGGGTCGTCCATGTTCGCGTAACCGCGCCAGGCCGGCACCATGGCCTGCCGCGCGGCGGGCGAGGTGACCAGCACGCCGATGCCGAAGCCGCACAGCATCCACTTGAAGAACGAGGCCGCGTAGGCATCCACATGCGCCAGCGACACGGGCACCGCGCCCAGCGACTGCATGCCGTCCACGATGAACAGCACGCCCTGCGCATGGCAGTGCCGGCCCAGCGCATCGAGGTCCAGCGTGGTGCCGGTGCTGGAGTGGGTCTGCGACACCACGAGCACGCGCGTGCGTGCATCCACGGCCTGCATCAGTGCGGCGGCACGTGCGTCCTCACTGGGCACGGGCACGCGCACCAGCTCGGCACCGCGTTGCAGCGCAGGCTCCCAGATGCGCGCGACGGAGGGGAACTCGTCCTCGGCCAGCACGATGCGATCACCCGCGCGCCACTGCAGGCTGTGCGCGGCAAGGTTCAGGCCCTCGGTGGTGTTGGAGACGAAGGTGAGGTCTGCGGGCTGCACGCCCATCAGCGAGGCCAGCTGCGCGCGCACACGCGCCGCCATGGCCTGCCACTGCGGCCGGCCGTCGTAACCGTGGCTCTTGACCTCGTCGTAGAACTGCGCGGCGGCCGCGCCCTGCCCTTGCCAGCTCAGGCCCGCTGCGGCCGTGTCGAGGTACACGCGCTGCTCCAGGTACGGAAACAGGGCGCGTGCATCGGCGCAAGGATCGGCGGACGGCATGGCGGATATTTCGTGTTGATATTTTGTTGAACGTGTTCAACAACACGTTTAATATGCAGTGTAGGTGCCGCGCGCGAACGCTGTCAAGGCACGTTGAACAAGGCATCCCATGAGCTCCTCCGCCAGTCCCACAACTTCACCCGAAGCGCGGCTGCGCGCCCTGGGCATCGAACTCCCCCCAGCTCCGAGCCCGGCCGCCAACTACGTGCCGGCCACGCAGAGCGGGCGCATCGTGTTCCTCTCGGGCCAGGGCCCCATCAACGCCGGCGAGGTGGTCTACCGCGGCAAGGTGGGACAGGAGCTGTCCGAGCAGGACGGCTACCAGGCGGCGCGCCTCACGATCCTCAATTCCCTGGCCGTGCTGCGCCAGCACGCGGGCTCGCTGGACCGCGTCACACGCATCCTGAAGCTGCTGGCCTGGGTGCACTGCGCGGAGGGCTTCCAGCGGCAGCACCTGGTGCTCAATGGTGCGTCGGACCTGCTGGTGGAGGTCTTCGGCAGCGATGGCCGCCATGCCCGCAGCGCCGTGTCTGCGCACGATTTGCCCTTCGGCATCGCGGTGGAGATAGAGATGGTGGCGGAAGTGGACTACACGGCCTGATCCGGATGGCCACCGCCAAGCACTCCGCCCCTCCCGCCGCCCCGCGCAGGCCGAGCCGCACCCGCCCGCCCCCGTTGCCACCCGAGGTGATGCGCGAGCGCCAGGCTATCCTCGCCGCGCTCGACAGCATCGTGCCCATGCTGGGTGCGATGGTGGGCTCGCATGTGGAGGTGGTGCTGCACGACCTCACGCGGCCGGAGAACTCGGTGCTGCGCATCGCCAACGGCCATGTCACCGGCCGCAGCCTCGGCAGCCCGGTGCTCGCGGGGCCGGACAACGACAAGGCGCTCGCGATCCTGGCCGAAGGCATGGTGTCCGCGCGGCCCGCGGCGCACGAGTCGGTCTATCCCTATCCCACAACCACGCGCGACGGGCGTGCGTTGACCTCGGGCACGGTGATGTTCCGCGACACGCTGGGCCAGACCTTCGCGGCCCTGTGCCTCAACGCCGACCTGCACAGCATCGAGGCCGCGCAGGCGGTGCTGGCGCGCATGCTGCCCTCGCGCAAGGAGCCGTCCGAGTCCGCCCGCGTGGACATTCCCGACGTGGAGGTGCTGATGCAGGACATCATTGCCGACGCCGTGCGGCGCTTCGGCAGGCCCCTGGCCAAGATGGGCAAGGAAGAGAAGAGCATCGCCGTGGAAACGATGTTGGACCGCGGGCTCTTCATCGTCAAGGGTGGCGTGGAGAAGGCGGCGGCCGCACTCGGCGTCACACGCTTCACGGTCTACAACTACCTGGAAGACGTGAAGCGGCGGCGGGCGGCAGCAGCGCTGCCCGGGCAGGCGCAACGCTGACGCAACGACACTGCGCGGCGTTGCGCGACGCCGTCAGTGTTGCTGCAGGAACGCCAGCAGGTCCGCGTTGAGTTGGTCCTTGTGCGTGGTGGCCAGCGCATGCGGCGCACCCTCGTAGACCTTCAGCGTGGCGTTCTGGATCATCTTCGCGGCCTGCTTCGCGGTGGTCTCGATGGGCACGATCTGGTCGTCGTCGCCGTGCACGATCAGCGTGGGCATGTCGATGCGCGCCATGTCGGGCCGGAAGTCGGTTTCGGCGAAGGCCGTCACACAGTCGATGGTGCCCTTGATGGAGGCCAGCAGGGCGATGGCCAGGGTCTGCTTGAGCACGCCTTGCGACACCTTGGAGCCCGGCCGGTTGGCACCGTAGAAGGCCTGGGCGAAGTCGTCGATGAACTGCGCGCGGTCGGCTTCCAGCCCCGCGCGCATGCCGTCGAAGACCGACTTGTCCACGCCTTCCGGGAAGTCGTCCTTCTTGCCCAGGATCGGTGTCACCGCGCCCAGCAGCGCGAGCTTGGACACGCGCTGCGGGCCGCGGCGCGCGATGTAGCGCACGATGTCCCCGCCGCCCATCGAGAAACCCACCAGCGCCAGCTGCCGCAGGTCTAGGTGGTCCACCAGCTCACCGATGTCGTCGGCGAAGGTGTCGTAGTCATACCCGTTCCACGGTTGGCTGGAGCGGCCGAAACCGCGGCGGTCGAAGGCGATGCAGCGAAAGCCGCGCGAGGCCAGGAACAGCATCTGTGCGTCCCACATGTCGGCATCGAGCGGCCAACCGTGGCTGAACAGCACCGGCATGCCGCTTCCCCAGTCCTTGTAGTACAGCGAGGTTCCGTCACGCAGTGTCAAAGTGCTCATGGTAATTTCCGTAGGGGTGTGATGGGTCAGTGGAAAAAGGCCGGCGCGTACAGGCGTGCCGGAGCGCATGGAAATGTGCATCGCCGCCAAGGCAACCTCGCCGCAGGTGGCAGGTGTAGCACCCGTGCCATGCGAATGCCATGCTTGCAAGCCGCATGCGCGTGTAGGTCGGCGCCCGCAGGATGCTCGGCAGTGCAGGTTGTGCGATGGAGATCGGACAAGGCCCACATGCCAAGCGGCCGCGGGCCGATGGGAGGCCCCGCGGCAGCGGCGTACGCTGTGCGCTGCATGAAAGGAACCACCACCATGAGCTCGGCCAAAAAAACCTCCCAGTCTCCCGCACCCCCACCGCCGCAAGAGCGCAAGGCGACCAAGCCCAAGGTGGCCAACACCTTGCCGACGGGCAGCGCCAACAGCAGCAGTGCAGACCCCGATGCACGACATCGCGCGCTGGACGCGCCGGTGGGGCAGGTCACGCGCCACAATTGACGTGGCACCGCGAGGGGCCGCACTGCGGCCCAAGCTGCGCCCATGCAGGCACCGCTTAAGATCGCCGCCCGGCCGCACATTCCGCTGCGGCTGCCAGCGATGGAGCACCGCGTGACGACCCCCAACATTTCCGCTGACCATCCCTCGGCCCAAGCCCCCCGGCGCGCCGCCATCGGGGCGTTCCAGGGTGTGCGATTCGACGTGGTGGCCTGGCCCCCCGCCGATGCGGACGTGGACCTGTCCTTTGCCTGCATGTTCGAGCACGAGGTGGACGGCAGCACGATGGCCGGCGGCCTGCTGCACCTGGACAACGCCCTGGGGGGCGTGCTGGCGACGATGCGCACGCAGGGCCTGTTCCGCGCCCGGGACATGGAGAGCCTGCACATCCCCGCGCCGCCGGCGGCCGTGCGCGCACGCGCCCTGATGGTCATCGGCATGGGCGACCCCGCCACCTTCACGCGCGAGCGCATGGAACGCGCGGGATGGGTGGCCGCCAGCGAGGCCGTGCGCCTGGGCGCGCGCAGCGTGGCCTTCGCGCCCAACCTGATGGACGCCGGCCTGAAGAACACCGCCAGCCTGCGCGTGCCCTCGGCCATGCTCACCGGGGTGCTGGGCGGCCTGGCCAGTGCCCATGCGCTCGTGGACCGTGGCTTCGCTCAGGCCCCGTCACTCACCCACTGGACCTTCGACTCCGGGCTGGCGTATTTCGATGGCGCACATGCCGAGTTGACACACCGCTTCGCCGAGATCGTGTCGGGGCAGGCCTGACGGCGGGATCGCCGCCGCCAGCGACCTATACCCCACCCCCCTGCACCGGCGCCGCTGCGGGCTTTGCCTGCGCCATGTCCAGCGCCAGGAAGTGGTGCACCACCGGCTTCTCCGGGCCAATGTGGAAGCGCAGTGCCTCGGCCTGCAGGTCGGCATCCGCATGCGATACCCGCTGGTGCTGGCGCAGGTGCTCGGCCCAGGACTCCACCAGGAACCATTCCATCACGCGCTCGGGCTCGCTGGTGTGTTCGGTGATGCCCCAGGCATAGGCGCCATCGCGCAGCCGCTCCTGCGACAGCTCGCGCAGTGCATGCAGGAAGGCGGGAATGTCCTGCTTGCGGATGCGGTACTCCACCTGGACCATCACCGGCCCGCGGTCGTTGGCCACCGGCTCGGCCAGCAGCGGCTCGGGCCAGTGGTTGGAGGCCTGCAGGTCGGCCTCGCCCGTGGGCAGCCGGATGCGGTGGAACACCAGCGCGATCACGACCAGGCCCGCCGCGCCCACCAGCAGCGCGAGCGGCACGCCCACGCCCTGCGCCACCAGGCCCCAGCCCAGGCTGCCGGCCGCCATGCCCCCGTTGAACACCATCAGGTAGATGGCCAGCCCGCGGCCCCGCACCCAGTTCGGCAACACGGCCTGCGCCACGCCGTTGAGCGTGGTCAAGGCGATGATCCAGCCCAGGCCCAGAACCACCAGCAACAGCAGCGCCAGCCACTGCGGCGGCGCGGCCGCCAGCGCCGCCATCACACCCGCGGTGAGCAGCGACGCCAGCAGCACCAGGCCATCGGCGTCCAGCCACTGCCGCAAACGTGGCAGCAACACGGCACCGAGGATGGCACCGCCGCCCACGGCGCCGAGCATCACGCCATAGAAGCTGGCGCTGCCGTTGAGCATCTGCCGCGCCACCAGCGGCAGCAGGGCCCACACCGCGCTGGCGAAGACGAAGAACACCGCCGTGCGCAGCAGCACCACGTGCAGCGAGCGGCTGGCGCGGGCATACCGCAGGCCGGCGCGGAAGGCGCCGAAGAAACTCTCCGACAACGCCGTTTGCGCCGTCTCGGGACGCTTCCACCACAGCAACGCCGCGATGACAAAGATGTAGCTCACCACGTCCACGCCATAGGCCATCGCCGCACCGAAGCTCGCCAGCAGCAGCCCGCCCGCCGCCGGGCCGATGGCGCGTGCGATGTTGATGCCCAGCGAGTTCAGCGCCACCGCGTTCTTCAACTCCGCGCGCGGCACCAGCTCGGGCACGATGGATTGCCAGGTGGGCCCCATCAGCGCCGCGCCGATGCCGCCCACGAAGGTCAGGGCGATGAGGTAGTCGACGGTCAGCGTGCCCGTCTTGGCGAGCAACAACAAGGCCCCGCTGACGCAGGCCAGCAGGACCTGGATGCCGATCAGGAAGCGGCGGCGGTCCAGGATGTCGGACAACACGCCCGCGGGAATAGCCAGCAGGAAGATCGGCAACGTGGCCGCGGTCTGGATCAACGCCACGGCCGTGGGGCTGGTGGAGAGCTCCGTCACCATCCACGAGCTGGCCACGTCGCGCATGAAGCTGCCCACGTTACCCAGCACCGTGGCCATCCACAACACCGCGAACACCGGCTGGCGCAGCGCCGAGAAAGCGCCGGGCGACGCCGTGCTGGCGGTGGCTGGGGGCTTACCCGATTCAGTCGCCATGGCGCGCATCCCGCAGGTCATGCCAGGCCACCAACAGGAACGCGCCCGCCAGGCCCCAGTGCTCGAAGAAGGCGTTGGCCGCCATGAAGCGCTCAGGCGTCCCCATCTCCCAGAAGCGGTTGGCCACGAAGGTCGCCATCACGGTGAACCCGGCCAGGCCCAGCGCGCCCAGCCAGCGGTAGAAACCGGTCAACACCAGCAGCGACGCCCCAAACTCGAACACGATGGTGGCCGCGGCCAGCGGCGCCGCCGGCGCCAGGCCGAAGTGCTGCATCTCGGCGATGGCGCCCGCGAAGTCCGTGGCCTTGTTGAACGCCCCCTGCAGGTAGGCGCCACACAACAGCAACAGGGCCAGCCAGTGCACTCCGTTGGCGGTGAAGCGCGCGCGCAATGCCTGCATCAGACCGCCCAGCACGCGCAGCCCAGGGCGCCCCAGAAACTCTGGAGGTCCGCGATGGGCAGGCTGCTGCTCCAGGCCGTGGCATGCCGGTGCTGGTGCACATTGCAGGCGTTGGCGCAGGCACAGGCCTGGGCCGCGGCATTCAGGCGGGCTTGCAGCGGTGCACCCTCCTTGTCACCCCAACCCGCGTAACCGCCGAAGCTGCGCGCGGGCGACCAGTCGGGCATGGCGGGGGGTGGCGCGTCGTCGTCCAGCGCGGCGAAGGGCCCGGCGCCGTACACCACCTTGCCACCCACGACGGTGAGCAGCGCCGTGGTATCGGCGATGTCGGACTCGGCACAGGCGAAGAAGTCGCGGTCCGGCACCACG
Source organism: Burkholderiaceae bacterium (assembly GCA_965278985.1). GTDB lineage: Bacteria > Pseudomonadota > Gammaproteobacteria > Burkholderiales > Burkholderiaceae_C > CAISIP01. The sequence continues at coordinate 5,925,523 of OZ257131.1, read as the reverse complement.
ATGTCGGCCAGCTGGCCCACCTCGATGCGGCCCTTCTTGCCCACCTCGTTGCTGAACCAGGTGACGTTTTCGGTCCACATGCGCAGGGCCGTCTCGCGGTCCAGGCAATTGCGCTGCGGGTACAGCTGCATGCCGCCCACGGTCTTGCCGGTGATGAGCCACGACAGCGACACCCAGGGGTTATACGACGCGACACGCGTGGCATCGGTGCCGGCAGAGACCTTGGCACCCTTCTCCAGCATGCGCGCCACGGGCGGCGTGGCTTGCGCAGCACCGTGGCCGTAACGCTCCACGAAATATTCGCCCTGGTAGGCCATGCGGTGCTGCACGGCGATGCCGCCACCCAGCGCGGCGATGCGGTCGATGGACTGGTCGGAGATGGTCTCGCAGTGGTCGAAGAACCAGTTCAGGCCCTGCAACGGGATGTCCTGGTTCACCCGTTCGAACACGTCCAGCGCGCGGCTGATGGTCTCGTCGTAGGTGGCGTGCAGGCGCCATGGCCAGCGGTTCTGCGCCAGGATGCGCACCACCTCTTCCAGCTCGCCCTCCATCTCGGGCGCCATGTCGGGCCGCGGCTGGCGGAAGTCCTCGAAGTCGGCGGCCGAGAACACCAGCATCTCGCCGGCACCGTTGTGGCGGAAATAGTCCGTACCCTGCTTGTACTGCGAGTTGGCGGTCCAGTTCAGGAAGTCGGCCTTCTCCTGCTTGGGCTTCTGCGTAAACAGGTTGTAGGCCAGGCGGATGGTCAGCTGGTCCTTGTCGGCCAGCTCCTGGATGACGTGGTAGTCGTCGGGGTAGTTCTGGAAGCCGCCGCCTGCGTCGATGGCGCCCGTCACGCCCAGCCGGTTGAGCTCGCGCATGAAGTGGCGCGTGGAGTTGAGCTGGTATTCGTAGGGCAGCTTGGGGCCCTTGGCCAGCGTGGCGTAGAGGATGGACGCGTTGGGCTTGGCCAGCAGCAGGCCCGTGGGGTTGCCGGCGCCGTCGCGGACGATCTCGCCGCCGGGCGGCGCAGGGGTATTGCGGGTGTAACCCACGGCGCGCAGCGCGGCGCCATTGAGCAGCGCGCGGTCGTAGAGGTGGAGGATGAACACGGGTGTGTCGGGTGCCACGGCATTCAGTTCCTCGATGGTGGGCAGGCGCTTCTCGTGGAACTGGTGTTCGGTGAAGCCGCCCACCACGCGCACCCATTGCGGCGCGGGCGTGATCGCCACCTGGCGCTTGAGCATGCCCATGGCATCGGCCAGGCTGCGCACGCCGTCCCAGCGCAGTTCCAGGTTGAAGTTCAGCCCGCCACGGATGATGTGCAGGTGGTTGTCGATGAGGCCCGGCAACACGCGCTTGCCCTGCAGGTCGACCACCTTGGTACCGGGGCCTGCCAGCGGCAGGATCTCCTGCTCGCTGCCCACGTGGGTGAAGCGTCCCGCGCGGATGGCCACCGCACTGGCCGTGGGGTTGCTGCGGTCCAGCGTGGTGAACAGCCCGCGGTGCAGGATCAGATCGGGTGCAGTCGTTTCAGCCATGGCGGGTGTTTCCTTCGGTGGGTGATGGCACGGCAGCCACGTCGGCCGCCTTGGGTGCGCACTGCGGCAACTCGCCGAACATGTGGGGCTTGACCTGGTGCTGCAGCCAGGACGTTGCCGTAGTCTCGATCTTCAGCACCTGCCGCACCAGCGGCGGAATCTGCTCGCCCAGCAGGATTCCCAGCAACCCCACCAGCGCGATCACCGGCGGCGCGGGCGAGCGCACGTTGAAGAGGGCGTAGATCACGCCGACCAGCAGGCCGAGGGCCAGAGAGAGGACATAAGGTTTCATGATGGCTCCGAAGGGGCTTGAAGATCTCGTCGGTGCTGCGCAGCACCCGCAGCCCACGAGCGTGCGTGGCTCTCATCCAGTGCACCCGTGGAACCGGCTCCGCCGGGCCACCGGGTGCGCCCCCCCGTGGGGGGTATAGGAGGGCTACACGCAGTGAGCCGTCCGTAACGGGGGGCGTTCCATTTCTAGCCTTCGTGCGCGCCGAACATCGACTTGGCGTAGATGATGCCCAGGCCGTAGGCACCGCCGAACTTCTTGGCAATGCCGGTCGTCATGTCGTAGGTCTCGGTACGTGCCCAGTCGCGCTGCAGCTCCAGCATGTACTGCAGCGAGGTCATGGGCCGCGCGCCGGCCTGCACCATGCGGTCCATGGCGCGTTCGTGGGCCTCGGCCGACACATCGCCGCAGGCATCGGCCAGCACATACACCTCGAAGCCCTGTGCCAGTGCCGACAGCGCGGGGCCAACGATGCACACGCTGGTCCACAGGCCGCTGAGCACGATGCGGCCCTTGCCAATCTTGTTGATCTCGGCGATGACACCGGCGTCTTCCCAGGTGTTCATGGAGGTGCGATCCAGCAGCTTCTTTTCCGGAAACGCGGTTGTGATCTCCTCGAACATCGGCCCGGAGAAACTCTTCTCCGCCACGGTGGTGAGGATCGTGGAGACACCGAAGCCCGCTGCCGCATGCGCCACCAGCGCCGCGTTGTTGCGCAGGCTCACGGCGTCGATGGAGTGGGTGGCAAAAGCCATCTGCGACTGGAAGTCGATCATGACCAGGGTGTGGTCCTTGGGCGTGAGCAGTTGGGGGCCGGCGGCGGGGGTGGCGGTGATGGACATGGGAGGACTCCTTGGACAGTGTGGACAGTTGCAGAAGGGGAAGGGGAAGGGGAAGGGGAGCGTATCGGTGGGATCACCGTGTGTATTGAAGATTTGTCGCCTGCGCCGCACCAGCCCCTAATGGGAGAGGGAGCGTTGTTGCACAAGCGGCATCGCCATGGGGTCTTTCAGGCCGCCTTGCGGTCAGGGGTGATGGTGGCCGCGCTGCCAGGCGCCGGGCGCCATGCCCAGGGCGAGGCGGAAGTCGCGCGTCAGGTGGCTCTGGTCGGCGTAGCCGCAGGCCAGTGCCACCTCCGAGATGGAGACGCCGGGTTGCCCCAGCAGCTCCTGCGCCAGCGCGATGCGCCGGGCCATCAGCCAGCGGTGCGGCGTCTGGCCCACGCTGCGCTTGAAGGCCTCGCTGAAATGGCCGCGCGACAGGCCGCAGGCCTCGGCCACCTGCGCGATGGTCACGGGGTGGCCAGGGCGCACCACCAGCAAGTCCAGGGCCTGGCGCAGTTGCGAGGGCAGCAGGCCGCCCGTCACGGCGCGGGTGCCCAAGGCCCGCACGGCCGGGCCGTGCGGCGGTTCCTGCGTGGCGGCGCGCCGTGCCATGGCTCAGGCCCCTGCGTCCACCAGCACCAGCTCGGCGTCTTCGAGCGCCGTGACGTGGAGCGTCTGCATGTCGTGGATGGCGGCACCGTCGCGGGCGTCCAGCGTCACGCCGTCCACCTCCACGCGGCCCTTGGCCACCACCAGGTAGGCGTAGCGGCCTGCGCCCAGCGCGTATTCGGTGGCCGTGCCGGCGCCCAGGGTGGCGCCCAGCACGCGGGCATCGGCGCGGATGGGCAGTGCATCGCCGTCACCGTGCATGCCGCTGGCCAGGGGCACGAATTGCCCGGCGCGCTCGCCCTTGGGGAAGGGCTTGGCACCCCAGGCCGGCGGCTCGCCGCGGCTGTTGGGCATGATCCAGATCTGGAAGATGCGCGTGGTGTCGCTCTCGCGGTTGAACTCGGAATGGCGGATGCCGGTGCCCGCGCTCATCACCTGCACGTCACCCGCCTCGGTGCGGCCCTGGTTGCCCATGTTGTCCTGGTGCGTGATGGCGCCGTCCCGCACGTAAGTGATGATCTCCATGTCCGCATGGTGATGGGGCGGGAAGCCTGTGCCGGCGGCGATGGTGTCGTCGTTCCACACGCGCAGCGCACCCCAGTGCATGCGGGCCGGGTCGTGGTAACCGGCAAACGAAAAATGGTGCTTGGCATCCAGCCAACCGTGGTTCTCGCCACCGAGTTGGGAGAAAGGTCTGCGTTCGATCATGGTGCGGCTCCTGGTGGGTTCCGGATGCTTTCCGGGTTGCTGATGCAGCGAAGATAGGCCTTCCCCATCAATAAGAAAATAGAAAATATAGAAAATCATCCATTCCAAAATCGCCATGAAAAAACTCCCCGACCTGGAAGCCTGGGCGATCTTCGCCAAGGTGGCCGAAACCGGCTCCTTCGCACGCACGGCCGCCGAGTTCATGCTGTCGCAGGCCACGGTGTCCAAGGCCATCACGCGGCTGGAGAGGCGGCTCAAGACGGCCCTGTTCCACCGCACCTCGCGGCGCATGTCGCTGACCGAGAGCGGGCGCGGCGCCCTGGAGCGCGCCGCGCGCATCCTGGCCGAGGGCGAGGCGGTGGAGAACGAGGTGACGGCGCAGTCCGAGACCCCGCGCGGGCTGGTGCGCGTGGCAGCACCCATGTCCTTCGGCACCGCGCACCTGGCGCCCACGCTGCCGGGCTTCATGGCGCAGTACCCCGAGGTGGCCCTGGAGCTGGACTTCAGCGACGAGCAGACCGACCTGGTGGCGCAGGGCTTCGACATGGCGTTGCGCATCTCCACGCTGGCCGACTCCAGCCTCCTGGCGCTGCGGCTGTGCACCGTGCGCATCCTGCTGGTGGGCGCCCCCGCCTACTTCGAACAGCACGGCCGGCCGGCGCACCCGCGCGACCTGGCCAAGCACCGCGTGTTGTTCTACACGCGATCGCGCTGGGGCGAGGCCTGGCGCTTCACGCACGCTCGACATGGCGAATACGCCATCGGCATCACCTCACCCCTGCGCGTGAACAACGCCGAGGCACTGACCCCCGCACTGCTGGCGGGGCTGGGGCTCGCGCTGCAACCCGAGTTCCTCGTCTGGCAGGAGCTGCAGGCCGGACGGCTGGTGAACGTGATGCCGCAGTGGACGGCGCCGCCCATTGCGCTGCACATCGTCACCCCGCCCAGCCGCGCGCGGCCGGCGCGTGTGCAGGTGCTTATCGACTACCTGGCGAAACAGTTCGCGCAGGCGCCATGGGCGGCGCCTGTCGGAATCACTCCACTTTCGCGTTCAGACGCTGCTTCATGAACTCGATGAATGCGCTCAGCTTTCGCGGCATGTGGACGCGGCTCGGGTGATAGACGTAGAACCCGGGAAACGTCGGCCACCAGGCCTTGAGCAGCGGCACGAGCCGGCCAGCGGAGAGTTCGTCCTGGACCTGCGACTCGAACGCCAGGCCGATGCCGGCACCCGAACGAATGGCGCTGAGCAGGGTGTCGCCATCGCGTGCAATCAGCGCGCCGCCCACCTGGATATCGACGCGGTGCCCTTTGTGCGTGTACTCCCAGCGATACAGCCCACCATCCAGCCGCACGTTGACGCAGCGGTGCTGCATGAGGTCGGCCGGGACGCGCGGCGCGGTTCGGCCCTCCAGATAGCGCGGAGCCGCGACCGTCGCCATGCGCTGGGGGCCACCGATCGGCGTGGCCACGACGTCCTGTGCGAGGTTTTCGCCAAGCCGGATGCCCGCATCGAACCCGCTGGCGACGAGATCGACCAGCGTGTTGTCGCAGTCAAGCTCCAGCGTGATGGCCGGAAACGCTTCCAGGAACGGCGTGAGATGTGGCAGCACGACAAGATCGGCGGCGGTGCGCGAAAGGGTCAGGCGCAGAAGGCCCGAGGGCTGGTCCCGCAGTTCATCGAGGCCGTCCACCGCCGTCGCAAGCGCCGCGAGGCCACGGCGCGCTTCCAGCAGGAAGCCCTGCCCGATCTCCGTGACACCCACGCGCCGGGTCGAGCGATCGAGCAAGCGCACGCCCAGCCGCGCCTCCAAGCTACGCAGGTTCTGCGACAGCGCCGACGGCGAAACGCCAAGCTCCGCTGCAGCGCGGGTAAAGCTCGCATGGTGCGCGACGCGCTCGAATGCGGCGATGAGGGGAAGCAGCTCCGGAGCCATGCGGGAGTATGAAGCCACACTTCACAAATCATGCAGATTGAGGAGCTATTTCGATTGCGGAAGGCTCCGTATGCTCGGTCGATCCATGCAACAGGAACGACCATGTCACTGACAAATTACCGCACGCTGGGCCGCTCGGGCCTCGCCGTGAGCCCGCTGGCTTTGGGGACGATGACCTTCGGCACGGCGCGCTGGGGATCGGGCGATGCCACCTCGCGCGACATCTTCAGCGCCTACCTGGACGCTGGTGGCAACTTCGTGGACACGGCCGATGTGTACGCGGGCGGCCGCAGCGAGGAGATGCTGGGCAAGTTCATGGCCGAACGCGCGTCGCGCGACGCGATCATCATCGCCACCAAATCCGGCTTCTCCACGGGGCAGGGCGTTCATGCAGGCGGCAATGGCGCCAGGCATGTCCGGGCAGCGTTGGAAGGATCCCTCAGGCGCTTGCGGACGGACTACGTGGACATGCTCTGGGTGCATGTCTGGGACGCGGTCACTCCCGCGGAGGAACTGCTGGAAACGATGGGCAACCTGATCCGGGCGGGCAAAGTGCGGTACTGGGGCATCTCGAACACGCCGGCCTGGTACGTTGCCAAAGTCGCCACGCTGGCCGCAGCCCGCGGGCAGCCGGCTCCGATCGCCTTGCAGTATTTCTACTCGCTGGTGAACCGCGACATCGAAGAAGAATTTGTTCCGCTGGCGGCCGAATTCGGCATGGCCGTGCAACCGTGGAGTCCATTGGCGTTCGGGTTGCTGACCGGCAAGTACGACCGGGCCACGGTGGCCGCCGCAGCGCCGCGCGACGCAGGCTTGCCCCGGGACGCCGCGAGCCGCGAGGCAGAGCGACCTGCCGATGACAAGCGGCTGGACGGCGCCAACCCGTTCGGCGATGCGCTGTTCACCGATCGGAACTGGGGCATCGTCGAAGCAGTCGCGCGCGTGGCCGCAGCCTGCGGCGAGTCGGCTGCGCGCGTGGCGCTGGCATGGGTCGTCCAGCGCCCCGGCGTGTCGTCGACCTTGATGGGCGTGAGCAGGGTCACGCAGCTGCAAGACAACATCGCGGCGCTGGACATCCGCCTGTCGGACGCGCATCTTGCCGAGTTGGAACGGGCCAGTGCCACGCCACAGAAGATGCTGTATGGCCTGTTCACTCCTCCCGCTCGCCAGCACGTGGTCTTCGGTGGCAACCCTGTGCAGTCTTGGTCCGAACAGTGGCAAGGCATGACGAAACCTGAACGGCGTCCCGGGCATGCCGAAGACGTGAAGCAGCAGCGTGCTGTTATCGCCGGTGGTGCACCGGCTCCATGCCCCAGACCGGCGTGACGATGCCCTCGTAGCGCGCCTTCAATTGCAGCGCCAGGTACAGCGAGAAGTGGCGCGACTGGCAGAGGTTGCCGCCGTGGAACCACAGGTGCGGCTGGTGCGTGGGCTTCCACATGTTGCGCAGCTCGCCTTCCCACGGGCCAGGGTCGCGCTGCGTGTCCGATCCCAGGCCCCAGCACATGCCCACGCGGTCGGCCACTTCGGGGGAGCAGATCTCGGCGACCCATTCGTTCATGGAGCCGTAACCGGTGGCGTAGACGATGAGGTCCGCGGGCAGGCGTTCGCCGCTGTCGAGGACCACGGCATCGGGTTCGATCCGCGCGATGCCTACGCCGCTGCGCAGAGCGATCTGGCCGTTGGCGACCAGCTCGGACGCGCCGACGTCGATGTAGTAGCCGGACCCGCGCCGCAGGTATTTGCCGGCCAGGCCCGATCCGTCCTCACCGAAATCGAGCTGGAAACCCACCGCGCGCAGGCGGTCGTAGAACGGCGCATCGGCGCGTGCGATCTCCTCCCAGACCGGCACGGCCAAGGTGGCTGCCAGGCGCAGCGGGACCGAGGCCTGGATGAGGTCGGCCCGGTCCGTGTCGATGCCGGCATCCAGCGCATCCTCGGAGTAGAGTTTGCCGGTGACATGCTGGAAGTACGTGTCCGACCGCACCACGAGGGTCGAGGACCGCTGGACCATCGCGACCTCCGCACCGTGCTCCCACAGGTCCGCGCAGATGTCGTGGGCGGAGTTGTTGGCGCCCACCACCACGCAGCGTTTGCCGCGCCACGCCGCGCCGCCCGGGTGGGCGCTCGAATGGTGTTGCGTGCCGCCGAAGGTCTCCTGGCCGGGGAAGGTCGGAACGATGGGGTAGCCCGACACGCCCAGGGCGAACACCAGCTGCGTGGGGCGTAGCACGACCTCGCTGCCGCCCCGGGTGGCGTGGACCTCCCACGTGCCGGATGCTTCGTCGAAGCGCGCGCTGCGAGCCGTGGTCTCGCCCCAGAAGTGGATCTCCATGACCTTCGCGTAGGCCTCCAGCCAATCGGCCAGCTTGTCCCTGGGCGTGAACACGGGCCAGTCATCCGGAAACGGCAGATACGGCAGGTGGTCGTACCAGACGGGATCGTGCAGGCACAGCGACTTGTAGCGGCGCCTCCACGCATCGCCCGGCCGCGGAAGGCTGTCGATCACCAACGCCGGCACCGACAGTCGGCGCAGGCGCGCGGCAAGCGCAAGGCCGCCCTGGCCGCCTCCGACGATGAGCACATAGGGTTGCGCGGTGGTGCCCATGCGTGCGCGTTCCGCCTCCTGCATGTCGAGCCAGCTCTGGCGGCCCGCACCGTAGTGGTGATCGGTTCCGCGCCAGCGATTCCGACCCTTGCGCTCCTCGTGGCCCCGCAGTTCGCGCAGCGCCGTGAATAGCGTCCAGCAACGGCCGTTGCGGAGCCGGACATGGGCCTTGGCGCGGCCGTCGGCAGTGTCCACGTCGAGCCAGGCCTCGACGCCGTCCTCGGTCTGCCTGGCCTGCCCTTGTTCGAGGCGCCAGTTCCGTGGCGCGACGCGGTCGATGTTGTCCTGGAGCAGGGCTTCGATACCGCGCACGCCCTCGATGGTCTTCAGGTTCCAGGTGAAGGCCAGCAGGTCGCGCCAGTACGCGCCCTCTTCGAACATCACGGCGGCGCGCCCGACATCCCGGGCCTGCAATGCCGCGTCGAAGCCTTCCAGCCATTCCTGCACAGCCTGTGTGGCGTGGGAAAGGGGCGTCAGAGGCGTCAGGTGCATGGGGTCCCCGCAATGGCTTGCTTCGCCGCGCGAGGCATCACAACGTGCGCCCGCCGTCCATGGCCAGTTCGGCGCCCGTCATGTAGCGGGCCTCCGCGCTGAGCAGGAACAGCACCAGGCCGGCGATCTCGTCGGCCGTGCCCAGGCGCTTGATGGGCTGGTTCTGGGCGTAGGCCAGGTTCAAGGCCGCATCGCGTTCGCGCAGCAGATCGGTATCGACCATGCCGGGATGGACCGAATTGACGCGGATGTTGCGGTCACCCAGTTCCTTGGCGGCCGCCTTGGTCATGCCGCGCACGGCCCACTTGGTGGCGGTGTAGGCGATGGCATTCGGCACACCGATCAGCCCGGCGGCGGACGAGATGTTGACGATGGCCCCGCCGCCGCTGCGCTCGAAGGCCGGCACGCAGGCACGCATGCCCAGGTAGGTGCCGAGCTGGTTCACACGCACATGGAAGTTGTAGAGCGCCGCATCGGTCTGCGCGATCGGCAGCGGCTTGAAGATGCCTGCGTTGTTGACCAGTCCGTTGAGCGGCCCGAGCTTCTCGGCCGCTGCGACAGCCTCCACCCACTGCGTCTCGTCGCCCACGTCCAGTTCCACGAACTGCGCGGCGGCGCCGAGTGCGGCGGCCGTGGCGCGGCCCTCCTCGACCAGGATGTCCGCGACGACGACCCGTGCCCCTTCGGCGACGAGCCGCCGCGCCTGCGCGGCACCCAGGCCGCGCGCTCCGCCGGTGATGAGGACGACCTGGTTGTCGAAGCGGTGCATGGCGGTGGCCCGTAAGGCTAAAAGTGTGTAGATCGTATACCATATACGATTAGAAACCATCGGTCCACACCACGGAGCGCATCCCATGAGCCCCTCCACCGTCTCCTGCAGCATCGACCTGGACGCCAGCGGCAAGCGCATCGGTCACCTGCGGATCAACAAGATCACCAACACCGCGGGGTGGGCCAGCACCTTCATCCACATCGGCTGCATCGTCAACGGCGAGGGCCCGACCGTGCTGGTGCTGGCCGGCAACCATGGCGACGAGTACGAGGGCCAGGTCGCCGCGATGCGCCTGCTGCAGGAGCTGCAGCCGGACCAGGTGACGGGCCGGGTCATCATCGTCCCGCTGCTCTCCCCCGCGGCCTCGAAGGCGAACACCCGCAACTGGCCCTCGGGCGCGAACTTCAACCGCTCCTTCCCCGGCCGGCCCGACGGCCCGCCGCACGAGCAACTGGCGGACTACCTCACGCGGGTGCTGTTCCCGATGGCCGACGTGGTGATCGACATGCACTCCGGCGGACGCAGCGCGTATTTCCTGCCCTGCTCGCACATGCACGTGGTCGACAACCCGGCGCAGCGCAAGGCGATGCTCGAGGCCATGGAGGCATGGTGCACCGATTTCCACTACCTCTACATCGACGTGAACGGCAACGGCCTGCTGCCCGTGGAGGCCGAGAACCAGGGCAAGCTCGTGATCACCACCGAGCTCGGCGGCGGCGGCCGCACACCGGCCCCGGTGCACCGGCTGGCCTGGAGCGGGCTCAACAACGTGCTGCGGCACGTGGGTGTGTGCAAGGGCGAAGTGCAGACCCGTGCCTCGATGGGGCTGCCGCCCGCGGTGATCATCGATGGCCGCGACCCGGGCAACATCGTGGTCTCGCCCGAGGACGGCATGTTCGAGGCGATGCTGGAGCCCGGCGAACCGGTCAAGGCCGGCCAACCCGTGGGGCGCCTGTGGTTCATGGACCGGCCGGACCGCCCGGCCGAGCTGCTGCGCTCGCCCGTCGACGGCATCGTGGTGGTCACCAAGGCCATCCCCATCACCGAGCAGGGCGACTGCGTGTTCGTGGTCGGGACGGCGATCGATAGGGCTGCGCTGCTGTAAGGGGCCAGCCTCGCCGGCTTGCACAACCGGCCTGCCCATTCCCGGGACGTCCATACGAATGCCGCATCCGCCGTACAGTCGGCGGATGCCCGAAGCCCGACCCGCGTGGCTGCCCTCCACCACACTGCGCAACCAGCTGCAGGCGTTGGTGTCGCTGGGCCTGGATGCGCGGCGCCTCCACGCGGCCGTTGGCCCGTTGCCCGAGGACCCCGCGGCGCTGGTTCCGCAACGGTCCTATCTGGCCCTGTGGGAGGACGCGCTGGCGCAGTACGGCGACCCGGCACTGCCCACGGTGCTGGCACTGGCCATTCCCTTCGGCGCCTTCGGTGCGCTGGACTACCTGGTGGGCAGCGCGGACACGCTGGGCGGATGTGTCGAGTCCGCGCGGCTGCATTTCGCCATGGTGGCCAGCGATGTGTGGCTGGACGTGCACGCGCTCGATGCAGGTGTGCGGTCGGTACAGGTGCGGGGCCTGCCGGACCTGCCGCCGGCCATCTTCGAGTTCACGCTGGCCTCCATCCTGGGCCGCCTGCGCCATCTGGGCGGCGACGCATTCGCACCCCTGCACGTGGGTTTACCGGTGCCTCGGCCGGCGCACGATCCTCGGCGCGATAGCGCCTACGGCAAGGCCCTGGTGTACGGCTATCCCTGCGCCGAGATCGTCATGTCCGCGCAGACGTGGGAGAGTCCCTGCGCCGATGCGGATCCCTACCTGCATGCCACGCTCCGGCAGCTGGCGCAGCAGCTGCAGGTCCACAAGCCCGCGGATTCGCCCCTGGAAAGTGCGCTGCGCATGCGCCTGCGCGGCGCGCTGGCCAAAGGACAGGCGGATGCGGGCCAGATGGCACGGCTGCTCGGTGTCTCGGAGCGCACGCTGCAACGCCGCCTGACCGAGATCGACCGCAGCTACACCCAGGTGGTGGAAGACTTCCGGCGCGAGGAATCCGCGCGGCTGCTGTCCGACCGGTCGCTGCACCTGGTGGAGGTGGCGGCCCGCCTGGGCTATGCGGAACAGACCTCGTTCACGCGTGCGTTCAAGCGCTGGCACCGGACCACGCCAGGGAGCTGGCGCGCGGGGCAGCACCGCGGGCACTGAACACATGCAATTGCCCCGAGGTTCCCCCGCTTCGCGAGGTCCGCCGCCCCCCAAGGAGGTGCGTCAGTGGCTTCGGACGGCGGGGCGCCGCTGACGGGCGCTGGCGTGGGGTGTTCAGGCCTTGGCGTGCGCGGGCAAGAGAAAAGCGGGGCGGATTTCTAGCATGCCTTCATCCCACCCACCCATGAAGGACATCACCATGAACTCCCCCTCCCCGCCTCTCTCCCACGCCTCTGCCAGCCAGGCGGACGTGCTGATCATCGGCGCGGGCCCGACCGGCCTCACACTGGCCGTGGCACTGGCATCCCGGGGCATCGTGCCCTGTGTCGTCGACCGGCTGGCCGAAGGCGCCAACACCTCGCGTGCAGCAGTCCTGCATGCCCGCACGCTGGAGGTCCTGGAGCCACTGGGCGTGGCGGACATGCTCACGGCCCGCGGCCTGAAGGTGAGCCGCTTCACGCTGCGCGACGGAGACCATGTGCTGCTGCCGATCGTCTTCGACGCGCTGCCCACCGCCTACCCCTATGCGTTGATGCTGTCGCAGGCCCTGACGGAAGCGGTGCTGCTGCAGCGCCTGCAGGCCCTCGGCGGGCAGGTGCTCCGCGGCCAGGCCCTGGCCTCCCTGGTGCAGGACGAGACGGGCGTCACGGCCGGGCTCGACAACGGCACGCAGTTGCGGGCACGTTACATCGTCGGTGCCGACGGCATGCACAGCACGGTGCGTGGGTTCGCGCAGATTCCCTTCGACGGCGACAGCTACGGCGAATCCTTCGTGCTGGCGGATGCGCGGCTGGGCACCGGTGTGCCCCGCGACGAGGTGGTGCTCTACAGCTCCGCCGCAGGGATGGCGGTGGTGGCGCCGCTGCCCGGCGGCATCCACCGCATCGTCGCGACAGTGGAGGACGCACCCGAGCACCCGGACCGTGACCTGGTGCAACGCCTGATACAGGCGCGGGGTCCGCAGGGCGCACCCGTGCAGGTGCACGAGGTGCTGTGGGGCACCCGTTTCCGCCTGCACCACCGGGTCGCACGGACGTACCGCGCTGGCCGCGTGCTGCTGGCCGGCGACGCGGCGCACGTGCACAGCCCCGCCGGCGGACAGGGCATGAACGCAGGGATCCTGGATGCGGTCAGCCTCGCGGATGCGCTGGAGCAGGCGCTGTCCGGCAACGTGGCGGCGCTGGACGCCTACGCGGCGAAGCGCCGCCCCATCGCCCAGCAAGTGGTGGCGCTCGCGGACCGCCTGACACGCGTCGCGACCGTGCCGCGCGGCCTGCGGACGCTCCGCAACGTGGTGGTGAAGGCGCTGTCCAGGCTGCCGATGGTGCGCAACCGGCTGGCCTGGACGCTGTCGGGCTTGGTGTATCGGTAAACAGGACACCGGGCGGCCGGGTCGGGTACGAGAGCTTGCCGCCGACACCCTCGTCGCAGGTCAGCCGCTGACGGCGTAGTCGTAGTTCCCCACCGTCACGCGCAAGGTGTCCGCGAAGGCCTTCCTGCGCGCGGTGGCGGCGGCGTCGCCATCGAAGCGGCCGGCGGCCTGGGCCATGGCGGCCGTGAAGCGATCGCGCTGCGCGGTGTCGGCGAAGAGGAACACGCGCGCATGGGTCCAGTCGGCACCCGCGTATTCGGGCCGCATCGCCAGCATCTGCGCGAAGACGCCCGCCGCATGCGCCATCGCATCGATGGGCTCCACCACGTCGCGCAGGTAGCGTTCGTAGGCCGCCTCCTGGCCTGGCAACACGCGCACGCGGAAGGACCGGGCACAGACCACCTTGTTGTCGCTGGATGCCATGCGGTGCTCCTTCACGTGGACACGGTGTTGACGCTGGCGATACGCCGGTGCCGCAGCGCCTGCAGCTGATGGCGCACGCCGCGCAGGCGTTCCGGGTCCATCTCGCCGATCACTACGCCCTCGCCCGCCTCGCGCATCGCCACCACCTCGCCCCAGGGGTCGATCAGCAGGCTGTGGCCATAGGTCTGCCGGCCGCTCGCGTGCGTGCCGCCCTGCGCCGCGGCCAGCACGTAGCACTGGTTCTCGATGGCGCGCGCACGCAGCAGCACCTCCCAGTGCGCCTTGCCGGTGGGCACGGTGAAGGCGGAGGGCACCAGCAGCAGGTCCACCTCGCCGAGGGCGCGGTACAGCTCGGGGAAACGCAGGTCGTAGCAGATGGACATGCCGATGCGGCCGATATCCGTGTCCACGGCCACCAGCGCGCGGCCGGCCACCATCGTGCGGCTCTCGTCGAGGCTGCGCGTGCCATCCAGGAAGCTGAACAGGTGCAGCTTGTCGTAGCGCGCCACCACCTGCCCCTGCGGGCCGAACAGCAGTGCGGTGTTCGTGACCTTGGCGGGATCGGCCGTGCGGATGGGCATGGACCCGCCCGCCAACCAGATGCCATGCCGTGCCGCGAGCGCGGCCAGGCGCTGCTGCATCGGCCCGTCGCCGATGGGCTCGGCGATGGCGAACTTGTCGGTCTCGGCCAGTCCGATCTGGCAAAAGTATTCGGGCAGCGACACCAGCCGGGCACCGGCCGCCACGGCGTCATCCGTGAGGCGCTCGGCGGTGTCCAGGTTCTGCGCCACGTCGGGCGTGGACACCATCTGCAGGGCAGCGATCTTCATGCGTGCTTCCTTCAATCGAGCTGAGCGTTGGAGTCCACCACGATCTTCTTCCACGCGGCGGCGTCGCGCTGGATCAGCGCGCTGAACTGCTCGGGGCCACCCCCCACGGGGTCGGTCACCTGCTTGACCAGCTGTTCACGCAGCGCGGGCTGCGCCACGGCGGCCTTCACGGCATCGGCCACCTTGTTGACCACCGCCGGTGGCGTGCCGACGGGAGCGCACAGGCCCACCCAGCCCGTGAAGCCCAGGTCGCCCAGCCCCTGTTCGGCCATGGTGGGCACCTGCGGCAGCTTGGGCAGGCGCTCGGGCGTGCCGGTGCCCAGCGCCTTCACGCGGCCGCCTTCGATCAGGGGGAGCGCGGAGATCAGGCTGTCCATCATGACGCTGACGCGCCCCGAGGACAGGTCGGTATAGGCCGGCGTGCTGCCCTTGTAGGGCACGTGCTGGATGTCCACCCCGTTGCGCGCCTTGAGCGCCTCGCCCGCCAGGTGCGGCGTGGTGCCGTTGCCCGACGAGCCGAAGTTGTACTTGCCGGGCTCCTTCTTCGCCAGGGCGATGAAGTCCTTCAGCGTGTTGGCCGGCAGGTCGGGCGCGGCGACCCACACGTTGTAGGTGTTCACGATGTGGGCCACGGGCACCAGGTCTTTCACGCCGTAGGCCAGCTTCGAATACAGCGCGGGTGCCACGGCCACGTTGCCGGTGGCGCAGACGGACAGCGTGTAGCCATCGGGCGCGGCCTTGGTCACATAGGCCACACCCAGCGTGCCACCCGCGCCGGGCCTGTTGTCCACCACCACCGACTGGCCCAGCGACTGCTGCAGCGCCGGGGCGATGAGGCGCGCCACGAGGTCGTTGCCGCCACCAGGAGGAAAGGGCACGACCAGCGTGACGGGCTTCGCCGGCCACTCCTGGGCCAGGGCGGCGAGGGGCAGCGCGCAGGCGAGCAGTGCCAGGCGCAACGAGGGGCGTGGAAAGTGGGGCATGGTGCGGGTCCGCTCGGGAGGGTGGGGACGGGTACGGCGCGCAGTGCGCAAGGGTTGTGGCACGCATCGTAGCGCCGCGCAGGGGGCGGGGTACCTTATGGCTTCGAACATTTGCGCGCAAGCGCATGCGGCCACCGCCGCCCGCGCCGCGGGCATGGCCCTTGCATCGGGGCGTATAGTCAGCCCCCTTCGATCCGCCCGTGAAGCATCTACTGAATCTGTTCGCAGCCATTGCGCTGCTCGTCTGGGGAACCCAACTGGTACGCACCGGCGTGCTGCGTGTGTTCGGGGAGAACCTGCGCAAGATCCTGGCGCGCAGCACGGGCAACCGCTTTACGGCCGCACTCTCGGGCATCGGTGTCACGGCGCTGGTGCAATCGAGCACCGCCACCTCGCTGATGACCTCGTCCTTCGTGGGGCAGGGGCTGATCGCGCTGCCGGCCGCGCTGGCCGTGATGCGCGGGGCGGACATCGGCACCAGCCTGATGTCGGTGCTGTTCTCGCTGGACCTGTCGTGGCTCTCGCCGCTGTTCCTGTTCACGGGCGTGGTGCTGTTCATCACGCAACAGGACCGCGTGGCGGGACGCATCGGGCGCGTGTTCATCGGCCTGGGCCTGATGCTGCTGGCGCTGCGGCTGGTGGTGGAGGCCACCGAGCCGATGCTGGAGGCGACGGCCATCCGCACGCTGCTGGCCTCGGTGCCGCACGACCCGCTGATGGAGATCGTGGTGGGCATGCTGCTGGCCGTGATCTCCTACTCCAGCCTGGCCGTGGTGCTGCTGATCGCCACGCTGGCGGCCTCGCACGTGATCTCCATCGACATCGCGCTGGGCCTGGTGCTGGGCGCGAACCTGGGCAGCGGCCTGTTGGCCGTGCTCACCACCGCCAAGTCCACCGTGGAAGTGCGCCAGGTCACGGTGGGCAACATGGTCTTCAAGCTGCTGGGCGTGGCGGTGGTGGCGCCGCTGCTGGGCCTGTGGCTGCGCCACGTGCAGCCCTCGCTGCCGAGCGTGGCACAGGGCGTGGTGCTGTTCCACCTCGCTTTCAACGTGGCGATGAGTGTGGCCTTCATCGGGCTCACCGACGGTGTGGCGCGCGCGATGCAGCAGCTGCTCCGCCGCCCCGAGGAGCGCAGCAGCGCATTGCAGCGCCCGCTGCACCTGGATCCCTCGGCACTGGCCACGCCCTCGCTCGCCATCGGCTACGCCGCGCGCGAGGCGCTGCACCAGGCCGACGTGGTGGAGACCATGCTGGTGGGCATCCCCACCGTGATCCGTGACAACAACCGCGTGCTGGCGGCCGAGCTGCGCCAGCTCGACGACATGGTCGACAAGCTCTACTCCGCCATCAAGTACTACCTGACGCAGCTGTCCAAGGAAGCGCTGTCGGAGGAGGAGAGCCGGCGCTGGACCGACATCATCAGCTTCACGATCAACATGGAGCAGATCGGCGACATCATCGAGCGGGTGCTGATCGAGATCGAGGAAAAGAACATCCAGCGTGGCCGCAGGTTCTCCGCGGCCGGCATGGCCGAGATCACCGAGCTGCACAAGCGCCTGCTCGCCAACCTGCGCCTGAGCATGAGCGTGTTCCTGAACGGCAACGTGCACGACGCCAGCCGGCTGCTGCAGGAGAAGGCTCGCTTCGGCGAGCTGCAGCGCAGCTATGCCACCACGCACCTCGCGCGGCTGTCCGACGGCACCATGTCCAGCATCGAGACCAGCGCGCTGCACCTGGACCTGCTGACCGACTTCAAGCGCATCAACTCGCACATCTGCTCGATCGCGTACCCGATCCTCGACTCGGCCGGAGCGCTGGCGCCGAGCCGGCTGCGCGTGGTGGAGAGCTGACACGCTGCGCGGCGCGGGTCCTCAGGCGGTCACAGCAGGCGCGTAGGTGGCCTCGTCCAGCGCCCGCGCCACCAGCGGCGCGCCGGTCTCACGCAGCAGCAGGCCCGCCGCGGCCTGGCGTTCCGCGGGGTCCAGCGGCACCAGCCACTCGGGTTGCGTGCCGGTGGCCGTGGCGATGGGCAAGCCATCGCGGTAGAGCACGCGCGCACCGGCCACGCGCGCCAGCCGGCGGCCCGGCAGCAAGCTGCCCAGCAGGTTCGCCGCGTCCGTGGCCGCCACGCACACGAGCTGCCCGTCGTGCGGACGCCGCCGCACCTGGCGCATGGCGACGATGGCCTCAGGCAGCGCGAACTGCTCGCCCGAGAGGCCCGCGATGAAGCGCCCGCCACGGATCTCGCCGCGCGCCTCCAGCCGGCGGTAGGCACGCACCAGGTCGCGCCAGGGCGGCAGCCAGGCGGCCTCGCGTTCCAGCAGGTGCCAGCAGACCACGCCGTAGCGCCGCAGCAGGATGCGTGCGACCTGTTCCACGGCCTCGGGGCTCGCGACCGTCGCCGCCTCGGGCGCCACGGCCTGGCGCACCAGCGACCAGCGGCCGGCTTCGGCGATGCCGAACAACGGCAGCCGCCGGCGCCGGGCGCTGGCCGTGCCGCTGCGCTTGGCGGCCGGCACCAGCAACGCGCGCAGGCCCGCATAACTGTCGCAATGCACGCGGCCCCGCGCCGCCAGCGCACCCAGCGCGTCTTCCACCTCGGCCTTCAACAGGCGTGTGCCGTCACTGATCTCGTCGAAGAACGACGCACCGTGCGTGGCCAGGAATTCGGCCACGCGCAGCGCCCGAGAGCCCAGGCCCGCATCGTCGCCCAGGCCCGGCGCCAGCGCGCGCCACAGCGCGGCGGACCGCCGTGGCAGCAGCACGATGGGCGTGGCGCGCAATGAGGCGCTGCCCCCGCCCGAGCGCGCCTCACCGGCCGGCGGGCGCAGCCGGGCCCACATCACGCGGCCGGCCGTGCACTGCTCGTCCAGCCACGCCGGTGCATAGTCGTTCACGCGCGCGGGCAGCAGCTCGGCCTCCCAGGCCGCGGCCGGTGCTTCATACCCCTCCAGCTGCGCCAGCACGCCGGCCAGGGCCTCTGGCCCGCGCACGCGCGACTCCGGTCCCAGGTGCTGCCAGTCGAAGAGGAAACGCGCGAACTCGCGCGGCTCCACGGGCTCGATCTCGCGGCGCAGGCGACCCAGCGTGTAGCGGTGAATGCGTGCCAGCAAGTGCCGTTCGCACCACTCGTCGACGCCCGTGTCCAGCGCCTCGGGGCTGAAGCGGCCCTGCAGCACGAACCCTTCGGACTGCAGGCCGCGCAACGCCGCTTCGACCTCCGCCGCGGGCAGTGCCAGCGGCCCGGCGAGTTGCGCGACCGTGCGGGGCCCCAGTCCACCCAGGCGGGAGCGCAGCAGTTCTCGCAGTGCGTCGTCGCGCGTGGGCTCGGGCGCCGATCCTGCCTGCGGCAGCGGGGCCAGTGGGGCCAACGGGGGCTCCAGCACCGCAGCGGGATACAGCGGCTGCAGCAACGCGAGTCGCTCGGCCACGAGCCAGAGACCCTGCGCGGGGTGGCCGGGCAGCAGCCGTGTCGCGCGCCCCGCTCGCACCAATGCGTCGAGCCAGCCGCGCCACGGCGGGTGGCGTGCCACCTCCTCGTCGGCCAGCAGGCCCAGGCTGCCCAGGGCTTCGTGCATCTCGTCGGCGTTGCGCGGCGCGGGCCAGGCCTCGGCCCGCACGCTGGTGATGGCCTCCGGATCCAGCCGGCCCATGTCGCCTGCATCGCCGGGCCCCGCGAGGCGGCGGTTCTGCACGGCCTGCGTGCGCCGCTCCTCGATGGGTGCATCGTCGAGGAAGGCATAGGGCCGCGCGGTCAAGGCCTCGGCCGCCAGCGGCGACGGGGCCGGCAGGTCGCGCGCGATGACCTGCACCTCGCCCGCCACGATGCGTTGCAGCAGCCGCATCCATCCGGCGGCGTCCATGGCGTCGTACAGGCAGTCGTAGAGCGTCTGCGCCACCAGCGGGTGCGCGGGCACCTCGCGGTCGCCGGCGAGGTTTTCGGCGCAGGCCACCTGGTCGGGGAACACCGAGGCCAGCAGGTCCTCGGACTTCATGCGCTGCAGTTGCGGCGCCACCTTGCGCCCGCCCACGAAACGCGGCAATGCCAGCGCCGTGGTGGCGTTCCAGCGCCAGCGCACGCCGAACAGCGGCGCGTCCAGCAGCGCCTGCACCAGCAGGTCCATTGCTGTGGCCGGATGCAGGTAGCGCATCACCTCCTCCAGCGGGAAGCTGTGGCTGGTGGACAGCGAGAGGATGATCGTGTCCTCGGTGGCCGCGCCCTGCAATTCGAAGTTGAACTGGCGGCAGAAGCGCTTGCGCAGCGCCAGGCCCCAGGCGCGGTTGAGGCGGCTGCCGAAAGGCGAGTGCAACAGCAGCTGCATGCCGCCCGACTCGTCGAAGAAGCGCTCCAGCACGATGCATTGCTGCGTGGGCAGGCCACCGAGTTCGGCCACGGCGCGGCCCAGGTATTCGGCCATCTGCCGTGCGGCCTCTTCGTCCAGGCCCAGCGTGTTGCGCAGCCAGGCGATGGCAGCGTCCACGCCGCCCTGCGCCAGCTGCGCGGCGATCTCCTCGCGCAACCGGGACACGCCGAAGGACAACTCGTCGCTGCGCCCCGGTGCCTCGCCCAGCCAGAAGGGGATGTTGGGCGCGGCGCCCTGCGCATCTTCCACGCGCACGCGGCCGGGCTCGATGCGCAGGATGCGATAACTGGTGTTGCCGAGCTGGAACACATCGCCCGCCAGGCTCTCGACCGCGAAGTCTTCGTGCACGGTGCCCACCTGGTGGGCCTGCGGCTCCAGCACCACGGCGTAGTCGCCGGTTTCGGGTATCGTGCCGCCTGAGGTGAGCGCGGCCATGCGCGAGCCCTTGCGCTCGCGCAGCAGGTGGTGCACGCCGTCACGGTGCACATACGTGCCGCGCTGGCCGTTGCGTGTGGCGAAGCCCTCAGCGAGCATACGCACCACGGCATCGAAGTCGGCACGCGCGAGCCTCGCATAGGGCCAGGCGCGCGTGCACAGCGCGTACAGCGCGTCCTCCTCCCACTCGCGGCAGGCTGTCTCGGCCACGATCTGCTGCGACAACACGTCCAGCGGCGCAGGCAGGACGTGCAGCGCATCGAGCTCGCCGCGGCGCACGCAGTCCAGCAGCGCCGCGCATTCCACGAGTTCGTCGCGCGACTGCGGGAACAGCCGCGCCTTGGGCACGCCACCCACGTGGTGGCCCGAGCGCCCCGCGCGCTGCAGGAAGGTGGCGATGGAGCGCGGCGAACCGAGCTGGCAGACCAGGTCCACGTCGCCGATGTCCAGGCCCAGCTCCAACGAGGCCGTGGCCACCAGCAGCTGCAGGTCGCCACGCTTGAGGCGCTGCTCGGCATCGAGCCGCGCCTCGCGCGCGAGGCTGCCATGGTGCGCAGCCACGCGTTCCTTGCCCAGCAGTTCACCGAGGTGGCGTGCGGCGCGCTCGGCCATGCGGCGCGTGTTCACGAAGACCAGCGTCGTGCGGTGCGCCTGCGCCATCTGCGCGACGATGCGGTAGACCTGCTCCCACTGGTCGTTGGACATCAGGGCGGCCAGCGGCTGCGGCGGCAGCACCAGCGCCAGGTCGCGCTCCTTGGCGTAGCCGATGTCGACGATGGCGCAGTCGGCCACGCCGTCGCGCACCGCGGCAGTGCCGACCAGGAAACGTGCCACCTCCTCGATGGGCTTCTGCGTGGCGGAGAGACCTATTCGTTGTATCGGTTGCAGCGGCTCCGGCACCAGCGCCTGCAGCCGCTCCAGCGTCAGCGCCAGGTGGCTGCCGCGCTTGTCCGCGGCCAGCGCGTGGATCTCGTCCACGATCACGGTGCGCACCGTGCCCAGCATGCGGCGCCCCGACACCGAGCCCAGCAGCACGTACAGCGACTCGGGCGTGGTGACCAGGATGTGCGGCGGCCGGCGCAGGCTCTGCGCGCGCTCGCGCTGCGGCGTGTCTCCCGTGCGCACGGCCGTGCGGATCGCCACCTCGGGCAGGCCCATCGCGGCCAGCTCCGCGCGGATGCCGGCCAGCGGCTGCTCCAGGTTGCGCTGGATGTCATTGGACAGCGCCTTGAGCGGCGAGACATACACCACCACGGTCTCGTCGGGCAGGCCTCCAGGTGACAGGCCCTTGCGCACCAGCCCATCGATGGCGGCCATGAAGGCGGTCAGCGTCTTGCCTGAGCCCGTGGGCGCGGCCACCAGCGTGTGGCGGCCGGACTGTATCTGCGGCCACGCCGCTTCCTGCGCGGCAGTGGGACCGGGGAAGGTGCGCGCGAACCAGGTGGCGACGGCGGGGTGGAAGTCGAAGGGCATGAGACGGTGGCGACGCTGTCCATGCAGCACAGGTGGCAACGATTATTCGCGCCATGGCGTCTACATGGGCGCTTGGGGCTAATATGCAACAGAACTCTCGCCCCAGGATCCGCCATGAAGCTCGGTACCCGCGTCAAACCCATCAGTTACCTCCAAAGCCACACGGCCGAGATCGCCAAAGAAGTATCGGAGACGGGCGAGCCCATGGTGATCACGCAAGACGGCGAAGCCAGGCTGATCGTGATGGACATCGATGCCTACGAACAGCGGGAAGAGAGCATGGCTTTGTTGAGGCTGCTCGCCTTGGGCCAGGCAGACATCACGAACGGTAGGTTCCGAGATGCGGATGCTGTATTCAAGGACTTGGACGCGGAAGATTCGCCGTGAAAGTCATTTTCCTTGCGGGTGCCGAAGAGGACCTCAAGGACATTCGCCGCTACGTACTGCGGAAGTTCGGACAGCCGGCCTGGCTGGACACATCACGTAAGCTGCAGACCTCCGTGCGCGTGATCCAGACATTCCCGGAAGGCGGCTCCATTCCCGAAGAACTGGCAGGCCTTGGACCGGAGCGGTATCGCCAAGTCGTCTCGGGCCAGAACCGGCTGATCTACGAAGTGGGCGAAGGTGTTGTCTACATCCACATCGTCTGCGACACGCGCCGTGACCTGCGGAGCTTGCTCGCACGCAGGCTCTTGCGTGGCACTCCGTAATCTCCGCCAAGCTCTCCAGGTCCTTCAAGGCCCAGCGGGCCTTCGTCAATTCAACCCGCCACCATCGGCACCCTTACCGCCCGTGCTGGCGTCGCATCGGCAGCCCGCTGCTCCTTCGCGAGCAGTTCGCTCACCAACCGCCGCGCATGCACCAGCCCCGCATCGGAGGCGATCATCACCAGCGGCCGCGTCGGATCGCGGTCCACCGACGCCTGCTGCGCCTCGACCACCACCTTGTCCTCGGCGAAGGTGATGCTCAGGCTCTTGAGCAGCGCGTCCTGCGTGGCATCCGCCTGCCCCGGCTCGCAGTTGCGCGCGCCCGACCAGAAATAGTGCGTGGTGGACTCCGTCTCGGGCGTCTGGAAGTTCAGGCCCATGAAGGCGAAGCCACCCTTCCGGTTGCCGTCGCGCGCGCCCTGCCCTGTGTCCACAGCGCCGGTGTGGATGCGTACCGCTGCGGGCGGGAAAAAATCGATCTCCATCCAGCGGTCCACGCGCGGTGTGCCGAATTTGACGGCGGCCACGTAGGACGGGGGCGGCACCGAGTCCAGCATCCAGCGGCTCACGCGCACGCCCTCCGCAGACCGTGTGACCTGCGTCTCGGCATCCGAATGCGCCTGCGGCGTGCCGCCGATGGTGCGCTGGTGCACGTAGCCCACGTGCGTCAGGTCCATGAGGTTGTCGGTGATGAGCTGGTAGTGGGACTTCACGAGGTAGCGGTCCTTGATCCAGGCCCACTGCGGGTCGTCGTGCCAGGGGTGGCGGATGATCTGCGATGCATCGGCCAGCCCCGGGTCGCCCATCCAGATCCACAACATGTGGTCCTGCTCGACCACGGGGTAGCTGCGCACACGCGCCTGCGCGGGGATGCGGTCCTGGCCGGGCACCTTCACACACGCGCCGCTGCAGTCGTAGACCAGGCCGTGGTAACCGCACTGCACATGATCGTCCACCACCCAGCCGTGCGACAGCGGCAGGCCGCGGTGGCAGCAGCGGTCTTCGAGCGCGGCGACTGCACCGTTGCCCTGGCGGTAGAACAACACGGGCTCACCCAGCAGGGTGCGCGACAGCATCGCGCCGGCGCCAAGCTCATCGGCCCAGGCGCCCACATACCAGGCGTTGCGTACGAACATGGTGTCTGTCTCCTTCGTGGTGTCGTGTTGCTGCGGCCACACGGCGTGGCGCGAGACGGCATCGTAGGGAGCACAGGGATAGCTGACTAGGCCATGACCTCGATAGAGGTTATGAACTGCGTCGATGGCTGCCCCTCACGCGCCCTACTCACGCCCCACGCGGTACACGAAATCCCGGAAGAACTGGTTGGCCGCATCCCCCGCCATGCGCGGGTGCCAATACTCGTGCACCACCACCGGCGGTACCTGCACCGGCAGCGCCACGGTCTTGACCGCCGCGATGGGGCGGAACAGCTCGAAGACCTCGCGCGGTATCAACGCCAGCAGGTCGCTCGCGGCCACGATGAAGGGGATCGCCGCCACGCTCTGCGTGAGCATGGCCGGCGCCAGCTGCAGCTTGGCGCGCTGCAGCTGGTCGGTGAGCCAGGCATTGGTCAGCGGCACGCCGGGGCTCTGCACATGGCCCTCGCGGCAGAACTGCGCCAGGCTGACGCTGCGGCCCACGCGCGGATGGCCCTTGGCGGCGATGCACACATAGTCGCGCCGGTACAGCAGGCGCTGCACCAGGTTGTGGTCGGCCTGCCCCACATATCCTGCAGCGAGGTCCATGGCGCCTGACTCGAGCGCCGCGGCCAGCTGGCTGGGCTCTACCAACAGCTGCGTGATGCGTGCGTGGGGCGCCACCTCTGCCAGCCGCTGCACCAGGCGCGGCAACAGCACGATGGCGCCGATCTCGTTGACGCCGATGCGGAACACGCGGTCCGTCGTGGCGGGGTCGAAATGCGCCTGTCCGCGAATGTCGGTCTCCACGATGCGCAGCACCTGCGCGGCCGGCTCGGCCAGCTGCACCACCAGCGGCGTGGGCGCCATGCGGTTGCCCACGCGCACGAACAGCGGGTCGCCGAACTGGCGGCGCATGCGCTCGAGCTTGTAGCTCAGCGCCGACTGGCTCATGCCCATGCGTTCGGCCGCACGCGTGACGGTGCCGGCGTCCATGAGGGCCAACACGGCGCGCAGGTCGGAGAGCTGCAGATCTCTATCGAATTTCTTCATGACCTGAATCGAGGTAATGGTCTTTCCGGATCATTATGCGGGCCCTACGCTTGCGACCCTCAGACGAAGTCCCAACGAGGAGACGAGAAACATGCAAGCGCCCGGCGGCCCTGATACGCCCATCGACACCGAAGTCCTCATCGTGGGTGGCGGCCCCGCAGGCCTGGCCCTCGCGCTGGAGCTGAGCCTGCACGGCCGCCGCTGCCTGCTGGTAGAGAGCCACCCGCGTACGGGCCTGGTGCCCCGCGCCAAGACCACCAACGTGCGCACCCGCGAGCTGCTGCGCCGCTGGGACATTGCGGAGCGCCTGGCCGCGCAGTCGCCCTTCGGCACCGACTACCCCTCCAACGTGGTCTTCGCGACCCGCATGCGCGGCCGCGAGATCGCGCGCTTCGAGAACGCCTTCCGCTGTGCGCCGCAGCGCGACGACCGCTACGCGGAACACGCGCAGTGGATCCCGCAGTACAAGGTGGAGGCGGTGCTGAGGTCCCGCGTGGAGGAGTTTCCTGACGCCTGCACGATGCGGTTCGGCACGCGGCTGCTCTCCTTCCGCCAGGATGCCGAAGGCGTGGAAGCCGAGATCGAGGACATGGCCGATGGCCGCCGCAGCACCGTGCGTGCGCAGTACCTCGTCGGTGCCGACGGCGCGCGCAGCACCGTGCGCGAGCAATTGGGCATCCGTATGGAAGGCACTTCGCCGCTCTCGCACCACCGCAACGTGGTTTTCCGCGCGCCGGGGCTTGCCGATGCACACCCGCTGGGCCCGGCCGTGATGTACTGGATCCTGCACCCCGAGGTGCCCTGCGTGATCGCGCCGCTGGACCAGGGCGACCTGTGGACCTTCGGCTACACCAAGGCCATCAGCGGCGACGCGCCCGTGGAGCAGTTGATTCCCAAGGCGCTGGGCTTCGACATTCCGCTGGAGGTGCTGAGCACCGACGAGTGGACCGCGCACCAGCTCATCGCCAAGCGTTACCGCGAGGGCCGCGTGTTCCTGGCCGGCGATGCCTGCCACCTGCACCCGCCCTTCGGCGGCCACGGCATGAACATGGGCGTGGGCGATGCGGCCGACCTGGGCTGGAAGCTCGCCGCCGCGCTGGCGGGCTGGGGTGGAGATGCCTTGCTGGACAGCTACGAGGTCGAGCGCCGCCAGGTGCACCAGCGCGTGGTGGACGAGTCCGTCATGAACCACAAGCACAGCTCCGGCAGCCTGGTGCACCCGCTGCTGGATGCCGAGGGCCCCGAGGCCGACGCCGTGCGTGCGCAGGCCCGCGCCAAGATCCTGGACCTGAAGGCGCCGGAGTTCTACTCGCTGGGCGTGGTGATCGGTGCGCACTACGAGGACTCGCCCGTGCTGCTGCGCGAGGCTAGCGACACACCCACGCTCGCGCCGCGGCCGGACTATGTGCCCAACGCCCGCCCCGGCTGCCGCGCACCCCACTTGTGGCTGCACGACGGCACGCAGACCGGCGCGGCGCTGTATGACCATTTCACGCCGCAAGGCTTCACGCTGCTGGCCACCGGCACGCCCGATGCCGCAGCCCTTTCAACGCTTTCGGCCGTGCGCGATGCCGCCGCTGCGCGCGGCGTGCCGCTGCAGGTGCTGGCACCGCAAGACCCGCGACTACCCGCGCTGTACGGCGCGGCCTATGCGCTGGTCCGCCCCGAACAGTTCGTGGCCTGGCGCGGCGACGACCCGCACCACGCGATCCGCGCGCTCGACATCGCACGCGGCATGCAGGCCGCCCCGGCCGCGGCTGAAGCGGTGCACTGACCCTGAATTCCCTCCCACCACGACATCGACACCAGGAGACAACGATGCAAACCCCTTCCAGAACCCGCCTGCACCTGCTCGGCGGCATGGCGCTGGCCCTCGCCACGCTGGCGCAACCCGTCTGGGCCCAGTCCGACTGGCCCACCAAGCCCGTGCGCATGCTGGTGCCCGCCGCGGCCGGCACGGCGCCCGACATCATGGCCCGCGTGATCGGCGAGAAGCTCGCCAAGATGTGGGGCCAGCCCGTGGTGGTGGACAACAAGCCCGGCGCGGGCGGCGTGATCGGCATGGTGACAGCGAAAAATGCCGAGCGGGACAACCACAACTTCGTGTTCGTGCCGGCCTCGGTCATCACGCTCACGCCCTACATGTACCGCCCCACCAACGTGGACATCGTGAAGGACTTCACGGGCGTGTCGCTGGTAGGCGTGGGCCCCATGATGGCGGCCGTGCGCGCCGACTCGCCGATGAACACGCTGGCCGACGTGATCCGCGAGGCGAAGCGCGACCCCGACAAGTTCGTGGTCGCCACCACCTTCCAGTATTCCGTGCCCCACCTCACGGCCGAACTGCTGTCCAAGGCCGCCGGCGTGCCGCTGCGCGCCGTGCCCTTCACGTCGAGCGGCCAGAGCATCACCTCGGTGGTGGGTGGCGACACGCAGCTGATCCTGGACGGCATCCCGCCGCTGGAGGCCATGGTCAAAGGCGGCAAGCTCAAGGCCGTGGGCATCTTCTCGGAAGAACGCATGCCGCGGCGCACGCAAATCCCTACCGCGGCCGAAACCTACCCCGGCCTGGTGGTCAACGGATGGTTCGGTGTGCTCGCGCCCACCGGCACCAGCCCGAAAGCCATGGAGCGCGTGCACAAGGACCTGGCCACGGTGCTGGCGCAGGCCGACGTGATCGAACGCCTCGACGGCTTCGGCGTGTATCCCAAGCCCATGAGCCAGGCCCAATTCAGCGAGTTCTGGACCAAGGAACGGCTGCGCTGGGAACAGGTGCTGCGCGACGTCAATGCACAGCCCGTGAAGGAATAGGAGCGCCGCATGCAAGGACACCTGGAGATCGCCTACATCGGCCTGCAGAGCCCCGAGCCCGCCGTCGTGGCGCGTTACTTCACCGAGGTCGTGGGCCTGATGCCCGGCCAGCCGCTGGCCGACGGCTCGCCCACTTTCCGCGACGACCACAAGGCGCATCGCGTGTGGGTGCAGCAGGGTGCGGGCAAGGACGCCGTCTGCCTGGGCTTCGAGGCCAAGGACGCCACCGCATGGCAGCAAACCATCGACCGCCTGCGCAGCGGGGGCCATGAGGTCACACAGGGCAGCGCAGCAGACATCGCCGCCCGCCGCGTGCAGGCCCTGGCCCGAGTGCGCGCCCCCTGGGGCGTGGACGTGGAGATCGTGCAGGGCCTGGCCGAGGCGCAGACACCTTTCACCAGCCCGCACTATCCGCAAGGCTTCGTCACGGACGGCCAGGGTTTCGGCCACGCCGTGTTCGCGATGTCGGCCGATGTCTACGAGGCGGCCCAGCGCTTCTGCATCGATGGCCTGGGCATGGGCCTGTCCGACTGGCTGCGCATGCCCTTGAGCCCGCCCGCCCCGCCGGGCCTGGAGATGCATGTGTCCTTCCTGCACTGCAACCCGCGCCACCACTCGCTGGCACTGGCCTGCGTGCCCGGGCCCATGCCGCCGCAGGTGCTGCACCACATCAACTTCGAAGTGGCGGGTGTCGAGGCCGTGGGCCAGGCCTTCGAGCGCGCGCTGCAGACGAAGACGCCGCTGGCCAACGCACTAGGCCAACACGACAACGACGGCATGGTGAGCTTCTATTCCATCAGCCCCGACGGCTGGCGCGTGGAAGTCGGCGCCACGGGCCGCCAGGTCGGCCCCGACTGGAACGACGTGCGTGAATACGACCGCATCAGCCGCTGGGGCCACCAGCCACCCGAGGCGCTGGTCGGCCTGTTGTCCTCCTGATTCATCCTTTCACTTTGCCCTGACTCCATGAAACTCGTCACCTTCTCCTGCCGCGGCCGCACCAGCATCGGCAAGGTCATCGACAACACCGTCATCGACCTGCCCGCCAGCGATGCCGCCCTGCCCTCCTCCATGCGTGCCCTCCTGGCCGGCGGCCCCGCGCTGATGGCCCGCGTCAAGGCCGTGGAGCTGTCTCAGGCCGTCACCTACGCCCTGGCCGAAGTGCGGCTCGAAGCCCCCGTGCCCGATGCCGGCAAGTACCTCGCCATCGGCATGAACTACCACGCCCATGCCGAGGAAGCCCGCAAGGCCGGTGTGGCCGTGCCCGACAGCCAGGTCTGGTTCAACAAGCAGGTGAGCTGCATCAACGGCCCCTTCGACCCCGTGCACCTGCCCAAGGTGTCGGACAAGCTGGACTACGAAGCCGAGCTTGGCGTGGTCATCGGCAAGCGCTGCCGCCATGTGCCCAAGGAGCGCGCGCGCGAGGTGATCGCTGGCTACCTGGTCTGCAACGACGTCTCGGTGCGCGACTGGCAGCGCCGCTCGGCCACCATGACGCTGGGCAAGTCCTTCAACACCACCGGCCCCATCGGCCCGTGGATCGTGACCGACGACGAAGTCAAGGACCCGATGGACCTGCAGATGCGCATGCTGGTCAACGGCGAGGTGATGCAGGACATCAACACCAGCCAGATGATCTACGACATCTACGACCAGATCGCCTACCTCTCCACCGTGATGACGCTGGAGCCCGGCGACCTGATCGCGTCCGGCACGCCGGCCGGCGTGGGCGCGGCGCGCACGCCGCCGCGGTTCATGAAGGTGGGCGACGTGATGAGGGTGGAGATCGACGGCATCGGCTACATCCAGAACACGGTGATCGCGGAGCCGGAAGGTTTACCCTTCGCCTGACAGCCTCCCCCTTCACTTCCATTCGGAGAATCGCCCTTGGCCAAAGTCATCATCACCTGCGCCATCACCGGCTCCATCCACACGCCCTCGATGTCGCCTCACCTGCCGGTCACGCCGCAGGAGATCGCCGACGCTGCCGTCGGCGCCGCCGAGGCCGGTGCCGCCATCGTGCACCTGCATGCGCGCGACCCCAAGGACGGCCGGCCCACGCAGGACCCGTCGTACTTCCGCGAGTTCGCCCCCGAGATCCGCCGCCGCTCCAACGTGGTGCTGAACTTCACCACCGGCGGCGCGGCCGACATGACCATCGAGCAGCGCCTGCAGCCCGCGCTGCAGTTGAAGCCCGAAGTCGCCTCGCTGAACATGGGCTCGATGAACTTCGGCCTGTACCCCATGCTCGGCCGCTACAAGGAATTCCAGCACGACTGGGAGCGGCCTTACCTCGAGGGCTCGCGCGGGCGCATCTTCCGCAACACCTTCGAGGACATCGAGCACATCTTGCGCTCCTGCGCCGAGAACAACACGCGCTTCGAGATCGAGTGTTACGACATCGGGCACCTGTACACGGCGCACCACTTCTTCCAGCGCAACCTGATCAAGCCCCCACTCTTCATCCAGAGCGTGTTCGGCATCCTGGGCGGCATCGGCAACCACCCCGACGACGTGGCCCACATGAAGCGCACGGCGGACCGCCTGTTCGGGGACGCCTACCGCTGGAGCGTGCTGGGCGCGGGCCGTGCGCAGCTGCAGATCGCCGCGATGTCGGCGGCCATGGGCGGCCATGTGCGCGTGGGGCTGGAAGACAACCTGTGGATCGGCAAGGGGCAACTGGCCGAGTCCAACGCCGCGCAGGTGCGCGCGGCGCGGCAGATCATCGAGGGGCTGGGGCTGGAGGTGGCCACGCCGGACGAGGCGCGGCGGATCCTGGAGCTCAAGGGCGGGGACCAGGTCGGGTTCTGAGCCCGGATGTTTCTCGATGGCGGCAGCGTCAGGCCGCCAGCTTCGCGCTCGCCAGCCGGTTCAGGCTGACACCTTCTTCCGCGGCTTCCAGCACCAGATTGCCGTGCAGCTGCGGAGGAATGCGCACACGGAACTCGCCGATGCGGTTGGTTCCAATGGCGCACCGGCAGGTTCAGCGCGCCGTCAACGCTTCACGGATTTTTCGCGCCAGATCCCCGCGGCGGTACGGCTTGCCCAGCAACAACACACCGGGGTCGAGTCGGCCGTGGTGAACAATGGCGTTTTCCGTGTAGCCCGAGGTGTACAGCACCCTGAGTCCGGGGCGCAGCTGCCGCGCTGCGTCCGCCAGTTCACGCCCGCCCATGCCGGGCATCACCACGTCGGTGAACAGCAGGTCGATGACCTGGGGGCTGCGGATCAGGGCGAGCGCCTTATGGCCGTCCTCGGCGATCAGCACGGTGTAGCCGAGCCTCTGCAACTGGCCCTGCGCGTAGCGACGCACGAACGCGTCGTCTTCCACCATCAGGATGGTTTCGGTTCCGCCAGTTGGCAGGCCTGATGCAGGGGCGGGCGCCACGCCTTGGGCGGCACCTTCTGCGTGCGGCAGATACAGCTTGACGGAGGTGCCGTGGCCGGGCTCGGAGTAGATGCTGGCGTGTCCGCCGGACTGCTTGATGAAGCCGTACACCATGGCCAGCCCCAGGCCGGTACCCTTGCCCTTGGCCTTGGTCGTGAAGAAGGGCTCGAACACCCGCGCCAGATGCTCCGGTGCAATGCCGGTGCCGGTGTCGGACACTGCCAGCATCACATACCGGCCGGCCGTGACCTCGGCGTGCTTGCTGGCGTAGTCTTCATCGATGCAGGTGTTGCGCGTCTCCATGGTCAGCCGCCCGCCCCCGGGCATGGCGTCACGCGCATTGAGGCACAGGTTGAGCAGTGCGTTCTCCAGTTGCCCCGGATCGACCAGCGCCGGCCACAACGCGGGGTCGGCCACGATCTCGATCTCCACTTCTTCGCCCAAGGTGCGCTTGAGCAGGCGATCCAGGTTCCCCACCAGCCCATTCACGTCCGTGACCTTGGGGTCCAGCGCCTGCTTGCGTGCAAAAGCCAGCAGGCGTTGCGTCAGGTCCGCGCCGCGCTGCGCCGCCTCCAGGATCTCCTCGGCCAGCGCACGTTGCGCAGCGTTCGACCCGCATTGGTCGGTCAGCGATTCCGCGTTCCCCAGGATCACCGTCAGGAGGTTGTTGAAGTCGTGCGCCACGCCGCCCGTGAGCTGGCCAACCGATTCCAGCCGTTGCGACTGGCGCAGCCGCTCCTCCAACGCAAGCCGCTCCGTGACGTCGCGGTAGTTCACCGCCACCGCACCGACATCCGGGTTGGCCAGCAGATCCACCGAGGAGGATTCGACCCAGCGCCAGGAACCGTCCTTGTGGCGCACACGCACAACGATCGTGCGCATGCCCGCCTTGGCTTCGGCGGTGCCGGGTGCTCCTTCGCGCACGGTGTGCAGATCGTCGGGGTGGACAATATCCAGCGTGTTGCGCCCTACCATCTCCTCGGGCAGGTAGCCCAGCACCCGCGTGACGGAGGGGCTCTCGAAAACGATGCGCCCGTCCGGCTTGACCAG
This sequence comes from Burkholderiaceae bacterium, assembly GCA_965278985.1. Classification (GTDB taxonomy): domain Bacteria; phylum Pseudomonadota; class Gammaproteobacteria; order Burkholderiales; family Burkholderiaceae_C; genus CAISIP01. The sequence goes on along the minus strand of OZ257131.1, from coordinate 5,893,538 downwards.
GTGAAATGCATCCCAGGAGTTCTGGATCACCGCACGGAAGAGCGCTTCGCTCTCGCGCAGCGCCTGCTCCGCCTTCTTGCGTGCAGAGATATCCTGGAACGCCCCCTGCACGCGCACGCATTCGCCGTCGCCGTTCACCACCGCCTCACCCATGGCCCGCACCCACACCCGGCGCCCGCTGGTGGTGACGATCTGCAGCTCGAAGTCGAAGGGGGTGCCGTCGTGCAGACACTTTTCGATCCGCAGCGTGATCGCGTCACGGTACTCGGGTGGATAGAAGGCAATGGCACCTTCCAGCGTCGGGGTCTGCCCCGGCGGCACTTCATGGATCGCGCAGACTTCATCCGACCACGTGAGCGTGCGCGCGGGAAGGTCTATGGACCAACCACCCAGCAGCGCCATCCGGCCGGCTATCGAGAGCAACGAGACGCTGCGCGCCAGCTGGTCGCGTGCCATGCGCTGCTGGGTGATGTCGCGCGCGATCTTCGACGCGCCGATGACGTTGCCGTCGCGGTCGCTCACGGGGGATATGGATACCGAGACGTGGATGCGTCGGCCGTCCTTGCAGATGCGCGCGGTCTCGAAGTCCCGCACACGTTCACCGCGGGCAATGCGCGCGAGGATCTCCGCTTCTTCGCCGACCCGGTCCGGCGGGAACAGGATCAACAAGGACTGGCCGATGGCTTGTGCCGCCGAGTAGCCGAATATCCTCTCCGCGCCCGGGTTCCAGCTGGTGATCGTGCCTGCAAGGTCCTTGCTGATGATGGCGTCGTCCGAGGAATCGACGATGGCCGCCAGCAACGAGCGCGCGTCGTGCACGCGCTGGTGCTCGCCCATGTCGCCCATGTCGCGCAGGGTGGCGATCCACGCGGGGGCGCCGTTCCACTGCGCATGCGCCATGTGGATCTGCACGGCCAACTCGCCCGCCCCGTGGGGTCGCCGCAGCGCGATTTCCTGTGCGCCCGCACCGCCCATCGGCAACCCGAAGTGGACACCGACCAGGGCCGACTCGGCCCGCGCAAAGAGCCGCTGGGCCGCCGGATTCGCCAGCTGGACGACGCCGGCAGTGTCCACTACCAAGGCGCCCTCGCGCTGTTCCGCCAGGTGTTCCCGGAGACGTGCATCACTTGCATGCAGCGACTCTGCACCGACATCCTGTGCGCCAGGCACCCACGCCGGCGCCGGATGCAGACCTGCCAGCGACGCATGGAGATGGGACATGTCCCCGACCCACCGCCGCGCGGGCAGCGGCAAGGCGAGCACCAGCGTCGGGGTGGCGAGAATGTTCTCGGTTTCGGCGCGTTGGTGCTGCGCCGCAACATCGATCACCTCGATGTGATACCGGCCCACGCGCTCCTGTTCGCAGACCTGCCGTACCGAGGCAATCTCTCGTACCGCGCGCGCGGAGGTTCCCGACACATACAGCTGCAGCAGGGTCGAGGTCATGCGAGGTTCCCTCCTTGTCTGAGCTTGCGGCATCGTCAACCATTCGAATGATATGGCCACATGGCATGCACGGCCCACCAATCTTCAGCGAAGGTCGCTGCGGGACCTGCGGAGCGTGGGGCCAGAGCGCTGGGCCAGCAAGGGCTGCGTGCGCCAGACCAGCGCTGCGCCGGCCCATCACGTCGCGCACATAGGCGGCCGGGTCGGCGTCGATCACCCCGCCGAAATTCCCGGAAGGCGGGCCGCTCGGAAGTTGCGGCATCGCCTCCATTCCGGATGTGGCGTCTCAGGGAGCGCAGTGCGGCAACGCTCGCTTGCGCGCCACCTCCGCCAGCCACGGCTGCGCAGCGGCCTGCGCCGCCGCGAACGCCTCGATCCGCTCCCGGTACGTCATCGACAGCCCGACCAGGTCCACCCCTTCGAGGAACATGCGCCGGTGCAGCGGCATGAGGTCGAAGTCTGCCGACAACGCCCCGATGCGCACGCGCTGCTGCGCGGGGTCGATGGTGATATGCGCGGCATCCGGCGCTTCGGTGGCGGCCATCAGCGCCTCCACCTGCGCCTGCGGCAAGGTCACCAGCAGCAGCCGGTTGTTCATCGCGTTGCCAAAAAAGATCTCGCCGTAGCTCGGCGCGATCACGGCGCGGATGCCGTATTGCAGCAGGCCCCACACCGCATGCTCGCGGCTGGAGCCGCAGCCGAAGTTGGCGTCGGCCAGCAGGATGGACGTGCCGGCGTACGCGGGCTGGTTCAGCACGCAGTCGGGCCGCGGGTGGCCCTGGCCGTCGAAGCGCAGGTCGTAGAGCAGCCCCGCCGCCAGGCCCTGCTTGTCGATGCCGCGCAGGAACTGCTTGGGCATGATCTGGTCGGTGTCGAGGTTGGGGATGCGCAGTGCGGCGGCGCGGCCGGTGATGCGCGTGTCTGCGGTGTGGTCAGGCATGGTGGGTCTCCAGCGTGCGCACGTCGGTGATGCGCCCCGTGACCGCGGCCGCGGCAGCCATGGCGGGGCTCATGAGGTGGGTGATGGCGCCGCGGCCCTGGCGGCCTTCGAAGTTGCGGTTGGTGGTGGAGGCGCAGCGCACGCCCTCGCCCAGCACGTCGTCGTTCATGGCCAGGCACATGGAGCAGCCGGGGTTGCGCCATTCGAAGCCGGCGTTCAGCAGCACCTGCGCCAGGCCCTCGGCCTCGGCCTGGGCCTTCACGGCGCCGGAGCCGGGCACGACCATCGCGCGCACGGAGTCCACCACGCGGCGGCCGCGCACGACGGCGGCGACCTCGCGCAGGTCCTCGATGCGCGCGTTGGTGCAGGAGCCGATGAACACATGCTGCACGGGCGTGCCGGCCAGCGCAGCGCCCGCCTCCAGCCGCGTGTAGCCCAGGGCGCGGCGCGCGCTGATGCGCTGCGGGCCTTCGGGAAACTGCTCGGGGTGCGGCACGCGGCCGTCCACCGGCACCACCTGGTCGGGGCTGGTGCCCCAGGTGACGTGGGGGGCGACGCCGGTGGCGTCGAAGGCCAGCTCCGCGTCGAACACGGCGCCGGGGTCGCTGTGCAACGCGGCCCAGGCCTGCAGCGCGGCGGAACGCGTGTCGCCGGTGATGTCGTGTGCACGCTCCAGCACGTAGTCGATGGCGCGCGCATCGGGCGCGATGAGGGCGCCGCGTGCACCCGCCTCCACCGCCATGTTGCACAGCGTGAAGCGGGCCTCGACGCTCAAGGCTTCCACGGCCGCGCCGCAGAACTCCACCACGTAGCCGCGCGCGCCCTGCGCGCCGATGTGGCCGATCAGCGCCAGCACCAGGTCCTTGGCGGTGGTGCCGCGCGGCAGCGTGCCGTCGATGCGGATGCGCATGCTCTTCGCGCGCCGGTACACCAGCGTCTGCGTGGCCAGCACATGCTCCACCTCGGAGGTGCCGATGCCGAAGCCCAGGGCGCCCAGCGCGCCGTACGTCGTGGTGTGGCTGTCGCCGCAGACGATGACCATGCCGGGGCGCACCAGCCCGTGCTCGGGCGCCACCACGTGCTCGATGCCCTGCAGCGGGTCGTTGGTGTCGAAGAGTGCGATGCCGTGCCGCTCGCAGTTGCGGCGCAGGTTGCTGGCCTGCAGGGCAGAGGCGGGGTCGGCGATCACGCGCGTGGCACCCGCATGCGTGGGGATGATGTGGCTCACCACCGCCACGTTGCGGCCCGGCGCCAGCACGCCGCGGCCCGCCTCGTGCAGGCCCGCGAAGGCCTGGGGGCTGGTGTATTCGTTCATCAGGTGCAGGTCGCAGAACAGCAGCACGTGTTCGTCGTCGAGCGTGGCGACGGTGTGGCTGGCCAGCAGCTTCTGGTAGAGGGTGCGGGGGGTCATTCTTGGCCCTCGTTCAGGAAAGGCAGCACGCGCGCCAGCAGCGCCTCGGGCGCCTCCTCGGCGATGTAGTGGCCGCAGGGCAACGCCTCGCCGCGCACGTCGCTGGCCACGCGGCGCCATTCGGCCAGCGGGTCGAAGCAGCGCTGCACCACGCCCTCGGCACCCCACAGCGCCAGCAGCGGCTGCGTGAGCGTGCGGCCGGCGTCGCGGTCCGCGCGGTCGTGCTCCAGGTCGATGCCGGCGGACGCGCGGTAGTCCTCGCACAGGCCGTGCGCGGCACCGGGCTGCGCCAGGCCCTGCGCGTACGCGGCCAGGGCCCGCGGGTCGAAGGGCGCCAGGCCCGCGCTGCGCCGGCCCATCACGTCGCGCACATAGGCGGCCGGGTCGGCCTCGATCAGCCGCTCGGGCAGCGGCGCGGGCTGGATCAGGAAGAACCAGTGCCAGTAGGCGCGCGCGAATTCCTGTGACGTCTGCTCGTACATGGCCAGCGTGGGCGCGATGTCCAGCAGCACGAGGCGCTGCACGGCCTGCGCGTGGTCCATCGCCAGGCGGTGCGCCACGCGTGCGCCGCGGTCATGGGCCAGCACGTCGAAGCGCGCGTGGCCCAGGCCCTGCATCAGGCGCAGCATGTCCCGCGCCATGGTGCGCTTGCTGTAGCGGGCATGGCCCGCATCGCCCGCGGGCTTGGACGAGCCGCCGTACCCCCGCAGGTCCGCGAGCACCAGCGTGCGCTCCTGCGCGAGAAGCGGCGCCACGCGGTGCCAGATCACATGCGTCTGCGGATGGCCGTGCAGCAGCAGCAGGGGCGCGCCCTGGCCACCCACCATCGCGTGGATCTGCAGGCCGTCGCCCACGTCCACGTGGTGTGGCACGAAGCCCGGGAGCAAGACAGAGGAATCGGCAAAGGACGTCATGGGCGTCGATCTTAGGCATGAAAGCGGGCGACATAATGCCAATGGCATTCATCGCTTTCGGTCGCAGGATTCACGAATGGACGGCTTCTCGGACCTCGCCTTCTTCACCCTGCTCGTCCAGCAGGGCAGCCTTGCCGCGGCCGCGCGCCAGCTGGGTCTGACGCCGCCGGCAGTGAGCAAGCGCCTGGCCGCGCTGGAGCGCCGCCTGGGCGTGCGCCTGCTGCAGCGGACCACGCGCCGCATCGGCCTGACCCCCGAGGGCGAGACCTACCTGCGCGAAGGCGCGCGCGTGCTGGAGGAGCTGGACGCGCTGGAGCGCCAGGTGGCCGGCAGCCGCGCATTGCCCAAGGGCCTGGTGCGCGTGGCCGCCACGCTGGGCTTCGGGCGCCGGCATGTGGCGCCCGTGCTGTCACGCTTCGTACGGCAGTACCCCGAGGTGGACGTGCAACTCCACTTGACCGACCAGCCCGTGCACATCGTCGAACAGGGCTTCGACCTCGAGGTGCGCGTGGGCGAGCTGCCCGACGCGCGCCTGAGCGCCCGGCTACTGGCCCACAACCAGCGCGCGCTGCTCGCGGCGCCCGCCTACCTGCGCCGCGTCGGCACGCCCACGGCGCCGCGCGAGCTGGCACGCCACGCCTGCCTGTTCATCCGCGAGAGCGACGAGACCTTCGGCACCTGGCACCTGCGCCAGGGCGCCCGCAGCGAGACAGTCAAGGTGCGCGGGCCGCTGGCGTCGAACGATGGCGAGTCGGTGCTGGGCTGGGCGCTGGACGGGCACGGCGTGGTGATGCGCTCGTTGTGGGAGGCGGCGCCGCTGGTGCGTGCGGGGCAGCTGGTGCGGGTGTTGCCGGAGTGGCAGTTGCCAGCGGCGGATGTGCATGCGGTGTTTCCGACGCGTAGCCATTTGTCGGCGAAGACGAGGGCGTTGATTGATGCGTTGTTGGTGGCTTTTGAGGTTCACCGCCACAGCGTAGATGGGGTTTGGTGACCTAGTGCACTGGGCACACTTGGTGGGGCGTGTTATTTATCCAGTCCCTATTCGAACAGCGCCGGCACTGTGGACTGACTCGTCCAGGCATCACTGTGGTTCGGTGCGAAGCTGAGAGAACTGGTACGGACTGGTTGCAGTCCGTCATCGCTGCAAGCGGGTGACCACTGATGGAGCCAGCCGCCAGTGAGAGGCACTAGTCAGCCAGAGCATGTTAACCCTACGGCACGACCTGTACCACCACCGCGGTTGCCGTGCTCGGCGGGACAGTAGGGCAAGGAATCGGCGCGTGATCGTTGCCCCAACACACTTGCTCGAACACGCAGGCGCGACAGCAAAGATGAGTCTCTATGGCGTCCATCTGGCAGCGGCGATTTCGTACAGCTCGATGATCTCCATGGGCGCAGTGGCGTGCCTGAGAATCTTGAGTGAAAGACTCGTGGGAATAGGACATCGGAGCCTGGTCGGAGGCAACTCCGCTTTCCCTGGCAGCTCGCCACAGGTGATATGAGCATTCAGGTCCCATTGGCTCATTGAGCTTGTAGAACCACGCCTCGCCCGTGATGATCACAAACTCGCTATCGACCCCTACCTCGCCGGTGACATTCACAAGGCGCTTCACTTGGGGGTCACCACCAGCAAGCGCGGCGCTAGAAACCGGCTCAACTGTCACCCGTTCGCGCATCAATGTACTAGCCACTGATGCGGGCAGACCAACAAAAGCCGCCAGGGACTTTGGCGTCGCTGCAGGCCCAATCACGCTGCGCATTCGTTGCTCAAGGGCTGTACCCCTTGCCTGCATAGCATCGAGGAGATAGGCAATGTCATCAACTTCCATCTTCTCTTCGACCGCAGGTGTGTCGTAGTCGACGACGATAAACACTCGGTTTCCAGTTTCGATGGCAAGCGCAGGATAAATTGACCGAGTGGGGTAAGGGCGCCTCTTGGCGCCGCTCTTAGTAGTTGCGACCAGTGCAGCACGTAGATAGCCACTCACATGGTCGCTGCGCATCCAGCGAAGAGCATCCGCGACAGACGTGGTGAGCGGAATGCCGTCCACCAGGCATCGCCGGTGAAGCAACAAGTAGATTCTCTCGACCTCAGCCTGTATGTCCTCGATGCTAGAAAAGAAGTGAATGCTGCTCGGGTCTGGAAATCCGTCGTCAACGAAGGTTGAAATTGGGTCATTGAAGATCGTCAGCCACTTTCCGGTAGTGATGACAACGCGGCGAAGAGTAGCTTTTCCGGCGGAATCGAGAGACCGGACGTAGGTCCGAAGATCACCCAGATAGCTTCGCCATTCAGCAGTGACAAGAGACACACCGTCTGAACCCTTTGAGATCGAAATTTCCTTCGCCAGAAACTTTGCTGTATCGACGGCGCTCAACGTACCGCCTCTCTTTGGCCGAGGAGCGCCAATATCGGCGCCCTTGGCTTCCACGATTAGCACTGGCGTACGAGCATCGCCCGACAGTCCAAGATAGTCAAAATAGAGCGGATCACCCGTGCCCGATGACGATCGAGCTTCCTCGCGTACTGCAGTCGGGTCGGCCGCATCCCAGCCCAGAGCCCTCAAGATTCCATCAACAAGAAAGCGACGTGTTCTTCGTTCCAGCATGTCGATCGCTTGCGCCGATGTGCCTTGTTGAGAGCACGAGAGTTCCTCGCGAAGAACCTGCTCGGTTCGACTGAATGTCCCAAAGCAGTCAGCGAGGGCCCTTCCCACCCGCTGCACTTCCGCGAGCGCGCTCATCGCAGCAGGTCCGGAAGTTCATACAGCAGGCGCAGCGCCTCAGGAGCTCCAGCCCTGGAAAACAGTTCGAGGACCTTTACGAGTCGTTCCCGTCGAGCGTTATCTGAAAACACTGATCGGTAGTCAGCCAAGTACATCTGCACCAGACGAACCAGTGCAGTTTCGGCTAGGCTTTCGAACTGATATCCATCGCTGGCCGCCGGCCCAAGCAACAAGTCAGATATTCGATCAAATACGGCTTCTGGTGAAGCCTCAGCCAGGAATTCGTACAACTCGACCAAGTGGTAGACGATCGAAGAGATTCCCGTGTCACCGATTCTCTGCAGAAGGTCGCCGTACTCGACAATGAATTCCTCTTTCCGCTGCTTGTTGCTCAAGCTGCTGGCAAAGTTGGAGTTTCCGCGCGCCGCAGAAGAAGCACCTGAGCCGAAGTAGAGTTGATTCGCCGCATGCTCAAGATGGTGACCGCTGCGGCGGTAGAGCGGCGCAGCCAATTCCTGCTTACCGTCGCGAAGCAGGTCTTTCGCTTCATTCAACTCGGCAATCTCGGCATCTACGATCACAGACAGGAGTTCCCTTGCCCTGTTCTGAATCGTCGCGCCGCGATTCGCTTCAACCTTCTCATCCCACTTCAGAAAAAGCGGACCTCTAAGTTCGGAAATCAGCCGGCCTACAAACCTGCTGCCAACCGAAAGGTTGGCGATCCAGCCATCTATCCACTGCTTCGCTATCAGATCACCTCGGCCCAACCATAAATGCGCCGCGATCATTGCGACAGCCTCAGTTAGGTCGCCTCTTCCATCTTCCTTCGCCACGGCATATGCTTCTGCCGCTCCAAGAACCTTAGATACGATCAAGGCGCAGCGATCCGGGTCCGCACCGGCCATCCGCCCCATTGGTCCGCTAACAAAGAACGCGAGCACTTCGGGATGGGTTTCATGTTCGGCGACGAACTCCATCAGCTGCCACATCGTGGGTCTTGCTACATCCCATAACGTATTGAGTGCACAGCTAATTTGATGACGAACAGTGGGAACAGGATCGACCAGCATCCTGCGAAATCTCGGCTCGAAGTCGCCATCTAGACCTTTGCGTGCAAGCGCCACGTAGCCTTGGGCCGCATACACCCGCACGTCCCAGTTCCCCCAGCCCATTGTTCCCGAGTGCTCACTTGAGGGCTCTGGGAATGGACTTTCTGATAGTCGATCCAGCATCGTCAGAAACTCATCCGCCGACGGATTCCCTTCGTAGCCCGGCATATATGTATCACTCTCGGCGATGCGCACAGCACCGTTACTTACGTAACCCCACGCTGCACGAAGAGTCTCTGCGTTTGCCGCGGCACCGCCGCGCCTGTCGATCGACAAAACGACATTCTGTATGTACGTCCAGATCGTTGTGACCCCGGCCCGGTCCAGGCTCTCAGCGTTCGCTTTGAGGAAATCGTTGAGCGGCCGGACCGACCCCATCACTATTCCGTCCGGGCCAGCATCTGTGTCGACTCCGTGACGACGCAACAGGGAGTCAACAATGTCCTCATCACCGCCTGACCAGCCAGTCGATATCGACATGTAGGGAGGGTTGCCTGTCAGCTCACCCTGCTCAGCGAGCTCAGCCCGATACGCACCTAGCTCGGGCGAAAGCAGGTTGCCGGGTTCGATCAGGGAAAGGAGTCGCTTAGTGCAGTACTCCCACTGCTTCCTTGTGTCGTCATCCGAATCTCCAACCCTCTCAAGAAGTCGCTGCTCAAACGCAGCTCGCTGATCAGTTGGCCTCCTAGGTAACGCGGAAGCCACGTAAGCAATGGCGTCGCGCGACAAGCGCCAGCCAAGAATGACCTCGTCCTCTGTGGCAATTGGCCACAGTATGTCGTCGACAATTCCCAGGCGTTCGGCAGCGATTCCGAACAACCGAGCAACGACCGAGGATGAGACAGGCGTACGTAGCCCGGCATCCGTGCAACGACGGAAGTCATCCTCAGAGCAAGAGCGCAGGAAATCCGCGAACGCTCTAAGCAATCTCCTCTCGGTTCCTTCGTGTCCCTCAGCTTCGCGCCACTCCTCCATCGAGAAACTGTCATCGACGATGGTAAGCACGACGGCTGCCCCTTGCACAGACACGTGGGTCAGCTGTTGCGTTCCACCGATCTGTTCTTCTGCTGCAAGTCCTATGACGCAGCTACTGACGGCGCGTGTAGCATACGTCGGCGAAGCTTGCAGGAACTTTGGAAGCACCTCTTCCAAGTGCCAACGGGCGTGTTCATAGTCCTGCTGGTGATTCGAGCGAAGCGGAAGAATCCTGCTCGGACCGCCGATAAAGGTCTCCCCGTGTTGTGGGGACTCTTTACCAAACAAGCATGCAAAGATCCGCTCCACAAAAGCAGGAGCGGTGTTCAGCATGTAGCGAGTGCCTTCGGCAAGCCAAGGGGCTTCCTGCGATGCGTGGCTAGCGAAGTGGGGCTCGGAGATCACCTGCTGCAAGAGCTGCTCTGACGCGACGGGATCGGACTCAAATGCGCGTGCCACAAAACGAATCGCGTTGCTCGCGTACCCCGACAGCTTCTCGTCAGACCAGGCTGTCGAAAGCATCAAGCGGGCGGCAGCACCGAAGGCAGCAGCAAAGTCCGGGTCCTCGAAGTCACCGCTCTCCATCAACGTCAGGAGAAGAATTCGCACTCCATCAAGGTGCTCTGTTGCGCCTGTCATGGCCGCGCGGCGCGCAGCGTCCGCCCATGCCAGCATCGTTGCAGCACCAGGGCTACTTTGTGCGAGAAGATTCACTCGCACGAACCTCGATGCTCTTGAAAGCACATATCCCGTTTCAGGCCAACGATCGCGCTGGCTCACAAGAATGGCCAAGGGCTGCACATCGTTCACCGTCTGCACGCTGTCAATTACCGTGCGTAAGGCAATGCTGCCAAGCACGGGGTCCATGTCGCTATGGGAGGTCAGGCCCGCAGCTAGCTGCCAAGCGGCGTCCTTTCCGGCGGGGCCTGTCTCCCATTTGTCCATGATGGCGAACCGTAGACCTGGGCCTAATAGAAGGCCGATCGCAGGCTGACCTGTAACCTGCGCCGTGAGCGCAGCTGCGTCGTCTAAGTCAAGATAGAAGCGCCCGACGGCATGGTCGAACAGAACGTGGTGCGCAAAGGAGATGCGGTCCTGCGGCGCTTGAACCAGAACCCCAGTGGCTATTGCCTCTTCCAACGCGTCGTTCTTTATGCGGTCCTGTTTGACCACGAGACGTTCTTGGCGGGCCATCTCGCCGACTACCTCGGCAACCACACGTCGCAGCCGATGAGTGTCTAGCCGCTCGTCCTCATATCGCGATATCAGCTGACTCTGACTGGTGAAGCCTTGGATCGCCTCAGGGGCCAAGCCCCCACTTACCAACTCTGCCGCAAGTGATAGGTTGAAGACGTTCCTCAGCAGTACTCGAATTGGCGTCGGCGCGGCCAACAACAATCGTCCGACTATGGGTTTCGCCTCGCCGATGAACGTCAGCTCAGCGTCGACGAGCCTCGGAATCGAAAAGTGTCGGACGGATTCAAGGCCGGCTTCAGCGTATTTCTCGTCGGGCGGTTTTCCTTGCATGAGAGCACGTAGTCGCTTCCCATGCCGCAAGTCAAATGTGCGAATCGAGGCAACAACGGACCACCGCTGCCCATGTTTCTTGACTACGCCTTCGATGAGTCGTGCAAATACTGCCTCTGACGCGCCGCCTCTTGATGCATCGAGTGCGTCAATGACTAGGACTGCGAGCGACGTCCCAGGCCACGCGCCAAGCACATCGAGAAGGTCGTTCTCAATGTCGAGCGCCCGCCGAAGTGCGGCTCCATCAGAGGTGGCGGCAAGATCATCCACCGAGAGAAATACAGTTGGTGCTCCGCTGGAGAACAACTGCCTCGCGTATTGCACCAAGACACCAGTCTTTCCTGCACCAGGCTCACCAACAACCAAGAGACTTCCGTTCGCGATAGCGTCTTTCAGCGAAGGTAGACACTGACGAGGAATCTCCGCATCACCAGCCAGCAAAGCGTGTCGCTCCAGCCGCTCAAGCTCTGCTGTCGTCCACTGACGAAGCTTCTCGATGTCGGCGTCGAACCCAGGCGCACGGCGGTCGTCGATACCTGCCTTGCGAATGGAACGCAGCCAGCCGTCTCTGTCCGAGGGCGCTCCCTTGCGGATCAGCTCTTGAGCGATGCGCTGGAGTTCGGCCATCGCAGTCTCGCTCGTTGCCGAGTCTCCGAAAAGTCCGCTTTGCAGGGTCGCTACCGCCTCACGCCAATCCGCGCCTCCTGGATGGATGTCAAACCGCACCAAGCGGAACAGGCGAGCCATATCTCTTAGCGCTGCCTCAGGTACAGGATCATTCGAGGCATCGGCCCACAAGCGCGCTACGTGTTCCCGAAAGATATCGAGTGCACCCCGTTCACTTTGATTGACACGGCCATAGACCTCCTCCCAAGTACCTCCGACATCGAACATTCGGCAGGCGCGGTTTAGATCATCAAGCGAAGCAGGTGCACTCACCGAGACTGCCAAAACCCCAGTAGCAGACTCCCCTGCCGCCGAAACGGTTCGATATAGACCTATCAGCTGTTTGATCACCGACGCCAGAGCGGACCCGTCCGCACCGGATAGCGCCACATTGGTTTTGCACTGAACGCTGACCAGACTCCCATCAGACAGACGAACCTCAATGTCATCGAGATTCCGCCCCGTCTCGAACTGAAGACGTTCTGCGATAGCACCTCTTCCCAGTCCGAAGCGAGTACCAATCGCTACGCGGCTTAAAAGATGAGCGGCGAACCATGCGCTAACGCCGGCCTGGAAGCTCATTCCAGCCTGGGTAGCTCGGCCACCGGCTACTGGAGAAAAAAGCGACATCCCTTGGTTCTCCCTATGCGCTTCGATGGGCACCGCATTGCGCCTTTGCGCCCGGCGCTACTGGGGTGCTCACTCGGCCTTCGGCCCTAAAACGGAATATCGTCATCCATTTCACGCCAGTACCACGGGAGCAACTCGCGAATGCTGCCCGGGACTTCATCTTCCACCAACCGAAGCCGGTACTCCGTTGGAACGAGGGAGACATGCGAAATAGCCTGTGGTAAGGCTGTCGGTCTATCGACAGTGTGAAGTGCTAGAGCCAAATTTAACGGAAGCGTACGCACGACAGAGCGGGTTGCCTCCTCTCTCATGGACACGGGCCCGAGACCCCGTGCAGCAACTCGAGCGAAAAAGCACACTTGGAACTCAATGGTGCACTCAATTGCAATTTCCGCCGCGCACTCATTTCGCTTGCCAGATGTCATCCACACTCCGATGGCCTCAGGGTCAACCTGAAACGCGGTGAGCTTCAGGTCTGTCACCTCCACCCCAACGAAGTTCGTGAATACCGCGGGCGCCGTGGCTATGACGTCGACTTCCCGCAGGCCATCCCTCACCACGTGGCCGAGGTTGAGATCTTGCGTTGGGCCCGTTGACCGGAAGTACGCAGACAATGCTGCGCGGGCCATCTGAGTCTCCGGCCCCGTCGACCTATACAACCCCGCGAGATCCGACAGGCCTCGCAAGCAGTAAATCCTCTCAGACGAATCTCCGTAGTGATGCCACCCATCATCCATCGACACGGCGAGGACAAAAATGCTGCGCTGGGCTGCAAGCGCTTCCAGAGACAGCAGGGCAGCGGCGTCGGGGAACTCATGCTTTTTGTTACCAGTACTGAACGGAGCAGCGCCGGAAAAATAGGCTCTAAACATCGCGGGAGCCAGCCCGTCCCAGCTCAATCCTACAACCTGTCCTGCGTGCGACTGGATGAATCGCGACATCTGGCCTGAGAAGTACTCGTTGGCGAGTGACGCAAGCTGATCCGCTTTGGCGGCCATCGCCCCCGCATCTTCCGACCGGTCCAGATGCCGATTCAAATTTCCCCAAGCAAGTTTGGCCTGATCTGCTGCTGCCTGCACATTAGCGGCTCTTTGGCGAGAAACCTCTTCCAAGACCACAGAGGACATCCACAGGCTAAGCCAAGGAGGCAGTTGATGAGAGAGCTGGCGCAGTGCGCCTTGCTCCAAACGGAATCCAGAGGCGCGCAATACCGACGTATCAAGCGTGAAAGCACGGATCTTCCGTGAAGTCAGCAAGCCTGTCGGCGGTGGTCCAGATGGCATGAGAAGTCGTCAGCGGTCAGCCTACCTTGTTTTACGACGCTGGCATGCTAACAGCGGAGTCCGTAAAACACGCAAAGCGATTTCCCCAAGCGTCCACGCCCCAGGGCTGTAGCTGGCAGCAGGTGCGAGACTGAGGTGCTCCGCGACATGCGCATAAGTTGGCCGAGGAGCCACCACATACGCCCGGTTGCACGCCCAACGACAATCCACCCATGACCCAAGGCAAGCGCATCTCCACCGACATCACCAACGACGCCCTGCACACCATCCGCGCGCTGGGCGCAGCCGCCAAGACCGCACGCCTGGCCGCAGGCGAAGGCCAGGCGGCCGCAGCCGCGCGCCTGGGCGTGCATGTGCAGACCATCGGCCGTGTCGAAGCGGGCGAGCCGGGCGTGTCCATCGGGCACATGGTCGGCCTGCTGGCGCTGTACGGTGTCACCGTCACGCCGCAACCGCAGCAGGAAGGGCACTGAGCCATGGCCCACCCATCGGACGGGCTCACCCGGAGCACCGGCAGCACCGCTGCCACCCTTCGCACACTGCCCAACGGCGTGCGGCTGCTCGCTGTGCCGATGCCGCACGTGCAGAGCGTCAGCGTGGGCGTGTTCCTGCGGGTGGGCTCGCGCGACGAGACGCCGGCCACCAACGGCATCAGCCACGTGCTGGAGCACATGGCGTTCAAGGGCACGGCCACGCGCAACGTGCAGGCGATCAACCTGGACGCGGAGCGGCTGGGAGCGGATGTCAACGCCTTCACCGGCAAGGACGCGACGGGGTATTTCATGACGGGCCTGGGCCGGCATGCGGACCGGCTGTTGCGCATGACGGCCGACATCGTGCTGAACAGCACCTTCCCCGCGCACGAGCTGCAGCGCGAGCTGGACGTGATCCGCCAGGAGGCCATCGAGTACGACGAGGATCCACAGGACAGCGCCGACGTGCTGCTGGACCGGGCCCTGTGGGGCGATGCCTCCATGGGCATGCCCGTGATCGGCACGCTCGCCAACATCGAGGGCTTTACGCGCAGCGACCTGGTGCGCCACGTGCAGTCGCACTATGTGGCGGGCAAGACGGTGGTCGCGGCGGCCGGCAACTTCGACGTCGAGGCCTGGATGGCGCTGGCCGGGGATCTGTTCGGCGCGATGCCCTCTTCGCCGGATGCACCTGATGCGCCCGCTCCCGCGGTGGCCACGCCGCCGGCGCCCGGGCGCTACGTGGGGCAGGCCTTAGGGCGGCGCTTCACGCAGGTGTCGCAGGTGTTTGTCAACATCGCCTGGCCCGTGGTGCCCGCGCAGGCCGATGCGGTGGCGCAGCAGCGCTGGCGCATGGCCGCGGCGGTGGCGGCCAACCTGTTCGGCGGCGGCATGTCGTCGCCGCTGGTCGACACCATCCGCGAGCAGCTCGGCCTGGCCTACACGGCCGAGGCCTCGATCGACAAGGGCGACGTCTGGGCCAACTTCGTGGTGCACGCCGTGACCACGCCCGACAAGCTGGACGCGCTGGTCACGGCCACGCGCGACCTGCTGCGTGCGCAGGCGGCCGCCATCGACCCCGTGCACCTGGAGCGCGCCCGCAACCAGCTGACCGTGTCGCGCGTGCGCGCGGCCGAACGCACCTACGCCACGATGGAGCAGGCCGTGGAAGAGCTGCTGGCCAGCGGCACCGTGCTGCCCCTGGACGATGCGGTGGCGATGGTGGAGGACATCGGCGCCGACGAAGTACGCGCGGTGTTCGAGCGCATGCTGGCGCACGTGCCGGCGCTGGCGGTGACGGGCAAGGGGGCCAGTGCGCGGCTGGCGCGGGACCTGGCGGCGCGCATGGCGGGGTGATGCGCCAGGTGGGCCCCGCCTTGAGGGCCACAGGGCGCAGCGCGGGCCACGCCCCACCCTCTCCTGTCCCTGTTACCGCTGCAGCACGCTCACCAGCACATACACCACCATCGCCACCGTGAGCAGCGCGCCCACGGTGAAGAACGCGGCACGCACCTCGTGGTCGCGCTGCGTGGCATAGGCAAAGGTGTGGCCCAGCCGCGCCAGCAGGTAGCCGTACATGGTGATCGCGGCGAACAGCGCGCCGGGCGCCACGGCCACCAGCAGCAGCCCGGCCACCAGGAAGGCCGGCGTGTTCTCCATCTCGTTGCGGTGCATGCGGCGCGCCCGCTCCACACCGTCGTACGCGCCCAGTTGCCGCGGGTCCGGGTTCGGGTTGAACAAGGTCTTGCGCAGGTCTTCGGGGTTGAGGTAGCCGCCGTCGCTGCGCACCATCTGGACGACGGTGTAGAAGGCGTGCGCTATGAGCTTGAGGATCGCCAGGCTGGCGGCGATGGCGTAGGTCACGAAGACCGGGTTGTCGAGGCTGAAGGGCATCACTTTTTCCTGGCTGATCGGGAGGTGGGGGAGGCGGAATCAGTAAGAGCGGTAGAGGCGGTAGAGGCGGTGGAGGCGGTGGAGGCGGTGGAAGTGGTGGACTTCCGAAAGACGGCGACCAGCGCGTCGATCATGTCGGTGTCCTGGTGCACCAGCGGGTCGTCGGCCGACTCCACCAGCGCCTTCATGGTCAGCAGCCCCAGCACCGACGTGTAGGCGACAAAGGCCAGCCTGCGCGCCTCGGCAGGACCCAGAGCGCCTTTGGCATCGGCCTGCAGCCGCTGTGCCGCGCCGGCGAGCAGCAGGTCGTTCAGCGGCCGCACGCGCACCAGGTTGTCCGGCGTCAGCATGCGCTTGAGGTCGAAGAAGGGCATCGCGGTGTGGGCCAGCTGGAACAGCCGGATCCTGCGCGCGAAGAAATCGAAAAACGTGCGCAGCAGCGCTTCGATGGCATCCACCCCCCGCTCGGTCTTCTCGACCGCGGCGGCCACGGCATTCGCGGAGTTGGTGAGCTCGGCCAGCGCCACCTCGAACAGCAACGCCTCCTTGGACGGGAAGTAGTGGTAGAGCGCCTGCTTGCGCAGGCCCATCTCGTCCGCGACCAGGCCCAGCGTGAAACCTTCTAGGCCGTGCTTGGCGATGACGGCATATGCGGCATCCACGAAGTCGACCTTCACGAGCGCGCGGCGCTTTTCGATGCGGGTCGGGGGAGGCAGGTCGTCAGACACGATTTGATGGCGAAAAAATTGTTTACCGTCGGTAAATTCTAATATACGATCCGGCTTAACGACGGTAAAACTTTGAGGAACCTCCCATGACCCCATTCCTGCGTGCCCTGCTTCTGGTGATGGCCCCCTTCGCGTGGGGGGCCGCGGCGCAGGCTGCGTTGGTGACCTACGACTTCACCGGTGCGGTCATCGCCGCCCCCGACATAGTTCGCGCAAACAGTTCCATTCGGCCGGGGGACATGGTCACTGGCGCGTTCACGCTGGACACCGATGTGCCCGATCAGGTGGCCGGCATCCTAGACGGCAGGTACGCTGGCTTCCTGTCCAGCACGACCGCGATAGGCGCCTGGACGTTCACATCGACCGGCGGAACCTACCAAGTCCGGGACCGGTCCGGTCCCAGCGGCGATCGCGTGTTCCTGATCGCATCCAACCTGGACGCAACGGGACCCGACTCGGCAGGATTTCTGGACACATTCGATGGACTCATGTTTGCGTTCCAGCCCCCGAGAGACGATCTTCTGCCATCGGACGCCCTTCCAGACCTGGTGGATTTCTTCGGAGCGAGCAGCCCCTACGTCTTCGGCGTGCTGATGTTCGATGGCGGGGGCCCCAATGCGCCGCTCGGTTTCAGGATGCAATCCCTCAGCCTGCGTGAACCGGGCAATGCAGTTCCCGAGCCCGGTAGCCTGGCGTTGGTTGCACTCGGGCTGGTGGGCCTGGCTGCGCAGCGAAGGACAGCGGCCCGCCCGCGCCCCAGCGCGCATCACCTCACGCTGCCCGCACAGCGCTGCGCATAGGTCTCGCGGTTGAACACTTTCACGACGCAATCCATGGCCTGAGCTTCAGCTTCGAGCCCAAATCGCCGGCGCAGGAGGTCTGCTACCAACTCGCGCATCGGCGACGCGAGGATGTGCGAGCCTGCAGCGCGAAATGGGTCCCTGGCGATGTGGCTCTTGCCCGAGTCCAAGCACGCCTGACACCTGCGCTGGTGAATCCACCCGGAGGCCGACGCCGAGTTGCGTGATGCAGCGCTTGACTACGCGCAACACGCGAGCCTGCGCAAGCCTTCCTTGCGGAATTTGAACGTGTTCAACATCTCCTGATAGAGAAGACGATCCCCAGGGCCCACAGATCGATGCCATAGCCCACCCGCACCGCGCTCCAAGGCTACTGATTGGATCGCACGTGGCCGAGGGCACGGTGATCGGCAAGGTGGTGGCCACCGCGAACGGGAAGCAAGTGGCAGAGGCTCCGCTGGTCGCACAGGCCGATGTGGAGCGCGCCGGGTTCATGTTGCGTGCCTGGCAGCACGTGCTGCGGCTGTTCGGCAAGTAAGCCCAAGCGCGGCGCTGCCTGGCAGCCGCAGCGCGCGCAATGCCGTAGCGGCTACCGGGCCGCGGCCTCGGCACTGCGTGCCACCGGCAGCGGGCCGGCACCCGGCGTCCTGCCGGTGCGCCGCTCGTCCCACACGGCCACGCCCCAGATGCCCAGGCCTCCCAGCGCCAGCAGGCAGCCCACCCAGCCGCTGGACTCCCAGCCGTAGCCGGCCGCGATGGTCCAGCCCGCGAGCAGCGGGCCAAGCGCATTGGCCGTGTTGAAGGCCGAGTGGTTCAGGGCCGCGGCCAACGTCTGCGCGTCGCCGGCCACATCCATCAGCCGCGTCTGCAGCGCCACGCCCAGGCCGCCGCTGCAGCCGATGAGGAACACCACGGGGTACAGGGTCCACAGGCTGCCGACCGCAAAAGGGTATAGCGCCAGCGCGATGATGGCCCACACCAGCATGCCACCGGCCGCCGGCATCAGCGCCTTGTCGGCCGCCCATGCACACAGCACGGTGCCCACGGTCATGCCCACGCCGAACACCGCCAGCACCCAGGGCAGCGTGGCCAGGGACGCGCCCGTCACCGCGACCAGCGTGGAGCCCAGGTAGGTATAGACCGCGAACATGCCGCCAAAGCCCACCGCGCTGATGCCCAGCGTGAGCCAGACCTGCCGCCGGCGCAGTGCCCCCAGTTCGCGCATCACGCCCGCGCCCGGTTGCACCGTGTCACGCGGCGCATGCAGCGCCACCAGCACGGCCGTGGCCAACGCCAGCACCGCCACCACCACGAAGCCCCAGCGCCAGCCCACCCATTGGCCCAGGCCGTTGGCCAGCGGCACACCGATGATGGTGGCCACCGTCAGGCCCAGCATCACGCGGCTCACGGCCTGCGTGCGCCGCTGCGGCGGCACCAGCGAGGCCGCCACCAGGGCCGCCACCCCGAAGTACGCCCCATGCGGCAGGCCGCTCAGGAAACGGAACACCAGCATCCAGCCGTAGGACGGAGCCAGCGCGCTCAGCCCGTTGGCCAGCGCGAACACCGCCATCAGCGCGATCAGCAGCGTGCGGCGCGGGAAACGGGCGCCCAGCATGGCGATCAGGGGGGCACCCACCACCACGCCCGCCGCATAGGCGCTGATCACATGGCCGGCCGTGGGTTCGTCGATGCCCAGCTCCGGTGCGAAGAAGGGCAGCAGGCTCATGGTCGCGAACTCGGTGGTGCCGATCGCGAAGCCGCCCAGGGCCAGGGCGAACAGGGCCCAGGCAGAACGGGCGCTGTGTCCGGCCGCCTGGCCGGGGAGAGAGAGAGGGAGCGTGGAGGTGGACATCGAAGGCGCAACACGAAAGGAAGGCGCTGGTCGCGCACGGCAAACCCGTCACGCGGCAACAATGTTGCATTGCAACATCTTTCGCATGCCCTTGTGGCGCGCTCCGTTTCTTGGCGGTTACGGACGGCGCCGCAGCGGCAGCCGGGAGAGGTCCAGCGTTGCCGGCCCGGGCACGTCCACATCCACGATGGCCGCGCAGCGCTCGGCGAAGGCGCCGCGGAAATGGTTCTTGGCCTTCACGCACAACAGGCGCGTCGCCGCGAGGTCGATGCCGTGCAGGTCGAAGAACGCCGGATCGTTGCAGGGCGCCACGTGCGTGGTCACGATGATGCGCAAGGCGCCTTGGCGCAGCACCACGCTGTCGCCGCATTCCACGGCCGCACCGCGCTCCATCGGCCCGGTGTTGACGAAGCGGCCGTGGGTGAGCCGCTCCACCTGCACACGCAAGGGCACGGGTGCGCCGAACAAGGCTGTGCGCCGGCCACCCAGCTGCACGTCAATGGCGGCACCCACGCCGGCGGCCTGCGCTGCGGCCACCACACCGGCATCCGCGAAGGATGCGAAGACCGTCGGCTCGCCGATGCCTGCTGCCAGCAACGCGCGCAGCAGCTCCGGCGTGTCGCCGATGCCGCCCGACAGCGGGTTGTCGGCTGCGTCCGTCACGGCCACCAGGCCCGGCGAACGCAGGGCCTGCGCCAGGCCTTCGGCGGGGGGGATCAACGGGATATCGAACTGTGGCGCCAACACCTGCAGGCGGGCATAGACGGCATCCGTCGCGGCCTGCGCGGCGGCGGCATCTCCATCGGCCCAGGCCATGACGCTGGCGCCGATGTTCGACGAGTTGGCGTACGCGAAGCCGCCGAAGACGGCCACGTCCAGCACCGCGCCCTGCTCCTGTGCCCGCGCGGCGGCCTGCAGTTCGGCCATCGGCCCGGCGGCGGTGCGCATGTTGGCGCTGGACAGGTACAGGCCCTCGTTGCGCAACACGCCCACGGGGCGGATCTCGCCCTCCACCGTGCGGCGCAGCAGCTCCAGCACCCGCGCGGCGGTCTCGCGCATGTCGATGTGCGGGTAGGTGCGGTAACCACTGGCCACGGTCAGCAGCTGCGCCAGCGCGGGGGCATGGTTGGCATGCAGGTCGAAGCTGGCGGCGAGGGGTGTGTGGGGCAGCGCCGCTCGCAGCGCCTGCACCAGTTCCAGCTCCGGCGCATCGCGCCGCGCCGTGATGCCCGCGCCGTGCAGGCTCAGGTAGACGGCATCCCAAGGGCCACCCCGCGCGAGATCCTCCAGCACCTCGGCCAGGAACGCATCGAAGACCGCGTCCTCGATGGGGCCGGCAGGCAGCGCCGAGGCGCAACGCGACACCACCATCTCCCAGCCGGGCTGGGCATCGATGAAGTCGCAGACGGCGGCGAGTTCGGTGGCCGTGTCCCGCGCGGCCGCCAGGGCTTCGTCGCCACGGCGCCATTCACGGCGCGCGAAGTCCGCCTGCGTGGCCGGCAGCAGGCAGAAGGCATTGCCCTCGTACCAGAGGCGCGCGACGAAGAGCCTTCTGCGCGGCATCGTGCTCACTCCACCTTGATGTTGGCGCGCTGCACGATCTCCTTGAACTTCACCTGCTCGGACTTGATGAGCGCAGTGAAGGCCTCGGGCGTGCTGCCATCGGCCGTGGCGCCCATCTTGGCGATGCGCTCGCGCGTGTCAGCCTGCTTCACGAAGTCGGCGATGGCGCCTGCGAGCTTGCGCAGCACGGGCTCGGGCGTGCCGGCCGGCGCCACGATGCCGAACCATGAACCCACTTCGTAACCGGGCAACACTTCGCTGATGGCAGGCACGTTGGGCAGGGTCGGCACACGGTTCTTCACGCTCACACCCAGCGGCACCACCTTGCCGGCCTCTATCAGCTGGATGGCAGTGGGCAGGTTGTCGAACATCACGTCGATCTGGCCGGCCGCCACGTCGGCCATGGCGGGGGCCACACCGCGGTAGGGGATGTGCGTCATGCTCACCTTGCCCATGCTCTTGACCAGCTCGCCCGCCAGATGGCTGGTGCTGCCCATGCCGGCGCTGGCGTAGTTGAGCTTCCCCGGTGCGGCCTTGGCGCGCGCCAGCAGGTCCGCCAGGGTCTTGATGCCGCTCTGCGGGCTGGCGACCAGCACGTTGGGCACCATCGCCACGTTGGAGACGGCGACGAGCTGCTTCTCGGCATCGAAGCCGGTGCTGGCATACGTGTACTGGTTGATGGCCAGCGGGCCGGGCGTGGCCATCAGCAGCGTGTAGCCATCGGGCTTGGCGCGCGCCACCTCGGCGCTGCCGATGTTGCCGCCGGCACCGGCCTTGTTGTCCACCACCACGGTCTGGCCCAGGCGCTGGCGCAGGCCCTCGGCCACCAGGCGGGCCAGCAGGTCGGTGGTGCCGCCGGGCGTGAAGGGCACGACGATGCGGATGGGCTGCGTGGGGAAGTCCTGGGCAGCCACGGGCAGGCAGGCCAGCGCGGTGGCGGCACAGGCCAGGGTCAGCACGCTGCGGCGCAGGACACGGGTGGAAGCGGAAGTGGTCATGGTGGAACCTCTGGAGGAGTGGAAAGGAAAGCAGCGTGTCTTCAAGTCACTTCGGTGAGCGCGGCCTGCACGGCCTCGGCAAAACGCGAGGTGATGGTGTCGATGTCCGCCGCGCTGCTGGTGAAGGGCGGCGCCAGCAACACGTGGTCGCCCACGCGGCCATCGACCGTGCCGCCCATCGCATAGACCATCAGGCCCCGCGCCATGGCCGCGTCGCGGATGCGGGCGTTGACACGCAGCTTCGGGTCGAAGGGCTGCTTGCTGGCCCGTTCAGCCACCAGCTCGATGGCCTGGAACAGGCCGCGGCCCCGCACGTCGCCCACCTGCGGGTGGGCACCGAAGGCGGCATCCAGCGCGCCGCGCAGCTGCTGCCCGCGCACGCGCACTGCTTCCACCAGGCCGTCGCGCTGCACGATGCGCTGCACCGCCAGCGCCGCCGCGCAGGCCACCGGGTGGCCCAGGTAGGTGTGGCCGTGCATGAACATGCCGCTGCCCTGGCGGAAGGATTCGTAGATGTGCGATTGCACCAATACAGCGCCGATGGCCTGGTAGCCACCACCCAGACCCTTGGCCACGGTCATGAGGTCGGGCACCACGGCCTCCTGTGCCAGCGCATGCAGGCTGCCGGTGCGGCCCATGCCACACATCACCTCGTCGGCGATCAGCAGGATGCCGTGCCGGTCACACAAGGCGCGCAGCGCCGGGAAGTAGCCCGGCACGGGCGGCACGGCGCCCAGCGTGGCGCCCACCACGGGCTCCATGCAGATGCCGATCACCGTCTCGGGGCCCAGGCGCTGCACGGTGGCTTCGATCTCGGCGATCAGGCGCTGTCCGTACTGCGTTGCCGTCTCGTCGGAGCGCTGGTCGCGGTAGGCATAACAGGGCGCGACATGCTGCACGTCGATCAGCAGCGGCTCGAACTGCGCGCGCCGCCAGGCATTGCCGCCCACGGCCAGCGCGCCCAGCGTGTTGCCGTGGTAACTCTGGCGCCGGCCGATGAAGTGGCGGCGCTGCGGCTGGCCGATCTCCATGAAGTGCTGGCGCGCCATCTTGAGTGCGGCCTCCATGGCCTCCGAGCCACCGGAGACGAGGTACACATGGTCCATGCCGGCCGGCGCGTGCGCGGTCAGTTCCTCGGCCAGTTCCTCGGCCACGCGCGTGGAGAAGAAGCTGGTGTGGGCGTAGTCCAGCCGCTCCAGCTGCGCACGCATGGCGGCCAGTACCTCGGGGTGGTTGTGGCCCAGGCAGGAGACGGCGGCGCCGCCGCAGGCGTCGATGTACTCGCGCCCCTGGTTGTCGGTGATGGTGAGGCCGCTGGCGGACACGGCCTCGGGCAGGGCGCCGCGGAGCTGGCGGTGGAAGATGCGGGTCATGGGGATGTCTTGGGGGTTCTGGGTGTCTTCGGGGAAGGCTTGGCGCGGGGAGCGGACCAGTAGGCCTGGTTGGCACGCAGCCGGCCCTCGACCGCGGCCAGCCGGTCCAGCAGCGGCTGGCCACCACGCGCGGCCAGGTGCACGAGCAGCCGCTCCACGAGCGCCAGCGGGCCCAGCATCGAGGGGAAGAACGAGGGCGACTGCGCCTGGTAATACAGCAGGTGGTCGGCATGCGCGGCGGCTGGCGACAAGGGGCTGTCGGTCAGCGCGAGCACGGCCACGCCGCGGCTGTGGCAGGCCTGCAGCGCCTCGATGGTGGGACGGCCATAAGGTTGCTGCGTGATGCACACCAGCAGGTCACCGGGCTCCAGCGCATCCACCTGGTCCGGAAAGGCGCCGCCCAGGCCGTGGATCAGCAGCCCGTTCGGCGCCACCAGGCCGTAGGTGTAGTGGAAGTGGAAACTGATCGCGAAGCAGGAGCGCACGCCCAGGAAGGCCACGCGCCGCGCCGCCAGCATGGCATCGGCAGCGGCGTCGATGGCGGCGGCCTGGTTCAGCACCGTGGCCGAGCGCACGTTGTCCAGCAACAGGGTATCGAGCGAGGCATCGAGCGCCGCGCCCTGCCCCGCGCCGGCCGTCGCCTGCAGATGGTGGGCCCGCGCATGGAAACTGCCCTCGGGGCCGGCCAGCGCATCCTGGAAAGGGCGGCGCAAGGCGTTGTAGTCCGCGAAGCCGAGCGCGCGCGCCATGCGCACCATGCTGGTGGGCGTTGCACCGGCCAGCTCTGCCTGGCGCCGCATCGACAGCAGGCCGACTTCGCGCGGGTGGTCAGCCACCCAGCGCGCGCAGCGCTGCAGCTCGGGGCCCAGCGCGGCATGGCGGGCCTCGATGAGGCGCAGCGTGCCCTGCAGCGTCGTGGCGGGGGGCACCGCTGCGTCCGTAGCGCCTTGCTTGTCGGGGCGGGCCTTCATCGGGGCGCAAATCCGGGGTGCTGAAACAGGAAACGGCGGTACATGTTTCGTTTGTACCATAGTGTTTCATTTGTTCCAATTCTTCCAATCCCCACGCAACGCCCTTCGTCGCCTTCGCGTCGCCGATGAAAGCCCCGGCACGCATGGCACCCACGCCCTGGGTCACTGCCTGCAGGCGACTCCATCCTCCAGTCTGCGTGCCCTGTCGCGCCGCAAACCTTCAGTCCGTGAGCGCCGGCGCCAACGCATCCTGCCGCGCAAAACTGCTCGAACCCACCACGGCGCGCCACCTCTGGAGTTCGTCCTGGACGCGCGAGGCCAGTCGATGGGCGGGGCCGCTCTCCACGCTCGCGCCATGGCGCTCGAACTGTTGGCGCACCGATGCCTCCGCCAGCACCTCGTTCAAGGCCGCATGGAGCATGGCCACGGTGTCCGGTGGCGTGCCGGCGGGCGCGAACAGGCCATACCACTGCGCGAGTTCCACGCCCTGCACGCCCACTTCCGCCAGCGTGGGTACATCCGGGAACCCCGGCAAGCGCGTGGGTCCCGCGACCGCCAGTGCGCGCAGCATGCCGCTCTGCAGAAAGGGGTAGGCGGTGAACAAGCTGGGAAACATCAGCTGCGAGCGCCCGGCCGCGGTGTCGGCGATGGCCGGTGCCGCACCTTCGAAGGCCCGGCCCTGCATGCGGGTGCCTGTGGCCAACTGGAACAGTTCCGCGGCGAAGTGCGGTGCCGTGCCGTCCCCGGCGGAGGCATAACCATAACAACCGGGCTGCGCGCGCAGGCGGCGCACGAGGGATGGCACGTCGGCCTCGGCCACGCCAGGATGCGCCACCATCAGCGTGGGCGAGGAGCCCACCAGCCCGATGGCCGCGAAGTCCAGGACGGGGTCGTAGTCCAGCTTCTGCAGCGCCGGGTTCATGGCATGCGTGCCCACATAGCCGAACAGCAGCGTCTGGCCATCCGGCGCGGAGCGCGCAACGTATTCACTGGCAATGGCACCGTTGGCACCGGCGCGGTTGTCCACCAGCACCTCCTGCCCCAGCAGCGGCGCGAGACGGGCCGCCAGCGTGCGGGCCATGGTGTCGTTGCCGCCGCCGGCGCTGGTGGGCACGATGATGGTCAGGGCCTTGCGGGCGGCCTTGGCCGCTAAGGTCGCAGAGATAGGGGCGGAGGCGGCGGCCGTCGCTGCTTCGGGGCGCGAGAACACGTAGTTGGGCAGATGCAGTTCGCCCTGCATGATCTTGCGTGCCGTGCGCACCAGGGCGGCGCGGCACACCTGCACCTGCGCGCCCTCGCCTTCCATCTCCACCTCGATGTCGATCTGCCCCGCCGGATGCAGCACGGCCAGCTGGTGGCGGCCCGCCGCGCGCAGCATGCCACTGGCCACCGTGCCGGGCAGTGCGAAGGCGCTGGCCACGCCGATGGCGCCGGTCACCGCATGCGAGGCATGGCAGCGCCGGGGCGTGAAATACCGCGAGGTGATGCTGGCGGGCGCGTCCCCTGCGCTGACCAGCACGGGCTTGGGGATCACGCTGTCGGACACATCGCCCAGACCCATGCGCCGGCCCGCCTCCAGGCGCAGCGCCTCGATGCGCTCCAGCAGCGCGGTGTCCGCGTCCAGCGCCACGGGTTTTTCGCGGCCGGACAGGCCCAGGTCGGCGGCGCGCACGATCATCAGCGGCATGGCGGCGTCGATGCAGCTCACCTCCACGCCCTGGATGCGGTCGATGCGCTGCCCGGTGGGAAACACCTGCCCGGTGACGGCGCCCCAGGCATCGAGGAAGTCCAGCAGGATGGGTGCCGCCGTGCCCGCCACGCCGTCGATGCGCGCATCGCCCTCGTAGCTCACGCGGCCACCCGGGGTGCACACCGTCACGTCGATGCGGGAGCGGGTGTTCACGTTGTACACGCGTACCTTGGTCGTGCCGTCCTGGGCCGCGACCAGACCCTGCTCGATGGCGAACGGCGCCACGCCCGAGAGCATGTTGCCGCAATTGGGCCGCAGGTCCACCGAGCGGTGCCCCACACCCACCTGCGCGAACAGATAGTCCAGGTCGCAATCGGGCTGCGTGGAGCGCGAGACGATGGCTACCTTGCTGTTGAGGGTGCTACCGCCGCCCACGCCATCGAGCTGCAGCGGGTCGGAGGCGCCGATGGCACCGATCAGCGCCTCGTTGCGCGCCTCGTCGCCCTCGGGCAGCCACTCACGCAGAAAGAAAGGGCCGCGCGAGGTGCCGGCACGCATCAGTACACAGGGGATGGTCTTGCTCATGGCCCGGATTGTTCGGGCTGCCGCTGATGTTGTGAATTGGCATTTTCGGAAGGATTGATGCACTGTGGATATCAATCCGCGCGACCTCAGAGTCCATGGCACTCATGCGCCTCGTGGATCAATGCCTCCGAATATTGCAATTCACGCGTGCACACAAGCCGGTCATAGTGGCGCTCACAGCCTTCCACCCCCACCATGCCCCATCGGAGACACCCGTGACCTTGCAAGCTGACGCATTGCGCGACTGGATCGGCCGCAGCGAGACCGTCCAGGACACCATCACCACCGCGCCCGTGGTCGCCCTCACGGCCACGCTGGACCATCCCACCGCCGACGCCCCTACCGGCACCGCGCTGCCGCCGCTGTGGCACTGGCTGTACTTCCTGCCCAAGCACCGCCAGTCGGACATCGGCGCCGATGGCCATGCCAAGCGCGGCGGCTTCATGCCCCCTGTGCCGCTGCCGCGGCGCATGTGGGCGGGCAGCCAGTTCACGTTCCACACGCCGATCCGCGTGGGCGACGCGGTGGCCCGCACCTCCACCATCGACGACGTGAGCGCCAAGGAAGGCCGCACGGGCCCACTGGTGTTCGTGAAGGTGCGCCATGAAGTGCGCTGCAACGGCGCCACCGACCCGGCGCTGGTGGAGTTCCACGACATCGTCTACCGCGAGGCCCAGGGCCCGAACGACGTGGCCCCGCCACCGCAGGCCGCCGCGCAGGGCGTCGAGGCCACGGGCTGGCGGCGCGAGATCGTGCCCGACGACGTGCTGCTGTTCCGCTACTCGGCGCTGACCTTCAACGGCCACCGCATCCACTACGACCGCAAGTACGTCACCGAAGTGGAAGGCTACCCCGGCCTCATCGTGCACGGCCCGTTGATCGCCACCTTGCTGATGGACCTGTTGCGCCGCCAGCTGCCTGGGGCCGACGTGGCGAGCTTTCGATTCAAGGCCGTGCGGCCCACCTTCGACCTGCATCCCTTCCATGTGAACGGCGAACTGCAGGCCGACGGCAAGACCGTGCGGCTGTGGGCCAGCGACCACGAAGGCTGGCTCACGATGGACGCCACCGCCACGCTGCGCTGAACGGGAGAACACGCACATGCAACCCCTCAAGGGCATCACCGTCGTCACGCTCGAACACGCCATCGCGGCGCCGTTCGCCACCCGCCAGCTCGCCGACCTGGGCGCGCGGGTCATCAAGATCGAGCGCCCGGGCAGCGGCGACTTCGCCCGCGGCTACGACCAGCGCGTACGCGGCCTGGCCTCGCACTTCGTCTGGACCAACCGTTCCAAGGAAAGCCTGACGTTGGACGTGAAGCATCCCGAGGCCGCCAAGGTGCTGGAGCGCCTGGTGCTGGAGAAGGCCGACGTGGTGGTGCAGAACCTCGCGCCCGGCGCCGCCGCGCGGCTGGGCATGGGCTATGAGGCCCTGTCGCAGCGCAAACCCGGCCTGATCGTCTGCGACATCTCCGGCTACGGCGACGACCTGGTGAACCCCGGTCCGTACCGCGACAAGAAGGCCTACGACCTGCTGATCCAGAGCGAGGCCGGCTTCGTGTCCGTGACCGGCACGCCCGACGAGCCCTGCAAGGCCGGCCCGTCCATCGCCGACATTGCAGCCGGCATGTACGCGTACACCAATATCCTGGCTGCGTTGATGCAACGCATGCAGACAGGCAGGGGCCAGCGCATCGACATCTCCATGCTCGAATCGCTGGCCGAGTGGACCAGCTACCCGCTGTACTACGCCTTCGAGGGCGCAGCGCCGCCACCGCGCACGGGCGCCAGCCATGCCACGATCTACCCGTACGGACCCTTTCCTGTGGGGCCGGTGGGCGACGGCGGCACCGTGATGCTGGGCCTGCAGAACGAACGGGAATGGCTCAGCTTCTGCGAGAAGGTGCTGCATCAGCCCGCCCTGGCCACCGACCCGCGTTTCACCGCCAACTTCAAGCGTGTGGCCGAGCGCGTGGCGCTGCGCCAGATCATCGTGGACGCGTTCGCCTCGCTGACGGTCGCCCAGGTGGTCGAGCGGCTGGAGCAGGCGCAGATCGCGAACGCCCAGGTCAACACCATGGCCGAGGTGTGGGCGCACCCGCAGCTCCAGGCCCGTGGCCGCTGGACCGAGGTTGGTTCGCCGCAAGGCCCACTCCCCGCGATGCTGCCGCCGGGCAGCTGGGGTGGTGAGGCGGGCGGCCCGCGCATGGACCCGGTGCCCGCGCTGGGCCAGCACACCGATGCCATCCTGGCCGAGCTGGGCTACGGCGCAGCCGACATCCAGGCCCTGCACGACGTACAGGCTGTCTGAGCAATGCATCCGATGGCCACCGCATCCAGCCTGCCGCCGCGCACCTACCTCTTCGTGCCGGGCACGCGGCCAGAGCGATTCCATAAGGCCCTGGCCAGCGGCGCTGACTGCGTGCTGCTGGACCTGGAGGATGCCGTGGCCGAGGACGACAAGGCGCAGGCGCGCGACACCATCGCGCGCTGGTTCGCTGACGCTGCACCAGCAGACCGCGCCCGCGTCGCCGTGCGCATCAACGACGCCGCATCCAAGCACTTCGCCGACGACCTGCGCGCGCTGCAGGCCTGCGGCTGCACGCAAGCCGTGCTGCCCAAGGCCGAGGAGCGTTGGCAGATCGCCGCCGTGGCAGAGGCCATTCCTGGCGCCCGGGTGCTGGCGCTGGTCGAGAGTGCCCGCGGCGTGGCCCAGGTCGACGCGCTTGCCTCCACCAGCGGCGTCACGCGTTTGCTGTTCGGCACGCTGGACTTCGCGCTGGACCTGGACATCGACATCACCGACGACGCCAGCGGCCTGGCTTATGCGGCCAGCCGCATCGCCATCGCCTCGCGCGTGGCCGGCCTGCCGGCGCCCGTTGCCGGCGTCACCCCACAGCTCGACGACAGCGTGCGCCTGCTGGCCGACCTGGCGCAATCACGCCGACTGGGCTTCGGCGCCAAGCTGTGCATCCACCCCAGCCAGGTGGCACCCATCCACGCGGCATTGCGTCCCTCCGAGCAGGCCCTGGAATGGGCGCGCCGCGTGCTGATGGCCGAAGAAGCATCCCCCGGCACCGCACGCCTGGACGGCCGCATGGTCGACCGCCCAGTCGTCCTGCAAGCCCACCGCACACTGGCCCTGGCCCGCGACTGACCCCTTCACACCCGCTACAGAAAGAGACCCACACCATGGCTGCCACCATCATCGACTCGCGCATCTTCGGCGACATGTTCAGCGACGCGCGCATGCGCGAGGTCTGGTCCGACGAGAACCGCACCGCCAAGTACCTGGACATCGAACGCGCACTGGCCAAGGTGCAGGGCCAGCTCGGCATCATTCCGCAGGAGGCGGCCGACGAGATCGTCAAGAACTGCGAGCTGTCGCAGATCGACTGGGTGCAGCTCAAGGCCAAGACCGAGCAGATCGGCTACCCCATCATCGCGGTGGTCAACCAGATCAACGCCCACTGCCGCGACAAGCTCGGTGAGTACTGCCACTGGGGCGCCACCACGCAGGACATCACCGACACCGCCGCGGTGCTGCAGATGCGCGAGGGCTTGGCGCTCGTGGAGCAGGACCTGGACGAGATCGGCGATGCGCTGGCTGCGCTCGCGCTGAAATACCGCGAGACACCGGTCATCGGCCGCTCCAACCTGCAACAGGCCACGCCCATCACCTTCGGCTACAAGATGGCCAGCATCCTGGCCGGCATCGACCGCCACCGCGAACGGCTGCAGCAGCTCAAGCCGCGCGTGCTGATGGGCGAGTTCGGCGGTGCATCGGGCACGCTGTCGTCGCTGGAGCAGGGCGCGATGGAAACCCAGGCCGCGTTGATGCAGGAGCTGGGCCTGGCCCAGCCGCTGATCTCCTGGCACACGGTGCGCGACACCATTGCCGAAGTGGGCGCCTTCCTGGGCCTGGTGGGCGGTTCACTCGGCAAGATCGCGATGGATGTGAAGCTCATGATGCAGACCGAGGTGGCCGAGGTGTTCGAACCCTTCGCGCCGGGGCGTGGCTCGTCGTCGACGATGCCGCAAAAGCGCAACCCGATCTCGTGCCTGTACATCCACGCCAACATCTCGGTGGCACGCCAGCACGCTGCCGCGCTCATGGACGCGATGGTGGCCGACCACGAGCGCTCCACCGGCCCCTGGGAGATCGAATGGGTGTCGCTGCCCGAGATCTTCTGCCTGATGTCGGGCGCGCTGAAGCAGACCAAGTTCATCCTGAAGGGCCTGGAGGTGGACACCGGCCGCATGCGTTCGAACATAGCCATGACCAACGGCCTGGTGATGTCCGAGGCCGTGATGATGGGCCTGGGGCCCTACATCGGCCGCGAATATGCGCACGACCTGGTGTACGACCTGTGCCGCGAAGCCATCGCCGAGAACCGGCCGTTGATCGAGATCCTGGCGGTGCATCCGGAGATCACGAAGCATGTTACGCGCGCGCAGCTGGAGGCCATGTGCGAGCCGGCCAACCACCTGGGGCAGGCGGGGGTGATGGTGGACAGGGTGCTGGCGGCGCGGGGGTAGAGGCTTCGAGTGCTGCGTGGTGCGCAGCCCGACATGGCTTGAAATTTTGGCGCGGAGTTGCTATTTTTCCGTCTTCGACGGGCCTGATGGAAGCCTTCACCAAAAGTCCGTCCACCCACCAAAGAAAGGAGTTTGATCATGAATTCGCATTCGACAGCTCCCTCTTCAGGAAGAGGTCGCACCACCCGCAACGCTGCCACGCGGTCTGGCGGAATCTCCATCATGTCGGAGCGGCAAGCCCAGGCCTACCTGTTGGCGCGTGACGCCGTACGGCGCATCCAGCGCACGGCTTCACTGGCCGGCGCGAGCGCGCCATGGGCGGCGGGAATCACCACCAGGCAACCAGGCGCTCAGCAGCACCAGCGCCATTAAGGCTTGCGAATGGATGTGCAGGGCCGCGGCTACCGCCCTGCACGTGCAAATGCCGATGCTGCGCGCTCCCGCCCGAGCTCGATCAGTTCGTCCGCGCGCCAGAACTCGAAGAAGCCGCAGGCATTGCGCGGAATCTCGATCGTCACGCCCGGTGCGTAGGCAGACAGCCGCAGCTGCGTGATCGTGTCCTGCATGGCCTGCATGGACGTGAACGCCACGTCGAGCAGCCCGTGCCGGGGTGCGGCGGGCACGCGGGCTGCCTGCAGTCCGTCGATGAATCGGGCGATGCGCTTCCGGTAGCCGTTGTCGTTGATCAATGAGTCGCTGACCGGTGGCAAGACGCGTGGCTCCGCGGCGCCGCTGAGGTTGACGACAACGGTCAGGTCCGTGGCATCCTCGAGCGTGGGCGCGATGGGGACCGGATTGACCAATGCACCGTCCAGCAGCGTGCGGCTGCCGTGCCTGAAGGGCGTGAAGACCAGCGGCGTCGCGATGGACGCCCGGATGGCATCGAACAGCTGGCCCTCGCGCAACCAGACTTCTTCCCTGGAGGCCAGGTCCGTCGCCACTGCTGTGAATGCCATGGGCAATGCCTCGATGGCGCAGTCGCCGATCAGTTCGCGCAGAACGCCAATGACGCGTTCGCCCTTGAACAGGCCCGGCCCGCCAATGGTCGGGTCGAGCAGGCGCAGCACGTGCTTGCGCTCCAGCGCCAGCACCCACTCTGCATACACCTCGAGCTTGTGGGTCGCGTAGATGCCGCCCACCAATGCGCCGATGGACGTGCCGGCTATCGACTGGATCGTGTAGCCGTTCTCGGTGAGCCACTGGATCACGCCGATGTGCGCCAGACCGCGTGCGCCGCCACTCCCGAGAACCAGAGATACGGTGGTCGAACTTGGGGACATGGGTACGACGTTCCTTTGCTTGCGGATTCCTGGGATCAATGTCCAGCAGCCGCGCCCGCCCCCCTCTCTCGCAGCAGCCAGCCAACGAAACCAAGCACCAGCGTGGCGAACCCCAGCGCAGCGATGGTCGATGCAGGCGTGGTCGCCGAATCGAGGATGACGAACTTGCGGCTGAGTGCCAGCAGCGCGATCAGCAGCACGGTACGAACCTGCACGATGCTTTCCCTGCGCATGGCGGCGCGCACGATGGAGTGTTTGAACTCCATCGCGATCAATACCGTGAAGATGGCGCCGAAAAGCGACTGGAACACGTCGTGGTCCAGCGGATCGATGGCGCCGCCGATCAACAGCGGCACGACACGGCGGTAGAGCTGCAGCAGCGCCATCACGATGACAGCCGCAATGATGAGGCCAAGCGCCAGCACCACCAGTTGCTCGAAGCGCTCGTAGGCGTTCATCAACCGCCATTGCAGCCGGAACTCCTTGAGCGTCGAGCTGCGTTCAGACCTTTCTGCAGACGGTGGTGTTGACACCATATTCCCTCCAGCAATCGATCTAGTTTTTTCGTACTTCACAAGCAGACCGCCCGGACGGTGCCGGGCGGCGTCGATGCATGGGCTGGCCCTGGCCAGCCCGTCAGTCACACAGGCTTTTCGACGCTCCGGCACTCAGCCGGTTTGCACCGCGACGCGCCTGGCACGCGCTGTTTCGGACTTGGGCAGTTCGATGCGCAGCACGCCGTCGCGGTAGGTTGCCTTGGTCATGTCGGCTTTGACCGGCACCGGCAAGGCCACATCGCGGCGGAACCTGCCGTAGGCGCATTGCACAAGGCGCCAACGGCCGTCAGTTGCTTCACGGTCGATGCGTTTCTCGCCCCATACGGTGAGCAAGTCGCCGTGCAGATCGACGTTGAAGTCCTCGCGCCGCATGCCGGGGGCCTCGATGCGCACGATGACCTTGTCGGCGTCATCGAACACATCGGCCGCCATGAACGCCCAGCCGGTCAGCGGTGGCCATGCGTCCTGCGGCGCGGCGGGCGCGCTGGGGGCCGATCGGCCGGCGGTATCGGTCGCCTCAGAGGCACCACCGGCGTCAGTTGGTGCAGGCCAGAAGCGCGTCAGGGCGCCGCTGGCGCGGGCACTGAGCTCGCGCCAGCCTTCCGACAGCGACTCCCAGGCCTGATCCGCACCCTGCTTGAGTTGCTCTGCAAGCTTGGTCATGGTTCATCCTTTAGAAAGTTCGCATCCAGTTGTTCAAACCGCTCCGGCCGTCAACCCGCCGTCACGGCGATCCGACGCAGCTGCGCATGCGCCTGCTTGGGAATGCGCAGACTCAGGACACCGTCTTTCAGGTTGGCTTCGATGCGGGTCGTGTCGAGTTCACGGCTGAGGGTGAACCTGCGCCGGAAACGCGGCACCCGCACTTCGGCATGGAGGGCCTCCAGGCCGTCCGGGGTGCGCGGCTGCATGCTGCCCTCGATCAGCAGCGCCTCGCCGTCGACCTTGAGCTCCAGCTGCTCCTTCGCCACGCCGGGCAGGTCGGCCAGCAGCGTGATGGCATGGGCATCCTCGAACACATCGACCGCCGGCAGCGCTGCGCGCTGCGCGTCTTGCCCGAAACCGGCCGATGGAGAAGCATTGGCCACAGTCGTCACTTGCTTGTTGTCGCTCATGGTGGGTACTCCTTGCTGGTGTTGCGCTCACTGCACGGTGATGCGCCGGGGTTGGGCCGATGCGCGGCGGGCGATGCTGATCTGCAGCACGCCGTCGCGGTAGCTCGCGTTCACCTGGGCCGGGTCCACATCGTCCGGCAGGGCGACGGTGCGAACGAAACTGCCCGCACCGCGCTCGCGGGTGTAGACCTGCAGCGTGGGGTCGTCCGCGGGGATGCCGGAAGTGCGCTCACCCGCGATGCGCAGCACGCCACGGTCCAGGCTCACGTCGATCTTCGAGGCATCCAGGCCGGGCGCGAAGGCATAGACCTCCACACTGGTGGGCGTGCGCCCGATGTTGATGGCAGGCAACGTGCCCGGCGTGACCGAGCGGATGCTGCTGGGCAGCGCGGAGACGCCGAACACGTCATCCATTTCGCGGCGCAGCCGCTCGAATTGCCCGAACAGGCTGCTCGGGTGGTTCAGCAACGATGCAAACATGGTGTGTCCTCCGATGGTTGGAAAGGCACCGGCGGGAAACCAGTCCTCGCCGGCTCTGCTCCGGAAATAGGACCTGCGGAAACGGTTTCAAGTGGTCGGTTTTCGGGTGTGGCGTCGCGCCCCCAACCCTCACACTGGCGCGCGTTTGGCCGCGATGGCGCGCTTGCCCTTCATGTCCGCAAAGAAGTCATAGAGCTGCTGCGCCGCCGGCGACAGCGGCCGGCCCTTGCGCCGGATCAGCCCCACCTTGCGCGTGACGACGGGGTCCACCAGCGGCACGCTGACCAGCAGCGGATGGTCAGCGCCCGGCATGGCCAGTGATGGCACGGCCGCCACACCCAGGCCCGCTTCGACCAAGCCCAGCATGGTCGTCACATGCTGGGCCTCGTAGATGGCCTGCGGCCGCCCCGGCACACCGGCCAGCGCCTGGTCGATCAGCAACCGGTTGCCCGAGCTCTTGCTCACCGAGATGAAGTCGTATTGCCCCAGCTCGGCCCATGTGACCTTGCGCTTCTTCGCCAGCGCATGGTCCCTGCGGCACGCGGCCACGAAGCGCTCTTCCAGCAGCGGCTTGAACTCGATGTCGGGCTCCTGGCTGCCGATGAAGTTGAGGCCGAAATCGGCCTCGCTGCGCGCCACCGCGGCCAGCACGTCGTTGGCGCCCGCATCGAAGACCTTGACCCGGATCTTCGGGTAGCGCTCGTGGTAGCGCGAGACCACCTGCGACAGGTAGTAGTACACGGTTGACGGCACGCAGGCAATGGTGACTTCGCCCATGCGCGTGCCGGCCACGCCGCGGATGCCCAGCAGCGTGTTGTCCAGGTCGTCCAGCAGCTGCTGCACCTTGCGGTCGAAGTCGCGGCCCACGGCCGTGAGGCTGACTTTGCGCGTGGTGCGCTCCAGCAGCTTCACGCCCAGCGCTTCCTCCAGCTTCTCGATGCGGCGGCTGAAGGCGGGCTGGGAGACGTGCAGCGCGTCGGCCGCCTTGCGAAAGCTCGACAGCTCGGCCACGGTGCGAAAGGCCTGCAGGTCGTTGAGGTTGAAGTTGATGGCCATAGGGATATCCCTCCGTGCGGTTGATCGACAGTGTGCATCAATCCTTCGCAAAGATGCAATTCACAGACAGGTGGCAAGCGCGGAACATCCAGCCAGTTCCCGATCACTACCCACCAGGAGACACTCCATGCCGTTGCGCACCACCCGCCTCATCCTCGCCGCTGCCGCCGCCGCTGCCCTCGCCGCCGGCACCGCCCAGGCCGCCTGGCCCGAGAAGGCCATCACCATCGTGGTCCCCACCGCGGCCGGCGGTGCCAACGACGCCATGGCCCGCACGCTGGGTCAGGCCATGTCCGTCATCCTGAAGCAGCCCGTGGTGGTGGACAACAAGGCGGGCGCCAACGGCGGCATTGCGAGCGAATACGTGATGCGGGCCACACCCGACGGCTACACGCTGATCCTGGGCTACATCGCCACGCACGCCATGAACCCTGCGCTGCAGAAGCTGCGTTACGACCCGGTGAAGGATTTCGAACCGGTCGCGATGATCGGCTCATCCGCCACGCTGATGGTGGTCAACACCAAGGTCAAGGCCAACAACGCCAAGGACCTGGTGGCCGAGATCAAGGCGAACCCGGGCAACTTCAGCTACGCATCGGCCGGCAACGGCACCGCGCCGCATTTCGCGGCTGAGATGTTCAAGCTGTCCACCAAGACCGACATGATCCATGTGCCTTACAAAGGCTCGGCACCGGCGGTGACCGACACCATCGGCGGGCAAACCCAGGTGATGTTCCCCAGCCTGTTCACGGCGATGCCCTACGTGAAGGCCGGCAAGCTCAAGGCCATCGGCGTCGCAGGCGCGAAGCGCTCTTCGCTGCTGCCGGACCTGCCCACGCTGAAGGAACAGGGCATCGCCGACGTGGACGTGTCCCAGTGGTATGCGATCTTCGCGCCGGCCAAGACGCCCAAGGCGATCGTCGATCAGCTCAACAAGGTGCTGAACCAGGTGCTGCAGGACAAGGAGGTGGTCAAGCGCCTGGAAGACCACGGCGCCGATGTCGAAACCATGGGCGTGGAGGAGATGCGCGGCTTCATCGCGCAGGAGCAGGTGAAGTGGAAGAAGGTGGTGCAGGCCGCCGGCTTGAAGGCGGACTGACGCGTCGCCGCGAAGGCGCTCCAAGCCCGCGCAAGGACGATCCCCGCTGCGCGCGGACGCTCAGGCGGGTGCAGCCTCTTCCAGCGCCACGCCGTACTCCAGCGCCGCGTCGACCAGCGTGCCCAGCTGGTCGTGCGCATAGGTGCTGAAGACCAGCATCTCGAAGTCGTCCACTCCCTGGCGCAGCAGCAGGCAGGGCACATGGTGGTGGCCCGTGAGGCGCAGCTCGCCCACCGGGAAGGCGGGCTCCCGCAGGTCCAGCGCGAAGAGCTTGGACAGCATGGCGCGGCTGTCCGTGCCGCCGATGCGGATGCGGCAGCGCGCATGGCTCAGGTCCGTCACGGAGCCGATGTCGGCCGCGATGGCCTGGCGCAGCGTGGGCCACAGCGGGGTGGCGCTGTCGGACACGAGCAGGAACTCCTCGGGACCCGTGCGCATCAGCACGCCATGGGGCACGCTCACCAGCGTCTGTGTGCGCACAGGCACGGCTGCGCCCAGCGTCTGGGACAGCGCGCTGCCCAGGGCGTCGATACCCGCGGGCCAGGTGTGGATCTGCGTGACGCTGCGCAGCGTGCCGGCCTGCAGGCGCACGCCCACGCCGCCGGCGCGCGCGCGCCGTTCGAAGGGCACGTGGCCGTGGAAAGGGCTGCGCGGTGCAACAGCCGCGGTAGCCGGGGCGGCCGGGGCGGCCAGGGAAGAAGCCACTTCAGACACGGTAACGCGCTCCTTCAGCATCCAGGAAACAGGGATCGACCACCCGCAGGCGGTACTGGCGACCATGCACGGGCGAGGCCGCGACGACCTCCTTACCCACATGCTGCGTGCCGCCTTCGAGCAGCCCCAGCGCGATGGCCTTGCCCACCGACTTGCTGTAGGTGGTGGAGGTGACGTGCCCGCGGCCGTGGCCTTGCACGGGCTCGTCGGCAAAGAACAGGATTGCGCCGTTGTTGGGCGGCTCGTCGGCGTCCACCGCCTCCAGCCCCACCAGCGTGGGCCGGTTGCTGCGCACCAGGTCGTCGCTCAGGCGCAGCGCGCCGCCCCAATAGGGCTTGAGCTTGCTCGCCATCTTGCCGGCGCCAAGGTCGTCGAGCGTGGTACGGCCGTCCATCTCGGAGCCCACCACATGGCCCTTCTCGATGCGCAGAGAGCCCAGCGCCTCCAGGCCGTAGGGCCGCAGATTCCAGGCCTTGCCGACCTTCATGAGGTGTTCCCACACGGTGAGGCCGAAATGCGTGTGCGTGTAGACCTCGAAGGCCAGCTCGCCCGAGAAGGTCAGGCGCAGGATGCGCAGCGGCACACCCGCCAGGGCGCCCTGGCCCGTGGTGTCCAGCACGCCCATGTGGCCCAGCGCCTCGGTGCTGAAGTCCAGGTAGGGGAAGGCGGCCTTCAGCACGTCGCGCGTCTGCGGGCCGGCGATGCTCATCGCGCCCCACTGGTCGGAGACGGAGGCCACGGTCACGCGCAGTTCGGGCCACACCACCTGTAGCAGAAACTCCAGGTGGCTCATCACCTTGCCGGCCTGCGCCGTGGTGGTGGTCATGAAGAACTCGGTCTCGGAGATGCGGCTGGTGGTGCCGTCGTCCATCACGATGCCGTCTTCGCGCAGCATGAAGCCGTAACGCGCCTTGCCCACGGGCAGCTTGGCGAAGCCGTTCACGTAGACGCGGTTCAGGAACTCCGCGGCGTCCGGCCCCTGCACGTCGATCTTGCCCAGCGTGGACACGTCGGCCATGCCCACCTGCTCGCGCACGAAGGCCATCTCGGCCTTGTAGGCGGAGCCCAGGTTCGCGCCATGCGCGTGGTACCACAGCGGTCGCTTCCAGGCGCCGGCTTCCATCATGTCGCCGCCGTTGGCGATGTGCCAGTCATGCATGGGCGTGCGGCGCACGGCCGCCAGGTGGCCGCGCACGCTGCGGCCGGCCAGCACGCCCACCGTGGCGGGCGTGTAGGGTGGGCGAAAGGTGGTGGTGCCCACTTCCTGTGGCGCCAGCCCGCGCTGTGCCGCCATGCGGGCGACGGCATTCAGGTTGGAGGTCTTGCCTTGGTCGGTGCCCATGCCGAGTGTGGTGTAGCGCTTCAGGTGCTCCACCGACTGGTAACCCTCGCGGTGCGCCAGGTCGATATCGTCCACTGATACGTCGTTCTGGAAATCCACGAAGGCCTTGCCCTTGCCGCCGTCAATGGGGCCCACGGCCACGAAGGCCAGCGAGGCCGAAGCCCCTTCGGGCGCGGCGGGGCAGGCACCCGGCACGCTGCGTCCCATGCCTGCGGCAGCCGCCTGCGCGGCCAGCCAGCCAGTGGTGATAGCACCTTCCAGCGTCTGCGCACCGAGCATGGCGCCCGCGCCGAAATGGCCCTTGTCGAAGCCGCCCGGCACGAAGCTGCCGATCTCGGTTTTGTAGACGGGCTTGATGCCGCGGTGCGAGGTGAGGTGCACGCTGGGCGTCCAGCCGCCGGACATCGCCACCAGGTCCACCTCGAAAGGCTCGCTGCCCTGGCTGCTCGCGCGGCCCTGGGCGATGTCGTAGGGCGCGAGCGTGCAGCGCTTCGCGCCTTTCCAGCCCTCGACCTGCGTGATGGCCGTGCCGAGGCGCAGGTCCACGCCGGCGCTGCGGGCGCGTGCGGCCAGGTCGGGTGCCACCTCGCGGCGCAGGTCGGCCAGGCGCACCTGTGCGCCGGCCTGCGCCAGCGCGATGGCCGTGTCGTAGGCCGTGTCGTTGTTGGTGGCCAGCACCGCCTTGCGGCCGGCCAGCACGGCATAACGGTGCAGGTAGTGGCCCACGGCACCGGCCAGCATGACGCCGGGCTTGTCGTTGCCGGCAAAGACGAGTGGGCGCTCCAGCGCACCGGCGGCCATCACCACCGAGCCTGCACGCAGGATGTGCAGGCGCTGGCGCGGCACGCCGGCCTCGACATCGCTCAGGCCCGGCGCGGTACGCTCGATCACGCCCACGGTATTGCCGTCGTACAGGCCGAAGGCCGTGGCGCGCGTGAGCAGGCGCACGCGGCCCGTGGCCTGCAGCTGCTGCAGCATCTGCGCGAGCCAGTGGGCCTGCGCGCTGTCCACCGCGTGGCCCAGCAGTGCGCCGCCAGCGACGAAATCCTGCTCGACCAGCGTGACCTCCAGCCCCGCCTGCGCGGCGCCCAGTGCCGCCGTGAGGCCTGCCGGGCCGCTGCCCACGACCAGCACGTCGCAGAAGCCGTGGTGCCAGTCGTAACGGTCCGGGTCGGGCAGCTCGGTGGCGGCGCCCAGGCCGGCGGCGCGGCGGATGAAGCGTTCGTAAAACATCCACGCCTTGCGCGTGGGTCCCATGAAGGTCTTGTAGTAGAAGCCCGCCACGAAGATGGGCGACAGCAGGGAGTTGACCTCCATCGCGTCGAAGCCCACCGAGGGCCAGGCGTTCTGCGTGCGTGTGACCAGGCCCTCTTCCGTCTCCAGCACGGTGGCGGCGATGTTGGGCTCGGTGCGGGCGTCGCGGCCCACCGTCAGCAGCGCGTTAGGTTCTTCCACACCGGCGGCCAGGATGCCGCGCGGCCGGTGGTACTTGAAGGAGCGGGCTACGAGTCGCTCGCCGTGCGCCAGCAGCGTGGCGGCCACGGTGTCGCCGGCCAGGCCATGCATGTCGCGGCCGTCGAAGCTGAAACGCACGGGCTGGCTGCGGTCGATGCGCCCACCCTGCGGCAGGCGGAAGGTGCCGTGGCTGGCGGGGCCCTGCGGCGAGGTGCTCACGCTGCTCATGGCGCCACCGTCCTTTCGCGCGCGGGCCGCACGTCCACGATGTCATGCATCACGGTATGGCGGCGCACCACCAGCCAGCGCCGGCAGGCCAGCGTGTGCTGCCAGAACTCGGTGTGCACGCCCTTGGGGTTGTCGCGCATGTAGACGGCGTCCACCCAGCCGTCGTGGTGCTCCACGTCCAGCGGCGGGTAATGTTTGGTGGCGTCGCCGAAGTAGCTGAACTCTTCGTGGTCGCGGACGCCGCAGTAGGGGCAATGGATTCGTAACATGGTGCGGGGCCTCCCTACTGCAGGTGGTTGTAGGGGCCGTAGCCGGCTTCGTCGATGTAACGCCCTTTTGCGAAGCGGTCCATCGTGAAGCCCGCGTTGTAGGCATGCGGCTGGTCGTTGGCAATGGTGTGGGCGAAGCACCAGCCCGAGGCCGGCGTGGCCTTGAAGCCGCCATAACACCAGCCGCCGTTGAGGTACAGCCCCGGCACCGGCGTGGTGGTGATGATGGGGCTGCCGTCGGGCGTCATGTCCATGATGCCGCCCCAGTGGCGCAGCACACGCAGCCGCGAAGCGAAAGGCACCAGGCTGGCCAGGCCCTGCGTGGTCTCGGCCACGTTGGCCAGGTTTCCGCGCTGGGCGTAGGAGTTGTAGCGGTCGATGTGGCCGCCGAAGACCAGGCCGCCCTTGTCGGACTGCGAGACGTAGAAATAGGTCGCCGACCACACCACCACGTGGTGCACCACGGGCTTGACGGACTCGGTGACGAAGGCCTGCAGGATGTGGCTCTCGATGGGCAGCTTCAGGCCCGCCTTCTGCGCCATGACCGAGGTATGGCCCGCGACGGCGACGGCCACCTTGCCGGCCGCGATGTCGCCGCGCGTGGTCTTGACGCCCACCACGCGGTCACCCGAGCGGATGTAGTCCAGCACTTCGCAGTTCTGGATGATGTCCACGCCCAGCTGGTCGGCCGCGCGGGCATACCCCCAGGCCACGGCGTCGTGGCGCGCGGTGCCGGCGTCGGGCTGCAGCATGCCGCCGTAGATGAAGAAGCGTGCCTGGTCGGAGTAGTCGAGGTAGGGCACCTCGCGGCGCATCTCCTCGCGCGTGAGGATCTCGGCGCGGATGCCGTTGAGCCGCATGATGTTGGCGCGGCGCACCAGCGAGTCCAGCGAGCCCTGCGAACACGCGGCAAACACGTAACCGCGCGGCGAGAACATGACGTTGTAGTTCAG
Organism: Burkholderiaceae bacterium; assembly: GCA_965278985.1. Taxonomy (GTDB): domain Bacteria; phylum Pseudomonadota; class Gammaproteobacteria; order Burkholderiales; family Burkholderiaceae_C; genus CAISIP01. The sequence goes on along the minus strand of OZ257131.1, from coordinate 5,851,899 downwards.
GTCCTCCGAGAGCCCGCGCCACAGCGACATGGAGTGCTCGTAGAAGGGCGTGTTCTCCTGCATCATGTAGTTGGAGCGCACGATGGTCGTGTTGCGCCCCACGTTGCCCGAGCCGATATACCCCTTCTCCAAGATCGCGACGCGGCGGATGCCGTGGTTGCGCGCGAGGTAGTAGGCCGTGGCCAGCCCGTGGCCGCCACCACCGATGATGACCACGTCGTAACTCTTCTGCGGCTCGGGGTCGCGCCAGGCGCGCTCCCAGCCCTTGTGGCGGCCCATCGCATGCTTGAGCAGGGACCAGATCGAATAACGCTCCGACATCACACGCGTCCTGAAGGGGGAATTAACTAAGAACTTGGGGCCGCATGTGCGGCCCCGGGGACATGACAGCGCAGGAACGTTGCCCCACGCGATGCCCGACTCTACATCCTCATGCGCAGCGCCTGCGGGTCGAAGGGCGGCTCGGACTGCAGCCGCGCGGTGCGGCGTTCGCCCAGGATCTCGATCTCCAGCTGCATGCCAGGCTTCACGAGTTCGGTGGGGATGTAGCCCTGCGCCAGCGACTGGCCCACGAAGTGGCCGTAGCCACCCGAGGTGACCCAGCCCACGACCTTGCCGTCGACCCAGATCGGCTCGTCGCCCATCACGTCGGCGTCGGTGGCGTCCACTTCCATGCAGATGCGGGTGCGCTTGGGGCCGTCTGTCTTCTCCTTCAGCGCGGCTTCCTTGCCGATGAAGTCGGGCTTGTCGAGCTTCACGAAGCGGTCCAGGCCGGCCTCGAAGGGGCCGTAGATCGGGCGGAACTCGCGGAACCAGGTGCCGAAGTGTTTCTCCAGCCGCAGGCACAGCAACGCGCGCATGCCGAAATTGCGGATACCCAGGTCGGCACCCGCGGCCATGATGCTCTGGTACAGGCGCATCTGGTACTCGGGCGCGACCCAGATCTCGTAGCCCAGGTCGCCGGTGTAGGTCACGCGGTTGACCTTGGCGCGCACGGTGGCGACCTCCATCTCGCGGTAGTCCATGAACTTGAAGGCGTCGTTGGACACGTCGTCGTCGGTCAGGCGCTGCAGCAGCTCGCGCGACTTCGGCCCGGCGATGGACAGGCCGATGAGCTTCATGCCGTAAGGCTCGACCTTCACCGAGCCGTCCTTTGGCAAATGCTGCTCGAACCAGCGCATGTGGTAGACCTGCGCCTGGCTGGAGCCCCACATCATGTAGCGGTTGTCCGCTGCCTTAGCGATGGTGAAGTCGCCAATGATCTTGCCCTGCGGGTTGAGCATGGGCGTGAGCATGAGGCGCCCCTGCTTGGGCATGGTGTTGGTCATCATGCGCAGCAGCCAGGCCTCGGCGCCGGTGCCCGTGATCTCGTACTTGGCGAAGTTGGCGATCTCGGTCACGCCCACGCCATTGCGCACGGCGCGGCATTCGTCACCGATGGGGCCGAAGTCGTTGGAGCGGTGGAAGGACACGATGTCTTCCGCCTTCTCGCCTTCGCGTGCGAACCACAGCGGCGTCTCCATGGCCCAGGAGTCGCCCATCACCGCGCCCTGGGCGCGGAAGGTGTCGTACAGCGGCGTGACCTGCAACGGGCGCGCTGCGGGCAGCTCCTCGTTGGGGAAGCGGATGCTGAAGCGGCGCGCGTAGTTCTCGCGCACTTTGGCGTTGGTGTAGGTGCGCGTGGCCCAGTCGCCGTACCGCGCCACGTCCATGCCCCAGATATCGAAGCCGGGGTCGCCATCGACCATCCAGTTGGACAGCGCCAGGCCCACGCCGCCGCCCTGGCTGAAGCCGGCCATCACGCCGCAGGCCGACCAGAAGTTGGTGCGGCCCTGCACCGGGCCCACCAGCGGGTTGCCGTCGGGCGCGAAGGTGAAGGGGCCGTTGATGACGCGCTTGATGCCGGCATGCTCCAGCGTGGGGAAGTGCTTGAAGGCGATCTCCAGCGAGGGTGCGATGCGGTCCAGGTCGGGCTGCAGCAGCTCCTGGCCGAAGCTCCACGGAGTGTCCTTGGGCGACCAGGGTTTGCAGGCCTGCTCGTACACGCCCAGCACCATGCCCTTGCCTTCCTGGCGCAGGTAGCTCTCGGCGCCGAAGTCGATCACATGGCCGATCTCCTTGCCGGTCTCCTTGTTGTAGGCCACGACTTCGGGGATGTCGTCGGTGACGAGGTACATGTGCTCCATGGCCAGCACCGGCAGCTCGATGCCCACCATGCGGCCCACCTCGCGCGCCCACAGGCCGCCGCAGTTGACCACGTGTTCGGCATGCACGTCACCCTTGTCGGTGTGCACGATCCAGGTGCCGTCAGGCTTCTGCTCCAGGCTCTCGACCTTGGTCTGCACCTCGATGGTCGCGCCCTGCAGGCGCGCTGCCTTGGCGTAGGCGTAAGTGGTGCCGCTGGGGTCGAGGTGGCCTTCGTTGGGGTCGAGCAACGCGCCGAGGAAGAATTTGTCTTCGATGAAGGGGAAGTATTTCTTGGCCTCGGCCACCGAGATGATTTCGGTGTCCATGCCCAGGTAGCGGCCGCGCGCCACGGTCATCTTCAGGAACTCCATGCGCTCGGGCGTGTCGGCCAGCATGATGCCGGGCGACTTGTGCATGCCGCAGGACTGGCCCGAGATGCGCTCCAGCTCCTGGTACAGGCTCACCGTGTAGCTCTGCAGCATGGCGACGTTGGGGTCGCCGTTGAGGGTGTGGAAGCCCCCCGCCGCATGCCAGGTGGAGCCGGAGGTGAGCTGGTCGCGCTCCAGCAGCATCACGTCCGTCCAGCCCTTCTTGGTCAGGTGGTAGAGCACCGAACAGCCCACCACCCCGCCACCGATCACCACCACCCGTGCTGTCGTCTTCACTTCAAGCTTCCTTCAGTTCATCGTTGCTGCAATGCATTGTGCGGCCTGGACCGCCTTCGCTGTACCTATCCCGCCCGGCTCCCGGATGTCGCTCCCCCTACCAGGGCACCCGTGGAACCGGCTTTGCCGGGCCACAGGGTGCGCCCCCTGCAAGGGGGTTGGCGGAGCGCGTAGCGCGGAGACTGGGGGTGTTCATCAAAAATCCGTGGGCGCGCCGCCTTCGGCCTTGCGCTTCGCCACGAAGGCGTCGAGCTCTTCCTCGATGGCCGGGTCCATGGGCGGGCGCTCGTAGGCGGCCAGCTCCTTCTGCCAGACGGCGTTGGCCTTCTCGATGGCGGTGGGCTTGCCGGCCTCTTCCCAGGTCTCGAAGTTGCGCCAGTCCGAGATGATGGGCGAATAGAAGGCCGTCTCGAAACGCTCCAGCGTGTGGGCCGTGCCGAAGTAGTGGCCGCCGGGGCCCACCTCGCGCACGGCATCCAGCCCCAGGCCGGCCGGGCTCACGTCCAGCGGCGTGAGGAACTCGGCCACCATCTGCAGCAGGTCCACGTCCAGCGCGAACTTCTCGAAGGATGCGGTGAGCCCACCTTCCATCCAGCCGGCCGCGTGCATGATGAAGTTGCCACCGCCCTGGATCACGGCCCACAGCGAGAACACGGATTCGTAGGCGGACTGCGCATCCACCGTGTTGGCCGCGCAGACGTTGGAGGTGCGGTAGGGCAGGCCGTATTTGCGGCACAGCTGCCCGCCGGCCAGCACGGCCTTCATGTACTCGGGCGTGCCGAAGGCGGGTGCGCCGGTCTTCATGTCGACGTTGGAGGTGAAGCCGCCGTACACCACGGGCGCGCCGGGGCGCACCATCTGCGTGAAGGCGATGCCGGCCAGGGCTTCGGCGTTCTGCTGGGCCAGTGCGCCCGCGATCGTCACCGGCGCCATCGCGCCCGCCAGCGTGAAGGGCGTGAGCATGATGATCTGGTTGCGCGCGGACATCTCCATGATGCCCTGGAGCATCGGCGTGTCCAGCCGCAGTGGCGAGGAGCTGTTGATTATGGAGAACAGCGAGGGCTCGCGCTCCATCTGCTCGTGGCTGATGCCGCGCGCGATGCGGGCGATTTCCAGGCCGTCCTGGTTGCGCTCCTTGCCCAGCGAGTAGGCGTGGAAGGGCTTGTCGGTGAGCTTGGCGATGTCGGACAGGCAGTCCAGGTGGCGGATGGAGGCGTGCAGGTCCACCGGCTCCACGGGGTAACCGCCGCTGGCATGCACGATGTCGTAACGCTGCGCGAGCTTCACCAGGTTGCGGAAGTCCTTCTGGTTGCCAGCGCGCCGGCCGCCCTGCAGGTCGGAGCAGTTGGGGGGGCTTGCGACCTGCGCGAAGGCCAGGTTGCGGCCGCCGATCTGCACGTTGCGCTCGGGGTTGCGCGCATGCAGCGTGAACTCTGAGGGGCAGGTCTTGATGGACTGCAGGATCAGGTTGCGGTCGAAGCGCACGCGCTCGGAGCCCTCGCGCACGTCGGCACCGGCCTTCTTCAGGATCTCGCGCGCGCCGGGGTGCATGAAGTCCATGCCCATCTCTTCGAGGATAGTGAGCGAGGTGTCGTGGATCGCTTCGAGCTCGTCTTCGGACACCACCGGCATGCTGGGAAAGCGGTGCGAGAGCTTGCGGTACTTGGTGGTGGACAGCGCGGTGCGCGCGACACCGGTGGAACGCCCTCCGGCGCGGCGCCGGGCAGGGGTGCTGGGGGAAGAAGAGGCTTCCGTCATGGCAAGGCTTTCAGGGTCGGGCGGGCCGGGTCCCAGTCGCCCGCCACCCGGCGAGGCGACGCGACGGCCCAGGGTGCGGGCAAGTATCCGAGATAAGGCGCGGCTGCATCGCCCCATGTTTAGGCCTGCCCCCCATGAGTTCAGCTCATGGGGCTGGCGCACCGCCAGGATCCGGCGCCTTGGCGCGGCGTCGCCGCGTGGCGGGCGGGGGCTGGCCGCCGCACAACAGGTCCGCGAAGCGCTGGATCACCGGGCCGTGGTTGTCGCGCCGCCATACCAGGTGCATGGGCACGCGGATGTCGAGGTCGGGCACCTGCAGCAGCCGCACGCCCGGCGGCAGGCGCTGCGCGGCGATGCTGGCCGGGATGATGGTGCAGCCCAACCCCGCCGCGACCAGGCCCAGCACCGTGTAATGCGTCGTGCCTTCCTGCGTGATGCGCGGCGAGAAGCCGCGCTGGTGGAAGTGGTGGATCATCAGGTCGTGCAGGCGCGAGGACTGGTCACGCCGGAACATGATGAAGTCCTCGCCGTTGAGGTCGGCCAGGTGCTGTGGCGGACGCGTGGCCAGCGCGGTGTCTGCGTGCACGGCCAGCAGGTAGTCGTCGGTCATCCACGGCACCCCTTGCAGCGGGCTGTGCGCCGGCTCGGTGCCCACATAGGCCAGGGCCATGTCCAGCCGGCCGCCGAGCACGCGCTCGGTCACCACGCCCGACAGGCTGGCCTCGATGGTGAAGGTGACGCCGGGGCTCTGGCGCCGGTAGGTCTGCAGGGCGTGGAGCACCTGCGGGTGCCAGGCATAGAGTTCCGAGAAGCCCAGGCTCAGGTGGCCCACGTCGCCTTGTGCGGCACCCTGCGCCTGCGCGGTGGCCGCGACGCCGTCGTCCAGCAAACGCTGCACCCGGTGCAGGTAGACACGGCCGGCGGGCGTGAGCACCATGCCGCGCGTGGTGCGCTCCATCAGTGGCACGCCGACCTCTTCCTCCAGCAGGCGCATCTGCCGCGTGAGGGCGGGCTGCGCCACATGCAGCACCTCGGCCGCGCGGCCCAGGCTGCCGACGCGGGCGACGGTCACGAAGTAATGCAGCCGGCGGCCGTCGAGGTACATCAGAAGTTTGTATGGGTTGGCACGCCAAATTGTATTTGTGTGCATGACCTGGGGTGGCTACAGTGGGCAGTCCACCCCGCACTCCCCCAAAGCCCCGCCCCCACGCCATGCAATTCACCGACTACCGCGCCTTCGACGCCCTGGGCCTGGCACAGGCCATCCGCCAGGGGGATGTCTCGCGCCGCGAGGTGCTGGAGGCCTGCCTGGAGCGCGTGGCCGCCGTGAACCCGCAGGTCAATGCCATCGTGGAGCTGGACCCCACGGCTGCGGACCGGGCCTCCCCCGACGCGCAGGCGCCCTTCGCCGGCGTGCCCTACTTCATCAAGGACCTGCATGCCCCCGTGGCCGGCATGCCGCTGGCCCATGGCAGCCGCCTTTTCGCCGACAACGTGCACGACTTCGACAGCGAGACCGTGGCACGGCTGCGCCGGGCGGGTTTCGTGATCCTGGGCCGCAGCACCTCGCCGGAGTTCGGCATGAGCGGCTCCACCGAGTCGGCGCTGCGCGGCCCCACGCGCAACCCCTGGAACCTCGACCACACGGCCGGCGGCTCCAGCGGGGGTGCCGCCGCGGCCGTGGCCAGCGGCATGTTGCCCGCGACCCATGCCACCGACAGCGGCGGCTCGATCCGCATCCCCGCTGCCTGCAACGGCCTGCTGGGCCTCAAGCCCACGCGCGGGCTGATCCCCACCGGCCCGCACCGCGGAGATGCCTCGCACGGCCTGAGCCACGAACACGCCGTGACCCGCTCGGTGCGCGACTGCGCCGCCATCCTGGACGCCACGGCAGGCCCCGACGTGGGCGCCCCGTATTTCACGGCCAAGCCCGCCGAGACTTACCTGCAGGCCATCCGCCGGCCGCCGCGCCGCTTGCGCATCGCCTTCACCACGCGCGGTTTCGCCGGCCAGTCCGTGGACCCGGAATGCAGCCTGGCCGTGGACAACGCGGTGAAGCTGCTGCAGTCCCTGGGCCACGACGTGGAGGAAGGTGCTCCGGACTTCGATGCGCCGGCACTCGGAGCGGCCTGCGGCACGCTGCTGGTCACGGGCCTGGCCGCGTTGGTGCAGGCACGCGAAGCGGCCCTGGGGCGCAGCGCCACGGAGGACGAGCTGCAGGCTGTGACGCGCGCCGCCGTTGCCATGGGGCGCCAGACCACCGGCGTGCAGTGTGCCGCGAGCCTGTCGGTCATGAACCGCGAGGTGCGGCGGATCGGCCGCTTCTTCGAGGGCGTCGACCTGCTGCTGACCCCCACGCTGGGCCAGCCACCCGTGACGCTGGGTACTTTGTCCATGCAGCACCTGAGCCTGCCGCAGTTCCAGGAGGCGATGGGCGCGTTCTGCCCCTTCACGGGCGCGTTCAATGCCACGGGGCAGCCTGCCATGAGTGTGCCGCTGCACTGGACACCCGGCGGATTGCCCGTGGGCGTGCAGCTGGTGGGCCGCTTCGCCGACGACACCACGCTGTTGCAGCTGGCCGCGCAGCTGGAGCAGGCTGCCCCCTGGTTCCACCGCGTGCCGGCGCTGTAGCCACCCTTACTTCCTTCACATACCCAGGAGACACCCATGCTGCTGCGCAGATCGCTGACGCTCGCCTTGTTGACCACCGCACTCGCATCGGCCGGCCTCGGCCATGCCCAGGTGCCGACCACCAAGGGGCCCTTGCGCCTCGTGGTGGGCTTCCCCGCCGGCGGCTCGGCGGATGTGCTGGCCCGCGACATCTCCGAGCAGTTGAAGGCCGAACTGGGCGTGCCGGTCATCGTGGACAACCGCGCAGGCGCGGGTGGCCAGATCGCAGCCGACTACGTGAAGACCCAGCCCGCCGATGGCCTGACCATGCTGCTCGGCACCTCGCACATGCTGGTCATGGCACCGCTGACCTCGCGCAGCGTGAAGTACTCGGCGCAGGACTTCAAGGCCGTGGGCCGCATCGGCACCTTCAACGAGGCGGTGGCGGTGCCGGTGGCCTCGCCCGTCACCAGCCTGGCACAGTGGCTGGAGGCCGCACGCAAGGACCCCAAGGTCGCGAACTACGGCGTGCCCGCGCCGGGCAGCGTGCCGCAGTTCATCGGCTTCCAGCTGGCGACGCTGACGAAGACACCGCTGCTGTCCGTCCCTTACAAAGGCACGGCACCGCTGACGCAGGATTTGCTGGCGGGCCAGATCGCCTCGGGCATCGCGCCCATTGCCGATGTGGCCCAGCACCACGGCACACGCCTGCGCACGCTGGCCATCAATGGCGCGACCCGCTCGACGCGGCTGCCCGAAGTGCCGACGCTGCGCGAACTGGGGTACACGCAGTTCGACAGCCTGGAATGGACGGGACTCTTTGTCCCGGCGGGTACCCCTGCCGCGACCGTGGGCCAGCTGCAGGCGGCACTCGCCAAAGCCGTGGCCTCGCCCGTGCTGCGCGAGACCCTGCTGGGCCGCGGCACGGACCCGGCCTACGAGGCCGGCGCGGACCTGGAGAAGCGGATCGCAGCGGACCTGGCGTTCTGGGGCCCGGTGGTCAAGGCCTCGGGCTTCTCGGCAGATTGAAGGAAGCACCCCCCAGGCGGCTTCGCCGCTCCCCCTCTGCTACGCGAGGAGGGCGCACCCAGCGGCCTGGCAAAGCCAGTTCCGCGGGTGCTCTGGTAGTAAGCCTGAAAGCCCGCGCTGCCTATCGAAGCAACAGGATCAGCGAACGAGGCAGGGCTGCTTCGGGTTGAACTTCCAGGCAGGCACGAGGTACTGCATGGCGATGGCATCGTCGCGCGCGCCCAGGCCATGCTGCAGGTACCGCTGGTGGGCCTTCTGCAGTTCGGCCTCGTCGATCTCGATGCCCAGGCCGGGCTTCTTCGGCACCTGCACGTAGCCACCCTCGATGCGCAGCGGCTCCTTCGTGAGCCGCTGGCCATCCTGCCAGATCCAGTGCGTGTCGATGGCCGTCACGCGGCCCGGTGCGGCAGCGCCCACGTGCGTGAACATCGCCAGCGAGATGTCGAAGTGGTTGTTGGAGTGCGAGCCCCAGGTCAGGCCGAAGGCCTGGCAGGTCTGGGCCACGCGCACGGAGCCGGCCATGGTCCAGAAGTGCGGATCGGCCAGCGGAATGTCCACCGACTGCAGCGACAGCGCATGCGCCATCTCGCGCCAGTCGGTGGCGACCATGTTGGTGGCGGTGGGCAGGCCCGTGGCGCGGCGGAATTCCGCCATGACCTCGCGGCCACTGTAGACTCCTTCGCCGCCGCAGGGATCCTCGGCATAGGCGACCACGCCGCGCATGCGATGGCCCAGGCGGATGGCGTCCTTCAGCAGCCAGCCGCCATTCGGGTCCAACGTGACACGGGCCTCGGGGAAGCGTTCGTGCAGCGCGGTGACGGCGTCCACCTCCTCATCGCCACGCACCACGCCGCCCTTGAGCTTGAAGTCCTGGAAACCGTATTTCGCCTGCGCCGCTTCGGCCAGGCGCACCACGGCCTGCGGCGTCAGCGCCTCCTCGTGGCGCAGGCGGCTCCAGTCGTCGGTCGCATCGGGTTCACTGCGGTACGGCAGGTCGGTCTTCTTCCGGTCGCCCACGTAGAACAGGTAACCGAGCATCTGCACCGCATCACGCTGCTGTCCCTCGCCCAGCAACGCCGCCACGGGCACGCCGAGGTACTGGCCCATCAGGTCGAGCAGCGCTGACTCCACGGCCGTGACGGCATGGATGGCCACGCGCAAGTCGAAGGTCTGTGCGCCGCGGCCACCGCTGTCCCGGTCGGCAAAGCGCGCGCGCATCGCGTTGAGCACGGCATGGTGGTTGCCGATGGACTGGCCCACCACCAACGTAGCGGCATCTTCCAGCGTCTGGCGGATCTTCTCGCCGCCAGGCACCTCACCCAGCCCCGTGTGGCCACTGCTGTCGGTCAGCAGCACGATGTTGCGCGTGAAGAATGGGGCGTGCGCGCCGCTCAGGTTGAGCAGCATGCCATCGTGGCCCGCAACGGGGACCACACGCATGGCGGTGATGGTGGGGGTGGAATGCATGGGAGCGCTGCGTCGTGGTGAAGCCCGCAGTCTGCCGCAATTTCCCACCATTTCGCAGCGGGAACACCCCATCGCGAGGCACCAAAAACAAAGCCCGCTGTGAGCGGGCTTTGAAAGTGCTTGGATGCACTGTGTTTGGTTGCGCGAGCAAGATTTGAACTTGCGACCTTTGGGTTATGAGCCCAACGAGCTACCAGGCTGCTCCATCGCGCGGCAAGACAGTGAGTATAACCTATTCGGCCTTCGTTTCTTCGGAAGCCTCTTCAGAAACTTCGGGGCGATCGACGAATTCGACGAATGCCATGGGCGCGTTGTCACCCATGCGGAAACCCATCTTCAGGATGCGCGTGTAGCCGCCCGGGCGCGCCTTGAAGCGCGGGCCCAGCACGTCGAAGAGCTTGGTGACGCTGTCGCGGTCACGCAGGCGGTCGAAGGCCAGGCGGCGGTTCGCCAGCGTGGATTCCTTGGCCAGCGTGATCATGGGCTCGACGACGCGACGCAGTTCCTTGGCCTTGGGCAAGGTCGTCTTGATCGCTTCGTGCGCGATCAGCGAGTTCATCATGTTCTGCAGCATCGCCAGGCGATGCGAGCTGGTGCGGTTGAGTTTGCGTAGGCCGTGACCGTGGCGCATGGTGCTTTTCTCCGTAACTACTTTATAAAACAGGCAGCCGTATCAGGTACTGCCCGAGGCACTTCGCCCCGAGGGGCGCAATTTCAAATGTCTATCAGCGCTTCTCGAGCGCGGCCGGCGGCCAGCTCTCGAGCTTCATGCCCAGCGTGAGACCCCGCGAGGCCAGCACTTCCTTGATCTCGTTCAACGACTTGCGACCCAGGTTGGGGGTCTTGAGCAGTTCGTTCTCGGTGCGCTGGATCAGGTCACCGATGTAGTAGATGTTCTCGGCCTTCAGGCAGTTGGCCGAGCGCACCGTCAGTTCCAGCTCGTCCACGGGGCGCAGCAGGATCGGGTCGAACTGCGCATTGCCACGCGGCGCGGGCTGGTCGAAGGCGGCCAGTTCGCTGCCCTCAAGCTGCGCAAATACCGCCAGTTGTTCCACCAGCACCTTGGCAGAAGCGCGCACGGCGTCTTCGGCGGTGATGGCACCGTTGGTCTCGATCTCGACAACCAGCTTGTCCAGGTCGGTGCGCTGCTCAACACGGGCGCTTTCGACGGTATAGCTCACGCGCTTGACGGGCGAGAACGACGCGTCCAGCACGATGCGGCCGATGGACTTGGTAGGCTCTTCACCGTGGCGGCGCATGGTGCCGGGCACGTAGCCGCGGCCCTTCTCGACCTTGATCTGCATGTCCAGCTTGCCGCCATGCGACAGGTTGGCGATCACGTGGTCGGGGTTGATGACCTCGACATCGTGCGGCGTCTGGATGTCGGCGGCGGTCACGACACCGTCACCGTCCTTGCGCAGGCTCAGCGTGACTTCTTCGCGGTTGTGCAGCTTGAAGACCACACCCTTGAGGTTCAGCAGGATGTTGACGACATCTTCCTGCACGCCGTCGATGGACGAGTACTCGTGCAACACCCCGGCGATGGTGACTTCAGTGGCTGCATAACCCGGCATGGACGACAGCAGGACGCGGCGCAGTGCATTGCCCAGGGTGTGGCCGTAACCACGCTCGAAGGGCTCCAGCGCCACCTTGGCACGGTTGGTGCCAAGTTGCTCGACGTTGATGGCTTTGGGCTTCAGCAGATTTGTTTGCATGCAGGACTTCCTCTCAATACCCCCGACTCGTTACATCGGTAAGGCTGGTGAAGCGCCTGGACCACAGTGCCCCGTGGCCCAGGAACGTTTTCTCTCTATCCGGCTCGCGCGGATCAGCGCGAGTACAACTCGACGATCAGCGATTCGTTGATGTCCGAGCCGAACTGGTCGCGGTCTGGCGTCTTCTTGAAGATGCCTTCGGCCTTGTCCACGCTGACTTCCACCCATGCCGGGATGCCGACCTGCTGGGCGAGCTGCAGAGCTTCGACCACGCGGTTCTGCTTCTTGGACTTTTCGCGAATTGCCACGACGTCGCCGGTCTTCACGCTGTAGGAAGCGATGTTCACGGGCTTGCCGTTCACCGTCACGGCCTTGTGCGACACCAGCTGGCGTGCTTCGGCGCGCGTGGAGCCGAAGCCCATGCGGTAGACGACGTTGTCCAGGCGCGACTCGAGCAGGAACAGCAGGTTGGCGCCGGTGTTGCCACGGCGGCGGTCGGCCTCTTCGAAGTAACGGCGGAACTGCTTTTCCAGCACGCCGTACATGCGCTTGACCTTCTGTTTCTCGCGCAGCTGCAGACCGAAGTCGGAGGTGCGGGCACCCGAGGTGCGGCCATGCTGGCCGGGCTTGGAGTCGAACTTGGCCTTGTCCCCGATGGCGCGGCGAGCGCTCTTCAGGAACAGGTCGGTGCCTTCACGGCGGGAGAGTTTGGCCTTGGGGCCGAGGTAACGTGCCACTTGAACTTCCTTTGCGTCAACTGCCGCGAGCGGGTCGCGGGAGCCACCAGCTGGTCACTGGTGGCGGTGGGCTTGGTTAAAGAAACGAGAACAGAACGGAAAAAGGGCACGCCCCGACCAGGACGTGCCCCGGCCGGCCGATCAGATGCGGCGACGCTTCTGGGGACGGCAGCCGTTGTGGGGGACCGGGGTCACATCCGCGATCTGGTTGATGCGGATGCCCAGCGCGGCCAGTGCACGGACCGAAGACTCGCGACCGGGGCCGGGACCCTTGATCTCGACGTCCAGGTTCTTGATGCCCTGTTCCTGCGCGGCACGGCCGGCCACTTCGGACGCGACCTGGGCTGCGAAGGGGGTCGACTTGCGCGAGCCCTTGAAGCCTTGGCCACCCGACGACGCCCACGACAGGGCGTTGCCCTGGCGGTCCGTGATGGTGATGATCGTGTTGTTGAACGATGCGTGCACGTGTGCAACGCCGTCCGCAACGTTCTTGCGGACCTTCTTGCGCACACGCTGCGCAGCGGTATTGGTAGGGGCTTTGGCCATGGTGCTTCTCTCGATCCCTCTTTACTTCTTCAACGACTGCGCAGCCTTGCGCGGACCCTTGCGGGTGCGTGCGTTGGTGCGGGTGCGCTGACCACGCATCGGCAGGCCACGGCGGTGGCGGAAGCCACGGTAGCAGCCGATGTCCATCAGGCGCTTGATGTTCATCGTGGTTTCGCGGCGCAGGTCACCCTCGATCAGGTACTGGCCGACCTGCTCGCGGATCTTTTCCAGATCGGCGTCGGTCAGGTCCTTGACCTTCTTGGAGTAATCGATACCGCAGGCTTCACAGATCTTGCGAGCGCGGGTGCGTCCAATACCGAAGATGGCCGTCAGGCCGATTTCGGAATGCTTGTGCGGCGGAATGTTGATGCCAGCGATACGTGCCATGTTGATCCTCTAAAACGGGGGGCTGCAATCAGCCTTGACGCTGCTTGTGGCGCGGATCCGTGCAGATCACGCGCACGATGCCGCTGCGCCGGATGATTTTGCAGTTGCGGCAAATTTTCTTGACCGAAGCCGAAACTTTCATGTGTTTCTCCTAATAACTCTGCGCCGCGATCCGCCACTCACTGCGAACACCGGCATAACCAACAACCGCCTACTCGGCCCGGAAGACGATGCGAAGCCGCATCGCCCTGTGACAAGGATGTCCTGCCAACTCAGGAAGACTTAAAACTTGCCTTCTTCAAGAGCGACTCGTACTGCTGGGACATCATGTAGTTCTGTACCTGTGCCATGAAGTCCATCGTCACGACCACGATGATCAGCAAAGAGGTGCCACCGAAATAGAAGGGCACGTTGTACTTGAGGATCAGGAACTCGGGCAACAGGCACACAAAGGTGATGTAGATCGCACCTGCAGCCGTCAGGCGCAGAAGGATGCGGTCGATGTACTTCGCCGTGTGGTCGCCAGGCCGGATACCCGGCACGAAGGCGCCACTCTTCTTCAGGTTGTCTGCGGTCTCACGGCTGTTGAACACCAGCGCCGTGTAGAAGAAGCAGAAGAACACGATGGCGGCGGCATACAGCATCACGTAGATCGGCTGCCCGGGGGTCAATGTCGAGGCAATATCCTTCAGCCAGCGCATCGAGTCGCCCGTGCTGAACCAACCCACCACGGTGGCTGGCAGCAGGATGATCGACGACGCGAAAATCGGTGGAATCACACCGGCCATGTTCAGCTTCAGAGGCAGGTGCGAGGACTGGCCACCGTAGACCTTGTTGCCCACCTGGCGCCGCGCATAGTTCACCAGGATCTTGCGCTGGCCGCGTTCGATGAACACCACCAGGTAGGTCACGCCGGCGATCAACGCCACGATGAACAGGCACACCAGGATGTTCATCGCGCCGGTACGCACCAATTCCAGCAACCCACCGATGGCGTGTGGCAAATTGGCTGCGATGCCCGCGAAGATCAGGATCGAGATGCCGTTGCCCAGGCCACGCTCGGTGATCTGCTCACCCAGCCACATCAGGAACATCGTGCCCGCCGTCAGGCTGCACACGGCCGTGATGCGGAAACCGATGCCGGGCGAGATCACGAGGCCCGCGGATCCTTCCAGCGCCACGGCGATACCCAGAGATTGGAACAGCGCCAGCGCCAGCGTGCCGTAACGCGTGTACTGGGTGATCTTGCGACGACCAGCTTCGCCTTCCTTCTTCAGCTGCTCGAAGGTCGGCACCACGTAGGTCAGCAGCTGCATGATGATCGACGCCGAGATGTACGGCATGATCCCCAGTGCAAACACCGTGAACCGCGACAGGGCGCCACCCGACATCAGGTTGGCCATGCCCAGGATGCCACCTTCCTGACCCTTGAAGAATTGCTGCAGCTGGGCTGGATCAATTCCTGGGACTGGGATGTGAGCGCCGATGCGGTAGACCACCAGCGCGAGCAACAGAAAGACGAGCCGGCGACGCAGGTCGCCGAACTTGCCAGTCTTTGCCAGTTGTGCCGAGTTAGTTGCCACGGGGCCCTATCGTTCTCTGAGAAGCGCCGCGATCAGGCCAGGCTGCCGCCAGCGGCTTCGATGGCCGATTTGGCACCAGCGGTGGCACCAATGCCGGTCAACTTGACCGCGATGGCCAGCTCACCGGTCTTGATGACCTTCACCGTCTTGATGATCTCGCCCACCAGACCCGCTTGCTTGAGCGTGAGCAGGTCCACTTCGGCGGCGCCCAGCTTCTGCAGGTCGGCCAGGGTCACCTCGCCGTTGAACTTCAGGTTCTGCGACTTGAAGCCACGCTTGGGCAGGCGACGCTGCAGCGGCATCTGGCCGCCTTCGAAGCCCACCTTGTGGTAGCCGCCCGCACGGGACTTCTGTCCCTTGTGGCCACGGCCAGCCGTCTTGCCCAGGCCGGAGCCGATGCCACGGCCCACGCGGCGCTTGGCGTGCTTGGCGCCTGCCGCGGGTTGGATGCCATTGAGTTCCATCTTCATCTCTCGTCAGTTACGGACAGCCGCGCGCACCACTGTGCGGGCGACCGCCTGGCCATCACACGTCCAGAACCTTTACCAGGTAGCTGATCTTGTTGATCATTCCACGCACTTCGGGCGTGTCCTGCAGCTCGCGGACACCGCGAATCTTGCGCAGGCCCAGGCCGCGCACGGTGGCGCGGTGGTCTTCCTTGCAGCCGATGGGGCTGCGTACCAGCTGCACCTTGATCATTTGGGGAGTCGTCATGACAGATCCTGTGTATCGCAAAAGCTCAGGCGAAGATTTCTTCGACCGATTTGCCGCGCTTGGCAGCGACTTCCGCGGGGGTCGTTGCCAGGGACAGGGCGTCCAGGGTGGCGCGAACCATGTTGTAGGGGTTGGTCGAACCGTGGCTCTTGGCCACCACGTCCGTGATACCCAGCACTTCGAACACGGCGCGCATCGGGCCGCCGGCGATGATGCCTGTGCCCTTGGGGGCCGGAGCCATCATCACGTTGGCGGCACCGTGGTGACCCATCACCTTGTGGTGGATCGTGCCGTTCTTCAACGTCACCTTGATCATGTTGCGGCGGGCTTCTTCCATCGCCTTCTGCACGGCAGCAGGCACTTCCTTGGACTTGCCCTTACCCATGCCAACGCGACCGTCGCCGTCACCCACCACCGTCAGGGCGGCGAAACCGAGAATACGACCACCCTTGACCACCTTGGTCACGCGGTTGATCGCGATCATCTTCTCGCGCATGCCGTCTTCGGGACCCTCGGCCTTACCTTGCATCTTCGCTTGAACTTTAGCCATCTCTAATTCCGATCTAACGTGCGTGGTGCTTAGAACTGCAGGCCGGCTTCACGGGCGGCATCGGCCAGAGCCTTGATGCGGCCGTGGTAGGCGAAGCCCGAACGGTCGAATGCAACCTTCTCCACACCGGCGGCCTTGGCCTTCTCGGCCACGCGCTTGCCGATGATCTGGGCCGCGGCGGCATTGCCACCCTTGCCCGAGGCACCCAGGGCCGTGCGCACTTCGGCTTCGGCGGTGGAAGCACTGGCCAGCACCTTGGAGCCGTCGCCCGAGATCACGCTGGCGTAGATGTGCAGGTTGGTGCGGGTCACGGTCAGACGCGCAACGCCTTGCGTCGCAATGCGGATGCGGGTCTGGCGGGCGCGGCGAAGACGCTGTTCTTTCTTGGTCAACATGGTGTTGCCCCTTACTTCTTCTTGGTTTCTTTGATCACGATCTTCTCGTCCGCATAACGGATTCCCTTGCCCTTGTAGGGCTCGGGCGGACGAACCGCGCGAATCTCGGCGGCGATCTGGCCGACGCGTTGGCGATCGGCACCCTTGATCACGATTTCCGTGGGCGTCGGCGTGGCCACCGTGATACCGGCGGGCATGTCGATGTTCACGGGATGCGAATAACCCACGGTCAGGTTGAGCTTGGCGCCCTGGGCCTGGGCCTTGTAGCCCACGCCCACCAGGCTGAGCTTGCGCTCGAAGCCCTTGGTGACACCCACCACCATGTTGTTCACCAGCTGGCGCAGCGTGCCGGCCATCGCATCGGCGGCGCGCGAATCGTTCGCGGGAGCGAAGCTCAGCGAACCGGCGTCGTTGGCGACCTTCACCAGCGCATGCTGGGACACATTGAGCGTGCCGCCAGAACCCTTGACGCTGATCTGGTCCGCCTTGACGGACACATCGACGCCAGCAGGCACCTTGACGGGCATTTTTGCAATACGGGACATTGTCTATTTCTCCTGATGTCTCGCGCGCATCAAGCGACGTAGCACAACACTTCGCCGCCCACACCGCTGGCACGTGCCTTGCGGTCGGTCATCACGCCCTGGGGCGTGGTGACGATGGCGACGCCCAGGCCGTTTTGCACCTGGGGGATGCCCGTGCTGCCACGGTAGACGCGCAGGCCAGGACGGCTCACGCGCTCGATGCGCTCGATCACCGGGCGGCCGGCGTAGTACTTCAGCGCAATTTCGAGCTCGGACTTGCCACCATCGTTCTTCACGGAGAAACCGTCGATGTAGCCTTCGTCCTTCAGCACCTGCGCGATCGCGATCTTGACCTTCGAAGCGGGGGCCGAGACCGTGGTCTTGGCAACCATCTGCGCATTGCGGATACGGGTCAACAGGTCCGCGATGGGATCACTCATGCTCATGTCTATATCTCCTGCCGCTTACCAGCTGGCCTTGGTCACGCCGGGGATTTCGCCGGCCATGGCCATCTCACGCACCTTGGCGCGCGCCAGCCCGAAATGCTGGAAGGTGCCACGGGGGCGACCCGTGATGGCGCAACGGTTGCGCTGACGGGTGGGGTTCGCGTTGCGCGGCAGCTTCTGCAGCGCCAGGCGCGCCACTTCACGCTCGTCGTCGCTGCGCTTCATGTCACTCGCGATGCCCTTGAGTTCCGCGTGTTTCTTCGCGAACTTGGCAACCAGTTTGTCGCGCTTGAGTTCGCGCTCGATCAAAGCCTTCTTAGCCAAGGGTCACCTCAGTTCTTGAACGGGAAACGGAAGCCGGCGAGCAGTGCCTTGCACTCTTCGTCGCTCTTGGCCGTCGTGGTGATGCTGATGTTGAGACCGCGCAAGGCGTCGACCTTGTCGTATTCGATCTCAGGGAAAATGATCTGTTCCTTGACGCCGATGTTGTAGTTGCCACGACCATCGAAGGCGCGGCCCGACACACCACGGAAGTCACGCACGCGGGGCAGTGCCACGGTGACGAAACGGTCCAGGAACTCGTACATCTTGGTGCCGCGCAGGGTGACCATGCAACCGATGGCCTGGCCTTCGCGGATCTTGAAGCCGGCAATGGCCTTCTTCGACTTGGTGACCACGGGCTTCTGGCCGGCGATCTTGGTCAGGTCGGCCACGGCGTTTTCCATGACCTTCTTGTCGGCCACGGCCTCGCTCACACCCATGTTGAGCGTGATCTTGCTCAGGCGGGGCACCTGCATCGGCGACTTGTAGCCGAACTTGGCGGTCAGCTCGGGAGCGACCTTCTCACGGTAGTGTTGCTGCAAACGCGCCATGGTCATGCCACCTTGATTTCTTCGCCGCTGGACTTGAAGACGCGAACGCGCTTGCCATCGGCCAACAACTTGATGCCCACGCGGTCGGCCTTGCCGGACACCGCGTTGTAGATCGCCACGTTGGACTGGTGAATGGGCATGGTCTTCTCGACGATGCCACCGGTCTCGTTCTTCATCGGATTGGGCTTGGCATGCTTCTTCACGATGTTGATGCCTTCGACCACCAGATGGGTCTCATCCTTGCGCAATGCCACCTTGCCGCGCTTGCCCTTGTCGCGGCCCGCGATCACGATGACTTCGTCGCCCTTGCGAATCTTGTTCATGGCGTGTCCTTACAAAACTTCCGGAGCCAGCGACACGATCTTCATGAACTTCTCGGTACGCAGTTCACGCGTCACCGGTCCGAAGATGCGGGTGCCAATGGGTTCGAGCTTGGCGTTGAGCAGCACGGCGGCATTGCCGTCGAACTTCACGAGCGAGCCATCACCGCGGCGGATGCCCTTGGCGGTGCGCACCACGACGGCGCTGTAGATCTCGCCCTTCTTCACACGGCCACGCGGCGCGGCTTCCTTGATGCTCACCTTGATGATGTCGCCCACGCTCGCATAGCGGCGCTTCGACCCACCGAGCACCTTGATGCACAGCACGGACTTGGCGCCGGTGTTGTCGGCGACTTCCAATCGGGATTCAGTCTGGATCATTTCAATATTCCCAACTTGCACCTTTGAACCTCAACCATCACCGCATTGCGGCGACCGTTCCGGCTCACTGGTCAGTCTTGGGCCCGTCATCGCCGCCCTGAACCATTCAAGACGCCAACTGGAGGCAGAAACTAGCTGCACCTGAGGTTTCAGGCGCAGCCCGCGATTATGCACCAGCCTTTTCCGACCAGTCAAGCGGCTTCGCGCAGATTTATTCGGGCAGCCGCTGGTAGCTGCGCGCCAGGGTCTCGAATGCGGCCACCTGCGGGTCGAGCCCGGTCTCCTCGGCCACGATGGCGCCGACGGCGGGCGCCAGCGCCTGTGCCTGGCGAGCGTCCAGGAACAGCATGCGACAGCGGCGCGCCAGCACATCCTCGACCGTGCGGGCATATTCATGCCGCACAGCGAAGCGCACCATGGCCTCGCTGAGCCCGGCGGCCAGCTGGCTGCGGGCGCCCGGCAGGGCCTGCAACAGCGGCGCGTCCGCGCCGTAGCTGTGCTCCCCCTGGGGCTGGGAGATGGCGCGCGCCGATTCCGTCGGCACGGCTCCGACCAGCCGCAGGCTGGACGTCACGCCTGCCGGACGCTCGGCCAGCAGGCCCTTCTGGAAGCATTTCTGCAGCACGTCCTCGGCCATGGCGCGGTAGGTCGTCCACTTGCCGCCCGTCACGGTGACCAGGCCGCTGCGGCTGGCCAGGACCGTGTGCTCACGGCTCAGGCCCTTGGTGTTGTCGCCGTCATCGTCCTGTGGCTTCACCAGCGGACGCAAGCCCACCCACACGCTGCGCACATCCTGGCGTTGCGGCGGCCGCGCCAGGTAACGCGCCGCCTCCCCCAGGATGAAGGCGACCTCGGCCGGCAGGGGCCGTGGTTCCAGGGCCAGATCGTCGCGCGGCGTGTCGGTGGTGCCCAGGATCACCTTGCCCAGCCATGGCACCGCGAAAAGCACACGGCCGTCTGCCGTCTTGGGCACGATCAGGGCGGTGTCGCCCTGCAGGAAGTCGCGGTCCACCACCAGGTGCACGCCCTGGCTCGGCGCCACCATGGGCCGGGTCGGCCCCCGGCCATCGCCGGCATGGGCCTCGCCGTCCCGGTGGCGCAGGGTGTCGACCCAGACGCCCGTGGCGTTGACCACGCAGCGCGCCTGGATGTCCAAAGGCTTGCCGGTTTCCGTGTCACGACAGCGCAGGCCCGCCACCCGGCCGTCGGAATGGATGAGGTCCAGCGCCTCCACATAGTTCAGCAACAAGGCACCCTGCTGCGCCGCGGTGCGCGCCAGCGCAAGTGCCAGCCGAGCATCGTCGAACTGGCCGTCCCAGTACTTCACACCGCCCAGCAGCCCCTGCGGCCGGGCATTGGGCAGCAGGGCCAGCGCCTGCCGACGGCCCAGAAACCGCGTGCGACCCAGCCCCGCCTTGCCGGCGAGCAGGTCGTACGCCGTCAGGCCTGCGCCGTAGAAGGGCGTTTCCCACCAGCGGTAGGAAGGCATCACGAAAGCCAGCGGCTGCGCCAGGTGCGGCGCGTTGTGCAGCAAGGTGGTACGTTCGTGCAAGGCCTCGCGCACCAGCGCAATGTTCCCCTGCGCCAGGTAACGCACACCGCCGTGGACCAGCTTGGTGGCGCGTGAGGATGTGCCCTTGGCGAAATCATGGGCCTCGACCAGCACCACGCTGAAGCCCCGCGCCGCAGCATCCAATGCGACACCCAACCCGGTGGCACCCCCTCCCACCACAGCAAGGTCGTAGACGCGCGGCGCAGCCAGCCGCGCCATGAGGTCCTGGCGCCGGGTCGGCAGCGCGGCAACGGTCGCGGACTGCGTCATGGTGCCGCCCAGCGCCGGGCACGCTCCACAGCCTGGCGCCAGCGGGCCTGCTTCGCCGCGCGCGCGTCGGCGTCCATCTGGGGCTCGAATCGGCGGTCCATGGCCCATTGGGCACGCAGCTCCTCGGCATCGGCCCAGAAGCCGGCGGCCAGGCCGGCCAGGTAGGCGGCCCCGAGCGCCGTGGTTTCGGTGACACGCGGCCGCACCACGGGTACGCCCAGGAAATCTGCCTGCATCTGCATCAGCAGGTCGTTGCGGCTGGCGCCGCCGTCCACGCGCAGCTCCTGCAGCGGCATGCCGGCGTCCTGCGCCATGGCGCCGAAGACGTCGGCGCTCTGCAGCGCGATGGACTCCAGCGCCGCCCGCGCCAGGTGCGCCCGGCTGCTGCCGCGCGTGATGCCCACGATGGTGCCGCGCGCATGGCCGTCCCAGTCCGGCGTGCCCAGCCCCGCGAAGGCCGGTACCAGGTACAGGTCGGCCGTGTCGGGCACGCTCTCGGCCAGCGACTGCACCTCGTCCGCGCTGCGGATGATGCCCAGGCCGTCGCGCAGCCACTGGATCGCCGCACCCGCGACGAACACGGCGCCTTCGAGCGCATAACAGGCCTGCGCCTGCTGCAACCCGTCGCCCGGCCCGACCCAGGCCAGCGTGGACAACAGCCGGTGGCGGCTGCGCACGGCGCTGCGGCCGGTGTTCATCAGCATGAAGCAGCCGGTGCCATAGGTGTTCTTGGCCATGCCGGGCGCATGGCAGGCCTGGCCGAAGGTCGCGGCATGCTGGTCGCCCGCCATGCCCATGATCGGGATGGGTCGGCCGAACAGTGACGCCTCGGTGGTGGCGAACTCGCCGCTGCTGGGCAGCACCTCGGGCAACAGGCTCTCGGGAATGCCGAACAGCGCCAGCAGCGCAGCGTCCCACCGCAGCGCATGGATGTTGAACAGCATCGTGCGCGCGGCGTTGCTCGCGTCCGTCACATGGCGCTGCCCGCCGCTGAGCTTCCAGACCAGCCAGCTGTCGATGGTGCCGAAGGCGAGTTCGCCACGCTCGGCCCGAGCCCGCACCCCGGGCACGTTCGCCAGCAGCCACTCCAGCTTGGTGGCCGAGAAATACGCGTCCAGCACCAGGCCGGTCTTCTTCTGGATCGTGGCCGCATGGCCCTGCGCCCGCAGCGCATCGCAGCGCGCGGCCGTGCGCCGGTCCTGCCAGACGATGGCCGGCGCCACGGGCTCGCCCGTGCGGCGGTCCCACAGCACGGTGGTTTCCCGCTGGTTCGTGATGCCGATGGCCTGCACGGCGGCAGCGTCCACGCCGGCCTCGCGCAGCACGCGTTGCGCCACGGCGAGCTGGCTGCTCCAGATGGCGTTGGCGTCGTGTTCGACCCAGCCCGGCTGCGCGAAGATCTGCGGAAACTCTTGCTGGGCGACCTGCACCACGGCACCGGCGCGGTCGAAGAGGATGGCTCGGGAACTGGTCGTGCCCTGGTCAAGGGCCAGTATGTAGCGCTGCATAGGTGCGCGAGGTTAACGCAAGGCCCTGTGGCCCCGGTGCGTACAAACACCAAGCATTGCTGCTGCAACATCGAACAATTCCGCCCGCCGCTGGCGCAGCGACAATGACTGCCCCGCCGCGGCTGGCAGCGGGCAGCCACATTCAGGAAGCAGCATGGAATCCCCTCACATCGCATTCATTGGCGGCGGCAACATGGCCAGCGCCATCATCAACGGCCTGCAGCAGCAAGGCCATCCGCGTGACCGCATCAGCGTGGTGGAACCATTCGCGGAGGCGCGCGACAAGCTCAAGGGGCATTTCGGCATCGAGGCCCAGGACGTGCCCGGCCCCGCGCTGGAGGCCGCGCACGTAGTGGTCTGGGCCGTCAAGCCGCAGAGCTTCAAGGAGGCGGCATTGCAGGCGCGGTTTGCCACGCGCAACGCACTGCACCTGTCGGTGGCGGCGGGCATCCCCAGTGCCAGCATCGCGCGCTGGCTGGGCACCGAGCGCGTGGTGCGCTCCATGCCCAACACGCCGGCGCTGATCGGCAAGGGCATCACGGCGCTGTACGCACGCGGCGGCGTGGGTGCCGACGACCAGGGCACCGTGGAGCGCATCGTGCGGGCCACGGGCGAACTGCTGTGGGTGGACACGGAGGAAAAGCTCGACGCCGTCACCGCGATCTCGGGCTCCGGGCCCGCCTATGTCTTCTATTTCATGGAGGCGATGACGGCCGCTGGCGCGACGATGGGCCTGACGCGCGAGCAGGCCTACCAGCTCACGCTGGCCACCTTCATCGGCGCCTCCGAACTGGCGCGCGACTCCAGCGAGCCGCCCGAGATCCTGCGCCAGCGCGTGACGTCCAAGGGCGGCACCACGCATGCGGCGATCACGACCATGGACGAGTTCGACATCAAACCGCACTTCACGCGTGCACTGTTGGCCGCACAGCAGCGCGCCAAGGAGCTGGGGCAGGAGTTCGGCGGCAGCTGAGCGCCCTCCGCTTCAACGCAGCGCGTACCCCGCCACCACCCCCGCGAACACGGCGAAGCCCACCCAGTGGTTCAGCCGGAAGGCGCGGAAGCAGCCTTCGCGCGTGCGGCCACGCACCATGCCGAAGTGCCAGACGGCCTGCGCCGCCGCTGCCGCGATGCCCAGCACGAAGGGCCAGGCGAAGCCGACGCGCGGGCCTGCCAGCAGCGTCCACATCACCAGGAACAGCGCATAGGAGACCATCACCCCCGCCACATCCCAGCGCCCCAACGTGATGGCCGAAGTGCGGATGCCGATCTTCAGGTCATCGTCGCGGTCCACCATCGCGTATTCCGTGTCGTAGGCCAGCACCCAGAACAGGTTGCCCACCAGCAGCCCCCAGGCCAGGGGCGGTGCGCTGGCCAGCATCGCCTGCAGTGAGAAGTTATCCGCCCCCTGCACCGCCGCGAAGGCCATGGGGATGCCGAAGCTGAAGGCAATGCCCAGGAAGGCCTGCGGCATGGACAGGAACCGCTTGGTCCAGGGGTACGCGATGGCGATCACCAGCGCCACGAACGACCAGGCGATGGTCGCGCCATTGGTCGTTAGCACCAGGCCGAAGGCCGCCAGCGCCAGCACCGCGCCCAGCAGCAGCGCTTCACGCACGGACAGGGCGCCGCTGGTGATCGGCCGCTGGGCCGTGCGCTTCACATGCTTGTCGAAGTCGCGGTCGGCCACGTCGTTGACGCAACAGCCCGCGCTGCGCATCAGGACCGTGCCCAGCGTGAACACTGCCACCAGGTGCCAGCCGGGAAAGCCGTCGGCGGCGATCCACAAGGCCGCCAGCGTGGGCCACAGCAGCAGCAGCCAGCCCGCAGGGCGGTCCCAGCGGATCAGTTGCAGGTACAGGCGCAGGCGTTCGCGCAGGGGCATCACGCGGAGGCTTCGGCGGCCGCTGCGATGCCGAGGGCGCGCAGGTCCAGGCGGCCGTCGCGCAAGGGCGGGCACCAGACATAGGCGCCGGTGCGCGGGCGCGACATGGAGAACAGGCCGTCCACGATGCCGTCCTCCAGCCCCGCCATGCGGCGCAGCTGGGCCTCGAACGCGTCGAGCGTGTGGCAGAAGGCCAGGAACAGCAGCCCGGCGTCCCTGCCCTGCGCCCAGGGCATGGAGCGGCGCCAGACGAAGGCCTCGGGGTCGAAGCTCTCCTGGGCCGTGCGCTTGACGTGGGCGGACTCCGGCGCGTCCTCGATCTCCTCGTTGTCGGCCAGGCGGCGGCCCATGACGGCGTCGCGGGCGTCGGAATCCATGGCCTCGAAGGCGGCGAAGTCGTGCACCCACTGCTGGAGCGCTGCGAAGCTGCCGCCGTCCAGGCCCGGCCCGGCCTCCTGCACCAGCGCCACGGCCGGGGCTTCCTCGGCGGGCGGGTTCTCGGTGCCGTCTTCGTAGCCGGTCAGGTCCAGGCCATGGCCGTTGGGTCCCTTGCCATGGCGGAAACAGTCCACCACGGACTGCAGCGTGAACGCCGGGGCCAGAGACCGCTCCAGCGCCTGGCCCAGGCGCAGCGCGACACCCGTGTCTTCACCACGCAACCAGCACCACAGCGCCACGGGCGTGGAGGGGATGGGCACGGTACCCGCGCGCAGCGCCGGGAACTCGCGCAGTCCGGCAACGGCCGCGTCGGTTCCCAGGGCCCGCAGCAGGCTGGGCCCCACGCCGACCACCAGCGTGCCGTCGTCCTGTTGCCGGGCGAGTTGCGCCAGCGCCTGCGGCAAGGCGGCCGCGTTGTGCACCGAGAAGAACAGGTGCCGCGCCACGCGGGGCAGGGCTGCGAGGATGCCGCTCTGCGGCGTTGCGGTCAGGGCCACGGTCACTCCGGTCACTCCGTCGACGGAAACAAAGGCGGTATTGTCGCGCTGCCGCAGTCGCGCTGCCGCGCGCGGACTCCACCGTGCGCGGGGGTCAGGACAGCCGCGTCACGCCCGGCAATTCGCAGGCATAGACCGCGTTGCGCAGCGCCGCGATGGCCTCGTAGCGCGTGAAGCTGCGCCGCCAGGCCAGCACCACGCGGCGCGTGGGCGGGGCGCCGCCGCCCTCCTCCACCACCGGCAGGTAGCGCACATGCTCGTCCTCGGAGCGGCGGCGCTTGGGGCCGTCTTCCAGCGCGCCGGGCGGCACGCCCAGGCGCGGCACCAGCGTCACGCCCATGCCGGCGGCCACCATGTGCTTAATGGTCTCCAGCGAGGAGCCCTCGAAGCTCTTGCGGATGCCCTCGGCATTGCTGGAGAAGCGTGCGAACTCCGGGCACACCTCCAGCACATGGTCGCGGAAACAGTGGCCGTTGCCCAGCAGCAGCATGGTCTCGGCCTTCAACGCCTCCGCCGTGACCGACTTGTTCTTCGCCAACGCATGCGTGGCGGGCACGGCCGCGACGAAAGGCTCGTCGTACAGGGGCGCGATGGCCAGCCCCGTGTCGGGAAAGGGCTCGGCCAGGATCGCGCAATCGATCTCTCCGGCGCGCAGCATCTCCAGCAGCTTGGCCGTGAAGTTCTCCTGCAGCATCAGCGGCATCTGCGGCGTCATCGCGATGGTCTTGCGCACCAGGTCGGGCAGCAGGTAGGGTGCGATGGTGTAGATCACGCCCACCACCAATGCACCAGCCAACGGGTCCTTGCCGCGCTTGGCGATGTCCTTGATGCCGGCCGCCTGCTCCAGCACGGACTGGGCCTGGCGCACCACCTCTTCACCCAGCGGGGTCACCGTGACCTCGTTGGCGCTGCG
The DNA here is from genome assembly GCA_965278985.1 of Burkholderiaceae bacterium. GTDB lineage: Bacteria > Pseudomonadota > Gammaproteobacteria > Burkholderiales > Burkholderiaceae_C > CAISIP01. Next base: position 5,825,950 of record OZ257131.1, on the reverse strand, counting down.
TTCGAAGAGCTTCACATCCAGCTCTTCCTCCAGCTTCTTGACCGCCACCGACAGCGTGGGCTGCGACACGTAGCAGGCCTCGGCCGCCTTGCCGAAGTGCCGCTCGCGCGCCACGGCCACGATGTACTTCAGTTCGGTGAGCGTCATGGGGGTATTGTGCTATGGCCTCGTGCGGATCGGTAGTCCCAGCCTAGCAAAACCCCTGCCGGCGACGTGACCGGGTGCTACAGCAGGCGCTCCAGGCCACCGGGCCGTTGCCGGAGCGCGGCGCACAGGGCGGGATCGTCTCGTCCGAAGCTGAAATCCGCGAATTCGAAGCCCGGACCGACCGTCGCGCCGACGTAGGCAAAGGCCTCCAGGGGCTCGGCCGCCTGCCACCACCCGGCTGGCACCACATGGCGTGGTGCATGGCCGGCGGCGTCCACAGGCGCGAGGTCCACCTGCGCCGGGCGTGACAGGTCCGGCGGCAGCAACCACAGGCGCAGCGGCCCGCCTTCCAGCAGGTGCCACGCCTCGTCGGAGGCGACGCGGTGCCAGGCCGAGCACTGGCCGGCTTCGAGCAGGAAATCGATGCTGGTGAGCGCACTGCGATCCGGACGGCCATCGGAGGGCTGCACGCGCGCAGCGGCGCGGAAGACCTCGCGGAAATCGCCGCCTTCGGGGTGGGGCTGCAGTTGCAGCAGGCGGCGCAGTTCGGCGGGGCGGTCAGCGGACATGTGGAGGGATCCTCAGGCTTTCAGGTACTCGGCCCGGCTGCCCAGCCAACGCTGCACATGCCGATCGGCCAGCGCGGGCGCCTGGTCCAGCATCTGCGGAGCGACCTCACGGGCCCAGCGCAGCAGTGGCGTGTCTTCGGCGAGATCGGCAAAACGCAGCAGCGCATCGCCCGACTGCCGCGCGCCCAGGAACTCGCCGGGGCCGCGGATCTCCAGGTCGCGCCGGGCGATCTCGAAGCCGTCATTCGTTTCGGCCATCGCACGCAGGCGGGCTGCGGCGGTCTCCCCGAGGCGGGGTGCGTCGCCCGTCGAGTAGAGCAACACGCAGGCCGAGGCCGCAGCACCGCGGCCCACACGCCCGCGCAACTGGTGCAGCTGCGAGAGGCCGAAACGCTCGGCGTGCTCGATGACCATCAACGAGGCATTGGGCACGTCCACGCCCACCTCGATGACGGTGGTGCTGACCAGCACGCCCATGCGGCCCTGCACGAAGAGTTCCATGGTGGCCTTCTTCTCGGCGGGCGGCATGCGGGAGTGCAACAGGCCGACCACGGCGCCAGACGTACCGCCCTCCCCCGCCAGCGCCTCGTGCAGCTCGGCATGGGTCTGCGTGGCATTGGCCAGGTCCACGGCCTCGCTTTCCTCGATCAGCGGGCAGACCCAGTAGACCTGCCGGCCCTGCGCCAGCTGCGCGCGGATGCGTTCGACGATCTCGTCGCGGCGGCGCTCGTGCAGCACCTTGGTGACGATGGGCGAGCGGCCCGGCGGCTGTTCGTCGATGGTCGACACATCCAGGTCGGCGTAGTAGCTCATGGCCAGCGTGCGCGGGATGGGCGTGGCGCTCATCATCAGCAGGTGCGGCTCCAGGCCGGGCTCGGCCATCTTGGCGCGCAGGGCCAGGCGCTGTGCCACGCCGAAGCGGTGCTGCTCGTCGATGATGGCCAGCGCCAGCCGCTGGAACTGCACCTTGTCCTGGATCACGGCATGCGTGCCGATGACGAGCTGTGCCTCGCCCGAGGCAATGGCAGCGACCATCTCGCGGCGCTCGGCGGCCTTCTGCCCGCCCGAGAGCCAGGCCGTGCGCACGCCCAGCGGCTCCAGCCAGGCCATGAGCTTCTTGAAATGCTGGCCGGCCAGGATCTCGGTGGGCGCCATCAGCGCGCACTGCCAGCCCGCGGCGATGCACACCAAGGCCGCCAGCGCCGCGACCACGGTCTTGCCGGAGCCTACGTCGCCCTGCAGCAGGCGGTGCATGGGCTGCACACGCCCGATGTCCTGCGTGATCTCGTCCACCACGCGGCGCTGCGCGCCCGTGAGCGTGAAGGGCAGCGCGGCCATCAGCTGTGCCACCAGCGCCGCACCGTCGGCCCGCAGCACGGGCGCACGCAGCGCATCGCGTGCGCGGCGCGACTGCAGCTGGGACAGCTGCTGCGCCAGCAGTTCCTCGCGCTTCAGTCGTTGCCAGGCGGGATGGCTGTGGTCCTCCAGCGCGCCCAGCGACACGTCGGGCGCAGGGTGGTGCAGGAACTGCAGCGCCTGGCGCAGGCTCCAATCCGCATCCGGTGCGTCGGTCGGCACGGCAGCCGGCCCTTGCAGCGTGTCGGAGAGTTCGGCGCGCGCCAACCCTGTCAGCACGGCCTTGCGCAGGTAGGGCTGCGTCAACCCTGCCACGCTGGAGTACACCGGCGTCAGCGCGTCCGGCAACGGACCGCCGGCGGCCGTGACCACCGGATGCATCATGCTCCAGCCGCCAAAGCCCCCCTGCAGCTCGCCGCGCGCGCGGATGCGCTGGCCCGGCGCCATGGCCTTCTGCTGCGAGGGGTAGAAATGCAGGAAGCGCAACGTGCAGGTCTCGTCGCCATCCTGCACCACCACGCGCAGCTGCCGGCGCGGGCGGTAGACGACTTCGGCCGACACCACGGTGGCCTCGAACTGCAGCGGCTCGCCATCGCGCGCGTCGGCCAGGCGCACCACGCGGGTCTGGTCCTCGTAGCGCAGCGGCAGGTGCAGCGCCAGGTCGATGTCGCGCACCAGGCCCAGCTTGCGCAGGGCGCGCTGCTGCGGGTTGTCGGCGGGTCGCTTCTCGGGCACGTTCAGCAGAGGTCCGCCAGCGCAGCCGGCAGGTCGGGGAACCGAAACTGGAAGCCGCTCTCCAGCAAGCGGCGAGGCGCGACGCGCTGGCCTTGCAGCAGCAGGCCGGCCTGTTCACCGAGCAGCAGCCGCATCGGCAGGCCGGGCGTGGGCAACACGCAGGGCCGGTGCAGGATGCGCGCTGCCGTGCGGGCGAATTCGGCCTGGCGCACGGCGCCGGGGGCCGTGAGGTTGTAGACGGTGTCCATCTGCCCACCGGCCTGTTGCGCCTCGGCCTGCGTCCAAGCGAAGGCGATGGCGCGCAGCACGTCCTCGACGTGGACCCATGAACACCACTGCCGCCCACCCGCCAGCGGCCCGCCCAGGCCCAGGCGGATGGGCAGCAGCATCTGCGGCAACGCGCCCTGGTGGCCAAGCACCACACCCAGGCGCAGCCGCACCAGTTGCCAGCCGTGGCGCGTGACGCCCTGCGCGGCCTGTTCCCAGCGCTTGCACAACTCGGACATGAAGAGGGGCTGTGGTGGCGCGTCTTCCGCCAGCTCCGCATCGTCGCCCAGGGGCTGCACGCCGTAGTAACCGATGGCGGAGCCCGAGAGCATCAGGCCGGGCCTCGCGTCCCGCCGGGGCTGTGTGCCGATCCAGTCCACGAGCCTGCGCGTCAGCCCCTCGCGGCTGGCCAGCAACGCGGCGCGGCGCGACGCGGTCCACGGCCAGCCGAGGATGCGTGCGCCCGCCAGGTTGACGACCACCTCCGGTGTCTCCTGCAGGTCTTCCAGCCGCTGCACACAGGCCACCTCGGCACCCAGGCGCCGTTGTCCCGCCGCTGTATCCCGCGTCCACACGCTGACGCGGTGGCCATCGGCCCGCAGCGCCCGCACCAGGTGGCGGCCGATGAAGCCCGTGCCCCCGGTCACCAGTACATGCCGGGGAGTGGTGCCGAAGCGCAGGGGTTCGTGGGCAAGGGACATGGCGGGATTGTGCCCCGCAGACCCGCAGGGGACGACGCAGCCGGGCCGCTGCGCACGAACATGGGACAATCGCGGCCCCCTTGGAACGGGCCCGTCCGGCCCTCAAGCGCATGCGCACCTACACCCTCTCCGATTTCGATTTCGTGCTGCCCCCCGAGCTGGTGGCGCAGCACCCCGCCGCGGAACGCAGTGCCTCGCGCCTGCTCGACGGCCGTGGCCCCACACCGGTGGACCGCATCTTCCGTGAACTGCCCGACCTGCTGGAGTCCGGCGACCTGCTGGTCTTCAACGACACCCAGGTGGTCAAGGCCCGGCTCTTCGGCCAGAAGCCCAGCGGCGGCAAGCTGGAGCTGCTGGTCGAGCGTGTGCTCGCCACCGGTGCCGGCAACGAGGTGGTGGCCCACATGAAGGTCAGCAAGAAGCCGCCCGTGGGCACGGTGCTGCGCATGGTGGGCGGTTTCACCGCGCAGCTGCTGGGCCGCTGGCCAGACGCCGAAGGTCCGCTGTTCCATCTGGCCTTCGAAGGCCCGGCGGGTGAGACACCACACACGCTGATGGCCCGGCACGGCCACGTGCCCTTGCCGCCCTACATCACGCACGATGACACGGCCGAGGACGAGCGCCGCTACCAGACGGTGTTCGCCCGCAGCCCCGGCGCCGTGGCTGCCCCCACGGCCGCGCTGCATTTCGACGAGGGCGTGCTGGCGGCACTGCGCGCACGGGGTGTGGCGCTGGCCAATGTCACGCTGCATGTGGGCGCGGGCACCTTCCAGCCCGTGAAGACCGAAGACATTGCCGCGCACCAGATGCACAGCGAGTGGTACGAGGTGCCGCAGGCCACGATGGAGGCCATCGCCGCCTGCCGCGCGCGGGGTGGCCGTGTCGTGGCCGTGGGCACGACCACGGTGCGCACGCTGGAGTCCTGGGCCCGCACGGGCGAGCGCAGCGGCGACACGCGCATCTTCATCACGCCGGGCTTCGCCTTCCAGCAGGTGGACGTGCTCATCACCAACTTCCACCTCCCCAAGTCCACGCTGATGATGCTGGTGAGCGCCTTCTGCGGTTATGAACACACCATGGCGCTGTACCGCCATGCCATCGCCGAAGGGTACCGCTTCTTCAGTTATGGGGATGCCATGCTGCTGCAGCGCGCGCCCAGCTGAAGCTCCTGCGACCATGGATTCCGTAAGCCAGTTCTGCAAACGCGCCCTGCTGTCGGCAGCTGTGGCCCTGCCGCTGCTGGCTGCGGCACGCTTCTACACGCCGCAAGGGTCATGCGCCGGCTTCGAGCGGCTGCCCATCACCAGCCCCGCCGGTACCTGCGTCGCGCTGGTCGCCGACGAACGCGAAGGCCTGCGGGCGCCGCGCCGCATCCTGGAAGTGGCACCGGGCCGGTACTGGCTGCTGGACATGGGCTCTTGGGAGCCGCGCCAGGGCCGGCTGCTGGAGATGCGGCTGCCTGCCGCGGGCGAGACGCCCTACCGCGCCCGCTTCACGGTGCTGGCACAGGCGCTGGACCGCCCGCTGGGCGTGGTGCGCGGCCCCGACGGCAAGATCTACATCGGCGAGGCCGGCAGCGTCTGGCGCACACCGTTGCCCGCGCCCGGTGGCCGCATCCAGCGCGAGACCGTGATCGACGGCCTGCCCGACGACGGCACACACCCGCTCAAGGAACTGGCCTTCGGGCCGGACGGGCGGCTCTACGTGAATGTGGGTTCCGCATCGGACGACTGCCGAGAAGGCGCGAACGCCCCACTGCCCTGCCCCCAGCGCGAAGGCGAGCGGCCCCGCGCCGCCGTCTACGAGGCCGTGCTGACGCCAGGCACGGGTGCGCTGCAGAGCTTCAAGCCCTTTGCACTAGGCCTGCGCAATTCCGTCACACTCACCGTGCTGCAGAGCGGCCCGGCCAAGGGCACGGTGCTGCAGGGTGAGAACTCCATCGACTACCGCCAGGTGGACCAGCCCGCCGAAGAGTTGAACCGCCTGCAACGCGGCCGTGACTACGGCTGGCCCTATTGCGTAGCCAACCGCCAGCGCGCACAGGCCTATGCCCAGTACCCCGACTGCGGCAAGACCGAGGCCCCGCTGATGTTGTGGCCCGCCCACGCCGCGCCGCTGCAGATGCTGGTGGGGTCGACAGGTACCCGCTTCGCGAACCAGCTGCTGGTGGCCTGGCGCGGTCCGCAAACCACGGGCCACCGCGTGGTGGGCTTCCGCCTTGACGCGAGGGGTTTGCCCAGCGGTGCCCCCATCGACTGGCTCAGCGGCTGGCATGCCGAGCCCGGCCGCCGCCCGCTGGGTCGGCCCACGGGCATCACCGTGGACAGCGCCGGGCGCCTGCTGGTGGTCGAAGACTACAACCGCACCGTGCTCATGCTGCTGCCCGAAGCGTCCGCGCCTCCTGTGCCTTCCGCGCCTTCCAGCGCCACACCCCGATGACTGCCTCCACCTCTACCCTGCCCCGCCTGCAGTTCGAACTGCTCGCCACCGACCCCACCAGCCACGCGCGCCGCGGCACCCTCACGCTAAACCACGGCGTGGTGCAGACCCCCATCTTCATGCCGGTGGGCACGTATGGCACCGTCAAGGGCGTGATGCCACAGAGCCTGCACGACATGGGCGCGCAGATCATCCTGGGCAACACCTTCCACCTGTGGATGCGCCCGGGGCAGGATGTGATGAAAGACTTTGGCGGACTGCATGCCTTCGAGCAGTGGAACAAGCCCATCCTCACGGACTCGGGCGGCTTCCAGGTCTGGAGCCTGGGCGCGATGCGCAAGATCAGCGAGGAAGGCGTGAAGTTCGACTCGCCCGTCAACGGCGACAAGCTCTTCCTCACGCCCGAAGTCAGCATGCAGATCCAGACGGTGCTGAACTCCGACATCGTGATGCAGTTCGACGAGTGCACGCCCTACCTGTCGGTGGAGACCAAGACCAAGGGCCAGCTCACCACCGAGGCGCAGGCGCGCCAATCCATGGAGCTGAGCCTGCGCTGGGCCCAGCGTTGCCAGGTCGAGTTCGACCGCCTGGCCAACCCGAATGCCCTCTTCGGCATCGTGCAGGGCGGCATGTTCGAGCACCTGCGCCAGGAATCGCTGGAACAACTCGTGGCCATGGACTTCCCCGGCTACGCCATCGGCGGCGTGAGCGTGGGCGAGCCCAAGGACGAGATGCTGCGCATCATGGCCCACACGCCGCACCGACTACCCGCGAACAAGCCGCGTTACCTGATGGGCGTGGGCACACCCGAGGACCTGGTGGAAGGCGTGGCCCAGGGCGTGGACATGTTCGACTGCGTGATGCCCACACGCAACGCGCGCAACGGCACGCTGTTCACGCGGTTTGGCGACCTGAAGATCCGCAACGCCAAGCACCGCAGCGACCACCGCCCGCTGGACACGAGCTGCACCTGCCATGCCTGCGCGGGCAAGGACGGCGTGGCGTGGGACGATGGGGGCCGCGGCGGTTTCTCGCGCGCCTACCTGCACCACCTGGACCGCTGCGGAGAGATGCTGGGGCCGATGCTGACCACGATCCACAACCTGCATTACTACCTGCACCTGATGCGGGAGGTGAGGGAGGCATTGGAGGCGGGGGCTTTTGCGGCCTTCCGAAAGCGGTTTGCGGCGGAGCGGGCGCGCGGGGTGTAGCAAAGAGGAAACACCGGATTGGCACCCTGAATGTAGATACTCGTGCCTATCGACATTTCAAGCCCGCAGGCCTCTGTGCTCCACGCCAAAATCTTCCCCATAGGCAACAGTCAAGCTGTCCTGCTGCCCAAGGAGTTTCAGCTCGACGTGGACCAGGTCGAGATCTTCCGGCAGGGCAACGACATCGTGCTGCGCCCGGTGCCGCCCAGGGCTGTGGACGTTTTCGATCTGCTGGCGAGCCTGCCTGCCGACTTCATGGCCGAGGGACGTTCGGATGGACCCGCGCAGGACCGTAAGGCCTTCTGAACACCGAGAAGCCGCCATGCCGCAAGCACCTGTGCGGTACCTGTCGGGCACGAATATCTGCCTCGACATTGCCAACGCGTAGCCACAGGAAGTTCGCTGACAGTTCGAACGCCGCGCATGTGGGCGTGCGGGTGCTGCAAATCGAGCGCTGGGGGGCTGAACGCTACGCCGCAGCGGCATCCACGTCAGACCCGCCCCGCCAACCCCTCCAGCATCTGGCCATTGGCCACGCAGATCGCGCGAAAGCCTTCGCTGATACGCCCATCCTCCGACGCCAGCATCCAGAAATCGATGGCCACCCGGCAGGCTGCCAGCCAGGCATCTCGCTGCCCCGGCAGTGGCAACGGGGGGGCGAAGCTGCGCACGGGGACTTCGCCACCGGCCAGCGGCGCGTAGGCCATGGGCTGCATGTCGTAGACGGGGGCGGGCATCAGGCCGTCCACACCGGGAACGAAGCTGAGGTTGCCAGCGTGCATGTCGCTGTTGGCGATCAGCCGGCCGAACCACCACAGGCGCTCGATGGCAGCCACGTGGTCGGCAGCCAGCAGGCCCAACGCTCCCAACCGCTGCGCCAGCCGCGCCCAGTCGCTGGCGGCGTCCACTACCAGCGCGGCGTTCAGCACGGTCAGGCTGCACAGGCGGCTGCGGCCGAAGGCGCCATGGCGGTCGAAGCGCTCCACTTCCAGGAAGCTACGGCCCGCTTGCGTGAGGATGCGGCTGGCAGCCCCCTGCACACCACCCAGATGCCCCACGCACTGCAAGGCCAGGTGCTCGCAGACCAACAGGTCCGCCCAGCGCCGCACGGCCGGCGAGCCGTCCGCGCCCGAGAACTTGACCAGCACATGCGGCGTGCGGCTGCCCGCCAGGTCACGCAGCGCGGGAAACTTGGGGAACTCGCCACCGGCGCTGGACCCCGGCATGCCGGTGGCAACGGCCTGCTCGGCCAAGGCCGCGTACGCCGCCCCCAGCCCCCGCGCCGCCAAGGGCTGGGGTGGCGCCAACAGGCCCGCCTGCCATTGCGCCAGAGCGGCATCGCCCAGCACCAGGTTGCCGGGCATGTCGATACCGCTGCGCGCCAGCACGTGCACCACGTCGTCGTCGGACCATTCCTCGGGGTTGGGTGACACGGCCAACAGCTGGTGCGTGGCACGTGCGAACTGGCGGCCCAGGTAACCTTGGTGGCGCATGTCGACCAGCGGATAGGGCAGACCCGCCCACCAGCCGTCGCGCGACTCGTCGGGCACCGGCCAGCCGCTGCCGGCCAGGTCCATCCAGCTGCCTTCGGGGTACACCAGCGACAGCGTGGCACGGTGCGAGGCACGGCCTCCTGCATCGATCTCGTACAGCGGCAGAGGTGCGACCTCACCGCGCAGGGGACGGCGCATCGCGTGGCGCGTGCGGCGGGCCTTGCCGGCGCTGAAGACAGCATCGCCCTGTTCGCGCAACAAGCGGTGTAGTTGGGCCAAGCTCACACCCGCATCTGTTGCGAGTTCGGGTGCGCTGGCGCCGCCACGGCGTCGCAGGGCTGTGGACAGGCGGTTGCGGGTGGCTTGGTCGGGCAGGCGCACGGCTTATTTTGAGACGATTTACGGCATCACAAGCAATTGATTTTATTCATGTATATATCCTGATTGGCAATTTAAAGAGATGATTTCAGAGAGGATTTTTGCTGCGGGCGTGCATGGTGCTGTCCATCGCCACGCCTTTTCCTGAGGACGGCCAGATCAAGGCGCGGTCCATCTCGGACACGGCGCGCTCGTCGCAGCTGCCGGCCGTGCGGCGCATCGCAGAGGAAAAGGGTTTCTCGGGCGTCGCCCTGCCGCCGTGGCTGGGCCTCTTTGCCAAGGCCGGCAAGCCGGCTCCCGTGCTGCCGGCGTTCGAGCAGGCGCTGCGCGGCAGCGCGGCCTACCAGATGCGCGCCGTCCGCAGGCCGTGCCCGTTACCGTCCCCAGCGCAACACCAGCGGATCGAGCCGCCGCGCTGTCTCCAGCAGGCCCTTGCGCACCTCGGGGTGCATCTCGGGCCAGGGGCTGCGCGGCTTGTCGCAGGCGATCACGCCGCCCTGCAGCATCAGCGCCTTGGCCGCCAGGAAGCCGGCCTGCCGGTTTTCGAAATTGATCAGCGGCAGCCAGCGCGTGTATTGCGCGATGGCTTCCTCGCGGTTGCCGGCCATGTACGGGTCCATGATCTGGCGGATGCCATCGGGGTAACCGCCGCCCGTCATCGCGCCGGTGGCGCCCGCGTCCAGGTCGGGGATCAGCGTGATGGCCTCTTCGCCATCCCAAGGCCCTTCGATGGCGTCGCCGCCCAGGCGGATCAGCTCGCGCAGCTTCGACGCAGCGCCTGCCGTCTCGATCTTGAAGTAGGCCAGGTGCTCGATCTCCTTCGCCATGCGCGCGAGGAAGGCAGCCGACATGGGCGTGCCGGCGGCCGGCGCGTCCTGCACCATGATGGGAATCGAGATCGCGTCCGACACGCCGGCGTAGAAGGCGTGGATCTGCGGCTCGCCCACGCGGAAGGTGGCGCCGTGGTAGGGCGGCATCACCATGACCATGGCCGCGCCCATGTCCTGCGCGCGGCGGCTGCGTTCGGCGCAGACCTTGGTACTGAAGTGCGTGGTCGTGACGATCACCGGCACGCGGCCGGCCACGTGGTCGAGCACCGTGCGCGTGAGCAGCTCGCGCTCGTCGTCGGCGATCAGGAACTGCTCGGAGAAGTTCGCCAGGATGCACAGGCCGTGCGAGCCGGCGTCGATCATGAAATCGACGCAGCGCTTCTGGCTAGTCAGGTCGAGGCTGCCATCGTCGTGGAAGGTGGTGGGGACGACAGGGAAGACGCCCTGGTAGCGAGGTGGGGTCATGGAAACAACGCGTGGTTCAGTGGGAATGCCGCGGCACCGCGGCACCGCGGCAACCGACGAGGAAATCGAAGTCGCAGCCCTCGTCGGCCTGCAACACGTGCTGCACATACAGCCCGGCATAACCGCCGCGTGGCAGGTCGGTGGCCGGCTGCAGCGCGGCCAGGCGGCGCTGCAGTTCCTCGTCCGGGATGTCCAGGTGCAGGCGGCCGCCCGCGCTGTCCAGCTCGATCCAGTCGCCGTTCTGCACCACGGCCAGCGGCCCGCCGGCCGCAGCCTCAGGCGCCACGTGCAGCACCACCGTGCCGTAGGCCGTGCCGCTCATGCGCGCATCGGAGATGCGCACCATGTCCTTGATGCCCTGGCGCAGCAGCTTGGGCGGCAGGCCCATGTTGCCGACCTCGGCCATGCCGGGATAGCCGCGCGGGCCGCAATGCTTGAGCACCAGCACCGAGTCCGCCTGCACCTCCAGCGACTCGTCGCCGATGCGCCGCTTGTAGTCGTCGAAGTTCTCGAACACCACGGCGCGGCCCCGGTGCTGCAGCAGTTCGGGCGTGGCGGCCGAGGGCTTGAGCACCGCGCCGCGCGGCGCCAGGTTGCCGCGCAGGATGCGCATGCCGCCGTCGGCCACCAGCGGCTTGTCCAGCGGGCGGATCACCTCGTCGTTGTAGCAGGGCGCCTCGCGCACGTTGTCCCACAGGCTGCGGCCGTTCACGGTCAGGGCGTCCGGGTGCGGCAGCAGGCCGTGTTCACCCAGGCGCCGCATCACCGCCGGCAGGCCGCCCGCGTAGTAGAACTCCTCCATCAGGAAACGGCCCGAGGGCATCAGGTCGACGATGGTGGGCGTGCCACTGCCCAGGCGGGTCCAGTCCTCCAGCGCCAGGTCCACGCCGATGCGCCCGGCGATGGCTTTCAGGTGGATCACGGCGTTGGTGGAGCCGCCGATGGCGGCGTTCACGCGGATGGCGTTCTCGAAGGCCTGGCGCGTCAGCACCTTGGACAAGGTGAGCCCCTCGCGCGCCATCTCCACCGCGCGCGCACCCGACATCTGGGCCAGCGCATAACGCCGCGCGTCCACGGCCGGAATGGCCGCGTTGTGCGGCAACGAGGTGCCCAGCGCCTCGGCCATGGAGGCCATGGTGGAGGCGGTGCCCATGGTGTTGCAGGTGCCGGCCGAGCGGCTCATGCCCCCTTCGGCCGCCAGGAACTGGTGCAGGTTGATCTCGCCGGCCTTCAACGATTCGTGCAGCTGCCAAACGGCCGTGCCCGAGCCGATGTCGCGCCCTTCGAGCTTGCCATTGAGCATGGGCCCGGCGCTGACCACGATGGTGGGGATGTCGCAACTGGCCGCACCCATCATCAGGGCCGGCGTGGTCTTGTCGCAGCCCACCAGCAGCACCACGGCATCGATGGGATTGCCGCGGATGGCCTCCTCCACATCCATGCTGGCGAGGTTGCGCGTGAGCATGGCCGTGGGTCGCAGGTTCGATTCGCCGTTGCTGAACACCGGGAATTCGACGGGGAAGCCACCCGCCTCCGAGATGCCGCGCTTGACGTGTTCGGCCACCTTGCGCAGGTGGGCGTTGCACGGGGTGAGCTCCGACCAGGTGTTGCAGATGCCGACGATGGGCCGGCCGTCGAACTCATGGTCCGGGACGCCCTGGTTCTTCATCCAGCTGCGGTACATGAAACCGTTCTTGTCGGCGGTGCCGAACCATTCGGTGGAACGGAGCTTGCGGGGTTTTGGATCGGACATGGTGGGGAGGGACAGGTAGGAAAGAATCAACGGCCGCGCGCCGTGATGAAGCGCTGCAGCAGGCAGAACACGAACAGCAGCGCGCCGACGACGATACGCGTCCACCACGAACTGAGCGTGCCGTCGAAGGAAATCAGCGTCTGGATGATCCCGAGCATCAGCACGCCGAACAGCGTGCCCGCCAGGTAACCCACGCCGCCCGACAGCAGCGTGCCGCCGATGACCACGGCTGCGATCGCATCGAGTTCCAGCCCCAACGCGTGCAGGCCGTAGCCCGAGAGCATGTAGAAGGTGAACAACACGCCGGCCAGTGCCGAGCACAGGCCCGACAGTGCGTACACGCCCACGAGGGTGCGCCGCACCGGCAGGCCCATGAGCCGGGCCGACTGCTCGTTGCCGCCGATGGCGTAGACAGTGCGGCCGAAGGGCGTCCAGTGCGCGACGAAGATGGCCAGCGCCAGGACCACCAGCGCGATCACGGCGGACAGCGACAGCGAGGTCTCGCCCGGCAGCGAAATGCGGATCTGCGCCAGCCCCGAATACGCTTCGCTGGTGATGCTGATCGAGTCGATGCTGATCAGGTAACACAGCCCGCGCGCCAGGAACATGCCGGCCAGCGTGACGATGAAGGGCTGCAGCCGGAAGCGCTCGATCAACAGCCCCATGAAGCCGCCGAAGAGCGTGCCCATCACCAGCACCAGCGGGATGGTGGCGGCAGGGCTCCAGCCATGGCGCTCGACCAGCGCGGCCGAGACCATGGTGGTCAGCGCGATGACCGAGCCCACCGACAGGTCGATGCCGCCCGTGAGGATCACGAAGCTCATGCCGACGGCCACCACCAGCACGAAGGCGTTGTCGATCAGCAGGTTCAGGAACACCTGGGCCGAGAAGAAGCCGTCGTAACGCAGGCCGCCCAGCGTGGCCACGGCGACGAACAGCGAGATGGTGGCGGCGAGTGGCAGGTACTTGGGATCCAGGCGCGGCGGCACCTGCACGGCAGGCGCCGGCGAAGGTGCTGGTTGCGAGCGCGGCACGCTGCTCATCGCAAGCCCCCGGCCGGCCGCACGGCCAGCACCCGCAGCGCGCTGCGGAACTCGGCCGACTGCAGCAGCATCACCGCGAACACCACCACGGCCTTGACCACCAGGTTGATCTCGGGCGGCACGCCCAGCGAGTAGATGGCGTAGGTCAGCGTCTGGATGATCAGCGCGCCGATCACGCTGCCCACCAGGCTGAAGCGACCGCCCGTCAGCAAGGTGCCGCCCAGCGTCACGGCCAGGATCGCATCGAGCTCCAGCAGCTGGCCGGCGTTGTTGGCGTCCGCGCTCTTGATGTTGGAGCTGATCAACAGGCCCGCCATGCCCGCACACAGGCCGCACACCGCATAGGCGCCCATCACGAGGCGTTTTGCCTGCACGCCGGCCAAGCGTGCGGCCGTGGGGTTGATGCCCACCGACTGGATGAACAGCCCCAGCGCGCTGCGCGTGGCCGCCAGGTACAAGAGGCCGAACACAGCCGCCACCACGAACACCGAGAACGGCAGCCCCAGCAGGTAGCCACCGCCCAGGAAGAAGAAAGGCTTGTGGTAGACCGTGAGGATCTGCCCGTCGGTGATCAGCTGCGCGATGCCCCGGCCGGCCACCATCAGGACCAGCGTGGCGATGATGGGCTGCATGCCCACGCCGGCCACCAGCACGCCGTTCCACAAGCCGCACACCAGCGCTACACCCAGGGCCGCCATGATGGCCAGCGGCAGGCCGAAGCGCGCCGTGCCGTCCACGTTGCCGCCGATGGCCCAGGCCGCAACGGCCGCGCTGATGGCCACCACCGCGCCCACCGAGATGTCGATGCCGCGCGTGGCGATCACCAGTGTCATGCCCAGCGACACCAGGATCAGCGGCGCCGCACGGTTCAGGATGTCGATCAGGCTGCCGTAGAGGTGGCCCTCGCGCCATTCGATGTGCAGGAAGCCGGGGTTGAAGGCGGCGTTGACGGCGAGCAGGATGGCCAGCGTGACGAGCGGCCAGGCCAGGCGGTGCTGCAGCAGCTTCATTCGGCGTGCTCCGCGGCGATCATGTCGTACACGTCATCCTCGGTGCTGCCCGCCGGCAACTCGCCCACCTTGCGCCGGTCGCGCAGCACCACGATGCGGTGCGCCACGCGCACCACCTCGCTGATCTCCGAGGAGATGAACACCACGGCCATGCCGGCCTCGGCCAGCTGCAGGATCTGCTCCATGATTTCCTGCTTGGCCGCCACATCGATGCCACGCGTGGGCTCGTCCAGGATCAGCAGCCTGGGCGACGTGGCGAGCCAGCGCGCGATCACGGCCTTCTGCTGGTTGCCGCCCGAGAGCAGGCCGATGGGCGTCTCGACGCTTGCGGTCTTGATGCCCAGCTGCGCGACGAAGCCCTCGGCCAGCCGCGTCTGCTCGGCATGCGAGAGGAACTTGCCCACGCCCATGCGCGCCTGCAGCGCCAGCGCGATGTTCTCGCGCACCGACAGCTCGGCCACGATGCCGTCGGTCTTGCGCTCCTCGGGGCACAGCGCCAGGCCGGCGGCGATGGCGTCGGAGGGGCTGGCGAAGCGCACGACCTTGCCCTCGATCTGCAACGTGCCGCGGTCGGGTGTTTCCAGGCCAAACAGCAGGCGAGCGAGTTCGGTGCGGCCCGCGCCCAGCAGGCCCGCCAGGCCCACCACTTCGCCAGCGCGCACCTGCAGGTCGATGGGCTGCAGCTGCGCCGCCTGGCCCAGGCCCTCGGCGCGAAGCAGCGGCACGGCGCCGGCCTCCATGGCCTGCGTCGGCACGGCGCGGGCCTGCGCGGCGGCCAGCTCGCGCCCCAGCATGGCCGCGATCAGCTTCGGCGCCGGCAGTTCGGCCACCGGCCACTCGCCCACCCAGCCCCCATTGCGCAGCACCGTGATGCGGTCGGACACGGCATAGACCTGGTTCATGAAGTGCGTGACGAAGACGATGGCCAGCCCCTCGTCGCGCAGCTTGCGCAGCACGGCAAACAGCTTGCGCACCTCGTCGTCGTCCAGGCTGGAGGTGGGCTCGTCGAGGATCAGCACGCGCGCCTCGACACCCAGCGCCCGCGCGATTGCCACCATCTGCTGCACTGCGACCGGGTAGCTCGACAGCAGGCGCGTCACGTCGATGGACAGGCCGATGCGCGCGAGCAGCGCGCGTGCCTGCGTGTGCACGGCCTTCCAGTCGATACGCAAGCCCCGCTTGGGGTAGCGGCCGGCGAACATGTTCTCGGCCACCGACAGGTTGGGGCACAGGTTCACTTCCTGGTAGACCGTGCTGATGCCCAAGCGCTGCGCCGCGATCGGCGAATCGGGCCGCACCCGTTCACCACCCAGGCGGATCTCGCCCGCGCTCGCCGGGAACACACCTGTCAGCACCTTGATCAGCGTGGATTTGCCGGCACCGTTCTGGCCCATCAGCGCGTGGATCTCGCCGCGGTACAGGCGCAGCTGGACGTCCTGCAGCACATCGATGTCGCCGAAGCGCTTGCCGATGCCCGAGAGCTCCAGAACAGGTTCCACGTGGGGCACGGACGTCACGCCTTGTTCTTGTGGTACACGTCGATGAAAACCGCCGCCAGCAGCACCAGCCCCTTGATGACCTGCTGGTAGTCGATGCCGATGCCCAGGATCGACATGCCGTTGTTCATCACGCCCATGATGAAGGCGCCGATGACCGCGCCCATGACCTTGCCCACGCCACCCGAGGCCGAGGCGCCGCCGATGAAGCAGGCCGCGATCACGTCGAGCTCGAAGCCCAGGCCGGCCTTGGGCGTGGCGGTGTTGAGCCGCGCTGCGAAGACGAGCCCCGCCAGGGCGGCCAGCACGCCCATGTTCACGAAGGTCAAGAAGCTCAAGCGTTTCGTGTCGATGCCCGACAGCCGCGCCGCCTTCTCGTTGCCACCCAGCGCATAGACGCGCCGGCCGATGGTGGTGCGCCGCGTGACGAAGTCGAACAGCAGGATCAAGAGCGCCATCACCACCAGCACATTGGGCAGGCCACGGTAGGAAGCCAGCAGCCACGAGAAGCCGATCAGCAGCGCCGAGAACACGGCCGTCCGGGCGACGAAGATGCCGGCCGGCTCGCTTGCTATGCCATGTGCGCGCTGGCGTTGGCGCGCGCGCCAGCCCGTCCAGGCGAACAGCAGTGCGGCGCCGATGCCCAACAGCAACGTGAAGATGCGCAGGCTCTGCTGCCCCGGTGTCGGTGGGGCGGCGAAGGGGTCGGGGATGAAGCCCGAGCTCAAGGCCTGAAAAACGTCGGGAAACGGTCCCACGGATTGCCCGGCCAGCACCGCCAGCGCCAGGCCCTTGAACACCAGCATGCCGGCCAGCGTGACGATGAAGGACGGAATGCGCGCATAGGCCACGAACCAGCCCTGCGCCGCACCGATCACGCCGCCGCAGACCAGGCAGGCCAGCGTGGCCGGCAGCACGGCCCACTCGTACTGCACCATGAGCACGGCGGCCAGCGCGCCGACAAAACCGCAGACCGAGCCCACCGACAGGTCGATGTGGCCGGCCACGATCACCAGGAGCATGCCCAGCGCCATGATGACGATGTAGCTGTTCTGCAGCACCAGGTTGGTCAGGTTCAGCGGCTGCATCAGCGTGCCGTCGGTCATGACCTGGAAGAAAGCCATGATCGCCACCAGGCTCAGCAACATGCCGTATTCGCGGAAGTTGTGGCGCAGGAAGCTGCCGATGGAGGGCGCCGCAGGTGCGGGCGCGGTGCGCGCGGGCAATGTCTCTTCTGTCATGTCAAAGCTGTCGTATCAATGCTGTCTGCGGGGGGGGCATGCGCCTTCAGGATGGCGGCCATGATGCGTTCCTGCGACGCCTCGGCCGTCGGCATCTCGGCCACGAAGCGGCCTTCGTTCATCACGTAGATGCGGTCCGAGATGCCCAGCAACTCGGGCATCTCCGACGAGATCACGATGACGCAGCGGCCCTGCGCGGCGAGTTCGGCAATCAACGCGTAGATCTCGTACTTGGCGCCCACGTCGATGCCGCGCGTGGGCTCGTCGAGGATGAGCACCTTGGGCTCGGTGAACAGCCACTTGCCCAGCACCACCTTCTGCTGGTTGCCGCCGGACAGGTTCAGCGTCTTCTGCAGCACGTTGGGCGTGCGGATGCGCATGGATTGGCGGTAGCGCTCGGCCACCGCGTGCTCCTGCTCGCTGGAGATCACGCCGCCGCGCGAGACGCCGGGCAGGTTGGCCAGTGAGGTGTTGAACTGGATGCTTTCGTCCAGCACCAGGCCCGCGCCCTTGCGGTCCTCGGTCACATAGGCCAGGCCGTGCGCGATGGCCTTGCCGACGGTGGACACGTCGACCTCCGCCCCCTCCATCCGCACCTGGCCGCGCACCTGCCGGCCCCAGCTGCGGCCGAACACGCTCATCGCGAACTCGGTGCGGCCCGAACCCATGAGGCCGGCGATGCCGACCACCTCGCCATGGCGCACGTTCAGGTTCAGGTCTTTCAGGAAGTCGCGGTCGGGATGCTCCGGGTGCCGCGCCGACCAGTTGCGCACCTCGAAGCCCACGGCGCCGATCTGCGGGCTGCGTGGCGGATACCGGTCGGCCATCGCGCGGCCCACCATGCCGCGGATCACACGGTCTTCGCTGACCGGTGCTCCTTGGCAGTCGATGGTCTCCACGCTGCTGCCGTCGCGCAGGATGGTCACCGAGTCGGCCACGCGCGCGATCTCGTTGAGCTTGTGCGAGATGAGGATGCAGGTGATGCCTTGCGCACGCAAGCCTATCAACAGGTCCAGCAGCGCCTGGCTGTCGTTCTCGTTGAGGCTGGCCGTGGGCTCGTCCAGGATCAGCAGGCGCACCTTCTTCGACAGCGCCTTGGCGATCTCCACCAGCTGCTGCTTGCCCATGCCCAGGTCACCGACGGGCGCCTCGGGTGATTCGCGCAGGCCCACCTTGGCCAGCAGCGCCTGCGTGCGCTGGTGCGCGGCGATCCAGTCGATCACCCCCCGCGTGGCGACCTCGTTGCCCAGGAAGATGTTCTCGGCGATCGACAGCATCGGCACCAGCGCGAGTTCCTGGTGGATGATGATGATGCCGGCACGCTCGCTGTCGTGGATGCCGCCGAAGCGCTGGGCCTGGCCGTCGTAGACGATCTCGCCTTCGTACTCGCCGTGCGGGTACACGCCCGACAGCACCTTCATCAGCGTGGACTTGCCCGCGCCGTTCTCGCCCACGAGGGCGTGGATCTCGCCCTCGTGGATCTTCAAGTCGACCCGGTCCAGCGCGACGACGCCGGGGAAGGTCTTGCGGATCGCCCGCATCTCCAGCAGCGTGCGCATCTCCAACTCGCCGGCCAAGCTACTTGATCTGCGCAGCCTTGTAGTAACCGCTGCCGACCAGCGTGGCCTCCCAGTTGCTCTTGTCCACCGTGACGGGCTTGAGGAGGTAGGACGGCACGACCTTGATGCCGTTGTTGTAGGTCTTGGTGTCATTGACTTCCGGCTGCTTGCCCGAAACCACCGCGTCCACCATGTTGGCCGCCACCTTGGCCAGCTCGCGGGTGTCCTTGAAGATGGTGGAGTACTGCTCGCCGCGCAGGATCGACTTGACCGATGGCACCTCGGCGTCCTGCCCGCTCACCACGGGGCAGGGCTGCTGCGCCGTACAGTAACCCACGCCCTTGAGCGAGGACAGGATGCCGATGGACAGGCCGTCATACGGCGACAACACGGCATCCACCTTGGCATTGCCGTAGAAGGCCGACAGCAGGTTGTCCATGCGCGCCTGCGCCACCGCGCCGTCCCAGCGCAAGGTACCCACCTTGTCCATGCCCATCTGCTTGCTGCGCACCACCAGCTTGCCGCTGTCGAGGTAGGGCTTGAGCACGCTCATCGCGCCGTCGTAGAAGAAGAAGGCGTTGTTGTCGTCCGGCGAGCCACCGAAGAGCTCGATGTTGAAGGGGCCCTTGCCCTGCTTCAGGCCCAGCTTGTCGACGATGGAAGACGCCTGCAACACGCCCACCTGGAAGTTGTCAAAGGTGGCGTAGTAGTCCACGTTCTTCGAGCCTTTGATCAGCCGGTCGTAGGCGATGACCTTCACGCCCTTGTCGGCCGCGTTCTGCAAGGCCTTCGACAGCGTGGTGCCGTCGATGGAGGCGATCACCAGCACCTTGGCGCCCTTGGTCACCATGTTCTCGATCTGCGCCAGCTGGTTGGGGATGTCGTCGTCGGCGTACTGCAGGTCGGTCTTGTAGCCGCGCTCCTTGAGCACCTTGACCATGTTGTCGCCGTCGGCGATCCAGCGCGCGGAGGATTTCGTCGGCATCGAGATGCCGACCATGCCCTTGTCCTGGGCCTGGGCGGCGATGGGGCCCAGCAGGGCGATGGCGGCCGCGAGGGTGGCGGTGCGGAGGATGAAGTTGCGACGCATGTTGTTGTCTCCCTGATGGATAAGGTGTGGAACCCGTGGAATGGGTGGTGAGCGGCTCGGCGACTCAATACTTGCGCTTCGGGAACTCGGCCGCAGCCGTCTCCATCGGGAAGATGTCCTCCACCGTCTCGATGCGCTTGGGGATGGTCTTGCCAGCCAGGATGTCCTTGACCGCCGTCATCAGCTGCGGGCCCAGCAGCGGGCTGCATTCGATGGACACGTTGAGCTTGCCGGCCATCATGGCCTCGAAGGCACCCTTCACCGCATCGATGGAGATGATGGTGATGTCCTTGGCGGGCTTCATGCCCGCCTCCTCGATGGCCTGGATCGCGCCGATGGCCATGTCGTCGTTGTGCGCGTACAGCACATTGATCTTCTTGCCCTCGGCTTTCAGGAAGGCCTCCATCACTTCCTTGCCCTTGGCGCGCGTGAAGTCGCCGGTCTGGCTGCGCACGATCTTGAACTTGGGGTCGGCCTTGATGATTTCCTCGAAACCCTTCTTGCGGTCGATGGCAGGCGCCGAGCCCACCGTGCCCTGCAGTTCGACGATGCGCACCTCGCCGCTCTGCCCCTTCATCTTGTCCACCAGCCAGCGGCCGGCCTTGCGGCCTTCCTCGACGAAGTCGGAGCCCATGAAGGTGACGTAGAGCGAGGTGTCCTTGGAGTTGACGGCGCGGTCGGTCAGCACCACGGGGATCTTGGCGGCCTTGGCTTCCTTCAGCACGTTGTCCCAGCCCGATTCGACGACCGGCGAGAAGGCGATCACGTCGACCTTCTGCGCGATGAAGGCGCGGATGGCCTTGATCTGGTTCTCCTGCTTCTGCTGCGCGTCGGAGAACTTCAGCTCGATGCCCGCATCCTTGGCCGCGGCCTTGATGGATTCCGTGTTGGCGGTACGCCATTCGCTCTCGGCACCCACCTGGCTGAAGCCCAGCACGATCTTCTTCTGGGCCCAGGCCACGCCAGGCAGCGCGCCAGCCAGGGAAAGGGCCGCGGCGGCGGCGATGAGGTCTCTGCGATTCGAGGACATGGGGGCGTCTCCTGGTGGGTGCTTGTTGGGCGTGTGGGCGCTTTGCTGGGATGTGCGTTCTGGCATGGGTGCCCGCCTGCGGCGGTGCCCCTTGCTGGGACGTGGGCCGCAGTGTAAGAATCAAACGTATATCAATCCAATAGTTTTTTAGATAAAACGAATATCAATAGCCATATCGGGCAAACCCTATGTCCACTCCCCCTGACTACACCCACTGGTTCCTGCGCGCGCGCCTGAAGACACGGCAGCTGCTGCTGCTGACTGCCTTGGCCGAGGAAGGCAACATCCACGCGGCGGCGCGGCTGTTGAACATGACGCAGCCGGCTGCCTCCAAGCTGCTCAAGGACCTGGAGGATGTGCTGGAGGTGCCGCTGTTCGAGCGCCTGCCGCGCGGCATGCGGCCCACCTGGTACGGCGAAACCATGATCCGCCATGCGCGCGAGGCGCTGGCCAGCCTGAACCAGGCGCATGAGGAGTTGACGGCCTTGAAGGCCGGCCGCTTCGGCCAGGTGGGCATCGGTGCCATTACCTCGCCGGGGTTGGCGCTGTTGCCGTCGGCCATTGCCATGGTCAAGCGCGATCAGCCGACCCTGCGCGTGGTGCTGGAGATCGAGACCAGCCCGGTGCTGCTGGAGCACCTGCGCCAGGGCCGGCTGGACATCCTGGTGGCGCGCTTCTTCCCCGGCGAGGACAAGTCCAACCTGGCGTACGAGCCCCTCACGGGCGAGCCCGTGAGCGCGGTGGCGCGGCCGGGCCATCCGCTGGCCCGCGCCCAGGGCCTGGGCTTGGCCGATGTGGTGGACGCGGGCTGGATCGTGCCGCCGGCAGGCAGTGTGTTGCGGCACCGCTTCGACCTGATGTTCCAGGAGGCCGGGCTGCGGCCGCCCGTCAACATCATCGAGACCGCGGCCCTGCTGTTCATCACCCGCATGCTGCAGCAGAGCGACATGCTGTGCGTGGTGTCCACGGAGGTGGCGCGCTACTACGCGGCGCACGGCATCGTGGAAATCGTGCCGCTGGAGATGCCCTGCCACATGGACGATTTCGGCTTCATCACCCGCAGCGACCGCATGCTCTCGCCGGGCGCGCAGCTGTTGCTGAAGGCGTTGAAGACGACGTGCCTGCCGGTGTACGGCAGGAAGGTGGAGTAACGGGCGAGTCAGGCCCAGCCGGCGTCGACCTTGAACTCTTGGGCAGTGCACATGGCCGCGTCGTCGGAAGCCAGGAACGCCACCATCGCCGCGATGTCGTGCGGCCGCAGGCGGTCGGGCAGGCACTGGTTGCGCTCCAGTTCGCGCTCGCCCTCGGCGTCCAGCCACAGGCGCACCTGGCGCTCGGTCATCACCCAGCCCGGCGAGACGGTGTTGATGCGGATACGGTCACGCCCCAGCGGGCGTGCCAGCCCGCGCGTGAGGCCGTTGACCGAGGACTTGGCCACCGCGTACAGCGGATAGGTGCCACCCTTGGCCTGCCAGCCCGTGGAGCCCAGGTTGACGATGGAGCCGCCCCCGAGGCGCCGCATGCCCGGCACCACGGACTGGATCGCGAACACCGCCGGCCGCTCGTTGATGCCCATGCGCTCCTCGTAGTAGGCGGGCGTGATGTCCTCCAGCGCATGGCGGTCGTCGCTGGCCACGTTGTTGACCAGCAGCGAGAAGTCGCCCAGCGCGGTCTGCGCATCGGTGATGCAGGCCTGCAGTGCCGCCACGTCGCGCACGTCGCACACGCGCCACCAGGGCGCGGCATGGCCTGCCTCTCCGAGGGATTCGGCGAGCGCGCGGCTGGAGGCTTCGGCGATGTCGATGAAGGCCACGCGCATGCCCTGCGCCGCCAGCGCGGCGACGATGGCTGCCCCGATGCCGCTGCCGCCTCCTGTGACGAAGGCGGCGCGGCCGCGCAGGCTGGGGTAGGTGGCGGGCTGGAAGGTGTCGGGGGCTTTGGCGTCTGGGATATTCATATTGGCATTCTTCATGTTGGAAAACTTTTGTTTTCAGTATGACTGTGCCTTGCTACCATGCGCCGCGTCAAGCCCCACCCTCTTCCATGACTGTGAGCACCCCCACTTCCACCCTCTCCGCGCCCCGCATGCTGCAGCCACCGCACTGCGTCTGGGACGCCGGCGCGGCCCTCGGAGAAGGGGCCCTGTGGTCGCCACGGTTGCAGGTGCTGTGGTGGGTGGACATCCTCGGCAGGCGGCTGCTGCAGTACCGGCCCGCGGACGGCGCGCGTGCGCAGTGGCACTTCGATGAGGAGGTGTCGGCCGTGGCGGAATGCGCGCAAGGGTTGCCCGCCTTTGCCGACGCCGCGCCCGGCGATGGCCCGCCCCTGCTGTTGGCCACGCGGCGTGGGTTTGCCGCCTTCGCGCCCGCCAGTGGCCGCCTGCAGCCGCTGCACCAGCCCGCAGAAGAACCCGCGCACAACCGCTTCAACGACGGCAAGTGCGACGCCCGGGGCCGTTTCTGGGCCGGCAGCATGGACTTCGACTGCGCCGCACCTACAGGCGCGCTGTACCGCTTCGACCCCGATGGCCGCTGCACGCGCCACGACGCAGGCTTTGCAGTCACCAATGGCCCCACATGGTCCCTCGATGGCCGCACCCTGTTCTTCAATGACACGGTGCAGGGCCACGTCTTGGCCTATGACGTGGACGCTGTTGCCGGCACCCTGTCCCATCGACGTCCCTGGCTGCGTTTCGCCGAGGGCGACGGCGTGCCCGACGGCATGTGCACCGACGCGGCTGGCCGCATATGGATCGCCCACTGGGGCGGCAGCTGCGTGAGCTGCCACGACCCGGCCAGCGCCGCCGAGTTGTGCCGCATCACGCTGCCGGCCACGCAGGTCACCAGCTCCGCCTTCGGCGGGCCGGACCTGTGCACGCTCTACATCACCAGCGCTGCCACGGGACTCGACGATGCCGCCCGCGCGCGGCAGCCCTTGGCGGGCGGGCTGTTCGCCGTGCGCATGGACAGCCCTGGCCAGCCAGCCCACCGCTTCGGGGCTGCTGCGGCATGAACCCCGCCCTGGCCATCCCGCAGGGCTTGGACGCACGGCACACCACGGAGACACCACCATGACCGTCCCCATCCACTGGCTGCGCCATGCCGGCCAGGAACTCGGCCTCGTCCCCGGCCTGGGCGGTGCCGTGGCCGCCTGGCGCTGCGAAAGCCCCGGCGGCGGCATGCTGGACCTGTGGCGGCCGTGGGACGGCACACCCGACCTCTACCGCATGGCCTCTTTCGCGATGCTGCCGTGGTCCAACCGCATCAGCGGTGGCGGCTTCACGCAGGACGGGCGTTTCCACCCAGTGCGCCCCAACCGCGCGGGCGAGCCCTACCCGATCCACGGCGACGGGTGGCTGCAGCCGTGGACGCTCTCGCAGACGGCCGTGGACACGGTGGTGATGGCACTGGCATCAAAGCACTTCGACGGCAACCCCCACGTGTACGAGGCGACGCAGACCTTCCGCCTGCGGCCCGATGGACTGGACCAGCGCGTGGTGCTGCGCAACCAGGGCGATGCGGCGCTGCCCTTCGGCCTGGGCCTGCACCCTTGGTTCCCGCGCACGCCGCGGATGCGGGTGCAGGCCGGCGTGGACGGCACCTGGCAGAGCGGCGCCGATCCGCTGCCAACCGGCTACACGCGCGACCTGCCGGAGGACTGGAACCTGAACACCGGAATTCCCGCGCACGGCAGCTTCATCGACAACGGCTTCGGCGGCTGGCAGGGCCGCGCCACCATCGACTGGCCGGAGCATGGCCTGCGCCTGCGCGTGGAGATGCCGCATTTCGCCGAAGACGGCGGCGCCGACGCGCACTGGTGCCTGGTCTACCGGCCTGCCGAGGGCACCGCCCTGTGCTTCGAGCCGATCACGCACCCGATCGACGCTTTCCACCTGCCCGGCCGTCCGGGGCTGCGCGTGCTGCAGCCGGGCGAGGCGATGCAGCTGGAGGTGGCGTGGCGCTTCGAGGCGCTCGCGCCGGGCGCGCCGAGCGCGTCGTGACGGCGTCGGCGGAGACCAGCAGCCGCTGCGCCAGCGCGCGCACCGCACCGCGCAACGCGGCAGGCCGCCGCACGTCGAAAGCGCAGGGCAGGCGCGCGAGCTCGCGCGCCACCCAGTCCAGCGCATCGGCCTGCACGCGCAGCAGCACGCCCTCGGGCACGGGCTGCAGCACGCCGTAGGCCGCGAAGTCGAAGCCTTGCACCTGCGCGAGGTCGGCCTGCAGCAGCACCTCCACCGCATGCCGGCGCGGCACGCGGGCCAGGCCCTCGGCCACCTGTTGGCGCGCATCGAAGCCCGGCGGCACTGTGTAGCGCGCAGCCACGGGCGACAGCGCCACCACGCGGTCCACCCGCAGCGAACGCAGCGCCTGGCGCAGATGGCAATGGCCCACCACGTACCAGCGGCCGGTGTGGAAGGACAAGCCGTAGGCATCGAAGTCGCGCTGCGTGGTTGCTTCCATGCCTTGGATGCCTTTGATGCCTTGGCCCTCGCCCGCAGCGCGGTACTGCAGGTGCACGCGTTGGCGCGCACGGATCGCCTCGCCCAGCGCCAGCAGCAATGCCGGCGCGGCGGCAGGCGCGGCCCTGCCTGCCAGACGCGGCATCTCCTGCACCACGGCCGCATGCAGCGCCGCCACGCCCTGCTGCAGCCGCTGCGGCAACACGCGCTCCAGCTTGGCCTGCGCACTCTGCGCTGCCGCGCCATCCCCCGCCAGCCCGAGCTGCAGCGCCGCAGCCAGGCCGGCCGTCAGCGCCACGGCCTCGTCCTCACCGAACATCAACGGCGGCAGCTTGTAGCCGGGGCGCAGGCGGTAGCCGCCGTGGCGTCCGCGTTCGGCCTCGACGGGGATGCCCAGCGCCTGCAGCCGCGCCATGTAGCGGCGCAGGCTGCGTGCATCCACCTGCAGCCGCTCGGCCAGCTCGGGGCCCGGGATCTGCCCGCGCGACTGCAGCAGTTCCAGCGCGAGCAGCAGGCGCGTGGTGGGGGAATCGCCGAGGGCCATCAGGGCAGTGGAAGAAATAAATGGAGGTGCGCGCAATCAGGACCGATTCTGCCCTGTTGCATCACTACAGTGCGTCGCATCGCATAACGACCGAGGAGATTCCTGATGGCAGCCGACCCTTCCCTGTGGCTCTTTTTCCTGATGGTGCTGGGCATCATCGCGCTGCCCGGCATGGACATGGCATTCGTGTTGTCCAACGCGCTGGTGGGCGGCCGCAGCGCCGGGCTGATGGCCACGGCCGGCATCGTGCTGGGCGGCATCGTCCACGTGGTGGCGGGCACGCTGGGCATCGCGGCGTTGCTGCAGCTGGTGCCCGGGCTGATGCGGGTGTTGCTGATCGCCGGCTCGCTCTACATCGCCTGGATCGGCTGGAGCATCCTGCGCAGCCATGCCGCGCTGGGCCGGCTGCCAGAGGCCGACAGCACCACGCCCCCGCAGCGCGTCATGGCCCAGGCACTGCTCACCTGCCTGATGAACCCCAAGGCCTACCTGTTCATGGTGGCCGTGTTCCCGCAGTTCCTGCCACTGCAGCAACACGGCCAGGCGCTGTGGCTGCGCGCCGCGGTGCTGGGCCTGATCATCGGCCTGGTGCAGGCGGGCATCTACGGCGGGCTCGCCTGCATGGCGGCGGGCTCACGGGCGTGGCTGGGTGGCAACCCCGGGGTGCTGACCTGGGTGGGGCGGGCGGTGGGGGTGGTGCTGATCGTGGCGGCGGTGTACACGGCGGTGCGGGGGTGGCAGGCGGTGTGAGGCCTGGCGTGTGATTTCCAGGCCACGCGGCTGTGGCTGCGCGGCGACTTCCCACGGTCCTTCCTCGCGGCGTCGGACGAGGATCGCACTGCAGGACCTGCAGCTGGACGCGCTGTACTTATCGAGGTGGTTCCTCCGTGGGAGGTGCTGGGCAGCTACTTTCCATGAAATTCGAACGGGTGATGTTCGAACTTCATGGTGGAAGCACGGCGCCTGCCGCATCTTCGGGATGAAGTGGTGTACACCGAAACGTGCGAGCGAGGTGCGGACAGGCGCTCCGACGCCGAGCCGGACGCCCCCTTGCACGTGGCGATGCGTCCTGGCCAACACCGAGCACTGACTGAAAAGTGATTCGCGCAGACCATCCCGCGCGGAAAGGGTGCGGGTCACGGCAATATCCGAGTGGTGGATATTCGCACTGCCGCAGTACGGCCGCCGGAATGCTGGCCATACCATTCCTTCGCCGCCCGCCCCCCGGTCGGCCGTCAACGCCCCCCTACCTGCCATCCACCGGAGCAACCCGCCATGAAGAAACTTTCCAAACGACAGTTCGCGCGCACCTGCATTGCCGGGACTCTGGGTATCCTGCTGGCCACACCCCTGCTGGCGCAGGACAAGGACGAGATCGTGGTGGGCGCCATGGTGCCGATCACCGGCGCGTTCGCAGCGTCGGGCGTGCAGTACTACAACTCCCTCAAGCTGGCGCAGGACGACATCAACGCCGCCGGCGGCATCAACGGCAAGAAGCTGCGCATCGCCTTCGAAGACACCCAGGCGAACAACAGCGTGGCGGTCAACGCCTTCGTCAAGGTGGTCAAGCAGTACAACCCGTCCTTCATCTTCCTGCCCAGCCTGTCGACCCAGGTGCTTGCGATGGAGCCCGAGGTGCTGAAGGCCAAGGTGGCCACGATGTTCGGCGGCGGTGCGGTGGCCATCCAGGAGCGCAAGAACCCGTGGATGTTCCGCGTCCGTCCCGCGGACAACCTGCAGTCCGGCGCCATGGCCTTCGGCATCATCGACGTGTTGAAGAAGAAGAAGCCCGGCATCCTGTATGCGCAGGACGACTACGGCACCGGTGCCGCGACCGCGCTGGAGGCGATCCTGGTCAAGGAAGGCGTACCGGCGATTGCCAAGGAAGCCTTCAACCCGCGTGACAACGATTTTTCCGCGCAGCTTCTGAGCCTCAAGAACAAGGGCGTGGACGTCATCGTCACCGTCAACTACAACCGCGACGGCGCGTTGATCCTCAAGCAACGCAAGACGCTGGGCATCGACATTCCCATCGTCGCCGGTTCCGCCATGGTGGCGCCTTCCACGCTGGAGCTGGTGGATGCCGATGACCTGGCAGGCGTCTACAGCACGGCCGACACCATCCTGGGTGAATCACTGAGCCCCATGAGTGCGGACTTCGTGAAACGCTACAACGCTGCCTACAAGTTCCGTCCGGATCCCTTCGGCGCCGCCTACTACGACGCAGCACTGATGCTTGCCGATGGCCTGCGCAAGGTGGGGCCGGACGCCGAGAAGCTGCGCGGCTACTTCGCCGGCCTCAAGGGCTTCAAGGGCGTGTCCCGCACCTACAGCACCGACCCGGCCACCAACAACCTGGCCCACACCGTCACGCTGGTGGCGTTCAAGCCCGGAACGAAGGACTTCGTGGGCGTCGGAACCTTCCCCAAGCCATAAGCCGCGGTCCGGCCTCCCAGCGGAGCAACCATGGCGCAGCTTGTACAGCTCATCATCAACGCGATCGCGATCGGCAGCCTGTATGCGGTGGTCGCGCTGTCCTTCGAGATCGCCTACGAGGCCACCGGGGTCGTGAATTTCGCCACCGGGCAGCTGGTCACCATCGGTGCGCTGGTGGGCGTGAGCGCGCTCGTCACCTCTGGCGGAAGTTTCCCCGCTGCCTACGCCATGGTGTTTGGCGGCATGGCGGTGGTGGGATTGCTGTTCTTCGTCGCGGTCTTCATGCCGCTGCGCAAGCAACCGGTGCTGACCATCATCATCGGCACCATCGCCATCGGCATTTCGATCCAGAACGTGGCCCAGCTCATCTGGGGTCCGCTGCCGATCAGCACCAAGTCGCCGGTGGGCGCGGGTGTCGTCAACGTGTTCGGTGCGGTGGTCTCCCTGCATGCGCTCTACGTCATCGCCGTCGCTGCCGCACTGATCCTCGGGGTCTATCTGCTGCTGTACCGCTCCTCGCTCGGGAGCCAGTTCCGGGCCCTGGCACAGGATCCGGAGGCCGCGCGCCTGATGGGCATACGGGTCAATCGCCTGTATGGCCTCACGTGGGTGCTGGTGTGCGTGCTTGCCGGCGTCGCCGGTCTGCTGATCGGCCCGATGTGGTTCGTCGACGTGGGCATCGGTGAGGGCATCGGCCTGAAAGCCTTCGCGGCGGCCATCATCGGCGGCTTCGGCAGTGTTCCTGGCGCCATCATCGGCGGCCTGCTGGTGGGCCTGGCGGAGGTGCTGGGCGCCTCGTACATCTCCTCCGCCTACAAGGACGCCATCGTGTTCGCGCTGATGTTCCTGTTTCTGCTGGTTCGGCCGCAGGGTCTCTTCGGCGAACGCATCTCGGAGAAGGCATGACCTCAGCAAAGCAAAAGCGCTGGCTCCTGGCGATCGGCAGCGTGGCCGTCGCCATGGCGGTTCCGTTCGCCATCTCCGAGTACAACCTGCGCGTGATGGTGCTGGCGCTGCAGGCAGCCATCGCCGTGATCGGGCTGTCCATCGCCTTCGGCTGGGCCGGCCTCATCCAGCTCGGGCAGGCGGCATTCATCGGCATCGGTGCCTATACCTCGGCCATCATGGCGCTGCGTTTCGGGCTCAGCTTCTGGCTGGCGATGCCGCTGGGCATGCTGGTGGCGGCTTTGCTTGCCCTGGCGCTGGCAGTGCCCCTGCTGCGCCTGCGAGGCCACTACCTGGCCTTGGCGACGGTGGGCCTGAACGTGACGGCCGAGATCATCATGAAGAACTGGGTGGGCGTGACGGGTGGCTACGACGGCATCAGCGGCATACCGGGTGTCAGCATCTTCGGGTATGCGATCGAGGGTGACCGCGGCTACTACTATCTCTCCCTGGCCTTTCTCGCAGCGGTCGCGCTGTTTGCCACGGCGCTGCGCCATTCGCGCATCGGCCGCGCGATGATCGCCGTGCGCGACGATGAACTCGCCGCTGGCACCTCCAGCGTGCCGGTGGTGCGGACCAAGGTGCTGGCATTCGTGATCGCCAGCGTGCTGGCGGCGATGAGCGGCTCGCTCTACGCCCACTACGCCAACTACATCTCACCGCAGGACTTCGACCTGGCGCGCTCCGTGACGATCCTCGTCATGCTGATCGCGGGCGGCGAGATGTCGATTGCAGGCTCCATCGTCGGTGCCATCGTGCTGAGCTTCGCGCCCGAGTGGTTGCGATTCGTGGGCGACGCGTACCTGGCGGTGTTCGGCGTCGGCGTGCTGCTGATCCTGATCCTGATGCCCGAAGGCATCGCCGGGCGCCTGCGCAAGCTGCTGTCCCGCAAGCCGGCGGCGGCGGACAAGGCGGTGCGCCATGGTTGATGCAACGCTGTCCGCCGCGCCGTCCTCAGGCTCGATCCTGACGGTACGTGGCCTGTCCCGTCACTTCGGCGGCCTGCAGGCCGTCAACGAGGTCAACCTCGATCTGCCCACAGGCCGTCTGCTGGCGCTGATCGGCCCCAACGGCGCCGGCAAGAGCACCACGGTCAACCTGCTGGCCGGCGTGCTGGCGCCCTCGGCAGGCACGGTTTCGCTGGAGGGCATCGACCTCACCGGCAAGCCATCCCACGCCGTGGCGCGGGCCGGGCTGGTTCGCACCTTTCAGAACGGGCGGCTCTTCACGCGCCTGTCGGTGATCGAGAACGTGCTGGTGGGCGCCGATGCGCGTTACCGCTCCGGCTTCTGGTCGGCGGTGGTGCGCAGCCCCGGCTTTCGGGCCGAGGAAGGCGCCATCCGCGAGCGGGCGCAACAGCTGCTGGTGGACCTCGGCCTGGACAAGGACGCCCACCGCGAGGTGCGCGAACTGCCCTACGGCAAGCAGCGCAAGATCGAGATCGCGCGGGCCCTGATCCTGGAGCCGCGCGTGCTGATGCTGGACGAACCGGCCGCCGGGCTCAATTCCGGCGAGGTGGAGGAATTGATCGCCTACGTATCGGGCCTGCGCGCGCGGGGCCTGAGCATCTTGTTGATCGAGCACAACATGGGCCTGGTGATGCGCCTGGCGGACCGCATCGCCGTGCTGAATTTCGGCCAGTTGATCGCCGACGGCGCGCCCGCCGACGTGCGTGCCAACGAAACCGTGATCGAGGCCTATCTGGGTCGCAGGAAGGAACGCCATGCTGCGGGTTGAAGGCCTCTCGGTGTCCTACGGTGCCGTGCACGCGCTGGACAACGTCACGCTGGACGTCCAGCGTGGCGAATGCGTGGCCTTGCTGGGCTCCAACGGCGCCGGCAAGACCACGCTGCTGCGTTGCATTTCGGGGCTGGTGCGCGCTCGCGCAGGGAGCGTGGGCTTCGATGGCAGCGCCATGGACGCCGTGGCACCCGAACAACGCGTGCGCATGGGCCTGGCGCATGCGCCCGAGCGGCGGCGCATCTTCCCTGGCCTGACGGTGCTGGAGAACCTGCAGGTGGCCACGGTGGGTTGGCGCGCCTGGCGCCAGTCCATGGCCGACGACCTGGAGCAGGTGTTCGGCTTGTTCCCGCGGCTCAAGGAGCGGCGCAGCCAGCTCGGCTGGTCCCTGTCCGGTGGCGAGCAGCAGATGCTGGCCATCGGGCGCGCGCTGATGTCACGGCCCAAAGTGCTGCTGCTGGATGAGCCGTCCCTTGGGCTGGCCCCGCTGCTGTCGGAAGAGGTGTATGCACAGCTCGCGGCCATCAACAGCCGCATGGACCTGACGATGCTGATCGTGGAGCAGAACACCGCGATGGCCCTGTCCGTCGCCTCCCGCGCCTACGTGCTGGAGCATGGGCACGTGGTGCTGGAGGGCTTGGCGGCGGAGCTGATGGACCACCCGCGCATCCGGGAAGCGTATCTGGGTGCATGAGCACCCTTGAACCCAAGGAGCACCCCGATGGAGATCCAGGCCGCTGTATTGCGCAGCATCGGCGCACCCATGCCTTTTCACGAGAGCCAGCCCCTGAAGATCGAGCGCCTGACGCTGGACCCACCGGGCCTGGGCGAGGTCCTGATCAAGATGTGCGCGGCCGGGTTGTGCCACTCGGACCTGTCCGTCATCACCGGAGATCGCCCGCGCCCCGTGCCCATGGCGCTCGGCCACGAGGCCTCTGGCTACGTGGTGGAAACCGGGCCAGGCGTGACGGACCTGAAACCGGGCGACCTGGTGGCGCTGGTGTTCGTCCCCAGCTGCGGCCATTGCCTGCCGTGCATGGAAGGGCGCCCTGCCCTGTGCGAACCCGGGGCGCAGGCCAATACCCAAGGAACCCTGCTGTCAGGCTCGCGCCGGTTGCACCGCAGCGGCAAGGAGGTGCACCACCATCTGGGCGTTTCCGCGTTTGCCGACCACGCGGTCGTATCGCGCAACTCCTGCGTCAGGATCGACGCCGATATCGATCCGGTGGACGCGGCCTTGTTCGGCTGCGCGGTGCTCACGGGCGTGGGGGCCGTGATCAACACGGCACGCGTGCAGGCCGGCAGCACCGTCGCGGTCCTGGGGTTGGGCGGTGTGGGCCTGTGCGCCCTGCTGGGTGCCATCGTGGCCGGCGCGCGCGAAGTCATCGCCGTCGATCTGCATGACAGCAAGCTCGCCCTCGCGTCCTCCCTCGGAGCCACCGCGACCGTCAACGCGCGCGATCCCGATGCGGTCGAGAAAGTCAGGTCTCTCACGAAGGGTGGCGCCGACCATGTGTTCGAGATGGCAGGCTCCGTGCAGGCCATGGAGGCCGCCTACCGCATGACCCGCCGCGGCGGCATGACCGTGACCGCCGGGCTGCCGCACCCAGACCACCGCTGGCCTGTGCAGCAGGTCAACCTGGTGGCGGAAGAACGCACGGTGAAGGGCAGCTATGTCGGCTCCTGCGTGCCGGTACGTGACGTGCCGCGTTACGTCGGCCTGTACCTTGCGGGCAAATTGCCGGTGGACAAACTGATGGGAGAGCGGCTGGCGTTGACGGACATCAACCGGGGCTTCGATCGGCTGGCCTCGGGAGAGGGTTTGCGGGACCTGATCGTGTTCGGTTGAGGGCCCACGCCGCGCGCATCGCCGCCGCCTGCGGCGCTTCCTTCAGCATGTCGATCGTGCGTGCATGCACGTTGTCGAGGTCGATGTCATCACCGAAGTCATGCCGGGTATCCGCCGCCCGCGACCACCACGGGCCGAGGATGGCTTCGTCGCGGGCATGGAACCATGCGGCCAGCAGGTGGCCGCCGTCGGGGCGTGGGGCGTTGTAGGCCGGTGCAGCACCGGGATGTGTGGCGACGGGTGGCGCGACGTTCGCGTAGCGTCGTGGATGCAGCTTCGCCAGTGCAGCGGCAACGCCCCCACCGAAGCCGAAGCCTTGGACGTCTGCGTCCCCCAGCCCCATAGCGGTCAACGCCGCGTGCAGCACAGCGGCGATGCCCCTTGCATTCCTTGCGCGCGCCAACATCGGCGAGTCACCATGCGCCGGCAGATCGGGGGCCAGCACCGGGCGCTGTCCGAGCACCGCGCGTGTCTGGGGGTCCAGCCCGCGCGCGCCGCCGGGGGAATCGTGCAGCAGCACCAGCGGGCGGCCTGTGCCGCCCATCGCTCCGCGCACATGCAGGCGCCCGCCTGGGATGTCCAGGTAGGCGTTCGCAACCCGGTCGGCCACCAGCGGTGCAGGCGCAGGCGCAGGCGCAGGGGCCAGGCCCTCCGTGCCCTGGTCCAGCTGGGCCCACAGCCGGGTGGCGGCAGCGCTGCGATCCGACGGCAGTTCTTCGAGCCACACATTGCCCGGCACCTCGCCCAGCCGCGCGAGGTGCGGCAGCAGCATGTCATCCTGGCGCGCACCGATGAACACCGGCACGCGCAGGCGGTCCATCCATGCGGGCGGCTGGTACCGGAAGGCCGCGGCGTACGGTGCCCGGTAGTGGTCGCCTGCGCGCAGAAAGTCGAGTGCCCGCCCGTGTAGCGCGGCTGCGTCGGGCATGTCGCGCCACAGGCGCGCGCCGCTGCCGCGGTGGTTCCAGGGAAAGAACAACATCTGGTCGCGCAGCCGTGACCACAGCCACGCCAGATGGCTGCCGTCGGTTGCCGGCACGAAGCTCGGCAGGTAGCTGGCCAGAATCTCGGCGCGTTCGGCCGCGTTGAATACGCCGATGCCGTCGATCACGAGCCGTGCCACCCGCTGCGGGTGCCGCACGGCCAGCGCCATGGCGATCGCAGCGCCGGTGTGGGTGCCATACACCACGGCGCGCTCCACACCCAATGCCGCCAGGGTATCGGCCAGGAAGTCCGCGTAGTCGGCGGCCTCCAGGCGGGGCAACGGCAGTGGCTCGGAATTGCCGCAGCCTGGTGTGTCGAAGGCCAGCATGGTCACGTTCGCGGGGCCATGGGCCATGAGCGCAAGCAAGGCCTCGCTGGAGCGCGGCGACTCGTGCAGCATCACCACCGCCGGTCCGCTGCCGCGGCGGCGGTAATGCACGCGCTGGCCCCGCACTTCGACATAGTGCCGCGTCACTTCTGGAATCACGTCAATTTCCTTTCCTGAGCTTCATGCAGGCCGATGGACATCAGAGCCCCAGCGCGCCAGGGTTCATGCGCCGCCGCGGATCCAGCGCCGCCTTGACCGCGCTTGCGAGCGCCAGCCCAGGGCCTTGGAGTGCCGTCGCATAGGGGTACAACTTTCCCAGCTGGAAATGCACCGCGCCGTGCGACCGGTACAAGGCGACCAGCTCTTCACGCAGGTCGGATATCCAGGCACCCAGCGCCGGATTGGCGGGGTGGCCGGGCTGCGCGGCCAGGGCT
The DNA here is from genome assembly GCA_965278985.1 of Burkholderiaceae bacterium. Lineage (GTDB taxonomy): Bacteria > Pseudomonadota > Gammaproteobacteria > Burkholderiales > Burkholderiaceae_C > CAISIP01. The sequence goes on along the minus strand of OZ257131.1, from coordinate 5,791,418 downwards.
GCGGCACCCACCGCTTCCCGGTGGTAGTCGCTGGGCGCATCGGGCCAATACAGGCCGAGTTCGACCACGAAGCCACCGGGGCCCACGCACTCGAAGAGTTCGCCGATCCACACGCCATGCGCGTCCATCGCCGGCTTGTGCCGGTCCAGCAGAAGCCGCAGTTGCGCTCGGAACGCGGCCACCCTGGAGTGCGGCAGCAGCCCGTGCACGGGAACCCAGCGCTCGCCCTGCGGCCCGAGCACATGGAACATGCGATCGAAGGGCTGGCTGCGGATGACGGTGGGGATGGTGTTGGTGATCTCCCGGCCATGCCGCAGCACCGCGCGGCGCAGCCGGGCCATGCGCTGCGCGGCCTCGCGCGCGTCGCCGCCTTCCACGATGTAGTGCGCCAGGTAGGCGGAAGCGCCCATTGCACGCTCTCCCGCCCATGCCATGCGCAGCAGGCGCACCAGCGGCGCGATGGCGCCCGGTGTGGCCTTCCACACGCGGAGCGCGATCTGCAGGTGGGCACCGAAGCCACGCGGGCGGCGCAACTGGCCGCGGACCATCGATGCATCGAGGCCGAAATGGGTGTCGTCCACCCGCTCCAGCGCGGCCGCGTGCATGCCGGCGTGAAGGGCCGCGAAATTGTCGAAGCCGAAGGATGCGGCAGCAAAATCCGGCTGCGCGCGCAGCAGTGGCAGCGTGATGCGGGCCTTGATACCAAAGGCCCCGCAGTCCCCTAGAAACAGCCCCGTGAGGTCCGGGCCGAAGTGGCGGCTGAAGGGCGATGCGCCGGCTATGGCAGAGCCCGTGCGCAGCAGGGAGCCGTCGGCCAGCACCACATCGAGCGAGAGCGCAGAGGAGGCCGCCACACCCCATGCGCCGGTGCCGTGGCTGATGCCGTTCTGCGCCATGGTGCCGCCCACCGTGGCCACGGCGCCCGAGAAGGGGCCGCGAAACGGCGTGCGCCAGCCGCGCGCGTCCAACGCGATGGCCAGCCTCTCCCAGGTCACGCCGGCCTCGACCGTCACATAGGCGTCGTCTTCGTTGATCGCCACGATGCGGTCCAGCCGCCGCATGTCCACCAGCAGGGAATTCGTCTGCGTGGGCAGGTAGCCGTCGGTGTACGAGGCGCCACCGCCACGCGGCACCAGCGCCAGCCCGGCGGACGTGGCAAGGCGCACGACCTGCTGAAGTTCCTCGACCGAGCCGGGCGAGGCCATGGCAACGGGCATCTCCAGCGAGCGGAAGACGTCGGTGGCAAAGGGGCGCACCGCCGCACCGGTGGTCAGGTGGGCCTTGCCAACCAGCCGCTCTAGATCCACCAGGATCTGCGTGAAGGTGGCATCCATGGCCATCCCAGTTGCCGCGCGGTCGGGCTCAACCAACCTTCCAGGACGGCGGGCGGCGTTCTCGGAAGGCGGTGTAACCCTCCCGGCCCCAGGACTCCGTGCCCATGTAGTGCACAAAGTTGCGTAGCTCGATCTCCACGCCTTCGGCCAGCGTGGCATCGACGGTGTCCTGGAACACCCGCTTGCTGGCGGCAATCACGGCGCGCGGCTTGTCGGTCATGGTCCTGGCGAAAGCGATGGCTTCGGCACGCAGCATGCTGCGCGGAAAAGACCTGAGCGCAAGCCCTGCCTGCACGGCCTCGGGCCCGGTGTACCAGCGCGCAGACCAGATCATTTCCTTGGCACGTTGTTCACCCACGCGGCGCACCAGGCGCATGGTTGCAGCGGCCGGCAGCACGCCGGAGTCGGTGTGCGCATCCCCGTACTGCGCCTCGTCCGCCACCAGCACGAAGTCGCAGCCCATGGTGAACTCGAAGCCACCCGCGCGCGTGATGCCGTTCACCGCCGCGATGGTCGGTATGGGCAAGGCCTCCAGCCGTACGATGATGCCGTTGACGCGGCGCACCACCTGCTCGAAGTACGCCATGTCGGCGAATGCGCGGTCCAGCAGGTCGAGGTCCAGGCCCACGCAGAAGGCCTTGCCTTCTCCGCCGGTGATGATCAACGCACAGACCTCGGGGTCCGCCGCCACCTGCTCCAGCACGGCTTCCATCTCCGTCAGCCGGGCTTCGCTGATGGCATTCAGCCGCGCCGGCGTGTTGAAGGTGACGATGGCGATGCGGTCGATCTTCTCGTACAACAGGCTGGTGTAGTTCACGGGATGTCCTCGTTGCATCAGGCGGTGGCGAGTCCGGGCCAGACCGGCGCGATGGGTGCGGGCAAGCCGGTCTGCGCCAGGCAGGTCTCGCGCAATGCCGCGATGTCCGGCCCGCGGTTGAAGACGGTCAACGCGGCGCGCCCGCTGCGCATGGTTTCACGCAGGGCCGATGTGCCCGCGGCGTCCACGGCCCCGTCAGCCTGCAGCACCACCCCGAAGCGCGCCGCGCCTTTCGCGCTGACCAGCCCGCGCTGCACTTCCAGCGCGACCAGGTCCGCATCCCTCTCCAGCGGGTCGCCCCAGCCACCACCGCCCCAGGTGACGAAATGCAGCAGGTCACCCGGCAGCACTTCCACCTTGTCGCACTTGGCGGGCAGGTGGCGCTGGGTGCCATCGGCCTTCTCCAGCAGCTTCCAGGAGCGCAGGGCCGGCTCGCCCCCGTTGACACCCCAGGGCGGAATGAACCAGCGGTCGTCATGGATGGAGATTTCGCCACGCTCCAGGAAGCGGTAGGTCATGTGGATGCCGTTGCCGCCGCGGAACTTGCCCGCGCCGCCCGAGTCCGGCACGGTCTCATACCGCTCGATCACCATCGGGAAGTAACGCTCCAGGAACTCGTTGGGCACGTTGGTGAAGCCCGGGAACAGCGAATGGCCGTCGGCCCCGTCGCCGAAGGGGCGCCCGGGGATGCCGCCGAAGCCGATCTGGAACAGCTGGAACCATTCGCCCTTGCGGTTGGTGCCCGAGAACATCAGGTGCGGCGACGACGAGAACCCCGCCGCGCACAGGAAGTCCGGCGTCTTCTGCCCGAGCAGCGCCCCCAGCACGTCGAAGATGCGTCCCAGCGCGTGCGTGCGGCACGACAGCGCGGCCGGGAACTTGGGCTTGAGCAGCGAGCCCTCGGGAATGCGCACCTCCACCAGGTCGTAGAAGCCGTCGTTGAACAGCACCTGGGGGTCGAACACCATGATCATGTAGATGCCGAAGAACATCTTGAACATGTTCTCGTTCAGGTAGAAATTGATCGACGAGCTCGACTGCGGGTCGGTGCCCGCAAAGTCCAGGATCACCTTGTCACCCTCGCGCCACATGGTGCACTTCATCTTGAAGGGGCCGTTGCCCTTGCCGTCGTCGCAGACATAGTCTTCGAAGAACACCGGCGCCTCGCCGATCTGCTGCGTGATCAGGTGCTTCATCGCGCGCTGGTTGCGCTGCAGCAGCTCCTGCAGTGCCGAGTCGAAGACCTCGATGCCGAAGCGTTCGCACATCTCGTCCACACGGCGCGCTGCCACGCGGCATGAGGCCACCAGCGCATGCAGGTCGGCCTTGTACCACTCGGGCATGCGTGACTGGTGCGCGGCGATCTTCAGGATGTCGGGCTGCAACACGCCCTTGCGGTAGAGCTTGACGGGCGGCAGGCGAAACCCCTCTTCGAAGATGCTGGCTGCGTCGGTGGGCAGCGAGCCTGGCACCTTGCCACCCACATCGGTCATGTGGCCGAACATCGCGGCCCAGGCGATCAGCCGGCCCTTGCGGTAGACCGGCACGATCACCAGCTGGTCGTTGATGTGGCTGATCGCGCCCTCCACGGAGTAGGGGTCGTTCAGCAGGATCACATCGCCCTCTTCGATGTCGCCATCGTAGTTGCGCAGAAAGCCGTCGATGAAGGAGCCGAACTGGCCCACCACCATGCGGCCCTGGCGGTCGGCGATCAGCGGGAACGCATCGCCCTGTTCGCGGATGCCGGGCGACAGCGCGGTGCGAAACAGCGTGGCGTCCATCTCCACGCGTGCATTGCGCAGGGCGTTCTCGAGGATGTCGAGGGTGATCGGGTCTACGCTGACCTGGTCCAGGGCGCCGGTCGCGGTTTCGATGATGCGTGCGAGCATGGTGGTTCCAATCAGGCGGAGTTGAATCAGACGGGGTTGATCAGGATGTTGCCGTGGGCGTCCACCACGCCGGCATGGTCGGCCAGGATGACCGTGGTGGAGTCCATTTCGCAAACCACGGCGGGCCCCGGTATGCGGTCGCCGGCAAGCAGGCGGCTGCGTTCGTAGATCACTGCCGGTTGGAAGCTGCCCGCCACCCACATCTGGTGGTCCCGCAACCGGGCCGCCACGGGGTCGCCGTTGCCGCGCGGCAGCTCGCGCGCCGGCAGCACCGGCGCCTTGCCCAGCGCGATGGCGCGCAGGTTGACCAGCTCGGTCTCGGTGTCCATGCTGAAGGTGAAGAGCCGCGCGTGGGCCGCATGGAAGGCATCGGCGAGCCGGGCCAGGGCACCCGGCTGCGCGAAGTCGGCCATGTCGATGGGCATCGGCACTTCGAAGGCCTGGCCGGCATAACGCAGGTCGGCCTCGAAGCGCATTTCGACCTCGTCCGCCGCCACGCCGTCGGCGACCAGGTTGTCGCGCACCTGGTCGCGCATGACGGTGAGGACGTCCAGCACCTCGGCTTCGGTGCTGCGCGACACCATGCGCGAGAAGGAGCGTGCCGTCTCCGAACGCATGCGGGTGGTCGCATCACCCAGCGCGCACAACACGCCGGGCGACACCGGCGACACCGCCGGCCAGGAACCCATGAGTTTGGCCACGGCATTCACATGCAGCGGGCCGGCGCCCCCAAACCCCATCAGCGCGAAGTCGCGCGGGTCGTAGCCCTGCTGTACCGAGATCATGCGCAGCGCACCGAACATGTTCTCGTTGACGATGTCGATGATGCCGCGCGCGGCCTCGTACAGGTCCACGCCCAGCGCATCCGCCACGCGCTGCACCGCGTCGCGCGCGGCGGCGCGGTCGAGCTTGAAGGTGCCACCGAGCAGGTTTTCCGGCAGGTAACCCAGCACCACATTCGCGTCGGTCACCGTGGCCACGGTGCCGCCGCGGCCATAACTCACCGGGCCGGGCACCGCACCGGCGGACTCGGGCCCGACGCGCAGCGCCTTGGTCAGCTCGGGAATCTTGGCCATGGAGCCGCCGCCCGCACCCACGGTCTTCACGTCCAGGGCCGAGACGCGCACGGTCAGGTGGCCGACATCCGTGGTGCGCACCAGGCGCGGCTCGCCGTTCTCGATCAGGGCCACGTCGGTGGAGGTGCCACCCACATCCAGCGTCAGGATGTTCTTCAGCCCCGCATGGCGTGCGACCCACAACGCACCCGTGACACCCCCAGCCGGCCCCGACATCAGCAGCGACACCGGCTGCGTCTCGGCGGCCTCGGAGGACATCAGCCCACCGTCCGAGCGCAAGAGCGAGATGCGGCCGTTCATGCCCAGGTCGCGCAGGCGCTGGCGCAGGTTGCCGACATACCGGCCCACGACCGGACGCACCGCTGCGTTGGCCACGGTGGTCAGGGTGCGTTCGTACTCCTGCATTTCCGGCAGGACCTGGTGCGACAGCGACACCGGCACGCCCGGCAGCACTTCCGCGGCGATTTCACCGACGCGCAGTTCGTGGCGGCCATCCACGTAGGCATTCATCAGGGACACGGTGAGCGCTTCCACGCCCTGCGCCTGGAGCTTGGCAAGCTGCGCGCGGATGTCGGCTTCATCCAGCGGCCGCACTTCATGGCCGTTGGCATCCATGCGGCCCTGGATTTCGACCGTGTCTTCCAGACGCGCCATGGGTTCGGGCTTGGGCCACACGATCCATGCGGCCAGGCCCCCGGGCACGAGGGAACGGGCGATCTGCATCATCTGCCGATAGCCGTCGGTCACCACCAGGCCGACGCGCGCGCCCTTGCCCTCCAGCACGGCATTGGTCGCGACCGTGGTGCCATGCAGGAAGACCTGGATGTCCTTGGGCGAGATGCCTGCCAGTGCACAGATCGCCTCGACCCCGACGATCACGCCCACGGACTGGTCGTGCGGGGTCGACGGCGTCTTGAAGCTCCAGGACTGCCCGTTGCCATCGTTGAAAAGCAGCAGGTCGGTGAACGTGCCACCGACATCTACGCCAAGCCTATATGCCATGGTTGACTCCAGAAAAAAGGGAGGTGCGGAGAGGGGACAGCGGGGGCTGGTTAAGGTGGGCGTTCATGGCAAGGCCTGCTGTGACGCGTACCACTCTCGCAGCCGGGTCTTGAGCACCTTGCCATTGGCGTTGCGGGGCAACGCGTCGATGCGCAGGTAGTGCTTGGGCAGCTTGTAGGGCGCCAGCTCCCGGCGCGCCAGCGCCTCCAGCCGCGCGGGATCGAAGTCCATGCCGGCCGACATCACGATGCAGGCGACGAGCTTCTCGCCCCACTGCGGGTCGGGCACGCCGATGACCGCCGATTCGGCCACGCCTTCCCGGCCATTAAATATTTCTTCGATCTCGCGCGGGTAGACGTTGGTGCCGCCGGTGATCACCATGTCCTTCTTGCGGTCCACCAAGTACAGGTAGCCCTCCGCGTCGCGCCGTGCCAGGTCGCCCACGCTGACCCAGCCATCGCGAAACGCCTCCTGCGTAGCCTCGTCGTTGCCCCAGTAGCCGTTGAACAGCGCAGGCGACATGCTGAAAAGCTCGCCCACCTCGCCATCAGCCACAGGCTGGCCCTTGTCGTCGAGCAGGCGAATGACATTGCCGCCAAAGGGCAGGCCCACGCAGTTGACCTTGCGCAACTGGTCGCGCGGGCGCAGGTTGGTGACCACACCGCCTTCGGTGGAGCCGTAGGTTTCGTGCAGCAACCCGTCGCCGAAGTAGTCGACGATCTGTTCCTTCATGGACTGCGGCAGCGGCGCGGCGTTGGCCACGATGCCACGCAGGCGGTTGCCCTTGAGCCGCGCGAGCAGATCGGCCGGTAGCGAAAAGATGGCGTGGTAGTGCGTGGGCACCGTGAACATGCCGGTGACGCGCCCGGAGTGCACCGCGCGCAGCACGGCTTCAGCGTCGAACTTCGCGAGGATTTCGGTGGTTCCACCCAGGAACACCGCGGCCATGGCATACGCCAGCCCCGCGCCGTGGCACATGGGCGCGATGGCCAGGAAATGGTCGTCCGGCGAGTAGATGCCGTACTCGGCGGCGTAGGCGTAGAAGCCCAGCGTGCGGGAGCGGTGCGAGAGCATCACGCCCTTGGGCTTGCCCGTCGTGCCGGAGGTGTAGGGAATCGAGAAAGTGCTCCACTCGGGAATGAAGCGGGGCGCGAAATGGGGCGAGGCCTGCGCCAGGAAGGCTTCGTAAGGCGCGCCCAGCAGCACCACGTGCTCCACCGTGCGGCACAGGGTGCGGTCGATGCTGGCCGCGCAGTCCGGGTGCACGAACAGGATGCGTGCCTGCGCGTCGTTGCAGATATCGGCCAGTTCGCGCGGCGTAAGCTTGGGGTTGGGCGTTGCCGTGGCGGCGCCGATCTCCGACACACCCGCGATGATCTCGATGTACTCCAGCGTGTTGGGCGAGACCAGCGCGGCGTTCTGCCCGGGCTGCAGGCCGAGGCCCAGCACGCCATTGGCCACGCGGTGTACCGCGTCCATCAGTTGCGCGTAGGTGCGTGTCGCATCGCCGCAGATCAGCGCCACCTTGCCGGGCATGCGCTCGGCGGACGAGCGGATGCCGCTGGTCACCGTGAGGTTGTGGAAGCCGGCCGGTAGCGGGCCGGACGCGCGTGGATGCCCGCTCACAGCTTGAACACCTTCACGGCGGTATCGCGCATGATCTTGCGCAGGGCATCGGGCTTGAAATCGTGCGCCTGCATCTCCAGCACGGCGCGCTCGGGATCGATCACCGGCCAGTCGGTGCCGAACATCACCTTGTCCGCGCCGTAGCTGTTCATGTAGTGCAGCAGCGTGGGCGGCAGGTACTTGGGCGCATAGGCGTCGATGCCGATGTACACATTGGCGTGTTTCCAGGCCATGGCGATCATCTCGTCGGTCCATGGCACGCCCACATGGATGCCGAGCAGGCGCAACTCGGGGAAGTCGATGGCGATCTGGTCGAGCAGGATGGGCCGTGCCACGCTGGGCAGGCGCACTTCCTTCTGGTAGATCAGGTTCTGCCCGACCTGCATCATGATGGGTATGTCAAGCTCGCAGCACTTGGCGTAATACGGGTAGTAGAGCGCCTCGTTGGGCGCCAGCTTGAACCAGTGCGGGTACAGGTGGGCGCCCACGAAGCCCAGCTCCTGCACGGCATGCTGCAGGTCGCGCAGGCCCTGCATGCCGCGGTAGGGATCGACGCCGGCCAGGCCCGAGAAACGGTCCGGATACTTGTCGCACCAACGCGCCACCTGGCTGTACGGGATCTCGAATGAGCCCTTCATGGCCAGGTCGCCCGCACGCACCGCGATCAGCAGCGACCGCTCGATGCCCGCCTTGTCCATCTTGCGCAGGTAGCCCTCAATGGACACCCCCGTCTTCATGGCCTCGGGCATGCGCACCTGGGAAGTGAAATTGGCGTCGAACCCTGTCTGGCCCGCAGCCACCTCCTCGGGCGTGAACAGGTTGACGACGATATCGATGGAACCTTGCATGGACGGCTTCTTTCAGGGTTGGCGGCGTGGGGTGTGGCTCTGGCGCATGGATCGATGGTGGTTCGGACGCGGGCTTGCGTCACCTCGGGATGTCGGGTTATCCGCTGTTCGGACACTCCGGCGCGCGACTTCCGACAGGTGAACATTGCGGGCATCCGCGTTGCACGGTGGCGGTGTTGGCCGCAGAGTCGAGCCCCCTCCTACCGCGCATGCAGGAACCCCGATGGCAGGCAAGACCCCTTTGGATATGGATCGCCACCCCGTGCAGACGGTGTCGTCGCCGCAGCCCCCCGCAGGGCTGGCGCAACACGCTGAACGCTCACTGGACCAGGACTACCAGCGCGCCGGATTCGGCGGCAGCCTGGTGTTCGGCCAGCGCCCGGCCCTGCTGGTGATCGACGTGGTGCAGGCCTACGTGGTGCCTGGCAGCCCGCTGTATGCGCAGGGCTTCGTGGATGCGCTGGAGCCCAATCGGCGTCTGATCGCTGCCGCGCGCAGTGCCGGTGTTCCGGTGGTGTTCACCGGTGTTGCCTATGCTGCCGACGGCCACGATGGCGGGCGCTTCTTCCAGAAGGTGCCCGCGCTCCAATGCTTCGTGAAGGGGTCACCCCTGGGGGCCTTTGCACCGGGCATCGCACCGCGTGGCAACGACACCGTGGTCGTCAAGCAATACGCGTCGGCCTTCTTCGGAACCTCGCTGGCGTCCACGCTGTGCGCACGGGGCATCGACACCGTGCTGGTCACGGGCTTCTCCACGTCCGGATGCGTGCGTGCGACCGCGCTGGACGCGCTGCAGCATGGCTTTGGCCCCTTCGTGGTCCGCGAGGCCTGCGGTGACCGTGACCCGCGTCCGCACGAAGCCAACCTGTTCGACCTGCATGCCAAGTACGCCGAGGTGATCGACGAGCGGCGCGCGCTGCAGGAAATGCTGCGGCAGACGCACCCCCCAGGGCCCATGCCTTAACCGGCCACGGCCTTTCGCTCGCGCGGCCTCGCCTTGACCTTGACCTTGGCCTTCGCGATGGGGGTGGGGGTGGGGGTGGGCACCGCCTCGGGCGGTGGCGCTGCGGATGGTGGCGCTGCCAACGCCTCCATGGCGCGGCCGATCGCGGTGGCGCTCTCGCGCAGGTCCGCCACATAGAGCCGCAATGCTTCGGCCATCGTCATGCTGGAAGCAAAGTAGCTCAGCGTGAGCGTGCCCGCCACATAGTTCCTGTCCATGATCGGCACGGCGATGGACGATGTCTTGCCCGGGTTCATCGTGGACACGGTGCGGTCGTGCGTGGCGTAGCCGTCGCTGCGGATGCGGCGCGTCAACGCGCCGGAGCGGAACATCTCGATCACCACATGGTTGGCATTGGCGCTCTCCAGCCCGCTGAGCAGGCAGTCGCGTGCTTCGTCGTCCACGAAGGCCAGGTTGACGTGGCCCGAGGCGCACTCGAGCATGGGAAAGGTGTAGCCCGGGTAGTAGTTGTTGAAGGCCCGCGAGGTCATGGCATAGGTCGAGTCGCGCACCATCATGTTCGGCCCCGACGCCGTCGAGATGCTGGCCGGCCAGCCATGCTTGCGCGTGAGCGCCACCAGGTGCGGGCGCGACGCCTGCAGGAGATGCCCGTGTTCATGCACCCCGACGGACAGGGTCTGCACCAGGCTGGTGGCCCGGTACAGCTTGCGCACGGGCTCGCTCTCCAGCATGCCCTCGTGCATCAGCGTCTGCACAATGCGGATGGTGGTGGGATACGGCAGATCGACCGCACGCGCGATCTCCATCAAGGACGACGGGCCGTTGCGGTTGATGAACTGCAGCATCGCCAGGGCACGGCTGATCGATCGAACGGGAACGCCTTTTTCCATCTTGTCACCTTGTCTTGGCCCATCGCGACGTGAAACACACCACGGAACGGGTGCGACGCCAGGGCCACGTTCCATTACATGCAAACATCGTGCAAATGTACAGAGCCGTATGCTTTGCGCGGCACCGCCTGGGCGTGCGCGGCGTAGGGGATGTGGATCAGGCCGGAGTGATCCCGAGTGCATCCAGCCACTGCCGCGTCACACCGTTGGTCCAGCCGAAGCCGTCCTGCAGCGGATATTCCCCGCCACTGCCACCGGTGGCATGCGGCTGGGGTGCGCGGTCCAGCGTGTATTTCTCGACCAGCTTGCGTTCGCGGCGGTAGACGGCCTGCACGGTCTGCAGCCAGCGGCGGCGGATCTCGTTCGCCAAGCTGTCACAACCGTAGGCAGCCAGGCCTTCCACCGCCATCCACTGCAGGGGCGCCCAGCCATTGGGCCGATCCCACTGCTCGCCGGTGGCGCATTCGGTGGTACCCAGGCCGCCCGGGGCCAGCAGGCGACGCTGCAGGGTGTCGGCTACGCGGCGAGCCTGCGCGGGCGTGGCGCTGCGCGTGAACAGCGGCACGGCGCAGGCGGCGTTCAGGCGCATGCGGGGGCGGCCTTCGGGCCAGTCCAGATCCAGGAAGGCGCCTGTGTCTTCGTGCCAGAACCAGCGGTGCATGGCACGTTGCCGCGCCTCGGCCCGCGTGGCGAAACGCGTCGCGAGGCCGGCATCACCGGACTGCGCAGCCAGCCGCGCGATGGTGGCCTCCAACTTGTGCAGCAACGCGTTCAGGTCCACGGGGAGGATGCGGGTGGTGCGGGTGCTCGCAAGCGCCGCCAGCCCATCGTTCGGCACCTGCGCATCGGACGGCGACGGCACCTCGAACCAGCGGCTGCTGAAGTCCCAGCCCGACTCCGCAGCCGCGCGCAGATCGCGAAAGACCTCCGCCGCCGGCCGGTGGGGCGCCGCAGCGGCCGTGGCGACGTCTTCGCGCCAGGACTCTTCGCGCGGGGTGTCGCGGTCGTCCCAATAGCGGTTCAGCAACGCGCCATCGGGCAGGCGCACGGCGCGCCGGTGTGCCGCACCAGGCGCCAGTTCGCCAGCACCGTCCATCCAGAACGCATGCTCCCGCTGCAACTGCGGCAGGTACCGCGCCGCACCCTGTCCGCCACAGCCTTCGCAGAGTTCGACCATGCAGGCGAACACCGGCGGCTGCGAGCGGCTCAGGTAATAGGTGCGCGTGCCGTTGGGCACATGGCCGAAGGTGTCGATGAGGTAGGCGAAGTTGTCGGTCATCGCATGCAGCAGGTGCTGCCGCCCGCTGGCCTCCAGGCCCAGCATCGTGAAGTACGAGTCCCAGTAGTACATCTCCACGAAGCGCCCACCGGGCACCACGTAGGGATGCGGCAGCGCCAGCAGCGAGCCGCGGTGCGGATGCTGGTCGGGGTGGCGCGTGAGTTCGTCCCACAGGCTGTCGATGTGGGCCCGCAGGTCCTGCTCGGCCACCGGCGCGACGTGGGACACGGCGGGCCGTGGTGCCACGAAGTGCCGGGCCACGAAGGCGGCCAGGTCGAAGCCCGCTGCTGTGCATTCCTGCCGGTAGGCTGCCAGGATGTCCTCGGGCGCTCCGCGCGGCGCGCAGTCCACGAAGGTCTTGCTGTCGGGGAACACTGCTGCACGCTGCACGGCGACGAACAGCTCCTGGTAGCGGTCCGCGGGGGAATGGGTGTCGGGTGCAGGGCGCCGTGCGGCGGCGGCCAGGCGCGTGGCGGGTTCGGTGTGGATGCCGCAGGTCACCCCGTCGGGCAGCGCGGCGGAAGGCGATAACGTCATCGTGGCAAGCGGGCCTGCGCTTCAGTCGCCCGAGGGCGCCAGCGTCACGGCCTGCCGCCGCTGCGTGCCGGCCCGCCACAGGGTGAGCGTGGTGGTGTCGCCGGGCTGCATGCGCTCCAGCGCTTCGAGCACGTCGTCGGCACTGTCCACCGCTTCGCCGTCGACGGCGGTGATCACGTCCCCCGGCACGATGCCGCGTTCACCGCGTGTGAAGGGCCGCAACCCGGCCTGTGCGGCCGGGCTGCCGGGCGTCACCCGCAGCAGCGCCACGCCACGCGGCACACCCAGCGCCCGGTTGATCTGCGGCGTGCCGTAGGCCACGCCCAGGGCGGGCCGCACGAAGCGGCCATCGCGGATCAGCCGGGGCACCACGCGGTTGACCTCGTCCACGGGGATGGAGAAACCGATGCCCGCGCTGGCACCCGAGGGGCTGTAGATGGCGGTGTTGACGCCGATCAGCCGCCCCGCGGAGTCCAGCAGCGGCCCGCCGGAGTTGCCAGGGTTGATGGCCGCATCGGTCTGGATCGCGCCGCGGATGGTGCGCCGCGTGACCGACTCGATCTCGCGATTGAGCGCACTCACGATGCCCGTGGTCAGCGTCTGGTCCAGGCCGAAGGGGTTGCCGATGGCGAACACCTTCTGCCCCACCTGCAGCTCCGCGCTGCTGCCCAGCGGCAACGGCCGAAGCTGCGCGGCCGGCACGTCGATCTTCAGCACCGCGAGGTCGCGGTCCGGGAAGGCGCCCACCAGCTGCGCGCGGTGCGTGCTCTGGTCGGCCAGCGTCACGCGGGCGGCACTGGCGTTCTGGATCACGTGGAAGTTGGTCACGATGTGGCCCTGCGTGTCCCACACGAAACCGGTGCCCGTGCCCCGCGGCACCTGCTGCACGTTCAACGAGAACAGGTCGCGCTCCATGCCCAGCGAGGTGATGTGCACCACCGCCGGCGAGGCGGCACGGAACACGGCGATGTTGTTGCGCTCGTCGGCGTCCAGGGGGCCACGCGGGGCGACGGCACGGGGCGCGGCGGGCTGGGCGAGGGCTGCAGCGTTGGCGCACCACAGCATCAGCAGCAAGAGGGTTCGGAAGACAAGCATGGAACGGCGTTGCGGAGGTCGCGACAGCCGCCATTGTCCGACGACGGCGTCCGGTCCAAGGACCGATGCACCAGCGGGCCCCCATCACGGCAGAAAGCGAGGGTGCCGACGGGTGCAAAGCGCAATACGTTGTCGCGTCGGGCACCACCAAGGTCGCTCCGGGAGAAGGGGGCCACGCCCCAGCAATGGTGGAATGCAGGTGTTCGAGGTGCCGTTGCATGACAAGCCACGGTTCAATGGGAAGCCGGTGAGAACCCGGCACTACCCCCGTAACGGTAACGTGAGCTGAAGTCCCGATAAGTGCCACTGGGCGGAAACGCCTGGGAAGGTGTCAGGACAGTCTCCCCAGAGAGACGGCTCCGGAGTCCGGAAACCAGCCTGGAACTTGACGACCGACGGATCGCGGTGGGCGATCAGGCGGCCGGGCCAGCCATGCCTGCCGGGGTGCATTCGCCTCGGGGGTCACCGTGCTGTCGCGTTCCGGTCCGTTCCTGGTGCTGCATCGCAGTCCGTCGCCCCTGACGACTGTGGATGACAAGGAAGCACCCCATGGCAACGCCCGATGCGCGCTCCGAGATGCTGCGGCTGCTGCGCAGCCACCGTGAAGGTTTCTCGCTGGAGCAGCCCTTCTACCAGGACCGCGATTTCTTCCAGCTCGACATGGACCTCATCTGGCACCGTGACTGGCTCTTCGCCGGCCACGATTGCGAACTGCCGGCCGCCGGCCACTACATGACGCTGCAGGTCGGCAACGCTCCGGTGGTCATCGTGCGCGACCGCGCGGGCAAGGTGCGTGCATTCCACAACAGCTGCCGCCACCGCGGCAGCCGTGTCGTCACGGCCGAGAAAGGGCGCGCGGGCACGCTGGTCTGCGGCTACCACCAGTGGACCTACGACCTGGGCGGCCAGCTGGTCAATGCGCGCGACATGGGCGAAGGCTTCGACAAGTGCGCCCACAGCCTCAAGCCCATCGCCTGCGAAAGCGTGGCGGGTTACCTGTTCATCTGCCTGGCCGACGAGCCGGCGGACTTCGGCCCCATGCGCGCGCGCATGGAGCCGTACTTCGCACCGCACCGGCTGCGCGAAGCGAAGGTGGCCTACGAGAGCACCATCATCGAGAAGGGCAACTGGAAACTCGTGTGGGAGAACAACCGCGAGTGCTACCACTGCCACCTCAACCACCCCGAGCTGGTCCGCACCTTCCCCGAGGCACCCAGCGTCACCGGCGTGAACGGCGCGGACTCCGACCCCGAGCTGGTGGCGCACTGGCAGCGCTGCGAAGAAGCCGGCCTGCCCAGCAAGTTCTTCATCGACCCCGCGGGCCAGTTCCGCGTCGCACGTGCGCCGCTGCTGGGAGACAGCTACACCATGGAAGGCACGCCCGCTGTCACCCGCGGCCTGTCCGACAGCGTGACGCTGGACCGCATCGGCACGCTGCTGCTGTTCCACTACCCGACCACCTGGAACCACGTGCTGGGCGACCATGCCATCACCTTCCGCGTGTTGCCCATCAGCGCCACCGAGACGGCAGTGACCACCAAGTGGCTCGTGCACAAGGACGCCGTCGAGGGCAAGGACTACGACCTGGAGCGCCTCACGCACGTGTGGAAGCAGACCAACGACCAGGACCGACGCATCGTCGAGGAGAACGCACGCGGAATCGCATCGCCGGCCTACCGACCCGGGCCCTACTCCCCCGTGCACGAGGACGGGGTGCAGCAGTTCGTGGAGTGGTACTGCGCCATCATCCGGCCGCGTGTGGAGGCCGCTTCTGTGACGTCCGCACCTGCGAAAGTCGTGCGCATCGCATCGGCGCATTGACGGTTCGAGGGCAGCCGCGCCCTCCAGCTGCAGAATGTTCTAGCCTGAGCCTACTGGCACATACCAGCAAGCGGCCAGGCGCGGTGGGCCATGCATCGGCCTCAGGATTGCTCTCGCACCGTTGCTTCAGGGTGCAGCAGCCCATGCAGCAGCAGGCCGTAGAACTGCTTGAAGGCCGCATCGATCGTGAGTCCGGCCCGCGCGAGGAACGCGGAGTTGCGCAGGTGCAGGGCCGCTCCGAACATGATCTCCGCGACCACTGCCGCGTTGCATTCCACGAACACACCACGCGAAGCGCCTGCCTCGATCAGTTCACTGAAATGCGTGGTTCGCGCATGTTGGTATTCGTCGTACAGATGCCGCGCATCGGCGGACGCCTCGACATCGCGCAAGAACGCAACGCTGGTACGGGCGGACTCCCGCACACCGACGGCCAGTGAATTCACAAGCGCTGCCGTCGGGTCGGCCGCACTCTGCGCCTGAGACTTCCCTTTTTCCAAAGCGAAGCGGAAGAAGCGGTCCACCACCACACAGAAGATCTGCTCCTTCGTGGGCGCGATCTCATAGAGCCGCGTGCGCGAACAGCGCATGCGCTGCGCCAGCTCGGCGATGGTGAGGTCCCGGATGCCCTCCTTGAGGAACAAGGTGGTCAGTTCATCCAGAAAGGCGTCGGCGTCGCGTCTCTTCGTCGTGCGGGGGGCGTCCATCAGGGGATGGTAGCAAGCGGCCTATTCGAGTACCAAAACATTTGACACGGTACTTTTTTGGCCTTCTAATCGTACCGAAATGACAAAATTGGTACCGAAAAGGTGTCCAGCAGCGATGCGGACGGAGTCCTCCATAAACAACAACGCACTCAGGAGACATGACATGAAGGCATATTCACACCGGATCAGACGGGCCGGTTTCGCCGCCCTGGGCACCAGCCTGCTCGTCGCCGCCTGCGGCGGGGGCTCGTCAGACAGCCCGATCGCCACCCGCACCTGCGACCAACTGGCCAGCGCCATGGTGTCGGCCGCGGACATCGGGCTCCCCACCACCGGTGCTGCAGTTTCATCGGCCGTAGCGATGCCTGCAGGCGGCTCGGGCACTGGCGCCCACGGCCCGTACTGCCTCGTCTCCGGGAACATCCGGCCTGTCGACGCGTCGGCACCCGACATCCAGTTCCAGCTCGCGCTGCCGAACGACTGGAATGGCAAGGTCGCGATGTTTGGCGGCGGCGGCTGGAACGGATTCATCTTCCCCCTAACCGGCGCCGCCCCGCTGTCGGGAAGCTCTGGCTACGCCACACCGCTGGCACGGGGTTATGCCGTGTTCGCCAGCGACTCGGGGCACCAGACGGCGGCCGGGGTGAGCCAGGCGGCCTTCGGCAGCAATGCCGAGGCGTATCGCAACTACATCGGCGACGCGCTCAAGAAGACCCGCGATGTCGCCACATCCCTGCTGAGCTCCCGCTACGGACGCGCGCCGAGCAAGGCCTACTTCTTGGGGTCGTCCAAGGGTGGCGGCGAAGCCATCACCGTGGCGCAGCGCTGGCCCGCGGACTGGGACGGCATCATCGCCGCCGCCCCGGGCTGGAACTTCACCATGGTGGGTCTGCACATGCTGCACGCCAGCCAGGTCTTCGCGGCACCGGGCGCCTGGCTCAACGAAGCCAAGCGGACCGTGCTGTACCAGGCCGCCCTGGAAGCCTGCGACAACCTGGATGGCCTGCGGGACGCCGTCATCAGCAACGTCCAGGGCTGTGCGGCTACGTTCGACCCTGCCACCGCGTCCCTCGCGGGCGTGCCGCTGCGGTGCGTGGGTGGCACGGACACGGGCGACAGCTGCCTGTCCGACACACAGCTCACCGCGCTGCGAAAGGTCAGCGAGCCCACCCCGCTCTCCTACACCCTGGGCAGCGGGGAATCCAGCCTGCCCGGCTACCCGGTGTACTACGCCGACAACGGCGGCGGCGCGGGCGATGCGGCGCAGAAGGCCTTTGTGGCCCTCTTCGGACCGCTGGGCCTGGTGCCACCCGCCTACCCCTTCGATTCGTCCATGTCCGTCAACTGGCAGCTGGGCGACGAATACACACGCTACGTGCTCGTCGGCGACCCCGCCTTCACCGGCGCGCTGTCGCTCGACATCCCCTCGGGCGGCGGCTACAAGGATCGCCTGCTGGCGCTGTCGGCACTCGACGCCAACATCGCGGACCTGACACCGTTCATGGCGAAGCAAGGCAAGCTGCTGCTGCTCACGGGCACCGCAGACCGGCTGATCTCGCCCCGGTCCACCGAATTCCTCTACAGCCGCATGCAGTCCGCCATGGGTGCGGCCAAGGTCGACAGCTTCGTGCGCTTCTACCAGGTCCCCGGTGAGCAGCATTCGCCCGTGTCGCCCGTCTTCGAAGGTGCGTGGGACAAGCTGACTGCGCTGGAGGACTGGGTGGAACGCGGCATCGACCCGGCGGACCGCCTGACCATGGCGGACGAAGGCGGCGTGCCGGGCCGCACACGACCGGTCTGCCGCTTCCCCAGTTGGCCGAAGTACAAGGGCTCGGGCGATGCCAACAGCGCCAGCTCCTTCACCTGCGCCACGTCGTGAGCATGCGGTGCCACAGTCCACGCCAAGCACAGCCTCCGCGAGGCGAGGGTTGCACGCCATGACCCCCGCTAGGCTCGCCCCGCTGGCCAGCGACGACGCCCGCGCCCGCGACCCCCAGCTCGAAGCGCTGGTGGAGTTCGCCGGCTACCGGCCTAACGCCCTGCTGACCATGGCTCGCGTGCCGGGCCTGCTGCCGGCCGTGATGGGCATGGTGCGGGCGACCGTGCAGGCGGAGGGCTCGATCGCGCCGGCCCTGCGTTTCCTGATCGCCTGCGAGGTCTCGCGTGGCGCGGGTTGCCGCTACAGCACGGTGCATGCAGCCCATGCAGCACACCGCGCGGGCGTGGACTTGCACAAGCTCGCCGACCTGCCCGCCTGGCGCGAGAGCCCGCTCTTCACGCCCCGCGAACGCGCCGCCCTGGCCATCGCCGCCGCGGGCGCCACGCTGCCCGCGCAGGCGCCGGCCGATGCGGCCTTCGACGAGGCCCGCCAGCACTTCGATGAAGCCGCGCTGCTGGAGATCGTCTCCATCGTGGCGCTGTTCGGCTGGTTCAACCGCTGGAACAGCCTGCTGCAGTCGCAGATGGAAGACGAGCCTGCGCACATCTGCCAGTACCTGCCCTGGCTGGCCTCCGGCACCAGCGCGCCCGCGCACTGAGCCAAAGCCAAAGCCAAAGCCACAACTACCACCACAGTGCAAGCCCCGCCTCACCTCCCCCCAAAAAGGACCCCACCATGAGCACCAACACCTACGTGATCGGCGTCGGCATGACGCCCTTCGTCAAGCCCGGCCGAGAGAAGCCCTACCCCGAGATGGCCGCGCAGGCCATCCAGCAGGCTATCGCCGACGCGGGCATCGACTTCGCCGACGTCGGCCAGGCCTATGCCGGCTTCGTGTACGCCGACTCCACCGCCGGCCAGCGGGCGCTGTACCGCGTGGGCATGGGCGGCATCCCGGTGGTCAACGTCAACAACAACTGCGCCACCGGCTCCACCGCGCTCTACCTGGCACGCCAGGCCGTGGAAGGCGGCGCCACCGACTGCGCGCTGGCCTTCGGTTTCGAGCAGATGACGCCCGGCGCTTTAGGCACCGTGTTCCACGACCGCGAGTCGCCCTTCACGGCCTTCGACGAGGTCACGGGCCGCCTGGTGGGCAACAGCGAGATCCCGCTGGCGCTGCGCTACTTCGGGGGCGCGGGGCTGGACTACATGCGCCGCTTCGGCGTGGGGCTGGACCTGTTCGCCAAGGTGCGCGCCAAGGCCTCGCGCCATGCGCAGGCCAACCCGCTGGCCATCTTCCGCGACGTGCTGACCGAAGAAGAGGTGCTGGCCTCGCCCGCCATCTGGCCCGGTGTGCTGACGCGCCTCATGGCCTGCCCACCCACGTGCGGCGCGGCGGCTGCCATCGTTGTGTCCGAAGCCTTCCTGAAGCGGTACGGCGCCACCGGCGCGGTGCGCATCCGCGCGCAGGCCTTCAGCACCGACCGCCCCGAGACCTTTGAGAGCGGCGACATGCGCTACCTGGTGGGCTACGGCATGTCCAAGGCCGCAGCCGACGCGGTGTACGAACAGGCCGGCGTGTCGCCGCAGGAGGTGGACCTGGTCGAGCTGCACGACTGCTTCGCGCAGAACGAGGTCATCTCCTACGAGGCCCTGGGCCTGTGCGCGGAAGGTGGCGCCGCACAGTTCGTGGCCGACGGGCAGAACACCTACGGCGGGCGCGTGGTCACCAACCCATCGGGCGGGCTGCTGTCCAAGGGCCACCCGCTGGGCGCCACGGGCCTGGCCCAGTGCTCGGAGCTCGTGCACCAGCTGCGCCACGACGCGGGCCCGCGCCAGGTCGAGGACGCGCGCTTCGGCCTGCAGCACAACGTGGGCCTGGGTGGCGCCTGCGTGGTCACGCTATATGAACGCATGCAGTGAAGACTTGGAGTTTCGTACCCAGCTGATTGCAACCTCTTCGCCACCGATTTGACAATTTCCCCCACCCCACAGGAGACACCATGAAAACCACCCTCACCGCCCTCGGCATTGCCCTCTCAACCCTCGCCACAGCCACCGCCTCCGCGCAGACGGACTGGCCGTCGAAGCCTATCAAGTTCATCGTCTCCTACCCTGCGGGCGGCGCCAGCGACCAGATCGCCCGCGTGGTGGGCGACCTGGTCTCGCGCGATCTCAAGACACCCGTGGTGGTGGACAACCGCGGCGGCGCCAGCGGCATGCTCGGCGGCGCGGCCTGCAAGGCCTCGGCGCCGGACGGCTACACCTTCTGCGTGTTCCTGATGGACGTGATCGCCGCCAACCCCGTGCTGTTCAAGAGCGTGCCCTACCAAGCCGAGAAAGACTTCGTGCCCGTGGCCATGCTGACGGATGTGAACATGGTGGCCACCGTGCCGGGCAAGTCCGACATCCAGAACCTCAAGGACCTGGTGCAGGAGGCGCGCACCAAGCCCTCCACCACCAACTGGGGCAGCTGGGGCGTGGGCAGCTCGGCGCACCTGGTGCTGGGTGCGATCGAGAAGTCCACCGGCGCGACCATCACCCACGTGCCCTATCGCACCACGCCGGAGCTGCTGCAGTCCGTCATCTCGGGTGACTCCACCGGAAGCATCTTCGGCTACTCACTGGTGCACCCGCACATGGAGCAGAAGAACATGCGCGCCATCGCCGTGATGGGCGACAAGCGCCTGCCCTTCCTGCCCAACGTGCCCACCTTCGCCGAGCAGGGCGTGGCGATGAAGGGCACCTTCTGGTACGGCCTGTTCGCACCCACCGGCACGCCCGAGCGCATGGTGACGGCCATGAACGCCGCCGTGAACCGCGCCGTCAAGCAGGCGCTGGACGAGAAGAAGCTCGACCCCCAGACCTACACCATGAAGGCCTTCTCGCAGCCCGACTTCGCCGCCTTCGTGAAGCAGGAGACCGCCACCTGGGGCGACATCGCGCGCCAGTCCGGCGTGAAGCTGGACTGATGGTGGTGGAGCCACGCACCATGCCCACGGCGCCCGCCGAAACCATCCCTGCGCAGCAGCTCTTCGGCCCCGCGCTGGGCCTGCCGGCCACCGGCCTGCGCCTGGCCGGGCGGCGCATCCTGGTGGTCGGCGCCGGGCAGCGCCGCATCCCCGAGGCAGACCCGCCCGTGGGCAATGGCCGCGCCATGGCCGTGCTCCTCGCACGCGCTGGTGCCGCCGTCGCCTGTGCCGATCTGGACCTGGCTGCCGCACGCGAGACGGCAGACTGGATCACGCGCGAGGGCAGCACCGCCCATGCGCTGCAGGCCGACGTCAGCCAGCCTGCGCAGATCGACACCATGGTGCAGCGCGCCCGCGATGCGCTGGGCGGGCTCGACGGCCTCGTGCTCAACGTGGGCATCGGCAACAACAGCCGCTTCGGCACAGAGACGGCCGACGCATGGGACGCCGTGATGCAAGTGAACCTGCGCGCCCACATGCTCGGCGCCCAGGCCGCCGCGGCGGCAATGGACGACGGCGGCGCCATCGTCTTCATCTCGTCCATCGCAGCGCTCGCCCCCATCACCGGTATCCCGGCATACGAGGCCTCCAAGGCCGGGCTGGCTGCTGTGTGCCGCGCCACCGCCATGGCCTGCCACGCACGCGGCATCCGCGCCAACGTGGTGGCCCCCGGCCTCATCGACACGCCCGTGGGCCGCGATGCGGGACGCGACCGCCCTGGGCGCTCCACCCAACCCCTGCCCTTCGGCCGCCAGGGCACAGCCTGGGAAGTGGCGCACACGGCGTTGTTTCTGCTCTCGGGCGAATCGTCCTACGTCAACGGCCAGGTGCTGGTGGTGGACGGCGGATTCACCATCGGTGCCGTGCGCGCGCCCGCCTGAGCCAGTCCAGCCACGGTGCGCGCCATGCCGCGCAGCCTGTTGACCCGCCCGTTCTCTCCACGAAAACCTGATGTACAGCGAACTCCATTCCCCCCGACGCTGGTTGCTGACCGCTGCCTTGCGCGAGCTTGCCGCCAACACACCCAACAACCCCTGGATCACCGACGACACGGCGCGAAGCCTCAGCTTTGGGCGGGCGTACCACGACAGCCTGCGTGCTGCGGGATTCTTCGCGTCCTTGGGGGTCCAGCGTGGCGACAGGGTGGGCGTGTTCCTGTTCAACGGCTGCGACTTTCCCATCGCCTTTCTGGGTCTGGGCTACAGGAATGCCACGGCTGTATTGCTGAACACCGATCTGCGCGGCAGCTTTCTGCGGCACCAACTCGTCGATTCGGAACTCACGCACATCGTCGTGGACGCGGATTTGGTGTCTGCGCTGGTACTGATCGCCGACGAACTGCCGCGGTTGAGCACCTTGATCGTCGTCGGCGAGCAAGCCATTCCCGCGCTTCCGGCGCATTGGACGCACATCGCCTGGCCCGACTGGGAGGGGCAACCCGATTGGGAAGGCCCAGGCCCTGCTGCGGAAGACATCGCCTGCATCATGTACACGTCGGGCACCAGCGGCCCGAGCAAGGGCGTGCTGATGCCCCATGCGCACTGCACCCTGTACGGGATCGGCGCGTCGAAAAGCCTGCAGCTGACGGAGAACGACCGCTACTACATCTGCCTACCCCTGTTCCATGCCAACGGCCTGTTACTCCAGCTGGGGGCCACGTTGCTGGTCGGTATCCCTGCGTATATCCGGCGGAAATTCAGCGCCAGCAACTGGCTCCTCGACATCCAACGGCACCGGTCGACAGTGACCAGCCTGCTGGGCGCAAGCGTCGGATTTCTTCTTCGCCAGCCGCATGGCCCGCATGACCGTTCCCAGGAATTGCGCGCGGTCATGGTCGCACCCAATCTTGCCGAGCATGAAGCGCAATTCCGCGAACGCTTTGCCGTCGCCGATGTCATCTCAGGTTTCGGGATGACCGAGGTCAATGCGCCCATCTGGGGACGCATCGGGCATTCGACCCCAGGCGCTGCAGGATGGACGCTGGCGGAGTACTTCGAGGTCTGCATCGCAGACCCCGAAACCGACATGCCGCTACCACCCGGTGAAATGGGCGAGATTCTTGTGCGTCCGAAGGTGCCCTTCGGCTTCATGGCGGGGTACTTCAACGCGCCGGAGAAGACGGTCGAAGCGTGGCGCAACCTGTGGTTCCACACGGGCGATGCCGGCACCATGCGCGCTGACGGACTCATCACCTACGTGGACCGCATCAAGGATTGCATCCGTAGGCGCGGCGAGAACATCTCGGCGACGGAGGTGGAGGCGGTGGTGCATGCGTTGCCGGGCATCGCCGAGGTTGCGGCCTATGCAACCCCCTCCGACATTCCCGGAGGAGAAGACGAGGTCATGCTCGCGCTCGTGGCGAAGGAAGGCTCGGTCGTGGACCCTTGCGAGATCGTGCGCCTTGCCACCCTGCAATTGCCGCGTTTCGCTGCTCCTCGCTTCGTGAAGCTCGTGCCATCACTACCCAAGACGGCCACCGGCAAGGTGCAGCGGGCGGTGCTTCGCAAGCAGGGGATCGCGGACGCAATCGATGTCCTGAAGGATCAGCCCGCGCGCGCATGAAAGCTGCGGCTCGCCGTCCGAAAGCCCTTGTGCATGCACCGGTCGCGCATCGGCCGTATCGGCTTGCTGTGGTCAGGAGGAGTGCCATGAACTCCGTTCATTCTTCTCATCATTGCAGGAGTCGACATCCATGAGACTGCACCTGGACGGCAAGGTGGCACTGGTCACAGGATCGGGGCGCGGCATCGGCCGCTCCATTGCGTTGAAACTGGCATCTGAGGGTGCACGAGTTGTGGTCAACGACCTCGACGCAGGTCCCGCCAATGCTGTCGTTGCAGAGATCCGTGCCGCCGGCGGAGAAGCAGAGGCCTGCGTGGGGAGCGTCACCGCGGTGGACTTTCCCGAGAGTTTTATTGGAACGGCAATGGCGCGCTACCAGGGCCTGGACATCATCGTCAACAACGCCGGCTATACGTGGGACTCGGTAATCCAGAAGATGACCGATGAACAGTGGTACGCGATGATCGACTGTCACATGACGGCACCGTTCCGGCTCTTGCGTGCGGCCTATCCTGTGATCAAGGCGCTGTCCAAGGCGGAGGAATCGGGAGGGCGGCGCAGTGTCCGCAAGGTGATCAACACGTCCTCAGTTGCCGGGCTGTTCGGGAACGCCGGGCAGGTGAACTACGCGGCAGCGAAGGCCGGGATCCTTGGCATGACGCAAACCTTGGCCAAGGAATGGGGCCGTATGCATGTGACGGTGAACGCAGTGGCTTATGGATTCATCAAGACGCGGCTCACTGGCAGCATCCGCGATAGAGCCACTACCAACATCGCGGGCCGCGAAATCAAGGTCGGCGTCAATCCCGACCTCTTGGCGATGCTGGACAAGAGTATCCCGCTGGGCCGTGCTGGCACGACCGAAGAGGCGGCTGGCGCCGTCTACCTGCTGTGCATTCCCGAGTCTGACTACGTCAGTGGCCAGACCTTAATGTGCTCTGGCGGAGTCACGGGCATCTGAGCACCTCGCCCGCGTACCCATCCAGGCGACTCCTTGCGCGCCCCCGGTTCTCCGTTCAGATTTTTGGACTTTTGTGCCATATGCGGGAGTTGTCTGCGGTTGCGATGTGCCGTTGTTGAGCGGCAGCACAGCTCATCGCCCCAGCGCACGCCCAGCAAGCCGTTCTGGTGTCTGGCGCAAGCCACAGCTTCTCCGTCTGCAGCGTGGCATCGGGGTGACAGCACTTTAGAATTCGCCGATGGGTAGCGGCGTTTGCCAGAAAAAGATCATCTCCTGGGTTGCTTGCCTTGCAATCCTGATGGCTGCTCTCGCGCCCGCCCTGTCGCATGCGCTGCAAGCGGGTGTACCGGAGGGCTGGATCGAAATCTGCACCGAGCTGGGCCCCAAGCTGGTTGCTGGAGACGAAGTGGCTCCGAAGAAGCCGAGCCCTGCCAGCCCTGCGGACCATCTGCTCAAGCACTGCCCTTACTGCTCCCTGCACATCACGGACCTGGGGCTTCCTCCGGTGTCCGTGGACATTGCGCTGCTCGATGCGCTGGCCTCACCGGTGCCGGCACTGTTTCTCTCGGCCCCGCGCACCCCGCACGCCTGGGTCACCGCGCAACCTCGCGCGCCGCCGCTCTTCTCCTGACACCGCAAAGCTGACGCTGCAGGCCACGCACGGCCTGTAGCGCCTTTTTTCATGGCCGCCCCGCGTGAAGCAGGCGGCCCGTCGGAGATTCCATCATGAGTTTCACGGAACGCGCTTTGCGCGCCCTGACGCACTTCAACGTAGGCGCGGCGCTGGCCATCATCGCCTGGTTGCTGTGGACCATGGAGGGCGCCATCGCGCTCCATCCATGAGCATCAGCAACATCTCTTTCTCCGGCACTCTGGAGGCCGCCTACTGGCAGGAGTTCGACGAGGCCATGCGCGCCACTTTGGGTCTTCGCGTCGTGCTGGCAAGCGCGCTCGCCGCGGCACTGACCTTGACCGGTGCGGCCACGCAGCCGGTGGTACCCCGAGCCCAACCCGATTGCCGATGCGAGGTGGTCATGGCGCCGGTGGCCTACGGCACAGCCGCAGCCGACGACATCAATTTTCCGCTCTGAGCGAGCCATCGTGGCTTCGCCAGCTGTCTACGCAACGGCGGACTCACTCACCTTCACCAACCAAGGACAACGCCCATCATGAAACGCCATTCACTCACCCCCCTCGCCACGGCGCTGGGCCTCGCCAGCCTGTGCAACCTCGCCCTCGGGCAGACCGGCACCATTAACACCGCTGTCCCCACCCCGGTCCCCAGCCTGCCGACCGTCACAGTCACCGGCACCCCCGACGACTACCGCCCGCCAGAGGGCAGCACAGCCACCCGCACGGACACGCCCTCGCTGCAAACGCCACAGAGCATCCAGGTGGTGCCCAGCGCTGTGATCGAAGACCAGAACGCACTCACGCTGTCGGACGCCGTGCGCAACGTCTCCGGCGTGCAGTTCGACTTCGGCTTCAACGGCTCGGCCCAGCCGCTGATCATCCTGCGCGGGTTTCCGAGTGTCTCGATGACGGCCATGGGACCGATGTCGGGCAGCTCCACCTACTACCTTGATGGCAGCAAAGTCACGGGCGTGCCGATCAACATGGCCAACGTGCAGTCGGTCGAGGTGATCAAGGGTCCGTCCAGCGTGCTGTACGGCCGCGCTGAACCCGGCGGCCTGGTGAACGTGGTGACCAAGCCCATCAGTAGCGTGTCGCAGTTCAGCTTCGAACAGACGCTGGGCCAGCGCGGCCTGTCGCGCACCGGCATCGAGGCTTCGGGTTCGCTCAACGACGACCGCACCCTGCGCGGGCGCCTTGCCGCGTCCTACTACACCACCGACTCGATCCGCGACTTCGTCAAGGACCAGCTCGGCGCCGTCACCGGCAGCCTGGCCTGGATACCCGACACGCGCACCAGCGTCACCGCCACGCTGGACTACACCGACAACCGCTATCGCACGGACCTGGGCATCCCCGCCATCGGCAACCGGCCGGCGGACCTGCCATGGTCGCGCCAGTTCAACGATTCACCGACCCTCTCCAGCGCCAAGACCACCAGCTTCAAGCTCGAAGGCTCTCACCAGCTGTCGGACGTGTGGACCGTGAAGGCCAAGCTGCTCAGCCTCCAGAGCGACACCGCCGAGATGGACATTTCGCCTTACCGCATGGACCTCTCCGGTGGTTTCGGCGCGCCCGACCAGGTGTGCCCGGGCACGGGCAACCCGCTGTGCCGCTACTACTTCTATGTGCGCCCGGACGGCACCTACAAGCTGAACCAGTTCAACGCCGATGCCACGGCCAAGTTCGACACCGGCGGCCTGAAGCACACGCTGCTCATCGGCTTCGACACCTACCGCACCAGCAAGACCGGCACCACGTACTTCGAGCAGACGACCGCGGTGGATATCTACAACCCCAATGTCGGCAACACGCCGCCGCTGAACTACGCCGTCGCGGCGCCGGCCGAGTTCGACGACCGCAACCGCTGGACCAGCGTGTATGTGCAGGACCAGGTGGCCCTGGGCAACGGCGTGTTCCTGACCGGCGCGTTGCGGCACGACCGCACCAGCGCTGTGTACGCAGCACCGGGCACGCCGCCCAATGAGCAGTCATTCACCACGCCACGCCTGGGTGCGGTGTGGCAGTTCGTGCCCAACCAGGCAGTCTACGTGCAGTACCAGGATGCCGTCTCCGCCAACAACGGCCGCGACACGGTGACCGGTGCGGCCCTGGCAGCCGAGCGCGCCAAACAGTTCGAGATCGGCCACAAGATCGAGTTGCTGGACGGCAGGCTCAGCTCCACCGTGGCGCTGTACCAGCTCACCAAACGCAACCGCGGTGCTTCGGTGTTCGACCCGCTGTCGCCCACGGGTACCAATGTCGTCACCATCGGCGAAGCGCGATCGCGCGGCCTGGAGTGGGACGTGGCGGGCCAGGTCACCAATCGCCTGTCCATCATCGGCTCGTATGCCTACACGGACGCGGTCGTCACCCAGGACCCGACCTACCAGGGCTTGCAGCTCGCCAACATCGCGCGCCACACCGCGAGTTTGTGGGCGCGCTACGCCATCGACAGCCAGTGGACGGTGGGCGGCGGCGTGTTCGCGCAGGGCCAGCGCCAGGGCGATTCGGGCAACACCTTCCAGCTGCCCGGTTACGCCCGCGTGGACGCGATGCTGGCCTACCGATTCGGCCTGGCCGGCTCGAAGGCCTCGCTGCAGTTCAACGTGGACAACCTGTTCGGCAAGAAGTACTACACCAGCAGCCACCAGTTCGTGCAGGACTGGATCAAGCTGGGCACGCCGCGCACCGCCAAGGTGACGCTGCGCATGGATTTCTGAGGAGGTGCCATGACCACCGAACGACGCAATTTCCTGCGCGCCGCCAGCGCGGCGCTGGCCGCTTCCCCGTGGTTGCTGAGCGCAGCCGAAACCTCCGCTGCGGCGCCGGCGGCATCGTCATCGGCTCCCGCCATGAAGCATGACATGAGCGCCGCCCCGGCGTCCTGGACCGGCAAGGAGCAGATCGGCATGCTGCTCTACCCGGGCTTCACGGCGCTGGACTTCGTGGGCCCCCAGTACATGTTCGCGGGGCTGATGGGTGCCACCGTGCACCATGTGGCCAAGACCCTGAAGCCGGTGACCAGCGATACCAGGCTCAGCATCTCGCCCACCACCACCCTGGCCCGGTGCCCGCGCGACCTGGACATCCTGTTCGTGCCGGGCGGTGGCGAAGGTACGCTGAAAGCGCTGCAGGACGAGGCCATTCTGGCTTTCGTGGCAGACCGCGGCAGCCGTGCCAAACTCGTCACCAGTGTCTGCACCGGCTCGCTGGTACTGGGGGCGGCGGGCCTGCTCAAAGGCTACCGCGCCACGTCGCACTGGGTCGCGCTGCCGCTGTTGACGGAAGTGGGCGCCACACCCGTGGAAGCGCGTGTGGTGCGCGACCGCAACCGCATCACCGGCGCGGGCGTGAGCGCCGGGCTGGACCTGGGGCTCACCATCGCCGCGATGCTGCGCGACCAGCCCTACGCGGAGACGCTGCAACTGCTGGCCGAATACGCGCCCGAGCCGCCCTTCAACGCCGGTTCACCCCGCACGGCGCCGCCGATGGTCAAGGCGATGCTGGACGACATGTTCAAGGATTTCAATGGCCTGACGAAGGCGGCATTGCGGCGAGGCCAGGGCAGCGGGAAGTCCTGAACTCCGAGCTTGAACCGTCATGGCAGCGGGCGGCGAATGTGACCCTGTACGCGCAGTGATCGCCTGGACCTAGGCGCTCGTCTTGACCAGCACCGGGTCCGTGCGGAAGCGTGCGGGAAATAGCCGCTGCAGGTTATGCAGCTTCGGCAGGTCATAGGCCGCGATATACGGATGCCGCGGGTTCTCGGCCATGAAGTCCTGGTGCGTGACCTCGGCGATGTAGAAGCTGGGCTTGTCCACCAGCTGCGTCACGATGGGGCCGGGAAAACACTTCGCGGCATCGAGCTGCGCGATGTAGCCCTGCGCGGTCTTCCACTGGGACGCGTTGGCCGCGAAGATGGCCGAGCGGTACTGCGTGCCCACGTCCGGCCCCTGCCGATCAAGCTGGGTCGGGTCGTGCACCACCGAAAAGAAGATCTGCAGCAGCGCGCCGTAGCTGACCTGCGCGGGGTCGTAGGTCAGCTCCACGGACTCGGCATGGTCCGTGGTGCCACGGCTCACGAGCATGTAGTCCGCCGTGCCGGGTGTGCCACCGCTGTAACCCGCCACAGCGCGCTGCACGCCCTTTACATGCTGGTAGACGCCCTGCACACCCCAGAAGCAACCGCCCGCGAAGATCGCCTTCTGCGGGCCCGGACCCACCGGGGGCGGGTCCAGCGCAGGGGGAGGAATCTCGACGGTTTCCTCGGCGGGCCGCGCTGCCGACTGCCACACGTAGCCGATGGGCAGCAGCAGGGAGGCCAGGAGCAGGCCGCGGCGGCGATGCTGTGAGGCGGTGGAGGCGGGAGCGCGCATGGCAGGATCCTTTCCGGCAGCCATGGTGAGCGCTTTGGTCCACGAGCGCAAGGGCAGGACAGGCTCTCAAGGAAACGCCGGGCTGCCCCAGGTTTCCTTGTCCCCACGGG
Organism: Burkholderiaceae bacterium; assembly: GCA_965278985.1. Lineage (GTDB taxonomy): Bacteria > Pseudomonadota > Gammaproteobacteria > Burkholderiales > Burkholderiaceae_C > CAISIP01. The sequence goes on along the minus strand of OZ257131.1, from coordinate 5,762,037 downwards.
GAGGGGCTGGGCGCAGCCCGGCCCTGGGGGCGCTCAGGACAACACGGCTTTCAGCCGCGGCAGCCGCGACACCACCATCCAGTCCAGCAGCACCACCGCAAGCAGCACACCACCGGCCAACGGAAACGCCAGGCCCGTGAGCAGCATCACGATGGCGCCCCCTTTCCACAAGTTCGGCTCGGCCGGCATGGGTGGCGCGGCCAGCCGGCCGCTGCCGCGTGGCCGGCGTACCCACCACATCACCATGCCGCTGGCGCACATCAGCACCACCGCCAGGCAGAAGAGCACGTTGAGCCAGGCGCTCCACAGGCCCAGGTCGCCCTGGTGCAGCGCAATGCCCACGGCCATGAAGCGGGCCATGGGCGAGTAGTCCGCATACCCCACGTCGGCCAGCACCTTGCCGCTGTAACGGTCGATGTGCACCGTGCGGTCCTGGAAGGGGTTGCCCAGGTCGCCGCTCATGGTGTCGCGCGACACGGTGTAGACGCCCGTGGCGTCCTGCGGCAGGTGGATGTGGAACTGGCCCGTGAAGCCGAGCTGCCGGGCCTGTGCGGCGACGCTGTCCAGGCTCACCGCGGCGGCCCCACCGTCCTGCGCGACGGAGCGCGGCATTGGCGTCTGTTCCAGGCCCCAGGGCACCTCGTGCCCGCTGCCGTGGTTCAGGCTGGCGTGGGTCTTGTCCGAGGTGGGCACGGCGTCCCACTTCGCGGCCGGGAAGCTCGACCAGGCCTGTACCAGCTTGCCACCCCAGATGCCCGTCCACGACATGCCCGTGACCAGGAAGGCCAGCAGCACGATGGCGATCCAGAAGCCCAGGCTGGCATGCAGGGACTTCCACCAGCGCCGCCCCTTCGCCTTCCACTCGGGCACCAGCGCGGTGGACCAAAGCGCGCCGTTGCGCGGCCAGAACAGGTACAGGCCGGTGACCACCATCACGATGCCCAGGCCGGCCGCGACCTCGATGAGGCGGTCGCCCACGTCACCCAGCAGCAGCGTGCCGTGGATCTTGTTGGCCCAGGCAAAGACCGTGTCGTCGCTGTCCACCGTGCGCAGGCGCTGCAGGGTGTAGGGGTTCACGGCCACGGCCTGTGTACGGTCGGCGTGCGCGAGCAGGAACCAGGCAGCCCGTCCGGGTGCAGCGGGTGCCACGTATTCCTTGAGTGTGGCGCCGTCGAAGGCGCCCAGCGCGGCTTCGGCCTGGGCCGCCAGCGGCGCGGCCTGCCCCTCTGGCGCCACGTGCACCACGCTGCCCAGGCGGCTCTGGAAACCCGTGAAATACACCATCACCAGCCCGGTGATCGCCAGCATCAGCAGGAAGGGCGTGACGAACAGGCCGGCGTAGAAATGCCAGCGCCAGGCGATGGCATGGAAGCGCGGGGACGACGTTCGTACGGTCGCCGCGGTGTGCGGAACGGATGACATGGCTTGCTCCTTGTGGTGGGTGGCTCAGTGCTTGTGGGCACCCGCCGCAGCGGATGCCGCGTTGCCCAGCGGACGCACCGGCGCCTGGACCTCCACGGTCTCGCGCTGGCCGTTGGCGCGTTCGAACACCAGCGTCAGTGGCACCGTGTCGCCGGCCTTCACGGGCTGCTTGAGGTTCAGCAGCATGACGTGGTAACCACCGGGCTTGAGGTCCACGGTCTTGCCCGCGGGCAGGGGAATGGCGGGAACCTGGCGCATCTTCATGATGTCGTTTTCCATCGCCATCTCGTGCACCTCGGCGTTGGGGGTGAGCGGCGAACGCACCGCCACCAGGCGGCTGTCCTGCGTGGCCCGCAGTTGCATGAAGGCGCCAGTGGCCTGTTGCTGGGGCACGGTGGCGCGCACCCAGGCGTCCGTGACCTGGACCTGGGCCAGGGCGCCGGTGGCCAGCAGGGCGCCTGCGAGGGCGATCACGAAAGAAGCGGGGGAACGGAAGTACATGGGATCTCCTTGGAAAAAAATGGGTCAGGCGGGATGCAGGAGCTGGCGGATGTCCTGCGCATAGTCCTGCGCAGTCTGGTCGTGGCGCAGGGCCAGCCGCAGCCGGCCCTGCGGGTCGTAGACGTAGCTCAGGGCCGAGTGGTCCATGGTGTAGGAGCTGCCGGTGGGCACCTTCTTGTAGTACACCTTGAAGGCCTTGGCCGTGGCTTCCGTCTGCTGCAGGTCGCCGTACACGCCGATGAAGCCGGGGTCGAAGGCCGCGGTGTATTCCTTGAGCACGGGGGGTGTGTCGCGCTCGGGGTCCACGGTCACGAACACCACCTGCAGGCGCGGGCCGTCGTCACCCAACAGCCTGCGGACCTCGGCCGCGCGCGAGAGCGCCGTGGGGCAGACATCGGGGCACTGCGTGAAGCCGAAGAAGACCAGCACCGCCCGGCCGCGGAAGTCGGCCAGCGTGCGTTCGCGGCCGTCCGCATCGCGCAGCCGGAAGTCGCGCGCGTAGTCGGCGCCGGTGAGGTCGATGCCGTGGAAGCGGGGTGCAGCGGTCTTGCCGCAGCCGGCCAACGCCACGGTCAGTCCAGTGGCCAGCACGGTGCGCCGGGACATGGCGTGGCCACGGCGGGGCATCGCTGCAGCAGACAGGGCACGGAGCGGACGGGCCGCAGGCCGTGCCGCGGAGGCGCGCGGGTGCGCGAGAGGGGGTATGCGCATGGACATCACTCGGATCGGATGGGGAGGCACACCGCCTGCCCCAGGGCAGCACGGGTGACGGTGCCGGCGCGCGGCCCGGCCACGCGCGGCGTAGGGCTGCGCCGGCGGCGCGCGAGGCACCGTCAGCGGCGCAGCGGCAGGCTCAGATCCGAGGGGGGCCGCGTGGCGGCAGCGGTGCGCCGGCCCAGGCGGCGATGTGCGCGGCCGCCACGGGCAGCAGCGCATGCGCCAGCGGCGAAGGTGCCGGCACCTGCAGGCGCACGGGCACTGGCGGCGGCGAGACGGGCAGGCACAAGGCGCAGTCCATCATGTGCTTGGCACTTGGCGCGGCGGCCTTGCCGTCTTCACCGGCGATGACGAGCTTGATGCCGCCGTCGGCCGAGCAGACCAGCTCCATGGCCTGGGGATGCACCAGGGGCGACCCCCCGGCCACGAGCACCGTGAACGCGAACCACGCCAGCACGAGGCGGGCGAGTCGGGACGAGGTGCGCAGGATGTGCATGGCCATGATTGTCACTGATGTGGCGATGCCGGGTCGGCCCGTCCCGGGATGTCCGTTGCTGCGCTACGATGCGGCCCTGTTTGCATGCGCCCGCCACCTGCGGTCCCGATGCCGCGAACCCAGGAACCTCCCATGACCATCTTCACCACCCATGTGGGCAGCCTGCCGCGCGGCGACGAACTGGCGCAGCTGCTGCTGCAGCGCGACCACGGCCAGGCCGTGGACGAGGCCCATTTCGAGCAGGTGGTACAGGCCGCCATCGACCACGCCGTGCAGAAGCAGGCGGAGGTCGGCGTCGGCATCATGAGCGACGGCGAACTGGGCAAGGTGGGCTACGCGACCTACATCACCGAGCGGCTCGAAGGCTTTGGCGGGCATGTGGACCGGCAACCCGCCAAGGACCTGGCGGACTTTCCGGACCTGCGCAAGAAGCTGGCCCTCATCATGGGCGCGCAGGAGTTCGTGCGTGCCGCCTGCGTCGGGCCCGTGACGCTGCGCACGCTGGAGCCCTGCCACGCAGACATCCGCCGCTTCCAGTCGGCGATGCAGCGCCATGGCAACGGCGCGCGGGGCTTCATGAACGCGGCTTCGCCGGGCCTGATCACGGCCTTCCAGCCCAACAAGTACTACCCCTCGCACGAGGCCTACCTGGCGGCGCTGGTCGATGCGATGCGCCCGGAGTACGAGGCCATCGTCGCCGCGGGCTTCGACCTGCAGCTCGACTGCCCGGACCTCGCCATGGCGGCCCACACCGGCTTCCAGCACCTGAGCGAGGTGGAATTCCTCCAGCGCGCCCGGCAGAACGTGGAGGCCCTGAACGCCGCCACCCGCAACATCCCCCGCGAGCGGCTGCGAATGCACATCTGCTGGGGCAACTACGAGGGCCCGCACCATTGCGACATCGCCCTGGAAAAGGTCATCGACCACATCCTGGCGGCGCGGCCCTCCACCATCCTGTTCGAGGCGGCCAATCCGCGGCACGAGCACGAGTGGGAGGTGTGGCGCAACGCGAAGCTCGCCGATGACAAGGTCCTCGCACCGGGCCTGATCGACAGCTGCTCGAACTATGTCGAGCACCCGGAGCTGATCCGCCAGCGCATCGAACGGTATGTGGGCTTCATGGGCCCGGACCGCGTGCTCGCCAGCACCGACTGCGGCTTCGGCACCTTCGCCAACTACGGCAAGATCGACCCGGCCGTGACGTGGATGAAACTGGCCGCCTTGCGGGAAGGCGCCGAGCGCGCGGGCCGCGTCGCGGCATAGGCCTCCGACCGTCGGCGCGGGGCTGCGGCGCAGGCCGCCATGGGCTCCGGGCTCCGGCGCTGGCCAACCGGGCCTGGCAAATGGGTTTGCAGGCGGGGACATGCAACGACCACATGCCAGAATTCCCCCATGTCCCCTGTCGTGCAAGCCCCTCTCGTCGCCCGTGTCCTGTTGCTGCTGGTGATCGCCGCCGGCGTGGTTTTCTTCCGGGGCTTCCTGGTGCCGGTGCTGGCCGCGCTGGTCATCGCTTTCGCCAGCTGGCCGCTGTACGAGCGGCTGGTGGCGCTGTGCCGGGGCCGCACGGCGTGGGCGGCGACCGTGGCGTTGCTGGTGGTCATGGTGGTGCTGGTGGTGCCCTTGTCGCTGGCGCTGCACTTCGCGCTGCAGGAGTCGACCAGCTTCGTGCAGTGGCTGCTGGAGGCCAACCGCAACGGTGCGGCCGTGCCCCGCTGGATCGAGTCGTTGCCGCTGGTGGGCGAACGCCTCGCGGAATACTGGCGCGGCCACCTCGGCGAGCCGGGTGCGCTGGGCGAGTGGGTGCAGATCCTGAGTGGTGAACACCTGGGCAACCTGTACCGCTTCGCGCTGGCCACCACGGGCAATGTGTTCAACCTGGCGCTGACGATTTTGTTCATGCTGATCACGCTGTTCTTCGTCTACAAGGACGGCACGCGCTTCGCCGCGCAGCTCGACATCGTGGGCGAACGCACGCTGCCCCAGCGCTGGCACCGCTTCTCGCGCGTGGTGCCGGCCACGGTCAGCGCCACGGTGATCGGCATGGGGCTGATCGCGCTGGGCGAAGGCGTGGTGCTGGGCGTGGCCTACTGGATCGCGGGCGTGCCCTCGCCCGTGCTGCTGGGCGTGGTCACGGCCTTCATGGCGCTGGTGCCGGGGGGCGCGCCGCTGGCCTTCACGCTGGTGTCGCTGTACCTCGTGGGGTCGGGCCACATGGTGGCGGGCATGGGCCTGTTCGTGTGGGGCGCGGTGGAGCTGTTCATCGTGGACAAGACGCTGCGCCCACGCCTGGTGGGCGGCCCGGTGAAGCTGCCCTTCCTGCCCACCTTCTTCGGCCTGGTGGGCGGCGTGAAGACCATGGGTTTCGTCGGCCTGTTCGTCGGGCCGGTGCTGATGGCGCTGCTGGTGGCCATCTGGCGCGAATGGCTGCGCAACATCGCCAACGAACACGCGACCGAGGACGCGGCAGAGGCCACGTTGCAACGGCTGAAGGCGGTGGTGCCCCCCTACCGCCGCTGAAGCGGCACACCGGCAGCGACTGCTGCCAGGCGCCCGTCGCCGCTATTTCACCGCCACTGCGTCCTGCATGCGGTAGTACAGGCCGCTGGCATCGTCGCGCAGCACGCTGAACTGTCCCTCCACCACCACCGGCTCCATGGAGTAACGCACGGGCGTGCGGGTGCGCACCTCCACCATGCTCTCCGGGCCACCCGGCGTGCAAAAGGGGCAGCTCAGGGGCACCGAGGTGAGCAGGAAATGCTTCTGCCGCTCGCCGGGTTCCAGCGGCATCATGAATCCCTGGATGCGCTGCGTCTTCTGGTGCAAGGCCATCTGCTCGGTGGTGAACTGCGGCAGGCTGCGGTTCTTCTCCACCCGCATCTTCACCTCCGTGAGCGTGGGCCAGGGCACCACGTCATCGCGCCGGGCCAGCGCGGGGAACAGGCTGTTCGCGCTGTGCACGCCCGCGCCCGAGCCGGCGGGAAGGGGCGAGGACAACTGGGCCAGTGCGGGTGCCGCGGCCATGAACATCGACATGGACATGGACATGGACATGGACAAGGCCAGCATCGTGGGAATGGCTGCACGCATCACGGTCTCCTGTGGGGCGGTGGGCAACGGCTCAATGGCCGTGCCGCATGCCGCAGTATTTGCCGATGGCGATGCCCTTGCACGCCGCCAGCAAGGCCTGGTAGCACACCGACTCGCCCTTGCCGGACTCCAGGCATTGGGCTGCGGCCTGGTGGGCAGCGGCGATCGCCCGGTGGCGTGCCACGTCCTCCTTGGTTTCATCGGCGCCGTGGGCCTGGGCGTAGGCGGATGTCGCCAGCACGAGGCCCGCGGCGGCCAGCCACGCGCAGAGACTACGGGGAAAACGGAGGGTGGGGGTCATCGGATCGGCTCCTGGTTGGCAAAGAACAAAGAAACGGCGTCAACGCCGCTGGAATGACGCGAGCGCATCGAGCCGGTACACGCCCCAGGCGGGCAGCAGCGCCGCCAGCGCGGCGACGCCCAGGCCCAGTGCGGGCACGCCCCATTCGGCCCGCACCCAGGTCGCGCCCGTGAGGGGCAGGGAGCCTTCGGCCTGCATCCACCATCCCACCAGCTGCGCCATGGCGTGGCCGGCAGCCAGCCCCATCAGGCTGGCCAGGACGCCCAGCAACAGCGCCTCGCACACCACGAGTGCCACGAGGCGGCGCGGGGGCGCGCCCAGCATGCGCAGCATCGCCAGGTCGGCGCGGCGCTCGCGCACGGCGTTCCACAGCGCGATGAACACACCCAGTGCCGCCGACAGCAGCAGCACGGCCGCAAAGCCACGCAGCACGTCGGTGCCCACACCCACCATGCCGAGCAGCCGCGTGATCTCCACGGCCGGCGCGGCGGCCTGCATGCCGGTGCTGCTGTTGACCCAGCGCGGGAAGGTGACGGCGGCCAGCGGCGTCCTGTAGCGCAACAGCGCCAGCGTGATCTCACGGTCCTCTTCCAGCGCCGCGTGGTCCTCGGGATCCACCGCCGTGGCGTCCTCGTGCACCTTCCACACCGACTCGGTGGAGGTGAGCACCAGCCGGTCCAGCACGCAGCCGCAGGGCGCCAGCACGCCGGCAACGGTGTAGGGGAAGTCGCCATGCGCATGGCCACCGCCACCCAGGCCATGCGAGCCCACGAAGCGCGCATCGACGGCCAGCCCCGTCTGGCGCGCGACCTGCGCACCCACCACCGCCTGCAGCGGCGCGGACCACAAGGTGCCCGACGCCAGCGCCGCGCCGTAGTGCTGCACGTAGGCGGGGGTGGTGCCGACGATGCGGAAGCCGCGGAAGCTGTCGCCGAGGCTGATGGGGATGAGCTGCGCAACCTGCGGGTGCCTTGCCAGCGCCTGCACGTCGGCGAGCGGGATGTTGCCGGTGGGCACGTCGATGTGGAACACGCCGGAGAGAATCAGTTGCATCGGGCTGCCCTTGGCGCCCACCACCACGTCGATGCCCGCCAGGTCGCGTTCGAAAGACTGCTGCACCTGCGTGCCCACCAGCACCAGGAAGGTGATGGAGGCCAGGCCCAGGCCCAGCAGCAGCAGGTTCAGGGCAGCGGCCAGCGGCCGTGCCCACACATACCGCCAGGCCAGGGTGACGGCGTTCATGCGGCTGGCTCCAGCACGTACACCTCGGCGTCGGGCCAGGCGCGTGCCACACGGGCGTCGTGCGTGGCCACCACCAGCGTGGCGCGGCAGCGGGCGGCGGTCTGCCGCAGCAGCTGCAGCACTTGCTCCGCCGCGGTGTCGTCCAGGCTGGCCGTGGGTTCATCGGCCAGCAACACCGTCGGCGTTGCGAGCACCGCACGCGCCAGCGCCACGCGCTGCGCCTGGCCGCTTGAGAGCTGGTGGGGCCGGCGCCTCGCCAGGGCCTCCAGGCCCAACGAGGCCAGCGCAGCATCGATGGCCTGGTCGTCCTGCGGGAAGCCGGCGGCCCACTGTGCCAGCCGCAGGTTGGCGCGCACGTCGAGCGCCGCGCTCAGGTGCAGCTGCTGGGGCAGGAACCCGACGGTGCGCGCGCGCCAGGCATCTGACGCCGCGCCGCGCATCGCACCCAGGTCCTGGCCCGCCACGACGAGGCGGCCCGCGCTCGCCGTGCGCAGGCCGGCCGCCAGTGCCAGGCAGGTGGATTTGCCGGAGCCCGACGGCCCACGCAACAGCAGGCAACCGCCCTGCGCCACCCGCACGTCCGGGAACCTCAAGGCAGGGCCTTGCGGGTAGCCAAAGGCCAGCTGCTCGCTCACGACCACACGAGCTCCTGCGAGGACAGGTGAACGGCGGAGGGGAAGTACATGGGAGAGAGGGCTTGCAGCGAGAGGGCGTGGCGCATCATACATGCAACTGGATTGCGCTACATTACATGCAATCACGTTGCATGTATGGCGCGCAAGAGCGCCATCAAAACCGCATGAAACCCGTCTCCCCCGCACCGCGCCCCACCGTTCCACTGCCCCGCGCCAGCCTGCTTGCCTGGCCTGCGTGGTGCCGCGTGCTGGCACTGGTGCCAGTGCTTTCCCTGTTGTGGGCCGCGGCCTTCTGGGCCCTGGCGGAGTCCGCTGCATGGTGACGTTGGAAGGGCTCGGCATCGCGCATGGCGACCAGTGCGTGCTGCGCTGCGTGGACCTGCACCTGCCAGCCGGCTCGATGACGGCGCTCATGGGCGCCAACGGCGCCGGCAAGAGCAGCCTGCTGCGTTGCATCGCCGGCCTGCACCCCGCCACGCAGGGCCGGGTGCGGGTGGATGCGGCGCGCACGCAGGTCGCCTACCTCGCGCAACGCAGCGAGACCGAGCGCGACTTCCCGATCAGCGTGTTCGACTGCGTGCTGCTGGGCGCGTGGCCCCGCACGGGCGCCTGGCGCGGTGCAGGTCCGGGGGAACGGGCCGCCACGCAACAGGCCCTGCAGCGTGTGGGCATGCACCCGCTGGCGCAGCGCCCCATTTCCGCCCTGTCGGAAGGCCAGTGGCAACGCGTGCTGTTCGCGCGCATGCTGGTGCAGGACGCACGCCTGCTGCTGCTGGACGAACCTTTCGCCGCGCTGGACCAAACCACGACGCAGGATCTGCTCGCCTTGCTGCGCAGCCTGCACGCCGAAGGCCGCACGCTGCTGGTGGCGCTCCATGACACGGCCCAGGCCCGTGCCCACTTTCCGGCCACGCTGCATCTGCGCAACCAGAATGTCCATCGGGCACCGGCCACGCAGCTTCGCCCGCACGCGAGGGCCCGCGCCGCGGCCGCGCGTTGCGGCAAGCCACTGCTGGACATGCCCGCATGACCGCGCAAGATCTCTTCGTGGCACCGTTCGCCGACTACCTCTTCATGCGCAAGGCGCTGGTGTCCGCGGTGGCGCTGGCGCTCTCTGCCGCGCCGCTGGGCCTGTTCCTCAGCCTGCGCCGGATGAGCCTGATGGGCGATGCCCTGAGCCACGCGATCCTGCCCGGCGTGGCGCTGGGCTTCATGGCCGGCGGCCTGTCGCTCGCCGCCATGGGACTCGGCGGATTGCTGGCGGGCATGCTGGTGGCCCTGTTGGCCGACACCCTCAGCCGGCACACCACCCTGCGCCAGGACACCAGCCTCTCGGCCATCTACCTGCTCGCGCTGGCGCTGGGCGTGGTGCTGGTCACCGCGCACGGCTCTCCGGTGGACCTGCTGCATTTCCTGTTTGGCAGCGCGCTGGGCGTGGACAGCCAGGGCCTGTTGCTGGTCGTGGGCACCTCCAGCCTGAGCCTGGTGGCGCTGGCACTGCTGTACCGCGGCCTGGTGCTCCACAGCCTGGCGCCGGAGTTCGCGCGCAGCATGGGCCTGTCACCGGGCCACTGGCAGCGCGCGCTGCTGTTGCTGGTGGTCTGCAACCTGGTCGCGGGCTTCCAGGCGCTGGGCACGCTGATGGCGGTCGGGCTGATGATGCTGCCCGCCGCAGCCGCGCGGCTGTGGCACCCGAGTCTCGCAGTGCAGCTGCCGGTGGCTGCGGCCATCGGTGCCGTGTCCAGCGTGGCCGGCCTGCTGGTGTCGTTCCACCTCGACACCGCCAGCGGTCCCACCATCGTCTGCTGCGCCGGAGCCTGCTACCTCGCCTCCGTGCTGCTGGGCCCGCTGGGCCTGCGCAGCCGGGGCCCTGCGCCCGGCGTGCGCGCGTCCGGCGCACGGGCCTGAGCGCTCGCCATCAGCGGCCCGCACGCCACCCTACCCCACCCTGATCTCTCCATCGCCAAGGAATCCGCCATGCCCCTGCTGCACCGTCTCTTCGCCCTCTGGGCCGCTCTCTTCCTCTGCATGCCGGCCCTGCCCGCGCACGCCGCGGACAAGCTGCCCGTGCTCACGAGCTTCAGCATCCTCGCCGACATGGTGCGCGTGGTGGGCGGTGATTACGTGGAGGTGGCGGCCATCGTGGGCCCCGACGCCGATGCGCACGGCTTCGAGGTGCAGCCTCGGCATGCCCGCGCGCTCGCGGCCAGCCGGCTGTTCGTGGTCAACGGCCTGGGCTTCGATCCCTGGGCACAGCGGCTGGCCAAAGCCTCGCGTTACCCGGGCACCGTGCTGGTGGCCACCACGGGCATATCCCCGCGCCGGGCGGACCCTGGCGAAGACCGCGACCGCGACCACGACCACGACCACAGCAAGGCCCAGGCACATGCCCACGAGGAGAACACCGACCCACATGCCTGGCAGGACCCGCGCAACGGCATCCAGTACGTGCGCAACATCGCCGCCGCGCTCGAACGCCTGGACCCGGCCCATGCGGCCGACTTTCAGCGCAACGCGCAGGCCGCCGTGCACGCGCTGGAATCCCTCGACGCATGGACCCGTGCACAGCTGGATGCCCTTCCCGTGGCGCAACGGAAGGTCATCACCAACCACGACGCTTTCGGCTACTTCGCGGAACGCTACCAGCTGCGCTTCCTCACCCCGCTGGGGTTCAGCACCGCCACGCAGGCCAGTGCGCAACGCGTCGCCGCGCTGGTGCGCCAGATCCGCCGCGAGAAGGCCAGGGCGCTGTTCCTGGAGAACATGGACGATGCGCGCCTGCTGCAGCAGGTTGCCGCCGAGACCGGCCTGAAGCCTGGCGGCACGTTGTATTCCGACGCCCTGTCGGCCCCTGGCACGCCTGGCGCGACCTACCTCGGCATGCTGCGCCACAACGTGCAGCAACTGTTGGCGGCCCTGCAGGGCCCGTGACGCAGGGCCGCGCGCCACACCGGATGCCCGACGGCGGGTGCGGCATGGGCCGCAACGCCACCGCCGCAGGCGCCGCGGAGATCAACCTCGCACCGGCAGCCTGAACACCCGCCGCGCCTGCAGCGCAGCCTCGCGCACATGGCAGCCTTCCTCGTGGTCGTTCACCACGCCCATGGCCTGAAGGAACGCGTACATCGTGGTGGGGCCCACGAACTTCCAGCCGCGGCGCTTGAGGTCCTTGGACAGGGCCTCGGAGGCGGAGGTCTGGGTGAGCGTGGCGAGTTCGGCACGGGTGATGCGGCGCGGCCGTGCGCTCGCGTCAGGTTCGAAGCGCCAGAAGTAGCTGGCCAGCGAATCCTCCGTCTCCAGCAGCCGCTGGGCACACCCGGCGTTGTGGATGGCGGCCTCGATCTTCCCGCGGTGGCGCACGATGCCGGGGTCGGCCAGCAGGCGCTGCACGTCGGCCTCGCCCATGTGCGCCATGCGCGCGATGTCGAAGCCGTGGAAGGCGGCCCGGAAGGCCTCCCGCTTGCGCAGGATCGTGATCCAGCTCAGGCCGGCCTGGAAGCCTTCGAGGCAGACCTTCTCGAACAGGCGCTTGTCGTCACCGACCGGAAAGCCCCACTCGTGGTCGTGGTAGTGGCGGTAGAGGTCCGAACCGTCGCACCAGGCGCAGCGCTTCACCTCCGCGGGCGTGGCATCAGGGCGGGTCACGCGGCGCTCTCCGGCGCGGACAGGAGCTGCTGCACGCGGCCATGCAGCAGCTCCGGCGTCGCAGCATCCGGCGCCACGGGGTTGCCGACGTTCAGGCCCACGCGACTCCAGAAGCCACGCCGGAAGGGCCGCGCCATCGCCACGCCCTGCTCGATGCGGCTGAAGTAGGAGCCCCAGAGGTTCGTGAGCGCCATCGGCACCACCGGCGCCACCACACCATCGGCACGCGCCTGCTCCAGGATCTTCACGATGCCACCCTTGAATGCCTGCAGGCTGCCGTCACGCGTGATGCCACCCTCCGGGAAGATGGCCAGCAGGTCGCCCTCGCGCAATACGCGCGCCGCCGACGCGAAGGCTGCTTCGTAGACGGCGGGGTCGTCCGTGCGCGATGCGATGGGAATCGCCTTGGCCAGGCGGAAGAGCCAGCCCAGCACGGGCACGCGGAAGATGCGGTGGTCCATCACGAAATAGATGGGCCGCGGGCTGGCCGCCATCAGCAGCACCGCATCCACGAAACTCACGTGGTTGCAGACCAGCACGGCAGGCCCCTGCGCGGGGATGTGCGCATCGCCCTGCACCTTGAACCGGTAGACCCAGTGCGACAGCACCCAGGCGAAGAAGCGCAGCATGTACTCGGGCACCAGCAGGAAGATGTAGGCCGCCACCACCGCGTTGGCCAGCCCCGTGAACAGGAACACCTGCGGAATGCTGAAGCCCGCCGCCAGCAACGCACCGGCCAGCAAGGCGCTGGTGATCATGAACAGCGCGTTGAGGATGTTGTTGGCGGCGATGATGCGCGCCCGGTGCGTGGGCGGGCACCGCAGCTGGATCAACGCGTACATGGGCACGCTGAAGAGGCCCGCGAACAGGCTCAGCAGCAACAAGTCGCCCAGCACGCGCCAGTGCGCCGGCTGCGCCAGGAAGGCGGCCAGGCCCATTTCGGCCGAGGGCGGCAGGCCGCGCGTGGCGAAGTACAGGTCGACCGCGAACACGCTCATGCCGATGGCGCCGAAGGGCACCAGGCCGATCTCCACATGCCGGCGGCTCAGCACCTCGCACAGCAGCGAACCGGTGCCGATGCCGATGGAGAACACCACCAGCAGCGCCGAGGCCACCTGCTCGTTGCCGTGCAGCACCTCCTTGGCCAGGCTCGGGAACTGGCTCAGGAAGGTCGCGCCGAAGAACCACATCCAGCTGATGCCCAGCAAGGAGCGGAAGACCACGATGTTCTCGTGCGCCAGCTTCAGGTTGCGCCAGGTCTCGGTGAAAGGGTTCCAGTTGATCTTCAGGCCCGGGTCGGTCGCCGGCAGCGGCGGCACGTAACCCGCTATCGCGCGGCCGACCACCGCCAGTACGACGCACGCGATGGCAACGTCGCGGTGACCCGTGTCGGGAATGGCCACCATGAGCCCGCCCACCAGTTGCCCCAGCAAGATGGCAACGAAGGTGCCCATCTCCACCATCCCGTTACCTCCCGTCAGCTCCTTCTCGGACAGGACCTGCGGCAGGTAGGCGAACTTCACGGGCCCGAAGAGCGTGGAATGCAGGCCCATCAGGAACACGCAGCCCAGCAGCACCGGCACATTGGCACTCACGAAGCCCCAGGCCGCCAGCAGCATGATGGCGATCTCCAGGTTCTTCACGAAACGGATCATGGCCGTCTTGTCGTGCTTGTCCGTGAGCTGGCCGCTGGTGGCCGAAAACAGCAGGAAGGGCAGGATGAACAGCGCCCCGATCACCAGGCCCGCCATGGCAGGCGGCAGCCAGCCCACGCTGAGCTGGTAGGTCACCATGATCGTGAAGGCGAACTTGAAGAGGTTGTCGTTCGCGGCGCCTGCGAACTGCGTCCAGAAGAAGGGCGCGAATCGGCGTTGCCCCAACAGGGCGAACTGGTTGGGATGCGCATCTTCCGAAGCCGATGGGGTGGAGGAAGGGGCGGCGTCGGCAGGCGCGGGCTGCGCACCGGAGCGGATGGGAGGGACGGACACGACAAGGATCTCCTCGGAAGAACCGGCGCAGTATGAACCAATTGCGGGGCGCCGGAAGGCCCGGCCCCGGTTGTGCCAGCACGGGGCCCCGGTCGGCGCGTGCAATGCGCGCGGTGCACGCAGGCGGTCCGCCAGAGGTCATCCGGCGCTACTGCCACAGCACCCGGGTACCACCATCGGCGCGCGCCAGATGGTGAATCTTGCCCTTCGGCACACCCTGTGCCGCACAGATACTGCCCGGGTCGTTCCACACCGGGCGTCCCGCGCTGTCACGCGGGGCGCTGCCTGCCCTGGCCTCGCGCCATGCCGTGCGGACACGACCGCCTCCATCGAGGCGCACCACCACCTCTTCTTCTCGCATCTTCAGGGAGCACACATGCAACGATATGGCGCGGAATTCCTCGGCACCTTCTGGCTGGTATTGGGCGGCTGCGGCAGTGCCGTGCTGGCGGCGGCCTTTCCCGGCGTGGGCATCGGCCTGCTGGGCGTGTCGCTGGCCTTCGGCCTGACGGTGCTCACCATGGCTTTTGCCATCGGCCACATCTCCGGCTGCCACCTGAACCCGGCCGTGTCCATCGGCCTGTGGGCCGGCGGGCGCTTTCCGGGCAGCCAGCTGGTTCCCTACATCGCCGCGCAGGTGCTGGGCGGCATCGCGGCTGCCGCCGTGCTGTACACGATTGCCAGCGGCAAGGCGGGCTTCGACCTGGCGGCCGGTTTCGCCTCGAACGGCTACGACGCCCATTCGCCCGGCGGTTACTCGCTGTCGGCCGCCATCGTCTGCGAGGTGGTCATGACGGCCTTCTTCCTGATCGTGATCCTGGGCGCCACCGACAAGCGCGCACCGGCGGGCTTCGCGCCCATCGCCATCGGCCTGGCGCTGACGCTGATCCACCTGATCAGCATCCCCGTGACGAACACCTCGGTGAACCCGGCACGCAGCACGGGCGTAGCGCTGTTCGTGGGGGACTGGGCGCTGCAGCAGCTGTGGGTGTTCTGGTTGGCGCCGATCGCAGGCGCCATCGTGGGGGCCGTGGCCTACCGCGCTGTCAGCGGCAACGGCCGAGGCTGAGCGCCAGCCCGAGCGCCTGCCGGGTTGCCTTCGCCCTTTGCCCTTCGCCCTTCACGCTGCGGTGCCGAGCACCCTGGGGCGGCCCGGCGGTGCGCCCACCCGCAATCGTTCGCGCAGGAACTGCCCCGCCACGAAGATATCGCGCTCCACCGCGCGCCGCACGCCCGCGCTGTCACCCTTGGCCAGGGCCTTGAGCAGCGCTTCGTGCGCCGCGTTGAGCATGCCGGCGGCGTCGGGGTTGTCGAAGAGCTGGTTCGACACCGGCCCGGCCTTGAGCCACAGCGTGTCGATCAGGCCCAGCAGCGTGGGCGAACCCGCGGCGCGGTACAGCAGCAGGTGGAAGTCTTCGTTGGGGACCAGGTAGCCGGGCGCGTCGCCACGCGCCAACGCCGCGGCCATCGCCTGGCACAGGCTGCGCAGTTGCCCGCGGTCCCTGGTGGACAAACGCAAGCTACCCCGCTCGGCGGCCTCGCCTTCGAGCAGCATGCGCATCTGCAGCAGGTCGTCGAACTCGGCCACCGACAGGCGCGGCACCACCACGCCGGCGTTGGGCACATTGACCAGCGCGCCCTCGGCCGCCAGGCGCTGCAGCGCGGCGCGCACGGGCATCTGGCCCACGCCCAGGTCTTCCGCTACTTCGCGGATCTTGAGCCGCTGGCCGGGCAGGAAACGGCCCACGGTGATCCACTGCCGCAGGCGGGCGTAGACCTCGTCCTGCTGCGTGCTGGTGGGCTCTTCGGACACGGTCGCCTTGCTCACGCGGCCGCGCCCGCGCTTGTCCATTGCGCCAGCACATCGTCCATGGCGGCCAGCAGCCGGTCCACGTCCGCATCGGTGGTGTCGGGGCAGACCAGCATCATGTTGTGGAAGGGCGTGATCAGCACGCCCCGGTTCAGCAACGCCAGGTGGATGGCGTGTTCGAGTTCGGCGTCCATCGCCGCTCCGGCCTGTGTGCCGTTGCGCGGGGGCGTGGCGCAGAACTGGAACTCCGCGCGCGCACCCACCTGCGTCACGCACCAGGGCAACCCGTGGCGGGCGATCACATCGCGCAGGCCCTGCGCCAACCGAGCGGCGCGCAGCAGCATGGGGGCATAGACCTCGGGCGTCATCAGGTGCGTGAGCGTGGCGCGCATCGCGGCCATGGCCAGCAGGTTGGCGGTGAGCGTGGTGCCGATGCCGGAGTGGCCTGGGGGTGCATGGCGCTTGGCGGCCTCGGCCCGCGCCGCGAGCGCGGCGCTGAAGCCGTAGGCCGCACACGGCATGCCGCCGCCCAGGGGTTTGCCAACCACCACCGCGTCGGGTCGCAGGCCGTGCGCGACACCGTAGCCGCCGGGGCCGGAGCTGATGGTGTGGGTCTCGTCCAGCACCAGCAGGCTGCCGTGCTGGCGGATGATGCCCTGTGCGGCGGCCCAGAAGCCCGGATCCGGCAGGACCATGCCGATGTTGGTCATCACCGGTTCGGCCAGCACGCACGCCACGTCGCCCGGCGCCAGCGCGGCTTCCAGCGCGGCCAGGTCGTTGAACTCGACGACGCGGGTGGTGGTGGTCAGGTCCTGCACCTGACCCAGCAGGCTGTCCCGTTGCTGCGGCCGGCCATCGACCAGGTCCACGAACACATCGTCCACCGTGCCGTGGTAACAGCCGTTGAAGACCAGCAAGACCTTGCGGCCGGTGGCCGCACGGCACCAGCGCAGCACGAAGCGGTTGGCGTCGGTGGCGGTCATGGCGAACTGCCAGGTCGGCAGGCCGAAGCGCTGGGCGAGCAGCGCGGCCACGGCCGCCGCGTCTTCGCCCGGCAGCATCGCGGTGAGGCCGTGGCTGGCGCGCCGGCAGAGCGCCTCGGCCACCACGGGTGGAGAGTGCCCGAACATCGCGCCCGTGTCGCCCAGGCAAAAGTCGACCAGGTCGTGTCCGTCCGCATCGCGCAGCCGGGCGCCCTGCGCGTGGTCCACATGCAGCGCGAAGGGCGTGCCCCAGTCGCTCATCCAGTGCAGGGGCACACCGAACATCAGGTGCTGCGTGGCCTGCGCGGCCAGGGCCTGCGAGTGGGGGTTGGCTTGCGTGTAGCGGGCGCGCTCACGGGCCAGCAGGGCCTGGATGCGGTCGGGAGCGATGCCGTGGAACGGGAACTTGGACATCGTCGCTCCTCCTAGACCAGCAGCAGCAGGTGCTCGCGTTCCCAGGACGAGATGACACGGTTGTAGGTGGCGTACTCCAGCTCCTTGACGGCGCAGAAAGCATCCACGAAGGATGCGCCCAGCACCTCCTTCATCGGCGCGCAGGCGCGCATCGCCTCGATGGCGTCTTCGAGGTGGCGTGGCAGTTCGTGGCTGACATTCCAGGCACTGCCAGCAGTGGGTTCGCCGGGCTGCAACCGGTCGCGCAGGCCGAGCCAGCCACAGGCCAGCGTGGCGGCCATGGCCAGGTACGGATTGGCGTCCACACCGGGCACACGGTTCTCCACGCGCCGGGCCTCGGGCCCCGACTTGGGGATGCGGATGCCGCAGGTGCGGTTGTCAAAACCCCAGCGCACGTTGATGGGCGCCGACATGTAGGGCGCCAGCCGCCGGTACGAGTTGACGTAGGGCGCAAACATCGGCATCACCTGCGGGATGTAGGTCTGCAGCCCGGCGATGAAGTGGTGGAAGAGGTCGCTGGCCTGCCCATCCTCGCGGCTGAAGATGTTGCGGCCGCTGCGGCTGTCCACGATGCTCTGGTGGATGTGCATGGCGCTGCCGGGCTCACCTTCCATGGGCTTGGCCATGAAGGTGGCGAACACGCCATGGCGCAGTGCCGTCTCGCGCACCGCGCGCTTGAAGAGGAACACGCGGTCGGCGAGCTCCAGCGGCTCGCCGTGGCTGAAGTTGATCTCCATCTGGCCCGGGCCAGCCTCGTGGATCAGCGTCTCCACGCCCAGGCGGTGCACCTCGCAGAAGTTGGACAGCTCCATGAAGAAGGGGTCGAAGTCGTTGACCGCGTCGATGGAGTAACTCTGCCGGCCGACCTCCGGCTTGCCGGTGCGGCCCAGCGGCGGCTGCAGCGGCTCGTGCGGATTCTGCTGGCGCGCCACCAGGTAGAACTCCATCTCGGGCGCCACCACGGGCTGCCACCCTTGCTGCGCATAGAGGGCCAGTACGCGGCGCAATACGGCCCGCGGGCTGAGTGGGACCGGGCTGCCCTCCCACTCCATGCAGTCGTGGATCACCACCGCCACCGGCTCGGCGGCCCAGGGCACCACGCGGATCGTGGCCGCATCGGGCTTGCAGACCATGTCGGGATCAGTGTCGCCGACGAAGGGCGCGTTGTCCGGCTGCTGGCCGTTGACGGTGTTGAGCAGCACGCTCTTGGGGATGCGCATCTCGCCACTGGCCAGGAACAGGTCGCGCGGCAGGATCTTGCCGCGGGCGATGCCGGTCATGTCGGGGATCACGCACTCGACTTCGTGGATGCGGTGCTCGACGAGGAAACGTTCCAGGGAATCGGTCATGGGGGCATCTGCCGGTGGGTATTTCGAAAGACCGATCTTAGCGATAGGGGCGATTTTTGATCACAAATTGATCACGACGTGCTTGGCAATATTCATGCTCATTGAATTTTGATCACATATCCGGTGCTTAAAGCCATGTCATCAGCAAGGATGCCTGGCGCATGGGGCACGGGGCAGCCCCTAAACTCCGATCGCTCTTTCATTCACATACCACCTGGAGACACCCCATGCGCCCCTTGACCCGCCGGCTCGCCCTCGCGGCCGCTATGGCCCTCAGCTGCACCCTGGCCCAGGCCCAGGGCTATCCGAGCAAACCCATCAAGGTCATCGTCCCCTTCGCGGCCGGAAGTGCCACCGACCAGATCGGCCGCGCCGTCATGGCCAAGGTGGCAGAGACCTTGGGCCAGCCGGTGGTGTTGGACAACAAGCCCGGTGTCAACGGCATGCTCGGCGCGGCAGATGTGGCCAAGGCCGCACCCGACGGCTACACCTTCCTGCTCGGCACCAACAGCACCAACGCAGCGCTCAAATTCCTGATGAAGCAGCTGCCCTACGACCAGGACACGGCCTTCGCGCCGGTGGCGTATGTGGGCTCGGTGCCGCTGATGGTGGCCATCAACAACGATGTGCCGGCCAAGACCCTGAAAGAATTCGTGGACCTCGCCCGGGCCAAGCCCGGCCAAGTGAGCGTGGCCTACGCCAGCACATCACAGCAGGTGAGTTCGGCAGTGCTCGCCAGCATGGCAGGCGTGCAGTTCAACAACATCCCCTACAAGAGCGGACCGGCCGCCATGACCGACCTGATCGGCGGCCAGGTGATGGCGTTCACCGCCGACTTCGCCGTGACCGTGCCCCAGTACAAGGGCGGAAAGATCCGCGGCCTGGCCGTGACCTCCTCCAAGCGCGCCGCTGCCGTGCCCGATCTGCCCACGGTGAACGAGGCACTGGGCCTGAAGGACTATGAGCTGACCGCCTACTTTGCCGTGTTCGCGCCCGCCGGTACCCCAACCGAGGCCATCAACAAGATGAACGCGGCGGTCAACGCCGCCGCCAGCAGCAAGGACATCCAGGACAAGTTCGCGCCCACCGGTTTTGCCATCGACCCTGGCACGCCACAGCAGCTGGCCGAGCGCAACAAGGTCGAGACCATCAAATGGGAGAAGGCGATCCGCGACGCGAAGATCGAGCCGCAATAAGCCGCCTCGGCGCCTCCACGAAACCCGCCCGCCATCTGGCCGGCGGTTTTTTTTCGCCCTACAGGTTGGCCACCTGCCACGGGTGGAGGTTGCCGGCCATCACTCCCGCGCCCGGCCTGTCGGTGGGTCAGTGGTAGTCCTGCTCGCGTTGGTGACGCACGGCCAGTACGATCACGAGATCGGACACTTCGTCGTATTCGTACAAGGCGAGATAACCGGTCCTGCCGCGCGAGATCACCAACTCGCGCAAGGCGGCCTCCAGCGGGCGACCCATGCGGGGATGCTCCTCAAGAATTTCCAGTGCATCGGTGATGAGGTCGACCGTCTGGACTGCATCCTCCGGAAACCGGCTTTGCAGAAATTCAACCAGGCGCTCCAGGTCTTCCGCCGCATCGGCGGCGAGCACCCATCGGGTCATTTGCCAGTCGACACCAGAGAAGTCAACGGGACCGGACGAGGGCGCCGGGTCTTCTCCCCGCGCGACTTGGCTTTCAGGTATTGGCTGAATGCCTTGCCATCCAGAGCGGTGCCAGTGGCCAGCACCTGCTCGCGCGCCCGCAGCGCAGAAGCCACCAGGAGATTCCGGTGCTCGGCGCTGGACAGCGCAGATTCGATGGCTTGCACCATCACGGCATGCACCGAGACGCCCTGGCTCTGTGCCACCGACTGGATGCGTTGCTTGGTTTCTTCAGGCAGTTTGACAGACAGGGTGGGCATGGTCGCGCTCCGATGGGATTTGTCCATCGTAGCACTACCATGGTAATACCTGAGCGAGAGGTGCGCGCTGCTCGCCACCCTCAGGACCGCGGTTTGGCGTTCTCCGGGTCGTACAGGGGCTGGTACCCCACCGCCGCGACCGTGACCGGGTAGACGTCGGCGAAATACTGCACCTGCAGTTCACGCCCCACCTCGCAATAGTCATGCGGCAGATACGCCAGCGCGATGTTCTTGCCGAGCGTCGGGCCGAAGGCGATGCTGGTGGTGTAGGAACGGCGGCCCAGGGAATCGACCAGCGTCTCACCGGTGGCCGGATCCATCACCGGCAGGTTGCCCAGTGGATACCGCGCAACACCGGCGCTGTCGATGTTGCTGGTCATGACCAGCGTGCACAGGGTGGCCGGCTGATGCTCACGCTCGCGGAACTTCAGGTGCGCGGCCTTGCCATGAAAGTCAGCGGCCTTGACCTTGGGGCGGGCCAGGTCGCATTCGAAGAGGTTGTACTCGGTCAAGAGGTCCGCGTTCTGCAGGCGCAGGCTCTTCTCCATGCGGCGGCTGTTGGCGTAGGTTTCAACACCAACGGGGGTGACACCGATCGCGAAGAGGGCATCCCATAAGGCCAGGCCGTCCTCGTACTTGAAATGCAGCTCCCAGCCCTGCTCGCCCACATAGGAGATGCGGAAGGCCAGCACGGGCACGCCCGCGATCTTCAGGTCGCGCAAAGCTGCAAACGGGAAGTTCTCGTTGCTCCAGGCCTCGGGCTCGTCGGCGATCTTCTGGATGGTGGCACGCGCATTGGGGCCCCACACGCCCAGGCAGCCATACTGCGTGGTGGTGTCGGTCACCGTCACATTGGCGCCGCGGTCCTGCGCCATGCGGCGGATCCAGGTCAGGTCGCGGTGGCCGGCGTCGGCGCCGTCCACCACACGATAGTGGTCGGTCCCCAGGCGCAGGACGGTCAGGTCCGCCCGCACACCGCCCGTGGCTTCCAGGAAGTGGGTGTAGACGCCCTTGCCCACCGGCGTGTCACCGCCCACCTTGGCCACGCAGATGTATTC
Organism: Burkholderiaceae bacterium; assembly: GCA_965278985.1. Lineage (GTDB taxonomy): Bacteria > Pseudomonadota > Gammaproteobacteria > Burkholderiales > Burkholderiaceae_C > CAISIP01. Next base: position 5,740,476 of record OZ257131.1, on the reverse strand, counting down.
CATCAGGTCCGCGGCATCCGGGCCGACGACATCGATCTCGGCGAAGTGCGAGACGTTGATCATGCCCACGTCTTCCGACATCTTCAGGTGCTCGGCATTCGACACACGCCAGAAGTGGCGGTTGTCCCACTCGTTGGCACGCACCGGCACCTTGTCGCCGTAGACCTCCAGCAGGTGCTCGTTGCTGGCGTAGCCATGCGCGCGCTCCCAGCCGGAGAGTTCCATGAAGTAGGCGCCCAGTGCCTTCTCGCGTTCGTAGAACGGGCTCTTGAAGATGCCGCGCCCTTTGCTGTAGGGCTCGCGGTTGTGCACCGGCGGGTTGTAGATCTTGAAGGCACCCTCGTAACAACGGTCGTGGATGTACTGCTCGTCCTGCTGGTACGGGTAGGTGCGGGCCACGTCGATGCGAGCATGGTCCAGGTGGGTGGTGCCATCGGTCATCCAGTCGGCGACCAGCTTGCCCACGCCGGGCGCGTCCTTCACCCACACGGCTTCGGCGTACCACAGGCCACGCGTCTTGGAGGACTCGCCGATGGAGGGGTTGCCGTCGGTCGTGACCTGCAGCAGGCCGTTGAAGGAGTGCTTCTCGTCATAGCCCAGCTCCGCCAGGATGGGCGTGAGTTCCATGGCACGCTCCAGCGGTGCCATGATCTGCTCCATCTCCAGGTCGCGCTGCGACGGCGACAGGCGGGCCTGTTCCTTCTCCAGCAGGTCGCGCGGGTGGCACATGCGCGGGTCCTTCTCCTCGTAGTAGCCCCACTCGATCTGGCCGCCCTCGGGCGTCTTCGGGTCCCCGGTGTCGCGCATGTAGGCCGAGTTGCCCTGGTCGCGCAGCAGCGGGTAACCGATGTCCTTGCCGGTGCCGGCGAACTTCAGGTAGGGCTTGAAGAAGGTCAGCGGGTGGTCCACCGGCATGATGGGCAGGTCTTCACCGGCCATCGCCGCGATCAGGCGGCCCCATAGGCCGGCACACACCACCACGTGGTCGGCGGCGATGTACCCCTTGGTGGTCTCCACGCCCTGGATGCGGCCGTTCTCGATGCGCAGCCCGGTACACGCGGTGTTGGCAATCGAGCGCAGCTTGCCGGAGGCCACCGCGGCGTCCACCAATTCGCCCGCCACCATCTGCGAGCGCGGCTTGACGAGGCCCGCGTCCGGGTCCCACAAGGCGCCCTGGATCAGGCTTTCCTCCAGCAGCGGGAAGCGTTCCTTGGCCTGGGCCGGGGTGATCAGCTCCACGCGGTTGCCGAAGGCCTTGCCCGAGGCCACGCGGCGCTCGAGCTCGCGCATGCGCTCGTCGTCGCCCACACGCGCCACTTCCAGGCCGCCGATGCGCTCGTAACGGCCCATGCGGTCGTAGAAGTCGATGCTGTACTTCGTGGTGAAGATCGTCATCTGGTCGTGCATCGTGTTGAAGCAGAAGTCAGATGCGTGAGCGGTGGAGCCCACGTCGGTGGGGATCGCGGACTTGTCGATGCCGACGATGTTGTCCCAGCCGCGCTCGATCAGGTGGTGCACCACCGAGGCACCCACGATGCCGCCTTGGCCGATGATGACGACCTTGGCCCGGTCTGGAAATGCAGCCATGTACGCTAGCTCCTAAGGAATAAGGGATGGCACCCGGGGGCGCGACGACCGCGCACGCACCCGCCGGGATGCCGGCAATGGGGAAAAGTGTATGCAGCCTCCCCTCGCGGGTGGCTCCAATTGCGACAGGCGCTTGCGGAATAACGTCAGGGCCCGCACCGCCGCATCCCCCCTTGATCCGGGGTAGCCGCAGCACCGGGGCCATTGCACACTCGCGCGGGTCACGGCGGGTCGATCCAGGTCTGCCAGCCGGTCGGCCGCCTCCCAAGCGCCCCGCCCGTGACCGGACCGCATTCAAAAACCACGACCTGGAGCCATCCCACATGCACACGCGTTTCCTGCAGTTGACCACCGCCACCGCGGCCATCCTGATCCTCGCCGCCTGTGGCGGTGACGGTGGCGGTGGTGGCGCGGCCGCGCCCACCGCCAGCACCACCATCAGTGGCTCCGTCGTGAAGGGCCCGGTCAGCGGCTCCACCATCACCGTCAAGAACGCCGCCACCGGCGCCGTGCTGGGCACCACCACCACGACCAGCAGCGGCACCTACACGCTGAGCGTGCCCTTCGAAGGCGACGTGGTCGTGGAGGCCACCGGCGGCACCTACACCGACGAAGCGACGCGTGCCAACGCCACGCTGTCCACGCCGCTGCGCACCGTGCTCACGGCCAACGGCGGCAACGTCACGGGCGTGGTCACGCCGCTGACGACGATGGCCTACACCTACGCCTTCGGCACGGCCACCCTGCCCACGGCGTCGGCCTTCAATACCACCGCCACCAACATCGCGACGCAGTTCCAGCTCTCCGGCGTGAACCTCTCGACCACGGTGCCGGTCGTCAGCGGCACGCTCAACGACTATGGCCGCATCCTGGCCGCGATCTCCGAATACCTGCGCGCGAACGCGGTGCCGCTGTCGCAGCTGACCAGTGTCGCATTCAGCAGCGCGCAGTCGGCGACCTTCTCGACGGCCTTCACCACGGCCTACCGGACGGTGGTGCCCGACAGCAACATCACCTTCGCGTTCAACGGCAGCACGGTGAGCGTGGGGGGCACGGGGGCGGGAGGAGGCGCGGGCCGCTGTGGCGTGAACGTCCAAGGCACGGTGACGGCCAACGGATTCACGGTACCGCTGAACCTGGACTACTGCATCACCGGCATCGCAGCCAGCTCCTGCAACAGCGGCAACGCCAGCCTGTCGCAAGCGATCAGCGGCCAAGGTGGTGTCGCCGGCGCCGCGAACCTGCGCTACACCTACTCCCCCAGCTGCGTGGCCAACCCGGTGGTGACGATCAACCTGCAATAAGGTCGCGGCAAGCCCATGCAAAAGGCCACCCCGCGGGGTGGCCCTTCCGTTGCTGGCGGGCAGTGGTCTTACTTGTCCATCCCCCCCAGGCACACGTACTTGATCTCCAGGAACTCCTCGATCCCGTACTTCGAGCCCTCGCGCCCCAGCCCCGACTGCTTGACGCCGCCGAACGGCGCCTCGGCCGTGGAGATCAACCCCGTGTTCACGCCCACCATGCCCGACTCCAGCTGTTCGGCCACCCGCATCACGCGGCCGATGTCGCGGCTGTAGAAATACGCGGCCAGGCCGAACTCGGTGTCGTTGGCCAGCGCGATGACCTCGGCCTCGGTGTCGAAGGCGAAGATGGGCGCCAGCGGGCCGAAGGTCTCTTCCTTGGCGAACAGCATGTCGGCCGTGGCGCCGGCCACCACGGTGGGCTCGTAGAACAGGCCGCCCAGCGCGTGGGCCTTGCCGCCGGTCAGCACCTTGCCGCCCTTGGCGCGCGCATCGGCCACGTGTTCCTCGATCTTGGCCACCGCCTTGGCGTCGATCAGCGGGCCCTGCGTGACGCCGGCCTCGGTGCCGTCGCCCACCTTGAGCGCCTGCACCTTCGCCACCAGCTTCTGCGTGAAAGCCTCCAGCACGCCGCGCTGCACATAGAGGCGGTTCGCGCAGACACAGGTCTGGCCGGTGTTGCGGTACTTGGAAATCATCGCGCCCTCCACGGCCGCGTCGATGTCGGCGTCGTCGAAGACGATGAAGGGCGCGTTGCCACCCAGCTCCAGCGACAGCTTCTTGATGGTGTCGGCCGACTGGCGCATCAGCGTGCGGCCCACCTCGGTGGAGCCCGTGAAGGTGAGCTTGCGCACGGTGGGGTTGCGCGTCATCTCGCCGCCGATCTCGGAGGCCGAGCCGGTCAGCACCGACAGCAGGCCCTTGGGCACACCCGCGCGGGCCGCGAGTTCGGCGAAGGCGAGCGCCGAGAACGGCGTCTGCGTGGCAGGCTTCACCACCATGGAGCAGCCTGCCGCCAGAGCGGGGCCCGCCTTGCGCGTGAGCATCGCGGTGGGGAAGTTCCAGGGCGTGATGGCCGCCGTCACGCCGATGGGCTGCTTCAGCGCGAAGATGCGCTTGTCACCGCTGGTGGCGGGGATGGTGTCGCCATACACCCGGCGCGCCTCGTCGGCGAACCATTCGATGAAGGACGCGGCATACGCGATCTCGCCCTTGGACTCGGCCAGCGGTTTGCCCTGCTCGGTGGTCATGATCAAGGCCAGGTCGTCCTGGTTGGCCAGCATCAGGTCGTTGAGGCGGCGCAGCACTGCGGCGCGTTCCTTCGCGGGCACGTCGCGCCAGGCGCGCTGGGCCACAGCGGCAGCGGCGATGGCGCGCTCGGTCTCGGCCGTGCCGCAGACCGGGATGGTGCCGATCTGCTGGCCCGTGGCGGGGTTGGTGACGGCCACGGTCTTGCCACTGTCGGCATCGGCCCAAACGCCTGCGATGAAAGCCTGCTGGCGCAGCAGCGTGGGGTCCTTGAGTTTCAGCATGGGGAAGGTCTTTCTGGGATGGAAATGGTCGCGCCGCGGCGGGGCCGCGAAAACTGGGAGGGTACGCCATCGGCGCCCACCCTCTCCGGCGGAGCCACACGCTGGCGCCACCAGGGGGCACGAACGCAGTCTACGAAGACATTGATTCCAGTGAAAGGGCCAAATCCGACCGCACGGATGGAACCAATCCGGCCTGCAGGCCGGGCGCCTCAGTGCCGGCTGGTGAACGCCGCCATGTGGAAGGCCGCGTGGGCCGGCAGGTACCGGTAGTCCCGGCCGACCGGACAGGCACGCCGGGCCAGACAGCCGCCGCTGTTGCAATCTTCCGATGCCGGCCCGTGTAGGTGCGTGGCACAGCGCTCCACCGCATAACCCTTGCCATCGAAGGCCTCCACCGGGCAGGCCTGCAGGCAGGGCTGGCCATCGCACTGCAGGCACAGGTCGGCCATGGGGGCCGCGATGGCCGGCATCTGCGCCGCGTCGGCCGCCGCGAGCACGGGCAACGCCAGCGCGAAGCGGTAGGCATGCCACAGGCCGAAGGTGGGGTGCAGCTGCAGCATCAGCGGGCTGGCATGCAGGCCCTCGATGCGCCGCGCCCAGCGTTGGAACGGGTGGTAGGGCGGACCGTCGGAGGGGTACAGCCCCTGCCCGCCCAGGGCTTGCGCCAGCCCGTCGCCGATGGCACGGCTCCAGCGGTCCAGCGGGTCGGGCAGGCCATCGTGGGCCATCGGTGACGCCGAGAAATGCGGCCACAGTGCCGAGCCTGCCTGCGCCACAAGCCACACTACGGCCGCAGGCCGGCCCTCGGCCAGCAGCGGCAGGCCATCGTCCGGCACGGGCACGAAGCCGCCGCGCAGCAGCAGCCCGTGGCGGGCCAGCTGCGCCTCAAGCGCCGCGCGCGAGCAGTCCGGCATCACCATGGGCTTCCAGCGGCGTCGCCAGCGCGGGCATGCCACGCGTGCGTGGTGGCCCCGACGCCGTGGCCGTGACGCGGGCCTCGAAGAACATGTCGCCATCGATGTCGTTGTGCACCTGGTTGTCCCACTGGCTGAGCACCACCTCGGCATGCGCCGCGCCGGCCTGCAGCGCGTTGTGCAGGGCCTCGGCACTGGCCAGCGCCTGGGCATGGGCCACGGCCTCGGCCACCCGCGGAAAGTCGCGGGGGCCTTCCTTGCCGAAGACGCGGTAGACACCCCGCACATGCTGCGTCACCGTGATGTGCACCCGCTGCGCCACCTGGCCCAGCACCGCGCCCACCGCGTTGGCCACGCCGGCATTCGGCGGCAGGCGCAGCGGCACGCCCAGGGCCTGCGCCACGTCGGGGTAGTAGCTGGAGGCCGGGGCGCCCACACCCACCAGCGGCAGGTCGGGCGCGAACTGCAGCGCGAACACCGGCCGCGCCTTGCCACCCACGCCACCGCGCGCCTGCAGCGCCAGCGTGGTCAGCAGGCCCTCCATCTTGGCCGCGTTGCCCTCGTGCATCTGGCCCGCGTCGTTGAGGCCCGCCTCCACCAGCTTCTGGCAGATGGTGGCGATGACCTTGTCCACCACCTGGCGCGCCGGCGCCTCGGCATCGCCCAGCGTCCAGGTCCCCAGCCCGTAGAGGTGGCGCATCTGCCGCGCCCAGATGCGCGCGCCCAGCACGGCAGCCTCGGCATTCCAGTGCGTGGACAGGCCCAGCACATGGGCCGCGTCGCTGGGCGTGAAGCCGCTGTAGATGGCCAGCCCCTTGCGCTCCAGGCGGGCCAGCGCGCGCGACAGCGGGCGGTCCTGCATATTGGCCCGTTCCATGTCCACCGGGCCCTGGGACAGGCGCTCCCAGGCCGCGCGCTCGTTGTCGGGCAACAGGGCCAGCTGCGCGGCGTCGCCATGCAGGCGCTGCACGAAGCGGATCTGCGCCGGATGCGGTGACTCGTCCTGCTGGCGGCGCAGCACCTCCAGCACCCACGGATGCTCGTGCGCCAGCAGGCTCAGCGGCAACACGCGGCGCGGGCCGATCACCAGGCCCTCGCCGCCGCCGAAGCGCACCTCGCTGTCACCGCCCAGGCCGATGGCGTAGACGCGCACGGCCTCCACCATCGGCCGCCACTGGCCGATCATGGCGCCGTCGAAATCGAGCTCCGGCATGCCGTTGCGCACCACGGCGATGTCGGTGGTGGTGCCGCCCATGTCGGCCACGATGGCGTTTTGCAGGCCGCTGAGCGCACAGGCGCCCAGCACGCTGGCCGCGGGCCCGGAGAGCACCGTGCTAACGGGGCGGCGCAACGCGCTCTCGACGTTGATCAGGCTGCCGTCGCCCTTGACGATCATCAGCGGCGCACGGATGTCGCGCGCGGCCAGCGTGCGGCGCACGGAGTCGATGAGGGTCTTCACGTGCGAGACCATGCGCGCGTTCAGCGCGGCCGTCATGGCGCGGCGCGGCGAGCCCAGGCTGGACGCCAGCTCGTGCCCGCAGGTGACGGGCTTGTCGGTCAAGGCCTGCACCAGCGCGCGCAGACGCAGCTCGTGCTCGGGGTTGCGCACGCCGAAGGTGGCCGAGATCGCGAAGGCGGACACGCGCGGCGCATGGTGCACGATGGCCGTCCGTGCGGCCGCCTCGTCCAGCGGGGTGGCTTCGAAGCCGCCCGCATCGTGCCCGCCGGGCAACGAGACGATGCCCTCCGGCCCCAGCAGCTCCACCAGGCCGCTGGCCTTGACCTGCTGCGCGTCATAGCCCGCGAGCAGCACACACACGGGCGCTCCCCGCCCTTCCACCACCGAGTTGGTGGTGAGCGTGGTGGACAGCGACACCAGTTGCACCTGCGCCAGCAGCGGCTGCGGCAGCGCGTCCAGCGCCTGGCCGATGCCCACCGCCAGGTCGAAACGGGTCGTCAGCGCCTTGGCCGAGGCCACCACCTGGCGTGCGGCGTCCAGCAGCACCGCGTCGGTGAAGGTGCCGCCGGTGTCGATACCGAGGAAACAGGGTGTCATGGCGCCGATCATGCCAGCGGGCGCGCAGCGCGCACTGGCCGCTGCGCGACCTGCGATGTCGAACGGGGGACGCGCCCCGCGGCCGGGTGCACGGGGCCTCCACGCACAGGGGCTGCGCGCACCCGGCGTTCGCGCACGGAGCCGGCATGACCCGGCAGGTAATGGCTTCTGCGCGCCTTCGCCGGCACCATGGCGCCATCCACCACCACCCACCACGAAAGGAAACGACATGACCGACAACGGACTCATTGCCATCGCCGCCGCGCTCATCATCGGCCTGGGCGCCATCGGCGCCTGCCTGGGCATCGCCACCATGGGCGGGCGCTACCTGGAGGGCGCCGTGCGCCAGCCCGAGCTGATGGACCCGCTGCAGACCAAGATGTTTTTGCTGGCCGGGCTCATCGATGCCAACTTCCTGATCGGCGTGGGCGTGGCGATGATGCTGCTGTATGCCAACCCCTTCGCGGGTTGATTGGACCGGCCGCAGGAGCAGGGGCTCCAGCGTTCACCCCCACGAGAGGATCAAGCCGCACGCATGAGGTACGTGGCCTCGTCTTCGCCGGTCACTTCGAAGCCCAGTCGTTCGTACAGCCGCTTGGCGGGGTTGACCTTGATCACCTTCAGTTGCAGCGCCTTGCCGTTGCTTCTGGCACGCTGGATCTCCGCCGCCAGCAGGTGGCAGCCGATGCGCTGGCGCTGGTGTTCGGGATGCAGGAAGATGGTCCGCACATGGTGGCAGTCGCCGTGCTCCTCCATATGCAGCACCCCGGCGTTGCGGCTGTGGACCTGGATGATCTGGAGCTGCGCGATGGGATGGTGTCGCCAGAAGCCGGCGCGCTGGAAGGCTTCGTCCCAACCCCATGCCCATTCCACGTACCGGCGCAGCGCGATCTTGTAGGTGAGGAAGACGAAGTCGCGGTCTTTTGCAGACGCGGGGCGGAGCGTGTACGCGGTGTCCATGGCGCCCATGCGTACGCAGCGACGGCGTCCATGGATCACCTGGCCGGGCCGGCGCCCAACAGCCGGCGCGGCAGAGGTGGCGCGCCTACAACGGCTCAGCGACGTGGAGGGTTCACGCCCGCGCCGCGCGCGCGTCCAGGTCGGCGCGCAATCCCAGAGGCAACCGTTGCAGCAGCCAGCGCACCGCCAGTGGCAGCAGCACCACATCGTCCAGCACGCCGATGAACGGGATCGCATCCGGCAGCAGGTCAATGGGGGACAGCAGGTAGATCACCAGCCCCGCCGTGGCGATCTTGAGCCATCCCGGCGCGCGCGGGTCGCGCAGGGCCCACCACAGCTTCTTCAGGTCGCCACGCACCAGGGTCCACAACAGCGAGACACGTTTCCACATCGCAGCCTTCTCCTACCGGACGGACTTCGCCCGAGTCGCAGAGGTGGGGGCGAGGATGGGCTGCACAAGACCCGCGGGTCAGTGCCCGTGGCCGTGGCTTGCAACCTTTGGTGTCGGCCCGCCCTCGCCCGAGGCTGCGCACAGCCAGTCGAAGAGGTAGCGTGCGAAGCTGCGCCGTACCGTGACCTCGTAGTGCGTGCCCGCCTGCAGGCACAGGAGCGTCACGTTGGCCTTGGCCACATGGCTCTGGGCCAGCGCGCCCTGCGGGAACACGCGGGCATGCAGGTCCAGCGGGCAGCCCCGCGCGAGCAGGTCGGCCGCGCCATAACCCTGCAGCGACAGGGTCGTGAAGCCATCACCCACCTCGACCACGGCGCTGTGCAGCCCTTCCAGCGCCGCCTGCAAGGCCGCGGCGACCTGGGCACCCTGGCCATCGCGGGTCTTGAACACCCACTCGTCCGGCCCGAGCCACAACAGCTGGCGTGCGGGGTCGATGCTGGCGCCATTGCCGCGCAGCGGCAGGTGCAGGCCGGTGGCCTGCAGCACGGCGGACTGGAAGGCGGCGTCGGACGCGTCCCCGCGCACGACGAACATCTGCTGCAGGGCGATCTCGCGGACGGCGCATTCGCGGCCATCCACGCGCAGCACGCGCTGCCGCGGGCCCAGCACGGTGGCCAGCGGACTGCTCAGGGCAACGGTGGACTCAGGCATGGAGGCGCTTTCCTTCGGGGTCGTAGAACACGGGGCTGCAGACCGTGGCCGCCACCTGGCGGCCATCGGGCAGGGAGCCATACACTTTCTGGCCCATGCGCTGGCGGCCCGAACGGACCACGGCCATGGCGATGGAGCGGCCCAGCGTGGGGCTGAAATAGCTGGAGGTCACGTGGCCCAGCATCGGCACGGGCGCCTCCACGGCATGCGCCTGCGCGACCAGCTGCGTGCCCTCGGGCAACACATGCTGGGCATCGTCGGTGAGCAGGCCCACCAGGTGCTTGCGGTCGTCGCGCGCGGTGTCGCTGCGCGAGAGGGAGCGCCGGCCCAGGAAGTCCTTGCCCTTGGCCACCATGGCGCCCATGCCCAGGTCATAGGGCGTGATGGAACCGTCCGTCTCCTGGCCCACGATGACATAACCCTTCTCGGCGCGCAGCACGTGCATGGCTTCGGTGCCATAGGGCGTGATGTTGAAGTCCGCGCCAGCGGCCATCAGCGCCTTCCACACATGGGCGCCCGCGTTGGACGGCACGTTGACCTCGAAGGACATCTCGCCCGAGAAGCTGATGCGCATGATGCGCGCCGGCACGCCGGCGACCGTGCCCGCGCGCCAGCTCATGAAGGGGAAAGCGGCGTTGGACAGGTCCACGTCATTGCAGACGCGCGACAGCACCTCGCGGCTCTTCGGGCCCACCAGTGCGCAGGTGGTCCACTGTTCCGTCACCGAGCTCATCCAGACCTTCATGTCGGGCCATTCGGTCTGCACCCAGCGCTCCAGCCAGCCCAGCACGCGCGCGGCGCCGCCGGTGGTGGTGTGCATCAGGAAATGGTCCGGGCCCAGGCGCGCGGTCACACCGTCGTCGATGACCATGCCGTTCTCGTCGAGCATCAGGCCATAGCGGCACTTGCCCACCTCGAGCTTGAGCCAGGGGTTGGTGTAGACCCAGTTCAGCAGCTTGGCGGCGTCCGGCCCCTGGATATCGATCTTGCCCAGCGTGGAGGCGTCCAGCATGCCCACGCCGTTGCGCACGGCCAGCACCTCGCGGTGCACGGCCTGGTGCAGGTCCTCGGTGCCGCGCGGGAAGTACCAGGGGCGCTTCCACTGGCCCACGTCCTCGAACAGCGCGCCGGCCGCCACATGCGCCTCGTGCGGGCTGGTGGTGCGCGCGGGGTCGAAGAGCTCGCCGCGCTCCAGGCCGGCGAAGGTGCCGAAGCTGATGGGCAGGTAGTTGGGCCGGAAGGTGGTGGTGCCCACCTTCGCGATGGGCTTGTCCATGGCGCGTGCGGCCAGCGCCATGCCGTTGATGTTGCCCAGCTTGCCCTGGTCGGTGCCGAAGCCCATCGCGGTGTAGCGCTTGATGTGCTCGATGGACTCGAAGCCCTCGCGGATGGCGAGTTCGATGTCGGCCGCCGACACGTCGTTCTGGTAGTCCACGAAGGCCTTGGCGCGGCGAGACAGCGGCTCGCCGGTCTCGGCGATCCAGAAGGCGGTGGTGGGCTCCTGGCGCGTCTCTTCCACACGGAAGGACGGCGCCGTGGCCGCGAAGCCGCTGGCCGTGGCGGCAGCGGCACCTGCGGCCGTGGCCTGCGCGAGGCTTTGCGCCAGCGACCATTGCGCATTGCAGGCGCCGACGTTGGCCTGCGCCGGCAGCGCGGTGTCGGGCACGAAACACACGGCCGCATCGTCCCAGCGGGCCTTGCCCCCGGCATGCGAATACAGGTGGATGGCCGGATTCCAGCCGCCGGCCATGCCAATGGCGTCGCAATCCAGCCGGACGGCCTCGCCCGTGGCCTTGTCGCCCACCAGCTGCCGCAGCTCCACGCCCGTGACGCCCACGCTGCCGGTAGCCTGCACGGGCGCATAGCCGCGCAGCACTTCCACGCCGGCCTGCTGGGCTTGCTGCGCCAGTCCATTCGCCGGCAGTGCACCGGCGCGCACGTCCACCACCTTCACCTGGGCACCGGCAGCCTGCAGCAGCAGCGCGTCGGCGTAAGCGGTGTCGTTGGTGGCCAACAGCACCGGCCGCTGGCCGACCAGCACACCGTACAGCGCGGCGTAGTCGGCCAGCGCGGAGCTCAGCATCACGCCGGGCAGGTCGTTGTTGCCGAAGACCACCGGGCGCTCATGCGCGCCCGTGGCCAGGATGACCTGCGCCGCGCGCACGCGCCACAGGCGCTCGCGAAAGCCTTGGCGCTGGCCCGTGGGCAGGTGGTCCGTCAGCGACTCGCGCACGGTCATGAAATTCTGGTCGTGCGCACCGAAGACCACGCTGCGCCGCAGGATGCGCACCTCGGGCATCGAAGCCAACTCGTATTCGGCGGCACGCACCCATTCGGCGGCCGGCTTGCCGTCGATGCGGCCCTGCAGGCGGTGCGCGGAGCCACCCAGCTGCGGGCCCAGCTCGGCCAGCACCACGCGCGCACCGCTGCGGCCGGCCGTCAATGCGGCGGCCAGGCCAGCGACCCCACCACCGGCGATGAGGACCTCGCAATGCAGGTTCTGGTGCACGTAGCGGTCGTGGTCTTCTTCGGTGGGCGCGGCGCCCAGGCCACCTGCGTCGCGGATTTTCTTCTCGTACCACATCCAGGCCTTGGCGGGCCACATGAATGTCTTGTAGTAGAAGCCCGCGGGGAACAGCGGCGTGCCCCAGCGGTTGATGGAGAACAGCCGCTCACCGGCGCTGGGCCAGGGGTTCACGGCCTCGGCATGCAGGCCCTCGTAAAGCTCGACCTCGGGCATCTTGGCGTTGGGGATGGTCAGCGCGCCCGACTCGACCTGCACCAGCGCGGAAGGCTCTTCCACCCCGCTCGTCAGGATGGCGCGCGGGCGGTGGTATTTCCACGAGCGCGACAGCACGGTGTCGCCGGCCGCCAGCACGGCCGAGGCCAGGGTGTCGCCCGCGAAGCCGCTGTAGCGGCGGCCGTTGAATTCGAAGTGGATGGGCTTGTGGCGGTCGATGCGGCTGCCGCCCGTGGCCAGGCGCTTGGGGTTGGCGCTGCTCATGCCGCGTCTCCGTTGGCAGGCGCGGCATCCGGGTTCTCACCGGGCTTGTAGAACTTCGAGAAGCGGTAGGTCACGGTGTTGCGTTCGGCATTGAACCAGCGCCGGCACCCCGCCGCATGCAGCCACTGCTCGCGGTGCGGGCCCTTGGGGTTCTTGCGCATGAAAAGGTAGTCGCCCCACTGCTCGTCGGTCATCGCGTCGGTGTTCAGCGGACGGACGATGTGGGCCTCGCCGCCACAGCTGAATTCGCTCTCGGCGCGCGGTCCGCACCAGGGGCAGGTGATCTGCAACATCTTTTGGGGTCCTGGGAGATGCTTGGAAAGTATCAGTGCGCAACGCCGGCCGCGCCGTGCTCGTCGATGAGGTGGCCGGTATAGAAGCGGTCCAGCGCGAAGGCCTCGTTGAGCGCATGCGGCCGGTCCTGCGCAATGGTGTGGGCCATGACCCAGCCGGAGCCCGGCGTGGCCTTGAAGCCGCCGGTGCCCCAGCCGCAGTTGAAGTACAGGCCCTTCACGTGTGTCTTGGAAATGATCGGGCAGGCGTCGGGCGCCACGTCCACGATGCCGGCCCATTGGCGGTTCATGCGCACGCGCCGGAAGATGGGGAACATCTCGCAGATGGCCTGCAGCGTGTGCTCCACCACGGGGAAGCTGCCGCGCTGGCCGTAGCCCAGGTAGCTGTCGATGCCGGCGCCGATGACCAGGTCGCCCTTGTCGGACTGGCTCACGTAGGCGTGGATGGCGTTGGACATCACCACCGTGTGCAGAATCGGCTTGAGCGGCTCGGACACCAGCGCCTGCAGCGGGTGGCTCTCCAGCGGCAGGCGGATGCCCGCCATGTCGGCCAGCACCGTGCTGTGGCCGGCCGAGACGATGCCGATCTTCTTGCTGGCGATGTGGCCGCGCGTGGTGTCGATGCCCACCACCTGGTCACCGTCGCGGCGGATGCCCACCACTTCGCAGTTCTGGAGGATGTCCACGCCCAGCGCGTCGGCGGCGCGCGCGAAGCCCCAGGCAATGGCGTCGTGCCGCGCCACGCCGGCGCGCGGCTGGAAGCTGGCGCCCATGACGGGATAACGCAGCGAGGACGAGGTGTTCATGATCGGCACCATGGCCTTGATCTCTTCGGGGCTCAGCACCACGCCGTCCACACCGTTCAGCCGGTTGGCGTTCACGCGGCGGTGGATGTCGCGCATGTCCTGCAGCGAGTGGCCCACGTTCATCACGCCGCGCTGGCTGAACATGGTGTTGTAGTTCAGGTCCTGCGACAGGCCCTCCCACAGCTTGAGCGCCTTCTCGTAGAGGTGCGTGGCGTCGTCCCACAGGTAGTTCGAGCGCACGATGGTGGTGTTGCGCGCGGTGTTGCCGCCGCCCAACCAGCCGCGTTCCACCACGGCGATGTTGCGCATGCCGTGTTCCTTGGCCAGGTAGTAGGCGGTCGCCAGGCCATGGCCGCCGCCGCCCACGATGATGGCGTCGTAGCTGCGCTTGGGCTCGGGGCTGCGCCACTGCTTCTGCCAGTTCTCGTGGTACGAGAGGGCGTTGCGGGCGATGGTGAAGATGGAGAAATAACTCAAACCGTGGTCCTCATGGCGCTATCGGATCGGGAGGTGGTGAGACCTATACCAGCGAACACCGCGGAACCGGCTTCGCCGGGCCGCCGGTGTTGCCCCCTGCAAGGGGGGAGTGGGCGACGCGCAGCGGCGCCCACCTGAGGGTGAGCCCATTCAGCATTCGATGACATTCACTGCGAGGCCACCCCGACTCGTCTCTTTGTACTTCGTCATCATGTCGCGGCCGGTGTCGCGCATGGTCTTGATGACGTTGTCCAGCGACACGTAATGGGTGCCGTCACCGCGCAGCGCCATGCGGGAAGCATTCAACGCCTTGACCGAGCCCATGGCGTTGCGCTCGATGCACGGGATCTGCACGCGCCCGCCCACGGGGTCGCAGGTCAGGCCCAGGTTGTGTTCCATGCCGATCTCGGCGGCGTTTTCCACCTGCTCGGGCGTGCCACCCATCACGGCAGCGAGCCCGCCTGCCGCCATGGAGCAGGCCACACCCACCTCGCCCTGGCAGCCGACCTCCGCGCCGCTGATGGAGGCGTTTTCCTTGTACAGCAGGCCGATGGCGCCGGCCGTGAGCAGGAAGTCGCGGATGCCCTGGATGTTGCTGCCGGGCACAAAGCGGTCGTAGTAATGCAGCACGGCGGGCACGATGCCGGCCGCGCCGTTGGTGGGCGCCGTGACCACGCGGCCACCGGCGGCGTTCTCCTCGTTGACGGCCATCGCGTAGAGGTTCACGAAATCGAGGGTGGTGAGCTGGTCGCGCAACGCCTGCTCGGGCCGGCTGTTGAGCGAGCGGTGCAGTTCGGCCGCGCGGCGCTTGACCTTGAGCATGCCGGGCAGGAAGCCCTCGGTGCGGCAGCCGCGCGCCACACAGGCCTTCATCACCTCCCAGATGTTGTCCAGGCCGGCGTCGAGTTCGGCATCGGTGCGCCAGGCGTGTTCGTTGCGGCGCATCACGCCCGCAATCGAGAGGCCGGTTTCCTGCGTGATCTCGAGCAAGCGGTCACCGGTCGTGAACGGAAACTCCAGCGGCGTGGGGTCGACCACAAAATTGGGCGTGTCCTTGGCGGCATCGGCGTCTTCCTGCGACACCACGAAGCCGCCACCCACCGAGAAATAGCGACGCTCTTCCAGCAGGCTGCCATCGGCCGCGAAGGCCGAGAAGCGCACGCCATTCGTGTGGAAGGGCAGCGTCTCGCGGCGCAGGAACAGCATGTCGGTGCGTTCCTTGAAGACCACGGGATGTGTGCCCTCCACCATCACCTTGCCCTCGGCGCGCATGCGGGCCAGGCGCCCGTCGATGCTGTCAGGGTCGATGGTGTCGGGCATGGAGCCTTCCAGCCCCAGCATGATGGCGGTGTCGGTGCCATGGCCCTTGCCGGTGGCGCCCAGCGAGCCATAGAGCTTGGCCTCGATGCGCGCAACCTGCGGCAGCATCTCCTGCTTGGCCAGGCGCCGCGCGAACATCGCGGCCGCCTTCATCGGCCCCACGGTGTGGGACGACGAGGGGCCGATGCCGATCTTGAACAGGTCGAAGACGCTCAGTGCCATGCGGGATCCTTTGGCGTCTTCGCCGTGTCAGCTGTGCCGCGCCGTCAGGCGGGCACGGGGAAGCGGCGGCACAGTGCCACCACCTGCTCGGCCACGCGCTGTTCCACCGCCGCGTCGCCCAGCTTGTCCATCACGTCGCACATCAGCGTGGCGACCTGTTTGCACTCTTCCACGCCGAAGCCGCGCGTGGTGATCGCCGGTGTGCCGACGCGGATGCCGCTGGTGACGAAGGGCGACTGCGGGTCGTTCGGCACGGAGTTCTTGTTGACCGTGATGTGGGCGCGGCCCAGGGCTGCATCGGCTTCCTTGCCGGTGATGCCCTTCTTGACCAGGCTCACCAGCATCAGGTGGTTGTCGGTGCCGCCCGAGACGATGTCGTAGCCGCGCGACGTGAACACCGCGGCCATGGCCTTGGCGTTGTCCAGCACCTGCTGCTGGTAGGCCTTGAATCCGGGCTGCAGCGCTTCGAGGAAGGCCACGGCCTTGGCCGCGATCACGTGCATCAGCGGGCCGCCCTGCGCACCGGGAAAGACCATGGAGTTGATCTTCTTCTCGATGTCGGCGTTGGGACGGCCCAGGATCAGGCCGCCGCGCGGTCCGCGCAGGGTCTTGTGGGTGGTGGTGGTGACCACGTCGGCGTAGGGCACCGGGTCGGGGTACAGGCCGGCCGCGACCAGGCCGGCCACGTGCGCCATGTCCACGAACAGCAGCGCGCCGACCTTGTCGCAAATGGCACGGAAGCGCGCAAAGTCCAGGAAGCGGCTGTAGGCCGAGAAGCCCGCCACGATCATCTTGGGCTTGACTTCCAGCGCCTGCTTTTCCAGCGCGTCGTAGTCGATCAGGCCGGCGTCGGTGATGCCGTACTGCGCCGCGTTGTAAAACTTGCCTGAGAAGCTGACTTTCGCACCGTGCGTCAGGTGGCCGCCATGGGCCAGGCTCATGCCCAGGATGCTGTCGCCGGGCTGTAGCAGGGCCATGTAGACAGCGGCGTTGGCGCTGGAGCCCGAATGCGGCTGCACGTTGGCCCAACCGGCACCGAACAGCTTTTTGGCACGCTCGATGGCCAGCGTCTCGGCCACGTCCACGAACTCGCAACCACCGTAGTAGCGCTTGCCCGGATACCCCTCGGCGTACTTGTTGGTCAGCACGCTGCCCTGCGCCTGCATCACCAGCACGCTGGTGTAGTTCTCGGAGGCGATCAGCTCCAGGTGGTCCTGCTGGCGTTGCGCCTCGGCGGACATGGCCGCGGCGAGTTCGGGATCAAAGGTGTTGAGGTCCATTGACGATTCCATATAGTGAGTACCCAATAACAAGAGGTTGCGCCTCAGGCTGCCGGGGGAGTCTCGCCGCTCCCCGAGGGGTCTCGGACAACGGGATTGTCGAGACCCGACCTGCGCGCGGTGTCCAGTTAACGACACCACGCAACCCGCATGCGACAGCCGGTGAGCCCGCTATTGTCGCCCTGCCGCGTGGCTGCGCTGGGCGGACTGGACGGTGTTGTGCACCAGCATGGTCACCGTCATCGGCCCCACCCCACCCGGCACCGGCGAGATGTAGCTGGCCTTCTGCCGCACGCCCTCGAAATCCACGTCGCCCACGAGGCGCCCGTCGGGCAGGCGGTTGATGCCCACGTCGATCACCACGGCGCCGGTGCGCACCATCTGCGGCACGATCAGGTTGGGCCGGCCCGCGGCCACCACCAGGATGTCCGCCAGGATCGTGAACTGCGCCAGGTCACGGGTCTTGGCATGGCAGATGCACACCGTGGCGTCGCGCTGCATGAGCATCAGCGCCATGGGCTTGCCCACGATGTTGCTGGCGCCCACCACCACCACGTTCTGGCCCTCGATGGGGATGTTCTCGTATTCCAGCATCTTCTGCACCCCGAAGGGCGTGCAGGGCGGGAACAGCGTCTCGCCTTGCACCAGGGCGCCCACGTTGTAGAGGTGGAAGCCGTCCACGTCCTTGTCGCGCGAGACGGCGGCGACCACGCGGCGTGCGTCGTAGTGCTTGGGCAGCGGCAACTGGACGAGGATGCCGTGCACGGCCGGGTCGGCGTTCAGGCGCTCTATTTCGGCCAGCACCACGGTGTCGGGCGTGTCGGCCATGAAGGGGTAGACGGTGGAGCGCAGGCCCACCTCGGTGCAGGC
Source organism: Burkholderiaceae bacterium (assembly GCA_965278985.1). GTDB lineage: Bacteria > Pseudomonadota > Gammaproteobacteria > Burkholderiales > Burkholderiaceae_C > CAISIP01. The sequence goes on along the minus strand of OZ257131.1, from coordinate 5,722,752 downwards.
CTTGATCTTGTTGGCCACATAGACCTGGGAGGCGGGGTCGTCGCCCACGATCACCACGGCCAGGCCGGGCACCACGCCCTGCGCGGCCAGTGCCTCCACCTGCGCGCGGCACTCGGCGCGCACATGCTGCGCCACTGCGCGCCCGTCGATGATCTTGGCTGCCATGCTGGAATGTCCTGGGGTGGAGTCGGCGCGAATGCTAGAGGCAGGCACTGCCGCGCAGGCCCCCGGCAGACGACTGCCACCGGTCTGGATGCGACACGCGCGGTGGCGTGGGCATGCAAGCCTGCGTCGCATGCGGAGCATCCGCGCAGGGAGTGCATCCCCATACTCGGAGAACGGTGGCGGCCGCAGGTGCCGCTCCGCCCTATACGGAGAAGCAGCATGGACGAGACAAGCACCCTCAGCACCCCGAGCGATTCCCAGGCTCCGCGCGGACGGCGCGCTGGCGGCGGGCGCGAGGCCAAGCGTGCCGCCCGCTCGGCACGCAGCGTGCAGTCGGCGCCCTACATCACGCGCAAGATCCCCTTCTACGAGGTGCTGGACGAGGAAGGGCTGCAGCTCATCGAGCGCAATGCCGACACCATCCTCGAAGAAACGGGCATCGACTTCCGCGACGACCCCGAGGCGATCTCCCTCTTCAAGGCCGCGGGCTGCAGCATCGAGGGTGAGCGCGTGCGTTTCCCGCGCGGCCTGGCCCGCAAGCTGGTGCAGGACAGCGCGCCGCGCGAATTCACGCAGTACGCGCGCAACCCGGCCCACAACGTGGTGATCGGCGGCAAGAACACGGTCTTCGCCCCGGCCTATGGCTCGCCCTTCGTGCGCGACCTGGACCGTGGCCGCCGCTACGCCACCATCGAGGACTTCCAGAACTTCGTGAAGCTCACCTACATGGCGAACTCGCTGCACCACTCGGGCGGCACGATCTGCGAGCCGGTGGACCTGCCGGTGAACAAGCGCCATTTCGACATGGTGTATGCGCACATGAAGTACAGCGACAAGCCCTTCATGGGTTCGGTGACGCACCCCGAGCGCGCGCAGGACACGGTGGAGATGGCCAAGGCGCTGTTCGGCGACCAGTACATGGACCCGGTCACGGGGCGCCCGCGCACCGTGGTCATCAACCTGATCAACGCCAACTCGCCGATGACCTTCGACGAGACCATGTTGGGTGCGGCCAAGGTCTATGCGCGCAACAACCAGGCGACCATCATCACGCCCTTCATCCTGGCCGGCGCGATGTCGCCCGTCACGGTGGCCGGCACCTGTGCACAGACCCTGGCCGAGGCGCTGGCAGGCATGGCCTTCGTGCAGTTGTGCAACCCCGGTGCGCCGGTGGTGCTGGGCAGTTTCGCCTCCAGCATCTCGATGCAGTCCGGTGCACCCACCTTCGGTACGCCCGAGCCGGCGCTGGTGCTCTACGTGATGGCCGCGCTGGCGCGCCGCCTGGGCGTGCCCTTCCGCTCCGGCGGCGGGCTGTGCGGCTCCAAGATCGCCGACGCGCAGGCCGCGTCCGAATCCGCCAACACGCTACTGCCCACCTGCCACGCGGGTGTGAACTTCGTGCTGCACACGGCAGGCTGGCTCGAGGGCGGGCTGTCGATGGGCTACGAGAAGTTCATCATGGACGTGGACCAGGCCGGCATGATGCACACGCTGCTCGCCGGCGTGGACCTGTCCGAGAACGGCCAGGCCATGGACGCGATTCGCGAGGTGGGCCCGGGCAAGCACTTCCTCGGCTGCGCCCACACCCAGGCCAACTTCGAGACCGCCTTCTACCGCTCCCCCATCACCGACAACAACAGCTTCGAGCAGTGGGAGGCGGAAGGGTCACGCGACCTGGCACAGCGCGCCAATGCCAGCTGGAAGCGGCAGCTGGCGGAGTACGAAGCACCGGCCATGGACGTGGCGGTGGACGAGGCGATCCTGGACTATGTGAACCGGCGCAAGGCGTCGTTCCCGGATTCGAACGTGTAGTCCTTATCCGCGTTACTTCGCCTTGAGAAACGCCTCGACCTCGAGTAATACCAGCTCGTTGTCGTCCGCCTTGTTCGGCTCACGGCTGCTGGAGAACGGCAGGTTGTTGTCGTTGCCCACCACGATGTGCCGCTCGTCCACCACGTCGACGTTCTCGATGGTGAAGAACGGGAAGGTGAGCACGCCGTTGTTCAAGGGTTTGCGCGCCAGCTTTTTCGGGTCGGCGATGGCCATCAGGTCGATGTAGCCTATCTTGCGCACGGCACCACCCACGTTGGCATCGTTCATCTCGATCTTGTAGACACGCTTGAACACGGCGAGGTCGTGGAAGCAGTCGGTGCGCCTCTGGCCCGTGGGGCAGGCCTTGTCGGCTGTGCCTTCGCCGTTGTCGCGCTCGATGACAAGGCCGGTGGTGCCGTCCAGCATGTTGAAGTCACCGATGGCGAAGGACTCGCCTTCGAGCAGGTATTTCCAATGGCGCCCCGTCCATGACTCGGTTTTCACGTCGAACTCCAGGACGCGCAGGTAGGGCCTTCCATTGAAGGTCTCATAGGCCTTGGCCGCCTCGTCCCACAATGCGCCTTCGAGCAGCGCGTAGAGCCTGCTGCCGTCTTTCGATGCCGCCATGCCCTCGAATCCCTTGGAGCGGCGCACCTGGAACGCCACCGCGCCGCCAGGTGCACCAGGGGTGGTCACCGCGGGATGGTCGGGTGACCGCACCACCTTGCCGTCGACCTGCGTTTCGAACACCGCCTGGACCTTGCCGGACATGTCCGCCTTGATGAGGTAGGGGCCGAATTCGTCACCGATCCAGATCGAGCCACCGGCGAATTGGAAACTCTCCGTGTCGAAATCAGAACCTGTGAGGTACCGCTTGGCCGTCCCTTCGTGGACGATGCGGAAAGGAACCTTCTTGTCGGGGTCGTGCAGAAAAACCGTTGCCTTGCGCTCGAAGTTGCCGGTCTTGAAGTCCACCGCGTAGTGGTTCAGGTAGAGCATGCTGTCTGGCGAATTGGCCTTGGCGCCGGATCCGTTGTCCGTCAATATCCAGAAGCTGCCATCGGGCATCTTCTTGATGCCCGAATGACCTTGTGCAGGTTGCCCCCTGAAGGGCAGCGAGACGCCAGTGGGCCGGCCGGCCGAAAGGCCCTCTACCGACTGCAGCACTTCCACCCGCTGGCCGGTGGTGAACTTGCCACTGACCTGCAGGTCTGCGGGCGCATCCGCAGGCGCGGCGATGAAGGACTGGGCGGGCAGCAGTGCGTGGCCCGCGAGGGTTGCCGGGTAGGCGCTCTGGGCCTGCACGAGAGAAGCGGTCCCGGCCAGAGCCAACACGACCGAGACAGCCAGGCCGGACGAACAGCGCATGAACATGAAGAATCAACCTTGCGAAATGGACAAGGTGGCGATTCTGTTCACGCGATATGACGGAGGCGTGGCAACGGCCGACGCCGACAAGCACGCAAGGACTTCGTCGTTGCCCGCACCCGTACGACACCCAACGGCACCGTGGGGCGCTGCTGCGGGCGCCTATGCTGTGGCCGCAGCCCGCTTGGCCAGCACGCTGTCCAGCCAATCCGTGCGCATCACAGGCACCGCCGACACCAGCTTCTCCGTGTAGGGGTGGTAGGGCCCTTCGAAGATGCGCTCGGTCTCGTCGAAGGCCACGAAGGAGCCCTTCAGCATCACGGCCGTGCGGTGTGCGATGCGGTGCACGACGTCCAGGTCGTGCGTGATCAGCACATAGGACAGGCCCAGCTCGGCCTGGAGCCGGCGCAGCAGCTTGAGGATTTCCTCGGCCACCAGCGGATCGAGCGCGGAGGTGGGCTCGTCCAGGATGATCAGGTCGGGATTGGCGGCCAGGGCACGGGCGATGCACACACGCTGCTTCTGCCCGCCCGAAAGTTCGGTGGGGCGCCGTGACACGAAGTTCTGCGGCAACTCGACCAGGTCCAACAGTTCCTTCGTGCGCTTGTCGATCTCGGCGTTGCTCATGCCGTAGTACAGGCTCGATGGCCGGCCCACGGCCTCCTGGATGGTCTGGTGCTCCCCCGAGCGCACGGGATGCGCGCCACCCAGGCCGAAGTAGAAACTGACCGGGCGGCCAATGGTCTCCAGCAGGGTCTGGCGCGGGTTCAGCGCCACGTCGGGTATCTGGTAGACCAGCTGGATCGCCCGCTTGAGCTCCTTGCTGCGCTCCGAGAGCTTGCGCGGCAGCACTTCGCCCTTGAAGGTGATGGTGCCCGCCACCGGCGGCAGCAGCCCCGTGATGATGCGCGCGAGCGTGGACTTGCCGGAGCCGGACTCACCGACCACGGCCACGGTCTCGCCGCGCCGCACGTCCAGGCTCACGTCGTTGACGACCTTGAACGAGCCGTAGGCGGCGTCGATCTTGTCGACCTTCAGAACGACCTCGGGCTTCACGGTGGAGGCGATGGCGCGCTCGTGGTGGGCCGCACCGCGCACTGCGACCAGCTTGGCGGAATACTCCTTGGTCGGGGCTTCCAGCACCGCGTTGACGCTTCCCTCCTCCACCTCTTTGCCATGGCGCAGCACCTTGATGCGGTCGGCGATCTGCGCCACCACCGCCAGGTCGTGGGTGATGTAGAGCGCTGCAGTGCCGTATTCGCGGATCAGCGACTTGAGCAGGATCAGCACCTCGATCTGCGTGGTCACGTCCAGTGCCGTGGTGGGTTCGTCCAGCACCAGGATGTCGGGCCGGCAGGACATGGCCATGGCCGCCATCGCGCGCTGCAGCTGGCCACCGGAGGCCTGGTGCGGATACCGGTCGCCGAAGGTCTCGTACCCTGGCAGGTCCAGCGACTTGAAGAGGTGGCGCGCCCATTTCTCGGCCTCGGCACGCGACATGATGCCGTGCAACAGCGGCGCCTCGCAGACCTGGTCCATGATGGTATGGGCCGGGTTGAAGGCCGCCGAGGCGGACTGCGCCACATAGGCGATGCGCTTGCCGCGGACGTCGCGGCGGCCTGCGGCGTCGAGCTTGCGGATGTCCACGCCGTCGATCTCGATCGCGCCACCGGCGATATGTACGCCGGCGCGCGCATAGGACATCGCGGACAGGCCGATGGTGGACTTGCCAGCACCGCTCTCGCCGATCAGCCCCAGGACCTCACCCGCGTGCAATGTGACATCGACGTTGTCGACGATCACCGAACCGCCGCGCACGGCCTCGAGCCGCAGACCCTTGATCTGCAGGATGATTTTCTTGTCGCTCTTGTCGGTCATTCTGTGTCCCTTCTTACAGCTCTGCCTGCGCGCCCGAAGGACGCGACTCGATGGACAACAGCCAATCCACCACCAGGTTCACACCCACGGTGAGCGCCGTGATGGCCAGCGCGGGCCAGATGGGTGCCAGCATGCCGAAGTTGATGGCCGCCGCGTTCTCACGCACCATGCCGCCCCAGTCCGCATAGGGTGGCTGGATACCCAGGCCCAGGAAGGAGAGGGCCGCGATGAACAGGAAGTTGAAGCAGAAGCGCAGGCCGAATTCGGAGAACAGCGGCGCGGAGGCGTTGGGCAGGATCTCGCGGCGGATGATCCACCAGGTGCCCTCGCCGCGCAGCTTGGCCGCCTCCACGTACTCCAGCACCGTAAGGTTCATGCCCAGCGCGCGCGAGAGCCGGAACACCCGCGTGGAGTCCAGCAACGCGATGGTGATGATCAGCACAGGAATGGACGAGCCGAACACGCCGAGGATGATCAGCGCCAGGATCAGCAGCGGGATGGACAAGATCACGTCGACCACGCGCGAGATCACGGTGTCGACCCAGCCGCCCAGCACGGCGCCCGCGAAACCCAGCGTGATGCCGACCGTGAACGAGATCAAGGTCGTGGCCAGCGCCACACCGATGGTCATGCGCGCGCCGTAGATCAGGCGCGTCAGCATGTCGCGGCCGATCTGGTCGGCGCCCAGCAGCATGGCGGCGCTGGGTTCGTCCCAGGTGGCGCCGACGGTCTGCGATTGCGAATAGGGCGCCACCAGCGGGCCCAGGATGGCCACCAACAGGTTGATGGCGATGATGGCGAGCCCCACCCAGGCGGTCGTGGTGGGCTTGTGTCCGAGAATTTTCATAGATGCGTTCCCCTGGGATTCAGCGCTTGTGGCGCAGGCGCGGATTGACGAGGATGACCAGCACGTCGGCCAGGGTGTTGAGCACCACGAACACGGCTGCGAAAACCAGGCCGCAGGCCTGGATCACCGGCACGTCGCGCTTGGCCACGCCATCGACCATCAGCTGGCCGATGCCGGGGTACACGAACACCGCCTCCAGCACCACCACCCCCACCACGAGGTAGGCGATGTTGAGCGCCACCACCGTGATGATGGGCGCGGCAGCGTTGGGCAGTGCGTGGCGCACGATCACGCGCGACCGCGTCGCGCCCTTCAGGAAGGCCATCTCCACGTAGGGGCTGGACATCACGGACAACACCGAGCTGCGCGTCATGCGCAGCATGTGGGCCGCCACCAGCAGCGTGAGCGCGATGGCCGGCAGCGTGGTGATGTAGAGGCGCTCGGAGAAAGTGATGCCGGGGTACACCGTGGCCAGCGAAGGGAACCAGTCCAGCTGCACCACGAACAGGATGATCAGCAGGTAGGCGATGAAGAACTCGGGAATCGAGATGGTGATCAGCGTCAACACGTTGGCGGCGCGGTCCACGATCTTGCCCTCGTTGATGGCGGCCAGGATGCCCAGCCCCACCGACAGCGGAATCGCGATCAACGCCGCATACCCGGCCAGGAACAGCGTGTTGTGCAGGCGGGGCAGCAGCTCGTCGATGATGACGCGCTTGTTGGTCATGGCCACACCCAGGTCACCCCGCACGGCGCCCCACAACCAGCTGAAGAAGCGCTGGTAGGCCGGCGCATCCAGCCCCAGCTCCTTGCGGAAGGCGGCCAGGGCCTCGGGCGTGGCCTGGTTGCCCAGCACGGCCGAAGCCACGTCGCCCGGCAGAATCTGGGTACAGACGAAGATCAGAACCGACACGGCGAACAGCGTGATCACGCCGAGCCCCAGCCGGTTCAATACCATTTTCAGCATGCGATGGTCTTTCGAAAGGCGCCGGTCAGGCCCGTGATGCGGTCACCCGCACCACGGAAGCACTGCCGCCTGGTCATCGGAAACGAACGGGGAGGGGTTGGAGGCCGGCACCGAGGCCGGCTCTTGTCACAGCGAAGGCAGCGAGAGGTCGCGCAGATTCCGTAGCGAGGGCGTCGAGGCTGGGTCGAGGAGCGCAACCGTACACCCGTACGGTGAGCACCGCAGGCCCGGCATCGGCGTCCGCAGTAGGAAGATGCGCGTGCCTCTCAAGCGAACCAGCCTTTTTCGGCCAGGCGCTGGTCGTTCATGTCGTAACGCGCATGCGGCGACAGGCCACGCAGCTTGGTGCTGCCGCCGTCCATCTGGTCGCCGATGGCGAAGCAGACCATGCCCGCTTCTTCGGACAGCATGTGCTGGCACTCGGCGTACATCGCCTTGCGCTTGGTTTCGTCGAGTTCCACACGCGCGTCCATCACCAGCTTGTCGAACTTGGGGTTGTCGTAGTGGGTGTCGTTCCAGGCCTGGCCCTTGAGGAAGGTCTGCGACAGCTGCAGGTCGGCGGTGGGCCGGTTGCCCCAGTACACCGCGCAGAACGGTGCCTTGAGCCACACGTTGTCCCAGTAGCCATCACCCGACACGCGCTTGAGCGTGATGTTGCCGCCGGTCTGCTTGAAGGCTTCCTGGAACAACACGCCGGAGTCGGTCGCACCGGAGTAGGCGCCTTCGGATACCTGCAGCTCGATGGGGCCGGTGTAGCCGGACTTCTTCAGGTGGAACTTGGCCTTGTCCGGATCGAAGGGGCGCTGCGCCTGCTTGGGGTCGTAGTACTTGTTGGCCGGGCCGATGGTGTGGTCGTTGCCCAGGGTGGCGTAACCGGAGTAGACGTTGTCGACGATCTTCTTGCGGTCGATGCCGTACTTCATCGCCAGCACGAGGTCGCGGTTCTTGAACGGGTCGGTATCGGTCAGGGCCACGAAGGCGAAGCGGTTGCCCGTGCCCTTGGTGCGCGAGACCTGGAGGTTCTTGTTCTTGGACAGCAGCGCCACGGTCTTGGGGTCGAGGCGGTTGACGGCATCGACCTGGCCCGTGACCAGCGCCTGCGTGCGTGCGGCGGCGTCACCGATGTAACGCAGTTCGACCGTGTCGAAGTTGCCGCGGTTGGGCTTCCAGTAGTTGCCGGGCTTGCGCTTGGCCACGATGCGCACGCCGGGCTGCCACTCCACCAGCGTGAAGGCGCCCGTGCCATCGGGCTTGGAGAAGTCCTTGGTGTCCTTCGGCACGATGATCAGGTGGTAGTCGGACAGGATGTAGGGCAGGTCGGCATTGCCCGAGGACAGCGTGATCTGCAGCTGCGTGGGCGACAGCTTCTTCATCTCGGCGATGGGCTCCAGGATGCCCTTGGCTGGCGACTTGGTGTCCGCGCCGCGGTGCAGGCCGATGGAGTAGATGACGTCGTCCACGTCCAGCGTCTTGCCGGAGGTGAAGGTCATGCCCTTGCGCAGGTTGAAGATCCATTCCTTGGCGCCGGGCTTGGACTCCCAGCTCTCGGCGAGCTCGGGAGTCGCGTCGCCCTTGGTGTCGATCTCCACCAGCGTGTTCCAGAACATCAGGCTGTAGGCGATGGGGATGGAATCGGCATAGGTGCGGGGGTCCAGGCTGTCGGAGGCGGAACCGCCTTCCATGCCCAGGCGCAGCGTGCCGCCCTTCTTGGGTGCGCCCTGGGCCATCGCAGGCCCGGAGCCCAGCGTCGCCGAAAGACCCAGCGCAGCGGCGCCGGTGAGGATCTGCCTGCGGTCCAGCAGGATGCCGGATTCGGGGGAGGGTTCGTACATGGCCATGGGGCAAAACTCCGTTGATGTGGATAGACCGCTCCCCGCGGCAGCCATCACGCCATGTGATGCGCTGCACCGGGCAGCCCGAGAACAACCTGCATTGCACTCTGTTTCATGCTAGTCCTCTCGCCACGGTGGAGGCATCCAGAAAATCCCTTAAGCGCGTCCCCCTCGACTTATCCTGCCATCACGAAAACATATGGATGGTTCAGACGCACAGGGAGGGTCGTCGCAATGCAGACATGGCGCGTCGCATGCGCAATCGCAATGGGGGGCGCATCGGCATACAGCGACGGCACAGGGCCCGCAGACGGGCGAGAGAGGGTGTGGGCGGGCGGACGCGCGGGGCGCGTCTCAGGCAACCGCGGGGTACGCTGCCGCGATGGCCTCGTCACGCAGCCGCAGCACGGCCGCATAGTCGGCGTAGTGCGCGGGCTGCAGGGACACCAGGCGCAGCGTGGCACAGGCAGCGGGCTGGCTGTGCGGCAAGCCGAGCAGGACCTGCTGCAGCTGTGCCGCCTGGGCATCGTCGAGGTGCGGCGAGGCGATGAAGGGCAGGCCCGGCAGCGCTGGCGTCTGTTGCAGGATCCGCAGGCCCTGCACGCGTTCGGGCGCATGCAGCGCGGCCAGGCCATAGGTCACGCAGTCGATGGTGGCCACGTCGGCCTCGCCCCGCTGCAGCATCGCCATGCTGGCCATGTGGCCGCCGGACAACCGCACCTCGCCGAAGAAGCGCCCGCCGTGCGACAGCGGCGCGAAAGTGTGGCGCAAGGCGTTCATGCCACTGTTGGAGTGTGACTGGTTCACGGCCGCGACCTTGCCTCGCAAGGCTTCCAGGCTGCGCGCGCCGTGCTCGGGCACCAGGACCATGCTGGTGTGCAGCACCCCGTCGCAGCCCGGCAGGTCGAAGGCCGGGGCGGCAAGCACCCGCACGGTGTCGCCCAGCTCGGTGCGCAGGGGGTACCCACAGGTCTGCGACAGCAGCATCCGGGGCGAACGCCAGAAGGCCAGCAGCTCGCCCGTGTCGGCGGATGTGTCGAAACGGTCGTTCCAGCCCCGGGCCCGCAGCTGTGCGACCACGGATTCCAGCAGGCTTTGCCAGGCCTGCGCCACCACGGGCGCCACGTTGTACATCGGCAGCGCCAGCCGCCAGGATGCCGAAGCCTCGGCGCGGTCGGCGGCGCTCAATGCAGCGTGCCCGGCCGGCTGGTATGCGAAGCCGCGCGCGAAGGATGGGGATGCAGGGGCGCGTCCACGGCCTTGAAGCTGAAGCGCCGTGCCAGCTCCAGATAGCCGCCCACGTGGAAGCCCCCGCTGCGCGCGATGTAGGCGTCACGGTCGGCCCAGTAGACCTCCGGCAGCAGGAACCACGGCAGGTTGGGCAGGTCGTGGTGCACCAGGTGGTAGTTGTTGTTGAGGTAGAGCATGCGCATCGGCCAGGCGGCCTCGTTGATGACGATGCGGTGCTTGCAGTCGTCGGCGGCGCGGTGCTCGTAGTAGGAGCGCACCATCGCCAGCGACAGCGCGGGGTAGGCGATGCCGAACAGGTAATGCAGCGGATGGATGCCCGCCCAGGTGTCCACGGTCCAGAGGATCAGGATCAGCAGCGCGAGGTGGGTGGTCCACATCGGCACGTACTTGGTGTTGCCATCGCGCAGCTGCAGGACGGCCTCGCGCAGCATCGACACGATGGCCATCGCCGGCCCGAACACGAAACGGCCCCAGAAATGCTTGCGTTGCCAGTACAGCGCGCGCATGAACCAGCCGCTGCGTGCCCACACATGCTCCGACACGTAGTGCGTCTCGGGGTCCACGTCGGGCATGGTCAGGTTGGCGTCGTTGTGGTGGCGCAGGTGGCTCTCCAGGTACAGCGTGTACGGGAACCACACGGCCAGCGGTGGGTAGGCCAGCACCTTGTTGACGAAGCGGTTGCGGGTGGGGTGGCCGTGCAGCAGCTCGTGCTGCAGCGACATGTGCCAGGCACAGGCGACGATCAGCAACAGGGTGGTGGGCACCGGCCCGAGCCAGGGCGCCGCGGCCAGCGTGGCGACCCAGGCGCCATACACCAGCACCACCATGAGCCACGTGGGCCACTCGCTACGCGCCGTCCAGCTCGATAACAACCGCTCCACACGCTGCTTGTGGGCAGGATTCAGATACTCCGCCATGGCTTTCCATCCCAGTGATCTGGCCCCGTCACGACCGTGGCGTGGGGCCGGTGGGAACCAGTGACGCTGCACGGTCATCCTTGGGGCTGCGTCCGAAGCGTGCGCGGTAGGACCGCGAGAAATGGGAGGACGCCCGGAAGCCACAAGCCACACCGATGTCCATGATAGCCATGTCGCTCTGCCGAAGCAGCTCCCGCGCTCTGTCCAAACGCACACCGAGGTAAAAAAGCGACGGCGTGGCCTGCAGGTGGGCGGCGAACAGGCGCTCGAGCTGGCGCCGCGTAACCGCCACCTTCTGCGCCAGCGCGTCCACCACGAGCGGCTCCTCGATGTGGTCCTGCATCAGGCGGATGACCTGGATGACCTTGCGGTTGTTCAGGCCATGGCGCGCCGCGATTTCCATGCGCTGGTGGTCGGACTGGCTGCGGATGCGCCCGAGCACGAACTGCTCGGACACCGCCGCCGCCAGCTCGCGCCCATGGGCCTGCGTGATCAGCGCGAGCACCATGTCGATGGCCGCCGTGCCGCCGGCGCAGGTGATGTGCTGCGGGCCGATCTCGAACAGTTCCTCCGTCACGCGCAGCCGCGGATAACTTTCCATGAGCGCCGCGCGTGCCTCCCAGTGCACCGTGACCGGCTGGGCGCCCAGCAACTGGGATTCGGCCAGCACGAAGACGCCCGTGTCCAGCGCGCCCAGCGTGGCGCCCTCGCGCTGCCAGCGGCGCAGCCAGCGCGCCAGCGCGGGCCGGTGGTGGCTCAAGGGATGGAAGCCTGCCACCACGAACAGCATGCACACGTCCTGCGCGTCCTCGTACGCAGCCTCGGCATTGATGGACATGCCGTTGCTGGCCACCACCGGCCCGCCGTCGCTGCTCAGGATGTGCCATTCGTAGCTGCCGGCCCGGAAGCGGTTGGCGACCCGCAGCGGCTCGATGGCCGAGACAAAGCCCATCACCGAGAACTCCGGCAGCAGCAGGAAGTGGATGTGCTGGGTGGCGGGGGTCGGCGGACGCGGCATACGCTGCAGGGGAAGGTCGGAGGTGCGCGATGGTAGCGCCCGCCCCTCCGTCAGGCCGCGCCCCCCAGCCGCACATCGAAGGGCATGCGGCTCAGGCGCTCCACGCCGTGGTCGGTGACCAGCAACTGCTCTTCCAGCTTCACGCCCTGCCCGGCCTCGGCCGCACCGATGTAGCTCTCGATGCACAGCACCATGCCCGGCTGCACCGCCCCCGGCAACGGATAGGGCGTGCCGCTCCGGTGGTGCGGGATGTTCGGGAACTCGCCCGACATGCCCAGGCCGTGGCCCACGGCGTAGTAGCGGCTCTGCTGGTGCTCCGGCGGCACTGGCCAGGCCTTGCGCGCGATCTCCTCATAGGCCACGCCGGGGCCGATGAGCGCGATGTTCCATTCCATTTGCTCGCGGGCCCGGGCATACAGCTGGCGCTGCACGGCGCTGGCAGGCGCGTCGCCGCACAGGAAAGTGCGCGAGAAATCCACGGCATAACCCAGGTACCCCAGCGCGTCGGTGTCGAAGCACAGCAGGTCGCCGGCCTGCAGCACGCGCGCGCTGCATTCCTGGAAATAGGGGAAGGTGCGCTCGCCGCTCTGCAGCAGGCGGGTGGTCGAATACTGCCCTTCCAGCGCGATGAAGCGGTTCTGGAACGCGCCCCACACGGCCGCCTCGGAGCTGCCCGGCGTGATGTGCGCCTCCAGTTCCACGGCAGCCTGCTCGACGCGGCGCACGGCCTCGCGGATGTAGGGCAGCTCGATCGGCTGTTTGGTGGCACGGGCCTGCGCGAACACCGGGTCGGCGTCGGCCAGCTGCAGCCCGAGCGCGCGCAGCGCATCGATGGTCTGGAAGGGAAACCGGTCCACCGCCAGCCGGCGCTCGGCCGGCCCCAGGTGCTCGCGCAGGCGCGCGTCGATCTCGGCGGCAAAGGCCTGGCCGGCGGCCTCGGGCATGCCCAGCGAGCTGACGTGGCACAGGCCCAGCGCGGGGCGGATCTCGTCGATGGTGGGCAGACCGCGTGCCAGGTGCTCGCAGCCGAAGAAGTCGTAGAGCACCGCCGGGCCGTCGGCGAACAGCAGCAGATAGCGCGCGGGCGTGCGCGAGGTCCACACCGTCATGTTGCGCGCACCGGTGGCGTACAGGATGTTGATGGGGTCCACGACCACCGCCACCGGCACGTGGCGCGCGCGCATCACGCTGCGCAGATGGGCGAGGCGGGCCTGATAGAGCGGGTGGTGCGCGGCGTCCGGCCCTGTCTTCGCGCGGGGCGGCAAGGCGCTCACACCATGTCGCGCGGGATGCGCAGATCCCAGTCGCGCTCGAAGCAAGGCGTGTCCCCGTCCCAGGCCTGCAGGCGCGCCTGCACCACGAACTCCTGCGCGGTCGCATGCAGGTGCGTGTGGACCTGCGTGCGCACGTTCCAGCCGTCGCGCCCGAGCGTGGTCGTGAGGTCGAAGTCCTGCGCGGCGGACAGCGGATCGCCGGCCTGAATCGTGAAGCGCAGCTCACCCTGCGCGTCGTAGGCCACGTCGGTGTCGGTGGTGCGCCAGGCGCCGCGGTCCCGCGTGCGCTGCAGGGTCACGCGCCCCTCCCCCAGCTGTTCGACGATGCGGTCCTGCGATTGGTCGGTGGCGCGGGGTCGCGTCTCCACCAGGGCGGTGGGCTCGGCGCCCTCGGGTTCCTGGAAGGGCGCCAGCGCCGCATCCACAGCGGGCCGGGGGGGACGCTCCGGTAGTTGCAGCAGGCTGGGTCCGCAGCACACTGTCAGCGTCGCGGCGGCCGGCGACGGCCAGGCAATGGGCCAGTAGCTGGTGGAAATGGCCAAGCGCAGCCGGTGCCCGGCGGGAATGCGGCTCGCCAGTGCGCACAACGGCAGGCGGATGCGGTAGGCCTGCCCCGGCACCAGGGGCGTGGGCTCGGCATCGCTGTCGCGGTGGGTGAGGTTGAGCAGGCCATAAGTCAGCCGAAGGGAGCTGCCATCGGGCGCCACGTCGCACAGCCGCGCCGCGAGCATCGCTTGCGGCTGGTCGCTGCGCAGCGTGATGTCCAGCACCGGCTCGCCGAGCAATTCCATTGCCTCGGTCAACGGCGCGGTCTCGAAACACAGGCTGTGGGCATCGTCCATGCGCTGGTCGTCGGACAGGTCCGGGCCCAGGCCGTAGGAGCATTGGTAGCCCGCGCGCAGGCCGGTGGACTGCGGGCTGAGGATGCTGCGCTCTGCGGCCTCCGCAGCGCCCGTGTGCAGGCCATCGGCATGCAGCACCAGCGTCTGCGGTGGTGCGTCCACGGGTGGCCACACGGGCTCGGCCACCCAGCGTCCGGGCCATTCAGGCACCAGCTTGGTGGGTGGCACCCAGTCGGCCATCCACACGCGCAGCACCGGCTCGTCCATGATGCCGGTGTCGATGCCCTTGAGCCAGTGGTCCCACCAGCGCAGCGCCTCCTGCAGGAAGCCGATGGCCGGCCCGGGGCGCGCCATGTGCGGCCAGCCGTGGGCCCAGGGGCCGATCAGGCCCTTCTTCGGCGCGCGCAGGTGCTCTAGCAGGGGCAGCACGTTGCGTGCATAACTGTCCTGCCAGCCGTTGATGGCGTAGGTGGCGGCGGTGATGCGGCTGTAGTCCTCGCAGACCGAGCCGGGCTTCCAGTAGTCGTCGCGGCGCTGGTGGCGCAACCAGGTCTCCAGCGGCAGCACCGCCGCCTGCAGGCGCTCCATCCACATGGCGCGCCAGCGGTCCTCACCGACGACGGCGGGATCGGGCGGGCGCGAGGTGCCAGCGAAGAAGGTGCCGCCCCAGCTGGTGTTGCCCTCGATCATGCAGCCACCCATGTAGTGGCAGTCGCCGTTGTAGCGGTCGTGCGTGAAGCCCATGGGCATGATGGCTTTCAGCGCCGACGGCCGCAGCGCCGCCACCTGCAGCGCGTTGAAGCCGCCCCAGCTGATGCCCCACATGCCGACCTTGCCGGTACACCAGGGCTGCTTCGCCAGCCAGGCGATGACCTCGACGCCATCGTGCATCTCGGGGAGGTCGTACTCGTCGTGCATCAGGCCTTCGGAGTCGCCCGTGCCGCGGATGTCCACGCGCACCGCGGCATATCCGTGCCCGGCCAGCCAGGGCTGCGTCACCGAGTCGCGGTGCGTGGTGCCGTCGCGGCGGCGGTAGGGCAGGTACTCCAGCACGGCGGGCACCGGGTCCTGCTCGGCATCCTCGGGCAGCCAGATGCGCGCGGCCAGCCGCACACCATCGGGCATCGGAATCCAGGCCGTCATGATCTCGCGCACGCGGCGCGGGAACTGCGCCACGGTCTTCATCGCCGCAGGTCCAGCGAATACGGAAAGTGGCAGCGCACCTGGCGCCCGGACTCCAGGGTCTGCAGGGTGGGCACGTCGGTGCGGCAACGGGCCTGCGCCACGGGGCAGCGGGTGTGGAAGCGGCAGCCCGAAGGCGGGTTCACCACGCTGGGGATCTCACCCTGCAGCACGATGCGGCGCGCGCGGTGCGCGGGGTCGATGGCCGGGTTGGTGGACAACAGCGCCGCCGTGTAGGGATGGGCGGGCCGCTGGAAGAGTGCGCGCGTGGGCGCCTCTTCCACGATCTGGCCCAGGTACATCACGGCGGTGCGTCCGGTCACGCGGCGGATCACGTTGAGGTTGTGGCTCACCAGCAGGTAGGTGAGGTTGAACTCCTGCTGCAGGTCCAGCAGCAGGTTCAGCAGCTCGCCCTGCACGGACACGTCCAGGCCGGCGGTGGGCTCGTCCGCCACGATGAGTTGCGGTTGCATGACCAGCGCCCGCGCAACGCCCACGCGGCGCGCCTGGCCGCCGGATATCTGGTGCGGGTACTTGTTGAGGATGTCCTTGGGCAGGCCCAGGCGCAGCAGGATCGCGTCCAGCCGCGCGAGCGCCTCCTGCTCTGGAAGGCTGTGGATGGCGATGGGCTCGCGCAGGCTGCGGCCCAGGCGCATGCGCGGCGAGAGCGAGGCCACTGCGTCTTGCAGCAGCATCTGCACGCGGCGGCGGAAGGCCAGGGGCTGGGTGGCGAGCTGTTGTGCCACCGGTAGGCCCCCTACTTCCGCCTTGCCGGTGCTGGACGGGGTGAGGCCGACGAGGACGCGGCACAGGGTGGTTTTGCCGGAGCCTGATTCGCCTACCAGGCCAACGATCTCGCCCTGGGCGATGTCGAGGTACACGTCGTCGAGGGCGCGTACGGTGCCACCGAAGACGACGCTGACGCCCTGCAGGGAGACCAGCGGTTTTGCTTCCGTTGTTGCTTCAGTTGGCATGCGAGGCCCCGTTGGTGGCATGCCTGGTGCTCGCGTCGCGGCGGGCGGTATCGGCCATGGGCTCATACGTGGGCGGTCTCCGCTGCGCTCCGACTTCCCTGCGGTGCTCGCCCGAAGGTCGCACCGCAGAACTCGCTGCGTTCGCTTCGCTCACTCCGCTCAGACAGCTGCGGTGAGCCAGATGTTGAAGCGCGCTGCGCGCGCCGACCTTCGGGCTGCGCTCCTCGGCGCCCCCGAAATCGCCCATGGCCGATACCGCCCGCCGCGACAGGGGAGCGTGTGGGGTGTTCGTGGCCGCAAATACCAAAACCACTTCTGCGAAGCTGTGCCCGGATGGGCCGCAGCGCGCCTCTGCGGCGCCGAGGAGCGGAGCCTGCTTGGCCGCGCGCGCAGCGCGCTTCGTGAACTGATTCACCGTGGCTGTCTGAACGGAGTGAGCGAAGCGAACGCAGTGAGTTCCACGGTGGGCCATGCAGGCGAGCACCGCAGGGGAGTCGGCGCGCAGCGCCGACCGCCGAAGTGAAGCGCTGCGGCCCATCCGGGCACAGCTTTGCCGCGAGCAATATCCCAGACAACAGAAACCACTCACGCCAACTCCTCCGCCCGGATACACGCCACCCGCCGCCCCACCCCGACAGAACGCAGAGCAGGCGGCCCCGCACGGCAAGCATCAATGGCATACGCACAACGCGGCGCGAACACACACGCCACATGCGGCGCCACCGGGTCCTGCACCTCGCCCGGAATGGACACCAGCCGCGCCCCTTCGTCATCCGACTCGATCTCGCACGCCAGCAGCGCCCGCGTGTAGGGATGCTTCGGATCGCGCAGCACCTCCGCCACCGGCCCCGTCTCCACCACCGTCCCACCGTACATCACGCACAGGTCGTCGCACAGTTGCGCCACCAAGCCCAGGTGGTGCGAGATGAAGACGATGGAGCCCGAGAACTTGCGCCGCAGGTCTTCCAGCAGGTCCACGATCTGCGCTTCCACCGTGGCGTCCAGTGCGGTGGTGGGCTCGTCGGCCAGCAGCAGGTCGGGCTCGACCAGCAGCGCCATGGCGATCATCACGCGCTGGCGCATGCCGCCCGAGAGTTCGTGCGGATAGGCTTTCAGACGCAGTGCCGCATCGGCGATGCCCACGCTTTCCATGGCGGCGCGGGCACGCACCAAGGCTTCCTCGCGGCCGATGCCGGGATGGCGATGCCGCAAAACATCCACGAGGTGGGTGGCCACGGTGAACAGCGGGTTCAGCGCAGTCATCGGGTCCTGGAAGATCATGGCGATGCGACGCCCGCGCCATGCGGACATTGCAGCATCGTCCAGCCCCAGCAGGTTCGTGCCGTCGAAGTCGATGCGCCCGTCCAGCCGCGTGATGTTGCCCGGCAGCAGCCGCAGCAGGCAGCTCGCCAGGCTGGACTTGCCCGAGCCCGACTCGCCCACCACACCCAGGATACGGCCGCGGCCGATGTCCAGGTCGATGCCGCGCAGGATATGGGCCGTACCCCGCTGCGTGGAGGCCTCCAGCTTCAGGTTGCGGATCTGGACCAGCGGCGTGGCGCCAGCGGGGGCGTTGCCGGTGGCCGTTGCGGTGGCTGAAGGTGCTTCGGTCATCAATGCTCCCTTCCGATGCGCGGATCCACGGCGTCACGCAGCGCCTCGCCGAACAGCGTGAATCCCAGCGTCGCCAGGCCCAGCGCGATGCTCGACACGGCCACCGGCACCCAGGCCTGCGAGATGTACTGGTAGCCGTCCTGGATCAGCGTGCCCCAGCTCGCCAGCGGCGGGCGCACGCCCAGCCCCAGGAACGACAGGCCCGCCTCGATGGTGATCACCACCGGGATGTCCATCGACGCCAGGATCACCAGCGGCCCCATGATGTTGGGCAGCACGTGGAAGAACACGATGCGCGGCCAGGACGCGCCCAGGATGCGCTCGGCCTCCAGGAACGGCGCGCTCTTGAGCGTGAGCACCTGCGAGCGCGCCACGCGGCCGAAATGCGGGATCAGCGTGACGGCCACGATCACCACCACGATGGAGAGCGACGGCCCGAACACCGCCACGATGGCCAGCGCCAGCACCACGCTGGGGAAAGACGAGATCACGTCGAAGACGATCAGCACGAAGCGCTCGCTGCGCGCGGGCAGGTAGGCGGCCAGGATGCCCAGCACCGTGCCCAAGCTGAGCGCCAGCGCGATGGACGACAGCGACACCACCATCGCCACCGACGCCCCGTGCACCATCCGCGAGAACAGGTCGCGCCCCAGGTGGTCCGTGCCGAACCAGTGCGCCGCCGAGGGCGGGCTGAAGCGGTTCATCACGTCCAGCGCATTGGGTTCGTGCGTGGCGATCCAGGGCGCGAACACCGCGCAGCCCACCACCACGAGGACGATCGCCAGGCCCACCGCGCCCGTGAACGTGCGCGACACCTTGCGAATCACGGCCCACAGGCCCGCCAGAGCACCCATATCCTCAGGCCCCTCCGCCGGCGCGGTTGCGGATGCGCGGATCGATGGCCGAATACGACAGGTCCACGATCAGGTTGATCAGCACGAAGCCCACCACCACCACCAGCACGGTGCCCTGCACCACGGGGTAGTTGCGGTCGGAGATGGCGCCGTAGACCAGGCGCCCCAGCCCCGGGCGCGAGAACACGATCTCGATGAACACGCCCTGGCTCAGCAACCGACCGATGCCCAGCCCCAGGATCGCGATGGTGGGGATGCACGCGTTCTTCAGCGCGTACTTGTAGGTGATCAACCGCTCGGACAACCCATAGGCGCGCGAAGTGCGTATGTAATGCTCGCCCATCACCTCCAGCATCGAGGCGCGCACCAGGCGTGCGATGAAACCCACCCAGCCCAGGGCCAGCGCAATGGTGGGCAGGATCATGCGCTTGAACTCGTCCCACAGGTCGCCCGTGGTGCTGGAGCCCAGCACGGGCAACCAGTCCAGCCACACCGAGAACACCAGCAGCAGGAAGATCGCCAGCACGAAGCCCGGCACGGCGATGAAGGCCACCGACATGAAGGCCAGCACGCTGTCCAGCCACGAGCCACGGTGCGTGGCGGCGTAGATGCCCAGCGGCATGCCGGTGATCACGGCCAGCCCGATGGCCGAGAAGGTCAGGACCAGCGTGTAGGGCAAGGCGGCCGCGACCATGCTGGTCACGGTCTTGCCCGTGACCACGTCCACCCCCAGGTTGCCCTGCAGCATGTTGCTGAAGAAGCGCCACAGCCGGATGTGGATGGGCTGGTCCAGCCCCATGTCGCGGATGAACTGGCGCGACAGCTCCGGCGTGGCCTGCGACCCCAGCAGCGCCGTGGCCGGGTCGCCCGGCACGATGGACGACAGCGTGAACAGCAGCAGCATGGCGCCGAAGACGATCAGCACCGTGGTGACGAGGCGGCTACCGAGGTAGCGCAAGGTCTCTTGCCTGCGTGTTGCTCCTGCCATGCGCGTGCCGTTCCTGCTCAGTGGCTCACGCCGTGAAGTCGGAGTACTGCCAGTCGATCCAGCCCGGGATCGAATTGGGCTTGAGCCAGCTCTTGTGGATCACCGCGCTGGCCTCGTTGGTCAGCCACACGTAGGCAGCGCTCTTGTCCATCAGCTTCTGCGCGTCGATGACCATGGCGCGGCGCTTGGCCGGGTCCAGCTCGGCAGCGGCGTTGTTGTAGAGCGTGGCGAACTCGGGGCTGTTGAAGCGCGACCAGTTCCACTCGCCCACCTGCGCGGGCATGAACCACTGCAGCACGAAGTTGGGGTCGTGCTTGCCGGAGAAGCGCGAGATGTACAGCTCCAGGTTCTTGCCCACATCACCCTTGCCGGCCTCGAAATACGTGCCGCCGGGTTGCGCGTCGACGGTGATGGTGACGCCGATCTCGGCCAGCAGGGCCTGGGCCACCAGCGCCATGTTCTGGTACTGCTGCTGGTTCTGCACCAGCAGGCGCAGCTTGAGGTTCTGCTGGCCCGCGGCCGCCAGCAGGGCCTTGGCCTCGGCGACGTTGCGCTTGTAGACCGGCGCTTCCTTCCAGGCGCCCATGATCTGCGGCGGAATCACGGTGTTCAGGCGCGGTGCCTTGCCGTTGTAGCCGGCCAGCAGCATCTGGTCCACGTCCAGCCCCAGGCGGATGGCCTGGCGCACGCGCAGGTCGTTCAGCGGTGCCTTTTCCATGTTCATGCCCAGCCACACGTAGGCCATGCTGGGCACGTCCGTCACGGTGAGGCCGGCCACGCCGCGCAGCGGGTCGGCCGAGGTGGGCGCCAGCAGCGCGAAGTCGACCTCGCCCGAGCGCAGCGCCAGCTCGGTGGTCTTGGCGTCGTTGATGGTGCGGATCGCAATCTGGTCGAACTTGGTCTTGTCCCCGCCGGCGTAGACCGGGTTGCGCTGCAGGACCACGCCCTTCTGGCGGTCGTACTCGGCCACGCGGTAGGGGCCGGAGCCCACGGGCTTGGTGGCGAATTCGGCGCCGCGCTGCTCCACGGCCTTCTTGGACACGATGCAGCCCGAGCCGTCGGCGATCACCACGTCGAAGATGTTGGCGCGCGGCTTCTCCAGCACGATGCGGCCTTCGTACTTGCTCTTGACTTCAACGCCCACGAGGCCGATCCAGTCGTTCTTGTACGTGGACACCTTGCCGCCGTCCTTGGGCGGCAGGCCGATGCGCTCGAAGGAGAACTTCACGTCCTCGGCGGTCATCTCGCCGAAACCGTCCGAAAACATCTGGCCGGGCTTGAGGCGAAAGTCGATGCTCGTGGGCGAGGTCTGCTTGACCTCGGCGGCGGCCTCCAGCTCCAGCTCGCTGGAGCCCGGCTTGCAGGTCATCAGATGCTGGTAGACGGAGCGCATCACGTTGCCCTCCACCGGGCCGCGGCGGAAGGCCGGGTCCAGCGAATCGAACTCACGGTCCACACGGATCGTGATCGTGGGCTTGGGGCCGGACGTGGCCTGCGCCTGCACGGCAAAGGGGAAGGTCATGCCACCGGTGCCGGCAATCGCCGCACCAGCCGCCACGAAGCTACGCCGGGAAATACGCTGCGCCATTTCAATACTCCTGGAAGAAAAACCAAACCTCGACAGTGTGACATGCGGCGATCACAAAAGCCGCTCCTCGAACGGAAAACGCGATAGCTTATGCGCTCCGTGCGCAGTGATGAGCACCTGCTCCTCGAGCTTCACGCCGGCCAGGCCGCCGGGCTCGCCCACATAACTCTCCACGCACAGCACCATGCCCTCCTGCACCACGCCATCGTAGGCGCCCGCGGCGAACTCGCGGTTCACGATCAGGGGGTACTCGTTGCACAGGCCAATACCGTGGGCGATGGCCCGGTTCATGCGCGGCACGAAACGGTCCGGCAGCGTGTAGGCGGTGCGCGCCACGTCCGAGAACGTGCGGCCGGGTCGCAGCTCGGCGATGTTGTGGTGCACCTGGGCGTGGGCCTGCGCGTAGAGCTCGCGCAATGCATCCGGCGCGGCGCCGTCGCCCGTGAGCCAGGCGCGCGAGACATCCACCGAATACCCGTGCCGGCCCACCAGATCGGTATCGAAACTCACGATCTCACCCGCCGCGATCACGTGTTCGCCACACTCGTTGTACCAGGGGTTGGTGCGCTGGCCGGCGCTCAGCAGGCGCGTCTCCATCCACTCGCCACCCAGCTCGGCATTGGCATGCGCCAGCACGGCCCACAGGCCCTGTTCGGTGATGCCCGGCTGGTGGGCGGCCTGCATGCGCGCCAGGCCCACCTCGCAGGCGCGGATGGCGTCGGTCATGCAGGCGATCTCGTCGGCGGACTTGATGCTGCGCGCGAAATCCATCAGTTCCAGGCCGTCCACGGCCTCCACGCCCAGCGCCTGCAGCGCCGCGGCACCGGCCGGGTCCAGCCGGTCGAAGCCGATGCGGCGTGCGCCACCGCCATGGGCCACCGCCAGCTCCGCGATCTCGCCCGCCCAGCGCCGCACGGAATCCGCCGCGCGCGGGCCGGCCGCCATGTGGTACCAGGCCTGCGCCGGCCGGACCTCGTCCACCGTGCCCAGGTGCGCGCTCAGGTGCTCGCAATTGCGGAACTCGAAGAGGCTGGTGTGGCCGTCGGCCGCCACGAAGACGTAGCGGCAGGGGTTGTGCAGGCCGTAGACCTGCATGTTGCGCGCGTCACAGGCATAACGGATGTTGACCGGGTTGAACAGCACGATGCCCGCCAGCCCCTGCGCGGCCACGGCACTGCGCACGCGCTCCTTGCGGTACGCGCGCATGCGCGGCAGGTGCAGGGGGGTGTCGACGTCGGCCATGCGCGGGGTTTCAGCAGAAGCGCAGGCGCTGGCCGATGCCCAGGCGCCGGGCCTTCTGCAGCATCGCATGGCCCAGCGCGATGTCGCTCAGCGACAGGCCGCGGTGCCAGAACAGGATGTTCTCCTGGTCGTCCTCGCGGCCGGGCTTGAGGCCGGCCACCACCTGGCCCATCTCGGCATGCAGCGTCTCGGCCGACAGCTTGCCTGCTTCCACATGCGCGCGCAGCGAGCCGAACTGCCCGCCCTTGCACTGGCCCCAGTCATCCACCACCATCTTGGACATGATGTCGGTGAGGTTCAGCTCCACGGCGCTCATGGTGCCGTAAGGCACCACGAAGGCACCCGGCTTGAGCCACGCGGTCTTCAGCAGCGGCTCCGGCGCGCGCAGCCGCGAAGCCTCCACCACGATGTCGGCGCCCTGCACCGTGTCCTGCCAGTTGTCCAGCGCCACCACGGGCTTGCCCAGGTCCTGCGACAGGCGCTCGGCAAAAGCATTGCGGCTCTCGGGGCGGGCCGAGTGCACACGGATCTCGTCGAAGTCGAAGAGCTTGTCGAGCAGCCGCACGTTCCAGTAGGCGGTGCCGCGTGCACCAATGTGGCCCAGCACCTTGGAATTCTTGCGCGCCAGGTACTTGGCGCCGATGGCCGTCACCGCACCGGTGCGCATCTCGGTGATGGCCGTGGCGTCGATGATCGCCAGCGGGATGCCGGTGCGCGGGTCGAAGAGCGTGAGCATGCCCACCTCGGAGGGCAGGTCCTCTTTGTAGTTGTCGACGAAGTCGCCCACCACCTTCACGCCGGCCAGGTTCATGGGCGCGCCAATCGCACCGCGCAGCACGTTGAAGTGGCCATCCACGCCCGCCTTGGGCATGAGGTGCATGCGCGGCTCGATCACGCATTCGCCACGGCCCTGGGCCGCCAGGCTGGTCTCGATGGCCTGCAGGATCTCGTCGTCCTGGATGGCCAGGGCCTCGAGGTCGGGGCCGTTGAGGTAATCGATGTAGATGGGTTTCACGGTTTCGGTGCGCTAGGGGCCAGGCTCGGCCTGGCGAAAGGTTCGTCGCAAGATTAGCGCCCGCGCCGCGGCCCATAAAATTCAGTTTGCTAAAGGCTGCGCCTAAAAAGAACTTAGCCCTCGCGTCCCGTCCCATGAACTTCTCGCTGCGGCAACTGCGCTACTTCGTGACCATTGCCGAACTGGGGCAGGTGGCGCGCGCGGCCGAGCAGCTGCATGTGACGGCCTCAGCCGTGACCATCTCGCTGCGCGACCTGGAGAACGAGCTGGGCTACCCGCTGTTCAAGCGCGAGGCCCACGGCATGGAGCTCACCGACGACGGCCGCCACTTCCTGGCCCGCGCCCATGCCGTGGAGGCCGCCGTGGCCGACGCGCAGAACATGCCGCGCCAGGCCGAGGTGCAAGGCGAGATGACACTGGCCGCAACGCCCACGCTGGTGGGGTATTTCCTGCCCGAACACATCCACCGGCTCTCCAGCCTGCATCCGGGGCTGCGCATCCGCATGCAGGAACTGGAGCGGCACGGCATCGAGCAGGGGTTGCTGGACGGCGCCTTCGACATCGCGATGATGGTCACCTCCAACGTCAGCAACCCCGCGCTGCAGACCCTCACGCTGCTGGAATCCCGCCGCCGCCTGTGGCTGGGCGTGGGCCACCGCCTGCTGCAACAACCCAAGGTGCACCTGGCCGACGTGGCGGCCGAGCCGCTGATGATGCTCACGGCCGACGAGGCGGCCGATGCCGCATTGCGCTACTGGCGCCACTACGGCCTTACCCCCGAAGTGCACCTGCGCTCGTCCTCCATCGAGGCCATCCGCAGCATGGTGGGCAACGGCCAGGGCGTGGCCATCGCCTCCGACCTGCAATACCGCCCCTGGTCGCTGGAAGGCAAGCGCATCGAGACGGTCGTGCTGGAGGAGCCCATCCCGCCGCTGACCGTGGGCCTGGCCTGGCGCACCGGCGCGGACATGACGCCTGCGATGCGGATCGTGCGCGACTACTTCCGGCAGCGCTTCCTGGACCCACCGAACCGGCCGAAGACGGCGCGGCGCTGAAGCGGGCCCTGGGCCGTCGCGCTCAGGCCACCCCGTGCCGCTTGAACCAGGCCAGCATCTCGGCCCAGCCCGCCTCGGCTGCTTCCTTGCGGTAGCTGGGGCGGTAGTCGGCGTGGAAGGCGTGGGGCGTGTCGGGGTACAAGATGAAGGTGCTGGCCTTGCTGTTCTTGTTGCCGGCCTTGAGTGCTTCCTGCAGCGCCGCGACCTGGTTCACGGGAATGCCGCCGTCGGCTCCGCCATACAGGCCCAGTACGGGTGCGTGCAACTGGCCCGCCACGTCCAGCGGTGTCTGGGTCATGGCCGGTGGCACGGGCGAGAGGCCGCCATACCAGGACACCCCGGCCTTGATCTTGGGGCTGTGGGCCGTGTACATCCACACCGAGCGTCCGCCACGGCACATTCCGGTGATGCCCAGCTTGGCGGTGTTGGCCTTGGGTTGCGTCTCGATGAAGGCCACCAGGCTGTCCAGGTCGGACAACATCTGCGCATCCGTCAGCTTGTTGGCGGCAGCCACCACTTCGTTCATGGCTGTCATCTTGCTCAGGTCGCCGAAGCGGAAGAACGGATCCAGCGTGACGCCCATGTAGCCCAGCTTCGCAAGCCGGCGGCAGATGTCCTTCTGGTATTCGTGCATGCCGAAGACCTCGGGCACCACGATGATCACCGGGACCTTGCCGGCCTTGGCCGGTGCGGCGACGTACGCGGGCATGGAGCCGCCACCCTGCACAGGCACCGTCACGTCGCGCGCGTCAAGCCCGTCGGCCGGCGTGCGGATCACGGACTGCGCGTTCAGCGGGCCGGCTGCCAGCGCGAAGCCGGCGAACCCGCTGGCGGCCATGAAATGGCGGCGGCTGGGCTTGATGGCCGGCAGCAGGCTCTCCAACTGGCTGTCCTGGAATTGGTCTTGTTGTTCACGCAGCATGGCATGGCTCCGATGGGGATGGGTTGAGGGAGGACCCTGCCACGACAGAAAAGGGCAGGTGGCAGGCGCCCGGGGGCCCCGCATGCTAACGCGGCCCGCCCTGCCCCCGCCCCGGCTGCGGAATTAACCGGATACGAACGCTTGCCGTTGCGCGGCGAGGCTCAGGGCGCGCTGCGCGCGTCCCGCAGCGCGGCCACCAGCAACCCCAGGCCCAGCGCGCCGAACAGCGCCGCCGCCACGCGGTTGACGGTGCCGCGCGCCCGGCCGTAGGCCTGGCGCACCGAGGCGCGCGAGAACAACCAGGCCAGCAGGCCGTACCAACCGGCTGCATTGGCCATCACCACCAGCACGGTCGCCACCTGCAGCCCCAGGCCGGGCGCGGGCGGGAACACGGCGGCAAAGATACTGCCGAAGAACAGCGCGGACTTGGGGTTCGTCAGGTTGGTCAGCAGTCCCTGGCGGAAAGCCACCCAACACGACAAAGTCTGCGCGGCATCGCCCTCCATGGACGGCGCGGCGCCCTGTGCGCGCCAGAGCTTCCAGGCGCTGTAGAGCAGGTACATGCCACCGGCCACCTGCAGCGCCAGGCGCATGCCCGGGAAGGCACTGAACACCAGGTGCACGCCCAGGATGGCGCTGGTGGACCAGAACAGCGCTCCCACGGTGACGCCCGCCACGGCAAAGGCCGCGCCCCGTCCATGCGCGTCGGCCGCGATGCGCGAAACCACCAGCGCGTTGGGGCCGGGGCTGGCGACGGCCACGAAATGCAGGAACCAGATGGTGAAGAGGGTGGGCAGCATGGGAGGGGCCGTGCGGGAGTGTCGAAGAGGCGGACCCCGGATTATCCGGCCGCGCACCAGCACGGGCTTCAGGACTGCATCACCACCATCGGCGCAAGCGCGGCAGCCAGCGGCCCGGAGAACAGCGACCCGGCGATGCGTTGCGCATCAGGCCCCGGTGGGCGGTCCTCCTGCAGCGGCGGCACCACGGCGCGCACGGCCTGCAGCACGTGGGCCGACCCCGCACCCAATGCGCGCGGCTGGCGCAGGTGCACGGCCTGCGCGGCCACCATGGCCTCGATGCCCAGCAGCAGGCGGTACAGCCCCAGCTGCGTTTCGAGCTTGCGCACGCACAGCAACGCCTGGGTGGCATGGTCCTCGACAGTGTCGGACACCACCACCGCATCCAGGCTGCCCGGCGTGGCATGCAAGCGGATCTCGGCATACAGCGCCGCTGCCGTCTTCTGCAGCGCATTGAAGCCCACGCTGGCGCCACCCACGGGCGAGAGGTACTTCGGCAGGCCGCTCAGGTGCGGCGTCATCAGCTTGATCGCGCGCTGCACGCTGGCGCTGGCCAGGTGCACCACGGCGATGGCCATGGTGTCGAAGGCCAGTGCCAACGCCGGCGGATGGAAGTTGGGCGAGGACAACATCTCGTGGTCGCCCAGCACCACCGGGTTGTCGGAACTGCCGTTGATCTCCACGCGCACGGCCTCGTGCAGCTGCAGCGCAGCGGCCTGGCTGGAACCGAAGACCTGCGCCATGGTGCGGAAGGAGATCGCGTCCTGGATGGC
This sequence comes from Burkholderiaceae bacterium, assembly GCA_965278985.1. GTDB lineage: Bacteria > Pseudomonadota > Gammaproteobacteria > Burkholderiales > Burkholderiaceae_C > CAISIP01. The sequence continues at coordinate 5,695,574 of OZ257131.1, read as the reverse complement.
GCGCGGCGTGCCGTCGTACAGGCTGCTGCCGGCCAGCAGCGCGCGGAAGGCCGCCGCCACTTCCTGCTGCAGCCCCGCAGGGCGCAGCGCCGAAATACGCGGGTCCATGACCGTGGGATTGGCGGCATACCCCTCATCACACAGTGCGGCCACACCCATGGCCACGGTCAGCGTCTCTTCCAGCATGCAGGCCACCAGCGCGGCGTAGCCTGCCGTGAGAGGACTGGCGTTGATGAGCCCCAGGCCGTCCTTGGCCTGCAGGCGCACCGGCTGCAGGCCGGCGCGGGCCAGCGCCTCGGCGCCCGGCAGGCGTTCGCCTTCGAAGAACGCCTCGCCCAGCCCCAGCAGCGGCGCCATCAGGTGCGCGCTGAGGCCCAGGTCGCCTGCCCCGATGGAGCCCCGGCTGGGCACCATGGGCGTGACGCGGCGGTCCAGCAGATCCACCAACGCCTGGGCCGCAGCCACGCTCACGCCGGAGCCCCCCCGCGCCAGCGCCGCAGCACGCACCAGCAGCGCCGCCCGCACCACCTCAGGCGCCATCGGCTCGCCCATGCCGATCATGCGACCCTGGATGATCTGCGCCTGGTAGGCCTGCACCTCGTCCTCCTGCAGCCGGTAGCCCAGGTTGCCGCCCAGGCCGGTGTTCAGGCCATAGACGGGTGCGCCGCCAGCGATGTGGGCCTCCACGACGCGGCGGTCACGCGCGAGCCGGTCGAGGGCGGCGGGGGCGAGGGCGAAGCGGGTGTCGCTGCGGGCGAGGTCGCGCAGGATGGTGGGTGTAAGGGGCTGCGTGTCGAGGAGGTAGGGGTTCACGGGAGGCTTCGGTAGGTACGGAAAACGGCGATCTGGCAGGATGGCGCGAGGCGGGCCGCAAATGGCCGGATGTCAGGAGGCAAGCATTCGAGACCTGCATCCTCACAACGATGGTGCTGGCATTGTGCCCACACACTGTCCAGGTATCCACCATCGCTGTTGGCCAGACAGGTCATCGAAGTTCGCCTTGCCTGCGGATGAGTACCGCCTTGACCTCATCCCAGCACAACGCCCGCTCACCGATATGCGCCGCGCCAGCGAGGTTTGCTCGCAAGGCGATGGTGGTCGAAACACCCCTGTTTCCAAGCAACTCCTGGACTTCCGTCAGCAGTCGCCGCTTGCCCGTCAACCAGCTGCGATTCTGGGGCGCGACCATTTGCAGTGCGTGCGCCATGGTGCACGCCAGGGCCTGACGTAGCCGGACGACCGCCGCCTTGTCAGTGCTTCCAAAACTCGGCTCCACCACGTAACTATCGCCGCCAGCGCTGCACGAATCTGCCCTGTCTTGAAGGTAGTGCGCGACGCTGTTGCCGCTTCCAACCACATCGATGGCACCAGATTGCACATCCACCAGATACGCGTTGACTCCGACCAGGCAATGCTCCATACGACCGTGCACCACATAGTCTTCGCTGTTGGCGCGGACGATCCAGCATCTGCCTGCAATGGAGTATTCGCAGGATTGGATCGCGAACTTGGCTGCGTCATGCGGGGGCAAGGCGCCTTCGCAATGGCGCAACACGATGGATCGGGCCTGGATGGCGTCGATCACCGAGGGGCCCCGAGCGCTCGCTGCGCCTTGGCCGGGCGCATGTCGGCCCCGCAAGCCCGCCGATCAATCGACATGAGGGGGCGCCCTGAGATAGGCTGCCAGCAAGGACAGTCGATCATCCTCATCGCGATAGAACTCCTGTTCCAGCACAGCGAAGCGCGCATCGTTCCGGATGACTGCAAGCACCTGTTGGCGAAGTGCACGATCCATGGGGGGAGCGGCGCCAGGAAACTCTGCATTCGCAGCCATAAGCAACGACGCAGCACGGCGCGCCCCGATGGCCTCCAGCGCCCCGACAGTATCGATAGCCAGCGCGCCAGCGGCGTTGAAGTAATACTGGTCGAAGCCACCGTTGTTGACTTCCACCTCCAGCAACCACACCCCGACGCCGACCACCTCGCGCGGCGACAGCGCGGACGCTCCCGACGCGAAGAACCTTGCAATCCACGGACCGACGCGATCCCCGATGTCGTCAAGTTCGTCCATGGCACGCGCTACGGTCGTGACACTGGAGATCGCACCAGGCTGCCTCGACTGGCAAGGCAAACCAAGGGGCATCCACCGCGCTTGTCGCGCACCGTCCGATGCCCTGAAGGCTCTGCGCAATGCGCATAAGCAATGTCGTGGGAACCATGGAACTGTGCCCCGAAAGGGCCCCGCTAGAAAAAGAATTATTTGCGACGGTGACCGCTCAATCGCCCTCTGCACACAAGCTGGCAGCGCCCGGGAATCTGCATCCAGGCGAAGCGGACGGTCGGCAAGCGGCATGCACGTTTCAATGGCATAGGTAGACGGCATAAAGGGGTTGCATGACGATAGCGCTTGTGAGCGTCGGCGTCGAGTCGCAAACCAGTCAGTCGGAATGCAGCGTGTCGGCGCGCTGACGCGCTGAACACACGGCCGACCCACCGGCGAGACGTACCCACTTTCCGTCGCACAGCCTCCCATCGGCCGCAGCGCCTCATCCAGGCGCCGATGCAGGACCCGGCAGCCAAGGCCACGGGAAATCCGGCGTCACCAGAACCTGAACACCCTTTTGCGACAAGTCACGCTGCAAACGCTGCACTTCAAGTGCCTGCAGCCCTGTCTTCACAGGCAGGCCGCAATCCACAAGCCCTCGCACGGTGCTCGAGCCCACGCCCAAGAGCGCGGCAACCACTGCTATCGCATGGCGACGCTCTTCGGGCGTGCAGACAATTACCACGTCGTAGCGCTCGGGATCGAATAGCGGCGAATGGTGGTTGGTCGTGACCATCGTCCAATCACAAACGGTGCATTGCTGCCCTACCGTAGACCCCGACTCGAAGTCGCGCAGCACGGCACCGCAGTCCGGGCATGGCCCCGGGGTGAGGCTTGGAGAAATCTTGGTCACTTTCCGATTCCGCTTGAAAGCACTATGGCAAATCCGTCTCTGCATTCACGCGCAAGGCGATTACATCCGTGCATCAGCGCAGGAAGGCGGGTAACCACGCAACTCGCACGCCATAGCGACGCCGCATCCTGCCATTCACGCTATCGCTCCAGTGCACCAGAGTCCATGGTGATCCCAGAGGATGCCGACCTGGTTTGTCGCAGTGCGCACCCTCGATACTCAGCGGCCGGTCCACACCGGCGCGCGCTTCTCCGAGAACGCCCGCGGCCCCTCCTGCGCATCCTCTGAAACGAGCATTGCACGGTAAGCCGGCAGCTCCCCGGTCCGCAGCGTCCCGAACGCTTCCGGCACCGTCTGCGACTCCGTCGCGCGCAGCACCTGCTTCACAGCGGCCAATGACAGCGGCGCACACTGGGCCATCTGCTGTGCGAGGGCGCGGGCAGCGGTCAGCAATGTTTCTGCGGGCACCACCTGGTTCACCAGCCCCCATCGCGCCGCCTCGTCAGCGCCCATGCGCCGGCCCGTGAGCAGCATCTCGGTGGCGATGGCGCGTGGCAGGCGGCGGGGCAGGCGCAGCACGCCGCCGGAGTCGGCGATCAGACCGAGCTTGACTTCGGGCAGCGCGAATTCGGCCGTGTCGGCGGCCACGATGCAGTCGGCCGCCAGCGCCAGCTCGAAGCCACCGCCCATGGCCAGGCCGTTGACGGCGGCGATGACGGGTTTGTCGAGGTCGAAGAATTCGGTCAGGCCCGCGAAGCCGCCGGGGCCGTGGTCGGCGTCGATGGCTTCGCCGTGGGCGGCGGCGTTCAGGTCCCAGCCGGCGGAGAAGAAGCGTCCCGTGCCGGTGACGATGCCCACGCGCAGCGCGGGATCGTCCTGCAGGCGGCGCAGCGCGGCGTACAGCGCCCGGCTGGTGGGCACGTCGATGGCGTTGGCCTTGGGGCGGTCCAGCGTGATGGTCCAGATGCCGGCGTCGGCATGGGTACGTACGGGGTCTGCGGGGTCGGTCATAGGGGCACCTTTCTCACTGCGTCGCGGCCAGACGCAGCACCGCATCCACTGCCACCACGCCCTGCCCTGGCTGCAGCACCAGCAGCGGGTTCACATCCAGCTCCATCAGCCGCGCTGACTCGGCCTGCGCGCAGGCCTGCACGGCCATCACGGCATCCAGCAGCGCTGGCACGTCTCCACCCGGGCGGCCCCGGTAGCCTTCCAGCATCGGCCAGATGCGCAGGCCGCGCAGCGCCGCGTGCACCTGCGCGCGCGTGGCGGGCAGCAGCAGCGTGGCCGTGTCGCGCAGCAGCTCCACGAAGATGCCACCCGCGCCCAGCGTAAGCGCCAGGCCGAACTGCGGGTCACGCTGCACCCCCACGATGATCTCGGCCACGGCGCTCGGCACCATCTTTTCCACCAGGCAGCGTGGCGCCAGCGCCTGCAGCGCCGCCACGGCCTCGCGCAGCTGGGCTGCGTCGCGCAGATTCAGGTGCACGCCACCGGCTTCGGTCTTGTGGGCCAGGGCCTCGGACACGACCTTGGCCACCACCGGGTAGCCGATGCGCTCCGCGCAGGCCACGGCGGCATCGGCACCGGCCACCACAGCACCCGGCGGAATGGGAAGGCCATGGCGCGCGAGCAACGCCTTGCTGGCGGGTTCGTCCAGCAAGGCGCCAACATCGTCATGCGGCAGCGGGGGCACCAACGCGACCGGCTGGCGTTGTACCAGGTCACGCTCGGCCATGCCGATGTCCGCCGCACGCGCGACGGCGTCCAGGCATTCCGCAATGCCCTGCATCGGCGCGATGCCGCGCGCCAGCAGCCACTGCGCAGCATCGTCGGGCAGCCCCTCGGGCAAGGAAGCCACCACGGCAGCCGCAGCGCCCCGGTGCGCGGCCTTGGCGGCGGCGAAGGCCTGCAGGGTGGTGTGCCAGTCCTTCGCATCACACCGGTCCGCGCGCGGAAAGTCGAGCACCAGCAGGTGCATGTCGAAGTTGCAGGCCAGCAGGCCACCAAAGCAGGCCGTCTGCGCGGGCAGGTCGCCCCAGATGTAGGTGTGGTAATCGAGCGGGTTGGCGATGGCCACCTTGTCGCCCAGCGCTGCGAGCAGCAGGCGCTGCGCGTCATTGGGGGGTGGCGGCATCTGCAGGCCACGCGGCTGCGCAAGGTCGGCCACCAGCGAGGCCTCGCCGCCTGAACAGCTGGCAGACGCGATGCGCCGGCCCGCGAGCGGGCCCTGCACATGCAGCAGCTTGAGGGTCTCCAGCAACGCCGCCGGGTCGGGCACACGCGCCACGCCACAGCGTGCGAACAGCGCGTCGTACAGATGGTCTGGCCCGGCCAGCGAGCTGGTGTGGCTCATGGTGGTACGCGCGCCCAGTGCAGAGCTGCCCGCCTTGAGCGCCACCAGCGGCACGCCCTGCTCCAGCGCACGCAGCGCCACGCGCGAGAACGCGGGCACGTCGTCCAGGCCCTCGATGTGCAGACCGATGGCGGTGATGCGTGTGTCCTGCAGCAGCGCCTCGACGATGGCCTCCAGGCTGGCGCCGGCCTTGTTGCCCACGGTGATGAGCATGGCCAGTGGCACGTGGCGGCGCTGCATCGTGAGGTTCAGCCCGATGTTGCCGCTCTGCGTGACGATGGCCACGCCACGCTCCACGCGCGTGCCGCCATGCTGGTCGGGCCACAGCGCCACGCCGTCGAGGTAGTTGAGCATGCCGTAGCAGTTAGGGCCCAGCAGGGCCATGCTGCCGGCCTGCTGCACCAGGCGCTGCTGCAAGGCGATGCCCTCGCCGCCCACTTCGGCAAAACCTGAGGCATAACACACCACACCACCCGCACCACGTGCGGCGAGCTCGCCCACCACGTCGACAGTTCCCTCCCGAGGCACGGCCACGAAACTGGCATCGGGCGCGGCGGGCAATGCGGCCACGTCCGCAAAGCACCGCAGTCCCTCGATCTCGGCATGGCGCGGATGGACGGGCCAGAGTTCACCCTGGAAACCGAGCTTGCGGCATTGGCGCAGCACTTCAGCTGCCGCGCGGCCACCGAACACGGCGATGTGGCGCGGCGCGAACAGGCGCTGCAGCGCCTCGGCGGCGGGCTGCGTCACCTCACGCCCCATGCTCGCGCAGCATCGCCCGCGAGATGATGTGCCGCTGTATCTCGCTGGTGCCGTCCCAGATCCGCTCGACACGTGCGTCGCGCCAGAAGCGCTCCAGCGGCAGGCTGCCCATCAGGCCCATGCCGCCGAAGATCTGCACGGCGTTGTCGGTGATGCGCGCCAGCGCCTCGGAAGCGAAGAGCTTGGCCATGGCCGCGTCCGAGTCCGTCATGCGACCCTGGTCGCATTTCCACGCGGCCTGCAGCGTCAGCAGCTCGGCGGCTTCCAGCTCGGTTGCCATGTCCGCGAGCTTGAAGCCCGTGCCCTGGAAGCGGCCGATGGGCTGGCCGAACTGCTTGCGCTGCGCCGCCCACTCGGTGGCCATCTGCAGCACACGCCGCCCACGCCCCACGCTGGTGGCCGCCACGCTCAGGCGCGTGGCGCCCAGCCACTGGCCCATCAGGTCGAAGCCACGGCCCTCCTCGCCCAGGCGCTTGGAGGCCGGCACGCGGCAGTCGTCGAAGAACAGTTCGCACTGGTGATAGCCGCGGTGCGACACACACGGCGGGCCGCGGCGCACGGTGAGGCTCGGGCTGTCCAGGTCCACCAGGAACCCCGTGATCGTCTTCTTGGGCCCGGCCTTGGTGTCCTCCACGCCCGTGGCGGCGAACAGCACCACGAAGTCGGACACGTCGGCATGGCTGATGAAGTGCTTGCTGCCGTTGATGACGTAGTCCCCGCCCTGGCGCACGGCACGGGTCTGCATGCCCCGCACGTCGGAGCCGGCGTTGGGCTCGGTCATGGCCAGGCAGTCGTGGCGTTCGCCGCGGATGGTGGGCAGCAGGTACTCCTGCACCTGGTCGCCCGTGCAGGCGCGCAGGATGTTGCTGGGGCGCGCCACCAGCATCTGCAGCGCGTAGGAGGCGCGGCCCAGCTCGCGTTCCATCAGGGCCACGCCGACGTTGTCCAGCCCGCCGCCACCCAGGTTCTCGGGCATGTTGGCGGCGTACAGGCCCAGTGCGATGGCCTTGGCCTGGATGGCGCGCGCCAGTTCGGGCGGCACGGCATCGAGGCGCTCGACCTCGTCCTCGTGGGGGTACAACTCCGCCTCGACGAAGGCGCGGACGGTGTCCACCAGCAGCGTCTGCTCGGTGGTGGGGGCGAAATGCATGGCGGGGCCTCCGGGACGCAAATAGCGCGCGCGGAGAGCTGCGCCATCTTCCAAGTATGGCAGCGCCATCGAGATGCTCATGGCGTTGCGCGACCTCCAAGCGCTTGAATCCGCCAGGATCGCCACCACCTGCGGCCGATGATCGCCATCGCCGTCCTCCTGCTCACCCACCTCTACATCGGCCGGCGCATCGCGCCAGACCTCCCCGGGCTGGCCAGCGCAGGCGCCTTCATCGCCGTGCTGGCAGCCTCCTTCCTGTTGCTGGTCTCGTGGTGGACCGGGCGCCGCCGTCGGGGCGGGCGCCGCGCGGACCGCTGGACCAGCGCGCGCATGGTGGCGCTGGGCGGCTGGGGCATCCTGTTCATGCTGACGGTGCTGCGCGACATCCTGCTGCTGGCCACGCTGCCATGGCAGTTGCCGGCCATCGGCGCCGACAGCGCGATCGCCGTGCCGGTGCTGGCCGTGGTGCTGGGCCTGTGCGGCTGGGTGGCTGCGCGCCGCACGGCGCGCGTCAAGGAGGTGGAGATACCCATTGCGGGCCTCAGCGCCGACCTGCAGGGCTTCACCATCGTCCAGCTGTCCGACGTGCACGTGGGGGCCAGCGTGAAGCGCCCGTATGTGCAAGCCATCGTGGATGCCGTGAACCGCCTGGATGCCGATGCCGTGGCCATCACGGGTGACCTGGTTGACGGCCGGGTGGCGGACCTGCGCGATGACGTGGCGCCGCTGGCCGACCTGCGCTCGCGCCACGGCACCTTCTTCGTCACCGGCAACCATGAGTACTACAGCGGCGCACGCGAATGGACCGCCTGGCTCGCGCGGCTGGGCCTGCGCGTGCTGAACAACGAACATGTGGTGCTGCAGCATGGCGACGGCAAGCTGGTCATGGCCGGCGTGACGGACTTTGGCGCCGGGCATTTCGAGCCCGAGCAGCGCAGCGACCCGGCACGGGCGATGCACGGTGCCCCTGGCGACGCGGGGCTGCGCGTGCTGCTGGCGCACCAGCCGCGCAGCGCGCCGGCCGCCGCGGATGCGGGTTTCGAGGTGCAGCTGTCGGGACATACGCATGGCGGCCAGATCTGGCCCTTCCACCTGTTCGTGCCGCTGCAGCAGCCCTTCCTGGCGGGCCTGCGCAGGCTGCGCCAGCTGTGGGTCTACACCAGCCGCGGCACGGGGTATTGGGGCCCGCCGATGCGCATCGGCGCGCCGTCGGAGATCACGCGGCTGCGCTTCGTGGCGGCATGACGGCCATCCGCTAATTGCTCGATTAGAAGATTTCGGTTTCCAGCCGCAGGCCGCGCTCCTAGACTTGCAGCGCGACGCTGCTGCCTGCCGTCGCGCTGCGGCTCCGCAGCACCCCATTTGCGATGGAGACAACATGCTGAAATCCTTGGCCGCGATCGCCGTGGCCTGTGTCCTGGGCGCCTGCGCCGCGCCGGCCCGTGCGCCCGGCGAGCCAGTCCGCGTCGACCCCGCGCAAGCCGGCTGGAATGCCACCGCGCTGGATGCGCTGGTGCAGTACGCGGCGAGCCAGAAGTCCACCGGGCTGGTCGTCATCCAGGACAACCGCATCGTCCTCGACCAGCGCTGGCCGTTGCCCGCCGACGCCCAGAACTTCCGCGCCACCTTCGTGCACGGCACCGCCACCGACGGCGCGCTGCTGGAGGATGTGGCCTCGCAGCAGAAGAGTTTCGTGGCGGTGCTGGCCGGCATCGCCATCGACAAGGACCTGCTCGACCTCTCGCGCTCCGTGACCTCCTACATCGGGCCGCGCTGGTCGAAGGCCGCGCCGGCGCAGGAGGCCGCGATCACCGTTCGGAACCTCCTGGAGATGAACTCGGGCCTGAAGGAAGACCTGAGTGCCGAGGCGCCGCCGGATACCAAGTTCTTCTACAACACGCCCGCCTACGCGGTCATGAAGCCCGTGCTGGAAGCCGCCGCGAAGCAGCCGCTGGACCGCATCACGCAGGACTGGCTCGCCGGCCCCGCCGGCATGCGCGACACGGCCTGGCGCCAGCGCCCGGCTGCGCTGCAGGACTCGGGCAATCCCACCGGGCTGGTCACGACCCCGCGCGACATCGCGCGCATGGGCGAGTTTGTGCTGAACGGCGGCGTCAGCGCCACGGGCGTGCGCGTGATCTCGAAGCAGCAGCTCGATGCGCTTTTCGTGCGCACGAAGACCAACCCGGCCTATGGCCACCTGTGGTGGCTGAACGGCAGCACCGAGACTATCGGCAGCGGCGCCACCGCGCCGCGCCGCGCCGGCCAGTACGTGCAGGCGGCCCCGGCCGACATGGTGGGCGCGATGGGTGCGCTGGACCGGAAACTCTTCGTCGTGCCCAGCCGCAAGCTCATCGTCGTGCGCACCGGGCAGGCCGCACCGGACCCCGACGTCAACAACCAGCTCTGGCTGCGGCTGCTGCGCGCGATGCCGGCGGGCTGAGCGCCACCCCGATCCTCACTCGTGCGATCCGGCGAACACCGGCCGGGCCGTGGCGCGCTGGGAAGCCGGCAGCGCAGCCGGTCGCAGCAGGGGCATGCGCACCAGCGCGATGCTCATCCACACGCCGACGCTGAAGTAGAGCGACATCCACACGACCTCCGTGCGCCAGTGCTCCCACTGGTCGGTCGGATGCCAGCGGCTCCAGGCATCCCGGACGCCCTCGCCCAGCGTGAGGTAGGCCTTCGCGGAGGCCTCGTCCGCGAGCCAGCGGGTGGCGTACATGGGCACATCGACCGCCACCATGTACACGGTGTAGACCGCCGCCAGCAGGCACCAGAAGGCCACCATCGTGCGTTCGGGCCGCGCACATCGCGGCCAGGCCCAGGCGAGGCTCGCCGTCACCATCGCCGCGCACAGGGCCCACAACGACTCCTCGAATACGTGGCCGAGGTTGGAGGTCGTGAGCACGGAGTACCAGGAGCAGGCCTCGGCCAGCACTATCAAGGGCACGATGTACCAGCCCGCCACGACCATGGCACGGTGGGCGAAGCTGCGGCCCAGGGCCAGCACCAGCAGCGCCCATTGCGCCGCGAAGCAGAGCTCGGCCACGGTGGCCACGGATCGCCCGACGAACGCGCTGGAGAGCGGCGAGTCGAACAGCGTCTGGCGTGGCACGTCGAATACCGGGAACGCCGAACGGTAGGCACATCCCAGCACGTAGACGGCCGACAACAGCAACTGCGCACGGCGCCACGACGCCTCGGCATCCGAAGCGCCGGGAGCGTTGGCAGTCCACCGGGCCGTGCGGCACCACAGCGCGATATTGAACAGGCCGACCAGGCACAGGCCGGCCCACCAGGCGTGGGTCATCGCGGGCGTGGGCATGGCTCTGCTGCCCGCGGATGGCAGGGATATGGTTGTGCTGGCATCGAAATCATATAAACTGAATATACCGTTTATATGGAATTCAGCAAAGCATGCCCACCACCCCCGCCACGTCCTCTGTGAAACTCAGCGCACCCACCCGGCCCGCCGCCAAGGCCCGCGCCACCCCGGCACGCAAGAAGGCCGCCCGCAAGCCCGTGGCGGTTGTTGCAAGGACGCCAGCACCAACGCCTGCCAAGGCCCCCGCGCCGGAGCCGACCGCGCGTGCGCCCAAGGCCGCCAAGCTCAAGCTGGTCCGGGACAGTTTCACCATGCCCGCTGACGAATATGCGGAGATCGCCGCCTTGAAGCAGCGTGCATTGTCCAGCGCGCATCCGGCCAAGAAGAGCGAGTTGCTGCGTGCCGGCATCAAGCTGCTGTCCGGCCTCGGGGATGCGGAACTGGTGGAGCTGCTGACCAGCCTGCCGGCCATCAAGACGGGCCGCCCGAAATCCGCGAAGGGCGACTGAGGCCTTTTCCCGGATTGGCAAGCGCCGCCGGGGGACGCGCAGAAGGCGTGCTAGCGCCGGATGCCGATGGGCTGCCCCACCTGCGGTGGCCGCGGCAGGCTGGCGTGGGCCGCGCGGATGGCCTGCAAGCGCTGCTGCAGGAAATCCGGCATCGGGGCGGTGCGGCCGGCCTGCATGTCCACATGCGCCAGCATCTGTTCGGCCGTGGCCAGCAGCGTGCCGGTACCGGCGTGGAACATGCTGTGCACGAGGTGCACGCGCTTGGCATCGAGGTCCAGCAGTTGCAGGTCGAGCCGCAACGGCTCGCCTTCGGCCACCTCGCGCACATGGTGCAGGTGGGTCTGCAGCGTGTAGAGCGAAAAACCCGTGCTGCGGTACTGCTCGTCGACGCCGACGAAGCGGAAGAACGCATCCGAGTCGTCACCGAAGACCAGCAGGTAACACGACTCGCTCATGTGGCCGTTGTAGTCCACCCACTCCGGCAGCACCGTCGGCCGGTACAGGCTGAGCGGCGCGGCGATGGGGGCGTGGGGGTTCCAGGGCGGCGAAGGCGTGCCTTCGAGCGGGGTGCGGACGCGGGACATGGTCGGCGCGGCCTTCACGCCTTCAGCGCCATGCGCCGGCCCACGAAGTCGGCCGCGGGCAGTCGCGCATGGTCCGCGACCAGCGCCAGCAGCGCACCGCGCACCGGCTCTGCGAAGGCCGCACCACGGGGGCCGGCCATTTCCACGTTGAGCAACATCTGCTCGCTGGCGGCCACGGCGTCTTCCCGGCCCTCGGCGAAGAGCTGGTGGTAGATGTGCACGCGCTTGCTGTCGATACCCAGCACGCGGGTATGCACCGCCACCGGCGTGCCCTGCTTCACCTCGTGCAGGAAGTTCAGGTGGCACTCCAGCGTGAACATCGAGTGGCCGGTGGCCTGGCGGCCGGCCTCGTCCAGGCCGATGCGGTCCATCAGGCCGTCGGTGCCATAGCTGAAGAGCAGCAGGTAGAAGGCGTCGCGCAGGTGGCCGTTGTAGTCGACCCACTCCTGCGCGATGGGGCCCTGCCAGGTGATGGGGAGTGGTGCAGTGGATGCCATGCGGCGACTCTATCGCGGCGGCGGCTCACTCCGCGATGCCGTGCTTCAGCTTCGTGGCCTTCACCGCCGCCTGCACCGCCAGCAGGCAGTCGTCACGGTACCGCTCCAGCGCCGCGATGCTGTGCCCGCCCAGTTGCGCCGAGGTGCCGTCCACGACGCTGTCGATCAGAGCGTCGGTGAGCTCCGGCGCCTTCAGGTTGGTCCACGGCAATTGCAGCGCGGGTCCGAACTGCGCCATGAAGTGGCGCATGCCCGCATCCCCACCGGCCAGCGTGTAGGTCAGGAAGGTGCCCATGAAGGACCAACGCAGGCCCGCGCCGTAGCGGATCGCATCGTCGATCTCCCCCGTGCTGGCCACGCCGTCGTTGACGAGGTGCAACGCCTCGCGCCACAGCGCTTCGAGCAGGCGGTCGGCGATGAAGCCCGGCACCTCCTTGCGCACGTGCAGCGGCTGCATGCCCAGGCTGCGGTAGATGCCGATGGCGGCTTCGATGGCGGCCGGCGCGGTCTTCTGCCCGCCCACCACCTCCACCAGCGGCAGGAGGTAGACGGGGTTGAAGGGATGGCCCACCACGCAGCGCTCGGGGTGCACGGCCTCGGCATAGAACTCGCTGGGCAACAGGCCCGAGGTGGAGGAGCCGATCAGCACGTCCGGCCGCGCGGCCGCGCTGATCTGGCGGTGCAGCGCCAGCTTGAGCTCCAGCACCTCGGGCGCGCTTTCCTGGATGAAGTCAGCCTTGGCCACGCACTCTTCCACCGTAGGCACGAAGCGCAGCCGGGCCTGCGAGGCACCGGGCTTCAGGCCCTGGGCCTCCAGCGCACCCCAGCACTTGGCGATGCGCCCGCGCAGCTGCGCCTCGGCACCGGGGGCCGGGTCCCAGGCCACCACGTCCAGGCCGTTGGCCAGGGCGCGGGCCACCCAGCCGCTGCCGATCACGCCGCTGCCCAGCGCTGCAAAAGTCTTGATGTCGGTCACGAAGGTCATGGCGTTCAACCGCGTTGCTTGAGGTTCATCTTCACGCGCCCTTCGGCGGGCGTCATCGGCCGAGCGCCCATGCATTCGATGAGCTTCACCACGCGCTCCACAAGCGAGCCGTTGCTGGCGGGCACGCCCTTGTCCAGCCACAGGTTGTCCTCCAGCCCCACGCGCACGTTGCCCCCCAGCAGCACGGCCTGCGCGGCCATCGGCATCTGCGCGCGGCCGATGCCGAAGCCGGCCCAGGTGGCGCCGCGCGGCAGGTTGTCGACCATGGCCTTCATGGTGGTGGTGTCGGCCGGCGCGCCCCAGGGGATGCCCAGGCACAGCTGGAACAGCGGGTCGTGCAGCAGGCCCTCCTTGATCATCTGGTTGGAGAACCACAGGTGGCCGGTGTCGAAGATCTCCAGTTCGGCCTTCACGCCCAGCTCGGTGATGCGCTTGGCGCCCACGCGCAGCGCGGCAGGGGTGGACACGTAGATCAGGTCGCCGTCGCCGAAGTTCAGCGTGCCGCAGTCCAGCGTGCAGATGTCGGGCAGCAGCTCTTCCACATGCACCAGGCGCGTCAGCGGGCCCACCAGGTCCGTGTTGGGGCCGAACTTCAAGGGCTCCTCGCCACCACCGATCTCCAGGTCGCCGCCCATGCCGGCCGTGAGGTTGACGATCACGTCCACGCCCGAGGCGCGGATGTGCTCCATCACCTCGCGGTACAGCGCCGGGTCGCGGCTGCCCTTGCCTGTTTCGGGGTCGCGCACATGGCAGTGCACGACGGTGGCGCCCGCATCGGCGGCCTCCTTGCAGGCCGCCGCGATCTGCTTCGGCGTGACGGGGATGGCGGGGTGCTTGTCGACGGTGTCGCCGGCGCCGGTGACGGCGCAGGTGACGATGACGTGGGGGTTCATGTGCGGTAGTCCGGTTCTTCCTCGTCGAGGATCTGTTGAAGGGCCTGGAAATGCAGTTCGGAGAAGCGCGTGGGGTAGTCGTTCCACTGCGCGCAGGCTAGCGCCGCCATCTCGGGCGGCACCTGCGCCAGCGGGCGGCCGGTGGACAGGGCCAGCACCTGCAGCTGCGCGGCCTTCTCCAGGTAATAGAGTTCGTCGAAGGCCTGCGCCACCGACGGGCCGACCACGATCACGCCGTGGTTGCCCATGAAGAGCACGCTCTTGCCGCCATCGAGCAGCGCCGCGACGCGGGCGCCCTCGCCGGCCTCCAGCGCCATGCCCGCATAGTGGCGGTCGTAGGCGATGCGGCCGTGGAAGCGGCAGGCGTTCTGGTCCAGCATCAGGAACTCGAAGTCCTGCAGGCAGCACAGCGCGGTCGCGTATGGCATGTGGGTGTGCAGGATGCAGCGCGCCTGCGGCAGGCGCTGGTGCAGCTCTGCATGCAGGTGCCAGGCCGTGGGGTCGGGTGCGTTGTCGCCGGCGTGGCTGGCCGGGTCGTCCACGTCCAGCCGCAACAGGCTGCTGGCCCGCACACGCGAGAAGTGCGCACCCACGGGATTGAGCAGGAACTGCCGGCCGCTTGCATCGAGCGCCACGCTGAAATGGTTGGCGATGGACTCGTGCATGCCCAGCCGCGCGGCCCAGCGGAAGGCCGCGGCCAGCTGGATGCGGGCGGTGGCTTCGAAGGGGGGCTGCTCCATGGCGTGCGGCTCTCTGGGTGGCGTTTCGCAGGCACTGTAGCGCCGGCACCTGGGCGCGGTACGCCTTGCGACGACCACCTGTTGACTGGCTGCGACGTGGCATAGGCCCCTTGCCATGTTCCTCATGCACAATGCCTGCGCCCATCCCACCACCCCGCCGGAGCCCTTGTGCGCAAACTGCTGCTCCCCCTGATCTCGTTGCTGAGCGGCGTGGGCATGCTGGTGATCGGCACCGGGCTGCTGTTCTCGGCCATCGGCACGCAATCGGCCGCGGCGAAGTTCCCCACGCTGGTCACGGGCCTGATCAACTCGGCGTACTTCGCGGGCTTCCTGATCGGCACCTATGCCTGCCCGCTGGTGATCCGCAGCGTGGGCCACATCCGCGCCTTTGCGGCCATGGCCTCGATCGCCTCCTGCCTGCCGCTGCTGCACGCGCTGTGGCTCAACCCGTGGTTCTGGGGCGGACTGCGCCTCGTCAACGGCGCCTGCCTGGTAGGGCTGTACATCGTGGTGGAGAGCTGGCTCAACGAGGCGGCGCCGAGCACGCACCGGGGCAAGGTCTTCGCGGCCTACATGGCGGTCAGCGGCATCTCCATGGCGCTGGGCCAGTGGCTGATCCTGGTGGGGGACCGCTTCGGCTTCGTGCCCTTCGCGATGGTGTCGCTGCTGTTCTCCTTCGCGCTGCTGCCCATCACGCTCACGCCCGTGGACGAGCCCGAGCCCACCGAGTCGCCGAAGCTGGGGCTGTTCGAGCTCTTCGCCATCTCGCCCATCGGCGTCATCGCCGCCACCAGCTCGGGGCTGCTGAGCGGCGCCTTTTACGGCCTGGGCCATGTGTTCGCGCAGGAGGTGGGATTCAGCGAGGCCGGCATCGCCAGCTTCATGGCCGCCACCATCCTGGGCGGCGCCCTCTTCCAATGGCCCGTGGGGCATTTCTCGGACCGGCACGACCGCCGGCTGGTGCTGTTCTGGGTCTGCGCAGCCTGTGCGTGCGTGGCGGCCACCGGCTGGTACCTCGCGCGCGAATACGAGGGCTCGCTGATCGCGCTGGGCGTGTTGTACGGCGGACTGTCCTTCACCATCTACGGCATCGCCGTGGCGCATGTGAACGACCTCATCGACCGCTCGCGCGTGCTCGAGGTGACCGGTGGCTTGCTGCTGCTGTACGGCGTCGGCGCCACCGTGGGCCCCACACTGGCCGGCGCCGTGATGGGCTGGCTGGGGCCGGAAGCGCTGATGCTTTACTTCGCGGGTGTGCTGGTGCTGCTGGCCGGCAGCGTCTGGCACATCCGCCGCACCAAGCCCGCCAACGTGGGACAGCCCGGCCAGAAGGACGGCTACGTGGTCATGGGCAGCGGCAACAGCCAAGCCGTGTTGAAGATGGACCCGCGGCGGGGCGGCGAGGCCGAGGGCGGGGCCGTTGGCCCGCCAGTGCCAGAAGCGCGCTAGGCGCCCTTGGCCATCGGTTGCTCAGGGGCAGCGTGAAACACACCTTCGAGAAAAGCAAGGTTTGCTACCAGTGCACCCGTGGAACCGGCTCCGCCGGGCCACCGGGTGCGCCCCCAGTGGGGGGATGGGACGGCTACGCAGTGAGCCGTCCAAACGGGGGCGTTCACAACTTCCGCGGCACCCTCTGCAGCGGTTGCCACCCCGCGAACTGCGGGTAGTGCCGCTGCACCACCGGTCCGTTGAAATCCCAGCTCATGCACTTGCCCAGGTGGTAGGGCGGCTGGTCGCTCTCGCGCGGGGGCAGGCCCGCCTCGCGGCGCAGCTGCGAGCGGTAGCCGGGGATGGTCTGGTACGCCGCGGTGGCCATGTTGAACAGCAGCTCGCGCAGGTGGGTGCAGCCACGGACGCCGCCCAGCGCCTTCTCGATGGTGATGCGCCAGCCGGGGCCCATGGTGTGGCCCACCATCTTCTGCATCGGGTCCTCGGCCAGGGGGCATTCGCCGAACGGCGTGCTGTCCATGGACGCGGTGATGGCGCGAACGGTGAGGCTGTCGTCGAGCGTGACGCGGATCCACATGTCGTGCACGGGGGTGCCCGGCGCCATGTCGCCCTTGTCGGCGGAGCGCCACACGAAGGCCTTCTTGTCGGTCATGTGGGCTTCGATGTCCCACAGGCCGTCCTCGCGGTGGAAACCGTCGAACTGCACCTGCCGGGTGTGCAGGTGTTTGCGGGGGGCGGGGGGAGGCAGGGACACCGGGGGAACCTCTTTGTGGCAACGGGATGGCGAGCCGCCATTGTCCGGGAAACTACCTAGACCCCGCGTCGCGCAGGTGGCAGGCCCTGGCAGCGGCGCAGTCAATTACTGCAATGACCGCCCCCGGCACGCGTGCAGGGCCGGCCTACACTGTTCCGCAGCCTCCGGTGCACGGGGGACCTCAAGGCAGCGCTTTGGCAGACCAGGAATTCGACTACATCGTGGTGGGCGCGGGCTCGGGCGGCTGCGTCATGGCCGAACGGCTGAGCGCCGACGGCCGCAGCACCGTGCTGGTCCTGGAGGCCGGCGGCCATGACCGAAAGCCGTGGATCCGCATCCCCATCGGTTACGGCAAGACCTTCTACGACGCCGGCGTCAACTGGAAATTCGAGGCCCAGCCCGACCCGGGCCTGAACGGCCGGGGCATCTACATCCCGCGCGGCAAGGTGGTCGGCGGCTCCAGTTCCATCAACGCCATGGTCTATGCGCGCGGGATGCCCGGCGACTACGACGACTGGGCGCGCCGGGGCGCGACGGGATGGTACTGGGACGACGTGCGGCCGGCGTTCGAGTCCGTCGAGCGCCGCGTGGACGCCGACGGTCATGCCGCCGCGGGCGGGCCGCTGTTCGTGAGCGACGTGCGCCGGCAGTTGCATCCGATGGGGCGGCATTTCTTCGCCGCGGCGCAGGAGGCGGGCCTGCCCTTCACCGAGGACTTCAACGGCCCGCAGCCCGAGGGCGTGGGCCGCTACCAGATCAACACGCGCCACGGCATGCGCTGGTCGGCGGCCGACGCCTTCCTGCGGCCGGCGCTGCGGCGCGGCACGGTGGAGCTGCAGACCCGCGCGACGGTGGAGCGTCTGGTCTTCGACGGCCGCCGCGCCACCGGCGTGCAGTACCGCATGGGCGGCTCGCGCTGCGGCGCCCGCGCGCGGCGCGGCGTGGTGCTGTGCGCCGGCGCGATCCAGAGCCCGCAGCTGCTGCAGGTCTCGGGTGTGGGCCCGGCCGCGCTGCTGCAACAGCTGGGCATCCCCGTGGTGCTGGACCAGCCGCTGGTGGGCGAGAACCTGCAGGACCACCTGGCGATGAGCTACTACTACGAGGCTACCGAGCCCACGCTCAACAACGTGCTGGGCACCTGGTGGGGCCGAGCCGGCATCGGCCTGCGCTACGCGCTCACGCGTGGCGGGCCGCTGGGCATCAGCGTCAACCAGTTCGGCGGCTTCGTGCGTTCGCATGCGCAGGCGCCGCAGCCCGACATGCAGCTCTACTGCAACCCCATCACCTACACGCTGGACGCCACCGGCAAGACCACCCGCATCGTGCCGGATGCGTTCGCGGGCTTCATCCTGTGCTTCCAACCCTGCCGCCCGCTGAGCCGTGGCCAGGTGCGCATCGCCGCCCCCACGGTGGACACCGCGCCGGAGATCCGCAACCACTACCTCTCGCATCCGGAAGACGTGGCGCAGGCGCTGCGCGGTGCCCAGCTCATCCAGCGCCTGGAGCGCACCGCGGCCCTGCGTGCGCTGACCGTGCGCCACATCGCGCCGTCGCTGGAGGCCATGGACGACGCCGCAATGGTCGAGGACTTCCGCAGCCGCGCCAGCACCTGCTACCACCCCGTGGGCACCTGCACCATCGGCGCGGACGCACGCAGCGGCGTGGTCAGCCCCGGCCTGCAGGTGCATGGCCTGCAGGGCCTGCACATCGCCGATGCGTCGGTGTTTCCCACCGTCACCTCGGGCAACACGCACGGGCCCACCACGATGGTGGCCTGGAAGGGCGCGACCCGCATCCTGCAGGCGCCGTGACGCACTGCTTGCACGTTTCCACCACCACCCCACCGTCCACACCATGCAACTCGCCTCCATCAAGACCTTCGTCGTCCGCAACCCGCCGCCCAGCTTCGGCGGCGAATACTTCGTGTTTGTGAAGCTCACCACCGCCTGCGGCATCGAGGGCGTGGGCGAGGCCTATACCGCCACCTTCAGCCCGCACGTGGTCGCGGCCATGGCCGAAGACCTGTTCGCGCGCGTGTTCGAGGGCGAAGACCCGATGCAGACCGAGACGCTGTGGCGGCGCGCCTATGGCGAGGGGTATTCGCAGCGGCCCGACATCTCGCTGATGGGCGTGCTGAGCGCGCTGGAGATGGCCTGCTGGGACATCACGGGCAAGGCGCTGGACAAGCCCGTCTACAAGCTGCTGGGCGGCCTGGTGCACCCGCGCCTGCGCAGCTACACCTACCTGTACCCCGGCCCGCAAGAGGACGAAACCTTCTACAACGACCCGGTGCGCTCGGCCGAATGTGCGGCCGACTACGTGAAGCAGGGTTTCACCGCCATCAAGTTCGACCCCGTGGGCGGGTACTCGGTGTTCGACCCGCGCCAGCCCACGCTGGAGCGCATGGACATGTCCGAGCGCTTCTGCAAGCTGCTGCGCGAGGCCGTGGGCGACAAGGCCGACCTGCTGTTCGGCACGCACGGCCAGTTCACGGTGTCGGGCGCCAAGCGCATGGCGCGGCGCATCGAGAAATACGACCCGCTGTGGTTCGAGGAACCCACGCCCCCCGAGCGCCCCGAACTGATGGCCGAGGTGGCGCGCCACACCAGCATCCCTGTGGCCACGGGTGAGCGCCTGTGCACCAAGTACGAGTTCGCGCGCGTGCTGGAGACCGGGGCCGCCACCATCCTGCAGCCCGCCCTGGGGCGCGTGGGTGGCATCCTGGAGTGCAAGAAGATCGCCGGCATGGCCGAGGCCCACTACGCCCAGATCGCGCCCCACCTGTACTGCGGCCCCATCGAGGCGGCGGCCAACATCCAGCTCGCGGCATGCTGCCCCAACTTCCTGATCCTGGAGAGCATCCAGCAGATGGGCGGCTTCCACGAAAAGCTGCTCAAGACCAAGATCCAGTGGGAGGACGGCTACGTCATTCCCAGCAAGGCGCCGGGCCTGGGCGTGGAGCTGAACGAGGAGGTCGCGCTGGCCCACCCCTATACGGGCAAGGCATTGCACCTCAAAATGGCCCAGACGCCCCTGGGCTATTTCTGATCCCCGATGCACCACTACCTGAACTTCATCGACCACCAGTGGGTTGGCGCCGAAACGGCCGACACCACCCGCAATATCGCGGTGCAGAACCCGGCCACCGGCAAGATATTCGCCACCGTCACCACGGCCAGCAAGGCGCAGGTCACGCATGCCTGCGACACGGCGGCGGCCGCCCAGCGCGGCTGGCGCAGGCTGCCGGCCATCGCGCGCGCCGAGCACCTGCGCAAGCTGGCCGATGTGCTCGAGGCGCGCAAGCAGACGGTCGGCCGCGCCCTGGCGCAGGAGAGCGGCAAGAGCCTGGCCGATGCCGCCGACGAAACCTTCTACGCCGCCGAGATCACGCGCTACCACGCCGAATGGGCGCGCCGCATCGAGGGTGAAGTCATCCCCAGCGACAGCCCCGACGAGAACCTGCTGCTGATGCGCGAGCCGCTGGGCGTGGTGGCCTGCCTGATCCCCTTCAATTTCCCCATCTACACGCTGCTGCGCAAGATCGCGCCCGCGCTGATTGCCGGCAACACCGTGGTGGTGCGGCCCAGCAACCACACACCCTGCAGCGCCTTCGAGGTCGCGCAGGCGGTGCTGGACGCCGGCCTGCCGCCGGGCGTGGTGCAGATCATGGCCATGGACCATGACGCGGCCCAGGTGATGTGCACACATCCCAAGGTCGCCATGATCACGCTCACCGGCGGTGTGCCCGCGGGCCAGCGCGTGCTGGACTATGCCAAGGTGAACATTGCCAAGGTGTCGCTGGAGCTGGGCGGCAAGACCCCCGCCATCGTGGCCGCCGATGCCGACCTGGAGCTGGCCGCCGGCGCCATCGTGCGCTCGCGCACCAGCCACTGCGGGCAACTGTGCACGGCAGTGGAGCGGGTGTATGCGCACCACAGCATGCATGACGCGCTGGTGGCGCTTCTGCGCGAGAAGATGATGGAGCGCAGCTTCGGCGACCGCTCCGTGGACCAGGCTGCCATGGGGCCGCTGGTCAACACGGAAGCGCGCGCCCGCGTGCACACCATGGTGCAACACGCGTTGCAGCAAGGTGCACGGCTGGAGTGCGGCGGCACCGTGCCTGCCGGCCCCGGCCACTTCTACCCGCCCACGCTGCTCACCGAGGTACGCCAGGACATGGAGATCGTGCGCGAGGAGATCTTCGGGCCGGTGTTGTGCGTGCTGCCTTACAGCACCATCGACGAGGCCATCGCGCTGGCGAACGACCACCAGTTCGGGCTGTCTTCCGTGCTCTACACCAACGACTACCGCAGCGTGATGCGGGCGGCCAACGAGATCGAGGCCGGCGAGTTGTACATCAACCGCACCCCCGCCGACCCCTACCAGGGTTACCACGCGGGCTGGAAGCGCTCCGGCCTGGGCGGTGACGACGGCAAACACGGCATGCTGGAATTCACACAGACGCGGCTGGTGGTGATGCCGCGCTGAAGGCGCTGGCCGCCTGCGCCCCCCGGGCGCGCCGGCGGCTCCTTGCAAGACACACAAGACGACCACGCCGGCAGCTTGCCGGCGGCGCCCCGGCACGCCTGTGGCATGCAACAGGTGCTTGGCGCCTCGGCATGCTTATGCTATTATAATAATTAAAACCACCAGCCACCATCACGGCCGGGGAGACATACCTGACGGTGCCGGACCACCCGGCGCCCCATCGCTGCATGGTCACATCGGCATCCCCTCGTGCGCAACCACCGGCGCAGCCTCGCGTTCGACCCGCATGGCGCGCGCCGACCCTCGCGCAGACCAGCCTGAGCGCGGGCTCTCCTGAGGAGCCCACGCCATGAGCGCGGTGGCGCTGCCCTCCGACCCGCACGGCGCAGAGCTGCCGCCTTCCCCCGACGAGGTGGCCACCGATGGCATCGGCCGCGCCGCGCTGCGCACCCGCCTGTGGATGGATGAGGTGCTGAGCCACCTGGGCGCGGCGCTGCTCACGGCCATCATCCTGGTGGTGCTGGGCGGCGTGGTCTCGCGTTACGCCTTCAACGACTCTTTCAGCTGGACCGAAGAAGCGGGCCTGTGGCTCTTCACCTGCCTCATCTTCACGGTGCTCCCCATCGCCACGCACCGCAGCAAGAACATCGCCATTCCCATCGTGCGCGACCTGTTGCCGCCCGGTGGGCAGCAGGTGGTGCGCTTCCTTGCCGCCGTCGCCGTCACCTACACCATGATCCGCCTGCTGACGGCCGGGGCGGGCATCGCGGGCATGACCTCGGGCACCAGCATCACGCTCGGTATCCCATCGTGGTGGCAATACGCGGTCATCCCGGCGTCCGCCACGCTGTTGCTGGCCTACCAGGTGCTGGACGGGCTGCATGTGGCCGACACGCGGCGCATGGCCCTGGCTGCCATCGTGGTCGCGGCGCTGGTCTGGCTGGTGACGGACGTCCTGGCGATCACCGACATCCAGAGCAGCAGCCCCACCCTGCTGCTGGCGCTCTCTTTCATTGTCACGCTGGCACTGGGGGTGCCGGTCGCCTACTGCATGTTGTTCGCTGCCTTCGTGGCCAGCGATGCGGGGGACCTGCTGCCTCCGGCCGCCGTAGTGCACAACGTGGTGGTGGGTTCGTCCAAGTTCGTGTTGCTGGCCATTCCGCTTTTCATCGCAGCGGCGCAGGTGATGAACGCGGGGGGCCTCACCGTGCGCCTCATCGCGCTGGCGCGTGCACTGGTCGGGCACCTGCGCGGTGGCCTGGCGCAGGTGAACGTGCTGACGAGCGTGTTCTTCGGCTTCGACTCGGGCTCCTCCACGGCCGATGCGTCGCTGCTGGCCAAGATGACGGTGCCGGAGATGGTGCGCAACGGGTACCCGGCACCGTTCTGCTGCGCGGTGATCGCCTCTTCAGCCGTGTTGCCCAACGTGATCCCGCCGTCCATCGCGATGCTGCTGTTCGCGTCCATCTCCAACGTGTCGGTGGGCAAGCTGTTCCTCGCCGGCATCATCCCGGGCCTGATGATCGCGCTGCTGCTGATGGTGACGGTCTATGTCCTGGCGCGGCGCAATGGTTACGGGCATGCCACCCCCCGGCCCGCCTGGCGCATGCTGGCGCCGCCACTGGTGCAGGCCGTACCGGCGCTGATGCTGTCGGTGCTGATCATCGGCGGCATCCGCTTCGGCTTCGTGACGGCCACCGAAGCCGGCGTGGTAGCCGTGGTGTATGCGCTGCTGATCGGTGTCTTCTTCTACCGCGACCTGCGCCTGGCCGAGGTCTGGCGCGGCCTGCGCGAGTCGAGCATCGACAGCGCGATGGTGGGTTTCATGATCGGTGTGGCGGCACCCTTCGCCTGGGTCCTGATCTCCGGTCGCGTGCCGCAGCAGTTCCTGCAGGTCATGCTGGGCCATGTGAGCGAGGGTTGGGCGATCCTGCTGTTCCTCAACATCCTGATGCTGATCGCGGGTGCGTTCCTCGACCTCACGGCCATCATGCTCATCGTGGTGCCGCTGTCGCTGCCGCTGGTGCTGCAACTGGGCGTCGACCCGGTGCACTTCGGCATCATCGTGGTCGTGAACCTGATGCTGGGCGGGCTCACGCCGCCCTACGGCTTGCTGGTGTTCATCCCCTCGGCGATCACCGGCACCTCGGTGCAGGCCACCTTTCGGGCCGTGATGCCGTTCTTCCTGGTCCTCGTCATGGGCCTTGTCCTCATCACCTATGTGCCCTGGATTTCCATGGGCATGGTGCGCTCGTTCTTTTAGCGTTTGCAACCACAAGGAGACACCCCATGCAATTGCGCAAACTCGTATCCGCGCTGTCCGCGTCACTCGCTCTGGCGCTGCTGGCCGCCGTACCGGCAGCCCATGCGCAGGCCAAGATCACCTGCAAGTTCGGCGTGCTGGGCAACGCCGACTTCCCCGGCACCATCGGCATGCAATTGTTGGTGGACAAGGTCAACGCGGCCGCCAAGGGTGAACTTGAATTCCAGCTGTTCCCCAACTCCCAACTGGGCGGCGAGAAGGAAATGGCCGAAGGCATGCGCCTGGGCTCGGTCTGCGGGGCGCCCATCAATGCGTCCGTCATGAGCGTGTGGGTGCCGGAAGGCCAGCTGTTCGACATGCCCTTCCTGTTCCGCGACGACGACCATGCCTACAAGGTACTGGCCGGCCCCATCGGCAAGATGCTGGCCGCCAAGTACGAGCCGCACGGCTTCCACGTGGTGGGCTTCCTCGTCAACGGCACGCGCCACCCCATGAGCAAGACGCCGATCATCACGCCCGACGACGTGAAGGGCAAGAAATTCCGCGTGATCCAGAGCCCGCTGCACATTGAGCTGTGGAAGATGCTGGGTGCCAACCCCACACCCATTGCCTTCCCCGAGATCTACAACTCGATGCAGACCGGCGTGGTGGACGCCATGGACAACG
Source organism: Burkholderiaceae bacterium (assembly GCA_965278985.1). GTDB lineage: Bacteria > Pseudomonadota > Gammaproteobacteria > Burkholderiales > Burkholderiaceae_C > CAISIP01. The sequence goes on along the minus strand of OZ257131.1, from coordinate 5,671,193 downwards.
CCAAGACCACCTACTGGGCCCAGAAGTTCTACGAAGTGGCACCGCACGTGACCGACCTGGGCCACATCTACTCCATCTCGGCCGTGGCCTTCTCCAGCACCTTCTGGAAACGCCTCACGCCGGCACAGCAGGCCCTGGTGCAGTCCGCCTCGATGGAAGGCATCAAGCTCAACGACCGGCTGATCGCCGAGGGCGACGAAGAGGCCATGAAGAAGGCCGTGGCCGCAGGCTCCAAGTACCACAAGGTCGACAAAGGCCCGTGGCAGAAGGCCATGATGCCCATCTACACCAACTGGGCACCGAAGGTCGGTGGCATGGAGCTGATCAAGGCCGTGCAGGACGTGAAGTAGGCGCCGTGGGCGAACCCGTGAACGAACAGGCCACGGCGGGCCGGCACCAGGCGACCATCGCCGCGCTGCGCGAGCGCTTCGGCGAGCACCTCTCCACCAGCACCGGCGTGCGCGACCACCATGCCAAGGACGAGTCCTGGCACCACCCGCACCGCCCTGACGCGGTGGTGTTCCCCGGCAGCACCGAGGAGGTGGCCGAGGTGGTGCGCATCTGCGCGGCCCACGGCACGCCGGTGGTCGCCTACGGCACGGGCACCTCGCTCGAAGGCAACGTGATTCCCCACCACGGTGGCGTGGTGGTGGACCTCGCGCGGCTGAACCAGGTGCTGCGCGTGAGCGCCGAAGACCTGGACGTGACGGTGCAGGCCCGCGTCACGCGCAAGGAGCTCAATGCCCATGTGCGCGACCTGGGCCTGTTCTTTCCCATCGACCCCGGTGCCGACGCGTCACTGGGCGGCATGGCGGCCACACGCGCCTCGGGGACGAATGCCGTGCGTTACGGCACCATGCGCGAGAACGTGCTGGCGCTGACCGTGGTGCTGGCTGATGGCCGCATCATCCGCACGTCGCGGCGCGCCCGCAAGTCGGCGGCAGGGTATGACCTCACGCGGATGTTCGTGGGATCCGAAGGCACGCTGGGCATCATCACCGAGGTGACTGTGCGCCTCTACGGCATTCCCGAAGCGATGGCGGCGGCGGTGTGCGCCTTCGACAGCCTCGAAGGGGCGGTCGACACGGTTATCCAGGCCATCCAGCTGGGCATTCCGGTCGCGCGCATCGAGCTGCTAGACAACGTGCAGATGGATTCGCTGAACCGCTATTCGAAGATGCACCACGCGGTCAAGGACACGCTGTTCATCGAGTTCCACGGCACCGAGGCCGGCGTGCAGGAGCAGGCGCAGTTGCTGCAGGGCATTGCCGCGGAACACGGCGGCGGAGAGTTCAAGTGGGCGTCGAAGCCCGAGGAACGCGCCGCGCTGTGGGCTGCGCGCCACGACGTGACCTACGCCAACAAGGCGCTGCGCCCGGGCTGCGAGATCTGGGCCACGGACGTGTGTGTGCCTATCTCGCGCCTGACCGAATGCATCCTGCAGAGCAAGGCCGACCTGGCGGAGAGCTTCCTCACCGCGCCGCTGGTGGGCCATGTGGGTGACGGCAACTTCCACATGGGTTTCTTGATCATGCGCGACGACCCGAAAGAGCTCGCGGAGGCCGAGCGGCTGAACGCCCGCATCGTGGAACGCGCCCTGGCCATGGATGGCACCTGCACCGGAGAGCACGGCATCGGCCTGGGCAAGATGCAGTTCCTGGCCGCCGAGCACGGCGAGGGGGTCGATGTGATGCGGCAGGTCAAGCGGGCGCTGGACCCGCAGAACCTGATGAACCCGGGCAAGATCTTCACGCTCTGACCTGGCCCCGGGGCCGTGTTCAGGCCCCGACGAACTTCGGTGCGCGTTTCTCCACGAAGGCGCGCGCCGCTTTCTTGTGGTCCTCGGTCGCCAGGCAGTAGGTGTGGCGCAGTGCCTCGGACTCGAGCACCGCCTCCAGGTCGCCGCGCAGCGCGAGGTTCAGGTTGTCCTTCATGTGGCCCAGGCTCACGGCGGGGCCGTTCGCCAGGCGCGACAACACCGCCTGCACCTCGGCGTCCAGCGCCTCGTCGTCCACCACGCGGTTGACCAGGCCCAGGGCCAGCGCCTCCGGCGCCTTGAGCACGGGTGCCAGGAAATGCAGCTCGCGGGCCTTGGCCGTGCCCACCAGCTGCGTCAGGAAGTAGCTGCCGCCATAGTCGCCCGACAAGCCCACGTTGGCGAAGGCGGTGGTGAACTTTGCAGAGGCTGCGGCGATGCGCATGTCACAGGCCATGGCCAGTGACAGCCCCGCGCCTGCTGCCGCACCCCGCACCACGGCCACGGTGGGCTTGGAGATACGGTGCAGCAGGCGCGCAGCCTCCATGCGGCCCCGCAGCGCGCGTATCTTCTGCTCGGGCGTCTCGGCCGACCCGCCGGCCGCCATGCTCTTCACGTCGCCACCCGAGCAGAAGGACTGGCCGGCGCCGGTGAGCACGATGGCACGCACGGCGCGGTCGGTGGCGGCACGTTGCAGGGCCTGCACCATCAGCGCACACATCTCGGGGTTGACGGCGTTGCGGGTCTCGGGACGGTTCATGGTGAGGGTGAGCACGCCTTCGGAGAAGGATTCGAGCAGCACGGCGTCGGGGGTGGAAGTGGTCATGGCAGGTCCTTGAAAAAATCGGTGTGGAGCTTGCCACGGAAATCTCCCGGTGGCCGTCACCGGCGGCACAGGCGCGGCCGGGCCCGTCATGCAGAATCCCGCCCGTGACACTCCCCATCGAAGCCCCCTTTGGAACCATCGCGGCGCTGGTCCACCAGCACGCTTTGGAAGCGCCCTCGCGCACCGCGCTCGTGGAAGCCGGCCAAACGCCTCGCATGCTGGACTATGCCGGCCTCGACCATCAGATGGACCGGGTGGCTGCAGCGCTGCAGGCGTCGGGGATGCACGTGGGCGATTGCATTGCCCTGTGCGCACAGCCTTCGCTGGAGCAGGCCGTTGTCTTCCTGGGCGCCCTGCGTGCCGGCGTGGTGGTGGCGCCACTGGCACCGGGCTCCACGCCTGCGGCCCTGGCGCGCATGCTGGCCGACGCGCAAGCCAGGCTGTTCTTCGTGGGTGCCGGCGTGGCCCAGGATCTTCCACCCGCGCAACCCGGAGAGCCCGCGCGCATCACGCTCGACGCTTCTGGCGGCGGGCAGGCATTGGCCGACTGGCTGGCCACCACCAGCGCGGCGCCGCAGCCAGTGGAGCTGCAACCCACCTCCCCCTTCAACATCATCTACTCCTCCGGCACCACGGGCGCACCGAAGGGCATCGTGCAGTCGCACCGCATGCGCTGGGCGCATGTGCAGCGCGGGCTGGCTTACGGCTACGGGCCCGAGGGCGTCACGGTGCTGGCCACGCCGCTGTATTCCAACACCACGCTGGTCTGCTTCTTCCCCACGCTGGCCTTCGGCGGCTGCGTGGTGCTGATGCCCAGATTCAACGTCGACGCCTACCTGGCCCTGTGCGAACGGTATGGCGCCACCCACACCATGCTGGTGCCGGTGCAGTACCAGCGCCTGATGGCCAGCGAGGCCTTCGACCGGTATGACCTGTCGCGCTTCGTCACCAAGTTTTGCACCAGCGCGCCCTTCTCGGCTGCGCTGAAGGCCGAGGTGCTGCGGCGCTGGCCCGGCGGGCTGGTCGAGTTCTATGGCATGACCGAGGGCGGTGGCACCTGCCTGCTGGAGGCGCACAACCACCCCGACAAGCTGCACACCGTGGGCCGGCCGGCGAGCAGCAGCGACATCCGGCTCATCGACGATGCGGGCCACGAAGTCGCCATAGGCGAGGCTGGCGAGGTCGTGGGCCATTCCCCCGGCATGATGACCGGCTACCACGGCCAGCCCGAGAAGACCCGCGAGGCCGAATGGTTCGACGCCACCGGCAAGCGCTTCATCCGCACCGGCGACATCGGCCGCTTCGACGCGGACGGCTTCCTGACGCTGTTCGACCGCAAGAAGGACATGGTGATCTCCGGCGGCTTCAACATCTATCCCAGCGACCTGGAGGATGTGCTGCGCCAGCACCCCGCCGTGCTGGAGGCGGCCGTGGTGGGTGTGCCCTCGGCGCAATGGGGCGAGTCGCCTGCGGCGTTCGCGGTGTTGCGTTCCGGCACGGAGGCCACAGAAGCCGAGCTGCTGGCGTGGGCCAATGCGCGCCTGGGCAAGACGCAGCGCCTGGTCGCGCTACGGCTGCTTCCCGAGCTGCCACGCAGTGCGATTGGCAAGGTGCTCAAGCGCGAACTGAGGGACCAGTTCGCCACCATGACGTCCTGAGTAGGTCGGCCTACGCGCTTTCCTGCGCGCGGCGCCACTGCACCACCGTGCAGCCGAAGCGCTGCCGGAACCAGTAGGCGAAGGCACTCGCCCCCGAGAACCCCAGCAGTTCCGCCAGCTCGGCCAGGGGCCGGTCGCTGTCGCGGATCTGCCGCTGCGCGAAGTCCGCGCGCACGGCCTGCATCAGTGAGGAAAAGGTTTCACCGTGCGCCGCCAGATGCCGGTGCAGCGTGCGCCGGTCCATGCCCAGGTGCGCGGCCACCTGCTCGGCCGTGCAACGGCCACCCGGCAGCAGTGCCGCCACGAGCTGCCGCGCCGCATCCAGCGTGTCCCGGCGCGGGTGGGCCATGGCCTGGTCCAGCACGCGGCGTGCATAACTCGCCAGGCCCGAATCGGCCGGCGGCAGCGGCGCCGCCAGGTCGCGTGCCGCGCAGACGATGCCGTCGAACCCGGCGTTGAACTCCACCGGCGCGCGGAAGAACGCCCGGTGGCCCGCTGCGTCGCGCGGCGGCCGGTGCAGGAATGACACGCTGCGCGGCCGCCATTGCGCGCCCATCAGCTCCACGAGGATGCGGTACATCACGCCCACCGCCATCTCGATGGACTGGCGCAGCGAGCCGCCGTCCTCCACCACCACGGCTTCGCGGATCAGCACCAGGCCGTCCTGCTCCTCGATCTGCGTGCGCAGCGATGCGTTGATGAGCCGCAGGTAGCGGCACAAGGTGTCCAGCGCCTGGCGCGCCGTGGGCTCCTCGCGCAGCACCAGGCTGATGGGGCCGAGGTGGGCCAGGCGCCGGTCGCGCGCCATGCGCAGTCCGAAATCCTCGACACCCGCGGCCTGCGCAGTGTCTTCCAGCAGGCGGCGCACGGCCAGCACGCTGACGGGGGCTTCGGGGTCGTCGCCGCAGTCCGGCGGCAGGCCTGCGGCGCGCAACATGGCGACCGGGTCCAGCCCCAGCGAGCGGGCCAGGGGGGCGTAACCGTGCAGGGTGGCGCTGCGGATCAGGGCGTAGGCACGCGGCATGGGCTTGTGTCCCAACTTCGATATCGAATGTCCCGGAATGTACATCGGCGCGCGGGGGTGCTGACTAAGCTTCTCCCACACCGCCACCCCATCACGACGCAGGCGGGTTTTCAGGAGACACACCATGCCCTCGTTCCGCCCCGCCGCCCGCCGGCACCTTCTGGTCGCCACCGCCTGCGCCGCGCTGCTGGGCCTGCCCCTGGCCGCCCACGCCTGGACCGACAAGCCCGTGAAGCTGATCGTGCCCGCTCCGCCCGGCGGCACCATGGACGTGCTGGCCCGGTTGCTGGCCGACCAGCTGTCGGCCGAGATCCACCAGCCCGTGATCATCGACAACAAGCCGGGCGCCGGTGGCGCCATCGGTGTGCAGGCACTCAATGCCGCGCCTCAGGACGGCAACACGCTCATGGTCACGGCCAGCAACGTGCTGACCGAGATCCCGCACGTGATGAAGACGGCCTTCGACCCGATGAAAGACGTGCGCCCCGTGGCCACCGTGGCGCGCGGCTCGATGGTGCTGGTCGGCAACCCGAGCCTGCCCGCGCAGGACCTCAAGGGCCTGGTCGCGTACCTCAAGGCCAACCCGGGCAAGCTCAGTTTCGCCTCGTACAGCGCGGGCACCAGCTCGCACTACGCCGGCATGATCTTCAACCAGAAGGCCGGGCTCGACCTGCAGCACGTGCCCTTCCCCGGCTCGCCGCCGGCGCTCACGCAGGTGATGGGCGGGCAGATTCCGGTCATGTTCGACGGCGCCGCCACCTCTCTGCCGCAGATCAAGGGCGGCAAGCTGCGCATCTTCGGCGTCGCCGGGCCCGCGCGCCTGTCGCAGCTGCCACAGGTGCCCACGCTGGCCGAACAGGGCTATCCCGAGCTGGACTTCACGAACTGGATCGGCGTGGTGGCGGGCAGCGGTCTATCGCCCGAGCTGCTGCAGAAGGTCAATGCCGCCGTGACCAAGGCCGCGTCCACGCCGAAGCTGCGCGAGCGGCTGCTGGAGGCCGGCTTCGAGCCCGAGGTAAGCGCGAGTCCTGCACAGCTGGCGACGTCGGTCAAGGCCGACTTCGAACGCAACGCGGCCATCGTGCGCCAGTTCCACATCCAGCTGGCGCAGTGAGGAGGCACTCGCCATGCGCATCGAAGCCCTGAGCTGCGCGCTCGGCGCCGAACTGTTCGGCGTCTCGCTGGCTGACGCCGCGCACGACGACAGCCTGTTCGACCAGATCCACGCCGCGCTGTTGCGCCACAAGGTGCTGTTCCTGCGCGACCAGCAGATCAGCCGCGCGGACCACATAGCCTTCGCGCGACGCTTCGGCGCGCTGGAAGACCACCCAGTGGCCGGCAGCGACCCCGAGCACCCGGGCCTGGTGCGCATCTACAAGTCGCCCGAGCAACCCAACGACCGCTACGAGAACTCCTGGCATTGCGACGGCACCTGGCGCGAAGCCCCGGCCATGGGCGCGGTGCTGCGCTGCATCGAGTGTCCGCCCGTGGGTGGCGACACCATGTGGGCCAACATGGCGCTGGCCTACGAGCGGCTGCCGGAGCATGTGAAGACGCTGATCGCGCCGCTGCGCGCACGCCACAGCATCGAATGCACCTTCGGCGCGGCCATGCCCACCGAGCAGCGCCTGGCAGTGAAGGCGCAGTACCCCGATGCCGAACACCCTGTGGTGCGCACGCACCCCGAGACCGGCGAACAAATCCTGTTCGTGAACGGCTTCACCACGCACTTCACGAACTTCCACACGCCCGCGAACGTGCGTTACGGCCAGGACTTCACGCAGGGCAGCAGCGCCTTGCTGCAGTACCTGATCAGCCAGGCGGCCATCCCCGAATACCAGGTGCGCTGGCGCTGGCAACCGAACAGCGTGGCCATCTGGGACAACCGTGCCACGCAGCACTACGCCGTCATGGACTACGCACCGTGCCATCGCAAGATGGAACGCGCGGGAATCGTAGGCAAGCCCACTTCCTGAACCCACCGAAAGAACCCCATGAACTTCCTCGACGGCCACCTCTTCCCCGAGAACCAGCAGCCCCTGGTCATCACCGCCGCACCCTATGCCCCCTCGTGGATGCCCTCGGACTTCCCCGGCGAGATCGCCGTGACGATGGAAGAACAGATCCAGAAAGCCGTGGACTGCTGGAACGCCGGCGCCACCGTGCTGCACCTGCATGTGCGCGAACTCGACGGCCGTGGCAGCAAGCGCCTGTCCAAGTTCAACGAGCTGATCGCCGGTGTGCGCGCCCGCGTGCCCGACATGCTGATCCAGGTCGGCGGCTCCATCAGCTTCGCACCCGAGACCGACGGCGCCGCTGCCAAGTGGCTGAGCGACGACACGCGCCACATGCTGGCCGAACTGTTGCCCCAGCCCGACCAGGTGACGGTGACCATCAACACCTCGCAGATGAACATCCTGGAGCAGTTCGACGCGCGCGACATCCGTGGCACCTCGATGGAAGATCCGGCGGTCTTCAACGCCTACAAGGAAATGACCGTGCCCGCGCAGCCAGGTTGGGCCGAGGAGCACATCCGCCGCCTGAGTGCGGCCGGCGTCCAGAGCGCCTTCCAGTGTTACAACATCAACAGCTTCGAGTCGGTGGAGCGGCTGATGCGCCGCGGCATCTACAAGGGCCCGCTGGTGCTGAACTGGGTCGCCATCGGCGGCGGCATGGACGCCCCCAACATCTACAACCTGGCCAACTTCGTGCGCGCCGTGCCCGACGGCGCGATGCTGACGGTGGAGGCCTCCACCCTCAACGTGCTGGCAGTCAACATGATGGGCATCGCCATGGGCCTGCACGTGCGCACCGGCACCGAGGACAACCTGTGGAACCAGTCGCGCACCGCCAAGATCGGCACCGCCGCGCAGGTGGAGCAGCTGGTGCGCATCAGCCGCGAATTCGGCCGCCCCATCGCCACCGGCACCGAGGCGCGCGCGATCTGCAAGATCGGCGTGTTCTACGACACGGTGGAGGAGACGCTGCTGGCCAACGGCTTCGCGCCCAACCGCCATGGCGCGCAGCAGGGCTTCCTGCGCAAGGCCGCCTGATCACGAAGGGCCCAGGACCATGCCCCGCGCCATCCGCTTCCACGCCCTCGGCGGCCCCGAGGTGCTGCGCCTCGAACAGGTCGAAGTGGGCGACCCCGGCCCCGGACAGGCGCGTGTGCGCCACACCGGCATCGCCGTGAACTTCATCGACATTTATTTCCGCACCGGGCGCTACCCCACCCCGCTGCCCAGTGGCCTGGGCTCGGACGCCGTGGGCGTGGTGGAGGCCGTCGGCCCGGGCGTGACCGACATCGCGGTGGGCCAACGCGTGGGCTACCTGATCGGCCCGCAGGGCGCCTACAGCGACGTGCGCGTGATGCCGGCGGAGGTGCTGATCCCGCTGCCCGACGACGTCGCCGACAGCACGGCCGCCACGCTGATGATGAAAGGCATGACGGCGCAGTACCTGTTCCGCCAGGTGTTCCCGCTAAAAGGTGGCGAGACCATCCTCTACCACGCGGCCGCCGGCGGCGTGGGGCTGATCGCCTGCCAGTGGGCACGCGCGCTGGGCGTGACCATGATCGGCACGGTCAGCACCGATGCGAAGGCGGAGATCGCGCGCGCCCACGGTTGCACGCATGTGATCGTGACCTCGCGCGAGGACACCGTGGCCCGCGTGCGCGAGATCACCGGGGGCCGCGGCGTGCCCGTGGTCTACGACTCCGTGGGCAAGGACACTTTGCAGACCTCGCTGGACTGCCTGCAGCCGCGCGGCACGCTGGTGAGCAACGGCACGTCCTCGGGGCCCGTCGTCATCGACACCATGCAGCTGGCGGCCAAGGGCTCGTTGTGGGTCACGCGGCCGGCCATGGTGCATTACATCCAGCCGCGCAGCCATATGCTGGCGATGGCGGAGGAGCTGTTCGGCATGGTGCGCGCAGGGCACATCCGCTCTGAGCCCTCGCGCACCTTTGCGCTGGAAGACGCGGCCGAGGCGCATGCGGCGCTGGAGTCGCGGAGCACCACCGGGGCTACGGTGCTGATTACGTAGCGCAGCGGCCGTTTCGCTGCGGGTCACCCAGCGCGCGGGGCCTCGGAACCGGACGGTTCCGCCGCCATCCGCCGCCCAATGAGCCGCGCCGCCACCTGCAGCCGGCCCACATGCAATCGCACCATCTCCGCGGTGCCGGTGACCTGCAGCAGCCATGAGACGCTGAGGCAGGCTACCAGCCGTTCACCGCAAATCACGGGCACGGCAAGCGCGCCATAACGCTCCGGAGAATCCGGCGCGGTGTGGGAGGGGTCGCGCAGTGCATAGCCGCGCGCCTGCACCTCGGCCACCATGCGCTCCATCCCCCCGCCTCGCAACGCAGCGCGGTCCAGCTCGTCGACCGAATGGGACAGCCGCAGCAGGAGTTCGTCGCGCTCCTGCGGCGGACAGAAGGCCAGGTAACAACGGCCGAGCGAGGACCGCAGCATCGGGGGATGGAAACCCAGCAGCCGGTAGTTGGCAGCCAAGGCCAGCACCACGGAGCCGGGTGCGTCGACGATGACCATGCTGGTGCCTTCGCGCACGCCCAGGTCGATGGGCCAGGGGATCTCGCGCTGCAGCCGCGCACGCACGGGCTGCGCGATGGTGGCCAGCCGCTCGCGCTCGCCACGCAGGCGGGGCGCCAGCGTCGGGGACGTTTCGCAGACGTAACGCCCATGACCTTCGCCTTCGCGGGCATGGCGCTTCACCCACCCGCTCTCCACCAGGGTCTTGAGCAGGCGCGCGAGCGTGGCCTTGGGCAGTCCCGTCTCCTCGCGCAGCTCCGAGAAGGAAACGGCGGAGCTGCGCTGGATCAGGGCGAGCACGTCCAGGCCACGCCGCAGCGCGTTGATGGAGCGGGTGCCGGAAGCGGCTGCGGGTTCGGCCATGAAAGGTTCCACCAGGAGAAACCATCCCTGTTGCACCAAGCGTGCCATTTCTACAGTCATCGCACAAGTTCATCTCTGTATGCAAGGAAACGCAATGTCCCCCTCTACCCCTCCCCGCTCCCCCTTCAGGCGCCTGCTGGTCGCCGCCATCGCAGGCCTGGCCAGCCTGGCCGCCACGGGCCTCTCGGCCCAGACGGGTGCGCCCGTGAAGCTGCTGGTCGGTTTCTCCGCTGGGGGTGGCACGGACGCGGTCGCGCGCCTGCTGGCCGACAAGCTCAAGGACGAACTTGGTGCGCCGGTGGTGGTGGAAAACCGCCCCGGTGCAGGCGGCCAGCTGGCTGCGCAGGCCGTCAAGGCCGCCCCGGCCGATGGGTCGGTGCTGTTCCTCACCATCGACCACACCCTGTCCATCCTGCCGCAGGTGGTGAAGAACCCCGGCTTCGACACGGCAAAAGACTTCACGCCGGTGGCCGGCTTCGCGAGCTACGTCTCGGTGCTGGCCCTGTCGGCGCAAACCCCGCCGAAGACCTTCAAGGACTACCTGGCCTGGATGCGCCAGAACGGCGGCAAGGGCGACGTTGGCATCCCGGCGCCGGCCTCGGTACCCGAGTTCCTGGTCAAGTCCATCGGCGACAAGACCAAGCTCGACATGGTGGCCGTCCCCTACAAGGGCGCGGCACCGATGCTGGGCGACATGATGGGCAACCAGATCGCGGCCGGCGTGGCTGGCTCGAACGACGTGCTGGAAGCGCACAACGCGCAGCGCATCCGCGTGGTGGCCGTCGCCGGCACGAAGCGCCATGCCGCCTTGCCCGAGGTGCCCACCTTCAGTGAACTGGGCATCGCCGGCTTCGAGGAGATCGGCTACTACGGCATCTACGCCCCCGCCGGCACGCCCGCCGCCGTCGTCAACCGCGTGTCCGAAGCCATGCGCAAGGTACTGTTGCAGCAGCCGGTGCAGCAGCGCATGACCACGATGGGACTGACGGTGGACTACCTTACGCCGCAGCAGATGGGGGCCCGCGAGCGTGCCTTCACGCAGGCCTGGGGCAAACTCATCACCGCCAGTGGATTCCAGCCGCAATAAATCGACAGAGGACAACGACACATGACACGACAACGCATCGCCTTCGTGACCGGCGGCGCCTCCGGCATCGGACGCGCCACGGTGGCACGCCTGGCACGGATGGGAGACAAGGTGATCGCCATCGATCGCAACGCAGAGGCCCTGGACACGCTGGCCACGCAAATGCACGCCGAAGGGCTCGCCGTGCGCGGCGTGTCGGCCGATGTCTGCGACCGCGCCGCCATCGCCCGCATCCTCGACAGCGAGGACCATGTGGACGTGGCCGTCGCGGTGGCCGGCACCTACCGCTCCCAGGCACTCGAGGAACTGAGCGACGAGCAGTTCATGCACACGCTGGACGTGAACCTGCGCGGGGTCTTCGTGCTCGCGCAGGAGGCCGTGCGGCGCATGCAGGCGGGCGGGCAGATCGTGGCGGTGTCCTCGCGCGGGGCCCTGGGGCAACGCCGCGCCGTGGACTACTCGGCCTCCAAGGCCGGTGTGGTGGGCCTGGTGCGGGCCATGGCACTGGACCTGCGCGAACGGCAGATCGCCGTCAACTCCGTGGCGCCCGGGTTCACCGACACCCCGATGACCCGTGGCATGCCACCCGACCTCTACGCCCAGTCCGTGGCGCTGGAGCCGACGGGCGCCGCCGCCGACCCTGACGACATCGCCAACGCGATCTGCTTCTTCGCAGCGCCGGGCACCCGCTTCATCACGGGCCAGACCCTGTTGGTGGACGGAGGCAAGTCGCTCGGAGGACTGGGTGTCTGAGCTGGACGCGTCCACGCTGCAGGCCGGGCTGGCCGGGCTGGCCGATGCTTTAGCCGACGTCCTGGACCCGCAGGGGTTCCTGCCCGCGACAGACTGCGGAGAACGTTATCGCACCGACTGGGCTGGCCGTGTCGCTGCCCCGGTGCCGGTGCTGCGCCCCGCGACACCCGCCGCCGTGGCGGCCACCGTCGCCGTGCTGCATGCGCGGGGCCAGCGGCTGGTCGTGCAAGGCGGCATGACGGGCCTGGCCGGCGCCGCCATGCCGCTGCCCGACGAGGTGATCCTGTCCATGGAGCGCCTGAACCGCATCGAGTCGCTGGACCCCGTCTCGGCCACCATGGTCGTGCAGGCCGGTGTGCCGCTGGAAAAGGTGCAGGCCGCGGCAGAGGCTGAAGGGCTGTTCTTCCCGGTGGACATCGGCAGCCGCGGCTCCTGTCAGATCGGCGGCCTGATCTCCACCAACGCCGGCGGGAACCGCGTGCTGCGTTACGGCATGACCCGCCAGTCGGTGTTGGGCCTGGAGGCCGTGTTGCCCGACGGGCGCGTCATTTCGCGCATGGGCAGCATGCTCAAGGACAACGCCGGCTACGACCTCTCGCAGCTGCTCATCGGCAGCGAAGGCACGCTGGGCGTGGTGACGCGCGCGGTGCTGGCCTTGCAACCCCTGCCCACCCACCGCCAGACCGCCCTGCTGTCCCTTGCGGGCTTCGGCGAGATGACCGCACTGCTCGCCCTCTGTCGGCGGCGCCTGGGGCCGCGGCTCACGAGCTTCGAGGCGATGTGGCGCGACTACTACGACCTGGTCACGGGCAGGCTGCGGGTCTGCCAGCCGCCCATCGCGGAGCCTGGCGGGCTGCTGGTGCTCGTGGAGGTGATGGGCACGGATGCAGCCGCCGATGAAGCGCTGTTCATGGCCATGCTCGAAGAGTTCCTGCAACACCACCCCGGCAGCGATGCGGCGCTTGCACAGTCCCTGGCCGATGCGACGGACTTCTGGCGCCTGCGGGATGCGTCGGGCGAAGCCGCGCGTGCCTTCGGCGCTTACGCGGCCTACGACGTCAGCATGCCGCTGCAGCGCATGCCGGACTGGGTGGAGGAGGTCCATGCGCGGCTGCGCGACGCGGGCCATGTGCACACGCAGACCTATGGCCATGTGGGCGACGGCAACCTGCACCTGGTGGTGCAGGTCACGGGGCCCGATGCATACGCACGTGCGGTAGCCGATGCCATCGTGTACGGCGCCACCGGCGCGCGGGGCGGCTCGGTGTCCGCCGAGCATGGCATCGGCATGGACAAGAAGAAGGTCCTGGGGCTCAGCCGCTCCGCCGATGAGATTGCGACCATGCGCACGCTCAAACATGCGCTGGACCCGCAGGGGCTCCTGAACCGGGACCGGATCTTCGATTTCTGAGCAGGACCCGGGTCGCAGGAGGCCCGGGCCGCTTCACAGGAATGTCTTCAGAGCAGTGTCTTCAGCAGCGCGTACCACGGTGACGCGGGATCGGCCAGCTGCATGTGGGCCTGGAAGTGGTCGGTGGCGGGCAACACGACCCTTTCGATGCGCCCCTGCTGCAGGCCCAGCAGCCTCGCCATCCGCAGATTCGAGCGCCGCACGCGTTCGCTGTCCTGCTCGCCGTAACACAGCAGCATGGGGACCTTGTTGCCGCGGGTCCACATGATCGGGCTCATCACCACATCGTCCAGGGGATCGTCCAGCACGGTGGTGTAGACCATCTCTTCCAGCGTGCCAGGGACCGGCGCCGGATGCTGCAGGTCGAGGATCGCGCTCACCGGCATGCATCCCAGGATGGCCTCTTCCGGCACCTGGTGCCGTGCCAGCCCGTCGGGGCGCACCGCACACAAGGCAGCCAGATGCCCGCCTGCGGAATGGCCTGACAGGACCAGCCGCGACGGGTCGCCACCGAAAGATGGCGCATGGGCCACGACATGCCCCAGCAGGCGCAGGCAGTCCTCGTACGCCGCAGGCAACCGGTGCGCAGGCGCGAGGCGGTAGTCGGGCGCCACCAGCCGCACACCGTGCGCAGCAGCGGCCTGCGCCATGAACGCGCACCATTCCTTGTAGCCGTTGGTCCATCCGCCGCCATGCCAGAAAACCAGGATGGGCTGTGCGTGCGCATCCGGATCGCCGAAGACGTCGTAGCGCTGAGCCGGGTGCGGCCCGTAGGGAATGTCCCGCGCGATCACCAGCCGGTCAGGCACCTCGCGGGCGCCTTGCAGTACCGCATGGGCATAACGGTCAGCGGCGTCGAAGAGCAGCGGCGGCTGGGCGGGCCTGGTAGCGAGGTCAAAGAGCATGCGCAAGCCTCCGGATGGTCGCAGCGCCGCGCTTCACTCGGCGCGGATGTTGAATTCCTTCACCAGCGCCTGGTACCGCGTGTAGTCGCTGCTGGCCAGCGCCTGGGCCTTCTCCGCAGAGCCGCCTTCGGGCTGCATGGCCAGGGTCTTCATCCGCTCCGCGACATCGGGCATGCGCAGGATCTCCTGGACGTGCTCGTTCAGCAACCGGACCAGCGGCGCAGGCATGTTCTTCGGCCCCAGCAGCATTTGCCAGGCACCGATCCGCACGCCCGGGAAACCGGCTTCCGCGGTCGTGGGCACCTGCGGCATGAAGGGCGAGCGCTTGGCATCCGCCACGGCCAGCGGCACCAGGCGCCCGCTGTCGATGTACTGCTGCGCCGGACCCAGCGTGCCGTACATCATGGGGATATGCCCGCCCAGGATGTCCGCCACGGCGGGCACGCTGCCACGGTAGGGCACCTGAGTGATCTTGGTGCCGGCTTCGCGGTCGAACAGCTCTGCCATCACGTGCATCGGCGAGCCGTAGCCCGGGCTGGCATAGGACTTCAGCTTGCCGGACTTGGCGGCCGCTGCCATGTCCTTCAGGCTGGTGATGCCCGCGTTCTTGTCGACGATCACATACAGCGACTGGCTGGCGAGCTGGATGATGGGCGTGAGGTCCTTGGACGGGTCGATCTGCGCGCCCGCGTTGTTCAGCACATGCGGCGTGATCGTTGCCGTGTTGGGGGCCACCAGCAGCGTGTAGCCATCCGGGTTGGCCTTGGCCACGTAGCCCGTGCCGATGGTGCCGGCGCCCCCGGTGCGGTTGTCCACCACCACCGGCTGGCCCAGGCGTGCGGACAGCTTCTCGCCGATCAGGCGGCCGAGCACATCCGTGTCACCGCCCGCAGGAAAGGCCACGACGATGGTGATGGGCTTCGTGGGGTAGGCGGGCGCCTGGGCCCAGGAGGAGGTCAGGGGCAGGACACATGCGGCCAGGAGGCCGGCGCACAGCCGAAGACGATGGCGCGATGCAGGGTTCTTCATGAGAGGGGCACTCCGTAAGCGTGGGGTCGGTGGGATCCATGCGCCGGACAACCCGGCACATGGCACCGACTCTAGGAGTGGGGGCCTAGCGCCTGAAGGTGTAGTTCCACCAGACGGACCTCATTGCCCGGCTCGCGCCGCCTCAGAACCCCAGCGACTTCCCCACGCCCATCAGCGTCAGCACCCCCAGCACCGCGAAGATCGCGGCGGCGATGCCGTGCACCAGTTTCATCGGGATGCGCGCCGCAAAACGGTCACCCACGAACACCGCCGGCACGTCGGCGATCAACATGCCCAGGGTGGTGCCGATGACCACCAGCACGGGGCTGGCGAACTGCGCAGCCATGGCCACGGTGGCGATCTGCGTCTTGTCGCCCATCTCCGCCAGGAAGAAGGTGACCAGCGTGGCGCCGAACACGCCCAGCTTCTTCGCCACCTGGGTTTCCTCCTCCTCGATCTTGTCGGGGATCAGCGTCCAGATGGCCATGCCAATGAAGGACGCACCGAGCACCCAGCGCAGCATCTCGGGCGACACGGCCTGCGTGATCCACGCGCCCAAAGCGCCGGCCAGGCCATGGTTGACGATGGTGGCGACCAGGATGCCCAGGATGATGGGCACGGGCTTCTTGAAGCGCGCGGCCAGGATGAAGGCCAGCAGCTGGGTCTTGTCGCCGATTTCGGCAAGAGCCACCACGCCGGTGGAGATGAACAGGGATTCCATGTGAAGAGCACTTGCAGGCCGGAGACGCAATGACCACAGAGCCTCCCCGGCCGAACCGGAGGCAATGCGGTCAAAGGTCTTGCTGGGCACTTGCGTGCTGCCTGCGCCATGGTCTGTGAGAGACCAAGTGTGTTGACGCGGGCCACCACCGGCGGGGCGGGTGGTGTGGCTACTCCCCAATGACAGAGGAGGCGCGATTCTAGCCGCAACACCGATGCCCGGGCCCGCTGCTCGGCTATACGCGCACGGCGCCCTGCGTCGCCGCCATCTCCGCGAGCAGCCAGTCCTTGAAGGCCTGGGCCGCCGCATTCGTCTCGGAGCCTTCGGGCACGATGAGGTAGTAGGCCTCCTTCATCGGCAGCGCGAAAGGCAGCGGGCGCACCAGCCGGCCGCTGCGCAGCAGGTCACCGGCGATGGTGTCGTGCGCGAGCGCCACGCCCAGGCCCTGCTGCGCCCAGGCCAGGCTGACCGTCCAGGTGCTGGCGCGGTGCACGGCCGGCGTGGCCACGGCGCGCCCCGGCGCTGCGCCTTCGAGCCAGGCGTCCCAGCTTTGCAGCGTGCCGGGCAGGTCGATGAGGCGCTCGCGCAGCAGGTCGTCCACACTCTGGATGCGTTGCGCGATCTCGGGCGTGCACACGGGAAACACATGGTCCGGCGCCAGGCGCTGGCCCACCTTGCTCTCCCACTTGCCCACGCCGAAGACCACTTCGACCGCGGCGGATCCCGTGGGCCGCTCCAGTGGCCAGATCGAGGTGGCCAGGTTCAGCTGGATCCAGGGGTGCGCATCCAGGAACCGTCCCAGCCGCGGCGTGAGCCAGTACACGGCGAAAGACAGGTTGGAATGCAGCTCCAGCACCGCCGGGTCGTTGCGCGCCTTGAGCACCGTGGTGCCCTCGGCCAGCATCGCGAAGGCGGCCTGCACGGTGGGCAGATAGCCGCGTGCCTCGTCGGTGAGCTCCAGCCCGCGTGCACGGCGGTGGAACAGCGTGCGGCCCAGCGCGTTCTCCAGGCACTTGATCTGCTGGCTCACGGCGGACTGCGTCATGCACAGCTCCTGCGCCGCGGCCGTGAAACTCAGGGCGCGCGCGGAGGCCTCGAAGGCGCGCAGCCAGTGCAGGGGGGGAAGTCGGGCCATCGTGCGCAACGGGCCGTGGCGGCCCGCCTCGCTCCAGCGGTGATGAGGAAGCAGAGACTGTAGCGCAGCCCCCGTTGCCGTGCCGCGCCCGGCCGGCGGATTCAGCCGACCAGCCGGCCCCCGTCTACGGGCAGCACCACGCCCGTCACGAAGGATGCCTCCTCCGAGGCCAGGTACAGGGCCGCGTTGGCGATGTCACCGGGCTCGGCGAGCCGGCCCAGCGGGATCGTGGCCACGACCTGCGCGATGCCCTCGTCCACCTTGTCGCCGAACATCGCGTCCATCATCGCCGTGCGGCCCGCGGCCGGGGCGATGGCGTTCACACGGATGTGGTCCGGCGCGAACTCGGCCGCCATCGACTGCGTGACCGAGATCACGGCCGCCTTGGTGGCGTTGTACCAGGTCATGCCAGGGCGCGGACGCAGGCCAGTGATGGAGGCCACGTTGATGACATTGCCGCCACCGCGCTGGCGCAGCACGGGCAGCGCATGCACTGCCATGTGGTAGATGCTCTTGAGGTTCACGGCCAGCAGCCGGTCGAGGTCGGCCTCGGGCGTCTTGGCGATACGCGCGGGCTTCTGCGTGAGGCCCGCGTTGTTCACGAGAATGTCGAAACCGCCCCACGCCACGACCACCTCGGCCACCATGCGCTGCACGGAGGCACCGTCGCCCACATCGCAGTGCAGGGCCATGGCCGCGAGGCCCTTGGCGTTCAACGCCTCGGCCACACCGCGCGCTTTGTCCCGGTGGATGTCGGCACACACTACGCGCGCACCCTCTTCCGCGAAGCGTTCCGCGATGGCCGCGCCATAACCGCCGCCCGCGCCGGTGACGATGGCCGTCTTGCCCTGCAACCTGCCCTGCGTCTGCATGCGTGCCTCCATCACTGGCCCGTGAACACCGGCTTGCGCTTCTCGACGAAGGCCCGTTGTGCCTCGGCGGCGTCGGCGGTCTTGCTCATCGCACGCGTGACGTTCTGCTCCAGCCGGTAGCCGTCGCGCAGCGAGAGGTTCTCCACCGCGTTGAAGGAGTCCTTGAGCATGCGGATCGCCAGCGGGCTCTTGGAAGCGATGTCGTTGGCGATCTCCATCGCCTTGGGCATCAACTGCTCGGCCGGCACGCACTCTTCCAGCACGCCCAGCCGGTACAGCTCACTGGCCGGGATGCGCTGGCCCGTCAGCAGCAGGCGGCGCGTCTTGGACGGCGTGAGGTGGCGCTGCAGGTACTTCACGCCACCGGCCAGGCCCACGTCGATCTCGGGCATGCCGAACACCGCGTGGTCGGCCGCCAGGATGATGTCGCAGCACAGCGCCAGCGCCATGCCCGCGCCCAGCGCCGAGCCGTTGACGGCGGCGATCACGGGCTTGGGGCACTCCAGGATGGCATAGAACATCTCGCGCGTGAGGCGGTTCAGCGCGCTGTATTCGCCGTCTTCGCCCGTGAGCTGCGTGCGCTCCTTGATGTCGGCGCCCGCGCAGAAATGCTTGCCCGCGCCCGTGAAGACCACGGCGCGCACATCGTCGCGGTCCACCATGACGTCAAAGGCCTTGGTGATGTCCTCGCGCACGGCGATGCTGGTGGCGTTGACCGGCGGGCGGTCCAAGGTGATGGTGGCGATGAAGTCCTTGACTTCGATGCGGACGTTGCTCACGGTGTTGGCTCCTTTGGAATGTGGGTGAGGAAGTTCAGGCCTTGCCGAAGGCGCCTTCGGCGCGCAGTGCGGCGATGTCCGCCTGCGACAGGCCCAGCTCCTGCAGCACCTCGTCGGTGTGTTCGGCCAGCTCGGGCGGGCGGCGTTCGGGGTGCCGTTCGGTACCCTTGAGGTCGAAGGG
This sequence comes from Burkholderiaceae bacterium, assembly GCA_965278985.1. Lineage (GTDB taxonomy): Bacteria > Pseudomonadota > Gammaproteobacteria > Burkholderiales > Burkholderiaceae_C > CAISIP01. Next base: position 5,652,143 of record OZ257131.1, on the reverse strand, counting down.
CGAGGTCACGGCCTTGAGCGTCTGGCCATTGCGGTCGAAATGGGTCACGCCACCGATGGCCGCCAGCTGCTCGTGGTCGGCGGCCTGGCCGATGTTGTTGACGGCCGCGACATTCACCTTCACCGGTGCCAGGCGGCGTATCACCTCGGCCGTGTCCATGCGCTGCGTGACATCCGCCACCGCACCGACCAGCTCGTTGCGGTGGGTCTGGCGATCCAGGAAGCCGCGCCACTGCGGCCGGTCCAGCGCCTCGGCGTCCAGCGCACGCGCGCAGCGCAGCCACATGTCGTCGCCGGGCGCGATGATCACCACGCTGCCGTCGCGCGTGGGGAAGACCTGGTTGGGCACGCTCAAGTGATTGGCCGTGCCCATGGGCTTGCGGATCACGCCCGTGGCCCAGTATTCGCCGTAGAAGTAGTTCAGCAGGTGGGCCGAGCTGCGCAGCAGCGAGGTCTCCACCTCCTGGCCCTGGCCGGTGCGCATGCGGTGCATCAGTGCGGCCTGCACCGCGATCACCAGCGCCAGGCTGGCGTGCAGGTCGATCACGGCCGTGCCGCAGCGCACGGGGGGCCGGTCGGCCTCGCCCGTCACGCTCATCAGGCCGCTGTGGCCTTGCAGCGCGAGGTCGTTGGCGCCGATGTGCTGCAGCGGGCCGGCGTCGCCGTAGCCCGAGAAGCGGCAGCAGATGATGTCCTCGCGCTCCTTGCGCAGGTCGGCGTAGGCCAGGCCGAACTTCTCCATCGCACCGGGGCGGAAGTTGCTGACCACCACGTCGCAGCCACGCGCCATGCGTCGCACGGCGCGCTGCCCCGCGGGCGAGGCCAGGTCGATGGCGATGCTGCGCTTGTTGCGGTTGAGCGCCAGGAAGGAGGGGCTCACGTCCATGCCGCTTTCCACCATCTGCTGGGTCACGCCGAAGGTGCGGGCCTCGTCCCCCTTGCCCGGCTCCTCGACCTTGACCACGTCGGCACCCAGGTCACCCAGGACCTGCGTGGCCGCGGGGCCGGCAAAAACGCGCGAGAGATCCAGGACCCGGATCCCCTCCAAAACCTTCCACATGGTGCCTCCTCCTTCTTTGCTGGCTGGCAGCCGGCGTTTATAGGCGCAGGCTCCCATCACAACAACCCGGCCCGGCGTGAACCATCTTTGCACCGGACGCAAAGGCGGCCCCGTCCCTGCGGATTCCCCGAGATTGCGTTTCGCGCAAAGATGCTTCACACCCAGGCTCCTATTCGCCGGAGGACGCGGGTGTTAGCGTCGCCCCGTTTTCATTTTTCGAATCGAGGAGCACACCATGCGCATGTCCGCTTTCCTGCGGCACACCCTGGCCGCCACCTGCCTGTTCGCAGTGGCAGCCGCCCAGGCCCAGTCCAACCGCCCCATCCGTTTTGTCGTGCCCTTCGCAGCAGGTGGGGGTTCCGACGTGATGGCCCGCGTGATCGCCGAGCCGCTGTCGCAGCGCCTGGGCGCCACCATCGTGGTGGACAACAAGCCGGGCGCCAACGCCACCATCGGCGCGGACTTTGTCGCCAAGTCGGCCCCCGATGGCCTGACGATGCTGCACACCTCGCCCGGCCCACAGATCACCAACCCGTACCTGATGGCCAAGCTGCCCTACGACCCGGTGAAGGACCTGCAGCCCGTGGCGCGCCTGGGCGTGTTCGTGAACGTGCTGGTGGTCACCACCAAGCTGCCGGTGAACAACGTCGCCGAACTGGTGGCCTATGCCAAGGCCAACCCCGGAAAGCTGAGCTTCGCCAGTCCCGGCATCGGCTCGGGCGGCCACCTGGCCGGTGAGTACTTCAAGCGCACGGCCGGTATCGACATCGTGCACGTGCCCTACAAGGGCACCGGTGCCGCCATCACCGACCTGGTGGCCGGCAATGTGCACCTGAGCCTGGACAGCATCGCGGCCTTCACGCCGCTGATCAAGTCGGGCCAGCTGCGCGCCATCGCCGTGGGCTACAAGGAGCGTGCACCGAGCCTGCCCGACGTGCCCACGCTGGCAGAGACCTACCCCGGCTTCGACGCCTCGCCGATGAACTACCTGTCGGTGCGCGGCGGCACGCCGGCCGACGTGGTGGCCAAGCTGAACCAGGAAGTGAATGCGGTGCTGGCCACGCCCGCCATCCGCCAGCGCATGCTGGATCTTGGCGTGCTGGTGAGCTCCAGCAGCGTGGACGAGATCACGCAGCAGGTGAGCAGCGAGCGTGACAAGTGGCGCCGCATCATCGAGGCCTCGGGCGCAAAGGCCGAATAAGCAACGAGGGGGCGGCTGCGCCGTTCAAGCGCGGGGGCCCACGCCTTTCTCGAATACCTCGGCCAGGTGCTCCACGAACAGCCGCACCTTGGCCGACATGAAGCGGCTGCGCTGGTACACGGCGAAGATGCCGCTGTCGAATTCCGTGAAGCTCGCATGCTGGTCGGCGAAGAGCTGCACCAGCGCACCGCTGGCCAGGTCCTCGCGCACGGACCATTCCGGCATCAGCACCAGCCCCACTCCGGCCAGCGCCATGCGCCGCAACGACGGGCTGTGGTCGGTGCGGAAGCTGCCCGCCACCTGGACGTCCTGCGTGCGACCCTTCGCGTCGGCGAAGCGCCAGGTCACGGAGCCACCCGTGTGCAACCGGTAGGTCAGGCAGTTGTGCTGCACCAGGTCCTCCGGGCGCCGCGGTGCGGGATGCCGCGCCAGGTAGGCCGGCGCCGCGCACACCAGACGCTCGCTCACCGCCAGGGGCCGCGCGATCAGTGCCGAGTCGCTGAGCTTGCCAATGCGCACGTCCACGTCGATGTTCTGCTCCACCAGGTCCACGGCCTGGTTGGACAACATCAAATCCACCGTGAGCTCGGGGTAACGCAGCAGGAAGTCCGCCACTGCCTCCACCACATGCACCTGGCCCACCAGGATGCGAGAGTGCACCCGCAACGTGCCGCGCGGCGTGGCCTGCAGTTGCGAGACACTCTGCTGCGCCTCGTCCATGTGGTGCAGGATCTTCTCGACGTGGTGGTAGTAGGCTTCGCCGGCCTCGGTCAGCGTGAGCTTGCGGCTGGTGCGGTTGAGCAGCCTGGCGCCCAGGGTGGCTTCCAGCGCGCTGATCTGCCGCGACACCGACGCGGGCGAGGAATCGAGCTGCCGCGCGGCCGAAGACAGGCTACCCTGCTGCACCACGCGTGCAAACACCTGAATCGCCCGCAATGCATCCACGCCCGCTGCCTGCCTTCCCCGTGTGTCCCGGCCCGCCGCCGATATAGCGCCGGCATTGTGGCACCCCCTCCACCCGCACCCTCCCGGAGCTGACACCCATGCAGATCACCATCCTCGACGACTACCAGGACTGCGTCCGCGGCCTGGACGCCTTCCAGCGCCTGGAGGGGCACAAGGTGCGCGTCTTCCACGACCCCGCGCCGGACCCGGACACGCTGGCCGAACGCCTCGCCAATGCCGAAGCCCTGGTGCTGACGCGCGAACGCACGCCCATCGATGCGGCCCTGCTGGAGCGGCTGCCCCATCTGCGCCTGGTCAGCACGGCCGGCGCCGCGCCGGGCAACCTGGACGTGGAGGCCTGCAGCCGGCTGGGCATCGGGGTGGCCGACGGCAAAGGCAGCGGCGCGGCGGCGGCCGAACTCTGCTGGGCGCTGGTGTTGGCAAGCCGGCGCCACCTGGTGGACGAAGCCAACCGCCTGCGCGCAGGCCATTGGCAGGGCCACTTGGGGCGGCAACTGCGTGACGGCACGCTGGGGCTGTGGGGGTATGGGCGCGTGGGGCGCCAGGTGGCGGCCTTCGGGCGGGCCTTCGGCATGCAGGTGTGGGTGTGGGGCCGTGCCAGCACGCTGGCTGCCGCGCAAGCCGATGGCTACGGCGTGGCCGCCAGCCAGCAGGCATTCCTGGCAGGCAGCGATGTCGTGAGCCTGCAGCTGCGGCTCACTCCCCAGACACGCCATGCCATCACGGCCGATGACCTGCAGGCGATGCGGCCCGACGCCCTGTTCGTGAATACCGCGCGCGCGGAACTGCTGGCGCCCGGCGCCCTGGCGCAGGCCCTGGCCACCGGCAGCCCGGGATTCGCCGCGCTGGACGTGTTCGAGCAGGAGCCGCTGGCGCCCGAGCAGCTGGCCATGGTGCGCAACCCGCGAGTGCTGGCCACGCCCCATATCGGCTTCGTGGAGCGCAACAACTACGAGGCGTATTTCAGCCACGCGTTCGACAACATCCTGCGTTTCGAGGCCGGAGAGCGGGAGCATCTGCTCAACGCGGCGGAGTGCAAGGCGCCGCGTTGAAGGGGCGCGCCGGCTAAGGCCGGGGAACGCCCGGCATTACCAGCGCTAATGCTGCAACCCGCATTTGCGCATTTGCACACCGGGGCGAATTGCCGCAGACTGCGGCGGCGCGCGGTGTGCGCGTGTCCCCTGCATGCCCTCATGCCCCACGCTGTGTCCTCTTCTCCTGCTGGTTCCTCCTCTTCCGCTTCTTCTCCCGCTGCTTCCCCGCGCATTGCCTTCATCGGCCTGGGCGCCCTGGGCGCCGGCCTGTGCCACAGCCTGGTGCGCGCTGGCCACCATGTCACGGTGAGCGACCTGAACCCCGCGAACGCGCAGGCCCTGATCGCCGACGGCGCCCACTGGGCCAAGAGTGTTGCCGTGGCCTGCCGCGAGGCCGACGTGGTCTTCACGGCCCTGCCCTCGCCAGCCATCTCGCGCCAGGTCGTGGAAGGTCCGGGCGGCGTCTTCGACAGCTTGCCGCGCGGCGGTGTGTGGGTGGAGATGAGCACCACCGACATGGAAGACCTGCAGCGCCTGGCCAAGGCCGCGGAGCAACGCGGGATCGCCGTGCTGGAGTGCCCCGTGACCGGCGGCGTGCACCTGGCCAACTCGGGCGAGATCACGGTGCTGGTGGGCGGCGAGCCCGCCGTCTTCGAGCGCGTGCAGCCGCTGCTGGCCGTGATGGGCGGACAGATCATCTACATGGGCCCGATGGGCAGCGCCTCGGTGGTCAAGGTGGTCACGAACATGCTGGCCTTCATCCACCTGGTGGCCGCCACCGAGGCGATGATGATCCCCGCCAAGTACGGCGTGGACCCCGACGCCACCTACCGTGCGATCCGCGCGAGCTCGGGCAACAGCTTCGTGCACGAGACCGAGTCGCAGCTGATCCTCTCGGGCAGCTACAACGTGAAGTTCACGATGGACCTGGCCTGCAAGGACCTGGGGCTGGTCAACGACATCGCGCGCAAGCTGGGCGTGCCGCTGGACCTGGGCAGCATGACCGAGCAGATCTTCGTGCGCGCACGCGGCCTGCTGGGTGGCCAGGCGCAGTCGCCCGAGGTGGCGCGGCTGCTGGAGCAGGCCTGTGGGCTGGAGCTGCGCGCGTCTGGGTATCCGGACGAGCTGCGTGCCGATGCCGGGGCGCCGCGTCCCTCAGGCACACAACCCAAGGCATGATGGATGCGATGACCCTATCCCTCGCCTCCCTGCTCTCACGCACACACGCGGACTGGCGCGCCGCCGCGCAGGCCCTGCGCATCTACGGTGGGCACTTCATCGACGGCAAGGTCGTGCCCGCCGCAGACGGCCGCACATTCGAGTCGCTGAACCCCGCCACCGGAGCCGTGCTGTGCCACGTGGCGCGCGGTGGTGCCGCCGACATCGACCGAGCCGTGGCCAGCGCCCAGGCCGCCTGGGCGGACCGCCGCTGGCGCGGCCTGGCGCCGCGTGCGCGCATGGACGTGCTGCTGCGTTTTGCCGACCTTGTGGAAACCAACGCCGGCGAGCAGTCACTGCTGGAGAGCCTGGACATGGGCAAGCCCATCCGCGACATGCTCACCATCGACATCCCCGAGGTGCTCAAGACCCTGCGCTACTTCGCCGAGTGCATCGACAAGATCGAGGGCGCCGTGACCCACACGCCGGCCGATGCGCTGCACATGATCACGCACGAGCCTTTGGGCGTGGTGGGGGCCATCACACCCTGGAACTACCCGATGCTGATGGCGGTGTGGAAGATCGCGCCCATCCTGGCGGCGGGCAACTGCGTGGTGCTCAAGCCCTCGGAGCTCGCGCCGCTGAGCTGCCTGCGCCTGGCCGCGCTGTTCGTGGAAGCGGGCGGGCCGGCGGGTGTGTTCAACGTGGTCAACGGCCTGGGCGCCGAGGCCGGCCGCGCGCTGGCGCTGCACCCGGGCGTGGTGAAGCTGTCCTTCACGGGTTCCACGCGCACGGGCAAGCAGCTGCTGGTGTACGCCGGCGAGTCCAACATGAAACGCGTGGCGCTGGAGACCGGCGGCAAGAGCCCGCAGATCTTCTTCGACGACCTCTACGACCTGGACGCGGCGGTGGACCGCGCCATCGGTGGCATCTACGACAACGCGGGCCAGGTCTGCAACGCGGGCTCGCGGCTGCTGGTGCAGCGCGGCCTGCACGACGCCTTCGTGCAGCGCTTCCTCGCGCGCGCGCCGCAGCTCTATGCGCCCGGCGATCCGCTGGACCCGGCCACCTCGCTGGGGCCACTGGTGGGCCGCGGGCAGCAGGCGTCGGTGCAGGCGCGCATCGCCGCCGGAGAGGCCGAAGGCGCGCAGCGCGTGCTGGGCGAGCCGTTGCCGGACGCGCTGTCTGCAGGGGCCTACGTGGCGCCTACGCTGTTCACCGGGGCCACGAACGCCATGCATGTCACACGCGAAGAGATCTTCGGCCCCGTGGCCGCACTGACCGTCTTCGACACCGAGGCCGAGGCCATCGCCCTGGCCAACGACTCCGACTATGGCCTGGCCGCCGCTGTGTGGAGCGCCGACCTGCGCCGCACCCACCGCGTGGTGGCGGCGCTCGAAGCGGGCGTGGTGTGGGTCAACTGCTTCGGCGACGGCGACATGACGCAGCCATTCGGTGGCTACAAGCAGTCGGGCAACAGCCGCGACAAGCACATGATGAGCCTGCTGTCGTACACGCAGAGCAAGTCGGCCTGGTTCAGCCTGGGCTGAGGGGCAACGGCGCGCCGGACAACGCGCTGCGGTCCGCCAGCGCGCGCTGCAGCAAAAAATCCTTCAACGTCTGCACCACCGGCCGCAGCCGGCGCTGTGCGCGCCATATCAGCGCCAGGTGGTCGTCCAGCGCCGGCAGGGGCGGACTGACCACGCGCGCCGTGCCCTCTTCCTCCAGCATCCGCCCGGAACCTTCGGAGCACAGGCCGAGGAACGGGCCCGCTTTCATCAGCGCCACGTGGGTGGCCAGTTCGTTGATCTCCGTCACGCTGCTGGGCGGTAGAAGCTGCTGCGCGCGCAGGAAATCGTCGAAGCGGTCGCGCAGCGGTGTGCCCTGCGGAGGCAGGCACCAGTCGCGGGACAGCAGCACCGCCCAGTCGATGGTGCCATCCGCCCGGGCAGCGGGCACCGCCGGATCGCTGGACACCACCACCGCGCGCACCGGCAGCAACGGCTCGAAGGCCAGCACGCCAATCCAGCGTGGCGGGCCCATGCGGCCCAGCGCGATGTCCACCGCATCCTCGGCCACGCTCTGGTGCAGGCCATCCACCAGCGCCACCGTGACCGCGGGATGCCGGGCACGGAAGTCCACGATGGCCGGCGCCACCCAGCGCAGGCCATCGGACAGGCGCACGCCCACCACGACATGGCCGCGCAGGCCCTCGCGCAGGAACACCAGCTCTTCGCCCAGGCACTCCAGCAGCTCCAGCACCTGCGCGCCGCTCTCGGCGAGGCGCCGGCCCACCGCCGTCAGCGTGGCCGTGTCGCCACGGCCATCGACCAGGCGCGCACCGACCACGGCCTCGATCTCCTTGCGTGTCTTCACCACAGCGGGGTAACTCACGGCCAGCAGTTCGGCGGTGCGCGCCAGGCTGCCTGTCTCGGCCAGCACGCGCACGAAGCGCAGGTGGCGCAGCTTGAGGCGCTGCGCGATCTGCAGGGCATGTGGCGACGCATCGCCTGTGAAACTAACCATATGCTCACTCAAACGGGAAGATAAGTAACTTTACATGCCATCTGGCGCTGCGTAGAGTCCTTCGCAATCCTCCAACGCCCGACTTGCGCAGCGCGCCGGGCGCCCCGGCTGCAGGCCCCCTCGCATTCCCGTCGCATGTCCTTGCCCTCCACCCCGTCCGCGCACCCCTCGACTCCCAACGCCCCGACCCTGCTGCCCGACGGCGCGCGCATACAGCGCGGCCTGCGCTGCACCGTGCGCGACGGCGTCGAACTGGTGGCCGACCTGTACCTGCCGGCCGAAAGCGGCGCGGCCCCCTGGCCGACGCTGCTGGAACGCACCCCTTACGGCCGCAGCCTGGCGCGCTTCCAGGCCTTCGGCGCCGAAGCCGCACGCGCGGGCTACGCCTACCTGGTGCAGGACGTGCGCGGGCGCGGCGACTCGCAGGGCCGCTTCCACATGATGACCAACACGCCCGACGAGGGGCTGGACGGCATCGACACCTGGCAGTGGCTACGCGCGCAGCCCTGGTGCGACACGGACCGCATGGGCATGGTGGGCGGCTCCTTCAGCGCGGCCAACCAGCAGGCGCTGGCGCTGCACCAGCCGCAAGGCCTGCGCGCGCAGGTGCTGCGCGATGCCGGCACCAACTACTGGCAGCGCATGTTCCGCTACCACGGCGCCTTCAACATCGGCGTCACGCTGCCATGGGCCATCACGCACGGCCTGGAGCTGGCCACCCAGCGCGGCGACACAGCCATGCAGCAGGCACTGGTGGCGATGCGCGACGACTCCGCACGCTGGATAGCCCTGCTGCCGCTGCAACGCGGCGCGACGCCGCTGGCGCTGGCGCAGGTCTACGAGGACATCTACTTCCGCATGATGGAAGAGTCCGACGACACGGCCTACTGGCACAACCCCACGGTGCGCTTGGAAGGCCGCTGGGACGAATACCCGCGCAATGTGGCGCTGCTGCTGGTCTCGGGCTGGTTCGCGCACCATGCCAACGCCAACCTCGACAAGCTGCGCGAGCTGGGCCGGCGCAGCAACAAGCCTGTGAAGCTGGTGATGGGCCCCTGGGTGCACAGCCCCCAGATGCTGGAGCTGACCACGGCCGGCGAGGCCGACTTCGGCCCCGCTGCGGCCACCGAAGGCCCCGCCAACCGCGCTTGGCTGCATTGGCTGGACCGCCACATGCAAACCGACACCAGCACGCTGGAAGACGGCGAACCCGCCCTGCGTTATTTCGTGATGGGCCTGGGGGACGGCCACCGCACGCCCGAGGGCCGGGTGTTCCACGGCGGCGAGTGGCGCCGTGCGGATACCTGGCCCCTGCCCACCACGCAGGCCACACCCTTCTACCTGCATGCCGATGGCCGCCTGGCGCCCGAGCGGCCGGCGGCCGACGCGCCCGCGCGCCACTACCGCTTCGACCCGCAGGACCCCTGCCCCGGCATCGGCGCCAGCAGCCTGCAGAGCGATGCCTTCCCGGCCTTCGTGCTGCCCGGGCCGCGCGACCAGGTCTGCCGCCCCAGCCTGTCCGCCTGCCGCGGCAGCGAACGCCCGCTGTCCGAGCGCGCGGACGTGCTGGTCTTCCAGACCGCGCCGTTCACAGCGGCATGCGAGGTCACGGGACCGCTGTCGCTCACGCTGTGGGTGGCATCGTCGGCACGCGACACCGACTTCACGGCCAAGCTCATCGACCTCTACCCGCCCAGCGCCGACCACCCCGAGGGCGTGGCGCTGCTGCTGTCCGAAGGCATCCTGCGCATGCGCTACCGCGACGGCCGCGCCCAGGGAGAACTCATCGAGCCCGGACGCATGTACGCCGTGCAGGTGGAGCTCAACCCCACCAGCAACGTCTTCAAGGCCGGCCACCGCATCCGCATCGATATCTCCAGCGCCAGCTTCCCGCAGTACGACGTGAACCCCAACACCGGCGAGCCACTGGGTGCCCACACCCACACCGTGGTGGCCGAGCAGACGGTTTTCATGGACGGCCTGCGCGCCTCGCACATCGTGCTGCCGCTGCAGCCCGCATCCACGAAGTCGGCCGCCTGACCCACATCCCGCATTCCCATCTCCACCCCGACGCCCCCGAAAGACACGCCATGACCCCACGCCCTCACCTCCGCGCACCCCGCCGTCGGCTGGCCACCCTCGCGCTGGCGCTGCTCGCCCTCGCAGGTACCGGCGCTGCCACCGCCCAGGACTACCCCACGCGCCCCATCAAGCTCGTGATCCCCTACACCGCCGGCGGCACGGCCGACACGCTGGGCCGCATGATGGCGCAGGGCATGGCCGAGCCCCTGGGCCAGAGCGTGGTGGTGGAGAACCGCTCCGGCGCCGGCGCACTGGTGGGCGCCACCTACGTGGCCAAGAGCCCGGCCGACGGCTACACGCTGCTGCTGGGTGCCGGCTCCACGCACACCACGCCGCAGGCCGTGACGAAGAGCATGCCCTACGACCCGCAGAAGGACTTCGAGCCCGTGGTGATGATCGGCACCACCTCGTACGTGATGATGATCAACCCCAAGCTGCCGTTCCAGAACCTGCAGGAGCTCATCACCTATGCCAAAGCCAACCCCGGCAAGCTCACCTACGGCTCCACCGGCAACGGCGCGGCCGTGCACCTGGCGATGGCGCATTTCGAGAAGCTCGCCGGCATCCAGATGCTGCACGTGCCCTACCGGGGCGGCAGCCAGATCCTGGTGGACCTCATGGCGGGGCAGATCGACATCGGCCTGGGCACCGCGGAGTCGGCCTCCACGATCAGCTCGGGCAAGCTGCGCGCGCTGGCGATCCTGGGCGCGAACCGCCTGAGCGCGCTGCCCGACGTGCCCACCTGCATCCAGGGCGGTGTTCCGAGATGCGAGTTCCCGGTGTGGAACGGCATCTTCGCGCCGGCCAGCACGCCCGCGCCGGTGATGGCCAGGCTGACGGCCGCCGCCGAAAAGACCCTTGCCCTGCCCGCCACGCAGGCTCGCCTGCGCGAACTCGGCTACGAGCCCGGCACGGGTGGCCCTGCCGCCCTCAAGCAGCGCATCGCCGACGAGATGAAGCTGGTGCGCGACACGGCTGCGGCGGCTGGGGTCAAGCCGGAGTAAGCCCCAGTAAGCGGTCTTACCGCTGAGCTTGTAAGGCAAGCTCGTACACGCGGCATGGCACTACGCCGGACATACGGGGACGGGTGAGGGAGATACCCTGTGGACATGTTCCCATCCAAGCTCCTCCAACGGATGCGGGCTGTCCCACCCGCCCGCAGGCCGATCGCCGAAGCGTGTGTCGCCAACGCCGCTTTCGACCATCTGGTGCCAGCGCCCCTGCCGGAGGCGCTGGAGGACAACTCCGACGCTGCCTGGCAGCAATGGCTCGCAGCCCATGACACCATGGAGCCCGGCGAGACGGTCCCCATGGAGCTGCGCCCCGAGCACTGAGCACGGGCCGACCGGCACGGCGGATCGCCCGTGCTTCACGGGCATGTCACGACCGCTTCCTACAGTGCAGCGAGGGGAATCTTCTCCCTCGCCCTCCACGCCACAGGAAGCACCATGCATCTCTCCCGTTCCATCCTCTGCGCCGGTATTGCGCTGGCCTCCGCTTTGGCTTGGCCGCTGGGCAGTGCGCAGGCCGCCACCACGCTCTCGGGCCAGTCGCCCATCGTCATCGCGCACCGTGGCGCCTCGGGCTACCTGTCCGAACACACGCTGGGCGCCTACGAACTGGCCGTGAAGATGGGTGCCGACTACATCGAGCCCGACCTGCAGCTCAGCAAGGACGGCGTGCTGGTCGCGATGCACGACGACACGCTGAACCGCACCACCAACGTCACGGAGCTGTACAGCGCACGCAACGGCGGCTACAAGGTCTCGGACTTCACGCTGGCCGAGATCAAGACGCTGAGCGCCAAGCCGATAGGCGGCAACACCTACCCTGGCTTCACACCCGCCAGCGGTGCGCCCTACCGCATACCGACCTTCCAGGAGGTCATCACGCTGGCCAAGACGCTGAGCGCGCAGACCGGCCGCGAAGTCGGCATCTATCCCGAGGCCAAGCAGGCCGACCCGGTGATGGAGGACGCGATCCTCGCCACGCTACGCAGCAATGGCTACAACGCGAACAGCAAGGTCTACATCCAGTCCTTCAGCGACGCCACGGTGCGCAGCATCGACACCAAGCAGAAGCTGACCAACGACGACTTCGCGCTGGTGCTGCTCGGTGCGGCCGTCACCCTGCCCAACGGCACGGCACAGATGGGCGTGCTGGGTGCTGGCGGAGCCCTGTCGCTGCTGTCGCTGAGCGAGGTGGCCAGCTTCGCCGACGGCATCGGTGTGGTCATCAACCACGCCGCCGCGCCCATCAACGCGAGCTTCATCGAGCAGGCCCATGCAGCCGGCCTGGAAGTGCACGGCTGGACCTTCGCGCAGTCCGACGCCACGCTGGCGCAGGCGGAGTACCAGCGTTACCTGGACATGGGCATGGACGGCGTGTTCTCGAACTACCCCGACCTCGCCCGTGCGGCGATCTCGCCCGTACCGGAGCCTTCGCTGGCGCTGATGCTGTCGCTGGGCGGCGCGGGGGTGCTGCTTATGGCACGGCGCCAGCGTACCGCACGCGCACAACCCGCCACGGCCTGAGGACTACATGGCGGCCGTGAAGGCCCCGTCCACCGTCATCACCAGCCCGCTGACGTAGGAGGCCTCGTCCGAAGCCAGGAACACCGCCGCCGGCCCGATCTCCTTCAGCTCGCCCCAGCGCCCGGCCGGCGTGCGTTTGCAGACCCAGTCGTTGAACTCGCGGTTCTGGATCAGCGGCGTGTTGAGCTCGGTCGCGAAGTAGCCGGGCGCGATGCAGTTCACGGTGATCTGCTGCGGCGCCAGTTCCACCGCCAGCTGCTTGGTGAGCGCATGCACCGCACCCTTGCTGGCCACATAGGCCGAGATGGTGGGGCGAGAATTGATCGCGCTCATGGAGCCGACCATGATGATGCGCCCGCTGCGCCGCGGCACCATCTGCTGGGCAGCCGCCTTGCACAACACCCACACGGACGTGAAGTTGGTGTCCATCACGCGCTTGAAGTCCGCCTGGGCGAAGTCCGTGATGGGTGCGCGGTGGTTGATGCCCGCGTTGGCCAGCAGGATGTCGAAGCGCCCGTGGCGCGCGGCCACGTCGGCCACGCACTGCTGCGCCGCCTGCGTGTCCGTGACATCGAAGGCCGCCGCCTCGGCGGACTGCCCGCGTGCCTGCAGCTCCGCGACGCGCCCGGCCAGTGCTCCGGCATCGCGCGCATTGAGCACCACATGCGCCCCCGCCTGCGCCAGCGACTGCGCCATGGCCCAGCCCAGGCCGCGCGAAGCGCCCGTGACCAGCGCCACCTTCCCCGTCAGGTCGAACATGGCATCAACCTTTCAGCGGTGCGTCGATCAGCGCCACCTGCTGGCTGAAGGCCTGCTGCAGCAGACCGTTGTCGGTGCCACCGGCGATCATGGTGTAACCCATGGCGCGGGCCCGCTGGATCCAGGCCGCGTCGGTGGCCATGAAGGCCGCCGCCTTGCCATGCCGCCGGCAGGCCTCCACCACGCGGCGCATGGCCGCATCGAAACGCGGGTCGTCGAAGCGGCCCGGGATGCCCATGAAGTTGGACAGGTCGAAGTGGCCCACCCACAAGACGTCCACACCGTCTACGGCCGCAATCGCCTCCACGTTCTCCAGGCCGTGTTCGGTCTCGATCTGCGCAATGACCATGGTGCGTGCATGCGACTCCTGCACCTTCTGGCTGACGTCACCACCCAGGTAGTCGCACTGCGCGAAACCGAAGGCCGCGCCACGCCGGCCTATGGGCGGGTAACGGCAGGCCTGGACGATGGAGCGCGCATGGTCGCCCGATTCGACCATCGGGATCATCACGCCACGCGCCCCCAGGTCCAGCGCACGCGCCAAGTACGTGTATTCGCCACGCGGCACCCTCACCATGGGCTCGATGGGCAGGCCGCGGCAGGTGGCGAACAGCCACTTGAGCGTGTCGAAACCGAGGCCCGTGTGCTCCATGTCGTAGACCACGAACCTGCACCCCGCGTTGGCCAGGATGGCGCTCATGCCGGGCGAGAAAAACTCGAAGATCATCGCGCCCGCCACGGTCTTGCCGGCGAGGACGTCCTGCTTGATGGCGTTGGGCTTCATGTTGGCACCCCCTGGCGTGCGCCTGCGTTGGACTGCTGCTCTTCCTGCTCCAGGCGCTGCCAGAGTTCGCGCACCATGCGCATCATCAGCTGCGCCTCCTCCCAGCGGTCGGAGAGCTCATAGCCATCGGGCCCGGTCATCGCATATTCGCGCGGCCCCAGTTCGCAGAGGAAGGTGAACACCGCATCCTTGGGCGCGCGGCGGCGCCAGCTGCGCATGCCGTATTCCCACCAACCAATGAACAGGTCGAGCCAGTCCTTCTGGTGCGCGAAGCTGATCTGCACCTGCACCTGCTCGCGGCTGGCCACGCGGCCGTGGAAGCCCCAGCAGTTGTCGAGGATGCGGTGCATCAGACGGTGGTTCTCCTCCGAAATGGGCCAGGCGAACTCGCGGCCGACCACGTAGTGCGACAGATCGCCCGTGAGCCGAAGGTCGGGGAAGCGGTCCAGCAGGCGCAGCGTGAAGAACAGGTCGGTGGTCATGCGGTCGCGGTGTGTCTCCACATGCATGGCCACGCCGGCCTCCTGCGCCAGGCGCCGCCAGCCTTCGATCAGCGGCACGCACTCGGCCACGGTATGGGGCCGCACGTCGGGCTGCAGGTTCAGGTGGTCCGCACCGAACTCCTTCACGCGGGCCAGGATCGGCACCAGATCGTCCACGGTCTTGGGGTAACACTGCGCCTGCCAGGTGAGGCCCCAGTCACGCAATTGGCCGGTGACCTCGCGCACATAGTCGTGGTCCGTGAAACGCACGCCGGCGCCATCGAAACCCGCATCATGGATCATGTCGAGCTTGGTCTGCAGCGGCCACTCGGCGCCGTCGGGCCGGCGGCGCTCCATGGCCCACAGCGACTGGTAGACGCGCAGTTGTTGTGTCATGAAGCCACCTTGGCGGCCTCGTCGGCGTCCTTGAAGAAACGCGTGCCCAGGTCGCGCTGGTTCTCGTAGATCGAGCCCTGGTTGGGCGCGGCCGGATAGGGCACGCGGATGGGTGCCGCCACCATGCGCGGTGCCACGGTGTCCTCGCCGCTGACCAGCTGCGAGGTCCAGGGTGCCCAGTCCGTGGGCGGATGGATCAACGGCCAGGCATCGGCCGCGCGGTACTGGTGCAGCAGGAAGCGGCGCGGCTTGCCCGAGGTGTTGGCCGAGGAGCCGTGCAGCAGCCGCACATGGTGGACGGTGATGGAGCCCGCGGGGCCGGTGCACATCACGGCCTTGGAGAAATCGATGCCGCTGGTGGCGGGGTCGATGCCGCCCACGAAATGCCCGTTGGCATGGTGGTCGTAGATCGGGCCCTTGTGGCTGCCGGGGATCACGAGCATGGAGCCGTTGTCCTCGGTGAAGGGGTCGACCATGATGCCCACCGCTGCTAGGTCGTCGTTGGTGTGCGGGTAGAAGGCCCAGTCCTGGTGCCACTCCACCGGCGAACCAAAGCCCGCGGCCTTGATGTTGAGCTTGGACAGGTCGAAACGCACGTTCGGCCCCCACAGCCGGTTGAGCACGGCCACGATGCCGGGGTGGCGCACTGCGCGCGCGTAGGCCGGGTGCTGCCTGTCGGGCGACTTGATGCGCCGCAGCCGCGGCTGCGCGGCCGTGTGGCCGGGCTCCAGGTCGAACACGTCGGTGTGCTGCGACACGGCGCGCGAGGCCTGCACGAACTCTTCCGTCACGCGCTGCAGCTCGTCCACCTCCTGCGCCGACAGCACATTGGGCACCACGATGTATCCGTCGCGGTGGTAACGCGCGACATCCTCGTCACTGATCATGTTGTCTCCTCTTTGAGGCAACGGCCATGTGGCCATTGCAAATTGACGCTCTCGAGTTATTACATTAGCATAATCTTGCCCGATAAGCGACGCGCAACCTGCGCCCGCGGCGGGCCATGACACAGGCGGCAGAGCCGCTGCACAGGAGACAACATGGCGATTTCACGGCGCACCGTAATGGCCTATGGTGCTGGCGCAGCCAGTGCATTGGCCCTTCCCTCCCTCACCAGCGCACAGGGCGCACCCATCCGGCTGGTGCTGTCGCACCACATGCCCACCGCGCACCTGTGCCACAAGATCACGGAGACCCTGGCCACCCGCGTGAAGGACGCCACGGGCGGCCAGGTCACCATCGACATCAAGCCCGCCTCGCAGCTCTTCAACCTGCGCACCTCGGCGGAGGCGCTGCAGCTGGGCACGCTGGACATGTGCTGGAGCGACCTGGGGACGCTGGCCAACTGGCAGCCGCATCTGGGTTTCATCTCGCTGCCGTTTTTGTTCAACGACTTCGACCACGTCAAGCGCGTGATGTACGGCCCCACGGGCAAGCAGGTGGCGGACTCGGCGAAGGAGACGCTGGGCGTGGAGATCCTGTCCCTGGGCGCCTCGGGCTTCCGCGTGTTCACATCGAAGAAGCCCATCACCAAGGCCGACGACGTGCGCGGCATCAAGCTGCGCGTGCCCGAGATCCCCACCTGGGTGGAGATGGCCAAGGCCATGGGCGCGAACCCCACGCCCATCCCCGCGGGCGAGATGTACACCGCGCTGCAGACCGGCGTGATCGACGCCATCGAGGTGCCGGCCGACTACGTGGTCACGGCCAAGCTCTACGAGGTGGCGGGCTTCGCTGCCAGGACCCACCACATCTTCACCGAGGTGTCGATGATGGCCAGCGCCAAGAAGATGGCCACGTTGCCGGCCAACGTGCAGAAGGTGCTGCGCGAAGAAACCGTGCGCGCCGTGCAGAACGACATGTTCGACGCCAACATCAAGGAGCAGCAGGCCGCCTGGAATGAACTCGCTGGCAAGACCAAGGCCGTTGCCACGCCCGACATCGAGAGCTTCCGCTCGAAGATGGGGCCGGTGCTGACCAACTTCGTCGCCAAGGCCGGGCCGAAGGGCAAGGCGCTGGTCGAGGCCTGCCAGGCCGCCGCCAAGGCCTGAACGGGTGTCGGCTCCCGACCCCCAGGCCGTGCCCGCCACGGGCGCCATGCACGGGCTGGCACGCCGGCTCGGCGTGGTGTTGCAGGCGCTCTCCGTAGCGCTGCTGGCCGCGTACTTCGTGCTGGTGCTGCTGCAGGTCTTCTTCCGCTACGTGCTCAACGACTCACTGTTCTGGGCCGAGGAGCTGGTGCGCGGACTGATGGTCTGGGGCGTGATGGTGAGCTCGGCGCTGGTGGCCGCCTCGCGTGGCCACATTCGCCTGGAGGTGCTGGAGCTGATCCTGCCGCCCGGTGGTCGGCGCGTGGTGCTGTGGCTGTGCGACGCGCTGTCCATCTCTTTCAGCATCCTGCTGCTGATCGCCGCCATCGAGCTGATGGAGCGCTCCTGGTTCCAGCAGTCGCCGCTGCTGGAGGTCCCCAAGTGGACCGTCTACATGGCGCTGGCCGCGGGACCGGTGCTGGAGGCGCTGATGACGCTGCTCACCTGGAACCGCCGCCTGGAGACCGACGCCGTCACGGACCCTTCTCTATGACGCCCTGCGGGGCCGTCCACCCGCCCCGCGACGCCGGGCGCGCCACCTTGCCGTTTGCCCGCTGAAGGAGATCCATGACTATCGGTCTGATGCTGACGCTGTTCTTCGTGTTCATGGTGCTGGGCGTTCCCATCGGCTACTGCATGGGCTTGTCGGCGATCATCGCGATCCTGGTGGACGGCCAGCTGCCGGTGCTGATCCTGGCCCAGCAGTACTACGAGGCACTGGACAACTTCTCGCTGCTGGCGGTGCCGCTGTTCGTGCTGGCGGGCGAGCTGATGAGTGTCTCGGGCATCACCGAGCGGCTGGTGAACATGTCGCGCGCGCTCATCGGCCATTTCCGCGGCGGGCTGGCGCAGGCCAACATCATGACCAACATGTTCATGGGCGCGGTGTCGGGCAGCGCGCTGGCCGACCTGACGGCCATCGGCTCGATCATGATCCCGGCCATGAAGCGCGAGGGCTACAAGCCGGCCTTCGCCGTGGCCGTGACGGCCTGCGCGGCGATGATGGCGCCCATCATCCCGCCCAGCATCATCGCGGTGATCTACGGCTCGGTCACCGGTGTCTCCATCGGCGCCCTGTTCCTCGGTGGCGTGATCCCGGGCCTGATGGCCGGCTTCACGATGCTGGGGCTGGCCTGGTACATGGCGCCGGGTGCCGGTGCCAAGCCCTCGCCGCGTGCCAACTGGAGCGAGCGCGGCCACCACGCGCTGCGCGCCATTCCCGCCCTGTTCATGCCCGTGATCATCATCGGCGGCATCCTCTCCGGCGCCTTCACACCCACCGAGGCCGGTGCGGTCGCCGCGCTGTATGCGCTGGTCTTCGGCCTGATGGGCCGCAAGCACAGCTTCGGCACGCTGTACCACAACTTCTCGATGGCAGCCACCATGACCGCAGGCGCGCTGGTCACGCTGGCGGGAGCAGGCCTCTTCAGCTGGGTGCTGAGCCGCGCGGGAGTGGGCCAGGCGGCGCTGCAGCTGATGTTGTCCATCACCAGCGACAAACACCTGGCGATGCTGGTGCTGATCCTGTTCTTCTTCCTGCTGGGCACCTTCCTGGAGCCGGTGCCGGCACTGATCATCGTGGTGCCCATCATGTCGCCGCTGATCGCGCACCTGGGTTATGACCCGGTGCACTTCGGCATCGTGACCATCATGCTGCTGGTGCTGGGCTCGGTCACGCCGCCGGTGGGCGTGCTGGCGATGGTGGCCTGCAAGATCGCGGGCATCCGCTACAACCAGGCGCTCGGCATGCTGACGCCCTTCACAGGCGCCTGGCTGGCCGTGATCCTGCTCGTGGCCTTCGTGCCCGAGCTGGTGCTGTGGCTGCCGCGCATGATGCAGGGCAGCCCTTGAGAACCCTTCCGGAGACACATCCATGACGCCATTTCGCATCGGCATCACGGCCGACGTCCTCATGTCCAACGGACAGCCGATCTTCGGCACCGAGGTGTTGCGCCTGCTCGACGACGACCCTGCCGTCGAATGGGAATACATGGGCAAGGACTCGGGCGAGATCACGCCCGCGCATGCGGCGCGGTATGACGCCATCTGCGCCATGACCACGCGCGTGACGCCGCACAGCCTCTCGGGGCCTGAGCGCCGGCTCAAACTGATCGCACGCTTCGGCGTCGGGTACGACAGCATCGACGTGCCCGCCTGCACCGGCGCCAACGTGCTGCTGACCATCGCGCCCGACGGCGTGCGCCGGCCGGTGGCCACCTCGGCGCTGACCTTCGTGCTGATGCTGGCGCAGAAAGTGCTCATCAAGGACCGGCTCACACGCGCCGGGCGCTGGGGCGAGAAGATGGACCACGTGGGCACGGGCCTCACTGGCCGCGTGCTGGGGTCGATTGGCATCGGCAACATCGGCGCTGAGTTGTTCCGCCTCGCCAAGCCCCTGGAGATGCAATTCATTGCGCACGACCCGGCGGCCGACCCGGCCGTGGCCCGCGAGCTGGGCATCCGGCTGGTGGACATGGAGACGTTGTTCAGCGAATCCGACTTCCTGACCGTCAACTGCCCGCTCAGCGAGAAGACGCGCGGCCTGGTCAGCGCCGCTCTGATCGCGCGCATGAAGCCGAGCGCCTACCTGATCAACACCGCGCGCGGGCCCATCGTGGACGAGCGTGCGCTATACGCCGCACTCGCTGCGGGGAAGATCGCCGGTGCTGGCCTGGACGTGTTCGAGGAAGAGCCCGCCGCGGCCAGCAACCCGCTGTTCGCACTGGACAACGTGATCGTCACGCCGCACGGCATCTGCTTCACCGACGAATGCATGCGCCGCCTGGCGGAGAGCGCCTTCCGCGTGGCACTGGACGTGGCGCATGGACGCAGGCCGCCCTACATCGTGAACACCGATGCAGCCGCCGCCCGGGCCTGAGGCGGACCCCGCCATGGAGAGCGTGCCCACCATCCGCCGCGCGCCCAATGCGGGGGTGCTGGTCATCACGGGCGCGGGGCGCGGCATCGGCGCCGCCTGCGCACGGCGCGGCGCACGGGCCGGCTTCAAGGTGGTGGTCAACTACAGCCGCAGCGCCGAGGCCGCCACGGCGCTGGTGGACGAGATCAACCTGGCCGGCGGCAAGGCCATCGCGGTGTGCGCCGATGTGTCAAAAGTGGAGGAGGTGGAGCGGCTGTTCGCCGAGACCGACCGCGCCTTCGGCCCCGTCACGGCGCTGATCAACAACGCCGGCATCGGTGGCGCGATATTGCCCATCGAGGAGCACACGGTGGCAACGCTCGACGCGCTGTTCCACACCAACATCTACGCCACCATCCACTGCGCCGCAGCCGCCATCCAGCGCATGTCACCGCGGTACGGCGGGCAAGGCGGCGTGATCGTGAATATCTCTTCGGCCGCCGCACGACTGGGCGGCATCGCGGGCATGGTGGCCTATGCGGCCAGCAAGGGGGCGGTGGACAGCTTCACCACCGGGCTGGCGAAGGAGGTGGGCAAGGAGGGGATCCGCGTGGTGGGGCTGCGGCCGGGGATGATCGCCACAGACATCCTGGAGCCTATCGGGGGCGAGGTGTTGATGACGGAGACGGCGCCGACCATTCCTATCGGGCGCGTGGGGCAGCCCGAGGAGATTGCGGATGCGGCGGTGTGGTTGCTTGGGCCGCAGGCGTCGTATGTGCATGGGACGACCATCGACGTGTCGGGAGGGCGTTGAACCGTGCCTGGAGATGCTTGCGGTCGCGGCCGCATCGGATCGCCGCTTGAGCGAGGGCTAGGCCGCGGCCCTTAGCAGTACGTAACTGGCCTGGTTCGAGATTTGCCAACGCAGCCTCCAGCGCGGGAACAAGCGGCAGCAGATATGGCAGTTCGTTGGATGTGGCGTCCATCACCAAAACAGCGACTGGCAGCATTGACGTGTTCTGCTGGTACCGCAGATTTTTGTCAACGGTGATGAACGCATCAAAGCTTGCCGCCGTGAGCGCCAGCAGCTTGCCATTCTTGACGCCCGACCAACCCTCCTGGACAACGGTGGAAACCTGATGTGACGGGAGCGCTTTCCGCAAGCGCGCGGGCACACACTCGTCAAGTAGCAGGCGCATCCGCGGCCAGGCTCTGTTGAGCGGCTTCAAGCACTGCCACCGCCCGCGCACGGGAGACGGTGGGAAAGTCCTCAAGGAAATCCTCAAGCGAAGAGGACCCTTCGAGATAGTCGAACAAATTCTTCACCGGGACGCGTGTTCCAGTGAAGCACAGCGCCCCGCTCATGATTTCCGGGTCCCGTTTCACGAGTGCCGAGTCCATAGATACCTCCGAGGCGATCAGTTTAGCGTGGGGGGGGGCGGAGTGTGCGTCCTCAGCGGGATGACGCGCAAGCAGTTGGCACCCAGACCCAGCCCTGTCGCTGAGTAGACCGACCGCCCTTGAGAGGTCGTGGACCTAGGGGCGACGCAGCCCACCGAGACCGTGCCTTGCAGGACAGCCGAAACCACCCAACGCCACGCCCCGCGGATGGCCCACTCCCATCACCTCACATGCCAATCCTGCGTCAACGGTTTGGCCCCATTCAACTCCGCATACCCCACCCCCGTAGTCCCCGGCGGGTTGCTGCCAAAGTAGCGCTCGTCCAATGGCAGCGACGCTGGTTGCCACCGGACGTCGCAGGACAGGCGCACGCGGTTGATGGGCGAATGGTTGTCCAGTGACCCATGCGCCGTGTACATACCGAAGAGCGCGATGTCTCCTGCCTCGAAGTCCCGCGTGAGCAGCCGTGTGCCGCGCTGCTCGGCGAAGCTGATGGCGTCGCTGCCCAGGTCGGCCTTGCGGCTGTTGTCCTTGGAGATATCGAAGCCGATCATGGGATCGATCAGGTCGCGGAAATGGTGCGAGCCTTCCACGACGACCAGCGGGCCGTCGGACACCGGCACATCACCGATGGGCAGCCACACCGTGGCCACGCGGTCATGGGCGCGAGTGAAGAACGGGTAGTCGAAGTGCAGGCCCGTGGCGCGCCCCAGCGGGCCGGCGCGCAGGAACATGTAGTCCTGCGGGCGCGCGGGTTCGCCGAAGACGAGCGACATCACGCGGGTCAAGGCCTCGCCGTGGCTGGCCGCGCGCAGCGCCGGGCCTTCGCTGACGGACTTCCAGAACCGCCCCAGGTCGGGCTCCATCTCGGCACGGCGGCTGGCCTGCGTGAAGATGCCGTCCTCCGGCGGCTCGGCGATCTCGCCCACCTGCGCCATGCGGCCGAACACCTCGCGCCGCGCTGCCAGCACGGTGGCGCGTGGCACGACGCCCTTGAGGAACAGGTAGCCGTCCTGCTTGAAGCGGGCACGCAGTGCCGCCGGGTCGCGCAGCAGTGCCGCGCTGTCCTGCAACTCGCCCACCATCTGCGACGGAACGTCCCGCCCTTTCACTCGGCATGTCTGCATCACGGTGCTCCCTTGCTGGTCGGTAGTGTCATCGGTCTGCCAGGCGATACACCTTGACCGCCTTGTGCTGGACCCACGGCGTCACGGTGCGGTCGAAGGCGAGGTAGTGCGCCTCGCGCTTGTGCTGCTCGAAGGCCGCGGCGTCCGTGTAGATCTCGTACAGGAACACCTGCCCGGGCTGCGCTGGGTCCTCACAGACGTCGAAGACCAGGCAGCCCGGCTCACGCTCGCGCGAGGCCTTGGCATTGGCCACCATCTCGCGCATGAAGGCGGAGTAGTGCGGGTCATGGATCGTGAATTGGACGGTGACGACGAAGCTGCCTGCGACGGGTGCGGAAGTGGTGGAACCCATGGAGATCCTTGAAAGGCAAGAAGTGGAATGGCTAAGGCATGACGCTGCCGCCATTGACCTCGATGACCTGGCCCGTGACGTAGCTGGAAAGCTGCTCGCGGGCCATGAACAGGATCGCGCCGGAGCACTCGTCCGCACGCCCCAGCCGGCCCATCGGAATACCGGTGCGCAGCTGCGCCAGCACCTCCGGCGGCGTGTGGCCGTCGTGGATGGGGGTCTCGATCACGCCCGGCGCCACGGCGTTCACGCGGATGCCGTCGCTCACCAGCTCCTTGGCCAAGGCGCGCGTGAGGGTGCTGATGTAGCCCTTGCTGGAGGAATAGAGCCCAGCACCCAGGCTGCCGCCGGTGCGCGCGGCCTGCGAGGTGAGGTTGACGATGCTGCCGCCCTGACCCCGCTGGCGCATCAGCGGCACCACATGGCGGCACAGCGCGATCATGGAGCGGGCATTGAGGTGGAACACGCGGTCGATGAGTTCGTCGCTGGCGTCGATGAGTGGCGTGCGCTGCACGAAGCCCCCGGCGTTGTTGACCAGCACATCGATGCGCCCGAAATGCCGCGCCACCTCGGCCACCAGCCGCGCGGCCTCGTCGGTGCGCGTGATGTCGGCGCTGAAGACTGCGGCCTCGCCGCCGGCCTCCTGGACCCGGCGCGCGACTTCGCGGGCCTGCTCGGCGTGGGTGTTGTAGTGCACGGCCACGCGCGCACCCCAGGCGCCGAAGTCCACCGCCGCTGCGGCGCCGATGCCGGAGCTGGCGCCGGTGACCAGCACCACCTTGTTCTTCAGGTCGCGCATGGGGTCAATGTGTGTGGGGACGGTGCAGCGCGCAGTCCGGGTTCAGGCGCACGCCGAAGCCTGGCCTGTCCAGCGCCGAGGCCGGCATGCGTCCGTTCACGGGCACGGGCTCGTCCAGCAGCAGCGGGTTGAACATGGGCACCACCTTGTCGGCCTGCGGCGCCATCATCAGGAACTCCGCGAACGGGCTGTTGTGCCTCGTGATGACGAAGTGGTAGCTGTAGACCGACGAGCCATGTGGCACCACCATGCTGCCGTGCGCATCGGCCAGCGCCGATATCTTGATGAGCTCCGTCATGCCGCCGCACCAGCCCACGTCGGGCTGGATCAGGTCGCAGCAGCCCATCTCCAGCAGCAGCCGGAAACCCCAGCGCGTAGCCTCGTGTTCGCCGGTGGTCACCATCATGCCGCGCGGCACGCGGCGGCGCAGTTCCGCGTAGCCCCAGTAGTCATCGGGCGGCAGTGCCTCCTCGATCCACTTGAGGCCGTGTTCACCCGCAGCCTGGGCCAGGCGCGTGGCGTAGTTCAGGTCCAGGCTCATCCAGCAGTCGAACATCAGCCAGAAGTCCTTGCCCACACGCTCGCGCATGTCGGCCAGCTTCTGCAGGTTCTTGTGCAGCCCCTCCTCGCCCTCGGCCGGGCCGTGCTGCAGCGGCATCTTGCCGCCGATGAAACCCATCTCTTTGGCCAGATCGGGACGCGCGCCCGTGGCGTAGAACACCAGCTCGTCGCGCACCGGCCCGCCGAGCAGCTGGTGCACGGGCTCCTTGCGCACCTTGGCCAGCAGGTCCCACAGCGCCAGGTCCACGCCCGAGATGGCGTTGATCACCACGCCCTTGCGGCCGTAGTAGAGCGTGGCGAAGTACATCTGGTCCCACATCTTCTCGATGTCGGTGACGCGCTGGCCCTCCAGGAAACGCGCTAGATGCTTCTCGACGATGAAGGCGCCGATCTCGCCGCCGGTGGTCACTGCGAAGCCCACCGTGCCGTCGCTGGCCTCGACCTCCACCACCAGCGTGCCCAGCACGTTGATACCGAAGGCCTGCCGGCTCTGGCGGTACTGGGGGTACCGGGCCATGGGGGTCGCGATGTGGTCGTCGATCCAGTGGTCCTTGCCTTGGTCGTGGTAGTCGGCGCCGCCACCGCGCACGGTGAAGGCGCGCACGTGGCGGATCACGGGCATGTCCATGGGGGATGTCTCCTTAAGCTCTTATAAGAGCATATTTAATCATCCTCCATGGGAAATCGCCAAGCCCTTTGCACGGTGCGCGGCAAAGCATGGCCCGCGGTAGCCCCGCAGGAGCAATGCGACACTCCGCTGCTCGTGGCGCGCACCGCGACCGCCTCCTCCACCTCCCGCCGACCCAGACCATGCTTGCTCGCCACCTTGTCGACCCCGACAACCAGCCCCCGATGCCCTTCCAGGCCGCGGAAGACTATGCCCAGACCGTGATGGCCTGGGCCCAGGAAACGCTGCCCGACAGCGTGCAGGAGACGCGCGGCCTGGCCTACGGCCCCCACCGGCTGCACCAGTACGACGTCTATGCACCGCCCGGCGCCAGCAGCGCGCCGGTGCTGGTGTTCTGGCATGGCGGCGGTTGGACCAACGGCTACCGCGCATACCAGCGTTTCATGGCGCCCCATGTCACGCGCTTAGGTCTGGTGCTGGTCGCGCCCTCCTACCGGCTGGCCCCTGCGGACCCGCTGCCCGCCGCGCTGGACGACGCCCTGGCGCTGCTGCAGGCCTTGCAGGGCGCCCTGCCGGCGCTGGGCGGCGACCCGGGCCGGCTGTACCTGTCGGGCCATTCCGCTGGCGGCCATGTGGCCACCATGACGGCCTTGCGCACCGACCGGCGCGCGGCGTCCAACCTGCCCACCGACTGCGTGCGGGGCTGCCTGCCGATCAGCGGCATCATGGACCTGCACCACCCCGCCCCGACCGCCGGCACGCTGGAAGAGCGCGTCTACAGCTGGGTGCTGCGCAACCCGGACGAGGACGGCGTGATGAGCCCGCTGTGCTGGGCCAAGGACAACCGCGTGCCGATGCTGTTGACGCGCGGCTCGGGCGACAGCGAGCGCGTGCTACGCTCCAACGCCCGGTTGCAGGCGCTGCTGGCCCTGCAACCCGCCCCCGTAAGCGGCATCGTCGAAGACGACCGCAACCATTTCCAGACCCACACCATGCTGCGCGACCCCGGGCACCCCTGGTACGCCCGGTTGCAGCAACTCGTCGCCACAGGAACACCATGAAAGAAGTCGTCGATTGCGGGCTGCCGGCCCTGGCCCAGCCCTTTTCCTGGGCCGTCAAGGGCGGCGGGCTTCTG
This sequence comes from Burkholderiaceae bacterium, assembly GCA_965278985.1. Classification (GTDB taxonomy): domain Bacteria; phylum Pseudomonadota; class Gammaproteobacteria; order Burkholderiales; family Burkholderiaceae_C; genus CAISIP01. The sequence continues at coordinate 5,626,215 of OZ257131.1, read as the reverse complement.
TTCACCGCCCACGGCCCGGTGCGCCAGGACGGCAGCATCGACACCGGCCCCATCGAGGACCAAGCCCGCCTGACCTTCGCCAATTTGCAACGCGCGGTGGAAGCCGCCGGTGGCACGCTGGTGGATGTGACGCAGGTGCTGATCTACATGGTGGACATCGCTGATATGAAAGCCATCGACGCCGTCTACCGCGAGTTCTTCAGCGCGCCCTATCCGAACCGCTCCAGCGCCGCCGTCGCCGCGCTGGTCGTGCCGGGCATGAAGATGGAAATCGTGGCCTACGCGGCCATCGACGCCCAGCGCTGAGCACGGCAGCGCACGGTGGCGTGTCACCGGCGCCACATCGTGTAACGGCATTTAACGGCGCGCGGCCCTGACCGCGCTGGGGCATCACGTCCTACTGCAAAGGGCTAGGGAATTGCGGCACACTCCGCTGCACCGCAACAATCCCACGCGTTTCTACGTCTGGCCCATGAGCTTACGTGTCGTCTCCCTGTGCCTGTTTGTCCTGTCCTCGCTGGCTGCCCAGGGCGCGTCCGCCTTCGGGCTGGAGGATGTGGAACGCGAGGCACGGGACCGTGCAGCCCGCCCGTACCAGGCGCGCCCCACGCTGGACAACCTGCCTAAGTCGTACGACGAATGGCGCGGCCTGCGCTTCCGCCCCGAGAAATCGTTGTGGCGCAGCGACAAACTGCAGTTCGAAGCGCAATTTTTCCCGGCGGGGGGCTTTTTTACACGTCCTATCGATATTTTCGAAATCATCGGTGATGACGTGCACCCGGTGCCGGTGACGCGCGGCGATTTCTTCGAGAACGACAAGCCGCTCAGCAACGACACCCGTCCGGCAGCGCTGGCGGGTTTCCGCATCCACTACCCTCTCAACAACCCGGCCTACATGGACGAGATGGTGGCCTTCATCGGTGCCAGCTACTTCCGCGCGTTGGGCGAGGGCCAGCAGTACGGCTCGTCGGCGCGTGCGCTGGCGCTGGACACCACGGGTGGCAACCCCGAGGAGTTCCCCGATTTCGTGCGCTTCTGGCTGGTCAAGCCCACCGCCGATGCCCGCAGCTTCACGATGTATGCGCTGCTGGACAGCCCCCGCGCTTCCGGCGCCTACCGTTTCGATTTCCGCCCCGGCGTGACGACCGAGGTGGACGTGCGCTCGCGCGTGTACCTGCGCGCCGGCGTGACCACCTTCGGCGTGGCCCCGCTCACCGGCATGTTCTTCGGCGGCGAGAACCAGCCGCCACCGGGCGACTTCCGCCCCGAAATCCACGACACCGATGGCCTGCAGGTGAACACCGGCTCCGGCGAATGGATCTGGCGCCCGCTGGTGCGCCCGCAGGCACCCTTCGTCACCTCCTTCTCGATGGACCGGCTGGGCGGCTTCGGCCTGATGCAGCGCGACCGCCGCTTCGCCAGCTACGAGGACTTGGAAGCCCACTACCACCGCCGGCCCAGCATCTGGGTGCAGCCGCTGGGCGACTGGGGCCCGGGCCGCGTGGAGCTGATGCAGCTGCCCGCGCGCAACGAGGCCGACGACAACATGGTGGCGTTCTGGGTGCCGGCCAAGGCGCCGCAGCCGGGCAAGCCCGTCGCGCTGGACTGGCGCCTCAGCTGGGCCGGCGACAACCCGCCCGGCCCCTCGGCGGGCCGCACCGTGCAGACGCGCGTGGGCTTCGGTTACTTGGAGAAGGCCGCGCCCCAGAACCGCGTGGTGTTCCATGTGGACTTCGCGGGCGGCAGCTTGGCCGCCGTGCCGGCGGATGCGAAGGTCGAGGCGGTCGCCAGCGGCGACGCCAACACCCGCGTCGTCAGCACCCGCGTCGAACCCAACACCATTGCAGGCGGCTGGCGCATGACGCTGGACGTCGAGCGCCTGGACCGCAGACAGCCGCTGGAGCTGCGCGCCTTCCTGCGCCTGAACAACGACACCCTCACCGAAACCTGGACCTACGCCCTGGCGTCTGAACCATGAAACCTACTGCCCCCCTCCTGAACCGCGCCGCCATGCCCGCGCGCCCCTGGTTCGGTTTCCTGCGCGGCCTCATCGTTGCGCTGATGCCCAGCCTGCGCGCGCAGGCGCTGGCCGCATCGGGGGAGGACGCGCCCTGGTTGCCAGCGGCGCGACGACGCCGACGCACCCTGATCGCCGTCGTGCTGGCGCTGGGCGTGGCCGCCGCCATGCTGGCCCCCGAGGCGGGAATTCCCGAAGGCTGGCCCGTAGTGCTGGTGAGTTTCCTCTTCGCATGGATCGGCACCGGCCTGGTGACCGCGCTGATGGGGGCCTGGACCCTATGGCGCGGCGACCCGCAGGCGCTGGCGCCCGCGGCGCACGGGCCGATCAGCCGCGAAGCGCGCACCGCGATCATCATGCCGATCTGCAACGAGGACCTGGCCACGGTGTTCGGCGGCCTGCGCGCGACCTGCGAGTCGCTGGCGGCCACGGGCGCGCTGTCGCTGTTCGACATCTATGTGTTGTCCGACACGCCCGACCCGCGCCTGCGCGAGGCCGAGATGAAAGCCTGGCGCGAACTGCGCGCCTCGCTGGGCGACAACGAAGAGGCCCCTGGCGGCCGTATCTTCTACCGCTCGCGCCGCCACCGCGTGGCCAAGAAGGCCGGCAACGTGGCCGACTTCTGCCGCCGCTGGGGCCGCAACTACCGCTATATGGTGGTGCTGGACGCGGACAGCGTGATGTCCGGCGACGCGCTGGTTTCGCTGGTGCGCACCATGGAGCACAACCCGCGCGCCGGCATCGTGCAGACGCTGCCGCAGCCCCTGGGCCACGACACCATCCACGCCCGCGCGCAGCAGTTCGCCGTGCGCGTGAGCGGCCGGCTGTTCGCGCTGGGCATGGCCTACTGGCAGCTCGGCGAGTCGCATTACTGGGGCCACAACGCCATCCTGCGCGTTGAACCCTTCATGGAACATTGCCGCATCGCCCCGATCCCCGGGCGCGGCGGGCTGTCGGGCCATGTGATGTCGCACGACTTCGTGGAGGCTGCGCTGATGCGCCGTGCCGGGTACGAGGTCTGGCTGCTGCCCACGCTGGAAGGCAGCTGGGAGCAGACCCCGCCCAACCTGTTAGACGAGCTGCAGCGTGACCGCCGCTGGTGCCAGGGCAACCTGCAGAACTCCCGGCTGATCGCCGAGCCTGGCTGGCGCCCCGCGCACCGCGCGATGTTCGCCACCGGTGCGCTGTCCTACCTGGTGGCGCCGCTGTGGCTGGCGCTGCTGGCCAGCGGCGCGGCGGTAATGTCGTTGTCACCCGTCTCGCACACGGCCGCCGCGTGGTTGTGGGCACTGACCGCGGTGCTGCTGCTTCTGCCGCGCGTGATGGGCGTGGGCACCATGCTGATACTGGGCGAGCAGCACCGCCACGGCGGCACGCTGCGCCTGCTGGCCAGCACCGGTGTCGAAGCCGTGGTATCGGCCCTGCAGGCGCCCGTGCGCATGCTGGCCCACAGCAGCTTCATCGCCAGCGCGTTGACCGGCCTGCGCCTGGAATGGCGCTCGCCCCCGCGCGATGCGCAGTCCGTGGGCTGGCGCGATGCCTTCACCCGCATCGGCATGCTGACATTGCCAGCCCTGGCGCTGGCCCTGTGGTTCCTGCCCGAAGGCCGCGAAGGCGCCTGGACCATGCTGCCGATCCTGCTGCCCCTGGCACTGGCCGTGCCGATGGTGGTATTCAGCGGCCATGCGCACCTGGGCGCGCTGGTGCGCCGCTGGGGCCTCTTGACCGTGGCCGAGGAGATCCGCACACCGGCGCCGTTGCGCAGCGCGCGGCAGGCGCAGGCCTTCGCGGCGCTGCAACCGCTGCCGTTGCCCGCACCGGTGGTCGCGCCGGCTCCCGCAACGCCTTCGATGCCCACGCTGCGGCCCGCCCGCGCGCGCCGTGCACCGGTCGCGGCGGCTTCCTGGGGCGGCGCATTTGCGGCCGTGGCTGCCGGTGTGATGGTGCTGGCGGTCATCCCGCGCACCGCGATCTCGCCCCAGCCCACCATGCAATCGTGGCGTGGCAGCGGCTATGCCTCGACCCCCATGCTCGATACGCGCATGATCAAGCTGGCCAATGTCAGCGCCGAAGCGCCCAAGCCCAAGCGCCGCGTGGCGCCCGACAAGCCGGCCCGCTTCATCGACGACGAGGTGCGCGCCCGCGCATTCCAGGCCGTGCAGCGTGCGCGGGCCGAAGAGGCGGGGGTGGTTTTGTCGCTGTAGGGAATCCGGCGCGCAAGCCCGCACGGCTGCGCGGCGCCGGCGAGTAGATCGGCAGACGCGTCAGTTTGCTTCGGCGCGCTTCAGCCGGTGCACCAGTGCCTCGGCCTGCGGATCACGCAGCGGTGTGGCATCGGCGGCGCTGCGGTCGCGGATGAGCCGCTCCAGCGTGCCTGCCTGCGGTACCACCGTGCCCAGGAAGCGCGGGGCATCCCCTACCGCCACCAGCAGCGTGGGGAAGTTGTCGACCTCCACCGGGTCGACGAGGTCGGACTGGTCTTCCACATCCACCCACAGGAACTGCGCCTGCGGAAAACGGCCCCGTACCGCATCGAAGGCGGCGCGGTACTCGCGGCAGACGCCGCACCATTCGGCGCAGAGGCAGGCGACCAGGACGGATGACGGTTCCATGGAGTGGGGGCGTGGGGAGCGACGGTGGAACTTACCACGCCGTCGCCGGCCTTGCCCACGGGCCCCTGGGGCCAAAGCCGCGAGGGGGCATGCAGAGCGTTGCCTCGCCGGCAACCGCCCGCCGACGTGCGGCGCGCTCAGGCCGCGAGCGCGGCCCGCGACTGGTTCGCGGGCTCGGCGACCAGCGCACGGATGTCGCTGCCGGCGGACTCCAGCGCCTTCTGCTTGGCCGCTTCGCCCATGCCGATGCCTTCGGCGCGCACCACGCGGATGTCGGTGATGCCGAAGAAGCCGAAGATCACCTTCAGCAGGCTCTCCTGGTGTTCGGTGGCATTGCCGCCTTCGCTGGTGGAATAGATGCCGCCGCGGCTCAGGGCCAGGATGACGGTCTTGCCGCCGGCCAGGCCTTGCGGGCCCTTCTCGGTGTACTTGAAGGTGCGGCCGGCCTGCGCCACGCGGTCGATCCAGGCCTTGAGCTGGCTGGGGATCGTGAAGTTGTAAAAGGGCACGCCGATCACCACCACGTCGGCAGCCAGGAACTGGCTCACCAGGGCTTCGGAGACGGCGTTCTCGCGCTTCTGCGCCTCGCTCAGGCCTTCGGTGCTGGGCGGCAGGCGGAAACCCAGGGACTCCATCGCCAGGTGGGTGGGGCTGTTCAGGGACAGGTCCAAGTAGTCCACCTGGGTGCCGGGGTGGGCGGCCTTCCACTGGTCGACGGCCTGCTGGCTGAGCTGGCGCGATACGGAATTGGTGCCGAGGATGCTGGAATCGATGTGAAGCAGTTGCATGGTGGTCACTCCTGGACGTTCGGGAGCCTGGACCTCGCCCGGGACATCCAGGCCGATGGTTCGGCGTGGATAAAGTATGGTGGCAGCACCAATTATTGATAAGACGGCAAAATCGCGATGGATTGTCCTGCAGGCAGGACGATAAGTGCCGACCCTGGCGACGCTGGAGGAGCCTTGCGATGCAGGACCTGAACGACATGCTGTATTTCGCCGAGGTCGTGGACCACGGCAGCTTCGCCGCCGCAGGGCGCGCACTGGGCCTGCCCAAGTCGCGCCTGTCGCGCCGTATTGCCGACCTGGAGGCGGCTTTGGGCGTGCGCCTGCTGCAGCGGACCACGCGCAAGCTGTCAATGACCGAGGTGGGCGAGCGCTACCACCGCCACTGCGTGGCCCTGCGCGAGGCCGCGCAGGAAGCGGCCCACACGGTGGACCTGGCCCAGGTGGAGCCGCGCGGCACCATCCGCATCGCCTGCCCGGTGACGCTGGCCCACACCACCATCGGCCCGCTGGTGCCACTGTTCCTGGCGCGGTATCCGCTGGTCACGGTGGACATGCGCGTGAGCAACCGCGTGGTGGATCTGGTCGAGGAAGGCTTCGACATCGCACTGCGTGTGCGCCCCACGCTGGACGACAGCGGCAGCATGGTGGTGAAGAACTTCGGGCCCAGCGAAACGCTGCTGCTGGTGAGCCCACGGCAGATCGAACGGCAAGGTCAGCCCGCCGTGGTGGAGGAGCTGGAACGCATGGACACCGTGAGCATGTCCGCCACGGGCGGGCGCGGCAGCTGGGGCCTCGTCGGCCCCGATGGCGCGACCTTCACGCTGAACCACCGGCCCCGCTACGTGGCCGACGACCTGCTGACACTGAAGTACGCCGTGCAGGCCGGCGTGGGCATGTCGCCGCTGCCGGCCTACATGTGCCGCGACGAAATGCAGCGCGGCGACATGGTGCCCGTGCTGCCGGGCTGGGGGCCGCAACCGGCCATCTTCCACGCCGTGTTCCCGTCGCGCCGCGGCCTGGTGCCCGCGGTGCGCCAGTTCCTGGATTTCCTGGGCGCCACCATCGCGGCCGAAGGATTGCTGCAGGCCTGCCCCGAGCAGCAGCCCGGCGTGGCATCGCGCATCGCCGAGATCCGAGCCGAAGCGCTGCGCCGCGGCGAGCGCTGCCCCTGAGTTCGCTCGACAACCGCGTCCAGCATCCGAGGTTTCCTACCAGCGGCAGCCGCGGAACTGGCTGCGCCCCCTCCTGCAGGAGAGGGGGGGGCGGCGAAGCCGCTTGGGGCGTGTATCCCTATTCGTACCAATTGTTCTCGCTGTAGAACGGACCGGGCTTCTCGTAGAGCTGCTCGTACTTGCACAGCTGCGGCTCCGCGCCGAGCGGCGTGGACTCGCCGTTGCGGAAAGCCCATTCGCCGCGGTTCGCATCGGCGGTGGAGGCGCGCACATAACTCTGGATCAGGAACGCGCGGTCGTGCTGTGAATGGTTCTGGTTGGAGCCGTGCACCGACAGCAGGCCCCACAGCGCGAGGTCACCCGGCTCCAGTTCGATGTCCACCACCTTCGCCGGATCGAGGCCCGCCTTCTCCAGCTCACCTTGCTGCGTGGTGCCTTTCATGATCGGGCCGTCATCGGACAGGCCGAGGTAACCGAGCTTGTGGCTGTCGGGGAAGATCTGCAGGCAGCCGTTCTCCTTCGTCGCCGCGTCGATGGCGAGACCCGTGTTGATGTACGAGGTCATCAGGTCGGTGAAGGCGTCCTGGCGTTCGCGGAAGCGCAGGTCCTGGTGGAAGCGGTAGCCCGAGCGCTTGGTGGCGCCGGGCGGCTTCCAGTGGATCTGCTGCGCCACCTGCTTGATGTCGCTACCCAGCAGCGGCTCCATCACGGCCAGCACGCGCGGGTCGCGGCGCATGCGTTCGAACAGCGGGCTCACCCACGACATCCAGTGCGCCTGCAACACATACCGCTGGCCGGAATACGCCTCGGGCAGGATCTCGTAGAGCTCGTTCTTGTGGCGCCAGGTGGCGTGGTGCTGCATGCCGATCTCGTAGATGCGCCTGGATTCCGCCTGCATCTCGGCCATCTCCTGCCTGGTGAACAGGCCGCGCACCACGGCGTAACCATGCTCCCAGTAGTGGTCGACATGGGGTGCGTTGCGAACTGCAGTGGCTGTACTCATGGGGTGTCTCGGCGTGGGGCCGCTCCGTGTGAAGGATCGTTGCTGGCGCAAAGTATCTGGTCGGCCAGCGCGCGGAACAACAGAACAATCCAAGTAAATGACGCATGCATGCCGCCCGCGGAGCGTGTCGAAGCCCCCACGCCGGGGCGGGGTGCCGGTGCGCTTCAATTCAAGTAATTGACCCTCCTGCCGTGCACGCCGCTGGTGCCGAGCAGACCGCGTCGCGGCATCCTTGCAACCCTCTCGCAGGGCGCATCGATGCTGGGTGCGCGGGCCCTGCGCGGTGCGCCGCATCGTTTTGGTGAAGCCCCGCGCAGGCGGGTTCGCACGCGGCGGCTCAGTAGTTTCCCGGGGCGGGGTTGCGCGGATCGCACTCCTATACTGAATTGGCATCTGGCGTCCACCGCGCCCTTCCACAGACCCACACAGGAGTTCGACCATGTCCAACGAACTGGATTTCTTGAGCCGGCAAGTAGCCCTGGGACGCAGCTCCCGCCGTGACTTCCTGGGCCGCGCCGCGGCGTTGGGCATGTCGGCATCGGCCGCGAACCTGCTGCTGGCCACGGCGGCCCGCGCGGCCGGTCCGGTCAAGGGCGGCACGATGAAAGTGGGCACCTCGGGCGGTGCCGCCACCGACAGCCTGGACCCGGCACGCGCCGCGAGCCAGATGCCCTACCTGACCAACTACACCTGGGGCGAAGTGCTGGTGCGTGTGCAGCCCAATGGCGAGCTGGAGCCCAAGCTGGCCACGGAATGGAGCTCTTCGCCCGACGCCAAGGTGTGGACCTTCAAGATCCGCAAGGGCGTGCAGTTCCACAACGGCAAGGAGATGACGCCCGACGACGTGGTGGCCACGCTGGAGCGCCACTCCGGCCCGGACACCAAGTCCGGCGCATTGGGCATCATGCGCGGCATCGAGTCCATCAAGCGCAACGGCGACACGGTGGTCATCACCGCCAAGCAGGCCAACGCCGACCTGCCCTACCTGCTGAGCGACTACCACCTGCTGATCCAGCCCAACGGCGGCAAGGACAACCCGGCGGCCGCCATCGGCACCGGCCCCTACAAGATGGCCACCAACGAGCCCGGCGTGCGCTACATCGGCCAGCGCTTCCCCGGCTACTGGGCGCCCACCGTGCGTGGCCACGCCGACCAGGTGGAGATCATCGTGCTCAACGACAGCACGGCGCGCATGTCGGCGCTGCAGAGCGGGCGCGTGAACATGGTCAACCGCGTGGACCCGAAGGTCGTGGAGCTGCTCAAGCGCGTGCCGGGCGTGCAGGTGGTGAACGTGGCGGGCAAGGCCTACTACTGCTTCCTGGCCCACTGCAACACCGCCCCGTTCGACAACAACGACCTGCGCCTGGCCCTGAAGTACGCCATGAACCGCCAGGAGCTGGTGGACAAGGTACTGCGCGGCTTCGGCGCCGTGGGCAACGACCAGCCCATCAACGCCACGTACCCGATGTTCTCGTCGGACCTGGAGCAGCGGCCCTTCGACACCGACAAGGCTGCCTTCCACTACAAGAAGTCCGGCCACAACGGCACGCTGCTGCTGCGCACGGCCGAAGTCGCCTTCCCCGGTGCCGTGGACGCGGCGCAGCTGTTCCAGACCACGGCCGCCAAGGCCGGCATCAAGATCGAACTCAAGCGCGAACCCAACGACGGCTACTGGACGGAGGTGTGGAACAAGCAGCCCTTCTCCACGGCCTACTGGGGTGGCCGCGCCACGCAGGACCAGATGTATTCCACGGCCTTCATCACGGGTGCGGACTGGAACGACTCGCGCTTCCTCAACCCTAAGTTCGACCAGATGGTGGCTGCCGCACGCGGCGAGCTCAACACCGCCAAGCGCAAGGCGATCTACCGCGACATGGCCGTGATGGTGAAGGACGAGGGCGGCGCGCTGATCCCGATGTTCAACGACACGGTGGAAGCCATCGGGCCGAAGGTGGGCGGGTGGGTCAAGAACCCGCTGGGCGAACTCATGAGCGGCAACGGCCCTGCGGAATGCTGGCTGGAGGCCTGATGGCGCTGCCAGTGCGTGAACGGAGCGCCCGTCACGGCGTTGTAAGGGTTCCGTCCTTGCCTGCATGTCCGGCCCGCTGTTGAGGCAGGTCGCCCAGCGCATCCTGCTGGGCCTGCTGATGCTGCTGGGGGTGTCCGCGTTGATCTTTGCGGGCACGCAGCTGCTGCCAGGCGACGTGGCCCAGTCCATCCTGGGCCAAGAGGCTACGCCGGAAGCGGTGGCGAACCTGCGCAAGGAGATGGGTCTCAACGAGCCAGCAGTCACCCGCTACTTCCATTGGCTCGGTGGGGCGGTGACGGGCGACTTTGGCAAGGCCTTGTCCAACGGGCAGCCGATCTCGGCCACGCTCGCCAAGCGGCTGTCCAACACCCTGTTCCTGGCCTTCTGGGCCGCCGTGGTGTCCGTGCCGCTGGCCATCGGCCTGGGCGTGCTCGCGGCGCGGCACCGCAATGGTTTCGTGGACCGGGCCATCTCCGGTTTTGGCCTGGCGTCCGTGGCACTGCCGGAGTTCTTCGTGGCATACGTGCTGATGTATTTCTTCGCCGTCAAGCTGCAGTGGCTGACCAGCGTGTCCACTGTCTTCGAGGGCATGCCACTCAAGGAGCGCCTGGGCGCCATCGTGATCCCGGTGATGGTGCTGACGCTGGCGGTGCTGGCCCACATGATGCGCATGACACGCGCCGCGATCCTGAACGTGATGCAGTCCGCCTACATCGAGACCGCCGAGCTCAAGGGCCTGTCGGCACTGCAGATCATCTGGCGGCATGCGCTGCCCAACGCGCTGGCGCCGATCATCAACGTGGTGATGCTGAACCTGGCCTTCCTGGTAGTGGGCGTGGTGGTGGTGGAGGTGATCTTCGTCTACCCCGGCATGGGCCAGTACCTGGTGGACCACGTGGCCAAGCGCGACGTGCCGGTGGTGCAGGCCTGTGGCCTGGTCTTCGCCAGCGTGTACATCGGCCTGAACATCGTGGCCGACATCGCGGGTGTGGTGTCCAACCCGCGCCTGCGGCATCCCAAATGAGCGGGGCCTGCACATGAAGCGCATCCCGCTGTCGGCCCTCATCGGCCTGGTGGTCATGGTGGGCTTTGTGCTCATCGCCGTGTTCGCGCCATGGATAGCGCCCTATTCCAACAGCGAGGCCGTGGGCGACGTGTGGGGCCCCATGTCGGCCAAGCACTGGTTGGGCACCGACAACATCGGGCGCGACCTGTTCTCGCGCATGGTCTACGGCACGCGCGTCACGCTGGTGATCGCCGGGCTGGCAACCGCGTTGTCCTTCACCATGGGCGCCATCCTGGGCTTCGTGGCGGCCGTGGTGGGTGGCTGGCTGGATGCGACGCTGTCGCGCGGGGTAGACCTGCTGATGGCCATCCCCACGCTCATCTTCGCGCTGGTGGTGTTGTCGGTGCTGCCCACCACCGTGACCGTGCTGGTGCTGGTGATGGGCATCCTGGACGCGACGCGCGTGTTCCGCCTGGCCCGCGCCGTGGCCGCGGACATCAACGTGATGGACTATGTGGAGGCCGCCAAGCTGCGTGGCGAGAAGACGGGCTGGATCGTGTTCTCGGAGATCCTGCCCAACGCCCTGACGCCGCTCGTGTCCGAGCTGGGCCTGCGCTTCATATTCATGGTGCTATTCCTCTCGGCCCTGTCCTTCCTGGGCCTGGGCATCCAGCCACCGGACGCGGACTGGGGGGCCATGGTGAAGGAGAACAAGGAGGGCATCGTGTTTGGTGTGCCCGCGGCACTGATTCCTGCGGCGGCCATTGCGGTGCTGACGATTTCGGTGAACCTCGTGGCGGATTGGGTGCTGAACCGCACGTCGGACATGAAAGGCGGGCGCGGTGGCTGAGACCGTACTGGACATCCGCAACCTGCGCATCGAAGCCACGGTGCACCCGCCCGGCGAGCCACCGCGCAACGTCGTGATCGTGGACGATGTGTCGCTGACCCTGCAGAAGGGCCGCGTGCTGGGCCTCATCGGTGAATCGGGCGCGGGCAAATCCACCATCGGCCTGTCCGCGCTGGGTTACGGGCGTGGTGGCGTGCGCATCACCGGAGGCCAGGTGCTGCTCAACGGGCGCGACATCCTGCAAGGCGGCGCCCACGGCCTGCGCCAGTTGCGCGGGCGCGAGGTGTCGTACGTGGCGCAATCGGCGGCGGCCGCCTTCAACCCTTCCCACCGCCTGATGGGCCAGGTGGTGGAGAGCGCGCTGCACCACGGCGTGGCCAGCCGTGCGCAGGCCGAGCAACGCGCCATCGCGCTGTTCAGGAAGTTGCGCCTGCCCGACCCCGAGAACTTCGGCCAACGCTTCCCGCACCAGGTGTCGGGCGGTCAGTTGCAGCGCGCGATGACGGCGATGGCCCTGTGCGCCGAACCCACGCTGATCGTGTTCGACGAACCCACCACGGCGCTGGACGTGACCACGCAGATCGAGGTGCTGGCCGCCATCAAGGACGCGATCCGCGACACCGGCGTGGCCGCGCTCTACATCACGCACGACCTGGCGGTGGTGGCGCAGGTGTCCGACGACATCATGGTGCTGCGGCACGGCAAACTGGTCGAGCACGGAGAGACCGCGCAGATCATCCACCGCCCCGCGCAGGACTACACACGCGCCCTGGTCTCGGTGCGCTCGATCACGCACGAGGAAAAGGCACCCACGCCGCAACCTCTGCTGCGCATCCGCGACGTGACGGCCAGCTACAGCGGTCGCGCCATCAAGGTGCTGGACGGCGTCTCGGCCGACCTGTGCACCGGCCAGACGCTGGCCGTGGTGGGAGAGTCCGGCTCTGGCAAGTCCACGCTGGCCCGCGTGGTCACCGGGCTGCTGGCACCCACCCAAGGCAGCATCGAATTCGGCGGCCAGGTGCTGCAGCCGCGGCTGGCCGCGCGCGACAAGGAGACGCTGCGGCAACTGCAGATGGTCTACCAGATGGCCGACGTGGCGATGAACCCGCGCCACACCGTGGGCAAGATCATCGGCCGGCCGCTGGAGTTCTATTTCGGCATGCGTGGGCAGGAGAAGACACGCCGCGTGCAGGAGCTGCTGGACGCCATCGAGATGGGCGCGGGGTATATCGACCGCTACCCCGCCGAACTCTCGGGTGGTCAGAAGCAACGCGTCTGCATCGCCCGCGCGCTGGCCGCCAAGCCGAAGCTGATCATCTGCGACGAGGTCACGAGCGCGCTGGACCCGCTGGTGGCCGACGGCATCCTGAGGCTGCTGCTAGCGCTGCAGAAGGGCGAAGGCGTGGCCTACCTCTACATCACGCACGACCTGGCGACGGTCAAGGCCATTGCCGACAGCATCGCCGTGATGCACCGGGGGCGCATCGTGCGTTACGGGGCCAAATCGACCGTGCTGGCCCCGCCCTTCGACGACTACACCGACCTGCTGCTGTCCTCGGTACCCGAGATGGAGACCGGCTGGCTGGAGCGCACCATCGCCACCCGCCGCATGGAGAGCGCCGGGAATTGAACGCCCCCGTTTGAACGGCTCACTGCGTGTAGCCGTCCCATCCCCCCACTGGGGGACGCACCCGGTGGCCCGACGGAGCCGGCTCCACAGGTGCACTGGAAATGGAACGAACTGCCATGAGCACCATCCCCACCATCGACATCGGCGCCCTGTTCGGCACGGACATCGCAGCCCGTGCGCAGGTCGATGCCGCCATCGCCGAGGCCGCCTTCGACATCGGCTTCATGACCATCGTGGGCCACCCAGCGTCGCTGGCCGTTGGCGCCGCCGAACGCACCCGCATGCTGCAGCTCTTCGCATTGCCCGAGGAAGCCCAGCGCCCACTGTGGAAGCGCAACTTCGCGCCCGAGAACCCCAGCCTCTACCGCGGCTGGTTTCCGCTGTCTTCCAGTCCCTCACGCAGCCGCGAAGGTTTCGAGTTCGGCCCAGACGTCGTGCGCGCCCTGCCCACGGACCACGGCGGGGACCTGCTCTACGACCCCACGCCGCTTCCACCAGCCGCGCTGGTGCCGGTCGGCTGGCTGAGGACGGTGCGGGCCTACTACCTGGGCATGGAGGCCATCGGCCAGCGCATCCTGGATTCGCTATCGCGCAGCCTGGGTATCCCCGAAGCCATCTTCCGCGAGGCCTTCGACGACGGCATCTCCACGCTGCGCCTGCTGCACTACCCGCGCCAGCCACCGCCCGACGAAGGCGGCCCCGACCGGCCAGGACTCTTCATCGAACTCGATGGCCGGCGCGCGCAACTGGTGGCAGGTGCGCACGTGGACTCGGGCTTGCTCACGCTGCTGGCGCAATGCGGCGTGGCGGGCCTGCAGGCACGCCATGCCGACGGACGCTGGATCGACGTGCCCCCGCGCGACGACGGTTTCGCCGTCAACTTCGGTGGCCTGCTGGAACGCTGGACCGGCGGGCGCGTCAAGGCCACGGCCCACCGCGTGGTGGGCCAGGGCGAGAACCGCTTCTCGGTGCCCTTCTTCTTCGAGCCCCGGCCCAGCACGCGCATCGCGCCGCTGCCCATAGCAGGCATCCGTCCCTTCGCGCCCTTCCAGTACGGTGACCACCTGTGGGCCACCACCACGCGGTTCCCGGAGAACTTCGGGCTCGGCCACCTGCGCCCGCCGCGGGCTGCGTACGCGGACCCGATGCAGATCGCGTGATTCGAGACAACCGCACCCATAACGTACCTACTGCTGTTGTACGCCTCGCCCTGGAGTGGCCACTTGTCGCTGAGATGGCAGCGAGGAAATCACCGGCTCTGCCTTTGCCATGCATACACGTGGAAGTCGTGGGTGCGCTTGAAACCCAGTGCCTGTGCCAGGCGCATGGACGGCACATTGTTTTGATAACAATCCCAGGTCGGATGCGCGCCGCGGTGCACGCATTCGTCTATGAACCTGGACGCGACGGCCCTTGCCAATCCAAGGCCCCTGAATTTTTCAACGGTCAGTATGTCGATGGCGTGGTAGCCGTGGGACACAAAGACCGAATAACAGAGGCTGACCACACCGTCGTCTGTCGACGCGCAAACTCCAACGCCACGCTCCTCGAAATCCGATGGAGACTTCCACGTGCCACCGATCCAGGGGTACACACTCGCCTCGATCCGCCGCATCATGGCCGCGTCCAGGGGAGCCAGGTGCACGCCGGGGGGAAGAACCGGGTCGGACCGACGCGCCGCAAAGCTGTGCTCGTCCAGCTGAAACGCAACCCGCTGGACCCTTTGCGTCGACGCCGATGTCACTGCATCCAGGATGGGCAGCCAACCCTCGTGGCTTGGGTACAGGACGAAGAAATCCTGGTGCGGATGGTCGTAGAGCCATTGCAGGCAGGCCTTTGCAAAGGCGGCATTGGGAGCCGTGCCCGCGAGTACACAGAAGCCGTTGTTGTAGACGAAGGCCGTTCGGAAGTCGCCCGGGGCCTCGACGAATACCTTGCCCCGCGTGTTGCCCGCGAGGACGGTACCGGCGACCTCTGCGCCTGCTTGCTCCGGCACAAGGATGGGGGCCAGAGCGGCATAACTTTCCTCGCTCAATTCAAACATATCGCCCTTGGCGCGGAGCCGCACCATGGAACACGTCCAACGTGGGAAATTAGGCACGGCCGCGAAGACAGTCCCACAGGTAGATGGCAAAGCCCGGGTCACCGGTCCATAGCGAATACCGCATCTGGCCGTGCAGCTGTGCGTCCGCCTCGGTCTGCGCGATCCCGTGCATGGCAAAGGCCTGCGCGCGCTCCAGCCACACCGCATCGCGCGTTCGCTCATGGAGCTTCAGGAACGCGTAACCGTTGCCACCCGTGCCGTGGCACAGGTTGGAGCCCTTGTTCAACGGGCCCGCGGCCCAGATCGCTTCGCCCGCGGCGACCAGGACATCGTCCAGTGCATGGCCCGGCATGTCGGCCAGGCAGACCACGAAGCCCGGTGCCCCGTGGCAATACTGCATCAGCAACGGCTTGGTGGGTGGCGGTGCCAGGCGGGCACGCCAATTGGCCCGGTTGCCCTCCCACGATGCCGTGCGTAGCACGGTGGTTTCGATGCACCCCTGCCAGGCAACCCAGTCTGCGTCGGCCAGCAAGTCCCGGCCGCGGATCAGCGGCAGTGCGGTGGCGACAAAGCCGTGCACGGCATCGATGTAGGTGGACCGGCTGCCGTACAGGTCCTGGGTCCAGTAGTGACAGCCGAACTCCTCGGACCACAACAGCTGCGACCACAGCATCGCCGCGGTGCTGCGAAAAAGTTCGGCCCAGCGCGCATCACCAGTGCGCTGGTGCAGAAAGCATGCGGCCAGCAGTGTGCCGGGCGAGCCCCACATCAGTTCCCGCGCGGGATGCTCCAGGTTGCCGGCAATCAAATCCGCCAACCTGTCAGCGGTGGAAGGCCGTGGTTGCGCCGCATGTTCGAGCAGTCGAATGGGCAATTCGCCCATCATGAAGGAACCGGCCTGCGCGGCTGCGCCTTTGCCCAGCCAGTCGTTGTTGCGCGCCAGCAGGTCTGCCAACAACGCTGCGTCCCGGTAATTGCGCTGTAAACGCACGGCGCCGATTTCTTGCAGATAGTGCAACGCCCACACCACGCCACATGCGCCGTGATACAGCGGCGTGAGGGGCTGCGGAGCACCGTTACCCGGATCGATGTCACGCGGGTGTGGCGGCCACCAGGCCCCTGGCGTGAACCGCGACTCGGCGTCGTTCACGATCTGGGCGATGCAGGCCCGAACCCTTGCTTCGTCCCAGGGTATGGGCTGCAAAGGCTCGTGACGCGCAGGATCAAACAACATGGCCCCTCCCGAATCTGCAGCTTGGCCAACGCCGCTGCTTTGTCGGGAGCATACGCGGCCGAAGTGCCCGCTTCCGCGCAGTTTTTACGCACGAACCGGTTACGCCATCGTTCCGTCAGCCAACTGCAGCCTCCATGTGGGCCACCGCGCGGATCAACGAATCCTCGTCAAGCCGCCAAGCGCTGCGGCTCCTGCAACACCGCCGGATCGAAGGGCGCACGGCTGAACACCTCGCGCACCATCGGCGCGAAATACGCCAGCGGCTTGCTGCGGTAGGCCGGGTCGAAGGCGGCCTGGTCATACCGCTCGCAGAAGCGCCAGCAGGCGTCGTACCAGGGGTGGTCCTTGTGGGCCAGGTGGCCGTCGGTGTCGCGCCCGTAGTGGTGGGCGTAGTACTTCATCTGGAAGAGGCCGTGCATCTCGATGATCCAGGTCACCTCGGCGCGCACATAGGGGCGCACGATGGACGCCGCGAGCTGCGAGTGGTTCTCGGGCGAGAGCTCGTCGCCCAGGTCGTGCAGCAGTGCCGCCACGATGGTCTCGATGTCGGCGCCATCGGCCTCGGCACGCGTGGCGCTTTGTAGCGAATGCTCCAAGCGGCTCACCTGGTAGCCCTGCAGCGAGTCGCCCAGGCGCTCCAGCGCCTGCAACAGACGGTCCGGCAAGGCGCGGATGTATTGGGTCTCCAGGCCGTGCAGGAAACGGTAGTCCTCGGCCGTGCCATCTTTCATGGCGGTGAATGCAACGGTCTGCATGGGTCGAATCCTTTCAGGGGGTGGCGAAGCGCCGCTGCAGCACACGGTACAGGCTGCGTGGGCCGTCGCGGTCGATGTAGCAGCCCTGCAGCTGGCGGTGGCCTTCGCGCGGGTCGAAGGCGGTGCGGCCATGCAGCACGCGGTTGTTGTCGAACATCATCATCTGGCCGGGGTCGAGCTTGAAGCGCAGCTCGTAGCGCGGGTCTTCCAGCAGCAGGCCGAAGCGCTTGCGCGCGCGGTGGTAGCGGCGCGTGTCGTCCTCGGACATCAGCGGCAGGTCGTCCAGTCGCGGGCTGTAGTGCACGCCCACCATCGCGCCGCTGCCGTCGACCTCGACCATCGGCTTGACGGCGATGAGCGACGTGGTGGCGTCGCGGTATTCGAAGCGCACCGGCACGCGCGCCAGCAGCGCGAAGCCCTCAGGATCTTCCTGCTGCAGCTGCGCCGCCACAGCCAGGCTGTCGACCAGCGTCGACAGGCCGCCGGAGGTCTCGTTCTGCAGGCACTGCAGCAGCTGGATGCCGGGCACGGGCGTGCGGTAGGGGTTGTCGGTATGGGGGCCCAGCGCCACCGGGCGATAGGCCAGGTCGGTGGAGTCGGGGCTGGACACGACCTCGAAGAAGGCGCCGAAGTTCGTGTCGCGCACGAAGCCGAAGCGCCGGGCGATGGTGAGGATGGCGTCGCGCGTGGTGGGGGTGCCGTGGATGAGCAGGAAGCCCAACCGGATGAAATCACCGAGCGCGCGATGCAGCGCCATGTCATCCACCAGGTCACTCCATTGGTGGACCGGCCGTGGCGCAGGGCTGGCCGTCCAGGGCAGCGGAGGTGGACAAGCCTCGTCCAGCACCGCTCCGTCAATCAACTCCTGCACATCGAACCACCCAGCGAAGCCATCGCTGAAAGAAACATGCAGCCGGCCGTCGTCCATGCGCGCCGCCGTGACGGCCAGGTCCTCCGGCAGGAGATGCGGGTTTACCAGCCGCTGGCCCGTGACCGCGTCCCGCTGCGAGGGATCAGGACTGCGGGAACGCAGCCAGAGCGCGGGGAGCGGCGCATCTGCAGCACCATCGCGCAGCAGCAGCAACCGCGGCGGATGGCCGGGTGTTGGGATGATCTCGATATTTGCCATGGGTCCATCGCTCTTGTCGGTATGACCGAAGCAGTATCACGCCGGGGCCATGCGCGGGCAAACCAGGAAATGCAGGCTGCAGCATTAGGTCGCCTAATGGAACGGCGGCCGATCCCGGAGGCCCTTGCGCCAACAAAAAAACCCGGCGTCTGCCGGGTTTTCAGAGGGGCACGCCGCGATCAGGCCTTGCGACGGCGGGCGGCTAGCAACCCGAGCAGTCCCACACCCACCAGGGCGATGGATCCGGGCTCTGGCACCGCATTCGCGGAGACCTCGAAGTTGAAGGTCGTGGATGCATTTCCGATGGCCAAGGTCACGTTGTCCGCGAATGCATGGTACCCAGCACCAATGCCACTACCAGAACCCACGCTGATGCCTGCAATATAGGCATCGGCGCTGTACCACTGGTCACCGGCGATCCAGTCCGCGAGCGACTGGTTGAGCTGCGCGCCTCCGGAGGTGAAGGTCAGGCCGATGCCTGTCTGGTTGCGATAGAACAGGTCTCCCGCACCCGAGGTGTACCAGGTACCCTCGTCCATGTTGCCATAGACCCCGTTGTAGGCACCTTCCCAGATCAACTCGCTGCGCTGGGTGCCGTCGAAGATGTGCAAGCGCAGGGCGGGCGTGTAATCGGGGCTGTAGTTGCTGGTGCTTCCCACGGCGACTTGCCATTGGTACGTCAGCGCCTTGATCTGGTCCAGCAGCCCGAGGTTGGATGCAGGGCTGTAGATGCTCCCGTACACGAAGCGGGTGCGATCACCCGACAACTCCAACGAGCCATTGCCGGACTGAGGGGCGGTGCCGCTGATCACGGTGCTCGCACCCGCAGCATTCTCAGCGCCGGAACTCCACGAGGGGTCCCCGGGAAGCACGGTCACCGCCGCTGCGGCCGCCGTGCCGGCCAGCACGAAGGATGCTGCTACGCCGAGCAGCGAGACGCCCCATTTGCATTGCGCGAATGTATTGCCGGAAGTCTGGTTCACCAATATCTCCTGTGTGTGTTGAATGAGGGGGCGAAGGGCTCTACAGCCCTCGCCAGCGCGTCGGTTGGCGCCAGGCCAGACCAAGCATGATGTGGACCATCGCCCATCCAGCGTTAAAACAACCATTCGCAGCAGAAAAATCAAGGGCTTGCTTTCGCATTCGGCGCGAAATTGCGTGTTCGACGGTCGACACGCTTCGTTGGACGGCAGGATTTCGACACTTCCAGGCCTGCTATCGCAACAAAGTCTGCGCCGTTGGATGCAAAAGACTTCCACTCCAGCGATGCATTTGCGATATTGACGCCTGTCAATTTGCCGAATAGTTCCCCATGCCCAGCGATTCACCGACACCGGCAACCCTTCCCAAATACCAGGCCATCGCCGCCGACCTCGCCCAGGCCATCCTGAACGGCCAGCTGGTGGCCGGCGAGAAGCTGCCGCCACACCGCGTGCTGGCCAAGAAGCTCGGCGTGACCACCGGCACCATCAGCCGCGCCTATGCCAGCCTCGAAAAGCAGCACCTGGCACTGGCCCGCGTGGGCGACGGCACCTATGTGCGCAACCTGGACAGCACCGTGCAGGCGCCGGTGCAGGCCACGCCACACATCGACATGGCCTACAACGTGGTCACGGCCACCGACGACGTGGGTGCCCTGCAGCGTGCCCTGTTGGCGGTGACCCAGTCCGAGAGCACGATGGCCGAGCTGCTGCGCTACCAGCCCGAGGCCGGCATGCAGCGCCACCGCACCTCGGGGGCGCAATGGCTCTCGCGTTTCGGCACGGCCCGGGACTGGACCCGCGTGATGGTCACGCACGGCGCGCAACATGCTCTGGCGGGCGTGTTGCGCACCATCGCGCGGCCCGGCGACACGCTGCTGACGGAATCGCTGAGCTACCCCGGCCTGCTGGCGCTGGCGCGCTCGATGCGACTGCAGGTGATTGGACTGGAAATGGACACCGAAGGCCTGCTGCCCGATGCGCTGGAGCGCGCGGTCCAGACCTTCAGCACACGGCTGCTGTTCTGCTCGCCCACCTTGCACAACCCGATGGCCTGCACCATGTCGATGGCACGGCGTGAGCAGATCGCCGCCGTCGCGCGGCGCCACAACCTGCTGGTGCTGGAGGACGTGGTGCACGCCGCCGCGGTACCCGACCCGCTGCCGGCGCTCTCCACGCTGTTGCCCGACCAGTCCTTCCTGCTCGCAAGCTTCAGCAAGGTCATGGCGCCGGGACTGCGCGTGGGCTACCTCGAAGCATCGCCAGCCTGGCTGGACAAGGTGGCGGCCAGCATCCGCATCGACTGCTGGATGGTGGCGCCGCTGATGGCCGAGATCGCCACGCGCTGGGTGGACAGCGGCGAGGCCGAGCACCTGATCGCGCTGCAACGCGGCGTGATCGCCGAACGCCAGGCCGTGGCGCGCCAGCTGCTGGGCAACACGCCCATCGGCTGGGCGCCGCACTACCCGCACCTGTGGCTGCCACTGCCCGAGCCGTGGCGCGCGGGGCCGTTCTCCGCCGCGCTGCGGCAGCGGGGCGTGCTGGTGCGCGGCGCGGACCATTTCGCCGCCGGCCGCACACCGACGCCGCACGCCGTGCGCATCAGCCTCAACAAGCCCACCACGCTGGAGCAGGTGCGCACGGGCATCCAGACCATCCTCGACACGTTGCAGCATCCGCCTGCCTCGGTGATGGAGCCTTGACTCCTTACCGCACCATTGCGTGGAGGTTCTGCAAGGTCGAGTGCACGACTCCTGGTATTTTCCCGCGAGCCGAAAACGGGAATGGCGGGACGCTTGCCGGCTCGCAGGGTTGCTCTCCATACTCGCGCAAGAAGTGACTCATCCAAACGGATGTCGAAGGCTTCATACACACAGGGTGACAAGACCATGCAAAACATCTTGTGGGGCGCCGCTGTCGCGGCCGGCTTGGTCGCAGCGGCCGCGCCCGCGCTGGCACTGGACGCGGTACAGGTGGGCAGCGGTTTCAACACCCCCGTCTACCTGACGGCCCCTACAGGAGACTCCCGGCTCTTCGTGGTAGAGAAGGCGGGCCGCATCCAGATGCTCAGCGGCGGTACCGTGTCCACCTACCTCGATATCCGCACCCTGGTGGACAGCGCCGGTGAGGGCGGCCTGCTGGGCCTGGCCTTCGACCCGAACTTCAACAGCAATGGCCGGTTCTTCGTGAACTACATCGACAACACCACCAAGAACACCGTGGTCGCGTCCTTCAACGCCGGTTCGGCGGGCGCGACCACTGCCAACGCAACATCGCGCCAGACCATCCTCAGCATCGACCAGCCCGGTGAGGCCACTGACCCCAACCGGCCCACCAACCACAAGGCGGGCTGGATCGGCTTCCGCCCCGGCGACACCTCCGGCCAGCTCTATATCGCCACGGGCGACGGTGGTAGCAGCAACGACCCCCAGAACCGCGCGCAGAACCTGAACGACCCGCTGGGCAAGATCCTGCGGGTCACGCCAGGTGCGGTCTCGGGCTACACGGTCCCCACCAGCAACCCCTTCGTCGGTGGCACCACCGCGCTCGACGACGCGGTCTGGGCCTATGGCCTGCGCAACCCTTACCGCAACAGTTTCGACCGGCAGTCGGGCAACCTGTGGATCGCCGACGTGGGCCAGGGCGCACGCGAAGAGGTCAACCTGGAGCTTGCGGATGCGGCGGGTGGCGCCAATTACGGCTGGCGCGCGCGGGAAGGCACCGCCGACAACCCGGGCGTGGGAGATGCCGCACCGGCCAATGCCACCGGGCCCTTGTACGACTACGCCCACGGCGCCAGCACCGGCGCGTCCATCATCGGTGGCTATGTCTACCGCGGCACCGGCGAGCCGGGCCTGGACGGCACCTATTTCTTCGGCGACTTTGTCTCGGGCCGCATCTTCACACTGGACGGAGGCCTGGCCTCAGGATTCCAGGACCGCACCGTGGACCTGGGCACGCCCTTCGGGGCCAACCAGCTCACCTCCTTCGGTGAGGACGGCCTGGGCAACCTGTATGCGATGGGGCTGAACGGCAACATCTTCCGCATTGCTGCGGCCGTGCCGGAGCCGGGGACCTGGGCGATGCTGTTGTCGGGTTTGCTGGTGGCGGGGGCGTTTGCGCGCCGCCGCGTAGCGGCTGGCGCCGCAGTCCGTGTCTCGCGCGATGCCTGAAACTACAGCCCCATCTGCTTGGCGATGATGCTCTTCTGGATCTCGTTGGCGCCGCCGCCCACCATGCCGTGCTTGGCCTCGCGCAGGTACCGTTCCATGTCCATCTCGGGCAATTGCGCGTAGCCGCCGAGGGCCTGCATGCCGTTGAATGCGGTCTTGAAGAGCGTGTCGACCGCGAACACCTTGGCCATGGACACCTCTTTCAAGGCAGGCTCGCCCCGGGCCATTTTGGCGGCTGCCGAGTATGTGAGCAGCCGCGCTGCCTCCACGTTGATCGCATCTTCCGCCATGCGGTGCTTGAGCACCTGGAAGTCCGACAGCGACTTGCCGAAGGCCTTGCGCTGCTTGGTATAGGCAATGGTGTCGTCCAGCGCGGTCTGCGCATTGCCGACGTAGGAGGCTGCCAGGCTGAGCCGCTCGTGCTCCAGGTGTTCGCCGATGTAGGTCCAGCCCATGCCGAGTTCGCCGAGCAGCGCGTCCTTCGGCAGGCGCACGTTGTCCAGGTAAAGCTGCGTGGTGCCCAGGCTGCGCCGCACGATGGTGTTGAGCTTGGTGACGGTCAACCCAGGGGTGACGTTGGGCACCAGGAACAGGCTCAGCCCCTTGTACCGCTCTTCGCCGGTACGGGTCAGCAACACGATGGTCGCACCCGGAAGGTGGGCACCGGAGATGAAGGTCTTGTTGCCATTGAGCACCCATTCGTCGCCCTCTTGCACCGCCTTGGTCCGCACGCCGGCGGCGTCCGAGCCGGACTGCGGTTCGGTCATGCCGATGGAGAAGGTCTTCTCCCCGCGCAGGAAGGCCGGAAGGTACTTCGCTTTCTGTTCAGGCGTACCGTGGGCGGAGATGTTCGTGGCGGTGAACATCGACGTCATCATGCAGGCCGCCGTGTCCAGGCTGTACTTGGCGATGGCCTCGCAGAAGATCGCGAACATCACGGGGTCGGCATCGACACCGCCATCGGCCTCCGGCAGCAGCAGGCCCAGCCAGCCCTGCTCGCCCATCTTGCGGTAGACCTCCCAGGGAAACTCGCGGCTGGCGTCGTGCTCGCGGGTGTACTCGCGGCCGACCTGCTTCTCCATGAAGGAGTGCAGGGTGTCGTGCCACATGCGCTGTTCGTCGTTGAAGCGGAAATCCATGTCTGGTTCTTTCGATGAATGGCTGCGCCGGTTACTCGGGCTGGATACCGGCTTCACGCACCAGCGAGGACCATTTGTTGACCTCGCCCTGTACCCATGCCGCGTATTCGGCAGGCTTCATGGGTCCGGGCTCGGCCCCGATCTCCAGCATGCGGGCGCGCACATCGGGCATCTGCACGATCTTGGCGATTTCCGCATTGAGCTTCTCGACGATCTCGCGCGGTGTGCCGGCGGGCGCGAAAAGGCCGTTCCATCCCGAAAGATCGTAGTCGGGCACGCCACTCTCCGCCACCGTCGGCAGGTCGGGCATCAAGCCGCTGCGCGTCTTGGAAGTGACCGCCAGGGCACGCAGGTTGCCGGCCTTGACCTGCGCCTGCGCCGCTGCGACGTCGCTGAACATCATGTTGACCCGGCCTGCGATGACTTCGGCCATGGCCGGTGGGTTGCTCTTGAACGGCACGCGCAGCAGCTGCTTCCAACCCACCTGGCGTGCCAGCGTCTCGCTCTGCACCACGCCGCTGGCATTGCCCGTGGCCAGTGTCAGCTCGTTGGTCTTGCCATAGGCGATGAGCTCGCGCATGTTCTTGACCGGAAGGTTCGGGTTGACGACCACGATGCTCGTGAAGACCGCCACGCGGTTGACGTGTTCGAAGCTCTTGACCGGGTCGTAGCGCATCTCCTTGAGCAGCGCGGGATTCGCGCCGTGCGTGGAATTGGTTCCCACCAGCAGCGTATAGCCGTCAGGCTTGGCCCGGGCCACGAACTCGGAGGCGATGGAGCCGTTGGCTCCGGGCTTGTTGTCGATGACCACGGGCTTGCCCATGGTCTCGCTGAGCTTCTGCGCGACCAGGCGCGTGAGGATGTCGGTGCCACTGCCCGGGCCGAAGGGCAGGACGATGGTGATGTTCTGGCGTGGGTAGTCGGTCTGCGCCGCAGCACCAACACCCAGGCCCAGGCCCACCACGCCGACAACGGCGGAAATGAATGCACGTTTTTTCATGACAGTCTCCTTGGATCCACGTTGTAAAAAATCAGGATGGACACCCTCTTCAGGGTGTTTCAGATCACGGCCTCCGCCTTGAGCCGTGCAAGTTCGTCTGGCGGCAGGCCCAGCCAGTCGCCATAGACCTTGTCGTTGTCTTCGCCGAGCCGGCGGCTGGGCACGATGGGCAGCGGCTCGGTGCCTTCGTAACGCATGGGCGAGTTCGGAAGGGGCACGTTGCCGAGGTCGGGATGGTCGATCCACTCGATGGCCCGGCGCGCAAGCATGTGTGGATCGTGGGTCACGTCCTGCAGATCGCGCACCGGCGCACAGGGGACGCGGTTCTTCAACAGCAACTGGAAGAGCTCTTCGCGGCCGAAACGCGCGCTGAATTCGCCCACGAGTGCGTCCACCGCGTCCATGTTCGCCACGCGCGCCCCGAGGTTGGCAAAGCGCGGATCGTCCTGGAGCTCGGGCCGCTCCATGACCCTGACCAGCGATCGCCAATGCGTCTCGCCCACGCAAATGATGGCGATATAGCCATCGCTGGTGGGGTAGACGTTGTACGGTGCTTCCGCCAGGCCCCCATGGCGGTTTCCGGTGCGCATGGGAACGGTCTGGTCGTTGCCCAGCATCAGGCCGAGGTTGGAGCTCAGGGATGCATACACCGCCTCCTGCATGGACACCTCGACGAGGCGGCCCTGGTTCGTCAGGCTGCGCTCGAACAGCGCTGTCATCACGGCCCCATAGAGGTGGACACCACCGAAGAAATCGCACATCGCCGGACCGGCCTTGACAGGCGGCCGGTCGGCAAAGCCCGTGATGCTCATGATGCCGGCCATGGCCTGCACCGTCAGGTCCATCGCAGGATAGTTGCGGTACGGGCCGCTCAGGCCGAAGCCGGATCCGGACGCGTAGACCAGCCGGGGGTTCACGGCCCGCAACACCTCCCAACCGACGCCGAGGCGGTCCATGGTGCCGGGTGCGAAATTCTCCAGTAGCACGTCGGCGCGCTGGACCATGCTGCGCAACAATGCGCGGCCCTGCTCCGACTTCAAGTCGAGCGTGGCGCAGAGCTTGTTGGAGTTGAGCATGGCGAACGGCAACGCAGCACCCCCCACGCTCGCCCTGCGGCGCAGATGTTCGCCCCCCTTGGGCTCGATCTTGATCACGCGCGCGCCTGCCATCGCCATCAGGAAGGTGGCGTAGGACCCGTTGTAGATCTGGCCCAGGTCGATGACCGTGATCGACCGCAGAGGTGGCGATTGCGCTGGCTGCTCACTCATCCGATGCTCCTGTCTTCTTACGAAGTCCTTCGCAACGCGGCGTCACCGACGCATCGCCGCAGACTCGTTTCAAATGACTGAAAGTTCAATGGTCAGACATTTGAATTGGCGTATCATACAACCTATCAATCCCACACCATGACGCACGTCAAACTTTCCACGATTTCGGTGCCCAAGACCTCGGAGGTGCTGGCGCGCGAACTGCGGCGCCAGATCCTGAGCAACGACCTGCCCGCCGGTGCGCCGCTGCCCACCGAGCGCGACCTGGTCCTGCAGACGGGGCTGAGCCGCTCATCGGTCCGCGAAGCCCTGCGCATCCTGGCGGCCGAGAACCTGGTGGCGACACGCCCCGGACGTTTCGGCGGCACCGTGACCAACCGGCCAGACGACGAGTCCCTGGGCCGCTCGCTGTCGCTGTTCGTGCATGGACGGGGCCTGAGCCTGTCTTCGCTGCTGCAGACGCGCGAAGCCATCGAGCCCTCCCTGGCCGCGCTGGCCGCCCAGAACCGCAGCGACGAAGAACTGCAGCTGCTGATCGCATCCACCCAACGCATCGAGGACGCGTTCGACGACCTGCCACGCTTCCTGAGCGAGAACGTCCATTGGCACATGGTCATCGCGTCGGCCAGCCACAACGAGATGCTGCGCGCGATCATGTTGTCCATCTCCAACCTGATCTACAAGGCCACGGCCATCGACAACTTCTCGACCGAAGACGTGCGCCACCAGGTGATACAGGCCCACCGCCGCATCCTGGACGCCATCACGGCGCAGGACGCCGATGCCGCCCGGCGCAGGATGGCGCGGCACCTGGCGGCGGTGACGGCGGCATTGAATGCGTTTTCCAACGCGCCGCTGGTTCTGGATTTCTGAACACCACCAACACAAGACACCACACCCGATGGCCATCGAATTCACCCTGGACAACCACGTCGCCACCATCACCATCAACCGCCCCGAGCGGATGAACGCGATGGACGGCGCGCACTACGAGGCCTTGTCGGACGCCTGGATCCGGGTGCGCGACGACCCGGAGGTCCGGGTGGCCATCATCACCGGCGCGGGAGACAAGTCCTTCTCCGCCGGCGCGGACCTGAAGTCCTTCCTGGGCCAGCAGCCCCCGCTATCGGAGCTGCTGCTGACGCAGAAGGGCCAGTTGCTCAACCGCGGTCTGGAGGTGTGGAAGCCGGTGATCGCGGCCGTCAACGGCTATTGCATCGGCGGGGGCATGACCCTGCTGCTGGCCACCGACTTCCGCATCTGCGTGGAGCATGCGACCTTCTCGGTGTCCGAAGTCAAACGCGGCGCCTTTCCGGCCAATGGAGGCACGCAGCGCATCGCCCAGCAACTGCCCCATGCCATCGCCATGGAGCTGCTGTTGTTCGGTGACAGCTTCGATGCGCAGACTGCGCTGCGCTGGGGCCTCGTCAACCACGTCGTCCCGCCTGCAGACCTGATGCCCAAGGCCGTGGAATACGCGCGGCGACTGGCCGCGAACGCCCCACTGGCGGTGCAGGCGGCGAAGGAACTGGCGATTCGCAGCCGGGACGTGGATCTGGCCACGGGCCTGCGCTTGGAGCAGCTCATGCTGCGCCTGCTGCAGTCTTCGGAAGACGTGGCGGAAGGCACTGCGGCTTTTGCGCAGAAGCGCCCTGCTGCGTTCCAGGGACGCTGAGCCCAGCACAACACGATCCATGCAAATCACCACATCCCCATGACAGCGCGCTACGAAGTCCAGGACGGCCTGGCCACCATCACACTGGACCGGCCCGAGAAGATGAATGCGCTCACGCCCGAGATGCGCCAGGCCCTGGGCGACCATTTCGAGACGGCGGCGCGTGACCCCGAGGTGCGCGCCGTGCTGCTCACGGCCGCAGGCAAGGCCTTCTGCGCCAGCGGCGACGTGGGGCGCATGGGTGATTTCACCCCCACCACCGCGCGCGATCTGCTGCGCCTGGCCCACCGCATGGTGCGCAACCTGGCCAACATCGACAAGCCGGTGGTGGCCAGCGTGCGTGGCGCGGTGGCAGGCATCGGCTGGAGCATGGCCATGGCCTGCGACGCGGTGATCGCCTCGGACACCGCCAGGTTCACCCAGGTCTTCCGGCACGTGGGTGTCGCACCCGACGGCGGGGCCATCTACTTCCTCACACAGCATCTCGGCCTGTTGCGGGCCAAGGAGCTGACCATGTCCGGCAGGCGCGTGGACGCCCAGGAAGCACTTGCGCTGGGTCTGGTCAATCGCGTCGTGCCCGACGACGAACTCGACGCCACGGCGCGAGCCTATGCGCAGGAACTGGCGAGCGGACCCACTTTCGCCTACAGCACGGCCAAGAAGCTGTACAAGCAGATATACCAGCCGACGCTGGAGGCCTACCTCGACGCCGAGCTCTGGGCGCAGAGCCTGGCACTGATGACCGATGACCACAAGGAAGGCGTCAAGGCCTTCTTCGAGAAACGCAAGCCTGTCTTCCAGGGCAGGTGACGCTCGCTTCAGCACCACCGATGTCCGATACCCACACCCCTGTCCGCGCAACGCTCAAGTCGCTGTTGTTCGTGCCCGGCGACTCCGACAAGAAGATGGCCAAGGCCGCTGGCACGCGTGCCAGCGGCCTGATCCTCGACCTGGAAGACTCCGTTGCCATCGAGCGCATCGACATGGCCCGATCCATGGTGCGCGAGTTCCTGGCGGCGCACACAGACCGCAGCCGCCAGCAACTGTGGGTGCGCGTGAATGCGCTGTCCAACCCGATGTCCCTGGCCGACCTGGCAGCCATCGTGGGGGGTGCACCCGACGGCATCATGCTGCCCAAGGTCGAATCCGCCCAGGACGTGGTGCGGCTGGACCACTACCTCAGCGCGCTGGAGCAGCGCGAGGGCGTGCCGCAGGGCGCGATCCGCATCCTGCCTGTCGCCACCGAAACGCCCGAGGCGATGTTCACGCTCAACTCCTACAAAGGCTGCTCCCCGCGCCTTGCCGGCATCACCTGGGGCGCCGAAGACCTGTCGGCCGCGGTGGGGGCCGCCAGCAACCGTGTGGAGGGTGGCGAGTACGAGTTCACCTACCAGCTCGCGCGCTCGCTGTGCCTGCTGGGTGCACATGCCGCGGGCGTGCAGGCCATCGAGACCATCAGCACCAATTTCCGCGACCAGGAAGCCTTGCTGCGCGATGTGCGTGCCTCGCGCCGCGCAGGCTTCAACGGCAAGATGGCGATCCACCCGGACCAGGTGGACACCATCAATGCCGGCTTCTCGCCGGACGCAGCGGAAGTGGCGCACGCAAGGGCCGTGGTACAGGCGTTCGACGACGCGAAGCTGGGCGCAGGCGCGGTGCAGCTGGAAGGCAAGATGCTGGACAAGCCCCATCTGGTACAGGCCATGCGCCTGCTGGCCTCCGCCAACTGACAGGGGCAAGCGCCCTGCCCGTCCACCCCTCCGGAGACACCCCATGAAGCAGTTCATCCAGGTCGAGCGAAGCGCGGTCCACGCGGGCATCCAGATCATCCGCATCGACCGGCCGCCACGCAATGCCATGAACCTGGAGGCCTACCAGGAGCTGCTGGCCGTGCTGCGCGAGAGCAGTGGGGACGCGTCGGTGTTGTGCGTGATCCTCACGGGCTCGGGCGAGAAATCCTTCGTCTCGGGCGGGGACCTGAACGAACATGCGCAGCTGGATGCCGTGAGCGCGCAGACACGCACGGAGCTGATTCGCGCCGTGTTCCATGCCGTGCGCAACCACCGTGTCCCGATGATCGCGGCGGTCAATGGCTATGCGCTGGGCGGGGGCCTGGCATTGATGGCGTCGTGCGACATCGTGGTGGCCAGCGACACCGCGAAGTTCTCGCTGCCCGAAGTCAAGGTCGGCATCATGGGCGGCACACGGCACCTGCGCCGGCTCGTCCCCGACAAGGTGGTGCGCATGATGGCGTTCACCGGCGACTTCGTCGATGCCCGCTACTTCCATGCGATGGGGGTGATCCAGGAGGTGGTGGCGCCAGGCGAGCTGATGGACGCAGCGACGCGCATCGCCCAACGCATCTGCGAACACAGCCCCATGTGCATCAAGCTCATGAAGGAAACCATGAACCTCACGGAGCACATGGACCTGGACGAGGGCTACCACGTCGAGTGTTTCGCCACCTCGATCATCAAGACAACGGCCGAAGCGAAGGAAGCGGTGCAGGCCGTTCTGGAAAAGAGAAAGCCGAACTTCAAGCCCGCTTGATCACCACTCCGGAAGGCATGCCCCTCACGCTGGTCCGCGGGGCGCGCCGGGAACGGCGCCGGACCTCAGGTCTCCGGCCGGCCCACGGCCTCCGCCAGCACCACCGCCTCCAGCAGCCCGGTGTCGCTCACGGCATTGGGCAGCATCTGCTTCGTCACGGTCAGCTTCACCTGCGGTGAAGCCGCGCCCATCGCAACCACCGCATCGTGCGCGGCCTGGCGGGCCAGCGTGGTGGCAGCTTCCAGCGCCGCGGCCGGGTCGGTGAACTGGCGCGTGCCCACGGTGGAGTGCAGCATGAAGAGGCCGCTGCCGTCGCCGGCCACGCGCACCGTGACGCTGTGTGCCACGACGCCGGTGGCGGCACCCACGGCATTGGCGACATCGCCGAATTCGGGAAACACCACGTCGCAGCCCAGGCGCCGGGCGACCTCGCCGTAATACACGCCCACCGGACCGCCCACTGCCACCACGGGCACCTCGGGCCGCACCGTGATGCGGGCCAGGCCCAGCCGGCCCTCGCCAGCGCAGACCGCGTGGATCAGCTTGTCCTCGCGCAGGTGTTCGCCCACTGCGGTGTCCAGGATCGCGCGGGCGCTCAGGCGCACCGTCTCGCTCCACACCGCGCGCGCGAAGGCCTGCGTGCGTTCGGGCGTGGGGAACTTCATGTCGCGCAGCCGCGTGGCCAGCTGCGCCGCCAGCACCGCGCCCTCGCGCGACCAGTTGTGCTGCAGGTCCAGCACATGGGCCGCGTCCGAGGGTGTGAAGCCGCTGACCTGCAGCAGGCCCTTGCGCTTGAGGGACGCCACGGCCCGCTGCGCGCCCAGTGACGTGGCAAGGCGGCGCAATGCCTGGGGCCGCGGCGTGACCTTGGCCAGCAGTTCGCGCTCGCGGGCGCTGAGGTCCGCGGCCGTGGCCGCCTGCTGCGCGCCGAAGGGAAGCAACACGAAGCGGCCGTGGGCGGCGCTGCCCCCCTCCACGTCCGCCAAGTCGGCCTGCAGCAACTCCAGCGTCTCCGGATACCGCGCGGCCAGCAACGCCACCGGCACGATGCGTTGCGGCCCCACCGTCAACTTGCCCTGCGGACCGATGTGCACCTCGCTATCCCCACCCAGGCCGATGGTGCGCACGTCGATGGCCCGCACCATGGTGCGCCAGCCCCCGACCTCGGCGCCTTCTTCCGTCACGCGGGGCCGGCCGTCCTGCATCACGCCCAGGTCGGTGGTGGTGCCGCCCATGTCCGAGAGGATGAAGCTCTGCTGGCCCGAAAGCCACTGCGCCCCCACCAGGCTGGCCGCAGGGCCGGACAACACGGTCTCGATGGGCCGCGTGGCCACGCTCTCGGCCAGCGCCAGCGTGCCGTCGCCCTTCACGATCATCAGCGGGCAGTCGATGCGCAGCTGCGCCATCGCGCGCTGCACGGCGTCGATCAGCATCACCACGCGGCCGATCAGGCGGGCGTTGAGCGCGGCCGTGAGTGCGCGGCGCGGCGCATCCAGCGACGAGGACAGCTCCGTGGACAGGGTCACCGGCTTGCCGGTGAGCGCCACGATGCGTTCGCGTGCGGCGTGTTCGTGCGCCGCGTTGCGCACCGCGAAGCTAGCGGCCACGGCGAAGGCCTCCACCTGGCCGCCCATGCCGTCGAGGGCCGCGTCCAGGGCCGCGAGGTCCAGCGGCATGCGTGCGTCGCCGTTGTGGTCGTGCCCGCCTGCGATGGTGACCACCGGCATGCCGGGAAAGGCCGCGGCGATGCCGGTGCGCTCCACCATCTGCGCATCGAAGCCGACCAGCACCACGCCCACAGCGCTGCCATGGCCCTCGACCACGGCGTTGGTGGCCAGCGTGGTGGACACCGACACCAGCCGGATGTCGCGCGCGTCCAGCCCCTGCGGCAACAACGCGATGGCCTGCGTGATGGCTTCGTTGACACCGATGGCGAGATCGCCCTTGGTGGTGATGGCCTTGGCGCGGGCCACCACGCGGTGGCCATGGGCTTCGATGATCGCGGCGTCGGTGTAGGTGCCGCCGGTGTCGACACCGACCAGATAGGAAGCGGACGTGGGCGATGGAGAGGGCATGGCGCAGGAGGATACTGCAGCGTCCATCGCCATTCATTCGATGCACCCCATGCAGACGCTCCCAAGCCACCTCCTGCGCAACGACCTGGGCGCGTCCGTGCCCACCGGCCAGGGCACAAGCCTCCTGCGCCTGCTGGTGATGAGCGACGTGCAGGTGGTCGACACCGTGTCACCCGCTCGCTGTGAATGGGTGGAGCTGCTGGGGGACGACCCGCTGTGGCAGCCGCTGCTGCACATGCACCGGCCCTACGAGGCACTGACGCATTGGGCCCTGGCGGCGCATGTGGACGCCGCGCGGCTGCAGCCCCATGACCTGGCCCTGTGCCTGGGCGATAACATCGACAACGCGCAGCACAACGAGTGGGAGGCTTTCCTGACCATCCTGGCCGGTGGGCGGACGCGGCTCAGCGCGCACGGCGGCGTGCACGACGCGTCCACCGAGTGGGGCCCGGGCCCCTGGCCCTTCTGGTGCCCGGAGCCCGGCGTGGACGATCCGTGGAAAGCGCGGGGCTACCCGGAGGTACCCGGCTTTGTGCAACGCGCCAGTGCGGAGCTGCTCAGCGCCGGGCTGGGCTTCCCCTGGGCCTGCCTGCCCGGCAACCACGACCTGATGCGCCAGGGCACGGCGCTGCCGGAACCCGCGATCGAGGCCATCGCGACGGGCAGTGCGAAGCTGCTGCAGCAGCCCGCGGGCTTTGCACCGGCGGACCCGCTGTCGCTCTATGTGCAGGAGCCAGCTGCCTTCTCGCGCGGTGCCACGCGTGATGCGATGCGGCGCGTCGAGGCCTTGGCATCCCGCGGCGCCGTGGACAAGCGGGCCTGGATCGCCGCCCATGTGCGCCATGGCGGCGCCGGCTACACGCAGCAGCATGTGCGCGATGCCTGCACCGACGCCGTCATCGACACCGAACATGCCCGCATCCTGCTGCTGGACACCAACCACCCCGCGGGCGACTACCAGGGCAGCATCGGCACGCAGCAACTGGCCTGGCTGAATGCGCAGCTGTCCGAGGTCGATGCCCAGCCGGGCCGCATCGCCATCCTGGCCAGCCACCACGGCACGGTGTCGCTGGTCAACCAGCGCGGCGACGACCCCGAACGCCGGCACGCGGCCGCGTTGCTGGAGGTCGCGCACCGCCACCCCAGCGTGGTGGCATGGCTGGTGGGGCACCGGCACCTGCACGAGGTGCGCGCGCACCCGGGGCCCTACGGCGGCTTCTGGGAGATATCCACCGGCGCCATCATCGATTGGCCGGTACAGGCGCGCAGCGTGGAATTCCTGCGGCATGCCGATGGCACGCTGGAGATCGTCTGCACGCTGCGCGACCACGGCGCCGCCGAGGGCAGCCTGGCCCACCTGCACCACGCACTCGCGCGGCGCTTCGCGGGGGACCAGGCGACCCGCATGCAGGGTGCGGCGGAGGACGGCAACGTGCGGCTTTTGCGCGTCG
This sequence comes from Burkholderiaceae bacterium, assembly GCA_965278985.1. Taxonomy (GTDB): domain Bacteria; phylum Pseudomonadota; class Gammaproteobacteria; order Burkholderiales; family Burkholderiaceae_C; genus CAISIP01. The sequence goes on along the minus strand of OZ257131.1, from coordinate 5,592,635 downwards.
CTTCTGGAACCGCTGCATGAAGCGGCGCTGGTAGAGTGCATCCACGCCATTGAACATGCCTCATGAAAACCCGCAAGACCTTCCCCCGCAAAGTCCGCGACATCCCCAACACTTTCATCCCCCTGGCCGACGGTACGCAGCTGGCAGCGCGCATCTGGATGCCGGTGGATGCCGAGAAGAAGCCGGTGCCGGTGATCCTGGAGTACCTGCCCTACCGCAAGCGCGACGGCACGCATGTGCGGGACGCACTCACCCACCCCTACCTGGCGGGCCACGGTTATGCCTGCGTGCGCGTGGACATGCGCGGCAACGGCGACTCCGGCGGCCTGATGCACGACGAGTACGTGCAGCAGGAGCAGGACGATGCCTGCGAGCTGATCGCCTGGCTGCGCGCGCAGCCCTGGTGCAGCGGACGCGTCGGCATGATGGGCATCTCCTGGGGCGGCTTCAACGGGCTGCAGGTGGCGGCGCTGCGCCCGCCGGGGCTGGACGCGGTGGTCACACTGTGCTCCACCGACGACCGCTACACCGACGACATCCACTACAAGGGCGGCACGCTGCTCAACGAGAACCTGGGCTGGTCGGCGACCATGTTCGCGTATTCCTCGCGTCCGCCGGATCCGCTGCTGGTGGGCGAGGACCGTTGGCGCGCGATGTGGATGGAGCGGCTGCAGAACGAACCGCTGCTCGCCATCCCCTGGCTGGAGCATCCGCACCGCGACGCCTACTGGAAACACGGCTCGGTGAACGAAGACTTCAGCGCCATCACCGCGGCCGTGCTGGCCGTGGGCGGCTGGAACGACGCGTACACCAATGCCGTGCCGCGGCTCGTAGCGGGCCTGCAGTCCCCCGCCAAGGGCCTCATCGGCCCCTGGGCCCACAAGTACCCGCACTTCGCGGTGCCCGAGCCGCGCATCGGATTCCTGCAGGAAGCGTTGCGCTGGTGGGACCGCTGGCTCAAGGACATCGATACGGGCGTGGGGCAGGACCCGGCGCACCGCACCTACATCATGGAGATCGGCCGGCCAGGTGCCTCGGTCACGCACATCCCGGGGCGCTGGGTCAGTGACAGCGTCTGGCCCTCGGACCGGCACCGCAACTGGCGCCTGCACCTCAACGCGAATCGTGCGTTGGCGGAGACCCGCGATACCCGCAGCACGCAGCAGCCATTGGCCTCACCCCAGACCACCGGCGCGGACGGTGGCGAGTACTGCATCATCTGGCTGGGCCCGGAGTTCCCGGGCGACCAGCGCCGCGACGATGCTGGCTCGCTGACCTTCGACACGGCGCCGCTGACCCAGGACATGGACCTGGTGGGCGCGCCCGTGCTGCACCTGAAATTCACGTCCGACAAACCCGTGGCCCATGTGGCTGTGCGCCTGAACGCGGTGTGGCCCGACGGCGCCGTCTCGCGCCTGAGTTATGCGCTGATGAACCTATGCCACCGCAACGGGCATGAACATCCCGAGGCGCTGGAGCCGGGCAAAGCCTCCACGGTGCGCATCCAGCTGGACGACACGGCCTACCGCCTGCCCAAGGGCTTCCGCCTGCGGGTATCGATCTCGACCAGCTACTGGCCGATGATGTGGCCCGCGCCGGAGCCCGTGGCGCTGGGCATCCACACCGCCGCGAGCCATGTGGACCTGCCGCTGCGCGCGCCGCGCCGTGGCGAAAAGGCGCCCGAGTTCGCGGCGCCCGAGGCGGCAGCGCCAGTGGAATTGCGACAGATCGATCCCCCGTCGAACCGCCGGGAGATCAGCATCGACCAACGCACCGGGGTGCAACGTCTGCAGATCGTGGACGACTTCGGCCGTACGGAAATTTGCGAACACGGCATGGTCACCTGGGCCTGCGGCCGCGAGACCTACACCATCCACCCCGACGATCCGCTGTCGGCGAAGCAGGAATGCCACTGGAGCGAGGAACGCGCACGCGGCGACTGGAAGGTGCGCACGGAAACGTATTCCGCGATGACGGCGACCAAGACCCACTTCCACGTCACGGGGCGGCTGGAGGCCTACGAGGGCGAGGAGCGGGTCCTGGTGCGGGAGTGGGACAAGAAGGTGCGGCGCAAGCTGCTGTAGGCCACGACGGCGGCATGCTTCAGCGTGTCTTGCCGGGCATGCAGGGTCCTGCCGGGCGGGTCATGCCCCGACGAACCCATTCAGGACGGGCTCGAGGGATCGAGATCTTCGTCCGCGTCCGCAACATGCAGATTGCGAAGTTCGTCTATGTACGCCAAGTGCAGCGACAGCACACTTGCCGTCATATAGACATGCTTGCGCCCCGCCCTTGCGAAAGTCAGCCCGAAGTTCTGATCGACATTGTTGTAGCCCCACAGAGCACCATCAAGATCTTCCCACTGCGACGGTTCGATCACGTTGGCGAGCGAGGCGCGGACGGACTTGGGCGTACCCTCCAGGAAGAAGCTCACTGCATGGTTGCGGGAATCTGCCATCTCCCTATCCTGGACGGCGAACCAGCTCCTCACCAGCGCTTTCAATGCGCCGAGGTTTTCGATGCGTTGGGATAACATGGCCTCAATTCCTCGCGGTGGGACGCTACGTTCCCTCGACCGCGTGCAGGAACTTGGCACGCACCGGAACGCATTTGCTCTCGAACGCAGCGGAGCCCTTCTGCACAGAGCCCATCAGGCGGTTTGCATTCGCGACTCCGGCGCCGAAATCCTTCCTGAAGTCGGCACCGGAGTACCTGGGAACCTTCAACCGGGCAAACTCCTGCGCAGCCTTGCTTTTCAATGCCAGGTATTTCTCGAGATGCTCGTTCGCCACCCCGCACCCGAGTGCGAATCCGAAGAGGGTGCCGTCGGCCTCCACGTTGGCAATCAACGCTGCTTCATCGTCTTGGGCCTGATCGGCCATAGCCGGCAGCACCCACGAAGCGAAAGCTGTGGCCAGCACGAGTTGGCACACACAGCCAGGCCTGAGGTGTTGGCGGCCGCGCGACGTCACTCTTGTGGTCATGGCATCGCCTCCCCGATGTTCGCGTGTCTGCGCGGCATTGTGGCCCTGCGCCGCCCTGTGCGAAACGGGCTTATTCCCCTCTCCAACCACTTCCCGATGCGGTGGCTGGATGACCGTCGCCTGCGCTATCGGCTACCGCGCATCCGCGCCTGCCACAACGCCGTGGATGCGATGGCCCCCAGGATCAACGCGCCCCCGCCATACACCGGTGGTGCCGGCAACTCGCCATGCACCAGCCAGACCCACAGGGGGTTCAGGAAGGCGTCGGCCATGGTGATCAGCACCATCTGCACGGCCGCGATATGGCGGGCGCCACGCATGTAGAGCAGCATCGGCAAGGCAAGCTGCAGCATGCCCATCAGCAGCAGCGTGGCGATGGTGCCTCCGGCCAGTGGCGCCAGGCCCACCGTGCAAGCGACCGCGGCGAACACGCCCAGGCCGCCGGTCACCAGTGCGGGCTCCATGTCCATGGACCGGTAACGGCGCAGCGAGACACTCTGGCCGGCGAAGCTCAGGGCCACGACCACGGCGACCATCGCGCCCGCGAAACCGGTGACCGAGGCGCCACTTTCGCCCAGCGCGATGAACGCCACGCCGGCCATGGCCACCGTGATCGCCACATAAAAGACCGCCGGCGTGCGCTCGCCCAGCCACACCCGGGCCATCAGCGCCGCGAACAGGCCCGAGGTGGCGCCCACGCAGGACACGGCGGCCACGCTGGCCATCTGCAGCGCGAGGATGTAGAGCGACGAGGCCGCGGCGAAGAAACCGGCCCAGACCAGCACGGCCCGGGGGTCGGCGCGCCGGAACAGCGCCGGCATGCCGCGCCCGTAGGCCAGCACGGTCCACGCCAAGACCGCGAGCCCCATGCCCAGGCCGCGCCAGGCGTTGAAGGTCCATGGGTCGACACGCGGCAGCCAGCGCACGAAGACGCCACTCAGACTCCAGAACACCGTGGCGCCCGCCACCAGCAGCATGCCCCGCGTGGCGTCGCGCATCGCGGCGGCCCGGTGGACGTCAGGCGTTGTCGCTGTCGGCGGACCGTGCGCCCGAACGGCGTCCGCGACCACGCGACAACACGGCACCCGCCGCCGCCCCGGCAAGGCGGTCCTGGGCCCCGCCCCACTGCGCGCGCGCGCCGGTGGACACGTCGCCCAGTGCGGTGACGATCTCGTCCAGGCCAGGACTGGTGCCGGTGGCGGCCTGCGCATCCAGCGCGTCGCGCATGGCGCGCAGGTGGCGCGGCGAGGTGCCGCAGCAGCCGCCGATGATGCGCGCGCCGGCGTCACGCGCCATGCGCGCGTAGACAGCCATGAGTTCGGGCGTGCCGTTGTAGACGATGGAGCCGTCCACGTACTGCGGGATGCCGCAGTTGCCCTTGGCCACCAGCACCACGTCGGGCCCGGCCGCCTGGGCGAGGTTGTGGATGCAGGCCACGACCTCCGAGGCGCCCACGCCGCAGTTGGTGCCGCAGGCCGCCAGGCGTGGCACCAGGGTTTTCTCCAGCGCCGCGAAATCAGCAGGCGACAGGCCCATCATCGTGCGGCCATTGGTGTCGAAGCTCAGCGTGCAAACGATGGGCAGGTCCACCGTGGCCGCGCCGGCCACCGCGGCCTGAACCTCCTCGGGCGAGGACATGGTCTCGATCCACAACACATCGGCACCACCCTCGGCCAGGCTGCGCGCCTGCTCGGCGAAGGCCTCCTTGGCCTGGTCGAAGGTCAGGGGGCCGATGGGCTCCATGATTTCGCCGGTCGGCCCCATGCTGCCGGCCACCGCGACGCTGCGGCCGCTGGCATCCGCCACCTGGCGTGCAAGGCGCGCCGCGGCGATGTTGAGCTCGGCCACGCGGCCCTCGGCCTGGTGCAGCTTGAGCCGGTAACGGGTACCGCCAAAGCTGTTGGTCAGGATGATGTCGGCACCGGCGTCCACGAAGCTGCGGTGCAGGTTGGCGATACGGTCCGGGTGGTCGATGCTCCACAGCTCGGGCGCGTCCCCCGAGACCAGCCCCACCTCGAAGAGGTTGCTGCCCGTGGCGCCATCGGCCAGCAGCCAGGGGCGCGTGGCCAGGAGTTCGGTGAAGCGGTTCGTGGAGTTGGCAGCAGTCATGGGGAATCAGGGTCAGGCGATCTGGTCGGGCGTGACGACGATCCAATTAGTTTCGGCGGTCACAGGGAAGCCATGCTCTGCCTGGTGGGCGGCATGGTCGGCGCGCAGGGCGCGCATGCGGTCATGGTAATCGGGCTTGCGGTTGACGAAGATGCGCAGCGAGCCCCCTGCCACATCGGGCGCGCGGAAGAACATCGGGCCGTCGCTGTCGGGCGTGTCGCCGGCCACCAGCACGGGGCGTTGCCAGGGGTGGATGTAGGTGTGGATCGCGGCCTGCTTGCCCTCGAACCACGGCAGTGGCGCCCACAGCGTGGGGGTCAGCTCGTGGTCCCACAGCGCCTCGGGGTCGTAGCGTCCCTGCGTGATCAGCTTGCGGGCGGTGGTCACCTCCTGCGTGCGACGGTCCTTAAGCAGCAGCGACACGCCGATCACGTTCTGCGGCTTCACGCCATAGCCGTATTGCGGGTCGGCCAGCACCATGCGCACCAGTTCCTCTGCCGCGGCGCTCACCACGTAGACCTCGATGCCGTGGGCCATCAGCGCCTGGTAGAGCTCCTGCTGGCCGCGCTGCAGCCGGGGGGCGTCCACCATCAGCGTGCGCACCGTGTCGCCTTCGTAGACCTCGGCGGGAATCGGTTTACCCCAGGCCAGCAGGTCGTCGAGCTGCGTCTTCAGCTCGCGCAGCGTGAAGCCCGCGAAAATCTGGGATGCCCAGGGGTAGCCGACCTGGTCGTCGATCTCGCCGAGGCGGAAGTAGTAGCTGTGCAGACTTTCCTTGTGCGTCGCCGTGTCGCGGAAGGGGATGATCTTCAGCGCCGGGTGCATGGTCTCGCGCGTCAGCAGGCCCCGCATCTCCATGAAGGGCAGCAGCGAGCCCACCAAGTCGTGGTGGTAGGTGGTGTTGTCGGCGTCGAAGACGGCGTAGGCGCCCGTGTGGGCGTGGCGGCGGATCAGCGCATCGATCTGCGCAGCGGCCTCCGCGGGCCAATGGCGCAGACCCTCGAAGGCGGCGGGGGTGGTCACCATGCTCAGCGTTGCTCCATCAGGTACTGCGGGTGCACGAAGACGCGCGCACCGGAAGGCGGCAGCGGCTTGCGTCCGCGGATCGCATCGGCCAGCTTCTCGGCCATCATGATCGTGGGCACGTTGAGGTTGCCACTGACCACCTCCGGCATGATGGACGCATCCACCACGCGCAGGCGCTGCACGCCGTGCACGCGGCCCTCGCCGTCCGTGACGGCCATGGCGTCCGTGCCCATGCGGCAGGTGCAGGACGGGTGGTAGGCGGTCTCGGCATTGGCGCGGATGTGGGCGTCGATCTCGGCGTCGGTCTGCACGGCCTTGCCTGGGGAAAGCTCCTCGCCGCGGAAGGGGTCGAAGGCGCGTTGCGCGAAGACCTCGCGCGTGAGGCGAATCGCGGCGCGCATCTCCTTGCGGTCCTGCTCGGTGGACATGTAGTTGAAGATGATCTCGGGGGCCGCCGAGGGGTCCGCACTGCGGATGTGCACATGGCCGCGGCTGGTGGGCCGCATGGGCCCCACGTGCGCCTGGAAGCCGTGGCCCGTAGCCGGCGCGTTGCCGTCGTAGCGCACGGCCATGGGCAGGAAGTGGTACTGCAGGTCGGGGTGTTTGACGCCGGCCTCGCTGCGGATGAAGCCGCCGGACTCGAAATGGTTGGTGGCGCCCAGGCCGGTGCCGAAGAGCATCCACTCCAGGCCGATCTTCAGCTTGGCCAGCGGTTTGGTGGCAGAGAACAACGTGATGGGCTGTGTGCACGCGTACTGGACATAGGTCTCCAGGTGGTCCTGCAGGTTCTCGCCCACGCCGGGCAGGGCATGCATGACGGGCACGCCCGCGCGCTGCAGCAGCGCGGGGTCGCCGATGCCCGAGAGCTGCAGCAGCTGCGGCGAGTTGATGGCGCCGCCGCACAGGATCACCTCACGCGTGGCGCGCAGGGTCTGCTTCTGCCCCTTGTGGAGCACCTCCACGCCGGCCACGCGGCGATCGCCGGAGGGGCCTTCGAACAGGAGGCGCGTAGCCAGCGTGTGCGTCTGCAGGCGCACATTGGGGCGCTTGAGCGCGGGGCGCAGGTAGGCCATCGCGGTGCTCCAGCGCCGGCCCTTGTGCACCGTCATGTCCATGGCGCCGAAGCCTTCCTGCTGGTAGCCGTTCATGTCCTGCGTGACGGGGTACCCGGCTTCGCGCCCGGCCTCGATGAAGGCGTTGTACAGCGGGTTGCGGCAGGCCCCGGTGCTCACATGCAGCGGGCCGCTGTCGCCGCGGTACATGTCACCGCCCTTGGCCCGGGTCTCGGACTTGCGGAAGTACGGCAGGCAGTGGTCGTAGTCCCAGCCGTCCAGGTGGTAACGCTGCGCCCAGTTGTCGTAGTCCAGCGCATGGCCGCGGATATAGACCATGCCGTTGATGGACGAGGATCCGCCGATGACCTTGCCGCGCGGGCAATGGATGCGGCGGTTGTCCATGAAGGGCTCGGGCTCGGATTCGTACATCCAGGTGTAGCGCGGGTTCGCCATGGGGTAGGCGAAGCCCGAGGGCATGTGGATGAACAGGTTGTAGTCCATGGCGCCCACTTCCAGCACCAGGACGCGCACGTCCGGGTCTTCGCTGAGGCGGTTGGCCAGCACACTGCCGGCCGAGCCGGCACCGATGAGGATGTAGTCGTAGTCTTTCGGAGGCTGCATGTCAATCATCTAGAGCGTTGCGCACGGTCGCAACGCATGCGACGCAAGAGCCGAGCCAGGGCACCACTGCGGGTGCGTTCATTCACCGATAACCGCAGGCGACTTCGCCCAGTTCGACATACACCGTCTTGAGCTGGGTGTAGTGGTCCAGTGCCGCCATGCTGTTCTCGCTGCCGATACCGGACTCTCCCACGCCGCCGAAGGGCATCTCGATGGGCGTCACGTTGTAGTTGTTGATCCAGCAGATGCCGGCCTTGAGCTTGGCGGCCACACGGTGCGCACGCGTGAGGTCGCGCGTGAACACACCAGCCGCCAAGCCGAAGCGGCTGGCATTCGCGCGGCGCACCACTTCGTCTTCGTCGTCGAAGACCAGCATGGAGAGCACCGGGCCGAAGATTTCCTCGCGCACCACGCGCATGTCGTCGCGGCACTCGGCCAGGATGGTGGGCGCCACGAAGTTGCCGCCGTCCAGCCCCGGCACCTGCACACGCGCACCGCCATGCACCAGCCGCGCGCCTTCGGCCACGCCGCTGGCGATGTAGTCCATGACCTTGGTGGTGTGGGCCGCGGAGATCAGCGCGCCCACTTCGGTGGCGGGGTCCATGGGGTTGCCGACACGCAATAGCGCCGTGCGCTCCTGCAGGCGCGCCAGGAAGCGGTCCGCCAGGCCGCGCTGCACGAACACGCGTGTGCAGTTGGTGCAGACCTCGCCCTGCGTGTAGAAGTTGCCCATCATGGCGCCGGCCACGGCCTGCTCCAGGTCCGCATCGTCGAAGACCAGCAGCGGCGACTTGCCGCCCAGTTCCATGGTCACGCGCTTGAGCGTGCCCGCTGCGGTCTGCATGACCTTCTTGCCGGTGGGCACCGAGCCCGTGACCGAGACCTTGGCCACGCCGGGGTGCGCTGCCAGCAACGCACCGGTGGTGCCACGTCCCTGCAGCACATTGAACACACCGGGCGGCACGCCGGCTTCCAGGTAGATCTCGGCCAGCTTCACGGCCGTGCTGGGCGTGAGCTCCGAGGGCTTGAAAATCATCGCGTTGCCTGCGGCCAGGGCAGGTGCGGACTTCCAGCAGGCGATCTGCAGCGGGTAGTTCCAGGCACCGATGCCCACGCACACGCCCAATGGCTCGCGGCGGGTGTAGGCGAAGGCGTTCTTGAGCGGGATCTGCTGGCCCGCGAGCGTGGCGGCCGCGCCGGCGAAATACTCGATGCAGTCCGCGCCGCTGAGCACATCCACCACCAGCGCTTCCTGCAGTGGCTTGCCGCAGTCGCGCACTTCCAGCGCAGCGAGTTCGTCGTTGCGGGCGCGCAGCAGCTGCGCGGCGCGCTGCAGGATGCGGCCCCGCTCCGTGGCCGTCATGGCTGACCACACGGCAAAGCCACGCTCGGCGGCTGCCACCGCGGCGTCCACGTCCGCCTCCACCGCGTCATGCACGCGCGCGATCAGCGCGCCGCTCGCTGGGTCGATGTTGTCGAAGGCCTCGCCGCCACCCTGCAGGGGGCGGCCGTCGACGAAGCTGGGAATGGGAGGTGGAGGTGTCATGTCAGGAATCCAGAGGGCCGCACACAAACGGCAGCCCATGCAAAAGAGAAAGGGGCGACACCCCACGCCGCGGCGCGGGCCCTGCGGAGCCCGGCCGCGAGCGACGGGTCACTTCAGCGCGGCCTTGACGGCGGCCAGGCCATCCTTGCCGTCGAAGGTGGTCACCCCCTTGAGCCAGGGCTCCACCACCTGCGGGTTCTTCTTGAGGAAGGCACGCGCTGCCACATTGGGCTTGGCCTTGTCCAGGATCGGGACCATGACCTGGTTCTCCATGTCGGTGGTGAACTGCAGGTTCTTCAGGAAGGTGCCCACGTTCGGGCACTGCGTGTCGTAGCCCGGCGGGATGGCGGTGTAGACCTTGGCCTCGCCCAGGTTCGGGCCGAAGACATCGTCACCGCCCGTGAGGTATTTCATCTTCATCTTCACGTTCATGGGGTGCGGTTCCCAGCCCAGGAAGACGATGGCCTTGTTGGCCTTGATCGCGCGCTGCGCCTCCACCAGCATGCCGGCCTCGGAGGATTCCACCATCTTGAAGCTCTTGAGGCCGAACTTGTTGTCCTTGATCATGCCGGCGATCAGCGCATTGCCGTCGTTGCCGGGCTCGATGCCGTAGATCTTGCCGCCCAGGTCTTTCTCGAACTTGGCGATGTCGGCGAAGCTCTTGAGGCCCTTGTCGTACAGGTACTCCGGCACGGCCAGCGTGTACTTGGCGCCCACCAGGTTGGGCGCGTCCAGCACCTTGACCTGGCCCGCCTTGACGAAGGGCTCGATCACGGGCGTCATGGACGGGTTCCAGTAGCCCAGGAAGGCGTCGATCTGCTTGTTCTTGATGCCTGCGAAGGTGATGGGCACCGAGGCGATGGTGACGGTGGGCTTGTAGCCCAGCGCCTCCAGCACCACCGAGGCCATGCCGGTGGTGGCGGCAATGTCGCTCCAGCCCACGTCGGCAAAACGCACGGCCTTGCATTTGGCATCCTCGGCGGCGCTCGCCTGCAAACCCAGCGACAGCAACACCACGGCGGCACAGACGGAACGGATGGGCATGGAAAACTCCTGGAGGGTGGGGTGGAGGGAGGAAGGACGATTCTAGGTTTGGGCACCGCGCCGCGCGCCTCGCCGGCCACGCGCGCTGCTGTCACTCTGCACTGCCACGCGCTCGGGCAGCGCCACTGCCTCGCGCAGGCGTGGGAAAGGCGCCGTGAGGTGCGGAATGGCCATGGCCTCGACGAAGAACTCCTGGAAACGCGGCTCCACGGCCGTCTCGATCTTCTCGACGCGGCGCACCAGCATCTCGATCTCGCCGCGTGTGCGCTGGTCCAGCAGCGCGATGCGTGCACCGGTGCCGGCCGCGTTGCCGGCCGAACTCACATGGTCCAGCGCGCAGTCCGGGATCATGCCCAGCACCATGGCGTACTTCACATCGATGTGGCTGCCGAAGGCGCCCGCCAAGCGGATGCGGTCCACCTTGTCCACGCCCATGCGCTCCATCAGCAGGCGCACACCGGCGTACAGCGCGGCCTTGCCCAGCTGGATGGCGCGCACGTCGTTCTGCGTGACCTTCAATGCGCGGGTCGTCGGCGTGGCGGCACTGATCTCGTAGCTGAAAGTGCGGCCATCCTCCTGGATGCGCGGATTGCGCGCGGCCATGGCGCCGTCGATGCTGCCGTCGTGACGGATCACACCGGCCAGGTACAGCTCGGCCAGGATCTCGATGATCCCGGAGCCGCAGATGCCCGTGACACCGATGCCGGCCACGGACGCCCCGAAGCCGGGGTCGTCCGACCACAGCTCGCTGCCGATCACCTTGAACCGTGGCTCCAGCGTGTCGCGGTCGATGCGCACGCGCTCGATGGCACCCGGCGCCGCGCGTTGCCCCCCACTGATCTGCGCGCCCTCGAAGGCCGGCCCCGTAGGGCTGGAGCAGGCCAGCAGCCGCTTGTGGTTGCCCAGCACGATCTCGGCATTCGTGCCCACGTCCACCAGCAGCGTAATCTCCTCCGACAGGTCGGGCCGCTCGGCCAGGATCACGCCGGCTGTATCGGCGCCCACATGGCCCGCAATGCACGGCAACACGTAGATACGCGCGTTGCGGTGGATCGCGAAATCGATCTCCACCGCCCACAACGTGATGGCCTTGTCGGTGGCCAGCGCAAAAGGCGCGCCGCCCAACTCCACCGGATTGATGCCCAGCAGCAGGTGGTGCATGATGGGATTGCCGACGAAGGTGGCCTCCAGGATGTCTGCTGGCGTGATGCCCACCTGCTGCGCCACGTCGGCTGCCAGCCCGTTGAGCGCCTCGCGCACGGCGGCCGTCATCTCCACTTCGCCGCCCGGGTTCATCATCACGTACGACACCCGGCTCATCAGGTCTTCGCCGAAGCGGATCTGCGGGTTCATCACGCCGGCCGCGGCCACCACCTCGCCGGTGGACAGGTTGCACAGGTGGGCCGCGATGGTGGTGGAGCCCACGTCGATGGCGATGCCATAGGCGTGTTCACGGAAGCCCGGCCACACGGCGATGATCTGGCTGCCGCCGTGCACCGCCACCGTCACCTTCCAGCCGCCCTGGCGCAGGGCCTGCTGCAGCTGCTGCAGCACGCGCACGTCGCAGGCCAGGTTGGTCAGGCGCCATTCGAATTCGAGCGCGTCCTCGAGCCGGCGCAGGTCGCCGGACGGGTCGTGCATGTCGGGCTCCTGCACCTCCACGAAGTGCAGGCGGATGACCGGGTCCAGCTCGATGTCGTGCGCCTCGGCCGCCTTACGCACCACCTGGCGGTGTACCTGGCTGCCCGAGGGCACGTCGATGACCACGTCGCCCAGCACCTGCGTGGAGCAGGAGAGGCGGTGGCCCGGCGCCATGGGCTGGGTCTGGCAGTACTCCTGTTCCACCGCGCCGAAGGGCGACAGGTGGTCGCTGCGCGAACTCACCCCGTGCTTGGGGAACTCGCCCTCGGCCAGCACCACCTGGCAACGGCCGCAGATGCCGCGCCCGCCACACACCGAGTCGATGTCCACCCCCAGCGAGCGCGCGGCCTGCAACACCGGCGTGCCCATGGGAAAACGCCCCCGGCGACCCGAGGGCGTGAAGACCACCAGAGCGTCCTTGCCGCTCACCATACTGCCTCGTGCATCACGCTCTGCTTCCTGTTAATCGACGTCACACTTTCCGGCGGCGGCCACCTTCGCGGCGGCCACGGCCGGCTTCTCCGTCGGCGCCCATGGGTGGCTCCGCGCGGAACTTGCGGATCCAGCGCGCGCAGTCGGGGTCATGGCCCATCATCACGTCGGCGCCCATGGTCGCACGGATGACTTCCTCGTGCAGCGGGTTGGTGATGGCAGAGGTCATGCCCGCGCCGATGGCCATGGTCAGGAAGGCGGCGTTGATGCCGTTGCGCTCCGGCAGGCCGAAGCTCACATTGGACGCGCCGCAGGTGGTGTTGACCTTGAGCTCGGTGCGCAGGCGGTGCACCAGCTGCATCACCTGCACCCCGGCCTGGTTGATGGCGCCGATGGGCATCACCAGCGGGTCGACCACGATGTCGCTGGACGGGATGCCGTAGTCGGCTGCGCGTTCCACGATCTTCTTGGCGACGGCAAAGCGCACGTCCGGGTCCTGCGAGATACCAGTCTCGTCGTTGGAGATGGCCACTACGGCCGCGCCGTATTTCTTGACCAGCGGCAGCACGGTCTCCAGCCGGTCTTCCTCGCCCGTGACCGAATTGACCAGCGGCTTGCCCTGGTACACCGCCAGGCCGGCCTCCAGCGCCGCGACGATGGACGAGTCGATGGACAGCGGCACGTCGGTCACGCCCTGTACCAGTTGGATGGCCTTGGCCAGCATGGCGGGCTCGTCGGCCAGCGGGATGCCCGCGTTCACGTCGAGCATGTGGGCGCCCGCCGCCACCTGCGCGAGGGCATCGGCGATCACGCGGCTGTAGTCGTCGGCCAGCATTTCCGCCGCCATGATCTTGCGCCCCGTGGGGTTGATGCGCTCGCCGATGATGACGAAGGGCCGGTTGAAGCCGATGACGACTTCCTTGGTGCGGGAGCTGATGATGGTGTCGGTCACGCTGTTTCCTCGTTGTGTGAAATTTCCTTGTCGCGCCCCGGGAACCAGGGCACCCGGCCGGCCAGCACGCCGGACTTCTGGATGATCTCGGCCACGGTCTCTTCCTGCCGGTAGGCCATCAGGTGCACACCCGCCACACCCTTGATCTCGCGGATCTCCTGGATGATGTCGATGCACACCTGGCGGCCTTCCAGCGCGGGCTTCTCGGCACCGGCCATGCGCTGGATCACTGCGTCGGGGATGTGGATGCCGGGCACATTGGTGCGCATCCACTCGGCCGCCTTGGCCGAGCGCAGCGGGCCCACGCCCACCATGATGAACACCTTGTCCAGCACGCCCAGATCGTCCAGGCGCTGCATGAAGCTGCGCAGCCGGGGGACGTCGTAGCAGTACTGGGTCTGGATGAACTGCGCGCCGGCGGCGATCTTCTTGGCCGTGCGGTCGGCGCGCCACTCGTAGGGCTGGCCGAAGGGATTGGCCGCCGCGCCGAAGAACACGCGCGGCGCGAACGTCACCTTGCGCCCGCTCTGGAACTTGTGGTTGTCGCGCAGGTTGCGGCCAATCTCCAGCAGCGACATGCAGTCCAGGTCGAACACCGGCTTGGCCTGCGGATGGTCACCCGCCTGCACACCGTCGCCCGTGAGGCACAGGATGTTGCACACGCCCATGGCCGCGCCGCCGAGGATGTCGCCCTGGATCGCGATGCGGTTCTTGTCGCGGCAGGAGATCTGCATCACGGGCGCATAGCCCTTGCGCGTGAGCAGCGCGCACACGGCCAGGCTGGACATGTGGCAATTCGCGCCGCTGCCGTCGGTGGCGTTGATGGCGTCCACATAACCGTCGAAGACACGCGCGCGCTTGTAGACATCCTCCGGGTCGGCGGAGTCGGGCGGGTCCAGCTCGGAGGTGACGGCGAACGCACCGCTGCGCAACACCCGCTCCAGCCGCCCCGGTGAGGTGTGGCCGGGCAGGATGGGCAACGGGTAGCCGGGTACCGGCTCGTCTTCGAACCTCACGCGGCACCCGCCTTGCCGGTGTCGGTGGCGGCGGCCTTCTCGCGCGCCACGCGCAGCCAGGAGGAGCGGCCCTGCAGGCGCCGGTCCACCGCGAACTGCACCACGCGGATGGCCTGCTTGCCCTCGACCATGCGTTCACTGCCCGCGAAGGCCTCGACCCAGACACAGCGCATCTCGGGCTTGACCTCGCAATGCCCGTTGGCCCGCACGCCGCCGCACGGCCCGTTGCGCAGGTTCTTGGGGCAGTTCATGGGGCAGGACATGCCGGTGGAGCTGAGCGCGCACTGGCCGCACATCTGGCAATCGAACAGGAAGCCCTTGACCACCTTTTCCACACCGGCCATGGGCTTCTCGACGCGCTCGTAACCGATGGCCTTCCACAGCGGGTGCAGCGACACGAACAGCCGCTCGAAGGCCGCATAGAAGATCTCCATGCCGCGCGCATGGCGCACCGACCAGTGGCGCACGGACATCATGCGGCACCGTCCTCTGCCACGGGTGGCACGGCGCGGCCCGTGGGTTCTTCCAGACCGTGCGAACGGATCAGGCGCAGCAGGTCGTCGTCGGAGTATTTCGCTTCGAGGAGAGCGGCCTCGGCATTCGCCTCGGCCTGCAGGTCATCGCCGCAGGGGCGCGGATCGCTGCGTTTCCAGTCGGCCAGGTAGGCGTCGGAACCGGACTTGCCGGCCCGCATGGCGGCGCGGTCCACGGCCTCGTGGAAGCGCTGCGAGAGCTGTACCTTGGCCGTCTCCCGGCCGGCCTTCACCAGCACCTGGGCCGGTATGTCGCGCCAGGAGATCACGATCAGTTTTGCCACGTTACGACTCCTTCATGGGGAAGGGCGCGGCGCAGGCTGTGTGCCAGCTCGCCATACCCCGTCACACGGTATGCATAGTCCAGCCCCAGCCGGTCGGCTGCGGCCTGCCCGGCCTCGCGCTGGCCCGGCGCTTCGCGCTGCGCCAGGTACACGAGGCGGCGGTAGTTGCCGAAATACAGGGGCATGAGTTCGGGATGCTTGTCCAGCCCCAGCCCCCGGATGATCAGGCGCTCGAAGTGCTTGAGCAGGAAGTCCGTGAGGTAAAAGGTTCCGATCTCTTCCTCGGCCATCACCTCGAAGTCCGCGCTGCCGGCGTAGAACTCGTAGCAGTGCGCACCGGGGATGCGCTCCACACCCTCTTCTCGGCACACCCCATCCAGCAATCCGCCCGTGCCGCAGTCCGCATAGGCCACGAAGATGGAGGCGTAACGCGCGCGGAACTGGTGGATCTTGGCGCGCAGCGCATCGGGAATGCGCTCCGGCCGGTTGTGCAGGTCGGCAGGCAGGCATTGCACGTCCATGTGTTCCCAGCCATTGAGGCGGCGCAGCGCCACGATCTCGTGGGCCAGCGCGCCGCAGGCGATCACCAGGGTGCGTGCCCGCCCATCATCGACGCCGGGCCGTTCGGGGGGCGCACCGGCGAGCGGCTGGTCACCCATGGCGGCACCTGCGCAGGGCGCTGCAGCGTCAGTGCGCGGCGGCGCGGCGCTGGGCGATCAGCGTCTTGGCCGTCTCGACCGCGATGCCGGCGTCGCGGCAGTAGGCATCGGCGCCCACGGCCTTGCCGAATTCCTCGTTGAGCGGCGCGCCGCCCACCAGCACGATGTAGTCGTCGCGCAGGCCCTTTTCCTTCAGCGTGTCGATGACGACCTTCATGTAGGGCATGGTGGTGGTCAGCAGCGCGGACAGGCCCAGGATGTCGGGCTTGTGCTGCTCCAGCGCCTCGATGTACTTGTCGACCGGGTTGTTGATGCCCAGATCGATGACCTCGAAGCCGGCGCCTTCCATCATCATGGCCACCAGGTTCTTGCCGATGTCGTGGATGTCGCCCTTGACCGTGCCGATCACCATCTTGCCGATGGGCTCCACACCGGTCTCGGCCAGCAGCGGGCGCAGGATCTCCATGCCGCCCTTCATGGCGTTGGCCGCCAGCAGCACCTCGGGCACGAACAGGATGCCGTCGCGGAAGTCGATGCCCACGATGCGCATGCCCTCGACCAGCGCGTCGTTGAGCACGCGGTCGGCGGACCAGCCGCGGCCGAGCAGGATGTGCGTGGCCTCCATCACCTCGTCACGCAGGCCGTTGTACAGGTCGTCGTGCACCTGCTCCGTCAACTCGTCGTCGTTGAGCGTGTTCAGGTCCAGGTCGTCATCGTCGAGGTCGTCAGCCATGGCAAATTCCTTTGGGAGCGTTGTGCCGTCACGGATGTGGCGGGCCGCCCGCTGCGCAAAATGGTAGTGGTGCCCCCTGGGCGCCGGTGATGGATTCGCGACACGGGGTTGTCGCGCCACGACATGCCGTTGACGCATTTGGGCCATGCATCTGGATCATGCGGGCGTCGTAGCGGCCGAAATGCCGGTCGCTGAAGGACAAATCGGACACGTCCCTTTGCCTACACTGGGCGCCACGCGAACACCCGATTCGGCCCCACCACAGGACATTTTTTCGCCATGAGCATTCCTTACCAAGGCAAGCCACACTACATCCTCAATGCGACCTGTGACAGCCGGCTTGGCACGGTCGCCGCGGTGTCGGGGTTCCTGGCCTCGCGCCGGTGTTACATCACCGAGCTGCAGCAGTTCGACGACGTGATCAGCGGACGTTTCTTCATCCGTGCGCACTTCTTCGGCGAGCCGGGGCAGACACCCACCATCGACGGCCTGCGCGAGCAGTTCCAGGACGTCGCGCGGCGCGAGGAAATGGAATGGGGCATCTACGACGCCGGGAAGAAGCCGCGCGTACTGATCATGGTCTCCAAATTCGACCACTGCCTGAACGACCTGCTGTACCGCCACCGCACCGGCGAGCTGAACATGGACATCACGGCCGTGGTCTCCAACCACCCCGACCTGCGCGGCATGGCCGAAGCCCACAAGATCGACTACATCCACCTGCCCGTCACTGCGGAAACCAAGCCGCAGCAGGAGGCGAAGCTGGTCGAAATCGTGGAGCAGACGCGCAGCGATCTGGTGGTGCTGGCGCGCTACATGCAGGTGCTGTCGGACGACCTGTGCCGCCAGCTGCGTGGCCGCGCCATCAACATCCACCACTCCTTCCTGCCGGGTTTCAAGGGCGCCAAGCCCTACCACCAGGCGCATGAGCGCGGCGTGAAGCTCACCGGCGCCACGGCCCACTACGTGACTGGGGACCTGGACGAAGGCCCCATCATCGAGCAGATCGTCGAACGCGTGGACCACACCTACACGCCTGAGAAACTGGCCGCCGCGGGGCGCGACTCGGAATGCCGCGCACTGGCCGCAGCGGTGCGCTTCCACATCGAACACCGCGTGTTCCTCAATGGCAGCCGCACGGTGGTGTTTCGCTGAGGGCTGCCACCTGCGACGGCGCCGAGTGCCTTACGGGACCAGCACCTGCGGCGCCGACGCCAGGCCCGCGCGCGGCATCCACTGCCACAACGAATCCACCGTGACCGTCTCGATGCGGTCGGAGAAACGTTTCTCACCGGGATGGTCGTCGAAGGCGATGTTGGCGCGGGTGACACGCCCGCCCAGGCGCGTCAGCGGGCCCAGTTTCAACGTGGTCGGCTCGTAACCCTTGAAATGCATCCACGCCTGGGCCTGCTCGCGGTCCTGCACGCCGGGCTCCAGCGCCGACACCATCCATTCCACCGCCCACTGGTTCGACTGCTGGTAGCGCTGGCCCCAGGCGTAGCTGACCATGCTGTACGCCGAGGTGTTCAGGCGGCGCAGTTGCTGCGCATCCCCCATGGCGGCTGCATACAGCGGTGCCTGCAGCGCGGGCAGGGGCGTGATCCACGAGGCCTCGTACCGCCACGGGTTGTCCAGGAAGAACTCTCCCAGGCCCTGGCGGTACAGCGCAGATTCCGCAGTACCGCACTGGTTGAGCTTGTGCAGCACGCGCCACGCGCCCTCGGGTGTTTTGTAGGCCCAGCCGGCATGGGAGTACCGCAGGTGGTACTTGCTCAGGTCCTGGCCCGCGCGGGCCAGCAGCACCACGCGCGCGCCGCTGCGGGCGTGTTCGGCATCCAGCGCCTCCGCGGTGCGCTGTGCCAGTGCCATGCTGCGGGAGAGTGCTTCGGGGGTCATCACGGTGGGCTCACAGCTGCGGCCCGCATGGGCCGTACCCAGCCATGCCACCACCAGTACCGCCGCCAACAACGGACGCACGCGCCCGGGAAATCGGATCTGCATGGCATCCCGCCCCTCAGAAGGACACTCGCTCGTTGTACAGCAGCGCCTGGCCCACCGCGTTGGGAATGAAGGCCAGCACCTCGCCCGCGGCCGACAACACGATGCCCGTGCCGATAGCACTGGCCACGACAGCGGTGCCGACCCCCTGCACCACCGCCGAAGCACCCTTGCCCATCACCTCGACGCTCCAGCGCGCACCGTCCGAGGCGCGTTCCAGCACGTACACCGTGCCCCGTGCGGAGACCTCCACCGCCTTGACGGTGAGCACGGCCGCACCGGCAGACAGCATCAGCGGCGCCGTGCTGGCCGCGGCAGCGCCAGCGCCGACCACGGAGGCAGCGCCGACGACCGAGGCCACTGGCAACATCGACAAGGCGGCCGATGCTTCGCTCTGGGCCTGCGCCACGGGGGCCCAGGTGCTCAGGATGAGGGTGGTGGCCAGCAGCAGGCCGGAGAGGCGGGCAGAAGTACGGTGGGTCATGGTGCGAAGACTTTCTGACAATGTGCCGGTGCGATGCGCGGCGCTCACAGGCTGGCTTCCGTTTCGGGGACGGCTTGCCGTGCCGAGACACCACCACGCAGGCGCAGCTCCGACTGGTCGGCTTCATAACGATCCCGCAGCGTCTTGGCCAGCGTGAAGGCCGTGGTCACCAGGTACATCCAGCTCACGCCCAGGTAGGCCTTGTAAGTGGGGTTGATCTCCATGCGCAGCAGCCCCCAGCCCGTGAGGCCCATGGCCACGCCGAAGCCGCCCCACACCACCGCACGCCACATGGGGGTGTCCGACTTACTGTGCTGGTTGTCGCGCACGAACTTGGCCAGCACGAACACCGAACTCAGGCAGAACACATACCCCATCACCATGAAGGCACGGTCCAGCGACTCGCCTGGCAACCAGGCCAGGCCCGTGGCGCAGAGCACCACGGCGATCGCGAAAGATGCCCAGACCTGGACCTGCCAGGCACGGGTGTCACGCTGGACGATGAGGGGAATACGGTTTGCCGACATGTGTGCCTCTCGGGCTGTTGAACATGTGGCGGATGGTGCCCGCGGCACCGTGCAGAACACACCGGCTTCGTGCGAAGGCGCACGCCGTGCCTTGGCGGGTATCACCCGTGGATACCGGCGCCGCGATTTGCCGGCGCACCGCAGCCGGTGCGAGGCCGCCTTGGTGTCGGGTCAGCCCGCGCAGCGGGTGCCGGCAGCGCGCGCCAGGCTGGCATCGGCAGCCAAGCCGTCCACGCCCGCAGCCCGCAACCGGCCCGTGGCATCGAGCGTCAGTTGACCACCCGAGACCATGCGCATCACGATGCCCTGGATGTTGCCCACCACGGCCCGGGTCGTGTCACCCACGCTCAGGTTGCCGGTGAACATTTGGTGCTGCTGCGTGACACGCAACTGCACGCCGCCCGCACCGCACCACAGCCCGTCCACTTGCGCTGGAACGACCCAGAGGTGGACGCGGCTGAACTTCTCGATGCCCACCTTCTTGTCCGGAACCGGCAGCACCACGGTCTGGTCCGGCTGCCAATCGCCCATGTTCCAGTCATGCGACACCAGGCGCGTACCGGGCTGCAGCTTCAGCAGCCCGGGGCGTAGCTGCATGTTCACCTCGGGCAGCAGGTACATGGTGATGACCGTGGCGCGCGACATGTCGGTCGCGAACAGGTCCTGCACGCGGAAGTCCACCTTGTCCGCGACACCGGCCGCCCGCGCACTGCGCAGGCTCTGCGCCACCAGGTCGGGCACGATCTCCACACCCAGGCCCGTGGCGCCAAAACGCTTGGCCGCCAGGATGACGATGCGGCCATCGCCAGAGCCCAGGTCGATCACATGGTCACGCGGGCCGACGCCTGCGATGCGCAGCATCTCCAGCGTGACGTTGTCGGGCGAGGTGATGAAGGGCACCTCTTCGGTGCCCTGTGCTGAAGCAGAGGCGCTGGCCAGACCGGCGCAGGCCGCCAGCAGGGTGGCCCACAGAGGGCGAAGAAGGGATGGGCGTGTGGGGAGGTGCATGGGCCAAAGATACCACCGGCATCCCCCATCGGACCGAGCGTGTGGATCCGCAAGGCAACGCATCCGACTAGGGGCGTTGCGAGGGTCCCGTCTCCCGGATGACCATCGTGCGCGGGGCCGCGCAAGGGCAACTGGCACCATCCGCGAAGCGCAACACTTTCAACCCCGCCTGCGCACCCAGGCCATCGTCGGAAGCCGATGGCAACCCGATGTCGATCCACAGGTCGCCAGGCCCTGAGACCGCATGCAGGCCCATCTCGGGCGCATCCATGAATATCCCGTAGCCGAAGGTCACGGCCTCCACGCCTTCGTCCATCTCCAGGCTGTCGACGCCATCTCCGATATGGAAGCGGTAGCGACGGTCATCTTCGGAGTGCTGCGATGCGGAGCTGCTGCGCCCCATGCGCCACCGCCGCGCACCGCGCGAGGCATCGACCAGATGGCATACAGGGCTGGACGTGCCATGGTCCGCAGCATCCTTGGGCACGGACGATCCGCCGGGCCGTCGCCTGTCTCCCGTCAGGCAACGCAGCTTGTCCAGTGCAGCCCAGGCACTGGTCACGGGACGGCCCATGGCGTCTTGCCACTCCGTTAGCTGAAATTCCCCGGGGTCGGACGCGGCGCCTGCGTCCGGCGCCAGCCCGAGGGCGTCACGCACATCCAGGATGAAGCCGTTGCGGCCACCCGCATCCGCTTCACGGCCACAGTGCAACAACAAACCTGGCGCATCCGCCCTGCGTTGGGGGGCAACAGCCGTCGGTGGCAGCGGAAGACGCGTGCCAAAGCGGTAGCGGGCACCGGTGTCGGCCATGCTGAAGACTGCACTCATGGAAATTTCTCCGCGTCGTTGTAACGCTTGGAAGCATCTCAGAGCACCCAGGAATCACGTGGGTGATGCATCACAGAATTCACCCAAACGAATGAACTGTTTGGCAACCGCCAACACGCCTTGGCGACACGTGCGATTCAGCGCGCCAAGGCCACCGCCGCGCGAGCACGCTGCAGCGACAACCGCTGCAACAGCCACACCAGTGACACGGCCGCCACACTCAGGCCCACGACCAGGGCGATCCAGAAGCCCTCGGCCCCCATCGCCTGCACCGGCCGCCAGGGCAGCCAGGCGGGGGCCAGGCCCAGCACGCAACCCAGCGGCAGCGCCAGGCCCCAGAACGAGCCCAGGTGGATGAACATCGGCACCCGCGTGATCTTGTAGGCCCGCACGGCGCAGGCCACCACCACCTGGGTGGCGTCCGAGAGCTGGAAGATCGCGGCGATCACCAGCAGGTGCGCCGCGAGCACCGCCACGGGCAGGTCGCGGGTGTACAGCGAGGCGATGCCGTGGTTGAAGAGCGCCATGCCCAGGGAAGCCAAGGCCGCCGTGCCCACCGCCAGCGATACCCCCGTCCAGGCCCGGAAGCGCGCCACCACCGGGTCGCCCGCGCCGAGCGCCTGCCCCACACGCGTGAGCAGCGCGATGCCCAGGCTCATCGGCAGCATGAACACCAGCGAGATGAAGTTCAACGCGATCTGGTGCGCTGCCACCTCGGTGGTGCCGAATCCCGCCACCAGCAGCGCGATCATGCTGAAGGCGCTGGTCTCGGCGAAGTAGGTGATGCTGATGGGGATGCCCAGCCGCAGCAGGCCACGGATCTCGCGCCAGTGCGGCGGCTCGAAACGCGTGAAAGGCGAGGTGTCGCGGTAGGCCGGTGCACGGCGTATCCACCACACCATCACGGCCAGCTCGAAATGGATGCACATCAGCGTGGCCCAGGCACAGCCCACGCCGCCCAGGCGCGGAAACCCGAGGTTGCCGTAGACCAGCAGCCAGTTCACGACGATGTTGAGCCCCAGCGCGCCCAGCGCGATCACCATCATCGGGCGTGTCTGGTTGATGCTGGCGCTGTAGCCGTACAGGACGCGGAACGCGCAGAAGGCCGGCAGCGCGAAGCCGATGACCAGCACGAAGTCCCGTGCCAGCGCGAGCACCACGGGGTCGGCGTGCAGCCGGCCCAGCACCACGACGGCCACGAGGTTCAGCAACCCCATGGCCAGCAGCCCCGCACCCAGCGCCTTCCACAGCGCCTGGCGCACCGTATGCCCGATGCGCTCGCGGGCGCCGGACCCCACGTGCTGCGCCACGATGGGGTTCACCGCCATCAGCAGCCCCATCAGCGTGACGATGGCGATGTGCCACAGCGACACGCCCAGCGATACCCCCGCGAGGTCCTCGGCCGAGGCATGCCCGGCCATCGCCACGTCGGCCACGTTCATGCCCACCGTGGCCAGCTGCCCGACCAGGATCGGCCAGGACAGGCGCCACAACGCGAAGATTTCAAGGCGGACCGCAGGGGTGCGGAGGTGGTGCAGGGGCAAGAGACACCCGGTACGGGAGTGGAAACGAAAGGCCGCGATTGTGACGCACCCCCGTGGTGCGCACAGCGCGCTGCGCCGGCCCAGCAGGGCGCGCCGGAGGGCCCTGCCGCAGATCGGTGAAAATGCCCGTCTGCCCCTCGCGGCAAGACTTCACCATGACCCTGCCCCGCAGCACCTCCCTCCTGCTCAATGTCGGGCACGCCATCGACCACATGTTCCTGCTGATCTTCGCCACGGCGGTGGCGAGCGTGGCGGCGGACTTCGGGTATGCGCGCTGGGAGGACCTGCTGCCCTTCAGCGCCGGCGCTTTCCTGATGTTCGGCCTGGGCTCGGTGCCGGCCGGGCGGCTGGGCGACCTGTGGGGCCGGCGGAACATGATGGTGATCTTCTTTTTCGGCATGGGTGCGTCGGCGCTGCTGTGTGCGATCACGCAGAACGCCTGGCAGATGGCCGGCGCGCTGCTGCTGCTGGGCGCCTTCTCGTCCATCTACCACCCGGTGGGCATCCCCATGCTCATCCAGCATGCGCCGCGGCCCGGCGTCACCATCGGCATCAACGGCCTGGCGGGCAACCTGGGCATCGCGCTGGCGGCGGTGGTGACGGGGTTCACGGTCAAGTTTTTCGGCTGGCGCATGGCCTTCGTGCTGCCCAGCCTGCTCTCCTTTGCCTGCGGCCTTCTGTTCCTGCGCCTGGCACCCGCCGAGACCGAGGCGCCTTCCAAACGCAAGGCCAAGGCCGCAGTGGCGCTGCCGCCGGCGATGCTGGCGCGGTTGTTCCTGGTGATGACCTTCGCCGCCATCTCGGGCAGCCTGCTGTTCAACTTCACGACCAACGGCAACGGCCAGCTGATGCGCGAGCGCTTCCAGGGCATCGTGGAGGACCCGGCGCAGCTGGGCCTGATGCTCGCTGCGGTCTACACCGTGGCCTCCTTCGCGCAGGTCATCGTGGGCCGGCTCATCGACCGCTTTCCGCTCAAGCAGCTGTACCTGTGCATCGTGCTGATGCAGATCCCGATGTTCCTGCTGGCCGCGTATGCCAGTGGCTGGGCACTGTTCCTGCTACAGATTGGCTTCATGATCGCCATCTTCGGTGCCATCCCCTTCACCGACGCGATGGTCGCGCGCTACGTCGACGACGCGGTCCGTTCGCGGGTCTCGGGCATGCGGCTGGCGGTGTCTTTCGGCATCAGCTCGCTGGCCGTCTACGCGCTGGGCCCCGCCGTGAAAAGCGCCGGCTTCGCGACACTGCTCCTGGCCATGGCCGCCGTGGCCTGCTGCACGGCGGCTTTCGTGCTGATGCTGCCTTCCGAACCCTCCGCCTCGCGGAGTTCCCTTGGCCGTCCGGCCTGATCGTTGTTACTGGAGTTGTTGAAACATGCCCACCTACCACGTCGAAATGATGGAAGGCCGCACCATCGAGCAGAAGAAGAAGCTCGTGGAAGAGATCACCCGCGTGAGCGTGGAAGTGCTGGGCGGTTCGCCCGAGTCCGTGGACATCCTGATCGTGGACGTCAAGCGCGAAAACTGGGCCACCGGCGGCAAGCTGTGGTCCGAGCCGCGGAGTTGAGCCGCCGCCTGATCGCTGTCCGGCGTAAATGCCCTCGCCGGGCGGTGTGCCAGGAGTGTTGAGCACTTGAGCCATCCCGCCACGATTGCGGAATTGCGCGCGCGTTACGGCCCGCGCTACCGCTGGCTGCTGTTGCTCGCCGTCATGGTCGGCTCGGTGGCGGCCATCATGTCCTCCACCATCATCAACGTGGCGGTGCCGGGCATGAGCCACCACTTCCAGCTGGGGCAGGACCAGGCCCAATGGGTGTCCTCCGGCTTCATGGTGGCGATGACCGTCTCCATGCTGACCACGCCCTGGCTGCTGGCGCGTTTCGGTTACCGGCGCACCTATGCCGGCACCATGTGGCTGCTGCTGGCCGGCGGGATCGGCGGCGGCCTGGCCAGCAACTTCTCGCTGGTGCTGGCAGCGCGCGTGGCCGAAGGGTTGGCCGCCGGCGTGGTGCAGCCTATCCCGGCCATCATCATCATGCGGGCTTTCGAGCCCCACGAGCAGGGCCGCGCCATGAGTGTCTTCGGCCTGGGCTCGGTGCTGGCGCCCGCCCTGGGCCCCGCCGTCGGTGGCGTGCTGGTGGACCTGTTCGGCTGGCGGTCCATCTTCTTCATGGTGGCGCCCTTCTGCGTGGCCTCGTTGTGGATGGCGGCCCGCTACGTGCCCGAACGAACCCCAGCGGCCCCTGGCAGCAAGGAACAAGGCCTGGACCTGGCCAGCGTGGGGCTGGCCACGGCTGCCACCTTGTGCCTGCTCAATGGGCTGATCGAGCTGCGGCACGCCGTGTCGGTGCCCAGCCTGGCCCTGCTGCTGGGCGGCGCAGCCGGCATCGTGTGCTTCGTCTGGCGCCAGCGCCACCTGGGCGAGCGCATGGCGCTGGGCCACCCTGTGGCGCCGCTGATGCACCAAGCCCTGTTCGCCGACAAGCGTTTCGCCATGGGCAGCCTGGTGGCCTTGACCTACGGGATGGCGTTGTTCGGCTCCACCTACCTGCTGCCCATCTACATGCAGCTGGCGTTGCAACTGTCGCCCTCGCATGTGGGCACGATCCTGCTGCCGGCGGGAATCGCCCTGGCGGCCGCCATCGCGGTGACGGGACGAATCGTGGACCGCTACCCCACGCACGTGCTGGTGAGCCTGGGCCTGGCGCTGCTGACCATCTCGTTCCTGCTGAACCATCTTGTCCACCTCAGCACGCCACTGTGGATCGTGGCGGGGTACGCGATCCTGGGACGCATCGGGCTGGGCTTCATCCTGCCGTCGCTGAACCTGGGCGCCATGCGCAGCCTGCACCGGGACATGATTCCGCAGGCCTCCAGCGCCATCAATTTCATCCGCACGCTGGGCGGCGCGGCCGGCGTGAGCCTGTGCGGCATCGTGCTGGAGTGGCGCATCGCGGCGCACGGCGACAACCTGGCGCAGGCCGCCAGCAGCCCGGCGCGGCTGGCGGCCTTCAACGAGGCCTTCCTCATGCTGGCCATCCTCTGCATGCTGGCGCTGCTGGCAGCCTGGCAGCTGCGTGGCCCGGCACAGACACCCGCGACTCCGCAGTGACATATTCACGCGCTAAGACATTGCCATCAGCCGAATAGCCGACCTACACTGTCGGCCTTATGTGCCAACTGCTAGGGATGAACAGCCGGTTGCCCGCCAGCATTCATCTGAGTTTCACGGGTTTCTCGCAGCGCGGTGGCTGCACCGGCCACCATGCGGACGGCTGGGGCATGGCCTTCTTCGAGAGCGAGGGCGAGCGGCGCGGCCGCGGCGTGCGCCTGTTCGTGGACAAGGAAAGCGCGGCCACCTCGCCCATCGCGAAGATGCTGCGCAGCTACCCCATCAAGAGCCACAACATCATCGCCCACGTGCGCAAGGCCACGGTGGGCGGTGTGTCGCTGGAGAACAGCCACCCTTTCGTGCGCGAGCTGTGGGGCCGCTACTGGGTCTTTGCCCACAACGGCGACCTCAAGGATTACGCGCCCCGCCTGCACGGCAACTTCCGGCCTGTGGGCAACACCGACAGCGAACTCGCCTTCTGCTGGCTCCTGCAGGAGATGGCCAAGTCCCACCACGACGTGCCCAGCGTGGCCGAGATGAGCCACACCCTGAGTGAACTGGTGCCGCAGATCGCCCGCCACGGCACCTTCAATTTCCTGCTCAGCAATGGCCAGGCCCTGTGGGCGCATGCCAGCACCAACCTGCACTACCTGGTGCGCCAGCCGCCGTTTTCCGAGATCCACCTGCGCGACGAAGACCTGAAGGTCGACCTGGCCCAGTTCAACGGCCCGGAAGACCGCTTCGTCATCGTGGTGACCGAGCCGCTCACGCACAACGAGCAGTGGATCCAGCTGAAACCCTTCGAGCTGATGACCTTCGTGGAAGGCGCGCCGCTGGACGTGCAGGCGCCGACCCAATCGCAGCTGGCTGCGCTCACCGCCTGAGATCTATTTCAGGGCAGCTTCCAACGCGTCGGCGAATATCGCCGGCACATTGAACCCCGTCTGGTCCGTGATTTCCTGGAAACAGGTGGGGCTGGTCACGTTGATCTCCGTGACCTTGTCGCCGATCACATCCAGGCCCACCAGCAGCAGGCCCCGCGCCGCCAGGATCGGCCCCAAAGCCTCGGCGATCTCGCGGTCGCGCGCGGTCAATTCACGGGCGACACCCTTTCCACCCGCCGCGAGGTTGCCACGCACCTCGTTGCCCTGCGGGATGCGCGCAAGGCAATAGGGCACGGGCTTGCCGTCGATGATCAGGATGCGCTTGTCGCCTTCCACGATCTCGGGCAGGAACTTCTGCACCATCACCGACTGTGCGCCGTCGCGGTTCAGCGTCTCGGTGATCGAGCCCAGGTTCATGCCGTCCGCGCGCACGCGGAAGATGCCCACGCCACCCATGCCGTCGAGCGGCTTGAGGATGATGTCCTGGTGCTCCGCGTGGAAGTCGCGGATGGCCTGCGCGCTGCGCGTGACCAGCGTGGGACCGATGAAGTCCGGAAACTCCAGGATCGCCAGCTTCTCGGGATGGTCCCGCAGCGCACGCGGCTTGTTGAACACGCGCGCGCCGTCGCGCTCGGCCTGCTCCAGCAGGTGCGTGGCGTAGAAGTATTCGGAATCGAAG
This sequence comes from Burkholderiaceae bacterium, assembly GCA_965278985.1. Taxonomy (GTDB): domain Bacteria; phylum Pseudomonadota; class Gammaproteobacteria; order Burkholderiales; family Burkholderiaceae_C; genus CAISIP01. The sequence continues at coordinate 5,564,936 of OZ257131.1, read as the reverse complement.
GGCGGGTCCTTGCGCATGACCACGGCGCCGAAGTCCTTCAGTGCGGCGAGCCGCAGCGGCGTGTCGACGTTCGCAGGCACGAACCAGGTTTTGGGGGCGCCGGTGAGCCGGATGTCACGCACCCGGGCCTGCACCACGCCGCCACGCACCCACACGATGTCTTCGGCCAGGCAGGCCGAGATCGCATGGCCGCGGGCCTGCAGCTCGCGCATCATCGCGAACGTGCTGTCCTTGTAGATCTTGAACGACTCCAGCGGGTCGGCGACGAAGAGGATGTGCATGGGGAATTGAAAGCAGAAAGCGAAGTAGCGCAGGCTCAGGCCCGAGGTCGGCCGTATTGTTGCACCGCAAGCGCAACTCCGCCGGCCACCACGCCCCAGAAGGCCGAGCCCACACCCGCGATCACCACGCCGCTGAGCGTGACCAGGAAGGTGATCAGCGCCGCCTCACGGTGGCGCTCGTCCTGCAGCGCCACTGCCAGGCCATTGCCGATGGTGCCCAGCAACGCCAGCCCGGCGATGGCCGCCACCAGCTCCTTCGGAAAGGCCACCAGCAGCCCCGTGACCGTCGCGCCCAGGATGCCGATCACCACATAAATGGCGCCGCACACCACGGCCGCGGTGTAGCGCTTGGCCGGGTCTTCATGCGCCTCGCGCCCCATGCAGATGGCGGCCGTGATCGCGGAGAGGTTCAACGCGAAAGCGCCAAAAGGCGCCAGCACGAGCCCGGCCAGCCCCGTGATCGTGAGCAGCCGGGAGATGGGAATGCCATCCGGCCCGCCATAGCCCGACGCGCGGATGGCCGCCACACCCGGCAGGTTCTGCGAGGCCATGGTCACCACGAACAGCGGTACGGCCAGGCTCACCAGCGCGCTCCAGCTGAAGCGCGGCATCGTGAACACCGGCATGGCGATGCCGAAACCCAGGCCCGCCGTGGCGATGCGCCCCTGCGCCGCGGCCACCACGATGCCCACCAGCAGCGTCAGCACCACGGCGTACCGCGGCACCAGCCGGCGCCCAAGCAAATAAACAGCCAACATGGCCACCACCAGCCCCAGCGCCGTGCGCGCGGCCTCGAAGGCCTGCAGGCCGAAGCGTGCCAGCACACCGGCCAGCAGCGCGGAGGCTATGGCCAGAGGGATGCGGTTCATGATGCGCTCGAACCACCCTGTCGCGCCAAAGACCGTGATCGCCAGCGCGCAGACGATGAAGGCGCCCACGGCATCGGCCATGCCAAAGCCCCCTGCGGCACCGGCCGTGGCCAGCACCGCCGCGCCCGGCGTGGACCAGGCCACCATCACCGGCTTGCGCCACCAGATCGATGGCAGCCACGAGCACAGCCCCATGCCCAGGCCCAGTGCCCACATCCACGAAGCGATCTCGGCCTCGGTGGCACCGAAGGCCTGCGCGGCCTGGAACACGATGGCCACCGAACTCGTGAAGCCCACCAACACCGCCACGAAGCCGGCGGTGAAGGCGGCGGGGCTGAGATCCTTGAAAAAACGCATCGCGCGATTGTGCCCTTTGGTGGTGCACGAAACATCGGTTCACAACATCGCCGGAACCGAGGCCTTCGTATGCGGAACACTCAGTGGTCCATCCACTACAAGGGGGTCCTCCCAATGCTCCAACGATCCACCCGCCTTCGATGCCGCTCCGCGTTATGGATTGCAGCCCTTTGCACAGCGCCACTGGGGGGCCATGCCCAGGTCACGCTGAAACCCGATGGCGTGTGGCGCTACCTGTTCACGGCCGGCGCCAACCTGTCCTCTGGCAACAACGAATCGACCACGCTGAACCTCAGCGGTGATGCTGCACGCGTAACCGACTACGACAAGCTGACGGTGACCGGGCAGGTGGCCCACGCCAGCAACAACGGCAACACCACGACGGAGCGTTACTCGCTGGGCTCGCAGTACAACCGTGACTTCAACCCCCGCTGGTTCGGCTTCGGCTCCGGGGACGTGTTGCGTGACGAGCTGGCCAACATCGACATGCGTTATTCCGTGGCAGGCGGTGTGGGCCACCACCTGATCAAGCGTGATGGCCTCACCTTCGACGTGTCTGGCGGTCTGGGCTACACCAACGACCAGTTCGTGACACCGCGCTTCGTCAATGGTGCAGTCCGCGACGAGTACGGCCGCATGGAGCTCGTGCTGGCCGAGGAGTCGAACCACAGGATCAGCCAGTCCACGACCTTCCGGCAGCGGTTGGCGCTGTACCCCAACCTGCGCGATTCCGGCGACTACCGCGCCAGTCTGGACACCAACATCAGCGTGGCCATGACCCGGTCCATGAACCTCACGGCCGGCCTGACCTACCGCTACAACTCCGACCCCGGCATTCCCGGTCTCAAGAAGGGCGACCTGGCCTTCGTGACCGGCGTCTCGTACCGCATCGACTGACGCAACGCCTCAGATCTCGACTTTCGCGCCCAGCTCCACCACCGCGTTGCTGGGCAGGCCCATGAAATCGGCGGCGCCGCTGGCGTTGTGGTGCATCTGGGCAAACAGTTTCTCGCGCCACTGCGCCATGCCCGCGCCGGGCGTGGAAATCACGGTTTCGCGCGACAGGAAATAGCTGGTGCGCATCGGGTCCAGCTGGCACCCCAGGTCGCGGATCTGCTCCAGCGCACGCGGCAGGTCGGGGTCGTTCTTGAAGCCGTAATGCACCGTCGCCTGCCAGCAGTTGCGCCCCAGCGCCTCCACCTCGATGCGCCGCTCCGTGCCGATCCACGGAACCTCGTGGTTCTTCACGGTCACGAACAGGTTGTGCTCGTGCAGCACCTTGTTGTGCTTGAGGTTGTGCAACAGCGCGTTGGGCACCAGACCTTGCTGTGCCGTCAGAAACACGGCGGTGCCTTCGACACGGGCTGGTGGATGCACGAACACCGCCTCCAGGAAGGCGTGCAGGTCGATGGCCTGCGCGCGCAGCTGCTCGCGCAGCAGGTTGCGGCCCTGCTTCCAGGTCATCATCAGCGTGAACACCAGGCCGCCGATCATCAGCGGGAACCAGCCACCGTCGAAGAGTTTGAGCAGGTTGGAGGCGAAGAAGGCGAAGTCCACCAGGAAGAACCAGGCCGTGGCGCCGATGCACAGGGCCAGCGGGTAGTTCCACTTATAGCGGATCACATAGAAGGTGAGGATGGTGGTGATCAGCATGTCGGTGCACACCGCCACGCCGTAGGCCGAGGCCAGCGCTCCCGAGGAGCGGAACATCACCACCGCCAGCACGATGGCCACGAACAGGCTCCAGTTGACCAGCGGGATGTAGATCTGCCCTGCGTCGTTCACGCTGGTGTGCTGGATGTTCAGGCGCGGCAGGTAGCCCAGCTGGATCACCTGTTTCGTCACGCTGAAGGCGCCCGAGATCAGCGCCTGCGAGGCGATCACCGTCGCCATGGTGGCCAGCACCACCAGCGGCACCAGCGCCCACTCGGGCGCCATCAGGAAGAAGGGGTTCTGCACCGCCTGGGGGTTGTGCAACAGCAGCGCGCCCTGGCCGAAGTAGTTCAACACCAGCGAGGGCATCACCACCGCGAACCACGCCAGGCGGATGGGCTTCTTGCCGAAATGGCCCAGGTCCGCGTACAACGCCTCGGCGCCCGTCACGCACAGCACCACCGCGCCCAGCAGGATGAAGCTCGTGCCCGGGTTGTCGAACATGAAGCGCAACGCGTAGTGCGGGCTGATCGCCTTGAGGATCTCGGGGTGGTCCACGATGTGCGCCACGCCCAGCGCCGCGATCACGACAAACCACACCAGCGTGATGGGCCCGAAGAAACGCCCGATGCCGGCCGTGCCACTCTTTTGCACCATGAACAGCGCCAGCAGGATCACCAGCGTGAGCGGCACCACATAACGGTTCAGCGCGGGTGACAACACCTCCAGCCCTTCCACCGCCGACAGCACCGAGATCGCCGGCGTGATGACCCCGTCGCCATAGAACAGCGACGTGCCGAAGATGCCCACGATCAGCAGCACCCGGCGCAGGCGCGGGCTGCCCTTCACGGCCTGCGAGGCCAGCGCCAGCATCGCCACCAGCCCACCCTCGCCGTTGTTGTCGGCCCGCAGCACCAGGGCCACGTATTTCACCGACACGATGCTGGTCATGGTCCACACGAGGATGGACAACACGCCATACACGTTCTCGTGCGTGAACGGCACGTGGCCGGAGCGGAAGACTTCCTTGAGCGCGTACAGGACGCTGGTGCCGATGTCGCCGTAGACGACGCCGATGGCGCCAAGGGTGAGGGCGCCTAGAGAAGATTTGGATGCTGACACAGATCAACCCCTGCATGCCCGCGGATGCGGGCCCGGGGTCTGGTTGCCTGGATGGGCGCCATTGTGCGCCTGCGCCCGCGTCTCCGGGCTGGAGCGTGTGGCCTAAAAGCAGCAGGACGTGGCGGGATGTTGCGTCGCAGCAACCGTACGCTTGACGCCTGGCCTTGCGCGGTTCAGGCCACGACCTGCAGCCGGCCTTGCGTAGCTTGCGCCGATCCATGCCGTGGCACTGTGAACATGTGCTCGGTCATAACCCCATTCCCAGGCCCTTGGGCGCCTGGTTGCGATTGCGCCAAGCGCTCACGCCACCGTATCGGCGTCAGCGCCCGGTGTGCAACGCCCGTTCCAGATCCCCCAACGCCGCCCCCAACTTCTCCACCATCGCATCGATCTCCCCCCGCGTACTCACCAGCGGCGGCGCGATGAGCTGCATGTCGCCATACGCCCCGCGGTTGGCGCGCCGGTTGTAGAGCGCAATGCCGTGCCGCAGGCCGTGTTCGGTCAGCATGGCGGGCAGGTTCAGCGCCGCAGGGTAGGCCTGCCGCGTGGCCTTGTTGGCCACGAGTTCGATGGCCATCAGCAGGCCCTTGCCACGCACGTCGCCCACCAGGGGGGAGGTCTCCGCGAGGGCGGCGAGGCGGCGGGCGAGGTGCTCGCCCATCTCGGCGGCGCGTTCGGTCAGGTATTCATCGCGCACCACCTCGACCACCGCGCGGGCCACGGCGCAGGAGAAGGGGTTGCTGAAATAGGTGTGGCCGTGCACGAAGCCACCATGGCCGGCGATCGTGCGGACCATCGCGTCGGAGGCCAGCACGGCGCCGAAGGGCGTGTAGCCGGCGGCCAGGCCCTTGGCCAGGGTGACGATGTCGGGCGCGGTGCCGGGCCAGTGGCCCGAGGCGAGGAAGGCGCCGGTGCGGCCCGCGCCGCTCATGATCTCGTCGTGGATCAGCAGCACGCCGTGCTGCGTGCAGATGCGCCGAACTTCCTGGTAGTAGCTGGCGGGCGCCACCGTAGCGCCGGAGGACAGGCCACCGACGGGCTCCATGATGAAGGCGAGCACGGTCTCGGGGCCTTCGGCCAGGATGCGTTGCTCCAGCTCGCGCGCGCAGTCCAGCGCGTGCTGCTCGAAGCTCTGGCCCTCGGGCAGGCGGTAGGACAGCGGGGCGCGCACCTTGGGCGCGATGCGCACCATGGGCCCGTAGAGCGATTCGGTGAACGCGTCGCCCGTGACGCCCAGCGCGCCCAGCGTGGAGCCGTGATAGCTGGGCTCGCGCGCGACCACCTTCCAGCGCGTGCCCTGGCCAGTGGCCACGGCGTGCTGGCGCGCGAGCTTCATGGCGGCCTCGTTGGCCTCGGAGCCACCCGAGACGAAGAAGGCGCGCTCGAAGCCGGGGCCGGCCATCTCGCAGAGCATGTCGGCCAGCACCACGTTGTCCTCGCTCTCGAAGAAGCGCGGGTACGCGAAGGTCACGCGCGCGGCCTGGGCCTGCATGGCGGCCACCACCTTGGGATGGCCATGGCCCAGGTTGCACACCACGGCGCCGGAGGTGGCGTCGAGGTAGCGGCGGCCCTCCTGGTCGATGAGGTAGACGCCCTCGCCGCGGTCGATGCGCGGTGGGCGCGGCGCGCCGGGCGGCATGTAGAAGCTCATCACGCTGCCCCCGCGTGGTGTGTCGGCGACGTGGCGCTCGGAGAGGTTGGCAGCGGATTCGGCGGTAGTGGACATGCGGTCTCTCCGGGGACGGACGTAAATGGGTAAGAGGAAAGGCTCAGGCGGCGGACACCACAGCGGGTGGTTCGGTCGCCGCGGCCGATGCGCGATAAGGGCCTTGTGCGGGGTACGGCACAGCGAAAGCGGCCAGCACATTGGCCAGCAGGCGACCCATCTGCGGGTCCACGCCCAGCACCCAGCTGGCGCCCACGGCACCGGCGTTGAACACGCGGCCACCAGCGGGGCGCTCCCAGTAGACCATCTCGCAGGACAGGCCGTCGAGCGAGTCCACCGGGGCCTCGAACCAGTCGATGTAGGCGTCGAGCCGGCCCGGCACTTGGCGGATACCTTCGGCGATGACATGGATGCCGGCCTGCGTGTCAGGCCGCGCGGCGTCGGCGGGCCAATGGCGCGTCATGCGCACGAGGGTGGCGGTCGTGAGGTCCCACTCGTGGCCGATGGCGCGCGGCAACGCACCGCCTGGCCCGTGGCCGAAGCTGGCGCCCTGCGCCAGGCCGGTCTCGAAGGGGGCGTGGAACAGAAAGTGGCCGGCATCGCGCACGCGGTAGACGCCGAAGTCGCGCGGCTCGGCAAAGCCCCAGCCGGCCGTGTCCAGCCCGATGGCGCCCGCGCAGGAGCGGTCGGCATACCGCCACAGGCCGCCACGCAGCCCGTCCTGGCTGTGATACTGCTCGCCATGCGGCCCGGCGGGGGCGACGGTGGAGCTGTCGGCGCCCGAGGCCGCGTCGTGCGGCGTGTGGGTCTTGCGCTGTTCCATCACCGTGCAACCCGCGTCGAAGCTCACGCGCCAGTACATGGAATTGCCCGAGAGCACGATGGAGTTGCCGCCGCCGGCCAGGTAACGCTCCAGGCCGTCGTAGGCGGGTGCGGACCAGTATTCGCTGTGGCCGTTGACGACGACGGCGTCGTAGCCCTGCAGCAGGCCGGGGTCGCGGTGCAGGTCCATGTCGGCGACCACATCGTAGGCATAGCCCTGCCGGTCCAGCCAGGTGTGGAGGTGGCGCTCCAGCCGCACCCATTGCGCAAAGCCGCTGCCTTCAGGCGCGTAGAGCGCACGCGGCGAGGTGTGGGGTCGCGGCATGCGCAGGCCCGCGTGGTAGGTGGGCTGGCCGGCACGGTGATACGTGTAGGTGCACTGCGCGGGCGCCAGCGGATGGCTGTTGGGCAGGCCGGCGCAGCGGCGTGGCCACAGCGGGTCGCCGGGCGGATTGGTCGCGAAGGGGGTGGCGGAGTAGGCCAGCCAGGAGTTCGTGGCGGCCAGGACCAGCAAGCGCGCGGCGGGCCGATGCGCGGCGCGGCGCACGACAACACTCAGGTCGTAGATGCGGGGCTGGCCGTCCTGCTCGTAGTCGAAGCGCAGCACGTAGATGCCGCTGGGCGCCGAGGCCGGCACGGTGAAGCGGTGGCAAGGATCCCAGCAGCAGTCCACGAGGTCGTCGCTGGCGAAGCGCAAGCCGGCGCGGCGCGAAACGTCCTCAGCCGGGTCGTGGCCCGCCGCGTCACGCTGGTGGTAACGCGGCACAGCGACGGCATCGAAGGCCGGGCCGTTGAGCATGCGCGTGCCGTGGTTCAGCAAGCGGCCCGTGCGCTGGTGCGGGGACAGATCGCGCACCACCTCGCCACGCATTTCGTCCAGCGGCCAGCAGGCCAGCAGCACTGGGCCTCCAGGGGCCTGCAGCCCGCGCGCGGCCACGCGCTGGGCGAGCTGGTGTGCATCCAGTGCGGCAGCGTACAGCGCAGGCATGGCGATGTCGCCTTCCAGGAAGGCATCGGCCACGCCATCGATACCGCTGGCCCCTACGCGCAGCGGCGCCGCTGCGGCCCATGCAGCAGGGAGGCGTGCGGTCTCGGCGATGCAGGCACCGTCCAGCCACAGAGCCGTGCTTCCGGGAGCGAAGGTAGCGGCCACGTGGATCCATCGGCGCAGCGGCATCGGGCCGTTGCTGCGCAGGGCCTCGTCCAGGCCAACAGGCTCCACGCCGGTAGCGGCCACCAGCCGGCCCTCAGGATCGACGAGCAGGCCGAAGCCTTCTGGTGCCTGGGGTGCAGCGCTGCGTGCATCACGTTGCGACAGCACGGCCTGCCAGTTCCCCGTGCCCCACAGGAAGAGCCAGCATTCGATGGTCAGCGCCGGCAGCGGCCCGGGCGGCAGGCCCTGGTTCACGTGCACATACGAGCCGGGGTGGATGGGCTGCACGCGCGGCGTGGCGCAGTGTTCTGCCGCCAGTTCCTCGGCACCTTGCTCCGGCCGGTCCGCGTCGGGCCCGGGGCGGTACAGCGACACGCGATAGGGCGCGTCGCTGCTGACGTGGACAGTGATGTGGTCGCCAGCGGCAATGCTGATCTGGTCGGTGTAGGCATGCAGCCCTGGCAGGGCGATGGCGCGGTGCGGAGGCAGCATCAGTCCACCGTGAATCCCGAGGACTTCACGATCGGGCCCCAGACAGCGAGATCGCTCGCCACCAGCGCGCCGAGTTCAGCCGGCGTGCTGGGGTGCGACTCCATGCCCAGCTTGGTCAGGCGCTCCTGGATGTCGGGCGTGGCCAGCACCTTGCGCAGGGCGGCGTTCATCTGCTCCACCACCGGTTGCGGCGTGGCGGGCGGCATGAACAACGCCGTCCACTCCAGCGAATCGAAGCCGGCCACGCCCAGTTCCTTGAGCGTGGGCACGGCCGGGAGCAGCTGCGCACGCTTCGGCCCGTTCACGGCCAGCACGCGCAGCTTGCCGCTCTGTGCATGCGGCACCACGTCCAGGATCGGCAGAATGCCCGCGCTCACCTGGCCGCCGAGCAGGTCCTGCACCAACGGCGCAGCGCCCTTGTACGGGATGGGCTGTAGCGCGGCCTTGCCGTCGATGCCGAGCTTGTAGCCGATGAAGTGCGACACGCTGCCTGCTGCCGGCACGCCGAAGCTGGCCTGCTTGGCGTCGCCTTTGGCCAGCGCCACCCACTGGTCCACGCGCGTGGCGGGCAGCGACACCGGCACGGCGATGGCCTCGTAGAAGCTGGTCATGCGGCCCACGGGCTGGAAGTCCTTGGTGGAGTCGTACTTCACGGCCTTGGAGGTGAGCGGCAGCATGACCATCATGTGCGAGTTGGCGACCAGCACCGTGGTGCCGTCGGCCGGCGCGGCGCGCACGAAATCGGCCGCGATCTGCCCGCCCGCGCCGGGGCGATTGTCGACCAGCACCGTGGTGCCGAGCTCGTCCTTGAGCTTCTCGGCCACCATGCGCGCCACCGCGTCGGCCGAACCGCCTGCGGGATAACCGACGATGAGTTTCACGGGCGGCTTGCCGGCTTGCGCAAAGGCCGGAGCGGCGTGCACGACGAGAGCCGACAGCGCGGCGGCAAGGAGGGTGCGGGGCAGGTGCATGGCGGGCTTTCGAGGTGGGATAGCGGTGGAGGTGGAAGGGGCCTGGCCATTCTGGGTGGCATGAGGCATGCTTGTGTAGTGCATGAACCTGGATAGCCTTCATTCGCCACGCGTATGACCAACAAGATCGACCGCCTGCAGCTGATCACCACCTTCCTCGCGGTGGCCGAACACGGCAACCTCAGCGCGGCCGCGCGCACGCTGGGCAGCACGCAGCCCACGGTGAGCCGCCGCCTGCGCGACCTGGAAGCGCTGCTGGGCACGCGGCTGGCGTCGCGCACCACACACCGCTTCCACCTCACGCCCGAGGGCGCCGAGCTGCAGCGCAAGGCGATAGCCTGGTCCGACGTCTGGTCCGAATGGGAACACGGCCTGAAGGCCAGCACGCTGCTGCCGCAGGGCAAGCTCACGCTGGTGGGCCCGCACGGCTATGGCAGCAGCTTTTTGATGGATGCGATCGCCCTCTTCCGGCGCGCGCACCCGCAGGTGGAGGTGGCGCTGCAGCTGACGGACCGTCCTGTGGACCTGATCAGCCAGGGCGCGGACTGCTGGATCTACGCTGGCGGTGTGCGCGACCAGAACCTGCATGTGCGCCGCCTGGGCATGATGCACCGCATCCTGATCGCCTCGAAGGACTATGCACTGCGTGGCATCCGTCGTCCGGAAGACCTGGCGCACCACCCGCTGGTCGGCCTGACCCCGCATGTGCAGGAACGGCTGGTGCTGCGCTCACTCAAGACGGGGGAAAAGCGCGAGGTGCGCATGCACGCGCCTGTCGAGACCGACGGTTTGCTGGCGAGTTACCGCGCCATCCAGAGCGGCCTGGGGATCGGCTCGGCGGCCTTGTGGTTGTGCGGGGAAGACATCGCTGGCGGCAGGCTCCAGCGCGTGTTGCCGGGCTGGGAACTGGAGCCAGTGCCCGTGGAAGCCGTGTCCGTGGCCGGACGCTTCCGGCCGGCGCGCATCGATGCCTTCGTGGAGCTGCTGGCGCAGGTGCTGCACGGCATGCCGGGCTTCGAGCCGCATGCCAATGCCTGAGCACCAATCAAGCCGTCAGTCGTAGACCTCGGCCTCGGGATCCGTCGCCTCCAGCTCGTAGCTGGCCGCCACCATCGCCAGGCGCGCAATGACGCCGTACATGTAGAAGCGGTTCGGGGCACTGGCACCGGGTCGCACGCCGGGCTGCGGCAGGTGCGTGCTCTCGGCGAAGGCCAGCGGGATGAAGCGCGAGCCGGGCGCGTTGAGGTTCTCGTCGATGCCGCGGTGCGCATGCACGCGGTAGAAGCCGCCCACCACGTAGCGGTCCATCATGTAGACCACGGGCTCGGCCACGGCGTCGTTGATACGCTCGTTGGTCAGCACACCTTCCTGCACGATCACGTCCACCTGCGCGGCGGGGCCCTGCAGGTCGGCCTGCTTGAGCAGGCCTTCGATGTCGCGCACGTCGCGCACGGTCATGAAGCCCATGCCCGCGCTGCTGTTGTCGGCCTTCACCACCGCAAAGGGCTTCTCGTTGATGCCGTATTCCTTGTACTTGCGGCGCACCTTGTTCAGCACCACGTCCACGTGGGTCTGCAGGCTGTCCAGGCCGGAGGGGGTGGACAGGTCCACCGGGCCGCACTTGCTGAACATGGGGTTCACGAGCCAGGGGTCCACGCCGATCAGCTTGCCCAGGCGCTTGGCCACCTCTTCGTAGCTCTGGAAATGGCGGCTCTTGCGGCGCGTGAACCAGCCCGCGTGCGCCGGCGGCAGCAGGTACTGCTCGTGCAGGTCTTCCAGGATGCCGGGCAGGCCGGTGGCGAGGTCGTTGTTGAGCAGGATGGTGCAGGGGTCGAAGTCCTTCACCCCCAGGCGCCGCTTGCTGCGCACCACGGGCTCCAGGCGCACGCTGTCGCCGTTGGGCAACTCGATGACCGTGACCTTCTTGACCTCGGGATCGATGGAGCCGATGCGCACGTTCAGGCCGGCCATCAGGAAGATCTGGCGCAGCTGCGCTACGTTGGACAGGTAGAAGCTGTTGCGGTTGCCGTTCTCCGGCACGATGAGCAGGTTGCGCGCCTCGGGGCAGATCTTCTCGATCGCGGCCATGGCGGCCTGCACGGCCAGTGGCAGCATTTCCTTGGTGAGGTGGTTCCAGCCGGCGGGGAACAGGTTGGTGTCCACCGGCGCGAGCTTGAAGCCGGCGTTGCGGATGTCCACCGAGGTGTAGAACGGCGGCGTGTGCTCCATCCACTCCAGGCGGAACCAGCGCTCGATGGCCGACATGGAATCGAGCACGCGCTGCTCGAGTTCGTTGATGGGACCCGTGAGCGCGGTGACGAGGTGGGGGACCATGGAGTTGTTCTTCTTGGGGTGGGGGAGGTGCGAGGGTGATTCTAGGAGGTGGGGATGACGGTTTCGGTTCCAAGTGTCCCGGCCGAGGGCGCCACGCTTTTCTGCAACACTACGGGCTCCCCCACCCTCGTCCTCGTCGGAGCCCCCATGCAGTACCGCCACCTCGGGAAGAGCAATCTTCGCGTCTCCACCCTGTGCCTGGGCACGATGATGTTCGCTGACCAGACCGACCAGGCCGAAGCGCAGCGCATCGTGGACCATGCGCACGCGGCCGGCGTGAACTTCGTGGACACGGCCGATGTGTATTCCAAGGGCGGCTCCGAGCAGATGCTGGGCACGCTGATCAAGGCCCACCGCCACGACTGGATCCTGGCCACCAAGCTGGGCAACCCGATGTCGGACAAGCCCAATGAAGCACGGTATTCCCGCGTGTGGCTGCTGCGTGAAGTCGACGCCAGCCTGGCCCGGCTGCAGACCGAGCACATCGACATCTACTACCTGCACCGCGACGTGCCCGGCATAGACATGGAGGAGACGTTGCGCGCGCTCGGCGACATGGTGCGCGCCGGCAAGATCCGCTACTGGGGCGTCTCGAACTTCCGGGGCTGGCGCATCGTGGAGATGGTGCACCTGGCGCGCCAGCTTGGCGTGCCCGCGCCGGTGGTCTGCCAGCCCTACTACAACCTGCTCAACCGCATGCCCGAGGTCGAGATCCTGCCGGCCTGCCAGGCCCACGGCATCGGCGTCGTGCCCTACAGCCCCATCGCCCGCGGCGTGCTCACGGGCAAGTACGCGCCGGGCGCAACGCCTGACGCCAGCACGCGCGCGGGCCGCGCCGACAAGCGCATGGTGGAGACCGAGTTCCGCCAGGAGTCGCTGGTCATCGCGCAGACGCTGGCCAAGCATGCCGAGGCCCGCGGCGTGTCGCTGGCCCAGTTCGCCACGGCCTGGGTGCTGGCCAACCCCATCGTGAGCAGCGTCATCGCCGGCCCGCGCACCCTGGCGCAGTGGCAGGACTACCTGCCCGCGCTGGACTTCGTGCCCAACGCCGAGGACGAAGCCCTGGTCAATCGCCTGGTCGCCGAAGGCCACCCCTCCACTCCCGGCTACAACGACCCCGCCTATCCGCTGATCGGCCGCCCCGTCTCGCGGTGAAGCTGTTCTACGGATGGCGCATGGTGGGTGCCGCCTTCGGCATCCAGTTCATGCTGGCCGCATTGCTCACGCAGTCCTTCGGTGCGTACGTGGCCGTGCTGTCCGAGGAGAAAGGCTGGAGCAAGACCTCGCTTTCGGGCGCGGCCGCGCTGCAGTCGGTGGAGTCCGCCATCCTGGGCCCCGCGCTGGGCTGGCTGCTGGACCGCTTCGGCCCGCGCAACATGGTGCGCGGCGGCGTCATCGTCTTCGCGCTGGGCTTCATGGGCCTGAGCCAGGTCGACAGCATCGGCAGCTTCTACGTCTTCGCCGTGGTGCTGGCGCTGGGCGTGAGTTTCTGCGGCTACTTCCCGCTCACGGTGGCGCTGGTGCAGTGGTTCGAGCGCTTCCGCGCACGGGCGCTCGCGCTCAGCGCGATGGGGCTGGCGATGGGCGGCGTGCTCGTCCCCGTCGTGGCCTGGTCCATGCACGCCTTCGGCTGGCGCAGCACGGCCTTTGCCTCGGGCGTGATCGCGCTGGTGGTGGGGCTGCCGCTGGCCCACATGATCCGCCGCCGGCCCGAGGACATGGGCGAGACGGTGGACGGCTTGCCGCCCGTGGCACCCCTCGCGGCGGGCGTTACACCTGCACCGTCGGCGCCCGAGTTCACGGCCCGCCAGGCGCTGCGCACGCAGGCTTTCTGGCTGCTGGGGCTGGGCCATGGCTTCGCGCTGCTGGTGGTGACCGCCGTCAACGTGCACGCCATCACGCACATGAAAGAAGGGCTGGGCTACTCCGTGCCCAATGCGGCGCTGGTGATCCTGGTCATGACCGTGGGCCAGGTGCTGGGCGTGCTCACCGCCGCCGGCATCGGCGACCGCTTCGACAAGCGCTACGTGGCCGCGGCCTGCATGCTGGGGCACGGCGTGGGGCTGATGCTGCTCACGCATGCCACCCATCCGGCGCAGGTCGTGGCCTTCGCGCTGCTGCACGGCATGGCCTGGGGCCTGCGCGGGCCGCTGATGCAGGCCATCCGCGCCGACTATTTCGGGCGCAACGCCATCGGCATGATCCTGGGCCTGTCGGCCGTGATCGTGGCCGTGGGGCAGGTCGCCGGGCCGATGGTGGCCGGCATCCTGGCCGATGCCACCGGGGACTACCGCACCGGATTCACCGTGCTGGCGCTGGTTGCGTGCTGCGGCTCGGCCTTGTTCCTTCTCACGCGCCGTCCGGCGCTGCCCGCCTGACAATGCGCCGTTCACCCATCAACCCTTACCGCCAACGACGAAAGAGAGGCTCCCCATGACCGACACCATCATCCTCCCCACCCCCACCGTCGTGGGCCTGGGCCGCATGGGGGCCAACATGGTGCGTCGCCTGGCGCGCGGCGGCCTGAAGGTGCATGGTTGCGATCCCTCCGAGGCGGCGCGCGCCGCACTGGCGCAGGAGGTGGGCGTGACGCTGCACGCCGACCTGCGGGCGGCCGTGCAGGCACAGGCATCGCCACGCATCGTCTGGCTGATGCTGCCGGCCGGTGCGATCACCGAGCAGACATTGAAGGCGCTGGAGGCCGAGCTGTCCCCGGGCGACGTGCTGGTGGACGGCGGCAACGCCAACTACCTGGAGTCGCAGGCCCGCGCCGCGCACTGGAAGGAGCGCGGCGTGGACTTCGTGGACTGCGGCGTGTCCGGTGGCATCTGGGGCCTGGCCGAGGGCTTCTGCCTGATGGCAGGTGGCACCGAGGCGGCCATCGCGCTGCTCACGCCGCTGTTCACGCGCCTGGCCCCCGCCGCCGACCGGGGCTGGATCCACGCCGGCCCCAGCGGCGCGGGCCACTTCACGAAGATGGTCCACAACGGCATCGAGTACGGAATGATGCAGGCGTATGCCGAAGGCTTCGCACTCATGGCCGGCCGCAAGGACCTACACATCGACCTGGCGGGAATGGCCGAACTCTGGCGCCATGGCAGCGTGGTGCGCTCCTGGCTGCTGGACCTGACCGCCACCGCCCTGCAACACCCCGAAGACCTGGACGCGCTGGCCCCCGTGGTGGCCGACTCCGGCGAGGGCCGCTGGACGGTCGACGAGGCCGTGCGCCAGGGCACGCCCGTGCCCGTGATCGCCTCCGCACTCATGGCGCGCTTCAGCTCGCAGGGGAATGGCGACACGGGCAACAAGCTGGTGGCACTGATGCGCAAGGGGTTCGGCGGCCACGCCACGGTGAGCAAGTAAGGGCCGCAGGGCCCTGGGGGCGCGGGGCTCAGCCCTGGAAATTCAACGCCAGCCCCGGCACCGGCCAGTCGTCGATCGCGATGAGCCGGCCCGAACCGGAGAGCGTGATGAAGGCGGTGCGCCGGCCGGGGCCACCGAAGCAGATGTTGGTGGTGTAGAGGTCCGGCAGTGGCACATGGCTGCACAGGCTGCCGTCGGGCGACACGACCGTGATGCCGCCGTGCAGCAGCGTGGCCACGCAGATGTTGCCCAGCGCGTCCAGCGCCAGCGAGTCGAAGCGCTGGTAGTGCCCGCCGGGCGCGGCCGTGAGCATGCGCGCGCCCTGCGGCGAAGGCCAGCCTGATTTGTGGACCACGCCGGGCGCCGTGACGTCGAAGGCCCACAGGCGCGCGCCTTCGGTCTCGGCGTAGTACAGGGTGTTGCCGTCCGGTGACAGTCCGATGCCGTTGGGCGTCATGGCCGGCCGCGCGATGGCGTGCACGGCACGGCCGTCGGCCTGGCCGTAGAACACACCGCCGCGGTCCATCTCGGTGGCGCGCACCTTGCCCAGGTCGGTGAAATAGAAGCCGCCGTGGGCATCGAAGACCAGGTCGTTGGGGCCGCGCAGCGCAAGGCCGTCCACCTGCTCGTAGAGGCGGTCCACCTTGCCGGTGGAGAGATGCACGCGTTCGATGCGTCCGCCGCTGTAGTCGCGCGCCTGCAGCACGGGGCGCTGGCAGCCGTCGTCTTCGGTGTGGAATTCGAAACCGCCGTTGTTGCAGACGTAGACCGCGCCGTCCGGCCCCAGCGCGGCGCCGTTGGGGCCACCGCCCAGTTGCGCCAGCACCTGGATGCGTCCGTCGGGCGTCACGCGGCTCAGCGTGCCGCGTGCGATCTCCACCAGCACCACGGAGCCATCGTCCATGGCGATGGGGCCCTCCGGAAACTGCAGGCCGGTGGCGACCTCGCGCAGCTTCACCCCACGTACCCCGGGGCCGCGATGTCCTTGGTCGGCTGCACGAAGAAGACGATCAGCACGATGGTGCCGATCACGGGAATGAAGCTCAGCAGCAGCCACCAGCCGCTGCGCCCGATGTCATGCAGCCGCCGCGCACCGGCCGCCAGCGACGGCAACAGCGTCGCCAGGCCGAAGATGCCGCTGAGCGTGTTGCTGACGAGCGACAGGACGATGCTGCCCAGGAAGATGAACAGCGCAAACCACCAGAACTCGGGGCGCGAGGCGCGGCCGCTGAAGTCCACGTATTTCGAGAAACACACCTTGATCGCTGTCTGGAAATCCATCGTCGGGTCCCGTGTCCAAAATGATCGCCCCACCGCAGGGCACACCACTATGGCACAACAAGATACATCTTCAGGGGCTTGGGGGCCCGCGATGTCGCGGCGTGTGGTTTCCCCTTATCCCCCGCACAGTGTTTCGAGAGATTCCCGACGCTGGCGCAGCGGCAGTGCAGCCGTGGGGGCATGAGGGGTTTACAGGTCGAAGTTCGTCGGCATCAACACGATGTCGCGGACGGTGGTTCCGCGTGGCCGCGTCAGCATGAACAGGATCGCATCGGCGACTTCGGACGCCTCGATGAGGCTGCCGCTGGCGCGTGCCTCCGCCAGCTTCTCAGCGGGCCAATCCGCGACCAGCGACGTCAGAACCGGGCCAGGTGATACCGCACCGACGCGTATGCCGTGCTTGAACACCTGCCGGCGCGTCGTCTGCACAAAACAGTCGATTGCCCACTTGGAGGACGCATAGACGGGCTCCCAAGGCGTCGGATAGTGGGCTGCCAGCGAGCTCGTCACGACGATATCGCCACTGCCGCGCGCCACCATGGGTCGCAGCGCGGCTTGCACATTCTTCATCACGACATTGATGTTGAGATGCAGCATCCGATCGATGGCATCCGGGTCGGCGTCGATCAGATCGCCACCGACATACATGCCGGCGTTCGCGTGGAAGATGTCCAGTCGTCCCGCCTGCTCCAACACCTTGGGAACCAGCGTCGCGCAACCCGCCGGATCGAGCAGGTTCAGCGGCAAAGGGACCATGGCATCGCCGAATTCCATGCGCATGTCCTCCATCGCGGCAACATCCCGATCCACCACGAAGACCCTGGCGCCAGCGTGCATCAGCGCATGCGCGCTGGCACGGCCGATCCCCGACGCCCCCCCGGTCACTACGGCGATTTTTCCCTGGAGTTCATTGGCCATGCGTCGCCACCCTTTCTTGTTGCAATGGCACAGCATCATGCGGCAAGTTGGTTGGTGAGCGTCGCCTCCCGTACTCCCGCCACCTGGAGCGCTTCCTGCAGATCGACGACGCCCGTGGCCCGCGAGATGCTGCAGCGCAGATGGCGTCTCGCCGGCCTGTACCGCGCTGTTCCTGCAGCGCCATGCGCAGAACCGCATGAACCGCGCACACGAAGCAACCCGCAATAAAAAAAAGCCGCTGGAACGGTTCCTGCTAATGCTGCGCACGTCCCACTGCGGACGCACCATTGCAGGAGGAGTTTCCATGCCCGATTCCGCTTCCCCCACGAACCCGCCCGCCACCGATTTCTCGCACGTCAAGCCGCAGGACACCGGTTTTGTCTCGGGTGGACTGCGCGATTTCTTCCTGTACCGCGACCTCGGCATCGCCAAGGCCACGCACGGCAAGGTGATCGCGCACCTCGTCAAGGCCAACATGGCACCGGAAACGGGCACCGGCTGGCACCGGCATGAGGCGGACTTCCAGATCGTGATCATGGTCAAGGGCTGGGCCCGCTTCATGTACGAGGACAAGGAGACGCTGGTGGAGGCCGGCGACGTGGTGCACCAGCGCCCTGGCATCCGCCACTACCTCTTCGACTACTCGCCCGACATGGAATACCTGGAGATCGTGTCGCCGGCGGACTTCAAGTCGGTGGACTGCGAGGCGGCGTGCGCCGTGCCCGCGCCTACGCCCTGGCCCGCCGCAGCCTGAGGCTGCCGTGCGTTACCCCGTGATCCACGACCTCGCACAGGGATGGCCAGGCCCGCAGGAACCGCCGTCCTCTTGCGATACACCGGCCCCGTCCCGCACGCCCTGGTGGCAAGGCTTCTGGGGGCGCCTGCTGGGCCGTGCAGGCGCTTTCGCCGCCTGGCACTGACGGCCGGGCGTTCTTCAAAATTCAGCGTCGAGTTCGTCGATCTCGTCGGGCTCCTTGCGGGCTTCGGCGACCCATTCCTGCATCGCAGGCAGTTCCATGATGCGCTTGCAATACGCCGCCTCCACCTTGGACAGCGCCACGTCGTAGGTCTGGAAGCGCGTCACCACCGGCGCATACATCGCATCGGCCACGGTGGGCTGCTTGCCGAAGAGATAGGGGCCGCCGTAGCGCGACAGGCAGTCGTTCCAGATCGCCAGCACGCGGTCGATGTCCGTCTGCGCACGCGACCAGATCTTGAAGCCCGGGAAATGCGCCTTGATGTTCATGGGCAATGCTGAACGCATGGACGCGAAGCCCGAGTGCATCTCGCCACACACGGCGCGGCAGTGCGCACGCGCCTTGGCATCGGCCGGCAGCAGCTGCGCCTTGGGCTTGATCTCGTGCAGGTATTCGGCGATCGCCAGCGTGTCCCACACCAGGATGCCGTTGTGCTGCAACGATGGCACCAGCATCGAGGCGGACAGCAGCAGGATCTCGGCCTTCATCGCCGGATCGTCCGGAGGTATCACCTTCTCGCTGAACTCCAGCCCGGACAGCTTGGTGAGCAACCACCCGCGCAGGGCCCAGGCACCGTAGTTCTTGCTGCTGATCGTCAACACCGCCTTGGCCACTGGAGTCTCCTGTTCAAGGATGGAGCCCCGGCTATTCGCAAGGGTTGTGCCAGCCGCACCATCGCGGCGCACCGGCACTGGCCCGCAACTTGCCTTGCACCGTGCACCGACGCAGACGCGCCAGACGCCCCGGACACCATGCTCTACCAGGCCTACCAACTGCAATCCGACCTGAGTTCCCCATTGCGGCTGATGGCGCAGGCCTGGGCCTCGGGGCTGTGGATGAACGGCACGGAGCGCTCGGTGGTGCGCCGCATGGCCTCCGCGATGGACGTTTTCTCGCGGCTACGGCTCACGCACACACGGCCGGCCTACGGCATCACCGAGGCGATGCTGGCCGGCACCACGCCCGTGCCGGTGCGCGAGGAGGCGGCGCTGAAGACGCCCTTCGGCACGCTGCTGCACTTCGTGCGCGACCTGCCGCCGGGCACGCCGCCGCAACCCAAGGTGATGCTGGTGGCCCCGCTGTCGGGCCACTTCGCCACGCTGCTGCGCGAGACCGCGCGCACGCTGCTGCAGGACCACGACGTCTACATCACCGACTGGCACAACGCACGTGACGTGCCGCTGCGCGAAGGCGCTTTCGGGCTGGACGAATACATCGACCACATGGTGCAGTTCATGGCGGCCATCGGTCCCGATGCGCACATGATGGCGGTCTGCCAGCCCTGCGTGGCCGCGCTGGCGGCCGCCGCGGTCATGGCCGAGGACGACCATCCCGCGCAGCCGAAGAGCCTCACGCTGATGGCCGGGCCCGTGGACTGCCGCGTGAACCCCACGGCCGTGAACGAACTGGCCATCAGCAAGCCCATCGCCTGGTTCGAGAAGAACCTGATCAGCCACGTGCCGCTGCCGCACGCCGGCTACATGCGCCGCGTGTACCCCGGCTTCGTGCAGCTCACGGCCTTCATGAGCATGAACCCCGAGCGGCACAAGAACGCCTTCAAGGACATGTACCAGTACCTGGTGGATGGCGAGGTCGCCAAGGCCGATGTGATCCGCGTGTTCTACGAGGAATACCTGGCCGTCAACGACCTGCCCGCCGAGTTCTACCTGAAGACGGTGGAGAAGGTGTTCCAGACCTACGACCTGGCCCGCGGCGTGCTGGAATACCGCGGCAGGCTGGTCGACACCACCGCCATCCGCCGCACCGCGCTGATGACCGTGGAGGGCGAGCGCGACGACATCTGCGCCCTCGGCCAGACCGTCGCGGCGCAGGACCTGTGCCCGAACATCCGCCCCTACCTGAAGACGCACCACATCCAGACCGGTGTGGGGCACTACGGCGTGTTCAGCGGCCGCAAATGGAACCAGCAGATCTACCCGCGCGTGCGCGAGCACATCTACGCGAGTTGCGGTTGAGCGTCAGAACCGGACGGCGTAGCGCAGCTGGATGAAGTTCTCGCCCGGGTTGGGCTTCTTGTAGCCGCCGTTGGAGACGTGCTGCACACGCAGGCCCAGCTCGTGTGCCTGCTGGTCGCCGAAGCGCATGCCGATGCCGACCTGCGAGGCGAAGTTGAAGCGCGTGCCGAAGCGCTTCTCGGTGGTGAGGTACTTGTCGTTGGCCCAGGTGCCGCCCAGGCCCGCGTCCACGAACCAGGCCGAGCCCTCGCCCCAGGGCTGGAAGCGGAAGGTGGGGATGAAGCTCAGCACCGTGATGCTGTCACGGCCGGTGGGCGTGTCGGCCCGCCATTGCGCCAGGCCCAGGTCCCAGTAGCCTTTGTGCCAGGACGGGTTCCAGTCCCAGGTGAGGCCACCCTGGACGGCGCGCGTGTTGTTTTCCGCGGCGGACAGTTGCAGGTAGACGGCGGGGCCCGCCGGGGCCGGCGCGCTCGCCTGCTGCGCGGACGCGCTGGCAGCGAAGGCCGCCACGGCGAAGGGAAGCAAACGAGCTAGAGAGGGAAAGGAAGTCAGGGCAGCGGGCATGTCAAATCCGTACATCACTGTTACACGATCCCAGAGTCTAGCCAAGGCGGTGAGGGTCCGCACGCCCACGGGGCCCTTGAAAGCGCCCACCCCCCAAAACAGCGTGGGCGCGCGCGTGGAGTGTTGCGCCCAGTCCTCAGTTGCCGTGTACGGGCGCGGCGCCCAGGGTCCGCGCGGGCGTGGTGGGCCGCCTGGGGAGATCGCGCGGGCGCACCTTGTGCCGTGGCGCAAAACCGAAAGGCAGGATGACCGGCGGACGGCTGAACACGATTTGGCAGCCATGCGCTGCGGGCTCGAGGCTGCCCGGCTCTGCCGCCAGGCCGAAGCTGCGCAGCGACTCGCTGATGGCGATGACGGTGCGCATGCACGGCACGTCCAGGTGGCGGTAGATCTGGCCGTCCGCGTTGCGCAGGCCCAGCAGGTAGCGCTCGGCAGTCGCTTCCTGTAGCGCCTCGACCCCTGCAGCGGCCTGAGTGAGCCCATGGACGATCAGCGCGTCGTCCTCCAACGGCGGCACGGGCGACAGGCGGGTCGTGAACATGGGAACTCCTGGAAAAGCAACAGCTGCAAGGGTTCCATAAGGCTGTGTTGGCGGATGTAGGACAAACGGCCTACAACGGCTAGGAGTCGTCCCGCCGCGGCGGGAGCTGGCCCACCGATCAGCCGCGGCAGGGTGCGTAGAAATCGAGCGCGCCGCGGTAGACCTGCGTCTGAACCTGCATCAGCCCCAACACCGAGTGGAAGTACCCGTCGTGCGACACCCGCTCCGCTGTGCGCTTCTGCAGGCATTCGACGGACGTCGATGTCTCCAGCGCGAAGGAGGGTGACATCCAAGTGATCCAGGGCACGTGTTTCTGCACGTCCGGCGCCATGGCGTAGGGCATGCCGTGGAGGTACAGGTTGTTCTCGCCCAGCGACTCGCCATGGTCGGACACGTACATCAGCGCCGTGTCGCTGGCCGCCTCGTGCGACTTGAGCCAGTCGATGGTCCGCGCAAGAAAATGGTCGGTGTAGGCGATGGAGTTGTCGTAGGTGTTGCGCAGGCTCTCCTTGCTGCAGTCCTGCAGCGACGCCGAGGTGCATTCGGGCAGGAAGTGCTTGAACTCCGGCGGGGAGCGCAGCGCATAGGCCGGCCCGTGGCTGCCCAGCTGGTGCAGCACCACCACCACCCCACGCGCGCGCCGGGCCGGATCGAGCGCGGCGAGGCGGGCGTCCAGCCCGTCGAGCATCCCCAGGTCCATGCAGTCCTCCGCCTTGCAGCCGCTGGCGGCGCTGCCGTCGTTGGCTGCGGCATGTGGCACGCGTTCGCACAGGCCTTTGCAGCCGCCCTGGTTGTCCACCCACAACACGGCCAGCCCCGCGCGCTGCAGCACGTCGAGCAGGTTTTCATAGCGGTTGTCTTCGCGCAGGAACTCCTCGCGCGGCAGGTGCGCGAACATGCAGGGCAGCGATTCGGCCGTGCTGGTACCGCAGGACCAGGCGTTCGCGAAACTCAGCGCACCGGCGCGCTGCAGCTCCGGCGTGGTGGGGCGCTCATATCCGTTGATGCCGAAATTGGGAGCCCGGGCCGTCTCGCCGACCACCAGCACCAGCAGCTTGGGGCGCTGCGCCGCGCTCGCCACCAGCCGCGCATCGGTGCCGATGGCCAGCAGCGGCTGAGCACCCCGCTGCTGCCCCTGCGCGGCCACCTTGCCGGTGGAGTAGAGCGCGGCCAGGGGGTTGATCAGGTAACGCAGGTCCTTGTGGTTGCGCATGGCGGCCGAGAACGGCTGGAACATTGCCCAGCAGGCCAGCAACGCCACCACGAGGCCGCCCACGGCCCAGGCAGGCTGGCGCCACAGCTGCCTGCGCAACGGGCCATGGTCGATGCGCAGGGTCCAGAGCAATGCCACGGGAAGCCCGGCCAGCCAGGCCAGGTGCAGGAACAGCGCCGGCGTGACCAGTCCGTGGGCTTCGGCGGGATCGGTCTGCAGCACGTTGACCATCATCCCCGGACTCATGAGCGCGCCGTAGGTGGCCATGAAATACGACGCGGCGGCGGTGACCACGAGCAGCAGCGTGGCCAACAGCTTGAGCGTGGGCCGCCACGCGAACAGGCTCAGGATGGCGGCCAGGCTGGCGGCCATGGCGACCAGCAATCCCGCAGCCAGGCCCCAGCCCTGCGCACCACCGGCGAGCTGCAGTTCCTGGAGGTGGCGCCACAAAGGAACGTTGCCGGCCAGGGCCATCCACAGGCTCGCCGCGACCACCAGGTGCCACACCGGCCGGGGGCGCCGCAGCGCCCGCCAGAAGCCGTCGCGGCCAGGCTCCCGCGCGGGCAGCACGGGCGGGGCGCTGACGATGCTGTTCATGCCGACACCCCCGCGCTGGTTTCGGTGCCCGCACCGGGGGCCTGCACATGCCGGGCGAACAGCGGATTGCTCAACCATCCCACCACCCAGCAGACCCAACCCGTCCACAGGGTGTGGCTCATGAAATGGGCGCCCCGCAGTTGTTGCACGAGGCCCAGCAGCAGCCCCACCCCCAGCGTGGCCACGAGCCAGCCGCGCGCCATGCCGGGCCGGTCGTGGCGCAAGGCGAAATACCCCGTGACGAACCCGAAGCCGACCGAGGCATGGCCCGCCGGGAAACAGTGGCCCGCGCCACCATCCGAGCTGAACCAGCCGCTCCAGTGGGACAGGTGCTGCGCCACGCCGCCGAAGGCCGCCATGTCCCAGGGGCAGCTGGTGAGGCTGGAGGCCTTGAGCAGGGAGACCGCGCCCGTGGCCAGCAGCGGCCCCGCCGCCAGCTGCAGCCGCCGCGCGAACGGCAATTGCTGGAAGGGACCCACGGGCCAGGCCACCAGCACGCACAGGACGATCACGCACAGCCATCCCAGGCGCTTGACACCGTCGTGCAGCACGACGTCCATCCAGAAACCGTCGCGCAAGGGAAATCCGTCCGCCCCGCCCATGAGCCGGGCCAGCGCCATGTCGGCATGGCCGAAGTCCCAGAGCAGGAGCAGCACGAATGCGGACAGCGTCGCGAAAAGCAGCCGCGAGGCCGACACGACAGGTCGACCGGCAAAGGGGGAAGGAGACACCATCCCCGCAGCTTCGATGACGCGAATTAAGGTTTCCTTAATGGCTTCGCGCAGAATCCCGGGATGCACCTTTCCGTGAATGATGCCGCTGGCACCGTGACGGGCCGCACATGACGGCGCCCGAGTCCAAGTTCGCGCCGGGGGCGCGCCGCGCAGGAATGCGCCCCTCGTTGCAAAGCCAACTGCTCGCCTGGTCCCTGGGCGCCCTGCTGGTGGTCTGGCTCGGGTCGGTGATCATGGGCTATGGCACCGGCTACCACGAGGCCGACGAGCTCACCGACGGCCACCTGGCCAGCGTCGCGTCCATCGTGCTGGCCAAGAACGTGGACGGCTTCCGTGCGGCCCCGGATGCCGCCACGCTGGGCCAGCGCGAAGAGCTGCGGGCCCACGACTACCAGCAGTCCATGAGCGTCGTGGTCTGGGCCGCGGATGGCAGCGTGCGCGCCCGCATCGGCTCCGCCCCCTTGCCCCCCTTCGACGTGCAGGAGGGGTTCCAGACGGTGTCGCTGGGGCAGCCGGCACGTCCCTGGCGCGTGTTCAGCCGCTGGGACGACCCGGCACACGCGCGCAAGGTGTCGGTGTTGATGGACCTGGAGGAGCGCGACGCCCTGGCGGCCGACATCGCCGAGCAGGTGGCCACGCCCGGGCTGTGGCTGCTGCCGGTGGTGGCCCTGGTGCTGATCCTGGCGGTGCGCCGGGGGCTGCGGCCGCTGCACGCGCTCAGCGACCAGGTGCGGCAGATCGACATCCACCAACCCCGGGCGCTGGAGGCTCCACCGCATGCGGAGTTCCAGAGCATGGTGAAGGCCATCGACCTGCTGTCGGAGCGTTATGCCACCGCCATGCGCCACGAACGCGAGGTGGCCGATGGATTCGCGCACGAGCTGCGTACGCCACTGGCGTCGCTGCGGCTGCATGCGGGCACGTTGCGCGGGGCGATGGAGGGGCCCGAGCGCGAGGCGGCCCTGCTGCAGATCGAAGCCGATGCCGAACGTGCCGCCGCCGTGGTGCGCGACCTGCTGGCCCTGGCGCGCGCCAGCCGCCTGCAGCTAGTGGAGGCCGCCGAGCCACTGGACCTGTCCCAGCTGGCGCGCCGCATCGTGGCGGAATACGGCCAGACCGCGCTCGACAGCGGCCATGAGATAGCGCTGGAAGCGCCCGACGCCGCGCCGCTGCGGGGCCACCCGGTGCTGCTGGAGATCGCCCTGCGCAACCTGATGGACAACGCGCTGGCCCACACACCGCTCGGCACGTCCATCGAGGTGCGCGTGGGCCTGGCGCCGCTGTGCCTGGAAGTCTGCGACAACGGACATGGCTTGCAGGCGCGACAGCCCGCCGCTGGCGACCGCAAGGTCGGGGCGGGGCTGGGCCTGGGCCACCAGGTCATCCGCCGCGTCGCGGATGCGCACGGTGGCCGATTCGAGGTGCAGCTGCCGGAAGGCGACAAGCTGCGCTGCTACCGGATCGTGCTGGAGGCCTGAGAGGCGCCCCTCGCGCCGACGCGCCGACGCGCCGGCCGATCAGCGGCCAGCTCGCCTGCGGCCTCGTCCGGTGGCGTGCGCCGCGGCCAGGCCCGCCACCAACACCAATGCCGCGCTTGCCGGCTCGGGAACCGTGTTGGGCGGCGCGGTGCCGTTGGGCGATAGGGCGATGCTGCCCACGTACGTCGCCCTGGCGCCGCTGTTGGTGCCGCGGGTGGTGAGCGTGTAGCTGCCTGGTTGCAGGATGGGCGTGCTCAGGCTCCAGTTCTCGAACGGGTCGGCGGTGAACGCCTGCCCGCTGAACACCCCCGAGGGTCCCGTCAGCAACAGGTCCGTGATGTCCACATCCTGTTCTCCGCCGACGGCAGAGCTGAGCAACACGTTCACGGCCGTCATCGAGGCCAGGCTGAAGGTGTAGGAGTCGGTGAATAGGCCGGCCGACGGGGTGTTGACGAACCCGGTGCTGCCCGAAGACAGGTCCAGCGGCCCGCCCGAACTGCCCGGCGGCGCCATGCTGCTCCCCGCCAGCGCGATGTTGCCGACATAGGTGCCGGCCGCTGCGCTGTTGGTTCCGGACGCGGTGAGCGTGTAGGTGCCCGGGCCCAGGGAAGCGCCGCCGATAACCCAGCTTTCGAATGGGTCGCCGGTGAATACCGCCGCGCTCACCTGGCCGGCAGGGCCTGTGAGAAACACATTCGAGAAGTCCACGTTCTGGCTACCGCCAACCACCGAACTCAGCAACACATTGACCGTCGTCGTCGAGGCCAACGAGAACGTGTAAAGGTCGGTGAAGCCGCCACTGCCGGGCGTGTTCATGAAGCCGGCACTGCCCGAGCTCAGGTCGACAGGCATTGCCGATGCGCCGGTGCCGAGGCTCCCAAGGGCCACGGCTGTCGCGAACGCGAGATCGAGGGACAGTTTCATGGCACGCATCTCCAATGGGCCGATGGAGGTTAGCGCTGCGAGGCTCCTGCCTGAATCCCGTTTTCGCGGGACGGGTGCGGTCGACGTGCGTGTCCGTGGGCCTGGCACAGACGCCCGGGCCATGGTTCATGGCCGTGTTCGACGCCTTTGCGGCCGTTGCCACGCACGCCTCACCCATCTGAACGGCGGCTGTGTCCACTGCAGCTGCCCACGTCGAAGCGCAAATGGCAAGTCTTCTGCGCTGGGAAACCGCCGCTTACCTCTGAAGCCATGATGAACACGCCATGATGGAAATGTTCAGCGGCCATTGGCGTGAATGGCCTGCGCGTGCAACACGCCCTGCACCACGACCCCACCCTGCGCCAGCAGCTGCCCCAGCGCCGTAGCCTCGTGCGCCCACACTTCCTCCCCGAGCTCCTCCGGATCGTCCGCAGCGATGAATTCGACCTGCCGCCGCCCCGCCAGGCACCCGAAGATGTACCGGCAGCGCGGCATGTGGAACCCTGACGTGACGACGCCGTACCCTTCGATGCCCCGCGCCTGCACATAGGCCTCGATCATCCAGGCGTCTTCCACCGTGTTGCCACTGAGCAGATCGGTGGGCGAGCCGGCATCCACCACGGCGCCAAGGGCGCGCAGGTACTGGTGCACCCGGTCACGGTGCGGCACGGGCGTGGTGTTGAAGTGGGCACCGATGCCGCCCACTGCCGTGATGCGGACCTGTGGGTCGTGGCGCTGCAATGCCAGCGCCTTGTCGGCCCGGCTGCGGGCGATGGCGGACAGGCGGCCCTGCGTGTCGTTGGGCGCGCCGAGCACGAAGAGGATGCGGTGGGGCATGGGGCGGTGCGGGACGCTCTTCAGGTGCTATCCGGGCGAGGGTAGCAGGCCGTGCGCCTTGCGTGACCTGGAGCCACTGCGGTACGCCCAGACTGCACCCCGTCCATTGGGCAATGCAGCGACGAGACATGCGCCTGCTCCGCATGGCCGCTGACCCAACCCACCTCGCAACGGTTACTGCGTTGTACAGCTTGCACATCCAGGCGTGCGCCCACGGCAGGCGAAAAAAAACCGGCTCACGAGAGCCGGTCTTTCAGAGGGAGCGAGCAGGCTCAGTAACGGCCACCGCCGAAACCACCATTGCCATACCCGATGTCCGCGCGCTTGCTCGCCGTGTAACCGGCCGGGCTGTAAGCGCCCGCGCCACCACCCGCTTCGCGGGGGCGGGCCAGGTTCACGACGATCGCGCGGCCGTCGACGGACACGCCATTCAGCGCAGTGATGGCGGCCTGGGCGACGTCGGCTGCAGCCATTTCGACAAAGCCGAAGCCCTTGGAGCGGCCGGTTTCACGGTCCATCATGACCTTGGCCGAAGAGACGCTGCCGAACTCGGCAAAGTTGCTTTCCAGGCTGGAATCGGTCACGGAATAGGGGAGGTTGCCCACGTAGATTTTGACGCTCATGGAAAGAGCCTTTCTGAATGTTGGAGCGCAACGAATGTTGCACCGTTGAGAGGCCGGTATGCGGGTCGGCAGTCCACCGCCACTGGCAAGGAAGGATCTGATCTGCAGCAGCAGATCTTCAGCACGCAGGAGGGTGCGACATGCACGTTTGCAGCCAGCCCTGGGTGACTGCAAAGAGGCGGGCCCCTTCGCGCGAGGCAAAGGACCTGTCGAAACGGAATACGCGGCAGTAGCTGCCGTTACCCTGCGAACGATGGACCGACAAAGAGGCGCGGAAGCGGCCGCATTCGGTAGGGTGTGTCGCGGGCGCAACGACGTACTTGCCCATGGAAATGGCGATAGGGGGAATCTGGTTCAATCAGGACCGCAGGCTTGCATCAAGCTGCGAGAGCCATCGGACAACTCGGTTGGCTGCAGCTCTACAGACCAACAGGGCGACAAAGGTCGCAAACGGAGCCTGCATGGGGATTGCATCCTGAGCAGGTGTTGGGTTGGATTGACGGATCAAACTCCGTGCTGACACAGCCGCAGCCCTTCGAGGTTATCACCGATTCGCATTTTGTGCCACTGCTTTATTTGAACTGGTTCTAAAGAGCCACGCAGCCCTTCGTGCAGCACACGAACCGATCGTGCTGTTCCCAGGCTCACCCCATTGCGACCCCTGGAACGCAGCGGGTCCGATTGCGCGCCTGGGCCCATTGCCCTACAACACCCGCTTCAGGTACCGCCCCGTATGGCTTGCCTCCAGCGCCGCGATCTGCTCAGGAGTCCCTGCCCCCACGACTTGCCCGCCACCCGCGCCGCCCTCCGGCCCCATGTCGATGAGCCAGTCGGCGGTCTTGATGACGTCCAGGTTGTGCTCGATCACGACGATGGTGTTGCCCGCGTCGCGCAGCTGGTGCAGCACCTTGAGCAGCAGCGCGATGTCGCCGAAGTGCAGGCCGGTAGTGGGCTCGTCAAGGATGTACAACGTACGGCCGGTGTCGCGCTTGGAGAGCTCCAGCGCCAGCTTCACGCGCTGCGCTTCGCCGCCCGAGAGCGTGGTGGCGGACTGGCCGAGCTGGATATAACTCAGGCCCACGTCCAGCAGCGTCTGCAGCTTGCGCGCGATGGTGGGCACGGCACCGAAGAAGTCGTTGGCGGCCTCCACCGTGAGCTCCAGCACCTGCGCGATGTTGCGGCCCTTGTACTGCACCTCCAGCGTCTCGCGGTTGTAGCGCTGGCCGTGGCACACATCGCAAGGCACGTACACGTCGGGCAGGAAGTGCATCTCCACCTTCTTCACGCCGTCGCCCTGGCAGGCTTCGCAGCGGCCACCGGCGACATTGAAGCTGAAGCGGCCCGGGCCGTAACCACGTTCGCGCGCCATCGGCATCTCGGCCATCAGCTCGCGGATGGCCGTGAACATGCCGGTGTAGGTGGCGGGGTTGCTGCGTGGCGTGCGGCCGATGGGTGACTGGTCGACGTTGATGACCTTGTCGAAGTACTCGATGCCCTGGATCTCGGCATGCGGTGCGGGCTCTTCATGCGCGCGGTAGATCTGGCGCGCCACGGCGGCGTACAGCGTGTCGTTGACCAGCGTGGACTTGCCCGAACCGGATACGCCCGTGACGCAGGTCAACAGGCCCACGGGGAACTCCACGCTCACGTCGCGCAGGTTGTGGCCGGTGGCGCCCAGCACGCGGATGGCCTGCAGCTCCCCCTGCGTGGCGGTGTGGTGGGCCTGGCGCTCGGCCCAGGCCACTGCGGCCGCGCTGGGTGCCTTGCCGCTGGCCGCGCGCCGGGGCTCCTCGGCCTCCACCACCGGTAGCCACGGCGTACGGCGCCGGGGCACGTCGATCTTCAGCACGCCGGCCAGGTACTTGCCGGTCAGCGAGTCCGCAGTGGCCGCGATGTCCTCGTAGCGGCCCTGCGCCACCACACGGCCGCCGTGCACGCCGGCGCCGGGGCCCATGTCGATCACATGGTCGGCCGCGCGCATCATGTCCTCGTCGTGCTCGACCACCAGCACGCTGTTGCCGATATCGCGCAGGTGCTTGAGCGTATCGATGAGGCGGTCGTTGTCGCGCTGGTGCAGGCCGATGCTGGGCTCGTCGAGCACGTACATCACGCCCGTGAGGCCCGAGCCGATCTGCGAGGCCAGGCGGATGCGCTGCGACTCGCCACCGGACAGGGTCTCGGCGCTGCGGTCCAGGCTCAGGTAGTTCAGGCCCACGTCGTTGAGGAAACCCACGCGCGCGCGGATCTCGCGCACCACCTTGTCGGCGATCTCGCCCTTGGCGCCGGCCATGTGCAGGGCCTGGAAGTACGCCAGGCATTCGCGCAGCGTGCTGCGGCTCACGTCGTGGATGGTGCGCGCCTGCGCGCCCTCGCCCACCTTCACATGCCGTGCCTCGCGGCGCAGCCGGCTGCCGCCGCAGTCCGTGCAGGGCTGCGAGCTGCGGTAGCGTGCCAGTTCCTCGCGCACGAGGACGGAGTCGGTCTCGCGGTAGCGCCGCGACATGTTGGGGATGATGCCCTCGAAGGGGTGCTTGCGCGTGAGCTTCTTGCCTTGCGAGGCGCCCGATTCCATCACGTAGCTGAACTTGATCTCCTCTTCACCGGAGCCGTGCAGCACCACCTGCTGCACCTCGGCCGGCAGCTCCTCGAAAGGGGTGTCGACCTTGAAGCGGTAGTGCTTGGCCACGCTCTCGATCAGCGCGAAGTAGTAGCCGTTGCGCCGGTCCCAGCCCTTGATCGCGCCACCGGCCAGGCTCAGCGTCGGGAAGGCCACCACGCGCGCCGGGTCGAAGAAGTCCACCGTGCCCAGGCCGTCGCAGGTGGGGCAGGCGCCCATGGGCGAGTTGAACGAGAACAGCCGCGGCTCCAGCTCGGTGATGGAGTGGCTGCAGATGGGGCAGGCGAACTTCGCGTTGAACAGGTGCTCGGCCGGCGCCTTGGCAGGCTCGGTGGCCTCGGGCGCGTCCAGCTCCACGGCCAGCGCGCGGCCCTCGGCCAGCGCGAGCGCGGCCTCGAAGCTCTCGGCCAGGCGCTGGCGCTGCTGGTCGCGCGCGGCCACTTCGTCATCGCCCCGCACGCGGAGCCGGTCGATCACCACGTCGATGTCGTGCTTCTCGGTCTTCTTGAGCTTGGGCAGGTTCTCGACCTCGTAGGCCTGGCCGTTGACGCGAAAGCGTACATACCCCTTGGCCTGCAGCTCCTCGAACAGCTCCACAAACTCGCCCTTGCGCTCGCGCACCACGGGCGCCAGCACCATCAGCCGCGTGCCCTCGGGCAGCGCCAGCACCGCATCGACCATCTGGCTCACGGTCTGCGATTGCAGCGGCAGGTCGTGGTCGGGGCAATAGGGCGTGCCGGCACGCGCGAACAGCAGGCGCAGGTAGTCGTGGATCTCGGTCACCGTGCCCACGGTGGAGCGCGGGTTGTGGGACGTCGCCTTCTGCTCGATGGAGATGGCGGGCGACAAGCCCTCGATCAGGTCCACGTCGGGCTTGTCCATGAGCTGCAGGAACTGCCGCGCGTAGGTGGACAAGCTCTCCACGTACCGCCGCTGGCCCTCGGCATACAGCGTGTCGAAGGCCAGGCTGGACTTGCCCGAGCCCGACAGGCCGGTGATCACCACCAGCTGGTTGCGCGGGATGTCGAGGTCGACGTTCTTCAGGTTGTGGGTGCGCGCACCGCGGATGCTGATGCGCGGGCTGCTGGAAAGGGACGCTGGGGCTTTCTCGTCGGGGGGCATGGTGGGGCCAGTGGAGGGCAACCCGCCATCATAGGCGCAGGCCCGCCCGCGGGGAATCACCCGCTACCATGCCGGCCATGCCCGGCCTGCCTCCCATGCTCAACCTCTCCGGCGCCCAGACCGCCATCGAGATCGCGGCGACGCTGGCCTTCGCCGCCTCCGGCCTGCTGGCAGCCGCGCGCAAGCGGCTGGACGCCGTGGGCGTGTGCATCGTGGCCGGGCTGGCAGCATTCGGCGGCGGCACGCTGCGCGACGTGCTGCTGGACCGCCGCCCCTTCTTCTGGGTGCAGCATGCGACCTGGCTGTGGGTGCTGCTGGTGCTGTGCGTGGCCGCGATGCTGTTCATGCGCACGCGGCATTTCGCCGCCACCGAGCGTGCCATGCAGTGGCCCGACGCGCTGGGCCTGGGCCTGTTCACGGCCAGCGGCACGCAAATCGCGCTCGCGGCCGGCATGCCGGCCGTGGTGGCGGTGCTGATGGGCACGGTGACGGCCGTGTTTGGCGGCGTGCTGCGCGACATCGTCTGCAACGAGATCCCGCGTGCCTTCAGCGACCACCAGCCCTATGCCGTGTGCGGCTTCGTGGGCGGCTGGGTGGTGGTGCTGGCCCATGCCCTGGGCATGGAGGACTGGGCGGGCCTGGCGGTGGGTGCCGGCGTGGCCATCGTGTTGCGCGCGGCAGCGCTATGGACGGGCTGGACGCTGCCGGCGTGGGACACCGGGGACACGCGGCGCGACTCCTAGATCACTGGACTCCTGGATCCCTGGATTCCTGTCAAAACGGTCAGCGCACGCACTGCATCAGCGCCGCGCCCGACGTGCCGGACGCCGGCTTCTGCTCGCTGACCGCGCAGGACATCGCGCCACAGATGCAGTGGGCGATGCTCGACGACAGGCCCGGGATGGCCGTGGCCGGCGAGCACTGGCAGCCCGGCGCGGACATGATGCCCTGGGCCTCGGCCGGGCGGTTCAACAGGGCGATCGTGGCGACGGCCGCGGCGGCGGCGAGGCCTCCGGCCAACAGCCAATGGCGGACAGGGGTGGGTGACAACATGGGATTTCCTGCGGGGGCGTGAAGGAAGGCCATTCTGCTACCGCGCCGCGTGGTGGGGTGAAGCGCCATGTGTGACAAGACGCAATGCCACAATCGCTCCCCATGTCCGCCCTGCCCCCTTCCGCAGACACGACCGACGACCTGCCGGAGCCCGTGGAGGACAGCGCCATCACTGCCCTGCAGCGCGCCATGATCGGCCCGCTGAACGCCCAACACTACCTGCCGGTGTTCGCGCGCTTCGAGGCCAGCGACCGCGCGGGCCCGGGCTGGAACTGGGCCGCGGCGTTGTGCACGCTGAACTGGATGCTCTTTCGCCGCCTGTGGGGACCTGCGCTGATGTACCTGGGCGGCCTGGCTGCCGCAGCCCTGTTGGTGCTTGGTGTGGGCCGCCTGCTGCTGCACCTGTCGCCCACCGAAGAGCTGTCGCTGCTGGTGTCGCTGGCCACGATCGCTGTGCTGGTACCCGGCGGGCTGGGGGATGCCTGGCTCTACCGGCAGTACCGCGCGCGCTCCGAGAAGGCCCTGGCCGCGGCACCCACGCTGCAGGAGGCCTGCGCCCTGCTGGCCCGCCAGGCCAGCAGCCGGCGCCGCTTGTTGTGGATCGGCATCGGCAATGTGCTGCTCGCAGCTGTGATCGCCAGCGCCTGGCTGGCGTGGACACATCGCAGCCGGCTGACACCACCTGCGGTCGCGGGCGCTGTGGAGCCGGCGCGCAGCGCAGGGGGCGTGGTGACGCCGGAGCCCGTGGCTGCCGCATCGGCATCGGCATCGGCGTCGGCGTCGGCGTCGGCGTCGGCGGCACAGGGTGCCTCATCGCCCGTCGCGGCGGCTAGCGCGGCGGTGGCACCCTCTTCGGCGGAGCCCGCTGCAGCAGCCTCCGCGATAGCAGCCATGCCGACAGCCGCGCAGCCATCCGCACCCGCCTCCCTGCCATCCGTTCCGCCCGCATCGGCGGCCGCACCTGCGGCGGCCGCACCATCCGCGGCATCATCCGCGGCACTACCCGCCGCATCACCCACCGCTGTACCCGCCGCAGTACCCGCCGCAGTACCCGCATCCTCGGCCGCACCGGTGCCCCCCGCATCCGAGCCGGCCGTGCCCGCTTCCGGGCCGGCGTCCACGGCAGTGTCCACCGTGTCCGAAGCCACCGCCACGGTAGCGCCGCCGCCCACGGCCTCCGCGACCACGCCTGCGGGCGCGGTGGCCCATCCTCCCTGGTACCCCCGGCCCGGCGCCATGGCCGCGTATGTCCCGCGCCGCGGCGCTCCGTCGCCTTCGATGGCCCCTGCGGCCACCGCCGCCTCCGCACCGCAGTCCCGCGCATCCACGCCGCACGGCCCTCCCATCGCGGCCAAGCGTCCGGTAGCCTCCGCGGCCTCCGCCGCAACAGCAAAGGCGGCAGCACCCGCTTCTGCCGTCGGCGCCACGGCCTCCGCATCCGCACCCGCATCCGCACCCGCATCCGCATCCACGAACAGCGGTCGTTATGTCATCAACATCGGTCTGTACGGGCAACTGGCGAATGCCGAGCGCGTGCTGGCCACGCTGCGCGAGGCTGCGGTGCCCACGCTGGTGCAGGAACTGGACATGCCCAACGGCCACCGCACGCGCATCCGCGCGGGCCCTTACGCCACGCGTGCGCAGGCCGATGCGGCGGCGGCGCGCATCCGCGCGCTGCGGCTGGAAGCGGTGGTGGCGCGCGAGTGAAGGGCGAGTGATCGGCGAGCGCGCGCTCAGGCGGCGCTGCGCCCTTTGCTGACACTTTCGCCGTCCTCGGGCCGCAGCCCCCAGAAGGCGACGGACGACAGGAAAGTCAGGCCGGCCAGCGTCAGGAAGGCGTGGTGCAGCGCCGCGGTCACGGCCACCGGGTCCGTCTGCGGCAGCCCTCCCAGGTAGAACGCCGCCACCAGCGAACCGCAGGCCAGCCCGAAGCTCAAGGACATCTGCTGGAAGGTGCTGGCCAGCGTGCTGGCGCGTGCGGCCTGCTCCTGCGCGATGTCGGCATAGGCCATGGAGTTCATGCTGGTGAACTGCAGCGAGTTGAACAGCCCCATCAGCAGGCCCAGGGGCACGATCACCCACACCGGTGTGCCGGGCACGATCAACGCATAGGCGGCGATGGTGCAGCCGATCAGCACCGTGTTGAGCACCAGGATGCGGCGGAAGCCGTACCGCGCCAGCATGCGCGGTGCGATCGCCTTCATGGCCATCGCGCCGGCGGCCGTGGGCGCCATCAGCAGGCCCGACTGCCAGGCCGGCAGGCCCAGGCCGAGCTGGTAGAGCAAGGGCAGCAGGAAGGGCATGCCGCCGATGCCCAGCCGCGTGACGAAGCCGCCCAGCACCGAGATGCGGAAGGTGCGCGTGGCAAACAGCCCCAGCTCCAGCAGCGGTGCCGGCACGCGCCGCGCATGCCATGCATAACCTCCCAGCAGCAGCAGCGAAATACCCAGGATGCCCAGCGCCGGCACCAGCGCCACATGGTGTTCGCCGAACACTTCCAGCAGCCACGACAACAATGCCGCGCCCGTGCCGAACAACACGAAGCCACGCAGGTCCAGCGGTGCGGGCTTCTCGCTGCGGTAGTCGGGCATGTGGCGGTGCGCCATCCACAGCGCCAGCAGGCCCACGGGCACGTTGACGAAGAAGATCTCGCGCCAGCTCGCCCAGTGCACGATCAGGCCACCCACCGTCGGCCCCAGCAGCGGCCCGATCAGCGCGGGGATGACAACGAAGTTCATGGCGCGCAACAGCTCGGCCTTCGGGAAGGTCCGCACGATCACCAGGCGCCCCACCGGCATCATCATGGCCGCGGCCACACCCTGCGGGATGCGCGCGGCGATCAGCATCTCGGCATTCACCGCCAGCCCGCAGGCGATGGAGGACAACACGAACAGCCCCACCGCCGCCATGAACACGCGCCGCGAGCCATAACGCTCGGCGAGCCAGCCGCTGACCGGAATACACACGGCCAGGCTGATGATGTAACTCGTGACCACGGCCTTCAGGCTCAGCGGCGTGGTCTGCAGGCTGGCCGCCATCGCGGGGATGCCGGTGTTGACGATGGTCGAATCCAGCTGCTCCATGAACAGCGCCGTGGCGACCACCCAGGGAAGAAAACGCTTGGTGGCGGCGGTAGCGGCAGTGGCCGCGGTGTCCGTGTCGGTGGCCATGGGGTGACGATTCAAGAAGTGCTACGGCTGACTTCGAGCAGCCAGGCCTGGAACAGGTCCACGACGGCGCCGTGGGCCGGCTCGTCCAGCCCCTTCTCGCGCGGCGCCACGAACCAGTAGCCGAAGCTGCCGGTGAGCTCGTGCAGGTCGAGCCGGCGCAGGCGCTGCTCGGCCAGCTCGCGCTCCACCATCTGCGCATCCACGATCACGGCGCCGGCACCGGCCACGGCGGCGTTGATGGCCTGGTCCATGGTGGAGAACACGATGCCCGGGCGCGCGTCGAAGTGGCGCTGGCCCAGCGAGGCGAACCAGTTCTCCCACAGCGGCAGGCGCTTGCCCGGCGACAGCATCACATGCAGCAAGGTGGTGGAAGCCAGGTCCGGCGGCTCGCCCTGCACCCACAACTCGGGGCTGGCCACGGCGATGTAGTGCTCCTGGCGCAGCAAGCGGCAATCGGCCTTGGGCCAGGGGGCGTCCAGGAACATCACCAGGCAGTCGTACTGCTGCGCCTCGCGCAGCGTGGCCACGGCGCTGGTGGTGATGGACAGGTCGATCTCGGGCTGGCGGCCATGGAAGGCACGCAGCCGCGGCGCCAGCCAGCGCGAGGCGAAGGTCTCGGGCACGTTGACCGCGATGCGCTGGCGCGTGCCCAGCTGCTGGATCTGGCCCACCGCGTCCAGGATCGTGCCGAAGGCGCTGTCCAGGCTGCGCGCCAGCACGCTGCCGGCGGGCGTGAGGATCAGGCCCTGGTAGTGGCGGATGAACACGTCCTTGCCCAGCCAGTCCTCCAGCTGCCGGATCTGCCGGCTGATGGCGCCCTGCGTGACATGCAGGGCCTCGCCGGCGCGCGTGAAGCTGCCGGTGCGCACGGCCGCATCGAAGGCGCGCAGGGCATGGAGGGGGGGCAGGCGTTTCATGCCCGCGGAAACGATGCGCTGGACACAGGTGGCTCAGGCGGATTCAGGCCAATGGATCTCGATGCGCCTGTTCTGCGCCAGGCAGTCCCGGAGATACAGGTTGATGAGGCTTTGGTACGGTACACCGGCCTCGGCTGCCATGCCCTTGAAATACGCCACCACATCCTCGGACAGACGCATGGTGACGGACTTCTTCAGCTTGGACGCGTAGGGGTTCTTCCGTGATCGCATCTTCGAGAAATCGTATTCCGCTTTCATGTCACCCTCCTTGGTAGTGCACGGCTTCACCACGCGTAGCCTTCCTGGCAGAAATAATGCGAACTACATCGCCACCGGCCCGTTCGCAATGGCAAACGATCAGCAGCCGCGCCTGCGAACTCAGCCCAAGCATGATGAAACGATCCTCTTCGGAGGAATGCGCGTCATCGAAGAACTGCACTGCGAAGTCGTCGTAGAACACGGTCTGCGCCTCTTCGAAGGAGACCTGGTGCTTCTTAAGGTTCGTGGCAGCCTTGACCGGGTCCCATTCGAACTGCATCCATACATTGTATGGAACACAGCGCTTTCTGCCTTTGGCTCAGCTGAAGAGGAACTGCGTGGTGCCGTCGTCGCTGACCACGGGCTGGCAGGGCGTGCCCCACACCTCCTCGATCAGCGCGGGCTGCAGCAACTCGGCGGCAGGCCCGTGCAGCGCCGCGCGGCCGGCACTCACCACCACCACCTCGTCGGCGTAACGCAGCGCCAGGTTCAGGTCGTGCAACACAGCCACCACGCCCATGCCCTCGGCCGCGCGCGCGCGCAGCAGGCGCATGGCGGCATGCTGGTGCGACAGGTCCAGCGCGGCCGTGGGTTCGTCCAGCAGCAGCCAGCGCGCGGCACCGTCAGCACGGGAATGCCACAGCTGCGCCAGCACGCGCGCCAGGTGCGCGCGCGCCTTCTCGCCACCGGAGAGGGTGTTGAGCACCCGCCCCGCGAGCGCCGCCACGTCCGTGAGGGCCATGGCCTGGTCGATGATCTGCTCCTCTTCCGGCACCGGATGGCGGCGGTGCGGAAAACGCCCCAGCGCCACCACCTCGCGGGCCGTGAAGTCGAAGGCCACGGCGCTTTCCTGCGGCATCACGGCGCGGCGCAGCGCGAGTTCGGCCGGTGCGAAGGACTCCAGCGCGCGGCCGTCCAGCAGCACCTGGCCGTGGCTGGGGCGGCGCTGGCCCGAGAGCACCGACAGCAGGGTGGACTTGCCAGCGCCGTTGGGGCCCAGCACGGCCGTGAAGCGGCCGGGGAGCAGCTGCAGCGTCACGTCGCGCAGCAGGTCCTTGCCGCCCAGGTGCACGCCGATATCGATGCAAGCCAACGCACGCACGGGGATTGCTTCGGCTTCGCTGAAGGAGCGAGCACCATTGGGAACGGCCGGGCGGATGCTCATACCCGGCTCCGGAAATGCCGCAGCATGATGAGGAACATCGGCACACCGATGAACGCGGTCAACACCCCCAGCGGCAGCTCGGTGGGCGCCATCACCGTTCGGGCCACGGTGTCGGCGGCCAGCACCAGCGCGGCGCCCAGCAGGCCCGAGGCGGGCAGCACCACGCGGTGGTCGGGCCCGGCCACCATGCGCACCCAGTGCGGCGCGATGAGGCCGATGAAACCGATCACGCCCGTGGTGGCCGTCACGGCGCCCACGGCGCAGGCGGTGAGCAGGATCGCCTGGCGCTTGACGCGCTCCACGTCCACGCCCAACAGTGCGGCCTGCGACTCCCCCAACGCGATGGTGTTGAGCGGCGCGGCCAGCCCCAGCGAGGCGATGCAGGCCGCCAGCACGATGGCGCCCACCAGCAGCACCGCGCTCCAGCGCGCACCCCCCAGGCTGCCCAGCAGCCAGAACTGCAGGCTGCGCAGCTGTTCATCGGTGGCCATCACGCTCAGAAACCCCAGGCCCGCACCGGCCAGCGCGTTGATGGCGATGCCGGCCAGCAGCATCAGCGCCATGCGCGTGCCGCCTTCGTTCTGCGACAGCGAATAGATCATCAGCGTGACGGCGAAGCCGCCCGCGAAGGCCATGGCCACCAGCGTCCAGCTGCCCAGCGCGCGCGGCAGCATCGGGAACCAGGCCACGCCCATCACGATGGTGAGCCCCGCCGCCAGCGCCGCCCCGCTGCTGATGCCGATCAGCCCGGGGTCGGCCAGCGGGTTGCGGAAGATGCCCTGCATCAGCGTGCCCGCCATGCCCAGCCCCGCACCGGCCACCAGGCCCAGCACCAGGCGCGGCAGGCGGATGTTCATGAACACCAGGTACTCGGGCGAGGCCTCTGCGCCGGGGCTCCACAGCTTGGCGAAGACGCCCAGCAGCTGCGACGTGCTGATCGCATACGCCCCCGACGAGGCGCCCACCACCAGCGTCAGCAACAACAGCAGCGCACCACCGACGAAGACGGTGGATGGGGGAACGCGTTGCTTCACCACGGCAACGCTCGCCGTGCCAGGTGCAGCCGTGGCTTCATGCCGACTGGAAACGCTGATGCAGCTCGCCGACGGCCTGCGGCAACCGCGGGCCGAAGCCCAACTGCAGCAACGCGTCCTGCGTCACGAGGGCGCGCTTCTTGAACGCCGGCGTCAGCGCCAGCTCAGGGCGCTCCCAGAACTTGTCCACGCCGCCATGGGCCTCGATGCTCTGCGTGCTGGTGAGGATGATGTCGGGCGCCGCGCTGGCCATGGCCTCGGCGGTCATGGGCCGGTAGCCCTGGAAGCCGCTCAGGCAGTTGATGCCACCGGAATATCCGATGACCGCATGCGCAGCGGTCTTCTCGCCCGAAACCTGCGGGCTGCCACTGTGCGACAACACGAAGAGCACTCGCGGCTTGCGCGTCCCGGCTGCCACACGCTGCTGCACGGTGGCCCATTCGGCATCCAGCCTGGCCTGCAGCGCGGTGGCCTGCACCTCGCGCGCGGCGGCGCGACCCACAGCCTGGACCTTGCGCTGCACCTCGGCCCAGGTGTGGTCGGACTCGATCAGCTCCAGCCGCACGCCCGCGCTGCGCAGCTGCGACAGCACGACCGGCGGGCCGGCCTCGGTGGTGGCGATCACGGCATCGGGCTTGAGCGACAGCAGGCCCTCTGCCGAGAGTTGTCGCAGGTAGCCCACCTTTGGCGTCTTCAGCGCCGCCGCGGGGTACAGGCTGGTGGTGTCGGTGCCCACCAGTTGCGCCTCGGCGCCCAGCGCGTAGACGACCTCGGTGATGGCGCCGCTCACGGTCACCAGGCGCGGCAGCTTCGCCAAGTTCGGAGCCTGGGCATGGACCGGCCAGGCCGCGGTGGCGGCAGCACCCGCCATCCATTGGAGGGCGGCACGGCGGCGCGGATGCAGGGCACTTGCCATGGTCAGGCCGGCGCCTTGTCCAGGCGCGGCAGCTTGCGCACGATGTTGCGCCAGGCATCCAGCTCCGGCTTGCCGGGCTTGCGCGCGCCGAAGAACATGGCCATGAGTTCGCCGTCGTGGTCGAAGGCCTCCACGGAGGTCACCGTGCCGTCGGTGGTGGGCTTCTCCACCACCCACACGGCGGCGATCTGGTCCTCGCGCATGTGCAGGTTGAAGCCGGGGTCCAGCACGTTGAGCCATTGGGCGCCACGGATCTCCATCGGCTCCACACGCACCACCGGGCCGGTGTGGATCTGGATGCAGCCGGGGCTGCCCACGAAGACCATGATGGGTGTGCCGTCGAAGGAGGCTTCCTGCAGCAGCTCGCGCACCGCGCTCAGGCTGGCGCGCTGCGTGAACTGGCCTTCGGTCAGGCGGAAGCTCTGCTGGCGCTCCACCTCGAACTTGCCCAGCACGCCGAAGAAGTCGTGCGTGTCCTGCATCGCGCCCCAGGCTTGCGCGAGGCCCGCCGCATCCACTGCGGCATCGGGACGCGGCGCCTTCTTCGCCACGGGCGGGCTGAACGCCACCTCCTGCTGCGGATCGGCATGCGCCGCGATCACCGACTGCAGCGCGCCACGGTCCGTGGCCTCGCGTGCGAAGACCTTGTGCACGGCCACGCCGTGCTTGTCGAAGAACTGCAGGCTCAGGCTGGCGCCTTCGGCGACCGCGAAGCCCGCATTCCATTGGCCCAGGAACAGGCGCAGGTCGATGTCTTCCCCCAGGGCCAGCCCCATGTGGGCGGAGCCCGACACCTTCTGGTACACGCCGGTCTTCTCGTGCACGGTGGAGGTGTTGCGCGTGAGCGCCAGCAGCGGGCCACACAGCTCCAGGGACTGCAGCAGGTCCAGCCAGGGGCCTTGCAGCGCGGTGGCGGCCAACGCGCCGTCATGCGTGCCGGCATGCGCGGCGATGGCCGCACCCTCGCTCAGGCCCAGGGCCTCGGCGGCGTCCTTGTGGCGCTTGCCCTCGGTGCGCAGGGCGGCGAAACGGTGGCGGATGTCTTCAGGGGTCATGGGGCGGGTCTTTGCGAACGAAACGGCGGAAGGCGATCAGAAGTCCATCACCAGCGACACATTGAAGTGCCGGCCGGGCTGGGTGTAGGCGTCGAGCACGGTGGAGTTGCTGGCGATGCCGCGCACGTCGCTCCAGTTCCAGTACTTCTTGTCGGTGAGGTTCACGACGGCCATGTTCAGGCGCAGGTCCTTGCGGATGCGCCACTGGCCGTTCAGGTCCAGCGTGGTGGCCGACGGCGTGCGGAACTGCACGGCGGGCGCGGTCACCTCGGCGGGATCGATGTCGGAGGCGTCCTTGGCCGCATGGTGCACGGCCGCCAGGCCCACGCTCCAGGCCGGCGCCTTGTAGTTCAGGCCCACGGTGATCTTGCGTGGCTCGATGGAGTTGAGCGGCAGGTTCGTCAGCGTGTCGCGGCCGCGT
The DNA here is from genome assembly GCA_965278985.1 of Burkholderiaceae bacterium. Classification (GTDB taxonomy): domain Bacteria; phylum Pseudomonadota; class Gammaproteobacteria; order Burkholderiales; family Burkholderiaceae_C; genus CAISIP01. Next base: position 5,523,462 of record OZ257131.1, on the reverse strand, counting down.
GTCTCGCCGTAGCTGAAGGGCAGGCTGAAGCCGTTGCCGTCCGCCGTCCAGTCCAGCTCGCCCTTGAACTCGAAGCCGCTGATGCGCGCGCGCCCGACGTTGATGGTCTGGAAGATGATCGGGTCCACCACCGGGATGCCCGAGCCGCCGACGCGCTGGTCGTTGACGATCAGGTCCTTGTAGCGGCCGGTGAAGGCGGCCACGTCGAAGTTCAAGGTGCCGGTGCGCCCGCGCACGCCCACCTCGAAGTTCTGGCTGTGCTCGGGCTTCAGGTCCGGGTTGGGAATGGTCTTGTAGCCCGCTGTGACGTTCTCGAAGAAGTTGTTGACCTGGAAGGCGTTGGGCGCCTTGAAGCCGGAGGCGTAGTTGCCGTAGACGCTCCACGCGGGCGTGGCGCGGTACAACACGCCGAACTTGGGCGAGACGGCCGAGTCCGACAGCGAGGCGGCCGTGGCGTTGAAGCCGACCTGGTTCGCGTCGAGCTTGAAGCGGTCGTAACGCACGCCGGGCGTGATGCTCCAGCGGTCGTTCAGGATCTCGTCCTGGATGTACAGCGCGGTGGTGGTCTCGCGCGTGTCTGGGAAGCGCTTGAGGGGGAAGGTCTCGCCGGCCGGCGGCACCAGGCCGGTCTGCAGGTTCTCGACGTCGGCGCGTGTGTAGTCGATACCGTAGCTGAGCTTCTGCGCCCAGCCGTTGGCCATGGAAATGGTCTTGCCCGCCTGCAGGCCCAGTTGCCAGGTGGCCTCGTCGTAGGTCACGTCGCGCACGCGGTCGGCGAGCACGGTGCGGTCCTCGAAGGCGTATTCGCGCGAATGGGCACGCTGGTAGCTCACCACACCGATCAGGTTGTCGGCGAAGGCGCTGTTGACCTGGAAGCGGCCGTCCCAGGTGAGGCGCTCGCGCTCCATGTCGGTCTTGGCATCGAGGTTGCTCACGGTTGCCGTGTGGCCGCTCAGCAGGTCGTAGCGGTTAGTCTTGGCCACGTGTTCGAGCGTGAAGGTGTGCTTCTGCGCGGCATTGGGCGTGACCACCAGCTTGCCCAGCAGCGACTCGCTGCGGCCTTTCTCGGGGTTGGGCGCGGTGCGGTTGGCGGTGGACGTGGTGTTGGTGCCCATGTTCTCCAGCGCATCCATGCGCCCGAGGTTGCCGGCGATGAGCCACTGCACGGCATCGCTGGCCTTGCCGGCCAGGGTCAGGCCGGTGTGCCAGCCGTTGTCGTCGCCACTGTAGCCCAGCGAGGCCGAGCCGCCGAGGGTCTTGCCGTCTTTGAGGAAGGACGCCGGCGAGCGCGTGATGATGTTGACCAGCCCGGCCAGGCCGTCCGAGCCGTACAGCGCCGAGGCCGGGCCCTTGATGATCTCGATGCGCTCGACCAGGCCGATGTCGAAGTAGTCGCGGCCGAAGGCGTTGGCGCTGAACACGTAGCTGCGCGGCGTGCGGATGCCGTCGGTGAGCATGAGCACGCGGTTGCCGTCCAGGCCGCGGATGTTGAAGCCCGCATTGCCGTCGCGCCCGGAGTTGCCCGAGGCCAGGCCGAACCGTGCCGGGGCGCGCTTGACCGACACGTTGGGCAGGTCGCGCACGGCGTCGCGGATGTCGTGGATCTGCTGCGCCTCCAGCGTCTCGCGGTCCAGCACTTCGGTGGAGGCGGGCACGTCGTCGGCCTCCTGCTCGGCGCGCGAACCGCTGACGATCACGGTGCCCAGTGAGGGGATCCGCGCCTGGGCCACCTGCTCCTGGGCCTGCGCCCACAGCGGAGCGGCGAAGGCACAGGCGATGAGCCATGGCAAGGGACGGAGGCGACAAGCAGGCGCGCGGAGCGCGGGCACGGCGGATGCGGACATGGGGCTACCCAGTAAACAGTGGTGGTGACTGCTTGCTGGGCCGGTCCGGAGGGCCGCCTGGCTGGCAATGCCGGGCGCGGTGCCCGGTGCGAAAAGCCGATTATATGAGAATTGTTCTCATTCTTCTCGACCTTAGGGATTAAACGAAGCCGTTGGCGTGGCCCTGCGCGTCTCTGCCCTGCCGTGCCCGTTCAGGCGAAACGCGTGGGGCGCGGCAAGGTGTCGGCGTGCTCGAGCATGGCGCGCAGCAGCGCCTCGGTGAGTCGGGCCCGCAGGCCGGCCGCCTCCGGGCGCTCCCAGAGGTTGTGGAGCTCGAAGGGATCCTCGGCCAGGTCGTAGAGCTCACCCCAGCCCGTGGCCTGGTACAGCGACAGCCGGTGGCGCGCCGTGACCAGCGTGCGCACGCGGCTGCGCACGCCCAGCCAGCCCGGCGTGCGGTGGTCTTCGTCCTCGATCAGCAGCCCCTCGCGCGTGGCGTGCTGCGCGTTCTGCAGCAGCGGGGCCAGGTCCTGCCCTTGCATGCCGTCGGCCGGGGCCACCTGCGCACGCGCCAGCAGCGAGCGCGCCACGTCGATGGCGCCGGTGAGTTGCTGGCGTGCGCCGCCGGACTGGCTGCCGAGCGCGGGATCGGCCCAGATGAAGGGCGTGCGCACCAGGCCTTGGTAGTGCATGCTGGACTTCAGCATCAGCTGGTGGTCGCCCATGTAGTCGCCGTGGTCGCTGGTGTAGACAACGACCGTGTCGCGGCCGAGGCCCAGGCGCGCCATCTCGGCCGTGATGCGGCCGACCGCGTCGTCGACCATCGACAGGCTGCAGTAGGTCAGCGAGATCGCCTCCTGCGCCTCGCGCGGGCTGCAGGCGTAGGCGCCGCGCACGGGGATGGACGACGGCGGTGCGCCGTTATTCGCCATGCCGTCGCGCTGGTCGCGGTAGTGGTCGAGATGCGGCAGGCCGGTGCGGCGCGTGGGGTCCCAGCTTCCGTCGCGGCCATGGCCCCAGTAGGCCTCCGGCAGCGCGATGTCGTCGGGGCGGTACAGGCCCCAGTAGCGCCCTGGCGGTGTCCACGGGTGGTGCGGATCGGGGAAGGAGCAATACAGGAAGAACGGCTGGTCGGGCTGCTGCGCGAATTCCCGGAGCCGCGCGATGCTGCGCTCGGCCACGTAGGTGGTGGAGTACAGGGCCTCGGGCACCTGCGTGCGCCAGCCTTCGGTGGTGGTGTAGCCGGGTGCGGGCAGAGCGTGCTCGCGGCCCACGCGTTGCGCGAAGGCCGGGTCCTGCGCCAGTGCCCAGCGCAGGTAGTCGCCACCACAACGGTCGCCATGCCGCGTCACCAAGTCCACCGACTGGAAGCCGTAGTACGGCAGGCGCATGCGGAAGTCGGGGTCGGCCCAGTTGTCCGCATCTTCCTGACGGTGGCCCGCGCCGGCATCGGGGCGGCGCGCGGTGCGCAGGTCCGCGGCGGGCAACTGGTCGCCCTCGCGCGACGGCTCGGCGCCGTATTGCGGCGGCACGGCCGTGAAGTTCTGCAGGTGGCTCTTGCCCACCAGCGCGGTGCGGTAACCCGCACCGGCCAGCAGCTCGGGCACGGTCACGCTGTCCAGCGGCAGCTCGATGCCGTTGTGGCGCACGCCGTGCAGCGAGGGCATGCGGCCCGTGACCAGCGTGGCGCGGTTGGGCATGCAGATGGGCATGGCCACGTAGTGCCGCGCCATCCGCACGCCGCGCGCCGCCAGTGCATCGATGTGCGGCGTGCGCAGCACGGTGTTGCCGTAGCAGCCAAGGTGGTCGGCGCGCTGCTGGTCGGTGATGATGAACAGGAAATTCGGGCGGCGCATGGGCTTCAGATACCGACAGAAACGTCCACTGCCAATGCCGGAGGAAACGCAGGAGCCCCTTCCAGCGGCCGCCGCGGAACCGGCTTCGCCGGGCCGCTGGCGGCGCCCCCTGCAAGGGGGTTGGCGTAGCGACACGCAGTGCGCGCAGACTGGGGGTGTGCCATGTCAGTCGCTCTTGAGCCCGGTCTCGCGTACGAAGCGCTGCCACCGGTCGGATTCGGCGCCCATCAGCTGTCCGAACTCGGTGGGTGTCATCGGCACGGCCACGCCACCACCGTTTTCCATGAAGGGGCCCGTGGCGGGATCGTTCAGCACGTCGCGCAGCGCCTGCGCCAGCTTGGCCACGATTGGCGCTGGCGTGCCGGGCGGCGCGATGATGCCCGACCAGCTGCGCACGTCGTTGCCACCGAAGCCGGCCTCGGCCATGGTGGGCACATCGGGCAAGGTCGGAAGGCGTTTGTCGGAAGCCACCGCGAGGGCGCGCAGCCGCCCGCCCTTGATGGCCGGCACCACCGAGCTGGAGATGCCGAACATGAAATGCACGTCACCCCGCGACACGTCGGTGATGGCCGGCGCCAGGCCCTTGTAGGGCACGTGCACCACATCCAGGCCATTCACCGACTTGAAGATCTCGCCATTGAGGTGGGCCGGCGTGCCGTTGCCACCCGAGGCATAGGAATAAGCGCCGGGCTTGGCCTTGAGCAGCGCCACCAGCTCGGCCACGTTCTTGGCTGGCAAGGTCGGTGGCACGACCAGCACGTTGAAGGAGGAGCTCACGCCGCCGATGGGCGTGACATCGCGCTTGAGGCTGAAGGCGCCCTTGTCCAGCAGCTCCTGTGACACGGCGATGGCGATGTTGGTGTAGGACAGCGTGTAGCCATCGGGCGCGGCCTTGGCCAGCTCGTGCATGGCCACCATGCCCGAGGCGCCCACGCGGTTGTCGACCACGATGTTCTGCCCCAGCTTCTCCGACATGCCCTTGACCACGTACCGCGTGATCACGTCCGGCCCGCTGCCGGCCGTGAAGGGCTGCAGGAAACGGATCGGGCGGTTCGGGTAGTTGTCGGCCTGCGCCTGCACCGCGGGTGCGGCCAGCAGGCACAGCATCGACAACAGGCCCGCGAGGGTGCTGCGCTTGTTCATGGTGTCTCCTTCGGGTTGTTCGTCTTCTGTTTTCCGATGCGGCCGTGCGGGTGTCAACCGATGCCCAGGATGCCCGCCACGCGAGGCCACGCATCTTCGCCACGCTGGCGCATCTGCGCACGGGCCGTGGGCGCGAAGGCCTCCAGCACCACACGCTGCCAGCAGGGCCGCGCCTGCAGTTGCTGCCACCAGCGCGCCAAGGCGGGCCGGCGGCCCTCGGCCCACAGGCGCTCCATCGCCAGCATCTCCAGCCGCAACACGTAGGGTGCCACGGCGATGTCGGCCAGAGAGAAGGCTTCGCCCGCCAGCCAGGGCGCATCGGCCACGGCGGCATCGATCTCGTCCAGCAGCATCACGAAGGCGCGCAGCGACGGCGCGAAAGCCGGCGTGTCCAGGCCCGACGCAATGGCTGCCTGCTGGCGCGTGGCCCGTTCCTGGTCGGGCATGGCGGCGAAATAGGCGTCGCGCTCGGCCTGCGTCTTCGCCAGGTGCGCGTGGCGGATGTAGATCGCCATCGACACGTTGCCGGTGGCGCGGTGGATATCGTCGTCCACGCGGCGCATCCAGCCACGCATGCGGGCGCGCGCCAGAGGGGTCGCAGGGCGCAGCGCCGGCTGCGGCACGAGGTCGTCCAGGTATTCGATGATCACGCTGCTTTCGGTCAGCACCTGGTCGCCGTGGACGAGCGTGGGCACGACGCCGCGCGGATTGAGTGCCAGGTAACCGGGGCGCATCACGTCACCATTGCGCAGGTCGATGGCCTCCGTGCGCCATTCCAGCCCCTTCTCGGCCAGCGTCATGCGCACCTTCTGCGCGGCCACCGAGGCGATGTTGTCGTAGAGGACGAACATGCTCACCGGGCTCAGCGCTTTTCGTACTGGGTTGCGCCGAACAGGTTCTTCCACTGCTCGGGGTTGTGCGCGCCCTGGCGCCGGCGCTCTGCCAGCACCTTCACGGCGCGCGCCACGGCCGGGCGCGCCTCGATCACATCGAACCATCGCCGCACATGCGGGAAGTCGCCCAGGTCGATCTGGTGCGCCTTTTGCGAACGTGACCAGGGGAAGATCGCCATGTCGGCGATGGAGTATTCGCTGCCCGCCACGTACTCCACCTGCGCCAGCCGTTTGTCCAGCACGCCGTAGAGGCGCCGCGTCTCCTTGGTGTACCGGTCGATGGCGTAAGGGATCTTCTCGGGCGCGTAGTTCATGAAGTGGTGCGCCTGTCCCAGCATGGGGCCGAAGCCGCCCATCTGCCACATCAGCCACTGCAGCGCCTCGTACCGCGCCTCGATGTCCTGGGGCAGGAACTTGCCCGTCTTGCCCGCGAGGTAGATCAGCATCGCACCCGACTCGAACATCGACACCGGTTGGCCCTTGGGGCCGTCGCTGTCCACCATGGCCGGGATGCGGTTGTTGGGCGAGATGGCCAGGAACTCGCGTTGGAACTGGTCCCCGGCGCCGATGTCCACCGCATGCACGCGGTAGTCCAGCCCGGTCTCCTCCAGCATGATGTGGACCTTGTGGCCATTGGGGGTGGGCCATGAATACACGTCGATCATTGCTTTGTCTCCTTAGCCACCGATGGTGGGGCGGACTGGCGCTGCACTCAACCAACTTCGTGGATAACGGCTATTCACGAAATGGATGACCGCTACACTGCCCCGATGCCGGACCTGCGCAAGCTCGACCTGAACTTCCTGACGGTGTTCGAGGCCCTGCACCGCGAGCGCAGCGTCACCGGCGCAGCCCATGCCGTGGGCCTGAGCCAACCCGCCACGAGTTCGGCGCTGGCCCGCATGCGCAGGCTCTTCGACGATCCACTGTTCGTGCGCACCCCGCAGGGCATGGTGCCCACGCCGCTGGCCGAGGAGATCGCGCCGGCTGTGGCGGAGGTGCTGCACACCGTGCGCCAGCGCATCGTGCAGCGCGGTGTGGTGGAGCCTGCCAGCGCCGCACGCACGCTGCGCCTGAGCATCGGCGACGCCAGCGGCCTGACTTTCCTGCCGCGCATCGTGCGCCAGCTGCAGCACGCCGCGCCCCACTGGCGCATCGAGACCGAGGCGCTGCGGCCCGCCGACCTGCCACGCGCACTGGAGGCCGGCGAGTTCGACCTGGCCATGGGCAACCTGCACATGCTGGGCGGTGGCATCTACCGCCAGAAGCTGCTCTCCAGCACCTACAAGGTCATCCACCGGCGCGACCATCCGCGCTTTCGCAGCGCGCTGACGCTGCCCGACTACCTGGACGCCAACCACGCCCTGATGCGTACGCCCGGCGCGCCGCCCAGCGTGCTGGAGCAGGCCCTGGCCAAGCGCGGCCAGGCGCGCAAGGTGGCGCTGTCGGTGCCGCAGTTCCTGCTGCTGCCCGCGGTGGTGGCAGAGTCCGACCTGATCGCCACCGTGCCGGAACACGTGGCGCGCGCATTTGCCGGGCCCTATCGGCTGGCGGTGTGGCCGCTACCCGTACCGATGGCCGAGCTGGTGCTGTACCAGTACTGGCACCAGCGCTTCCACGCGGATGCCACGAACCGCTGGGTGCGCACGCTGGTGCGCGAGTTGTTCGCGCAGGACGCGCCGACCTGAACCTCAGGCGGCCAATGCGGCGTCGATGGCCTGCAGCAGACGGGGGTCGTCTGCGGTGACATCCGGGGCAAAACGCGCGATGACCTCGCCATTGCGGCCGACCAGGAACTTCTCGAAGTTCCACAACACATCGGTGCGGCTTTCGGCCGCGATGCCATACCCCTGCAGGCGGGTGCGCATCGGCCCCTCACCGATAGTGTCCGGCTTGGCCTGCGTCAGGGCCGCGTACAGCGGATGCTGGTCCGGACCCTTCACCGAGATTTTCGAGAACAGCGGGAACTGCACGTGGTAGTTCAGCGTGCAGAACTGCTGGATCTCCGCATCGCTGCCGGGCTCCTGCTCCTTGAAGTTGTTGGCAGGAAAGCCCAGCACCTCCAGCCCCTGCGCGCGGCGCTCTTCGTAGAGCTTCTCCAGGCCCTCGTACTGGGGCGTCAGGCCACACTTGGAGGCGACGTTCACGACCAGCAGCACGCGGCCGCGGTACGCTTCCAGTGTGGACGCCTGGTCATCGATGGTCTTGAGCGGGATGTCGTAGAGGGTGGGCATGCAGGGTTCACTCCTGGGGAATCGTGATGAGGGAATCGAGACGGTGGGATGGGCCGGTTGTGGGCATTGCACATGCGGTATGCCCTGTGCCGGCACAGGAGCTTAGCGCGGTAGAGAAACCCTCGCACCCGCAGTGATCCGCACTGGCCGTGGGACCCGTCCTGCTGGATGTGCTCGCGTCAGCGGCCTTCGCGCTGCTGCTGACCTCCGTCACCGGGGGCCCGGTTTCCGTGGCGGGTCACGGGCCACAGCGTTCCCGGGTGTGGTGCTGCTGGTGCAACCGAGGGCTAGGCTGCAGGGCCGCAGGTGCCCGGCGCCGATGAAGCGCCTATGGCGTGACCGCGTTCGCCTCGGCGATGAAGTTCCTCCCCCGTGCACCCGTCATCGCATGCGCCACCATGGCCTGGGCCTCGGCGTCGCCCACGCCGTAATCGGCGAAGCGGGTCTTCACGCCCAGGCCCTCGATGAAGGCGGCGAGCCGCTGCGGTGCGGTGTCCAGCGGGCCCAGCGCCTGTTCGAGCACCCCATCGCGGTCGGGCCGCTGCCCTATCGCACGCGCCAACACCATCGGCAACGGGAACGAGCAGGCGATGCCGTGCGGCAGGCCATGGCGAAGGGTCATCTCGTAGGAGATCGAATGCGCCAGCGCGGTGCGGGTGTTCGAGAACGCCATGCCCGCCTTCAGCGCCGCAAGCGCCATGCGGCCGCGCAGGTCGAGGTTGCCGAGGTCCAGCACCAACCGGGGCAGCGTCTCGAACACGTCGTGGATGGCGGCCACCGCATAGGTGTCCGACAGCGGGTTGGCATGCACATTCCAGATGGCCTCCAGCGCATGCGACAGCGCATCCAGGCCACTGTGCAAGGTGACGCCGGCCGGCAACGACACCATCAGTTCCGGATCGATCAGCGCGATGGAGGGCCAGGTCTGCTCCAGGTGCAGCGAGTATTTTTTCTGGGCGCCGCGGTCCCAGATGGTGGCCCAGGGCGTGACTTCGCTGCCCGTGCCCGCCGTGGTGGGCACGGCGATGAGTGTGCGGGTCGCCACCGGCACGAAGCCGTCGCCCTGGGTCAGGCCCTCCAGCAACGCATCGAAGCGGCCGCTGGCAGTGCCCACCATCAACGCCTTGGCGGTGTCGATGACGCTGCCGCCACCGAGCGCGACGATCACCTCCGCACCCTGCGGATCGCGCCAGAAGGCTTCGTACTGCGCGCGCAGTTCGGCGACGTCGGGGTTCGGCTGGACGTCGGCCACCACGCCGACGAGCTGGTCCTGCAGCAAGGCCTCGACGCGGGCGACCAGGCCCAGGCTTGCCGCTTCGGGAAAGGTGACCAGCAGCGCACGGCGGCCGGCCAGCAGCCGGGGCAGGGACGACAGGGCCCCGGCCCCGTACACGCTGCGTACGGGGTTGAAATACATGTGGGACAAGGCGGATTTCCTGTGGCGCGGAGAAGGCTCAGATGAACCGGCTGCGCAGCCGCGCGGAGGCCAGGTCGATGAGGGACACGGTCAACACCAGGATCAGCAGCACCGCGCAGGTCTGCGCGTACTGGAAGCTGCGGATGACTTCGTAGAGCACCACGCCGATGCCACCGGCGCCGACCATGCCGACCACGGAGGCCGAACGCACGTTCGACTCGAATCGGTACAGCGTGAAGCTCATCCACAGCGGCAGCACCTGCGGCACCACGCCGTGCACCACCTCCACCAGCTTGTGCGCGCCGGTGGCGCGGATGCCTTCCACCGGGCGCGGGTCGATGGCCTCCACCGCTTCGGAGAACAGCTTGGCCAGCGTGCCAGTGGTGTGCACCGCCAGCGCCAGCACGCCGGCGAACGGGCCCAGGCCCACGGCCACGATGAACAACATCGCGAACACCATCTCGTTGATCGCGCGGCAGGCGTCCATCAGGCGGCGCATTGGCTGGTGCACCCAGGCCGGGGTGACGTTCGACGCGCACAGCAGGCCTGCCGGCACGGCCGCCACCAGCGCCAGCAGCGTGCCCCACACGGCGATGTGCAGCGTGACCAGCATCTCGCGGGCGTAGATACGCCAGTCGTGGAAGTCCGGTGGAAAGAAGTCGCGGGCGTAGGTGGCGATGTTGCCCGCATCGCGCACCAGCGCCAGCGGCCGCACCTCGGCGCCTTGCCACGACCAGCCGAGCAGCAGCACGACGGCGGCCCAGGCGATCCAGGTGCCGACGCCCGGCCGCTCGGCCGCGGCACGCTGCCGCAGCTGGTCGAGCGAGCTCGCGCTGGGGGCGGAGGCAGCGCTGGAGATCGCGCTGGAGGAGGCCATGGACACCACGCTCACAGCTTCAGCGCCGCCAGCTTGGCGTCGATCTCGGCGATGGCCTTGGTCTTGGCGGCGGCGTCGAGCGCGGCGTCGTTCTCGACCTTGCTGCGGTCCTTGTACAGCTCCAGCTGGCGGGTGGGAATCAGCTGGTCGTTGGTGGACGCGCGGAAACCGCCGTAGTTGTAGATGTTCTTCAGGATCGCCTTTTCCTGCGCGTCGGTCTTGGCGTAATTGACGACGAAGTTGGCCAGTTTGGTCTTCACCGCCGGGTCCAGGTCCTTGCGCCAGACGAAGGGGTCGCTGGCGATCAGCGGGCTCTCCCAGATCACGCGCAGCTGGCTGGCCAGCTCGGGCTTGGCGGTCTTGAGCTTGTCCCACTCTTCGGTGTTGTTGGTCGCCACGTCCACCTGCTTGGCCAGCACGGCCTGGATGTTGGCGCCGTGGCTGGCGTTGCGGATGGTCTTGAAGCTGGTGCGGTAGTCGACCTTGTTCTGCGCGAACACATAGAAGCTGGGCACCAGGAAGCCGGAGGTGGAGTTCGGGTCGCCGATGCCGAAGTTGATGGCCTTCGAATTCTTGAAGACATCGTCGAGCGCCTTGTAGGGGCTGTCCTTGTGGGTGATCAGCAGCGCCTTGTAGCCGTAGGTGCCGTCCGCATACATCACCTGCGCGAAGACTTCGCCGTTGGCGCGGTCCACGGCCTCCATGGCCGACTTGTTGCCGAACCAGGCCACCTGGACCTTGTTGAAGCGCATGGCCTCGATCACGCCTGCGTAGTCGGGTGCGTAGAAGGACTTCACCTTCAGGCCGGTCTTCTGCTCCATGTCGCGAAAGAAGGGCTCCCAGCGCTCGCGCTGGGTCGAGGCCGTGTCGGTGGCGATGATGCCGAAGTTGATTTCCTGCGCATGCAGCGCGGCGCTGCTGGCGATCAGGGTGGCGGCGATAAGGGCGAGGGTCTTGGGCTTGTGCATGGTGTGGTGGTGTGAGGTGTTGGCGATGAGGGGGATGAGGGGGATGAATGAAGGGGTTCAGGCGACCAGTGCCAGCGGCGGCGCTTCGGCAGCCGAGGCCATCGCGTCGTGGTCACCGTGGTCGTCGTGCAGCAGCTCTTCGGCGGCAGTGCCATAGAGCTGCTGCAGGAATGCGGGGGTGAGTGCGGCGCTGGGGCCGTCGTAGATCAATGCGCCGTCGCGCAGCGCCAGTACACGGTCGCAATAACGGCGGGCCAGGCTGACCTGGTGCAGGCTGATGACCAGCGTGAGCCCAGCGTCGCGGTTCAGCGCGGCCAGCTGGTCCATCACGCGCAGCGTCGACTGCGGGTCCAGCGATGCGACGGGCTCGTCGGCCAGCACCAGTTCGGCGCCCTGCACCAGCACGCGCGCGATGGCCGCGCGCTGCTGCTGTCCACCCGAGAGTGTGGATGCGCGCTGGAAGGCTTGCGGCGCCAGCCCGATGGCCTGCAGCGCATCGAGCGCGCGGGCCTGCTGCGCCAGCGTGTAGCGCCCGAGCACACCGCGCCACAGCGGCACGTCGGCGGCCAGGCCGGTCAGCACGTTGTGCATCACCCCTAGCCGGCCGACCAGGTTGAACTGCTGGAAGATGACACCGATGCGGCGGCGCAGCGCGCGGATCTCGGCGCTGTTGCGGCCATCCGTCTGCAGCGGGCGGCCGAAGGCTTCGATGCGGCCGGTGCCGGCATCGGTGGTCTCCAGGCCGCACAGGCAGCGGATCAGCGTCGATTTGCCGGAGCCCGAGGCCCCGAGCAGCGCGACACGTTCACCGCGCCGGATTTCGAAGGACACATCGCGCAGGGCTGCGCGGCCGCCATAGGTGCGGTGCAGGGCGTGCGCACGGAGTACAGGATGGTTCATGGGGCTCGGATCGCCGGCGCCGCGCAACGCGTTTCGCCGGCCGTGGAACAAGGTGGCGCCAGTGTTTCGGTGCCACATGACGGTTCCGTGACGCCTGCCGGTTGCAGTGCCCATTCACTCCATTCAATTTTTTGGAGTCTTGTATTGAGAAAATCTATACTTTTCCCGGCCACACCCGAGACACACCACCATGCGCCTGACGCAACTGCGGTCGTTCCATGCCGTCGCGACAACGGGCAGCTTCACGGCCGCCGCGGAGCTGCTGCATGTGAGCCAGCCCACCGTGACCACGCAGGTCGGCCAGCTCGAGGCGCTGTACAAGGTGGAGCTGTTCCACCGCACGGGGCGGCGTGTGCGCCCCACCGAGCTCGGTGAGCGGCTGGCGCACCTGTCGCGCCAGATCTTCAGCCTGGAGGCCGACGCGATACAGCTGCTGGGCGATGCCGGCGAATTGCGTTCCGGCCACCTGCGCGTGGCCGCCGTCGGTCCTTCCCACGTGACTACGATGCTGGCGGCCTTCCACCAGCGTTACCCGGGGGTGACCGTCTCGGTGAGCACCGGCAATTCACAGGACGTGCGCGACCGGCTGCTGGACTACCGGGCCGACGTGGGCGTGCTGGCCCAGGTCTTCAGCGACAAGCGCTTCATGTCCGTGCCCTATAGCGAACACCCGGTGCTGATCTTCTGCGCGGCCAGCCACCGCTTCGCGAAGCGGCGCAGCATCCGCACGGCGGAGCTGCGGGGGGAGCGCTTCCTGATGCGCGAGCCGGGCTCGACGACCCGCATGGCGCTGGAGTCCGCGCTGCACGCTGCAGGCATCGTGCCCGAGATCGTGATGGAGATTGGCAGCCGGGAAATCATCCGCGCCGCCGTGGCGGAGGGCCTGGGCATCGCCGCGGTGTCGGAGGCCGAATATGTGCCGGGGCCCGGCCTGCACGCGGTGCGCATCCGGGATGCGTCCATCCATACTTACGCCCATGTGGTCTGCCTCGCCGAACGGCAGGACATGCGCATGGTGCGGGCCTTCGTCGACGTGATCGCCGGGACGTCGAGGACGGTGCGCGATCCATTGCAGGTCGCCGACACACCCTCCTGAGCGCAGCAGCCGGTGTGGCCCTCCGCCCCTGCTTCAGTGCGGCAGGGTGAACGGGCTCTGCTGCATCGCCGCCGCCACGATGGGCTTGGCCCAGTCGGGGATCTGCGGCAAAGGCGCCAGCGACACGATGCGCGCCTGCGCCATGTGCAGCAGCAGCACCGGCTTCGGCGCCTTGCCGGCCTTGGGGTCGCCCTGCGCACTGTTGTCGTAGACCCGCAGGCTGGCCAGCACCGGCAGCAGGCGGATCAGGTTCGCGCGGCTGCTGGTGTAGCGCTCGCGGATCTTCTGCTCGGGGATGTCATGGCCACCTGCAACCACCCGCTCCTGCACCCGGCGCATGTGCAGTTCCACCGAGGCGAGGCCGGCGTACCAGACATGGATCTGTGCGCCCCGTGCGGCACCTTCCAACAGCATGCCGGTGATGGTGGCGGCGCCCAGCGTGGACTCGAAGGCGTAGTTCAGGCCGTCGTGCAGCGCGCGCTCCAACAGGCCACGTCCGATCTCCCAGGCCTGGCCGTTCGCGGATTCCAGGCCCAGGCCAGGGTGCGCGTCCTGCAGCGCACGCGCCGCGAGGTCGGGGTTGAAATAGGGCACATCGCGGCTGTGCAGCGCGGCGCCACCAATGCTGCTCTTGCCGGCGCCGTTGACACCGGCCAGCACGTGGATGCGGGCGGGCATCCGGGCAGTCCCTCAGCGCTCAGCGCTCAGCGCTCAGCCGGCGATGGTCTTGCGGGGACGTGCTGCGCGGACGGCAGCCTTGCCCAATTCTTGCGAGGACATCGCGAAAGCGTCGTCCATCGCCTGCGCAGCCGCAGGCCCCTGCATGCGCGCCAGCATGTCGTCGAACTGGCGCGTGAGGGCGTCCAGGTGCGGCTCGGCCGCCTGTTCGAGCTTCAGGTAACGCTCTACCGATAACAGCACCATCGCCGGCTTGTCGTGCCGCGTGATCACGATCGTGCCCTTGGCCATCACGTCGTTGCTGACCTTCTGCATGCCATTGGCCAGCGCGGTGGCCGATACGGAGCTGAAGTCGCGCGTGAGGCGCTGCAACTCGGGGGCGGGGGCGGCCGTTGTGGCGGTGGCGATGGAGGCAGCGGTCATGGCAAAGTCCTGAAACCAGCGAATTTGGCTATTTTAGGGATTTTCGCCAATCCGTGGGCCATCTCCGGGTAGCCGCCAGAAAATCCCCGATCAGGGCTGCACACCGTCGATGGTGACCACCACCCCGGCTGCACCGGGCGCCATCGGTCCCGCTTGCCCGCTCAGGTCGCCGCTTCGCGGCATGGCGTCGCCGGAGCGCGAAATGCGGGCGCCCACCACGACACGCGTCGCACCCGAGAGCTTGAGCTCGGGCGCCATCGCGCTGCTGTCGTCGAGCTGGAATTTCAGCGGCAGCTCGGAGGCGCTGCGCTTGAGGATGGCCAGCGGCATGCGCGAGCCCTGCTCGGCGCGGGCGAAGATGAACACGGTGTCGGTGGGCGCCACCTTGGCGGCCAGCGCAGGAGACAGCTGCACGGTGCCGGTGATGCCACCCTGCGCGGCGCCCGCTGCGGCAGGCGCTGCAGGCGCTGAGGCCGCTGCCGTCGTCGCTGGCGCTGCGGTGGCAGGCGGCGCCGACGCAGCAACAGAAGGCGCAGCCGCCGCAGCAGGTGACGCACCACCCGCCATGGCCTGCTGCGCATCCCGGATACCGCCCTGCAGCCCTTGCGCGAACTCGCTGCCGGGGGGCGCCACGGCCAGTGCCTCGTTCCAGTAGCGCAACGCGGTGGCGTAGTCCTTGCGCTCGAAGGCTGCACTGCCGGCCAGCGCCAGTGCCTTGAGGTTGCGCGGGTCGAAGCGCAGTGCCTGCTCCACCAGCTGCTGCGGCTCGCCGCTCACGCGCTGGCCCTGCGCCATGGCGAGCACGTCAGCGTAGTCGGCCAGCAGCTGGGCGTCGTTCGGCGCCAGTGCACGGGCGCGGGCATAGGCCTTGGCGGCCTCGGGATACCGCTGCAGCACGCCGTAGGAGCGCGCCAGCATCACCCAGCCCTCGACGTCGCTGGCCTCGGAGGTGGTCTTGCTCTCCAGGCGCTGGGCCAGGCGCGCCACCATGTCCTCGACCTGGGCCTGCGTGAACTCGGGCTGCTGCGCCTCGTTGCCGCCAGCCATGCCGCCGGCCTGCGGCAACACGGCCTGCGGCGTGCCCAGCACGCCATACAGCGCCAGCGCGAAGAAGGGCACGAACAGGCCCAGCACCAGCGCCGTGCGGCCGGCGCGCGAGCCGGGCGCCTGCACACGCTCCGCGCCACTGTCTTCCTGCAACGCGCGTTGTTCGATCTCGGTGCGCGCGCTCTGGTACTGCGCCGCGTCCAGGGCACCGCTGGCGTGTTCGGCATCCAGCGCACGCAGCTGCTCGCGCAGCACCCGCAGGTTGGCCTGCCGGGCGGCATCGGGCGCGGTGGAGGCCGGCACGGCGTCGGAGCGGCGCAGCAGCGTGGGCAATACGAAGGCAAGGGCCAAGGCGATCAACAACGCCAGGCCGATGAGAAACACACTGATCATGACCGGCCCGTACCTTCTTCATCGAGCAACTGGCGCGCGCGGCGCGCCTGCTCGGGAGTCCATTGCGACGCATCCGGCACGACCTGCCGGCGGCGACGGATGTGCAGGAGCAGACCCACGACGCCGCCCAGCAGCAGCGCGAAGGGGCCGAACCACAGCAGCAGCGTGCGGCCGATCACCGGCGGGCGGTACAGCACGAAGTCGCCGTAACGCTGCACCATGAAGTCGATGATCTCCGCCTGGGATTGCCCCGCCTGCAGCTTCAGCGCGATCTGCTTGCGGAGGTCCACCGCCAGGTCGGCATGCGAGGCAGCGATGGTCTCGTTCTGGCAGACCAGGCAGCGCAGCTCCTCGGCAATGGCGAGCACGCGCTTCTCCAGCGCCGGATCCGCCGCCAGCGGAGCAGCCTCTTTCGACACGGGATCGGCCGCCATGGCCGGTGCCATCAGGCCGCAACACAACGCCACGCACCACAGCAGGCGCTGCACGACGCCCTTCATGCCGACAGCTTCCGCACCAGCGGCACGATGGTGTCGCGCAGCACCTCGGGCGTGACCGGACCGATCTGCTTGTAGCGGATCACGCCCTGCTTGTCGATCACGAAGGTCTCGGGCACGCCGTAGACGCCGAAGTCGATGCCCACCAGGCCTTCGGTGTCGGAGATCGAGCGCGTGTAGGGGTCGCCATGCTTCTGCAGCCAGCCGATGGCGTCGTCGCGCTTGTCCTTGTAGTTCAGTCCGTAGACGGGCACGATGCCGGCGCGCGCGAAGTCCACCAGCAGCGGATGCTCCACGCGGCAGGCCACGCACCATGAGGCCCAGACGTTCAGGATCCAGACCTTGCCGCGCAGCTCCTGCGCGCTCAGCTGCTGCTCGGGCTTGTCCAGCGTGGGCAGGCTGAAGGCCGGCGCGGGCTTGTCGATCAGCGGCGACGGCACCTCGCGCGGGTTCAGCGTGAGGCCCACCGCGAAGAAGCCGCACAGCACCAGGAAGATGCCCAGCGGCCAGAAGAACTTCTTGTTCATGGCGTGGCGGCCCCGGCGGGCGCCACGGAGGCCGAAGCGCCCTCGGGCACCAGGGGCAGCGGTGCCGCGGCGGCCGGGCGCACCGGTGCGCGCTGCGCCACGCGCACCTGGCGGTACTTGCGGTCCATCACGGCCAGCACGCCGCCCAGCGCCATCAGCACGCAACCGATCCAGATCCAGTTCACGAAGGGCTTGTGGTGCAGGCGCACGCTCCAGGCGGTGGCATCCAGCGGATCGCCCAGCGCCACATATAGGTCGCGCGACAGGCCGCGGTCGATGGCCACCTCGGTCATGGCCTGGCGGCTCACGTCGTAGACGCGGCGCTCGGGCTGCAGCGTGCGCAGCAGCTGGCCATCGCGGCGCACCGTCAGCGTGGCGCGCGAGGCCATGTAGTTCGGGCCACGCACCTGGCGCACGTCCTGAAGCTCCAGGTCGTAACCGGCCAGGGACGCATGTTCACCGGGCGCCATGCGCACGTCGCGCTCGGTCTGGAAGCCGCCCACCATCGTCACGCCGAACACGAACACCGCCACGCCGAAGTGCGCCAGCAGCATGCCGTAGTAGCTGCCCGGCTGCGCGGCCAGCTTCGCGCCCAACGTCTTGGCCGGATGCTCGCGCAGGCGCATCACCAGGTTCAGGATGGCCGTGCTGCCGACCCAGGCCGACAGCAGGAAACCCAGGCCCAGCAGCGGCGTCCAGCTGCCGCTGGCGAAAAACGCGAGCACTGCGCTGGCCAGGCTCACACCCACCGCCCAGCGCACGCGGCGCGCCAGGTCGATGGCGGCGGCCGACTTCCAGCGCGCCAGCGGGCCGACGCCCATGAGGAACAGGGCCGGCGTCATCAGCGGCACGAACACGGTGTTGAAGTACGGCGGCCCCACCGAGAGCTTGCCCATGCCCAGCGCGTCGATGACCAGCGGGTACATGGTGCCCAGCAGCACGGCCGCGGCGGCCACCAGCAGCAGCACGTTGTTGACCAGCAGCATCGATTCGCGCGACACGGTGTCGAACTCGCCGCCCAGGCCCACGCGCGGTGCGCGCACCGCGAACAGCGCCAGCGAGCCGCCGATCACCACCGCCAGGAAAGCCAGGATGAAGATGCCGCGTGCGGGGTCGGTGGCGAAGGCATGCACCGAGCTCAGCACGCCCGAGCGCACGATGAAGGTGCCCAGCAGCGACAGCGAAAACGCCAGGATCGCCAGCAGCGCGGTCCACATGCGGAAGCCCCCGCGCTTCTCGGTCACGGCCAGCGAATGCATCAGCGCCGTGCCCACCAGCCAGGGCATGAAGGAGGCGTTTTCCACCGGGTCCCAGAACCACCAGCCGCCCCAGCCCAGCTCGTAGTAGGCCCAGAAGCTGCCCAGCGCGATGCCGCAGGTCAGGAAACACCAGGCCACCGTGGTCCAGGGCCGCGACCAGCGCGCCCAGGCCGTGTCCAGCCGGCCCGCCAGCAACGCCGCCACGGCGAAGGCGAAGGCGACGACGAAGCCCACGTAGCCCATGTACAGCATGGGCGGGTGGATGACCATGCCCGGGTCCTGCAGCAGCGGGTTCAGGTCGTCACCGTTGGGCGGCGCCGGGAACATGCGCGTGAACGGGTTGGAGGTGAACAGCGTAAACAGCAGGAAGCCGCAGCTGATCAGCCCCATCACCCCCAGCACGCGCGCCACCATGCGGTCGTCGAGCTGGCGCGAGAAGAAGGTCACGGCCACGGTCCATGCGCCGAGGATCAGGCTCCATAGCAGGATCGAGCCCTCGTGGTTGCCCCACACGGCCGTGAAGCGGTAGACCAGCGGCAGCGCCGAATTGGAATGGCTGGCCGCCAGGGCCACGGAGAAGTCGTTGGTGACGAAGGCGTGCGTCAGGCAGGCATACGCAATCACCAGGAACACGAACTGGCCACGTGCCGACGGCTTGGCCAGGCCCATCCAGGCCACATTGCCGGTCTGCGCACCCACCAGCGGCAACACGCCCTGGGCCAGCGCCATGGCCAGCGCGAGGATCAGGGCCACGTGGCCCAGTTCGTAGATCATGGAGAGAGTTCCCGCGAAGACATCGATTGCTGGGGCGCGCCGGGGCGTGCGTTCTTCAAGGCCTCGGCGGCTTCGGGTGGCATGTAGTTCTCATCATGCTTGGCCAGCACCTGTTCGGCATGGAAGATGCCGTCGGCACCCAGCTTGCCCTGCGCCACCACGCCCTTGCCTTCCTTGAACAGGTCGGGCAGCAGGCCGGTGTAGGTGACGGGGATGCGGTGCGCCAGGTCCGTCACCTGGAAGTGGATGGTGAGCCCCTGGGTCTCGCGTCGCAGGCTGCCCTCTTCCACCAGCCCGCCCACGCGGAAGCTGCGGTCGCGCGGAGCCTCGTTGGCCATGACCTGCGAGGGGCTGAAGAAGAACACCATGTTGCTCTGGAAGGCATTGAGCACCAGCGCCGCGGCGCCACCCAGCGCGGCCAGGCCCAGCACGATGGCAGCGGCGCGCCGGGAGCGCGGCGTCATGCGCGCTGCTCCTTCGGTGCCAACGCGGCCTCGTCAGCCTCGTCTGCCGCCATGCGCCGCACGGCCGCGCGGCGCATCCGCAAAGAGATCGCTTCCCAGGACAGAACCAGTGCACACATACCGAAGGATCCCCACACATAGAGCCCATAGCCACCCATCGCGAGCAGGTCAGACCAGCTATTCCAGTACATCTCAAGCCACTCCCAGCGCCTGCTGCACCCAGCGCGTATGGCGCTCGCGCTCCAGGATGATCACGCGCAGGCGCACCAGCGCCATCGCGATGCAATAGGCCCAGAAGGCCAGCGCCATCACCAGCATGCCCAGCAGCATCGGCGCCGCCATGCTGGGCGCGCGCGTCAGGCTCACCGACGCGCCCTGGTGCAGGGTGTTCCACCACTGCACCGAGAAGTAAATGATCGGCACGTTGACCACCCCCACCAGCGCCAGCAGCGCGGCCGATCGGTCGGCGCGGCGCGGGTCTTCGATGGCGGCATGCAGGGCCATGAATGCTATGTACAGAAACAGCAGCACAAGTTCCGAGGTCAGGCGTGCATCCCACACCCACCAGGCGCCCCAGGTGGGCTTGCCCCACAGCGCGCCGGTCCACAGCGCGAGGAAGGTCATCCAGGCGCCCGTGGGCGCCAGCGCCGTGGCCAGCATGGACGACAGGCGCGAATTGAAGACCAGCCCGATCGCGGCCCAGAAGGCCATCACCACATAGACCACCATCGACATCCAGGCGGCGGGCACGTGGACGAAGATGATGCGGTACGAGTCGCCCTGCTGTGCGTCGGTGGGTGCCACCACCAGCCCCAGGTACAGGCCGAAGGCGCCCAGCAGCGCCGCCACCAGGAACAGCCACGGCAGCATCCGTCCCGCCAGGGGATAGAAGCTCTGCGGCGCGGCGTACTTGAACCAGTTGGGGCGGGAGGCGGGCATGGGCGGTGTCAGGGCAACGCGGGATTATCCCCGCCTGGGGACCCGGACCAATTCAGCGGGATCAAAAGGCTGTTCTCCGATAGGTACTCCACCGTGGCCCGCCGGAGCCGCGGCCTGCCGGAACCGGGGGCGCCGGTGACGCCGCGGGGCGGTGGACTGCAGCGCCGTGACCCAAGTGCCGTTACTCCAAGGCGATGCGCAATGCGGCGGCCGTGGCCCAGGGCGCACCCACCAGGGCCATCACCAGGAAAGCCCCCAGCAGCGAGAAATGCCCGCCCACGTCCAGCCCCGCCCGCGCCGCTTCCACCGAGGCCGCGCCGAAGATCAGCACCGGCACACACAGGGGCAGCACCAGCAGCGGCATCAGCACCGCGGCACCGCGCACGCCCACCGTCAGTGCGGCACCCACGGCGCCGATCAGGCTCAGCAGCGGCGTGCCCAGCAGCAGCGACAGGACCAGCACGCCCGTGGCCGGCGCGCCGAGGTCGAATTGCAGCGCCAGCAGCGGCGAGACCAGCGCCAACAGCAGCCCGGAGCAGATCCAGTGCGCCAGGATCTTGGCTGCCACCAGTAGCGGCAGCGGGCAGGCCGCCAGGAGCATCTGCTCCAGCGTGCCGTCCTGGAAATCGTCCGCGAACAGCCGGCCCAGCGACAGCAGTGCCGCGAGCAGCGCCGCGACCCACACCACGCCGGCCCCCATGCTGCGCAGCAGGGCTGGCTCGGAGCCCACACCCAGCGGAAACAGGCTGGCGACCAGCACGAAGAACACCAGCGCGCTCAGCGTGTCGGCGCGGCGGCGCAGCACCAGCCGCAGGTCGCGCAGCAGCATGGCGCGCATGCAGGCGAACACCACCCGCGCATAACTGTGGTCCTTGCCGAGAGAGCCTGCGCTCACATCCAATGCCACTGGCGCAGCGTCGTCGCCTGCGGAGCGGGTACCTTCGGGCGGCCGTGCAGCGCTCATAACTGCAGCACCACCTGCTGCGCCTGGTCTTCCAGGCCCACGCTTTGGTGGCTGGTCAGCACCACGACGCCGCCGCGGCCCAGGTGCGCCCGCACCAGCCCGCCCAGCCACGCCGTGGCGGCGGTGTCCAGCGCGTTGAAGGGTTCGTCCAGCACCCATAGCGGCACCCCCGCCGCAAGCACCAGCCGGGCCAGCGCCACGCGGCGCCGCTGGCCCTGCGAGAGCTGGCGTGCCGGCGCGCGGGCCCGCCCTGTCAGGCCGGCGTCGCGCAGCGCCGCGGTGAGGGCCGGCGCGGCAACCTGCTGGCCGCCCAGCGCGCAGGCGAGTTCCAGGTTCTCGTGCGCGCTGAAGTCGTCCTTGATCGCGGCGGCATGGCCCAGGTACACCAGTTGCCGGGCAAAGTTGTCGCCCAGCGCGCGCGTGGCTTCCCCCCGCCACAGGATCTGCCCCGCAGCCGGTGGCAGCAGCCCGCAGACCATGCGCAGCAGGCTGGTCTTGCCGCTGCCGTTGGCGCCCAGCACGCGCAGCAGCTGGCCCGGTTGCACCGTGCACTGCAACGCCTGGAACAGGGTGCGCCCTCCCCGTTCGCAGGTGGCGTCGCGGATTTCCAGCATGCGCGTCAGCGCTCCATGGCGATGCGCATCACCCGGATCGCATGCAACGAGAGGACCCCTTCCAGCGGCCGCCGCGGAACTGGCTTTGCCAGGCCGCTGGCGGCGCCCCCTGCAAGGGGGTTGGCGTAGCGACACGAAGTGCGCGAAGACTGGGGGTGTGCCATTATTCTCGGCTGCGGTCTTCCACGCCCCGCGGCCCGTTGTGCAGGTTGGTCAGGACGTGCTCCTGGTGCACGAGCCGCCAGGACAGCATCTTCTGCGCCATGGCGAGCACGATGTCGCGGTATTCGGGGTCCTGCGCCAGGTCCTGCAGCTCGCCGGGGTCGTTCTCCATGTCGAAGAGCAGCGGCGGCAACGCCGCGCAGTGCACGTACTTCCAACGCCGGCCGCGCAGGATCGCCAGCTGGCATTCGTCGGGCAGCAGGCCCAGGGCAGACTCGCCATCGAAGCCGCTGTTGGGGCTGGCGCGGAAGTCCAGCTCCATGTGCGCCTCCTCGCGCCAGCGCACGGGTGTGCTGCCTTCCAGGAAGGGCCGCAGCGAGCGGCCGTCGCACTGCGCGGGGCGCGGTGCACCCAGCCAGTCCAGCACCGTGGGCAGGATGTCGACCGACTCGGTGAAGGCATCCACCTGCCGGCCGCGCGCCGCATCGGCCGGGGGGCGCGGGTCGCGCACGATCAGCGGGATATGGAAGCTGGGGTCGAAATACAGCTCCTTGCCCCAGGTGTAGTGGTCGCCGCCCATCTCGCCATGGTCGCAGGTGAAAACGATCAGCGTGTGGTCGTATTCGCCGGTGGCCTTCAGGTGCGCCACGATGCGGCCCACCGCGTCGTCCACCTCGTTCATCATGCCGTAGTAGCAGGCGCGCATCTGGCGCAGCTCCAGCTCGGGCATGGTCACGAGGTTGTGGGGGTTGTGCTCGTCGTAGTGGTTCGGTTGTCCCAGGTACTGGATCCACTGGCGCAACAGTGGATGTTGCGCGGCCTCATCCTCGGGCGAGGCCTTGCGCACCGGCAGCGGCACGGTGGCGGGATCGTAGAGCGCGTTGTAGGGCTCGGGCGTGATGACCGGCGGGTGCGGGCGCAGGAACACGCAGTGCAGGAACCAGTCCTTGTCCTTCTGGTCGCCCAGCCAGTCCAGGATCTCACGGGTCTGGAAGCTGGTGTCGCTGTCCTCGGCCTTGTAGAGCGTGGGGATGTAGCGGTGGCCGCGCCCCGCAGGCACCTCGAAGCCGGGGCGCGGCTGGTAGACGTCCTTGCGGCCTGTGAAGTCGTAGCCCTTGGTGCGCAGGTCGCGCATCCAGGCCGCCATGTGGTCCGGGAACAGGCGGCCGATGCGGTAGCCCGGCAGCGGGCCTTCGAAGGTACGCAGCGCCGGGTCGTCCGCCGGCAGGCCACGTGGATCGGCGCTGGTGTCGGTGTAGCCGAAGATCGTGGGATCGAAGCCCAGCTTGCGCGCCTCCAGCGCCAGGTTGCCGTGCCGCGCGTCCAGCGGCGTGCCGTTGCGCCCGGAGCGGTGGTTCATCAGGTACATGCCCGTCTGAAGGCTGGCGCGTGCCGGGCCGCAGGGGGCGGTGACCGTGTAGTGCCGCTGGAACAGCACCCCGTCGGCCGCCAGCGCGTCCAGGTGCGGCGTGCGCACCACCGGATGGCCCACCGCGGACAGGCATTCGGCGCGCCACTGGTCGGCGGAGATGAACAAGACTTTGCGCGGGGTGGACATGGCTGGCTTGGGGCGGTGGGCATCGCCACGCGGTGGGCGGCGGAGCCCGGCATCTTAGCTGCGCGGACGCGGCGCGGGCCGGGCCGCAGGCGTCCCCCGCATGGCCGACACGCGGCCGGCATTCCACCGTCCCACCCGTGCCCGGCGAAGGGGCCTCGGGGTAGACTTGGTGCCAATTCCCTGTATTTCCCCGGAGCACACCATGGCCTCAGTCAACAAAGTCATCCTGGTCGGCAATTGCGGCCGCGACCCCGAAGTCCGCTACCTGCCCTCGGGCCAGGCCGTTGCCAACGTCACCCTGGCCACCTCCAGCCGCCGCAAGGACAAGAACAGCGGCGAGATGATCGAGGACACGCAGTGGCACCGTATCACTTTTTACGACCGGCTGGCCGAGATCGCCGGCGAATACGTCAAGAAGGGCCGCCCCATCTACGTCGAAGGCCGCATCAAGTACGGCAAGTTCACCAATAAGGACGGCGTCGAGCAGAACACCTGCGACATCATCGCCACCGAAATGCAGCTGCTGGGTGCCCGCGAAGGCATGGGCGGCCCCGGCGGCGGTGAAGAAGGCGGCGGCGGTTATGGCGGTGGCGGTGGCGGCGGCAGCAACTACAGCCGCCCCAGCGCACCTGCCTCGCGCCCGGCGCCCCCGCCGCGCCAGCAACCGGCAGCACAGCCGCAGCGCTCGTCCACGGGTTTCGAGGACATGGACGACGACATCCCGTTCTGAGCCGGTCCGCGGCGACATTTCACCAGGGCGCCATCGGCGCCCTTTTTCACGCCCTCAGCGCTGCCGCTCGGCTGCCACCGCGCGTATCAGCTCCCACGCCGTCTCGGCCACAGGCGCCAGCGCACGGTGCCGGCGCCGCACCATGGTGATCTGGCGGTCGATGCGGGGCAACAGGGGCCGCGCGACCAGGCCCGGCATGCCCGCCGGCGGCAGCGCCAGCGTGGGCACCACCGAGATGCCCAGGCCCGCATCGAGCATGCGGAAGATGGTCGTGGCATGCCCCACCTCCTGCGCCACGGGGGCCTGCACGCCCTGCTCGCGCAGCGCCTGGTCGATGAGCCGCCGGCTGCCCGAGGCGTGGTCCAGCAGCACCAGCGGCTCGCCCGCCAGGTCTTGCCAGCGCGGGCTGCGCTTGCGCGCCAGCCGATGCCCTGCGGGACACACCAGGCAGAAGGGCTCCGACAGGATGGCTTCGCAATGCAGTTCGTCGCGCGGCTCGGGATCGATCACCACGCCGAAATCCACCTCGCCCGACAGCACACTGGCCAGCGCATCGTGCTGGATGCGGTCCAGCAGCACCAGTTGCACGCCCGGATGCGCGCGCTGGCACAGCGCGATGCACTCAGGCAGCAGATTGGCCGACAGCGTGGGGCTGCTGGCCACGCGCACGCGGCCCCGGCGCTGCGTGGCGAGGCCCCGCACATCCTGCAGCGTGGCATCGAGCTCGTCCAGCACGCGCTCCAGCCGCGCGGCCAGGCCGCGGCCGGCGTCGGTCAGCGCCACCTCGCGGGTCGTTCGGTCCAGCAACTTGAGGCCCAGTTGCTGCTCCAGCTCGGTCACACAGCGGCTTACCGCCGGCTGGGTCAGGCCCACCTGCGCCCCGGCGCGCGTGAAATTGCCGCACGCGGCGACCGCCTGGAAAACACGCAACTGGCGCAGGCTGACATTCATGATGGCGAATCATAGATACATCAGATAAATCCATTTTCCTTGGGGTGCGGGCTGCGTTCCAATCGGATGCGTCCCGCCTTCCCCCTTCCGTCCACCGCTCCGCGCATTGCCCATGGCCCGTTCCCGCCTGCTCCCCGACAACTTCACGCTGTACCTGCTGACCACCGTGGTGCTGGCGAGCTTCCTGCCTGTCTCCGGCGTTGCTGCGCAGGTGCTGGGGGTCGTCACCACCATCGCCGTGAGCCTGCTGTTTTTCCTGCACGGCGCCAAGCTCTCGCGCCAGGCCATCTGGGCCGGCATCGGCCACTGGCGGCTGCACCTGGTGGTGTTCTGCAGCACCTTCATCCTGTTCCCGCTGCTGGGATGGGGGCTGCGGCCGCTGCTGGAGCCGCTGGTGACGCCCGAGCTCTACATCGGCCTCCTGTTCCTGTGCGCGCTGCCGGCCACGGTGCAGTCCGCCATCGCATTCACATCGATGGCCCGCGGCAACATCCCCGCGGCCGTGTGCAGCGCCTCGGCCTCGACGCTGCTGGGCATCGTGTTCACGCCGCTGCTGGTGGGGCTGCTGCTGTCGAAGAACGCCGGCATGGGCGACCCGCTGGACGCCATCGGGCGCATCGCGCTGCAGCTGCTGGTGCCCTTCATCGCGGGCCACCTGCTGCGGCCGTGGATCGGCAGCTTCCTGCAGCGCCGCGCGTCGGTGCTCAAGGTCGTGGACCAGGGCTCGATCCTGCTCGTGGTCTACGCTGCCTTCAGCCATGCCGTGATCGACGGCCTGTGGCACCAGGTGCCGCTGCAGGCGCTGGTCGGGCTGCTGGTGGCCTGCGGCGTGTTGCTGGCGGTGGTGCTGGGGCTCACCACCTGGGGCGCGCGGCGCATGGGTTTCTCGAAGGAGGACGAGATCACCATCGTGTTCTGCGGCTCCAAGAAAAGCCTGGTGAGTGGCGTGCCGATGGCCAATGTGCTCTTCGCGGCCAACGTGGCCGGCGCCATCGTGCTGCCGCTGATGCTGTTCCACCAGATGCAGCTGATGGTGTGCGGGGTGTTGGCGCAGCGCTATGCGAAGCGGGCCGAGGCCACCGCGGCCGCAGGCAAACCCGCGAAGGCCTGACGCTCAACCTGCGGGCGTGGCGTCCAGCACGCGGGCGACCGCCGCGGCCACCTTTAGCAGCCGCCCATCTTCGTAGCGCCGCTGCACCAGCTGCATGCCGATGGGCAGGCCGTGCGCGCCGCGCATGCCGGGGACGCTGATGCAGGGCACATGCAGCGCGGTCCAGATGCGGTTGAAGGTCGCCATGCCCTGGGAGGTGATGCCCATGGTGGCCTCGCCCGGCGCGGACAGGGTCAGCACGGCGTCCGCGTCGCCCAGCATGCGTTCGAAATCGATGCGGCACTGCGCCGCGGCGTCCAGCGCGGCACGCAGCTGTGCGCCGGTCAGCCCGTACTGGTTCTGCACCTTGCGGCGAAAGTCGTCGTGCAGGCGCTCCGGCTCCGCGAGGTACTCGGGCAGGAAGGCGCCGCGCCCCCCGTCCTGCATGATGTGGTCGTGCTGCTGCGTGAGCTCGCCGAAGGCCGCGGGCAATTCCAATGGCGTCACCCGCGCACCCGCGGCCTGCAAGCGCGCGGCGGCCTCCAGCAGCGCGGCGCGGGCATCGGCATCGGCCTCGGGCCACATCGGTGTCTGGCACACCGCGATGCGCAGGCCCCGGACATCGGCCGCAGCGCGGTCCGGACCCTCCGTGAGGCGGAACGCGTTGGC
The DNA here is from genome assembly GCA_965278985.1 of Burkholderiaceae bacterium. GTDB lineage: Bacteria > Pseudomonadota > Gammaproteobacteria > Burkholderiales > Burkholderiaceae_C > CAISIP01. The sequence goes on along the minus strand of OZ257131.1, from coordinate 5,496,516 downwards.
CAGCAGCCCCAGGTCGTCGATGCCACGGCCGTAGAAGCCGATGGTGTCGAGGTGCGGCGAATAGTGCTTGGCACCCTCGAAGGAGATGCGGCCGAACGTGGGCTTCATGCCATAGACGCCGCAGAACGAAGCCGGGCGGATCGTCGACCCGCCCGTCTGCGTGGCCAGCGCCAGCGGCACCATGCCATCGGCCACGGCCGCGCCCGAGCCGCTGGAGGAGCCCCCCGGCGTGCGCTCCAGGTCATGCGGGTTGCGCGTGGGCGGCACGTTGCCGCCGCAGGCGAATTCCAGCGTCTCCGTCTTGCCCAGGATCACGGCTCCTGCCGCGCGCAGCACACCGACGCAATTCGCATCCTCAGCCGGACGGTGGCCGCGGTAGAGCGGTGAGTTGTGTTGCGTCGGCAGGTCGGCGGTGTTGATGACGTCCTTCACGCCCACTGGGATGCCATGCAACGGACCGCGGCGTGGCACGCGGTCGCAGGCACGGGCCTGGGCCAGGGCATGGTCGGCATCCACATGGGCCCACGCATGCACCAGCGGCTCGCGCGCCGCGATGCGTTCAAGCAGCGCGGCGGTGTAACGCTCGCTGCTGAGCTGTCCCGCCTCCATGCGCCTGGCCGCCTCGGCGGCCGTCAATTGCCAGAGTTCCATGAGCCCTCCTGAGTTGGAAAAATTGTACGCATAATTTTTGCATTTGTTGACTATGTTGCATGGTCTTGTCTCTCTCGACGTTCTCAAATTTTATTTTTTACCTTGTAAATCAAATATTTATATGATTTTTTAGCATACAACTCATGATGTTAAGAATCCCATTGGCATTTTTTTGTATGCATAATTTCCCTCAGCCTTGATGCCCACCATGCCTACCAACCTCACCCGCCACTACGCCCAGGCCATTGCCCGCTGCGCCGAACTGCCCATCCCCCAGGCTTCGCTGGAGGTCGCGCGGCTGGGCTTCAGCGATGTGGTGGGCGTGATGCTGGCCGGCGCGCTGGAGCCCGCCGTCCAGTGCCTGGTCGCGCATGTGCGTGCGCAAGGCGCCCACCCCGTGGCTCGGCTGGTCGGGGGAGGCGCGCGAGCGGGCGCGGTGCAGGCCGCGCTGGTCAATGCCACCGCCGCCCACGCGCTGGACTACGACGATTTCGCGTTCTCCAACCATCCCAGCGCGGTGCTGGTGCCTACCGTGCTGGCCGCGGCCGACGCCTGTGGCGCCAGCGGCGCCCGCATGGCTGCGGCCTACCTGCTGGGTTACGAGGTCTGGGCCGACCTGTTCACGCGCGAGAAGGACCTGTACTACGACCGGGGCTGGCACCCCACCGCGGTGCTGGGGCCGGTGGGCGCAGCCGCGGCGGCCGCCGCCATCATGGGCCTGGATGCCGTGCGGGCCAGCCATGCCCTGGCACTGGCGGCCTCGGACTCGGGCGGTGTGTTCGAGAACTTCGGCACCATGGCCAAGCCGTACCACGGCGGGCGCACCGCAGCCGCCGGCCTGAACGCCGCGATGCTCGCAGCCGCCGGCATGCAGGCCAGTCCCAGCGCCCTCGAAGGCCGCCATGGCCTGCTGCGTGCCCTGTCCCCCCAGGGGCGCGTGGATGTGGACACCCCCTCCGCCGTCGGCGAGGTGTGGCGCAGTGCCACCGTGCGGCTCAACATCAAGCGCTATCCGGTGGTGGGCGCCGCGCAACGCGCCATCGACGGGGTGCGCACGATGCCGGTCCGGCCGGCACCGCAGCGTGTGCAGGGCATCGTGGCCCACATCAGCGCGCGGCACGCGGCCGTCATGCCCTGCCACCTGCCGCAGGACACCCTGCAGGCCAAATTCAGCATCGAGTTCGCCATCGCCTGTGCACTGGTGCACGGGAATGTGGGCCTGGACCAGCTGACCGACGCCGTGGTCCGTGACCCGCAGATCCAGCGGCTGATGGCCCTGGTCCGCATCCAGACCACCGACGCCTACGAGCCCGGCTGGCGCGACGCGGCCCCCTTCGACATCGTGGAGTTCACGCTCGACAACGGCGAGATGGTGGCCACGCCCCCCGTGCGCCGCCCCGCCGGGCATGCCGACGCCCCGCTGGACACCGAGGCGCTGTGGCAGAAGTTCCGCGGCTGCACCCGCCATGCCGGCGTGGACGATCCGGTCGCGCGGTCGCTGTTCGGCGTGCTGCAGCGCATCGACCACCTGGTCTCGCCCTCCGACATCGTCCTGCCCCTCTGACACGCACCATGCCCTCGATCCAGGACTTCATCCGCTACGCACCCGTCACCACGCGGCCACGCATCCAGTGGCCCGACGGCAAGCGGCTGGCCGTGTGGATCGTGCCGAACATCGAGTTCTACGAGTACACGCCCCCCCCGGCCAGGGGCCGTGAGACCTGGGACCGCGTGCCCGCGCATCCGGACGTGCGGGAATATGGCTTCCGCGACTATGGCAACCGTGTCGGCCTGTGGCGCATGGCCGAGGCGCTGGAGGCCTACCCGGTGCGCCCCACGGTGTCGCTGAACCTGGCGGTGCTGGACCACTTTCCCGAGATCACGCAGTTGATCCGCCAGCGCGACTGGGCGGTGATGAGCCACGGCATCTACAACACCCGCTTCCTCTACGGCATGGACGAGGCGCAGGAGCGCGCTTTCTATGCCGACAACGTGGCCTCGCTGCAGCGCCACCTGGGCCGGCAGCTGCAGGGCATCCTCACGCCGGCGATCACCAACACGGCCCATACGCCGCGGCTGATCGCGGAGTCCGGCCTGAGCTACCACGCCGACTGGGTGCACGACGACGTGCCTGTGCCCATCATCGTGCCGGGCAGGCGGCTGATCTCGGTTCCGTATTCCTACGACCTCAACGACGCGCCGCTGTGGGACGGCCGGCCCTACGGCGGGCGCTACTTCGTCGATGCCTGCAAGGCCGCCTTCGACCGGCTGTATGCCGAGAGCGCGGACGGTGGCCGGGTGTTCTGCATCGCCCTGCACCCCTACCAGATCGGCCAGCCGCACCACATCGGCCACCTGCGCGAGGTGCTGGACCATGTCTGCCGCCACGACGGCGTGTGGCACGCGACCGGCGACGACATCGCCGCGCACTTCCTCGAACACGACTACGACGCGCATCTGCAGCATGCGCAGCAGTTGGCCGAGGAGACCGCTGCCACCGCACGCCAGCGGCCCGCGGTGGCACGGCGCCCGCGTGCCGAGACCCCGGTGGCAGGCGGGGTGTCCCCCGCCACGCGCAGCCCCGGCATGGACCATCCGCACTACGCGTGGAACCCACTGCCGGCGCGCCCGACGCTGCGCTGGCCCGGCGAGCGCCGGCTGGCGGTGGTGCCGCTGATCAACCTGGAGATGGTCGAGGATCCGCTGCCCGCCGGCTGGCCGCAGATCCACAGCGTGGGCGGCGGGCTGGTGCGCGATTTCCCCAACATCTCGCGTGTCTCGACCCGCGAATACGGGCACCGCGTGGGCATCTACCGCCTCGTCGAGGCGCTGCGCCGGCGCGGAATCCGGCCCACCGTGGCCATCGACGTGCTGAGCGCGGAGATGTACCCGTCGCTGGTGGAGTACCTGCGCGAGGCCGGCAGCGAGTTCGTGGGCCACGGCCTGTCGGTGTCGCGGCCCATCACCAGTGCCATGGACACCGCGCAGGAACGCGACTACATCGCCACCACGCTCGAACGGCTGGAGGCATGCGGCATACGGCCCACAGGATGGTTCGGCATCGAATACGGTGAATCCACCCGCACCCCGCAGCTGCTGGGCGAGGCCGGCCTGGGTTATGTCTGCGACTGGGCCAACGACGAACAGCCCTACGCCATGACCACGCCGGGCGACCTGGTGGCGATGCCGCTGTGGGCGGATTTCGACGACCAGACCGTGCTGGTCAACCGCATGTGCAACCTGGACATGTTCGAGGACCATTTCATGAAGGCGATCACCCAGCTGCAGCACGATGCGCGCAGCACGGCCCGGCTGCTGCACTACTGCGTGCGCCCCTGGGTCAGCGGCGCACCGCTGCGCATCGCCATGTTCGAGCGCGTGCTGGACCACGTGCTGGCCCAGCCCGGCGTCTGGACGCCCACCGCCTCCGAGGTGGTGCGCGCCTGGAAGGAGGCCGCATGATCGAGCTCCGACAGGTGTCCAAGCGCTTCACGCTCAAGGACAGGACCATCGACGCGCTGCTGCCCACCGACCTGGACATCATCTCGGGTGAGGTGGTGGGCCTGCTGGGCTTCTCGGGCGCGGGCAAGAGCACGCTGCTGCGCCTGATCAACCGGCTGGAGGAGCCATCGGGCGGCTCGGTGCGCATCGACGGCCAGGAGCTGGTGGGCCTGGGCAAGGACGCACTGCGCCAGGTGCGGCAGAAGGTCGGCATGATCTTCCAGCAGTTCAACCTGCTGTCGCACCGCACCGCGCTGCACAACGTGGAGTTCGCGCTGGAAGTGGCGGGCCTGCCGGAAGACCAGCGGCGCGCCAAGGCGCGCGACGCGCTGGATGCCGTGGGCCTGTCCGACCGGGCCGGCTCATACCCCGCGCAGCTCTCGGGCGGCCAGCGCCAGCGCGTGGCCATCGCCCGCGCGCTGGCCACGTCGCCCACGGTGCTGCTGTGCGACGAGGCCACCTCCGCGCTGGACCCGCACACCGCGCTGTCCATCCTGCGGTTGCTGCAGCAGCTCAACCGGGAGCGCGGCATGACCATCGTGATGGTCACGCACGACATCAAGGTCGCCAACTACCTGTGCGGACGCTGCGTGGTGCTGGAGCGCGGCCGTGTGGTGGACCGGATCGACATGGCCGACCCGCGGCCCGCCAGCGTGCTGGGCAAGTTCTTCTTCGAAACCGCCAAGGGCTGGACCGACCAGACCCTGCTGCCCCAGGACGCCTGATGAATACCCTCTTCGATGCCCTCGTGCAGTTCGGGCCCGACCTCTGGAAGGCCACGCTGGACACCTTGCTGATGGTGGGCGCCACCATGGCCAGCGCGCTGGTGATCGGCACCCCGCTGGGCGTGTTGCTGTTCGTCTCCGGCCCCGGCGGGCTGTACCCGCGGCCGATCCTGAACCGCGTGCTGGGCTACCTGGTCAACGTGCTGCGCTCGTTCCCCTTCATCATCCTGCTGGTCATCCTGATCCCCTTCTCGCGCTTCGTGGTGGGCACCAGCATCGGCCCGAAGGCCGCGGCCGTGGCCCTGTCCTTCGCCGTAATTCCGTTCTTCGCACGGCTGGTCGAGCAGAACCTGCGCGACGTGCCGCGCGGCATCATCGACATGGCCCAGGCCTGCGGCGCCTCGGCCGGCGCCATCGTCGGCAAGGTGCTGGTGGCCGAGGCACTGCCGGCCATCGTGGGCAGCTTCACGGTCACGGCCACGGGCTTCATCGCGTATTCGGCGGTGGCCGGCGCCGTGGGCGCGGGCGGCCTGGGCGACCTGGCGATCCGCTACGGCTACTACCGCTTCGAGACCGCCGTCATGGTCTGGTGCGTGGTGATCATGTTCGTGCTGGTGCAGTGCACGCAGATGCTGGGGGCCTGGGCGGCCCGCCGCCTCGACAAGCGCTGACGCCCCGACCCCGTTCCCTTCCTTTCCCATCCACACCCCGGAGAATCGCATGCACAAACGTGTCCTGATCAAGGCCCTGGCCCTGTCCACCCTCGTAGTCGCCGGTGCCGCCAGCGCGCAGAGCGTGCTGCGCATCGGCTTCTTCCCCGGCCCCTATGCCGACCAGTTCAAGCGCGGCGTGCAGCCCGCGCTGGAGAAGGCCGGCGTGAAGGTGCAGGCCACCGAGTTCTCCAACATCATCCAGCTGAACTCCGCGCTGATGGACGGCACGCTGGACGCCAACGTGTTCCAGAACCGCGCCTTCATGGAGACCTTCAACGGCCAGTACAAGGGCGACCTGGTGGAGGTGCTGCAGGTGCCCAGCGCGCCGCTGGGCCTGTATTCGCGCAAGATCAAGGACCTCAAGGCGCTGCCCGCGGGCGCCTCGGTCTCTGTGCCCAACGACCCCACCTCGCTCGGCCGTTCCCTGGCCTTCCTGCAGCAGCAGGGCCTGCTGACCATCGACCCGTCCGTGCCGGCCGGCAAGGCAACCGAGAAGAACATCACGGCCAACCCGCGCAACCTGAAGCTGGTGCTGCTGGACGCGCCGCAGATCCCCCGCTCGCTGGACGAGGTGGACCTGGCCGCGGTGCTGGGCAACCACGTCATCGCGTCGGGCATGCTGCTGTCTTCGGCGCTGGTGCTGGAAGACCCGGCCCCGCAATACCGCATCATCCTGTCTGCGCGCAAGGAAGTGGCGAACGGTGCGCTGCTGCGGCAGCTGGCGGAGGCCTACAAGTCCGCCGAGTACCGCAAGTTCGTCGAAACGGATCCCAAGGCGCAGGGTTTCTCGCGGCCGGAATACTGGCGCTGACAGGCAACGACAGACAGGAGTGACGATGGCGGCATCCGCAGGAGGCATGGAGTTCGACGAGTTCGCCGACGACGGCGAGGACAACGCGGCCTCGCCGGGCGGCGGCGCGGCGCCCGCGAGCACCGTCGACATCGCCTGCGAGGTGATCCGCGAGGCCATCCGCAGCGGCCGCTTCGCCGGCGGCAGCCGCATCCGCGAGGTGGAGGTCTGCGAGATGGCGAACGTCTCGCGCACCTCCGTGCGGCAGGCGCTCACGCTGCTGGCGGCCGAGGGCTTCGTGGAGCTGCGGCCCAACCGCGGCGCGGTCGTCATCGACTGGACCGATGCCAACCTGCTGGAGATCTTCGACCTGCGCGCGATGCTGGAAGGTTATGGCGCCTCGCTGGCCGCGCTGCATGCCACGCCCGAGGAGGTCGCGGCGATGCGGCGCGAGGCCGATGCGTTCTCGGAGCTGACGGGCGGCCCCGGCGAGCCCGACATGCGGTTGATCGCGGAGTCCAACAACCGCCTGCACCGCCTGATCCTCGACGCGGGCAAGAACCGCCGGCTGGCCAGCATGCTGGTGGCGGTGGTTCACATCCCGCTGGTCAAGCAGACCTTCGGCAAGTACACGCGCGAGTCGCTGGCGCGCAGCGCCTACCAGCACCACGACGTGGTGTCGGCCATCGCGTCGGGTGACCCCGTCTGGGCCGAATCCGCCATGCGCGCCCACATCCACGCGGCCAAGAAGGTCATCTTCGGGCTCGCAGCACCGAGGGCGCAGCCCTACCGTTCCACATCCTCCCGCGAATGACCATGCACCCCACCCCCAAGGCGGCCCCGCCGCTGAACCTGGACCATTGCGGCTACATCGTGCCCGACCTGGGCGCCGCCAATGCCTTCATGGCGAAGCTGGGCTTCACGCAGACCGTGCGCGCCGACCATACCCGCACCGACGCGCGCGGCGAACTGGTCTCGGCCGGCAGCGCGCAGCATTCGATCATGCTGCGCCAGGGCTACCTGGAGCTGATGGAGATCTACAACCCCGCCGCGGGCCACCAGCTCGCGGCCGCCACCACCGTGCGCCATGGGCTGCACATCGTGGCCCTCGGCACCTCCCAGGCGGAAGCGACCCATGCCCAGTGCATTGCCGACGCGGTGCCGGTGGGCCCGCTGCTGCATTGGGCGCGCCCGGTGCACGAGCCCGATCTGCAGGGGCTGGCGAAGTTCGCGTATTTCGGCTCGGACTGGCAACCGACGGACCCCTCCTACCTCTGCTGGACGGAGCACCGCACGCCCGAGCTGTTGCGCTCGGAGCGGCTGCTGCAGCACCCCAACCGCGCCATCGGCCTGGAAGCCCTGCATTACGCCGGTCCGCGCGGGTTGGCAGAGGCCTGGGCGCGGCAACTGGCCGCCGCCACGGGGCAGGCATGGCAGGACACCGCACCCGGCCGCGTGCTGGCCCTGCAGGATTTCCGCTTCCACCTGGCCATCGACGACCAAGCCCGCGCCGTGCGCCCCCGCACGCTGCAGGTGGGCTTCGACGGACTGGAGGCGCTGCAACGGCACTGCGCCGCCCTGCAGCTGCACGTCACGCCGCAGAAGAACGGCGACCTGGAGATCGACCTGACACCGCAGCTCGGCATGCATTGGTACTGCCGCAACGCGGCCACAGGCGAAGGCTAGGCGCATGGCCGTCCTCGACATCGCCGCGGACGCGGCGCGCGCCATGGACACGCTGCAGAACGCCGGCATCGCGATCCTGCCCAACGACGTAGGCTACTCGCTGATCGCCGCGCACAGGGACGCGCTGCGCCGCATCTTCGACACCAAGCGGCGTGCGCCCACCAAACTCAATGCGATGCTGGGCAACCGGCAGCTGCACGAGGAGTTGCACATCGTGGGCTCGCGCGGAGCAGAGATCGTGGACGCCATCACCCGCGACTACGACCTGCCGCTCGGACTGATCGCCCCCTGTCGCACGGAGCACCCGCTGCTGCGCGCACTGGATCCGGACATCTACGAACGCAGCACGCGCGGCGGCACGCTGTTGATGCTGCTCAACGCGGGGGGCTTCCACGCCGAGATCACGCGGCTCAGCGTGGCGCGCAAGACCCTGCTGTTCGGCTCCTCGGCCAACCTGTCCATGCACGGCACGAAGTTCCGCGTCGAGGACATGGAGCCCGAGATCACGGACATCGCCGACGTGGTCATCGACTACGGCCTGATGAAGTACCACCCCTGGCAATCGTCGTCCACGCTGCTGAACTGCGAGACGCTGGAGGTGGTGCGCCACGGCTCCTGCTTCGAAAACATCGCGGACATCCTGCAACGGCACTTCGGCGTGCGGCTCACGCCGCGCCCGGCCTGACGGCGTTTCAGGCCGCCAGCGCAGCACGCATGGCAGGCCGCGCGGCCACGGGCTCCCAGGCCTCGGCCTGCGCGATCACGCCACCGCCCAGGCACACCTCGCCGTCATACACCACGGCCGACTGCCCCGGCGTCACGGCCCATTGCGGCTCGCTGAACTGCAGCGCCACGCCGCCCTGGGCCGTGGCCGCCAGCGTGCAGGCGGCGTCCTGCTGGCGGTACCGCGTCTTGGCGGCGTAAGCGCCCGCCGTGGGCGGCACACCGGCCACCCAACTGACGTCCTCGCAGGCCAGGGATTGGTACTGCAGCCACGGATGGTCATGGCCCTGCACGGCCCACAGCGTGTTGTGTTCGATGTCCTTGCGCGCCACGAACCACGGCGCATGCTCGCCTCCGCCACGCTGCGCACCCTTTTCCTTGACGCCGCCGATGCCCAGGCCCTGGCGCTGACCCAGCGTGTAGAAGCTCAGGCCCACGTGGCGGCCCACGGTGCGGCCGCGCGGGTCCTTGATCGGCCCCGGCGCACCGGCGATGTAGCGGTTCAGGAATTCGCGGAAGGGCCGCTCGCCGATGAAGCAGATGCCCGTGGAGTCCTTCTTCTTCGCATTGGGCAGGCCGATCTCGGCCGCGATGCGGCGCACCTCGGTCTTGTGCAGCTCGCCCACCGGGAACAGCGTGCGCGAGAGCTGCGACTGGTTCAGCCGGTGCAGGAAATAGCTCTGGTCCTTGGCCGGGTCCAGGCCCTTGAGCAGCTCGTAACGCGCGGTCTGCGGGTTGTGCCGCACGCGTGCGTAGTGGCCCGTGGCGATGCGCTCCGCGCCCAGGCGCATGGCGTGGTCCAGGAAGGCCTTGAACTTGATCTCCGCGTTGCACAGGATGTCCGGGTTGGGCGTGCGGCCCGCCTGGTATTCGCGCAGGAATTCGGCGAACACGCGGTCCTTGTATTCGGCGGCGAAGTTGACGTGTTCGATCTCGATGCCGATCACGTCGGCCACCGAGGCCGCGTCGATGAAGTCGATGTTGGACGCGCAGTATTCCGAGTCGTCGTCATCTTCCCAGTTCTTCATGAAGATGCCGACCACATCAAAGCCCTGCTGCTTGAGCAGCCATGCCGTGACGGCCGAATCCACGCCGCCACTGAGCCCCACCACGATGCGTTCGCCTCTTGCCATAGGGGGGCGATTATCCCCAGCCCCTGTTGTGCTGCGCAGGAGCACGGGTATTTGCAAGACAGCACCACGCGCCGACAAATCGCAACCCCGGGTAATCCACTACCCTGCTACAAAACTGCGCTATTCTCCAAAGCCCAGCCATATGCCTCCCTCCCCGATGGCTGCCACACCGGCAGCAACTCCCCTCCTTCGCTCCGGTGTTCCCGTCCGCCTGGCCATTGCAGGCCTGGTGGTGGTGGGCATGGTGCTGCTGGCCGCAGCACTGGTGGCCGCGGGCTGGGTGGGATCGCGCCAGGTGCTGCTGGAGACGGCCAACCGCACGGCCCGCGACGCCGGCCGGCTGACCACCGAAAAGGCCGGCCGCATGATCGATCCGGCCAGCGCCACGCTGCGCATGCTGGCCTTCGACCCCATCACCACGGCGACGCGCATCGAGGACCGGCTGGCACGCGTGGGCGTTTTTTCGTCGGAGCTGGCCGCCAACGACCTGATCTCCGCCATCTACGTCGGTTACGAGAACGGCGACTTCCTGCTGATGCGCTCCCTGGAGCGGCCCGAGGTGCGCCAGATGGTCCAGGCGCCCCCCCGGTCCAACTATGTGGTGCAGACGGTCACGCAGGCCGCGGACGGCACGCGCGTGGGCGAATACCGCTTCTTCAGCAGCCAGGGGCGGGAATTGGAGCGCCGTGCCGTGCCGGGCTACCAGTTCGATCCGCGCACCCGGCCCTGGTACCAGGCTGCCCGCGCGACCGTGGACGAAGCGATCTCCGAGCCCTATGTGTTCTTCACCACGCGCCAGGCCGGCATCAGCCTGTCCCGGAAGGCACGGCAGGGCGGCGCCACCATCGGTGTGGACATGGCGCTGGACGACCTGGCCACCAGCCTGGGCGACCTGCGGCTGACACCTGGCTCCGAGCTGGCGCTGCTGGACACTTCCAACCGCGTGATGGCCTACCGCGACATGGAGCGCGTGCTGGTGCAGGACGGCGAGGGCTTCGGCTTCCGCAAGCTGGACGCACTCGACGTGCCCGCGCTGCGCCGCCTGGTGCAGGTGGTGCCGGGGGAGGACGGCAGCGCCGTCGCCTACGACGTGCAAGGCCGCGAATGGCTGGGCATGGTGCTGCCCTTCGATGTCATCGCGGGTTACCGCATGCGGTTGCTGATCGCCGCGCCCAGCGACGAATTGCTCAGCGACATGGAGAAGATGCGCAGCCGCATGATCCAGATCGCCGCCGTGCTGGTGCTGCTGTTCCTGCCGCTGGGCTGGTGGGCCGGCAGCGCCATCGGCCGCCGCCTGGAGGACACGGCACGCCAGGCGCGGCGCATGTCGCGCTTCGACTTCAGCGGCCAGGCAGCGCGGCCCAGCGTGCTGCGCGAGGTCAACGCCCTGTCCGAGGTGGTGGACAACGTGAGCAGCACGGTGGAGGCCTTCCTGGACATCAGCCGCACGCTGGGCACCGAGCCGCAGGTGGAACGCATGCTGCAGCAGGTGCTGGAGAAATTCATGCGCGCCACGCGCTGCAGCGGTGGCGCTGTGTACCGCCTGCAACACGCGGCACGGCGCATGGTGCGCTCGGCCCAGGTGGGCGACCAGGGCGCGTTGCGTGACGACTTCGCCTACCCCGAGGAACGCGCCGTGCGCAGCGGCATGCGGGACGTGGACGCCGACCTGCGACAGGTGGAGCTGGAACTGCGTGGCCGCAGCGGCCGGCTGGAAGGCCTGCTGGTGCTGATGCACGCGGCCGACCAGGTCCATGCGGACCCGCTGTTCCTGGATTTCGCCAAGCGCCTGACCGGCATGCTGGCCGTGGCCATCGAGACGCGCGAGCTCATCGACTCGCAGCGCGCGCTGTTCGACGCCGTGATCCGCCTCATGGCCGACGCAATCGACGCCAAGAGCGCCTACACCGGCGGCCACTGCGAACGTGTACCCGAGCTGGCCACGCTGCTGGCGGACCGGCTGGCCGCCGAGACCGAAGGCCCCTACGCCAGTTTCCGCCTGAACGAGGAAGAGCGGTATGCCTTCCACCTGGGCGCGTGGCTGCATGACTGCGGCAAGGTCACCAGCCCCGAGCACATCGTGGACAAGGCGACCAAGCTGGAGGTCATCCACAACCGCATCCACGAGGTGCGCTTGCGCTTCGAGGTGTTGTGGCGCGATGCCGAGATCGCCCACCTGCGCCGCGCGCTGGCCGGCGAGGTGGATGCGGACGATACCGGATGGCTATTGGCTGCGCAGCAGGAATTGCAGGCCGACTTCGCCTTTGTCGCGCAATGCAATGTGGGTGGCGAGTTCTTGCCCGACGCGGCCATCACACGCCTGCGCGCCATCGCCACGCGCACCTGGTGGCGGCACTTCGATGCCAGCCTGGGCCTGTCCACCGAAGAGTCGCGCCGGCTGCAGGCTGCAGTGCAGGCACCCCCGGCGCTGCCGGTGCAGGAGCCGCTGCTGGCCGACCGGCCCGAGCACCTGGTGGCCTGGGGCGAGCGCCGCCCGCCCGTGGAGCGCGGCGACCCGCGCAACCACCTGGGCTTCGACATGCAGCTGCCCGCGCAGCGCCAGAACATGGGCGAGCTGCACAACCTGTCCATCCGCCGCGGCACGCTGACGCCAGAAGACCGCTTCGCCATCAACGACCACATCGTGCAGACGCTGGTGATGCTCAAGAAGCTGCCCTGGCCCGAGCACCTGCGCCGCGTGCCCGAGATCGCGGCCAACCACCACGAGAAGATGGATGGCCAGGGTTACCCGCGCCGCCTGCCGGCCGGCGAGCTGCACCTGACGGACCGCATCATGGCGCTGGCCGACATCTTCGAGGCACTCACGGCGGCCGACCGGCCCTACAAGCCGCCCAAGACGCTGTCGGAGTCCCTGCGCATCATGGCGCGCATGTGCGGCGACCGCCACATCGACACGGGGCTGTTCCGCTACTTCCTGCGCAGCCGGCTGTGGCTGGTGTACGCGCAGAAGTTCATGGCCCCCGCGCAGATCGACGACGTGGATGTCGCTGCGCTGGAGGCGCTGCTGCCGCCGGAGCAGGCGACAGCGGAACCCGCCTAGCGGCCGGTGAACACCGGCTTGCGCTTCTCTGCGAAAGCGCGCATGGATTCCTTGGAGTCCTCGGTCTTGCCCAGTTCGGCCGTCAGCGTCTGCTCGAAGCGGTAACCGTCGCGCAGGCCCATGGACTCGATGGTGGCCGCCGAATACTTCGCCGTGCGGCTGGCAACGGGGCTCTTGGAGGCGATCACGGCCGCCATGTCCAGCGCATAGGGCATCAGCTCGGCGGCGGGCAGCGCAGCCTCCACGATGCCCAGGCGGTACAGCTCGGAGGCCGGAACACGGTAACCCGTGAGCATCATGCGGCGCGTCAACGAATGGCCGAAGAGGCGCATGGCATGCCGGCCACCACCCATCAGGCCCACGTCGATCTCGGGCAGGCCGAAGGACGCGGTCTCGGAGCAGATGAGGATGTCGCAGGAAGCCGCGAGGCCAAGACCAGCGCCCAACGCGGGTCCGTTGACCGCCGCGATGATGGGCTTCTTGCATTCGATCATGCAGTAGCTCATCTCGCGTGCCAGGCGGGCATTGGCCAACTTGTCGCCCGGCTCGTAGACCGCACCCACGCGCGACTTGATGTCCACGCCGGCGGAGAACACCTTGCCTTTGGCGGTGAGCACGGCCACGCGCACATCGTCCATCTCGCCCAGGGCGTCGAAGGTGGCGATGACCTCGCGCATGAGGTCGAAGGACACGGCGTTGACCGGTGGTGCATCCAGCGTCACGGTGGCGATGTGGTCTTTGATCTCGGTCTTGATGAGTTGGGTGTCGAGCATGGTGGTGGTCCTTGGAGGTGGAAAGGATGAAAGGGATCCGCTCACGCAGCCTGCATGGCGGTGGTGGTGGTGGTGGAGGCGACGAACTGCTGGCGGTGGTGGTCGGCGTTGCCGAAGGAGGCTTCCAGCATCACCAGGCGCTTGAGGTAGTGGGCGACGACCAGTTCGTCCGTCGTGCCCACGCCGCCATGCAGCTGCACGGCCTGGTGGCCGACGAACAACGAGGTCTGGCCCACGCGCGTCTTGGCGGCGGACACCGCGCGGCGACGCTCGGCGCGCGGCGCGTCCAGGTGCGCGCGTGCATGCCAGGCCATCGCGCGGGCCTCCTCGCTGGCAATCTGCATGTCCACCATGCGGTGCTGCAGCGCCTGGAAGCTGCCGATGCGCACACCGAACTGCTGGCGGGTCTTGAGGTATTCGAGCGTGACATCGCACAGGGCTTCCATGATGCCCACGGCCTCGGCCAGGCCGGCTGCGATGGCATGGTCCACGGCCTCTTCGAGCAATGCGAAACCTTCGTCCAGCGTGCCCACCAGCGCATCGGCGCCTACCCGCACCCCGTCCAGACGCAGCCGGGCATGGTGATGGTGGTCGGGTGCACGCACATGGCTGCGCGACAAGCCCGAACTGTCCGCGGATACAAGGAACAGGCTGATGCCCTGCGCACTGCCCACCGCGCCGCTGGTGCGGGCAGGCACGATGATCCAGTGGGCCGAGGCGCCATCGGGCACATGGGACTTGAATCCGTCCAGCACGAAACCTTCACCATCGCGCTGGGCCCGCGTCTCCACATAGCCCAGGTCGAAGCGCGCGCGGGGCTCGCCCAGCGCCAGCGCGAAGGTGGCTTCACCACGCACCAGCGCGGGCGCCAGGCGGCTGCGCAGCGGCTCGGCGGCATGCGCCAGCACGCGCGCGCCGATGACCGCCGTGGCGACGAAGGGCTCGCGCGACAAGGCGCGGCCGGCCTGCTCCATCAGCAGGTGCGCATAGACGGGCGGTGCACCAAAACCGTCGAGGCTCTCGGGCAGGTTCAGCGACAACCAGCCGAAGCCCGCCATCTCCGACCACAGGCCACGGTCGAAGGCCGCACCGCTGTCCACGCACTGGCGCCAGGCGTCGAAGCCCGAGCGCTCGCGGAAGAAGCGCGCTGCGCTCTCCTGGAACTGCTGCTGTTCGGCGTCGAGTGAAAAGTCCATATCTGTCGCTCCTCTACAGTCCGAGCGCGCGCTGCGCGATGATGTTGCGCTGGATCTCATTCGCGCCTCCATAGATCGAGGTCACGCGCGCATGCAGGTACGCGGTCATCGGGCCGGGCATTGGATAGTCCGGCTGCGCCGCATCGCCACCGCCCACCGCCGCGAAGCCGTTCGCGCCATGGCCCAGCGCCTCCACCCACAGCTCGGTGGAGCGCTGCAGCAGCTCGGACCAGCGAACCTTCAGCATCGAGCCGCGCGGCCCGGAATCGGCACCGGCCATCACGTCGGCCACGGTGCGCTGGCCCATGGTGTCCAGCGCGATCACCTCGATGCGCAGCTGCGCCAGCTTGTGGGCGAAGACCGGGTCCTGCAGCAGATTCCTGTCGCCCATCGGTGTGCTGGCGGCCAGCTCCGCGATCCATTCCAGCTGGCGCGCCAGGCGCAGGCCCAGCGTGGCTGTCATGCCCCGTTCGCGCTTGAGCAGCACCTTGCCGTAGGTCCAGCCCTTGCCCTCCTCGCCCACGAGGTTCTCTACAGGCACGCGCACGTCGTCGAAGAACACCTCGTTCACATGGTGGTGCTCGTCCAACGTCTGGATGGGGCGGATGCGCAGGCCCGGTGTGGCCATGTCGATCAGCAACAGCGAGATGCCGTCCTGCTTGCGCGCCGTGCTCTCGGTGCGCACCAGGGCAAACATCATGGTCGCGTTCTGCGCAAAGCTGGTCCACAACTTCTGGCCGTTCACGAGGTAGTGGTTGCCCTGGCGCTCCGCGCGCGTGCGCAGCGCCGCCAGGTCGGAGCCGGCATTGGGTTCGGAGTAGCCCTGGCACCACCAGTCCTCGCCGGTGAGGATGCGCGGCAGGTACCGCGCCTTCTGTTCGGGCGTGCCGTAGGTGAACAGGATCGGGCCGATCAGCTCCAGCCCCTGGTGGAACTGCACGGGTGCATCACAGCGCGCGGCCTCCTGCTCGAAGACATAGAGTTTTTCTGCATCCCAGCCCGTGCCGCCGTATGGCACCGGCCAGGTGGGGGCGCCCCAACCGCGGCGGTACATCTGGCCCTGCCAGTCGGTCCACTCGGCAACCGTGGGACGCAGGCCGCTACGCAGGCGCTGGCGCAGGTCGGGGGGCACGTTTTCCTGGAAAAAGGCGCGCAGCTCGGCCCTGAAAGCGGCGTGCGGGTCGTCACTGTGCATGGACATGGGTTGTAGTCAGAAGACAGCTCAAAAAAATGGACGAAGCGATCCGCGGCGAGGCCCCGGGGCCACCGCCGTTTGCACGCATGGATATCGGTGAAAGGTGGCCCCGATCACGCCGGGGCCGGCGTCAATGCCCGGCGCGCCGCGGATCCGGCCGGTTGCTGTACTGGCCCAGGGCCTCGAACCAGCTGCGCATCACATGGTCCTGCTGGGGCTGTTCTGCATCCATGGCCACAGCGGTGTCGTGGACCAGGGGCTTGTCCATCTGGTACGGCGCAGTCGGCGGCTGCCCGCCGGTGGTGGAACCCAGGTCCGTCATGTCCCCCTCTTCGGCCAGCGACGCGGCGCTGCGCTTGAGCAGCCGCACGAGTTCGTTCTTGCGGGGCCGGATGCGGTCCACCAGGCCGCCCACGCTCATCACGATGGGCTGGCCGTGCACCTTCTTGGGCAGCAGCACGCACAACGTCGCGGCGCCCAGGATGGGCGTGTTCTCGGTATAGGAAAAGCCCTGCTCGCGGATACGCGGCAGCATGGCCATGATGTCGTCCACCTTCACGCGGTCCTCGGGGCGGTCCACCGCGATATTGGCGCGGCGGATGGTGTAGTCCGCGCGGCGGTCGTCCAGCGCGGCCAGCAGCATCAGGCCTGCGGCGGAATTGGTCAGCAGGCGCATGCTGCCCTCAGGCACGGCGAAGTGCACCGGGTAGGTGGACTGGATGTTCTTGATGTACTGCACGTACACGTCGTTCTGGATGCCCAGGCCGATGAAGTCGCCCGTGATCTTGTTCAGGTCGTTCATCACGTCGAAGACCCGGCCATTGCCGAACAGCGCCGCCGGCACCCAGGCGCCCAGCCGTGCGAGGCGCAGCGTGGGGAAGTACTTGCGCCGCTGGCGGTCGTAGTTGAGGTAGCCGATGCTCACCAGGTTCTTCAGCAGGATGGTGGTGCTGGACTGCGGGTACTGCAGGTGCTCGATGATTTCCTTGAGCGAACAGGGCTCGCGGGTCTTCTCGAACAGCTCCAGCACCTCCATGACCCGGATGGCCGACTTGACGGATGTGGTTAATGCCATGGTCTCCTCGCTTATCGTGTCCTGCCGCGGACGTGGTGCGCCCTGCGACGTGCCGGATATTCCCACAGCCGGTCATCAGGCGCTGATTTTTCAGCGCCTTGCCGGTATTTAACATGGATGCGATAAATACACGCTCCGCCGTACCAGCGTCATGCGTTGCCGCCTATTACATACATGAATTTCGGCGCGCGTTCGGACGGGTAGTCGGTGCTTCGGACAACACTGCGTACCATGCCCGCGAAAGCGCGCGCACTGCGCCCATGCAAGCACAAGGAACACCATGCGTTGGATTCTCGGAGACATGTTGGATGCGGTGGCCACGGCCGTGCCCAAGGACCGCCAGGCGGTGGTGCAGGGCGACGTATCGGTCAGCTGGACCGACTTCACGCTGCACACCAACCGGCTCGCGCGGGCCTTCCTGGCCGCCGGCCTGCAGGCGGGTGACCGTGTCGGCTTCCTGCTGCGCAACAAGCCCGCCTACCTGGAAGGTTTCGCCGCCTGCCTGAAGGCCCGCCTCGCCCCCGCGAACATCAATTACCGCTACACCGCCGACGAGGTGGCCTACATCCTGCGCAACTCCGGCGCGCGCGCCGTGATCTTCCAGAAGGAGTTCAGCCACGACATCACGCTGCTGCAGGAGACATTGCCTGAGGTGCTGCTGTGGATCTGCGCGGACGGCCCGCACTCCAAGGCGGAGGACTACGCGGACCTGGTGAACGAAGGCGACGGGTCGCCGCTGGGCATCGAGCGCTCCTCCGAAGACGCCTTCCTGATGTACACCGGCGGCACCACGGGCAGCCCCAAGGGCGTGATCTGGCCCAGCCACACGGTGCGCGAGGTGCAGATGGAGTCCCCGCTGGTCCGCCGCAAGCCCGCGAACCTGGAAGAGCACCTGGAGATGGTCCGCACCGAAGCCGTGCCCGGCCGCGTGATCCCGGCCTGCCCCCTGATGCACGGGGCCGGCATCACCAGCTCCCTGTCCGAACTGCTCAACGGCGGTACGGTGATCCTGCTGCCCTCGATCAGCTTCGACGCCAAGGAGCTCTGGCAGACCGTGGCCCGCGAACGCGCCACGCGCATCCTGATCGTGGGCGATGTCTTCGCGCGGCCCATGGTGCGCGCGCTGGAGGAGGCGAGCAAGCCGTATGCACTCGACAGCCTCAAGGTGATCAGCTCCTCGGGCCTGATGTGGAGCATCGAGAACAAGCGCCAGCTGCTGCGGCACCTGCCGCAGCTCACGCTGGTGGACCTGTATGGCGCCTCCGAGGCGTCGGGCCTGGGCTATTCCGTCACCACCGCCACGCAAGAGATGCCCACCGGCCGCTTCCAGCCCGGGCCGAAGACCGTGCTGATCACCAGCAGCGGCGAGATCCTGGGCCCGGGCCAACCCGGCGAAGGCATGATCGCGCGGCCCGAGCCCATTCCCGTGGGCTACTTCGGCGATCCCGCCAAGACCGCCGAGACCTTCCAGACGCACGGCGGCCAGCGTTATTCCGTGCCCGGCGACTGGGCCCGCCGCCACGAAGACGGCAGCATGGAGCTGGTCGGCCGCGGCAACCTGGTGATCAACACCGGCGGCGAGAAGGTGTACGTGGAAGAGGTGGAGCAGGCCGTCAAGATGCTCGACGGTGTGGACGACGCGATGGTCATTGGCGTGCCCGATGCAGGATTCGGCCACATCGTGATCGCGCTGGCCCGAATGCGCAACGGTATCGACCTTGACGAGTTCGCACTGCGCCAGGCCCTGCGCGGCGACCTGGCCGGCTACAAGGTGCCCAAGCGCATCTTCTGCGTGGAGACCATGCCACGCAGCGAGAGCGGCAAGGGCAACTACCAGCAGGCGCGACAGATCGTGAACAGCCTGATGGCGGAGCACTGACGCCTTTTGTCCCGCTGCGTCGCGCAGGCGCACCGCGTGCCATTCACTCCGGGCACCCCGGCGCAGCGCCGTTGCGGGCACCCTCCTGGCAGCGGATGGCCACTGCCCAACATTAAATGTGCACGACGTCCGCCCCAGGGCGTACTATGGACAGCTGCACCCCGGAGCCCACCGTCGAGCAGTAATCGGGACCATACATGCCAACTGGGGCGCAAAGACACGAGGCCGCGCTGGCCAGACTGGCTGCGGAAGGTGGCGGTGCGTTCTCCGTTGCGGATGCCGCATGCGGCATCTGGGGCGAGCTGACCACTGCGCTCTCGCCCATCATCGGGCAACGCGGCGTCAGCGCCCTGTACCAGCGCAGCCTGCAATCGACCCGCATCCAGCATCCCGTACTTCCGTCGGAAGGCCATGACGACATGGCCAGCAATGCCGCAGCCCTGAAAGCGGCGCTTTCCGCCACCACCGGCCCCATGGCATCGGCCGCTGCCGGCGCCCTGCTGTCCCACTTCTGTGAACTGCTGTCGAGCCTCATTGGCCCGTCGCTGGCAGACCGATTGCTTCGCCCAGTCTGGGCCCATTTACCGGGTGAACCGCCCGTGCAGGACAGCGCTTCATGACCACCAAAGTCCACATCAACCGCCTGGCCACACGGGTACCGGGCCTGGACGCGGTGCTCGGCGGTGGCCTGCCGGAGTTCTCGTTCAACCTCATCGCCGGACAGCCGGGCTGTGGAAAGACCACGCTCGCGCACCAGATCATGTTCGCGCTGGCAACGCCGCAGCGGCCCGCGATCTATTTCACCGTGCTGGGTGAACCGCCGCTGAAGATGCTGCGCTACCAGCAGCAGTTCGACCACTTCGACACCGACGCCGTGGGCGCCTGCGTGCGCTTTGTCAGCCTGTCGGAAGAGGCCATCACGGGGGACCTGGACCGCGTGCTGCAACGCATCGTGGAGGAAGTGGAGGCGCACCCGCCAGGGCTGGTGTTCGTGGACTCCTTCCGCTCGGTGGTGACGGCCAGCGAGAGCGGAGGCGCGCCGCACACCAGCCTGCAGATGTTCATGCAGCAGCTCGGCATGCTCATGACCAGCTGGCAGGCCACCACCTTCCTGATCGGCGAGTACTTCAACGAGACCGATGCCAACCCGGTGTTCACCGTGGCCGACGGCCTGATATGGCTGCGCCAGAGCGTGCAGCGCAACTCCATGGTGCGCAAGATGGAGATCATGAAGATGCGCGGCCAGCCTACCCTGCCAGGGCTGCACACCTTCCGCATCGACCACGCCGGCATCCACGTCTTCGCGCCGGCTGGCGCAGTAGCACTGGCCGGCGCCAACCCCCTCACCTCCCCGCCGACGGGGCGTGCAGGCATGGGTGTGCCGGAACTCGACGACATGCTGGGCGGTGGCCTGCCGCGCGGCTACTCGCTGCTGGTGGCCGGGCCTTCGGGCTCGGGCAAGAGCGTCCTCGCGGCGGCGTTCCTGGCCGAAGGCGCGCGGATTGGCGAGCGTGGCGTGATGGTGGCCTTCGAGCAGCATCCGGATCGCTCCCGCAACCGCGTGCTGACAGACCTCATCGCCAGCGACAAGCTGGGCCTGATCGACAGCCGTGCACCGGACCTGTCCATCGACGAGCTGGTGCTGCTGATACTGGACGAGGTGGCGCGGCGCCAGGCCAGCCGCGTGGTGCTCGACTCCCTGAGCGGCTTCGAGCTGTCGCTGGCACCCAGCTTCCGCGACGACTTCCGCGAAGCGCTGCTGGGCCTGGTGACCGCGCTGTCCCGCGTGGGCGTCACGGTGCTGATGACCTCGGAGCTGGAGGACCGCTACACCGACCTGCGCTTCAGCCCCTATGGCGCGGCATTCCTCACCGATGCGATCATCGTGCAGCGCTACATCGAGGTGGAAAGCCGCCTGCTGCGCGTCATGGCGGTGGTCAAGGTGCGCGCCAGCGCCCATTCCAATGCCTTGCGTCTGTACCGCATCGACGGTGACGGCATCCACGTGGGCGAGATGCTGCGCGACCAGGAAGGCCTGCTGGGCGGCCGGCCCACCAAGCGCCAGGGCCTCGCGCCACCCTGGGCAGATGATGCCGGCGCGACCTGACGCCGGCTGCCTGCACACCTCTCCCGCCAGCCATGGACCACCTCCCCAAGCCACCAGCAGGTCCCACGAAGGCAAATATGCGCCCGGCCGATCCGGATGTCCTGCGCACCCGGCTGGCAGTGCTGGTGGACGAACTGGAGGCGCTGCACCACCGGCTCAATGACAGCAAACAGGCTAGGCTCCTGGAGGCGAACGAACAGCTGACCCTGGCAACGCTGCAGGCGCAGGCCGCGCAAAAAGCAGCGGTGGACGAACTCAGCGCCATGACCATCTCCAGCCAGCGTGATGCCCTCACCGACCTGCCGAACCGCGCCGTCCTGCTGGACAGGCTGCACCGGGCCATCTCGCTGGCGGAGCGGCGCAACACGCAGCTGGCCGTGTTGTTCATCGACGTGGACCGGTTCAAGGACATCAACGACACCTACGGCCACGCCATCGGCGATGAGGCGTTGCAACTCGTCGCCCGGCGCCTGGAGGCAGTGGTGCGGCATTCCGACACCGTGAGCCGCCACAGCGGCGACGAATTCGTGGTGCTGCTGTCCGAGATATCGCAGCGCTCCGATGCCGCGCAGATCGTGCAGAAAATGCTGGACTCCGTGGCGGCACCGCCCACCGCATCGGCGCATCTCGCGATGAGTGCCAGCATCGGCATCGCCATCTACCCCGATGACGCGGAGGATGCCAGCAGCCTGATAGCGCATGCCGATGCGGCCATGTACCGTTCCAAGAAGATGGGAGACGGGGGCTTCCAGTTCTTCGGCGACATGGTGGACCAAGATGCCATGGACGCGACATCCGGGCCGGGCACACGGCCGATACCTTTGGGTGACGGCATGATCGGCACCCTCGGCCCAACGCCACAAGCCGATCGCGTGCACGACCTGCGCGAGGCCAACGAACAGCTGGTGCTGAGCCTGCTCGCCCAGCGCGAAACGCAGGAGCTGGCACGGCAGGTCCATCTGCGGCAGATCAACTTCCTGGCCATGGTGTCCCATGAGTTGCGCAACCCCCTGACGCCCATCCAGGTGGCCGTGGAGCTGATGCACCGCGTGCGTGACGACGAGCAGCAGCACGCCAGGCTGCAGAAGATGCTGGAGCGGCAGATGGCGCACCTGGTACGGATCGTGGACGACCTGCTCGACGGCTCGCGCGTCCACACCGGCAAGTTCCACCTCCACCACGCAGAAGTCGACCTGGCCGCCATCCTCGAATTGGCCGCCCAGTCGTGCCAGCCGGCGATGGAGGCGAAGCGTCAGCACTTCACGCTGCGGATCGCCCAGGAGCTGCCACCCGTCAGCGGCGACGCAGTGCGCCTGGGACAGGTTTTCCGCAACCTGCTGGAGAACGCGTCGAAGTATTCACCCCAAGGCGGCGACATATCCCTGTCTTCCATCGTCTCCGAAGGGCACGTGGTGACGACCATCTCCGACAACGGCATCGGCATCAGCGCGGAGGCACTGCCGCATGTGTTCGACCTGTACACCCAGGATGCGAAGGCCCTGGCGGTGAACCAACACGGCCTCGGCATCGGCCTGGCGGTGGTGCGCGAACTGGTGGAGGGACACCAGGGCACCGTGCTCGCGCGCAGCGCCGGTCAGGATCTGGGGAGCGAGTTCGTCGTCACGTTGCCGGTGCTGGCTGCGATTGCGTTGTAGGCGGGGCGTCCAGGCGCCGCCGCTGTGTCCTCTGGCGTGTGATGCGTCATGACTTGGGAGCCAGCCCAAAGCTCAGCGCCACCAAGGCGATGCCCATGCCCACCAGCACCCGCGTGACGCGGGACGTGCGGTCGAGGCGCCGGAAGGCGATGGCCAGGCACACACCACCCCACAATAGCGCCGATGTGCCGAGCAGCAGGAGCGGTACGCCAGAGAAGCGGAACTGGAGGGGTGGCGTGCGC
Organism: Burkholderiaceae bacterium; assembly: GCA_965278985.1. GTDB lineage: Bacteria > Pseudomonadota > Gammaproteobacteria > Burkholderiales > Burkholderiaceae_C > CAISIP01. The sequence goes on along the minus strand of OZ257131.1, from coordinate 5,473,411 downwards.
GTTGGAAGCGCGATGCCACCGCTGAAGAACAAGCCCAGGCCGCCAAGCGTCAAGACCAGGCCGACTGCGATGACAACAAGTCTGCTCAGCATGCAGATGCGGTTCCAACCTGGTGAGGGTTCCCTCGCCGTGTGATGGGATCCATCAGGCGTCGGCTTTTCTCGCCCGGCGCGGCAAAGATCCTTGGGTGGGGGGTGCGGCCTTCGACGGCTTCATCGCAGTGGCGCGCGCAGCGGCCTTGAACTTCAAAAGCGCTGCCTTCGTTGCGATGGACTTGAGCGCGCCCTTCTCATAGGCGGCAAGCAACTCAGCTTCGCCTGTGTCGTTCTCAGGCATCGTCCACCTTCGTCAAGGTCATCACGCGTTGCCTTCGATCCTAACCCTTGCGACCGGATCAGAGTTTCGTAGTGAACCGCATGTTGATCTCCCCGATGAACCCGCGGCGGAACACCAGCACGCACAGCGCGAACACCGTGCCCTGCGCGATGTAGATCCAGGCGCCGTAGGGCGCGAGGAAGTACGCCAGGGATGCCGTGAGCGTGGCGCCCACCACGGGGCCGAAGAGCGTGCCCATGCCGCCCAGCAGCGTCATCAGCACCACCTCGCCAGACATGTTGAAGCCCACGTCGGTGAGCGTGGCGATGCCGAAGACGATGGCCTTGGCCGAGCCGGCGATGCCGGCCAGGAAGGTGGCGATCACGTAGGTGATGAGCTTGTAGTTCTGTGTCTTGTAGCCCAGCGAGATCGCGCGGCTCTCGTTGTCGCGGATGGATTTGAGCACCTGGCCGAAGGGGCCTTGGGTCAGCCGGTTCAGGAACAGGAACACGCCCACGAACAGCAGCACCAGCAGCCAGTACATGGTCATGTTGCTCTCCAGAGGCAGGATGCCGAGGAAATTGCCGCGCGGCACCTGCTGGATGCCGTCCTCGCCATTGGTGAACGGCGCCTGCACACACACGAAATACACCGCTTGGCCGATGGCCATGGTCACCATGGTGAAGAACATGCCGGGTCGGCGGATGGCGATCCAGCCGAACACCACACCCGACAGGGCGCCGGCAACACCGCCGATGAGGATGCCGATCTCCGGCGTGATGGCCCAGTTCTTCATGCACCAGGCGGCGGCATAGGCGCCGATGCCGAAGTACGCCGCATGGCCGAAGGACATCAGCCCGCCGTAGCCCGCGATGAGGTTCAGCGAGCAGGCGAAGATGGCGTAACACAGGATCTTCATCAGGAAGACCGGGTACACCACCGTGGGCGACAGCAGCAGCAGGCCCACCATGATGAGGAAGGCGATGCTCTGCGCGCCTTGCAGCGAGAAGATCTGCAGGCCTCGCGATGCGGCCACAGGCACGGCGGCAGCGGTGGGGAGGGAGGAAGAAGAGGAGCTCATGGTGTCAGTTACCCCGTCCGAAGAGGCCCGCCGGCTTGGCCAGCAGCACGAAGATCATCACGATGAAGATCACCAGGGCCGAGGCCTCGGGATAGAACAGCTTGGTCAGGCCCTCGGCCATGCCCAGGATCAGGCTGGCCACCACCGAGCCCAGGATGGAGCCCATGCCGCCGATCACCACGATGGCGAACACGGTGACCATGAAGTGCTCGCCCATGTTCACATTGACCGAATACACCGGCGCGGCCAGCACACCGGCGAAGGCCGCCAGCGCCGCGCCGCCGGCGTAGGTGAGCAGCACCATGCGCGGCACATTCACGCCGAAGCTCTGCACCAGCGGCGCGTTCTCGGTGGCGGCGCGCAGCTTGGCGCCCAGCGAGGTGCGTTCGATCGTGAACCAGGTCAGCAGGCACACGCCCAGCGCTGCCACCACCACCCAGGCGCGGTAGAAGGGCATGAACATGAAGCCCAGGTTCATCGCGCCCTGCAGCTCGTCGGGGATGCGGTAGGGCAGGCCCGCGTTGTTGAACAGCAGGCGGAACACGCCCTGGATGATCATGGCCAGCGCGAAGGTCAGCAGCAGGCCGTAGACATGGTCCAGCTTGTACATGCGCCGGATCACCGTGACCTCCATCAGCGCGCCGAACACCGCCACCACCAGCGGCGAGAGCATCAGCGCCCACCAATAGCCGATCTGGAAGTTCTCCAGCAGGATGTAGGCCACGAAGGCGCCCATCATGTAGAGCGCGCCGTGGGCGAAGTTGATGATGCCCAGCATGCCGAAGATCACGGCCAGGCCCAGGGAGAGCAGCGCGTAGAAGGCACCGTTCACCATGCCCAGCATGAGCTGGCCGTAGAACAGTTGCGCGGGGACGCCGAAGATGGTGAACATGGGGTGAGTTTCCTGAATCGAGACTTGGCGAGGCTTGGCGTGCGCTGGGAGGCTCAGACGCCCAGGTAGCCGTGCAGTTTCTCGGTCTGGTGCGGCAGGTCGGCGTTGGCGATCTCGTCGATGATCTTTCCGTGCTCCATCACGTAATGCCGGTCGGCCACGGTGGAGGCGAAGCGGAAGTTCTGCTCCACCAGCAGCACCGTGAAGCCGCGCTTCTTGATCTCGCGGATCATCTGGCCGATCTGCTTGACGATCACCGGCGCCAGGCCCTCGGTGGGCTCGTCCAGCAGCAGCAGCCGTGCACCCGTGCGCAGGATGCGCGCGATGGCCAGCATCTGCTGCTCGCCGCCGGAGAGCATGGTGCCGCGGCTGTTGGCGCGCTCCTTGAGGTTGGGGAACAGCGTGTAGATGGTCTGCAGGTCCAGCCCGCCGGGCGCGATGACCGGCGGCAGCATCAGGTTCTCGGTCACGCTCAGTGACTTGAAGATGCCGCGGTCCTCGGGGCAGAACGCCATGCCGGCGTTGCCGATCTGGTCCGGCCGCGCGTGCATCATCTCCTGCCCCAGGAAACGCACACTGCCCGCGCGCCGGGGGATCAGCCCCATCAGCGATTTGAGCGTGGTGCTCTTGCCCGCGCCGTTGCGGCCCAGCAGGGTCACGATCTCGCCCTTGCGCACCTCGAAGTCCACGCCATGCAGCACATGGCTCTCGTCGTACCAGGCCTGCAGGCCCTGCACCTGGAGCATCACCTCATTCGACATCGTCGCTCCCCAGATAGGCCGTGATCACCGCCGGGTCCTTCGACACGGCCTCGTAGCTGCCCTCGGTCAGCACCTTGCCGCGCGTGAGCACGGTCACGGCGTCGCACAGGCCCTCCACCACCGACAGGTTGTGCTCCACCACCACGATGGTGCGGCCCGCGCGGATGCGCTGGATCAGCGCCACGATGCGCTCCACGTCGGCATTGGTCATGCCGGCGGTGGGCTCGTCCAGCAGCATCACGCGCGGCTGCAGCGCCAGCGTGGTGGCCAGCTCCAGCGCGCGCTTGTGGCCATAGGACAGCAGGTTGGCCGGCACCTCGGCGTGTTCGCTCAGGCCCACGTCGGCGAGCAGCGTGTGGGCCTGCTCCTCGTACTGGCGCAGCGCCTTGCGGCCGGTCCAGAAGTCGTAGTTCTCGCCGCGCTGGCGCTGCAGGGCCAGGCGCACGTTCTCCACCGCCGTCATGGTGAGGAAGGTGGCCGAGATCTGGAAGCTGCGCACCATGCCCATGCGCGCCACCTGCGCGGGCTGCAGGCGCGTGATGTCCTGGCCGCCCAGGCGGATGCTGCCCTTGGTGGGCTGCAGAAACTTGCTCAGCAGGTTGAAGCAGGTGGTCTTGCCCGCGCCGTTGGGGCCGATCAGCGCATGGATCGTCCCCTCCCGCACCTTCAGGTCCACGCCGTCGACGGCATTGAAGCCGCCGAAGGTCTTGATCAGGCCCGCGGCCTCCAGAATCACGTCAGCCACCGGAGCCCCCTACTTGAACGAACTGCCACCGTCGACATAGATCACCTGCCCCGTGATCCACGAGGCCTCGTCGGAGGCGATGAAACCCACGATGGAGGCCAGGTCCCGCGGCTGCCCCACGCGGCCCAGCGCCAGGCCCTTGGCGAAGTCGGCGTACGCGTTGGGGTTCTGCGCCAGGAAGTGGGCGTTGATGTCGGTGTCCACCGCGCCGGGCGCGATGGCGTTGACCGTGATGCCGCGCGGCCCCAGGTGGTTGGACATGGCCAGCGTGAGCAGGTTGAGCGCGGCCTTGCTGGCGCCGTAGATCGCCAGGTCCGCCCTGCCCCGCTTGGCCGCGGTTGACGAGATGTTGATGACCCGCCCGCCGTCGCGCAGGCGCGGCACGAGCTTCTGCGTGAGGAAGAATGGCCCCTTGAGGTTCACGCCGATGACCTCGTCGAACATTGCTTCGGAGGTGTTCTCCAAGTTGCCTGCCGGCGCCACGCCCGCGTTGTTGACCAGGATGTCGAGCGCGGTGGCGCCGGTGCGCTCGGTAAGGGCGCCATCCAGCCGCTGCAGCATGTCGCCGATGCTGGCCATCGACCCCATCTCGGCCTGCAACGCAAAACCCTCGCCACCCGCCTCGCGGATGCGCGCCACGGTCGCCTCGGCGGCGGCGGCCTCCGAGCGGTAGACCACGGCCACCAGCGCGCCCATCTCACCCAGGCGCTGCGAAATGGCGCTGCCGATGCCGCGGCTGCCGCCCGTGACGAGTGCGGTCTTGCCGGCCAGGGGGCGCGTGGAGCTTCGGGACTCGCCTGCGGATGCGGGCGAAGCGCTGGGGTGGTTCACGTCATCTCCTCGTTGTTCGTTGCTGCGTGCTGGCACGCGGCGCGCTGACTGGGCAGCACGGCGGCGAGGCTAACAAGGAAAGCGGGCGGCCCCAAGAATTCAGGAATGCGGCGGGGAATCATTGCGGATGTGATATTGATATCCGCACGGCGTGAAAGGCAGCGCGCGCTGAGAAGCGAAAACGGGGTCGGATCCCGATTCAGGAAAGAGGCGGGTCCGGAGCGCGCGGAGCACCGTCGAAATCGGGCTCCGACCCCGTTTTCGCGCGCCGCCGGAGCGCGGGCACGTCGCATGCGCTTTGGCACCCTGGCAGTCCTTAGATGGCGTTGCCCATCCAGCGGCCCGGTTGGCGAACGCGGACAAACGGGGTCGGAGCCCGATTTCGGCACAGTCCTCGCGCGCCGGGAGGGTCTCTGTCCAGAATCGGGATCCGACCCCATTTGCCCGAGCCTTTGGCACGCGCAGTCAAAGCGATGCAGCGTTGTAAGTGCATTGCATTTCAACCGGGGAACGGCACCTCTGGCAGGCCACGCACACCGAGCCCAGTGATGCGGAAAACGAAGCCGCTGTCCGGATGCTCTGAAATCAAACGGCCATTGCCGGAGTCCTGCAGCGAGGTGACGAACAGTTCGTCCAGGTCCTTGCCGCCGAAGGTCGGGCAGGTGGGCAGCGGGCATGGCGTCTTGATCGTGCGCAGCAGCGCGCCCTCCGGGCTGAACTGGCCCACGGCCCCGATTTGCGGCAGCGCCACCCACAGGCAGCCGTCCGCATCCACCGTCGCGCCATCGGGCATGGAGCCCACGGCCTTCGTGTCCACCAGCTGCCGGCGCGCGCCGAGGCGGCCCGTGGCGGTGTCGTAGTCGTAGACGCGGATCTCGTTGTCCGGCGTGTCGGCGAAATAGAGCTTGTCGCCCGCCGGGCTGAAGCAGGTGGCGTTGGACAGGCGCAGGTCGTCCTCCAGGCACTCCAGCGAGCGGTCCGCATTGAGCCGGTACAGCGCGCCGCCGCACTTCACGCCCTCGGTGCGCAGCCAGGGGTTCTGCAGGATGGTGCCGGACAGGAAGCGGCCCTGCCGGTCCGTCTTGCCGTCGTTGAAGCGCGCGTCGGCCGGCAAATCGGTCGGCAGTGCGATGGGCGTGACCGCGCCGCTGCGCAGGTCGAGCTCGTGGAAGCCATCCTGCAGCGCCACCACCAGGTGGTCGGGCGACTGCATCAGCGCCAGGCTGCCCACGTGGCTGGGCAGCTGCCAGTCGCGCACCATGCCCGAGGCCGGGTCGAGGCTGCGCACCCGGCATTGCACGGCGTCCACCCAGAAGAGCCGCTGCATGCGGCTGTCCCACAGGGCGCCCTCGCCCAGCTTGTCGCGGCTGGCGGCGACCTTATCGATGCGGATGGTCATGGCGGCGCGTCTCCTCTTCGGGGTGCGGCAGCGGCGGCGGATGGCCGCTGCGCAGGTGGGGCGCGAGCATACGCAGGCCCGTGCGGCCGGCCCTGTCGCCAAGGGGCAAATCACATCCGTGAAGTTGCCCGGGCGCGATTGACCCTGCCTTCGCGCGCGGCGCATCATCCATGCCCCCCTTACAAACATATCGGAGACGGGATGCAAAGACTCGCGGGCAAGGTGTGCCTGATCACGGGCGCGGCACACGGCCAGGGCGCGCTGGAGGCAGAAATGTTCACCAAGGAAGGTGCCAGCGTGGTGCTGACCGACGTGGACGATGCGGCGGGCCAGGCGCTCGCGGCGAAGCTGGACAACGCCATGTACCTGCACCAGGACGTGGCCAGCGAGGCGGGGTGGGCCGAGGTGGTCAAGGCCACCATCGACCGCTTCGGCAAGCTCGACGTGCTGGTGAACAACGCCGGCATCTACAACCGTTCCAACATCGAGCAGACCACGGTGGAGGCCTATACCCGCATCTTCCAGGTCAACCAGTTGAGCGTGTTCCTGGGCATGCGCGCCGTGATCCCGGTCATGAAGCAACGCGGCGGCTCCATCGTCAACATCTCCTCCGTGGCCGGCATGATCGGCAGCGCGGGTGCCATCTCGTACACCTCGTCCAAGTGGGCCGTGCGCGGCATGACCAAGACCGCCGCGCTGGAGCTGGCCGACTACAACATCCGCGTGAACTCCGTGCACCCCGGCCTGATCGACACCGACATGGTGCGCAAGGGCGTGGGCCCCGAGCGCTCGAAGGAGATCACCAGCGGCATCCCGCTGGAGCGCGTGGGCACGGTGGCCGAGGCCGCGTACCTGGTGCTGTACCTCGCGTCGGACGAGAGCACGTATTGCACGGGCTCGGAGTTCGTGGTGGACGGCGGGCATGTGGCGGGCCGGCCCCGCAAGATGGTCGAATGACGGGCGCCAACGCCGTGGAGGCTTCTGAGCCTCAGTACCGCCGCATGGCCGGCAAGGTCGGCCTCGTCACGGGTGCCGCAGTGGGCATCGGCCGGGCCATCGCCCTGCGCTTCGCCGCCGAAGGCATGGTGGTGGGCGTCAACGACCTGAATGCCGCCGGCACGCAGGCCGTGGTGGACGAGATCACCGCCGCGGGCGGCCAGGCCGTCGCCCTGCCGATGGACATCGGCCAGCGCAGCAACATGCACGCGGCCGTGGACACGTTGGCCCAGCGTTATGGCCGATTCGACGTGATGGTCAACAACGCCGCGTGGGTGCACTACGAGGCCATTCCCGACATCAGCGAAGACACCTTCGGCCGCATGCTGAGCGCCGGTTTTGCCAGCGTGACCTGGGGCACCCAGGCCGCCGCGCAGGCCATGGGCGACAAAGGCGGCGCCATCGTCAACATCGCGTCGGGTGCGTCCTTCCTCGGCCTGAACAACGCCATGATCTACTGCGGCATCAAGTCGGGCGTGCTGGGCCTCACCCGCGCTGCGGCCGTGGAACTCGGCCCGCGCAAGATCCGCGTGAACGCCGTGGCACCCGGCCCCACCCGCTCGCCCACCACCACGCTGGTGCTGCCCCCCGAAAAGGAAAAGAACCGCGCCGACCGCACACCGCTGCGGCGCATCGGCGAGCCGGAAGACGTGGCGCGCGCGGTGTTCTTCCTGGCCGACACCGAGAGCGCCTTCGTCTCCGGCGCCGTGCTCTCCGTGGACGGGGGCATCACCTTTGCCTACCAGTAAGCTGTTCGTCTTTGCGCGTGCCCGCGAAGGCGTGGCTGCGTCGGCGCTGGTGGACTGGTTCACGCATGCGCTGGACGGGGCGCTCGTGCAACCGCGGCGGTATGTGCTGAACATCTGCGACGTAGTGCCGGTCTACCGCATCGCGCCCTTCATCGCTGCTGCGGGCAATCCGCGGCCGGCTTATGACGTGGGGGCCGAGCTCTGGTTCGACGAGCCCTCCCCTGCTGCCGACGCCGTGTTCCCAATGGATGCGGGTGAACTACAGCGCCTCGCCGACACCGTACACGCCTACCAGGTGGAAGAGAAGGTTCTCTACACCCCCGCGCCCGGCACGCCCGTGGACATCAAGTTCATGGCGCTAGGTCGCTGGTTGCCGCACCTCAGCGATGCCGAAGGGCGGCAGCACTGGACCCAGCATGCGAAGCTGGTGCCCAAGGTACATGTGGGCGTGAACAGGTATGTGCAGAACTGGGTGACAGGCGCGTCACCGGCCGATGCGCCGCGGGTGACGGGGATTGCGGAACTGCACTTCCCGAGCGTGCTGTCGCTAGGGGATGAGTTCTACAACTCTGCGGAGGGGCAGGCGGAGATTCGGGCGGATGTGTCGCGGTTTACAGAGGGTGCCACGACATTGTGTGTGCGGGAGCATGTAGTGTTGGACAGCAACGCTCCTGCCCCATAGGCATCCGCATTCAACTTCGAAAACCGTCGCGACCCGCGAAGCGCGATGGTTCTGCGGGGCCCGGTCCAGCGCTCGCCTTTCCTGTGACAACCAAACCGCGCCGTTGTGGCACTCCCACTTTCATGGTCCGGATGTCTGCTCAAATATCCATTGTGCGAACCGCGCGCGCCTGGGTCTAGGCGCGTCCCTTCGGACGTCGACCCAGATCAAGCCTGTTTGCCGCACCCAAAATGAGCCCTCTGACCTCCTGGGCGAGCGGTGGCTGGTAAGTGCCCTGCTTCCAGATCGTGACCAGTTGGGTCACCGATGTCGTGTCGGACAAATGCAGCGCGGTTAGGCCCGCGTAGGCTTTGGATCGCATCGTCCCAAGGGCGAATACAGTGGCCAGATCGCTGTCACGCACGATTTCAGCCAGCGCTGGAGGCGGTGCGTCAGTCTCGATAGCAACATCTGGCGGCGGCAGCCCACTCGATTTCAACAAGTGATCCACCCATTCTCGGATCGGTACGCCGGGCATGGGTAGCACCCAGCGCAGGCCGCCCAGGGCTGCCACACCAAGTGCATGCAAAGGGTGCTCGGCCCGCAGCACGACGCACTGGCCGTCCTCACCGATCTGCTCGTGGTTGAGCCCGGCGGGCATCGGAGAGGCGAGGGCCGCCACTGCGAGATCAAGTTCCCTCGCGTGGACCATCTGGTAGAGAGCGGGACTCAGTTGAGTTCGCACCTGAAACCTTACGCCCGGATGGCTTTTCATCAGGGACCGGATCACCGGCACAAGAACCGGCTCCACCAGCCCCGGAACGATACCGACCCGGATCAAGCCGTTGAGCCCGTGCTTGCGGGCGTTCATCTCCTGGACGATGCCTGCCATGGAGGCCTGTAACTTGAGGGCAGAAGCCCGCAGCGCCGCACCGTCTTCCGTGAGCATCACCCCGGTCGGGGTCCGATCCAACAGGCGCATCGCCAGGCTGGTCTCCAGGCGCCTGACGGCCTTGGATACGGCGGACTGCGTCACGCCGATCTCGTCAGCCGCACGATGCAAATTGCCCACCCGGCCAACGACCGCGAACACTTCCAGGTCCTGCAACTTCATCGGCCCGATTCCCTCCGGGAATTCATTTGAGAACGCAAGTCATCGACCTTTCGGGGCACCGATTCCTAGAATCGTCTGCACTTGAAACCCGACACAGAGAGAGACACACATGCCCCTGGTTCAACACCGCCGCCGCTTCACCGGCATCGCTCTCAAACTGGGATGTGCATGGCTGGCCCTTCAGTCCAACGCCTTCGCGCAGTCGGGCAGTTATCCCGAGAAACCCATCCGGCTAATTGTGCCTTTTGCAACCGGCACCTCAGTCGATTTGGTCGCGCGCATCTTCGCACAGCGTTTGAGCGTTGAGATCGGAGGGACTGTCGTCGTCGAGTCGCGTCCCGGCGGGGGCTCCATGCTTGGAACTGCGCTCGTCGCCCAGTCACCGGCAGACGGATACACCTTGCTCGTGGGCAGCAATAGTGCGCTCACCATCGCGCCGCACATCCAGACTTCGCTGCGCTACGACCCGGTCAAGTCATTCATCCCGATCGTCGGGCTCTTCACCACGTCCTCGGTGTTGCTGGCCCGTGCCGATCTGCCGGTGAGCAACCTTAAAGACGTAATCGACCTTGCCCGCAAGAATCCGGGCAAGGTCAGTTACGGCTCCTACGGCCCTGGCACCATTCCGCACATCTCCATGGCGATCTTGGAGTCGAATGCAGGTGTCACTTTCAACCACATCCCTTACAAAGGCGGCTCCGAAGCTGGGCAGGCAGTATTGGCCGGCGACATCGACGTGGGCTTCGAGACCGTTCCGGGTGCCACGGCACGAATAGGCACTGGCAGGGTCAAGCCGGTCGCCATATTCCAGGCCACACGCTCGCCCATGTTGCCCCAAATCCCGGCAACCACCGAGTCTGGCTTTGGCGACGCCAACATACTTGGATTCGTCGGCGTGTTCGCGCCTACAGGCACTCCAGCAGAGGTGCTGACCAAGCTCGGAACTGCCTCGCGTGCCGCGTTGCAGAACGCCGAATTCAACAATCGCCTGCAGACGCTAGGCGCCGAACCGCTGCCGCTGACGGCGGTAGAACTGGCCGCCGTCATCCGGCGCGAGTCGGACAGACTCGGGCCGATCATCAAGCGTCTCGGCATCAAGCCGGAGTGACCGAATGGTTTGCCTGAAGAAGCAGCGTGAAGGCGACGTGCTCACCTTGCAGATGGATGTTTTGGAGAACCGCAACGCGCTGTCGAGAGACATGCAGCAGGAGATACTGGAAGGCGTGCGTGCGGGCCAGGCCGAGGGGTGCCGCGTGGCGGTCCTGAAAGGGCTGCCGACGGTGTTTTCTTCCGGCTACAACATCAGCCCTGTAGGCCGGACCGACTATGTGAGCGAAGGCACTGTCTTTTCGGACGTGGAGCGGCTGCGCGACAACGTCGACTTCCTGCTGCGGCTGCGGCGCTTCCAGATGCCCATCCTCTCGCAGGTGCGTGGCTATTGCCTGGCAGGAGCGACCGACTTGATGCTGGCAACCGACGTTGCCGTGGTCGCGGACAACGCCCTGATCGGCGTGCCCAATGTCCGCAGCTTCGGCATATCTCTGCTCAGTACGGTCTGGCCGATATTGATAGGCCCGATGCGCGCCAAGCTGATGATGTTCACCGGCGACTCCATCACTGGAGCCCAGGCTTCGCAGTGGGGTCTTGTCGGCATGTCGGTGCCTGAAGCGTCACTGGATGCGACCGTCATGGCGCTCGCGCAGCGCATGGCGCTGATGCCGCCGGATTTGCTTGCGGCGTCCAAGCTGGCCGCCAACCGCCTGCTGGAGGTAGCCGGGCTAGACCAACTCGTGCAATCCGCCATTGAGCTTGACGTACTGGCGCATTGCAGCGACAGCGTGGTCGACTGCTGGAAGAAGGTCAGGTCCGAAGGGTTACGGACTGTCCTCAAGGAGCGTGACGCCCGGTATGCACATGGAGGCCTGTCCTCTCTGATCGAGGCCGGCACACCGGTCATCTGAAAGAAAACCATGTGCACCACGACCCGTCGCGCAGTCCTTCGGCTTCTTCCGGCAGCTTTGCTTGGACATGCCTCCAGGATCCACGCCCAGAGATTCCCATCGAAGCCAATCCACATCGTCGTGCCGTTCGGCCCGGGCGGCGTGAATGACATCGTTACCCGCATGCTCGCGGAGGGGCTGACCCGCAAGATTGGCAGCCCCGTCATCGTCGAGAACAAGCCCGGAGCAGGAAGCGTTCTCGGCGCCGGCTACGTGGCGCGGGCCGCACCGGACGGCTACACGCTCCTGTTGGGCGCGAACACGTCGATGACGATCAACCCCAACCTGCAGCGCAATTTGCCTTATGAGCCAGCAAAGGACTTTGTCGTGGTGGCCGCCATGTACCAGGTGCCGATCGTCCTCATGGCCAAGCCCGATTTCCCCGCCAACAGCCTAGACGATTTCGTCGCTCTTGCGCGCAGGGAGGCAGGCAGACTCGCATATGGCTCTTTCGGCCAGGGTTCCAGCAGCCACCTGGTGATGGAGTGGTTGAAGGCGTTGGCCGGTATCGACTTGGTTCATGTGCCCTATGCCGGCGGCGCAGCCGCCACCCAGGCGCTTCTCGGCGGCCAGGTAGCAGTCGCACTCGATGCATTGACGGGCGCTTTGCCACAGGTGCGTGCTGGACGATTGAAGGTCCTGTCGCTGATGCAGAATGCGCCCTCCGCAATTGCGCCGACTTTACCGAGCACCGGACGGAGCGCCTTTGGCGAGATTGATGTTGGCGGTTGGACCGCGGTGTTTGCGCCTGCCGCGACTCCCGCGGACAGGCTTGCCTTCCTGCGCGCCCACATTGCTGCGGTGGTGCAGGACCCTGCGTTTATCCAAAGACTCTCCGAGATGGGCGTCGATGTCGACCGAACCACCCCTGTGGAGATCGGCTCCCGAATGGCGGCCGAGTCGGCGCGCATGGCGCGAATCATCCGCGATGCGAACATCACCGAGCAGTGAAAATGACAATGACTTCAGAGACTGCCGGCGCTCCGCCGCCGTTCGAGAACATCCTGTACGAGGTGGAGCACGGTCGCGCCCGAATCACCTTGAACCGCCCTGATCGACGCAACGCGTTGTCCTTGCCCCTTTTGCTGGAACTGCATGAGGCACTGTGGGAAGCGGATAGCGACACAGAAGTCCACTGCGTCGTGTTGCGGGGCTCGGGCAAGGACTTCAGTGCGGGATACGATCTGCAGCCTTCGACCTTCGGCCGCACGGGCCGCCCCGGTCGTCGAAACACCAGGTACCGCGACGGCAGCATCTACTCCGACTGCGCCACGTTCGACGACGACACCTGGCGACTGGAGATGTCCCAGCGGTTGCGCATGACCATCTTTGACATGCACAAGCCGGTGGTTGCGCAGGTGCACGGTCACTGCCTTGCGGGCGGCACCGATCTGGCCCTGCTGTGCGACATGGTGATCGCCGCCGACGACGCCGTGTTCGGTGTGCCGCCGGTGCGCGACATGGGCACAACGCCCAACCAAATGTGGGTCTACCACGTGGGCCCTCAGTGGGCGAAGCGCCTGCTGCTCACCGGTGACACCGTCAACGGCCGGGATGCCGAGACGATTGGACTCGTGCTGAAGTCAGTGCCGGCAGAACATCTCAAGTGTGAAGTCGAGGCGCTGTGTGACCGCCTTAGCTGGATTCACCCCGACATGCTGGCGGGCAACAAGCGTGCGGTGAACTTGTCTCTCGAGTTGATGGGGGCTCGCACCATGCAGCGCCTGGGAGCAGAGATTGACGCCCGCTTGCACGCGTCGCCGGGGACGCGGCGTCTGCGCGAAGTAATCCAGTCCCATGGCATCCGCGAAGCGCTTCGCGAACGCGACGAGAAGTTTGGTGATGGACGCGTACGTATGGAGCGGGAAAGATGACGGGAGCGTTGGCAGGGCTGCAGGTCGTCGATTTCAGCCAGGGTGTCGCAGGCCCGCACATTGGACTTCTGCTGGCGCAGCACGGCGCCGACGTTGTGAAGGTAGAGCCCCCGCAGGGTGACTGGTGCCGCGTCCTAGGGACGCGCCACGGCGACCTTAGCGCTTACAGCCTCAACTTCAACCTGGGTAAACGCTCCATCGCACTGGACCTCAAGACAGCAGAGGGCGCGGCCGCGGCGCTGCGTCTGACATCGCAGGCGGATGTGGTGATCGAGGCCTTCCGCCCTGGCGTCATGCGCAAACTGAGGCTAGATCACGCGTCGGTAGAGAACGCGAACCCGAACGTGGTGTACGTCTCCATCAGCGGCTACGGTCAGACCGGGCCTCGCGCCGGCTTGCCGGTCACGGACGGCGTCATCCAGGGCGACTCCGGGATGATGGTCCTCAACCGGACACGGCAGAAGGTTCCCCAGCGCTTTCCCATGGTGTTGATTGACGTCGTCACCGGTCTCTACGGCGCGCAGGCCGTGATGGCCGCGCTGCTCAAACGTGCAAACACCGGCCAAGGCGCTTACATCGACTGCTCCCTGATGCAGGCAGCCCTCGCATTCCAGGCGCCTGCGATCCTGGAGCACCAGTTTGAACACGGTACGCCCGATGTGCTGTACGTACCACTGGGCGTGCTGCAGACTCAGGACGGCTACCTTAGTCTTGCGGTGCGCACAGAGGAGCATTTCGCGGCTTTGTGCGACGTGCTGGAGCGCCCCGATCTCAAGGCCGACCCGCGCTTCGCCAACCGAATGGCCAGGGTCCAGCACGAAGAAGTATTGATGGCAGAGCTGTCGCGAACCTTCGCGACCCACCCCACGCGCTATTGGCATGAACGACTCGTCAAGGCTGACGTCACCAATTCGATCGTGCGCAGCTACGAGGAGGTGCTGACGGACCCCGAGAGCGCCGCATCGGGCCATTTCACAGACCTGCCGCAAGCCGGCGGGCTCGACAACATCCGGGTGCCCAAGATACCTGGTGTGGCACCAGACAGCGAGCTTCTGCACCGATGCCCCAGCATCGGTGAGCACACGCGCGTTGTTCTGGCCGAGATAGGCTACACGCCGCAGCAGGTGGACAACATGATGGTCAATGGTGCCGCGTTCGGCAAAAAGGAATCCTGATGCTCCTTACCCGAACTCTTTTCTCGTCCGAACACGCAATGTTCCGCGACTCCGTGCGGCGATTCATTGCTACGGAGATCACACCGAATCACGAACAGTGGGAGGACGATGGCAGGGTGCCGCGCGAGTTGTGGCGCAAGGCCGGCGCAGCCGGGCTGCTGTGCTGCAACACGGCCGAGGCTTATGGGGGTGCCGGTTCCGATTTCCTGTTCAACGTGGTGGTGATCGAGGAGCTTGCCCGCGCGGGAATCACCGGTCCGGGCTTCAACATCCACTCGGACATGGTCGCCACCTACCTGGAGAGGTTCTCCAGCGAAGAGCTCAAGCGAAAGTGGCTGCCCAGGATGGTCAGCGGCGAGGCTATCGGGTCAATCGGCATCACGGAGCCCGATGCGGGTAGTGACGTGCGCGGCATCCGCACGACTGCGCGGCGCGAACGCAATGAGTACGTCATCAGTGGGCAGAAGACCTACATTTCCAATGGACAGAGCAGCGATTTCGTGGTTCTTGCCACGAAGAGCGACCCGGCACGCCCGCGCGACGCCATCAGCCTGCTGCTTGTCGAGACCGATCGACCCGGTTTCGCGCGCGGGCGCAACCTCAAGAAGCTCGGCTACAAGGCGCAGGACACTTCCGAGCTTTTCTTTGACAACGTCCGGGTGCCCGCCAGCAACCTGATTGGTGAGGAGCACCAGGGGTTTAGGTATCTGACCGCAAACCTGGCGCACGAACGTCTGGTGCAGGCAGTGCGCAGTTGCATGGTGGCGGAAGTCACCATCGAACAGACGGTAAAGTACACCAGCGAACGCAAAGCCTTCGGCAAGACCATCGCAGATTTTCAGAACACGCAGTTCAAGCTGGCCGAGCTGCATGCGCAGACCGTCGCTGCGCGCGTGTTCGTGGACCATTGCATCGGGCTTCAGTTGAGCGGCGGTCTCGATCCCACGACGGCCGCCATTGCGAAGCTGCAATTGTCCGAGCTGCATTGCCGGGTGGTGGACGAGTGCCTGCAATTGCACGGCGGCTGGGGGTACATGTGGGAATACCCGGTATGCCGCGCCTATGCCGATGCACGCATTGTGAAGATCGCTGGAGGGGCGGTGGAAGTGATGAAGCAGATCATCTCTCGCGATCTGTTCCAAGGCGCCGCGTGAGCCAACACCCAAATCCGATCAAAAGGCACCTTCTGCTGCGCCGATGAGGATGCAATCCAAACACTCTCCCTGTCGCAGTACCTGCCGATGACCCCGCAGGATTTCGTCCTCTACCTGCATGCCCGCAAATCCCACGGCGGCAAAGCGGACCAGCGGCCGGAGGTGTTCGCGATGGCGGACGCCCTGCACAGCAATGCTTGCATGGGCCCGGAAGACCGCCTATGGATTGGCTGCGGGCTGACCTGCCATGACGCTGCACAGGTTGTGAATGTTCGGGAGACCCTTCAGGGTCCCTGGATGGCAGCTTTTCGGCCGGCAGAAGCCTCCGATGCCCTGCATTTCCATGACACGGACAGGGTCGGTTCTTGATGGATCAGCCCGGCCCGCTCGATGGCGTTCGGATCCTGGAGATGGCGGGGCTGGGCCCCGGTCCCTTTGGGGTCACGATGCTGGCAGACGCAGGCGCGGAGGTGATTCGCATCCAGCGGAATGGAGCCGCCAGCCTGGTAGGCGGTTTGACTTTGGAAGAAGACCCACTTGTGCGCGGCCGCGTCTGCATCACGCTGGATCTCAAACGCCCCGAGGGACTCCAGGTTTTCTTCCGGCTGCTTGATACGGCCGACGTACTGGTGGAGGGGTATCGGCCGGGCGTGATGGAAAAGCTCGGGCTCGGACCCGATGTCTGTCTGGCACGTCATCCGCGCCTCGTCTACGCACGCATGACGGGATGGGGACAAGAGGGACCGCTGGCCAAAGTGGCCGGCCATGACATCAACTACATCGCCATCTCTGGGGCCTTGCATGCAATCGGAACACCCGAGACACCGGTCATTCCGCTCAACCTGGTGGGCGACTTCGGAGGTGGCGGCACGCTACTGGCGTACGGCGTGTCCAGTGCGTTGTTCTCCGCCTCACGCACTGGCCAGGGCCGCGTGGTCGACGTGGCTATGAGCGATGGCGCAGCGTTGCTCATGGCGCCCTTCTTTGCGCGATGGGCCGTTGGCGGATGGCTTGACGAGCGGACCGCCAATACGCTGGATGGCGCCGCGCCCTACTATGGCACCTACCGCTGTGCGGATGGAAAGTTCATTGCGATCGGCCCGTTGGAGCCTCAGTTCTACGCGAGCCTGTTGCAGATTCTTGCCTTGCAGGACGACTCCCTGTTGGCGCGGCGGAACGATCGGTCGCAGTGGCCGGTGATCCGCCAGCGGTTGGAGGAAGTCTTCGCCGGTAGAACGCGCGACGACTGGTGTGCCCTGCTGGAAGGCTCGGACGCGTGCTTTGCTCCGGTACTGTCGCTCGCGGAAGCGCCCCTCCATCCGCACAACGTTGCTCGCGCGACATTCCAGGACTTCGCAGGCGCTGCGATCCCAGCGCCTGCTCCGCGCTTTGGCGGGCGTACGAATCGCGCGTCGGAACCTGCGCGCACTGACCTTGCGTCTACCACCGAAGCCCTGCTGCGCGCTGGATTCGACTTGGCCCAGGTTGCCAGGCTCCGCAGTACCGGGGTGCTGGGGAACTGAACTCAGGCTGAATAACGTCGGCGCTTCCGCCGTCGGATTGGTAATGCAGATAGTCAAGCGGACGAGTCTGTCGCGATGGTTGAAAAGCATCTGGGTGGCGACATCGACGGGCTTTGCTGCTGTGGTGGCACGCAACGCAAAAAGCCGATCAACCCGAAACGCGCCCCCGCCCATCCTTCAGCACCCGCTCATCCACCGTCACCATCGCCTCCAGCAGCCTGGCGCGTAAGACCTTGAGTTCGGCTTCCTGCATGGTGGGCCGCATGCGGGGGTCAGTGGGCTGCTGGGTGGCCAGGTCGTCGCTGCGCAGCCACAACATGCCGACGCCGTCATACGCGCGGCTGGCGCCCGGGATGCCCGGATCCTGTTCCAGCGTGCAGTTGTATTTCAGGCGCGGGTAGAGGTAGACCAGCTCGGGGAAGGTCTGCGCCAGCTTGGCATGCTGCCTCCGGTGGGGTGCGGGTTCGTGGTGCTTCGAAGCGGGTTGTGGTGCATCAGGTCGACGCGTTTGGGGGTCATGGGGACTGCAGCAACTGTGAAAGGCTCACGGCGTGTTCAGCGAGGTGCACTTGCCTTGCGTGGCCGAGCGCCAGGCCTGCTCGGGCCGCACCACCTGTTCGTGTCTTGTTGCAGTCCACCCCTCGGCCTACTTGTCGCATGGTGCTGCTTCCCGAATAGAAGGCTGCGGATCCCCTGCCACTGCCGGACCCCTGGGCGCAGCGCTACCGTAAACCACTGCCGAGCGCGGCATGGCCAGGTCGTACTCGCCGCGCAGCGCATTGATGGCGGCCCGGACCTGTTGGGTGGGCGGTGGCGCCAGCACCAACCAGTTCCAGTCATTGCCTGGCAGGTCCGTTCGCACGATGCGAATCGGCGTGGGCATTGGCTGGCCGGTGGCCTCCAAAACTCGCTTCCGGATCAAGGCCTGCAAGTCCTCCTCGGACTTCAACTCTCTGAGCACGATGATCCCTTGGCCGCATTCGCCCAGTCACGCGCCTGATGGGCGACGCTGGAATGCGCGTGCTCACGGAACGTCGCATAACACGCGGCATCGTCGGAGGTGTGGTCTTCCTCCACGAACCCCAGCTTTTGAAGGATTCGCGTGACCCGGATCTTCTGGCCAATGCCGTGCACCTCGATATGCCGGTAGACATGGCCCGCGCCGTTCCGGACGCCCATGCAGTACCGCTCGCCCTCTTTCGGATACTTGTCTTGCTGAAGCGCGGCGGAGATGGCGCGGTCGACCGCTGGCAAGTCCGCGCCTTCCACGAGCCATGTCTTCATGGCTTTGCTCTCCGGCACAACTTCTGCCGGCAGCATGCGGCCACCACCATTTTCCCGCGCGCGCAGCGCGCAACCCTGCCCCAATAGCTGTTGGACATATCAACTCTCTGTGTCTGAACTGGAAACGCCGCCCTGCGCCGCACGAAGCGGCGCAATGGACGGAGCGCTGAGGACGCCCACACCGGGGCATCCGCACGGTTCAAAGACGCGGAGGCTTTTTGGGGACGGGGAGAACGACGGAGGACAGCCGCGGCATGGCGCGCGCGACCTCGTTGTAGGCGAATTGCTGCGGAGCGACTTTTCTCAGTTGAATCTCTATCGCGAACAGCTTGCAGCAGGCGGCGCAGAGGCCGCACTGGTGGGGCGACGTGGCGTCCGACGCGTGCTCTTCTCCACCCCCTGCCAGATGAGCCGATGCGGGGTGCTGGTGGCCTACGTGGCTTTGGGCGCTTTGCTCGTGGGTTGCACAATGGGGGGCGTAATGTTGCTCAAGATGGTCAGCGGACCGTCCCTCACCATGGTCAGAAGCGCAGAACAACGAAGTCGCGGATGCAAACCCCTGCAGCGGAACGGTACAGATGAGCAGACAAGCCAGTACTTTGGAAATGAGCCACACGTACCTATTCTAGAAAGCCCCCTGTACCAAAAATGGGATTTCAACAGATAGCCATGTGCAGTTGTTTGAGCACGACGTCTGGTGGACGGCAGGTCTCCCGCTTAAGAATTCGTTAATCAAGGTGTGCAGGGATACACCGAACCGTCGCAAGCTCGCCATGCTCGCGTTCGCCGTGCTTTTGCAGCACGCAGGGTCAGGGAAAGGGCTTCGGATGCGGATCGTCCACTGCCGACCAGGCGTGTCCGATCTCCGTCAGCAGCGTCAGCGGCTCCGCCTGCGCGAACTCCCGTTGCCCATCCAGCACCAACCTACAATAGGCCGCCGTATTGCAAGCCTGGACCGCCACCTCGGCCGAGTCAAACCACATCTCGCTCACGCCATCACATTCGAAAGTGGGTTTGCCGATGGTGGACGCCACCACATAGCGCCGAATGGCGCCTTCCAACTCGGGCGAAGCCATCACAGCCTGCGCCTGGCGGTTCCACGCCGCCTGGAAAGCCTCCGGCGCCAATCCCGGCAGCGCGCGCAGGAAGCTGATCAACCCGAAACGCGCCCCCCGCCCGTCCTTCAGCACCCGCTCATCCACCGTGACCATCGCCTCCAGCATCCTGGCGCGGAAGACCTTGAGTTCGTCTTCCTGCATGGTGGGCCGCATGCGGGGATCGTTGGGCTGCTGGCTGGCCAGGTCGTCGCTGCGCAGCCACAACATGCCGACGCCGTCGTAAGCGCGGCTGGCGCCGGGGATGCCGGGGTCCTGTTCCAGCGTGCAGTTGTATTTCAGGCGCGGGTAGAGGTAGACCAGCTCGGGGAAGGTCTGCGCCAGCTCGGCGTGCTGCTTCCAGCGGGGTGCGAGCTCGTGGTGCTGCAACGCGGGGTTGCGGTGCACCAGGTAGACGCGTTTGAGGGTCACGGCTTGAGCAACGTGCACTTGCTCTGCGCTGCCGGGCGCCAGGCCTGCTCGGGCGGCACCACCTGTTCGATCTTGTAGTAGTCCCACGGTGCCTTGGATTCGGCGGGGCTCTTGATGGACACCAGGTACATGGGGCGCATCATCTGGCCGTCGTCGCGGCGGGGCACGTTCTTGAGCTCGAAGTCGGTGACGGGCGAGGTCTTGAACTTGGCCATGACCTTTTCACCGTCGGTAGTGCCGGAGCTCTTGACCAGGTTCAGGTACTGAGTGACGGCGGTATACGTGCCGGCCTCCAGATGGCTGGGGGGCACGGTCGTCTTCAGGCGCTCCATGTAGCGCTTGGCCCAGGCGCGCGTCTCTTCGTTGCGGTCATGGTAGAAGGGAGACACCATGCGCAGGCCCTGCGAGCTCTTGAGGCCCAGGGTGTGGATGTCGTTAATGGACGCGGTGAGCAGCGCCAGCTTCTGGCCACCCTGCTGCACGCCGAACTCGGTGGACTGCTTGATGATGTTCACCATGTCCTCGCCCGTGGTGCCCAGCGCAATCACGTCGGCTTTGGAGGCCTGCGCCGTGAGGATGAGCGCCGAATAGTCCTGCATGCCCAGCGGGTGGCGCGACACGCCCACCACCTTGCCGCCCGTGGCGCCGACGAACTCGCGCACATTGGCTTCCAGCGACTTGCCGAAGGCGTTGTCGGTGGTGATGACGTAGAAGTTCTTGGCGCCCTGCGTGGCAAAGCCGTTGATGACGGCGCGCGGCAGCGAATACGCGTCCCACACGAACTGGGTGCTGTAGGGCGAGCACTGGGTGCCCGTGAGGTCTTCGCTGCCGGGGCCGGCGATCAGCAACGGGATCTTCGCGGTCTTGGTCAGGTCCACCAGGCCCAGCGTGATGGGCGAGATGGCGTTGCTCATGATGGCGTTGACCTTTTCGCGCTCGATCCATTCGCGCGCAATGGTCAGCGCCACGTCGGGCTTGCGCTGGTCGTCACCCTGCAGCAGCTGGATCTTCTTGCCCAGCACGGTGCCGCCGAAGTCGTCCACCGCCATCTGCGCCGCGCCCACGATGGTGGCGCCGCCGATCTGGCCGCCGCCGAAATACGTCAGCACGCCGATCTTCACGGCGTCACCGGACTGGGCCAGGGCCGGTGCCACCACCAGGCCCGTGAGGCCGGTGGCCAGGGCCACGGCGGCAAGCGTCGCGACGGCGCGGCGGCGGAAGGGAGAAAGAGACGGTGTGTTCATGGCGTGCAGCAAAAAGAGAGACGGGAAAGAAGCGAAGCTCAGAGGATCTCGAAGACGTTGTAGCGCGGCCCCTTCTCCAGCCGCACGCCGTTGGCCACGGCGATCACGCTGTTGAGCCAGAGGTACTTGGGCGCCGAGGTCTCGAAGCGCGGCGTGGTGCGTGCGTAGTACGCGTCGTAGGGCAGGATCTCGCGCTTGTTGAAGCGCTCCAGCATCTCGGGCTTGGGCACCAGCACGCCGCCGTAACGCATGTAGATCAGCGCGTCGTCGTCGGTGCGCAGGGTCACGCGCACGTCGATGTTCCACGAGCCATCGCCCTGCACCGTGAGCCAGTCCGCGCCGTCGGGCAGCACCGTGCCGCGCAGCTTGGCGCCTTCGAAGCGCCCGCCGTTGATGGGCACGATCACGCGCTTGTGGTCACCGGCCTGGCCGATGTTCTGCGTGCGGTCCAGCGCCACATCGAGCTCGAGGGTGAAGAGGGGGGCGGAGAGAAGGGTGTCCATGGTGTCGATGCGAAGTCGTTCAGGAATGGGTAGGCCGCAGCCTCACTGCTTGCGCAGCAGGGAACACTTGCTCTCGGCCACGGGGCGCCAGGCTTCCTCGGGCGGCACGGTGCGCTCCACCTTGTAGTAGTCCCAGGGCGCCTTGGATTCGGCGGGTGTCTTCACCTGCAGCAGGTACATGGGGCGCATCATCTGGCCGTCGTCGCGCCGCATGGTGTTCTTCATCTCGAAGTTGTTCAGCGGGATGCTCTTGAGCTTGGCCATCACGGCCGGGCCGTCGGTGGTGCCGGCGGCCTGCGCGGCCTTGAGGTAGTGCTCCATGCTGCTGTAGACGCCGGACTCCATGAAGGTGGGCATCTTGCCGTCGGAATACTTCAGGTAGCGCTGGGTCCAGGCGCGGGTCTCTTCGTTGAGGTCGTGGTAGAACGGCGCGACCATCTTCAGGCCCTTGGCCTGCGCCAGGCCCAGGGCATGCACGTCCTGGATGTTCATGGACAACACGGCGATCTTCTGGCCGGCCTTCATGATGCCGAATTCGTCCGCCTGCTTGATCAGGCTCACGCTGTTCTCACCCGTGGTGCCCAGCGCGATGGCGTCGGCTTTGGAGGCCTGGGCCTGCAGCAGCACCGAGGAATAGTCCTGCATCGAGATGGGGAACTTGCCCGAGCCCACCACCGTGCCGCCCGACGCGGCGATGAACTCGCGCGCATTGGCCTCGGCGGATTTGCCATACGCGTTGTCCACCGTGATGATGTACCAGGTCTTCGAGCCCTCGCGGCTCACGCCGCTGATCACCGCGCGCGGCAGCGAATAGACGTTCCAGATGTAGCTGGTGCTGAACTCCGAGCAGGCCACGCCCGTGAAATCCTCGCTGCCCGGGCCCACCAGCTGCAGCGGGATCTTGGCCGGCTTGGTGATGGCCGAGAAGGCGAAGGTGGTGGCCGAGTTGGTGTTGGCGAACAGGGCCGTGATCTTTTCCTGGTCGATCCACTGGCGCGCGATGGCCAGCGCCACGTCGGGCTTGCCCTGCTCGTCACCGACCAGCAGCTGGATGGGGCGGCCCAGCAGCTTGCCGCCGAAGTCGTCGATGGCCATCTGCGCGGCACCGGATACGGACTTTCCGCCGATCTGCTGGCCGCCGAAGGGGGTCAGCAGGCCGAGCTTGATGGGCGCGGTGCTCTGCTGCGCCAGTGCGGCGCCGCAAAACGTGGAAGCTGCCAGCGCCAGGAGCGCGAGCGCCCGGGCGGTGAAGCGTGCAGGCCGGCGCGCGGCCGGTGCGGAATGTGTGAGGGGGGATGCCAAGAACATGTTGTCTCCTAGTGGATTTCTGGCAGCGCGAATGCAAGCACCGGCCCTGCTGGCACCGCAGTTTATGGAGCGGTGGTGCGTGGGCACGGGTGGGCGGATAAATCGCGTATGTGATTGATCGGGCCCCCGATACCCGGGCGCCGCTGGCCTGCCAATACTGCAGCGCACGATCCGCGGCGTCGCAGCCAGCGCACGCGCGCGCCCTCACGAGAGAACGAAAGAGACACCCACGCATGCAGGACACACAAAGAACCCCCGAAGACTTCCGCGGCAAGTCCCTCCTGGTCACCGGCGCCGGCTCCGGCATCGGCCGCGCCGCGGCGCTGATGCTGGCCCAGGCCGGCGGCCGCGTGGCGGTGGTGGACCAGACGCTGGAAGCCGCCGAGGCCACCGTCCAGACCATCCGCGACGCCGGTGGCGAGGCCATCGCCCTGCGGGCCGATGTGGCGGACGAGGCTGCGGTAGAGGGCATGGTCGCGCGCACGGTCGAGGCTTTTGGCCAGCTCGACGGTGCCTTCAACAACGCCGGCATCGGCGCAGGCCGCATCGGCGCGGTGCCCTGCAACATCGCCGAGATGTCCTCGGAGGTGTGGAGCCGCATCATCGCCGTCAACCTCACGGGCGTGTGGCTCTGCATGAAGTACGAGCTGGCGCAGATGCAGAAACAGGAAACGGGCGGCGCCATCGTCAACACGGCCTCCATCGCGGGCCACATCGGCATCCCCACGGCCTCGGCCTACGTGGCCAGCAAGCATGGCGTGCTGGGCATCACCAAGTCCGCAGCGCTGGAATACGCCGCGAAGCACATCCGCGTGAACGCCGTGTGCCCCGGCTACGTGCAGACGGGCATGACCGGCGACATCGACGCGGCGCGCGTGGCGCAGATCGTCTCCAAGGTGCCGCTGCGCCGGCTGGGCGAGTCGCACGAGATCGCCGAGATGGTGCTGTGGCTGCTGTCGGAGCGCGCGTCCTTCGTGACCGGCGCCGGCATGACGCTGGACGGTGGCACCACCGTCGGCTGATCCACGGCGATGCTGCACCGCGGCAATCTTCCGCCTGCGGTGATGCACGACCCGTCTTCAATCACATACGCGATTTTCCCGCCGCCTCACCTGCCGCCAAGGCCTGCTTGCTAAGCTGATCCCTCGCAGACCACGGCCCCCAGAGGCTTCATCCGCGCCGCCCACGATCCACATCCCACGGCCACCACTTCAGGAGCAACACCGCATGTCCAAGATCATCTCCCTGGCGTTCACCAACGCGACCAACGAGCGCCACGACGAATACAACAAGTGGTACGACGAGCAGCACCTGGTCGACGCGCTGGTGATCCCCGGCATCCGCTGGGGCGAGCGTTACCGCCTGTCGGACCTGAGCCGCAACAAGTCGCCCTACCGCTACATGGCGATCTATGAGATCGACGACATCCTGAAGATGCAGCACGAGGTCAACACCCGCGCCGCCACGCCCCGCATGCCGCGCAGCGAGCTGATGGACGCCGACCGCGTGTTCTACGAATACGAGCTCATCACCCCGCGCATGACGCACGAGGAGGCGCTGGCCAAGCGCGGTGGCAAGTCGTGAGCCTGAAGAATCGCCGCATCGTCCTGGTGTCGCGCCCCAACGGCGACCCGGTACCGCAGAACTTCGAGGTGCAGGACGTTCCCCTCGCCGAGCCCGGTGACGGCCAGGTGCTGGTACGGAACATCTGGTTGTCCATCGCGCCCTACATGCGCTGGCGCATGAACGACGCCAAGTCGTACGCACCGCCGGTGGCGCTGGGCGACGTGATGGTGGGCGCCACGGTGGGCGAGGTGCTGCAGTCGCGCCACCCCGGCTTCCAGAAGGGTGACGTGGTCATCGGCGGCGGTGGCTGGCAGCAGTATTCCGTGCTGGACGGCGCCGCGCTGCGCAAGCAGGACGCCGAATGGGGCAAGTCCGCCATCATGCTCGGCGTGCTGGGCGGCAACGGCATGACGGCGTATGCCGGCCTGTTCCACATCGGCAAGCCCCAGCCCGGCGAGACCGTGGTGGTGGCCGCCGCGTCCGGCGGCGTGGGCTCGCTGGTGGGCCAGATGGCCAAGCTGCACGGCTGCCGCGCGGTGGGCATCGCCGGTGGCCCCGAGAAATGCGCCTTTGTGGTGAAGGAGCTGGGCTTCGACGTGTGCCTGGACCACCGCGCGCCCGATTTCGCGGAGCAACTGGCCAAGGCCTGCCCCAAGGGCATCGACGTGTACTTCGAGAACGTGGGCGGCGCGGTGTGGAACGCGGTGCTGCCTCTGCTCAACACCTTCGCGCGCGTGCCGGTGTGCGGCGTGATCTCGCAGTACAGCGCCACCGAGCCGCCCCCGGGGCCGGACCGCACGCAGGAGCTGATGCGCCTGGTGTTGTCCAACCGGCTGCTGATCAAGGGCTTCGTGCTGACCGACTTCATGCACCTGCAAGACGAATTCAACGAGAAGGCCACGGCCTGGCAACGCGCCGGCAAGCTGCGTTACCGCGAAGACGTGCACGAAGGGCTGGACTCCGCCGCGGAGGCCTTCATCGGCATGCTCAAGGGCAAGAACTTCGGCAAGGTCCTGGTGCGCATCGCGCAGGACTGACAGGTTTCCAACAAGGTTCAGAGAACCCACCCCCTCCACGCACCCCCTCCACGCTCCTTACCTAGATAGAGAACGAGACATGCATTGCATCATCACCGGCGCGGCCCGCGGCATCGGCCGCGCCATCGCCCGCCGCCTCGCCCAGGACTCGCTCACACGCGACAAGGCGCCCGCCGCCCTGCTGCTGTCCGACCAGCACGCCCCCGAACTCGAAGTGCTGGCCAAGGAACTGCGCGAGCAGGGCCACCACATCACCTGCTTCGCCGGCGACATGTCCGACCCCGCCGTGCCGCAGCGCATGGTGGACGCGGCCGTGGCCGCCTTCCAGACCGTCGACGTGGTGATCTCCAATGCGGGCTACGCGGTGGGCAACTCGCTGATGGACTTCAAGATCGAGGACTGGGACCGCAACTTCGCCGTGCACACGCGCGGCGCCTGGCTGCTGGCCAAGGCGGCGTACCCGCACCTCAAGGCCTCGCAGGGCAACATGGTCATCACCGCCTCCATCTCGGGCTCCAACGCCACACCGGCCCTGGGCGCCTACAGCCCTAGCAAGGCTGCCACGCTCATGTTCGCCAAGCAGCTGGCCGTGGAATGGGGCCCGGACGGCATCCGCGTGAACGCGCTCTCGCCGGGCCTGGTGCACACCGACGGCAGCAACGTGGTGTTCTCCGACCCCGAGGTGAAGGCGCTGCGCGCCTCCAAGATCCCGCTGCGCCGCGTGGCCGATCCGGACGACATGGCCAAGGTCGTGTCCTTCATCGTCGGGCCGGATGCGGCCTACCTCTCCGGCGCCGACATCGTGGTCGACGGCGGGCTGGTGAACACGCTGATGCCCAACCTGGGCATGAGCAACAACTGGACGGGCAAGGTCACGGGCTGAAGCAGTCCCGCGGTCCGGGGGCGGGTGGTCCGCCCATCATGAGAGATTGAGCTTTCCACCAACAACGAAGGACGACACATGACGCAGATTTCCACTCCCCCCACCACGATGCACCGCCGCACGCTGGCGCGCCTGATGGCCGGCGGCCTGATGGCCTCGGCGTTGCCGCGCGCCTTCTCGCAGGACAGCAACGTGCTCAAGATCGGCCTGCTGACCAGCTTCGGCGGCAACCAGATCGGCGGCAAGACCGTGGTGGCCGCCGCGCAGATGGCCATCGACGACATGGGCGGCACGGTGGCCGGCAAGAAGATCCAGCTGCTGACGGGCGACGAGCAGTACAAGCCCGACGTGGCGCTGTCCGTGGCGCGCCAGTGGGTGGACCAGGAGAAGATCTCGGTGATCGTGGCCAACACCATCTCGGCCTCGACCTTCGCGCTGGTGGACCTGGCCAAGGCCAACAAGTTTCCGTTGCTGCTGACGGGCCCGGGCAGCGAGGATTTGACCGGCACGTCCTGCTCCGAGTACAGCACCAACTACATCTGGAACGTGTATTCGCTGCCGCGCGCGGTGATCAACGGCATGAGCCAGGAAGGTGCCAAGACCTGGTACATCCTGACCATCGACAACGCGTATGGCAAGTCGCTGGAGACCAATGCCAACGAGTTCATCACGGCGGCCGGCGGCAAGGTGCTGGGCGTGTCGCGCTTCCCGCTGTCGATGCAGGACTACTCCGCCGTGATCCTGCGCGCGCAGGCGTCCAAGGCGGATGTGATCGCGCTGGGCACCACGGGCGACAACAGCGTGGGGCTGATCAAGCAGGCCAACGAGTTCGGCGTGCTGGCGGGCGGGCAGAAGCTGGCGGCCCTGTCCATGAACATCCAGGACGTGCACGCGCTGGGCCTGGCGCAGGCCAAGGGCCTGAAGATGGTCTCGCCGTTCTACCACGAGGCCAACGACGAGACACGCGCCTGGACCAAGCGCTTCCTGAAGTACTCGGACAACAAGATCCCTACGCTGATCGAGGCGGGCCTGTACAGCGGCGTCACGCACTACCTCAAGGCGGTGCAGGCGGCGAACTCCATCGACGGCGCCACCGTCATGGCGCGCATGCGCACGCTGCCCATCAACGACTTCGAGATGAAGAACGTGGTGCGCCGCGACGACGGCCAGATGATGCGCCCGATGTACCTGATGGAGGTCAAGGCGCCCAACGAGTCGAAGGCGCCGTGGGATTACTTCAAGGTGGTGCGCAACGTGCCGGCCGAGGAAGCCTGGCGGCCGGCGGCGGAGAGCAAGTGCACGTTGCTCAAGAAGTAGAAGGCACGGCGCTCGGTGGTTGAGGTTGGGGGCCATCCGCTGCGGAGCGGATGGCTTTTTTTACTTCTGGGGGCGGGCCTTGGCGGCGTCTTCGGCGGTGATGCGTTCGGAGATCACCTCGTAGTCCAAAAACATGCGGTCCGTGCCCACGGCGTCCGAGCGGGGCATGGCGGCCGTGCCGGCGCGCTCGGCGATGGCGCGGTGGATCTTGGTGATGTCGTCCGTCTCGACCTCGTAGATCGCCATGTATTTGTAGCCCAGGGTCTGGCGGCTCTTGTCGGCGATGCGCATGCGCTGCGCGGAGAGGATGCCGGGGATCGCCAACACGTCGAAGACATGCTGCTTCTCGTACCACTCGTTGTAATCGGCCTCGCGGCCTTCGGCGGGGTTGGTCAGGGCGATGGAGATGTATTTGGCCATGGTGTGGTGTGGTGAACGGGGTGGTGCCAACGCCACGGACCGTGGGCCGGCCAGGCCATGGTAAGAAGCGCACCCACCCGCCGGGCCGGGCCCCTTGGAAACATCGCATCCGTGATGATGCATCGCGGCCGTGCCGCGTGGCCTACCCCAGGTCCGTATGCAGCAGGTCCAGGGGAACGCGCACGCCTGCCAGGTAGTCGTCCAGGCTGCGCAACAGCGAGGGGCTGCGGTGGCGCTCCGGGCAGGCACGGATCTCCTCGGCCGTCATCCATCGCAGGCCCACGATGCCGTGGTCCAGCAACCAGCCCTCCACCGCATCGCCCAGTTCGCCCGTGAAAGTGAAGCGCAGGTAGGTCGTCGAGGTCACCTGCCGCTCGCCCTTGGGCGGGTGCTGCATGCGCGTCAGGTACACCCCTACCAATGCCGTGGGCACGAAGGGGTGGGCGGTTTCCTCGCGCACCTCGCGCGCGCAGGCGTCGACGAGCGATTCCCCCGGGTCCAGGTGGCCGGCCGGGTTGTTGAGGCGCAGGCCCTCGGCCATCTGCTCCTCGACCAACAGGAATCGGCCATCGCGTTCGATCACGGCGGCCACCGTGACGTTGGGTTTCCAGCGTTTCTGCATGGGCGGATTATCGGGACCCCTGCTGTAACGCGGGGGACTGCCCCCCGCCGTGCACGCCTGCCAGACAGGCGCTCAGTACGCGTGATCCTCTCTGAAACACCGGTGAAACTACGGTAAGCTCCCGCAACTTTCCCTCCCCGCCACCATAACAAGAGGAGCAGTGCATGCTCGTTGGAGTTCCCACCGAAACCGCCCCGGGCGAAACCCGCGTGGCAGTCACGCCCGAGACGGTCAAGAAGCTCAAGGCCCAGGGCCATGTGCTGCGCGTGCAGTCCGGCGCGGGCCTGGCGGCCAGCGTGACCGATGAGGCCTACGTGGCTGCAGGCGCGGAGATCACCGATGCGGCGGGCGCCTTCGGCACCGAACTGGTGCTCAAGGTGCGCAGCCCCTCCGCCACGGAGTTGTCCATGATGCGCGTGGGCACCGCGCTGGTGGGCATGCTCAACCCCTTCGACGCGGCCGGCCTGCAAGCACTGGCCAACACCGGCCTCACCGCCTTCGCGCTGGAAGCCGCGCCGCGCACCACGCGCGCGCAGAGCATGGACGTGTTGTCCAGCCAGGCCAACATCGCCGGCTACAAGGCTGTGATGATGGCGGCCGACAAGTACCAGCGCTTCTTTCCCATGCTGATGACCGCGGCGGGCACGGTCAAGGCCGCACGCGTGGTGATCCTGGGTGTGGGTGTGGCAGGCCTGCAGGCCATCGCCACGGCCAAGCGCCTGGGGGCGGTGATCGAAGCCTCCGACGTGCGGCCCTCGGTCAAGGAGCAGGTCGAATCGCTGGGCGGCAAGTTCATCGAGGTGTCCTACGACACGCCCGAGGAAAAGGAAGCGGCCGTGGGAGTGGGCGGTTATGCCAAGCCCATGCCTCCGAGCTGGCTTGCTCGCCAGCAGGTCGAGGTGGCCAAGCGCGTGGCGCAGGCCGACGTGGTGATCTCCACGGCCCTGATCCCCGGCCGCCCCGCGCCCACGCTGATCACCGAGGAGATGGTCAAGTCCATGAAGCCGGGCTCGGTGATCGTGGACATCGCGGCCGGCAAGGGTCCGAACGGTGGCGGCAACTGCCCGCTGTCCGAAGCTGACAGCACCGTATTCAAGCACGGCGTGACCATCATCGGCGAGACCAACCTGCCGGCACTGGTGGCGGCCGACGCGTCTGCCCTGTATGCGCGCAACGTGCTGGACTTCCTCAAGCTGATCGTCACCAAGGAGGGCATGCTGCAGGTGCCCATGGACGACGACATCGTGGCCGCCTGCCTGATGACCCAGGGCGGCGAAGTCAAGCGCAAATAAGAAGAAGGAAGCCCCATGGAACTCGTATCCCCCACCCTCACCAACCTGATCATCTTCGTGCTGGCCATCTATGTCGGCTACCACGTGGTGTGGACCGTCACGCCCGCGCTGCACACGCCGCTGATGGCCGTGACCAACGCCATCTCGGCCATCGTGATCGTGGGCGCCATGCTCGCGGCCGCGCTCACCGAAGGCGGCCTGGGCAAGACCATGGGCGTGCTGGCCGTGGCGCTGGCAGCGGTCAACGTCTTCGGCGGCTTCCTGGTCACCCGGCGAATGCTGGAGATGTTCAAGAAGAAGGACAAGAAGGGCGGTGCCAAGTGAGCATGAACCTCGTCACGCTGCTGTACCTCGTCGCCAGCGTTTGCTTCATCCAGGCCCTGAAGGGGCTGAGCCACCCCACCACCTCGATCCGGGGCAACGTCTTCGGCATGGCCGGCATGACCATCGCCGTGCTGACCACGGGCGCGATGATCGTCACGCTCGCCGGCTCGGCCCTCGGCCTGGGCTGGGTGCTGCTAGGCCTGGTGGTCGGCGGTGGCGCGGGCGCGGTCATGGCCCAACGCGTGGAGATGACCAAGATGCCCGAGCTGGTGGCGTTCTTTCACAGCATGATCGGCCTGGCGGCCGTGTTCATCGCGGTGGCGGCCGTCTCCGAACCCTGGGCCTTCCAGATTTCCCCGCACGGCGCGCCCATCCCCGGCGGCAACCGCGTCGAGCTGGCACTGGGTGCCTTCATCGGCGCCGTCACGTTCACGGGCTCGGTCATCGCTTTCGGCAAGCTCTCTGGCAAGTACAAGTTCCGCCTGTTCCAGGGGGCGCCCGTGCAGTTCAAGGGCCAGCATATCCTGAACGCGGTGCTGGGCCTGCTCGCGGTGTTCTTCGTCTTCGGCTTCTGGCACAGCCAGAGCTGGATGGACATCGTGCTGGTGATCGCGCTGGGCTTCGCACTCGGTGTGCTGCTGATCATCCCCATCGGCGGCGCCGACATGCCGGTGGTGGTGTCGATGTTGAACAGCTACTCGGGCTGGGCGGCGGCAGGCATCGGCTTCTCGCTGAACAACAGCATGCTGATCATCGCCGGCAGCCTGGTGGGCAGCTCTGGCGCGATCCTGAGCTACATCATGTGCAAGGCCATGAACCGCTCGTTCTTCAACGTGATCCTGGGCGGCTTCGGCGGTGACGCCACGGCAGCCGCGGCGGGTGCCGCAGTGCAGCGCAGCGTGAAGAGCGGCAGCGCCGACGACGCGGCCTTCGTGCTGGGCAATGCCGAGACGGTGGTGATCGTGCCGGGTTACGGCCTGGCGGTGGCGCGCGCGCAGCATGCGGTGAAGGAACTCGCGCAGAAGCTCACCGACAAGGGCATCACTGTCAAGTACGCGATCCACCCCGTGGCCGGGCGCATGCCGGGCCACATGAACGTGCTGCTGGCCGAGGCCGAGGTGCCCTACGACCAGGTCTTCGAGATGGAAGACATCAATGGCGAATTCGGCCAGGCCGACGTGGCCATCATCCTGGGCGCCAACGACGTGGTGAACCCCGCCGCCCACACCAAGGGCAGCGCGATCTACGGCATGCCGATCCTGGAAGCCTACAAGGCCAAGACCATCATCGTGAACAAGCGCTCCATGGCCGCCGGGTATGCCGGCCTGGACAACGAGCTGTTCTACATGGACAAGACCATGATGGTGTTCGGCGACGCGAAGAAGGTCGTCGAGGACATGGGCAAGGCGCTGGAGTAGCCGTACGCTGCATGCGGGGACGGCCCCCTGCGGAGTCATGGCACACTGGGGCGCATGGCGCGGGGCCTTGTTGGCAGGACCGCGCCGTGAGGCAACACAAGGAGTCGGAGACAGCGCATGACTGAACGCATCTGGTTATCGAGTTATTCCCCCGGCGTGCCGGCCGACGTGGATGCGAGCATCTACACGTCGCTGAACGCGCTGATGGAAGAGAGCTTCCGCAAGTACGCGTCGCGCGCCGCCTACAGCTTCATGGGAAAGGACTTCTCCTTCGCCCAGATCGACCGCCAGAGCCAGGCCTTCGCGGCCTACCTGCAGGGGCTGGGCCTGGCCAAGGGCGACCGCGTGGCCGTGATGATGCCCAACGTGCCGCAGTACCCCGTGGCCGTGGCAGGCATTCTGCGGGCCGGGCTGGTGCTGGTCAATGTGAACCCGCTGTACACGCCGCGCGAGCTCGAGCACCAGCTCAAGGACTCGGGCGCCAAGGCCATCGTGATCCTCGAGAACTTCGGCGCAACGCTGGAGAAATGCCTGTCTGCCACGCCCGTCAAGCACATCGTGCTGTGCGCCATGGGCGACCAGCTCGGCTTCCTCAAGGGCAGCATCGTCAACTACGTGGTGCGCCACTCCAAGAAGCTGGTGCCGGCCTTCAACCTGCCTTCGGCGGTGCGCTACAACGATGCGCTAGCCAAGGGCACTGCGGGCCGGCTCACGCAGCCCACCATCGGCCCCGACGACATCGCCGTGCTGCAGTACACGGGCGGCACCACGGGTGTGTCCAAGGGCGCCGTGCTGCTGCATCGGAACGTGATCGCCAACGTGCTGCAGTCCGAGGCCTGGAACGCGCCGGTGATGCGGGCCATCCCCGAAGGCGAGCAGTCCACGGCCGTGTGCGCGCTGCCGCTGTACCACATCTTCGCGTTCACCGTGGGCATGATGCTGTCGATGCGCACCGGTGGCAAGCTGGTGCTGATCCCGAATCCGCGCGACCTGCCGGCCGTGTTGAAGGAACTCTCCAAGCACAAGATCCACAGTTTTCCGGCCGTCAACACGCTGTTCAACGGCCTGGCCAACCACCCCGACTTCAACACCGTGGACTGGAGCCACCTGAAGGTCTCGGTCGGTGGCGGCATGGCCGTGCAGGGCGCCGTGGCCAAGCTGTGGCTGGACAAGACCGGCTGCCCGATCTGCGAGGGCTACGGCCTGTCGGAGACCAGCCCCTCGGCCAGCTGCAACCCGACCACGAACAAGGAATACACCGGCACCATCGGCGTGCCGCTGCCCAGCACCTGGATGAAGCTGGTTGACGACGAGGGCAACGCGGTACCGGAAGGCAGCGCCGGCGAGATCGCCATCAAAGGCCCGCAGGTGATGGCCGGCTACTGGCAGCGCCCCGACGAGACCGCGAAGGTCATGACCGCCGACGGCTACTTCAAGACCGGCGACATCGGCACCATGGATGCGCGTGGCTACTTCAAAATCGTCGACCGCAAGAAGGACATGGTGCTGGTCAGCGGCTTCAACGTGTACCCCAACGAGGTGGAGGACGTGGTGGCCGGACTGGCGGGCGTGCTGGAATGCGCCTGCGTGGGTGTGCCCGACGAGAAGACCGGCGAGGCCGTGAAGCTGGTGATCGTGCGCAGGGACACCAGCCTCACCGAAGAACAGGTGCGCGCCTACTGCCGCGAAAACCTCACGGGCTACAAGCAACCCCGCGTCATCGAATTCCGCACCGACCTGCCCAAGACGCCCGTGGGCAAGATCCTGCGGCGCGAACTGCGCGATAAAAAATGACGCCCCCGTTTGGACGGTTCACTGCGTGTAACCGTCCCATCCCCCCACTGGGGGCGCACCCGGTGGTCCGGCAAAGCCGGTTCCACGGGTGCACTGGATGGGTCCAGCCAACCCTGCTGCCACGGGATAGCTCGATCTGCGTGCAATAGGGGCCGCCAACGCCTGCGCCCCATGCTCCAATAAGGCATGCCCCGCCTCGCAATCGTCAGCGCCCTGCACGAAGAGCTGCACGCCGTGCTGGCCCTGCTGCCCGATGCCCACCGGGTCACGGTGGCCGGGCGTGAGTTCTGCTGCGGCACGCTGCACGGCCAGGAGGTCGTCGCCGTGCTGTCGCGCATCGGCAAGGTGGCAGCGGCCACCACCGCCGCCGCGCTGCTGGAACGCTTCGATGTCGACAGCATCGTGTTCACGGGTGTGGCCGGTGGCCTCGGCGAGGGTGTGCGGGTCGGCGACGTAGTGGTGGGCGATGCCTTCCTGCAGCACGACATGGACGCCTCGCCCCTGTTTCCGCGCTACCAGGTGCCGCTGTACAGCCTGGACCGCTTCGCCACGGACGCAGCGCTTGCCGAACGGCTTGCGCGCGCTGCGGCTCAGGTGCTGGGTGATCCCGAGCGGTTGCTGGGGGCTGGGGCGGTTGCCGAGTTCGCGCTCTCCGCGCCGCGCCTGCACCGCGGCCTGGTGCTGAGCGGCGACCGTTTCGTGGCCACGGGCGCGGAGAGCGACGCGCTGCGCACGGCGCTGCCCGATGCGCTGGCCGTGGAGATGGAAGGCGCCGCCATTGCCCAGGTCTGCCACGACTACGGCTGCCCCTTCGCCGCAGTGCGCACCATCTCGGATCGCGCGGACGATGCCGCGCATGTCGACTTCGTGCGCTTCATTGGCGCAGTGGCCAGCCGCTATTCGGCGGCCATCGTGGACGCGTTGCTCCGGCCGGGGCCCTGAGCGCTGCGCGCTAGCCCAGCCACCCCCGCCGGCGGAAGTACCACATGGGCACGATCGCACTGGCCGCCATCAACGCCAACGCATACGGATAGCCCCACGCCCAGTCCAGCTCCGGCATGAAGCGGAAGTTCATGCCGTAGAGGCTGGCGATCAGCGTGGGGGGCAGCATGGCCACGCTGGCCACCGAGAAGATCTTGATGATCTTGTTCTGGTTGATGTTGATGAAACCGACGGTCGCGTCCATCAGGAAATTGATCTTGTCGAACAGGAAGGCCGTGTGCGAATCCAGCGAGTCGATGTCGCGCAGGATCTGCCGCGCCTCCTCGAACTGCTCCGCGCCGAGCATCTTGCTGCGCATCATGAAGCTCACGGCGCGGCGCGTGTCCATGGCGTTGCGGCGGATGCGGCCGTTCAAGTCCTCGTGGCGCGCGATGGCGCCCAGCACCTCGCCGGCGCGCTCGTCGGTCATGTCCCCCGACAGCACCTTCACGCTGACCTTCTCCAGTTCCTCGTAAATGCCCTCGAGCGTGTCGGCAGAGTATTCCGCGTCCGCGTCGAAGAGCTTCAGCAGTACCTCGCGCGCGTCCTCGATGAGGCCGGGCGCCCGGCGCGCGCGCAGGCGCAGCAGGCGGAAAACGGGCACGTCCTCGTCATGGATCGAGAACAACACGTTCTTGCTGCGCAGGTCCTCGTTGAAGAGGTTCAGGATGAAGGCCACGCGCACCGAGCGCGGGCCGTCCGTGTCGGCGAGCAGGAAGTCGCTGCGGATGTGCAGATCGCCGTTCTCGGCCGAATAGAACCGCGCGGACTCCTCGATGTCGTCGTCCATCGCGTCCTCGGGGATGGAGACACCGAAATACTGCGCGATCCAGCGCTTCTCGTCGGCCGTGGGGGACTCCAGGTCCACCCAGATGGGCTGGAAGCGCGAGAGCTCTTCCAGCGACTCGATCTCCTCCTGGAACAGTCGGCCATTGGCAAGCGTGAAGACGTTGAGCATGGGCTCACTCCGAAGAATCCAGGATGGCTCGCAATGGCAGCGGACCGGACCGCGCTGACGGGGCGCGAAGGGCGGCCCGGATTATGGCACCGCCATCCCAATGCCCTCAGGCGTCAACGATCAAGGATGAGATCGAGCAGCTCGCTCTTGCGGTCCAGCGCGTCGGCTTCCCCCATGCCGATGAGCGCCTGCACGAAACCGGGCTCGAACAGCAGGTAGCTGGCCAGTGTGCCCCCGCTGCCCTTGAGCATGCCCACGGCACCGAGTGCATCGCGGATCACGGCCGGCATCTCGCGGGTGTGCTGCTGCGCCAGCGCGTCCAGTGATCGCGTGGGTGAGATCGACACCACCTCCACCGTCTTGAAGGGCATGTGCGACGCGACCTGCGGCGGCAGCTGGCGCATGGTGGTGTTGACACGCTGGGTCTGCTCCACGTCGGCCTGCAAGGTGTCGTGGAAGACACTGGCCATGACATGGCCCGCCATGCTGCCGAGCGTGGGGCCGCGCGTGGCGGCACCCGGGCCATCGGCCACCAGCCCCGAGCGCTCGGGCTGGCCCACGCCCACCACGATGATCTTGCGCGCACCCAGGTGCATGGCCGGCGACAGCGGCGTGACCTGGCGCATCGAGCCATCGCCGAAATGCTCGTCGCGGCCATCCACATGCAGCGGCGTGGACGGGAACAGGAAGGGGATCGCGCTGGACGCCATCAGGTGGTCGATCAGCAACGGCTGGTACTCGGCGCGGCGCCCTGGGCGGGCCCAACCGCGGAAGTCCGCGCGGCTGGCGGTGTGGCAGAAGGTCCAGTGCACGCCGCTGGTGTAGCTCGACCCGGTCACGGCCAGCGCGTCGATGGTCCTGGAGCGCAGTGCGTCCTGGATGCCGCCCAGCAGGATGCCCTCGGAGAGCGTGCGCGCCAGGGGCTTGTTGTCCATCAAGGCCCCGTTGGCGCGCGCCTTGCGCGACAGGCTCAAGGCCACCGCGAAACGGCTGAAACGCACCCATGCGGGCACGTTGAGGTGGTAGACATCGTTGGAGCGCAAGCGCCCCCAGAACTCCGCCAGCTGCTCGAAGGCCGCCAGGCCCTGCATGGCGCGCCCCGCGAGGAACGCCGCGTTGATCGCGCCCGCGGAGGTACCCACCAACACCTGGAACGGAAAGCCGCGCGACGCCTGGGGGTGCGACTTCAGCAAGCGGCCCAGCGCCCGCAACACGCCCACCTGGTAGGCCGTGCGGGCGCCCCCGCCCATCAGCACCAGGCCCAGGCTCGGACGACCGAGCGGGCGCATGCCGGAGTGGATGATGGTGTCCAGGCTCATGGGAGGTGGCTTTGTGTTGCAGTTTATTGCAACCGTCGAGCACTGGGCCTTTCGAAGGCGCGCAGGGGCACAAAAGCCTGCGGACTGTGACTATCCACAGGCGTTACACCGTGGTTGCATACGGCCTTCCGGACGGCATTGCATTTGGCCTCTTTCCGGCGCATAGTGAACCCATGGAGGCAGCGCAGCCACTGCCGAACAAGGCGTTTTTCCCGGCCGCGTGCGCAAGCAAACGGCCATTCACTGGCGAGCAAACAGGAGGACATCCATGAACCTGACGATCAGCGGTCACCACCTTGAAGTTACCCCCGCACTGCGCAGTTACGTCACGAACAAGCTCGATCGCATCAACCGTCATTTCGACCAGGTGGTCGATGTCAAGGTGCTACTCACCGTTGAGAAGCAGAAGGAAAAGGAAAGGCGACAACGTGCCGAATGCAACATCCACGTGAAGGGCAACGATCTCTTCGCTGAAAGCTCGCACGAGGATCTGTACGCGGCCGTGGACGACCTGGTGGACAAGCTGGACCGCCAGGTCGTGCGCCACAAGGACCGCCTGCAGGACCACCACCATGAAGCGCCCAAGCGCCTGATGTAGTCCTGCCACAATTCGAACTCCCTGAAAGCTGTCCGTACGCGGGCAGCTTTTTTTTGTGTGCATAATTCAACGCCCACCATGAACCGCCTCGCGTCCATCCTGCCTCCCGCACAAGTGCTCGTGCGTGTCGATGCCACCAGCAAGAAGCGCGCGTTCGAAGAAGCGGGGCTGCTCTTCGAAAGCCTGCACGGCCTGAGCCGCGCGCTTGTCACCGACAGCCTGTTCTCGCGCGAGCGCCTGGGCTCCACCGGCCTGGGACACGGCGTCGCCATTCCGCATGGCCGCATCAAGGGGCTGAAGGCACCGATGGCCGCTGTATTCCAGCTGGAAGGCCCCATCGGCTTCGACGCGCCGGACGACATCGCCGTGGGCCTGCTGATCTTCCTGCTGGTCCCCGAGGCGGCGACGCAGAAACACCTCGAAATCCTCTCCGAGATCGCCGAGCTGCTCAGCGACGCGGCGCTGCGCGACAAGATGCGCGCCAGCACCGACGCCGCCGAACTGCACGGCCTGATCGCGCAGTGGACTTCCTCGCAGCCCGCCTGAGCGCCGCACGGCCGCCCGAAGGCGCTCAAAACCGCAGTGCGCAGCACGAAGGTACTCCAGTGAACCGCTGCGAACGGCGCACGCCACGGTGAAACCGACCGTCGTCAGCGCCGATGTCCTGTTCGAGGAATTCCGCACCCAGCTCAAGTGGCAGTGGATGGCGGGCCTGGGGGCTTCCGAACGCCGCTTCGATGAGGTGGCGGTCCGCGCGGCCCGCTCCAGCGCCGACCTGGTCGGTTACCTGAACTACATCCATCCCTACCGCGTGCAGGTGCTCGGTGAGCGCGAGATCGCCTACCTGACGAACGCGACGCCCGAGGACTGCGCCCGGCGAATCGCACGCATTGTCACGCTGGAGCCACCGGCCCTGGTGCTGGCCGATGGCCAGTCACCACCCGACGCATTGGTGTCGATGTGTGAGCGGGCGCAGATCCCGATGTTCTCGACGGAGTCATCCTCCGCCTATGTGATCGATGTGTTGCGGGCCTACCTGTCCAAGCATTTCGCCGAGCGCACCTCGATGCACGGCGTGCTGATGGACATCCTGGGCCTCGGCGTGCTGATCACGGGCGAATCAGGCCTGGGCAAGAGCGAGCTGGGCCTGGAGCTGATCTCGCGCGGCAACGGCCTGGTCGCCGATGACGCAGTGGACCTGTACCGCATCAACCAGACCGCCATCGAAGGCCGCTGCCCCGAGCTGCTGCAGAACCTGCTGGAGGTGCGCGGCATCGGCCTGCTGGACATCCGCGCCATCTTCGGCGAGACCGCCGTGCGCCGCAAGATCCGGCTGCGCCTGATCGTGCACCTGGTGCGCCGCGAGACGCTGGAGCGCGAGTACGAGCGGATTCCCTACGAGCCGCTGACGCAGGATGTGCTGGGTATCCCCGTGCTCAAGGTGGTGATACAGGTGGTGGCGGGCCGCAACATCGCCGTGCTGGTGGAAGCGGCCGTGCGCAACACCATCCTGCAGCTGCGCGGCATCGACACGTATCAGGAGTTTGTCGCGCGCCACCGCCAGGCGATGGACGGCGGCAGCGATTGAGCCTCTAGAGGGCGGCAGCCTTGGCGGCCTGCTGCGCGCTGCATTCCACGCACAGGCCATACAGCGACATCGCGTGGTCCTGCACGACCCAGCCCTTGGCCTTGGCGACGGCGGCCTGACGCTTCTCGATCTCGGCGTCGAAAAACTCCTCGACCTTGCCACACGACGTGCACACCAGATGGTCGTGGTGCTGGCCCTCATTGAGTTCGTAGACCGCGCGGCCCGATTCGAAATGGCTGCGTGACAGGATGCCTGCCTGCTCGAACTGGGTCAGCACGCGGTACACCGTGGCCAGGCCCACATCGGAATGCTCGCCCAGCAGCACACGGAAAACATCTTCGGCCGTCATGTGCCGCTGCTTGCCGGTCTGGAAGATTTCGAGGATCTTCAGCCTCGGCAGGGTGGCCTTGAGGCCGGTGCTCTTGAGTTCGTCAATGTTGGCCATGGGGCATCCATCCTCTGCGTGTCGGTCGGCCGAGAAAGGCTCACCGGCTACAATCCATCGATCATATCGCCTCACTCCTGACCATGCCTGTTCCCGCCTGCCAGGTGTTGCGCGCCTCCGCCGTCCTCGCCATCACCGTCCTGCTGGGTGCCTGTTCGAGTTTCGATGGCGCCAGCCGGAGCATCTCCAGCATCGTCACGCCCTACCAGATCGACGTGGTGC
Source organism: Burkholderiaceae bacterium (assembly GCA_965278985.1). Taxonomy (GTDB): domain Bacteria; phylum Pseudomonadota; class Gammaproteobacteria; order Burkholderiales; family Burkholderiaceae_C; genus CAISIP01. Next base: position 5,433,492 of record OZ257131.1, on the reverse strand, counting down.
AGGGCAACGTCGTCTCGAGCGAACAGGTGGCGGCATTGCGCACCGGCATGGACCGCAACACCGTGCGCGACATCCTCGGCACGCCGCTGCTGCAAAGCGTGTTCCACGCCGACCGCTGGGACTACATCTTCACCTTCCGCCGCAAGGGGCAGGAGCCGCAGCAGCGCAAGGTCGCGGTGTTCTTCAAGGACAACCTCCTCGAACGCTTCGAGGCCGACCCGCTGCCGTCGGAGGCCGAGTTCGTGGCCTCGCTGGATTCAGGCCGCAAGACCGGCAAGGTGCCCAACCTCGTGGCCACCGAAGAAGAGCTGAAAAAGTTCGAGCCTGCAGCCAAACCCGCGGCGGCCACGGCGCCCGCGCCCAAACCGGCCGCACCGCTTCCCGACTCCTACCCGCCCCTCGAATCCACCAGCACGCCCTGAGGGCGTCCCCGCCCCCATGGCAGACAACGCTCCCCTGAAAATCTGCATCGCCGGCGCCTCCGGGCGCATGGGCCAGATGCTCATCGACGCCGTGCAACAGGCACCCGACTGCGTCCTGGCCAGCGCGCTGGACGTGCCCGGCAGTCCCCACATCGGCAGCAATGCCACGGCCTTCCTCGGCCAGCCCGGCAAGGTGCTGGTGACCGACGACCTGCAGGCCGCGCTGTCGGATGCGGACGTCTTCATCGACTTCACGCGGCCCGAGGGCACGCTGCGCCACGCGGCCGCCTGCCGTGCGCAAGGTGTGAAGATGGTCATCGGCACCACCGGCTTCGACGAGGCCCAGAAGGCCACCATCGCAGGGGCCGCGAAGGACATTGCCATCATGATGGCGCCCAACATGAGCGTGGGCGTCAACGTGACGCTCAAGCTGCTGGAAATGGCGGCCAAGGCGCTGGCCACCGGCTACGACATCGAGGTCATCGAGGCCCACCATCGCCACAAGGTGGATGCGCCCTCGGGCACCGCGCTCAAGATGGGCGAGGTGATCGCCACCGCCCTGGGCCGCAACCTGCAGGAACATGGTGTGTTCGCGCGCCACGGCGTGACGGGCGAGCGCGACCCCTCTTCCATCGGCTTCGCCACCATCCGCGGCGGCGACATCGTGGGTGACCACACCGTGCTGTTCGCCGGCATCGGCGAACGCATTGAGATCAGCCACAAGTCGTCAAGCCGCGTCACCTATGCCCAGGGCAGCCTGCGCGCGGCGCGTTTCCTGGCCACGCGCGAACGCGGCCTGTTCGACATGTTCGACGTGCTGGGCCTGGAGCCCATCGCCGCCGCCCCGGCGGCCTGAGCGCGCATCCATGGGCGCCCTGGGAGTCCTGGCCCGCGGAGACGCCATCAGCCGCACGGTGGCGCTCCTGCTGTTGCTGATGTCCATCGCCAGCTGGGTGGTGATCCTCTGGAAGGGCTGGATGCTGCGACGCGCGGCCTCCGACGTACGGCGCAGCACGCTGGCGTTCTGGCAGTCCGCCGACCTCGCGGACGGGCAACGCAAGGCCCAGGCACTCGACCGCGACGCGCTCGTCGCCCCGCTGATCGCCGCGACCACGCTGGGCGCCGATGGCACGCTCGCCACGGCGGGCGACCGCTCGCAGCAACTCACGCGTGTGCTGCGCGAACAGCTGCATGCTGGCCTGCACAAGCTGCAGTTTGGCCAGGTGCTGCTGGCCACCGTGGGCTCCACCGCGCCCTTCGTGGGCCTGCTGGGCACGGTATGGGGCATCTACCACGCGCTGGTGGGCATCTCCAGTGCCGGCCAGATCAGCATCGACAAGATCTCGGGGCCGGTGGGCGAGGCCTTGATCATGACCGCCGCCGGCCTGGCCGTGGCCATCCCGGCCGTGCTGGCCTACAACGTGCTCGGGCGCATCGCCGGGCGCATCGAGGCCGACCTGGAAGGATTCGCCCGCGACCTGCGCGACCTGCTGCTCAGCAGCGCAACCCCCGTGCGGCGGGAGCCCTGATGGCATTCGGCCGGCTCGACCGCAGCGCAGGTCCGTCGCCGATGAGCGACATCAACATGACGCCGCTGATCGACGTGATGCTGGTGCTGGTGGTGATCTTCATCATCACGGCGCCGCTGCTGGCCAGCTCCATCCGCCTGGACCTGCCCCGCTCGGACGCGGCGCAGCCCCAGGAAAACGCCCCGGCGGTGCTGCTGGTCGTGGACAAGGCTGGCGCAACCTACCTGGACGACCAGCCCATCGCCGCCACCGCACTGGCCGAGCGGCTGGCCCTGGTCGCCCAGCAGAACCCCGACACCGAGCTGCAGCTGCGCGCCGACAAGACGGTGCCCTACGGCCGCGTGGTCGAGGTGATGGGGATCGCGCAGAAGGCCGGGCTGGGCCGCATCGGCTTCGTGGCCGAGCCCGGCGACAGCCCGCGCTGATCCGCCGCCTCCGCCACGGGCCGCATCCGGCCCGGCACCGGGAGGCCACCGCCTAGAATCAAGAGCCGCGGCCCTTCTGCCCGCCCTCCGCACGCCATGCAAGACAAATACGATCCCCTCGCCGTAGAACGTGCCGCCCAGGCGCACTGGAGCGCCAACGATGCCTACCGGGTGACGGAAGACACATCGAGACCGAAGTACTACGCCTGCTCCATGCTGCCCTACCCCAGCGGCAAGCTGCACATGGGCCACGTACGCAACTACACCATCAACGACATGCTCACGCGGCAGCTGCGCATGAAGGGCTACAACGTGCTCATGCCCATGGGCTGGGATGCCTTCGGCCTGCCGGCCGAGAACGCCGCGATGAAGAACGGTGTGCCTCCGGCGAAGTGGACCTACGACAACATCGCCTACATGAAGAAGCAGATGCAGGCGATGGGGCTGGCCATCGACTGGAGCCGTGAAGTGGCCACCTGCGATGCGAGCTACTACAAGTGGAACCAGTGGCTGTTCCTGAAGATGCTCGAGAAGGGCATCGCCTACCGCAAGACCCAGACCGTGAACTGGGACCCGGTGGACCAGACCGTGCTGGCCAACGAACAGGTCATCGACGGCAAGGGCTGGCGCACCGGCGCGCCCGTGGAGAAACGCGAGATCCCGGGCTACTACCTCAAGATCACCGACTACGCGCAGGAACTGCTGGAGCAGGTACAGCTGCACCTGCCCGGCTGGCCCGAGCGCGTGAAGCTGATGCAGGACAACTGGATCGGCCGCTCGGAAGGCGTGCGTTTCGCCTTCCCGCACGACATCCGCGATGCGGACGGGCAACCGCTGCAGGACGGCAAGCTGCACGTGTTCACCACGCGCGCCGACACCATCATGGGCGTGACCTTCGTGGCGGTGGCGCCCGAGCACCCGCTGGCCGCGCGTGCTGCCGAACTGCGCCCCGAGCTGGCCGAGAAGATCGCCGCGTTGAAAGCCGGCGGCACCACCGAGGCCGAACTCGCCACGCGTGAGAAGGAAGGCGTGCCCACCGGCCTGTTCGTCGAGCACCCGATCCGCGGCAACCCGGTCGAGGTGTGGGTCTGCAACTACGTGCTGATCGGCTACGGCGACGGCGCCGTGATGGGCGTGCCCGGCCACGACGAACGCGATTTCGCCTTCGCGCTCAAGTACAACATCCCGATCCTGCAGGTCATCTACGTCGACGGCGAGGAGTTCGACTACGCGCAGTGGCACGACTGGTACGGTGACAAGCAGCGTGGTGTGGTCATCAACTCCGGCGACTTCAGCGGCATGTCGCACGAGGAGGCCGTGACGGCCGTCTCGCACGAGCTGGAGCGACGCGGTCTGGGCGGCAAGAAGACCACCTGGCGCCTGCGCGACTGGGGCGTGAGCCGCCAGCGCTACTGGGGCACACCGATCCCGATCATCCACTGCGACGAACACGGCGCCGTGCCCGTGCCCGAGCGCGACCTGCCCGTGGTGCTGCCGCAGGACTGCGTGCCCGACGGCAGCGGCAACCCGCTGCACAAGCACGAAGGCTTCCACGCCGGCGTGGTCTGCCCCGTGTGCGGCAAGCCCGCGCGGCGCGAGACCGACACCATGGACACCTTCGTGGACTCGTCCTGGTACTTCATGCGCTACTGCGACCCGAAGAACGACCAGGCCATGGTGGCCGAGGGCACGCAGTACTGGATGCCGATGGACCAGTACATCGGCGGCATCGAGCACGCGATCCTGCACCTGCTGTATGCGCGCTTCTGGACCAAGGTCATGCGCGACCTCGACCTGGTGCAGGTGGACGAACCCTTCACCAAGCTGCTGACGCAGGGCATGGTGCTCAACCACATCTACTCGCGCCGCAACGAGAAGGGCGGCATCGAGTACTTCTGGCCCACCGACGTGGAGAACCTGCACGACGAGGCCGGCAAGGTCACGGGTGCACGCCTCAAGGCCGACGGCTCGGCCGTGGACTACGGCGGCGTGGGCACCATGAGCAAGAGCAAGAACAACGGCGTCGACCCGCAGGACCTGATCGAGAAGTACGGCGCCGACACGGCGCGGCTCTACACCATGTTCACGGCGCCGCCCGAGGCCACGCTGGAGTGGAACGACGCGGCCGTCGAAGGCAGCTACCGCTTCCTGCGCCGCGTGTGGAACTTCGGTGCGAAGCTCGGCGCGATGGACATGGAAGCGACTGCCAAGGCCGTCGCCGGCGCGCACAACCTGGGTGAGGTCGCCTTTGGCCCCGAGGCCAAGGCGCTGCGCCGCGAAGTGCACACCGTGCTCAAGCAGGTGGACTACGACTACCAGCGCATGCAGTACAACACGGTCGTCTCCGGCGCCATGAAGCTGCTCAACGCGCTGGAGGACTTCAAGGCCGTGGACAGCGCTGGTGCGCAGGTCGCGCTGGCCGAAGGTTTCGGCGTGCTGCTGCGCGCGCTCTACCCCGCCACGCCCCACGTCACGCATGCCCTGTGGCAGGCGCTGGGCTACGCGGGCGTGCTGGGCGAGCTGCTCGACGCGCCCTGGCCGCAGGTCGACGACGCTGCGCTGGTGCAGGACGAAGTGGAGCTGATGCTGCAGGTCAACGGCAAGCTGCGCGGCTCCGTGAAGGTGCCGGCGGCCGCCACGCGCGAGGCCATCGAGGCCGCTGCGCTGCAGAGCGAGGCCTTCCAGCTGCATGCCAAGGGCGCCACGCCGAAGAAGGTGGTGGTGGTGCCGGGCCGGCTGGTCAACGTGGTGGTCTGAAGCCATGCCGTCCACCCGCCGCCGCCTCCTCCACGCCACGCTGCTGCTGCCCCTGGCCGGGCTGATGACCGGCTGCGGCTTCCAGCTGCGCGGCGCGCCCGACTTTGCCTTCAAGAGCATCTACGTGAACGGCGCCGGTTCCGCGTTCACCAACGAGCTCAAGCGCAACCTGCGCGCACAGGGCACGGTGCACGTGGTGGAAGACCTCGCGCAGCGTGACACCGCCGACGTCATCCTCGACATCCTGGCCGACCTACGCGAGAAGACCGTGGTGGGCGTGAACACCTCGGGCCAGGTGCGCGAGTTCCAGCTGCGCACCCGCATGCGCTACCGCCTGCGCACGCCGCAGGGCCGCGAGGTCACGCCCGACACCGAGTTGCTGCTGCAGCGGGACATCAGCTTCAACGAGTCCGCGGTGCTGGCCAAGGAGGCCGAGGAAGCGCAGATCTACCGCGACATGCAGTCCGACCTGGTGCAGCAGCTGTTGCGCCGGCTCGCGGCCGTGAAGACCATCGCCTGAGCGCGAGCCACGGAGCAGCATGCAGATCGCCCCGGCCCAGCTGGCCAGCCACCTGCAGAAGGGCCTGGGCAGCCTCTACACCATCCATGGCGACGAGGCGCTGCTGGCCCAGGAGGCAGCCGATGCGATCCGCGCGACGGCACGCGCGGCCGGCTACACCGAGCGCACGGTGCATGCCGTGGCCGGTGCGCATTTCGACTGGAGCGCCGTGCTGGCTGCCGGCAGCTCCTTGTCCCTGTTCTCGGACCGGCAGATCGTCGAGATCCGGATCCCCAGCGGCAAGCCCGGCAAGGACGGCAGCGTGGCGCTGCAGAGAATAGCCGAGCAGGCCCGTGGCAACCAGGACACGCTGACCCTGGTGCTGCTGCCGCGGCTGGACCGCACGACGCGTGGCACGGCCTGGTTCATGGCGCTGGAGAACCACGGTCACAGCCTGCCTGTGGAGTCCATCGAACGCGCCGCGCTGCCGCAGTGGCTGGCGCAGCGCTTGGCGCGCCAGAACCAGCGCGTGAAGGCCGGCGAGGAAGGCCAGCGCGCGCTGCAGTTCTTTGCCGACCGCGTGGAAGGCAACCTGCTGGCCGCGCACCAGGAGATCCAGAAGCTCGCGCTGCTATACCCCGAGGGGGAGCTGGGCTTCGACGACATCGAGGCCGCGGTGCTCAACGTCGCGCGTTACGACGTGTTCAAGCTCTCCGAGGCCGTGCTGGCCGGACAGCACGCCCGCGTGCAACGCATGCTCGACGGCCTGCAGGCCGAAGGCGAGGCCGAGGTGCTGGTGCACTACACGCTGGCCGAGGACATTCGTGCGCTCAAGCGCGTGCGCGACGCGATGGCCGATGGCCGACCGCTGCCCATGGCCCTGCGTGAGCAGCGCGTCTGGGGCAACAAGGAGCGCCTCTTCGAACGCGTGTTGCCGCGCCTGGATGCCGCCACGCTCTCGGGCCTGCTGCTGGACGCACACCGCGTCGACGGCATCGTCAAGGGCCTGCCATCGCCCGGTTGGCCCACGAACGGCTGGCAGGCGTTGCGGCTGCTGGCCATGCGGCTGTGCAGCCACTGCGCGCCGGCCCCGGCCACGCGCGCAACGCGGGAACCAGCCCGCGGTGCGAAAATGCCTGCATGAATGCGCTGAACATCGCCGAAACCAGCCAGGCCCTGGGCGTGCAAGCCCGTGCCGCATCGCGCCTCATGGCGCGTGCCCCCGCGGCCCAGCGCAGCGCCTGCCTGCGCCGCCTGGCCACGCTGCTGCGTGCCAACGTGGAGGCACTGCAGGCCCCCAACCAGGAAGACATCATCCGCGCCACAGCCGCGGGCCTGTCTGCCCCCATGGTGGACCGCCTGAAGCTCACGCCCAAGGTCCTCGAGACCGTGGCCCTGGGCTGCGACCAGCTCGCCGCCATGCCCGACGTGATCGGCGACATCGTGGGCATGCAGCAGCAGCAGAGCGGTATCCGCGTGGGCCGCATGCGTGTGCCCATCGGCGTGTTCGCGATGGTCTTCGAGAGCCGGCCCAACGTCACCATCGAGGCCGCCAGCCTGGCGATCAAGAGCGGCAACGCCTGCATCCTGCGCGGTGGCTCGGAAGCCATCGCGTCCAACAAGGCGCTGGCGCTGCTGGTGCAACAAGCCCTCACCGAGAGCGGCCTGCCCGCCGACGGCGTGCAGCTGGTGCAGACCACCGACCGCGAGATTGTGAGCCACCTGATCGCCATGCCCGACTACGTGGACATGGCCATCCCGCGCGGCGGCAAGGGCCTGATCGAGCGCATCAGCCGCGATGCCAAGGTGCCCGTGCTCAAGCACTTGGACGGCAACTGCCACACCTACGTCGACGACCCCTGCGACATCGCCATGGCCGTGGCGGTGGCCGACAACGCCAAGACGCAGAAATACAGCCCCTGCAACGCCAGCGAAAGCCTGCTGGTGGCGCGCGGCGTGGCGGCTGCCTTCCTGCCGCAGATCGGCGCCATCTATGCCGCCAAGGGCGTGGAGATGCGCGGCTGCCCCGAGAGCCTGGCGCTGCTGGCGCCCGTGGCCGGTGCGAAGCTGGTGCCCGCCACCGAGCAGGACTGGTCCGAGGAATACCTCGCGCCCATCATCAGCATCAAGGTCGTGGACGGCGTGGACGAGGCCATCACGCACATCAACCGCTACGGCAGCCACCACACGGACGCCATCCTCACACGCAACCACATGCATGCGCAGCGCTTCCTGCGCGAGGTGGATTCCGCCAGCGTGATGGTCAACACCAGCACGCGTTTCGCCGACGGCTTCGAGTTCGGTCTGGGCGCGGAGATCGGCATCAGCACCGACAAGTTCCACGCCCGCGGCCCCGTGGGCATCGAGGGCCTGACCTCGCTGAAGTTCGTGGTGCTCGGAGAAGGCGAAGTCCGCAACTGAGGGCTGCCACACCCCAAGTCCTTTCACGACAAGACGCCCGCGGCACCGCACCGCGAGCAGCCATCCACCATGCCCCCTGCTCCTTCCGCTGCTGGCGCCGCTGTTGCCCGCCTGGTCACCGGCTCCACCATGGGCCACGTGTGGCGCATGACGCTGGCCGGTGCCGTGGGCCTGATCGCCGTGTTCGCCGTCGATGCGATCAACCTGTTCTACGTGGGCATGCTGGGCAAGCCGGAGCTCACCGCGGCGCTGGGGTATTCGACCACGCTGCTGTTCTTTTTCCTCTCCGTGTGCATCGGCCTGGCGGTGGCCACCACGGCGCTGACGTCCCGCGCCATCGGGCGGGGTGACACGCAGCGCGCACGCGAACTGGCAGGCTCCTCGGTGGCTATCATGCTGGCCATCTCCGGCGGCCTGGCGCTGCTGGCGCTGCCGGCCGTGCCCCTGCTGCTGGGCTGGCTGGGCGCGCGTGGCGCCACCGCCGAACTCGCGGCCACCCTCACCTGGATCACGCTGCCCTCCGTGCCGGTGCTGGGCCTGGGCATGTGCCTGGCCGGCCTGCTGCGCGCCACCGGCGACGCGCGGCGCGCCATGTACGTGACGCTGGGTGCCGCCGTGGCGACGGCGGGGCTGGACCCGTTGCTGATATTTGGTCTCGGCCTGGGGGTGCATGGCGCGGCTGTCTCGACCGTGCTCGCACGCATCGTGATGGCAGCCTTCGGGCTGTATGGCGTGTTGCGGGTGCACCGCATGGTGGCGCGCCCCCGGGCGCCGCAGGTGCGCGGCGACCTGCGCCCCTTTCTCGCCATCGCCCTGCCGGCGATCCTCACGCAGGTCGCCACACCCGTGGGCAATGCCTACATGACGGCGGCGCTGGCGCGTTTCGGCGACGATGCCGTGGCCGGCTGGACGGTGGTGCAGCGGCTGATCCCGGTGGCCTTCGGGCTGTTGTTCGCGCTCTCGGGCGCCATCGGCCCGATCGTCGGCCAGAACTTCGGCGCGCGGCACTACGACCGCGTGCGCAGCGCCATCGTGGACAGCATGAAGGTCACGGTGCTCTACGTGCTGGCCATGTGGGCGCTGCTGGCACTGACAGCGCCGCTGCTGGCCGACATCTTCCGCGCCACGGGGCAGGCCCGCGAGGTGATCATCTTCTTCTGCTTCTTCGTCGCCGGCAGCTTTCTGTTCAACGGCGCGTTGTTCGTGGCCAATGCGGCCTTCAACAACCTGGGCTACCCCATGACTTCCACGCTGTTCAACTGGGGCCGCTCCACGCTGGGCGTGATTCCTTTCGTGTGGCTGGGCCAGCACTGGTATGGCGTGCAGGGTGCGCTGGGGGGGTACGGCCTGGGCGTGGTGGGCTTCGGACTCGGCAGCATCTGGTGGTGCCTGCGGGTCATTGGGCGGCTGCAGCAGCGGCCGGCGGGGGCTGCAGCGGCAGGTTGAGGCCCAAGCGGACCAGTAGCGCGAGTGGCTATGGCAACAGCTTCAAACCCAGTTCTCTCAGAAAGCTGTTGTGCTTGTCCTTCGCAACCGCAATCGCCTTTTCAATCGCCACCAGCTCCTGATGCGTGGCGTCCAGATCAATCTCAGCCTCGCCCACCGCCGTGCTGATATAGCGCGAGATGTTCAGGTTGAAATCGTTCTTCTCGATCTCGGCCATCTCCACCTTGCGTGAGTAGCGTGCCTCTTCCTCGCGGAACTGGTAGGTCTTGACGATCTTGGCGATGTGCGCGTCTGTCAGCTGGTTCTGGCGCTTGCCTTTGACGAAGTGCTCAGCCGCGTTGATGAACAACACGTCGTCCGGCTTCTTGCACTTCTTCAGCACCAGGATGCACACGGGAATGCCGGTGGAATAGAACAGGTTGGCAGGCAGTCCGATGACCGTGTCGATGTGCCCATCCTTCAGCAGCTTGGTGCGGATGCGTTCCTCCGCCCCGCCCCGGAACAGCACCCCGTGCGGCAGGATGATGGCCATCACGCCTTCGTCCTTGAGGTAGTGAAAACCGTGCAGCAGGAAGGCGAAGTCGGCAGCGGACTTGGGCGCGAGGCCGTGGCTCTTGAAACGCACGTCGTCGGCCAGCGCGTCGGTCGGCTCCCAGCGGTAGCTGAAGGGCGGATTGGCGACGATGGCGTCGAAGCTCGGCTTCCTGGCCGGGTTCTGCTCGCGCATCATGTCCCACTCGTTGAGCAGCGTGTCGCCGTGGAAGATCTCGAACTCCGTGTCCTTCACCCCGTGCAGCAGCATGTTCATGCGCGCGAGGTTGTAGGTGGTGATGTTCTTTTCCTGGCCGAAGATCTTGCCAATGGTGCCGCCCGCCGTGGCCACCTTCTTGCGCACGTTCAGCAGCAGCGAACCCGAGCCGCAGGCAAAGTCCATCACGCTCTCCAGCCGCTTCTTCGCACCGGTCTTCGGCTCCTGGCTGTCCAACGTGACGATGGCGGAGAGGATGTCGGAGATCTGCTGCGGGGTGTAGAACTCGCCCGCCTTCTTGCCGGACCCGGCGGCGAACTGGCCGATCAGGTATTCGTAGGCATCGCCCAGCGCATCGATGTTCGTGGAGAACTGCGCCAGTCCTTCGGCGATCTTCTGGATGATGGTGCAGAGCTTGGCGTTGCGGTCGGCGTAGGTCTTGCCGAGCTTCGGCGAACTCAGGTCGATCTCGGAGAACAGGCCCTGGAAGGTGCTCTGAAAGGATTCCGTCTCGATGTACTTGAAGCCTGCCTGCAGCGTGTTCAGCAGCTCCGCGTTCTGGGTGCGCGCCAGGTTGGCGATGCTGTTCCACAGGTGCGCGGGCTGGATGACGTAATGCACCTTGCGGCGCATCTGCTTCTCGAACGCCGCAATGTCGTCCACGTTGTTCGCATACCAGAGCGCCAGCGGCACCTTGCGCGCGTCGCCCTCCACATCGGGGTAGTCGCGCCCCAACTCCTTCTTCGCCGCCGTCTCGTAGTTGTCGGAGAGGTAGCGCAGAAAGAGGAAGGACAGCATGTAGTCGCGGAAATCGTCCGCATCCATCGCCCCGCGCAGTTGGTCAGCGATGCTCCAGAGGGTGTTGCCCAGTTGTTTTTGATTGGCTTCGGTCATTGCTTCGGGCGTCGTTTGATCTTGGTATCCAGCACCTTCAACTCGGCTTCGTCCTGCCGGTCGGCTTGAACGGCTTCCTGCCTTTTGCGGTCCTGGTCGAACTTGAGGTACAGCGCGCCCGTGGCGTCGATGTTGTAGAGCGTGACGGGGCGTTGCACTTCCCGCCCTCCTTCGGGTTGAACTACCGAGGATTCCTCGGTGGTTGCCTCCCGTCTCAGCTCTCCGTCCTCGAAGATGTTCTTCAGGTGCCGCGCCACGTTGTCCGTGATGACGTCGAAGAGCTTGGCCATTTCACGCTGCGTCAGCCAGACCGTTTGGTCTCTCGCCCGCAGCCTGATCTGACTGCGCCCGTCTTCGGTGGTGTAACGGATGAGGTCGGTCATGGCGCGGGGGCGGGTACAGGCGCAGCCACGACAGGCGCTGTCACCAAAATATCTGGCAGGTCAAACTGAAACTTGGTGATGAAGTCTCCCAGAATGCGCCGAAACAGCTCTTTGTTGTCTTCGCCCATCTCGGTCGGTTCGTGGATGGCGTACTTGCCATGACTGAGGAGGTTCAGGGCGCGGTTGAAGAGGGCCAGATCTTCTTCGTTGTTCAGCGCCTTGAGGCAGAAGGAGATCTCCGCGTGCCCAAAGAACGACGCGGTTTTTTCCATGATGCTGCGCAGAGCGTTGAAGTGAAAGGTGTAAAGCTTTCCAGTGCTGGGGTCCGCAGCAAGTTTCAGTTCAGCAAGTGACGCGACGTGATGGAAGAACGGCGTGTCCTCCGTGGCTCGCAGGGTGTATGCGCCGTCTCCATTCGGGCGGTGCAGGAAGTAGCGCTTGTGAGTTACTTTCGCCTCGCCATCTTTCGCTCTGCCGATTTCGTTGCACATCACGTTGAAGAAAAGGGCGTGATGGGACGAGAAAACCACCTTGATGGGCGCGGGAGCACCGTTCTGGTCTCTTCGGCTCGCTGCCCGGCGCAGGAGCTGGGCGAGGTCGCAGGCCACGGCAATGGCGTTGTTGTCGTCCAGTGATGAGATGGGATCGTCGATGTAAAGGTACTTCTTCGACTGATAAGAGATGTGTCCGTCGAGCATCCGCTCGCAGATAGCCATGAAAAGGCACCAGATGAAGATGTTTTGCTCTCCACGAGAGATTTTGATGTTCGTCTCGATGATTCGCTCAGGCTCCGCGGCAGGTCTCTGCCGCAGAACCTCTTTGGAAAAACTGATCTTCCAGTTGGTGTAGTCAATGTCGAAATCGAAGTCTGCGTAACGGTTTAAATAGCCCGCAATGGTTTCGTCCAGCGCAAGATCTTTCAGTCCATTGAAAAAAGTAGAGCGATCATTGAGGCGCAGTAGCCGGACAGCATCACCGTCGAGATCGTTCTCCCAAGTGAAGAGGTCTTCGGTGTAGGCGTTGAAATAAAGCGTGTCCGCGACACCCTGTGGATTTCTCCGGGTCCTGCGCTTGCCTGCGTCCTTGAACTCCATGGCAAGCCTTGTTTTGCCCGTGCGGTTGTAGGCGTAAAGGAAAACGATATGCGTCGGCTTCGTGGGATTGTTCAAATCATCTCGCAGCCGTGTGACCAGCTTCCGCAGATTCGCCAAGCGATGAATCTTGGGCTTGCTGGTCATGCCTCCACTTCCTCCGGTGATGGGAAAAGCTGCTGCATCAGCCCTTTCTTGTGGGTCTTGAGGGCTTCGAGCTTTTGGGTTTCGGCGGTGATCAGGGCGTCGAGGCTACTCAGGCAGGAAGCGATGCGTTGCTGTTCGGCCAAGTCAGGAACGAGCACCGGCAAAGTCTTCAACTCGCTAGCCAGAATGTGTTTGATCGTGTTGCCGGTCGTAATCTGGAAGATCGCAAGTTCACCGATTGACGAATAGAAGTAGTGAGCAAAGAACTCTGAACTTACCTTCCGCTTCGGAGTGAGGATGACTAGCGCGTGACAGTTGGACCCAGTGAAATCGGCGCGAACAACTGCACACTCTCCGACATGCCCTGATTGGACCATCAAGATGTCACCTGTTTTGAGGTGAGATTTGCGCTGCCGATTATGAAATTCACTGGTAATGAAAATTAGGTTGTCGGCTTCGATCCGCCCTTGCTTGATGTTCCGCCCTTGGAGGTATCGAACACCATCACTCGTCGTGTAATGGGGCGTCGCGGTGCCGACAAAGCCATTCCGAATGGGATCGAAATAATCGCCAAGATGCTTATCGTCCCACTTCCCGGCGTTTTGAAATTCGGGAAACCGGAGGCGGGGTTGGGTTTCGCCTTCGCGGGGGAAAAGCTGCTGCATCAGACCCTTTTTATTGGTCTTGAGCGCGTCCACTTTCCGTGCTTGCGCGGACACAGCCAAGTCCACCGAACTCAGGCACTCGGCAATTTTTTTTTGTTCGGTGACTGATGTCGTGCCTGCTGGGACGGGAACTGGCAGCGCCATCAAATCGTTGTCGTTGATGCTTAACGAGCCGTGAGCCCTAGCGCCCACCTGAATGAATTTACGCAGCCAGCGCCCGTGAAGGTTGTCTGAGAATTGATAATTCAGAAACCGTACATCTGGCGAATCTCCGTTGATGCGAAAGCAAGTGAATATGCTGTTAGGGACCGCTGCCAGCTCAGTGCCCGAGTACAAGGTGAGAAACCCTTCGGGATAGTCCTTGGTGGCGCTCTTGTTGTAGGCAAATTCGTTTGGCTTCAAGAGCAAGTAATTTTTGTATGAGTCGCCCGCGATCACGCGACCAAACTTGTCTTCTTGGCTCACAAGCCCCACGCCCGATGTGATGCTCATTGGCACGCAAACGTTGTTGCCAACTTTTTCCGTACGAATCGTCGCAACCGCCCCAAGCTGTTTTGTCGTCCAGTCGCCAGCGCTTTGAAACTCCGGAAACCGCAGCTTCGGCACCAAGGTTTTCTTGTCGTTCATTTCACAGCCCCATTACCTTTGGCAGTCATGCGGTATTGCTGCGAACGGCTGTTGGGTCTATCGGGAATGGTGGGTTCGATCAGGCCCGCGCGCAGCAGCTTGGCCATGGCCGCTTTGTAGTTGCCTGTGGGTTGGCTGTAGCCCAAGGTGCTCAGCAAGGTGTGGCGGCCCAGTGGTTGCGCCGCGAGTGCGCGCAGGATTTTCTTGTCCGTTTCGGTCAAGGTCACCGAGGCCTCGACTGGGGCCTCGACTGGGGCCTCGACTGGGGCCTCGACTTGTTCGGTGGCCCCTTCCAACTCCGCCTGCGGCCGCTGCACCCGGGCGGTGAACTGGTTGCCGCTGACCTCGCTGACCAGTTCAATCTGGGGCCACTCGCCCAGCGCCCGGGGGATGCCGCTGCCCATGCCACGGTAAGGCAGGATGCGGAAGGCATGTTCGCTCAGCGTGGGATTGCGGCGGTTGGTTTTGCCATGGCGTATGTCGTCAATGCTCAGGCTGTCGGGCAGGTGGCCTGGGCTGATGATCTCGATGCGGTCGCGAAACACCAGAATGCGAATGGACGCGCTGGTGAAGTAGTCGCGGTGCACCAGGGCATTCACCAGCAGTTCCTGGAGAGCCACCTCCGGCACCTCCAGGATGCCCGGTGAGTTGAAGCCCTGGTCGCCCTGCACGCGGCGCAGGTTGCGTTTGATGAAAGCCAGCGTCTCGGCGTATTGGACAGACAGGGTGCCGCTGAAGTCCTGGCTGTCCTGGTAGTGGCTGTCGGCAATGCTGGTACCGAAGAAGGCCACTGCCTTGATGGAGTAGGCGGGTCGCCAACGCTGCTGGTTGCGGCCAAACAGCATGAGGCCCGCCAGGGTGAGTTCGAGGCCATCGCCCAGCCCCAGGTTTTGCAACACGGCGTCCAGCGGCAACCCGGCTTGGATGGCATCTGCGCTGTAGTGCTGGGCCAAGTAGCGGCGAAAGGTGGGCTCGTCCAGGTCGGCACTGGTCGTGCCGGCCACGGGCACCACATCCGCGTAGACCAATCCGCCACTCTGAAACATGCGCTGCATTTCTTCGCGCGCGGTCACATGGCGTTTGTCCGCACCGTGTTTGACCCAGATGCGGCCTTGCTGGTCCAGATAGGGCTTGGCCAGGCCGTTGGGCACGGTCACCACCATCACCAGCCCGGCGTGGGTCTTGACGTTTTCAGTGTGGGGGTGAACGGGCGGGCGCACATGCTGGCTGCTGGCGTTGCTCAGCATCTGGTTGAGCTGGCGAATGTCGGCGGCGCCCAGCCCGGCGATGGTGCCGTCGTCGTCCACGCCGATGAGCAGCGTGCCGCCCCCGCTGTTGGCAAACACGGCCAGCTCCGCGGCCAGGGCGTCGGGGTTGTGGACTTGGCGCTTGAACTGTTGGCGGGTGTGTTCGCCCAGCGCGATGCGCTCCAGCAAGGCGGCTTCGTTGAGCGGGGGCTCATGCATAGGCGCTGAGTCCAGAGATGTCGCGGCCACCGGCGCGTTGGGTGAGCAGGGGAATCAGGTCGGCCATGAGGGCCTGTTCAGCTTGGCTGCGGGCTTTCCAGCCAAGATCGAGCGGGGCCATGAGGTCGCTGAGTTGTTCGCCGTCGAAGATCATGCGGTCGAGGATGCCGTCCACGAAGCTTTGCAGGGCCGCGATGGCGAGCCCGTGCCTGGCGGCGATGGCGGCCAGTTCCTTGGCGCTCTTCTCGGCCTTGAAGCGGGTGTAGCCGTCGCGGATGGCAGCCTCGGAGAGGCCCTCGCCGGCCTTCAGCGTGCCGATGTATTCGGCGATGTCGTCGCGCTCGTTCATGAACTTGGCATCGGCGCTGATGAGGCCGATGAGCTCCTCGCGGGTCATCCTGGCCTTGCCCGGCGCCTTGGCCGAGAACCTGGCGATGAGGCCCATGATGTAGTCGTAGTCGATGACGGCGGAAGCGAAGAGGACGAACTCGAAGTCGAGCTGGTCCACGTCGTTCTCGGCGCCGGGTCCGTCGCCCTCCTTGCCACTCTTGCCTTGCTGCGCCCTGAGCCGCTTGGCGGTCTCCAGATACTGGCCCTTGAAGCCGCGCAGGTTCTCATCGGGCAGCACCTGCTCAATGGTGGCTTTGTGGTCCCCGGTGAGGTCGGTGTACTGGTCGAGCTGGGTCTTGAGCCGCTGCACTTCCTTGAAGTGGGTGACGAAGGCGGCGCGGGCCGCGTCGCCCTTCAGGTTGGCCACGGCGGACGGCGTGCAGGCCAGGCCCTGGGACTGCATGAAGGCGCCCAGCTTCTGCACGGCGGTCTCCAACTTCTGGATGACGACGGGGGCCTTGTCAACAAGCCAGATTTCCCGCGCCTGCTCGCCGGTCTTCTCGCCGGAGAACAGGGCAATGGCGGTGTCCACTGATTCCTGCTGCTGGCGGAAGTCGAGGATGTTGCCGTAGGGCTTGGTGCCGTTGAGCACGCGGTTGGTGCGCGAGAACGCCTGGATCAAGCCGTGGTGCTTGAGGTTCTTGTCCACGTAGAGTGTGTTCAGGAACTTGGAATCGAATCCGGTGAGCAGCATGTCGACCACGATGGTGATGTCGATCTTCTGCGCGGCCGGGTAGTCGGCATTCGGCCACTGCTGGTCCTTGATGCGCTTTTGCACATCCTGGTAGTAGAGGTCGAACTCGCTCAAGCGGTGGTTGCTGCCGTAGCGGGCGTTGTAGTCGGCCAGGATGGCCTTGAGCGCGGTTTTCTTGCCCTCGGGGTCTTGTTCGTTGTCTGCTTGCTCCTGCGGCAGGTCTTCCTGGATCTGCTTCACATCCGGATCGCCCTCGGCGGGCGGGGAGAACACGCAGGCGATGTTCAGCGGCTTGTAGTCGGGATCGGCCGCCGCTTTCTCAGCCTGCATTGTCTCGAACAGCGAGTGGTATTCGATGGCATCGTTGATGGACGCGGTGGCGAGGATGGCGTTGAAGCGGCGCCCGCCCGTGGCGGCGTCGTGCTTGGCGAGGATGGCCTCGATAACGGCCCTCTTGGGGATGGCCTCGCCGGGCTTCGGCGGGTTCTTGCCCTCGGGCTTGAAGTAGTCGACGTGGAAGCGCAGGACGTTGCCGTCCTCGATGGCGTGGGTGATGGTGTAGGCGTGGAGCTGCTTTTCGAAGAGGTCCTGGGTGGTGACGAGCGTCTTCTCTGCTTCTTCAGTCCCGGCCTTCGACGAGATTCTGGCGACTGTCGCGTTCTCTTTGAAGATGGGCGTGCCGGTGAAGCCGAAGAGCTGCGCCTTGGGAAAAAACGCCTTGATGGCCTTGTGGTTCTCGCCAAACTGCGAGCGGTGGCATTCGTCGAAGATGAAGACGATGCGCTTGTCTCCCAGCGGTTCCAGCATCTGCTTGTATGTGGGCTGGTCGTTCTTCTTGCGTTGCTTGTTGCGCTTGCTGGTCTCGTCCAGCGCCAGGCCCAGCTTCTGGATGGTGGTGACGATGACCTTGTCGGCGTAGTCCTCCGACAGCAGGCGGCGCACGAGGGCAGCGGTGTTGGTGTTTTCTTCGACGCAGCCTTCCTGGAACTTGTTGAATTCCTCCCGCGTCTGACGGTCCAGGTCTTTGCGGTCCACGACGAACACACACTTTTGGACGTGGTCGTTTTCCTTCAGCAGGGTGGAGGCCTTGAAGGAGGTGAGCGTCTTGCCACTGCCGGTGGTGTGCCAGATGTAGCCGTTGCCGTTGTCTTCGGCAATGCACTGGACGATGTGCTGCACGGCATAGACCTGGTAGGGCCGCATGACCATGAGCTTTTGCTCCCCGGCCAGCAGCACCATGTAGCGGCTGATGGTGCGGCCCAGGTCGCACTTCTTCAGGAAGTGTTCGGCGAACTCGTCGAGCTGCGTGACCTTGCGGTTGCCCTCATCCGCGAACTCGTAGATGGGCAGGAAGCGCTCGTCGGCGTTGAAGGCAAAGTGGCGGGCGTTGTTGTTGGCGAAGTAGTAGGTGCGGTCGCGGTTGCTGACGATGAACAGCTGCATGAAGCAGAGCAGCGTCTTGGTGTAGCCGTTGCCGGGGTCGTGCTTGTATTCGACGATCTGCTCCATGGCCCGGCGCGGATTCACGCCCAGGGTTTTCAGCTCGATCTGCACACAGGGCACGCCGTTGATGAGGATGAGAACGTCGTAGCGGTGGTGGCTGTTGTGGGTGTTGATGCGCAGCTGGTGGACAACCTCGAAGTGGTTCTTGCACCAGTCCTTGATGTTCACCAGCGTGTAGTTCAGCGGCGTGCCGTCGTCGCGGGTGAAGGCATTGATGCCGCGCAGGGTCTTGGCCGCGGCGTAGACATCGGAGGTGACGATTTCATCCAGCAGCCTGGCGAACTCGGCTCCGGTGAGCTTGACCCGATTGAGGGCCTCGAACTTCTCGCGGAAGTTCTTCTCCAGTGCGGCGCGATCGCGGATGTCGTCGCGGTACTCGTATTTCAGGTTCTGGAGCTTGCCAACGAAGCCGTATTCGATGTGCTCTTCTTTGACGAAGTGCATCGGTGCTCCGGACGGCATATCGTAGGTGGACTTGGATGAAGTCATGGCGAAGAAACGGCGGTTGGCTATGGACCAAAAGGCGATGCGGGTAGCGGGTCGATATGGATTGTGACTGTTGGCCTATCCCGGCCACACCCCCCCAATCGCCTCCCACGCCGCATGCACCGCCGGCTCCTGCCGCTGCACCCGCAGGCACACGAAACACAGCGCACACGGCAGGCTCACCCGGTCCGCGATCGCCAGCCCATGCGCCTGGCTCTCACGCAGCGCAATCGAGTCCCGCATCAGCGACAGCCCCACGCCCGACTTCACCAAGTCCACCATCGAGGCTTCCTGGTCCACCAGCGCCACGCGGCGCGGCTCGAGGCCGGTGGCCGAGCCGGGGCCGAAGACGCGGGCCAGCAGGCGGTGGTGGGCCGAATGGGCTGGCGTCGCGAGCCAGGGCAGCGCCGCCAGACCGGCCCAGTCGCGGCCCTGCACGCGCGACTGCCAGCCCGCGGGCGCGACCACGTGGTACTGGAAGCGCGTGAGGATGCGCATCTCCACCGCATGGCCCTCGGGCAGCGGCGCGTCGGCCAAGTAGAACCCCACGTCCAGCGCACCGGACTGGATCTGCGCCAGCACGCTGCCGCTCATGGCCTGGGCCATCTCGATGTCCACCTGCGGCGCGATCTCCACCAGCCGCTGCAGGAACGCGCCCAGGCGCGTGAAGGGTGGGTCCAGGATGGTGCCGATGCGCAGGTGGCCGCGCACGGCGCCCTGCAGCCCGCCGACCACGCCGTTGAACTCCGCCAGGCTGGCCAGCACGCGCTCGGCATGCTGCAGCAGCGCCGTACCGTCGCGCGTGAGCTCCAGGCCGCGGGCCTTGCGCGCAAATACCACCAGGCCCGTCTGCTCGGCCAGCGCGCGCAGCTGCAGGCTCACGGCGGGTTGGCTCAGGTGCAGGCTCTGCGCGGCCTGTGAGACGCTGCCGGTGCGCGCCACGGCCACGAAGGCCTTCAGCAGCTGCAGGTCGGAGACGGGTCTCATATTTGCGATCTTAATATCGCAGCACCCACAATCTCACTGGTGGCAGCCCCCTGCACGGGGCACACTCCGCCACCATGGCAGACAACACCACCTTCGACTACATCGTCATCGGCGCCGGCACGGCCGGCAGCCTGATGGCCAACCGGCTGAGCAAGGACGCCTCCAAGCGCGTGCTGCTGATCGAGGCCGGCGGCAAGGACGACTACCACTGGATCCACATCCCGGTGGGCTACCTCTACTGCATCGGCAACCCGCGCACCGACTGGCTCTACCAGACCGAGCCCGACGCCGGGCTCAACGGCCGCACGCTGCGTTATCCGCGCGGCAAGACGCTGGGTGGCTGCTCGTCGATCAACGGCATGATCTACATGCGCGGCCAGGCGCGCGACTACGACGGGTGGGCCCAAGCCACCGGCGACGACACCTGGCGCTGGGACAACGTGTTGCCCGCTTTCAAGCAGCACGAGGACCATTACCTCGGCGACGCCGCGCAGGCCGCCACGCGCGACTCCGCCCACGCCACCTTCCACGGCCACGGCGGCGAGTGGCGCGTGGAGAAGCAGCGCCTGCGCTGGGACATCCTCGACGCCTTCTCCGCCGCCGCGCAGCAGGCCGGCGTGCCCCACTCCACCGACTTCAACCGCGGCGACAACGAGGGCGTGGGGTACTTCCAGGTCAACCAGAAGGCCGGCTGGCGCTGGAACACGGCCAAGGCCTTCCTGCGCCCCACCTGTTACGGCCGGCCCAACTTCGAGCTGTGGACGCGCGGCCAGGTGGCGCGGCTGCTGGTGGAGAAGAACGCCGACGGCGGCCTGCGCTGCACCGGCGCCGAGGTCTGGACGGGCGACGCGATGACCACCGTGCGCGCCACGCGCGAGGTGATCCTCTGTGCGGGCTCCATCGGCTCGCCGCAGCTGCTGCAGCTCTCCGGCATTGGGCCCGCAGCACTGCTGCAGCAGCATGGCATCGACGTGGTGGCCGACCTGCCCGGCGTGGGCGCCAACCTGCAGGACCACCTGCAGATCCGCGCGGTCTACAAGATCAACGGTGCGCCCACGCTCAACGTGCTGGCCTCCACGCTCATGGGCAAGGCGCGCATCGGCCTGCAGTACGCACTCTCGCGCAGCGGCCCGATGAGCATGGCGCCGTCGCAGCTGGGCGCCTTCACGCGCAGCGACCCCGCGCAGCCACACTGCAACATCGAATACCACGTGCAGCCGCTGTCGCTGGACGCCTTCGGCGAACCGCTGCACAGCTTTCCGGCGTTCACGGCCAGCGTATGCAACCTCAACCCGACGAGCCGCGGCAGCGTGCGCATCAAGAGCCCACGCTTCGCAGATGCACCGGCCATCGCGCCCAACTACCTCAGCACGGATGCCGACCGCAAGGTGGCGGCTGACTCGCTGCGAGTGACGCGCCGCATCGCCGCGCAGCCCGCACTCGCGAAATTCAAACCCGAAGAGTTCAAGCCCGGCCCGCAATACCAGAGCGACGAGGACCTGGCCCGCCTGGCCGGCGACATCGCCACCACTATCTTCCACCCCGTGGGCACCACCGCCATGGGCCGCGACGGCGACCCGCTGGCGGTGCTGGACAGCCGCATGCGCGTGCGGGATGGCCGCGGCGGCCTGATCGCCGGCCTGCGCGTGGTGGATGCGGGCGCCATGCCCACCATCACCAGCGGCAACACCAACAGCCCTACGCTGATGATGGCGGAGAAGGCAGCGGGGTGGGTCAGGGAAGCAGCAGCGTAGTCACCGCCGCTGGTAGCAGTTGCCTCCGCGGATGCTCAGGTCTGCAGCCGACTCGGCCAGTGCGACGGTCGGGAGGATGGAAGGGGACTCGTCACCCAGCACGCACAGGTACGCGTCCTTGCGCAGGAAAACGGCCCGCGTGCGGGTCGTGACGGTTGTCCACAGTCCCCAGTAGGCCGTCGCGGTGGGGCGCTCGCGGCCGGCATCGAAAACGACGTTGCCGATGGTGGTCGCGCCCGCGAGGTTGCCGGCACCACCACAGGCCACCCCCTCGTACAACACGACGCCGGCCCCATAGCTGATGCTGCTGGCGCCGGTGGCCGTGAACCGCACGAGGTTGCGTGCCGAGCGTCCACCGCCGACGGCCACGCAGCTGTCCTGGTACCAGTCGCCAGCCACAAGCGCCATGTCCAGCGGCACGTCACGCTCGCCGTCCGGAACGCCACCTCCACCATCGCTGCCGGTGGCCGTGCACAGGATGCTGACATCCTGCACATCGGCCTGCGCGGTGCCGTTGCCGCGCTCGACCGCGCAGGTCTGCGACGTCGGCTGCGTCTTGATAGTCACGGCATACGGGGTGCCCGCGGTGATCTTCGTGCTGAACTGGAAGGCACCGTTGCCATCCAGCGTGAGGTCATCGCCCGCATTGTTCTGCAGTACCAGCGTGCGGCCCGACCCCAGGCCCGCCAGCACACCGCCGACAAAAAAGGGCGGAGTGGGATTGCCGTCATCGCCACCGCCTCCGCAACCGGCCAGCACCACCAGCGCTGCCATCACCACCGTCACCCGCGGACTGCGGATGCCACCAGATATTCCTCGCATGAACATTCCTCCCTGAAGAAGCGGCGGATTCTGGGCAAGGTGGTGCGTGGCGCCAACCCTACCGAGGTCGGGGGTGTGCTGGCGCCCCACAACCCGACTTCCGAAGGGTTCCATGCCGCGGCTTGCCGGTGCACGATGGCCGGTCCACAGGAGGAACCCCATGCGATTGCCACCCATCCCCGCAACATCGGCCACAGCAGCCGCCATCCTGGCGCTGGCCGGTTGTGCCGCCACGATCACACAGGAAGGACTGGAACAGCGCACCGCGCAGGCCCTCGGCCGCGACGCCGGCAGCTTCACGATCAGTGACCGGCAGGAGGAAGGCGCAGGCCGCATCAACTACCGCGTGCGCACGCGCGACGGCGCCGGCTACAGCTGCTACCTGTACGGCGCCACGGGCTTCCAGCGCGCGATGTCCTTCGGCCAGACACCGCACTCGGACGCCATCTGCACGCCGCGCGTGCGCACGGGTGCCGCGCCCGCGGCATCCCCGCCGGCACCAGCCGCAGCCTGCGATGCACTGCGCAAGGCCGCCAACCGCTGCTAGCCCACGCCGCCCCACAGACGCCATACTCGGCGCCATGCCGCCAGCACCCTATGCGCTGATCCTGGACGACCACCCGCTGGTGGCACGCGGCATGGCCGAGTTCCTGCGCGCGCTGCGGCCTGGCATGGACATGCAGACGGCCGCCGGCGTCGCAGATGCATGGGAATGCATCACGCAGCGCGGCATGCCACGGCTGGTGCTGGTCGACTACTGGCTGGCCGACGGCGCCGCGCTGGCGCAGGTGGCGCGGCTGCGCGCGCATTGCCCCAGCACCACCATTGCCGTCGTCAGCGGCGACGACGACCCGCAAATGGCCGAGCGCGCACGCCTTGCCGGTGCACATGGCTTCATCCACAAGCAGGAGACGCCCGAGGTCTTCGATGCCGCCGTGCAGGCACTGCTGGCCGGGCGCAGCTGGTACAGCACACGCCCGGCTGCGGCGCAGGCGCCGCGCGGCCACGAGCAGCCGGTCACTCCCGGTGACCTGGGCCTGTCGGTACGCCAGGGCGAGATCCTGGCCCTGCTGCTGCAGGGTCTGCCCAACAAGCGCATCGCGCAGCAGTACGGGCTGTCGGAGAGCACGGTCAAGGAGCATGTCAGCGCCATCCTGCTGCGCATGGGAGCGCGCACGCGCGTGGAGGCGATCACGCTGTTGCGCGGCCGGCGGCTGGTGCTGCCCGCAACACAGCCACCCTGAGCCATGTCCGCCGCCGCCCCGCTGCCCGCGGCCACCAGTGCCACGGCCATCAGCCACGAAGGCCGTGCCCAATTGCTGGACATGAGCCTGGCAGGGCTGGTCTTCGGCCTCAGCTGCATGCCTGTGGCGGGCGCGCCCCTCGTCGCGTGGCTGGTGTTGGCAGACCGGCCATTCGATCTGCTGCTGGTGTGGACGCTGGCCTATGTCGCGGCCGCAGTGGGTGTGCAGTGGATGCACCGCCGCTACCGCGCTGCGCGGCGGCAGCAGGCCGCGCAGGAGGTGCTCGCACGGTGGCAACCACGCGCCCAGACCCTGGCGTTGGCGCACGGCCTGGGCCTCACTTGTGCCGTGGTGGCGCTGCTGGCCACGCCCGGGGCCGCGTCCTTCGAGCTGATGGTGGTGCTGTACGCGACGGTCGCTGCCGCCATGGCTTCGAATGCCGCGCACCAGACTGCGACCTTCGGCGTCTACCAGCGCTTTTTCGTGGCCGGCTGGGGCGGCTACATCCTGCTGGCGCCCTGGAGCCTCGCCCCCCACTGGCCCGTCGCCCTGCCGCTGCTGTTGCTGTACTGCGGCGCGGTCTACCGGCATGCGCTGGTCACGCACCGCTTCTTCGTGCAGCAGGTGCGGATGGAGGAAGAAGGCGCGCACTTGGCCGAGCGCTACCGCGTGGCCAAGGAGCAGGCGGAGACGGCGCTGCGCGAGAAGAACCTCTTCCTGAGCACTGCCGCGCACGACCTGCGCCAGCCCGTGCATGCGGCCGGCCTGCTGGCGCGGGCGATCACGCTGCGCAACCACGACGCCGCGCTGGCGCCGCTGCTGGCCGACCTGCAGCTCAGCGTGCAGGCCACGCAGCGCATGTCGCATGCGCTGCTGGACCTGTCGCGCATCGAGTCCGGCTCGCTGGCCGTGCAGGCCGGGCCCGTGCTGCTGGCCGCACTGTTCGACGAGTTGCGGCTGCAGTTCGCCGGGCAGACCGGGGCGCGCGGACTGGCGCTGCGCTGGCACGCACCACCGGCCGGCGCCACGGTGCGGGCCGACCCGGCACTGCTGCGCCAGTCACTCTCCAACCTGGTCCACAACGCCCTGCACTACACGCAGCGCGGCGGCGTGCTGGTCGGCGCACGGCGCCGGGCCGGCCACTGGCGCCTGGAAGTCTGGGACACCGGCGTGGGCGTCGCGCTGGAAGACCAGGACCGCATCTACGCCCCCTTCTACCGCCCGCAGCTGGCTTGGCATGCCGACCGCGCCGGCCATGGCCTGGGCCTGGCGGTGGTGGCGCGCTGCGCCACGCTGATGGGTGCGCAGCACGGCCTGCAGTCGCGCCTGGGCCGCGGCTCGTGCTTCTGGCTGTCGCTGCCCGCCGCGCCCGCAGAAGCCGGCCAGGCCGCCACGCAGCACGCCACGCCCAGCGCCCCCCGGCTGCGCGGCGATTGCCTGGTCCTGGACGACGATCCGCATGTGCTGGACGCATGGTCTGCCCTGATGGCCGCATGGGGCGTGCGCGCCCACCTGGCACGGGACGCGCACGCGGCCTTCGCCCTGCTGGACGCCGGCCTGCAGCCGCATGCCATCCTCTGCGACCAGCGCCTGCGCTCCGGCGAAAGCGGCTTCGATGTGCTGCGCGCCCTGCTGGCGCGTTGGCCGCAGGCACGCGGTGCGATGGTCAGCGGCGAGTTTGACTCGCCGCAGCTGCGCGAAGCCGAGGCCGAGGGCTACCTGGTGCTGCACAAGCCAGTGGAAACCGATGCACTGCAGGCCTTGCTGGTGACCTGGATGGAATCGGCCACCGAGGTGTGAGGCGTGCATCGTTAGCATGGCTTCCTGAAGGAGCCACCATGCCGCAAAGTCCCGCATCCCGCTGGCTGCAACAGCTCAAGCAGTTCGGCCTGTCCCTGCCCGACACCCAGCCCAAGGCCCCCTGGCCCGGCCATGACGACGTGGCCGTGCACAACAAGACCTTCGCTTACCTCGTCCTGGAGGACGAGGGCGATACGCTGCGCGTGTCGGTCAAGCTGCCCGCCAGCGGCCCGTCCGCGCTGAAGCAGCCGCATGCCGAGCCCACGGGCTACGGCCTGGGCAAGAGCGGCTGGGTCAGCCTGCGCTACGACAAGGGCACCCCCCGCCCTTGGAGCATCTGCAGCGCTGGATGTTGGAGAGTTACCGCGCGCAGGCGCCCAGGCGGGTGCTCAAGGCGCTGTACGCGGCGCAGCCATGGGTCGAGTCGGGCGGCATGCCCGATGCACCGAAGCGCTGAACAACACCCCTCCAACCCGGTCAGAGACCGCCCCCACGCGCCACGGCCGTGGGATCGCCCAGGCGGCGCTGCAGGCGGGCCGCCTCCTCGACCAGTTGCACGGCCACGGGGCGCTCCAGAGGCGTGTCGCGCAATAGCTCCAGGGTCGCCATCTCGTACTTGCCACCGGGTCGCAACCGCGGCTCGATGTGCCGCAAGCGCTGGCCGCGCCAGAAGCCGAACAACACGCGCTGCGGCTCGGCGCGGACCAGAAGCATCGGCCCTTGCAGGAAGTAGACAAGGTGTCCCCACTTCAGCCGCTCTTCGGCTTCGGGGCACGCCGTGCGCACCACTTCGCGCAATGCCCCGGCATGGCTTTGCTGCCAGCCACCGAAGGCCTGGAGGTAGGCATCGGGCGTGTCGGCCGAGGTCAGGACCATCTTCATGGGGTACTCCGTTCACCTGCAGAAGGTCGCCGTAGCGTAGCTACTTCTGCATCCGGGCGTGCTCCAGCACCTGTCCCACGGACACCGCGCCGGGTGCATAGGCCGCCATGCCCGCCCCCACCGCAAACAGGAACAGGGCCGTGAGCCCGAAGGGCAGCACGGTGCGCCGGAACGCGCTGACCAGCCAGTGCTGCGGGTCGTGCCCGCGCAGGTGCCGGAACAACGCATAGGACAGGGCCCCGTCCACCAGCACTTCGGCAAACAGCACCGGGGCGATGTACACCACGTACAACGACGCCACCGCCAGGCCGATGGCCAGCGCGATCACGAGCAACGGAATCGCGAACCCATCCCCGTCCACGGCATCGCCGAGGGAGGCGCCGGACGACCGCACCGGCACGGCATCGCGCACCACCGTTCCGGCGCCGTCGAAGGAGCCCGAGGCACCGCCGCCACCGAAGTCACCACCACCGCCACTGCGCAGGCCAGGCAGCCCTTCACTGCTGCCTCCGCCGCCCCCCAGGTTTGCATCGGGCACGGCATCCAGGTAATCCCGCGCGTTCGTGCGCAGCCACAGCCAGATCAGGAACAGGAAGAAGAGGTAGGCCGCCGCCAGCGCCAGCGGATACCGCAGCGCCGTGGTGCCCAGGCCCAGCCGCAGCATCCCGAAGGAGGCCAGCAGCCCGCAGCCGCCCGTCAACGCGACCAGCAGGAACATCTGCAAGCGCGGGAAGGAATGCCGCTCCAGGCGCTCCTGAATCGCCTGGATGGCACGCGCGCGGTCCATCCGTAGAGAACGCGATGCCATGGTGCAACCCTCAGCTGGCCAGGAACAGCGCCGGGTCCACCATCGCCCGGTTCAGCATCACGCCCCAGTGCAGGTGCGGCCCCGTCACCCGGCCCGTGGCGCCCACGGCGCAGAAGGCGTCGCCGGCGCGCACCTCGTCCCCGGCGCGCACGTCCCACTTGCTCAGGTGGCAGTACATGCTGAGCAACCCCGCGCCGTGGTCCAGCCAGACCGTGCCGCCGTTGAAGAAATAGTCGCCCACGTCGATCACGCGGCCCGCCAGCGGTGCCCGCACCGGCGTGCCCGTGGCGGCGGCGATGTCCATGCCGCTGTGCGGGTTGCGCGACTGGCCGTTGAACACGCGGCGCAGGCCGAAGGAGCTGGAGCGCCTTCCGGGCACGGGCGCACGCATCTGCAGCGCGTCGGGCACCGCGTCGCTGAAGGTGGCCATGACAGCGGCCAGGTGCACACGTTCGCGCTCGTAGCGCGCCTCGTCGGCGGGCGAGAGGTCCACGGTGCGCGGCGCCACGGTCAGGCGCTGCTCCGCGTAGCGCTTGGTGGCCACGGTGAATGGCAGGCTGCGCGGTGCGGCACCGGGCGCGTCCACCTGCAGCAGCGCCGGGCCGGGCTGCGTGGCGAGCGCAATCCCCACCACCGCGGTCCAGGCGATGGGGTCGCCCATGACCAGCACGGGCGCATCGGCAAAACGGGCGAGCGGGCGCTGCGCGCCATGGCCCAACGCCAAGCGTGCCACACCCCCAGGCACCGGTGCAGGCCGTGGCCAAAGCGTGATATCAGGCGCCGCGCCGCGCGCGCCCGGCACCAGGACGCCGGCGCCGAGCAGGAGGACGGCGTGGCGGCGCGAGAGTCCGGCGTCCCCGGGGGGTGAAAATGGCAGAGACATGCCCCCATTGTCCGTGCCACGCACGCAGGTGGTGCGCCGCATGCCAACGCCAACGATCGTGGGACACCCGCGCTGCAGGGTGCCCCCGTCTGCGGACGCAGTGAAGCGCCGCTGTCCTACAGCGCCTGCACGGGTGCCGCGCAGAATGGATACACCGTCAAGTGCACTCGCGGCCGCTCCCCAGCAGAGCGTCCGTCACCGCAGCGCACGCGGCCTGGAGGGACGACCCCATGATCAAGAGCATTGCATCCATCTGCGCCGCCTTTGCCCTCGCGGGGCCTGCCCTTGCGGCCGACATGGTGGCTTCGGAGGGCGGCGACACCGTGCGCCTGGCCGAGGCTGCCTGCACCAACACCACGGTGCTGGACAAGGTAGACCCCGCCATGCGGCCCTACCTGCGCGCGGCCAGCGCCGAGTTGCAGGGCCACACCTTCGTGGGCTGCTGGCGGCCCACTGCTGCCGGCGCCCATCTGATCTACGAAGACGGTGACCAGGGCCTGGTGCCCTTGGACAACCTGCGCACGCTGCTCTGGATCTGATACCGCGCACCGACGCCTGCACACCCTGTGCGGACGCCGGTGCCGGCATGTAGTCAGGCGTCGATGGCACGCCACCAGCCGTCGACGTGGCGCGGATCGCAGTCGAAGCGGTACCAGTTGCCACCGCTGTTGGGCGGCTGGTCCCAGCGGCGGTCGATGGCCTCCCCTGCCAGGTGGCAGTACAGCAAGGTGCCCACGGCGCCGTGGGCCACGATGGCCACCTCCCGATCCCCCTCAGCACGCGCGATGGCCTCCACGGCCTGCACCATGCGGCGCTGCGCGTCCACGGCGCGCTCCCAACCCCGCACGGACTCGGTGGGCCGTGAGAAGAAGGCGTCGGCCATGCGCTCGAATTCGGGCGGCGCAAGGAAACCCGTGGACGAACGGTCGTTCTCGCCCAGGGCCTCCACCTGCGTGAAGGGCAACCCCAGATGGTCGGCCAGGATCTGCGCGCCGTCGATGGCCTTCTGCTCGGTGCTGCAGTAGATCGCCTGGATGCCGGCCACCCAGGGCTGTGCCAAACCTTTGTGCATGCGAGCCCGGCCCTTCTCGGACAGTGGCCAGCGCGGCACGGGCACGGCGGGGTCGATCTGGACGTTGGGGTGCGTGATCAGCGTGTACATGGGGTTAGGGTGTTGAAGGAAAGGCTTGTCAGGCTGGCGCGGCCACGGCATCGGGCGCAGCCGCCTGCAGGCGATTGCGCAGGTCGGCGAAGGCGGCGGCCTCGGACGCGTGCAGGTTCTCGGGGCCGAGCTCGCGCTCCAGCCCCGTGCGCTCCACCACCTCGCGCACGCGCTGCTTGAGGCCGGCGAACACCAGCGTGACGCCACGCTCGCGCAGGCCCGGCACCAGTATGCGCAACATCTCCACGGCCGAGGCGTCGAGCATGTTGATGCCGTTGGCATCGACTACGATGTAGCGCAGGCCGGTCTGGCTGCGCGCGAGCCGGCGCACGGCCTCGTCGAAGAACGCGGTGTTGGCGAAGAACAGCGCCGCGTCGAAGCGCAGCATGGCCACGCCAGGCGGCAGGTCCGGCACCAGCACCACGCCCGAGCCGCGCGCCAGGGGATCGGTGGGGTCGCCCATCAGCACGATGTGCGGCACCATGCGCCGGAAGATGAAGGTGCCCAGCGAGAACAGCATGCCCGCCAGGATGCCGTTCTGGATGTTGGGTGCGAAGGCCAGCGTGGCCACCAGCGTGAGCAGCGCCGCCACGCCGTCGTCGCGGCTGGCGCGCCATGCGTTGCGCAGGCCCTGGATGTTCACGAGGTTGAGCACCGACAGGATGATGATCGCCGCCAGCGCCGGCTTGGGCACGTGGTAAAGCAGCGGCGCGAAGAACAGCAGCACCAGCAGGATGAACAGCGCCGCGAAGATGCCCGACCAGGCCGTCTGCGCACCCGAGGCGAGGTTGAGCGCCGAGCGCGCGAAAGAGCCGCTGACGGGCATGCCGCCGCTGAAGGTGGACGCGATCTTGGCCGCCCCCTGGCCCACCAGCTCCTGGTTGTCGTTCCACGCCGTGCGGGTCTTCACCGCGATGACCTTGCTGCTCGACATCGCCTCGGTGAAGCTCACCAGCGCCAGCACCAGCGCCGCCGGCAGCAGCGACACCGTCGCGTCCAGGCTGGTGGAGGGCATCGACAGCTTCGGCAAGCCTTCGGGGATGGCACCCACCACCGCGCCGCCATGCTGCGCGAAGCCCAGCGCCCAGCTCAGGAAGGTGAGCACCGCCACCGTGATCAGCACGCCCGGCCAG
Source organism: Burkholderiaceae bacterium (assembly GCA_965278985.1). Lineage (GTDB taxonomy): Bacteria > Pseudomonadota > Gammaproteobacteria > Burkholderiales > Burkholderiaceae_C > CAISIP01. The sequence continues at coordinate 5,403,424 of OZ257131.1, read as the reverse complement.
CGCGGCGCCACGCGTCGGAAGGCGTAGAGCATGCCCAGCGCCAGCAGGCAGGACGCAACGGACCAGGCATGCACCTGGTCCAGCCGCAGCACCAGGTGCCACAGGTCGCGCACCATGCTGTCGCTGCGCGGCACGGCGATGCCGAACACGGCCGAGAGCTGCGACAACACGATCACCACTGCCGCCGCATTGGTGAAGCCCAGCAGCACCGGGTGCGACAGCAGGTTCAGCAGCACCCCCGCGCGCGCCAGGCCCATGCCGAGCTGGATCAGGCCGGACAACAAGGACAGCAGCGTCACGAAGGCCACGAACTCCGGGGTGCCGGCCGAGGCGATGTGCCCCACGCTCGCCGCCGCCAGCAGCGAGGTGATGGCCGTCGGCCCCGTGACCAGAATGCCCGAAGAGCCCCACATCACGCCCACGATGGCCGGCACGATGGCCGCGTACAACCCGTAGTAGGCCGGCACCCCGGCCAGCTGCGCGTAGGCCAGCGACTGCGGTATGGCGAGCAGCGCGGCCGTGAGGCCGGCCAGCAGGTCCATGCCCAGCATGCGCCGGTCCACGCGCCGCCAGTTCAGGAAGGGGAACAGGCGATGCAGGAGGGAGCTCAGGGGCATCACGCGGTTCGGCGCAGGGTCAGTGCGCACCGGGCCGTGCGGCCTGCAGCTGCGCGCGCGTGCGCTCCGCTTCGCGCCGGGCCGCGGCCGCGAAGTCCTCGCCCGCCGAGGCATACAGCACGGAGCGCGAGGCGTTCACCACGATCGGCGCCACCGTGCGACCGCCGTCCGCGCGCCAGCCTGCCCGCACCGTGGCCACGGCGTCGCCGCCCTGCGCGCCCACACCAGGGATCAGCAGCGGCACGGTGGGCGCCAGGGCCCGCACACGCGCGATCTCTTCCGGATAGGTGGCGCCCACCACCAGGCCCAGCTGGCCATTCAGGTTCCACGGGCCTTGCGCCAGCTGCGCCACATGCTCGTAGAGCAGCGGCTGGCCCGGGAGGTCGGCGAAACGCTGGTTCTGCAGGTCGCTGCCGCCGGGGTTGGAGGTGCGGCACAGCAGGAAGGCGCCCTTGCCCTGGCGCTTCAGGTAGGGCTCCACCGAGTCGAAGCCCATGAAGGGCGACAGCGTGACGGCGTCGGCCCCATACCGCTCGAAGGCCTCGATGGCGTATTGCTCGGCGGTCGCGCCGATGTCGCCACGCTTGGCGTCGAGGATGACCGGCACCTGCGGCGCCACGCTGCGCATGTGGGCGACGAGCCGCTCCAGCTGGTCCTCGGCGCGGTGCGCCGCGAAATACGCGATCTGCGGCTTGAACGCGATCACCAGGTCGGCCGTGGCCTCGACGATGGCCGCGCAGAAATCGTAGATGCGGCTGGCATCGCCGTTCAGCGCGCCGGGGAAGCGGGTGGGTTCGGGGTCCAGGCCCACACACAGAAGGGAGCCGTTGTGCTGCTCCGCGCGTGCAAGCATCTCGACGAAAGTCATGGATGCGTTCATGGGCCGCGATTTTACGGCCCGGGTACCCGGCCTCCACCCGGCGCCCGCTGCGTGGCCGCAGCCAGGCGTATCAGCCGGCAGCGGAGCGTCAATCTAGCCGAGCCGGCGCGCCGGCTCGTGCACATGCAGGAACTTGGTCAGCAGGTCGCGCGGCGGCGCCATGCCGATGCCCTTGAGCACCTGCCCCACGTTGCCACGGTGGTAGGCGCCGTGCGTGAGCACATGGAAGAGCATCTCTTCACGCGTCATGCGCCCGCTGTCGCCGTCCGTGAAGCGGAACACCAGCGGCTCCGCCAGCGCGGCATCCGCCACCGTGGCCACGTAACGCTCGAACCAGAGATCGGTTTCCGCCACGTTGTAGTGCAGCTCACCCAGTTCGGGCGTTTGCGGCGTGTTGGTGTCCGTGTAGCCATGCGGTTCGCCCAGCAGGTGCGCGCGAAAGATGCAGTCGACCACATGGATGTGGTTCAGCGTGCGGATGGCGGCTTGCAGCGGCGCCGCATGCTCTGCGGCCGGCACCGTGGCAACGGCATCGAAGAGTTCGCGGTTGGCCCAGGACTTCTGGGCGAAGAGGGTGGCGAGGATGTGCTGCGACATGGCGGACGGTGGCGGAGGTGGTGGTGGTGGTGGTAGATGCTGGCCCTGTGCGCAGGCCAAGGACGAGACGGCAAAGGTCTCACACCCCCTGCAGCTAGAGTGTCCCTCGCTGCGCCACGACATGGCGCGCGAAGTTGTCCAGGATGGCCTGCCAGCCCTGGCGCTGCTGCTCCTCCGAGTGGCTGGGTTCGCTGTCGAAGGTGACCGTCACCGTGACGCCCGCCGGGCCGTCCGAGAACTCGACCTTGCCGACGCGGTCACCAAACTTGTATTCCAGAAGCCGGGGCGGCACGACCTGGGTGTATTCGCCCGCGAAGTCGAAGCCGAAGGACCCGTCTTTGGCCTCCATGCGCGACGAGAACTGGCCCCCGACGCGCAGGTCCACGGCCGACGCCGTGGTGTGCCAGTCCGGGGAGGCGGTGTTCCAGACCTTGATGTCGTCGGGCGAGTTGTACACGCGCCAGACCTCCGCGATGGGTGCATTGACGACAGTGGATACGGTGATCTGCATGGATGCTCCTGTGTCAGGGGTGGGATGCGATGGCCGGAGCATAGACCAAGGGCACCAGGTGCGTCAGCGCTTGATGGCCAGGGTCATGACACCCGCCGCAACGAGCGCGATGCCTGCCCACTCCCTGGGAGACGGGCGCTCTCCGAGAAAGGCGAATGCAAAGATCGCGACAAGGACCAGGCTGAACTTGTCCACCGGGGCCACCTGGGACGCATTGCCGAGTTGCAAAGCCCGGAAGTAGCACACCCAGGACGCACCCGTGGCAAGCGCTGACAGGGCCAGAAAGAGCCAGGTCCTGCCGGAGAGGGCAAGCGGGTTGCTCCACTTGCCCGCTAGCCCGACGAATGCGGCGAGCACGAACACGATGATGACGGTGCGCACCAGTGTCGCGAGGTCCGAGTCGACGCCTTGGATGCCCACCTTGGCGAAGATGGCGGTCAGCGCAGCAAACCCCGCCGACAGCGCCGCCCAGAAGAACCAACCGGATGAAGTGCCCATGGTCTGTGCGGCCTACCTAAGCGGGCCACAACCTTTGCGTCGTACGCCACACCTGCTTCGCAAAGTCATGGTTGCCGTCATCGCATCACCTCCCGGATAGTGGCACTGCCTGCGCGGCATTGTGCCCCTGGCGGGGTGCTCTGCGACGCGGGCTTCTTTTCCCTCGCCGCCCACTGCCCGCATCCAGCGGCAACATGCCACATTCGTGATTGATCGACCAGGTGCTGCAGCGCGAACCCGGCCTGCCGGGGCAAGTCCTCTCGATTGAATGGTAAGGGCTCAGTTCCACTTGCACGCTGAATCGTCGTAGGCCTGATCGTCTTGAAGAAACGAGACTTCCTTCCCCGTACGCAAGTTCTTGTAGACGAACCCATAGATGTTGGCACCTTGGCTCGTGATTTCATATTCACCCGAAATCCGACCGTCTACGACTTCGAGCCATACGGATGTGAACTCCCACGGACGACCTTCAGGTTTCTGCGTTGCTTCCGAAGAGCGGAGAACGAGGGGGATGACCTGCTTGGCGCCCTTGTATTTGACGTACGCAGAAGACCAGTTGCTCTCAGGCTCTGAGAAGATCCTCCACTCAAGCCGGATGGGCTTGGCGCCACCGGTGGAAAGGCAGCGAAAGTCAACAGCAACCGGCGCACGACCGAAGGCCGATGACGTGAGTGTTACCGCAATGGCAAATAGCAGTTCTCGCATAAGAGCCCTAAAACGTTTGAAGGGTTGGCCGTCACGTTGCGCCTCTCGCTACTCGGCCTGCATTTCTCTTCTTCAAGTGGTATGTGAGAGAGGCGGCAATGCACATGGCCAGCGAGTCTTGTGGGACTTTCTCTTCAAGCGAAAACACCAGCGCCCGATTCCCTTCGAACTTGAAGTCGTGCGGGAACGAGGTTCTGAAAGTTTCGACCAGGTTGGTCTGGCAATGGAAGTACATCGCGTAGTGATTGGGATCATTTTTCTTCCAGTCGATGCGAACAGTGCTTCCGCTTCTATTCTTGGTGGCGTAGGCGGGCTCACCCCACTTCAGCGATTCTTCAATTTCTCCGACGCCCTCTGTCACGGCCGCAGTTCGAAAGATCAGCTCTCGCAGCGCCAAGAGTGTCCGACGCACATTCGGCGGATACGAGTCGAACTTCGCTGCAACTTCCGGAATTTCAAAGGGCTTCATTGGGACCTCGCGATGCAGTGATCTCGTGACGCCAAAATTTTGAGCTGAGGCGCCCGCGTAGGCGGCGCCCTCGATGGATGCTTTGGGTATCACCGTGCTAGGTGTTGTGCGAGAAAAGCTGACTGCCTCGCCAAGTGTATGGGCAGGTCTGAAGAAGCCGGCGTGCGTAATCAGCAAGATTTGTCGGGCATGTCTATGCCACGATTTCGCACTCCAACCTATTGAGATCAACGCCATGCACAAGGCGCAAACCCTAGCAAGCTACGAAGTTCGCTTGACCCGTGTGGTCGACCACATCTACTCTCACTTGGACGAAGACCTTCGCATGGAAGATCTTGCCGAGATTGCGTGCCTATCGCCCTATCATTGGCACCGTATCTACACCGCCATGCGAGGTGAGACGGTCACAGCGACAATTCGGCGCTTACGGTTAGCTCGGGCGGCTGATAGGCTGGCGAATTCGACCGAACAAGTTGATGCCGTTGCGAGTCGCGCAGGCTATGAGGCCGTCGATGCCTTCGCCAAAGCATTCAAAGAGGCGTACGGGAATACTCCGAGGGCGTACCGGTCCACCGGAAGCCATGCGCGCTTTAAGACAGCCACCCAGGCACAAGACGCTACTGGCTTCCCTGTGGAAATCGTGATGCTGCCGCCGCTGCGCTGTGTCGCCGTCTCGCATGCCGGTGCCTACATGCAAATTGACAAGGCGTTCGCTCGGCTGTTTTCCGCTCTGTCGGCCCAGCACCTGCCCTTGGCGCAACCGACAATGATGGGGGTGTTTCTCGATGATCCCGATCTGGTTGCGCTGGAAAACCTCCGCTCGCAAGCGTGCACACCGATTCCGGAAATGCAGTCATTGCGCCCCCGCTGAAAGCAGCTGTGCTGCGTGGCGGTGAATATACCCGCCTCAGGTACACAGGGCCCTATGCCGACATGAAGGGAGCCTACCGCTGGCTCATGGGTGCCTGGTTGCCGCAATCAAATCGCGAAGCGGACGATGCCCCCTTCTTCGAGGCATACCTCAATAGTCCTGTCGATGTGCCGCCGACGCAGCTTCGGACCGACATCCATCTTCCGCTGAAAGATCGCGCGTGAAAGCATCACAGACGTCCAAGTGCGGCAGGCACGAAGCTCCATCGACCCTTGGGCCACGCGCGTCGCGTAGCCGACGTGCAAGCTGAGCCAAGAATCTGGTTTTCTTGCTCTCAGCGATTCGTGCTGCCCTGACTACGTGAAAGGGTGATCAGGTTGAACTTTGCTGAGGTGAACTTCTCAGCGGGGTCACTTGGCTGACGCCCACCGTTTGACTTGAGCGGGCTGCCGGAGGCAGGTCCGTTTGAAGGAAAGGTCAGGCATCGACGGACTTGCTATAGGCGTAGAAGACTTCATCTCGGACCCAACCAAGTGACTCGTACGCGGCCTGGGCTGGCTTGTTGGTTCTCGCAGTAGTGAGGTCCATTCTCGCCTTGCCATGCTCCGATGCAAGCTTCTCAGCCGCTTGCAGAAGAACCTCGCCGGCGCCTGAGCGCCTTGCCTCTGGACTGACGAACAGATCGTAAAGCGAGTAGATCGGCTTTGCTTCGACCGAGCAGAAGGTAGGGTAGAGCTGGCAGAAGCCGACGACTAGTTGAGCTTCGTTTGAGGCCAGGAGAACTACTGATTCGTTGCTTTGGAGGCGATCGCGGATGAAGCTTTTGGCCAAAGCAAGGTCAGATGCTTGCTCATAGAACTGTCGATAGGCATCGAACAGTGGGGCAATGACATCGAGGTCAGCCAACGTCGCGATTCGGGTACGGATGATGCTCATGCCGCCTTGTATTCGATGACTAACGTTCGCGCTCAGCGGGCGGCGAAGCCGTCCGCTGCAGCAAAAGGTTTAGTGGCTTCATAGCCAGGCCACCGATAACACTGGCCAGGCAAGCGCACCGCAGACCATGAACAGCGCGAGAAACACTGTCGCATACCGGTCCATAAATGCTTTTCGAACCAAGAAGCGCGTTACGCAACCATAACCGCTCGACTTCACGCTCCAGTCGCTGGCGATGTATATTGCGTATTTCTTGTTCGTGACCGGGTAGAAGATTGGCTGCTCCTGCAAGCGCGGGGGCCACTTGGTGTAGCCGCTCGCCTTGACCAGCGCAAGCTCTTCGGGGCCGGTCGGCCGGTAAAGAGTTACGGTGTCCATCATGGCGGATATGAAAACGCACAACGCCGGCCGTGAGTGGACCGCAACGGCGCACTCAGTTGTGAAGAATGGACGCGCCTCCTGCCGTTGTGGGCCCATTCGACGAACCAGTTAACGGGGCGAGCAGTGAGGATCATCGCCTGTCCGCGCTCGCACGCCGATGGTGCAATTTGCGTTGCATTGCCACCCACCAGGTTGCGCCAACGACGCAAGCGACTGCAATGGCAGCCACAGTCTCAGTGCCAGAAAGCTCCCGCCCTACAAACACATACGCTAGCAGCGCGACGGCTAGCAGCCCCGCACAAATCGCAACGCCAAGGCTGCCAACGGCAAAAAAGATATTGCGCATCCGGTGCCACCTTTTAACGTCGGCGTTGACCGGCGCGCATTGGCGCTGCGCCGCATGGCTCAGGCTCGTCCACACGATGTGCGGCGCAGTGCCAGTGCGTGTCCGCGTCGAACAACCTGTTAACCGCTTTAGTCAACGTCCCAGCTCCAGTGGATTGAGGTCACCTTGGCATATCTGGTCTTGAACGTGATCGTGTCGTTTCCTGCTTCACTGGGCAAGCTATAAGTCAAGGATCCAGGGGCTGTGCGCTTCGCTTTGCCCAATGCGGACGAGACGTTCGCTGCAGGCGAGCCGACTTGTAGGTGCGAGGGCATCATTGGCAAAGTGTCTCTGACCACGAGGGAGAGCGGCAAGTGCCGGCCTTGTTCTGACCCTCGAGAGATGTAAATCTCAGCTTTCAGGCTCAGGCAATTCACCGTCATCACCTCATCCCGGACGCTTCTGTCGTGCCGGTTAGGAATGGTCACCGATCTAATGCTCAGGGGCGCAGCGCACGGGGTACTGACGACGTTGCGACCAATCCGGTCTAACTCACGGAGAGTCTCGCCGCTCTCGGCCGCGTTCGCAGGCCCAGCACTAAACAGCGAAGCAACAACGGAGACGGCGACAGATTGGCGCACGGTAGCGGTTAACGTTCGCGTTGAGCGGCCCGGAACGGCAATGGCCCGAGCTGCCGAAAATGAAGAACAAGGCGGCGAGGACCTGTGCCGTGGAGGGTCCGATCGAACAAAGGGTTATGCCGTATCACTGCAGCCTCAGTTCCACGCCATCTTCGGACTCGCGTCCAGCTGGCCCACGAGGTTTCAGAATCTCAACCAAGGCGTCGAAAATCGTCGGCCCGGCATGACGCCGCGCTGCGGCCAGTTCGGCCTCGACCAGCGGGACATTTGCTGGATGGCACGTATTAAGCCTCTTCTGAAGTATCACGGCAGTCTCGTCATGCCTCAGCCGCTTGCGCGAAAGGTCGGAGTTCTTCCACACAAGGGTGAAGCCCTCGTCGGGTGTGCCAAAGCCGCCGCGCAAAATGTCGTTGAACGCGTCGAGATTGCCGCGCCATTTATACCCGCCCAGCACTCGCTCGCTCAGCGGGCGGCGAAGCCGTCCGCTGCAGCGATGGGTTGAGCCTCACAGCCGCATGCCAAGCCATATGACGGCCTCGGTTGACGCAGCGACCACTGGCGTTAGCAACCGGACCCAACAGCGGCCTGCATGCCCGTGGACATGAGCGGCAGAACTATCATGGTGCTGGTGCTCTTCTTGCACGATGGAACTGATGGCTTTGACCGCGTCCTCGTCAATGGCGTGAAGCTCTCGGAGTTGGTGTTGTAAGTGGCGCAGAACCACCCGCTCAACCGCGACTGTCGTAGCAGCGATTGCACCGCGGCCGAAGATCGCCGTCACGAAGCCGAGCACAAAGCCGCCGGCCCCGCATACGTGGTAGCTGCGGCAGCGCCGAACGCCGCGTCGTTGAAGCTCGGCTTGAAAGATGGAGCGGTGTCTGCGCTCGTGCGATTGGAACTCGGCAAGTTCGTGCAACACGCCGCGAGCCGTAAGCCGAGCGACCAAGCGCTGCCCCGCGTATATATTTACCGCGCCGTGGTCGCCCGCATGGTTGACCTTGAGGACTCGCTCGGCGAAACCTTCAGCGGTGCGAAGTGGCGCGATCAATTCCATGAGGCTCAACGCCCAAGCCAAGAGGCGCCGAAGGCGTCCGACGTGGGCGCAGCGTTAGCCGTCACTGTTTTCGCTCGAAATTGAGCAGCATGAACGGTGTTCCGTCTGAGCAGCCTTTGTCACACCAAAGGCCCCAGTGGCCCTTGCCAATCTCGACTTCTTTCGCTGTTTCAACGAATAGAACTTCATGGCTCTGCCCAATCTGGTTTGTCAGAGTAAGTCGAAATGCTGATGCGACTGGACTGTCAAGCCGCGTTCCGAGCTTCGAATTGATCTTGGCGGCTGCTTCATCTGCTGCTGCACCCTCAAGCCGCATTAGGTCAACGCTCTTAAAGTAGGCCGCGTTTAACACTTCCTTTGGCTGATCCCTCACCATTTGCGCTGGCAGATGGACAGGGGCGAAGGCGCCCGGGAAAGACCAGACCCATTTCTCCTTTGCAGCGAGAGAGTGACCAAACTTTGTGCAGTAGATTTTTCCCCACTGGTTCAGCGGAACAGGCAGGTTAAGCACGGCGTCAGGCGACGAACCTGTGCAGGGAATCAGTATTCCCTCGTCACTACGCACGGTCATTGGCAGTACCAAGAACAGCAGTGAAGCGAAGAGGAGTTGGATTGAGTGCATCTTGTGACGGCTAACGCCGCCGCTCAGCCGACGCCGAAGGCGGTCGGATGCAGCGGCCTGTCATGCAAACACTTCCACATAGTCAACTTGACTGTCGCCTGCGGGAATTGGAAGTCCATCTTCCCGGAGTCCCTCGACATGGAAAGCGATGGCATCACGAATTTCCGATTCAACTTCGGAGATAGTGGCTCCGGTTGCAACACATCCCGGTAGATCGGGTACATAAGCCGAGTAGTTTCCCTCTGCTTTTTCAATAACGATTGCGTAGCGCATATCACCTCACTTGAGTTGAGCTTGCTTGACGATGCTGTTCAATGTCCCCGGTGCCAAGTCATCACTCGGCTTTCCCGGCACCGTGACACGCCCAGGCTTTGCTGCGTGTTTGAACTGACGGTGACTGCCCCGCGTTGCTACGAGCAGCCACCCGTCGGTTTGGAGCATCCGAAGAACTTCAGCGACCTTCATTTCATATCATCAGAGTTCCGTTGATCCACTTCGGTTCACGTGCTGGCTGCATAACGCCAGCGCTGAGCCGCCCGCGAAGGCTTGCCGTAGCGGGTCGGATCGAGAGGTCTGTTATGTCGCATGCCTCTCCTCCGTCGTCACCAATTCAGTCTCACCAGCTTCCGGCTCTCGATAGTGATACCAAGCTTCGTGCGGGGAAAACTCGTCGCACCCAAAGCACTGCGTGGCCGGCCACTTCAGACCACAGCCCGGACAAACCGCGCGTGTCCAAAAGGTGTTCCAAACCGTGCCGCATGAAGGGACGCACTCCCAGCGATCTTCGGATTGCGGCTTCCATTCACACTTTGGGAAATAGATCTCCGCCTTTTCCAAACTCAATCTCCTTCATGGCTACCGATGCACAACAGATGCTTTCGCTGTGACATAACGCCGGCCGTGAGTGGACCGCAAAGGCGCACTCAATTGCAAAGAGTGGCACGAGCGCACCCTGTCGTTGTGGGTCCATTCGACGAACCTGTTAAACATCTTTTTTCCATAGCCTCACAATGGATTGGAGCGGTAATGTGGGCCGACGAAAAGTAGGGCTTGCTTCTCTGCCTCGGTTAGTTTTAATATTTCCGGATCGAAATCATCTTTCGGGCGAAACTTCTCCATGATTCCCATAAATACTTTACGGGTCAACTCCGGAAGAGGCAGTATTGAATCGATGCTTGCAAGGGTCTTCTCTCCAGATGTTTCAACCCCGCTACGACGATCAAAGAGCAAATCGCAATATGTAGTCATTCTCTTCGCACGGATCGTGGTTTCACTTATCGCTTTAGCAATGCAAATACGGCTGGCCGTACCTTCCTCGGAATATCCAGCGTGAAAGATGTCGCCAACGTCAACGCTGCAAAGTGACCTCTCGCGGTCAATCATGATGTTTAACGTTTGAGCTGAGGCGCAGCTGCCGGGTTGGCGCTTGGGCCTCACTGTCGGACTCTCTTGGCCTTCTTGGCCTAGTGAAAGCGCCACGCGTCTTTGATGGTGACCTTGTAGCTCACACCGGTTGGAAGGGCCTCGCGATTGACATCTGAGCAATTCAGCTGGACCTGCACAGTTGACGCAGGCTCCACCTGAACGCTTCTGTATCGAGCATCGCAGGATGCGAGCAACTTCTCGCCGGCAAAGATTGAGAGGTCATAGCTTGCAGGCGAGTAGGCTGAGACCGATGACCCATTTCTGATTGTGGCTTGCACTCCCGCCGAGACCGTGACCGTGAGTGGTTCGAGTGAAACTATTGCGAGGTCCTTGGGGGCGTTGACCAGCACTGATGGCGGTGGAAAGAGGAACTCCCTGGCGACGGACCAGCCTAGCATTACCACGACGACACCTAGCGCGAAGGCGACACCGCTCAAGAACCAGCGGAGAACTCGGGCAAGTAGTTCCATGGGGGCGTGTGAGGCCTAACGTTCGCGTGGAGCGGCCCGGAACGGCAAAGGCCCGAGCTGCCGAAAATGAAAAGCAAGGCGGCGAGGGCCTTTGCCGTGGAGGGTCCGATCGAACAAAAGGTTAGCCAGAAGCATTCGGACGCGTTGCATGCTAGCCGCCGATGTTGAAGTAGATCCGGCCGAGTACAAACGCGGCGCACAAGGTGCCAACGACCGAACTCGCCGCCGTAGCCGCGACTCGCGAAGTGTTCTTGGTAGCGAGCAGCAACAGGCCGACGATTGACGAAACGGCAAGTGCATGCGCAGCGGCGATAGCAACAACGAAGCCAACGACGACCAATCCCCATCCCGCTGAAGCTGGCATGAGCGTAGTCACAAGGAGCCAGACTGCGAGAACGGCGAGCGGGCCCCACACGCCTACGATAGACAGCCACTGTAGGTATCGGAGCATTTTGCTGCTGGCTGACGTTCAAATTCAGCGGCGCCGTTAGGCGCCCGCTGGAATGTAAGGTTGGGCATCACTTTCACAGGCAGTCTCCGAAAACTGCAAGCGGAGAGGCGCATTGCGTAGAAGCCCAAGAAGCAGAGCTGACCTAAGCCAACGATACCGCCAATGACAAGGCTGGAAGAAGACAGTTGTCCTTTGCGGCCGACTACGGCGAGAGCCGCGACATAGAAAAATGCCGGAATGCCAAGCACAAGAAGCGATTTCCGAATTGGTCGGATGGAGTGAAACGCGTAGGTTGCGGCGACAGTGGCGGACAACATGACCAAAGCCACGCCTACGGCGAAGGCGATGACTGGCATAAGCGTGTAAGTTCGCACGACCGCGAACCGCCAAAATGCCAGGGCAAAGAGCGCGGCAGCCGGAATGAACGCGATGAGCAGAGCAAGCGGAGCAATCGGCAAAGTCATCTGTGTGACGCCCAACGCCATAGCTCAGCGGGCGGCGAAGCCTTCCGCTGGAGCGCCGTGTTGAGCCGGGCCTGCGCCGATGCGACAGGCTACGAGTGGACGATGGTCAGCCATGTGCCTCCTATCGCGAGGACTGCGAGCGTGGAGTAGGCAGCTATTTTGGCGAAGCCGTGATGTTCCAAAAACCTGCGGATTGGGTGTTGGATTGGCAGCCAGCGAAAAGCGGCTAGAAAGGCAACAAGCACAGCTGGCCACAGCACCAACTTGGCTATGAGGTAGGGGTTCGCTTCTATGGTCATCGCGGGTTCGTACGGCTCAACGCCGCCGCTCAGCGGGAGCCGAAGGCGATCCGATGCAGAGGCTGGTTAAACCTCTCGGTTGCGCGGAATGCCTATGCACGATCCTGTACCTTGCCCCGATTCTTGCCATGCCAAGCCCCATTCGCAGCCGTGAACGTCGTCACGCGACACATGCAAAGCAGGACGGCCCCAGCCACCATGCCAGCCCATCCAAAAGGCTCGCTGTGCGAATAGCCCACCGCACCACCGACGAGCAATAACAGGCCGAGAGCCAAGCACGCGCGGAGGTGACGCTTCACAAAGGCCATTGGTTTAACGTTCCAAGTAAGCGGACCAGCCAGCGTAGCCGGCGCAAGTCCGCTTGACTGCAGGGCTAAAGCGCAAGCACCAGTAGCTGATGCGACAACCTTAACATCGAAGTGAACCGGGTTCACCGGGCTGGAGCAAGCCAATACGGCGTCCCAAAATTCATCCAGCAGTGCCTGACCGCTTGAGTCGAAATCGTTGGTAGCAGTCAACCGCAAGACGCCACTCTCCCACCGGCAAGACACATTCGTCTGCCATGGCCGATGCGAGAACTCGTCTCGCACATCGATGGCAACAGACGGGCCTTCCGATTCGGTCAGCCCAACGCACGAAACTGTGATGGTCGGCATGTGCGCTTTAACGTTCGACATGAGCGGCGGCGCAAAGGCTGCGAAGCAGGCTTTGTGACGTCCGCTCGATGGAGGGGTTAGGCCACGACGGCATAAAGGCTCCGAGCGATTCGCCAGATCGGCAGGCTCGCGGCTATCGGCAGTGACCACGCCAAGAACACCACCGCGCCTACGCCCGCGACTACGGCGACAGCCCGCCGTACCCGCTTGTGATTGCACGCGAGAGCGAGCGCTGCGACGGACACGAGCACCGACGCAATGAGCGCTGAGCGAACCACAAAGATCGCTTCACGATTGACCTCTGCGAAGCCCCTAGGCGGTTCTCCGAGGGCAAGAAACACAGCCCACGCCAAGCCTGGAGCAAGAGCACCTAGCAGGAGAACCAGCTCCCAACGGTTGAGTGAACCGAGGCGGGTCATCGGGGCCTAACGCCGCCGCTCAGCCGACGCCGAAGGCGGTCGGATGCAGCGGCCTGTTAAACCCATCACGGCGAGGGTGAGGAGCTTCGATCATTACTGCTCGCTTTGTTGCGCGAAAGCTCTGCCCATTTCTTCAGGTCGGCATTGTCCACGTATGGATCGAACAAACCTGGTTTTACACGAAGACGTCGCCAGCGGTACCGGATCGAGAGACCAATCATGAGAAGCGTGCCATCGAGAAACTTCAGAAGTCTCATAAGGGTTAACGCCGTTCGTGAGTGGACCGCAACGGCGCACTCGGTTGGGGAGAATGGCAGAGGCGGGTCCTGCCGTTGCGGGTCCAATCGACGAACCTGTTAAACAACTCCGACGTTTTGTGATCGAACTTGGTCATAAAGGGCGACTCTTACTAAAAGTCTTTTTGCGTGCCTGCGCCTGAATATAGGCCCTATCTGCAAGTGCGACGCCCGCACCCATAAGCCCGACCACCAAAACATACCCGAAGCCAGCGCCGCCCAAGATGAGAGCGAGTTCCACAACGAACATCGCGAGACAGCCAACGGACAGATAGATTGATCGGCGCCTCAGACTATCAGCCTCCGCTGCATCCAAGTCAGCACCGCTGGCACCCGGCTGGGACTCGTGATCAGCCATGTTGTTGTTTAACGTTCGACATGAGCGGCGGGCCAAAGGGCGCGAAGCGGCCTTTGGGGCGTCCGCTCGATGGAGGGGTTAGGTTTCACGCCAGGACTCTGCGTGCGAATGCTCGATTACGCCAAACTGCAGCCAGCCAGAACACGCCCAACACGATACCCGCTATAGCCGAAGGAGCCCACAGCCCTGCAAACTGCGATAGCCGATAGCTCCAGCGCAACGACGAATTGACAAGAACGTGTGAGATGAATGGCAACGTGCCCACAGCGCCGACGACTGCTCCTGCCAGCACGAAGTGCCACCCAGCGGTGAGACGAAAACGTAGAAGAAGCCAGACCGTGGCCTCGAGAAGGAGAGCGAGGGGAGTGAAGAGAATGAGCACCGTGCCCGGAACAACCAAGCTAGCGGCTATCCATTCCCCGTCGTGCACTTCGCGGGACCAACGCAGCCGAGCACTGCAAAGGTAACCATCGCCAAAAGAGGCAGTCCGACAAGCGCAATGCAGAGGCGCTTCATGTGGGACCTAACGCCGAAGACAAGCGGCGCCGCAGGCATCCGCCTTGGTTGACCAGTTAAGCCGCTGCATTTTTAAGTTCGATGACGACAGGCTCGTGGCTTGCCAATACATCAACAACATAGTTTTCTGCGTAGACGACATAGTGCATCACGGCTGCTTCCCGCCGCAGCCGGGGGATCGCCATGGTTTTCGCACCCCACTCATGCTGCGCCTGAAACTCAGTGCCAACCTCGCGAAAAAGAAACTCGTGCAGCCGATCCGCATTCGCCGACAGTGCGCCCATGGGCTCTGGTCGAACCTGAAAATTCCCAACCTGCTCAATGAGAACTTCGAAGGTTGGCGATCCGGAAAGCACCTGAAGCGGCCTCCCGATCAAGCTATCTTCGGGACCTTCGAGCAATTCTCTCAAGCGCACGCGAAGTACACCTTCTTCGAACGTGAGGCCCCCGGCCCAGTAGTAGCGGCTCATTGCGGTTTAACGCCGCCGCTCAGCCGACGCCGAAGGCGGTCGGATGCAGCGGCTTGTTAAACCGGTAGCCCAGCACCTCCAATTCGGACTGTTCGCCACTCGGACCATATTTGACAAGTACCTTAAGGAACTCCGTTCCACGACTGCCGGACACAAGGAGCCAATAGGTACTCTTGTCACTTTCGTATCTCGCTCGATAGGCAACAACGTGCGTGGAGTTTCCACCGGCCTCCGCACTCTTCTTGGCTTGGATTATTGCTCTTGCCTAGACGATTCCACCGTCTGCAAACTGCCATGCAACGAACGCGACGGCAAGGAGCAGCAGCGCGATTGAAATGGCTTTGGGCGAGCGCAGTTCCATCCGAGCACCTCTGTCTACGGTTTAACGTTGGATTTCAGCGGCGCCGCTAGGCGCCCGCTGCGAAGACTTGTTATCCATAGCTTTCGCGTTGTAGACAACGAACACTATGACCTCGGCTGAACAAACAACCCCCAGGCTGCACAGATCGCGAGCGAGAAGCAGGCAACTGCGAGAACAACACCCCGGCCATCAATTAGTAAATCTGGTGCCAGCCAGTCGAGTACAGCAAATAGGACGAGGAACCACGTAAAACCCATGGCCAACACCGCCCCGACAAAGTGAATCGCCTTGGTAATCATGAGTAGGGATCAAGCGGATAACGCTAGCGCTCAGCCGACGCCGCAGGCGGTCGGATGGAGCGCAATGTTAGATGCCAAGCGCCGAAGACTGCTGCCGCAGAAGCACCGATCGTGATTGACTTGGTTGTGCTTCCGAAGAGCAAAAACGCAGTCAGAGGTAGCAGCGGCAAAAGTAACAACACGCCGCAAACCAGATGCATCGCACGCGCAAACCTAGGCATTGAATTGGGCACCAGCGCCGGAAGCCAAATTGGCATGAGGATGACAAACCAGAAAAGCCAGCACGCCCCCGCCATGACCACGACTGCAAAAAAAGGTGCGTCCCACACGAGCACTGTTGGCTGATAAAAGAACCAGCCGAGACATACAGCCAGTGCTGCTGGCACAGCTAGAAGTGCAAGGCGCGCGCGAGGGTCCATTGGCATCTAACGTTCCAAGTAAGCGGACCAGCCAGCGTAGCTGGCGCAAGTCCGCTTGACTGCAGGGTTAAAGCGCAAGCACCAGTAGCTCATGCGACAACCTCAACATCGAAGTGAACCGGGTTCACCGGGCTGGAGCAAGCCAATACGGCGTCCCAAAATTCATCCAGCAGTGCCTGACCGCTTGAGTCGAAATCGTTGGTAGCAGTCAACCGCAAGACGCCACTCTCCCACCGGCAAGACACATTCGTCTGCCATGGCCGATGCGAGAACTCGTCTCGCACATCGATAGCAGCAGACGGGCCTTCCGATTCGGTCAGCCCAACGCACGAAACTGTGATGGTCGGCATGTGCGCTTTAACGTCGGAGTTGACCGGCGACCGGGAGGCGCGGGCGCGAAGCGCGCGGAAGTACCTGGGCGTCCGTGTCGAACGACTTGTTAGAACTCAGATTCACCCGCCGCCCGCCTTCTCAACGCGCCGGTACTTAGCCTGGCGCTTCTGGATGTTGTCCTCGAGTACAAGCTCGGACTGTGTCACAGCCTTCAGCGGGAAGGTTGCGTAGCGCATGCCGCCACCGGAAAACTGGCGCCCATTCTCCTGAAGATAGCGGCGTTTGAGATTCAAGCCGTCGTACGACCACTCTCCCGCCAGTTCTCGGCGTTCAGGGGAGCTGCCCCGTACGGAGATTTCGTCGGTGAACTTCCCATCAGCCTTGAGCGAGAGCACTCGCCGGGCGCTCAAGCTTCCGGGATCGGACTCCTCAAGCCACGTGCCGACCAACTTGGCACGTGTCTCAGTAATTGCGGGATCTTCCGCGCTGCAGCCCGCCAAAGCGGCGGCGGCGATGAGAAAGTTTGGCAGAAGCGCTCGCATCTGAGTTCTAACGCCAAAGCTCAGCGGGCGGCGAAGCCGTCCGCTGGAGCGACCTGTTGAACAGTAGGCCGCACTTTCAACGATTCACCTGGCGGCACGACATGAACCCGCGCGTCTGCGTCGACCAATAGCCAATGAATGTTGAGGCTAACGCGCAAACGTTCAGGGAAGCTGGCACACAAGGCTTGGAACCGCGGGACATCTGGGACTGCGATTCCGTAATGTGCATCTGCGTCCGACATCCGCAGAAGGAGCTGTCCAAGACAAGTCTTGAAATCGAGACCAGCGTTCTGCTTCGTGTCTCCCTTCGCCTCTACAACCCACCGAATCCCAGCGCGCGGGTTCCGTAGATCGATATCCGCACGGGACCCGCAGTCTTCAGTAAATCCCAACTCTGCGAAATGGCGGTCAAGCGCGAGCTGAACAAATCCTTCGTTCGGGAAGTCAACCCCGTTCCGAAATTGCTGGGCGGTTTTCATGCTGTTCAACGCCGCCGCTCAGCCGACGCCGAAGGCGGTCGGATGCAGTTGCCTGTTAAGCGATTCGTCCGACATAGGCGCTTACTGCAGGGACGACATACCGCATGACAATAACCAGCACCGCAACGGCGACAAATGGAGATAGGGCCCTCACCACCAGTGAACGATGGTGATAAACACGGTGAAGCCCAGGGCCGAGAACAAGCCAGAAGACAGGCCCTCCAATGACAACAGACACCAATATCCCAGGTAAACCCGAAGGCCTGTGCCAAAGCCACGCACAAGCGCCACTCGCCAGCGCGAACCAGAGCGCGGACCAATCGCGCAAATACAGCGGTCGATTCAAAGTCGGTGGTTCGAGTTGCATCTCTGTCGCTTAACGCCGGAGACAAGCGGCGCCGCAGGCGTCCGCCTTGGTTGACCTGTTAAGTCCGAAACGCATAGATGCAGCACTAGTCTTTTTTGTTTCCGCAGGACACGCAGAAGGCCCCGTCACTTATGAAGCCACACGCTTGGCATTTTGCGCCCGCACGCAAGATGAGTAGGGCCACAGTCATACAGGCGACTAATCCACCGACCCCAACGACGGCCTTAGTGCCCGAGGAAACCGGCGCATGTAGTTGAAACCACAGGATCAGCAGCGTTGCCGCCAAGAATGCCCAGAAGACCTTTAGCTGTTTCGCGCGTACTCCACTCTCCCGTCCAACATTAGGTCTTTTACCCCGAGGTGATGCGCCACAGCTTTGACAGTAGCCACCAGCTCGAAGCAGTCTTGTGTCGCACTGCGAGCATTTCCCGGGTCTATTCACAAACCACAGAACCAGAATAGCTACGTTGCTAACGAGCATGACAGCAGAGCCAAGCGAGCCGAGGTCCATAGACTTAACGCAAAGGCCAGCGGGCGCCGCAGGCGGTCCGATGGGCCGACTTGTTGTGCGCACACGATGCGCCGTGCTCGCTGAGGCCTTGACCCCGGATTTCTCGTTGCCCTGCAGAGCCCAGCTTCTTCATGTCACGCCCGTCACGCTCGCCGAGTGCCCGAGTGCCAACCAAAGCACCCCCAGCAAAGTGATCCACATCGCGCACCAGCCGCGACGCGGACCCAGTCACTTTGTTCATCGCTGCTGCACCTCGCATGTTTCGGGCTTCTTCGTACAACGCCGTCGCTAAACGGCCGCCCGCTTGCGGGTGGTCCGCTTTGAGCGACCTGTTATGCGGGCTGCTTCGTCTGCCAGCGCGAGCAAGCCGCGAAGTGCTTCGTTGACCGCTTCCGATGTAGGAAACGCCTTCGCCAGCTTGGGCTCAATTAGAGCCACAGATGTTCCCTTCGACGCTTCCTTGAAGAACTTCCCGCGCTCCAACTTCACAAAGTCGGAACGCTTGTACTCTGCGCGCATTTCTGCTTCAGCCTTCTTCATAAATCTTCCTTTCAGCGCGCGTAACGCGCCGTGCACTGATGATGCGTATTGCACCTGAGCGGTGCGTGTGTGAGACCGCAAGCAACCGACCCAAACTCGATGCGCCAAACGTGATGTACCAAGCCTCGCCCACGGAATGATCAGGATCAGCACCGGACACTGCAAGTTCATCGAGAAACACCGTCGCAGCCTCGTCAAACGTCACGCCATGTTTGCGTACATTGGCTGCAGCCTTCGGCGGGTCCCACTCAAACTCCATACCTCACGCCTCTCGGTGGTATTGCATAACGTTCTAGCTCAGCGGGCGGCGAAGCCGTCCGCTGGAGCGACCTGTTGGGCAGCAACGCCAGCACCGGCGCGACGAAGTAATGCCGCGGCACGGTGACGAAGTCGCTGAGGAAATCTCTTGGGCGAACTGGCAGCGATCCGTTTCAACTCGTCGATCGCCTCGTCGGTCACTGGGAAGTCCAGTTCAGCCCATTTCACAGCCAACTCAACCCAATACTCACCTGGATACCTAAGACCCATGAGAAATGCCGCATGGAGGACAGCCGGATCGACTCCGGTCGCGTCAGTCCACGGCCGCTCCAAATGGATGAGGGTTGATGGTGAGTACATCACAAGCCCCTCTTGGCTGCCCAACGCCGAATTTCAGCGGACGCCGAAGGCGGTCCGATGGAAAGACCTGTTAACCATTGAAGAATGGACCGAGGTTCGCCCGAGCGTGCTGGACAGCGTACTCGACCACTGCCAGTGGAACGGCCTCAACGTGTTGAAGAAAATGACCACTCCTTCCTCCCATCGAACCGAACAATCTCGAAGACCAGCTTTTCATCGTTGCCGTCAAGAAGGTAGCACTCCCACTGCATCGCGTCCCGACCTGCATCCGTCGCAATCACCACTCTGTACTCGCGTCCTTCGATGAGCATGATGGTTAACGGCGAAGGCAAGCGGCGCCGCAGGCGTCCGACTTGGCCGACCAGTTAGACCGCGGTACCCCGGCAGGAGTGATCCAGTTCTCGATGTCCCCTGCCATTGACATCCCCTATGTGGCCCAGTATCGCTGCACATAGTCGCGCAAACGAGAAACTTCCATTCTTGCTCCAAGGGGATCGAGCAACTCGCATTCCGAGAAGTCGACGACGAATTGGCCTCGCTCCTTCCGATGAGGTTTAAGCACTGCGGTTTGGCCTTCAAGCAGCGCACTCGTCACAAGAAACTTGTCAACCGAACCCATCACTGGCTCGGATCCACTCGACTTGCGCAATGATGCCTTTCCCTCTTTCAACACCAACCGCACCTTCGCCGGCGCTTCCGGCACTTTCGACTGGAGATAGGAGCTGTCAAAAACCAGTTCGATCCCCTGGAATGTCTCAGCATCTTTGCATTCCAGCAGCCAGCACCGATACATCAAGTTGAATGGCGCTAAGCGATCCCTATCGTGGGTCAGTCTCTCGGCAGCTTGTCTTTGCTGGGTTCTTACGGCCAAGACGTGATCCGGGCTTGCCCGAGGCTTCCGACTCTTTCCGGGAAACCATATCTGTGGCACATCTTGAATAAGAGGCCAAAGTCCTTCCGGATCTTGTTCAAATTCAGGTAAATACAAGGCAATGATGCATCGAGAGCGTACCGAGGTCTCCTCAACTGCATCCTTGGGCTGCAGCCTTAGGATGATCTGCATCCGCTCAGGGACGACAGAGTCGCCGAGTCTGTGCGCCCAGTCGGCTCCTTCTGAGTAGTCCAAGTACACATGTGGCCAGTCGGGCCAAGAGTGCTCCGCCAGCGTCGTGCTGTAGAAGGCACAGAGGTGAAGCCGTGCATCCGTGAAATCGCAGTTCCGCAGACGTCCTGTGCTTGGTCCAAGGACGCCTTTGTCCAAAAACTTTGGCCCAAAGTCGAACCCTACAAAGTGCCCGTGGAATCTGCAGTTTTCAAGTACAGGACGGTCCATCCATCGGTTTGACACTCGTTTGGGAAGGTGGAAATCGCAGCGAACGCACGTGGCGTCGAAATTGAAATCTATCTTCGCCACGTGCTTCATTCGAAACTCACAGTCGGTGAATTGTGCGTCGCCAACTATGACGTCCATGGAATCTGTCGATCCGAGCGTAAGAATCTTCCCCTGAAACTCGCCGCCTCGGATTTCGTAACCGTGCTCACCGGGCTCTAGGCGGGTGCGGCCAGTTGTTGCCATTGTCTCTCCCGCGATCTAACGCCGCCGGTCAGCCGACGCCGAAGGCGGTCGGATGGACTGGCCTGTTAAGCGACTCGTCCGACATACGCGCTTACTGCAGGGACGACATGCCGCATGACAACAACCAGCACCGCAACGGCGACAAATGGAGATAGGGCCCTCACGACCAGTGAATGATGGTGATAAGCACGGTGAAGCCCAGGGCCGAGAACAAGCCAGAAGACAGGCCCTCCAATCACAACAGACACCAATATCCCAGGCAAACCCGACGGCCTGTGCCAAAGCCACGCGCAAACACCACTCGCCAGCGCGAACCAGAGCGCGGACCAATCTCGCAAATACAGCGGTCGACTCAAGGTCGGTGGTTTGAGTTGCATCTCTGTCGCTTAACGCCGTTGGTCAGCGGACGCCGCAGGCGGTCCGATGGACCAACCTGTTAGGCATTTGCCTCATGCTTGACCTCTTTCAACTGACGAAAAGTCCGATATGCGAGGCCGCCGAACAAGGCGAAGAAAACCACAAGCTGCATCAGATCTCCAAGCGTCACTCCATGTTCAATCATCGATTGTGTGATGAGAGCCGGCAATAGCGGAGACAACGCCAGCAGAGCAAGAACAGGAACGTGTGCGTGTGGGGGGTTAAAAATGACCGACAGAAGCATCGTCGCAAAGCATGCCAGCAAATACCACAGCACAAGCTTGAGGCTGGTTTTCATTGATGCCTAACGTGCGAGCTCAGCGGGCGGCGAAGCCGTCCGCTGGAGCGAAAGGTTGAACCGCACGACCCTAAACACCCTGGTGCTCCTCGGGAGCGCGCTCCGTACTGCACATTGCACAGAATCTGGCCTGTGGCGTTCTGAGCGGCTTCCCGCAAGCGCGACAAGGCGGTCCGTACATGCTGAGCCTGTGATGGAACAGCGCGTTGGGATTTGTTTCCTTGAATCCGGTAATTCGCTTGTAGGCAACTAGAGCCGCTTTACCAAAGCCCTTCGCGGTGGCTTCCCCAAGCGAACACTGATGCAGTTCCCGGTACTCCTTGATCTGGCTGATTGCGTTCGTAAGCGAAGGCGCGACTTCCTCCCACTCGTCGTCGGTGAGCATCGGGAGTTCCATTCGACAGCGCCAGCAGTAGATAGTCCGTGGCATTTGCGGCTCAACGCAGAGGCCAGCGGCCGCCGCAGGCGGTCCGATGCGCTGACCTGTTAAGCATGAGTCACTTTCTTCAAGCTCCGCGCTGCCTTCTCTGCTTTGAGTATTGAGGGCGCCTCTCCTGCCGTAGGTAGAATCCGATCCTGCAGGATCGTGTGCCACGCCCCGCAATTTGGATCGGGACAGCCGCAAACGGTGGTACGCACAGGATGGCGAGTGCCTTGGCGCTTCTGAATCGCGTTCGTGCGCTCTTCACTTTTTATCGTGTCGATGATCGCGCCACGCTTCATGTACTTGCCAACCATCGTTGCTCCTGATGCTTAACGTCTGATTTCAGCGGACGCCGAAGGCGGTCCGATGGAAAGAAATGTTAAATCGCATCGTCATCCCCATACTGGTCAAGATCCGAAAAATCCCAGCACTGCAAGCAAGTTGACCAACCAGCCAACCTTGCGCGCCGAAGATGCAGCGTCGGAAGAAATTGGGAACATTTCAGCTTTCCGCCAAGCCCAGACGTTGTACGCAAGGGCGAAAGGAATGCCGCAAAGACCGCCCAATCCGGGGTGACCGACAAACGCCCTATTACGGAAAAAGCAACAACGACGAGTAGCGTGGCAAAAGGTATGCCGGACCCAGTGCTGGCGATGACGTGGGAAAGCTTCCCGCATTCGGCACAAGTAGCCGGAGCCTCTCTGCTTGACCAACGCTTTGCTCCGGAATGAATTCCGAGGGCATTGCAGTGAGGACAGCTCATCATGCGATTTAACGCTAGCGCTCAGCCGACGCCGCAGGCGGTCGGATGGAGCGCAATGTTAGATGCCAAGCGCCGAAGACTGCCGCCGCAGAAGCACCGATCGTGATTGACTTGGTTGTGCTTCCGAAGAGCAGAAACGCAGTCAGAGGTAGCAGCGGCAAAAGTAACAACACGCCGCAAACCAGATGCATCGCACGCGCAAACCTAGGCATTGAATTGGGCACCAGCGCCGGAAGCCAAATTGGCGTGAGGATGACAAACCAGAAAAGCCAGCACGCCCCCGCCATGACCACGACTACAAAAAAAGGTGCGTCCCACACGAGCACTGTTGGCTGATAGAAGAACCAGCCGAGCCATACAGCCAGTGCTGCTGGCACAGCTAGAAGTGCAAGGCGCGCGCGAGGGTCCATTGGCATCTAACTTTGATGTATCCCGCAGTTCTGCGGACTTTGTAGACCTTCTGCTGGATAACACGGGCGGAGCATTGCGTTAATCCCCTTTACAGACAACAGCTTGCATCCGAATACTGGATGCATGAACAGGTATAACAAACCTCAGAAAGACGCCGTGCCAGAACTGCAGTCCAAGCGGCTGCTGGATCAGGTTCGCGAGCGCATTCGGTATCTCCACTATAGCTTTCAGACCGAAAAAGCCTACCTGCACTGGGCACGCTTTTTCATTCGCTGGCAGGCGCGAAACAGCGGCGCCATGCGGCATCCACGCGAGCTGGGGCAAGCGGAGGTGGAGGCCTTTCTCACCATGCTGGCCAACGAGCGGCAGGTGTCGCCGGCCACACACCGACAGGCCTTCAATGCGCTGCTGTTCATGTACCGGCAGGTGCTGGATATGGAACTGCCCTGGCTTCAATCCATCGGCCGTCCACCAGAACGCAAGCGCATCCCCGCGGTTCTGAGCCAGTCCGAGGTGCAGGCGGTGCTGATATATGGATGGGGTAGAGGGGCTATTGGCCCGCATGCTGTATGGCACGGGCATGCGATTGGCCGAGGGGCTGGCACTGCGGGTGAAGGACATCGACTTTGATCGCCATGCCATCGTGGTCCGCAGCGGCAAAGGCGACAAGGACCGCGTGGTGATGCTGCCGCGCAACTTGGTGGAGCCGTTGCGCGCGCAATTGGCCCGCGCACGTGCACTCTGGGCAGCTGACCGCGCTGCGGGGCGCAGCGGCGTCTACCTGCCCCATGCGCTGGACACCAAATACCCGCGCGCCGGTCTCACGTGGGCCTGGCATTGGGTGTTTCCCGCGGACGGTCTGTCCATCGATCCGCAGACGGGCGTGGAGCCGCGCCACCATCTGTACGAGGAGCGTCTCGGGCGTCGGCAC
The DNA here is from genome assembly GCA_965278985.1 of Burkholderiaceae bacterium. Classification (GTDB taxonomy): domain Bacteria; phylum Pseudomonadota; class Gammaproteobacteria; order Burkholderiales; family Burkholderiaceae_C; genus CAISIP01. Next base: position 5,379,204 of record OZ257131.1, on the reverse strand, counting down.
CCGGCCTGTCGAGCCCGCTGGACGCATGGGTACCGGCCTGACGCCGCACTCAGCGGCCGCGCACGATCTCCAGCGCGCGGCACAGGTCTACCCAGGCCTCGGCTTTCTGCGCGGGCGCGCGCAGCAGCCGCTCGGGGTGCTGCATCACCACCACCGGGACACCCGCGTGCGCATGCACGCTGCCGCGCAGCTGGCCGAAGGGCTTGCCGACGAGGGCGGGGTTGTCCGGACCCAGCAGCGACTGCGTAGCGAAGCGGCCCATGGCGAGGATGACCTTGGGCTGCAGCAGGGCGATCTGCTGGTCGATGTGCTGGCGGCAGCGCAGCAGTTCGGCAGGCTCGGGGATGCGGGCCATCGCGGGGCGGCACTGGACGACGTTGGTGGCCCACGCGCCCGCGGCCCCTTCGGCACTGCGCGAGACCTGCACCGCGTGCAGCATGTTGTCGAGCAACTGCCCGGCTTCTCCGACGAACGCAGTGCCGGCACGCTCTTCGGCCTCGCCTGGAGGCTCTCCCACCACCAGCCAGTCGCGCTGCCGCAGTGGTGCGTCGGCAGCAGGGCGTGGGGGCGGCGACTTGCGGCCGGCGCACAGGCCGCAGGCATTGCACGCGGCCACTTCCTCCTGGAAGGCGAGCCATCCGCCTGGGGTTGCCACGGGGATGTCGACTGGCTCCGCACGGGGCGCAGGCGCAGGGGGGGGCGCGTCGCGGGGCGCTGCTACCATGCCGGCATCCACCACCGGCGGCACCGGTGCGGATGGCGGCAGGCGAGGTAGCGCGGGTACGGCGGGTGCGGCGGCCGCCGTGCGTGCCGTTGGAACGGCAGGCTCTGCCGCACCGTCCTCCGTGGGCCACCACACACGCACATGCATCTCTTCGAGCATGGCGCGCTGGCGGGTGTCGAGGTTCAAGGCCATCAGTGGGCGCTCCTCACAGGCGCAGGCTCATGACCAGCGCGTCTTCGCGCTTGCCGTGGCCGGCCGGGTAATAACCTTTGCGCTGGCCCACGCGGCGGTAGCCATGCTGCTCGTAGATGCGCATGGCGCGGGTGTTGCCCACGCGCACCTCCAGCCACACCCATTGCACGCCCTGGCCGCGCGACCACAGGGCCAGCGCGTCGAGCATGACGCGGGCCCAGCCCTGGCGCTGGTACTGCGGCGCCACGGTGATGTTGAGCAGGTGCACCTCATCGACTCCGCGCATGGCGATGAAGTAGCCCAGCAACGCATCGCCGGCGAACAGCACCTGGGCCTGGTAGCCCGCCTGCAATGCATCCTGGAAGTTGCCGGTCATCCAGGGATGTTCGTAGGCCTGCAACTCCACCTGCATGACGGCATCCAGGTGCCGTGGGGCCATGGCCTCGAAGCGCGCCTCGGGCTGTTGCAATACGGCGTTCACGACGCTGCCCCCGCGCGCAGCGCCGCGCGTTCGGCGGTGGTCTGGGCCACCTTGTCGCGGATGTACAGCGGCAAGGCCTGGTCAGCCGGCACCGCCAGCCCGGCCGCCAGCAGGGCCGGCGCCACACGCAGCAATGCTTCGGCCGTGGGCAACGCGGGCACGCGTGCGGTTTCGCCGATGTGCGCGAGCCGCTCGCCATACAGGCCGAAGGCGTTGCCCGCCAGCACGCCGCCGCGCTGCGCGGGCAAGGCCTCGGGCGCGTCGAGCAGCGGGGCCATCAGCGTCTGCCACTGTCCGGCCGCGTAGGCGTAGGTGGCCGCATAGACCTGGTCCATGCGTGCGTCGAGCAATGCCGTCACCCGCAGAGCCTCGGCATCGGGTGCGTGGCGCCAGCGCGCGTCTTCTGCCACGGCCAGCAGGCTGTCCACCGGCAGCACCGCCAGGGGCCGTCCGCCGCGCGCAGCCGCAGCGCCGAAGGCCAGGCCCTGGGCCACGGCGCAGGCCGTGCGCAGGCCCGTGAAGGCACCCGGCCCGCGGCCGAAGACGATGGCGTCGAGCGTCGCGAAACCGACGCGGGCCTGCGCCATCAGGTCCAGCACCAGCGGCAGCAGCGTGGCCGAAGCCTGCGCCCCGCCCACTCCGTCGAACCGCCACACACGGCCGGGGTCGCCGGCAGCGGTGCAGACGGCCACCGACAGGGTCTCGGTGCTGGTGTCCAGTGCCAGGAGCTGCATCGCGGTGCTTCCTCAGGCCCGGGGCGTGGCGGGCGCCGCAGCCACCGCCGGTGCGGGCAGCACGCCGCGCACGCCGAACACGATGCCCAGCGTCACCAACGCCAGGCCCAGCAGCAGGCTGGTGTGCAATGGCTCGTCCAGCAGCCACACCGCCCCCAGCGCCGAAAGGCCTGGCACCACCGCGGTGAGCATGGTGGAGCGCACCGGGCCGAAGTGCTGCACCATGCGCACGAAGCCGATGCCCGCGATCACCACCGACCCCAGGCCCTGGAACGCCATCTGGAACAGCAGCTCGCCCAGCGGCGCCTGCAGCAGGCGCGGCGGCACCACCTGCAGCGCCATCAGCGCGAGGTAGGCCGGCACGTACACGCAAAACGCCAGCACCCCCACCGCCACCGTGGAGCGCACCGGGTCCAGCCCGTGCTTGCGCGCCAGCACACCATAGACCGCCCAACTGAAGGCCGTGGCCATGAACAGCAGGTCGCCGATCCACACGGTGCCACCGTCGAAGGCATGCAGCAGGCTGCCGCCCCCCACCAGCAGGTCCCCCGCCACGATCAGCACCAGCCCGGTGGCGCGCGCCGGTGTGATGGGCGTGCGCAGCACCCACAGCGCCAGCAACGCCGTCCACAAGGGCAGGCTGCCGGGCATCAGCACCGACGCATGGCCTGCCGGCGCATAGACGAAACCCGCATAGGAGCACAGCGCATAGAGCAGGCCGCCGAACAGGCCGACCTGCAGCGTGATGCCCCACGGCAGCGGAGAAAAGCCCCACAACGCTGACGCCACCGGCACGCCCGAAGGGCCGCGGCCGGCGGCCATCGCCCGGTCGCGCCGCACCATCCACCAGCCCATGGGCAGCAGCACCACCGCAGCGCCCAGGATGCGCGCAAAGGCCAGATCGAAAGGCCCCAGGGGGGGATGGCGCAGCGGGTCCGCCGAGGCCCGCGCCACGAGGATGAAGGCGGTCCACAAGGACACCGTGACCACGGCGGCCAGGAGCCCGATGGCGCGCGGCGACAGGCGCCATCCGGAGTGCCCACCAGCGGGCCGGGAAGAAGACATGGGGGGATTATCGGGGCGCCGCCCGCGCCGGTAGACTTCCCCGATGCTCCGCATGGCCACCACCCTCTTCCGCGCTGCGCAGGCGCTGCATCCACGCCACCTGCTTGCGACCGGCCTGCTGCTCGCGTCGGTCATACCGGCCTTGGCCCAGCAGGCCCTGCCCTCCGAGGTGGATGCCGCCCTGCGCCGCGCCAAGCTGCCGCCCACGGCCGTGTCGCTTCTGGTGGCCGACGCGCAAGGCGTGGCCACGCCCCGACTGGAGCACCGCACGCAGGCGCCCATGAACCCGGCCTCGGTGATGAAGCTGCTCACCACCTACGCCGCGCTGGAGATGCTGGGCCCGGCCTTCAGCTGGACCACTGGTGTGACGCTGGACGGCCCGGTACGCGAGGGCGTGCTGCAGGGCAACCTGGTGATCAAGGGACAGGGCGACCCCAAGCTGGTGGTGGAGCGCCTGTGGCTGCTGCTGCGCCGCGTCCAGGGCCTGGGGGTGCAGCAGATCGGCGGAGACATCGTCCTCGACCGCAGCGCCTTCGTGCTGCCACCCTCCGATCCGGCAAGCTTCGACGGCGAGCCGCTGCGGCCCTACAACGCCTCGGCCGATGCGCTGCTGCTGAATTACAAGTCGCTGGTGCTCACCTTCACGCCCGACCCCGGCGCGGGCGTGGCCCGCATCGCGGCCGACCCGCCGATGGCCGGCGTGGCCATTCCCGCCACCGTGCCCCTCTCCTCGGAAGCCTGTGGCGACTACCGCGCCAGCCTGCGCGCCGATTTCACGGATGCCAACCACGTGCAGTTCGCCGGCAGTTACCCTGCCACCTGCCTGGAGCGCGTCTGGCCTGTCGCGTATGTGGACCCGGCAAGTTACGCAGCACGCACCGTGGAAGGCATGTGGCGCAGCATGGGCGGCCGGCTGACGGGCCGCGTGCGCGACGGCGTGGCACCCAGGCCCGCGGCAGGTGCGCTGGCGCCCAGCTTCGAGATGGCCTCGCCCGCGCTGGCCGAGGTGATCCGCGACATCAACAAGTTCAGCAACAACGTGATGGCGCAGCAGGTGTTCCTGACGCTGGGGCTGGCGCAGCGCGCAAATAGCGGCAATGGCAGCGATAGCACGGTGGTGGCGCGTATTCCCAATGGGGCGCAGACCAGCCCCGACCTGGCGCGCGCCGCACTGCTGCGCTGGTGGCAGCAGCGCATGGCACCGCTGGAGCCGCCCGTGGTGGACAACGGCTCGGGCCTGTCGCGCGATTCGCGCATCAGCGCGCAGGCGCTGGGCAGGTTGCTGCAGACGGCGTTCGTCTCGCCAGTGATGCCCGAGTTCATGTCTTCGCTGCCGGTGGCGGGCATCGACGGCACCATGCGGCGCAACCGCTCGCGCGCCCTGGGCAGCGCCCACCTCAAGACCGGCAGCCTGCGCGACGTGTCGGCCATCGCGGGCTACGTGATGGGCGCCACCGGCAAGCGCTATGTGGTGGTGGCCATCATCAACCACCCCAACGCGAGTGCAGCCGCGCGGGCCACCTTCGACGCACTGCTGGACTGGACGGTGCAGGACGATTGAGGTGGATGCCCGTCATGCGCCGGGCATGAGCGCGGCGCCCTCCCCGCGCAGCCGCCCCATTACGCGATCTGCGCCTCTGCCAGCCGCACCATCTGCACCAGCGTGTCGATCTGCGGCAGGCTGGCGTGGCTGTGCTTGGCATAACTCAGGCGCAGGTACATGGGGTCGAGGTCCACGTCCAGCTCCACCAGGGTGCCGGCCGCCAGGTCCTTCTGCACGCTGCGGCGCAGCGACACGCAGATGCCGATGCCTGCCAGCACCATCTCGCGCAGCACGCTCATCTCCTCGGCCTGGGAGCGGATCGTGAGCGGCGGCACGCCCGCCTCGTGCAGCAGCTGCGCCAGCGAGCGCCCGAAGTACGAGCTGCGGTAGGCCGCGACGAAGGGGTGCTGCGCCAGCACCTCGGGCGCGATCCGCGCACGGCCCGCCAGCGGATGGTCCGGCGCTGCCACGAAGGCCAGGCGGTAACGGCCCAGCGGCGTGGTGCGCATGCCCAGCACTTCGCCGGGGCTCAGCATGAAGACCAGGTCCACGGCCCCGGTGGTGTAGAGCGCCTGCACTTCCTCGAAGGTGCCGGTGCGCGCGATCAGCTCCACGTCGGGGTATTGGGCCGCGAAGGCTTCCAGCGGCTTGCGCAACAGCGAGGTCGCCACGGGGCGCTGGGCGCCGAAACACAGCCGTCCCGGGCGCTCGGCCAGCTGCGTTTCCACGGAGCGGGCACGCTCCAGCGAGTCGTGCGCGTAGGTGAACAGGGTGCGGCCCGCGTCCGTGAGCTTGGGCGCCTGCCCTGGCAGGCGGTCGAACAGTGCCGCGCCCACCTGGTCTTCCAGCGCGCGGATGTGCGCGCTTACCGAAGGCTGCGCGATGCCCAGCGCGGATGCGGCCGCACCGAAGCCGGAGTGCTCGACCACGGCAACGAATACTTCCAATCTTCGCGGCGTGACTTGCAGCACCTGGTGTCTCCTGGTTCGCAACCGCGAACTCATAGCCATCTTACTATGTACCCATAGCGTGCAGGCCGGTTGTCTCCAGCACATGCAAGGGCTCCAATGCAGTTCGCAGAACAGACCCTGGACTGACACTGGAGACAACCACCGTGACATCGACACCCATCGACCGGCGCCACCTGGGCCGCATGGCATTCGCCACTGGCATCGCCACCACGCTGGCTTCCCTGGGCCGCGGCGCCTTCGCGCAGGCCTGGCCCGGACGGCCGATCCGGATCGTCTATCCCTACCAGGGCGGTGGCGTCGGCGATGCCATGGTCCAATTCATGAAGCCGGCCCTGGAGGAGCGCCTGAAGCAGGTGTTCTTCCTGGAGACCAAGCCTGGCGCGGGCGGCAACATCGGCACCAGCGAAGTGGTGCGCGCCGCGCCCGACGGCTACACCTTCGTGATGGGCGCAACCGCCAACTACGCGGTCAACCAGTACCTCTACAAGCTGGGCTACGACCCGCTCACGCAGCTCGAGCCGGTGGTGGCCGTGGCCGAAGCGCCGTTGCTCGCGGTGGTCGGCCCCGGCGTCACGGCCACCTCGATCAAGCAGCTCGCCGACCAGATCCGCGCGCCGGGTGCGCGGTTCAACTACGGCTCGCCGGGCGCCGGTTCGCCCACGCACCTGGCGGGCGCCTCCTTCGGCCTGATGCTGAACAGCAACATGGAGCACATCAGCTTCAAGGGCACGAACCCGATGGTGCAGTCCATCCTGTCAGGCGACGTGCAGCTGGCCTTCCCCACACTGACGGTGGTGGCCGGCCACCTCAAGACCGGCAAGATGCGCGCGCTGGCCGTGCTGTCGCGCCAGCGGCTGGCCGACCTGCCGGATGTGCCCACTGCCGCAGAGGCTGGATTCCCCGAGCTGCTGTTCGGCAACTGGTGGGCGATGGCCGCGCCCAAGGGCACACCCCCCGAGATCGTGCAGCGCGTGGCCACCGAGGTGCGCCAGGTCCTCGCCGAGCCGGCGATCCGCACCCGGCTGGCCGAGATGGGCCACGTTCCGCTGAGTTACAGCCCTGCCGAGACCACCACCTTCATGCGCAACGAGGCCGCCAAGTACAAGGTCCTGATCGAGCGCACCGGCATCCGAATCGAATGACACCCCGCGCAGCACACCGCGCAAGCAAGAAAGGACACAGGGAATGAATTCCATCGGCGTCGACATCGGCGGCACCTTCACCGACCTGGTGGGGTACCGCGAGGGGCAACTGGTGATCTCCAAGACACTCACCACGCCCGCCAATCCCACGCAGGGCGTGGCCACCGCGCTGGAGCTGGCCGAGACGCGCCTCGCCGAGATCGGCGAGTTCCTGCACGGCTCGACCATTGCCATCAACACCGTGCTCGAACGCAAGGGCGCACAGACCGCGCTGCTGACCACCGAGGGGTTCCGCGACGTCTACGAGATCGCACGCGGCAACCGGCCCGACGCCTTCGACATCGGTTTCCAGCGCCCCGAGCCGCTGGTGCCGCGCCACCTGCGCTTCGAGGTGCCAGAGCGGCTCAACGCCAAGGGCGAGGTGCTCACGCCCATCGACGAGCAGGCCGTGCGGGCACTGGCCGAGCGTCTGCGCGCGGCCAACATCACCTCGATTGCCGTGTGTTTCCTGCACTCCTACGCCAACCCGGTGCACGAGGTGGCGGCGGGCAAGATCCTGCGCGAGGCGTTCCCGGGCCTGTTCGTGACGCTGTCGCACGAGATCCTGCGCGAGTTCCGCGAATACGAGCGCACCTCCACCACGGTGCTCAACGCGTACGTGGGCCCGCGCGTGGCCAACTACCTCAAGACGCTGGAGAGCCACCTGGAAGGCCACGGCTTCGACGGCGCGATCCACATCATGCGTTCCAACGGCGGCAGCATGTCGCTGGCGCATGCCTCGGTCGAACCCGTCTCGATGATGGAGTCCGGCCCCGTGGCCGGCATGATCGGCGCGGGCGCGGTGGCCAAGCTGCTGGGCATGCAGCAGGCCATCGGCTTCGACATGGGCGGCACCACCGCCAAGGCCACGCTGATCACCAACGGTGTGCCGGGCATCGAGGAGGGCTACTACATCGGCGGTTACGCCACCGGCCAGCCGATGCAGCTGCCCGTCGTGGCCATCGTCGAGGTGGGCACGGGCGGCGGCAGCATCGCCTGGCGCGACCGCACTGGCGGCATGCACGTAGGCCCGCAGAGCGCGGGCTCCGACCCCGGCCCCGTGTGTTACGGCCGCGGCGGCACCGAGCCCACCATCACCGACGCCAACCTGCTGCTGGGCCGCCTGAACCCCAACCGCTTCCTGGGCGGTGGCATGGCGCTGGACCTGGAGGGTGCGCGCCGCGCGATGCATGAACGCATCGGTGCATCCACCGGCCTGTCCACGGACGAGACCGCACTCGGTGTGGTGCGCATCGCCGATTCGGCCATGGCGCTGGCGGTGCGCGCGGTGTCGGTGCGCAAGGGCGTGGACCCGCGGGACGCCGCCATGATCGCCTTCGGTGGTGCCGGCCCGGTACACGCCGCCGCGCTGTGCAAGGAGATCTACATCCCCACGCTGGTGATTCCCAAGCTGCCCGGCAACTTCTCGGCGCTCGGCATGCTGCTGGCTCCCTGGCGCCAGGACTGGGTGCGCACGCTGGTGGGTGTGCTCGGCAAGCTGGACGCTGCGCGCGTGCGCGCCGGCTTCGAGGAGCTGTTGGCCGCCGCGCACAAGCAGCTGGCGACCGACGAGCTGGACCCGAAGGCTGCCGTGTTCGAGCTCGGTGCCGACCTGCGTTACCGCGGCCAAGAACACACGATTCCCGTGCCGGTGCCCTCGGCCGACGCGCTGGTCAATTCCGACGCGGTGGTGACCGACACTTTCCACGCCTTGCACGACATGCGTTACGGCCACGCCGCCACCGGCGAGACCATCGAGGTCGCCAACCTGCGCCTGACCGTCACCGTGCCGCGCAGCGGCGAGAGCGTGGAGGAATTCCTGGCCCAGCCCTTCGTGCCCGAAGAGGCACGCCCCGAGCAGACCCGCCCGGTGATCTTCGAAGACGCCGAACACCCGCTGCCCTCGCGCATCCTGTGGCGCCCGGGCCTGCCACCGGGCTTCACGGTCGAAGGCCCGGCCGTGATCGAAGAGCCCAACTCCACCACCGTGTTGTTCCCGGGCGACGTGGCCCGCGTCACCGAACACGGCCACCTGGTCATCTCCATCCATCTGCCACAGGGAGAAGTGCAATGAACGCCATCACGCAGGCGGACCTGGGCGCGATCAAGCGCAAGGTCAACCCGATCACCCAGGAAGTCGTCACCAACTCGCTGATCGCCTACGCCGACGAGATGGCGCTGGCGCTGTGCAAGTCGGCCTACAACATGATGATCTACGAGGTGCGCGACTTCTGCTGCGGCCTGATCGACACCGAGGGCCGCATGGTCTGCCAGAACACCGGCGGCCTGCCGATCTTCCTGGCCGACCTGGGCATCGCCGTGAAGGACGGCATCGACCGCTACGGCCTGGACGGTTTCTCGCCCGGCGACGTCATCGTCATGAACCACGGCGGCGTGTGTGGCCAGCATTTAAACAACGTGGTGGTCTACACGCCGTGTTTCCACAAGGGCAAGGTGGTGGCTTTCGCCGCCAACCGCGCGCACTGGGTGGACGTGGGCGGCATGCGCACCGGCTTCGGCAACTCGCAGACCTACGAGATCTACCACGAAGGCCTGCAGATGCGCTCGATCAAGCTCTTCGATGCGGGCCAGCGCAACGAGGGCGTGTGGCAGATGATCACCGACAACATCCGCTTCCCCGAGTCGTCGCTGGGCGACCTGCGCGCGCAGACGGCCGCCTGCCACATCGGCGAGCGGCGCCTGTCGGAGTTGCTGTCGCGCTTCTCGGTGCAGACGGTCAACGATTGCATCGAGGCCTCGTGGGACCAGGCGGAGATGGAAGCGCGCGCGGTCGTGGCGAAGATCCCCGACGGCCGCTACACCGCCGAGACCTGGCTCGACAACGACGGCCGCAACCTCGACGTGCCGCTGCGCGTGAAGGTCACGGTCGAGGTCAAGGGCTCGGACCTGACCATCGATTTCTCCGAGATGCACCCTCAGGTGCAGAGCCCACTGAACTCCGGCTGGTCGGGTGGCCTGTCGGCCGCGCGCGTGGCCTTCAAGTGCCTGACCATGCCGCACGGCCCGGTCAACGAAGGCTGCTTCCGCTCGCTGAAGATGATCTCGCCCGAAGGCACCATCGTCAACGCGCGCTGGGGCGCGGCACTGGGCCAGTGGAGCGTGGCGCTGCCCACCGTCATCGACACCATCCTGCGCGCACTGGCGCCGGCGCTGCCGGGCTTCGTGCCGGCCGCGCACAAGGGCGACATGGGCGGCTTCTCGTTCTACGGCACGCGCGAGGACACGGGTGCACGTTACGTGCTGATCAACATCTACGGCGGCGGCTGGGGCGGCCGCTCCACGCAGGACGGTGCGTCCTGCTCGGTCTCGATCTGCCAGGGCGACGTGCGCAACACGCCGGTGGAACTGCAGGAGATCCATTACCCCTTCCTCATCGAATGCCTCAAGCTGCGCGAGGACAGCGGCGGCCAGGGCCAGTTCCGCGGCGGGCTGGGCCTGGAGACGCGTTACCGCACGCTGGGCAAGACCACCATCAACATCAACCTGGAGCGCACCAAGGAACCGCCATGGGGCGTGGAAGGTGGCATGCCGGGGCAGGAGAACCGCTCGCTGGTGCGCCGCGCCGACGGTGCCGAGCGCCATGTGAAGAAGGAAACCAACATCGCGCTGGGTGCCGGCGACACCGTGAGCTTCTGGACCGCGGGAGGTGGGGGCTACGGCGACCCGGCGCAGCGCGACCGCGAGAAGCTGAAGCAAGATTTGCATGACGGCTACATCTCGCCCGAGAGCGCCCAACGCGACTACGGCTTCGAAGGAGCAAAAGCGTGAGCGCCACATTGCGCGACCAGCGCACGGGACGCCTGCGCGAGGCGATGGGACAAGCGGGCATGGACGTGTTGCTGGTGGCGGGCGATGCCTGGCGCAGCGACTACATCCGTTACGCGATCGACGTGACGCCCATGGAGGGCCTGGCGATCACCCTGATTTCGCGCACCGGCCCCACACGCGTGTACGTCGAGAGCCCGGCCGAGGCGCGCCGCATCCAGGCCGAGCAGCCGGCCTACGAAGTGGCCTGGTCGCCGTCGCCCATTGCGCAAGCAGAGGCGGCAATGGCATCGGTTGCGCCGGAGCGCCTGGGGGTAGCCCCGGTGCACGTGCTGCCACAACGCCTGGCGCGCGCGCACAGCGCAGAGCGCCTGGCCGCGGCCACGAAGATGCTCGACACGCTGATGGTGCGCAAGAGCCGCGAGGAAGCGGACATGGTGCAGCGCGCCGTGACGCTGGCCGACGAGGGGTATGCAGTCTTCCGCGAAGCCGCGCGCGTGGGCCGGCGCGAATACGAGGTGGTGGCCGACCTGGAGGCCTGGTTCCGTTCGCAGGGTTGCCCCGAGAACTTCATGATCATGGGCTCTGGCCAGCAGGAGGTGCGCAGCATGCACCCGCCCGGCGAACGCGTGTTGCAGCCCGGTGACCTGGTCACGACCGAACTCACGCCCTGCCTGGAGGGCTACTACACGCAGATCTGCCGCACGCTGGTGCTCGGCCAGCCGACGGCGGTGCAGCGCAAGTCGCACGACGTCTACGTCGAAGCCATGGAAGCCGGCATCGCGAAGGTGAAGCCAGGCGTCACGCAGGGCGAGGTGGCCAAGGCGCTCAACGACGTGTTCCGCGCGCACGGCTTGGCCGAATACATCACCAGCGCCTACACCCGCGTGCGCGGCCACGGCCTGGGGCTGTATGTCGACGGACCGCATGTGCTCGAAGACGTGAAGCTGGTGCTGGAACCCGACATGACGCTGATCGTGCACCCCAACACCTACCACCCCGACGTGGGCTACATCGTGCTGGGCGACGCCGTGCGCGTCACGCAGACCGGCTGCGAAGTGCTCACGCAGACCCCCCGCGAACTGTTCGCCACCCCCGCCTGACGGCATCACCCCACAGGAGTTACGCCATGCGTCGCGGTCTCATGCATTGGTCTCAGGAAGAATTGCCCATCGCCGCGCTGGACGCGCGCGTGGCGCGGCTGCAGTCGGCCATGCGCGCCCAGTCCCTGGGCGCGGTGCTCACCTATGCCTCCTTCGCGCAGCCGGCACCCCTGCAATGGCTGTGCAACTACATCCCCTACTGGAGCGAAGCGGTGCTGATCGTGTGGGCCGAAGGCGCGCCCACGCTGCTGGTGGCCGGCACACCGCGCACGCACAGCTGGATCCGCTCGGTCACGCACACCGGTGAACTCGTGGCCGCGCCGAAGCCCGGTGCACAGACCGCCGAGCTGCTGGGCAAGAAGCTCGATGCGCAGGCGCGTGTCGGCGTGATCGGCCTGGACGCGCTGCCGTGGACGGTGGCCGAGCCGCTGCTGGCGGCCGGCTGGGGGCCGCGCATGGACGATGCATCCGCGCTCTATACCGCAGTGCGCCACCCGGGCGATGACGCCGAACAGGGCATGGCGCGCAGGGCCGTGGCCATCGCGGAGTCCGCGCTGGCCGCGATCCCTGCAGACGTGAGCCAGGCCTCCCCGCTGATCGCGGCGGTGGACGGCTCCGCGCGCCGGGCCGGTGCGGAGGAGGTGCTGGTGCGCCTGGCGCCTGACCTGGCGCAAGGCGCCACGCTGCTGCGCATCGAGGGCGAGGTGGCCCTGGGCGCGCGTTACGCGGTGGACTGTTCGCTGGCCTACAAGGGTGTGTGGGTGCGCGTGGTGCGCAGCTTCGCGCGCGGCACGGCACCGGCCTCGTGGACCACGGCCGAGGACTGGTACCGCAACACCTTGCCGCAGGTGGGCACGGCCACAGAGGACCCCGCCGCCCAGGCGCCCGGCAGGCTGGAGGGCTGGACCCTGGAGGCCAGCACCAGCGTCGCGCCGTTGTCGGTGGTGGCCGGCAATGGGCAGCCCCCCACGCTGGCGCTGCCTGCCGGCAGCCTGGGCGTGTTCTCCGTGCAGCTCGCGCTGGACGACGGCCCCTGGCTGCGCAGTTGCGCGCTGCGCGTGGGCAGCGGCGCGCTGGCGGCGGCCTGACGACGATGGCGAGTACCCGGCAGCCAACCGCGATCGACGCACTCACCGATTTCGCGGTCCACGCGTCAGCGCAGGGCCACCAGCAACGTGAGGCACGCCTGGCGCTGCACCTGGCCGACGCCGTGCTCGCGCGGCTCGCGGGTGCGGCCACCGGAGAGGGGCAGGCGCTGTACCGCTTCTATGAACGCAGCAGCCCCGGCCCGCTGGGCCGCGTCGCTGCGGACGCCTCGGTCACGCGCCTCACCGAGATCGACGACATCCACCGCGCCACCTGCGTGACGGTCAGCGCCTTGACCGCACCGGTGGCCCTGGCCTTCTGCGACCCGAACTGCACGCGCGCTCGGCTCTTCGATGCGCTGTTCGTGGGGCAGGAGCTGGCGCTGCGCCTGGCCTCTGCGCTGGGCGGTGCGCGGCTGCTCACGCGCGGCCTGTGGCCCAGCTTCCTGGTCGCGCCACTGGGCGCCGCTGCCACGCTGGCGAGGCTGCACGGTCTGCCACCGGCGCAGATGCGCCAGGCGCTGGCTTTGGCCATCGCGCAGGTGCCCCGCGTGCCCGGCAAGTTCATCGGCGCACGGCCTGCGCGCTGGATGTTGTTCGGCGAGGCGGTGCGCGAGGGCTGCGTGGCCGCGCTGGCCGCGGCAGATGGCATGGAGGGTGATCCGGGCCTGCTGGACGCCGCCTGGCTGCAGGCCGTCGGTGGCGAGCTGGCCGACGTGGCGCGGCTCAGGCCCGACTACATCCTGTCCGACGGCCTGAGCATCAAGCCCCACGCCTCGGCCAAGCAGGGCCTCAGCGCGCTTCACGGGATGCAGCAGCTGCTGAACGACCCTCGCTTCAGCCCCGAGCGCATCGAAGCCATCGAGGTGCACGTGCCCCCCGCCTATGCACCGATGCTCGACCGCGACCCGCCCCGCTCCACCCGGCTGGCCAGCCTGGTCAGCGCCCCCTGGCAGCTGGCGCTCGCGGCATTCCAGCCCGCGCTGCTCGACGACGTCGCACGGGCTTCCTGGCCCGACGATGCGCGGCTGGACGCCTTCGCGGCGCGTGTGCGCGTGGTGGCCAACCCCGCGCTCGACGCGCTGTATCCGGCCACCTACCCTGCGCGCCTGGTGGTGCATGCGGCCGCCGGCGCGCGCGAGGAACTGCTGGTCAGTGAAAGCCCCGGCGATCCGGCGCGGGCTTTCGATGCCACGCAACTGATCGACAAGGCCCGGCGTATGCTGGGCGCCGGATCACCCGGGCTGGACACCGTGCGGCAGGCTTTGCAATGGCCGGCACAGGGCCACGTGCCAGCGGCGTTGCTGCAGGCCGCCGCGCCTTCCCTTTGATCGCCCACGAGAGGAGTACCGTTCCATGCGCATCATCGATTCCCACTTCCACTGGTGGCCCCGCGCGGTGTTCGAGGAGGCCATCCAGCGCACCGACTACCCGCGCGTCGAGCGCAATGCCAACGGCGGCTTCGACCTCTGCCGCAACTCGGGCGTGACCGGGCGCTCGCGCCAGAACGCCGAGTGGTTCGACCTGGGCGAACAGCTGGCCCACATGGCCACGCTGGGCTACGAGGTGGACGTGATCTGTTCCATCGGCCCGTTCTCGCTCTACTTCTCCGAGATCCCGGTGGAAGACGGACGCAGGCTGGCAATGCGCTGGAACGAGGAGATGGCTTCTGCCCAGCGCCGCCACGCCGGCCACCTGTGGGCCAGCGCCGCGCTGCCGCTGCAGGATACGCAGGTGGCACTGGAGGTGCTGGAGCATGCCGTGGGGCTGGGGCTGGTCGGCGTCAACATCCCCGGCAGCGTGGGTGTGCACGAGAACATCGACGCACCACGCCTGGAGCCGCTGTACGACCGCATCGAGGCGCTGGGCCTGCCGATGTTCATGCACCCCACCGACGCGCAGTTCCCCGACATCCTGGAAGGCTACAACGGTGCGCTGTATTCGAGCCTGGGCCGCGTGATCGACGTGAGCGTGTCGGCCTACCGGCTGGTGCTCTCGGGCATCATGGAGCGGCACCCGAACCTGAAGATCGTGATGTCGCACACGGGTGGCGCGCTGCCCTACCAGGCCGGCCGCATGGACAAGAACTCCGGCCGGGCCAATCTCCCGAAGACGCCCACCACGTACCTCAAGCGCATGTACACCGACACCGTGACGCCGCATGCGCTGGGCATGCGCCTGGCACTGGAGTTCTACGGCGTGGACCACATCATGTACGGCACCGACTACCCGTGCTGGAGCCCGGCTGCCTGCCTGCAGGTGCTCAAGGAGGTGGGCCTGTCGGCGGAAGACCGCCAGAAGGTCATGTATGACAACGCGCGGCGCTTCTTCAACCTGGACAAGCACTGAAACGCCGCGCGCCTGGCCCCCGCGTGGGGCGCGCCCGGCAGAGCGCGCCACGGGCTGTCACCTGCCCTATTTGGCCTTGGCGGGCGCCCCCGATGACGGGGCGGGCAACGTGATCTTGAGCAACTTCAAGGCCGCCGCGGGGATGGCCGCGCAACCCTCCTCGTTCAGGTCGAAGGTCCGGGTGATGGGCTCGCCGTCGTACACCAGGCGCGCGCGGCGCGCCTTGAGGCCGCTGTCCTGCGGCATGGACCAGACCGCACGCGCGGGATAACCGTCTGGCGCCTTGCTCGACGCCCGGCCCTTGGCGTCCAGCCAGGCCATGTCGTCGATGGCGTAGGACTCGCCATCCTGGCCCAGGAATTCGATGCTGACATCGTCCGGATCAGGCCAGCACTCGTTCGCGCTGGGGCAGCGCAGGTCGAGGAGCACGGCGGAGTACTTCGGGGCCTCGAACCTGCAGGCCGCAAGCACGTCGATCGCCGCGGCGGAACTGCAGACCAAAAGGGCCGCTGTAGCAACCAGGGTCGCCGCCACGGGCAGAGGGCCAAATTTTTGCATGGAGATATACGCAACTTCGGGAGGCGCGACGATAGTGCGCACGCCTGCCGAAGGCAAATGCTCCACGCCGCAAGGTGCATACGACCACCCGGCGTGGCGGGCACGCCATGCACAGCAGGTACAGCCAGCCCTATTGGAGCTGGATACCCGCGTGGCGCATCACTGGCGTCATGAGGGTGCACTCCGCCTTCATGCGCGCCCAACTCGACCGAGGTAGTGGGGTCACCGCGACGTTGAACTGACCGCCTTCTTTTCCATCGCTGGGCTCTGGAGCCGCGCCAGGTACTCGTGCTGCAGGTAGTCGACGATGGGGCACGGCAGCCCCGCCGGGCCGAACAGCGCGAACCACGGCCGCGGTCATTCCGGGCTCACGCCCGCCTTCTGCATCACCTGCCGCATGACCGGGATCTCGGTCTTGACCTGGCCGATCAGGGCCTCGGGCGTGGAGGTCATGATCTGCACACCCATCTGCGTGGCCTTCTCCTTCATCTGCGGCGTCTGGAGCACGGTCGTGAAGTCGCGGTGCAGCTTGTCCACCAGCGGCTTGGGCATGTTTGGCGGGCCGAAGAGCCCGAACCACGGCAGCAATTCGAAGCCCGGCATTCCGGCCTCGGCCACGGTGGGCAGCTCGGGCATTTCCTCGGAGCGCTTGAGGCCGGCAGAGGCGATCACGCGTGCCTTGCCCTGCTTGACCTGCTGCATGCTGTTGTTGCCGTTGAAGTACAGGTCCACCTGTCCCGACATCAGCGCGTTGGTGGCCTCCGGCCCGCCCTTGTAAGGCACGTGCAGCAGGTCCACGCCCGCCGAGGACTTGAACATCTCGCCCAGCACATGCGAGGCCGTGGTCGCGCCGATGGAGGCGAAGGTCAGCTTGCCCGGCTGCGCCTTGGCCTGGGCGATGAGTTCGGGCACCGACTTCGCCTGCAGCGCGGTGCTGGTGTAGAGGTACATCGGGGTCACGAACAGCATCGTGATCGGCGTGAAACCCAGCGGGTCGTAGGGGAGCTTCTTGCGCGCCACGGGGTTGAGCACCAACCCACCCTGCGTGCCCATGTACAGCGTGTAGCCGTCCGGCGGCGCATTGGCCGCCAGCTCCGCGCTGATGATCTGGCTGGCGCCCGGCTTGTTGTCGATGATCAGGGTCTGCCCCAGCTGCGGGGTCAGCATCTGGGCCGCGGCCCGCAGGAACAGGTCCCCGATGCTGCCGGGCGTGAAGCCGATGATGAGGCGGATCGGGCGGTTCGGGTAGGCGTCGCCCGAGGTCTGGGCACCGGCAGTGAGCCAGGGCAGCGCGGAGGCGGCGAGCAGCAGGTCTCGGCGCTTCAGGCCAGCCCGCGGCGGCGGGGGGAGGGTCTGCATGGATGTCTCCTTGGATCGTGGGGATGGGCAATACGCCTGGGCTATTGGACGTTTGCCACCGCGCGCGGGCAAGGCGCCTGGACACTATGGGTCCATAGAGCCGGGGCTATGGGTGGTGACAGGGCCACCGCGCCACCGCGCAGCGCACCGTCGCCGCCCATGTGCCTGCCTGTTCCAACAGGTTCAGGGAACCCCGCAGGCTGGTCCACGCCTCCCCGCAGCGCAGCACGGCGGCGCCTGGCTTGCCCCGCTCCTCGGGTCAGGACGATGGCGGAGAGGCGGCAGGTGTCCAGCCCTCGCCACCCGGCGGGCGCTGCAGCATGGGGCGGTGGAAGATCTCGCCCAGCCCTGCGTAGTAGGGGCCGCCCAGGCGCGCCACGGGCCGCAGGCGTTCGGCATCGACGCGGCGGCCGTCGTACACCGATTCGGACAGGTGGAAGGCCACCACCTCGCCGATGAAGAGCCGGTTGATCCCGCGGCCCAGCACCACGATCTGGTCCAGGCGGCATTCCATGTGGATGGGCGAGCGCGCTATGCGGGGCACCCGCACATGCCGGCTGGGCAGCAAGGCCAGGCCCAGCACGTCGGTTTCGCTCACTTCGGGACCGAACTCCTGCGCGCTCTGGTGCATCAGCTCCATGGTGTCCTCAGTGGCCACGTTCACGACGAACTCGCGGCTGCGCTCGATGTTGCGGGCCGTGTCCTTGGTGGCGCCCGTGCCGGGCCGCACCGCGATGTTGATGGCCACCATGGGCGGGCTGGTGGCCACGTAATTGTAGGAGCTGAAGGGCGCGGCATTGACACGGCCCTCCTCGTCCACGGTGGTGATCCACGCCACCGGGCGTGGCACGACGCAGCCCACGAGCAGGCGGTAGGCGGTTTCGGTGTCCAGCTGGTCACCGTCTACGCAGGAAAAGGGATGGGCGTCCACAACCAAAGCCTCTGCAAGGTAGGGGGAGATGGCTGCCGCGACACCCCGTCGCAACACGCCGCGCCCACTATAGGCAGGGGCCTGCACGGCAGCCAGTCGTGCCACCGCAAACATGCCTTGTCTGCGCAGACATAGCAGCGCCGCACGCCCGCTCCGCGCCACAATGGCGACCCATGACCCTGATCGACACCATCGGCTTCATAGCCGCCGTGCTCACCACCTCCAGCTTCGTGCCGCAGGCCTGGCACACCTTCCGCACCCGCGACGTGACCGGCATCTCGCTGGGCATGTATGTGGTGCTCGTTGTCGGTACGGGGCTGTGGCTGACCTACGGGCTGCTGCTGACGGCGTGGCCGGTGATCATCGCCAACGCCATCACGATGGGGCTGGCGCTGGTGATCCTGCTGATGAAGCTGCGCTTCAGCCTGCGGCACCACCGGGTCGGCTGACGCGCCCGGCGCAGCAGGTGGGGCCGGCAGAGGATCAGCCGGCCGCGGACGCGCGCTGCAGCCGGTCGCGCACCCCGGCCCACTCCGGCGTGTCGGGCGGGGTCTCGATCCAGATCAGCCGCACACCGCGCGCGTCGAACTCGCGCAGCACCGCGAAGAGTTGCTGCGCGGTGGCCTCGGCGTCGTCGGGCATGCGCCGGCACCACACGCCGGCCGAGGGCGAGCGCAGCACACGGCGCGCATAGGTGGCGATGACGGGCGCCCCATCCTCCTGCCCCTTCACGTCCGAGCCCAGCATGTCCAGGGCCGTCTGCAAGGCCTTGGCCTCCATCAGGCGCACGCGGGCCTTGGGGGCGTAGTGGGCCTCCAGCGTGCCCGAGGCGCGCGGGGCGGCGGCCTGCAAGGCGCCCTCGGCCTGGCCGGGCATCAGCACCTCCATGCCGCACGCCGCGCGCACCTGCTCCGGCGTGATCGCGCCGGGGCGCAGCAGCACTGGCGTGCCGCGCGTGCAGTCGATGATGGTGGACTCGATGCCCACGGCGCAAGGGCCGCCGTCGAGGATCGGCAGCTGCGCGTCGAACTCGCCCTCCACATGGGCCGCCGTGGTGGGGCTCACGCGGCCGAATTGGTTGGCGCTGGGGCCGGCCAGCCCCATCACGCCCGCCGCGCGGCAGGCGCGCAGCAGCGCCTGGGCCACGGGGTGCGCGGGGCAGCGCATGCCGATGGAGGCCTGGCCGCCCGCGGCGGCGCTGCCCACGCCGGCCTTGCGCGGCAGGATCAGCGTGAGGGGCCCGGGCCAGAAGGCGGTCACCAGGGCTTGCGCGAAGCCGGGCACCCGCGCCGCGAAATGCGCCAGCCCCGCAGCGCCATGGGCCTCGTCGTCCACGTGCACGATCAGCGGATGGTCACTGGGGCGGCCTTTGGCGGCATAGATGCGCGCCACTGCCGCGTCGTTGCCGGCGTCCGCACCCAGTCCGTAGACCGTCTCGGTGGGGAAGGCCACGAGGTGGCCATCGCGCAGCGTGGCCACGCACTGCGCGATGGCGTCAGGCGACGCGCCGGGCAGGATCATGCGGGGTCTGCGGATTCGTACGGCAAGCCGAGCAGCGCCGCCGCACGGGCCGTGGTGGTGCGCAGCTGCGCCACGTCGGCGGCAGTTATCGTCAGGTGGCCCATCTTGCGACCACGGCGCGGCTCGAGCTTGCCATAGAGGTGCAGGTGCGTGCCAGGCAACGCCAGCACCGCGGCCCAGTCGGGTGTGACCACGGCCGTGCCCGAGCCCGGCAGCCACAGGTCGCCCAGCAGGTTCAGCATGGCGGCCGGGCTGTGCTGGCGCGGCGGCACCAGCGGCAGGCCGGCCAGCGTGTGGACCTGCAGGTCGAACTGCGACTGGTCGCAGGCGTCGATGCTGTAGTGGCCGCTGTTGTGCGGGCGCGGCGCGATCTCGTTGACCAGCAACCGGCCGTCCTGCAGCACGAAGAATTCCACGCACAACACGCCCACGTACTGCAGGCCGTCGGCGATGGCACGGGCCGACTGCACGGCCTGCGCGGCCAGGTCGGCGGGAACGTTGCCTTCGAAGACCTCGGTCACGGCCAGGATGCCGTCGCGGTGCACATTGCGCTGCACCGGGAAGTGGACCACGGTGCCGTCGCGGCCGCGTGCCAGCACCACGGAGCACTCGAGCGCCAGGTCCAGTTGCTGCTCCAGCACGCAAGGCACCTCGCGCATCGCGGTCCAGGCCATGTCCAGCTCGGCACGGTTGCGCACGCGGGCCTGGCCCTTGCCGTCGTAACCCATGCGCGCGGTCTTGAGGATGCCGGGCAGCAGGTGCTCGCCCACGGCCGCCAGGTCGGCGTCGGTCACGATGTCGGCATAGGGCGCACAGGCCACGGCGCAGGCGTTGAAATGCGCCTTCTCGCGGCTGCGGTCCTGCGCGATGGCAAGCGCATCGGCTGCGGGCGACACAGGGCGGTGCTGCGCCAGCGCGGCCATGCTGGGCGCGGGCACGTTCTCGAACTCGGTGGTGATGGCGTCCGCGCACGCCACCAGGCGCTCGAGCGCGGCGGCGTCCGTGTAGTCGGCCTGCACATGGTGGTGGCTCACCAGGCCGGCCGGGCTTGCGGCATCAGGGTCCAGCACCGCGGTGGCATACCCCATGCGCTGCGCAGCGTGCACGAACATGCGGCCGAGTTGGCCACCGCCCATCACACCCAGCGTCACGGGTTGGCCGTCGGCGCCAGCACCGGGCAGCAACATCGGACCTGCGGCGGTCAGTTGACCCGTCATGGCGTCGCCCCGGGCAGCGTCATGGCGCGCGCGGCCTCGGTCTGCTGTTGCCGGAAGGTGTCGAGCTGCGTGGCCAGCCGGGCGTCGCGGTTGGCCAGCAGGGCCACGGCGAACAGCGCCGCATTGGCGGCACCCGCCTGGCCGATGGCGAAGGTGGCGACGGGCACACCCTTGGGCATCTGCACGATGCTGTGCAGCGAATCCACGCCCGACAGGTGCTTGCTAGCCACGGGCACGCCCAGCACGGGCACCGGCGTCTTGGCGGCCAGCATCCCGGGCAGGTGCGCTGCGCCACCGGCACCCGCGATGATGGCCTGCAGGCCCCGCGCACGCGCAGCTTCCGCATAGGCGAACATGTCGTCGGGCATGCGGTGCGCGGAAAGCACCCGGCACTCATGGCCGATGCCAAACTGTTGGAGAATCTGCGCTGCGTGTTGCATGGTGTCCCAGTCGGAGCTGGAGCCCATGACAACGCCAATTTCAATGTTCATGGTGGAAAAGCTTGCGGTGACTTGCAGGCCAGGACAGGCGGAAGAGCTTGCACCCGCTGTGTACAAGTTGCAATTTTAGTGAGCCGCCCCAATTGCAGGGCTGGCCCTATTGTCCCGGGAACCCCGCACCATGATCGACGTCAGCACCGAAAACTTTGAAGCCGAGGTCATCGAAGCCTCCATGTCCACTCCGGTGCTGATCGACTTCTGGGCGCCGTGGTGCGGCCCCTGCAAGGTCATCGGCCCAGTGCTGGAGAAGCTCGAAGTCGCTTATGGCGGCCGTTTCAAGCTGGTGAAGATCGACTCCGACCAGGAGCAGGAGCTGGGCCAGGCCTTCGGCATCCGCAGCATCCCCACCTGCATCCTGATGGTGGCCGGCAAGCCGGTGGACGGCTTCATGGGGGCCCTGCCCGAGGGCCAGCTGCGTGCCTTCCTGGACAAGCACCTGCCCGAGGCCGACGTGATGGAAGCCGAGGTCACCGGCGTGGACGTGAGTGATGCGCCGCCCGAGAACGACCCCGAAGCGCAACGCGAAGCGCTGCACCAGGCCATGCTGCAGAAGCCGGAAGACGACGATGCGCGCTTCGACTACGTGCGCCTGTTGCTGCTGGACGGCGACGTGGCCGAAGCCAAGCAAGCCTTCGCGCCTGCCGCGCCCAAGGCACCGCAGGTGCGCCGGCTGGAAGCATTGCAGCGCTGGATCGCGGCGCTGGACGCCTCGGCTGGCCAGAACGCCGATGCGGCCCTGGCCGCCTTCGATGCCCGCGTGGCCACCAACCGCCGCGATTTCGAGGCCCGCTTCGGCAAGGCCCAGCTGCTGATGGCAGCGCAGCAATGGACAGCAGCGATGGACGAGCTGCTGGAGATCCTGATGCGCGACAAGGCCTGGAGCGAAGATCTCGCGCGCAAGACCTTCATCGCCATCCTGGAGATCATCGAGCCGCCGAAGGTGAAGGTGGCGGATGGGCAGATTCCGCCGGTCGACCCCGTGGTGGCCACCTACCGCCGCCGCCTCAGCAGTGTGGTCCTGAGCTGAGCGACGTCAGCGCTGCACGCAGTGCTGGCGCAGCCAGGCGGCGAAGGCCTCTTCGCTGATGTCGCCTGCGGCGACCGACAGCATGGTGATCACGCAGTCGGCATCATTGGCCAGCAGCTGGTAACCATTCAATCGCAAAAACAATTCTGTCGCCACGAATCCGGTGCGCTTGTTGCCGTCGATGAAAGGGTGGTTGCGGGATATGCCGTATCCATAAGCAGCGGCCAGCGCGCAGATGTCCGGCGTCCCGTAGGCCACCAGGTTGCCGGCCCTGGCCAGCGCGGACGCCAGCAGGCCGGCATCGCGCGTGCCTGCCGAGCCGCCATGCTCGGCCAACTGGGCCTCATGAATCGCCACGATCACATCGTGGTCGATCCAGACATATTCGATCACACCGCCCCTACTTGGCCAGTTCGTGCAGCACGGCCCGGCGCTCACGCATGATGTCGCGCGCCGCTTTCATCTGCGCTTCGAACTCGGGGTTGTGTTTGGTGATGCGCAGGCCATCGGGCGAGTCGGTCACGTAGAACTCGTCGCCTTTGGTCAGATCCAGGCGCGCAAGCAGCTCCTTGGGAAAGATCGCGCCGACGGAATTTCCGATCTGGGTGAGCTTGAGTGTGTGCATGGTTCGGCTCCGTTATAACCTTTGTTATTTTATGGGACGGGATGCTTTTTATCCACTCCCCGATTCGGCGACGCCGATGCCCCCGCTCCCGCTCAAAACACCGACAACCCCGTCTTCCACACGAACATCTCCAGCGCCTGCAGCCCCAGCAGCGAATTGCCCGTGGCGTCCAGCGCGGGCGACCACACGCACACGCTCAGCGTGTTGGGCACCACGGCGATGATGCCGCCGCCCACGCCGCTCTTGCAGGGCAGGCCGATGGAGAAGGCCACGTCGCCCGCGGCGTCGTAGGTGCCGCAGGTCAGCATCAGGGCGTTGATGCGCCGGGTCTGGCCCTCGGTGCAGATGGCCGGCTGTTCCGCGCGCGGGTGGGCACCGTCCACGCTCAGGAACGCGGCAGCGCGCGCCAGTTGACTGCAGGTCAAGGACAAAGCGCACTGGTGGAAATACACGTCCAGTACGGTGGTGACGTCGTTGTCGAGCTTGCCGAAGCTCTTCATGAAATTGGCCATCGCGACGTTGCGGAAACCCGTCTCCGCCTCGGAGCGCGCCACCTCTTCGTCGAAGTGCACGGGCTCGCCCACCAGGTCGCGCATCCGCGCCAGGATATCGGCCTTGGCACCCCCCACGGCCGGGTTGCGGCTGACCAGGCGGTCGGCCACGGCAATGGCGCCGGCATTGATGAAGGGATTGCGCGGCTTGCCTTGCTCGCTCTCGAGTTGCACCAGCGAATTGAAGGCATTGCCCGAAGGTTCACGGCCGATGCGCTCCCACAGCACCTCCCCGTAATGCTGCATCGCCAGCGACAAGGTGAAGACCTTGGACACGCTCTGGATGGAGAAGGGCACGTTGGCATCCCCGGCTGTGTATTCCCGCCCGTCGCAGGTGCGCACGGCGATGCCGAACTGGTGTGGCGACACCCGTGCCAGGGCCGGGATGTAGCGTGCCACGGCACCTGCGGCGCCCAGCCGGGGCCGCAGGGAGGCGTCGATGTCGTTCAGTACATGTTGCAGGTCCATGGCGCACCTCTCATTCCGGATCCGCGACGCGTTGCAGGTTCGCATCCATGCGCAGCAGCAGCGCGCGCAGGTGCGCCTGCTCGGCGGCGTCGATGCCCTCCACGGCCAGCGCGCCCAGCATCTGGGCGTGCTCGTGGGCTGCACGCTGCAGCGCTTCCCCCTGCGGCGTGAGTTGCAGCCGCAGGTTGCGCCGATCCACCGTGTCGGCCTGCGCATCCAAGAGACCACGCTCCCGCAAGCCCTTGACCAGGCGCGCCAGCTGCGCCTTGTCGCGCCCGCTGTGCTGCGCCAGGTCGCTCTGGGTGGCGCCGGGTTGGCGGCCAAAGAATCCCAGCACCCGCATGTCCATGGGCGTCAGGTCCTGTTGCAGGGCCCGCAGGCTGCGCTGGCGCAGTGCGCGGTAGCGGTGCATCAAGGTGTGGACCAGGTCCAGCACGTCGTCCGACGGCGGCCGGCCACGGCGTGGGTGACCGGGCTTGCCGCCGGACTTGACCATACGGTTGACATTGTCAATTGATTTCGGCATGATGAGGGACATTGTCAACCATTACGGCGCCACGCCCAAATCCCATGAACACCCTCGACTCCGCCCCCTCCACCCGCCGTGTCGAACGCGTGCGCCACGAACTCAAGCGCCGCGACCTGGCAGTGCTGCGCATTCAGGACCTGGGCCCGCACCTGCGCAGCATCGTCTTCGGCGGCCCCGACCTGGCCGGCTTCGTCACCGCTTCCTTCGACGACCATGTGAAGGTCTTCTTTCCCACCGCCAGCGGCGAGACCGTGGGCCGTGACTACACGCCGCGCCACTACGACGCGGCCGCTGGCGAGCTGACCATCGAGTTCGTGCTGCATGGCCACGGCCCCGCCGCGTCGTGGGCGGCGCAGGCGCAGCCCGGCCAGCGGTTGGTGATCGGCGGGCCGCGCGGCTCGCTGATCATCCCCATGGACTACGACTGGCATCTGCTGATCGGCGACGAGAGCGCCCTGCCCGCCGTCACGCGACGCCTCGAAGACCTGCCTGCCAATGCGCCCGTGCAGGCGATCCTGCTGGCGGGGGACGAGGCCGACCGGCGCGTGTTCGCCGGAGCCTCCGCGCTGCAGCTGCAGTGGGTGTCCACCCCCGAAGCCCTGCTGGAGGCAGCCCGTGCACTCACGCTTCCCGCAGGCGAGGGGTATGCCTGGTGTGCTGGCGAGGCCGCCACCATGGCCAGCCTGCGTCGCATCCTGGTGGAGGACAAGGGCCATGACCGCCATGCGATCCGCGCTGCGGCTTACTGGAAGAAGGGTGCCTCCGGGCACCACGAGAACCTGGAATAAGGCGCGCCGTAGACCGCCGCGCTCCAGGCGGTTCACGGCCTCGCGCGATGAGGGCGCAGCCTCGTGGAAGGCCTGGGCCTTCAGCCCTTGGCGCCCGTGAGCCGCTCCCAGGCTTCCTGGTACTTGGCGGCCGTGGCCTGGACCACATCGTCGGGCACGGCAGGCGCAGGCGCCCGCTTGTCCCAGGGCTGGCCGTCGATGCGCACCTGCTCCAGCCAGTCTCGCACGAACTGCTTGTCGAAGCTCGGTGGGTTGCTGCCTTCGGCGTAGTGCTCCACGGGCCAGAAACGCGAGGAGTCGGGCGTCATCACCTCGTCCATCAGCACCAGCGTGCCGGCCGCGTCCAGTCCGAACTCGAACTTGGTGTCGGCGATGAGGATGCCGCGCTCAGCCGCGATGGCGGCGCCGGCCTGGTAGAGCTTGATGGCCGTGTCGCGGATCTGCGCCGCCAAGTCTGCGCCCACCATCTCCACCGTGCGTTCGAAGGTGATGTTCTCGTCGTGCTCACCGGCCGCTGCCTTGGCAGCGGGGGTGTAGATGGGCTGCGGCAGCTTCGAGGCATTGCGCAGGCCCTCGGGCAGCGGCACGCCGCAGACCGAGCGCGACTGCTGGTACTCCTTCCAGCCACTGCCCGCCAGGTAGCCACGCACCACGGCCTCCACTGGCAGCGGCGTGAGCCGCTTGACCAGCATGGAGCGGCCTGCTACCTGCGCCACCTCGTCGGGCTGCACCACGCTCTCGGGCGCATCACCGGTGAGGTGATGGGGACAGATGTGGCCCAGCTTGTCGAACCAGAACAACGCCATCTGCGTCAGCAGCGCGCCCTTGCCGGGAATGGGCTGGCCCAGCACCACGTCGAACGCGCTCAGCCGGTCGCTGGCCACCATCAGGATGCGGTCGTCGCCCACCGCATAGTTGTCGCGCACCTTGCCACGCGCGAGCAGCGGCAGGGAGGTGATGGAGGAGGTGTGCAGGGCGTTCATGGCAGCAAGGATGTCAAAGAAGATGCAGGCGCGGATCGATCCCGGCCAGGGTCAGGAAGTCACGATCAGACTGCAGCAGGGGCTCCCCCGCTTCGATGGCGCAGGCCGCGATGAGGCAGTCGTTGGGACTGCGGATGGTAAAGCCTTGCCAGCGGCAACGGGCGTAGAGCATGGCGGCAGCGCGCGCCGTGTCCAGGGGATATTCCGGCGCGAAGACGGGGACCCTGTCCAGTTGTGCCTGCAGGCGGATGAAATGCTGCGGGTTGGCAGCCCCTTGCAGAACTTCGCGGTAGACCGTCTCGGGCATAAGGACCTGCTCGCCACGCTGCAAAGCCTGGCGCAGGCGCAGATCGACAGGCGAGCCGGTGGCGCGCAGCATCTCGATCCACGCCGAGGAGTCGACGATCATCCCTTCGCGGGCCGGGAAGCCTTGGCGCGGCGGGGTGCAGGGGCCGCGTCCTTGGACGGCGGTACGGGCCACTCGGCCAGGGGTTCTGCGACATGCAAGGCTGCGGTTTCGTCCATGGCATAACGCGGATGCGTGAACAGGGCCTTGGGGTCGTAGTCATCGGAGATCACCCCGGTACCAGCCAAGGCCAACAGCCCCGAATAGTCCGGCTTGCGCACAAAGGCACGCAACGCGGCCTCGACGGCCGCCTTCTTGGTCGTGACCTTCGCGCGCACCATGGCCTGTGCAACGAGTTCATCGTCCAGAACGATGTTGGTACGGGTGCTCATCGAATCCTCCTTCATACACATCGAAGGTGTATGGCCGGATTATGCGCGCAGGCCCTGCAGGTCGCACACGTGAAAAAGCCACCGCACGCGGTGGCTTTGGCAGCAAGCGGCAGGCGCCCGATCAGGTCGTCGACGCCAGATAGATCGACTCGATGGCGATGTCCAGCGCGCTGTTGAACTGCGCATCCGTCTGCTGCGCGAACAGGCCCTCGGTCAGCGCGCGGCTGAAGCTGGCGATCACGCCGGGGTTCCTGGCCAGCATCGCGTTGGACTCGTCGCGGCTGTAGCCGCCCGACAGGGCCACCACGCGCACCACGGCGGGGTGCTTCACCAGCTCGGAATAGAAGCCGTCCACCGTGGGGATCGTCAGCTTGAGCATCACCTGGGTGCCGGCCGGCAGCGCGTCCAGGCGCTTCAGGAAACCGGCCTTGAGCAACGCCTCGGCTTCCTTCTTGTCGGTGGCCTTGATGTTGACCTCGGGCTCCAGGATGGGCATCAGGCCGCCCTTCAGGATCTGCATGCCGACCGCGAACTGCTGGTCCAGCACGGCATCGATACCCTTCTGGTTGGCGGCATTGACCACCGAGCGCATCTTGGTGCCGAAGATGCCTTTCTTGACCGCACGCGCCACCAGCGCATCGAGCTCGGGCATGGGCTTCATCAGCTGCACGCCGTCGGCCTCGGCGGCCAAGCCCTTGTCCACCTTCAGGAAAGGGACCACCTGCTTGCGCGTCCAGAGGTACTCGGCGGCGTCAAGACCGTCGAACTGGCGGTCCATCGTCATCTCGAACAGGATCGCGCCCAGCACGCGGCCACCCTCGAAGGCGGGGCTGGTAACGATGCGATTACGCATGGCGTGCACCAGGTCGTACATCGCCTCCTCGCCGCTGTAAGCCGACTCGTCTATGCCGTAGAGCTTGAGCGCCTTGGGCGTGCTGCCACCACTCTGGTCCAGGGCGGCGATGAAGCCATTGCCGGTGGAGACTTTGTTCAGTTGGTCCTGGTTCACTGGATCACCCTCTTGATGTTGGAGCCGCATAACCGGCGGAAAACGGAGCCGGAATTGTAGGGTGCAGTGCAGCATTCCCGTAACCGGGCCGTAACCCAGGTGACGGCCGACAGGGAATCAGGCGACCTTGCAGATCTTCAGCATGTTGGTGCCGCCGGGCGCACCCATGGGTTCGCCGCAGGTGATGGCATAGATATCGCCGCTCTGCATGATGCCGCGGCGCTTGAGGTGCGCCTCGGCCTGCTCCAGCGCGGT
Source organism: Burkholderiaceae bacterium (assembly GCA_965278985.1). GTDB lineage: Bacteria > Pseudomonadota > Gammaproteobacteria > Burkholderiales > Burkholderiaceae_C > CAISIP01. Next base: position 5,350,931 of record OZ257131.1, on the reverse strand, counting down.
GTCGCGGTCCGAGCTGTTGTCCATCAGCAGCGGGCGCACATTGCGGTACAGCGCCATCTTGCGTTGCGTGGAGACACGCGGGGTCAGCGCGTACAGCGGGATCTGGATCTGGTGGCGGCTCATCCACAACGCGGTCGAGCCGCTGTCGGTCATGGCCACGATGGCCTTGGCACCCAGGTGGTAGGCCGTGAACAACGCGCCCATGGCGATGGACTGGTCGATGCGCGAAAAAGTCTTGCCGGTGAAGTCGGCATCGAGCTTGTTGACATCGTCCACCTCGGCGGCCTGGCAGATCTTGGCCATCTCGATCACCGTCTCCAGCGGGTACTTGCCGGCTGCCGTCTCGGCCGAGAGCATCACGGCATCGGTGCCATCGAGCACGGCGTTGGCCACGTCGCTGACCTCCGCGCGCGTGGGCACGGGGTTGGTGATCATCGACTCCATCATCTGCGTGGCCGTGATCACCACCTTGTCGTGCTCGCGGGCCAACTTGATCATGCGCTTCTGCAAACCCGGCACGGCGGCATTGCCCACTTCCACCGCCAAGTCGCCGCGCGCGACCATGATGCCGTCGCTGGCCAGCAGGATCTCCTGCAGCTTCGGGATCGCCTCGGCGCGCTCGATCTTGGCGATCAGGCTGGGGCGGTGATTGAAGTCGGCGGCAGCCACGCTGCACAGCTGGCGCGCCATCTCCATGTCGGTGGCGTTCTTCGGAAAGCTGACGGCCACGTAGTCGGCCTGGAAGGACATCGCGGTGCGGATGTCGTCCATGTCCTTGGCGGTCAGCGCGGGGGCCGTCAACCCGCCGCCGAGCTTGTTGATGCCCTTGTTGTTGGACAGCTCGCCGCCCAGCTTGACGGTGGTGACGACCGTGTCGCCACGCACCTCGTCGACCGTGATCACGATCAGCCCGTCATTGAGCAGCAGCACGTCGCCCGCACGGACCTCGCGCGGCAGCGACTTGTAGTCCAGGCCCACGCCGTCCACGTCGCCCAGCTCGGTGCGGGCGGCGTCGAGCACGAAGCGCGCACCGGGCACCAGCATCACCTTGCCGTCGGCGAACTTGCCCACGCGGATCTTGGGACCCTGCAGGTCGGCCATGATGGCGACCTCGCGGCCGGCGCGCTGCGCGGCCTCACGCACCAGCGTCGCGCGGTCGATATGGTCCTGCGCCTTGCCATGGCTGAAGTTCAGGCGCACGACGTTGACACCCGCGCTGATCATCTTCTCCAGCAGTTGCGGATCGCTGGACGCGGGGCCGAGGGTGGCGACGATCTTGGTAGCGCGGCGGGGCATGGCATGTCTCCTGGATGGGGCGGCCATTCTCACACGCGCCACGACCCGAAGTTACGGCGCGGGTACGCGCAGGCCGCCCCGCCAAAGGCCTGTCGACGCAGGGCGGAACAACGGGGGCCGGTGTCAGCCCGCGGCGCGCTTCGTGAGGATCTCGAAGGCCGGCAGCGTCTTGCCTTCCAGCACTTCCAGGAACGCACCGCCGCCCGTGGAGATGTAGCCCACGTCCTTCTCGATGCCGTACTTGGCGATCGCGGCCAGCGTGTCGCCACCGCCCGCGATGCTGAAGGCGCTGCTCTCGGCCACGGCACGGGCTATTGTTTCGGTGCCCTTGGCGAAGGCGTCGAACTCGAATACGCCCACGGGGCCGTTCCAGACGATGGTGCCGGCCTTCTTCAACTGCTCCGCCAGCTTCGCTGCGGTCTTGGGGCCGATGTCCAGGATCAGGTCATCGGCTTCCACATCGGCCGCGGCTTTGACGGTGGCCGGAGCGTCCGCCGCGAAGGCCTTGGCCGTGACCACGTCCTCAGGGATCGGCACTTCGGCACCGCGCGCCTTCATGGCCTCGATCACGGCCTTGGCCTCGCCCACGAGGTCGGCTTCGGCCAGCGACTTGCCGATGGGCAGGCCCGCCGCAAGCAGGAAGGTGTTGGCGATGCCGCCGCCCACGATCAGCCCGTCCACGTTCTTCGCCAGCGACTGCAGGATGGTCAGCTTGGTGCTGACCTTGGAGCCGGCCACGATGGCGATCAGCGGGCGCTTCGGGCTGGCCAGCGCCTTGGTGATGGCGTCGATCTCGGCCGCCAGCAGCGGGCCCGCGCAGGCCACCTTGGCGAACTGCGCGATGCCGTAGGTGGTAGCCTCGGCGCGGTGCGCGGTGCCGAAGGCGTCGTTCACATAGATGTCGCACAGCGCGGCGAGCTTCTTCGACAGGGCCTCGTCGTTCTTCTTCTCGCCCTTGTTGACGCGGCAGTTCTCCAGAAGCACGACCTGGCCCGGCTGCACGCTCACGCCGTCGACCCAGTCGGCCACCAGCGGCACCTCGTGGCCCAGCAGTTCGGACAGGCGCTTCGCCACCGGGGCGAGCGAATCTTCGGGCTTGAACGCGCCTTCGGTCGGGCGGCCCAGGTGCGAGGTCACCATCACGGCGGCACCGGCGTCCAGCGCCATGCGGATGCAGGGCACCGAGGCGCGCACGCGCGTGTCTTCGGTGATGTTGCCGGCATCGTCCTGCGGCACGTTGAGGTCGGCACGGATGAAGACGCGCTGGCCGGCGGCCTTGCCTTCGGCGCACAGGTCGGAGAAGCGGAGAACGTTCATGGAGGGATGGAGCTGGAGGATGGAGAAACGGTGGGCTCGCCGGCACACGGCGGGGGACTGCGGCAAATTGTAGGCCGCAGGTCCAGCGCGGCGCGTGCGTCTACGCGCTCAAGCGCCCAGCAAGGCCCGCAGCGGCAGGTACACCAGCATGCCCACGACGATGGTCGTGAACACGTCGCGACGCCAGTAGTAGGCCAGCGCCCCCACCAGCGCGCCATAGAGCCGCGGGTCGGCCCAGGGCGCCTCGACGCGGCCCTGCACCATCAGGATCTCGGGCGCGACCACCGCCGCCATCGCGGCGATGGGCGCGTACTGCAGGCCGCGCTGGGCCCAATGCGGCAGGCCCCAGGCCTTGTCGGAAAACAGGAAGAAGCCGCGCGTGACCACGGTCACCAGCGCCAGGCCCACGATCAGGACGATGTTGTAGGGGTCGATGTCGTTCACGGCGTGGCCTTCGCGGGGCGCAGCCGCTCCAGCGTCATGCACAGCAGCACGGCCGCCGCGATGGCCACCACGATGTTGAGCCGCAGCGGCAGCGCGAAGGCCGCCACGCCCACCGCACCCGCCACGAGCGCTGACACCACCCGCAGCCGCGTGGAAGCCAGCGAACACATGATGCCCACCAGGCACAGGATGCCGGCGAAGCCCAGGCCCCAGGACTGCGGGATGAAGTTGGCCAGCGCCACGCCCAGCAGGCTGCTGCCCATCCAGGTGCTCCAGTTGAACAGGCAGTTGCCCGACAGGTTGGCGACCTGCTCGGCGCGTCCAGCCGCGTCCGTGGCCGCATGCGGGAAACGCCGCGTGAGCAGCACGTAGTTCAGGTCGGCCGTGAAGTAGCCCAGCACCACCCGCTGCCAGCGCGGCATGTGCGCGAGGTAGGAGCGCAGGTGCAGGCTGAAGACCACGAAGCGCAGGTTCACACAGAAGCCCGTGGCCCAGACCACCCACAGTGGCGCGCCGGCGATCATCAGCGGCATCGCAGCCAGCTGCGAGCTGCCGGCGAAGACCAGCAGCGTCATCAGCACGGCCTCGTGCGTGGCCAGGCCGGCCTTGACCATCGCCACGCCGGTCATCAGGCCCCAGGCGCCGATGCCCGGGCTCATGGGCAGGAAGTCCCGCACGCCTTCACGGAATGCGGGATGCGCCCGTACCTCGCTGCGCCAGAACATCAGGCCGTGCCCGCCGACAGCCGCATGCCGGCTCGCACCTCGGCGCCGCGCAGGAAGGCTGCGGCGTCCATGCGCTTGCCGCCCGCGCGCTGGAGCGCCAGCAGGCGCAGGCTGGTGCCTGATCCGCAGGCCACCTCGACACCCTGCGCGTCGGCGACCAGGACAGTGCCGGGCGCGGCGGACACGACGTCGGCCGCTGCCACCTCGGCGCGCCAGACCTTGAGCACCTCGCCCTCCCACTGCGTCCAGGCACCGGGCGCCGGCTGGAAGGCACGCACGCGACGCTCCAGCGTGGGCGCATCCCGTTGCCAGTCCAGGACGGCCTGGGCCTTGTCGACCTTGTGGGCGTAAGTGATGCCGGCCTCGGGCTGGCGCACGGCAGGCAGCGTGCCTGTGGCGGCCTGCGCCAATGCACGCACGATCAGGTCCGCGCCCCGCACCGCGAGCCGGTCGTGCAGCGTGGCGGTGGTGTCGTCCGGGTGGATGGCCAGCGACTCGCGCAACAGCATGTCACCCGTGTCCAGCCCCGCGTCCATCTGCATGATGGTGACGCCGGTCTCGGCATCACCGGCCTCGATGGCGCGGTGGATGGGCGCCGCGCCGCGCCAACGCGGCAGCAACGAGGCATGGATGTTCAGGCAGCCCAGCCCGGGCCTGCCGTCCGCCTGGAGGGCGCGCATCTGGTCCAGCACCCACTGGGGCAGGATCAGCCCGTAGGCCGCGACCACCATGGCCTGGGCGCCGGCCTGCTGCAACGCATCGCGCGCGGCGGCCGCGTCCTCGGGCCAGCGGCCGTCCAGGCGCAGGCTGCGCGGCTGGGCCACGCGCAGGCCGTGGTCCAGTGCGAACTGCTTGACGGGGGAGTGCTGCAGCTTCATGCCGCGGCCTGCGGGCCGGTCGGGCTGGGTCAGCACCAGGGCGATGGCGTGGCCGGCCGCGTGCAGGCGCGCCAGCGCCTGCGCCGCGAACTCCGGCGTGCCGGCGAAGACGAGCCTCAAGCGCGGTCCTCGCGCTGCTGCTTGAGCATCTTGGTCTTGATGCGGTTGCGCTTCAGGGGCGAGAGGTATTCGACGAAGACCTTGCCCATCAGGTGGTCCATCTCATGCTGGATGCAGACCGCCAGCATGCCGTCGGCCTCGATCACGCGGCTCTTGCCATCGCGGTCCAGCGCCTTCACGCGCACGGCGTGGAAGCGCTCCACACCGTCGTAGATGCCGGGCACGGACAGGCAGCCTTCCTCGTTCAGGTGTTTGCCCGGGCTGGTCCAGACCACTTCGGGGTTGATGATCACCATCGGGTCGTCGCGGGTCTCGGAGGTGTCGATCACGATCAGCCGCTCGTGCACGTCGACCTGGGTCGCGGCCAGGCCGATACCCTTGGCGTCGTACATGGTCTCGAGCATGTCGTCGACCAGCTTCTGGACGCGTGCATCGACGGCCGCGACCGGCTTGGCCACCCGGTGCAGCCGGGGGTCGGGGAAACAAAGAATGTTAAGCAGTGCCATGGAAGGGATACGCAGTTGTCGCTATTTTCGCCACTTTTGGCCGGGGCGTCGGCACAGGGCAACAGAATTCGTTGCCCAATCAAGGACTTGAGCGCAAAATCGCGCGTGATTTATCAAGACTCCCCCGGCGCGGCACACACCCGGCGAAGCGACGGGAATGCCTTCAGGGGCCACGGAATGCACCAAGTACCGACCTCGATCCTGCACACCCCCATGGCACTGGCCACATTGGCACTGGCAGCGGGGTTGCTCGCGCCGGCAGCGCAAGCGCAGAATTTTCCCATCACTTCGGGGCAGCGTGCGACGGCCCAGCAAGTAGCCCAGGCTGGCGTGCCGCTCAGCGAACTGGCGCCCAACGCGCCCGACAACTACACGGTGCGCTCCGGCGACACGCTGTGGGCCATCTCCGGCATGTTCCTGAAGAGTCCCTGGCGCTGGCCCGAACTCTGGGGCATGAACCTCGAGGACATCAAGAATCCCCACCTGATCTACCCTGGTCAGCAGTTGTTCCTGGAGCGCGCCAACGGCCGCGCGACTCTGCGCACTGCGCGCAGCGCCGCAGGCAGCCCGCCGACAGAGACCATCCGCGTCTCGCCGCGCACGCGTTATGAAGTGCTGGGCAACTCCGCGCTGCCCACGGTCAACCTCAACGCCATCGAGCCTTTCCTGGCCGAGCCCATCATCGTGGACGAGACGGGTCTCAACGCCGCGCCCCGCATCGTCGCCACGCGCGAAAGCCGCGTGCTGCTGTCCCACGGCGACCGCGCCTATGCGCGCGGGCCGGCCGAGAAGCCCCTGGTCGATGCGCCCGGGCCGCAACAGAATTTCCGCGTGTTCCGCAACGCCACGGCGCTGCGCGATCCCGTGAGCGGCGAGGTGCTGGGCTACGAGGCGCAGTACATCGGCAAGGCCGCGCTGGCCCGCAGCGAGTCCAGCACGACCACGACGCAGCAGGACGGCAAGCAGACCGTGGAGGTGGTGCCGGCGACCATCGACATCGTGGTCGCCAAGGAAGAGATGCGCGTCGGCGACCGCCTGGTGCCCGAGCCGCCGCGGGAGCTGGTGAACTACACGCCGCATGCGCCGTCCAGCCCGGTCGATGCGCGCATCGTGTCGGTCTACGGCAGTGCGGTGGTCAATGCCGCGCAGAACCAGGTCGTGGTGATCAACCGCGGCGCGAAGGACGGCGTGGACCGTGGCACGGTGCTCGCCATCCTGACGGCCGGCGAAAGCCTGCCCGACAACACCGACCCGGCCAAGCCACAGATGAAGCTGCCCGACGAGCGCAACGGCCTGCTGATGGTGTTCCGCACCTTCGACCGCCTGTCCTATGCGCTGGTGCTGGACATCACCGACGGCGTGAAGGTCGGGGACCGCCTGGTCAACCCCCGCTGACCCCACCGGCCCTGGCCGGCTCCTTTCGCGACGCCCCGCCATGCAACGCGACGAACTTGCCGGCTGGCTGCGGCTGACGCTGTCCCCGGGTGTCGGCAACCAAGCCGCCCGCAAGCTGCTGGCAGCCTTCGGATTGCCGGAACAGGTCTTCGCGCAGAGCCTGCAGTCCTTGCAGCAGGTGGTCAGCGCCGGGCTGGCGCAGTCCCTGCACACCGAGCCCCCGGGCCTGGCCGCGCTGGTGGACAGCACCATCGCCTGGCTGCAGGACCAGGACCCACCCGCCCGGGGCCACAAGCGCATCGTGGCGCTGGGCGACCCGCTGTATCCCGCGCCACTGCTCACCCTGCCTGATCCACCGCTGGTGTTGTACCTGCAGGGCGCCGCGGCATGGCTGGCCGAGCCGGACGCGGCCGACCCGCAAGGGATGGATACGCTGCGCGATGGCCTCGCCATCGTGGGCAGCCGCAATCCCACGCCGCAGGGCCTGGACAACGCACGGCAATTCGCCCGCAGCCTGGCGGGATCGGGCCTGTGCATCGTCTCGGGCCTGGCGTTGGGCATCGATGGCGCCGCGCACGAGGGCGCGCTGGAGGGGTGGCAGCACGATCCCCAGGCGCTGGCCACCATCGCCGTGGTCGGCACGGGGCTGGACCGGGTCTATCCGCGCCGCCATCTGGAGCTGGCGCGGCGCATTGCCACGCGGGGCTTGCTGCTCAGCGAATACCCCATCGGCACGCCACCGCTGGCGCCCAATTTCCCCAAGCGCAACCGGCTCATCGCGGCGCTGGCACGCGGCACGCTGGTGGTGGAGGCGACGCTGGGTTCGGGCTCGCTGATCACTGCCCGCGAGACGGTGGAACAGGGCCGGGAGGTCTTCGCCATCCCTGGCTCGATCCACGCGCCGCAATCGCGTGGTTGCCATGCGCTGATCAAGCAGGGTGCGAAGCTCGTGGAGTCGGCGCAGGACGTGCTGGAGGAGCTGGGCTGGGGCATCGCGGCGGCGGGCTCGCCTGCAGGCCCGCAGGCGATGCCTTCCACCGCGAGCGCAGAAGCCGCGGACGATCCGCTCATGGCCGCGCTGGGCTACGACCCCGTGGGCCTGGACGCACTGCAGGCCCGCACGGGGTTGGACACGGCAAGACTCCAAGCGCAGCTCATGGCGCTGGAGCTCGCAGGCCAGGTGGCGCGCCTGCCGGGTGGGTTGTTCCAGCGCATGGCGAATGCCTGAAAAAGCGCGCGGCGGACGCGCATAGGCACCCCGTCTTCTGCGTTATATTGGCCCCATGTTCGATGTGCTGGTCTTCGTCTACGAGAACTATTGGCGAGGCGATACCTGTCCGCAGTGGGAGCACCTGGGGCGCAAGCTCAGCGCCATGGGCTTCGAAGCGGATGACATCACCCAAGCCATCGCCTGGTTGCGGGCCCTGAGCCACGCCACGCGCCATGCCCGTGAGAACACGGCGCCCACGCAGCCATCGGCTGCCGTCCTCTCCGCGGACGACACACCCACCATCGAGGCAGCCTGGCCACAATCTCCCGGCGCCATGCGCATCTGGTCGGCCCAGGAGCAGGCACGGCTGGGGCCGGAGTGTTGGGGTTTCCTGCGCTTCCTGGAAAGCGCGGGCGTGCTCGAAGCGTCCATGCGCGAGATCGTGCTGGAACGCGCGATGGCCGCGAGCAGCGAGCCACTCTCGCTGGAAGACCTGAAGATCATCCTGCTGATGGTCTACTGGAGTTTCGGCGAGGAGCCAGACGCACTGATCCTGGACGAACTCTGCGACGACGCGAGCACGCGCATCGCCCACTGACCCGCACCGCCGCGGCGGCCGGCGGCAGGCGGCCGGCAGTATCAGCCCAGCAGCCGCTCCGGATTGGCCTCGATCTTGGCCAGCGCGTCGCGCGTGGCGCGCACCGTGAGTGCCTCTTCCTCCTGCGGCAGCAGCAGGCCCGCCTGCAGGTACGCAGCGAGACGCCCGGCCTGGATCAGGTAGCTGTGGCCGTCCACTGAGGCGAAAAGATGCAGCTGCTTGCGGTCGCTGCGCCAGACGAACTGCACCTTGGTCACGCGGCCGTTGTGGTCCAGCGTGAACCAGGCGCCCAATTCCAGCTCCTGCGCCCAGGCCAGCATGGCGTTGGAAGGCTTGGAGCCGCCATCGGTCACGATGTCGATGTTCTCGGGGTTGATGCCCAGCATCAGCTCCAGGCTCTCGGCGTCCAGCGGCAGTTCGCCAGTGCCGTCCTCGCTCACGAAGTCTTCGAGATTCGCCAGGCGCTTGGCCATGGCGTCGATCTGGGCGCTGGGGATCGCCTGGGTCTTCGACAGGAAAGCGTCCGCCAGCGTGTCGCTGACGGTCTTGATATGGATGTCCTGCTGGCTGGGCGCCATGCCCAGCAGGCTCATGCCGCCACGCAGGCGCTGCAACAGCTTGGGCAGATCCTGGATCACGCGCGCACGGTCGGCCCGGTTGGGTTTCGCGCTGGCGGCCCACACCAGGTCGGTCGATGTCTTCTTGAGCTCCAGCGTATCCGCGTGCTGCGGGCCCTTGCGGATCGCCGCGACGGCCAGCACCTCGGCCCAGACCTTGAACAGGAAATCCCGGATCTCGTCGCGGACCGGAATGTCCTTGAGCGCGTTGCGCATCTCGATGGTGTACTGGATGGTCAGCGTTTCCTTCTGCTCCACCTGCTGCGCCACGCTGGCCACCTTCTGCGTGGCGGCGCTGCCGGTCAGGAACTTCTGCAGGAACTTCTGGAACTCGCTGTAGACCAGCTCGAAGACACGCTTGCCGGTCTCGGGGTACTGCTCGATGACCTGCACGACGCGCTTGATCTCCTTCTCCAGCGGACCCCCCTGGATGCCGCTGGCGTCGAAGCCCATCACGCAGGAGCCCATGCGGTCGATCAGCTGGCGCGCCGGATGGTTGGCGGTGCCGAAGAAATCCGGCTCGGCCAGGGCCACGCGCAACACGGGCATCTGCAGGCGCGCGAACCACACGCGGATGGCGGCCGGGATGCGCTCTTCCTGCAGGATCGCCTGGAACATCAGGGCCACGATCTCGATCGTCGCCTTCTCGCCCTTGGTTTCGGCCTTCTTCTTGAGGTCCGAGGTCTGGTCGCGCAGCCGTCCCGCCACGCGGATGACGCCGGCAGGACTGTAGTCCTCCATCACCGTGCCGGTACCCGCATCGGAGTCCACCTCGTAGACCACGGCGGGCGGGCGCGCCGCCATGGCGGCGGCCAGCGCGGGAGAAGGCTTCTCGAAAGACGTGGCCTCGAACTCGGGGCCGACCCGGCCCACCAGCAGACGCTTGAGCTGGCCCAGCACCCCCTGCGCCCGGCTGCGCGCACGCGCCAGCGGCGTGGTGGAGGTCATCATCCGCGTTTCATCGAGGATGCCCGAGGCGGCAGCCGCCGCGCGGCCAGCGGCCACCCGTGCCAGGGTGCCGCTGGAGGGACGGGCGCCGCCACTGGGCACGAAGCCACCACCGGAATCGGGGGGATAGTGCGATTGCGGTCCGGACTCCGAGTCGGGTATCCGGGAATCATGGGACGGCCGGTCGGCACGGGTCTGCACTGCGGAGCGCCGCACGCGGTCCTTCAGGTCGATGGTGGGCATGATGCCCGCCTCGATCAGGAACACATTGGCGTTGTGGTACGCGACCGTGAGCCGCTCGGCAAGCAGGGCCTGCACGGCATCGTTCACCATCGGCCAGCTGCCATTGGGCATGCCGGCGCTCGCCCAGTGCTCGACCATCGGCAACAGCAGCACGTCCGGCCGCAGGATGTCCTCGCGACGCAGGTCATCGGACTCTTCGAGGTGCCGCACGCGCAGCTTCAGGTCGTCGAGTTCGCTGCTGACCTTGTCCATCACGCGCAGCACAAGGCGCGACGCCAGGATCTTGTTCTCCACCACGTCGGTGTCAACCAGTTGCAAGGCATTGAGGTCCTGCAGGTCGGTGTTGGTGAAAGTCGCCACGGGCCGCAATGCATCCTGCCAGGCCTTGACCGTGCCATCGCGCCAGGGCTGGCGGGCCTTCTGGAAGAAAGTCCAGGCATCTCGGCGCGCCTGCATGTCGCGCGAGGAGCCGGCTTCGCTGATCAGCGTGCTCAACCGTTCCTGCGCCGCACCCACGACGTCGGCCATCATGCGGCCGGCATCGGCAACGAAGCGCTCACGCGCTTCCTGGGCCAGTCGGCTGGCGCGGGTCGAAGAGGGGCCTGAAGCCATGCCTCAGTGTAGCCTCAGACCGCCGCCCCGGCGTTGGGGTCGTTGGGGTCGTTGGCCTTGGACGGCGCGGCCTTCACGAGATCCTCGCGCTTGATGCCCAGCCACATGGCGATGGCCGCGCCCACGAACACCGACGAATAGATGCCGAAGCAGATGCCGATGGTCAGCGCCATGGCGAAGTAGTGCAGCGTGGGGCCGCCGAACAGCAGCATCGACAGCACCATGATCTGCGTGGAGCCGTGCGTGATGATGGTGCGGCTGATGGTGGAGGTGATCGCGTTGTCGATGATCTCCACGGTGTTCATCTTGCGGTAGCGCCGGAAGTTCTCGCGGATCCGGTCGAAGATCACAACCGACTCGTTCACCGAGTAACCCAGCACGGCCAGGATCGCGGCCAGCACGGCCAGCGAGAACTCCCACTGGAAGAAGGCGAAGAAGCCCAGAATGATCACCACGTCGTGCAGGTTGGCCACTATGGCGGCCACCGCGAACTTCCACTCGAAGCGGATGGCCAGGTAGATCATGATGCCGATCACCACCATCGCCAGGGCCTTCAGGCCATTGGTGACCAGTTCATCGCCCACCTGCGGCCCGACGAATTCCTGGCGGCGCAGCACGGCACCGGCATCGGCGGCCTTCAACGCGGCGAAAGCCGTCTCGCCCTGCTGCGCGGAGCTCACGCCCTTGACCGCCGGCAGGCGGATCATCACGTCGCTGGAGGTACCGAAGTTCTGCACCTGGATGTCGGTGTAGCCCAGGCCCGCGATGATGTTGCGCACCTTCGGCACATCGGCTGTCTGGGAATAGCCCACTTCCATCACGGTGCCGCCGGTGAACTCCACCGAGAGGTGCAGGCCGCGCGTGGTCAGGAAGAACACGGCCAACAGGAAGGTGACGACTGACACCGCGTTCAGCACCAGCGCGTGGCGCATGAACGGGATGTCCCGGCGGATCTTGAAAAACTCCATGGACTAGTTTCCTTGCGTGGCCTTGGCCAGCTTGCCTTCGGGCTCGGGCTTCCACACGGTGCCGATGGACACCGTCTTGAGCTTCTTCTGGCGCCCGTACCAGAAATTCACCAGTCCGCGCGAGAAGAAGATCGCGGAGAACATGCTGGTCAGGATGCCCAGGCAGTGGACCACCGCGAAGCCGCGTACCGGACCGGAGCCGAAGACCAGCAGCGCCAGGCCCGCGATCAGCGTCGTGACGTTGGAGTCCAGGATGGTGCCCCAGGCCCGCTCATAGCCCGCGTGGATGGCGGCCTGCGGCGAGGCCCCTCCCCGCAGTTCCTCGCGTATGCGCTCGTTGACCAGGACGTTCGAGTCGATGGCCATGCCCAGCGCAAGTGCCATGGCCGCCATGCCGGGCAGGGTCAGCGTGGCCTGCAGCATCGACAGCACCGCGACCAGCAGCAGCAGGTTGACCGCCAGCGCGATGCCCGAGAAGGCGCCGAACAGCGCGTAGTAGATGCACATGAAGGCCACGACCGCCACGAAGCCCCATGCCACGCTGTGGAAGCCCTTGGAGATGTTCTCGGCGCCCAGGCTCGGGCCGATGGTGCGTTCCTCGATGATCTCCATCGGCGCCGCCAGCGAGCCCGCGCGCAGCAGCAGCGCCGTATCGTTGGCTTCCACAGTGGTCATCTGGCCGGAGATCTGCACCCGGCCGCCACCGATCTCGGAGCGAATCACGGGCGCGGTCACGACCTCACCCTTGCCCTTCTCGAACAGCAGGATGGCCATGCGTTTGCCGATGCTCTCGCGCGTCACGTCGCGGAAGATGCGCGAGCCTTTTGCGTCCAGCGACAGGTGCACGGCCGCGTCCTGCGTCTGGCCGTCGAAGCCGGCCTGCGCATCCGTGAGGTTCTCGCCGGTCAGGATCACCTGCTTCTTGACGATGATGGGCCGGCCGTTGCGCTCCAGGTAGCGCTCGGAGCCGAAGGGCACAGGGCCCGAGCCCGCTTCGGCCGAGCGGCCTTCGGCGCTTTCGTCGACCATGCGCACTTCCAGCGTGGCGGTGCGTCCGAGGATGTCCTTGGCCTTGGCGGTGTCCTGCACGCCGGGCAGTTGCGCCACGATGCGGTCCAGGCCCTGCTGCTGGATCACTGGCTCGGCCACGCCGAGTTCGTTGATCCGGTTGTGCAGCGTGACCATGTTCTGCTTGAGCGCCTGCTCCTGGATCGTCCGTGCCGAGGTTTCCTTGATGCTGGCACGCAGAAGGGTGCCGCCACCGGGGTTCGGGGCTTCCACGGCCTGCAGGTCGGTGAACTGGTCGGAGAGCACGTTCTTGATGGCGTTGAGCGTCTGCGCGTCGCGCGCCACGATCTCCAGCACCTGGCCGTTGCGGTTGATGCCCCCGTGGCGAATGTCCTTGTCGCGCAGCACGGTGCGCAGGTCGCCCGACAGCGATTCGGCGCGCTTGGTCAGCGCCGCCTGCATGTCGACCTGGAGCATGAAGTGCACGCCGCCGCGCAGGTCCAAGCCCAGGTACATGGGTGCCGCGCCCAGCGCGTGCAGCCATGCGGGGGAACGCGAGAGCAGGTTCAACGCGACGATGTAGGACGGGTCGTTGGCGTCGGGCACCAGCGTCTTCTGGATCAGGTCCTTGGCCTTGAGCTGGGCGTCGGTCGTGTCGAAACGCGCCTTGATCGAGTTGCCGTCGAACGTGATGGCGTCGGGTTTGACGCCGCCGGCCTGCAGTGCCGCCTCGACGCGCTGCTGGACGCCGAGGTCCACCTTGACCGTGGCCTTGCCCGACGACACCTGCACCGCAGGGGCTTCACCAAAGAAGTTCGGCAGGGTGTAGAGCACCCCCACCAGCACCGCGACCACGAGGATCACGTATTTCCATACCGCGTATCGGTTCATGTGCAGTTCCCGCAGGCTCGCCCCTGGAATCGATCCACGCGCAGCGTGGTGCGCGCGAAAGAGTCAGAGCGCGCCAATTACTTGATCGTTCCCTTGGGCAGCACCTGCACCACGGCGCTGCGCTGGATCTGCACTTCCACGCCGTTGGAGATTTCCAGGCCCAGGTAGCCATCGCCCAGCTTGCTGACCTTGCCCAGCACGCCGCCGGCCGTGACGATCTCGTCGCCCTTGGCCAGCGCCTCGACCATCGCGCGGTGCTCTTTCTGCTTCTTCATCTGGGGGCGGATCATGACGAAATACAGCACCCCGAACATCAGCACCAAGGGCAGCATGCTGTACAGCGACGACATCATGTCCCCACCGGCTGCGGCGGGTGCGGTCTGGGCAAAGGCGGACGAAATGAACACGGACGGACTCCAAATGACGCGTGAGGGGCTGGCGGACAGGCGCATGCCGCCCGCAGACAAATAGCCGAAGATTGTAAGGCGCCGGCTCTCGGCAGCGATCCCCGCATGTGCCCGGGGGACTTCGGGGCCGGCGAAAGCCCAGACAGTGCGCGTCAGCCAGCCAGCGCCTGCAATGGCGCGGTGGCCCGCGGCGCGTTCCACTGCGCCATCTTGCCCTGGTGCTGCAACCGGAAGGCCTGGAGGTGGCGCTCCTTCACATGGCCGTATCCCTTGACCATCTCCGGCAGGACGGCGATCTCCACGGCCAATGCGTGGTTGTCCGGGGACAGGCCGGCCAGCAGCGTGTCGACGGTCGCTCGGTACTCGGCGATCAGCGCGCGCTCGGTGCGGCGCTCTTCGGTGCGGCCGAAAACATCGAGCGCGGTACCACGCAGCCCCTTGAGCCGCGCCAGCAGCCGGAACGCCACCAGCATGCCGGAGCCGTACTGCTTCTTCTGCAGTTCGCCCTTGGCATTGCGCTTCGCCAGCATCGGCGGCGCCAGGTGGTAGTTGAGCTTGAAGTCGCCCTCGAACATGCCCTTGATGCGGTCCAGGAACGCGGTGTCGGTGTGCAGGCGCGCGACCTCGTACTCGTCCTTGTAGGCCATGAGCTTGAACAGGTTGCGCGCCACGACCTCGGCCAGCAGCGTCTTGCGGCCCAGGGCAGCCTCCTTCTGGCGCACCTGGTCGACGAACTGCTGGTACACCTGCGCGTAGGCCGCGTCCTGGTAGTCCGTGAGGAAAGCCACGCGCTGCGCCACGATGTCGGGCAGCGTGTCGCGCTTCTTGAACTGCAGCACCTGGGCCGGCGCCAGCAGCTTCTGCACGGACGCCAGGTCGTGTGCGGCATGGCGCCCCCACGTGAAGGCAGCCTTGTTGCCCTCCACCGCCACAGCGTTCAGTTCGATGGCACGCATCAGCGAGGCCAGGCCCAGCGGAATCCAGCCGCGCTGCCAGGCGTAGCCCAGCAGCATCGGGTTCGTATAGATGCTGTCGCCCAGAAGCCGGGTGGACAGCGCATCCGCATCGAAGCTGCCGATGTGGCTGGCGCCCACCGTGCGGGCGATGGTATCGGCGCATTCGGCAGCCGGGCTCTGCCAGTCGCCGTTCTTCACAAAGGCGGCGGTCGGCGTGCTGTGGACATTGAGGGCCACGTGCGTGCGCCCTTCGCGCATGCGCAGCAGCGTCTCCTTGCCGGCGCTCACGATGGGGTCGCAGCCGATGATCAGGTCGGCGCCGGCCATGCCCACGCGCGTGGTGCGGATGTCCTGCGGCTCCGAGGCGATCAGCACGTGGCTCCAGGTCGCGCCGCCCTTCTGCGCCAGGCCACCGGCGTCCTGCGTCACGATGCCCTTGCCCTCCAGGTGCGCGGCCACACCCAGCAACTGGCCGATGGTGATGACGCCCGTGCCACCCACGCCGGCCACCACGATGCCCCAGACCTGGCCATCGTCCAGTGCACCCGCCACCACGGCCGGATCGGGCAGCGGCCCCAGGTCCTGTGGCGACGGCGGCCGGTCGGCGCCCTTGGCCTTCTTCTTGAACTGCCCGCCTTCGACGGTCACGAAGCTCGGGCAGAAACCCTTCACGCAGGAGATGTCCTTGTTGCAGGTGGACTGGTTGATCTGCCGCTTGCGGCCGAAGGGCGTCTCCAGCGGCTCCACGCTCAGGCAGTTGGACTGCACGCCGCAGTCGCCGCAGCCCTCGCACACCAGCTCGTTGATGACCACCCGCTTGGCCGGGTCCACAGCCGTGCCGCGCTTGCGGCGGCGGCGCTTCTCGGTGGCACAGGTCTGGTCGTAGATGATGACCGTGGTGCCCTTGATCTCGCGGAAGGCGCGTTGCACTTCGTCGAGCCGGTCGCGGTGCAGGACCTCCACGCCGGCCACGAGTTGCACGCCCTCGTACTTCTCGGGCTCGTCGGTCACCACCGTGATCTTCTGCGCCCCTTCGGCCCGCATGGACTGCGCGATCTGCACCACCGAATGGCCCTCGGGGCGCTCGCCCACCTGCTGGCCGCCGGTCATGGCCACGGCGTCGTTGTAGAGGATCTTGTAGGTGATGTTCACGCCCGCCGCGATGCTCTGGCGCACCGCCAGCAGCCCGCTGTGGAAGTACGTGCCGTCGCCGAGGTTCGCAAACATGTGCTGGTCGTGCGAGAAGGGCTGCTGGCCCACCCATGGAACGCCCTCGCCGCCCATCTGCGTGAAACCTACCGTGGCGCGGTCCATCCAGGTCGCCATGAAGTGGCAACCGATGCCAGCCATGGCGCGCGAGCCTTCGGGCACCTTGGTGCTGGTGTTGTGCGGGCAGCCGGAGCAGAACCAGGGCATGCGGTCGGCTGCGGCCGTGCCACCCAGCGTCAGGACCTGCATGGCGCTTTCCTTGGCCTGCAGGATGGCCAGCTGCGCGTCGATGCGCGCTGTCATGTCACTGTCCAAACCCAGCCGGCGCAGGCGCGCGGCGATGGCGCGCGCGATGATGGACGGCGACAGATCGGCATTGGCCCGCAGCAGTGTGTTGGCGGTCGGGTTGGCCATCGACCATTCGCCCCCCGAGTAGTCACCCTCGACCTCGTTAAACTTGCCCACCACATTGGGCCGCACATCCGCGCGCCAGTTGTAGAGCTCTTCCTTGAGCTGGTATTCGATGACCTGGCGCTTCTCCTCCACCACCAGGATCTCCCGCAATCCCTGGGCGAACGCGCGCGTGCCCTGCGCCTCCAGGGGCCACACCACGCCCACCTTGTGCAGGCGGATGCCCAGCCGGCGGCAGGTGGCGTCGTCCAGGCCCAGGTCGGCCAGGGCCTGGCGCGTGTCGTTGTAAGCCTTGCCGCTGGCGATGATGCCGAAGCGGTCGTTCGGGCCCTCGATCACGTTGTAGTTCAGGCGGTTGGCGCGGATGTAGGCCAGCGCGGCGTACCACTTGAAGTCGAAGAGGCGCGCCTCCTGTTCCAGCGCATGGTCGGGCCAGCGGATGTGCACGCCGCCGGGCGGCATCTGGAAATCGGTGGGGATGGTGACCTGCACGCGGTGCGGGTCGATGATGGCCGTGGCGCTGGACTCCACGATCTCCTGGATCGTCTTCATGCTGGCCCACACGCCCGAGAAACGGCTCATCGCAAAGGCGTGGATGCCGAAGTCCAGGATCTCCTGCACGTCGGCGGGGAAGAACACGGGCAGCCCGCAGGCTTTGAAGATGTGGTCGCTCTGGTGTGCGGCGGTCGAGCTCTTGGAGACATGGTCGTCGCCCGCCACGGCGATCACGCCGCCCCAGGGTGTGGTGCCGGCCATGTTGGCATGCTTGAATACGTCCGAGCAGCGGTCCACGCCCGGGCCCTTGCCGTACCAGATGCCGAACACGCCGTCGAAGCGGTTGCTGCCCTCGGGCGCGAAGCCCAGCATCTGCGTGCCCCAGATCGCCGTGGCCGCAAGCTCCTCGTTGACGCCGGGCTGGAAGACGATGTTCTGCGCCTTCAAGTACTTCTCGGCCTTTACCAGCGACTGGTCATAGCCACCCAGCGGCGAACCCCGGTAGCCGCTGATGAAACCCGCCGTGTTCTTGCCCTGCAAGGCATCGCGCTGGCGCTGCAGCATCGGCAGCTTGACCAGCGCCTGCACCCCGCTCATGAAGGCCCGGCCCTCTTCCAATGCATATTTGTCGTCCAGCGTGACGCTCTCTAGCGCCTTGCGGATGTGCTCGGGCAGCGGTGCATTCATGTCGCGAAGTCTCCTGATGGTGGGGCTGGCAGTGGCGGTGCCCCCATGGGCCGCGCCAGTGTAGAAGTGATGGCCGGATATGTCTTTGCTTTCTATGCCGAGATGTGCCTATGATCAGAAAGAATATTGCGCAAATCATCGATCCATGGAAACACTCGACAAGTTTGACATCGCCATCCTGAATGCGCTGCAGCTGGACGGCCGCCTCAGCAACACCGACCTGGCCCAGCGTGTGGGCCTGAGCGCGGCACCTTGCTGGCGTCGCGTGCGTGCGCTGGAAGAGCAAGGCTTCATCCGCGGCTACCGCGCGGAACTCGATCGAAGCAAGCTGGGGCTGGGCGTGCTGGCCTTCGTGCGGCTGGACGCGGAGCGCAACAACGGCGACGGCACACGCGCGCTGGAGGAGGCCATCCGCAAGCTGCCCGAGGTCATTGCCTGCCACTACATCAGCGGCACCGGCACCTTCGAGCTGCAGGTGGTGGCGCACGACCTCGACAGCTTCTCGCGCTTCGCCCGCGACAAGCTGATCAACCTGCCGAATGTGAAAGACCTGCACACCAGCTTCTCGCTGGGCGAGGTCAAGGCCAGCAGCGTGTTGCCGCTGGCGCACCTGGGGCCGCAGCCTGCGGTGGCAGCACCCGCCGCGGCCAAGCGCACGGCGGCGGCCAAGCGCCGCTGAGCGCTGCAAACACCCCGCCTCACACGCTCCCTGACACGGCGGGTCAAAGCGCCATGGTCTTCCAATAAGTGCCGGGGATGGGCTGCGCAGTCCCGTGGCTCAGCGTGGCGGTGCAGCCTTGCGCGGCCACAGCGCCCAGAGCCTGAGGGGCTGCTTGAGGCGCCCGGCGAGGTCGCCGGCCTGCGGCCCCCAGCCCACGAAATAGTCGGCCCGCACGGCGCCCACGATCGCGCTGCCCGTGTCCTGCGCCAGCACCAGCCGCTGCAGCGGCGTCTGCGGCCCGGGCGAGGCCAGCCACACCGGCGTGCCATACGGGATGCTCTCCTTGTCCACCGCGATGGAGCGGCCCGGCGTGAGCGGTACGCCCTGGGCTCCGCGCGGGCCCAGGCTGGCATCGAGCTCGGTCATCACTTCCTCGCGGAAGAACACCATGCGCGGGTTGCTCCACACCATCTCGTTGACGCGTTGCGGGTTCTGCTGCGTCCAGGCACGGATGCCGGGCCAGGTCGCGTCACGCACCAGGCCGCGGTCCAGCAACCAGCGGCCCACGCTCACGTAGGGCTGGTCGTTGGTGGCGGCGTAGGCCAGGCGCACGGTCTGCTGGCGGCCATCGGGCTCGGTGATGCGCAGGCGTCCCGAGCCCTGGATCTGCAGGATCAGCGCCTCCACGGGGTCGGCGAGCCAGGCGATCTCC
Source organism: Burkholderiaceae bacterium (assembly GCA_965278985.1). Classification (GTDB taxonomy): domain Bacteria; phylum Pseudomonadota; class Gammaproteobacteria; order Burkholderiales; family Burkholderiaceae_C; genus CAISIP01. The sequence continues at coordinate 5,331,617 of OZ257131.1, read as the reverse complement.
TGCCCCTGCAAAGCGGCGCGGGCCTGCGGCAGCGTATCCATCTCCTGGCGCGTGTACCAGGGTTTGCGCTGGGCCAGGCCGGGCGGCGCCTTGTAGAGCGGGATCTGGAAGGCACCCTGGCGCTGTCGGGAGGCCTCGAGCACGGGTTCGAAATAGGCGGTCAGCAGGCCGTCGGAAGGGCCCGTCAACCCCTCCACGCGGTAGGGCTGCAGATGGGCGGCCATCCAGGCGCGCTGCTCGGCAGCGGTCCCGAGGCTCAGCACCCGCACTTCGGCGCACAGGCCGGCGAACACAGGCCCGGGCCGCTCGCAGCTCTTGAGCCAGGCGTTCCAGGCCTCGTAGAGCGCGTCTTCCTCCAGCCCCGGCAGCTCGCTCCAGGGCACCGGCACCCAGCGCGCCTTGGGCAGCGTGAAGCTGGGCATGCCGAGGATTTCGGCGGCAGTGGCCGGCTCGCCCGGGACCGGCGCTGTCACCACGGGCGGCGAGGATTCGGGTAATGGTGCCACGGCGCACCCACCGAGCATTCCTACAATCCACGCCGCGCAGACCGCGCTGCCCCACCGCCAACGGAGTTCATTCATGGTCCTGATTCTGCTCGAAGCCCTGGGTGCGTTGTTGCTCCTGGTGCTCATCGTGTGGTGGACGATGTTCTCGGGACGCGATGGCGGTGAACTGCCCGGCATGCACGACCGCGCCGATGCCCACATCGCCGAGAAGGCCCCTGGCAAGGCACCGCGCCACCCACCGCGGTAGGCACGGCTCACCGCGGTACCTGCAACAGGTTGGCCAGTTCCACGGCCGACTTGACGTTCATCTTGTCGAAGACGCGCGAGCGGTGCACTTCCACCGTGCGCACGCTGATGTTGAGCTGGTCGGCGATCAGCTTGTTCGGCAGCCCCTCCACCACCAGCCGCATCACGGCGCGTTCGCGTTCGGTCAGCTCGGCCAGCTTGTGCTCGGTGGCCTGCTGCTGCTGGCGGCGCTGCAGGAACTCGGCTGAACGCGCCAGCGCGTTCTCGATGCGGTCCACCAGCGCGTTGTCGGACACGGGCTTCTCGCAGAAGTCGAAGGCGCCCCGCTTGACGGCGTCCACGGCCGTGGGCAGGTCCGCATGCCCGGTGAGGAAGATCACCGGGATGCGCTGGCACAGGTCGCGCTCGATCAGCGTCTCGAACAACGCCAGCCCGCTCATGCCGGGCATGCGCACATCCAGCACCAGGCAGCACGGTTGCGTCTGCTCAAAGCCCCCGCGCAGCATGGCGTCGAAGGCGTCCGCGCTCTCGAAAGCCTGGCTGGGCAGGTGGCGCGAACGCAGCAGCCAGGCCAGGCCGGCGCGCACGCCGTCGTCGTCGTCCACGATGAATACACAGGCGTTGGCACTAGGTTGCATGTCGCGGCTTCACAGAATCATCAGGAAGACTGGCGCACACTGGTGGCCAGGGGGAGCGTGAACCGGAAGACGGTTCCGCGCGGTGTGTTGTTCTCGAACTCCAGCACCCCGCCGTGCTGCTCCACCACCGTGCGGCACAGGCCCAGGCCCAGGCCCATGCCCTCGCGCTTGGTCGTGAAGAAGGGCGTGAAGATACGTTCGGCCAGGTCCGGTGGCACCCCCACGCCCGCGTCGGCGACCGAGAATTCCACCCAGCCCGGCATCGCATAGGTGTCCGCGCCCGCCACGGCACGGCGCAGGCCCAGCACCAGCTCGCGGTCTGCGATCGGCACGTTTTCCATGGCCTGCATGGCATTGCGGGTGAGGTTCAGCAGCACCTGTTCGACCATGGTGCGGTCGCAGTGCACCTGCGGCAGCGCCTCTTCGAATTCGCAACACACGCGGATGCGGTGCTTCTGCGAGCGCATGGTCACCAGCGGCATCACGGACTCGAACAGCACACGCGGGTCCACCGCCTCGCGCGCCTCGCGGCGGCGCACGAAGTCGTGCACGCTGCGGATGACCTTTCCCGCGCGCTGGGCCTGCTCGGAGATCTGCCGCATCGCCACTTCCAGCAGCTGGTGGCGCTCGGCCTGCTGCTGCAGCTGGCGGTGCGCGGTGGCCACGCGGGCACTCTCGGACAGGTCCACGGGCGGCGCGCGTCCGCTGTCGTACCAGTCGGGCTGCAGCATGTTCAGCGAGCCGGTGGCATAACTCGAGATGGCGGCCAGGGGCTGGTTGAGTTCGTGGCTCAGCAGCGAGGCCATCTCGCCGATGGCGGCCAGGCGCGCGGTGGCCTGCAGCCGCTCCTGCGTGGCACGTGCCAGCTCCTCGACGCGGCGCTGCTCGCTGATGTCCAGGAAGGCGCTCATCCAGCCGGTCTGCACGCCCTGCGCGTTGATCAGCGGCGCCTCGAAGATCAGCACCGGGAAACGCGTGCCGTCACGGCGCATGAAGGTGGACTCCACTCCCTCGCGGCGTGGCATCACCTGCAGCGGGCGCACGCCCAGCCGGCGCTTGAACTCGTCTGCCACCTCGGGCGGCCAGTACGGCGCCACGGCCGTGGGCAGCATCAGCTCCTGCGCGCTGAAGCCTACCATCTGGCAGAAGGCCGGGTTGACGTAGGTGGTACGGCCCTCGAGGTCGCGCGCGCGCAGGCCCGTGACCAGCGAGTCCTCCATCGCCTTGCGAAACGCCAGCGCATCGGCCAGGCGCTGTTCCACGCGCAGGCGCCGGCGCGTGTCGCGCCCCAGCAGCAGCAGCACCGAGGCCAGGGCCACGGTCATGGCCGCCACCATCGCGGTCAGGAAATTGGGAAAGTAACGCGGCTGGTCGCGCCAGCTCTCCAGGCGCAGCACCAGCGCCATGCCCGGCAGCTCCAGCACCTGCGTGGCCGCGAAGGCCTGCGAGCCGCGCCGTGCCGTGCCCTGGAAGGCCAGTCGCGTGCCGTCGGCCTCCACCAGGGACACGTCGCGGCTGTGCAGCAGGTCGCGCGAGACCATCTCGGCCAGCAGGTCACTGAGCGAATAGGAGGCCACCACATACCCTGTGGTCTCGCCCCCCACGGTCACGGGCAGGCACATCTCCAGCACCTCGAAGCCCATTCCATCGGGCTGCGGCACGAAATAGCTGGGCACGTAGGCCACGCCGCCCGAGCGCCGGGCGTTGGCGCAGGCCGTCTGCAGGTCGGTCTGCACGTCCTCGCGCCCCAGCCGCTCGAACACCGGTGCGCGGTAGGGCGAGTCCACGAAGGCCAGGGGCTGCACCTGCAGGTCGCGCCATTCGACGCGCACCAGTTCGCGGCTGTCGCGCAGCAGGCTCATGGCGTACTGCTCCCAGATGTCGGGCGACTGCGAGGTGGGCGTGAACAGGGCCTGCAGGCTCTGCGCGTCGCGGGCCAGGCCGGCGCGGATGTCGGCCGCGGCACTGGCCACATCGCGCTCCAGGCGGTCCTGCACCTGCGTTGCTTCGTACCGCGCGGCAAGCCACATCAGCATGCCCAGCAGCGCGACGATCAGCACCACCAGCGCCACCCACAGGAACCAGCGGCGGGTGCCCGAGAAAGGCCGGCCGGGCAGCAGCCCCCAGTGGCGGCGGGAGGACGCCGCCGCCGCACCCGGCGCGGGCGCAGGGTCCGCCATCGCATCGACCACGGGATCGGCGAGCCCGACGCTCCCCGGCTCCACGCCCTGGGGTTCCGTGCGCGGCGTGTCCATGGCCATGCTCACTGCGCAGGCGCGGCGGGCGACGCGTCCGTGCCACCGGCCGCGCCTTCGAGCAGGCCGCGGCGCGGCACGCGCGTGATGCGCGGGTCGACCCAGCTGCCTTCGACGTGGAATTCCTGCGTGGTCGCCTCGATGAGCGGACGGCGCAGCACCAGCTGCGCGAGGAAGGTGCCCAGGCCGACCGCGGGGTTGATGGCGGTGGCGATCAGCGAGGCCGTGCCGGCGTTGATCTCGGGCACCACAACGACGCGGATGTCCTGCGTCTCGCGCGCCAGATCGGCACGCCCGTCCATCAGCACGGCCGCATTGACGCCCTTCATCTGCAGGTTGTTGGTGGTGGCCACGCCCTGCTGGATCTGGACGTCGCCCCGGAAGAAGTCGAATCCGAAGCCCTCGGAGAACACGTCGCGGAAGTCCAGCGTCAGCCGGCGTGGCAGGGCCTGCAGGCTCAGCACGCCCAGCAGCTTGGCCAGGCCCGGGTCGGCCTTCAGGAACTGGCCGTTCTCGACGTCGACGTGGAAGCTGCCACCCAGCGTCGGGTAGTCCAGCGCCAGCGGCGAGCCGACCCATGCGATCTGTCCGGCCATGGTGCCCTTGCCACGGCGCACCACGTCGCGCATGCCGAAGCGGCCCAGCAGGTCGCCGGCATTCAGGATGTCGAGCTGGAAATTCATGACCGTGCGGCGCGGTGCGCTGCGGCCCGTGCCGGTGGCCTGCGCATTGAGCGCGGTCCAGTTGCCCGTGGCCTTGAACACCGCCTCGGGGTTGGTGATGTCCAAGCGGTTCAGCCGCCACTCGCGCACGGGGCCGCCGGGGCCCGCGGAGCTGCGGTTGGTGGCGGCGATCTCCAGCCGTCCCAGCTTGCGGCCACCGAGCTGGAGATCTTCCACCACCACGTCCAGCGCCGGGATGGCCGCGGGTTCGTCATCGAGCAGGCTTTCCACATCGCTGGTGGAGCCCGCACCCAGGGTGAGGCGTGCCAGCCGTGCCGTCACGCGGCCGGGCGCGCCGCCCGGGGCCTGGCGGTACTGCACGTTGCCCTCGAGTTCATCGGCCTGCAGCTCGCTGCTCCAGTTCAGGTCCTCGCGGCGCAGTTCGGCCACCAGGTTGTGCAGCCGCCGACCGCCAGCGTCCAGCGTGCCCGCGCGCAGGCTCAGGCGGGTCGGCAGGTAGGCGCGCAGGGCCAGGGCGCCGTCGTTCGGCGCATCGGCGGCCGGGTCGAGGTCCTTGAGCCCGCCGGAGGACAGCTGCGTGGCGACCTCGGACCAGGGCGCGAGGTCGAGTGCTGGCATGTGCACCCGCGCCGATACGCCCGACGCCGGCAGCGGTGTCGCGGCACTCGCGTCCTGCCCCACGGCGATGGCCCCCTGCAGCACCCGGGGCACGGGCGCCGAGAGATCGCGCACATAGGCCACCGAGACCACTCGCCCCAGCTCCAGCGACACGCGGTCGCGCAGCGGCGCACGCACCACCGTGCGGCCCGTGGATCCCGTGGAGCCTGTGGGTGGATCACGCAGCAGCGCGCTGTCGATCTGCAGCGGCAGGCTGGCATCGGCGGCCTTGCCCAGCGGCGCGGGCAGGGCCAGCGCCAGGCCCTGCAGGCTGCTCTGCAGCGAAAACTCCGGCACGCCGTCGGTCCAGCGCAGGTTCGCCGTGTAGCTGGTGCTGCCGCTGGCGAAGCGCGCCGCGCGGGCCACGGCGCCCAGGTCTTTCTCCTGCGCCAGGGCCTCGGCACTGATACTGCCCTGCGCGCGGAAGGCCATGGCCGGCAGCGTGGCTGCGGCGGGAGCAGTGGGTGCAGTGGATGCAGTGGGCCCAGGGGATATGGCCACGACGACGGAGGCCGAGGCCTGCGCCGACGGCAGGCTGGCAGCGCCCGGCGGGGTCAGGGTCCCGCCATCGAGCCGCAGGTCGCCGCCCAGCAGCCGGGCCTGCATGTTGGCCAGCGCAAAGCCCGTCTCGCTGAAGTTCACGCTGCCCCGCACGCGCGACAGCCGCGGGGTCTGCGGCAGCAGCTGCACGTCGTTGCCCGCCAGCGCCACGCTGCCGGCCAGGGTGGCGCTGTCCGCATGGTGGAGCGGCACCGCCAGGCGCAGGCGCAGTTCGGCGTTGCCGGTGGCGGTGGCCGCGTCCAGCGCATGCTGCGTCATGCCCGCCAGCGGCGAGGTGTGGACGGCCACCAGCATGTCGGCCAGCGGCCCCCGCGCCTCGGCCTGCACCTCCACCACGGGCGCGTGGTCCAGCGTGGCGATGGTGGCCTCGGCCTTGCCCAGCTGCACACCCTGCCCGCCCACCAGCCCACGCGCGTTGTTCACGCGCATGCCGTTGCGTTCGAACACCAGCTCGCCCGAGAGCTGGCTCAGCACCGGCCAGGGGAGCGCCGATGCGGCCTGCAGCCGGCGCGGCACGTAGGCGAAGACACCGTTACGGATGTTCGCGCTGATGCGGAAGTCGCCGGTGCGCGGGTCGGTGAAGGGCATGTGGTGCAGGTCGCCCTTGACGCGGAACTGCACGCCCGTGCCCTCGCCGGCCTGCACGGCGTCGCGCACATAGGCCCGCACGTCCGGGCCCAGCGCCAGAGGCAGGTAGCGGTACACGCGCGTGCCGTCCGCGCGGCCCAGGCTGCCCTGCAGGTCCAGCACGCCCGGGAAAAGTGAATGCGCCGCCGACTTCGCGGGGTCGCTCGTCTCCCAGCGCATGCGCATCTCGCCCTCGGCGTCGGCATTGGCGAAACGGGCCTGCGACAGCTCCACGCGCAGCTTGTCGCCATCGGCCTGCCAGGCCAGCTCGCCACTGAACTGGCGCAGCGGCACGCGCGGCTCCTCGAAGACACCGGGGAAGTCAAGGCTGCCGTCGGCCACGCTGAGCTGGGCCTTGCCGGCCTTGTCTGTCAGCGTGAAGTCCACCGTGGCGCCCTCCACGCCCGGGATGCCCACGGCCGGCCGCGCGCCGGCACGCAGCGGGGCGGGGTCGGGCCGCGAGCGCAGTGCGAGCCCGCGCACCTGGCCCTGCGCCTCGTAATGCGATGGCGCCTCGGGCGCACCCTCCCAGCGCGCCTTGAGGGTCTGCACCAGACCCACGGGCGCGTGGTCCGCCAGCAGGCCGTGCAGCTTCGCGCCCAGGGGCAGGCGGCTGGCGACCTGCCCCAGCGCGGCGAGGTCCAGCCGGTCCGCCTGCAGCTCGCCGTGGGCCGGCCGCGACGCGTTGGCCGCGGTCTGCGCGAAGCGCAGGTTGCCACCCGGCCACTGCAGGCCGTCGGCCGTCGCGAAGGCCAGTTCGCGGGTCTCGAAGCGGAGCTCCTGCGGCGTGTAGCTGCCCGACAACCGGCCCGAGACGCTGGCCAGCGCCAGCGGCTGCAGCTGTTCGTCCAGCCCCACGACGACGTTGGCCAGCGCCAGGTCGGCCGTGGCATGGGTGGCGCGCCCGCGCTGGATGTCCACCCAGCTGCGCAGCGCGCCGTGGCCCTGGCGCAGGTCCACCGGCAGGTCGGCATACCGGTCCAGCTCCGACACATTGACACGCTGGAAATCCGCGAAGAGCTGGCCGGACCAGCTCTGCCAGTCGCCGCGGCGCATCGACAGGAAGGGCTGCTCGAAACGCGCCACCAGCCCGAAGCGGTCGCCCCAGGCCTGCGGTGGCGTCGCGTCCATGCGGAAGTCGTGGCGGCGGCCGGTGTTGCGCATGACCAGGTCCATGTCGCGCAGCTCCAGCGGCGGCAGGCCGCGCTGCTCGTCGGTCCACACCACGGTGCCATGGCGCACGGCGAGTTCGGGCTGGGAGAAAAGCCTGTCCATGAGCTTCGGGTCGACCGGGCCGCCGGCCATCTCCAGCCCGGCGACGTAGATGCGCCCGTCGGCGGCCCGCCGCACGTCCAGCCGTGGGCCGTCCACGTAGACCTGGTCGAACTGCAGCGCGAGCGCGGAGCGCGGCGAGAGCGACACCAGCACGCGAGGCAGCCGCAAGGCCTCGCGGCCCTGGGCATCGAGCAGCCGCACGTCGGAGAGTTCGAAGGCGGGGATCAGGCCGGTGGAGTAGGCCGAGATGTGGTCGATGCGCACCGCGATGCCCAGCACGCGTGAGGCCGTGGCCTCCAGCTGCGGGCGGAATTCACCGATTCGCGGCACAATGGCCAGATGCAACAGCCCCCACGCCAGCCCTGCGAGCAGCCATGCGCCCAGCAACGCCGCCAGGGTCCAGCGGGCCACGAAGGCTGACGCCTTCAGCAGCGTGGATGGTGCAGCCCTCAGTTCGTGCATCGCGCCTCGGTAGGTAAGCCAAGAATTATGACCGGCAATAGTTCCCTCGCCTGCGCGGAGACAGCCGTCCCGCCACCCGCATCCGCCGCCTTGCAGCCCGCCTCTTCCCCACTCACCGCCTACCCGCGTTTCGGGCAGCGCATCCGCCGCCGCTACGAGGCCCAGGCCGGCCTGCTTGCCGTGGGCTTGCCCGACAAACCCGCCATCGCCGCCCTGTGCGCGCAGCTCAGGGCGCAGGGCCATGACCTGGCGACAGCCCTGCGCATCACACGCCAGCTGGTGCTCGAACGCCTCATGGTGCTCGATTGCACTGCCGCGGCGTCGATGGCGCAGGTCACGCTGGCGATGACGCGGCTGGCCGAATTCGCGCTCGACGCGGCCTGCAAGCAGGCCTTCGCCACGCTGGACGCGCAGCACGGAATGCCCTGCACGCCCGAAGGGATTCGCGCACAGATGTGGGTCATCGGCATGGGCAAGCTGGGCGCGCGCGAGCTCAATGTCTCCAGCGATATCGACCTGATTTATGTCTACGACCAGGACGGCGACACGCAGGGCAACGCCGAGGGACGCGGCCGCATCGCGAACCAGGAGTATTTCGCCAAGGCAGTGCGTGCCATCTATGGCCTGATCGGCGACACCACCGAGCATGGTTTCGTGTTCCGCGTGGACCTGGCCCTGCGGCCCAACGGCAACTCCGGGCCGCCCGCGGTGTCGCTGGCCGCGCTGGAAGAGTATTTCCACGTGCAGGGCCGCGAATGGGAACGCTTCGCCTGGCTCAAGAGCCGCGTGGTGGCGCCCGCATCCAGCATCGCCGACAGCTCGGCGCAGTCGCTGCGCGGCGTGGTGCTGCCCTTCGTGTTCCGCCGCTACCTGGACTACAGCGTCTTCGACTCGCTGCGCACGCTGCACCGGCAGATCCGCGACCACGCGGCGCGGCGCAGCGCCGGGCGGCCCGAACGCGCCAACGACGTGAAGCTCTCGCGCGGCGGCATCCGCGAGATCGAGTTCACCGTGCAACTGCTGCAGGTCGTGCGCGGCGGGCAGTTCCCCGAGTTGCGCACCCGCGCCACGCTCGACGCATTGCCGCGCATGGCGCGTGCAGGCCTGATGCCGCAGGAGACGGTGCAGGCCTTGTCGGCCGCCTATGTGTTCCTGCGCAACGTCGAGCACCGCATCCAGTACCTGGACGACCAGCAGACCCACATGCTGCCGACGCAGGACGACGACCTGGCCTGGCTGGCGCGTTCGATGGGATTCCCGGGGCTGCAGGCCTTCCTGTGCGAGCTGGACAGCCACCGCGAGATCGTGGCCCAGGAGTTCGACGCGCTGCTCGGCGGCAACGCGCCCTGCAAGAACTGCAGCGGCCAGGGCGGCAACGGCAAGGCGCCGGCGGACTTCGAGGACGCGTTGGAGCGGGCGCCAGCCCCGTTCAAGGAGCGCGTGAAAGCCTGGAGCACCCAGCCGCGCTTCACGGTGTTGCGCGACGAATCCCGCATGCGCCTGTTGCGGCTGCTCAACCGCACCGTGGCCTGGATCCATGAGGGCCGCATCGACGAACAGGGCGCGATGCGCCTGCTGGACTGGATCGAGCCGCTGCTGCGGCGCGAGAGCTACCTCGCGTTGCTGCTGGAACGCCCGGCGGTACACGAGCGGCTGGTCCGCATCCTGGGCAGCGCCAAGTGGCCCGCGCGCTATTTGCTGCAGCACCCCGGGGTCATCGACGAGTTGGCCAGCAGCACCATCCTGGGTGAGCGCTTCCAGCCCGATGAGTTCGAGCGCGAACTGCAGCAGCGCCAGGCGGCACTCGCCGCCACCAGCGAGGACGATGACGAGGCCCTGCTGAACCTGCTGCGCCGTGCGCACCACGCAGAGGTGTTCCGCACGCTGGCACGCGACGTGGAAGGCCGCCTCAGCGTCGAGCAGGTGGCCGACGACCTGAGTGCCCTGGCGCAGGTGATCCTGCGGGTCACGGCGCGATGGTGCTGGGAGCGCCTGCGCAACCGCCACCGCGAGGATCCGCAGTTCGCCGTCATCGCCTATGGCAAGCTGGGCGGCAAAGAGCTGGGTTATGGCAGCGACCTGGACATCGTCTTCCTCTACGACGACGCCGACGAGCGCGCGGCGGAGGTCTATGCCGCCCTGGTGCGCAAGCTGATCAACTGGCTTACCGTCAAGACCGGCGAGGGCGACCTCTACGAGATCGACACCGCGCTGCGGCCCAATGGCAACTCGGGCATGCTGGTGACGAGTTTCGAGGCCTTCGCGAAATACCAGCAGCAGCGCGGCAGCAACACCGCCTGGACCTGGGAGCACCAGGCCATGACGCGGGCGCGGCTGGTGCTGGGCAGCGCGGACATGGAGGCCCGCTTCGACGCCATCCGCAGCGCCGTGGTCACCAGCGCGCGCGACGCGGCGGAACTCGCCGGCCAGATCGTCGCCATGCGCGAGAAGGTGCGCACGGCCCACCCCGTCAAGCGCGGCCTCTTCGATGTGAAGCACAGTGCCGGTGGCATGGTGGACGTCGAATTCGCCGTCCAGTACCTCGTGCTCTCGCAGTCCGCTTCCCATCCGGCCTTGGTGGCGAACGTTGGCAACATCGCGCTGCTGCAGCGTGCCGAAGCGGCCGGGCTGCTGCCCGCCGGCGTGGGCGCCGAAGCGGCGCATGCCTACCGGGAGCTGCGCCGCGTGCAACACCGTGCGCGCCTGAACGAGACTCCCACGCAGGTGGAGGGCGAGGCGCTGCACCCCCAGCGCGACGCGGTGCGCAGGGTGTGGCGCAGCGTCTTCGGCGACGCGGGCGCCGACGCCGGCTAAGCCGCGAACTGGACCCCGTTGGGCACCCGCATCGGGCGACCGGACGCCGGCGACTGTCGTAGCATCCGGGGTGCACGGGCTGGCATCACGCCGCCCCTGCCGCATCCATGAACCTCGTCGAGCTGACACCTGAGTCCATCGCGATCGGTCGCCCGCTGCCCTACGCGCTGCGGGACCAGACCGGCGTGCTGCTGGCGCGCCGGGGCTTCATCATCGGCTCGCGCGATGACCTCAATGCCATGCGGGGCCGCGGCTCGGGCTTCTACATCGACGTGACGGAGTCGGACAAGCACCAGAAGGCCTTCGTCGGCAAGCTCTACGACCTGGTACGCGACGACCGGCCCCTGGGCCAGATCGCCGACGCCAAGCTCACGACCCGCGACCTCGACGCCAGCCGCGATGCGCGCGACGCCGGCATGACGAACTGGATGGACATTCAGGTGCAGGGCACGCGCCTGCTGCGCGAGCTGCATCCGGACACCTTCGCCGACGAACTCGACCGCCTGCACGCGCGGCTGCAGGAGCAATGCCGGCGCAACCCCGATGGCACGCTGTTCGCGCTGTTCTACCTGTCCTCGCGCGAGGTGCGTTACTACAGCGCCACGCATGCGATGCTGGTGGCGTCCGCCTGCGTGCTGGCGGCGCGCGAGGTGCTGGGCTGGCCCGAGGACCAGATCACCACGCTGTGCAAGGCCGCGATGACCATGAACATCGCCATGACAGCGCTGCAGGACGGCCTGGCAGCGCAGATCGAGCCCCCCGTGGCGGAGCAGCGCCGGCTCATCGCCGCCCATCCGGCGCGGGGCGCGGAACTGCTGCACGGCATGGGCCTGAGCGATCCGGACTGGCTGGAGGCCGTGCGCGACCACCACAGCAGCCCGGCAGGCGACCTGGCCGAGCGCACAACCGCCCAGCGCATGGCGCGGCTGATCCAGCGCGCCGACATGTTCGTCGCGCGGATCGCTCCGCGGGCATCGCGGCGCGCGCAGTCCCATGCCGCCGCGATGCAGGCCTGCTACTTCGACGAGAACCGTGCGATCGACGAGGCCGGCGCGGCGCTGATCAAGGCCGTGGGGGTGTATGCGCCGGGTTCGCTGGTGCGGCTGGTGAACCACGAGGTGGGCATGGTGGTGCGCCGCGGCGCCAACACCACCTCGCCCCGCGTGGCCCTGGTGCAGAACCGCGACGGCTACGCCACCGGCGAATACCTGCTGCGCGACAGCAGCCAGCGCGCGCTGCGCGTGGCGGCCCAGCTGGCTCCGCACGACTGCAAGGTCGAAATCAACCTCGAGAAGATGCTGGCGCTGACAGCCAGCCCCACCCTAGGCCGGATGCTGTAGCGCGGTGCCCGCGGCCTGGCCGCCGAGTTCGCGCAACAGTTCCTTGCGGTACTTGTTGAGTTCCTGCACGGTCGCGAAGCTGCGGCCCATCAGCAGGCTCAGGTTGTGCAGGATGCGCTCGACCACCTTGGATTCCCAGCTGGCATCGAACTTGATCTGCTGGTCCAGCCAATGCTCCAGCCATTCGGGGTTGGGCATGCGGCTTTGCACGGTGTCGCGCGGGAACAGCGTCTTGTTGACGTGCAGGTTGGTGGGGTGCAGGGCCTGGGCCGTGCGCCGCGCGCTGGCCATCAGCACACCCACCTTGGTGAAGGCCGACTTGGCCTCCACGCCGAAGCGCGCGATCGCCTGGCGCATGTACTTCAGGTAGGCCCCGCCGTGGCGGGCCTCGTCCTGGCTCAGGTGGGTGTAAATGCTCTTGATCACCGGCTCGGTGTGCCACTCGCAGGCGCGGCGGTACCAGTGGTTGAGGCGGATCTCGCCGCAGAAATGCAGCATCAGCGTCTCCAGCGCCGGGGCGGGGTCGAATTCGAAACGCACCTCGTGCAGCTCGGCCTCCGTGGGCGCCAGGTCGGGACGGAAGCGGCGCAGGTATTCCATCAGCACCAGCGAGTGCTTCTGCTCTTCGAAGAACCAGACCGACATGAAGGCCGAGAAGTCGCTGTCGTGGCGGTTGTCGCGCAGGAACATCTCTGTGGCAGGCAGCGCCGCCCATTCGGTGATGGCGTTGAGCTTGATGGTCTGCGCCTGCTCTTCACTCAACAGTTCAGGCTTGAAGTCGGCCCAGGGAATATCACTGGACATGTTCCAGCGCACCGCTTCCAGCTGCTTGAAAAGTTCGGGATAGAGCATGCATTCACCTCAGGTTGACGGACTTGTCAACTCAGGGTCGACGAGCGGATTTTAAAGGGTGGGTGGTCGATGCATGACAGCCGGTGATTTGGCCCGAAAACGCATGGGGATGCGATGCATGCGGAAACACCTGGCAACCGTCCGGTGGGAACCCGCCGCGAATCCAGCCACTCCAATCCGCGAAAGTGGTTTTTAGTTGCTGCGAAGCGGCATCGCAAGATGCGGCCCCGGGGTGGCCTCCTCCCCCCCCCCTTGTTCGCTCCGGGGCGCTTCGCGGCAACCTTGTTTTCGCCCTGTTCCCTGGGTCAGGCGGGTACCGTGTCGATGAAGCTGTGCCGCGTCATCAGCTTGTCCTGCAGCCTGGCCAAGTTCGCATAGCTCTCGCGCCAGGCGATGTGGCCGAAGCGAAATTCCAGATACCCCAGCGCACACCCCACCGCGATGTCGGCCAGGCTCAGGTGGATGCCGGCGCAAAAGGGCTTGTCACCCAGGCCCTTGCTCATGGCCTTGAGCGACGCCTCGACCTTGCCGACCTGCCGGTCGATCCAGGCCTGGCTGCGCTGTGCCTCGGTGCGTCCATCCCAGGTGGCTTCCATGCGTGCGCCCACGGCGGCGTCCAGCACACCGTCGGCCAGGGCTTCCCAGGTCTTGACCTCGGCACGTTCGCGGCCGACGCTGGGGATCAGCTTGCCGACGGGCGACAGGGTGTCGAGGTATTCCACGATCACGCGGGAGTCGAACAGCGCTTCCGAGCCTTCCATGACCAGGCAAGGCACCTTGCCCAACGGATTGGACTCGCTGATGCGGGTGTCGGCCGACCAGACGTTCTCCGTCACATACTGGTAGTCCAGCTTCTTTTCCGCCATCACCACGCGCACCTTGCGCACGTAGGGGCTGGAGGACGATCCGATCAGTTTCATGGGCATGGGTGTGTGAGGCGGTAACGGATTCTAACGATTGGCCCCGGTTACAGCTGTAGCGCAGGTGTCGCTACACTGCCCCGCCCATGGCCGATCCCCACACCCTGCTGCGACGTGCCAACCTGGCACCGCTGCTGCTGGTGAACCTGGGCGTCGCCGCGCACGCCACCATCTGGTACATGGCCACCACGGCCATGCCCAGCGCCGTGGCCGAACTGGGCGCGGCTGCTTTCATCAGCTGGGCCACGAGTGGCTACCTGGTGACATCCATCCTCGGAGGCGCCTTGATGGCGTTCCTCAAGGGACGGCGCGGCGCGCTCGCCACCATGGGCGTGGCGGGCCTGGTCGTGGTGGCAGGGGGCGTGCTCGCCGCGGCCGCGCCGGGCATCACGGCGATCCTGGTGGGGCGCGCACTGCAGGGCCTGGGCGAAGGCGTGCTGGTGGCCCTGAGTTATGCGCTGGTGCGCGAGTTGTTCTCCAACTCGCTGGCGCCCAAGGTCTTCGCCACCCAGGCCGTGAGCTGGGCACTGGCCATCGTGGTCGGCCCGCTGGTGGGCGGATGGCTCACGGCGACCTGGTCCTGGCGCATGGCCTTCCTGGGCACGGCCTTGCTGCCCTTGCCGATGCTGTGGCTGGGTTGGCGCATCCTGCGCCACCAGGCCGCGCAGGCCGCGGCGCGCCATCCACCGCCGATGCTGCGCCTGCTGCTGCTCGCGGCCGCCGTGATGGCCATCACCGCCTCGGGGCGGCTGCCCGGGCTGGCGGCCGGGCTGTGCGCCGTGGCAGCCGGCTTCCTGCTGATCGCACTGGTGCTGCGCATCGACCGGCGCAGCAGGCAGCATCTTTTCCCCACCGCCTTCCCGGGGCTGCAGCACCCGGCGTCGCTGGGCCTGTGGGTGCTGCTGCTGATGCCGCTGTCCGAGGCGGCGGTGTATGTCTACGGCCCCTACATCCTGCAGATGCACCGGGGCCTGAGCCCGATGATGGCGGGCTACATCGGCGCCATCCATGCCATCGCCTGGACCGGGGTCGCGATGCTGGTCGGCTACATCCCGCTGCGCTGGCAGGGCGCGGCGATCCTCAGCGGGCCGGCCATCCTGGCGCTGGGCCTGGCGGGCCTGGCCCTGACCCTGGCCACCCACACGCTGGGCTGGGTGGCGGTCGCGATGGTGCTGGTGGGTGTGGGCTTCGGCATCTCGAACCCCTTCCTGAACCAGCGCGTGATGGCCTGTGCGCAGCGCGGGCAGGAGGACGCCACGGCCGGCGCGATCCCGACACTGGGCAGCCTCGGCGGCGCCATCAGCGCGGCACTGTCAGGGCTGGTGGGCAATGCCAGCGGGCTCGCGGGCCCGCTGGACACGGCCGTGGTGCAACGCTCGGCCTGGGCGCTGTTCGGGGGCGGCACGCTGATCGCGCTGTGCGCCGTGTGGCTCGCCTGGCGCATGCTGCACAGCCTGCGAGCGCCCGCCGCCGCGGGGGCAACGGCCGCACCGGTATGAGGGCCGTGGCGCCACGGAGCCCAAGGCAGGTCCACTGATAATCGCCGCTGCGCGCGCCTCCCCCCAGCCCATGCCACTGCCCCTCGTCGATTCCGGCACCATCACCCACGCCATCCAGCTGGCTGTGGCACCGGTGTTCCTGCTCACCGCGGTGGCCGGCATGATCGGCGCCGTGGCCGGGCGGCTGGCCCGCATCATCGACCGTGCGCGGCTGGTCGAGGACCGCGCCAGCGCCACCACCGACGCAGAGTTCCTCGGGCGGGCCATGGCGGAACTCGCGGAGCTGCGCCAGCGCGGGCGCCTGGCCAACGGCTGCATCGCGTTGCTGACCCTGTGCGGATTCCTGATCGGCTTCACCATCATCCTGCTGTTCTTGAGCGAGACGCTGGAGCTGCAGGGTGCCCGCATCGCGCTGGGCAGCTTCCTCGGCGCGGTGGTCAGCTTCCTGCTGGCGCTGGTGTGTTTCCTCGTCGAGACCTGGATCGCGACGCGCCTGCTCGATTTCAGGATGTTGCGCTAAAGGCCCATGCGACGCCGCCCCGTGCGAGCAGCCACCGCCCGACGCCTACGGTGCGCGGTGCAACCGCGGCGCGGACAAGGCGTCGATGTTGTCGCGGACGGCCTCGTCCAGGTCGCGCGAGTGGCCCGCCAGCGGCGCCACGGCCAGCGCCGCCTGCAGGGACCGCAGGTCCTTGACGGTGGGTGCGACCCTGACCTGCGCGATGGCGGCCGACAGGTTGCCGGCCTTGGCCAGCGCCAGCACCTTGCCGGCCCATTCCGATGTGCGCGCCATGCGTGCCCTTCCTGCGCAAAAACCGCACTGTAGCAAGCGCTACCATCACCCATGAGAAAAACTTTCCAGCTCCACGTCGAGGGCAAGCACCCCGACCGGCACCTCGAGGCGGTCAAGCACGAGATCCGCAAATACCTGAAGCGCGAGCGGCGCCGCGAACTGCCCGAAGGCGCCGACTACTGGGATTTCGACTGCCGCTTCGGCGCCTCGCGCGAGGCTGCCGAGGTGGTGCACCTGTCCGCGGTCATCGGGCTCGTCGATGCCGCGGCAAAGGCCGGTGAAAAAAGCTTCTACCTGGAGCTGCTGGCCCGGCCGGCGGCGCGCAAGGCCCCGCCGCCCAAGGCCGACGGCACGTCGCCCGAGCCGTCCTGACCCTCCGACGCGGCGGCCCGGGCAGCCGCACGCAGCTTGTCCTTCTTGCTCGGCCGCCTGCCCTTGATGCCGCCGGTACCCGGCTCGGCGTTCACGGGCACGGCGTCCACGGGCGCCGGCACCTCGGCGGGCTCGAAGCCCGCGATGCGTTCGCGCGGCAGGCTCAAGCCCTGGCGCTTCTCGATGAGCCGGAAATGGGCCTCCGCGTCCGCGCCCACGAAGCTCACCGCCAGCCCGCTGTCGCCCGCCCGCCCCGTGCGCCCGATGCGGTGCACATAGTCGGTGGGCGAGCGCGGCAGGTCGTAGTTCACGACCACGGGCAGCTGGGCGATGTCGATGCCACGCGCCGCCAGGTCGGTGGTGACCACGATGTCCCATTGCGCGTTCTTGAACTCCTTGAGCACCTGCGTGCGCGCGCCCTGCGACATGCCTCCGTGGAAGGGCGTGGCGAAGAGCCCTGCCTGGTGCAGCTTCCAGGCCACATGGTCGGCTGCGTACTGGGTGGCGACGAACACCAGCACCCGGCTCCAGCCAGCCTCGGTCTGGAACAGGTGCTTGAGCAGCGCCGTGCGCCGGCCCGCATCGACCTGCAGCACGCGCTGCGTGATGGCGGGTTGCGTGGCCGGGGTCGCGGCCACGGTGATGCGCACGGGCTCGCGCAGCAGCGCGTCGGCCAGGTGCTGCACCGAGGCCCCGAAGGTGGCGGAGAAGAACAGGGTCTGCCGGCGTGGCGGCAACAGGGCCAGCACCTGCTGCAACTCGTCGGCGAAGCCGGGCTCCAGCAGGCGGTCGGCCTCGTCCAGCACCAGCGTCTGCACGGCATCCAGGCGCAAGGCGTTCTTCGCCAGCAGGTCCAGCAGGCGGCCCGGCGTGGCCACCACGAAGTCGGCGCCACCGCGCAATCCCATCATCTGGGGGTTGGGCGACACACCACCGAACAGCGCCGCCACGCGCAGGGGCTGTGGCAGGTGCGCAGCGAGGCCACGTGCCACCTCGCCCACCTGCGCGGCCAATTCCCGCGTGGGCACAAGCACCAGCACACGCAGTGGACGGGGCCCGGGCTCCAGGGGCACGCGTTGCTGCGCGTGCTGCAGATGCTGCAAAAGGGGCAGCACGAAGGCAGCCGTCTTGCCGGAACCCGTCTGCGCGGTGGCCAGCACGTCGCGCCCCTTCAGCACCGCCGGAATGACCTCACCCTGCACGGGCGTGGGGTGCGCATACCCACGCTCCGCGACGGCACGCTGGAGTTCGGTGGACAGGCCCAGGGAATCGAAGGACATGGAAGGTTCTGCAGCTAGAAGCGGATGAATGACAAGCGGACACCACGCGGCTAGCGCGTTCACACGACCCGCGCCACCACTGGCTGGCGCCAGGCCACCAGGGCGCCCGCCCACAACATGAGGGCCGACACCACGAAACCCCGCACCAGCCCGCCCGCACCGTCGGCGATGAAGCCCACCAGCGTAGGCCCGACGATCTGGCCGGCCGCGAACACGATGGTGAAGGCACCGATCCCGGCGGCCCATCGGGCGGGAGGCAGATTGTGACGCACCAGCGCGGTGGTGGAGGCCACCACCGACAGGAACACTGCACCGAAGAGCAGGCCCGATGCCAGCAACAGCGGCCAGGCCTCGCCCAGCGCCGGCAACAAGGTGGCCACGCCGAGCAAGGCATTGAGCAGCGCGAGCGCGCGGCCGTCCTTGAAGCGGTCGAGCAAACGCGCCCACAGGCGCGGCGACGCCATCACGGCCACACCCAGCAGCGCATAGAACAGCGTGATGCCCGCGGCCGACAGGCCCCGCTCGCGCAACAGCGCGATCACGAAGGTCATGTAGCCGATATAGCCCATGCCGAACAGGCCATAACCCGCCAGGGCCCAGGCGAAATCACGCCAGTGCCATGGCGCGGGGGGCACCGCATGGGGGTCCGTGGCGGGGGCCGATGCCGCCTGGTGGCGGTCCAGATGGCGGGCCGGCCAGCGCAATACAGCGGTCGCCAACGCACAGCACACCCCCAGCGCCGCCCAGCCCCAGGCCCAGGCATGTGACGTACCCTGTGCCAGAGACAACACGCCGGGCACCACCAGCGCCGACAGGCTGATGCCCAGCCCGGTGCCGCCGTAGTACAGCCCGATCAACAAGCCACCCCGCCGGGGATCCAGTGCGGCCAGCCGCGCCGCGAGCAGGCCGCCGGCCACGAAGACCAGCGCGCTCGCGACGCCCGATGCCAGCCGCAGCACCAGCCAGGCAGGCGTCGCGGTGAAGAGCGCCGACAAGGCCATGAGCCCGCTGGCTGCCACGCTGCCCACCAGCATCAGCCGCCCCGGTGGCACGCGCCGCAGCAGCCACGGCATCCACAAAGCCCCCAGCAGGTAACCGGCCGCGTTGCTGGTGTTCATCGCACCGGCCAGCGCGTAGCCCCAGCCCAGGTCGTCGCGCATGGGCGGCAGCAGCAGCGCATAGGCGAAGCGTGCGATGCCCAGGGAGACGGCCGCGCCCATGGACAGGGCGAGGGCCAGGGGCAGCGTCCTGGCGTCGGGCACGGGGGAGCGTTCGGGTGGCATGGCGGCGCAGGGCCGGTAGGGATGACGCGGGAGCTTAACGCCACAGACTGGACTGGCGCCCTGACGCACCCACGTGACCCGGGTCATGCCCCCGGACCCGATCACGCAAGCCCTGCTGAAACCGGTACATTTGTCGGCGCTTGTCTCCACTCCCGGACGAAGGTACGCGCCCATGGCCTCCCTGCCCGTCTCCGCCGCGCCTTTGCCGCCAGCGTCTGCGCCCATGCCGGGCCTGCTGATCGTGGACGACCATTCCTTGGTGCGCATCGGCGTGCGCGCACTGGTGGCGGCGCATTTCGACGACCAGTTCACGGTCACGGAAGCCTCCACGCTCGAAGACGGGTTGATGCAGCTGCGCCATGCACAGCACCGCGTCGCGCTCATGCTGTTGGACCTGCAGCTGCCCGACGCCAAGGGCTTCGCGGGCCTGAGGATCGTGCTGCGCGACCATCCGCAGGTGCCCGTAATCGTGCTCAGCGGTGCCCAGGACCCGCGGGTGCGCGAAGAGGCCCTGCGGCTGGGGGCAGCGGCGTACATCTCCAAGGCCGCCGACATGGGCGGGCTCGACGGCCTGCTCGAGATCCTGCGCAGGCATGTGCCCGGCGCCGGTACGCTCCCGGCGGCCACCGCGCCCGCCACGGCGCAGTCGCCACCGGCCCATCAGGCGCTGCGGGCGGCCGAGGGCCTGGGCCTGAGCCCGCGGCAGGTGCAGGTGCTCGAGCTGGTGCTGCGCGGGCTGGACAACCAGGCCATCGGCGAGGAGACCGGGCTCAGCCTGGGCACCGTGAAGAACTACGTGTCCTCGGTTTTTCTCAGCTTCAACGTGCGCTCCCGCGCCGAGCTGATGGGGCTGTTCCCCAACTGAGCCGCCGGGCAACGCCATGTCCATCGCACCCGACCACGCATCCGCATCCGCATCGACACCCATAGCGGAACCGGCAGCTCCCGCCGTGCGTGACCCCGTGCGCAGCGCAAGCGCCTGGCAGCGGCTGGTGCGCTACGAGGCCCTGGTGGACCGGGTCCGTGGCGAGGCGGCGATGCTGCCGGTGCGCCGCGCGCAGATGGGGCTGCTGCTGGCCAAGTTCAGCCTCGCCGCCTCCGCGGCGGCCGCGGCCTTCGCGGTGGTGGTGTGGGGGCTGTTCTACTGGATGAAGCCCTCTGCCGGCATCCTGCTCTGGGCCGTGCTGGTGCATGCCGTGCAGGCCGTGCGTTACGTGCAGACGCGGCGCCTGCTGGCGCGCGGGCCGGTGCCCGATGCCAAGCTGGGCGAGGCGCTGCGCGACCAGACCTTCTACCTGTGGCTGCTGGGCAGCGCCTGGGGACTGGCGCCCTGGCTGGTGATGACGCCGGGCGACACGGCGTCGATGGCGCTCATGATCGTCTTCATCGTGAGCATGATGTCCAGCGCCGCCGCCGTGTTGTCCTCGCACCGGCAGACGGTGGCGGCCTTCCACGTGCCGGCGGCCGTGGGCCTGATCTCCGCGTTGGCCTGGTCGGGTGGCGTGATGGGCTGGCTGCTGGTGATCGGGCTCACGCAGTACGCGATGACCTGCCTGAAGTGGACCTTCCAGCAGGTCGACCTGCTGGTGGATTCGCTGGAAGCCCGCTTCGAGAAGGAAGAGCTGGCGCGCCGCCTGGCCGTGCAGGTGGAGATCGCCGAGGCCAGCAGCCGTGAGAAGTCCCGCTTCCTGGCCTCCGCCAGCCATGACCTGCGCCAGCCGCTGCATGCCGTCTCGCTGTTCACGGCGGTGCTGGAGCATGCCAACGGCGACCCCGCCCAGCGCCAGACCGTAGAGCGCCTGGGCCACTCCGTGCGCATGCTGGCCGCGTCGCTGGACGGCATGCTCGATGTCTCGCGGCTCGACGCCGGTGCCGTGCAGCCCCGCATCGAGGCCGTGCCGGTGCACCCGCTCTTCGTGTCGCTGCAGAACACCTACGGCATGCTGGCGCTGGACAAGGGCCTGCGCCTGCGCATCCGCGCGCCGGGTGACCTGCACGTGCTGAGCGACCGGGCGCTGCTGGAGCGGCTGCTGGGCAACCTGCTGGACAACGCCATCAAGTACACCGAGCAGGGCGGCGTGTTGGTGGCCGCGCGGCCCACGCGTGCACGCCACGGCAGGGCGATGGTCTGCTTCGAGGTCTACGACACCGGCATCGGCCTGGACCCGGCCCAGCACGCCAGCATCTTCGAAGAGTTCTACCAGGTCGACAACCCGCAGCGTGACCGTTCGCGCGGCCTGGGGCTCGGCCTGTCCATCGTGCGGCGTTTGTCGCAGCTGCTGCAGCATCCGATGGCGCTGCGCTCGCAGCCGCGGCGCGGCAGCCGCTTCAGCGTGCTGGTGCCCGCCGTGGCGGCCGTGGCGGCCGGGCCGGCGGTGGCCCACCACGCGCCCGCAACGGCGACGCCGCGCTCCGCGCTGCCGCGCCGGGTGTTGGTGGTCGACGACGAGGCCGACGTGGCCGCTGCCATGGCGGCATGGCTGGCCACCCAGGGCTGCGAGACGGACACGGCGAGCGACGCCGGGGCCGCGCGCCGTGTCCTGGCGCAGCGCGCGGTGGACGCAGTGGTGTGCGACGTGCGGCTGCCCGGGCCCGAGGACGGGCTGGCCTTCGTGCAGTCGCTGCGCCGCGAGCAGCCCGGCCTGCGCTGCCTGCTGGTGACAGGGGAAACCGCGCCCGAACGCATGGCCGCCATACGCGACAGCGGCATCGCCTGCCTCTACAAGCCCGTGCTGCCCGAGCAACTGGCCAAGGCGCTGGCACGCGCCTGAGCCGGCGTCGGCCTCGGCGGCGCGGCTAGAATCGCGCCCCTTGCGCATCCGCCAGCCGGGCCACGCGCCGCTTCGGCCACTCCCCCGCATGACCTCCGACCACTGCGCCATCGACTTCGGCACCTCCAACTCCGCCGTTGCCTTGCCGGACGCGTCCGGCGGCATCGCGCTGGTGCGCCTGGAAGGCGACCACCGCACCATGCCCACGGCGGTGTTCTATGCCGTGGAAGGGCTGGCCAGCTTCCAGGAGCCTGAGCGCCATTTCGGCCGCGCAGCCGTGGCCGCATACGTGGAGGGCGTGGAGGGCCGGCTCATGCGCTCGATGAAGAGCATCCTGGGCTCCACGCTGGCCGACCAGGCCACCGACGTGGGTGGCGGGCGCAACGTGCGTTACCTCGACGTGGTGGGCGGTTACCTGCGGCACCTGAAACAGCGCGCTGAACAGCAGGCCGGCGCAACGCTGCGCCGCGTGGTGCTGGGGCGCCCGGTGTTCTTCGTCGACGATGATCCCGTGCGCGATGCCGCAGCCCAGGCCGCGCTGGAACAGGCCGCACGCAGCGTGGGTTTCGAGGAGGTGCAGTTCCAGTTCGAGCCCATCGCCGCGGCACTGGACTTCGAGACCGGCGTGGACCGCGAACAGGTGGTGCTGGTGGCGGACATCGGGGGCGGCACCTCCGACTTCTCGCTGGTGCGCGTGGGGCCGCAGCAGCGCATCCGCACGGACCGCCGCGCCGACATCCTGGCCAACCACGGCGTGCACATCGCCGGCACCGACTTCGACCGCCAGCTGGAGCTGCACGCGATCCTGCCGGCCTGCGGCTACCGGGGCGTGGGCCCCACCGGCCGGGAAGTGCCGAGCAAGGTGTACTTCGACCTCGCGACCTGGCACCTGATCAACACCGTCTACGCACCCGCACGCGTCCATGAGCTCAAGGGCATGCGCAGCTTCTATGCCGACCTGCGGCAGTACGCGCGCCTGATGCGTGTCGTCGAGGAGCGCCTGGGCCATGCGCTGATCGGCCAGGCCGAAGCCGCCAAGATCGCCGTGGCCGACGGCGGCAGCACGACCATCGACCTGGCGGCGCTGGAGGCGGGCCTGGAGGTGGTGCTGGACGCACCGCGCGCCACCCACGCCATCGATGCCGACATGGAACGCATCGCAGCCGCCGCCGACGAGACGCTGCGCCAGGCCGGCCTGGCGCACGAGCAGGTGCAGGCACTGTATTTCACCGGCGGCTCCACGGGCTTTGCGCCCCTTGCCGAACGCATCGCGACCCGTTTTCCTGCAGCACAGGTGGCCCGTGGCGACCGCTTCGCCAGCGTGGCCAAGGGGTTGGGCGTGCAGGCGGGGCGGGTGTTCGGCTAGTTAGGCTAGTGAACCCGTCAACAACATCGCAGTCATGCCGCCACGGTGATGCCAGGCGCATGCGCGCGGCGCGCAGGTCGTACGACGATCTCCACATCCTGGTCGAAAGACACCAGCGCCTGCATCAGGCGTTCCAGGGAAATGTTCTGGAGCTTGTAGCGGCGAACCTGTGACACCTTGGGTTGTGTCATGCCGGTGATGGCGGCCGCTTCGATCTGGCTGAGTCCGCGCTGCTCGATCAGCGCATTGAGCTTGACGGCCAGCACCGTCTTTGCCGACAGTTCTTCTGCGTCATCAAAACCCAGATCGACGAGCACGTTGTGCGTGCCAGGTTGGTCCTCTTTGCGCGGCATCATGGTCTCCCGCCCAACCCGTGGCGGGCGAGCACTGCTTTCAAACGTTTCTCGATCAGCACCACATCTGGCTGCGGGGTGGCAATGCCAGACTTGGACTTCTTCTGGAATGCGTGCAAGACATGCACCGCATCCCCAATGCGCACGGTGTAGACAGCCCGGAAAGTGTCGCCACGGTGGTCCTCGACCAGTTCGTACACACCGGCTCCCAAACCTTTCCACGGTTTGGCAGACGCAGGCGTACTGCCCAGCTGCACCACAAACAACGCGACACCCAGATCCTTCTGTACGGGAACTGGAAATTCCTTGAAGTCCTTCTTCGAGGACCCTTCCCAATACAACAGCTTACGGAACTGCATGCCAAATCATACCCGTTCGGGTATAGACATGCGAAGTCGGTACTGACCGGTGAAACCACTTTGGCGAGCTTCGCGTCTCACCTACACCAGGTACTTCTGCACCAGCGTCACGAGGTAACTTGCCGTCGTCGGCAGGATCTCGTCGTTGAAGTCGTAGCCCGTGTTGTGCACCATGCAGCCCGGCCCCTCACCGGGCTTGCCGTTGCCGTTTCCCACGATGAAGTAACTGCCGGGCACGGTGTCCAGCATGAAGGCGAAGTCATCGCTGGCCTGCAGCGGCGCCATGTCGGGGACCAGGGCCGCGGGCCCCATGGACTCCAGTGCGACCTGCTGCGCAAAGGCCGTGACTTCCGCGTTGTTGATGCAGGGCGGTGATTTCCACTGGTAATCCACGATGGCGGTGGCGCCGTGCAGCGCGCACTGGGCGTGCGCGATGGCCGTGATGCGGTCGCGCAGGAAGGCCCGCACCTCGGGCCGGCGCGCGCGGATCGACAACTTCATTTCCGCCGTGCCGGGGATCACGTTGGGCGCCAGGCCTGCGTGGAACGCGCCCACCGTGACCACCGCCATGTCGTTGGGATCGACCTCGCGCGCCACCAGCGACTGGAAGGCCAGCACCAGGTGCGCGCCCACCGAGATCGGGTCCACCGTGGTGTGGGGCATGGCGCCATGCCCGCCCTTGCCCTGCACGGTGATGATGGCCGTGTCGGATGACGAATAGATCACGCCGGCGAGGAAACCGAACTGGCCGGCCGCGAAGCCGGGTTCGTTGTGGTACGCGTAGATGCGGTCGCAGGGGAACAGCGTGAACAGGCCTTCGTCCACCATCTTGCGCGCGCCCTGCAACCCCTCCTCGGCAGGCTGGAAGATCAGGTTCAGCGTGCCGTCGAAGGCCCGGGTCGCGGCCAGCACCTGCGCCACCGCCAGCAGCGTGGCCGTGTGGCCATCGTGGCCACAGGCATGCATGCGGCCCGCATGGCGGCTGGCATAGGGCAGTCCCGTGGTCTCGGTCATGGGCAGCGCATCCATGTCGGCCCGCAGGCCGATGCTGCGGGTGCCGCGGCCGGCACGCAGGCGCCCCACCACGCCCGTACCGCCCAGGCCACGGTGTACCTCGTAGCCCCAGCGCGCGAGGCGCTCGGCCACGAGGTCGCTGGTGGCGTACTCCTCATAGCCCAGTTCGGGGTTGGCGTGGATCTGGTGGCGCACGGCCACCGCCTCTGGCAGCAGGTCGCGGATGGCAGGCAGGATGGGGGCGGAGATCATGGGGAGCCTCGTTGAAACGAATGGACGTGGCGCAACGCGGGGGCTTTCACCCCGCAGACCGCCTGCGCGATGCAACTATCGTACCGAGCCAGCGCCACTTCGAGACGGCCATGTGCGCGCCTTCCTGCTCTGGCCCGCTCTGGCCCGATCTGGCCTGCTTATTGCGTTCGTTTTTTGCGGCATCATGGATCCCTGCCGTCCAGCACGATCCCGCCACGTCTTCCGCAGCCAAGGTTTCCGCCATGACCATCCCCCATTCCTTTCCGCCATTGACCCGCCGCCAGCTCGCCATCGTCGCCCTGGGCGTGGCCGGTGCCGGCATCGGCCTGCCGGCCCGCGCGCAGGCCAAGGGCACGGCCGTGCTGGGCATCGACACCGACCCGCCCACGCTGAACATCGCCACCTCCACCGACTTCTCGGCAGGTGACGTGTCGGCGAAGATCCTCGAAGGCCTGATCTACCTGGACCCGAACTACGAACCCAAGCCGTCGCTGGCCACGGCCTGGAACATCTCGCCCGACGGCAAGACCTACCGCTTCACGCTGCGCCGCGGCGTCAAGTGGCATGACGGCAAGGACTTCAGCAGCGCCGACGTGAAGTTCAGCTTTGTCGAGGTGCTGGCCAAGTTCCATCCGCGCGGCGCGCCGGTGTTCAAGAACCTGGGCGTGGAGGTGGAGACGCCCGACGCACAGACGGTGGTGTTCAAGCTGCAGAAGGCCTATGCGCCCTTCCTGTCGCAGATGACGGTGTTCGACGCGCCCATCCTGCCGCGCCACCTCTACGAGGGCACCACGGTCGGCACCAACCCGGTGAACCAGCGCCCCGTCGGCACCGGCCCTTTCAAGTTCGCGGAATGGAAGCGCGGTGCCACCATCCGCCTGGTGCGCAACCCGGAGTACTGGGACGCTGGCAAGCCTTACCTGGAACAGATCGTCTACCAGATCATCCCGCAGGGCCCGAACCGCGTGCCCGCGCTGCAGACCGGCGAAATCGACGAGCTGCTCGACTTCTATACACCGAAGTCCGAGGTGCCGCGGCTGCTGGCCGACAAGTCGCTGTATGCGCGGCGCGGCGTCAACATACCGGCCATCTGGTTCATGATGTACAACACCAAGACCGGCCTGTTCGCGAACAAGGATGCGCGTCACGCGCTGGCCTTTGCCATCGACCGCGAGCGCATCGTCAAGCAGGTCATGCAGGGCATCGCGCGGCCTGGTGCGGGCGCATTCGGCGATGGCTTCAAGTGGCTGCTCAACGAAGACGTGGGCTACAGGAAGAAATTCCCCTACGACCCCGCCAAGGCGCGCGCGCTGCTGGCCAAGGCCGGCGTCAAGCCCAACTCCACGACCGTGCGCATGCCCTTCGATGTGGGCCGCCCGCAGATGCGCGCGCAGTCGCAGATCATCCAGGACAACCTGCGCCAGGTCGGGCTCGAGGTGAAGCTGGAGCCGCTGGAGCGCTCGGTGATGAACGAGCGCGTGTTCGCCAAGCGCGACTTCGACCTCACGCTGCAGTCCTTCTACTCCGCCGGCGACCCGGCCATCGGCTACACGCGGCTCTACAACACCTACACCGGCACCTCGCCCAGCACCAACGCCACGGGGTATTCGAACCCCAAGGTCGACGACCTGCTGGGCGAAGCCGCCACCGCGGCCGACCGCGCCACGCGCGCCAGGCTTTACAAGGAGCTGCAGGTGATCCTCAGCGAGGACCTGCCCTCGCTGGTGCTGTTCGACGAGGAAACCGTGGACACCGCCAGCCGCAAGCTGCAGGGCGTGTTCCCCGCGCTGGACGCGCGCGACCAGTGGGCCGGAGTGCGCCGGACCGACTGACCCTGCCGCTGCTGAGCTTCTTTCGCGATGGGTGCCTTCATCCTGCGCCGCCTGGCGCATGCCGTGCCACTGCTGCTCGCCGTGGTGGTGCTGAACTTCCTGCTGATCGCCTTCACACCGGGTGACCCGATCCTGCTGCTGGTGGGCGACTTCCCCGCACCGCCCGAATACGTGGACCAGATGCGCCGCGAGTTCGGCCTGGACCAGCCGGTGTGGATCCAGCTCTGGCGCTACCTGGGCAAGGTGGTGCAGGGTGACTTCGGCTACTCTTTCGCGGCGCAGCAGCCCGTGGCCGATCTGATCCTCGCGCGGCTGGGCGTGACGCTGGAGCTCACGATCACAGCCCTGCTGCTGGCAAGCCTAGGCGGCATCGTGCTGGGCGTGACGGCCGCGCGCTTGCGCGGGCGCTGGCCCGACACCGCGATCCAGACCGTGTCCTCTGCGGGGTATTCGATTCCCGACTTCTGGCTGGGCCAGCTGCTGATCCTCGTCTTCGCCATCGGCCTGGGCTGGCTGCCCTCACAGGGCAACATGTCCGTGCGCGACACCGCCACCGGCTTCGAAGGCTGGCTGAACCACCTGCGCTACCTCGTGCTGCCGGCGTTTGCGCTGTCGCTGCGGTACCTGGCGCTGATCACGCGCATCACGCGCGCGTCGATGCTGGAGGTCATGAACGCCGACTTCATCCTGGCCTCGCGCTCGCGCGGTGCCACGGAGTGGACCGTCGTGGTGGTGCATGCGCTGCGCAACGCCGCCGCGCCCGTGCTGACCGTGATCGGCTACAACGTGGGCTTCCTGCTTGCGGGCTCGGCGCTGATCGAGGCCGTGTTCGCCTGGCCCGGCATCGGGCGGCTGCTCTACGAGTCGATCTCCAAGCGCGACTATCCCGTGATGCTGGCGATCCTGCTGATGGTTTCGGCCACGGTGGTGGTGGCCAACCTCCTGACCGACGTCGTGCACCGGCTCATCGACCCGCGGGTGGAACGCGCATGAACGGCAACACGGCATCGATGGCCCCGCTGGCCGAACCCGTGGGCAGCCGCCAGGCCAAACCCGGCTTTCTGCGCCGCCTGCTGCACCGGCGTGCCACGGTGCTCGCGCTCGCCTGGCTGCTGGCCGTGCTGCTGATGGCGCTGGGTGCGTCCTTGCTCGCCGGTTACCACCCGCTCAGCGGCGGCGACAACGCGCTGCAGCCACCGCTCACTCCCGGCCACTGGCTGGGCACGGACGACCTGGGGCGCGACATCTGGAGCCGCACCGTGCACGGCACGCGTGTCTCGCTGGCCGTGGGCATCCTCAGCGCGCTGCTGGCCGTGGCCATTGGCGTGCTGGTAGGGGCACTCGCTGGGTACTACGGCGGCTGGCTGGACACGGTGCTGATGCGTATCGCCGAGTTCTTCCAGACGCTGCCGCGCTTCGTCGTCGCGCTGATCGTCATCGCGTTGTTCGGCGCCAGCATCCCGAAACTGATCCTGGTGATCGCGTTGCTCTCCTGGCCGCAGCTCGCGCGGGTGGTGCGCGCCACCGTGGCCAGCCTGCGGCAGTCGCAGTTCGTGGACGCGGCGCGCGTGGCGGGCATGGGGCACGGCGCGATCATTGCGCGCGAGATCCTGCCCAACGTGGCGGCGCCCATCATTGTGCTGGGCTCGCTGGACATCGCGGGCGCGATCCTCATCGAGGCCTCGCTGAGCTTCTTCGGCCTGGGCGACCCTAACCTCGTGTCCTGGGGTGGCATGCTCAACGACGCACAACAGTATTTGCGCAGCGCCTGGTGGATGTCGGCCTTCCCCGGAATGGGCATCGCGCTCACGGTGTGGGCCTTCAACCTGCTTGGGGACGCGCTCAATGATGCGCTGAATCCGCGTTCCGGGGCTGGCCAATGAGCACAGACATGTCCAGGGACCCGCTGCTCGACGTGCGCGGCCTGAGCGTCGACATCGCCCAGGGACGCCATGGTACGCAGCCGCTGCGCGTGGTGCAGGATGTCTCGCTGCAGGTGCGCCGCGGCGAGGCCGTGGCGCTGGTGGGCGAATCCGGCTCGGGCAAGTCCATGACGGCCTTTGCGCTGCTGGACCTGTTCCCCTCGCCGCTGGCCCGCGTGGCGGCCGGCGAGGTGCTGCTCGAAGGCCGCGACCTGCGCCGCCTGGACGCCGCCGCGTTGCGCGCCGTGCGTGGCGCACGCATGGGCATGGTGTTCCAGGACCCGTCGAGTTACCTCGACCCGCTGATGCCCGTGGGCCGCCAGATCGCCGAGACGCTGCATGCCCACGGCAAGACCGAGGGCGCGCAGGCCCGCGTGCTGGAACTCATCGACCTCATGGAACTGCCACAGGCCGCGCAGGTGGCGGCCAAGTACCCGCACGAGCTTTCGGGCGGCATGCGCCAGCGCATCCTGATCGCCGCGGCGCTGGCCATGCGCCCCGCGCTGCTGATCGCCGACGAACCCACCACCGCGCTGGACGTGACGGTTCAGGCCGGCATCCTGAAGCTGCTGACCAGGCTGCGCAAGGAGCTGGACCTGGGCGTGCTGCTGATCACGCACGACCTCGCCGTGGTGGCCGAGACCTGCCAGCAGGTGCATGTGATGTACGCCGGGCAGATCGTCGAGTCGCAGCCCGTGGAGCCACTCTTCGCCATGCCACGCCATCCCTACACGCAGGGCCTGCTGCGCAGCGTGCTAAGCCCGCAGTCGCGTGTGCGCGACCTGTTCTCCATTCCGGGCAGCGTGGCGCTGGCGGGCCAGTGGCCGGGGGGCTGCCGTTTCCACCCGCGCTGCCCGATCCGCCGCGAGGGGCTGTGTGATGTGCAGGAGCCTGCCCTGACGACCGACGGACTTGGCCGCGACCGTTGCCACCTGGCGGGCGAAGCCATCGCGCGGGACGCCTGGGCGGCAGCGCCACGGCTGGAGGCCCTGCCATGACCGGATCCACGAACCCCTCCGCGCCTGCGCTGCTCGAAGCCCGCGACGTGGGCCGCAGCTTCCCCGTGCGTGGCACCGGCGGCCTGTTCCGTGCACGCCACCAGCAACAGGCCGTGGACGGCGTGTCGCTGGCCATCACCCCCGGCGAGACGGTTGCACTGGTCGGTGAAAGCGGCAGCGGCAAGACCACGCTGGGCCGCATGTTGCTGGGCCTGACTCCACCGACGCGCGGCAGCATCTGTTACCGCGGTCAGGACATCACCACCCTGCCCGCCGCCGAACACGCGCGTTTCCGCCGCGCCGTCCAGGTGGTGTTCCAGGACACGGGCGGTTCGCTGAACCCGCGCCACACCATCGCCCAGAGCATCGCCCTGCCGCTGCGCTACAACCGCGCGCTGGATGCGGCCACCGCCGCGCGCGAGGTGGATGCGCTGCTGGAGCAGGTGCGCCTGCCACCCGCGCATTTCCGCCACCGGCTGCCGCACGAACTCTCGGGTGGGCAGCGCCAGCGCGTGGGCATCGCGCGGGCGTTGGCCTCGCAGCCCGAGGTGGTCATCGCCGACGAGCCGGTGTCCGCGCTGGACGTGTCGGTGCGTGCCCAGGTGTTGCGGCTGATGTACGAGCTGCAGCGCGAACGGGGCCTGGCCTTTTTGTTCATCACGCACGACCTGGGCGTGGTGCGTGCCTTCGCCGACCGCGTGGCCGTGATGTACCGGGGCCAACTCGTGGAACAGGGCACGGCCGACGCCGTGCTGGACGCGCCGCAGCACCCGTACACCCAGCGCCTGCTGGCCGCGACACCGGTGCCCGATCCCACGCGCCAGCGGCTGGAGGGCGTGCATGGCTGAGCACCACGTCTGGATCGACACCGACATGGGCTTCGACGACCTCGCGGCGGTGTTGACGGTGCAGCACAGCGCGGGCTGGCACATCGACGGCCTCTCGCTAGTCGCAGGTAACGCGCCGCTGGCGGTGGTGGAAGACAACGCCCGGCGCGCAGCCGCGTGCTTCGGCTGGCGCATGCCGATCCATGCCGGCGCCGCTGCGCCCCTGGTCGGGCCGCTGGTCACGGCGCAGAACATCCTGGGCGACGACGCCATGGCTTCGGCCGGCCGGAGCCTGCCGCTGGACGCGGTGGCACTGGCGTCTCGGGACGCCGTCGGCGCCCTCGCCTCGCACCTGCAGACGTCTCCCGCACCGGCGACCGTGCTGGCCCTGGGTCCGCTCACGAACCTCGCGCTGTTGCTGCAGCGGCACCCGGCCGTGGCCCCGCGCATCGGCACGCTGCTGTGGATGGGCGGCAGCGCCGGCCCCGGCAACCATACGGCCGCCGCCGAGTTCAACGCCGCCGTGGACCCCGAGTCCGTGCAGGTGGTGCTGGACGCCGGCATCCGCCTGCAGATGGTGGGGCTGGACGCCTGCCGCCAGGTGCGGGTCCACGCCGCCGACGCCGACACGCTGCGCGCCGTGGGCACGGACAAGGCCGCATTGCTGGCCGACCTGCTGCTGGGTTACGTGCGCATCGCCAGCCCGGATGGCAGCCGCCCCATGGCGCTCTACGACCCCACCGCGGCCGCGGCACTCGTCGCGCCCGCAGGCATGGCGTTCCGCCCCGCGCACCTGGTCATGGAGTGCGAGGGCCGCCACACCCGCGGCATGACGGTGGTGGAGTGGCGTGTGCCGCGCAAGGCCCAGGCCAATGCCGATATCGCGAGCCAGGCCGACGAGCGCCTGCTGCGCGCGACGGTGCTCGATGCGCTGGTGCGTGCTGCGCGCCTGTGAGATGCCCATGCCCACCAACGACACCTTCGACCTCGACGACCCGCTGGACCGTTTCCTGCACGCGATCCCCAAGGTGGAGCTGCACTGCCACCTGCTGGGCACGGTGCGCCACGCGACCTTCAAGGAGCTGGCGCGCCGCGCCGGCCATGCCGCACGCGCCCGTGGCCAGCCGGATCCGTTGACCGATGCCGAGGCCGACGCGTTCTATGCGCGCGGCGACAAACCCGTGGGTGTGCTCAAGGCCCTGCGTGCGCTCGATGCCTCGCTTCTGCGCACGCCCGACGACCTGCACCGCATCACCTACGAATACCTGCAGGATGCCGCGGCCCACCACGTGCGGTATGCCGAATTCTTCTGGAACCCCACCGGCACGGCACAGCAGTCCGGCATGGCCTACCCCGTGGCCATGGACGCGATCCTCGCCGCCACGCGCGACGCCGAAGCGGACCACGGCATCACCGGCCGCCTGATCGCCGCCATCGACCGCGAGGCACCACCGGCTGCCGCCGTGGAGATGGTGCAATGGGTGCGCTCCCACCGCCGCGACGCGGTGCTCGGCATCGGCATCGATTACAGCGAGATCGACCACCCGCCCGAACACTTCGCCGAAGCCTATGCGCTGGCCCGCCGCGCCGGCCTCAAGACCACCGCCCACGCGGGCGAGTTCGGCATGCCCTGGACCCACGTGCAGACCGCCGTGGAGCTGCTGCAGGTGGACCGCGTCGACCACGGCTACACCATCGTGGATGCACCCGCCGACTTCGTGCAGCGCTGCGTGGATCGTGGGCTGGTCTTCACCGTGGTGCCCACCAACTCCTACTACCTGCGAACCCTGCCCCCCGAACGCTGGGCGCTGGACCACCCGCTGCGCCGCATGCCCGGCCTGGGCCTGCGGGTGCACCCCAACACCGACGACCCGACCATGCACAAGGTCACGCCCACGGGGGCATGGCGCATGATGCAGCGCGACTTCGGCTTCTCGCTGGACGATCTGCGCGGATTTTTGTGCAACGGGCTGGATGCGGCCTGGATCGACGAGGGCACCCGGCAGCAGTGGCGGCAGGAGCATCTGGCGGCCTTCGATGCGGCACGGCACACCCTGGACGCGGCGGTCGGCGGCAGGTCCGCCCGTTGAGCGGGCGGTTCCTGGCGGCAGGTGTGCCCACCGGCACAGGCTGTCGCCCCCCTCCTACAGCCCTGCGACGGCGCGCAGGCGATCATGGCGCCACCACAGCCCGCACAGAGGAGTTTCCATGCAGACCACCAACGCCCCCACCATGCACGACCTCTTCGACCAACTGGGCCTGCCATCCGACGAGGACGCCGTGCAGGCCTTCGTGGCGGCCAACCGACCCCTGCCGGAGCACACGGCACTGGCCGATGCGCCCTTCTGGACGGAAGCCCAGGCGCAATTCCTGCGTGAGCAGCTGCAGCGCGATGCCGAATGGGCCGAAGTGGTGGACCAGCTCAACGTGAGCCTGCACCGCTGAGTGTGCCTCTGGCCCGGTGCGCCGCCGGACCCCATCGGCCCGCAAGTCAGGCGCGCTCCACCCATCCTTCCGGCACGGCCTGCAACAACGGGCTGTCGAACACCCCATGCAGCCGCGGCACGCGGTGGGCACCGATCTGCGATTCCCATCGCCGGCCCTGCCGCATTGCCACGCCACAGGCCACGACCTCGGCCCCCAGCGATTCCAGCAGGTCCCAGGCAGCGCGCAGCGTGGTGCCGGTGCTCACGGCGTCGTCCACCAGCACCACGCGCCGTCCGGCCACCAGCGCGAGCAGGTGGGGGTCGAGGTAGATCCGCTTGCCCGCGCCGGGTGTGGTGATGGACGACACGGGCGCGGACAGCGCCTCGTCGTACCAGAACTTGCGCGAATACCCCATGGGCAGGTAGCGCGCATGGCCCAGCCCACGCGCAACACCTGCCGCCAACGTGAGCCCCAGCGTGGGCAGCCCTACGACCGCCTCTGCACCGCAGCCTGCCAGTTCCGCCGCCAGCATCTGCGCAAGGGTGTCCGCCACGTGCAGCGCCGCCTGGTTGACCAAAAGGGATGCCACGGCGAGGGTGGGGTCGCTGGCCAGTTGGCGAATGGGCAGCATCAGCACGCGCCCGTCGGGCAAACGGGCCGGGTAGCCGTGGCGCCACGGGGGCACGGCGGCATCCGCAGGCAGCTCGGCCACCTGCAGCATCTGCTGCCAGTAACGTGTGGTGGCTTCTGTGAAATGGGATGGAGAGGATGGCATCGCAACAGCACCAAGCAGGGGACGTGCCAGTGTAGGCACACCCGCGCGCGGCGCTATTGCTCCGCGAAGGCCCGCTCGATCACGAAGTCGCCGGGATGGGAGGTGTTGCCTTCCTTGAACCCGTACTGCTCCAGCAGCTGCTTGAGGTCGCGCAGCATGGCCGGGCTGCCGCAGATCATGGCGCGGTCCACGGCCGGGTCCAGGTCGGGAACGCCGAGGTCGCCCGTGAGCTTGCCGTTCTCGATGATCTCGGTGATGCGGCCCATGGTGCGGAAGGCTTCGCGCGTGACCGTGGGGTAGTAGCGCAGCTGCTTGGCGACCATCTCTCCGAGGAACTCGTGCTGCGGCAGGTGCTCGGTCAGCAGGTCGTGGTAGGCCAGCTCTTCCACCTGGCGCACACCGTGCACCAGGATCACCTCTTCGTACTTCTCGTAGGTGGCGGGATCGCGCACCAGGCTCAGGAACGGCGCCAGGCCCGTGCCGGTGCCGAACATGTAGAGGCGCTTGCCGGGCAGCAGGTAATCGATGAGCAGCGTGCCGGTGGGCTTGCGGCCCACGACGATGCTGTCGCCCACCTGCACATGCTGCAGCCGCGAGGTCAGCGGGCCGTCGGGCACCTTGATGCTCAGGAACTCCAGGTGCTCCTCGTAGTTGGCACTGGCGATGCTGTAGGCGCGCAGCAACGGTTTGCCGGTCTCGGTCCTGAGGCCGATCATGGTGAAGTGGCCGTTGGAGAAACGCAGGGACGGGTCGCGCGTCGTGGTGAAGGAGAACAGGCGGTCCGTCCAGTGGTGCACGCTCAGCACGCGCTCTTCGTTGAAAGCACTCATGGGAAAACTACAGGATGCGAGGTTGGCGAAAAAGGCGGCGCGCCATGGCGCAGGGCCCGGCCGAAGCCGGCATTGTCCCATCCGGCGCGCCGATCCTTCAGACAGTCGCGGCATGAGCTCATGCCCCAGGGCCGCGCAGGGGTCACCGCCGGCTCCTAGAATGGCCCACCTCCCCGGCGTTGAAAGGCGTCCAACCACATGGTCAACGCCTCCCAGGCGCCCAGCAATGCACTCCGTTTCCTGACTGGCGGCGGCCCCACCGCGGAGGCCATCGCCGGCCTGGACTGGGCCGCCACGCCGCTGGGCGACATCCACGGCTGGCCGCGCAGCCTCAAGACCGCCGTGGCGCTGGTGGTGCGCTCGCCCGTGGCCATGGTGCTGCTGTGGGGTCCCGAGGGCATCATGCTCTACAACGATGCCTACGCGGTCATCGCGGGCGCAAGGCATCCGTCCTGCCTGGGCACCAGGGCCTGCGAGAGCTGGCCGGAGATCGCGGAATTCAATGCCCACGTGCTGCGCACCGTGCTCGCCGGCGGCGCGCTCAGTTACCGCGACCAACCCCTGTCGGTGGCCCGCAACGGCCGCGCGGAGGACGCCTGGTTCTCGCTGGACTACTCCCCCGCGCTGGACGACGAGGACCGGCCGGCCGGCGTCTTCGCGGTGGTGGTGGAGACCACCGGCAAGGTGCTGGCCGAGCAGTGGCTGCGCAGCGAGCGCGAGCGGCTGCGGACGATGTTCGAGCAGTCGCCCGGCTTCATGGTCATGCTGCGCGGCCCGGAGCATGTGGTGGAGATGATGAACCCCGCCTACCAGCAGCTGATCGGCCACCGCGAGGTGACGGGCCTGCCCATCCGGGAGGCCTTGCCCGAGATCGCGGGCCAGGGCTACTACGAGATGCTGGACGCGGTATGGCGCAGCGGCGAGCCGGTCGTGGGCAACGGCGAGCCGGTGACGCTGCAGCGCAACCCGGGCGCGCCGGGAGAACAACGTTTCGTCGACTTCGTCTACCAGCCCCTGCGCGACGCCTCGGGCCAGGTGGCCGGCATTTTCGTGCTGGGCTCGGACGTGACGCAGCGCATGGCGAGCGAACGCGCCATCCGCAGCGCCGAGATACGCAATCGCCAGATCCTGGACGGGGCGGTGGACTACGCCATCATGGCTTTCGACCTGGACGGCCGCGTGACGCGCTGGAACGAGGGTGCACGCCGCGTGCTGGGCTGGACCGAGGAGGAGATGCTGGGCCACGACATCGCGCGCATCTTCACGCCCGAAGACCAGGCCGTGATGCGCCACAAGACGGAGATGGCCCTGGCCCTGGTGCAGGGCGCGGGCAACGACGAACGCTGGCATGTGCGCAAGTCTGGCGAGCGCTTCTGGGCCAACGGCGAGATGACGCCGCTGCGCGACGATGCCGACACCGCCACGGGATTCGTCAAGGTGCTGCGCGACCGCACCGAACAGCACCGCGCCGCCGAGGCACTGCGCCAGTCCGAAGCCAGGCTGCGCCGCGCGCAGGAGGCCGGCGGCGTGGGCACCTTCACACTGGACCTGTCCACCAACACCGTCTCCGGCACGGACGCGTTCTTCCGGATCTTCGGCCTGGCGCCGGTCGAGCATGCGGCCGCGGCGGTGCTGGAGGACCTGGTGCTGCCCGAGGACGCGGCGATCCGCTCGGCCCAGCACACGCGCGGCGACGCCAGCGCGCCGCTGGACGTGGAGTACCGCATCCGCCGCGCCGGCGACGGTGCGCTGCGGTGGATCGCGCGCAAGGCAGAGTACGAGATCGACGAGGCCGGCAACCCCTTGCGCCTGGTGGGCGTGGTGCAGGACGTGACCGAACGCAAGGCGGCGCAACGCGCGCTGGAAGAGAGCGCCGCGCAGTTCCGCACCTTCGCGCAGTCGCTGCCCAACCATGTGTGGACGGCGCCCGCCGATGGCTTGCACGACTGGTTCAACGACCGTGTCCACGAATACACCGGCGTGCCGGCGGAGCAGCTGTTGCGCCATGGCTTGGCTCAGGTCGTGCACCCCGACGACATGGTGGCCGCCGCCGACGGGTGGGCGCGCGCGGTGGCCAGCGGCGACCCCTACGAGACGGAATTCCGCATCCGCCGCGCGGACGGCAGCTTCCGCTGGCACCTGGTGCGCGCCCTGGCGTTGCGCTCCGAGGACGGCAGCATCCGCCGCTGGGTGGGCACCAACACCGACATCCACGAACGCAAGCTGCAGGAGACCGAAAACCTGCGCGACCGCGACCGCATCTGGAACCTGTCGCGCGAACTGATGCTGGTCTGCGACCTGCACGGCCGCATCCATGCGGTGAACCCCGCCGCCACGCGGCTGCTGGGCTGGCGTGCCGAGGAGATGGTGGGCCAGACGCTGCTGGACTTCCTGCATCCCGACGACGTGGCCGCCACCACGCAGGCGATCGCCGCGGTGGAGGTCGACGCGTCCGCGCTGGCCATCGAGAACCGCTACCGCACGCGCGAGGGCAGCTACCTGCTGCTCAATTGGACCGCCGTGCCCGAGCAAGGCCTGCTGCATGCCGTGGCACGCGACGTGACGCGCGAGCGCGCGGCCGAGGAAGCCCTGCGCCAGTCGCTCAAGATGGAGGCCGTGGGCCAGCTCACGGGCGGCATCGCGCACGACTTCAACAACCTGCTGCAGGGCATCGGCGGCAACCTGGACGTGATCCAGAAGCATGTCGCGGCCAACCGGGGCAACGACGTCGGGCGCTTCGTCGCCAGCGCGATGGGCGCCACCCGGCGCGCCGCGGCACTGACGCACCGGCTGCTGGCCTTCTCGCGCCGCCAGCCGCTGGAGCCGCGCCCGCTGGACGTGAACCCGCTGATCGCCTCGATGGACGACCTGCTGCGCCGCACGCTGGGCGAAGGCATCACGCTGCAGCTGGCACTGGATGAAGGCCTGTGGCACACGCGCTGCGACCCGAACCAGCTCGAGAACGCGATCCTGAACCTGGCCATCAACGCGCGCGACGCCATGCCCGCCGGCGGCCAGCTGGTGATCGAGACGCGCAACACCACGCTCGACAGCCTGTTCGCCTCGGGCCAGGACGCCGTGCAGCCGGGCCGCTACGTGTGCATCTCCGTCACCGACACCGGCACCGGCATGCAGCCAGAGACCCTGGCCAAGGCCTTCGACCCGTTCTTCACCACCAAACCCGTGGGGCAGGGCACGGGGCTGGGCCTGTCGATGATCTACGGCTTCGCGCGGCAGTCGGAGGGCCATGCGCGCATCTACAGCGAATGGGGCCATGGCACCACCGTGAAGCTCTACCTGCCGGAAGACCGCAGCGGCGACGCGCCCGATCCGCTGCCGGTGCCGTCCGAGGCCGGCCACGCGCCGGGCGGCGCCCGCACGGCGGCCTCCGGGGAGCGCATCCTGGTCGTGGAGGACGAACCCGACATCCGCTCGCTGATCGTGCAGGTGCTGCAGGACGAGGGCTACGAGGTCCAGGAGGCGGGCGACGGCACCGCGGGGCTTGCGGCCCTGCAATCCACGCAGCGCGTGGACCTGCTCGTCACCGACGTGGGCCTGCCCGGGCTCAACGGGCGCCAGCTCGCCGACGCGGGCCGCGCCCTGCGGCCGGGCCTCAAGGTGCTGTTCATGACGGGGTATGCCGAGAATGCGGTGTTCGCCTCGGGCCTGCTCGACAGCGGCATGACCATGATCACCAAGCCTTTCCCGCTGGACGCGCTGGAGCTGCGCGTGCGCGAGATCCTCGACACACCCTTTCCGCCACCGCCTCCTTCCCCTACTTCCCCTTCTCCCACCGCCAACACCGGAAACACCGCACCATGAGCCCCACACTCCAATCCAGCACTTTGTTCGACACCCTCGTGCAATCGCTGGTGCAGGCCCGCCGCAGCGGCACCCCGTGGCAGCCTCCCGCCTTCGACGACAGCTTGAGCGTGGAGGACGCCTACCGCATCCAGCAGGCCGTGGCGGCGCAGATGGGCTGGTTCGCCGGCGGCAAGGTTGCGGCCTGGAAGGCCGGAGGCAAGGGCGTGATGACGGCGGCGCCGCTGCCCGTGGTGCTGGAAAGCGGCGCCACCTGGCAGCCCGGCGCCACGCGCGAGCTGATCGCCGAGGCGGAGCTCGCGTTCCGGCTCGTGCGCACGCCCGCGAGTGCCGAGGATGTGCTGGACTGCATCGGCAGTGTCTGCGTCAGCATCGAGATCGTCGGCACGCGCATCGTCGGGGGCTTGAGCGCGCCTGGCGCATGGAAGACCGCGGACCAGCAGGTCCATGGTGTGCTGGTGGCGGGAAGCGAGCAACCCTACCGCGCACGCACCCCGCAGGAATGGAGCCAGCAGCCCTGTGTGCTCGAGGTCAACGGCGCCGTGCAGGCCGAGGGCGTCGGCACGCACCCCAACGGCAATCCGCCCGCCCCGCTGCAGTGGCTGGTGGCCCACGCAGCGGCGCAGGGCCTGCCCCTGCAGGCCGGTACGCTGGTGACGACCGGCGCGTGCGGACTGTGCAAGATCGCACCCGGTGACCACGTCACGGCACGTTTCCCAGGCTTCGGCGAAACATCGGTGCAGATCGCGGCCCACTAAACGTTGCGCGCCGCGAACGCGCGTGCATGAGCGCCTCGATGAAAAAAGGCAGCACGCCTTCCCATGGAAGAGGTGCTGCCCCAGGCGGTGCGACCAGCGCACGCGCCCTCCCCGCTGACCAGCAGCGCGGATCGGCTTCGCCCGGCCTTCAGCGACGGGTCGCGTCCTTGACGGCTTCCTTGACGTCGCCGTAGGTCTTCTGGGTCTTGCCCTCGGCTTGCTTCTGCAGGCCCTTGGCTTCCTGGGTGGGGCTGTTGACGGCCTGGCCGACCTTCTCCTGCACCTTGCCTGCAGCGTCCTTGACGGCGCCCTTCACTTGGTCCTTGTTCATGGTGTGCCTTCCCTTTCAATGGTTGGATGGTCCGGATCGTCCCTGGCACCGCGTCTGCGGTGCACTTCGGTGACCCAGGACTGCATCGTAGAAATTGCCCACCGTGCCCGGTACCGCCCGACACCGTGTCGGCATGTAGGAGCTTTCCGCACCGTGTGCAGGATAGGGCGCTGGGGCATAAGATCGGGCTCCACCGTTTCCCCCTCACAGAGACACCCCATGACCATCTCCATGTACCAGGCCAGCGTGCCGCGTTTCGTCAACATCCTCGGCAACCTCTCGAAGATCCTGGACAAGGCGCAAGCCCACATCGATGCGAAGAAGCTCGCCGAC
This sequence comes from Burkholderiaceae bacterium, assembly GCA_965278985.1. GTDB lineage: Bacteria > Pseudomonadota > Gammaproteobacteria > Burkholderiales > Burkholderiaceae_C > CAISIP01. The sequence goes on along the minus strand of OZ257131.1, from coordinate 5,291,584 downwards.
ACCACGCTGACCGCCTACCGCCTGTTCCCCGACATGCTGCCCATGACGGCCCAGGTGCAGATCGCCACCGACTCGGCCAAGGGCGTCATCGCGCGCCTGTCGGGCGTGACGGCACCGGTCTTCGAGGACAACGAGACCACGCTGGCCCAATTGCAGGCGCGCATCGCCAAGACCATCGAGTTCATCCAGAGCGTGCCCGCCGAGAAGATCGACGGCACCGAGGACAAGGACATCGTGGTCAAGCGCGGCGAGAAGGAAACCCACTACAAGGGCCTGCAGTTCCTGCTCGGCCACGCCGTGCCCAACTTCTATTTCCACGTGACCACGACCTACAACATCCTGCGCCACAACGGCGTGGAGATCGGCAAGCGCGACTACCTCGGCAACCCCTGAGCCACACAGGCCCGCTCGCCGATCAGAGCTGGAAACCCACCCACAGCAGCAGCCCCTCCGCCACATCGCGCGCCAGGCCCGGCCGATGGGCTGCGAAGGGCACCGCCTGGCGGCGCTCGGTGCTGTACCAGTCGGCGAAGCGCGCGATGTCCTGCGGGCGATGGAAGGCCACCATCAGCTCGTAGTTGATGAACAGGCTGCGGCTGTCGAGGTTCGCCGAGCCCGCCAGCGCCAGGATGTCGTCAACGAGTACCAGCTTGGCGTGCAGCATGGTCGGTGCGAGCCAGATGCGCCCGCCGGCCTGGGCCAGGGTGCGCAACGCGCGGCTGCGGGCGAAGTCGGATATGGGATGGTTGGAGCGGGCCGGCAGCAGGAGGTCCACCTGCACGCCCCTTCGCGCGGCCATGCACAGGGCCATCAGCAGGGCCGAGTCCGGCACGAAATAGGGCGTGACCATCGCCAGCCGGTCGCGCGCGCGGTACGCCGCCGTGACCAGCAGGGCATGGAGGCTGTCGTCGAACTGGTCCGGGCCGGAGGCCACGATCAGCGCGCCGATGGCCGAGGCGGGCGGCGGTAGCGCCGATGTTGCGGGCGACGGGGCCGAGGCGTCGGCCTCCTGCGCCGTGAAGCGCCAGTCGTGCTCGAAAAGCGCACCGGCCTGCGCCACCAGCGCACCCTGCACGTCGAAGGTCAGGTCGTGCCAGGGCGCCGCGTCCGTCCCGCCCTCGAAATACTCCTGTGCGAGGTTGCGTCCGCCGCACCACAGCCGCGCCGCGGGTGTGCCGGCGTCCACGATCAGCATCTTGCGGTGATTGCGCAGGTTGCTGCGGCCCCGCAAGGGCGAATGCCATGGCGGCACGAACAGCCGCCAGTCCACCCCGGCCTGCCCCAGCTGGCGCAGGCGCGGCCGGCCCCCCATCCACCAGCCCAGGCCATCGACCAGCAGGCGCACGCGCACGCCGGCCCTCGCCCGCGTGCACAACAGCTGCAGCACGGCGTCTCCCACGGCATCGCGGCCGATCAGGAAGGTGCAGATGTCGATGCTCTGCCGCGCGCCCTGCAGCATCTCGAAGAGCGCTGCGCGGGACGCCCGGCCGTCGGCGTGCAGCTGCAGCGCCACGTAGTCCACGGCGTCGCGCTGGCCCAACGCGCGCAAGGTGTCGGCCACCCAGTCCTCCGCCGCCTGCAGGTCGCCTTCGGGCCGGTGGAAAGGCAGGGCCACGGGCTTGACGACCTTGCGTGTGCCGAACAGCAGGTAGGCCGGCAGCGCCACATACGGGATCATCAGGATGAACAGCATCCACGCGATGGCGGCCGTGGGCGCGCGCCGCTGGCGCATGGTGTGGGCATGCACCGTGTAGATCAGCACGGCCAGCAGCGTGAAGAAACCATGCAGCGTGAACCAGTCCGACAGCCGCAGTCCGGGGAAGGTCATGGGCCGAGCCTACCCCATCGGCGCCGGCCACCGTCCCGCAGCCCCTCGGCGCCCTGGGGCGATACGTTGCCGGCAGCTGCGCAACCGGCTGTCACGGCCCTGTCACGCCGCCGTTACATGCTCCCGGCTTTCCTTCCTCAGCCAACGGACCGCGCCATGAGCCACTCCAACCACTTCAACGACGAAGACTCCAACCCCACCAACAACCCGCACATCGAGGACGTGCTGCTGGCCCGCGCCAGCCGCCGCGCGATGCTGCGTGGCTCGCTGGGCGTGGCCGCCACGACGCTGCTCGGCGGCGCCGCGCTGACCGGCTGCGCCAGCGGCAGCGGCCTGCACGGCGGCGAAGGCGCCGTGGCCAACCTGGGCTTCGAGGCCGTGGGCCGCAGCATGGCCGACACGGTGGTGGTGCCAAAGGGCTACAAGGCCCAGGTGGTCTACGCCCTGGGCGACCCGCTGGCCGCCGGCATGCCCGCGTACCGCAACGACGGCACCGACACCGGCCACGAGATGCGCGCCGGCGACCACCATGACGGCATGGACTGGTTCGGCCTGGACGCGCAAGGCAAGCGTGCCGACAACGCCTCCGCCCGCGGCCTGATCGCGATGAACCACGAGGCCACGACCGACGAGAAGCTGTCCTCCTTCTTCCTGCACGCCGACGGCGGCACCTCGACGCTGCCGCGCCGCGCCAGCGAGGTCGACAAGGAGCTGATGGTCCACGGCCTGTCGGTCGTGGAACTGCGCCGCGATGGCGCGGGTGGCACCTGGCGCACGATCCAGGACTCGCCCTTCAACCGCCGCGTCACGACCATGACCGAGGCCGTGATCCACGGCCCGGCCCGCGGCAGCGCCCACCTGCACACCAAGTACAGCCAAGACGGCATCCGCACGCGCGGCACGCTGAACAACTGCGGCGCGGGCCGCACGCCCTGGGGCACGTACGTGGCAGGCGAGGAGAACTGGTTCGGTTATTTCACGCGTGACGCCAAGGACAACGACCGCCGTGGCAAGGACAAGTCGATCCTGGCCCTGAACCGGCACGGCCGCAGCGCCGGCGCCGCCAGCCGCCACGGCTGGGAGAGCGCGGGCACCGAGGACCGCTACGCGCGCTGGAACAACAGCGCCATCGGTGCCAGCGCGGCCGAGGACTACCGCAACGAGATGAACAACTTCGGCTACATCGTCGAGCTCAACCCCTACAACCCGCAGCAACAGCTGCGCAAGCGCAGCGCGCTGGGCCGCATGGGCCACGAGAACGTGAGCTTCGCACGCGTGGTGGCGGGCCAGCCCGTGGTGGCCTACATGGGCGACGACTCCCGCGGCGAATACATCTACAAGTTCGTCTCCGAAGCCATGTGGCGCGCCGAGGATGCGCAGGCCGCCGACCCCTTCGCCGTGGGCGACCGCTACCTGGACAAGGGCACGCTGTACGTGGCGCGCTTCAAGCCGGACGGCACGGGCGAGTGGATCGAGCTCTCCATGCGCAACCCCATCGTTGCCGCGAACCCCGACTTCGCCTTCACCTCGGACGCCGAAGTCATGATCTTCACGCGCCTGGCCGCCGACGGCGTGGGCGCCACGCGCATGGACCGCCCCGAGTGGACTGGCGTGAACCCGAAGAACGGCGAGGTCTACATCACGCTGACCAACAACAGCCAGCGCAGCATCGACGGCGAAGTGGGCGTGGACGCCGCCAACCCGCGTGCGTATGCCGACCGCAAGGGCAAGAAGGCCGAGGGCGGCAACGTCAACGGCCACATCATGCGCCTGGCCGAAGCCCGGCCGCAGGACACGGCCTTCCGCTGGGACGTCTTCCTCTTCGGCTCCGAGGCCGGTGCCGATGCGAACCGGATCAACCTGTCCGCGCTGGACGACAGCAACGACCTGTCCTCGCCCGACGGCCTGGTGTTCAGCAAGTCCACCGGCATCTGCTGGATCGAGACCGACGACGGCGCCTACACCGACAAGACCAACTGCATGCTGCTGGCCGCGATCCCCGGCCAGGTGGGCGACGGTGCCAAAAAGACCCTGAGCTACCAGCGCCCCGACGGCAGCCAGAAGGTCGTTGACACCTACATGGGCAAGCCCCAGACCGCCGCCAGCTTCAAGCGCTTCCTGGTCGGCCCCAAGGGTGCCGAGATCACCGGCTGGTGCGAGACGCCCGACGGCCGCGCGATCTTCGTGAACATCCAGCACCCCGGCGAGACCACCAAGATGGCCGACATCGGCAACCCCGCGAAGTACGAAAGCCAGTGGCCCGCCAATGTGGGTTACGGCGCCGGCAACCGGCCGCGCTCGGCGACCATCGTGATCACCAAGGACGACGGCGGGCGGATCGGGACCTGAAAGGATGTGAGTCAGGGAGGGCGCATTGCCGGTACGGCGGTGCGCGGCACAGGGCGGCCCGGGCAACCAGGCCGCCCTTTTTTGCTGATCGGCCAGGGTGGACGCTGCCGCAGAATAGCCGCATGACGACCATTCCTTCTCCCCTGCAGGCCCAGATCGTGCAATGGCAAGTGCAGCCCGGCCAGTTCGTGCGCCAAGGCGCGCTGCTCGCGGTCCTCGAAGCCATGAAGATGGAACACGAGCTGCATGCGCCGCACGATGGCCAGGTGCTCGCGCTGTTCTACGCGGCCGGCGAGACCGTGGGCGAGGGAGACCCCTTGCTGGACTTCCAGGCCGGGCCCGCACCGGCAGTGCCATTGCCCGCTGCCGAGGCCGCCGGTGCCACGCACACACCGCCAGCACCCTCCCCTGGCGCCGACCCCGCCCGCCCCCGCCCGGACCTGCAACGCGTCCTCGACCGCCATGCCTTCACGCACGACGCCGCACGCCCCGAGGCCATGGCCAAACGCCACGCGCTGGGCCTGCGCAGCGCGCGCGAGAACATCGCCGACCTCTGCGATGCCGGCAGTTTCATCGAGTACGGCGCACTCGCCGTGGCCGCGCAATCCACGCGCCGCAGTGCCGACGACCTGGTGCGCAACACACCGGCCGATGGCCTCGTGACCGGCATCGGCCGCATCAATGGGGATCTGTTCGGCAACGAGGCATCCCAGGCCGTGGTGCTCGCCTACGACGCCACCGTGCTGGCCGGCACGCAGGGCATGCGCAACCACCAGAAGCTGGACCGCATGCTGGCCGTGGCACAGCGCAGCCAGCTGCCGGTGGTGCTGTTCGCCGAGGGCGGTGGCGGGCGACCCGGTGACGTGGACATGCCCATCGTGGCCGGGCTGCACGTACCCAGCTTCGCAGCCTATGCCGCGCTCAATGGCCAGGTGCCGCTGGTGGGCATCGTGGCGGGCCGCTGTTTTGCGGGCAATGCGGCGCTGCTGGGGTGCAGCGACGTGGTGATCGCCTGCGCGGGCAGCAACATCGGCATGGGCGGCCCGGCGATGGTCGAGGGCGGCGGGCTGGGTGTGTTCAGGCCCGAGCAGATCGGCCCCGTGGCCGTGCAGCACGGCAACGGCGTGGTGGACTTGCTGGTGGACAACGAGGCTGCGGCCGTGCGCGTGGCGAAGCAGTACCTGTCGTACTTCCGGGGCCGGCTGCCGAACTGGCGTGAACCCGACCCGCAGGCACTGCGCCACGTCGTGCCCGAGAACCGCCTGCGCGCCTACGACAGCCGCGCCGCGATGCAGGGGCTGGTCGACGTGGACAGCCTGCTGGAGCTGCGCACCGGCTTCGGCAAGGCCGTGCACACGGCACTGGCCCGCATCGAGGGCCGCAGCGTGGGCCTGCTGGCCAGCAACCCGCTGCACCTGGGGGGCGCCATCGATGCCGATGCGGCCGACAAGGCCGCACGTTTCCTGCAGCTGTGCAACGCTTTCGGCCTGCCCCTCGTGAGCCTGGTGGATTCCCCGGGCTTCATGGTCGGCCCCGACATTGAGGCACAGGCCCAGGTGCGCCATGCCAGCCGCCTGTTCGTTACGGCGGCGCACCTGCGTGTGCCTTGCGTCAGCATCGTGCTGCGCAAGGGATATGGCCGGGGCGCGATGGCGCTCACCGCCGGCAGCTTCCACGCACCAGCACTCACGGCCGCCTGGCCCACGGGCGAGTTCGGCGGCATGGGGCTGGAAGGGTACGTGCGCCTGGGCTACCGCAAGGAGCTGGAGGCCGTGGCCGAGGGGCCGGCGCGCGAGGCGCTGTTCCAGCGGCTGCTGCAGGAGCGCGTGGATGCCGGCAGCGCGATGAACATGGCGGCCACGCTGGAGATCGATGCGGTGATCGACCCCGCGACCACACGGCAATGGGTGCTGGCTGCGCTGGCTGCTGCGGCGAAGGCGCCACGGCCCGCCGCGCGGCCGATGGTCGATACCTGGTAATGGCTTGGGTGGAATACCAGCAACGGAAGCCATGGCACACGACCACCACCAACCCGTGGACCTGGATCTCGTCCACGCTCATACGACCGCGGCCGCGGGCTCCGTCGCGCGCTGGCTGGAACGGCACTACGGTTTGCAGGTGCAGCAGTGCCACCTGATCCGGCGTGGCCTGAACGACAACTACGCCGTGCGCACGGCCAGCGGAGCGCGCCATGTGGCAAGGCTCTATGCGATCCGCCCGCGTGGCGCGTTCAACGTCGCGTTCGAGACCGCGCTGCTGGAGCACCTTGCCGCCACGCAGGTAGGCGTCGCGGCGCCCTTGCGGTCCGTCGACGGGCAGGGATTTGTCCGGCTCGGGTTCCCAGAAGGCACACGCGCCTTGGCAGTGTTCCACCATGCCGAGGGCGTGGTGCCGGAATCGCCAGACGAATTCGAACTCACGGGACACGCCCTGGCCCGGGTGCACGTGGCCGCGCGCGGTTACGCGGGACCGGCCAGCCACTACACCCTCGATGGCCAGCATCTCGTCGGCCGCACGTGGGACTATCTGCAGGCCTATCCGGAGTTGGGGACCGCGCTGCTGGAACGCTACCGGCAGCGCATGGACGCCCTGCGCGACGAACTGGCCGCGGTGGAGAGCGCACTGACGCGGGTGATTTGCCACGGCGACACGCACGGATTCAACAACCACGTCGCCGCCGATGCCGCGGGCGCGAAGACAACGGTCCTCTTCGACTTCGACGATGCCGGTCCGGGCTTCCTGGCCTACGACCTGGCTGTCATGCCCTGGTCCTACCTGGCGCGCAAGATGCTCCCGGCGCCGGACGACGTGCTCCAGGACCGCTGGACGCACTACCTGCGGGGCTACCGGGCTGGCGGTGGGCACGTCAGCGAATCGGACCTGGCGGCAGTGCCCCTGTTCCTGCAGCTGCGGCACCTGTGGAACCTGGGAGAGGCGGTGGGCCGGCTGCACCACTGGGGCACGAGCATGGCCCCCTTGGACTGGCTCGAGAAGCAGATCGACCGGATCGAACCGTGGCGCCAACTCGACCTGCGGGCCTGAATGACATGCGTGGGTTGCGCGAGGCCCGTCCGACGGCCGGAACCCGCTGCGCGGCATGCCATGGCAGCTGCATGGCTGCACCTATCATGCGCGCGGTAACAACCGCAAGACACAGGAGGCAATGCATGTTCAGCCACGTGATGATCGGCTCCAGCGACATCGAACGATCCAGGCGCTTCTACGACGCCGTCCTCAGCGTGCTCGGTGCGGGCGCAGCGGTGCACAACCAGAACCGCACGGGACAGACCCGCCTGTTCTACCGGCACGACGGCAGCAGCTTCGGCATCAGCGAACCCATCAACGGCGAGGCCGCCACCCCTGCGAACGGCGGCACGGTCGGCTTCAAGTGCGCATCGCCCGAGCAGGTCCAGGCTTTCCACGACACGGCCGTCGCGCATGGAGGGGTGTCGATCGAGGAGCCGCCCGGCCCACGCGAGGGGCCTATGGGTCCGCTGTACCTGGCCTACGTGCGCGATCCGGACGGCAACAAGCTCTGCGCGCTCCACCGCCCGAAATGATCGCGCGGGCGCGGGCGTGATGCCTGTCGCCCACCCCAACACCCGCACCCCCGCAGCAGCGCCGCTTTGACGTGGCGCTACGGCCACCGCTTGGCCGCCCGCCGGCCGCGAACAACGGCGCGACACGGCGCTGTGCTGGGTGCTGGGTGACGGCTGCAACGGTGCCGCAGCCAGCAGCGAGGCCGATAGTCGACCTGGTAAGTGTTTCGAACCATAACGGCCGGGTCTCAGTGACCAAATCCGGGAAGTCCTGCTTCGGCCGGGAGCGCACATCGGGGCGGCTAGCACGCCCCGGCCTCCGTCAAATGGCGGGTGGTGTCTTTGTGGATTCTGCTATACCTTTGCGTTGATACAGCACTCCGCGCCAAGCCACGCCACACCACGCGGTTGACGATGAAGGACGTTCTGGCTTTCAGCCTTCCACGTTATTCAGCGGGTGGTTTACAAAGGTCGCAGAACTGCGGGACACATCAAACTTCACCGTCATGAATGTCTTCGTCACACGTCATTCCGGCTGGTATGGGAAGTTCGTGCCGCTGGACTTACTTTGCAACGGGAAGCGCCTGACTTCGCTCACGGAGGGCAGCGAGGTCTGTGTGAAGCTGGACCCAATGGACATGCCCGCGACGCTGGAAATGCGAATGCAGAACATGGTTGGAAGTCCCAAATTTGTGGTTTCTCAAATGGCGCCAGACCTGTACCTTGAGTGCGGATCTGGAAATTGGACGCTTTTCGATTTCTTCGATTTGAGCTTTCTTCCGAGCTTTAGCAACAAAGTCTTCTTCTTGCGAAGGATCGCGACTCAATGAGGTTGTCCTTCACCGCTCGTGGTCAGAATCCGTGTGTTCATGATCATGCGCGCGCTTCAAACTGATCACTCCTTGAGGATTAACAGGCCGCAGCACCCGACCGCCTGCGGCGTCGGCGGGGGTAGCTTTGAACATCATGACCGTGCGCGAATTTGAGCTGCTAACCATTGCAGCCATTCACAAAGATCTCGCCCCGGTAGTCGATGCGCGGTTACAGCCGCGGGGGTTTGTTTCGCTCAAGCCTTTGCAATGGGTACGAAGCCACGATCCGCCTATCAGACAGGTTTTCGAGTACCGGCAGCTCAAAGGTGGCGCACTAGCCCCTGCCTGGGGTTACTCGTTCGACTTCGTACCCCACTTCTCTGGACGAGAGATGAAGTGGCACAAGACTGAGAAGTCTGCCCGTTTCGACGCGTTCGTTGATGGCCAGCACCATCGCGATATCGTTCTTGCTTACATGTACGGAACGCCTGGCTTGCTTGAGAACTTGCAGAGTCGAGTTGCCTCCGCAATCCAGATGGCAATTCGAGTCTGGGATGAGGGTGACACTCCTGGGCATGTGTACTCCATCGTTGAAGAGCTCCGATCCAAACCAGGATCAAACTTCTTCACTCAGTTGCCAATTGCAAATGCCTTTTGCCTTGCTCGGAACGGCCGCGCGCCCGAAGGCAGGGCCGAGCTCGAGTTCGTTATCCAAGACATGAACCGATATCCATCAACCGAACTAAGTGACAAAACTGTTTCCAAGGTTTGGAGCGCCTTCGGAGAAGCCGTTGCTGCAGCCGCCAAGGGCGGTGCGCCAACCGCTACAAGTGGCAGGCAGAGCGGATAGACCAGAAGCGACGCGAAGATGGAAACGATGACCTCAGCAAGCCGCGCAGGCGGCAGTGGTGGCCAGCAAGTGAAGGCTTTTGGCCAGCTTCGCCAGGCATCACAAATGCACGCTGCGACCACCCATTCGACCATCGCATCCGACCATTCAGTTCGGAATGGGATTCGCCTTGACTGTTTTCTGGTTGTCGCATTCCCCTCGGCAAACGCGCTGGCAGATGGCGGTGCCGGGTTCCCTACATGGCCAGCCCTCGGCGAGCTGTTCGTGACCATTGGGTCCTTCGCGGTGCTCTACCTGCTGATATGGGCTGTCGTGATTTTCGCGGTGTGCGCCGTCCATATCGTGGCGCTGATTTTCGTGGTCAAAGCCATCGTGAAAAAAGATCTGCGGTCGAAGGGATTGTGGTGGTCAGTGCTGGCTCTTCTTGTGTTTTATGCCGCGATAGGCTTTATCGGATCCGACCTTTCGAAAGAGACGAATAGCGAATTCAAGGCGGCCCCCGATACCAGGCCTCGTTGGCAAACGGCTCGCTCCAATCCACCACCTGCCCCGGCCGCGGCGTGACCAGGCGCACACCCTGCACCCTGGCCGCGGCCAGGGTGCGTTCGATGGGCTCCACCCAGGCGTGGTAGGCCAGGTTGAAGGTGGCCCAGTGCACGGGCAGCAGCGTGTCGGCGCCCAGGTCCAGGTGGGCCTGCACGGCGTGTTCGGGGTCCATGTGGATGTCCAGCCAGGTGCTGCCGTAGGCGCCCGCCTTCATCAACGCGAGCTCTGGGGCACCGAGGCGCTGGCGGATCTCGGCGAAGTGCGGGCCGTAACCCGTGTCGCCGCTGAAATACACGGAGTGCGTTGGACCGCGCAGCATCCACGAAGCCCACAGCGTGGAGTCGTCCATGCGCTTGCGTCCGGAGTAGTGGCGTGCGGGCGTGGCGTGGATGCGCACGCCGCGCAGCTCGGCGCTCTGCCACCAGTCCATCTCGTGGACCTGCGCGGCCGGCACGCCCCAGCGCTCCAGGTGGGCGCCCACGCCCAGGCCGACGTAGAACTGCGTGCCACCGCGCGCGAGTTGCTGCACGGTCGCCATGTCGAGGTGGTCGTAGTGGTCGTGCGAGACCACCACAGCGTCGATACCTGTCAGCTGCTCCAGCGGAATGGGCGACGGGTGAAAACGCTCGGGGCCCGCGAATTGGAATGGCGAGGCGCGTTCGGACAGGATGGGGTCGGTCAGCACCCGCACGCCGTCCACCTCCACCAGCACGGTCGCATGGCCCAGCCACCAAGCGCGCAGGCCGCCGGCCGCCGGTGACTGCAGGGCCTGCGGGTCGAGGGGCACGACAGGGATGGTGAACTGCGGCTCGCGCTGCTGGCCCTGCAGGTACGCGCGGGCCGTGGCGAACCACTGGGTCACGTGGTCATAGGGCGGCACGTTCTCGAAGTGGTCACCGTGGTAGTGCGTGGATGCCAGCATGCGCTGCAGGCGCGCGCCTTCGAAGTCGCCACCGAAGGCGGGCAGGCGGAACACCAGCCACACGGCGAACGCGAGCACCACGGCCAGCACCAGCAGCACGCGCAGAATCTTCCAGGCCGTGCGCATGGCGTGCCCTACGCAGCCGGCCCGTCGAAGAGGCCCGGCGCGCCGAACTGCGCGCCTTCGATCTCCAGCATGCGCAGCTTGGTGCGCGTGCCGCCGGGCGCCGAGAAGCCACCCGACCGGCCACCGGCCGCCATCACGCGGTGGCAGGGCACCACCGGGGCAAACGGGTTCACGCCCATGGCCTGGCCGATGGCACGCGAGGCACCGGGTTCGCCTAGCAGCTGCGCCACCTCGCCGTAGGTGCGGGTCTGGCCCGGCGGGATCGCGCGCACCGCGGCATAGATGCGCTGGTGGAAGGGCGGCACGGCGCGCATGTCCAGCACGATGTCGCGCAGGTCAGCCGGTTCGCGCGGGCGGCCCTGCAGCAGACCTGTGACCGCGTCGATGGCCTGCCGCACCTGCATCGGCGGATCGGCCTCCGGCACACCGGGCACCGTGTGCTGCATGCGTTGCCGCGTGGCCTGGGCATCGTTGCCGGGCAGCTGGACGGCCGTGATGCCTTGCGCGCCCCAGGCGATGCCGCACCAGCCAATGGGCGTGTCGAAGAGCGCGAAACCGAGGGTGGCGGGCGAATGCTCCATGGCCACCATGGTAAGGCCCTGGCCCCTGGCTGCGGTGTCGGTTTCAGCGTGCGGGGGTGCGCACGGGCGTGTGCGCCCCGAGCGTCGGCGCGGGGCCCTGCAACGCCGGCCGCTGGCCATCGATGCGCAGCGGCAGCCCAGTAAGGCGAAAGTCTTCACCCTCCACCTGCTGCAGCATGCCGATGGCCTGCACCTGCGGCTGGGCCAGCGCCTCGGGCAGCGAATGCACGGGCGAGCAAGGGACTCCGACCGCCTCGAGCCGGCGCACCCAGTCGTCGCGTGGCACCGTGCGCAGGCAGGCGGCGATCAGCGGCAGCAGTTGGCCCTGGTGCTGCAGGCGCGCGCGGTTCGTGGCGTACAGCGGGTCGGCGCTCCATTCCGGATGGTCCAGCACGGCCGCGAGCTTGGCGAACAGCCGGTCGTTGCCACAGCACACCAGCAGCGGGCCGGTGGCGGTGTCGAAGGCCTGGTAGGGCACCAGGCCCGGGTGGCCCGAGGCATGGCGGGGCGGCACTTCGCCGAGGTTCATGTAGGTGTCGTTCTTCGGGCCATTCCAGCACAGCGCCGTCTCCAGCAGCGAGCCCTGCACCACGCCACCGCGCCCGGTGTGCTGGCGCCGCTGCAGCAGCGCCAGCGCGCCCAGCACCACCCACATGCCCGTGCCCTGGTCGCAGACCGAGGCGCCTATGCGCACCGGTGGGTCTTCGGGCCCGCCGTTGCAGCTCGACAGGCCGCTGTAGGCCTGCAGCAGCGGCTCGTAGCCCGGCCGCTCGCCCATCGGGCCTATCTGTCCGAAGGCTGATATCTCGCAATAGACCAGGCGCGGATGGCGGGCGCACAGCGCCTCGGCGTGCAGGCCCATGCTCTCCAGCACGCCGGGGCGCAGGTTGTGCAGCAGCACGTCGGCCTCGGCGGCGAGGCGGTCGAACAGCGCCAGGTCGCCTGCGGCCTTCAGGTCCAGCGCCACGGACTTCTTGCCGCGGTTGTAGGTCTGGAAGATCAGCGCGTCGCCGTGGCGGAAGTCCGCGCCCATGCGGCGCGCATCGTCACCGCCGTCGATGCGCTCGATCTTCGTGACCTCGGCGCCCAGGTCCGCGAAGATCGCGCCCGCGAAGGGCCCCGCCACCACCTGCCCCAGCTCCATCACCTTCAGGCCCGCGAGGGGCTTGCCCGCCTGTTCCATGCGCTTGTCTCCGCGTGTTGTGTCAGGGGCGCAGTATGCAACTCCCGGTGATGCCCCCGTCCCAGCGCAGGCGAAGCGCCTGCTTGAACTCGGCGAGCGGGAGCACATGCGAGATGTGCGGCAGGATCTTGCCCTCCTCCACCCACTGCCAGATCTTCGCCAGCCGCTCGGTGCGCAGCGCGGGGTTCTTCGCCACCGCGATGACGGCCGGGCTGCCCAGCACCGACAGGCTTTTCATCTGGATGATGTTGGTGGGCAGCTGGTTCGCATTCGGCGCACCGCGCTGGCCTTTGCCCCGCGCCACGTTGGGTGTGGAGGTCCAGCCCACGATCAGGAAGCGGCCACCGAAAGCCATGCTGCGCAGGCTCTCCAGCGAAGTGGCGCCGCCCACGGCGTCGTAGACCACGTCCACACCCTGGCCGCCCGTGAGGGCCTTGACCTCTTCGCGGAAGCTGCGCACGCCGGCGGGGTCGTCGGGATGGCGGGCGTTGATGACGTGATCCGCGCCATGGGCCTTCACCTCGGCCAGCTTGGCGTCCGAGCGGCCGGTGGCGATGACCGTGGCGCCCAGCAGCTTGGCCATCTGCACGGCCGCCATGCCGGTGGAGCCCGACGCGCCGTTGATGAGGATCGTCTCGCCGGGCTGCAACTGGCCGCGCACCACCAGGCAGTGGTAAGCCGTCTCGTAGTTGCCCAGCAGGCAGCAGGCCTGGTCGAAGGAGAAGCCTTGGGGGATTCTGTGCACCGCCTCCTGCGGCACCACGGCGTACGACGCGAAGCCACCAGACGCCTGGTAGTCGCCGTAGGAACGCGGGCCGACCTGGAAGAAGTCGACCAGCACGCCGTCACCCACGGCCACGCGTGCCGGGTCCACCGCGGCGCCCGCGGCCACGACCTCGCCGCTGTATTCCATGCCGGGCGTGTAAGGGGGCTTGGGCATGTGCTGGTACTGGCCGCTGGTCATCAGCAGGTCCACCCAGGACACTGCCACGCTGCGCACGGCCAGCAGCAGCTCGTGCGGCCGCAGCGTGGCCGGGTCGGGCGCGGGCATGGGCTCCAGGTGGATGAAATTGGCGATGGCGTCCAGCGGGTCCTCGGCGAATTCCGACACCACGACGCGGTGTCCTGCTTGCATGGCGTGTTCTTGTTTGAAGGTGGAGATGGCCCAGTCTATGCAGGCCACCGGTATTATTCAATTGAAGAAACGGCATACGGGGACATGAGCACTGTGCATATCGAGCGGATGGACCTGAACCTGATGGTGGTGCTGCAGGCGGTGTATGCCGAGGGCAGCATCACCAAGGCCGCCCAGCGCCTGAACGTGACCCAACCGGCCGTGAGCCACGCGCTGCGCCGCCTGCGCGACGTACTGGGCGACCCGCTCTTCGTGCGCCATGGAAGCGCCATCACGCCCACGCCCTTCACGCGCAACCTGATGGGGCCGGTGGTGTCAGCGCTGGCCAACCTGCAGCTGGCCATCAGCGGCTCGGAACACTTCGACCCCGCCTCCATGGGGCGGCGCTTCACCATCGGCATCCGCGACTCGCTGGAGGTGATCGCCGCACCGGTGCTGATGCAGCGGCTGATCGCGCAGTCGCCACAGTCACAGGTGAACTGCATCCGCATCGACCATGGCCACCTGACCGACGAGCTGGCCACCGGCACGCTGGACTGTGCGGTGGAGCTGCCGTTGAACCTGAACGCCAGCATCCACCGCCAACGCCTGGGCACGCGCGACCGCATGCTGGTGCTGGCACGCCCCGGCCACCCTGCACTGGCAAAAGGGCGGCTTACGCTGGCGACCTACCTGAAGCAGGACCACATCGCCGTGACCTCGCGCCGCACGGGCGAGACCTTCGAGGACGCGGCGCTGAACCGCGCCGGCCATCAGCGCAACGTGCGCATGCGCGTGCAGCGCCACGTGGTGGCCGTGAACCTGGTGGCGCAGACCGACATGCTGCTGACCATGCCGGAGCAGTACGAGCCGTGGTCAACGCGGTGGCGCGCAACCGCAAGTACGCGTTCCCGATGGCGATGCCGCCCGTGGACTACTACCTGTACTGGCACCGCAGCGTGGACGGCAACCCGGCCAACCTGTGGATACGCCAGCAGATCGTGGACGCCTTCGCGAGGCATGGCGGCGCATGAACGCCGTTCATGGCCAACCCCCTTCCATATTCAGTTGACGGGGTGTGCGGCACCTCCTAGAGTGCGGCGAAGCCGCGCCTGCGCGGGCGACCACAGGAACACACTCTGGAGACACCATGCATCTGAATCGACGCGATTTCCATCTGGCGCTGGCGGCGCTGGGCCTGGGCGCCCACGGGCTGGGCCTCGCCGACGACACCTATCCCTCCAAGCCGCTGCGCATCATCGCGCCGTTCCCGGCCGGCAGCGGCACGGACACGGCCGCGCGCATCATCGGCCAGGAGCTGACCCGCCTGACCGGACAGGCCGCGCTGGTCGAGAACCTGCCAGGCGCCAGCGGCTTCATCGCGGCGCAGGCGGCCGCCAAGGCGCCGCCGGACGGCTACACGATCTTCATCACCACCAACACCACGCACGCGGCGAACGCGGCGCTGTTCAAGAAGCTGCCCTACGACCCGATCAACGACTTCATCCCGATCTCGACGATCGCGGTGTCCGGCCTGGTGCTGGTGGTGGCGCCCAACAGTCCCTACCGTACGATCGCCGAGTTCCTGGCGGCGGCGCGGGCCCGCGAGCGCGAGATGAGCTTCGCCTCGGGCAGCTCATCGACCCGCATCGCCGCCGAGATGCTGAAGAAGCGCACCGAGGGCAAGATGCTGCACATCCCCTACAAGGGCACACCGCAGGCGCTGACCGACCTGATGGGCGGCCAGGTGGACTTCATGACCTGCGACGTGAACCCCGCCACGCCATTGGTGAACAGCGGCAAGCTGCGCGCCCTGGCCGTGACCTCGGCCAAGCGCGACCCGCTGTTCCCCGACGTGCCCACGCTGGCGGAGGCAGGCCTGGCGGGCTACGAACTCACCTCCTGGGCCGGCGCCTTCGTGCCCGCGAAGACGCCCGCGCCCATCGTCACGCGGCTGCACAAGCTGATGGTGGAGGCCGTGCAGAGCGAGGCCATGAAGACCCAGGGCGCAAAGACCGGCGCTATCGCCTACCCCTCCGCCAGCCCGGCCGAGTTTTTGGCTTTTGTGAAGAGCGAGACGGCGAAGTGGCAGAAGACGGTCACGGACGCGGGGATCGAGCCGGAGTGAGGTTCGCTGGTCTGGGTCGAAGGCGGTTTGCGCACGCCGCGTGAAGGCGAGGGGGTCTTCGGCGGTACTGCACTTTTCCTTGATTGCGCCGCCCAGCGCGCCATGGCTTTTGGCAGGGCCGGGTGGTACGGATGCGCCGGCTCCGGCCCTCGCTCGCGCAGCAGCGCTTTGGGTGCGCCATGGAAGTAGCGCGAACACCGGGGCGGGCGCGCCTGCAGATGTGGCATGCGCGAATGGGGCCTGCGCCGGCGCACCCGCACCACCCACCCCGCGATGGCCTGAGCGCACCACCGGTGGCAGGCCACTGACTCCCTGGCGCCCTGGCTCCATGGCTCCCTGGTTGGCCCGCCAACCCGCAACGCGAGGTGGTGGGCTGGGGTCTGCGGGCGCAGGCCCCCATTCGCGGCTGTGACCCCCACCGCGCACCCGGGATGCTGTTCGCGCCCGCCCCGCTGGCGTACTGTTGCGCCGGTCCGCGACGTGGGCCGGAGAACGCAGGCCCCTGCCCACCGCCTCTGCCAACGCGCCACGCACGCCGAAGGTTGCAGAACGCATCGGCTACCGGGCGAAAGGCCCACGAAAAAACCTACCGGTACTTGCGCAACTCCAACCGCCCGATCTGGTTGCGGTGCACTTCGTCCGGACCATCCGCGATGCGCAGGAAGCGCGCCACGGCGTACGCATGCGCAATACCGAAGTCGTTGTTCGTGCCCGCCGCCCCGAAGGACTGCATCACCCAGTCGATGACCTTGCAGGCCATGTTGGGCACCGCCACCTTGATCATCGCGATCTCGGTCTTGGCCACCTTGTTGCCCACCGTGTCCATCTTGTGTGCGGCGTTGAGCGTCAGCAGGCGCGCCTGCTCGATGAGGATGCGCGACTCGGCGATGCGCTCCACGGTCACGCCCTGCTCGGCCACCGGCTTGCCGAAGGCCACGCGCGACAGGCTGCGGCGGCACATCAGCTCCAGCATCCGTTCGGTCAGGCCGATCAGGCGCATGCAGTGGTGGATACGCCCCGGCCCCAGGCGGCCCTGCGCGATCTCGAAGCCACGGCCTTCGCCCAGCAGGATGTTCTCCACCGGCACGCGCACGTTGTCGAAGCGCACCTCCGTGGCCCGGTCCGGGAAGCCGTAGTAGCCCATGATCGGCAGCGGCCGCACGATGGTGACGCCCGGCGTGTCCAGCGGCACGAGCACCATCGACTGCTGTTTGTGGCGGTCGGCGTGGTTCGGGTCCGTCTTGCCCATGAAGATGGAGATCTTGCAGCGCGGGTCCGTGGCGCCGGTCGAGTACCACTTGTGGCCGTTGATCACGTAGTGGTCACCATCGCGCACGATGGACGAGGCGATGTTGGTCGCATCGCTGGAGGCCACGGCCGGCTCGGTCATCGAGAAGCAGGAGCGGATCTCGCCGGCCAGCAGCGGCTTCAGCCAGCGCTCCTGCTGCGCGGGTGTGGCATACCGCGCCAGCACCTCCATGTTGCCGGTGTCGGGCGCCGAGCAGTTGAAGATCTCGGGCGCCAGCAGCGAGCGGCCCATGATCTCGCACAACGGCGCGTACTCCAGGTTCGTCAGACCCGCACCATGTTCGGAAGCCGGCAGGAACAGGTTCCACAGCCCGGCAGCACGGGCCTTGGGTTTGAGTTCCTCCACGATGGGCTGCACCTTCCACGGCCCCAGCGCCTCCGCCTGCTCCACCTGCAGCTTCTCGTTCGGGTAGATGTGTTCGTCCATGAAGGCGCGCAAGCGCTGCTGCAGGTCTTGGACCTTGGGGGACGGGTCGAATGGCATGAAGTCTCCTGGGATGATGGTGCGGTGTCGTGCAAGCCGGGTTGTACGCTGCGCACCCACTTCCAGGCTGTCACCAAGTGGACCGAAGCGCCGCGTGGCGCGTGTCCCTTGATCTGCATCAAGTTATTTCGTTTGGCGGCCCTGCTACCGCACCGGAGTGACATTTCGGTGATGCTTGGACGATTCTCCAGGTCTACGGCGTCGAACGCATCCAGTTGCGACTCCGGCACGCCGTGGGCCGTGCCATCATGTCAGCGCACAGTGCCCCACATCACCAACGAGCCATTCCCATGAACCTCAACCAGGTCACCCTTCCGGCGACGGACGTGCCCCGCTCTGCAGCCTTCTACCGCGACATGGGATTCACGCTGATCGTGGACGCGCTGCCACGGTATGCGCGCTTCGAATGCCCGGAAGGCGATGCCACCTTCTCCCTCGACCATGTCGACCAGCCCGTCTCGGGGCCAGGCGTGGTCATCTATTTCGGATGTGCCGACCTGGACGCACGCGTCGCCAGCCTGCAGGCCAAGGGATTCGTCTTCACGCAATTGCCCATCGACGAACGCTGGCTCTGGCGGGAAGCACGGCTGATGGATCCCGCTGGCAACGAGATCTGCTTGTTCCGGGCCGGGGAAAATCGCAAGCACCCACCCTGGCGGATCAAGGCGTGACACGTTGGCGCCTTGGCGTCGCGCTCAGCGCCGCCAACGTCCCCAGTGCAAAGAGTTCCGCCCGAGGCCCTCTACCATCGCCGTCTTGAGCAGCACGCCACGTCGGCCCAACTCGAACCCACCGGCCTCGGCGAACCCCTGAGGCAGCGCATTCCCCCATGAACATCGACAACATCCCTTTCGGCACCACGGACTGGTCGGCCGTGCCACGCACGGAGCATTCGGCCGAAGCCGGCCAGGCCTTCTGGCAGACGCAGAACTTCGGCGCCATCCGCGTGCGGATGGTGGAGTACACCCCCGGTTATGTCTCGGACCACTGGTGCCGCAAGGGCCACATCCTGCTGTGCCTGCAAGGCGAGCTGGAAACCGAACTGGAAGACGGGCGCCGGTTCACCCTGAAGCCCGGCATGAGTTACCAGGTGGCGGACAACGCCGAGCCGCATCGCTCGCGCGCACCTCAGGGCGCCAAACTCTTCATCGTGGACTGAAGCACACTATGGCATCCCTGACCATCCGCCCCGCCGTCCCGGAGGACACCGACCTGATCCTGCGCTTCGTGCGCGAGCTGGCGATCTACGAGAACGCGGAGCACGAGGCGCGGGCCACACCGGCGCACCTGCATCGCACGCTGTTCTGCACCAGCCCCAAGGTCTTCGGCCTGATCTGCCTGGACGGCGACACGCCCGTGGGTTTTGCCGTGTACTTCTTCAACTACTCCACTTGGCAGGGGCAACACGGCCTGTACCTGGAGGACCTGTACGTCACGCCCGAATGCCGCGGCAAGGGCGCGGGCAAGGCGCTGCTGCAGCATCTGGCAGCGATCGCAGTGGACCACGACTGCGGCCGCTTCGAGTGGAGCGTGCTGGACTGGAACACGCCCTCCATCCAGTTCTACGAGAGCCTGAATGCCAAGCCGCAATCGGAATGGGTGCGTTACCGCCTGACCGGGCAGGCGCTGCGGGACCTCGCCGCACAAGCCGCCGTCTGAGCAACCCTCAAGGGCCCTCGGCGCTCACCAAGGCACCGCCTGGCCCTTGCGGTCCAGGTAGCGCAGCCCGGGCCGGCCCTGCTGCGCGATGACCACGTCCACGATCTCCGGCACCGCCTCCTCCATCGAGAAGGGTGCGTTCGGCCCGCCCAGGGCGGTGCGGATCCATCCCGGAGCCATCAGCAGGAACGCGCGCCCGCTGCCGGCGTGGCGTGCGGCATAACTGCGCATGAACATGTTCAGCGCGGCCTTCGAGCCCCGGTAGAGCTCGTGCCCGCCCTTCTCGTTGTTGGCCACGCTGCCCTGGCCCGATGACATGATGCCGATCAACCCTTGGTCGGTGACCAGCGCTTCGAGGGTCTCGATGGTCCGCAGGGGGCTCAGCGCGTTGGTCAGCATGACGTCGATGAACTCCTCCTTCGTGACGTCGAACAGCGTGTCCTCGCGGCGCCGGTTGGCGGTGCCTGCGTTGACGAACAGCACCTCGAAGCGGCGCTGCGCCAGGCGGTCACGCAGCGCGGCGACCTGCACGGTGTCCGTGATGTCGACGGATTCGATGCTGACCTGTGCGGGATGCTTCTCCGCCAGTGCGTGCAACAGCGTTCGGGTGTCGCCGCGCACCGTGCCGACGACGGTCCACCCGCGCTGCACGAAGGCTTCGGCCATCGCATGGCCCAGGCCGCGCGAAGCACCGACCAGGAGAATCGAGGGGGCAATGGAAGAGGTGGGATTGCTCATGAGCGCCTTGGGTAGTGGGGTGCTGGCAGTATGGGCGGCGGCGCTGCCCCGCGCCAGACGCATGGACTGCACAATGCAGTTGCACCAGACGCCATGTCGGCGTCTGCCACCCGATGCGCAGACATGGACGACGTGGACCTGAACCTTCTCCCCGCCCTGGACGCCTTGCTTGCCGAAGGCAGCGTGACGGGCGCCGCGCGCCGGCTGGGCCTGAGCACCTCCGCGATGAGCCGCACGCTCGCACGCCTGCGCGCGATGACAGGGGACCCGCTGCTGGTCCGCGCCGGTGGCAGGCTGGTTCCCACGCCACGGGCCCTCGCGATGCGCGACCACGTGCGCGATGTCGCCCGCGATGCACGCACGCTGCTTAGCCCGCAGGCCAATACCGTCGATCCCGCCGCGCTGGAGCGCCAGTTCATCGTGCGCGCGAACGAAGGATTCACGGCGCTGTTCGCTGCGTCGTTGGTGGCTGCGGTGGTGCAAGCTGCTCCCCGCGTGCAGCTCCGGTTCGTGACACGGTCGGTCAAGGACGCGGTGTCCCTGCGTGAAGGGCGGGTGGACCTGGAGATCGGCGTGCTGGGCCACTCCGCGCCCGAGGTGCGGACCCGTGCCATCTTTCGCGACCGCTTCGTCGGCGTGGCGCGGGTGGGCCACGCCCTGCTGGCGCTTCCCGTCACACCGGCCAGCTACGCGGCTTGCCAGCACGTGGTGGCGTCGCGCAAGACGGCCTTCGAGGGCCCCGTGGACCGCGCCCTGGCAGCACTCGGCCTGCAGCGCCGCATCGTGGCCATCGTGCCCGGTTTCCCGGACGCGGTGCGCGTGGCGCGCGAATCCGAGGTGATCGCGCAGGTGCCCCGGAGCCTGGTGTGCGCCAGCCTGCCCAGCGCCGTGGCGTTGGTAGAGGGCGTTGCGATCTTCGAGCTGCCCGTCACGGTGCCCGAGATCGTGGTCTCGGCGATGTGGCATCCGCGGCTGGACGCGGAGCCCGCCCACCGCTGGTTGCGCGAGACATGCCTGGCCGTGTGCCAGGGTGCGATGGCCGCGTGAGGGAGCGGTGCGCCGCGAAGCGCTGGCCTTACTGCCGCGCGAAGCGGTAGAACAAATTCGGCTCCGACATCACATACACCGCCCCGTCCGGCCCCACGGCCAGGCCCTCGGGTTGCGGCACTTTGCGGGCCAGTCCGTGGAAGCCGCGCCACAGGGGCAGCATGCCCACGGGCGTGCCGTCGGCGGCGTATTCCAGCACCATCGCGGACTCGTCGCTGAGCAACAGGATGCTGCCGGTGGGTTCGTGCACGGTCAGCGACGACAGGTCACTGACGAACAGCGCGCTCAGGCCGGAGGGTTTCCACTCGGCCACCTCCAGGCTGCCGCCCGAGGGGCGGCCCTGGTGGTCCAGCCCGCGCACGGTCATCACGCGCAGGGGCCATTTCTCCTTGGCGATGTACAGGGTGCTGCGCAGGTCGTCCCACGACACGCCTTCAAAGCCCAGGTTGCGGATCGGGTCCAGGTCCATCAGGAAGCTCGTGCCCTCGGCCACGGACACCGTCTGAGCATCTGGCGGAATGCGCACCCAGTGCAGGCGGCTGGTGCGTTCGTCGGCGATCACGAACAGGTCGTCGCGCACGTGCGTGATGCCCTCGGGATCGCGCAGGCCCTCCAGCGGCATCAGCCGCAGCAGCCGCCCGTCGGTGCTGATCTCCGCCACCTGGGGCGGACGGTTGATCACCGTGAAGAGGGTGCCGCTGGCGTGGTTGAAGCTCAGGCCGGAGGCATTCTGGACCAGCCCTTTGACCGGCAACGCGTCGATGGTGGCACGGTACTCGGACAGCCCCAGGCCCTGCGGGCCATCCGTCGCCTGCCCGCTGCCGAAGCGTTGGCCATGGAAGGCCAGCGCGGGCAGCAGGAACTGCCACGTGGCCCATGCGAGCAAGCCGAGCAGCAGCCAGCCCGTCCAGCGCACGCCGCGCCACGCCAACACGGCCCGGGCCGAGGGTGGCGCAGGGGCGATGTCGTGCAAGGGTGGGGAGGAGGACACAGCAAGGAGGCGCGCAGGGACGGAGGTCGAGTATGCCGCCCACGTGCCAACCCCTGGCAGCCTGGGCCATTGGGGGCCGTCCGACCATCCCGGCATACTGCAGCCCTACGTACCACGCCCGCTGCCTTCCATGCCCCACCCGGCCCCCTCCACTGCCAGCGGCACCATCCGCCTGGTCGCATTTTTCGAAGCCTGCAAGGGCCTGCTGGTGCTGCTGGCCGGTACAGGCCTGCTGTCGCTGTTGCACCGTGACATTCCGGCCATCGCGGAGCGGCTGGTGACGCATGCGCACCTCAACCCGGCTTCGCGTTATCCACGCATCTTCCTCGACGCGGCGGCCCATGTGTCGGACACGCGCCTGCTGTGGCTGGCAGCCGGCGCGGCGCTGTATGCGGCGCTGCGCTTGCTGGAGGGGTATGGCCTGTGGCGCAACCGGGCCTGGGCCGAGGTGCTGGCGGCGCTCAGCGGCGCCGTGTACCTGCCCGTGGAGTTGCTGGAGTTTGCACGGCACCCCACGGTGTTGCGCGCGGCCATCCTGCTGCTCAACGCCGTGGTCGTGGCGGTGATGGTGCGGGCCCTGCTGCTGCGGCGCAGGCAGCAGCGCTAACGCGGCATCATGCGCACCGCGCCCAGCTCCAGCAGGGGCTGCGGCGCGCCCAGGTGGTAACCCTGCGCATAGTCGATGCCGATCTCTTCCACGCGGCGCAGGATGCCCTCGGTGGCCACGTATTCGGCAATGGTCTTCAGGCCCATCACATGCCCGATGGCGTTGATGGCCTGCACCATGGCCATGTCGATGGGGTCGTGTTCGATGTCCTTGATGAAGCTGCCGTCGATCTTGAGGAAATCCACCGGCAGGTTCTTCAGGTACGCGAAGGACGACAGCCCGCTGCCGAAGTCGTCCAGCGCGAAGGAGCAGCCCAGCTGCTTCACCTCGCGGATGAAGGGCACCACCTTGCTGAGGTTGGCCACGGCCGAGGTCTCGGTGATCTCGAAACACACCGCGCCCGCAGGTAGCTGCAGCCGCTCCAGCGTGTCGCGCAGCGTCTGGCGGAAACGCTCGTCCGACAACGAGGCGCCCGAGAGGTTGATGCTGTAGACGCCGGGCAACACACCGTCGCGGCGCACACGGTCACCGATCCAGGCCAGCGTGTTGTTGACCACCCACTGGTCCACGCGCGGCATCAGGCCGTAGCGCTCGGCGGCGGGCAAAAAGCTGCCGGGCGCGATGATGCGGCCCGCCTCTTCCAGCCGCACCAGGATCTCGAAATGCGGCAGGCGGTCCACACCCGAAGGCAGCGGCACGATGGGCTGCACGTACAGGCGCAGCCGGTCCTCGTCCAGCGCGTTCTGCAGCCGCGTGACCCACTGCATCTGGCCCTGCTGGTGCTGCAGCGTGTCGTCGTCCATCTGGTAGACGTGGATGCGGTTGCGGCCCTCGTCCTTGGCGGCGTAACAGGCGGCATCGGCCGTGGACAACACGGCACCCAGGTCCCGGTCGGTGCCCAGCACCGGCACCAGGCCGATGGACACGCCGATGGAGAAGGACTGGCCCTCCCAGGCAAAGCGGAAGTCCGCCACGTCCTCGCGGATGGCCTCGGCCAGCGTGATCGCGCGGTGCATGGGGCAGGACTCCAGGATCAACCCGAACTCGTCGCCGCCCAGCCGCGCCAGCGTGTCAGACGCACGCAGGTGGCTGCGGATCAGCGTGGCCACCTGGCGCAGCAACTCGTCGCCCGCCACATGGCCGCTGGTGTCGTTGACCACCTTGAACTGGTCCAGGTCCAGAAAGCACACCACATGGGTCTGCGCCCCGTCGCGCGGGTGGTCCAGCAGGTCACCCAGGCGGCGCTCGAACTCGCGGCGGTTGGGGATGCCGGTGAGCGCATCGTGGCTGGCCTGGTGCTGCAGCTCCTGCGCCAGGTTCAGCGTGACCGTGACGTCATGGAACACCAGCACGGCACCGATCAGGAAGCCTTCGCGCGAGCGGATGGGCGCGGCCGTGTCCTGCACGGGAATGGCTGCATCGTCGCGGCGCACCAGCAGCGCATGGTCCAGGCGCGACACCACCTGCCCGCGCGCCAGCACGCCGCGCACGGGCACCGGCAGCGGCTCGCCGGTCTTGGCGTCCTGCAGGCGGTAGACCTCTCCGATGGAACGCCCCGTGGCCTGGCTTGCCGGCCAGCCCGTGAGGCGCTCGGCCACGGGGTTCATGTACTGGATGATGCCGGCCTCGTCGGTGGTGATCACGCCGTCGCCGATGGAGGCCAGCGTCACCTGCGCCAGGTCACGCTCGCGGTGCAGCTGGGTCTCGAAGTGCTTGCGCTCGGAGATGTCGCGCACGGTGCCGGTGAAGCGCAGCTCGGGGCCCACGCGGTTCTCGCTGACCGATATCTCGTAGACCACGCGCTGCGCACCGGGCCGCGCCATGCGCAGCTCGAGCTTGGCCCCGGGGCGGCACAGGTCGTCGTGCGAGGCCGCACCGCTGTAGCCGGCCTGCTGCAGCAGCGCTTGGAAAGGCCGGCCCACCATCGCGTCGGCACTGAGCTGGAACAGTTTCTCAGCACCGGGGTTCAGGCTGGTCAGGATGCCCTCGCGCGTGAAGGTGACGATGCCGTCGCGGATGTCGCGCACGATGGCGCGCGTCTGGTCCGTGGCCGCCTCCAGCGCGCCGATGACGCGGTTGTAGGCCGAGGCCACCTGCCCCACCTCGGTGAAGGGCTCCACCGGCACGCGCTGCAGCAGGTCGCCGCTGGCGCGGTGGGATTCCATGGCATCGACCAGGTCGATGAGCTCGGTGCGCGTGCCGTGCTCGGAGATGTTCAGGCCCATGTGCTCGTCCTCGGGCCGCACGCGCAGCGGGCCGAAGCGGCCCACCACGCGCAGCAGCAGCCACGCCGCCAGGCAGGCCCACAGCCCGCAGGCCACCACGCCCAGCAGCTGCACACCGATCTGCTCCAGCCGCGTGTTGCCGTTGCCGATGCGCTCCAGGTTGCCGAAGAAGCCCACGCACATCGTGCCCCAGATGCCCGGCAGCAGGTGCGCGGGAATGGCGCCCACGGCGTCGTCGATGCGCAGCGCCGTCAGCAGCTCCGTCGCCAGCACCATGAGACCCGCCGCCACCAGGCCGATGACCAGCGCGGCCAGCGGCGAGATCACATGGCAGCCGGCCGTGATGCCGACCAGCCCGGCGATCGCACCGTTGATGAGGTAGCCGATCTCACAGTAGCCATGGCGCCACCAGCCGATGGCGATGCCGCCCACGATGCCGGCCGCGCCGCCGATCACCGTGTTGACCAGGATGCCGGGCACCCGCGTGTCCAGTGCCAGCGTGCTGCCACCGTTGAAGCCGAACCAGCCGAAGAACAGGATCAGCACGCCCAGCATGGCCAGCGGCAGGTTGCCCGCGGGGATGGTGCGCGGCGCCTCGCCCGGCACGAAGCGCCCTGCCCGCGGGCCGATGGTGGCCACCGCCACCAGCGACACCCAGCCGCCCACGCCGTGGACCACCGAGGAGCCCGCGAAATCGACAAACCCCATGCGGGACAACCAGCCCGTGGGCGACCCCTCCATCGCCCCTCCCCAGGCCCAGTGCCCGAAGACCGGGTAGATCAGCACCGCCACGCCGGTGGTGACGGCCACATAGGTGGAAAAGCGCATGCGCTCGGCCACCGCGCCCGAGACGATGGTGGCCGAGGTGGCGCAGAACATCAGCTGGAACAGCACGAAGGTCATCAGCGGCGCATGGAAGTCGAGTTGCTCGAACAGCCCGAAATGCGACACCCCGACCCAGCCACCCCACGAACCGCCGAACATCAGGCCGAAACCCACCAGCCAGAACACCACGGTGGCGATGGCGAAGTCCGCCACGTTCTTGACCGCGACGTTGATGGAGTTCTTGTTGCGCGTGAGCCCCGACTCCAGGCACAGGAAACCGGCCTGCATGGAGAAGACCAGGGCCGAGCAGATCAGGACCCATAGCAGGTCCAGGGGTGCGGCGGCGGTCATGGGTGGCCTTTGTGCGGCATACCGTTGCCAGGCGAAGGGAAAGCACGAGCAGGCATTTTTCTTCTCAGGGAGGGAGTACCAGCCTGGAAGCAAATTGCATTCCCGATTTCGTGTGCATGCGTGAGGGGTCGAGGCAATGTCGGGCGTTGGCAGCCGTCAGGGCACACCAATTGGGTGCGCGGAGGGATTTATCGGTGCATGCCGGCATCGATGCCCATTGCTCCGCTTCGCGTTTTTGCGGCCCGTCACGTAGGCAGTTGCCACGGACATGCGGGGCGCACTGGCAAAGGCGGTGGGCAGTGGTTTGCGTTCTCCGGCCCACGCTCGCGGACCAGCCCAACAGCGCGCCATGGTGGCTGGCGCGAAGAGCTTCCCGATCAGGCGGGCTGGGTCACAGCCGCGACTGGGGCCTGCGCCCGCAAACCCCAGCCCACCACCTTGGGGAGCTTGGCGAGTAAGCCGACGAATGCTGATGCTGATCGCGTCACGGGTTGCACGCGATGCGCTGGAAATTCGGGACCCGGCATTTTCAACGCACGCGCACATCGGTGTTCGCGCTACCTCGATGGAGCCAGAGGCTCTGTCGCGGAGAAGTGCTGGTCAACGATCAACCGGCGCACCCGTACTCGCGCGCCGTCATGTGGTGGATCGCGCCGAAGCCCAGGGGGCACCGCGCCAGGTGCTCTCTCTCGCCCCAAAAATGGGCGGCTACAGTACAGAGGTTGCCGTCATTGAGCTAGTCGTGTCGAAGGCTCGGCCTCGACAACATAGCTGTCACTGCGCCATATATTGCTTCGGCAGCAGAACGACTGGTTAGGCGATTCACAGTCATCGCGGGCGTCAGGGTCCACGGGAAGACTGCTTTTCGAGAAGACCACGTAGTGCTGCATAGCCCATAACTGACACTCCGGAGCTGCCACCCCAGGTGCTGCGAGAGCGCTATCGCTACCGGGGCTAGGATCACAAGCAGCGAAGCAACTGCGAGTCAGGGAATCATTGCTATGTAGTCTTGACGATGTTGTCTATGAACACGTTTTCGCGGTGGTACTTCATGTAGGGCCTCATGCCCTCGTGACTGTGTGAATGAATCTTTTGGTTCTGAAGGTGCATCTCACTCGCCTGAAACGCCCCAAGCTTCTTGCTGATAAGAATCGTGTAGCGGTTGTTCTCATCAAACGAGATGAGACCGCGATCAAAGAGCTTGTCAAGTGTTGGCGACAGCAATAGTCCATTGTCTGGGCTCAGTCGGTCTGCTCTGGTGGTGCAGTCCTTCCAAGGCATGATGTGAGAAGCGATCAAGATGGATTGCTCAGTGACTTTTGTGACACTACAACCTGCCCATCGTTTCAGTAGGTGGTCCCTGAAGTAGCCTTGTCCCACACGCGTCTTGATGACGGCATCCTTCTCGGTGTCGCTGAAGGGGGAGTTGTTCAAGAACGCTTGGAATGCTTTGTCATCTGCTGGGTCTTCAGCACCGTCAAATGGGTCTGGGGCCGTTCTTGGTGGCATCGGGACATTGCGCACCATGAGGTAATGACCACTGAAAGGGTCGTACTCATGCACGAACCATTCGAGAGGGTCTAGCTCCCTAGCTTCTGCGGACGAGGGGTCCGACTCATCATCCACGGAGAGCTTGCCGTCCAAGATGGCGGTCCTGACAGGCTTGCGCCTTCTGTAGGCCTCAGAGACTAGCCGGTCAAATTGCTGAGCTTTGGTGATTTTGTTGCGCAGCTTCATCGCAATACTCGGGTCTTTGCCCTTCACCGCGAGGATGTTGCCCATACGCTCCACATCGCCCTTGGAGCTTCCTTCTCGAACAAGTCCTATATCGTTGATGGCAATCTCACGCCACCAGATGCAGGCTACGAGTGGTTCATCGCCGCCACCGAAGGTCCATTGCGAGTTGCGATAGCTGTTGCTGTATGGGTTCAGCGTTCGGTTGTCCACGACACTCTTTTCCCAAAGAGCGACATCCACGCCTGCGGCCTTTACCAAGTCATAAATCTTCTCGTGCCTCGTTGGCTTTAGAGCCTCGTATGTTTGCGTCAGCATCTTCAGACTTCACCTTTCATTCCTTAAACGATGGCCTTCGCGGCCTCATCGCAGTAACTACACTGACTACCCCGGCGCGGT
This sequence comes from Burkholderiaceae bacterium, assembly GCA_965278985.1. GTDB lineage: Bacteria > Pseudomonadota > Gammaproteobacteria > Burkholderiales > Burkholderiaceae_C > CAISIP01. The sequence goes on along the minus strand of OZ257131.1, from coordinate 5,263,238 downwards.
GATCTCCGCCACCACCCGCCGCGCCTGCACCTGGTCCCCCACACCCACGTGCAGCGCCGCCACGGTGCCCGCGATGGGCGCTGTATGCACATGCTCCATCTTCATGGCCTCCAACGTCAGCAGCGGCTGGCCGGCCCGCACCGTGTCGCCCACGGTCACGGCCAGGGCGACCACGCGGCCGTTCATGGAGGCGCGCAGCCGGCCGTCGCCGCCCGCAGTGCCCTGCCGCTCGGCGGGCTGGCCCAACAGGTCCTGCACGGCGAAGCTGCGGCCACGGTACTGCAGCCAGAGTTGCGGGCCTGCGCGGTGGAAGTGCACCGATTCCATGACGCCATCGAGCACAACGCGTGCGGACGATGCATCGCGGGCCACCACTTCCACGGCATGCCGTGCATCACCCGCCACCACGTCGAAGCGACCAAGCGCCTGCTGGGTGAGCGTCGCCACCTGGCGCTGGCCATCGCGCAGGAAGCGCAGGCCCACGGGCAGGGCATGCGCCAGCACGGCGGCCTGGGCGGGCTGTGGTGCACCCTCGGCCGTGGCGCTGAGCAGCCACGCGGCCAGCGCGGTGGCCGAGGCCTGCAACGCGGCATCGGGCGCCAGCAGCGCCTCTTGCTGCTCGGCGACGAAGGCCGTGGTGGCGCCGCCCTGTGCGAACACCGGATGCGCCAGGCAACGCGCCAGGAAATGCTGGTTGGTGGTGACCCCCAGCGCCACCGCCTGCTGCAAGCCGCGCATCAGCTTGCGCCGCGCCTCGTCGCGCGTGCGGCCGTGGGCGATGAGCTTCGCGATCATGGAGTCGTAATACGGAGGCACGGTGGCGCCGTCTTCCAATGCATGCTCCACGCGCAGGTCCGCGGGCATGCGCCAGGCCATCATCTGGCCACTTTGCGGCATGAAGCCTCGCTCCGCGTCCTCGGCGCACAGGCGCACCTCGATGGCATGGCCTTCGAAGCGCAGCTGGTCCTGCTGCAGCGGCAATGGCTCGCCGCCGGCCACGCGCAGTTGCCACTCCACCAGGTCCAGCCCGGTGATGGCCTCGGTCACGGGGTGCTCCACCTGCAGGCGGGTGTTCATCTCCATGAAGAAGTAGTTGCCTTGCGCATCGAGCAAAAACTCCAGCGTGCCCGCGCCTTCGTACGCGATGGCTTTCACCGCCGCCACGGCCGTGGCGCCCATGCGTGCGCGCAGTTCGGGGGACACGGCCGGTGACGGCGCCTCCTCGATCACCTTCTGGTGGCGGCGCTGCACCGAGCAGTCGCGCTCGCCCAGGTGGATGGCGTTGCCGTGCCGGTCGGCGAAGACCTGGATCTCGATGTGGCGCGGCTGGTGCACGGCGCGTTCCAGGATCACAGTGGCGTCGCCGAAGGCGTTGCGCGCCTCGGACTGGGCGCTGGCCAACGCGGACTCGAAGTCGGCAGCCTGCGTGACCAGGCGCATGCCGCGTCCACCCCCACCGGCGGTGGCCTTGATCATCACGGGGTAACCGATGGCCTGTGCCTCCTGTGCGAGGCGTGCAGCGCTCTGGTCCTCGCCCTGGTAGCCCGGGATACAGGGCACGCCCGCCTGCTGCATCAGCTTTTTGGCACCGGCCTTGTCGCCCATGGCGCGGATGGCCTCCGGCGACGGGCCGATGAACACCAGGCCCGCGTCGCGGCAGGCCTGCGCGAAGTCCTCGTTTTCTGCTAGGAAGCCGTAGCCCGGGTGCACCGCGTCGGCACCTGTCTTGCGCGCAGCCTCCAGGATGGCGGCTATGCGCAGGTAGGACTGCGCAGGCAGCGGCTCGCCGATGCACACGGCTTGGTCCGCCTCGAATACATGGCGCGCCCGCGCGTCGGCCGTGGAGTACACGGCCACGGTTTGGTAGCCCAGCGCGCGGGCGCTGCGCATCACGCGCAGGGCGATCTCGCCGCGGTTGGCGACCAGGATCTTGTGGAAGGGGGTGGAGAGCGCCATGGCGAGTTGCAGCTTGTCAGCGCGGGAAGATGCCCATGTACTTGCTCAGGATCTGCAGCATCACCTCGTCCGCACCACCACCGATGGAGGTCAGGCGCGCGTCGCGGTAGATGCGCGAGATGGGGCTGTCCTTGACGTAACCCATGCCGCCCCAGAACTGCAGGCAGCCGTCGGCCACCTCGCGCACCACGCGACCGGCCTTGAGCTTGGCCATGGTGGCGGTGCGGGTGGCGTCCTCGCCGCGCACCACCTGCTCCACGCCTTGCCAGGTGAGTGCGCGCAGCGCCGACACCTCGGTCTGCAGCTCGGCCAGTTTGTAGTGCACCCACTGGTTGTCGAGGATGGAGCGGCCGAAGGCCTGGCGTTCGCGGGTGTAGGCGATGGTGGTGTCGATCGCGCGTTGCGCCACGCCGCCGGAGTTGAGCGCGCCCCACAGGCGCTCTATCTGGAACTGCTCCATCTGGTAGATGAAACCCATGCCCTCCTCACCGATGCGGTAGCGCTGCGGCACGCGCACACCGTCGAAGAAGAGCTGCGCGGTGTCCGACGCGTCCATGCCGATCTTGCGGATCTTGCGCGCCACTTCCACGCCCTTTGTCTTCATGGGCACGATGATGAGGGACTTGTTGCGGTGGCTCGCGCCGTCCGATGTGTTGGCCAGCACGCAGCAGAAGTCGGCCTGCGTGCCGTTGGTGGTCCACATCTTGCCGCCGTCGATGATGTAGTCGTCACCGTCCTTACGTGCGGTGGTCTTGATGGAGGCCACGTCGGAGCCGCTACCCACTTCGGATACGCCCAGGCAGCCTACAGCCTCACCGCGGATGGCGGGGGCGAGGAACTCACGGCGCAGTTCGTCGCTGCCCCGGTGCGCGAGTGCGGGTGTGCACATGTCGGTCTGCACGCCGATGGCCATGGGCACACCGCCGCAGTGAATCTCGGCCAGGGTCTCGGCCAGCACGGCGCCGTAGGAGTAGTCCAGCCCCGCACCGCCGAACTCCACGGGTTTGGTCAGGCCCAGCAGGCCCAGTTCGCCCATCTGGCCGAAGACCTGGTGCGCGGGGAATATCTCGGCCTCTTCCCAGGCGTCCACGTACGGGTTCACCTTTTCGGCGATCCAGCGCTGGATGGTGTTGCGGAGTTGTTCGTGTTCGTGGGTCAGTTGCATGGTGGTGTCCCTCGTTGTTTCCGGGTGTCGTGGGGTGTCACGGGCGTGCCACGCCGAATTGCATGGGCTGCGGTTGGCGTTGCTCCGCCTCGCGGCAGATCGCCAGCACCTGCGCCAGCACGGCCCGCGTGTCGCGCGGGTCAATCACGCCGTCGTCGAGCAACAGCGCGCTGGTGGTGAACACGCTCATCTGGCTGTCGAAGCGCTGCACGATGCCATCGCGCAGGGCATCCAGGCGACTCTGGTCCACCGCACCCTTGCGGCGCATGGCGGCCTCGGTGACGGTGACCATCGTTTCGGCCGCCTGTTCGCCACCCATGACCGCCGTCTTGGCGTTGGGCCAGCTGAAGCAGAAGCGCGGATGAAAACCGCGCCCGCACATGCCATAGTTGCCCGCACCGAAGGACGCGCCGCAGTAGATGGTGATCTGCGGCACCGTGGCATTGGTCACGGCCTGGATCATCTTGGAGCCGTGCTTGATCATGCCGGCCTCCTCATAAGCGCGGCCCACCATGAAGCCCGTGGTGTTGTTCAGGTAGAGGATGGGTGTCTTGCTCTGGCAGCAGGCCTGGATGAAGTGCGTGGCCTTGGTGGCGCCTGCGGGGTCGATGGGACCGTTGTTGGTGATCACGCCCAGCGGCCAGCCCTCGATCTTCAGGTGGCCACACACGGTGGCACTGCCGTAGTTTTCGCCGAAGGCCAGGAAGTCGGAGTCGTCGGCGATGCGTGCGATGACCTCGCGCATGTCGACCGGTCGCTTGTGGTCCATGGGCATGATGCCCAGCAGCTCCTCGGCATCGAAGCGCGGCGGCTGAAAGCGGCGTGCGGTGACATGAGGCGCTGCGGGCGCATCGCGGTTCCAGTCGATCTGCGCCATCACGTTGCGGGCAATGCGCAGCGCGTCCGCATCGTCCTCGGCCAGGTAGTCGCCCAGGCCCGAGATGCTGGTGTGCATCTCCGCGCCGCCCAGCTCCTCTTCGGTGGCGATCTCGCCCGTGGCGGCCTTGAGCAGCGGCGGGCCGGCCAGGAAGGCACGCGAGCGGCCGCGCACGAGGATGATGTAGTCCGAGAGGCCCGTCTGGTAGGCACCGCCGGCTGTCGATGAGCCGTGCGTGACCGTGACTACCGGCAGCCCCGCGGCCGACATGCGGGCGAGGTTGCGGAAGGTGCTGCCGCCGTGCACAAAGTCCTGCACGCGGTAGGCCATCAGGTTCGCGCCGGCGCTCTCCACCAGCTGCACATAGGGCAGCTTGTTCTCCAGCGCCAGCTCCTGCACGCGCAGCAGCTTGTCCAGGCCCATGGGCTGCAGCGCACCGGCGTCGATGCCCGCGTCGTTCGCCATCACCATGCAGCGGATGCCGCTGACGAAACCGATGCCCGCGATCACGCCGCTGCCGGGCACGCTCCTGTCCAGGTCGGGCGTGTCATGGCCCAGGCCCGACAGCGTCGCGATCTCCAGAAAGGGCATGCCCGGATCCAGCAGCAGTGCCAGGCGCTCGCGCGGCAGCAGCTGGCCGCGCTTCTCGAAGCGTTCGCGCGAGGCGGCGGATTTGTCGCGCGTGCGCTGCTCGTGAGCGCGCACCTGCGCGAGCAATGCCAGCATGCCTTCGCGCTGCGCCTGGAATTGCGCGCTGGAGGGGGAGAGGGTGGATTCGATGGCGGGCATGGCGGTGGGACGTGTGGCGGGGGAGTCAGGTGTCCACGAACAGGTCGATCATGGGCTCCGTGTCCGGCGTCGGCAGGTAGACCGAAAAGTCGGTCACGCCCTGCGCGCGCAACACGTCCTCGTCGATCATGAAGCGCCCGGTGTAGTCGCGGCTGGGCTGGGTGAGCATGTGCCAGGCGGCGTCGCCCATGATCTGCGGCGTGCGTGCGCGTGCGGCCAGCGCCGGGTCGATGACATTGAGCGCGCTGGTGCCGATGACCGTGCGCGGCCACAACGCGTTCGACGCGATGCCGTCGGCACGCAATTCCTCCGCCAGCCCCAGGCACACCATGCTCATCGCGAACTTGGACACCGTGTAAGCCGCGTGGGTGGCGAACCACTTGGGCTGCAGGTCCAGCGGCGGTGACAGCGTGAGGATGTGCGGGTTGGCAGCCTTGCGCAGGTGCGGCAGGCAGGCCTGCGCGCACAGGTAGGCGCCGCGCACGTTGATGCCCATCATCAGGTCGAAGCGCTTCATGGGCGTCTTGCCCACAGGACTCAGGTGGATGGCGCTGGCGTTGTTGACCAGGATGTCGAGGCCACCGAAGTGCTGCACCGCGGCATCCACCGCCGCCTGCACGGAGGCCTCGTCGCGCACATCCACCACCACGGGCAGGGCCTGGCCGCCTGCCGCGACGATCTCTTCTGCCGCGCTGTGGATCGTGCCCGGCAGGCGCGGGTCGGGCTCGGAGGTCTTGGCGGCCACCACGATGATGGCACCATCTGCCGCCGCGCGCAGCGCGATGGCCTTGCCGATGCCGCGGCTGGCGCCGGTGATGAACAGGGTCTTGTTGCGCAGTGTCATGAGGCTCCTCGTGTTCGGTTGTACCGGCTTGCAAGCATCGCAGAGTCGGCCATAGAATCTATAAATAGGTTTTTAAGTTCAAATCATCCATGCCCACCGACGACCTGTCAACTACGGCGCAGCAGACTGCCCCCTCCAACGCCGAACGCGGCCCACTCACCGGCGTGCGCGTAGTGGACATCACCAGCGTGTTCATGGGCCCGTCCGCCACGCAGATGCTGGGCGACCTGGGCGCGGACGTCATCAAGGTGGAGGCGCCCGAGGGCGACGTGGTGCGCGGCGTAGGGCCCCAGGGCAAGGCCAAGATGGGCCCGCTGTTCCTGTCTTTGAATCGCAACAAGCGCAGCATCGCGCTGGACCTGAAGACCCCCGAGGGCCGCACTGCGCTGCTGGACCTGGTGCGCGACGCCGACGTGCTGGCCTACAACGTGCGCCCACAGGCCATGGCACGCCTGGGTCTGGACTACGAGTCCGTCAGCGCCGTGAACCCGCGCCTCATCTATGCCGGCATGTTCGGCTTCTCGCAGCGCGGACGTTACGCGGCCAGCGCCGCCTTCGACGACCTGATCCAGGCCGCCTGCGCGTTGCCGCAGGCCGTGGCCATGAACAGCGGCGACATTCCGCGTTACCTGCCCATCACGATTGCCGACCGATCCGTGGGCCTGTATGCCTTCGGCGTGATCTCCGCCGCGCTGTATGGGCGCGAGCGCACGGGGCGCGGCCAGCGCGTGGACATACCGATGTTCGAGACCATGGTGCCGCAGGTGCTGGGTGACCATCTCTATGGCCAGACCTTCATCCCTGCGCAGGGCGACTTCGGGTATCCGCGCCTGCTCTCCACCGAGCGGCGCCCCTACCAGACGCGCGACGGATACGTGTGTTGCCTGATCTACACCGACACGCAGTGGAAGGCCTTCCTCAAGGCCATCGGCCAATCTGCGCTTTACGAGAGCGACCCGCGTTTCGCGAACATCACCACGCGCACGCAGCACATCACCGCGCTCTACGGCATGGTGTCGGAGGAAATCGCCAAGCGCAGCACGGCGGAGATGCAGGCGCTGCTGGAGGGCAGCGACATCCCCGTGTTCCCCATGCACACCTTCGACACATTGCTGCAGGACGCGCACCTGGGCGACATCGGCTTCTTTGGCGAGATGGACCACCCCGACGTGGGCCGCATCCGCCAGATGGCCGTGCCCAGCGAATGGTCCGGCACGCCGCCCGGCACCGCCACCCCGCCACCGCGCCTGGGACAACACAGCCGCGAGGTGCTGCGCGAAGCCGGTTACAGCGACGAGCGCATCGCGCAGCTGGTGGCCAGCGGCGCCGTGCGCGAGTAACTTCTTCCTTTTTTGCCCACCCAGATTTCAACAGGAGACCCCATGAGCGACACCCCCACCCCCGAGCTGCTGGAGGAGATGCGCGGCCCCGTGATGTGGCTGACCATCAACCGCGAGGAGCGCCGCAACTCCATCAGCCCCGGCGTGCTGACGGGCCTGAGTGACGCGATCACCCGCGCCAACCGCGACCGCGGCGTGCGCGCCATCGTCGTGACGGGCACGGGCAACAAGGCCTTCTGCGCGGGGGCGGACCTGCAGAGCGGCAAGTCCTTCAAGTTCGACTACTCCGAGCCGCACGTGGGCTTCGCCAACCTGTTCCGCCAGGCCAGGCAGTCCACCGTGCCGCTGATCGCACGCGTGAACGGCGCCTGCATGGCCGGTGGCATGGGCATCATGGGCATGTGCGACTTGGTGGTGGCCGCACCGCACGCCATCTTCGGCCTGCCGGAGGTGAAGGTGGGCGTGTTCCCGGCCCAGGTGCTCACCGTCATCGGCCACATGCTGCCCCAGCGCGTGCTGGCCGAGCTGTGCATCACGGGCGAGCCCATCACGGCGCAGGAGGCGCTGGCGCTGCACCTGGTGAACCACGTGGCGGAGGACCTGGATGCCAAGCTGGAATGGTTGCTGGGCCGCATGCTCGACAAGTCGCCCGCTGCCATCCGCCGCGGCCTCTACACCATGAAGAAGATCCAGGCCATGGCCTTCGAGGAATCCATGGCCTTCACCGAAAGCCAGATCGGCCTGTTCGCGTTGACCGAGGATGCCGCGGAAGGCCAGCTGGCCTTCCGCGAGAAGCGCAAGCCCGTGTGGACGGGGAACTGACACCATGGCGGACACCCAACAACACAAGGTGGTGCGCATCGGCGGCGCCTCTGGCTTCTGGGGCGACAGCAGCGTGGGCGCGCCGCAGCTGGTGGCCAGCGGGCAGATCGACTACCTGGTCTTCGACTACCTGGCCGAACTCACCATGTCGATCCTGGCCGGGGCGCGGCTGAAAAAGCCCGAGCTGGGCTACGCCACCGACTTCGTGACGGTGGCCATGCGCGCCGTGCTGCGCGACGTGGTGGACAAGGGCATCCGCGTGGTCAGCAACGCCGGCGGCGTGAACCCGCAGGGCTGCGCTGCGGCGCTGGCCGCGCTCGCGGCCGAACAGGGCGTGACGCTGAAGATCGCCGTGGTGACTGGCGACGACGTGATACCGCTGCTGCCCGCGCTGCGCGAGGCTGCCGAGCCCGTACGCGAAATGCAGAGCGGGGCCGCGTTGCCCCAGCAGGTGCTGACCGCCAACGCGTACCTGGGCGCCCTGCCCGTGAAGGCCGCGCTGGACGCCGGCGCGCAGGTGGTGATCACCGGCCGCTGCGTGGACTCGGCCGTCACCCTGGGCGTGCTGATGCACGAATTCGGCTGGGCCAGCGACGACCACGACGCGCTTGCCGGCGGCAGCCTCGCAGGCCATATCCTGGAGTGCGGCTGCCAGGCCACAGGTGGCCTGCATACCGACTGGGACACCGTGCCCGACTGGCCCAACATCGGTTACCCCATCGTCGAATGCGCCGCCGACGGCAGCTTCGTTGCCACCAAGCCCGCGGGCACGGGCGGCAAGGTCACGCCCGCCGTGATCGGCGAGCAGATGCTCTACGAGATCGGCGACCCGGCCTGCTACATCCTGCCCGATGTGGTGTGCGACTTCACGCAGGTGCGCATGCAGCAGGTGGGCGCGCACCGGGTGCAGGTGCAGGGCGCGCTGGGCCGTGCGCCCACCGACACCTACAAGGTCTGCGCCACCTACATGAGTGGCTTCAAGACCTCGGCCCAACTCACCATCGTGGGCATCGACGCCGTGGCCAAGGCGCGCCGCACGGGCGAGGCCATCTTCGCGCGCGTGGGCATGCTGCTGCAGAAGGCGTCGCTGGCGCCCTTCACGGCCACGCACGTGGAGGTGCTGGGTGCGGAGTCGTGTTACGGCCCGCATGCGCGCACGCAGCACACGCGCGAGGCCATCCTGCGCATCACGGCCACGCACTCCCGCAAGGAGGCGCTGGAGTTGCTGGCGCGCGAAGTGGCACCCGCCGGCACCTCGTGGTCGCCTGGCACCACGGGCGCGGGGCTGGGGCGCGCGGGCGCATCACCCTCCATCCGCCAGTACGCTTTCCTACTGCCCAAGTCGCAACTCGCCCCCACCGTGAGCCTGGGCGAGGACCTGGTCCAGGTGGCCCAGCACGCGGGCGTGCCATTGGCAGCGCACACCCCGGCCCCCACCTACGACGCCACCAGTGCCGAGCCCGAGGGCGAATCCCTCACCGTGCCGCTGGTGCGCGTGGCCTGGGCGCGCAGCGGTGACAAGGGCGACAACTCCAACATCGGCATCATCGCGCGCAGCCCCGACCTGCTGCCCGTGCTGCGTGCCCAGCTCACCGAGGCGGCCGTGGCCGACTGGCTCGCGCACCTGGTGAAGGGCCGCGTCACCCGCTTCGAGGTGCCCGGCATCGACGCCTTCAACTTCCTGTGCGAACAGGCGCTGGACGGCGGCGGCATGGCCTCGATGCGCAACGACCCGCTGGGCAAGGGCATGGGGCAAATCCTGTTGTCGATGCCCGTGCGTGTGCCGACGGTGCTGCTCGCGGCGCTGCCGCCACTGCAGACCCCCACCTGAACACGCCCGCCATCCAAGACAAGCATCACCACCTCCCGGAGACACCATGCCTCACATCCTCCCCACCACCCGCCGCGGCGCGCTGCGCACATTGGCCAGCGCCGCCGCCCTCAGCGCCGCCAGCCCCCTCTTCGCACAGGCCTATCCCAACCGTCCCATCCGCCTCATCGTGGGCTTCGGCACCGGCAGCGGCAACGACCTGATCGCGCGCGAGCTGGCGCGCTACATGCCCGAGCACCTGGGCGGCCAGAGCGTGATCGTCGAGAACAAGGGCGGCGCGGGCGGCTCCCTCGGCACCGATACCGTGGCCAAGGCCGCGCCCGATGGCTACACCATCGGCCTGGGCACCAGCTCGCAGCTGGTCATGAACGTGGGCCTGTACAAGACACTGCCCTTCGACGTGGAGCGCGACCTGCGCGCCATCGGCCTGGTGGCGTACACGCCGCTGGTGCTGGTGGCCAGCAGCGCCATGCCCAAGACGCTCAAGGAGCTGATCGCGTATGCCAAGGCGAACCCCGGCAAGGTCACCTACGGCTCCGGCGGCGCGGGCTCCATCAGCCACATCGTCGGCGAGTCCTTCGCCAAGGCGGCCGATGTGCAACTCACACACGTGCCCTACAAGGGCAACGGCCCGGCGCTGGTGGATCTGGCGGGCGGCCATGTGAACCTGCTCTTCGACGGTTTCGTGTCTGCCGGCCCGATGGCGCAGCAGGGCAAGGCACAGCTGCTGGGCGTGTCGGGCGCCAAGCGCAGCACCGTGAATCCGGCCGTGCCCACCTTCGCCGAGCAGGGGCTACTGCACTACGAGGCCGCCACCTGGAACAACCTGTACGCGCCCGCGAAGACGCCCGATGACGTGATCGCGCGCCTCAACGACGCGCTCAACAAGGCCATGCAGGCCCAGGGCGTGCGCGACATGATCACGCGCGGCGCGGGTGAGTCGCTGGCGCCGTCCACCCCCGCGCAGGCGGAGGCCTATGGACGCGAGCAACGCACGAAGTGGGTGCCCTTCGTACGCGCGCTGCAGATCGAAACCACCTGAAAGACCCCGCTCGACCGTGCCCGCCATGCCTGCCGTCCCCGCATTCCCCGCCGAGGCCGAACCCGCGATCCGCGCGGGTGCGGGTGTCACGCAGTACCTGCAGCTCGCGGGCCTGCTGCGCCACCGCATCGCACGCGGTGAACTGCCGCCGGGAACGCAACTGCCCACGGTCGTGGAGCTGGCTGCGCAGTACCAGCTGGCGCGCATCACGGTGCGCCAGGCGTATGCGGTGCTGAGCAGCGAAGGCCTGGTGCACAGCCAGCGCGGGCGAGGCACCTTCGTGACGGAGCGCGCCGCAGGGCGCGGCGCGCGCCTGCGCAGCGCCATCAACGCGCTCGGCTCGCAGGACCTGCGCTTCGAGATCCTGGAACAGCAGCAGCAGGTGCCGCTGCCCGACGACCTGCGCCAGGACGCGTCCGCCTATGCCAGCTACACCTTCATCCGCAAGCTGCATGTGCAGGATGGCGAGCCCTTCTGCCTGGCCGAGATCTACGTGGCGTCGCAGATCCATGCCCGCTTTCCGCCCGGCAGCGAGCAGCACAACAAGATCGCCTGGCTTATCAACGCGCATGCCTCCAGCCGCATGCAGCGCGTGCGGCAGACGCTGACGGTGGCCCCGTCGGACCTGGTGCTGGCGCGCCACCTGCAGTGCTCCTTCTCCACGCCCATCGCGCACATGACGCGCTGGATCCATGACAAGCAGGACCGCCTGGCGCTCGCGGGCCGCTTCTGGTACCGTGGCGACCGCTTTGTGGCCGATGTGGAGTTTCCCTTCGACATGTGGCTGCGCTACCCCGGCATGGTGGTGCCCGATTCCAAGGCCGGCGCACCCGCCGCCACGCCCGCTGCCGCATCCACCGCGCGCAGCCGCACGGCCCGCGGCACGACGGCGCGCAAGGCAGCCACGCGCAGATCCGCCTGAGCTTGCCCCCTGCCGCCACGGCGCGCGCAGGGCATGGCGCGGGCTGGGGTGCCACCTACAATTCGGGGATGACCTCCTCTGCCTTGTCGGCCCTGTCGCCGCTGGACGGCCGTTACGCCGCCAAACTCGCCAAACTGCGCCCCCTGATGAGCGAACAGGGCTACATGCACCGCCGCGTGCAGGTGGAAATCGCCTGGTTCGTGCAGCTCAGCGATGCCGGTTTTGCCGAATTCAAACCTTTGAGCGCGGGTGCACGCACCTACCTGCAAGGGCTGGTGAAAAACTTCGACGAGGACGATGCCAAGGCCATCAAGCAGATCGAGAAGACCACCAACCACGACGTGAAGGCGGTCGAATACTGGATCAAGTCGAAGTTCGAGGCCCGGCCCGAGCTGCTGAAGGCCAGCGAGTTCGTGCACTTCGCCTGCACCAGCGAAGACATCAACAACACCAGCCACGCATTGCAGCTGCGCGCCGCGCGCAACGTGGTGCTGCTGCCCACGCTGGACCGCCTGCTGCTCAAGCTGCGCGAGATGGCGCGCAACTATGCCGATGTGCCGATGCTGAGCCGCACGCACGGCCAGACCGCCAGCCCCACCACCGTGGGCAAGGAGATCGCCAACGTGGTGGTGCGGCTGCAGGCCGCCTGCGACCGCATCGCCGCCGTGAAGATCCTGGGCAAGATGAACGGCGCCGTGGGCAACTACAACGCCCACATGTCGGCCTGGCCCGACTTCGACTGGGAGGCATTCGCCAAGCGCGTGGTCGAGACGCCCGAGCCCGGACCCGAGGCCAGCCTGCAGAACTGGGGCCTGGGCCTGCACTTCCAGCCCTTCAGCATCCAGATCGAGCCGCACGACTACATGGCCGAGCTGTTCGATGCGGTGGCGCGCGCCAACACCATCCTGATCGACTGGGCGCGCGATGTATGGGGCTATGTGAGCTTGGGCTACTTCAAGCAGCGGCTGCGCGAGGGCGAGGTGGGCTCCAGCACCATGCCGCACAAGGTCAACCCCATCGACTTCGAGAACGCAGAGGGCAACCTGGGCCTGGCCAATGCGCTGCTGCGCCACCTGAGCGAGAAGCTGCCGATCAGCCGCTGGCAGCGCGACCTGACCGATTCCACCGTGCTGCGCAACATGGGTGTGGCGCTGGGATATGCCGTGCTGGCCTACGAGTCCATGGCTGCGGGCCTGGACAAGCTGGAGCTGAACGAGGCCGCGACGGCCGCAGACCTGGAAGCGTCCTGGGAGGTGCTGGCCGAGCCCATCCAGACGGTCATGCGGCGCTACGGGCTGGAACAGCCGTACGAGCAGCTGAAGAAGTTCACTCGCGGTGCGCCGATGACGAAGGACCTCATGCAGGGCTTCATCCAGGGGCTGGCGATTCCCGATGCCGACAAGCAACGGTTGCTGGAGATGACGCCCGCCACCTACGTGGGCAAGGCCGCCGAACTGGCGCGGCGGGTCTGATGGCGCTGAAATCCACCATCTTCAAGGCCAACCTGCAGGTCGCCGACATCGACCACGCTTACTACGCCGACCATGCGCTGACGCTAGCGCGCCACCCCAGCGAAACCGACGAGCGCATGATGGTGCGGCTGGTCGCGCTGGCCCTGCAGGCCCACACGCTGCAGACGGTGTGCGGCGGCGACGGCACGCTGGCCTTCGGTGCGGGACTGTCGGACCCGGACGAGCCGGACGTGTGGCTGCGCGATTTCACGGGCCGCACCCGGCTGTGGATCGAGGTCGGCCAGCCCGAGGAGAAACCCCTGCTCAAGGCCTGCAGCAAGGCCGACCAGGTGGTGCTCTACGCCTTCGGCAGCGCGTCGGAGATCTGGTGGCGTGGCGTGGAGAACAAGCTGGCACGCAGCCGCAACCTGTCGGTCTACCGCATCCCCACCGCGACGGCGCAGTCGCTGTCGGTGCTGGCCCAGCGCAGCATGCAGCTGCAAGCCACGGTGCAGGAGGGCAGCCTGATGCTCGGGGACGAGAAGAACACGGTGGACATCACGCCGCTGCAGTGGAAGTAGGCGGCAGGCCCTTGTTCTCGGCAGCGCGCTCGGCATAGCGGTTGAAGCGCCAGGCCTGGCCTTCCTGCTGGATGCGGCGCCAGGTGGCGCGCTTCTCGGCCGGGCGCATCTGGGGCCACAGCTGCACCTCTTCGAAGCTGCGGCCACAGCCCTTGCATTCTTCGTCGCCCTGGCTGGTGGAGCAGATCGCGATGCAGGGGGTATCGGGGGTGGTGTTGTACCACGCCAGCCAGGCGGCGTAGGCCTTGGCCGGAAAACTGAATTCGTCGGCCAGCGTCTCGTGGAAGAAGACCATCAGCGCGTACACCTCGGCCAGTGCCCGCACCTCGGGCGACAACGAGATACCGTCGCCCGGCGGCGACTTCTCGCGCCAGTAGTTGATGGCCGACTCGATGTCGGTGATGTGGATGCCTGCCATGGATGGTCTGCGAAGGGGTGGCGATCTTACCCCCGCAGCCATCGCCACCACCGAGGCAGGGCTGGTATGCTGGCCTGCATGAAACTCCTTGCGAAATGGCTGCTCAGCGCGGTGGCGCTGCTGGCCATCACCTCGGTCTATGGCGGGGTGCAGGTGGAAGGCTTCGGCTGGGCCCTGCTGGCGGCCTTCGTGATCGGGCTGCTCAACACCATCCTGCGTCCGATCCTGATCGTGCTGACCCTGCCGGTGACCGTCGTCACGCTGGGCCTGTTCCTCTTCATCATCAACGCCGGCATGTTCTGGATGGCCGGCGAGCTGCTGGGCGACGGCTTCCACGTGCGCGGCTTCGGCGCCGCGCTGGTGGGCTCGCTGGTGTATTCGGTGCTGGGGCTGGTGATCGACTCAGCGCTTGAGCGCGTCTTCGCGCGCCCGCTCACGAATCTGTGACTCGATCTGGCGCGCGCGCGTGTCCACGATCGACGCCTCGATGTAGTCCAGCCCCGCCCGGCCCTGGGGGCTGCGCGCATATTGCTGCGCGGCCTTGAGGCGGTCCAGCGCGGCCTGGTTGTCCAGCTGCGCGACACGGGCTTCGGCCTCGGCACGCAAGGCGCGCAGCTGCAGCCCCTGCGAAGCATTCGCCGCCGCGAGCTGCTGCCACGCACCGGCATCGCGCGGGTGCAGGGCCACCCAGGTCTGCAGCTGCTGCGCGGCATCGCGTGCGCGGCCGTCGCGCACCATGGCCTGGGTGCCGTAGAGCAGTTCGGCACGCCCCTTGGTCTGGAATTCGGGCACCGGGTCACCGGTCTGCAGTGCCAGCTCGGCCGCCAGCAACGTGACCAAGCGCTGCGCGGCCTCCTGGCCCTGCGCAGGTTGCGCCGCGACCAGCGTTGTCAGTTTCTGCAGGTTGTCCTTGGCGGTCGGGAAGTCGCGCTGCCTGGCGGATGCCAGCACGGCGCCGTAGAGCACGGCGGCCTGGCGCGCGGCGGGCGCGGCCGCCACCTGCGTGCTGCCCACTTCGGACAGCGTGCGCCGCATCGCATCCACGCTGGTGTTGGACAACACGCGGGCCCGCGCGCCGATCATCGCCTGCTCCATGGTCATCACCGTCGGCGCCGTGGGCACACCCGCCAGGCGCGACTGCATGTCGGCGATACGCTCCGTCGTCAACGGGTGGCTACGCAGGTACGGGAAGTCGCCGTTATCGTTGAGCCGCGAGGCATTCTGCAGCTTCTCGAACATGCCCACGAAGCCGCGCACCTCGAAGCCCGCATCGGACATCACGCCCAGGCCCATGCGGTCGGCCTCGCGTTCCATGTCGCGCGAGAAGTTCAAGGTGTTCTGTGCCATGACCGCCTGCCCGCCCACGATGGCCGCACTGGCGGCATCCGGGTTCTTGCTGGCGGCCAGCGCCCCGAGCACCATCGCACCGATCAGCCAGGGCAACTGCGAGCCCTGCTTGGTCATCATGCGCGAGATGTGCCGCTGCGTGACGTGGCTGAGTTCATGGCCGAGCACCGAGGCCAGCTCGTCGCGGCTGGACACGATGGCGATCAGGCCCAGGTACAGGCCGAAATAGCCACCTGGCAGCGCGAAGGCATTCACCTGCCGGTCGCGGCCGAGCAGGATTTCCCAGGCGAATCGCTGCTCGAGCTCGGGCGAGATGTCGCCACGTGCCTTGGCGGAGGCGATCAAGGGCTGCCAGATGCTCTGCACATAGTCCACCAGCACCGGGTCGTCCAGGTAGTCGGGGTCGCGGTACATGTCCTTGGCGATGCCGTCGCCGATCTTGCGCTCGGCACTGGTCGTCATCTCGCTGCCGTCGCCCAGCGTCGGCAGGCCACCGCCGGAGCGCACGGCGCCGGCGGCCGGTGGCGTCTGCGCATGCAGCGCAGGGCCGGAGGTCCAGCACAGCGCGGCGCACAGCAGGGTGAGCACCGGTTTGCGGAAGGCGGGAAGGTGTGCAAAAGCGTTCAAAACGAGTCCAGGGGCAAGAAGCCGACCACGTCGCCACTGCGGCGGTCCACCAGCACGGTCCAGTACAGCTGGCGGTCGATCATGGGCACGAAGCCCAGCGTGTCGGGCGGTCGGCCGGATGCGGCGACCGCAGCGTCGATGAGACCATTCTGAGCGGCGAAGCGCGCGCGGAGTTCCGCCAGCGGCTTCGCGGCCTGCAACACTTCCGCCCGCGCGTCGGCATAACCCCGCCAGAGCTGCGGCATCGCGGCCTGCGGCAGGCCGGCCATGGCCTGCGTGGTGGACTCCATCATCTCGGCGTTGTTCTTGAAGGGCCGCAGGCTCAGCAGCGTGGGGCCGGTCATGGGCAGGGCTTGCAACGCGGTGGGCGCCTGCTGCAGCGATGCGGACGGGATGTCGATGGCATGCACCACCTGGAAGCGGTGGTACTCGAAGACCAGGTGCACGGGCCGCGCGGCATACACCGTCCAGAGCCCGTACCCCAACGCGGCCAGTTGCACGAGGCCCACGACAGCGAGGTCGCGTCGCATGACGCGCCAGGGCTTGAGCGGATTGAAGATGACGAGGGTGATGAGTGGCCCGACCACCACATCCACCGCGACCACCAGTCGGAACAGCTCGCGGCCGCCCGAGGTATCGCGGTAGGGGTACGGGTACCACAGGCCGAACACGAGCACCGCCGCGGCCGCAGCGACCAACAGGCTGAGGCCCAGGTGCCACAGGCTGGCCCGCGCGCGCTGTCGCCAGCGGGTGGACGGTGACAGGGCGGCAGGGTCAGCCAGATGCATAGCCGTATGATGCAAGAAGCGTTTGAATCCGTCGTAAAGCCCGGTTTCCATTTGCATCGCGCACCAACTACCGGGTCCCGGCCGCCGGCCATGGGCCACAGCCTCTTCCTACATTGTCCATGAAGACACTCACGCATTTCGACGCCCAGGGCCAGGCCCACATGGTGGACGTGGCCGGCAAGCCGCAGACCCACCGCATCGCCATCGCCCAGGGACGCATCCGCATGCTGGGCACCACGCTGGCCATCATCCAGCAGGGCACCGCCGCCAAGGGCGACGTGCTGGGCATCGCGCGCATCGCCGGCATCCAGGGTGCCAAGCGCACCAGCGACCTGATTCCGCTGTGCCATCCGCTGGCATTGACGCGGGTGGTCGTCGATTTCGCGGTGGAGGTGGACGCACCCGCCGTTATCTGCACCGCGCGCGTGGAAACCGTGGGGGCCACGGGCGTGGAGATGGAGGCGCTCACCGCCGTGCAGGTGGCGCTGCTGACCATCTACGACATGTGCAAGGCGGCGGATCGGGCCATGACCATCACGGACGTGCGGCTGATGGAGAAGCATGGCGGCAAGTCCGGCGACTACGTGGCCGCACCGGCGCAGGGCTGAGCGGGGCGCGGCTGCGCGTGCTCAGGGGACGGCCTTGAGCGCCTTCGCCCAGGCCGCGTGCTCCTTGGGGAACGCGGCCTTGAAGCGTTCGAGGTAATACAGCGCCTCGTCATTGCGCCCCAGCATCACCGCACTCTCGATCAGCGGCTGCACCACCCGCGGCTCCGGCGAAAAATGCAGCAGCCGCGTGGCCATCGCGTGCACGCGGGGCGCGGTGCCGGGGGTCAAAGCCGTCGTGGTCAACTCGGCGAAGTCCACCTGGTTGCGGAACAGCCAGGACTGCTGTGCTTTCTGCAGTGTGTCCTCGCGGTAGGCGGCGGCGCGGCGGCTGGGCTCCTTGTAGAGCTGGCTGATGCGGTGGTAGTCCCAGGCGGCGTAGGCGATCGCGCCAAGGGCTAGCGCACAGCCGCCCAGCACGAACGCACGCCATCGCGGCGCTTCGGCCGCTGTGCCTGGCACAGGCGCTCCGGCGCGCGTGGACCAGAGGATCCACGCACACAGCACCACCGCGATCTGGAAGGGCCCGTACCATAGCGGGTATTCGAGCATGCTGTGTAGCAGGATGAGGGCCAGCACCGCCCAGGCCAGCTTGCGCTCCGATCGCGTCTCGCGCCAGGGCTTCAACCGCCACACCAGGTGCAATCCCACTGAGCACACCGCCACCGCCACCGGCACCCCGAGTTCCACCGCCAGATGCAGCGGCAGGTTGTGCGCGTTGTCCAGGATGTCGCAGAAGCGCGGGCCGGAGTACAGGGTGACGAAGTGCGCGTAGTCAAGCTCGCCCCAGCCCCAGCCGAGCCAGGGCTTCTGGCCGATGAGGTCGATGACGTTGGACCAGAGGGTGAGGCGGCTGGAGCAGAGGGCGTCGCCGTCGCGGAGGCGGGAGAAGACGCCGACGGTGGAGGGGTCCAGGCCTGCCAAGAGGGGTAGCAGGAAAGGGGCAATGAAGTAGGCCAACACCGCCGCGAGCAACATATTCCTCAGCTGCGGCTTGTTCCAATCGCCCCACGCCACGACGAGCAGCACCAATAGCGCCATCTGCAACATGCCGGTGCGCGACGAAGATGCCGCCGTGCCAGTCGACAGCAACATTGCTACAACAAGCCATGCCCGCGCTTTTGCAAAACGTTCTGGATGGATGGCACACCAAAGGAGCGATGCAAGTCCGATTCCCATCAAGGTGGCAAACTGGTTGCGCTGGCGAAGATTGGCGTACACCTCGCCCGCGCCAGGCAGATTGACCCAAGGCGACAGCGACTGCGCCAGGCCGAAATACTGGAGGAGTCCAACAACCGCACTGAGGGTCGCGGCCATCAGCCACGAATTGGCAAATAAAGTAGTGCTATCCCTCCGGATTCCGTACATTGGGAGCGCGCCGGCCACCACTGCCGCGGAGGTTACCCAGGGAACGAACGCCGGCAACGGTCCAACGGCAAAGGGATTCAACCACGGCGCTGCCAGTACTGCGGCGAGGATCAAGCAAACAACCCGATCATCTACATCGATATCGCTCGACCCATCGCGCGGGAGCGTGCGTTTCCCGCCTTCCACTGCTATTGGTCTGGCCATGGCACGGCCGCGATGCGCTTGTCACTCCGGCCCTCGCGCAGCCATGCATTTTTCAGATTCAAGCAGTCCTCGGCATCGGTGATCCCACAGATCTTCGTGAGCCAGAGCAGCGCGTCTTGAGGGCGATCATTCATCGCCATCGCTCCAGCGAGTTGATAGAGGCCACTGCTTGTGGGTTGCGTACGAACCATGTCCGTCATCCACTTCATTTCTCGCTCGCTCATGCCCGGGTGCCGTTTGAAACGGCCCAGGTTGACCAGTTCACGCATTTGCGTCAGCAATACGACCTCCGGCGGTCCACCAATCCCCGTCTTGGCGACACCGATGCGCGCCTGCTCGAATCGCACCGCGTTGTAACTCGCCTCCACGCGGAGATAGTCCGAAATCACCAAGCCCAATACCACCGCCCCCACGCCCCAAGGTATGCCGGCTAACCAACGAGTGGTGACGAATACGGGTCGCATGGCCAACCTTTTATCCAGGATGCCAATGGCCATTCCGGCCGGAAGAAGAAAGTATGCGTGGTGCAAAGGCAATTCGAGCATCGCATGGATTCCCACTGCAACCAGAAGCATGAAAACAGCAGCATCTTGCGGATGTCGGATGGCACGGAAGCGCGTCCAGAACCATCCGATCATGGCAATACAGATTACCAAACCCAATGGAATTCCATTCCAGACCAGCAGGTCTAAAAACAAATTATGAGAATGGGCAAATCGACTGTGCAGCGGCTCTGTCAAAGCAGATACAGCAACTTGCGCTCCTGTGATTTCCGTCCATCCATATCCGAACCATGGGCGCTCGAGAATTGCGGTGGCAAATACGCGCCACGCTGCGAGACGTAGCCCGTCGATCTGCTGATATCGCGCATAGTTTTGGTCCTGACCCAACAACAGCGACTCGTGCAATGCTCCGAGGATAAAGGGGCAGGCCAGGAAGAAGAGGTACAGCGCGAGACTTACCCAAGGCAAGCGTCGCGACGCCCATATGCGGCGCCAATACCATGTCCCGAGAGTCAATGTCGTCGCGATCAACCACCCCGTACGTGACTGCGTCAACGCCAGGCCGGTCAGCAAAAAAGCCGCGATCAACGCAACGACAACACCACTCAGTTTGCCCGTGGCATGAAACCAGAGGCACGCCGCCAACCCCCATGCCAACAATGTCGCAAGCTGGTTGGGTTGACCTAGATTCGCGTACGGACGCTGCCCGTCGAGTTCAATGGACCAGATGTTCATCAGGTCCGAATCCACCCCGCGCAAACCGAGCCAGGTATAGAACTGCAACCCTACCGATACCGCCGATGCAATACATACAGCGGCCATCAATGCATGGGCGAGCTGCAAAGGAGTGGCCTCCTCCCAAGAGGATCCCATCAGCATCGCGCCAAGAAAACCCAACAGGTAGGCTGACGTGATCCAAGCTTGGCCGGCAAATGGCAACAGATCGAAGGAAAACTGAAGCCATGGTACAAAGATTAGCACCAAGGCCAGGGAGGCTAGGCCATGCCACTGCAGGCTGAAGCGGCCGCGTAGCAGAACCGCGAAAGCGCCCCCTACGCTGACGAACGCCATCCAGGCGTCGCTGTGGAAAGTGCTCCAGGGAGGGAAGTGGTTGGGCAATAGCCACGTTAAAGCGAGCGCCGATGACCAAAGCACCAACCAGACCGGGGTCATGACAGTACGATTTCGTTTGTCTGTCACCGCCGAGCTTCCGATTTGTCCAAGACGTAAAAAAGCCCCCAGTCGGGGGCTTTCTGAAAATACGAGAACAGATCAGCCTTTGCAGCTCGCAGGCAGATATTTCTGGTCGACACCGCCGCTGCTGTCGGGTCCGCAAACCCAGTCAACCTGACCATTTCCGCCAGCGGTGGTGGTTCCAGTGAAGATGATCTTCTTTCCAGACAACTTTGCCTCACCGGTCCCGCCAGTTACAGTGATGATCCCCGTCAATGAGCTTGCTCCCTGTGCGTAGGTAACAGAGGACACGTACTTCGACGATTGCGTGATGGATGTCGTCAAGCTACCAGTGGCTGGAAACCCCGCACCGCCCACCTGAACCGCTTCAGCCAGCGTTGTTTTCGCGGAAGAGCCGGCCAGGATCATTTCAGATGCCTTGGCGCGGACCGTGTAGTCTTGATATGCTGGCAACGCCACCGCCGCCAGAATACCGATGATCGCGACCACGATCATCAGTTCGATAAGGGTGAAACCCTTTTGCATGGAACGCTTCATTGACAACTCCTAAATGAATGGAAACTGGAGTGAGGAATGCTGCAGCTTCCATGCCAGCCGCCCCAATTCATCGTTTTGAGTGAAATTGTCTTTGTTGGCAAATTTTGAAGACAAAGCGTCCAGAGGCATGACAAATTTGTCACCACACCTTGTCACTTGATACACACCTGCCTGACCATTTTGATATCCGTCAGTCCCATCATCACCTTCTCCATTCCGTCCATCTTCAAGGTGCGCATGCCACCCTCGACAGACTGGGCGAAGAGCTCCGCCACGCGCGCCCGCTCCTGGATCAGCTTCTTGACCGCATCGTCAGCCACCAGCAACTCGTGCAAGCCAACGCGCCCCTTGTAGCCCGTCTTGCCGCACTTATCACATCCCACCGCGCGGTAAAACTTCAGCTGCCCGTCCGTCCCACCATACAGCTTGCCCCATGAGGCCAACAGCTTGCGCGCCTCCTCGGTCGCGTCGGCCTTCCAGGCCTGCGAATGGCGCAGTTCCTCGGCGTACTCCGCCACGAACAGGCGAATTTCGTCTGCTTCCGGCACGTAGGCTTCCTTGCAGTCGCACAGCCGCTTGGCCAGGCGCTGCGCCAGGATGCCCAGCAGCGCATCGGCAAAGTTGAAGGGGTCCATGCCCATGTCCATCAGGCGCGTGATGGACTCGGGCGCGGAATTGGTGTGCAGGGTCGAGAACACCAGGTGGCCCGTCAGCGAGGCCTCGATGCCCATGGACACCGTTTCCTTGTCGCGCGACTCGCCGACCATGATGATGTCGGGGTCGGCCCGCAGGAAGGCGCGCATCACCAGTGCGAAATCGATGCCGGCCTTCTTGTTGATCTGGACCTGCCGCAAGCCCTTCTGCGTGATTTCCACCGGGTCCTCGGCCGTCCAGATCTTGGTATCGGGCGTGTTGAGGAACTTGAGGATGGAGTGCAGCGTGGTGGTCTTGCCCGAGCCGGTGGGTCCGCACACATAGAACAGGCCGTAGGGCTTGGTGACGGTCTTCTCCAGCCGCTCTTTGTTGTGCGGCGTGAGCCCCAGCTTTTCGAGCGGGATGGGTTCGCCGGCTGCCAGGATCCGCATGACCACGTCTTCAACACCGCCCGCCGTGGGAATGGTCGCCACGCGCAGCTCGATGTCCAGCGGGCCGTATTTCTTGAACTTGATCTTGCCGTCCTGCGGCTTGCGGCGCTCAGAGATGTCGAGGTCGCACATGATCTTGAGCCGGGTGACCATCGCCTGGCGGAAATGCGCCGGCACCTCGATGTAGGGCTGCAGCGTGCCGTCGATGCGAAAGCGTATGCCCGTCTTGAACTTGCCGGGCATAGGCTCGATGTGGATGTCCGACACCTTCTGGTGGTAGGCGTCGATGATGACCTTGTTGACGAACTTGACGAGCTCATTGTCCGCGGCGGCCGACTCCAGCGAGTCCTCGCCAGCGGCCTCCTCCATCGGCCCGCCATCCATGTCGGCCAGCAGCTGGTCGATGGTGCCCGTCTCCGCACTGGCGCCGTACAACTGGTCCAGCGTGTTGCCGAACTCGGAAACCGTCGTGACGCGGTAGGCGAACTTGCTGATGCGCGGAAAGACCTGTGGCACGACGCGGGCGCCGCGCACGGCTTCCGGGTCCACGCACATGATCACTAGGCCGTCGGGCGTCTCCTCCAGAGGCATCCAGCCCTGTTCCTCGATGAAGTCGCGCTTCAACGGGCCATGGAGCTGCTCGATGCGGATGCGTCCCGGGTTGAAGGGCTCGTAGGGCACGCCGAAGAACTTGGAGAGCGAGGGCCCGATCTGCCCGGGCTTGAGCTGGAACCTGGCGGCCAGCACCTGCTCCACCGGCTGGCCCTCGGCGCGGGCATCGGCCATGCCGTCCTCGAGTTCCGTCTGACTGAGCAGCCCCTCCGCCACCAGGCCATCGTATTTGGTGGCCTTGCGCTTTGCGATCTCGGCGGCCTTCTCCATGCGCTGCCGGATGGCCGTCGCCAGCGTCTTGCACAGCTGCGCGACCCCCTCCACTTCGAGTACACCAAAGGGCTGGTCGCTCTTGTTGTTGATGATCTGCAGCACGCCATGCAGCGTGTCGCCATCGAGGATGGGCGCCACCAGCATCTGGCGGGTGCGGTAACCCGAGCGCTTGTCGACCTCCTTGAGGAAGGTCAGCGAAGGATGGATCTGCTTGAGTGCCTCGTCGTCGTACACGTCCGCCAGGTTCAGCTGCTGGCGGCTGAAGGCGACGTACCCGGCCAGGCTCTGCGGCGACACGGGCAGCTTCAGGTCCCGGCTGCTGTTGAGGCCCGTCTTGACCTTGGAGATGATCGCCGTGCGGTCCTCGTTGACCGCATAGAGCGTCAACCGGTCGGCGTTCAGCAGCTTGCAGATCTCCTGGCTGGCCTCGAGCATGATCTGGTCGAGGTTCTCGGTGTCGTGGATGCGCGCAGTGACGTGGTGCAGCTGGCGGTAGAACAGCGCCTCGAAGGTGATGCCGCGCTTTTCCGGCGGCAGCTTCTGGCTCTCGAAGAAGGCCTGCTCGGGCGAGCGCTCCAGGCCGGCGGGCTTCATGACGGCGCTCACTGGGTAACCTCCGCGCGACGCGCTGCGGTGCGAGCACCCTGCGGAACGGCCAGGCGGGCGCTCATAGCTCGAACTCCTGCCCCGCCCGCAACCACCGGATGTCATGCGTCACATTGGGGCCCGTGATCGCGGTCTGGTCGAATTTCTGGATTTCTTCCATGATCAGATCCGTTTCCGCAGGCTTGGTGTGCGTGATGTAGATCGGGTAGTTGCGGTCCTTGTCGATGCAGTCGAGCTCGTTGGCCAGCACGCCGGGCGACAGGTGCAGGCTGAGCTTGGCCAGGTCCTTCTCGCGGTTGCTGAACGCCGTCTCGATGACGAGCATGGCCACGTTGAGCTCGTTCACGCGGTTCCAGAACGCCGGATTGCGCTCCGTGTCCCCTGAGAACACCCAGCAGCCCGTGCCCGAAGTCACCGCATAGCCGCAGGCCGGAACCGTGTGCACGGCGGGCAAGACCTCCAGCAGCTTGCGGTTGACCTGCAAGGTCTGGCCGGTGGTGATCTCGTGGAAGCTGATGAACGGCGCGTCGCGCGAGGGGATGCGGCTGAAATCCGGCCAGATGATGTCGTTGAAGATGTGCGCCTTGAGCGCCGCGATGGTGCCGGCGAGCGCGTGGATCTTGAGGGGCTTGCCACGGCGCGACGCCACGGAGTCGACCATCAACGGCAGCGCCGCGACATGGTCCAGGTGCGAATGGGTCAGGAACACATGTTCCACCTGCACCATTTCCTCCAGCGTCAGGTCACCGACGCCGGTGCCTGCGTCGATCAGCAGGTCGCGGTCGATCAGAAAGGACGTGGTTCGGCAGTCCTTGGCGATAGCGCCTGAGCAGCCCAACACACGCACTCTCATCGCGGCTCCTTACTTGGTGGTGAAATTGGTGGCCCCGTCCCATTCGGGGTCAAAAGGCAGCATTCTCATCGACGCTACCCGCTCGTTGTACAGATGGTAAAGGTACTTTTTCCCATTCATACGCTGTAGGTTGAGCATGACCACGTCACACTGGTCCCAGTCCTGGGCCCGGTAGGCCCGCAGGAAGTTGCCCCAGAGCTTGACTTCCGCCTCCGATTCCGCACCCATGCGGTTGGCAGGCGCCAGGGGCCAGAAGATGGACACGGCCTGTTCCTTGCCCTTCACGCGCACGCGGTCCAGCTCCTGCCAGCCGAAGTCCGGCGCGAGCTTGCGGGCGGACTCGCTCACCACGATGTCCACACCATACTCTTTCGACAGGCCCTCGAGCCGGGAGCCCAGATTCACCGCGTCCCCGATGACGGTATAGCTCCGGCGGATATTCGAACCCATGTCGCCCACGCACATGATGCCGGTGTTGATGCCGATGCCGATGCCGATCTCCGGAATGCCCTTCGCGCGGTGCTCCTCGTTGATGCTGCGCACTGCGTTGGCCATCTCCATCGCAGCCTTGACGGCCAAGTGGGCGTGCTCGGGGGTTTCCACCGGCGCGCCCCAAAAGGCCATCACGCAGTCCCCCATGTACTTGTCGATGGTGCCGCGGTTGCTGCGGATCAGGCCGGTGAGCCGGCTGAAGACTTCGTTGAGCAGCGCCTGCAGCTTCAGCGGCTCCATCTTTTCGGACATCTTCGTGAAGCCACGCATGTCGCAGAACATGACCGTCATCTGGCGGTTCGTGGCCTGCATGCTGTAGCTGTCCGGATCCTTGACCATCTCGTCCACCAGCTCGGGGGGCACATAGGTTCCGAAAAGGTTGGCCAGTTCACGCTTGGAGCGGCTTTCCACGAAATACCCATAACTCATGTTCAACGCGAATGCCATGCCGGCCATGCAGATCGCACAGGCCAGCGGCAGCACGAGGCCGTAACCGAGGTACAACCAGACATTGAGCAGGCCGATCAGCAACAGCACGAAGACGCTGAGCACCACGGCGCGCGTGGCGGAAATCAGCGGCAACGCAAAAGCCAGCAGCAGCCCCGCAATGACCAGCACGACCACCTCATAGCCCACCGCGTAATCGGGCTTGACCAGCACCTGCCCGTCGAGCAAGCCGGAGATCACGTTGGCATGCGCCTCCACACCGGGATAGATCTCGTTGACGGGCGTGACGCGAAGATCTTGCAGGCCTGGCGCCGTGGTGCCCACCAGGATGATCTTCTCCCGCAACTGGCCCGCCGGTATCGCCTTCGAGAGCAGGTCCGAGGCGGAAACATACTGGAAGGAGCCGCCACGGGGCCCGCCATACCCCCGGAACGGTACGAGCGACGAAACTCTGTCATCGACCGGAATGGCCAACGTCTTGGCGCCCAGCTTCAGCTGGATGCTCTCCAGGCCCTGGTAGTTGCGGCTGAGAAACCGCTCCTTGGGAAACCCGGGCACCACGGTGGGAGACCCGGCCAGCAGCCGGAACATGGCCAGGGACAGGGACTCGTAATACCGGCCCTGGAACTCCGCCACCAGCGGCAGGGACCGCACCACGCCATCCCCTTCGGGAATCGGGTTGAAGTGGCCTGCGATGGGGGCGGCCTTGGCGAGGATCGGGATGTTCGCGCCATAACCGTTCCAGCTCGTGAAGGTGACAGGGCGGCCCTGCAACGCCTCCTTCTCCATGACCGGCGCCGGCAACACACCCGAGGTGCGGCCGTCCCGGTCGCTGGTCAGGTAGAAGCCCAACACCACAGGCCGGCCCTGCAAAGACTTGGCGAACATCGCGTCATAGTCCAGCGACGTCTGGAGCTGGCGCAGCTTGTCGACGAAGCCGGCTTGCTCGCGCAGTTCGTTCTGGGCCAGCTCGCTGAGCCGCTTGAGGCCCGAGCTCTCGTCGGCTTCGGCGAAGACCACGTCGAAGCCGACGATGGCGACCTTCTGCCGCTCGAAGAGTTCTTCCGTGAGCGCGCTCATCTTGTTGCGCCCCCAAGGCCAGCGGCCCACCTCCGCCAGGCTTTTCTCGTCGATGTCCACGATCACGATGCGGCTGTCCAGCGTGCCAGGCATGGTGGCCCGCAGGCGGGCGTCGTAGATGATGCTGTCGAGCCGGTCGAGCACCCCCAGCCGCAACACGCCCGTGGCGTGCAGCAACGCAAAGATCAGGGGGAGCAGGGTGACGAGGATGCGGGGCCAGTGTTTGGATAACGTTCCCATGCCACCCCGCTATGTGACTGCCTGGCGAACCAGCGATGAAGGAGGAGTCTGGGTGGCTTCAGGCCTGCACGAACTGCATCTGGGTCCCGGCGAGTTCGATCAGGTCCCCGTTCTTCAGCGACACCGGATCGGTCCCGATGGGTGAACCATTGAGCGACGGGTTGCCAGCACCTTCGACATGGTGCACCACGAAGCCATGCTGGCGCTTCGTGATCGCGGCCACCGCCACACCCGGCTTGCCGATGGTGGTCACGACCTTGGTCAAGGGGACTTCCCGGCCGGAGGCCGCACCGGACAACACCTTGATGGAGGCCTGGGCGGTGGAGGGCGCCGAGGACGCCGGAGACGAGGACAACGGCATGGGCCGCGAAGCGGGAGCGGCGCCCAAGCCCATCGACTGCGAGGCCGGCGCGGCGGCGCCCATGCCCACGCTGGACTTGACCATCATCGTCTTCTCGAAGCCGTCCGCAGCGGCTTCACCCACGAACTTGATCTTGTACTTGCCGACCTCGACGGTGTCGCCGTTGTGCAGCTGCTGCTTCTTGGCGGCCTTGCCGTTGACGTAGGTGCCGTTGGTGCTGTTCAGGTCTTCGATGAAGACGTCGTTGCCGGTGAGCTGGAACACCGCGTGTTCGCCGCTGATCGCCAGGTTGTCGATCACTACATCGTTGTAGGGGCGACGACCCAAGGTGGTGCGATCTTTGGTGAGCTGGACCTCCTTGATCACAACCCCATCGATCGACACGATCATTTTCGGCATGACCGACTCCTGTTCCTATGGCTTGTTTGCAACATACGCTTTGAGCTTACTATTTTCCCAACAGTCTGGATATCAACCCGCGCTTCTCGGAGCCGGAGTCGACCTGTGCCAGCAAGACGGAAATGTTGTCCCTGCCACCATGGTCATTGGCTGCGGCGACAAGGGCATCCGCCTTCTGCTCGATGGGCAAAGGGCCTCCGAGGATACTGGCTATTTCCGCATCGTCAACCATGTCTGACAGGCCGTCCGAGCACATCAGATAACAGTCGCCGACCTCGACTTCGTGGTCGTTGACCTCCAGCGCCACCGCATCGTCCACACCCAGCGCGCGGGTGACGAGGTTCTTGATGCTCGAGCCCTGCGCCTGCTCGGGCGTGATCAGGCCCGCATCGATCTGCTCCTGCAGCAGCGAATGGTCCTTCGTGATCTGCTCCAGCACGTTGCCGCGCAGGCGGTAGCAACGGGAGTCTCCAATGTGCCCCAGCACGAGGGCGTTGTCGCGGAATACGCCCACTACCAGCGTGGTGCCCATGCCCGCGTACTGGGGGTTGGAATCCGACGCGTTGAAGATGGAGCGGTTGGCGTTCTCGACGCAGATCTCCAGTGCGCGGCGGATCTCCCTGACCTTCGCATTGCGGCCCACCTCCGACAGCCAGCGCGCCATCTCCGACTTGATGAACGCCGTGGCCATGCCGCTGGCAATCTCGCCGGCGTTGTAGCCGCCCATGCCATCGGCCAGCACGCAGAGCTGGGTGGCGTCGTCCACCACCACGGCATCTTCGTTGTTTTCCCGGGCGCGCCCCGGATCGGTTCGGGTGCAGAAGTTGTAGATCATCGGTGCCGCGCCTGCTGCTAGATTTCGACGTCCGGGGTCGTGGTGCTCGCCGGACCGGGACGGTTGGCAACGTTCGTGTGCTGGCTGGGGTGGATGGCCGTCTTCTCGAAGCCGTCTCCCGCAGCGCCAGGGGCTGATGGCTGGTGCTGGTGCACGGCGGTCTTCTCGAAGTCGGGCGCCTTCACCGCCACCGTGGCCTGCGACATCGTCGCGGTGCCCATGACTGCCGTCTTCTCGTGGCCCAAGGGCCCCGTGGAGGTGGCACGCGCCTGTACGCCTCCGGTGGAGACGGCGCTCGCCAGCGGCGAGCCTGACAACTCCGCCATCACGCTGCGCAGGTCGGCCGCGAACTGGTCGCCATCCTGGTACCGCGTCTCGGGGCGCTTGCTCACGGACAGGGCCACCAGGTTGGCCAGGCTCTCCGGCAGGTCCTTGCGGATGATGCGCACGTCGGGCGCTTCCTCGTTGGCGATCTTGAACATCAGCTCGGCCATGGAGTCGCCGCGGAAGGGCAGCACGCCCGTCAGCATCTGGAACATCATCACGCCCAGCGAATACAGGTCGGAGCGCCCGTCCACCTTCTTGCCTGCCAGCTGCTCCGGCGACATGAAGCTGGGCGTGCCCAGCACGAGGCCCGTCTTGGTCTTGCTGGAGTCGGTGATGCGCGCAATGCCGAAGTCGGTCACCTTCACCGTGTCGCTGTCGACCTCGTACATGATGTTGGCCGGCTTGATGTCGCGGTGCACGACGTTCTGCCGGTGCGCATAGGCCAGCGCCTCGGCGACGCGCGCGACGATGGACAGCACCTTGGGCACCGGCAGCAGGTTGCCATCCTTGCAGAACTCCAGCAGGTCGCGGCCCTTCAGGAACTCCATGGCGATGTAGGCCAGATCGTGCTCCTCGCCGGCATCGAAGATGGTGACGATGTTCTGGTGCTGCAGGCGGCCCGCCGTTTCGGCCTCGCGGAAGAAGCGTTCGCGCGCATCGACGAGGTCGTCGCCCGAGAATTCCTGGCTGAGGGCCATGGTCTTGATCGCCACCACGCGGCCGATCTTCGGGTCCTTGCCCAGGTACACCACGCCCATGGCGCCCTTGCCCAGCTCCTTGTCCACCTGGTAGCGGCCCAGCATGGGCTTCTCGACCGCGCCACCATCGAGCAGCATGGTGCCGCCAGGATGGCCACCACTGCCGCCGAGCATGACGGTGGTGGACAGGTTCTTGGCCCGGCTGAGCTTGGACTGCAGGTCCTTGTAGTCCTTGTCGTAGGCCGCCATGTGTTCGTACACGGCCTCGGCCTTGTTGAACTGGCGCTTGCGCTCGAAGTCCAGTGCCAGGTTGTAGAGGTTGCCCATCACCGCGTCGGCCATCGGCACACGGCGGAAGCGGTCGAAGGCGGCATCCAGCTGGCCCTGGCCCTGCAGTGCCAAGCCCATCATGCGGTTGGTCTCCGCGGACTCTTCGTCGGATTTGAGCTTGCCCGCCTCGGTGACCAGGAAGCGCTTGGTGGTCAGCGCCAGATGCCCGATCACCAGCAGGAAGGCCGGGAACACCAGCTTCATCCAGATGCCCGCACTGGCCAGCATGCCGAACTCGGTGCCCAGCAGCGCGACGAAGGCTACCAGCGTGATGATGGCCGCAGTGCCCGCCGAGAGGCGCGGGAGCAACGCGATGATGTAGGCCGCCACCAGCAGGACCACGGCCAGCACGGCCCATATTCCCCAGGTCGGCTGCACGATGAAATGCTCGCTGAGGATGCTGGAGGTGATGTGCGCGATGGTCTCCGCCGGCGACACGCTCGGGTAACCCGGCGCGGGGAACTGCACGCCCACCCCCGCTGCCGTGGCGCCGATGATGACGATCTTGTCGGTGTACTTGGACGCGGGGATCTTGCCGTTGAGGACGTCGTAGAAGGAATCGATGGGGAACGGCGGGCGGCCGTCGCGGGCGGGGTAGAACTGCGGCAGCATCAGCGCGGCCTCGTCCGTCTTCACGCGCAGCTTGCCCAGTTGCACCGACTCGCCGGGGTTGAGGCGCACATCCGTCGGCCCGAGGTTCAGGCTGCGTGCCGCGGCCAGCAACGCCATCGAGGGCACAGAGTTGCCGTAGTAGTTGACCAGCAGCGGCTCCATGCGCACGGCGCCGTCGACATCCTGCATCTGGTTCAGGTGGCCGATGCCGGCCGCGGCCTTGCCGATCGACTCGATGGGCATCTGCGCGCTGATCGCGGGAATGGAGAAGCCCTGTTCCTTGATGGCGCTCTTCAGCGCGAAGTCCGGCAGCGGCTTGTCGGGGTTGCCTTGGGGCTCGCCCAGCGCGAAGACGGAAGGCACCAGCACGTTGCCCGCGTTGGCCACGCTGGCCGCCAGCACGGCATCGGTGTCCAGTGCCCGCTCGGCTTCGGCGATGACCTGGTTCAGCGCAGCACCCTGGGCACTGCCATCGCCGCCCGCCAGCAATGTCTTCATCTTGCGGATGTAGGCCAGCCCGGGATCGACCTGCGGCTCGAAGAAGAACACCGTCTGCACGATGGTCTTGGCCTTGGCCTGCGCCAGCATGTCGATCAGCTTGGCATGGATGTCGCGCGGCCAGGGCCAACGGCCGATGTTCGCGACGCTCTGGTCGTCGATGGCAATGATCGCCACACGGTCCGAGGGATGGCGCGAGGTGCTGGTGCTGGCGAAGTCGTAGAAGCGGCGCTCCAGGGTGCCGATCAGGTCCGTGGCCTGGTGCAGTACCAGCACCGCCAACACGATGGCCACCCCCGCAAACCAGTCGGCGCGCCAGAACTGAGCGGTCTTTGATGATGATTTAGTAGCCACGTCCCAACCTCAGCCGAGTATTTGCACTGCCACCCACCGTGGAACGTGACCATGAAGGAGCCTACGCCGTACGGATTGTGAAGCCAAAAGTAACGTTAGCAGAGGCCTGCAGGGACTACAAGATGCGCCGGGCGCGCTACCGTCGTTTTTTCGCCAATGCTGACGCGCAGTTGCAGCACACACCTCAAGCCGCGATGCACCTGATGGGAGCGCTCCGGCCCGCCTGGAAAGGGGGTCGAAGCGCGGGTGTGGTCAGGATGCCGCGGCCTCCGCAGTCCTGCTGCGGCGAGCGCGCCATTTGCCAACGACCACGACCAGGATCGCGCCCAGCGCCGCCGCCACGTAGCCCAGCACATGGGAGGACGCCGTGTAGCCCGCCAGGGCAGAATCCTGGACCATGGTCTCGCCCGCCACCCAGCCGATCAGCGCCGCGCCGAACACCACGATGATCGGGAACCGCTCCATCAGGCGGATCATCAGCGTGCTGCCGAAGATCACCAGCGGGATGCTGATCGCCAGGCCCAGCACCAGCAACACCATGCTGCCTTGCGCCGCGGCCGCCACGGCGATCACGTTGTCCAGGCTCATCACCAGGTCGGCGATCAGGATTGTGCGTACGGCGGCCATCAGGTTGCCGTGTTCCTTGGCATCGCCATCACCATCCTCGCCGCCCTCGAGCAGCTGAACGCCGATCCACAGCAGCAGCAGGCCGCCGATGATCTGCAGGAAGGGCAGCCGCAGCAGCTTGGCGGCCACCACTGTCAGCACGATCCGCAGCACCACCGCCGCGCCGGAGCCCCAGAAGATCGCCTTCTTCTGCTGCACGGGAGGCAGTGAGCGCGCCGCCAGCGCGATCACCACCGCGTTGTCGCCCGACAGGATGATGTTGATCCAGACGATCTTGAGCAGGCCGATCCAGAAGACGGCCGATTGCAGCATTTCCATCCACATATCTCCAAAGAATGTTGTGCGCCACCAAAGAAAAAGGCCACCGGCACTCGAGGATGCGGTGGCCCGTTCGCGCTGGCCTTCAGTGTAAAAACACGGGAGACCGCATCGACTGCGTAATTTTGCTTACAAGGCAGCCTTCAGCAGCTTCGCCATTTCGGAGGGGTTGCGCGTGACCTTGAAGCCGCTTTCCTCCATCACGGCCAGCTTGGCATCGGCCGTGTCGGCGCCGCCGCTGATCAGCGCGCCGGCGTGTCCCATGCGCTTGCCGGGGGGCGCCGTCACGCCGGCGATGAAGCCGACCACCGGCTTCTTCATGTTGGCCTTGCACCAGCGGGCGGCTTCCGCCTCGTCGGGGCCGCCGATCTCGCCGATCATGATCACGGCATCCGTGTCCGGATCGTCGTTGAAGGCCTTCATCACGTCGATGTGCTTCAGGCCGTTGATCGGGTCACCACCGATGCCGACGGCACTGGACTGGCCCAGGCCGATCTCGGTCAGCTGCGCCACGGCTTCGTAGGTCAGCGTGCCGGAGCGCGAGACCACGCCGATGCGGCCCTTGCGGTGGATGTGGCCGGGCATGATGCCAATCTTGATCTCGTCGGGCGTGATCAGGCCGGGGCAGTTGGGGCCCAGCAGCAGCGTCTTCTTGCCGCCCTTGGCTTCCTTGGCCTTCATCTTGTTGCGCACTTCGAGCATGTCGCGCACCGGGATGCCTTCGGTGATGCAGATCGCCAGGTCCAGGTCGGCCTCGACGGCTTCCCAGATCGCGGCGGCAGCGCCTGCAGGCGGCACGTAGATCACGGAGACGGTCGCGCCGGTTTCCGAGGCGGCTTCCTTCACCGATGCGTAGATCGGGATGTTGAAGATCTTCTCGCCGGCCTTCTTGGGGTTCACGCCGGCGACGAAGCATTCCTTGCCGTTGGCGTATTCCTGGCACTTCTCGGTGTGGAACTGGCCGGTCTTGCCCGTGATGCCTTGGGTGATGACCTTGGTGTTCTTGTTGATGTAGATGGACATGGCGGCTCCTTACTTCACTGCGGCAACAACTTTTTGGGCCGCTTCGGCCATGGTGTCGGCACTGATGATGGGCAGGCCGGACTCGGCCAGCATCTTCTTGCCGAGCTCTTCGTTGGTGCCCTTCATACGCACCACCAGCGGCACGGACAGGTTCACGGCCTTGCAGGCGGTGATCACGCCGGTGGCGATGGTGTCGCACTTCATGATGCCGCCGAAGATGTTGACCAGGATGGCCTTGACCTTGGGGTTCTTCAGCATGATCTTGAAGGCCTCGGTGACCTTCTCGGGGGTGGCACCGCCGCCCACGTCCAGGAAGTTCGCCGGCTCGGCGCCGAAGAGCTTGATGGTGTCCATGGTGGCCATGGCCAGGCCAGCGCCGTTGACCAGGCAGCCGATGTTGCCGTCCAGGCTGATATAGGCCAGGTCGAACTTGGAGGCCTCGATCTCGGCCGGATCTTCTTCGTCCAGATCGCGAAGGGCCACGATCTCAGGATGGCGGAACAGCGCGTTGGAGTCGAAGTTGAACTTCGCATCCAGGGCCAGCAGGTTGCCCTTGGAGTCGCAGTTCAGCGGGTTGACCTCCACCAGCGACGCGTCGGTGTCCATGTAGCACTTGTAGAGCTTGGCGAACAGATCCACGGCCTGGTCCACCGAGCCGCCGGTGAGGCCGATGGCCGCCGCGATCTTTTTCGATTGCTCAGGCGTGATGCCGCCCAGCGGATCGATGTATTCGGTGACGATCTTCTCGGGGGTGGAATGCGCCACTTCCTCGATGTCCATGCCGCCTTCGCTGGAGGCGATGAAGGCGATCTTTTGCGTGGCGCGGTCGGTGACGAGCGACACGTACAGCTCGTTCTTGATGTCGGCACCGTCCTCGATGTACAGGCGGCGGACCTTCTGGCCTTCGGGGCCGGTCTGGTGCGTCTTGAGCTGCATGCCCAGGATCTCGCCGGCCAGGCGCTTGACGTCGTCGACGGACTTGGCAACCTTCACGCCACCACCCTTGCCACGGCCGCCGGCGTGGATCTGCGCCTTGACCACCCACACAGGGCCGCCTAGTTTCTGCGCTGCTTCCACCGCCTCCTGCACCGTGAACGCCGCGATGCCACGCGGCACCGGGACACCAAAATTGCGCAAGATTTCCTTGCCTTGGTATTCGTGAATCTTCATGAGGGTTTCTTTCGGGGTTGGAAACAGCCCGCAATGCCTGGAGGAAGCGGTCCGGGCCGGACCGCCAGCGAGCGCCGAAGCCGGTAAATGTATCATGGTGCGACGCACCAATGCGTCGCGCACCGGACTGGGCCCACCCACCGGGCAGCGGCGCCCGCACCCCACCGCACCCCACCCGTACCGCATATCGCAGAAGGACTCCACCATGGCCAAGGTATTCATCGATGGCGAGGCCGGCACCACCGGCCTGCAGATCCGGGAGCGGCTTCCTGCCATCCCCGGCATCGAGCTCGTGAGCATCCCTTCCGAACTGCGCAAGGACCCGGCTGCGAAGCGTGACCTGATGGCCAGCGTCGACATGGTGGTCCTGTGTCTGCACGACGACGCGGCCAAGGAGTCCGTGGCGCTCATCGACCAATTGCTGGGCCGCAAACCCAAGATCATCGATGCCTCTACCGCGCACCGCGTGCACCCGGGCTGGACCTTCGGCTTCCCCGAGCTGTTGGCCGGACACGCGCAGAAGGTGGCGGCCGCCGACCGTGTGGCCAACCCTGGCTGCTACGCCACCGGCGCCATCGCGATCCTGCGCCCGCTCATCGACGCCGGGCTGGTGCCGACGGATTTCCCCGTGGCGTTGCCTTCGGTGAGCGGTTATTCAGGGGGCGGCCGCAGCATGATCGAAGCCTACGAGAAGGGAGAGGCGCCGCTGTTCGAAGCCTATGCGCTGGGCCTGTCGCACAAGCACATTCCCGAAATCATGCGTTACACCGGGCTGGCCCGCCGGCCCCTTTTCACGCCCGCCGTCGGCAACTTCCGCCAGGGCATGCTGGTGCAGCTGCCGCTGCACCTGGACACCCTGCCCGGCAAGCCGAAGGCCGCCGACCTGCATGCGGCTCTGGCCGCGCACTATGCCGCCAGCAACACGCCCGAACAGTTCGTGCAGGTGCTGCCACCCACTGACAGCGGCAAGCTCGACGCACTGGCCCTCAACGACACGAACCAGCTGGAGATCCGCGTGTTCGCCAATGAGGAATACCGCCACGCGGTGGTGATTGCGCGGCTGGACAACCTGGGCAAGGGCGCCAGCGGCGCCGCGGTGCAAAACCTCAAGCTGATGCTGGGGCTCTGAGAAGAGCGCCCCGCGCTCCGGCGCTGGGGGCTTCCATCAGAGGGGTTCCTCCGGCGGCATGTCCTCGGCGGCGCCGCGCACCACACGGCGAATGGTGTCCCCACCGAATCCCCGCGCGGCGAGGAAGCGCATCTGGCGTGCGCGTTCGGCCATGCCTTCCTTGCTGAATGGATCGACGCCCTGTGCCGTGTGGCCGAACTTGCGCAGCCATAGTGCACGGGCACGCTCCAGTTCGGAGCCGCGCAATACAGACGCCGCATCGGCGTCCAGGCCCTTCTGCTGCAGCTCCCTGCGGATACGGGCCTCACCGAAGGTGGCGGCACGGCGATGCAGGACGGACTCCACCACACGCTGGTCGTTGATGAAGCCCTTGGCCTGCAGGTCGTCGAGCGCCACCCGCAGGGCTTCGGGATCCTCGGCATGCGGCGCCAGCTTGCGCTCGAGCTCCAGCCGCGAATATTCGCGTGTGCCCAGGAGGCGCAAGGCGCGCCCCTTGAGCGAAGGCGGCGCCGTCATCGCGCGGCGCGGACCCGAGGAGAAGGACGCCACGACCCGGCGCGTCCTTACTCAACCCTGTCAGCCTTCTCGGCCTTCTCTGCTTTATCGGCCTTGTCGGCCTTCTCACCCTTCTTGCCAGCCTTGGGCTTTTCTTCCACCGCATCCACGGACGCAGCCAGCAGCGGGATGCCCAGCGACTCGCGCACCTTGTTCTCGATCTCGCGCGACAGGTTGGTGTTCTCGCGCAGGAACTCGCGCGCGTTGTCGCGGCCCTGCCCGATCTTCTCGCCGTTGTAGGCGTACCAGGCGCCGGACTTCTCCAGGATGCGCGCCTCCACGCCCATGTCGATGATCTCGCCCTCGCGGCTGATGCCTTCACCGAAAAGAATGTCGAACTCGGCCGTCTTGAAAGGAGGCGAGACCTTGTTCTTCACCACCTTGACCTTGGTCTCGTTACCGATGGCCTCTTCGCCCTTCTTGATGGTGCCGGTGCGGCGGATGTCCAGGCGCACGGAGGCATAGAACTTCAACGCGTTGCCGCCGGTCGTCGTTTCGGGGCTGCCGAACATCACGCCGATCTTCATGCGGATCTGGTTGATGAAGATGACCATGCAGTTGGTTTTCTTGATGGTGGCCGTGAGCTTGCGCAGCGCCTGGCTCATCAGGCGGGCCTGCAGGCCAGGCAGGGAGTCACCCATCTCGCCTTCGAGTTCGGCCTTGGGGGTCAGCGCGGCGACCGAGTCCACGACGATCAGGTCCACGGCACCCGAGCGCACCAGCGAGTCCACGATCTCCAGCGCCTGTTCCCCGGTGTCGGGCTGGCTGATCAGCAGGTCCTGCAGGTTCACGCCCAGTTTCTGCGCGTACTGGATGTCCAGCGCATGCTCGGCGTCAACGAAGGCGCAGGTGCCGGCCTGCTTCTGCATCTCGGCGATGACCTGCAGCGTCAGCGTGGTCTTGCCGGAGGATTCAGGGCCGTAGATCTCGATGACGCGGCCACGTGGCAGGCCCCCCACGCCCAGCGCGATGTCCAGGCCCAGCGAGCCGGTGGAGACCACCTGGATGTCCTCGATGACCTCGCCTTCGCCCAGGCGCATGATGGTCCCCTTGCCGAACTGCTTTTCGATCTGGGCCAGCGCGGCCTGCAGGGCGCGGGCTTTTTCGCTGGTGGCAACGGGGTTGGTTTTGACGGCGGCGTCCATGGAATCCCTTTCAGTCAGTGGTGGTGGCATCCGTCTGCAGTTAATCACAGTCTGGATGTTTGAACAGTAGTTTACGGGCCACGTTGGGCGTCGTAAACCGATTTTTTAGTCAATTTGATTTACCATCTGGCCATGCCCGAGACTGCCTCCTCAGACACCTGGCGCCATACGCATCTGGGCCGGTTGCTGGCGCTGGCCAGCAGCCGCTTCGACACCCGCGTGCTGGCCCTGATGGCCCAGGACGAGGAGCTGTCCCTGGCGCTGGCGCATCTTGCGGCGCGGGGCCAGCTGGGCGCATCCCACATCCAGATCACGCGGCATCTGCCGCAGGAGGGCTGCAGCCTCAGCACGCTGGCCGGTCACGCAGGCATCACCAAGCAGGCCATGGGCAAGCTGGTGGACCAGTGCGAAGCCTGGAACCTCGTGCGGCGCAGCGCGGATCCGCACGACGCACGCGCGCTGCGCATCACCTTCACCGACACCGGGCTGCAATGGCTGGGAGCCCACCGGCGCGCCGTGGGCCAGGCCGAAGCCGAGTTCCGCCAGGCCGTAGGATCCGACGTCGCGGTGGTGGTGCACCTGGGGCTGGAGGCCTACGGCAGCGGCTGATGCCGGCCAGCCTGCGCCATCCCTCAGCCTCAGCCTCAGCCGCAGCTGCGCAACGCCTTGCCCACCAGTGGCGTCCGCAGTTCGGCAAGCCGGGCCTTGAGCGCCTCGTCGGCGGCCGGCACACGCAGGCGGAAGCCGCGCAGCTCAGGGCGCTCCTGCACCACAGTGGCGGTCTTCACACCGCGCCTGCCGAGGACAGCGAGCTGGCGCTCCGCCTCGGCCTGGGAGTCGTAGCCGCCCAGCGAGAGGCCGTATTCCAATGCGGGGTTGGACAGTGGCTCGAAGCGCAGCTGCAACGCCGCCAGCTCGGTGCGCTTGCGGGCCAGCGTCTGGCTGTCGGGGTACTTGCCCATGTAGACGATCCAGCGGGCGGGCTCGGTGGTGGCCTCCATCTGCCAACTGCCTTCGGGCAGGGCCAACTGCGCGGCCTGGCGCAGGGCGGCCGCCTGCAGGTCGGTGAACACGCCAGCCACCAGGCACTCACTGCCCGTGGCGGCCCGGGGAGCGGCTTCCTGCTCGCGGGCCTCGG
Organism: Burkholderiaceae bacterium; assembly: GCA_965278985.1. GTDB lineage: Bacteria > Pseudomonadota > Gammaproteobacteria > Burkholderiales > Burkholderiaceae_C > CAISIP01. Next base: position 5,224,820 of record OZ257131.1, on the reverse strand, counting down.
CCGGCGACAGGATCTTCACGGCGCCGGGCCGCACCTGCTGCTCCAGGCGAAACGCCTCGCGCTGGGGCGCCGGCCCCAGCCCATAACCGCGCAGGCTGCCCTGGGACCAGGCGAAGTACAGCCCGTTGGCAAGGATCAACAACACGACGACGAGGCGCAACATGCCTCAGTCCCGCGCCGCGCGGCCCCAGCCCGCGACCATCCCCAGGGCCGCCGGGCGCACGCTCACTTCGTTGCTGTGGACCTGCACCATGCCAACCGGGGTGCGCAGCTGCAGCACTCCGGAGGCATCGACCCCTTCGGCCACGCCGAAGCTGCCATCGCTGAGCCCGACCTCCCGCCCCGCGAGCGCATCCCGCGCCAGGAAGTCCTGCCGGAAGGGTGCGAATCCCTCGCGCTCGAAACGCAGCACCGCGCCCAGCAAGGCCGGCGCCAGCCGTTGCAAGGCCTCGGGTGCATCCACCTTAGGCAACAGCTCCCGCAGGCAGGCCAGGGGCGTGGACGCCTCCGCCACCGTGCGCGGCAGCAGATTCATGCCGATGCCGATCACCACATGGCGCTGCGCGCCGAAGGTGGCGGTCTCGATGAGGATGCCCCCCAGCTTGCGGTCCTCGAACCAGATGTCGTTGGGCCATTTCAACTGCAGTGCGGGATGCAGGCTCTGCACCACGGCCACGCCCACCGCCAGCGACAGCCCGGACCAGTCCGCAGGCGACAGCGGCAGGACCATCGAGAAAGTGAGGGAGGGAAGCTCCGAGGATGCGGCCTCGCCCTCCGCCTCGCTGTGCCAGCTGCGCCCCAGTCGCCCACGCCCGGCATTCTGGCGTTCGGCCACCAGCAGCACCGGCCGGGCGTCGCCGCCGCGCAGGCGCTGCATCAGCTCGGTGCTGGTCGAGCCGATCTCCGCCACCGCCTCCGCCTGCATGCCGGGCAGCAGGGCGTCCAGCGCCGCCCGCATCTGCGGCAGGGGCCAGGCGAGGCGCGGTGTCACGCCCTCAACGGCGCCGCTTGGGCGCGAGCAAGGTGCCGCGGCACTGCTTCGCCCCGCACCAGCAGGGGTACTCGGCCTTGAGCTTGGGGGTGTAGCGCTCGTCGATGATCAGGCCGTAGTCGTAGTTCAGCTCTTCGCCCGCGCGGATGTTGCGCAGCGCCTTGATGAACACGCGACCGTCCTGCTCGTCGGCCTCGCAGCTCGGGTCGCAGGAATGGTTGATCCAGCGCGAGGAGTTGCCGCCGTGCAGCGCGTCGATCACGCGGTGCTCGTCGACATGGAAGTAGAAGGTGTGGTTGGGATCCTTGGGATCGTGCGGATGGCGCCGTTGCGCTTCCTTCCAACTGATGATCTCGCCCACGTACTCGATGATGACCTCGCCCTCGGCAATGTCCTGCAGCGCGAACACGCCCTTGCCATGCACGCCCGAGCGGCGCACCTGGATACGCCGGGCGGAAGAAGCCTTCGCGGGCGTTGCACTGCGGCCTGCTGGAGGCTGGCCCGCGCGTTGGCGGCCCGGCGTTGTCTCGGAGGGCATGTTGATCGGGGCCTTGGAAATTTGGTAACGTGAACTCGTATGGGCGCGCATGCGCGTGCCTGCGTGTGTGCACCCGCGCGTACGCGAGATCGGGGATTGTAGTCAGATGAAAACGCTGGTAATTGCAGAAAAACCGTCGGTCGCTCAGGACATCGTGCGGGCGCTCACGCCCACGGTGGGCAAGTTCGAGAAGCACGATGAATACTTCGAGAGCGACACCTACGTCGTCACGAGTGCCGTGGGTCACCTGGTCGAGATCCAGGCGCCGGAGCAATACGACGTGAAGCGCGGCAAGTGGAGCTTCGCCCACCTGCCCGTGATCCCGCCGCACTTCGACCTGAAGCCGGTGGACAAGACCAAGACGCGGCTCAACGCCGTGGTGAAGCAGGCCAAGCGCAAGGACGTGACCGCCATCGTGAACGCCTGTGACGCGGGCCGCGAGGGCGAGCTGATATTCCGCCTCATCGAGCAGTACGCCGGTGGCGCCAAGCCCCTGGGCAAGCCGGTCAAGCGGCTGTGGCTGCAGTCCATGACGCCGCAGGCCATCCGTGACGGCTTCGAGCACCTGCGCAGCGAAGCCCAGATGCAGGGCCTGGCAGACGCCGCACGTTCGCGCTCCGAGGCCGACTGGCTGGTGGGCATCAACGGCACGCGGGCCATGACGGCCTTCAACTCGCGCGACGGCGGCTTCTTCCTGACCACGGTAGGCCGCGTGCAGACGCCCACCCTCTCCGTGGTGGTGGAGCGCGAGGAGCAGATCCGCAAGTTCGTGAGCCGCGATTACTGGGAGATCCACGGTGTCTTCAAGGCCGAAGCCGGCCAGTACCCAGGCAAGTACTTCGATCCGAACTGGAAGAAGGCCAGCGCACCCCTGCTGGCCAACGGCGAGCCCGACCCCGAGCAGCGCGCCGACCGCGTCTGGAACGCCGCCGACGCCCAGGCCATCGCCGAGGCCGCGCGTGGCAAGCCGGCTACCGTCACCGAAGAGAGCAAGCCCACCACCCAGGCCAGCGGCCTGTTGTTCGACCTGACCTCGCTGCAACGCGAGGCCAACAGCCGCTTCGGCTACTCGGCCAAGACCACGCTGGCGCTGGCGCAATCGCTGTACGAGCGCCACAAGGCCCTGACCTACCCGCGTACCGACTCGCGCGCGCTGCCCGAGGACTACCTGCCCGTGGTCAAGGACACGATGAAGATGCTGGCCGGAAGCGGCATGAAGCACCTGGCGCCTTTCGCCAAGCAGGCCATCGACGGCAACTACGTCAAGCCCACCAAGCGCATCTTCGACAACGCCAAGGTCTCGGACCACTTCGCGATCATCCCCACGCTGCAGGCGCCCAGCGGCCTGTCGGAGGCCGAGCAGAAGCTCTACGACTTCGTGGTGCGCCGCTTCCTGGCGGTGTTCTTCCCGAGCGCAGAGTTCCAGGTCACGACGCGTATCTCGACCGTCGAACATGCGGCGAAGAAGTACGCCTTCCGCTCCGACGGCAAGGTGCTGGTCAAGCCGGGCTGGATGGCCATCTACGGCAAGGAGGCCGTGACCGAGGAAGACGAGAAGGACGGCAAGAACCTGGTGCCCGTGAAGCCCGGCGAGAAGGTGCGGGTCGAATCCGCCGACGTGCGCGCGCTCAAGACCCGCCCGCCGGCACGCTACTCCGAAGCCACGCTGCTGGGCGCCATGGAAGGCGCAGGCAAGACCATCGACGACGACGAACTGCGCGAGGCCATGCAGGAGAAGGGCCTGGGCACACCCGCGACACGCGCGGCCATCATCGAAGGGCTGCTGAACGAGAAATACATGTTGCGCGAGGGCCGCGAGCTGATCCCCACGGCCAAGGCGTTCCAGCTCATGACACTGCTGCGCGGCCTGGGTGTGGAGGAGCTCTCCAAGGCCGAACTCACGGGCGAGTGGGAATACAAGCTGGCGCAGATGGAGAAAGGCACGCTGAGCCGCGACGCCTTCATGCGCGAGATCGCGGCGATGACGGAGCACATCGTCAAGAAGGCCAAGGAATACGACCGCGACACCGTGCCCGGCGACTACGCCACGCTGGCGGCGCCCTGCCCCAACTGCGGCGGCGTGGTCAAGGAGAACTACCGTCGCTACGCCTGCGCGGGCCAAAAGGGCAGCGGCGACGGCGCCTGCGGCTTCTCGTTCACGAAGTCACCGGCCGGACGCACCTTCGAGATCACGGAGGCGGAACAGCTCGTGGCCACCAAGCAGATCGGCCCGCTGGAGGGTTTCCGCTCCAAGGCCGGCTGGCCTTTCACGGCCGAGATCAAGCTGGGCTTCAACGACGAAGACAAGAACTGGAAGCTCGAGTTCGACTTCGGCGACGACCTGGCCGAGGGCGAGACCGGCGAGCTGGTGGACTTCGCGGCCCAGGAGTCCCTGGGCGCCTGCCCCATCTGCGGCGCGCCCGTCTACGAACATGGCAAGAACTACGTGTGCAGCAAGTCCGTGCCGACTGCGGCACAGCCCACGCCCAGCTGCAGCTTCAAGACCGGCACCGTGATCCTGCAGCAGCCTGTCTCGCGTGAGCAGGCCACCAAGCTGCTGGCCACGGGCAAGACGGACATGCTCGACAAGTTCGTCTCCATGCGCACGCGCCGCAACTTCAAGGCCATGCTGGCCTGGGACGCGGAGGCGGGCAAGGTGGGCTTCGAGTTCGCACCCTCCAAATTCCCGCCGCGCAAGACCGCCGCCGCGCCCGCAGCCGGCAAATCCGCCGCTGGCAAGGCTGCTGCCAAGGCTCCGGCGAAGACGGCCGCCAAAACTGCGGCCAAGAAAGCGCCGGCAAAGAAGGCCGCCGGGTCTGCTGCCGCCAAGGCTCCCGCCGCCGCGAAGAAGGCCACCACGCCGAAGGTCGGCACCCTGCGGCCCAGCGCCGAGCTGGCTGCGGTGGTGGGCGACGGGCTGGTGGCACGCACCGAGGTGATCAAGAAGCTGTGGGACTACATCAAGGCCCACGGGCTGCAGGACGCCAAGGACAAGCGCGCGATCAACGCCGACGCGAAGCTGCAGAAGATCTTCGGCAAGCCCCAGGTGACGATGTTCGAACTTGCGGGACTGGTGGGCAAGCACCTGCAGTGACGCAGGCGCGCCGCCCGGCTCAGCGTGGCCGGGCGGTGTAATCGACCAGCGGTTCGTCGTAGATCGCGGTGCACAGGACGCCGTCCTGCGTGACCGCGCCGCGGTACATGCCCGCGCAGTTGAACGGCAGCGCAAAGTTGCCGTGTGCGTCCACGGCCACCACGCCGCCGGGGCCACCCTGCGGCGCCAGCAGGTCCATCACCACGCCTTCGGCCGCCTGCTGCAGGCCCTGGCCCGCGAGCCGCATGCGCGCCGCGATCTCGTGGGCCGCAGCGAAACGGATGAACACCTCGCCGTGGCCCGTGCCCGACACGGCGCAGCTGGCGTCGTCGGCCCACGTGCCCGCGCCGAAGACGGGGCTGTCCCCCACGCGGCCGGGCATCTTGGCCGTCATGCCGCCGGTGGACGTGGCGGCCGCGACATGGCCGTGCATGTCGCGCGCCACGGCGCCCACGGTGCCGTGCTTGCGGGACTCGTCTTGGTCCTGCGTGCCGGTGCGGCGCATGGCCAGCGTGCTCTGCAACGCCTCCCAGCGCGCTTCGGTGAAGAAATAGGCGGCTTCTTCCATCGCCAGGCCCTGGGCGCGGCAGAAGGCCAGCGCCGCATCGCCGGTCAGCATCACGTGCTCGGACTTCTCCATCACCGCGCGGGCCGCGAGGATGGGGTTGCGCGGGCCGCAGATGCCGGCCACGGCGCCCGCCGCATGGTCCGCGCCGTTCATGACGGCCGCATCCATCTCCTGCTTGCCATCGCTGGTGTAGACCGCGCCGCGCCCGGCGTTGAACAGCGGCTCGTCTTCCAGGCACTGCACGGCCGCGGTCACGGCGTCCAGCGCGCTGCCGCCTGCGGCCAGCACGCCGCGGCCCGCGTCCAACGCGCGGCGCAGGCCGGCGTGGTAGGCAGCCTCGCGCTCGGGCGTCATGGTCGCGCGCAGGATGGTGCCGGCGCCCCCATGGACGGCCAGCGTGAAGGTTCCGGGGGCAGGAGATGTGTGGGTCATGGGTGGCAGGGAATGGAGGGGTTCGGGCCGGTCGTCCAGGCGTTCAGGCCGGGCAGGTGGCCTGGACGTAGGCGGCGATGTCCGCGTGGGTGGCGATCCACACATCCTGGCGTTGGCCAATGTGCTCCAGCAGCTGCTCGAGGATCCAGATGCGCGAGCGGTAGCCAATGACGTGCGGGTGCATGGTCAGCAGGAACAGGCCGCCTTCGTCGTAGGCCCGCTCGAACTCGCGCAGGAAGATGTCGTAGACATCCGTGGGCGGCGTGTAGGGCCGCAGCCCCGTGAAGCGGTTCATGTTGAAGTACACGGCGTCGTCGCGTATCCACTCCACCGGCAGCTCCACGATGCCGGTGGCCTCGCCCTGCTCCAGCAGCTCGTAGGGGTCGTCATCGGCCATCAGCGAGGAGTCGTACAGCAGGCCCAGCTCGCGCTGGATGCGCAGCGTGTGGGGGCTGAAGTCCCACGACGGGGTGCGCATGCCCACCGGCCGCACGCCGCAGATGCGCTCCAGCGTGTCGGTGGCGCGGAACATCAGGTCGCGCTCCACGGCGTAGGGCAATAGGCTGTTGAGTTCGTGGATCCAGCCGTGGATGCCGACCTCATGCCCCTCTGCCACCACGCGGCGCTGCTCGTCTTCGTACAGCAGCGCGGCCACGGCGGGCACGAAGAAGGTGGCCTTGGCGTCGTGCTTCGCCAACGCCCGCAGGATGCGCGGCACGCCCTGCCGGTTGCCGTACTGCCCCTGGGACATGCGGCCGTAGGACTTGCCGCCATCGCGCAGCTCGTTGGTCTCGTGGTCGGAATCGAAGGACAGCGCCACCGCACAGCGTGCGCCGTTCTTCCAGCGCGCCGGCTTCATGGGCCGGCCCGCGCGCACGTGGTCGACCTTGTCGCGCCAGACCTGCTCCGGCCAGGCCCAGGCCGGTGTGTCCGCACCGGGCGCGCCGGGCACCGGTGCGGTGGTGGAAGGGTCGGCCGACGGCGTCAAGGGAGTGGTATGCATGGGGAAACAGAAAGTGTTGAAGGGCCACCGCGGCGCTCAGGAGCGCCCGCCGTCCACCGACAGGATCTGGCCGCTGATCCAGCCCGCGGCATCGGAAACCAGGAAAGTGACGGCATCCGCGATGTCCTGCGGCTGGCCGAGGCGGCGCGTGTGGATGCTTTCCAGCAGGCGTTGCTGGCCGTCGGCACCGTAACTCTCCCACTGCCGCTGCGTGGCCGGGTTGGACAACACGAAGCCCGGCGCCACGCTGTTGACCGTGATGCCCGAGGGGCCCAGCTCCAGGCTCAGCTGCTTGGTGAGCCCCACCAGCGCGTGCTTGGAGGCGGTGTAGGCCTGGATGCCCGTGAGGCTGGGGCGCAGCCCGGCGCCCGAGGAGATGTTGACGATGCGCCCGAAGCCGCCGCGCTTCATGTGCGGAGCCACGGCCTGCGCACACCAGAAGGCACCGTGGACATTCGCCTCGAACAGCACGTTCCAGTCGTGCTCGTCGACCGCTTCCAGCGGACGCCCCACCTGGCCGCGCACGCCCCCCGCGCAGTTCACGAGGATGTCGATGCCACCCCACTGCGCGGCACAGGCGTCCACCGCCTCGGCCACGGCCGCGCGCTGCGACAGGTCCAGCGTGTGGGTGTGCGTGGCGCCCGCGGCGCGTGCGGACTGCAAGCCCTCGGCGTCCAGGTCGAATGCGGCCACCTGCACGCCCTCTGCGGCCAGGGCCTGCACGATGCTGCGGCCGATGCCCTGGGCCGCACCGGTAACGATGGCGCGGCGCTGCGACAGACCCGTATTCACAGGAATGCCTCCGCGCTGCGCGCTGCGGCGCTGAGCGCTTGGGAGCGGCCCGGCGCGGTGACCAGGCACACCTGCGCGCTACGCGCTGCGGCGCTGAGCGCTTGGGAGCGGCCCGGCGCGATGACCAGGCACACCTGCGCGCTACGCGCTGCGGTGCTGAGCGCTTGGGAACGGCCCGGCGCGCTCATGCTTCCACCAGCAGGTCCAGCGTGGCCCATGCCTGCTCGCGCCGCCCTTCCTCGATGTCGTGGATCAGGTCCACCAGCCGCGCGATGGTCGGTGTGGGCACACCGGCCTCGGCACCCAGCGGCACCATGATGGCGATCTGCGCATCGACTTCGGTCTTGCGCTTGCGCACCGCCAGATCTCGCCAGATGCCCGAATGCGTCTTGGCCGTGTGGCGGTTGAATTCCGCCATGTCGGCCACCGAGCGCTGTGCCGCGGCCACTTCGGCGCCGGGCATGAAGGCCGCCGGATCGAAACCGTTGAAACCCAGCGGCTGCACGCCGCGCGCGCGGGCCAGCGCCATGACCTCACACCCCAGCCGGTGGAACACCGGGAAGTGCCGCTCCGAAGCCAGGTTCTCGGACATGGAAGCGTTGGTTAGCGCCGTGGCGAACAGGATCGCGCCGTAGCCCAACTTGCCCCACAGGTAGCCCCAGATGTTGGGCGTGAGCACGGCCTGCGGCTCGAAGATCTGCAGCAGGCGCAGGTAGTCGCGCACACGCGGCGAATCGGCGCCATCGAGTTCCCCCACGGCCACCGTGGCGCGGTTGCCGAAGAGGATGCGCCCGGGCTCCAGCCAGTCGGCGCCAAAGTTCACGAAGCAGCCCACCGTGCGCTCGGCGCCGATCTGCTCGGAGATCAGGATCTCGTTGAGCCCGTTCTGCGCGGACAGCACCGACCCGTCGTCGGCCAGGTGCGGCAACAGCGCGCGCACCGCCTCCACCGTGTGGTGCGCCTTGACGGCCAGGATGACACGGCGAAAGCGCCCCTCGACCTGCTCCGGCGTGACCGCACGCAGCCGCTGCGTGAAGGCTTCGACCGGGCCTTCGATCACCAGGCCGTCGCGGTTGATCGCATCCACGTGGGCCTGGACGATGTCCACCAGCAGCACGTCCTCGCCAGCGCGCGCGAAGTACGCGCCCAGCGTGCCGCCGATGGCGCCTGCGCCCCAGATGAGGATGGTGTCCTTGTGCTCGCTCTGCATGCCTGCCATTGCCTACCAGTTGGTGATGAGTGCGCGCGTCTCCTCAATGGCCACGGACCACACCTGGTCCATGTCCGCGTCCGAGCGTTCGTACCGACCGCCGAAATTGCCGTCACCCAGCATCTCGCGCACCTGCTCGGGCGTGGACGTGCGCAGCGCGGACACGTCCACCATGGGCTTCTGCACATCGGGCTGCACCACACCCGGCAGGCGCGTGCTGGTGAAGTTCTCCATCCACGACGCATGCGAGGCCAGCGGGTCGATCTCCTTGACCTTGGCCATGGTGCGCGGCGCGTTCCACCAGTTGTGCAGGCGCACGCGGCTGTCGGGGTGCTTCGGCAGCCACTGGTTGATGGCCGTGAGCCCAGGGGCGTTGCCGCCGTGGCCGTTCACCAGCACGATGCGCCGGAAGCCGGCGGTGTGCAGGCTGTCCAGCACATCGGTCAGCAGGGCCTGGTAGGTCTCGGTGCGCAGCGACACGGTGCCGGGGTAGGCCATGAAATACGGCGTGATGCCGTAGGCCAGCGCGGGGAACACCGGCACGCCGAGCGGCTGCGCGGCCTCCACCGCCACGCTCTCGCTCAGGATGCTGTCCACCGACAGGCTCAGGTAGGCGTGCTGCTCGGTGCTGCCCAGCGGCACCACGGCGCGGTCGTCGTTCTGCAGGTACTGCTCGACCTGCAGCCAGTTCATTTCGCTGATCTTCACGGTGTGTTGTCCTTAATAGGCGGGGTGGGGCTGCGCAATCGTTCGATAGCGGGAATCAGCGTCTGCTGGATGGCATGCGGATCGGGCACGTACTGGAACTCGATCGCGCGCCGCCCTTCCTGCAGGTGCTCGCGGATGTGGCTGGCGCCGCTGGCGTAGATCAGCACGTCGAGCCCGCGCACGAAGTCCTGCAGGTCGGGCGCGGTGACCAGGCGCACGTCGGCGCCCGAGACGTGCGGCGTGAAGCGCGCCACGCCCTGCTTCATGAGCACCATGAATTCGGGGAAGACCGACACGATGCCCACGCGCGCCATCGGGTCGATGGCGGCGAGCTGCAGGCGGGTGTCTTCGGCGGGGATGAAGCTCAGGCCGACGACCGGAAAGCCTGCGGGCAACAGGTTTTCCAGCTCGCCGCGGCGGTGCGCCAGCGTGACGCACAGGTCGAAGGCCAGCGGCGCCGTCGGCGGCTGTGCCTTGAACGCGTCGATGGTGGTGGCACTGATGCTGTCGCCGGATGGCAGAAAGCCGCGGATGCGCTCCACGTACTTCTGCGTCACGTCCAGGAAGTTGCCCACCATCAGCACGCGCAGGCCCGGCGAGGGCTGCCGGCTGTGGGCGGCGCGCGCATTCACCAGCGAGGCCACTACCGAGGGCGCAAGGCCCAGCGCCTGCGCCTCGGCCAGCAGGCGGTCGATGCGGCGTTGCAGCTTGCGCATGGCGGACGAACGCAGGCCGTCGCTGCGGTGGCCGTCGCCCACGTAGGTGCCGGCCCCAGGGCGGGTCTCGATGAGGCCCGTGAGGCGCAGTTCGCGGTACACGCCGGACACCGTCATGGGCGCGATGCCGGCGCGCTCTGCGAACTCCCGCACCGACGGCAACCGCTGTCCGGCCGGCAATTCACCCAGGGCGATGCCGAACTCGATCAGCCCGCGCAGCTGCGTGGCCAACGGCACTGGCAGGCTGCGGTCCAGCGCATCGGCCAGGGTGACGAGCACGGTCTCCGCATCGACCGGCGCCGGAAGCACCTCGTCCTGGCTTGCACCAGAGGTATTGCTGCCGTCGAGGTCTTCCAGGGAGGCTGCCGCGCTCATCTTCTAGAAATTGTCATAGTGAACTAGCACAGTATAGTAGTTGGAGGCCAGTTATTCTGCTAAATTGCAGTCTGCAACTGTTTTGTCATAGTACGATAGAACAGTTTAATCGTGGCCAACCAAGGAGTTTTGATGAAGTTCGCAATGAAACAAGGGGCCAGGCTCGTTGCCGCCCTCCTGCTCGGCACGGCTTTGGGCGGCGCCGTGTCGGCCCAGACCCTGACCATCGGCGTGCGCGCCGGCCCCGACTCGATGGACCCACACTGGTCCACCCTGGGCGGCCAAGCCGAGGCCCTGCGCCACGTATTCGACACCATCGTCATGGCCGACGACAAGCTCCAGCTCAAGCCCGGCGTCGCCGTGTCCTGGAAGCCGGTCAACGACACCACCTGGGAATTCAAGATCCGCCAGGGCGTCAAGTTCCATGATGGCTCGGAGCTCACGGCCGAGGACGTGAAGTTCTCCATCGACCGCATCCCCGTGGTGACCGGCCCGATGAGCATGACGATCTACACCAAGCAGGTGAAGGAAACCAAGGTCATCGACAAGTACACGCTGCACGTCATCACCAACGCGGCCGCGCCCACGTTGCCCAACGACTTCATCCGCCTGTTCGTGATCCCCAAGTCCGTCGGCATGGAGGCACGCAACGAACAGTTCAACTCCGGCAAGGCCGCCATCGGCACCGGCCCCTACAAGTTCGTGTCGTGGACGCCCAAGGGCGACATGGTCATGGAGCGCTTCGACGGCTACTGGGGCGAGAAGCAGCCCTGGCAGAAGGTGATCCGCAAGGAGATCCCCAGCGACCCCGCGCGCCTGGCGGCACTCAAGTCGGGCCAGGTCGACCTCGTGAACTACGTGCCCGCGACCGACTACGTGGCTTTGCAGAAGGACAAGGCACTGGACACCTTCATCGCCGACAGCGTCTACTTCCTGAACGTCACGCCCAACGTGAAGGAAACCCTGCCCAAGCCCGCCAAGGTGGACGGCAAGGAGATCACCGCCAACCCGCTGCGCGACCCCAAGGTGCGCGAAGCCATGGACCTGGCGATCGACCGCAAGACGCTGGTGCGCATCGTGCTCGAGGGCCTGGGCCGCCCGGCCAACCAGCTCATGCCCGCCAACTTCTTCGGCGGCAGCAAGGCCCTGCCCGAGCGCGCCTACGACGTGAACAAGGCCAAGCAGCTGCTCACCGAAGCCGGTTACCCCAAGGGCTTCGAGATGGACTTCTTCTGCACCAACAACCGCCTGCCCGGCGACTCGGCGGTGTGTGAGGCCCTGTCGCAGATGTGGGCGCGTGCAGGCCTGAAGATCAACGCCAACGCCTTGAACGGCACGGTGTTCTTCCCGGCCCAGCAGAAGGGCGAGTACAGCCTGTGGATGAGCGGCTGGGGCACGCTCACGGGCGAGGCCAGCTACACCTACGGCTCGCTGGTGCACACGGCCGACACCACCAAGGGCCTGGGCGCCTTCAACAAGCAGGGTTACTCCAACCCCGAGGTCGACAAGCTGCTGGAAGAAGGCAGCAAGACCATGGACGACCCCAAGCGCCGCGTGCTGTTCGAGAAGGCCACGGAAGTCTCCATGAACGACCGCGCGCTGATCCCTACCGTGCAGATCCAGACCGTCTGGGCCGCCAAGAAGGGGATGCTGACCTTTGCCCCGCGCGCGGACCAGGAAACCCTGGCCTACGAGATCAAGCCCGCCAAGCGCTGATCGGTTGCAGACCGGCTCGCAGGCTGGCCCGGCGGGCCGGCCTGCGCCTTTGCATCACCTCTCCTCTCCGACGCCGGGACGCGCATGTTCGGTTTTTTCTTGCAACGGCTGCTGCAGGCCGTGGTGGTCGTGCTGGCGATGTCGGTGATCGTGTTCGTGGGGGTCTATGCCATCGGCAACCCCATCGACGTGATGATCGACCCCGCCTCCGACCAGGCGCTGCGCACGGCACTGATCCAGCGTTACGGCTTCGACCGCCCGCTGTTCGAGCAGTACTTCATCTTCATGGGCAACGTGCTGCAGGGCGACCTGGGCCAGTCCTTCATCTACCGGCTGCCGGTGACCGACCTGATCTTCGCGCGCCTGCCGGCCACGCTGGAGCTGGCGGTGTGCGCCATGCTGATCGCCACCTGCCTGGGCATTCCGCTGGGACTGTGGGCCGGCTACAAACCCGATGCGTTCTCGTCGCGCTGCATCATGGCGCTGTCGGTGCTGGGCTTCAGCGTCCCCACCTTCTGGGTGGGCCTGCTGCTGATCATGGGCTTCGCGGTGGAACTGGGCTGGCTGCCCTCGGGCGGGCGCGGGCCGGTGGGTGATTTCCTGGGCATGAAGCTGTCCATCACCTCGCTGGAGGGCTGGAGCCACCTGATCCTGCCGGCCTTCAACCTCGCGCTGTTCAAGCTCGGCCTGCTGATCCGGCTGGCCCGTGCAGGCACGGTGGAGGTGATGAGTTCGGACTATGTGCGTTTTGCGCGCGCGCAGGGGCTCTCCGAATCCAAGGTCGTGGGCCTGCATGTGCTCAAGAACATCTCCATTCCCATCGTCACGGTCTTCGGTCTGGAGTTCGGCTCCACTCTGGCCTTCGCCGTGGTGACCGAGACCGTCTTCAACTGGCCCGGCATGGGCAAACTCATCATCGACTCCATCACCGTGCTGGACCGCCCCGTCATGGTGGCCTACCTGATCCTGGTGGTGCTGCTCTTCGTGATGATCAACTTCGTGATCGACATGGTCTATGGGCAACTCGACCCGCGCATCCGCGTGAAGGCGGCGTCATGAGCGCAGTTGTGGAACGGCGCTGGTCGCGCCTGTCCGACTTCTGGGCTGACTACCGCCAGAACCGCGTTGCCCTGCTGGCGCTGGTCGTGATCGTGGCCGTGGTGCTGATGGCGCTGTGCGCGCCGCTCATCGCGCCGCAGGACCCCTACAACCAGGCCACGCTGGACCTGGCCGCCGCGCGGCTGGAGCCTGGCGAGGTCGGCCCCGGCGGCTACAAGCACTGGCTGGGCACCGATGCCGCCGGACGCGACGTGTATTCGGCCATCCTCTACGGCCTGCGCACCAGCCTGCTGGTGGGCGTGCTGGCCGGTGCCTTCGCGCTGCTGCTGGGCGGCACCGTGGGGCTGATGGCGGCCTACTACGGTGGCCGCATCGAGGCGCTCATCATGCGCATCATCGACCTGCAGCTCTCGCTGCCCGCGATCCTGCTGGCGCTGGTGCTGGTGGCGCTGCTGGGCCAGGGGCTGGGGCAACTGGTGGTGGCGCTGGCGCTGGCGCAGTACGCGTACTTCGCCCGCACGGCCCACGGTGCGGCCAGCGCCGAGCGTGGCAAGGACTACATCGAGGCGGCACTCGCCACCCCCCTGCCCGCCCACCACGTGCTGTTCCGCCACCTGCTGCCCAACGCGCTGCCGCCGCTGATGGTGGTGGCGACCGTGCAGGTGGCCAACGCCATCGCGCTGGAGGCCACGCTCTCCTTCCTGGGCCTGGGTCTGCCGCTCACGCAGCCCTCGCTAGGCTCGCTGATCTCCAACGGCTTCCAGTTCATGCTCTCGGGCCGCTACTGGATCTCGGTGTACCCGGGCATCGCGCTGATGCTCACCGTGGTGGCCATCAACCTTGTGGGTGACCAGGTGCGTTACGTGCTCAATCCGAGGCGCAGCCGATGAACGCCGCAACAACAACCCAGCAGACACCGGATGAACCGGTGCTGCGCGTGCGCGACCTGCGCACCGAGTTCGCCGTGCGCGCCGGTGTGGTCAAGGCCGTGGACGGTGTGAGCTTCGAGGTGGGGCGCGGCCGCATCCTCGGCCTCGTGGGCGAGTCCGGTTCTGGCAAGAGCGTCACCGGGTATTCGATCCTGGGCCTGATCGACCCGCCGGGACGCATCGCCGGCGGCGAGGTGCTGCTGAACGGCGTGGACGTGACCAAGCTGCGCGGCGAGGCCTTGCGGCGCATCCGCGGCGCGCACATCGCCATGGTGTTCCAGGATCCGATGATGACCCTGAACCCCGTGCTCAAGGTGTCCACGCAGATGGTCGCGGCAGTGCAGGCGCATGACCAGGTGTCCACGGCGGTCGCGCGTGCCCGGGCCCGCGACGCACTGGCCACGGTGGGCATCCCCAGCCCGGAGGAGCGGCTCGATGCCTACCCGCACCAGCTGTCGGGCGGCATGCGCCAGCGCGTGGCCATCGCCATCGCGCTGCTGCACAAGCCCGCCGTGATCATTGCGGACGAACCCACCACGGCGCTCGACGTGTCCATCCAGGGCCAGATCCTGGCCGAGGTGCGGCGCCTGGCCACCGACACCGGCACCGCCTTCGTGTGGGTCACGCACGACCTGGCCGTGGTCTCGAGCCTGGCCGACGACATTTGCGTGATGTACGCGGGGCGCATCGTCGAGACCGGCGCGGCCGATGCCGTGATCGCCTCGCCCCGCCACCCCTACACCGCCGGCCTGCTGGCCTCGGTGCCGGCCGAACATGTGCCCGGCAGCCGCCTGCCCCAGGTGCCGGGCTCGGCACCGTCGCTGGCCAACCTGCCGCCGGGCTGCAGCTTCGCGCCCCGCTGCGCCAAGGCAGGCCCCGCTTGCAACACACCACCGCCCGTGCAGCATTTCGAAGACGGACGCACCGCCCTATGCCACTACCCCCTCACGCCGATACAGCCAGCCGCCCTGTAGGAGGAGCCCCAGGCGCCGTGCTGGACATCCAGCAGGTCTCCAAGCGCTTCGTCAAGGGGCTGAACCTGGGCGAACGCATCGCCAACCTGCTGGGCGGCGACGCCAGCGCCACCACCGTGCGCGCCGTCACCGACGTGAGCCTGCCGGTGGCCAAAGGCGAAGTCGTGGGCCTGGTGGGTGAATCCGGCTGCGGCAAGTCCACGCTGGGGCGCATGGTGGCCGGCATCTATGCACCCTCCGACGGCCAGGTGCTGTTCGACGGCGCGCCCGTGGCGCGCCAGCAGGGGCGGCGCACCGTCAAGCTCACGACGCGCGTGCAGATGGTGCACCAGGACCCGTACTCCAGCCTGAACCCGCGCATGCGCGTGGGCGACACCGTGGGCGAAGGGCCCGTGTCGCACGGCATCGTGCTGGCGGGCGAGGCTGCAGAGTATGTGAGCGACCTGCTCGAACGCGTGGGCCTGGAGGCAGGGTACCGGCAGCGCTTTCCGCACCAGTTCTCCGGTGGCCAGCGCCAGCGCGTTGCCATCGCACGGGCCCTGGCCATGAAGCCCGAGCTGCTGGTGCTGGATGAACCCGTGGCCTCGCTGGACGTGTCCATCCAGGCACAGGTGCTGAACCTCTTCATGGACCTGCGGCGCGAGCTGCACTTGACGGCGATCTTCATCAGCCACGACCTGGGCGTGGTGCGGCATGTGTCGGACCGCGTGGCCATCATGTACCTGGGCCGCCTGGTGGAGCTTGCCCCGACGCCCGAGCTGTACGCCGCGCCCGCCCATCCCTACACGCAGGCCCTGTTCGACAGCGTGCCGCGTGTAGGTGTGGGGCGCCAGGTGTTCAAGCCCATCGCGGGCGAGATCCCCTCGCCGCTGCACCCGCCCTCGGGCTGCCACTTCCACCCGCGCTGCCCCCACGCCGGCCCGCGCTGCCGCAGCGAGGCGCCGGCCCTGGTGTCCGTCGGACCGGGGCGGCTGGCCGCCTGCCATCTGCACAACGGCGGCGTCGGCCTGACGCATTGAGCCCACTGAAGAGAAGCCCCACCGTGACCATGACCCTGGAACACCCCACACATCCCGCACATCCTGCTCTTGGGGCCCTGAACGAGCGCATCGGCGCCATCAACGATGTGCTGAACGCCGCCTCGGTGCTGGTGTGGGACTCCCGCACCATGATGCCGGCCGGTGGCGCCGCCACTCGCGGGCAGCAGATCGCCACGCTCACCCGCGTCGCGCTGGACCTCCTGATGGACGACCAGACCGAACGCGCACTCGACGCCGCCGACGCCGCGCTGGTGGATGCCGCCCCCGGCAGCATCACGCAACGCATGGTGGCGCAGGTGCGCCATGCGCGCGAACACCACCGCCGTGTGCCGGCCGCGCTGACGCAGGAGCGCGCCGCGCTGCGCACGGTGGCGCAGGCGGCCTGGGTGGACGCGCGCGCTCGCAGCGACTTCGCGCACTTCGCGCCCCACCTGGAAAAGACCATCGCCCTGTCGCGTGCCTACGCGGATTGCGTGGGCTGGCAGGCACACCCCTACGATGCGATGGTCGCCACCTACGAGCCCGAGGCCACGGCGGCCAGCCTGAAGACGCTGTTCGCGGACCTGCGCGCAGGCATCCTGCCGATCCTGGACCAGGCCCGTGCACGCCCTGCAGCACGGCGTGATTTCCTGTTCCGCGATTTCGGCGAAGAGGGCCAGCGCGCGTTCGGCCTGTCGCTGGCGCGCAAGCTGGGCTACGACACGCAGCGCGGGCGTCTGGACAGCACGGTGCACCCTTTCGAGGTGTCCTTCACACGCGAGGACGTGCGCATCACCACGCGTTACAACCGCAACTACCTGCCGGCTTCGCTGTTCGGCACGGCGCACGAAACCGGCCACGCGCTGTACGAACAGGGCGTGAACCCCGCCTACACGCGCAGTGTCTTCGCCACCGACCTGATCGGCCTGTACGCGGTGGGCGGCACGAGTTTCGGCGCGCACGAATCGCAGTCGCGCCTGTGGGAGAACCACATCGTGCGCAGCCGCGACTTCTGGCGCCTGCATTTCGCGGAGCTGCAGGGGCATTTCCCCGCAGAGCTCGGTGATGTGGATGCCGAGGCGTTCTACCGTGCCGTCACGCACATCGAGCCCGGACTGATCCGCGTGGAGGCCGACGAGCTGACCTACGACCTGCACGTGATGCTGCGCGTGGAGATCGAATGCGCGCTGATGGACGGTTCGCTGGAGGTGGCAGCACTGCCCTCGGTCTGGAACAGCACCATCCAGCGCGACCTCGGCCTGGACGTGCCCAAGGATGCCCAGGGCGTGCTGCAGGACATCCACTGGTCCACCGGCTACATCGGCTCCTTCCCGTCGTACACCATCGGCAACGTGATGGCCGCGCAGCTCATGGACACGCTGCGCCGCGACGATGCCGGCCTGGACGGCGCCATCTCGCAGGGCCACTACGCACCGCTGGCCGATGCGCTGCGCACGCGGGTCTGGCAACACGGCCGCAGCTACTCGCGAGACGAGCTGCTGGTGCGGGAGACCGGCAGGCGCCTGGATGCGGCGCCCTACATCGCCTACCTGCAGCGCAAGTACGCCGCCTAGAAGTTCCTGCGCACGTGCTGCGCGTGCCGCCCGACGCTCTTCTATCAAGCCCCCAGTGAGATGCTCTTCCAGCCACGTGCTGCGGCAATGGCGGACAGGCGCGCATCGGCATGCACCACCACGGGGGTGTCCACGGCCTCCAGCAAGGGCAGGTCGTTGATCGAGTCGCTGTAACCCGTGCTGTGGAACTGTGACAGGCGCACACCGCGCGCGTGCAGCCAGGCGTGCAGGCGAGCCGGCTTGCCTTCACGCATGTTCAGCACACCGGTGGGCCGGCCGCTGAAGACGCCATCCACCAGCTCCGGTTCGGTGGCGATCACATGCGCGATGCCGAGGTGGCGCGCGGTCAGCTCGACGAGAAAACGGTTGGTGGCGGTGGTCAGCACCACCAGGTCACCGGCGCTGTGGTGCTGATGCACCAGCGCGAGCGATGCCTGCGGAATGCGCGGCACGATCTCGGAGGCAAGGAACGCCTGCCGCGTCGCCTCCCACTGTGAGGGGCTGCGCCCCGCCAACGTGGACACATAGAACGCGGAGAACTCCGCCGGGCCTACGGTGGCGGCCTGGTAGCGCGCGTCGATGTCGCGGTTGCGCTGCACGAAGCTGGCGTCCAGCACGCCGCGCGCCACCAGGAAGTTGCACCACAACACGTCGCTGTCGCCCAGCAACAGGGTGTGGTCGAGGTCGAAAAGTGCCAGACCCGGAGCGCCAGCTCCGGCCGGAGGGCCATTCACGCCTGGCGCAGGTGCCACGCCTTGACGCGCGTGAAGGTCTGAATGCCGTAGGTGGACAGCGTCAAGCCGATCCCGGAGTTGCCGTAGCCGCTCCAGGGCAGGCGCGGGCTCACACGGTCACAGCAGTTCCAGTAGGCGGTGCCGGCGTTCACCTGCGACAACACGGCCTGCGCGCGGGACTGGTCCTGGCTGTAGACACCGGCCGTGAGGCCATAGGGCGTGTCGTTCATGAGGCGCACGGCCTCGGCGTCGTCGGCGACTTTCTGGATACCCACGATGGGGCCGAAACTCTCTTCGCGCATGACCTCCATGTCGTGCGTGACGTTGGTCAGCACCGTGGCCGGGAACCAGTTGCCGGGCTCCAGCAGACGCTTGCCGCCGGCCAGCAGCGTGGCGCCCTTGGCCTGCGCGTCGGCGCACTGGCGCTCCAGCACGTCGAGCTGCGGCGCGCGCGTGATGGCACCCAGGTAGGTGCTTTCCTTGGTAGGGTCGCCCAGCTGGAAGCCGCGCACGGTGTCCATGAAGGCGGCCACGAAGGCGTCGTGGATCTTTTCGTGCACGTAGATGCGCTCCACCGAGCAGCAGCCCTGGCCGGTGTTGTACATGGCGCCGTCGGCCAGGGACTCGGCTGCGGCCTTGGGGTCGGCGTCTTCGCAGACATAGAAGGGGTCCTTGCCGCCCAGCTCCAGCTGCTGCTTGACCAGTCGCGGGCCCAGTGCCTGGGCGATCTTCACGCCGGTGGCGTAAGAGCCTGTGAAGAACAGGCCGTCGATAGGCTGCGCCAGCAGGGCCGTGCCCACCTCGCCGGCGCCGATCAGGGCGATGAACACGTCCTCCGGCACTCCGGCCGCATGCAGCAGGCGCGCCATGGCCAGGCCACTCTGGGCGGAAAACTCCGAAGGCTTGTAGAGCACGGCATTGCCGGTGAGCAACGCGGGCACGTAGACGTTCAGGCCCACGAACCAGGGGTAGTTCCAGGCCGAGATGTTGGCCACCACGCCCAGCGGCGCGTGCTGGATCTGCTCGGTCATCGCGGCATCCGCGAACACCGTCTCGGTGGCCACGGTGGCCTCGGTCTGCTGCAGGAAGAAGTCGATGCGCGGCAACACGCCGTTGAGTTCGTTGCGCGACATCTTGATGGGCTTGCCGGTCTCGGCCGTGAGCAGCGCGGCCAGCGTGTCGAGCTCGGCCACGATGCCGGCACGGAAGCGGCGGATGCACTCCTGGCGCTCGGCCAGTGGCGTGGCAGCCCAGCCGGGCTGGGCGGCACGCGCGCGGGCGGCCTTGGCCACCACCGAGGCGGCATCGTCGGCCGGCAGCGTGGTGATGAGCGCGCCGGTGGCGGGGTTATGGATGGAGAGCTGCGGCATGGTCGGTCCTGGAGTCGGTCTTGGAGT
This sequence comes from Burkholderiaceae bacterium, assembly GCA_965278985.1. Lineage (GTDB taxonomy): Bacteria > Pseudomonadota > Gammaproteobacteria > Burkholderiales > Burkholderiaceae_C > CAISIP01. The sequence continues at coordinate 5,204,991 of OZ257131.1, read as the reverse complement.
CAGTCTTTGCGTGGGGGGCGGCGGAAGCAGCAGGCGTGCGGGCCGCTCGCGCGGCGCGCAGGAAGTCCTGCAGGATGGGTTCGTCGTCCAGCGTGCCCTGGCCGGGCTTGTGGAACTCGGGATGCCACTGCACGGCCGCGACCCAGGCCTTTCCGGTGTGGCGGATGGCCTCGACCATGCCGTCCACGGGGCAACGCGCCTCGACCTGGAAGCCGGGCGCCAGGTCCTTCACGGCCTGGTGGTGCACGCTGTTGATCTTGTAGCCCTCAGTGGCCGGCAGCAGGCTGGCCAACTTCGTGCCGGGCACCATCTGCACCTGGTGGAAGTTCAGGTCGTACTCCGGGGCGCGGTGTCCATAGGCCTCGGGGCGCTGGGTGGCGATATCCTGGTACAGCGTGCCGCCGAAAGCCGCGTTGATCAGCTGCAGGCCGCGGCAGATGCCGAACACCGGTTTGCCGGCCGCGACGAAGGCACGCGCGAGTGCGATCTCGTATTCGTCACGGTTGCGGTCACCGTTCCAGGCGTCCTTGAGCGGGGTCTCCCCGTAGGTGCCGGGCCAGACATCGGAGCCGCCGTGCAGCACCAGGCCATCGAGCCACTGTGCGTAGTCGTCGAAGCCCACGTCGCCGCGCGCCGTGTCGCCCGTCGGGGACGGGATCATGACGGGCAGCGCGCCACCGGACATCACCCAATGGGGCACCGACTGCTCCAAGTACTGCAGCGTCTTGATCGCGAATGCCGCGCGGTTCGGGTCGGGGTACAGGAAGCAGGCGCTGACGCCTATCTTCAATCGGTCTTGCATGGCCATCTCTCTTTCTCTCCGAAGACTACAGGGCTGCCTGGAACAGCCGCTCGAAATCCTGCGCGGTACAGGGGCGCGGATTGGTCTGGTGGCAGATGTCGGCGGTGGCGATCTGCACCAGGCGCGGCAGGTGCTCTTCCTTGACTCCATGCGCGGACAGCGGGCCCTGGATGCCCACGCTGGCCTTGAGCTCGCGCAGCCACGGCACGAAGGCCTTGCCACCGCCGGCCACGCCGCAGACATGGGCCAGCTCGTCGAATTTCTTGGGCGCAGCTTCGTAGTTCCAGTCCAGCACGGTGTCGATCATCAGCGCGTTGGCCAGGCCATGGTGCAGGTCGCACACGGCGCCCAGTGCATGGGCGCAGGAGTGGACGGCACCCAGGTCTTTCTGGAAGGCGATGGCGCCCATCATGGAGGACATCATCATGTCGGCGCGGGCCTGCAGGTTGGTGGGCTCCTGCACCGCCTTCAGCAACGCACCGGCCGCGATGCGGGTGCCTTCCAGCGCAATGCCATCGCACAGCGGGTGGTAGGCGGGCGACAGGTAACTCTCGATGTTGTGCGTGAGTGCGTCCATGCCGGTGGCAGCCGTCACCGCGGCGGGCAGGCCGACGGTGAGCTCGGGGTCGGCGAACACCATCTTCGCCAGGATCTTCGGGCTGAAGACCACGCGCTTGAGGTGCGTGTCGTTCTCGCTGACCACGCTGGAGCGGCCCACTTCGGAGCCCGTGCCGGAAGTGGTGGGCAGGGCCACGAAGTACGGCAGTTCGTGCTGGATGGGTCGCACCTGCGGATGGTCCCACACGTATTCGAGGATGTCCCCCTCGTGCGTGGCCATCAGGCCCACGATCTTCGCCACGTCCAGCGTGGCGCCACCACCGAAGCCGATCACGCAGTCGGCCCCGTGGGCCTTGTAGGCCGCAGCACCGTCCATGACCTGGCTGCAGGTGGGGTTGCCGAACACACCGGCAAAGACGGCCACGTCCAGGCCCGCGAGATGGTCTTTGAATTCGGCCAGCACGGGCAGGTTGCCGAGGGCGCGGTCGGTCACGATCAGGGGGCGCTTCAGGCCCATTTCCTGGAGATGCGGGCCGACGAGCTTGCGGGCACCGATGCCGAAGCGGATGGGGGTGGGAAAGGAGAAGCTGGTGATGGACATGGTGGAACAGTAGGTCGGTATGGGAGGGTACCGGGCCGGGCTTGCTGTGGGTCAGCAGCTGCGCGGCCAGATAGTGATTGTCCCGATTCGCGGTGCCGTGGGGAAGCCCTGGGCTTTAGGGAAAGATTCCCGCGCGGGCGGTCGCGAGAATCAGATGATCTCGAAGTAGCGCTTCATCTCCCAGTCCGTCACGGCATCCAGCCATTGGCGCCATTCCCAGTCGCGCGTGGCGGAGAAATGGTCGACGAAGCCGTCGCCCAGCCAGTCGCGCGCGACCTCGGACTTCTGGAAGATGCGGTTGGTCTCGACCAGCGTGCGCGGCGCGCGCGGAATGTGTTCGGAGCCGCCGTTGGTGCCGGTGATGGGCGGCGCGGTGAGCTTGAGCCCCTTCTCCACGCCGTCCAGGCCGGCCGCGATCACGGCGGCCATCGCCAGGTAGGGATTGACGTCGGCGCCCGGGCACCGCGTCTCCAGGCGCGTAGCCTTGGGGCTGCCGGCGATCACGCGGAAGCTCGCGGTGCGGTTGTCCATGCCCCAGGTGGGCTTGACGGGCGCCCAGAAGCCGTCGACGAGGCGCTTGTAGCTGTTGATGGTGGGCCAGATCATCGGGCCGAAGTCCATCATGCTGGCGACCTGCCCGGCCAGGTAACTCTCGAAGAGCTTGCTCATCTTGCGCGGGCTCTTGGCGTCGAAGAACAGGTTGGTCTTGCCGTCCGACAGGCTCTGGTGGATGTGGCCGCTGCAGCCCGGCAGGTTCTGGTGCGGCTTGGCCATGAAGCTGGGCATGATGCCGAAGCGCGCGGCGATTTCCTTGGCACCGGTCTTGAACAGCACCGCGCGGTCGGCCTGCTCCAGCGCTTCCGAGAAACCGATGGCGGCCTCGTAGACACCCGGGCCGGTCTCGGTATGCAGGCCTTCGATGGGCACACGGAAGGCCAGCATCTCGTCCATGATGGCGTTGAAGAAGCCCTGGTTCTGCTGCATGCGCAGCAGCGAGTAGCCGAACATGCCGGGCGTGAGCACCTGAGGCGCCACGCCCTTCTTCTCGGCCCAACTCTGCGGTGTCTCCAGGAAGTTGAACCACTCGAACTCCATGCCGGTCATGACCTGGAAGCCCATCTTCTCGGCCCGCTTCAGCACCCGCTTGAGCGCCTGGCGCGGGCACTGCGCATGCGGCGTGCCGTCGGCGTTGACGAATTCGCCCAGAAAGAAGGGCACACCGTTGTCCCAGGGCACATGGCGCGCGGTGTCCAGGTCCAGCCGGGCCAGCGCGTCCGGGAAACCATGCTGCCAGCCCGTGGCCGTGGTGTTGTCGTAGGTGGTGTCCATCATGTCCCAGCCCAGCACCACGTCGCAGAAGCCGAAGCCCCCGCCAGGGTAGGGCTCGGCGGCGCCGAGGAACTTGTCGCGATGGAGGTACTTGCCGCGCAGGATGCCGTCGATGTCGCTGACGGCCACCTTGACCTTGGGGGCATCGGAGCCTTGGATGGCCTGCACAGCAGGGTGCACACCGGGGGACTTTTTCTTGGAAGTGGCCATGGGGTCTCGCTGGAGCTGGGGTCGATGGAGAAAGGGGTTGTACGCGCTACGCCGCCTGCTCCATCGCGAACTCTTCTTCGGGCGACAGGATCAGCCGCTTGCGGCCCACCAGCGCAAAGTACACGATGCCGACCGCGAACCACAGCGCCACCCACAACACCCCTTGCAGGTACACGGGATCGGTGAGCTGGAAATACAGCGTGACGGCCGCGATGACCACTGTCAGCCCGGCGCCCACCACACCGAAGGGGCTGCGGTAAGGCCGGTGCAGGTGCGGCAGCTTGCGGCGCAGCTGGATGAAGGACAGGGCCTGCATGATGTACGAGAACATCGCGCCGAACACCGCCATGTTGAGCAGCGTGCCGCCGATCACGGCCGCGCCCTTGTCGGCACCCAGGCTGAACCACAACACGAACATCACGGCCAGCGCGAGGATGGAGCCGGCCACCATCGCCAAGTGCGGCGTCTTGCGGCTGCCGTGCGTGACGGACAGGCCGGAGGGGAAGTAGCCTGCGCGGCTCAGCGAATAGATCTGCCGGCCTTTGGCAAAGATGATGGTGTGGAAGCTCGCCACCAGGCCCAGCACCGCCACCGCCGCCAGCACCTTGGCGATGCCCTCGCCGTAGATGGCCTTGAAGCCGTCGAGCAGCGGCTCGCCCGAGCTCGCCAGCTTGTGCGCACCGATGCCCGCCACGGACGGGTTCAGCCACAGGATCATGAAGGCCGAGATGATCAGCGTGAAGATGCCGGCCAGGATGCCACGCGGCATGTCGCGCTTGGGATCCACCGATTCCTCAGCCGCCAGCGGCAGCTGCTCGATGGCCAGGAACAGCCACACGGCGAAGGGCAGGCAGGCCAGCACGCCCATGAAGCCCTTGGGCAGGAAGGGGCCGTTGCCCTCGGGCAGCGCATTGCCATCCGCCCCGACATTCATGGCCCACTTGCCGAAGTCGATGGTCGGCAATGCACTCACCCAGAACACGACCAGGCAGGCCAGCGCCAGCAGCGTGACCACCAGCGTCACCTTGAAGGACAACTCCACACCGACGATGTTCAGGCCGACGAACAGGATGTAGAAGCCGATCCACCACACGGGCAGCCACTGCGGGTCGGTGCCGAAGATGCCCGACATGTAGCTGCTGATGAAGTACACGATGACCGCAGGCGTGAGCACGTATTCGACGTTCTCGGCCAGCCCCGTCAGGAAGCCGCCCCAGGGGCCCATCGCGGTGCGCGCGAAGGAATAGGCACCACCGGTGTGCGGCAGCGCGGGCGACATCTCGGCCAGCGAGAAGGTCAGGCCCAGGTACATGGTGGCGATGATGATCGTGGCCAGGAACATGCTGCCCCAGCCGTTGGCCAGGCCCAGGTTCCAGCCCGAGAAATGGCCCGAGATCACGGCTCCCACGCCCAGGGCCCAGAGGGACCACACGCCGGCGTACCGTCGCAGGCCCCGCTTCTCGAAGTAACTCTGGTCGACCCGGGTGTAGTTGACGCTGGACGGTTCGGTCATGCACGACTCCTTGTGTTCGCGGTGGCAGTGGCGGTTGCGGTGGAGACAGGGAAGCAGGAACGGGGCCATCGTAGGAAAGCCGCCGCTGCCCGGCTATCCCGAATCGGCAGACGTGCGGCGGGCACAGTGGCGGCACGCGGCTTGCTGCGAGAATCATTCGATGCAGGTTCAGCAGGGCACCCCCCAGCGTTTCGAAGATGCGCAGGCACAGGCCTGTGCACTGGACGGCTGGAACCAGGACTACCTGCAGCTCAGTGCCGGGGCGTTCGTGGGCGAGATCCGCGAGGCGCGCGCCGGGGGCATCCGGGTGTTCGTGGAGCACGTGCGGCAGTCGGTGTGGCAGACGGGCCAGTTGCCCAGCGACGTGCTGGCGCTGGGTGTGCCCTTGCATGCGGATGGCGAGGGCGTGTTCTGCGGAACCACCTGTGGCACTGATGCGCTGCACGTGTTTTCGGGGGCGTCGGGCTTCGAGTTCCGCTCATCACGCCAGCACACCATGCTGGCCATCGAGATGCCCATGCCGCAGGCCGCCCTGCAGCCCCTGCGATCCGGCGCCTGGCGCATGCAGGCTGGCGCACTGGCCGAGCTGCGCAGCACCTTGCTCTCGCTGTTCGAGACGGCCGCTACCCAGCCCCTGGCGCTGGACCCGCAGGCCGTGACCGCCGCTGTAGGCGACGCCTTGCTGGACACCATCACCCTCGCCTCGGCGCCCAGCAACCCCGCCACTGCCGCCCCGGGTGCGCCCTGGATGCTGGTGCAACGGGCCCGCGCTCTCGTGCGCCAGCAGCCTGACCAGGTCTTCACCGTGGCCCGCCTGTGCCAGGGCCTGGGCGTGAGCCGCCGCACGCTGCAGAACGCCTTCCAGCAGGTGACGGGTACGGGCCCGCTGGCCTACCTGAAGGCGGTGCGCATGCGCCAGGCGCGGCATGCGCTGCAACAAGGCACCCCCGTCACCGAGGCCGCCACGGCCAGCGGCTTCTGGCACTTCGGGCATTTTTCGCAGGACTACCTGGCGATGTTCGGCGAGCGGCCCTCGCAGACCTTGCGTACTGCCACCCGGAAACTGGCCTGAGCAAGGCTCAGCGGACAGGACGGTCGCGCAGTGCCGCAAGGACTGGCAAGGCCGCGCAGGCCGCGACCAGGTGCTTGAGGCTGTGACCCGAACACAGGGTCCCGGTCCACGCAAAGACCTGTGCATCCAGCAGCTCGAGGGCCTTGGCCACGGCGTAGAGCCCGATCACCAGGCCCAGAGGCACATCCAGCACACCGGGGCGGACCCGCAAGAACGCCAGGCAGACGACCAAGGCGATGCCGCCACCCTGCACCACGGCCCAGGGCAGCAGGTTTCCCGTCTGCAGGCACCACCAGGCCGCAGCAGGGCCAGTGGCCATCACCAGCGCGGCCATTCCGAATCCGGCGCGCATGCTGATGCGCGTGGCAGCGGCCAGGCCGATGAGTCCGGCGAAGGCCGGCACCATGCCGATGCGGTCCCACATCAGGCCCGCGTCGTCGGGCCGCCAGTGGTAGGCGCTGGAGCCCACTGTGGTGGTCAGCAGGCCCAGGAAGAAGAGCATGGCCAGCGACGATGCGCCATCGCGCGGGGTTTCTCCCACCCCACGCAGCACACGCGCGATGCCCCAGGCGCCGAAGACGGCGAACAGCAGGTTGCTCAGCACATCCATCGCGTGCGGCAGGCCCGCGAACGCGCGCTGGTCGGCGAAGCGGTGGTAGTGCGCATCCTGTGCCACCGAGGGGCCAGCAAGGGCCACCACGAGCAGGACCAGGCACAACGCGAACAAGGCGTGTTCGCCAGCCAGCAAAGCAGGCGCGTCGGCGGGACGGCTGTGGGTGCGGGTGGGGGTATGGATGGAAGGACGGTTTCGGAAGAGGGTCAACATCGTGTCTGCTCCAAGGGGGTGAAAGGAGCGCCAGTGTGTGGACGCGCCGCCACCGGCACGCCCGTTACGATGCGAGGTGACCTCTGCCCGGACATACAGTACCTCCATCCGATACCGGAGCCCCTTGCATGAGCACCACCGCCGATCTGGTCCAGGCCCTGAAGAAGGAGCTGAAGGCATCGGACATGACCTACGCCCAGTTGGCCACCGCCTTGCAGATGGGCGAATCCAGCGTCAAGCGCATGTTCGCCAAAGCCGACATGCCGCTGTCGCGCGTGGACGCGATCTGCCGCGTGCTCAAGTTGGACTTTGCCGAACTCGCCCGCCGCGTGGCCGAGAACCAGCAGCTGCTGTCCGAACTCAGTGAACAGCAGGAGCGCGTGGTGGTGGCCGACAAGCGGCTGCTTCTGGTGGCCATCTGCGTGCTGAGCCACTGGACGCTGGAACAGATCACGGCCGCCTACCGCGTAACCGAGCCCCAGGTGATCCAGTACCTGGCGCAGCTGGACCGCATCGGCATCATCGAACTCAAGCCGCTGAACCGCTACCGGCTCAAGCTGGCCAAGACCTTCCGCTGGCGCACGCACGGGCCGGTGATGCAGTACTTCCGCGAGAACGTGATGCTGGACTATTTCTCGGGCGGCTTCGCGGGCGCGGGTGAAGGCATGCTGCTGGTGCACGGCTCGGTGAGCAAGGGCGTGGCCAGCTCCTTCATGGACCGCATGCAGCGTGTGGCGCAGGATTTCGCGCAGCAGCACCTGGCCGACCAGAAGCTGCCGGAGAAGGCGCGCGAGGGTTACACGCTGCTGCTGGCGATGCGGGCCTGGGAGTTCGAGGCCTTTACGGCGCTGCGCCGTTGAGCACACGCGGCGTAGGCGGCTCGCTCAGGGCGGGCTGCCCGGGTAGCTTGTCACCGCGCGTTCACGCTGCCAGTGCCAACCCCAGGTCCTCCATCACCATGCTGACCGCATGCACCGCCTGCGCCATCTCATCGGGGCCGATGGCGCCGATGCACCCCACGCGGAAGGTCTCCACCGTCGTCAACTTGCCGGGATAGAGGATGAAGCCCCGCGCCCGCGCGGCCGCGTAGAAGCGCTTGAAGTCGTACAGCGCATCCGGCGGCGCATGGAAGGTCACGATGATGGGCGCCTGCACGGAAGGATCGAGGAACGGCTTGAAGCCCAGCTTCGCCATGCCGCGCACCAGCGTCTCGTAATTGCGCTGGTAGCGCGCCAAGCGGGCGGGCTGGCCACCCTCTGCCTCGAACTGCGCGATGGCCTCATGCAACGCCACCACCACATGCGTGGGCGGCGTGAAGCGCCACTGCGTGGTTTTCTCCATGTACTGGTACTGGTCGAAAAGGTCCATGGCCAGCGACTGGCTGTTGCCTTCGCAACCCGCCAGGATGGCTTTGCGCAGGAACACGAAGCCCATGCCTGGCACACCTTCCAGGCACTTGCCGCTGGCGGCGATCAGGGCGTCGAAGCGCGTGGTGCGGGCGTCGATTGGCAGCGCGCCGAAGGAGCTCATGGCATCCACGATCAAGCCTTTGCCGTGCTTCTGGCAGACGTCGGCCACGGCTTGCAGCGGGTTGAGCACGCCTGCGCCGGTCTCGCAGTGGATCAGCACCACATGGGTGATGCTGGCGTCGGCGACGAGCATGCGCTCACATTGCTCGGGAGACACGGGTGCCGCCTCGTCGAACGGCGCTACGGTGCAGCGCCGGCCCATCAGCGTGGTGAGCTTCGCCGCGCGCTTGCAGTACGCGCCGTTATCCAGCACCAGCACATGGCCGTCGCGCGGTACTACGGTGCTCACGGCGGCCTCGACGCTGAAGGTGCCGCTGCCCTGCAGGGGCACAACCACATGGGTTTCCTCGCCGTGCAGGATGGCCAGCAGGCTCTTGCGCACGCTGGCGGTGACGGCGTTGAAGTCGCTGTCCCAGGAGCCCCAGTCCTTGAGCATGGCGAGCTTGGTGCGCAGCGTCGTGGTCAGCGGGCCGGGGGTCAGGAGGATCTTGTCGCGGTCCATGGGAAGGCTCCAGGAAGGTGGTTTGCGGGCAACGGTGGCGATTGGAAAACGCCCGGCCCTTCTTTGTCAATTGTTTTTTGCTGATTGTTGACAATTTACGAAGATGCGGTTTCAATACCGCCCCATGAGCGCTGCGCCGCACCCCACCATTGCCCAACTCCAGTCCAGCTCGCTGACCACCGTGGTGCAGCAGGAGATCGAGCGCGCGATCCTGGCAGGCGAATACGCCCCCGGCGAGAAGCTCAACGAGGCCGCGCTGGCGCTCAAGATGGGCGTATCGCGGGGCCCGGTGCGCGAGGCCTTCCGCATCCTCGACGAGGCCGGCTTGGTGCGCAGCGAGAAGAACCGCGGCGTGTTCGTGCGCGACATCCCGATGGACGAAGCCATCGAGATTTATGAGCTGCGGGCCGCGATGGAAGAGCTCACCGGCCGCCACCTCGCCCGCCACATCACGCCCGCGCAGTTCGCCGAGGCCGAAGCGCTGGTGCAGGCCATGGACGTGGCGGTGCAGGCACAGGACGAGATGGCCTACCACCAGCTCAACCTGGGCTTCCACGACCGGCTGGTGGAGATGGCGGGCAACCGCAAGCTCACCGCCATCTACCGCAAGCTGGTCAAGGAGCTCGCGCTGATCCGCCGCCGCAACCTGGATGTGGTGGGCGTGCTGCCGGTATCGGCCAGCGAGCACCGCGACATCCTGGACGCCATCGCCTCGGGCGATGCCGAGCGCGCGGGCCGCGTCATGTTCGAACACGCGCTGGACGGCAAGCAACGCGTGCCGACTGCCGACGCAGCGCCTCCCTCTTCCATTCCTCTCTGACAGGACACCTCCAATGCTGAACGTCAACTCCCGCACCTACAAGCTGCCGAGCGCGCCCACCGTGGTGGTCTGCGTCGATGGCTGCGAGCCCGACTACCTCGCCCAGGCCGTGGCCACGGGCCACATGCCGTGGCTGAAGAAGACACTGGCCGAAGGCACGGGCCTGGTGGCCGATTGCGTGGTGCCCAGCTTCACAAACCCCAACAACCTGTCCATCGTGACCGGCGCACCGCCCAGCGTGCACGGCATCTGCGGCAACTATTTGTTCGACACGGCCACCGGCACCGAGGTGATGATGAACGACGCCAAGTGGCTGCGGGCACCCACGCTGCTGGCCGCCCTGGCCGATGCCGGCAAGTCGGTGGCGGTGGTCACAGCCAAGGACAAGCTGCGCGCGTTGCTGGGCCACAAGATGCGCGGCATCTGCTTCTCCTCCGAGAAGTCGGACCAGGTCACGCAGGAAGTGAATGGCATCACCGACGTGCTGGGTCTGGTCGGCAAACCCGTGCCCAGCGTCTACAGCGCGGACCTGTCGGAGTTCGTGTTCGCGGCCGGCGTGCAGCTGATGCAGAAGCACCGCCCCGACGTGATGTACCTCTCGACCACCGACTACATCCAGCACAAGTACGCCCCCGGTACTGACGGTGCCAACAGCTTCTACACCATGATGGACGGCTACCTGGGCCAGTTGGACGCGATGGGCTGCGTGATCGCGCTGACGGCCGACCACGGCATGAACGCCAAGGTGGCGATGGACGGCAAGCCGGACGTGATCTACCTGCAGGACTGGTTCGACAGCTGGCTGGGCACGCCCGGTGCGGCCCCCGGTGGCCAGAATGCGCGCGTGATCCTGCCCATCACGGACCCGTATGTGGTGCACCACGGCGCCCTGGGCTCCTTCGCCACCGTCTACCTGCCGCCGGACACGGACATCGCCGCGGCATGCGCCAAACTGCAAGCCGTGAAGGGCATGGAGGCGGTGCTCACGCGTGCGCAAGCTGCCGAGCGTTTCGAGTTGCCCGCCGACCGTATCGGCGACATGGTGGTGGTGTCGGAGCGTTTCACCGTGATCGGCACCTCCGCCGCGCGGCATGATCTGACCGCACTGGACCTGCCGCTGCGCTCGCACGGTGGCATCAGCGAGCAGCGTGTGCCGCTGATCCTCAACCGCAAGACACCGGGCCTGGACAGCAGCCGGCGCTTCCGTAACTTCGATGCCTTCGACATCGCATTGAACTACGCGCAGTAAGCCAACCCACACCGCTGCAGCAGGAGCTTTGACCATGATGGACCAGTTCATCCGCGACCACCAGTTGGACGCCATGCGCATCGCCGGCCGCAAGGTGGGTGCGGGCCGCGAGCGCCACATCCCCGTCTTCAATCCGTACACGGAGCAACGCATCGGCAGCGTGCCCAAGGCCACGCTGGAAGAGGTGCGCGAGACCTACGCCATCGCCCACGCCTACCGGCCTACGCTATCCCGCTTCGAGCGCGCCGCGATACTGAACCGTGCGGCGGCCATCGCCGCGCGCCGCGTGGACGAGGTGGCCGCGCTGATCAGCGCCGAAGCGGGCCTGTGCATCAAGGATGCGATGTACGAAGCCGGACGCGTGAGCGACGTGCTGCTGTTCGGCGCCAACGAGGTGCTGAAGGACGATGGCCAGATCTTCAGCTGCGACCTCACGCACCACGGCAAGAAGCGCAAGGTCTACACGCAGCGTGCGCCGTTGCTGGGCGTGATCACCGCCATCACGCCCTTTAACCACCCGGTGAACCAGGTGGCGCACAAGGTGGTGCCCAGCATCGCCACCAACAACCGCATGGTGCTCAAGCCCTCGGAGAAAGTGCCCTTCTCCGCCATCTTGTTTGCGGACATCCTGTACGAGGCCGGCCTGCCGCCCGAGATGCTGAGCGTCATCACTGGCGACCCGCGCGAGATCGCCGACGAGCTGCTGACCAACGACCACGTGGACCTGGTCACCTTCACGGGCGGCGTGGCCATCGGCAAGTACATCGCCCACAAGGCTGGCTACCGGCGCATGGTGCTGGAGCTGGGCGGCAACGACCCGATCATCGTGATGGAAGATGCGGACATCGACGAGGCTTCCACGCTGGCCGTGCAGGGCTCGTACAAGAACTCGGGTCAACGCTGCACAGCCGTCAAGCGCATGCTGGTGCACCGTTCGGTAGCCGACGAATTCGTCGAGCAGGTGGTGGCGAAGACCCGGGCCTGGAAGTACGGCGACCCGTCGGACAAGGCCAACGACATGGGCACGGTCATCGACGAGCCGGCCGCGAAGTTCTTCGAGTCGCGCGTGAACGAGGCCATTGCCCAGGGTGCGAAGCTGCTCATTGGCAACGAACGGCGTGGCGCGTTGTATTCCCCCACCGTGGTGGACCAGGTGCGGCCCGAGATGCTGCTGGTGAAGGAAGAGACCTTCGGGCCGGTGTCGCCCATCATCCGATTCGACTCCATCGACGAGGCGATCCGCATTTCCAATGGCACGGCCTATGGGTTGTCGAGCGCGGTGTGCACGAACCGGCTGGACTACATCACGCGCTTCGTGAGCGAGCTGGAAGTGGGCACGGTCAATGTGCGCGAGGTGCCTGGGTACCGGTTGGAGCTGACACCGTTCGGGGGCATCAAGGATTCGGGGCTGGGGTACAAGGAGGGGGTGCAGGAGGCGATGAAGAGCTTCACGAACACGAAGACCTATTCGCTGCCCTGGAACTGAACGGCTGGTTGTGACGGAAGGAACTGAGTTGATTGGTTGGCGGGCCGAGGAGGCCGGCGTACATGGCTCCGCGGCTGTCCCCCGTCGACGGCCTAGGGCCGTCTCCTCCTCCTTTGTGCCGCTGCGCCATGCACCCCAGCCTCCTCGGCTGCGAGCTTGGTGGATATGCGCAGGTCTGTCCTCCTTCGTACGAGTCAGTTTGCACGCAGCCTTCGCATGCCCACCACACTCGCAAATCCGGCCGGTGGGGCGCTCGGCGCAGCGGCATAAAGGAGGAGCCTTGTCGGCCCTAGGCCGACGGCGGGGGACAGCCGCGGAGCCGAGTGCCCCGGCGGCCGGATCCCGCCCTCTCAGTGGCACGCCAAAAGAACGCCCGTCAAACCACGCAACGCCGGAAGCGAAGAGCCCATGGGCCTGACATGGCCCATCGTCGCGGCAGTTCTGGCAGGCGGCCTGCTCCATGCCGCCTGGAACGCGCTCATCAAGTCCAGCACAAACAAGTCCTTGGACACTGCGCTCATCCACCTGCTCGGCTCGGTGATCGCAGCACCGCTGGTGGCCATCCTGGGTTGGCCACCCGCAGCGGCCTGGCCCTACATCCTCGCGTCCATCGTCATCCACATCGGCTACTACACCGCCTTGAGTGGCGCCTACAAGCATGGTGACCTGGGCCTCACCTACCCGCTGATGCGCGGCAGCGCGCCGCTGCTGGTGGCCCTGTCGTCGTCGCTGATACTGGGGGAATCGCTGTCACCACTGGCCTGGGTTGGCGTGGTGGGCATCAGCGTGGGCGTGCTGACATTGGGCCTCAGCCAGCATGCCTTCGCCGCGCCCAAGGCCCTGTGGTTCGCGCTGGCCAACGCCGTGATCATTGCGCTCTACACCGTGGCAGACGGCCTGGGCGTGCGCGCATCCGGCAACGCCGCGCAGTACGTGGCCACGCTGTTCCTGCTCGATGGCTGGCCCTTTGCACTCATCGTGTTCCTGCGCCAACGCAGCGCGGTGGTGCTGCCCTATGTGCGCCAACGCTGGCCCCTGGCGCTGGGCGGCGCGGCCGCCTCCATGGGTTCCTATGGCGTAGCGCTGTGGGCCATGACGCGCGCACCCGTTGCCACCGTAGCCGCGCTGCGCGAGACCTCCGTGTTGTTCGCGGCACTGCTGGGGGTCTGGTTTCTCAAGGAAGTTTTTACCCCGCGCCGGCTGGTGGGCACCTGCGTCATCCTGGCGGGGGTGATGGCGTTGCGGCTGGGATAGCCGCAGCAGCCCCAGGCGTTTCATCGCACAAGGAGTTCACCATGGACTTGCCCACCCACGCGGAAATCATCATCGTCGGCGGCGGCATTGCCGGCTGTTCGACGGCTTACCACCTTGCCAAGATGGGCCGCACCGAAGTACTCCTGCTGGAACAGGGCAAGCTCACTAGTGGCACCACCTGGCACGCTGCCGGGCTGGTGGGACAGATGCGGCCCAACCGCAACATGACGGTGATGAGCCAATACGGCATCGGCCTGTATGCCTCGCTGGAAGAAGAGACGGGTCTTGCGACCGGCTGGAAGCAGTGCGGCAGTGTCAACGTTGCGAAGACCCCCGAGCGCTGGCAGGTGCTGCAGAAGCAGGCCACTATGGCGAACAGCTTCGGTGTGGAGTGCCACCTGATCTCCCCCCAGGAAGTGGGCGACAAGTACCCCATCATGCGCACCGACGATCTGCAAGGCGGCATCTGGCTGCCCGGCGACGGCAAGGCCAACCCGGCGGACCTGTGCATGTCGATGGCCAAGGGCGCACGCAACCGCGGCGTGACCATCCGCGAAGGCATCGAGGTCACGGGCGTGATCGTGGAGAACGGCAAGGTGGCTGGCGTGCGCACGGCGCAGGGGGATGTGCGCTGCGAGGTGCTGGTGAACTGCGCCGGACAGTGGGCGCGCCAATTCGGCAAGCTCGCCGGTGTGAACGTGCCGTTGTATTCGGCCGAACACTTCTACATCGTCACTGGCAAGATCCCCGGCGTGCACCCCATGCTGCCCGTGATGCACGACCCGGACGGTTTCATCTACTACAAGGAAGAGGTGGGCGGCCTGGTGATGGGTGGCTTCGAGCCCGTGGCCAAGCCCTGGAAGGTGGACCCGGTGCCGCGCGACTTCCAGTTCCAGCTGCTGGGCGAGGACTGGGACCAGTTCGAGCCGCTGATGACGGCCGCCATCCACCGCACGCCCTGCCTGGAGACGGCCGAGATCAAGATGCTGCTCAATGGGCCGGAGAGCTTCACACCCGACGGCAACTTCATCCTGGGCGAGGCGCCGGAGCTGCGCAACTATTTCGTCTGCGCAGGCTTCAACTCGGCCGGCATCGCCAACTCGGGCGGCGCGGGCCGGCTGATCGCGGAGTGGATCATCGACGGCGCGCCCAGCAGCGACCTGTGGGACGTGGACATCCGCCGCTTCGGCCCCTTCACCGGCAACCGCAAGGCGCTGTTCGAACGCACGGCCGAGACGCTGGGCCTGCACTACGCGATGCGTTGGCCACGGCAGGAACTGGAGACGGCCAGGCCGCTGCGCACCTCGCCGCTGTACGACACCCTGCTCGCCAAAGGCGCCGAGTTTGGCAGCAAGAACGGCTGGGAGCGCGTCAACTACTTCCGCCCAGACGGTGTGGCAGGACCCGAGCACACGCTGGGCATGCCGCACTGGCTGCCATGGGTGCAGGCTGAGCAGCGCGCCACGCGCGAGTCCGTTGCGCTCTACGACCAGAGCTCCTTCTCCAAGCTGCTGCTGCAGGGCCGCGACGCGCTGGCCGTGCTGCAGCGCCTGTGCGCCAACGAGATGGACGTGCCGGTCAACAAGATGGTCTACACGGCCATGCTCAACGAACGCGGCGGCTTCGAGAGCGACCTGACGGTGATCCGCCAACAGCCGGACCGCAACGGCGAGCGCTACCTCATCGTCACCGGCTCGGCCCAGACCGTGCGCGACTTCGACTGGATCTCGCGCCACATCGAACCC
The DNA here is from genome assembly GCA_965278985.1 of Burkholderiaceae bacterium. Taxonomy (GTDB): domain Bacteria; phylum Pseudomonadota; class Gammaproteobacteria; order Burkholderiales; family Burkholderiaceae_C; genus CAISIP01. Next base: position 5,189,495 of record OZ257131.1, on the reverse strand, counting down.
ACCGAGCACGCCATCCTGACCGACGTGACGCCGCTGTACTGCGTGCTCTCGGTCATGGGGCCCAAGGCGTCCGAGCTGATGGCCCGCGTGAGCCCCGACGACCTGTCGCGCGAAGGGCTGCCGTTCTCCACCACGAAGCTCATCGACCTGGGCTTTGCCCGCGTGCGCGCCGCGCGCATGAGCTATGTCGGCGGCCCGGGCTTCGAGCTGTACGTGCCCGTCGAGATGACACGCCACGTCTACCAGACCCTCACCGAAGCGGGCGCCGACCTGGGCCTGCGCGATGCGGGCTACTTCGCACTCGATGCGCTGCGCATCGAGATGGGCCGGCGGGCCTGGGGCGCGGAGCTCGGCCCCGACGAAACACCGTTCGACGCCGGCATGGCCTACACCGTCAAGCTGGACAAGCCCTCGCCTTTCATCGGCCAGCAGGCCCTGCGTGCTAAGCAAGCGCAACCGCTGCGCAAAAAGCTGGTCACGCTGGTGGCCGAGTCGGCGGACGACTACCTGTGGGGCGGCGAATCCATCCTGCTCGATGGCACCACGGTGGGAGAGATCAGCTCCGCCGGCTGGAGCCCCGGGGCAGGCGCCTGCGTGGCGCTGGGCTATGTGCGGCAGCAGGCCGCGCAGGTGGCGCACGCGGGCACGGCGGCACAGGTGGCGTTGTGGGGCCGGCAGATCCCCGTGCGGCTGTACGACCGCTGGCAACCCCGCGCCTGATCCCGCCCGCCGAAGGCCGCTGCCGAGCGCCGCTCACCGCGCGGCTGCTACGTCGCGGTCCACCCAGGCGCGCCGGCGGCATCCGCATCCGCGTCCGACTGCAACCATTTCAGCACCATCGCATACAGCGCATGGGGATGCACGGGCTTGGGCAGGTGGTCGTTCATGCCCGCCTGCAGGCACAGCTGCCGGTCCGCATGGAACGCGTTGGCAGTCATCGCGATGATGGGCGTCGCCGCATGGCCCGCCAGCAGGCGAATGGCACGCGTGGCCTCCAGGCCATCCATCTCGGGCATCTGCATGTCCATCAGAATCAGGTCGTAGTGCCCCGCCGCCGCCATGGCCACCGCCGCGGCGCCCGTCTCTGCCGCGTCGACATGCAAGGCCACGGACTCGAGCAACATGGTGGCCAGGTACTGGTTGACCGGATTGTCTTCCGCCAGCAGCACCCTGGTACCGGCGTAGCGGCTGCGCAGCAGCGCCTCCTCGTTCGCTGACGACTGGGGGACTGCCTCTGGCGCAGGTTGCGCCTCCACTTTGCCGAGCCTCGCCGTGAACCAGAAATCACTGCCCTGGCCGACGCTGCGGTCGACGCCGACTTCGCCACCCATGCGTTCCGCCAGGTGCCGGTTGATGGCAAGGCCCAGGCCCGTGCCACCATAACGCCGGGTCATCGAGTTGTCCGCCTGCTCGAAGCGGTTGAACAAGGTCGGCACCTGGTCCTCGCGCACCCCGATGCCGGAGTCGATGACGTTGAACCGCGCCAATATGCCGTGCTCGTCTTCGTCCACGACACGGCACCGCAGCGTGATCTCGCCGACCTCGGTGAACTTGATGGCGTTGGACAGGTAGTTGAGCAGGACCTGCCTCAGCCGCGTGACATCGCCATGCAGCGCCGCCGGGAGGTCGCCCGCGTGCACCGCGAACCGCAGGCCCTTCTGCCGTGCCTTGTCCGCCATCTGCTGCACGACGCTCTCCAGCAGGACGGCGACCGTGAAGTCCGCGGACTCCAGCACCAGCTTGCCGGCTTCGATCTTCGACAGATCGAGCACGTCATCGATGATGGACATCAGGTGGGCGGCTGCGTCCGACAACTTGCCGAGCCGATTGCGCTGCGTGGGGGTCGGGCTCTCACGCTGCAGCAGCGCGGTCATCCCGACGATCGCGTTGATCGGCGTGCGGATTTCATGGCTCATGTTGGCCAGGAAGGCGGTCTTGGTGCGGTTGGCGGACTCGGCCAGTTCGCGCGCGGCATGCAGCTCGCTCGTGCGCAGGGCAACGAGGTCCTCCAGGTGGGTCTGGTAGTGCTCCAGCTCCGCCGCGAGCCGGCGCGCCTCGGTCACGTCCATCAGGACCGCACGGCTGGAGACACCCACCACGTCGGCCACCACCGCCAGGCGCACACAGACTGGCGGATCGCCGCCGCCCCCGCCGCCCAGGACCGCATCGCAGGACTGTTGCATCGCGCCGCCCAGCACCCTGGCCAGGACCGCGGAGACGGCGGGACGCGCGGCGGCATCCACGAAGTCCTGGAAGCGGCGCCCCAGCAGCTGCTCACGCGCCACGCCCAGCAGCTGCGCGCCGGCGACGTTGGCCTTGCGGATGCAGCCTGCGTGATCGAAGCTCAGGTACCCGACCGGGGCGAAGTCGTACAGGTCCGTGAACTGCGCCAGCGCCACCTCGGAGGCGTCGCGCGCCAGGCGCAGGCTTTCGTTCTGCAGCTCCAGCTCGATCTGGTGCACCTGCAGCTCGTGCACCAGGCGCCGGATGTCCGCCTCCGTGGCGGGCAGGGCCGGCACCTGGCCGCGCAACAGCCGTTCCGCGCGGCGGCGGAGATCACCGGGTTCGTGGGCGTCCCCGACCTCGTCCATCGCGACGCCTCGCTAGAACGGCCCGGCGGCACCGAGCCGGCGCAGCTCGGCCTCCAGCTTCTTGGTCTGGGTGATGTTGATGAAGGTACTCACCACACCATCGATCATGTTGTCCTGGGTGCGGTACGGCATGATCCGGACACGATACCAGCTACCGTCGCGGGCACCAACTTCTTTCTCGCTGAAGACCAGCGTGCGCAGCACCTCCCGCGCGTCCACGTCCAGCAGGGTGTAGTCCAGCATGGTCACCAGGTCCGACAGCGGCCTGCCGATATCGGTCGGGATCAGCTTGAAGAGCTTGGTCGCGAACGCCGTGAAGCGTCTCAGGCGCATGTCGTTGTCCAGGAAGATCGTGGCGATCTCCGTACTGTTCAGCAGGTTCGCCATGTCATTGCGCTCCCACGTCAGGTCGTGCACCTTGGATTGCAGCTCGGTGTTGACCGTGCGCATCTCCTCGTTCATCGACTGCATCTCTTCCTTGGACGTCGTCAGCTCCTCATTGGCCGACTGCAGCTCTTCGTTGGTCGACTGCAACTCCTCGTTCGCCGACTTCAGCTCCTCGAGCGAAGCCTGGGTCTCCTCGCGGAAACTGCGCAGCGACTCCTGCGACTCCAGCAGCTCGGCCGCCAGCGCATCGCGTGTGCCTGCAGCGACCGCCTTGGGCTTTCTGCGGACCTGTGCCGGCACGGCGACATCCTTGAACACCACCAGCACCCGACCGCGCAGGGGCTCGGGATGCTCCAGGCCGTGGACGATCACATCGACATGCAGCGTGCCCCCGTTCGACTCGACCTTGATGCCCGCCAGCAGCACGGGCTCGGACTGGGCCAGCGCCCGGCGGATCGCACTGGCCAGTGCGACATCCAGGCCGGGCCGGGCCATCGCATGGATGTTGATGTTGACCCTGCCGGCCGCGGGCTCGAGGTACTTGCCGGTACGGCCGCTGATGTACAGGATGTCGCCGTCGGCACTGACCAGCACGGCGGCGGGCGCATAGGACTGCTGGACGAGCTGGTCCACGAGTTGCCCGATGCTCTCCACCGACGCGCGCGACGCCACGGCGCCGTCCGCGGAGCCCAGCGCCGGGCTTGGCGGAAACAGGAAGCCCCCCAGCGGCAGCGACGCATCCAGCCGCCGGAAGATGTGGTGCGAAGGATGGGCCGTGGCGAAGAACTGGTCGAAGTTCCCGACCGTCTCGGCGCTGCCCAGCACCAGCAGGCCGCCACGCTTCAACGCGTAATGGAACAGCGGCAGCACCTTGCGCTGCAGGTCGGCCCCGAAGTAGATCAGCAGGTTGCGGCAGCTCAGGATATCGAGCCGGGTGAAGGGCGGGTCGGAGATGACGTTCTGCTGCGCGAAGATCACCGTGTCGCGCAGCTCCTTCACGATGCGGTAGCCGTTGTTCTCGTCCACGAAATAGCGGGCCAGCCTTTCGGGACCGACGTCCGCCGCGATGTTGTTCGGATAGTCGCCTTTGCGCGCCTTGTCGATGGCGTCCGCATCGAGGTCGGTCGCGTAGATCTGCAAGGTGTAGCGTGCGCCGGGCTGCAGGTCGGCGACGGCGTCACGGAAGACCATGGCCAGCGTGTAGGCCTCTTCGCCGCTGGAGCACGCAGGCACCCAGGCGCGGAAGTCCTGCCCCGCGGGATGCCTGGCCAGCATCTCGGGAATGGCCTGCTTGCGCAGGATCTCCCAGACCACCGGGTCACGGAAGAAACTGGTCACGCCGATCAACAGCTCCTTGAAGAGCAGGTCGAGTTCCTGGCCATTGGTGGACAGATGGTGCAGGTACTCGCCCAGGTCGGCATGCTGGTGCAGGGCCATGCGGCGCTCCACCCTGCGCTGGAGCGTCCCGGGCTTGTACTGGGAGAAGTCATTGCCACACCGCGCCTTCAACAGCGCCGTGATCTTGAAGAGGGCGCCGGCCACCGCATCGTCGCGGGAAAGGGGTGCTTCGACGCCGGGGCGGGGCGTGTGCCGCAGGAAGTCGGCGATGCGGGCTGGCAACTGGTGCGCGGGCGCGACGATGTCGACCAGCCCCGCGGCGATCGCACTGCCCGGCATGCTCTGCGAGGTGGCGGTGGCAGGCTCCTGCGCCAAGGTCAAGCCCGCGGCCTCCTTGATGGCGCCCAGGCCCAGCACGCCGTCCGATCCCATGCCAGACAGCACCACGCCGACCGCCTTGTCCTTCTGGTCCGCCGCCAGCGCGCGCAGAAACACATCGACCGACAGGCGCAGCCCGTGTGCCGACGGCAGGTCGCGCACCTGCAGCCGCCCGCCCAGGATCGACAGGTCCTTCCCAGGAGGAATCACATACACATGGCCGGCATGGACCTCCATGTCCTGCCCGGCTTCCAGGACCGGCAGCAGCGAACTGCGTTGCAAGAGTTCGCACAGGCTGCTCGGGCGATCGGGATCGAGGTGCTGCACCACCACGAAGGCCATGCTGCACGCGGCGGGCACCGCGCCGAAGAAGGCCGTCAGGGCTTCGAGGCCCCCTGCCGAACAGCCGATGCCGACGATGGGGAATGTGGAGGCTGCTTGCGCAGATGCGATGGTGGGTCCTCTGCGTCTGGGCATGGTTCAAGTCTAGCGCGCGATGCGCGCCCAAGACAAAGCGGCCAGTTGCCACGCGCCACACGCGTTGCAACTGGCCGCTGTGCTTCGGCCGCTACGGCAGTGTCCTACGGCGCCGGCGGCCCCTTTTTCAGCAGCTCCGGATGGGCCGCGGCCATCTGCGCGCCGTACAGCGGCTTGTTCGCGCCTTGGTGGCAGGTGGCACAACTCACCTTGGCCACATCACCGGTCGGCCCATGGCGGTTGGCCGGGAAGGTCGGGGTCAAGGGCACCAGGTAATCGGCATTCAACTCGCGCGCCATCTGGATGCCATGCCAGGCAGTTGCGCGTGGCGGAGAACTCTCCGCGCCCCAGCTCGAGAAGTTGCGGGTGTTGTGGCAGTAGGTGCAGTTCACGCCGAGGGCGTCGCTCATCTGCATCATGAGCCCGTAGGTCCACTCGGCCTCCTTGGTCGAATGGCGATTGCCCGTCGGCAGGGCCGTGGTGCCTCCCACACGATTGCTGGTGTTCTCCAGCAGGTACGGGCTGAACGGATCGTTCGGCAGCGCGGCCAGTCCCACCACCGCCGACGGTGCGTTCTGCCCGGCGCGGTTGCCGGCGAAGGTGTTGGCGCGTGCATCCGGCGCGGGCTTGAACCACACTTGGGTCGGGACGTTGTTGCCGCGGTGGCAGGTGTAGCAGGTCACACCCGTCTGGCCCACGTGCGTCTGCCATTTCTCGTTGATGTTCTGCGTCATCTCCAGCATGCGCCGCGCCACGACCTTGGTGTAGAGCGCATCGTCCGCGAAGTTGGTGGCGCTGTGGCAATAGGTACAGCCCTGCTGCGGCGCCACCCAGTTGGTCATCGCGACCATGGTGCGGGCGAACTCGGCCACGCTCAGATGCCCCAGCACCTTGACGTTCTGGTAGATCTGGCCGGCCTTGGGGCCCTCGGGCGATGCCGGGGGCAAGGGATCGGGCGCCTTGTTGTTCGGGGCCTGCTCGGCCAGCTTGGTGGGGTTGTAGACCTGCACCATGCCCGTGCCGCGCGCTCCGCGCTGCACGGTGTCGGGGGGTGGCATCTCGCAGGCGGCGAGGGACACTACGGCCACCATGGCGACGGCAAGGCTTCGGAGGATTCGCATGGGCTGGCTCCCTGCTGGGAATAGGGGGTGTGCCGCGTTCGGCAGTGGGTGCCGGGTCATGGCGTGGTCACCAGCGACGGGTCGACCACCGGCGCGAACACCGGCGCATAGTGGGGTGCGATGCCGTGCTTGACGGCCCACAGGAACCAGTTGTCCACCACCGTGCCGGTAAGCAGGATGCCGATGCCGCCGCACAGGGGGCACAGCACCGCGAACCACCAGGCCCAGCGGTGGATGGACTCCATCGTGGCGTTGAAGCCCATGGTCCAGCGCCAGAACAGGGCGGCGCGTTCGCTGGCGGTGCCGCGGTCGGTGATCTGCTCGATCTCGCGTTCGCCACCGAAGCGGCTCACCGCCAGGATGGTGGCGCCGTGCATCGCGAACAGCAGCGTGCTGCCGTACAGGAACGCAATGCTGAGCATGTGGAAGGGGTTATAGAACAGGTTGCCGTACCGCAGCGAGAAGGCGGCCGTCCAGTCCAGGTGCGGGAAGATGCCGAAGGGCACCGCCTCGCCCCAGCTGCCCATCAGCAGCGGGCGGATGAAGCCCAGCACCAGGTACAGCCAGATCGCGGCGGCGAAGGCCCAGGCCACGTGCGTGCCCATGCCCAGCTTGCGTGCGCGGCGGTACATGCGCACCCACCACAGCAGGATGGACAGCGTGAGGAACATGCCGGCCATCAGCCACCAGCCACCCTCGTTGAGCGGCGGCAGATGCAGGCCATAACCCGGTGGCGGCGGCTCCAGCGCCAGCCAGGGCAGCTGGCGCACGAACTGGATCGGGTCCCAGCCCACCGAGGCGAGCATGTTCAGGCCGATGATCTCGATGGCGATGAAGCCGCACAGCAGCGACAGCAGGCCCAGATACCCAAGGTAGATGGGACCGATCTGGGCATCACCCAGGCGGCCCAGAAGGTGCATGTGAGTCGGCGTGCCGAAGCGCTCGCCCTGGTCGCGCCCCAGCGAAATGCCCGCGTAGGAGGGCGCAGCGACCTGCACGCTGGTGAAGATGTTCTGGTATTCAGCCATGGTGCTTCCTTCTCAGTTCCAGACCGGCAGCTTGAGCCACCAGCCCCACCATTCGGGCCAGCCCTTGGTCCAGAACGGTCCGCTGATGACGATGCAGATGGCGCTCCAGAAGGAGGCCGACAGCGCCAGGAACAGGCCCAGGCGGTGGATGCCCAGCGTGCCGATCGAGTAGCCGATGGCATCGCGGAAGAACGTGTTCTCGTGTTCGGCGGTCTTGACGACTTCGCCCTTGCCCGGGTTGGTGGCCGACAGCACCAGGGCCCCGTGCAGCGACAACGCGAAGGTGGTGGCGAAGAAGAAGCTCACCGCCAGCATGTGCGCCGGGTTGTAGTGGAAGTGCAGGTACTGGTAGCCCGTATTGGACACCCAGTCCAGGTGGCTCATGATCCCGTACGGGAAGCCGTGCCCCCAGGCGCCCATCAGCAGCGGGCGGACCACCACCAGCGTGACGTAGGCCAGGATCGCGAAGCCGAAGGCAAAGGGCACGTGGTAACCAATGCCCAGCTTCTTGCAGATCTCCACCTCGCGCAGCGCCCAGCTCACGAAGGCGCCCACCGCGCAGAAGGTGATGATCTGCCACAGACCGCCCTCCATCAGGGGCGCGAAGCTCAGGCCATATTTCAGGTCGGGTGGCGCGATGTTGATCTGCCACAGGTTCCAGGTCGGCCCCTGTGAGGCCCCCCAGACAATCAGCAGCGTGCCCACCAGCGAGAAGAACGCCGTGGTGACGCCAAAGAAGCCAACGTAGAACGGGCCGACCCAGAAGTCGAACAGATCGCCGCCTAACAAAGTACCTCCGCGTACACGGTACTTGCGTTCGAAGTTCAGCATGGCCATGGCAGCCACCTCCGGGACCAGAAAATGAAAGGGCACCCGCGCAGCGAGGCGCCCGGGTCGGGAAACACAGGGGCGACGCGCCGGCGATGCCAGCCCGCCCCTCTCGGTGCTATTTCGGTGCCGGAGCCGGCATCGAGGAGTTCTGACTGACAGGCGTGGTCCGGGGACCGTCGAGCCAGTTGAACTTGTTCGTGCTGAGCAGCACGAAATGGATGACCAGCGCCAGCACGAACAGGAAGGCCGCAAGGGCCACCAGCGCACGCCGCGGGTCGAACAACAACCAGATTTTCCACATGCTTATCTCTCCTAATTGAGGTGGGACATGAAGGTGTAAACACCTGCCCGCACACTCTTGAACAACGATGTCTCGCTCTCTGCGCCCGGGAACCAATCACGCCATTTCAGGAACAGGACCTGGCCGACCAGCGCCACCAGCAGCAGGAACACAATGCTGAACACGAACAGGACGCCGTCGCCCTTGTTCTGCAGCAGATGGGATGCCGTCGGAACGGTCGCGTTTTTGATCATGGCTTGCCTCCTGGCGCATTCACACTGTCAACTCAGAGCCAGGGCCGCCACATCCACACGAGCACATGGGCCACCACGGCAACCACCGTGAAACCGATGAAACTGCTCATGAAGATGCCGTGGAATTCCCTGGCCTCACCTTCGGTCAGCCCGGATAACGAGCCTCTCCTGTCATCAACCATTTGGATTTCTCCTCAACTTAGGCTTTTCAGCCAGCACCGCGCAGCGCCCACGCGGCAAGGCACACCCAGGCGGCAGGCCTGCAGGCGTCATCAGGGGGCTTGGAGCACGCGCTGCGCTGGTCATGCGAGTGCTCCGAGCGCGGCGGTGACGATCTGTCGTGCCTGCCCTTCCAGGTGTTCGGGATGGACCGCTGCGCTGCCGGCTTCGCGAGCCCGCGCTTCGGCCTGGTCGCGCAGCCGCTTGGCCGCGGAGATGCGCACCAGCACAGGCTGGGCCTCCAGCAACTCGTCGAGCAGTTCACGTGCTTCGGCCGTCCATACGATTTCGGGCAGCGCACGGGCCGGCGTCGGGTCGACGCGGTCCATGTCGGTGCCCAGCGGCAGGATGTGGAACAGCGCATCGAACAGCGCGTTGCACACCTCCTGCACCAGCCAGGTCGCGCCGGCATACCCCATGAAGGGTGTGCCGGTGGCGCGCCGGATGATGGCGCCGGGAAAACTCGCCGCGATGTAGCTGGGCCGCATCGGCCCTTGCGACGCGGCCTCGGCCAAATACATGCGTTCGTTGACGCTGCCGAACATCACCAGCGGCGCCTTGGTCTTGATCAGCGCACGCACCGCGGCGTTGTCGGTCTTGTCGCCGGGCTTGCGGGCGATGGCGAACTGGCAGGGCAGGCCCAGCTCGTCTTCGAGGAAGTGGCGCACGCCGCGGCTGTAGGTCTCGCTGGCCACGATGCCGAACGAGGCGGTGGCGAAGAAGTCCTGCGTGACCGAGCGCCACAGGTCCCAGATGGGCTTGATGGTGGTGTGCTTCTCGCGCTCGATGAAGGGCTCGGGGTCCAGGTGCAGCAATCGCCCGAGTTCGCGCAGGAAGGCGGTGGTGCTGTGCAGGCCGATGGGCGCCTGCAGGTAGGGGCGGTCCAGCGCCTCGCACAGCATGCGGCCGAACTCGCGGTACATGCAGACGTTCACGTCGGCGTCGACCAGCTTCTGCACATCGGCCACATGGCTGCCCAGCGGGAACACCATGTTGATCTCGGCGCCGATGCCTTCGACCAGGCGGCGAATCTCGTGCACATCGCTGGCGCTGTTGAACACGCCGTAGCTCGGGCCGATGAGGTTCACGCGCGGCTTCTCGCCGGCCGGGCGATCTGCGAAGGGTGTGCGGGCCGGCACCTTGCGCAGGCCGTGTTCGCTCCACAACCAGTAGATGGCGCGGTTGGCGCATTGCCACTGGTCTTCGTCGATGGTGCGCGGCAAGAAGCGCGCGATCGTCGTGCCTTCGGGCGTCACGCCGCCGCCGATCATCTCGGCGATCGAGCCGGTGACGACCACGGACGGCAGGTCGGGGTCGAGCACGGCGTGGGCACGCTTCATGGCGCCCTCGGTGCCCTCGCGGCCCAGTTGTTCCTCGGCCAGGCCGGTCACGACGATGGGCAGCTCATGCGGCGGCAGCGCGTCGGTGTAGTGCAGGACGGACGTGACCGGCAGGTTCTCGCAGCCAACGGGGCCGTCGATGATGACCTGCAGGCCCTTGATGGCGGTGAACACATACACGGCGCCCCAGTAGCCACCGGCACGGTCATGGTCGAGGATGAAGGCCATCAGACCATCTCCTCGGCCTTGCGGCGCTTCATGATCTTGATGACCTGGCGGCGCGTCTCCGATCGGTGCTCGGGGCGCAGCACGGGTGTCTCGGTCCAGATGCCGGCGCGGTCGCCCTTGCCGGTCTCACCGAAGAACTCGCGCATCGTGTCGAAGCGGGTCTGGTTGGCAATCGCGCCGTTGACCACCTGGGCCAGCGAACCGGCGCCGGCCGGGCCCATCAACGGGCGCGCGGAGATCAGGTTCGTGAAGTACAGCGAAGGGATTGCGCGTTCCTTGCAGGCCTGCACGAGTGGCGTGGTGCCGATGGCGAGGTTGGGGCGGTGGCGCTCGACTGCTGCCAGGTCCTGCTCCAGCGATGCGCGGTACTGGATCTCCACGCCGCGTGCTTCGAGCCACAGGCGATCCGGCTCGGACCACGGTGTGCGCGGGCAGGCCGTGCCGACGTAGGGCACGGTGGCGCCGCTTTCGATCAGCAACCGTGCAACGAGGAGTTCAGAGCCTTCGTAACCGCTGACCGTGACCTTGGCGTTGATCGGTGACTTGGCCAGTGCGCCACGGATGGCGGGCACGATGCCGGCAACGGCCGCCTCGACCTGCGCCGTGGGCACCTCGGCCGCTTCACCGATGGCGCGCAGCCAGGCGGCCGTGCCTTCGGCACCAACCGGTGCGGAGCCCACCACGGGCCGTCCCGCCGCCTGCAGCTCGCGCACGCTGGCGGTGTAGAAGGGGTGGATGGCGGCAGCCACCGTGCAGTCCAGCGCCGCATACAGCTCGCGCCATTCGCGCGTGGGCACCGTGGGGCCGACCTTCAGGCCCAGCGGCGCCAGCAGCATGCCGATCACCATCGGGTCGGCCGGGAACAGCTCGCCCAGCAGGCTCACGGTGCGGGCGCTGTCCATGCCCTGCTCGCGCCAGCCGCGTGGGGCCGACACCGGACCGGTCTCGGCTTCGGCGCGTGCGTACTTGAGCATGGCGCCGGCCAGCACGTCCTTGGCCTCGGCATGTGTCGGCACGCCGAAGCCGGGCACGTCCACGCCGATGATGCGCACACCGTTGATCGCCTTGGGCAGCAGCTGCAGCGGCACACCGCTGGCAGAGGGCACACACAGGTTGATGACCACCAGCGCGTCGAGCAGCGCAGGGTCGGCCTGCACATGCACGGCCTCGCGGATGTCTTCGAACAGCTTGCCGGTCACCAGCGATTCGCTGTTGAAGGGCACATAACCCACGCTGCGGCGCGCGCCGTAGAAGTGCGAGGTGAAGGTCAGGCCATACACGCAGCAGGCCGAGCCACTCAGGATGGTGGCGGTGCGCTTCATGCGCAGGCCCACCCGCAGCGCGCCGAAGGCCGGGCACATGCTCTGCGGCTGGTCGTGCGGGCCCTTGGGGTAGTCCTTGGCGTAGGTCGCCAATGTCTGTTGCGTGGCCTCGGGCATGGTCGAGGCCAGGGCCTGGGCCTGCTCGGGGGTGGCGTGGCAGTTGGACATGGTGCGCTTGGGCTTCAGGCCGCGTCGTAGACCACTTCGAGCGTGGGCTTGACCAGCTCGGTCTTGCCGACCATGTCGAACAGCGTAGCCGGCTCCATCTTGAAGTCGCGCCCTGTCACCTCGGCGGAGAACAGGCCCAGCAGCTGGTCCTGGGTCTGCGGCTTCGGACGCACGGGCGGCGCCTCGGCCACGTTGGTGGCCAGCGTCTCGAACAGGCTGGCCCACTGCGTGTCGGGGCGGCCGATGATTTCGTAGCTGGCGCTCTTGCGGCGGATGTCCTCGTTGGCCGGGATGGCGGCCAGCACCGGGATGCCGGCGCGCTCGGCGAACGCGGTCGCCTCGCCGGTGCCGTCGTCCTTGTTGATCACCATGCCGGCCACGCCGACATTGCCGCCGAGCTTGCGGAAGTACTCCACCGCGCTGCAGACGTTGTTGGCGACGTAGAGCGACTGCAGGTCGTTGCTGGCGACGACGATGACCTTCTGGCACATGTCGCGGGCGATCGGCAGGCCGAAGCCGCCGCAGACCACGTCGCCCAGGAAGTCGAGCAGCACGAAGTCGAAGCCCCAGTCGTGGAAGCCCAGCTTCTCCAGCGTCTCGAAGCCGTGGATGATGCCGCGCCCGCCGCAGCCGCGGCCGACCTCGGGGCCGCCGAGTTCCATGGCGTACACACCGTCGCGCTTGAAGCACACGTCGCCGATGGCCACCGCCTCGCCAGCGAGCTTCTTGCGGCTGCTGGTCTCGATGATGGTGGGGCAGGCCTTGCCGCCGAACAGCAGGCTGGTCGTGTCGCTCTTGGGGTCGCAGCCGATCAGCAGCACCTTCTTGCCCTGCTGGGCCATCATGTAGCTGAGGTTGGCCAGCGTGAAGCTCTTGCCGATGCCGCCTTTGCCGTAGATCGCGATGATCTGCGTGGTCTTGGCGGCGGGGCTGGTGGCAGCACTCGGTACGGGATCGGGCTCTATGGCGGCTTCGGCACGCAGGATGTCGGTGCGTGACTGGAAGCGAACCGTCGCCTCGGCAGGTATCGTGGCGGTGTTCATTGGTGGGCTCTCCAGTCCAGGACCATCTTCAGGCAGGCCGCATCGCCGAAAGCCTGGCCGTAGGCCTCGGCAGCCAGCGCAGCGGGTTCGGTGTGGGTGATCAGGCCGTCGAGCGACAGGCGCCCGTCGTCCAGCAGCATGTTCACGGCGGCCAGGTCGGCCGGCTTCCATTCGGCGGCCACGCGGATGCGGGCTTCTCGCATGAAGGCGGGTGCGAAATTCAGGCTGAGCGGCTTGGCGTAGAAGCCGGCCAACACCACCTCGCCGCCGGGGGCCAGGCGGGCGATCAGGGTGTCGAGCAGGCCGGCGTCGCCGCTCACGTCGTAGATGGCGTGGTAGTCGCGCCGGGCATCGGCCTCAGGGTGCAGCACCTCGTAGCCGAGTGCGCCCTGGCTGCGCTGGGGGTTGGTTTCCCAGACGCGGAAGTTGGTGTAACCCGCCGCCACGTTCAGGCGCGCCAGCAGGCGGCCCAGCACGCCATGGCCTACGATCAGGTCGGGGGGCGTGTGCGGTGCACCGCGGCCACCGTCGGCAACGGCGTGGTACGCGGTGGCGGCCAGCGCCAGCAGCACAGCCTGGGGGCCCAGTTGCTCGGCCACCGGAATGGCCTTCGCACCCGGCACCACCAGGCGCGAGGCCGAGGCGCCGAAGAGCCCGCGCACGTCGCCATAACAACGCGCACCCGGCACGAAGACGCGCTGGCCGACCCGGCGGCTGCCGGCCTTGCCGACTTCCAGCACACGGCCCACGGCCTCGTAGCCGGGCACCAGCGGGTAACCCATGCCGGGGAACATCGGCATCTGACCGGTCCAGAGGAGGCGTTCGGTGCCGGTGCTGATGCCGCTCCACTCCACCTCGACAACCACGTCGTCCTCTTGCAACGCTGGCAGGTGCAGGGGGCGCAAGGCGAGTTGCTCAGGCGCTTCCAGCACCACGGCCAGTGTGTTCATGAGGCTGCTCCAAAGACGAAGAGTGCTGCGGCCCGAGGGCTGAAGAGGGAGGGCATCACGGGGTGCATGAGGTCATCTTAGATAGACAGCAGGAAATGTCAACCTAAATTTACACATTGCTTGTCAGGAACCCGAGACACTCGCCACCAACACACCGCTGTGCAGTGGCATCGGGGTCGGGCGGGCCTGCACATCGGTGAATCCGCTGCGCTCCAGCAACACACGCAATTGCGCAGGGCTGCGCGCGCGCCCGCTGCCCATCGCCCACAGGTACATGCCGAAATACGCGTCGCCCATGGCCGGCGCACCCGGCGCATCGGCCAGGGGCTCGGCAATCACCAGCCGCCCTGCGGCGGGCAGCGCGTCGCGCACAGCACCCAGCAGGTCCAGCACGGCCGCGTCGTCGTGGTCGTGCAGCACCCGCACCAGGGTGATCACATCGAACCCCCGCGGCAACACGCCGCGCAGGAAGTCGCCACCCGCGGCACTGCAACGCCCGGCCAGCCCGGCCTTGGCGAAGCGCTGCTCGGCACGCCGGGCCACCTCGGGCAGATCGAAGACCTGCACCTGCAGGTCCGGCACGGCGCGGGCCACACACTCGGCCAGCGCACCTTCGCCACCGCCGACATCGAGCATCCGCCGGTGCCGGTGCATCGGGTAGGCCTGCAGCAGCTGCTCGGCCACCCAGGGCACCGAGGCGGCCATCAATTCCGAATAGGCAGCCACCTGCTGTGCGCCCAGTTGCGCCGGCTGCGCAGCGCGCGCATAGGGCCAGAAGGCCGACAGCGCGCCACCTGTGCCCTGCCCCGGTGCGGCACGCAGCAACGCCAGCGGATCGGCCAGGTCGCGGTACAGCGCCTCGTGGTGTTCGACCATGGCGGCCAGTCCCGCATTGCCGACCATTGGCGCACCCAGCGGCCCCAGGCCGAAGCGCGCATGAGGGCGGCGCTCCAGCAGGCGCAATGCGCAGGCGGCCTGCAGCAGCCGGTCCAGCCCCTGCACAGGCAACGGCAGCACGGCAGCCAGCGCGGCCAGGGTCTGCGGGCCGTCGCGCGCCAGCCGCTCGAAAAGGCCCAGGCGCACGCAGCCCAGCAGCACCTGGCTGTAGACGAAGCCGGCGAGCAGGTCGAAAAGTTGCGCGGCCCGACGCCGCGCGATCCAGCGCGCGGGCGGGAATCCTTCCGCCCAGCGGCGGAAGCGCGGACTTGCGAGCAACCGGTCGCGCCAGCCCAGCCAGCTATCGCTCCAGTGCCCCGGCGCGGCCACCGTGGGGGCCGCAGCCTGGAACCTCATGCCGCCACCGTCACCCGTGCGGCGTGTGCCCCCACCAGCCCAACCGGCAGCAGGCGCTCGGCCTCCAGTGCGATCAGGTGGCGGAATGCCTTGTCCCCGGGGCAGGACGGCACCGTGGCCTGGGTGACGGCCACCAGCCGCTCGAATTCGGCCACCGCCCCCTCCAGGCCCAGCGCGCGGGCCATGCTGGGACGGTTCAGCAGCACGTCCTGGCCCACCGGCTTGCCCGACTGCAGGGTGTCGCCCAGCACATCGCGGATGTCGTCGGCCACCTGGTAGGCGTGCCCCAGCGCCTGGCCCAGCGCGCGCCATGGTGCCGGGTCGGCCCCGGCAGCCTGCGCGCCGGCCATGGTGGCGGCGGCAAACAGCGCACCGGTCTTGGCCTGCTGGTAGTCGCTCAGCACCACCTGGGGTTCACATTCCCAACTCTGGCCGGCGGCGATGCCGTGCGGCATGCCGACGCCCTGGCAGACGGTCTGCAGCAGCCCCGGCAGGCGCCCCAGGTGCGCGCTGGCCGCAGCGCCCACACACTCAAATGCCAGGACGATCATCGCGTCGCCGGCGAGCACGGCGAGCCGCTCGCCAAAGGCGCTGTGCACCGACGGCAGGCCGCGCCGCGTGGCGGCATTGTCGAAACACGGCAGGTCGTCGTGCACCAACGAGGCGCAGTGCAGCAACTCGATGGCGGCCGCCGCCGCATCAGCCAGTACAGGATCGTCGTCGCCGCACGCATAGGCCACGGCCAACACCAGCTTCGGCCGGATCCGCGCTCCGCCGGGAAACACCCCGTGCTGCATGGCGGCCGCCAGGCGCGGCGGATGCCCCGGCTGCAGGCAACGCTGGAGGCTGGCGCGCAGGGCGCTTTCGATGCGGTCGGGTAGGGGCATGGAGGTCCTCGAAGTCAGTCGCGACGTTCAGTCACTTATGAAATACACTGCAAAGTGTCACGTAGATTAGACACTTCCAATTCGGCCGTCAATGTTTATTCCGCCTGGGGCACACGCCTCCACCGAACGCAGAACGCCGCGCGTGCTGGTGATCGGTGCTGGCGTGGGCGGTCTCAGTGCCGCGGCATTGCTGGCCCACGCGGGGCTGGACGTCACCGTGCTGGAGCAGGCCACCGGCCCCGGCGGCAAGGCCTGCACCCGCCAGGTCGGACCACACGCGCTGGACGCCGGGCCCACGGTGCTGACCATGCGCTGGGTCTTCGAGCAGCTGTTCGACACGCTGGGCCAGTCGCTGGCACAGCAGCTGCGGCTCACGCCCTGCGCGGTGCTGGCCCGCCACGCCTGGGGACCCGAGGCCACCGACCGGCTCGACCTGCTGGCGGACCTGGACGCCAGCGTGGACGCCATTGCCCGCTTCAGCAGCCCGGCCGAGGCACGGCGCTACCGCGCGTTCTGCGATCAGGCGCAGGGGGTGTACGACGCCCTGGAGCAGAGCTTCATCGCCGCCAGCCGCCCGAACCCGCTGAGCCTGACGGCGCGCATGCTGCGCCAGGGCATGCCGGGCCTGCGGGGCCTGGCCCGCATCCAGCCGTTCCACAACCTGTGGCAGGCGTTGGGCCGGCATTTCCACGACCCCCGGCTGCGCCAGCTCTTCGGCCGTTACGCGACCTACTGCGGGTCGTCCCCCTTCAGCGCACCGGCCACGCTGATGCTGGTGGCCCACGTGGAACGTGCCGCCGTCTGGCAGGTCGAGGGTGGCATGCACCGCCTGGCACAGGCCTTGGCCAGCGCCACCCAACGCCAGGGGGCCATGCTGCGGTACGGCTGCCCGGTGCGGGAGATCCGGCTCACGCGCGGGCGCGCCAGCGGTGTGGTGCTTGCCGATGGCGAGGTGCTGGAGGCGGACGCCGTGGTCTTCAACGGCGACGCCGAGGCGCTGGCCCAGGGCTTGCTGGGCAGCGCCGTGCAGGCCCGCCTGGGCGCGCGCCCGCTGGCACCTGCACAGCGTTCGCTGTCCGCAGTCACCTGGCACCAGGTGGCCACGCCCGAAGGTTTCGCGTTGTCGCACCACAACGTTTTCTTCAGCGACCCGGCCCAGGACGGCTACCGCCGGGAGTTCGATGCGCTGCGGCAGGGCCGCCTGCCGGATGCACCCACGGTGTACCTGTGCGCCCAGGACCGCAGTGCCGCACCGGGCGCCGACGCACCGGCAGGCCCCGAGCGCCTGATGCTGCTCGTGAACGCGCCGGCCCGCGCCGGCGAACGACCGCCCGAGGGCGAGGAGACACAACGATGCGAACAGCAGACGCTGATGCAATTGGCCCGCATGGGCCTGGTCCTTCGCCCCGGGCCCTGGCCGGCGGTGTGCACGACACCGACGCAGTTCGCGGCGGAACATCCGGGTTCGGCCGGCGCGCTGTACGGGCGGGCCAGCCAGGGCTGGCGGGCGAGCTTCCAGCGGCCGGCGCAGCGCAGCGCCGTGCCGGGCCTGTACCTGGCGGGCGGCACGGCGCACCCGGGGCCGGGGCTGCCGATGGCCTCGCTGTCGGGCCAGCTGGCAGCGCGGCAGATGCTCGCGGACCTGGCTTCGACTGCGGCGTACCACCCGGTGGTTATGCCTGGTGGTATGTCGACGCGCTGAGCGACCCGCAGCCCGATGGCAGCGCCTGGGCGCTCACGCTGATCGCCTTCATCGGCAGCGTGTTCTCACCCTACTACGCCTGGCAGCGCCGCCGCTGGGGCGATGACCAGGCGCTGGCGGAGGAGCATGTGGCGGTCAACGTGTCGCTGTACCACCGCGCGCCGGGCCGCCAGCACTACGCCAAGTGGTGGACCATGACCGAACGCGGCCACCGCGACCTGCGCCGCGACGCACACCACTTGGCCATCGGCCCGAGTCGCTTGCGGTGGACCGGCGACGACACGTTGCAGATCGACCTGGACGAGTGCACGGCGCCCTGGCCACGACTCCTGCGCGGCAGCCTGGCCGTGCAGCTGCAGCAGGCCCGGCCGGCGCGGCAATTCGCGCTGGATGCGGCCGGGCAGCACCACTGGCAACCCATCGCCCCGGCGGCGCGCATCGCCATGGCGCTGGACGCGCCCGCCGCGCACTGGCAGGGCGAGGCCTACATGGACAGCAACTGGGGCCGGCGCCCGCTGGCGCGCGACTTCACGCGCTGGCACTGGTCACGCCAGCGCCTGCCGGGGGATGGCTGCCGTGTGCTGTATGCGCTGGAGCCGCGCGCCGGTCTCGCACAGGCACTGGACCTGCGGATTGCAGCCGATGGCCGCGTGGCCGTGCACGATGCCCCGCCGCCCTGCGCGTTGCCCGCCAGCGGCTGGGGCCTGCAGCGCCGGACCCGCGCGGCGCCGCAGGCCGCGCCGACAGTGGCGGCCACGCTGGAGTCCGGGCCCTTCTATTGCCGCAGCCTGCTGGCCGATGCACAAGGTGGTGCGCCGTGGATGCACGAGAGCCTGGACCTGGCGCGCTTCGAACGCCCGCTGGTGCAGGCCATGCTGCCGTTTCGCATGCCGCGCCGCGGCCGCTGATCCCGCGTCTTCAGAACACCGCGTGGTCCCCACGCTCGTGCACGGCCTCGCCGCGCACCAGTGCCGCGTAGTGCCCGAACAACGTGTCGCGCCCGGTGGAGGGCGTGGCGTCGGCGTCGTAACGCCCATGTTGCGCATCCCACACCAGCATGGACTCGCTCGCGTAGTAGCGCCCGATGCGCGCCAGCTCGGCCTTGGCCGCGAGGCCTGGCCACAACCGCGCGGCGGTGGACAGGCCGCCGATGATGGTGTCCATCAGGCCCAGCGGCACGCTGCGAAAGCGCGGCGCCTGGCCCAGCAGCGCGAACAGCGCCTCGCCCTGCTCGCGGGGTGTGATGGCGGCACCCGGCCCGCCGATGGGCAGCATGCGGTTCCAGCGCGCCGGCTCGTGCAGGCAGCCGACCAGGTAGTTCGCCAGGTCCGCATCGCTGATCGGCTTGCAGGCGGTGAGCCGGCCATCGCCGAACAGCAGGTAGGGCTTGCCACGCCGAACGCGCTCCACCTGGCCTGACAACGACTTGAAGAATGCCGTGGGCCGGACGATGGAATACCGCAGGTCCGAGTCCACCAGTTCCCGCTCGAAGGCCTGCTTGGCCTGCTGAAACGCCAGGCGCGGCTTCTGCACGCAGATGGCAGACAGCAGCACGAACTGCGATACGCCGGAGCGCTGCGCCGCTTTCAGCACCTGGCTGTGGGCATGGTGGTCGACGGCCCAGGCATCGTGTGCAACACCGGTGCGCGAGGCCATGCACGACACCACGGCGTCGACACGCTCGCCGGCACCGAAGACCTGCTGCGCCAGCCAATGGTGGTCGGCCACATCGCCGAAGCGCAGCGAAGCGTTCGGCAGCATCTGCGCAAGCGCCGCAGCGTCGGCGCGCGGACGCAACGCACACACCACCGCGTGGCCTTGCGCCTGCAACGCCGCAGCCGTGGCGCGCCCGATGCTGCCGCTGGCGCCCAGCAGCAGAACCCGCAGGGATGCAACATCGTGCACTGGAATTCCTTCGCGCTGCGCGCTGCGGTGCTGAGCACCTTGGGGCGTCCCGGCGGTGCTCATGCCGGTGGCTCCTCGTCCCGTTGCCGCCGCTTCCATTTCCGGTAGTCCCACCATTGCCAGACCGCCCATCCCAGCACCACGCCGAAGACCAGCAGCAGTTCGATCACGCCGAAATATTCGCGCATGCCAACGGCGCGGTGCTCAATGCCGCTGCGCAGAGCCTTCGTGCAGGAAGCATCGCCGCGCCGCGGCCGCCCAGTCGCTGTGCTCGGTGCCACGGCTGGCATGCAGGCCGGCCAGCGTGCCGTGCATGAGCTTGGCGCTGAGGCTGCCAGCCAGCTGCTCCAGCACCTGGTCGATGCCCTCGCCCCGGGCCAATGCGCGCCGCGCGCGCTCCAGCTCGACCTGGCGCAGGTGCTCGCTGCGCTGGTGCAGCGCCTGGATCAGCGGCACGCTGCAGCGCTGTTCCAGCCACTGGCTGAAGCGGTGCACACCGGCATCCACCAGGGCCTCGGCCTGCTGCACCGCCGCCTGGCGGCGCTCGCCGCCCTGCTGCACGCGCCGGGCCAGGTCGTCCACGGTGTAGAGGAACACGTCTTCGAGCTTGGCGACATCGGCCTCGATGTCGCGCGGCACGGCCAGGTCGATCATCAACATCGGTTCGCGCTTGCGCGCCGCCAGTGCCCGCTGCACCGCACCCAGCCCGATCAAGGGCAGGCTGCTGGCCGTGCAGCTGATGACGATGTCGAACTCGCCCAGCCGCTGGTCCAGGCCCACCAGCGGCAGCAGCTCGGCGCCGAGCCGGCCGGCCAGGGCCTCGCCCCGCTCGGCACTGCGGTTGGCCACCGCCATCTTGCGCGGTGAACGTGCCGCGAAATGCGTGGCCACCAGTTCGATCATCTCGCCCGCGCCGACGAACAACACGCGCCGTTGTGCCAGGTCGCCAAAGAGCTGCTGCGCCAGCCGCAAAGCCGCGGCCGCCATGCTGACCGCATGCGCGCCGATCTCGGTGCCGGTGCGCACCGCCTTGGCCACCGAGAAGCTGCGTTGGAACATCTGCTGCAAGGTCGGCCCGAGCACGCCGACGTCATCTGCCTCGCGCACGGCCTGCTTGAGCTGGCCCAGGATCTGCGGCTCGCCGAGCACCATCGAATCCAACCCGGAAGCGACGCGGAACGCGTGCCGTGCCACGTCCTCGCCTTGCAGCAGGTAGCTGTGTTCACGCAGCGCCTGCGGGCTGCTGCCACCCTGTTCGGCCAGCCAGTGGATGACGGGTTGCAGCAACTCGGGCGAGGGCTTCGCCTCGGGCGCCAGGCCCAGGTACAGCTCGGTGCGGTTGCAGGTGGACAGGATGGTCAGCCCGCTGGCCGGCGACTGCACGGCCGCCAAGTGGCCGCGCAGGTCCTGCAGGCTGGGCGCCAGGCGCTCGACGGGAATGGCGAAGCGGCCACGCAGGTCCAGCGGTGCACTGGCGTGGTTCAGGCCCAGGGCCATGAGGCTCATGGTTGCCCCCTTCGGCCTGCGGCCTGTCCCCCCGAGGGGGAGCGAGCTAGCTTGGGGCGGCCCGGCGCGGCGCTCATCGTGCGTCTCCTCGCACCAGCACTCCCGCAACGGGAAGGCGGGGTTGGCGCTCGTTGCGCGCCAGACGCGTGAACAGGTCGACGACGAACTCGGCCGAACCTTGGCGACCCACTGTCGGTGCCGCGGCGACCGCATCGAGCAGCGGCTGGTTGGCGGCCAGCGCCGGTGCGTGCAACGCGGCCTGCGACGGCCACAGGCTGGTCGCGGCGCGTGCCAGCAGCGCCGCCTTGCGCCAGCCGGGCACGCGGGCCCTGCGGCGCACGCCGTCACCCCCGGCGCGGCGAACCTCGTGGCCGATGCCGGCGTACAGCAGTCGCGCGGCGTTGATGCCAGGGCGGCAGTCCAGCGGCAGGCTGCCCACGCCGGCATTGGCCCGCACATACAGGCGGTCAGCCTCGGCCAGCAGGCGCAGCACCACGGCGTCCACCCGTGCATCGGGCGCCGGCCGGGCGAGCCAGGATGCAGGATCGACGCCTGCCTCGCGCAGCCAGGCGCGCGGCAGGTAGAGCCGCCCGTTGCGCGCGTCATCCCCCACGTCGCGCGCGATGTTGGACAGCTGCATCGCCACGCCCAGGTCGCAGGCGCGGGCCAGCGCAGCGGGGCTGCGCGTCTCCATCAACAGGCCCATCATGGCGCCCACGGCCCCGGCCACACGGGCGGCGTAGGCATGCAGGTCCTCCAGCGTCTCGTAGCTGCGGCCCTCCACGTCCCAGGCCAGGCCCTCGATCAGGAAGTCGGGCAACGCGCGCGGCACGGCGTAGGCGGCCACCACGGCGGCCAGCGCACGGTCACTGGGCACGGTCAGCGGCTGGCCGGCATAGACGCGGTCCAGCCGCTCGCGCAGCCGCGCGATGGCCTCGCTGCGCCCGCCCTGCTCGTCCACGGCGTCGTCGGCCAGGCGGCAGAAGCCATAGAGCACGGTGGCGGGCTCGCGCACCCGCTGCGGCAGCAGCAGCGAGGCCGCGTGGAAGGTCTTGCTGTTGTGCTGCAGGCTCGCGCGGCAGGCCGCGACGTCGGCTGCCCAATGGCGAGCCAGATGCGGCTCAAGCCGGACGGTGGGCGCGACGGACATCAAGCGTCTCCAGGGGGGTGGTGCGCGGTCCGCGCAGTGTGCGGCCATGCGGAACCACGCGGTCCAGCACCTTGGCGGAAGTGAGCACGCCCGGCAGGCCTGCCCCCGGATGGGTGCCCGCGCCGACCAGGTACAGGCCGCGCAGCTCTTCGCTGCGGTTGTGCGGGCGGAACCAGGCGCTTTGTTGCAGCACCGGCTCGAAGGAAAAGGCCGCGCCCTTGACGGACAGCAGCCGGTCCTGGAAATCCTGCGGCGTGAGCATGTGCGAGCTGACGATCTGGGTCTCTAGCCCCGGCAGCACGGTGGCCGACAGGCGCTTCTCAATCGCCTGGCGGTAGGGCTCGGCACGTTGTTGCCAGTCCACGCCGCTGTCCATGTGCGGCACCGGGGCCAGCACATAGAAGGTGTCGCAGCCGGGCGGGGCCAGGCTGGTGTCGGTGGCGGTGGGCCGATGCAGGTACAGGCTGCAGTCGTCGGCCAGGTGCTTGCGCACGAAGATGTCGTCCAGCAGGCCCCGGTAACGCGGACCCAGCACGATGCTGTGGTGGGCCACGTCCGGGTACTGGCGGCGCGTGCCGAAGTACCACACGAACAGGCTCATCGAATAACGCGCCTTGCGCAGCTTGCGGTCGGTCCAGCGCTTGCGGACCACACCGGGCATCAACTTGCTGTAGGTCCAGGCGGCATCGGCGTTGGAGACGACCACGGCAGCGTGCATGCGCTCGCCACCGGCCAGCCGCACGCCGCTGGCGGCGCCATCTTCCGACAGGATTTCTTCGACCGTGGCATTGCAGACCACGCGGCCGCCCTGGCCCTCGATCAGCCGCACCAGGCCCTGCACCAGCCGGCCTGTACCGCCCATGGCGAAGTGCACGCCGAAGCGCCGCTCCAGGTGCGCGATGAGGCAGTAGACGGAGGTCGTCTGGAACGGGTTGCCACCCACCAGCAGCGACTGGAAGGTCAGCAGCACGCGCAGTTTCTCGTTCTGTACATGCTGGCAGGCCAGGCCGTGCACGCTGCGGTAGCCCTGGAGCTTGAGCAATTGCGGCAGTGCGGCAGCCATGTCGGCGAAGCGGTCGAAGGGCTGGTCGCCCAGCTGCTCGAAGCCCACCGCATAGATCGCCTTGCTGGCCGCGAGGAAGCGTTCGTAGCCTGCCACGTCGTCCGGCGCGATGCGGGCCACCTCGGCGCGCATCGCGTCGGCGTCGCCGCTGTAGTCGAAGACCGTGCCATCGTCGAAACGCACCCGGTAGAAGGGGCTGACCGGGCGCAGCTCCACATCGTTGGCCAGGTGCTTGCCGCAGAGCTGCCAGAGTTCCTCGAACAGGAAGGGCGCGGTGATGACGGTGGGGCCGGCATCGAAGACGAAGCCGTCCTGCCGGTAGACATAGGCCCGGCCACCGGGGGCATCCAGCCGTTCGAGTACCGTCACGCGGTATCCGCGGGCCCCGAGGCGTACGGCAGCAGCGAGGCCACCGAAGCCGCTGCCGATGACCACCGCATGGGGGCGGGCGTCGATTCGGCGGGTTGGTGTCAACATAAACGCAATAGTAATAGTGTCATGTTTAGTTGACAATAGGGTTTCATGCCTCAGGACCCCGATCCGTTCGAAGAATCCGTTGTCCCCGTTGCCGGCCTGCGCTGGCAGCTGCGCCGTTCACGCGCACAAGTGCCGGCGCGCCCCGTGCTGCTGCTGCTGCACGGCACCGGCTCGTCGGGCCGTTCCTGGAGTGGCAGCGCGGCCCGGCTGGCAGAGCGTTTCAGCTTGCTGGTGCCGGATTTGCCGGGCCACGGCGGCAGCAGCGGCTTCACGGACGGTGTGGCGAGCCTGCCACGCATGGCAGCGGCGCTGGCGGCTTTGCTGCGCGCGCAGGATGCGGCGCCGGTCGCCGTGGCGGGCCATTCGGCCGGTGCGGCGCTGATGCTGCAGCTCTGGCTGGACGGTGCGCTGCCGGCGGCGCGCGGCTTGTTGTCGCTGAACGGCGCGCTGCAGCCGCTGCCGGGCTTGGCCGGTGCCGTGTTTCCACCGCTGGCGCGCGCCATGGCGGCGCTGCCCATGGTGCCGTGGCTGGCGGCCCGGGCTGCGTCCCGGCCCCAGGCGCTGCGGCATCTGGTGGCCTCCACGGGCTCGCACCTGGAGGAGCCGGAAGTGGCGCACTACCGCGCGCTGCTGCGCCAGCCAGGCCATGTGGCCGGCGCGCTGCAGATGATGGCGAACTGGCAGGTCAGCCCCCTGGTGCCGGCGCTACGGCGCCGGATGGCCCAGCAGCCAGTGGCGCTGATGCTGGCTGCAGGGAGCAGGGACACGACGGTGGCACCGGCCCAGTCCGAGCGCGTGGCCTTGCAGTTGCCAGGGGCGCGCTTCAGGCTGCTGCCGGGCTTGGGGCATCTGGCGCATGAGGAGGCGCCGGGCGTGGTGCCGGAGTTGCTCGGGGAGCTGCGGCAGTTGGAGGGGGCGTGAACGCAGAAAAGGCCCTTGTGCGCTGGATGCGCCGCACGGCATCGCGCGCCAGCAGGTAGGCCTCGGCTTGACGATCGGACATCCACGGCACACCGCCCGAGTACGCGGCGCTCTCTCGGGCCGACCGACTGTTTCCCGAAGAGGAAGTCGGTGAATGCGAAGGCATGGTCAATCTCCTTTCTGGGTTGGGTGCGCAGCATGCGCGCGGTGGATGGCTGCAGACGGGGACGAAAAATACGGGTTCTGGGCTGCCATTTCAAGCCGGACCGGGAAGCCGCGCGGCGATGCAGCCGGCCTCGGGATCATTGCGCCACCGGGCGCACCTGCATCGCGCGCGCACGGGCCGGCGTCAGCCCGGTCTGCCGCTTGAACGCCCGCTGGAACGCGGCCTCCGACAGGTAGCCCACGGCTTCGCCGATCGCGGCCACGGACTGCTGCGTCTCGCCGAGCCGGCGTCGCGCGTGGGCCATGCGGATCTCGGTCAACAGGTCGATGGGGGAATGGCCGGTCGCCTCTGCGAACTGGCGCACCAGCGTGGCACGCGACAGGTGGCACAGCGCGGCCAGGCGGGGCAAGGTCCAGGGCTGCTCGGGCGCATCGAACAGCGCCAGCACCGCAGGCTGCAGCCGTGGCCAATGGGCCAGAGCCAGCAGGCTGCGCTGCCGCTCGCCAGCCCCGCCCGGTGTTTCCGACGGCCTCCCCGTGGCGGCCAGGCGCAAGGTCAGCGCGAACAAGGCGGCGGACAGGTGGCCGACGAGCGCTGCGCTGCCCGGCCCTTCCTCGTGCGCTTCCTCGCGCAGGAGCGCGATGAGCCGCGCGAGCCGGCTGCGCGTGCCGGTGTCGCTGTCTTCGCCGGCCTGCGCCTGGCTGCTGACGATGAGCCGCCCGGGCAGGAAGGTCTGCACCAGGCGTTCGGAAGACGCGCTGAGCACGAAACGCCCGCACAGGATGTCCGCCTGCGGCCCTGCGCCGGCATTGCGCGCCACCGTCACGGTGGCAGACGGCTGCTCGCGAACCGGCTGCGGCGTGCTCCCGCTGCCGTCGTGCAGCGCATGGGCGCCGCCACCCGGAAACAGCACCACATCGCCCGCGCGCAAGGTGGCGGCAGGCGCCTGCCCACCTTCCACCACGGCCTCGCCGCGCAGCAGCACGTGGTAGGGAATCTCCAGGCGGCCCGCGGCCGGCGGCGCCAGCCGCCACGGCGTGCCGAAATGGCAACGCACCTCCAGCTGGCCACTGACGGGCACCAACACCAGCAAGCGACTGAGCAGGTCCACGGGCGCTCCCTTTCTTGATGATACGAACGGGCATGAAAACGCCATTTTCAAGCATTAACGAACTCACCTGACCGTCCTACAGTGCACCCATCCGCTCCACATCCCGTCGGGCGGGTGTTCGAAACCCACTTTGAAAGGCCCCCACCATGTCACGCTTTCCCCTGGTCCCCACCGAGCAACTTCCCGCCGCCGCGGCCGACCTCTTCGCCCAGATCAAAAAGGGCCTGGGCAAGGTGCCCAATGCCTACGCCACCATCGGTGGTTACAGCCCGGGTGCATTGGCTGCGCTGCTGAGCACCGACGCCGCCCTGGGCAAGGGCGCGCTGGGCAAGGCCGACATCGAGGCGATCCGCCTGGCCGTGAGCGAGGTCAACGGCTGCGACTATTGCGTGGCCGCCCACACGGTGGTCGGCAAGATGGTCGGGCTCCCGCCCGAAGCGATGCATCAGATCCGCGCCGGCGAGGCGACCGGCCAGGCGGCCCGGGATGCGCTGCTGCACTTCGTGCGCAGCGTGCAGAGCACGCGTGGCACCGTGCCCGCGCCGGTGGTGGACGCGGTGCTGTCGGCGGGCTACAGCCCGCAGCAGCTCATCGAGGCGCTGCTGGTGATCTCGATGATCACCTTCACCAACCTGGTGAACCGCGTCAACGACACGGATCTCGACTTCCCGCGCGCGGCGTGACGCGCTGGCTCCGAGCTTGTGGATCAGCAGGCTGTGCTGCGTGTGCACCAGGCTGCGCTCAGAAACCGAAGTCGCTGAGTCCCGGGTGCTCGTCGGGCCGCCGTCCCAGCGGCCAGTGGAACCGGCGCTGCGCCTCGGCGATCGGCAGGTCGTTGATGCTGGCGAAGCGCTTGCGCATCAGGCCCTGGGCGTCGAACTCCCAGTTCTCGTTGCCATAAGAGCGGAACCACTGGCCGGCGTCGTCGTGCCATTCGTAGGCGAAACGCACGGCGATGCGCTCGCCCGCGTAGGCCCACAGTTCCTTGATCAGCCGGTATTCGTGCTCGCGTTCCCACTTGCGCTGCAGGAACTCCACGATCTGCGCGCGGCCCACCGGGAACGCGCTGCGGTTGCGCCAGACGCTGTCAACGGTATAGGCCAACGAAACCCGCTGCGGATCGCGCGAGTTCCAGCCATCCTCGGCCAGGCGCACTTTGAGCGTGGCGGATGCGTGGTCGAAGGGCGGCAGCGGCGGGCGGTCTGGCGCGGGGGTGCTCATGGAATGCTCCTGGTGCGGTTGGGGGAAGTGGGGAAAGCGGTGAAAGCGGGCCACGGGACCACTGCTGCCGCCACACCGCGTCGTCGCCCAGGTCGAAGGGCATGTCGGTGAAGTGGGGGGCTGGCAGCATGGTGTTCTCCGTGGTGTGTCTGCACTGTCGCCGATGCAGGGCGCCGGGAGAATCCGCGCGGGCACCAAGACTGCATTGCCAACGGCGCAAGAGTGGCGGCGAGAATCCCGCCAGGGTGACCCATGGCGTGACCCGAGGAGAAGTGGCATGGATCGATTGCAGGCGATGACGGCTTTCGTGACCGTGGTGGATTGCGGCGGCTTCGCCAGCGCGGCGCGCAAGCTGGAGATGTCGCCGCCGGTCGTCACCCGCGCCGTGGCCGAGCTGGAGGAGCGCCTGGGCCTGCGCCTGCTCACGCGCACCACCCGCTACGTGCGGGTGACCGAGGCGGGCGCGCGATTTGCCGACGACTGCCGCCGCATCCTGGCCGAGATCGACGAGGCCGAGGTGGCCGCCACCGGCACCCATGCGGCCGCGCGCGGCACGCTGGTGCTGACGGCACCGGTGCTGTTCGGCCATCTGTACGTGGTGCCGGTGCTGGTGGACTATCTGCGGCAATGCCCGGAGGTCGATGCGCAGTGCCTGTTCCTGGACCGCATCGTCAACCTCGACGAAGAAGGCGTGGACGTGGCGGTGCGCATCGGCGAGCTGCCCGACTCGTCGATGCAGGCAGTCAAGGTCGGTCGGGTGCGCCAGGTGCTGGTGGCCGCACCCGCGTACCTGCAGGCCCACGGCGTGCCGGCCCATCCGCGCGACCTGGCGACCCACACGCTGGTGGCCCGGGGTGGCGCGGTTTCGGCAATCGACTGGGCCTTCGTGGAAGATGGCAAGGCCACGGCGCAGCGCCTGCACGCGCGCATGCGCACCACCAGCAATGACTCGGCCATCGCCGCCGCCGTGGCCGGTTTCGGCATCACGCGGCTGCTGAGCTACCAGGTGGCCGAGCACCTGCGGCAGGGGCAACTGCAGGTGGTGCTGGATGCCTTCGAGACGCCCGCGGTGCCCATCCACGTGGTGCACCGCGAGGGCCGGCGCGCCACGCAGAAGGTGCGCGGCTTCATCGACCTGGCGGTGGAGACGCTGCGCGAAGATCCGGCCTTGCGTTGAAGAAACATCAAAGGTCCAGCACCAGCTCACCCCCGGCTGCGGCGGGTACCGCACAGCACAGCACGGCCTCGCCCTCGGCGGCCCTCCACGCAGGCGGGCGGGTATAACTGACCTGGCCCGACTGGATGCGCGTCACGCAGGAGCCGCAGTTGCCGGCGCGGCAGGAGAACGGTGGCGACAGGCCTTTGCCCTCGGCGAACTCCAGCAGGCTGCCATGGCCGGGCTTCCAGACAGCGGTCTCGCCGCTGCGCGTGAAGACCACGGTGGCCTGCTGGGCCGCAGGCACCGGGGCGGGTGCGGGCGCGGCAGCAGGCATGCCGGCGTTGTCCGTGCGGCGCTGCAAGGCCGCCGGCCCGAAGGACTCGGCCTGGATGCGCGCGTCGCGCACACCCAGGTCGCGCAGGCCGTCGTAGATCGCCTGCATGAAGCCGGACGGACCGCACAGGAAGAACTCGTGGTCGTCGAAGGGCAGCAGGCGTTTCAGGAGATCGATGGTCAGGGGGCCCGGCAGTGGCGCCTCCAAGGCACCAGCGGTGACAGGAACACCATCAGCGTCGTGCGCGCCTTGCGCGTCGTGCCCGACATCCGTGAGCCTGGTGAGCACCGTGTGCACCCGCACCGCGCCGTCGGCACGCGCGGCCAGCGCCTCGAACTCCTCCGCGAACGCGCGCACGGCGGCGTCGTGGGCGACCTGCACCACATGCGTGGGCCGCGTGCGGCGGCGCCGAAACCCCTCGGTGACGATGTGGCGCAGGAAGGACACCATCGGCGTGATACCCACGCCCGCGCCGATCAGCACCGCCGGGCGATGGGCCGCGGCGTCCAGCCGGAACTGCCCGCGCGGGCCCAGCGCCTCCACCACATCGCCCACGCGCAGCGCGTCGTGCAGCCGGCGCGACACCACGCCGTCGCGCTTGATGCTCAGGCGCAGGTGGGCCTCGCCGGGCGCTGAAGAGATGGTGTAGGTGCGCTGCAGGTGCGCCGCGCCCTCGGCGGCGGGTACGCGTATCGGCAGGTACTGCCCGGCCTCGAACGGCGGCAGCGCATGGCCGTCGGCCGGCTGCAGGTGGAAGGAGCGGATGGCGCTGCTCTCGTCCAGCGTCCGCACCACGCGGTAGGGCCGCCAGGTCTGCGCCAGGCGCGCGGCCTCCAGCCGGGCGGCGGCCTCGTCCCAGGTGCCGGTGATCAGCGCATTCGGCGACCAGTCGCGAAAGCGCCAGCGCAGCGGCAGGGCGTCACGCAGCCGCCAACCCGCCTCGACATGGAAGCGCCAGGCGCGTTGCGCGCCCTCGAAGGCCGCGACGGACTTCAGCAGTTCGCCATCCCACACCACCTCGGCGCGGCCGGTCAGCGTGAGCAGATCGCCGGTGTCGAAGTCGATGAACAGCACGCCGGCACGTGGATCGAGCTCCAGGTTGCCGAAGGTCATGAACAGGAAGTTGCCGAGGAAGTCGGGCACCAGGAAGGTGTGGTCGTCCTCGATGTGCACGAAGCCGGCCCGGCCGCCCCGGTGCGACACATCGGCGCCGTGCCCCGGGCCGTCGCCCGGCGCATGCGTGGCGATGAACAAGGTGTCGGCCTGCGCGATCAGCGCACGGGCCGGCGCATCGAGTGCGCTGAGCGCTTCGGTGCTGCGCGGCTGCACGTCGCCGGGGTCGCGCACCCATTCCATCTCGCGGCCCTGGATGTACTGCGGGCAGTTGCCCACGGTCTGCTCGACCTCCACCGAGAAGCCCGCAGCGCTGACCTGGCCGACGCGGCCGTTCACGCGGTTGCGGCGGCGCGTGTGCAGCTCGATGCCCAGGAAACCCAGCGGCGCGCCGGGCGTGAGGCCTTCGGCCAGCGGATCGCCCGCCACCGGATGGGCCGTGAACTGCAGCTGCCGCGCATCCGGCGACTGGATGAAGCCCGGCGCGCCCACCAGCACCGAGGCCCAGGGCCGCTGCTGCGCGTCCACCGAGCCGACCAGCATGAAGGGCAGCTGCGCATGGAACTGGCGGTGCTGCTCCGGCATGAAGCTGCGCACCACCCGCTGGCCGATGCCCCGCATGCGCTCGGCGATTCCCAGGCGCTGCTGCACCGCCAGCTCGCCGGCGTGGAAGGGGTGGTCCTGCGGGAGGATCGGTGCGTCCATGGTGTGTGCTCCTTGCGTGCGTCAGGCGTGCTTCAGGCGTGGGCCGCTTCGGCTCAGGCGGCCAGGCCGACCGCGGTCTTCTGGAACGGCACGAAGCTGGGCAAGGCCTCGATGCGGGCCAGCCAGGCGCGGACGTTCGAATAGGCCGACAGGTCCACATTGCCCTCGGGCGCCGCCGCGATGTAGCTGTAGCCCGCGACGTCGGCCAGCGTGGCGGCATCACCCGCCAGGAAGTCGCGCTGGCCCAGCACGCCGTCCATCACCTGCAGCAGCTGGTGCGCGCGGGCGATCACCGACGGTGCGTCGAGCTTGGCGCCGAACACGGTGATGAGCCGGGCGGACGCCGGACCGTAGGCGATCTGCCCGGCGGCCACCGACAACCAGGCCTGCACGGCCGCCTGGCCGCGCGCATCCTGCGGCAGCCAGCGGCCGGCCGTGTCGTACTGCCGTGCCAGGTAGACCAGGATCGCGTTCGAGTCGTGGACGATGACGCCGCCGTCGTCCAGCACCGGCACCTGGCCGAAGGGGTTCATCTGCAGGAACGCGGGGGCCTTGTGCGCGCCCTGCATCAGGTCGACGTCGACGAGTTCGTAAGGCAGGCCCAGCAGCGACAGGGCCAGGTGCACGCGGTGCGAGTGGCCGGACAGGGCGTGGCGGTAGAGCTTCAGGGGGGTGGTGGTGGTCATGGCGATCTCCAGGGGTTCAGGGGTTGGGAAAGGTCGGGCACGGTAGCCGGGGGGTGAGCAGCCGCGCGGCCTTGACGGACGGCGTGACGGCGGGATCGGCGAAGGCGTGTGGCATGGCGGCTCCTGTTTTTTTCGCAGCCTGGGAACCTGGGAAGTGGGCTGCGATGGAGCGACTGTCGCGTGAAGGGCCCGCGAAGAGAATCCTCGCGCCGGCCAAGTCACTGTTTCGCTTTCAGGAAGACTGGGCGGCGCAGGTCACCGGCGGCGGCGATGAAACCTGTCCCGCGGGCAGCGGCCGGTGGTCTGCCAAGCGGCCAGCGGCGTTTAAGGCATTCACACCACTGCAAGGCCAGCCGTGCACGATCTCTCCAACAAGGCGCCTGCAACCAGCCCCGTCAAACGATGGTTGCTGCTCGCCGGCCAGTTCGTCGCGTTCCAGGCGGCCTGGTTCGCGTGCGTGGTGGGCGCGGCCCGCGGTGAAGCGATGCTGGGCTCGGTGGTCGCCGTGGGCGTGGTGGCCCTGTGCTGCATCCTCAGCCAGCGGCGCGCGGTGGACGGGGCCCTGGTGCTGCTGGCCCTGGTGATCGGGCTGGCATGGGACACGCTGTTGCTGCGGCTGCAGATCGTGGTCTACGCGTCGCCCGGGCCGCTGCCCGATTGGGCGCCCGTCTGGATCCTGGCCTTGTAGGCGCTGTTCGCCACGCTGGTCCGCCAGCCGCTGGCCTGGCTGCATGGCCGCCCGCTGCTGGCGGCGGCCTTCGGTGCGGTGGGCGGTCCGTTGTCGTACGCAGGGGCCGTGGCCCTGGGGGCTGGCAGCTTGCCCGACCCGGGCCTGGCGTTTGCGGTGCTGGCGGTCGGCTGAGCCGTCCTGACGCCCGCGCTCACCGACGCTGCCAGGGCACAGTCGGCGCGCTGACGTGACGGCCGTGGCGCCGCGCCCGTTGCCTTGCCACCCGCCTCACAGTGCTGCGTTGATCGCCCGGTGCAGCAATTCGGCACGGCCCTGCGGCAGGGCCAGGTAACGCGCGCCCATCTGCCGCGCCAGTGCAGCCGATTCCGGCTGCGGACGCACCGAGGTGTCGATCAACAGGCTGCTGATGCCGGCACCGGCCAGCCTGCGCGCCGTGGCTTGCGCGTCGGCCATCGCCGCAGGACGCCCGCCCTGGCCTTGCCGGTCGATGTTGGCGCGGCCATCGGTCAGGAACACCAGCTGGGCCCGCGCACCCTCGCGCGCCTGCAGGCCAGAGGCCAGTTGCCAGCCGGCCTCGATCCCGGAGGCCAGCGGTGTGCCGCCGCCGCCGGGCAGTTCGGTGAGCGCGCGCTTGGCCCGCACCAGCGAGCGCGTGGGTGGCAGCAGCAATTCGGCGCCCGTGCCGCGAAACGCAATCAACGCCACGCGGTCGCGGCGCACATAACAGTCGGCCAGCAGCAGCTCCACCGCACCCTTGGCTTCGGCCAGGCGGTTCAGGGCCTGGGAGCCGGAAGCGTCGACGACGAACACCGTGGTCGTCTCGGCCGGCCGGCGGTAGCGCCGGCTGTGGAAATCGTCGCGGCGGATCAGCCAGCGCGCGGCCGACGGCGGCAATGCGAGCCGCTCGCGCTCCTGGCGGCGCAGCAGTTGCCATGGCAAGGCTGCCCGCAGCGTGGCCAGCAGGTCCAGCCGCTGCGCGCCACGCGGTGCGCCGCGCCGCGCCGGCAGGGGCCGGCCGCTGGCGGCGATGCGGGTGGCCTCGCCCTGGCGGCCCGACGCGGTGCCGCGCTGGGGTGCCAGGCCTGCGGCGAGCAAGGCCAGCAGGCCGGGCGGGATGGCGGCCTGTGCTGCAGCGATGAGGCGATCGGCGAGCGGCTCTTCCGGGTCGTCGGGCGCGGGTGGCGGCTGCACGGGACCGTTCGGGGCCGGCGCTGTTTCAGGGGGCTGCGGAACGGGCGCGTCTGCTTCGCGTTGGGGGTCGGGGGCATCGCCTGCGGGGGGCTCGGCGGACGGCGGTTCGGGGGCCTGGGGATCGGGGGCCGGCGGTTCGGCATCGCGGGCTTCTTCCGCCGGCGGCAAGGAACGCGCCCGTGGCGCCAGCACCAGCCGCGCGGCCAGTTCAGCATCCTCCTCCATCACCTCACCATGGCCGCGCCAAGCCGCCACGGCACAGGCCGCGCGCCAGGCCTGCCAGGGCGCACGCAGCCCCACGATGCCCAGCGCCCGCGCGCAGGCGCACAATGCCTCTACGGCCTCGGCGTCGAAGGGCAATGCGCGGAGCCGCTGGCGCGCCGCATCCAGTTGGGTGGCCGGTGGCGGCATCGGCCATTCGGACGCCGCAGCCAGTGCCGGATCCAGCACCAGCGCGAGACGCTCACCCAGGCAGTTGGCAACCCGCTCGTCGGGCGTGGCACCTTCGTCCAGCGCCAGCAGCGCAAAGCCGCCGGCGTCCAGCGCCTGCGCCAGCCGGCCGGCCAGCGCCGTGGGCGCGCGCTCGGCCATGGGCAACACCAGCACGCCGCCACGCACCTCGGCCAGCAGTCCGGCCTGCGCCATGGGCCGGCCCGCGGCAACGCTGAGGCCCAGGTCCAGGCCACCCAGCAGCCGCGCATCGTCGATCTGCAGCGGGCAGCGCCGCCACGGCGTGCCCGGCGCAAGCAGGGATTGCAGCTCGGCCAGCAACGCATCGCGCGCAGGCCCCGGCCCGCCGCGCAGCACCAGACCGCCTAGCCCGGCTGGGTCCAGTGCCAGCAGGCGTGCGGCCCAGGCACCTGGAAGGTTCATCCCCAGAGTTCGGCCACGGCGCGCGCGATGCGCTCGGCCGAGCCGGTGTCGTCCAGCGGATTGCGGCGCAGGCGGTGGCGCAAAGCGGGCGCGGCCACCTGGCGCAGGTGAGAGAGTTGCACCACGTCCTCACCCTGCAGCGCGGCCATGGCGCGGGCGGCGCGCATCAGGGTCAGCTCGCCACGCAGGCCGTCGCTGCCCAGGCGCTGGCACAGCTCGGCGCAGCGCAGCAGCAGTGCGTCGTCGACGACCACATCCGGCAGCCGCTCGCGCGCCTGGCGGATCTGCTTGCGCACCTTGGCGTCGGCCTTGGCCCACTGCGCATGGAAGGCCTCGGGGTCGCGCTCGTAGGCATCGCGGCGCTTGACCACCTCCACGCGCTGCAGCAAATCGTCGGGCGTGCGCACCTCGACCGACAGGCCGAAGCGGTCCAGCAACTGGGGACGCAGCTCGCCCTCTTCGGGGTTGCCGCTGCCGATCAGCACGAAGCGCGCGGGGTGGCGCACCGACAGTCCTTCGCGCTCGACCACGTTCTCGCCCGAGGCCGCGACGTCGATCAGCAGGTCGACCAGGTGGTCTTCGAGCAGGTTGACCTCGTCGATGTACAGGAAACCCCGGTGCGCGCGCGCCAGCAGGCCGGGCTCGAACACTTTCTGGCCGCTGGACAGGGCGCGCTCCAGGTCCAGCGCGCCGACGATGCGGTCTTCGCTGGCGCCCAGCGGCAGGTCGACCACGGGCACCGGCAACAACACGGACTTGGCGCCCGGGGCGCAATGGCCACAACGCTGTGCCGGGTCGCAGTGGTAGGGGCAGCCCTCGACCGCGCGCATGGGAGGCAGCAGCGCCGCCAGCGCGCGCACGGCGGTGCTCTTGCCCGTGCCACGGTCGCCCAGCACGAGCACGCCGCCGATGGCGGGCTCGACCGCGGCGACCAGCACCGCAAGCTTCATCTCGTCCTGGCCGACGATGGCAGAGAAGGGAAAGGGGAGGGACATAGGCATGTCAGTGGCGCCCGGCCGCCGAAGCCACAGACGCGCCCCCTCGGGGGGCAGCGGACCTCGCGCAGCGGGGGAGCGTGGGGGTAGTTTCATCTCAGTGTGCCACGGGGCCGTTCCCGTAATTCCCAAGCAGTGGCACCGACATCAGTCCGATCCGGATTCATGCGCATGCCGGCGGGCACGGCGCACCGCGAGCATGGCGAACAGCGCCAGCAGCGGCACACTGAGGCCCACGACCAGCGGGGTATTGAGCGGCAGGCCCAAGGCCTCGCCACCCTTGACCACATACCCTACCACGCCGGCCAGGTAGTAGACGATGGCGGCGACCGACAGGCCCTCGACGGTCTGCTGCAGCCGAAGCTGCATCTTGGCGCGGCGGTCCATGCTGGCCAGCAGCACATGGTTCTGCTGTTCGCGCGCAATGCCCACGCGCGTGCTCAGCAGGTGGCTGGCCTGCGCCACGCGTTCGGAGAGATCGCGCAGGCGCTGCGACACCGTGGCGACGGTGGCCACCGCCGGCGTGAAGCGCCGTGCCATGAATTCGCCGATGGTCTGCAGCCCCGGCAGGCGCTGCTCGCGCAACTCGTCGATGCGCGTGCGCACCAGTTCTGCATAGGCGCGGCAGGCGCCAAAGCGGAACTGGCTGGCCGACAGGCCGCTCTCGACCTCGGCCGCCAGGCGCGTCAGCGATTGCAGCAGCACCTCGTCGCTGCCGCTGTCGCTGGCCGTGCGGGCGATGTCGTCGGTCAGGCCGGCGAGCGATTTCTCGATGGCCTGGATGCGCGGCGCCAACCTGCGCGCCACCGGAAACGCCAGCAAGGCCATCATGCGGTAGGCCTCGATCTCGAACAGCCGCTGCAGCATGCGGCCGGACAGGAGCGGGTCCATGCCGCGGTCGATGAGCACGAAACGGCCGAAGCCGTCGGCATGCAGGCGGAAGTCCGAGCAGGCCAAGGCCACGCCGTCGCCGATCTCCGCACCGACCACGGCCTGTCCGGCGAACCATGCCTGCTGCAACACGGGCACGTCCAACTCTTCCTCCGCATGCAGCAGCTCGGCATGGCAGGCGTGCACGGTCATGCCGGGCACGGCGGCCAGCCAGCCCATGGGCAACATCGCTGCCGCCGGCTCGGCGAAGGGCTGCCCGCTGCGGCCCGGCACCAGCATGGTGTAGCTGGAGAACTCGCCATGGCGCTCCCACTTGACGCGCAGCTCGCCCAGGCGGCCGCTCCAGTGCTGGGCACCGTCGGCGGGGGGAACCATGTGGTGCGCGGCACACAGCCTGCGCAGATGGGCGAGCTCCTGGTCGCGCGCATCGGCGTCGATCAGGACCGCCACATGGCTGGCGCGCGCCGGCGCTGCCAGCGGCTCGGACGGACGCGCGTGGACCTCCAACGCAAGGGCCGCACGCTCCGGCAGATCGGGCGGCAGCAGCCGCTGGAGGCTCACGCGATCACTGCTTCTTGGCGTGGGCGCTGCACCAGCCCTTGGCGGAGACCTGCTTGCCGGGGAACAACGGACACGGGCCGCTGGCGGCGCCTGCCTTGCCCTGGTAGACCGCGCAGTTGCTGCAGCTGTCGCCCGCCTTGTAGGTCTTGAACTTCACCTTGTCGGCCTTGGTGGCGTCGGCCACGTAGCCCAGCGCCGCAGCCTGCGGATCTTTTTCGTCCACCATGGCTTGCGCCCAGGCGGTGGGCGCGACGACGGCAGCACAGACTGCGGGGCAGATGGCAATGAAATGGCGGCGGCTATTCATGGAGACCTCTCAGGTTGGGGGATAGGTATACGCTTAAACGCAGAAAACCGGTTCTTGGATGACCAGCGGCGGACCAAATCAACAATATGCAACAAACCACTGGCCATCAACGCCAGGGCCACCCAGTGCAGCGGCATGCCGGCCACGGCCAGCCGCAGCGCGAGCATCAGGCCCAGGCCGGCGAGCAAGGTGAAGACGAGCTTCTTTTTCCCGAGCACCAGCAGGGCTGCCAGCTCCAGCAGGCTGATCACCAGCACCCCGTCTACCAGCAAGGCGAGGGTCAACTCAGGCATTGAGTCGCACCACGGCGCAGTTGAGCCATCCGGCGAACCCGGTCCAGAACAGGTAAGGCACCAGCAGCCAGCCGGCGAGGCGCCGTTGACGGCCCGCCATGACCACCAGCAACGCCACCGAGGCCAGCAGCACCACCACCTCGATGCGTGCCCAGTCGGGCCGGCGCAAGCTGAAGAACAGCCAGCTCCAGGCGATGTTCAGCACGGCGTTCGCCACGAAGGCGAGCACGAGCCAGCGCCGGCGCGCTGTGGCCGGGCAGGCCTCCCAGGCGAGCACGGCGGCGGCCGCCGTGAGTGTGTAGATCAGCGTCCAGGCCGGGCCGAACAGCCAGTCCGGCGGCTTCCAGGGCGGCTGGCGCAGCGCGTAATACCAAGGCGAGAGGTCGGTGGCCAGGCCACCCAGCATGGCGGTGAAGAGCGCCACGCCCGCAGCCACGGACTCGGCCCGCCCCCTGCCGGCAAAAAGTCGCCGCCATAGGCTCAACAGAACCTCCGGCTTCGCCTGCGGTGCGAGCGCCCTTCGGGACGGCCGGGCGGGCGCTCATGCACGTACCAGCCCCAGCAGGTGCGCCAAGTCCTTGAAGAAGATGCGCACATGCGCCAGCGGCCGGGCGCGCACCAGGCGCTTGTGCATGTAGGCGTCGAAGGTCAGTTGCTGCACATCGCGGTCGCGGCAGATGCTGACGAAGCGCTCGCGGCGGCGGTCGTTCACGTACCAGAAGCGCTGCATCATGCCCAGCACCCAGAACACGCGGCCGTGCTCGCGCATGAAGCGCCGGCGCGCCTGCGCCAGCGCGCGGACCTGGCCAGTGCGCAGCAGTTCGGCGCAGGCCTCGGCCGCAAGCCGGCCGCCGACCATGGCGTAGTAGATGCCCTCGCCCGAGGCGGGTGCGACCACGCCGGCGGCATCGCCGGCCAGCACCACGTCGCGACCGTTGTCCCAGCGCGGCAGCGGCTTCATGGGGATCGGCGCGCCCTCGCGGCGGATCGTGCGCGCATGCTGCAGGCCCACCTGTTCGCGCAATTTCTGCACGCCCTGGCGCAGCGAGAAGCCCTTGTCGGCGCTGCCGGTGCCGATGCTGATGGTGGCGCCGTGCGGGAACACCCAGCCGTAGAAGTCGGGCGACAGCGTGCCGTTGTAATGCACTTCGCAGCGGCTGGGCTGAAAGTCCGGCGGGGTGACCTCCGGGGTGGCCACGATCTCGTGGTACGCGAACACGCAACGGCCCTGATCGGCGCCCGGCACGGTCTGTTGCGCCACGCGCGAGCGCGCGCCGTCGGCACCCACCACGGCCCGTGCGCGCAGGCGCTGCGGCGCGCCGTCGGCATCCAGGTAGACCACGACCGCGCGCCCATCATCGTCGCGCTCGATGCGCTCGAAGCGCCCGTCGAGCCGCTCGGCCCCATGTGCGACCGCGCGCTGGCGCAACCATTCGTCGAAATGCTCGCGGTCCACCATGCCGACGCAACCGCCTTCGATGGGAATGTCGACGTTGCGCGCGCTCGGCGAGACCATGCGCGCCGCATCGGCACGGGCTACCAGCATCGACGGCGGGATCGCGAAGTCGGCCATCAGGCGGGGCGGGATGGCGCCGCCACAGGGCTTGATGCGGCCCGCGCGGTCCAGCAGCACCACGCGGTGGCCGGCGCGCGCCAGGTCATCGGCGGCGGTGGCACCCGCGGGGCCGCCACCGACCACGACGATCTCGCAATCCTGGGAAAAACTCATGGCATGGCCCTCTGGGTGGCAGCCTGCATCGGCGCGCGCAAGCCAATGCCCTCCGTGGCTGCGTCGGTGCGTGGAGGCGCTGTGCGTGCAGGCGCTTCAACACCCGCGCCCACTTGCGCGGCATAAAAGAACAGCAATGCTTCCAGGCCGAACACGATGGCATAGGCACTGCCCGCATCGGACAGCAGCCAGCGCGCAACGTCGCTCGCACCCGTGCCGACAAGACCGCCGAGTGCGAACGCGAACGCCTGGGCCGCGCCCCACAGCCCGACGCGCAGGCCCTCGGTGCCAACCCTGCCTTGCGCGGCCAGCCGCATCATCGAGCCGATGGCCGCGATCGAGAACGTGCCTGTCGCCAGGCCCAGCAGGAACACGTTGGTCTTGAGCGGCCAGCCCGCGCCGGTCACGCCCCCCGCCGCCAGACCCAGCAGCGCCAGCGCGGACGCCACGCACCCGCCCAGCAACCAGCTGCGCAGGGAGCCGAAGCCGCGCCGCCCGGCGACCGCCGACAGCAGCATGCCCATCAGGGTGCCGGCGTGCTGCACGCTGGACAACTGCGTCGAGGCGCCGGGCGAGTAACCGAACGCGGTTCCTGCGAAAGGCTCGAGGATCAGGTCCTGCGCGCTGAAGGCCAGCATGGAGACGAACACGAAGACCGTGAAGCGCCGCGCATCCGCCTCGCGCCAGACTTCCTGCAGCGCCATGCGGAAGCCGCCCCCGGCATCGTGCGTGGCTTGCGCCGGCGCATCGGCCGGAGCGGCCGGACCTTCCAGCCGCCAGAGCGCGGCCACGGTCAACACCAGCGCCACCACCGCGACGGCGCCCGCCACCACCACCAGGCGCTGCGGGCTGTAGGGGTCGAGAAAGGCGCCGGCGATGCCAGCCGTGACCACGAAGCCCGCGATCATCATGGTCCACACCGTGGTGGCCGCCGTGGCGCGCAGCTGCTGCGGCACGCGGCTGGCGAGCAGGGCCAGCAAGGACGTGCCCGCCGCCGCAACGCCCAGGCCGATCAGCACGAACGCGACGGCCGCCAGCACGGTGCCGGCCCACGGCGACGTGGCCATCCACGCGGTGGCCAGCGCGGCAAGGAATCCGCCTGCCGCCAACACCACCATGCCACCCAGGATCCAGGGCGTGCGCCGGCCCGTGCGGTCGGACCCATGCCCCATGCGCGGCCGGCTGACCTGCACCAGGTAATGCAGCGCCAGCAGCACACCGGGCAGCAAGGCCGGCAGTGCCAGCTCCACCACCATCACGCGGTTCAGTGTGGAGGTGGTCAGCACGACGACGGCGCCCAGCGCCATCTGCACCAGGCCCAGGCGCACGATGCCGCTCCATCCGAAGGTGGCGCTCTGCATGGTTCAGCCGCCCGCCCGCAGCGCGAAGGCGCTGACCAGCATGCCGATGACGAAGAAATTGATGCCTAAGGCGCTGTACCAGGTGGCACGCTCCAGCGGCGAGGCCAGGAACCTGCGCATCAGCACCAGTTGCACGGCCAGCAGCCCCGCCACGCCCGCCGCATGGGCCGGCGCATCCCAGTGCCACAGCAGGCCGATCACCACCAATTGCGGCAGCGCCATCGCCAGGCAGGCGGCCCGTGCCGCGCCCTGCACGCCGAGCTGCACCGGCAGCGAGGCGATGCCCATCTGCCGGTCGCCCTCGATGGACTTGAAGTCGTTGAGCGTCATGATGCCGTGCGCGCCCAGGCTGTAGAGCAGCGCCAGCGCCAGCGAGCGGGTGTCGGGCAGCGCGCCCGCAGCCATGACGGCGGCACCGGTGATCCAGGCCAGGCCCTCGTAACACAGGGCACAGGCACTGTTGCCCCACCAGCCGTTGCGCTTCAAGCGCAGCGGCGGCGCGCTGTAGGCCCAGGCCAACAGGAGCCCCACGCCGGCAGCCAGGAAGGCGACCGGCCCGAGCAGGCTACCCAGCGCCAGCGAGAGCAGCGTCCAGATGATGGCGATGTACAGGCCCCAGCGACCCGGCAGGCGGCCTGAGGGAATGGGGCGATTGGGCTCGTTGATGGCGTCCACATGCCGGTCGAACCAGTCATTGACGGCCTGGCTGCTGGCACATACGAAGGGGCCGGCCAGCAGGATGCCCGCGATGATCAGGCTCCAGCGCCCCTCGGTCGGCATGCCGGAGGCCACCACCCCGCAGCCGAAGGCCCACATGGGCGGAAACCAGGTGATCGGCTTGAGGATCTCTGCGACGGCAGAGGGGCGGGGCAAGACCATGAGTCATTCTGACTCAACGATCTAAATTGTCAACCTAAACTTACACTCTGCGCCGCTTGGCTGCGCCGCGTGGCGCAAGGGCTCATTCCGCCGCGCTGCCGCTTGGATCGTGGATGCCGAAACGGCGCAACTTCACATAGAGGCTTTGCCGCGACAGGCCGAGCATCTCGGCGGCCGAGGCGCGGTTGTCGCGCGTGAGTTCCAGCGCCGCCTCGATGCACAAACGCTCGATCAGGTCGGTGGTCTCGCCGACGATGTCGCGCAATGGCAGCCGGCCCACCAGCCCCGTGAGTTGCTCGGTCGAACGTGGCATCTGGCGCTGGCTGCGCCCCTCCGCCGGCAGCCGGCGGGCCACGTCGCGGATGGCGAAGCCCAGGCAGGGTTGCGGCCCGTCGAGCACGGCCACCGCCGAGATCTCCACCGTCGTGGCCTGGCCATCGCTGGCGCGCAAGGTGGTGGGAAACAGGCGCAGCACACCGTGCTGGCGCAGGTTGCCGATCAGCACCTTCAGGTCCACCGTGGAGCGCCCCAGCCAGCGGTCCAGCATCTGGCCCACCAGTGGCTCGCCGGCGGGCAGCTGCAGCATGTCGATGAACGCCTGGTTGGCGCTGAGGATGCGGCCCAGCATGTCGGACAACACGAACGCATCGGGCATGGCATTCACCACGTCCAGCAGCGACGGGCCTCCCTGCTCGCGGGCCTGCACCTGGACCGATGGCACCAGCCGCACCAGCAGCAGCGTGACGCCGTCCTGCTTGAACTGCGAACCCACGAGGCGCACCTCGGTGCCCGCGGCCAGCCGCATGCCTTCGGCCACCGCGCGGCCGGTGCTGCGGGTCTGCGAGAACAGCACCTGCAAGGCGGGATGCGACTGGGCCGCGAACAGCTCGAGCGCGGGCCGCGACGCCATGCGCCGGGAAGCATCTCCCACCAGGCGGGCCGCTGCAGCGTTGTGCTCCACCACATTCAAGGTGGAGACTTCCACCACGACCAACGCTTCTTCCACCGCCTCGAAGAGCAGGCGGTAGCGCGCCTCTGCATGGCGCAGCCGCAGGTAGTCGCGCTCCATGGACTGTTGCGCATCGATCAGCCGCTGCTGCACGGCAGCCAGCGTGCGCAGGTTGCGCCCGAGTGCGAGCAGGCGTCCACCGCTGCGCAGGGGCACGACACGGTAGGCAATGGGCAGGTCGACGCCGCCACCCAGGGGATGGTTGACCTGCCGTGCCGTTCCACCACCGGCATGTTCGATGTCCTCGCCCTGCGCGGCCTCCATCATGGCCATGACCTTGGGCCGGCTCTCGACCGTGACCGTGTCCAGCCAGCGCCGCCCCGCCCACTGTTGTGCTTCTGCCAGATCCTGCGCGGCCTCGGCTCCCAGCGCCACGTCCCGGATCACACCCTGGGCGTCGACCACCAGGGCGATGTCGGACGATGCCGAGACCACCGCCGCCATGACAGCGGCGTCCCCATCGGTCAGGCTCAGCGCCTGCGAAGCGGGAAAGGTTTCGGTCGAAGGACTGCTGTTGCGCATCAAGGGCTTTCGGTGCTCCGGTAGGCGGCAAATCGCTTGCTGCACGGGGTTTGGCACATAGTAGACATGCAATTAATTGCCGCCCATGGAATCAGTGTTGCGAACCGTTTCTCCTACCCAACGTTGGGCCCATTCCACGGCGTCGGCGGCACCTGTGGCCATCCCGTCCGCATTGCAGCGGGTGGCCAGGTCATCACGCGCCGATGCCAGCGGCCCGCCGACCATCACACCCAGCCGGGGGTTGCGCGACATGCGGCGCAACTCGACGATACCAGACGCTACCTGCACCACATGGGCGTCACATGACAGTGACACACCCAATACGTCAAATTTTTCATCTTCCAGCAATCCGCCCAAGGACTCCCAGTCCAGGCCCGGCGCGAACTGCGCGTCCCATCCTGCATGCACGAAACATTCCGCCGCGATCGCCGCACCAAAGGTGTGCTGCGATTCGGGCGGCGCCGCGAGCAGAATGCGCGGTGCCCCCTGCCGCAAAGCCGGCCGCGCCATGTACACATGGTCGTGCAATGCCTG
Organism: Burkholderiaceae bacterium; assembly: GCA_965278985.1. Taxonomy (GTDB): domain Bacteria; phylum Pseudomonadota; class Gammaproteobacteria; order Burkholderiales; family Burkholderiaceae_C; genus CAISIP01. The sequence goes on along the minus strand of OZ257131.1, from coordinate 5,146,305 downwards.
CTGCAACCTGCAGATGCCAATGGATACATCGGCGAAATCGAAGACATCGCTGCACCACCAGCTGCCCATCAGCGCAGCGCAGGGGCCCAGCAGTTCGAGCAGGACCTGGCGGGGCGTGGCGCCGGCATCGGCCAGCGCATGCACGAAACGCGAGGCGCTCTGGGGGTCGTTTTCGACCGCAAGCTCGGCCAACGTGGCCACATGGGTACTGGTGATCGTCACACCACCGCGCCGCAGCTCCGCAGCTGCCTGCGCATGCATCAGCAGAAGCCGGGGAATGATCTCCAGCTCTACCACGCGCGACAACTGCTGCTCGTGCCCGCTGTTGTCGGACACCAGCTTGGGCCCTGCCCTTGCGGGTTCGCCCTCTCTGCTCGGGGAATGCCCACCTATCGCATCGTTGATCTTGCTGCGAAGGGGCGACGCACTGCGCCGATCGGATCGATCAGGATTTCTTGCACCCACCACGTGTCTCCTCGGGTGGACTCACAACAGTCATCATCAAGGTACGCCTCGTTCACTGGAACGGGCGCCCCGTGCTCCAACACACCAGACAATGCCGCTGCCAATCAGACTATGAACCACCCAGGTCAGGCGCGCTTCTGCGGAAGGCGAGGGTTTGGGCGCTGTTCTTTCAACCGGAATTTGCGCCCGGCCTGCAATGTCGGACGATGCCTGCAAAGCGTCAAGCAGTTTTGACACATCCACGGGAAAACCCTTAGAAGTGTCTTGCAAACTTAACGTCAATTTAGGTTGACACATTGCGGCGCGCGGCCTAGATTCGCCGCATGTCCCCGATCGCCTCGCTATCCGACGCACCATTGCACGCAGTGCGCCGGCGCGCACCGCTCTACACCCCCACCGAGCGCGCCCGCCGCGATGCCACCCGCTGGACCCTGGTGCAGGGCCTGCTGGCGCCGGTGCAGTTTCTGGTCTTCCTGGTGAGCGTGGGCCTGGTGTTGCGTTTCCTGTGGACCGGCCAGGGCGAACAACTGGCGGCCTGGAGCGTGCTGACCAAGACCACGCTGCTCTACCTGATCATGGTCACGGGCTGCATCTGGGAAAAGGTGGTCTTCGACCGTTGGCTCTTCGCCCCGGCGTTCTACTGGGAAGACGTGTTCAGCATGCTGGTGCTGGCCCTGCACACGGCCTACCTGCTGGCCTGGTGGAACGGTTGGGGAACGGCCACCCAACAGATGGTGCTGGCGCTGTCGGCCTATGCGGCCTATGCGATCAACGCCACGCAGTTTTTGCTGAAGCTGCGGGCTGCAAGGCTAGACATGGCAGCGGCGGGAGCGGCGGCATGAACGCTACGGTCATCCCCATCCAGCCAGACAACGGCTGCACCGATACCGAGATCCTGCGCGAGCGCGGCCAACGCGAGGTGTTCTGCGGCCTGACCGGCATCATCTGGCTGCACCGCAAGATTCAGGACGCCTTCTTCCTCGTGGTCGGTTCACGCACCTGCGCGCACCTGATCCAGTCCGCCGCGGGCGTGATGATCTTCGCCGAGCCGCGCTTTGCCACCGCCATCATCGACGAGCGTGACCTGGCCGGCCTGGCCGATGCGAACGAAGAACTCGACAAGGTCGTCTCGCGCCTGCTGCAGCGCCGGCCCGACATCAAGCTGCTGTTCCTGGTCGGCTCCTGCCCCTCCGAGGTCATCAAGCTGGACCTGTCGCGCGCCGCGCAGCGCCTGTCGCAGCAGCACGGGGCCGTCAAGGTACTGAACTATTCGGGCAGCGGCATCGAGACCACCTTCACGCAGGGCGAGGACGCCTGCCTTGCCGCCCTGGTGCCGCAACTGGAAGAAGCGCCTCAGGCCGAACCTTCGCTGCTGATCGTCGGCGCACTGGCCGACGTGGTGGAGGACCAGTTCCGCCGCCTGCTCGCCGCCATGGGGATCACGCGCGTGGATTTCCTGCCGGCACGGCGCGCGGGCAGCATGCCGGCCGTCGGCCCGCACACCCATATGCTGCTGGCCCAGCCCTTCCTGGCCGAGACCGCGCGCCTGCTGGAAGCACGTGGCGCACAACGTGTGGCTGCGCCCTTCCCGCTCGGCGTGGAAGGCAGCAGCGCCTGGCTGCTCGCAGCGGCCACGGCCATGGGTGTTCCGCAGGAACGTGCGCTCGCGGCGATGGCACCGGCCCGCCAGCGCGCGGAATCGGCCCTCGCGGTGCACCGCCGCCAGCTCGCCGGCAAGCGCATCTTCTTCTTCCCCGACTCGCAACTCGAACTGCCACTCGCCCGCTTCCTGGCGCGCGAGATGGGCATGCAGCTCACCGAGGTCGGCACGCCCTACCTGCACCGCCAGCACATGGCGCAGGAGCTGGCCTGGTTGCCAGCCGGCACCGTGCTCAGCGAAGGCCAGGACGTGGAGCGCCAGCTGGACCGCTGCCGCGCCGCCGCGCCGGACCTGATCGTCTGCGGCCTCGGCCTTGCCAACCCGCTGGAGGCCGAGGGCTACACCACCAAGTGGTCCATCGAGCTGGTGTTCAGCCCGATCCAGGGTTTCGAGCAGGCGGCCGACCTGGCCGGCCTGTTCAGCCGCCCCCTGCACCGCCGCCAGTTGCTGGCCGCCTAGAGAGCACGCGCACACCATGCAACTCACGCTCTGGACCTACGAAGGCCCCCCGCACGTCGGCGCCATGCGCGTGGCCACCGGCATGCGCGACCTGCACTATGTGCTGCATGCGCCGCAGGGCGACACCTACGCCGACCTGCTGTTCACCATGATCGAGCGCAAGTCCACCCGCCCGCCCGTCACCTACACCAGCTTCCAGGCGCGTGACCTGGGCAGCGACACGGCACAACTGTTCAAGGACGCGGTGCGCAACGCCTTCGAGCGCTTTCAGCCGCAGGCCATGCTGGTGGGCGCATCCTGCACCGCCGAGCTGATCCAGGACGACCCGGGCGGCCTGGCACATGCGCTCGCGCTGCCGATCCCCGTGGTGGCGCTGGAGCTGCCCTCGTACCAGAAGAAGGAGAACTGGGGCGCCTCCGAAACCTTCTACCAGCTGGTGCGCAACCTCGTGCCCAAGACGCGCGTGGAACGCGTGGCCGGTGCGGCACCCCGATGCAACATCCTCGGCCCCACGGGCCTGGGCTTTCGCCACCGCGACGACCTGAAGGAAATCCGCGGCCTGCTGGCGCAGATCGGCGTCGAGGTCAATGTGGTCGCACCGCTGGGCGCGAGCCCACAGGACCTGACCCGGCTGGGCAACGCCGATTTCAACGTGCTGCTGTACCCCGAGACCGCGCAGCTCGCCGCCGCCTGGCTGCAGCGCACGCTGGGCCAGCCGCACACCCGCACCGTGCCCATCGGCGTGCAGGCCACGCGCGCATTCATCGCCGAAGTGGCGGGCATGGCCGGCATCGACCCGCAGGAGGCTGCAGCAAGGGTGGACGCCACGGCATCGCACAGCACTTGGTTCTCGGGCTCGGTGGATGCCAACTACCTCACCGGCAAGCGCGTGTTCGTGTTCGGCGACGCCACACACGCGATCGCCGCAGCGCGCTTCGCCACCCAGGAGCTGGGCTTCCAGGTCGTGGGCCTGGGCACCTACAGCCGCGAGTTCGCCCGCGACCTGCGCGAAGCCGCCGCGCTGTACGGCGTGGAGCCCTTGATCTGCGACGACTACCTCGATGTCGAGGCCGCCATCACCGCCGCCGCGCCCGAGCTGGTGCTGGGCACGCAGATGGAGCGCCACATCGCCAAGCGCCTGGGCCTGCCCTGCGCTGTGATCTCCGCGCCCGTGCATGTGCAGGACTTCCCGGCCCGCTACGCGCCGCAGATGGGATTCGAAGGCGCCAACGTGCTGTTCGACACGTGGGTGCAGCCGCTGATGATGGGGCTGGAAGAACACCTGCTGGGTATGTTCAAGGGCGACTTCGAGTTCCACGAGGATGCCGCGCCTTCGCACCTGACGCGCAACCAGCCTGCAGCTGCGCCAGTGGCCGTGCCCGTCCTGGCGGACGCACCTGTTGCCGCGCCATTGGCCGCACTGCAAGCCATCGCCGACCCCGCTCCCGTGACGGCACCTGAAGCACTGGTGGCCACGGTGCCGCAAGCCGCCGCACCGCTTCCCCCAAGCATGCCCGCAGCCGGCGCACAGCCCATCGTCGTCGCGCGCTGGGCCCCTGACGCCGAGCGCGAGCTGGGCAAGATCCCGTTCTTCGTGCGCGGCAAGGCCCGCCGCAACACCGAGCGTTATGCCCTCGACCAGGGCCTGCCCCTGATCACCCTCGAGACCCTCTACGATGCCAAAGCCCATTTCAGTCGTTAAGACGATGGCCCCGGCGCGGGCACCGGCTGCAGTGCCGATGCGCGTCGTGCTGATCACCATGGACAGCCACCTGCGCAGCGCCGCCGAGCGCGCGCACGGCGTGCTGGCCCGCTCGATGCCCGGTGTGGGCCTGTCCGTGCATGCCGCATCCGACTGGGCGACGGATGAGGAGGCGCTGCGCCAATGCATCGCCGACATCGCCAGCGGCGACATCGTGCTGGTCACCATGCTCTTCATGGAAGAGCACTTCCTGCCCGTGATCGAAGCACTGCGCGCACGCCGCGATGCCTGCGACGCGATGGTCTGCGCCATGTCCTCGGGCGAGGTCATGAAGCTCACGCGCATGGGCAAGTTCTCGATGGACGGCAAGGTCAGCGGCCCGATGGCGCTGCTCAAGCGCCTGCGTGGCAAGTCGGCCAGCGGCGACGACAAGGCCAAGGCCAGTGCCGGCGCCCAGCAGATGAAGATGCTGCGCCGCCTGCCGAAGATCCTGCGCTTCATCCCCGGCACCGCGCAGGACGTGCGCGTGTACTTCCTGGTGCTGCAGTACTGGCTGGCCGGCTCGCAGGAGAACATCGCCGCGCTGGTCCACATGCTGGTGGATCGCTACGCCGCCGGCCCGCGCGCCGCGTTGCGCGGCCAGGCCAAGCCGGCCGAGCCCACCGAATACCCCGAGCTCGGCGTCTACCACCCGCGCATGGCGCAGCGCATCAGCGAGCACGCACGCGACCTGCCGCGCCCCATCGCGCTGGCCGGCACCAAACCTGGCGGCACGGTCGGCCTGCTGATGCTGCGCTCCTACCTGCTGGCGGGCAACACCGCGCACTACGACGGCGTGATCACCGCGCTGGAGGCCAAGGGGCTGCAGGTGCTGCCGGCCTTCGCCACCGGGCTCGACGCCCGGCCGGCGGTGGAGAAATTCTTCATCCAGGACGGCCGCGTCACGGTCGATGCACTGGTCTCGCTCACCGGCTTCTCGCTGGTCGGCGGCCCCGCCTACAACGATGCCAAGGCTGCCGAGACGCTGCTCGCGCAACTCGACGTGCCCTACCTCTCGGTGATGCCGGTGGAGTTCCAGACGCTGGAGGCCTGGGGTGGCTCCGAGCGCGGCCTGCTGCCACTGGAGTCCACCATGATGGTCGCGATCCCGGAGCTGGACGGATCGACTGGCCCGATGATTTATGGCGGCCGCAGCGACGCCAACGGCACCGCCTGCACCGGCTGCAGCCGGCACTGCACCTTCGCCAAGAGCGAAGGCCACAACGACATGCACACCTGCCCCGACCGCGCCGAGATGCTCGCCGCGCGCGTGGCGCGGCTGGTGGTCTTGAAGCGCAGCGAACGGGCCGAGCGCCGCATCGCCGCCGTGCTGTTCAACTTCCCGCCCAACGCCGGCAACACCGGCACTGCCGCCTACCTGGGGGTGTTCGCGTCGCTGTTCAACACGCTGCAGGCGCTGCAGCGCGAGGGCTACACGGTGCAGATGCCCGCGAGCGTCGATGACCTGCGCGAACGCCTGCTGGTGGGCAACGCCGCACGCCATGGCGCGCTGGCCAACGTGCACGTGCGCATCCCCGCCAACGAGCATGTGCGCCGCGAGCGCTGGCTCACCGAGATCGAGGCGCAATGGGGCCCCGCCCCCGGGCGCCAGCAGAGCGACGGCCAGCACATCCAGGTGCTGGGCGAGCGTTTCGGCAATGTGTTCGTCGGCATCCAGCCCGCCTTCGGTTACGAGGGTGACCCGATGCGGCTGCTGTTCGAGCGCGGCTTCGCACCCACACACGCCTTCTCGGCCTTCTACCGCTGGCTGCGCGAGGACTTCGGCGCGCATGCCGTGCTGCACTTCGGCACGCATGGCGCGCTGGAGTTCATGCCCGGCAAGCAGGCCGGCCTGTCGGGCGACTGCTGGCCTGACCGGCTGATCGGTGACCTGCCGAACCTGTACCTGTACGCCGCGAACAACCCGTCCGAAGGCATGCTGGCCAAGCGTCGCAGTGCGGCCACGCTCATCAGCTACCTCACGCCACCGGTGTCCCAGGCCGGGCTGTACAAGGGCCTGGTCGATCTGAAGGCCTCCCTGCTGCGGTGGCGCTCGCTGCCCCCCGAAGCCCAGGCCGAACGTGCGGCGCTGGCGCCGTTGCTGCAGTCGCAAGGCCAGGCCATGAACCTGCTGCCGGCCGGCGGCGCACTGTGGGACGCCACCGCCGAACTGCTTGCCCAGCACCTCGCCGACGAGCTGCAGGAGCTGGAGGTGACGCTGATCCCGCACGGCCTGCATGTGCTGGGCGAAGTGCCCAAGCCCAGCGAACGCGTGGGCATGCTGCTGGCCTGCGCCGAGGCCAGCTTCCCCAGTGGCCAGGCACCGGCCGTGGCATTGATCGAACGCCTGGTCGCAGGCGCCAGCGCCGCCGAGCTGCTGCTGGCCGAAGGCCGCTCCGCCGAGCCCGAGCGCCGCACCCAGATGGAGTCGCTGGCCAACACCTCGCGCCTGCTGGCCATCGACACCGAGCTGGACGCCGTGGTGCACGCGCTGGACGGCGGCTACCTGCGCCCGGCCCCCGGTGGCGACCTGCTGCGCAACCCCGACATCCTGCCCACCGGCCGCAACCTGCACGGCTTCGACCCCTCGCGCATCCCCAGCCGCTTCGCCGTGCTCGACGGCGCGATCCAGGCCACACGCCTGCTGGAGCGCCACGCGCAGGACGGCCACGGTTTCCCAGAATCCATCGCGCTGGTGCTGTGGGGCACGGACAACCTCAAGAGCGAAGGCGCCCCCATCGGCCAGGCGCTGGCCTTGGTCGGCGCCACGCCGCGCTTCGACAGCTACGGGCGCCTGGCCGGTGCCGAACTCGTGCCGTTGGACCAACTCGGCCGCCCCCGCGTGGACGTGATGGTCACGCTCTCCGGCATCTTCCGCGACCTGCTGCCGGCGCAGATCAAGCTGCTGGCCGAGGCCGCCTTCCTGGCCGCATCCGCCGACGAGCCCGAGCACCTGAACTTCGTGCGCAAGCATGCGCTGGCCTACCAGCGCGAGCAGGGCTGCGACCTGGAGACGGCAGCGCTGCGCGTGTTCGGCAACGCCGAGGGCGCCTACGGTGCCAACGTCGGCAGCCTGATCGACAACGGCGCCTGGAGCGAAGAAGACGAACTGGCCGAGACCTACACCCGCCGCAAGGGCTTCGCCTACGGCCGCAGCGGCCGCCCGGTGCAGAAGGCCGCGCTCTTGGCCAGCGTGCTCAAGAACGTGGAGCTGGCCTACCAGAACCTGGATTCGGTGGAGCTCGGCGTGACCACGGTGGACACGTATTTCGACACGCTCGGCGGCATCAGCCGCGCGGTGCAGCGCGCCAAGCGCCCCTCCAACGGCGAGGCCGCCGCACTGCTGCCCGTCTACATCGGCGACCAGACGACGGGCGACGCCGGCGTGGTGCGCACGCTGTCCGAACAGGTCTCGCTGGAAACCCACACGCGCATGCTCAACCCCAAGTGGTACGAGGGCATGCTGGAACACGGCTACGAGGGCGTGCGCCAGATCGAGGTGCACCTCACCAACACGCTGGGCTGGTCGGCCACCACGGGCCAGGTGCAGCCCTGGGTCTACCAGCGTCTGAGCGAAACCTTCGTCCTCGATGCGGCCATGCGCGAACGCCTGGCCCAACTCAATCCAACTGCATCGGCGCGGCTGGCGAACCGTCTGCTGGAGGCCTGCGACAGGCAGTACTGGCAACCGGACGCCGACACGCTCGAAGCCCTGCGCCAGGCCGGCGATGAACTCGAAGACCGCCTTGAAGGTGTCTTCGTCGAAAGGGCAGCGGCATGAACGCAGTCGAAGAATTTCCGATCCGGACCATCAGCAAGCGCAGGCTGGACGGCGAGGGCAGCCTGCAGGTGCAGCTGGACCCGAATGTGAGCATCGGCACCGCCAAGGTGTTCGCGATCTACGGCAAGGGCGGCATCGGCAAGAGCACCACCTCGTCGAACCTCTCGGCCGCGTTCTCGCGGCTGGGCAAACGGGTGCTGCAGATCGGCTGCGACCCCAAGCACGACAGCACCTTCACGCTGACCAAGAAGATGCTGCCCACCGTCATCGACGTGCTGGAGACGGTGGACTTCCACGCCGAGGAGCTACGGCCCGAGGACTTCATGTTCGAAGGCTACAACGGTGTGCAGTGCGTGGAGGCCGGCGGCCCCCCGGCCGGCACGGGTTGCGGCGGTTACGTGGTGGGCCAGACGGTCAAGCTGCTCAAGGAACACCACCTGCTGGAAGACACCGACATCGTGATCTTCGACGTGCTGGGCGACGTGGTGTGTGGTGGCTTCGCGGCGCCGCTGCAGCATGCCGACCGCGCGCTGATCGTCACGGCCAACGACTTCGATTCGATCTTCGCGATGAACCGCATCGTGCAGGCCATCGGCGCCAAGGCCAAGAACTACAAGGTGCGGCTGGGGGGCGTGATCGCCAACCGCAGCACCGACACCGACCAGATCGACAAGTACAACACCCGCGCCGGCCTGAAGCTGGCAGCGCACTTCCCCGACCTGGATGTGATCCGCCGCAGCCGGCTGAAGAAGAGCACGCTGTTCGAGATGGAGCCCAGCCCCGAGCTGGAGAAGGTGCAGGCCGAGTACATGCGGCTGGCCGCGGCGCTGTACCTGGGCGGCGATCCGCTGGAGGCGATCCCGCTCAAGGACCGCGACCTGTTCGACCTGCTGGGATTCGACTGATCATGAGCACGCAAAGCCAATACCTGACACGCCGCGGCGAGATCGAAACCTACTTCGACCGCACGGCCGCCGCCACCTGGGCGCGCCTGACCTCGAACGCACCGGTCAGCGGCATCCGCGCCACGGTGCGCGCGGGCCGTGACCGCATGCGCAGCACATTGCTGTCGTGGTTGCCCACCGACATGACCGGCCTGCGCCTGCTGGACGCCGGCTGCGGCACCGGCGCGCTGGCAGTGGAGGCAGCCCGGCGCGGTGCGCAGGTGCTGGCCATCGACCTTTCTCCCACGCTGGTGCAGCTGGGCCGCGAGCGCTGCGACGCCGAGCCCGACGCCGCGTTGCTGCGCGCGCGCATCACCTGGCGCAGCGGCGACATGCGTGCGCCCGACGATGGCGACTTCGACCATGTGGTGGCGATGGACTCGCTCATCCACTACCAGCCCGACGACGCGGCCGCGCTGCTGCAGGGCTGGTCGGGGCGAGTGCGCCAGAGCATCGTGTTCACCGTGGCGCCGCGCACACCGCTGCTGACCGTGATGCACAACGTGGGCCGGCTGTTCCCGCGCGGGGATCGCGCTCCGTCCATCGTGCCGGTGGGCGTGGACGGGCTGCGCACGCGGCTCGCCAGCAGCGTGGATGGCTGGCAACAGGCCCGCACCCAGCGCATCGCCAGCGGCTTCTACACCTCGCAGGCCTGCGAGATGGCCCGCGCCCACTGAGCAAGGCCATGCACCTCGCCCCCGCACGCCTGATCAAGCTCTGGACGCGCATATCGCCGCGGCTGCTGCCGTTCGCCGATGCCGCCAGCACCGACCTGCCGCTCGCGCGCCTGCTGCGCCTGGCACTGTTCCAGGTGTCGGTGGGCATGGCGGCGGCCCTGCTGGTGGGCACCTTGAACCGCGTGATGATCGTGGAGATGGGCATGGCCGCCGGGCTGGTCGCGCTGATGGTGGCGCTGCCGATGCTGGTGGCGCCGCTGCGCGCCTTCGTGGGCTACCGCTCCGACACGCACCGCTCGGCACTCGGCTGGCGCCGCGTGCCCTACCTGTGGTTCGGCACGCTGCTGCAGTTCGGCGGCCTGAGCATCCTGCCCTTCGCGCTGCTGCTGATGGCCCCTAGCGGCGTGGTCGGCCAGGCGGCGATCGTCATCCCCGCCGTCCCCGAGGCGGCGGCCGCCTTCGGCTTCCTGCTGGTGGGCCTGGGCATGCAGACCACGCAGACGGCCGGCCTGGCACTGGCAACCGACCTGTCGCCCGCTGAGAAGCGCCCACGCGTGGTGGCGCTGATGTACGTGATGCTGCTGGTCGGCATGCTGCTGGGCAGCGCGTTCTTCAGCCTGGTGCTGACCACCTTCACGCCCACGCGGCTGGTCGGCGTGGTCCAGGGTGCCGCCATCCTCACCGTGGTGCTCAACGGCATCGCGCTATGGAAGCAGGAGGCGCGCAGCCCCCGGCGCGCTGCCGACCCGGAAGAGCCGGCGTTCAGCAGCGCCTGGAGCCGCTTCGTGGCGCAGCCGCAGGCCAGGCGCTTCCTGGTGGCGCTGGGCCTGGGCACGGCCGGCTTCGCCATGCAGGACGTGGTGCTGGAGCCTTACGGCGCCACGGTGCTGGGCCTGTCGGTCGCCGCCACCAGCTTGCTGACGGCGGGGCTGGCGCTGGGCTCGCTGCTGGCCTTCGCTTTCGCGGCGCGCAAGCTGCAGGAAGGCGCTGATCCGTACCGCCTGGCGGCGCTGGGCAGCCTGGTCGGCATCGTCGCCTTTGCGGCCGTGGTGTTCGCCGCGCCGCTGCAGTCGGCCATGCTGTTTCGCTTCGGCAGCTTCGGCATCGGCCTGGGCGGCGGGCTCTTCGCCGTCTGCATGTTGATCGTCGCCATGGGCCTGAAGGTCGATGGCCATGCCGGCCTGGCGCTGGGCGCCTGGGGCGCGGTGCAGGCCGGCTGCGCGGGCCTGGCCACGGCGGCCGGCGGCCTGCTGCGCGACCTCTTCGGCTGGCTCAGCGCCCACGGGTTGCTGGGCCCGGCGATGACCGACATCTCGGTGCCCTACAGCACCGTCTACCACCTGGAGATCGCGCTGCTGTTCGCTGCGCTGGTCGCCATCGGTCCCCTCGTACGCAGCCGCACCGCCGGCCGCGCCACCCCCGTCCCCCCTGCCCGGCGTTTTGGCCTGGCGGAATTCCCAGGCTGAAGGAGAACTCCATGGAAACTGGTGCCATCACGGGCTATATCGACGTCGCCCAAATCGTGCTCTACGCCTTCTGGGTGTTCTTCGCGGGCCTCATCTACTACCTCCACCGCGAGAACAAGCGCGAGGGTTATCCGCTGGAGTCGGACCGCTCGGGCCGCATCAAGCACCAGGGCTGGCCCGCGGTGCCCGAGCCCAAGACCTACCGCATGGCCGACGGCAGCACGCTGCAGGTTCCCAATGCGCGGCGGGACAACCAGCCGCCGCTGCACGAGGGCGTGTACCGCGGCCTGCCGCTGGAGCCGACGGGCAATCCGCTGCTGGCCGGTGTCGGCCCGGGTGCCTGGGCCGACCGCGCGGACCGGCCCGACCGCACGGTAGAAGGCGACGCGCGTATCGTGCCGCTGCGCGCGGCCACCGGCTTCGGCGTGGCGCGCGAGGATGTGGACCCACGCGGCCTGCCGGTCTATGGCGACGACATGATCGAAGGCGGCACCGTGGTCGACATGTGGGTGGACCGCGCCGAAATGCTGTTCCGCTACGTCGAGCTGCAGACCACCAGCGGACGCCGCGTGCTGCTGCCCATCAACTTCGCGCGGGTGCAAAAGCGCCGCGTGCTGGTCCGCTCCATCCTGGGCCACCAGTTCGCCGACGTGCCCGGCACGCGTGACGCGGACCTGGTGACCATGCTGGAAGAAGAAAAGATCATGGCCTACTACGGCGCCGGCACGCTGTACGCCACGGCCGCCCGCCAGGAGCCGCTGCTGTGAAGGCCGTCAACATCCTGGAGCCCGCGCACGAACACGAGTTCGAGGCGAGCCACGGCCTGCCGGAGGAACTGCCAGCTGGCGAAAAGCTGCTGTGGCAGGGCAGCCCCGATGCCAAGCTGCTGGCCGTGCAGGTGCTGCACATCCGCAAGGTGGCCCTGTACTTCGCGCTGCTGCTGGTGTGGCGGCTGGCCAGCGATCTGTACGACGGCATGGGCCTGGGCGCCGCGCTGATGGGCTGCCTGGTCATGCTGGCGCCGATCAGCCTGGGCCTTGGCTTGATCGCAGGCTTTGCCTGGCTGCTGGCACGCACCAGCATATACACGCTGACGAGTGCGCGCGTGGTCATGCGCATCGGCGTGGTGCTCTCCATCACCTTCAACCTGCCGCTCAAGCGCATTGCCGCCGCCAGCCTGCGCGAGCGCAAGGGCAGCGGCGAGATCGCGCTGGCGCTGGCCGGCGACGACCGCATCGCCTACCCGCACCTGTGGCCCCACGCACGCCCCTGGCACCTGCGCCAGCCGCAGCCAATGCTGCGCGCACTGCCCGAAGCGCAGGCTGCTGCTGTCGCGGCGCAGCTGTCGCACGCACTGCAGGTGGCGCATGCGCAGGCCGCCATGCCGGTGGAGGAGGTGGCGCAGCCGCTGCCGCGCCGACCCGTTCGCGATGCACGGGATGTGCGCGATGTTCCGGCAGCAGCGTCCACGCCATCGCACCCCGTGCACGGCCACGCGCACGCCCACGCCTGAGACAACCGCGAAGAGATCACCATGAAAACCCAACGCCTGGCCCCCTTGCCGCTGCTCGCGATGGTCGTGCTCGTACTGTGCGTGCTGGCGGCCACGACGGCCGTGCGGCTGACCGGCATCGACATCCGGCAGCAGGCCGACGCCCCCACGCTCTCGCAGCGCGCGCTGCGTTTCAACGACGTGGAAGACGGCAGCCTGCAGGTCCTCGACGACCGCAGCGGCAAGGTGCTGGAAACCGTGGTGGCCGGCACTGGTGGCTTCATCCGCAGCACCATGCGGGGCTTGGTGCGCGAGCGCAAGCGCCGTGGGCTGGGCCCGGAGATGCCCTTCGAGCTGATCGGCCGCAGCGACGGCCGCCTGACCCTGATCGACCCTGCCACGCAGCGCCGTGTCGACCTCGAATCCTTCGGACCGGTGAATGCCGCCGTGTTCGCACGCCTGCTCTGAGAGCCTGATCCCAAGGAACCACCATGCAAGCCGAGCTGCACTCCCCCGACGACGCCGCCCGCCTGGCCAAGCAGGAGACGGTGCTCACGCCGCGCTTCTACACCACCGACTACGCGGCCATGAACCAGCTGGACGTGAGCCCGGTGCGCGCCGAGTGGGACACCATGATGGCCGAGTACGAGGGCGACAACAACCACGACCACTTCCAGCGCGACGCCGCCTTCGCGGCCGAGGTGACCGCCGCCTCGGCCCAGTGGTCGCCGCAGCTGCGCCGTGACTTCCAGGAGTTCCTGGTCAGCTCGCTCACCAGCGAGTACAGCGGCTGCGTGCTGTATGCCGAGATCGCCAAGCACGTGGACAACCCCGAGATCAAGCGGCTGATGCGATACATGACGCGCGACGAGTCGCGGCATGCCAACTTCCTGAACCAGTCGCTGAAAGACTTCGGCCTGGGCGTGGACCTGGTGAACCTCAAGCGTACCAAGGCCTACACCTTCTTCAAGCCCAAGTACATCTACTACGCCACCTACCTCAGCGAGAAGATCGGCTACGCGCGCTACATCACGATCTTCCGCCAGCTGGAGCGGCATCCGGAACACCGCTTCCATCCGATCTTTCGCTGGTTCGAGCGCTGGTGCAACGACGAATTCCGCCACGGCGAATCCTTCGCGCTGCTGATGCGCGCGCAGCCCCACCTGCTGCAGGGAGGCAATGTGCTGCTGATCCGCTTCTTCCTGCTGGCGGTGTACGCCACCATGTACGTGCGTGACCACACGCGCCCCTGGCTGGCCGAGGCGCTGGGCATGGACCCGACCACCTACGACTACAAGGTCTTCGACATCACCACCGAGATCAGCCAGCAGGTGTTCCCGATCAGCCTGGACACGGATGCGCCCGCATTCCGCGCCGGGCTGGAGCGGCTGCTGCACTGGTCGCGTCGCATCGACGCGGCCAAGCAGCGTGGCGGCGTGGTGGGCAAGTTGCAGCAGGCCTGGGGCGCCCTGGGCGCCGGCGCCTGCTTCCTGCGCCTGTACCTGCGGCCGGTGAAGCAGCACGCGCTGCCGGCAGACATGCGCGTGGCGCCGAGCTGGTAGGCCCCGCGCGCACCCGCTTCACCACCGCCACCACCGCTTCAACGAGACCATCACCATGCGGCTGCTCGCCCCGCTGCTCTACACACTCGTGGTCTGGTGGGCGAGCACGGGCGTGATCCTGTACCTGAACGGCCTGCCGAGGCGCTGGCATGGCACGCTGATGGCCGTGGCCACGGTGCTGCTGGGCGTCGCGCTGTGCGGCGTGGCAGTGACCGCGGGTGACACACGTGTCAGCGGCGCGTACCTGGCCTTCACCGCCGCCATCGCCGTCTGGGGCTGGCAGGAGCTGGGCTTTTTGCTCGGCTACGTGACCGGCCCGCGCCGCAGCCCCTGCCCACCGGGGTCTACCGGCTGGCGCCGCGTGGGCCACGCCATCATGGCGATCCTGTGGCACGAGCTGGCACTGCTGGCCTTGGGCGCCATGATCCTGTGGCTGACCTGGGGCCAGCCCAACCAGGTCGCGCTGTGGACCTTCCTCGCACTGTGGGTGATGCGCCTGTCGGCCAAGCTCAACGTGTTCCTGGGCGTGCGCAACCTCAACGAGCAGTTCCTGCCCGAGCACCTGCGCTACATGCACAGCTACTTCCGCCAGCGGCCCAGCAACGCGCTGTTCGCCAGCTCGGTGATCGCCGGCACGTTGGCGGCGGGTGCGGTGTGGCAGGCGGCCGCGCATCCGGCCACCAGCCCCTTCGACGTCGTCGGCACCTGCCTGGTGGCCACGCTGCTGAGCCTGGCCGTGCTGGAGCACTGGTTCATGGTGCTGCCGCTGCCCAGCGAGAAGCTCTGGGCCTGGGGCATGCGCTCGCGGGAGCAGCGCGAGACCTGAGCCAGTGCGCCCGGGCCCACGGCAGCGCGCACTGAGCCTCACCCCCTGGTGGTGGACGCCAGCACCTCGGCCTCGGGCCGGCTGACCAGCTCCTTGACCAGCGGCAGCTCGAAACGGCGCGGCACCGTGATGGCGTAGAAGTTCTCCTGCAATCCCGGCACCACCACGTACTCGACGAGCCGGCCTGTGCGCAGCTCGTCCTGCACCACCACACTGGGCACCAGCGCCACGCCATCGGCATCGCGCGCCAGCAGTCGCAGCAGGGCCATGTCGTCCACTTCGGCGCGTAGCCGGTAGCGGATACCCAGCTGCTCGCAGAGCAGATCGAAGCCGGCGCGGATCTCGCTGTCGCGGCCCGGCAGCATCAGCGGCACGTCGGCCAGGTCCTGCGGAAAGCGAAACGTCTTGCGGCGCGGCAGCGGCCGGCCCACCAGGCTGACAGGCTGGCGCGCAATGCGCCGGCAACGCCAGGCATCGTCGCCATGGCCGTGCACGCGCTGGTTGGACAGCACCAGGTCCAGCGTGTGCACGCGCAGGCGCGCCAGCAGGTCGGCCAGGCTGCCCGATTGCAGCACCAGCTCCACATCCTCGCGCGCCAGCAGCGGCGCCACGAAGTTCTCCTGGAAGTTGCGCGACAGCGTGGCCACCGCGCCGATGCGCAGCACCTGACGCTGTGCACGCCGGCCTTCGCGCAGCAAAGCCACCAGCTCGCCACCGGAGGCGAAGATCGACTCAGCATAGCCCAGCGCCAGCCGCCCGGCCTCGGTCAGCTGCAGGCTGCGGCCCTGGCGCGTGAACAGCGCCTGGCCCAGCTGCTCTTCGAGTTGCTTGATCTGCGTGGACAGCGCCGACTGCGACACATGCAGCCGCGCTGCGGCCCGTGTGAAGTTGCCCTCCTTCGCAACGGCCCAGAAGTAATGCAGGTGGTGGTAGTTCAGGCGCAGCATGGGTGCCCATCGTTCTGTTTTCGTTCACGAATCAAGCTGAACAATGAATTTTACGGAGGGTCCGAAGCGCGGCAAAGTCGCGGCACTGCACCCTTGCACCTGCTTGGAGAAGCCACGATGACCGCATCGCCGATCGAACCGCCGCAATTGGCGGCCTGGCACGCTGCCCTGGCGATGGCACCCGCCCTGGCCGCCGCACTCGGGGCCGCGCTGCTCCTGCGCCAGCCACACGCCGCAGCCTGGCGCCGGGCGCGCGGTGTGGCGGGCCTGGTGCTGGCACTGGCAATGGGCGGCCTGGCAGCGCTGGCTCTGGCCGGTGGCGGCCAGTGGCATGGCGTGCGCGTCGATGTGGCCGGCGCCATCGTCGCCACGCTGGTCGCCTTCATCGGCTGGACCATCGTGCGTTTTTCGCAGCAGTACCTGGCCGGTGAACCAGGCCAGGCCGGCTACCTGCGCAGCCTGCTGGCCACGCTGGCCGCGGTGCTGGTGGTGATCGCCAGCAACCACCTGCTGGTGGTCGCGCTCGCATGGACGGCCACCAGCCTGCTGCTGCACCGGCTGCTGACCTTCTTCGGCGACCGGCCGGCGGCACTGGTCGCCGCCCACAAGAAGTTCCTGCTCGGGCGCGCGGCCGACGCGGCGATGTTCGGCGCCTGCGCGCTGCTGGCGCTGGAGTTCGGCACGCTGCGCCTCGACGCGCTGGCGCTGAAGGCTGCCGCCGTGCCCACGCAGAGCCTGCGCACCCAGTGCGCGGTGCTGCTGGTGGTGCTGGCCGCTGTGCTCAAGTGCGCGCAGTTGCCGTTCCACGGCTGGCTGATCCAGGTGATGGAGGCGCCCACGCCGGTGTCGGCATTGCTGCATGCGGGTGTGGTCAACCTGGGCGGTTTCGTGATGCTGCGGCTCGCGCCACTGGTGGCCGAAGTGCCGGCGGCCAGCGCGCTGCTGGTCATCGCCGGCACGGCGAGCGCCGTCGTCGCCGCGCTGGTGATGACCACGCGCATCAGCATCAAGGTGGCACTGGCCTGGTCCACCTGCGCACAGATGGGATTCATGCTGCTGCAGTGCGGCCTGGGCCTGTGGGAGATGGCGCTGCTGCACCTGGTGGCGCACTCGCTGTACAAGGCCCATGCCTTCCTGAGCGCTGGTGGCGTGGTGCGCCAGGCGCAGCTGCGCCAGCTGGGCGTGGCCTGGCCGGCACCCGGCCTGTCAGCGCAGGGTCTGGCGGCCGCCGCAGCGCTGGGCCTGGCCGGCGCCGCCGCGGTGGCCTGGGGCGTGCCAGCCGCGGCCACACCGGCCCTGTGGGTAGCGGGCGGCATCGTGGCCCTGGCCCTGGTGCCGTTGCTGCTGCAGGCGCGCACGCCGCTGGCCTGGTCGCGCGCGGCCGCCACCTGCTTCGTGCTGGCCAGCGTGTACTTCGGGCTGCACGGCCTGCTGCAGCCGCTGGTGGCGCCGCAGGCGGCGGCACCGGCCTTCCCATGGTGGGCGCTGGTGGGCGGCGCCTTCTGCCTGCTGTTCGTGCTGCAGTGCGTGCTGACGGCCCGGCCGGACGGCGCCCTGGCACGGGCCCTGTACCCCTGGTGCTACGGCGGCCTGTTCCTGGACGAACGCTTCAGCCACGCCCTGTTTCGCCGCTGGCCGCCACCTCGCCCGCGCCGCAGCGCAGCCACGGCAGCCCTCCCCGAGCCCCTGTGACCGCCCACCGACCGAGGACCGCTCCATGAACGCACCGCTCGCCCCCTCCGTCCACCAGGCGCACCAGCTCACCGAAGCGCTGGCGCTGGCCTGCGACCGCATCGCGCCGACCTGGCCGCTGGACCGCTTCATCGCTGTCAACCCGTACTGGGGCTGGATCGGCCAGCCCATGCCCGAGGCCGCCGCGCGCCTGGGCGTGCTGGCCGGGGCGCCGCTGACCATGCCGCGCGCCTGGTTCCGCGTCCGGTGGCAGGCCGGCCACCTGCAGCGCCAGCACCTGGAGGAAGTAGCGCGGCGCCACGGCGACCGGCCGACGGCCGAGGACCTGGTGGCAGCACTGGAGGCACCGGACGCGCCGGCGCCGCCGCTACCCCGGCTCCCGATGGTCAGCGCCCTGTGCGATGCGGCATGGCCGGACCGCGGCCAGCACTGGTCCGACCTCGTCACGCACCAGATCAGCCAGCACTGTGCGGCCTGGTTCGACGATGCCCAGGCGCGCTGGGGCCCGCCACGCGCCGAAGGCCTGTACCGTGGCTGGCTGCGCCAGCTGGCCGCCGACCGGGGCCTGCCCTGGCCGGACGGGCGGCGCTCGGCGCTTGCCCGCATCGCCGCCTTGCCGACGGAGCCGGGCGCCGCCATCGCCCAGGCCCTGGCATCGCTGGGCATCGCCGCGTCCGCCCATGCCGACTACCTGAGCGCAGCGCTGCTCAGCATCAACGGCTGGGCCGCCTGGTGTGCGCATGCGCGTTGTCAGGCGCGGCTGCAGGATCGGGACGACGGGCAACTGATCGAGCTGGCCGCCATCCGCATGGCCTGGGAGCTGCTGCTGGCCCAGGTAGCTGAGGACGCCGGCGCGCCGGTGGCCGGACCGGACTGGGCCGCATCCTGGAGCGCCTGCGAGGCGCGCAGCTTGCTGCTGGCCCGGGAGCAGCGGGTGGACTGGCGGCTGCAGGAGGCCCTGGAGTTGGCCTACCAGCAGCCGCTGTCGGCGCTGCTGGCCCGCCCCGCAGATGGCGCGGCGGTGGACGCGGCGCCGCAGGTGCAGGCCGTGTTCTGCATCGACGTGCGCTCCGAGCGCTTGCGCCGCGCGCTGGAGGCGGCCGATGCCGGCGTGCACACGCGCGGCTTCGCCGGCTTCTTCGGCCTGCCCGTAGCCTGGCAGCCGACCGGCAGCGCCCTGGTGCGCCCGCAGCTGCCCGGCCTGCTGGCGCCGGCGCTGACGCTGCACGACGGCCCGTTGCCCGCTGCCGAGGGCGCGCCGCTGGGCGGCATGCTGGCCGCACGGCGCCAGCAGGCGCTGCACTGGAGCGCGCGCTGGAATGCGCTGCGCACCAGCGCTGCCTCGGGCTTCAGCTTCGTGGAGACCTGCGGCCTGGCCTACGGCGCCAAGCTGCTGGCCGACAGCCTGCCCTCGGAACGCGCCCCGGCGCGCTGGGAAGACACCGGCCTGCCGCCCGAGGCGCGCGGCCAGGCACCCCAGCTGCCGCTGGCCGACAGCGACCCGGCTGCGGCGGCGACGCTGGTGGCAGGCATCCTGCGCGCCATGGGCCTGCCCGACCGACAGCACGGCTTCGCGCCGCTGGTGCTGCTGGCCGGCCACGGCAGCCGCAGCGCCAACAACCCGCATGCCGCCGGCCTGGACTGTGGCGCCTGCGGTGGGCAGACCGGCGAGGCCAACGCCCGCGCACTGGCCGGCCTGCTCAACGCCCCGGCGGTGCGCAACGCGCTGGCGGCGCAGGGTCTTGCCATCCCGCCTGGCACATACTTCCTGGCGGCGCTGCACAACACCACGACCGACGAGGTGCTGCTGTACGACGACGACCAGGTGCCCGCCGCCCTGGCCGTGCCGCTGGCGCAGTTGCGCCGCGCGCTGGAGGCAGCGGGCCGGCGCACCCGCGCCGAGCGCGCCCCGGCGCTGGGCCTGGCGGCGCTGGCCGGCCAGCCCGAGGCGCTGGCCCGGGCCCTGCGCACGCGCGCCAACGACTGGTCGCAGGTGCGGCCCGAGTGGGGCCTGGCGGACTGCGCGGCCTTCATCGTCGCGCCGCGCGCGCGCACCCGTGGCCTGGATCTGCAGGGCCGCGCCTTCCTGCACGACTACGACCACCGCCAGGATGGGGACCTGCGCGTGCTCGAACTGATCATGACCGCCCCGATGGTCGTGACGCACTGGATCAACCTGCAGTACCACGCCTCCACGGTGGACAACCGGCGCTTCGGCAGCGGCAACAAGCTGCTGCACAACGTGGTCGGCGGCCACATCGGGGTGTTCGAGGGCAACGGCGGCGATCTGCGCATCGGCCTGCCGCTGCAGTCGCTGCACGACGGCCAGGTGCTGCGTCATACGCCGCTGCGACTGTCGGTGTTCATCGAGGCGCCACGCGCCGCGCTCGAGACGGTGATCGCCCGCCATGCCGTGGTGCGAGACCTGGTGGACCACGGCTGGCTGCACCTGCTGCGCATCGACCCCGAACACGCGCTGGTGGAGCAGCGCCGCGCCGGGGCCTGGGTGGCGCTGGCGCCCGCGCCCGCGACCGCGGCAGCGGCGGCGGCGACGGCGGCGAGTTGAGCCTCAGCCCGGCCCCGCCGCCAGCCGGTTACCCAGGCCGCGCACGCGGGCCATGGCAACGACCTGGTGAAACGATCAACGCGCGCCGAGGCCGAGGAACGCCTGCCGATGCCAATGGCGCAGATCGTCCAGGGCCACCGGCCGGTCGCTCTGGGAGCCGGGCGACGGCTGCCAGCCGCGCAGCGTGTGCAGGCCGGGGCCAACGGCGACGGCAGCCGCCGCCACGCCATCGGCGACCTCGGCAAAGTAGGCGCTGCGCGTGACCAGCACGGCGCAGCCCGCGCCCACCGCCGCCGCCACGCCGGCCGGCGCATCCTCGATGGCCAGCGTATCCGACGCCGGTAGCCCGAGCAGCTGCAGGGCCATGTGGTAGACCTGCGGATCGGGCTTCTTGCGCGCCACGTCCTCGCCGCAGACCGCGCGATCGAACCAGTCACGCCATTGCGGCCCCAGGTTCACCCGCAGCAGCGCCTCCAGATTG
This sequence comes from Burkholderiaceae bacterium, assembly GCA_965278985.1. Lineage (GTDB taxonomy): Bacteria > Pseudomonadota > Gammaproteobacteria > Burkholderiales > Burkholderiaceae_C > CAISIP01. The sequence continues at coordinate 5,125,546 of OZ257131.1, read as the reverse complement.
GCCCGGCTGGTGGTGGTGGCCACCGCCATGCGCAGGCCCTGCTCCCGGCAGGCGCCCAGCAACGCAGGCACACCCTCGCGCAGCGCGATGCTGCCTTGGGCCACCAGCTCGCCATAGAACGCGTTCTTGCGCTGGTGCAGCGCGCGGGCCAGCGACTCGCGCACCTGCGGCTCGCGCGGCGCATCGGCGCGCGTCTGCATGTCGTGCAACAGCCGCTCGCGCCCACCCGTCACGGCCAGCAGGTGGCCGTAGTGTTCGACCGACCAGCGCCACGGCAAGCCTAGCGCCTCGAAGGCCTGGTTGAAGGCCACGCGGTGGCCGTCGCGCTCGGTCTCGGCCAGCGTGCCGTCGACATCCCACAGCAGTGCGCGCAGCGCGGTCATCCCAGCACTGCGTCGGCCACCTGCGGCAGCGTACCGAAGATGCGGTCCGGCGCCGCGTCGGCGATCGGCACGCCGGCGTTGTAGCCGTAGGGCACGGCCCAGGCGGCCACGCCGGCGTTGCGCGCCGCCGCCACGTCGATGGCCGAATCGCCCACATGGGCCATGCAGTCGTGCGCCACGCCGAAATGCTGCGCGACATGCCGCAACACGCTGGCATGCGGCTTCTTGTGCGGCAGCGAGTCGCCGCCGATGACCAGCGCGAAATGCGCCTGCAGACCGACCGCCTGCAGCACGCGGTGGGCGTGGCGCAGCTCCTTGTTGGTGACGCAGGCCAGCCGCACGCCCGCCGCGCCCAGGCGTTGCAAGCTCTCCACGCAGCCCGGATAGGGGCGCGCCGAGGTGCCGGTGGTGGCGGCGTAGTGGGTGTCCATGCTGGCGAGCACGTCGTCCAGGCGGATGCGCGCCGCCAGGGCGGGGTCATCGCGACAGCACTGTGCCAGCAGCCGGGTCATCAGCTCGCGCGTGCCGGCGCCGATCAACAGGCCTATATCAGCGGCCGGGCGGCGGGCGATGCCGTGCGTATCCAGCGTGCGGTTGGCGGCCTCGGCGATCTCGTCGGCGGTGTCCACCAGCGTGCCGTCCAGGTCGAACGAGACCAGCTCGCAGCGGATCTTCCTGTCCATCAGCCCGGACCCCGACGGGGTCGACCTGGAGGCCACGGCCGTTCCCTGTGCACGCGATTCAGATTGCACCGAGCGCTCGCTGGCGACGTTCCATCATGCGCCAGATGAAGGGTGTGAAGATCAGCTGCATGGCCAGCTCCATCTTGCCGCCGGGCACGACGATGGTGTTGGCGCGCGACATCCAGGCGCCGTGCACCATGTTGAGCAGGTAGGGGAAGTCGATGCCCTTGGGATTGGCGAAGCGGATCACGCAGATGCTCTCGTCCGCCGTCGGGATGTTGCGCGCAATGAAGGGGTCGCTGGTGTCCACCACCGGCACGCGCTGGAAATTCACGTGCGTGTGCGCGAACTGCGGCACGATGTAGTGCACATAGTCGGGCATGCGGCGCAGGATGGTGTCGGTCACGGCCTCGGTCGTGTAGCCGCGCACGTGCTTGTCGCGCCACAGCTTCTGGATCCATTCCAGGTTGATGACCGGCACCACGCCGACCAGCAGGTCGGGGTAGCGCGCGATGTCCACCTCCGGCGTCACCACGGCACCATGCAGTCCTTCGTAGAACAGCACGTCGGTCTGCTCCTCCAGCTCTTCCCACGGCGTGAAGGTTCCGGGCTCCTGCCCATAGGGCGCGGCCTCGACGGGGTCGTGCAGGTACTTGCGGCGCCGGCCTCCTCCGCTTTCGGCGTAGCTGCGGAAAAGCTGCTCCAGCTCGGGAAACAGGTTGTTCTCGGGGCCGAAATGGCTGAAGTTCTTGTTGCCCTCGCTCTCCGCCTGGGCTTGCCGCGCGCGCATGTCCTTACGGTCGAAGCGATGGAAGCTGTCGCCTTCGATGATGGCGGCGCGCACGTTCTCGCGGCGAAAGATGTTGTCGAAGGTGCGCGTGACCGACGAGGTGCCGGCGCCGGAGGAGCCGGTGATGGCGATGATGGGATGCCGTTCCGACATGGTGTTCTCCAGGGGACCTTCAGGCGCGGAACAGGCTGCGTTCGGCGAACAAGGGGGTGGCGCTGCCCTGCAGGAGCGGATCGCGGTGGTAGCGTTCGATGCGCTCGACCTCCTGCCGTGAGCCGAAAACCAGCCCGATGCGCTGGTGCAGTTCGCTGGGCTGGACGCCGAGCACGGGCTGCCTGCCTGTACTGGCGCGGCCGCCGGCCTGCTCCATCAGCATCCCGATGGGGTTGGCCTCGTGCAGCAGCCGCAGGCGGCCGGCCTGCGCCGGTTCCTTGCTGTCGCGCGGGTTCAGGAACACACCGCCGCGCAGCAGGATGCGGTGCGCGTCGGCCACCATGCTCGCGATCCAGCGCATGTTGAAGTCCTTGCCGCGCGGGCCCGAGCGGCCGGCCATGCATTCGTCCACGTAGCGCTTGACCGGCGGCTCCCAGAAGCGGCTGTTGGAGCTGTTGATGGCGAACTCACCGGTGTCCTCGGGCACGCGCATGTCCGGATGCGTGAGCACGAATTCGCCCAGGTTCGGGTCCAGCGTGAAGCCGGCCACGCCGTCGCCCACCGTCAGCACGAACATGGTGGTGGGGCCGTACAGCGCGTAACCGGCGGCCACCTGGCGGGCGCCGCTTTGCAGGAAGTCGGCCTCCACCACATCGCGGCCGCTGTCGACCACCTCCTGCGGCGCACGCAGGAGCGAGAAGATGCTGCCCACCGTGCCGTTGACGTCGATGTTGCCGGAGCCGTCCAGCGGGTCGAAGACCAGCAAATATTTGCCGCGCGGGTGGGCGGGTGGGATCTGGTGCGGCGCGGCCCTCTCCTCGGAGGCCAGGCCGGCCAGGTGGCCGCTCCACTCGTTCATGCGCACGAACAGCTCGTTGCCCAGCGCGTCCAGCGGCTGCGGCTGCGGCGGCTGCTCACCCTGCACGCTGGTGCCTGTCCGGGCCGCGCCGCCGTCGGCCAGCACGCCCAGCGCGACGATGCGGGCAATGGCCTTGCAGGCCAGCGAGACATCGAGGATCAGTGCATTGAGGTCGCCACTGGCCTGGGGAAAGCGGCGGCGCTGTTCGATCAGGTAGCGCGTGAGTGTCCAGCGCCGGGCGATGGCCATCATGGTGTTCGAGCGGGTTGGAACACCCGGCTGGCCCGGATGTCGGAGGGCTTCAAGGTGCTCAGGTCGTCGGCGGAGAGCACCCGGCTGCGGTCGGCGAACAACCGGCCGGCCTGGCGCAGCCGCGCCCGGTCCAGCGCGTTGCGCACGCTGCGCGCGTTGGCGAAATGCGGCTGGCCCACGCGCAGGTCCAGGTACTCGGCGAAAGCCTCGCGCGCGCCCTCGCCGAAGCGGTAGTGCAGGCCGGCCAGCATGCGGTCGCCGATCTCCAGCAGCTCGGCCGGCGGGTAGTCCGGAAAGTCCAGGTGGTGCGCGATGCGCGAGCTCATGCCCGGGTTGGACTGGAAGAAGGTGCGCATGCGGTCGTGGTAGCCGGCCAGGATCACGACCAGGTCGTCGCGCTGGTTCTCCATGACCTGCAGCAGGATCTCGATCGCTTCCTGCCCATAGTCGCGCTCGTTCTCGGGCCGGTACAGGTAGTAGGCCTCGTCGATGAACAACACGCCGCCCATGGCCTTCTTGAGCACCTCCTTGGTCTTGGGTGCGGTGTGGCCGATGTACTGGCCGACCAGGTCGTCGCGCGTCACCGCCACCAGGTGGCCTTTGCGCACATAGCCCAGGCGGTGCAGGATCTGCGCCATGCGCATGGCCACCGTGGTCTTGCCGGTGCCGGGGTTGCCGGCGAAGCTCATGTGCAGCGAGGGCGTCTGCGCAGCCAGGCCGTGGTTCATCCGCAGGCGGTCGATCACCAGCAGCGCGGCGATTTCGTGGATGCGTTGCTTGACGGGCGCCAGGCCGACGAGGTCGCGCTCGAGTTCGGCGAACACCTCTTCGATGCGGCTGTCGCGTAGCACCTCTGCGACGGTGGTTGCCGCCGGCGGCGGCGCATCGGGTGGATCGACACTGGCCTGTGCGGCCGCAGGCGGGGCGCGCTCGCCGGTGCCGGGGATGCTGTAGAGCAGCGACATGGTGGGCAGGCTGTTCAGTACCGCTGGGTCTCGGGCTTGTCGGTGGCGTAGCTGTGCACGGTGTAGCGCAGGTTGCGGCCACCAGCCTCCTGGCGCACCAGGCCGAAGCCGGGCTCCTGCGCCGGGCGGCCCACGATGAAGCTCATGGCGATGGACTCCACGCCGCGCGTGGAGTCGAAGGCCATCAGGCGGATGTAGTGGTTGCCGAAGGTCTGGCGGCACTGCTGCAGTTCCTGCATCACCCCCGCTGCGTCCACCAGGTCGAACATGGGCATGCCGAACATCTCCCAGTAGGTGTTGCGCGGGTGCGGGTCGTCGGTGTATTCGACCGACCAGGCATATCCCTTGGCCAGGCCGTAGTCGATCTGGCGCGTGATCTCCTCGTCGGTCAGGTCGGGCAGGAAGCTGAACTGGCCTTGCGTCACGCGGCCGGTGGGGTTGGTCATCATGGTGCAGGTCCTTCTCGGTTCAGGCCGACACCGCCGGCGTCACGGCGTAGTCGCTGGTGTCGGTGGGCGTGTAGTTGAAGCTGATGTCGCCCCAGGTGTCGAGCGCTTGGCGCAGCGGCGTGCAGAACTGGGCCGCCTTGCGCAGGATGTCCGGCCCCTCGTTGACGATGTCCATGCCCTCGTTGCGGGCCTTGACCATGGATTCGAGCGCCACGCGGTTGGCCACGGCGCCGGCCTGGATGCCGGCCGGGTGGCCGATGGTGCCGCCGCCGAACTGCAGGCACACGTCGTCGCCGAACAGGTGCAGCAGCTGGTGCATCTGCCCCGCGTGGATGCCGCCCGAGGCCACCGGCATGACCTTCTTGAGATCGCACCAGTCCTGGTCGAAGAACAGGCCGCGCGGCAGGTCGGTCTTGGTGTAGCTGTCGCGGCAGACGTTGTAGTAGCCCTGCACGGTCATCGGGTCGCCTTCGAGCTTGCCCACGGCCGTGCCCGTGTGCATGTGGTCCACGCCGGCCAGGCGCAGCCACTTGGCGATGACGCGGAAGCTCACGCCATGGTTCTTCTGCCGCGTGTAGGTACCATGGCCCGCGCGGTGCAGGTGCAGGATCATGTCGTTGCGCCGGCACCATTCGCCCAGGCTCTGGATGCAGGGCCAGCCCACGATCAGGTCGACCATGACGATCACGCTGCCCAGCTCCTTCGCGAACTCGGCGCGCTCGTAGATCGCCTCCATCGTGCCGGCCGTCACGTTCAGGTAGCTGCCCTTGACTTCGCCGGTGGCGGCGCTGGCCTTGTTCACGCCGTCCATCACGTAGAGATAGCGGTCGCGCCAGTGCATGAAGGGCTGCGAGTTGATGTTCTCGTCGTCCTTCATGAAGTCCAGCCCACCCTTGAGGCCCTCGTAGATCACGCGGCCGTAGTTGCGTGCCGACAGCCCCAGCTTGGGCTTGGTGGTAGCGCCCAGCAGCGGGCGGCCGAACTTGTCGAGCCGTTCGCGCTCGACGATGAGGCCGGTGGGCGGGCCCTTGAATGTCTTCACGTAGGCCACCGGGATGCGGATGTCCTCCAGCCGCGCGGCCTTGAGCGGCTTGAACGAGAACACGTTGCCGATCAGGCTGGCCGTCATGTTGGCGATCGAGCCCTCTTCGAACAGGATGATGTCGTAGGCCACCCAGGCGAAGTACTGGCCCGGGATGTTCGGCACGGGCTCGACCTTGTAGCACTTGGCGCGGTAGTTCTCGCAGGCGGTCAGGCGGTCGGTCCACACCACCGTCCAGGTGGCGGTGCTGGACTCGCCGGCAACCGCCGCGCCGGCCTCCACCGGGTCGACCCCCTCCTGTGGCGTGATGCGGAACAGGCAGATGGTGTCGGTGTCGCGGGGCACGTAGTCGGGGACCCAGTAGCCCATCTGGCGGTACTTCAGCACACCGGCGGTGTAGCGCTTCTTGCTGTCGGTGATCTGCGTGGCGGCTTCGGCCAGCATGCCAGCTTCGATGGGTTTGTTCACAAGGTCTCCTGGGGAACGAAAGGTGGCTTATGGGGCGGGTTCGACCCAATGTAGGTTTGGCGGCAATTAAGCGAAAGTCAGATTTCCTTCACGTCTTGATCAGGAAAAGCTGAACCATGAACATCACGTTCCGCCAGCTGCGGGTATTCACTGAGGTCGCGGCGCAGGGCAGCATGGCGCGCGCGGCCGAGAACCTGCACCTGACGCCGCCCGCCGTGTCAATGCAGGTCAAGGAGCTGGAGGGCCAGGTCGGCCTGCTGCTGTTCGACCGCCAGGGCCGGCGGTTGTCGCTGTCGACGGCGGGCGAATACTTCCTGGTGCATGCGCGGCGCCTGCTGGCGGACCTGAAGGAGGCCGACGACGCCATGGCCCGGTTGCAGCGGCTGGAGCACGGCCTGCTGACCATCGGCATCGTCACCACGGCGAGTTATTTCGTGCCGCAGCTGCTGACGCGCTTCCACGAAGAGCATCCGGGCGTGGAGGTGCGGCTGCGCGTGGCGCACAACCGCGAACAGCTGGTGACCCTGATGGAGGCCGGAGAGATCGACCTGTCGGTGATGGGCCGCCCGCCGCGCGAGATCGCCACGCAGTCGGAGGCTTTTGCCGCGCACCCGCTGGCGCTGGTGGCGGCGCCGCAGCACCCGCTGGTGTCGGTCGGGCGGGTGCCACTGGCCATGGTGCAGGGCTACCCGATCATCGCGCGCGAGCACGGCTCGGGCACGCGGGCCGCGATGTCGGCGCTGTTCGAGAGCCAGCAGCTGCAGCCGCAGGTCACGATGGAGATGCCCGACAACGAGACCATCAAGCAGGCCGTGGTCGCCGGCATGGGCGTAGCCTTCCTGTCGCTGCACACCATCGGGCTGGAGGTGCGCTCAGGGCTGCTCGCGGTACTGGACGTGGAGGGCACGCCCGTGGTGCGGACCTGGAACATCGTGCGGCTGCAGTCACGGCTGCTGTCGCCGGCAGCCGAGGCGTTCCGCTACTTCATCCTCGAGCGCGGCGAGGCGCACCTGCGCGCGCACGATACGCCGCTGCTGGCCGGGCTGCAGGCCGCACCGCGCCAGGGTTGAATGCACTCCGGAGCGCGGTCAGTAGGTGCCGCTACAGCGGCGCCATCAGCCCACTCTCATTCAGCGCCTTGATGATCATGCGTACCAGCATCCGGTAGCGGTGCACCGGGCCGACATACGCCACGGCCATGGTGCCGTCCTTCACTTCCGGGCGCGTGGCCAGCACGCGCACGGCGCCGCTGTCGATGTGGCTGCGCATCAGCTCGGTGGGCAACACCGCCACGCCCTGGCCCTCCACCACCAGGCGCGCCAGCAGCGCCAGCGAGTTGCAGCTGTTGACGTGTTCGGGTTCCACGTCCGCGGCACCGAACCAGTGGGCCATCGACAGGTAGATGGTCGAGGGGTTGGGCATGGTGTAGATGGGCTGCCGCTGCAGGTCGCGCGGGCGGATCTCGCGCTTGGGCAGCTTGATCTGGCTGCCCGCCATCCAGTCCAGCGTGATGCGGCCCACGGGTTCCACCGTCACATGGTCGTTCACCTGCGGATCGGTGAGGATGGCCACGTCCAGCTCGCCGGCGTTGAGCTTGCGGCTCAGCTCGGAGCCCACGTCCAGCGTGAGGGCCACCTTCAGTTCGGGATAGTCCGCCGTCAGTTTGGGCATCAGCCGCGTGAGGGCCAAGAGCGCCACCGACTCCACGGCCCCCAGCCGCAACAAACCACGCAGCGTGCGGTTGCCAGCACCCTGTTGTGAGATGTCGTCGGACAGCCGCAGCATGCGGTCCACCGGATCGAGCATGCTGCGCCCGCGCGGCGTGAGCTGCGCGCGCTGGCGGTCGCGCGTGAACAGGCGCGCGTCCAGCAGTTTCTCCAGCTCCGCGATGCGTGAGGACACTGTGGGCTGCGTGAGGTGCAGGTGCCGCGCGGCCGCATGAAAACTGCCCAGGCGGGCGATCCAGTAGAAGGCTTCGAGCTGGGCGAGGGAGGCGCGCATGATCGAAGGAATCTATCACGCGTGCGGCCAATTCCGATTACCGCTCCACCATCCCCCACCACTACATTGCATCTCAGTTTCACACGGCACCAATGCCACCCGAATTGCCTGCAGGACGGCTTGCACCAGGGCCGCTGCGCACGGCCGCTCCGAAGCGGCCGGCCGCCCCCCAGTGGGGGGAGGCGCCGCAGGCGCATCGGGGGGCGTTCAATTCTCAAGATGCACCACATTGGTTTTGACGTTGGAGGCACCTTCACCGACCTGGTGGTGGCAGACGGCCGCACCGGCATCCACACGCTGAAGGTGCTCTCCACCCCCGACGACTACAGCCGCGGCATCCTCGATGGCGTGGCACAGATGGCCGGCGCCGGGGTGTTGCGCCCTGGCCATATCGACCGCATGGTGCATGCCTTCACGGTGGCCACCAACGCCCTGCTCACCCGCACCGGCGCCCGCGTGGGCCTGATCACCACGCAGGGCTTCCGCGATGTGCTGGAGATCGGCCGCCTGCGCATGCCGCAGCTCTACAACATGGACTGGGACAAGCCTACACCGCTGGTGCGCCGCGCGCTGCGCCTCGAGGTGCGCGAGCGCATGTCCGCCCTCGGCGAGGTCATCGATCCGCTGCAGGAAGAAGACGTCGCCTCTGCCGTGGATACCTTGCTGGCTGAGGGCGTGGACTCCATCGCCATCTGCCTGCTGCACTCCTATGTGAACGCTGCGCACGAGCGCCGCGTGGTCGAGCTGGTGCGCGCGCGTGCACCGCACATCGCCGTGTCCGCCTCATTCCAGGTGCTGCCCGAGATCCGCGAATTCGAGCGCACCAGCACCACGGTGGTGAACGCCTTCATCAAGCCGGTGGTCGACACCTACCTCGGCGCGCTGGAGCGCGGCCTGGAGAACACGGGCACGCGGGCACCGCTGATGGTGATGCAGTCCGCCGGCGGCGTGATGCAGTCCTCCACCGCACGCCAGCTGCCGGCCTACTGCATCGAGTCCGGCCCCGCCGCAGGTGCCGTGGGCGCCGCGGCGCTGGGCCGCATGCTGGGGATTCCCAACATCATCGCCTTCGACATGGGCGGCACCACGGCCAAGGCCTGCCTGATCGAGAACGGCGAGCCGCGCCTGACGGACCAGCTGGAAGTGGGCGCCGCGCTGAATGCGGGCCAGCGCCTGCTCAGCGGCGGCGGGTATGTGGTGCGCGCACCGGCCATCGACCTGGCCGAGATCGGCGCCGGCGGCGGCAGCCTGGCCTGGATCGACGCGGGCGGCGCCTTGCGCGTGGGCCCCAAGAGTGCCAGCTCCGTGCCCGGCCCGGCCTGTTACGGGCGCGGCGGCACGGTGCCGGCCGTGACGGACGCCAACGTGGTGCTGGGTTTCCTCAACCGCAGCCACCTGCTCGATGGCGCCATGCCCATCGACAGCGCGGCCGCACAGGCCGCCATCGAGACCACCATCGCCGGCCCGCTGAAGCTGCCGGTGCACGAGGCGGCCTACGGCATCCACGAGGTGGCCAACGCCACCATGGTGCGCGCCGTACAGGCCGTGACCAGCGAGATCGGCCGTGCGCCGGCCGACTTCACGATGATCGCCTTCGGCGGCAGCGGGCCGGTGCACGCCGCGTCGCTGGCGCTGCATGCGGGCATCGCCCACATCGTGGTGCCACCGGCGTCGGGCGTGTTCAGCGCCTTCGGCCTGCTGTTCACGCGCATCGAGCACCGGTTGGTGCGCACGGCCAACATGGATGCGGCGCAGGCCGATGCGGCCCGGCTCAACGCACTGGCGGCCGAGCTGCAGCACGAGGCTGCGGTGCTGATGGTGGCCGAGGGCGTGGCGGCGTCCGACAGCGAAAACCACTTTCTGCTGGACCTGCGGTACCGCGGCCAGAGCTCCGAGCTGGGCATCCCGGTCACGCTGCCCCTCACGGAGGCCGGTGTTGCGCAGGCGGTACAGGGCTTCCATGCCGAGCATGACCGCACCTATGGCTACCACAGCCCGCAGGAGGCCACGCAGATCGTGAACCTGCGGCTGCGTGTGCGCGCCCGTGCCGGCGAGGCCATCGACGTGCGGGCGGACCGCATCAACCCCGCAGTGGCACGGCGCGCAGGCTCTGCTGCGGGCCGGCGCAATGTGTATTTCGGGCCGCGCTGGGGTTGGCAGGACACGCCGGTGCTGCGCCGCGAGACACTGCAGGACAGCACCGGCCCGATGGTGATCGAGGAGTACGACACCACCATCGTGGTACCGCCCGGTGCCCTGGTGCGGCGCGACGCCACGGGCAGTGTGCACATCGACCTGAGCCCCCTCCTGTAGGAAGTTGAAGCGCACCATGACCAAGACCCAGGACATCCAGCGCGACCCGATCCGGCTGGAGCTGCTCAAGAACGCCTTCGCAGCGATCTCCGACGAAATGGCGGCCACCGTGGTGCGCACCGCGCGCTCCTACGTGATCAAGGAGGCGATGGACTTCTCCACCGGCCTCATCGACGCGCAGGGCAACCTGATCTCGCAGGGCCTGTGCCTGCCCATGCACATGGGCTCGTTCCCGCCCACCATCGAGACCATCATTGCACGCTTCGCGGGCGACATGCACGAGGGCGACGTCTACATCACGAACGACCCCTACACCGGCGGCGGCACGCACCTGCCCGACATCTATGTCTTCAAGCCCATCTTCTTCGAAGGTGTGCTGCTGGGTTTCTCTGCCGCCATCGGCCACCAGACCGACATCGGCGGGCGCGTGGCCGGCGGCAACGCCTGCGACAACACCGAGATCTTCCAGGAGGGCCTGCGCCTGCCGCCCGTGCGGCTGTACAGCCAGGGCGTGCTGAACCAGGACCTCATGGCCATCCTGACGCTCAACGTGCGCCTGCCCGACAAGGTGCAGGGCGACGTGATGTCCACGGTGGCCGCCTGCACGCGCGGCGAACGCGCGATGCAGGGCTTGGCGAAGCGCTACGGCGCGGACGTGCTGGTGGCCGAGATGGCGCACCTGCTGGACTACACCGAGACGATGACCCGCGCAGAACTCTCTGCGCTGGCCGACGGCGAATGGGTGTTCGAGGATTTCCTGGACGACGACGGCTTCAGCGAAGACAGCATCCGCATCCGCTGCCGCATCACCAAGCAGGGTTCGGACCTGTCCGTGGATTTCAGCGGCAGCTCGCCGCAGGTGCGGGGCTCCATCAACCTGCCGTTCTCGATGACGCAGTCCTGCACCTGGGCCTGTGTGCGCTGCATCATGGACGCCAGCCTGCCCACCAACAGCGGCTTCATGCGCGTGCTCAAGGTGACGGCCGAGCCCGGCACCGTGGTGTTCCCCACCACGCCTGCCCCGGTGGCCGCGCGCGGCCTCACGGCCATGCGCTGCACCGAGGCGGTGTGGGGCGCCCTGGCGATGATGCTGCCGCACAAGGTCTTCGCCTGTGGTGCGCAGGGCGACTTCGGCGTGACCATTGCGGGTTACGACCAGCAGGCCAACCCCTTCGTGCTGCTCGAATTCCTGTTCGGCACCTGGGGCGGCCGGCCGAACAAGGACACCAACGACGGCCTGTCCTCGTTGGCCGTGAACTACTCCAATTCGCCCATCGAAGTGGTGGAGGGCGAACAGCCCGTGCGCATCGAGCGGTATGGCTTTCGCACCGACTCGGGCGGCGCGGGCAAGCACCGCGGCGGCGTGGGCATGGTGCGCACCTACCGCCTCACGGGCGTGCCCGATGCCGTGCTGCAGGTGCGCAGCGACCGCCAGAAGTTCCAGCCCTACGGGCTGCAGGGCGGCCACAAGGGTGCCTTCGCCGCCAACTTCCTCACCGGGGCATCGAAGGAGCGTGTGCAGCTGCCCGGCAAGTTCATGCGCACCTTCCAGCGCGGCGAACTCTACGAGGCCATCCTGGCGGGCGGCGGCGGCTGGGGCGACCCGCTGGAGCGGGACCCGCAACGCGTGCTGGACGATGTGCTCGATGGCAAGGTCAGCTCCGAGGCCGCGCGCACGCTGTATGGCGTGTGCCTGTCCGCCGACGACCACGCGGTGGACACGGCGGCCACGGCCCAGGCGCGCCAGCAGCTACGCGCCACGGCGCCCACCCCGGCATGATGCCGACCCCGCACGGCCCCGCCGCGAACATGGCAGACACCCCCCATCACCCGCATCTGGTGCTGGACCTCGATGCCTTCGAGCGCAATGTCGCGCGGCTGGCGGGCAGCATCGTCCGCGAAGGGGGCAAGCGCTGGCGGCCCCATGTCAAGGCGATCCGTTCACCCGAACTCGCCCGACGCCTCCAGGCCGCAGGGGCCCAGGGCGTGACCTGCGCCACGGTCGCCGAGGCCGCGGCCATGGTGCAGGCCGGCATCACCGATGTGCTGGTCGCCAACCAGGTCGTGGAGCGCCTGGCGCTGCGGCAACTGGCGATCCTGAACCGCGAGGCCACGGTCCACGCGACCATCGATGCACCGGAACACATCCGGCTGCTCGCCACAGCGGCCAATGCAGCCGAAGTCCGCATCCCCGTGCTGATCGAAGTGGACGTGGGCCTGCAGCGCGCCGGCGTCCTGCCGGGCGAGGCCGCGGTGGTGCTGGCACGCGCCGTGGTGGCGGAGCCCGCGCTGCGCTTCGCCGGCCTGATGGCCTGGGAAGGCCACACCACCCGCATCGCCGACCCCGTGGCCAAGCAGGCCGCGGTGGAAGAGGCCGTGGGCCGGCTGACGCGCAGCGCCGAGGCCTGCCGCGCAGCAGGCATCGCCGTGGACATCGTGAGCTGCGGCGGCACAGGCACCTACTGCTTCAGCCACCGCATCGCGGGCGTGACCGAGATCCAGGCCGGCGGCGGCGTCTTCGGCGACCTGCGGTACCGCACGGAATTCCACCTGCCGCTGGAGCCCGCGCTGCGGCTGCGCGCCCGCGTGGTGGCACGGCCCTCGGCACGCCGGCTGGTCAGCGATGCGGGCTGGCGCTGGCATGGCGTCTACCCGCTGGCGGCGCAGCCGCTGGGCCTGCCGGCCGTCACACGCATGGCCCACGCGGCGGAACACTGCACGCTGGATTTCGCCGAGGACTGCACGCACCCCGCCGTGGGCCAGTCCATCGACTTCGATGTGGGCTACGCCGATGCCACCACCTTCCTGCATCCCGCGCTCTACCCGCAACGCGCCGGCCGGCCCGAGGCCGTGCTGCCGCTGCTGCGCCCCGGCTCGGGCTGACGCACCGCCCCGCACCAGGCAACCCCTCTTCCACCCCTCACCCTTCACCCCCAGGAGAACGGACATGACCCAGGACAACGGTAACCCCAAGCGCAACTTCCTCAAGGGCGCCGCCATGCTAGGCAGCGTGGCAGGCGCCGTCGGCGCGGGCCTCGGCGCCGGCCTCACGCCCACGTCACTGCGCGCGCAGGGGCTGGACAGCGGCATCAGCAAGGACTCCACGCTGGCCAAAGTCCTCGCCGCCGGCGTGCTGCGCGCGGGCTACGCGCAGACCGGTCCCTTCTTCTACAAGAACGCCAAGACCGGCGACCTGGCCGGCATACACCACGACCTCGCCATGCAGCTGGCCAAGTCGCTGGAGGTGAAGCTGGAGTTCAAGGAGGTGACCTTCCAGAACGCCACCGTGGCCCTGCGCCGCAACGACTACGACGTGTTCACCTCGGCGCTCACCTACACCATCCCGCGCGCCGTGGCGGTGGACTACATCGGCCCGCTGTTCGAGGTGGGCAGCCTGCTGCTGGTGCACAAGGACAACGCCGGCAAGTTCAAGACCCTGGCCGATTTCAACAACCCGAACGTGACCTTCTCGGTCGTCTCGGGCGGCAGCGAGGAGCCGCGCATCCCGATCCTCTTCCCCAAGGCCAAGCTCATCACCACCACCGGCCAGGCCGACCTGGGCGCCGAGCCCGTGCGGGCCAAGCGCGCCGACGTGTGGATGAGCTCGCAGGTGGCGGTGCAATTGATGGCCAAGCGCACCAACTGGGCGGCCGCGTTCCAGCCCACCAGCCCCATCGACAAGCGCCCCAGCAGCTGGGCGGTGCGCTTCGGCGACTACGAGTGGAAGAACTTCCTGGACTTCTGGGCCCACTTCCAGCGCGTCAACGGCGAGACGGACCGGCTGATGGCGCAGCACATGGAATTCCTCTCCACCACGACCTGATGGCCGAGGCCCCCACCATCCGCGTGCAGGACCTGCACAAGACCTTCGGCACGCAGGAGGTGCTCAAGGGCATCTCCTTCGACGTGGCGCGCGGCACGGTGCTCAGCATGATCGGCGCCAGCGGCTCGGGCAAGAGCACGCTGCTGCGTTGCATCAACCACCTGGAGACGCCCACGCGCGGCGACGTGCTGATCGACGGTGCCTCGCTGTGTTACCAGGACGGCAAGCCCGGCAAGCCGCGCACGCTGGCCGAGATCAACCGCATCCGCCGCGACCTGGGCATGGTGTTCCAGCAGTTCAACCTCTGGCCCCACATGACGGTGCTGGAGAACGTGGCCGAGGCGCCGCGCCATGTGCGGGGCCTGCCGCGCAAGCAGGCGCTGGAGGCGGGCCGTGCGGCGCTGCAGCGCGTGCAGATGCTGGAGAAGGCCGATGCGTATCCTGCCCGCCTTTCGGGTGGCCAGCAGCAGCGCGTGGCCATCGCACGGGCGCTGGCCATGGGCCCGAAGGTGATGCTCTTCGACGAGGCCACCTCCTCGCTGGACCCCGAACTTACCGACGAGGTGCTGGCCGTGATGCGCGACCTGGCGCGCGACGGCACGACCATGATCGTGGTCACGCACGAGATGGGTTTCGCGCGCGAGGTGTCGGACCACGTGATGTTCCTGCACAACGGCGTGGTGGAGGAGCAGGGCCCGCCCGCGGCACTGTTCCAGCAGCCGCGCTCCGAACGGCTGCAGCAGTTCCTCGCCAAATCCCTGCGGCAACACTGATGTTCTCAGAGAGCCTACGCGAATCGCTGGACCTGACGGTCTTCTGGGAGTACCGCTTCGTGCTCTTCAAGGGCCTCACGATGAGCCTGGGCGTGTTCGTCTGTGCGGCCGCGCTGGCCCTGGCCGGTGGACTCATTGCGGCGCTGATGCGCACAGGCCGCTGGCGCGTGCTGCGCTGGGCCGGCACGCTGCATGTGGAGGTGTCGCGCAACGCGCCCGACTACATCATGGTGGTGTGGGTGCACTTCGTGCTGCCGCTGCTGCTGGGTACGCTGATTGGCAGGCGGCTGGAGTTCGACCCCTTCGTGTCGGCGCTGATCGCGCTGGGCTTCGTCTACAGCGGGTATTTCGCCGAGACCTTCCGCGCCGGCATCGAGGCCGTGCCGCGCGGGCAGATCGAGGCCGGGCGCGGCCTCGGCATGTCGGAGCGGCTGATCATGTGGCGCATCATCCTGCCGCAGGTGGTGCGGCGCATGCTGCCCGAGTCGGTGAACCAGTTCGTGTCGCTGTTCAAGGCCACCAGCATCGTGTCGCTGATCGCCGTGCCCGACCTGATGTACCAGGTGTCGATGGTGTCGGCGCAGGAGATGCAGCCGCTGCCGCTGTACACCGGGGCGGCGCTGACGTATTTCGTGGTGGTCTGCGCCTTCGCTTGGCTTCTCCAAACCCTCTCCGGGCGCTGGCGCGCCAGGATCCTCGCATGAGGGCACCGCACCATGGGTAACTGGGAACGCCTCGTCTGGAACCAGCGCGCCGCGTTGTGGGAGGGTTTCCTCGTCACGCTGCAGGTCTGCGGCGTCGCCTTTGTCTGCGCCGTGGCCGGCGGCATGCTGCTGTGCCTGCTGCGCATGTACGTGCGGCCACTGAAGCCGCTGGTCGTGGTGCTGATCGAGTTCTTCCGCGCCACGCCGATCCTGGTGCAGCTGCTGTGGGTGAACTACGTGTGGCCCGAGCTCTTCGGCTGGCCCACCACCTTCTTCGCCGCGGCCTGCACGGCGCTGACGCTGCAGTCCAGCGGCTACCTGGCCGAGACCTTCCGCGGCGCCATCGAGGCCATCCCGCGCGGGCACCTGGAGGCGGCGGGGTCGCTGGGCATGTCGAACGCCCATGCCTTCCGCCGCATCGTGCTGCCGCAGGTGATGTTGGAGGCTGCACCGTCCATCGGCAACCAGTTCACCGTGATCGTGAAGTCCTCCGCGCTGGTGTCGGTGATCGCCGTGCACGACCTGATGTTCCAGTCGCAGAAGATCGTGAACCGCTGGTACGAGCCCATCGAGATCCTCACGGCGACGGCGGCGATCTACATCAGCTTCATTTTCCTGGTGTCGATGGGGCTGAACTGGGTGGCAGGGCTGATGCGGCGGCGGTACGGGCTGGACGCGCGCTGAGGCGCAAGGCATGCCGGCGGCGATGGGTGCGGCGCCTCCCTAGAATCCGGCGGAACCACCGCACCACCCATGTCCATCGCGCCACCTTCACCAACGCCCCCCCCGACGCCTGACACGAACGCCAGCGCCATCGCCCGCCAGGCCATCGTCGACGGCAAGGGCAGCGTCTACGGCTACGAGCTGTTCGACCGCACGCGGCCGTCACGCACCCACGATGCCGCCAGCGATGCGCAGATGCTGCTCAACGTGCTGTCGCACGCCGACACGGCCAGCCTGCTGGGCAAGCGCAACATCTTCGTCAACTGCACCTTCGAGTCCTTGCAGAGCGAACACCTCGAGCTGGTGGCACCGGATCGCGTGGTGCTGGAGGTGCCGCTGATCTCGGGCCACGACCCGGCGGCCATCGAGAACGCACCGGCCATCCTGGAGGGGCTGCGCCAGCGAGGTTTCCGGCTGGCCTTCAACCACAACGTACTGAACTCGGCCTACAAGAGCTGGCTGCCGCTGGCGGACTTCATCAAGGTGGACCTGCTGACGCTCAAGCCCGAGCTGATCGAGCCCGCCATCTCGGCGCTGCGGAAGAAGACACCCGCCAGGATCGTGGTGGAGAAGGTCGAGAAGGCCGAGCAGCACCAGCGCGTGGCGGCGCTGGGCGTGGACCTGTTCCAGGGCTTCTGGTTCTCCAAGCCGCAAGCCGTGGCGGGCAAGACCCTCCAGCCCTCGCAGGCCGTGACCATCCAGCTGATCAATGCCGTGCGGGCGCAGGCCACCACCTCGCAGATCGAGGAAGTGCTCAAGCGCGATGCGACGCTGTCGTTCAACCTGCTGCGCTACATCAACTCCTCCGGCTTCGGCCTGCGCACCGAGATCACCTCGTTCCGCCACGCCGTGATGGTCCTGGGCCTCGACAAACTGTTCCGCTGGGCGGCGTTGCTGCTCACCCTGCCGGGCGCGGGCAAGTCGCCGCCGGCCGTGGGCAACACCGCCATCGTGCGGGGGCGGCTGATGGAGCTGCTGGCCGACGAGGTACTGCCGCCCGAGGCGCGCGACAACGCCTTCGTGACCGGCGTGTTCTCGCTGCTCGACACCATGCTGGGCATCCCGATGGACACGGCCATCGCCGCCATCACCCTGCCCGCACCGATCACGGACGCGCTGCTGCACGGCAAGGGGCCGTTGGCACCGCTGCTGGAGCTGACCATCGCCTGCGAGTCCGAAGACGACGCCGCCTTCGCGCGCCTGGCCGGCACGCTGGACCTGAGCAACCACCAGATCAACTGGGCGCACCTGCAGGCGCTGGCCTGGGCGGAGACGCTGGAGGCCTGACCTCCCCTTCGCCTCCCGCACCGGGGTGGTATGGTCCAGCGATGCAGACCTCTATCGACCATCTCGTCATCGCGGCCCGCACGCTGGACGAAGGCGTGCAGTGGTGCGAGGCCACGATGGGCATCACCCCTGGCCCGGGCGGCGAGCACCCGCTGTACGGCACGCACAACCGCCTGTTCAAGATCGCCACGCCCGGATACCCGCTGGCCTACCTGGAGATCATCGCCATCGACCCCCAGGCGCCCCGCAAGTCCGCCACGGGCCGGCGCTGGTTCGACCTGGACGATGCCGCGCTGCAGGCGGCGATCGCCACGGCACCGCGGCTGGTGCACTTCGTGGCCGGCACCACGGATATCCAGGCGGCTCGCGCGGCATGGCAGGCCCTGGGCATCGACCGCGGGCCGGCCGTGGCCGCCAGCCGGCACTCCCGCAAGGGGCTGCTGCGATGGCAGATCACCGTGCGCGAGGATGGCCAGCGCCTGTTCAATGGCACGCTGCCCACGCTGATCCAATGGGGCGGCCCCGACGATGCCGAGCCGTTGCGACTGCACCCGCGCAACAGCCTGCCGCGTTCACGAGTGTCATTGCAGTCCGTCACCGCCACACACCCCTCGGCCGACAAACTGCAGGCGGCCTACGCGGCCATCGGCCTCACGGGCATCACCGTGCAGACCGGGCCTGCGGAGCTGGCCGCCACGTTGCGCACGCCCCAGGGCGAGGTGCGGCTGTCCAGCGGCGGCGCCTGAACGAACGGCTTTCCACGCGAGGCGAAGGGGCCCGCATGCCCCCGGTCGTGGGCAGGAAGAAATCGGCCACACCTTCCACCACCCCCGGCGCCAGCGGCAAGTGCGGGTCGGCATAGGTCGCCAGGTGCGCCGCGGGACCGTCCACCTCCACGCGCTTGAGCACGAGGTTCACCTCGGGCAGCACCAGCAGCCGCGCATTCGGTGCGGCCGCATGCAGGCGCTGCGCATCCACCATCCCCACCTGCAGGTCGCGCCCACCCTGCAGCACCAGCAACGGCTTGCCGAGCAGGCCCGCAGCCAGCCGCGCCGGGTCCAGCGCGAAGAGGCTCGCCAGGAAGCCCTGCACCGCGGGCCGGAACAACGGCAGCATCCTGGGTGTGTCATCCAGCTGGCCACTGTAGGGCATGCATGCAGCCGTGCGGCGTCAGCAAGCCGTCACACAGCCTCTCGACACTGGCGCGACGGTTCCTGCGCCCCACATGCCTGCTCTGCATCCTCCCTCCTCCACATCCGCCCGCTGGCGTGCCGTGCCCGCCCCGCTGGTGCTGGGTATGGTTGCCGCCGTGCTGTTCGCCGTGCTCGCCCTGGTCGTGGCCGGTGCCGGGGTGCCGCCGGCGGAGGCATGGGAAGCACACTGGTTGCAGCAATTGCATGCGCAGCGCGGCGACAGGCTCACGCGCTGGATGCTGGCCGTGGAGGCGATGCACGATCCGCTGATCGCGGTGTTGCTGTCGGTGTTCGTGACGGCGCTGCTGTTCCAGCGCCACTGGCGGAAGCTGCCACTGCTGCTGGCCATCACGCTGGGCGGTGGCGTGATGAACAACATTGCCAAAGGCTGGTTCCAGCGCGAACGGCCATTGCTGGATGCACTGGTCGAGGCGCGTGGGTTCGGTTTCCCCAGCGGCCACACTGTCGCGGCCACGCTGCTGGCAGCGTGGATGCTGTACTTGGCGAGCCGGGGTGGCCTGCACGCCGCATGGCGCGTGGCCAGCGTGCTGGGTGCCAGCGCGCTGGTGGGGGTGGTGGGCTTCAGCCGCGTCTACCTCGGGGCGCACTATCCCTCGGATGTGGCAGCAGCGCTGCTCGCGGGTACGGCTTGGGCCTGTGGCTGCATCGCTGTGTTCGGCGCCAGCGCATCGGCTGCGCCGCCGCGCACAGGACGGCAACCGGCCGCGCGTGCCTCGACCAATTCGCCGGCCTGACGCAAGCAATTGACCAGACCGTTGCGGTGGCTTCAGCGTGTGGGATCGTTAGGTCAACAGAGCGCCCAAACCCGCCGCGCGGCAATCCGAATGTGTGGCTGAAGGGACAGGCTCAACTGGGCAGACGGGGACGGCAACATTACCGCATCGCGCTCCAATGGATGCGAATGCGCTCAACCTATGGTGTTACCTGCCGCCTCGTCCACGAGAGGGTTCCTGCACGCTTCCCAGATCAACCTGGTAAGTCGCTCCGTTCCATTTCCCGTGGGGAGCAAATGATCGAAGTCTCCAAAGTGGGCGTCCTCGAATATTTGACTGTCGAAAGCGTTGACGAGCTTCACTTCGAAATCAATGTGGAATTCATACAATATTTCTTGTAGCGAACTAAACAGCAGCCCAAAGCCTTTGTTGAGCGCATCCTTGTAGTCAGACCTTGCCGGCGGAACAACAATGCTCACCTGATGGTTGTGCTGCCTCGCGCAAAGCAGCAGTCGCAGCAGATGCAAGTTCTCCCCATGACTTGAATTCCAACGAAGATGATCGGCAGCTCGCTTGCTTGCTCCATAGCTCAGTGGGAAATAGGTTTTACCCCTGTCCTGCAGGAAACCTCGATACCCATTCGAATCGAAATTCAGGTGATTGAGCCTCCCTCTGATCTTCAGAAACTCGCCTTGCAGCTCTTCATAGTCGTGCGGGATATTGAGATTGAAAAGCTCGTCCAGGGCCATCCCAACGCATTTCTCGGAAGGGTTTCTCTGCAAGTTCCAGCCGGGTGAAAACACCGAATAAAACAAGACAACATTCGTAATTCTTTTGTAGTTTTCAACGACGTGCCTGTAGAGCAGATAGGAGTGCTTTAGATCCTGCGAGGCACAACATAGATTGAAGGATCCAGGGAAGTATGCGGGGTTGAACCCGAAGTCCCCGTGCGAACTTCCCAGCACGATGGTGGTCAGGTCAGAGTGGTCAGAGCGGAGCATCGTCCGCTTCGCCCCTATGACATTCAGATGTTCATACAACGTTGGAACAATCTGTATTTCCATTGCCACGCTTTCGTTTTTTTGACTCTTGTCGAGCTAGACGCTGCTACGAATTCCAGTGCATGACTCGCAAACCGCCGAGCACCACCTGGCGCCAGCACCATCCTCCATTCGAAGCTTCTGGAATGACAGCTTCTGAACGTTCTCGGGCATGCAGCGTTCTGCCGGAAACTACGCCAAGCAGATCGGTGCAGCCCACGAGTATCTTTGCCTGAAGCCGCCTGCCAAGGCAGTAGCGCTCACGGTCCAGTCGTCCAGGACACATCGCGGCCTGATGAGAGGCCAGGTGGCATAGCGCGGCCAACAGCACGTCTTGGGCCGCTGCCAAGGCACCCACCAGGTTGAGGAATGGGCGCCAAAGTGAGTGACAAAGCGCCACCCGCCCTCACCCCCGCAACGGCAACGCCGTCCCGATCAGCACGAACACCCCTCCACACGCCTGGTTGAAGCGCTTGCCAACGCGGCGCAGCCAGGGGCTGATGCGCTGGGCCATGCTGGCGACGAAGAGTTCGAAGACGATCTCCACCACCGCGAAGGTGCCCGCCATGATGGCGAACTGCTGCGGCAGGCTGCGCGCGGGGTCGATGAATTGCGGCAGGAAGGCGGCGAAGAACAGGATCGCCTTGGGGTTGGTCAGCGCCGCCAGGGCGCCCTGCTGGAACAGCGACCAGCCGGGCCGCGGGGCCGCCGTGGCCTGCAGCTCGGCGCCCAGCGGCGGCGCGCGCCAGACCTGGATACCCAGCCACACGAGGTAGGCGCCGCCCACCCACTTGAGGATGGTGAGCCAGACCAGCGAGGCCTTGAGCAGCGCGCCGATGCCGAACATCGCCAGCGCCACCACGACCACGAAGCCCGTCGCGCCGCCGAAGATGGTGAACATCGCCTTGCGCCGGCCGTGCAGCGCGCCGTGGGTCAGCGCCAGCAGGCCGTTGGGGCCGGGCGAGAGCGACAGGCCGATGGCAGCGGCGAGGTAGATGAGCCAGGTGTGGAGGTCCATGGTGGTGTGCGGGCCGGCGGCACGTGCAAGGCACGGGGCCCGAGCTTAGCAGCCGCCCCACCCCGCGCCGGAGGCGCGCGCACCTATGATGGCCCGTCCCAGCCGCCACCGTTTGAGGAGACTTTGCACCCATGTCCCACTCCCGACTGCACCAGCGCACCGACCTCGCCCACCTGGCAGCGCAGGTGATGGCCGAGCGCGGCCTGGAGCCCGATTTTCCGCCCGAGGCGCTGCGGCAGGCGCAGGCCATCGCGGGCCCGCCGATGGACAGCGACCCCGCGCTGCGCGACCAGCGTGGGTTGCTGTGGTGCTCCATCGACAACGACGACTCGCTCGACCTGGACCAGCTCAGCGTGAGCGAGGTGCTGGCCGATGGCGCCGTGAAGATCCTGGTCGCCATCGCCGACGTGGACGTGCTGGTGCCCAAGGACAGCCCCATCGACCAGCACGCACAGCGCAACACCACCTCGGTCTACACCGGCGCACGCATCTTCCCGATGCTGCCCGAGCGCCTGTCCACCGACCTGACGTCGCTGAACCCGCATGTGGACCGGCTTGCCATGGTCACCGAGATGGTGTTGCGCCCCGACGGCAGCCTGGCCGGCGCCACGGTCTACCGCGCCTGGGTGCACAACCAGGCGCAGCTGGCCTACGACGCCGTCGCCGCCTGGCTGGAAGGCACCGGCCCGCTGCCCGCCGCGGCCGCCGCCGTGCCGGGCATGGACCAGCAGTTGCGCACGCAGGATTCGGTGGCGCAGCAGCTGCGCGCGCGCCGGCGCGACAAC
This sequence comes from Burkholderiaceae bacterium, assembly GCA_965278985.1. Classification (GTDB taxonomy): domain Bacteria; phylum Pseudomonadota; class Gammaproteobacteria; order Burkholderiales; family Burkholderiaceae_C; genus CAISIP01. The sequence goes on along the minus strand of OZ257131.1, from coordinate 5,103,108 downwards.
GGCGCGCTGGAGTTCCAGACGCTGCAGCCGCGCGCCGTGTTCCAGGGCGAGCAGGTGGTGGACGTGCAACAGCAGGTGCAGAACCGCGCACGCCAACTGATCGAGGAGCTGATGATCGCGACCAATGCCTGCAACGCGCGCTACCTCGCGGCGCAGGGCCAGGTGGCGTTGCGCCGCGTGGTGCGTTCACCGGAGCGCTGGCGCCGCATCGTCGAGTTGGCGGCCGAGCGCGGCCAGAGCCTGCCGGACCAGCCCGATGCGCGTGCCCTGGAGGCATTCCTGGTCCAGCAGCGGCGGCTGGACCCGTTGCGCTTCCCCGACCTGTCGCTGGTGATCGTGAAGCTCATGGGCCGTGGCGAGTACGTGGCGGAGTCGCCCAACGGCATCTCCATCGGGCACTTCGGCCTGGCCGAGCGCGACTACACGCATTCGACCGCGCCGAACCGCCGCTACCCCGACCTGATCACGCAGCGCCTGCTGAAGGCCTCGCTCGCGCGGCAGACACCGCCCTACACCAACACCGCGCTCAACGCCCTGGCGGAGCATTGCACGCAGCAGGAGGACCGCGCGCAGAAGGTGGAGCGGCAGATGCGCAAGTCCGAGGCCGCGCTGGTGCTGGAGGCGCACATCGGCGAGCAATTCGACGCGGTGGTCACGGGCATGGCCGACGACGGCAACTGGGTGCGCGTGCTGACGCCGCCGGTGGAGGGCAAGCTGGCCCTGCGCGGCCAGCGCCTGCGCGTGGGCCAACCACTGCGTGTGCGGCTGGTGTCGGTGAACGTGGAGCGAGGCTTCATCGACTTCGAGGCCGTGTGAGCGCCGCCGGGCCGCCCCAAGGCGCTCAGCACCGCAGCGCGAAGCGCGGAGTGTCACCGCAGAATCTCAGCGGGGCAGCATGTCCAGCAGCGCCATGGCTGCCGCCACCGTGAACAGGCCGATGCCCGTGGAGACCCCCACCGAGGCCACCATCAGCGGCTCGGCCACGCGGTAGCGTTGCGAGAACAGGAACACGTTGGCACCCGTGGGCATGGCGGCGGCCACGCCCATGATCACCAGCGGCAGGCCGCGCAGGCCGCCGAGCCAGCACACGCCCACCACGACCAGCGGGTGCAGCACGTTCTTCAGCAACGCGATGCGCAGCGCAGGCAGCCACAGGCCCTCCACATGGCTGTGGGCCAGCGTGATGCCCACCATCACCAGCGCCACGGGCGAGAACGCGGAGCCCAGCAGCTGCAGCGCGCTGTCCAGCACCGCCGGCACAGGAAGACCCGTCTGCGCAAAGAGCAACCCGGCCAGGATCGGCATCGGCACCGGGTGCACCACCGCATTGCGCACCGCCAGCAACACCGTGCGGACCACGCCCCGGCTGGCGGACGCGCCGGGCGTGTTGCGCTGCTCGCGCAGCACGGCGAGTTCCAGCGTCAGCGTGACCACGGTCAGCAGCACCAGCGCGTGCATGGAGACTAGCGTCACCATCAATAGCAGGCCGTCTTCGCCATAGGCCAGGCGCGCGATGGGCAGGCCCAGCATGGCGGAGTTGCTGAACATCGCGGCCAGGCCCACCACGGCGCCCTCGCGCGTCCAGCCCTTGGCCAGCAGCACGCCGAAGAAGACCACGAAGCAGCCCGCGAAGTACAGCCCGATGGGCCGCAGCGGCAGGTTCTCCAGATGCACGCCGGCCATGGCGCGGAACAGCATGGCCGGCAGCAGCACCAGGAACACGAGGTTCGTGAGGTCGCGCTTGGAGTCGGCGCCGATGAGGCGCATGCGGCCCGCGACATAGCCGACCGCGATCAGGAGGATGACAGGCGGCAGTGCCTGGAAGACGGGGTGCTGGAACACGGGACAGGCAAGGACGCGCGAGACGGCAAGGGACGGACCCTACCACGCAGCAGGCATCCGGGCGATCCCGGTGCCATGCAAGCCCCATGCCTGCAGACCCGGAGCGCCCCCAGGCCCGGCGGGCCGGCGGGCCGGCGGGCCGGCGAGCATGCGCCCGCCGACGTCAACCCGTTGTCAGGCGGAGGCTTCCTCGCGCACCACCAGCACCGGCACCATCGAGTTGCGGATGATCTGCTCGGCATCGCTGCCCAGCACCATGCGGCCCACACCGCGCCGGCCGTGCGAACCCAGCACCACGATGTCGGCGCCCCATTCCTTGGCCTGGGCCGCGACCTGCTCGTGCAGGCGGCCAGAATACGACTCCAGCAGCACCGCCTCGGCCACGACCTGCTGGGCCTGCGCCTGCTGCTGTGCGGCCTGCAGCACCTTGTGGCCGCCTTCCTTGAGCATCTGCAGCACGTCGATGTTGGCCTCGCCGAAGCCGGGCATGCTGACCGCCGCGTAGAGCTCGTCCACCACGTGCAGCAGGCGCAGGCTGGCGCCCGTGAGCTTGGCGAGTTTCAAGGCCTCGGCGAGGCCGCGGTTGGAGGTGCTGCTGCCGTCCACGGGGACGAGTATGCGTTGGTACATGGTTTTCTCCGGAAATGGTGGATCAGCGGTGGCCACCCAGGCGCTGCACCTGCGCGCGCAGGAGGTCGATTTCGTCCATCAGCTGCAGCGCCAGGGCGGCACCGGCGGCGTTCACGCCCAGGTCCTGGCGCAGGCGCACGGCCACACGCGCATGGCGCAGGTGCACGCCGGTGAAGCGCCATTCGTGGCGCGCGTGGCCCACGGGAACGATCACCGCCTCGTCGACCAGCTCGGCCACCAGGTCGGCATGGGCCGCACACGCACGGCAGAGGTCTTCCAGGCTGAAGCCGCCCTGCTCTTCGAGGATGGTGATGTCGTAGGAGGGTGTGGAGCTCATGCGGTAGCCTCCAGGTTGCTGCGCGGCTGGAAGCCCGCGAATTGGGTGGCCATCTGGCTGTAGGCGGCACGGGCCTGCGGGGTGTCCGCCGGGGGCATGGCGATCTGCAGCACATAATAAAAGTCCCCCGGCGTGGCGCCTGGCAGACCACGGCCCTTGAGGCGCAGCCGGCGGCCCGTGCCCGAGCCGCCCGGCACCGTGACCTCCACCGTGCCGGTGGGCGTCGGGGCCTGCACTTGCGCGCCCAGTGCCGCCTCCCAGGGCGCGACGGGCAGGTCCATGTAGACATCGCGGCCCTCGGCACGGTAACGCGCATGGGGCCGGAACTGCACCTCCAGGTACAGGTCGCCCGCCTGCCCCTGGCCCAGCCCCGCTCCGCCCTGGCCGGCGAGGCGGATGTGCTGGCCGGCACGGATGCCCTTGGGGATCGTGAACTCGATCTGCCGGTCGCGCTGGTGCACCTCGCCCTGCGCATCGATCTCGGGGATGCGCAGGCTCAGGCTGCGCGTGCCGCCGCGGTAGCTGTCCTCCAGGTCGATCTGGATGGCGGCGTGGTGGTCCTCGCCGTGCGCATGCAGCCCGGCCTCGCGTGCGCCGGCGCGCCGGCCGCCCTGCGCACCCGCGCCGAATCCCTGCCGGAACAGGTTCTCGAAGAAATCGCTGAAGTCTTCGCCGCCGCGGGACCTGGCACCGGCGCCTGCGGCATCCGCGCCGCCCGATGCGCTGCCACCCTGCCAGCCGGGTGGCGGCCGGAAGTCCTGGCCCGCCTGCCAGTTGGCGCCCAGCCGGTCGTAGGCTGCGCGCTTCTCGGGATCCTTGAGCACCTCGTAGGCCTCGCCCAATTCCTTGAAGCGCCCTTCGGCGTCGGCTTCCTTGTTGACGTCGGGGTGGTACTTGCGGGCCAGGCGACGGTAGGCCTTGCGCACGTCGTCGGCCGAGGCCTCGCGCGCCAGGCCCATCACCTGGTAGTAGTCCTTGTATTCCATGGTCGTCGTGTCGCTCCACAAGCCCTGCGGGCCGTTATCCCATGGAGATGGCGCCGGCCGCGCGGATCACAAGGACACCCGGGCACGCAGTTTGCGCCAGATCACTCCACGGCCACCGGCACCCGCGGCGCCAGCGCGCACATGAGCTCGTACCCCACCGTGCCGGCGCACCGCGCAACCTCGTCGATGGACAACACCGCGCCCGCGCTGCCGCGTCCCCACAGGGTCACCTCGGTGCCGATGCCCGCCTCGGGCACCGGCGTCAGGTCGATGGTCAGCATATCCATGCTGACGCGCCCGACCGTGCGGCAGCGCACATTGCCGACCAGCACCGGCGTGCCGGTGGGGCTCAGGCGCGAATAACCGTCGGCATAACCGCAGGCGACGACGCCGATGCGCAGCGGCGCGTCGGCGACGAAACTCGAGCCATAACCCACCGTGTCACCGGGCTGCAGCTGCTGGACGCCGATGATCTTCGCCGACAGCGTCATCGCGCCCTGCAGTCCCCAGTGCGCGGCATCGTGCTCGGGGTAGTCGGGGGCGCTGCCGTAGCCCAGGATGCCCGGGCGTATCCAGTCCGACACCAGCCCAGGCCGGCCCTCGGCGATCGGCGCGCCCATGTGGCGCAGCGTGGCGGCGCTGTTGCTCAGGCTGCGTTCGCCGGGCAGGCCCTCGGTGACCGCCTCGAACACCGCCTGCTGCGCGGCGACCCCCAGCGGGCCGTCGGCATCGCTGAAATGCGTCATCAGCGAGATCTCCTCCACCTGCGGCAGGGCGTCCAGCCGCATCCAGGCCGCGCGGTACTGCCGCGGGCCGAAGCCCAGGCGGTTCATGCCGGCGTTGAGCTTGAGGAACACGCGGTGCGGCACATGGGTCTTGTGCGCGGCGAGCCAGTCGATCTGCTCCTCGCAGTGCACGGCGTGCCACAGGCCCAGGCGCGAGCACAGCTCCAGGTCGCGCGGCTCGAACACCCCTTCCAGCAGCAGGATGGGGCCGCGCCAGCCCAGGCTGCGCACCAGCTCGGCCTCGTGCAGGTCCAGCAGGGCAAAACCGTCGGCGCCCCGCATGCCCTCGAAGACCCGCGCGATGCCGTGGCCGTAGGCATTGGCCTTGACCACGGCCCAGAGCTTGGCATCGGGCGCGGCGGCGCGCGCACGCGCCTGGTTGTGGCGCAGGGCATCGGTGTGGATGGTGGCCAGGATCGGACGGGGCATGGAGGGATGGGCCTTGGCTGCGAAAGGCCGAATTCTGGCATTCTTGTCCGTGATATAACCGGCGCACGTTGGAGATCAAGGACATACGACAGAGGCATCAGCGAGCCTGAACGCCCCCTCAGCACGGCATGAAGCGCGGTTTTTACACCATCATGTCCGCGCAGTTTTTCAGCTCGCTGGCGGATAACGCCCTGTTCGTGAGCGCGGTACAACTGTTGCGGTACAGCAAGGCCCCCGAGTGGCAGCAAGCCGCGTTGGTGCCCATGTTCGCGCTCTTCTACGTGATCCTCGCGCCCTTCGTCGGCGCCTTCGCCGACTCCATGCCCAAGGGCAAGGTGATGCTGATCAGCAACAGCATCAAGATCGTCGGCTGCATGATGATGCTCTTCGGCTCGCACCCGCTGCTGGCCTATGCCATCGTGGGCCTGGGCGCGGCCGCGTACTCGCCGGCCAAGTACGGCATCCTCACCGAACTGTTGCCGGCTTCGCAGCTGGTCAAGGCCAATGGCTGGATCGAGGGCCTGACCATCGCCTCGATCATCCTCGGCGTGCTGCTGGGTGGGCAGCTGGTGGGCCCCGTGTTCTCGAAGATGCTGCTGTCCATCGACATCCCGCACTTCGACACCGGCATCGATACGCCCGCCGAGGCGGCCATTTCGGTCATGGTCTTTGTCTACGCACTGGCCGCCTGGGTCAACACCCACATCCCAGACACGGGCGTGGAGATCCGGCCGATGCCCCAGCGCCTCACCAGCCTGCTGCCCGACTTCTGGAGCTGCAACACCCGCCTGTGGCGCGACAAGCTGGGCCAGATCTCGCTGGCCGCGACGACCCTGATCTGGGGTGTGGCCGGCAACCTGCGCTTCATCGTGCTGGCCTGGGCCGCGACGGCACTCGGTTACACCGTCACGCAGGCCTCCACGCTGCAGGGCGTGGTGGCCATCGGCATGGCCGTCGGTGCGGTGGTGGCCTCCATGCGCATGCGCCTGGAGGACGGGCCGCGCGTGATCTCGCTGGGCATCGTGATGGGCGTGCTGATCATCCTGCTCAATGTGATCAACAACGTGTGGGTGGCGGCGCCTTTCCTGGTGCTGCTGGGCGCGCTGGGCGGCTTCCTGGTGGTACCGATGAACGCGCTGCTGCAGCACCGCGGCCACAACCTCATGGGTGCGGGCCGCTCCATCGCCGTGCAGAACTTCAACGAGCAGGCCTGCATCCTGGTGCTGGGCGCGGCCTACAGCCTGTCGGCGGGCCTGGGGGTGCGCACCGTGGGGGCGATCACGGGCTTCGGCGTCACGGTGGCTTTCGTGATGTACCTGGTCAAGCGCTGGCATGCCCGCAACTGCGTGGTGCACGCGGCCGAGGTCGAACGGCTGCTGGACATCGCACGTACGGACAAGAGCCACGGCGGGTAACGGGCCTCCGCACGGTCCACCCCCGCCCCCTGCATCGCCTGCGCCGCCAGCCACCATGATCGGGGCCCACCGAAGCGCACGCCACGAGAAGCCCAGGGCCATCGACGCACCATGACGACCATCTACGACTTCGACGCGCTCCGCATCGACGGCACGCCCCTCTTTCTGGACGGCCTGCGCGGCAAGGTGCTGCTGATCGTGAACACCGCCAGCGCCTGCGGATTCACACCGCAGTTCGCCGGCCTGCAAAGGCTGCACACGACCTATGGCGACCGCGGCCTGGTGGTGCTGGGCTTCCCCAGCAACCAGTTCGGCGCGCAGGACCCCGGCAGCAACGACAGCATCGCGGCGTTCTGCCAGCGCAAATACGGCGTGAGTTTTCCGATGATGGCCAAGACGGACGTCAACGGCGCCAAGGCGCTGCCGCTCTACCGATGGCTGACGGCCGAGGCGCCCGGCATCCTGGGCAGCAAGGCCATCAAATGGAACTTCACCAAGTTCCTGGTCGGCCGTGACGGCACCGTGCTGGGCCGCTACGCGCCGACCGACACGCCCCAGGGCCTGGCCGACGACATCGAAGCCGCACTGGGCCGCTGAAGACCCCACCTCCATGTCCGACAACGCCGCGCCGCACGGTTCGGACTTCCAGTCGCTCTTCGAGCTGCTGCCCATCGGCGCCTACCGCTCCACGGTGGCAGGCCGCCAGGTGCGTGCCAACGCGGCGCTGGTCCGCCTCAACGGCTACGACAACGAGGCGGAGATGCTCACGGCCATCACCGACATCGGCAGCGAATGGTACGTGGACCCGCAGCAGCGCCAGCGCTTCCAGGACCTGATCGCGCGCGATGGCCTGGTGCGCAATTTCCGTTCCGAGATCTACCGCCACAAGACCCGCGAACGCGCCTGGGTGCTGGAGAACGCGCATGGCGTGCACGACGCGCAGGGCGCGCTGCTGTACTACGAAGGCACGGTGCAGGACGTCACGCGCGAACACCAGGCTCAACAGGCACTGGAGGCCAGCGAGCGGCGCTTCCGTGTGCTGACCGAACGCGCCCAGGTGATGACCGTGGTCTGCACGGCGCCTGGCGAGATCCTCTACGCCAGCCCCGCCGCGCGCCAGCTGCTGGGGCGCGAACCCGAGAGCCTGCGCGGCAGCACGGTCTTCGACTGGATGCTGCCCGAAGACGTGGCCCATGCGCGCGAGGAGCATGCGCGCCTGTTGGAGCAGAAGAACTCGGGCACGGAGTCCTTCTTCCGCTACCGCCATGCCGACGGCAGCGTGCGGCACTTCGCATCGCTGGCCAGCAACTGCCTCGCGGACCCCGCGGTGCAGGGCATCGTGCTGCACTTCCGCGATGCCACCGACAGCGTGCTGGCCGAGGCGCAGGTCTGGAAGCAGGCCAACTTCGACTTCCTGACCGGCCTGCCCAACCGGCGCATGCTGCAGGACCGCCTGGCGCAGGAGGTGCGCAACTGCCACCGCGAACGCCGCCAGCTGGCCGTGCTCTTCGTCGACCTGGACCACTTCAAGGAGGTCAACGACACGCTGGGCCACGATGCGGGCGACCAGCTGCTGGTGGAGGCGGCGCGGCGCATGACGGGCTGCGTGCGCGAGGCCGACACCGTGGCGCGGCTCGGCGGCGACGAGTTCGCCATCGTGGTGGCGCATCTGCAGGCACCCGACCAGCTCGAGCGCATCCTCACGCAGGTGCTGCGCGCCATGTCCACGGCCTTTCGCATCGGGCAGGAGCAGGTCTTCGTGTCGGCCAGCATCGGCATCACGGTCTGCCCCGGCGACGCGCAAGACGTGGACGGCCTGCTCAAGAACGCCGACCAGGCGCTCTACGTGGCCAAGGGCGCGGGCCGCAACCGCTTCAGCTTCTACACCCCCGCGCTGCAGGCCGCCACGCTGCACCGCGTGCGCCTGGGCAACGACCTGCGCGCGGGGCTGGGGCTGCAGCAGTTCCATGTGGTGTACCACCCCATCGTCCACCTGCGCGAAGGAACGGTGCGCAAGGCCGAAGCGCTGCTGCGCTGGCAGCACCCGACGCGTGGCCTGGTGAGCCCGGCGGAGTTCATTCCCATCGCCGAGTCCACCGGCGTGGTGGTGGAGCTGGGCGAGTGGGTCTTCCAGCAGGTGGCGGCGCAGGCCTGCAGCTGGCGCCGGCGCCACCATCCGGAGTTCCAGATCAGCGTCAACAAGTCGCCGATGCAGTTCCACCACGACGTGGCGCGGCCGCGCGCCTGGGTGGAGCACCTCGAGTCCATGGGGCTGGCCGGCGACGCGGTGTGCGTGGAGATCACCGAGGGCCTGCTGCTGGAGACCAATGACCATGTGACGGAGCAGCTGCGCGTGTTGCGCGCGGCGGGCCTGCGGGTGTCGCTGGACGACTTCGGCACGGGGTATTCGTCGCTCGCCTACCTGCAGAAGCTCGACATCGACTACCTGAAGATCGACCAGTCCTTCGTGCGCAGCCTCGCGCCGGAGTCCACCGACCTGGCGCTGTGCAAGGCCATCATCGTGATGGCGCATGCGCTGGGCATGCAGGTGATCGCCGAGGGCGTGGAGACCGCCGCGCAGCGCGCGCTGCTGGCCGAGGCCGGCTGCGACTACGGCCAGGGCTACCTGTTCGCGCAGCCCATGGTGCCCGAGGACTTCGACGCCTTCATGGCGTCGCGCTGAGCTTCAGCGCAGGGCCGCGTCCAGCACCTCGACCCAGTGGCGCACCGGCGTGTCGGTGCCACCCTGCAGGTGCGTGATGCAACCGATGTTGGCCGAGACGATGGTGTCGGTGGCGCGTTCGCCATGGGCCTGCGCGAGGTGGCCCAGCTTGCGGTCGCGCAGCTGGACAGCGATGTCGGGATGCAGCACGGAATAGGTGCCGGCCGAGCCGCAGCACAGGTGTGCCTCGTTGGCCGCGACCCGCACGTCGAAACCCAGCGCACCCAGGTGCTGCTCCACACCGCCCCGCAGCTTCTGGCCATGCTGCAGCGTGCACGGCGGATGGAAGGTGATGGCCGTGCCGGGTGCCTGCACGCGGTCGCGGAGCGCCGGAGCGATCTCGGGCAGCAGCTCGCTGAGGTCGCGCGTCAGGGCGCTGATGCGCCGTGCGCGTTCAGCGTACGCGGGATCCTCGCGCAGCAGGTGGCCGTAGTCCTTGACCGTGACGCCGCAGCCCGAGGCATTCATGACGATGGCTTCCACGCCCTGTTCGTCGATGAAGGGCCACCAGGCGTCGATGTTGGTGCGCATCTGCACCAGCCCGCCTTCCTGGTCGTTGAGGTGGAACTTCACGGCGCCGCAGCAGCCGGCCTGGGGCGCCACCACGCACTGGATGCCGGCGGCGTCCAGCACGCGGGCGGTCGCGGCATCGATGTTGGGCGCCATGGACGGTTGCACGCAACCGGCCAGCAACAGCACCTTGCGCGCATGCACGGTGGTGGGCCATCGGCCTGCGGGGCGACGCTCCGGCACCTTCTGGCGCAGGGCCTGGGGCAGCAGCGCACGCACGCTCTGGCCCAGCGCCATGGCTGGGCCGAACAGCGGCGAGGGCAGGCCTTCCTTCAGGCTCCAGCGCAGTGCACGTTCCCCGACCGGGCGCGGCACCTGCGCGTCCACCAGTTTGCGGCCGATGTCCACGAGGTGGCCGTATTCCACCCCGCTGGGGCAGGTGGTCTCGCAGTTGCGGCAAGTGAGGCACCGGTCCAGGTGCAGCTGGGTCTGGCGCGTCGGGGTCTGGCCCTCCAGCACCTGCTTCATCAGGTAGATGCGGCCGCGCGGGCCATCGAGTTCGTCGCCCAGCAGCTGGTAGGTGGGGCAGGTGGCGGTGCAGAAGCCGCAGTGCACGCACTTGCGCAGGATGGCTTCTGCGGCCTGGCCATCGGCCGTGCCCTGGTATTGCGGTGCGAGTTGGGTTTGCATGGAGGAGGGGGGACGCGGTGCACGCGGTCTCTAGAAGCCGCCGGACATGCGCCCCGGATTGAAGATGCCCGCCGGATCGAAGCGCTGTTTGAGGGCCTGCTGGATGCGCTGCAAAGGCGCGGACACCGGATGCATCACGGGCACCGAGGCTGCAGAACCATCGGCCGCGCGCCGGAACAGCATCGCACTGCCGCCTGCCTGGGCGGCCACCGTGCGCAGTGCATCGGCCAGGTGCGCGGGTGCACGCACCCAGCGCAGCGCGCCGTGCCACTCGACCAGCGCCAATTCGGCGCCCTGGGGCAGGCCCAGCACGCCGGTGGTGTCCGGAACGCTCAGGCGCCACAGGCACTGCGAAGGCGCGCGGGCAAAGGCTGGCAACGTCTGTTCACGCACCTGCGACCAGTCCAGAGCGTCGTCGGCGCGCACGCCCCCCATCCCCATGCAGGCTTCCTGCACGGCCGCCTGGGCCCCGCGCAGCCGCACCACCAGGCGGCCCGCCGCACCGTCTTCGGGCCACCAGCAGCTGGCGTTGAGGGGCAAGGGCTTGCCACTCCAGGCATTGAGCTGGCGCAGCGCCTGGGCCTGGTCCATCGCGAACACCAGGCAGGCCTCGGCCACGCGCTGGGGCAAGACCTTGAGCGAGACCTCGAGCACCACGCCCAGCGTGCCCCAGGCGCCACACAACAGGCGCGAAACGTCGTAGCCCGCGACGTTCTTCATCACCTGGCCACCAAAGCGCAGCCGCTCGCCCTGGCCGTTGAGCATGTCCAGGCCCAGCACATAGTCCCGTGCCGCACCGGCCGCCGCCCGCGCGGGGCCGGACCAGCCGGCCGACACCATGCCGCCCACCGTGGCGGCAGTGCCGAAATGCGGCGGCTCGAAGGCCAGGAACTGGCCGTGCTGTGCCAGCGTCGCCTCCAGCTCCGCCAGCGGCGTGCCAGCGTGCACCGTGACCACCAGCTCGCTGGGCTCGTAGGCGACGATGCCCGTGAGCGGCGCCATGTCCAGCAGCTCGCCCTGCAGGCTGTCGCCAAAAAAATCCTTGCTGCCGCCCCCCCGGATGCGCAACGGCCGCCTGTCGGCGGCCGCGGCCCGGAGACGGTCTTGCAGACCCTGCACGATGCTGTCCATGCGGGGGATGGTAGCGAATGCGATGTGGGAGCCTGCTGAATTTTCTGAACGGTGGGCGTTCAGAAAATGGCGATTCCCCTGCCCGCCGGTGCCGACGACACACTGCCGCGCAGGGGGCCAGGCGGGCGGGGCGAACCCGTTACCCGCCGTCGCGGAAGCGGTTCACCACCAGCCCCGGCACGTCCACGCGCGTGGCGAACACGCGGCCCGCCAGGGGATAACGCGCCATCTCTTCGGCCGGCCGGCCCTCGTGGGCGGTGGTGACGAAGAGCGTGCGCAGGTCAGCGCCTCCGAGGCACGGCATGGTGGGGCATTGGGCCGGCACGGCGATCTCGCGCAGCAAGGTGCCATCGGGCGCGAACTGGCACACGCGTGCGCCCTCAAACATCGCCACCCAGTAGTTGCCTTCGGCGTCCACGGTGGCGCCGTCGGGGCGGCCGCCATATCCCGGGCCACCCGTCCAGCCAACGGGCTTCGGCGCGAAGCGGTGGAACTCCCGTTCATGGGACAACACGCCGGCCTCGGCATCCCAGTCCCACGCGCGGATGCAGTGGCTGGGCGTGTCGGACCAGTACAGCGTCCGGCCATCGGGTGACCAGGCCAGGCCGTTGGCAGTGTAGGCGCCGCCGAGCATGCGCCGCCAGCGCGCGGGCGCACCAGGACGGGCATCGAGCATGTGCAGCGCGGCATCGGGGCGGGTGCGCGGCGAGATCAGGCTGCCTGCCCAGAAGCGGCCCAGGGCATCGGCCTTGCCGTCGTTGAAACGCATCGTGGCCGTGTCGTGCGGCGCGGCCTGCAACAGCGCCAGCGCACCGCCCCATTGCGGCGCGCGGTAGATGCCGTCGCGCAGCGCGATCACCAGGCCACCACCTTCGGCAGGCGCCATGCAGCCCGGCTCGCTGGGCATGGCCCAGTCGTCCACGGCACCCCCCTGCGGATCCAGCCGGCGCAGGCGCATGCCCGGGATGTCCGCCCAGTAGAGGCGTTGCTCGTCGGGATGCCAGAAGGGGGATTCGCCGAGCAGGTCGGCATCGCAGGGCAGCGGGGTCCAGTCCATAGGTGTCCTTAACGTGGTTCGACCGCGATGCGCATCTGCGCCGTCATGGTGCCACCGGGCGGCAGCACCTGCACGCCCAGGGCCTTCAAGGCGTTGGCACCCTGGCCGGCCGCCATGTTGATGGCGTTGTTGACGTGGCTCACGGGCTCGACCGCGAAGAAGGCCTGGGTGGGCAGCGTGTAGACCACCAGGCAGCGCAGGTCGGCCGTGAGGCGCACGCGCAGGTGTTCGTCCTCCATCCGCACCGTGCCCTTCCAGCCGTCGAAGCAGTCGTCGATCTGCAGGCCGGCGCAGGCCTGGTCCAGGCCCTGTGTGGGGCTGCGGCGGATGGGCAGCGAGAGCTCGTCCATCTCCCAGCGGCCCGTGGCCTCGAACTGCACGCGGCTCTGCGCGCGCTTGACGAAATAGGGGTGCCAGCCCAGCCCCATGGGGGCCGCCTGGGCGGCATGGTTGGTCACGGACAACGTCAGGTCCAGCGCATCAGCGTGCAGGCGGAAGGCCTGGGTGCAGTCGAAGGCGAAGGGCCAGCTGCCATCGCCTGGGTGTTCCAGCGACAGCAGCGCGTAGTCGGATTCGGCCTCCAGCACCTGCCAGGTGCGTTGCCAGGCCACGCCGTGGATCGCATGCGGTGAAGGCAGGTAGTTGCGCACCAGCGGATGGTCCGTGCCCTCCCAATGCAAGGAGGCCTGGGCCACGCGGTTGGAGAAGGGCACCAGCGGGTAGCTGCCGGCATCGCGCACGCTGTGCAACTGCGCGCCGGGCGTGGAGCGCAACACGGGCAATGCGCCGTGCCACAGCCCCGCGATGCAGCCGCCCAGCGCGGGCAGGATCTCGCAGCGCAGGCTGCCGTGGGCCAGTTCAAGCGTGTCGGTCATCGAGGGTGTCTCCGCAGGGTTGTCCATTGTGCATGCCGGACACCGCGCCCAAAAAAAACGGTCCGCGAGGCGCTGCGCCATCGCGAACCGAATACCACCCTGAAGAAACACCAACTTGGCGACGGAGGGCGCCGGGGCGCCCTCCGCCTCTCACCTCAACGGTTGTAGGCCGTCTCGCCGTGCGACGAGATGTCCAGGCCTTCGCGCTCTTCGTCTTCGGTCACGCGCAGACCCACGGTCATGTCGGCGATCTTGTACGCGATGAACGACACCACGCCGGACCACACCACCGTCAGCACCACGGCCTTGAGCTGGATCCAGACCTGTGCGCCGATGCCGTTGGACACCACCGACGCGGTCACCCAGTCACCCACCAGGCCGGGGCCACCCAGCGACTGGGTGTTGAACACACCCGTCAGCAAGGCACCCACGATACCGCCCACACCATGCACACCGAACACGTCGAGCGAGTCGTCGGCACCCAGCATGCGCTTGAGGCCACCCACACCCCACAAGCAGGCGAAGCCAGCGACGAAGCCGATGATGATCGCGCCCATCAGGCCCACGTTGCCGCAGGCGGGGGTGATGGCGACCAGGCCGGCCACGGCGCCGGAGGCAGCGCCCAGCATCGACGCCTTGCCCTTGTGGAACGCCTCACCGATGCACCAGGCCAGCACGGCGGCGGCGGTGGCGGAGAGCGTGTTCACGAAGGCCAGCACGGCGGAGTTGCCTGCCTCGAGCGCGGAACCCGCGTTGAAGCCGAACCAGCCCACCCACAGCAGCGAGGCACCCACCATCGTCAGCGTCAGGCTGTGCGGGGCCATGGTGTCCTTGCCGTAGCCGATACGCTTGCCGATCATGAACGCACCGACCAGGCCGGCCACGGCGGCGTTGATGTGCACCACGGTGCCGCCGGCGAAGTCCAGCGCGCCCCACTGCCAGATCAGCCCGGCCTTGGCATTCATCGCGTCCACCACGTCGGCACCGGTGTAGGCGTCCGGACCCATCCAGTACCACACCATGTGCGCGATGGGGGTGTAGCTGAAGGTGAACCAGATCACCATGAACACCAGCATCCCCGAGAACTTGATGCGCTCGGCGAAGGCGCCGATGATCAGGCAGCAGGTGATGGCGGCGAACGTGGCCTGGAACACGGCGAACAGCAGTTCAGGAATGACCACGCCCTTGCTGAAGGTCGCGCCCATCGCGAAGCTGCCGGTCGCCGGGTCGAACATGCCCCGCAGGAACAACCGGTCGAAGCCGCCGATGAAGCGATTGCCCTCGGTGAACGCCAGGCTGTAGCCATAGATGCACCACAGAACGACGATCAGCGAGAAGGTCACGAAGACCTGCATCAGCACCGACAACATGTTCTTGCTGCGCACCAGGCCGCCGTAGAACAGCGCCAGGCCGGGAATGGACATCATGATGACCAGCAGCGTGGCCACGATCAACCAGGAGACGTCACCTTTGTTGGGTGTGGGCGCTGCGGCAGCGGGCGCTGCGGGCTCGGAGGCCGCGGCAGCAGCGGGCGCCGCAGCTTGCGAGGCTGGAGCGGCAGCCGCAGGCGCGGCACTGGCATCCGCAGCGGGTGCACTGGCTTCGGCAGCAGGTGCCGGGGTCTGGGCGACAGCGAAGGTGCCACCCACGAGCAAGCCCAGGCCCAAGGCCAGGGACAGCATCAACTTTTTCACAGAGCTTCCTTTCCGGTTTCGCCAGTGCGGATGCGCACCACTTGTTCCAGGTCGTACACGAACACCTTGCCGTCACCGATCTTTCCGGTGCGCGCCGCGTTCTCGATGGCCTCGATGACGCGATCGACCAGGTCGTCGGACACTGCCGCTTCGATCTTCACCTTGGGCAGGAAGTCGACGACGTACTCGGCACCCCGGTACAACTCGGTGTGGCCCTTCTGGCGACCAAAGCCCTTGACTTCGGTCACTGTGATGCCTTGCACCCCAATCGCCGAGAGCGCTTCACGCACCTCGTCGAGCTTGAACGGTTTGATGACCGCTGCTACCAGTTTCATGTTGCTCTCCAATCAAAAGCCCAACTTCAACGCCAGGACGAGGCCGAAGATGCACATACCGTGCCATGCATCTGTGCGGTGTTGTCGGTACCGCAAGTTCGCGCAACGGACCGTGACAATCCGTAAAAACGCGATGCGTGGCGTTTTGCAGCACCGTCACGGTGCCTGGCGGGCGGGACGTCAAGCTCCAGAACGCGCACCAATTGTGTGAATCGCGTGTGGAAGCCTTCATTTGGTGCAAAAGGCGCGTGCCACGCAGCCCAAAACTGCCGCAGTCACCGTGACGGTGCATGCACGCCTCGTCGTTCTTGGAGATGACCCGTCCACGAGGAGGGGGCAGCATGGGCCGCATGCATGCACAAAATCTGTCCTCGGTTCAGAGCCGCGCCCTGGTGGGGTTGGAAGCCGCCGCCGTCACGGTGGAAGTCCATCTCGCCAACGGATTGCCCAGCTTCACGCTGGTCGGCCTCGCCGACGTGGAGGTCAAGGAAGCACGTGAACGCGTGCGCTCGGCCATCCAGAACGCCGGCCTCGAATTTCCGCACAACAAGCGCATCACGGTGAACCTGGCGCCGGCCGACCTGCCGAAGGACTCGGGCCGCTTCGACCTGCCCATCGCCCTCGGCATCCTGGCGGCCAGCGAGCAGCTGCACGGGCCTTCGCTCTCAGGCCACGAGTTCGCAGGCGAGTTGTCGTTGTCCGGTGCGCTGCGCCCGGTGCGCGGTGCCCTGGCGATGGGTTTGGCGCTGCGCACCCAGGGTGTGGACTGCACGCTGGTGCTGCCGCCGGGCAGCGCCGAGGAGGCGGCACTGGTGCCCGACACCCGGGTGTGCCGCGCGGTGCACCTGCTCGATGTGGTGCGCCGGTTCCAGCCACCGTCCGACCGGCCCGACGCCCCGCCGGATGACGGGTGGCAGACCGTCCGCTCCCACCTGCCGTTGCGCGATGCGCACTACGACGACATGGCCGACGTGAAGGGCCAGAGCGGCGCCAAGCGCGCGCTGGAGATCGCCGCAGCCGGCAGCCACAGCGTGTTGATGACGGGCCCGCCGGGCGCCGGCAAGTCCATGCTCGCACAACGCTTCGCCGGCCTGCTGCCTGCCATGACACTGGAAGAAGCCCTGCAGAGCGCGGCCCTGGCCAACCTCGGCGGACGCTTCAGCATGTCACGCTGGGCCACCCGGCCCACCTGCAGCCCGCACCACAGCGCCAGCGCGGTGGCGCTGGTGGGGGGTGGGTCCCCCCCGAGGCCGGGAGAGATTTCGCTGGCCCACCACGGTGTGCTGTTCCTCGACGAACTACCCGAGTTCCCACGCGCGGCATTGGAGGCGCTGCGTGAACCGCTGGAGACCGGCAGCATCCGCATCGCACGCGCCGCGCAGCGTGCCGAGTTCCCGGCCCGCTTCCAGCTCATCGCCGCGATGAACCCGTGCCCCTGTGGCTACCTCGGTGCCGTGCAGCCCGCCTGCCGCTGCACGCCGGACCAGATCGCGCGCTACCAGTCCCGCCTCAGCGGTCCGCTGATGGACCGCATCGACCTGCATGTGGACGTGCCCGCGATGCCCAGCACCGAGCTGCTCGATGGTGCGCCTGGCGAGGCGACCCACGCCATCCGCGCCCGTGCCAGCGCGGCGCGCGCACGTGCGCTGGCGAGGCAGGGCAAGACCAACCAGGGCCTGCAAGGCAAGGAGATCGACCAGCACGCCGTCATGGACCGCGACGCGCGCCAGTTCCTCAATGTGGGGGCCGCGCGGCTGGGATGGTCCGCCCGCGGCACGCACCGCGTGCTCAAGGTGGCACGCACCATCGCCGACCTGGCGCAGGCCGACACCATCGGCGTACCGCACCTGGCCGAGGCCATGCAATACCGCCGCGCGAGCGTGCGCCGCTGACGGCGCGAGGATGCTCAGGCCTGCAGGGACTGCCGCATGGCGTCCAGCAGCACGGCGGGATCCTGCGCTCCCGACACCGCCAGCTTGCCGTTGAAGATGAAGAACGGCACGCCCTGCACGCCCATGCCACGCACCTGTTCATCGGCCTCGGCGATCGCCTGCAGCTGCTCCGGGTCGCGCACGAATGCGCGGGCGGCGTCCGCATCGAGCCCGGCCTCGGCGGCGATCTGCGCGAGCACCTCGGGGTCGCCGATGAAGCGGTTCTCGACGAAGTAGGCGCGCAGCAGCCGCTCCTTGACCTCGCTGCCCCGGTCCACCTCGGGCAGTTGCGCATAGGCAATCAGGGCATGCGCCGCGCGGGTGTTGGGCTGCAGCGTGATGCCGTCGATGTTGAGCGCCAGGCCTGCGCTGGCACCGGCCGCGCGCACGCGCGCATAGATCTCGCTCGCGCGCTGGGCGCCGCCGAACTTCTGCTCCAGGTAGGCCTTGCGCGACACGCCTTCGGCCGGCAGCTCGGGGTTCAGCTGGAAGGGGTGCCAGCGCAGGGCCACCGGCGGCAGCGCATCGGCCCCCGGCAACTGCAACGCTGCCTCCAGCTTGCGCTTGCCGATGTAGCACCAGGGGCAGACCACATCGGACACCACGTCGATGCGCAGGGGAGAGGTAGGCGTGGAGGCGGTCGTGGCCAGGTCGTCGCTCATCGTGGGGCGCTCGCGCGCGGGGCGCTTGCGTGCAGGAGGGAAAGGGGCAGCCATCCTACTCCATGGACACCGTGCCGAGAGGATGTGCCAACGCTCGTGCGGCTGGGCTACCATGCCCGGCATCGCGCCCGACGCGGCGCGGCCTGCGGTGCGGAGGCGTGGTCCATGAAAGTCCTGGTTCTCGGAAGTGGCGTGATCGGCACATGCTGTGCCTACTACCTTGCCAAGGCAGGCCACGAGGTGACGGTGGTGGATCGCCAGCCCGCCCCGGCGATGGAAACCAGCTTTGCCAACGCCGGCGAAGTGTCACCGGGCTACTCGGCACCCTGGGCGGGGCCGGGCGTGCCGCTCAAGGCGATCCAGTGGATGCTGATGCAGCACAGCCCGCTGGTGGTGTGGCCGCTGCTGGACCCGGCCATGTGGCGCTGGGGTGCCTCGATGCTGCGCAATTGCACCGAGGCGCGGTACGCCGTGAACAAGGCACGCATGGTGCGCCTGGCCGAGTACAGCCGCGACTGCCTGCGCGCGCTGCGGGCCGACACCGGCATCCAGTACGACGACCGCGCACAGGGCACGCTGCAGCTTTTCCGCACGCAGAAGCAGCTCGATGGCACGGCCAAGGACATC
Organism: Burkholderiaceae bacterium; assembly: GCA_965278985.1. Lineage (GTDB taxonomy): Bacteria > Pseudomonadota > Gammaproteobacteria > Burkholderiales > Burkholderiaceae_C > CAISIP01. The sequence goes on along the minus strand of OZ257131.1, from coordinate 5,084,450 downwards.
GAGATCCTCAAGCAGTACGGCGTGCCCTACGAGCTGCTGGATGCGGCGGGCTACGTCGGCGTGGAGCCGGGCCTGGCACCGGTGCAGCACAAGTTCGTCGGCGCGCTGCGGCTGCCCGGCGACGAGACCGGCGACTGCTTCCAGTTCACGCAGAAGCTCGCGGACCTGGCGAAGGCCTTGGGCGTGGAGTTCCGCTTCGGCGTCGACATCGAACGCATCACCAGCGACAGCGCGCACATCACCGGCGTCATGACGGACCGTGGACCGCTGCAAGCCAGCGCCTACCTGGTGGCGCTGGGCAGCTATTCACCCCTGCTGCTGCGGCCGGTGGGCATCCGTATCCCGGTCTACCCGGTCAAGGGCTACTCCATCACCGTGCCCATCGAGGACCCGCGTTTCGCGCCCGAATCCACCATCATGGACGAGACCCACAAGGTGGCCGTGACGCGCCTGGGCGACCGCATCCGCGTGGGCGGCACGGCCGAACTCGCGGGCTTCAGCCTGCGGCTGCGCGAAGCGCGCCGGGACACGCTGAACCATGTGCTGACCGACCTCTTTCCACGCGGCGGCGACGTGGCCAAGGGCCGGTTCTGGACCGGGCTGCGTCCGATGACACCGGATGGCACGCCCGTGGTCGGTGGTTCGCCCTACCCCAACCTGTACCTGGCGACGGGCCACGGCACGCTGGGCTGGACCATGGCGACCGGCACGGGCCGGCTGATGGCCGACCTGATCTCGGGGCGGCCCACCGACATCGACCTGGACGGCCTCACGATGGAGCGTTACCGCCAGCGCTCGACGCGGGCGCATTGACCTCCACCACGCAGTGGGGGTTGAAGCTCTCCTGCTCGCGGTTGCCGGCATACCCCAGCGGATTGGCGACCACACGGCAGCCATGGTGCACATAGTCGCTGGGCGCATGCAGGTGCCCGTGCAACCAGACCCGGGCCCGGGGCAGCAGGTCATCGAGCGCGTTGCAGAAGCCGGCCGTGCCGGGCGTGAGGCCGTAGCGCGGGTCGGCGCTGCGCAGGCTGGGTGCGAAATGGCTCACCACCACCGTGGCGCCGTCGAAAGGCACGTCCAGCGCCGCGCGCAGCCAGGCCTGGCAGACCAGCGACTGCGCGCGCACCTGCTCCGCCAGCATCGGCACACCGGCGCGCGTGCCGCCCGTCGTGCGCAAGTAATGGTTCGCGGCGGTGAACGCCTTCTGTCGCGCGCGCAACACGTCCCCATACCGCGGCTCCGCGCCGCCCTCGGGCTGCGCCAGCGCATCGAAGTCGCTCCACAGCGTGGTGCCCACCAGCCGCACTCCGCCCACGCGCACCACCTCGCGTTCCAGCCAGACGATGCCCAGGCGCTCGCAGGTCTCGCGCAGGCGCGCGTGGGCGGCATCGAAATCCAGCATGTCGTACTCGTGGTTGCCAGGCAGGAAGTACACGGGCACGGGCCACGCACGCAGTGGCGAGAAACGCGGCAGGCCGAAGTCCGCATCGGGCAGCAGCGAGCCCACCTGGTACGAACCGATATCGCCTGCCAGCACCAGGATGTCGGCATCAGGCGCCGGCTGGGCCTGGAAGTCGGGATGCACCTCGAGGTGCAGGTCGGACAGGAGCTGGATCTTCATGCGGTGGACGGTGCCTGCATCAGCCGCTGCGGTCCTGCGCCTGCTGGTGGACGGAACGCACCAGCGCCTGGCGCAGCCAGCGGTGTGCGCTGCCGGGCTCCATGCGGCTGTGCCACAACGCGTCCACATGCACGGCGGGCACGTCGAAGGGCAGGCTGCGCCAGACCAGCGCGTCGGCGATGCCGGTCTCGGCGATGAAGTGGCGCGGCAGCACGGTGAGCAGGTTCGAACTGGAGACCACACGCCCGGCCGTGAAGAACTGGTTCACGGTCAACACCACGCGGCGGTCGCGCCCCAGCGTGGCCAACGCCTCGTCGATGAAGCCGAAGGGCCGGCCGCTGAAACTCACCAGCAGGTGGCGCGCGGCACAGAAGCGGTTCAGCGTGAACGGGCCGGTGGCCAGGGCGTGGCCCTTGCGCATCACGCACACGTATTCGCCGTCGTAGAGGCGCTGGTAGGCGAAGGACACGGCTTTGCCCACTTGCGCGCGGGCCGTGAGGTCGGTCACGACGGCGGGGAAATGGCCGACCGCGATCTCCACGGATTCGTCGTCCAGCAGCTTGCGCGGGTCGCGCGTGGACAGGGGCACGATGCGCAGCGAGATGCCGGGTGCCTCCGTTTCCACGATGTCCATCAGCCCCGGCACCAGGGCTGCGGCCGTGGCGTCCGCCATGGCCAGCACAAAACTGTTGTCGGCCTCCTCCGGCACGAAGTGCTGTGGCACCAGCGACTCCTGCAACTGGCGCAGTGCATCGCGCACGGACGGCCACAACACCAGCGCGCGCGGCGTGGGCTCCATGCCCTGGCCACTGCGGCGCACCAGTTCGTCGCCCAGCGTATCGCGCAGCCGCCGCAGGGCGTTGCTGACGGCCGGCTGTGTCAGCGACAGGTTGCGCGCGGCGCGTGTGAGGCTGCGCTCGGCCATCACCTCGTCGAAGACGCGCAGGAGGTTCAGGTCGAGCGTGCGGAAGTTGGGGGCCGGGGAGCGTGCCATCGCCATGCATTATCACGATGCCGAATGACATGCATCACAAACATCAATTTGATTAATTTAGGGGTTAACCCTAATATTCAATCCGTGCCCCATGGATGTGGGTGCACCAACCAAGGAGTTTTGAGCATGAGCGGCTTTTTCACCCCCGATTTCCCCACCCAACACCAGGGTGTGCGCCGACTCGGTTCGGCCGTCGAGACGCTGCAGCACACCGGAAAGCACTTCAGCGGCGCGCGCGGCCTGGCAGCAGTGCTGCTGGCAGGCATGGCCTCGGCCCTGATCGTCGTGGCCGACCAGGTCGTCAGCAGCTGGGCCGATGGCCAACTGCTGGTCGCATGGATCGCGCTGTGGGCGCTGATCTTCGCGGCCTTCGCCCTGTTCTCCGACGTGGTGCGCGGCTGGCCCACGCAGTTCGCCATCGCGTTCGAGGCCTGGAAGCTGGAGAGCAAGCGTCGCGCGCAGGATGCGCAGATGTGGGATACCGCCACCTCCGACCCGCGCCTGATGGCCGAGCTGCGGGCCGCCCACCTGCGTGCCGAACGGGATGCCGCCCTGACCGGTGAGCCCGCGCCGCAATGGCCCTTCGGCAAGCCTGAATCGGTGTCGTCGAAGTACGTTGCCTGACTGGGTTTTGCCAGGGGTGGCAGGGGTGGCGGCAATGCCGCCCTTCAGGGTCCCTCCAGCGCAGGAGCCTCCGGATTTCCTCCGCGCCACTTGAAGTCATAAGGGTTAACCCTTAATTGTTCCACGCGCAGGCCCACAAGGTCTGCGCGTTTCGCGTTGTCGGGTACCACCCGTCCTTGTCCCTTGCGTGCCGGTGCACGCGTGATCGCCAACCACCATGTCCTCTTTGCATTCTTCCCCGTTGTCTTCGTCTACCCTGGCGCCCCTGGCGCCGTCGTCCAGGCCCGCAGGCAGCAGGCGCCTGTCCGCCCTGCTGCTGGCCGCGGCCGTCTCCGCGCTGGTGGTTTCCGCCGACCAGTGGATCGAGTCCTACGCCAAGGGCGATCTGTTCCTGATGTGGCTCGTGTCCTGGGCCGTGGGTTTCGCCACGCTGGCCCTGCTGGCCGACAGCGCACGCAAGCTCGGCGTAGGCCTGGCTGCGGCCTGGGCCGACCGCGCAGAGCGGCGCAGCCGCCGGAGGGCGGATGCCTACCTGCGTGCGCTGGCCGCACGCGATCCGCGGATCCAGGCCGAGCTGGAAGCCGCCGTCGAGCGGGGCGCGCGCATCCAGGCCCAGCGCGAGGAGGCCTTCGCACGGCAGTGGCTCGCACGCCACCCGGCAGGCACTTTCAACGCCGGCTACCAGGGCCCGCGTGGCAGCTTCCACACCGCGCCACTGACCGGCCTGCCCACGCACCTGCAGTACCTGCCGAACTGAGGCTCCGTTCGGCATGCCCGGCGCCGTCCACAAAGCGCCCATGAAAAAGCCCGTCGGTGACGGGCTTTTTTTTGCGCGCGCTGGCGGCTGTCAGGCCGCCAGGCGCGTCTCGATGCGTGCCTTCGTGGCCTGCAGTTCCGCCGGCAGGCGGTAGGCGAGCTGCGTGAACAGCTCGCTGTGCAATTGCAGCTCGGCCTGCCACGCGGCCTTGTCGATGCTGGTCACGGTCTTGAACTGCTCGGGCGTGAAATCCAGGCCGGTCCAGTTCAGTTCCGCGTAGGAGGGGCTGATGCCGAACACATGCTCGGCGCCAGGGGCCTGGCCTTCGATGCGGTCGATCATCCACTTGAGCACGCGCATGTTCTCGCCGTAGCCGGGCCAGACGAACTTGCCATCGGCGCCCTTGCGGAACCAGTTGGTGGTGTAGATGCGCGGCAGCGTGGCGCCGGACTGCTGCAGCTTCTCACCGAGCGTAAGCCAGTGCTGGAAGTAGTCGCTCATGTTGTAGCCCATGAAGGGCAGCATGGCGAACGGATCGCGGCGCACCACGCCCTGGGCACCGGCGGCGGCGGCCGTGGTCTCGCTGCCCATGGTGGCGGCCATGTAGACGCCTTCCGACCAGTTGCGGGCTTCCGTCACCAGCGGCACGGTCGTGGAGCGGCGGCCGCCAAAGATGAAGGCGTCGATCTTCACGCCCTTGGGGTCGTCCCAAGCCGCGTCCAGCGCGGGGTTGTTGATGGCGGCCACCGTGAAGCGGGCGTTCGGGTGCGCGGCGGGGCGCAGCTTGCCGTTCTCACCGTTCGCCTTGGCGATCTCGGGCGTCCAGTCACGGCCTTGCCAGTCCAGCAGGTGCGCGGGCAACGCCTTGCCGGGCATGTCGTCTTCCATACCTTCCCACCACACGTCGCCGTCGTCCGTGAGCGCCACGTTCGTGAAGATCACGTTGCGATCCAGGCTGCGCATGCAGTTGGGGTTGGTCTTGTAGTTCGTGCCGGGCGCAACGCCGAAGTACCCGGCTTCGGGGTTGATGGCGCGCAAGCTGCCGTCGGCCTGGGGCTTGATCCAGGCGATGTCGTCGCCGATGGTCGTGACCTTCCAGCCCTCGAAGCCCGCCGGGGGCACCAGCATCGAGAAATTCGTCTTGCCGCAGGCGCTGGGGAAGGCGGCGGCCACGTGGTACTTGGCGCCATCGGGCTTGGTCACACCCAAGATCAGCATGTGTTCGGCCAGCCAGCCCTGGTCGCGGCCCATGGTGGAGGCGATGCGCAGCGCGAAGCATTTCTTGCCCAGCAGCGCATTGCCGCCGTAACCCGAGCCGTACGACCAGATCTCGCGCGTGGCGGGGTAGTGCACGATGTACTTGGTCTTGTTGCAGGGCCAGGACACGTCCTTCTGGCCGGCGGCCAGCGGTGCGCCGACGGTGTGCATGCAGGGCACGAAGTCGCCCTCGGTGCCCAGCACGTCGTACACGGCCTTGCCCATGCGCGTCATGATCTTCATGTTCACGGCGACATAGGGGCTGTCCGACAGCTCCACGCCGATGTGCGCGATGTCCGAACCCAGCGGGCCCATCGAGAAAGGCACCACGTACATGGTGCGGCCGCGCATGCAGCCTTCGAACAGCGCGGGTGTGCCGTCGGCCTTGCCGTGTTGCAGCGTGGCGCGCATCTCGGCGGGGGCCATCCAGTTGTTGGTCGGGCCTGCCTCTTCACGCTGCTCGGTGCAGATGAAGGTGCGGTCTTCCACGCGGGCCACGTCGCTCGGATCGGACCAGGCCAGGTAGGAGCCGGGGCGCTTGACGGGATCGAGCTTGCGGAAAGTGCCGCCGTCCACCAGCAGCTGGCACAGGCGGTCGTACTCATCCTGCGAGCCATCGCACCAATGGATGTTGGCGGGCTGCGTCAGGGCCGCCATCTCGGCAACCCAGGCCAGCAAGGCCGGGTGGCGCACGTAGGCGGGCTGGTTCAAGCGGGTCAGGCCCGCATCGGTCACTGCGTTCATCGTGGGAAGCTCCGGAAGTAAAAATCGCCTTGTCAAAAGGAACGAGTGCCTCGGGGAGGACATCGCGTGCTGTGCACGTTCCCTTCAAGAAAAGGACTTTTTCTCCGGCCACCAGCGGCAGGGGAGGCCATTCTAGGGACGGGGGTGTCGGTTACCGCGCAATTACATCGCCAAACCATGCAAACGATGCATGACTTTATGCGTGCCACTATTCCGCCCCGAAGAAGCTCGATGGTTGGGTGCCGGCGCGGAGAGGGCCGCACCACGCAAGGGCACAGGCCCTGCAGGAAGGAAACAAAGGGGAGAACCCGCCGGGCGCGAACGGCCCTGGGGAGGGTGCCACACGCGGTGGCGCCGGACGGCGACGCGGGGTCGCCGGGGAATCAGGCCATGTAGATGGCGATGAAGGCCAGCAGGAACATCAGCACGCCGCCCACCATCGGCAACACCAGGGGCATCATGGGCACGATCTGTTCCACCGGATCGTCGGAAACGGGGGCATCGGCGTGGTGATGGGCGTCGGACATGGTTTTCCTCTGGAACTGCAGCGGCGAAACCGGGGATTCTAGCGGGCAGCCGTTGCGACATCGCCGCAACGCCACGCGCCGTGGGGCTTCAGCGGTACAGCGCGAGCGCGGCGATGCGCCGTTCGATGTCGCCGACCATGCGGCGGTAGGCGGGTTGGTCCACACCGCCGAAGCGCCGCTCGAAGTCGGCCTGCATCATGAACTCCGGCAGGTCGCGGATGTCAGGCAACAAGTCGGCGGGCCGCAGGCCGCGCGCCAGCAGCCGCTGCAATCGCGCATGGCCCTCTCCGCCCTTCACCAGCAGCTCGCCGAAGCGCGTGCCGGCACGGTCCGCCGCCAGGTCGTGGAAAGAGAAGCCGCTGCCCCCGCGGGCATCCGCCAGCTCCTTGTAGAGCCCCACGGCGTCGGCCAGCGGACTGCCGGCGCTGGCGGACAATGCGGCCGAGACCATGAAATGGAGCGGCGTGTCGCTGCGGCCGGCCAATGTCACGCTGCGGTACGCGGGTGCGGGCCAGTCCTGGGCCCCCGGCACCACGGCCGCCAGACCCTGGCCGTTGACGTAGAAGGCCAGCGTGACGATCGCCGCGCGGTATTCCGCCGCCAGGCCTTCGGGGCCCGCGGCACGCTGTGCGGCGTAGGCGAGCAGGGGCGACATCAACTCGTCCAGGCGCAGCACGCGCGACGCATCGAGCCCGGGCTCCAGCGCCACCAGCCGTGCCTGGTAGGCCTGGAAGCGCTCTTGGTCGGCGGCCGGCACCAGCGCGCGCTGCACCTGGGCCAGGGCCTGGTCGTTCCACACGAACTGCACCTGCACCACGCCGGCGCGCATGGCCACCTGGCGCACAACCCCCGCGGCGGCGCCGTAGTCGGCATGCGCCTGCAGGCGCGCGATGGCGAAGCGCACCAGCGCATCGCAGACGAATGCGGGCATCTCCACACGCCCCACGCGCAGGGCCGTGATGCGTGGCAGCGACGCGGTCTGCACCAGCGTCGCCTCCACGTTCAGGTAGCGCCCTGCCGGGTTCACCGGCATTTCGAAGCTGGCCTGCAGCTGCGCCACCCCCTCCTGCAACTGGATGCGCGTGTTGCCCCGCAGGAAGCGCGACGCGAGGTAGTTGCCGGCCAGGTCCAGGTCGGCCTCGGACATCACCAGCGTGCGCAACACGCCCGGCCGCATCATGCGCGGATCGTTGCGATCCAGCAGGCGCTTGGCGCGCTCGATGTGGGCCGGCGTGAACACCACCGGCTGCACCACCATCGGCGTCTTCTCCAGCGCCTGCCACAGGAACACGCCCGTGCCCAGCACCAGGCCCAGCAGGAGCAGCAGCACCAGGCGCACCAGCCAACGCATCATGGGGACGACAACACGGCTGGCTGCAAGCAGGCACGGGGGAGCGATGGCATGCCCGCAGCTTAACCCGTGACGAGGCCACAATTTTCGGAAGGCCCCTTCCATCCGATGGCGGACTGCGTTATGGTGGCTGGCCCGCAAGGTGGTGGAGGGTTGGATGGCCAAGCGTTTGATGACCGACATGTCGACGGGCCCGGTGTTCGCATCGCCGGGGCTGAAGGACGCGCCGGTGATGGACCTCATGTGTTCGCACTTCGTGCTCACCCTGGCCGCGCGCCGGGGGTCCAACTTCAACGTCCGGCGCGACCTCAACAGCGTCATCGCCCTGGCGGGCCGCCACCTCGTGTGGCCCGCGCCCGTGCTCACCCGGCTGCGCGAGTTCCTTGCACGCCGCTGCGCCAGCAACGACTTCTGGCGTGGGCACGAGGCCCTGGGCAATGCGGCATTCCTGGCGCGTTATGGCGTCTGGCGCGGCCCCTACGAGGAAGGCACGCTGTTCTTCTACCTCGACGAACATGCCAAGGACCAGCCCAAGGACCTGCTGCTGCTGCTCAAGGCCACGGGCGACTGGCTGACGCAGGCGCTCAAGAAGCAGTCCACGCTGGTGGAGAAGAACATCGATGCGTTGGCCGGCCTGCTGCAGTTGAACAAGGCGGAACGCGCGCTGTTGCTGTACGGGACGCTCGCGCGCTACCAGCGCGACCTGCGCAGCATCCTGGTGGAATTCAAGGTCAACAACGCGCCCGAAGCCTATGCCGCCATCGCCGACCTGGCCAACGTGAAAGCCAGCGAGGTGGGCGAGGCGCTGCGCGCGGGCTCGCGGCTGGAGCGCATCGGGCTGGTGGAGAACCTGATCTCGGAGCACAACATCACGGACCTCGCCGACCTCATGAAGGTGAGCGAGAAGCTGCCGCCCGTGCTGATGCGCGAGTACCGCGACCAGGCCGAGCTGATGGCGGTGTTCACGCGGCCTTCGTCCAAGAGCAGCCTCACGATGGCGGACTTCGCCTTCGTGCAGGAAGACACCGACGTGCTGCGTTCGCTGCTGGGCAACGCCGTGGCGCGGCGCGAGGCGGGCATCAACATCCTGCTGTACGGGCCGCCGGGCACCGGCAAGACCGAGCTGGCCAAGGTGGTGGCGCAGGCCGCGGGGCTCGAGTTGTTCGAGGTCGAGTACGCGGACCGTGATGGCCACTCGCTGAGCGGACGCGACCGCTACCGCTCTCTGCAGATCGCGCAGGTGTTCCTCAAGGGCAGCACCGAGGCGGCCCTGCTGTTCGACGAAGTGGAGGACGTGTTCCCGCCCATCTCCAGCGAGGCCGCGCAATTGCTGGCGCGTGCCGACCAGGTGGCGGCCCCCGCCAGCGCCAGCGTGAGCGGCAAGGCCTGGGTGAACCAGATCCTGGAATCCAACACCGTGCCCACGATCTGGATCACGAACCGCATCGAGCAGATCGACCCCGCCTTCCGGCGCCGCTTCGCCTACCACCTGGAGCTGAAGTCACCGCCCCCTGGCGCGCGTGCGGGCCTGGTGCGCAAGACGCTCGAAGGCGTGCCCGTGTCCGAGGCCTTCGTGCAACGCCTCACGGGCCGCAAGGGCCTCACGCCGGCGCAGATCCGCACGGCCGCGCGCTTCGCCACGCTCGCACGGGCCGCGCAGCGCAGCGGCCAACCGCCCCAGCCCCTGCGCGCCGAGCAGGTCGGCGAGATCGAGGCGCTGATCGAGCGCCAGCTGCGCAACGCCGACCTTGCGCTGGGCAACCGCGCCGACGCCGGCCAGACGCGGCACAGCGTCACGCACTACGACCTGGCGATGCTCAATGTGGAGAGCCGCTACGCGATCCCGCGCATCGTGCTCGCGCTGCAGGCGCGCGGCCACGGCCACCTGTGCTTCTACGGCGCACCGGGCACCGGCAAGACCGCGCTGGGCGAACACATCGCGCAGGCCATGGACCGGCCGTTGATGGTCAAGCAGGCCAGCGACCTGGTGAGCAAGTACGTCGGCGAGACCGAGCAGCGCATGGCCGCGATGTTCCGCGAGGCCGAGAGCGAGAAGGCCGTGCTGCTGCTCGACGAGGCCGACTCGTTCCTGCAGGACCGGCGTGGCGCGCAGCGCAACTACGAGGTCACCGAGGTCAACGAGATGCTGCAGGGCATGGAGCGTTTCCAGGGTGTCTTCATCTGCACCACGAACCTGATGGACCGGCTGGACCAGGCGGCGCTGCGTCGCTTCAGCTTCAAGATCCGGTTCAAGCCGCTGGCGCGTGCGCAGCGAGAGACCATGTTCGTGGTGGAGGCGCTGGGTGGTGCGGCCGAGGCGCTTACGCCCGAGATCACCCAGCGGCTCGCCGTGCTGGAGCAGCTGTGTCCGGGCGACTTCGCCGCCGTCAAGCGGCAAGCCGTGATCCTGGGCGAGGCGCCGGAGCCGCTGGAGTTCCTGGCCCAGCTGGAGGCCGAGCACCGAATCAAGCCCGAGGTGCGCGAGCACCGGGGCATGGGCTTCCTGCACTAGCGTCGCCACGCGGGTGATCTGTGGGCCGCCGCACACAAGCCGGCTGCTGCGCGGTCCTATGATCCGACGCTTGTCCACCCGCCACCATGCGCCATGCAGGAACAGCTCGAAGAAAAACTCCGCCGCCTGCCGCGCACCTTCCTGACCGGTCTGCTGGCGATCCTGCCGCTGGCCGCCACCCTGGGCCTGCTGGTCTGGGCCTGGCGGCTGCTGGCGGGCCTGCTGGGGCCGGAGAGTCTGTTCGGATCCGTGCTGGTGGCCGTGGGCGTGTCGGTCACGCGGTCGGAAACGGTGGGCTATTTCCTCGGTCTGCTGCTGCTGTGCACAGCGATCTATTTCCTGGGCCTCTTCGTGGAGACCGGCCTGCAGCGCGGCATCCGGCGCATGGTGGACCGGCTGATGCTGCGCATACCACTGGTGCGGACGGTCTACGACCTGGTGAGCCGCATGGTGGACATGTTCTCCAAGCGCAACGGCGACGGCCTGGGGTCCATGAGTCCGGTGTGGCTGCATTTCGGCGGGCGTCCCGAGGAAGGTGCGCAGGGGGAGGACGCGCGCAAGGTGGCCGTGCTGGCCCTGCTGTGCACACCCGATCCCGTGGTGATGGACGGAGGGCGGCGCTACCTCGGCGTCCTGATCCCCACCGCACCTGTGCCGGTGGGCGGTGGCCTGCTCTACGTGCCGGAAGAGTGGGTCTCGAAGGCCGACGTGGGCGTGGAGGGGCTCACCAGCATCTACGTGTCGATGGGGCTGACCACGAACCAGTATGTGGGCCGCGACATGCAGGCTTCGGCAGCAGCGCCTTCATCCGCCGCGGTGCCGCCCGCCGGCCTTTGATGCCGCCGCCCCGGTAGCGGCGTTGGTCCCCGTCGCGCGGATGGCGCAGCGGCCGTGCCGCAGGGCCTGCTGCGGCGACCAGCCGATGCCCCCATGCGGTGGCGCAGCACGATGCGCCTATGCGGCGTTGGTGGTACCCGCCGCTTCCTGCGCCAGCGCCCGCTGCACTGCGGGGCGCGCGGCCACGCGCTGGTGGTGCGCCTGGATCGCGGGCAGCTTCGCCAGCGGCACGCCATCGTCCTCCAGCCAGCCCGACAGCGTGAAGAGGTAGGCGTCGGCGACGGAATAGGCCTCGCCCATCACCCAGGGGCCCTGCAACATCGACGATTCGATCAGCTGGAAACACTCCAGCATGTTCTGTGCGACCTTCTGCTGCATGGACGCGTGCGCGGCGGGATCGTCGGACCAGCGGTAGGCGCGGCGCCCGTGCGCATGGGCCACATGCACGGTGGAAGCGATGTAGCTGTTGAAGGCCTGCATCTGCGCCAAGGCGAAGGGATCGTCCAGCGGCGCGAGGCGCGCAGCCGGGAAACGCTGCGCCACAAAGGAAAGGATGGCCACGGACTCCGTGAGGATGCCGCGCTCGGTGGCCAGCGCGGGCACGCGGCCCTTGGGATTGATGGCGAGGTAGTCGGGATCGCGCTGGGCGTTGCGCGCGAAGTCCACGCGGCTGATCTCGTAGTCGCCGCCGGATTCGGCCAGGGCGATCAGGGAAGCGCGGGCGCAGGAGCCGGGGGAATAGTAGAGCTTGAGCATGGTGTGCGGGGCCTGGTGGCGTGCGAACAGGGAGCGGCGGACCTGCATTGTGCAGCGCCGGCCCACAATCGGCGCCATGCGCGTACTGCCCAAGGCCCTGCCCGCCATCGCCCCCGACCGCTGCACCGGCTGCGGCCGCTGCGTGGCCGCCTGCCCGCAGAACGTGTTGTCGCTGGAGATCGCAGGAGGTGGACGCTGGGGGCGCAAACACGCCCACCTGCACGACCCCGCCGGCTGCACAGGATGCGCACGCTGCTTTCTGCAATGCCCCTTCGACGCCATCCGCATGGAGCCGACGCGGCCGGCGGGCGGTGGCGGTCCGGCGGCTTGACGGATTGGCACCCCTGGCCGGCGCGCCGGCCACGGCGGCTGCCTCGTCCGGCTGCTGGCCGCGCGCGGTGGGTGACGCAACGGCACGCGCCGCGTTGCCTCAATTCGGAATCTCGGGCTCCGTCAGCTTCGCCAGCTGCTCCAGCGACTCCTGCCAGCCGAGGTAACACATCTCCTGCGGAATGACCTCGGGGATACCTTCCTGCACGATCTGCAGCTCGGTGCCGCACAGCACCTGGCGCAGGGTCACGGTCACCTGCATCTCGCCGGGCAGGTTGGGATCGTCGAACTTGTCGCTGTAGCGGATACGTTCGTTGGGTACCAGCTCCAGGTACTTGCCCTCGAAGGAGTGCGAGTGCCCCGTCGTGAAGTTGGTGAACGACATGCGGTGGCCCCCGCCGACCTTGGCGTCCATGTGGTGCATCGTGGCCAGGAAGCCATAGGGCGGCAGCCAGCGGCACAACGCGGCGGGGTCGAGGAAGGCGCGGTAGACACGTTCGGGCTTCGCCTTGAGCACGCGGTGCAGGCGGACGGTTCCGGTGGGCATGGGGATTCCTTTGGTTGATGGTGCAACGGGGCTGCGACACGGTGTGGGCGCAGACACCACTACGACGCGGGACGGCGACCGGGATCGACATGGTTCCACAAGGGCCTGTCACAAAGTTCTGGCCTGGACCGTCTTGTGAAGTATGAAGTGATTCATGCCCTCCGGCGGCGTCGCCGGTTTCACAACTCCCAAGGAAACACCATGTCCCAACGCCTGAACGCCATGCAGACCGCACCCGAACTCTTCAAGAAGCTGGCCGAGTACAGCATGCAAATCAAGAAGGGCAGCATCGAGCACGGCATCCTCTACCTCGTCGACATCCGTGTCTCGCAGCTCAACGGCTGCGCCTTCTGCCTGGACATGCACATCAAGCAGGCCAAGATCCACGGCGAGGGCGAACTGCGCCTGCACCATCTGGCGATCTGGCGCGAGTCGCCGCTGTTCAGCGCGCGCGAACGTGCGGCGCTGGCCTGGACGGAAACACTGACCCATCTGCCACCCACGGGCGTGCCCGACAGCGCCTACGAAGCGGTGCGGGCCGCGTTCTCCGAAAAGGAGGTCGTGGACCTGACCCACGCCATCATGGGCATCAACGCCTGGAACCGCATGGGCGTGGCCTTCCGCACCACACCGGGCGCCAACGACAAGGCCTTCGGGCTGGACAAGGCGACGTTCGCCTGAAGCGCACCAAAAACAAAGGGCCCGAGGGGCCCTTTTGTGGCGTCAGGACCAGCCCGTGCGCAGCTTACTGCTTGCGCGCGGCGATGGCCTTCTCGGCCTTCTCCACCAGCGGGGCGCCGATCTGTGGCTTCCACTTGGCGTAGATCGGGCGTGTGGCCTTGACGAATGTTTCGCGCTCGGCGGGGGTCAGCTGCGTCACGGTCACGCCCATCGCGGCGATCTCCTTGAACAGCGGCTTGTCGGCCTCGGTCAGGCCCTTGCGCGCCAGCACGATCTCTTCCTTGCCCGCGTCGATGGCGGCCTGGCGCACGATGGCCTGGTCGGCCGGCGTCCATGAGGCCCAGATCTCCTTGTTCACCACGAAGACCAGCGGGTCGGCCATGTAGCCCCAGGCCGTCATGTACTTCTGGCCCACGTTCTGCATCTTCAGCACGGTGAACAGGAACAGCGGGTTCTCCTGGCCGTCCACGGCGCCGCTGGCGAGTGCGGGCTGCGCGTCGGCCCAGCTCATCTGCGTGGGGTTGGCGCCCAGGGCCGTGAACATGTCGGAGAAGATGGGGGAGCCGACGATGCGGATCTTCATGCCCTTGAGGTCTTCCGGCGACTTGATGGCGCGCTTGGAGTTCGTCACCTCGCGGTAGCCGTTCTCGCCCCAGGCCAGCGGCACCACACCCGCCTTGTCCAGGCGCGCGAAGATGTCCTTGCCGACCTCACCCTGCGTGAGTGCGTCGATGGACGCGTAGTCGGGCATCAGGAAGGGCAGCGAGAACAGGTTCAGCTCCTTGACCTGCGGCGACCAGTTGATGGTGGAGCCCACGGCCATGTCGATCACACCCTGGCGCAGCGCGCTGAACTCGCGCGTCTGGTCGCCCTGGATCAGCGAGGTGCCGGGGTAGAGCTTGATGTTGATGCGCCCGTTGGTGCGCTCCTTGACCTTGTCAGCCCAGAGCTTGCCGGCCATACCCCAGGGCGTGGGCGGTGCCAGCACCATGGACAGGCGGTATTCGGATTTGTAGGCTTGTTGGGCCTGCGCGGTCACGGAGAAGCTGCCAAGGGCGGTGGCTGCGACAGCAATGGCTGCCGTCGCGAGCAGGTAGCGGCGGAATTTCATGGGGTTATCTCCTTCGTCGTAAAAAATAAGTCGATCACATGTAGCCCAACCTGGTCGGCAACCACAGTGCCAGCTGTGGCCAGGCGATCACGGCCACCATCACCAGGAACATCGCGAACAGCATCCAGCCCACCCAGCGCACGGTCTCTTCCATGCGCACGTTGGCGATGCGGCACGACACCATCAGGTTCACGGCCAGCGGCGGCGTGAACTGGCCCAGCGCCACCTTCAGCGTGAGGATCACGCCGAACCACACCGGATCCCAGTGGTAGTGCTGCACGATGGGCCAGAGCAGCGGCACGAAGATCAGGAAGATCGACACGCCGTCCAGGAACATGCCCACCGTGATCAGCAGCAGGATCAGCAGCGCCAACACGCCGTATTCGCCCAGGCCCGAGTTGACGATGGCATTGGCCACGGGGTCGATCACGCCCAGCGTGGACAACGAGTACGCAAAGATGCCCGCCAGCGACACGACCAGCAGGATCACGGCCGAGAGTTCGCCAGACTCGCGCAGGATCACGAACAGGTCCCGCACGCGGATGGTCCGGTGGATGGCCATGCCCACGAAGAGCCCGTAGAACACCGCCACCACGGCCGCCTCGGTGGGCGTGAACCAGCCCGCGCGCATGCCGCCCAGGATCAGCACCGGCGCCGCCAGGCCCCAGATCGCTTCGCGCAGGCTCTTCCAGAAGGCAGGGCGCGGCAGGCTGGATTCGAGGTGGCCCATGTTGTTCTTGCGCGCCATCCACACGGCCGGCACGATCAGCGCCAGGCCGGCCAGGATGCCCGGGATCATGCCGGCCGCAAACAGCGCGGGCACGGACGCGCCCGGCACCAGCACCGAATACACGATGAAGGCCACGGACGGCGGGATCAGGATGTCGGTCGCCGCCGCCGCGCCCACCACGCTGGCCGAGTAGGCCGGCGGATACCCGGCGCGGGACATCGCCGCGATCATCACCGCGCCGACCGCCGCCGCATTGGCCGGGCCCGAGCCCGAGATGCCGCCCAGGAACATCGCCACCATGATCGCCACCATCGGCAACATTCCCGGACCGCGGCCCACGAGGGCGATCGCGAAGTTCACCAGCCGCGCCGCCACGCCCGAGCGGTCGAAGATGGAGCCCACCAGCACGAACATCGGGATTGCCAGCAGAGGGTACTTGCCCAGGCCCGCATAGAAATTCTGCGGCACGGCCAAGAGCCCGAACCACTGCGCGTCGGCATTGGCCAGCGCGATGCAGGCCGCACCGGCCAGGCCCAGCGCCGCGCCGATGGGCACGCCCAGCAGCATCATGGCCAGGAAGCCGACGAAGAGCAGCGTGGCGATCATGGGGCCTTGCCTTCGCTGCGCTGGACGGCATCCGCGTCCGTCGGCGTGTTCCGGCCCCGCCGGATGAACAGCCCAATGGCCCGCAGCCCGATGGCCGTGCAGACGATCGGCAACCAGATCGAATACCACCACTGCGGCACACCGATGCCCGGCGAGGTTTCCTCGAAGCGCCAGTCGTCCCACACCACGCGCACCGACAGCGCCGCGATCAGGAAGAACAGCAGCGCCACCATCAGCGCCCCGAACTGCGCCAGCCGTCGGCGCCGTGCCATCGATCCAGCCTCGGAGAAATACTCGATGCGGATGTGCCGGTCACGCGCCACGGCGGCGGACCCTGCCACCATGGCCAGCAGGATCATCAGGAACACCGAGAACTCCTCGGTCCAGGCGAAGGAGCTGTCGGTGAAGTACCGCACCAGCACGTTGGCAAACGTGATCAGCGCCAGCGCCGCCATGATGATGACGGTCAGCCAATCTTCGATCTTCAGCGGGACGCGGGTGGGTTCGTCGGGGGCGGCGGCTGGCGCACCCTTCTCGTTGTCTGCGGACATGGAATTGGTGGAGTGGAAAGCAAATGCCGCCAGGCGGGAGGGCCTGGCGGCAGCGGGGTGATCATAGCGGGATGCCCCGGGGGGCACCCATCGCTCATGCGGCAGTCACTTCGCCGCCTTGATCTCCGCCATCGCTGCGGCCACCGCCGCCTGGATGCGGGGCATGGCGGCTGCCATGCGCACCTGCATGGCCTGCATGCTGTTCTCCATCACGGCCGGCATGCGCGCGATGAGCATCTGGCCCACGGGACTCTTGTAGAACTGGACCAGCGCGTCGACCTCTTCCTGGCTGAAGCTCTTGCGGTAGATCTCCACGTACTCGTTTTTCATGCCCTCCCAGCCGAACTCGGGTTGCACGGCAGCCACGATCTTCGCGGGCAGCACCTCGAGCATCCGCTGCTGCTGGGCCGACAAAGGTCCGGCGCCCGCCGCAGCCTCCATGCCCTGGCGCACATACCGTTCAATGCCTGCGCCGGAAGAGTCCAGCAGTTCCTTGGTCTTGGAGAGGGTCAGCAACTCTTCGACGGACTGGACGGTGGGCGGGGCGGCATGGGCAACGCAGGCACTGGCGGCCAGGAACAAGGCAAGCAGGGTGGTTTTCATGGTCTGGGGGTTTTGTGATGTTGAAGGTCAACGCGAGAACGGCCGAGCATGGTGCTTTTGCGCTGTTAGCTGAATCCCTCCAAGCGCTGATTCTTCTGCGGAAATCTTACGGCACACCCCAGCAGCCGCCCATGCTGGCGCCGCCAGCCCAAAGCCTTGCAAGCCTGGATAGACGTTTTTGTAATTAGAAACTGAGTATTCAGTCGTTCCTGTTTGAACGAGAGGCTTCCAGAATTCCCTGCATCGCCGCCCGTCGGCCCCATCCGCCACGCTTGAGGCCGGTCTCCGGCCCGCGTGCGGCCTGTTTGCAAGGAGTCTCCCCATGCCCCGTCGCCGCACCCTTCTGCTCTTGTCGCTGGCGGCTGCCGCCGCGCTGACGACGGCCCTGCCGTCCTGGGCCCAGCCCGCCCCCGTCACGCTGCTCAACGTCTCCTACGACCCCACGCGCGAGCTGTACGTGGAGTTCAACGCCGCCTTCGCCAAATACTGGAAGGCCAAGACCGGCCAGGACGTGACCATCAAGCAGTCGCACGGCGGCTCGGGCAAGCAGGCGCGCTCCATCATCGACGGGCTGGACGCCGACGTGGCCACGCTGGCGCTGGCCGGTGACACGGACGCGCTGCACACCAACGGTGGCTTGGTTCCCAAGGACTGGCAGAAGCGCCTCCCGCACAACGCCTCGCCCTACACCTCCAACATCGTGCTGGCCGTGCGCCAGGGCAACCCGAAGGGCATCAAGGACTGGGACGACCTGATCAAGCCCGGCGTGAGCGTGATCACCCCCAACCCCAAGACCTCGGGCGGTGCGCGCTGGAACTACCTCGCGGCCTGGGAATTCGCCAAGCGCAAGTACGGCAGCGATGCCAAGGCCAAGGAATTCGTGGCCAAGCTCTACAACAACGTGCCCATCCTGGACACCGGCGCGCGCGGCTCCACCATCACCTTCGCACAGCGCAACCAGGGTGACGTGCTGATCGCCTGGGAGAACGAGGCCTATCTGCTTGAGAAGGAATTCGGCGCCAAGTTCGACGTGGTCGCGCCGTCGCTCAGCATCCTGGCCGAGCCCGCCGTGTCCGTGGTGGACAAGAACGTGGACAAGAAGGGCACCCGTGCCGTGGCCGAGGAATACCTGAAGTACCTCTACAGCGAAGAGGGCCAGGACATCGCGGGCAAGAATTTCTACCGCCCCGCCGTGTCCGAGAAGGCCATCGCCAAATACGCCAAGCAGTTCCCCAAGCTGAACCTGTTCACCATCGACGCGGCCTTCGGCGGCTGGACCAAGGCGGACAAGGAGCACTTCGCCGACGGCGCGAGCTTCGACCAGATCTACACCCGCAAGTAAGCGCAGGCTCTGCGTGCTGCGCCCCCGATGGCACGCAGCACGCGGCCTCGCAGATTCCGACCATGTCCGCCCCTTTCTCCGACCACCGCCGCCGGCTGTTGCGGCTGTTGGCCGTCACCGCCGGCAGCCTGCCGCTCACCGGCCCGGTGCTGCTGCCCTCGGTCCACGCCGGACCCGCCACACCCACAGCGTCTGGCAGCGACGGTCCCGCCACGCTGCGCATCGGTTGCCAGCAGGACGACATCAACCTGCTGGTGCTGCGCGCCACCGGCCCGCTGGAGCGCCGCCTGTCCGGCACGCGCGTGCAGTGGCGGGCCTTCGAGGATGCGGCGCAGCTCAGCGACGCGATGGCCAACGGCACCGTGGACTTCGGCCTGCTCGGCGGCCCGGCCGCCGCTGTCGCGCAGGCCGCAGCGCCCGAACTCGCTTATGTGGGCGTCGAGCCACCCCGGCCCGATGGCATCGCCGTGCTGGCGCCCTGGCGCTCGCGCCTGCGCGGCGTGCAGGACCTGCGGGGTCGCCGCGTCGCCGTGCAGAGGCATTCCAGCGCCCATGACCTGCTGCTGCGCGTGCTGGACCAATCCGGCCTGCGCTGGCAGGACATCGAGGCGGTGGACCTGCCGCCCACCCAGGCCCGCCGCGCCTTCGACCGGCAGGTCGTGGACGCCTGGGCCATCGGCGACCCCTTCTATGCCGCCACCGAGCTGGACGCCGGCCCGCGTGTGCTGGCCACGGCCCACGGCCTGGCCGGGGGCCATGCCTTCTACCTCGCCAGCCGACGGCTGGCCGACGCACACCCGCGCAGCATCGCCATCCTGTTCGAGGAACTGGCGCGGGCCGACCGCCTGGTGCAGGAGCGCCGCCTCGACGCCGTGCACCTCGTCGCCGAGGCAGGCGCGCTGCCGCCCGAGGTGGTGGCACAGCTGCTGCGCCGCCGGCCCGCTTCGCGCGTGGCCCCGCTGTCCGACACCGTCGTGGCGGCCCAGCAGCAGCTCGCCGACCGCTTCTGGCAGCACGGCCTGCTGGCCCGTCCCCTGCGTGTGGCCGATGCCGTCTGGCGCCCTGCCGGACAACCCACCCCGGCCTGAAACTCTCCATGAACTTCCAGCAACTGCGCTCCGTGCGCGAAACCATCCGCTGCGGCTTCAACCTCACCGAGGTCGCCGCCATGCTCCACACCTCCCAGCCCGGCGTGAGCCGGCAGATCCGCGAGCTCGAAGACGAACTCGGCGTGGAGATCTTCGTGCGCGCCGGCAAACGCCTCACCGGCCTGACCGCACCCGGCGGCGCGCTGCTGCCCATCGTGGAGCGCATGCTGATCGAGGCGGAGAACCTCAAGCGTGCGGGCAAGGACTTCAGCGACAGCAAGCAGGGCGGCCTGAGCATCGCGGCCACCCACTCGCAGGCGCGGTATGCGCTGCCGCACGTGGTACGCGACTTCCGCCAGATGTTCCCGCAGGTCACGCTGCACCTGCACCAGGGCTCGCCGCGGCAGGTGGCGGAGATGCTGCTGTCGGGCGAGGCCGACATCGGCGTGGCCACCGAGGCGCTGACCAACTACCCGCAGCTGGTGACGCTGCCCTGCTACCACTGGACCCACAGCATCGTGGTGCCGCCCGGGCACCCGCTGCTGGAGAGCCCGGAGCCCGTCACGCTGGCCCAGCTGGCCGAGCACCCCATCATCACCTACGACGTCGGCTACACCGGCCGCTCCCACATCGACGAGGCCTTCGCCGCCGCGGACCTGCAGCCCGACGTGGTGCTGACGGCCATGGACGCCGACGTGATCAAGACGTATGTGGAGCTGGGCATGGGCGTGGGCATCGTGGCCTCCATCGCGCTGGACCCGGAGCGCGACCACCAGCTGCGCATCCTGGAAGCACGCCACCTCTTCGCAGTGAACGTGACGCGGCTGGCCATCCGGCGCGGCAACTGGCTGCGGGGATATGCCTACAGCTTCATCGAGACCTTCGCGCCGACGCTGACGCGCGAGGCGGTGGAGGCCGCGCTGGCCGAACGCCTGCCGGAAGCCTGAGCCGGGCTGCGGTTCCTCAGGGCTGCCGCGCGAACACCAGCAGCAGGTTGTTGGCCGGCATCGCCACGCGCTGTGCCAGCCGCAGTCCCGCGGCCTCGGCCTGCGCGGCCACGTCTTCCAACGCGCGGATGCCCCATGCCGGGTCGCGCTGGCGCAGGCTGGCATCGAAGGCCAGGTTGCTGGGCGCGGTGGGCACGTCTTTTTCCAGGTACGGGCCATAGGTCACCAGCAGCCCGCGCGGGCCGAGGTAGCGCGTAGCCCCCTGCATGAGTCCGGCGCACGTGGCCCAGGGTGCTATGTGCAGCATGTTGGCGCAATAGAGGGCGTCGAGGCTGCCTGCAGCCAGCTCCGGCCCGTCCTGCGGCCAGCGCGGTGCGCACACATCCAGCAGCACCGGCGCAGCGACGTTCGCCACGCCCCGGTGCGCGCACCAGGCGGCGATGGCGTCGAAGGCGGCGCCTGTCACGTCGCTGGGCTGCCAATGCCACTGCGGCAGCTGCGAGGCGAAGAAGGCCACGTGCTGGCCCGTGCCGCTGGCGATCTCCAGCGCCCGGCCACGCGGGGGCAACACGCGCTGCAGCGCCTCCCAGATGGGCTGCTGGTTGCGCTCACTGGCAACGCTGTACTGCGCTGGGACCGGACGGGGTGGTGAGGACATGGTCATGCGCGGAGCGTACGCCACCCTGGACCCGGACGACGACGCCCCCTCGCAACCTGCCTACCGCGTCACGAAGGCCGCAAGCGCTGCCATGGTCTGCTCCGGCGCCTCGTCCATCAGCCAGTGGCCCGAGCCACGGATGATCACGCCGTCCACGTTCTGCGCCACCAGCCTGCCCTGGTCGATCAGAAACTGGCCGCCGGCCTTCTCGCCGCTCAGCACCTGCATGGGCATGGTGAGCTTCGTGCGGCCGAAGCCGGCGAAGTCCTTCGCATCCTGCTCGAAGGCCTTGAAGTACTCGAAGCCGGCGCGCATTCCGCCAGGCTGCGCATAGGCCGCGGCATAGACGCGGCGGTCCGCCTCGGAAACGGAGCGCTGCGGGTCGGCCGCGAAGTCGTTCCAGAAGTGCTCGAAGTAGATGCGCTCGCGGCCCTGCACCAGCTGCAGCGGCACCTCGCCGTGGAAGTGGAAATGCCACAGGTCGCGCAGCAACCACACGGTGGTCCAGTCGCCGATGCCGGGCAGGAAGGCGTCCATCAGCGTGACGCTCTCCACCTCGTCGGGGTACTGGGCGGCATAGGCGTAGGCCACCATCAGGCCGATGTCGTGGCCCACGATGCGCACCTTGCGGTGGCCCAGGCCCTGCACCAGCGCATGGATGTCCTGGGCCATGCTCTTCTTGTCGTAACCGCCGGCGGGCTTGTCCGAGCCGCCGGCACCGCGCAGGTCGGGTGCCAGCACGGTGCGCTGGCCGGCGATGCGCGGCATCAGCGGGCGCCACATGTGGCTGGTCTGGGCGTAGCCGTGCAGCAGCACCACCGGCGTGGCGTCGCTGCGCTCGGGCCCGGCCTGCAGGTAGTGCAGGCGGATGCTGCCCGCCGCGGCCGTGCGGCTCTGGATGGCGGCGGCGTCGGGCGACTGGGCATGGGCGCCGACAGCGCCGACCGCACCGGCGGCACCGGCGGCACCGGCTGCGAGCCATGCCAGCGTGGTGCGCCGGCGCAGCGGCAGGGTGTCGACGACGGTGGACATCGCGTGGGAGGCAGGGGCTTGGGTTTCCATGATGTTCAATTCCTTCGAAAGGTGTGCGGCGCATCGCCGTGAGACGTACTGTGCTCCGGCAGAGGCGCCTTGCCGTACCATGGTCCCGACGTATCCATGCGAAGGAATCGAACATGTTGACGCCCGACGACCTGCTGCTGCTGGAGGCCATCGCGCAGAGCGGCAGCCTGTCGCGCGCCGCGGCCCGGCTTGGCAAGGCGCCCTCCACGGTGTCCCACGCCGCGCGCCAGCTGGAGGCACGCTACGACGCCCTGCTGTTCGACCGGCGCGGCTACCGGCTGCAGCTCACGCCCGCGGGCCACGTGCTGGCCCAGGGCGCGTCCCAGCTGGTGCAGGACAGCGCACGGCTCACGCGCCGCGTGAAGCAGATCGCCGGCGGCTGGGAAGACCGGTTGTGGATCGTGACCGACGAGGTGCTGGAGATCGACACGCTGCTGCCGCTGGTGCAGGATTTCGATGCGCTGGCCTCGGGCGTGTCGCTGCGCATCACGCACGAGGTGCTGGGCGGCACCTGGGAGGCGCTGCGCGACGGCCGGGCCGACCTGCTGGTGGGCGCCACCAACGAGCCGCCCGCCATCCCGAAGCTGCGCTGGGCCGAGCTGGGCGTGATGCAATGGGTGTTTGCCGTGTCGCCACGCCATCCGCTGGCCCAGGCGATGGAGCCGCTGGAACGCGAGACCGTCATCGCGCACCGCAGCGTGGTGGTGGCCGACACCGCACGCCGCAGCGATGTGCGCGGCTACGGCCAGCTGGGCGGCCAGGCCGTGCTGGCCCTGCCCACCATGCGCGCCAAGATCCTGGCCCAGCGCGCGGGCCTGGGCGTGGGCTGGCTGCCGCGCAACCGCGTGGCCGGGCTGCTGGCGCGCGGCGAGCTGGTGGAAAAACGCATGGCCGATCCGCGCGAGCCCAACACGCTGTACCTGGCCTGGCGCGGCGACCACGACGGCCGCGCACTGGCCTGGTGGCTGGAGCAACTGCAGCGGCCGCGCCTGGCGAAACGGCTGATCGACGGACTGGAACTCTAGGGCCCGAGCGGCAGCCGCAGCCCGGACTTCAGCGTGTCCAGCGCCACCGAGGTGCCGAAGCGGCGCACGTTGGCGTCGCCATCGAAGAGGCGCCGCACCAGCGCGTTGTACTCGTCCATCGAGGCCACCACGACCACCAGCAGATAGTCGGACTCCCCAGTCACGGACCAGCACTGCTGCACGGCCGGCTCTTCGGCGATGCGTTGGCGCAGCGGCGCGGTGAGCGACGGGTGCTCGTCGTGCAGCGTCACCTGCAGCAGCACGGTGAGTGGCAGGCCCAGCAGTGCGCCGTCCAGCACGGCCACGTTGGCGCGGACCACCCCCGCGCGCTGCAGCCTCTGGATGCGCCGCTGCACGGCCGGCGCCGACAGGTGCACGGCCTCGGCGATCTGGCGCTGGGGCGTGGTGTTGTCGCGCTGCAGGATGTCGAGGATGGCCCGGTCGAAGTCGTCGAGGGCAAGGGCGTCGGGCATGGGAAAAAGGCGGCGAAAAGTGCGGCGAAAAGAGCGGAAATTGCGTGCACACCGCGCGGATCGAGCCGGCGCCACGCGGCCGTGGACCTACATTTTCGGCCATGCCGCCTTCGCCAACTCCGCACCGCCTCGCCCGCCTCGTCCCCTTCCTGGCCGTGCTCGGCTCCGTCACCGCCCTGGGCCTGGGCACCTCCTGGGCCAAGCAGCTGTTCCCGCTGGTGGGGGCACAGGGCACCACGGCGCTGCGCGTGGGCTTCTCGGCGCTGCTGCTCACGCTGCTGTGGCGACCCTGGCGCTGGCGGCTGTCGCGTGCCGAGGCGCGCACCATCGTGTGTTTCGGCATCGCCATCGGCGCCACCAACCTGGCCTTCTACATGGCGCTGCGCACCATTCCCTTCGGCGTGGCCGTGGCCATCGAGTTCTCGGGGCCGCTGGCCATGGCCATCCTGTCGTCGCGGCGCGCGGTGGACTTCGTCTGGGTGGCGCTGGCCATCGCCGGCCTGGCGCTGCTGCTGCCGCTGGGCCTGGGCGGGGCACCGCTGGACCCGGTGGGCGTGGGCTATGCGCTCATCGCGGCCGTGTGCTGGGCGTCGTACATCGTGTTCGGCAAACGCATCGGCCACCTGCACACCGGCCACTCCGCCTCGCTGGGCCTGCTCATGGCGGCGATGGTCGTGGTGCCCGTGGGCGTGGCGCATGCGGGCACGGCGCTGCTGTCGCCGATGGTGCTGCTCACCGGGCTGGGCGTGGCGGCCATCTCCAGCGCCGTGCCGATCTCGCTGGAGATGGCGGCATTGAAGCGCCTGCCCAGGGAGGCCTTTGGCATCATGATCAGCATGGAGCCGGCCGTGGCAGCGCTGCTGGCCCTGTTGCTGCTGGACGAGCGGCTGAGCACCTCGCAATGGCTGGCCATCGGGCTGGTGATGGCGGCGTCCATGGGCAGCGCACTCACGGCGCGGCAGACGGCCCCGGCGGTGGCACAGCCGGCCTGAAGGCTGCCCTGCCACCCAGCTGCCAGCGGGCGCTGAAGGCGCCATACCAGTGCGCGCCCGAGCGAGCCTTTCCGGCCCTCGTTGCAACGAACGAAACAAGCGCCCCCAGGCCCGAAACGGCGGTGATACGGCACCGGCGCATCCTTGCCGGATCGCCACCTGCCCGACCACCGCCATGGACCTGTCCCTCCTCTTGCCGCGCCTTGCCCCGTCCCTGCCGGTGCCGCGCGGCACCTCGTCGGCGCGCAAGTTGCCGCGCGCCATGTCGCTGCTGGCGCTGTCTTCCATCACCGGCATGGCCCTGGCCGGCTAAGCCTTCCCGCAGGCCTGGGAGGAGGCCTTGCAGGCGCGCGATGCCACGCGCGTAGCGGCACTGATGCGCCAGTCCGGCGGCACGCTGCCGCGCGACGCGAACGGTTTCACGCCGCTGCACCGCGCACCCGCGCTGGAGGCCGATCGCAGCGAGGCGCCGGTGTTCCAGGCGCTGCTCGATGGGGGTGCCGACATCCATGCCGTCGGGCGCTGGGGTATCACGCCGCTGCACAGCGCTGCCGCTGCAGGCTGCGTGCCCTGCGTGCGTGCGCTGCTGCGGGCAGGCGCCTCCCCCATGGTGCGGCGCGAAGACGGGGGCACGCCCCTGCACCGCGCCAGCGCCAACGTGCAGGCGCTGCTGCGCGACGCGGGCGCCGACGTGGGCGCACGCGACTTGCAGGGCCGCACACCGCTGCACACGGCCTTTGAACGGACACCGGAGTTGCTGGGCGTGGGCCTGAACGTGACCGACCACGCCGGCTTCACGCCGCTGCACGTGGCGGCGCTGGCGGGCTCCGAGGCCGGTGTGCGCTGGCTGCTGGAGCAAGGCGCCGACACCACGCTGCGCAGCACTGCGCGTTACGAGCACCGCGAAGGCGTGCTCGCCGCGGAGTTCGACCCCGTGATCCCCTTCCCCGCCGGCCAGCGCGCCTATGACCTGGCACGTGCGCAGTACGACCGCACCAAATGGGCCACCAGCCGCTACACCCGCACCATGGACTGCTGGACAAGGCCACGCCGCGCCACGGCATCTTCTCCCGCTGACAGAAGCAGGGCGACTCGGCGACTCGCCGGCCCTTGTGTTGCACGCGCGCCCGGCTACCATGCCTGGCACGGCGCCACGGCTTCCCGTGGCCGCACCTCAACGAGGCACTGCATGGCCATGCCCGAGAACGAGACAGACTACCTGGTCGTCGGCAGCGGTGCCTGCGGCCTGGCCTTCGCCGACACGCTGGTGGCGGAGACCAATGCCCATGTGACGCTGGTCGACCGGCACGGCCTGCCCGGCGGGCATTGGAACGACGCCTATGCCTTTGTCACGCTGCACCAGCCATCGGCCTTCTACGGCGTGAATTCACTGGCGCTGGGCTCGGGCCGACGTGACAGTGCCGGCCTGAACCAGGGCCTGTACGAACTGGCCACGGGCGCGGAGGTCCGTGCCTACTACGAGCAGGTCCTGCAGCAGCGCCTGCTGCCCACCGGCCGGGTGCGTTACCTGCCCATGCACAACCACCTGGGCGATGGCGTGGTGGAGTCACTGCTGTCCGGCGCCCGCACGCAGATCACCGTGCGGCGCAAGCTGGTGGACGCCCGCCACCACAGCCCCGCCGTGCCGTCCACGCAGCCACCACGCTACACCGTGGCGCCGGGCGTGCGCCTGGTCCCTCCCAACGCCCTGCCCGGCCTGTGGCATGGCACGCAACAGGTGGCGACAGCACCGCCACGGCATTTCGCCGTGATCGGCGCGGGCAAGACGGCGATGGACACCTGCATCTGGCTGCTGCAGCACGGCGCTCCGGCCGAGGCCATCACCTGGGTGGTGCCGCGTGACGCCTGGGTCATCAACCGCATCACGACGCAGAGTGGACCGGAGTTCTTCCACGAGGCCATCGGCAGCCAGGCCGACCAGATGGAGGCCTTTGCGCGGGCGCAGTCCATCGCCGACCTGTTCCTGCGGCTGGAGGCCTGTGGCGCGCTGCTGCGCATCCACCCGGAGCACCAGCCCACGATGTTCCACTACGCAACGCTGTCGGTGGGCGAGGTGCAGCTGCTGCGGCAGATTCGCCGCGTGGTGCGCAAGGGCCATGTGCTGGCGCTGGAGCCCCATGCCATGCTGCTGGCGCAGGGCCACGAACCGCTGCCGACGGACACGCTGTGCATCGACTGCACGGCCTCGGCGCTGAACCTCGCGCCCGCGCAGCCCATCTTCCAGGACGGGCGCATCGTGCTGCAGCTGGTGCGCATGCCCCAGCCCACCTTCAGCGCCGCATTGATCGCCCATGTGGAGGGCGCCGAGGGCTACGACGATGCCGCGAAGAACCGCTTGTGCACGCCCCTGCCCTTTCCAAAAACGCTGGCCGACTACCCGCGCACCACGCTGGGCAACATGCGCAACCAGATGCTGTGGGGCCAGGACAAGGGCCTGCGCGACTGGATACGCGCCAGCCGGCTGGACGGCATGGGCAAGCTCATGGCCAGCGCGGCGCGCGACGACGCCGCGCAACAGGCCGTTATCGCCCGCCTGCGCGAACATGCGCCCGCGGCCATGGCCAACCTGCAGAAGCTGGCGTCAGCGGCGGCGGAACCCGCATAGCAACCCGTGGCAGGCAGCGCGCCGCTGGACGCATCACCCCTGCATTCGCCGCGGCGTCCGCCCCGGGCGCGCCAAGCCCGGCAGGCTGTCAAAGACCCCCATCACGGCCACCACGCAGCCGGCCGCGAACGCCACCGTCAAGAGCCAGGCCGTGAGCGCCAGCAGGTGCAACGGCGATGCGTCGCCGGCGATGGCCATCAGGATGGTGGCGGGGGTGGTGCGGGAAGCGGTGGTCATGGGAGGGCGTGGTTCAAGGTGGCAATGGATCAGCAAACGGTCAGCGCGGCAGGGCTCCGGGAACACCCGCCAGCACCAGCGCGGCAGCCAGCAGCAGGCCGAACAGCATCAACACGTGCAGGCAGGCGGGCAGGAGGCGCACGATGCGGGCGGCGGGGCTACGGTGGGTGAACATGGTGTTTTCCAGGCGAGTGAAAAGGTTGCAGACGACGGCGTGGATGTCAGAGTGCACGTTCCAGGCGCAGGATGCGGCGGTGCGCATAGTCGCCGGCCACATCCTCGAAGTAATGCGCACGCAGCACCTGGCCGTCGCGCAGTTCGGCAGTCTCTCTGCCGCTGTTGAGGAAGCCCACGGGTGAGTCGCCCCGGTAGAAACCGAAGGCCACCTCACCGATGCGAAAGGACTCCCAGGTGGCGCTGTCGTAGCCGCTGCTGTTGTGGCGGCGCGTGCGGATCACCTGCACGCTGTGGCTGGTCACCACGCCCTCGGCCACCCGCGCATGGCCGGCCTGCAGGTGGCCCAGCAGGCGGTGGTGGTCCCACAGCGGGATCGCGCCGAAGGCCACCAGCACCAGGCCCATGCAGGCGATGAAGCCCGCGGGCATGCCACCCTTGTTGCCATATTTTTGGAGATGGGCGCGCTGGCGCAAGCGCAACAGCAGGGCGAACAGCAGCACGGCGGCAGCGATGTAGAACCAGTGGCCGTCGCGGTAGCCGACGGTGGAGATGTCGTAGAGGAGCTCGGTCTGCATGGTGGTGAGCGCGGTGGGAGTGTTGCGTTGAACAGTGCCGTTATCGTCGCGGCCTTGCGTTTCAGGCCTGCTTCGGTGTGTTGCCCGCCGTGTTTCCTTTGTTGCAAGGGCGCCGGGTAGGACGACGGGGCATTCAGCGCGCGCTGGCGCCGTGCTGCAGCCAGGTGTCCAGCACCTTGACCGCCTCGAAATCCACCTTCTGCGTGCGGGGCTCGTCGAAGGCCGCGCGCACGGCGCGCACCGCGTCCACGTAGCCGGCCGGTGGCTGCGGCGCCAGCCGGTCCGCCGAGGCCAGCAGGCGCTGCACGTCATACAGGTAGTCGTCGGGCCGCAAGGTGTGGGCATCGCGCACGGCGCGGCGCAACTCGGCGGCCTGGTGCAGCATGCCCTCACGCAACGGCTCCACGAGCGCGGCCGCATCGGGCGGGTCGTTGTGGGCCAGGAAGATCATGGCCTGGTCGGGCCACGCGCCGCGCAAGGTGGCGGCCAGCGCGCCGTTCAGGTCGGGGTGGGCGTGCAGTTTCTGCAGTGCCAGCGTGCGTATCGGCGCTTCCTCGTGGGCCGAGCTGGGCGGCAGCAGCTGGAGGAAATCCTTCACCGGATCTGCGGCCTGCACCTCGCGCAGCACCATGTCGTCGCGCCGCTGGTCGAAGGCCTGCCGCTCCGCCACACGCGCCATGTCCTGCGCGGCGGACCACTGCAGGCCCTCCACAATTCCACCCACCGCGAACAGCAGCGAGGCAACCCCCACCACCCCCACCGGCCAGCGCCACACCGTGCTGCCGCCCGCCACACCGGGCCAGGTGGCAAACACCGCACCGGCCACCAGCACCAGCGTCCACGGCAGGCCCGCCCAGCTGCGCAGCGGCAGCATCGTCCACGGCACCTGGTTGGCGGGCTCCTGACGCAACACAACGCTGAAGCCCACAATGCCCAGCGCTGCCAGCACGGCCACCAGCACCAGCGCCCAGCGCATCCCTGAGGACGCCGCGGGCAACACCCAGTCGAAAGCGCGCCGGTGCACACCCACGCCATAGGCGATGCCCAGGCAGGGCAGCAGCGCGAGGCTGGCCAGCAGCGCGGCGACTACAAGTCCACCGTCGCGGCTGGGGCTGGGCTCCAGGCTGAGGAATACGACGGGCAATGCCAGCAGGCAGGCGAGGATGGTGGCGGTGGAGGCGAGGAGGGAGAGCAGCATGCGCCGATGGTGGCGCTGCGGTGTTGCAGGGCGGCTTCGCGGCTGTGGCGGCTGCGTTTCAAATGTTGTGCAGCATGCAGAACGCCGCGGCAAATGGTGGCGCGCCGATCACGCCACCATCCAGCGTCACGGGGCATCGCTCTTGAGCTTGCGCAGTTCCTCTTCCGCACGCGAGAGCTGGGCGCGCAGTTCCTTGATCTGCTGTTCCAGCTTCTGGATGTTGGCCACCCTGTCCGTCTCCGTCGCGTGTTGGTGTTGTTCGCAGCGGGCATGCAGCGCGGCGAGTTCGTCGGCCAACTGTTGGCGGCGCAGCATCTGGCCCTTGGTGCGCGCAGCCTCCATGTCGCGCGTGAGGGCGGCGATGTCCGCAGCACACACGGGCGAGTCCGTATGGACCGCGGGTTGCTGCGCGGCTGCGGGCCCCGCAAGGAGCAGCAAGGCAGTCAGATAACAACAAAGGCGGAGGCGCATGCCAGTCTCAGAGTGCAAGAGGGGCGAGCATGACAGCAATTGTCCAAGACCACGCTGCAAGACAAGGTTTTGTCAGTATGAACGAAAGGCGATTCGCCAGTTATCCAGCGCAGCACAGCACCAGTCGTACAACGTGGCCAGGCAGTGTGTAGCGCCCCGACGACGAAGTGCCACCAGCAACGGCTGTGCTGGCAAGATGCAGGACATGCTCGAAACAGGAACACCGGCATGAACCTCATTGAATTGCAGGCCGAGCTACGCCACTTCACCGCCGAACGGGACTGGAAGTCTTTTCACACGCCGAAGAACCTGTCCACTGCCTTGATGGTGGAGGCGGCGGAATTGGCAGAAATCTTCCAGTGGATGACACCCATCGAATCCCAGACAGCCCACCACGATGCGAAGTCGAAGCAGCGCATTGGAGAAGAGGTTGCGGATGTGCTGCTGTACCTGCTGCAACTGGCTGACCACAGCCAGATCGATATTGCGCAGGCGGTCAAGGACAAGCTGGTGCGCAACGCGGCGAAATATCCGGCCAAGCGGGCAATCCCTCGCGCCGCTGCTGCGTGTGCATCCTCATCCGGCGTGCATGTCCTGCTCGACTTCGAGAACGTTCAGCCCACAGAGGCCGAGTTGCGAGCCATGGTGCCAGACGCAAGCCAGGTATGGGTGTTCCATGGCCCGCACCAACAGCAGATCGAACAACGCTTCGCCTCCTTCGGCTCCAGCGTGACCGCGGTGCCCATCAGCAAGACAGGGCGCAACGCCCTGGACTTCCATCTGTCGTTCTACATGGGCTACATTGCCTCACGCAACCAGTCCACCGCGATGGTCGTCGTGGCAAACGACAAAGGCTACGAACCCATGCTGGAGCACGCGAGAGCGCTGGGGTTCAGCGTGCGCCAACTGGGGCATGTGCGAGCTGCAGCCGACGCGGTGGGAACCTCGGCCTCACCTGCGAAGACCGCGGCAACCACTAAGCCACAGGCCAAAAAAGTCGCTGCAAAAAAGGCACCAGCGAAGAAAGCAGCATCCCAGCAGCCCACATCTGCCAAGCTTGCGCCAGCAAAGAAGGCTGTGGCCAAAAAGGCGGCAACCAAGAAACCCCGTCCCGCAAAAAAGGCAGTTGCAAAATCAACCCCCGTGGCTGCGGTAAAAGCACCATCCACGACAACCACGGCGCCAGCAAGCGCGACATCGCTGTCCACGGAACGACTCCAGAAAATTGTCACCAGCCTGCGCAAGATGGGCATCACACGGCCCACGAAATCGGCATCGTTGCGAGAGGTATTGAGATCGCTGCTTGGAGGTCAGACGAGCGATGATGCGATAAAGCTTGCGTTGGACAAATTGATCGCTGCGGGCGTCGTGGCATTAGGCAAAACAAACGACCTGACGTATCCCGGTTTGCAGACAACCCCGGCAGCCGCCTCCCACCAAGGGTGACTTTGCTCACGCGTCATCACTCCGTCGCGGTGGCCATTGCCTGCGGGCATGGACCACATTCACCACCTCCACCAACGTCGGCGATGCACGGTAGAACACGACGTAGTTGCTGCGGACGACCAGCTCACGCAGACCCTTGATGCGGACCGATGGCTTGTACAGCCTGGGGTGGTCGATCAGGCCGGCTACCTTGACCTCGATCTCGTCTTTCAGCGCTTGTGCCGCAGCGGGATCGTCGTCTGCGATGTAGGCCACGATATCCAGCAGATCCTCACTGGCTTGTGGCCTCCACTCAAGACGCGGCCTTGTCGGCACGCTGCTTCCTCTTCGCGTCGATCAGGGCCTGTGCATCTGCCATGACCTGCGCATGGGATAGGTTCGGACGCGTATCGGCCAGCGAACCCGAGGTCTTCTCGCGCAACCAGTGGGTATGCGCCCTGGCTTCGAACGCACTGCGCATGCGCTCCGAGGCATCTGGTCGCGCACGATCGGCCTTGAGTGCTTCGGGATCAAACCCCGCAGCATCTACGTGGTATTGCGAAATGCCCAGCTCCTTGAGGTACGAGACAAGAGTCTCGAACTTGCGGAAGGTCCGCGCTGATCCCCGCCTGGCAGCCAACGTGCGTGCTGTGGTGCCGTACCGGACTACAACCCCCCAGCCATTGCTGCTACCGATGACATCGGCTCCGCGAACAGCCCCAGCCTCGATCAATCGTGCAAGCGACGCATGGTCAATGGTTTCCGTTGTGGCTGCCAACATGTGCCCTTGATGTGTAGAAAACGCAGTTTTCCACTCTATCCAACTATTCACAAAATGGCAACCGGATAACCATTAGTTGGCAGTCACCCCCTGAGCACCCCCCGCACCCTCTCCAACAAATCCCCCTTCGCAAACGGCTTGTCCAGCGTCGGGCACCCCGTCTCCGCCAGGAACCCCCGCGCCCCGGGGCTCAGGGTGTCGCCCGTCACGAACAACATGCGCCGCGCCAGCGCGGGCCAGCGGACCTTGACTTCGCGCCACAAGGCGCTGCCGTCCATGTCGGGCATGCGCAGGTCGGAGACGATGGCGTCGAAGCGGGCTTCGGCCAGCAGTTCCAGCGCCACGGCGCCGGATTCGGCGGTGGCCACTTCGTAGTCGGCGGATTCGAGGAAGTCGCGCAGCAGGTCGGCAATCTCGGGTTCGTCGTCCACCACCAGGATGCGGGCCGTTACCTCGGTCACGGGCGCATCCAGCGGCATGGGCAGGGTGGGGGTGTGGGCCTCGCCGCTGATGGGCAGGCTGATGCGGAAGCAGGCGCCGCCGCCCTGCGCCGAGGTGTCTTGCAGCACCAGCTCGCCGCCGTGGTCGCGCGCCAGCGTGCGGGACACGGCCAAGCCCAGGCCGGTGCCCAGGCCCTCGGGCTTGGTGGTGAAGAAGGGCTCGAAGATCTTCTGCTGCAGTGCCTCGGGCACGCCCCGCCCGTTGTCGGCGATGCGCAGCCACACGCGCGGCTCGCGGCGGTGGCGGCGCTCGCCGGGGTAGTCCGCAGTGCCGTGCATGGCGTCGTCCACGCCGGTGGCGACACGCACGCGGCGCGGTGGGTCGGTGGCGGCCAGGGCCTGTTGGGCGTTGACCAGCAGGTTCAGCACGATCTGGCCGATCTGGTCGGCGTCGGCCGTCACCTCGGGCAGGGCGGGATCCAGCGCCAGGCTCAGTTCGATGCCGTGCGTGCGCAGGCTGTATTGCAGCATGTCGGCCGCGGCCGTGGCCAGCTCGTTGAGCGACACGGGCGCGCGCTGCGCGGGCCGGCTGCGCGCCATGTTGAGGAAGGTGCGCACGATGCGGCCGCAGCGCTCGGCGGCCTCTCGGATGCGCTGGGCGTCCTGCGCCAGCGGCGTGCCGCCGGCCTTGTCCTCCAGCAGGCTGGCGCGGCCCATCACGATCGCCAAAGGGTTGTTCAGCTCGTGCGCCACACCGGCCAGCAGGCTGCCCATGGCGCTGAGTTTTTCGCTCTGGCGCAGCGCCTCGCGCTGGCGCTCGATCTGATCGGCGGCGCTCTGGCGCTCGGTCAGGTCGAACATCGAGGCGGTGTAGAACGCGGCGCCGTCCACGCCGGTGCGCCACAGCACCATCTCGATAGGGAACTCGCTGCCATCGGCGCGCAGGG
The DNA here is from genome assembly GCA_965278985.1 of Burkholderiaceae bacterium. Taxonomy (GTDB): domain Bacteria; phylum Pseudomonadota; class Gammaproteobacteria; order Burkholderiales; family Burkholderiaceae_C; genus CAISIP01. Next base: position 5,050,844 of record OZ257131.1, on the reverse strand, counting down.
CCGCCATCTCCACGCGCCGGCCCATGATGCGCGGCGCGCCACCGGCCTCCACGCGTGCCATGCCGGCCGCGTGTGCGGCGCGGTGGCGCGGCGGGACGATCACCTCCGCCACCAGGCGGCCCAGCACGGCCTCGCGGCGGTGGCCGAACATGGCCTCGGCCGCCGGGTTGAACTCGACGATGTGGCCCTGCGCATCGGTGGACACCAGCGCCGCCAGCGCGTGGTCCACGATGGACGACTTGAGCGCCTGCGAGGCCTGCAACTCCGCCACCATGGCCTGCAGCTGCGCCTCGCGCTGCTTGAGCGCCGTCCAGTCCAGGCTGATCACGATGGTGGCGCGGTGCGGCTGGCCCACCGGCACCAGGTGTTCGCGCATGTAGCGCTGGCCCTGCCCGGCCAGGTCGGTCCAGCCTTCCCAGCACACGCCTTCGCCGCGCCGCAGCTTCTCGCGCGCAGGCGCGTAGGAGGCATGCGTCTCGGGGCCAATGATCTGCGCGATGGGCCGGCCCAGCACCTGCTGCGGCTGCAGGCGCGTGAAGGCGAAGAACTCGTGGTTGGCGTAGACCAGGCATTCGTCGGCGTCCAGCACGACCACGCGGGCAGGCATCGCGTCGATGAGGGGCTGCACCAGCGCGGGGGCCTGCTCCAGCAGCAGGGCCAGGGCGCCCGCGCCGGCGGGGGCAGCGGGCTCGAACGGGAGGGAGGTGGCCATTGCGGGGAGTGCGCGTTCAGGCGCGGTGGGTGCTGTAGACGTAGCCCACGTTGCGCACGGTCTTCAGCACCTCGGGCTTGTCGGGGTTGCTCTCGATCTTGCGGCGCAGCCGCATGATGCGCAGGTCGATGCTGCGGTCGAACACATCCCAGCCGCGGTTGTGGGCCTGCTCCATGATCTGGTCGCGCGTGAGCGGCCGGTCGGGGTGACGCGCGAACAGGGCCAGCAGGTCGAACTCGGCGGCCGTGATCTCGATCTCGCTGCCATCGGCCTTGAAGAGCTTGCGCTGCGCGGAGTCCAACGCGCAGTCACCGAAGGGGGTGCGCGACGTGCTGGCGCCGCTGGCGGCAAGAGCGGCTTCTGCTGCCGGGGCGGCAGCGGCAGGCGGTGCGCTGTCCTGCAGCCGGCGCATCAGCGCCCGCACACGCGCCAGCAGCTCGCGCAGCTCGAAAGGCTTGGGCACGTAGTCATCGGCGCCCAGCTCCAGGCCCACGATGCGGTCGATGGAGTCGCTGGCGGTGGTGAGCATCACGATGCCGGTGCGCGGGTGCGTGTCGCGCAGCCAGCGCGCCAGCGACAGGCCGTTCTCGCCGGGCATGTGGATGTCGAGGATGGCGACGGCCGGTGCGGCCTGCGCCACCATCGCGCGGGCGGCGGCGGCGTCGGGCGCTGTGTCCACCTGCAGCCCCTGGCGCGTGAAGTATTCGGACAGCAGCGCGCGCAGCTCGGGCTCGTCGTCGACGACCAGGATGCGGGGAGAAGGGGCGGCGTCGCTCATGCAGGAGGGGAGGATGGCGGGACCGAAGGGAGTGCGGGAAATGATAGCTGTGCCCGGGCATGCCGCCTACCGGGAACACCCGCCCCACGTTGGGGCCCCTCGCGCGGCGCCCTGGGCCACCAATGCTGGCATGCACGGGTGGGTATGGCGATCAGCGAAACGCCCGCAGGCTGCACACGCACAGGTGGGATGCCCCACATGAGCAAGCTTGCAGCCCGCGGGGCCGTGCGATGCGCGCGCTGGCGCTGTTCGACGCCGCAGGCAGCTGAACGGCCGCAGCCCTTCCAGGTCGCCGAGACCGATCGCCTGGGTCCGGTGGCTTCTCCGGGCTTAGGAGCGCGCGACGTCCTGTGACAGCGGGCGCCAAGTCGCGCACCAGCCGCCCGCGCCCGGTTCCCCGGCAGTGGCCGCATGGACGCGCCGCACCACGCGCAGCGGCACGTCGCCATACGGTGCGCGGCGGGCGACCGCGCGTGCCGAGGGTGCCGCGATCTGCCAGACCAGCGCGGTCCGCGCAATCACCTGGCGGGCGTGCTCCGCGGGCGAGGGGGCAGAAGTTAGTGCCATCAGGGTTCTCCGGTTCCAGCCGCCGTGCCCACGGGGTGGGCTGCGCGGCAGGCCGATACGCCGGATTCTGCGGACGCGGGACCTGCCTTCCAACGAAGAAATGCAAGTTTGCAGATGCAGTTTCCGCAGCCCGGGGTCGCCACCACCCCAGCACCACCCCCACCACGACCCGCTTCCAGCAGAACACCGCGAAAGCCGCCACGCCGTCGTCGAGCGCGCGTTGCAACGAACGAAACACAGGGAGCCGCGCCCTGAAACGGCACGGGTACAGCCGCCGCGCATCCTCAGGCCACCCCACAACGACCACCCATTGCCACCATGCTCCGCACCTCCCACGCGCTCCAAGCCGCCCACGCCCACTTCACCACGCCTTCGCGCATCGCCAGCTTCGGCCCGGGCCTGGGCCTGCCCGCCGCCTGGCATACCCACACCCCGTCCCCGAAGCCTGCACCACGCCCCGACGTGGCGGCCGCGACTTTTCCGCAGGCATGGCAAGAGGCCCTGCGGGCCCGCGACATGGCCCAGCTCACGCGGCTGATGCTGGCGTCCGACGGCGTGATGCCTTGCGACCGTGACGGCGCCACCCCCCTGCACATCGCGGCCTCTGCGGGTTGTGTCCTCAGCGTGCGCACCCTGCTGCGCGCCGGCGCCTCGCCGTCGGTGCGGCGCGGGGACGGCAGCACACCCCTGCACCATGCCAGCGCAGCCGTGCAGCCCCTGCTGCTGGCCGCGGGCGCCGACGTCGGGGCGCGCGACCTGCGGGGCCGCGTGCCGCTGCACACCCAGCTGCAGCTGTCGTCGGAACTGCTCACCGTGGGCCTGAACGTGGTGGACAACGCCGGCTTCACGCCGCTGCACCTGGCAGCGCTGGCGGGCGCGGACAACAAGGTGCACGGGCTGCTCGAACAGGGCGCCGATACGACCCTGCGCAGCACCAGCCTGGTGGAACACCAGGACACCAGCCCTACGCAAGGGCGCCGCGCCGTGATCCTCTTCAAGGCCGGCCAGCGCCCCTATGACCTGGCGCGCTTCCAGTACAACCACAGCCGCTGGGTGAGCAGCCGCTACACACGCACGTTGGAGCTGCTGGACGAGGCCACGCCGCGCGCAGGGCTCTTCACGCGCTGAACCACGGCGCCCGGCCGTGCGGGGTCACAAGGGGCAACCCTGCGGCAGAATCGGCACCTCGCCGGCCTCCGTGCATGACCGATCCCACCGCCACCTTCCACCGCCTGCGCCCGCGCCTGATGGGCATTGCCTACCGCATGCTCGCTTCGCGGGCCGAGGCGGAGGACGTGGTGCAGGACGCCTGGCTGCGCTGGCACGGCGCGGCGCAGTCCACGCTGGAGAACGCCGAGGCCTGGCTGGTGACCGTGACCACACGCATCGCCATCGACCGGCTGCGCGCCGCCAAGCTGCAGCGCGAGCACTACATCGGCACCTGGCTGCCCGAGCCGGTGCTGACGGAGAGGGACGGGCCCGCGACACCGGAGCAGATGCTGGAACTGGCGGGTGATGTCTCCGTGGCCTTCCTGGTGCTGATGGACCGCCTGGCACCCGAGGCGCGCGCGGCCTTCGTGCTGCGCGAGGTGTTGGATGCCGACTACGAGGACGTGGCCCAGGCGCTGGGCAAGAGCGAGGCCGCTTGCCGGCAGATCGTGAGCCGGGCCAAGGCGCAGCTGCGGGATGTGCGTGATGCCCAGCCGGCACGCCAGCAGGTGCCGCGCGAGACCCACCACCAGCTGCTGCGCGGCTTCTCCGAGGCCCTGACCCGCGGGGATTTCAAGGCCATGCATGCGATGCTTGCCACGGATGCGTCGCTGATCAGCGACGGCGGCGGCATCGTGCCCAGCTTCGGCAAACCACTGGAGGGCGCGCAGCGTATCGCGCAGCTGTTCTTCGCGGCGCACCTCAAGCACGGCGCGGCACAGCGCATCGAGCTGGTGGAACTCAACGGTGAGTGGGCGCTGCTGCGCTTCATCGACGGCCAGCTGGAGTCGGCGCAGTGCTACGAGACGGATGGCGTGCGCATCACGCGCATCCACGTGCAGCGCAATCCGCAGAAGCTGGCGCGGCTGGCTGCAGGCATGCAGCCCGGCTGAGAAGGCCCTCAGCCGCCGGCGCCGGGCCGGTGCCCACCACGTCACGCAGCACTGCGAATTCCCCAACGTCGTGATGCTGGAGATGCGCAGCGGAGTGCGCTCTCCCATCCACCACGCAGGCTCATCCGGGACGGGAGGTGCAGGCGGAAGTGGCGGCGCCGGCCAGGACCTGTTGCAGCGCCTGCAGCGTCGCCCGCGCCATGCCTTCGCGCGTGGCATGGGTTGCGCTGCCGATATGGGGCGTGAGCACGACCTGGGACAAGCCGAAGAACGCCTGCGGCACGCGGGGTTCGTCGGCGAAGACATCCAGCGCGGCGCCCGCGATGGTGCCGCCCTGCAGGGCCTGCAGCAAGGCCGGCTCGTCGACGATGGCGCCACGCGCGATGTTCACCAGCACGCCATGCGGGCCCAGCGCCTGCAGCACGCGCGCATCGACGATGCCACGCGTCTGCGGCGTGGCGGCGCAGGCCACGACCAGCACGTCGGCCCAGTTGGCCAGCGCCTGCACGTCGCTGAAGAAGGCCTCAGGCCGCCCCGCGCGCGGCTGCCGCGCGCAGTAGGCCACCGCCATGTCGAAGGCCGCGCAGCGGCGTGCGATCTGCTGGCCGATGTGGCCGAAGCCCAGCAGGCCCACACGCCGGCCTGCCACGCCCGCGGCGAGCGGGAAACTCTCAGTTCGCCAGCGACCGGCCCGCACGAAGCCGTCAGCCTCCACCAGGCGGCGCAGCAGGGCCAGCAGCGAGGCCAAGGCCAGGTCGGCCACTGCACCGGCCAGCACGTGGGAGGTGTTGTGCAACGCGATGCCACGCGCCTGCAGCGCGGCATCGTCGATGCCGTCCAGGCCCGCGCTGTAGCTGGAGACCACGCGCAAGGCTGGCAGCAGCGCGAGTTCCGCGAGGCCCAAACTGGCACGCCCGGTGCAGGCGACGCCATGCACGCCAGCCAGTACCTCCGGTGCCACCGCCAACACACCGGTGTCGCGGGCGTCCACCACGTCGAAATGCGCGGCGATGTCCGTGTAGAGCGTGTCGGGGATGCCGGCCAGTGCCAGGACGGTGGGGCGTGACGCCGATGTATGCATGGGCCAGGGCGTATCAGCCCGGCTTGATGCCGGCGGTCTGGATCACGTTCTTGTACAGCGCCAGTTCGTCCACCATCAGCTTGCGGAACTCCTGCGGCGTGTTGCCCACGCGGACCACGCCCCGGTCGCGCAGTTTCTGCTCGGTGTCGGGCTGGCGCAGGTAGGCGCGGATCTCGGTGGCGAGCCTGTCGACGATACGCTCCGGAGTTCCGGCCGGTGCCATCACGCCGTGCCAGGCCTTGACCTCGAAGCCTGGCACGAATTCGCCGATGGCGGGGATCTCGGGCGCGAAGAAGGCGCGTTCGGCCGTGGTCACACCGAGCGCGCGCAGCTTGCCGCTCTGGATGTGGGGGCCGGAGGTGGACAAGGCGTCCAGTGCCATGTCCACCTGGCCCGACACGATGTCGGCCAGCATCGGCGCCGAGCCCTTGTAGGGTATGTGGACCATGCGGGTGCCGGTCTTGAGCATGAACAGTTCCATGCCGATGTGCAGCGAGGTGCCGATGCCCGAGGAGCCGTAGGACACCTTGCCGGGGTTGGCCTTGAGGAAGGCGACGAGCTCGGGGATGGTCTTCGCGGGGACCTTGTCGGCGTTGACCACCAGCAGGCTGGGCGTCATGCCCACCAGGCTCACGGGGGCGAAGTCCTTGACCGGATCGTAGGTGATCACGTCGGGCTGCAATGCGGGCACGATGGCGTTGGCCGCGATGTTGCCCATGCCGATGGTGTAGCCATCGGGCTTGGCCCGGGCGACCACGGCCATGCCGATGGCCGTGCCGGCGCCGGGCCGGTTCTCGACGACCACGGGCTGGCCCCATTTGGCCTGCAGGTGGTCGGCGACCATGCGCGACATCACGTCGGCGATGCCGCCCGGCGACAGCGGCACGATGAAGCGGATGGGGCGCTGCGGGTAGCGGCTGTCGTCGTCCTGCGCGAAGGCGCGCGGGGCGGCGGCGGCCAGCAGGCCTGCGGCCAGGGCCACGGTGGCATGGCGACGCGTCGGCGGCTGGGGATCGAGGGGCATGCCGGTCTCCTTGTTGCTATCTGAAAGGGGGTGGTTCACAACCCGCCCCAGCCACGCGTCATCCGGCGCACTTCGCTCAAGCCGAACTCGGTGGGCTGGATCTCCGGTGCCCGGGCGTGTACCTCGCGGATGCCGATGCGTTCGGCGAACAGCCGCTTGCCATAACACAACAGCCCCGGCACGGAGTTCGTCATGAACAGCACCAGTGGCAGCAGCTGCGCGTGCAGCGCTTCGGCCTCTTCGATGCGGCCGTTCACCAGCAGGTCGTGCAGGCGCAGCTGGTGGTCCAGCGCATCGGGTGCGGGGATCAGGCCCACGCAGCCCGAGAGCATGTTCGAGATGTATTCCTTTCCGCCGTGGCCGGCGAAGATGGCGTAGTGCCCGGCCGAGGCCTTGACGAGTTCTGCCACGCCCAGCGCCGGGCCTTCGCCCTTGAGCATGGTGATGTTCGGGAACTCGTCCTTCAGGCGCACCAGGCTGGCCGTGGAGAGCGAGACGTCCATGTTCACGGGGTTGTTCTGCACGGCGACGGGCAGCTGCAGCGCGCCGGCCACGGCGCCGAGGAACCGCACGTATTCGGCCTCCGCATAGCCCTTGATGGACGGCGGCTGCAGGATCACCCAGCTCGCGCCGTGGTCCTGCGCCATGCGCGCGAACTCCACCTGGCCGTGCACCGAGGGCTCGCCCACGGTCACCGCATAGGGCACGCGGCCGTCGATGGCGCGGCCCACGGTCTGCACCAGGTGGCGGCGTTCGTTGACGTCGAGCTTGTGCACCTCCGTGACCAGGCCCAGCACGGCAACGCCGTGCGCGCCGGCCGCGATGCACTTGTCGACCTGCAGGCGCATCAGGCCGTCGTCGATGCGGCCGTGTCGGTCATAGAAGGCGTAGAGGATCGGGTAGACACCCGCGAAGCGAGGCGATGGTGAGGAGCTCATGCAGTGGCCTTCTTGCGCAGGAATTGCCAGACGGTGTCGGCCGGTTCGATGCCCAGGCCGGGGCCTTCGGGCAGTTGGAAAGCGCCGGCCTCGCAGCGCATGCGGGTGTGGACGTAGCGCAGGTTGCGGTCGAACACCGAATGCTGGTACTCGTGCATCGGGCAGTTCTGCAGGGCGGCGGCCGCATGCAGGCTTGCGGCCTGGAAGATACCGATGCCGATGCTCGCGTGCGGGATCACCTGCATGTGGAAGGCGTTGGCCATGCGCGCGATCTGCATGAACTGGCTGATGCCCGTGTGGCCCATCTCGGGCTGCACGATGGACATCGCGCGCCGCTCCATGCGCGGAAGGTATTCGTGCACGGTGCGCCATTCCTCGCCCAGCGCCAACGGCATGCGGATGCTGCGGCCCACGTGGGCCTGGCCTTCGATGTCCTCCGCGGCGCAGGGTGCCTCGATGAAATACGGCCGGTAGGGTGCCAGTTCGTCTGCCAGCTGGATCGCCTGCTGCGCCGTGAACTTCCAGTGCAGGTCCACCATCAGCTTCACCTGCGGGCCCAGGCCTTCGCGCAACACGCGCATCTCTTCCACGATGCCGTCGAATGACACGGCGGAATGGAACTTGAAGGCGTCGAAGCCGCGTGCCACGAAGTCGCGCGCCAGCGCCAGCCGTGCCGGCAGCGTGGCGGCGGGCAGGCCCGACACGTAGGCGGGGAGACGTGCGTGGCGCTGGCCGCCGAGCAGCTTCACCACGGGCTGGCCGACGAGCTTGCCGTACAGGTCCCACACGGCGATGTCCACCGCGGCGATGGCGTCCACGTAATGGCCACCGAAGAAGCCGCGTACGCGCATCAGGTCGTACAGATCCTCTTGCAGCACCACGGGGTCGCGTGGGTCGCGGCCCAGCAGCAGCGGGCCGAAGATGTCGTCCACGATGGCTGTCACGGCCTCGGGCGCGACCAGGCCCCAGCCCTCGCCCCAGCCGACCGTGCCGTCCTCGGCCGTGACCTTCACCAGCACCGACATGTCGGTCGCCGGGTAGATGGAACGGTTGCCCTGGCGCACCAGGTAACCACGCGCGTTGATGGATTCACCGGGCCCCAAGGGGCCGAGGTAGGGGGTGTCGCGGGGGATCGAGACGATGAAGGACTCGACGCGGGTGATGGGGGGGCAGGTGCTCATAAGGGAGAAGAAAAAGTAGGGGGATGTCTCATTGATTGGAATTATTCATCTCAGTGAAACCCAATAGTTAGGATTAACCCTGAGATTTCGCACTCGTGCTGCGCTAAACCTTGATCTCGTTCCATCCATTGAGAGATGATGGGCTCGCCCTTCACGCCCATTCCATATTTGCCACGCACCGCCACCCACCATGTCCCAGCCCTCCCAGGACGACGGTCTGCAGACCCCCTCGCGCATCGGCATCGGCGTGCTCGAAAAAGCCATGGCCGTGCTGAACACCCTGTCCCTGTCCGAGAGCCCGCTGCCTTTCTCGGCGCTGCTGCAGGCCGGCGATTTGCCGCGCGCCACGCTGCACCGCATCCTGGCCACGCTGGTGCGCGAGGGGCTGGTGCGGTACGACGCCGCGGCCAAGACCTACCAGCTGGGTTTCCGCCTGCTGGAGCTGGCCCATGCGTTGTGGAGCAACTTCGACCTGCGGCTGGCCGGGCAGGACGAACTGCAACGCCTGCACGCCGCCATCGGCCTGCCGGTGCAGCTGTCAGCGCTGGACGGCTGGCACCGCGTTGTTGTGGATGCGCAGGATGGCGCACAAGCCCACGGCGCGCGTTCCCAGATGGGCCTGCGGCAGCCGCTGCACGCCTCTGCCGCCGGCCGCGCGATGCTGGCGTACATGGGGCCAGCGGAACAGGCCCGGCTGCTGGAGCAACCGGGCTCCACGCAGGCTTCGCCCAAGAAACCTCCGACGCTGGCCTCGTTGCGCGGTGTGCTGGACCTTGCGCGCGCGCGCGGGTATGCCGTGGACGAAGAGCCTGCCGCCGATGGCACGTTGTCCATCGCCGCACCCATCCTCAACAGCGAGGGCAAAGCCATCGGCGCCGTGTCGGCCACGGGCGACGCGCGGGAGACCGACGCCGCCACGATCCACTCCCTGTCCTCCGAGGTGATCCGTGCCGCACGCACCATCACACACTCCGCCGGCGGGCAATACATGACCATCGCGCCCCAACCCGCCCCCGGGGCCGGGCAGGACTTCGACATCGCGAGTGTGGTCGAGGCCCATGCGATGCTGGGCGAGGGCCCGATCTGGTCGCCACGGGACGGTGTGCTGGTGTGGGTCGACATCTTCCGACCCGCCGTGCACTGGTACGACCCGGCCAGTGGCCGCGACACCGAGCTGGCCCTGGGCGCGCTGGCCAGCGTGGCCGTGCCCCGCGCCTCCGGCGGCCTGCTGGTGGCCACGCCGGCGGGGCTCATGGCGCTGGACGATGGCACGCGCCGGCTCACGCCCTTCTGCCACCCCGAGGCAGACCGCCCCGGCAACCGCTACAACGACGGCAAGTGCGACCGCATGGGCCGCCTGTGGATCGGCACGCTGGACCTGGGCACAGCCGCCAACCGCGGCAGCCTCTACCGCGTCACGGGCGACGCGCGGTGGGAGCGCATGGACACGGGCTTCACCATCTCCAACGGCCTGGGCTGGAGCCCCGACAGCCGCACGATGTATTTCACGGACGCGGCGCGCAAGACCATCTACGCCTACGACTTCGACCTGCGCGCCGGCACCCTCAGCAACCGCCGGCCCTTCGTCGTGCTGGCCGCGGACGACGGCATGCCCGATGGCCTCACGGTGGACGAGCAAGGGGGCGTCTGGGTGGCCGTGTGGGACGCCTGGCGCATCTCGCGGTATTCGCCCGAGGGCGTGGAAACCCTGCGCATCCGCATGCCCGTGCCCCGGCCCACGAGCTGCTGCTTCGGCGGGCCGGACCTGGACACGCTCTACGTCACCAGCGGCTCGGTGCGCCTGGACCAGGAGGCGCTGAACGCGGCGCCGCAGTCGGGCAACCTGTTCGCGCTGCGCATACCGGGCGTGCGGGGGTTGCCGGAGACGATGTTCGCGGGGTGAGGCGTTCGCGGACTTCAGCGCGCGGCGGCGTTCAACCGCGCGGGCCGGCCTGCACGAGGTCGCGCAGCTGCTGCAGCGCGGCAGGGTCTTCGATGGTGGTCAGGTCTCCCGCATCGCGCCCCTCGCACACGGCCTGGATCGCGCGGCGCAGCAGCTTGCCGCTGCGCGTCTTGGGCAACACGGTGACGAAGCGCACGCGTGCGGGTCGGGCGAGCGCCCCCAGCTGCCGGTCCACCAGCTGCATCACCTCGCCCTCCAGCTTGAGCTTGGCGGCCTCGTCCAGCCCCGTGGCATCGCGGACCACGGCAAAGGCCATCGCCACCTGGCCCTTCAGCGCATCGGCCACACCCACCACCGCCACCTCGGCGATGTTGGGATGGCTGGAGATGCTCTCCTCGATCTCGCGCGTGCCCAGGCGGTGGCCAGCCACGTTGATCACGTCGTCGGTGCGGCCCAGGATGTAGTAGTAGCCGTCCTCGTCGCGGATGCCCCAGTCGAAGGTGGAGTACACGCTCTTGCCGGGGATGCTCTGCCAGTAGGTCTTGACGAAGCGTGCGTCGTCGCCCCACACGGTCTGCATGAAGCCCGGCGGCGTGGGGCCTTCGATGGCCACCACCCCCTTCTGGTTCGGCTCCGTGAGCTCCTCGCCTGTGCTCTCGTGCAGCAGCTTCACCTTGTAGCCGGGCATGGGGATGCCGGGGCTGCCGAACTTGCTGGGCTGCTTCTCGATGCCGTTGGCGATGGAGAGGATCGGCCAGCCGCTCTCGGTCTGCCAGTAGTTGTCGATGATGGGCACGCCGATGGCATCGCTGATCCACCGCGCCGTGGGCTCGTCCAGCGGCTCGCCGGCCAGGAACAACGCGCGCAGGCTGGAGAGGTCGTATTTCTTCAGGTAGGCCGGGTCCTGCTTCTTGAGCACCCGCACGGCCGTGGGCGCGGTGAACATCGAGACCACCTTGTACTTCTCGACCAGGCTCCACCAGATGCCCGCGTCGGGCCGGATCGGCAGGCCTTCGTAGAGGATGGTGGCCATGCCCGCGAGCAGCGGGCCGTAGACGATGTAGCTGTGGCCCACCACCCATCCGATGTCGCTGGCCGAGAAGAAGGTCTCGCCGGGCTTGCCGAGAAAGACCTGCTCCATGCTCGCCGCCAGCGCCACCGCGTAGCCACCGGTGTCGCGCTGCACGCCCTTGGGCGTGCCGGTCGTGCCGCTGGTGTAGAGCGTGTAGCTCACGTGCGTGGCATCCACCCAGGCGCAGGGCACCACGGTGTCCAGGTGCTTCTCGCGCAGCGCGGCCCACAGGTGGTCGCGCCCCGGAACGAGCTCCATCGGCGCCAGGCCGCGGTCGGTCAGCAGCACGGCAGCCGGCTTGTGCGTGGCCAGGCGGATGGCCTCGTCCAACAGCGGCTTGTAGGGGATGACCTTGCCCGCGCGCGAGCCCGCGTCGGCGCTGACGATGACCTTGGGCGTCGCGTTGTCGATGCGCGAGGCGAGCGACACGGCCGCAAAGCCACCGAACACCACCGAGTGGATGGCCCCGAGGCGTGCACAGGCGAGCATCGCGAACACGGCCTGCGTCACCATGGGCATGTAGATCAGCACGCGGTCGCCCTGGCCCACGCCCAGCGACTGCAGCACCGCCGCCATGCGCTGCACCTCGGCGTGCAGCATGCGGTACGAATACACCTCTTCGGCGCCGGTCTCGGTAGACACGTGGATCAGCGCGTTCTGGTCCGGCCGCGTGGCCAGGTGGCGGTCCACCGCGTTGTGGCACAGGTTGGTGGTGCCGCCCACGAACCAGCGTGTGAAGGGCGGATTGCTGTTGTCGAGGATCTGGCTGGGGGGCGCATGCCAGTCGATGCGCCGCGCCTGCTCGGCCCAATAACTCTCGGGCTCCTCCACGGAGCGGCGGTAGGCTTCGGCGTAACGGGTCATCCAGGTCTCCTTCGAATTCAAGCTATCGCCGCCATTCTGGCAGGCAGGCCTGCGCGGACGCGTACTCATCGCCCATCTTGGCACTTGCGTTGGCAGGGCTGCGCTACTGGCTCTCATCCACCAGCCGCGCCACCTCCGCCATGTCGGGCACCGCGCACGCCGCCACGTACTCGCGCCGCAACCGCGCCACCAACTCGGCCACCGGCGGCACATCGTGGATCAGGCCGATGCCCTGGCCCGCGCTCCAGACGTTGCTCCACGGCTTGACCGCGGGCGGCAGGTGCGCCGTGCCATGCCCCTGGGGCGGAGGGAGGTTCGCGGGGTCCAGGCCCACGCGGCGCAGCGACTCGGCGAGCCAGTTGGCGGCCACGCCGTTCACCTTCGGCGTGTAGAGCAGGTCGCCCACGCCCTGGCTTACCAGCAGCTCTTTGTATTCCTGCGGCGCACCGGACTCCTGCGTGGCGATGAAGCGTGTGCCCAGGTAGGCCAGGTCGGCACCCAGGATCTCGGCCGCGCGGATGGCCGCGCCATTCGAGATGGCGCCGGCCATGACGATGGTGCCGTCGAACATGGCGCGGATCTGCGGCACGAGTGCCAGGTGGCTGACGAGGCCCGAATGGCCACCACCCCCCGCGCCGATGGCGATGATGCCGTCCGCACCGGCCCGGATGGCCTTCTCGGCGAAGCGGATGGATGTGGCGTCGTGCCACACCACGCCGCCTTCGCCGTGCACACGCTGGATCAGGGCGGTGGGGTCACCCGCCACCGTGACGATGATGTCCACGCGCGCGGCGCGGCAGATGTCGAGGTAGCGCGCCGTCTCCTGCGGGCTGGCCTTGAGGTCGATGTTGGTCGCCAGCGGACCGACGCGTGCTGCTGGATGTTCCTGCTGCCAGGCATCCAGCGCGGCGCGCACGGCCAGCATCTCGGCCTCGAACTGTTCCACCGAGCGGCAGTTCTTGGGGTTGGTGCCGGCGATGATGCCGGCCTTGCAGGCCTCGACCAGTAGCGCGGGCGTGCTGACCAGGAACATCGGCGCGCAGAAGGCCGGCAGTACGAGTTGTTGACGGATGCGGGGGTCGAGTGCCATGGATGCGTTCTTCAGGAAGGCGCGGCTCAGGCCGGCACGCCGGGCACATTCCGCACCTCGGATGCGCGACATGCCCCCAGCGCGATGAGCTGCGCGATCTCGTCGTCGTCATAACCCACCTCACGCAGGACCTCGGCGCTGTGCTCCCCGAGCGTCGGCGGCGGCCGATACGACTTTGGCGGCGTGCCATGCCACTCGCTGGGCACGGCCGTCTCGCGGAAGCGGCCGATGGCGGGGTGCTCTTCTTCGCGGAAGAATCCGATGTCGTCCAGGTGCGCATCGCGCAGCAGGGTGTCGAAGGTGTGGACGGGCGAGACGGGGATGTCGGCAGCCGTCAGCAGGCGGTTCCATTCCTCGGTGGTCTTCTCGCGCAGCGCGCGGCCCACCAGCGCGTACAGCGCATCGATGTTCGCCGTGCGCGCCGTGAGGTTGGCGAAGCGCGGGTCGCAGTCCATCAGCTCGCCCTGGCCGCTCAGCACCAGGAAGCGGCGCCAGTGTTCGTCGGTGTACATCGCGCAGGCGATGTACCCGTCCTTCGTGGGATAGGGCTGGCGCGAAGTTGCCAGCAGCCGCGGGTAGCCGTAGGCGCCCTTGGGCGGCACATACTTCTCACCGTACAGGTGGTCGCCCAGGATGTAAGGCACCATGGTCTCGAACATGGGCACGTCCACGCGCTGGCCCTTGCCGGTCTTCTCGCGGGCATACAGTGCCGAGGCGATCACGCCGAAGGCGTAGAGGCCCACGGAGCGGTCCGCGATGTTGAGCGGCACGAAACGCGGCTCGCATCCGCCGCTGATGGCCAGCATCGCGGGCAGGCCAATGGCGGCCTGGATCAGGTCGTCGAAGGCGGGTGCCGGGCCATACCTGCCCCGCTGCGAGAAACCCACCATGCCGACGTAGACGATGCGCGGGTTGACGGCGGCCAGGTCTTCGTAGGTGAGCTTCAGGCGCGCCATAGCCGCAGGGCGCACGTTGTAGGTCACGACGTCCGCGCCCTCCACGAGGCGCAGGAAGGCGGCACGGCCCTCGGGCTTCTTCAGGTCCAGCACGAGGCTGCGCTTGTTGCGGTTGAGCCCCAGGTACAGCGGGCCCATCTGCTCCGCGCTGGCGGGGCCGATCTTGCGCGTGGCATCGCCCTCGGGCGTTTCCACCTTGATCACGTCCGCGCCCAGGTCGGCCAGGGCCTGCGTGGCCGAGGGGCCCATCAGCACGGTGGTGAGGTCGATGACGCGCACGCCGGCCAGGGGGCCGGTGGCCGTGGTGCCAGAGCCGCCCGAGGCTTCGGCGTTCATGCGCTGCCCATCCCGCGCGCGTAGACGTCCAGGTGGTGCGCCGCATCGCCCCAGGTGAGGTCGATGGCATGCAGGCGTTTGAAGTGGTGGCCGATGGCGAGTTCGTCGGTCATGCCCATGCCGCCGTGCAGCTGCACGGCCACCTCGCCCACGCGCCGGCCGGCTTCGCCGACGAAGGACTTGGCGGCGGCCACCGTGCAATGGCGTGTCGTGGCGGCTGCAGGCCCATCGGCCTCGGCATCGACCGCCGCCGCAGCCATCAGCGCGGCGGAACGCGCCGCGCCGGTGTCCAGCGCCATGTCGGCAATGTGGTGCTGCAGCGCCTGGAACTGCGCCAGCGGCTGGCCGAACTGCTGGCGCTGCTTAAGGTAGACGGCGGTCTGGCCCAGCAAGGCCTGCATGCTGCCCACGGCTTCACTGCACAACGCAGCCAGTCCCCGGTCCAGGGCTTCTTCCAGCAGCGGTTCCGCTTGCCCCTCGGGGCCCAGCAGATTCCCCGCCCCGAGCGTCACGCCCTCGAAGCCGATATGGGCGCAACCGCCGCCATCGAGGGTGGCGAAGGCTTCACGCTGCACCCCGCTGCGCGTGGTCTCCACCAGGAACAGCGACATGCCCTCGCCCTGCGCCATGCGGGCGGTGACCACCAACAGGTCTGCCACATCCCCATCGACCACGTTGGCCTTGCGTCCGTCCAGGCGGTAGCGGTCGCCCTGGGCGATGGCACGGGTGAGCAGCGTGCGCCGGTCGTAGCGCGCGCCGGGCTCCAGGTCGGCCAGCGCCACGCGGCATTCACCGCGCGCGATCGCGGGCAACCACCGCTGTTGCTGTGCCGCGGTGCCGGCCCGGGACAGGAGTGCAGCACCTACGATCGCAGTGCCCACGAGCGGTGCCCGCAGCAGCCCATGGCCCCAGGCCTCCATCACCGTGGCCACGTCGCGGGCCGACCCGCCGCTGCCCCCGAAGGCGTCGCCGATGGCCATGCCCAGCAGGCCCAGCTCGGCCACGCCGGGCCACACGGCCTGGGTACGCCGCGCCCAATCGCCTGCGGCGGGGCGCCCGTTGTCGCCCACGAAGCGGCGCACCGCGTCGTAGAGCTGTGTCTGTTCTTCGTTCATGCCGCTGCTCCCGAACTCACGCAAGGATCGCCTTGGCGATCAGGTTTTTCTGCACTTCGGTGGTACCGCCGTAGATGGTGGTCTTGCGCCAGTCCAGGTAGTTGGCACCGAGCATCTGCAGCTCGGCCTCGGGATCCGATGTCTCCTGCGCCAGGGCCTCGGGTGGAGCAGCCAGCGCCATCGGGCCCGCGCAATGCATCAACAAGGTCGCCAGGTCCTGCACCAGCTTCGATCCGTGCAGCTTGAGGGCGGAGATTTCCGTGCCTTGCATCTGTGGGGCGGTATCGCCCTCCAGCACGCAGACCAGCGATTGCTCCTGGATCTTCAGGCGAATCTCGGTGCGCGCCACAGCCTCGCGAAAACGCGGATCGGCCAGCAGCGGCCGTCCGTCAAGCTGTTCGCGCATGGCCAGCACCTTGAGGCGGGACAGCAGCAGCCTGCAGGTGGAGATCGATGAACCGGCAGTGCGCTCGAAACCGAGCAGGTACTTGGCCACCGTCCAGCCTTCGTTCTCGCGGTGCACCAGGCCGTCCAGCGGCACCTTCACCTGGTCCAGGAAGACCTCGTTCAGGTCGCTCGCGCCGTTGATGGTCGGGATGCGCCGCACCGTGACACCCGGTGAGCGCATGTCGATCAGCAGGAAAGAAATCCCTTGCTGCGGCTTGCCGCCTGCCTGCGTGCGCACCAGGCAGAACATCCAGTCGGCCCAGTGCGCGTAGGAGGTCCAGATCTTCTGGCCCGTGACGACATAGTGGTCGCCCTCGCGCGTGCAGCGGGTCTTGAGGCTGGCGAGGTCGGAACCGGCGCCGGGCTCGGAATACCCCTGGCACCAGACCTCGTCCAGGCGCGGCATGGGCGGCAGGAAGCGTGCCTTCTGCTCCGGCGTGCCGAACTTCTGCAGCACCGGGCCGATCATGTTGATGTGTGGGTAGAGGCGGGGTGCGCCGGCAGCGCCCAGTTCCTCGTCGAACACCTGGCGCTGCTGCGCGCTCCATCCAGGGCCACCGAACTCGCGGGGCCAACCCGGAGCCGCCCAGCCCCGGGTGTCCAGCAGGCGGTGCAGGTCCTGGTAGTCCTGGCGCTCCAGCGGCAGGAAGCACTGGGTCTTGTGCCGCAGGTGCGCGGGCAGCTGCGTGGTCAGGAAATCCCTTACCTCGGCGCGGAAAGTGTCCAGATCGCTCATGTGCCAGCCTTCACGCTGGCACGGCCGTTGTTGAAAACCACCACATTGCGCTCCACCGAGGAGGCACGTGCCCCGACCACATCCCCGTCGCGCCACAGCTCCACGCGGATGGTTTCGCCAGGGAACACGGGTGCGGAGAAGCGCCCCGCGAAGGACGTGAGCCGGCTGCCATCGTTGTCCAGCACACCGGCCACGATCGCACGCGCCACGACGCCGAAGGTCGCCAGGCCGTGCAGGATGGGCTTGTCGAATCCCGCCTTCTTTGCCACCTCAGGGTCCGCATGCAGCGGGTTCACATCGCCCGAGAGGCGGTAGATCAACGCGAGCTGTGGCAGCGTGGGGATGTCGATGCTCATATCTGCGGCGCGCTCCGGCAGCTTGTGTGGCGCGGGCCCCTCCGTGACCGGGCCGCCGAAGCCGCCATCGGCGCGGCAGAAGGCCGACATGCCGGCCGTGGCCAGCAAGGTGTTGGTGGCCTTGTCGCGCATCTCGCGCTCCAGGTACACCAGCGCACCTTTGCCAGTGCCGCGGTCGACGATCTCCTTTACGCGGGTCTTGCCCACCACGGTGCCTGCCGTGGGCAGTGGGGCGTGCACCTGCAGGCTCTGCTCGCCGTGCACCATCTTCGTGTAGTCAATGCCCAGGTCGATATTGCGCAAGGACACGAAGGCCTGCGCCACGGGCATGGTCGGGAAGACTTGCAGCTGCTTCTCGTACACGAAGCGCAGCTCCGCCTCATCGGTCGGGTTGCCGCCCAGACCGAGGCCCAGGGCGTAGAGCATGGTGTCGCGCTCGGTGTAGCTGTGTTCGACGGCGGGAATGTCCAGCGCAAGCGCCTTCTGGTAATCGATGGCCATGGTCGTTTGTTCCGATGTCTAGAGGGTGTCGGCCGAGCCGAGGATCAGCGTGGCCTGGCTGCTCAGCACGCCGCCGTTGCCATGCGCCAGCGCAAGCTGCACGTCGGGCACCTGGCGTTCGCCACACTGGCCCCCGATCTGGCGCGCCGCCTCCACCATGGTGAAGAGGCCGTACATGCCCGGGTGCACGCAGGACAGCCCGCCGCCGTTGGTGTTCACCGGCAACGATCCACCGGGTGCGATGCGGCCGCCCTCGACGAAGGCACCGCCCTCGCCCTTGGCGCAGAAGCCCAGGTCTTCGAGGAACAGGATGGGGTTGATGGTGAAGGCGTCGTAGAGCTGCAGCACGTCGATGTCGGCCGGTGCCACGCCCGCCTGCGCGAAGGCACGCGGACCGGACTGTGCGGCTGCCGTGACCGTGAGGTCTTCCATACTGGCGATGTAGCGGTGCGTGGTGGCCTCCGCGCCCCCCAGCAGGTAGGCGGGGCGTGCCACAAGGTCCCTGGCCCGCGCGGCGCTGGTGATGACCACGGCGGCGCCGCCGTCGCAGACCAGGCAGCAGTCGCGCACCGTGAGCGGCGTAGCAACGGGCCGCGCGGCCAGGCATTCGTCGATGGTCATGGGCTCGCGCACCCAGGCTTCGGGGTTCTTCATCGCCCATTGGCGCGCGGCCGCCGCCACCTCGGCGAGCTGCCGGCGCGTGGTGCCGTACTGGTGCATGTGGCGCTGGGCTGCCAGTGCATAGGAAGCGGCAAGGTTCACGCCATACGGGGTCTCGTAGATGGACGAGCCCGGTGGCGGGACCAGCTTGCCGCCGCCCGTGCGCGGCGTGGCGCCGTAGGTGATCAGCGCCACCTCGCACAGGCCGGCCTCGATGGCCAGCGCGGCGCTGACCGCGTGCGTCAGGAACGCCGAGCCGCCCGTGCGGTTGTTGTTGGTGAAGCGCGGATGGATGCCCAGGTATTCGGCCAGCGACAGGCCCGAGAGCATGTCGTCGGGCAGGCAGACGGAGAGGTAGTCCACCTCGGCCAGGCCGATGCCCGCATCGGCCAGCGCCTTGAGGCCCGCACGCGCGGCGAGGTCCATCGAGGTGAAGCCCTTGGCCTCGCCGATGCCGTCGGTGGCGGTGCCCACGATGGCGGTCTTGCCGCGGGGGAAGTGCTCGCGGCTCATGCAGTGGCTCCATTTAGGTCGCCAGCGTCGGAACCGTGGACCGGCTCGAAGACCAGCAGCGGTGCATCCTTCTCGCGCACGATGCGTGCACGCACCGGTGCACCGATGGACACCTCGCGTGGCGGCACACCCTCCAACCGCGCGAGTACGCGCGGGCCTTCGGCCAGGTCCACCAGGCAGACGCTGTAGCCCAGCGATGGCGGCTTCTGCGACACGATGGTCAGCGAATACAGCGTGCCTTCGCCGCTGGCCTCGATCCACTCCAGGTCGGCCACGCCGGTGCCCGGTGCGGCCACGCGCGGCGGGAAGTTGCAGCGGCCGCTGGAGCGCGAGCGCTGGATCATGAAACGGCCCTCGGAAAGGAAACGCTGGAAATCCTGGTCGGGGTGCAGGGAGTCGTCCACGGCGTGCATGCGTGCTCCCTCAGCTCGCCAGGTGGTAGCCACCGTTCACGCCGATGTGCTGACCGATGATGTACGACGACGCATCGGAAAGCAGGAAGCAGATGGTCTTGACCACCTCTTCGGGCTGCGCCCAGCGGCCCATGGGTATCTGCGCCAGCGCGCCGTCGCGGAACTTCTCGCCGCGAACGACTTCGGTCATGGGCGTCTCCACCACGCCGAAGCAGACGGTGTTGGTGCGGATCTCGTACTTGGCCCATTCACGCGCCGCGCTCATGGTCAGGCCCAGCATGCCGGCCTTGGCGCTGGAGTAGTTGATCTGCCCGATGGAGCCCTTGCGGCCGGCGTCGGAGGACACGTTGACGATGGAGCCGGGCGCTTTCTCGCCTGCGCGGGCGCGCTCCAGAAGATGGCGCCCCACGGCCTGCAGCCACAGGAAGGAACCCGTCAGGTGCGTGTCGATGACCTGCCGCCACTGGTCCAGGCTCATCTTCTCGATCATGGCCGGGCGCACGATGCCGGCGTTGTTCACCAGCCCGTCCACCTTGCCGAAGCGCGCGATGGCGGCCTCCACCGAGGCGGTCACGAAGGCGGGGTCGCTCACGCTGCCGGTGAAGGCCAGCACGCGGCCGGGGTGCTTCGCGGCGAAGGCGTCGATGGCCTCGCCGTTGAGGTCCACCACGCCCATGTTGGCACCGAGCTCCAGGGCCAGCTCGGCCACGGCCTTGCCGATGCCCTGGGCCGCGCCCGTGACGATGATGGTCTTGTCTTGCAGGGAGACGATGTTTTGCATGGGGGTCCTTGGTCGGTGGGATGCGGGTTCGCGTGCGGCGCCCGCCACGGGCGGCCGGCGGTGCGTTGGATTCAGCGCCCGGTGAAGACGGGCTTGCGTTTTTCGAGGAAGGCGCGGCGCGCTTCCTCGTGGTCCTTGCTGAGCGACAGGGGCAGCTGCACGTCGGCCTCCATCAGCAGCAGGTCTTCGAAGGACGCGGGGCTGCGCGCGAGGGTCTGCTTGGTGGCGGCGATCGCGCGGGGCGCCACGCCGCGGTACTGTGCGGCCTTCTGCAGCGCGGCAGACCGTGCCTGGCCGGCCGGCACCACGGCATCCACCATGCCCAGCGCCAGCGCCTCGGGGGCCTCGACGGTGCGTGCCGTCAGCATCAGGTCTTTCGCGCGTGGCAGGCCGATGCGGCGCGGCAGCGTCCACAACAGTCCGCTGTCGGCCACCAGGCCGATCTTGCCGAAGGCCGCGGCGAAACGCGCATCCTCGGCGGCGATGACCCAGTCGCAGGCCAGCGCGAAGGACATGCCCGCACCGAAGGCGAAACCATCCACCGCCGCCACCACGGGTTTTGGTCCGCCGTTGAGCATGCGCACCACGTCGTGGATGATGTCCAGCCGCCGCCGGCCGATGACGGGGTCCGTGGGCTGGCCGGGGGGCGCCATCTCGGTGATGTCCCCGCCCGAGCAGAAGTTGCCGCCGGCGCCCGTGAGCACGATGGCGTAGATGTCGTCGCGCTCGGACAGGTCACGCAGCTGCTGGCGCAGCGCCACGCGCATGGCGGTGGACAGGGCGTTGCGGCGCTGGGGGGCCGACAGGGTCAGGATGGCGACGCCATCGTCCTCTTCCAGCAATACGGGGGAATCGCTCACGGTCGCTCCTCTTGTGGGGCATGCACTTCGGGCCGGCGCAATGGCGGTCGAGCCCGAGTAGTATGCTTGATAGGATAATACACCAACTAGTCGAATTTCAACCCTAGTCCCGAGCCCGCCACCGCCATGCCCATCGACTACGACGCCGCGCTGCGCACGCCCCTGCCGACCGTCCGCACGACCTACACCGAAATGGACGCGATGCGCTACGCGCTGTCCATCGGCATGGGCAGCGACCCGGTGGACCCCGGCGATCTGCCTTTCGTCTACGGCCCGCAGCTGCGCAGCTTCCCGACCATGGCACTGTCGCTGGGGTATGTATCGATGCGGGACATGCAGCTGGGCATCGACTACGCGCGCATGGTGCAGGGTGGTCAGCGCCTGGTGCTGCACCATCCCCTGCCCGTAGCCCGCACGGTGGAGGCGCAACACCGGGTGACGGACATCGTGGACCTGGGCACGGGGCGCGGTGCGCTGTTGAGCTACGAGCGCGTGCTGCGCGATGCCACCACCGGCACTGCACTGGCCACGGCGACGATGACGGCGTTCTGCCGCGGCGATGGCGGCTTCGGCGGCCCGGTCACGCAGGCACCAAGGCCCCCCGCCATGCCGGAGCGCCCCGCCGACACCGTGCAGGAGGTACCGACTTTCGCGCAGCAGGCGCTGCTGTACCGCCTGGCGGGTGACCTGGCACCGCTGCATGCGGACCCGGCCGAGGCGCGCCGCGTGGGCTTCGAGCGGCCGATCCTGCAGGGCATCGCGAGCGTGGGCATGGTCGCGCGGGTCGTCGTGGCGCAGTTGTGCGGCGGTGACGAGACACGGTTGCGCGAGATCGGTGGGCGCTTCTCGAAGCCGCTCTACCCGGGCGAGACGCTGGTGGTCCAGCTGTGGCACGAGGGCGGTGACGGCCAGGTCTGCCTGCGCGCACTGTGCAAGGAACGCGGCGTGACGGTCTTCGACCACGGGCATGCCGTGGTCGGCGACCCGCTGCGCTCGCGCTAGTAGGACTTGGGCAACCCCAGCACATGCTCCGCCAGGTACGACAGGATCATGTTCTCGGAGATGGGGGTGATGCGCAGCAGGCGCGCTTCGCGGAAGTAGCGTTCCACATGCATCTCGGCCGCGTAGCCGAAGCCGCCATGGGTCTGCATGGCACGGTCGGCGGCCTGGAACGCGGCCTCGCCCGCCAGGTACTTGGCCATGCTGGCCTCGGGTCCGCAGGGCATGCCCTGGTCGTAGAGCCAGGCCGCGCGCAATGAGACCAGCTCGGCCGCTTCGAGCCGGCACAGCGCATCGGCCAGCGGGAACTGCACGCCCTGGTTCTTGCCGATGGGGCGCTCGTAGACCACGCGGTCCTTCGCATACTGCACCGCCCGCCGCAGCGCCGCGCGGCCCACACCCACCGCCTCCATTGCCACCAGGATGCGCTCGGGGTTGATGCCATCGAGCAGGTAGTGGAAGCCACGCCCCTCCTCGCCCAGGCGGTCTTCCACGGGCACGCGCATGCCGTCGATGGCCACCTCGTTGGAGGCCACGGCGTGGCGCCCCATCTTCAGGATGGGGCGGATCGTGACCTTGTCCTTTTGCAGGTCGGTGAAGAACAGGCTCAGGCCGTCGATGGGGCGGCGGCATTCCTCGATGGGCGTGGTGCGTGCGAGCAGGAGCACCTTCTGCGATTCGCTGGCCTTGGTGAGCCAGGTCTTGCGGCCGTCGACGACATAGTGGTCGCCCTGGCGCACGGCCCGCGTGCGCACGCGGGCGATGTCGGTGCCCAGGTCGGGCTCCGACACGCCGAAGCACACATGCACCTCGCCCGACACCACGCGCGGCACCCACTCGCGGCGCATCGCCTCATGGCCGTGCTTGATCACGGGGTTGATGCCGAACATGCTGATGTGGATGGCGCTGGCCGCGTTCATGGTGCCGCCGCAGGCCGCCACCTCGCCCAGCACGATGCCGGCCTCGGTGACGCCCAGGCCGGAGCCGCCGTATTCCGTTGGGATGGCGGTGCCCAGCCAGCCGCCCTGGGCCATAGCCGCGTAGAACTCCCAGGGGAATGCATGCGCCTGGTCCTTCTCGGACCAGTAGTCGTCGGGAAAGTCCTGCATCACGGCGCGGACGGCCGTGCGGATGGCGTCGTGCTCGGCGTTGGGATGGAAGTCCATGTCGTGCCGCGCCTCAGACGATGCCGCGTGTGCGGAGTTCGGCAATGTCCTCGGCCGACCGGCCCAGCAACTCGCCCAGCACGGTGTCGGTGTGTTCGCCCAGTGTGGGCGCCGCCTTCTCGTAGGTCACGGGTGTCTCGGAGAAACGCATCGGGCTGGCGAGGCCGGGTGCCTTGACGCCCGCGCTGTGCGGCACCTCTACGCGCATCTGGCGGTGCACGACCTGTGGGTCCTCGAACACCTGGTCCATGGTGTAGATCGGCCCGCAAGGCACGTTGAATTCTTCGAGGCGCGCCACCCACTCCTTCATGGTGCGCGTCAGCATGATCGCGCTGAGCTGCGGAATGAGCTGGTCCCGATTGATGATGCGCTGCTCACCGTGGGCGAAGCGCGGGTCGGTGGCCAGGTCTGGCCGCTCCAGCGCGTTGCAGTAGCTCACGTATTGCGAGTTGTTGCCCACGGCCACGATCACGTCGCCTTCCTTGCACTTGAACACCTGGTAGGGCACGATGTTCGGGTGCGAGTTGCCCAGACGCCGGGGCATCTTGCCCGCGATGAAATAGTTCAGTGCCTGGTAGCAGTTGAGCGCGACCACGCTGTCGAGCAAGGAGATGTCGATGTACTGCCCCTTGCCGCTGACATGCCGGTGCTCCAGCGCGCCGAGGATGGCGGTGGTGGCGTACATGCCGGCCAGGATGTCGCCGATGGCGATGCCCACCTTCATGGGGCCGGCGCCGGGCTCGTTGTCTGCGTTGCCGGTGAGGCTCATCAGGCCGCCCATGCCCTGGAACACGAAGTCGTAGCCGGGCAGCGGCGCATAAGGCCCGGTCTGGCCGAAGCCGGTGATGGAGCAGTAGATCAGGCGCGGGTTCTCCTTGGCGAGATCCTCGTAGGCCAGGCCGTAACGCGCCAGGTTGCCCACCTTGTAGTTCTCGACGAGCACGTCGCAGTGCTTCGCGAGCTCGCGCACGATGCGCTGCCCCTCGGGCGTGGAGATGTCCAGCGTGACCGACTTCTTGCCGCGGTTCGCGCTCAGGAAGTACGAGGAGTCGAAGGTCTCCTTGCCATCCGCATCTTTCAGAAAGGGAGGGCCCCAGGCACGCGTGTCGTCACCGATCTTGGGGCGTTCGATCTTGATCACTTCGGCCCCCATGTCGGCGAGGTTCTGGGTGGACCAGGGACCGGCGAGCACGCGGGACAGGTCCAGTACGCGGATGTGGGAAAGCGCTTTTTGCATCGAGTAATTCTATAATGCGGCCTTTAGATTTTCAAGGGACGCCGTCTTTCCCAAAGTGCGTTCCTCAGCAGCTTCCATGGCCAAGTGGTTCAACGGTGCCGAACACATCCTGCTGGACATCCGGGAGCGCGTGGCACGCATCACGCTGAACCGCCCCGACAAGAAGAACGCGCTGTCCATCGCGATGCTGAGCGACCTGCGCGCCGCGCTGATGGAGGCCGACGACCGCAAGGACGTGGGCGTGGTGGTGCTGCAGGCAGCGGGCAGTGACTTCTGCAGCGGCTACGACCTGGCCTCCACCTACAGCCAACGTGCCAACGAGGCACGTGCGCTGGCCGCGGGCGAGGCCGCCCCGGAATACCGCAGCGGGCTGGGCGGCGGCATCGACGACGACACCTGGCGCATCGAGCGCTACCAGGAGCTGCTGCGCACGCTGTTCACGATCCACAAGCCGGTCATCGCCAAGGTGCAGGGCCGCTGCCTGGCCGGTGGCATGGACATGGCCATGTACTGCGACCTCGTGGTCGCGGCCGAGGATGCGCGCATCGGCTTTCCGGCCGCGCGCGCCAACGGCACGCCGCCCAACCAGATGTGGATGTACCACATGGGTCCGCAGTGGACCAAGCGGCTGCTGTTCACCGGCGACCTGCTGTGGGGTGCCGACGCGGCGCGCCTGGGGCTCGTGATGGACGCCGTGCCCGCGGATCGCCTGGATGCCGAGGTCGATGCACTCGCGCGCCGCGTCGCACTGGTGGACAGTGACCTGCTGGCGGCCCACAAGCGCATCGTCAACCTGGGCATGGAGCTGGCCGGTGCGGGCACCATGGCACGGCTGGGTGCGGAGATGGATGCCCGCGCCCACCTGTCGCAGGGGCCCCGGGCGCAGGCCTTTCACCGCGACGTGGCGGCGCAGGGGCTGAAGCAGGCGGTGCTGCAGCGCGACGAGGGCTTTGGTGATGGCATGGTGAAGTTCCATGCACGGGGTGGCACCGCGGACTGAGGCCGACTGCGCCCTGGCAACGTCACCGCAGAGCGATCAGGGCGGCGTGATGCCGGTGGCCTTGATGACTTCGCCCCAGCGGCGGAAATCCGCCTTCAGCACCTCACCCCATTCCGGCCCGTCGATGAACTGGTTCTTGCTGCCGCTGTCGGCCGCGAAACGTGCATAGGCCTCGGACGCCACGGCGCGCCGCGTCGCAGTGCGCAAGCGCTCCACGATGGCGGGTGGGGTACCCGGCGGTACGACCAGGCCGTTGAGCGAATCGTTCACGAACTGCGGAAAGCCCTGTTCGACAGCCGTCGGCACGTCGGGCACCACGGGCGAGCGGAAGCTGGCGAGGTTCGCGATCGGCCGCAGCGCGCCCGAGGCCACATGCGGCCGCACGGCCACACCGTCGCCGACGAGGATGCCGACCCGGCCTCCCAGCACGTCCACGATCGCCGGCCCGATGCCCTTGTAGGGCACGTGCGTCATCTTCAGGCCCCGCTGCATGGCCATGGCCTCCATGCCGAGGTTGCCCGGGCTGCCGGGCCCCGAGCTGGTGTAGTCCGCGCCGGGATGCGCCTTCACATGCTCCACCAGCTCCGCGACGTTCTTCACGTCCAGCACCTTCGGGTTCACGGCCAGGATCATCGAGGCCAGCAGCACGTTGCCGAGCGGGATGAAGCGCTTCTCCATGTCGAAAGGCTTGTTCTGGTAGTGCAGTGCCACGGCCGTGGTGTTGGAGAACATCAGCAGCGTGTAGCCGTCCGGCGCAGCCGCACCGATGGCGTCCAGGCCCAGCAGGCCCGAGGCGCCGGGGCGGTTCTCGACCACCACGCTCTGGCCCAGCTCGGCCGAGAGCTCCTTGGCGAGCGCGCGGCCGCTGATGTCCGAGCCACCACCGGCGGCGAAGGGCACGATCATGCGGATCGGCTTGCTGGGATAGGGCTGCGCGAAGCCCGATGCGGCGGCCAGGCTGGCGGCGGCCACCAGGGTCATGGCGCGCAGGGTTTTGAACAAGGTCATTCGGGGTCTCCGGGGTGGATGGGGCGCTTGCTCAGACCACGCCGTCTTTCGCCAGCGCGGCAATGCGGTCTTCGGAGAGGCCCAGCCTCTCACGCAGGATGTCGCGGGTGTGTTCGCCGAGGCGTGGCGGTGGGGCAGTGGGCAGCGCGTCCAGGCCCGCCATGCGGATCGGGTTGCGCACCATCGGGATGTCGGCCCCCGCGCCGTGGCGGTGCTGCGTGACGGTATCGCGCGCCTGCACCTGCGGGTTGCGCACGATGTCGGCGAAGTCGCTGATGGGCGCGGCGATCAGGCCCACGGACTGGAAGGCCTGCACCCAGTGCGCGACAGGCTGCGTGGCCAGCGCCTCGGACGCCACGGCCTCCAGCAGCGACACGTGGCCATCGCGCGCAGCACGCCGCGCGTAACGCTCGTCGCGGGCCAGGTCGTCCCGGCCGATGGCGTGGCAGAAGGCCGCGAAGTCCTTGTCCGAACCCACGGCGAGGTACAGCGGCCCGTCGGCGCAGGTGAACACGCCGCTGGGCACCCAGTTGGCGTTGCCCGATCCGAGGCGCGGCAGTTGTTGCCCGTGTGCCAGTGAGGCCAGCATCGTGAAGGACATCATGGCGATGCCGCAGTCCAGCATGCCGAGATCGATGTACCGGCCACCCGCACCACCGCGGCGCTCGAACAGCGCCATCATGATGGCGAAGGCGCCGTACATGCCCGTCGCGAAGTCCATGATGTTGACGTTGCTCTTGAGCGGTGGCCCGCCCGCTTCGCCGTTCACGCTCATGAAGCCGCTGTAGGCCTGCACCATCGGGTCGATGGCGCCGATGTGGCGGTAGGGCCCGGTCTGGCCGAATCCCGTGATAGAGGCGTAGACGAGGCCTGGGTTCAGGGCGCGCAGGCTGTCGTAATCCAGGCCGCGCCGTTGCAGGTCACCGACCTTGTAGTTCTCCACGAAGACATCGGCATCGCGCGCCAGTCCGCGCACGATCTCCTGCCCCCGGGGGTCGGCCAGGTTGACGGTGATGGACCGCTTGTTGCGGTTGGTGGAGGCAAACTTGGCGCTGTCGCTGGTGGGCTGCCCGGCGGCGTCGCGCAGGAAGCCCGGCCCCAGCGCGCGCATGGCGTCGCCGCCGCGGGGGTCCTCGACCTTGATCACTTCCGCGCCGAAGTCCGCCAGCATCTGCGAGGCCCAGGGCGCGGCGATCAGCCGGCCCAGCTCCACCACCTTGATTCCGTGCAGCGGCAATGCCATGGCGATGGGAAACGGGAAACGGGAACCGGGAACCGGGAACCGGGCAGCCTCAGCTCACTCCGAGCTCTTGAGCCCCAGCTTCTTGATGATGGCACCCCACTTGGCGGCATCGTCCTTGATGAAGGCGCTCAGCTCCTCCGGCGAGGTGTAGGCCAGGTTGCTGCCGATCTCGGCGTACTTGGCCTTCACCTCGGGGTCGTTCATGGTGGCCTTCAGGGCCGTGCTCAGGCGCGCGACGACGTCGGGCGGCAGGTTGGCAGGGCCGGAGATGCCGCCCCAGGTCAGGGCATTGAAGCCTGGGTAGCCCATCTCCGCGACGGTGGGGATGGTGGGGGCGTTGGGCACCCGCGCCTTGCTGAACACCGCAATGGCGCGCACCTGGCCTGCCTTGATCTGGTTGGCCGCGGAGCCGAAGGCCGCCACCATCATGGGCACGTTGCCTGCGATCACATCCACGAGGGCGGGTGCATCGCCTTTGTAGGGCACGTGCTGCATGTCCAGCCCCACGGTCTGCTTCAGCAGCTCGCCCCCCAGGTGCGTGGGCAGGCCGAGCCCGGCCGAGGCGTAGGAGTATTTGCCGGGGTTCTTCTTCACTTCGGCCACGAACTCGGTGAAGTCCTTCGCAGGGAAGCTGTTGGTGACGATCAGCACCATGTCGTTGACCGTGACCAGGCCGATGGGCGTGAAGTCCTTGACAGGGTCGTAGCGGGGTTTCTCGACCATCTGGATGTTGATGGTGATGGGCCCACCCGAAGCCAGCCCCAGCGTGTAGCCGTCTGGCGGCGCCTTGGCCAGCAACTCCGAGCCGATCATGCCCGACGCACCGGGCTTGTTGTCCACCACCACCTGCTGCCCCAGGTGCTTGCCCATGCCCTGGGCCACCGTGCGCGCGATGATGTCGCTGATGCCGCCGGCGGCGTACCCCACGATCAGGCGGATCGGCTTGTTGGGGTAGGCGGTGCCCTGTGCCTGGGCGAGGGGAACGATGCCCAGCATCGCGATGGCGAGGCCGCTGAGGAATCTGCGCATGGAAAGTGTCTCCTGAAGGGTGGGGATGGGCCGGCGTATTGTGCTAACGGCCTCATATCCTGTCAATAGTACTTCTTAAGACGCTAGTGGCCCCGCGAGGGGGCCTGGCGGCTACATGCCTTCGAGGTAGGCCGAGAGGTCGCGCTCCATGCCGTAGCGATCGCCGCGGTAGGTGGTGTTGCCGTAGTACACGACCCGCCCGGTCGCATCGCAGAACACACGCTCCACCCGCGCCACGGGGGTGGCCATGTCGCAGCCCAGCGCGTCGGCCTCGTCGTAGTCGGCCGCCGCCACGCGCACGCGCTCGCGCGCCTCGGTCACAGGGGACTTGGCGTACTTCACCACCAGCCGCAGCAGCTTGGACCGGTTCTCGGCGCCCTTGGGGAACCGCTTGTAGATGTCCTCGGCGATGTGGATCGCCGACCAGGCATAGGGCTGCGCCCCGCTCTGGTCGATCTTGCGCAGCAGCATGTAGGGGCCGCCGGAGTTGCCGACCGTCCAGCGCGTGCCCGGCAGATCGGCCACCCGCGTCCGCGACACCACGCGGATCTGGTAGTCGGGTGCCTGTGTCTCCACCGACGCCAGCGAGGCGTAGAGCGGCGCGGCCTCGGTCTGGTCCGGCGCGTAGGTCACGAAGGTGCGCCGTCCGCGCTGGCTGGACACCAGGCCCTCGCCCGCCAGGATCTGCAGCGCCTGGCGCACCGTGATGCGACCGAGCCCGTACTGCACGCAGAGGTCGTCGATGCTGGGAATGTCGGAGTCGTGGGCCCATTCCCCGCTGAGGATGCGGCCGCGCAGCACGCTGGCCAGTTGCGCATACAGCGTGGTGGCACCGGCGGTGAACTTCGGCGTGGGACGCGGGCGCGTGGCGGGGGTGCT
This sequence comes from Burkholderiaceae bacterium, assembly GCA_965278985.1. Taxonomy (GTDB): domain Bacteria; phylum Pseudomonadota; class Gammaproteobacteria; order Burkholderiales; family Burkholderiaceae_C; genus CAISIP01. Next base: position 5,021,297 of record OZ257131.1, on the reverse strand, counting down.
GGTGGCAGTCGCTGTGATCGGAGGGGTTCGGAGCATGGCGTGGGATTCAGTCGATCTGGGTTGCTTTGAAAAGAACAATAGCCTATTTTCCGGGACGCCCTGAAGCCCCCATGCTGCCCGCCAGCATAGAAATTGATTGTTTGCCTGTCAATAGGCTTTGTTGGGTGTGCGCGGCGACCCCATGCTCGCCGCCGGCCGGCGCGCCGACGGCTACCGCCGCTTCGCCGCCGCCCGCCGCCGCACGAACAGGCCCACGAACGCACATCCCAGCACCGTGGCGAACCAGCCCACGGCCTGGGCCTGCGCGAGCGTGTCGCGCATGCCGGAGCTGGCGAGGAAATGCGGCGCCAGCAGCACGGCCGCGCCGATCACCACGCACAGGATGCCCTTGAGGAGCAGGTCGTTGTCGGCCTTGCGCTGGGCTTCGGGAGATAGAGGCATGGGAAGAGGCAAGTCCTACTTGGCGCGCCCGTCGTACTGCTGCACCGGCACGGCGGCGAGGTCGATGCCTTCGAGGCAGCGCACGTTGATGGCCGCCATCGGGTTGCCCTTGGGATCGGGGGCCTCCGCATAGGGATGGATTCCGCACGTGGGGCAGAAATAATGCTGGATCAGGTGCTTGTGGAAAGTGTAGGCCCGCGAGGCATCCTGGGGCGTCAGCAGGCGAAGCTTGTCGCGCGGCACGAACCACAACAAGGAACCCTTGCGCTGGCACATGGAGCAGTTGCAGGCCAGCGCGGGCTGCATGTCGACGTCCACTTCATAGGCCACCTGGCCGCAGTGGCAGCTTCCCCGGTATTGCATGGTGTTCTCCTGGTTGGGACTGCAGCCAGTATTGTGGTGCATCACCAGCAGCCAGCGCAGCACGCTGACCGTCGACGTGCCGGCGGCATGTCGGCGCCTTTACCAAAGGACCTGGATGCCCAGGCTGCCGTTGATGCCGCTGCGCGTGCGCGCGCTGCCACCCGGGGCCCAGAGCTTGCCGAGCTCACCATAGAGGTTCACGCTGGGGCCCAACTTCCATGTCGCACCGGCGGCCAGTTCGCTGCTGGTGCCGCCGGTCCGGGTGGCGAGGGCGGCAGTGCCGCCCGGGCCGATGAAGCGCGTGATGTCGGTGCCGCTGCCCCTGCGGTAGAGGTTGAACCGCGCATAGGGCTGCACGACCTCGCCTGCATCGGTACGGAGCTCGCCCTTTACACGCACACCCGCGCGCAGCATCCAGCCACTGTGGATGTCCTGCTGGACCAGCGCGCTAGCAATCTGCGTGTCCTGCAGGTTCAGGCTCTGGTAGACGAGTTGCAGCTGAGGTTCCACCTTCCAATGCGGTGTGAGCTGCCAGGATTGCCCCACCTCGATGGAAGCCAGCCGGCTGTGGCCGGTGTTGCCGTTGATGGCGGCGCTCCTGGTCGGGCGCAGGTCATACCGAAGGCGCCCCGCCTGCAACACTGCGTCGGCATAGAAGCCGTTGTCGCCCATGTACGTGCCGTAGAGGCCGAGGCTCTGGCTGCGCAGGTCGTTGCTGCCCACGGCCTTGCCGGCAATGCCCGAGGCCAGGCCGTCGACACGCATGTCGCCATCGAGCTGAGCCACGTACAGGCCGGCACGCCAGTGGGTGTCCGCCCACAGGTCGGTGCCGGTCTGGAAGCCCTTCAGGCGGCCCTCGCTGTGGGGGTCTGCGGCACCGCCCTGGCGGATGCTGCGGTCCACGCTGATGAGCCGTCCCCAGGCCTGGCGCTGGCGGGCATCGGTCGTGTTCGCGCCACCGACGCGCAGGCCTTCGTCTCCCACACGCTGGTGCAGGTTGCCCAGCATGGCGAGGCCAGCTTCGCGTAACTGCTCCGGCAGCGCCGAGAACAGCGGCACCTCGACACGGTAGGTGGGCACGGCCACCAGTGCGGTTGCCGGAGGTACCGGAGGTACAGGTGGGACCGGAGGAACCGGCGTTGTCGGTGTCACCGGATCCTCAGGGACCAGCACCGTGGATCGCAGGTACCAGTTCTCACCCGCGCCCGTCGCATCCGCCGCGTACAACCGGTATTCATAGGCTCCGCCATCGATGTGGCCGCCGGCCAGATTGAACGCGTCCCGGGTGGTCTGGGCCGTGGTGGTTGCGCCATTGATCGCGCTGACCACTTCGATCCCGTCGCCCACGGTCAACGCGCCCAACCCGCCGAGCACGTTGACCTGCACCGTGGTGGTTCCGCTCGCAGTGATGCCAGCACCATCGATCACCAACCGGTCGCTGATGCTGCCGCTGCCCCCGAGCACGGTGCCGATGCGCAGGACCCCGTCGCGGCCCACATAGTTGCCGGTGGTACGCAGCGTGCTGCCCAAGGGGTTGCCGAGCAGGGACACCGTGCCACGGTTGTCCAGCCCCGCCACCACCTGGTTCAAGCCCGCCGTGTCGAGCACGGCGCCGGGCGCCACCACATGTGCGGAGTTGGGACTGAAGGCGCTCGTCACCCCCGCCAGCAGCCGGCCCTGCCCAACGGTGGTGGTGCCCCCGTAGACGTTGTTGTCGGACAGCGTGAGCGTGCCGAGACCCTCCTTGGTCAGGCCACCGGGGCCCGACAGCACGCTGGCCACCGTGACATCGAAACCATTGGAGTCCAGGCGCATGCCACCGCTCGCCAGCTGGAAGCTGCCGGGCAGGAACCTGGAGACCAATGGCTCGAGGGCGGTGCTGGCCGCGCTCGCGCGCAGGGTGCCGTTGTCGAAGGTCACGGATGCCGTGCCCAGCTCCCTGTACAACGCCGCCGTCTGGAGTGTGCCTCCGGTATCGACGACAAGGATGCCATTCGCCGCGCTGTCTTCAAGCGCCATCTGCACCGCGGGCACCGCGACCAGGCCGCCGTCGCGGATGGTGACGGCTCCTGCCCCCAACGTCGTTTCGAATCGGATCCCGATTTGCAACTCACCCTCGTCGAGCAGCAGGCTGGAGCCCGCGCCGGTCACCAGCAGCGCTCCGCTTCCCCCACGGCCTATGGTGACCCGCGGTTCCGGACCGGAGAGCCGCAGGGTGCCGCCGTTGGACACGGTCACGGCCGCACTGTCGCTCGCGCCACCAATGCCCAGGAATTGGCCGGCATCCCAGACCGTGCCCGCGCCGTCCACGGTGGCGGTGATGGTGGTCGCGAGCGAGGCGGTCGGGCTCTCCCCCACGAAGGAGCGGCCGGTCGAGAGCCTGGCGCCATCGGAGAGCGTGAGCGTGACGTCGCCCTGCCGGCCCAGCGGGAGATCCCCCTCGACCACGACCGCACTGCCGTTTCCGCGGATGTCGAACCCTCCCGAGGAAAAGAACATGTCGCCATCCGTCTGCAGCACGGCCCCATTGGCCACGGCCAGGGTCGGGGATCCTGGCACGCCGTTGAAGTTGATGAAGGTATAACTGCCCGTGCCGGTGACCGAGGCCGCCGCGCCCTGGAAGCGCAGGAGGAATCCGGATGTCTCCAGGAGCAGCGCGACCGGATTGGTGGAGGCAGCGAACACCCCGCCGACGTACAGCGTGATGTTGTCCAACAGCGTGATGTAGGTATTGGCCGTGCCGTCGGAATTCGCCGCGTTGATCGCCATGCCGAGCTCCACGGGGGTGGCCACGAAGTAGTCGCCCGCGTGGGCCAGGGGCACGCTGCAAGTCGCCACGACCAGGCCCACCGTGTGCAGGCCAGGGCGGTGCGCCCGACAGACCTTGTGCCACACCCATTTGAACTTCTGGTTCATACGCAACGCCTTTCAAGAAGGAGTAACTGGAACACAGGGAGGTTGCCGGCCCCGCATCGGTGCGGCTGAGCAGAGTCTGTCACACCTGCACGGCGCATGACAACACCGAAGGGTCCGGTGGCCAAGTGCGTGGGATGGTCATCCATCGTGCCACCGCGCACCGCGCCCTTCGCATGCGATGCGCGGCAGTGCACGCCACGCTTCAGCCTGGAGCGGGCCTGCGGTTCACCAGCACGATGCCCACCGCCACCAGGGCCACGCCCACCAGCAACTGGACACTCACGGCCTCGCCCAGCCACAGGGCGCCAAACAGCAGCGCGAACACGGGCGTGAGGAACACAAAGACCGAGATGCGCGTGGCCGGGTAACGCCCCAGAAGCCACAGCCACGCCAGGTAGCTGGCAAAGGCGCCCACCGCGGTCTGCAGGCCGATGGAGGCCATGGCGAAACCGCTCCAGTGCCAGTTCCAGGGCTCGCCGAGCAGCAGCGACAGCGGTGGCAGCGCGACGGCGCTCACGCCCAATTGGTAGAACAGCAGCTTCTCTGCCGACACGCGGGCCAGCGACGGTGCGCCGCGCAGCACAAGCGTCGTCAGGCCCCAGGCCAGCCCCCCGGCCAGCGCCAGCAGGTCGCCACGCCACTGCTGCGGGTGCGCGCCATGCACCGCGCCGTCGCGCAACACGAACATCACGGCCAGGAAGGCCAGCAGCAAGCCCACCCACTGCGGCGGCCGCAGGCGCTCGATGCGCAGCAGACAGGGCAGCAGCAACGCGACCCAGAAGGGCGAGGTGTAGAGGAACAGCGTGGCGCGCGATGCGCTGGTGTAGTGGAAGGAACTGAAGGCAAGGGCGAACTCCGCCGCGAAGAACACGCCCGCCAGCAGGCCCGGCCACAGGGAACCGTCGCGGCCGAAGAGCGGGACGCGGCGCACCAGGCACCAGATCCACAACAACACCGTCGCACCGCCCAGCCGGATGGCGGCCTGGAAGATGGGCGCGATCTCGGCCACCGTGGCCTTGGCCAGCACCTGCTGTGCGCCCCAGACAATGCTGCAGGCCACGAGCAGGCCGACTGCCAGCGCATCGAGATGGGTCTTGCGTTGCATCACCTGCGTCGCGTGGGGCGGAATGTCTCCATGGGGTCACGACTGTAGCCGCTGTGCGCACTACCATCCCGCGCACCTTCCAGTACCGCGGGCCACGCACGTGACGACCATGACATCAGGAGACACCCAGGGACCCACCCCGGCCGACCATGCCGTCGACGTGCTGGTCATCGGCAGCGGCTGCGGCGGCATGACAGCCGCACTGACCGCGCACCAGGAGGGGCTCGACGTGCTCGTGGTCGAGAAGACCGACCGCATCGGTGGCTCCACGGCCGTCTCGGGCGGTGCGCTGTGGCTGCCCCTCAACGATGTCTCCAACGCCATGCATGCCGACAGCATCGAGCGCGTGTGGGACTACCTGCATGCCACGGTGGGCACGGCCGCCTCCGAGGACATGCGCAGGGCCTTCCTCGACGCCGCGCCCGACGCGTTGCGCTACATGCTGCAGCACAGCGCACTGCGCGTGGCGGCGCGTGCGGTCTCGCCCGACTACTACCCCGGCCTGCCCGGTGCAGCCCAGGGCAGCCGCGCCGTGGACACGCTGGAGTTCGACGGGCGGCTGCTGGGCCGCCAGCACTTTGCGCAGCTGCGTGCGCCGCTGGCCGAGTTCATGGTGCTGGGCGGCATGATGGTGACCATCACCGATGCACGGCACCTGCTGGCCGTGACGCGCTCCTTCGCCTCCTGGCGCCACGGCATGCGGATGGTGCTGCGCTACTTCACCGACCGCCTGCGGGGCTACCCGCGCGGCACGCGGCTGCTGCTGGGCAACGCGCTGGCGGCGCGGCTGTTCAAGAGCCTGCTCGATCGCCGCATCCCGTACTGGCTGGACACGCCGGCCCTGGAACTGCTGCGCGCGCCGGAGGGGGGCCGCGTCATGGGTGCGCGCCTGCGCCGCAACCGCCAGGAGATCACGGTGCATGCGCGCCGCGGCGTGGTCGTGGCCACGGGCGGTTTCTCGGGCAGCGCGGAGCTGCGCGCCCGCCACTACCGCCAGCCCGCCTGGCCGCATTCGATGGCGCCACACGACAACGCCGGCGACGGGTTGGGCCTGGCCCAGGGCGTGGGCGCCGTGCTGGGCAGCGGCCACACGGATGCCGCCTTGTGGGCACCCGTCTCGGTGCGCAAGCGGGGCGACGGCAGCACGCAGCTCTACCCGCACCTGGTGTGGGACCGTGCCAAGCCCGGCCTGCTCGCCGTGAATGCGCAGGGCCGGCGCTTCGTCAACGAGGCCTGCTCGTACCACGACTTCGTGCGGGCGCTCTATGGCGCACCGGGAGGCATGTCCAACACCCCCGCGCTGCTGGTGTGCGGTGCAGAGTTCATGGAGCGCTGGGGCCTGGGCCTGGCGCTGCCCGGCGGGCGGCCCCGCGAGCACCTGGTGCGCGAGGGCTACCTGCTGCGCGCGCCGACGCTGGCGGGCCTGGCCAGCCAGGCGGGCATCGATGCGGCCGCCTTCGTCGACACGGTGGCGCGTTACGACCGGCATGCCGCAACAGGCCAGGACCCCGACTTCCACAAGGGCGTGAGCGCCTACGACCGCAACCTCGGCGACGCCACGCACCAGCCCAATCCCTGCGTCGGCCCGCTGGGACAGGGCCCCTACTACGCCGTGAAGGTCTACCCCGGCGACGTGGGCACGGTGCTGGGCATCCAGGTCGACACGCAGGCGCGCGCGCTCGATGCGCAGGGCCGCGTGATTGACGGCCTGTACGTGGTGGGCAACGACATGCATTCGATCGCCGGCGGTGAATACCCCGGCCCGGGCATCGCGCTGGGGCCGGCCCTCACCTTCGGCTGGCTGGCCGGCATGCACCTGGCAAAAAAAGCAAGCGCCTGAACGGCGACTGCTTCTCCGGCGCAGCAAAAACCGAATGCTTGCACCAACCAGTGCACCCGTGGAACCGGCTTCGCCGGGCCACCGGGTGCGCCCCCCAGTGGGGGGATGGGACGGCTACACGCAGTGAGCCGGCCAAACGGGGGGCGTCGTCATGCCGGCGGCGCGATGTAGTTGACCACGCTCCAGCCCCCGTCCACCACCAGCGTGTGGCCGTTGATGAACGAGGCTTGGTCCGAGCACAGGAAGTAGACCGCGTTGGCGATGTCCTCCGCGCGCCCGATGCGCGGGAAGGGCACGGTGTCGACGATCAGCGCCTTGAAGGCCGCGTTGTTGCGCACGCGCTCCATCGTCAGCGGCGTCTCCACGATGCCCGGCGCCACGGCGTTGATGCGGATGCCGCGCGGCCCGTAGTCGGTGGCCATCTGCCGCGTGAGTCCACCCAGCGCGGCCTTCGTGGCGGCATAGGGCGCGGTGGCGACCGAGCCGATGATGCCCACCGTGGACGCCATGTGCACGATGCTGCCGCGCCCGGCTTGCAGGTGCGGCAATGCCTCGCGGCTGTAGCGGAAGACGCTGCGCAGGTTCACGTTGGCATACCGGTCCCAGTCGGCGTCGGTGGTGTCGTGCACGGCCTTGGCGCTTCCGATGCCGGCGTTGTTCACCAGCCAGTCGAGGCCGCCGAAGGCCTGCAGCGCGAGCTGCACCGCATCGCGCGGCGCGTCGTCGGCCGTGACGTCCTGCACGATCGTGCGCAGGCGCGCGCTGTGCTCTCCGGCGAGGGCCAGCGTCTGCGCCAGCGTGTCGGCATTCATGTCGCAGGCGACGACACGCACGCCCTCGCGCAGGAAGCGCAGCACGATCTCGCGGCCCAGGCCCTGGCCGCCGCCGGTGACGATGGCGACGGGCGCCGTGGAGGTTGAAGTGTTCATGGAGTGGCCCTCCTCAAGGGTAAGCATCCATGGGCCGCGCAAGGAAAGTCCCTAGAATTTCCGTGCGTGTCCCATCGAGGTCTGTTGGAGAAAAATGTCCCAAGTCATCAAAGTCCTGCAGGTGCTGGACCTCTTTTCCGAGAAGGACATCACATTGAGTGCCGAGGACGTGGCAGACCGCTTGCGCACCTCGCGTCCCACGGCCTTCCGCTACATGCGCCAGCTCTGCGACGCGGGCATGCTCACGCGGCTGTCGGGGCGCTATGCGCTGGGGCCGCGCATCATCCAGCTCGACCACCAGATCCGCCTGTGCGACCCGATCCTGCTGGCCAGCCGCGATGCGCAGAAGAATCTTGCCAGCGTCACGGGTTGCTCGGCGATCCTGTGCAGCATCTACGAAGACCAGGTCATCATGGTCCACCGCGAACGCGGCCCCGATGAACTGGCGCTGGACTTCGAGCGGGGCAACGTACTGCCGCTGTTCAAGGGCGCCGCCGCGCACGTGATCCTGGCCCACCTGACGCCCGCGCGGCTCAAGCGCATCTACGAGACCCATGGCCACACGCCCGAAGCGCAGGCCATCGGCGCGGACTGGAGCACGTTCTCGCGGCATTTCCGCGAATGCCGGCGCAAGAAGTTCTATGTGTCGCACGGTGAACTTGACCCCAACGTGTCGGGCATCTCGGCGCCCATCTTCAACGGCGACCGCCTGGTCATCGGCAGCCTGACCCTGGTCTACGACAGCCGGCGCAGCGCATTCTTCAACGAGGATGTGTTCGGGGAACTGGTGCTGCGTTACGCGGACGAGGTGAGCGGCAAGCTGGCAACCCCGGCCTGATGCAGCCGCCGGCTCACGCCGGGATCTGTCCGCGCTCTTTCGCCCAGTCGTCCACCACGACCTTGGCTCTGGCCTCGTCGTCGTCGGTGAGTTCACGGGTCTGGTGGGTCAGCTCCAGGCGGATGCCGTTGGGGTCGAAGAAGTAGATCGACTTCCACGTGCCCTCATGGTCGATGGGGCCCACGAAGTCCACGCCGTGCGCGCGCAGCCGCTGCTCCCATTCGGAGAGCACCACCTCCGATTCGACATTCAGCGCGATGTGCCGGGCCCATTGCGGCACCGGGGTCTGGTGGCTTTCGCGGCCCACGCCGTCGATCTCGAAGAAGGCGATGTGCGAGCCGTCCTCCATCTCCAGGAAGGTGTGGAGGAAGCGGCCGGTGTCGCCGGTGCTGACCTTGGTGCCGCTGGCATGGCCCCGCAGCTTCATGCCCAGCACCTCGGTGTAGAAGCGCACGGTCTCTGCGGTGTTCCAGGTCACGTAGGCCACGTGGTTCAGGCTCAATGGACGCATGGGGGTTCTCCTTATCGCCCCGCTGCGGGGCTGCTGTGAACGGGGCGTGCCTGCGGTGGATCGCAGGCGATGGTGTCGTAGTCGGCGGGGATGTTGAGCTCCAGGACCTGGAAGTCCGCGGAGAAGCCGGTCACGTCGTGTTTGCAGCCACGCGGGATGGTCATGCTGTCGCCCGGCTGCAGCAGGAACTCGCCGGCCTCGCCCTCGACCTCGACACGTGACCAGCCCCGCAGCACATGCACGAACTGGCAGGCCAGCGTGTGGTAATGCCAGCCCGTGGAGCTGTCGCCCGCCTGGCTGTTGCGCACCACGTTGATGTTGACGCGCCGCCCGGTGGCCGCGGTGGCGGCCGCGTCGCGGTAGGCCAGGAAGCGGCGCGGCCCCTCGCCCACCTTGTAGGCCTGTGGGCCGTCGTAGTCCACGGCAAAGACCGAAGTACGCCCGGCCTGCGGGCGCACAACCGGCAGCACCACGTTGCGGCCCACGATGGCCGGCATGTCGGCCGGTGCCGTGATCTCCACCATCGCGAAATCTGCCGAGTGCGCGATGTCGTGGTGGCGGTACAGCGCGGGCAGGTGTACGCAGTCGCCGGCGCGCAGCGTGAGGCTGGCGCCGTCCTGCGTCAGGGTCTCCAGCGTGCCCTGCAGCAGGTAGAGGAAATGGAAGTCGTGGTCATGGCAATGCCAGCCGATGCCGCCGCCTGCAGCCGTGGCACGCACATGGCGGGCCTGCATCAGCCCGCCCGTGGCAGCGCGCAGGCCCAGGTCACGGACCTGCAGGCCGGGCCGCGCGGCGTCGGCATGGAAGTCCGCTTCGCGCATCGGCGTGCAGTCGAATCGCTGCGCGATGTCGGGACGCAGCGTGGGCGGCAGGGCCTGCATGCCGCTGACTGGAGTACCTTCGCCTTCGGCTACGGTGCTATTCGCCTTGGGAGCGGCCCGGCGGCTCACTGGACTACCCTCCGCGCTACGCGCTGCGGTGCTGAGCGCCTTGGGAACGGCCCGGCGGCGCTCATGCGTGCGCCTTCGCCTTGTCGCGCCCACCGCCCAGGTAGGCCGCCTGCACCGCCGGGTTGCCCGCGAGCTCGGCGGCCGAGCCATCGAGGCGGATGGAACCGTTCTCGAGGATGTAGCCATGGTCGCTGGCGGCCAGCGCGACGCGCGCGTTCTGCTCCACCAGCAGGATGGGCACGCCGCTGGCATGCACCCGCGCCACGATCTCGAAGAGCTGTTGCACCAGCAGCGGCGACAGGCCCAGGCTGGGTTCGTCGAGCAGCAACAGCTTGGGGCCGGCCATCAGCGCGCGGCCCAGCATCAGCATCTGCTGCTCGCCACCGGAGAGCGTGCCTGCCATCTGCTGCGCACGCTCGGCCAGTCGCGGGAAGTAGTCGTAGACACGGTCGAAGCCGGCCTTCGCGCTCTTGTCGCGACGGCGCAGCCAGGTGCCGAGCAGCAGGTTGTCGGTCACGCTCATCTCGGGGAAGATCTCGCGGCCCTCGGGCACCTGCACGATGCCGCGCGCCACGATGCGGTCGATGGACCAGCCCGTGATGTCATCGCCCTCGAAGACAATGCGTCCGCCCGTCAGCGGCACGACGCCGGAGATGCAGTTGAGCGTGGTGGTCTTGCCTGCACCGTTGGCGCCCAGCAGGCAGACCAGCTTGCCGGCGGGCACCTGCAGCGACACGTTCTCGAGGGCGCGCACGCGCCCGTAGCTGGCGGATATGGCTTGCAGTTCAAGCATCGGCGTCCCGTCCGAGATAGGCCTCGATGACCTTGGGGTCGCTGCGCACGTCGGCGGGCGCACCCTCGGCGATCTTCTGGCCGAAGCTGAGCACGGTGATGCGGTCGGCCACGCCCATCACCAGCTCCATCACGTGCTCCACGAGCACCACCGTGAGCCCTTCCCTGCGCGACAGGTCCACCAGCAGCGCGTCGAGCGCGTGGATCTCCTGGGTGCGCAGGCCGGCAGCCGGCTCGTCGAGCAGCAGCAGGCGCGGCTTGGAGGCCAGGGCACGCGCCAGGTCCAGCTTTTTCTGGCCACCGAAGTCCAGTGCCTCGGCGCGCACGTCCCGCAGGGCCGAGAGGCCCAGCCGCTCCAGCAGCGCCTCGGCGTCGCGCACCGCCTGCTGTTCGGCCGCGCGGCGGCTGCCGCCGGGGCCGAAGGAGAAGTACTTCGGAATGCGCGAGGCCATGCCGATCAGCAGGTTCTCCAGCACGGTGAGGCTGCGGCAGGACTCGATGTTCTGGAAGGTACGCGCCACGCCCATGCGGGCGACCTGGTGCGCCGGCACCTTGAGCAGCGACTGGCCTTCGAAGACGATGTCGCCCGAAGCCGGCGTGTAGAAGCGTGAGCAGCAGTTGAACACCGTGGACTTGCCCGCGCCATTGGGGCCGATCAGCGCATGGATGCTGCCCTGCGCCACGTCCATCGAGAAGTCGTTGAGCGCGGTGAGGCCGCCGAAGCGCACCACCACGTTGTGCAGCGAGAAGTGGGAGGCTGATGCAGAAGAAGCGCTCATGCCCGCTTCTCCTTGCCTGCGAAGAAGGTGCCCCAGATGCCGCGCGGCATGTACATCATGGCCAGGATCAGGATGAAGCCATAGACCATCTCCTGCCACAGCAGCAGGCTGCGCATCGCGGTGCGCATGAGCTCGGGCAGGATGCCCAGCAGCACCACGCCGATCAGCGTGCCCGGCAGCGTGCCGAGCCCGCCGACCACGATCATCGAGAGCACCAGCACGATCTGCGTGAAGCCGAAGCTCTCCGGGTTCATGAAGGACTGGTAGGTGGTGAACAGCCCGCCCGCGATGCCCGCGTACGCCGCCGAGATGGCGAACACGATGATCTTGGTGGCGCGCACGTCGATGCCCGAGGCGGTGGCCGCGTGTTCGCTGTCGCGGATCGCGCACAAAGAGCGGCCGAGCTTGGAGGTCGTGAGGTACAACGTCGCTGCCAGGATCAGCACCAGCACGATCGTGACCACGGGGAAGGCGCCCGCGTCCGTGCCCATGGCATGGCCGAAGACCACCGGCGCCTTGATGCGCAGGCCGTCCGCGCCACCGGTCACGGAATCCCAGGAGTTGAAGACCCATTGCGCGCCCTCGGCGAAGGCGAAGGTGGCCAGCGCCAGGTACACCGCGCGCAGCTTGGCCGCCGGGAACGCCAGCAGCATGCCGATGACCGCGGCCACCACCGCCGACACCGGCATGGCGAGCACGAAGGGCAGGCCGAAACGTGTCTGCAGCAGCACCGTGCCGTAGGCGCCCACGCCGAAGAAGGCGATGTGCGCGAAGGCGAACTGGCCCGCCCATCCCAGCAGCAGGTCCAGCCCGATCGCCAGCACCGCGAAGGTCATGAGGTAGTTGCCGATGTACAGGAAATACGCCGGCAGCCACAGGGGCAGCAGGAAACCCAGCACGGCCATGATGGCCAGCAGGGACAGGCGTCGGAGACTCGGGGAACCGTACATGGCTCAGACCTTCTTGGCCACGACGGGCCCGCCGAACAGCCCCTGCGGACGCAGCAGCAGGATCAGCATGATCACCAGGAAGGGCGCCACCGAGATCGCGCGCGAGGGCAGGTACAGGCCCACCAGGTTCTGGATCACGCCCAGGATGATGCCGCCCACGATGCAGCCCGGCAGGCTGGTGAAGCCACCGATGGTTGCCGCGGCGAAGGCCATGATCACGATGACCCCCATGTCGGGCGTCATGATGAGCTTGGACGCGAGCAGGATGCCGGCCACGGTGGACAGCACCGAGGCGATGCCCCAGACCGCCATGCGCATGGCGCGCACCGGAATGCCCACCAGCGCTGCGGCGCGCGGGTTCTGGCTGGTGGCGCGCAGCGCCTTGCCCGTCATGGTGAAGGAGAAGAAGGCCCACAGCGCCACCATCACCACCGAGCACACCAGCACGATGGCGATGTCCTGGCGCTGCAGGATGATGTTGCCCAGGAAGATGGGCTCGCCCGGGAACATGGGCGGCAGCCGGCGCACGTCGTCGGCGATGGGAAACAACCGCACCGTGCCCTTGAGCACGTACGACAGGCCCACGGTGGCGATCACCATCGCCACCATGATGCTCTGGCCGGGCTGGGCCCGGCCCAGGATCTTGGTGAGCACCACGCGGTCGAAGAACGCGCCGACGATGAAGGCCGCCACGGCACCGATGGCGAAGATCGCGATGTAGGGCAGGTGCATCAGCATCACGCCCACCAGGCCGATGTAGCCGCCCACCATGACGACCTCGCCCCCGGCGAAGTTGATGACGTCGGTGGACTTGTAGATGATGACCACCGACAGCGCGATCAGCGCGTAGACAAAGCCCGTGACGATGCCACTGAGCAGGGCCTGCAGGAAGAGGTCCATGGAGAGTTGATCCGTCTCTGGCGGGTTGCGAAGACGCGGCGGCCCGCCGTGGGGCCGCCGCAGGGCGGGCGGGAGCTGCGGCTTACTTCAGCGCGCCGTCGACACCGTTCCAGGTGTAGCTGCCGGGCATCAGCTTGTAGCTCTTGCCGTCGAACTTGATGAAGATCGAGGAGCGGTAGCCGTCGCGGCGGTCCGGCCCGAAGGCGGTGGGGCCGGCCAGCACTTCCGACTCGAAGTTGGTCTGGTCCATCGCGGTGACGAACTTCTCGCGCGTCAGGTCCTTGCCGGCCTTCTCCAGCGCCCGCGTGATCGCCATCGCCGAAGGCAACCCGTAGGTCATGAAGGCCGTGGGCTTGCGGTCCGGGTAGTACTGCTTGTACATGGCGAGCCACTTCTGCTGCTTCGGACCGTCGGTCAGGTCGTTGAGCGGCGAGCTGTAGTAGACGTTGGCCAGCGCGGCATCGTTGTCGACGTTCTTGGCGAACACGGCGGGGTCGGGGATGCCCTGCACGGCGATCACGAAGGGGATCTTCGTCATGCCGTACTCACCGTACTTCTGCGCCAGCAGCACCGTGCCCGCGGGGTAGGCCGCGCTGATGATCACGTCGGGCTGGGCCTGGCGCGTCTTGAGCATGGGCGCGGTCACGTCGGTGGTCTTGCCCGGGGCCAGGCGCTCTGCCGTCACGATCTGCGCGCCGAGCTTGTCGGCCGTGGCCTTGGCCGTGGCGAAGTTGGAGTTGCCGAACTCGTTGTCGTCGGCGAAGTAGGCGATCTTCTTGGCCTTGAGCTCCTTCACGGCGAACTCCACCAGCGTGGCGCCCACCGAGCGCTGCGTGCCGCCGAAGGCGCCGTACACGTATTTCGTGGGCGGGTGGACCGCGCCGTCACCAGCGGCGTTGAGCATCACGAAAGGCACCTTCTCGCGCGTGACGAATTCCTGGGCCGCCACCGCGGGCGCCGTGCAGGAGCCGCCGTTGAGGATGAACACGTTGTCCACCGTGACCAGCTTCTTCACCACCGCGACCACCTCGGTCGGGCTGCACTTGTCGTCCTCCACCACCAGCTTGATCTTGCGGCCGTGGATGCCGCCCTTCTTGTTCACCTCCTCGTACCACATCTTGGCGGCCTGCAGCGGGTCGAAGCCGAAGTTGGCGAGCTGGCCGGACATGGGGGCGAACAGCCCGATGGTGATTTCCGTGTCGGTGACACCGGTTTCGGCCGCGCTGACCATCGGCTGAAAGGCCAGTGCCGCGAAGCTGGCCAGGGCAGTGGCGCGCCACATCTTGGATTTCATGGGTTGTCTCCTCGGAGGGTTGAAGGTACAGTGGACCTGCACCTGCGTAAGATATCAATAAATGAAACTGCAGCCTACTATGGTTACCCATTAGTTGACTGAAATACCACTTTTTGATATTCAAATTGCCAACATCCGGAGACACCATGGCCGACAGACAAGAGGCGTTCGACCGCATCCCCATCATCCTGCAGTTCCCCGAATCCCCCAAGTTCGCGGAGACCTACGGCTTCGTGGGCACCCAGGGCTTCGTGGCGCTGGAGGGCCAGCGTTTCGTGCCGCATGGCAACCCCAAGTCGGATACGGTCTATATCTTCATGCACCCGTCGTCGACGCTGCAGTTGCTGCCCATGCCGGCGGCGCTCGCGAACGCGGGCCTGCACGTGGTCTGCGCGGGCAGCCGCTACCCCAAGAACGACAGCGCGCTGATCATGGAGAAGGTCTGCTTCGACATGGGCCAGTACGTGAAGTGGGCCAAGGAGACCTGCGGCTACAAAAAGGTCATCCTGGTGGGATGGTCCGGCGGTGGCTCGCTGTCGCTCTTCTACCAGAGCCAGGCCGAGAACCCGGGCATCACGCACACGCCCGCGGGCGACGAATACGACCTCACGGCCGCGAAGCTGATCCCGGCCGACGGCATCATCTTCATCGCCGCGCACCTGAGCCGCGCCGAGACGCTCACGGAGTGGCTGGACCCGTCGGTCAAGGACGAGCTGAACCCCGACGACCGCGACCTGGAACTCGACATCTACAACCCGGCCTGCCCGAACAAGCCGCCGTTCTCGCCGGAATTCGTGGCGCGCTTCCGCGCCGCGCAGATCGCGCGCAGCCGCAAGATCACCGGCTGGGTGCAGGACATGCTCGCGACATTGAAGGCGCGCAACGACGGCGAGGTGGAACGTGGCTTCGTCATCCACCGCACCATGTGCGACGTGCGCTGGATCGACGCCACCGTCGACCCCAACGGCCGCAAGCCCAACCATTGCTACCTGGGCTCGCCCAGCGTCGCCAACAGTGCCCCGGCCGGGCTGGCGCGCTTCTCCACGCTGCGCACCTGGCTCTCGCAATGGTCCTACGACACCTCGCAGGCCAAGGGCACGCTGTCGGCACCGCGCATCACGAAGACCCCGGTGCTGCAGATCGAGAACCAGGCGGACGACGCCGTGCCCGCCACGCACAACCCGACCATCCACGCGGCGCTGGGCACACCCGAGAAGGAACTGGTGGTGATCCAGGGCGCCACGCACTACTACCTGGGGCAGCCCGAGCAGCTCAAGCAGTGCATCGACACGGTGCTGGAGTGGAGCCGGCGCAAGGGCTTGCTGGGCACGACGGCTGCCAACTGAGAAAAATCACCGCAAGCCACGGCTTCTTATGCGGTGACAGCATAAACACAGAAGCAAGTATTCGTTGGGTTTCGGAGGGCGGCAACCCACAATCCCGGTCCGCCCTCATCTCCGCGGCCTCGGTGTGTCGACCACCGGAGCCCCCCAACCGGACACCCGCCATGCACAAGACCCTCCGCCTCGCCGCGGCCACCCTGGCCTTCACGGCCGCCGGCCTGGCCTCTGCCCAGACGCTGCTCAATGCGTCCTACGACGTGGCACGCGAGTTCTACAAGGACTACAACGCCGCCTTCATCGCCAACTACAAGAAGACCACGGGCAAGGACATCAAGGTCGACCAGGCGCATGGCGGCTCCAGCGCGCAGGCGCGTGCCGTGAACGACGGGCTGGACGCGGACGTGGTGACCTTCAACACCACCACCGACATCGACTTCCTGGCCGGCAGCGGCGTGGTGGCCAAGGACTGGACCAAGCGTTTCCCGAATGGCGCCTCGCCCACGACATCGACCATGCTGTTCCTGGTGCGCAACGGCAACCCCAAGGGCATCAAGGACTGGAACGACCTGGTCAAGCCCGACGTCAAGGTCGTGGTGGTCAACCCCAAGACCGGTGGCAACGGTCGCATGGCGTACCTCGCGGCCTGGGGTTCGGTGCGCAAGGCCGGCGGTACGGATGCGCAGGCCGCCGAGTTCGTGAAGAAGCTGTACGCCAACGTGCCCGTGTTGGCCAAGGGCGGGCGTGACGCCACCACCATCTTCCTGCAACGCAACATCGGCGACGTGCTGATCACCTTCGAATCGGAAGTGGTCTCGGTGGACAACGAGTTCGGCAAGGGCAAGGTCGATGCGATCCACCCCTCGACCAGCATCGTGGCCGAGAACCCGGTGGCCATCGTCGAGCGCACCGTGGCCAAGAAAGGCACGGCCGAGGTCGCCAAGGCCTACCTGGACTACCTGTATTCGGAAGAAGGCCAGGAGATCGCGGCCAAGCACGCCATCCGCCCGACATCGCAGGCCGTGCTGAAGAAGTACGCCGCCGTGTTCAAGCCCATCACGTTGTTCCGCGTCGAGGACTACTTCGGCTCGCTGGGCGAAGCGCAGAAAGTCCACTTCAACGACGGTGGACAGTTCGACAAGATCTATACCGTCAAATAAGGCGGCTCTGGCGGAGGAGCCGGCACAACCTGGCGCGCCGCCCTTCGCGGCGCGCACTTCTTTCTACGTCCCAACTGCAACGACCCCATGAGCGCGGCTTCCATCGCAGCATCCCCCACGCCAGGCGCGGCACCGCCCCAGCGCCGCGCGGCCAAGCGCGTGCTGCCCGGCTTCCACATCACGCTGGGCTACACGCTGCTGTACCTCAGCCTGATCGTGCTGATACCGCTCTCCGCGCTGGTGTTCAAGACACTCACCATGAGCTGGCCCCAGTTCTGGGAGGCCGTGAGTTCACCGCGCGTGGTGGCGTCCTACCGCCTGAGCTTCGGCGCCTCTTTCATCGCGGCCTGCGTGAACGCGGTCTTCGGCCTGCTGGTGGCCTGGGTGCTGGTGCGTTACGAGTTCCCCGGCAAGAAAATCGTGGACGCGCTGGTGGACCTGCCCTTCGCGTTGCCCACCGCCGTGGCGGGCATCTCTCTGACCGCGCTGCTGGCGGGCAACGGCTGGGTCGGCCAGTACCTGGAGCCGCTGGGCATTCAGCTCGCCTACAACCCCAACGGCGTGGTCATCGCGCTGATCTTCATCGGCCTGCCCTTCGTGGTGCGCACCGTGCAGCCCGTGCTCGAGGACACCGAGAAAGAGCTGGAAGAGGCCGCGATGAGCCTCGGCGCCACGCGCCTGCAGACCTTCACGAAGGTGATCCTGCCCTCCATCGCACCGGCGCTGCTGACCGGCTTCGCGATGGCCTTCGCGCGGGCGGTGGGTGAATACGGCTCGGTGATCTTCATCGCCGGCAACATGCCGCTGATCTCCGAGATCACGCCGCTGATCATCATCGGCAAGCTCGAGCAGTACGACTACCTGGGCGCGACCGCCGTGGCCGTCGTGATGCTGGTGTTCTCGTTCATCCTGCTGCTGCTGATCAACGGCCTGCAGGCCTGGCAGCGCAAGCGCTCGGGAGGTGTCTGATGGCTGGTCGTGACCTGCGCAAGAAACATTTCAGCACGCAGGAGGCGCCCTGGGTGCGCCGCACGCTGCTCGGCATCGCACTGGTGTTCATCACGCTGTTCCTCGTGCTGCCGCTGGCGGCGGTGTTCACCGAGGCGCTGCGCAAGGGGCTCGATGCCTACCTCGCCGCGTTGAAGGAGCCCGATGCCTGGTCCGCGATCCGGCTGACCCTGATCACCGCCGCCATCACGGTGCCGCTGAACCTGGTTTTCGGCGTGGCGGCCGCATGGGCAATAGCCAAGTACGAGTTCCGCGGCAAGGCCTTCCTGACCACGCTGGTGGACCTGCCGTTCTCGATCTCGCCGGTCGTGGTGGGCCTGATGTACGTGCTGGTCTTCGGCGCGCACGGCTGGCTGGGCCCGTGGCTGGCCGCGCACGACATCAAGATCATCTTCGCGATCCCCGGCATCGTGCTGGCCACGATCTTCGTGACCTTCCCCTTCATCGCGCGCGAGCTGATCCCGCTGATGCAGGCGCAGGGCAGCGAGGAGGAGCAGGCCGCCATCGTGCTCGGCGCCACGGGCTGGCAGACCTTCTGGCGCGTGACGCTGCCCAACATCAAGTGGGGCCTGATCTACGGCGTGATCCTGTGCAATGCGCGGGCCATGGGCGAGTTCGGTGCGGTGTCGGTGGTCTCGGGCCACATCCGCGGCCAGACCAACACCATGCCGCTGCATGTGGAGATCCTCTACAACGAATACCAGTCGGTGGCGGCCTTCGCCGTGGCCTCGCTGCTGGCGCTGCTGGCCCTGGTCACGCTGGTCATCAAGTCGGTGGTGGAGTGGCGCCATGCGCGCGAGATGCGCGCCATCGCCGAGTTGCCGCCCGAGCGGCCCACGCCCGCAGCGGCCTGAACGTCCCCTGAGTACAAAGCCATGAGCCGCCGCACGGCCGCCCCGAAGGGGGCTCGCATCGCAGTGTGCAGCACGGAGAATCCCCAATGAGCATCGAGATCCGCAACGTCAGCAAGCAGTTCGGCGACTTCCACGCGCTGCGCAACGTGAGCCTGGACATCGCGTCCGGCGAACTGATGGCCCTGCTGGGCCCTTCGGGCTGCGGCAAAACGACCCTGCTGCGCATCATCGCGGGGCTGGAGACAGCCGACGCCGGCAGCATCCTGTTCAGCGGTGAAGACACCACCGACGTGCACGTGCGCGAACGGCAGGTGGGCTTCGTGTTCCAGCACTACGCGCTGTTCCGCCACATGACCGTGTTCGAGAACGTGGCCTTCGGCCTGCGCGTGCGGCCGCGCCCAACGCGCCCCGACGAGGCGACCATCCAGCGCAAGGTGCACGAGCTGTTGGGCCTGGTGCAGCTGGACTGGCTGGCGGACCGCTACCCCGCGCAGCTCTCGGGCGGCCAGCGCCAGCGCATCGCGCTCGCCCGCGCCCTGGCCGTGGAGCCCAAGGTGCTGCTGCTGGACGAACCCTTCGGTGCGCTGGACGCCAAGGTGCGCAAGGAACTGCGCCGCTGGTTGCGCCGCCTGCACGATGAGCTGCACGTGACCAGTATCTTCGTCACGCACGACCAGGAAGAGGCGCTGGAAGTGGCCGACCGCGTGGTGCTGATGAACAAGGGCCACATCGAGCAGATCGGCTCGCCGCAGGAGGTCTGGGATCACCCGGCGAACCCCTTCGTCTACGGTTTCCTCGGCGACGTGAACCTGTTCCATGGGCGCGCGCACGAGGGCGAGGTGCGCATCGGCGAGGACCAGCACGGCGTGACGCTGGCCTCGCCCGAACATGGCGATGCGCGCGACGCCAAGGCGGTGGCCTACGTGCGCCCGCACGACCTGGAGGTGGTGCCGTACGCGGAAGGCCTCACCGGCATTGCCGCCCGCCTCTCCCGTGCCATCGTGGTCGGGCCCATCGCGCGGCTGGAGCTGGAGCGCACCGCAGCCGCCGCCCCTGGCGAGCCGGAGATCCTCGAAGCGCAGATGGGCGCGGCCGCGTTCCAGGCGCTGGGGCTGAAGGAAGGCGACCGCGTGGTCGTGAATCCGCGCAAGGCGCGGGTGTTCGTGGCCTCGTAGGCCGCACCGCGCACTGCCGGGCCCGGCGGTGCCGGAGCGGGGCGCGATGGAGGACACTCGCGCCATGTCCACGCCCGACGACGATGCGATCACCCTGCGGCAACTGCGCGTGCTGCAGGCCTTCATGGAGACCGGCAATCTCGCGCGCGCCGCCGAGCGCCTACAGACCAGCACCGTGAGCGTGCACCGTGCCCTGCACGCGCTGGAGGAGGGCATGCGCTGCGTGCTGTTTCGCCAGGAAGGGCGCAACCTGGTGCCGACCCCGGCCGCGCACCGGCTGGCGGAGGCGGCGCGCGACACGGCCGCGCGGCTGTCCGAAGGCATCCGCGCCACCCGCGAGATCGCCGGCTACGCGGCCGACCGCATCCGCATGGGGTCGATGTACTCGCTGACCAGCCGCGCCGTGCCCGCGCTGGTGCTGGCCATGAAGCAGCGCCGGCCCGACGTGCAGACCGAGCTGCTGCTGGGCTCCAACGCCGACCTGCTGCAGAAGCTGCGCGATGGCGCCATCGAGGCCGCGCTGATGGCCGTGCCGGCCGGTGCGCCCGACATCGAGTCCGAGCCGTTGTTCGAAGACGAGACCCTCTTCGCCGCACCCGCCCATTCGGCCTATGCCGCGTCCTCCGAGGTCGACCTGAATGCCTGCGCGCAGGAGCGCTTCGTCAGCCTCACGGAAGGCTTCGCCACCCACGACAGCTTCGCGCAAGCCTTTCGCATCGCCGGTTTCGCGCCGCAGATCGCCATGCACACCGGCGACATCTACTCCCTGATGAACCTGGTGGGCGGTGGCGTGGGTTGCACCCTGCTGCCCGGCCGCGTGCGCCAGGTGCTGCCCGACAACGTGCGCCTGATCCCGCTGCATCCGCGGTACCGGGTGCGCCAGACCATCGGGCTGAACTTCCTGCGCAGCCGCGAGCGCGATCCCAACCTGCTGGCGCTGCTGGCCGTGTGCCGCGCGCTGAAGACGACGCTGGTGTAGGGGTGCGGACCGTTACGCTGCGCGTAATGGTTCGTGCCGTTGCGTGATTGATCGCCCGTGCAGGGATGCCTATCGTCGGCACATGCACAAAGACTGGAACACCCGCTCAGACCGGCGCACCGCCCGGTTGGCACGCGCCGCGCAGGCGCTCGGCCCGCAACTGGTGGGCAAGCAGCTGCCGGCCGAGGCCATCGGCACGCTGCTGGAGGCCGTGATCGAGCCCTTCGACCGCGTCTGCCTGGAGGGCAACAACCAGAAGCAGGCCGACTTCCTGGCCAAGGCGCTGGTGCAGGTAGACCCGGCGCGCGTGCACGGCCTGCACATGGTGCAGTCGGTGCTGGCGCTGCCCGAGCACCTGGACCTCTTCGAGAACGGCATCGCCGCGAAGCTGGACTTCAGCTTCTCCGGCCCGCAGGGTGCGCGGCTGGCCCGCATGGCCTCGGGCGGGCGCATCGCCATCGGCGCCATCCACACCTACCTGGAGCTGTTCGCGCGCTACTTCGTCGACCTCACGCCGCAGGTGGCGCTGGTGGCGGCCCATGCGGCCGATGCTTCAGGAAACCTCTACACCGGCCCCAACACCGAGGACACGCCGGCCATCGCCGAGGCCACGGCCTTCTCGGGCGGCATCCTGATCGCGCAGGTCAACGAGCTCGTGGACGGCCGCACGACCAAGCTGCCGCGCATCGACATCCCGGCCGACTGGGTCTGCTTCGTCGTGCAGGCACCCACGCCCAATTTCATCGAGCCGCTGTTCACGCGCGACCCGGCGCAGATCAGCGAGATCCAGGTGCTGATGGCCATGATGGCGATCAAGGGCATCTACGGTGCCTACGGCGTGCAGCGGCTGAACCACGGCATCGGCTTCGACACCGCGGCCATCGAGCTGCTGCTGCCGACCTACGGCGAGCAGCTGGGGCTCAAAGGCAAGATCTGCCAGCACTGGGCGCTGAACCCGCACCCCGCGCTGATTCCGGCCATCGAGGCGGGCTGGGTGCAGTCGGTGCATTCCTTCGGCTCCGAACTGGGCATGGAGGACTACATCCGCGCGCGCTCCGACGTGTTCTTCACCGGCCCGGATGGCAGCCTGCGCAGCAACCGCGCGTTCTGCCAGGCAGCCGGCCACTACGCCTGCGACCTGTTCATCGGCTCCACGCTGCAGATGGACCTGGACGGCAACAGCTCCACCGCCACACTGGGCCGCATCGCGGGCTTCGGCGGCGCGCCCAACATGGGCGCCGACGCGCGCGGCCGGCGCCACGCCAGCCCGGCCTGGCTGAAGGCCGGCGCCGAGGCGCGCGCGGGCCGCAGCGGCGCGGCCGGCACGCCACGCGGGCAGAAGCTGGTGGTGCAGATGGTCGAGACGTTTCGCGAGCACATGCAGCCGGCTTTCGTCGAGCGGCTCGATGCCTGGACGCTGCAGGAGCAGGCGGGCATGGCGCTGCCGCCGATCATGGTCTACGGTGACGACGTGACCCACGTGCTGACCGAGGAGGGCATCGCCAACCTGCTGCTGTGCAGGAGCGACGAGGAGCGCGCGCAGGCCATCCGCGGCGTGGCCGGCTACACGGCAGTAGGCCTGGCACGAGACAAACGCATGGTGGAGAACCTGCGCGACCGCAAGATCATCCAGCGTCCGCAGGACCTGGGCATCGACCCGCGTGACGCCACGCGCAACCTGCTGGCCGCGCGCAGCATGCGCGACTTGGTGCGTGCATCGGGCGGGCTGTACCAGCCGCCCAAGCGCTTCCGCAATTGGTAAGGAGAAGCATCCCATGAGCGACATCCCCGCAGGGCTCGAAACCCTGGACTTTTCCTACGCCGGCGGCCGCGCTGCCGGCAGCTTCGCGCCGGTGCTGGTGGGCGTGGTCGGCTCCGGCAACCTGGAGGTCATGCTGGAGTCCGCGCCGAACGACGACTGCAGCGTGCGCGTGCAGACCTCGGCGCGCGGCTTCGCGCCGATCTGGCAGGCCGTGATGGACGACTTCCACGCCCGCCATGGCCTGGCCGGCCTGCGCGTGTCCATCAACGACATGGGCGCCACGCCCGCCGTCGTGAGCCTGCGGCTGGACCAGGCAGTGGCCGAACTGCCGAAGGAGCCCGCATGATCAGTTATGCCGAATGCGCGGCGCGCGAGCGCCTGGCGCTGCTGCTGGACGCCGGCAGCTTCCACGAGTGGCTGCCGCCGGCCGAGCGCCTGACCAGCCCGCACCTGGCGCAGCTGGGCGTGCCCTCGGCCTTCGACGACGGCGTGGCCATCGGCCGCGCGCTGCTCGATGGCAAGCCCGTGTTCGTCGCCGCGCAGGAGGGCGCCTTCATGGGCGGCGGTGTCGGCGAGGTGCATGGCGCCAAGCTGGTCGGCCTGCTGCAGCGCGCGCTGCGCGACCGGCCGGCCGCGGTGCTGCTGCTGGCCGAGTCCGGCGGCGTGCGGCTGCACGAGGCCAACGCGGGGCTGATCGCCGTCTCCGAGGTCATGCGCGCCGTGCTCGACGTGCGCGCGGCCGGCATCCCGGTGGTGGTGCTGATCGGCGGCGCCAACGGCTGCTTCGGCGGCATGGGCATCGTGGCGCGCTGCGCCGACCAGGTGGTCATGAGCGACATGGGCCGGCTGGCGATGTCCGGCCCCGAGGTCATCGAAGCCTCGTACGGCGTGGACGAGTACGACGCGCGCGACCGCGCCCTGGTCTGGCGCACCAGCGGCGGCAAGCACCGCTGGCTGACGGGCGACTGCGATGCGCTGGTCGAGGACGACGTGGCCGCCTTCCGCAGCGCCGCCATCGCCGCGCTGGGCCGGCCGCGGCCGGTCACGCTGCAGGCGCTGGAGGCCGAGCACGCGCTGCTGGCGGCGCGTCTGGCCGCCGTGCCCGAAGCCACCTGGAACGACGGTGTCGAAGACGACGCCGTGCGCCTGTGGCAGCGGCTGGGCGTGGCCGATGCCCGGCGCGTGCCCGACATGGACGTGGCGGCGCTGCAGGCCTGGGGGCCGGCACACGGCGCCTGACAATCCGCCACGCATCCACCCCGCGACGACGCTTGCTTTTCACAACGACAGGAGACACGACACCATGCACACCCACTTCCCCCGCCGCACCCTGCTGCGCGCCGGCGCTGCCGGCATCACCCTCGCCGCCCTGGGCGCACGCGCCCAATCCGGCTGGCCTACCAAGCCGGTCACCTTGGTCGTGCCCTTTCCGGCCGGCGGCGGCACCGATGCCTTCGCCCGGCCGTTCTCGGCGCAGTTCGCCAAGCAGACCGGCAAGACGCTGGTGATAGACAACCGCGGCGGCGCTGGCGGCACGCTGGGCGCAACCATCGCCTCGCGCGCGCAACCCGACGGCTACACGCTGTTCATGGGCGCCATCCACCATGCCATCGCGCCCTCGGTCTACCCCAAGCTTGAATACGACCTGCAGCGCGACTTCGTTCCGCTGGCGCTGTTGGCCGAGGTGCCGCAGGTGCTGGTGGTCAATCCGAAGCGCGTCACGGCGCCGGACTTCAAGACCTTCCTCGCGGAACTGAAGAAGAGCCCCGGCAAGCTGAACTACGCATCCGCTGGCGGCGGCACCTCGCACCACCTGGCGGGCGAGCTGTTCAAGCAGCAGACCCAGACCTTCATCACGCACATTCCCTACCGCGGCGCCGGCCCGGCGCTGCAGGACCTGATCGCGGGCAGCGTGGACATGATGTTCGACGGGCTGGGCTCCTCGGCCGCGCACATCAAGGGCGGCCGCATCAAGGCGCTGATGGTGGCCGGCAGCCAGCGCAACCCCGCGCTGCCCGACGTGCCCTGCGCCGCCGAGGTGGGCCTGCCCGACTACAAGGTCACGACCTGGTACGGCCTGTGGGCGCCCAAGGGCACACCGGCCGACGTGCAGGCACGTGTGGTCGAGGAGGTCAAGAAGGCCGGCGCGGCCGACGACATCCGCGGCGTGTGGGCCAGCAACGGCGCGCAGTACGGCAGCCTGAGCCCGGCGCAGTTCGGCGACTACGTGCAGGCCGAGATCACGCGCTGGGCGGCCGTGGTCAAGGCGGCCGACATCAAGCTCGATTGAAACTCTACGAAAGCCCCAGCATGACCCCCGACTGGACCACCCTCGCCACCCAGCTGTTCGGCGCCGACCACGGCATCCACGCCGACGGCGACTTCCTGCACGGCACGGCCACGCTGGACGGTGCGGCCCTCACGGTGGTGGGCACCACGGGGCACGCGCCCATCGGCGTGGCCCTGGCGCTGGCCCAGGCCCGCGTGGTGCTCGACACCCTCACCCACCATCCTGGCCGGCCCATCCTGCTGCTGATCGACACCCAGGGCCAGCAGTTGCGCCGTCGCGACGAGTTGCTGGGCATCAACCGGGCCATGGCGCACCTCGGCATGACCATCGACCTGGCGCGGCGCAGCGGCCACCGCGTGCTGGGGCTGGTGTACGACCAGGCGCTGTCGGGGGGCTTCATCACCTCGGGCCTGATCGCCGACGCGTGTGATGCGCTGCCCGACGCGGAGATCCGCGTGATGCGCATCCCGGCCATGGCACGCGTGACCAAGCTGCCCGAGGCGATGTTGACCGAGCTCTCCAAAGCCAACCCGGTGTTCGCGCCCGGCGTGGACAACTACGTGGCCATGGGCGGCGTGCGCGCGGTGTGGCAGGGGGACCTGCAGGCGGCGTTGCGCGAGGCGCTGGCGCGTACACCCACCACCGACGTGCGTGCGCAGGACGGCGCCGCACGTGGTGGCCGCCGAATGGCCGCCGCCGTGGCACAGCGGGTGCTGGACGCGGCCTGACATGTCCACCCTGCACCGCCACCAGCTCGCCCTGCTGACCGACACCGGTTGGCAGCAACTGCTGGAAGGTGCATGGGATGCCCAGGCACGCGATTGCCTGGTGCACTGGGCGCGGCAAGGGCTTCCGCTGGTCGTCACGCGGCAACGGCCGCAGGCCGGCGGCGATGGCCTTGATGCGCCGGGCCTTGGCGATGCGGTCTGCCTGGGCCTGCCCGCGCCGGGCCGCTGGGACCGGCGCCGCATCGCGCTGGCGGTGCCGCGCGACGGCATTGCGCGCTGGGATGTTTTCCCCGACGCCGTTCGCGTTTCTCCGCTGCTGGCCCCACCGCACCAAGCCACATGGCACGCGCTGTGCACCGCGTTGTCGCACAGTGGCGTGCGGCCACGCGTCTACGGCAGCCACGGCTGGCAGCTGCTGACGGGCCTGGACCATCTGCGGCCGGGCTCGGACATCGACCTGTGCATTCCCGTGCAGGACCCGGCGCAGGCCGATGCCGTGGCTGCGCTGCTGCAGGCCTGGCGCCGCGATGCGCCACGGCTGGACGGCGAGCTGCTGTTCGAGGACGGCGCTGCCGTGGCCTGGCGCGAGTGGCTGGCCTGGCGCGCGCGGCGCACGGCCTGCGTGCTGGTCAAGCGCATCGACGGCGCGGCACTGTGCGGTGCGCCGTTCTGGCGAACGCTGGAGCCGGCATGAGCCGCCGGGCCGCTCCCAAGGCGAATAGCACCGCAGGCGAAGCCGGAGGTACTCCAGTGAGCACCGCCCGGCCGCCCGAAGGTGCTCAGCACCGCAGCGCGCAGCGCGGAGGGTAGTCCAGTGAACACAGCGCGCCAGCCCGTCGTAGCCCTGCGGACCACCGCCACGCCGCAGAAGATCGGCCGCGCCGCCACGCTGGCGCTGTACGACGAACTGGCGCTGGCGCCGAAGCCGGGGCTGGTGACACTCACCGACAACGGCAGCCATGACGACATGGACGCCCACACCTTCCTGCGCAGCCTGTTCGCGCTGCGCAGCTACTTTCCGCGCATCGCCGCGCTGGGCCAGGCCGGTGCGGACTTCGGCCTGCTGCAGCGCTGCGGCATCGACGCCGAGGCGCGCATGCGGGCGGCCACGGGTGGCGTCAACACCCACCGCGGCGCCGTCTTCATGCTGGGCCTGCTTTGCGCGGCGGCCGGTGCCCTGGCGCGCGAGGGCGATGCGCTGCACCCGCAGGCGGTGCGCACCGCACTGCAGGCGCACTGGGGTGCGGCCCTCGCGGCGCGATCCCGTTGCGCGCCCTCGCTGCCCGGCGGGGTGGTCGCGCGCGCGCTGGGCCTGCGGGGTGCCGCACACGAAGCGGCGGCCGGGTACCCCGTGCTGTTCGAGGTCGCGGTGCCCGCCCTGGCCGCCGCCGGGGCACGCGGCCTGGCGCCGCGCCTGGCCCGGCTCGATGCGCTGTTCCACGTGGTGGCCGTGCTGGACGACAGCAACCTCGCGCTGCGGGGTGGGCTCGAGGGCCTGCGCCATGCGCAGGCGGCGGCACGCGGCTTCCTCGCGGCCGGCGGCGCCGCGCAACCCGATGCGCTGCAGCATGCCGCCACCATCGGCCGCGACTTCGTGCGCCGCCGCCTGTCCCCCGGCGGTGCGGCCGACACCGTGGCCGCAGCGTGCTGGCTGCAGCGCGTGGGCACGCTCTGACACCGTGGCCTACGCGCTCGTGTTCTCCGGCCAGGGAGGGCAGCACCCCGACATGCTGCCCTGGCTGGCCGAAGACGCACTGACGCGCAGCGTGGCCGCCCGCCTGGGCGTGGCGGATTGGCGCGCCGCGCTGCACGACACCGGCTGGGCCAACCGCAACGCCAACGCCCAATGCCTGCTGACCGGCCTGGCGCTGGCGGCCTGGGCGCAGCTGGCGCCGCACCTGCCTCCGCCTGCTGCCATCGCGGGCTACAGCGTGGGCGAACTCGCGGCCTTCAGCGCGGCCGGCGTGTTCGACGCCACGACCGCCCTCGACCTGGCCGCTGCGCGCGCCGCCGCCATGGACCGCTGCGCCGCGCAGGCGCCGGGCAGGCTGCTGGGCCTGGGCCACATCGCCCCTGACGCTTTGGCGCACCTGCTGGCCGGCAGCGGCGTGGCCATCGCCATCCGCAACGCGCCCGACAGCGTGGTGCTGGGCGGGCCGCCGGAAGCACTGGTCCGCATCGAAGCCCAGGCCATCGCGGCGGGTGCCCACGCCACGCCGCTGCGCGTGGCCGTGGCCTCCCACACACCGTCCATGCAGCCCGCGGCCGAAGCCTTCGCCCAGGTGCTGGCCGACCTGCCGCTGGCACGTCCGCGCACCGTGCTCTTCAGCAATGCGGCCGACCGCATCACCACCGCCGACCAGGCCCGCAACGCCCTGGCCGCGCAGATCGCCACCACCGTGCGCTGGGACGAGTGCATGGAGAACCTGCACGCGCGCGGCGTGGAGCGCGTGCTGGAGATCGGCGCGGGGCAGGCGCTGGCGCGGATGTGGAACCAGCGCTGGCCGGATGTGCCGGCGAGGGCGGCGGATGAGTTCCGCAGCGTGGCGGCGATCCTGCGGTGGCTGGCGTAACAGGCCAATGTCGTCCGCAGGGCGTTCGCCGTGTCACCACAGCTTGTGGTGGGCGGCGGGAATGGCCTGCAACAGCAGGTCGCGCACCTGCCGCGCCGCGGCGTCGGCGGGCAACTGGCGGGGGATGCAGACCTCCAGCACATGGTCGATCTCGGGCTCGCGCAGCGGCAGCGCCTTGAGGCCCTGCGAGGGCGCGCGCGGGCGCAGGTAGCCCGGCGCCACGGCTACGCCCTGCCCACCACAGGCCATGGCCAGCGCCGCATTGGCAGTGCCGACGTCGTAGACATCCTGCGGCTGCAGGGCCTCGCCCAGCGCGCTCTGCAGGTGCAGGCGCGTGGACGCGCCGATCAGGATCAGCGGCCCGTCCACCACGTCGCGCCAGTTCACAGCCTTGCGGGCCGCCAGCGGGTGGTTCTTCTCCATGAAGCAGTGCCAGCGCGTCTTGAGCAGCGTGTTGCACTCGTACTTCTCGTCGACAGGGAAACGCACGCCGATCGCGATGTCGGCCTGACCGGTGTGCAGTGCATCGGTGATGCCGTTGAGGGGCACGTCGACCGGGTGGATGCGCACATCGGGCAGCTTCTGGCGCAGCAGGCGAAAGGCCACCGGCAACAGCACCGAGATCACGGTCTGCGCCGCCGCGATGCGCACCACGCCCGAGAGGCCGTGGCGCACGTCCATGGCGCAACGCTCCGCCTCCTGCAGCTCCGCCAGCACGCGCTGGACGTGGACGTAATAACGCTGCCCGGGCTCGGTCAGGCGCACGCGCCGGGTCGTGCGCTCCAGCACCCGGAAGCCCACCACCTGCTCCAGCTCGCGGATGGTCACGCTCAGCGCTGCCGGCGTCACGTGCAGGGCGCGCGAGGCTTCCGCGAAGCTGCCCAGCCGGGTGATCGCGTCCAGTGCACGCAGCTGGCGGAACTTGATGTCCATCGGGAAGGAGGCTTTCAGACGCGGGAGCAGAAGGTGGCCGGCGGCGGTCGCCACCACCGTTGCACGGCCGCATTGTTAGTCAAAACTTGATAATCATATAAAAACATTCGCTTTACGTTACGGTTGCGCATCCCTAGAGTCCGGGCTGTCCTCGCAGAGCCGCCCCCATGGCAGGCAGGACGCCCCACCATCGAAGGAGACAACCGTGAAGCGAACCCTCTCAGCGCTCGCCCTGGCCGCATGTGCCCTGGCAGCGGCCCCCAGCCATGCCCAGTCCGTGAAGATCGGCTTCTTCACGCCCATGTCGGGCCCGCTGGCGGGTATCGGCGCGCAGTACAAGCCCGCTGTCGACTACGTGGTGAGCCGCTTCAATGCCGCGGGCGGGTGGAAGGGCGAGCCCATCGAGGTCACGACCTACGACGATGGCGGCACCACGCAGGGCGGCGCCGACCGCTTCAAGCAGGCCATGGCCGCGGGCGTGCAGGTCATCGTGGCCGGTGGCACCTCGCCCCTGGCCGCGCAGAACCTGGCCGACGTGAAACGCTGGAACGAACGCAACCCCGACAGCCCCGTGATGCTGCTGATCGTGGGCGCCGAGGGCACGCCCTTCACGGCCAAGGAGTGTTATT
Source organism: Burkholderiaceae bacterium (assembly GCA_965278985.1). Classification (GTDB taxonomy): domain Bacteria; phylum Pseudomonadota; class Gammaproteobacteria; order Burkholderiales; family Burkholderiaceae_C; genus CAISIP01. The sequence continues at coordinate 4,991,258 of OZ257131.1, read as the reverse complement.
TCTATTCCTACCGCTTCACCACCACGCCCGAAATCCGCGCGCATGCGCTGGCCACGGTGATGAAGGAGAAGGGCGCGCTGGGCCAGCGCGTCTACTCCCTGCAGCCCGACTACACCATGGGCCGCGAGATGGAGGGTGCCGTGGTGGCCGGCGCGGCCAAGTACGGTTATGAGGTCGTGGGCCAGGCGCGCCACGACGTGTTCAAGATCCGCGACTTCTCACCCTTCATCGAACGCGTGCGCGCCGCGAAGCCCGACACGGTGTTCACGGCCAGCTCCGCCAACGACCTGCTGATGATCCTGCAGGCGGCGGCCTCCTCCGGCCTCAAGACCAAGTTCGCCGGCATGTTCCTCGACGAACCCGGCAACCTCGCCAGTGCGGGTGCGGCGGCGCTGGGCAGCTACGACGCGCAGATCTTCAATGCCGAGGCCGGCGGCGCCGACGCCGAAGCCTACCGCGCCGGTTTCAGCAAGGTTGCGGGCCGCGACCCGGTGGCCTTCGCCAACAACGGCGTGATCACCTTCACGATGCTGACGGAAGCCCTGCGCTCGCTGGACAAGACACCGAAGCTCAGCGTGCCCAAGCTGGCCGTGGCGCTGGAGAAGGTGCGCGTGGCCTGGCCGATGGGCGAGTTGTCGATGCGCGCCGCGGACCACCAGCTGCAGCTGCCCCTCGTGATCTCCCAGGTCACGAAGGACGCGAAGCACAAGGCCGACGGCACCGACATGGGCTTCAAGCCGGTCGCCATCCTGTCCGCCAAGGACACCGCACTGCCTGTGAGCGGAGAGTGCAAGATGGAACGGCCCGCGGGCCTTTGACAAAGCGTGAGTGGATGGCGCCGGGGCCCCTGCGGCCCCGGTGCATGTAACCCCCGGGGGTCGGTCAAGTGGATGCTTTTCTGGTTTCGTTGCTCAATGGCGTGGTCTACGGACTGCTGCTGTTCATGGTGAGTGCCGGCCTGACGCTGGTGTTCGGCATGATGGGCGTGCTCAACTTCGCACACGCCTCGTTCTACATGGTCGGGGCCTATGCGGGGTACGCCGTCAGCGCCTACCTCGGCTTCTGGGCCGGCCTGCTGGTGGGCACCGTGGGCACGGCCCTGGTCGGTGTGCTGGTGGAGCGCCACCTGCTTCAGAAGGTGCGCCGCTTCGGCCACACGCAGGAGCTGCTGCTGACCTTCGGCGTGGCCTTCATGGTCGAGGAGCTGGTCAAGCTGTTCTTCGGCCCCTACCCCGTGTCCTACGGCATTCCGCAGGCGCTGCGTTTCACGGCCTTCAGCATCGGCGAGGTGCAGTACCCGTTCTACCGCGTGCTGATCGCGGGCACGGCGTTGACCATGTTCGGCCTGATCTTCGCGTTGCTGCGTTTCACGCGGATGGGGCTGGTGGTGCGTGCGGCGGTGTTGCGGCCCGAGATGGTCTCCGCGCTCGGCCACAACGTGCCGGCGGTGTTCACGGGCCTGTTCGCGGTGGGCAGTGCGCTGGCCGGCCTGGCCGGCGCCGTGGGTGGTGCGTTCTATGCAACCAGCCCGACCATGGCGGTGGAGCTGGGCGTGATCGTCTTCGTGGTGGTCGTGGTCGGCGGGCTGGGCTCGCTGGGTGGCGCCCTGGCCGCGTCCCTGATCATCGGTGTGGCCGTGAGCTGCGTGGTGTCGCTGGACAGCTCGATCGGCAGCCTGCTGCAGGCGGCGGGCCTGACCGACCTGGCGCCCACCGGTGGACTCCTGGGTGTGCCGCTGTCTGCCACGGCGGGTGTATTGCCGTACCTGCTGATGCTGCTGGTGTTGTTGTTCAGGCCTTCGGGGCTGGCGGGAGACAGGGCATGAGCAGCATCCTGGAAACCGGCGCAGCGCTGCCGACGCCATCCACGCCCCGCCCGCGCGCATCCCGGGCCATCGCCTGCATCGCGCTGCTGGTCCTGCTGAACCTCCCCTGGCTGGTGGGCGCGGGGGCGCTCAACGTGTTGACCAAGATCGCCATTGCCTCCGTCTTCGCGCTGGGCTTCAACCTGTTGTGGGGCCAGGCGGGGCTGATGTCCTTCGGCCACGCGGCCTACTACGGACTGGGCACCTTCGCCTCCATCTACGCCATGCAGGCCATCGAGCGCGGCTTCGGCCTGCCCTCGCCGCTGGTGCCGCTGGTGGGTGCGCTGGCAGGCTTCGCCTTCGGAATCGTGGCGGGGTGGTTCGCCACGCTGCGCACAGGTGTGTACTTCGCCATGATCACCGTTGCCCTGGCCGAACTGGTGAGCGCCATCGCGGTCAAGTGGGAGGCCATGTTCGGTGGTGAAGGCGGGCTGCGCTCCGTGCGCACGGCCTGGGGGCCCTTCGCATTGCAGACGCCGCTGCAGGTCTATTACCTCACGCTGCTGTGGCTGCTGGTGGTGCTCGCGGCGCTGTGGTGGCTGCAGCGCAGCCCGCTGGGCACGGTGGTGCGCGGCATCCGCGAACGCGAGACGCGTGTGGCCTTCCTGGGTTACGACGTGCACCTGCTCAAGACGCTGGTGTTTGCGTTGTCCTGCGCCATCTCCGGCCTGGCCGGTGGCTTGCTGGCCTTCTCGGACGAGTCCGCCAACATGGTGCTGTTCCAGGGCGCGGGCTCTGCCTTCGTGGTGCTCAACACGGTGCTGGGCGGAGCCGGTGTGTTGCTGGGCCCGGTGCTGGGCGCGGCGCTGACCACCAGCTTCGGTTACTACGTGGCAGGCCTCACGCACTACTGGATGCTCTACCTCGGGCTGTTGTTCGTGATCGTGGTGCTGTACGCACCGAACGGCCTGGTCGGCGGGTTGCTGGGCTTTGCCGCCGAGGCGCGTGCCGGCCGCCGGCGCTGGTTCGGGCTGGCCACGCTGAAGGCTGTCGTGGGCGCCCTGCTGCTGGCCGTGGGCACCGTGCTGGCGGTGGAACTGGTGGGCATGCTGTGTTCGGCCGAGTACATCGCCCAGCGCGCGGGCGCCGCGCAGTGGCCTGCGGTGCGGGTGCTGGGCGTGGGCTGGCTGCCTGGCTCGGTCCTCACGTGGATCGCGGTGCTCGGCCCGCTGGTGCTGGGTGCCGTGCTGATCCGACTGCGCGCCAAGGGGGCAGCCGCCCTGCAGGGCGCCGCACGCCAACTCCAGACCCGGGACTGAGGCCATGACCGACGCACTCGTACTCAAGGGCGTGACCAAGCGCTTCGGCCCCATCCAGGTGCTGGAGGGCATCGACCTGCAGGTGCGTGCCGGTGAACGGCATGCCCTGATCGGGCCCAACGGCGCCGGCAAGTCCACGCTGTTCCACATGGTCTCGGGCTACCTGGCACCGACGGCCGGCGACATCGTGATCAACGGCGCCCGCGCCAACGGCCTCAAGCCGCACCGGCTCAACCGCGGTGGCCTGTCGCGCTCCTTCCAGATCACGGCCATCTTCGACCGCCTGAGCGTGCGCGACAACGTCTACATGGCCGTGATGAGCCGCCACGGCAAGCGCTGGTCCTTGTGGCGCACCAGCCCGCTGTGGCGCCAGATCGACGCGGAGACCGACGAGATCCTGCAGGGCGCCAACCTGGCCCACCAGGCCGGGCGCGACGCCGGAACCCTGTCCTATTCCGAACAACGCACGCTGGAGATCTGCATGACCGTGGCCACCGGCCCCGAAGTGATCCTGCTGGACGAGCCCACAGCGGGCATGTCGCGCGAGGAGACGCAGCACATCGTTGCGTTCATCCGCCGGCTCACGCAAGGTCGCACGCTGGTGATGGTGGAGCACGACATGGACGTGGTCTTCGGCCTGGCCGACCGCATCTCGGTGTTGTGCAACGGCCGCATCCTGGCCACGGGCACGCCGGAGGCGATCCGCAACGACGCGCGGGTGCAGGAAGCCTACTTGGGAGCGCTGGAACCATGATGCTCCAGGTTCGCGATCTGCGTGCCAGTTACGGCAACATCCAGGTGCTGCGCGGCGTGAATTTCGCCGTGGCAGGCGGCGAGGTGGTCACCATCCTCGGGCGCAACGGCACCGGCCGCTCCACCACCTGCAAGGCCATCATGGGCCTGCTGCCCTCCCGCAGCGGCACGGTGCTGCTGGGCGAGCGCGACATCTCCGCGCTGCCCAGCCACCTGATCGCGCGGGCCGGCGTGGGTTTCGTGCCCGAGGAGCGGCTGATTTTCAACAACCTCAGCGTCGAGGAAAACCTGCATATCGGCGCGAAGGCCCCGGCGCAGGGTGGAACGGTGCGCTGGGAGATGGGCGACCTCTACGCCCTGTTCCCGCGCCTGAAGGAGCGCCGCAACGTCAAGGCGGGTTTTCTGTCTGGCGGCGAGCAGCAGATGCTCACGATGTTCCGCACGCTGATGGGCAACCCCGGCGTGATCCTGATCGACGAACCCACCGAGGGCCTGGCGCCCAAGATCGTCGACGTGGTGGGTGAGACCATCCAGGAGATGCGACGGCGCGGCCTGGCCGTGCTGCTGCTGGAACAGAAACTCGCCCTGACCTTCCGCGTCACCGACCGCGTACTGGTGATGGGCCACGGTGCGCTGGTGTTCTCGGGCAGCACGGACGCATTCCGCGCCGATGCGCAGGTACGCCGTGAATGGCTGGAGGTGAATTGATGGCCAGCACACGCAGCCTGTACTTGCCTGCCTACGGCGCGCGCCTGCAACCCCGCGAGGCGCCGCTGGCAGAACCCACCGGCAGCGAGGTGCTGCTGCGCGTGCACCGCTGCGGCATCTGCCACACCGACGTGCACCTGCGGCATGGGTACTACGAGCTGGGCGGCGGCCGGCAATGGCGCTTCGCGGAGCGCGGGCTGCTGCCGCCGCTGCAGCTGGGCCACGAGATCTATGGCGAAGTCATCGCCACCGGACCGCAGGGCAGCGGCCTGGGCCGGCGCGGTGTGGTCTTCCCCTGGATCGGCTGCGGCACCTGCGCCGTGTGCCAGGCCGGTGATGAACACCTGTGCCCCCAGAGCCGCTTCCTGGGCCTGCGGCAGCCCGGGGGCTACAGCGAGCACGTGGTCCTGCCGCACGAACGGTATCTCTTCGATGCCGGCACGCTGGACCCCTCACAGGCCGCGGCGCTGGCCTGCGCCGGACTCACGGCGTATTCGGCGCTGCGCAAGGTGCAGGGTCTGCCGGGGTGGCTGGGCATCATCGGCGCGGGGGGCATTGGCCTGGCGGCCGTGGCACTGGCGCGCGCGATGGGCTTCGGGAAGATCGTGGCCTTCGAGCCGGACGCGCGCCGCCGCGAGGCGGCCTTGGCCGCAGGTGCGGACATGGCCCTCGATTCACGCGATGCGGCGGCGGTCCAGGCGCTGCCCGCACACCTGGGCGGAGCAGCCTCGGCCATGGTGGATTTCGTCGGCCGGCCCGAGACCTTCACGCTGGGCACCGAGGGCCTGCAGCGCGGTGGCCGTTACGTGATCGTGGGCCTGTTCGGCGGCGAGGTGCCGCTCACGCTGCCGGTGCTGGCGCTGCGCGCCATCTCCATCGCCGGCTCGGCCGTGGGCAGTTACGCGGAGATGGCCGAACTCGTGGCGCTCGCGCGCAGCGGCGTGTTGCCACCCTTGCCCGTGCAACTGACCTCGCTGTCAGGTGCCGATGCCGCACTGGACGCACTCGAAGCCGGCCAGGTTGTCGGGCGCGTGGTGTTGCAGCCCTGAACGCGGTCACCTGTCTTTTCTTTTCGCTGGAGCAACTTTTCGTGCCATTCGTTTATCCGCCGCTGGAACAGTTCATCGACGGCGCCTGGGTGCCCGGCAGCGGTGCGCGTGTGCAGGCCGTGGTCAACCCGGCCGACGTATCGGAGCTGGCGCGTTACACCGTGGCCAGCCATGCCGATCTGGACCGCGTCATCGACAGTGCCGAGCGCGGCTTCCAGGTCTGGCGCACCTGGTCGCCCGAACGCCGCTACGACGTGCTGATGCGCGCGGCGCAGACCATCCGCGAGCGGGCCGATGCCATTGCCCTGATTCTTTCCACCGAAGGCGGCAAGGCCGTGGACGAGGCACGCCGCGAGGTGCTGCGCGGCGCGGCGCTGATCGAGTGGGACGCGGCGGAAGGCCGGCGCCTCTACGGCCGCGTGTTGCCGGCAGAGCCTGGCATGCGGCTGCAGATGCTGCGCGAGCCGGCCGGCGTGGTGGCCGCCTTCATCGCCTGGAACTTTCCAGCCGGCTTCGTTTCGCGCAAGGTCGGTGGTGCACTGGCTGCCGGATGCGCCGTGGTGCTGAAGTCCACGGAGGAGACGCCCGGAACCTGCGTGGCGCTGGTCCAATGTTTCGCAGATGCGGGTGTGCCGCCCGGAGCCGTGAGCCTGGTGATCGGCGAGCCCGGCATGATCGCCGAGCGCCTGATCGCTGCGCCCGCGGTGCGGGTGATCAGCTTCACGGGGTCTTCCGCCGTAGGCAAGGTCATCGGGCGGCTCTGCGCGGAGCACATCAAGCACTGTGTGCTGGAGCTGGGCGGCCACTCGCCCTTCATCGTCTGCGACGACGCGGACCTGGACGCCGCCGTCACGGCCGCCATCGGCGGCAAGTTCCTCAACAACGCGGGCCAGGTGTGCGTGGCGCCCACGCGTTTCTTCATCGCCAGTGCGCGTTTCGGCGACTTCTGCGATGCCTTCACCGCAGCCGCCCGCAATGTGCGTGTGGGCGTGGGCGCGGAGGCCGGCACGCAGATGGGCCCGCTGATCCACGGCCGCCGGCTGGATGCCATCGACACCATGGTGCGCAGCGCCGTGTCCCACCGCGCACGCCTGCTCTCGGGTGGCGAGCGGCTGCGGGAGCGTGGCTTCTTCTATGCGCCCACGGTGCTGGCCGATGTGCCCGATGCCGCCACGCCCATGCAGGACGAGCCCTTCGGCCCCATCGCGCTGCTGAACCCCTTCGACACGCTGGAAGAGGCCATCGCGCGCGCCAATGCGCTGCGTTACGGCCTGGCGGCCTATGGTTTCACGGAATCCTCGCGCAACGCGCAGCGCCTCACCGAAGGGCTGGACTGCGGCTACCTCGCGCTGAACCACAGCATCGCCGCCACCATCGGCGCGCCCTTCGGCGGCACCAAGGAGAGCGGGCATGGCCGCGAGGGTGGGCCGGAGGGGCTGCAGGAGTTCACGAACGTGAAGTTCGTCTCGCACAAGGTCTATTGAACACGCGATGACGCCCGCTCCGCTTCCCGACTTTCCACGCTTTCCACGGAGACACCCCATGCGCCATCCGACGTCCCGGCACCGTCACCGGCTCCTCGCCGCGCTGTTCCCGCTGCTGCTCGCTGCAGGGGCTGCGCTGCCCCTGTGCGCCACGGCACAGGAGTACCCGGCGCGGCCCATCACCCTGCTGGTCGGCTACGCGCCCGGTGGCCCGGTGGATGCGGCGGCACGCATCATGATGCCGGCCCTCGAGAAGCGCCTGGGCCAGCCGGTGGTGATCGACAACCGCGGCGGCGCCTCGGGCACCATCGCGGCGGGCGCCATCGCCAAGGCCGCGCCCGATGGCTACACGCTGTTCTTCGCGGCCAGTGCCACGCAGACCATCTCGCCGCATGTGCAGAAACGCCTGCCCTACGATTCCCTCAAGGACTACACGCCGATCGCGCTGCTGGTGAATGCGCCCAATGTGCTGATCGTCAACAAGGACAAGGCGATCCCCTCACTCTCCGCGCTGGTCGCGCTGGCCAGGGCCCAGCCGGGCAAGGTGAGCTTCGGCTCCGCGGGGCCGGGCGCGTCCAACCACCTGGCGGGGGAGCTGCTGCGCAAGCTCACGGGCACCGAGATGCTGCACGTGGCCTACAAAGGCAACGCGCCGGCGATGACCGATGTGATGGGCGGGCAGATCACCTTCATGTTCGACGCCGTCAGCACCGGGGCCGCGGCGGTGGGTGGCAAACGCGTGGCGGTGCTGGCCGTCACCTCTGCGCAGCGGCACCCGCTGCTGCCCGACGTGCCCACCATGGCCGAGGCCGGCATCCCCAACTTCCCCGAGGGCAGCTTCTACGCGCTCGAAGGGCCGCCCGGCCTGCCGGCGCCGGTCGTCGCGCGGCTCAATGCCGCGGTGCGCGCCGTGCTGGCCGATCCCGCCGTCGCCCGGCGCCTGGTCGATGCGGGCTACGAGATCACGCCGTCCTCGCCCGAGGAACTGGCAACGCGTGTGCGCTCGGAGTACGAGCGCTGGGGCCAGGTCGCACAGGGCCTGGTCTTCGAATGATGCCCCGCAGGAACGTCCCATGAAATACCGTACCGTCGGCCGCACGGGCCTGCAGGTCTCCAGCCTGTGCCTGGGCACCATGACCTTCGCCACCCACTCCAGCCCCGAGGCCGCGAAGGCGCTGTTCGCGCGCAGCCTGGAGCACGGCATCAACTTCTTCGACTGCGCCAACTCCTACGCCAGCGGGCGCGCCGAGGAGATGCTGGGCGCCTGCATCGCGGAACACGGTTGCCGCGACCGCATCGTGTTGATCTCCAAGGTCTGCCGGCCCGTGAGCCAGGACGTCAACGGCCGCGGCCTGTCGCGCGGCCACATCCTGCGCGAGGTGGAGAACAGCCTGCGCCGGCTGCGCACCGACCGCATCGACTTCTACTTCGCCCACCATTACGACCCGCTGACGCCCATCGAAGAGACGCTGCGCGCGCTGGACGACCTGCAGCGGCAGGGCAAGATCCTGCACCCGGCGATCAGCAACTGGTCGGCCTGGCGCATCGCGCGTGCGCTGGGCATCTCGCAGCGCGAGTCGCTGGCGCGCTTCGAGCTGATGCAGCCCATGTACAACCTGGTCAAGCGGCAGGCGGAGTTCGAGCTCTTCCCGCTGGCCCAGGCGGAGAACATGGGGGCCGTGGTCTACAGCCCGCTGGCCAGCGGGTTGCTCAGCGGCCTGTACGGCGTGAACCGCAGCCCCGAGAAGGCCCGTCTGTCCGAGGCGCGGTATGTGGAGCGTTACGGCGATGTCGCCAACTTCCAGATCGCGGACCGCTTCACGGCCCTGGCGCAGGCGCATGGCGTGAGTCCCATCGCACTGGCCGTGGCCTGGACCATGGCCCACCCCGCAGTGACCGCGCCCATCATCGGCGCCGACAACGCGGAGCAGCTCGACGGCTACCTCGGCGCGCTGGACATCCCCATGACGCCGGAGCTGCATGCGCAGGTCTCCGCGCTGGCCCCCTTGCCCGAATACGGTGTCGAACGCACCGTGGACTGAGATGCACACCACCATGACCCCCTCCAAGACCGAACTCCTGATCGCCGGGCAGGACGTGCCCGCCACCACCTATGCGGAGATCCGCGATCCGGGCCACCTCGACGACGTGGTGGCCCTGCTGGCGCAGGCCTCCACTGTGCAGGTGGACGAGGCCGTGCAGGGCGCCCACGCGGCCTTCGCCACCTGGCGCCGCACGCCGCTGGCCGAACGCATGCGCCTGCTGCGCGAGGCCGCCACGCAGATGGAGCAGATGGCCGATGAGGTCGTGCCGTGGATGGCGCGCGAGTCCGGCATGCTGCTGCCCATCAACCGCGGCGAGATCACCATGGCCGCGAACATCGTGCGCGACAACGCCGAACTGGCCGAGGCTTTCCTGCAACCCCGCCAGGTGCAGGACGCCACCAGCTGGGTCAGCGTGGAGAAGCGCCCCTACGGCGTGGTCGCGGCCATCGTGTCGTGGAACGCGCCGGTGATCCTGACCATGCGCAAGCTCGCGCCCGCGCTGGTCTGCGGCAACACCATCGTCGTGAAACCCTCGCCCTCGGCGCCGGTGGGCATCTCGATGCTGCTGCGCGCCATGGCGGCGCTGTTCCCGCCGGGCGTCATCAACGTGGTGCACGGGGGCGCCGCCGCGGGCCATGCGCTCACCACGCACCCGCTGGTGCGCAAGGTGTCGTTCACCGGCGGCGGCAAGGTGGCGACGGCGATCATGAAGGACGCTGCGGAGTCCATCAAGGACGTGCAGTTCGAGCTGGGCGGCAACGACCCCGCGCTGGTGCTGGAGGACGTGGACATCGCCGATGCCGTGCCCAAGATCGTGGGCGGCGCCTTCCGCCGCACCGGCCAGTTCTGCTTCGCCGTGAAGCGGGTCTACGTGCCCGAATCCATCTACGCCAAGTTCTTCGAGGCCATGCGCCTGGAGGTGGACAAGTTCCGCGTCGGCCATCCGCTGACGGCGGGCGTGAGCATGGGGCCCATGAACAACCACACGCAGTACGACTACGTGCAAGGCCTCACCGAACGCACCCGCCAGGCGGGCGCGCAGGTGGTGTCGCTGGGGCAGAAGGTGGAAGGGGACGCGGCGCTGGACGGTTATTACCTGATGCCGGCCCTGGTGCAGCACGCCGCGCCGGACCTGGAGGTGGTGACCAGCGAACAGTTCGGCCCCATCCTGCCCGTGGTGCCCTACCGCGACGTGGCGCAGGCGCTGGCCTGGGCCAACGCGGGCGAACTGGGCCTGGGCTCCAGCGTGTGGTCCACCAACGCCAACCGCGCCGTGGAGATCGCACGCGAGATCGAGGCCGGCATGACCTTCATCAACCAGGCCGGCACCTCGCGGCTGGGGCAGAAGAACATCCCCTTCGGCGGCGTGAAGCAGAGCGGCATCGGCCGCGAAAGCTCGGAGATCGGGCTGGCCGAGTACGTGGAGTACCACGGCATCAACCTGCACCGCTGACACGCTGTGAACGCCGCCGGCGGCGGGCAGGCGCCGTCTACGCCATGCTCTGCAACCGGTGTAGGTGGGCCGCCAGCCGCGTGGGGGCCTCGCGCGCATCGGCCTCGGGCAGCAGCATGCCGATGGGCTCCATCGCGCGGCCGATCTGCAGCGACAGCGCCACGAGCACGCCCTCTTCCACCAGGTGCCGCACGGAGCGGAAGGGCAGCAGGCTCAGCAGTTCCTTGTTGCGCAGCAGCCAGAAGATCGTGGACATGGAACGCGTGACCAGCGGATGCGTGTGCGCCGGCGCGGGGAACTCCTGCGCCAGGGCCTCGAAGTGTTCACGCGCCACGGCGCCGGCCGGGGGCAGCAGCCAGGTGGCGCCGGCCAGGTCCGTCCACCGCAGGCGGCGCCGGCGCGCCATCGGATGCCGCGGCGCACACACCACCACGAGGTGGTCTTCCACCAGCGCCTCGTAGCGCCAGCCGGCCGGCACGACGGCGGGCCGGCGGCACACCACGATGTCGGCCAGGGCGCTCGTGGCGGCCATCAGCAGGTCTTCGCGTTCGGCCTCCTGCAGCTGCACCACGATGCCCGTGTACTGGCCATTGAAGTCGTCGAGCGCCGGAATCAGCAGGCCGTGGATGGCCGCACCCGAGGCGTAGAGCCGCACCATGCCCTGCCCCGCGTTGTGGCGCGCGGCCATCGCCTCGGCTCCCGTGGCCAGGCCCGCCATGATCTGGTGCGCCACGGGCAGCAGGTCCAGGCAGGCCGGCGTGGGGCGCACACCCCTGGGATGGCGGTGGAACAGCGGCATCTCCAGCAGCCGCTCGATATACGCCAGCGACTGCGTGACCGAAGACTGCGTCATGCCGATGGCGTCGGCCGTGCGCTGCACGCTGCCCAGTTCCGCCAGCTGCAGCAGCACCTGCACATGGCGCAGCTTGCCGCGTGCCAGCAGGCGGTTCAGCAGGACGGAGCTGGAGAGGGCCATGGTATCGATGAGTCTAATGGCAGGCGGCAAAACTTAATTTGAATCCGATGGCCCGGTCTGGGAGCATCCACGCCATTCCAGACAACGAGGAGACACCGATGGATCTGCCCACCCGTGGCGCGCGCCGCCGTTCCGTATTGGCCTTGGGCCTGCTGCCCTTGGTGGCCTCCACAGGCCGCGCGCAAGGCGCCTACCCCGCCCGCCCCATCCAGCTGGTGGTGGCCGCCCCGGCCGGTGGTCCTTCCGACTTCGTCGGCCGCCAGGTAGGCGACGAGATGGCGAAGATCCTCGGTCAGCCCGTGGTGATCCTCAACAAGCCCGGCAGCGGCGGTGTGCTGGCCGCCGAGCCCGTGGCACGTGCCGCGCCCGACGGCTACATGCTGATGCTCTCGTGGATCGGCAATGCCACCGGGCAGGCGCTGCTGTCCAACGTGCCCTACGACATCAACCGCGACTTCACGCACATCACACAGGTCATGTCCGGTGCCAACGTGCTGGCCGTGCATCCCTCCACCGGTTTCAAGACGCTGCAGGAGCTGGTGCGCCACGCCAAGGCGAACCCCGGCAAGCTCAGCTACGCCAGCGCGGGCAACGGCAGCTCGGGCCACCTGGCGATGGAGATGCTCAAGCAGCGCGCGGGCATCTCGATGCTGCACATCCCCTACCGCGGCGGCGGCCCGGCCCTGCTGGACCTGATGGCGGGCCAGGTGCAGCTGATGTTCAACAACCAGGACGCGATCATGCCGGTGGCCGCCACCGGCAAGGTGGTGCCGCTGGCCATCACCAGCGCCACACGCAACGCGCAGATGCCGGGCGTGCCCACGGTGGCCGAGTCGGGCTACCCCGGCTACGAGGCCACGGCCTGGGCCGGCATCTCGGGCCCCAAGGGCCTTCCGCCGGCCGTCGTGGAGGCGCTGCATGCGGCCGTGGCCAAGGCCCTGCAAGGCCCGCTGCGCGGCAAGCTGGAGGGAACCGGCGCGCAGATCGTGGGCAGCACGCCGGTGAAGTTCACGGCCTTCGTGCGCCGCGAGACCGACAACTGGTCGGCCGTGATCCGGCAGGCCGGCATCCGGGCCGACTGAACGCGAGAACAACGCCATGAACGAATCCTTGGCACTGGGGCCGCTGCGGCTGGCCTCGGGCACCGTATTGCCCGCCGTCGACGTGGCCTACACCACGCACGGCACGCTGAACGCCGCGGGCGACAACGCCATCCTCGTGACACACGGCTACACCAGTGGCCCCTCCATGCTCTCGCCGGGCCACCATGTGGCCGAGAGTTCCTGGGCGCCGCTGCTGGGGCCGGGCCGGCCGCTGGACACGGAGCGCTTCTTCATCGTCTGCAGCAACATGCTGGGCTCCTCCTTCGGCACCACAGGGCCCCGCAGCACGGACCCGGCCACGGGCCGACCCTACGGCCCGGAGTTCCCGCCCATCAGGATGCCGGACATCGTGGAGGTGCAGCACCGGCTGCTGCAGCGGCTCGGCGTGCGGCACCTGCAGGCCGTGGTCGGCCCGTCGTACGGTGGTTGGCAGGCCCTGCAGTGGGCGCTGGACCATCCGGACATGGTGGAGGCCATCGGCGTGATCGTCTCCGGCCTGCGGCACCCCGAGGGGCTGGGCGCTGACAGCACGCGCGCCCGGCTGGCCACGATGCCGGGCTGGAACGGCGGCTGGCTCTACGACGCGCAAGGTGCGCCGACGGGCATGCGAGAGGCGATGGTGGCGCAGCGCCTGCAGACGCTGCAGAACTACGGGCTGGAGCGGCTGTTCGCAGACCGCATCGCCGACCCTGATGCGCGCCGCGCGGCGATGGAGAAGCCCTGCCGCGAGTGGGCGGAACGCTTCGACCCGAACAGCCTGGTCACGCTGGCCGGCGCGGCCGAGCACTTCGACGTGCGCGAGCGTGTGGACGCGATCCGTGCGCGCACGCTGTTCGTCGTCTGCAACACCGACAAGGTCTTCCCGCCCGACACCGAAACACCCCGGCTGCTGGAGCGCGTGCGGGCGCCCGTGCGCTACCTGGAGCTCGACAGCCCCTACGGCCACATGGCCTCGGGTGTGGAGTGGCGGCGGCTCGAAGGCGAGCTGCGCTGGATGCTGGACGGCGCCACGGTCCCGGCCTGACACCCACTTTCATTCATCTCACCAGAACGGAGAAAACCATGCGTATCTCGCGCCGCGCAGCCGTGTGCAGCACCCTCGGCTTCCTGACCCTGGCCACCACGGCCCACGCCCAGTCCACCGACTGGCCGCAACGCCCCATCCGCATCCTCGTGCCGTCTGCACCGGGCGGCGCCTACGACAAGGCCATCCGCCCGCTGGCGATGGAAATGTCGGCGATCCTCAAGCAGCCCGTCGTCATCGACAACAAACCCAGCGCCGGCAACATCGTGGCCACGCAGACCGGTGCCAGGGCGCCGGCCGACGGCTACACCCTCACCATGACGGGCATGATGAACACCATGGTGGCGGGCATCTACGAGAACCTGCCCTTCGACATCCTCAAGGACTTCGAGCACGTGGGCGGCATCACCGGCGGCGCGCAATGGCTGGTGGTGCGCAGCGACGCGGGCTTCGCCACGCTGGCGGATCTGCTGGAGAAGGCCCGCCGCGAGCCCGGCAGCGTGCAGTACGCCACCTCGGGCATCGGCAGCACGGGCCACCTGATGATGGAGCAGCTGCAGCGCGACGCGAAGGTGCAGCTCACGCACGTGCCCTACAAGGGCGGCGCCCCCGCGCTGCAGGACACGCTGGCCGGCGTGGTGCCGGCCGTGGTGGTGCCACTGGCGGCCGTGGAGCCGCATGTGAAGGCCGGCAAGCTCAAGGTGCTGGCAGCCTCCACCGAACAGCGCAGCGCGAAGCACCCGGACATCCCCACCTTCGCCGAGCTGGGCTACAAGCAGCTCACGGTGAGCTCCTGGGCCGGCCTGTCGGTGCCCAAGGGCACGCCGGATGCCGTGGTGCGCAAGCTGGCCGCCGCGCTCAACGCCGGCCTGGCGAAGCCGCAGGTCACGCAGGTCCTGGACAACGAGGGCATGTTCCCCATGGCCATGGGCCCCGACGACTACACGAAGCTGATGCAGAGCGACCTGGAGCGCTGGGGCAAGCTCACGCGCAGCCTGGGCATCAAGGCGAACTGAGGGACGCCATGCCCTTTGCACCCTCCTCCTCGGGCCGATCGATCTACTACGAACGCAGCGAAGCCGGCAGCGGCCCCGTGGTGCTGTTCTGCCATGGCGCCGGCTCCAACATCGCCTCCTGGTGGCAGCAGCTGCCGGCCTTCGGTGCGCGGCACCCCTGCATCGCCATCGAGCTGCGCTGCTTCGGGCGGTCCGCTGCGCCCATCGAGGAGTTCCAGCTGCGCAACTTCGTCGACGACGTGGTTGCCGTGCTGGACCACGCCGGTGTGGACCGCGTGGTCTTCGTGGGCCAGTCGCTGGGCGGCATGGTGGGCCTGCGCACGGCCTTGTGGCACCCGCAGCGCGTGAGCGCCTTCGTCGCGGCCGGTAGCTCGCTGGCCATCGACCACCCGCTGCTGGTGGCGGCCGTGGCAGGGCACCTGCAGCGCGTGCCCGTGGCCTCCATCGAACAACGCGCCTTCAGCGCCTGGTTCAACGCCGAACATCCACACCTGGCCGCGCTGTATGCGCACATCGGCCGCTTCAACCCCAACGCCCACAGCATCGGCCGCGAAGCCTGGAGTGCGGCGATGGCCTCGCTGAACACGCCGCAGAGCCTGCTGCCCACCGAGGCGCTGCGGGAGCTGGCCTGCCCCACGCTGTTCATCCTGGGCAGCGAGGACCCGGTGGTGCCCGTGCAGGCCGTGGAAGACATCCTCGCGTTCGTTCCGGGCTCGGAGCGTGTGCTGCTGGAGCGCTCCGGACATGTCGCGTATTACGAGCAGCCAGAGCGCTTCAACGCAGCGGTGCTGGACTTCGTTGCACGGCGTGCCTTGCGGGGTGCCTCAGGGAAATGAGGCAGTCGGGCTGGTGGAATTCGCTCCAAGAATGGGAACGTGTTTTCAGAAAAATATCATAGAAGTTACTCTTTTGCTTTTTTAAGCGTTATCTATGATATTTAGAGTTGAAGGTGGCGGCTTTCCCTGAACGGATCCCCGCCAGCGACCAACTGGCCAAATGCACCATTTTTATTCATAGAGTTTACTTATTAGCCGATTTGGATAAGATCTATGAATGCCGAAGCAGAATACGGCCCCTGGTGACTATCCGCAGGCTGTGCTGCACGAGATCGTGCAACTGGCACAGAACATCGCGATTGCACGCAAGCGCCGTGGCGAGACGCAGGCCCAATGGGCTGGCAAGTTGGGTGTGTCCTTGCCGACCATGGCGCGCATCGAGCGGGGCGACCCGTCGGTGTCCATGGCCTCGTATGTGATGTGCCTGTGGCTGGTCAACCAGGCCAAGGGCCTGGCAGACCTGATCTCGCCGCAGCGGGACCATGCCGCACTGGAACGTGAAGTCGCCAAGGTGCGCAGAAGACGCAAGATGCCAGGCACGGCCGAGGTGCAGACAGTGGCAGGAACCGGGGCACGTGGCGCCAAGGACAACCCCACGGCCGCCGGCCTGGTCGCCCTGCTGCAGCCAAAGGCGCCCCCGTGACGGCCACCACCGTCGACCCCCGCACGTACGCGCCCCAGGACCGGCTGTACCTCTGGATGCTGGTGAACCCCGCCGCCCCCACGCTGGTGGGTGAACTCGGCCTGTCGCAGCTGGTGGCGGACTGCGCCACTTTCGGCTACCACGCGCAGTGGTGGCAGTTTCCGCTCAGCGAAGACCTGCCGCTGGTGCAGGGCCAGGCCTTCACGGCGGGTGAGCGCAGCAGCGCCCCGGGCGCCATCGACGATGCCCGCCCCGACCGCTGGGGCGAACGCATCATCCGCCACATCGACCGTCCGGCGCGCCTGTCGATCCTGGAGATGCTGCTGTTCGCGGGTGACGACCGCTTCGGCGCCCTGGGCGTCTCCGTATCGGCCACCGCGTACATCCCACGCGCGCTCGGCCCGTATGCTCAGCTGCAGGATCTGGCGCGACTGGGTGCGGCCATCGAGGACGTGCAGACCCAGGCGCCGATATCCGCGGACATGCGGCGCCTGCTTCAGCCGGGCGTGACATTGGGCGGTGCACGGCCCAAGGCGCTGCTGCAGCGGGACACGGGGCCCTGCGTGGTCAAGTTCGCCGAACTGGACGATGCAGTGGACACCCCCCTGATCGAACATGCCACCATGCGCCTGGCCGCCATGGCCGGTATCGACGTGGCCGCTACCGAGGTGCTGTCCCTGCCGGCGCGCCACGGCAAGGCACGCCACGCGCTGGCGATCCAGCGCTTCGACCGCGCGGGCCCGTACCGGATGCACTGCCTGTCGGCCCGCACCGCCCTGCGCGCCGCGGGCCTCACAGAGAGTTATGGCGCGTTGGCCACCGTGCTGCTGCGCCTGGCCCACCCCGAACAGCAGGCCGCGATGCGCGAGGAGCTGTTCCGGCGCATGGTGTTCAACATCCTCATGGACAACACCGACGACCATGAACGCAACCACAGCCTGCGCCTGGGCTTCGACGGCTACTACGCGCTGAGCCCCGCCTACGACGTGGTGCCCACCTTGCAGAGCCTGGGTTACCAGGCTATGGCAGTGGGCGCTGACGGCGCCACGTCCAGCCTGGACAACGCACTGACGGAGCTCAACGAGTTCGGCATCCGCCGGCCACGTGCCATCGAACTGGTGCGGCAGGTGGCGCGGGCTGTGGAGGGGTGGGAGGCGCATTTCACGCGCCACGGTGTGGTGACCGCCGACATGGA
Organism: Burkholderiaceae bacterium; assembly: GCA_965278985.1. Classification (GTDB taxonomy): domain Bacteria; phylum Pseudomonadota; class Gammaproteobacteria; order Burkholderiales; family Burkholderiaceae_C; genus CAISIP01. The sequence continues at coordinate 4,973,850 of OZ257131.1, read as the reverse complement.
ATTGCTGCGCGCCTCCATCGACCGGGATGCGCTGCAATCCCAGAGACGGGCTTTCTCGTGAGTACGTGACACAGACGCCTGTATCGCGATGTCAGGCCCCCAACAACCGGCGTGTCAGCAGTGACTGCATGTCGCGCCGACCGTCCGCGATCAGCTACAAGATGCTGCGGCCTTGCCAACGACGAAGGCCTTCAGCGCCCCTTGGACTTGCGCCACTCCGCAAAATCCGTGCGGCTCTTCTCCTCCGTAGGCGGATACAGCCCCAGGATGCTGCGGCCTTCCATGACCTTCTCCTGCACGAAGTCCTCGAACACCGTCATCTCCGTCGCCTCCGCAGCTATCTCGTCGGCGATCTCCGCGGGGATCACGACCACGCCGTCGCCATCGCCCACGAGCACATCACCGGGGAACACCGGCGCGTCGCCGCAGCCGATGGGGCCGTTGATCTCGATGGCCTCGTGCAGCGTGAGGTTCGTGGGTGCGCTGGGCCGGCTGTGGTACGCCGGCATCGTGTACTTCGCGATGTCCGGGCTGTCGCGGAAACCGCCGTCCGTCACCACACCGGCCACGCCGCGTTGCATGAGGCGCGCGACCAGGATGCCGCCGGCCGACGCGGCGCGGGCGTCCTTGCGGCTGTCCATCACCAGCACGGCGCCGGGTGGGCAGTCTTCCACGGCCTTGCGTTGTGGGTGTGCGCGGTTCTGGAAGACGTCTATTCTGTTGCGGTCCTCGCGCGCGGGCATGTAGCGCAGCGTGAATGCCTCGCCCACCATGTTGGGCAGGTTCGGGTTCAGCGGGTGCACGTTCTGGATCACCTGGTTGCGCAGGCCGCGCTTGAAGAGGGCGGTGCAGAGGGTGGCGGTGCTGACCTTCATCAGCAGCTCGCGCGAGGCGGGATTCATGAATGGATCTCCTTGATCAAAAGATGTCAGGCTCGGCAACCGGTTTGCCGAAGGTGGTTTCCAGGAAATCGAAATCGCAGCCCTCGTTGGCCTGCTTGATATGGCGGCCGAACATCCAGCCGTAGCCGCGTTCGTAGCGGGGCGGCGGCGCAGTCCAGGCCGCGCGGCGCGTGGCCATTTCCTCGTCGCTGATTTCCATATGGATGGTGCGTGCCGGCACGTCGATGGTGATGCGGTCGCCGGTTTGCACGAAGGCCAGCGGGCCGCCGATGGCCGCCTCGGGCGAGCAGTGCAGCAGGCAGCCACCGTAGCTGGTGCCGCTCATGCGTGCATCCGACAGACGCAGCATGTCCTTCACACCCTGCTTGAGCAGCTTGGTGGGGATGGGCAGCATGCCCCACTCGGGCATGCCGGCGCCCAGCGGGCCGGCGTTGCGCAGCACCAGGATGTCCTCGCCCGTCACGTCCAGGTCCGGATCGTCCACGGCCTTCTTGAGGCTCGGGTAGTCGTCGAAGACCAGCGCGCGGCCCGTGTGGCGCAGCAGATGCGGCGCCACGGCGCTGGGTTTGATCACCACGCCATCGGGCGCGATGTTCCCGCGCAGCACGGCCAGCGCGCCTTCGGCATAGATGGGGTTGTCCAGCGGGCGAATCACGTCCTCGTGGTAGACCTCGCTGCCCGCGATGTTCTCGCCGAGGGTCTTGCCGTTGACCGTCATCGCGTCGGTCTGCAGATGGCCGCGGATGCGCTCCAGCATCGCACGCAGGCCACCCGCGTAGAAGAAGTCCTCCATCAGGTAGGCGTCGCCGCTGGGCCGGATGTTGGCGATCACCGGCACGCGGCGGCTGAAATCGTCGAAGTCGTCCAGAGTCACGGGATGGCCCGCGCGGCGCGACATCGCGATGAGGTGGATGATCGCGTTGGTCGAGCAGCCCATCGCCATCGCGCAGGCGATGCCGTTCTCGAAGTTCGCGCGGGTCAGCATCTTGGCGGGGGTCAGGTCCTCCCACACCATGTCGACGATGCGGCGGCCGCATTCGGCGCTCATGCGCACATGGTTCGCGTCGGCCGCGGGGATGCTGGATGCGCCCGGCAGAGTGAGGCCCACCGACTCGGCGATGCCCATCATGGTGGCGGCCGTGCCCATGGTCATGCAGGTGCCATGGCTGCGCGCGATGCCGGCCTCCATCTCGCTCCAGGACTGATTGGACAGGCGCCCCGCGCGGCGCTCGTCCCAGTATTTGAAGGCGTCCGAGCCGGAGCCCAGCACCTTGCCACGCCAGTTGCCGCGCAGCATGGGGCCCGCGGGAAGGTAGACGAAAGGCAGGCCCATGCTGAGGGCGCCCATCGTCAGCCCCGGCGTGGTCTTGTCACAGCCGCCCATCAGCACCGCGCCGTCCACGGGGTGGCTGCGCAGCAGCTCCTCGGTCTCCATCGCCAGGAAGTTGCGGTACAGCATGGTGGTGGGCTTGACCATGCTCTCTGAGAGCGAGATCGCCGGCAGCTCCAGCGGGAAACCGCCCGCCTGCAACACGCCGCGCTTCACATCCTCCACGCGCTGCTTGAAGTGCGTGTGGCACTGGTTGGCATCGCTCCAGGTGTTGACGATGGCGATGATGGGCTTGCCCATCCAGTCCTCGTAGCCATACCCCATCTGCAACACACGCGAGCGGTGGCCGAAGGAGCGGAAGTCGTCGGGGGCGAACCAGCGCGCGCTGCGCAGGGTCTTCGGGTCGCGGGTGGGCATGGAGCGGTGTCTCCGGGGGAAATGCTGGCGAAAGCTTGCGTAAGACGCGATTAAAACACTAATATATCAGTCCGTCAAAACCTCCAGCCCCCATGAACGCGTTTCCCAAGGTCCGCCTCGACCGCACCCGCCAGGCCACGCCGCAGGTGCTGGAGCGCCTGCGTGCCTCCATCCTGTCGCTGGACCTGGTGCCCGGCACGGTGCTCGTGCGCCAGGAGCTGGCCGAGCGCTTCGGCGTGAGCCAGACGCCCGTGCGCGAGGCCCTGTTGCGCCTGCACGAGGAAGGCCTGGTGGATGTGTTCCCGCAACACGCCACGCTGGTAAGCCGTATCGACATCGCCGCCGCGCGGCAGGCGCATTTCCTGCGGCGTGCCATCGAGCTGGAGCTGGTGCGCGAGCTCGCGCTGCAGCGCCCCGAGGGCCTGGTGGCAGCGCTGCGCCAGCAGATCGCGCTGCAGGATGCGCTGGCGAAGGCGAAGCAGTACGAGAACTTCGTGGCCGCCGACCGGCGCTTCCACGCGCTGCTCTACGAAGCCGCGGGCATGCAGGGTTTGCAGGACGTCGTGGGCCGCGGGTCGGGCCATGTGGACCGGCTGCGGCGGCTGCACCTGCCCACGGCGGGCAAGACGGCGTCGATCCTCAAGGACCACCGCGCGATCACGGCCGGCATCGCGGCGAACGATCCGCTGGCGGCCCAGGAAGCACTGCGCACCCACCTGTCGGGTACGCTGAGTGCGGTGGCCGCGATCTGCCGACAGCATCCGGACTACGTGGTACTGCCGGACTGACGCACAACCCGCGCGCCAGAACCTGGTGCGCCGTTCCAGGAAGCAGAGCGCAGCGCTTCGCCTGAAAGACGGCGCGGCGCATCAGGCGGCTTCCTCGGCCTCCTGCCGCCCGCGCCCGCCCTGCTTGGCGCGGTAGAGCATCTTGTCCGCACGTGCCACCAGCGCCTGCCAGCCATCCTGCTGCCGGGCGCCATGGGCCACGCCCACGCTGGCGCCGATCCGCAGCACGTGGCCTTCGAGCTCAAAGGGCTGGTGCATGGCCTCGACGATCTTGTCGGCCACCTTGCGTGCGTGTTTCGCGTCGACGAGACCACACAGCACCACCGCGAACTCGTCACCGCCCAGGCGCGCCACGGCATCGGTGGGCCGCACGAGCTTGGCCATGCGCCGCGCGCACTCCTGCAGCACGCGGTCACCCAGGGGGTGGCCGTAGGTGTCATTGACCGGCTTGAAGCGGTCCAGGTCCACATACAGCACGCCCAGCGTGGGGCCCATGGTTTCGGCCATGCGCTGCTCCAGGAACGCCTCCAGGCCCGCGCGGTTCAACAGCCCCGTCAACGCGTCGCGTTGCGCCAGGTTGAGCAGGCGCACGGCTTCGCGCTTGTGGTTGCTGATGTCCTGCACCAGGATCACGATGCCATCCACCGCGCCGCCCTCCAGGTACAAGGGCGAGTAACTGATGGCCAGGTGCGCCGAGACGCCGCGGCGCACGGGCGCTTCGCGCTCGACGCTCACACTCTCGCCGGCCAGCGCACGGCGGATCTCCTCCTGGCTTTGCGCATACACCTGCTCGCCGAGGATCTGTTCGATGCTCTGGCCCACCATCTGCTCACGGGTCTGGCCAGCCCACCGCGCACAGGCCGCGTTGACGAAGCGGTAACGCTCATCGGGCCCCACCACACCCACCACGGCGGGGATGGCCTCGGTGATCGCCTGCAGCGTGTTGCTCAGGTCACGCTGCGCCTGCTCGGCGGCGCTGCGCTCGGTGATGTCGACCGAGGCGCCGAAGAACCCACGCACGCTGCCGTCCTCGGCCACGTCGGGCAGCAAACGGGTCTCGTAGCGCCTGCGCTGCCCCTGCACGGTATCGTCGTGCTCGAAGTGCTGGGGCTCGCCGCGCAGCACGGCCTGCATCTGGCGGCGGACATTGTCCGAATCGGGTTCACCGCGGAGTTCTGCACGCGTGTGGCCCAGGATCCGTTCACGCGGCAGGCCCAGGTAGTCGCAGTGCAGCTTGTTCACGAAGCGGTAGCGCAGCGCGCGGTCCACGTAGGTCACGCGCACGGGCAGGCTGTCGGTGATCTGGGTCACGAAGCGCTCGCTCTCGGCCAGTGCCGTCGCCACCTGGTGGCGTTCGGTCACGTCGCGTCCCACCGAATGCAGCAGCACGCCATGCTGCGCGTCGCTCTGCACGGTGTTGGTCCAGGCCACCCAGCGCGCCGTGCCATCGGCGGCGAGCAGGCGGTTCTCGGTGGTCTGGTTGCGGCCGGCGCGCAGTGTCCTTTCGATGTCCTCGCGCACCAGGTCGCGGTCGGCCGGCGCCACGTACGTGTAGAGGCTGGTGCCGATCATCTGATCCTGCGTGCGGCCGAAGAAGCGGGCATAGGCGGGGTTCACGTAGACCAGCGTGCCGTCCGCCCGCGACTGCGAGATGAGCTCGGCCTGGTCTTCCACCATGGCGCGGAAACGGGACTCGCTGTCTGCCAGCGCCTGCTCGTAGCGGCTGCGCACGGAGAGGCTGCGCAGCAGCAGATCGCGGCGCATCACCAGCGCCTGCGTCACCAGCTCCGACAGGTTGCGCAGGCTCGCGCGCTGGGCTGCACTGAGCTGCCGCGCCGCGTGGTCCAGGACGCACAGCGTGCCCACGGGTTGCCCCCCGGCAGGCGCCAGCGGTGCACCGGCGTAGAAGCGGATACCGGGCGCACCGGTGACCAGCGGGTTGTCGACGAAACGCGGATCGCGCTGGGCATCGGGAATCTCGAAGATGCCTTCTTCGAGGATGGCATGCGCGCAGAAGGCGTGGTCCCGCGGGGTTTGGCTGGTCCCTTCCAGGCCGACGTTGGCCTTGAACCATTGGCGCTGGTCATCCACCAGGCTGACAAGCGCTATGGAAGTGCCGCAGACCTCGGCCGCCATGCGCGCGATGGTGTCGAACATCGGCTCGGCGTCGGTGTCGAGCACCATGAGATCCCGCAGCTGTTGCAGTCGCTCGCGCTCGTCGACGGGAATGGGTGCACGCACGGCAGTGAAGGGCGTTGTTGGCGCAGTGTACTGGTGGAGCCACCCGCGCCGCAACCTCCCTCGGCCGCCTTTTTTCAGCCTGGCGCGCGCCGCCGCTCGATCTTCGCGTCCTCGTAGTAGCGCGCCTTCTCGTTGAACATCGCCTGGTCGGCCGCGTGCAGTGTGGCTTCCACGTCCGACGCGCGCTGGCAGCACGCGATGCCGATGGCCAGGCTCAGGCGCTGGCCCGGGTAGAACTGGTTGTTGAGTTCCACCATCGACCCGATGCGCTCCTTGAGCGCCAGCGCCACGCGCTCGTCCGCGCCCGGCAGCAGCGCCACGAACTCGTCGCCCCCGATCCGCGCGATGCAGCAGGGCTGGCCGGCCGAGGCGCTGGTCAGCACCTCGCCCGCGCGGCGCAACATCGCGTCTCCGGCCACGTGGCCCTCGCTGTCGTTGATACGCTTGAGGCCGTTGAGATCCATTGCCAGCACGCTGAGCGGCCAGGGCCCCTTGCGGGTGATGCGATTAAGTTCGTCCGCATAGAAGGTGCGGTTGCGCAGGCGCGTCAGCGAGTCGTGTTTGCCAAGGTACTCGAGGTAGGCCTCGGCTTTCTTGCGGGCCGTGATGTCCACAAGTGAAACCAGCACCAGGTCCCAGCGCGCCTCGTGGCCGGGCAACACCGCGAACTGCATGTGGATGTTGATCAGCGTCCCGCTCAGCGCGTAGTTCACGACCTCACGCGTCTGCGTGATCTTGCCGTTCCACAGATCGACCAGCTGCTCGGCGAAGGAGTCGTGCATCTCGTCGCGGAACACGTCGCCCAGCCTGCCCAGCAGCTCCTCCTGGCTGTGGGCCGCGAACATCTCCAGCGTCTGGCGGTTGACCTCGAGGACGCGGATCTCCTCCATGCAGCGGCCCACGAACTCGGGGTGCACGCTGATGAACACGCGAAAGTCCTGGATGCCCTGCGCACGTGCCTCCTCCAGCAGGCGCTTCACGCCGCTGAAATCTTCCACCCACAGCGAGACCGGCGAGTGGTGGAAAAGCCCGCGCGCATACTGCTCGCTGCGTGCCAGCGCCCCCTGCGCCTGCATGGCGGGCGTCACGTCCTGCAGCGACACCAGCACACGGTCCCACGCGGTCTCGTGGCCAGGCAGCACGCGCAGCTGCACCTGCACATCGATGCGCCGGCCGTCCAGCGCGTAGTTGACGGTCTGGTTGGCGCATTCGAACTGCCCGTTCCACAGCGCCAGGAGCTCGGGCAGCATGTTGCCCAGCATGTCGTCGCGGAATACCTCGTGCAACCGATCCTGCAGTTCCTGTTGGCTGGCCGCTGCAAAGAGCCGCAGCGTCTGCTGGTTGACGCGCAGCACCCGCAGGCTGGCGGCGCATTGCTGCATGCGGGTGGGTGCGCCCTGCAGGTGCGCCTCCAGGTCCTGCACGCCTTCGGCGCGCCAGGTGTCGAACAAGGTCTTGAGGGCGCTGTAGTCCTCGAGCCAGAGGGAAATGGGGGCGAGGTCGAACATCCGTTCGAAGTCGGCCGGGGAGGAAAAAGTCATGCGGCAAAAGAAGGCTGGGAGCGTTGCATTGTCCGCTCACCGCCGGGTGGCGGCATCACACCGCCCTGCCGCGGCGCTCAGCTGCTGAGCCGTTCCAGTTCGCGCAGCATGTCGGGCGCATGCAGGATGTCCATCAGGCCGGCCAGCGCTGGCTGCTCCAGGTGGCCGCGCAGGCAATGGAACTCGATGCTGTCCTCGCGGCGCAGGTCGAAGTTCGACAACTCGCCGGGCCGGCGGTGCACCATGTGCTCACCCAGGCGCGCGCAGAGGTAGCACAACGCCAGGCGCGCGCCGAGCCGCGGTTCCAGCGCCTGCGCGGGCGTCACCAGGATCTGGTCGATGCCGCGCACCTCGTCGATGATGGCGGGCGGCAGCTTCCACTCCTGCATCATCAGGAACCCGATCTCCGAGGCGCACAGGCCCAGCTGCTCCTGCTCGGCCTGCGTGCGCTGGAACAGGCCCTGGCCCGGCACCACCGCGTGCCCCGCCTGGCGCATCAGCGCCACCGCCGCGAACTGGCCCAGGAAGGACAGCACCAGCTGCGTGGCCAGCGTGCCGCCATCGGGCCAGCGCAGCTTCTGCGCCAGCAACAGGCACATCTCGCTGGCCACGGCGCTGGCGCGCCACAACTCGTCGAAATGCTTGCGCAGCACCGGGTCGCTGGACTTGAAGGAGTCGTCCATGAGGTACTGCAGGCAGATGGCGCGCACGCTGTTCAGGCCGAGGAAGGTGATGGCCTGGCCAATGCTCGCCACGGGCTGGCGCAGGCCGTACATGGGCGCGTTGACAGCGGCCACCACCCGCGCCGCCACCACCGGCTCGCCCATCACCAGATCGCTGAGCTCGGCCGAGGAGGCACGCGCCAGGAACTCCGGTGACACCAGCCGCTGCAGCACCTTCGAGGGCTGCGGGATCTGCTGCAACTGCTCGATCAGCGCGCGGTAACGCAGCGGGGGGATCTGCTCGGCGCGCATCAGGCGCAGCTGCTGGCTCTCCGCCAGCGCAGCCAAAGGAGCGGGCATGGTGGCCGCCGGCGCGGCGTGGGCGAACGGCGGCGTGTCGGAGAGCTGCGGGGCGCGGTCGGCGACGGGCGCCTTGGCGGCAGGGGCGGGCTGCGGCGTGGCCGCGGCTGGACGGGCCGCCTCCGGTGCAGGTGCAGGCTGCGTGCGCGCGGCCGGCCGCGCCGCTGGCGGGTCCGCGCGGCGCGGCCGCAGGAACAGGAACGCGAGCAGGGCCACCACCAGGACGCCCCCGGCCACCAGCGCCAGCATCATGGCCGGGCCCCCGCGCGAGAGGAGCAACGCCACCACAAGGCCAGTGAACAGACCATCTCGCCACCTGCAAGGAGTAAGGGGGAGCCCTGCGCGAAGCGCGGAAGCACCTCGGAAGCGCAGGCCTAAAGGCCGAGCATAGCCCGAACATGTGAGTGCCGGCCAGCAAAAGCGGGCGCAGACCCCTGCACACGGCCCGTGTGTTGCGTGGATGCCGTCAATCCACGCGCCATCCGCTCATGCGCGCGGCGCGCGCACCACCCACAAGGCGCCGCCCATCAGCAGCACGCCCAGCATCTGGAGCGCGCCCAGGGCCCGCCCGTAGACCAGCCAGTCCATGAGGATTGCGGCGGCCGGATACACGAACTGCAGCACCGCGATGCGCGCCGCCGGCAAGCGGGCCATGCCCGCATAGAGCACCACATACGCCAGCCCGGTGTGGATCGCCCCCAGGCCTGCCAGCCAGGCCCACGCCGCGCCCGCCGCTGGCCAGCCGTGCACCCAGGGCCACCAGGCCAGGGCCAGCACGCCCACCAGGCATTGCCACCAGGCCAGCGCGAACGGGGTCACGGCCGGCGCCGAGGCCTTGGCCAGCAGCGTGACACCCGCGTAGCTGAGCGACCCGCCCAGGCACATCAGCAGGCCCCACAGGTAGGCGCTGCTCCCCGCCGGCCCCTGCCAGGCCTGCGGGCTGGCCAATCCGGTGGCCAGCGCCAGCCCGGCCAGTGCCACGGCCGCAGCCACCCATTGCCCCGGCAGCACCTTCTCGCGGAACCACCAGGCGCCCAGGCCCATCACCCACAGCGGCTGCACGTGGAAGACCACCGTGGCCACACCGATGGAGGTGCGCTGGATGGCCGCGAAGAACAGCGCCCAGTTGAAGACCATCAGCGCGGCACTCGAGACCACCAGGCCCCAGGCCCGGCCGGCCAGCCGCAGCTCGCCGAGGCGGCCCGACAACACACCGTACAACAGCAGCGCCGCGCCACCGAAGGCACAGCGGAACCACACGGTGGTCAGCGGGTCCTGCCCGGCCTCCTCCACGAACACGCCCAGGGTGCCGAGCAACAGCCCGCCCGCGACCATGAGCCACTGGCCATGGCGGGCACGCGTGGCCGCGGGCGATGCACCCGCGGCAGGGACGGCAGGGGGCACGGCAGGGGACGCGGCAGGCAGGATGGAGGTGCGCATGCCGGCATCTTGCGTGGCGACGCTGGTTCCGTAAAGCGCATAATTCAAAACCCATCCATTCGAGAACCGGATGCAAGCCTTTTTCGGGCAGCACCTGTCTCCCATGCCCGGCGCCGCAGCTTCGTCCGCCACGGACACCCCACCTCCCCGCACGCAGGACCTGCAGCTGGACTGGCTGCGCTGCTTCGTGGCCGTGGTGGATGCGGGCAGCCTCTCGGCCGCCGCGCCGCACATCCACCGCTCGCAGTCGGCCGTGAGCATGCAGCTGCGCAAGCTGGAGCACGCCGTGGGCCGGCCCGTGCTGCTGCGCGGGCCGCGCCAGATGGCGCTCACCAGCGCCGGCCAGGAGCTGCTGGAACACGCCCGGCGCATGCTGGACATCCACGGCCAGGCGCTCACCGCGCTGCACGGGCCGCGCCTGTCGGGGCGCGTGCGCCTGGGCGTGCCCGACGACTACGCCGAGCGCTACCTCACGCCGGTATTGCGCAGCTTCGCGCAGCAGCATGCGGCAGTGGACATCGAGCTGGTGTGCGAGCAGTCCACCAGCCTGATTCCGCGCGTGCAGCGCGGCGAGCTGGACCTGGCACTGGTGTCGCGCGACAAGCCGCAGCGCGGCCACCTGCTGTTCCGCGAGCCGCTGGTGTGGGTGGGCGCGGCTCCTTTCGATGCGTGGCGCCGCGACCCGCTGCCGCTGGCCGTCTACGAAGCCGGCAGCCTGGCGCGCCGCGAGACGCTGGCGGCACTGGCGGGCATCCGGCGCGCGCACCGCATCGTCTACCACAGCTCCAGCCTGGCGGGCCAGCTCGCGGCCGTGCACAGCGGCTTGGCCGTGGCCGTGCTCACGCGCTGCAGCGCGCCGGCCAGCCTGCAGCTGCTGGGCGAGCGCCAGGGCCTGCCGCCGTTGGGCGCGATGGAGGTCGCGGTGCTGCGCAGCAAGGCGTCCCACGGCGAGACGGCCGTGGACGCCATGTACACCCAGCTGCTGCAGACGTTGCAACCCGCGCGTCCCTGAGAAGGTGTCCACGGGCCGCGAGGCATTGCGCCCGGTGCTTGCAGGGCGGCGCCTGGCACCGGGAACACGCCGGCGCGCCGCGGTGGCTCAACCGGCTGTCGCGAGCCGGGCCTGCAGCATCTCGACGGCCTCGTCGAAGTCGTATTCCAGCACGGCCTTGCGCACCGCGTCGTAGGCCTCTCCCAGGCCCTGGCGCAGGGCGTCTTCCTCGGCCTGCACCAGCTCGCGGGCCTCGGGGTCGCTGTCGGCCAGCAGCTCGGCCAGCATCTGCATCACGGCGTGCGCCTCCATGCTCCGCGTGGCGGCATCGGCGGTGGTGTCGGTGGGCAGCACCGCCTCCAGCTCGGTGACCAACGCACGCAAGGCCTCGTCCAGCGCCTGCAGCGGGGCGTCGACGGTGGGCGACTCCGGCGCGCGCAAGCGGGCCTCCAGCGTTCCCGCGAGCTCCGCCACGCCCTGCGCACCGATGGTGCCCGCGACGCCTTTGACGGTGTGTGCCACGCGCTCCGCCGACTCGCGGTCACCCTGCGCCAGCGCCGCGCGGATGGCATCGGCCGCATCCCTCTGGCTCGCGCAGAACTTCGCCAGCAGCGCCAGGTACAACGCGCGCCGGCCCAGCACGCGCCGCAGGCCGAGGGCCGTGTCCAGGCCCTGCACGGGCCGCAACAGCAGGGCCTCGTGCGCGGCCGCGGCACCGGAAGCATGGCCCGCGGCGAATGACGCCGCTCCGCCCAGCCCAGGACGGGGGCGTATCCATGCGGCCAGGGCGCGCCACAAGGCGTCGGGTTCGAAGGGCTTGGTCACGAAGTCCTGCATGCCCGCGTCCATGCAGCGCTGGCGGTCGGATTCCAGCGCGTTGGCGGTCATGGCCAGGATGGGCAGCTCGGCGAAGCGCGCATCGCGGCGGATGGCCCGCGCGGCACTCACGCCGTCCATCACCGGCATCTGCATGTCCATCAACACGATGTCCAGGTGCTGCGGACCCGGCGTATTGTCCTGCGCCGTGGCCAGCACGCGCTGCACCGCCTGCCTGCCGTCGGAGGCCAGTTCCACCTGGAAGCCCACCGATTCCAGCAGCTCGACGGCCACCTGCTGGTTCAGCGTGTTGTCCTCCACCACCAGGATGCGCGCACCGCGCAGCGGTGCCAGGCTCTCCAGCGCGGCCGCGGAACGCGACGGCCCTTGGGCGCGGCCCGCCGCCGGGTCATGCCCGTCAGGCCGGCCCATCACGCGCATCAGCGTGTCGTGCAGCGAGGCCGCGCTCACGGGCTTGAGCATCATGTGGTCGATGCCCGCCTCGTGCGCCCCGCGGATCACCTCCTCGCGCCCGTAGGCCGTGACCAGCACGATGCGCGGCATGGCCGCATGCGGCAGCGCCCGGATGCGTGCGGAGGTCTGCACGCCGTCCAGCCCCGGCATCTGCCAGTCCATCATCACGATGTCGAAAGGCCGGCCCTGCCGCGCGGCGGCATCCACCGCCTCGACCGCCCGCAAGCCGCCGGAGACGGACTCCACGGCGAAGGTCTGCTCGGCCAGCAGCTCCACCATCACCTGGGCGGCGTGGGCGTTGTCGTCCACCACCAGCACCCGCAGGCCGCGCAGGTCGATCTCCGGCCCCGCAGTGGCCAGCGTGCGCTGCACGTCCAGCTCCAGCCACGCCGTGAACCAGAACGTGGAGCCCCGGCCCAGGCTGCTGTCCACACCCACGTCGCCGCCCATCAGCTGCGACAGCCGCTTGCTGATGGCCAGCCCGAGGCCCGTGCCGCCGAACTGGCGCGTGATGGAGCTGTCGGCCTGCTCGAAGCTGTGGAAGAGCCGCTGCTGCTGTTCGGGCGACAGGCCGATGCCGCTGTCGCGCACCTCGAAACGCAGCTGCACCTGCGGAGCGTCGGCGTCCACGCGGCTCTCGACCACGCGCACGGTGATGGCGATGCCGCCGGACTCCGTGAACTTCACCGCGTTGGTGGCGTAGTTGATCAGCACCTGGCCCAGGCGCAGCGGATCGCCCACCAGGAACTGCGGCACGCTCGGCGCCACGTCGCGCACCAGCTCCAGCCCCTTGGCCTGCACGCGCTCGCCGATGACGCCCGTGACCGTGTCCAGCACCCGGTCCAGCACGAAGGGCACGTGCTCGACCTCCAGCTTGCCGGCCTCTACCTTGGAAAAATCGAGGATGTCGTTGAGGATGCCCAGCAGGTGCTGGCCCGACTGCTGGATCTTCGCCAGGTAGTCGCGCTGCTGCGGCGTGAGGTCAGTGCGCAGCGCGAGGTGCGACATGCCGATGATGGCGTTCATCGGCGTGCGGATCTCATGGCTCATGTTGGCCAGGAAGTCGCTCTTGGCGCGGCTCGCCGCGCCGGCGGCGTCGCGTGCCTGCACCAGGTCGGTCACGTCGATGTTCACGCCGATGATGCGCAGCGCCTGGCCCTGCGCGTCGCGCGGCAGGCTGCCGATGCTCTGCAGCCACCGCACGCTGCCGTCCGGGCGCCGCACGCGGAACTCCAGCTGGAAGGTGGCGGCCTCGGGGTCCGCGACCAGCGCCGACGCGGTGGCATAGGTGGCGGCCTGGTCTTCGGGGTGCACCAGCGCGAACCAGTGCTTGATCGTGCCCTGGAAGGTGCCCGGCGGCAGGCCATAGAGCAGCTCGAACTCCGGCGTCCAGTACCCCATGCCCGAGGAGATGTCGAGGTCGAAGAGGCCGATGCCGCCCGCGCGCTGCGCCACGCGCAGGCGCTCGGTGGCCTCGCGCACCTCGCGCTGGGCCTCCTGCAGCTCGGTGAGGTCGACGATCACGCCCACCAGCCCGGCGCTGCTGCCATCGGGCATGCGTATCGCCCCCACCGAATACAGCGTGGTGTGCATGCGGCCATCGGCCAGCTGCAGCTGGGCCTCGCGTTGCACCATGCCACCGCTCTCCACCAGCGCCAGCTGCTCCTCGTGGAACTGCTGGCGCAACGCCTGGGGTGCGATGTCGATGTCCAGCACCGTCTTGCCACGCAGCGCCTCCGACGTCTGCGCGAAGGCCTGTTCGTAGGCCTTGTTGCAACCGGTGAAGCGGCCCGCATCGTCCTTGTAGAAGACGGGGCTCGGCATGCGGTCCACCAGCGCCTGCATGAAGGCCGCCTGTTGCTCCGCCAGGCGCAGTTCCTGGCGGCGGTACGCCATGAGCCGCAGGTGGTTGCGCACGCTTAAGGCCAGGAAGGCCAGGCCCAGCGCCCCCAGCAAGGCGCCCACCAGCAGGCGCGTGCGGTGCATCGACGCCAGGCGGTCCAACGGGGTCAGCGTGACCAGCCGGTAGCGCGATTCGGCCAGTGGGCGCACGTGCACCAGCATGTCCTCCCCGCCGACGCGCCAGTGGCTCGCGTGCAGCGGCGCCCGGGGCCGCCGGCTGGCCAGTTGCGCCTGGTCGCCGCTGGCGGGCGGCAGCTCGGCCACATTGGCGTCCGGCCCGCCATCGGGCGGCACGAAGGCATCCAGGTGGCGCCACATCCAGGCCGGCTGCGAGGCCGTGATCACGCGGCTCTGGCTGTCCACGATCAGCGACAGCCGTTGCGGGTCCAGGAAGGCGCTGAGGTCCGAGGCATCGAAACGCACCACCACGGCACCGGCCGCCTGGCCGCTGGTGGTGACGCCGCTGGACACGATGTAGCTCGGCGAGCGGTTGATGCGCGCGACGATGTACTGGTGGCCATGCCCCTCGCGCATCGCGTTGAGGAAATACGGCCGGTCCGCATAGTTGACACCCAGGATCGAGCCGTCTTCCAGGCCGTCGCTGGAGGCGACCGTCACGCCGTTGCGCGCCATCACGTAGATGCGGCCGTAGTGCAGGTCGCGCGCGATGCGCTGCAGGTAGGTGTTGACGCGGTGCACCGCGGGATCCTGGCGCAGCAGCGCGGCGCGTGCCTGCACCTCGGGCTGCTGGCCCACGGCGTTGACGATGGGCGAAGACAAGAGCTCGGCGATGTCCACCTGCCGCGTGACCATCTCGGCCACACCCACCAGTTCGGTGAACAACCGGTCGACCATGCGCGCCGTGGCGGTGGCGTCATGCTCCGTGCTGCCGGCGGTGACCTCGACGTAGTCGCGCTCCAGGCGGTCCGAGACGCCTGCCACCAGCAGGCCCACCACCACCAGCCAGGCCAGGCCGAAGGCCGCAGCCCGCACCACGACCTGCCGCGGCGAGATGTCGGCGCGTGGCGCCTGCGGAGATGGCGCGGTCTTGGCCATGTGGGAAACACCCTCTGAGGGCATGCAGCACTCCAGCAGCCGCCTCGGTTCCGGGACGGTCGACCCGGCGCTGCGGCTGTCGGTTCAAGTGTAGTGCGGCAACCGGCTGCTGGACAATGCCAGCCAGGGCGTCAGCGCGTGAGGGTGTCAGCGGCTGACCACGCGCAGCACCTCGTCGCCGTAGGCTTCGAGCTTCTTGGCACCGATGCCGCTGATGCCCTGCAGATCCTGGGCCGAGCGGGGCGCGCGCTGGGCGATGGTCGCCAGCGTGGCGTCGTGGAAGATCACGTAGGCCGGCAGGTTGTGCTCGCGCGCCACCTCGGCGCGCCAGGCCCGCAGCGCCTCGTAGCGGCCCTGGGCGGCGGCGTCCAGCGGCACCGGGGCCTTGGTGGCGGCCCCCTTGGCCGCGGCGCCACGCCGGCTGCGGCCACCCGCGGTCGCGGCCGTGCTCACCCGCAGGCGCACGGGCACCTCCCCGCGCAGCACGGCCCGCGAGCCTCCGGTGAGCTTCAAGGTGTTGTAGGCCTGGGCGTCCACGCTCACGGCGTCGATGGCGATCAGCTGGCGCAACACGCCGCGCAGCTGCTGCTCGCTCAGGTCGGCACCGATGCCGAAGGTGCTGAGGCTGGCGTGACCATGCTGCGTGACCTTCTCGGTGGTCTTGCCGCGCAGGATGTCCATGATGTGGCCCGCGCCGAAGCTCATGCCGCCGTCCTGGTAGACGCGGTAGATCGTGCTGAGGATTTTGCGCGCGGCATCGGTGGCGTCCCACACCTCGGCGGGCTGCAGGCAGTTGTCGCAGTTGCCACACTCGGTGGCCGCCACGGCGGGCAGGTAGCGGCCTTCGGCATCGGGCGCGGGCTGCCGGCGGTAGGCCTCGCCGAAGTAGCGCAGCAGCCGCACGCGGCGGCAGTCGGTCGCTTCGGCCAGCGTCAGCAGCGCATCGAGCTTGCCGCGCAGCACCTGCTTGAAGTCGTCCCCGGCCGGGCTCTCGTCGATCATGCGGCGCTGGTTGACCACGTCCTGCAGGCCGTAGGCCATCCAGGCCTGCGCAGGGGCGCCGTCGCGGCCCGCGCGGCCGGTCTCCTGGTAGTAGGCCTCGATGTTTTTCGGCATGTCCACATGCGCCACGAAACGCACGTCGGGCTTGTCGATGCCCATGCCGAAGGCGATGGTGGCCACCATCACCACGCCCTCGTCGCGCAGGAAGCGGTCCTGGTTGCGCTGGCGCAGGGCCGCGTCCAGCCCGGCGTGGTACGGCAGCGCGTCGATGCCCTGCTCGCACAGCGTGGCGGCGATCTCCTCCACGCGCTTGCGCGACTGGCAGTACACCACGCCCGCTTCGCCCTGGAACTCGCCCTCGATGAAGCGCAGCAGCTGCGTGGTCGGGTCCTTCTTCTCGACGATGGTGTAGCGGATGTTGGGCCGGTCAAAGCTGCTGACGAAACTCTGCGCCTGCTGCAGCTGCAGCCGCCCCACGATGTCCTCGCGCGTGAGCGCATCGGCCGTGGCGGTGAGCGCGACGCGCGGCACCTGGCCATAACGCTCGTGCAGCACCGTGAGGCCGCGGTACTCGGGCCGGAAGTCGTGGCCCCACTGGCTCACGCAGTGCGCCTCGTCGATGGCAAACAGGCTCAGCTTGCCGCGTTCGGCCATGGCATCGAGCTGTGACAGGAAACGCGGCGTGGTCACGCGCTCGGGGGCGGCATACACCAGGGTCAGCTCGCCACGCAGCATGCGCTGCTCGACCTGGCGCGCCTCGTCGCCCGAGAGTGTCGAGTTGAGGAACGCCGCGCTCACTCCGGCCTCGTGCAGCGCGCCCACCTGGTCGTGCATCAGCGCGATCAGCGGTGACACCACGATGGTCGTGCCATGGCCCCGGCGCTGGCGCGCGATGGCCGGGATCTGGTAACACAGCGACTTGCCACCGCCCGTGGGCATCAACACCAGCGCGTCGCCCCCATCGATCACGCGCGCTACCACCTCCTGCTGCAGGCCACGGAAACGGTCGTAGCCGAAGACTTCCTTCAGGATGGCCTGGGCCTGGGGAACAGAGGAGGAAGAGATGTCGAGTGCGGCGCCCATGGGGGCTATTGTCGCGGCTCGGCCCCGAGGAACGGACAGGGGGAGCGGCGGGCTACGTCGGCGACTTGCAGGATGCGTCCGCGGCGGCGTGATGCGCCGTCAGGATATGCGCCAGTGCGTCTGCTGCAGCACCACGCGGTAACCGAGTGGACGGCCCGGCAGTCGGTGCGCATCAGCCCTCATGGAACCACCGCAGGCGTTTGTGCAGCAACCGGTCGAAGGTGGCGCGGCCGCTCGCTGCATCACACACGCGGGACCAGGGCTCGGTTTCGCCGGGGCGCTGCGTGTAGGTGAACAGGAACGTCTGGTCCGCGTCATCGAACGTGATCCGGATTTCCTTGTCACCACGGGCGAAGTCGGCCACCGGGCCGATCAGCAGGGCGTCGAGCACGTTCACAGGATGCAGGCCCGCCGCGTAGGGCGATGCCGCGATGGAGCGCACGAGGTCCAACATCGGGCGCAACGGGCGGCCACCGTCGTTCACGAGCCCTTCGTAGAAACGCTCGATGTGGGCCCATGAGGTGGTGTGCAGGCGGTCGGGGAGCATGGTGTTCAGCGTTGAGACCCGGCAGCAACAGACCGTTGTCCAGCCAGAACTCTAACAGCCTGACCTTCCACGCCTGGCCTCACAGGAGGCGAAGCTGCCAGGCTCGATCTGTTCACCGAGCACCATGGGCGCCCAGCCTCGCCTGGGGCTGCGTGGTACGGCGCAGATCGGGTATGGAGGAGAGAAGGCCGGGCCGCTGCCGCCATGGCATGTCAAGCGTCCTCGTCCTGCGGGCCCTGTTCGGATTCGACGCGCGGCAGCAGGTCGGTGCGCGAGGACGCACGCAGGTACCTGCTCAGGATGGCCAGCAGTTCACGCCGGGCGGACTCTCGGCACTCGAAGCGCAGGAACCACTCCACGACCGCAGCACCGGGCTCCTGCTGCTGGAGGACCAGCAGCACGAGGGCCCAGAACCAGAGGCATGTCCGGGTCGTAAGGTCGTCCACCGGGTGCGTGCGAAGCACCACCTTCGTCACGCGCCGCACGAGGGCCTCGTCCTGGCTCAGCGCAAGGAACTTCTGCTGCTTCTGCAGCATGCCAGGCATATGCCAGAACGACTCCGCATACCGCCAGAACGGGAAGCTTGCCAGGTAGTCCGCATGCGACACCACAGGCTCCGCGTCGAGGGGGCCTTGGTCGTTTGTGCCGAAGAGATAGAGGCCTTTGGGTCTCTGGAGCAAGCACACCGGGTAGCCCTGCACGAACAGGGGCTCGACGCACGTGTAGGCCTCCGTCAGCAGGGGGAACTCCTCGGCCGATTTGATGGCGGGGCATTGGTCGAGGCGCAGGAGGTGGAAGTAGAGCGCGACGCGCCGGTCCCGTGGCAACAGCCTCGGCGCCCGCGCCACCAGGGGCCGGATGCGATGGTGGTAGCTGGGAAAGAAATCGCCCCGCTCGCGCTGCGCACAGGCGCGGTCCTCGTCGTCGATGAAGTGCTGCAGGTACTCCTGTGGCGCACTGGATGGGCCAAGGTGGCTCCATGGTGGTTTGCTGTTGCTCATGCGAGAGGATCCATTGGGGTCTGAAGCCCCCAGTCTCCGGCATGCTGCAGGCACACGGACCTGGTGTATTGCCCATTGCGCACCATGCACAGTGCGGGCCCGTCGGCGGAGGTGGCCCACCGTCGACAGGAAGTGACGTATCCAAGAGATCGAGCAGGCCGCCCCTGCTCCGTGGAGGGGTTGCATGCAGCTGTCCGTTGAACGCGAAGCTGATCGTCCAGCGAAACCCGCCGCTACTCCACGGTCAACCTGTAGGTGACGGCCTGCATGAGCGAAGGCAGCGCACCGCCGAAGTTCAGGACATGCGTGCCACGCGCCAGCGGCCGGATGGCCACGTAGTACCCATCGGCCACGGCATCGGCGGCCTGCCCCGGCACGAGGCTGAAGCAGCGCGTGGCGAGCCGGTGGACATGCAGATTGCCATGTCGCTTGCCGTCGATGTCCAGGACGAGCGCCGAGGGGTTGTTTGCCAGTGCGGCGGCGCGGGCCGCCAGGGACATGCACGGCTCCTGCGTGCCCTCGCCACGGAAAGCGACGTAGTTGACGAGCGGAAAGAACAAGGTCTTGCCGTAGGGGATGGTGCAACTGCGCTGCACGCGCTGTGTGCCGTAAGTGCCGGCGAGGAACCACACGTCGCCCGACTGGCGGCTGGCGCACAGGGCACCGGTCTGGTCGGCGATGGGACTGCGCGCGCGCTCGAAGGAGAACGCCCACTGCCACCATTGGACAGAAAGGTCGACCTGCGCCACACCGGCGACGGACTGGCCGGGTTGCAGCAGCAGGCCGTCCTGCGCGGATATGGGCGCGCTGCAGAGGCCCACGCAGGCGGCAAGCAGATAGCTGGATTTTGCTTAGAATCAATGCGCTCGCTCCCATTGAAAACGGCTTCGCCCCATGCGCGGTGGGCGCCGGCTTATCCAAGGTGTGCATGGAGTGTGTGCCGGATCGAATCAGGGCAGCACCAGCATGGATTTCGCGGCCGATCCAGTCGGGTCCACTGAGGTTTGTGTTTTCAGCTGCTCGTGGGCAGCGGCTCGCTGCCGTGCGCCGCCTGCGGGCCCGTCTCTGGCACCTTGCCCGCCGACGTGCCGCATGCAAAGCAGAACTTGGAGAACGCGTTCTTGCGCACCGCGCATGCCGCGCAGCGGTCGAACAGGCTGATGCCGCAGTGCGGGCAGAAGTCGATGGCCGGATCCTTCAGGTCGACGCCGCGCTCACAGCCCGGGCAGACGCCCTTGGCCAGCCGCGTCAGCGCCACGTCGTAGCTCAACTCGTTGCGGCGCACGACGTCGGGCTGGTCTTCGGCCAGCTTCTGGCGTGCCAGATAGCGGTTCAGCGCAAGGATGGCGTAGCGCCCCACCAGCACGGTCACGATGATGCCCACCGCGTAGCGCACGTAGCCGCCGTAGCTTGGAAGGTAGGGCACCAGTTCCACGAAGAAGGCGTACAGCGCGAAGAAGATGAAGCCCCAGACGAAGGGCCAGTAGGTGCTCTTGCGCTTTTTCGCGAACAGCCAGCCGGCGATCACCAGCAGCGGCAGGGTCAGCGCCAAGCGGTATCCGAAGACGCGCAATGCGCTGCGGCGACTGGCCTCATACAGGCGCTGCTGCGCCGCTTCCTCCAGTTGCTGCAACTGCCCGCGCACGGGCTCCAGCGCCTGTGCGGAATCCAGCGCCCGCTGGCGCTGCACGGCAAGCCGCTGCTCGGCCTCGCTCTCGCGGGCCTTCAGCGCATCGAGCGCCTTCGTGCGCGAGATCAGCTCGGCATCCTGGTCGGGCTGGGCGGTCGCGCGCCGCGTCGCGAGCCAGTTGCTGAAGGTCTCTCGCGCGGCCGCGGTGGCCTGCTGGGCGACCTGCAAGGCCAGTTCGGCCTGTTCCCGCTCCGCGTTGGACTGCTGCTGCGCGCGCTCAGCCGCGTCCAGTTGCGCGCGCAACGGCGCGACGGCTGCCTTGTCCAGAAAGTCTTCGGGGAGCAGCGTGCGCTCGACCTGCGGCAAGTCGCCAACGACGCTGCCACCCAGGCCGATCAGGAAGCCCGCGAACACGAACGCCACCAGCCACAGGCCGCGGCGAAACCATTTTTCGGAAAGTCGCAATGCAGTGCTCATGGCATGTTCCAGGTCAGGGTTGAAAACGCGCTGTGTCCGTCCTCACCGTGGACGGGGCTGCATCGATCAGGCCACAGCGGCATCTCGATGGCCTGCACCATTTCAACAAGTACCGATCGGCGCGCCGCACAGCGCATCCACATGATGCTCCGGCCCGTCCTGTCCCGGCCCCATGACGCGCCACGCCAAGGGCACCCGGTTGCGGAGTCTGGCTTTCTCGGGCTTCCCATCACGTGTAGACAAGGAACAGAACGATGCCGCTCACACCAAGCCATATCCACTGGATTCTGGCCTGGCTGATCAGCCGCTGCGGGTTCGTCTTGAAGTGGTGGGCGTAGTGCACCATCAAGGCTATGCATGCCACCAGCGCCGTGGCGATGCCCACTCCGGTGGCAACGATGGCCTCGAAATAGCCACCACAGGCACCGTGGCAGGCAACCACGAAATACAGCGCAGCCGCTGCCAGCCCTGCCTGGGCCCCCAGCAGCACAAAACGTGCGATCGCCCATGGGACGGCTTTCCAGCCCAGCACGTGGGGCGGTTGTCTCTGACCGTCGATGTTGGGTTGCAAGGTGCAGGTGCGTGAAGCTTCGCTGTCAGGGTGAGCCGCGGTGTGCACCGCATCGTTCGGCGTTTCATCTCCGGGACCGGGTATTCGTTTCCCGCCCCAGGATGCGGCGTGGTCTATCGTAGTTCGACCGATTGCCTGGCAATTGTTCAGAAGCACACAAGGAAGGCGCTTGTGGATGCCATGCGCCGGGCACTACAGCTTCCTGGCGCAGCGCCTCGATGCGCGCTTGGCTGTGGCGTTCCTGGAGTTTGTGGCGGGGCATGCGAATACCGTGCACGTACGATGCCATCGACGCTGCAAGCCGGGAGCTTTTACAGCCTCCACGCCGCCACTCAGCCAACGCCGTCGACGGGCGGATGCAGCAGCTTGTCATGCCTGTCTTTCACAAGCGTCATATGAACTCCGTTGTGGTACTGGCCATCCAGGCACACGGCATCAGACTCCACGCCGTATTCCACAAAGCCGATGGCTTTGTACAGCGCGATGGCCGGTTCGTTGGGCACATACACCTGCAAGTTCACGCGATGCACACCGTTGTCGAAGGCGTGTTGAAGCGCGGTGTCTACAAGCTGCCGGCCCAGTCCTTGGCGCCGATACCGAGGCGAAGGGAACACGCCTCACATCACCATTTTGTGATGCGACGACGGAAATGGGCCTGCGCGGCCAACGGCGGCTGTCGCGGCAAGCTCGCCCTCGACAAAGCTACCGAACACGGCGTTCGGAAGAGGCGAGGAGAGTTGCGCCCGAAAGCCATCCAGCGTGCGGGAGAGCTCTTCTTCCCACGTCAAACCCATTGGCACGGGGTTTTCGCGTGTGACTTCCCGGCGCAATGCAGAAAACGCAGCAGCGTCATCACCGTCAAGACGACGAATCTTCATGGACGGCGCAGCTGGGCTCATCGGGCACCACGTTCGAGGGGGGCTGCCGACTGCAACTTGCTGCAGTTGGTCAGCTCGATGGAGGGGTCAGGCGCCTGAGAATACTCACGCCATCTGTTTGCGCGAATTTCATACCCCGAGTAACGCAGTGCTGCCCCGGGACGACCTAATCGCAGGTTCATGAACACATCGGTGTGCTTTGGGGTTAGTTGGACAAATGCATGGCATGCGATGGAATAGACGAACAGGTAGTGGATGGTGTAAGTCCCCATTCCCTCATCTGTATGCCACACCTCAAGGTCCGGAAAGGCGTCTTGATTGATGTGCCGTACAGCGACGCTGGCGGCCTCTGGCAGCTGTAGATCAAAGGACTGCCGCCTGCCCCCTGCATCGTCCTGGGCGACTATGAGCTTTCCGTCCTGCAGCGTCGCAGTGGCTGTCACGCCTGTCGGAAGTTTGAAGTCCACGTGATCTTGGGCGAACGCGCCCTGGGTCGCGAGATAGACCAGCGAGAAGATGAAGGTCGACGCACGGTTCATGAGACGCCTGACGCCACCGTTCCGCCGAGGCCGAAGACGGTCGGATGCAGAAGTGTTGGACCTGACTTTCATCGTGTGTGGCGACCACGATTTCCCCGGGGCCATTGGAACGACTTGGGAAGAATTTTTCCCACTACCAACCCAGAGACGAGAAGGCACGGCATCCACAGCAGCATTTCCCACCATGAGACGGTATCAAGTGCTGAACCGATGTCAATGCATCCCACGAAGCAAGGACTCATGTGTTTGTCAGGCACAGCGCCACAGCCCAAATATTCAGCCAGAGCCACACTGAGTTTCCATCCGCCAAACGAAAAGGCAAAGGGCAAAGCAGCGAAGAAGTAGCGCAACGTGCCCATCAGGTTCAACGCCGCCGCTCCGCCGCCGCCGAAGGCGGTCGATTGCAGCGGCGTATTGAACAGCCGCCTCACCCGACGTCCTTGTAGCGTTGCTTGCGCTCGTTATGTACCCGCCGATCATCGGCAGACGACTTCAAACGGCCACCTCCAAACCAGCCAACCCAAGCTGAAATTAAACCGAGGCATGTCACGAGTATGGCGATGCCTACATTCACGTGGGCGAGTTGGTAGGCAAGGTATAGGAACACGGCGGCTATTGCACCAAGGATGAGTCTTCGGCCCCATATCCAGAAGCGATACAGCAACAATTCACCTCGAGTGACGGGCGCGTTAGACCCCTGCTTAACTCCGTAGAGCGCTTGCCAGATAACCCAATACGCGCACAGCGTAAGAAATCCGGCGGCAACCAGTCGCCCGGCAGTAGCGGTACTCACGAGCCATCCAATCGCGAAGAGCAAGCAGCATCCAATGACGAGTAGTACCCGACGCTCGATGACTTCCCATTTCTGCATGGTGCTGTTTAACGCCGCCGCTCAGCCGCCGCCGAAGGCGGTCGGATGGGGCGGCCAGTTAAAGCGCATTACGCAATTGCCCACGACATAGCTCTCGTCGGATGGTTGGGCTCTCCCCACGGGGCCGTGCAATCCTCGCTGGCAACACTGGACGATTGCTGAGACCAGTTGGCCACAAGGCGAAAAGGAGCAGATGCCTGTATCTGCGCCTTAAAGTCCTGGGCCTGAGTTTTGTCCCAGCACATAAAGGTGCAAGCAACTGGCTTGAGCTGAAAAACTTCGAGGTTCGGCTTGAAGGCAACAGACATTCGCACTTTGATTGCTGGCAGCCAAGGGATGTAATCATCATTGGACTGCGCAAATGTCATGATGCGGTTGATGCCGAACTCATACAGTGTTCCTCGACCACGGTTCAAGATTTCGAAGTAGGCCACGAGCCCATCCCCCCGCTCTGGCCTTACGCCTTCTACCTCTGCACTTAGCCAGTGGTCTACAGCCAATTCCAACGCGTCCACGGCAGTCAACTCTTTGAGAGAGCGCTTCTTGAGCTTCAATAAGGCACGAAGCGCCTTTTCGATGTCGTTCGCTTGCATGGTGGGTCTGCGCTTTAACGCCGGAGACAAGCGGCGCCGCAGGCGTCCGCCTTGGTTGACCTGTTAAAGCGCACGGCGACTACCCCTGTTGGAAAGACGGCTGGAAAGCCACCCAGCTACAGCAGCGGGCAGGAAGCACCCGACCAATGCCCCGGCAACGGCATACGAAATATCACTGCCATACCAATGGCGTAAATATCCCAATGGAACTGCGATGGACAAACCAAGTAAAACAGTAAGCGCAACATGCAGGGTTCCCCACGCTGACGACTTCCACCCAGCGATAGCGCCAGCAACGAGGGCAGCGAAGAGTGGAGCGAACAACGCAACGTCGCATTCCCAGCGCGCCGCGACGTGGGAGTACGCTGGAAAGCAAGTCTTATCCACTGCCAAGGCGCCTGCAAGAACAAGCGCTACAAATGCGAAGAGCGCAGCACTTACGCGCAAGGCAAGGGATCGGTTGGATTCCATGCGCTTTAACGTGAAGGTGACCGGCACGTTGCGGCAAGGGGCCGCACGGTGCAGTATTCCAACGATGCCGTGCGGCCCCTTGCCGCAACGTGTCCGCGTCGACCGAAAGGTTAGGCATCACTTCCTGCGAGGTGACAAGGTGGTGGCAAGAAGTACGACGGAGAGCCCAAGAAGGGCTACTGCGTACACGAGCGCTGCAGTAGTGAAGATGGGGACGTGAAACTCGACAAAGCGACGGTCGTAGTTGCTCAGCGGTTGATCGGAAAGACCCAGGCGGTTAACCCAGTACTGCACATGGGCATAACCACCGAGTTCGTCGCCTGGAAACGACAGTAAGGCCACAAGCATGCCGCCAAGCCACATTCCGGTACCCGAGGATTCAAGACCGGACTCGTACCAGCGGTAGAGGCTCTCGACGAGCGCCAGATAGGCCACGGCAGGGGCCAGCGGGCCGATTACGACAAGTAGTAGAACGCTCTTCATGCGACTGAGCTGGATTGGACCGGTGGCGAGCGACCTGGACTCCGCTTGGTGACGCCTAACGAGGCTGTAGCAAAACCCGTTTCGCGGGCAGCCCATTACCGCCAGATGCGCCGCGCAGGCATTGCGGTTGCAACACTGGGGAGGCAAGACTCATCGGCGTAGTTTGCCTCAACCCAGCCCGATTTCAACGCTCCATCGGCCTGCTGGTCTTTCTACCGCCCCAATCCCGCCTTGGCCAACTTCTCGATGTTGTGCACCAGGCAGTACAGATTCCACTGCGTGTTCACCTTGCACTGGCCTCGCAGCGTGAACTGGTCCAGCCGCTTGTTGTATCGCAGGTTCGCAAACACCGGCTCCACCGTCGCCATGCGCTGGCTGTACAGCTTTCGCCCCCGCTCGCTGTCGATGGCCCGCTTCATGCGCTCGGTCAAAGCCAGCGGCGAAGCCTGGCCCTTGTGGAAGAACGCCACCTGTCGTACCGGCGTGCGCTCCGGGTGGCGCAGGCACTGCGTCCTGAGCGCACACGGCCCACAGCTCCCCTGCGTGCCCCGGAACTTGTGGTGCGTACGTCCTCGGGTCGTGCAATGGCTTCCGTTGCTGTACAGCGTATGGCCTGCCGGGCAGATGCACGCATTGCGCATCTCGTCAAATTGGAAGTCTTTCGGGGCGAACAACTTGACCGTCGCCGTGGCACCCTTGTCGTGCAGGGGATCGGGTTGCTGCTTGTACTTGCCCTGCCCTTTGAAGCGCTCGTCACGCCGGCGCATCAGGCCATCGGCGATCAGCGCAGGGATGGCCGCGTCATGGAGCTGGCGCAAGTTCTCTTCGCTGTGGTAGCCCGCATCCGCCGTGACCAGCGTCTGCTCCGTACGCAGCATGTCCGTGCTCTGCACCATCGGCCACAAAACGCTTTGCTCGGAGCCTGAGCCGTGCGCCTTCGCCGCCACGATGACCTGGTGTGCGCTGTCCACTGCCGCCACCGCCGTGTAGCCCTGGATCACGCCCTTGGAGGTCGCCATCTTGGCGCTGTCGTTGTCGGTGACGTTGCTCTTGCGGATCTTGCCCTTGTCGCTCTTGCGCTCACTGTGGGTGGCGAGGAAGTCGCGGATGCGGGCGGCTTCGTCCTGCAGGCGCTGCAGCCGCGCGGCATCACGACGTTGTCCATCATCGTTGCAGGCCGTGGCGTCACTGGCGCGGTGTGCGTCCAGCATCTTCTGCACGGCACGCTGCATGCGCTCGGCATCATGGGCCAGTTCGGCGAAGGTACCGCTGCGCTCCTTGCTGGCGTTGCTGGGCAGCTTCACACCATCGATGGCGAACATCTGACGACCAATGAGGCCTTGCGCATCGCAGGTGAGCAGCACCTGCGTGAACAGGCCTGCGATCTGATCGCCGAGTTGGCGCACGAACCGGGCGATGGTGGTGAACTGCGGTGTGCTGTCACCGGAGATGGCCATGAACAGCACGTTCTCGCGGCAGACACGTTCGATGCTGCGACTGGAGACGAGGCCGCGGCTATAGGCCAGCAGCACGATCTTGAGCATCACCGCAGGGTCGTAGGCAGGTGCGCCGGTGGTGTCGTTGCGAAAGCGCGCGTGCAAGGTCGACAGATCGAGTTCGTTGTCCACCAGGTAGTCCAGCGCGTACTCGAACGTGCCAGGCTCCACTTGTGCATCGAGCACTACAGGGATGAACTTCGGGGAGCGATCAACCAGCTTGTAGCGCGCCATATCGGAGTCCTGTTGCTGCGTTCGTTCTCGGACTCCGCTCCCTGCCGACAGTTCAACTTCCGGGGACTAAAAATACAACCTCAACGTTCGCGCTGAGCGGGCGGCGTAGCCATCCGCTCCAGCAAAGGGTTAAACGGCTGTTGGCTGCCACAGCACATGCATGTCTCCATCGACGAAGCCCATTCCGACCCCCTTGGTGCTCTTGAGAATGCTCGCCCTCATACCGCCAGCGATGTAGGAGCGAGCCATCTCCATGCACGTTTGCAACCATGCCGGCCAATCGCTGCCTGCAACCGAATACGGAATCTCGAAGATGTCTTCGCCGGTGCTGAATGTCTCGCTCCCCGGCCAATAGTCACGTTCCGGAACTTCGCCGAGAACGAAGGAATCGGTTCCCATGAGTTGGACGTGCACAGACTCTTCGCCTTCATAGAGGTTGAAGTGAAATGCAACCGTGCTATGAGGAATGCGCTGAGATAGTGCATGGTCCGCCCAAGAGAAGAAGGCCTTCCTGACGGTTAAAAGCGACTGTTCCATAAGCGGTTTAACGCAAAGGCCAGCGGCCACCGCAGGCGGTCCGATGGGCCGACCTGTTAAACCGCCGCACTAATCTGTTCAAGAGTGACATGCTGCTGCTTACCCCTCAAAGTCACAACCAATTCGAGTAGTACCTGCGCACCGTCGGCGCTTGATACTACTGACTCGATGACGGCGTGAAGACCCGAATCATTTGACCCGACATACTTTACGACGGGAACTGATCCGGCTATTAGTTTGACGTCACCGGATTGGCCCAGACACGCGACCAAGTCGGCTTGAATGGCCGAGGCAACTGGCCTGCCCAAGGCCACCGCGTACCCAAAGCGGGCTGCCAGCAACTCAAACTCTCCCGCGCACAACAACGCAGTCGCCTCGTTGCCCAAGGCGCCGAGAGAAGCTTCGTCGTCTCGAGCAGAGGCCTTCTGCATTGAGGTTTAACGCAAAGGCCAGAGGCTGCCGCAGGCGGTCCACTGCGCCGACCTGTTGTGCGCACACGATGCGCCGTGCTCGCTGAGGCCTTGACCCCGCATTCCTCGTTGCCCTGCACAACCCGGCTTCTTCATGTCACGCCCGCCCCGCTCGCTGCTCGCCCGAGTGTCAACCAATGCACCCCCAGCAAAGTGAACTGCCCCGCGCACCAGCCGCAACGCGCACCCGGTCACTTCGTTCATCGCTGATGCGCCTCGCATGTTTCGGGCTTCTTCGTACAACGTCTGATTTCAGCGGACGCCGAAGGCGGTCCGATGAAAAGAAATGTTAAAGCGCAGTGCTCGCGTCATACGCCGGGAGCCGGTACGCGCCAAGCACGAAGCGCAGCCAACGCAAAGGCTGCTGCAAGCAGTGCCCAACAAATAAATAGCCCGTAGGGCCCGACTGCGTACGCGAGTTCATACACGAGTGCCAATCGGCCGGTGAAAGGCGGAAGACGCGGATTGACGAACTCTGAAGCCGCCATGATTCCGCACATCAATGCGATACCTGTAAACCCCAAGACTCGGTCATTGGACCTACTAGGCGCAGCACCTCGAGAAATGCTTGGCGACGTATCCTTCGCAATGCGCCGCTTATCCCATGCAATGAACGCCAGTAGCAGAAACAACGCGACGAGGACGACTAGAACGGCCACGATGACTTTCTCTGCGCTTTAACTTTGATGTATCCCGCAATCCTGCGGACTTTCTAGACCGGCTGCTGGATAACACCAGTCAGCCAGCCCCCTGAAAGCCATTTTGATTCAACCACTTGAATCACCACCATCCTGCAAACGATTGGGTATATTGGATTCGAGAAAGTCGCCGGCGCCCCAGCGCCGCACTTGCAAGCCCTTGTCCTTACTCGCTTTCAGGACGCCACATACAGATTCGTCCCCGTCGTCACCGTGCAGTCGTACACCATCACGAACGGCTGCATCGTCTGCACCAGCCCGTCAGCTCCCACGGTCAACCCCAGCGCATCGATGATGGGCATGCTGGCATCGGCCGCGATGCGGGCGGCGAACTTGCCGGGCAGGGCGGCGCACTGGTGCCA
Source organism: Burkholderiaceae bacterium (assembly GCA_965278985.1). Classification (GTDB taxonomy): domain Bacteria; phylum Pseudomonadota; class Gammaproteobacteria; order Burkholderiales; family Burkholderiaceae_C; genus CAISIP01. Next base: position 4,944,987 of record OZ257131.1, on the reverse strand, counting down.
TTTCTCGATCTTGAACTGCGTGGACACCACGGCCTGGTAGCAGGCGCGGGCGGGGTCGGCGGCGTCGCGGAACTGCTTGAGGCTGACGATGCCGATCTGCTGCTTGCCGAAGGTGTGGGCAAAGCTCTCGATGAGCGCCACGCTGGCTTGGTCCATCACGCCGGCGGGGCCGAAGAGCAGGTCGGAGACTTCGGTGAACAGGCCTTCGACCTCGGCCACGAGCTTCTTCCAGCCGTGCAGTTTTTCGGTCTCCAGGATCTCCACGAGTTGCACCATGCGCGCACCTTCGGTGGGGCGTTCGATGGGCAGGGACAGGGTCTGCAGCGCGAAGACCTGCTGCGCGCCCTCCGCCCCGAACTGCATTTCGCTGGCGATCTTCTGGTAGCCGAAGACTTCGCGGCCGGTGGCGATGGCCCAGTCGTTGTCGACGTAGATGAAGGGGAAGTAGTAGGCCAGCGCATCCGGCACGAACACGCCGTTCACGCGCTTGCCGCAGGCCACCAGGATGTTGAAAGACAGCTCGTTTTCGGTGAACCAGCCCGAGGGGTCGCGCTGGGACTGCAGGTAGGGGTACACCGCCAGCTGCATGAAGGCCAGGTTGCCGATGGCGCGGAACTCGCACACTTCGGGCGGTGCGACGTTCAGGTGGTCCACCAGGCGCTGCAATTTCACCGGGTCGGCGAGCAGCGGGAAGCTGCGGATCTCCAGCTTGTTGAAGGTGTAGGGCGGCGGCAGTTCCAGGTTGCTGGGGCCGGGGCGGAACAGTGGCAGCGTGCTGGTGGCGCGCGGCGCGGCGGGCGCGTTGGCCATCACCGGGGCGGGCATGGATTCCACGGTGTGTTCGCCGAAGACGGGCGCCTGGGACGCCGCCTGGCCGGTGATGGCGCGCGCGGCCTGCAGGCCGCCCATGGTGGCGGCCTCGACACAGCCCACGCTGAAGCCGGTGTCCACCCAGTCGCCCGCCAGCACCAGGTTGCTGAACTGCGAGTCGCCGGCCTTCAGGCGGTACTGCGTGGAGCCGGCCACGGACAGCACATAACGCTCGTTGGGGTCGATGTTGGCGCGCCAGAACTGTGCGTCGAAGCGCGCCTCGCCGCTGCGACCCTGCGGGTCGACCAGGCGCTGCCAGTCGAGCGCGGGCAGCTGCGTGCAGGCGCCGGGCAGGATGGCACCGGTGTGCTCTTGCAGCCACTGGATGCTCTGCGCCTTGACGCGGGCGTCGGAGCGCTCGGGGAACACGGTGTCGGTGGGCGGGGGATAGACGCGGTCCGGGTACTCGTCGGGCAACACGCCGCAGAAATACAGCAGCGTCTTGGGCGTGAGGGTCGCCGGCCAGTCTTCCATGGGGATCAGGTGCGAGTTGTCGGCGAAGCTGTTGAGCGGGTCGGCATACGCATCGGTCACGGCGCGTTGGGGCTGGCCGTCCACGACGGGGATCTTCCAGCCCATGGCGTCGATCTCGCGGTCCATCCACAGCTGCACGCCGAAGGTCTGCACGGTCTGCACCTTCTGGACCATGGCGTTGAAGCGCTCCGAAGCCTTCATCAGCTCGGCACAGATGATCGGGTGCGAGCCCACGGGGATGGCCAGCACGAGGTGGTCGAAGTCCTTGCCGGCTTCCAGTGCCACGTCGCCAACATCGGTCCAGCCGCTCCAGCGGGATTCGAGGTTGTAGGGCTGGCCATCGGGCCCATGCTGCAAGGCCTCGCCTTGTACGATCTGCTCGAAGCGCGGCACGCTGGGCCAGGAGGGCAGGCCCTTCACGTCGACCAGCGGCGCATAGGCCGTGTCGCCGCCCTTCACGTCCACCTGGCGTTTCATGCGCACGCGAGAGATGCGGTGCGAGCCCGGTGCGGCGTCAGGCGCCACCTCCAGCGCCTCGACCCGGTGGAAGAACTTGAACTGCACGCCGCGCCGCTTGAGCACCTCGTAGTAGGGGCCGAAGATGGTGTCGCCCATGCCCGCTTCCATGCGCCACATGAACGCGCCGCGGTACTCGAAGCACACGCGCAGCATGGCGTAGAGCGCGGTGCCGGCGGCGGCGTCCTCATACCGCTCGCCCATCTGGCCGCGCGTGAAGCCGAACGCCAGGTCGTAATAACCGCGCAGCAGTGGCGAATCCAGGCTGCCGGGGTGGCAGCCATAGTCGCTGAGGAACTTGCGCAGCTCGCGGCCATCCAGCGCGGCGAAGGGCACGCCGCGCGTGATGACGCCTTCCTCGAACAGGCCCACGATGGCCGCGCAGGCGATGTCCAGCACGCGTGCGATGCGTTCGGAGTGCAGCGGCGCAGCGCTGTGCTGCGCGAAGGAGCGGTGCAGCGTGGCATGCAGCGCGCGCGTGGCGTGCAGGGTGCGGGTGTGGGCCTGCGCCGGGGAGATCCTGGCCTGCCGCGCATCGCGCACGGCGTACAGCGCGTCGTGGATGACCGTCTCTCCACCTTCCACGATGAACTCCGCCGCATGCCACAGCGCGGCGAACACGCCGTTGCGCCGCGCGTCCTCCACGAAGTCGGTGGTGACGGCGCGCGCCATCCATTCCAGCAGCATCTCGATGTAGCCCAGCGCCGAGGGGTGCGGCCCGCCGGTCAACGAGTCGGTGGTGGTGGGCATGGGAATGTCCCAGCGCGCCCAATCCTCGCCATCGCCATCAGCCTGGCGGTCCATCAGCGTGCCCAGCGACTGCGGGCGGAAGGCCTTGGCGAAGGTGCCCAGCGGCGCCTGCGGGTCGCGCCCCAGCTCGTCGTAACACTGCTGCATGTGGACGAAGGCGTTGTAGTAGAAGCCCAGCCAGATGTGCAGCCCGTGCTCCTCGATGCGCTGCTGGGCGTCGGGGTTGCGGCCGCTGGCGCCCTTGCCGCCCAGGCGCCAGCCCATCTGGTAGAGCGTGACTTCGTACTGGCCGCGCAGTTCGGGTTGCGTGAGCGCGAAAGCGGCGGTCACGCCACCCACGCCACCGCCGAGGATGGCGACCTTCTTCTTCGTGTTCTGCGGGCCGGCCTGGGAGGTGTCGGTCATGGGGCACTTTCGGGAGGTTGGACAAAGGGAGGAACTTCGCCGGCCGCCACGCCGGCCTGGGCCAGCGCGGCCTCGAAGCCGTGGCCGATGGCCGCGAAGAGCATGCCGGCGCGCGCCAGTGCGGCGGTGCGGGCCGCGCCGGTCTGCCCGCGGGCGAGCCAGTGCAATGCAGAGGCCTCGTCCACGCGCACGGCCGATTTGCCGGCCAGCGCCACCGCGCGTTTCCAGTCGCGCTGCGCCGTGCCCGGGCGCCCGCGCACCGTGGCCATGGCGCCGGCCCACAGGCGGTGCTGCGCGGCGGCGATGGGGAACAGGCCCGCGAACTTGCCGAAGGCCTTGAACATGCGCTCGGCATACCCGCGCACGGACGCATCGTCGGGCCGCAGCAGGCACAGCGACACCAGCGTCTCCATGGCCGCGGCATAACCGGGCAGCGTGGTGTAGGACGTGGAAGGGGTCTTCTCCGCCACCTCCAGCGCGCGCACGGCATCGGCCAGCGCCGGCGCCCGCTGGCCCAGGCGCCAATGCGCCAGCGCGCGGTTGCCATACAGCTCGGACCAGGTCAGGCTGTCGCTGGTGGACGCCTCGGCGGCCATGAACCGCGCGAGCGCCTCCTGCAGGCGGCCCTGCTGCAACAGCACGCGGCCTTGGCCCACCATGCCCCAGCTGGCGGTCTGCGAGTCGTTGCGGCCGCGGCCGGACTGCTCCAGCATCTGCAGGTGCTGCAGCGCGCGCGGCAGGTCGCCCTGGAAGGCATAGAGGTACGAGAGGTTGATCAGCGCCTCTTCCCAGTGCCGGCCCTTGCCGGCCTGCGCGTAGAGGGCCAGTGCGTTGTGCATGTCGGCATCGAGCACCTGTAGCTGGCCCAGGCAGGCGGCGAGGTGGCCGGTGTACTGGTGCACGGTGGCCGTGCAGAAAGGTGTGCCGACCTGCGCCGCCACCGACTGCGCCGCGCGCCCGTAGCGGCGCGAGGGGCCGAAGAGCTTGCCGAAAGCGGCGATGTGGGCGATGGAGCCGTAGAGCGTGGCCACCTCGATGCTGGGCGGCGCCTGGCGGGCGTGCTCCGACGCATGGGCGGTGCAGAAGAACATCGCCTCGACGTCGTTGCCATAGTGCGCCAGCATGGCCAGCTGGTTGTAGGCGTCCACCGCAGTGGTAGCCGCGCCGTTGCCCGCCACCGACGCGGCTTGCACCGAGGGCGTGTGGAAGAACATGCGCAGCAGGTGGCCCCCCAGCCGCAGGCGCGCGGGCAGGGTCCGCGCCGGCAACGGGCATCCCAGCCTCACGAGGGCGGCTTCGAGGCAGCGGCGCGACGCGTCCATCTCGCCCAACGCGCGGTGGGCGCGGCCCAGCAGCGATTCCCACCGCGCGGCGCGCGCGGCGTCGCTGCGCACCGGCAAGGCGGCATCGAAACGCAAGGCCTCGCGCAGGAAGTGCACCGCCTCGCGGTTGGCGAAGCGTTCCAGCGCGTCGGTGCCGGCCTTCTCGGCCGCCAGCAGCGCGCGGTCGTACACCTGCGCATGGCCCCAGTGGTGGGCCAGCAGCGGTGTGCGGTGCTGGAGCTCGGGGCCGTGGCCCTGCTCCAGCGCTTCGGCCACGGCGCGGTGCAGGTCGCGCCGCTGCGAGAAGGGCAGCAGGGCATACCCTGCTTCGCAGGTCAAGGCATGGCGGAACTGGTAGTGGCCCTCGCCCAAGTCCAGCAGGAACTCGCCGGCGCACAACGCGCCCAGGTGCGCGGGCAGCGCGGCACGCTCGGCTTGCAGCGGATAGATGGCCGCCAGCAAGGCCCGCGAGAAGCGGTGGCCCAGCACGCTGGCCACCTTGAGCACGAGGCGCTGCTGCTCCTGCAGGCTGTCGATGCGGCTGGTGAGCACACGTTCCAGCGTGTCGGGGATGGCCAGCGCGTCGGCGCTGTGCTCGCTGGACGCCAGCACGCACAGCGACCCTTCCACGCGCAGCAGCCCCGCATCGCGCAGCGCCAGCGTCAGCACCTCCGTGAACAGCGGATGTCCAGCCGCGCGGCCGTGCACCAGGTCCTGCACGCCGGTGGAGAGGGTGTCCACGCCCAGCTTGGCACACACCAGCGCGGCAGTCTCGGAAGGGTCCAGCGGGCCGAGCACGATGCGGGCGGCGCCCGCTGCCTGCACGAAGTCGTCCATCGCGGTGCGAGCCGCTGCTTCCAGGGGACGGGTGCTCACCAGCAGCAGCAGCGGCAGGCGGCGGTGTACCAGGCCTTCCAGCAGGGCCCAGGAGGCCGAGTCCAGCCAGTGCGCGTCCTCCACCAGCAGCAGCGCGGGGCCGTCCGCCGCGGTGCGCGTCACCAGCGCCAGCAGCAGCTCGCGGATGGACTCGGCGCGTGCCTGCGCATCCATCGCACGCAGCGCGGGCGTCTCGGCTGGCGCGGCAGGCAACACGGCACCGAGCAGCGGCGCGAGGTGCGCCACCTCCGGCAAGGGTGCCAGGCGCTCGGTGATGCGTGCTGCCTGTTGCGGCGTCGCCATCGCCGGGTCCACGCCCAGCAGGTCGGCCACCATGGCGGCACACGCCTGGTAGGGCGCGACCTGGTCGATGGCGTTGCCGGCCATGCGCAGGGTACGCAGGCCCCGTGTGCTGGCCACGTCGAAGACACCGTTCACCAGCGAGGACTTGCCGATGCCGGCCTCGCCCTGCACCACCAGCGCGCGGAAAGCGGGACGCCCCTGGTGGTGGATCACTGCCTCCATCAGCGCGGCCCAGGGCTGGGCGCGCCCCACCAGCGCCCAGGGCTCGCCGCTTGCGCCGCGCGGCGCAGCACGCCGCGGGCCCACCGGCCGCGCCGCGGGCAGGCGCAGGGCCTGGTTCTTCGGATCGCGGGCCTCGGCCTGTTCGAAGACGAAGCGCGCGCGCAGGTCGGTGGCCGTGGTGGTGCAACACAGCACCCCGCTGTCGGCCGCACCCATCAACCGGGACGCGAGGTTCATCGCCTCGCCGACCACGGCCAGCTCGCAGCGGCTGCCGTCGCCCACCACGCCGCAGTAGACACGCCCCGTGGCAACGCCGATGGACGGCGGGCGATCGATGGCGCTCAGCGCGGCATGCAGGTCGAGCGCGGCGCGCAGGCCACGCTCGGCATCGTCCTCGCGCGCCTGGTGCACGCCGAAGGCCACGATCGCGATCAGCCCCTTGTCGTCGGCCAACAGGTCGTGCAGCAACCCGTCGTAGCGCGCGGCCTGCTCGCCGATGGTGCGCGCCAGCGCGGCCAGGCGTGGCGCCTCGGCCAACGGGTCCACCGGCACGTCGCCCAGGCGCAGGAACAGCACGGTGGTGCGGCGCAGCTCGGCGATCCAGTTGGCATCGCCCACCACCGCGAGCCGCTCGCGCAGGGCCTGGTTCAGGTAGGGCGCGATGGCCGCCGGGGGGCAGGCATAGACCGCGCGCTGCAGGCCCGGAGGCGCCTCGTCGTCGCCCTCGGCCGGGTCGCCCACCAGGGCCTGGGCTTGCGGCGAGAGGCAGACCTCGCCCTTGCCGGCCCGCGCGGTGGCCCAGCTGATCTGGGCGAAGGGTTCGCCCAGGAGCACGAAGGCCCGCGCCTGGGCGTTCCAGGCCACGTGCAGCGCCGACAGCGTGCCCGCGCCCACCCCCACGTGCACACCCAGCGCGACCTCGCCCGCCTGGCGGCCATCGAGCCGGCGCGTGATGGCGCGCGCGCAGGCGGCGGCTCGGCGCGTGGCCTCGCGCAGGCCCTCCTCGCCGCCGGGGCCCTGGGCCTCGACACGGAACACGGCCAGCAGGCCATCGCCCGCGAACTTCTCCACCTCGCCACCGAAGATGCGCACCAGGCGCAGCGCCTCGCCGAAGCAGCGGTTCAGGTGCTGCGTGAGTTCCTCGGTCGCGGCCGGGCCCTGGCTCGCCATGGCCGCCGCCAGCGCGGTGAAGCCCGAGACATCGGCGAACAACGCGGCTGCCTGGAAGCTTTCGCCCCGCACGGCGGCACCGGGCTCGCACAGCGCGCGCCGCAGCGAGGGCGCGATGAACCTGCGCAGCCCGATGTCGGCGACGGGTGGGTTCTGGAGGGGAGGCATCGGCGTGTCCTTGGGAGGCGGGAACTCCGCGGTGGGGACTATACGTGCGCCACCGCGCCGGAGGGTCGCCCTTTCTACAATCGGCGGACCATGAGCACACCCACCTACACCCGCGGCCAGGCGCTGCCCGGCATCCTGCAGCAACGCATCGCGATCCTGGACGGCGCCATGGGCACGATGATCCAGCGGCTGCGGCTCGACGAGGCCCAGTACCGCGGCGAGCGCTTCCGCGATTTCCACCGCGACGTGAAGGGCAACAACGAGCTGCTGAGCCTGACCCGGCCGGAGGTGATCCGCGACATCCACGAGGGCTACCTCGCCGCGGGCGCCGACCTGGTGGAGACCAACACCTTCGGCGCCACCACCGTGGCCCAGGCCGACTACGACATGGCCGACCTGGCACGCGAGATGAACCTCGCATCCGCCCGCCTGGCCCGCGAGGCCTGCGACAAATACAGCACGCCCGACAGGCCGCGGTTCGTGGCCGGCGCCCTGGGCCCCACGCCCAAGACGGCCAGCATCAGCCCCGACGTGAACGACCCCGGCGCGCGCAACGTGAGCTTCGAGCAGCTGCGCGCGGCCTACCACGAGCAGACGCTGGCCCTGCTCGAAGGCGGCAGCGACCTGCTGCTGGTGGAGACCATCTTCGACACGCTGAACGCCAAGGCGGCGCTCTTTGCCATCGACGAGGTCTTCGAGCAGACCGGTGAATGCCTGCCGATCATCATCAGCGGCACCGTCACCGACGCCTCGGGCCGCATCCTCTCGGGCCAGACCGTCACCGCCTTCTGGCACAGCGTGCGCCACGCGCGGCCGCTGGCCATCGGGCTCAACTGCGCCCTGGGGGCGGCGCTGATGCGGCCCTACATCCAGGAGCTGCACCGCGCGGCGCCTGACACCTTCATCAGCTGCTACCCCAATGCGGGCCTGCCCAACCCGATGTCGGAGACCGGGTTTGACGAGACACCCGAGGTGACCTCGCAGCTGCTGCACGAATTCGCGGCCGAGGGGCTGGTGAACATCGTGGGGGGTTGCTGCGGCACCACGCCGGACCACATCGGTGCCATCGCGCGCGCGGTGACGCCACTGCCCGCGCGGTCACTGGGGCACCACAGCTTCTACAAGGAAGCCGCCTGAGTCAGCAGCCCAGGCGTTGCCGCGCCGCGACCTGCGCGGCCAAACGCTCCATCGCGGCATCAGCCATGCCGCAGGCGCGCAGGCCCTCGCAGGTGCGGAACAGGTAGTCCGCCGCGCTGCCCAGCGCACCGGAGGCGGTGGCCAGCCGGTGCACGACTTCCTGCTCCTCCAGGTTTCCCGCGTACTGCTCGCATTGCGTGTCCATGGTGAAGGCCAGGGCGTGGCCGAACATCGCACCCTCTTCATCGGACACCGCGAGCCAGCGCGGCACATAGGCGCCCGAGACCATCTCGCGGCGCCACAGCAGCTCCAGCTCGGTGTGCAACACGGCGTCGTCGATGCGGTAGGCCACGCCGGTGCATTCGCCACCGGCGTCCAGGCCCAGAACCAGCCCGGGGTTGTCGGCCGATCCGCGGCCCGCGCGCACCGACAGGCAGAAGGCGCGGTGCCAGCCCTGCACCCGCGCCACGCGGCGCTCCAGGCTGTGGACCGTGGGGTTCCAGATCAGCGAGCCGTAGCCGAACAGCCAGGCCGCACCGGGTGGACGGATGGCCAGTGTGGCCATCAGGGACTCCGTGCGCTCGGCCTCGGTCAGCAGCCGCTGCAACGGCGCGTCGCGTGCCACCAGCGCATCCACGCCACCGGACTCCAGGAACACGCGGCTCAGCACATGGGCATCGTCCGTATCCGGCAGCGCGGTGACGGCGGGGGAGGGCGAAGGAGATGGCGGCGTGGACATGCGGGCAGGACAGAGCAAGAGGCGCGCCAGTGCGCTGCCGCCATGGTACGCGCCGTGCAACACTCCGGCCCCATGCGTCGCCTCTTCAAGCGCCCTCCCTGGTGGCTCGCCCTGCTGTCCGTCCTGGCCTGCCTGGCCGGTCCCGCCCGGGCGCTGGGGCCGGCCCAACTGGCCCTGGTGGTGAACACCGCCGACCCGGCCAGCGTGGAGATCGCGGAGATCTACCGACGGGCGCGGGGCATCCCGCGCACCAACATTGTCCAGGTCGCTTTCGCGCACGACAGCGACAGCATGTCGCGCGAGGCCTTCGAGCGGCTGCATGCCGAGGTACTGGCGAAGCTGCCTGCGGGCATCGAGGCCTTCGCGCTGGCCTGGACACGGCCCTGGCGCGCGGGCTGCATGGGCATCACCTCGGCCTTCGCCTTCGGTTACGACGCGTCCTTCTGCTCGCAGGGCTGCGCCCCGACGCGTGCCAGCCGGTATTTCGACGGTGGCGCGGGAATGCCCGAAACCTTGCCACGCCCCCGGCCCGCGATGCTGCTGGCAGGAGAGAGCGTGGATGCGGTGCGCCGGCTTATCGAGCGCGGCGTGGCGTCCGACTTCAGCTACCCGCGCGGCACGGTCTATCTGGTCCAGACGCCGGACGCCGCACGCAACGTGCGGGCACGCTTCTATCCGCAGGCGCTTTCGAAGACACCCGCCCTGCGCTTTGCGATGCTGCCAGCCGAGGAAGCCCTGCACCGCGACGACGTGGCCGGCTACTTCACCGGCGCCGTGCGGGTGGCCGGCCTGGACACACTGCGTTTCCTGCCCGGCGCGCCGGCCGACCACCTGACCTCCTTCGGTGGCCAGCTGCTGGACAACCCCCACCAGATGAGCGCCCTGGCCTGGCTGCAGGCCGGTGCCACGGGCAGCTACGGCACGGTGGTCGAGCCCTGCAACCACGTGCAGAAGTTCCCGAACCCCGGAGTGCTGATGGCCCACTACGCCGACGGCGACACGCTGATCGAGGCCTACTGGAAAAGCGTGGCCTGGCCCGGCGAGGGCGTGTTCATCGGGGAGCCCCTGGCGCAGCCCTGGGGCACACGGGTGTGGCGCGAGGCCGACGGCTGGTGGATCGAGGCCCACAGCGGCTTCGGCCGGCGGGTACAGGTGGAGGTGGCGGAGTCGGCCCTCGGACCGTTCCGGGAGGCGGCCACGCTGCAGCTGCCGGTGGGCCTGGTCCGCCAGAAGCTGGCCGTGCCGGAGTCATCGGTGGCCGTGCGCGTGCGCTGAGGGGTGTGCGCCGGGAGGGGCCGCGTAGACTGCGGTCCTCGCGCGCCGCCATGGCGCCTGTGAAAGTTGCGCTTGTTTCCCGTTTCCCTCTCCGATGCCACCGCATTCCTGGCCTTCATGGCCTGCGTGGCCCTTGCCTCCTACGCCCAGAACCTCACGGGCTTCGCCTTCAGCCTGATCCTGCTGGGCATGGTGTCGGTGCTGCACATCGCCAGCATCGCGGAGACCGCCAATGCCGCGATGGTGCTGACGCTGGTGAGCGCCTGGACCTATTTCCGCACCCAGCGGGCCGACGTGCCGTGGCGGCTGGTGCGGCCTGCCATGGTGGGCAGCGCCATCGGCGTGGCGGCAGGCGTGGCGCTGCTGGGCTGGCTGAGTGGCGCGTCGCTGGTGCTGCTGCGCGCGCTGCTGGGCCTGTGCGTCCTGGCCTGCGCCGCGCTGCTGCTGGCCCGTGGCACGCAGGACGCGGCACCGATGAAGCCCGCCCGCTTCGCGTCGGTCGGTGTGCTGGCCGGCCTGCTGGGCGGACTCTTCTCCACCTCGGGGCCGCCACTGGTCTACTACCTGTACCGCCAGCCGCTGGACCGCGAGCTGGTGCGCCGCTGCCTGCTGCTGCTGTTCGCCTTCGGCGCCCTGGTGCGCCTGGTGCTGGTGCTGCCCACCGGCCAGTTCACGCTGCGCTCCGCGCTGCTGTCGGCCTGCGCAGTGCCGGTGGTCTATGGCGTTACGCGCTGGCATCGCCGCATCCAGCCCCGCCTGTCCCTGGCCGCGCTGCAGCGGCTGGTGGCCGGGCTGCTGGCGTTGACGGGGGTTTTGTTGCTGGTGGATGCCTGGCGGCAGGTGGCCTGAGGCCGGCCCGGCCTGGAGGGCTTCGGTGGACCCGCGCAGCCACCACCGTGCTGGCGCACGCCCTCAGCCGATGGGCAACAACAGCTCCGCCACGTCGTCCTCGGTAAACAGCGGCTGCTCGCGCGCGGCCGCGCCGTACAGCACGCCCTGCGACAACGCGGCCTTGCGCGCCTGCAACGCGAGGATGCGTTCCTCGATGGTGCCCTCGGCCACCAACTTGTAGACCATCACCTGGCGCTGCTGGCCGATGCGGTGGGCGCGCGCCGTGGCCTGTTCCTCCACGGCGGGGTTCCACCAGGGGTCGTAGTGGATGACGGTGTCGGCCTGGGGCAGGTTCAGCCCCGTGCCACCGGCCTTGAGGCTGATGAGGAACAGCGGCACCGCGCCGCTGGTGAAGCGGGTGATGACTGCGTCGCGTTGCTGGGTCTGGCCGGTCAGCGTGGCAAAAGGGATGTCGCGCGCGCGCAGCGCTTTCTCGATCAACGCGAGCATGCCCGTGAACTGCGAGAACAGCAGCACACGGCGGCCTTCCTCCAGCAGGTCGGGCAGCATCTCCATCAGCAGCTCGAGCTTGGCCGAGCCCGCCGACCTGGCTGTCGCGGGTGCGGCCTTGACAAGGCGCGGGTCGCAGCAGACCTGCCGCAGCTTGAGCAAGGCGTCCAGCACCTGGATCTGCGATCTTGCGAGGCCGCGGCCTTCGAGTGCCTCGCGCACGGACTGCTCGGTGGCCAGGCGGATGGTCTCGTACAGGTCGGCCTGCGGGCCTTCCAGCGTGACGGTGGTGACGCTCTCGACCTTCGGCGGCAGCTCGGTGGCCACGGCGTCCTTGGTCCGGCGCAACATGAAGGGCGTGATGCGCCGGCGCAGCAGCGCGAGCTGTTGCGTGTCGGCGTGTTTCTCGATGGGGATGCGGAACAGCTCGCGGAACCGCGCCTGGCTGCCCAGGAAACCCGGCATCAGGAAGTGGAACAGGCTCCACAGCTCGCCCAGGTGGTTTTCCATCGGCGTGCCGGTCAGGCAGATGCGCTGGCGCGCGTCCAGCGTGGCCGCCACCTGGGCTGCCTGGGTGCTGGCGTTCTTGATGTGCTGGGCCTCGTCGAGCACCACCAGGTGCCAGCGCCGCTGCTGCCACAGGGCGCGGTCGCGCTGCAGCAGCGAATAGGGCGCGATGACGAGGTCGCAGTCGCCGAGTGCGGCCTTGTGGCGGTCGCCACCGTGCCAGACACGCGTGCGCAGTGCGGGGGCGAAGCGCTCGGCCTCGCGGCGCCAGTTGCCCAGCACGCTGACCGGCGCCAGCACGAGGCTGGGGCGGTCCAGCAGGCCACGCGCGTGGTCGCTCAGCAGGTGGGCCAGCGTCTGCAGCGTCTTGCCCAGGCCCATGTCGTCGGCCAGGATGCCACCGAGCCCCGCGCGGCGCAGGAACTGCAGCCAGTCCAGGCCTTGCTGCTGGTAGGGCCGCAGCGTGGCGTTCAGGCTCGCGGGCGGGGGCACGGTGGGCAGCGCGCTGCCGCCACCCAGCGTGCGCAACACGGTGCGCAGGGCTTCGGCACCATCCCACACAGCGCCTTCGCCCAGCGCCACGCCCATGCGCAACGCCTCCAGCCGTGACAGGCGCAGGGCCTCGGCCTCCAGGTCGCGTGCGGGCCGGTCACCCACCAGGTCCAGCAGCGCCTGCAGCCAGGGGCGCAGCGGCTCGGACGGCAGGCGCAGCCAGCTGCCGTCGGGCTGTTCGCGCCACAGCCAGGGTGGCAGTTGCGGGCCTTCGGGGGTCTGCTCCACCTGGGCCAGCAGGCCGGGCAGCCAGGGCAGGATGTTGTGGCGCACACCGTCGATCGCGATGCCCAGCGAGAGGTCGAACCACGAGGCGCCCTGGTCCTGCAACAGGGCATCCTCGAGCGCGGCGTCGTCGGGTTCGCCGGGCGGCGTGGCCCCGGCCACCTGCAGGTCGTCGGCCTGCTGCACGAAGCCGGTGAGCTCCGCGTCGGCCTCCACGCGAAAGCCGGCGTCGCGCAGCGGTGCCCAGTCCTGCAGCGCCCAGTCCAGCCAGGTGGTGGCAGCGGCAGTGGCCGGCATGTGGAAACGCGCCAGCGCGTCACCCACCAGGCCGGATGCGCGCAGCCGCGACTCGGCCGCGCGTTCGGCGGCGAGGTCGCGGCGCAGCAACACACGGCGGCCTTCGTGCGGCAGCAGCAGCTGCGCCTGCGCCGATGCCCAATGGCCGCGCAGGCCGGCATAGTCGAAGTCCAGCACCGCGCGCAGCAGGCCGCGCTCGGCCCGCTCGGCGGCAGGCACGCGCGACAGGCGCAGGCACGGCACGGGCGTGGACGCGGGCCAGAGTTCCGGCGGCTGCACGTGGGGTGGGAGCGGGAGGCCGGCCAGCCGCTCCATCAGGGGCGATTGGGGGTCGCTGAAGGCGGCCAGGGGCAACGGCGGTGCGCCCAGCAACAGGCGCAGGGTCGCAGGCGCAATGCCCTCGTGCAGCACCGGGCCGCACGTGCCGGCCTCCGCGTCGAGGTAGATCGGCGGCTGGCTGCCGAAGACGCGGCTGCCGGCCGTGGGCAAGCTGTCGTCGCCCACGCCGGCCCGCAGCGCCCAAAGCGTTTCCGTTTCGCGTGGCTGGGTCACTTCCTGCCAGTGCCAGCGCAGCGGGCGCGGCGGGCCCCAGCGCAGCGCCGGTTCACGGATGTCGCCCTGCGCGTCGACCGAAAAGAGGCGGCCGGTGTCGGCCGCGCGCTGCAGGGCGAGCGTGCCGAGGCTGCCGTCCACGATGCCCGAATGCGTGTCGCCGTAGCCATAACGGTCGCGGCTCAGGGACTGGATCAGGCGGATGCCTTCGCGCTCCGGGTGGGTGTCGTCGCCGACGAGCGACGGCAGACGGTAGAAAGCGTCGTAGGCGGGCTGGCGGGGCCGCGACCAGCCACCGCGCTTGAGTGCCCGCGCGGTCTTCCATGCCAGCTGCAGGCGCGGCGGGTCGCGGCTGTCGCGTGGATTGCGGGGCGCCTCGGAGAGCAGGTAGACGGGCACCTCCGGGTTCGGCGTGGAGACGGCCTGCGGTGCGGCTGCCGCGGTGGCGCCATGGGCGCCGGTCGGGCTGGGCGCGTCGAACAGGTCCAGCCATTGGCGCATTTCGCGCACGGCACGGGGCACCGCCGGTGGCGGCGGCGCAGCGGGCAGCGGCGGGGTGGCGAGCGCCATTGCGTCTTCGGACGCATCCAGCGCGGCAGGCTCCGGCTCGGGCGCGGCCGCCCGCCGCACGGCACCTGCCGCGTAGGCGGCTTTCAAGGCCAGCGCCACCGCGTGTTTGCAGCCTTCGCCCACGGGGCAGGAGCAATGGGCATCGAAGCCGGTCACCGTGCCGTTGTCTTCCACAGTCATCACCAGCGTGGTGTCGTAAGGGCGCGGCTCGCTGCCGCGCACCACGCCCTCCACATGCCATTCGTGCGCATTGGCGGCTCGCAGCGCGTGTTCGAGCACACCCTGGTTCAGGTAGATCTGCAGCCCCCGGGTGTAGGTGGCCGGCGGCAGGTGGGGGGCGATGGATTGGGGATCGATGAGCAGGGGCATGGGCGCGGTGGCGTCCGGGCAGCGCGCCGGGACAGGCCATTCTAGGAACGCCCTGCCAGCGGCTCGCCAAGGCCATCGGAGTGGCGCCCGCAGGGGCCTCGCGTGGCATGCGACGCAGCGTCCCGCCCGCCGCGCCATGGCCTTGTATGCCATGCGGGTATGTACCTATCCACTTGTAGGATAAGTAGGCTCTAGACTCGCGCCCGGCCCGGTGCTCCCGCGTGGGCGCCACTGCCGATTGCCGGGTGACCCGCGGTCGGCGCCTTCCTCACCCCCATCCGGAGACACCCCCATGCGCACCCTCAGCAAGCGACAGTTCCTCCAAGGCACCGCGGCCCTCGGCGCAGGCCTGGCCGCCCCCACTCTGCTGCGCGCGCAGCCCGTCACGATCCGCTGGGGCGACTCCCTGGCCACCTCGCATCCGCAGGTGATGATGGCCGAGCGCATCGCCAAGGACGTGAAGGAGAAGTCCGGCGGCCGCATCGACATCCAGGTCTTCCCCAACGGCCAGTTGGGTTCGGGCAAGGACATGGTCGAGGCCGTGTCCGCTGGCGCGCTGCAGCTGACCACCGAAGGCGCCGGTGCGGTCGGCGCGTTCCTGCCGCAGCTCTCGCTGATCGAGGCGCCCTACCTGTGGCGCGATGCGGCGCACATGGCCAAGTCGGCCGGCACGCCGATCTTTGCCAAGATGAACGAAGAGCTGGTGGCCAAGCGCGGCATGCGCATGATGACCGTCACCTACTACGGCCGCCGCCACCTGACCACCGGCAAGAAGGAAGTGCGCACCCCCGCCGACATGGTGGGCTTCAAGCTGCGCGTGCCGCCGGTGGACACCTTCCTGGCCATGGCCGAGGCCTGGGGCGCGCGCGCCACGCCCATCGCCTTCGGCGAGCTGTACCTGGCGCTGAGCCAGGGGGCCGTGGACGGCCAGGAGAACCCGCTGCCCACCATCCAGAGTGGCAAGTTCAACGAGGTGCAGAAGTACCTGGTGCTGACCTCGCACATCATCACGCCGCGCATGGTGATCGCCAACGAGGCCTTCCTCAAGGGCATGAAGCCTGCCGACCGCGACATCCTGCTGGCCGCGCTGGCCGCGGGCGCCGTGTGGCAGGACAAGGAACTGCAGGCGCAGGAGACGGCCGCCGTGGGCACCCTCAAGGGCCAGGGCATGACCGTCATTGAGCCCGACCTGGCCGTGTGGCGCAAGCCCGTGCTGGACACGGTGCCGAAGAAGTTCGAAGCCAAGTGGGGCAAGGGCGCCTTCGAGACGCTGCTGGCGCTGTAGCCCGATGCGCTGGTTCGACCGTGCACTGGCCGTGCTGGCCGCGGCCTTCGTCGTCGTGCTGCTGGGCACGGTCATGGCCGGCGTGCTGTTCCGCGCCGCCAACCATCCGCTGAGCTGGACCGACGAAGCGGCCGGCTTCCTGATGGTCTGGGTGGCCTGCCTGGGCTGGATGATCGCCACGCGCAAGCAGACGCACATCCGCATCCGCTTCTTCCTCGACAAGGTGCCCTCCACGCCGAAGCGCGGCGTCGAGGTGGTGCTGCAGCTGGCCATGGCCGTGCTGGGCGCCGTGATCGCCTGGTACAGCGTGCACCTGATCCGCACCAACGCCGACATCGAGACCATCAGCATGCCCATCGCGGTGGCCTGGATGTATGTGCCGCTGCTGCCGGCGGGGCTGGTCACCCTGCTGCAGGCGCTGGTCGAAATCGGGCGCCAGGTCACGGGAACCGCCACACCCCCATCGGCACAACTCGCCACGGCAACGTCCGCCAGTGGCATCGCGGAAGGCGGTGCGACATGACCGGCCTGATGTTCAAGATCTCCGGCGGCTGGCTGCTCACCATCCTGGTGGGGTTGCCGTTGTGGGCCTCCATGGGCCTGGCCGCACTGGTGTTCCTGTGGATCGGCGGCATGCCGATCACCGTGCTGCCGCAGAAGATGGCGGGTTCGATGAACTCCTTCCCCATCGTGGCCGCGCCGCTGTTCATCCTGATGGGCAACATCCTCGGTGCGGCCAACATCACGGACCGCATCGTGGCCTTTGCCAGCGCCGTGATCGGATGGGTGCGCGGAGGCTACGCGCACGCCAGCGTGCTGACCAGCATGATCTTTGCCGGCATGGTGGGTTCGGCCGTGGCGGACGCGGCGGGCTCGGGTGCGATCGAGATCCGCGCCATGAAGAAGGCCGGCTACCGGCCCGAGACGGCGGCTGCGATCACGGCTGCGGCCGCCACCATCGGGCCGATCATTCCGCCCTCGCTGCCGATGGTGATCTACGGCGTGACGGCGGATGTGTCGGTCGGCAAGCTGTTCATGGCCGGCCTGGTGCCGGGCATCCTCATGGGTGCTGCGCTGATGGTCATGGTGGCCATCGTGGCGCGCCGGCAAGGCATGGCGCGCAAGCCCTTCGGCGGCGTCATGAACATCCTGCGCACCTTCGTCGACGGCTTCTTCGCGCTCATGACGCCGGTGGTGATCCTGGGCGGCATGTTCAGCGGCATCTTCACGCCCACCGAGGCGGCGGCCGTGGCCTGCCTGTACGCGTTGTTCCTGGGCTTCGTGGTCTACCGCACCCTGCGCTGGCAGCAACTCGGCCCGATCCTGGTGGAAACGGCCGAGACCTGCGGCCTCGTGCTGGTGCTGGTGATGGCCGCCGGGGCCTTGGGCTGGTGCATGTCGATCTCGCGCGTGCCGCAGATGCTCACGCCGATGATCTCGGCCACCTTCCATGGCCCGATCAGCTTCCTGCTGATGGCCAACGTGCTCATGCTCATCGTGGGTTGCTTCATGGAAGCGCTGGCGGCGATGCTGATCCTGATACCGATCCTCGTGCCGGCCGCCATCAGCTACGGCATCGACCCGGTGCAGTTCGGCGTGGTCATGGTGCTGAACCTGATCCTGGGCACCATCCACCCGCCCATCGGCGTGGTGCTGTTCGTGGTCACGCGGATCGCGAACGTGAGTTTCGAGACCATGTCGCGCGCCATCCTGCCGTGGCTCGTGCCGCTGCTCGTAGTGTTGCTGGCGATCTCGATATGGCCGCCGCTCACGCTGTGGCTCCCCAGGCTGCTGACCGGCTGAGGCGCGTTCTCCGCGCCGCTCCCCCATCCCCGTCTTCCTCTTTCACGGTACGCGATCCATGGCATCCCTTTCCGCTTCCCCCCACGCCTTGGCGGGCGTGTTCTCCGCGCTCATCACGCCCTTTGGCAGCGACGGCGCGCTGAACCTCGCTGCGCTCGAAGCACTGGCCGAGTTCGAACTCGCGCAGGGCCTGCACGGCTTCTACGTGGGCGGCAGCACGGGTGAAGCCTTTTTGCAGTCGCCCGAGGAGCGCGCGCAGGTGCTGCACGCCTTCGCAGCTGCCGTGCGGGGCCGTGCCAAGCTGATCGCCCACATCGGCGCCATCGCCACGGACGAAGCCATCCGACTCGCACGCGCGGCGGCGGATGCGGGCTACGACGCGGTGTCGGCCATCCCGCCCTTCTATTACGACTTCTCGCCGGCCGAGGTGCTGGCCCACTACCACCGGCTGGCCGATGCCACGCCGCTGCCGCTGATCGTCTACAACTTTCCCGCCAAGTCGGCGCGGCCCCTGAGCACCACCGACCTGCTCACTTTGTTGAAGCATCCGCGTATTGCGGGCGTCAAGCACACTTCGCAAAACCTCTACCAGCTCGAACGCCTGAAGGCTGCGGCACCGGACGCGGTGCTGTACAACGGCTTCGACGAGATGATGGTGGGCGGCCTGGCGATGGGCGCGGACGGTGGCATCGGGACCACCTACAACGTGATGGGCAGCCTCTTCGTGCAGCTCTACGACGCCATGCGCGCGGGCGACGTCCAGAAAGCGCTGGCATTGCAGCGCCGCGCCAACGAGGTCATCGACGTGTTGATCGACGTGGGCGTGTTCCCTGGCACCAAGGCCATGCTGGCGCTCCTGGGCGTGGACTGCGGCGCCTGTCGCGCTCCCTTCGCGCCGCTGTCGGCCGCACAGCAGGACAAGGTAGCGCGCATCACCGACAGCCACTTGCGGCCCCTGCACGGCCCCCACGGCCCCCAGGCGCGGCGCGCGTAGACTCCCGCGGGACCACTGCCCGCCGACCCATGGCCGCCTCGCTGCAACCCCTGGACAAACCGCCTTCGCTGCACCTGTCGGTGCAGACCGCGCTGCGCCGCTACATCGTCGACAACCGTCTGCAGGCCGGCGAGCCGCTGCCGCCGGAGGGTGAACTCGCGCGCCAGCTGGGCATCGGCCGCAACTCCGTGCGCGAGGGCATCAAGGCGCTGGAGTCGCTGGGTGTGCTGGAGGTGCGCCGCGGCGTGGGTGCCTTCGTGCGTGCCTTCACGCTGGCGCCGTTGCTGGAGAACCTGCCCTATGCCTTCGGCGACAGTTTGCGCGAGGTGCAGGACATTTTGCAGATCCGCCAGGCGCTGGAGCTGTCGCTGATCGAGAGCGTGCTGCAGACCATCACTGACGTGCAGCTGGCCGAGCTGCGCCGCATCCTGCAGGCCATGGAGATCAAGGCCGCACGCGGGCAGGACTTCGCCGAGGAAGACCGGGGCTTCCACCAGGCCTTGTTCGCACCGCTGCACAACCACATGTTGCTGGCACTGATCGACGCGTTCTGGACCGTGTTCCACCGTGTGGCTGGCCCGGCCCGGCTGGAGACGCAGGAGCCGATGAAAACCTGGCGCGACCACCAGGCGATCTTCGAGGCCGTCGCGGCGCGCGACCTGGGCGCCACCAAGCAGCACCTCGCGCAGCACTACACGGGCATCGCCACGCGGCTCGAGCGCCGGCGAGCGGAGATGGACCCGGCCTCCCCTTTGCAAACGACCTCCACACCATGAGTCCCACTCCCACTCCCACTCCCACTCCCGGCCCCGAACCCCGCGTGGAACGCCCCTGGGGCTGGTACCAGACCATCGAAGAACACCCCGGCCACAAGATCAAGCGCATCGGCGTGCACCCCGGTGGCCGCCTGAGCCTGCAGAAACACCACCAGCGCGCGGAGCACTGGGTGGTGGTGCGGGGTGTGGCGCACGTCACGGTGGGCGTGCGGGAGTCCACGCTGCGCGTGGGCCAGCACGTGGACATCGCGCTCGGCGAAGTGCACCGCATGGAAAACCGCGGCACAGAGCCGCTGGAGATCATCGAGGTGCAGTTCGGCAGCTACCTGGGCGAGGACGACATCGTGCGGCTGCAGGACGACTACGGGCGCGGCTGAAGCGCCACAACAAAGGGCTTGGCTCAGCCCTGCACCACCGCCTGCTCCAGCTGCGCCACCGCGCGGTTGACCTCACCCAGGCGCGCATGCTGCACGGTCGAGGCCTCCACGATGCCTTCCATGATGTCGCTGGCGCGCTGGGCTGCCTCCTGCATCTGCTGCATGGTGCGTCCCGTCTCCAGCACCTTCGCGTTGCCCAGCGCCACGCGTTCGGTGGATTCGGCAATCACGCCCTTGATCTCGCGTGCGGCCTCGGCGCTGCGCTGCGCCAGGCCGCGCACCTCGCCGGCCACCACCGCGAAGCCGCGCCCCTGCGGGCCCGCGCGCGCAGCCTCCACGGCAGCGTTGAGCGCCAGCAGGTTCGTCTGGAACGCGATGCCGTCGATCAGGCCGACGATGTCGGCCACGCGGCGTGAATCCTTGCTGACCTGCTCCATGGCGGCCGTCGCATCGGCAGCGGTGGCCGCGCCCTGCAAGGCGCTGTCAGCCACGGTGCGGGTCTGGCCATGTGCCTGGCTGGCGCGCTGCGCGCTGTCCTGCACCAGCTGCTGCAGCTCCGAGAACGCGCCCTGCACCACGCGCGTGGCCTCGAACCGGGCCGTGATGTCGGTGGCGTACTTCACGATCTTGAAGGGTTGTCCGCTCTGGTTGAGGACGGGGCTGTAGTGCGCCTCGATCCAGACCTCGTTGCCCGCGCGGCCGATGCGGCGAAACTGCCCCTGGTGGTGCCCGCCGCTGGCCAGGCGCTCCCAGAACGCCGCGTAGGCGCGTGAGGCGGCCTCCTCAGGCGCCACGAACATGCGGTGGTGCCGGCCCACGATCTCGGACTCGTCCTGGAAGCCCATCGCATCGAGGAAGTTGCGGTTGGCGCGCAGGATGTGCCCGTCCAGCGTGAACTCGATGACCGCCTGGGCACGGCCGACCGCCGCAAGCTGGCTGCCGGTCTCGGCCTCGTGCAGCACATCGGCGGTCACGTCGGTGGCGTACTTGACGATACGTTCCACGCGGCCGCCTCGGCCCAGTATGGGGCTGTAATTGGCTTGCAGCCAGACGTCCTGCCCCTCGCCCGTGACCCGCCGACAGCGGCCCACAAAGGCTTCACCACGCCCCAGCCGCTGCCAGAACTCCGCATAGGCTGCCGACTGCTGCTCCTGCGCATCGACGAACAGCCGGTGGTGCTGCCCACGCACCTCCTCCAGGCGGTAACGCATCAGTGCCAGGAACAGCGCATTGGCGTCCAGCACCCGCCCGTGGGGATCGAAAGTGATGACGGCCTGGTTGCGGTAGAGCGCCTGCAGTTGCCGCTGCGCCAAGGCGCTTCTGCCCGATGCCAGGCTCCACAAAGTAGAAATGATCGGCATGCGCGGATGTCCCCAAAGTATGGATAGACCGTCCTAAGGCGCCCCGCCGGCAGAGTGGCCTGCTGGTTGAAGGCGCTGTCCATGATGCAGTGTCATGATGCCGCAGGTCAACGTCCACATGCATTCGCATGAACCTGCTGGGGCCTTTTGTTCCGCCACGGCCAGCCACCGGGGCGGATCAACCCACCCTGGTCCCCGCCTGCACCACGCATTCCACGAAGCGCCGCGCGCCCAGACCGCGCGGCCGCTCGTTGCTCCACACCACATCCACGCACAGGGGCTGCGCATTCGTGAGTCCCTGCAAGGGCAACAGGGCCAGGCTGCCGGCATCCAGCCGCCATTGGACGATGCTGCGCGGCAGCCAGCCCCAGCCCACACCGGCCTCCAGCAGGCCACAGGCCGCCTCGGGGCTGTCGGTGCGCCACAGATGGCGCCCGAACAGCACGCGCGTGTCGGCCACACGCGCGTCGCGCCCGGCAATGACGATCTGGCGCGTGGCGGCCAAATGCGCCTCGCCCAGCGCCTCGGTCTGCCGCATCAGGGGATGGTGGGGCGCGGCCACGGCCACGAGGGTTTCGTTGCCCACCTGCTGGAAGCCCTCGCGGCCGTCGAGCAACGGGCGCTCGAAGACCAGCGCCAGCTGCACACGGCCGGTGTGCAACAGCGCGAGCGCATCGGACTGCGGCGCCACCAGCACCTCCACATCGAGCAGCGGGTATTCGGTGGCCAGTTGCGCCAGCGGCGCGCTCCAGCGCGCCGACAGCAGCTCGGGCGCGATGGCCAGCGTGAGCCGCTCCTCCAGCCCCTGGGTGAGCGACAGCGCATGGGCGTCCAGCGCGCGCAACTGCAGCGCGAGCTGGCGCGCCTGCGGCTCCAGGGCCCGTGCGGCCGCCGTGGGGCGGGGCTCGCGTCCGCTGCGGTCGAAGAGCTGCAGCGCCAGTTCGGCCTCCAGGTGGGCGATGGCCATGCTCACGGCCGAAGGCACCCGGCCCAGCACCCGCGCCGCGGCGGAGAAGGATCCATGGTCGAGCACGGCCAGGAACACGGTGATGTTGTCGCTGTGGAAAGCCATGCGGCAATCTATCAGGAAAACTGCCAGGAGCTGACTTTCTCTATCAGCGGCTGCGGCATACAGTCGCCCCATTCCTGTTCCTCATCCATTGGTTTTCCCATGCAAGGCATCACCCGCAAGATCGTCTACGTCAGCCTCTACGAAGGCTTCGCCATCCTCTTTGCCAGCGTCGGCCTGGCCGCGCTGTCGGGGGCGGGCGCGGGCACCTCCACGGCACTGGCGGTGGCCTGTTCAGTGATTGCCGTGGTCTGGAACCTGGGTTTCAACACCCTGTTCGAGGCCTGGGAGGCGCGCCAGGCCGTGCGCGGCCGTTCGGTGAAGCGGCGCATCGCCCATGCCCTGGGCTTCGAGGGCGGGCTGGCAGCCATCTTGGTGCCGCTCTTCGCCTGGTGGCTGGGCATCGGACTGTGGGACGCGCTGCTGTTCGACGCCGCGCTGCTGCTGTTCTTCCTGGTCTACACCTTCGTCTTCAACTGGAGTTTTGACCGCGTGTTCGGCCTGCCGGCCTCCGCCACTGCACCCCCGACGCCGGCCCACGCGGCGTAGAATCGCCGCCTTCCCGAGGAGCGTTGCAGCGCGGTAGCCACCGCGTCAGGCTCGGGATGGCACCCTGCAACGACGCTCACCTGTTTCTTCCACGAACACCAGGTGAGCCCATGACCTCCACCCCAGCCGTCGCCGTCCCCCATCCCGAACCGATGCGCCTGTCCGGCCTGGAGCCGGTGTTCATCGACGACGCCACGCTGTTCGTCAACATCGGCGAGCGCACCAACGTGACGGGCTCCAAGGCCTTCGCGCGGATGATTCTGAACGGCGAGTTCGAGCAGGCGCTGTCGGTGGCGCGCCAGCAGGTGGAAAACGGCGCGCAGATCATCGACATCAACATGGACGAGGCCATGCTGGACAGCGAGGCCGCCATGGTGCGCTTCCTGAACCTGATCGCCAGCGAGCCCGACATCTCGCGCGTGCCGATCATGATCGACTCCTCCAAGTGGAGCGTGATCGAGGCCGGCCTGCGCTGCGTCCAGGGCAAGGCCATCGTCAACTCCATCAGCATGAAGGAGGGCGAGGACGCCTTCCGCCACCATGCCAAGCTGCTGCGCCGCTATGGTGCCGCCGCCGTGGTGATGGCCTTCGACGAGAAGGGCCAGGCCGACACCTTCGCGCGCAAGACCGAGATCTGCCAGCGGGCCTACAACATCCTGGTGGGCGAGATCAACTTCCCGGCCGAAGACATCATCTTCGACCCCAACATCTTCGCCATCGCCACCGGCATCGAGGAGCACAACAACTACGCGGTGGACTTCATCGAGGCCACCCGCTGGATCAAGCAGAACCTGCCGGGCGCCAAGGTGTCGGGCGGTGTCTCCAACGTGAGCTTCAGTTTCCGCGGCAACGACCCGGTGCGCGAAGCGATCCACACCGTGTTCCTGTACCACGCCATTGCGGCGGGCATGGACATGGGCATCGTCAACGCGGGCATGGTGGGCGTCTACGACGACCTGGAGCCGGTGCTGCGCGAACGTGTGGAAGACGTGGTGCTGAACCGGCGCGAGGATGCCGGCGAACGCCTGGTGGAAATCGCCGAGACCGCCAAGAGCGGCGCCAAGGACGACAGCAAGAAGCTCGAATGGCGGGGCACGCCCGAGGCGCCGGTGACGGTGGGCCAGCGCCTGTCGCATGCGCTGGTGCATGGCATCACCGACTTCATCGTGCCCGACACCGAAGAGGCCTACCAGGAGATCCTGGCCAAGGGCGGGCGCCCGCTGCACGTGATCGAAGGCCCGCTGATGGACGGCATGAACATCGTGGGCGACCTGTTCGGCCAGGGCAAGATGTTCCTGCCGCAGGTGGTGAAAAGCGCCCGCGTGATGAAGCAGGCCGTGGCCCACCTGATCCCGTACATCGAGGAAGAAAAGCGCCAGCAGGAAAGCGCGGGCGAGGACGTGCGCAGCAAGGGCAAGATCATCATCGCCACCGTGAAGGGCGACGTGCACGACATCGGCAAGAACATCGTCACGGTGGTCCTGCAATGCAACAACTTCGACGTGGTGAACATGGGCGTGATGGTGCCCTGCCACGAGATCCTGGCGCGCGCCAAGGTGGAGGGCGCCGACATCGTGGGCCTGTCGGGCCTGATCACGCCCAGCCTGGAAGAGATGCAGTACGTGGCCGGCGAGATGCAGAAGGACGACCACTTCCGCATCAAGAAGATCCCGCTCTTGATCGGCGGCGCCACCACCAGCCGCGTGCACACGGCTGTGAAGATCGCGCCGCACTACGAAGGGCCGGTGGTCTACGTGCCCGATGCCTCGCGCAGCGTGAACGTGGCGCAGAACCTGCTGTCCGACAACGCCACCAAGTACATCGCCGAGCTGAACAGCGACTACGACAAGGTGCGCCACCAGCATGCCAACAAGAAGCAGGTGCCGATGTGGGACATCGCCCGTGCGCGCGCCAACAAGACGCCCGTCACCTGGAACGGCTACACGCCGACCCGGCCCAAGTTCACGGGCAAGCGCCTGTTCCGCAACTTCGACCTGACCGAGCTGGCGAAGTACATCGACTGGGGCCCGTTCTTCCAGACCTGGGACCTCGCGGGCCCGTTCCCGGCCATCCTGAAGGACGAGGTCGTGGGCACCGAGGCCGTGCGCGTGTATGCCGACGGCCAGCGCATGCTCAAGCGCCTCATCGAGGGCCGCTGGCTCTCGGCCAACGGCGTGGTGGGCCTGTACCCGGCCAACACCGTGAACGATGACGACATCGCGCTCTACACCGACGAGTCACGCACCGAGGTGGCCGTGACCTGGCACGGCCTGCGCCAGCAGACCGAGAAGCAGGTCATCGACGGCGTGACCCGCCCGAGCCGCTGCCTGGCCGACTTCGTGGCGCCACGGGAGAGCGGCATCGCCGACTATGTGGGCGTCTTCGCCGTCACGGCCGGCATCGGCGTGGAGAAGAAAGAGAAATACTTCACCGACGACCTGGACGACTACTCCGCCATCATGCTCAAGGCCCTGGCCGACCGCCTGGCCGAAGCCTTTGCCGAATGCCTGCACGAACGCGTGCGCAAGGACCTGTGGGGCTACGCCGCCGACGAGTCCCTGGACGCCACGGCCCTGATCGCCGAGAAGTACCGCGGCATCCGCCCCGCACCCGGATACCCCGCCTGCCCGGACCACAGCGTCAAGCGCGCGATGTTCGACCTGCTGGGCTGCGAAGACATCGGCATGGGCCTGACCGACAGCCTGGCGATGACGCCCGCGGCCAGCGTGAGCGGCTTCTACCTGGCACACCCCGAGAGCACGTATTTCAACGTGGGCAAGATCGGTGAGGACCAGCTGGCGGACTTGGCGCGGAGACGGGGGATGGAGGAAGCGGAGTTGCGGCGGCTGGTGGGGTCGAATCTGTAGACGATCCGGAATGACAGCACTTCTGTATCATTGCTGTCATCTGAAAAACGGGAGGTTGCCCCCATGGCTGTCCTGACCATCCGGAACGTACCCGACGAGGTCCATCGCGCACTGCGCACACGTGCGGCACAACATGGCCGCAGCACGGAGGCGGAAGTGCGCGACATCCTGGCCCACGTGGTCAAGCCGGAGCATCGTATCCGCATGGGTGATGCACTGTCGGCCCTGGGGCGCGGTATCGGCCTGACCAACAAGGATCTGGCGATCTTCGACACCTTGCGGGACAAGACGCCCGCCGAGCCGCTGCGTCTGGAATGATCGTCCTGGACACCAACGTCCTGTCCGAGGCGACCAAGCCTGCCCCGGAGGTAGGCGTGCTGCGGTGGCTCAACGACCAGCCTGCGGAAACGCTCTATCTGTCCAGCGTGACACTGGCAGAGATGTCATTTGGCATCGCCACGCTGCCCGCCGGAAAACGCCGTACCTTGCTGACACAGGCCCTGGAGGGATGGTTGAACCTCTTCGAGGGCCGTTTGCTGTCTTTCGACGTCGCGGCTGCACGCCGGTATGCCGAGTTGGCCCTGGCGGCGCGCAAAGGCGGCCGTGGCCTGCCCTTGCCCGATGGATACATTGCGGCCATTGCCGCATCGCGCGGATTCACCGTCGCGTCGCGCGACACAGCGCCCTATGCAGCTTGCGGGGTAGCGGTCATCGACCCCTGGAAAACCTAGAGACGGGAATCTCCTTCAGCCACACGCGCCATTCGGGCCGCCAACACACTGAGAACCGCCGCTAGCCCATCCCGTTGTACAAGCCACCCATGCACTTCTCCGCCCCCATCCCCATCCTGCGCAGCTTCTCCGAAGACAAGATGCGCGAGTTCTACCTCGGCTTCCTGGGCTTCTCGGTGGACTGGGAACACCGCTTCGGTGACAACTTCCCGCTGTACGTGCAGATCAGCCGCTCGGGCATGGTGCTGCACCTGAGCGAACACTTCGGCGATGCGACACCGGGCGCGACGATCTTCCAGCGCGTACACGGGATCGAGGCGCTGCAGGCCGAGCTGGCCGCCAAGGATTACCGCTACGCGAAGCCCGGCCTGCAGACCATGGACTGGGGCATCGAGATGCAGGTCGGCGACCCCTTCGGCAACCGGCTGCGGTTCTGCGAGCAGCGCTCCACGAAGCCGGAGCATCTGGAATCCGCAATCCCCGGCGCACCCGAGCCAGGCCTGTACCGCCACACCGACGGCGGCTACTACGAGGTGGTGGGCATGGGCCGCGACTCGCGCGATGCCGAGCCCGTGGTGCTGTACGACCATGTCTGGCCCTTCGAGGCCGGCCGCTGGACGCGCCCGTTGCCCGAGTGGGCCAGCCGCTTCACGCCGGTGCAGGCCGAGGAACTGGCACGTGTGAAGGCAGGCGACCGGGCCGCGCTGCAGGCCACCATCTCGGCAGCGCGCCAAGCCCGCAAGGGCGCGGCCAGCAGAGGCGCAGCGTAGCCACCCATGGGATGGAAAGCCTTCGCGGTCTTCGCGACCGCCACGCCGGGCTACTTCGGCACCGGGCCCACGCACGACCCTGCCGCGGCCGAGGCACTTCGGGTGCAGCTTGGCCTGGAGGAATACGAGCGCGTGGGCGAACAGGACCTCGACGGAGCGATCTACCCGGACGGCAACGCGCTCTTCATCGGCGCCTACCCGGGCGGCTGCATCCTGTGCGCGCTGGACCTGGCCACGGCCTTCTTCGACCCTGCGGCGCAGCGCCGCATCAAGGGCCTGCGCGGTGATGCCGAGGCCTTCCGCCTGCGCTTGCTGGCCCTTCACCCGCACGGCGACGTGATGGCCATCGTGCTGCACAGCGTGGTCAACCTGTGGGGCTACAGCATCTACGCGCAGGGCCGACTGCTGCGCTCCGCCGCCGGTGCGTCGGACGATGGCCTCTTCGCCAATGAGGGTGCGCCGCTGCCCGAAGAACTGGCTGTGCTGGAGCGCTGCCCCATCGACCGCGTGGACGAAGAGGGCGAAGGTGAAGAGCTGGTCTTCGAGGTATCGGCACGGATGTTCGGGCAACGCCTCGACAGCTTCGACGCGCCGCCGCTGCGCCTGACGAAATACCGCCGCAGGCGCGGTTTCCCCCGTTCACTGCTGAGAAGCCTTTTCGGCCGGCGCTCAGGGTCAAGTCACGCAACGCTGCGCGCGTAGGAGAGCGCCTACGGCCGCCGGTGCCAATGTCCTAATCATCACCCATACGGCTTATGGTTATTCTGCAGCGCATAGCAACAGCATGGGGAGGGACGGCAATTGCACAACTCGGTCAAACACTGGCTGGCGTCAGGCGCATGTATCGCGGGCCTTCTGGGCTCGGCATCGGGGGTCCAGGCCGCCACGACGGTCTTCCAGACGGACTTCGATACCGCCCTGCCGTCCCAGATTTCCGGAGGTTCCGCATCGCTGACCGGCGTGCAGCAATATGCAGGCCTCGGTCCTTCCGGCAACCAGTTCGTTGGGAGTTTCCTGCGCAGCATGACGGGCAATGTGGTGACCCTGAACCTGACGGGATTGCAGGCGCATTCCGCCATCGGCGTGGGTTTCCTGTTCGCGGCGATCGATTCGCTGGACGGCACCGGTCCCAACTTTCCCGAAGGCGACTATTTCAAGGTGACCCTGGACGGCCAGACGATCTTCCGGGAGTCGTTCGCCAATGCCACGCCCGGCCAGGTCCAGAGTTATGTGCCACCCGCCGGGGGTGAGCTGGCACGCCGCGTGGACCTGGGCTTCTCGGGACCTGGCAGTTTCTACACCGACAGTGCCTACAACCTGGCCATCGATCCCCGCTTCTCCAGCATCGCGCACACCGGCTCCACGGCCACCTTCACCTTCCAGATCGAGGGCGAGGGCAACCAGGACCTGAACGACGAATCCTGGGCCATGGACAACCTGCGC
Organism: Burkholderiaceae bacterium; assembly: GCA_965278985.1. Taxonomy (GTDB): domain Bacteria; phylum Pseudomonadota; class Gammaproteobacteria; order Burkholderiales; family Burkholderiaceae_C; genus CAISIP01. The sequence goes on along the minus strand of OZ257131.1, from coordinate 4,916,322 downwards.
GTCAGCGTGAGCGCCGTGCCGGAACCCGAGACTTACGCCATGTTGCTGGCGGGTCTGGCAGTGGTGGGCACCGTGGCGCGGCGCAGCATGCGCAAGGCGTCCAAACCGTAGAAGGCAACGCGCGCTCGCTGCCCGTGCGCGGCAGCGGCGGCGTGCATGCACGCCACTGTCCCCAGCCCTGGAACAATGGGGTGGGCGGCAGGGCCATGCAATATGCGTTGAAATACCTTCGCACCAACCCTACATGCAGGACTCGGCAGCCACGCCGTTCCATCCACTGCGGAGCACCTGATGACGACTTACACCAAATCCCCCGAGGCCCTGGCCAAACTCACACCGGAGCAATACCGCGTCACCCAGCAGAGTGGCACCGAACGGCCGGGCACGGGCGAGTACCTGGACAACCACGAACCCGGCATCTACGTGGACATCGTGTCGGGCGAGCCGCTGTTCGCTTCGGGCGACAAGTTCGAGTCCGGCTGCGGCTGGCCCAGCTTCACCAAACCCATCGTGCCGGCCTATGTGAACGAGCTGCGCGACGTCACCCACGGCATGGTCCGCACCGAGGTGCGCTCCAAACACGGCGACAGCCACCTGGGCCATGTGTTCCCAGACGGTCCGCGGGACCGCGGCGGGCTGCGCTACTGCATCAATTCGGCGTCGCTGCGCTTCGTGCACCGCGACGACATGGAAGCACAGGGCTACGGCGAGTATCTGAACCAGGTCGAGGAGGTCTGACACCATGGCTGCACACGAACGCGCCGTTCTGGCCGGGGGATGTTTCTGGGGCATGCAGGACCTGATCCGCAAGATGCCGGGCGTGCTGTCCACGCGTGTGGGCTACACCGGCGGCGAGGTGCCCAACGCCACCTACCGCAACCACGGCCGGCATGCCGAGGGCATCGAGATCAACTTCGACCCCACGGTGATCAGCTACCGCAAGCTGCTGGAGTTCTTCTTCCAGATCCACGACCCGACCACCAAGGATCGCCAGGGCAATGACCGGGGCGCGTCGTACCGCTCGGCCATTTACTACGTGAGCGATGCGCAGAAGCAGCAAGCGCTGAACACCATCGCCGACGTGGACGCCTCGGGCATCTGGCCCGGCAAGGTGGTGACCGAGGTGGAACCGGTGGGTGATTTCTGGGAAGCCGAGCCGGAGCACCAGGACTACCTGGAGCGCTACCCCAACGGCTACACCTGCCACTACCCGCGCGCGAACTGGGTGCTGCCGGCGCGCGCCACGGCCTGAGCGCCACAGACCCCGCGCATAGCCCGCGCGGTGCCGCGCGGGGCTCTATTCGGCCAGCGTGATCTTGGCCTGCTGCGCCACGTCCTTCCAGCGCCGCAGGTCGGCCGCGACGAAGTCCGCAAAGGCCTCGCCCACCAGGGGCGCCATGTCGAAGCCCTTGTCCTCGACGGACTTGCGGAACGCGGGGTCGGCCAACACCGCCTGCAGGTCGCGCCGCAGGGCCTCGGCCACCGCCGGTGGCAGCTTCGCCGGGCCCACGATGCCCCACCAGTTGCCCACCAGCAGCGTGGGCTGCCCGAGGTCCGCCGACGAGGGTACGTCGGGCAGCACGCTGCTGCGCCGCGCATCCAGCACCGCCAGCGCACGCACCTTGCCTTCGGCCACCATCGGGCCGATGGTGGCGGGGCTGACGATGGCCGCGTCGATATGCCCGCCCCGCAGGTCGGTGAGCACAGGGGCCATGCCCTTGTAGGGAATGATGTTGAAACGCAGGCCCAGCACCGCCTGCATCAGCGAAGCGCCCATGTAGTCCAGTGAGCCCACGCCCGCCGTGCCGATGCGCACGGTACCGGGCCGGGCCTTGGCCAGCGCCACGAATTCGTTGAAACTCTTCGCCGCCACCTGCGGATGCACCACCAGCGCGAAGGGGCTGCTGCCCACGCGCGCCAGGTAGCTGAAGTCGCGCTCCGCGGAATACGGGATGGTGGGCTGGATGGCCGGCAGGATGCCCAGGCCCGCCGTGGCGCCCAGCAGCAGGCGCGTACCATCCGGAGGCGACTTGGCGATGTAGTCGGTGCCCAGCTGCGATCCCGCACCGGGCCGGTTCTCCACGATCCAGGTGTGCCCGCTGCGCTGCGCCATGGCCTCGGCCACCAGGCGGCCGATGATGTCGTTGGACGCGCCGGGCGTGAAGGGCACGACCAGCCGCGTGACGGTGGCGGGCTGGGCGAGCGCGGCGCCGCCCGGCAGGGCCAGCGCGGCCAGTGTGCCGTAGCGCAGCAGGCTGCGGCGGTGGAGCGTAGGGTGCATGGTGGTGGTCTCCGTCAGGGCATTCATTGCGGCTGGTCTCGCAGGAAACGCAGCACCAGGTCGTTGAAGACCTCGGGCTGCTCCCAGTTGATCGAGTGCCCCGCGTCGGGCACGTGCACATACTGCGCGTGCGCAATGTGCCGCCCCCAGGCACGCATCAGCGCGGGCGGCGCGAGCATGTCGGCGCCACCCGTCATGAGCAGCGTGGGCAGCGTGATGGTGGCGATCTTGGCGAAGGTGTTCGGCGTGCGCATGGGCTGCGCGGGCGCATCTGGCTGCTTCGCCGCATGCTCCATGGCGACGAAACGCGCCAGGCCCTCGGGGTCGGCCGCGCGGTAGGCCACGCCCACCTCGCGGTAGACGCGCCGCTCGGGCTCGCCCATGCCGGGCGCGTCGATGCGCTGCGAGAAGGCCGCCATCTCCGGCTCCTTGAACTGGCCGTTGCTGGCACAGACCAGCAGGCTGCGCAACCGGGCGGGCTGCCAGGACGCATAGTCCAGCGCCACGAATCCGCCACCGGCGATGCCCAGCAGGTGGAAGCGCGGCAGATGCAGATGGGTGACCAGCGCCTCCAGGTCCTCCGCCACGGAACCCGGTTGCGGACCGGTCGTGGGGTCGGCCATGCTGCGGCCCCAGCCGCGGCGGTCCAGCGCGACCACGCGGTAGCCGGCCGCGGCAAAGGCCGGCACCTGGTAGCGCCACGCGGCCACAGTGCCGGTGTTGGCATGCAGCAGCACCAGCGGCACGCCGTCGCCTCCCGTGTCGGTGTACCACAGGCGCACGCCCGGCAGCACCGCATGGGCACCGGGACCCAGGGCGGCCTGCGCCTCGGCATCGACGTGTTGGCCGCTCATCGCGCGGCACCCGCAACGACGCCCGGGGGAGCTGAAAAGGCGCGGACCAACTGCATGGTGTCTCCTGAATGCGTGGACGGGCATTGTCGGAACACCGGGCCCTCTCTGACCAGCCCACAGCCTGCAAGGCTGCATTGCGCTGCGCCACAAGGCACCGCCTCGCCAGGTGGGGCCCGCGGCGCAGGGCGTCGCGGCGCGGCGCCCCCCAAAGTCCTCAGCCTTTGCGCAGCACCACGTGGGTGGCCTGGGCCGTTGGCACGTGCTCGGCCACCGTGAAACCCAGCGACGGCAGGTCCAGGCCCGCAAGCAGCGATTCGCCCTGACCCAGCAGCACCGGCGCGAAGGCGAGGTGCATCTCGTCCACCAACCCCGCCTGCAGGTAGGCGCGCACGGTGGCCGCGCCGCCACCCAGGCGCACGTCCTTGCCACCGGCCGCGGCACGCGCGCGCTGCAGTGCCTCGTGGATGCCACCGGTGACGAAGTGGAAGGTGGTGCCGCCCTGCATCACCAGCGGTTCCCGCGCATGGTGCGTGAGCACGAAGACCTCGCAGTGGTAGGGCGGCTCGTCGCCCCACCAGCCTTTCCACGTGTCGTCGGGCCAGGGGCCGCGCACGGGGCCGAACATGTTGCGGCCCAGGATCCAGGCGCCGATGTTCGCGAAGCCCCGCTGGATGAAGTCGTCGTCCACGCCCGTGTCGCCACCGTCCCCGCCGTGCATGCGGTGGAAGCTGCGCGTGCCCATGGCCCAGCGGTGCAGGGGCATTCCCCCCACGCCCATCGGGTATTGCAGGCTTTGCCGGGGACCGGCGCCAAAACCGTCGAGCGAGATGCTGAAGCTGCAGACGCGGAGCAGGGACATGGTGGACCTCGAAAAAATGGTGGGTTGCGCGGGGAGTGCGTGCGGAACACGACGGTGGGGTGACCGCGCTCTCGACATTCTGCAACTCCGCAACACCGGGCGACAGGCCCATGGCGTCTGTACCTACGCGCTCACGCGCCCGATGGGGATTTCGCACGCGCGCCAGCGGGCGCACGATGGCATCAACATCACCACGCGGGAGATCACCATGGACATCCGCTATTCCCAACCGCACTCTCAGCTGCCCCAATGGAACCGCGGCATGCGCATGCGCATCGCGGCGATCTGTGTGACGGCGCTGGTGGCGTATGCCACGATGGCCCCCGACGCCGAGGCCCAATCCGCCGCGCCGGGCACGGCCGAACGTGCACAGCAGCAGTACGAACTCGACATCGCCGTCTGCAACACGGCCGGCTTCCCGGCGCCCCAGCGCGACGCCTGTATCCGCGAAGCGGGCCAGCGACTCGACAACGCACGCAACGCGCCGGAAGCCGGCGCCGCCATCAGCAATGAGGACGGCCGCGCCACCGTGGTGGCCGAGCCTGGCCGCCAGAGCGCCATGCGTGGTTCGACCCTGCGCACGACCACGGACGGGCGTGCGACGGTGGTGGAAACCATGCGCTGACCTGCCGGGGCTGGCTGGCGTCAGGCGAACCGGAAGATCGACTACGGGGCCTCAAGCCCGTAGCACCTCTGCCACACGGGTGCGCAGCTCCGGCACCAGTTCTTCTTCGAACCACGCGTTGCGCACCAGCCAGCCGTTGTTGAGCGGGCTAGGGTGCGGCAGTGGCACGACGGCCGGCCAATACGTGCGCCAGTTCTGCACGGCGCCCGTGAGGCCGTCGCGCTCCTGCGGCAGATGCCAGGCCAGCGCGTACTGGCCGATCACCAGCGTGAGGCGCAAGCGCTTGAGCGATTGCAGCAGTGGTACGCGCCAGCGCGGCGCACATTCGGTGCGCGGCGGCAGGTCACCCGACTTTCCCTTGCCCGGGTAACACAGGCCCATCGGCACGATCGCGAACTGCCGCGGGTCGTAGAAGGCCTCGCGTTCGACGCCCAGCCAGCGGCGCAGGCGGTCGCCGCTGGCGTCGTTGAAGGGCAGGCCGGTCTCGTGGACCTTGCGCCCCGGCGCCTGCGCCGCCAGCAGGATGCGCGCGGAGGGATGCAACTGCACCACGGGGCGCGGGGCGTGCGGAAGATGCGGTGCACACACCATGCATGCACGCACCTCGGCCAGCAGGGTGTCGACGGCGGCCACGGGCAAGTTCAGGCCGGCGACAGCGTGCAGGTCATGAAGACGCTGTTCGGGTCCAGCCGGTAGTCCGCGAAGGGTGGGCACTCCACGAAGCCGTGCGCCGCGTACAGCTGCCGGGCTGGGAGGAACGGAGGCTCCGTGCCCGTCTCCAGGCTGAGGCGCGTGATGCCTTGTGCACGCGCATCGGTCATCAGGTGCAGCAGCACGGCACGCGCTACACCCTTGCGGCGGTGGGCGTCGGCCGTGCGCATGGACTTGAGTTCCGCGTGGGTGGCGTCCAGCTGCTTCAGCGCGCCGCAGCCCAGCAGGTCCGCGCCCGACCAGGCGGTCCAGAACCGGATCTCCGGTTTGCGCAGGCCCTCCAGGTCCAATGCATGCACGCTCTCGGGCGGCGAGATGGCGCGCATGTTGCGCAGGTGCTCTTCGAGCAGTGCGCGGATCTCGGGGCCGCGCAGGTCGTCTAGTCGAAGTTCGATCATGCTTGGAGAAAAACGAGGAAATGGCTGGGCACGGATTGTGGCGCCTGCGACGGCACAATCCCTGCTCCGACCGAGGAGCCCCACCGTGCCCATCTCCGAAACCACCTGCAGGCAGTTCGTGTACAGGCGGCATCTGCTGCTCCTGGGCCTGGCCGGCATCGTGGCCGCGCCGCTGCCCGCGTGGGCACAGGACGGTGCCAGCTGGGCCGCGCTGGGGGCCGATGGCGTCGTGTTGTTCCGCCATGCCGATGCGCCCGGCACGGGTGATCCGCAAGGTTTCCAGCTCGGCGACTGCGCGACCCAGCGCAACCTGAGCGAGGCCGGCCGTGCGCAGGCCCGCGCGCTGGGTGCGCGTTTTCGCGCACGTGGCGTGGCCGTGGGTGCAGTGCTCACCAGCCAGTGGTGCCGTACCCGCGATACCGCCGAACTGGCGTTTCCAGGCATGGCGCAGGACGCACCCGCATTCAACTCCTTCTTCAACGAAGGCGACGCGCAGGCGCGCCAGCAGACGGACGCTGCACGCGCCCGGCTGGCCGCATGGCGCGGCCCCGGCGTGCTGGTCGTGGTCACCCACCAGGTCAACATCACGGCACTGACGCAGGTGTTTCCCGCCTCGGGCGAAGGGATCGTGGTGCGAAGCTCGGCAGAGGGCACGCTGCGGGTGGTGGGGCGGCTGGCGCCCTGATCAGGGTGGATCGTCCAGCAGCGGGGCGAAGCGCTGCACCAGGTGATCGAGCAACCCCCGCACCGCCGGCAGTTGCCCCCGCCGGGACGCAAGCACGGCGTGCACGACCTCACGGCGTGGTGCCCAGCCGGGGATCACGTGCAGCAGCCGCCCCTGCGCGATGGGCTCGCGCACCAGCAGCGTCGGCAACTGCACCACACCGACGCCCGCCAGCGCTGCGGCGCGCAGCGCGCCCATGCCGCGCGTGACCAGGCGCGGCTGGAACGGGATGTCGGCGCGCGCACCATCGGGCCCCAGCAGGTGCCAGATGTGTTCGTTCTGCGGCAGGCCGAGGGCCAGGCTGGGAATGCCGGCAAGGTCGGCGGGGATGCGCGGCATGCCGCGGCCCGCCAGCAGGGAGGGCGCGGCCACCAGGCACTGGCCCCGCTCGGCCAGCACCCTCAGAACGAGGTCGCTGTCCTCGATGGGCAGCGGACGCACGCGCAGCGCGATGTCGATGCCCTCGCCCACCACGTCCACGCGGCGATTGGTGTCTTCCAGGTGGATCTCGACCCGCGGGTGCGCGGCCAGGAATTCGGCCACCATGTCGCCCACATGCATGTCCAGCAAGGCCACGGGGCAGGTCATGCGCACGATGCCGCAGGGCTCGGAGCGGGACAGCGCGATGGCCTCGTCGGCGGCGTCGGCCTCCACCAGCATGGCCTTGCAGTGGCGGTGGTAGTCCTGGCCGGCCTCGGTGACGGCGAAGTGTCGGCTGGAACGCTGGATCAGGCGCGCGCCGATGCGCTCCTCCAGCAGCGCGATGCGCCGGCTGAGCTTGGATTTGGGAACGCCCAGCGCTCGGCCCGCTGGCGCGAAGCCGCCGTGGTTCACGACCTGGACGAAGTAATAAAGGTCGTTGAGGTCCCGCATCGTTCTGATTATGAAACGCTGTGGGTGAAAAGCGACCTCTTTTCAGCCTATCGTTGCGCCCATATTCTTGGAGCATGCCGCGCACATGGTCGCGGCACGGCCAAAGGAATTGCCATGAAGAAGATCCTCGGTGTCTACAGCGCCCCCCGTCCGCACTGGGTGGGCAACGGTTTTCCTGTCCGCTCGCTGTTCGGTTACGACGGGCTGGGCCGGCATCTGAGCCCTTTCCTGCTGCTGGACCACGCGGCGCCCACGCACTTCCCGCCGGCGACCAAGCCGCGGGGCGTGGGCACGCACCCGCACCGCGGCTTCGAGACCGTGACCATCGTCTACCAGGGCGAGGTGGCGCACCGCGACTCCACGGGCGCGGGCGGCACCATCGGCCCCGGCGACGTGCAGTGGATGACGGCGGCCGGTGGCATCGTGCATGAGGAGTTCCACTCGCAGGCCTTCACGGAGCAGGGCGGCAGCATCGAGATGGTGCAGCTGTGGGTGAACCTGCCGGCGAAGGACAAGATGGCCGCGCCGGGTTACCAGACGCTGCTGGATGCGCAGATCCCGGTGGTGGAACTGCCCGGGGGCGCAGGGCGCGTGCGGGTGATCGCGGGTGCCTTCGGCGGTGGTGAGGACGGCAAGGGCAGTGCACAAGGCCGCGGCCCGGCACGCACCTTCACGCCCATCGACGTCTGGGACATCCGCCTGGCGCAGGGCCGCAGCGCGCGCTTCAGCGCCACGCCCGGCCACACGCTGGCGCTGGTGGTGCTGCGGGGCACGGTGCAGGTCAACGGCGAGACGGTGGCGCGCGAAGGCCAGCTGGTGCATTTCGACCGCGCGGGCACGCAGGTGGAGATCGAGGCCAACAACGATGCGACGCTGCTGTGGCTGGCGGGGGAGCCCATCGACGAGCCCATCGTCGGTTACGGTCCCTTTGTGATGAACACGGAGGCGGAGATCCAGCAGGCCTTCGAGGATTTCCGCGCTGGGCGCTTCGGGCAGGTGGCGGCGGAGTCCGAGGCCGCGTGAGAGAGTGCAGGGGCGGCCTTATCGTCGTGGCAACCTGGTGGGTGGGGGTGCCCCGCCAGGGCTGGGCAGCACGCGACCAGGCCGCGCGAGGGGCTGCTACCCCCGCTGCGGAAGGCGGGCGACCAGCGTGGCCAGCGCGTCGCCCACCTCGCACGCGAGCTTCAGCGTGAGCACGGCATCGGCCCGCGTGCGGCCCAGGTTCACGGCCGCCACGGGCTTGCCGGCAGCCACTGCCTCCTCCACGAAGCGGTAACCCGAATAGACCATCAGCGAGGAGCCGGCGACCAGCAATGCGTCTGCCTGCGCGAGCGCCTCGCGCACGGCAGCCACACGCTCGCGCGGCACGCTCTCGCCGAAGAACACGACGTCGGGCTTGAGCATGCCGCCGCACACCGCGCAATCCGGCACGTCGAAGCGCGCGAAATCCTGGTGCTCCAGATCGGCATCACCATCGGGGGCCGTATGCGCATGCAAGGCCGCCCAGTCGGGATTGCGTGCCAACAGCGCCTCCTGCAGCTCTGCACGTGGTGTGCGTGCGCCGCAGCGCAGGCAGCAGACGGTGTCGATGCGGCCATGCAGGTCCACCACCTGGCGGCTGCCGGCCTGCTGGTGCAGGCCGTCGACGTTCTGCGTGACCAGCAACGTGAGGCGGCCCTGGTCCTCCAGCTGGGCCAGTGCCGCATGCGCCGCCGTGGGGCGGGCCTGCGACATCGCGCGCCAACCCACCATGCTGCGTGCCCAGTAGCGCCGGCGTGCGGTGTCGTCGCCCGTAAAGAGCTGGTAACGCATCGGTTCGCTGCGCTTCCAGGCGCCGTCGGCGTCGCGGTAGTCGGGAATGCCGGCAGCTGTGCTGCAGCCCGCACCGGTGAGCACCAGCAGGCGTGGGTGCTGCCGCACGAATGCCTGCAGATCGGCGAGGCCGGGCGATGGCACGGCTGTCTCCGCGGAGGTGTTGGCGGTGGTGATGGGGGCGATATTCATGGCGCCGAAGGGTTGGTGCGCAGGTAGATGCAGGGGCGCCGTCAGCGCCTGTCCCGCAGCCGTGTCAGACAGCAAGCATACCTGCGTGCGCCCCCTGTACCTGGCCCTGTATCGGCAGGTAGCATGCAACCGACCAGCAGACGACATGCGGTGTACGACGGTGTACGAGGCGGTTTCTCACCCCTCCTTGCATCCGTTCAGCAACCAGTCAGCTTGGTCGCGTTACCTTAGCACCCATGCTCCACGGAACGGCGGAATTCCCGCCACCGCGAGGCAACTTCGAAAGGGGAAAACACCATGAACAACGCTTCAACTTCCACACTGCCTTCGGGCGACCACCACACTGCCAACCGTCCGCTGTGGGCGGCCGTCGGCATCCTCGCCATCGCGGTCCTGGGCCTGGGCGGTCTGCTGGCCTACCAGCAGACGCGCACCACCGCCTCCGTGGCCGAGATGAGCACCACGACGCCGCAGGCAGTGGCAGCAGCTGGCATGGCCCTCAAGGGAGATGATTTGGCGGAACCACCGGCCGTCAAGCCGGCATCGAAGCCCGCCCCCAAGCCAGTGGTGCGCGCAGCGGTGCCTGCGGCCACCGTGCTGCCGGCACCGCAGCCGGTCCGCGCAGCCAACGTCTGCAGCAACTGCGGCACCATCGCCTCCGTGACCCCCGTGACGCGCAAGGGCGAGGGCTCGGGCCTGGGCGCCATCGGTGGCGGCGTGGCCGGTGCCGTGTTGGGCAACCAGGTGGGCGGCGGCAACGGCCGTGCGCTGGCCACGGTGCTGGGTGCCGTGGGCGGTGGCTACGCCGGCAATGCCATCGAGAAGAACGTGCGCAAGGTGACCGTCTACCAGGTGCAGGTGCGCATGGACGACGGCAGCATGGGCAGCTATGAGAGCAGCAGCAACCAGGCCGTGGGCGCCCGCGTGGTGCGCGAAGACGGCACGTGGCGCGCGCTGTAAGCCGATCCTGCTTCCAGCCGAAGGCCGCGCACTGCGCGGCCTTTTGCATTCAGCGGTGCAGCACGCGCCGCTGTGCCACCACCAGGGCCACCACGGCCACGGCACACAGCCCCAGCAGCAGCCACAAGCCATCGCGGTACCCCGTGGCGGGGCTCCACAGGACGCCCATCGCCACCGGCGCCGCGGCACGCGCCAGCGCCTGCGGGATGCCCAGCGCGCCATTGAGGCTGGCCACGTGCGTGCGGTCCACGTACTGCGCGATGGCCGTGCCCTTGACGATGGTCATCATGCCGTTGCCCATGCCGTAGAACAGGACGAACAGCAGCAGGGCCGCAGCGCCCCACGCAGCCCCCATCGACAGCATCAGCGGAGAGGCCAGCAGCAACAGCAGGCCGGCCGGTATCAGGCAGGGGATCACGCGGTTGGCCAGGTGCACGTCGAAGCGGCGCTCAAAGACATACAGCAGCGCTCGCCCGAAGACCTGCAGCACCCCCACCATCGCCGGAACAGCCACCGCCCAGGTCTCTCGCAGCCCCGTCTCGCGCAACAGGCTCACCAGGTGCGGGGGCAGCGCCGAGGTCACGGCCATCATCAGCACGATGAATACACCGATCAACAGGAAGGGGGCACCCAGCATGTGTACCCGCGCAGAGCTTTGCACCGGGGTGCCGCCTGTGGCCGCCCGCAGCACGCGCGGCGGCGCATCCCGCAACCACCACGCATGCAATGGCGCGCACACCAGGAACTGCAAGGCGGCCAGCGGCCACAGGGCCGCGCGCCAGCCCCAGTGCGCGATCAGCCAGGACGTGAAGGGAATGCCCGCCGTGCTGGCCAGCCCACCCAGGAAGGTCAGCGTGATGATGGCGCGCCGGAAGTCCTGCGGATACCGCCGCGTGACCACCGCGAAGACCGGTGAGTACAACGTGGCCGCCATGCCCACACCGAGCACGGTCCACACGGCGTAGAAGCCCGCCAGGCTGGTGATGGTGCTGTGTGCCAGCAAGGCCACACCCACCAACACGGAGCCTCCGGTCATGACGATGCGCTCATGCCCGCGGTCTATCAGCAGACCCACGGGATAACCGAAGAGACCCTCGGCCAGCAGCGCCAGGCTGAAGGCCAACGAGGCCTGCGCGCGGCCGATGCCCAGCTCGCGCTCCACGGGCTCCATCAACAGCGCGAAGCCGTAGAACACGCTGCCCCAGGTGACCAGCTGCGCCAGCGACAGCCACCACACGCGGCGGGGTTCGTAGGCTGCGGGCACGGTCTCCATGGACCCGCTAGCCTACCGCATCACACGACGCCGTCGGCGCGCAGCTTCGCGATGGCAGCTGCGTCCAGGCCCAACCCGGCCAGCACTTCGTCCGTGTGTTGCCCCAGCGCCGGCGGCGCATTGCGCAGCACGGGCGGGTTCGCCGACAGCCGCAGCGGGCTGGCCACACCGGCGATGGACGCGATGCCGTCACCCGCCTCGCGCGGCAGCGCCACGCGCAGGCCGCGCGCCACCACCTGCGGGTCGGCAAAGGCCTGGGCCATGTCATTGATGGGGCCGCAGGGCACCGCCTTCGTTTCCAGCAGCGTGATCCACGCAGCCGTGGTCCGTGTGCGCGTGACCTCTTCCATCTGCGGGATCAACACGCCACGGTGGCGCACGCGCAGCGTGTTGGTGGCAAAGCGTTCGTCGCGCGCCCACTCCGGATGGCCAGCCGCCTCGCAGAAGCGCGCGAACTGGCCGTCGTTGCCGATGGCCAGCAGCATCGCGCCGTCGGCCGTGGGGAAGTCCTGGTAGGGCGCCAGGCTCGGGTGCGTGTTGCCCTGGCGCTGCGGCACGCCGCCGGTGTTCAGGTAGCCCGTGGCCTGGTTCGCGAGGATCGCCATGCCCACGTCCAGCAGCGCCATGTCGATGTGCTGGCCCTGGCCGCTGGCATCGCGTGCACGCAGCGCGGCGAGGATGGCGGTGGAGGCGTACACACCGGTGAACAGGTCGGTGAGCGCCACGCCCACGCGCACGCCACCCCCACCGGGCTCGCCATCGGCGCGGCCCGTGATGCTCATCATGCCGCTGGAGGCCTGGATCAGCAGGTCGTAGCCCGCACGCTCGGCATAGGGCCCGGTCTGGCCGAAGCCCGTGACCGAGCAGTACACCAGGCGCGGGTTCAGCGCCGAGAGGCTCGCGTAGTCCAGGCCGTATTTCTTCAGCCCGCCGACCTTGAAATTCTCGACCAGCACATCGGCCTCCGCGGCCATCTGGCGGATCAGCGCCTGGCCTTCGGGCTTGGCCATATCGATGGTGACGGAGCGCTTGTTGCGGTTGCAGGCCGTGAAGTAGCTGGCCTGGTCGGTGTCGTTGCCCTCGGCGTCTTTCAGGAAGGGCGGACCCCAGTGGCGCGTGTCGTCGCCGGCCTTCGGCATCTCGACCTTCACCACGTCGGCACCCAGGTCCGCGAGGATCTGCGTGCACCAGGGGCCGGCGAGCACGCGCGAGAGGTCCAGCACCTTGAGGCCGGCCAGCGATCCCGGTGCAGCGTTTGGAGCGCCCATGCTCAGTTGGAGAAAGCTGCGATGCCGGTCTGCGCGCGGCCCAGGATCAGCGCGTGGATGTCGTGCGTGCCTTCGTAGGTGTTGACCACCTCGAGGTTCACGAGGTGGCGCGCCACGCCGAACTCGTCGGAGATGCCGTTGCCGCCCAGCATGTCGCGCGCCATGCGGGCGATGTCCAGTGACTTGCCGCAGTTGTTGCGCTTGATCAGCGAGGTGATCTCCACCACGTTCTGGTGCTCGTCCTTCATGCGGCCCACGCGCAGCGCGGCCTGCAGGCCCAGCGTGATCTCGGTCTGCATGTCGGCCAGCTTCTTCTGGATGAGCTGGTTGGCGGCCAAGGGGCGGCCGAACTGCTTGCGGTCCATCGTGTACTGCAGAGCGGTGTGCCAGCAGAACTCGGCCGCGCCGATCGCGCCCCAGGCGATACCGAAGCGTGCGCTGTTGAGGCAGGTGAACGGGCCCTTCAGGCCCTGCACCTCGGGGAAGGCGTTTTCTTCGGGCACGAAGACGTCTTCCATGACGATCTCGCCGGTGATGGAGGCGCGCAGGCCCACCTTGCCGTGGATGGCAGGCGCGGTCAGGCCCTTCATGCCCTTTTCCAGCACGAAGCCGCGGATCGGGCCGACCTGGCCACCCTCGGCCGCTTCCTTCGCCCAGACCACGAACACATCGGCCACAGGCGAATTGGTGATCCACATCTTGGCGCCCTTGAGCTTGTAGCCGCCGTCGACCTTGTAGGCGCGCGTGGCCATGGAGCCGGGGTCGGAGCCGTGGTCGGGCTCGGTCAGGCCGAAACAGCCGATGAACTCGCCGCTGGCCAGCTTGGGCAGGTACTTCTGCTTCTGCGCTTCGGTGCCGAATTCGTTGATGGGCACCATCACCAGCGAAGACTGCACCGAGGCCATGGAGCGGAAGCCCGAGTCCACGCGCTCGATCTCGCGTGCCACCAGGCCGTAACTCACGTAGTTCAGGCCGGCGCCGCCGTATTCGGTGGGGATCGTCGGGCCCAACAGGCCCAGCTCGCCCATCTCGCGGAAGATGGAGGTGTCCACCGACTCGTTGCGGAACATGGACTGCACCCGCGGCATCAGCTTGTCCTGGCAGTACGAACGGGCCGCGTCGCGGATCATGCGTTCGTCCTCGGTCAGTTGCTGGTCGAGCAGGAAGGGATCCTGCCAGTTGAAGGACTTGGCCATGGGCGTCTCCGGGAAAGAGGGGAAAGGGTCGATGGTAGCCGTGCCCCTGCCCACCGACAAACGCAAATGCGGAACCCAGACATGCGAAGCGCGCATATCTGAAACCCCATGTCCCCAGCAGGACGGCGTGCGGGTGGGCGTCCAGTTGTGTACATTGCGCACACCATGCGGCGCAAGATACCTTCCCTGCAAGCCCTGGCCTGCTTCGATGCTGCGGCCCGGCACGAGAGCTACACGCGGGCCGCGCAGGAGCTGGCCCTGACGCAGAGCGCGGTCTCGCGCCAGGTCGCGGCGCTGGAGGAATTCGTGGGCCATGCGCTGTTCCGGCGCACCCGCCATGGCGTGGCGCTGACCGAGCGGGGTGCCGACTATGCGCGCGCCATCGCGCCGCGCCTGCAGGCGCTGGAGCGCGACACGCTGGAGGCCATGTCGGGCCAGGGCGTGGCGCAGTCCCTCACGCTGGCGGCCGTGCCCACCTTCGCGACGCGCTGGCTGATCCCGCGGCTGCCAGCACTGCGCAAGCTCCATCCGGGGCTGGAAGTGCATATCGAGACCCGTACCAGACCTTTCCTGTTCAGCGACAGTGGCTGCGACGCCGCGTTGTTCGCCGGCACGCCGCAGCAGATGCAGCAATGGGCCGGCACGCAATGCACGCTGCTGATGCACGAGCAGATGCTGCCGGTGTGCGCTCCGCAGCTGCTGCGCAGGGGACGCCCGGCCTCCGTGGCCGAACTCGCCACCTGGCCGCTGCTGCAGCAAAGCACGCGGCCGCTGGCCTGGCGCGAATGGTTCCGCAACGCGGGTCTGGATGCACCGATGGCCCAGGCGGGATCACGTTACGAGTTGTTCTCGATGACGGTCGCAGCGGCCGTCCATGGCCTGGGTGTCGCGCTGGCGCCGCGCCTGCTCGTGGAGCAGGAGTTGCAGAGCGGCGCACTGCGCGTAGCCTGCCTCCGCGAGCCCCCGGGGGACCGCGCCTACTACCTCGTGACGCCGGAACGCAGTGAGCCGCGGGCGGCGCTTGCGGCCTTTCGAACTTGGCTTCTGGCGGTGGCTGCCCAACCGGAATAGATCGATAATCGCGGAACTTTCTTCGCGTGCATCGCCCTGGGGGTGCCGCTTGCTTACGTACCGGAGTCCATCATGGCCACTACCCGCAAACCGCAGCCCGATGGCTTCCCGATTCTCAAATGGGAACAGGAAGAAATCTCCACGCGGCCGATGCCCCTGCATGAACTGCCCCACCAGGCCGGTGTGGACCGCGCACTGGACGTGATCGCTGCGCGGCACCAGCGCATCGTCGACGCGGTCAAGGCGTTCTGGGGCACGAAGGACTGCGTGCCCTACATGGAAAAGCTCATCATGAGCGGCGGCGACGGCCTGGGCCATACCCGCGTGGGCTTCAAGCCCGAGGTCGTGACGGCACTCATGAGCCTGATCAGCCTGCACCAGACCGAACACCGATTCTGAAACGGGCGGCCACGCGGCGCCAGGATCAGGCCGCCGCGGCGATGGCCCGCCGCGCCGCGAAGGCCACGTACCACTCCAGGCAGCCCGGGTTGGCCATCGCTTCGCGGTTGAGGACCTTGTCCAGCGACTGGCCCAGCAGCAGCTTCTTGATCGGCAGCTCCTGCTTCTTGCCGGAGAGCGTGCGCGGCACATCGGGCACCACGTAGATGTCGTTGGGAATGAAGCGCGGTGAGAGCGCGGTCTTGATCGCCTGCTGGATGCGGCCCCGCAATCCTTCGTCGAGCGACACGCCAGCGCGCAGCACCACGAACAGCGGCATGTAGCTCTCGCGGCCCAGGTACTCCAGGTCCACCACCATCGAGTCCACCACCTCCGGCAGTGCTTCGACGGCGCTGTAGATCTCGCTGGTGCCCATGCGCAGGCCGTGGCGGTTGATGGTCGCGTCGCTGCGGCCGTAGATGATGCAGGCGCCCGAGGGCAGGACGCGCAACCAGTCGCCGTGGCGCCAGACGCCGCCCTCGCCCCCGCGGCGGCCATGGCCCGGGGGGTACATGTCGAAGTAGCTGGAGAGGTAGCGCTTGCCGCCTTCGTCGCCCCAGAAGTACAGCGGCATGGAGGGAATGGGTTGCGTGCAGACCAGCTCGCCCACGGCGTCGACGACGGGCTCGCCCTGCTCGTTCCAGGCCTCCACCGACGAGCCCAGCATGCGGCACTGCATCTGGCCCGGCACGAGCGGCAGCTCGCGGTTGCCGCCGATGAACGCACCCGCGAAGTCGGTGCCACCGGAAATGTTGCACCACCAGATGTCCGGTGCGCCAGGCCGCAGCTTTTGCATCTGCGCCGTGCCCCAGTTCTGCGCGTCCTCGCCGAGCGGCGAACCCGTGGTGCCCAGCGCGCGCACGCGCGACAGGTCTCCGCAGGTCGACAGGTCGAGGCCGTCCTTCTGGCAGTTCGCGAAGAAGGCCGCGCCCGCGCCGAAGAAGGTCGCGCCCATGCCCGCAACCTCGCGCCACAGCGTGCCCCAGTCGGGTGCCTTGCGGTTGCCCGATGCGTCCAGCGTCGCGCCACCCGGGTTGCCGTCGTAGAGGCAGATCGTGGTGCCGTCCAACAGCCCGCTGAGCTGCGCATTCCACATGATCCAGCCCGTGCTGCTGTACCAGTGGAAACGCTCGCCCCAGTTGTTGGGGTCGTAACTGCACCCGATGTCGTTGTGCAGGTTCTTCATCAGCAGGCCCACCAGCACGACGCCGCCATGGCCGTGCACGATGGGCTTGGGCAGGCCCGTGGTGCCGCTGGAGTAGACGATCCACAACGGGTGGTCGAAGGGCAGCCAGAGGGGCTCGAAGGCGGCCGTTGCGGCATCGTCGCGCGCAGCCGCGGCGGCGAAGGACGTGCAGGGCGTAAGCGAGGCCGGCAATGGCGCATCGGGCGACAGGTCCTGCAGCACCACGAGGTGGGTGACCGACGGCAGGGCCGCGCGCAACTCCGCCAGCACGCCGGTGCGGTCCATCACGCGGCCGCCATACCGCACGCCGTCACAACCGATGAGCACCTTGGGCGCGATCTGGCGGAAGCGGTCCAGCACGGCGTTGGTGCCCATGTCGGGCGCACACACGCTCCAGATGCCGCCCAGGCTGGCCACGGCCAGGAAGGCCACCATGGTCTCGGGCACATTGGGCAGGTAGGCCGCCACGCGGTCACCGGGCTCCAGGCCTTGCGCGCGCAGGTGCAGCGCCATCGACGCGACCTGGCGGCGCAACGCCGGCCAATCGATGACGGTCTCGCGGCCGGCCTCGTTGCGGCAGACGATGGCCGGCAGGCCCGCCGCCTGCGCGGGCGCCACATGGCGCAGCACCTGCTGCGCATAGTTGCACTGCGCGCCCGGAAACCAGCGCGCACCAGGCATGGTGTTGTGCGCCAGCACTGCAGTGTGCGGCGTGGGCGATTGCAGGTCGAAGTAGTCCCAAACGCTCTGCCAGAAGCCCTCCAGGTCGGTGACGGACCAGCGCCACAGGTCGTCGTAGGCGTCGAAGCGCAGCGCCCGGGTCTCGTACAACCAGTCCTGGAAACGGCGGATCTGGGGCACGCAGGGCGGCGTGTTGGCAGGGGCTGTGGCGGGGCGGGAGGTCATGCGGCGTAGCCTAGCGCAGCGCCCTGCCACGCCCTATCGGGAATGACCCAGGGGAAGTCACCTGCGCGATACTTGCGCCACGGCGGGCACCGCCCGCGCCCTTGCATTGCTGCCCCTGCTCATGACCCTGCCTGTCTGGAAACGCCCCATCTCCGTCGACGCCCTCACGGCCCTGCACAAGGACACCGCCGTGGAGCGGCTGGGCATCGAATTCCTCGAAGTGGGGCCGGACTCCATCCGCGCGCGCGTGCCGGTCGACACCCGCACCCGGCAGCCCTTCGGCCTGCTGCACGGCGGCGTGTCCGTGGTGCTGGCCGAGACCCTGGGCTCCTGCGGCGCGGCCTTCGCCACGCCCGAAGGCACGCACTGCGTGGGCCTGGACATCAACGCCAACCATATCCGTGGCGCGAGGAGCGGCTGGGTCACGGGCACCACGCGGCCGGTGCACATCGGCCGCAGCACCCAGGTGTGGCACATCGATATGCACAACGACGCGGGCGAGCTCACCTGTGTCTCGCGCATCACGATGGCGGTGCTGGCACCGCGCTGAGGCCGCGCGCGCGTCGCTTCAGGCGTCGTCGCCCTCGGCGCGCGCCATGCGCTCGCTCTTCCAGTAGACGTCGTCGCCCACCGTGCCGTCGCGGCGGTGGCGGTTGAGCACGCGGGCCAGCACGAACATCAGGTCGCTGAGGCGGTTCAGGAACTGGCGCGGTGTGGGCTTGAGCGGCTCCTCTGCCTGCAGGGCCACCACCGAGCGCTCCGCGCGACGTGCCACCGTACGGCACACATGGGCCAGCGAGGCGGCACGCGTGCCGGCGGGCAGGATGAACTCCTGCAGCCGCGGCAGCTCGGCGTTGTGGTCGGCCAGTGCCTCGTCCAGCGCCAGCAGGGCTTCGTGCTTGAGCAGTTCGAAGCCGGGGATCGACAGCTCGCCACCAAGGTTGAAGAGCTGGTGCTGGATCTCCACCAGCAGGTCACGCACGCCGTCGGGCATGTCCTCGCACAGCAACACGCCGATGTGCGAATTGAGTTCGTCGACGTCGCCCATGGCGTGCACGCGCAGTGCGTTCTTCGAGATGCGGGTGTTGTCCCCGAGGCCGGTGGTGCCGTCGTCGCCGGTGCGCGTGGCGATCTGCGTCAGGCGTTTGCCCATGGAATCTCCTTAGGAATGGATGGCCCGCGGGCCGCGGCGCCATTGTCGCCGGGCCGGGATATCGCCGCGCCGGGCGTCACTCAGGCCGGCAGCGAGTCGCTCACCACCACCCGGTTGCGGCCGGCGTGCTTGGCGCGGTAGGTGGCCTCGTCGGCCACGCGGAAGAGCTCGTCGAAATGCATCTCGCGGCCCAGGTCCAGCGCGGCGACACCGATGCTGGCGGTGACCATCACGTCGGCGGGCCGCAGGCTGCGGATGTCCGCCAGCAGGCGCTCGGCCCGCGCGATGGCGTCCGCCGGCGGGCAGCCGGGCAGCAGGAACACGAACTCCTCGCCGCCGAAACGCGCCGCCACGTCACCACGCCGCGAGCCTTCGCGCAGCAGCATGCCGATGGCAGCCAGCACCTTGTCGCCCACCTCGTAGCCGTAGGTGTCGTTGATGCGCTTGAAGTGGTCCAGGTCGATCATCAGGAAAGCCAGCGGCTCCTGGCGGCGGTGCGCGCTGCTGACGATCAGGCCCGAGACCTCGGACAGGTAGTGGCGGTTGTAGAGGCCCGTGAGCTTGTCGCGGATGCTGAGCTCGCGCAGCTCGCGGCGCTGGAGCTGCACCTGGTCGAAGAGCTGCTTGGCGGTGATGAGGTTGCCCACCCGCGCGGCGAATTCCTCCTCCAGCACCGGCTTGGCCACGTAGTCGCTGGCGCCCAGGCGCAGCATCTCGATCTTGCGCGCGTCATCCTCCAGCGCCGACAGGCCCAGGATCGGCGTGCGGCCCGCGTCGCCGGCCATGGCCCGCACGGCGCGTACCAGCGCCAGGCCCGACATCTCGCCGGCCAGCACCACGTCGCAGATGATGAGGTCGTAGGACTGCCGGCCGATGGCCTCCAGCCCTTCTTCCGCCGAGGGCACGTTGTCCACGTCCAGGCTCATCTTGCCCAGCATGTACTTGAGCAGCAGCGTGGTCGTGGGGCTGTCTTCCACCAGCAGCACGCGGCCGCGGTATTCGCGCTGCAGCCGGCGCGTGAAGTCGCGCAGCGAACCATGCAATTCCTCCAGGCGGGACTTGCGGAACACCTCGGTGACGCCGGCGTCCAGCGCCTGCTGCGCCAGCGTCTCGGTGTCGTCGGAGGTCAGCAGCAGCACCGGCAGCATGCGGTGCACCGGCTGCGCACGGATACGCCGGCACAGCTCCAGGCCGCTCTGGTCGGGAAGGTGGAGGTCCAGGATCAGCAGGTCCACGCGTTCGGCTTGCAGCGTGGCGTAGCCCTCGCCGGCGGTCTCCACCACCACCACGTCGATGTTGAGCTGTTCCAGGGTGTGCTCGATGACCTTGCGAAAGATCGGCGAGTCCTCGATCACCAGTGCCTTCATGAAACCCTTCACTCCGAACTTGGTGGCGAAACCGCCCACCTGCCGTGCACGGGAAGCCGGCGTCCCCGTGTCGCCACGCAACGCCCCCGGAAGGGACAGGATGTCCCAGCCGTGGCGGTCCATCAGCGGGATGCCGCGGTGCAAGCGGCACCGGCCGCGTCACCCAGCGGCCGCCCGCAATGCCCCACCCGCGCGCACCTCCAGCGCCCCCCTTGGGGACGCTCGCGATTCTTTACCACTTCCACACTCCCTGGCGATATTTTTTTGTGAGCACGGCCTCATCCCCACCCCCGGGATCCAAGCCATGCAGGTCGGCAGTGTCGCACGCGAGCGCGGTGCGCTTCACGGTGCTTTCCCGTGCAAGGGCGGGGCGTACACTGCAAGGCCGCGCGCCTCCTGGAGTCCCTTGCATGAACGCCCCCACCCGCCCCGCCGACCTGCTGCCGCGCATCGCGCAGCGCCCCGTGCCCGCCGCCTTCATCGACGCCTTGAAGGCTCGCTTCGCCGAGCGCTGTTCCACAGCCCTGGTAGTGCGCGAACAGCACGGCCGCGATGAATCGTCTTTCGACGCGCCGCCGCCGGCCGCCGTGGTGTTCGTGGAGAACACCGCCGAGGTGGCCGAGGTGGTCAAGCTGGCCAGCCAGTACGAGGTACCCGTGATCCCCTTCGGCGTGGGCTCCTCGATGGAAGGCCACCTGCTGGCGGTGCAGGGCGGCATCAGCATTGACATGGGCCGTCTGAACAAGGTGTTGTCCATCAACTCCGACGACCTCACGGTGACCGTGCAGCCGGGCGTGACCCGCAAGCAGCTCAACGAGGAGATCAAGAGCACGGGCCTGTTCTTCCCCATCGACCCCGGCGCCGATGCCACGCTGGGCGGCATGAGCGCCACGCGCGCCAGCGGTACCAACGCCGTGCGGTACGGCACCATGCGCGAGAACGTGCTGGGCCTGGAGGTGGTCACCGCCAGCGGCGAGGTCATCCGCACCGGCACGCGCGCCAAGAAGTCCTCGGCGGGCTACGACCTCACGCGCCTGATGGTGGGCAGCGAGGGCACGCTGGGCGTGATCACCGAGATCACACTCAAGCTCTATCCCCTGCCCGAGGCAGTGTCGGCCGCGATCTGCTCCTTCCCCAGCATCGAGGCCGCCGTGCGCACGGTGATCCAGGTGATCCAGATGGGCATTCCCATCGCACGCGTGGAGCTGATCGACCACAACACGGTGCGCATCGTCAACGCCCACTCCAAGCTCACGCTGCGCGAAGAGCCCATGCTGCTGATGGAGTTCCACGGCTCACCGGCCGGCGTGAAGGAGCAGGCCGAGCTGGTGCAGGACATCGCCAGCGAACAGGGCGGCAATGCCTTCGAATGGGCCAGCACGCCCGAGGAACGCACGCGCCTGTGGACCGCGCGGCACAACGCGTATTTCGCCGCCGTGCAGTCGCGCCCCGGCTGCAAGGTGATCTCCACCGACACCTGCGTGCCGATCTCGCGCCTGGCCGACTGCCTGCTGGACTCGGTGGCCGAGGCCGATGCCAGCGGCATCCCGTACTTCCTGGTGGGCCACGTCGGCGACGGCAACTTCCATTTCGGCTACCTGCTCGATCCCAACAAGCCCGAAGAACGCGTGACGGCCGAACAGCTGAACCACCAGCTCGTGAGCCGCGCGCTGCGCCTGGGCGGTACCTGCACGGGCGAACACGGCGTGGGCCTGCACAAGATGGATTTCCTGCTGACCGAGGCCGGCAGCGGTGCGGTGGACATGATGCGCACCATCAAGTGCGCGCTGGATCCGAAGAACATCCTGAATCCGGGCAAGATCTTTTCCCTTTAGCCAGCACTGGCAGCGGCGGCCGTGGTGCCGTCCTGCCACCCACCCCCCAGCACCTTGAACAGCGTCACGCGGTTGCCCTGCTCGGCCAGGCGCAGCGTGATGAGGCTCTGCTGCGCGGTGTAGAGCGTGCGCTGCGCGACCAGCACGTCGAGGTAGCTGCTCGCGCCGCCGCGCCAGCTGGCCTGCGAGAGGTCGAAGGCGCGCTGGGCCGCTTCGACCACACCCTGTTGCGCGGCCAGGCGTTCGCCCAGGGATGCGCGTACCGACAAGGCGTCGGCCACTTCGCGGAACGCGGTCTGCAGCGTCTTGTCGTAGGTCGCCAGCCGGATGTCCTTCGTCACCTCGGCCTGCCGCACGCCGGCCTGCCCCGCACCGCCGTCGAAGATCGGCAGCGTGATGCTGGGCAGGAATGACCATGCACCACCGATGAACAGGTCCGACAGGCTGCGGCTGGCGGTGCCCAGCGTCGTGGTGAGGCTGATGCTGGGGTACAGCGCGGCGCGTGCGGCGCCGATGTTGGCGTTCGCGCCCTGGAGTGCGTGCTCGGCCGCGAGCACGTCGGGGCGCTGTTGCAGCACGGAGGACGGCAGGCCGGCGGGCACGCCCACCAGCAGCGTAGCCGCGGCCGGCTCGTTCGCCTGCGGCAGCCAGTCGGCCGGCACCGAGGCGCCGACCAGCAGTTCCAGCGCATTAATGTCCTGCTCCACCTGGCTCTGGTAGGTGGCGACGTCGCGCCGCGCAGCTTCCACGCTGCCCTGCACCTGGGCCAGCGTGAGGCCCGAGTCCTGGCCCAGCGCGCGGCGCTGCTGCGTCATCTCCAGCGTCCTGCGCTCGCTCTGCAGGGTCTGCTGCGCGAGGGCCAGCTGCGCGCGGTCGGCAGCCAAGGTGAGCCAGGCCGTGGAGACCTCGGCCACCAGCGCGATCTGGGCACTGCGCCGGGCCTCGGCGGTCTGCAGGAAGCTCTGCAGCGCGGCGTCCTGCAGGTTCCGCACCTTGCCGAAGAAGTCCAGCTCGAACGAGGAGATGCCCACGTTCGCGCTGTAGGTGCGCGAGACCACGGTCCTGCCCGTGCTGGAGGCCTCTGCGGGCGTACGCGAGGCACTCAGGCCGCCATTGGCGCGCAGCGTGGGCAGGCTTGCGGCGTCCTCGATGCGGTAGGCAGCGCGTGCCTGTTCCACGGCCAGCACGGCCAGGCGCAGGTCGCGGCTCTGGTCCAGCGCGAGCGCGAGGGTCTGGCGCAGGCGGGCATCGGTGACGAAGGCGCGCCAGTCCAGGTCGGCGGCGGGCGTGCCGGCCCCATCGGACGATGCCGTCGGCTGCGTGAACTGCGCGGGTATGGCCGCCTGGGGCGACTGGTAGGTGGGCGCCAGGTTCGCGCAGGCCGACAGCAGCAGCACCGCGAAGGCCACCGCGCCCAGGCGCAGCGCACGGGTTTGCACAACAGACTGCTTCACGACACCACCTCCACGACCTTGCCCGTTCCATCCGCCGCATCGGCGGGGTTCCGGCGCCTGGCGAAGAACCCGCGCACCAGCACGAAGAACAGCGGCACGAAGAACACGCCCAGCACCGTGGCCGTGAGCATGCCGCCCAGCACGCCCGTGCCGATGGCTCGCCGGCTGCCGGCGCCGGCACCGCTGGCGATGGCCAGCGGCAACACGCCCAGCATGAAGGCCAGCGAGGTCATCAGGATCGGCCGCAGCCGCAGCCGCAGGGCCTCCAGCGTCGCCTCCACCAGCGCAGCGCCCTGGGCCTGGCGCTGCATCGCGAACTCCACGATCAGGATCGCGTTCTTGGAGGCCAGGCCCACGGTGGTGAGCAGGCCCACCTGGAAGTACACGTCGTTGTTCAGGCCCGCCCACTGCGTAAGCGCGAGCGCACCGAGCACGCCCAGCGGCACCACCAGCATCACCGAGAAGGGCACGGACCAGCTCTCATACAACGCCGCCATGCACAGGAACACAAAGAGCACGGAGATCGCGTAGAGCAGCGGCGCCTGCGCGCCCGACAGCCGCTCCTGGTAGGACTGGCCCGCCCATTCGATGCCCGCGCCCTGCGGCAGCTGCGCCACGATGCGCTCCACGGCCGCCATGGCCTGGCCCGAGCTGACACCGGGCGCGGACTCCCCCACGATCTCGTACGAGCCCATGCCGTTGTAGCGCTCCAGCTTCGGCGCGCCGAAGCTCCAGG
This sequence comes from Burkholderiaceae bacterium, assembly GCA_965278985.1. GTDB lineage: Bacteria > Pseudomonadota > Gammaproteobacteria > Burkholderiales > Burkholderiaceae_C > CAISIP01. The sequence goes on along the minus strand of OZ257131.1, from coordinate 4,892,150 downwards.
CGGTGCTGGCAAAGGCCGAGAAGGGCACCATGTCGCCGCTGCCGTTGCGCACGAACCAGCGCATGATGCTGTCGGGCTCCGCGCGGTAGGGTGCGTCGCCCTGCACATACACCTTCTTCACGCGGCCCTGGTCCAGGAAGTCGTTGACGTAGCTGCCGCCGAGTGCCATCGACAGGGTGCTGTTGATGTCCGCGGTGGCCACGCCCACGGCGCCGGCCTTGCGGTCGTCGATCTGGATGCTGTACTGCGGCGCGTCCTCCAGCCCGCTGATGCGCACCTGCGCCAGCGCCGGGTCCTTGGCCGCCAGCGCCAGGAACTCGTTGCGCACCTTCACCAGGCCCTCGTGGCCCAGGCCGCCGCGATCCTGCAGCTCCACCGTCCAGCCGCTGGCCGAACCCAGGCCGCGCACGGTGGCGGGCTGCGTGATGAACACGCGCGCATCGCGCAGGCTGGCCAGCTCGCGGTTGCCGCGCGCGGCGATCTCGGAGGCGCTTTGGCCCTTGCCGGTGCGGTCGCCCCAGTCCTTGAGGCGGATGAACAGGCGGCCCGTGGCCTGGTCGCCACCGATGCCCGTGATCACGGTGTAGCCGTCGATGTCGGCCTGCTGGCCCAGCCAGTTCTCGACCTGCGACAGCGAGCGCACGAGGCGCTCGTTGGTGGCGCCCGAGGGCAGACGCACCTCGCCCATCAGCACGCCCTGGTCCTCCTGCGGCAGGAAGGAGGTGGGCAGGCGGTGGTACAGCAGCGCCATCGCGCCGAGGATCAGCGCGTAGACCAGCATCGCGCGGCCACTGCGCCGGATGATGCCCCCCGCGGCCGACTCCACGGCCTGCGTGCCGCGGTCGAAGCCGCGGTTGAAGCCACCGAAGAAACGGCCCGCCAGGCCCCGGTGGGCCACATGGTGCTGGCCCGGGGGCAGGGGCTTGAGCAACGTCGCGCACAGCGCCGGCGTGAGTGTCAGCGCCACCAGCACCGACAGCAGCATGGCCGACACCACCGTGATCGAGAACTGCCGGTAGATCACGCCCGTGGAGCCACCGAAGAAGGCCATGGGGATGAACACGCCGGCCAGCACCAGCGCGATGCCCACCAGCGCGCCGGTGATCTCGCCCATGGACTCGCGCGTGGCCTCGCGCGGCGGCAATCCCTTCTCGGCCATCAGGCGCTCGACGTTCTCCACCACCACGATGGCATCGTCCACCAGCAGGCCGATGGCCAGCACCATGCCGAACATCGTGAGGCTGTTGATGGAATATCCCGCCACGGCCAGCACGCCGAAGGTGCCCAGCAGCACCACCGGCACGGTGATGGCCGGGATCAGCGTGGCGCGCCAGCTCTGCAGGAACAGGTACATGATCAGCACGACGAGCACCACGGCCTCACCCAGCGTCTTGGCCACTTCCTCGATGGAGACCTTCACGAAGGGCGTGGTGTCCTGCGTCAACTCGGGCTGCAGGTGGTAGGGGAAGCCGGGTTGCAGTTCAGCAATCCTGGCCTTGACGGCGTTGGCCACGCCGATGGCGTTGGCGCCCGAGGCCAGGTACACGCCCAGCGCGGCCGAGGGCTGGCCCTTCATGCGCGTGCTGACGGTGTAGCTGTCGCCGCCCAGCTCCACGCGCGCCACGTCGGACAGGCGCACCACGCTGCCGTCACGGCTGGTCTTGAGCGCGATGTCCTGGAACTGCTGCACGGTCTGCAGCTTGCTGCGTGCCGTGATGGTCACGTTGAGCTGCTGGCCCGGCACCGCCGGCAGCCCGCCGATCTGGCCGGCCGAGACCTGCGCGTTCTGCGCCGTGATGGCAGAGGACACGTCCGAGGGCATCAGCGCATGGCTGGCGAGCTTCGTCGGGTCCAGCCAGATGCGCATGGCGTGCTGGGTGCCGAGCGTCTGCACGTCGCCCACGCCCTCGATGCGGGCGATGGTGTCGGCCAGGCTGGAGGCCACGTAGTCGCCGATCTGGATGGCCGAGGCGCTGCCGTCGGCGGAGTAGAAGGTGATCACCAGCAGGAAGTCCGTGCCGGTCTTGGTGACGGTCACGCCCTGGCTCTGCACGGCCTGGGGCAGCTGCGACATCGCCTGCTGCAGCTTGTTCTGCACCTGCATCTGCGCGATGTCGGCATTGGTGCCGGCCACGAAGGACAACGAGACGCTGGCCGTGCCCGACGACTGGCTGGAGGACTGCATCGCCTGCAGCCCGTCCAGCCCCTTCATCTTCTGCTCGATGACCTGCGTCACCGAGTCCTCGATGGTCTTGGCGGAGGCGCCGGGATAACTGGCGTTGATGGACACGCGCACGGGCGCGATGTCGGGGTATTTCTCCAGCGGCAACGTGGTGATGGACATGGCGCCGGCCAGCATCACCACGATGGCGAGCACCCAGGCGAAGATGGGACGGTCGATGAAGAAGCGGGCCATGGTGAGGGGCTCCTCAGCGCGTGGCCGCGGCAGGGGCCGAGGGCAAGGATGCCGGAGCGGAGGCCGGGGCGGACGCGGGGGTGGAAGCTGGGGTGGACGGTGCCCCAGCAGCCGAGGCGGCCACCGCCACCGGCTGCGCCTGCACCGTGTCGCCGACCTTGATCTTCTGCGCGCCTTCGAGCACCACGCGTTCTCCAGCGGAGAGGCCCGACTCCACGAGCCAGTTCGTGCCCACGGCACGGTTCGCGCTGATCTTGCGCTGTTCCACCTTGTTGTCGGCGCCCACCACCAGCACGCTGGCCTGGCCCGCGGCGTTGCGCGTCACGGCCTGCTGCGGCACCAACATCGCGTCGGCGGCCTTGGCCGTGGGCAGCTGCGCGCGCACGTACATGCCGGGCAACAGCAGGCCTTGCGGATTGGGGAACACAGCCCGCAGCGTGACCATGCCGGTGGCGGTGTCCACCGACACGCCGGCCACGCTGAGCTTGCCCGTGGGGCCGTAGCGGCTGCCGTCCTCCAGCACCAGCGTCACCGGCGCCTGGCCGCCCGCGTCCTGCAGCTTGCCGTCGGCCAGTGCGCGGCGCAGGCGCAGCAGGTCGGCGCTGGATTGCGTGATGTCCACCTGCATCGGATCGGTCTGGCGCACGGTGGTGAGTGCCGTGGTCTGGTCCGCCGTCACCAGCGCGCCGGGCGTGACGGTGGACACATCCACCAGGCCCGCGATGGGGCTGGTGATGGCCGTGCGCTGCAGGTTGATGCGCGCCGTCTGCAACGCCGCCCGCGCCGCCACCTGGTCCGCCTCGGCCTGCTTCAGCGCCGCCTGCGCGTCCTGGCTGGACTGCTGGCTCACGGCATCGATCTTCTGCAGTGCGGCCTGCCGCTGTGCCGTAAGGCGCGCGGCTTCCACCGTCGCATCGGTCTTGGACACGGTGGCTTGCGCGCTGTCGACGGCCGCCTGGTAGCTCGCCGGGTCGATCTGGTAGAGCACTTGCCCGGCCCGCACCCGCTGGCCTTCCGTGAACTTGCGCGCCTGCACGATGCCGCTCACCTGCGGCCGGATCTCGGCCGACAGCGGGGCACTGGTGCGCCCATTGAGTTCGGTGGTGAGGGTGACGGTTTCGGTGTGGAGTTCCTGCACGCCGACGGCGGTGGGGCGGGAGGATGCGGGGGTGGCGGATGGGGTGCTGCCGCCGTCGCCACAACCGGCAAGCAGAACGGCCAGGGCCACGGAGGCCAGGGCAGTCCCATGCCGCACGGCGGCACGGGACGGGATGGTGGAGTGAAGGTGCATGGCAAAGCCTCGGGTGCAATGCCCGCATGGTGGCGGCCGAATATGGAGCAAATGTGGAGTGCCACGACCCCCTTTCCCGCGATCTGTGGACACAACGCAGGACCCGGACGGCTTCGACCAACTCGCGTATCGTTCACCCTGCATGAAGCGCCCCGGCATCACCACCAAGCTCTTCCTCGCCGTGCTGGCCATCGCCGCGCTCGTGGCCGTGGCCATGGGTTTTGCCGCGCGTTTCAACTTCGACCGGCTGTTCATCGACTACCTCAACACCCAGGCGGTGGAGCGCATGGAGGCCGTCCTGCCGCGTGTGCGCCAGGCCTACGCGCAACATGGCAACTGGGAGTTCGTGCGCAACCGGCCCGACATCTGGTTCGACCTCATCGGCCTGGGCCCGCCGCGTCGCGTGGACGGCGTGGACGCTGCGGCGATCACCCAGCGCGAGTTGCGCGGGTCGGACCTGCTGGGGGCAGGCCGGCGCGTGACGCTGCTGGACGAGCAGCGCCAGCATGTGATGGGTTTCCCGCAGATCCTGGCGCAGTCCAGCCAGAACGAGGTGGTGGTGGACGGGCGGACGGTGGGCTGGCTGGTGATCGCCCCGCTGAACGCCGTGACGGACGAGGCCGCCTTGCGCTTTCGACGGGGGCAGCTGGATGCCACGCTCGCCGTGGGTGGCGTGTCCCTGCTGCTGGCCGCGCTGATCGCCTGGTGGATCGCGCGCACGCTGCTGGGCCCGGTGCGCCGCGTGGCCACGGCCACGCATGCGCTGGCAGCGGGGCGCTACGACACCCGTGTGCCGGTGCAGGGCCATGACGAGGTGGCGCAGCTGGGCCAGGACTTCAACCAGCTGGCCCTGGCCCTCGAGCGCAACGAGGGCATGCGCCGTGACTACATGGCCGATGTGTCCCACGAGCTGCGCACGCCACTGGCCGTGCTGCGCGGCGAGCTGGAGGCGATGGAGGACGGCGTGCATCCCGTGACACCCGAGTCGCTGCGCCTGCTGCAGCTGGAGGTGGGCACCCTCTCGCAGCTGGTGCACGACCTGCACGAGCTGGCGCTGGCGGACGCCGGTGCACTCACCTACCGCAAGACAGACATCGACCTTGGCGCCCTGCTCGCCGACGAGGTCGCCCTGCAGCAGCGTGGCAGCAGCGAACGCCAGCTCGCGCTGGCGCTGGAGGCGCCGCAGGATCCCACGCTGCTGTCGGCCGATCCGCTGCGCATGCGCCAGCTGCTGCACAACCTGCTGGGCAACGCGCAGCGCTACACCGCCCCGGGTGGCCGCATCCTCGTGCGACTGCGCCGCGAGGAAGGCCATGCGCAGCTCGACGTGATGGACTCCGAACCCGGCGTGCCCGATGCACTGCTTCCACGCCTGCTGGAGCGCTTCTTCCGCGTCGAGGGGTCGCGCGGCCGCGCCGGTGGGGGCAGCGGGCTGGGGCTGGCGATCTGCCGCAGCATCGTGCTGGCGCACGGCGGCGAGATCGAGGCACGCCATTCGCCGCTGGGCGGCGTGTGGATGGCCGTGCGGCTGCCGCTGCTGGCACGCGCCACGGAGATGCCGGCATGAGCCATACCGGCCCCCCCTACGTGCTGGTGGTGGAGGACGAGCCACGCCTGGCCCAGCTGGTGGCCGACTACCTGCGCGCCAGCGGCATGGAGGCCGCCACGCTGGACCACGGCGATGCGGTACTGCCGTCGGTGCGCTCACGCATGCCCGACCTGCTGGTGCTGGACCTGATGCTGCCCGGCACCGACGGCCTCGCCGTCTGCCGCGCGCTGCGCGCCTTCAGCGACGTGCCGGTGCTGATGTTGACGGCGCGTGTGGAGGAGGTGGACCGGCTGATCGGCCTGGAGGCCGGCGCGGACGACTATGTGTGCAAGCCTTTCAGCCCGCGCGAAGTGGTGGCGCGCGTGAAGGCGATCCTGCGGCGGCAACGGCAGGCGCACACCCCGGGCGCCTCGCACGCCGCAGGGCTCCACTTCGACGGCGAACGCCTCGAGGCGCGGTTGCGCAACGTGGCGCTGCCGTTGACGCCGGTGGAGTTCCGGCTGCTGCGCACGCTCGCCGAAGCGCCGGGCCGAGTGTTCTCGCGCGACCAGCTGCTGGACCGGCTGCACGACGACAAGCGTGCACTGAGCGACCGCGCCATCGACAGCCACATCAAGAACCTGCGCCGCAAGCTGCAGGCGGCCGATCCGGGCGAGGAGCGGATCCACTCGATCTACGGCGTGGGTTATCGCTACGACCCACCGTGATCGCTGGGGGCGGGCGCCGCGCAAGCCGGCATGCAGGTACATTCATGGCAGCGGCCCCGCGCACCCTCCTCCCAGGCATTTCGTTCGTGACACGCAGCGCAGCATCAGCAACCTGCCTTTTTCTCCACCGCATCAGGGCTGGGGCCGTCGCACCGGGTCGCCGGTGGTGGTGCAGCTCCTGGCTCGTCTTGCTGGCCTGCCTGGGCCTGGCGCTGGCGCTGATGCCGGCGCCTGCGCATGCGCAGACGGCCGCGACCTCCACGGGGTGTGCACCGACCACACCCATCCCCCAGGCACGCCGTGTCGTTGCGATCGACGGCCGCCAGGTGGCCGACGAAACGGTGGCGCTGCCCGACCACCTGCCCCTGGCCTGGCGCAACGAGCATGTGCGCATCACCTACACCCTGGATGTGGCGGCCTGCGCACAGGGCGATAGCCCGGCGCTGTGGGTGTTCCGGGCCGGCGCGCCCTACCAGGTGCTGGTGGACGGCCAGCCCCAGGGCTCGCTGATGGAGCACCGCGACCAGGGCGCCTGGGCGCCGTTGGCCGAACAAACCCCGGCATTGCTCTACAACGGCCGCATCGCGGCGCTGTTCCCGCTGCCCATGCATGCCACGCAGGTGCAGGTGGTGCTGGTGGCCATGCCCTTCATGCCCTCCGGGCTGGTACTGGCCCATGCGGGTCCCACCAACCAGTTGCTGCCGCTGGCGATGGGCGGCATCGAGGCGGTGGTGGGCCTGACCGATGCAGCCGCCGGGCTGATGCTGGTGTTGGCGTTGCTGGCCATGGTGCTGTGGATGCAGCGTCCGCACGACCTGGGTTTTTTGTGGATGACGCTGGCCAGCGTGTCCTGGAGCCTGCGCGCGCTGGCGTATTTCGGCAGCCCGATCCGCATCCCGCCGATGTGGTTCGAGCAGTTCAACCCGCTCAACGTGATGCTCACGGCACTGGCCATGTGTGCCGCCACGCTCTCGACCATCGTGGTGCGCAAGCAGGACTTCGCACGCGGCGGCCTGCCCGACTGGCGGCGCACGCCGCGCCGCGTGATGGTCTTCATGCTGGTGAGCGGCTGCCTGGCCTTCGTGCTGGCGCAGGCCCTCGGCAGCGGCGCGTGGCTGGCACGCGGGTATGCGCAGCTGTGCGCACTGCTGCTGTCGCTGTGGACGCTGTGGTGGGTATGGTCGGGCCAGCTGCGCATGGGCCGCTGGCACCGCGCGGGCCTCATCGGCGGGTACCTGCTGCTGATCGGCAGCGCCGTGCACGACATGGGGCTGGTCACGGGCCACATACCGCCCACCGGGCCCAGCTACCTGTTCTGGGGCTTCGTGGTGCTGCTGGTGATCTATGCCGTGATCTCTGGCGACTACATCATCAGCACGTTGAACCGCGCGGAAAACACCAACCAGGAGCTGGAACAGCGCGTCGCCCAGAAGTCGGAGGCGCTGGAGCACAGCTACGCGCAGCTTCGCCACTCCGAGCTCGCGGCGGTGCAGGCCACCGCACGGCAGCAGGAACGCGAGCGCCTGCTGCGCGACATGCACGACGGCCTGGGCGCGCAGCTGATGACGGCGCTGCGCGGCGTGGAGCGTGGCGCGCTGGGCCCCGAGCAGATCACGCAGTCGCTGCAGGACGGGCTCGAGGAGCTGCGCATGCTGATGGACAGCGCCGACATGGGCGGCAACCTCTCCGCGGCGCTGGCCGCGTGGCGCCACCGCTGGGACGCGCGGATGGGTGCCGTCGGCGTGCAGCTGCACTGGCACCTGGACGACGGCCTGGAGGGCGTGGGCGTGACCAGCGACCAGCTGCTGCAGGTGATGCGGGTGCTGCAGGAGGCCGCCACCAACGTGGTCAAGCACGCCCATGCGCGCAACATGGACGTGCGCGCGGAAATCCTCCAGGCGCCGGGCCCGCGGGTGCTGGCCATCACGCTGCAGGACGACGGCGTGGGCCTGCCCTCCCCCGATCACCTGCCGGGCCGCCGGGGCCTGCAGAACATGCGCCACCGTGCCGAGGTCATCGGGGCCACGCTGCAGATCGTCAACCGGGCGGCGCCAGTGCGCGGTTGCGCCATCGTGCTGCGGGTGCCCCTGCCGGGGCTGGATGCGCCCTCACCCGCTGGTGCGGGCCAGGTGGAGGAGGCTGGTGGGGCGGCTCAGTTGACCAGCCCGCGCCGCGCCGCTTCCACGGCCGCTTCGGCGCGCGACGAGATGCCCAGCTTGCGGTAAATCTCGCGCACGTAGCTGGTCACGGTGTGGGCGCTGATGCCCAGCAGGTTCGCGGCTTCGGGCACCTTGTAGCCCTTGCCGATGAGGCGCAGCACGTCCACTTCGCGCTCGGTGAGGTGGCGCAGCGGCTCATCGCCGGATCGCCCGGCCAGCGGCAGCGGCATGGCGCCCGCGGGGGCCTGGTGTGCGGGGACTTCCCGGAAATGCTGCAGCATGCGCAGCGCGATGGACGGCGACAGCGCGGGCTCGCCCATGTGGATGCGGCGCAGCTGCGATTCCACCTGCGCCGTGGGCTGCGACTTGAGGATGTAGCCCGTGGCGCCCGCGCGCAGGGCCGGGAAAACGTGCGTGTCGTCGTCGTGGATGGTGGCGACGATGACCACCGCGCCAGGGCGCGCAGCCACCAGTTCGCGGATCAGGAATTCGCTGTTGCCATCGGGCAGTGCCCAGTCCACCAGCGCCAGGCCGTAGGCGAACTCGCGCATGCGGCTGCGGGCCTGTGCCAGGCTGCTGGCCGTGTCCACCTGCTGGACCTCGGGCAGGGCGCGGGGCAGCAGTTCGGCCAGCCAGCGGCGCGGTTCGTCGAGGTCTTCGACGATCAGCGCGCGGGTGAACAGCGATGGAGGCGGCATGGCAGCGGGAGGTGGTGCGGCGCGGATCGGGCCACGGACGAGGCGCCGACGTTACCTGCGCACCCCGCGCGCGTCACCCCCCGGTTCGGGGGCGCCGGCCGCTCAGGGGCTTTCGGCAATGGCCTTGGCCAGGTAGTCGATCTTCTTCTCGAAATCGATGTCGGTGTCGACCAGGCGGCGCGCGATGGCCGCGAACGCGTCCTGTACCGACAGGAAGGCGTCCACCACCTCGGGGTCGAACTGCACACCCCGCTGCTGGGTGATGAGCTCCACGGCACGCTCGTGCGAGACGCCGGAGCGGTAGACGCGGTCGCTGGTCAGGGCGTCGTAGGCATCGGCCAGCGCCATCAGGCGGGCGGCTACGGGGATGTCGTCGCCGGCCAGGCCTCCGGGGTAACCGCTCCCGTTCCAGCGCTCCTGGTGGCCCAGCGCGATGTCGCGCGCGAAGTCCAGGAACATGGTGCCGAAGCCGGCCTTCTGGCGGATCTGGTCGATGATGGTGCGGCCCATCACGGGGTGTGTCTTGACGATCTCCAGCTCGGACTCGTCGAGCTTGCCGGGCTTGAGCAGGATGCGATCGGGCACGAAGGCGTTGCCGATGTCGTGCCAGGCGCTGGCCTGCACCAGCACGTCCAGCGAGGCCTCGGCCAGCAGCTCCTGGTGCAGGCCCAGGGAGCGCAGGCGCAGCGCGAGCGTGCGCACGTACCACTGGATGCGGGGAATGTGCTTGGTGGACTCGCCCGGCTCGGCCAGCGCTGCCATCGCCAGCAGCGTGGCGTTGAACAGCTTCGCCTGATCCTCCGCCGGAAGCGACACGGGGGGAATGGATAACGCGGTGGCACTGCCGGCCAGCGACGATGGGGAGGATGCGGTCACATGCGGGTCCAAGAGGGCTCTCCAGTAAGGCAGGGGGGCATGTTACGCCGAGTCACCGTGAACGGGATTTGCCGACCGTGTCCATGCGGTAGATCCACAACATGCGGCCATCGGCCAGCGGCTGGCTGGCATGCGCGACATGCCCGACGGCCTCGAATTCCAGGCTCACGAGCCAGCTTCCGGCAGCCATCTCCGCGCGGGCCTTGGTGATCGCACGTTCCATGCTCTCGGGCCGCTGGAACAGGTAGACCATCGAATAGGGAGCCCAGCTCCCGGCCCACATGTCGCCCTGGCGCACGCGCGCCCAGGGGCAGCGCCAGCCGCACCACAGGCGCAGCGGCCAGCTGCGCTCGACGCCGTGCAGGCGGGCCAGCGGGTAGGCCCCATGCAGCGCGCGCAACCCCTGGCCCAGGCCACAGCCGGCATCGAGCACCTGCGCATCCGCAGGCAGGGGTACCGCCGCGGGCAAACGCTCCAGGGCCCGGGCGGGCGTGGGGAACAGCGGCGCATCGCGCCAGGCGTTGATGGGGTAGACCAGCAGCAGCAACGCGAGCAGCAGCAGCCACACCCAGGCCGGCGCCACCACCATGCCCGTGGCCAGCACCGCGACCGGAAAGCCCGCAGCGATCAGCAACCGGCGCCACCAGCCGCGGCCCAGCAGGCTCATGCCCAGGCCCACGCCGCCGGCGAGGGCCAGGGGCACGGGCTGGGGCCAGCCCAGCTGCAGGGCCACACCATGCACGCCCCAGGCCACGGCCCAGGCCAGCACGGCGGGCAGGGGCCAGGGCAGGCGTGGCATCAACGGGCGTTGCCGGCACCAACGCCCAGGCCCAGCTTGTCGAGCAGTCCGTTGAGTTCGTCCAGCGAGCCGAACTGGATCGCGAGCTCCCCCACGTCGTGGCTGCGGCCACCGCGCTTCACACGCTTCTTGATGCGGATCTCCACCTCGGCCGTGAGGCGGTCCGACAGCTCTTCTTCCAGTCGCCGCAGGTCGCGCGACTTCTCCTTCTGCGGCTTGGCCGAGACCAGCGCGAATTCCGCGTTGAGCTTCTTGACCAGTCCCTCGGTTTCTCGCACCGACATCTTCTTGGCGGCGATCTGGTTCGCGGCCGTGATCTGGGTGGCGCGGTCCAGCGCCAGCAGCGCCCGCGCATGGCCCATTTCCAGGTCACCGGCCATCAGCATGGTCTGCACCGGGTCGGCCAGGTTGAGCAGGCGCAGCAAATTGCTGGCGGCGCTGCGCGAACGCCCCACGGACTGCGCCGCCTGGTCGTGGGTGAGCCCGAACTCCTTCACCAGCCGTTGCAGGCCTTGGGCCTCCTCCAGCGGGTTCAGGTCCTCGCGCTGCATGTTCTCGATCAGCGCCATGACGGCGGCTGCTTCGTCGCTGACGTCGCGCACCAGCACCGGCACGCTGTCCAGCCCCGCCAGGCGCGCCGCGCGGAAGCGCCGCTCGCCTGCGATGATCTCGTAGACCGGCCGTTCGCCCTGCGGTGTGGCCGGGCTGCCCGCCTGCCCCGCCTGCGCCTTCAGCCGGGCCTGCCCGTCCGCGGGATCGAGCCGGCGGACCAGGATCGGCTGCATGATGCCCTGCGACTTGATGGACTCGGCCAGCTCGTAGAGCGCGCCCTCGTCCATGTGGGTGCGCGGCTGGTACTGGCCGGGCACGAGGTCGCCCAGTGCCAGCGTGGAGGGCTGGGCCTGCCCGGCGCTGGCAGTGTCGGTGGAGTTGCCCGCTGGCGCATCCCCTGCGGCCGGGCCCAGCAGCGCTTCCAGGCCGCGTCCCAGTCCCTTGAATTTCTTGGTTGCCATCGTTGTGTCTCTGTCAGGGGGTTGGCGGACGGCGCAGGCCGTCCAGGATGCGGCGCCCTTCGGGCCAGTCGCCCAGGCCCGAGTCGGCGTTGATGTGGCCACGGTGGCCGTAGTCCACGAATTCCGAGCCCCAGCCTTCAGCGAAGGCCCGGGCCTTGCAGAAGCTGCAATACGGGTCGTCGTGGCTGCCGAGCAGGACGCTGCGGAATGGCAAGGCTTGCAGCACCACGGGTGACCAGCTGGACAACGCGGACTGCACGGCCTCGCCCTCCGGATCACCAGGTGCCACCAGCAACGCGCCCTGCACCAGGTGGGTATTGCGGGAATGGGCGGCCCAGGCGCCCACGAGCAGGCAGCCCAGGCTGTGGGCCGCCAGCAGCACGGGCGCGTCGCCTCCCGGCACAGGGGTACGCGCCAGCAGCACCTCCTCCAGGCGGGCGATCCAGTCGCCACGCAGGGGGCGCATCCAGTCGTGCTGCTCGACGCGCACATCGCCGTACCGATGTTCCCAGCGGCTCTGCCAATGGGCGGGGCCGGAGTTTTGCCAGCCGGGCAGGATCAGGACGTTGGATGAAAGCATAGTGGGTATCGGGAAGACGCCAATGCTGGCGTGCGCTCACATCTTGGCGATGCGTTGCACCATCTCTTCGGCAAAGGCCAGGTACGCCTGGGCGCCCTTCGAGCCACCGTCGAAGACCAGGCCCGGCAGGCCGTAGCTGGGTGCTTCGGCAAGGCGCACATTGCGCGGGATGACGGTGTCGAAGACCTTGTCGCCGAAGTGCGCCTTGAGCTGCTCGCTCACCTGCAGCTGCAGCGTGATGCGCGGGTCGAACATCACGCGCAGCAGGCCGATCACCGCCAGGTCCTTGTTCAGGTTGGCCCGCACCTGCCGGATGGTGTTGACCAGGTCCGTGAGGCCTTCCAGCGCGAAGTATTCACACTGCATGGGCACGATCACGCCGTGGGCACAACACAACCCGTTGAGCGTGAGCATCGACAACGACGGAGGGCAGTCGATGAGGACGAAGTCGTATTCGTCCGCGACGGCCGCCAGCGCCGACTGCAGCCGGCGCTCGCGACGCTCCAGGCTCACCAGTTCCACCTCGGCGCCGGCGAGGTCGCGGTTGGCACCCAGCACGTCATAGGCACAACCGGCGGCCACCAGCTTCTCGCTGCGCACACGGGCCTCGGTGACGGTGGCGGACTCCAGCAGCACGTCGTAGACGCTGTTCTCCAGCTGGCGCTTGTCCACACCCGAGCCCATGGTTGCGTTGCCCTGCGGGTCCAGGTCCACCATCAGCACGCGCTGCCCTACCTTCGCGAGGCCGGCTGCCAGGTTCACGGTGGTGGTGGTCTTGCCGACACCACCTTTCTGGTTGGCGATGCAGAAGGTCTTGGCCATGCGGTGCGGTGGTGGGTAGAAAGGGAATGCCGAAGCTCAACGCGACAGCGCGAGCTTCAGGCCGAAACCCACGAGGCACAGGCCCGCGATCTTTTCCAGGGCACGGCCGATGCGCGGATTCGCACGCATGCGCTCGGCCAGGAAGTGGGTCAACAGCGTAGAGGTCAGCCCGTACAGGAAGGTGAGCGATGCCACCGTCACGGCCATGGCGCCGAAGGTGACCAGCCCCTGTTGCCGGACGGGGTCGACGAACAGCGGAAAGAACGCCATGTAGAAGACGATGGCCTTGGGGTTGAGCAAGGTGATCATGAAGGCCTGGCGCGCGTACTGCCCGGCCCTGATCTGCAATACGGGCTTGTCACCCGGCCGGGCCCGCAGCATGCGCAGGCCGAGCCATGCCAAGTAGGCCGCTCCCAGCCACTGCACCAGGTGGAACGCCGTGGGGTAGGCCGCCAGCAACGCCGCCACGCCGGCCACCGCCAGCCAGATCAGCACCTGGTCCCCCACGATCACGCCCGCCGTCGCCGCCAGCCCGCCCGTGATGCCGCCCTTGCTGGTCGACGTGATAAGCGCCAGATTGCCCGGCCCAGGGATCAACAGGAACAGCAGGATGGCGACGACAAAAGCACCGTAGTCTGCGACACCGAACATGAGCGATCCCCTCCAAGGAGGGCCGAGTTTAATGCGTGGGCTTCAACGGTCCCGTGGCGGCCGCATCCAGAGCAGGCAGCGTTGGGCTTCCAGCCCCGGAACCTGCAGTTGTTCCACGTGAAACACGTCCACGGAAGCGTCCAGCGCGGCCACCTCATCCTCCGGCATCTTGCCCTTCATGGCCATCCAGACACCGTCGGGCGCCAGCAGGTGCCGGGACCACCGCGTGAAGTCGGCCAGCGATGCAAAGGCGCGCGAGGTGATCACGTCGAACTCGCCTTGCAATTTCTCTACGCGGGCATGGACGCCCTGGAGATTGGGCAACCCCAGCCCGAGCGCCGCCTGCTGGATGAAGGCCGCCTTTTTCGCTACCGTGTCGACGCATTGCACCTGCACGTCCGGACAACACACGGCGAGCACCACGCCGGGCAGGCCCGCGCCCGAGCCCACGTCCAGGACCCGGGCAGTATGCCGATCCGGCTGGGAGGCGAGATGCCGGCGCAAAGGGGCCACCACCGCCAGGCTGTCCAGCAGGTGGTGGTGCAGCATCTCTTGCAGCGCTCGCACCGCCGTCAGGTTGTAGACAGCTCCCCACTTCTGCAGCAACGCCAGATGGCCGAGCAATTGGTCCGCCTGGCGCGGCTCCAGCGCCACATCCAAATCCGCTGCTCCCTGCAGCAACCGCTCTCGCAACGCTTCCACGGCGATCAGGGCGTGCTGGCCAACGCCGCGTGCGACTCGACGGCACGTGGCGCGCGGCCGCGCATCTTCTTCAGGTAGACCAGCAGGAGCGACACCGTTGCGGGTGTGATGCCGGAAATGCGGGAGGCCTGCCCCAGGGTCTGCGGACGCTGCCGTGCCAGGATCTGCCGTGCCTCGATGCTCAGCGCCGTCACCTGGGCGTAATTGAGATCCGCCGGCAAAGCCAAGTCTTCGAAATGCGCGGTCCGGGCAATTTCTTCCTTCTGCTTGTCGATGTAGCCGGAATATTTGGCAGCGATCTCCACCTGCTCCACCACCAGCCGTACAAATTCGGCCTCGGCTGTTTCACGTGGAACATTCGCTGCCAACGCTGGCACTGCATGCCGGCTTTCGTCCAGTGACATCAGCGTTGTGTAGTCCACATCGGGCCTGCGCAACAGCTCGGCCAGGTTGTATTCATGGTCGATGGCCTTGCCCAGTACCCGCACCGACTCCTCGGCCGGCAGGTTCCTGGGGCTGACCCAGATGCTGCGCAGCCGCTCTGTTTCACGTGAAACAGCGTCCCGCTTGCGGCAGAAGGCCTCCCAGCGCGCATCGTCCACCAGGCCCAGCCTGCGGCCCGTCTCGGTCAGCCGCATGTCGGCGTTGTCCTCGCGCAGTTGCAGCCGGAACTCCGCGCGGCTGGTGAACATGCGGTAGGGTTCGGTCACACCCTTGGTGATCAGGTCATCGACCAGCACGCCCAGGTAGGCCTCGTCCCGTCGCGGCACCCAGGCGTCCTCTCCCCGGCACCACAGCGCCGCGTTGATGCCGGCATACAGTCCCTGCGCCGCCGCTTCCTCGTACCCCGTGGTCCCGTTGATCTGGCCCGCGAAGAACAGGCCCCCTATCGCGCGTGTCTCGAAGCTCGCCTTGAGCGCGCGCGGATCGAAGTAGTCGTATTCGATGGCGTAGCCGGGCCGCAGGATATGGGCGTTCTCCAGCCCCTGCATCGAGCGCACCAGGTCGAGCTGCACATCGAATGGCAGGCTGGTCGAGATGCCGTTGGGGTAGAACTCATGGGTGGTCAGTCCCTCGGGCTCCAGGAAGATCTGGTGGCTGTCCTTGTCCGCGAAGCGGTGGATCTTGTCCTCCACGCTGGGGCAATACCGCGGGCCGATGCCTTCGATCTTGCCCGTGAACATCGGGCTGCGGTCCAACCCGGCTCGGATGATGTCGTGGGTGCGTGCATTGGTGTGGGTGATCCAGCAGGACATCTGCTGCGGATGCTGCGCCGCGTTCCCCATGAAACCGAACACCGGCACCCGGTCCCCCACCCCACCCGGCATGCCGTCACCGGGCTGTTCGACGCAGCGGCTGAAGTCGATGCTGCGGCCGTCCAGCCGCGGCGGCGTGCCGGTCTTCAGGCGCCCCTGGGGAAGCTTGAGTTCCTTCAACCGTGCCGACAGGCTCAGGGCCGGCGGGTCACCCGCCCGGCCAGCCGCATAGTTGTTGAGCCCCACATGGATACGCCCGTCCAGGAACGTGCCGGCCGTGAGCACGACCGTGCGCCCACGGAAGCGGATACCTGCCTGCGTGACGGCGCCGACCACCCGGTCGCCTTCCAGCACCAGATCGTCCACGGCCTGCTGGAACAGCCAGAGGTTCGGCTGGTTCTCCAGCCGCCGGCGGATGGCCGCCTTGTAAAGGATGCGGTCAGCCTGCGCCCGCGTTGCGCGCACGGCCGGACCCTTGCTGGAATTGAGGATGCGGAACTGGATGCCTCCCTCGTCCGTGGCCGCCGCCATGGCACCGCCCAGCGCGTCCACCTCCTTGACCAGGTGGCCCTTGCCGATGCCACCGATGGAGGGGTTGCAGCTCATCTGGCCGAGCGTCTCGATGTTGTGCGTCAGCAGCAGGGTCTTCGCGCCCATGCGCGCCGCGGCCAGCGCTGCCTCGGTGCCGGCATGTCCGCCGCCCACCACGATGACGTCGAATTCCTGGGGATGGGTGTAAGGGTTCATCATGGTCAACGCACCTGCACGAGAAAAGTAGGAATCGCCAATGCCTGGGCCGCGTCGGCCTGCCGCTTGTCGGCCGTGACGAACATGTCCACACCGGCCACCTGCGCGGTCGCGATGTGCACTGCGTCCATTGCACGCAATCTGGAGGTGGCCATCGCCCCCACCGCGAGCGCCTCGATGCGGCCGTCCAGGGGCAGAACGCTGAAGCCCGTGAAATCGTTCGCAAGGATTTGCAGGTCCTCTTCCAGGTCCGCTCGGGAAGTGGCTCCGTCGTGCAGATCGCGACACAGGCTGGAGGCCACTTCCATCCGTGCATGCGCGGCCATCACCACGCCATCCGCCCGGGACAGCCACGACTGCACCTGGTCATGCCCCTCCTCGTCGCGGTAGCGCTTGGCGATGGCGGAGGTATCGAACAACACCCGCATGCTCAATACCTCGCCTGTTCACGCTCTTCGATGATGCGCTGCGCGATGCTCTTGCCGTCAGGCCGCTCCACCTTGCGTGGTGTGATGGGCTGCTTCCAGTGCGGTAGTCGCTGCGCCTCTGCGGGCTGCACCGGCACCAGGTCCGCCACCGGCTTGCCGTGCCGCAGGATGCGCACGGTCTCGCCGCGCTCCACCAGGTCGAGCATTGCGGAGGCATTGGCGCGGAATTCGCTCAAGGGAAGGGTCTGCATTTTGTACAAATACTCAAATTTTGTACATTTTAGCCGCAACGCTTTGCCCCTGGCCGGCTCCCAAAAAATACCTTGCTGCGACGCAGTGTGATTCAATGCGCGCCATGCCACAACTCCTCGTCTTCGCGGGCAGCACCCGCCAGAACTCCTTCAACCGCCGCCTGGCAGCCGCCACCGCCGCCCTCGCCCGCGGGGTCGGCGCCGACGTCACCCATCTCGAACTCGGCGACTTCGACATCCCGATGTACAACGCCGACCTCGAGGCCCGCGGCACGCCGGCCGACGTGATGCGCCTGAAGCAGGTCTTGTACGCCCACCCGGCGTGGATCATCTGCTCGCCCGAGTACAACGGCTCCTACACCGCCCTGCTCAAGAACACGATCGACTGGGCGTCCAGCCCGGTGGCCAGCGATCCCGAATGGCACGACGGCTTCAAGTCCTTCCACGGCAAGGTGGTGGGCATGCTCAGCGCCTCCAACGGCATGCTGGGTGGCCTGCGTTCGCAGAGCCACCTTGCGCCGCTGCTCATCAATTCGCAATGCTGGCTGGCACCCAAGGCATTCGCACTGGGCCGGGCCTCGGAAGCCTTCGACGCCAGCGGCGCGCTGGTGCAGGAAAGCCACCGCAACAACGTGCTGGGCGTCATCGAACAGGTGTTGTGGGCCGCCGGGCGGCTCCAGCCGGCTGCCTGAAGCCTTTACCGGCCGAACAGGCCCTGAACCGCGTCGCCCACGCGCCCTCCCAGCGAGGCACCGGCACCGGTCCCCACGCCCGGCAGCACCGCCGTGCCGATGGCCGCGCCCAGCATCGCGCTGCGTGTCAGTGTGGCCGTGGGTGCATCCAGCGTGCCGCCCACCTCCAGCGGCACGCCCAGCACCGGTGACAACGCGGCCGGTGTAAGGCTCACCACGATACGGCCACCCAGGCCGCCACGGGCCGACACGGACACCTTCCCCGTGGCATGCAACAGTCCGGAGCGCGCCTCGAGCTGGCCCAGTTGCACGCTGCGTCCCTGGGACGCCAGTTCGCACGTCAGCAGGTCGAGGTGGGTCTCGCCGCCCCGGTTCAGGCCCACGGTGCGCACTGCCTTCACCAGGTCCAGGCCCTGCAGCACGCCTTGTTCCACACGAAAGTGGCTTTGTGTGCGCAGTCCCGCCACCACGCCACCCCATTCCCTGGCCTGCAACTGCCAGCGCGTGCTGGCCTGCAGCCTGCCGTGCAGCGCGGCAGGGTGCCCTGCGCCGCGCGCCAGCGTGGCCAGATCCACACCCCGGGTCTCCACGGTACCCTCCATGCGCAACGGCGTGCCCTGTGTCGGCATTTGCGTGATGGCGAAGCCCCCTTGCAAGGTCCCGCCCGCCACCTCGGCCTCCCACCGCCAACGGCGCTCCTGGCCGGGTGCTGCATCGCGCGACAGCGCCAGGGCAGCCCCCTGCATCCAGCCCTCCCGCAGCTGCAACGTACCTTGTTCGGGAAGCCCTTGTGTGTCCAGCAGCAGGTCCGCATCCACCACCAGCCCCTGGCCCTCGGCAGGCTGCCAGCGCAAGCCGTCCACCACCACATGCCGCGGCAAGCCAGCAGCGACGGCCGGGGTGTCCGATGGCGCCGGCACCTTGGCCATGGCCTCCAGCAATTGCCCCACACCGTGTTCTGACAGCGTGGCCTGGCGGACCACCGCCGTGTGCACCACCACCTCCTGCCGCGCCAGGGCCCGGAGCACGGGTCGCAGCTCGAGCCGCTCGATCTGCAACACCGGCTGCGTCAGGATCTCCACCTGCCGCAACGCCACGGCAGGCACGGGCCAGACATCCACCACCATGCCGCCCAGGCGCACCTCCACCCCCAGTGTCGCGGCGATCCGCGCCTGGGCGCGGACGCGCAAGTCGTCACTGCCCAGCCATGCGTACAGGGCCGCCCAGGCCAGCAGCAGGACCAGCATCGATGCACCCGCCACCACCGCGACCCGACGTCCCAGGGTTTTCATGCGCCGTATTCTGCGTGACGGTGCCACCCCGCCTGTATAAGCCTGTGGGTAGTTCCGGCACAAGCAGGTGCTTATCCACAGGGCCCTGCCGCGGCAGCAGACTTGTCCCCACCGCCAGGGTGAACGCACTGTGCCTGTCCCCAGTGCCACCCTTCGCGCAAGTGCCTGATCGGCAAGGCTTAAATGCACATACCCACAGAAAGACGCCGCACCTACTACTACTACTATCTTTGATATTCAAAGAAAGACAGTAAGACAGTAGAACCCTTTCCGCCGCTCCCACGCTTCGGCCTCTGCCCCTTTCCCTGTCGTTGCGGCCTGGCACGCACCCAACACCGGCTAGGATGGAGCCCCCTTTCCTCCTCATATTCCCCGCGGATTTCCCCCTCCAGGACCACCACCATGAAGCTTTACTACTCCCCCGGCGCCTGTTCCCTGTCGCCCCACATCGCCCTGCATGAAGCCGGCCTGGCCTTCGAGGCGGTAGCAGCACCCACCAAGACCCACAAGCTCGAAGACGGGACCGACTACTACTCGATCAACCCGCTGGGTTATGTGCCCTTGCTGGAACTGGACGACGGCACGCGCCTGCGCGAAGGCCCGGCCATCGTGCAGTACATCGCCGACCAGGCACCCGCCAAGAACCTGGCCCCTGCCAATGGCAGCATCGGCCGCTACCAGATGCAGTCCTGGCTGAATTTCATCGGCACCGAACTGCACAAGAACTTCGGGCCGCTGTTCAACCCTGCCACCCCGGAAGACGCGAAGACCGCCACCAAGGAGCGGCTGGCGGGCCGCCTGAAGTGGGTGGATTCCGAACTGGCCGGCAAGCAGTACCTGATGGGTGACGCGTTCTCTGTGGCGGACGGCTACCTGTTCACCGTGACCAACTGGGCACCGCGCGTGGGTGTGGACCTGTCGCCCTATGCCAACCTCAATGCCTACCGCGCGCGCGTGGGTGCCCGCCCGGCCGTGGTCGCGGCCATGACGGCGGAAGGCCTGCTCCAGAAGTGAGGGCGGTCGCGCGCGCGGCCAGGGTGCCATCGGGATGGGAGGGGCCGTGAAGTTCAAGATGGCCCCCAACTCGCTGTTCGCGATCCTGCTGCGTTCACAGTGGTGGATCAGCCTGGCCATCGCCCTGGCCTTCCTGGCACTGTCGGGTGCGTTGCTGCCACCGCAGTACCGCGTGTTCGGTGCCCTCGCTGGCCTGCCCTTCCTGGCCATCGCGTGCATCCGGGCCGTGCGGCAGCTGCGGGCTCCCAGCGCTTCCCAGGTACAGCAGATCCTTGCGGTGGCAACGGGCATGAACGTGCGCGCCTTCAGCGATGCGCTGGAGGCCGGCTTCCGGCGCCAGGGTTACGCCTGCGAGCGCGTGCAGGGCGATGCTGCCGTGGACCTGCGCCTCACGAAGGCCGGCCAGACCACGCTGGTGGCCTGCAGGCGCTGGAAGGCCGCCAACCACGGCATGGATGCCTTGCGGCCACTGGTGCAGGCGCGCGAGCACCAGGGTGCCAGCCATGCGGTGTTCGTGCTGCTGTCCGAGCTGCCGGCCAAGACGCAGCGCTTCGCCGCCGACCACCGCGTCGAACTGTTGAGCGGTGCGGGCCTGGCCCAGGTGCTGGGCAGGGACGTGTTGCGCTGACACTGCGCGTATTCACTGCGCGCGCACGGAGAGCGCGAACTTTACACATCGTTATCCGCACGTCATCGGTGCGTTCATGCAGGGCCTGGACACTGGCTTCCAACCTGATGCCAATCCAGCGCTATCAGGCTTCTGACCCAAAGGACCCTGTCATGAAGCTCCGCCTCAAACCCCTGTTGATGTCTTCCCTGCTGGCCGCTGCCAGCCTCGCCGCCGTGGCCCAGCCTGCCGGCAACCCTCCGCCGCAAGGCAAGCCGCACGCAGCCCGCATGGACCCGGCCAAGATGCAGGAACGCATGGCGCAGCGGCAGGCCGAGCTCAAGGCCAAGCTGCAGCTCAGCGCCGGCCAGGAGGCCGCCTGGAACAGCTACCTGGCGGCCCTGAAGCCACCGGCCGACATGCAGCGCCCCACGCGCGAAGAGCATGAGAAGCGCCGGGCGGAATTCGCCGCGATGACCACGCCGCAGCGCATCGACCAGATGCAGGCCATGCAGCAGCGCCGTGCGGCCGCGATGTCCCAGCGCGCCGAGGCCACCAAGACCTTCTATGCGGCACTCACACCCGCGCAACAGAAGGTCTTCGATGACAGCAGCCTGCACGGCAGGGGTGGCCCCGGCCACCATGGTGGACCGCGCCAGCAGGGTTGATACGCGCACGCCGACGCGTTGACGAAAAAACCGCCAGGGTGGCAACATCCTGGCGGTTTTGCTGTGTGGGCCCCTGGTGGCTTCAGGCCAGCATCTTCTGCAACTCGCCCGTCGCCAGCAGCCGCTGCACGTCGTCGGCGCCACCCACCAGCACACCCTTGACGAACACCATCGGCAAGGTCGGCCAGCCGGTCCACATCTTCAGGGCGTTGCGTCGGCGCCAGCTATTGAAGTAGCTGCCGTATTCGAGGTACTGGTGCGGTATGCCCGCCGCATCCAGCAGCTTGCGGGCCCTTTTGGGGTTCGGGTTCTGGGCCATGCCCACGACCACCACCGCGTGCCGAGCGATCGCGTCCTGCACCTCCCGCACGATGTCGTGCTGGTGGTTGCTGACCTTGTCACGGATGGCTGGATGGATGTGGGCGTCGTCCAGGATGGGGCGTGCCATGGGGTTCCTTGAAGAGAAGCGCTTCAGCCCAGCGGCCGGATGCCCGTGATGAGGCCATGCAGCCAGAACACGAACACCGCCCAGGCGATTGCGCCCACCACGACGGTGATCACCGTGGCGGAGGCCGTGCCCGGCGCATACACGGCGCCAGTGGCGCGGTCACGCCGCCGCGCCGCGGAAAAATCGAACACCGCCCAGACCAGGAAGCTGCCGAACAGCAGCACCTCGGCCAGGCTGCCGTTGGACAACAGGTGCGCAAGCGCCCAGGTCTTCACCCCCAGCACCATCGGATGGTGCAGGCGCGCCTTGATGCCATTGCGCGGCACGTAGGCGGCAGCCAGGAAAATGAAAGCCACCAGCGTCAGCAACGCGGCCAGGTGCCGCATGCCCACGGGCGGCATCCACAGCTGCGGCGCCGTGGTGCGCGCCTGCCCGAAACCCCACACGACCAGCACGAAGCCCACCACCGAGACAACGGAATAGAGCCCTTTCCAAGAGCCGTCGCCGATGCGGGAGATGGTGCTGGTGCGCCAGCCCTCGGCAACGATGCGCACCGAATGGGCGCCCAGGAACAACACCAGACCAAGAATCAACCAGAGCATCGGATCAGGCTCCCAGCACGCGGTTCTTGCCGCTGCGTTTGGCCATGTACATGGCCTTGTCGGCGCGGCGGATGGCGGAGGTGCCGTCCTCGTTCTCTTCGAGCTGCGCCACGCCGGCGCTGAAGGTGATGAGCACCTTCTCAGCGCCGTTGAGGAAGAAGTTCTTGGTCAGCTCGCGCTGCAGGCGCGTCATGGCCTCAATGCCCTGTTCGAGCGTGGTGTCTGGCAGCAGGATCACGAACTCCTCGCCACCATAACGCGCCAGCGTGTCCTGGGGTCGCATGCTGGCGCGCGCGACCTGGGCCAGGTGCACCAGGGCAAGATCCCCCGTGCTGTGGCCCATGGTGTCGTTGAGCTTCTTGAAGTTGTCGATGTCCAGCAGCGACATGCACAGCGGCGTGTCCTTGCGCCGCACGTTGGAGATCTCGCGGGCCAGCGCTTCGTCCAGGCCCTTGCGGTTCAGCGCGCCGGTGAGGGCATCGTGGCGCGCCTGGGCGCTCACGCGGTCCAGCTCCTGGTGCAGCTTGGCGATCTCCAGTTCGGTGTTCTGGGCCCGTTCACGCAGCATGTGCAGCTCGTTGCGCGTGCTGAGCATGTCCCCGGCCATGGTGCGGGTCACGCTGACCACTTCCTTCAGCACGGGTGCGAGCTCTTCCATGCTCTTGGCCTGTTCGATCTGGCGCGCGCTCTCCTCGATCTTGCCGCTGAAGGCGCTGGTGGAATCCGTCATCATCGACAGGCGCTCGATGAAGGTGCCCAGCATCTGGCGCATCTCCTCCTGCGCTTCCACGGCCCGGCCCTTGGCCTCGGACTGCTTGAACATCACGTCGCGCAGGCGGCGCTCCACGTCGTCCAGGCTGCGCAGCGTGATGGGAGGGGTGGCGGCCGCCATCAGCGCCTCCACCTGGCCCTGCAGCCAACGGTCCTCGACCGCGAGTTCGCTGATGTTCTCCACGATCAGGCGCAACAGGTGCAGCAGCGTGGACTTGATCTCGGCCTGGTCCTCGGCTGCGAAGGACACGCGGTGGCCGTAGGTGCCGAGCATCTGCTTGACCAGCACCACGTCGGCATCACCCTGGCGCAGTTGGCGCAGCATTTCCTGGGTCTGGTCGTTGAAGCGCGCGTCCTCCGAGCCCAGGGCCGGGCGTGCGAACTCGATGAGGCGGGCGATCTGTTCGAGAAACTCCGGTGTCAGCGCAGGATTCTTGGCGGAGCTTGCCGATGTGCCGCCGTTGGCCGAGGGGTTGGTGGACAGCAGCGGCGCGGATGCGCTGTCGGTGGCACCCAGCGCGCCGAAACCCGAGTGCTCCCCGTTGGCACGTGGCGCGAAGGACGCGTAGCCCACCAGCGCACGCTGCACACCCTCCCAGCTGAGCTGGGCGATGGCCGAATTCAGGATGCCGCGCTGCTTTTCCTGCCCCGGTGTGCGTGCGGGAAGTTCCTGCGCCAGCTTGCGCAACTGCTCGAGGGGAAAGGGCGGTGTATTGGGGTACCCGCCGATCTCGTTGAACACCGCCTGGTAATTGGCCGGCGTGGGCGGGAGCTTGCGAACGATCAGCTGCTTGAGCGTCTCTCTCGCCAATTCAGGCGCGGTCCTGTCAACCATGCAATGTCCTCAGTCGGCGAGTGCGTGCCACCGGCGGGCAAGGGGAGTACGGCAGGCATGGGTGCCTGGATTCCTGCTGTGGGCATCTGCGCAATCCTCGAATCGTAATACGGGCGCTGTGCGTGATGATGTCGATTTTCTGTGCCACTCCGCGTTCGCGCGGGCATCCCTTGGGCGCTACCGTCGAAAGCGGGGTGTGGCAGAGGACTTTGGGGGGCCGACCTGTTGCATCCTTGCCACGATCCCTCACTCCCGGGGCTCCCGAACCAGGGGCACGTGGGCCTGGCACAGAAACCGGCCCATGGTGCGGCGTTCGCTGGCCTGCAGCAGGCCGGGACCGCGGTCCACGCCCAGTGCCAGGAGGTTGCCGATGCGCTCGAAAACGTTCTCGCGCAGACAGACCTCGTCGAGCACGTCGTTGGTGGGCCACTCGATCTCGCAGTCGTCGGGCAGCACCACCAGGGTGTCCAGCGTGAGTGTGTCGAAGAAGCCGCGCTGGCGCACATGGCGGTCCAGATAGTCCTTGAGCAGCAGCGCCTGGATGTAGGCATGCGTGATGGGGGATGCGATCGGCTCCTCGCCCTGGGCGGTGCATTGCAGCCATTGGCCGTCGCCCCCGATGCGCAGATGGCCGCCGAGGTCATGCCGCTGCACCACGATCAGGCCGTGCGGATGCATTAGCAGGTGGTCCACCCGCGCGAAGGAACGGCCGCAGCGGATGCGCAAGCCGTGCAGCACGTCGACGTCGGGGCTGTGCCGGAAATGGCGGCGCAGGTAGTACACCAGGCGCTCGGCCGGCACGCGTGCGTCCAGATCTTGCTGGCTGCGACCGTCGAAGGGGTCCAGCTCCTTGAGGATCATGTGGCGCGGCGCTCCCTGGTGTGGTGGTGTGGCGTGCTCAGGACGCCCCGTGCTTCTGGGAGGTCATTGTGTACGCCTTCAGGGTCGCGGCGGTGCCCGCGCGGTGGTCCGGTGCAGGGAACGCAGGAATATTGCCAGCCGCTGCCGTTCGGCGGCGTTCAGCGGGCCCGAGACGGAGGCCGCATTCCGGCACTGCTGGATGCGCTGCTTGATGCGCTCGTGCACCTTGTCGAAGCTGCAGACCTCGGCCAGCGCGCCCTGGCTGGGCCAGGTGATCTGCGCGTCGTCGGGGACGGCCACCAGGATGTCGAGCTCCATCCCGTCGAAAAAGCCTTTCTGCCGGACGTTCTTGTCGAGCAGGGCTTTCAGGGACAACGCGCGCAGGTAGGCACGGGTGATCGGGGAGCGCATCTCGGTGCTGCCGCCGTCCGGCTGCAGGCGGACCCACTGGCCGTCCTCCTGGATGGCGACGCGCCCCTGCAGGCTTGTACGGTCCACCACCAGCAGACCATAAGGGTGCAGCACGAGGTGATCGACATGGGCCATGGCCTCGCCCGAACGCACACGCAGATGGTTCAGCACGTCCACCTCCTCGCTCTTGCCGAAGTAGCGTCGCAGGTGGTAGGCCATGCGGTCCTGCGCGATGCGCGCCGCGATCTCCTCCTGGCTTCGTCCCTCGAAAGGGTCCAGCTCCTTCAGGATCATGCTTTGCCACGCCGCGCACGCACCGCACGGGCCAGGTCCTGCAGCACCGGCACCGTCTGCGCCATGCTGATGCAGGCATCCGTCACCGAGACGCCATGGGACAGGGGCTGGCCGGGCACGATGTCCTGGCGGCCCTCGGCCAGGTGGCTCTCGACCATGATGCCGACGATGCGGCCGTCGCCACCCGCGATCTGCTGTGCCACGTCGGCGGCCACCTCGATCTGGCGGCGATGCTGCTTGGCGCTGTTGGCATGCGACACGTCCACCATCACCTGCTCGCGCAGGCCGGCCGCCTTCAGCAGCGCACAGGTGGCGGCCACATCGGCTGCGCTGTAATTCGGAACCTTGCCGCCGCGCAGGATCACGTGGCAGTCCTGGTTGCCGCGGGTTTCGAAGATGGCGGCCTGGCCCATCTTGGTCATGCCCATGAAGGCATGCGCTGCCGAGGCGGCCTGGATGGCGTCGGTCGCCACCTTCACGCCGCCGTCGGTGCCGTTCTTGAAGCCGACCGGGCAGCTCAGGCCCGAGGCCAGCTGGCGGTGGCTCTGGCTCTCGGTGGTGCGGGCACCGATGGCGCCCCAGCTCACCAGGTCGGCGATGAACTGCGGGCTCAGCAGGTCCAGGAACTCGGTGCCCACCGGCAGGCCCAGCGCCAGCACGTCCAGCAGCAGCTGGCGCGCCATTTCCAGGCCCTCGTTGATGGCGAAGCTGCCGTCCAGGTGCGGGTCGTTGATATAGCCCTTCCAGCCGACGGTGGTGCGGGGTTTCTCGAAATAGACCCGCATCACCACCAGCAGCGCGTCGTCCAGCGCATCGGCCTGGGCCTTGAGCGCCTGGGCGTACTCGATGGCCTGGGCATGGTCGTGGATCGAGCAGGGCCCCACCACGACCACCAGCCGGTCGTCCTGGCCGTGCAGGATGCGCGAGATCGCGCCGCGGCTCTGTTCCACCAGGGCCAGCGAGGAAGCCGGCACCGGCAGCCATTCCTGCAGCAGGGCCGGCGTGATCAGGGGGCGCACCGCGCGGATGCGGGTGTCGTCGATGCGGGTCGTGTCCTGCGTGGACAACGGTTCTGCAGGGGTGTGGGCGTGCGTGGGCATGCGCAAATTGTCGCCATTCCCTGGCGGCCGTGCCATGTGTCCGGAGTCGGGGGGCTCGGCAATTGGGCTGTAATACGGCCACCGATGACCGAAATCCACCCCTCCAACCGACGCGCTGCCGACCGCGATGCCTCCCGCGCCCCCGTCAGCCTGGTGGATCTGATGCGCGACAGCCCGTGGAAAGCGCCCATCACCGTCGTTCTCGTGGTCGCCAATGTGGTGGTGTTCTTGCTGATGCTGCGCCAGGGCGCGGGCTTCTGGCACTCGGCGAGCACCGTGCAACTGGCTTGGGGCGCGAATTTCGGCCCCGCCACGCAGGACGGCCAGTGGTGGCGCCTGGGCACGGCGTTGTTCCTGCACTTCGGCGTGGTGCACCTGGGCCTGAACATGTGGGCGCTGTGGGACGTGGGGCGGCTGGTGGAGCGGCTCTATGGGCGTTGGCGCTTCTGCCTGCTCTACTTTGCCAGCGGGGTCTTCGGCAACCTGCTGTCGCTGGTGGTGCAGGGCAACCAGGCGGTGTCCGGCGGTGCCTCGGGGGCGATCTTCGCGTTGTACGGGGCGTTGCTGGTCTACCTGTGGCGGGAGCGCCGGCGTGTGGACAAAGGCGAATTCCGCTGGCTCTTCGGGGCCGCGGCGGCGTTCACGGTGGTGACGCTCGTCGTGGGCATGCTGGTGCCCGGCATCGACAACGCCGCCCACATCGGCGGTTGGCTGGCCGGCGCGTTCCTGGCGCGCGGCATGGCGAAACCCTGGGTGCGGCGCGGCGCACGTGCGCAGCTGGCGCCACTGGGTGCGCTGGCCGCGCTGGGCTTGGCCGTGGTCGTGCTGGTGCAGCACCTGCCGCCGCCACGCTACCGGTTGGGCGAGGAACTGCGCGCCAAGCAGGCGATCCAGGAGTTCCTGGCCGCGGACCAGCGCCTTGCCAAACGCCGTGAAGACCTGCTGTTCCGCAGCCAGTTGGCCGGCCTGAGCTTCGACGAGGTGGCGGGCCGCATCGACAGCACACTCACGCCGGAATACACCGAGAACTTCGAGGAGTTGTCGGCGCTGCACCTGGATGCCGGAGCGCCCTCGGCGGCGATGCTCGCCGCCATGCGCCGCTATGCCGAGCAGCGCAGCGACGCCTCGCAGGCCCTGGCCGACAGCCTGCGCAGTGGTGATGTGGACAAGATCCGCAAGGCGCTGGACCAGGTGCGCAAGCCGCCTGCGGCGGCGATGGCGCCGGCACGGCCTGCATCGGCGGCGTCGACCCCGGCCGCACGCGACAGGCCGTGAGCGCGAGGATGGCCCCGCCTGCACACGCGGGTTGCGGCGACGACGCTCACTCGGGCTGGATGTGGTGGTCGGTGATGATCTTCTTCCACAGCGCCGCATCCTCGCGGATCAGCTTGTCCAGCACCTCGGGCGTGCCGGGCGTGGCTGTGAGGCCCAGGCCCGGGAACTTCTGCTGCACGGCAGGTGTGGCCAGGGCCTTGTTCAGCGCGTCGTTGTAGGCCTGCACCACCGGGGTGGGGGTCTTGGCGGGCAGCAGCAGCGCGTACCAGCCGTCGGTGACAAAACCGCCGTAGCCGGATTCCGTCACGGTGGGCGCGTCGGGGAACTGCGGCAGGCGTTCCTTGCTGGTCACGGCCAGCACCTTCATCTTGCCAGCCTTGACCAGCGGTTCGCAGAAGGCGATGGTGGACAGCGTGAAGTCCACATGCCCCGCGATCACGTCCGTCTGCCCGATGGAGGGCGTCTTGTAGTGCACCATGCGGATGTCCACGCCGGTCTGCTGCTTGAGCCGCTCCAGCATCAGGTGCTGCGGCGTGCCCACGCCGATGGAGGCGAAGTTCAGCGTGCGGCCCTGCGTCTTGGCCAGCGCGATGACCTCCTTGAGGGTGTTGCCGGGCAGCGTGTTGGTGGCCACCAACGCATAGGGCGTGCTGGCGATCACTCCCACCGCGCGGAAGTCCTTGACCGGGTCGAAAGGCAGGTCCGGGCGCAAGGCAGCGGCGATCGGGTGTACGTTGAAAGTCACCAGGGCGGTATTGCCATCGGGAGCGGCCTTGGCGACGGCGTCGGCCGCGATGTTGTAGGAGGCGCCAGGCTTGTTCTCCACGATGATGGTGCGGCCCATGATGGGGCCCATGGACTCGGCCATCAGCCGCGTCACGATGTCCACCCCGCCACCGGGTGAGCTTCCCGTGACGAACTTCGTGGCCTGGGGCTGTGCCTGCGCCAGCGGCAGGAACAGCGAACAGACCAGCGCGGCATGCAGGGCGAGGGAGCGTAGCGGCATGGATGTCTCCGGTTGGGTAGGTGAAAACGCCTGCGGTGCGGTGCGGTGCGGCCGCGACGTAGGCGTCCTGTCGTGTTCTAATAATAGAACTTTAGAAATTCATGCCCGGATCATAGCGGCAATTGCCGGATCGGCACCCAGGAGAACCCGTATGCAGAACAACGCCATGTGCAAGATGTTCGGGATCGAGATCCCGGTCTTCGGCTTTTCCCACTGCCGCAATGTCGTGGCCGAGATCACGCGCGCCGGGGGCCTCGGCTGCCTGGGCACGGCCTACTACACGCCGCAGGAACTTGAGATGGAGCTGCGCTGGATCGACGAGCAGGTCGGCGGCAAACCCTATGGCGTGAACCTGCTGCTGCCTCAGAAATACGAGACCTTGGGCGACGTGGCGCTGGACCCCGCTAACCTGCCCGAAGACCATGTGCGCTGGCAGCAGAAGCTGCTGGACGACGCCGGCATTCCCCGCCTGCCCGAGCAGGAGCGCCAGGGCCTGATGCAGGAGGAGCTGGGCCGGCTGCACATGACGCCCGAGTTCGCCAGCGAGCTGCTGGACGTCGTGCTGACCCATCCCAACGTGAAGCTGTTGGTGAGCGCGCTGGGCTCGCCGCCGCCTGCGATCCTGCAGCGCCTGCACGGCCACGGCATCCGGGTGGGCGCCATGACCGGCAAGGTCGAACACGCGCTGAAGCACAAGGCCGCCGGCCTGGACCTCGTGATCGCCCAAGGCACCGAGGCGGCTGGCCACACCGGCGTGGTGAGCTCCATGGTGCTGTGGCCCGAGGTGGTGGACGCCGTGGCCCCCATGCCCGTGCTGGCGGCCGGTGGCATCGGCCGTGGCCGGCAGATGGCGGCCGCCTTCGCGCTGGGCGCGCAGGGCATCTGGTGCGGTTCCATCTGGCACGGCACGCGCGAGAGCGACCTGACCGACGAGATGAAACAGCTGCTGTTCAAGGCCAGGTCGGATGACGCCGTGCAAACCCGCTCCAAGACCGGCAAGCCCGGGCGCATGTTGCGCAGCAAATACACCGAGGCCTGGCTGCGGCCCGACGCGCCCAAGCCCCTGCCCATGCCCTGGCAGAGCGTGCTCAACGTGGAAGCCCGCCTGCGCATCGACCGCGCTCGCGCAACCGACTACATGACCTGCCCGGTGGGCCAGATCGTGGGAAGCATCCACAACGAAAGCTCCGTGCGGCAGGTCATCTACGACGTGCTGGAAGAGTTCGCGGAGACGGTGGAGGGGTTGGGGGAGAAGGTCGGGTTGGAGTAACCAGCAGGAGCCATCGCACGCCCGACGATGGCTCGGGGCAGGCGGGACCACGATGGTGACGCAGCGGTCGGTCGGTGGAAGGTCACAAACTGCGCCGACGGCCGACAACGTC
Organism: Burkholderiaceae bacterium; assembly: GCA_965278985.1. Lineage (GTDB taxonomy): Bacteria > Pseudomonadota > Gammaproteobacteria > Burkholderiales > Burkholderiaceae_C > CAISIP01. The sequence goes on along the minus strand of OZ257131.1, from coordinate 4,861,947 downwards.
CTTTTGCGCTTTCACACTCCGCCGACCGGCGAGCACCAGGCTGCTCTTGCGGGTTGAGTAGATGCGCCGCCTTCGTGCCTGCGCCACATCAGCCTCGCGTTACGAGAAACTTGATCGAAAGGTGGGGGGGTCCCGGATGCAATTGCGGTCCAAGGGATCTGTCAGAGGGAAAAGTCGTGGCTTCCTACGGAAGTCGAACAGCCGATAGAGATGAATCTGCTCGCTGCCCAACCTTGAGCGCGCAAGCTCTCTATCCGTCACGAAGAATTGCGTGTCTTTGCCGAATGAGGTCGTCTTGACTTTGATCGGCCGCTCTCGACTGTCAAACGTCGATATTCCCCGCCCGCAACGCATTCTGCTCAATGAATTCCCTCCGCGGCTCCACCTCGTCACCCATGAGCATCGTGAATACGCGATCGGCTTCGATCGCATCGTCGATCTGCACCTTCAGCAAGCGCCGCACTTGGGGGTCCATGGTCGTTTCCCACAGCTGCTCGGGGTTCATCTCGCCCAGGCCCTTGTAGCGCTGGCGCGAGGTGGTGCGTTCGGCTTCCGTGATCAGCCAGGCCATGGCCTGGCGGAAGTCGCTCACCTTTTCTTCCTTCTGGCGCTCGCCTTCGCCGCGCACGGCCTTGGCGCCTTCCTTGAGCAGGCCCTTGAAGGTGTTGGCGGCCTCGGCCAGGGCGGCGTAGTCGGCGCCGTGCACGAAGTCCTGGGTGAGCACGCTGCTGCGCACGTTGCCGTGGTGGCGGCGGCTGATGCGCAGGATCGGCTTGTCGGTGCGGTTGTCGAATTCGCCGGCCACTTCAGCGCCGGGCAATGCGGCCTGCAGCGCCTGGGCGCTGGCCTCGGCGTCGGGCACGGTGTCGAGGTTCAGCGACACGCCGTCGGCCACGGCGCGCAGGGCTTCGGCGTCCATGAAGTTCTGCAGGCGCGCGATGACGGCTTGCGCGAGCTGGTGCTTGCGGGCCAGCTCGGCCAGCGTGGCGTCCTGCAGCACGGTGCCGTCGCCGGTGTGGACGGCCGCGTTCACGAGCGCGATGCGCGTGAGGTACGTGTCCAGCGCGGGGCCGTCCTTGAGGTACAACTCTTCCTTGCCGGACTTGACCTTGTACAACGGCGGCTGCGCGATGTAGATGTGGCCGCGTTCCACCAGTTCAGGCATCTGGCGGTAGAAGAAGGTCAGCAGCAGCGTGCGGATGTGGGCGCCGTCGACGTCGGCGTCGGTCATGATGATGATGCGGTGGTAGCGCAGCTTGGCGACGTTGAAGTCGTCGTTGCCGGTGGTGCCGCCGGCCTTGCCGATGCCGGTGCCTAAAGCGGTGATCAGCGTCAGGATTTCGTTGCTGGTCAGCAGCTTCTCGTAGCGCGCTTTTTCCACGTTCAGGATCTTGCCGCGCAGGGGCAGGATCGCCTGGAACTTGCGGTCGCGGCCCTGCTTGGCGGAGCCACCGGCGGAGTCACCCTCGACGATGTAGATCTCGCAGAGCGCCGGGTCTTTCTCCTGGCAGTCGGCCAGCTTGCCGGGTAGGCCCATGCCGTCCAGCACGCCCTTGCGGCGCGTCATTTCGCGCGCCTTGCGCGCGGCTTCGCGCGCACGTGCGGCCTCGACGATCTTGCCGCAGATGATCTTGGCGTCGTTGGGGCGCTCCTGCAGGTAGTCGGTCAGCAGGCGGCCGACGATGTCTTCCACCGGCGCGCGCACTTCGCTGCTGACCAGCTTGTCCTTGGTCTGGCTGCTGAACTTGGGCTCGGGCACCTTCACGCTCAGCACGCAGCACAGGCCTTCGCGCATGTCGTCGCCCGTGACTTCGACCTTGGCCTTCTTGGCCAGCTCGGACTCTTCGATGTACTTGTTGATGACGCGTGTCATCGCCGCGCGCAGGCCGGTCAGATGGGTGCCGCCATCCCGCTGCGGGATGTTGTTGGTGAAGCACAGCACCTGCTCGTTGTAGCCGCTGTTCCACTGCATGGCCACTTCCACGCCGATGTGCGTGCCGGCGATGCCGCCGTAGGTTTCGGCCGGGCGCTCGCCGATGGCGTGGAACACGTTCGGGTTCAGGACGGTCTTGCCCTTGTTGATGAAGTCCACGAAGCCCTTGACGCCGCCGGCGCCGGAGAAGTCGTCTTCCTTGCCCGTGCGCTCGTCCTTGAGCTTGATGTTGACGCCGTTGTTCAGGAAGGAGAGCTCGCGCAGCCGCTTCGAGAGGATCTCGTAGTGGAAATCGTTGTTCTCCTTGAAGATCTCGGTGTCGGGCAGGAAGTGCACCTCGGTGCCGCGCTTCTCGGTCTCGCCCAGCACCTGCATCGGGGACACGTCGACGCCGCCCACCTGCTCCACGATGCGGTTCTGCACGAAGCCCTTGCTGAACTCCATCACGTGGACCTTGCCCTCGCGCCGCACCGTGAGGCGCAGCATCTTGCTCAGCGCGTTCACGCACGAGACGCCCACGCCGTGCAGGCCGCCCGAGACCTTGTAGCTGTTCTGGTTGAACTTGCCGCCGGCGTGCAGTTCGGTCAGCGCGATCTCGGCAGCCGAGCGCTTGGGCTCGTGCTTGTCGTCCATCTTCACGCCGGTGGGGATGCCGCGGCCGTTGTCGACCACGCTCACCGAGTTGTCGCTGTGGATGGTGACGAGGATCTCGTCGCAATGGCCGGCCAGCGCTTCGTCGATGGAGTTGTCGACCACCTCGAACACCAGGTGGTGCAGGCCGGTGCCGTCGGACGTGTCGCCGATGTACATGCCGGGGCGCTTGCGCACGGCCTCCAGGCCTTCGAGGATCTGGATGGCGCCTTCGCCATAGCCTTCGCTGGCGCCGACCTGGTGGGCGTCGATCTTGGGCTGCTGCGACAGCGATGGAAGGCCGTCTTCACCGGTGGGCGCCATGGCGCTTTCGTTGGCGGTCGGGGGAACGGGCTTGCTGTCTTCGGTCATGGCGTGCTTTTCGGACTCACTCTTGAAAAAGCGAACCCGCGTGGGAACGCGGGTCGCAGGCAGGGGCAATGCGTGCGTCAGATGCGCATCGGCATCACCACGTACTTGAAGGTGGCGTTGTCGGGGATAGTGAACAGGGCCGAGCTGTTGCCGTCGGAGAGCTCCAGCTTCACCATGTCCTGGCCCATGTTGGTCAGTGCGTCGATGAGGTAGGTAACGTTGAAGCCGATTTCGATGGCGTCGCCACCGTAGTCGATGTCCAGCTCGTCGATGGCTTCTTCCTGTTCGGCGTTGTTAGATGCTACGCGCAGGCTGCCGGGCTCCAGATTGAGGCGCACGCCCTTGAACTTGTCGCTGGTCAGGATGGCGGTGCGTTGCAGCGTGGCCAGCAGCGGCGCGCGGCCCAGCGTGACGGCGTTCTTGTGGTTCTTCGGGATCACGCGGTTGTAGTCGGGGAACTTGCCCTCGACCAGCTTGGTCACGAACTCCATGCCGCCGAAGCTGAACTTGGCCTGGTTGTTGGCGAACTGCATCTCGATGAGCGGCTGGTCCTCGCCACCGGCGTCGGACAGCAGGCGCTGCATTTCCAGCACGGTCTTGCGCGGCAGGATGACTTCCTGGCGCGGCACTTCCACGTCCAGCGTGGCGGATGCGAAAGCCAGGCGGTGGCCGTCGGTGGCCACGAGGCTCAGCTGCTTGCCTTCGGCCACGAAGAGGATGCCGTTGAGGTAATAACGGATGTCGTGCACCGCCATGGCAAAGGACACCTGGCCCAGCAGGTCCTTGAGCGTCTTCTGCGGCACGCTGAACACGGGACCGAAGCTCGGCGACTCCTGCACCAGCGGGAAGTCTTCGGCCGGCAGCGTCTGCAGCGTGAAGCGGCTCTTACCACCCTTGAGCAGCAGCTTGTTCTGGCTGGACTCCAGCGACACGGTCTGGTCGGCCGGCATGGTGCGCAGGATGTCGATGAGCTTGCGCACGCCCACGGTGGTGGTGAAGTTGCCGCTGTCACCGCCCAGCTCGGCATCGGTGCGGATCTGGATTTCCAGGTCACTGGTCGTGAACTGCACATTGCCGCCGGTCTTGCGGATCAGGACATTGGCCAGAATCGGCAGCGTATGGCGGCGCTCCACGATGCCCGCCACGGACTGCAGTACCGAGAGGACTTTGTCCTGCGTAGATTTCAATACGATCATCTCAACCTCTGATTGCATGGGTTCGGCCCGAACCGGTGCGGCCCCTGGTGGTGCCGGTTGCCTCGTGTAAGAACCGTAGCATTCTCCCTGTTTTCCAGCACGGCTCCGTTACCCCTTGAGGGTTTGTTCCAGCACATGCAATTGCTGGTTGAGCTCGCTGAGTTGCTGCCGCTCGCCACCGATCTTGCGCACCGCGTGCAGCACCGTGGTGTGGTCGCGGCCGCCGAAGAGTTCGCCGATCTCGGGCAGGCTCTTCTGCGTGAGCTCCTTGGCCAGGTACATCGCGATCTGCCGCGGGCGCGCGATGCTGGCAGGGCGCTTCTTGGAATACATGTCGGCGACCTTGATCTTGTAATAGTCGGCCACCGTCTTCTGGATGTTCTCCACCGAGATCTGCCGGTTCTGGATCTGCAGCAAATCGCGCAGCGCCTCGCGCGCCAGGGCGATGGAGATGTCCTTCTGGTTGAAGCGCGAATACGCCAGGATCTTGCGCAGCGCGCCTTCGAGCTCGCGCACGTTGGAGCGCACGTTCTTGGCCACGAAGAAGGCCACTTCCTCGGGCATCTCGGAGCCCTCGGCGCGTGCCTTGTTGATCAGGATGGCCACGCGCATCTCCAGCTCGGGCGGCTCGATGGCCACCGTCAGGCCCGAGTCGAACCGCGAGACCAGCCGCTCGTGGATGTCCGCCAGCCCCTTGGGATAGGTGTCGCTGGTCATCACGATGTGGCTCTTTTTGGCCAGCAGCGCTTCGAAGGCGTTGAAAAACTCTTCCTGGGTGCGTTCCTTGTTGGCAAAGAACTGCACATCGTCGATCAGCAGCAGGTCAAGCGAGTGGTAATGGTCCTTGAATTCGTCGAAAGTCTTGCGCTGGTAGGCCTTGACCACATCCGATACGAACTGTTCCGCGTGGATGTAGAGAACCTTGGCGCCGGGCTTGTTCGACAGCAGCCGGTTGCCCACGGCGTGCATCAGGTGGGTCTTGCCCAGGCCCACGCCGCCATAGATGAACAGGGGGTTGTACAGGTGGCCCGGCATGTCGGACACGTGCATGGCCGCTGCGCGCGCCATGCGGTTGGCCGAACCTTCGATCAGGGACTCGAAACTCAGGCTGGAATTGATGCGGTTGCGCGAGCCAGAAGGGTTCTTGTCCTCGGCGGCATCGATGCCCTCTTCGGCCACCTGGATATCACGGGCCACCGTCGCAGGTACAGGCCTGGCAACGCTTTCCCGCGGAGCCAGCGCCAACTCGAGCAGCACAGGCTGACCATAGATCTTCTCCAACGAGGCCGCGATCCGGCCGCTGTACTGGGCGCGCACCCAGTCGAGCTTGAAGCGGTTGGCCACGAGCAGGGTGACCTTGGAGAAGTCTTCCGACACCACTGCGGCGAGGGGCTTGATCCAGGTGTTGAACTGCTGTTCGGGTACTTCCTGCACCAGTTGTTCGAGGCATGTCTGCCAGAGGCTTTGCCCTGCGGTGAGGGCCATCGCGCCACCGGGGGCGAGTTGCTGTCCATCAGCCATTAGTTGTTGTGGTCTCTGTGGATAGTTCTTGTTTGGGAGGCCGGCGATTCTAATTTATCAAACCCTTATCCACAACAGCGCGAGAGCATGTGAAGGGAAGATAGGAAGTTCTTGCAGTGCACGGTGTTTGGCCGCTAAAGGCTTGCCGCGTAAGTAAAAAATGCGGATAATGCGCGGTTCGCCCTGAAGCGAATGGCACAGGAGTGGCAATTAGCGGCAAAGCTGCCTTGATGGCGGGCTTGCCGTTGCCACCCCGCTGGTGCCGGTCGCCGCGTCTGCAGCCACCATGGCCGGACAGCGGTGGCACTGCGGGGTCCGGCGACGCTGTCGCGAGCTTGTATCCACTAGGAAATCACCATGAAACGCACCTACCAACCCTCCAAGATCCGCCGCGCCCGTACCCACGGCTTCCTGGTCCGCATGAAGACCCGTGGCGGCCGCGCCGTCATCAATGCGCGCCGTGCCAAGGGCCGCAAGCGCCTCGCGGTCTGAGTCCGACCCCACGACAATGCATATGGCCTGGGCCGATGGTTCCAGGCCATTTTGTTGCTTGCGGTGCAAAGACTGAAGACCAGGGCGCAGTTCCAGGCCGTGCTGGCGGGTGAGCGGGTGGCATCGACCACCCATTTCGCGTTGCACCGCTGCGGCCTGCAGGATGCGCGCACTGGCACCGTGCCGGTGGCTGGCCACGTTCCCCCGCCCTTGTTCGCCGAGCCGCCTGCCGTGTGGCTCGGTGCCATGGTGCCCAAGCGCTGGGCCCGCCGGGCCGTCACGCGCAACGCCATCAAGCGGCAGATCCATGCCGTGGCGGGAATGTTCGAAGACCGTCTGCCCACTGCTGCGCATCTGGTGCGGCTGCGCAGCAGCTTCGACCGCAAGCACTTCGTGAGCGCCACCTCGGATGCTCTCAAGCTGGCGGTGCGACTCGAACTGCAGCAGCTGATGGCGCGTGCGGCCACGGCGCCCAGGGTCGGTGCATGATGCTCAAGGCAGCGCTGGTCACCCTCGTCAAGGGCTACCGCCTGCTGTTGAGTCCATGGGTCGGCGGTGCCTGTCGGTTCGAGCCCACCTGTTCCATCTATGCGCTGCAGGCGCTGGAGCAGCATGGTGCTGCCGCCGGCAGCTACCTGGCGGCCGCCCGCATCGCCCGCTGCCAGCCCTGGTGCGAGGGCGGATGCGATCCCGTCCCGCAACAGCCACCGCGCCTTTTCAGCCGCCTGTCGGCTCTGATCGATAACCAGCGACCCTTATGAACGACATCCGCCGCACCATCCTCTGGGTGATCTTTGGCTTTTCCATGGTGCTGTTGTGGGACCAGTGGCAGGTCTACAACGGCCGCTCGCCGACCTTCATGCCCGCACCATCCAAGGTGCAGCAACCCGCCACGGCCGCCGCCCCGCCCGCCTCCGCGGCCAGCGCCACCGCGGGCCTGCCCAGCGCCGTGCCGTCGGCTGCGGGCACGGCGGCCGTTGTTGCCGCTCCGGCCGTGCCCGCTGCAGCGCCCGCGGCGCCGCGCGAGAAGGTCGTCGTCTCCACCGACGTGGTGCGCCTGACCTTCGACAGCGAAGGCGGTTCGCTGATCAAGTCCGAATTCCTGAAACTCAAGGACCAGACGCACCGCGACCAGGACTTCGTGCTGCTGGACGAGCGCAACGACCGCTACTACGCCGCCCAGTCGGGCCTCATCGCCAGCGTGGCGGGCACCAGCTTCCCCAACCACAAGACGCCGATGACCGTCAGCGGCGCGCATGACCTGCGCGACGGCGAAAACGAGCTGAGCGTCACCTTCACCTCGCCCGAAGTGGGCGGCGCGAAGCTGGTCAAGACCTACACCATCCGCCGCGGTGCCTACGACATGGCCGTGCGCCACGAGGTCGTCAACACCGGCACGGTTCCCATGTCGCCGCAGCTCTACGTGCAGCTGGTGCGCGACGGCAACAAGCCGCCGGGTGAGTCCAGCTTCTATTCCACCTTCACCGGCCCGGCGGTCTACTCCGATGCCAGCAAGTACCAGAAGGTCGAGTTCGCCAACATCAAGAAGGGCAAGGCCGATTACCAGAAGCAGGCCAACGACGGGTATGTGGCCATGGTGCAGCATTACTTTGTCAGCGCCTGGATCCTGCCGGACGGTGTTTCGCGCACGTTCTCGCTGGATGCGGCCGACATCGGAACTGCGGTGCCCGACTGCTGCTACCGCGCCACCATGATCACGCCCATCGACGCCGTGGCCCCTGGCGCCAGCAAGGCAGTCGATGCCAAGCTCTACGTCGGTCCGCAGCTCGAGAAGACCATGGAAGCGCTGGCCCCCGGCCTGGAGCGTGTCAAGGACTACGGTTATTTCTACATCATCTCCAAGCCGCTGTACTGGCTGCTGGACAAGCTCTACGGCTTCCTGCACAACTGGGGCTGGTCCATCATGGGCCTGGTGCTGCTGTTGAAGATGGCCTTCTACTGGCTCAACGCCAAGGCCTACGCCAGCATGGCCAAGATGAAGGCCATCAACCCCAAGATCATGTCCATGCGCGAGCGCCTGAAGGACAACCCGCAGCAGATGCAGCAGGAGATGATGAAGATCTACCGCGAGGAAAAGGTCAACCCGCTGGGCGGCTGCTTCCCGATCATGATCCAGATCCCGGTGTTCATCGCGCTGTACTGGGTGCTGCTGTCGTCCGTGGAGATGCGCGGTGCACCCTGGATCTTGTGGATCAAGGACCTTTCTTCGCCCGACCCGTTCTTCATCCTGCCGCTGGTGATGACTGCTACCAGCCTGTTGCAGACCGCGCTGAACCCGGCGCCGCCGGACCCGATGCAGGCCAAGCTGATGTGGTTCATGCCACTGGTGTTCTCGGTGATGTTCTTCTTCTTCCCGGCCGGTCTGGTGCTGTACTGGATCACCAACAACGTGTTGTCCATCGCGCAGCAGTGGATCATCAACACGCGCATGGGCGTGCCGCCGCAGTTCAACCTGCCGAAGTTCAAGTAGGCGCGGACACCGCGCCGCCACTGTGCGGCCCCGCTCCATGGACCGCCCGCCACCCCTCCCGCAGACCCTGCCTATTGCCGCCATCGCCACCGCCCCCGGGCGGGGCGGTGTGGGCATCGTGCGCATCTCGGGTCCGGAACTCGGCGCGCTGGTGCAGGCCCTGTGCGGCCGCGCCCTGCGCCCGCGCGAAGCCACCTACCTGCCATTCCGCGATGCCCGGGGCGAGACCCTCGACCAGGGCCTGGCGATCCACTTTCCAGCACCCCATTCCTATACCGGCGAAGACGTGCTGGAGCTGCAGGCCCACGGCGGCCCGGTCGTCCTGCAGCTGCTGCTCGCCCGGTGCCTGGAGCTGGGCCAGCCGCTGGGCATGCGCGTGGCGCGGCCGGGTGAGTTCACCGAGCGCGCCTTCCTGAACGACAAGCTCGACCTGGCCCAGGCCGAGGCCGTGGCCGACCTGATCGATGCCAGCACCGAGGCGGCTGCGCGGGGCGCCAGCCGCTCCCTGTCAGGTGCCTTCTCGGCCGAGATCCAGGCGTTGTCGGATGCCCTGGTCGAGATGCGCATGCTGGTCGAGGCCAGCCTGGACTTCCCCGAAGAAGACATCGACATCCTGCAGCGCGCCGACATCGAGGGCCGCGTGGCGCGCCTGCGCGCATCCGTCCTGGCCACGCGTGCGAAGGCGGGCCAGGGCGCACTGCTGCGCGAAGGCATCAAGGTGGTGTTGGCGGGCCAGCCCAACGCCGGCAAGTCCTCGCTGCTCAACGCTCTGGCCGGCATGGAGCTGGCCATCGTCACGCCCATCGCAGGCACCACGCGCGACAAGGTCCAGCAGACCATCCAGATCGAGGGTGTGCCGGTGCACATCGTCGACACGGCCGGCCTGCGCGACAGCGACGACGAAATCGAGCGCATCGGCATCCAGCGCACCTGGGACGAGATCGCCTCGGCCGACGTGGTGCTGTTCCTGCACGACCTGTCGCAACTGCCGCCAGCCGCGCGCGCCACGGGGCAGGTGCTAGACGCGGCGCACTACAACGCGGGCGAGGTTGCCATCGCGCAGGCGCTGGCCGAGCGCATGCCCGCGGGTGTGCCACTGCTCGACGTCTGGAACAAGGCCGACACCCTCGACGCGCCGGTGACACTGCCCGCGCAGCGCGCGCTGCAGGTCTCGGCGCGCGACGGCGAGGGCCTGCAGGCGCTGCGCGAACTGCTGCTGGCGCTGGCCGGCTGGCAGCCCGCGGCCGAGGGCCTCTACATGGCGCGCGAGCGGCACCTGCAGGCGCTGCTGCGCGTGCTGTTGCAGCTCGACGCCGCGCAGGCCTGCCTGGCGCAGCTGCAGCCTCCTCTGGACCTGCTCGCCGAGGAACTGCGATTGGCGCACAATGCCCTCAGCGAAATCACCGGAGCCTTTGGCGCGGACGACCTGCTGGGCGTGATCTTCTCCCGCTTCTGCATCGGCAAGTAGTGCGCACAGACCGCACGCAGAGACACCGCGCAAGAGCCAGCCACCGATCAGGGAGTCTCACGCATGAACACCTCCAGCTTCCCCGGTGAGAAACCGAACATCGAGGCCCTGTTGCTGGCGATCTCCAGCAATCCCAACGACCCCACGCTGGCCCACCTGCTAACCCCCTCGCACTGGTCCGTGCTGGGTGGCTTCATGCAACCCGTGGCGCTGGCCCCCAGCCAGATCCTGATCCAGCAGCATGCGGCCGACCGCACCCTCTACTTCGTGGAGTCGGGCATGCTGACGGTGCACTTCGAGGACGCGGCGGGCAAGATCCGCCTGGCGACCGTGACGGCCGGCTCGGTGGTGGGCGAAGGTGGCTTCTTCTCGCACCTGGCCCGCAGCGCGACGGTGCAGGCGGGCAGCGCCTGCAGGTTGTGGAGCCTCACGCCGATGCGCTTCTCGGAGCTGTCCAACCGCCACCCCACCGTGGCGCTGGCACTGGCCATGGCGTTGGGCGCCATCATGGCTAAGCGCGTGGTCAGCAACCGGCGCCGGATCGCGGTGACGTGAAGGACGCCTCCCGTTACGGACGGTTCACTGCGTGTAACCGTCCTATATCCCCCACTGGGGGGCGCCCCCGGTGGCCCGGCAAAGCCGGTTCCACGGGTGCACTGGATGGGACCGCCTCGTTCGACGGCCGCGTGTTCAGTGGCCGGCGAAATCCACCAGCGTGAACAGCGGCAGGCCGGCGGCCTTGAGCTTGTCGGAGCCCCCCAGTTCGGGCAGGTCCACGATCGCTGCGCCTTCCTGCACGGTCGCGCCGAGTTTCTCCAGCAGCTTCTTGCCAGCCATCATGGTGCCGCCCGTGGCGATCAGGTCGTCGATGAGCAGCACGCGGTCGCCGGCCTTGACGGCGTCGGTGTGCAGTTCCACCGTGGCGCTGCCGTATTCGAGTTCGTAGGTCTCTTCCACGGTCGTGAACGGCAGCTTGCCTTTTTTGCGGATCGGGACGAAACCCACGTTGAGCTCGTAGGCCACGACCGCACCGAGGATGAAGCCGCGCGCGTCGAGACCCGCCACCACGTCGGGGCGCATGGCGGAGTCCATGTAGCGGTGCACGAAGGCATCGATGAGCACCCGGAACACCTTGGCATCCTGCAGCAGTGGCGTGATGTCGCGGAACTGCACGCCAGGCGCGGGCCAGTCGGGCACCGTGCGGATGTGGTCGCGCAGGTACTGGGAAACGCTGAGGTGCTGCATGGCGGCGGTGTTCAGGAAATGGGCGGCCGGGTGGGCCGTCATTGTGCCTTGATCAGGCTCTGCTCCGCGAGCGCGAGGTTCTCGGGATTGCCCGAGAGCAGCAGGGTGTCGCCGCTGCGCAGCTCCACCTCGTCGCTGGGGGCGATGGTCTTGCCGCCGTCGCGCCGCAGGTGCACCACGCGCACACCCAGCGCATGCAGCGCGAGGTGCGCCAGTGGTTGCCCCACGGCCCGCGCGCCGATGGGCAGCGTGAAGGAGGACAGGCGCTCGTGCAGGTCGTCGGTGAGGTCGTCGTCCGCGCCGTGGAAGTAGCCGCGCAGCAGGTTGTAGCGTGCGTCGCGCTGGTCCTGCACGATGCGGATCACGCGGCGCATGGGCACCCCCACCAGCGCCAACGCGTGGCTGGCCAGCATCAGCGAGCCCTCGATGGCCTCGGGCACCACCTCGGCGGCACCGGCCTGCTGCAGGCGGTCCAGGTCGTGGTCGTCCTGCGTGCGCACGATCACCGGCACATGCGGCGACTGCTTGCGGACGTTGTCCAGTACCTTGAGCGCACCGGGAGTGTCCACGTAGGTGATGACCACCGCGCTGGCGCGCGACAGCCCAGCGGCCATCAGCGCCTGCAACCGCGCCGCATCGCCGAAGACCACCGAGTCGCCGGCGGCGGCGGCCAGGCGCACGCGGTCGGGGTCCAGGTCCAGCGCCATGTACGGGATGCCCTCGCCCTCCAACATGCGCGCGAGGTTCTGGCCGCTGCGGCCGTAGCCGCAGATGATCACGTGCTCGCGGGTGTTGATGGTCTTGCGGGCGATGGAGGTCATCTGCAACGACTGCTGCAGCCAGTCGCTGGCCACCAGCTTCATCACGATGCGGTTGCTGTACATGACGATGAAGGGCGTGGCCAGCATCGACAGCACCATGCTGGCGAGGATGGGGTTGAGCAGCGCGGGGGGCACCAGCGCGTAGCTCTGCGACAGCGTGAGCAGCACGAAACCGAACTCCCCCGCCTGCGCCAGGTACAAGCCGGTGCGCAGCGACACGCCCCACGTACCGCCGAGGCCGCGGGTCAGCACGGTGACCAGCACGGTCTTGAAGAGCACGGGCAGCACCACAAGCAGCAGCACCAGCGGCCAATGCTGCAGCACCAGCCGCCAGTCCAACAGCATGCCGATGCTGATGAAGAACAGGCCCAGCAGCACGTCGTGGAAGGGCCGGATGTCCGTCTCCACCTGATGCTTGTATTCAGTCTCCGAGATCAGCATGCCCGCGATGAAGGCCCCCAGGGCCAGCGACAGCCCGGCGTGCTCGGTCAGCCAGGCAAGGCCCAGGGTGATCAGCAGCAGGTTCAGCACGAAGAGCTCCTCGCTCCTGCGCCGCGCCACCAGCGTGAGCCACCAGCGCATCACGTGGCGCCCGCCCACCAGCAGCACGGTGATCAGCACGGTGGCCTTGAGGGTGGCCAGCAGCATGGCGCCCGCCAGGGCCTCGGCCGGCGCACCCAGCGCGGGGATCAGCACCAGCAGCGGCACCACCGCGAGGTCCTGGAACAGCAGCACGCCCATCACGCGCTGGCCGTGTTCGGAATTGATCTCCTGCCGGTCCACCATCAGCTTGACCACGATGGCCGTGCTGCTCATGGCCAGTGCACCGGATAGCGCCAGCGCCGTCTGCCAGCTGGTCTTCCACGGCGCGGGCAACCACAGGCCCAGCGCCAACAGCACCAGCGTGGCACCCAGCATGGTCAGCGAGACCTGCAGCAGCCCCAGGCCAAAGACATGCCGGCGCATCGCGCGCAGCTTCGCGATGTTGAACTCCAGGCCGATCACGAACATCAGGAACACCACGCCGAACTCCGCGAGGTGCTGGATGCCCGTGGTGTCCTTGGCCAGCGCCATCGCATGCGGGCCGATCAGCACGCCCACCGTGAGATAGCCCAGCATCGGCGGCAGCTTCATCATGCGGAAGGCCACGACCCCCAGCACGGCGGCCAGCAGGTAAACGAGGGTGAGTTCCAGTGCGGACATTCACGCATACTAGCAAGGGAATTCCTGCGCGGCCGCGGGGCGGCACCGGATGTGTCCCGGAGTTTCGTCCCGGGAGGGCTGCAGGGCGGGTCCTAGAATCGGCCCATGGCAGACCACCTCCCGCAGCCTTGCGTTCCCACCGGCGGAGACCGTTCCTGATGGGCCCGCAGCTGCAGCTTCCCCCCGAACTGCTGCTCAAGGCCCAGGGCCTTCGGCTGGCATTTTTCGACGTGGACGGCGTGCTGACCGATGGGGGGTTGTATTTCTCGTCGGCAGGGGAATCCCTCAAGCGCTTCCATACGCTGGACGGTTACGGCCTGCAGCTGCTGCGCCGTGCGCACATCGAGCCGGTGGTGGTCACGGGCCGCGACTCCGAGGCGCTGCGCCTGCGCCTGTCGGCACTGGGCATCTCGCACGCGCATTTCGGTGTCGAGGACAAGGTGGCCGCGGCCGCGCAGAGCCTGCACACGCTGGGCCTGTCCTGGGAACAGGCTGCCGTGATCGGCGATGACTGGCCCGACCTGCCCCTGGTGCAGCGCTGCGCATTCTCCGCCGCGCCGCCGCACGCGCATCCCGAAGTCCTGGCGCGCGTCGACCATGTGACGCGCCTTCCCGGTGGCGGTGGTGCCGCGCGGGAGTTCTGCGACGTGTTGCTGGTGGCCAGCGGCCACTACGTGCGTTTCCTGGACGAGGTCCTGCGGCCATGAAACGCCTCTGGGCTGTCTGGGACCGTATCTCGCTGTACCTGCCCATCCTGTTGATGGGCGTGCTGGCGCTGGGCGCGTATTGGCTGGTGCAGAACACCCCCGAGCCGGCCCGCGTGGCCGTGCCCACGGCCACGCGCAGCACGCCCGACTACTACATGACGCGTTTCGCGGTGCGGACCTTCACCAGCACCGGCCTGCTCAAGAGCGAGGTCTTCGGTGACACCGCGCGCCATTTCCCCGACACCGACATGCTGGAGATCGACAAGGTGCGCATCCGCGCCTTCGACCAGCAGCACCGGTTGACCACCGCCACCGCGAACCGCGCGTTGTCCAACGGGGATGCGTCCGAGGTCGAACTGTTCGGCAATGCGCTGGTGGTGCGTGAAGCGATGAAGTCCGCGGCGGGGCAGGACACACCGCGCATGGAGTTCCGTGGCGAGTACCTGCATGCCTTCGTGGACACGGACCAGGTCAAGTCCCACCTGCCCGTCCAGATCCAGCGCGGACGTGACCAGTTCACGGCGGACTCCATGGACTACGACAACACGCAGCGCCTGATGAACATGCAAGGGCGCGTGCGGGGCGTCCTGGCACCCAAACAGACCCCTTGATGACGCAGCCTCCACGCTCGCCCGCTTTGCCAGGTCCGCTGTCCCCTCCAGGGACGCGTCGGCAGCTGCTGGCGGCCGGGCGCCACTGACATGGCCGGCTTGGTGTTCATCACGGGCGCTTCCAGCGGCATCGGCCAGGCGCTGGCACAACGCTTCTACCAGGCCGGGTACGCGGTCGCGCTGGTGGGGCGGCGCACCGATGCGATGGAGGATTGGGCGCGCAGCCAGCGCTGGGAGCCGCAGCGCTACCGCGTCTATGCGGCCGACGTGGCACGCGTGGACGAGATCGTGGCCGCGGGGCAGGCCTGCCTGCAGGCGCAGGGCGTGCCCGACGTGGTCATCGCGAACGCCGGCATCAGCATCGGCATCGACACCACGATCCGGGGCGACCTCGACGTGCTGGCGCAGACCTTCGCCACGAACAACATCGGCATGGCTGCGACCTTCCATCCCTTCCTGGCAGCGATGGCCCAACGCGGCAGCGGTGCCGTGGTGGGCATCGGCAGCGTCGCCGCCATCCGTGGCATGCCGGGGCATGGGGCTTACTGCGCCAGCAAGTCCGCCGTGGTGGCCTACTGCGAGTCCTTGCGCGGCGAGATGCGGGGCAGCGGGGTCCGTGTCGTGACCCTCTGCCCGGGGTATGTCGACACGCCGCTGACGCGCGAAAACCGCTATCCCATGCCGTTCCTGCTGTCCCCGGAAGCGTTCGCGGAGCGCGCCTTCGCGGCGATACGCGCCGGCGTCAGCTACCGCGTGATTCCCTGGCAGATGGGTGTGGTGGCCAAGCTGCTGCGCATGCTGCCGAACCGGCTGTTCGACCGCCTGTTCGCGGGCCGTCCCCGCAAGCGCCGCGTCACGGGCGAGTGAGGCGCCGTCGGCATACCCCTGCTGGCAGGTGTTTCAGCCGAGTTCCTGCGCGAGGGCGAGGTAGGCGTCCACCGGCACTTCTTCGGCGCGGCGGCGCAGGTCGAAACTCCCGGCGTACGCACGCGCCTCCAGCCATGGCCCCAGGCTGTGGCGCAGCAGCTTGCGCCGCTGGCTGAAGGCCACGCGCACCAGGTCCTCAAGCAGTTTCCTGTCCACCGGCACTGGGGCTTCGCGGGGCAGCATGCGCACCACCGCGCTGTCCACGCGCGGTGGCGGATCGAAACTCTCGGGCGGCACGAACAGGAAGTTCTGCATCGCATAGCGCCATTGCAGCATCACGCTCAGCCGCCCGTAGGCCTCGGTGGAGGGCGACGCCACCATGCGGTCGACCACTTCCTTCTGCAGCATGAAGTGCTGGTCGATGATGACCTCCACTTGCTCCAGCAGATGGAACAGCACCGGCGTGGAAATGTTGTAGGGAAGGTTGCCCACCACGCGCATGCGCGGCCCCGGGACACCCTCTGGCGGCTGCTGGCCCAGGCGCGAAAAATCCACCTGCAACACGTCGGAGGCCACGACCTGCAGCCCCGGCTCGGCCTGCCAGCGGCGCACGAGGTCGCGGTCGAGCTCGATCACGGTCATGGGCCCCACGCGTTCGCGCAGGGGCAGCGTCAAGGCACCCGTGCCCGGGCCGATCTCCACCAGCCACTGGCCCGGCCGCGGGTCGATGGCGTCGACGATGCCATCGACGATGGCGCCATCCACCAGGAAATGCTGGCCGAAACGCTTGCGGGGGATGTGGGCGCGCGGCGCGCCGGAGGGACGGGGCATGGCCGCGGCGTGCTGCGGGGTGGTCAGAAGGTGGGTGCTTCGCGCATGTCCACGTAGGCGCGCGCGCGCAGCTCCTGCGCCCAGCTCAGGAACTGCTCGTCGGCCTTCTTGTCGCGCAGGATGGCGCGTACGGCGTCACGCTGCTCGCGCTCGGTGAGCGGGACGACGCGCCGGTCGTTGACCTGGATGAGGTGCACGCCGAAGCGCGACACCACGGGCTCGCTGACCTGTCCGGGCGGCAGCGCGTCCATGGCTTCCTGAAACTCCGGCACCAGCAGGCCCGGCGCGGTCCAGCCGAGGTCGCCGCCCTGGGAGGCCGAGCCGTCCTGGGAGGTCTCGCGTGCGGCGGTGGCGAAGTCGATGGCGCCGGAGACGATGCGTTCGCGCAGCGCGGCCAGTTGCTCGACCGCCGCCGTGGTGCTGCGCTCGGGGGTCTGGCGCAGCAGGATGTGGCTGGCGCGGGTCTGTTGGACGCTGGTGGCCGGCATGCCTTCGGTGCGTTTCTCGACCAGCTTGAGCACGTGGAAGCCCGCGCCGGAGCGCACCAGCGCCAGCCCGCCCACGGGCAGCCCACGCGCCGCATCGACGAAGAGCTGCGGCCAGCGGTCGGCCGGACGGGTGCCGAGGTCACCGCCATTGGACGCGTCGGGGGCGTCGGAGGATTCGCGTGCGAGGGCCGCGAAATCCGCGCCACCGCGTGCGCGTTCCAGCACGCCGTTGGCCTTGGCCTGGGCTGTGCTGACCTGCTCGGGTGTTGGCGTGTCGGGCAATGCCACCAGCACCTGCGCCAGGTGCATCTCCAGGCCTTGCAGCGAGGGCGACTGCTGCTGCTCGCGCAGGTACCGGTCGATGTCGATCTCGCTGACCTTGACACGCTGGATCACGTCGCGGTCGCGCAGGCGCATGACCATGAGCTGGTCGCGCAGCTGCTTGCGGAACTGGTTGCGGTCGATGCCGTCGGCCGCCAGGCGGCGCTGCATCTCGGCCAGGTCGATGCGGTTCTGCCGCGCTACCGAGGCTTCGGCATCGTTCACTTCGGCGTCCGAGACCTTGATGCCCGACTCCCTTGCCAGGTGCACCTGTGCACGGTCGTTGATCAGGCGCTCCACCGCTTCGTCGGCCAGTTGCCGCACATCGGGCACGGGCCGGCCGTTCTGCGCGGCGTTGCGCGCGATGTTCTGCATTTCCAGGCGCACCTGGTGGTTCGTGATCGGCTCGGTGTTGACGATGGCCACGATGTAGTCCGCCGCGCGTTGTCCCGTCGACGCGTTGGCGGCCGGGGCCACTGCAGCCGGCGCGGCGCCGGGTGCGCCCTGCAGGCGCAGGCCCTGCGCGGAGGCCGCCAGCGCGGCGCAGGCCAGCACGACGGCGAACGTGGTGCGTCCCAGGCGATACCGGGCCGTCCCGGAGACGGGTGCGGCGGGATGGGGGACAGTCGAAGGACGTACGGACATCATGGGTCAATCGTAGTTGCCGAAACGGCTCGGCGAGGTCACGCTTTCACGCAAGTATTGGTAACGTGGGATGTTCTCCTTGAGCGACTGCAAGGAGTTGGAACCCACCCGCGCGAAGCCGACGAACTCCAGCTGGAACAGGATGCGGCGGCTGGCCGTGGTCACGCCGGTCTGGATCTTCTCCACCACGATGCGGCCCAGCCAGCAGTCGCCGTCGTACTCGAAGCCGATCACCGAGTCGACCAGCTTGCCATCGCGCATGCTGAAGTTCATGCGGCCCACGCTGTACCAGCGGCCCGGCCCCTGGCCCCGGCCGGCGCCGAGGTCGCTGCCCTTGTCGCCCCACAGGTCGTTGACGGGCCATTGCCAGCCGACGTCGATCTGTTCGCTGAGGCCACGCTGCAGGCGGTAGGCGGCACTGACCACGCGGTAGTTGCTCGGGTTGTAGCGCGCCCCGATGGTCGAACGCACCGACCGCCCCGTGTCGGTGTTGAACTGCACCGTGGAATCGAAGGTCCAGCGCGGATCGAGGTTCAGCGTGGCGCCCACTAGCAGGTCGCTGGCACCCTTCTTGGCGGGCGTCGAGCCGGCGAGGGTCACCTGCTGGTCGCGGAAATTCACGCGCTGGGCGATGCCGAAGCGCGCTGCCTCCGCACCCGTGTCGGGGTTCAGCAGCCGTGTGGTCACGCCCACCGTGAGCGAGTTCGCGTCCACGATGCGGTCATTGCCCACGAACGAGTTCTCGGAATAGATGCTGCTGAAGTTGAAATCGTTGATGCCGCTGTCGTAGTTCGGCAGGTAGTTCTGCGCGCGATACGGCGTGTTGACGTAGAAGGCCCGCGGCTCCAGCGTCTGGCGGAACCCCGTGCCGAAGAGCTGCGTGTCGCGTTCGAAGACCAGGCCGCTGTCGAGGCTCACGGTCGGCAACACCCGCGAGGCGCCGGTGCGGCCGTTGGCCAGCGGCGTGTCGAAGCTGTAGTTCGTGGCATGCAACTGCAGCTTGGGCGTGAGGAAGCCGTAGGGCGTGATGAACGGCCGGCTGACCTGCGCGAGGGCCACGCTGCGCTGCGCGTTGGGCTGCAGCGTCAGCAGGCGGTCCGCCTGGAAATGCGTGGTATCGGCGGTGAAGCTGTAGTCGAAGCCGGCAACGTCCGTGCGGGTATAGGCCATGGCCACGCGCGGCATGTGGTCGTAGGGCGGCGTGATGGGCGCGCTCACATCCTGCAACGTCTGCCACTTCAGCACACGCAAACTGGTGCTGAAGTAGCCACTGGACCAGGAGAGCTGCAGGTCGTTGGGCAGCAGCCGCTGTGTCAGCGCCGTGGTGCCCTCGCGCGGGAAGTCCTTCCAGTAGTTGTTGTCGCTGACGCGGTTGAGCGCCAGGTAGACCCCGAGGTTGCCCACGCCAGAAATGCCCGTGCGCAGGGTTCCGCTGTGCAACAGGTCGTAGGACCAGCGGTCGCGCTCGCGCAGCTGGTCGTTGGGCAGGTAGTTGACATGCGCCTGGCCCTTGTAGTCGGTCTCCAGGTACCGGAACTCGCCGCCCAGGCTGACACCGCGTTTGCTCATCACGCTGGGGATCAGCGTCGCATCGCGGTTGGGGGCGATGTTCCAGTAGTACGGCACCGACACCTCGACACCGTTGACGTTGTCCACGCCGAAGGTGGGCGGCAGGTAGCCGGATTTGCGCTTGCTGCTCAGGGGAAAGCTCAACGCCGGCACGGGCAGCAGCGGTACGCCCTTGAAGCTCAGGAGCGCGCCTTCGGCATACCCAATCTCTTCCTCGCTGTCGATGCTGATGCTGGCGGCGCGCAGGATCCACGCGGGCATCCAGGCGGGCCCAGGCTCGCGGCGGCAGGTGGTGTAGGTGGCCTCGCGGATCACCGTGCGGTCCTGGTCGACGAAATCCACGCGCGCGGCCTCGCCGTGCCCGCCGCCCTGCAGGAACTGGTAGCGCGGGTTGAGGAACACGCCCTCGAAGGACTCCACCTTCAGTTCCAGGGCTGGCCCCTCGTAGACATCGCCTGCGCGGTTGATATGCACGTTGCCGGTGGCACGCACGCGGTCCTCGGGGTCGGTGTACTCCAGCCGGTCGGCACGGATGACCATGTCGCCACGGCGCATCATCGCGTTGCCGTCCACCACCGTTTCCAGGTCGGGCCGTGCCGTCACCTGGTCACCCGTCAGGAACGTCGGGCGCTTCTCCTGGTCCGTGCGCGGGGTCTGCTCTTCGAGCATGCGGCTGCTGCGCAGGCTGCCCGCGCCCAGCTCCTGGACCTGGGCCTGCGCGGGCAGCGCCGCAGCCTGCAGGCAGGCCAGCACCAGCATCCCGCCCATCCCATGCCGCACCTTCCCCTCCGGGAGGGCCACATGGCGGCAGACAAGTTTCAAGGCGCGCATCAGGGAACAGGGTGGCGGAAGGTTCTGCGGAAAGGCGGCCCGGCCAGGGCGGCGGCGACCGATTTGTAGAATCGGATTATCCATGAGCCACTCTGCAGCCCCGCCGGACCCGGCGACCCCGCCCGACCTGGTCCGCCTGCTGGCCGAGGCAGGGCTGATGGCACCGGCAAATCCAGACGGCGCCGAGGCGTCGGCCCGCACCCTCCACGAAACTCTGGCAGCGATGGCGCCCGCCGAGGCGCTGCCCCACTACCTCCAGGCCATCGAACTGCTGCTGCAGTGGCAGCGCGCTTCGCGCCCGGGCGTGTTGCCGCCGATGGACCCCACGCAGCAGCGCGCCGCGCTGGACCGCTTCACGCAGGCCTACCTGCAGGGGTACCGGGGCTTGGCCATCGCAGCCGACCAGCTGCAGCGCTTGCACAGGGTCTACGACGTCCTGCTGCAGCACAACCGGTCGTGGCCGTCGGTGTTCGTGCATGGCAACTTCAGTCCCCGCGCGCTACGGGTGGCGCCTGCGTGGCAGGTGCTGGATGTGCAGGGTGCGCACGAGGGCCCCGTTCCCAGCGACATCGCCAGCCTGGTGCGCGACAGCCAGCGGCCCTGGGAAGAGGACTTCGTGCTGGATCTCACGGTGCGGTACTGGCAAAAGGCGCGTGCCGCCGAGTTGCCCGTGGGGGACGACTTCGGAGCTTTCTACCGTGGTGTGGAATGGGCAGCCCTGGAGCGCGACCTGGGGCAGCTGGGCCTTCTTGCGCTGGCCAGCCAGTCCGGTGCTGGCCATGGTGGCGAGGCGGCACCGGCGCCCTCCATCGACCGCGCGCGGTCGATCGACCAGGTGCGCGCCACGGCGGCCCGGTACATCGAGCTCAAGCCGCTGCTGCGCCTGGTCGATGCCGCCGAAGGCGTGCAGGACGCGGCCACCTTCGTCTTCGGGCGCGGCTGAGGCGCTGCACCATGGCCGCGGTGCCCCGATTCCACGTGGCCCAGGGGCTGCGCCCTGGCGCCGAACTGCAGCTGCCCCCTGGCGCCGCGCGGCACGTGCAGGTGCTGCGGCTGCAGCCCGGTGATGCCATCACGTTGTTCGGCGGCGACGCGGAGGGCGTGGCCCTGGAGGGGGAGTTCGAGGCCACCGTCACCACCATGGGCCGGCAGGACGTCGTCGCCACGGTGCAACGCCACGTCGCGGTTTCGCGCGAGGCCTCGCGTGCCGTGGTGCTCGCGGTGGGCATGCCCGCGAACGAACGCATGGACTGGCTGGTCGAGAAGGCCACCGAGCTGGGCGTCGCGGCGATCCAGCCTCTGATGAGCGAGCGCAGCGTGCTGCGCCTGGATGCGGCCCGCGCCCAGAAGAAGCAGGCCCACTGGCAGAGCATCGCCGTCGCGGCCTGTGAGCAGTGTGGGCGCAATCGCGTGCCGCTTGTGCATACCGTGGCGTCGTTGCCGGCGTGGCTGGAGCGTGTGGGTGAAGGCGCGCCGGACGGGCACTGCCTGGGGATGTTGTCCTTCCTGCCCCAGGCGACTGCCCTGCAGGCGCTGGCACACGGCACGGATGGCGTCGCATCGGGCATCACGCTGCTGCTCGGGCCCGAAGGCGGGCTGAGCCCGGGCGAGGAATCGCAGGCGCTGGCCCGCGGCTTCGCACCCTTCACGCTGGGTGCCCGCGTGCTGCGCACCGACACCGCCGCGCTCGCGGCACTGGCCGTGCTCGCATGAACGCTTCCCTCGTGCTGCTGGCACTGTGCCAGGGCCTGTTCCTCACGAACAACGTGGTCTTCATCGCCATCAACGGCCTGATCGGCCTGAGCCTGGCGCCGCTCGGCTGGATGGCCACGCTGCCCGTGATGGGCTATGTCGTCGGCGGCGCACTGAGCGCACCGCTGGTGGCGCGCAGCCAGGCGGCCTGGGGCCGCAAGGCCTCGTTCCAGCTGGGACTGGTGGTGGCCGTGGCGTCGGCGCTGGTATGTGCCTGGGCCGTGCACAGCCGCAATTTCTGGTTGCTGGTGGCCTCCACGGTGGTGGCGGGCTACTACAGCGCCAACGGCCAGCTCTACCGCTTCGCCGCGGCCGAACTCGTGGCCCCGGCCGCGCGCGAGAAAGCCGTGTCCCTGGTGCTGGCCGGCGGACTGCTGGGCGCCATCGGCGGCCCCTACCTGGCTACGCACAGCAAGGCGCTGCTGGCCACGCCCTTCGCGGGTGCCTACCTGGCGCTGGCGGGTGTGGGGCTGCTGGCGATGGTCCTGATGGCGGTGCTGCGCTTTCCACCGGTGGCGCCGACGGGCACGCGCCAGTCCGCGGGCCGGCCGTTGGCCGAGATCGTGCGCCAGCCCGTGTTCATCGTCTCCACGCTGGGCGCGGCGCTCGGCTACGGCGTGATGAACCTGCTGATGGCCGCCACACCGTTGGCCATGCAGGTCTGCGGCCTGCCTTTCGAGGACGCGGCCACGGTGCTGCAGTGGCATGTGATCGGCATGTTCGCCCCGGGCTTCTTCACCGGCCACCTGATCCGCCGATTCGGCGTGCTGCAGATCATGGGCGTGGGCGTGCTGCTCAACGCGCTGTGTATCGCCATCGCCCTGTCGGGCGTCGAGTTGCAGCAGTTCCTGGGCGCGCTGCTGCTGCTGGGCGTGGGCTGGAACTTCCTGTTCACCGGCGCCACCACCTTGGCGCTGAAGGCCTACCGCCCTGAAGAGAAAGACCGCGCGCAGGGCGCGATGAACTTCTGCGTCTTCGCGCTGATGGCCTGCACCTCCTTCGCCTCGGGCGCACTGGTCACCACCCGTGGATGGGCATGGCTCAACATCGGCTCGCTGGTGCCGGTGCTGCTGATGGCGGCCACGCTGGTGTGGTTCGCGCTGCAAATGCGCGGACCGCGCGCGGCAGCAGGTTGATCCGGTCCGCCCGGGCGGGCTAGAAGCGCGCGTCCAGCCACGCGCGCAGGTGGGAGAACACCCGTTCGCGGTGCTCCTGGGACTCGTTGAAGAGCTCGTGGTACAGCCCGTCGAAGCGCTGCGCGCTCACCACCGCCGCCGGCGCCGCCAGCGCGAAGGCCTGGCTGCCGGAAGCGCGGACGATCCCGTCGTCCCCGGCGTACATCAGCAGCGTGGGCACGCTCCACTGCGCCGCCCGGGCCACGGTGCGCGGCCCGCGGTCGGCGATGAAAGCGGCCAGCCGCGCCGCGATGCGGTCATGCACCAGCGGATCGGCGCGGTAGGCCGCCACCACGCCGGCATCGTGCGACAGCAGCGCGGGGTCCAGGCCGTTGCCCACGCGCAAGTCCGGCGCCAGGCGCGGCACCACGGCCAGCAACATTTTCTGCAGCGGCCCGAAGCCCGCGTCGAAGGCCGGCGAGGACAACACCAGCCCTTCCACGGGCCGCAGGCCCTCGGCCACCACGCATGCCGCCACCAGCCCGCCCAGGCTGTGGCCCAGGAGGATCAGCGGCGTGCCGTCGTGCATGCGCGTGCGCGATTCGTCCACCACGTCCACCAGGTCCTGCACCAGCCGGTCCGCGCTGGTGAGGGCACCTCGCGGCCCCATGGACTCGCCGTGCCCGTACTGGTCGTAGGCACGCACGACGAAGCCCCACTCGTTCAGCCGCTCGGCCACGTGGGCATAACGCCAGGCGTGTTCACCCAGCCCGTGCACCAGCAGCACCACGCCACGCACCGGGCCCTGTTCCAGGGGCCAGTCCACCAGCACCAGGTTGGTACCGTCGCGGGCGGTGAAGGGGCTGGAGGTGGATTCAGCCATGCGGCGCCAGGGCCCGCGATGGGCTGGTCATGGCACGCGTGCGATCACCTGCGCCACCGCGGCGGTGAGCTTCTTGGCATAGGGGACGTGCAGGAACTCGTTGGGCCCGTGCGCGTTGCTGCGCGGCCCCAGCACGCCGCAGACCATCATCTGCGCCGTGGGAAAGCCTTTCTCCAGCATGTTCATCAGCGGAATGGTGCCGCCCTGGCCGATGTAGCCGCAGGGTGCACCGAAATGCGCCTGCGAAGCCGCGTTCAGCGCCTGCTCGAACCACGGCGTCATGGCCGGCGCGTTCCAGCCGCTGGCCGCGCCCTTGCTCTCGAAGGTCACGCGGGCCTGGTAGGGTGCGTTGTCCTCCAGCAGCGTCTTGAGCTCCTGCACGGCGCTCGCCGCATCCACCAGCGGCGGCAGGCGCAGGCTGAGCTTGAAGGCGGTGTAGGGGCGCAGCACGTTGCCGGCATCGGCCAGTGCCGGGAAACCCTCCGCGCCCGTGACGCTGAGGGTGGGCAGCCAGGTGCGGTTCATCAGTGCCTGCACCGGGTCGGTGGTGGTGGGCAGTGCCGTCTGCGTGGCGCCACCACAGTCGTAGTGCGCCCAAGGGAAGCGCTTGTAGATTTCCTCGCCCAAGATCGCCGCCGTGGCGCGGGCCTGTGCCAGCCGATCCGCCGGCACCTCGCAGTGGAAGCTGGCCGGCAGCATGCGGCCGGTGGCACTGTCCTCCAGCCGGTCCAGCACCTGGCGCATGATGCGAAAGCTCGAGGGCACCAGGCCCGAGGCGTCGCCGGAGTGGATGCCCTCGGTGAGCACCTCCACCTTCAGCACGCCGCTGGCCATGCCGCGCAGGCTCGTGGTGAGCCAGAGCTGGTCGTAGTTGCCTGCGCCCGAGTCCAGGCAGACCACCAGGCCCACGTCGCCCAGGCGGGGCCGCAGGGCGTCCACGTAGGGCAAGAGGTCGAAGGAGCCGCTTTCCTCGCAGGTCTCGATCAGGCCCACGATGCGCGGGTGGGGCACCTCCTGCGCCTTGAGCGCCTGCACGGCCGCGACACTGGCGTAGACGGCATAACCGTCGTCGGCGCCGCCCCGGCCATAGAGCTTGCCGTCCTCGTATTTCGGGGTCCAGGGCCCGAGGTCATTGCGCCAGCCCGTGAACTCGGGCTGCTTGTCCAGGTGGCCGTAGATCAGGATGGTCTGCGACGCATCGGGCCGTGTCGCGGCCACCTCGAAGAACAGCACCGGCGTGCGGCCCGGCAGGCGCACGATCTCGAGCTGCAGGCCTTCGACCTTCTGCGCCTCCACCCATGCCGCGGCATCCCGCACCACGCGCTCCAGGTAACCATGCTGTTCCCACTGCGCGTCGAAACCGGGGGACTTCGCAGGGATGGCGATGTAGTCGGTGAGTCGGCGCACGATGTCGTTGTCCCACTGCGCGCTGGCATGGGCCAGGGCCTGGGCATCGTTCAGGGCGTGGGGGGGCAGTTCCTTGTGCAGTGGCGCGTTCATGGCAGACCTCGGGGGTGGAGTGCCGTCATCCTAACAATTTCGCCCCCAGGCAGCACGGTTGCGGGCCTCTGTGGATCGCCGGAAAAGCCGCTTCGCACTGGCATGCGAATTGCGGCATGCCTTCGCATCCGCCGGCGACGGCATCTCCCGGAGCGCACGACATGCCCTACATCCCCACCCGCCGCGGCTTGCTCGCGGGTCTTGCAGCCACGGGCGCGGGCCTTGGCACCGGACTGGTCCGCGCCCAGGCCCCTGCGTGGCCCGCACGCCCCGTGAAGGTGCTGATCTCCTTCCCGCCAGGGGGCTCCAGCGACTTCGTGGGCCGCACGCTGGCACCCTTCTGGTCCGAGCAGCTGGGCCAGCCCTTCGTGATCGAGAACAAGCCCGGTGCGGGCGGCATGATCGCCGCCGAGGCCCTGAAGAAGGAGGCGCCCGACGGCTACACCTTCATGATCTCCAACAACGCGCCCTTCACGATCGCGCCCACGCAGTTCAAGACCGTCAACTACGACGCGGTCAAGGACTTCACGCACATCGCCTACCTGGGCTCCACCTACGGCGGCTGCGTGGCCAACCCCAAGGTGGGCGTCAAGAACCTGAAGGAACTGGTCGCCAAGGCCAAGGCCAATCCCGGCAAGCTCACCTTCGGCTCCAGCGGCACCGGCTCCATCGGCCACATCGTGGGCGAAACCTTCAAGCGCATCGCCGGCGTGGACCTGCTGCATGTGCCCTACAAGGGTGCCGCCCCCTTGCGCCAGGACCTGCTGGCCGGCGTGGTGGACATGCAGTTCGAAGGCGTGCTGGGCAACCTGGCCTTCATCAAGGCCGGCACCATGGTGCCGCTGGGCACGGCCAGCGCCGAGCGGCTGCCCCCGCTGCCCGAGATCCCCACCTTCCGCGAGCAGGGCTTCGACATGACGGTGGAGAACTGGCACGGCCTGAGCGGCCCGGCCAACCTGCCACCGGCCATCACCGGCCGCCTGCAGGCCATGCTGGCGCCGCTGCTGCAGCGCAAGGATGTGCTGGACAAGCTGGCCGTCTACGGTGTGTTCTACCAACCCATGACCAGCGCCGCCTTCAACGCCTATGTGGCCGCGCAGATCGACGTGTGGCGGCCGCAGATCGTGGCGGCGGGCGTGGCGGGGCAATGATGCAGCGGATTCCGCAGTGACCACTGCCCTGCGCGTGTTGCTGAACTCCGGCCTCAGCGGCCCGCATGCCCCCTTCGTGCTGGCCCAGGAGCGCGGCTATTTCCGCGAGGCCGGACTGGTGCTGGAGTTCGTGGGCGGCGAAGGTGCGGCC
The DNA here is from genome assembly GCA_965278985.1 of Burkholderiaceae bacterium. GTDB lineage: Bacteria > Pseudomonadota > Gammaproteobacteria > Burkholderiales > Burkholderiaceae_C > CAISIP01. The sequence goes on along the minus strand of OZ257131.1, from coordinate 4,835,153 downwards.
GCCGTGGTGCCGTTGATCGGCCGCGATGGCTTCGACGTGGGTTATGGCGACCTCGGCGCGCTGGCCGCCCGCGTGGCGGCCGAGCCCGAGGCCGCGGCGCTGGGCGTGTACGCGATGTTCAACGCACCGCCCTTCACGATCGCGGTGCGTGCCGATGGCCGGTTGCACAGCGCCAGCGACCTGGCCGGCAGCCACCTTTCGGGCCACGCACACGACGCGGCGCTGCTGCTGTTCCCGGCGCTCGCGGATGCGGTAGGCATCGACTCTGCGCAGGTCCGCATCACGCCCTCATCGCTGTCGCTGGGCGCGCAGGTGCGCGACCTGCTGCTGCCGGGCCAGGTGGACGGTGTCTTCGGTTTCGTCAACACCATCCTCGCCGCCGTGGCGCCGCTGGAAGTGGACCCTGCGTCCCTGCGCTTCCTGAACTTCGTGGACCATGTGCCGGACTTGTACGCCAACTGCCTGATGGTGTCGCAGAGCCTGGCGCAGCGCGCGCCGGAGCAGGTGCGCGGCCTGGTGCACGCGCTCAACCGCGGTGTGGCGGACACGGCGGCCGATCCCGACGCGGGCATTGCGGCATTGCTGCGTGCGGCGCCGTCCATCCATGCCGGCATCCAGCACCGGCGGCTGCTGGGCACCCTGGCCGCGGAGATGGCCGACCCCGAGGGCGCACGCATCGGCATCGGCGACGTCGACGACCAGCGCCTGGCGCGAGGCCTGGCGCTGCTGGCGCGCACTTGCGGCTGGCCACGCACGCCGGGGGTGGAGGAGGTGTTCTCGCACGCCTTCCTGCCGCCCATGGCGCAGCGCGTCACCAGCCTGGCGCGTTGAACATTGGTTGACGCCATGACCCGCATCCGCCTGCTGCTCAACTCGCCCTTCACCGGCGCCAACGCCTTCCTGGCGCTGGCCGATGCGCGCGGCCTCTTCCGCGACGCGGGGCTGGACATCGTGTTCACCGAGGGGCGCGGCGCCTACACCGCGGCCCCGCGCCTGTGCAACGAGGGCTTCGACGCCGCCTACGGCGACCTGAACGCGCTGATCGAGACCGTGGCGCAGGATCCGCAGCGCGATGCCGCGTTGGCCGTGTACATCGTGCACCAACGGGCGCCATCGGTGATCTCGGTGGCCCGGGGCGGCCCGATCCATGCCCCTTCCGACCTGGCCGGGCGCCGGCTGATCGGCCACGCCAGCGACGTGGCCCTGCAGACCTTCCCTGCCTATGCGGCGGCCTGCGGCCTCGCAGCCGATGCGGTGCACATCCGCACAGTAGATGCCCCGATGGCGGAGCTGCTGCGCCAGATGCTGGCCGGCGAGGCCGATGGCGTGTTCGGCTACACCACCACGCATACCGCGGCCCTGGCCGGCATCGGGCAGCAGCGGCCACGGCGCTGCGCTTTTTACCCTTTCGCACGCAGTGCCCCTGGCTGTATGGCAGTGCGCTGATGGTGGCGTCGCATGTGATGCACACGCAGCCGGAGGCTGTGCGGACTCTGGTGCGATGTGCGCGCGAAGGCGTGCTGGCCGCACAGGCCGCGCCTGACGAGGCCATCGATGCCGTGCTCGCACGCTGCCCGCAACTGGACCGGGCGGTGGAATTGGAACGCTGGCGCGGAACCCTGCAGGGCGACATGCCGGCCTCCGACGGCAGCTTGCGGCCCGTCGGTGATGCCGATGACGGCCGCCTGACGCTGGCCATTGAACACCTGGGCAGCACCAAGGCCTGGCCACACCGGCCGACGCCGCAACAGGTGTTCACACGCGCGTTCCTCTGACGCGTGCCGCGAGGCGAGCAGGTCGCAGCAACAACCTGTTGCTTACACACTTCACGCGCTCTTTGCCGGGCAGCCACATCCGTACCGGCAGCCGCTCCTAGCATGGCTTGGCGATCCACATGGTCGCATTCAAGAAAGTCAGTCAGTCATGAGCATCCAGAGCAATGTGTGGGCACGGGCCGTGGTCCCTCTCGCAGCCGCAATCGCCGCGCTCGGCGGCACCGGAATTGCGCAGGCCCAGACCGCAGCCACCTCCCCCTGGTACGGCACCGTCAACCTCGGCGCGGGCCACACCACCGAATCCACCGGCGCGGCCGGCCTGTCGGCGTCCGGGCTGGGTGGCAGCGTCTCGCAGGACAACACGCGTGGCGTGCTGGGCCTGTCGCTGGGCTACCAGATCAACCCCAACTTCGCCATCGAAGGCGGCTACCAGAACCTCGGACGCTACAAGTACAACGCCAACGTGACCTCACCCACCGCCGACACCGTGAGTGGCCGGTGGCGTACCGACGGTTGGAACCTGTCTGCGGTGGGCACGCTGCCGCTGAACAACGACTTCTCCGTCTACGGCAAGGGCGGCGTGTTCTTCGCCGACACCAGCTTCACCGGCACCGGCAGCACCTATGCCGTGTCGCAGGACAAGAACCGTGCGGCGCTCACCGTGGGCGCGGGCGTGTCGTACAAGCTCACGCCGAAGATGGACGCGCTGGTGGGCTGGGACCGGTACCAACACCTGGGCGACGCCACCAGCACCGGACGCAGCAACCTCGACACCGTGACGGTGGGGTTGAAGTACCGGTTCTGATGCCGCGTCGCTAGAGGCGGTAGGCCCGCCGCGCTGCCGCGTCCGTGCATGCGGCCCATGGTGGCAAGGGTGCATCACGGCGCGCTGCGGCGTGCCATGCGACGTACTCGCCAGCGAGTTCGAGCACGGGCCAGTCGCTGCCCCACAGCGTGCGCTCGGAACCGAAGGCCTGCAATACGGCGTCGCGGTAGGGTGCAAGCACCGCCACATCCGCGCCCGGAGCGGCCTCCGTCCACAGGCCCGAGAGCTTGCAGAAGACCTGCGGCGCGCAAGCCAGTTGCTGCAGGCCGTCGTGCCAGCCCTCCCATTCGCCCTGCGCGATGTCCGGCTTGGCGCCGTGGTCGACCACGATGCGCAGGCGCGGGTAGCGCCGGGCCAGTTCGGTGATGCGCGGCAGGTGCACGCTGCGCACCAGCGCATCGAAGGCCAGGCCGCTGGCTTCCAGCGCGCGCAGCGCGGGCTCCAGCGCCGGCTGCAGGATCCAGTCCGGATCGGCGATGTCCTGCAGCATGGGCCGCAGGCCCTTGAGTTTGGGCTGCGTGGCCAGCGCCGCGATGCGGTCCGGCGCATCGGATGCCAGCAGGTCCACCCAGCCCACCACGGCCAGCACGTCGGGCGCGTCGGCTGCCTGTTGCAGCAGGAACGCGGTCTCGGCCTCGGTGGGCGCGGCCTGCACCATCACGCCGGCCGTGATGCCGCAGGGCTGTGCCACGGCGCGCCAGTCGTCGAGCGCCACATCGCGGTACAACGCGCCGAGTGCGGGCGTGAGCCAGCCGTAGTCGCCGCGCGCGGGCCGCCAGATGTGGAAGTGCGCGTCGATCATGGCGTGGGCGCGTCGGCAGGCAGCAGGCCTTCGGCGCGCAGGCCGGCCCAGAAGGCCGGCGCAATGGGGTGCGCCACCATGCGCCGTGCGTCCTCCCACTGCGTGGTGTCGGTGGCGCCCAGCATCACGATCTCCACCGCAGGATGCGCCAAGGGGAACTGCAATGCGGCTGCGCGCAACGGCACGCCGTGCGCCTCGCAGAGGGCCTCGATGCGGGCGACCTGCTGTACCCGGTGCGCAGCGGCCGGTGCGTAGTTGAAGCGCAGTTCGCCGGAATGCCGCACGCCCGTGGCCAGGATGCCGGAGTTGAAGACACCCCCCAGCGCGATGCGCACGCCGCGCTGCGCACACAGCGACAGCAGCGCTGGCAGGGCACTGTGGTCGATGAGGCTGTAGCGCCCCGCCAGCATCAGGCAGTCCAGCTCGGCCTGCGCCAGCACGTCCAGGCACACGGCCACGTCGTTGACACCCAGGCCGATGTGGCGCAGCAGGCCCGCATCGCGCAGGCGCCGCAGCTCGGGCAATGCTTCGTGGACGACCTGGGCCAGCACGCGCGGGTAGTCGACGCCATGCACCGAGGCATCGCAATCGTGCACGTAGACCACGTCCAGACGCGCCAGGCCCAGGCGCTGCAGGCTGTCCTCCACGCTGCGCCGCACGCCGGCCGCCGAGAAATCCCAGGACTGCACGAAGGGCAGCACCTCCACATAGCCGTTCTGCGCACGCGGCGCATCGGTGCGGGGGTGCAGCAGGCGCCCGACCTTGGTGGACACCACGACGTCGTCGCGCGGCACGCCGCGCAAGGCCGCGCCCAGGCGGTGCTCGCTCAGGCCATTGCCATAGTGGGGGGCGGTGTCGAAGACGCGGCAGCCGCTGCGCAACGCATCCTGCAACAGGGCCTGCGCCTGCGCTTCGGGCAGCGCGGCAAACAGGTTGCCCAGCGGGGCGCCCCCCAGGCCCAAGGCCAGGCCATCGCCGGTGGAGGGAAAGATCATGCGCGGGACCCGAGAGTGCAGGTACGGTGATGGTAGCACTGACATGTCAGTGGCCCCCGGCCGTGCGGAGCCGCTGACGCACCCCTCGGGGGACAGCGGACCTCGCGCAGCGGGGGAAAGGTGGAGGTTGTTTCATTGCAGTGAAATATCCGGCCGCAGGGTTCCGTTCGACCCCCTCGATGGCGACCCCGCACCGCCTTCCAGGCCCTTCGTGGCGGTGTCATACTGCCGATCTTTCCCTCCGCCGTATGGGTGATCGCACCGCCCACGACCCCATGTCCGCCTCTTCCACCGCCGTCCCCGCCACGTACCTCGGCCGTTTCGAACTGCGCGAACGGCTGGGCGAGAGCGCCGGGGCGGTGGTCTGGCGGGCGCACGACCCGCGCGCGCAGCAGGACGTCACGCTGAAGCTGCCCACGCTGCAGGGCGAAGTGGATCCGAACCAGCTGGCCCGCTGGCTGGCACAGGCCCGCAACCAGGCGCGCCTGGCCCATCCGCGCATCCTGCCCGTGCTGGAGGCGGACCTGGTAGGCACCCAGCCCTGCCTGGTGCGCGCCTTCGTGCCGGGCCAGACACTGGACCAGCGCCTGGCCGCCAAGGGCGCCCTGCCCGCGCGCAAGGCCGTGAGCCTGTGCTGCGACGTGCTGGACGCCCTGGTGGCGGCACATGCCCTGCGCGCCTGGCACCAGGACCTGCGCGCCTCCAACGTGCTGGTCGACAGCGGTGAACGCGCCGTGGTGATGGATTTCGCGTTGCCGCCGCTCCCCGGTGCCGCCGAGCCCTGCCTCTCGCCCGAGGTGGCACAGGGCCAGCCGGCCACGGCCGCCGGGGATGTCTTCGCCACCGGCCTGCTGCTGGTCCAGATGCTGACCGGCACGCCGTTGCTGGACATGGCCGATGCCGACCAGACACGCTACCGCCTGGTGCACGAGCAACTGGCCGTGCCCGAAGCCTTGGGCCCCGACGCGGACGGCGGGCTGCGCGCGATCCTGCGGCAGGCGCTGTCGCGCGACCCGGCGCAGCGCCAGCCCGGCGCCCAGGCGCTGCGCGACGACCTGCAGCAGTGGCTGGACAAGCCGGCTGGCCACTTCAACGCCGCCCAGGACGAGACGGACGAGGACGGCGCGGACTCGGAGAACGCCGTGCTGCAGGCGCTGCTCAAGCGCATGCGCCACAAGAGCGACTTTCCCGCCATGTCCGACGCGGTGGTGCGCATCCAGGAGCTGACCAGCTCCGAGTCCGAGAGCATCGGCAGCATCACCAACGAGATCCTCAAGGACGTGGCGCTGACCAACAAGCTGCTGCGCCTGGTCAACTCGGCGCACTATGCGCGTGCCGGTGACGGCATCCGCACCGTCTCGCGCGCCGTGAGCCTGGTGGGGCTCAACGGCATCCGCAACCTGTCGCTGAGCCTGGTGCTGCTGGAGCACATGCGCGACCGCAGCCACGCCGACCTGCTGAAGGAAGAGTTCCTGCGCTGCCTGATGGCGGGGGTGGTGGGGGGTGAGCTCTGTCCTGTCGCGCACGAGGTGGAAGAGGCCTTCATCATCTCGATGTTCCAGAATCTCGGGCGGTTGCTCACGGGCTTCTACTTTCCCGAAGAGGCGCGCAACATCCGTGGCCTGATGTCCGGCACGCCGCCGATGGCCGAAGAGGCCGCTGCCACCAGCGTGCTGGGGCTGGGTTTCGAGGAACTGGGTGCCGGCGTGGCCCGCAGCTGGGCGCTGCCCGAGAGCATCCAGCATGCGCTGCACAAGCCGTTGGGCGCACCGCCCGGGCACCTGCCACCGGAGCCCGCGGAGCGCCAACGGTGGCTGGCCTTCGTCGCCAACGGCATCGCCGACCTGGTGCTGCGCTCCGACCCCCGCGAACTGGAGCACCACCAGGAACAGTTCACCAGCCGCCATGCCAAGGTGCTGGGCCTGAAGCCCGCCGACGTGACGAAGGCCGTGCATGCCGCCCGCGCGAAATTCATCGACATGGTGGCCGCCATGCAACTGCAGGTCGCCCCGGGTTCGCCCGCCGCGCGGATGCTGCTGGCGCCGGGCGAATTCGGCGCGGCCGGCAAGAAGCCCCTGCCCCCCAAGCCGGCCGACAGCCTGGCGGCGCTGGAGCTGCAGGCCGTGAAGGCTCCGGTGGACAGCGCCTCGCAGGACGCCTCCGCACGCCGCATGCAGATCCTCGCGGCGGGTATCCAGGACATCACGCAGGTGCTGGTCGAGGAGCACAAGCTCAACGACGTGCTGCGCATGATCCTGGAGACCATGTTGCGCGCGCTGCACCTGCGCTACCTGGTGTTCTGCATGCGCGACCCCAAGACCGAGACGCTGACCGGCCGCTTCGGGCTGGGCAGCGGCGTGGAACGCGTGGTGCGCCAGTTCAGCATCCCGATCCGTCCCGGCACCACGGATTTCCTGGGCTCGGTGTGCGTGCGCGGCCTGGACACGCTGATCAACGACGCCCACGAGCCCCGCGTGGCCGACCGCCTGCCGCCGTGGTTCCAGCAACAGGTGCAGGCCTCGTCCTTCCTGCTGCTGCCCTTGCAGATGCAGGGCCGGCCATTCGGGCTCATCTATGGCGACCTGGCGCAGAAGAACAGCCTGCGCCTGGACGAGCGAGAGCTGGCGCTGCTGCGCACGCTGCGCAACCAGGCGGTGATGGCGTTCAGGAAGTGATGCGGGTTTGGCTGGCTGACCGCGTGTTCTGAATAGCGTGGCCGGATGGTTCCGGCCCCACAGCTGATGGCTTTCACCCTCCACATACCGCCTCGGCGTCTCGCGGGCCTGCTCGCGTAGCGCGCTGCTGTAGCCGTATCCGGCCCAGCCTGGAGATTGCATAGGCACGCGCCACCTCGGTGCGTGTGCTGAGGTGTGTCGGCTTACTCCTTCGGTTTCAGTACGCGCTGGTGCGCATGGCCTGCGGCAGTCAGGCGGTAGCGCTGGAGACGGCTATTCGGTTTGTCGGGGATGGTCATTTCGATGAGGCCGGTGGTGACTGCCGTGCTCAGATACGCCTCGCGGAAATGCTCCCTGTCCTTGAGCCCCAGCGCAGCCTGAATATCTGTGCGTTTCATCTCACCCTGCATCACCGCGATCAGGCGCGCCACCTCCTCGGTGACTTGCGGGGTGACTTGCGGGGTGAGGCCCGCTTCCCCGGTGACTTGGGGGGGCGCATCGGAGGTGACTTGCGGGGTCACCACCCGCCACACCACCGCCCGGAACTGGTTCGCCTCCCGCTCGTCCACCAGATCGATCTTCGGCCACGCGTCCAGCGCCCGCGGCACACCCGTCCCAAGCCCCCGGTACGGCAAGATCCTGGCCGCATGCTCGGCCAGCACCTTGTTGCGGCGGTTCGATACCCCGGCGCGGATCTGCTCCGGCGTCAGGCTATCCGGCAGATGCCCGGGGCTGATGATCTCCACCCGGTCGGTGAATACGAACAGGCGGATCGTGGCGCTGACGAGGAAGTCCCGGTGCACCAGCGCGTTGACCAGCAGCTCCACGAACACCTCTTCCGGCACCTCCAGTTGCCCCAGCGTGTTGAAGTTCCTGCCCGCCTGCACGTGGTGCAGGCTGCGCTTGATGAACGCCATGCCGCGCTGGAACTGCTCCTCCAACGTGCCGTCGATGTTCTCGCTGTCCAGGTAGCGGCTGTCACCCTGGAAGGTGCCCGGGAACCACACGGCGCCGATCTGGCAGACCTGCAGCAGGCGCTGCGGCTGCCGGCCAAACAGCAGCAGCCCGGCCAGGTTGGGCACACTGTCTTGTGCCAGCAGCAGATTGTCCATGAGCTGTGCCGTCGGCAACCCGGCCTGCTCCAGGCTCTGGCCATACTGGCGCTCGAAGTAGCGGCCGAAGGCGCGTTCGTCGATGTCGCGCATCGTGGCACCGCGCACGGGTACCTGGTCCGCTTGCAATAGGCCGGCGCGCTGAAACATGCGCTGCATCTCCTCGCGCGAGGTGACATGGCGCTTGTCGGCACCGTTCTTCACCCACATGCGGCCCTGGGCGTCCAGGTACGGTTTGTTCAAGCCGTCCAGCACCTCCACCACGATCACCAGGCCTTGGGTGGTCTGTATGTTCTGGCTGGTGGGCGACAGCGGCGGGCGCACATGTTGGCTGGCGGCATTGCTGACCAGTTGGTTGAGCCGGCGCACGGCTTGGGCATCCAGCCCCACCACGCTGCCATCGTCCGCCACACCCAGCAGCAACTGGCCGCCACCGCTGTCGGCCAAGGCCGCCAGTTCGGCGGCCAGGCCGTCGGCGTTGGTGGCGTCGCGCTTGAACTGCTGGCGGCTGTCTTCGCCACGGGCCAGGCGCTGCAGCAGTTCGGCTTCGGTCATGGCAGCCCCGCTCCCAGAGGGACAAAACCCTTCTCCCGCATCCAGCCTAGCGCCTTGCGCCACCGGTCTTCGGGGATGGCCGAGAAGTCCAGCTCGGGCTTCTGGAAGATGCTGACCAGATTGCTCAGCCGCTCCACCAATTCGGCACCGGTGCCCAGCTTCTCGGGGTCATTGAAGTTGAAAAAGTCGCTGCGCGCCAGGCGGGCGTTGGCGTCGATCAGCGGCTGGATGACCTGCGTGTTGATACGGTTGCCGATATCGGGCTTGCCTTTCAGCGCCACCATGCTCTTGAAGCTGGCACCGGGGGGGATGACGACCGGCGGCGCGAAGTCGTCGCTGCCCGCGTACTTGTCGCTGATGTACTTGATGAACCGCATAAACAGGCCGTAGTCCTTCTACTGGCTGGCATCCATGCCGCCGCGCAGTTGATCGCAACTGGCCCAGAGGGAGGCGTAGAGGTCGGACTTCTGGATAGCCATGCGGCGTTGAGATGCTGGGAGAGTTTTGGTGATGCCGAAAGGAGGAGAGCGGGGGCGTCCATCCGGCGGAAGTATCAGCTCATTCGGGCAGAGAGGAGAGGTACGGCATTGGTATGCAAAAAGTCTGAGTTGACATAAGCTTTTCCCGTAGTATAAACTTTACAGGTTGTTAAAAGGCCTGGAAAAGGTATTAGATTGGTATTTACCCTATGCCTATTGCTGCATTGCCACCCACACGCCTGATCCTGGGAGACACCCCCTGGGACAGCGATCGTGGCGCGGGCCCGCTGTACATCCGCCTGGCGGCGCGCCTGCGCGAGGCGATCCAGGTGGGCCGGCTGGCCATGGGCAGCGTGTTGCCCCCCGAGCGCGAGTTCGCGCAGGAGCTGGGCCTGTCGCGTGAGACGGTGCGCCGCGCGGTGGAGCAGCTCACGCAGGAGGGATTGCTGCAGGGGCGCCAGGGATCCGGTACGTATGTCTGCACGCGCATCACCGAGCCGCTGTCCACGCTGGCGAGTTTTTCCGAGGACATGGAGCGGCGCGGCTACCGGGCGGGGTCCACGTGGCTGTCGCGCGAGCTGGTGCGCCCGACCTCCGAAGAGGCGATGGCCCTGGGCCTGTCGCCGACCGACACCGTGCTGCGCGTGGCGCGGGTGCGCACGGCCAATGGCGAGCCCATGGCGGTAGAACGCGCCACGGTGCACGCGCAGTCCGTGGCCGGCACCACCGAATTCGGCGACTCGCTGTACGAGGCCATGCGCCGCAACGGCACGGCCCCCGTGCGCGCCATCCAGCGCATCCGCGCGGGCACCGCCGACGCCGACACCGCAAGCCTGCTGGGCCTGGCCGAAGGCGCGGCCGTGCTCGAAACCGAGCGCCGCTCCTTCACCCAGGAAGGGCGGCCCGTGGAGCTGACGCGCTCCCTGCACCGTGGCGATCTCTACGACTATGTGGTCGAGATCCGGGTCGCCGCACCAACGACCTCGAGACCATGACCAGCAGCTGGATGCACCGCGAAGCCCTGGAGTGCGCCGATGTCGCGGCGCGTTTCCTCCAGCAGGTGGCGCCTGCCTGCCTGCGCGAAGGCGCCGCCCTGGCCGAGGGCGGCTGGTCCCACGTGGACGTGTTGGGCCGTGGCTCCTCGTCCCATGCCGGTACCGTGCTGCGCTATGCGCTGGCTTCGCACACGCCCTTCACGGTGTCGGCGGCCCTCCCCTCCACGGGTCGCGAGGCCGTGGCGACAGACATCGCCCGGCGGGTGCTGCTGCTCGCCATCTCGCAGTCGGGCAAGAGCCCGGACCTTGTCACCTACGCCCAGGCCCGCCGTGAGAGCGGTGCGCGCGTGGTGGCACTGGTCAACGCGCCCGGCTCACCGCTGGGCCAGGCGAGTGACCTGGAAGTGGGCCTGGCGGCAGGCCCCGAGAACGCCGTGGCCGCGACCAAGAGCACCGTCGCGGCCTGCCTGGCAGGCCTGGGCCTGGTGGCCGGCTACGCGCAGGCGGGCGGCGACGAGACCTTGTGGTCCGCGTTGCAGAGCCTGCCACAACGCATGCGGGCCGCGCAGGCGCAGGACTGGTCCCGCCTGGGGGCTGTGCTGCCGGGCGCTCGTGCCGTGTTCCTGGTGGGCCGTGGCGCCACGCTGGGCATCGCCAAGGAACTCGCGCTCAAGATCAGCGAGACCACCGGCATCCCGGCACTGGCCTACAGCAGCGCGGAGTTCCTGCACGGCCCGCTGGGCGCCACGGGCCCGCAGACACCCATCGTCGGCCTGTGCTCCGACCCCGAGCACCACGACAGCGTGGCGCAGGCACTGGAGCGTGCCGCAGCCCGCGGCGCAGCCTGTGTGGCGGCCTTCAGCGGCGGGGGAGGCGCACTGCCCCTGCCACTGGCCACGGAACGTTTCACCGACGCCGTGCTGATGCTGCCCCCGGCCTACCTGGCCATCGCCACTGCTTCATTGCAGATGGGGCGCAACCCCGACGCGCCCGACGGCCTGGCCAAGGTCACGCGCACGCTGTGAGGGAGCAGGCCGCCATGTCCACCACCACCACCGGCGATCCGTTCTCCAGATCCATGGCCTCCGACGGCCTGGGCCTGGGCATCGATGCCGGCGGCACGGCCACGCGCTGGGCGTTGGCGCGCGCCGACGGCAGCATCGCGGCCGAGGGCCAGGTGGAAGGGCTGCATGGCCGCATCTTCAGCGCGGAGGACCGCGCGCGCTCCGAACGCACGTTGCAGGCCATCGTTGCCGCCGCGCGCATCCACGGCCGCGTCGGCCATGTGGTCGCAGGCATCACCGGCTTCGAGCCCGTCAGCGAGGGCCATGATGTGGTGCAGGCGGCGCTGGCGCAGGGCCTGGGCCTGCAGCATGCGGACCTCGCGCTCAGCGACGACATGCTCACCACCTACCTCGCGGCCTTCCTGCCCGGCGAGGGCTACCTTGTGTACGCCGGCACGGGTTCGATGGCGGCGTATGTCGATGCGCAGGGCCAGCTGCACCGCGTGGGCGGGCTTGGCTACCTGCTGGACGACGCGGGTGGCGGCTTCTGGATTGCCGTGGAAGCGTTGCGCCGCGTCTGGCGGCGCGAGGAATCGACCCCCGGCGCCTGGCGCGATTCGCCGCTGGCGGGCCGCCTGTTCGCGGCCATGGGTGGCAACGACTGGCCTGCCACGCGCGCCTTCGTCTATTCCCGCGAACGTGGCGAGATCGGCACGCTGGCGCGGCAGGTGGGCGCGAGCGGCGACGACGACCTACTGGCACAGGAGATCCTGCGCGATGCGGGCACCGAGCTGGCGCGGCTGGCCAACCTGCATCTGCAGCAACATGGTCCGCGGCCCGTGGCCCTGGCCGGCGGCATCGCGCAGCTGCATCCGCGCCTGCTGGAGGCGATGCGCGCCAGCCTGTGTGCCGAGGTGCCATTGCAAGTGCAGTCGCTGCAGTCGCACCACCGCGCGGCACAGCTGGCGGCCGAGGGGCCGGTGCGCATCGCGGAGTTGCGGCGGATCCGCAGCAGCGTCACGTGAAGCAGCAGCGGCGGGCAGGTCCGGTGCGAAGGGTTTCGGATTTCAGGTGGGCGGGGCACGGGTGTGCCGCGCCCGGTGTGTAGTGCGGTCCCGCGGGGCCATCGAGGAGATGTCGACATGATGAAGAACCGTTTGAAGGTATTGGCGCTGGGCGCCGTGGTCGCCTGCACGGGCTGGGTGCAGGCCGCGGAACTCACTTTCTGGAGCTGGCGCGTGGAAGACAAGGCCTTCTACGAGCAGGTCGCGCGCGAGTACAAGAAGGTGTCGGGCGACGACATCCGCTTCCTGCCCTACAAGAACACGGAATACCCCGCCGTGTTGTCGGCCGCACTGGCCTCCGGTGGCGGCCCCGACATCATCCACACCCGCGCCTACGGTGGCCTGAGCAACCTGTCGGACGCCGGTTACCTGGTGCCGCTGGACGGCAAGACCGTGCCCAACCTGGCCAAGTTCAACCCCGACACCATGGAAGGTGCCAAGGGCTTCAAGGCGCCCTTCGACCAGCAGGTCTTCGGCGTGCCCTTCGCCACGCAGAGCCTGGGCATCTTCTACAACAAGGACCTGCTGGCCAAGGGTGGCGTGACGGCCCTGCCCAAGACCTGGGACGAGTTCAAGGCCGTGAGCCGCGCGCTCAAGGCCAAGGGCATCACGCCGCTGGCCAATGGCTCCAAGGAGTCGCCGATCCTGGAGCAAATGTTCGGCGTGGTGGGTCCCAACTTCTACGGCGGCACCGACTACTTCACGGCCGTGAAGAGCGGCAAGAAGACCTTCACCGACCCCGGCTTCGTGAAAGCCATCGAGGAGACCGTGGCGCTGAAGGAATTCATGCCGGCCAACGCCATGGGCATCGGCGAGAACGAGAGCCGCACGCTCTTCGCCTCGGGCATGGCCGCGTTCTTCATGACGGGTGCGTGGAACATCGACACGGTGAAGGAGCTCAACCCGAAGCTGGACTTCGACATCATGGCCGCACCGCCGCTGCAGGCTGGTGGCAAGGCGTGGATCTCGACCTTCGCCGACGGCAACTACTCGGTCAACGCCAACAGCAAGAACAAGGAGGCGGCGCTGAAGTTCGTCAACTACCTGGCCAGCCAGGACTTCGGCAAGACCTTCACCAAGGAACTGCGCCAGGTGTCGGCCGTGCCGGGCGTGGTGTCCGACGACAAGCTGCTGGGCAACCTGACGGCCCTGACCGCCAAGGAGGGCACGCCCTTCCTGATGTTGGTGGGCTTCCGCTACCAGAACCCGAACGGCTCGGTGCTGCTGCGTGACGGCATCCAGAAGGTGATGCAGGGTGAGGGCACGCCGCAGTCGCTGGCGCAGTCGATCCAGACCGGCATTGCCACCTGGCACAAGCCGGGACAGAAGTAAGGCACGACGCCTTCCGCGCGGGCCGGGCCACCACCCCGTCCGCGCCATTGCCGCATGCGCCCGTCGGGTCGCATGCCCCATCACCAGGTCCCCGCAGAAGGAGACGGGATGAGCCACCGGAAATTCTGGATCGTTTTCTTCATGCTGCCCGCCGCGCTGATGATGGGCATCTTCATGCTGCTGCCCGCCATGGCCGCGCTGGGCTATAGCCTCTTCGAGTGGAACGCCTTCACGCGCGGCAAGTTCGTGGGCATCGACAACTTCGTGCGGCTGGCCAGCGACACCTACCGGGGCCAGTTCCTCAATGCCCTGTCGCACAACGTGGCCACCTTCCTGGTGGTGCTGGTGGTGCAGAACGCGCTGGCACTCGCGCTGGCCGCGGCGTTGTACCGCCGGCCCTGGGGCTTTCGCTTTTTCCGGGGCACGGTGTTCCTGCCGGTGATCCTGTCGCTGGTGATCACCGGTTACCTGTGGCAGCTTTTCCTGCATCCGCTTTTCGGGCCGCTGACCAAGCTGGTGATGACCGGCCTGCAGCTGGAAAACTTCGCGCCGCTGGGCGACAACAACCTGGCCCTGGGCACCGCCATCGTGATCTCGATATGGCGCAACCTGGGCTTTCCCACGCTGGTGTTCCTGGCCGGCATGAACGCCATCCCCGACGACCTGTACAAGGCCGCTGAACTCGATGGTGCCAGTGAACTTCAGACCTTCTGGAACGTGACGCTGCCGCTGCTGGGCCCTTCCTTCACCATCGTGGTGGTGCTGACCTTCATCGGCGCCATGGAGTGGTTTGATTTGCCCTATGTGATCGGCGGCCCCACGGGCAACCCCGGCAATGCGCTGGACACCCTGGCCCTGATGTTCTACCGCCTTTCCTTCGGCGACGGCTCGGCCGCCGTGACCGACGTGGGCCTGGGCGCGGCCGTGAGCGTGGTGCTGTTCGTGATCGTGCTGATCGGCTCGCGCGTGGGGTCCACGCAGCTGCGCAAGCGGGAGGTGCAGTTATGACCCGCAGGCTGGCGAGGTGGAGCCCATTGGCGGTCTTCCTGATGGGCCTGCTGGTGCTCAACACCCTCACGGTGGTGGCGCCCCTCGCCGTGGCCGTGGTCTCTGCCTTCAAGACCACCACCGAGATCGCGATGGCACCCTTCGGTCTGCCGGAGTCGCTGTCTTTCGACAATTTCACCGAGGTGATGTCGGGGGGCAACTTCGGCATCTACTTCCGCAACTCCGTCTTCGTGACGGTGGTCTCGGAGCTGATGATCCTCAGCTTCAGCGCCATGGCGGGGTATGCACTGGGGCGTTTCGACTTCAAGCTCAACAACCTGTTCTACACGCTGTTCCTGATCGGCCTGATGGTGCCGGCCAAGCTGCTGCTGGTACCGCTGTTCATCCAGCTCAAGGCCATGAATTTGCTGGACAGCCTGTGGGGCCTGAGCCTGGTGTACGCGGCCGGTGGCATCCCGGCGGGGGTGTTCATCATGACGGGCTTCTTCCGCGCGCTGCCCAAGGCGCTGGAGTCGGCCGCGCGCATCGACGGTGCGTCGGAGTGGGTGATCTTTTGGAAGGTGATGTTGCCGCTGGTGCGCCCGCAGCTGGCCATCGTGGCCATCTACACCGCCATCCCCATCTGGAACGACTTCCTGCTGCCCATCGTGTTCATCTCCAACCCCGACCTCAAGACCGTGCCGCAGGGCCTGTCGGTGTTCTTCGGCGAACACGCCGTGAACCTGGGCGCGCTCTTCGCAGGGCTGACCGTTTCGGCACTGCCGCTGGTCGTGGTTTACCTGATCCTCTCCGAACAATTCATCAAGGGCCTGACCGCGGGTGCGGTGAAAGGGTGAGAGCTTGTGAAGAAATCGCCTGATGCCATGACCATCCTTCCCACCGAACAATTCGACCCCCGCCACGCGCGCCTCGACGACTACGGCACGCCCGAGCTCGTGGGCGCCTTCGTCGACGACCAGCTGCGCGCCGTGGAGGCCGCGCGCGCCGCCGCACTGGCCCTGGCGGCGGCCGTGGACGCCGCCGTGCCGCGCATCCGCGCCGGCGGGCGCCTGTTGTACTTCGGCGCCGGCACCTCGGGCCGGCTGGGCCTGTTGGACAGCGTGGAGCTGCGGCCCACCTTCTCGTGGGACAGCGCCCGTGCCGTGGCGCGGCTCGCGGGGGGCGAGGGGGCGATCCACACCGCGGTGGAAGGCGCCGAGGACGACGACGCGGCCGGGGGTGCCGAGCTGCGGGCGTTGCAACCCACCTCCAACGACGTGGTGATCCTCGTCGCGGCCTCGGGCCGCACGCCGTACGTGCTCGGCGCGCTGCAGGCCGCCCGCGCGGCGGGTGCGCTCACCATCGGCATCGTCAACAATCCCGGCTCGCCCATCGGCGCGCAGGCCGAGATCGCCATCGTGCTCGACACCGGCCCCGAGGTGATCTCGGGCAGCACGCGGCTCAAGGCCGGCACCTCGCAGAAGATCGCGCTCAACACACTGTCCAGCGCGATCATGGTGAGGCTGCACAAGGTCTACGGCAACCTCATGGTGGACATGCGGCCCACCAACAGCAAGCTCGTCGAGCGCGCCGTGCGCCTCACGGCCACGGCGTCCGGCCAGCCGCCCGAAGTCGCACGCAAGACGCTGGAGTCCTGCCAGTACCAGATCAAGACCGCCATCGTGGCCCTGCGCGCAGGCATCGACGTGGTCCAGGCCGCTGAGCGCCTGGCCGCCGTGGACGGCAACGTGCGCCTGGCCATCGAGGCCGCGCCGCGCGCCTGAGCACTTCTTCCGGGAACCCGCATGCAGCAATCGATTTCCATTCGCAAGGTCACCAAGCACTTCGGCCACACGCAGGTCCTCAAGGGCATCGACATCGAGGTCGAGCCGGGCCAGTTCCTGATCCTGGTCGGGCCCTCGGGCTGTGGCAAGTCCACGCTGCTCAATTGCCTGGCCGGGCTGGAAGACCCCAGCTCGGGCGAGATCCGCATCGGCGACCGCGTGGTCAACGATGTGTCGCCCAAGGACCGCGACATCGCGATGGTGTTCCAGAGCTACGCGCTCTACCCCAACATGAACGTGCGCGAGAACATCGCCTTCGGCCTGCGCATGCGCAAGGTGCCCGAAGCGAAGCAGCAGGAGACGATTGCCCGCGTGTCGAAGATGCTGCAGATCGACCACCTGATGGACCGCAAGCCCGGCGAGCTCTCCGGCGGCCAGCGCCAGCGTGTGGCTATGGGCCGCGCACTCGCGCGCGACCCGGGGCTGTTCCTGTTCGACGAACCGCTGTCGAACCTGGACGCGAAGCTGCGCGTGGAGATGCGCGCCGAGATCAAGCTGCTGCACCAGCGCACCGGCATCACGTCGGTCTACGTCACGCACGACCAGATCGAGGCCATGACGCTGGGTGACCGCATCGCCGTGATGCGCGATGGCCTGGTGCTGCAGTACGGCCGGCCCATGGACATCTACGAACGGCCCGCGAACCTGTTCGTGGCGGGTTTCATCGGCAGCCCGGCTATGAACTTCATCCCCGTAACCGTGGGCGCTGCCGGTGCCACGGACCGCATCGTGCTGCGCAGCGAGGTGGGCAGCGTCGCGATGCCGGTGCAGGGCGCGGACCTCTCGCGCCATGCCGGCCAGGCCCTGACCCTGGGGCTGCGTCCGGAGGCGCTGCGCGTGCAGACTGCATCGCCAGAGGTGCCGCAGGGGGCACTGCCGGCCAAGGTGCTCTTCGTGGAGCCTACCGGCCCCGACACGCTCGTGTCCTTCGACATCCAGGGCACCCGCTGCATCGGCCGCGCAGAGCCCGACAGCGCGCCTCGCCCGGGTGACACGGTGCAGGTCACGCTCGACGCCGCAAAGGCCGTGTTCTTCGACCCGCAGGGCGGCGAGCGCATCACGGCCTGAGCGCCTTCGCGGCGGGCCCTCGGCCTGCCGCATCGCACAGCGCTCTTCGCGCTGTCGCGTCCCCTGTCATGGCCGCGTCACCCGCAGCACCTACGCTGCACGGGCACGCGCAGGTCCTCCCGGCCCGCCCGGGCGACGACCACCCAAGGCCGCTTGCGCGTGCCTTCCACCTCTTCGGACAACACCATGACATCACGCCGCAGTTTCCTGCGCGGCAGCGCCCATGCGGGCATCGCCGCTGCGACCTACGCCGCCTTTCCGCCCGCGATCCAGCGCGCGCTGGCCATTCCCGCGTACAACGCGACCGGCACGATCCAGGACGTGCAGCATGTGGTGATCCTGATGCAGGAGAACCGCGCCTTCGACCACTACTTCGGCACACTGGCCGGCGTGCGCGGCTTCGGCGACCGCTTCCCCATCCCGCTGCCAGAGGGCCGCAACGTGTGGCAGCAAAGCCTGGCCAACGGCAACGTGGTGCTGCCCTACCACCTCGATGGCAACGTGGGCAACGCGCAGCGCGCAAGCGGCACGCCGCACGACTGGAACGACAGCCAGCAGGCCTGGGACAACGGCCGCATGGCGCAGTGGCCGCGCTACAAGAACCAGATCTCGATGGGCTACTTCAAGGAGAACGAAATTCCGTTCGCCTTTGCGCTGGCCAATGCCTTCACGATCTGTGATGCGTACCACTGCTCCATGCACACCGGCACGGACGCGAACCGCTCCTTCTTCCTCACCGGCACCAACGGTGCGGTGCCCACCGGCACGGCCTTCGTGACCAACGAGTGGGACGCGATCGACGGGCTGGCCAGCGGCGTGAACACGGGCTACACCTGGACGACCTACGCCGAGCGACTGGAGTCCGCCGGCGTGAGCTGGATCAGCTACCAGAACATGCCCGACGAATGGGGCGACAACATGCTGGGCGCGTTCCGCCAGTTCAAGCGCGCCAACATCGCCTCGGGCTACCCGGTCTCCAGCGGCGGCTCGCCCGGCAAGCCCTACACCAACACCGGCCAGGCCGTGCCTTACCACGCCTACGATGCGGCCACCGACAACGCCAACAACCCGCTGTACAAGGGCATCGCCAACACGCTGCCGGGCTCGCAGCCCGAGCAGTACCTGGACGCCTTCAAGCGCGACATCCGCGAGGGCAAGCTGCCGCAGGTGTCGTGGATCAACGCGCCCTCCATCTACTGCGAGCACCCCGGCCCGTCGAGCCCGGTGCAGGGCGCGTGGTTCCTGCAGGAAGTGCTGGACGCGCTGACGGCCAACCCCGAGGTGTGGAGCAAGACGGTGCTGATCGTCAACTTCGACGAGAACGACGGCTACTTCGACCATGTGCCCTCGCCCTCGGCCCCCTCGCCCGACGGCAAGGGCGGCTACGCGGGCAAGACCACGCTGCCGCAGGCCGACCTGGCGCCCGAGTACTACACGCACCCCCGGCCGGCCGGCAGCACGCGCCAGCCCGCGCCGGACGGCCGCGTGTACGGCCCCGGCCCGCGTGTGCCGATGTACGTGATCTCGCCGTGGAGCCGTGGTGGCTGGGTCAACTCGCAGGTCTTCGACCACACCTCGGTGCTGCGTTTCCTCGAGGCGCGCTTCGGTGTGCAGGAGCCCAACATCAGCCCCTTCCGCCGCGCCGTCTGTGGCGACCTGACCAGCGCCTTCAACTTCGCGACGCCCAACTCCGAAGCGCTGCCCGTGCTCGAGGGCCGCCGCAGCAAGAGCCAGGCCGATGCCCTGCGCGCCGCGCAGCAGCGGCTGGCGCAGATCCCGCCGCCGGCGGCCCAGCAGTTCCCGGTGCAGGAGGTCGGCACGCGGCCCGCGCGCGCGCTGCCCTACGAGCTGTGGACGACCTGCGAGGTGCAGCCCGCCGCGAGCCTAGGCGCCGTGGCGGTGATGCTGGCCTTCGGCAACACGGGCAGCCAGGCCGCCGTCTTCCACGTCTACGACCGCAAGAACCTCGCCGCCGTGCCGCGCCGCTACATGGTGGAGCCGGGCAAGAGCCTCTCGGACACCTGGGTGCCTGCCGTGGGCGGCGCCTACGACCTGTGGGTGCTGGGCCCCAACGGCTACCACCGCCATTTCACGGGCAGCGCGCTGCGCGCCGTGGCAGCAGGCCAGCCGCGGCCGGAGCTGCAGGTGCAGTGCGACGGCCGCACGGGCGAACTGGTGCTGCGCTTCCTCAACGCCGGAACGGCGCCGTGCACCTTCATGCTCGCGGCCAATGCCTACGCGGCGCTGTCCGCCAGCCACACCGTGCCGCCACGCAGCGAGCGCAGCGTGCGCCTGCCGATGGCCGCCAACGGCTACTGGTATGACGTGAGCGCCACGGTCGCGGGCCAACAGGAATACGTGCGGCGTTTCGCGGGCCGCGTCGAGACCGGCCGCAGCACCGTCAGCGACCCGGCGCTGGGCCTGGCCTGATACGCACCGGGGCTCCGGCATGCCGCCGGGGCCCTGCCCCCATTCAGCTATCACTTTTCACTTTCGACACTGGGATTCGCATGCACTCCTTCCTCCGCAACCTTGCAACCGGCCTGGGCTTCGCGCTGTGCACCTCGCTGGGCTCCGCCGCCGTGCTGTCCTTCGACGACATCGTCGGCCCCGATGGTTACGACACCGTTCCCGCCAACTATGGCGGCCTGGACTGGTCAGCCGCCGGCTGGTCGGTCTTCACCAGCGACGCCGCGCCCTACACGGCGCATTCCGGCCAGGGCCGCATCACGGCCGGCTGGGGCGCAGACGATGCCTCCACGGTCATCCGCTTCCTGGCACCCACGGTGTTCCAGGGCGCGTGGTTCGCCGGCTACACGGACGCCACCGTGCGCTTCGACCTGTACCTGGCGGGCCAGCTGGTCGGCAGTTCCTCCACGTTGACGCTGTCCGATACGCCCGCGTTCCTGGATGCAGGCTGGGCCGGTGCCATCGACGCCGTGGTCGTGTCCAGCCCGTTGCAGGCCTACTACGTGATGGACGACTTCAGCTTCGCCGATGCCAACGCGGTGCCCGAACCGGGCACGCTGGCGCTGGTGGTGGCCGGGCTGGCGCTGGCGGGTGCGACGGCACGGCGCCGGCGCTGAAGACCGGCATCGCTGGCGACAGTCGCCTATGCCGCGAGCCGGTTCGCGGCATCTTGCAGCCCACCGAAGATGGCATCCGCCACAGGCGCTGCGAAGTCCGCTGGCAACCGGGCTTGGACGGTGGCGATGACTGCGGGCGTGCGTGCCGCAATCTCGTCGACCAGGGATGCTATCGGCAGGCCTGCTTCTGTCAGTATCCCGTGGCGTGCCGCCAGCGCCAGCCAGTGGCGCCGCTGGATGTCCTGCATCTTCCAGTGTGCGTTGCGTGAGCGGACGGCCATCGCCATTCGTGCCTTGAACGGTGAGAGTTGCTTGGGCCCTTTTCCCAGCACGGGGTAGGCCGACAGCACGTCGTACAGCGGCGTGAGTTGGTAGCGTCCACCGGGTCGCAGATGGATGCTGAAATTCTTGGCGTGGCCGTCGGTGGCGCAGAGCATCCAGAACAGCAACTGTGCCTGGAAGAAGTCGCGCCGGTCCTGCTCGCGGGCCAGGGAGCCATCCAGCACACCGAGTATGCGGTCCATGCCGGGGCCGCCGTCGGCCTCGTACTTCGCGTCGGGCGGTACGCCAGTCGCCTGGCACAGGTCCTCTTGCGGCAGGCGCAGAAGTCGTGCGTCGCCCAGGGGGTGGGTCCACCAGGCACGGTCGAAGCGCTCGACGGCCAGCACCTTGACGTCTTCGAACTGCAGGGGCTCGCACGCAGCCACGGGCAGGCCGAAGGCTTGCAGGATCGATGCGCACAGCCACTCGTTCTCCACCGAGTGGCGCATGTCCAGCTGCATGCCACCCACCACCCCGAGCGGCAGCTTGAAGATGTGCGTGGTGGGGGTGTTGCCGCGCGGTCGGCACCACTGCCCGTTCCAGTGCAGCAGGGCGGTCTTCTCCTGGGCGCCTGCGATGGAGATGCGAAAGCCGTCGTCATCGTCGCCCCGACCCATGGCACGGGGGCTCGTGGTGTCGCGCAGCACCTGTGCGACCTGCGCGTCGCTCAGCGCTTCGGCCTGCAGGGGTGCGGTGCCGGCCGAGACTTCCCCTTGCGGCAGGATTTCGAGTGCGCCCACGCAGTCCCGGCCTATCTCGGCCAGCAACGCGAAGGCGTCGGTCGCGCCAACGTTGAAACGGCGCGCTATGCGGCTGCGGATGTCCTTGCTGTCGGGCAGCAGGTTCTCGAAATAGGCACGCACCTTGTCGCCACGATGGGGCGCATTGCCCGGCGTGAATTGCAAGGACAAGGACAAAGGCCGGCCCTGCGCGGATGCGGTCCACGCGGGGTCGTACTGCAGCGTGTCGGGTGCATTCGGCGCCAGGCTCCACGTGCCGACGTACGCCCCGTTCATCCAGAGGCCCAGCGTGCGGGTGTGGGACGAGCGACCCATGGTTACCAGGCAGGTTGATCGGCCTCGGGCGGCGTCTGCAACCCAGACTTAGCCGGTGTCGTGGGCTGGGCCAGGACCAGCTCCACCCCCAGGATGTTCAACAGTTTCAGCAGCCTGGCGGTGCCCACCTTGTCCGCGTTGCGTTCCATCGCCGAATAGGTCTGTTGCGAGACGCCCAGGCGCAGAGCCACCTCGCGTTGGGTGAGGCCCGCGTCCTTGCGGTAGGCCTGCAACAGGGCGGGCAGCTGGTCTGCCGTACGGAGAGTGAAGTGGGGCATACAGGCCATGGACTGTAAATGGCTTTTACAGGCTTGGGTATGTTTTTTCGGAAAACAGATTGAAAGCTGTAGGCTTTATCCACAGTCTCCATCTGTGAATCCACCGGGGTGGCGGCCAGGAGGGCGCTGGTGCAAGCCTCGGGAATACCCTGATCAACAGACCCCTCGCACAACCTGCCTACCTGATAGCATCACTGACATGTCAGTCTGACGGCAGTTACCCTGCACCCGCACGGCCCGCCCACCGGACCCCCACCCGATGCTCAAAGGCCTCTCCCCGCTGCTCTCGCCCGACCTGCTGCACGTGCTGGCGTCGATGGGCCATGGCGACGAAATCGTGCTGGCGGACGCGAACTTCCCGGCGGCGACCCATGCCCGGCGCCTGGTGCGCCTACCCGGCACCACCGCACCCGCCGTGCTCGACGCCGTGCTGCAGGTGCTGCCGCTGGACGACTTCGTGAAACAGGCCGCCTTCACCATGCAGGTGGTGGGTGACGCCGCGGCCGTGCCGCCTGCCGTGCAGGATTTCGCGGCGGTGCTGCAGCGCCACGGCTGCGGTGCGTCGGCGGCCCTGGAGCGCTTTGCGTTCTACGAGCGCGCGGCGGCAGCCTTCGCGGTGGTAGCCACCGGCGAGACGCGTGTCTACGGCAACATCCTGCTCAAGAAGGGTGTGGTGAGGGCATGACGACGGCGCCCGCCCGCAAGACGCCGGCCAAGGCTGGCGCGCGGCGCGCTCCGTCGTTGGCGGCGGTGCCTGCTGCAGCCACCGAAGGCCTGAGCCAGCGCGTGCGCGCCTACCAAGGCTTCACGCAGCAAATTCTCTCGGGCGGCATCCGCAGCGGCCAGTTCATCTCGCAGCGCGAACTCATGACGCTGCTGGACATGCCGCTGGGCGCCGTGCGCGAGATGATCCCGCGCCTGGAGGCTGGCGGCCTGATCAAGACCGTGCCGCAGCGGGGCCTGCAGATCGCGCATGTGGACCTGAAGCTCATACGCAACGCCTTCCAGGTACGCGGCATGATCGAGCGCGAAGCCATCCTGCAGTTCGTGCGCACGGCCAGTGACGAAGAGTTGGCGACCATCGAGGCCAGCCACCGCGACATCCTGCGCCGCGCCAGCGCGACGGATACCGCCCGCACCGACGCCACGTTGCTGGACGACGCGCAGGCGCTGGACTGGGGCCTGCACGACCGCATGGTCGACGCGCTGGGCAACGAGATCGTCTCCGAGATCTACCGCGTCAACACGCTGCGCGTGCGGCTGATCAAGCTGGAGCACAGCGTGATCACGCCCAGCCGCCTGATCCCCGCGATGCAGGAGCACCTGGAATTCGTCGCTGCCTTGCGACGGCGTGATGCGACCGAAGCGGTGCGGCTGCTCGAAGCCCATATCCACAGCGCGCGCAACCGCGTCCTGACCACGCCGCTGGAAGCCATCGACGTGCCGCCATCCCCCCGCGCAGTCCGCAAGCCGCGCGCTTCCTAATGCACCAGGAGCATTCTTTGAACCAGGACATGCACGGCCTCTGGCCGGCGATATTGAAACCCCTCACGGACGACGGCAGCCTCGACACGGCGCGCACGCTGGCCCACTGCAAGCACCTCATCGCCCAGGGCTGCGATGGCGTCACGCTGTTCGGCACCACGGGCGAGGGCCCGGCCTTCACCTTCGCCGAGCGCACGGGCCTGCTGGAGGCGCTGATCGCCGGCGGCATACGGCCCGAGCAGATCGTGGTCACTACCACGGCCAGCGCCATCGCCGACGCGATCGCACTGGGCCGCCACGCGAGTGCCCTGGGCTGCCACCGCCAGCTCTACATGCCGCCTTTCTACTTCCGTGGCCCGCCGGAGGCCGGCATCGTGGAATCGGTGAGCGCGGTGGTGCGTGGCATCGGCGACCCGAAGCTCAAGGTGTTGCTGTACCACATCCCCGCCCTGAGCAGCGTGGCCTTCAGCCATGACGCCATCCGCACGCTGGTGCTGCGCCATCCGGGCATCGTCATCGGCGCCAAGGACAGCAGCGGCGACCGGGCGCATGGCGTGGCGTTGGCCAAGGCCTTCCCCGCGCTCAGCATCCTCGTGGGTGCCGAGCAGTACGTGGCCGAGGTGATGCTGGCCGGTGGCTCGGGCTCCATCAACGGGCTGGGCAACGTCTCGCCCGGCCTCATGGCGCGCATCGTGGCCGCACCCGACAAGGTGGCCCCGGCCGATGCCAAGCTGGTGCTGGATTTGCTGGCGTTGCTGAGCGCGCGCCCGAACATGAATTTCGTCGCGGTCTACAAGACCATGCTGGCCGAGCAGACCGGTGACGATGCCTGGCTGCGCGTGCGCCTGCCGCTGATGCCGTTGGAGCCCGAACAGAACACCGCCGTGCGCAGCGGCTACCGCGCCATTGGCGCGGCCCTGTCGGGCGTGTAGCCCACTCTTCCACATTCCCTAACTTCACAAGGAGACACCCATGACCGCTTCCTCCCACGCCATGAACCGCCGTAGCCTGCTCGGCACTGCCGCCGCCCTGGGCGCGACCGCCACATTGGGCGCGCTGCCCGCCTTCGCACAGAACAAGGTGCTGCTGCGCATCTCCACGCCCGCCGTGCCCGAAGACTGGCACGGCAAGATGTGGACGGTCTTCAAGGAGTCACTGGACAAGAGCGGCCCCAACGAGTTCGACACGCAGATCAACCTCAACGGCACGCTGTTCAAGCAAGGCACCGAGCCTGCCGCCATGGCGCGCGGCAACCTGGAGCTGGCCGCCATCTCCGCGCAGGACATCGCCAAGCTGCTGCCCGAGTACTCCATCTTCACGGCCGGCTACCTGATCCGCGACCCCGACCACCAGCAGAAGGTGTTCAACGGCCCCATCGGCGCCGAGTATTACAAGGCCGTGGCCGAGAAGATGGACGTGCAGATCCTGGCCGTGGGCTACCTCGGCAGCCGCCAGGTCAACCTGCGCGAGGTCAAGAACGTCAAGACCACGGCCGACCTCAAGGGCGTGAAGCTGCGCATGCCCGGCTCCAAGGAATGGCTGTTCCTGGGCGAAGCGCTGGGCGCCACACCTACGCCGCTGGCCTTCGGCGAGGTCTACCTCGGCCTGAAGACCGGCACCATCGACGGCCAGGACAACCCCCTGCCCTCGGTGCGCGCCGCCAAGTTCTACGAGGTGACCAAGCAGATCGTCATGACCAGCCACCTGACGGACGGCATCTTCATCGCCATCTCGACGAAGAGCTGGAACGCCATGAACCAGGCGCAGAAGGACAAGGTCTCGGCCGCGGCCAAGGCGGCGGTCGCCTACAACAACGAGAACCGCATCAAGGAAGAATCGCAGCTCGTGGACTTCTTCAAGAAGGAGGGCCTGCAGGTCACGACGCCGGACGTGGAGGAGTTCCGCAAGCATGTGCAGACGGCCTACCTGAATTCCGAGTACGCCAAGGTCTGGCCCAAGGGGCTGGTGGAACGCATCAACGCGGTGAAGTGAGTTGAAGGCGTTGAAGTCGGCCGCCAGCCTCATCGGTGGCGGCCTTTTCCTGACGCTGTTCATCGTCTTCGTGGTGCAGATCACGGCCCGCTTCGGCTTCAACAAGCCGTTGGCCTGGACCGATGAGCTCGCCGTGATTCTGTATGTGTGGGTGATCCTGTGGGCCGCGGCGACGATGGTGCCCGAGCGCGAACACGTGGTCTTCGACCTGGTGTGGAACATGGTGCCCTACCGCGTGCGTCAAGGCATGGCGATCGTGGGCCACCTGATGATCGGCGGCCTGGCGGCCGCGGCGATCCCCGGCACCTGGGACTATGTGTACTTCATGCGGCGTGAAGGCACCCCGGTGCTGAACATGCCCTTCCTGTGGGTCTTCCTGCCCTTCGTGCTGTTAATGGCCGCGCTGGTCGTGCGGGCCGTTATCGGCATCTGGAACGCCTGCCGTGGTGTGGGCCTCGAATCGGAATTGCGCATCCAATGAACCTGCCTTTGTGGACCATGGTCGCCGTGATCGTCGGGGGCATGCTGCTGCGCATGCCCATCGGCTTCTCGATGCTGGCCTCGGGCATCGCCTACCTGCTGGTCAAGGGCCAGGACGTGGGCCTGGTGGCCGAGCAGGTGGGCAACGGCCTGTACAACAGCTACGTGCTGCTGGCCGTGCCGTTGTTCGTGTTCGCCGCCAACATCATGAATGCCGGCACCGTCAGCGAGCGGCTGTTCGACTTCTGCCGCATCCTGGTCGGCCGCCTGCGCGGTGGCCTGGCGCAGGTGGACATCCTGGTCAGCGTGATCTTCTCGGGCATGAGCGGCAGCGCCATCGCCGATGCCGCCGGGCCGGGCCTGGTCACGATCCGCCAGATGCTGAAGAAGCCGGAATACACGCGCGGTTTCGCGGGTGCCGTGGTGGTGGCCAGCGCCACGCTCGGGCCGATCATTCCGCCGTCGATCCCGATGGTCATCTACGCGCTGGTGTCGGGCGCCTCGGTGGGCGCGCTGTTCCTCGGCGGCGTGGTGCCGGGCCTGCTGATGGCCGCGCTGATGATGGGCACGGTGGCCGTGATCGCCCACAAGCGCAACATGCCGCGCGACGAGCCGGTGCCGCGTTCCGAATGGGCCGGGCTGATCTTCCGCGGCGCGCTGCCGCTGTCGATGCCCATCGTGCTGCTGGGCGGCATCTACTCCGGCGTGTTCACACCCACCGAAGCCGCAGCCGTGGCGGCGCTGCATGCGCTGATCCTGGCCACGGTGTTCTTCCGTGCGCTGAGCTTCAAGGCCTTCTGGGGCGTGGTGCTGGAGTCTGCGCGCGCCAGTGCGGTCATCACCATCATCCTGGCGGGCTCCTTCATGCTGAACTATGCCTTCACGGCCGAGGGCGTGCCGCAGGCGATGGCGGCCTGGGTGGACAGCATGCAGCTGGGGCAACTGCCCTTCCTGCTGCTGGTGAACGTGATGTTCCTGGTGCTGGGCTGCTTCCTGGACGTGTCGGTGCTGCTGCTGGTGTTCGTGCCCATGCTGCTGCCGGCGGTCAAGCTGCTGGGCATCGACCTGGTGCACTTCGGCGTGCTGGTGGTGCTCAACATGATGATCGGCCTGATCCACCCGCCCTTCGGCATGCTGCTGTTCGTCACCAAGGCGCTCACCGGCATCCCCATCGGCGAGATGATGAAGGAGGGCTGGCCGTTCCTGGTGATGCTCCTGGTCCTGCTGCTGGCCATGACCATCTTCCCGCAGATCGTGTTGTGGTTGCCGCAGACCATGGGTTACGGCGCCAAGTGAGGCTGCCCCCGGCTCTGGCCTGAGAGCGCAGCATGGACACGGCACTCGCTTTCCCGCGCGGCATCATCCCCAGCATGAACACGCCGTTCCTTGCGGACGGCGGCATCGATCTCGCGGGCCTGGACGCCTGCTCCGAACACACCATCGCCAGCGGCGCCAGCGGCATGCTGGTGCTGGCGGTGGCGGGCGAGACGGCCAGCCTGGACATGGCGGAGAAGCGCAGTGTGGCCAGCCGCTTGCTGGCCCGAAGCGCCGGCCGGGTGCCGGTGATCATCGGCTGCAGCAGCGCCCGCCAGGACGAGCGCGTGGCGCTGGCGGCGATGGCCCGCGAATTGGGCGCGCCGGCCATGCTGTGCCAGGCCCCCGATGGCCTGCGGGGCGATGCGCTGCTGGCTGCGTTGCGTGAACTCTGCGCCGTCGGCCCGCCGGTGTTGATGCTGCAGGACCTGGACTTTCAAGGCTCCGGGCTGCCGATGGAGGACATCCTTCGCCTCCGCGAAGGCCTGCCCGCCTTCCAGGGTCTGAAGATCGAGACGGCGCTGCCAGGCCCCAAGTACTCGGCGGTGCTGCAGGCCACACGTGGCCAGTTGCACGTGAGTGGCGGCTGGGCGGCGGCCCAGATGATGGAGGCGTTGCACAGGGGCGTGCACGCCTTCATCCCCACGGCCATGGACCGGGTTTACGTGCAGATCTTCCGCCGCTTTGCCGCAGGAGACGCCGCAGCCGCCCGCGCCCTGCATGCCCAGTTGGCGCCCGTGCTCGCCTTCTCCAACCAGCACGTTGCCGTGAGCATCCGCTTCTTCAAGCACCTGCGGCACCGCGAAGGCATCTTCGCCACGCCGCTGTGCCGTGGTGGAGTTCCGCCACTGGATGCCGACCAGATGCGCGAGCTGGAGGTGCAGGTCATGGCGGTGTTGGCGTTGCAGCAAAACCTGGATACGGCCCGTACCTGACAACGCGCAGTGGGCGGCGCGCCACACCACCCTCGGCGCGGACTCACAGCGGCGGCTCGGGCCGCCGCCACAGCCATGTCAATACGCAGGCCATGCAGCCGATGGCCACGCCGGCGAGCCAGCGCGGGTGCGCTGTCCAGGCCACGATCACCGAACACACGCCCATGGCGATGGTCGCACTCCACTTGGCGCGCCGGCTCACGGTGCGGCCGTTGTGCCAGTTGTGGAGCATCGGCCCGAAAAGGCGGTTGGCCATCAGCCAGGCGTAGAGCTTCGGTGAACTGCGCGCGGCGGCCCATGCCGCCATCAGGATGAAGACCGTGGTGGGCATGCCCGGCACGATGACCCCCACGATGCCCAGGCCCAGGCACAGCACCGCGAACGCGAGCAACAGGCAGCGCACCGCCAGTGGCAAGGTGGTGCTCGCAGGCGGAACGCGGGAAGGCTCCGGCGGACCCGCGTCGTCAGGAAGGCGCATGGGGGCTATTGTGTCGCAGCGCTCGTGTGGCGCTGGTGCGGCTACGATGCCACCGCGTGCACACTGCACACCCCACCCTGCCAAGGCGGTCCCATGCATATCCAGAAAATCGCAGCCTTCTCCGATGGCGCCGCCGGCGGCAACCCGGCGGGCGTCTGCATCGCCGAGTCCTTCCCCTCCGACGCGCAGATGCAGCAGATCGCGGCGGACGTGGGTTTTTCGGAAACGGCCTTCGCCGTGCGCACGGGCAGCGACTGGCGCGTGCGCTACTTCTCGCCACAGTCGGAAGTGCCGTTCTGCGGCCACGCGACGATCGCGCTCGGCGCGGCCCTGGCCCTGCAACATGGCGATGGCGTGTTTCCCCTGGTGCTCAACGCCGCGCGCATCACCGTGGACGGCCAGCGGCAGGGCAGCCTTGTCGCCGCCGCGCTGCAATCGCCCCCCACGCGCAGCGCACCGGCACCGGCGGCGCTGGTGTCCGCGTCCCTGGCGCTGTTCGGCTACACACACGCGGACCTGGACCCGCGCATCGCGCCTGCGCTGGCCCATGCGGGGGCCGACCACCTCGTGCTGGCCCTGCGCAGCCGCGCGGCGCTGGCTGCGATGCACTATGCGCTGCCCGCCGGCCAGGCGTTGATGCGGGACGCCGGCCTGGTCACCATCCTGCTGGGCTGGGCGGAGACGGCGCAGCGGTTCCACACGCGCAATCCTTTCGCGTCCGGCGGTGTCTATGAAGATCCCGCCACCGGCGCTGCCACGGCCGCCCTCGCGGGTTACCTGCGCGACATGGCGTGGCCCCATGGCGGCGCCATCGACGTGGTGCAGGGGGAAGACATGGGCATCCGTTCCCTCCTGCATGCGGACATCGCGCCGCAGATCGGCAGCGGCATCCGGGTCAGCGGTACGGCGCGGGTGATGCACGACTGACGGCACCGGGCAGTCTTTCGCAGGCTTTTCGGGCTGCCCGCGCTGTCGCCTGCTTGTCTATCCTTGCCTAGACAAGGGCACCAAAATGGGTACAGTCGCTGCACCCATCCGACTGCCGATGCCCTCCGCACCCGTGCTCCGCGCCTTCCTGGCACCCCTGCCCACCCTTATCCTGGTCAGCCTCACGGCCCACATGGCGCTATCGGGTGGCAGGCTGGCGGGCTCGCTGTATGCGCTGCGCACGGGCGCTGGCACCACGTGGATGGGGCTGTTCATGGGCCTGTTCGCCGTGGTGCCGCTGATGTCCTCGTTGTCGGTGGGCCGCTGGATCGACCGGCGGGGCGCCCAGCATGTGATGCGCCGCGGCGTGCTGCTGGTGTGCACCGGCGCCTGGCTGCCGGTGTTGCACCTGTCCATGCCGATGCTGTTCGCGATGGCGATGTTCCTCGGCATCGGCTTCAACCTGATCTCGATGGCCAGCCTGCATGCGGTGGGCACGCTCAGCACCGGGCAGGGCGACAAGCGGCGGCTGGCCAACTACGGCTGGTACGGGCTGGGCTTTGCCAGCTCGGCGACCATCGGGCCTTCGCTGGCCGGGGTGCTGATCGACCACCTGGGCTTCCGCGCCGCCTTCACGGCCATGGCGCTGTTCAGCGCGACGGCCGTGTTGCTGGTCTTCGGTGCCTTGCGCGCCGTGGCGGCACTGTCCGTGCCGGCTGCCCACAAGGTGACGGCCACCGCGCCACGGCGCCAGTGGCACGACCTGCTGCGCGACCCCGTGCTGCGCCGCGTGTTCCTGGTAAGCGTGACGCTGTCGGGCGCGTGGGACCTGTTCGGCGTGATGCTGCCGGTGGTGGGCACACGCATGGGCTATTCGGCCTCGACGGTGGGCGCGATCTCGTCAATGTTCGCGCTGGGCATCTTCACCAGCCGTGCGCTGACACCGCTGCTGGCGACGCGTTTCCCCGAGTGGGTGAACGTGCGCGCCGCGCTGGGCCTGATCGTGCTCGTGCTGGTGGCCTGGCCGGGCGCCTCGGTGCCCTGGGCCTTCATGCTGCTGGCCTATGGCCTGGGCGTGGGCCTGGGGCTCAGCCAGCCCAACACGTTGTCGCTGCTGCAGGCCGCCACGCCGCCGGACCGCGCGGGCGAGGCGCTGGGCCTGCGTTATTTCATGGGCAACTGTTCGTCGGTGCTGATGCCCGTGGTCTTCGGCGTGGGCGTGGGCCTGGTGGGTGTGGCGCCGCTGCTGTGGGCCGGGGCCGCGCTGGTGGGCGCCTGCCTGCCGGCGACGCAGCGGGCGATACGGCAGCAGAGGCTGGGGAAGTAGCGCTGACCGCCGACCCTCAGGGCGCTGCGTCGTTGTCCAGATAACCGCGCGCCGTGGCCTGCGCCGGATCGTCGAAGATTGCCATCGCCGTGGTCATGCGGCGAAAGCCGAAGCGGCGGTAGAAGCCTTCCTTGCCCGGCACGGCATACAGGATGATCTTGCGGTGGCCGCGGGAGAGGTCCAGCAGCCGCTCCACGATTTGCCGCCCCAGCCCGCTGCCCTGGTGGCTGGGCATGACGGCGATGTCGCACAGGTAGGCGCAGTCCACGCCGTCGGCCAGTGCCCGGCCCGCGCCCACGAGCGCCCCGTCCTCGTAGACGAAGCAGCGGTACATGCTGTGGCCGAAGGCCGTGCGCAGCCCCTCGGGATTCTTGTCGCCCAGGGGCGCAGCACGGTAGAGCGCCGCCAGCGCATGCCAGTCGAGATCGCGGATGTCGTCGGACCAGTGCAGGGCCATGGGGTCGTGATGCCTGTAGAAGCCTGGAGACTACTCGATGCGCGCGTGCTGCAGTACCTGCAGCTCGGTGACCGCCGAGGCCTGCTGCCCCCACGACTGGCGGATGAAGGTCAGCACGGCCGCGATCTCCTGGTCGCTCAGCACCTGGGCATAGGGCGGCATGCCGAAGGGCCGCGGATTGCCGGCCGTGGAGGGCGCAAAGCCGCCCTTGCGCACGATGCTGACGAGGTTGTCGACCGCGTCCATGGTCACGGCGCGGTTGCCCGCGAGTGCCGGGTAGGCGCCCACGGCACCCTGTCCGGCATCGCCATGGCACTGCGCGCACTGCTGCTCGTAGACCTTGCCGCCCAGCGCGAGGACGGCTGCGGGCGAGGGGGTGGACGGCGCGCGCGCACGGGGTGGCGCAGCGGGCAGCTCCTGCAGGAAGCGGGCGAGTGCCTGCAGATCCTCCTCGCGCCAGTGCTGCGTGCTGCCGTGCACCACTTCGGCCATCGGGCCCGTCACCGTGGCGCCCGGCGCCTGGCCGGTGCGCAGCAGCTGCACCACGTCCTCCCGCTTCCACTGGGCCACGCCGGCCTCGTCGGGCGCCGCGAGCGAGGGCGCGTACCAGCCCTGCGAGGGAATGGCGCCCCCGGCCAGCTCGAGGGAGCCGGTCACGGCGCCCAGGGCGTTGCGCGGGCTGTGGCATTCGATGCAATGGCCCAGGCCGCGCGCCAGGTAGGCGCCGCGGTTCCATTCGGCGCCGCGGGACGGTTCCGGCTGGGCCGCCTGCTGCGGGTCGGCAGCGCGGAAGTACAGCGCGCGCCAGACACCGAGCGCCAGCTGCGAGTCGTAAGGAAATCGCAGTGCATGCGGCCGGTTGGCCTGCGCGACGGCAGGCAGGCTGCGCAGGTAGGCATACAGCGCGTCGGAGTCCTCACGTGTCACATGCGTGTAGCTCGCGTAGGGAAACACCGGGTTGAGCAGGCGGCCGTCCCGCGCGCGGCCATGGTGCATGGCGCGCCAGAAATGCGCCGCGGACCATTGGCCCAGGCCATGCGTGGCATCGGGCGTGAGGTTGCTGCTGTAGACCGTGCCGAAGGGCGTGGGCAGTGGCCGGCCGCCGGCGTACGGCGCGTCGCCGGTGTTGGTGTGGCAGCCACTGCAGTTGCCCAGCTGCGCCAGGTAGCGTCCACGTTCCACCTGCGTCGCGTCCAGCGTGGCATCCTGCGCGGGGGTGGGCGCGCTGGGGTCCACCGAGGCCTCGCCGCGCAGGTTCAGGTAGACCCCGGCAGCCGTGGCGACCAACAGCAGGAGCAGCAGGCCGGCCACGACAGCCAAGCCACGGCGTGCCATGCGCGTCATGGGGCTGCCTTGCCGCAGGCCAGCGGCAACGGAGCGGCCGACGCCGGCGCCGCCTTGGCCGGCATCGGCACGGGTTGCGCCGCCAGCCAGGAGGACAGGGCCGTGATGTCGCTGCCATCCAGACGTTGCGCGATCTCGTGCATGCAGTCGGGCGCATGCGCCTTGCGCTGCCCCGTGCGCCAGGCACCCAGCTGCGCATTGAGGTAGTCGCGCGGCAGGCCCAGCAGGCCGGGGATGTTCGGCTCGGTTCCGGTCATCGCCGCACCATGGCAGGCGGTGCAGGCAGGGATGCCGCGCTGCGCATCGCCCTGGCGCACCAGCGCCTCGCCGCGCGTGCGCAGCGGCGCGGGCAGGTTCTCGACCTGTGGCGGCGGGTAGGGCAGCTCCAGCGCCGCGAAATATTCGGCCATCTCGCGCAGGTAGGTGTCCGACAGGTTGGCCAACAGCGGCGACATGAGATTGTTGTGGCGCCGTCCGTCGCGGAAGTTCAACAGCTGCGCATGCAGGTAGCCCGCAGGCTTGCCCGCGATGCGCGGAAAGAAGCCGGCGTTGGTGGCGCGGCCCTCCTTTCCGTGGCACACGGTGCAGGCCACCATGCGTTGCGCCATGGTGTCGGGCACGGTGTAGGGAACCGGGGACGTGGCCGGGGCGGCCTGCGCGGTGCCCAGGGCCAGCGCCCCCAGCACCACCAGCAATGCAATCACGCGCAACCTCTCTTCAGACTTCGATAACCGGTCATGCACCGGCCGCGTACCGCGCCAGCATCATCAGCCCCACGACCAGCAGCAGCGCCAGCACCAGCGCGACCAGCACCAGCGGCAAGGGGTTCACCTTCTCGAGGCGCTTTTCGGCATCGGCACTGCGCCCGCCCAGGCCGATGAAGGCCCACAGGACGGCACGCACATAACGAAGGACATTCTGGAACATGGGATAGGGGACTCCGCAGCCCCGAGTGTCGCGCAAGCACCGCGGGGAAAACAGGATCAGCGCGCGGTCGATTTTGCGTAGCAGATGGGCGTAGGCTTCAGCCCAGCACCGGCGCATCGCCCAGCTCGTTGGGATTGCGCGCCTGCGCATCCAACGGGAAGTGCGTGCGCAGGTGCAGCGCCACCTCGCCCACCGCCTGCGACAGCCCCTGCTCCAGCTGGCCGCTGGCGATGGTGGAGCCCAGGTGCTCGACCACGGCAGCCCACCCGGCTGCGCCTACGCGCGCGTGCACGGCACGGTCGGCCACGAGCTCGATGCGGTGCTCGGCCAGCAGCACGTACACCAGCACGCCGTTGTTGTGCTCCGTGTCCCACACCCCCAGCTTGCCGAACTGCATCAGTGCACGCTGCTGCGCGAGTGTGGCCAGGGCGGTGCCCTCGCGCAGGTGCCGCCAGAGGTAGCTGCCCGGCAGCGCGGCTTCCACGCAGATGCGCAGTTCGCCCGTGTGTCCCTGCTCGGCCTGCGCCACCGCGGCAGCCACCCGCTGCTGCGCGGCCTCGGGCAGGGCGCGGCGCGTGTCGCCCGCATCCAGCCATGCGTGGCGCAGGACGGTCCACAGGCGCTGCAGCATCGGCGCCTTCACCACCGGCCGGAGGCGCCGCCGCCGCCGAAATTGCCACCGCCACCGGAGCTGAAGCCGCCACCACCACCTCCACCGCCCCAGCCACCACCGCCGCCGCCAAAACCACCACCACCACCACCGCCCCCAAAACCGCCGCCGCCGAAGCCGCCACCACGTCCACCGCGACCGCTACCCAGCACCGAGCCCAGGCCCACGACCAACGCGAACACCAGTCCCAGCACCCCGGCCACCACAGCGATGGCCAACCCAGCGCCCAGCAGCCAGGCAATGCCCGCGGTCGCACCGCCGGTGGCCACGGCGCCGAGCTTGCGCCCGAGGATGCCGCGCAGCACCGATGCGCCGATGGGCAGGGCGAAGACCATGAACATCAGCAATTCCGACCACTGGCCACCCATCGCGCCCGTGCGGCCCGACTGTGCACGTGGCGCAGGCTCGGGCAGGGCCTCGCCGCTCACGCGCGCGATGATCTGGTCCACGCCCGCATCCACGCCGCCGGCGAAATCCCCTTCGCGAAAACGCGGCGTGATGGCGCCGTCGATGATGCGCTTGGCGGCCAGGTCGGGCAGCGCGCCCTCCAGTGTCTTGGCCACCTCGATGCGCAGCTGGCGGTCGTTCTTGGCCACGAGCAGCAGCACGCCGTCACCGACGTCCTTGCGGCCGATCTTCCAGCTGTCGGCGATGCGCTGCGCGTAGCTGGCGATGTCCTCGGGCTGCGTGGTGGGCACCATCAGCACCACCAGTTGGGTGCCCTTGCGTGCCTCGAAGGCCGCGAGCTTGGCCTCCAGCGCGGTGCGTTGCGCCGCATCCAGCGTGCCCGTGCTGTCCATGACGCGGGCCGTGAGGGCGGGCACGGGCTGCACCTGCTGCGCATGCAGCGTGGTGGCGGGCCAGAACGCCGCCCACAGCAGCGCCAGGGCCAGCAGCCACGCGAACCGTCCCCCGCGCGCCGCTGTCGCCGAGCGGCAGGCTGGCAGCGAATGCGTCGGACAGGCTGGGGCAGACGGCATGCGGCGCCTTACTTGGTCTTGAAGTCCACGACGGGCGGCGCAGAAATCTGTGCCTCGTTGGCCACCGAGAAATTCTGCTTCGGTGCATAGCTGAAGACCATCGCCGTCAGGTTGGTCGGGAAGCTGCGCGCGAGCACGTTGTATTCCTGGATCGCCTGGATGTAGCGGCCCCGCGCCACGGTGATGCGGTTCTCGGTGCCTTCCAGCTGCACGCGCAGGTCCGAGAAGGCCTGGTTGGCCTTGAGGTTGGGGTACTGCTCGGAGACCACCAGCAGGCGGCTCAGCGCGCTGCTGAGCTCACCCTGCGCGGCCTGGAACTTGCGGAAAGCCTCAGGGTCGTTGAGCGTCTCGGGGGTCACCTGGATCGACGTGGCCTTGGCGCGCGCCTCGATGACCTTGGTGAGTGTCTCCTGCTCAAAATTGGCCTCGCCCTTGACGGTGGCCACCAGGTTGGGCACCAGGTCGGCGCGCCGCTGGTACTGGTTGAGCACCTCGCTCCACGCGGTCTTGGACTGTTCGTCCAGGCGCTGGAAGTCGTTGTAACCGCAGCCGCTGAGGGCCAGTGCCGACACAAGGGCCAGTATCCAATGCTTCATGGTGTTCCTCTCTCAAGTCATTCGCGGGCCTGCATCTTCTGGAGGGCCCAGGCGTGCCTGGACCGGAGATGCTTCGGGGCGGCCTCACGGGGCTTTGACGGTAGCACAGGTGGGAGCACCCGCCCGGCGTTCAAGCCCAGGCGACAATGGCCGCATGCCAAAGTCCAAGCCCCGCGCCGCACTCGTCGGCGGCACTGCGGACGACGTGGAGAATGCCTTCTACGAGGCGCTGCAGTCCGCCGACATCGAACAGCTCATGGCCTGCTGGGCCGATGACGAGGAGATCGTCTGCGTGCACCCCGGCGGGCCGCGCATC
This sequence comes from Burkholderiaceae bacterium, assembly GCA_965278985.1. Lineage (GTDB taxonomy): Bacteria > Pseudomonadota > Gammaproteobacteria > Burkholderiales > Burkholderiaceae_C > CAISIP01. The sequence continues at coordinate 4,798,672 of OZ257131.1, read as the reverse complement.
GTGGGTGCCGCCGCGATCCGCGCCACCTTCGACACCATCTTCGGCAACGGCAGCATCCGCGCCACGCCGCAGCACGTGCGCCGGGTGCAGGCGGCCGGCAGCGCGGTGCACAGCGTGCTGGAGCGCGTGGAGGTGACCACGCCCACGGGCGTGGCGCAGGCCTATGTGCTGGCCACCAACGTCTACCACAAGACCCCGCAGGGCTGGCGCCTGGTGGTGCACCATGCGAGCCCCGGCACCGAGAACGAAGCGCAGGAGATCAGCGAGTCCCCGCACGTGCTGCACTGAGGTCGGGTCTCGATTGGACATGGCGTCGACGCGCAGCGTGCCCTATGCCGCACCCCGCTGGCTGCCGGGCGGCAACCTGCAGACCATCTGGGCGGCGCTGTACGCGCGCCGGTATGCGGGTGCGGCCCCCCGCCTGCGCCGCGAGCGCTGGCACACGCCCGATGCGGACTTCATCGACATCGACTGGCTGGAGCCTCCCGCCCCGCGCGCGGGTGCCACGGTGCCTCCGCTGCTGGTGCTGTTCCACGGGCTGGAGGGCTCGTCGGCCAGCCACTATGCGCAGTCCTTCGCGGATGTCGCGCAGCATCGGGGCCTGCGCTTCGCCATCGTGCATTTCCGCGGCTGCAGCGGCGAGATCAACCTGGCGCCGCGCGCCTACCACTCGGGCGATTTTGAGGAATTGGACTGGATCCTGCGCCGCTTCCAGGCGTTGCACGCCGGTGCCGTGGTGGCGGCCGGTGTCTCGCTGGGCGGCAATGCGCTGATGCGCTGGGCCGGCGAGATGGGCGCGGCCGCCGGCCAGGCCGTGCGCGCCATCGCCGCCATCTGCGCGCCGCTGGACCTGGCCGCCGGCGGCGTGGCGATCGGGCGCGGTTTCAACCGGCAGGTCTACAACCGCATGTTCCTGCGCACCATGCGCAGCAAGGCGCTGGCCAAGCTGGCCCAGCACCCGGGGTTGTTCGACGTGCGGGCGATGCTGGCCGCGCGCGACCTGCAGGCCTTCGACAACGTGTTCACCGCGCCGCTGCATGGCTTTCGCGACACGCAGGACTACTGGTCCCGCGCCTCGGCCAAGCCCCACCTGCCCCGCATCCGCATCCCCGCGCTGGCGCTCAACGCGCGCAACGACCCCTTCATCCCCGCCAACAGCCTGCCCACCGCGGCAGAGGCCGGCAGGCACGTCACCCTGTGGCAGCCCCACGAGGGCGGGCATGTGGGTTTTCCCGCCGGGGCCTGGCCCGCGCATGTGCGCTGGATGCCCGAGGCCGTAACGCAGTGGCTGCTCGACCACACGCGCTGACCAACATGCACGACCCATGGGGCCTTGGCGCGCGTGGCCATAATGGTCCATGGATGACATCGTCAAGCAAGCCATGGCCAAGTGGCCGAAGGTGCCTTTCTGCTACGGATGGCTGGGCCTGGACACGCGAGGCCGCTGGTACCTGCGCGACGACCAGGCGCAGGCCAGCGGCGCCTTCTCGGACGGCGTCGAGGCCGGCAAGGGCTCGCTGTTGCAGCACGACAAGCTGATCGCCTTCATCGGCCGCAACTACCAGGCCGACGACGCGGGACAGTGGTACTTCCAGAACGGACCGCAGCGCGTCTATGTGGAGCTGGCAGACACGCCCTATATCTGGCGCCTGGAACGTGGCCACGAGGGTGTCACTTCCCATACCGGCCTCGTGGCGCCGGTGGAGCGCTGCATCGTCGACGAGGCGGGACGCGTCTACCTGCAGACGCCACTGGGATTCGGCCTGGTCCACTCGCAGGACGTGCCCTTGGCCGCCGAGGCCGTGGAGGCCGGCCGGTGGACGCCGCAGGAAATGCCCGCCGACGCCCTGCCATTGCAATTCGGATTCGTCAGGAGCCCGGAAGCCGCCCAGTCGGGGCTGCAACGCTGAAGAACGCGGCGGGCATGAAAAAGCCGGATCGGGATCCGGCTTTGTTCGGGATACGCGCCGGGGCGCGCGGGCAATTTACTTGGATGCGGCAGCCGCCGGCTCGGACGCGGCAGCCGCCGCATCGGGGGCCGCCTCGGCGGCTGCAGCGTCGGGGCGCGACGGGGGAGTGAACTTGGCACCGGCGGCATTGGCCATGTAGACCACGCCACGGGCGATCTCCGTGTCCTCGAAATCACCACCACCCTGCGGCGCCATCGCGCCCTTGCCCTTCAAGGCGGAATGCACCAGCGCCTCCAGGCCCGTTGCGATGCGCGGGGCCCATGCGGCCGCGTCGCCTAGCTTCGGCGCGCCGGCCACACCGGCCAGGTGGCAGGTCGTGCACTGGGCCTTGAACACCGCCTCGCCGGTGGCGAGTTCGCGGTTGGCGTCGCGGACTTCGACGCTGCCGATTTTCTGGATGCGCTGCATGGTGGACTTATCGAGGTCCACCGAGCCGGCGACGGGCTTGTTGTTCGAGGTGACGAAACTCACCAGCCCGATGATGATGAACACCGGGATGACGAACGAAAAGAACACCGTGATGAGCAACTGCTTGGGCGTCTTGATCGGGCCCGTGTGGTCTTCGGCGTGGCTGCTGTCGCTCATGGCTTCCTCAAAAATGCGGCTACGGAATCAACGGGCGATTATAGCCAGGGGCCCTTTGCAAACCCCCTACAATCCTCGCTGCACTGTCGCGGCTGTAGCTCAGTGGATAGAGTATTGGCCTCCGAAGCCAAGGGTCGTGGGTTCGATCCCCGCCAGCCGCACCACTATTTCCCAAAGCCCGCCATCCATGCGGGTTCCAGGGGAATCAAGGACTTGGCCGAGCTGCACTGTTCCATATACCTGTTCCACACACGGGGCAGAGTCGGAAGGTGCAAGACGAAGTGAGGCCCCCTCCAAACGCGAAAGCCGCTGGTGGTGTCACCGCCGAGTCCCAAGGCCCTCCAGGCCACCATCAGCCTTCGCGAGTACCGTGAGCCGCTGCACACGTAGGACATCGAGGTAGCCCCGCACCCGAGCGGCCATCAGTGCGGCCATCAGGTAGCGGCGGAAGCGCCCATGGACCTTGTCTGCCCTCCAAGAAGGAAACTTCCATGTGGATCATTTCGGCCCTCGCAGGCATCACATGCGAGGACTTCCTTGCGCATGGCCTTGCCCAGGAAACCCGTGGAGAGCGCCAAGCACTGGCCAAGGTACTTCAGTGTTCCAGCGATCGGATCATCGCGGGCCTCCCTTACCGGACGACTGTCCGCTCCAAGCAGACTGGACACTTGATGGACTGTGAGTTGGCCCACAAGAAGGCCTGTGACCCCTCGAATCGTGATGGGTGCTGCTAGGCAAGGAGTTTGAAGCAGTGGCCCCTGCAAGCTGAAGTAGTTCATCGGCAGATGCGCACAGGGCCTGCAGTGCTCACGGCCAGCCCCCAGCCATCACCAGACACTACCCCGCCTGGTGGTCTCCAGAGGCCTTCCCCAGGTCCCCCTCGACTTAGACCGTCTCAGGCGTCCAGTGCAACACGTTCCAAGCCCTGCACGCCGAGATGATGCCCTTGTCCCGGGTAGCGATGGGCAATTCCAGGATGCGCGCCATGTGCAGGTATGGCACGTCAGGAACATCGAGGCTGTAGCTGTGTGCCAGTTCGCCGAGCATCTGGAAATTGACGCCCATCGCCACACTGGTGATCGCCATCAGATCGAGCAGTTCAAGGGACGAGTGCAACCACTCACGTGAAAACTTCTGCGGTGCATTCTTGTGCTGCTTTCGCAGGATGCGCACAACCTCGACATCGAAATGCAAAGGCACATGGAAGCTGATGGCGCCATCTGCCTGCAGTTCCTCCAGGGGGAGCGAATAGGCATCCCCTTCGACCGATGGGCAGAACCAGTCGATCGCGACGTTGGCGTCCAGGACGAGAGCGCTCAAGCGTGCCCGCCACTGTCACGAATCGCACGCACTTCGGCTACGGAATCGACCGCGCCAAACGGGATCTCGCGGCGCAGGCGGCGGGAGGTAGCCAGTGCCTTGCGCAATGCGGCCAGGTCACCGCCATGGCGCTCCACGATGCGAACGTCATCCCGCAGCAGGTCCACGCGAACCGGCTCGCTCCTGATCGGCAATGGGGATTTCATGGCTGGTGCTCCCAGGTGGATGGATGGACAACACGATTCTACGAGCCGGCCTGCATCGGCGCCTCTTGCCATGGACGGCAATGGGGTGAACTTCGTTGGGGAAGAGAGGCCTCCGGCCCACGCCAGGCGCGGGGTCAGCCTGCCTGACCTCCGCGTGCGTCGTGTCTGCGCTCAGAGGCAGCGCGATGCACAACGATGATGGATGGGCGTCCGCAAGTCGTTGATCTACCGTTGCCCGATGCGGCTTGACCCGGCCTCCGAAGCCAAGGGTCGTGGGTTCGATCCCCGCCAGCCGCACCACCATTCGCAGGCCCCCCCATTCCGGGCATCGGCCCCTGCAGTCAAGTCTTCCTGCACAGCCGTGGATTCCGCCACAATGGTGGCGTCCTCCTCCTGAAGGCCGACGCTGCATGGACCTCCTCCTTTCGAGGCTGACCGACACGGTCGGCGCATCCCGCTCGCTTGAAGACCTCGCGCGCCCGCTGCTGCAGATGCTGGCGGGCATCACGGGCATGGAGTCGACCTACCTGACCTCCATCGACCACGGCGAGGGGGTGCAGCATGTGCGCTTCGCGCGCAACGACGCGGATCTGCAGATTCCCGAGGGGATCAGCGTGGCGTGGTCCGACACGCTGTGCAAGCGCGCGCTGGACGATGGTTGCTCCTACACCGATGACGTGCCGTCCCGATGGGGCGACTCGGAAGCGGCGCGCGCCCTGGGCATCCAGACCTATGCCAGCATGCCCGTGCGGGGGCAGGACGGGCAGCTGCTGGGCACCCTGTGCGCGGCCAGCCGTGGCCGGTTGCCGCTCGATCCGGCGACCCCGCCGTTGCTGCAGCTCTTCTCGCGGCTGGTGGGCAATTTCGTCGAGCGCGAGCAGCTGGTGGAAGAGTTGCGCGCCAGCAACGAGCGGCTGGCGGCGCTGGCGATGACCGATCCGCTCACCGAGCTGCCGAACCGGCGCGCGGTCCTCGGCGCGATGCCGCGCCTGCTGGCCCAGGCCCGGCGCTCGGCCACGTTCGTGCTGGTGGCCATGGTCGACCTGGACGGCTTCAAGCAGATCAACGACACGCGCGGCCACCGCGTGGGCGACGAGTTCCTGCAGGCCATGGGCCGGCGCGTGGCCGCGACCATCCGCGAGGTGGACTTGCTGGCCCGGGTGGGCGGCGACGAGTTCGTGGTGCTGGCGCCCGGCCCGACCACGCCCAGCGCCGAGAGTGCGGCCGTGCGCGGGGGCCATGCGGCCCCGCTGTTGCAAAAGCGGCTGCATGCCGCCACGCAGGGCCATTTCGAGATGCCCTCCGCGCGCTTCGACTATGGCGGGGCCAGCGTGGGCGTGGTGGCGGTGGATCCGCACACCATGGACGGCGACACCGCCATGCAGCTGGCCGATGCCGAGATGTACCGCATCAAACAGGCGCGCAAGGCGAGCGGCCAGGCTGCCCCGCGCTGAACCGCGCATGGGCGGGTTTGCCGCCGAGTTCACAGTTGCGTCACGCTCTGTCGAGGGCATTTCTCGAGAATTCAGCCCATCGACACACCGACTTCCTGGAGCTGACATGACCACCATCCGCACGCTTTCGCTCATCGCCACCACCTTCGCCCTGGGCCTGGGCCTGCAGGGCGCGCACGCGGCGGGCAACATGTCGGGCCAGCTCAATGCCCAGACCACGCTGCAGTCGGGCTGTATCGTTTCCGGCGCCCCGGGTGCCACCTCCGGCATCAACCTCGGTGCCCTGGACTTCGGCACCCAGCCCTCCACCTTCACCGGCGTGCTCACCGCCACGGCCAGCGGCGGCGTCGGTGGCGCCGGCGCCACGCAGGTCACCTGCTCGCCCGATGTCACGGCCCTGAACGTCACGGTCAGCGCCGGCAACAACGCCGGCCAGGGCAGCGGTGTTGGCACGGGTACCCGCGCCATGAAGTTCGGCACCAGCTACCTGCCCTACGAGGTCTACAGCGACGCCGCCATGACCACCGCCTACCCCACGGCCGCCACGTCGCTGGGCATCGTGCTGCCCGGCACGGGCGCCCCGGTGGGCCTGCCGGTCTTCGGCCGCGTCAACAAGACCAGCGTGAATGCCATCGCCGCCGGCACTTACACCGACGTGCTGCAGGTCACCGTCGCCTGGTAAGGCCGCAAGGGCTTTGCGCTGGCTGCCGGATGTGTCAGAGTCCACCTCCAGCAGCCTCGTGCACCGCGCCCCAAGCAGGAGAACCCCATGCACCGCTGGATAGGTATCGCGATCTGCGGCCTGTGGCCCGCCATCGGCGGCACGGCCACGCCCATCGCCACCTCGGCCAGCTTCGCGGTCAACGCCATCGTGTCCACCGGCTGCCTGGTGGTGAGCAATCCCACGCAGGTCAGCGGCGTGCAGTTCGGCACGCTGGACTTCGGCAGCCAGTCCGCCGTGTCCGGGGCCACGGCCACGGCCTGGCTCTCGGCGGGCGGCGGCAGCATGGCGCAAGTGCAGTGCACCTCGGGGGCCACGGTCACCATCACCTTCGATTCCGGGCTCAACGCACTGGGCAACCAGCGGCGCCTTCGGCGCGGCACGAGCTACGTGCCCTACAACCTCTACACCTCCGCGGGCATGGGCACGAGCTACACGCCGGGCGTGGGCATCCCCCTCGACACCACGGTGGGCGCCACCACGCTGCCGGTCTACGGCCGGGCCCTGCCGCCGCCTTCGGGCTTGCCCGCGGGCCAATATACCGATACCGTGCAGGTCACCTTGAGCTGGTGATGCACCAGCAACCCGCAAGCCTCCCAGGGAACAGGAGACATTTCACCGGAGCCCCGCCACCATGGCTTCTCTGATTGCCCGCGCACGGCCCTGGGCCGTCGCACTCTGCGCCGCCGCTGCGCTGCAGCTGGCGCATGCCGCCAATTCCGTGATGATCTGGCCGGTGGACCCCGCCATCGAAGACGACCAGCGCGCCACCGCGCTGTGGCTCGAGAACCGGGGCACCGACAACGTTGCGCTGCAGGTGCGCGTATTCGCCTGGAGCCAGTCCGGCACGGCCGAGAACTACGAGAACCAGGAGCGCATCATCGCGAGCCCGCCCGTGGTGCAGGTGCCACCGGGCCAGCGCCAGCTGGTGCGCCTGATGCACACCGCCCGTGCGCAGGACGGGCGCGAAGAAGCCTACCGCGTGCTGATCGACGAGCTGCCCGACAGCGACGCGGCGGCCAATGCGGCGAAGGATGCCAGCAACTCCATCGGCGTGAAGTTGCAGATCCGCTACTCCATTCCGCTGTTCGTCTATGGCAAGGGCATCTGGGCCAAGCCGCGCCTGGACAAGGCGCGCGACCCCGCCACGGCCGCGAAGCCCGAGCTGCGGTGGCACACGGTGAACGAAGGCGGCACCCATTACCTGGTGCTGCGCAACAACGGCACCGCGCACGCCAGGCTCACCTCCGTGCGCTGGGTGGGCCAGGGCGAGCCGAAGGTAATCAACCAGGGCCTGCTCGGCTACGTGCTGGCCAACTCCGAAATGCGCTGGCCGCTCGAGGCCCCCCCGCCACCGGGGCAGGCGCCCGAGGCCCGCATCAACGGCGCCGAGCCGGCCCAGGCCATCGCGGCCCAGTAGTCCCGTGCGGGGAGGCCTATGGTCCGCATGTCTGTGCACCGCCTGGGGCTTGCTGGGTCAGGCAGTGCTCGTACATGCGCAGCCCTTGCCCCCGCCGGTGCGCGGCGCGCCCACCCAGATGCAGCTGTTCCTGGAGCTGGTGGTCAACGAGCGCGCGAGCGGCCAGGTGGTGCCCGTGCTGTTGCGCGACGGCCATTTCCATGTGGCGGCCGAGGCACTGCGGGCCTTGCACGTGCGCACTGACAGCGGCCCCGATACCCAGGTGGCGGTGGACCTGCTGCCCGAGGTGCGCGTGGTGTACGACGCGGTCGGGCAGCGCCTGAACATCTTCGTGCCTCCCGGCTGGCTGCCCGAGCAGTCCCTCGGTGAGCAACGCAGCATGGGCCCCTTCACGGCCGAAAGCGGACAGGGCGTGTTGCTCAATTACGACGTCTACGCCAGCAATCCCGGCCGCAGCACCTCCAACCTGTCGGTCTGGAGCGAGCTGCGGGGCTTCGGTGCGTGGGGCGCGCTGTCGAACACGGGGGTGTACCGCCGCGGCGGGTCCGGCACCAGCGGCACCTACGTGCGCTACGACACCCGGTGGACCTACGCCGACACCGACAGGATCCGCAGCTACAGCGCGGGAGACCTGATCGCCGCACCCCTCGCATGGGGCAGCGCGGTGCGCATTGGAGGGGCACAGGTGGCGCGCAACTACGCGATCCGGCCGGACCTGGTGACCTTTCCGCTGCCCGAGTTCGCCGGCCAGGCGGCCGTGCCCTCGGCGGTGGACCTGTTCATCAACGGCTACAAGGCCGGCAGCGACCGGGTCGAGCCCGGCCCCTTCACGATGCCGAGCGCGCCCTACCTCACGGGGGCGGGCGAAGCCGCGGTGGTCACCACCGATGCGCTGGGCCGGCAGGTGACCACCACGATCCCGTTCTACGTGGCGAACACGTTGCTGGTACCGGGGACCGACGAATACGCCGTGGCCGCCGGGGCCTTGCGCCGTGACTACGGCCTGCGCAATTTCGCCTATGGCCCGCCGGTGGCGAGCGCGGGGCTGCGCCGCGGCATCAACCGCCATCTCACGCTGGAAGGCCGCGCGGAGTGGGCGCCCGAGCTGCGCGTGGCGGGCGCGGGCTTCGTGGCCTCGCCAGGGACCTGGGGGGTGGTCAATGGCTCGCTCAGCCACAGCCAGGTCCGCGGCCAGCGCGGCCAGCAGGTGACGCTGGGCTACCAGTACAACGCGCAGCGGTTCGGCATCGGCGCGCAGCACATGCAGCGCAGCGGGGGCTACAGCGACCTCTCGCTCTACGACAGCCCCGGCGCGCGCCCGACGCGGCGCAGCACCCAGGTCAATGGCAGCCTGTCGATGGGCGAAGCCGGATCGCTCGCGGCGGGCTACTTCAACGTCCAGTCGGCCGACGGCAGCCGCACGCGCCTGTTGAGCGCCTCTTACAGCCGGCCCCTCACGGCCACCGCATTCCTGTCGTTGATCGTCAACAAGGCCATCGGCGCGCGCGACTACAGCGTGCAGGCTCAGGTGACGTGGCCCTTGGGCCTGCGTGGCTCGACCACCGTCACGGCCACGCAGGACCGGCAGGGCCAGAGCGGGCAGCTCCAGTTCAGCAGCACCCCCCCGCCGGCTGGCGGCGTGGGGTGGAACCTGGGCTACGCCACCAACAGCGGCAGCGGTGCCTATCGGCAGGTGGGTGGCATCTGGCGCACACCCTTCACGCAGCTGCAAGGCGGCGTGTACGCGCAGGGCGACACGCAGTCCCACTGGCTGGGGGCCACGGGGTCCGTCGTGGCGATGGACGGGCGCCTCCTGCCGGCCAATCGCATCAACGACGCCTTCGTGCTGGTGTCCACCGGTGGCGTGCCCGGTGTCGGCGTGCGTTATGAGAACCAGCTGCTCGGCCAGACCGATGCCGGCGGACATCTGCTGGTGCCGGGTGTGCCAGGCTACTACCCCGCCCGCGTCGAGGTGGACCTGCTGGACCTGCCCGACCACATGCAGGTCCCCCAGCCCCAGCAGCGCGTGGCCGTGCGGGCGGGCAGTGGCAGCCTGCTGCGTTTCGAGATCACCTCCACCGTCGCGGCACGCATCACGCTGGTGGACGAGGCAGGCAAGCCGCTGGCCGTGGGCCTGCCCGTGCGGCACGTTCAGTCGGGCCAGAACACCGTGGTGGGCTGGGACGGGCTGGTGTACCTCGAAGGCCTCGCGGCCCAGAACGAACTGATCGTCTCCGGCCCGGGCGCGGCCCGCTGCCGCGTGCGTTTCCCCGCGGCGGTGGACACGCCGCAGGTGCTGCGCATCGGGCCGCTGACCTGCGCGCGCGAAGCCGGCCAGCGCAGTACCTCGGCCCCTTTCCATCCCCTCTCTCCTTTGTCCGCCCTCGGCGGTACCCTGCCCCATGAAGCCTTCTGACCTGTTGCGTGCGTGGCGCGCCCTGCTGTGCCTGTTGCTTTGCCTCGGGGGCGCCGCCGCCTCGGCCTGCACGCTCGCCGAGTCCGGCGGGAGCCTGGGCACCGTGAACTCCTTCCGGGTGAAAAGCGGCAGCAGCATCACCACCTCGGGCACCTTCAGCTTCACCTGCGGCGCCGTGGTGCTGTCCGCGCTGGCCGGCCAACCTTCGCTGAAGGGCACGCTGCAGGCCTCCGTCACGGGGCTCACGTTGAAGAACGGCGCCGACACGATTCCCTACCAGGTCTATTCGAACGCCGGTCTCACCACGCCCTACACCGGGGGACTGGTGGTGATCGACCTGCTCGGGTCCACGCTGCTGGGTGTGCTCAACGGCGCGGGCGGGCAGATACCGGTCTACATCGCCACGACACCCGGCCCCAACATTCCAGCCGGCACCTACAGCGACACCTTGCAGGTCACATGGGTCTACAAGAATATCTGCGAAGGCCTGGTGAACATCGCGGGGCTGTGCCTGGGCACGCTCAACAACGGTACGGTCACGCGCAACCTCACGGTGAGCCTGGTGGTGCAGAACGACTGCAACATCACGGCACCCACGGTCTCCTTCGGCAGCGCGCCGCTGGTGTCGGGGTTTCCGTCCGTGTCGCAGAACATCTCCCTGCAGTGCACCAAGGGCATGACCTACACCGTGGGCCTGGGCGCCGGCAGCAACCCCGCGGGCGGTGGGCGGCGCCAGATGGCGTCGGGCACGAACCGCCTGGCCTACGACCTGTTCAAGAACGACAACACGGTGTGGGGCAGCACCGGCACCAACCGTGCCGCCGGCCCCGCTGCCGCCGATGGGGTGAGCCTGCAGACCATCCCGTACACGGCGCGCATCTACCAGGACCAGACCACGCCCCCGGCGGGGAGTTACCTGGACAACGTGATCGTCGACGTGAGTTTCTAGCCAAGTCGCACGTGGTGGACGACCTTGTCCCGCGCGCACACAGCGCCTGCCCGTTCAAAAGTAGACAGCCCGTGGCATTTCTTCCTACAGGTACTTCGGATGATCTCAGTAGAATGAATTAGGTTCGTCACATACAGCGTTGGCAATGCCACGCAACCGTAGCGGATTCACAGGGGGCCGGTAATACAAAAAGCGCAGAGCTTCATCGAGGAGGCCCATGCATATCGGTGTGCTGGAAGACGATCCGGTGCAACAGGAGTTGATCCTGCTGCTGCTGGAGGAAGGCAATCACACCAGCCGTGGATTCGGCTCCTCTGCAGAATTGCAGGAAGCCATGAAGGCTGGCAGTTTCGACCTCCTGCTCGTGGATTGGGTCCTTCCCGATAGCACGGGTGGCGAGGTGATCCAGTGGCTGCGCCGTACGCGCGGCTGGCAGCTGCCCGTCATCGTCGTGACGGCGCAGGAGGACGAAGAGACCGTGGTCGCGGCCCTGGAGGCGGGCGCGGACGACTACATCGTCAAACCCCCCAAACCCCTCGAATTGCTGGCCCGCATCACGGCGGCGGCACGGCGCGCCCGGCCCAACAGCCTGGCCATCGTGCGCGTGGGCGACTACGAGGTCGATATCCAGAAACAGCGCCTGACCCTGGCCGGCGAAGCCATCACCCTGACCCAGAAAGAGTTCGACCTGGCCCTGGTGCTCTTGCAGAGCCCCGGCAAGATCCTGTCGCGCGACCACCTGCTCGACAAGGTGTGGGGCCGCAGCGCGGATGTGGACGTGCGCACCGTCGACACCCATGTGAGCCGCCTGCGCCGCAAGCTGGGGCTCGATGGCAGCCATGGCTGGAAACTGTGGCCGGTCTACGGCTTCGGATACCGCTTCGACCGGGTCGATGGCAGTGCCTGAGCCCTCGCCACCGGGGGCCGGCAGGCCGTCGGAACCCGGGGCGTTGCGGTTGGATGCGGCCGACAAGCCATCGCGCGTGCTGCGCTGGGGCCTGCTCGCCACGGCGGTGTCGCTGCTGGTGGGCGCCATCGTGGTGCTGGCCATGGCCTACCTGCAGCACCGCCAGTCCACGGAGGCCGACGCCACGCGGGGCAATGTCCGCGACTACCGCAGCGCGCGCCTGGCCTTCACGCAACAGATGCTCAAACTGGGGTGGTCGCTGACGCCGGATCGCAGCGCGCTGCGGCCCGAGGAGCAGGCCGCACTGGTCCAGTCCGTGCAAAAGCTGGACGAGGCCGTTCGCGCACTGGAAGCCAGGCAACCGGACACCGCCGACGCGGTGCAGCGGCAGCTGGCCGCGCTGCGGGCGCTGCTGCAGCACGCCAGTGCCTCGTCCGACCCCGCGGACACGGCGCGCATGCGGCAGGCCTTCGAACAGCTCGACGCCAGCCTGGAGAACCTGAGCGCGAGCACCCTCGAAAACCTGGGAGCCCTTCAGGGCCGCCATCGCCAGCAGTTCGCGCTGGCCGTGGCCGCGGCACTTGGCGCGCTGCTGGTGGTGGGCACCATGGTCTGGAGCATCCACCGGCGTCTGGCGCGTACCGAGTCGATGTTGCGCGACAGCGAGCACAGCCTGCGCCAGATCATCGAGAAGTTGCCGCAGCTGGTCTGGGGCTGCGACAACCAGGGCCGCTGGACGTTCATGAACGGGCGCTGGGCCGCCTACACCGGCACCCCCAATGAAAACTACCTCGGCGACGGCTGGACCACGCTGCTGCATCCCGAGGACCGGGATGCCACGCTGGCGCACTGGCGCGACGCCATGCACACCGGCGCGGACACGCACTGCGAATACCGCCTGCGCCGCTTCGATGGTGCCTACCGCTGGTTCGAGGCGCGTGCCAGCCGCATGCTCGATGCCCACGGCCGGGCCGCGCAGTGGTTCGGCTTCTGCACCGACATCACCGAGCGCAAACAGCAGGAAGAGCAGCTGACCGCCCACCGCGACCGGCTGGAGAGCGAGGTCGCGCAGCGCACGGCCTCCTTGTCCACCGCGCTGGCGGAACGCGGCGAGGCCCAGGACAGGTTGCAACAGGCCTTCGCGCAGTTGCGGGAGGCCCACGCGTTCCTGCGGCTGATCGCCGACAACATCCCCAGCCGCATCGCCTACTGGGACCACGAGATGGTCTGCCGCTTCGCGAACCGCCGCTACCTGGAGTGGTTCGGCCATCCGGAGGGCGACGTGGTGGGCCGCAGCATGGTCGAACTGCGCGGCGCGGAGTATTTCGAGCGCGTGGGCGCGCGCGTGCGTGCCGCGCTGGCGGGCGAGCCGCAGGACTTCGAACGCGAGGAGTTCAGTGCGCAGGGTGAACACGCCGTGACCCACATCCAGTACCTGCCCGACGTGCATGCCGCCGCCACCGGCAGGGCGGTGAGCGGCTTCGTGGTGCTGGCCACCAACATCACCCGGCACAAGCAGATCGAGCAGCTGCTGCAGCTCAGCAACACCCAGCTGGAGCAGGCGCGCGACTCGGCAGACGCGGCCAACCGCGCCAAGAGCAGCTTCCTGGCCAACATGAGCCACGAGATCCGCACGCCCCTCAACGCCGTGATCGGCCTGACCCACCTGCTGCGCCGCGACATCGAGGCGCCGCAGCAGCTCACGCGGCTCAACAAGATCTGGGATGCCGCCCACCACCTGCTGCAGGTCATCAACGACATCCTGGACATCTCGAAGATCGAGGCCGGCAAGATGGTGCTGGAGGCCACCGACTTCTCGCTCGACGCGCTGCTCACGCGCACCAGTGCCATGGTGGTGGATGCCGCGCGCGAGAAGGGACTGGAGCTGGTGCTGGACACCAACCAGTTGCCCGAACGCATGCACGGCGACGCCACGCGCCTGATGCAGGCGTTGCTCAATTTGCTGAGCAACGCCGTCAAGTTCACCGACCGTGGTTCGGTGCTGCTGCGCGGCGAGCTGTTGTCGCGCAACGACGACAGCCTGCACATCCGCTTCGAGGTGCGCGACACCGGCATCGGCATCGACCCCGCCAAGCTGCCCCTGCTGTTCCACCCTTTCGTGCAAACCGACGGCACCAGCACGCGGCGCCACGGGGGCACGGGCCTGGGCCTGACCATCACGCGCCATATCGCCGAACTCATGGGCGGCGAGGCCGGTGGGGAAAGCATGCCGCAGAAGGGCAGCCGCTTCTGGATCACGGTGCGCCTGGCGCCCGCGCGGCAGCCCGACGTGGTGGGAGCACCGGCCCTGGCCGGCCTGCGTTGCCTGCTGGTGGACGACCTGCCCGAGGCCCGAGAGGCCATGGCCGACATGCTGCGCGCGATGGGCCTGCGCACCACGGTGGCGGCCAATGGGCCCGAGGCCCTGCGCCTGGCCGAGACCAGCCGCGACGCGGGCGAGCCCTATGCCGTGGTGCTGCTGGACTGGGCCATGCCCGGCATGGACGGACTGGAGGCCGCGCGGCGGTTGCGCGATATCCAGCCGCTGCCCATGCCCATGGTGCTGGTGTCGGCCCATGACGACGACACCATGCGGGCCCTGGCCAAGGAGGCCGGCTTCGGCGCCGTGCTGCTCAAGCCCATCACCCCCTCGCTGCTGCTGGACTGCCTGATGCGCGTGCTGAAGGACGCGGGCCACGGCCAGCCGCTGGCACGCGGCGTCGAGGCGTCGGAGGAGACACTGCGCGAGCGGCACCGCGGCGCACGCGTGCTGCTGGCCGAGGACAACCCCGTCAACCAGGAGGTCGCCGCCGAGCTGCTGCAGGCCGTGGGCCTGGTGGTGGACATCGCCAGCGACGGCGAACAGGCCGTGCGCCTGGCCCGCCGCCAGCCCTATGACCTGATCCTGATGGACGTGCAGATGCCACACATGGACGGGCTGGAGGCCACGCGTGCGCTGCGCAAGGACCCGCGCATGGCCACCGTCCCCATCCTGGCGATGACGGCGAACGTGTTCCGCGAGGACCTGCAGGTCTGCCTGGACGCCGGCATGAACGACCACCTGGCCAAGCCCGTGGACCCGCGCGTGCTGCATGCCGCGCTGCTGCGCTGGCTGCCCGCGCGCAAGGTGCTGGCCCAGGCGGTGGCGGCGGTACCGGCCGACGCACCGCTGGAAGAACGCCTGGCCGGCATCGACGGCCTGGACACCGACCTGATGCTTGCCCAGTGTGCGGGCCGGCCCGAGCTGGCGCTGCGGGTGCTGCGGCAGTTCGTGGCGCACTACCGCAACGCGGGCACCGCCATCCTGGACCACCTGCAACACGGCGACCTGGAAGAGCCGCGCCGCAAGCTGCACTCCCTGCGCGGTGCCTCGGGTGCCATCGGCGCGGTCACGCTGCAGCGGCAGATCCCGCCCCTGGAGCAGGCCATCAAGGCCGGCAAATCACCCCAGGAACTGCTGCCCATGGCCGAGGAGGTCTGCGGCACGCTGGACGCGCTGGTGGCTGCCGTGGACGCCCGGTTGCAGGGCTGACACGGTGTGAACTGGCGCGCCGCACCGCGCCGCGCAGCGCCGGTGCGCGGGCCCGTGGTCCGTGCAGGGGCCGGCGGCCTCAGTTGCGGCCGCCGCCGAAGGTGTCGCGGTTGGCCTTGTCGGCCGCGCGCCGCTCCACGCAGACCGGATGGTTGGCGTAGGCCGGCAGTGCGCACTGCTCGTTCATGCAGATCTGGTAGCTGAGCAACACGCGGGAACTGCAGGCTTGCGCCGGACCGCCTGCCGAGGGGCCCGCGGCGGACGCATTCGCCGTCGCCGATGAGGGCGCGGGCCGGGGGCGGGACGCCGAAGGCGATGGGACAGGCGCAGGCGGCGCGTCGGCCACGGCCGCCGTCGATGCACCCGCCGCCTGGCCCTGGGAGGCGGCCGCCCGTGGAAGCGCGCCCTTGCTGCCGGCCACGGGCGGTGTCGAGGCCGTGCTGCGAGGTGCCGAGGGCACAGCCATGGATGTCCCGGCACCTGCTGATGTGGAGGAGGTGGCGGAGGTGGGCAGGGACGCCGCGCTGGTGACCGCGGGCGCCACGGCCGATGCCGCTGCCTCCGGCGCCGAAGCTGCACTGGCCGGCATGGCGGGCGCAGCGGCCAGCGACGTGATGGCCGCGGCCTGCGGCGTATTCGAACGCATCGCCTGGAAGGCCAGCACCCCGCCGGCAATGACCACCACGCCGGCCACGGCCATCAGCACGCGCCGGTTGCGTGCCGGCGCCGGAGGGGCTGCCGGTGCCGCGCCGGTTGCCTCCGATGGCGCCGGTGCCGTCGCGTGCGCCAGCGCCGGCCCGGGCGCGGATACGGGCGGGGGCGCGGGCAGGGACGGGGAGGCCGGCCGCGCCACCGGCACGGCCGTCGTGTCATCGGAGGTCTTCGGTAGCGGGGCCGCTGGCGCGGGCCAGGGCGCCGCACCGCTGAGGGTCGTGGGTGCGTCGGGGTCCGGACCGGTGGCGCCGGCCTGCAGGCGGCCGTCCATCAGCGTGGCATCGAACATGCCCGAGCCCCGGGTGCCCGTGCCCAGGCCCGAGAGCTTGCGCAGCCGCCGGCGTGCCAGGTCGGCATAGATCCCCTGCGGGAAACGCGCGAGGAACCCTTCGAGGTCGGCGGCTTCCGGAGAGTCCCGCACGTCCTTCCAATACACCAGCTCCAGCTCCTGGGTCACGGTGGCACCGGCCTCGTCGACGGGTCGCGGTCCGAAAGGCACCGTGGAGCCCGCACGCGGCATGGTGCCGGAGGAGCCCGACCCGGTGCCCAGGCCGCTGCCCGTGCCGAAGGCGCCCTGGCGGCCTGGCGCTGGCAGCACGCCGCGGTCGGTGATCTCGGGCGTGGCCTCGCGCAGCGCCACCGCGAAGTCGTGCGCGCTGGCGTACCGGTCCTCGCGCGACTTGGCCATGGCCCGTTCCAGCACCGCATCCAGTGCCGGCGGCAGCATCGGGTTGAGGTTGCTGGCCCGGACGGCCGGCTGGGCCACGATCTGCTGGATCACCGCGAAATCGGTGTCGGCGTCGAAAGGCCGCTGGCCCGTCAGCAACTGGTACAGCAGCACGCCCGCGGCGAAGATGTCCGAGCGCGCGTCCACGGGCTGGCCCTGCACCTGCTCGGGAGACATGTACTTGAGCGTGCCCACCATCGAGCCGCGCGTGCGCGTGGACTCGCCCGTATCCTGGATGCGGGCCACGCCGAAGTCGGCGAGCTTTGCGCGGCCGGTGGCCTCGATCAGCAGGTTGGCGGGCTTCACGTCGCGGTGCACGATGGCCTGGCGATGCGCATAGTCCAGCGCCGTGAGCAGGTCGTCGGCGATCGACAAGGCCTGGGCCAGCGTGAAGCGCGTGCCGGCGTCCAGGTGGTGCTTGAGGTCCTCGCCCTGCACGAACTCCATCACCAGATAGGCCACGTCGCCATCGCGGTCGGAGTCGTAGACGCTCACGATGTTCGGATGCTGCAGCCGCGCCACCGAGCGCGCCTCGGTGCGGAAGCGCGCCGCGTACTCGGCCGCGGCGTCCGGCGAGAGGTTGTCGACGCGGATGGTCTTGATGGCCACGCGCCGCTCCAGGTTGGGGTCGCGCGCTTCATACACCAGGCCCATCGCTCCCCGGCCCAGCACGCGCAGGAGTTCGTAGCGGCCGAGCGTGCTGTAGGGATGCGGTGTGGCCATGCTCCAGGCGTCCTAGCCGTTGCCGACGGCGAATTCGATCAGCGGGCTGCCGGCCTTGCGCTCGCAGCCCGCCGAGATGTGCCCGCTGCCCGCGAGGAAACATTCGGTGCGCCGCAGCGCCACGGCCTCGGGCTGGTCGCCGAAATAGACCCAGGTGCCGTAGCTGGACGCATCGGCCAGCACGAACTGGCCGCCACGGCATTCCACGGTCGCATGCAGCCGCGACACGCGCGGGTCGTTGAGCACCAGCACCGCACCGGTGCCGCGGCCGATGGTCAGGCGCGGGCTGAAGGTCTGCACCTGCAGCACCTGGTCGCCTGCGCGCAGCATCAGCACCTTGTCGGCGTTTTCGCTGCCCAGCGAGCGGCCGAGCGTGGTGGCGTCGTCGTCGCGGCCGGCTTGCCACTGCACGCGGTAGACGTGGCTGTTCTCCGAGCGCCCGCGCAGGTGGATCGGCCCCAGGCTGCGCAGCCAGGCCTGCATCAGCGCCGGCAGGGCTGCCCATACCACGTCCGTGGTGAGGATCTGCGCCGCACCCGCCAGCTCGGCCAGGCGCGCGGCCGAATTCACGGTGTCGCCGAACACGTCGCCGTCGATCTCCACCACCTCGCCCGAGGCGATGCCCATCTGCATCTGCACGGCCACGCCGCCGTCGCCGGAGCGCACGGGGTCCTGCAGCAGCCGCCGCTGGATCGTGACGCAGGCGGTCAACGCGTCCATCTCCTGCGGAAAGACCACGAAGAGTCCGTCGCCCAGCAGCTTGACCACCCGGCCGTTGTGCGACTGGAAGACCTGGCTCAGCGACGCGACGAGGTGCGTCACCAGCTGCGTGGCCGTGTGGTCGCCCAGGCGCTGGAACATGCCAGTGCTGCCGGAGACATCAGCAAAGACGACGGTGGGCATGCAACGGTGACGAACGGAGGCAGGGAGACATTCCGGTCCTGGCCAAAGGCAGGGGCGGTGGTCGGCTGGCGGACATTCTCACAGAATTCGCGAGGTCGCCGCCCCGCACGGTCGGGCTGTGCTGGAGCGTTGACACCCCACCCGCACAACGCTTAAGCTGCCACCAACTCCCAGCCATGCGCGAACCGGCCCTGCAGCCGCTCGCGTGCCACCGCAGCCCGCCGGGCGAAGGCAGACCCCCGTGACCACATCCTTGGATGCCAGTGCCCTGTCGATGACGGAGATCATTCGCCTGCAGACGCTGTTATCCCAGGAGCTGACACGGCGTTTCGAGCGCAGCATGGCCCTGGTGTTCACCGACGTGGTCGACTCCACGCCGTACTTCGCCCAGTTCGGCGACGAGGCCGGGCGGCGCCTGCAACAACAGCATTTCGACCTGCTGGAGCGCTGCCTGCCCACCCACGAGGGCCGCGTGGTGGACACGGCGGGCGACGGCGCCTTCGCCGTGTTCGCCTCCGCGCCGGCCGCCGTGCAGGCGATGTCCACGTTGCGCAACCACGTGGCCGTGCACAACGCCGTCCAGCCCTTCGAGCACCAGCTGCGGTTGCGCATCGGCATGCATTGGGGCCGTGTGCTCACCGACGGCACCCAGGTGACCGGCGAGGCCGTGAACCTCTGCGCCCGCGTGGTGGGCACCGCCGGTCCCGGCGAGATCCGCCTGACCCATGCGCTGTTCCTGCAGCTCGCGCCCGCGCTGCGGGCCCGCACCAAGGCGCTGGGTGCCACCATGCTCAAGGGCATTCCGCACGAGGTGGAGCTGATGCACCTGCATTGGCGCGATCCGGCGCTGTTCCCCAGCCAGGTGCTGGTCCGCGAGACCGGCGAATGCATCAACCTGCCGCCGCTGGACACGGTGCGCTTCGGCCGCGGCGAGGGGCCGGATGCGACGCGCGTCAACGACGTGCCGCTGCACCTGCCCGATGCCGCCGCCACGCTGCAGATCAGCCGCCGCCACTTCGAGTTGCGCAGCCAGCCCGAGGGCTTCGTGTTCCGCCTGCTCACGAGCCAGCCCACCGAGGTGGACGGCGTGCGCCTGCAGCGCGACCAGGAGTGTGCGATCCGGCCCGGCTCCCTGGTGCGGGTGGCACGCGTGATGTGCCTGGAGTTCATCTCGCCCGCGCTGCACGCGCCCTTGCGCATGGACGAGACGCGCGTCGGCCTGGGTACCATGGTCTGATGCAGCGTCGACCGCACCCGCCCGCCTACCCTCAGGACCCCGCGCCCCCGTGGCCACGCTGATCGCGCTGCTGCTGCAGCACGGCCTGTTGCTGGTGGGTGTGGTCACGTTGGCCGCACGCGCGGGCCTGCCGCTGCCCGCGGCGCCGCTGCTGGTGGTGGCCGGTGGCCTTGCCGCAACCGGCCACTTCGGCCCCGGTGGCGGCTTGGCGTTGCTGGCCGTGGCTGTGCTGGCCAACCTGGGCGGCGACCTGGGCTGGTATGGGGCGGGCCGGCATTTCGGCCACCGCGTCATGCGGCTGCTGTGCCGCGTCTCGCTGTCACCCGACAGCTGCGTGCGCCAAAGCGAGCAGATGATCCAGCGCTGGGGAGGCAGTGCGCTGCTGGCCGCGAAGTTCGTGCCCAGCGTGTCGGTGGTGGCCGCGCCCATGGCCGGCGCACTGGGCATGTCCTGGCCACGTTTTCTCTTCAACGACACGGTGGCCTCCGCCTTGTGGTCGCTGGTCTACATCGTGCTGGGCTGGGTATTCCATGCGCAGATCGCCTACGCCCTGGAGCTGCTGGCCGGTGCCGGGCTGGTCGCGCTGGCGCTGTTGCTGCTCGGCGTGGCGGCCTTCGTGGCCTGGCGCTGGCTGCGGCGCCGGCGCATGCGCCGCGCGCTGGCCGTGCAACGCATCGACGTGGCAGGCCTGCAAGCGCTGCTGGCCAGCGCTGAAGCACCCGTGGTGGTGGATGTGCGTGGCCCGGGTAGCCGGCAGGTCGACCCGCGGCGCATCCCCGGTGCCATCAGCCTCAGCCTGGACGAGCTGCCGACGCAGGCCGCCACCTGGCCCGCGGGGCAGGCCGTGGTCACCTACTGCAGCTGCCCCGACGAGGCCACGGCAGCCGAAGCCGCCCGGCGCCTGCACGCCATGGGGCGCACCCGCGCCTGGCCGCTGGCGGGCGGGCTGGAGGCGTGGGAGGCTACTCGGCCTTGATACCCGCCGCCTTGATCACCGCGGCCCACTTCTCCACTTCGGCCTTCTGGTAGTCGCCCAGTTCGGCCGGCGTCATCGTCGAGGGCACCATGCCGAAACCTTTCAGGCGGCCCTGTACGTCGGGTGTGGCGATGATCTTCATGATCTCGGCATGCAGCCGGTCCACGATGGGCTTCGGGGTACCGGCCGGCGCGAACACGGCCTGCCAGGAGCCCATGTCGAAACCCTTCTGGCCGGCTTCGGTGATGGTGGGCACATCGGGCAGCGACTCCAGCCGCTTGGAGCTGGTCACGGCGATGGGCCGCAGCTTGCCGGACTGGATGTGCGGGCCCACGATCAGCGTGGTGTCGAACATCATGTCCACCTGGCCGCCGATCACATCCTGCACGGCCGGCGCGCTGCCCTTGTAGGGCGCGTGCGTGAACTTCGTGCCCGACTGGAAGGCCAGCAGCTCCAGCGCCATGTGGGGCGAGGTGCCGATGCCGGGCGACGCAGAAGACAGGCCGCCGGGCTTCGCCTTGGCACCGGCCAGCACGTCGTTGAGCGTCTTGTAGGGACTGCTGGCCGGCACCACCAGCACCAGCGGCCCGGAGCCCAGCATCGCCACGGGCGCGAAGGACTTTACGGTGTCGTAGCCGATGGGCGTGGTGTAGAGGCTGCCGTTGATGGAGTGCGAGCTGATGGTGCCGCCGACGATGGTGTAGCCGTCGGCCGGGGCCCGGGAGCCGATGGCCGAGCCCACGCTGCCACCCGCGCCCGGCTTGTTGTCGATGACCACCGGCGTGCCCAGGGCCGTGGACAGGGCCGGTGCGATCACGCGGGCCAGGGTGTCGGTGTTGCCGCCGGGCGGGAAGGGCACCAGGTAGGTGATGGCCTTGCCCGTGGGCCAGGTGCCTTGCGCGAAGGCGGGCAGGCTGCCCAGGCCGCCGATGCCGGTGGCCAGACTGGCGGCTGCGCCCTGGATGAGTTTTCTGCGTTGCATGGGGTGTCTCCTTCTTGGCGGTGGTGGAAAAACAGCAATCAGGTCACGGGCGCCGGGTTGAACAACACGAGGGCGTTGTGCAGCTTCCAGTGCTCTGCCCAGGTCTTCCTGCGGCCACTGGCCACATCGAGCATCAGCTGGAACATCTCCCAGCCCACGTCGGCGATGGTCTTCTCGCCCGTGGCGATGGTGCCGGCATTGATGTCCATCAGGTCGTGCCAGCGGCGCGCCAGGTCGTCACGCGTGGCGACCTTGATCACGGGCACCTCGGCCAGGCCGTAGGGCGTGCCGCGCCCGGTGGTGAACACGTGCAGGTTCATGCCGGCGGCCAGCTGCAGCGTGCCGCAGATGAAGTCGGATGCGGGCGTGGCGGCGTAGATCAGGCCCTTCTGCTTCAATTTTTCGCCGGGGGCGATCACGCCGCTGATGGGCGCGCTGCCGCTCTTGACGATGGAGCCCATGGCCTTCTCGACGATGTTCGACAGGCCGCCCTTTTTGTTGCCGGGCGTGGTGTTGGCGCTGCGGTCCACCAAGCCCTTTTCCAGGTAGGCGTCGTACCAGGCCATCTCGCGGATCATGGCCTCGGCCACCTCGGGCGTACTGGCGCGCGAGGTCAGCTGGTCGATGCCGTCGCGCACCTCGGTCACCTCGCTGAACATCACGCTGGCACCGGCGCGCACCAACAGGTCGGTGCAGTAGCCCACGGCCGGATTCGCAGTCACGCCACTAAAGGCATCACTCCCGCCGCATTGCACACCCACCACGAGCTCGCTGGCCGGCACGGTCTCTCGGCGGCGCGCGTTGAGGCGCTCAAGGTGCTCTTCGGCCTGCCGCATGATGGAGTCGATCATGGACATGAAGCCCACGTGGGCGTCGTCCTGCAGGCAGACCACGTCGAGCTTCGCCTCTTCGGTCTTTCCCACGTCGGCCACGTTGCGTTCGTCGATCAACGGGATCGAGCCCGGTGGCAGCAGGCGCTCGGGCTGCAGCTTCTCGCAGCCCAGGCTGACCACCATGACCTCGCCGCCGAAGTTCGGGTTCAGGCTGATGTTGCGCAGGGTGCGGATGGGGATGATCGCGTCGGGTGCGTCGATGGCCACGCCACAGCCGTAGGTGTGGGCCAGCGCGACCACATCGTCCACATGCGGGTACCTGGGCAGCAGCTCGGCCTTGATGCGCTGCACGGCGAAGTCGGTCACGCCGGCCACGCACTGCACGGTCTGGGTGATGGCCAGGATGTTGCGCGTGCCCACCGAGCCGTCCGGGTTGCGGTAGCCCTCGAAGGTGTATCCCTCCAGGGGCGCCTGCGGTTCGGGCTTGACGGTGGCGATGGGCAGGCCGACCAGCTCGCGCGCTGCGGGCATCTGCAGCAGGCGCTCGTGCACCCAGCTGCCACGTGGCAGGTCCTTCAGGGCGTAGCCGATGGTCACGTTGTAGCGGCGTACCGCTGCGCCTTTGGGGATATCGACCAGCGCTACCTTGTGGGCCTGCGGCACCTTGTCGACCAGCGTCAGGCCATCGGGAAACACCGTGCCCGCCGGCAGGCCGCCGTCGTTAACGACGATGGCCACGTTGTCGGCCGCGTGCATGGTGATGTAGAGCGGGGCTTGCGTCGTCGTGCTCATCGTGTTCTCGTGGCGTAGCGTGTGTGGCGTTGGGAGGCCACCATCATGCGCGTTGTCCGATCTCCGCGCTCTCGCGTGTCCAAGCGCGGGCCTGGTCACTGAGGCTCAGGCCCAGGCCTGGCAGTGTCGGTACCAGCATGCGTCCATCCCGGATCTCCAGCCGCTCGTTGAACAGCGGCTCCAGCCAGTCGAAGTGTTCCACCCATGGCTCGGTGGCGTAACACGCGCCCAGGTGCACATGCAGTTCCATCGCGAAGTGCGGTGCGAGTGCGACGCCGGCGTGTTCGGCCAGCGCGGCTATTCTGAGGAAGGGTGTGATACCGCCCACGCGCGGCGCGTCGGGCATCAGGTAGTCGGCCGCGCGGTGGCGGATCAGGTCGTAGTGCTCCGACAAGCTGGTCAGCATCTCGCCGGTGGCGATGGGTGTGTCGAAGGTGGCGGCCAGCGCGGCGTGGCCTTCGTGGTCGTAGGCATCCAGCGGCTCCTCGATCCACACAAGGTGGTACTGCTCGAAGATGCGGCACATGCGCTGGGCCGTCGGGCGGTCCCACTGCTGATTGGCGTCCACCATCAGCGGCACGTCTTCGCCCAGGTGCTGGCGCACGGACTCCACGCGCTGGATATCGATCTTGCCGTCGGGCTGGCCCACCTTGAGCTTGATGCCGCCGATGCCGCGCGCAATGGAGGCGGCGGCATTCACCTTCAACTGGTCGATGGGTGTGTGCAGGAAACCGCCCGAGGTGTTGTAGCAGCGCACCGAGTCGCGCTGCGCGCCCAACAGCTTGGACAACGACAGCCCGGCACGGCGCGCCTTCAGGTCGTACAGCGCCACGTCGAAGGCGCCATAGGCTTGCACCGCCAAGCCGCTGCGGCCCACCGATGCACCGGCCCAGCACAGCTTGGTCCACAGACGCGAGATGTCGCTGGGGTCTTCGCCGATCAGCGCGGGCGCCACTTCCTTGGCATGTGCGAACTGGCCAGGGCCACCTGCGCGTTTGGAATACGAGAAGCCCAGGCCCTGTTGCCCATCCTTCGTCTCGACCTCCGCGAACAGCATCGCGATCTCGGTCATGGGCTTCTGGCGGCCCGTCAGTACCTTGGCGTCGCTGATCGGGTGGGCCAGCGGCAGATAGCAGGACGACAGTCGGATGTGGGCGATGCTGTCGTGGGCCATGGGTGCCAGTGCTCCTGCTGCCTTTTCTTTGGAAACCTCAGGCCAGCGTGTAGGCCGTCTTCACCGTGGTGAAGAACTCCTGCGCATAACGCCCCTGCTCACGCGGACCATAACTCGACCCCTTGCGGCCGCCAAAAGGCACGTGGTAGTCCACACCCGCCGTGGGCAGGTTGACCATCACCATGCCGGCCTGGCTGTGGCGCTTGAAGTGCGTGGCGTATTTCAGCGAGGTGGTGGCGATGCCGGCGGACAGGCCGAAGGGCGTGTCGTTGGCCATGGCCAGCGCTTCCTCGTAGTCCTTCACGCGGATCACGCTGGCCACGGGGCCGAAGACCTCTTCGCGGTTGATGCGCATCGCGGCCGTGGTCTCGGTGATCAGCGCGGGCGCCATGTAGAAGCCGTCCTTCTCCAGCTTCAGGCGCTGGCCGCCGGCCACGAGCTTGCCGCCGTCCTGCTGGCCGAAACCTACATAGTCCAGGTCCTGCTGCAGCTGCGCGGCCGAGGACACGGGGCCGATGTCGATGCCGGCCGCCAGCGCGTCGCCCACCTTCAGCGTGGCCATGCGGGCCTGCAACGCGGCGATGAAGGCATCGTGGATGCCAGCCGTGACGATCAGGCGGCTCGATGCCGTGCAGCGCTGGCCGGTGGAGAAGAAGGCGCTCTGCGCACTGAGTTCCACGGCCTGCTTGAGGTCCGCGTCGTCCAGGATCACCTGCGGGTTCTTGCCGCCCATCTCCAGCTGCACCTTCTTGAGGTTCTTGGCGCATTGCTGGGCGATGCGTTCGCCCACCTGCTGCGAGCCCGTGAAGCTGATGGCGGCGATGCCGGGGTGGTTCACCAGCGGGTCGCCGATGACGCTCCCACGGCCCATGACCAGGTTGAACACGCCCGCCGGGATGCCGCTGCGGCTGATGATCTCGGCGAGCGCCCAGGCACAGCCCGGCACCAGGTCGGCGGGCTTGATGACCACGCAGTTGCCATAGGCGAGTGCGGGCGCGATCTTCCACGCAGGAATCGCGATGGGGAAATTCCACGGCGTGATCAGGCCCACGACCCCCATGGGCTCGCGCGTGATCTCCACGCCGATGCCGGGACGCACCGAGGGCAGCGTCTCACCGGCCAGGCGCAGGCATTCGCCGGCGAAGAACTTGAAGATGGCGCCGGCCCGGCCCGCTTCACCGATGCCCTCGGCGCGGGTCTTGCCCTCCTCGCGCGCAAGCAGCGTGCCCAGCTCTTCCTTGCGCGCCAGGATCTCGGTGCCGATCTTGTCCAGCGCGTCGTGGCGCGCCTGGATGCCGCTGGTGGACCAGGCGGGGAAGGCGGCCTGCGCGGCCTGCACCGCGGCGTCCAGCTGCGCGGCGGTGGCCTGCGCGTATTCGCCGATCACATCGCTGGTGTCGGAGGGGTTGATGTTGGGGCTGTAGCTCGCGCCTGCGACCCATTCGCCATTGATCAGGTTGTTGTGCTGTTGTGCCATGGAAGATTCCTCCGAGGGAAGTGAACGTGGGGTGGCTGCTGGCAGCGTCAGAGATACGTCGCCAGCGGCACAGTGTGCCCGCTGCGCGCGGAATCGGTGATGGCCGCGATGGTCGCATGTACGGCCAGCGCGCTGCGGCCCGTGACCTGGGGCGGGCGGCCATCGCGCACGCCCTGCAGGAAGTCCGCGATCACGGCGCGGTGCGGGCCATGGTCGAAGGCCATGGGGTCGGCACCACCGCCGCTGCCGCCATCGGCCCCCACCTCTTCGCTGCGGCCGTCCATCCACTGCACCTTCAGGCAGCCGGACTCCAGCGTGGCCGTCGCGAGCGTGCCGTTGATCTCGATACGTTCGGGCCAGCCGGGATAGGCTGCCGTGGTGGCCTGCACCACGGCCACCGCGCCATTCGCGTAGTGCAGCAAGGCGCTGGCGCAGTCCTCGCCCTCCATGCGGTGCACGGCGCTGGTGGACATGGCGCCGGTCACGCGCTCTGGCGTGCCGATCAGCGTGAGCAGCAGGTCCAGCGTGTGGATGGCCTGGGTGATGAGCACACCGCCGCCGTCGCGTGCATAGGTGCCGCGCCCGGGTTCGTCGTAATAACTCTGTGGCCGCCACCAGCGCACCTGCGCGCTGGCGCCGGTGAGCGCACCGAGCGCGCCCTCACGCAGCAATGCGGCCAACCGCAGCGCACCGGCGCGCATGCGGAACTGGAACATCACGGCCAGTGACACGCCCGCGTCTTCGCAGACACGCACCACCTCGCGGGCGCGCGGCAGGTCCAGCTCCAGCGGTTTTTCCACCAGCACGTGTTTGCCGGCTGCGGCCACGCGGCGCACCACCTCCAGGTGGGCGGCCGGTGGCGTGAGCACCAGCACGGCCCGCACGCGCGGGTCGTCCAGCACATCCTCGATACGCGTCGTGCGTTGTGCGCCCTGCGGCACCGGGGCGGCCTGCAGGCGTGCAGCATCGCGTGCACAGACCCAGGCGCAGGGAAACTCCGCGCGCAGGTTGTCCAGCGCGCGGAAATGTGGCTTCGAGCCCAGGCCCGCGCCGATGGCCGCGACGTGGAAGTCGGCAAGAGGTGGTGACATGGGGTTGGCCACGCGCGTGGTGGCTTACTGCGAGCCCAGGCTCTTGATCAGCGCGGCGAGTTGTTCCCGCTCTTCGGGCTTGAGGTCGGTGAGCGGGGGGCGCACGGGGCCGCCGTCATGGCCCACGATGGTGGCGCCGGCCTTGACGATGCTGACCGCATAACCGGGCACGCGGTTGCGGATCTTCAGGTAGGGCATGAAGAAGTCCTTCAGCAAGCGGTGCTGCGTCGCCATGTCGTCGTCGCGCACAGCTTCGTAGAACTGCATCGCCGTCTTGGGGATGAAGTTGAACACCGCCGACGAATACACCGGTGTGCCCAGAGCCTTGTAGGCCGCGGCATAGACCTCGGCCGTGGGCAGTCCGCCCAGGTAGCTGAAGCGGTCGCCCATCTTCTGGTAGATCGACACCATGGTCTCGATCTCGCCCACGCCGTCCTTGAAGCCGATCAGGTTGGGGCAACGGTCGGCCAGGATGGCCAGCGAGTCGGCGTTGAGCTTGGCGACCGCGCGGTTGTAGACGATGACGCCGAAGTTCACGCTCTTGCAGATGGCCTCCACGTGCGCGATCAGGCCTTCCTGGCCCGCCTCCGTCAGGTAGTGCGGCATCAGCAGGATGCCGTGCGCACCCAGGCGTTCGGCTTCGCGCGCATGGGCGATGGCCACGCGCGTGGGGCCGCCGGCGCCCGCAATGATCGGCACCTTGCCACGGCAGGTGTCCACAGCGGTCTTGATGACCTGCGAGTAGTCCTCGCTGTCCAGCGAGAAGTATTCGCCCGTGCCACCGGCCGCGAACAGCGCCGTGGCGCCGTAGGGGGCGAGCCACTCGAGCCGCTCGATGTAGGTCTTGGGGCGGAAGTTGCCCTGCGCGTCGAAGTCGGTGATGGGGAAGGACAGCAGGCCCGAGCCCATGATGGACTTGAGATCTTGGGGGTTCATGCGCATGGTGTTATCTCCGAAGCGAGGGATATGAGAGGGGTGGGGGCCGGGAGGCGTGGTGGGATGTCGTCACTTGCCCATCACCATGTGGGGCAGCCACAGGGAGAAGGCGGGCACGTAGGTGACCAGCATCAGCGCCAGGATCAGCGCGCCGTAGAAGGGCCATATCGACTTCATGACCTCACCCACGGATATCTCCCCGATGGCACAACCAACGAACTGCGTGGTGCCCACGGGCGGTGTGTTCAGGCCCAGCGCGCAGTTGATCAGCATGACCACGCCGAACTGCACCGGGTCCATGCCGAAGTGCTGCGCGATGGGCAGGAAGATGGGCGTGCAGATCAGGATGGTCGCGGCCATGTCCAGGAAGGTGCCCAGCAGGAACAGCATCACGTTGATCATCAGGAAGATCACCCAGGGTGTGCTGGTCAGGCTGCCCATCAGGTCGCCGGTCTTCTGCGGCACCTCGTACAGCGCCATGAAGTAGCCGAAGGCCGAGGAGATGCCGATCAGCAGCAGCACCACGCCCGTCGTCTTGCAGGCCTTGGCGCAGGCCTTGAGGAAGTTCTTCCATGACAACGAGCGGTAGACCAGCACGGTGACGATCAGCGCCCACAACACGGCGGTGGCGGCCGACTCGGTGGCCGTGAACACGCCCGACAGGATGCCCACCAGGATGATCACCACCACCAGCAGGCCCGGCAGCGCGCCGCCAAAACTGCGCAGCACCTCGCCCCAGCCCTTGAACGCACCGCGTGTGGGATAGCCCCGCTTCACGGCCACGTAGTAGGCGGCGCCCAGGTTGCACAGCGTGAGGATCAGCGCGGGGATCAGGCAGGCCACGATCATGCTCAGCACGCTCACCGACGCGATGCCGGCCGTGGCCAGCGTGAAGATGATCAGGTTGTGGCTGGTGGGCATCAGCGCGCCGACCAGCGCCGCATGGGTGGTCACGTTGACCGCGTAGTCGGCGTCGTAGCCCTCCTTCTTCATCAGCGGGATCATCACCGAGCCCATGGCCGAGACGTCCGCCAGCGGCGAGCCGGCCACACCCCCGAAGAGCGTGCAGCCCATCACGTTGCTCATGCCCAGGCCGCCGCGCACATGGCCCACGAGGCTGTTGGCGAAGCGCACGATGCGGTCGGCGATGCCGCCGTAGAGCATCAGCTCACCGGCGAAGACGAAGAAGGGGATGGCCAGGAACGAGAACACCTGCATGCCGCCCACCATCTTCTGGAAGACGACGGCCACGGGCAGTCCGGCAGCGAGGATGGTGGCCACCGAGGACAGGCCGATGGCAAAGGCCACCGGCACACCCAGCACCAGGAGAAAGAGGAACGAGATCCCCAGGACGGTCAGTTCCATGCCGGCTCGACTTCCTTGCCTTGCAGCAACGCAATGATGTGTTCAATGGAGAAGAGCACGATCAGTACCCCGGCGATCACCAGCGGCAGGAAGTCCATGCCCGAGGGCACCTCCAGCATGGGCTTCTTGTCGTTCCACTTCAGCGTGGTCCACAACCAGCCGTTCTGCACCATCAGCGCGCCGAAGGTGCCCACGCACAGGTGGATGAGGATCTCCAGTTTCAGGCGCATGCGCTCGGGCAGCAGCGAGACCAGCGACTCCAGGCCGATGTGGCCCGCGTCGCGCACACCCACCGCCACGCCCAGCGCCGTGACGTACAGCACCAGCAGCAGCGAAAGCGCCTCGGCCCAGGTGGGGGTGTCGTTGAATACATAGCGCCCTATCACCTGGTATTGCACGCAGACGATGATCCCGATCAACCCCACCACCGCCAGCATGAGGGAGATCTTGGACAGGAAGGCGCAGAGGCGGGTGTACATGCTCTGCTCCGGAAGAGAAAGAGACGCTGCCTGCCGCGGGCAACCCCCGGCAGGCAGCAGGGCTCAGGCTTTTACTTGGTGTCCTGCACGGCCTTGACCAGGCGCTGCAGGTCAGGCGTGTTGGCGAACTTGGCGTAGACGGGGACCATCGCGTCCTGGAAGGACTTCTTGTCCACCTCGACGATTTCGGAACCCGCGGCCTTGACCATGTCAAATTCCTTCTTCTCGTACTCGGCCCAGGCTTTGCGGTTGACCGGCACCGACGCCTTGGCGGCGGCGCGGATCATGTCCTGTTCGTTCTTGGGCAGCTTGTCCCAGATCACCTTGGAGAACAGCAGGATCTCGGGCGCCATGGAGTGCTCGGTCTTGTTGTAGTACTTGGCAGCCTCGAAGTGGCGGAAGCCCGAGCCATAGGAGGGGTAGTTGTTCTCGGCGGCATCGACCAGCCCGGTCTTGAGCGCGGTCAGCACTTCACCGGCGGGCATGGGCGTGGGGTTGGCGCCCATCGCGGTGGCCACGGCCACCCACAGGTCGGACTGCTGCACGCGGATCTTCATGCCCTTGGTGTCGGCGATGGACTTGACGGGCTTCTTGCTGTAGACCGAACGCGAGCCGGAGTCGTAATACGCCAGCACGATGAAGCCCTGGGCTTCGCAGTCCTTGGCGATCTCTTCGCCGATGGGACCGTCCAGCACCTTGTGCAGGTGGTCCACCGAACGGAACAGGAAGGGCAGCACCGGGATGTTGGTCTTGGCGCAGACCGAGTTCATGGGGCTGATGTTGACGCGCGTCATGTCCAGCGCGCCGATCTTCACCTGGTCCACGGTCTCCTTCTCGGTGCCCAGGGCGCCCTTGTTGAAGACCTTGATGGAGTGTTTGCCGCCCGAGGCCTTGGCGAGTTCCGCGCTCATGAACTTGACGGCCGTGACGGTGGGGTAGTCGTCGCTGTTGTGCACGTCCGAGGACTTGAACTCGGTGGCCTGGGCGGCGCAGGCGAGCAGGGCGATGGCCGAGGCCATCAGGGCTTTCTGGAATTGCATGGGGTCGTCTCCTGGGAAGGGAATGGGAAAAGTGAAAACTCAGACAGGGGGAAAACGCGAGAAACGGGGCTCTGGCAGGCCGCGCACGCCGGGCGCGAGCACGAAGACGGCGCCCGACAGGCCCGCCTCCACGCCCGCGGGCTGGATGGAGGTGACGAAGAGCAGGTCCAGGTCCGGGCCGCCGAAGGCACACATGGCGGGCTTGGCGGCCGGCACGTTCAGCGAGGCGACGATGGCACCGGCCGGGCTCACGCGGTGGATCTGGCCGGCGTCGTTGCCGCAGATCCAGTAGTGGCCTTCTGCGTCCATGGCGGCGCCGTCCGGCCGGCCGGGCAGCGGCGTCATGTCCAGGAACTCGCGGCCGCCGCCGAAGCTGCCGGCGGCGGGGTCGTAGTCGAAGGCCCAGATCTTCTGCACGCTGGGATGCGAGTCCGAGAAATACAGCGTGCGGCCGTCGGGGCTGAAGGCCGAGCCGTTGGGGGTTACCAGGCCTTCGTAGACCGGGCCCACCAGGCCGCGCTCGTCCAGGCAGTACCAGGCGCCCACGGGCGCGGCCAGCGACATGTCCATGCACATGGTGCTGGCCCAGAGGCGGCCGGTGCTGTCGCAGCGGCCATCGTTGAAGCGCATGTTGCCGCGCGGATGGGTCACGGCCGCGAGCTTGCGGGCCTGCAGCTGCGGCGCATCCTGCAGCGTGACGGCATAGATCCCGTCTTCCATGGCCGCGACCAGCCCACCCCGCGCGGAGATGGCGATGCAGCCCGTGCGCTGGGATGTATCCCAGCTCTGTTGCTGCTGCGTGGCCCAGTCCCAGCGGTGGATGCGCCGGCCCTCGATGTCCACCCAGTAGAGGCACTGGGCCTCGGTGTCCCAGACGGGCGACTCGCCCACGCGGTCACGCGCGGCGGTGAGCACACGCGCCTCTCCTGGCGCAGGACGCTGGAAGCCGCTCATCCGTAGGGCCCCCGCACCACGAAGGCGCCACCCTGGTACAGCACGGTGGGGTCGCGCATGTCGGGCTCGGGCGTGCGGGCGAACAGCGCATCGCGGTAGCCGTCCGCGCTGTCCTGCGGCCGGTAACCGATGTGGCGCGCCAGCGTGTTGTCCCAGAAGCTCACGGCGTTGTCGGACATGCCGAAGACGATGGTGTGGCCCAGCACATGCGTGCTGAGGCAACCCGTGATCAGGCGGTGCAGGTCGTCGTAGCTCAGCCAGGTGGCCAGCATGCGGCGGTCGCGCGGCTCGGGAAAGGAGGAGCCGATGCGGATGCAGGCCGTCTCGATGCCGTAGCGGTCGAAATAGAAACGCGAGATGTTCTCGCCGAAGGCCTTGCTGATGCCGTAATAGCCATCGGGGCGCACCGGCGCGTCGGCGTCGATGACCTCGTTCTGGCGGTAGAAGCCGGTCACATGGTTCGAGCTGGCGAAGACCACGCGCTTGGTGCCGTGCTTGCGGGCCGCCTCGTAGAGGTTGTAGACGCCCACGATGTTGGCCTGCAGGATGGGCTCGAAGGGCCCCTCCACCGAGATGCCGCCCAGGTGCACCACGGCGTCCACGCCCTCGACCATGGCGTGCACGGCGTCGGCATCGGCCAGGTCGGCCACCACCGCCTCTTCGCCTTCGCGCGCGGCGCCGAAGTCGGCCCGGTCCGACAGGCGCAGGATGTTGCAGTTGGCCTTGAGCCGGTCGCGCAGGGCGGTGCCCAGGCCGCCGGCGGCGCCTGTCAGCAGGATGCGGTTGTGGACTTTGATGGTCATGCGGGGCCCTTGCGTGGAGTGGAATCAGCGTCGCTTCGGGTTCCCACACTGGACATTTGCGGCTGCTTTGCTACAGTGCCCTGGGCGCCCGAAGATGTCAGTCATACGTTGTCTGACAACTTGTTTGCGAAGGGCGCCAGTGTGTCCCGAGCCCGCAGAACATGGAATCAAGGAAAACCCTAATGCCGCAGGCCACCGATGCGGCGCCCCGCGCCCGCCGCCCCCGTGGCCTGGCGCTGGAGATCGTCGACAGCCTGGGCCAGTCCATCCGCACCGGCGAACTCCAACCCGGTGACAAGCTTCCGACCGAGGCGGCGATCATGCTGCGCTTCGACGTCAGCCGCACCGTGGTGCGCGAGGCACTGTCGCGCCTGCAGGCCTCCGGGCTGGTCGAGACGCGGCACGGCATCGGCACCTTCGTCAGTAACCAGCCGGTGGCCACCACCTTCCGCATCGCGAGCGAAGACCTGGAAACCGTGGCCGATGTGATCGCCGTGCTGGAGCTGCGCATCAGCTTGGAAACCGAGGCCGCCGGCCTGGCCGCCCAGCGCCGCACGCCGCAGAACCTCGAAGCGCTGCAGGGGGCGTTGAAGGCCTTCCGGCTCTCGATCGCCGAGGATTCCGACGCCGTGCCCTCCGACTTTCAGTTCCATATGGAGGTCGCCCGGGCCACCGGCAACCAGCATTTCGCCGAGCTGATGACCTACCTGGGCTCCATGATCATCCCGCGCACCCGCGTGAACACCCCCAACCAAGCGCCCGAAGGCAGGCTGCAGTACCTGCAGCGCGTGCACAGCGAACACGAAAGCATCTTTGTGGCCATCCGCGACCAGGACGTGGACGCCGCGCGCGCTTCCATGCGCACGCACCTGGGCAACAGCAGGGAGCGGTTGCGGCGGCAGGCCGCAGCGGCGGACGCCCAGCAGGCCGATGGCCGTGCCCTGTCGCCAGTTGTACGATGACTAAGCAGCAATGCTTGCTTCCGCCAAGTGGCCCATGGTAGAGCCCATGCCTACAATCCGCCGACCAACCACTTCCTGGCGCATCCGTGGGACGCACCTCCTCCTCCCGCCACGCTGAACTCCGGCCAACGCAAGGGGGAGCCCACCGGACGCGACCGCGCCGTGCACGGTGGCGCACGCTGTTGTTCGCGTCGGTAGTGTTGGTGCTCATCGGGCTGGCACTCGCAGTCCTCGTGCTGCAGTCTTCCGGCTATGCGCCGCGGCAGATCGCCCCTTACCTGGAGCGGCGCGCCATGGGTAACGGGACTTTCATCGAAAACGTTGGCAAGACGCTGGCCTATTGGATCGTCCGGCTGGATCGCGGCCCGCAATGGGCAGCGGCTGCGTTGCCAGCATGGCCACCCCAGTCAACGGGACAACCAGCGCCGGTCGCCCGGTCCGGTGCGGGGCGCGAGGTGCTGGTCATGGACGGCGCCGATCTGTTGCGCGCGATCGCAGCCGCTGAACCGGGGGACCACATCACTGTCGGACCGGGCCGCTACCTGTTCGACGGGCGCAAGAGCATCAATGTCACGCGGCCCGGCACCGCGGACGCGCCCATCGTGGTGCGCGGGGCCACACCAGGGGCGGTGCAATTCGAGTTCCAGATGGAAGAGGGATTCCACCTGCAGGCTCCTTATTGGCAGTTCGAGGACCTGGCCATCCGCGGCGTCTGCAAGTTGGACAGCGACTGCGAGCATGCCTTCCATATAGTGGGTGCGGCAAAACACCTGGTGCTACGCCGGCTGCGCCTTGAGGACTTCAACGCCCACCTGAAGATCAACGGCGTGCGCGGCCAGTTCCCGGACGGGGGGCAGTTGCTGGACTCCGTGCTGAGCAACGGCCATGCACGCGACACCGCGAACCCTGTGACACCGGTGGATATGGTGGGGGCCAATGACTGGCGCATCGAGGGCAACCTGATCGCGGACTTCATCAAGCTCTCGGGAGACCGCACCAGCTACGGGGCCTTCGCCAAGGGTGCCGGCCGCAACAACCGGCTCCTGCGCAACGTGGTGCTCTGCGAGCACCGGCTGCGGGAGCCACGCGGCAAGCGGGTGGGCCTGTCACTGGGTGGCGGGGGCACATCGCCGGCGGCTTGCCGCGACCAGAAATGCGTCGTGGAGCAGGAAGCAGGGCTGGTGGAAGGAAACCTGATCGCCCAGTGCTCGGACGATGGCATCTACCTCAACGCCGCCGCGCAGTCGGTGGTGCGCAACAACACGCTGATCGACACGGCTGGCATCAACGCGCGTTTTGCCGAGACCAGTACGGAGGTCAGTACCAACCTGGTAGATGGCAGTATCCAAGCACGTGGCCAAGCCATCCTGCGTGAATACGACAACCGCAGCGGCAGCAACGCACTGGCCATGCTGGGCATCCACACGCAACGGGGGCTTTTCAAGGATGTGTCGGCGCTGGACCTGCGCTGGAGCGGCGACGGCGCACCGCGCGCCGACTCCGCTCCGGGGCTGGACCTGTGCGGCGGCACCGGCCCGCGCCGACACCTGGGGGCCAGCGACGACTACACGCGGTGCCTGGCGCCCACCGGGTCGGGTTCGGCCACGGTACGCACACCCTGACCACGGCGCGTGGTGCTCAGCGCGTGAACTTGAAGACGGCTGTGCTTGCCATGAGGTTCGGCAGGCCACGCACAACACGGTTGCCATGCAACCCGAAGCTCTCCTGGATCTTCAGCCCGTTGCGCAATGCCAGCACTTCGAAGTCCATGAACGTCGTCACGCGGATATTGGGCGTGTCGTACCACTGGTAGGGTAGCCGGCGCGTGACGGGCATGCGTCCGCGCAGGATGCTGAAGCGGTTCGGCCAGTGGCCGAAGTTCGGGAACGCGACCACGCCCATGCGTCCCACGCGTGCGGTTTCGCGCAGCATGACCTCGGTGTTGCGAAGGTGCTGCAGGGTGTCGATCTGCAGCACCACGTCGAAGCTGGCGTCGTCGAACATCGCCAAGCCTTCGTCCAGATTGAGCTGGATCACGTTCACGCCGCGCTGCAGGCAGGCCAGCACGTTCTCGTCCGCGATCTCGATCCCGTAGCCGGTGCACCCGCGATGGGTCTGCAGGTGGGCGAGAAGCTCGCCGTCGCCACAGCCTAGGTCCAGCACCCGCGCCCCACGAGGAACCAACCCGGCGATGGTCTCCAGCGTCGTGCGATCACTCATGCCGATACCTCCGCAGCGATGCGGTCGAAATAGGAACGCACCACCTGCAGGTAACGGGGATCGTCCAGCAGGAAGGCGTCGTGTCCATGGGGGGCATCGATCTCGGCGTAACTCACGTCGCGGCGGTTCTCCAGCAGGGCCTTCACGATCTCGCGGCTGCGCTGGGGCGAGAAGCGCCAGTCCGTGGTGAAGCTCACCAGCAGGAAACGGGCAGTGGCCTGCGCCAGCGCCCGGCTCAGGTTGCCGTCGAAGGCCTGGGCTGGATCGAAGTAGTCCAGCGCGCGGGTGATCAGCAGGTAGGTGTTGGCGTCGAAGTATTCGGCGAACTTGTCGCCCTGGTAGCGCAGGTAGCTCTCGATCTGGAACTCCACGTCCTGCGTGGTGTAGCGGTAGGCATCCGGTGGGCCGTTGGTGTCGGCGGCCGGTCGCAGCACGGCCTCGCGCAGTGCGCGACCGAACTTCTCGTTCATCACGTCGTCGCTGAGGTAGGTGATGTGGCCGATCATGCGGGCAATGCGCAGGCCACGTTTGGGCTTGGTTTCGGCTCGGCCTTCCCGCGCGTAGAAATGCCCGCCGTGGAAGTCGGGGTCGGTCACGATGGCGCGGCGTGCGACCTCGTTGAAGGCGATGTTCTCGGCGGTGAGGTTGGGCGCGCTCGCAATCACCACGGCGTGCCGCACGCGCTCTGGATACTGTAGCGTCCAGCTCAATGCCTGCATGCCTCCCAAGCTTCCCCCCATCACGGCCGCCAACTGGCCGACACCCAGTCGATCCAGCAGGCGGGCTTGTGCGTCCACCCAGTCCTGCACCGTCACGACGGGGAAATCCGCGCCGTAGACTTGCCCGGTGTCGGGGTTCAGATGCATCGGCCCGGTGGATCCGAAACACGAACCCAGGTTGTTGACGCCGATGACGAAGAAGCGGTCGGTGTCCAGCGGCTTGCCGGGGCCGATCATGGTGTCCCACCAGCCATCGGACCTCTGCTGCCCCGCGTAGAGGCCGGCCAGATGGTGCGAGGCGTTGAGCGCGTGGGCTACCAACACGGCATTCGACCGCGCGGCGTTGAGGGTGCCGTAGGTCTCGTAGGCGAGGTGGTAGTCTCGGATTGAGGCGCCGCTGCGCAGCGGCAGCGGCTCCTCGAAATGCATGGACGATGGTGAAACAAGCATGAAAAAACCCGGCAGCGCTAAATGCAGTGCCGGGTTCCTGGTCGACAGGAGGCCGTCGCCGTCTTTAGCTGATTTTCGGAGTTCCAGGACTCCGGTGCCCGCAAGCTGTAGCAAATCGGCACAGGGCTAGAAGTATACGCGTCAGGGTGCCGGGGCCGGCCTCCACACGCGCTCAACCCACTTGATGAGTATTGCTTTGCAACATGCCGGGGTATGGGTTTTCCGACATTGACAACTAAGGGAAATCCCGCGTCAAAAGTCACGCACAAAGCGTTTGCATATTTTTTTGCTTGCCCGATAATGATTTCGTAGCTGTGGGAAACCATATGTTACAAGCCTGCGGTGTCTAGTCAGTTTCGCGTCTGCCCGGAAGTTTTGAACGGTCTGTTGATTGCGGTTATCGGACTCCATCGCTTTTTGAGTCAATTTGAGGAGTCCCTTGATGGGCAATAAACTGTATGTGGGCAACCTGCCCTATTCCTTCCGGGACGAAGATCTGCTGAACGCATTCTCGGCCCATGGAACCGTCACCAGCGCCAAGGTCATGATGGAGCGTGACACAGGTCGCTCCAAGGGTTTTGGTTTCGTTGAGATGGGTAGCGAGGCAGAAGCCCAGGCCGCCATCAACGGCATCAATGGCCAGCAGTACGGTGGTCGTGGCCTGGTAGTGAACGAAGCGCGCCCGATGGAGCCGCGTCCTCCCCGCAGCGGTGGCTTCGGCGGCGGCGGTGGTGGTGGCGGCGGTTACGGCGGCGGCGGTGGTGGTGGTGGTGGCCGCAGCGGTGGTGGCGGCGGCTACGGCGGCGCCGGTGGTGGCCGCAGCGGTGGCGGCGGCGGTGGTTACGGCGGCGGCGGTGGTGGCCGCGGCGGATACTGATCGTCCGCGCTTACCCACAAAAAAAGGGCCTTCGGGCCCTTTTTTATTGCGGCGCCGGAAGCGCCTCTCAGAGATGCCCGGCCGTCAGGCGGCTGCGAGCCAGTAGCCCGCATTGAAGGGGCTGCTCATGCGCAGCGCCAAGGGCGATACGTCCAGGATCTTGTCCGTGGGCATCTTCTCTCCGCTTTCCGTTTCCACCGGAATCCCTGCGAGTTCTTGCTTCTCGCCGGTGTCGCTCTTGTTAGCCTCTGTCGCCCGTTCTGCTTGGCTGGCTTGTGCAGAACGGGCTACAGAAAAGAATAGAAACAGCGGAACGGTATTTTTCGGTCGCCCCAGTAATCGGCTGCATCCCGAAAGATGTCCAGCAGTTGTTCGCGCGCTTCCTTGTCGAACTTGACGTTGGCGGGGATATGTTCCAGCACCGCGATGAAGCCCGGTTGCGGGCCCGACTTGTGAACCGGATCGGTCATGCTGTCGTAGAGCGCGTCGAAGTTCTTGCCGACGTGCGATGGCAGCGTGAATTGCTGGCCGATCATGTCCAGCACATCCTGCTTGGACTGGGCCGCAGCCAAGTTCGCATACAAGAAATGGTGGCCCAGATGCTGGGCAGCGTTCTGCAGGTCCTGTACGCGGAAGGCGCGGATCGATTGAACGATGTTCGGCCGCACCCCGCGAAGCGGAGTCTCGGCGTCTTGACGAAGTGGCATGTCCATCCCCGTATCACTTTCCAAAATGGCGATTGCGAAACCCATCACGGCGCGATCCTGCGAAAACTCGCGTAATGATCAGCCGTGTAATAACAGTTGTCGGTGGCGGGAGGCCTGCCGCCGCAAACGATGCGGCGCGTGCCCCGGTGCTGTACGCCAGGAGTTTCGACGGTGTATTCGCGGTAGAACCCGCGTTGTCGGAGGGGCAGCAACCGCTCGCGATTGCCGAACACCGTTCCATCCTTTTCGTGGGGAAACGGGCCGCCGCGTGCGATCAGGGCATATGTGTGGGCACCCTGGGCTGGCAGGTCAGCCACCGAAATGGTGGCTGCATCAGCCGGCGCCAGTGGCTCCTTGGCATGTGCTGTCTGCAGAACCGAGGCCGAAACAAACGCTAAGCCAGCAATTACTAACTTGAGGCGCGCGTTGCCTGCCATGAAGAACACCTTTGAAAATCCTTCGGGTTTACCCGAACCTTTCAAGGGCATGAGTGTCGCTGATCCGCCCCAATAACGCAAGCCCTTGCCCAAATATTGGGCACAGTACCGCTAAACACAGACCGATGCAG
Source organism: Burkholderiaceae bacterium (assembly GCA_965278985.1). GTDB lineage: Bacteria > Pseudomonadota > Gammaproteobacteria > Burkholderiales > Burkholderiaceae_C > CAISIP01. The sequence goes on along the minus strand of OZ257131.1, from coordinate 4,759,483 downwards.
TCAGTGCTTGCTTATCGTATGCGGCTTATCTGCCCGCATTGGCTTCTGCAACGGTCAAGGCGCTCATGTTGACGATGCGCCGGACGGTGGTGCTCGAGGTCAGGATATGCACAGGTCGTGCCACCCCCAGCAGCATCGGGCCGATGGCGATGTTGCCGCCGGCGGCGGTCTTGAGCAGGTTGTAGGCGATGTTGGCGGCGTCGATATTCGGCAGCACCAGCAGGTTGGCGTTTCCAGCCAGGCTGCTGTTGGGCATGATCCGCGCGCGCGCCGCGCCGTCCAGGGCTACATCGCCGTGCATTTCCCCGTCCACTTCCAGCCAGGGTGCCTCGACCTTGAGCATCTCCAAGGTGTCGCGCATCTTGATGGCGCTGGGCTGGTTGCTGCTGCCGAAATTGGAGTGAGACAACAGCGCCGCCTTGGGGCGGATGCCGAAACGCATCATTTCCTCGGCCGCCATGATCGTGATCTCGGTCAGCTCGGCGGCGGTGGGGTCGTAGTTGACGTGGGTGTCGACCAGGAAGATCTGGCGCTCGGGCAGCAGCAAGGCGTTCATGCACGCATAGATCGCGCGCCCCGCGCTGCCGTTGCGCGGCGGCTTCTTGCCGATGACCTGGTCGATGTAGGGCAGGTGGTTGCCCGTGCCGCCCCAGGTGCCGCAGATCATGCCGTCGACGTCGCCCTTGTGCAGCAGCATGGCGCCGATCAGCGTGAGGCGCCGGCGCATCTCGATCTTGGCCAGCTGCGCGGTCGTGCCCTTGCGCTCGGTCATGCGCCAGTAGGTCTGCCAGAAGTCGCGGTAACGTGCGTCCTGTTCGACGTTCACGATGTCGTAGTCCACGCCCTCGCGCAGGCGCAGGCCGAACTTCTGGATGCGCTCGGCCATGATGGCCGGCCGGCCGATCAGCGTGGGCCGTGCGATGCCCTCGTCCACCACGATCTGGCAGGCGCGCAGCACGCGCTCTTCCTCGCCCTCGCAATACGCCACACGCTTGCGCGTGGCGACCTTGGCGGCGGCGAAGATGGGCCGCATCACCGTGCCGGACGCGTAGACGAAACCCTGCAGCTTTTCGCGGTAAGCTGCCATGTCCGTGATGGGCCGCAGCGCCACGCCGCTGTCCACCGCTGCCTGGGCCACGGCCGGCGCGATCATCATCATCAGCCGGGGGTCGAAGGGCTTGGGGATAAGGTATTGCGGGCCGAAGCTCAGTTGCTGGCCCACGTACGCCGCGGCCACCACCTCGCTCTGCTCGGCCTGCGCCAACTCGGCGATCGCATGGACGGCCGCGATCTCCATCTCCAGCGTGATCGTGGACGCACCGGCATCCAGCGCGCCGCGGAAGATGTACGGGAAACACAGGACGTTGTTGACTTGGTTCGGATAGTCCGAGCGGCCGGTGGCGATCACGGCATCGTCGCGCACGGCCTGCACCTCTTCGGGCAGGATCTCGGGCGTGGGATTGGCCAGCGCAAATATCAGCGGACGGGCCGCCATCTTGCGCACCATGTCAGGCTTGAGCACGCCCGCGGCCGACAGGCCCAGGAACACGTCGGCATCCTGGATCACTTCGCCCAGCGTGCGTGCGGACGTGTTCTGCATGTACACCCGCTTGTCGTCGTCCATCAGCTCGGTGCGGCCTTCGTACACCACGCCTGCCAGGTCGGTCACGTAGATATTCTCGCGGCGCACGCCCAGCTTCAGCAGCAGGCCCAGGCAGGCAATCGCCGCAGCACCGGCGCCCGAGGTCACGAGCTTGATGTCCTCGACCTTCTTGCCCACCACCTTGAGGCCGTTCAACAGCGCGGCACCCACCACGATGGCCGTGCCGTGCTGGTCATCGTGGAAGACCGGGATGCGCAGGCGTTCGCGCAGCTTGCGCTCCACATAGAAACAGTCCGGCGCCTTGATATCTTCGAGGTTGATGCCGCCGAAGGTCGGCTCCAGCGCGGCAATGATGTCGACCAGCTTGTCCAGGTCGTTCTTCTCGTTGATCTCGATGTCGAACACGTCGATGCCGGCGAACTTCTTGAACAGCACGCCCTTGCCCTCCATCACCGGCTTGGCGGCCAGCGGCCCGATGTCGCCCAGGCCCAGCACGGCGGTGCCGTTGGTCACCACGGCCACGAGGTTGCCGCGGCTGGTGTAGCGGAAGGCGGCGTTCGGGTCCTTGACGATCTCCTCGCAGGGGGCGGCCACGCCGGGCGAGTAGGCCAGTGCCAGGTCGTGCTGGTTGGCCAGGGGCTTGGTGGCATGGACGGCGATCTTGCCGGGCACCGGGAATTCATGGAATTCGAGCGCAGCCTTGCGCAACTCCGCGCGACGGTCGCCTGCGGTGGATGGGGTATCGGACATGGGGTCTCCTGCGGGATCGGCCGGGGCCGGTCGGGGCTTCGCGCCGCCTGGCGCGGGGTGGCGGATTGTAGACCTCGTCACATGGGCGACAGCCCGCTGACAGCTTGCGGCCCGCAGGGGAAAAGCCGCGCCCTCACGTGCGCATCAGCGCCTCGATCTCGTCCCCGTCCACGGGTACGCCGCGGCTGATCAGCTCGCAACCTTCGGTGGTCACGACCGCGTCGTCCTCGATGCGGATGCCAATGTTGTGGAACTGCTCCGGCACACCTGGCGCCGGGCGCACATAGATGCCCGGCTCGATGGTCAGCACCATGCCCGGCTGCAGCACGCGTGCCGGGCGAACGACGACGGTGTCGCCGGTGACCGCATCCTTGCGCTCCGTAGCCAAGTGCAGTTCCGAAGGTTCCAGGTAGCCGCCACAGTCGTGCACGTCCATGCCCAACCAGTGGCCGGTGCGGTGCATGTAGAACTGGAAGTAGGCCCGCTTCTCGATCACATCCTCCAGGCTGCCGACCTTGTTCTTGTCCAACAGTCCCAGGTCCAGCATGCCCTGGGACAGTACCTTCACGCTGGCCTCGTGCGGGTCGGTGAAACGGGCGCCGGCGCGCGTGGCATCCACTGCAGCGTACTGGCTGGCCAGCACCAGGTCGTAGAGCGCGCGCTGCGGTCCCGTGAAACGGCCGTTGGCGGGAAATGTGCGCGTGATGTCGCTGGCGTACCCATCCAGTTCGCAGCCCGCGTCGATCAACACCAGCTCGCCGTTGCGCACGGGCGCCGTGTCGGCGCGGTAGTGCAGCACGCAGGCATTGGCCCCGGCGGCCACGATGGAACCATAGGCCGGGAACTGCGAACCCTGGCGGCGGAATTCGTGCAGCAGCTCCGCATCCAGGTGGTACTCGCGCACGTCCTGCCCTTCGCGGAGCATGCGGGCCGACAGCTGCATGGCGCGCACATGGGCCTCGGCGCTGATCTGCGCGGCGCGGCGCATGATGTCCAGTTCGTGCTCGTCCTTGACCAGTCGCATTTCGTCCAGCGGGCCGCAGAGGTCGCGCTGCTGTTCGGGGCACAGGGCGCCCATGCGCGCACGGCCACGCAGCGTGGTGAGCCATTGGGCAACGCGCGCATCCAGCCCCTGGTGAATGCCGAAGGGGTACCACACCGCATCGTGCCCGTCCAGCAGCCGGGGCAGCCGCGTGTCGATGTCGGCCACCGAGTGGGCCTCGTCGACCCCCAGCCGCGCGGGGGCATCGGCGGGGCCCAGGCGGAAGCCGTCCCAGATCTCCCGCTCCACGTCCTTGGGCCGGCAGAACAGCGTGCTGCGCCCGTCGGCGGCCAGCACCAGCCAGGCATCGGGCTCGGTGAAGCCGGTCAGGTAGTAGAAGTAGCTGTCGTGGCGGTACGGGAAATCGCTGTCGCGGTTGCGCGGATGCTCGGGGGCCGTGGGAACGATGGCGATGCCTTGCGGACCCAGCTGGGCCGCCAGTGCAGCGCGGCGGCGCTGGTAGACGGAAGTGCTCATGGTGCGGGCCAGTGTAGTACGCGATCCCGTTCGGTGGGGTCTGCGGGGGCCACGCATAAAATGCCTGGTTCCCCGATTCCCCGGCCTTGCGGCCACCCCGGAGCCCCGCACACCCATGACCACCCCCCAAGCAATGGCCAATGCCATCCGCGCCCTCGCGATGGACGCTGTACAACAAGCCAACTCCGGCCACCCGGGCGCACCCATGGGCATGGCGGAGATGGGTGTGGCACTGTGGGGGCCGGCCGGCACCGGTGGCGGGCACCTGAAGCACAACCCCGCCAACCCGCATTGGTTCGACCGCGACCGCTTCGTGCTGTCCAACGGCCATGCGTCGATGCTGCTGTATGCGATGCTGCACCTCACAGGGTATGACCTGCCCATCGGCGAGCTGCGCAACTTTCGCCAGCTGCACAGCAAGACCCCTGGCCATCCCGAGCATGGCCTGACGCCCGGCGTGGAGACCACCACTGGCCCGCTGGGGCAGGGGTTCGCCAATGCTGTGGGCATGGCCCTGTCCGAGAAGCTGCTGGCCGCGGAGTTCAATCGCAAGGGCCACGACATCGTGGACCACCGTACCTATGTTTTCATGGGCGACGGCTGCATGATGGAAGGCATCAGCCACGAAGCCGCCGCGTTGGCCGGCGCGTGGCGCCTGGGCAAGCTGGTGGCGCTGTACGACGACAACGGCATCTCCATCGACGGCCAGGTGGCACCCTGGTTCATCGACAACACGGTGCAGCGTTTCGCGGCCTATGGCTGGAATGTGGTTGGCCCCATCAATGGGCAGGACGCGGCCGTGGTGGCCAAGGCGCTGGCTGATGCCAAGGCCTCCACCAACGAACGCCCGACGCTGATCCTGTGCAAGACCCGCATCGGCCAGGGCAGCCCCAACCGCGCCAACACCGCCAAGGCCCACGGCGAGCCGCTGGGCAAGGACGAGATCGCGCTGACCCGCGAAGCTTTGGGCTGGGACGCACCGCCCTTTGTGGTACCGCAGGACATCTACAACGCGTGGGACGCACGCCCCGCCGGTGCCGCCGCCGAGGCGGACTGGGACACGCGTTTCGCGGCTTACCAGGAAGCCTTTCCCGCGCTGGCGCAGCAGTTCACGCAGCGCATGCAGGGTGAGTTGCCCGGCAATTTCGCGCAGATTGCGGTGGACACCATCGTGGCGTCCGTGACCAAGGCCGAGACCGTGGCCTCCCGCAAGGCCTCGCAATTGGCCCTGGAAGCGTTCACCGCCGCGGTGCCCGCGCTGCTGGGTGGCTCGGCCGACCTCACGGGCTCCAACCTCACCAACACCGCCAGCACGCCGGCGCTGCGTTTCGATGCCGTGAGCGGCGCGGTGGTGCTGGGTTCTCCGCACGACAAGCGCGCCGGTGCCGAAGACGAAAAAGCCCCTACCAGCGCCGAGCCCGCGCATGGCCAGGTGGGCCGCCACATCAACTACGGCGTGCGCGAGTTCGGCATGGCGGCGATCATGAACGGCATCGCGCTGCATGGCGGCTACATCCCCTACGGCGGTACCTTCCTGACCTTCAGCGACTACAGCCGCAACGCCATCCGCATGGCCGCGCTGATGAAGCTGCGTGTGGTGCATGTGTTCACGCACGACAGCATCGGCCTGGGCGAGGACGGCCCCACGCACCAGTCCATCGAGCATGCCGCCTCGCTGCGCCTGATCCCGAACCTGGACGTCTGGCGGCCTGGCGACACCACTGAAACCGCCGTGGCCTGGGCCGTGGCGATGCAGAACAACGAGCGTCCCATGGCTCTGCTGCTGAGCCGCCAGAACATCGCCTATGCACCCAAGGGCCGCTCCACGCTGGCGCCCGAGGCTGCCGGCGTGGACGCCATCAGCCACGGTGCCTACATCGTGACCGAGCCCACCGAGGTGGGCCTGCGCAAGCGCGCCCAGGCGGTGCTGATCGCCACGGGCTCCGAGGTGCAGCTGGCGCTCAAGGCCCAGGCGCTGCTGGCTGAGCGCGGAATAGCGGTGCGGGTGGTTTCCATGCCCAGCACCACCACTTTTGATCGCCAGTCGAGGGCCTACAAGGAAGCCGTGTTGCCGGCCGGAGTGCCGCGCATCGCGGTGGAGATGGGTGTGTCGGACGGCTGGTGGAAGTACGGTTGCGCGGCCGTGGTCGGCATCGACCGCTACGGTGAGTCCGCCCCGGCACCGGCGCTGTTCAGCTACTTCGGTTTCACGGCCGAGAACGTGGCCGACACGGTGCGCGCCGTGTTGCGCAAGCGCTGACCGCAGTCCAGGCCCACGGACTCCATCCTGCAGATTTCCGGTTCTTTCAATCACCCACGAGGAAAAGCAATGACGATCAAAGTTGGTATCAATGGTTTTGGCCGCATCGGGCGCATGGTGTTCAGGGCTGCGGTGCAGAACTTCTCCGAGATCGAGGTTGTCGCCATCAACGACCTGCTGGAGCCCGACTACCTGGCCTACATGCTGCAGTACGACTCGGTGCACGGCCGCTTCAAGGGTGACATCGCGGTCGACGGCAACACCCTGATCGTCAATGGCAAGCGGATCCGCCTCACGGCCGTGAAGGATCCGTCCGAGTTGAAGTGGGGCGAGGTCGGCGCGGACATCGTCGTCGAGTCCACGGGCCTGTTCCTGACGAAAGAGACGGCCGAGAAGCACTTGGCAGCGGGCGCCAAGAAGGTCGTGATGTCCGCGCCGTCGAAGGACGACACGCCGATGTTCGTCTACGGCGTGAATGACAAGACCTACGCGGGCCAGGCCATCATCTCCAACGCCTCCTGCACTACCAACTGCCTGGCCCCCGTGGCCAAGGTGCTGCACGACAAGTGGGGCATCAAGCGTGGCCTGATGACCACCGTGCACGCCACCACCGCCACGCAGAAGACCGTGGACGGCCCCTCCAACAAGGACTGGCGAGGTGGCCGCGGCATCCTGGAGAACATCATCCCCTCCTCCACCGGCGCCGCCAAGGCCGTGGGCGTGGTGATCCCCGAGCTGAACAAGAAGCTCACGGGCATGTCCTTCCGCGTGCCGACCTCCGACGTGTCGGTGATCGACCTGACGGTGGAACTGGTCAAGGAAGCCAGCTACAAGGACATCTGCGCGGAGATGAAGGCGCAGTCCGAAGGCGCCATGAAGGGCGTGCTCGGCTACACCGAGGACAAGGTGGTCTCCACCGATTTCCGCGGCGAGTCCATGACCTCAGTGTTCGACGCCGAAGCCGGTATCGCGCTGGACGGGACCTTCGTGAAGGTGGTGTCCTGGTACGACAACGAGTGGGGTTACTCCAACAAGGTGCTGGAGATGGTGCGCGTGATCGCCTGATCCGACAGCCCTTCCGGCACACAGCCGTGGCGGCGCCTTAGGGCCTGCCACGGCTTTTTCTTTGGCGGACCGCATGTCGCGAAATCACGCAATGGCGTCGCTTCCGGATGCGGGCCGGGGGCTGCGCTCCAGACAATGGCCTGCACCCTACCGCCCGACCCATTCCCTTGACGTCCTCCAGCTCCGTTCGCGGTGTCCTGTACCTGTGCCTCGGCGTGTTCGTCTTCTCGCTGCAGGACGCCGTGATCAAGCAGGTGAGCGGCGCCTATCCCTTGACGATGGTGGTGGCCATCCGCTGCCTGGTCTCCGCGCCGATACTGCTCGCCATGGTGCAGCACGAGACCGGTTGGCGGGCCCTCTTCTCGCCCGACTTCTGGCCACTCACGGCGCGCTCGCTGATCATGTTCGTGTCCTACACCGCCTACTACATGGCCTTTCCGGCGTTGCCGCTGGCCGATGCGGTGGCGCTGTACTTCACGGTGCCGCTGTTCGTCACGGCGCTGTCGGGTCCGATGCTGGGTGAGCGCGCGAACTGGAAAGTCTGGGCCGCCGTGGCGCTGGGTTTCGTGGGGGTGGTGGTGATGTTGCGGCCCGGCGTCGGCCTCTTCGAGCCGGCGGCGCTGCTGTCCCTGGTGGCCGCGGCGATGTACGGCACCTCCATGCTGATGGCACGCCGGCTGGGCGGCACGCAGACGGCATCCGTGATGTCCTTCTACCAGAACGCCGTCTACCTGGTGGGCGCGTTGTTGACGGCCGCCCTGCTGCAGGCGATGGGCGTCACGCACGCCGTGCACCCCAGCGTGTCCTTCCTGGTCCGGCCCTGGGTCGTGCCCAGCCTGGGGGATGGCCTGCTCATCGCGTCGTGTGGTGTCATCGCGGCGGTGGGCATGGTGTTCCTGACAGCAGCCTACCGCATCGCACGGGCCAGCCTGGTCACGCCCTTCGAGTATTCGGGCGTGTTGTGGGCGCCGCTGTGGGGCTTCCTGTTTTTCGCGGAGGTGCCGCGCTGGACGACGGTGGCGGGGGCGGTGCTGATCGTGGGGGCGGGCCTGATGGCCCTGCGCAGTGCGAGCCGGTAGGCCGCAATGTGGCCACCGGCTTCGTTACCATCGGTCCCGATGCGCGGACAGCCGCACCCACCGCAGCACCATTGACCGGAGTGCCTATCCCATGGATCCCCTCGAACAGATACAGGCCGCCTTTGCGCGCCGTGGCCATGAAGGTTACGGCGAAGGCGTGAGCCAGCTGGAGCACGCCATCCAATGTGGCTACTTCGCAGAGCGCGATGGCGCGTCCCCCGCATTGGTGGCGGCCGCCTACCTGCACGACATCGGCCACCTGCTGCACGACCTGCCGCAGGACATCGCCGACCAGGGCATTGACACGCAGCACGAGGCCACGGGCGCGGCCTGGCTGTCCCTGCATTTCGGCCCCGAGGTCACCGAGCCCGTGCGCATGCACGTGGCGGCCAAGCGTTACCTGGCCAGGGTGGAGGAGGGGTATTTCGAACGCTTATCAGAAGCCTCGAAGCTGTCGCTGCGGCTGCAGGGCGGGCCGATGGACGCGGGACAGGTGTTGGCCTTCGAGGCCGAGCCCTTCTTCGCCGAGGCGGTGCGCCTTCGGCGTTGGGACGAGGAGGGCAAGCTGCTGGACTTCCAGGGGCCAGGCGCGGCGCATTTTGACGCCGTCGTGGCCCGCTGCCTGCGCGCGCCGCGCTGAAGGCTCAGTCCAGCAGCGATTCCGGCGCGGTGGCTTCGTAGCCCAGCGCGGCGGCCACGGCCGAATAGGTGACCTTGCCCTGCGCGACGTTGAGTCCGCGGCGCAGATGGATGTCGTCACGCATGGCCTGCTTCCAGCCCTTGTTGGCCAGCGCCACGGCATGGCCGATGGTGGCATTGTTGAGCGCGAACGTCGAGGTCCGTGCCACCGCACCAGGCATGTTGGCCACGCAGTAATGCACCACGCCATCCACCACGAAGGTTGGGTCGGCATGCGTCGTGGCATGCGACGTCTCGAAGCAGCCGCCCTGGTCGATGGCGACGTCCACCACCACCGACCCCGGCTGCATGCGCGCGACCATGGCGCGGGTGACGAGCTTCGGCGCGGCGGCCCCAGGGATCAGCACACCACCTATCACCAGATCGGCACCCAGCACGGCCTCCTCCACGCTGTGCGCGCTGGAGTACAGCGTCTGGATCCGGTTGCCGAACACCAGGTCGAGCTGGCGCAACCGGTCCACGTTCTTGTCCAGCACCGTCACGCGCGCGCCCATGCCCACCGCCACCTGCAGCGCATGGGTGCCCACCACGCCCCCGCCCAGGATCACCACATGGGCCGCCGGCACGCCGGGTACGCCGCCCAGCAACACCCCTTTGCCACCCTTGGATTTTTCCAGATGGGCTGCGCCGGCCTGGATCGCCATGCGTCCTGCCACCTCGCTCATCGGAGCCAGCAGCGGTAGCCCACCGTTTGCGCCTGTGATGGTTTCGTAAGCGATGCAGACGGCTCCGGAGTGCACGAGCGCCGCTGTCTGCTCCGGGTCCGGCGCCAGGTGCAGATAGGTGTAGAGGATCTGCCCGGGCCGGAGCATTGCGCACTCCTGCGGTTGCGGCTCCTTGACCTTGATGACCATGTCGGCCGTTCCGTAGACCGTCGCTGCGTCCGCCACCAGCGACGCTCCGGCGGACCGGTACTGGGCGTCCGGAAGGCCGATCGCTTCACCGGCGCCTTGCTGGACAAGCACCGAATGTCCGTGGGTCACCAAGTCCCGTACGCTGGCGGGTGTGAGGCCCACGCGGTATTCGTGGTTCTTGATCTCAGAAGGGACACCGACACGCATGCTGCATTCTCCGTGAACTATTGGGAGTGCCCTGCGTTCCGCAGGGTGCCGGATCACAGTTTGGCACTCCGTGGTCTCCCGCGATCCCGGGAAAACCAGATGCGCGCCAAAAGTCGGAACTTTTTACAAAATATCGCAGTAAGTTTTTCAATCCGAGAATAAATACTTAAATATCAAAGGGTTGTGCAGTCTGGCCCTCAAGATGCTTTAACTTGAAAAATCACTTGTTTTGGTGAGTTTGGTATCAAAGGATTGAATCCATGAAGAAGATAAATGTTTTCAGCGCTGCCTTGCTGGCCATGGTTTCCATGGCCGTAACCCTGGACGGGCATGCAGCGTCCACGTATGTCTTCGATAGCACCTCGTCAGCGACCAGGACGCAGCTGTCGGGCGCGACCGATCCCTCGCTAAGCAGTTTTTCAGCGCAGTATGCGCAGAATGCTGGAACCACCAAGTCCACTACCACCAGTGGCGTGACGACCTACGCAGCCACGAGTTCCAGTGGCTTTTCATCGGGTGCGACGTGGACCAATGGAAACATGGCGTACTACGGCGGTGGTGGACTGGGCAATGTCTCCGACGGCTCGGCTTCACCGAACCATGCGATCGACAACGGCCCCGGATCGAACACCACCGCTGCGGGTGCGTTGGGTAACACGGAATCTGTCCTCCTCAGTTTCAGCAACAGTGTTGTGTTAACCAGTATCGGCTTGGGCTATGTGTCCGGTGACGCCGACATTTCGCTCTTTCGTTATACAGGTACATCCGCACCGACAATCACAGGCGTCGGAGCATCATTGACTTCCATGGTGGCGGCTGGGTGGGAACTTGTGAACAACTATTCTGACCTCAAGGTGGATACTGACAATCCCTACAACAAAGTCAATGGAAGCAATCTGGGGTCTAGCTGGTGGTTGATCAGCGCCTACAACACGAGTTATGGTTCCACCAGCGCCAACGGTGGGAGCCTAAGCCAGGGCGATGACTACTTCAAGCTCTACTCCGTCGCGGCGACCAAGTGCAGCAGTGCCATTACGCAGGTTTGCTCTGGTAGCGGTAATAAGGTTCCGGAGCCTGGCTCGATGGCGCTTGTTCTGGCCGGTCTTGCGGGTCTGGTCGTCCGAACCAGGCGTGGGACGCGCGCCCGCGCCTGATCGACACGGCCCCCACACCCAGCAGCGCCTCCGGCGCTGCTTTTTTTTGTGGGTACGCATCTCGCATACGAGGTGACGGCCCATCAGGTCCTGCCTCCCCCATGACCACCCCATGGCGGTGCAAGCCCGACTTCGCGCTGCGTGAGCGAAGATACTCCGGTCCCTGGATAGCCAGGTTCCGTGTGCGCAGCCTACCGGTGACATCTGCCGCGTTCAGGGGCCGCGGGGCAGCGCATGTCCCGGCGCGCAGGGGCAAAAAGTACGTATCTCGACGCCCCCACATGCACCGCATCATCGGGGACCTGAGAGAAGCTCGGACAAAAAAGATCAACGCAAGGTTTGCATCAGCTTCTGCGCGTCGGCCATGCTTTCAAACCCCCGCGCAGGCGAAAGCATGGCTGCTTCCAGTTCCGTGCGCGCCTCATCCTTGCGGCCCTGCTGCATCAGTACCGCGGCTAGGTGGTAGCGAATTTCTGGATTGTCCGGCTGCCGAAGCCGTGCATCGCGCAGCAGCTGCAGCGCGCGGTCGGGCTGGTTGTTCTGGAACAAGGCCCAGGCCAGGGTGTCCATCACCAGGGGATTGCCTGGTGCCGCAGCCAATGCGCGTTCAGCGGTCTTCAGCGCTGACGCGTTGTCCTTGAGCCGTAGCTGGACATTGGCGAGGTTGTTGAGCAGCTCCGGATCACTGGCGGAGAGTTTGTTAGCTGCCTCGTAGCTGCCGCGCGCCTTCGAGAATTCGCCGCCACGCGCAAATATGTCGCCCAGGGCCTTGTGCACGGGCAGGTCGTCAGGATGGGCCTTCAGCCACTGCTCCGCCGTGGGGACGGCTGCCCGGCCCTGTTCCTGGGTCGACAGCGCGCTCAGCAGGCGCAACATGCTGAAGGTCGATGGCTCGATCTGGTGCGCGCGCCGGTAGGCGGTGATCGCGTCCGCCGTCTGGCCCTTGGCCGTGAAAACATCGCCTTGCAGACCATAGCCCAGGGCGCGCTGGGGCACCTGCGCTGTGATGTCTTTGGAGCGCCGCTCCGCTTTCGCGACCTCGCCCATGCGCAACTCTGCTTCCGTCAGCAGGGCCTGCGCGGGCAGAAGATCGGGTTGTGTCGACAGGGCTTTCTCGAGGCTGTAGGATGCGCCGCTGGGGTTGTTGGCCGCCATCTGCAGCTGGGCGATGCGCATTTGCAGTGTTGGATCGTATGCGGCCAGGCGCGTGGCGTTGACCAGGTTGGTCTTCGCAGCCACATTGTCGCCAATGGCGATGTACACGCGGCTCGTGGCCAGCAGCGTGGGGACGTCATCGGGAGCCTGTGCCGAGGCCAGCTTGGCGGCCTCCACCGCGCGGTCCTTCATGTCGTGCCGCAGATGGAAATCCATCAGGGCGAGGCCCCAGCGCAGGTCCTTGGGTGGCGATACATCCTGTGCTTTCTTCAGCCAGTTCTGCGCGTCGCCGAGCGATCCTCGGCGTTCTGAGATCAGCGCGAGTTCGTACATCGCGTCGGCATTCCTTTCCTCGCGGGCGATCAGCGCCTGCAGCCTTTGCGTCGCCGCGTCGTCGAGGCGCATGGACGACTCCAGCCGCGCAAGATTCAGCGTGGCGGCGGTGAGTTGCGGATTGATCTGCAATGCCTTCTCGAATGCGGCCTTGGCACCCGGCGCGTCGCCCGTGAGACGCTTCGCCATGCCCACCATGTTCTGGTATTCGGCATTGACCGGTGTCCGCTGCACCAAGCCCTGGGCCAGGGGCAGTGCCTTGGCCGCAGCACCGGTACGCAGGTACAGCTCCACCAGCGCCAAGGAGGTCTGCGTGTTCTGGGGATCCCTGCGCAGTGCCGACTCCAGCTCACGGATGCCATCAGAGGTCTTGCCCTCGCCCACCAGGCTGATGCCCAAGGCCGTCCGGAAAGCAGGGTCATCTCCGGTTTTGATGGCCTGCTGAATCAGTGCCGTGGCCTTGGCGTTGTTGCCAAGCATGCGGTTGGCCGAGGCCAGCAGCAGCAGGGCCTGACCATCCCCCGGACTCTTGCGCAGGTAGAGTTCGAGCAGGGTCGATGCCGGTGCGGCATTGTTCTCGCTCAGGTAGATGCGCGCCAGCAGCTTGCTGGCGGGGCTGGCGGGTTGCGCGCGGTTGAACTCCTCCAGGTACTGTTTCGCCTTTTCGCTCTCCCGCAACCCAAAGTGAGCCATGCCGTTGAGCATCAGGTATTGTGGACGGGGACGCAGCGCTTCGAGTGGCACGGGGTCCAGCAGCGTGGTCACCTCCTTGAGCGCTGCGCGCGAACCCGCTTCGTCGCCGTTGCGCTGGGCCAGCAGGGACTTCAGGTACGCCCCACGCGCATCCGTCGGCTCCCGTCGCTGGAGTTCGGCGATGCTGGCGCCGGCTTCGGGAAAGCGGCCCTGGTCCATCAGGATGCCGATCTGCGCCACACGGGCTTCGGTGTGCTGAGGATCCTGCTTCAAGGCCTTCTCGTACTGGGCGAGGGCGCTTGGTAGGTCGCCACGCGCATGCAACACCGACGCCTTCTGGAACTGCGCCTCCACGGAAGTGGGCGCCAGGCTGATCGCCTTGTCCGCTGCAGCCATGGCTTCGGGGAATTGCCGCATGCGCAGCCTCAGCGGAACCTCTGCGAGCCACGAATCGGCGCTGGCGGGTTGCAGCTTGCGCGCGTCCTCGATGGTCTGGAAAGCGGCGGGGAAATTGTTGCGATCGGCCTGTGCTCCTGCGCGCACCAGCAGCAGCTGGATCTGCACATCCCGTGGGAGCCCTGCAGGATCAAAGGTACGTTGTTCCAGCAGATCGCGTTGCCTGCCGAGCAGCACATAGGTCTTGGCCAGCGGTACCACGACTTCAGCGCGGTTGACCCCCAGGCGAAGCGCTTCGGTGAATGCGACTTCCGCAGCCGGTATCTCCCCGTTCTGGATCAGCGCCTTGCCGAGCAACAGTTGCACCGACAACATCGCCGAATCGATCTTCAGCGCATTCTTGAGCTGGATGATCGCCCCGGGGTAGTCTTTCTTCTCATAGCGACCCAGTGCATCTTCATAGAACTGGGAGGCCTTTCCGTTGCCTTGAGCCAAGGCCGATGGAAGCGACACGGTAGCGACCAGGGCCAGGAGCAACAGCGAGGCGGCGTGCTTGCGCACGCGAAGGGGGAGGAGGGCGGGATTCATGGTGGAATTGTCCATGCCCCGCATCGGCCTTGTCCACCGGCGATGCAAATCCCTCCGGACTCGCGTCTCTTGAGGTGGGGGAGCGCGGCGTCGCCGGAGCGTCGCCGTCGCACCCCGCGTGTCAGCGACTCGACGGAAAACTGAACATCGCGCCTTCACGCACCCCAGCCGACGGCCAGCGCTGCGTGATGGTCTTGCGCTTGGTATAGAACCGCACCGCATCCGGTCCGTAGGCATGCAGGTCGCCGAAGAGCGACCGCTTCCACCCGCCGAAGGAATGGAACGCTACCGGCACCGGCAGCGGCACATTCACGCCCACCATTCCGACCAGGATGTTGTCGGTGAAGTAACGCGCGGCCTCGCCGTCGCGGGTGAAGATACAGGTGCCATTGCCGTATTCGTGGGCGTCGATCAGGTCCATGGCTTCCTGCAGCGTCTTCACGCGCACGATGCCCAGCACCGGGCCGAAGATCTCCTCCTGGTAGATCACCATGCCCGGCTTGACGTTGTCGAACAGGCAGGGGGCGAGGAAGTAGCCGTCCTCGTGGCCGGGCACTTTGAGCGTGCGGCCGTCCACCAGCAGGGTCGCACCTTCCTTCACGCCCTGGTCCACATAGCCCTTGACCTTCTCGAGGTGGGGCTTGGTGACCAGCGGGCCCATGTCGTTGGAGGCATCCGTGCCGGGGCCGACCTTCATCTTGGCGATCTCGGTCTTGAGGCCGGCGATCATCGCGTCGGCCGTCTCATCCCCCACGGCCACGATCAGCGGCACGGCCATGCAGCGTTCGCCGCAGGAGCCGTAGGCGGCACCCATCATGGCGCTCACGGCGTTGGCGATGTCGGCGTCGGGCATCACGACGGCATGGTTCTTCGCGCCGCCCAGGGCCTGCACGCGCTTGCCGGCGGCGCTGCCGGTGGTGTAGACGTATTCGGCAATGGGCGTCGAGCCCACGAAACTCACGGCCGCGATGCGCTTGTCGGTCAGCAGCTTGTCCACGGCTTCCTTGTCGCCGTTGACGACGTTGAGTACACCGGGCGGCAGGCCGGCGTCCAGGGCCAGCTGGGCGATGGCCAGCGCGCTGGAGGGGTCACGTTCCGAGGGCTTCAGGATGAAGCAGTTGCCGCAGGCCACTGCCATGGGCCACATCCACAGCGGCACCATGGCCGGGAAGTTGAAGGGCGTGATGCCGGCGGCGACACCCAACGGCTGGAACTCGCTCCAGGAGTCGATGGACGGGCCGGCGTTCTTGGAGTGTTCGCCCTTGAGCAGCTCGGGCACGTAGCTCGCGTATTCCACGTTCTCGATGCCGCGCTGCAGCTCGCCCAGCGCGTCGCCCACCACCTTGCCGTGTTCGGCGGTGATCAGCGCGCAGATGCGGTCGGCGTTTTCTTCCAGCAGCTGCTTGAGCTTGCCCATCACGCGGGCGCGCTTGAGCGGCGGCGTGTTGCGCCATGCGGGGTATGCGGCCTGCGCGGAGGCAATCGCCTTGTCGAGCGTGGCCAGGTCGGCCAGCAGCACGCGCTTTTCGGCGCGGCCCGTGGCGGGGTTGAACACGTCCTGCGAGCGGCTGCCGCCAGCCACGAGTTGGCCGTCGATGAGGTGGCCCACCACAGGCAGGGAGGTGGTGATGCCGGCTGCGGCGCTCTGGAGGAAGGGGTCGTTGTACATGGCTGCTGTCTCTGGATAGGAAGAAGGGGATCAGGCCGTGGCCTGCAGGGCGTCGCCCAGCGCGTTGATCAGGCTGTCGATCTGCGCCTGCTCGATGATGAAGGGCGGCGCGAGCTGGATGGTGTCGCCGCCGTAACGCACATAGAAACCCTTCTCCAGGCACTTCATCGCGATCTCGTAGGGGCGGCGTGCCGGCTCACCGGGCACAGGGGCGATGGTGATGCCCGCCGCCAGGCCGAAGTTGCGGATGTCGGTCACGTGCTTGGCGCCCTTTAGGCTGTGCACGGCGTTCTCGAAATAGGGCGCGATGGCCTTCACGCGGCCGATCATGTCGTCCTTCACCAGCACGTCCAGCGCGGCGATGCCGGCCGCGCAGGCCACGGGGTGGGCCGAGTAGGTGTAGCCGTGGGCGAATTCGAGCATGTAGTCCGGGCCGCCGGCGGAGATGAAGGTGTCGTAGATCTCCTTCGTGGCCACGACCACGCCCAGTGGCTGCGTGCCGTTGGTGATCTGCTTGGCCGCGGTCAGGATGTCGGGCGTCACGCCAAAGCGCTCGGCAGCGGTGAATGCGCCGACGCGTCCGAAGCCGGTGATGACTTCGTCGAAGACCAGCAGGATGTTGTTCTGCGTGCAGATCTCGCGCAGGCGCTTCAGATACCCCTCCGGCGGCACCACCACGCCGCCCGAGCCCGAGATGGGCTCGACGATCACGGCCGCGATGTTGGAGGCATCGTGCAGCGCGATCATGCGCAGCAGCTCGTCGGCCAGCTCCATGCCACCCGTCTGCGGCAGGCCGCGCGTGAAGGCGTTGGAGGCCAGCTGGGTGTGCGGCAGGTGGTCGGCCTCGATGCTCTGGCCGAAGTTCTTGCGGTTGGCGACCATGCCGCCCACCGAGATGCCGCCGAAGTTGACGCCGTGGTAGCCTTTCTCGCGGCCGATGAAACGCGTCTTGCCGGCCTGGCCCTTCAGGCGCCAGTAATTGCGGACCATCTTCATCGCCGTGTCCATGCTCTCGGAGCCGGAGTCGGTGAAGAACACATAGTCCAGGCCCTTGGGCGTCAGGTCCTTGATGCGGTTGGCGAGCTCGAAGGACAACGGGTGGCCGAACTGGAAGGCGGGCGAGTAGTCGAGCGTCGCGATTTGGCGGGACACCGCTTCGCTGATCTCGGGGCGGCCGTGGCCCAGCCCCGTGCACCACAGGCCCGACAGCCCGTCGAGGATCTTGCGGCCGTCGGCCATCGTGAAGTACGCGCCCTGGGCGCCCACCATCATGCGCGGGTTGGCCTTGAAGTCACGGTTGCCGGTGAAGGGCATCCAGTGCGGCTCCAGCCAGGCGGCGTCGGTGCGCGAGGAGGCCAGGGGCTGCAGGTGTTGGGCGTCGTTGAGGTTCATGGGGGCTCCGGAAAAGGGGCGGATGCGGGAAGAGCGGGGATTGTGAACGCGTCTTTTACTCTTATAAATGGCGAGTTGTCACTATTCAGTTGTTGATTTATGAAAGTAACCGGACCTGCCCCTCCTTCGCTGCTGGGCCAGCTCGACGACATGGACCTGCGGTTGCTGCGGGTCTTCAAGTCGGTGGTGGACTGCGGCGGCATGGCGGCCGCCGAGCTGGAGCTCAATATCGGCATCTCCACCATCAGCCGCCATGTCAAGGACCTGGAGGTGCGCCTCGGCATGACGCTGTGCCGCCGGGGCCGCGCGGGCTTCGCCCTCACGGCCGAAGGGGAGCGCATCTATGCCGAGACGGTACGCCTGCTGGCGGCCACCGACACCTTCCGCGCGGGGGTCGACGAAATCCACCGCCGCATGGGCGGGCAGCTGCACGTGGCACTGTTCGACAAGACGGCCAGCAACCCGGCCGCACGCATCGGCGACGCCATCGCGCTGTTCTGCGAGCGCGCGCCCGACGTGGCGCTGAACCTGCACGTGGCGCCCATCAATGCCATCGAGCGGGGGCTCATCGATGGCCAGTTCCAGGTGGGTGTGATCCCGGGCCATCGGCGCTCCGACAGCCTGGCCTACGACCTGCTGTTCGACGAGACCATGCTGATGTATTGCGGCCGCAACCACCCGCTGTTCGACGCGGACGGCACACGCATGCAATGGGACGACCTGGCCGCGCACCAGTTCGCGGGGCTGGGCTACCACTCGCCCAACATGGAGATCAGCCAGCAGCAACGCCTGCCGCGCCGCGCAACGGCCTTCGACCAGGAGGCCATCGCCACGCTGATCCTGTCTGGCAGGTTCCTTGCTTTCTTGCCCGACCATTACGCAGCGGGTTTTGTGCAGCAAGACCTGATGCGTGCGGTCCATCCCTCCCTGTTCCGGTATGCATGCAGCTTCTTCGGCATCTTGCGGCGCTCCCCCGAACCCTCGCGCGCCGCGCGGGCGTTCCAGCGTTGCCTCGCCGAGGTGCACGGCGCTGCGGCCCCGGCGTCCCAATCGGGTGCATGAGCTACGGGAAAGCCCTGCCACTGCTCGGCATTGCGAAACGTATGCTTGTGTGTCGTTGTGTTGTCATCGTGCTGTGACATTGTGTGCATGGTGGAGCCACACAACGGCTCGGGTCTCGGCTTCTTGCCGACCGCGCGTGCAATCGCTCCAGCTTTCGCCGGGCCTCCGGCTGTATCCACACCTCAAGAAACAGGAGTTCCGACCATGTTCACACCCACCCTCCGCACGCTGATGCGTGGCGCTGCGGCCCTCGCCGTCACGGCGTTGCTGGCCGTGCCCGCATTCGCGCAGAAGACCCGCCTCACGGTGTATTCCGCGCTGGAGGCGGACCAGGTCGGCCCCTACAAGGCCGCTTTCGAAGCCGCCAATCCGGACATCGAGATTGCGTGGGTGCGGGATTCCACGGGCATCATTTCCGCCCGCCTGCTGGCCGAGAAGGACAACCCACGTGCGGACGTGATCTGGGGCCTGGGCGCCTCCAACGTCGCGCTGTTCGACTCCATGGGCATGTTGCAGCCCTACACCCCCAAGGGCGCGGATCAGATCAAGCCCGTGTTCAAAAGCACGGCCAATCCCACCACCTGGACCGGCATGGACGCCTGGCTGGCGGTCATGTGCTACAACACCGTGGAAGGCCCGAAGAAGAACATGCCCAAGCCCGCCTCCTGGGCAGATCTGGGCAACCCGGTCTACAAGGACTCCATCGTCATGCCCCACCCCGCATCCTCGGGCACGGGTTACCAGGCGGTCTACGCCTGGATCCAGCTCATGGGCGAGAAGAACGCCTGGGAGTTCATGGACAAGCTGCACAACAACATCGCGGTCTACACGCACTCCGGGTCGGCACCCTGCGTGCAGGCTGGCAAGGGTGAACGTGTGATCGGCATCGGTTTCGACATGCGCGGTGCCCGCGAGAAGACCGCCGGCGCGCCCATCGACATCGTCATGGCCAAGGAAGGCGCGCCCTGGGACATGGAAGCCACGGCGATCGTCAAGGGTACCAAGAACCTGGCCGCGGCGCAGAAGCTGGCCGACTTCGCCATCACCAAGGGCGCCTACGAGCTGTACAGCAAGTACTACGCGATCCTGGGCTACCCCGGCATGACCTCCGCGCCCCCGAACTATCCGCCGAGCGCCGACTCCGCCATGGTCAAGATCGACCTGTCCCAGATGGGTGCCGAGAAGGCGCGCATCCTGGCCGAGTGGACCAAGCGTTACGAAGGCAAGGCCGCTCCCAAGTAAGCGAAGCCTCTGCGTCGCGCCCCACCGCGCCCCCTCCATCCACCCTTTGACGCCCCCGCCCGCCCTCCCCGGCGGGCGGAGTCGCATGGGCAGCCCGCATGCACGTGACAAGCAACACCTCGACCCCCACAGCCACCACACCGTACTTGCGCATCGAGCGGCTGACCAAGCAGTTCGGCGACTTCTGGGCGCTCAAGGAGGTATCGCTGGACATCCTCCCCGGCGAGTTCGTGTGTTTTCTCGGCCCCTCGGGTTGCGGCAAGACCACGTTGCTGCGTGCCATCGCGGGCCTGGAGCTGCAGACCTCCGGCCGCATCTTCCAGGCAGACAAGGAAATTTCCACATTGCCGGCGTCGCGACGCGATTTCGGCATCGTGTTCCAGTCCTACGCGCTGTTCCCCAACCTCACGGTCGCGGCCAACGTGGGCTACGGGCTGGTGAGCCACGGCATGGCGCGCGTGGAAATCGCCACCCGCGTGAGCGACCTGCTGCGCCTGGTCGGCCTGCCGGATTCCGGCCCCAAGTACCCGGCCCAGCTCTCGGGCGGACAGCAGCAGCGCGTGGCATTGGCGCGTGCGCTGGCGCTGTCGCCCGGGTTGCTGCTGCTGGACGAGCCGCTCTCGGCACTGGACGCGCGGGTGCGCGCCTACCTGCGGGTGGAGATCCGCCGGCTGCACCAGCGCCTGGGCATCACCACCATCATGGTCACGCATGACCAGGAAGAGGCCCTGACCATGGCGGACCGCATCGTCGTCATGAACCAGGGCGTGATCGAACAGGTCGGCAGCCCCGAACAGGTCTACCGCCAGCCCGCCAGCGCCTTCGTGGCCGATTTCGTGGGCACCACCAATTTCCTGCCCGCCGTGGTGGTGCAGCCCGGCACCGTGCGCATGGCCGCGATGGACTTGCAGTGCAACATCGACATCCAGCCCGGACCGGGCAGCGATGTGACCCTGGCTGTCCGGCCCGAGGATGTGGCGGTGCGCAACACCGTGGCGGGCGCCCCCAACACCTTCACCGCGCGCGTGGGCGCGCTGGAGTTCCTGGGCTCCTTCTGCCGCGCGGACCTGCAACTCGGCGAGGGGCAACCGGTGCTGCTGGCCGACTTTTCCATCAACCTCGTGCGCGACCTGCGCATCGCCGAAGGCATGGACCTGCTGGTGAGCCTGCCACCGGAGCGCATCCGGGTCTTCCCTGGCAAGCCGCAACCGGCATGAATGCATCCGCCCAACCTCCGCTCGCCGCGGCCATGCAGGCGGGCGCGCCCGTCGCGAAGCGCAGACTCGACCGCGACGACATCCTGATGCGCCTGGGCATCTGCCTGCTGATCGGGTGGCTGCTCGTCACGCTACTGCTGCCGCTGTGGTGGCTGCTCTCCAAGAGCTTCCAGAACCAGAATGGCGAGTTCGTGGGCATGGCGAACTACGTCCAGTACTTTTCTACCCCCGCGCTCTCGGCATCGGTGTGGAACAGCCTGTTCGTCGCGCTGCTCACGACGGCCATCGTGCTGCCGCTGGCCTTCACCTATGCCTACGCGCTGCAGCGCAGCTGCATGCGTGGCAAGGGCGTGTTCCAGGCGCTGGCGCTGATCCCGATCCTGGCGCCCTCGCTGCTGCCGGCCATCTCGCTGATCTACCTGTTCGGCAACCAGGGATTCCTGAAATCCTGGCTGTTCGGCGTGGACATCTATGGCCCGCTGGGCATCGTGATCTCGCAGGTCTTCTATTGCTTTCCGCATGCGTTGATGATCCTGCTCGCGTCGTTGTCGATGGCGGACTCGCGCCTGTACGAGGCGGCCGATGCGCTGGGCGCCAGGCCGCTGCGCGTGTTCTTCACGGTCACGCTGCCGGGTGCCAAATACGGCGTCATCAGCGCCGGCTTCGTGATCTTCACGATGGTCATCACGGACTTCGGTATCGCCAAGGTGATCGGCGGGCGCTTCAATGTGCTGGCCACCGACATCTTCAAGCAGGTCATCGGCCAGCAGAACTTCGAGATGGGCGCGGTGGTGGGCTTCGTGCTGCTGTTCCCGGCGGTGCTGGCCTTCGCGGCCGACCGCATCCTGCAGAAGCGCCAGGTCGCGCTGCTGTCGGCGCGCGCGGTACCGCTGATCCCGAAGCGTGCGCCGCGCCGCGACTGGGGGCTGTTCGTGTTCTGCGCCATCGTGGGCGGGCTCATCTTCGGCCTGCTGGCGATGTCGGTGTGGGCCTCGGTCATCACGCGCTGGCCCTACAACCTGGCGCTCACGCTCAACAACTACGCATTCAGCGAGTTCGACAGCAATGGCTGGGGCGCCTACCGCAATTCCCTGCAGATGGCGGCCTGGACGGCGGTCATTGGCACCGTGGTGGTGTTCCTGGGCGCCTACCTGCTGGAGAAGACCCGGGCCTTCTCCTGGGGCCGTACGCTGGCGCAGTTCACGGCCATGCTGCCCATGGCGGTGCCGGGCCTGGTGCTGGGGCTGG
This sequence comes from Burkholderiaceae bacterium, assembly GCA_965278985.1. Lineage (GTDB taxonomy): Bacteria > Pseudomonadota > Gammaproteobacteria > Burkholderiales > Burkholderiaceae_C > CAISIP01. The sequence continues at coordinate 4,737,298 of OZ257131.1, read as the reverse complement.
CCTACATCTTCTTCTTCAACGCCAGGGGCAACCCCTTCGGCTTCCTGTATGCGACGATGACCATCCTGGTGGTCAACTGCATCACCCACTTCTACACGGTGAGCCATCTCACGGCCACCACGGCTCTCAAGCAGATGGACAACGAGTTCGAGGCCGTGTCGGCCTCGCTCAAGGTGTCGCTGTTCCGCACCATGGCGCGCGTGACGGTGCCCATCAGCCTGCCGGCCGTGCTGGACATCAGCATCTACCTGTTCGTGAACGCCATGACCACGGTGTCGGCCGTGATCTTCCTGTATTCCACCGACACCAAGCTGGCCGCCATCTCGGTGATCAACATGGACGAAGCCGGCTTCACGGCCGCTGCGGCCGCCATGGCCGTGACCATCGTCGCCACCTCGGCGGCGGTAAAGATCGCGCACGTGCTGCTGACGCGGCGGCTGGAGCGCACGACGCAGGGCTGGCGCCGGCGCTGAGCCCGCTCAGGCGGCCGGGCGCTCCTGGTACCACCGCCCTTCGGCCAGCATGATCTCGTGGTGGCCGCGCCCCGCGGGCATCATCGGGAAGCAGTTCTCCTGTGCCGCCACGCCCACGTCCAGCAGGTAGGGGCCGGGCGCCGACAGGCAGGTGTCGAGCGCCGTATCCAGGTCCGCCGGATCGGTGACGCGCGCCGCCGACCAGCCGAAGGCCTTGGCCAGCGCCACGAAGTCGGGCAGCGCCTCGGTGTAGCTGTGGCTGTAGCGCCCGCCGTGCTGCAGCTGCTGCCACTGGCGCACCATGCCCATGTAGCCGTTGTTGCTGAGGATCAGCTTCACGGGGCAGCGGTGCTGCACGGCGGTGGCCAGTTCCTGGATGTTCATCAGCACCGAGGCGTCGCCGCTCACGCATACCACCAGCCGGTCCGGGTGCGCCAGCTGCGCGCCGATGGCGGCCGGCAGGCCATAACCCATGGTGCCCGCGCCGCCCGAGGTCAGCCAGCGCCGCGGTGTGTCGAAGCGCAGGTACTGCGCGGCCCACATCTGGTGCTGGCCCACGTCGGTGGAGACGATGGCGCCGGTGCCCTGCAGCTGCGCATCCAGTCGCGCCATCAGCTGCTGCGGCACGATGGAATCCGGCTGCGGTGTCCAGGCCAGGCAGTCCTGTGCGCGCCAGGTGGCGATGCGTTGCCACCAGGGCGCCAGGTCCACCGTGCCATGTGCCTGCCGCTGCCGCGCCACGTCGGCATGCAGCGCTTGCAGGATGGGCGCGCAGGGGCCGACCAGCCCGACGTGCGTGCGCACCACACGGCCCACGGAGGAGGGGTCGATGTCCACATGGACCACCTTGGCGCCGGGGCAGAAATCTGCCAGCCGGCCCGTGACGCGGTCGTCGAAGCGTGCGCCGATGCAGACCACCAGGTCCGCATGGTGCATGGCGAGGTTCGCCTCCACCGTGCCATGCATGCCCAGCATGCCGAGGAACTGCGGGTCGGAGGCGGGGAATGCGCCCAGCCCCAGCAGCGTCAGCGTGCACGGCGCGCCGCTCAGGTGCACCAGGTCCGTGAATGCGGTGCAGGCTTCGAGGCCGGCGTTGATGAGGCCCCCACCCCCATAGACGATGGGCCGTTGTGCCTGCGCCAGCAGCGCAGCCGCAGCCTCGATCTGCGAGGACTCGGGCAGGTTGGGCGCCAGCGGCGGGGGCAGGTCATCGCTGGCGGCGCCGGGTGCGGGTGCCGCCGGCACGCTGCGCGCCTGCAGGTCCTTCGGGAAGTCGATCAGCACCGGCCCCGGGCGTCCGCCGCTGGCCAGGGCCACAGCCCGCCGGACCACGGCCGCGATGTCCTCCACGCGGCGGATCTGCGTGTTCCACTTGGTCACGGGCCGCGAGATGCCCAGGGCGTCGCATTCCTGGAAGGCGTCCGTGCCGATGGCCGTGCTGGCCACCTGGCCGCTGATGCACAACACCGGCACCGAGTCGCTCATCGCGTCCAGCAGCCCCGAGATGGTGTTGGCCACGCCGGGGCCGGACGTGACGAACACCACGCCCAGCCGGCCCGTGCTGCGCGCATACCCCTCGGCCGCGTGCACGGCCGCCTGCTCATGGCGCACGAGGATGTGGCGCAGCCGCGGCTCGCCGTGCAGCGCGTCGTAGAGCGGCAGCACGGCACCGCCGGGGTAGCCGAAGACCGTGTCCACGCCCTGCGCGATCAGGGCCTGCAGCAGCACTTGCGCGCCGTTGGGGGCCGCATGTGCGGGTGCGTCGAGGGTCTGCGGGCGGGGTGCGGTGGCGTTTGTCATGTGTAGATCGTATTTCGCCGATCGCGGAAAGTGCTTCACAATTTCTTAATCGTTGATCATTGGAAAGAAAAACATGGCGAAAAATGAAGCTTCCGGAGAAATTCTTTTCGACAGGCTGGACATGGCGATCCTGCGCGTCCTGCTGACCGACTCCCGCAAGAGCCTGCAGGAGATCGGCACCGAGGTGGGCCTGTCCACCACCGCCTGCTGGAACCGCATCAAGCGCATGGAGGCGGCAGGCGCCATCCAGGGCTACACCGTGCGGCTGGACCTGCCGCGCCTGGGCTACCGAGACACGGTGATCGTCCAGGTGAACCTGGAGAGCCACAGCGACGAGACGCTCTATGAGTTCGGCCGCGTGCTGGGCGAGATCCCCGAGGTGCTGGAGGCCTTTCTGGTGTCGGGCGACTACGACTACTTCATCCGCATCGCCGTGCGCGACACGCGCGACTACGAGCGGCTGCTGCGCGAGAAGCTCTACAAGATCCCCGGCATCCGGCACAGCAAGTCGAGTTTCGTGCTGCGCACGTTGAAGAAGTCGGACACGCCACTGGTGTAGGGGGAGCGCTGCAGGCCGGGATGCGGCTGCTCATTGTCTTTCGTACATCGGTGAGATGTACAGCGTACAATTATCGACAGCCTCCGGCCGCCATGCCGGTGCGCTCGAGGGCGCTTGCGCCGACCACCCCGGGACCACCACACCATGACCCACTCCGTCACCACCCCTCCCCACCCAGGCAACGCCACGGGCACGCTGGATGCCGTGCTCGCCGACGCGGTGCAGGCGTATTGCGAACGCCATCCCGCCAGCGCGCGGCAATTCGACGAAGCGCAGCAGGTCATGCCCGGTGGCAACACGCGCAGCGTGCTGTTCTACGCCCCCTTCCCGCTCGCGATCCGCCGAGGGCAGGGCTGCAGGCTGTGGGATGCCGACGGGCATGAATACCTCGACTTCCTTGCCGAGTTCACGGCCGGCATCTACGGCCATTCGGACCCGGTGATCCGCGCCGCCATCGACGCCGCGCTGGACGACGGCATTAACCTCTCGGGCCACAACCTGCTGGAGAGCCAGCTCGCACGCCTGGTCTGCGCCCGCTTTCCCAGCATGCACAGCCTGCGGTTCACCAACTCGGGCACCGAGGCCAACCTGATGGCGCTCGCCGCCGCCAAGGCCTTCACGGGCCGTGGCAAGGTGGTGGTGTTTCCGGGCGCCTACCACGGCGGTGTGCTGACCTTCGTGGGCGGGCCGAATCCCGTGAACGTGCCGCACGACTATGTGTTCGCACCCTACAACGACATCGATGGCTTCCAGCGTGTCTTGCGCGAACACGCGAGCGAGGTTGCCGCCGTGCTGGTGGAGCCGATGCAGGGCGCCGGCGGCTGCATTCCCGCCGAGCCCGAGTTCCTGCAGGTCCTGCGCACCGCTACGCAGCAAGTCGGCGCGCTGCTGGTGTTCGACGAAGTCATGACGTCTCGCCTTTCGCCCGGCGGGCGGCAGGCACTACTCGGCATCACGCCCGACATCACCACCGTGGGCAAGTACATCGGTGGCGGCATGTCCTTCGGCGCCTTCGGGGGGCGCGCGGACATCATGGCGCAGTTCGACCCGCGCCGGCCGGACTGCCTGTCCCATGCAGGTACCTTCAACAACAATGTGCTCACGATGGCCGCCGGCATCGCCGGCCTGGGCAAGGTGTACACGCCCCAAGTGGCCATCGCGCTCAACGCCAGGGGTGACGCGATGCGTGAGCAGCTCAATGCGTTGTGCCGCCGGGCCGGTGCGCGGATGCACTTCAGTGGCCTGGGGTCGCTGATGAACCTGCACACCACCGACCGGCCAGTACGCTCCATCGCCGATGTGGCGGCCACGGACCAGCGCATCCGCGACCTGTTCTTCTTCCACATGCTGGAGCAGGGCATCTATGTCGCGCGCCGCGGCTTCGTCGTGTTGTCGCTGCCGGTCACGGACACGGACATCGCACGTTTCGTCGCGGCCTTCGAGGCCTTCCTGCGGCGCCACGCGGCGGTGCTGGCATGACGGCCCGGCACGGCAGGTGCCGCGTCCACGGCGCGGCCTGACCCATGGCACGCCCCCAGAAGCAGGACCCCGCGGTGGCGGACTCCGCCTTGAGCCGCGAGCGGATCGTGGAGGTCGCCCTCGCGCTCATCGCGGAAAAGGGCCTGGACGGCTTCAGCCTGCGCGACGTGGCCCGCTCGCTCGGCGTGTATCCCACGGCGCTGTACTGGCACATCCAGGACAAGAACGCGCTGCTGGGCGAGGTCTGCACGCTGGTGCTGTCGAAGGTGGTGCCACCGCGCGGCAAGGGCAGCTGGCAGGACTGGCTGCGCGCGCTGATGCGGCAATACCGCAAGGTCATGAAGCAGCATCCGAACCTGGCCCAACTGGTGGGTGCACGCATGCTGTCCAACCTGGACCGCAACACCGAGTTGATCGAGCGCGTCCTCGGCGTGCTGGAGGAAGCCGGCTGCCCGGACGCGCACATGGTCGCGCTCTACAACACCGTCGTCGCCGCCACGAGCGGCTTCGCCACGATGGAGTTCGCGCCACCTCCCATGGAGGACCCGCAGCGTTGGAAGGCCGAGCTCCAGGCGCGCGTGGAGCGTGTCTCCGCGCTGCGCTTCCCCACGCTCTCGCGCCACCTGCCATCGATGGTGAACCGCTCCTTCGTGCTGCGCTGGCAAAGCGGCAAGGAGCGGCCCATGGACAGCAGCTTCGATGCCTACCTGGACGTCGTCATCCTGGGGCTGGAAGCCAAGCTCGCAGCACTGGGCGCCGACCACTGAGACCTTGTTGACGAGGAGACACCCATGCACGCAGCACCAACCACCGGCGACGGCGACGTTCTCTGGCAACCCTCCGATGCCCAGCAGGCCGCCTCGCGCCTGGTGGCCTACCAGCAGTGGCTCGCCGCCGAGTGCGGCCTGCGCTTCACGCAGTACCAGGACCTGTGGCGCTGGTCGGTGAACGACATCGACACCTTCTGGCGCAGCATCTGGGAATTCTTTGGTGTGCAGGCCGACGGCTCGCCCGACCGCGTGCTGGGCAAGCGCACGATGCCCGGCGCCACCTGGTTCCCGGACACGCGGCTGAACTACGCCGAGCATGTCTTCCGCCAGGCCACGCCCGAGCGCCCTGCCCTTATCGCGCGCAGCGAGGGTGTGCCGGACCGCGAGGTCTCCTGGGCCGAGTTGCAGCGTGACACGGCCGCCTTCGCAGCGCGGCTGCGGGCCCTGGGCATCGGCCCCGGGGATCGCGTGGCCTCCTACCTGCCGAACCGCGCGGAGACGGTGATCGCCTTCCTCGCGTGTGCCAGCATCGGCGCCATCTGGTCCAGCTGCGCACCCGACATGGGGCCCAGCGTGGTGCTGGACCGCTTCCGCCAGATCGCACCGAAGCTGCTGCTGGCCACCGACAGCTACGCCTACAACGGCCGCCCGCACGATCGCGGCAGCGTCGTGGCCACGCTGCTCGCCGAGCTGCCCAGCGTGCGCACGGTGGTCCACGTGCCGGGTCCGGCCGGCGATGCGCCACCTGCGCTCTGGCGCGACGTGCTGCCGTGGTCGGTGGCCATCGCCGAGCCAGCGGAGCTGGCCTTCACGCGCCTGCCCTTCGACCATCCGCTGTGGATCGTGTACTCCTCGGGCACCACCGGGCTGCCCAAGGCGCTGGTGCATGGCCACGGCGGCATCGTGCTGACGCACTTGAAGACCATGGCGCTGCAGCACGACCTGCGGCCCGGCGACCGGCTGCTGTTCCTCGGCAGCCCGGGCTGGATCGTGTGGAACCTGCAGGCGGGTGCGCTGCTGGTCGGTGCGACCATCGTGCTGGTCGATGGCCATCCGTCCTGGCCCGATCCGCTGGCGCTGTGGCGCTTCCTGGATGCGCAGGGCGTCACGCTCTTCGGCTGCGGCGCGGCCTACCTGATCAACTGCATGAAAGACGGCCTGCGGCCCCGCGACACGCTGGCCCTCTCGCGCCTGCGGGCCATCAACGCCACCGGTTCGCCGCTGCCAGCGGACACCTTCCGCTGGGTCTACGACGCCGTGAAGTCCGATGTGTGGCTGGCATCGATCAGCGGCGGCACGGACATCGCCTCCGGTTTCGTGGCCTGCGCGCCCACGCTGCCGGTCACGGCGGGCGAGATCCAGTGTGCGGAGCTGGGTGTGGCGGCCTATGCCTTCAACGACGCGGGCGAAGCGGTGGTCGACGAGGTCGGTGAGCTCGTGGTCACGCAGCCCATGCCCTCCATGCCGCTGTACTTCTGGGGCGACGAAGGCGGCCAGCGCTACCACGAGAGCTACTTCGAGACCTTCCCCGGTCGGTGGCGCCACGGCGACTGGATCCGCTTCACGCCGCGCGGCACGGCCATCATCTACGGCCGCTCCGACAGCACCATCAACCGCTTCGGCATCCGCATGGGCACGGCCGAGATCTACCGTGTCGTCGAGGCCTTGCCCGAGGTGCGCGACAGCCTGGTGGTGGACCTGGAGTTCCTGGGCCGGCCGTCGCGGCTGCTGCTGTTCGTGGTGCTGCACCCCGGCGCGGTGCTGGACGCGGGGCTGCAGCACCGCATCACGGCGCAGATCCGCACGCACGCCTCGGCGCGCCATGTGCCCGACGAGGTGCACGCCATCGCCGAGGTGCCGCGCACGCTGACCGGCAAGAAGATGGAAGTGCCCGTGCGCAAGCTGTTGCTGGGCGCCGCGCGGGACAAGGTGGCCAGCCCGGATGCGATGGCCAATCCTGCCAGCCTGGACGTCTTCGAGGCGCTGGCGGAGCGCCTGAACCAGGCCGGAGCCTGATTCGGGAAATGCTCCGGCGTTATCGGGGCAACAACCGGATCAGCTTTCCGTCGGCCGCATCGGTGAGCACGTAGAGCAGCCCGTCCGGACCCTGGCGCACGTCGCGGATGCGTTCGCGGCCGTCTTCCAGCAGCCTGTGCTCGGCGGCCACCTTCCCGTCCTTGAGCTCGATGCGGTCCAGGTAGCCGAACTTCAGCGAGCCGACGAAGAGGTTGCCTTTCCACGCTGCGCCATACCGGTCGCTGGTGAGGAAGGCCATGCCCGAAGGCGCGATGGACGGCACCCAGTATGTCAGCGGCTGCTCCATGCCGGCCTTGGTCGTGCCTTCGCCGATCTTGCCGCCGCCGTAGTTCTCGCCCCAGGTGATGACCGGCCAGCCATAGTTGCGGCCTGCCTGCGGCACGTTGATCTCGTCGCCACCCTGTGCGCCGTGCTCGTGCATCCACAGCCGGCCGTCCGGGCCCAGCGTGGCGCCCTGGGCGTTGCGGTGGCCGTAGCTCCAGATCTCGGGGCGCGCATCGTTGCGGCCCACGAAGGGGTTGTCCTTGGGTACGCTGCCGTCCTTGGCGATGCGCACGATCTTGCCGAGGTGGTTCTGCAGGTTCTGCGCGTCGTCGCGTCGGCTGAAGCGGTCGCCCAGCGTCAGGAAGAGCGTGCCATCCGTGTGCTCCACGATGCGGCAGCCGAAATGCGCGCTGCTGGACACCTTGGGCTGCTGGCTGAAGATCACGCGCACGTTCTCCAGCCGGCTGCGGTCGGCCGCCAGCTGGGCGCTGGCCAGTGCCGTGCTGTTGCCGCCGCCGCTCGCGGCAGGCTCGGAGAAACAGAAGTACAGCGTGCGGTTGGTGGTGAAGGCCGAGTCCGTCACCACATCCAGCAAGCCGCCCTGCCCGCCCGCCGCGATGGGTGGCAACCCTGCCAGGGCTTCGCCGCGCTGGCCATCGGCCTGCACTACGCGCATGCGGCCGGGCCGCTCGGTCACGAGGAAGCGCCCCTCCGGCAGGAAAGCCACGGCCCAGGGATTGGCCAGGCCGGCAGTGACCACTTCAGGCCGGGGCGGCTGCTGGGCCTGCACCGACGCGGCGAAGGCAAGGCCTGCAACCAGGGCGGGAAGCAGCGGTGTGCGCGGGCTGGAGGTAGGCATGGCGTGTGAGGGATTGAGATCGACGACGTGGGGGCCTGGCGAGCTGGCGAACTTTCGAATGCAAGCGCGTCGGTCCATCTTAGGGAATGCGGGCAATCCCAATGGATGCGAGGGGTTAGCAGCGTGGCGCGACCCTACTGTGCGGCACGGCGCACAGACCCCACCGCGCCGCGCTGCCAATGTCGCGCAGCACTGGCATGCGCCGTGCATCACGCACAGGCACCCATGCTCCGACGCAAGACCTTGAAGAACCTGACGCGGCTTTTCTCACAGAGCCTCGCACCACTCTGGCCCCGTGCGCAGCGCAAGCGGCGCAAGGCCACGACTGCTGTGCCGTCGCTTGCCAAGGTTCTGCCGCGCACGCGGGCGAAGGCCGCTGCGCCGGCCCGGCCGCGTCCGGCGGCGCCATCGGGTGGCCGCTGGATCCGAGGTTCGGCCGTCGGGCCGGCCGGCCTGCGGCGCTACCGGTTGTTCCTGCCGGCCGCGCGCGTGCCCGGCCAGCGGCTTCCGCTGCTCGTGATGCTGCACGGTTGCGACCAGACCGCGGAAGCCTTTGCCGCGAGCACGCGCATGCACCAGCTTGCGGCGCGCCACGGCTTTGCCGTGCTGTTTGTCGAGCAGGACCGGCTGGCCAACGCCCATGGCTGCTGGAACTGGTTCGACACGCGCCATGGCCGCGCGCAGGCCGAGGCGGCGTTGATCCTGCAGGCCGTGGACCAGGCCTGCCTGCAGGGCGCGGACCGCGCGCGCGTGGCCATCGCGGGCCTGTCTGCGGGCGCCAGCATGGCAGCGCTGGTGGTCACCCAGTACCCGGCGCGTTTCCAGGCGCTGGCCATGCACTCGGGTGTTCCACCGGGCACGGCGCGTTCGGGAATGGGTGCGTTGTCCGCGATGGGCGGGCACCGTGGCACCCTGCCGCTGAAGGCCGACGCGGCGGCCATGGCGGCGCACTGGCCGGCGCTGCTCGTGGTGCATGGTGGCGCGGACCGGGTGGTGAAGCCTGGCAACGGAGAAGCAGCCGCACGGACCTGGGCTGCCGCTGCCGGTGCCCAGGCCGGTGTACCGCGCCACGTGCAGCGCGGCCTGCGCCATGGCATGGACGTCACCGATTACCGTGCGGGCCGCCGGGTGGTTGCCACGCTGGTGCAGATTCCGGCGCTGGGCCACGCCTGGAGCGGCGGCGCCGCGTCACAAGCCTATGGCGATGCCAAGGGGCCGGATGCCTCTGCGCTGGTGTGGGCCTTTGCGCGGCGCCAGTTTGCACGCGTTGGCACCCCGGCCTGATGGCGGGGCTGCGGTCGCAGGCCCGTGTGGCCCGCGCGCATTCAGACCACCGCCACCTCGGCCCGCGCGGGCTCCTGCAGCACCTGGGGCCGTTCTTCGAGCACCTGCACGGCCGGGTCCATGCGCGGCATCTTGACCTGGCCGAAGATGGTCGCGAAGGCGGTGTCGGCCGCATCCTTGCCGGTGGAGATGCGCACCAGGTCCGTCACCGGTGCCAGCTCGGTGGCATCGAACAGCACCCAGCGCCCGCCCAGGTAGGCCTCAAAGATGGCATGGAAGTCGGAGGGAGGCTCCGCGTACCAGGTGTAGCCGGTGACGAAACGCGCGGGGATGTTCAACGCGCGGCAGAAAGTGATGCCCAGGTGCGCGAAGTCGCGGCACACGCCGGCGCGGTTCACCAGCACATCGCGCGTGCTCGTGGAGGGGCCGGAGGTGCCGATCTGGTAGACGATGTTGTCCCGGATCCACTGGCAGATGGCCTCCACCCGCTGGTAGCCCTTGGGCAGGTGGCCGAAGGTGCGGCCGGCCACCTGCAGCACGGCATCGGACTCGCAGTAGCGACTGGACCAGATGTACGGGATCACCTCCACCGGCAGCTCGGCGATGGGCATTTCCTCTTCGTTGCCGGTGGGCAGGGGGTAGTCCACTTGCACGGTGGCGCTGTAGCGCACCTTGAACTCGCCAGGGCCGCTGCGGGTCTTCGCCAGGCGGTTCAGGCCGGTGGGATGCAGTCCTTCGGTCACCGGGGAGCTGGGTGAGATCTCCAGCGACTCCTCCAGGATCTTCTGCCATGGATGGTGGGCGGCCTGGAGGTTGAATACATAGTCGGCGTCGGTGTCGGCCAGGTAGTCGAGTTCGCAACGGATCTGAAGGGTTTTCATGGTGGTCTCAAAGACAGTGGAATGGGGTTGCGCGCAAAGGCGGACCTCGCGGTGGCACGCGCTGCGCAGGGCCGTAGTGTGGGTGGCGAGGCGGCTTGTTGGCATCGGCAGGGCGGAGCGGTGGACGTAGGACAAAGGTGCGACTCCTCGAATGTTGCAACCATCTATCCGGATTCTTTTTGGATGGCGTGTAGATGGTCTATGGATGGTGTTAGGATGGCGCATGGTTTCTTCCACCGCGTCCCCGCTGCCCCTGCCGCCCGTGCGCACCAGCGAATCCGAAAAGCTCACCATCAACCTCGGCTATGTGGACCTGGGCCAGATCGACCTGCTGGTGACCGAAGGCTTCTACGCCAACCGCAGCGACTTCATCCGCACCGCCATTCGCAACCACCTCGTCACGCACCAGGAGGCGCTGCGCCAGTGCGTCGCGCGCAGGATGCTGGTGCTGGGCCTGCAGCATGTCACGGCGGCCGACCTGCAACGGGTGCAGGCGGCCGGTGAGCAGCTGCACATCCGCGTGCTCGGGTTGGCAAGCATCGCGCCGGACGTTTCCGCGGAGCTGGCCAGCGCCACCATCGCCTCCATCACCGTGCTGGGTGCCCTGCACGCCAGCCCTGCCGTGAAGGCCGCATTGGCCGGACGGATCTCCTGAAAGCCCCGATGTCCCCTCCCTTTCAAGCCCTCATGGAAGAGGCTGGCCGGCTCACGCGCAGTGGCCAGCTGCAAGCCGCCACCGCCATGGTGCAACGCGCCCTGCGCGAAGCCGCCCCGGCGGGCGCTGCCGTGCCCGCAGGCCGGGCGCCGTCCCATGCGGGCCACGATGGCATCGTGATCGATGTCGAAAGCCGCCTGGTCGACGACGGTGGCGCGACGACCGCGCCACGGACCTCGGTGTCCGAGGCGCAGTGGCTGGAAGGCAGCTTCGCGCACCAGGGCCGGCAGCTCGCTTACCGGTTGTATGTGCCGCCGTCGCCGGAAGGCAGCGTGGCCACTGCGCGCCCCCTGGTGGTGATGCTCCACGGCTGCACCCAGGATGCCGCCGACTTCGCGGCAGGCACCCGCATGAACGAGCTCGCGCGGGAGGCGGGTGCCGTGGTGCTGTACCCGGAGCAGAACGCGCATGCCAACGCGCAGCGCTGCTGGAACTGGTTCAAGCCGCTGCACCAGGGCGCCGAGCGCGGCGAGCCGGCGCTGATTGCCGCGCTCGTCCGCAGCCTGGTGCCTGCCTACGGCGTGGACGCTTCGCGCGTCTACGTGGCAGGTCTTTCCGCTGGCGGCGCCATGGCGGCCATCCTGGGGCAATGCTGCCCGGGCCTCTTTGCAGCGGTGGGCGTGCATTCGGGCCTGCCGGCCGGTGCCGCCCGCGACCTGCCGTCCGCGCTGGCCGCGATGCGCAGCGGTGCGCCGGAGGCGCAGGCTGGCGCGGCGTCGGTGCCGATGATCGTCTTCCACGGCGATGCCGACACCACCGTGCATCCGCGCAATGGCGCCCAGCTGGTGGCAGGCGCGCTGCCTGCGCGGCACGACGCACCGCAGGTGCACACGGGCCGCGCGCCGGGGGGACGAGGCTTCACGCGGAGCGTGTATCCCGCGTCGGATGGCCACGGGGCGCTCGAATACTGGCAGCTGCATGGCGCAGGCCATGCGTGGTCCGGCGGTGGCGCGGCCGGCAGCTACACCGATCCTGCTGGCGTCGACGCCAGCGCCGAGATGCTGCGCTTCTTCCTGTCGCAGCGCCGCATGCCAACGACCTGACGCTCCAATCCTTTTCCCGTATGGACTTCCTGACGTTCCTGACCCTGGCTGCCGTCGGCGCCTGGGGCATCAACCGGGTGCAGCAGCGCGCCCGCATCACGCTGCTGGCCAGCCATCTGGGCCAGTACCAGATCGAGAAACGCATGCAGGAGCTGACCGATGGGTATCTGCGTTGCCTGGGAGAGGCCGATGCCGCCCGCCGCGCGCAGATCTGGCTGGTGCTGGCCGGCAACGAGCAGGCGCTGGCCGGCCAGTTCGAGCGTTTTGCCAAGGGCTTCGCGCAGGTGGGCGAGGTGGAGTCGCGGGTGAGCCGCCTGCCCGTGTCGCTGCCCTGGACCCAGCAGCTGCTGCCCCAGGCCTGCTTCGACCTGCGCAAGATGCTGGCGCTGCATGCGCGGGGCATCGACAACGTGGCGCGCAACACGCTGGGCCAGAGCGACCGTGACAAGGCCTTCACGATGACCGCCGAACTCTTCCTGATGCAGCACAGCTGCCAATGGTTCTGCAAGTCGCGCACGGTGGCCTCCGCCCGCCTGCTGGGGCGCCACAAGACCTCGTACGAGCAGGTGCTGGCAGCGGTGGCGCCGGCCACGCGGCGCGACTACCGTGCGCTGACCGGCGTGTGATGGCGCGGGCGCAACGGATCGGTTGAGGGCCGCTGCGCACGGCCGCTCCGAAGCGGCCGGCCGCAATTTCACCGCGCCATCTGCGCGGCGATCTCTTTCCACAGCGGGCGGATCATCAGCCGCAACCCGGCTTCCACCGTGTCCACCTCGATGACCGAGGGCACACGCGTGCCGCGGTGTTCCACCGGTGCGCCGATGGGCACGATCTTCACACCCAGCTTGGCGAAGTGTTCCGCCAGGCGCGGTTCGGTCAGCGTGAAGATGTGCGTGATGCCGCGCTGCTGCGCCATCAGCACCGAGGCCATGTACAGGCCCACCGGGATGTAGGGAAAGCGCGGCTGCTTGCTGTCGCCGAAGTCGCCCACGTCGATGGCCACTTCGCGGCTCTCTTCACCACGGCGTCGCCGGAAGTCCGACAACACGGCGAGCCGCGAGACTTCGGCGATGCGGTCCCGCGGCAGTTTTGCCGGATCGATCACGCTGCGGTCCAGCGAATCCTTGCAGGCCTTCTCGAACGGCAGCGGCGCTTCGGGCGACTGCGGGTTGCTGAACACGAGGCGCGCACTGCCCACGAGACGCGGAGACCCCTCAGCCGTACGCATGAGTACGTGCGCGGCATGCGCGTCGTAAGCGTCGGTCTCGCGCTGGTCCGGCCGCACGGCCTCGAAGCCCAGCTCGCGCGCATAGACGTCGTGGCGGATGAAGAACACGGCGTTCTTCTCGTCCTCGCTGCGTGCCTGGCCGATGGTGAAGAAGCGGTTGAAGCCTTCTGCGAGGTTGGGGCGGGATGCGGATGTGGACATGGTGGTGGTGCGTTGACCCGGCAGGGCACGGCGTCGAAGTTGAGCGCCTCCCTGTGTGGCGCCTTGGGCGCGATTGTCGGTGCATCACCAGCGTTGCGGAGGGCCTGCGGAAGGGTCGGATGTCCCGTCCACGACGCGAATCGCGCCGGCGCAGGGTCGTCCGGTGCAAAATCGCCGGATGTCTTCAGCACGCGCTCCGAAGGATGCGGCCGTCCTCACCATCGAGGAGCGGCGCGCGATCGACTCCAACAGCTGGTTCTCGTCGCTGTCGCCATCGCTGCGCCATGACATCCTGCGCGTGGCCTACGTCAAGCGGTACCGCGACGGGCAGGTGATCGGCACGCGCGGTGCGGCGCCCGAAGAGTGGAAAGCTTGTGCCAAAGGGGCCGTGCGCGTGTGTTCCACCTCTGTGTCGGGCAAGCAGACCACGCTGGCCTACGTGGAGCCGGGTTTCTGGTTCGGCGACACCTCGCTGCTCGATGGCGGGGAGCGCACCCACGATGCCTATGCGCACGGCGATTGCACGTTGCTGTGCGTGCGCCGCGCCGACTTCGAACGGCTGCTGGCCGAACACACCGAGCTGTACGCCGCCATCCTGCAGCTGCATGTGAAGCGCATCCGCATGCTCTATGCCACGGTGGAAGACATGAACACGCTGGCGCTGCGCTCGCGCCTGGCCAAGCAGCTGCTGGTGCTGATGCGCGGCTACGGCGAGCCGGCCTCGGCCTTCTCCAAGGACATCCGCATCGGGCTGCACCTGGCGCAGGAAGAGCTGGGCCAGCTGCTCGGCGCGTCGCGGCAACGCGTGAACCAGGCGCTCAAGGCGATGGAGCGCCGGGGCATCATCCGCGTGGACCCGGCGGGCCTGGTGATCTGCGACCTGGACGGGCTGCAGCGCGAGGCGCAGTCCACTGCGGAAGACTGAGCTTGCAGGCCTGACCGCACAGCGGTTCAGTACAGGCCGCGCACCCGCGCGTGCAGGCGCGCCAGCCCGAACAGCGCGTCGGTGCAGGGCGTGGGCACCTGCAGCAGCTGCCCCAGCTCCCGCACCGAACCCACCAGCGCATCGAGTTCCACGGGCCGGCCGGCCTCCACGTCCTGCAGCATCGAGGTCTTGAAGGCGCCGAGCTTGCGCGTCACGGCGTGGCGCGCTTCGGGTTCCTCCGTGATCGTGATGCCGAGGCGGGTGCCGATCTGCTTGGCTTCGCGCATGACCTGGGTGCAGAAGTGGCGCACCTCGTCGTCGTCCAGCACCTCGGTGGCGGTGGCACCGGTGATGGCGCTGACCGGGTTCATGGTCATGTTGCCCCAGAGCTTGTACCAGATGTCGCGCTGGATCTGCTCCGACACGGGGGCCTCGAAACCGGCGCGCTCCAGCGTCTGCGCCAGGGCCAGCACGCGGTCGCTGCGCACGCCCGACGGTTCACCGATGAACAGGCGGTTGCCGAAATGGTGGCGGATCACGCCCGGGCTCTGGATGGCGCAGCTCACGTGCAGCACGCAGCCCACGACGTGTTGCGAGGGGATGGCCGCGGCAATGGCGCCGTCCGGGTCCACGCTGTGCAGCTGGTGGCCCTCCAACGCGCCACCGAAGCCCTGCAGGAACCACCAGGGCACGCCGTTCATGGCGATCAGCACGACGGTCTGCGGCCCCAGCATCGGCGCGATCTGCTGCGCCACGGCGCGCAGCGCGGGCGCCTTGACGGCGATCACCACCAGGTCCTGCACACCGAGCTGCGCCGCGTCGTCGCTGGCCTGCACGGCGTGCGTCTCGGTGACGGGCCCGTCGGGCGTGGTGCGCACCAGCCGCAGGCCGCCCTCGCGCAAGGCCTGCAGCGTGGCGCCGCGGGCCAGCACCGAGAGTTGGCTGCCGGCGCGCGCAAGGCCCGCGCCCAGCCAGCCGCCGATGGCGCCGGCCCCCACGATGCAGGCCTTGGAGAAGGGATGTGGTGTCGTGCTCATTGTTGGTAGCTGTTGTCGATGCGGTCCACCTGGCGCACCAGCGCGTCGAAGACGTCGCGGCCCGCGCCGTGGTGGGGGTTGAACTGCAGCGCATCGCGCGTGCATTTCTGCGCGATGGCTTCCGGCACGGGAATGGCCGGCCCCATGCTCAGCGTCGCCAGCTGGATCTCGCAGGCGCGCTGCAGCGTCCAGAGGATCGCGAAGGCCTGCGGTAGCGTATGGCCCCAGGCCAGCAGGCCGTGGTTGCGCAGGACCACGGCGGGCTTGTCGCCGATGCTGGCCAGCAGGCGCGGCGCCTCGTCGGCGTGGATGGTGATGCCCTCGAAGTCGTGGTAGGCCACCATGCCGTGCAGCTGTGCGCTGTAGAAATTGCTCTGCTGCAGCCCGCCCTGCAGGCAGGCCACGGCCACACCGGCCGTGGTGTGGGTGTGCATCACGCAGTGGGCGCCGGGCAGGCTCGCGTGGATCGCGGCATGTACCGTGAAGCCGGCGGGGTTGACCGGGTAGCGCGAGCCATCCAGCACGCGGCCCTGCAGGTCGACGCGCACCAGGTTGCTGGCCGTGACCTCGCTGTAGTGCAGGCCGAAGGGGTTGATCAGGAACTGTGCCTCGCCACCGGCCACGCTCTCGGGCAGCCGCACGGTGATGTGGTTGTAGATCATCTCCGTCCAGCCCAGCATGGCGAAGACGCGGTAGCAGGCCGCGAGCTCGGTGCGGGCGCGGTGTTCGTCGGGGTGCATGGTGCGAACAGCGGGTTCAGCCGTAAGGGCCTTTGGGCGTGGCAGCCGGCGCGGGGCCGCCCTTGAACTGCGTGACCAGTTGCTGCGTACCGCGCACGAGGATGCTGGTGTCCAGCCCCACGGCCACGAAGCGCGCGCCGAGTTCGATGTAGCGTTGGGCCAGCGTGGTGTCGGGCGTCAGGATGCCCGGTGCCTTGCCGGCGCGCAGGATGCGGGCGATGCCGTCCTCGATGGCGGCCTGCACCTCCGGGTGGCCGGGGTTGCCGATGTGGCCCATCGAGGCCGAGAGGTCGGCCGGGCCGATGAAGACGCCGTCCACGCCCTCGGTGGCGGCGATCGCGTCCAGGTTCTGCATCGCCATCCGCGTCTCGGCCTGCACCAGCAGGCAGGTCTGGGCGTTGGCCTCGCGCGCGTAGTTCGGGTAGCGGCCCCAGCGCGAGGCGCGCGCGCCGGCCATGCCGCGGAAGCCCTCGGGCGGGTACCGGCAGGCCTGCACCAGCGCGGCCGCCTGTTCGGCGGTGTCCACCATGGGCACCAGCAGGGTCTGGGCGCCCAGGTCCAGGTACTGCTTGATCAACGTGCTGTCGCCGACCGGCACGCGCACCACGGGCTCGCTGTCGTAGCCGGCCACCACCTGCAGCTGCGCCATCAGGCTGCGCAGGTCATTGGGGGCATGTTCGCTGTCGATCAGCAACCAGTCGAAACCCGCGCCGGCGCAGATTTCCATGCTGTAGGGGTTGGCCAGGCTGACCCACAGGCCGATCTGGGTCTGCCGGTCCTGCATGGCTTTTTTGAAGCGGTTGGTGGGTGTCTGCATGGTGTTTCTGGCGGGTCGTGGCGAGGGGTGCAAGTATGCCCCGCTAACATGCCCGCATGGCCAAAGAGAAAACCACCTACACCTGCGGCGAATGTGGCGGCAGCACGCCCAAGTGGCTGGGCAAATGCCCTGCCTGCGGGGCCTGGAACACGCTGGTGGAGACCGTGGCCGAGTCCGCCACGCCGCAGCGCAACCGCTTCACCGGGCTCACGGCCAGCACCGAGGTTGCTGTCCTGTCGGATATCGACGCCACCGACATGGACCGCACGCCCACCGGCCACGAGGAGTTGGACCGCGTGCTGGGTGGCGGCATCGTGGAGGGCGGCGTGGTGTTGATCGGTGGCGACCCCGGCATCGGCAAGTCCACGCTGCTGCTGCAGGCGCTCGATTCGCTCCAGCGCGCCGGCAAGGCGACGCTGTACGTCACGGGCGAGGAAAGTGGCGCACAGGTGGCACTACGCTCGCGCCGGCTGGGGCTGGACCATTCGCGGGTGCAGGTGCTGGCCGAGACGCGGCTGGAGAAGATCCTGGCGACGCTGGAGGGCTTGGCGCCCCACGTGGCGGTGATCGACTCCATCCAGACCGTGTACTCGGACCAGCTCACCTCCGCACCCGGTTCCGTGGCCCAGGTGCGCGAATGCGCGGCGCACCTCACGCGCGCGGCCAAGGCCAGCGGCGTGTGTGTGGTGCTGGTGGGCCATGTGACCAAGGAGGGCGCACTCGCCGGCCCGCGCGTGCTGGAGCACATGGTGGACACGGTGCTGTATTTCGAGGGCGACACGCACAGCAGCTTTCGCCTCGTGCGCGCCATCAAGAACCGCTTCGGCGCGGTCAACGAGATCGGTGTCTTTGCGATGACCGAGCGTGGCCTCAAGGGCGTCAGCAACCCCAGCGCGATCTTCTTGTCCCAGCACAGCGAACCTGTGCCCGGCAGCTGCGTGCTGGTCACGCTGGAGGGCACGCGCCCCATGCTGGTGGAGATCCAGGCGCTGGTGGACGGTGGCGGCCCGAGCCCGCGCCGGCTCTCGGTGGGCCTGGACCGCGACCGCCTGGCGATGCTGCTGGCCGTGCTGCACCGCCATGCCGGCGTGGCCTGCGCGGACCAGGATGTGTTCGTGAACGCTGTGGGCGGTGTGCGCATCAGCGAACCTGCGGCCGACCTGGCCGTGATGCTGGCCATCACCTCCAGCCTGCGCGGCAAGCCCTTGCCCAAGGGCTTCGTGGCCTTCGGCGAAGTGGGCCTGGCGGGCGAAGTGCGGCCGGCACCCCGTGGGCAGGAGCGGCTGCGCGAGGCCGCCAAGCTGGGCTTTTCCGTCGCCGTGGTACCCAAGGCCAATGCGCCCAAGAAGCCCATCGAGGGGCTCGAGATCCATGCGGTGGACCGTATCGAAGAGGCCCTGGAGGCGGTGCGCGGCCTGACCTGAACCGGCCCCGCGCACGCCGCACGCAGGTCCCGCGCAGGTCCCGCGCAGGACCGGGCATGGGCGTCTGCGAAAATCGCAGGCATGAATTTCCGAAAGTTTGCCGTTCCCGTGGGGGTGGCCGTGTTGGCCGTGGTGGGTTTCCAGTCCGCAGGCTGGGCCGGTGTGGCCCTCGTCGCGGGTGGCGTGGTGATGTGGCTGCTGCTGCATTTCAACCGCACGATGCAGGTGCTCAAGCGCGCGAACGAGCGCCCCATCGGTTACGTGGACAGCGCCGTGATGCTCAACGCCAAGCTGCGCGCTGGCGTGACCCTGCTGCATGTGATCGCGATGACGCGCTCGCTCGGTGTGCAGGTCTCGCCGAAGGACCAGCAACCCGAGTCGTTCCGCTGGACCGACAACTCGGAATCGCACGTGACCTGCGAGTTCAAGGACGGCAAGCTGGTGCAATGGACCCTCCACCGCCCGCCCGTCGCCGAGGATGGCGCCGTGGCCTCCGCACCCTAAAATCCCGCTTTTCCCGACATTCCCGAAGGACAGACATGAGCGTTGTTCCCAGCATGGCCGACCGCGACGGCAAGATCTGGATGGATGGCCAGTTGGTGGATTGGCGCGACGCCAAGATCCATGTGCTGACCCATACCCTGCACTACGGCTGCGGGGCCTTCGAGGGGGTCCGCGCCTACAACACCGTCGACGGCACCGCGATCTTCCGCCTGCGCGAGCACACCGAGCGCCTCTTCAACAGCGCCAAGATCCTGCGCATGCAGATCCCCTTCAGCATCGAAGAGGCCATGGAAGCGCAGAAGACCGTGGTGCGCGAGAACAAGCTCGAGAGCTGCTACCTGCGCCCGCTGACCTGGATCGGCGACAAGAAGCTGGGCGTTTCCCCGAAGGGCAACACCATCCACCTGATGGTCGCGGCCTGGGCCTGGGGCGCCTACCTCGGCGAGGAAGGGCTCAAGCGCGGCATCCGCGTCAAGACCTCCAGCTACACGCGCCACCACGTCAACATCACGATGACGCAGGCCAAGGCGGTCAGCAACTACACGAACTCCATCCTGGCCAACCTGGAAGCCACCGAAGACGGCTACGACGAAGCGCTGCTGCTGGACTCGTCGGGCTTCGTCAGCGAAGGCGCGGGCGAGAACATCTTCGTGATCAAGGACGGGGTGGTCTACACGCCCGACCTGTCGGCGGGTGCCCTGAACGGCATCACGCGCAACACCGTGCTGCACATCTGCAAGGACCTGGGCCTCGAGCTGGTGCAGAAACGCATCACGCGCGACGAGGTCTACATCAGCGACGAGGCCTTCTTCACGGGCACGGCCGCCGAAGTCACGCCCATCCGCGAACTCGACCGCATCGCCCTGGGCAGCTGCTCGCGCGGTCCGATCACCGAGAAGATCCAGAGCGCGTTCTTCGACATCGTGAACGGCCGCAACCCCAAGTACGCCCACTGGCTGGCGAAGGTCTGAGCAAGGACGACACGATGAGCACTTCTGCCAAGGTCGAGCTGCTGGCCACGGATTTGAACCACCAGGGTGGCGTCTTCTGTCCCAGCCCGAAGGCCGACATGAAGATCTGGAACACCCATCCCAAGGTCTACCTGGACGTGGCCCGCACGGGCCAGGCCAAGTGCCCGTACTGCGGCACGCTCTACGCCCTGCGCGCAGGCGAGCATTTCGACGCGCACCACTGACCGCGCCACGCGGGCGAAAAAAAAGCCACCCGGAGGTGGCTTTGAAAAGTCCTGGTGAGGACGTCGTTGGAGATCTGGATTCCCGGAAGGCCCGTTGCCGGCCCTTGCCAATAGCTGGCTCCTTGAACTGTGACAGCAGTTGGAAGCGACTGTAACGAGTGCTGCTGCACTGCGCCATAGCTCGTTTGAAGGATCGATTCCGATCACGGGCTGGAAACGGGAATTTTTCGCACCCTTAGCGGGCCGCAGGATTGTCTGCACCACCCGCTTGGGGTAGCTGCACCACGAAGCTGGCGCCGCCGCCCGGGGCTTCCTCGCAGCGCACCGCGCCTCCATGGCGCTGGACGATGGAGCGCACCAGCGCGAGCCCCAGGCCCACGCCACCATCGCGTTCGGTGGCGCCCGGAAGGCGGTAGAAAGGTTCAAAGATGCGTTCGCGCAATGCGGGTGGCACGCCGGGCCCGTTGTCGCTGACACGCAACTCCACCGTAGCGCCCACCAGCCGCAGCTGCGCATGCACGCTGCCCGCGCCGTGGCGCCGTGCGTTCTCCAGCAGGTTGCGCACGAGGCGTCGCAGCAGCCGGCTGACGCCCTGCACTTCCAGTGCCGAAGCATCGTCGCCGGGGTCGAGGTCGGCATCCACACGCGCGCATTCCTCCGCCACGAGCCCTGCGAGGTCCACCGATTCGGGTGTGCCCAGGTCGGTCTCGCTGGCGTCGAGCCGGCTGGCCAGCAAAATCTCGTCGATGAGCTGGTCCAGCTCCCGGATGTTGCGGTTGATTTCTTCCTTGAACGCCGGCGACGGGTTGGAGCCCATCAGCTCGATGCCCATACGGATGCGCGTGAGCGGCGAGCGCAGTTCGTGCGAGGCGTTCGCGAGCAGCGCCTTGTGCGACAGCAGCAAGGCCTGCACCCGGCCCGCGGCGTCGTTGAAGCCCTTGGACAGCGCCGCCACCTCATCGCGCCCTTCGGTGGGCAGGCGCAGCGACAGATCGCCGTCGCCCCACTGCTTGACGCCGCGCTCCACGCCTTCCAGGCGCTTGGTGAGACGCCGCACGATGGGGTAGGTGCCCAGCGCGACCGTGCAGGCCACCAGCGCCAGCAGCCAGTTGAAGCTGAAGGGCATGCGGTTGCGCTGGGGGTTGGAAGGGCGGCCGCCGGGCCGATCGGGGCGTTCAGGCGGGCGGGGCAGCTGGATGTACAGCGTGCTGCCATCCTTCATGCCGACCTGAAACTCCGGCCCCTGGCCCGGCACGCGCAGCAGGCGTATCGGCGCCTGGCCGATGATCTCGCCGCTGCCGTTGCGCACGATGATCTCGCGGTCGGCGCGCTGCGCGCGGTCGTTCTCCACCTCCAGCTTGGACAGCCAGGCCGCCACCAGCGCCAGGATGGCCACGGTCGCGATCACCGCCAGCCAGATGCGAAGGTACAACCGCTGGTGGAAGGGAATCCGCATGGCCACGGTGCGAGGCCGTCCTGCTCAGTCCTGCTGGCGCGCGAACACGTAGCCCACGCCGCGCACGGTCAGGATGCGCTTGGGGTTCTTGGCATCGGCCTCGATGACCGCGCGGATACGCCCCATGTGCACGTCGATGGAGCGGTCGAAGGCATCGAGCTCGCGGCCGCGCACGGCTTCCATGATCTGGTCGCGCGTGAGCACGCGGCCCGCGCGTTCGGCCAGCGCGATCAGCAGGTCGAACTGGTAGGACGTGAGCTCGCAGGGCTTGCCGCCCACGGTCACCACACGCGCGTCGCGGTCGATCTCCAGCGAGCCGAAGCGCAGCACCTGGCCGCTGGCGGCCGCCCCGGCACCGTGCCGCCGCAGGATCGCGCGCACGCGGGCCAGCAGTTCGCGGGGTTCGAAGGGCTTGGGAAGGTAATCGTCCGCGCCGATCTCCAGGCCGATGATGCGGTCCATCGGGTCGCCCTTGGCCGTGAGCATCAGCACCGGCGTCTGGGCGGCGGCACCGGGCAGTGCGCGGATCGCACGGCAGACTTCCAGGCCGTCCATGTCGGGCAGCATCAGGTCCAGAATCACGAGGCTGGGTGCGGGCTCGCTGCCCTTGCCCTGCAGCTGTTCCAGGCCGCTGCGGCCATCGCCGGCATGCGTGACCGCGAAGCCCGATTGCTGCAGGTACTGCGACACCATCTGCGCGAGGCGGGCGTCGTCTTCGATCATCAGCAGGCGTTCGTCCATGGATTCGAGTGTAGGACGACGTTCCCGCGGGGGCTTGAAGGGGCCGTAAAGTTAGGTAAACGCGCCGCCTCACCCGGCGTCGGGGCTTCGCGGCTGGAAACGCACGGCCACGGCGATCAGCACCAACACCGGCACGCCCAGCAGCGCCGTGCCGACAAAGAAGGATGCATAACCCACCGCGTCCACCACCTGCCCCGAGAAGCCCGCCAGGAACTTCGGCAGCAGCAGCATCAAAGAGCTGAACAGCGCGTATTGCGTGGCCGAATATTGCACGTTGGTCAGGCCCGAGAGGTAGGCGATGAACGCGGCCGAAGCGATGCCGCTGCTCAGGTTGTCGGCCGACACCACCAGCATCAGCGCGCGCACGTCGTGCCCGTACCCCGCCAGCCAGGCGAACAGCAGGTTGCTGGCCGCGCTCAGGACGGCACCCAGCATCAGGATGCGCAGCACGCCGAAACGCATTGACAACACACCACCCACGAAGGCGCCCACCAGCGTCATGACCACGCCATAGACCTTGGTCACGGCGGCCACTTCGTCCTTGGTGAAGCCGGTGTCCACATAGAACGGGTTGGCCATGATGCCCATCACCACGTCGCTGATGCGGTAGAGCGCGATCAGCGCCAGGATCAGCACGGCCTGCCAGCGGTAGCGGCCCAGGAAGTCCGCGAAGGGCGCCACCAATGCGCCCGAAAGCCACTCGCGCAGGTTGCGCGCGGGTGGCAGCGGGCGCTGTTGCGGCTCGGGAGAGAACAGCACGGTCACCATGCCCAGTGCCATCGATGCGGCCATGATGAGGTAGGCGGTCTGCCAGGCCGCGGCCTGGTAGTTGGCCCCGACCGTTTCGAACCGGGCCGCGAGCCACAACACGCCCGCGCCCGACCAGATCATGGCGATGCGGTAACCCGTCTGGTAGGTGGCGGCCAGGGCCGCCTGGCGGTCGGTGGAGGCCGATTCGATGCGGTAGGCGTCCAGCGCGATGTCCTGCGTGGCCGAGGCGAAGGCCACCGCCAGGGCGCCCCAGACCACGGGCGCCAGCTGGCGCTGCGGATCGGTGAAGGCCATTGTCACCAACGCGGCCACGATCACCAGCTGCGACAGCAGCAGCCAGCTGCGCCGGCGCCCCAGCACGCGCGTGAGCACCGGCAGCGGCATGCGGTCCACCAGCGGCGACCAGGCCCACTTGAAGCCATAGGCCAAGCCCACCCAGCTCAGGTGGCCGATGGTGGTGCGGTCGATGCCAGCCTCGCGCAGCCAGAAGCTCAGCGTGCCGAAGACCAGCAGCAGCGGCAGCCCCGCCGAGAACCCGAGCAGCAACATGCGCAGGCTGGCCGGTTCGGCGTACACCTTCCATGCGTTGCGCCAATTGCCCGGAGGCCGCGTGGATGTGTAGGAAAGGTCGGTCATGCAACGGTGCAGGTTCTGGCTATTATTGACGCATGTGCTGGTGCTGCTTTTCCCCATCCCACCTCGGTTTTTCGCGGCGTGCCTTCGTGCTGGCCGCAGGTGCCACCGCGACGTCGGCGGCACTGGCGCAGGTCGACGTCGGCAAGTCGTCCAGCCTGCGCAAGCTGGTGTCGGCCGAGGAGCTGGAGACCGCCGCAACGCAACAGTACGCGCAGATGATCGCCGAGGCGCGCGACCAGAAGGCGCTGGCGCCGGCCAACCATCCGCAGCTGGTGCGCCTGCGCGCCATCGCGCAACGCATCATCCCCTTCACACCGCAGTGGAACAGCCGCGCGCAGGGCTGGAAGTGGGAGATCAACCTGATCGGCAGCAAGCAGATCAACGCCTTCTGCATGCCGGGCGGCAAGATCGCCTTCTACACCGGCATCCTGGACCAGCTGCAGCTCACGGACGACGAGGCGGCGATGGTGATGGGCCACGAGATGGCCCACGCGCTGCGCGAACATGCACGCGCGCGCATCGGCAAGACCACCGCCACCGGCGCGGGCCTGTCCATCGCCGCGCAGCTGCTGGGGCTGGGCGACCTGGGTGATGCGGCAGCGCGCATCGGCACGCAGCTGATCTCGCTGAAATTCAGCCGTGAGGACGAGACCGAGGCCGATCTGGTCGGGCTGGAGCTTGCCGCGCGTGCGGGGTATGCACCCAGCGCCGGTGCCACGCTGTGGCAAAAGATGGGCCAGGCCTCCGGGGGCGGCAACGGTGCCAACTTCCTGTCCACCCACCCCTCGGGTCCGGACCGCATCCGGCAGCTGGAGGCCAATGTGCCCAAGGTGCAGGGCCTCTACGAACGCGCACGCAAGTCCTGAGCGGCGTGGAGGGTGGAGGGCCACGCGCCCGACGGCCTCAGTCCCCCAGGTCCACCAGGCCGTCGAAGCGCAGGTCAGGGTGGGCCTCGTAGTCGGCCAGCACCCAGGCGTGCCGGCGTTCCCGCAGCATGCCGGCCATGGCATGGAGCCGCTGCACGATGAATGCAATGGCCGGCCGGTCGAGTGCCGCGAAGGGTTCGTCCACCAGCGTCAGCGTGGCGTGGGCCGACAACGCGCCGGCCAGCCACAGCTTGCGGCGCGATCCCGTGGAGAGCATGTAGACCGGCTTGTGGGCGTGCTCCGTGAGGCCGAGTCCATCGAGCAGCGCGGGCAGGCCGGCATGGTCGAAATGCGGGTAGGCGGACGCGATGGCTTGCAGCACGTCCCGCGCCACGGTCTGGTCATGCGCCTGCGTGCGGGGGCGATCCAGAAACGCTGGGCCGACGCGGGCAACGCGTCGTCCTGCGACAGTGCCAGCACACCCGCCTGGGGCTGCAGCTCGCCCGCAGCCAGCTGCAGCAGGCTGGTCTTGCCGCGGCTCTCGCCGCCGCGCAGCAGCGTGAGGCCCGGCCCCACGTCCGCCGACCAGTGCGAGAACAGCGGGGCCTGGCCCGGATGGGCGAAGACCAGGTCGTGCACCCGCAGCACGGGCTGCGCGGCGGCGGTCATGGGACTTCGGCGGGCGCCTCGGGCGGTGTGTCGCCGGGCTCGGCAGCGGCGGGTGGCGCGGGCGTGGCCACTTCGTCGGATACAGCGGATACGGGGAACACATCAGTCACATCGGGCACGGCGGAGGTGCGTGGCGCCGCAGGGGCCACGGCGGGCCGCTGCGCGCGTGCCAGGGCCGCCCGCACGGTGCGCGGGTCCATGCCGTACATGTCGGCGAAGGCGTCTACATCGGCTTGTCCGCTGGCCTGGAAGGCCCGCAGCAGGGCCTCGTCCTTGGCGGAGCGGGCGGCGGCCTGGGCCATGGCGTCGTCCAGCGCGGCATTGGCACGCTCATCGCGGCCCCGCACCAGCGCTACGTAGTCCTCGCGTGCCAGGCCCGAGGCATCGAAGGCCTGCAGGATGCGCGCCACCAGCTTGGGCTGCAGGTCCTGCGGGGCCGGTGTGCGGTTCTGCCGGCGGCGGAACACCTCCTGCAGCGCGTGGTAGACGTGTTCGGGTGCCAGCGCTTCCACGGGCTGGCCCTGCAGGTCGTGGCGCTGCTGGCCCGAGGCCATGGCCGTCAGGTAACGCGTGGAACGGGTGTGCTGGGCCAGGGCAGCCTTCAGGTCCTCCGGAGCCATGGCGCCGGGATGGGCGTCCATCAGGTCCTGGAAGATGCCGCGCTTGAGGGGCAGGAAGTTCGCGCCGAAGAGCACCGGATGCCAGGCCGCGAGCTGTTCCAGCAGCGGATGGATGCGCGGTGCCGGCGGCGCACCGGGCTCGGAGGCAGCCTTCGCGGGCCGTGCACGGCCACGGGGCGGGCGGCCCCCCTGGCGTGCGGGTGGCGTGGCGCCGGTGCCGTCAGGGGTGGTGGACGCGGGAGTGACGGTTTCGTCGGTCATGGTGGCGCGGTGCGGGCGAAATGGGACAACCCGCGATCATGCCAGCCAAATGGACCCCGCAGCACGGTCCAGCATCGCCCGTTGGCGGGCCCGCCGGGGACAAGCGGGGAATCAGGCCAGGATCAGGCCGTCGCGTCGAGCAGGCTGCCAGCTTCGGCCGGTGCTGCGGTGGGCGACAGCGCCGCATATAGGCTGGTCGCCTCGGTGGCCAGGGTGCTGCGGGTGCTGCTGTCCTCGTTGGCCGCCTGCGGGTTGTCGTCGCTGCTGGAGGTGCTGGCGCTTTTCAGTTCGCCCATCAGCCGCTCCATCTCGGACACCACGCCGTCCTGGTTGGTGTCCAGCGGGTCGTAGACGGTGTTGTCGACGGCGGCACTACCGCCCGCACCGGCCGCGCCGCCGGCCCGACCTGCACCGCCTGCGGGCGGCGCATCCGCGGCTGCTGCGGTCTGGGTGGCAGTGGCGGCGTCGGTGGAGGACGCTTCCGTGTCGGTACCGTCTGCCGCGTTCGTGCTGGCGGCGGTGGTGTCCTGCCCCGGCGTCGGCGTGGTGGCGGAGGTCGACGCGGCAGCTGCCTGCTGCTGCGCAGCGCTGGCAGCCACGCCCGTGTCGGTGGCGGTAGCAACGGCGGCATCCGCAGCCTGCGCAGGGGCATCGGCCTCCGTGGAAGGCGTCGTCCCCTCGCTGCGCGCCTGCGCGAAGGCAACGGTGGACTGCGCAGCGGCAGCGTCTCCCTGGGGGGCATTGCTGCCGGCGCCGCTGGTATCGCCCTGCAATGCGCTGGTGGCAGGGGCGCTGGCCGGAGGCGTGAAGGCCGTGTCGGCAGGCGCTGCGCTGCTGCCGTCCGTGGCGCTGTCGGCAAGGGCACGGGGTGGGGCGTCGCGGCGCTGGGTGGCTGCGATGGCGGCGCCGTTGCCCGGGCCGCCGATTGCGCTGAGGGTTGCCATGGAGTGGTCCTTTCACCGTCAGGGGTGCGTGCGTGTCCGCCACGCTGGGCAAGCCATTCTGCACCTTCCGTGTAAAGCGCATGTGTCTGGCTGGGCGCCCGGCGCTGCCTTGGTTATGAACCAACCGATTGGTTCCTCTCGCTAGAATTGCTTTGACCCCAACTTCTCCGGAGCCCTTGCCGCGTGACGAACTCCCCCACCCCGGTCCTTGACGGAACGCGCCTCACGCTGTCCACGCTAGGCAACACGGCCGTGCTGCGCTTCTTCAATCCTGCGCGTGGCTATATGGACGAGTCGATGGAGGCCGAGTTGATGCAGGCGCTGGACCTGCTGGAACAGTGGCCCGAGGGCCGCGTGGTGGTGCTCACCGGCCGCGACCCGGGCATGTTCATCCGCCACTACGACGCGGGCGTGCTGGCGCAACGTGCCGAGGCCATGCGGGCCAAGGGCAAGCAGTTCACGCTGGAGCGGCCTGTGGCGCAGGGCGGCATCCACCGCTGCATCGAGCGCATCGACCAGAGCCCGCTGGTCTTCATCGCCGCCATCAACGGCACCGCCATGGGCGGCGGCTTCGAGCTGGCGCTGGGCTGCGATTTGCGCGTGGTGCAGGCCGGCGACCATGAACTCGGCCTGCCCGAACTGAACCTGGGGCTGTTGCCCGGTGCCGGCGGCACCCAGGCCTTCGCGCAGTTGCTGGGCACCGCCAAGGCGCTGGAGCTGCTGCTCACGGCGCAGGTGCTGCGGCCCGTACAACTGGTGGAGCTCGGCCTGGCGATGGCCTGCGTGGACGACGCCCTGGCCCATGCGCTGGCGCTGGCCGCGCGCATCGAGGCCGTGCCGGCCCGGGCCTGTGCCCACATCAAGCAGCTGGTGCGGCAGGCGCCGCGCTGGAGCCGCGACACGGGCCTGGCGGCCGAGCGCACGCTGTTCTGCGACTGCATGGTGGACCCGGCCGCGGCGCCGTTGATGCAGGCCGTGGCCGATGGCACCCGCACGATCGCCGACGCGCCGCCGCGCTCATAATCTCCCGACACCAGAGAGGGAAGCCGACGCATGCGCGCCATCGAATCGAAGCCCACCGCCACGCCGCGCGCCCGCGCAGGCCGTGCCCCGGTAGGGTTGTCCAGCCAGCGCGTGCGGCCTGCGGCCAAGGCAGCGGGTGCGGGCCGCAGCAAGCTGGACGGCATCACGCCAGACCGCCGTGCCGAGTTGATCGACAAGGCCGCGCGCCTCTTCGGCGCGCACGGCTACAGCAACACCTCGATGCGCGACATCGCCGCCGAGTTCGGCATCCTGCATGGCTCGCTGTACCACCACTTCGGCTCCAAGGAAGAACTCTTCATCACCGTCTATGCCACGGGGGTGGACGCCTTCATCGCCGAGGTGCAGAAGGCCATCGCGCCGGTGACGGACCCGTGGGAGCGGCTGGAGGCGGCTTGTATCGCGCACCTGGTGGCGCTGCTCACGCGCGACAGCCCGGCTGCCACCGTGCTGGCCGAATGGTCCACTGCCTACTCCGAGGACATGCGCGCCGCGCTGGTGAAGGAGCGCGACCGCTACGAACGCGTCTTCGACGAGCTGACCAACGCGGTGGAGCTCCCCAAGGGCATCAAGCGCCACTACTTCCGCCTGGGGTTGCTGGGTGCGCTCAATGGCGCGTTGAGCTGGTACCAGCCGGGGCGGGACTCGCCGGTGACGGTGGCGCGGCAACTGTTTGCGCTGTTTCGTCCGCAGGCCTGATACCCCGTTCCCCTCGTTTTTGAACGTTGGCACGGGGGTTGGCAACCCGGCGTGGCGCTTCTGGCAGGGAGGGTGGTACGGGCACGCGGCCTCCGGCCCACGCTCGCGCAGCAGCGCTTCTGGCGTGCCATCGAAGTAGCGCGAACACTGTGGCGGGCGTGCCTGCGTATGTGGCATGCGCGACTGGGGCCTGCGTCCGCGCACCCGCACCACCCACCCTTCGTGTCGTAAGGGCGTGCCAGCGAATACCGGATACCGCCGTGCGCCGGTATTCGGTATTTCTGCGCGCACTCGCCACGACACGTGAGGTGGTGGGTAGGCGTTTGCGGACGCAGGCCCCAGTTGCGGCTGTGACCATGCCAGTGTCCATTTGACGGTGTTTGCGCAGCCACAGTGGCGCGCTGTTGCGCCGGTCCGCAAGCGTGGGCCGGAGGCCGCAAGCGACTGCCCGCCGCCTCTGCCAATGCGCTACGCCCGCGTCTGCAGTGCAGCCCATCGCCGCACCGCAGACACAAAACCGGCTACTGCTCCAGGGTGATCTTCGCCGTGCGGATATAGCTACCCCAGCGGTCGTATTCGTTGTTCACGAAGGTCTGGTAGGCCGGCTGCGGCATGCGTTCGGTCACCACGAACATCTTGGCCATGGCCTCCACCACGTTGGCATCGGCCATGGACGCGTCGATGGCCTCGTGCAGCTTGGCCACCACATCGGCGGGCACGCCGGCGGGCGACATGAAACCGAACCATGGTCCCATGTCGATGGGGATGCCCACCTCGCGCATGGTGGGCACGTCGGGGTACCCCGCCAGCCGCGAGCGCGCGGTGATGGCGATGGCACGCACGGCACCGCTCTTCATGTGCTGCTCCACCACCGGCACCGGCTGGATGGAGGCCATCACCTGGTTGGCCAACTGGGCCTGCAGCAGCGGCGCGGTGCCCTGGTAGGGCACGTGTAGCAGGTCGATGCCCGCGGCCGACTTGAGCGCTTCCACCGTGATCTGGCCCGAGCCGCCCACGCCCCAGGAGCCGTAGGTGAGTTTTTCCTTGGCGTTCTTGGCCAGCTGCACGAACTCGGCCAGGTTCTTGGCGGGCACCGAGGGGTGCACCACCAGCGCCAGCGGCGTGAAGCCGATGGGCGCGATGGCCGTGAACTCGCGGCGCGAGTCGTAGCCCAGCTGCTTGTACAGGTGCGGCGCGATGGAGTGCGAGTCCGCCGAGCCGTAGGAGATGGTGTAGCCGTCTGCCGGTGACTTGGCCACCACCGCGCTGCCGATGGTGCCCACCACTCCTGCGCGGTTCTCCACCACCACGGGTTGGCCCAGCCGGCTGGCCATGCCCGGCGCCAGCAGGCGTACGACGATGTCGCCGCCACCGCCCGCGGGCCAGGGCACGATCACCTTGATGGGGCGGTTCGGGTACGCGCCGCTCTGCGCCAGGCCGGGCAGGGCGATGCTGCCCAGGGCGCTGGCGGTGGCGCCGGCGATGAGTTGTCTGCGTGTGAATCCGTTGCGTGTCTGCATGGTTGTCTCCTCGAAGGGTGAGTGGGGAAAGTCGTGGCGTGGGAATTCAGCGAAGCAGGTTCTCGATCAGCATGGCCATGCCCTGGCCCGCGCCGATGCACATGGTGAGCACGGCATAACGGCCGCGCGTGTCCTGCAGGTGGTGCATGGCGGTCATGGCCATGCGCAGGCCGGTCGCGCCGGGAGGGTGGCCGATGGAGATGCCGCCGCCGTAGAGGTTGGTGCGGTCACGCGGTAGTCCAAGCTCGCGCTCGGCATGCAGGTTCACGACGGCGAAGGCCTCGTTCACCTCGAAGTAGTCGATGTCGGCCACTGACATGCCGGTGCGCTGCAGCAGCTTGCGCACGGCCGGCACGGGGCCGATGCCCATCAGCTGCGGGTCCACGCCCACGGTGGCCCAGTCCACCACGCGGGCCTGTGCCTGCAGGCCGCGTGCGCGGGCGGCCTCGGCATGCGCCACCACCATGAACGCCGCACCGTCGGTGACGCCGCTGGCGTTGCCGGGCGTGACCGTGCCGTCCTCCGCGAAGGAGGGGCGCAGCTTCTGCAGCCGCTCGAGGGTCATGTCAGTGCGCGGGAACTCGTCCACTGACATGGTCTTGCGGTCACGGCCTTCGCCGACCTCGATGGGCGCGATCTGGCGCGCGAGAAAACCGCTCTCGATGGCGGCCTTGGCGCGCATCTGGCTCATCAGCGCCCAGTCGTCCATGGCCTCGCGGGTGTAGCCGTGCAGGCGTGCGATGTTCTCGGCCGTCTGGCCCATGTAGGCACGCGAGAAGGGGTCGCGGTAGGTGTTCTCCAGCAGGTCCTGCAGATTCTGGTCGCCACGCTTGTGGCCCCAGCGGCCGCTGCGCAGCACGAAGGGCGCGCGGCTGTAGTTCTCGGCGCCACCGGCCAGTGCGACCTCGGAGTGGCCGGAGATGATCTGTTCGGCGGCCGAGACGATGGCCTGCAATCCGGCGCCGCAGCCGCGGCTGACCGTGAGCGCGCTGACCGCGTCTGGCAGCCCCATGGCGCCAGACACTACGCGCGCACCGAAGAGGCTGTCGGCGTCCACGGGCACGGTGTTGGCGTAGACCAGGTGGTCGATGGCGTCGTCGGGCAGGCCGCTGCGTTGCAGGCTGGCGCGTGCCGCGTGGGTGGCCAGCGTGGTGAGCGGCGTGTCGCGGAAGCTGCGGCCGAAGTCCGCGAAGGGCGTGCGCGCGGGGGCGCTGAGGACGATGTCGGTGGGCATGGCGGGAGGCGTGTTGTGGGCCGTCTCAGGCAGCCGAGGGTGCGGTGGTGGCGGGCAGCTCGGAAGCCGTTGCTGGTGCAGACGAAGAAGGCGCGGTCTGGCGCTTCTTCAGCAGGCGGCAATCGATGGCTTCGTGCAAAGGGTCGGTACCGGCCTCGAAGATGCGGTTCTTCTGCAGCTTGTTGGTCGCGGTCATCGGCAGCTCGCTGCGGAACACCACCCAGCCGGGCGCCTTGTAGTAGGCGAGCTCCTGCAGGCAATGCGCCACCAGCAGCTGCGCGGTCGCGGCATCGGGCGCATGGCCGCCGGCGGGCACCACCACGGCCAGCACCTCTTCGTCCCGCATCGCATCGGGCACTGCCATCACCGCCACGCGGGCCACCGCCGGGTGCAGGGCCAACGTAGCCTCCACCTCGCCGGCCGAGATGTTCTCGCCCGAGCGCCGGATGATGTCTTTGCGCCGGTCCACGAAATACAGCATGCCGCTGGCATCGCGCGTGACCACGTCGCCCGTGTGGAACCAGCCGCCGCGCCACGCGTTGCGCGTGGCGTCGTCGTCGTCCAGGTAGCCGGAGAAGAAGCCGTAGCGCGCGTCCGGGCCTTCGGCGCGTACCAGCATCTCGCCGGGCTGGCCGTCGGCCACGTCCTGGTCCCCGTCGTCGACCACGCGCACCTCCACCGGAGGCGCGGCACGGCCGAAGGCGCGGGTGTGGGTCTGGCGCGGTGCATGCTGGTTCGCCAGGAAGCGGCCCGTCTCCGTCATGCCCCAGACTTCCACCAGCGGCACGCCGAAGCGTTCTTCGAATGCCGGGTGCAACGTGGGGTCGCAGCCCGCGCCCAGGCCGAAGCGCAGCTGGTGCTGCCCTTCCCAAGGGCCGGGTGGCTGCTTGAACAGCGCGGGCGGCATGATGCCCAGGTAGTGCATGGCCGTGGCGCCGGAGCGCACGCAGTCTTCCCACCAGGTGGTGGCATGGAAGCGGTCCGGCAGCACCAGGCAGTTGTCCGTGAGGCACATCGTGGCCACGGAAGTGATGCCGCAGTTCATGTGGAACACGGGCAGCGGGTTCAGCACGCGCTCCTGTCTCTGGCGCAGCGCCAGCGCGCCGCCCAGGTCGCGGTACCAGGCGCCGGCCGTCATCACGTAACGGTTGCTCAGCACGCAGCCCTTGGGCGCGCCCGAGGTGCCGGAGGTGAACAGGATCGCTGCCTCATGGCTGGCCGGGTCGTCCACCGTGCCTGCGGCGCGGGGTGCCTGGGGCAGGGTGTCTGCAAGTGCATCCACGTGCAGGTTGGGAATGGACCGCAATGCGGCGTCGTCCGCAATGGCTTCGGCCACTGCCTGGTGGCGTGCGGGTTCGGCCACCACGGCGTCCACTTTCGCGAGCCGCAGCGCATGGCGGATCTCGCCGCTGCGGTGGTCCGGGTTGAGGGGCACGACCGAGGCGCCCAGCCGGTTCAGCGCGATGAAGTGGAAGAAGTAGCGCGGATGGTTGCCCACGCCCAGCGCGACGCGGTGGCCTGCACCCCAGCCGCAGCGGCCGTAGCAGTCGGTGAGCCGGTCGATCTCGGCGCCCGCTTCTTCGAAGCTCCATTGCCGGCCGCCGCTGATGGCTGACTCGGCCAGGAACGCATGCCCTCCGGCACGCCGCCGGGCCGCGTCGAAGGCATGCCACAGCGTGGATGGCAGGGAGGCAGTGGAGTGCATGGTCAGCGTTGAAGAATCGTGATGGCGCAGGCCGCTTCGTCGAAGCCCATCACGCCGCCACCGTTCTCGGCGAGTGCGATGTCGGCGCCCTGCACCTGGCGCTCGCCACACTCGCCGCGCAGCTGGCCGCTGAGTTCGTAAATCATCGACAGGCCCGTGGCGCCCACGGGATGGCCTTTGGACACCAGGCCGCCCGAGGTGTTGGTGGGAATGCGCCCGCCCAGCGCCGTGGCGCCGCCGCCCACGAAGGGTCCGCCCTGGCCGACGTCGCAGAAGCCCAGCATCTCGGCCTGGTAGATCTCGCAGAACGAGGTGGCGTCGTGCACCTCGGCCACGTGCACGTCGCCGGGCCGAATGCCGGCCTGCGCATAGGCCCGCTGCGCCGCCACATGCGACAGGCCCGGCTCGTCCAGCCGGCGGTACTTGCCGCCCGTGAGCACGCTGGCGCGCACGCGCAGCGCGCGCTCCTGCACGGCAGCGGGCAGCGTCTTCAGCAGGCGCTCCGAGCACAGCAATGCGGCGGCGGCGCCGTCGCCCACCGGCGAACACATGGCGCGCGTGAGTGGCCAGCTCACCTCGCGGTCCTCCAGCACCTGTTGCGGCGAAACCTCGAAGCGGTACTGCGCCTTGGGGTTGCGCGCGCCCATGGCGTGGTTCTTCGAGGCACCGAAGGCGATCTGCTCGCGCGTGGTGCCGAAGGTCTTCATGTGGTAGGCCGCCTGCATGGCATAGGTGTCCATGAACAGGGTGCCGCCCGTCGCATTGGTCACGAAGGGCTTGCCGGACTGTTCGCCCGCGTCCCGGTAATACTGCATCCACTCCTGCGGGTCGAGCTGGTCGATGCCGCCTTCGAAGATCTCCAGCGACTTGGCCGCGTTGTCGGGGAAAAAAGTCTTTTCCACGCCGATGGCCAGTGACAGGTCGGCCTGCCCGCTGAGGATGTCCTTCCACGCGCCGTGGAAAGCCATCGCCGCCGTGGCGCAGCCGCCTTCCACGTTGATCATCGGCACACGCTCCGGGAACAGCCCCTCGCGCACCAGCGGCGTGAAGCACACCTGGCCGCGGATGTTGCGCTGGCCGAAGCTGCCCATGCCGCAGTTGCCGAACCAGGCCTGCTCGATGCGCGCGCCGCTGTCCAGGCCCGCGTCGGCCAGCACCTCCAGGTAGGCCTGCCGCGTGAGGTCCTTGAAGCTTTTCTCTGGCTGCTTGCCGAAGGGCGTGCAGGCCACGCCGATCACGTACACGGTGTCCATCGTCGTTGTCTCCTGTTGCGGTCCGCTTGCGGTGTCTAACGCAGCTGCAAGGGCAGCTGGATGGGGCCACGCATGGCCAGGGCATCCATCCAGTCGATGGTGCCTTCGCCATATCGCATGTGCGGGTACCGCGCCACCAGCGTGCCCAGGCACGCCTTGGCCTCCAGCCGCGCCAGCGGCGCGCCCAGGCAGAAGTGGAGCCCCTGGCCGAAGGTCAGGTGGCGATTCGGCGTGCGGCCCAGGTCCAGCTGGTGCGGGTTGTCGAAGCGGCGCGGGTCGCGATTGGCGGCGTTGATCATCGCGAACACGCGCTCGCCCGGTCGCAGCGTCTTGTCGGCCAGCACATGCTCGGTGGCGACCACGCGGGCAATGCTGTTGCTGGGGCCGTCGTAACGCAAAAATTCCTCCACCGCCGAGGTGATCAGCGCGGGGTCGCGCTGCAGGCGCTGCAGCTGGTCGGGGTTGTCCAGCAGCGCGATCACCGCGTTGCCCAGCAGGTTCGTCGTGGTCTCGTGCCCGCCGAAGAGGATCAGCATGCAGGTGGCGATCAGCTCGTCTTCGCTCAAGGTGCCGTGGTCGTCGCGCGCCGCGATCATGCGGCTGATGGCGTCGGTGCCGGGGTCGGCGCGGCGCTGGCGTATCACTTCGCGGAAATACGCGGACATGTGGTCGGCGCCGTCGCGCGCGCGCCGGTACTTGTCGCCCTCGCCCTTGGCAGTGCCGATGAACAGCCGCAGGTCGTCGGACCACACCTTGATGCGGTCGAAGTCCGCGCGTGGCACGCCCAGGATGTCGAGGATCACATACGCAGGCAGCAGCACCGCGATCTGCGTCATGAAGTCCACCTGACGGCCCTGGTCCACCTGGTCTTCCACCTGCGCCAGGATGTGGTCCACGGTGGAGACGATTTGGGGCTCCAGCGAGGCCACCATGGCCGGCGTGAACACCGAATTCAGCAGTTTGCGCAACCGCGTGTGCTCCGGTGGCGCGCGGAACACCAGCCACAGGTTCAGGTAACGCATCACGCCCGAGAGGATGTCGCGGCGTTCGTCCTTCAGCGATTCGTAGAAGGGGCGCAGGCGGTCGGAGGACATGTGCGGTGTCATCGCCACATGGCGCACGTCGTCGTAACGCGTGATGATCCAGCTGCGCAGCGCCTCGCTCCAGTGCACCGGGTCTTCGTCCTGCAGGGCTTCGTAGAGCGCGAAAGGGCTGCGCCGCGTGGCCTCGTCGGAGGGGTTGTAGTGCAGCGGGCTGGTCAAGGCATTCATGGAAAGGGCATCAAGCGGTGAAGAGGATGGTATTCAGCGCACCGGCATGCGCAGCCCGCCGTCCAGGCGGATGGTCTCGCCGTTGAGCATGGGGTTGCGGGCCATCGCGAGCACGAAGTCCGCGAACTCGGCGGGGTCACCCGCGCGGCGCGGCCAGGCGGCGTTCTGCAACAGGTTGTCGAGCACGGCGTCGTTCACGTGCGCATC
This sequence comes from Burkholderiaceae bacterium, assembly GCA_965278985.1. GTDB lineage: Bacteria > Pseudomonadota > Gammaproteobacteria > Burkholderiales > Burkholderiaceae_C > CAISIP01. Next base: position 4,701,169 of record OZ257131.1, on the reverse strand, counting down.
GACCATCGGGGTGTGAAAAACGCCGGGGCACACGGTCAGCACGCGAATGCCCCACTTTCCCAGTTCACGCGCCAGCGGCAGCGTCATGCCCGCCACGCCCGCCTTGGAGGCGGCATACGCCGCCTGGCCTACCTGGCCGTCGAAGGCGGCGATGGACGCGGTGTTGATGACCACGCCGCGGGCGCCGCCGGCCAGCGGCTCCAGTGCCTGCATCTGTGCGGCGGCCAGGCGCAACACGTTGAAGGTGCCGACCAGGTTGACCGACACGACCCGCTGGAACAGCTCCAGCGTGTGCACGCCCTCGCGGCCCAGCACACGGGCATTGAAGCCCACGCCGGCGCAGTTGACCACGATGCGCGGTGCGCCCCAGCGCTGTGCGGCCGCCTCGAGCGCGTCGCGTACCTGGTCCTCGGAGGTCACGTCGCAGGTGCTGTAGTGGATGCCCGCCACCGGGGCCGGGGCCTGGCGGTCCAGCACGGTGACGCGGATGTCCTGCGCGGCCAGCGCCTGCGCCACGGCGGCCCCGAGGCCGGAGGCGCCGCCGGTGACGATGGCAGGTCCATGCAATGCGGTCATGGCCAAAATCCTACCACTCGGTTGGTTCCCAAACAAGTGGTTGGTTATGAATCTGGGCGCAGGGTTTTCCCTGCTGGTACGGTGCGCTGGCTGGTGGTGGCGTCAGGCCGTCGCGGGTGTGCCGGGCCACGCGCGCCCGGTCAGCAGCACCTTGCCCGAGCGGCCCCCGCGCGCGGCATGCGCAAGCGCGACCGCCGCCTGCTCCAGCGGGTAGGTGGCCTCCACCTCCATCGCCAGCGCGCCTGACTGCAGCATGGCCACCAGCTCCGGATACAGCGTGCGGGCCTTGCTGCGGTTCTCCGCATCGGCGAACCAGGTGGCGAGCCAGAAACCGCGTAGCTGCAGGCCGCGGAACACGAGGTGTTCGGCGTCGATGGCGCAGGGCTCGCCGCTCATCAGACCGTAGACCACCTGCAGCGCGTGGTCGGCCAGGCAGCCTGCCAGGCGGTTGGAGGCTGCGCCGCCCACGGCGTCCAGCGCCAGGCGCAGCGGCGCGCCCCCTGTGGCCTCGGTGACGCGGCTGCGCAGAGCTGCCGCGTCATCGCCCGCGTCCACCACCCAGGGCTGGGTGGTATCGACCGTGGCAGGGATGGCGTCCGCGCGCCGCACGAGGTTGAGCACTTTCAGCCCCAGCGCGGGCGCAAGTTGCCGCACGCACTGGCCCACGGCCGAGTTGGCCGCGTTCTGCACCACCCAGTCGCCAGGGGCCAGCGTGCGCATGTGGCGCAGCAACACCCAGGCCGTCGCGGGGTTGGCCGTGAGCATCGCGGCCTGGCGCAGGTCCACCCCTGCGGGCAAAGCCACGAGCTGCCGGCGCGACAGCACCATCTCGTCGCGCCAGAAGCCGCTGGCGCCCATGGGCAGCACCCGCGTGCCGGGCGCCAGGTCGTCCACGCCGGGGCCGGTCTCCAGCACGGTGGCCACCCCCTCGTGCCCGGGCACGAAAGGCAGGGCGGGCCGGGTGCCGTAACGGCCGTCCACCTGCAGCAGGTCGGCAGGGTTGATGGTCATGGCCAGCAGGCCCACACGCACCTGGCCGTCGCGCAATGCGGGCTGCTCGGTGGTGGCAAGGCGCAGGCGGCTGGCGAGGGGTTGCTGGGGGTCGGTGGAGAACACTTCCACCTGGCGGGGAGACGCGGAAGACGACGCGATGGGATGGGTCATGGGCGGATGCCAAACAGTTGGTTGGTATCCGCAGTATCACCCAAAGCCGGCGCCTCGCGGCACCCGGTGTCGTGAGGTCAGCGCGGGCTGGCCGCGATGGCGTCGCGCGCGGGGATGCCGGCGCGCGTGGCGGCGCGGCCATACTGGTAGGGCACGGCGATGTGCTCGCCGAGTTCCTCTGCCGCGTGCCAGGGCCAGCGCGGATCGTTCAGCATGCCGCGGCCCAGGGCGATCAGGTCGGCCTGGCCCTCCTGCAGGATCTGCTCGGCATGGTGCGGGTCGCGGATCAGGCCCACGGCCATGGTGGGGATGCGTGCCTCCTGGCGCACCTGCGCGGCGAACGGCACCTGGTAGCCCGGTGACAGCGGGATGGTCGCCACGGCATTGCCACCCGAGGACATGTCCACGTAGTCACAGCCACGCTCACGCAGCGCGTGGGAGAAAGCCACGGCCTCCTCGGGCGCGATGCCGCCGGGCAACCAGTCCGTGCCGTTGCAGCGCACGCCCAGCGGCCGGTCCGCGGGCCAGGCTGCACGCACGGCCTCGAAGACTTCCAGCGGAAAACGCATGCGGTTCTGCAGGCTGCCGCCGTAGTCGTCCTGGCGGTGGTTGGCGATGGGCGAGAGGAAAGAGCTCAGCAGGTAGCCATGGGCCGCATGGATCTCGATCATCTGCAGGCCCAGGCGCGCGGCGCGGCGCGTGGCCTGCGCGAAGGTGGCCACGAGGCGCTGCATGCCGGCGCGGTCCAGTGCCTGCGGTGCCGGCCGCTCTGGCGCGAAGGGCAGCGCAGAGGGGGCGACCGTGGGCCAGGCTTTTGCGGCATCCAGCGCGCCCTGCAGCGGCGCGCTCGTTGCGCCGGGCGGGGGCGCGCGGGGGCGTTCGGTCGAGGCCTTGCGGCCCGCGTGGGACAGCTGGATGCCGATGGGCATGTCGCTGTAGCGCCGCACCACGGCCAGCACGCGGGCCAGCGCCGCCTCGGTGGCGTCGTTGTACAGGCCCAGGCATTCGCTGGAGATGCGGCCCTCGGGCTCCACGCCCGTGGCCTCGATGATCAGCAAGCCCGCCCCCGACAGCGCGAGGTGGCCCAGGTGGATGATGTGCCAGTCGGTGGCGCAGCCTTCTTCGGCGCTGAACTCGCACATGGGCGCGATGACGATGCGGTTGGACAGGGTCAGGCCGCGCAGGGTGTAAGGCGAAAACAGCATGCTCATCGGTGGATCCTAAGGTGTCAATCGGGTGTCGACAGTTGGCTGCCGGTAATTTCCGGCCTCGTACAATGGCCTTTGCTCAAGTCCGCCTGTGCCCATGCCGCTCGAAAACGATCCCCCCGCGCCCGCCGTTGGCGGCGATGTGCCCATCGGCAAGCTCGCGCGTTCCCTGCCCGCGTTGGTGGCCGAGCACCTGACCAAGGAAATCCTGTCCGGCGCCATCGCGCCCGGCACACGGCTCACCGAGGTCGCGCTGGCCGAACAGCACTCGGTCAGCCGGGCGACGGTGCGGGAGGCCTTTTCCATCGTGGAGAAGGCGCGGCTCGTGGAGCGCATCCCGCGGTATGGCGCGCAGGTGGTGGACATCCGCATCGACGAGATCCAGGAGATCTCGGAGGTGCGTGGCGTGTTGCTGGGGCTGGCGGTGCAGCGGGCCATCGGTTTCGACGACGCTGCGGAGATCGCCGCCTTCCGCACCACCATCGAGGAGATGGACGAGATGGCGCAGCGCGAATCCGCCACGCCCGAGGAGTTCGCGGCCTGTGCGCTGCGAGCGCAGCGCCAGCTGCTGGGCATGGCGCGCAGCCGCACGTTGACCGAGTCCTACGAGCAGCTCAGCCACTTCTCGCTGTGGAACGCGGTCATCCGAAGCCGCAGCACCACCTTCGTCACCGCCCAACGCAGGCTGGAATCGGCGCGCAACTGGATGCGCCTGGTGGAATGCATCGAGGCGCGGGACGCGGTACGAGGCGATGCGGCTGCGCGTGCCATGCTGGCGGACGTGGCCCGCTTCATGGGCCGGCTGCTCAAGCCCAAGGACGAGCCCGCGACCCCTGCGAAGGCCGCTGCACCGCTCACTCGTTGAGCTTGAGGTTCAGCGAGGGGATTAGCGCGGTCCACGCGGCGGTGTCCTCCGTGACGAACTGCTGCGTCTCCGCGATGCCCATGAGCGGAATCTCGCCTTCGGCCTGCGCGATGCGCTCCTTGTAGGCACTGCTCTGCAGCGCCGCCGTGATGGCCGCGTGCAACTTGTTCATCACGGCCGGGGGCGTGCCGGTGGGTGCGAACATGCCGTACCAGGTGTAGGCGCTGTAGGGCACGCCGGTTTCCTTCCAGGTCGGCAGGTCCGGCGCCGAGGGCACGCGCTTGTCGCTGCCCATCGCGATGGCCTTGAGCTGGCCGCCGCGCACATTCGCCAGGCCTGTGCCGGCGCCGTCGAACATCAGCTCCACGCGGCCGCCCAGCATGTCCACCAGCCCCGGCGCGCTGCCCTGGTAGTGGATGGGTGTGATCTGGATGCCGGCCTTCTTGGCGAACAGCTCGCCCGTCAGGTGCTGCGCGGCGCCCATGCCGTGGGTGGCCCAGTTCACTTTGCCAGGGTTCGCCTTGGCGTAGGCGATGAGTTCCGCCATGGTGTTGGGTGGAAAACTCTTGGCCGCGACGAGGATGTAGGGCACCTTGGCGATCAGCGTGATGGGCGTGATCTGCTTGGGGTCGAAGTTCGTGTTCTTGATGGTCAGCGGCGTGATGGCCGTGGCACTGGCCGCGCCGACCAGCAGGGTGTAGCCATCCGGCGGCGACTTGGCCACCACGTTGGAGCCCAGCGTGGTGCCGGCGCCGGGCCTGTTCTCCACCGTCACCGCCTGCCCCAGCGACTGCTTCATCGCATCGGCCAGGATGCGCGTGAAGATGTCCGTCTGCCCACCCGCCGGATACGGGACGACGATGCGCAGCGGCCGGCTCGGGAAGTCCTGGGCTGCAACCAGGCAGGCCGTGCAGGCCAGCAGAAGTGCCGCAGCAGAGGCACGGAAGTGGTGGAGCACGCGCATCGTCGGCTTTCTAGGGGTGGCGATGCACCACTTTAACGCAATAATCGACTGTCGACAACCGATTGAAACACGCCGCGCTGTACAGGAGCCTTCCATGAAGATCGTCATCGCCCAGATGAAACACGAGACCAATACCTTCTCGCCCGTGCCCTCGCCGCTGGAGCGTTTTGCGCGTGGCGTGGCGGCGCCGCTGGAAGGGGCCGAGGCGCTGGCGGCCCACCGCGGCACCGGGGCGGCCCTGGCCGCATTCATCGACTTGGCCGAGGCGGCCGGTGCGCAGATCGTGCTGCCCATCGCCGCCGCGGCCTGGCCCAGCGGGCCGGTGGAGGATGCGGCCTTCGAGGTCATGGCCGGGCGCATCTGCGACGCCGTGGCGCAGGGCTGCGACGGCGTGCTGCTGGACCTGCATGGCGCGATGGTGACGCAGAGCCATGCCGACGGCGAGGGCGAGCTGCTGCGGCGCCTGCGCGCCATCGATCCGCAGGTGCCCATCGCGCTGGCGCTGGACATGCACACCAACCTCTCGGCGGACATGGTGGATGCATCGACCGTGATCGCTGGCTACCAGACCTACCCGCACGTGGACGTGTACGAGACCGGCATCCGCGCCGGCAAGGCGTTGTTTGCGCTGCTCGCACAACGCGCGCGGCCTGCGATGGCCTGGGGGCGGCGGCCGATGTTGCCGCATGTGATGCGCCAGGCCAGCGAGGACATGCCGAACCGCGTACTGCAGGAGCGTTGCCGCGCGATGGAGCGCGAGGGCGCGCTCGCGGCATCGGTGTTCGTCGGTTTCCCGCATGCGGATATCCCGGATGCGGGTCTGTCCGCCGTGGTGGTCACGGACGGCGACCCGGCACTGGCGCAGCGCTGGTGCGACGAGCTGCTCGACATGGCGTGGCAGGCGCGCCACGACTTCGTCTACCAGGTGGAGCCGCTGGCGCAATCGCTGCAGCGCGCCGCCGCGATGGAAGCGGGCCCCGTCGTGCTGCTGGACCACTACGACAACGCGGCCTCCGGCGGCACCATGGACTGCATGGCGGTGCTGGGCGCCGTGCTGGATGCGGGGCTGGAGAACGTCGCAGCCTTCGCCGTCTACGACCCCGAGGCCGTGCAGCAGATGCTGCAGGCCGGCGTGGGCGCGGAACTCACGCTGCCATTGGGCGGCAAGCTCGACATGCCCGCCATCGGGCTCCAGGGCCAGCCGCGCGTGGTCACGGGCCGCGTTGCGCGCATCTCCGACGGGCGCTTCCGCAACATCGGCCCCATGGGCAAGGGCGTGCTGATGGACATGGGACCGACCGTGGTCTTCGACACCGGGCGCGTGGAGATCGTCGTGATCTCCCGGCAGCAGGAGCCCAACGATTACGCCTGTTTCAGCGCGCTGGGCATCGACCCCGAGGCCAAGCGCTACCTGTTGCTCAAGAGCCGCGTGCACTGGCGTGCCGGCTTCCAGTCCATCGTGCGCGGCGTTGTCGAATGCGCCGGGGTGGGTGTGTGCACCTCCGACTACAGCACGCTGGATTTCCGCCAGGTGCGCCGGCCGATCTTCCCGCTGGACGCGATCTAGGCAAAAGGCCGGCGCGCACCCGCCGGCAGGGTTTCAGGCCGGTCCGGCCACGGATAAAGCCGGTAGCCGGTGAAGTGCGATGTCGCGCTGACCTGGCTGCCGAAGTGCGCCTGCAGCCGCGCGCCTACATCGTCGATGGCCGGCTGTTGTGGCCATTCGACCAGCAGAATCCAGCGCGGGCGGTGCGACACATGGCGCGGACCGGCCTTGGTGCGCGCCACCAGGCGCACGCGCTTGGCGCCGGCCAGCAGGATGCGCTCGGCCTCGCCACCATCGAGGTAGGCGGTGAGCGCGGTCTCGTCCTCGCAATCGAAGCGCTCCACGCTGACCCAGTCCGCGTTGAGCAGCGCGCGTGTGTCCACCGGCTCGGGCGCCACGAAGACCTGCGAGTAGATGCCATGCGCCTTGTCCGTGCGCCTTGCGAGCAGCTCTGCGGAATAGGGGTCGGTCTGGGCGATGGTGCGGTAGCGCGGCGTGTCGAAGATGTCGACGCTCTGGATCTCGTACAGGTCCAGGATCGCCATGTTGCCCGCGACCGCGCGGTACGAGGTGCACACCTCGAAACCGATCTGGTAGATGTCGGGCGCATGCCGGAAGGCATACCACTGCACGAAGGCGTCGATCTGGTCGTCGGGGATCTCCAGCTCGGAGGTGTAGATCTTGCGCGTGGGGTGGTGCGGGGAGCGTTGCATGCCGGGGTGTCTCTCTCGTGGTGTGGGAGGTGTTGCGCTGCTCAGAGCAGCCCGTCGTACTGGATGCTGATGGGCGCGTGGTCCGAGAATTTCTGCCCCTTGTAGATCGACTCGCTGCGCGCCAATGCGGCCAGCGCCGGCGTGGCCAGGTGGTAGTCCAGCCGCCACCCCACATTGTTCGCATAGGCCTGCCCGCGGTTGCTCCACCAGGTGTAGGCGGTGTCGGTGGCGGTGGGTTGCAGCTGGCGGTAGACGTCGACCATCTTCGCCTCCTCCAGCAGCCTGGTCATCCAGGCGCGTTCCTCGGGCAGGAAGCCGGAGTTCTTCTGGTTGCTGCGCCAGTTCTTGAGGTCCATCGCCTTGTGCGCGATGTTCACGTCGCCGCAGACGATGAACTCGCGCTGCTGCTTGAGGCCGACGATGTGCGGGTAGTAGACGTCGAGGAAGCGGTACTTCGCGAGCTGGCGCTCCTCACCCGAGGAGCCGCTGGGGAAGTACGTGCTGATCAGCGACAGCTTGCGTTTCGGCGTGTCGAAGCGCAGCTCCAGATAGCGGCCCTCGGCATCGAATTCGCCACCGTCGAAACCCGCGATCACGTCGCTGGGCTCATGGCGCGTGTAGATGCCCACGCCGGCATAGCCCTTCTTCTCGGCCAAGTGGAAATGCCCTTGCATGCCCGCGAGTTTGTCGAAGGATTTCGCGATGTCGGCGGCCTGGGCGCGCACTTCCTGCACGCAAATACAATCGGGCGCCTTTTCGGCGAGCCAGGCCTCGAGCCCCTTGCTGGTGGCCGAACGGATACCGTTGAGGTTCAGGCTGGTCAATGTGAACAAGGAAAAGTCTCCATGGCGGAATCGGTGAAGGGGTCGCGACCTGCGGACGGATTGGCGCAGGACTTCGTGCAGTTCGCGCTGGATTGTGGCGTATTGCGCTTCGGCGAATTCAAGACCAAGGCCGGTCGCATGAGCCCGTATTTCTTCAACGCGGGCCTGTTCGATGACGGCGCGAAGCTGGGCCGCATGGTGCACTTCTATGCGCAGCGCCTGCTGGCCAGCGGCATCGAGTTCGACATGATTTTCGGGCCTGCCTACAAGGGCATTCCGCTCGGTGCCGCACTCTCCGTCGAGCTGGCCCGGCTGGGCCGCAACGTGCCCTTCGCCTACAACCGCAAGGAGGCCAAGGACCATGGCGAGGGCGGCCATCTCGTGGGTGCGCCGCTGAAGGGCCGCGTGCTGATCGTGGACGATGTGATGTCCGCCGGCACTGCCACGCGCGAGTCCATCGCGCTGATCCGCGCGGCCGGTGCCACGCCACATGCCGTCATCATCGCGCTGGACCGGCAGGAGCGCGCCACCGAGAACGGCGCCGACAGCGCCCACAGCGCCGTGCAGTTCGTGCGCAACCAGTTGGGCTTGAATGTTTGCAGCATTGCGAAGCTGTCCGATCTGTTGCAGTATCTGGCCGAGCGCGGTGGCGAAGTGTCCGCGGACCATGCACGTGTCGAAGCCTACCGACAGCGTTACGGCGTGGACGACACTGGCGCCTGAAGAACAACTACGCATCCTCCCATGCCGCTGATCGCCTCGTGTTGCCGTTCCTGGACCTTCTGGGCCTGCCTCTCCGCCAGCCTGTGGGGCGTGACGGCATGGGCCCAGGGCACGCAGCCCATGGCCGGTACCTACGTGTGCACGGACGCCCGCGGCAACAACCTCACGTCTGACCGCCCCATCCCCGCCTGCGCGGACCGCGAGCAACGTGTGCTGGGCCCCAGCGGCACGGTGAAGGCGCGCATCATGCCGCCCCAGACGGCCACCCAACGCGCGGAGCAGGATGCGCGGCAACGGGCCGAGGCCGATGCACGGGCGCAGGAGCAGGAAGCACGGCGCTTGGAGCGCGCGCTGCTCGTGCGTTATCCCAACCAGCAGGTCCATGACCGCGAGCGGGCCGAGGCGCTGGGCCGGGTGTCCGCTGCCATCGCGCTTGCCAACCAGCGCACGGCCGGGCTGCGCACCGAGCAGCGCAAGATCGACGACGAAATGGAGTTCTTTCGCAAAGACCCCAGCAAGGCGCCCGCCGTCCTGCGTGCGCACAAGAGCGAGACCGAGAAAGCCCTGGAGGAGCAGGCGCGCTTCATCGCCGCGCAGGAGGCTGAGCGTGCGCGCATCGACGAGCGCTTCAACGAAGAACTGGCGCGGCTCAAGCAGCTCTGGGCCGCGCGCTGAGGCTGCGCGCGCCCGGTGGCATGGAGCTGCCGACTAACTAACCCAGCTTCTTGCGCAGGAGTTCGTTGACCTGCGTGGGGTTGGCCTTGCCCTTGCTGGCCTTCATGGCCTGGCCCACGAGTGCGTTGAAGGCCTTGTCCTTGCCCTGGCGGAACTCCTCGACGCTCTTGGCATTCGCGGCGATGACCTCATCGAGGATCTTCTCCAGCGCGGCGGAGTCGTCCATCTGCTCCAGGCCCTTGTCGCGGATGACCTGGTCCACGTCCTGGCCTTCGCCGGACCACAGGGTATCGAAGACCTGGCGCGCGGCGCTGTGCGATACCTTGCCCGATGCGATGCGCATGACCAGCGTGGCCAACGCGGTGGCCGGGATGGGCGCATCGTCGGCGGAGCGCTCTGCTTCGTTGAGGCGGCGCGACAGCTCGCCCATGACCCAGTTGCTGACGAGCTTCGGGGGAACGCCTTCCAGGGCCACGGCCTGCTGGAAGTAACGCGCCAGGGCCGGGTTCTGCGTGAGTGTGGCCGCGTCGTACTCGGGCAGGCCGTACCGTGTCTCGAAGTCGCGTGCCATCTCGCGCGGCAGCGTGGGCATCTGCGCACGCACGGCCTCCACCCATACGGGATCGATCACCAGCGGCGGCAGGTCCGGGTCGGGGAAATAGCGGTAGTCGGCCGCATCTTCCTTGGTGCGCATGGCGCGCGTCTCGCCCGTGTCGGGGTTGAACAGCACCGTGGCCTGCTGGATCGCGCGGCCGTCCTCGATCTCGTCGATCTGCCACTGGACTTCGTAGTCGATGGCCTGCTGCATGAACTTGAAGCTGTTCAGGTTCTTGATCTCGCGGCGCGTGCCCAGTTCGGCGCCCGGCTTGCGCACGGAGACGTTGGCGTCGCAGCGGAAGCTGCCCTCCTGCATGTTGCCATCGCAGATGCCGATCCAGGTCACGATCTTGTGCAGCTCCTTAGCATAAGCCACGGCCTCGGCGGAGGAGCGCATGTCCGGCTCGGTCACGATCTCCAGCAGCGGCGTGCCGGCGCGGTTCAGGTCGATGCCCGACTGACCCACGAAGTCTTCGTGCAGCGATTTGCCGGCGTCTTCCTCCAGGTGCGCGCGCACCAGGCGTACATGGCGCTTCTCGCCTTCCAGGAAGAACTCCACGCCGCCGCCCTGCACCACCGGGATCTCGAACTGGCTGATCTGGTAGCCCTTGGGCAGGTCGGGGTAGAAATAGTTCTTGCGCGCGAAGATGCTGCGTGGCGCGATGTGGGCGCCGATGGCCAGGCCGAAGCGGATCGCGCGCTCAACCGCACCCTTGTTCATCACGGGCAAGGTACCCGGCAGCGCCAGGTCCACGGCGCAGGCCTGGGTGTTGGGCTCGGCGCCGAACGCGGTGGCGGCACGGCTGAAGATCTTGGAGACGGTGGAGAGCTGCGCGTGGGTCTCGAAGCCGATCACGACTTCGTAGCCGCGCACCAGCAGGGTCTTGGTGGTGGAGGTGGATGCCATGGTCAGAAGCCCTCCGGCTTGCGGAGGTGGAAGTCGGTGGCCTGCTGGAACTGGTGCGCGGCGTTGAGCAGCCGCGCCTCCTGCAGGTAGTTGCCGATCAGCTGCAGGCCCACGGGCAGGCCATTGCCCTCTTTCAAATTCCCGCCAAAGCCCACCGGCAGGCTCATGCCCGGCAGGCCGGCCAGCGAAGCCGGCAGCGTGAAGATGTCAGCCAGGTAGTTGGCGACCGGATCGTCGCTCTTCTCGCCGATCTTCCAGGCGACCGTCGGGGCGGCCGGGCCGGCGATGATGTCGCATTCGGCGAAGGCGCGCTGGAAGTCGTCGGCCAGCAGGCGGCGGATTTTCTGGGCCTGCAGGTAGTAGGCGTCGTAGTAGCCATGCGAGAGCACGTAGGTGCCCACCATGATGCGGCGCTTGACCTCGTCGCCGAAGCCTTCGGCGCGGGTCTTGCGGTACATGTCCTGCAGGTCGGTGTAGTGCGCGGCGCGGTGGCCGAACTTCACGCCGTCGAAGCGGCTCAGGTTGCTCGAAGCCTCGGCCGGCGCAATGATGTAGTAGACGGGAATGGCCAGCTCGGTGCGCGGCAGCGAGATCGGCACGCGGCGTGCGCCCAGGCGCTCGTACTGCTGCAGCGCGGCCTCGATGGGCGCACGCACGTCGTCGGCCACGCCAGGGCCGAAGAACTCGGCCGGGATGCCGATGCGCAGCCCATCCAACGGCTTGCCCAGGTCGCGGCCGAAGTCCTCGGCGGGGATGTCCAGCGAGGTCGAGTCCCGGTCCGGGTCCGGGCCGCAGATCGTCGAGAGCAGCAGCGCACAGTCCTCGGCCGAACGCGCCATCGGCCCGGCCTGGTCCAGGCTGGAGGCGAAGGCCACCATGCCGTAGCGCGAGGCGCGCCCGTAGGTCGGCTTGATGCCGGTCACGCCGCAGAACGACGCCGGCTGGCGGATCGAGCCACCCGTGTCGGTGCCGGTGGTGGCCGGTGCCAGGCGCGCAGCCACGGCCACGGCGCTGGCGCCCGAGGAGCCACCGGGGATGTGGGCGCGGTTCCAGGGGTTGGCGACGGGGATGGGCTGGGTGTAGCCCACGGGTGCGACGGCCGAGTTCTCGTTCGACGAGCCCATGGCGAACTCGTCGCAGTTGAGCTTGCCCAGCGTGGTCGCGCCGGCTTCGGCCAGGCGCGCCACGACGGTGGCGTCGAAGGGTGAGCGGTAGCCGGCAAGCATGCGCGAGCCCGCCGTGGTGGGAAAGTCGCGCGTGACGAAGATGTCCTTGTGGGCCAGCGGCAGCCCTTCCAGCGGGCCGGCCTGGCCGGCGGCGATGCGCTGGTCGGCGGCGCGCGCCTGGGCCAATGTCACGGCCTCGTCCTGGGCCACGTAACAACCCAGGTCCTGGTGCGCCTGCGCGCGGGCCATGAAGTGGGCGGCGGCTTCGACGGCGGAAAACTCGCGCTGGCGCAGTCCCTCAGCCAGTTGGACGAGGGAACGGTCGTGCAGATCGGTGGAGGAACTCATGGTCGTGCCGTCCTCACTCGATCACCTTGGGTACCAGGAAGAGCCCGTTCTCGACCGCCGGCGCGCTGCGCTGGTTGGCTTCCCGCTGGTTGGTTTCGCGTACTTCGTCGTCGCGCAGCCGCAAGGCGATGTCACGCACGGTTTCAAAAGGGTGCGCCAGCGGCGCGATGCCGGAGGTGTCGACCGCGCGCATCTGCTCGACGATGTCGAAGAAGCTGTTGAGGTTCGTCAGCATGCGCTCGCTTTCGCTAGAGCCTAGCTCCAGGCGCGCCAGGGCGGCGATGCGTTGGATGTCGGTGGAACTCAGGGACATGGTGGGATGGGGGTGCGGAAAGGGGCGCCGCATGGGGCCTGGAAGGCCTCTGCGGGGCGTTCGCCTACAGGGGATCGGGTATTATCCCGCCTTTGCGCGCCACCCCCCGAACCTGCGGTATCTGAGGCGAAAGTGGCGCGAAAGCCCCGTATTTTTCTGGCTGGTCAATATGGCGACGGCGTGCCGAAGCGCATGCCGTGCCCGAGAGGATTTTGATGTTTGGAGCATTCCGTCAGTACTTCTCCACTGACATGGCCATCGATCTGGGCACGGCCAACACCCTTATCTATGTACGTGACAAGGGCATCGTCCTCGACGAGCCCTCCGTGGTGGCGATCCGCCACGAAGGCGGCCCCCAGGGCAAGAAGGCCATCCAGGCCGTCGGCAAGGAAGCCAAGGCGATGCTGGGCAAGGTGCCCGGCAATATCGAGGCCATCCGGCCCATGAAGGACGGCGTGATCGCCGACTTCACCTTCACCGAGCAGATGCTCAAGCAGTTCATCAAGATGGTGCTGGTGCGGGGCATCTTCCGGCCCAGCCCGCGCATCATCATCTGCGTGCCCTGCGGCTCCACCCAGGTCGAGCGCCGCGCGATCCGCGAATCGGCGCTGGGCGCCGGCGCCAGCGTGGTGCGGCTGATCGAGGAGCCCATGGCGGCCGCCCTGGGCGCGGGTCTTCCGGTCAGCGAGGCCAGCGGCTCGATGGTGGTGGACATCGGCGGCGGCACCACCGAGGTGGGTGTGATCAGCCTGGGCGGCATGGTCTACAAGGGCAGCGTGCGGGTGGGCGGCGACAAGTTCGACGAGGCCATCATCAACTACATCCGCCGCAACTACGGCATGCTGATCGGCGAGCCCACGGCCGAGGCCATCAAGAAGAAGATCGGCTCGGCCTTCCCCGGCAGCGAGGTCAAGGAGATGGAAGTGCGCGGGCGCAACCTCTCCGAAGGCGTGCCCCGCAGCTTCACGATCTCGTCCAACGAGATCCTGGAGGCGCTGACTGACCCGCTCAACAACATCGTTTCCGCCGTGAAGAACGCGCTGGAACAGACGCCGCCCGAGCTGGGCGCCGACATCGCCGACCGGGGCATGATGCTCACCGGCGGCGGCGCCTTGCTGCGCGACCTCGACCGCCTGCTGGCCGAGGAGACGGGCCTGCCCGTGCTGGTGGCCGAGGATCCGCTGACCTGCGTGGTGCGCGGCTGCGGCATCGCGCTCGACAGCATGGACCGCATGGGCTCGATCTTCACCTACGAATAAGCTCCCGGGGCCTGTCGCAGCCCACGCCGCGGCGTGGCTGCGGGGCCGCACCGATCTCCCTGCCAGCACGCGGGACGCCATCGCAAACTGGCGCACTGCAGTGACAATACACGGCCATGCCACTTGGTACGCTCGACCGCACCCCACCGCCGTTCTTCCGGCAGGGGCCATCCGCGTTGTCCAAGCTGGTCATGTGTGGTGCGTTGGCGATGTTCCTGATGGTGGCCGACGCGCGTTTCCATGTGACCGAACCCTTGCGCGCCGTGCTGGCCACGGCGCTGTCCCCTGTGCGCTGGATCGTGCTGCAGCCGGTGCAGTGGACGCAGACCGCTGGCGGGTATTTCCAGGGGCTGCGCACGGCGCAGCAGAGCGAGGCGCAGGCGCGCCTGGCGATGGGCCAGCAGGCGCTGCGTGCGCAGCAGGTCGAACAGCTGCAGCTCGAAAACACCCGCCTGCGCGCGCTGCTGGAGCTGCGCGGGCGCGTCAGCACGCAGGCCTTGATGGCACAGGTGCTCTATGACGCCGCCGATCCCTACAGCCGCAAGATCGTGCTCGACAAGGGCCTGCTGGATGGCGTGCGCGCGGGGGCCCCGGTGATCGACGACGTGGGCGTGCTGGGCCAGGTGACGCGCAGCTTCGCGCAGGGCAGCGAGGTCACGCTGCTGACCGACCGCGACCAGGCCATTCCCGTGCTCAACACCCGCACCGGCGTGCGTGGCGTGGCTTTCGGCGATCCGGGCAAGCCGGGCCGGCTGGAACTGCGCTTCATGGCCGTGGCCACCGACATCCAGCAAGGTGATGTGCTCGCCACCAGCGGGGTGGATGGCGTGTACCCGCCGGGCCTGCAGGTGGCGCGCGTAGAGCATGTGGAGCGGCGCGCGGACTCGTCCTTCGCGCGGGTCACGCTGCTGCCCTTCGCACGCGTGGGAGCCACGCTGCACGTGATGGTGTTGCAGCCGGCCACGCCCCCTGCCGCGCCCATGCCGGAGGATGGCGCCTCGGCGCCGACGGCGCCGTCCGCCCGGGGAGCCCGCAAATGATCATGCGCCAGGGCCAGCAGCTGCTGCTGCCGGCCAACCCCTTCTTCATCGGTGTCACCTTGCTGGTGGCGCTGATGCTCAACATGCTGCAGAACATGGGCCTGTGGGGCCGCGCGGCCTGGGTGCCCGACTGGCTGGCGCTGGCGCTGGTGTTCTGGAGCGTGCACCAGCCGCAGCGCGTGGGCATCGGCGTGGCCTTTGTCTTCGGCCTGGCGATGGATGTGCACCAGGCCGGCCTGCTGGGCGCGCATGCGCTGGCCTATGCGGTCCTGAGTTTCCTGGCCATCATGATCCACCGCCGGTTGTTGTGGTTCAGCGTGCCCTCGCAGGCGCTGCAGGTGCTGCCACTGTTCATTGCCGCGCAGCTGCTCGAGCTGGTCACGCAAATGCTGGCCGGCGGCAGTTTCCCCGGCCTGTCGATGCTGATCGCGCCGTTCCTGCAGGCCGTGTTGTGGCCCGTGGTGAGCGTATTGCTGCTGGTGCCTCAGCGCCGCGCGCCCGACCCCGATGCCAACCGCCCTCTGTAGCGCCATGCCGCCATGACCGAACTGCGCAACGTCGAAGTCGAGCTCTCGCGTTTCCGCCTGCGCGTCGCCGTGATGGCGGGGGTGGTGCTCGTGTGTTTCCTGCTGATCGTGAGCCGGCTGCTGGTGCTGCAGGTGGAGCGCCACGACGAGCTCATGGCACGCGCGGAGAGCAACCGCACGGCCATCGTGCCCATCGTGCCCAACCGCGGCCTGATCCTGGACCGCAACGGCGTGGTGCTGGCCAACAACTACTCGGCCTACACGCTGGAGGTCACGCCCTCCAAGATCGACGACCTGGACGCCACGTTGACGTCCCTCTCGGAGGTGGTGCCGATCACGCCGCGCGACCGACGCCGCTTCAAGAAGCTGCAGGAGGAATCGCGCAGCTTCGAGTCGCTCCCCCTGCGCAGCAAGCTCAGCGACGAGGAGGTCGCGCGTTTCACCGCGCAGCGCTACCGCTTCCCCGGCGTGGAGATCAAGGCGCGGCTGTTCCGCAACTACCCGCTGGGTGAGGTGGGCAGCCACGTGATCGGCTACATCGGGCGCATCAACAAGTCCGAGAAGGAGCGCATCGACGACTCGGAGGACCAGGCCAACTACCGTGGCACCGAGTACATCGGCAAGCTGGGCATCGAGCAGAGTTACGAAAGCCGGCTGCACGGCACCACCGGCGTGGAGTCGGTGGAGACGGCCGCGGGCGGGCGGGCCGTGCGCAAGCTTGCCAGCGACGCGGCGATCGCCGGCGACACGGTGATGCTGTCCATCGACATCAAGCTGCAGAAGCTGGTCGAAGACATGTTCGGCGACCGCCGTGGCGCGCTGGTGGCGCTGGACCCGCGCAACGGCGAGGTGCTTGCCTTCGTGAGCAAGCCCACCTTCGACCCGAACCTCTTCGTGGACGGCATCGACGTGGAGAACTGGCAGGCGCTCAACGAATCGCTGGACAAGCCGCTGCTCAACCGCGCGCTGCGGGGCACCTACCCGCCGGGCTCCACCTACAAGCCCTTCATGGCGCTCGGCGCGCTGCAGACCGGCAAGCGCGCACCCGGCACCACCATCGTCGACAACGCCTCATGGACCTTCGGCGGCCACACCTTCCGCAGCCACGGCGACATCGCGCTGGGCGTGGTGGACATGCGCACGGCCATCGCCAAGTCCAGCAACGTGTATTTCTATTCGCTGGCCAACGACATGGGCGTGGACGCGATCCACGACTTCATGAAGCCCCTGGGCTTCGGCCAGATCACCGGCATCGACCTGCCCGGCGAGGTGCGCGGCATCCTGCCCAGCCAGGCCTGGAAGCGCAACTACTACAAGCGGCCCGAGCAGAAGAAGTGGTATGCCGGCGAGACCATCTCGCTGGGCATCGGCCAGGGCTACAACAACTACACGATGCTGCAGCTGGCCCACGCCACCGCCACGCTGTCCAACAACGGCGTGCGCCACACGCCGCGGCTCGTGGTGGGCGTGCAAGACGCAATGACTCACCAGAAGCACGAGCTGCCCGCACCGCCGGCGGTGGACCTGGGCTACAAGCCCGAGAACGTGGCGGTGGTGCGCGATGCCATGTCCAGCGTGACCAACGAGGGCACGGCGACCCGCATCTTCGCCGGTGCGCCCTACCGCTCGGCCGGCAAGACGGGCACGGCGCAGGCCGTGACCATCGCCTCCAAGGACAAGTACAACTCCGCGAAGCTGGCGGAGCACCAGCGCGACCATGCGCTGTACATCGCCTATGCGCCGGCCGAAGCACCCACCATCGCAGTCGCCGTGATCGTGGAAAACGCCGGCTGGGGCGCGGCGCAGGCGGCGCCCATCGCGCGGCGGGTGTTCGACTATTGGGTGGCGGGCCTGTACCCCAGCGAGGAAGACCTGGCGGCGGTCCAGAAGGGCATGGCGCAGGGCCCGATCGGCAAGCAGCGGCTGGTGTCCGAGGTGGCGGGCCCCGGCGCCCAGTAGCCTCGAGGCAGGCCCCCACATGGGGCATGGTGCGTTAAGTGGCGCACCAAAAACAAAGGCGCTGGGATTGCCAGCGCCTTTGCCATTTTTTGTTGCGTCTCCAGGGTCCTCAGGCGGGTTTGCGTCAACCGCCGAGTGCACCGACTGTAAGCCGAGTGATGGAGAACAGGGATCGGGACTTACCCGCATGCACCACCCCGTGCGCGTCCAGCAGCCGTCCGCCCCAAGGCGGTGCGCACCTGGCTGGCGTCCCGCATCCCCTGCATCGGGGGGCGGCTGCACCGAATCGGACCCGGCGTGCAGGTACTATTCAAACCCTCTCATGACCGCCCCATCCGCCGCCACCGAGGAAAGCGCACCGCGCATCCAACGCCAGAGCGCGCAGGGCGAGGTCGCCGTTGTACTGGACGGCTGCTGGTCGGCCGCTGCGCTGGCGCAGCCCGATGCCTGGGAGCGGCTGCAGCGCGGCCTGCGAGGCCTGGATGGCCCGGGTGGCAAGGGTGTGGCGCACCGCTGGGACCTGCGGGCCATGGAGCGCCTGGACCACACGGGCGCACAGCTGTTGTGGAACGCGTGGGGCCGCGAATGGCCGCAGGACCTGCAGATCCTGCCGGCGCAGCGCGCGATGCTCCTGCGCGTGGCGCGCTTCACCGTCGATCCACCGGCTGCCGCACCGCGCAGCCTCGTACAGCGTTTCCTGGACCTGGGCGAGTGGCTCCTGCAGATCGTGGACCACGGCCGCGACCTCGTGCGCCTGCTGGGGCAGCTGATGCTGGACCTGGGAAGCCTGCTGCGGCATCCGCGCGCGGGCCCGTGGCGCGATGTCTCCGGCCACCTCTACCGTATCGGGGCCACGTCGCTCCCCATCACCGCCCTCGTGGGTTTCCTGATCGGCGTGGTGCTGGCCTACCTGATGTCGCAGCAGCTGCGCAAGTTCGGCGCCGATGCCTTCATCGTCAACGTGCTGGGCCTGTCGCTGATCCGCGAGCTGGGCCCGGTGCTGGCCGCGATCCTGCTGGCGGGGCGTTCCGGCTCGGCCATCACGGCGCAGATCGGCGTGATGCGCGTCAACGAGGAACTCGACGCGATGCGCGTGATGGGCATCGCGCAGGGGTATCGGCTGGTGATGCCGCGCGCGCTGGCGATGGCCATCGCCATGCCGCTGGTGGCGGTGTGGACCACCGTGGCGGCGTTGCTGGGGGGCATGCTGGCGGCGGACTTCGCCATGGACATCAGCCCCGCGTATTTCCTCACCGCGCTGCCGGCTGCCGTGGAAGCTTCCAACCTCACGCTGGCGGTGTCCAAGTCGGCGGTGTTCGGGGTGCTGATCGCGCTGATCGGCTGCCACTACGGGCTGCGCATCAAGCCCAATACCGAGAGCCTGGGCGAGGGCACCACCGCGTCCGTCGTCACCTCCATCACCGTGGTGCTGCTGGTGGATGCGCTTTTTGCCGTGGTGTTCAAGGACGTGGGCATATGAGCGCCGCCGGGCCGTTCCCAAGGCGCTCAGCACCGCAGCGCGTAGCGCGGAGGGTACTCCAGTGAGCAGCGTGGGCACCGAGCCGGTCGTGCGCATCGACAAGCTGTCGTCGGCCTTCAAGGTGGCGGGCCGCGAGATCGTGATCCACAAGGACCTGGATCTGCAGATCGCGCGGGGCGAAATGGTCTCGCTGGTGGGCGGCTCGGGCAGCGGCAAGACCGTCATGCTGCGCACCATCCTCGGCCTGGAGACACCCGCGCACGGCGAGGTCACCGTGCTGGGCAAGCCGGCCGCGCGGTTGTCCGATGCGGGCGCGGCCAGCCGTGTCGGCATGTTGTTCCAGCACGGCGCATTGTTCTCGGCCTTCAGCGTGCTGGACAACATCGCCTTCCCATTGCGCGAGCTCAAGACACTGCCGGACGCGCTGGTGCGCGAGGCGGCCCTGGTCAAGCTGCAGATGGTGGGGCTGGACGCGGTGCATGCCCACAAGATGCCGGCCGACCTGTCGGGCGGCATGATCAAGCGCGTGGCGCTGGCGCGCGCACTCATCATGGACCCGCCGCTGCTGCTGCTCGATGAGCCCACGGCCGGCCTCGACCCTGACAGCGCCGACGCCTTCTGCGCGCTGCTGCGCTCGCTGCACCGTGAGCTGGGCCTCACGGTGGTGATGGTCACGCACGACCTCGACACCCTCTTCGAGCTGAGCACGCAGGTGGCCGTGCTGGCCGACAAGCGCATCGTGTTCCACGGCGCGCCCAAGGACGTGATCGCCTTCCCCCATCCCTTCATCCACGACTTCTTCCTGGGCGAGCGCGGGCAGCGCGCGATGGAGCTGTTGCGGGAATACCCCTTCGCCGTGTAGAAAGGCCCTCCATGGAAAACAAGGCTCATGCGCTCGCCGCCGGTCTGTTCGTGCTGCTGGTGTCGGCGCTGATGGTCGCGCTGGCCACCTGGCTGATGCGCGACACGGGCGAACAGCGCGCGTTCCTGATCTCCAGCCCCGAGGCCGTGACCGGCCTGCAGTCGCAGGCGCCGGTGCGCTATCGCGGCGTGGCGGTCGGCAAGGTCACGGACATCGGTTTCGACCCCGTGGCGCGCGGCAACATCCTGGTGCGCATCGCCGTGGACGACGCGGCACCCATCACGCCCTCGACCTTCGCCACACTGGGCTTCCAGGGCGTCACGGGCCTGGCCTTCGTGCAGCTGGACGACACCGGCGCGTCCAAGGACAGCCTGCCCACGTCGGCCACCGAGCCGGGTCGCATCCCGATGCGCTCCAGCCTGCTGTCCAAGCTGTCCGACCAGGGGGTGGCCATCCTGGCGCGCCTGGAGCAGACCAGCGAGCGCGTGAACCTGCTGCTGTCGGCCGAGAACCAGCAGCAGATGATGGCCACCGTGCAGGGCATTGGCGAGACGGCGCAGAGCATCCGCGCCCTCACCGAGCGCGTGCAGAAGCTCACGGCCAGCGTGGACGGCGTGCTGGCCGCGCAGCTCGGCCCCGAGCGCGTGAGCATTCCGCAATTCGTGCAGGAAGCCACCAGCACGCTCAAGACGCTGCAGAAGACCGCCGACGGCATCGATCGCACGGCGGCGGAGTTCCGCGGCACCGCCACGGCAACGACCCAGCTGGTGACGCGGCTCAGTGCCCCCGATGGCGTGGTGGACCGGCTGGCCGAAGGGGCCGCGGCCATGACGGCGGCGGGCCAGTCCATCAGCGGCAGCACGCTGCCACGGCTCAACCGCACCACCGAGGATGCCGCGCGCACGGCGCGCCAGGTGAGCCGCACGGTCAACGCCGTCAACGACAACCCCCAATCCCTGATCTTCGGCCATGGCGCGCAGCGTCCCGGCCCCGGGGAACCCGGCTTCCAGATTCCGAGAGGTGCGCAATGAACCCGGTGTCCATCGTTCCTTCACTGCGCCGGGGTGCGCTGCTGGCCGCGGCGCTGCTGCTGGCGGGTTGCGCCTTCGTCGACAAGCCCGTGCGCGCCGTGGTCTACGATTTCGGTCCCGGTGCAGCGGCCACCACCCTGGCGCCATCCACCGTGCCGGCGCCCGTGGTGCTGCTGCCGGAGATCGAGGCCGGTACCGCGCTGGACAACACGGCCGTGCTCTACCGGCTGGCGTACGCCGATGCGCAGCAGCTGCAGCCCTATGCCCAGGCGCGCTGGAGCATGACGCCGGCCCAGCTGCTGGGCCAGCGCCTGCGTGCGCGCCTCTCGCAGCAGGCCACGGTGCTCACGCCCGGTGACAGCACCGTGGGCCTGGGCGGTGCATCGACCCTGGTCCTGCAGGTGGAGCTGGAGGAGTTCAGCCAGGTCTTCGATGCGCCGGCCAGCAGCGCGGGGCTCCTGCGCGTGCGGGCCACGGCACTGCGCAGCACGCGCGGCGGCGACCTGCTGCTGGGGCAGCGCAGCTTCCAGTTGCAGCGCCCCGCGCCCAGCGCCGACGCGCGCGGCGGCGTGCGTGCGCTCACGCTGGCCTCGGACGCTGCCGTGGAAGACATCGCGCAATGGCTGACGAGCTTGCGCTGAGCCACCTGGCCGAACTGCAGGCGCGCTTCGCGCGCGCCGGCCTGCAGATCGACGGCTCCTGCGATGACCTGTCGCACTATGCCCAGCATTGGCGCCACGCGGCCGTGCTGATCGAGGACCTCACTCCCGAAGAGGCCGACACCCTGGGTGCGCGCATGCCACGGCTGCGTGCGCGCGCGGGCCAGGTGCTGATCCAGGAGGGCGAGGTGGGCGACTGGATGCTGCTGGTGCTGGCGGGCACGGTGGATGTGATGAAACTCTCCGAGTCCGGGCAGCAATCGCGCCTGGCCGTGATCGCGCAGGGCACCGCCGTGGGCGAGATGTCCATGCTCGACGCCGCGCCACGCAATGCCACATGCCGCGCCATCGAGGACGTGGAGGCGGGTGTGCTGACCCGCACCATGATCGCCCACCTGATCCAGGACCATCCCGCCATCGGCGCCAAGCTGCTGGTCAAGCTCACGCAGCTGCTGGCGCAGCGCCTGCGCAACACCAGCGGCAGGCTGGTCAAGCTGCTGCAGAAGCAGCACGTCGAGCTGCACCCCGAGCCGGATTGAGGCGGTACGCCACGTGGCGTACCTTATGTTGTGCATTTTCCCCTTCGGAAAAGTTGCGTGCCTGCAGGAGGAGCCGTCAACAATTCCATCCACGTGGCGCCGTTGCCCCAGCGCTCCCCGTGCGCTGCAGCAACGGCGTCGTCATCCACCCCAGCCCGGAGTTCCCAGCCATGCGCTTCCTGCGTCTGATCGCGCTCGTCCTGTCCCTCTTCGCCTGGCCTGCATTCGGCCAGGCCCCGCCCGAGAAAGTGGGTGAGCTGCTGCAGCTGTTGTCCGATCCGGAGGTGCAGAAGTGGATCGCGCTGCGCCAGGCGGCCGCACCGGCCGTGGCGGCGTCCGGCGCAGTGGTGCCTGCCTCTGCGCCGGCGGTCGCCGCTTCCGCGCCCGCAGGCGACAGGCCCGCGGACACCGCCTCGGCGGGCGGCCAGGGCCTGGTGGCGGGGCAAATCGATGCCATCCGTGTCCACATGCGGGACGTCATGGCGGCGCTGCCCCATGTACCGCGCGCCATGGAAGAGGTGTTCGGCCGCCTGCGCGATGAAATCGATGCGAACGGCCGCGGCAACGCCCTGTGGCTGGTGCTGGGCTTCGTGGTGCTGGGCTTCGGTTTCGAATGGGTCTTCTGGCGCATCTCGGCCGGCGTGCGGCGCTGGATCATCGCCTCGTCGCTGGAGACCGCCGGTGAACGCGTGCGCGCTGCCTTCGCGCGCCTGGGCTTCGGCATCAGCTGGATCGGCTCCTTCGCGCTGGGCACGCTGGGCGCGTTCCTGATCTTCGACTGGCCGCCCATGATGCGCAGCGCCGTGCTCTTCCTGCTGATGGCGGTCGTCGTCGCCCGGTTCTCGCTGGTGCTGGGCCGGCTGCTGTTCGCGCCCGGGGCGCCGCGCTTTCGCATCGTGCCGATGGGCGACACCGCTGCCTGGTTCTGGCACCGCCGGCTGTTCGTGCTCCTGGGTTCCTTCGCGTTCGTCGTGGCCTTGGTCCAGTGGCTGCAGGTCCAGGCGGTGGACTATGGGGTCTGGCGTGCGGTGGCCTACATCGCCTCGTTCTACCTGCTTGCCGTGATGCTGGAGGCGCTGTGGCGGCGGCCCGTTGCGCAGGATCACCACCGCAACACCGTCAACTGGCTGTTGACCGTCGCCTTCGTGGCGCTGCTGGCCCTGCGCCTGATCGGCGCCTTCCAGCTGTTCTGGCTGGGGGCCGTGGCGTTGATCCTCTATGGCGCATCCCACCTCATCACGAAGGTGGCGGCCCATCTGCAGCGGCCCGCGGGGGCCGAGGAGGCGTCCGCGGCGGGCCTGGGCTTCGACACCGCGCTGGTGGCCCGTTCGGTGCGCCTGGTGCTGATCGTGGTGGCGCTCCTGTGGCTCGCCATTGCCTGGGGCATCGACGTGGTGGCGCTGATGACCTCCGACGCGCTGGAACTGCGGGTCATGCGGGGCATCTTCCAGGTGGCGGCGGTGGTGTTGCTGGCCGACCTGCTCTGGTACGTCTTCAAGGCCATGATCGAGCGCCGCCTGGCGCAGGCCCAGGCGGAGGCGGAGGCCGACGCGCAGGCCGGCAATGCGCTGCGGCTGCGCACCGTGCTGCCGGTGCTGCGCAACGTGGTGTGGGTGGCGCTGGTGGTGATCTCGGCGCTGATGGCGCTGTCGGCCGTGGGCGTGGAGATCGGCCCGCTGGTGGCCGGTGCGGGCGTGGTGGGCATCGCGGTCGGCTTTGGCGCGCAGACGCTGGTCAAGGACATCGTGAGCGGCATGTTCTTCCTCTTCGACGACGCCTTCCGCGTGGGGGAATACATCCAGAGCGGCAGCTACAAGGGCACGGTGGAGTCCTTCAGCCTGCGTTCGGTGCGGCTGCGCCACCACCGCGGCCCGGTCTACACCGTGCCCTTCGGTGTGCTGGGCGCGGTGCAGAACATGAGCCGCAACTGGGTCATCGACAAGATGGCCCTGACCATCACCTACGACAGCAACCTGGAGAAGGCGCGCAAGCTGATCAAGGGCATCGGCCAGCAGCTCGCGGCGGACCCGGAGATGGGCCCCCACATCCTGGAGCCGCTCAAGATGCAGGGCGTGGAGCAGTTCGGCGACTTCGGCATCGAGATCCGCATGAAGATGATGACCCACCCCGGCGAGCAGTTCGTGGTCAAGCGCAAGGCCCTGGCCATGATCAAGACCGCCTTCGATGAGAACGGCATCAAGTTCGCAGTGCCACGCGTGCAGGTGGACGAGGGAGCGGGCGGGGCCGCGCACGGGGCGGTGGCCGCCGCCGCGCAGAAGGTCCTGGACGGGCACGCCGCGCCGGCAAAGGACTGACAGTCCTGGACGTTCAGTCAGTGCGTGGCGCGCGCATCGCGGCGCACCACCTGCGGCGGAATGCCGAAGCCGCGCAGGAACACCTCGCGCAGGTGGCGCCGGTCGCGGAACCCCGTCTCGCGCGCCACCACCTCCAGCGGGTGGCGGCTCTGCTCGATCATCAGCCGCGCGGCCTCCAGCCGCAGGCCCTCGATGGCCTTGGCCGGCGACTGGCCTGTCTCGGCGGCGAACACGCGGCTGAACTGGCGCGGGCTCAGGTGGACCACCTCCGCCAGCTCCTCCACCGACAGCGGGCTGGCCAGGTGCTGGCGCGCATGGTCCAGCGCCTGCTGGACGCGGTCGGATTTGGGAGCCAGCCGCAGCATCTCCGAGTGTTGTGACTGCCCGCCCGAGCGGCGCTGCGGCATGACCAGCCGGTGGGCCACGGCGCGGGCCGTCTCGGCGCCCAGGTCCTTCTCGACCATGCCCAGCGCGAGGTCCAGTTCGGCCGTCATGCCGGCCGAGGTCCAGAAGGGGCCGTCCGTGATGAAGATGCGGTCGGCCTCCACCTGGATGCCGGGGTGGCGCTGTTGCATGGCGTCCGCGAATCCCCAGTGCGTGGTGGCACGGCGGCCCTCCAGCAGGCCCGCCTCGGCCAGCAGGAAGGCACCTGTGCACAGGCCCGCCGTGCGGCGGGCGCGTTGCGCGCCGTGCCGCAGCAGGCGCAGCAGTTCGGGGTCGATGCGGGCGGTGAGCGGGTCGAGCGTGCCGGCCACCATCCAGGTCTCGGCCTGGCTGCGCGCGGTGAACGGCCGCGCGGAGATGCGTGCGCCCAGCGAGGTGCGGACTTGGCCGCCCGGCAGCGCGTAGTTCTCTATCGCGTAGAAGCTGTTGCCTGCCACATGGTTGGCCATCTCGAACACGGTCTGCGTGGCCATTGCCATGACCTGGAAGCCTTGGGGCAGTACGTAGCCGATGCGGTGCATGGTGTTCTCCGGGGGTATGTCTTGAAACATGACTATATACGTCATTTGAGACATACGCCTTCGGGCGCATCATTGCACCCATCACAGCCGCCGTGGCTGCATTGCTGGAGCACCCCATGACCCTCACTACCACCCCTGGCACCGCGCTGATCACCGGCGCTTCCTCCGGCATCGGCGCGCTCTATGCCGACCGCCTGGCCCGCCGCGGACACGATTTGATCCTGGTTGCGCGCAACCGCGAGCGCCTCAATGCATTGGCTCGCGACATCACCAGCCGCACGGGCCGCAGCGTGGAGGTCTTCGTGGCCGACCTGGGCGATGCGGCATCGCTGGCCACCGTGGAGGCCAAGCTGCGGCAGGACGCCAGCATCACGCTCTTGGTCAACAACGCCGGCATCGGCACGCACACGCCGCTGCTGGCCAGCGACGTGGAGACCATGACCCGCATGATCGCGCTCAATGTCACGGCGCCCACGCGGCTCACCTACGCTGCCGCGCCGGGCTTCGTGGCGCGGGGCGGGGGCGCAGTCATCAACATCGCCTCCATCGTCGCCATCGCCCCCGAGATCCTCAACGGCGTGTACGGCGGCAGCAAGGCCTTCGTGCTCGCCTTCAGCCAGTCGCTGCAACACGAGCTGGGCGCGCAGGGCGTGCGTGTGCAGGCCGTGTTGCCAGGCGCCACCGCCACCGAGTTCTGGGCCACGGGCGGGCTGCCGGTGGAGAACCTGGACGCCCGCATCGTCATGCGCGCCGAGGACCTGGTGGATGCCGCGCTCGTCGGCTTCGACCGGGGCGAGGTGGTGACGATCCCCTCGCTGCATGCGGCCGAGGAATGGGAGGCCTACGAGGCCGCGCGCCGCGCGATGTCGGCCCATCTCTCCAGCAACACGCCTGCGCCGCGTTACGCCGCCGTCCACTGATCCATCCCGTTTTCAGGAGCCACACCATGCACTACCAACCCTTCGGCAAGACCGGCCTGCGCCTGGCGCAAATCGCCCTGGGCACCGCCAATTTCGGTGAGCGCTGGGGCCACGGCGCCGACGCGCAGCAGAGCGCGGCCATCTTCAACGCCTACGCCGAGGCTGGCGGCAACTTCATCGACACGGCCGATGTCTACCAGTTCGGGCAGTCCGAAGAGATCCTGGGCGACTTGCTGGCGGGTCGGCGCGAGGATTTCTTCCTCGCCACCAAGTTCACGAACGGCGCCGTGCCCAAGGCCGATCGCCTCGTCACCGGCAACAGCCGCAAGGCCATGGTGGCGTCCGTCGAGGCCAGCCTGAAGCGCCTGAAGACCGACCGCATCGACCTCTACTGGGTGCACCATCCGGACGGCGTCACGCCCGCCGAAGAGATCGTGCGCGGCCTGGACGACCTGGCCCGTGCGGGCAAGATCCTCTACGCAGGCCTGTCGAACTTCCCCGCTTGGCGGCTGGCGCGTGCCGTGACGCTGGCGGAGCTGACGCGCAGCGTGCCCATCGCCGCGGCGCAGTTCGAGTACAGCCTGGTGTTCCGCGACCCCGAGGCCGATGTGTTGCCCGCCAGCCGGGCGCTGGGCGTGGCCCCGGTGACCTGGTCGCCGTTGGGCGGCGGCATGCTCACGGGCAAGTACCGCCAGGGGGAAAAGGGTCGCGCCGAGGCGCTGGGCGGCAAGGTGTTCCAGGCCGAGGACTCGGCGCAGCGCGCGGCCGTGCTGGACGCGGTGCTGGCCATCGCCGGGGAACTGGATGCATCGCCCGACAAGGTGGCCATCGCCTGGGTGGCCAGCCGCGGCGCGCTGCCGCTGATCGGGCCGCGCACCTTGTCGCAACTCACCTCCAACCTGGGCGCAATGGACCTGGTGTTATCCGCGCAGCACCTGGCGCGGCTGGATGCGGCCAGTGCATTGCGCGCGGAAGTAAGCGGCGCAACGTTGGCACCTGTCGCCTGAAGGAGAGCCTCCATGAAAGCCGTCATCAGCGCCTATGCGCGCTCCCCTTTCCACTTCGCTCGCAAGGGCCGCCTGGCCGAAGTGCGGCCCGACACGCTGGCCGCCGAGGTCGTCAAGGGCCTGCTGTCACGCACCGGCTTGGACCCCGCGCTGCTGGAAGACATCATCCTCGGCTGCGCCTACCCCGAGGCCGCGCAGGGCAACAACCTGGCACGCATCGTCGGCCTGCTGGCCGGCCTGCCGCACGAAGTCGGCGGCATGACCGTGAACCGCTTCTGTGGCTCGTCCATGCAGGCCGTGCACATCGCTGCCGCGCAGATCGAGGCCGGCATGGGTGAGGCTTTCCTGTGCGTGGGCGTGGAGTCCATGAGCATGGTGCCGCAGGGCGGCTTCAACTTCTTGCCGCACCCGGCGCTGCTGGCGAACACCGCCGCCTACATCTCCATGGGCGAGACGGCCGAGAACGTGGCCGAGCGCTGGAACGTGAACCGCGCCGACCAGGAGGCGCTGGCCGTGTTGTCGCACCACAAGGCGGCCGCCGCACGCGAGCAGGGGCGGCTGGCCGCCGAGATCGTGCCGATCCGCCTGCCGAACGGCGACATCGTCGATGCCGACGGCTGCATCCGCCCCGCGACCTCGTCCGAGGCGCTGGCCGGGCTCAAGCCCGCCTTCCGGCCCGATGGCGTGGTCACGGCCGGCACTTCGTCGCCATTGACCGACGGCGCGGCCGCGGTGCTGGTGACCAGCGACGCCTTCGCCGAACGCCATGGCCTCTCGCCGCTGGCCCGCATACGCAGCTTCGCCACGGTGGGTGTGGACCCGGCCATCATGGGCATCGGCCCGATCCCGGCCACGCGCAAGGCACTGGCGCGCGCCGGGCTCACGGTGGCGGACCTCGACGTGGTGGAGATCAACGAAGCCTTCTCTTCGCAAGCGCTGGCCTGCATCCGCGACCTGGGGCTGCGCATGGAGACTGTGAACCTCGACGGCGGTGGCCTGGCCATCGGCCACCCGCTGGGCGCCACCGGCGCACGCATCACGGGCAAGGCGGCGGCGCTGCTGGCGCGCGAGGGCGGGCGTTATGCGCTGGCCACGCAGTGCATCGGCGGCGGCCAGGGTATCGCCACCGTGCTGGAGCGGATGTGATGCCCGGCGCCAGCACCACCACGGTTGGCATCCCGGTGACCACCGTCGCTGCCACCACCACAACCGCCACCACCAACACCGTGCCGTTGTCCTCCGCTGCCCGCCCGCTGACAGGCCGCCTCCTGGCGCTGCTGGCAGGACTGGCAGCCATCGGCACCTTGTCGACCAACATCATCCTGCCGTCCTTCGCCTCCATCGCGCAGTCCATGGGCGTGCCGGTGCGCGACCTGGGCTGGTTGTTGTCGAGCTTCTTCATCGCCTTCGCGCTCGGCCAGCTGTTCGTGGGGCCGCTCTCCGACCGCTGGGGCCGCCGCAACCTGGTGCTGGGCGGGCTGGTGCTGTTCACGGCCGGCAGCCTGCTGTGTGCCTGGGCGCCGAGCATGCCGGTGTTGCTGGCGGGGCGCGTGGTGCAGCCGCTGGGGGTGTGCGCGGCCTCGGTGTTGTCGCGCGCCATCGCCCGCGACCTGTTCGACGGCGAGGCCCTGGCGCGTACGCTGGCGCTGACGATGGTGGCCATGGCGGCGGCGCCCGGCTTCTCGCCGCTGCTCGGCAGCGCGATGGAGCAGGGGCCGGGCTGGCGTGCGAGCTTCGTGCTGGTGGCCGTGCTGGGCCTGCTGCTGGCCGCTGCCCATGCGGCCGGCATCGGAGAGACCCATCCGGCCGACCGCCGCGTGGCGTCCTCCCTAGGGGCGGTCCTGCGGGGGTATGCCACGCTGGCGCGGGATGCCCGCTTCATCCTGCCGGCCAGTGCCGTGAGCCTGATCATCGGTGGCCTGTATGCCTACTTCGCAGCCACGCCGGTGGTGATGATGGGCCGGCTGGGGCTGGACGCCTTTCAGCTCGGCCTGTTCTTCGCCGCCACCGTGCTGGTGGTCTTCGCCGCCGGCCTGCTGTCGCCGCGGCTGGCGCGCCGCTTCGGCCTGGTGCGCGTGGCGATGGCTGGTGGCGTGATCGCGCTGGCCGGCGGCCTGTTGTTGGTGCTGGGTGGGGAGCAGGGCGGGTTGCTGTACTTCTCGCTGGCCGTGTCGGTATTCCTGCTCGGCATGGGGTTGCTCAATCCGCTGGGCACCGCCATGGCATTGGGGCCGTTCGCAGCGCAGGCGGGATTGGCCTCGGCCTTGCTAGGGGGGCTGCAGATGGGTTGCGCGGCGTTGATGACGGCGCTGGCCTCGGCGTTGCCCATGGGCCCCGACACGGCACTCGCGCTGATGCTCAGCGGTGCGGCGGCGCTGGCATGCCTGGCGTTGGCCGGTGCGGGGCGGCGCGCGCCCTGAGGCGCCGTCGTGGTGGCACAGCGGCCGGCGCGCAGTTACCGCCGCCTCGGATCGCCGGGGCGCCGGTCGTGGCGGTCGGGCACCCCGTCGCGGTCACGGTCGAAGAAGCGGCGTCCGCCCGGAGGGCGCCCGGGCACGATGATCGGTCTCGGCTGCACCAGGATTGCAGGGGGCGGACCGTAGTAGCGGGGTGCGTCGTAGTAGCCGTAGCCGTAGCTGTAACCCGGTGGGTAGCTGGGGCTGTAGGTGGCGCCGTAGCCGTAGCCTTGGCCGTAATACGGGTCAGGGCCATACACCGCACACCCGCCCAGGAGGCCGGCCAGGGCCAGCGGCAGCAGAAAGGTTGTTCGCATGGAGGGTCTCCCGTGTGTTACGCAGCAAGCGAGCTATGGCTGCATCCCATTGGATACCTCGCGGGGCGCGATAGTGCGGCCAGGACGCGGGCGCGTTGTAACCGGAGGTGGCGACCTCGACCGTGGTGCTGGGGTCGGTAGCCGCGTGGCCTCAACGCCCCAGGATCGGGAACAGCTTGCCCAACCCCTCGGCCATCACCTCCACCGACAGCGCGGCCAGGATCAGGCCCATCAGCCGCGTCATCACGTTGATGCCCGTGCTGCCCAGGAAGCGTGCGATGGGCTGGGCCAGCGAGAAACACAGCGCCGTGGCCATGCCGATCACCACGCCGTAGCCCACCAGCGTGGCCAGTTGCGGAAAGTGCTTGGCGCGTTCGGCATAGATCACCACCGTGGACATGGTGGCCGGGCCGGTCAGCAGCGGGATGGTCAGCGGCACCACCGCGATGCTGGCGCCGATGGAGGCCTTCTCGGTGCCCTCGTCGATCTCGGTGACCTTGGCCTCCGCCGGTTGCGCATTGATCATGTTCAGCGACGACAGCAGCAGCAACATGCCGCCCCCCACCTGGAAGCTGGCCAGCGAGATGCTGAAGAACTCCAGGATGCGCAGCCCCAGCAGCGCACTGACGGCGATGACCACGAAGGTGCTGAAGGAG
The DNA here is from genome assembly GCA_965278985.1 of Burkholderiaceae bacterium. Taxonomy (GTDB): domain Bacteria; phylum Pseudomonadota; class Gammaproteobacteria; order Burkholderiales; family Burkholderiaceae_C; genus CAISIP01. The sequence goes on along the minus strand of OZ257131.1, from coordinate 4,670,588 downwards.
CTGACCCAGATCGTGCGCATGCGCTGCGCGCGCGAGAAGCCCTGGGTGTAGAGGATGAAGAAGGGGATGATGGCCAGCGGGTTGACGATGGCCAGCAGGGTGAGCAGGGGCTTGAAGTCCATGGGGCGGGAGGCGGTGGGATGTCACCACCTAGCTAAAAATCTTTAGCACGATGATGCTGGAGGCTAATGATCCAGCCGCCTTGGACAACCGGCCGTGTGGTGAACTGATGCGCAATGTCCGCAAGCGCGATACTGTTTATGGCTCGAATTGACTCCCTGTGAGTGCTTCGACGTGATATCTAGGACGTTGTTTGGAGGCTTCGAAAACCTTGGCTAGATATTCACCGATGATGCCCAGTCCCAGCAATTGGATGCCTCCCAGAAAATACATAGGAATTACTGTTGAAGCCCAGCCAGGCAAGCTCTCATTCGTGAGGAGGCGCAAGAAAAGTGCCCAGAGTGCAAGCCCCAGGCTGACGATGGATACGAGTGCACCCATGCCGCTAATCAGTCTCAGTGGATAGGCCGTGAAGGAAGTCACGCCTTGCCAAGCTAACGCAAGCATTTTTCCAATCGGATACTTGGACTCACCAGCGAAACGCTCAGCCCGGTCAAACTCCACGGATGTACTCCCGTAGCCCAATAGTGGAACGAGGCCTCGCAAAAAGAGATGGCTTTCTGGATAGTCCCGTAAGCTTTCGATGGCTCGGCGGCTCATCAGTCGATAATCGGCATGGTTGAACACCACTTCGACGCCCATTCTTTCCAATATTTTGTAATATAACTCTGCTGAGAAACGCTTGAAAAAAGTATCGGTGGTACGACTTCTTCGAACACCGTATACGACCTCAAACCCCTCCCTGTAATTTCGCAGCATCTCCGGAATTATCTCAAGATCATCCTGAAGATCGGCATCGGCGCTGATGAGTGCGTCACCCTTGGCGACCATCAAGCCGCACAGTAATGCGTTCTGGTGCCCTCTATTTCTGCTCAACTTGATTCCACATACTTCTGGGTGAAGTCGGCTGTATTTTTCTATATCAATCCAAGTCGAATCCTTGCTTCCGTCGTCAACATAATAAATGGCACTAGATTCGGCGATCTCCCCTGTTTTCTTCATGCGGTTCATTAGTGCAACCAGCCTTGAAGTCGTTTCTGGCAACACCTCTTTTTCGTTATAGCAAGGAACTACGATGCCGACAGAAGGAAGTGTTTTTTTCATGCTTATTGAAATAATGATTTCATCGTCATGAGTGATTGACTGAATAGTCACACTCAAAAAATCTATGAGTCAAGCACTTATTCGTTACGTCATTGTGGGTGTAATAAATACGTTCATAGGATATGGCACAATCATGCTTTTGCGATTTGGGGCGCATTGGAGTGATCTTGCAGCCAATGCTGGGGGGTTCATCCTTGGAATATGTGTCAGCTATATCCTCAATAGGATATTTACTTTTGAGAGCAGGACGCGGCATATTTATGTGGTTCCCAAATACCTAGTTGCGGTCGGCCTCTGTTATGGCCTTAATGCGTTGGTTTTGCTTGTCACGCTGCGGAGTTTTGCTTGGGGCTCGGTAGCTTCACAGGCTTCTGGTATGGTGGTATACAGCGTTTTTTTGTATATTTTGAGTAAAATATGGGTTTTTAAGAGCTGATTAATGCGGTCTAATAGTTGCGCAGCATTTGAAGTTCAATCCTTTGTCCGACGTATATATATGCTAAGTGTGTTTTCATCTTTGCGTGTTGCGCCTGTGATGGGAATGGTCGCTACCTTGACAAAATTCTGTCCTGATTTGAGAAGGCCAGCGAAATTTTGCATGGAAGGTTGGTCTGAAAGATATTCTTCCTGCGCTACAATGGTAGTCACATGCTCTTCATATAGCATTTTCTCTATAGCTGCAACATTTAGGTCGCGGTCGCGAATACCGAGTTGGCGCATTATTTTTATATCCACGAACATTTTGTCGGCACGTCGTATGCCAATGTCTTTGCGATCACCAGTGGTTCGCATGCTGTGAATAAATGAGCCGTCTCTGTGCGCCGAAATTAGCACATTCATTCCGAATTGGGTTCGCTGTTGGGCAAGGGTCGCGGCCTCTCGAAACCCAGTGACCTTCGGAAGGTCGCTCGCTAAAACCGCGTGGTAGGCAATCAGTCCGCCGGCTAATGTCATCAGTATGCGTGCGAGCCGAATATTGCAACGCTCCAACCCCCACACAGCGATCAGCACCAAGAATGGCAGACTGGGTAGATTGAAGCGAGGTTCCTTATTGGAAACCACGGTGAAGAAAATCCATGAACTCAAGCACATGGCCGAGAGCAGAATCAGGTCCTTTTCAGCACGGCGGCGTGCTATGACATGCCAAGCACTTGCGATGCTCCCAAGGATAACTAGGCAGAGTCCCCAAGGTCCCAGCTGAGCAGGAAGAGCTTCGAGGTACCAGGTCCAGTTTTCGGTCGACAGTAGCGGTGGCATATTCGGCATCTTCGTCGCGAGTGACTGATTGACCTGACTGAAGTACAGTGCCATAAAGAAAGTTGGAGCGGCGATCGCGACAGCCACAACCAAGGCAGCGATTCTGTATTTCAGTGCTGGCGGCTCGAAGCCTCTGCGATAGTAGAAGAGAAGCAGTCCGCTGGCGGGCAATGCCGCAAAGAGCACTTGAATCCGCGTCAGAATCGAGAGGCCGAGGCATATGGCCACCGCCCACATCCACTGGTGCTCCATGCGGTCCATGTATCTCAGGAGGAAATAGGTCAACCACAGAAGCAAGGCAAGAGCGGGGACATCAAGCTGCACCTGCGAACCCCAGAGGGCAATCTCCGGCAATCCCATGACGCATATCGCTGCAGCGGTTGCCACCGTGCGATGGCTTGTGCGAATGCATATGGCATAGACAGCCAGCCCTGCTAGACCGAGGTATCCCGTCACAACGGCTTGGGATACCGAGTGGTCCACGCCGAAGACGATGAGAAAGGGGACCGAACTGAGATAGAGAAACGGGGGATAGAAACCGATATTGATCGCTGGGTACTGCTCGTAGTATGCGTTGGCGAATGCCAAAGGCCGTAGGAGCCCGCCCTCCATGATCAGGTCACGCAGGAATACCCCATTCATCGCATGTCGTGGTGCATCAAACCACCAGAAGTCACCATTAGTTGGCGTGGCACAGAACAGAAAGGCTGCAAAGGCAAGAATGCTGATGATCGGCAGAAACTGCACTGCACGAAAGTTCCATCGGGCGTTCATGGCGAGGCTTGGAATATCATGGCCAGCGACTAAGGGGCAGCTTCACGACTTCGCGTGGTGACGCGTGTTGTCGGTAGATGATCATGCAGGAATTAGAGCGTAGTCTCGCGGTCTGTGGTGTCAAGACTTCGCGCGTGTCCATTCAGCGTCCGCCCGACACGTCCAGCGTCGTGCCCGTTACGTAACTCGCCTCGGGCCCCATCAGCCACACGATGGCGTTGGCCACTTCCTCCGCACTGCCGGGGCGTTGCATGGGCAACTGTGCCGCCAGCCGCTGGGCGCGGTCGGGCTGGCCGCCCGAGGCATGGATGTCGGTGTCGATCACGCCCGGGCGCACGCCCACGACGCGGATGCCAACGCTTGCCACCTCCAGCGCCAGCCCGGTCGTGAAGGTGTCGATGGCGCCTTTGGAGGCGGCGTAGTCCACGTATTGGCCCGGGCTGCCCAGGCTGGCCGCCACGCTGGAGAGGTTGACGATCACGCCGCCCTCGCCGCCGTGGCTTGTGCCCATCCGCCGCACGGCCTCGCGCGCACAGACGATGCTGCCCAGTACGTTGGTGTCGAACATGCGGCGCAGCCGTTGCACCGTCATCGCTTCGACGCGGCAGGCCACGTCCACCACGCCCGCGTTGTTCACCAGCACCTGCAACCGGCCCAACTCTGCATCGACCTGCTGGAACATCTGCAGCACCTGCTCTTCCTGCGCCACGTCGCCCTGCACCGCGATGGCGCGGCCGCCACCTGCCTGGATCTGGGCCACCACGGCCTGGGCGGCTGCGGCGTCGCTGCGGTAGTTGACGGCCACCGCATACCCCTTGCGGGCCGCCTGCAGGGCGGTGGCGGCGCCGATGCCGCGTGAGCCGCCGGTGACGAGCGCGACTGGATGCATGGAGGGTCCTTTGATGGCCGGGTTGGAACTGCGCAGCGCACGATACACCAGGGCACCATGAATCCCGCGTGGATGGTGCCCGCGCAGAGGGCGACGTAATATGCACGGCTCGCCGCAGCGCATCCCGTGCGCGCTGCCCCTCAGGCTTTGCGTGGCCGGTGTGCGCCGCCATGCTTCACCACCCCAGGAGATCCTCCCGTGTCCGAAACCCTCCAGCTCACCTCCGCCGACGGCTTCCAGTTCCCCGCATATGTGGCCAAACCAGCCGGCAAGCCCAAGGGCGCCGTCGTGGTGCTGCAGGAAATCTTCGGCGTCAACAGCCATATCCGCTCCGTGGCGGATGGTTATGCCGCGCAGGGTTACCTGGCCGTGGCACCCGCCACCTTCCACCGCGTGCAGCAGGGCGTGGAGCTGGGCTACACCGGCGAAGACATGCAGTCCGGCAGTGCGCTGAAGGCGGCCGTGGAAGGCCTGCCTGCGCCGGGCGTGATGCCCGACATCCAGGCCGCCATCGCCTACGCCGCGCAAACCTCGGGAGGCAAGGTGGGTGTCGTGGGGTATTGCTGGGGCGGCTTGCTGACCTGGCGCGCAGCGTGCACGCTGGATGGCATCAGCGCCGCGGCGCCGTACTACGGCGGTGGCTCCACCACACCCGTGGAGATCGCGCGCAAGCCCAAGGTGCCCGTGATGGCCCACTTCGGCGCCAAGGACCACTACATTTCGCTGGAATCCGTGGAGGCCTTCAAAAAGGCGCATCCCGAAGTGGAAGTGCACATCTACGAGGCCGACCACGGCTTCAACTGCGACCAGCGCGGGTCCTACGATGCGCCCGCCGCCACGCTGGCGCGCGAGCGCACGCTGGCCTTCTTCGCCAAGCACCTGGCCTGATGCTGCGCATTGGCAGGTTCGTTGCGGGCGCAGCAGCCGGCCTGTTGCTCGCACTGTCCCTGCCGCTGCGGGCCGCCGATTACACGGGCCCCTTGTTCGACACGCACCTGCACTACAACGAAGAGGCCTGGAACGGCGAGAGCGGCCCCTATCCGATGGCCGAGGTGCTGGCGCGTTTCCAACGCAACGGCGTGCGGGCCATCGTCGCCAACTCGCGGCCCAACGACGGCACCAAGGCCCTGGCCACCGAGCAGGCACGTGGAGCGCCGCAGGCCGTGGCCGTGGTGCCCTTCGTGCGCTTGTACCGTAACCGCGCCGACTACACGAACTGGTTCCGCGACCCCAGCATCTACCGCATGGTGCAGGACGAGCTGGCCCGGGGCACGGCCTCCGGCCCCTTCAAGGGCATCGGCGAATTCCACCTCTACGACAGCGCCAACGCCAACGGCCCCGTGGCGAAGCAGCTCATGCAGCTCGCCGCCCAGCGCCAGCTGGCCGTGCTGGCCCATGTGGACGACGTGGCCATCGACCTGCTGATGGCACATGCACCCGATGGTGGCCGCGACCTGCGCCTGGTCTGGGCCCACACCGGCATCGGCGGCCCGCCGGTGGAACGCGTGGACGCGCTGCTGGCGCGGTATCCCCGCCTGATGGGCGAGCTCTCCTACCGTCCCGGCCTGGTGTGTGAGGGCGGCGCCCTGTGCCCCGAATGGCGCGCCTTGCTGCTCAAATACCCTGGCCGCTTCATGGTCGGCTCGGACACCTGGATCAATGCCCGCTGGGCCGACTACGACAACCTGATGCAGCAGGCCCGCCGCTGGCTGGGCGGCCTGCCACCGGACGTGGCGCAGCGCATCGCCTGGGGCAATGCCGCCGCCCTCTTCAGCCTGCCCTGAAAACAATCCTTTGCGAGAGACATCCATGCGCCAACTGCACCATGCCCCCAGCACCGCCGCGATGGCGCCCTACATCCTCCTGGAGGAGATCGGCGCCCCCTTCGAGCTGGTCCCCGTGGACCGCGACAACGACGGCCACAAGTCCCCCGACTACCTGCGCATGAACCCCAACGGCCTGATCCCCGTGCTGGTGGAGGGCGACCTGGTGCTCTACGAAGCGGCTGCCATCTGCCTGCACCTGGCCGACAGCGCCCCCGGCGCGCGGCTCGTGCCGCCGGTGGGCACCATCGCGCGCGCCCACACCTACAAGTGGCTGATGTGGATGACCAACACGCTGCAGCCCACGCTGCTGCTGTATTTCTATCCGCACCGTTGGATGGATGCCGGCAACGCGGCCGGTGCGACGGAACTCCAGCGACACGCCGAGCAGCGCGTGGGTGCGCTGCTGGAGCAGGTGGACGCCGAACTCGCGCGCCATGGCGGCCCGTGGTTCCTGGGCGCGGACTTCTCGCTGCTGGACGCCTACTGCCTCACGCTGTGCCGCTGGACGCGCAATTTCCAACACGTCGCCCCGGCCCGCGACCGCACGCACCTGGGCCTGTACCTGCGCCGCGTGCTGGAGCGGCCGTCGGTGCAGCGCGTGTTCGCGGCCGAGAAGCTGGCGCAGCCGTTCGTCTGAGCCTCTGACCACGGAGCGGTCAGGCCCAGGCGGCCCGGTGATGCAGAACTGCGTCTCGGCCAGCCACGCGTTGCGTGCAGGCGCGGCCCAGCCTGGCAGCCGCAAGAAGTCGCCGTGGGTCTCGGCGTCCTTCTGGGAGTGCCTGGGCACGCGACCCGCCGGCAGGCGGTGGAACTGGCGGTTGGCGGTCAGCAGTAAGTCCGCGTCGGCCCGTCAGTCAGCCTGGACATTCCCGTTCGCGATGGCCCTCGGTCATGTGTCTCCTGCCAGCAATTCGACGTACGCCGCATAACTGAAGCTGCGGTTCTTCTTCTGTCCCGTGAGCTCGGCCACGATGCCCAATTCCTCTAGCAGTTTCACCGCCGCGGTGGCTGTGGGGAACGTCGTGTCCAGTTTCTGGCGCACTTGCTCGATGGTGAAGCGCGGCATCAGCGGCAGTTGCTCGAACAGCCGCAACGCGACCGCCCCCACGCGCGGCGCGGCCAGCAGGCGACGGCGGTCGGCGTTGATCAGGCTCGCGACGGCCACGATGCCACGCTCGGCCTCGCTGGCTGCGGCCTCCACGCCGTCGAGGAAGAAGCCGACCCAGCCCTCCCAGTCGCCGTCGGTGCGCACGGCCGACAGGCGCCGGTAGTACTCGCCCTGGTGCTGCTTCAGGTAGCTGCTGAGGTAGACCAAGGGCTCGGGCATCAGCCCCCATTGCTCCAGCAAGGCGGCGATCAGCAGGCGGCCGATACGGCCATTGCCATCCAGGAAGGGGTGGATGGTCTCGAACTGCACATGCACCAGCGCGATCCGCACCAGGGGGGGCAGCGTCGGCGCTGGGTCATGGATAAAGCGTTCCAGGTCCGCCAGCAGGGCCGGCACCTGGTCTGGCGGCGGCGGCACGAACACGGCCCGGCCCGGCCGTGCACCGCCGATCCAGTTCTGCGAACGCCGCAGTTCGCCGGGCTGCTTGCCCGCGCCCCGCGCACCATCCAACAGCAGGCGGTGTGCGTCGCACAGCAGCCGCACGGACAGCGGCAGGCCCGTCGGGCTGCGCAGGTTGTCGCGCACCAGGCGGAAGGCGCGCAGGTAGTTGCTGACCTCTTCCACATCGTCGGTGTTGGCAATGGCCAAGCCGGCCTCGTCATCGAACAGGTCCGTGAGCGTGGCCTGCGTGCCCTCGATCTGCGAGGTCAGCAGCGCCTCCTTGCGGATGGCGCTGTACAGCAGCCAGTCGACCGACGGCACCAGGCCCGCCACGCCGGAGAGCCGGGCCAGTGCCAGTTCGGCACGGCCGGTGGCGGTGCCGTAGGCGGCCGGCGCCAGCACCGGATCGGCCGGAGGCAACGGGTGCGGCACGAACGCACGCACCGATTCACCGAGCGTGGTGCTCGTGGCGTAGGTGCCTGTGGTGCGCATCGCGTGAAAGCCGATTTGAATCAGTCGGGCAGGATGCTAAAGCTTTCTTTAATTTGATGCGAGTTTTTGAAAGAATGTTTGCATGTGCGGGGGTATGGCGCCCCTGCACGCCCGGCCCCAGCGGATTGGAGATTCCGGGTCGGCGCCACAGCATCGGTGGGAGGCGGATGCACCGCGGCCCAGAGCGTCTACTGGATGTCGTCGCGCAGGGGGTGGCTCGGACCCTTCCGTGGGGCCGAGGGGCAGCGGGCCGAGCCGAAGATTCTGCGGCATGCCCCTGGCCCATCGTCTGCTGACAACTTACTGGGACGTGCGCGCCAGGTACCGCTTGCGCCAGAACACCCCCACGAACCCCAGCCCCACGGCCGTCATGATGCCCAAGGCCCACCAGATCCCCGCCTGGCGGTGCACCAGGGGGAGGAAGTCGAAGTTCATCCCGAAGAAGCCGGTGATCAGGTTCAGCGGCAGGAAGATGGCGGTGAGCACGGTCAGCGTGCGCATGATCTCGTTGGTGCGGTGGCCCTGCGCGTTGAAGTGCATCTGCAGCGTGGTCTCGGTGTTCTGCTCCAGCCGGCGCACGTGGCGCACCACGCGTTCGATGTGCTCCAGCACGTCGCGGCTGCGCACCTTGAGCAGGTCATGCTCGCGCTGCGCGGCCGGTGTGGCGGCCGCAGGCCAGTCCTCCAGTGCGGCGATCCAGTCCTGCAGGGCTGTGCGCTGGTCTTCGCTGATGTCGTCGAGCGCGTGCAGCGCGAGGCGGGCCTGCAGCAGGGCGCTCCAGTTCGTGAAACGGGTGCCGGGTGCGAGCAGCTCCTCCTGCCAGTGTTCGAGCTGGCGCGACATTTCGCGGCGCAGGTCCAGGTAGCCGTCCACGGCCAGGCTCACGATGCGCAGCATCAGGTCGGCCGCGCTGGTGGGCACGCGGTTGCCCGGGCCGGGGTCGGCGGCGGCCGCCATCAGCCGCGACGCGTAGGCCTCGCGCACCTGGCAGTCGTTGGGGTGCACGGTCAGCAGCAGCCGCTCGAATATGGCGAAGCCCACGGGGTTGGTGTCGATGCGCCGCAGGATCGGCGGGCCCGAGCGCCGGCGGGCCTCGCTCACCTGCTCCGCGTTGCCGCTGCCCGTGCCATTGCCATTGCCGTTGCCGTTGCCAGTGCCGTTGCCGTTGCCATGGGCCGCAGCGAGCCGGCGGAACACCATCAGGTCGTACTGCGCCGTGTAGTCGTAACGCGAGGGCAGCTGCTGGTTCAGCAGGTCGCTGATGTGCAGGTCCACGAGCTGCAGGCCGCTCAGGCGCAGCAGCGTGGCCTGCAGCGTGGCGATCTGCGTGGAGAATTCCTCGCGGCTGCAGGCGATCCACACCATGCCGCCTTCGGGCAGCTGCAGCGGGTACTGCGTGACCTCGCGCACGGTGTTGCCGACGATCTCGAATATGCGCATGGGGCCTCCGTGGGGGTGCAGGATAACGCCTTGCCCTGTGCTACCGTCAGGCGCCCCGCAGCGGCCCCCCCCCGCAACGCCCGACGCGCATTTCTTCCATGCATCCCACCACCTCCTGGCGCCTGATCGGCCTGCTGTACCTCGCGGGGCAACTGGCGGCTTTCCAGTACGCGAAGGTGCCGTACCTGCTGCCCGGGCTCGTGGCGCGCAGCCCGATGGGACCGCTGGAGCAGGCCGCCTTCCTGTCGACCATCGGCATCGTGGGTGCGGTGGCCGGTACCTTCGCGGGCGCGTTGTGCCAGGCCGTGGGGCTGCGCCGCACGCTGGCCTGGGGGCTGGGGCTGGCCATCCCGGGCAGCCTGTTGCCGCTCATGGTGGATGCGTATGGCCTGCTGCTGGCCGCACGCGTGCTCGAAGGCCTGGCCCACATGGCGATCGTGGTCGCGGTTCCCACGCTGATGCTGGGGGCCTGCGGGCCTGCGGACCGGCCGCGTGTGATGGCGTTGTGGAGCGCGTATTTCTCCTCCACCTTCATCCTGTCTGCACTGCTGGTGCCGCCGTTGCTGCGGCTGGGCGACTGGCGCCTGCTGCCGCTGCTGCATGCGGCGTTATTGCTGGGCGTGGGCATGGCGTGCCTGCGCCTGCTGCCCAGGGACGGCGCCCAGGGCGCCCCGGCACCGGCCCTGTCGGCGCGCAGCGTGGCGCTGTCGCAATGGCGCCTGCTGCGCCAGGGCAAGCTGTTGTGCATCCCGGCCACGTTCCTGGGCTACACGCTGCTCTTCGTGTCGCTGGTCAGCAGCCTGCCGGCGTTGCTGGCGACCACGGCCGAGGGCAGGGCGCAGCTCGCCTTCTGGCTGCCTTGCGCCGCGCTCGCGGGGTCGGTGCTGGCGCTGGGGCTGCTCGGGCGCGGCATTCCCGGCCACCGGCTGGTGCAGGTGTCGGCGCTGGGCTTGCTGCTGACCGGTGCAGGTCTTGCGGCGCTGCCGTCGCCTGGTCTGGCGGCGCAGGTCCTCGCGGTGCTGGCCTTCGTGTTGCTGGGCACCTTGCCGGCCGGCACGATCGGTTCGATTCCGGCGCTGTTCCGTCCCGGCGATGCCGACGTGGCCCTCGTCAACGGTGGCTTGGTGCAGTTCGGCAACCTGGGCAACTTCGTGGGCGCGCCGCTGCTCGCGCTGGCGCTGCTGCAGTGGCCCTGGCGCGGCGCCGGCGTCTACATGGCAGGCGGTGCGGTGGTGGTGCTGGTGTGCCTGGGCTTCCTGCGCCGGCACGTGGCGCGCCAGCGCGCGGGGTGAGCGGCCGCGCCTACTTGCAGATCTCGCCTTCGGCGACGATGGCGTCCTCGTCCTTGCGGCGCTCGTCCAGTGTCTGGGGTGGCGCGCCGTCGACCTGCTGCCGGAAGCTGTCGGTGAAGGTGGCAGGGTTGCTCGGGCCCTCCTGGGCGCTCTGCCCTGCTACCCGTGGTGGTGGCGCCATCACCCCGGCAGCGGTGCGGTAGCTGATGGGCGGGTTGTTGGCGCTGGCCAGCAGCCCGTAGCGGATGGTGTCGGTCGCGAATGCCGTGATGCCGTTGGCGCCGAAGACCGCGTTGTTCTGCTGCAGCAAGGAGCCCGCGAACAGCGTCACGCTGTTGCCGGCACGCAGGGCGCCGTTCAGCGTGAGGATGTCGTCCGGCGTGCCGGGCGCGTCGCCCGCCGACAGCACGATGTCATGCCCCGCCGTGACGCCGCCGTTGCCGATGGTGAGCGGGCTGTGCGCGCCCACGACCACGTCGTTCGACGCCTCGATGGCTCCCAAGGACACCACCTCCCCCACGTTGTCCACGCTGATGTCGCCCCCTGCGTTGGCCAGCGATTGGAGCGTGAGCACGCCGGCGTTGCGGACCATGATGTTGCCGCTGCCGGTGTTGCGCGCCGAGAGGCTGCCGATCTGGTTGCCACTGTTGCCCAGCACGATGCCCTGGTTGGCCGTGGCCAGCAGCGCGCCGGTGGTGATGCGGGTGCCGCTGCGCTGCACGATGGCCCCGGTGGCGGCGGCCAGCTGCATGCTGCCGGCGGTGATCTGGCCCAGCTGCAGGTTGCCGCTGGCCTGCGCGATGTCCACGCTGCCGACGCTGATGCTGCCGCCGCTCTGGCTGAAGCTGCCGCTGACCTGCAGCTGGCCCGCGCCGACAAGGGCTCCGCCGCTCTGGCTGTACTGGCTGGTCTGCAGCAGGCTCCCGATGTCCAGGCTGCCGCCACTCAGCACCACGGGCCGTGCACTGGTCAGCGACTGCAGGCTGGTGCTGCCCGCGGCCGCGTCGAAGACGATGCTGCCGCTGCCGACCGGCACCACCACGGCCAGCACGTTCTGGCCTGCGGGCACCGCGCCCAGCGCCCAGTTCAGCGGGTTGGACCACAGGCTGTCGCCGCCGCTGCCCGTCCAGGTGCTGGTGGGCAGGGCCAGGATGGTGCCCGTGCCGCTGGCGGTGCTGCCGGCGAACACGTAGTTGCCCGCGTCGGCCCCGGTCAGGCTCACGCCCGTGAGCAACAGTGCCTGCGTGCCGGCATTGGCGCTGCCGAAGCCGCCGCCGGTGTACGCGATGCCCAGCTGGTCGCCCGCCACCGCGCCTGCGATCACAGCGCCGGTCGTCTGCAGGGTGGTCCCGGGTGTCAGGGCCGTGCTGCCGTCGTAGGTCTTGGTGGCGGCGACGCCCCCGATGCCGGTGATGGTGGCGGGTGTCACGGTGGCCACGGCACCGCTGACGCTGCTGCTGCCGGTCCCGCTGTCGGTGAACACATAGCCATAGACCGGGATACCCCCGGCGCTGGCGCTGGCAATCTGCACGCCGGCCGTCATGGTCTTGCCGGTGCCCACGTTCTTGCTGTCCAGCGTGCCCGTGGCGGCCAGGCCCAGCACCACGGCGTCGCCGGAGAGTGCGCCGGTGGCCGTGGCCACCGCGCCAGCCGTGGCGATGCTGGCCAGCCCATCGTAGGTCTTGCCCAGGGGTGCACCGCCCAGGCTCGCGCCGACCGTGGGGGTGATGCCATACAGCAGCCCGTTGCCAGCGCCCAGGACCGGCGTGGCCAGCGTGGCGCCGTACTGCTTGAAGTCGGGCGCAAGGCTGCCGAAGGCGTGTGCGCCCGGCGCGGCCAGGTACAGCAGCCAGCGCCCGTTCGGCGTGAGGATGCTGCCGTCCGTTGCGTCCAGTGCGCCGCCCAGCGAGGCCAGCGCCACGGCGTCGCCCGCCAGGCTGGCCTGGATGCTGCCGCCCACGGTGATCGCGCCGCCTGCCTGCACCACCAGCCCGGCCACATGGAAGTCGTCCAGCAGCAGGCCGGTGGCATCGCGGATGCGCACGATGCCCCCCGTGGCGCCGACGGCGCCCTGGAAATTGTTGGTGGCCTCGGTGAGCGCGATGTTGCCGCTGCCCGTGTTGATCGATGTATCGCCCTCCACGAGCACGGTGCTGCCCGCGGCCTGCGTGATCGCGCCATTGCCGCCGGTCGAGAGCAGCAGGCCGTTGGCGCTGTCGATGTTGCCCAGCGCGAAGGCCTGCGTGTTGCTGAAGGCGATGTCGCCCGTATCGGTGTTGGCGGCAAAACGGCCCACGCTGTTCGTGCCCAGCATGCCGATGAAGCCTTGTGCCGATGCCGAGAGCTGGCCGGCCAGGACCACGGCCTCGGAAGACTGGTTGATGCTGCCGGCGCTGGACTGCAGCGTGACGTTGCCCAGCGTGCGGATGGCTGCCGTGCCCACCGTGCCGCTGGCGTTGAAGACGATGCCACCATCGGCCGAGACGCTGATGTTGCCGCCCGCCACGTCGGCCGCCGTGGAGCCGATGCGCACGCCGCGCGTGCCGCTGGGGTTGAAGTTCAGCGCGCCCGTGGCGTGCAGCGTGATGGTGTTGGCCAGGCCGCTGCCCGTGCTGCTGCTGCCGATGGCCGCACCGCTGCCCGAGCCGCCGGAGAGGGTCACGTTGCCGGCCACGTCCAGCGCCAGCTGGGTGTTGCCGGTGGTACCGCCGATGCGTGCGCCGCCGGTGGTGGATCCACCGCCGGTCAGCGCGAGGTTGCCACCGATGGTGACCTGCTGCGCAGGGGCCTGGATGGTGGCCGTGTTCTCCGTGCCGGCCGCGCCGCCCAGCAGCGTGGTGGCGCCCGCGTTGATTGTCTGCAGCCCTGCAGATGCCAGGATGCGCGCCAGGTTGCCTTCGTCGGCCGCCCCGCCGCCGCTGCCGCCGGTGAGCACCAGCGCGCCGGCCGCGTTGACGGTCTGGCTGCCGTTCTCGGCGTAGATCTGCGCATAGGCCCGGCTGCCGGCGCTACCCCCCGTGAGCGTGATGCCGCCGGTGGCCAGGCTGATGGTCTGCGCCGCACCCAGGGATTCGATCAGCGCGCGGCTGCCGTGCGTGGCACCGCCCACGCCCACCATCGCCGAGCTGCCGCCGGTCATCGCCAGGTTGCCGCCCGTGCCGATGGTGATGGTCTGCGTCGCGCTGCCGGTGCCCTCCTGCAGCACCATCGCGGCGTTGTCGGTCAGGCTGCCGCCGCCGCCCGTGAGTGTGAGGCCGCCCGCGCCGAGTGTGAGCGTCTGGCTGGCGTTGGACTGCACCACGGCGCGGTTGCCCATGTCCACACCGCCACCATCCGCGCCCCCCGTCAGGGACATGCCCGAGGCCGTGATGCCCTGGTTGCCCTGGCTCAGGATGCGCGCGAAGTTCTCCGCACCGTTCGCGCCGCCCGTCAGCGTGATGCTGCTGGCCGAGATCGTCTGCGTGCCCGAGGCGTTGATCGTGGCGAAGTTCCCCAGGTCGTCGGCGCCGCCGTTGGCACCGCCGGTGATCGTGAGCGACGACGCGCCGCTGATGCTCTGGCTGGCGCCGGTCGCGTAGAGCGACGCGATGTTGACCCTGCCGACCGTGCCCCCCTGCAGCGTGATGGCGCCGCCGTCCAGGGTGATGGCCTGCGTGCCTGCGGTGCCGAGCGACGCACCACTGCCTTGCGTGGCGCCGCCTGGCGTGCTTACCCACCCACCGCCCGACGACGAGCCGCCCTGCAGCGTGATGCCGCCTCCGCCTGTGAGGCTGATGGTCTGCGTGTTGCCGCTGCCCGACTGCGTCAGCAACGCGTTGTTGGCCGTGAAGCTGCCGCCACCGCCCGTCAGCGTGATGCCGGCCGCGCCGACGGCCAGCGTCTGGTTGCCCGCCGCCTGCAGCCACGCGTAGTTGCCGTTGGCCGTGCCCGAGGCGCCCCCCAGTATCTCCAGCCCCAGCGCGGACACCGTCTGCGCGCCACCTGCGGACACATAGGTGGTGGTGGCATCACCCGCGCCGCCCTGCAGCCGCAGCATCGTGCCGGCAGAGAAGCTCTGCGTGCCGGTGCCGGTCGTGACCAGCACGTCGTCGGTGCCGCTGCTGCCGTTGAGGAAGCGGATCTCCTGCTGCGCCTGGAAGGCCTGGTTGCCTGCACCCTGCACGGTGAGCGAGGTGCTGCCCGTGGTGGCCGAGACCTGCACGGTCGCGCCCGACACACCCATGTTGCCCAGGGTGTTGGCGGCGCTGCTGCCCACCTGCAGCGTCGATCGGTCGATGGACACGCTGCCAGTGCCGTTGAGGTCCTGGTCGGCCTGGATCGAGAGGCTCCGGTTGTCGGCCAGGAAGATCCCGACACCGGTGAGCGTGATGTCGCCGCTGGCGCGCAGCTCCACGTCGCTGGCCAGGCTGAGGTTGCTGCCTGCCGTGCCCACGATGTTGCCGCCGTTCCACAACGCGAGGCCGGCCACGTCCAGGCCACTCACCACCGCATCCAGCGTCAGCGTGCCGCTGCCGTCGAAACGCCCGATGCGCAGGTCGCCGGTGTGGAACGACTGCAGCGCGGCGGGCGACAGGCTCAGCACCCCCGGCGTGGCGGCGGTTTCGATGCGGACATCGCGCGCGGCCGTGGCCGGCGCGATGGTCACGGTACCTCCCAGTGCGTTGATCGGGCCGGTGGCGGCGAAACCGTCCACGTAGAGGCCCACGTTGCCGCCGGCGAATTGGTCGATGCCGGTGAAGGTCGTGGTCGCGCCCGCGGCACCGGTGAAGTTGATCGCGCCACTGCTGGCGTTGTTCAGGTAGACGAGGGTGGCTGCATTGCCACTGCCACCGAAGCCGATGCCCGAGTGCGCATTCGCCGACAGGAAGCCGGCCATGATGAGGGCCGTGGTGTCCTGCGTGATGCTGCCACTGGTGGCGCTGAGCGCCACGTCGCCCAGCGTGCGGATGGCCGCGGTGCCGCCGCCGCCGGCGGCCAGCGTGATGCTGTTGCCAGCCACCAGCCGGATGTCGCCGGCCTGCACGTCGCCTGCGCGCGAGCCCACGCGCACCCCGCCGGACACCCCGCCGGGCGTGAGCGTGATGTTGCCGTCGGCCGTGGCGTCGATGGTGTTGGTCTGGGCCACGCCGGTGGGGCTGGAGCCCAGGGCCGCGCCGTTGGCCTGCCCGGTCACGTCGATGTTGCCGGTGGCATGCAGGGTCAGGTTCGTGTTGCCCGTGACGCGGCCGCCGATGCGTGCGCCGCCATTGGTGGTGGTGCCGCTGCCGCCCTGCAGCGCCAGGCTGCCGCGCACCGTGATGTCCTGCAGTGCCGCGGTGACCAGTGCCGCACCGTCCACGCCGGTGCCGTTGCCGCCGTTGAGCGTGGTGGTGCCCACGTCGAGTGTCTGCAGGGCGGCCGTGTAGTTGGTGATCCGGGCATAGTTGCCTTCGCCCGTCACGCCGCCGCTGCCCGCCGTGATCTGCAGGGTCGGCGCGTTGGCCGTGGTGCTGCCCTGGATGGTCTGGGTGCCGCCATAGGCCTCGATGCTGGCTTCATTGCGGCTGCCGTTGGAGCCGCCGGTCATGCCCAGCGTGCGGCCCGCGGTGGTGAAGGTGATGGTCTGGGCGAGGCCGTCGCTGCGGATCAGGGCGCTGCTGCCGGCGCCGAAATTGGGCGGCGGATCGGTGCCCAGGTACAGGCCCACATTGGTGGCGGCGCTGGAGCCTCCCTGCAGTGTCAGGTTGCCCTGCAGGCTGATCTGCTGGCCCGCGCCGGCACCGGTGCCGAATTGCAGGATGCCGGCCAGATTCGTCTTGTCGGCGCCCGTGCCACCGCCGCCCGTCATGCTGATGCCCCCGGCGCCGACCGTGAGGGTCTGCAGCATTTGGCCCACGATCAGGGCCGCGTTGGCCGTACCGCCCGAACCGCCTTGCAGCGTGATGCCCTGCGCGGTGATGGACTGGTTGCCCAGGTCGGCCACCAAGGAGGCACCGTTGTTGTTGTCGTTCAGGTCGCTGCCGCCACTGGTGCCGCCCGTCAGCTGGATAACGGCGTTGCCGGACATCACCTGGTTGTTCCGGCTCCAGACCTCCGCGTAGTTGCCGCTGCCCACGGAGCCGCCGGTGAGCGTCAGGTTCCCACCGGAGAGGAACTGTACCGTCTGGCCGCCGGTGCCCTCGGCGTCGATCGCCGCGTGGCTGTTGTCCACGCCCGCGCCCAGACCGCTGGCCGTGGACGAACCGCCTTGCAGCACGACGCTGCCCCCGCTGCGTACGGTCACCGTCTGCGAGAACGCGCCGGCATTGACCTGGCGGATGGCCGCGAAGTTGCCGATGGTCCCGGCGCCACCGGTAAGAGCGTAGTTGATGGACGACAGGCTCTGGTCACCGTTGCTTCTGATCAATGCGTAGTTGTTGCTCCCAGTGGCGCCCCCGGTCAGCGTGACGGTGTTGGCCGTGATGGTCTGCGGGCCGGTGCCGTTGTTCTCGATGGAGGCGGCGCCTCCGGTGCCTCCCTGCACCTGCACGGTCTGCGCGTCGATGGTCTGCCCACCCGAGGCGCGCAATGCGGCCGCGCTGCCGGCGGTGGAGGCGACCCGCAGCGTCCGGGCGATGTCCAGCGACATGGCGCCCGCGGACTCCACGAGGTTGGTGACCACCATGTCGCCGTTGACCGAGGAGCTGGTCTGTGCGTCGAGCCCGGCGGACGCGAGGGTGGTGCCGGCCAGGGTGATGGCCGCGTCGGACAGCATCGACACGCTGCCACCGAACAGTGCGGAGCCGAGGACCTGGTCGATGCGCTGGCCCTGCAGCGTCAGCGTGCCCGTGCCGGCGTTGACAGTGCCGCTGAGGTAGATGCTGTTGCCGCCCACGTCGCTGCCTTCGGACCACAGCGTGATGGCGCCGTTGGTGCTGGCCAGCGACCCGCCGGCGCCCACATACACCGCACTGCCGCTGGGGCCAGGGCCATTCAGGCCCGGTGCGTTGGCTTGCAGGACGATGGCGCCGTTGTTGGTGGCGAGGGCGGCATTCACCGTGATGATGCCGCCCGCCTCCAGCGTCAGCGCCTTGCCCGCCGTGGTCAGGGTGATGCCCGCGCTCACGTTGATGTCGTCCTGCGCCTGCAGCGTGAGGGCCTTGTTGGCCAGATTGATGGCCGCGTTGACGTCGATGTTCTGCGTGGCCTGCAGCACGACGTCGCCGGCCAGGCCGCTCAGGCTGGCGACGTTGATGGTGGTGTTGAGGCCCAGGGTGTTGTTCAGGAAATCCAGCAGCGCCTGCGTCAGCGTCGCCCCGGAGTTGGTCAGCGTGATGTTCTGCGGGTCGAGCAGCAGCGTGCCCTGGTGGCCCTGCGGGGCGCCGAGGTTCACGGCCGCGTCGAAGGCCAGGGCCTGCTTGCCGGACACTTCGGCGAAGCCCCCGTCACCGCCCAGCGCCCCACCGCGCGCACTGATCTGGCCGGCCGCCAGCGTCTGCTGGTCGGCCCACACGATGATGCGTCCGCCCTCGCCGCGCTGCATGGCATCCGCGCGCACCGTGGTGTCCGGTCCCACGTAGGTCCGCTCGGCATTCGGCACCTCCGCATTCCTGCCCTGGAAGTCGCCGCCGATCCGGATGCGGCCGCCGCCCTGCGTGCCCGACACGTCCACCTGCGCCTGGTCGGTCAGCACCACGCGGTGGCCCAGCACGTCCACGCTGCCGCCGTGTGCCTGCACGCCCGTGCCGGTTGCCGTGACCGTGCCCTGCCCCTCGACGTACACGTCGCCTGCCGCTTTCAGCACCACCCTGCCGCCTTCCAGCGCGGCGGTCGTGGCCGAGATCTGCCCGCTATGGTGCAGCGTGCCCGCGAAGATGCCCACTGCGTCGCCCGTGAGCATGCCCAGGTTGCGCACCGCGTTCTCCGGCGCCTGCACCACGAGGCGGATGCCTTCCAGGCCGCGGCCCGTGATCTCCACCTGCTGGCCCGCTGCCAGCACCGTGGCGCCATTGGGGGCCTGTACCAGGGCGCTGGCGCCGGTGTCCAGCTGCGGCGCGATCAGCACCACGTCGCCATGGCGCGCCAGGATCTGTCCGTCCACGGTCAGCGTGGCCGTGCCCAGCACGCCGGCATCCCCGAAGCGCATCCGCCCTGCGATGGCATCGGCCTGCGACATGCCCAGCGTGGACGCCGTGAAGCCGGCCGTGTCGATCACCGCGCCGGCACCGACGGCGATGCCGGCCTGGTTCACCAGCACCAGGTGGCCGTTGGAGCCCAGGTTGCCGAAAAGCTGCGAGGGCGTGTTCGTGACCACGCGGTTGATGGAGGTGCTGGTGGCGCCAGGCTGCTGGAAATACACGCCGGCGCCCGCGCCAATGGAGAAGCCCTGCCAGTCGATGGCCGAATGGTTCGTGCCCGCGCCGTTCTGGGTGGTCACCCGCAGCTGGTTCGCTGCGGGCTGGGTGATCTGTGACTGGCCGTGGATGGCCACGCCGCCGGTGGGCAGGGCCTGGGCCCGGCTGGCCGGAGGCATCGCTGCAAAGGCCAGGGCCAGCGCGAGCGCCAGGGGGGTGGGAGAGCAGCGGGGGCGGGGGACAACGGGCGCGAACGGTGAGACAGCGGATGCGATGGAAAGCATGCGGAATTCCTTCGGCGGCTGCCGGGACTGCTGGGAGGTCAGCGCGTCTTCCGCAGCGTGTGGCCAGCAGTGCGCGGTGCACCTCGGCTACGTACGCTTACAGTCTATCGGGTATCGGCCGAGCGCCCCGCGATGGAAGCCACCGTGCGTCGCCCGCGTGTTGCAGTGCGCCAACAGGCCCGCATGCAGGTCCGCAGCTGCGCTGCCCGTGGCGAGGCGTGCAGGCCACCACCTGCCACCGCCTGCCACCGACGTCCCGGGTCAGCCCCGGCGCAGCCGCTCGGCAGCCTCCAGCGCAAAGTAGGTCAGCACCCCGTCCGCCCCGGCGCGGCGGAAGGCCAGCAGGCTCTCCATCATCACCGCCTCGAGGTCCAGCCAGCCGTTGCGGCCGGCGGCCTGCAGCATCGCGTATTCGCCGCTGACCTGGTAGGCGAAGGTGGGCACGCGGAATTCGTCCTTCACGCGGCGCACGATGTCCAGGTAGGGCATGCCGGGCTTGACCATCACCATGTCGGCACCTTCGGCGATATCCATCGCCACCTCGCGCAGGGCTTCGTCGCTGTTGCCGGGGTCCATCTGGTAGACCTTCTTGTTGCTCTTGCCTAGGTTCGTGGCCGAGCCCACGGCGTCGCGGAAGGGTCCGTAGAAAGCGCTGGCGTACTTGGCGCTGTAGGCCATGATGCGGGTGTGGACGTGGCCCTTGGACTCCAGCGCCCTGCGGATCGCGCCGATGCGGCCGTCCATCATGTCGCTGGGCGCCACGATGTCCACGCCGGCATCGGCCTGTACCAGGGCCTGCTGCACCAGCACCTCCACCGTTTCGTCGTTCAGGATGTAGCCGTTCTCGGCAGGGTCCGGGTGCAGCAGGCCGTCCTGGCCGTGGCTGGTGAAGGGGTCCAGCGCCACGTCGGTCATCACGCCCAGCTCGGGGAAGCGTTCCTTCAGCGCGCGCACCACGCGCGGCACCAGGCCTTCGGGGTTCAGGGCCTCGCGTCCATCGGGCGTCTTGAGGGCGGGGTCGATCACCGGGAACAGCGCCAGCGCCGGCACACCCAGCTGCAGGCAGCGCTCGGCCACGGGCAGCAGCAGGTCCAGGCTCACCCGCTCCACGCCGGGCATGGACGCGACGGCCTGGCGCTGCTGCTGGCCGTCGACCACGAAGACGGGGTAGATCAGGTCTTCGGGCGCGAGCCGGTGCTCGCGCACCAGGTCGCGCGTGAAGGCGTCTCGACGCAACCGGCGGGGACGGGCCAGGGGAAAAGGAGCAGGTGCTTGCATGGGTGGAATGTCGGAAGTGGGTGCGGGTTGTCGCGGCGATGTCACGTCTACACGGGGTCGGGCCCCGAATGTGGGGATTTTGTAACAAATCTCTTGTGGCGCGTTTCGTATTTTGCTAGATTGCAACCGGGCGATTCGTCGCCCCCCGCTTTTCCTCCCTGAGCGGGGCCTTGATGTGTGACAGCAATAAAGGCTTCCCCCCCAGCCACCGTGCTGGGGTTTTTTTTGCCCGTACCCCTGTGCAAGGGCAAGCCCGGGAGGCTGTCCTAAACTGCACGCCATGCTCTGGGTCAAAGCCTTCCACATCGTTTTCGTCACCAGCTGGTTCGCGGGGCTCTTCTACCTGCCCCGCATCTTCGTGAATCTGGCGCAGGTGCCGCCCGGCTCGGTGGCCGAGCGGGACCGGCTGCTGCTGATGGCGACCAAGCTGTACCGCTTCACCAACATCCTGTCGTTCCCGGCGCTGGGCTTCGGCATCTGGATGCTGGTGCTGCTGTGGGATGTGCCTGGCTACGGCCGGGGCCCGGGCAACGGCTGGCTGCACGCCAAGATCGCCCTGGTGGTGCTCGCGCTGGGTTACCAGCATGTCTGCAGTGCCCTGCTGCGCAAGCTGCGCGCGGGCCAGTCGCGCAGCCATGTGTGGTACCGCTGGTTCAACGAGGTGCCGGTGCTGCTGCTGCTGGGCATCGTGCTGCTGGTCGTGGTGCGCCCCTTCTGACGTGGCCACCGGCAGGCACCAGACCGCTTCACTGCCGCTGGGGCTGGCCTACCTGGGGCTGATCGTCTATGCCAGCCTGTTTCCCTTCGAGGGTTGGCGCGACCAGGGCTACATGCCGTTGTCCTTCCTCTGGGCACCCTGGCCACGCTATTGGACGGGTTTCGACCTGGTGTCCAACCTGCTGGGCTACATGCCGGCGGGCTTTCTGCTGGCGCTGACGGCCCTGCGCACGGGCCGCGGCCGCTATGCGGTGGCGTGGGCGACCCTGGCCTGCACCGTGTTGTCGCTGGGCATGGAATGCCTGCAGAACTACCTGCCGCGCAGGGTGCCGTCGAACGTGGACTTCGCGCTGAACACCGCCGGTGCCTGGGTCGGCGCCGTGGCGGCGGCGCTGCTGGAGCGCATGGGCGCCATCGCGCGCTGGAACCGGCTGCGCGCGCGCTGGTTCGTCGCCGATGCCCAGGGCGCGCTGGTGCTGTTGGCGCTGTGGCCTGCGGCGCTGCTGTTTCCGGCTGCGGTGCCACTGGGGCTGGGCCAGGTGCTGGAGCGCGTCGAGGACACGCTGGCCGAGCTGCTGGCCGATACCCCCTTCCTGGAGTGGCTGCCCGTGCGTGACGTGGAATTGCAGCCGCTGGTGCCGGCGGCGGAGTTCCTGTGCGTGGTGCTGGGCGCGCTGATCCCGTGTCTGGTGGCCTATTGCGTGGTGCGGCAGCGGCGCCACCGCCTGGGGATCGCCCTGGGCGTCGTGCTCACGGGCATTCTCGGCACGGCCTTCAGCGCCACCATGACCTTCGGCCCGGCACACGCGTGGGAATGGATGCGTCCGGCCGTGCTGGTGGCCCTGGTGGCCGCCACGGCGCTCTCGCTGCTGCTGTTGCGCGTGCCGCGCCGGGGCTGCGCCGCGCTGGCGCTGCTGGCGATGGGCATCTACCTGAGCGTGCTGAACCAGGCGCCGTTGGACCCGTATTTCTCCCAGACACTGCTGACCTGGGAGCAGGGGCGCTTCATCCGATTCCATGGCCTCGCGCAATGGCTGGGCTGGTTGTGGCCCTATGCGGCGCTGGTTTACCTGGTCGCGCGGCTGTGGGGGTCCGACAAGGGCGACCCGGCCCCTGCGCCCGGATCCGCACAAACCTAGAATCCGGCTATGACCCAGCCCACTGCATCCGGCGCTGCGAAGGCACCGTCGTACTTCTCGCGCCATGTGTTCTTCTGCCTCAACCAGCGCACCAACGGCGAGGCGAGCTGCGCCGACCACCATTCCCAGGAAGCCTTCGACCACTGCAAGAAGCAGGTGAAGGCCGCCGGCCTGTCCGGGGCCGGCAAGGTGCGCGTCAACAAGGCTGGCTGCCTGGACCGCTGCGCCGGCGGACCGGTGGTGGTGGTCTACCCCGAAGCCGTCTGGTACACCTATGTGGACCACAAAGACATCGACGAGATCGTCGAGTCGCACCTGAAGAACGGCGAGGTGGTGGAGCGGCTGGTGCTGCCGCCGGACGTGGGCCGGTGAGCGCGCGGCCATGAACGCCGCCAGCGAACGCAGCATCCTGCAGGGGCCCGCGGGCGACGTGGAGGTGCTGCAGGACCTGCCCGCCGATGGCCAGCCACCGCGCGGCGTGGCCGTCATCGCGCACCCGCATCCGCTCTTCGGCGGCACCATGGACAACAAGGTGGTGCAGACCCTGGCGCGCGCGTTCGTGTTGCATGGCTGGCGCGCCGTGCGTTTCAACTTCCGCGGTGTCGGCCGCAGCGTCGGTGTGCACGATGAAGGCCGGGGCGAGCTGGATGACCTGCGCGCGGTGGTGGCGCAGTGCGCGGCCGACGGACCGCTGGCGCTCGCGGGGTTCTCTTTCGGCTCTTTCGTGGCGGCGGGGGCCGTGGCCGAACTGGCGGCGGCGCGCGACCTGCGCAGCCTGGTCTTCGTGGGCACCGCGGTGAGCCGCTTTCCGGTGCTGCCGCTGTCCGACGAACTGCACGATCGCGCGCTGCTGGTGCACGGCGAGCAGGACGACACCGTGCCCCTGTCCGACGTGATGGCGTGGGCGCGTCCGCAGAATCTTCCTGTCACAGTGATGCCCGGGGCCTCGCATTTTTTCCACGGACAATTGACCGTCCTGCGGGGACTGGTGCTGCGCCACCTGCGCGCGACCTGCGGCTCCTGACGCCGCGAGGGGCACCACGCCCCTCTTCTTGTTCCGTTCCGACCCCTCTGCATGAAGTTTTTCGCATTCGTCTGCACCCTGCTGTGGTCCCTGCTCGCGGCCGCGCAAAGTCCACCGCCGCCCGTGATCGCCGCGCGGTCCTACCTGCTGGTGGATGTCACTTCCAACCAGGTCCTGGCCCAGAAGGACATCGACACGGCCGTGGAGCCCGCGTCGATGACCAAGCTGATGGCGGCCTATGTGGTCTTCGACGCCTTGCGCAGCAGGAAGGTGGCACTCGAGCAGAAGCTGCCGGTCAGCGAGCGCGCCGGGAAGATGGAGGGCTCCCGCATGTTCATCGCGCCCGGGATGCAGGTGCCCGTCGAGGACCTCGTGCAGGGCATGGTCGTGCAGTCCGGCAACGATGCGACCATCGCATTGGCCGAAGGCGTGGGCGGCTCGGTGGAGCGTTTCGTGCAACTCATGAACGACCAGGCCAAGGCCCTGGGCATGGTCAACACCCGCTACAAGAATCCGGACGGCACGGCCGAGGCCGGCCACACCACCACGGCGCGCGACCTGAGCATCCTCTCCACACGCCTGCTGCAGGATTTCCCCGAGTACCTGAAGTACTACGCGACCAGGAAATACCGCTACCCCGGCACCCCCGCCACGAACGAGAACAACCGCAACTTGCTGCTGTACCGCGACCCCTCCGTGGACGGCCTGAAGACCAGCTACACCGAAGCGGCCGGCTACTGCATGGTCGCCACGGCCCGCCGCGACTTTCCGAACCTGGGCAATATGGGCGGCCGCCGCTTGTTGTCCGTCGTGCTGGGCGCGGCAAGCGACAACGCGCGTGCCAATGAATCGCAGAAGCTGCTGAACTGGGGTTTCACGGCCTTCGACGCGGTCAAGCTTTTCGATGCCGGCCAGCCGGTGGTCTCGCCTGCTGTCTGGAAGGGCTCTGCACCCGCGCTCAAGCTGGGCAGCCCGCGTCCGTTGGTGGTGACGGTGCCCTCGGGCATGGGCGCCAAGGTGAAGACCTCGGTGGCCCGCCCCGACCCGCTGGTGGCACCCTTCAGGAAGGGCCAGGCCGTGGGCACGCTGAAGGTGGCGCTGGACAACCAGCCGCTGGCCGAGCTGCCCCTGGTGGCGTTGGAAGACGTGTCGCAAGCGGGCTGGCTGGGCCGCAGCTGGGACGCGATCCGCCTCTGGATCCAGTGAGCCGGTACGCCGCGCGGTAGTCGCCGCGCACCGGCATCGCCATAATGGCCGCCGATTCCACAGAAGGCGGAGGGCCATTGCCATGAATTCCCGTATCGTCTGGACCGGCTTGGCCGGTCTGCTGCTGGCCACGACCGCCAGCGCTGCCGAGATGAAGCTGCGCATCCTGGAGACCACGGATGTGCACATGAACCTGCTGAGTTACGACTACTACCAGGACAAGGCCACCGACCAGTTCGGCCTCTCGCGCGCCATCACGCTGATCAAGGCGGCGCGTGCGGAGGCCGCTAACAGCGTCCTGATCGACAACGGCGACCTGCTGCAGGGCAGCCCGCTGGGCGACGTGGTGGCGAAGGTCAAGCCGCTGCAGGACGGGCAGGTCCACCCGGCCTACAAGGTCATGAACCAGCTGGGCTACGACGCAGCCAACATCGGCAACCACGAGTTCAATTTCGGACTGCCGTTCCTGCGCCGCGCCTTGCAGGGCGCGAATTTCCCCTACGTGAACGCCAACGTGTACGTCGACGCCAAGGACGGCGTCAACGCGCAGAACGCCTTCGTGCCCTACGTGCTGCTGGACCGCAAGTTCAAGGACGCGCAGGGCCAGACCCAGTCGCTGGTGATCGGCGTGATCGGCTTCGCGCCGCCGCAGATCATGCAGTGGGACAAGCAGAACCTGGAGGGCCGCGTGGTCACGCGTGACATCGTGGAGACGGCCCGCAAGTACGTGCCCGAGATGCGGGCCAAGGGCGCGCAGCTGGTCATCGCCGTGCCGCACTCGGGCCTGGAGCGGGGCGACATCGGCGTCGCGGCCGAGAACGCCGTCTCGGGCCTGGCCACGGTGCCCGGCATCGACGCCATCCTCTTCGGCCATGCCCACGCCGAATTTCCCGGCCCGGCTTTTGCCACCTACCCGAAGGTGGATGTAGCCAAGGGCACCATCAACGGCATCCCGGCCGTGATGCCCGGGCGCTGGGGCGACCACCTGGGCGTGATCGACCTGACGCTGGACAACGCTGGCGGCAGCTGGAAGGTGGTGAGCAGCCAGGCCAGCATCCGGCCCATCTTCGACAAGGCGGCAAAGAAGTCGGTGGCCGAGTCCGATCCCATGGTCGAGCGGGCCATCGCCGAAGAGCACGCGCAGACACTGGAGTACGTGCGTGGCCGCGTCGCCGAAAGCGCCGCACCCATCTACAGCTACTTCGCGCTGGTGGCGGACGACCCTTCCGTGCAGATCGTGTCGAACGCGCAGATCGCCTATGTGAAGCGCGCGGTGCAGGGGACCGAGTACGACAAGCTGCCGATCCTCTCGGCCGCCGCGCCCTTCAAGTCGGGTGGACGCCAGGGTTGGTCCTACTACACCGATATCCCGGCAGGCCCGCTGGCGATCAAGCACACGGCCGATCTCTACATCTACCCCAACACGCTCAAGGCCGTGCTGCTGACCGGTGCCGAGGTGCAGGAATGGCTGGAGATGTCGGCCGGGCAGTTCAACCGCATCGATCCCAAGGGTGCGCCCAGCCAGGACCTGATCAACAGCGCCTTCCCCTCGTTCAACTTCGACACCATCGACGGCGTGCAATACGAGCTGGACCTGACGCAACCCGCGAAATACGCGATCAACGGCAGCGTGGCGGTGGCGGGCGCCAACCGCGTCAAGAACCTGCGCTTCCAGGGTGCGCCCATCCAGCCCGACGCGCCGTTCCTGGTGGTGACCAACAACTACCGGGCCTTCGGCGGCGGCAATTTCCCTGGGCTGTCCGCCAAGAAGGTGGTGCTCGACGCGCCCGAGGAGAACCGGGAGGCGCTGATCCAGTACCTCACGGGCACCACCGGGGCGATCAACCCCACGGCTGACGGCAACTGGCGCATCCTGCCGGTGCCGGGCGTGCAGCTGACCTTCCTGTCCTCCAGCACGGCCGCGAAGTACCTCTCCGCCAATCCGGCGATCAAGCTGGTCAAGGACAACGGCGACGGATCGGCGCTGTACGAGCTGGCCCGCTGAAGCCCCCGGGCGCGGCGAGATGCAGCCGCGCTTGCGTGGCCGAACGCCCTCTGCTATAGTCGTGGGCTTTTCGGGCTTTTGAAGTCCGTTTCATGTTTTTAATGGACGCTAATCATTGCGTTCCATGTACGGCGCTGCTAACAAGTGGTGCCAGCTCATCAGGAGCCTTTTGTGCCAACCATCAATCAGCTAGTGCGCCAGGGTCGGGAAGTCGAGACCATCAAGTCCAAGAGTCCCGCCATGGAGAACTCGCCCCAGCGTCGCGGTGTCTGCACCCGTGTGTACACCACGACCCCCAAGAAGCCCAACTCCGCGCTGCGCAAGGTCGCCAAGGTGCGTCTGACCAACGGCTTCGAAGTCATCTCCTACATCGGCGGTGAAGGCCACAACCTGCAAGAGCACTCGGTGGTGCTGGTGCGCGGCGGCCGTGTGAAGGATCTGCCCGGGGTGCGTTACCACATCGTGCGCGGTTCGCTGGACCTGCAGGGCGTGAAGGATCGCAAGCAGTCGCGCTCCAAGTACGGCGCCAAGCGTCCCAAGAAGGCCTGATCGGCTTTCGCAAGAATTTCACGGTGTGCTGCCAGCATGCCGTGGATACGGCGGCCCGCCCCGGGGTGATCCCGGTGGGTCGAGTAAGTGGGGGCCTTCATGGTCCCCAAGGTGTTTTGGATTGTCCAAAACGCCAACTGAAGTTCATAAGAGGTGAAATATGCCGCGTCGTCGCGAAGTCCCCAAACGGGAAATCCTGCCTGATCCCAAGTTCGGAAACGTCGAACTCTCCAAGTTCATGAACGTGATCATGGAAGGTGGCAAGAAGGCTGTGGCCGAGCGCATCATCTACGGTGCCCTCGAGCAGATCGAGAAGAAGAACCCGGGCAAGGATCCGGTCGAAGCCTTCACGATGGCCATCAACAATGTCAAGCCCATGGTGGAAGTGAAGTCCCGCCGCGTGGGTGGTGCCAACTACCAGGTGCCTGTGGAAGTGCGTCCCGTGCGCCGCCTGGCGCTGTCCATGCGCTGGATCAAGGAAGCCGCCCGCAAGCGTGGCGAGAAGTCCATGGCCATGCGCCTGGCCAACGAACTCATGGAAGCCACCGAAGGCCGCGGCGGCGCCATGAAGAAGCGTGACGAAGTGCACCGCATGGCCGAGGCCAACAAGGCCTTCAGCCACTTCCGCTTCTAAAAAAGTCCCCGGCATCCCGACTGTTGCCGAAGGCCGCGCGCATCCTCGATGCCGCGGCCTTGTGTCGATGGATGGCCCTCTTCTTTTCTGTCCGGTAGCTGCGTAGCTGTTCCGCAGACAGACTCCCCAACGCGATCATTCAAGGATTCACCATGGCTCGCAAGACCCCCCTCGAGCGATACCGCAATATCGGTATCTCTGCCCACATCGACGCCGGCAAGACCACCACGACCGAACGCATCCTGTTCTACACGGGCGTGAACCACAAGATCGGCGAAGTGCACGATGGCGCGGCCACCATGGACTGGATGGAGCAGGAGCAGGAGCGCGGCATCACGATCACGTCCGCTGCCACCACCTGCTTCTGGAAGGGCATGGACCTGTCCTACCCCGAGCACCGCTTCAATATCATCGACACCCCCGGCCACGTGGACTTCACCATCGAGGTGGAGCGCTCCATGCGCGTGCTGGACGGTGCCTGCATGGTGTATTGCGCCGTGGGTGGCGTGCAGCCCCAGTCGGAAACCGTGTGGCGCCAGGCCACCAAGTACAAGGTGCCCCGTCTGGCCTTCGTGAACAAGATGGACCGTACCGGTGCCAACTTCTTCAAGGTCTATGACCAGATGCGCCTGCGCCTGAAGGCCAACCCCGTGCCCATCGTGATCCCGATCGGTGCCGAGGAAAACTTCACCGGCGTGGTGGACCTGCTCAAGATGAAGGCCATCATCTGGGACGAAGCCTCCCAGGGCATGAAGTTCGAATACAAGGACATTCCCGCCGAGTTGCAAGCCACGGCCAAGGAGTGGCGCGAGAAGATGGTCGAGGCCGCGGCCGAAGCCAACGAAGAACTCATGAACAAGTACCTCGAAGAGGGCGAGCTCACCGAGGAAGAGATCAAGCTGGGCCTGCGCCACCGCACCCTGGCCACCGAGATCCAGCCGATGCTGTGCGGCACCGCCTTCAAGAACAAGGGTGTGCAGCGCATGCTGGACGCCGTGATCGACTACCTGCCTTCCCCCGTGGACATTCCCCCGGTGCAAGGCACGGACGAGGACGAGAAGGAAATCACGCGCAAGGCCCAAGACAACGAGAAGTTCTCGGCCCTGGCCTTCAAGCTGATGACCGACCCCTTCGTGGGCCAGCTGACTTTCGTGCGTGTGTATTCCGGTGTGTTGACCAAGGGTGACACCGTCTATAACTCGGTGCGCGAAAAGAAAGAGCGTATCGGCCGTATCGTGCAGATGCATGCCAACGACCGTATTGAAATCGAAGAGATCCGCGCCGGCGACATCGCTGCCTGCGTGGGCCTGAAGGACGTCACCACGGGCGAGACCCTGTGCGACATCAACTCGCCGATCGTGCTGGAGCGCATGGTGTTCCCCGAGCCTGTGATCACGCAGGCCGTCGAACCCAAGACCAAGACCGACCAGGAAAAGATGGGTATCGCGCTGCAGCGCCTGGCAGCCGAAGATCCTTCCTTCCGCGTGAAGACCGACGAGGAATCGGGCCAGACCCTGATCGCCGGCATGGGCGAGCTGCACCTCGAAATCATCGTGGACCGCATGAAGCGCGAATTCGGCGTGGAAGCCAACGTCGGCAAGCCCCAGGTGGCCTACCGCGAAACCATTCGCAAGACGGTGGAAGATGCCGAAGGCAAGTTCGTGCGCCAGTCCGGCGGCAAGGGCCAGTACGGCCACGTGGTGCTCAAGATCGAGCCCAACGAAGCCGGCAAGGGCATCGAATTCGTCGACGCCATCAAGGGCGGTGTGGTGCCGCGTGAATTCATTCCCGCGGTCGAGAAGGGCATCAACGAAGCCGTGACGCAGGGCGTGCTGGCCGGTTACCCGGTGGTGGACGTCAAGGTCACGCTGCACTTCGGTTCGTACCACGACGTGGACTCGAACGAACTGGCGTTCAAGATGGCCGCCATCTTCGGTTTCAAGGAAGGCTGCCGCAAGGCCGGCCCCGTCATCCTCGAGCCCATGATGGCCGTGGAAGTGGAAACGCCCGAAGACTACGCCGGCAACGTGATGGGCGACCTGTCGTCCCGCCGCGGCATGGTGCAGGGCATGGAAGACATGGCCGGCGGTGGCAAGGCCATCAAGGCTGAAGTGCCGCTGTCCGAAATGTTCGGCTACTCCACGACCCTGCGCTCGATGTCGCAAGGCCGCGCTACCTACACGATGGAGTTCAAGCACTACTCGGAAGCCCCGCGCAACGTGTCCGAAGCCATCATGGCGGCACGCGCCAAGTAAGCATTTTCCGCGGCGTGCAAGCGTCGCGGGCCCTGTCTTCGGTGGCCAGCCCCTTCCGTGCCAGTGCGGAAGGAACCAGGCGCCACCGGAAACATTAAACCTGAACCACTGGCATTGCTCTTTGGAGAGAAGACATGGGAAAAGAGAAATTTGCGCGTACGAAGCCCCACGTGAACGTGGGCACGATCGGTCACGTGGACCACGGCAAGACGACGCTGACGGCGGCGATCACGACGATCCTGGCGGCCAAGTTTGGCGGCGAGGCCAAGGCCTATGACCAGATCGACGCGGCTCCCGAAGAAAAGGCCCGCGGCATCACGATCAACACCGCACACGTCGAATACGAGACCAAGGCACGCCACTACGCCCACGTGGACTGCCCCGGCCACGCCGACTATGTGAAGAACATGATCACCGGCGCCGCGCAGATGGACGGCGCGATCCTGGTGTGCTCGGCCGCTGACGGCCCGATGCCCCAGACCCGCGAGCACATCCTGCTGGCCCGCCAGGTGGGCGTGCCCTACATCATCGTGTTCCTGAACAAGTGCGACATGGTGGACGACGCCGAGCTGCTTGAGCTCGTCGAGATGGAAGTGCGCGAGCTGCTCGACAAGTACGAGTTCCCCGGCGACGACACCCCCATCATCCACGGCTCGGCCAAGCTCGCCATGGAAGGCGACAAGGGCCCCCTGGGCGAAGAAGCCATCATGAAGCTGGCCGATGCGCTGGACAGCTACATCCCCACGCCCGAGCGCGCGGTGGACGGTACCTTCCTGATGCCTGTGGAAGACGTGTTCTCCATCTCCGGCCGTGGCACCGTGGTGACGGGCCGTGTGGAGCGTGGCGTGATCAAGGTCGGCGAGGAAATCGAGATCGTGGGCATCAAGGCCACGGCCAAGACGACCTGCACGGGCGTTGAGATGTTCCGCAAGCTGCTGGACCAGGGTCAGGCTGGCGACAACGTCGGTATCCTGCTGCGCGGCACGAAGCGCGAAGAAGTCGAGCGCGGCCAGGTGCTGTGCAAGCCCGGCTCGATCAAGCCCCACACGCACTTCACGGGCGAGATCTACGTGCTGTCGAAGGACGAAGGTGGTCGCCACACGCCGTTCTTCAACAACTACCGTCCCCAGTTCTACTTCCGCACGACGGACGTGACGGGTGCCATCGAGCTGCCCGAGGGCAAGGAAATGGTGATGCCTGGCGACAACGTGTCGATCACGGTCAAGCTGATCAACCCGATCGCGATGGAAGAAGGCCTGCGCTTCGCCATCCGTGAAGGCGGCAAGACGGTGGGCGCCGGCGTGGTGGCCAAGATCATCGCCTGATCATCGACGGACACAAGGAACAGCCATGGCTACCAAACAGAAGATCCGTATCCGCCTGAAGGCCTTCGATTACAAGCTGATCGACCAGTCCGCTGCCGAGATCGTGGACACCGCCAAGCGCACCGGCGCGATCGTCAAGGGCCCCGTGCCCCTGCCGACCCGCATGAAGCGTTTCGACATCCTGCGTTCGCCCCACGTCAACAAGACGAGCCGCGACCAGCTGGAGATCCGCACGCACCAGCGTCTGATGGACATCGTGGACCCCACCGACAAGACAGTGGACGCCCTGATGAAACTCGACCTGCCCGCAGGCGTGGACGTGGAGATCAAGCTGCAGTAAATGCGGCGGCCGGCTGGATGGACAGGGGTCCGCAGCCGGTGACTTGCCCGCGCACTTGCTAGCCATAGGGATTCTTCCTATAATCGCGGGCTCTGCGGGGTTGGCACCTGGAAATCAGGTCGCCAACCCCGCAGGCTTTATCAACCAGTCTTTCACATTCCAAACGCGCGCAGCCAATTGCAGCGGCCGCGGTGAAAGCAACGGAGAAAAACATGAGTCTGAGCACCTCCATGGGGTTGCTGGGCCGCAAGGTGGGCATGATGCGCCTGTTCACCGATGACGGGGACGCTGTTCCTGTCACGGTGGTCGACGTGTCTAACAACCGAGTGACCCAGGTCAAGACGCAGGACACCGACGGCTACGTCGCCCTGCAAGTGACTTTCGGTGCGCGCAAGGCGTCCCGTGTCAGCAAGCCCGCCGCGGGCCACCTGGCCAAGGCCGGCGTCGAAGCTGGCGAAATCATTCGCGAATTCCGCGTGACCCCCGAGACCGCTGCCAAGTACGCCGCTGGCGTGCAGCTGCCAGTCGCTGATCTGTTCGCCGTGGGCCAGAAGGTCGACGTGCAGGGCACGAGCATCGGCAAGGGCTACGCTGGCACTATCAAGCGCCACCACATGAGCTCGCAACGCGCGTCGCACGGCAACAGCCGTTCGCACAACGTGCCCGGCTCCATCGGTATGGCGCAGGATCCCGGCCGCGTGTTCCCCGGCAAGCGCATGACGGGTCACCTGGGTGACGATACCGTCACCACGCAGAACCTCGATGTGATCCGCATCGACGAAACGCGCCAGCTGTTGCTGATCAAGGGCGCAGTGCCCGGCTCGGCCGGTGGCTTCGTCACCGTGCGTCCGGCCGTGAAGGCCAAGCCCGCTGTGAAGGGAGCGAACTGATGCAGCTCGAACTCCTCAACGACCAAGGTCAGGCCACGTCCAAGTTCGACGTGCCCGAGACTGTCTTCGGTCGTGACTACAACGAAGATCTGGTGCACCAGATGGTCGTGGCCTACCAGGCCAACGCCCGCCAAGGCACCCGTGCGCAGAAGGACCGTGAGCAGGTCAAGCACTCGACCAAGAAGCCTTTCAAGCAAAAGGGTACGGGTCGCGCACGTGCTGGTATGACGTCCTCGCCGCTGTGGCGTGGGGGTGGTCGGATTTTCCCGAACATGCCCAACGAGAACTTCACGCAGAAGATCAACAAGAAGATGTACCGCGCCGGCATGGCGTCCATCCTGTCGCAGCTGGCCCGTGAAGGCCGCTTGGCAGTGGTGGAGTCGCTGCAGGTGGATTCGCCCAAGACCAAGCCTCTGGCAGCGCGTCTGAAGGCGATGAACCTGGATTCCGTGCTGGTGATTTCGGACCAGGTGGACGAGAACCTGTATCTGGCCTCGCGCAACCTGGTCAACGTGCTGGTGGTCGAGCCCCGTTACGCCGATCCGGTGTCGCTGGTGCACTACCGCAAGGTGCTGGTGACCCGCGCCGCCGTGGACCAGCTCAAGGAGATGTTCGCATGAGCGCGCAGAAATTCGACGAAGGCCGCCTGATGCAGGTGCTGGTCGCGCCGATCGTGTCCGAGAAGGCCACGATGGTCGCCGAGAAGAGCAATTCCGTGACCTTCAAGGTGCTGCAGGATGCCACCAAGCCTGAAATCAAGGCTGCCGTGGAACTGATGTTCAAGGTGGAAGTGAAGGGCGTGTCGGTGATGAACACCAAGGGCAAGTCCAAGCGCTTCGGCAAGTCCATGGGCCGCCGTGACAACGTGCGCAAGGCGTACGTCACGCTCAAGCCGGGCCAGGAACTGAACCTGAGTGGGGAGGCCGCGTAATCATGGCTGTCATCAAGATGAAACCGACTTCGCCAGGCCGTCGTGGCGTGGTGAAGATCTCGCGTGATCACCTGTACAAGGGTGAGCCGTACGCGCCCCTGCTGGAGCCGCAATTCCAGCAGGCCGGCCGCAACAACAACGGCCACATCACGACCCGCCACAAGGGTGGTGGCCACAAGCACCACTACCGTGTGGTGGACTTCCGCCGCGAGAAGGATGGCATCCCAGCGAAGGTGGAGCGTATCGAGTACGACCCGAACCGCTCGGCGCATCTGGCGCTGGTCTGCTACGCCGATGGCGAGCGCCGCTACATCATTGCGCCGCGCAGCCTGGAAGTGGGCTCCACGATCCTGAACGGTGCGGAAGCGCCGATCCGTGTGGGCAACACGCTGCCGATCCGCAACATCCCGGTGGGTTCGATCATCCACTGCATCGAGCTGCAAGTCGGCAAGGGTGCACAGGTGGTGCGTTCCGCTGGCGCGTCCGCGACGCTGCTGGCCCGTGAGGGTACCTATGCCCAGGTGCGTATGCGCTCGGGCGAAGTCCGCAAGATCCACATCGACTGCCGCGCCACGATTGGCCAGGTGGCCAACGAAGAACACAGCCTGCGCCGTCTGGGCAAGGCCGGTGTCAAGCGCTGGATGGGTATTCGCCCGACCGTGCGCGGTGTGGTCATGAACCCGATCGACCACCCGCACGGTGGTGGTGAAGGCAAGACCGGCGAAGGCCGCCACCCGGTGGATCCGTGGGGCAATCTGACCAAGGGCTACCGCACGCGCAACAACAAGCGCACCCAGGTCATGATCGTTTCGCGTCGCAAGAAGTAAGGGGCACGCACAATGACACGTTCTCTCAAGAAGG
Organism: Burkholderiaceae bacterium; assembly: GCA_965278985.1. GTDB lineage: Bacteria > Pseudomonadota > Gammaproteobacteria > Burkholderiales > Burkholderiaceae_C > CAISIP01. The sequence continues at coordinate 4,636,095 of OZ257131.1, read as the reverse complement.
GCCCCTTCGTGGACCACCACTTGGCAGCCAAGGCCGACAAGGCCGTGACGACCAAGGACAAGAAGCCGATCAAGACCTGGTCGCGTCGCTCGATGATCCTGCCCGAGTTCATCGGCCTGACCATCGCCGTGCACAACGGCAAGCAGCACGTGCCGGTCTACATCACCGACCAGATGGTTGGCCACAAGCTGGGCGAGTTCGCACTCACCCGGACTTTCAAGGGCCATCCTGCCGACAAAAAAGTCGTTCGGAAGTAAGGCAACACCATGGAAACCAAAGCAACCCTGCGCGGCGTCCGCCTGTCTGTCGACAAGGGTCGTCTGGTCGCGGACCTGATCCGCGGCAAGAAGGTGGACCAGGCGCTGAACATCCTGCAATTCACGCAGAAGAAGGCCGCCGGCATCATCAAGAAGGTGCTCGAGTCGGCAATCGCCAACGCCGAGCACAACGACGGCGCGGACATCGACGAACTGAAGGTGAAGACCATCTACGTCGAGCAAGGCGCATCGCTGCGCCGCTTCACGGCCCGCGCCAAAGGGCGTGGCAACCAGATCCGCAAGCCCACGTGCCATGTGTACGTGACGGTCGGCAACTGATAGAGGCTGGAATCGTATGGGACAGAAAATCCACCCCACCGGCTTTCGCCTCGCTGTCAGCCGCAACTGGGCGTCGCGCTGGTATGCGAACGACCGTGACTTCGCCGGCATGCTCGCCGAAGACGTCAAGGTCCGCGAGTACCTGAAGAAGAAGCTCAAGAACGCATCCGTTTCGCGCGTGCTGATCGAGCGCCCTGCCAAGAACGCCCGCATCACCATCTTCTCGGCACGTCCGGGCGTGGTGATCGGCAAGAAGGGCGAGGACATCGAGAACCTCAAGCGCGAACTCGGCAAGCAGCTGGGCGTGCCGGTGGCGGTGAACATCGAAGAAGTGCGCAAGCCTGAAATCGATGCCAAGCTGATCGCCGACAGCATCACGCAGCAGCTCGAGAAGCGCATCATGTTCCGCCGCGCCATGAAGCGTGCGATGCAGAACGCGATGCGCCTGGGCGCCCAGGGCATCAAGATCATGTCCGCCGGCCGCCTGAACGGCATCGAGATCGCACGTACCGAGTGGTACCGTGAAGGTCGCGTGCCGCTGCACACGCTGCGCGCCGACATCGATTACGGCACCTCCGAAGCCAAGACCACCTACGGTGTGATCGGCGTGAAGGTGTGGGTCTACAAGGGTGACACGCTGGGTCGCAACGACCTGCCTGCTGCCGTGGAGACCCCGCGCCCCGACGATGAGCGCCGCCCCCGTGGTCCGCGCCGTGACGGCCGCCCTGGCGACCGTCCGGGTGCCGGTCCCCGTGGTGCACCGCGCCGCCCGGCCGGTGCCGCTGGCGCCCCTGCCGATGGCAGCGACAAACCCGCCGAGGCCACCGCTGGTGCCGACGCGAAAACCGCCGTTAAGCGCGTCCGCAAGGCTAGCGCGCCAGCTGCAGCAGCTGACGGCACCAAGGCCTGATAAACAGGCCTCGTACAACGGAGAATCGACATGCTGCAACCCGCTCGCCGGAAATACCGCAAAGAGCAAAAGGGCCGCAACACCGGTATCGCCACCCGAGGCAACTCGGTGGCGTTTGGTGATTTCGGTCTGAAATCGACGGATCGCGGCCGCCTCACGGCGCGCCAGATCGAAGCGGCACGCCGTGCCATTTCGCGCCACGTGAAGCGTGGCGGCCGTATCTGGATCCGGATCTTCCCGGACAAGCCCATCTCGCAAAAGCCCGCCGAAGTGCGTATGGGTAACGGCAAGGGCAACCCCGAGTACTACGTGGCTGAGATCCAGCCCGGCAAGGTGCTCTACGAAATCGTGGGGGTTCCCGAAGAGCTGGCGCGCGAGGCATTCCGCCTCGCGGCTGCCAAGTTGCCATTGCGTACCACCTTCGTGGCACGCATGATCGGCCAGTAAGCTCGGAGATCTGCCATGAATACCAAAGAACTTCGCCAGAAGGACGTTGCTGGCCTGGAAGCTGAAGTGAAGTCGCTGCAGAAGGCCCATTTCGGCCTGCGCATGCAGAAGGCTACGCAACAGCTGAACAACACCACCACGCTGCGCTCCACGCGCCGTGACATCGCTCGCGCCAAGACGATCTTGGTCGAGAAGAAGAAAGCCACCGAAGGAGCCGCAAAATGACGGAAGCCAAGGCAAGCCTCAAGCGCACTCTGATCGGCAAGGTGGTCAGTGACAAGCGCGCCAAGACCGTGACCGTGCTGATCGAGCGCCGCGTGAAGCACGAGCTCTACGGCAAGATCGTGGCCCGCACCAGCAAGTACCACGCCCATGACGAAAAGGGCGAGTACAAGATGGGCGACGTGATCGAGATCACGGAAAGCCGTCCGCTGTCCAAGACCAAGAACTGGGTCGCGACCCGCTTGGTGCAAAAGGCAGTGCTGGTCTGATCCCTTTGCGGCGGTGACGCTGCAACCCCTCCTGAAACGGCTCACAATGTGGGCCGTTTCTGTTTGCGGCCTCCCATTGCGGTCGGGCCCTCTTTCCACCCTCATGTCCAGGAGAACCAGATGATCAAAGTAGGTGACGCCCTTCCCGAAGCCACCCTGATGGAATATTCGGAGGTCGAAGGCAATGGCTGCAGCATCGGCCCCAATCCCGTGCCTGTGACCAAGTCTGCTGCCGGCAAGACCATCGCGCTCTTCGCCGTCCCCGGTGCCTTCACGCCCACCTGCTCGGCCAAGCATGTGCCCGGTTACCTGGAGAAGTTCGACGAGCTCAAGTCTGCGGGCGTCGACGAGATCTGGTGCGTGAGTGCGAACGATGCCTTCGTGATGGGCGCCTGGGCGCGTAACCTGAAAACGGACGGCAAGGTGCGCATGCTGGGCGACGGCAGCGCGGACTTCGCCAAGGCCCTGGGGCTGACGCTCGACCTGACGGGCCGCGGCATGGGCGTGCGCAGCAACCGTTATTCGATGCTGGTCAAGGATGGCAAGGTCACCACGTTGAACGTCGAAGCACCCGGCAAGTTTGAAGTCAGCGACGCGGGCACGATGCTGGCCCAGGCCAAGGGGTGAACTAGGACGCCCCCCGTTTGGACGGTTCACTGCGTGTAACCGTCCCATCCCCCCCACTGGGGGGCGCACCCGGTGGCCCGGCAAAGCCGGTTCCACGGGTGCACTGGATGAAGGCAGCGTCCTTGGCTATCCCGGGGATTGCCAACCTACCGCTCAGACTCAGTAAAGCTGCGCCTTGAGGTAGTGCGCCCCCGCGATGGGGTTGTGGTAGTAGGGCGGGACCTCCACGAAGCCCAGGTCCGTGTACAGCGCGCGGGCCGTCTCCATGTCGCTCAGCGTGTCCAGCAGCAGGTTGCGGTAGCCTGCCTGGCGCGCGGCGTCCAGCGTGGCCTCAGCCAACTGGCGGCCGGCGCCCAGCCGTCGGTATGCCGGCCGCACATAGAGCCGCTTCATCTCGCAGGCATCGAGGTAGTCCACATTCTCCAGCGGCCGCAGGCCACAGCAACCCGCAAGCTCCCCACCGCCGGCGAATGCCAGCAGGAAGCAACCGCGCGGACTGGCGTATTCGCCTGGCAGGCCTGCGAGTTCTTCTTCGACGCCCTGGAAAGCCAGGTCGATCCCGAGGCTCTGCACGTATTCACGCAGCAGGGCCCTTACCGCGTTCAGGTCGTCCCCCGGCCGCAGTGGGCGGATGGACACCGCGGCAATGGGTTCCATGGTCAGGCCCCCAAAGACACGGCCCAGTACACCACGCCTGCGCACAGGCCCAGCAGCACCAGCGCGCCGAGGCGGGACGCGAGGTCGTCGCGCGCCGACGCGACGGGCTCCGCGAACTGCTTGTCGCCGGCAACCATCGGCCCCACGATACTCTGGCGCTTGACGGCCTCGTAATACGCCACGGCCAACAAGTGCAGCAGCACGAGGGCCAGCACCAAGTACTTGCCCCAGCCCTTGTGGTACCAGGTGGCAAGCGCCACGGTGGCCCCGGACACGAACTTGGTCATGGGGCCGAACCATGCGATCTCGTCGTCGCTCATCGAGCCCGAAGCCACCTGCGCAACCAACACCAGCAGCATCGCGATCACCGACAACGCGCCCAGCGGGTTGTGGCCGGCCGTGTGCAGCACCGGCGCCCGGCCCCGCAGGTAGGCCAGCACCGCGCCCGGTCCCTTCACGAAGGACGCGAAGCGCGACCAGCGGCCGCCGACGAAGCCCCACAGGATGCGGAACAGCAGCAGCGTGGCAATCGCATACCCGCAGCGGAAGTGCCAGACCATCGCATTGCCACCTACTTGCCCGGTCACGGCCGACCCGACGATGCAGGCCACCAGGGCCCAGTGGAAGAGCCGGGTGGGCAGGTCCCAGACGCGGACGGTGTGTTGCATGGCTGCTTCTTTCCGGAGTGGCGGATGCGGTGGGAGTGGTGAGGGATCAAGCGCCAGCAGGCTCGGCCAGCAGCTTCTCGATCGTCTTGTGCAGGGCCGCGAAGTCTGGTTCGCCCACGAAGCGCTGCACGATCTCGCCACGCCGGTTCAGCAAAAAGCTCGTGGGCGTCGCCTCGACCGGCCCCCATGCCTCGGCGGCTGCGCCCATGTTGTCGATGGCAACCTTGAAGGGCAGGCGGCGCGTCTCGGCGTAGTTCACGACGTAGCTGGGCGGGTCGTAGCGCATCGCCACGGCCAGCGTCTCGAAGCCGCGCGCGTGGTAGCGCTGGTAGGTGTCGACGATGCGCGGCATCTCGGCCACGCAGATGGTGCAGCTCGTGGCCCAGAAGTTCACCAGCGTCACCTTGCCCCGCAGGTCTGCCGTCTGCACCGCGCTGCCATCGAGCAGCACGAAGCGCGAGGCGGGTGCCGGCTGCGGGGCCTTAGACTCGACGCCGCAACCCGCGATTGCCAACGCCGCAGCAACTGCGGCACAGTAGCGGGTCAACAACATCATTGCAGCAGAGGAGCGTCCCATGGATCGAAGAGAGTTTAGTGCCGTTTCCACGGGCAGCCTGGCGGCCCTCGTGTTGCTGGCCCACACCCGCGCGCATGCGCTGAGCCTGGGCGACCTGACCAATACCGAAGCCACGCAGGGCCTGAAAGCGGCCCTGGAGAAGGGCGCGACCGCGGCCATCGCGCTGCTCGGCAAGACGGATGGATTTCTGGGCAACGAAAAGGTTCGCATCCCCTTGCCCGGATTCCTGGACGACGCGGCCAAGCTCATGAAGAAGCTGGGCCAGGGCAAGCGGGTCGACGAACTCATCACCTCGATGAACCGCGCCGCCGAATCCGCGGTGCCCATGGCCAAGGACCTGCTCGTGGGCGCCGTCAACAGCATGACCGTCACCGATGCCAAGAACATCCTGACCGGTGGCGACACCTCGGTGACCAACTTCTTCGCCGAGAAGACCCGCGAGCCACTGGGCGTGAAATTCCTGCCCGTCGTCACCAAGGCCACCGAGAAGGTCGGCCTGGCCGAGAAGTACAACCAGGTCGCGGGCAAGATGGCCGGCCTGGGGCTGGTGAAGAAACAGGACGCCAACATCCAGCAGTACGTCACCGGCAAGACGCTGGACGGCCTCTATGTCGTGATCGGCGACGAAGAGAAGAAGATCCGCCAGGACCCGGTGGGCACGGGCAGCGCCCTGCTCAAGAAGGTCTTCGGCGCCCTCAAGTAGGCGCCCCCGGTATCGCCCGCACACGACAGGCCCCGCGCCGTGGCGCTGCCGATAATGGTGCATGCGCTGGTCCCTGCCCGTTCTTGCCCTGCTGCTGGGCGCCTGCTCCCCGGCCCTGAACTGGCGTGAGGTGCCCGTCGCCGCCACCGGGCTGGTCGCCTCCTTCCCCTGCAAGCCCCACGAGAACTCCGCCGAAGTCGCGATGGCCGGTGGCGCGGTCCTGCTGGCCATGCGCACCTGCGAGGCCGATGGCGCCACCTTCGCCGTGGGCCATGCGCACCTGGAGACACCCGCCCTGGTCGGGCCCGTGCTGCTGCAGTGGCGCGCCGCGGTGCTAAAGGGCGTGCAGGTGCGCCAACAGGACAGCACACCCTTCCAGCTGACCCATGCCAGCGCCCTCCCCGAATCGGTGCGCCTGCGCGTGCAGGGTGAGGGCGCCGCCGGCCGCGCTGTGGCGCTGCAGGGCGCGTGGTTCGCGCGCGGCACCGACGTGTTCGTGGCGATGGTCTATGCCGAGGCGCTGAAGCCGGAGGCCACCGAGCCCTTCTTCGCCGGGCTGCGCCTGCAATGAGCGCCCGCCCGGCTGCTCTGAGGGGCGCTTGCACCACCGTGCGCGGCACGAAGGCACGCCGGTGAGCCCCTTGCCGCCCCGCACCGCCGTGGCGGTGTTCCTCGCCTTCGCCTGCGTGTACTTCATCTCCACGCTGGTGCGCGCCATCACGGCCACCCTGTCGCCGGTGCTCAGCGCGGAATTCGCGCTGCACGCGCGCGACCTGGGCCTGCTGGCTGGGGGCTACTTCCTCGGCTTCGCGCTCACGCAACTGCCGCTGGGCAGCTGGCTGGACCGCTTCGGCCCGCGCCGCGTGTTGCTCGGCTTCCTGGCCGTGGCGGTGCTGGGGTGTGTGGCCTTCGCGCAGTCCCGCAACTTCGGCAGCCTGCTGCTGGCGCGGGTCTTGTGCGGCGTGGGACTCAGTGCTTGCCTGATGGCGCCGCTCACGGGCTTTCGGCGCTGGATGGCGCCCGCCGTGCAACTGCGCGCCAATTCCTGGATGCTGATGACGGGTTCGCTGGGCACTGTCGCGTCCACGCTGCCCGTGCAGTGGCTGGTGCCCCTGGTCGGCTGGCGCATGCTCTTCCTGTGCCTGGCCGTTGCGCTGTTGGTGGGGATGGGACTGATCCGCGCGTACGTGCCCGGTGCGGCGCCCGTGGCCCAGGGCGCGAAATCCCCGCAGGCCGACGGCGGTTATGCCCGCATCTGGCGCGACCCGTACTTCCGCCGCCTCGTGCCCATGGGCTTCTTCAGCTACGGCGGTTTGCTCGCGGTGCAGACGCTGTGGGCCGCGCCGTGGATGGTGGACGTGGCGCGTTACACGCCGCTGCAGGCCGCCCAGGGCCTGTTCTGGATCAACATCGCCATGCTGGGCAGTTATGCGGCCTGGGGCCTGGCCGGGCCCGTACTGGCGAAACGCGGGCTGCGGCCCGACGAACTGATCCGGCGCGGCCTGCCCCTGAGCTTTGCCGCCCTGCTGGTGCTGCTGCTGTTGCCGCCGGGCCTGGTGGGCTGGTCCGGCGCGGTGCTGGCGCTTTTCTGCATGACCAGCACCTTCGTCACACCCTCGCAGCCCGCCGTAGGCATGGCCTTCGGGCCCGAATTGGCGGGCCGCGCGTTGTCGGCTTACAACCTGGTCATCTTCCTGGGGGTGTTCGTGCTGCAGTGGGGCATCGGCCTGGGCGTGGACGCGCTGGTCGCGCTGGGGCTGGACAAGGCCCAGGCACTGCGTTGCGCATTTGCGGCGTTGCTGGTGTTGTGCGTCGGTGCATTCGTGTACTTCCGCCAGGGTGCACGCCATAATGGCCGCCCCATGACCACGCCATGACCGCAGGCATCCTGATCATCGCCCACGCACCGCTGGCATCCGCCCTGCGTCACTGCGTGCTGCATGTCTTTCCGGACAGCGCCGAGGCGGTGGTGGCGATGGACGTGGACAGCACCGCTCCGTTCGAGCAGAGCCTGCAGGAGGCGCAGCGGCACATGGCGGAGTTCGCGGCCACCGACGACGTGCTGGTGCTGACCGACGTGTTCGGCGCCACCCCCTTCAACGTGGCGCAGAAGATCGTGGACGGGCAGCGCTCCAAGCTGGTGGCCGGTGTCAACCTGCCCATGCTGCTGCGGGCCGTGACCTACCGCCGTGAAACCCTCGACGTCGTCGTGGCCCGCGCCATGGCCGGGGGCATCCAGGGCGTGATGCAGGTGTCTACCGTGGCGCCACAGAACCAGGGCAGGAAGAGGAATGATCAAAGTCACCACGACCATCAGCAATAGGCTGGGTCTGCACGCACGCGCCTCGGCCAAGCTGACCAAGCTGGCTGGCAGTTTTCCCTGCGATGTCTGGATGTCGCGCGGCGAGCGCCGCGTCAACGCCAAGAGCATCATGGGCGTCATGATGCTGGCCGCAGGCCTGGGCACCGTCGTCGAGCTCGAGACCGATGGCGCCCGCGAACAGGAGGCCAGCGACGCGCTGCTGGCCCTGATCGCCGACAAGTTCGGAGAGGGCGAGTGACCTTCTCGATCCACGGCGGCGCGGTCTCGCGCGGCATCGCCATCGGGCGGGCCGTGCTGGTGGCCTCCAGCCGCGTGGACGTGGCGCACTACTTCATCGACGCCTCCCAGGTGGCGGCCGAGATCGACCGCGTGCGCGTCGCGCGCAATGCGGTGGTCGAGGAGATCGGGCGCCTGCAGCGCAGCATCGCGCAGATGGGCCCGAAGGAGGCACCGCACGAGCTCAGCGCCCTGCTCGACGTGCACCTGATGCTGCTGCAGGACGAGGAGCTGATCCAGGGCGTCAAGCACTGGATCGCCGAGCGCTCCTACAACGCCGAATGGGCGCTGACCACGCAGCTGGAAATCATCGCGCGCCAGTTCGACGAGATGGAGGACGCCTACCTGCGCGAGCGCAAGGCCGACCTGGAGCAGATCGCCGAACGCGTGCTGGCCGCCATGCGGGGCCATGCGTCGGCCGTCACGCCCGCGGTGCTGCGCGGCGAGCGCGTGCGCACGCAGCAGGACCTGCTGCTGGACGACACGGTGGACGTGCCGCTGATCCTCGTCGCGCACGACCTCTCGCCGGCCGACATGCTGCAGTTCAAGCAGAGCGTGTTCGCGGGTTTCGTCACCGACGTGGGTGGCAAGACCTCGCACACCGCCATCGTCGCGCGCAGCATGGACATCCCGGCCGTGGTGGGCGCGCGCACGGCGAGCCAGCTGGTGCGGCAGGACGACTGGGTCATCATCGACGGCGATGCGGGCGTGGTCATCGTCGACCCCTCGGCCATCATCCTGGCCGAATACGGCTTCAAGCAGCGCCAGGGCGAGATCGAGCGCGGGCGCCTGTCGCGCCTGCTGCACACGCCCGCCGTCACGCTCGACGGCCAGCGCGTGGAGCTGCTGGCCAACATCGAGCTGCCCGAGGACGCCGTGGGTGCCGTCAAGGCCGGTGCCGCCGGGGTGGGCCTGTTCCGCAGCGAGTTCCTGTTCATGGGCCGCCACGGCAAGCTGCCCGACGAGGAAGAGCAATACCAGGCCTACCGCCGCGCCGTCGAAGGCATGCAGGGCCTGCCCGTGACCATCCGCACGGTGGACATTGGCGCCGACAAGCCGCTGGACCGCGCCGCCAAGGAAGACGACTACCTCAACCCCGCGCTGGGCCTGCGCGCAATCCGCTGGAGCCTGGCGGACCCGGATATGTTCCTCACGCAGCTGCGCGCGATCCTGCGTGCCGCCACGCACGGGCAGGTGCACCTGCTGATCCCCATGCTCGCGCACGGCAGCGAGATCCGCCAGACGCTGTCGCTGCTGGACCACGCGCGCGCGCAGCTCGACAACCGCGGCACGCCCTACGGCCCGCTACAGCTCGGCGCGATGATCGAGATCCCGGCCGCGGCGCTCACGTTGAAGCTGTTCCTGAAGTACTTCGACTTCCTGTCCATCGGCACCAACGACCTGATCCAGTACACGCTGGCCATCGACCGTGCCGACGAGGCGGTGGCGCACCTCTACGACCCGCTGCACCCGGCCGTGCTGCGGCTGGTGGCAGACACGATTGCCGAGTGCAATGCGCAGGGCAAGGGCGTGAGCGTGTGCGGCGAGATGGCGGGCGACCCGCAGTACACGCGGCTGCTGCTGGGCCTGGGCCTGCGCAGCTTCTCGATGCACCCCTCGCAGATCCTGACGATCAAGCAGGAGATCCTGCGCGCCGACACCACGAAGCTCGTGGAGCCCGCGCGCCAGGCGCTGGATCAGGAGAACCCGCGCGCCATCGTGGGCTCGGCCGCGGGCTGAGCCGCAGCGCCTGCGCGCATGCGGGCCGGCGTGGCCCGTGATGCCAGTGCAGGCGGCGCCTTGCCCATCAGGTGGTCCGCCGCCTTCTCGGCCATCATGATGATCGGCGCATTGGTGGGCCCGCGCACCACCTGTGGCAGCGCGGCTCCGTCCACCACACGCAGGCCTTCCACGCCGCGCACGCGCATCTGCGCATCCAGCACGGCTTCGGGATCGTCGTCGCGGCCCATGCGGCAGGTACCCACCGGATGGTGCAGCGTGATCGCCGTGCGGCGGAAGAACGCGTCGATGGCTTCGTTGCTCGTGGCCTGCACGCCCGGGGCCAGCTCCTCGGCGATGAAGGGCGCCAGTGACGGCTGCGCGCCGATGCTCCGCATCACGCGCACCATCTCGCGCACGCCGCGCCGGTCCGCCTCCGTCGTCAGGAAGTTCTGGTGGATGCGTGGCGCGCTGGCTGGATTGGCATCGGCCAGCGTGATCTGTCCACGGCTCTCGGGCGTGAGGTACACACCCTTGATGGCGAAGGCATCCACATACGGCTTGAGCAGCGGGCCGAGGTGCGGTCCGGCCGTCATCGGTGCGGCGGCCAGCAGCAGCTGCGCATCGGGCAGTGCGAGTTCGGGCTGCGTGCGCACCAGCCCCACGGCCGCGGCCGGCACCTTGCTGCACTGGCCTTCGCCCGTGAACCAGGTGCGCAGCAGGTCGAGCGCGATGCGGTCCAGGCGGAACGTCCGGTGCAAGGGCCCGGGCGGGCCCGCGCGGCGCCAGCGCACGTCGCAGACCAGGTGGTCGTGCAGGTTGCGGCCCACGCCGGGCAGGTCGCAGTGCACGGCGATGCCGTGGCGCCGCAGCGTGTCCGGCTCGCCGATGCCCGAGAGCATCAGCAGCTGCGGCGAGTTGACGACACCGCCGCACAGGATTACCTCGCGCCGTGCGCGCAGGGTCTCGCCACCACACTCCACACCCACGGCACGCCGCCCCTCGAATACCACGCGCCGCACCAGCGCGCCGGTGCGCACCGTGACGTTGCCGCGCGCCACCGCCGGCCGCAGGAAGGCCGAGGCCGCACTCCATCTCCGGCCCTTGCGGATGGTGGCCTGCATGGGGCCGAAGCCTTCCACGCTGGCGCCGTTGTAGTCCGGGTTGCGGGGGAAGCCGGCCTGGTCCGTGGCCTGCAGGAAAGCCTCCACCAGCGGGTCGTCGTAGTGCAGCCGGGTCACGGTCAGTGGGCCGCTGCCGCCGCGCAGCGGGCTCTCGCCTTCTTCCCAGGCCTCGCTGCGCTTGAAGTAGGGCAGTACCTCCTCGTACGACCAGCCCTGCAGCCCGAGGCCCGTTGCCCAGTGGTCGTAGTCCTCGCGCGCGCCGCGCGCATAGGCCATGCCGTTGATGGAGGTGGAACCACCCAGCACGCGGCCCCGCGCGCATTCGATGCGCCGCCCGCCCAGGCCTGCTTCGGGCTCGGTGAAGTAGCCCCAGTCGTACATGCGGTGCTTGAGGATCAGGCCCCAGGTCAGCGGCACCTGGATGATCGGCGAGCGGTCCGCGCCGCCGGCCTCCAGCACCAGGATGCGGCAGCCTGGGTCGGCGCCCAGCCGGTAGGCCAGCGTGCAGCCTGCGGAGCCTGCGCCGACGATGATGTAGTCGTATTCCACAACGTGCTTTCAGGCGAACTTGAGGTTCACGTTCTTCGTGTACGTGAACTCCAGCAGCTCCTCGAAACACTCCTCGCGCCCGATGCCCGAATGCTTCACGCCGCCGAAGGGCGCGCCCAGGAAGTGCTGGCTCGCGTTGTTGATCCACACATAGCCCGTGACCATGCGCCGCGCGGCGCGGTGCGCGGTGTCGAGGTCGCGTGTCCAGATCGAGCCCGTGAGCCCGTAGTCCACGCCGTTGACCGTCTCGAACAGCGCATCCTCGTTGTCCCAGCGGAATACGGAGACGATGGGCCCGAAGACCTCCTCGCGCGCCAGCCGCATGGTGGGTGTCACGTCGGCAAAGATCGTGGGCTCGAAGAAGAAGCCGTCGCGCAACGCGGCATCCTCCGGCTGCCTGCCGCCCGTGACCAAGCGCGCTCCTTCTTCGAGTGCCGAAGCCACGAAGCCCTGCACCTTCTGCAACTGCGCGCGGCTCACCAGCGAGCCCATGGTGGTCTTCGGGTCGGTGGGGATGCCGGGGCGGTGGCGCTGCGGCAGCAGCTTCGCCACTTTTTCCAGCACACGGTCGTGGATGTCGCGGTGCAGGAACACGCGGCTGGTCGAGCCGCAGCTCTGGCCCGACCAGGTGAAGTTCATGCCCGCGATGATCCCGTCCACCAGCCGGTCCTCGTCGGCGTCGGGGTAGGCGATGAGTGCGTTCTTGCCGCCCAGCTCCAGCAGCACGGGCTTGAGGTCGTCGGCCGCCGTGCGCATCACGGCCTTGCCGGTGGGCACGCCGCCGATCAGCGTGATCTTGCGCACCAGCGGGTGCCGCGCCAGCGCTTCGCCACATTCGCGCCCGCCGCAGAGGAAGTTGACCACGCCGGGCGGGAAGATATCGCCCACCAGCTCGGCCAGCCGCAGCAGCGACAGCGGTGCCTGGTCGGGCGACTTGATGACCACCGTGTTGCCCGTGGCCAGCGGCGCGGCCAGGCGTGCGGCGGCGAACATCAGCGGATGGTTGTAGGCCACGATGCGCGCCACCACGCCCAGCGGCTCGCGCAGTGTGTAGTTGAGGTTGCCGGGGCCCATGGGAATGGTCTCGCCCTTGACCTCGGCGGCCAGGCCGGCGAAGTGTTCCAGGCAGTCGGCCGCGAAGTCCGCGTCCTTGGCCAGGGCCGACACGGGGTTGCCGTTGTTCAGCGCATCCAGCTGCGCCAGCGGCATCGCGTGCTGCCGCAGCACGGCGGCGGCGCGGCGCAGCAACCGGCCGCGCTCCACCGGCGGCACCGCGGCCCAGGCGGGGAAGGCGGCTTGCGCCGCGCGCACCGCGGCATCCATGTCGTCGGCGTCGGCGATGGGCGCCTCGCAGATGGGCTCGTTGTAGGCCGGGTTGAAGGTGGGGGCCATGCCACCCGCCAGTGGGGCATGCCAGCGGCCGCCGTAGAAGAGGCCGCGTTGCTGCGGCAGGAGGCCTGGGGGAATCTGGTGGGCGCGCATGGGGGCTCCGGTGGGTGTGTGGTCTCAGGTGCAGTGTGTTCAGGCGCAGGGTCAGGTTCGGTACTTGGCGCCGGCAGCGCGTATCACTTCGTAGTCCTTGCGGCCCTCGGCACTGAGCTCCTTCAGCGCGGCCGGAATGGCCGCGTCCAGGTACGCCTTGCCGTCGGCCGCGGAGAGCTGGAGCATTTCGCCACCCCCCTTCTCCCAGATCACGCGTGCCTCGTCGATGCGGTGCTGTGCTTTCGGCGCGACCAGCGCGTCCGTCTTGCGCGCCGCCTCGCGCAGCGCGGGCTCGGCGCCCGTGGACTGCAGGAATTGCGGGCTCACCAGCCCCACGATGCTGATGTAGGTGGAGGGCAGCAGCGTCTGCGCCTTGGCCACGTCGTAGTACTTCAGCGCCGAGGGGATGGGCGTGCCCGAATACACGCCGTCCAGCGTGCCGTTCTGGAAGGCCGGCAGCACCTCGCCCAGCGACATCGACACCGGGTTGGCCCCCAGCTGGCGCAGCTGCGCGATCAGCAGCGCCGAGCCGGGCACGCGGATCTTCTGGCCCTTGAGGTCGGCCAACGTGCGGATGGGCTTGCGCGAGACGATGCTGCACTGCGAATGCGCCAGCACCGTGAACACCTCCACGCCCTTGCCCGCGGCAATGGTCGCCAGGCGCTTGCGCACGTCGGCATCGGCCAGCACCTTGGCGCCCTGCTCCATGCTGTCGAAGATGCCGGGCACGGCCAGCGCGCCGAAGCGCGGGTCCAGCCCCTCGTACATGCCCGAGGCGTTGAGCACCATCTCGATGGTGCCCATGCTCACGCCCTCGATGGTGCGTTGCGCGGTGCCCAGCTGGCTGCCCGGGTAGACCTGGCCCTTGACCTTGGTGCCGGCCTCGATGGCCGCCTTGTAGGCCGTGAGCCAGTCCGTGCCCAGGTCGTCGCTGGTGGTGGTCGACAACTTCATGGTCAGGCCCTGCGCGCGGGCGAGCGGGGCGCTCAGGCCCAGGGCGGCGAGGCTGGCGAGTTGCAGCAGGTGGTGGCGGCGTTGCATGGTGGGTCTCCTTGGGATGAAAGTGGGTGAGGAAGAAGCGGTGTCAGCCATACAGCAGCCGCACACCGGCCAGCGAGATGGCGGGGATGTAGGTGATCAGCACCAGCGCCACCAGGTAGATGCCCACGAAGGGCAGGATGCCCTGGTAGATCGTGGGCAGTGGCAGGCGCAACACGCTCTGCGCGACGAAGATGTTGATGCCGAAGGGCGGGTGGAACAGGCCGATCGACAGGTTCACCGTGAGGATGATCCCGAAGTGGATCGGGTCCACGCCCAGGGCAGTGACCAGCGGCACCAGCAGCGGCGACAGCAGCAGGATGGCCGACAGCGGGTCGATGAAGCAGCCCACCACCAGCAGCAGCACGTTGATGGCCAGCAGCATGGTCCAGGCGGGCAGCTGCAGGCCCGTGAGCCACTCCGTCATCGCGGCAGGCACCTGGTGCACCGTCAGCAGCCAGCCGAACACGCTCGCGCAGGCCACGATGATCAGGATCTGCCCCGTGAACACGGCCGTGGTGCCCGCGCTGGCCAGGATGTCGCGCCACGACAGCTCGCGGTACACCAGCCGCGCCACCACGATGGCATACAGGCAGGCCACGGCCGCGGCCTCGGTGGGCGAGAACACGCCGCCGTAGATGCCACCCAGGATGATCACCGGCGCACCCAGCGCCCCCAGCCCGTGCAGCGTGGCACGGCGGAAGGCCAGCCACGAGAAGGCCTCACCCCCACCGATGCCGTTGCGCCGCGCATACCAGACCACATACGCACACAACAGGCCCGCCAGCAGCAGCCCCGGCAGGATGCCCGCCGCATACATGCGCGGCACCGACTGCTGCGCCGCCGCGCAGTACACGATCATCGGGATGCTGGGCGGGATGATGATGTCGATGGCGCCCACGGACGTGAGCAGCCCCGCCGAGAACTTCTCCGGGTAGCCCCCACGCCGCAGCGCCGGCAACATTGCGCGGCCGATGGTGGCCACCGTGGCCGCACTCACACCCGAGATCGCGCCGAACAGCGCCGAAGAACCCACGGCCGTCACCGCCAGGCTGCCGCGCACAGAACCCACGCCCGCATTCACGAAACCCACGAGCCGGTCCGCCACCGAACCGCGGCCCATCAGCTCGCCGGCGAAGATGAAGAAGGGCACGGCCAGCAGCGCGTACGCGTCCAGCGCGCCGAACAGATTCTGGTGCAGCGCCGACAGCGGCACCTGCATGAAGAACACCAGCGCCGTGCTGACCGCGGCCAGCAGCACCAGGAAGATCGGGAAGCCAAGCAGCAGCAGGCCCAGCGGCAACACGCCCAAAGCGAAGCTCATGGCAGGGCCTCCTCGATGGTGGCGCCCAGGGGCGCTTCTTCAGCAGCCTCTGTGCGACGGCTGCCGCCCGGCAACAGCCGCAGCACCCCGATCACCGTCATCACCGCGAAAGCCAGCGCCACCACCGCATGCGGTATCCACATCGGGATGTGCGCGTTCTCGCTCACGCTGCCGATCTGCTGCATGCGCAGTGCGTACTGCGTGGAGATCCAGCATACGAAGGCACACAACACTGCTGCAGCGACGCCCTCCAGCGCCTCCAGCAGCCGCTGCAGCGCGTGGGGGAAGTAGCGCACCAGCACATCCATGCGCAGGTGCTGGCGCCGCACCGTGGCCACCACCGAGCCGAAGAACGCCAGCACCAGCATCAGGTAGATCTGCAGCTCGTCGGCGCCGGTGATGGACTGGCCGAACACGTAGCGCGCCACCACGTTGGCGGCATTCAGTGCCACGGCCGCCAGCAGCGCGGCCGCGAGGGCCGCCTCCAGCCGCGTGGCGCCGGTGGCCAGCAGCCGGTCGGCCGCTGAGGGAGGGGAAGCAGTGGGCATGGTGTCTCCGTCGAAGGTTGCGGAGACGGATGCTAGGTTTGAGGGGCTGGCATCGTCCAATTCAAATAATTCGAAGAAACCATAGGGATTGGGCTATGGTTTTCGGATAGCCCAAGCTGGAATATTTGTCTGCACAACCAGCTGGCACCCATGGAATTTCAAAAAAATGGGCCTTTTCAGCAAACGCTGAAAACAGTTTTGGAGTGAAATTTATCAACCGCTTTTCAGTAAATGTGGTAATTTCAGCGTATGCTGAAAGCCGTCTATTCGATGAAAGAAGCCGAAGCTCGCGCTGGTGAAGCGCTGCGCGGCGTGCTGGAGAAGATTCCGATCCTTCAGGTGGAAGGCATCGATGCCGAGGCGGTGTCGGGTCATTGGGAACCGGACTTGATCGCCCGGCTGCTAGTGGACGGTCAGCCGCACCAGCTCCTCTGCGAGTTCAAGTCGAACGGGCAACCGCGATACGCCCGTTCCGCGCTACTGGAACTGCGGAACTACGTTGCGCACCGAGCCCCCCAGGCAACGCCGGTCTTCATGGCACCCTACATTTCCCCCGCAGTGAGGCAGATGTGCGAAGAGCATGGCGTCGGTTACCTCGACCTGGAGGGAAACGCCCGGATCACCTTCGGTGGCGTATTCATCGAGCGCATGGTGGCAGACAAGCCCGTGGCCGAACAACGCGAACTTAAGTCACTGTTCAGGCCCAAATCTGCCCAGGTGCTGCGAGCCCTGCTGCGCGAGCCCGGTCGTGCATGGCGGGTCACAGACCTGTCTGAAATCTCCGGCGTCAGCCTTGGACACGTCAGCAACGTGCGCAGTGGTTTGATCGATAGGGAATGGGCGCGCGCCTCGGACGATGGCCTGGTCCTTTCGGAGCCCGATGCATTGCTGGACGCATGGCGGGACAGCTACACCGAGCCGCCAGGTGAGCGGCTGCGCTTCTACACACCGCTGCATGGCAGCGCGCTCGAAGACGCGGCCAGAAGCGCTTTGCGTGCGGACGGCGCTCCAGGGCATGCTGTCTTCGCATCGTTTTCGGCAGCGCAGTGGCTTTCCCCCTACGGGCGCACCGGCACGCACTACTTCTACGCTGATAGGGAAGGCCTGCACAAGCTCCAGACAGCGCTGAAGCTTGCACCCGCCTCGAAGGGGCAGAACGTGGTCGTTACTGTGCCTAAGGACCTGGGACTGCTGGCCGACACCGTGGAACCTGCGCCCGGCGCGATCTGTACCGGGCCGGTGCAAACCTACCTCGACCTCTCCATTGCCGGCGAGCGTGGTGCCGAGGCTGCGGACCATTTGCGACAGGAGCGGCTCTCATGGCCCCAGTGACACCCCAAAAGGAACCGCAGTCCGCAGCCGAGTACGACGACCGCACGACGGCGGCCGTGAAGTCCGTGCTGATCGAGATTGGCCAGATCCTCGGCAGCTTCAAGGGCAAGTTAGCCATCATCGGCGGCGCGGTTCCCTGGCTGCTGTTGGCCAACGAAGACATGCCCCACGTTGGCACGCTTGATGTGGACATCGGGCTGGACGCAGAGGCACTTGGCGATGGCGAGTACGCCACCTTGATCGGCGCGCTGCAAGGCCATGGATACGCCCAACGCGAGGGGCTTCGGCGCTTCCAACTGGTTCGCCAGGTTCCCGCGCGAGATGGCGGGGAAGCGATCGATGTCGTGGTGGATTTCCTGATGCCACGCGACGCAGACATCGTCAAGAACGATCCACCCCTGATCAGTGACTTCGCCGTGCAGCGGGCGGATGGCGCCGACTTGGCCGTGCGGTTCTACCAACTCGTGGCGGTGACAGGACCTATGCCGGACGGAGGTACGAATCGCGTGGAGATCGCGGTGTGCTCGATCCCCGCTTTGCTGGCGATGAAGGGCCATGCGCTGGCAGGCCGCTACAAGCAAAAGGACGCCTACGACATCTACTACTGCGTGCGCAACTACCCCGGTGGGATCGAGGCACTGGCACTGGAATGTCGCCCGCTGCTGGGGCATGCAAGCGGTGAACGCGGGTTCCGGCACATCGCCCAGAAGTTCGACGCCTTCGAGGGGCACGGCCCCACTTGTGTGAGGCGCTTCGTCGAAGACACGCATGCGCTGGGGGACCGCACGCCCGATCAGTGGCAGCAGGATGCGTTTGGGCAGATCGATGCGCTGCTGCGCGCCATGGCGCTGCGAAGCTGAGGCACGCGCGATGGACTACGCGCAACTTCGCATGCTGCTGGAGTCGCTCATTTTGGGTTTGAAGGACTCCTGCACCCATACCATGCTGCCGACGCTTTGTGAAGAGTTGGGGCTGCCTACGCCTGCCGCCGACGGTTCCAAACGCGAGCGCATGACCTCCAGCTTCGACGCGGCAGCGGACAACGACCTGCCTGCGATTGCGCGAAAGCTGCTGGTACGCCACCCACCCAACGCCACCACGCGCAACCGGATTCAGGACATTCTCTGGAGCGACGGCGCGTGCCCGCCGATACCGAAGCGGAATCGGCGCGAGGTTGGGCGGCGGCTCAACAGCGTGGAGCTGTATGGGGACGCTCGCAAGTTCGACGACCTGCTGGAGCGGCTGTGGGTCTTGGATGCCGATGACTGGATACGCCTCCTGGGCGGGAAACCCACGGGATTGCGCGCCGAAATTCAGCAGCACCTCCATCGCAATCCAGAAGACTGGCCAGCCGAAATGCTGTTCGACCAGTTGGGCGCCTATGACGCTTCCGACCGGCGCTTTGCGCTGTTTCTGGAGGGGCTGGCTTCGGCCGATGTGCGCCCTGACGAAGCGGCGCAACGCCATTTCGTCGCATGCGTCAATGAATCGCTGCGTAGTTGCGGCGTCGAGCTGCGCGAGACTGGCTCGGAGGGCGGTTACCCGGTTTTCTCGATGGTCTCGTTGCACGCAGCGACCAAAGGCCGGCCGAAGAATCTCATCTTCGCCTCATCTGACAAACCCGATCTTCGCTTCCGTGACGCGCTGGACAACGATGTCGAGATCGTTTCCAACGCGGACAAGGTGCTCGTCTATGACCGTCCTATCGGGAATGACGGGCTATGCTGGAGCGACCTACAGCAGTGGTGGAGCGATACCGAGCAGATCGCCGATGCCACCCAGGCAAAGCGCTCGCTGTACACGCGTCTCAAAGCCTGCTTGCCCCGCAATTCCCCGCCGCAGTCCCTGCTGTTCGATGCCTTCTTCGAGGGCTTCCGCCGCGCAGTGCCGAACCTGCCAGTGTTGCTGCCAGAAGTGTGGCTGCATTGGGACCCGCGCACGGTCAAGGAGCGAGGGCCGGATGCGCTTCTGCGCTTTCGCATGGACTTCCTGCTTCTGCTTCCACAGGGCGTTCGGATCGTCATAGAGGTCGACGGCAAACACCACTACGCAGACGCCGCAGGCGCCGCTGACGTACAGCGCTACGCGCAGATGGTCAAAGCGGATCGGGAGCTCAAATTGGTAGGTTATGAAGTCTTTCGCTTCGGCGCAGCGGAGCTGCAGGCGTCTACAGCCAAGGCGGACGTGAAGGCTTTCTTTGAGGCGCTCTTCAAACGCTACGGCGTTCTGAAGAATTGACAAACCGCAGGCCGGCCCCCACGAAATTTCTTGGAGAGCATCATGCACAACGACCAAGACGATGCAGCACAGGAGATCGATCCTCTATCCCGGGTGAGGTCGCCCTCCGACTTCGCCGGGCAGCCACTTTTTATGCAAGGCGAGGACTGGCACAACAACGCGGTGCTGGGTTGGACGCACTTTCCGTGGGACACCTATGCGGCAGGCTACAAGGATGCTGCCGACGCACTGGTCGGAGCGTTGACCGAGCGGAAGGCAACCCTCGACACCGCGGTTTACCCGCTGGTGTTCTTGTACCGCCAAGGACTAGAACTCCAACTGAAACTGATCCTGCCGCTCGCCCGGCGCCTGGTAAGCAAGGAAGCCGTCGCCGATCACAAGCATGGCCTGATGCCGCTGTGGAGCGAACTGCGCCGGCACCTTGAACAGCTAGATTCTCGCGAGGACGACAAAGAGTTGCCGGCCATTGAGGATTTCATCCGCCAACTCGATACGGTCGATTCCGGTTCTTACGCCTTCCGCTATCCCACAACGAAGAAAGGCGAGGTGTCCCTCCCCGAGCTACGGCACGTCAACATAAGGCACCTATCCGAAGTCATGGACAGCGTATTCACGCTGCTGGGCGGAATTCATTCCTGGTTATGGGAGATGGGCCAAAACGACGGCAGCCACTGAGCACGTCTATCGAAATCAGTGGCTGGCGCGACCGGACCGTAGCGGGTATCTCCGCACGCAGGAATCGGTGAGGAGTTGTCAGGTCAGGCCACCAGCGCAACCTCATGCAGCACCTCGCTGCCCCTCCGCAACACCTCCACCCCCAGCAACGTCGCACATTCCGGGCAGCTGTACTCCCGCATCTCCAGCTCCGCATGCAGCGCGATGTGCTCGCCCAGATCCGCCGCCGCTAGCGGCCGGGTATGCGCATGCTCCTTCCAGTTCCCCTGCGCCGCCCCCAGGTCGCAGCCGCAGCGGCAGGCGAAGTGGCCATCGGCGGCGCGCACGGCCACGGCGGGCACGTCATTGCCGTCGGGCAGCGGCGCGGCACGCCGCGGTGTCTTGCCGCCCAGGCGCGCACGGCGCAACGCATCGCGCCGGGCCGCGGTGAGCTGCGGGTCCGCCGTGCCGCCTTCGAGCACCACGCCGTAGTGCTGGTGCGCGGCGTCGCGCGTCACCAGGCCCTTGCGCACGTCGGCCGCCACCGCCGCGGGATCGCGCAGCAGCGGATCCCCATACCCGCCACCGCCCTGGAACGTGTAGGCCAGCACATCCCCCGCGGCGAGCTGCATGCGCCCGGGCTTGGGGCCGAGTGCACGCGTCTCGCCATCGGCCAGCAGGTCCGCCGTGCCGCCATACCGCGCCACCAGGCTCGCCGCATCCCCACCTGCATCACGCCGCAGGTTCTTGCCGCAGGCGCCCGGCAAGCCGCCAAACAGGCCGATGGAATTCGGCACCTCCACCCCATGCCCCAGCATCATCGCGTGCAGGCCCTCGGTGTCATACGGCGTGATCGCCAGCCCCACGCCCGCGCCGCCGCGCTGCTGCCCCGGGCCGCCGGTGTCGGGCACGAAGGAGCGATACAGGTACAGGTACGGCCCATAGGCCTCGTTGGTCTCCACGTTGGCAATCGTGGGGCGCGGCACCACGTAGTCGCCCGAGCCGTCCAGCCCGTCGTGGTCGATGTACGCGCCGCCGCCGCCGGCCGTGGAGTCCAGCAAGAAGGTGCCGAAGGGCTCGCCGTCGCGGCCCTGGCCGGCGAGTGTCATCACCATCATGTGGCCCTTGGTCACGGCCTGGCCTTCGCGCACCAGGTGGGGCGTGCAGGCCACCATGCGCGAGAGCGCGGCCACGGCCACGTTCTGCACGACCCAGGCGGCCGAGATGGTGCCGGACGACGTGGGCGCTGGCCGCCGCGCATTGCACAGGCTGGCCTCCGGCGCCTTGATGGTCACGGGCCGCATCACGCCGTCGTTCCAGCGGATATCGTGCGCCAGTATCGGCAGCAGCCCCGTGAACACCGCGCCGCGCAGCCCGCTCATCGTGCAGTTGATGAAGCCCGGCGCCTGCGCCGAGGTGCCCTCCATGTCGAAGCACAGTGTGTCGCCCTGCTTGGTGATGCTCAGCACCACTTCGTACAGCGCATTCGTGTGGCCGTCGTGCTCCAGGTAGTCGCGGGAGCGGTACACGCCATCGGGGATGCTGCGCAGCCGCGCGCGCAGTTGCCGCTCGCTGGCGTCGATTTCGGCATGCATCACCTGTTCCACGGTGTCGGCGCCGTAGCGGTCCATCAGCGCCACCAGGCGCCTGGCGGCCACGTTGTTGGCCGCGATCATCGCCTTCAGGTCCAGCCCCAGCAGGTGGGGCAGGCGCGTCATGCCCATGATCATGCGCCACAGGTCGTCGCGCAGCACGCCCTGCTCCACGATGCGCACGCCGGGGATCAGCATCGCCTCCTGCTGGATCTCGGTGGCGCCGATGCCCCAGCTGCCGAAGTTCATGCCGCCCATGTCCAGCTGGTGCGAGCAGGAGCCCGCCCAGGCGATGTGGCGGCCCGCGTGGAACACCGGCGCCACGATGGACACGTCCGGCTGGTGGATGGCGCCCCTGTAGGGGTCGTTCAGGATGAACATGTCGCCTTCGCGGATGTCCTCGGGCTTGAAGTCCGCCACGATGCTCTTGATCACCGAGCTCATGGTGCCGGTGTGGAAGATCACCTGCGGCCCCATGGTGACGATGGCGCCGTCGGCCAGGTACAGGCCGTTGTTGAAGTCGCTGGCCTCGGTGACCACGGGCGAGCCCGACACGGCCTTGAGCGTGATCGCCTGTTCCTCGGTGATGGCCTGCAGCTTGTTGCGGATCACCTCGAAGCTGATGGGGTCGATGGTGCCGGTGGTGGTGGGGAGAGTGGGTGTAGCGGGGGTGGACATGGCGTGCTCCAGGTTCAGGGTGTGTCGAAGAGACAAGTCTTGGCAGAAGGCGGCTTCTTCAGACGCTCTCGATCGCGAGGTTGCCCGCCGCGTCCAGGCTCGCACGCTGGCCGGCGCCGACGAACACCGCCGTCTCCGGGTGCTCGATCACGGCCGGCCCTGTCACCTGGTGGCCCACCGGCAAGGTCAGCCACTGCCAGATCTCGGCCTGCACCGCGCGGTCCTGCCGCGGCTCGTACAGCGTGCGGTGCGTCATGGACGGCGCACCCTGCGTGGCATGCGCCACCAGCTGCGGCTTCTTCGTGCGGCCGATGGCCTTGATGCGGAACACGCTGCAGTCGATGCCCGCATCGCTGAAGCCCGAGCCCTTGCCATACGCGCCCTCGTACGCCGCCTCGAAGCGCCGCGCCGCCTCTTCCACCGCGGCGCCATCCACCACACCTTCGGGGAAGGGGATCAGCAGGTCGTGAACCTGGCGCCGGTAGCGCATGTCCACGCTGCGCACCAGCTCCGTGTCGGCCCGTGCGATGCCGGCGCGCTCGATGCCCGCCAGCACCTCGCGCTCCAGCGCCGCGAAGATGTCCGCCACCTGCGCCGCCCGGTCCGCCGTGGCCGGCATGGGCTGGCTGCGTTCGGCCGTCTGGTGGATGTCGGACGCCAGCGCGCCATAAGCCGAGTGCGCCATGCTGGTGGCCGGCACCACGATCTTCTGCACGCCCAGCTCGGCGCCGAAACCCGCGCAATGCACCGGCCCCGCACCACCATACGCGAACAGCACGAAATCGCGCGGGTCGTGCCCGCGGCCCAGCGTCACCTCGCGCAGCGTGTCGGCCATGTGGTCGTCCACGATGCGGCGTATGCCCGCCGCCGCCTGCTGCACGCTCAGACCCAGCGGCTTGGCAATCTGCTCCTCGATGGCGCGTTCGGCTGCTGCCAGGTCCAGCTTCATGCGCCCGCCCAGGAAGTTGTCGGGGTCGATGATGCCCAGCACCACGTCTGCGTCCGTAGTGGTCACGCGCGTGCCGCCGCGGCCGTAACACACCGGGCCGGGCCGCGCGCTCGCGCTCTCGGGGCCCACGCGCAGCAGGCCGTTCTCCACCCGCGCGATGGAGCCGCCGCCTGCGCCGATGGCGCGGATGTCGATCATCGGCGCGCTCAGATGGAAGCCGCCCGCCGCATGGTTGACCGACACCACCGGCACACCGTCCACGATCATCGCCACGTCGAAACTCGTGCCGCCCATGTCCGTGGTGATCACGTTCTTCAGCCCCATGGCCTGCGCCAGCTCCAGCGAGCCCATCACCCCGCCCGTGGGCCCGCTGGTGACCAGCGCCACCGGCCGCTGCGCCGCCTCGGCCGTGGGCATCACGCCGCCGGCGCTGTTCAGCACGAAGAAGTTGCCCGCAAAGCCGCGCTCGCGCAGCAACGCGTCGATCTTGCGCAGGTAGGCCACCACCTTCAGCGCCAGATAACTGTTCAGCGCCGTGGTGGCCGTGCGCTCGTACTCGCCCATCACCGGCGCCACCTCGCACGACAGGCTCACATACGCATCCGGCGCCTGCTCGCGGATCAGCGCGCGCACCCGCTGCTCGTGCGCCGGGTGGCGGAACGACCACAACAGCGCCACCGCAAAGGTCTGCACCCCCTGCGCCAGCAGCCGGCGCACGCTGCTGCGCACACCGTCCTCGTCTAGCGGCAGCACCACGCGGCCCGCATGGTCCACGCGCTCGGCCACCTCTTCCACCAGGTGGCGCGGCACCACCGGCGCCGGATGCCGGCGCTGGCTGTACCAACCCAGCCGGTCCACCGGCACGTCGGCCGTGAAGCCCTTGAGCCGCTGCAGCGCCAGCGTGTCGCCGAAGCCGCGCGTGGTGATCAGCCCGGTGACGGCACCGTCACGCTCGATCAGCGCATTGGTGGCCTGCGTGGTGCCATGGCCGAAGGTGACGATGCGCGCCAGCAGCTGCCCGGTCGACAGGCCCCGCGCCCGCGCCGCCAGCCCGATGGCCTCGAACAGCCCGTCTTCCAGCTGGCCCGGCGTGGTCAGCGCCTTGGTGGTGGTGACATGGCCGGCGTCGTCCATGAGCACCAGGTCCGTGAAGGTGCCGCCGATGTCGATTCCGAGGTACATGGTTGTCTCCGTGGGGGATGTGGAGACGGATGCTAGGGAGGGGGGGAGGTATCGTCCAATTCAAAAATTTGTGGGAAGCCATAGAGGGTGGGCTATGGATCAGCGGGCATCAAATTCAGATTCGATGATGCGCAGGCGCCATGGTCGGCTCTGGTAACCTGGTCTGCTACATGCATCCCGCCGTTTCACCCCCACTTCTCCAACGCGCCTGGTACGCAGCAACTTTTGAAGAGTTCGTTGCCCATTCAGAAGATGAAGTCATAGGGCAACTGACGAACAACAGCAACCGAAGCGTCGAACTGGAGCAGCGCGACGCGTGGCGGGCGCAGATTGACTTCCTGAAGCAGTGGCTTTGCGGCCGCACCGGGTCGGTACTCCTGGAGTTCAACATTCCACGGATGGGCCTTCGGGCGGACGCCGTACTGTTGATAGCCGGCTGCGTTGTCATCCTGGAGTTCAAGGTCGGCGAGACATCGGCTGCGCGGCATGCGCTCGCTCAGGTGTGGCAGTACGCCCTCGACACGAAGAACTTTCACGAGACCAGCCACGCCGTGCCGGTCATCCCGGTTTTGGTTCCGACCAACTACGCGGTTCGCGAGCCAGACGCGCCACCTTACGCCACCGATCGCGTTCGAGAGCCTGTATCACTCGCACCTCAACAGGTGCCTGCCCTGCTCGATGAGCTCGAACGTGACTTTTCCGACCCCATTGATGCGCGGTCGTGGACAGCAGGGCGCTACCGACCCACACCCACAATCGTTGAGGCTGCACGACACCTCTACGCGCAACACGACGTCAGGGAGATTATTCGGACGGAGGCCGATGCCACCAATCTGACTGACACGGCACAGCGGCTCGAATCGTTGATCACGCGAGCACAGGCTTCCGGCGAGAAGTTCATCTGCTTTGTCACGGGTGTGCCCGGCGCAGGTAAGACGCTTGTGGGTTTGAACCTTGCGACGAGGCGCCGTGAAAGTGGTGACTCGCATGCTGTCTTCCTGTCTGGAAATGGGCCTTTGGTTTCCGTGCTGTGCGAGGCGCTGACCCGCGACGACGTGGCTCGGCGTAGGCGCGTAGGAGAGTCCATCACCAAAGTCAATGCATCCAAGCCCATCAAAGCCTTCATTCAAAACGTTCATCACTTCCGTGAAGAGGCTCTACGCGACCCGACCCCACCGATCGACCGCATTGTCATCTTCGATGAAGCGCAACGCGCCTGGAACCGTGCCAAAACCTCCCTGTTCATGCGGCAGAAGAAAGGGAGGCCCGACTTCAATCAGTCGGAACCGGAGTTCCTCATTGAGACCATGGATCGACACGAAGGTTGGGCCGTCATCGTCTGTCTCGTTGGTGGTGGGCAGGAGATTCACACTGGTGAAGCTGGCATCGGTGCCTGGGTCGACGCTTGCACGACACGCTTTCCGCACTGGCACATCTGCATGTCGGACCGACTTCTTGAGGCAGAGTACGGTGGCGGCGATCCACTGTCGAGCGCCCGAGCGGGGACGCGCACCGAGTTGTTCGCGGACCTCCATCTCACGGTCTCACTTCGTTCGTTTCGAGCCGACAAAGTCTCGTCGTTTGTGAAGGCAATGCTGGACATTGACCGTAACGCGGCCCGGCAGACGCTCGCTGCTTTCCGCGAGCGCTACCCGATCGTGCTAACGCGCGACCTTGCTGCGGCGAAGCGATGGGTCAAGGGCAAGGCCCGAGGCAACGAGCGCTTTGGATTGCTCGGCTCGTCAAAAGCGATGCGACTCAGGCCGCATGCGGTGGAAGTACGCCTTGCCGCAGACCCCATCCACTATTTCTTGGCGGAGCCGCAGGACGTGCGCTCCAGCTTCTACCTAGAAGATTGCGCGACCGAATTTCAAGTGCAGGGTCTCGAACTGGACTGGGCGTGCGTAGCGTGGGATGCCGATCTCCGTATGGGGGCAGCGGAGTGGAGCCATCATGATTTCAGCGGCAGCAGGTGGAAAAACATTCACAGCGCCGAGAACCAGAGAAATCTGAAGAACGCCTACCGGGTGCTGCTCACACGTGCCCGTCAGGGAATGGCGATCTTTGTCCCGCCCGGCGACCGCGAGGACCCGACACGGCCGCCGGCTATCTACGACAAGACATTCGAATATCTTCAAAGCCTGGGTCTAGAAGTGATTTGACGCGAGTTCGGCGGATCGTGGTCAGAGGTTCTTTTCGCGTCGCTCGATGACACCCTTAGCCCGGTGACTTGCGTGAACAGAGGTTCTCATGTCGTCGAAATGGGATTTTTGCGACACGTTTTTCGTTCATGTCGCCGTCAACGACATGAACGGAGCGATTTCTGCACCAGCTCACTTCTGAATCAGCGCTTCAACCGGCTTTTGCTCGGTGTGTACCCCTCCTCCACACCGCCCACCTCGCCACCACCACCGCCGCCAACAACGCCACCCCGTTGAACAACTGCTCCACATAAAAACTCGCCCCCAGCTGCTGCAGCCCCGCGATGCCCGCCGCCAGCGTGTAGACCGCGATCACGGTGCCCGGCGCGTTGAAGCGCCCCGGCCGGATGCAGGTGGCGCCCAGGAAGGCGGCGGCGAAGGCGGGCAGCAAAAAGTTGCCGCCGACGTTCGGGTTGGCCGAGCCCAGGATGGTGGCGGACAACACGCCCGCGGCGGCGGCCAGCACGCCGGCCAGTACAAAACTGTGCAGGCCCACGCGGCGCACGTCGATGCCGGTGAGCAGCGCGGCCTTGGGGTTGCCGCCGGTGGCGAAGGCGCGACGGCCCCAGGTGGTGTATTCGAACAGCAGCCACAGCACCGCGCCCAGCGCCAGCACGTACAGCAGCGGCAGGGGCAGCGGCCCCAACTCGGCACGGCCGATGGCGAGGAACCAGTCCGGCAGCTGGCCGAAGATGGATTCGCCGTTGGTGTACCACTGCGTCAGGCCCTGCACCAGGATGCCGGTGGCCAGCGTGGTGATGAAGGCGTTGAGCCCGCCATAGGCCACCAGCAGGCCGTTCACCAGCCCCACCACCAGGCCGCTGCCCAGCGCCAGCAGCATGGCCGCCGCCGGGTCCAGGCCCTGGTGCAGCACCAGGCCCACGGCCAGGGACTGGGCCAGCGACAGGGTGAAGCCGATGGACAGGTCGAACTGGCCTGCCACCAGCGGCGCGATGGCCGCCAGCGCCAGCACGGCCAGCACGGCGTTGGTGGACGCGATCATGCGGGCGTTGGCGGCTGAGAGATACGTGTCGGGCCGCAGCACCGCGAACAGGGCCACCACCAGCAGAAGCACAACCACCAGGCCGTAGTGCGTGAAGGCGTGCCGCAGCAGGGGCCGCACAACGCCTGCCGCGGCTGCTGCTTCTTCTTTTGCGTGTTGCGTGTGGCGCTGCAGCGCAGCGCGCGGCAGGCGGGATGGGGTGGCGGCGGCCGCAGTCGTGGTGTTCATGAGCAGGATGCTCCGGTGGTGGTGGTCGTCGTCATGCGCAGGCGGCTGCCGGCGCTTCGGCGGGGGCTGCAGCGCCCAGCGCCTCGGTGACGAGCCGGGCCTGGCGCAGCTCCGCGCCGGCCAGCAGCACGGCGGGCCGGCCGGATGCCAGCACCAGGGCGCGGTCCGCATGGCGCTCGATCTCCTCGAAGTCGCTGGTGGCCAGCACCACGGCCAGGCCGGCGGCGGTCTCGCGGGCCAGCAGGGCATACAGCTCGCCGCGCGCGCCGATGTCCACGCCGGCGGTCGGGTCCAGCATCAGCAGCGCCTTGGGCGCGGCCTCCAGCGCGCGGGCGAATAACGCCTTCTGCTGGTTGCCGCCCGACAGGGCCGCGATGGGCACCTCGGCCGCGTCGCCGGGCCGGATGCCGAAGCGCCGCACCAGCTCCGCCGCGCGCTCGCGCTCGGCGCGCAGGCTGCCGGCGCGGCCGAACATGGCTTCGGCAAAGATGTTCTCGCGCACGGACAGCGTGGCGAAGGCGCTGGCCGCGCGGTCGCCGCTGATGGCCTGGAAGCCGGCGCGGCGCAGGGGGCGCGGGTGGCCCAGTGACAGGGGCTGGCCATCCAGTTCCAGCCTGCCGGCCGTGGGCGCCTCCAGCCCGGCCAGCCAGCGGGCCACCACCTCGTAGCCCGAGCCCACCAGACCGGTGATGCCCAGCACCTCGCCGGGGGCCACCTCGAAGTCCAGCGGCGCCGCCAGGCCGGGCCCGGCGAGGCCTTGCACGCGCAGGCGCGCGGTGGGGTGGCGGGCCGGGGTGGCCGGGGTGGAAAGATTGGCAAGTGGCCGTACGGGCTGCGGCAGGGGCTGCGCGTCCGGCGCGTTTGCCAGGTGGGGCAGGGCTGGCGCGCGTGGCGAGGCGGGCGCAGGGCGCGAAGGGAGTGAGGGTGCCAGGTCGTGCCCGACGATCCAGCGCACGATCTGCGCGTGGTCCACCTCCGCCAGCGGCGCGCAGGCCACCTGGCGGCCGTCGGCCAGCACGGTGGCGCGGTCGCACAGGCCAAAGATCTCTTCGATGCGGTGCGTGACGAAGACCACCGCCACGCCCTGCGCGCGCGTGCGCCGGATCACCGCGTGCAGCCGCTGGGCCTCGGGCGCCGGCAGGCTGGCCGTGACCTCGTCGAGCACGATGATGCGGGCCTCGCCCGACAACGCGCGGGCGATGGCCACCATTACCTTCTCGGCCTGCGTGAGTTCGCCCACCAGGCGCATCGGGTCCAGCGCGGCGCCCAGGGCGGCCAGCCGCTGCGCCACGCGGGTGGTGGTGGCGCGGTAGTCGATGAGGCCCAGCGCGGTGGTGGCGTAGCCGGTCTCCAGCGCCACGTTGTCGAGGATGCTCAAGCTGTCCACCAGCCCCAGGTCCTGGTGCACGAAGCGCAGGCCGGCGCGGGCCGCGTCCTGCGGCGTGGCGGCGGCCGGCCAGTCCTGCCCCGCGACGCGGATGCTGCCGGCATCGGGGCGCAGCAGGCCGGCCAGGGTCTTGATCAGCGTGGACTTGCCGGCGCCGTTCTCGCCCAGCAGCGCATGGATCTCGCAGTGGCGCAGCGCGAAGTCCACCCCCGCCAGCGCGATGGCGGCGCCGAAGCGTTTCTGCACGCCGCGCAGTTCGAGCACGTGTTCCATGGTCGGGTCCGGCAAGGGGTGGGGCCGCCGGCCGTGGCTCAGGGCTGCTTCCAGAGCGCGCCGTAACGCGCCTTGTAGTCCACGTCGCCCAGCCAGCCCTTGGTGGCGGGCACATTGCCCTTGTCGATCAGGCGGAAGGGCACGGCCAGGTTGGCGGCCGGCGCGCCGTGGAAGGCGCGGTTGAGCTCGTCCACCGCCTGCCAGCCCATCCACTCGGCGGGGTTGGCGATGGTCATGGCCTGGGTGCCGGCGCGGATGGCGTCCAGCGCCTGCGGGTCGCCCTCGTAGCCCGCCACCTTCACCTTGCCGGTGCGGCCGGCCTGGCGCACGCCCTCGGTGACGAAGAAGGCGTTGGAGTCGAAGGGCGCGACGATGTAGGTCACGCCGGGCTGGCGCGTCAGCTCGGTGGCGACGGCACCGGCCAGGCGCTGGGCCATGGTGCCGATGGTGGATTCCACGCTGCCCACGAGCTTGCAGCCGCCGCACTTGGCGATCTCGGCCCTGAAGCCGGCCACGCGCTCGGCGAGTTCGGGGAACTGCTTGTCCTCTACCACCAGCACCTGCGCCTTGCCGGCCGAGTCGCTGGCCACCCACTGCGCCATCAGCACGCCTTGAGCCTTGTGGTCGGGGCGCACGAAGGCGTGGACCGGGCTGGCCGCCGCCGCGCCATTCGGCAGCGGGTTGAAGATCGAGACCACGGGGATCTTCGCCTGCGCGGCCTTGGCCAGCGCATCGCCCACCAGCATCGGCGGCACGGCGTCGATCACGATGCCGTGCGCGCCGCCGGCGATGGCCGACTGGATCGCGCCGTTCCAGGTGCCGGGGTCGCCCTTGCCGTCGATCACGCGCACGGTCCAGCCCAGCTGCTCGCCCGCCTCCTTGACGCCGTTGGCGGCGCGCACGCAACCGATGCCCTGCGAGGTGCAGGTGACGACGTAGATGGACTTGCCCTTGGCGGGCGCCGGTGCGGCGGGCGGGGCTTTCCAATCGGTGAGGGGTTGCTTGGCAGCGGCGACCGCGTCGCTGGTGGCGTCTGCGTGGGCGGCGCCGTGCAGCGCGAGGCTGGCGAGCAGGGCGGCGCGCAGGAGAGTCTGGATCTGCATGGTGTGTCTCCGTGGTTGTGGCGGCGGATGCTAGGTTGACGGTTTTCCATCGTCCAATTCAAAATCCGCCGCACACACATAGCTGCAGAGCTATGAATTTCCGGACCCACCCGCGGAGACTTTTTCACCATGCGCAGCTTCGATTCCCACCTGACCCTGCAGAAGCTGGAGGTGTTGTGCCTCGTGGCCGAGCTGCAGAGCGTGACGCGCGCCGCCGAGCAGCTGTGCGTGTCGCAGCCCGTGGTGACGGCCCACCTGCGCGGCCTGGAAGAGGGCCTGGGCACGCGGCTGGTGCGCCGCGAAGGCCGCGGCATCGCGCTCACGCAGGCGGGCCAGCGCGTGCTGCAGTGGGCGCAGGGCGTGGTCACGCGCACGCGCGAGCTGGAGCGCGAACTGGCCGGCGCGCTGGAAGACGGCCCCGGCAAGGCGCTGGTGGCGGCCTCGATGAGCGCGGGCTCGTACCTGCTGCCACCGGTGGTGTGCGACTTCCACGAGCGGCACCCCGACGGCATGGTGCAGATCGTGATCTCCACGCCGCAGGTGGCACTGGACTCCGTGCGCACCGGTGCCTCGGACTTCGCCGTGCTGATGCTGCTGCCCGAGCAGGACCTGGACGGCCTGGACGCGCAGCCGCTGTGGGACGAGTCGCTGCTGCTGTGCGCCGCGCCCGACAGCCGCTGGGTGAGCGAGAGCGCGGACCGCGAGACGCTGCTGGGCCTGCCCTTCGTCAGCACCTACAGCATGGTCATGCAGCAGCTGGAGGAAGGCCAGGTGCGCGCCAACGGCCTGGCGCCGCGCCGCATCGTGATGCAGCTGGGCCACCCCGAGGCGCAGAAGGAGGCCGTGCGCCGCGACGTGGGCGTGTGTTTCTTTTTGCAGTCCTCCGTGCACCGCGACATCGCGCGCGGCGAGCTGCGCTGGGTGCAGACGCCGGGCATGCAGATGTCGATTCCGCTGTATCTGGTGATGCGCAAGGACAAGGAGCTGTCGCCCTTCCAGCAGGCGTTGCGGCTGTACATCGAGGCGGCGCGGCCGACGCAGGTAAGGCCCTTCGAGCGGACGGGGGCAGGGGCGGGCGGGGTCTCGGGCTCGGCCCGCGTGGCTGCTGCCTGAGCCGGCGCATCGTTCGATACGCTCGCCCATGTCACGCCCGGAACGCCTGCTGAAGCTGCTGCAGGTGCTGCGCCGCCACCGCCGACCTGTCAGCGCGCAGACCTTGGCGCACGAAACTTCGGTGAGTGTGCGAACGCTCTACCGCGACATCGCCAGCCTGCGCGCGCAGGGCGCGGACATCGACGGCGAACCGGGCATGGGCTATGTGCTGCGGCCTGGCTTCGTGCTGCCCCCGCTCATGTTCCGCTCTGTGGACATCGAGGCCTTGATGCTGGGCCTGCGGTGGGTGGCGGATCGGGGTGACGCTGCCCTGGCGGCAGGTGCGCGCGATGCCGCGACACGCATCGCGGCGGTGCTGCCACCCGTCCTGCGGCGCGAACTGGAGACATCTGCCTTGCTGGTTGCCACCAGGGGGCCATCGCCCGCCGATGCCGTCGGGCACGAACTCCTGCGAACCGCCATCCGGTCTGGCCGCAAGATCCGGCTGGCCTACCGCGACAAGCAGGAGGCTGCCTCGGAGCGCGTGGTGTGGCCTTTCGCGCTGGTCTACTTCGACGAGGCGCGGGTGCTGGCGGCGTGGTGCGAGTTGCGCGCCGATTACCGCCATTTCCGCGCCGATCGCATCGTCGGCATGGCGCTGCTGGACGAGGCAGCTCCGAGATCACCAGGCGCGATGCTGGACGAATGGCGCCGCACGCTGCGCGAAGGCGACCGCACGATACTGCCGGAATCTGACAGTGCGCCCTTCTAGGCTCGAGGTTTTCCCACACGGAGAGTCTCATGAAATTCGCCTCGGTCCGCCTTGTCACGCTCGACGTCGAGCGCCTCGTCAGCTTCTATTCGGCGCTCTCGGGCGTCGACGCGGTGCACCTTGCCGACGGCTTTGCCGAGATCCGGCTGCCGGGCTCGACCCTGGCGATCAGCGCGGAGCAGTTGGTCCAGCGGTTCAACGCGGGTGCGGCCTCCGCCGCAGCCAACCGCTCGGCGATTCTCGAGTTCGAGGTGGACGATGTGGCCCGCGTGCTGGCATCCCTGGGCGATGCCGCCGTGGTGGTGCAGCCCCCTACCGCCATGCCGTGGGGCAACCACTCCCTGCTGCTGAGGGACCCGGACGGCAGCCTGGTGAATGTCTTTTCACGCCCTCGGGTTGCCGCGTAGGTGCCGCTGCGGGCTTACCGGCATCTGTCCCGCGCATGGGGGCCCTGGTCGTTGGAGCGGGCGCCCGCAAGGCGCCCCGGCATCAGGACAGCGTGGCGGCCTTGGCCGCTTCCAGCGCGCCGCTGGCGTGGTGGTCCATGCGCTCGGCGGCGGCATGGGCCTGCTGGTCGGCGTGGTACGAGCTGCGCACCATCGCGCCCACGGCAGCGTGCGAGAAGCCCATCTCGTAGGCCTTGGCCTCGAACATCGCGAAGGTGTCGGGGTGCACGTAGCGCTTGACCGTCAGGTGGCTGGTGCTGGGCGCGAGGTACTGGCCGATGGTCAGCATGTCGATGCCGTGCGCGCGCATGTCGCGCATCACGTCGAGGATCTCCTCGTCCGTCTCGCCCAGGCCAACCATCAGGCCGCTCTTGGTGGGCACGTCGGGGAAGAGTGCCTTGAACTTCTTCAGCAGGTTCAGGCTGAACTGGTAGTCCGACCCCGGGCGGGCCTCGCGGTACAGGCGCGGCACGGTCTCCAGGTTGTGGTTCATCACGTCAGGCGGCGCGGCCTTGAGGATCTCGAGGGCGCGGTCGTCGCGGCCGCGGAAGTCGGGCACCAGGATCTCGATGCGCGTGGCGGGCGAGTGCGCGCGCACCTCGCGGATGCATTCCACGAAATGGCCGCTGCCGCCGTCACGCAGGTCGTCGCGGTCCACGCTGGTGATGACCACGTAGTTGAGCTTGAGCGCGGCAATCGTCTTGGCGAGGTTCAGCGGTTCGTTCTTGTCCAGCGGGTCGGGGCGGCCATGGCCCACGTCGCAGAACGGGCAGCGGCGCGTGCACTTGTCGCCCATGATCATGAAGGTGGCCGTGCCCTTGCCGAAACACTCGCCGATGTTGGGGCAGGAGGCTTCCTCGCACACCGTGACCAGCTTGTTGGCGCGCAGGATGTCCTTGATCTCGTAGAAGCGGGTGTTGGTGGAGGCCGCGCGCACGCGGATCCACGAGGGCTTCTTGAGGATCTCGCCCTGCACGACCTTGACCGGGATGCGCGCGAGCTTGGCGCCGGCCTTCTGCTTGAGGGTGGCGTCGTAGTCGGCGGAGGACTGGGCTTCGCGGACGACGTTGTCGGGATCGGTGTGGCTCATGGTGCTGGGGGCAACCGGTCAGGGCGCCAGGTAGGTGGCAAGCTGGTGGCCCAGGCGCTCGGCCACTTCGGCCCAGCCTGCGTGGACGCCGATTGTAGAAAGGTCCACCGTTTGCAGCCCGCTGTAGCCGCAAGGGTTGATACGGCCGAAGGGTTCCAGGTCCATGGCCACGTTCAGCGCCACGCCGTGGTAGGTGCAGTGCCGGCTGACCTTGATGCCCAGCGCGGCGATCTTGCCCAGGCCGTGGAAGTCGGGCTCTTTGACGGAGCCGGAGCCATGTTGCGGCCGCTGCGGCAGCTGGGCGTGCGAGAAGGGGTCGTCCAGCCGCACATAGATGCCCGGCGCGCCCGCCACGCGGTGGCCCGTGACGTCGAAGGCGGCCAGGGTGCGGATCACGGCTTCTTCGATGCGGTAGACGTATTCCTTGACGTAGTAGCCAGCGCGTTGCAGGTCCACCAGCGGATAGGCCACCACCTGGCCGGGGCCGTGGTAGGTCACCTGGCCGCCGCGGTTGGTCTGTACCACGGGGATGTCGCCGGGCAGCAGCAGGTGCTCGGCCTTGCCGGCCAAGCCCTGGGTGAACACGGGCGGGTGCTCGCACAGCCACAGCTGGTCGGCGTCCGTGGCCTGGCGGCTCGCGGTGAAGGCCTGCATGGCCTCCATGGTGGGCAGGTAGTCCACCCGCCCCAGGTTACGGGGCTGCAGCATCGCGGGAGTGGCTACAGCACCACCTTGACCATCGGGTGCGAGGACAGGGTGCGGTACAGCTCGTCGAGCTGCTCCCGGCTGGTGGCCGTGATGTTCAGCGTGACGCCCAGGTAGTTGCCGGCCTTGCTTTCGCGCAGCTCGAGCGTGGCGGCATCGAAGGCGGGGTCGAACTGCTTGGCGATGTGGGTCATCGCGTGCACAAAGCCGTCCACCTTCTGGCCCATCACCTTGATGGGGAACTCCGAGGGGTAGGTGATCAGCGACTGCTCGGGCGGAATGTCGGGGGGCGTATCGGGCATGGTGTGTGTGCTCGGTTCAGCGCAGCGTCAGCGCGCGGAAGACTGCTTGGCGTGCTGGTAGGCCGCGTGCAGGCGTGCGGCGATGGGGCCCGGGCGGCCCTGGTGGCTGGCATGCCCGACGGGCTGGCCATCGATGGTGCCCACCGCCAGCACTTCCTTGGTGGCGCTGGACAGCAGCACCTCGTCGGCGGTGAGCACCTCCTCGCGCCGGATGCGGCGCAGCTGGAAAGGGATGCCCTCGGCGCGGCACAGCTCCTCTATCAGGCCGTAACGGATGCCTTCGAGCACCAGGTTGTCCTTCGGCGGGCCCAGGACGGTGCCTTCGCGCACGATCCAGACGTTGCTGGCGGCGGCTTCGCTGAGGAAGCCGTCGCGGAACATGATGGTCTCCAGCGCGCCGGCGTCGAAGCTGATCTGGCGGGCAAACACCGCGCCCAGCAGGCTGGTGCTCTTGATGTGGGCCTTCTCCCAGCGGAAGTCGTCGGCCGTGACGCAGGCCGCGCCCGCGGCGCGCAGGGCCTCGCTCGGGGTGTGCATGGTGTTGACCATCGCGAACACGGTGGGCTGGATGTCGGCGGGCATCACGTGGTCGCGCATGGCCACGCCGCGGGTGATCTGCAGGTAGACCAGGTGCTCGCCCTGGTCGGCGGGCCGGCCTTCGTCTTTCGCCAGGCGCGCCAGCAGCTCCTGCACGATATCCATCCATTGCGAACGGGAATGCGGGTTGCGGATTCGCAACTCCGCCAGGCTGCGTTCGAGGCGCGCCATGTGCTCGGCGAAGCGGAAGGGCTGGCCGTCATAAATAGGCACCACTTCGTAGATACCGTCGCCGAAGATGAAGCCACGGTCCATGACGCTGATCTTCGCCTCAGGGAGGGGTGTGAAGGCGCCGTTGAGGTAGCAGGGGAGTGCAGGCAGGGAATTCATGAAAAGCATTATCTGCGGGGGTCTTCGTGCACGACGGCGACCGATACAGCCGCCTTGGCGACACTTCGGGCCGCATTAACTTTTTGGTACGGTTAGTGTTTGTACCTATAATCAGGGGCTTTGTAGAAAACCGGGCCCCTCGGGCCGATCCTCGCAGCGCATGGCATCACACGACGACACGCGTTGGGAGGATGGGGAGCAGGAGCCGGATTTCAAGCCGTTGACGCCCGATGAGGCGCGTGAACTGCGCAAAAAGTATCCACCGCTGTCTCCCTTCCGGGTGATCGCTTGGCAAGTTCTCCTGGGTCTGCTGGCGGCCGTCGTGGCCTGGTGGGCCACGGGACGTGCGAGTGTGGGGTGGTCGGCGCTGTATGGTGCCGCGGTGGTGGTGCTTCCGACGGCGTTGTTCGCCCGGGGAGCCTTGGGGCGGGGTGCGGTCGGGGGTTCCGGCGCGGTACTGGCCCGGTTGTTTGGCTGGGAGCTGGTCAAGATCGTCGTGGCGGTGGCCATGATGCTGGCGGCGCCCAGGGTGGTGGCGGGACTGAGCTGGCTGGCGATGCTGCTGGCGATGGTCCTGGTGATGAAAGCGTACTGGATTGCCTTCTGGGTGCATTCCAGGTCGGTTGCAGCAAACAAGTGAAGAGAAAAGATGGCCTCGGAAGCGCACGCACCCACTGCAAGTGAATACATCGTTCACCACCTGCAGCATCTGCAGAACATCAAGCAGAAGTCCATCATCGACTTCTCGGTGGTCAACATCGACTCCGTCATCACGTCCGTCTGCCTGGGGGTGTTGAGCCTGTTCGTGCTGTGGCTAGCCGCGCGCAAGGCCACCTCGGGTGTGCCCGGCCGCTTCCAGGCCGCCGTCGAGATGCTTGTCGAGATGGTCGACAACCAGGCCAAGGCCAACATCCACAACGCACAAAGCCGCAAGTTCATCGCCCCGCTGGCGCTGACCGTGTTCGTCTGGATCTTCATGATGAACGCGATGGATCTGTTGCCTGTCGACCTGCTGCCGCTTCTGTGGCAGGGCGCCCAGGGCAGCCACGATGCCTACCTGCGCGTCGTGCCCACCGCCGATCTCTCCACCACGCTGGGCCTGTCGTCCGCCGTGCTGATCCTGTGCTTCATCTACAGCGTGAAGATCAAGGGCGTTGGCGGCTGGGCCCACGAACTGGTCACGGCGCCTTTCGGCACCAGCAAGAATCCTGTGTTCGCCCTGATCCTGGGCGTGATCAACCTGCTGATGCAGGTCATCGAATACCTTGCCAAGACGGTCTCGCATGGCATGCGACTGTTCGGCAACATGTACGCTGGTGAGTTGGTGTTCATGCTCATTGCCCTGATGGGCGGCGCGGCAGCCATGTCGCTCTCCGGCGTATTGCTCCCCGTGGGGCACATCATTGCGGGCTCCATCTGGGCGATCTTCCACATCCTGATCATCACCCTGCAGGCTTTCATCTTCATGATGCTGACGCTGATTTACCTCGGCCAGGCGCATGAGTCGCATTGACCTGTTGTTCGCTTTCTTTCCTCAACCAACCTTTTTTCAATCCTAGGAGTCATCATGGAAAACGTTCTCGGTCTCGTCGCTCTGGCTTGCGGCATCATCGTCGGTCTGGGTGCCATCGGCGCTTCGATCGGCATTGCCCTGATGGGTGGCAAGTTCCTGGAATCGTCGGCACGCCAGCCCGAGCTGATCAACGAACTGCAAACCAAGATGTTCATCTTGGCCGGTCTGATCGACGCTGCGTTCCTGATCGGCGTGGCCATCGCCCTGCTGTTCGCCTTCGCCAATCCGTTCCAACTGGCCTGAGATCCCGTCAACGCCATTAGCAGAAAGGTGTTGCCGTGAGTATCAACGCGACCCTGTTCGTTCAGGCCGTCGTCTTCCTGATCCTGGTGCTGTTCACGATGAAGTTCGTGTGGCCCCCGATTGCGAAGGCGTTGGACGAGCGAGCCCAGAAAATTGCCGACGGCCTCGCCGCTGCCGACAAGGCCAAGTCCGAGTTGTCGTCCGCCAACCAGCGCGTCGAAAAGGAACTCGCCCAGTCGCGCACTGAGACCGCGTCCCGCCTGGCCGACGCCGAGCGCCGCGCGCAGGCCATCATCGAGGAAGCCAAGGTCAAGGCCACGGAAGAAGGCAACAAGATCGTTGCCGCCGCCCGTGCCGACGCCGAGCAGCAATCCGTGCGGGCGCGTGAAGCGCTGCGCGACCAGGTCGCTGCTTTGGCCGTCAAGGGCGCCGAGCAGATCCTGCGCAAGGAAGTCAATGCTGGCGTCCATGCCGACCTGCTCAACCGCCTGAAGACCGAGCTCTGAGGACGCGCCATGGCTGAACTCGCCACCATTGCACGTCCCTACGCCGAAGCGCTGTTCAAGTCGGCCGGGACCGACCTCGCCGCGACCGCCGAATGGCTGGACGCGGTGGCTGCCGTGGCGGGCAACGCCCAGTTGCAGCAGTACGCGACCAACCCCAAGACCACGGAAGCGCAGGTTTTCGACCTGGTCAGCGGTGTGGCCAAGGTGGACCTGCCGGAGCGCGCGCAGAATTTCCTGCGCACCGTGATCGAGAACGGCCGCATCGCGGCGCTGCCGGAGGTCGCGGCGCAGTTCCGCGCACTGAAGAACGCCCAGGGCGGCTCGTCGGATGCAGTCGTCTACAGCGCCTTCCCCATCGACGCGGCCGCACTGGCCGAGCTCTCCACCGTGCTGGAGAAGCGTTTCGCGCGCAAGCTGCAACTGCAGGTCGAACTTGACCCCGCGCTCATCGGTGGTGTGCGTGTGGTGGTGGGCGACGAGGTGCTGGACACGTCGGTGCGTGCACGTCTGCAGCAAATGAAGGTGGCGCTCACGGCCTGATGCAGGCCGTCCCCACCGCTTCCGATTTTCGTCTGGGCATTGTGCGCAGGCGTGGCCAATTAACGATAGAAGGAATGCGTGATGCAGCTCAATCCCGCTGAAATCTCCGAACTGATCAAGAGCCGTATCGAGGGCCTGACGGCCGGTGCGGACATCCGCAACCAGGGTACGGTGGTCTCCGTGACCGACGGCATCTGCCGCATCCACGGCCTGTCCGACGTGATGCAGGGCGAAATGCTGGAATTCCCCGCCGGCAGCGACGGCCAGCCCACCTACGGCCTGGCACTGAACCTCGAGCGCGACTCGGTCGGCTCGGTGATTCTGGGCGAGTACGAGCACATCTCCGAAGGCGACACGGTCAAGTGCACCGGCCGCATCCTGGAAGTGCCCGTGGGCCCCGAGCTGATCGGCCGCGTGGTCAATGCGCTGGGCCAGCCCATCGACGGCAAGGGCCCGATCAACGCCAAGATGACGGACGTGATCGAGAAGGTCGCGCCGGGCGTGATCGCACGGCAGTCCGTGGACCAGCCGATGCAGACCGGCCTGAAGTCCATCGACTCCATGGTGCCCGTCGGCCGTGGCCAGCGCGAGCTGATCATCGGCGACCGCCAGACCGGCAAGACGGCCGTGGCCATCGACGCGATCATCAACCAGAAGGGTCAGAACATGACCTGCGTCTACGTTGCGATCGGCCAGAAGGCGTCGTCGATCAAGAACGTGGTGCGCGCGCTGGAGCAGGCTGGCGCGATGGACTACACCATCGTCGTGGCCGCATCCGCTTCCGAATCCGCTGCCATGCAGTACGTGTCGGCCTACTCGGGCTGCACGATGGGCGAATACTTCCGCGACCGCGGCCAGGACGCGCTGATCGTGTACGACGACCTGTCCAAGCAGGCCGTGGCCTACCGCCAGGTCTCGCTGCTGCTGCGCCGCCCGCCAGGCCGCGAAGCGTATCCCGGCGACGTGTTCTATCTCCACAGCCGCCTGCTGGAGCGCGCCGCCCGCGTGAACGCCGACTACGTGGAAGCCTTCACCAAGGGTGAAGTCAAGGGCAAGACCGGTTCGCTGACGGCGCTGCCCATCATCGAGACGCAGGCCGGCGACGTGTCGGCCTTCGTGCCCACCAACGTGATCTCGATCACCGACGGCCAGATCTTCCTGGAAACGTCGCTGTTCAACGCCGGTATCCGCCCCGCCATCAACGCCGGTATCTCGGTGTCGCGCGTGGGTTCGTCGGCGCAGACCAAGATCATCAAGGGCCAGTCCGGCGGTATCCGTACCGACCTGGCGCAGTACCGTGAGCTGGCGGCCTTCGCGCAGTTCGCCTCCGACCTGGACGAAGCCACCCGCAAGCAGCTGGACCGCGGTGCCCGCGTGACCGAGCTCCTGAAGCAGAAGCAGTACAGCCCGCTGTCCATCAGCCTGATGGGTGCGTCGCTGTTCGCCGTGAACAAGGGCTTCATGGACGACGTGGACGTCAAGAAGGTGCTGGCCTTCGAACACGGCCTGCACGCATACCTCAAGGACAAGCACGCCGCTCTGCTGGCCAAGATCGAGAGCAGCAAGGCACTGGACAAGGATGCCGAGGCCGAAATGCTGGCCGCGGTGGGCGCGTTCAAGAAGACCTTCGCCTGAGCGGCGCTTAAGCGCACAAGGAGCCACGCATGGCAGCCGGCAAGGAACTACGCACCAAGATCAAATCGGTGGAGAACACCAAGAAGATCACCAAGGCCATGGAGATGATTTCCGTCTCCAAGATGCGCAAGGCGCAGGAGCGCATGCGCGCGGCCCGTCCCTA
Organism: Burkholderiaceae bacterium; assembly: GCA_965278985.1. Lineage (GTDB taxonomy): Bacteria > Pseudomonadota > Gammaproteobacteria > Burkholderiales > Burkholderiaceae_C > CAISIP01. The sequence continues at coordinate 4,595,222 of OZ257131.1, read as the reverse complement.
CAGCGACAAGGTCCGCAACATCGCGAGCCACCTGGGGCAGGCCAATCCCGAATACGTGCACACCTTCATGAAGACCAACGACGGCAAGTCCGTCGGCTTCATCGTGGTGACCACAGACAAGGGCCTGTGCGGTGGCCTCAACACCAACCTGCTGCGCGCCGTGACGGCCAAGCTGCGCGAGACGCAGGCGGCTGGCAAGACGCCGCGTGCGGTGGCCATCGGCTCCAAGGGCCTGGGCTTCCTGAACCGCGTGGGCGCGCAGGTGGTCTCGCACATCACGCACCTGGGCGACAAGCCGCACCTCGACAAGCTCATCGGCCCCGTCAAGGTGCTGCTGGACGCGTACGCTGCGGGCGAGGTGAGCGCGGTCTACCTCTGCTACAACAAGTTCGTCAGCACGATGCGCCAGGAGCCCGTGGTCGAGGCGCTGCTGCCCTTGTCGGCCGACAAGATGCAGGCCGAGACCAAGGAAAGTGGCGCCCATGCGTGGGACTACATCTACGAACCCGACGCGCAGTCCGTCATCGACGACCTGCTGCTGCGCTACGTGGAGGCGCTGGTCTACCAGGCGCTGGCCGAGAACATGGCCTCCGAGCACGCGGCGCGCATGGTGGCCATGAAGGCCGCCACCGACAACGCCGGCAACGTGATCGCAGAACTCAAGCTGGTCTACAACAAGACCCGCCAAGCCGCGATCACGAAGGAATTGTCCGAGATCGTTTCCGGTGCCGCCGCCATCAGCGGCTGACACCAGCAAGATTCAAATTACAGGAGCGGATATGGCTCAGGTCCAAGGAAAAATTGTTCAATGTATCGGCGCCGTGGTGGACGTGGAGTTCCCGCGCGACCATATGCCCCGCGTGTACGACGCGCTCAAGATGGATGGCTCCGCCCTGACGCTGGAAGTGCAGCAGCAGCTCGGTGACGGCATCGTGCGCACCATCGCGCTGGGTTCGTCCGACGGCCTGCGCCGTGGCCTCATGGTGTCCAACACCGGCGGCCCGATCACGGTGCCCGTGGGCAAGGCCACACTGGGCCGCATCATGGACGTGCTGGGCGCGCCCATCGACGAGCGTGGTCCGGTGAGCCAGGAGCAGACGGCTTCCATCCACCGCAAGGCCCCCAGCTACGACGAGCTGAGCCCTTCGCAGGAACTGCTGGAAACCGGCATCAAGGTGATCGACTTGGTCTGCCCCTTCGCCAAGGGCGGCAAGGTGGGCCTGTTCGGTGGTGCCGGCGTGGGCAAGACCGTGAACATGATGGAACTCATCAACAACATCGCCAAGGCCCACAGCGGTCTGTCGGTGTTCGCTGGGGTGGGCGAGCGTACCCGTGAAGGCAACGACTTCTACCACGAGATGGCCGACTCCGGCGTCGTGAACCTGGAGAACCTGCCCGAGTCCAAGGTGGCCATGGTTTACGGCCAGATGAACGAGCCCCCGGGCAACCGCCTGCGCGTGGCCCTGACCGGCCTGACCATCGCCGAGTCGTTCCGCGACGAAGGCAAGGACGTGCTGTTCTTCGTGGACAACATCTACCGCTACACGCTGGCCGGCACCGAAGTGTCCGCGCTGCTGGGCCGCATGCCTTCTGCCGTGGGCTACCAGCCGACGCTGGCCGAAGAAATGGGCCGCCTGCAAGAGCGCATCACCTCGACCAAGGTGGGCTCGATCACCTCCATCCAGGCCGTGTACGTGCCCGCGGATGACTTGACCGACCCGTCGCCTGCCACGACCTTCGCCCACCTGGATTCCACCGTGGTGCTGTCGCGTGACATCGCCTCGCTGGGTATCTACCCCGCCGTGGACCCGCTGGACTCCACCAGCCGCCAGCTCGATCCGCTGGTGGTCGGTGAAGACCACTACAACACGGCCCGCGCCGTGCAGGGCACCCTGCAGCGCTACCGCGAACTGCGCGACATCATCGCGATCATGGGCATGGACGACCTGGCGCCCGAGGACAAGCTGGCCGTGGCGCGTGCGCGCAAGATCCAGCGCTTCCTGAGCCAGCCCTTCCACGTGGCCGAAGTGTTCACGGGCTCGCCCGGCAAGTACGTGCCGCTGTCCGAAACCATCCGCGGCTTCAAGATGATCGTGGCCGGCGAATGCGACCACCTGCCCGAGCAGGCGTTCTACATGGTCGGCACCATCGACGAGGCCTTCGAAAAAGCCAAGAAGATGGCCTAAGGCCCTGTCTTCGCACAAGACAAGGGAAACCCCATGGCAACCATCCATGTCGACGTAGTGAGTGCCGAAGAGTCCATCTTCGCGGGCGAGGCCAAGTTCGTGGCCCTGCCCGGCGAGATGGGTGAACTCGGCATCTACCCGCGCCACACGCCGCTGATCACCCGCATCAAGGCGGGCTCGGTGCGCATCGAAATGGCCGATGGGTCCGAGGAGTTCGTGTTCGTGGCCGGTGGCATCCTGGAAGTGCAGCCCGACTGCGTGACCGTGTTGTCCGACACCGCCGTGCGCGGCAAGGACCTGGACGACGAGAAGGCCAACACCGCCAAGGCCGCCGCCGAAGAGGCCCTGAAGAACGCGAAGACCGAACTGGACCTGGCGAAGGCCCAGTCCGAGCTGGCCATCATGGCCGCGCAGATTGCCGCGCTGCGCAAGTTCCGCCAGAAGCGCTGAAGCCTTTTGCGCCGGGCGCTGTCGCCCGCGTCAGAACTTCCCAAAAGCCCCGCGCCTCACGGCCCGGGGCTTTTTCATGCCTGCGCGGCGGTGGTGCAAGCTTTGGCGGAGCGCTCAGTCTTCGCCATCTTCCTCCTGCGCCTGCCGTGCGCGCAGGGCCGCGTCGTACAGCGCGTTGCGCGGCGCGCCCGTGATCTCCGCCGCCAGCCGCACGGCGCTTTTCAACGGCAGCTCCTTCTGCAGCAGGGCGAGGATGCGCAGCGCCTCGGTGTGCTGCCCTTCCTCCGCCACGGCCTGGGGATGCAGTACCAGCGCGAACTCTCCGCGCGTGCGGTTATCGTCCTCGGCCAGCCAGGCGGCAAGACCTTCCGCGGGCAACGTGTGGATGCTCTCGAACTGCTTGCTGATCTCGCGCGCCAGCGTGACCGGGCGCGCGCCGAGCACGGCCAGCGCTTCCGCCAGTGCCGCGATGCGGTGCGGCGCCTCCAGCAGCACCACCGCGCGGGGCTCCGCGGCGAGGCCGCGCACATAGGTGCTGCGTTCGGTGGCTTTGGACGGTGGAAAACCATCGAACACGAAGGCCCCTTCGCGCGGCCCGTCGGCCGTGATGCCCGCCACGCTGAGCGCCGCTGTCACGCTGCTGGCGCCGGGCAGCGGGATGGTGCGCATGCCCGCCGCCTGCACGGCCGCCACCAGCCGCGCGCCGGGGTCGCTGATGGCGGGCGTGCCGGCGTCGCTGGCATAGGCCACGCGCTGGCCCTGCTGCAGCCGCGCGACCACGCCGGCCGCGGCTTCGCGTTCGTTGTGCTGGTGCAGGGCGAGCAGTTGGTGCGCGCCCTTGTCGATGCCGTAGCCGCGCAACAGCCCCTGGGTGTGGCGCGTGTCTTCGCAGGCGATGGTGTCGGCCAGCTGCAGCACATGCAGCGCGCGCAGGCTGATGTCGGCCATATTGCCGATGGGCGTGGCCACGAGGTACAGCGCCCCCTGCGGATAATCCTGCTGCGACGCCGCGTCGCGTGCGGCCGCCAGGGCCGAGGCATAGGAAGTGCTCAATGCATGTGTCCGATCTGAAGAAGCTGCTCGACCCCCGCAGCACCAAGGCCCGCGGGGATGCCGCCGAAGACCGGGCGCTACGGCATCTGCAGGCCCACGGACTGCGCCTGGTGGAGCGCAATTATCGGACCCCCGGACGTGGTGGCGGCGAGATCGACCTGGTGATGCGCGAGCCCGATGGCACATTGGTCTTCGTGGAGGTGCGCGCGCGCAAGGGCGCGGCCTATGGCGGTGCGGGCGGCAGCATCGGCGTGGTGAAGCGGCGGCGCATCGTCTTCGCCGCGCGACAGTTCCTGATGCGACTGGGGTCTCCACCACCTTGCCGCTTCGACGTGGTGTTGTGCGAGGCGCAGCAATTGGAGTGGCTGCGCGCGGCATTCGACGCGGGCCTGTAGGCGTGTGCGCGCAGGCGCGGTTCAGCGTGCGGTGTCTGCCTATCTCCACATGGCCTGGGCATTACATCCGGTTGCGGCATCGGACGGTATGATTCCCCGATGCTTGAGCAGCGCATCGAACAGCACTTCATCGACAGTGCCGATCTGAAGTACCAGACGGCCCAGGTGCTCAGCAAACCCATTGCCGCTGCCGTGCAGGCGCTGCTGGTCTGCGTCACCAGCGGTGGCAAGGTGCTGGTGGGAGGCAACGGCGGCTGCACCGCCCTGGCACAGTATTTCGCAGCTGCGTTCGTCGGGCGTTTCGAGCGCGAGCGCCCCGAGCTCGCAGCGGTCGCGCTGTCGGCCGACAGCGCCACGTTCACGGCCATTGCCAACAGCCAGGCCTTCCAGGCTGTCTATGCGCGCCAAGTGCGCGCGCTGGGGCATCCGGGCGACGTGTTGCTGGCCATCTCGGCCGACGGCCAATGCGCCAACCTGCATGCCGCGATCGCCGCCGCGCACGAGCGCGAGATGGTCGTCATTGGCCTCGGTGGCCACAGTGGTGGCCGTATGTCCCAGCTGCTGCGGGACACGGACGTTGACATCGCGGTGGCACACGAACGCACGGCGCGCATCCTGGAGGTGCAGCTGCTCGCGCTGCACTGCCTGTGCGACGCGGTGGATACACAGTTGTTGGGTGAACAGGAAGAAGGAACATCATGAAGATTGCGACGACGAGGCTTTGCGCCACGGTTCTTTGTGCAGCAGCCCTGGGCGGGGCGCTCAGCGCCTGTGCGCCGGTGGTGCTGGGGGGTGCTGCCGCGGGCGCGCTGGTGGCCACCGACCGCCGGACCTCGGGCGCGCAACTCGAAGACGAAGGCATCGAACTGCGCGCGAATGGCCGCATCAACGAAGCGTTCGGCGACCGCGTGCATGTCAACATCACCAGCTACAACCGCCAGGTGCTGCTGACCGGCGAGGTGCCCAACGACCAGGACCGCCAGCGCGTCGAGCAGATCGTCTCGCGCGTGGAGAACGTGCGCTCCATCGTCAACGAGCTGGGCATCATGGGCAACAGCTCGCTGACGCAGCGCTCCTCCGACACCCTGGTCACGGGCAAGGTCAAGGCCAGCCTCGTGGACGCGAAGGACATCTTCGCGAACGCCTACAAGGTCGTCACCGAGCGCGGCACCGTCTACCTGATGGGCCGCGTGACCCAGCGCGAGGCCGACCGCGCCACCGCCATCACGCGCAGCGTGGGCGGCGTGCAGAAGGTGGTGCGTGTGCTGGAGGTGATCTCCGAGCAGGAACTGCAGCGCACGCTGCCGGCGCAGCCCAAGAGCTGAGTTCCGGGCCGCGTGCGGGCTACTTCAGCCGCTTGACGAGGCTGGACGTGTCCCAGCGCCCGCCCCCCATCTGCTGCACGTCGGCATAGAACTGGTCCACCAGCGCCGTCACCGGCACACGCGCGCCGTTGGCGCGCGCCTCCTCCAGCACCAGGCTCAGGTCCTTGCGCATCCAGTCCACGGCGAAACCGAAGTCGAACTTGTCCTGGACCATGGTCTTGCCGCGGTTGTCCATCTGCCAGCTCTGCGCGGCGCCTTTGCCGATCACGTCCAGCACCTGCGCCATGTCCAGTCCCGCCTTCTGACCGAAGGCCACGGCCTCGCTCAGGCCCTGCACGAGCCCCGCGATGCAGATCTGGTTCACCATCTTGGCCAGCTGGCCGGCACCACTGGCACCCAACAGCGTGAAGGCGCGGGCAAAGGCCGCCGCGACGGGTGCGACGTTGTCGAAGGCCGGCTGCGCGCCGCCGCACATCACCGTCAGCATGCCGTTCTGCGCACCGGCCTGGCCGCCGGAGATGGGTGCATCGATGAACTGCAGGCCGCGCTCACGCGCGATGCCGTCGAGCTCGCGCGCCACGTTGGCCGACGCCGTGGTGTGGTCCACGAAGATGGTGCCGGCCTGCATGCCCGCAAACGCGCCGTCCCCGCCACGCTGGCCATTGCCCAGGGCCTCGCCCAGTACCACGCTGCGCAGGTCATCGTCGTTGCCCACGCAGCAGAACACGATCTCCGCGCCTTGCGCTGCCTCGCGCGGCGTGGTGGCCTGGCTAGGTGCCGCCGTGCCCGCGAACTCGGTGCACCAGTCCGTGGCCTTGCGAGTGGAGCGGTTGTAGACCGTGACCTGGTGGCCCGCGAGGGCCAGGTGGCCCGCCATCGGATACCCCATAACGCCGAGGCCGAGGAAGGCGACTTTGCGGGAGGGGGTGCTGCTGTAGGTCTTGGAGTTGGTGCTGGACATGGATGGGGTGGCGCCGCGCGCCGTTGCGGATAAAAAGGAACGGCGCCGCAAGGGCGCCGGAGGAGCCGATCCGACGCGTCAGACGATCGCGAAATTCTCCGTGCCCGCGCCCAGGTCCTGCGTGCGGCCACGCTGGCTGTTGAGCTTGATCTGCAGGCGCAGGTCGTTCAGCGAATCGGCGTTGCGCAACGCGTCCTCGTAGGAAATGACATTGTTCTCGTAGGCGTCGAACAGCGCCTGGTCGAAGGTCTGCATGCCCAGGTTGCGGCTCTTCTTCATGATCTCCTTGATCTCGGAGACCTCGCCCTTGAAGATCAGGTCGGAGATCAGCGGCGTGTTGAGCATCACCTCGACCGCCGCCGCACGGCCCTTGCCGTCCTGCTTGGGCACCAGGCGCTGCGACACCAGCGCCTTGAGGTTCAGCGACAGGTCCATCAGCAGCTGCGCGCGCCGTTCTTCGGGGAAGAAGTTGATGATGCGGTCCAGCGCCTGGTTGGCGCTGTTGGCATGCAACGTGGCCAGGCACAGGTGACCGGTCTCGGCGAAGGCCACGGCATGTTCCATGGTCTCGCGGTCGCGGATTTCGCCCATCAGGATCACGTCGGGCGCCTGGCGCAGCGTGTTCTTCAGCGCGATCTCCCAGCTGTCGGTGTCCAGGCCCACCTCGCGCTGCGTGACCACGCAGTTCTTGTGCATGTGGACGAACTCCACCGGGTCTTCGATGGTGATGATGTGGCCGTAAGTGGTCTCGTTGCGCCAGTCCACCATCGCCGCCAGCGTGGTCGACTTGCCCGAGCCCGTGGCGCCCACCATGATGCACAGGCCGCGCTTCGCCGTGGCCACCTCCTTGAGCACCTGCGGCACGCCCAGGCCGTCGATGGTCGGCAGCACCTGCGGAATGACCCGCAGCACCATGCCCACCTTGCCCTGCTGGATGAAGGCGTTCACGCGGAACCGCCCCACGCCCGGCGGCGCGACCGCGAAGTTGCATTCCTTCGTGCGCTCGAACTCGGCGATCTGCTTGTCGTTCATGATCGCCCGCGCCAGCGCGATGGTGTGCGCGGCATTCAGCGGCTGGGGCGACACCTTCGTGACCTTGCCGTCCACCTTGATGGCGGGCGGGAAGTCCCCGGTGATGAAGAGGTCGCTGCCGTTGCGGCTGATCATCAGGCGCAGCAGGTCGTTGATGAATTTGGTGGCCTGATCGCGTTCCATGGTCGCAGAACTCCTGAAGACTATTTCTTTTCGCTCAGACGGGCGCTGACCACCCGCAGCCGCAGCGACAACTTGCGCGCCAGCAGCGCGATCAGGTTGGCGGCCAGGTGGGGATGGTGGGCCATCATGTCGTCCATCGCCTCGGCGCTGAGCGCCGCGACCTCGCATTCGTTCATGGTCGTGCAGGCCGAGAAGCGGATGCCGCTGTCCAGCAGCGACATCTCGCCCAGGATCTCGCCCGGCCGGGTCTCGGCCAGCCGCAGCCGCTCGCCCCAGGGTTGCACGCGGTCGACCGCGATGGCGCCCGAGAGCAGCACGATCATGAAGTTGCCGTATTCGTCCTGGCGGATCAGCTCCTTGCTGGCCGGCACCGCCGCGAAGTCGAAGTACCGCTCCAGGCTCTGGATCGCCTCGGCGTTCAGGTGCCGCATGTACTTGTCGCGGGACCACAGCTCCTGCAGCTGCTTGGTGCCCCGCGGGCCGGGCAGCTTCCGGGCCTCGATCTCGCTGGCCCGCGCATCCCAGGGCACCAGGTGCGAGCCCTCCACGCCGAGGCCGGCGAAGGCGCTGCTGAACAGGATCGTTTCCTGGCGCTGCTCCACGGCCTCGGCCTTGCCGCCCTTGGCCTTGAGCATGTCCATCAGTCCCATCGCGGAGCTCTTGAGCCTGCCTGGGCTTTAGCCCGGGAAGTTCTCGGGGATCTTGGCCTTGCTGCGGGCCTCGGCGGCGCTGATGACGTTGCGCCGCACCAGGTCGGTCAGGTTCTGGTCCAGCGTCTGCATGCCCACGCTGTTGCCGGTCTGGATCGAGGAGTACATCTGCGCGATCTTGGCTTCGCGGATCAGATTGCGGATCGCGCTGGTGCCCAGCATGATCTCGTGCGCCGCCACGCGGCCCTGCCCGTCCTTGGTCTTGCACAGCGTCTGCGAGATCACGGCCTGCAGCGACTCGGACAACATCGCGCGCACCATCTCCTTCTCCTCGGCCGGGAACACGTCGATGATCCGGTCGATGGTCTTGGCGGCGCTGGAGGTGTGCAGCGTCCCGAAGACCAGGTGGCCCGTCTCGGCGGCCGTCATGGCCAGGCGGATGGTCTCCAGGTCGCGCATTTCGCCCACCAGGATCGCGTCCGGATCCTCGCGCAGCGCCGACTTCAGCGCGGCCGCGAAGGAGAGCGTGTGCGGCCCTACCTCACGCTGGTTGATCAGGCACTTCTTGGACTCGTGCACGAACTCGATGGGGTCTTCCACCGTCAGGATGTGGCCGAACTCGGTCTCGTTGAGGTAGTTCACCATCGCCGCCAGCGTGGTGGACTTGCCCGAGCCCGTGGGGCCCGTGACCAGCACCAGGCCGCGCGGCTTCAAGGCGAGGTCACCGAAGATCTTGGGTGCGTTGAGCTGCTCCAGCGACAGGATCTTCGAGGGGATGGTCCGGAACACCGCGCCCGCGCCGCGGTTGTGGTTGAAGGCATTCACGCGGAAGCGCGCCAGGCCGTCGATCTCGAACGAGAAATCGATCTCCAGGAACTCCTCGTAGTTCTTGCGCTGCGTGTCGTTCATGATGTCGTACACCATGGCGTGCACGGCCTTGTGGTCCAGCGGCTCCACATTGATGCGGCGCACGTCGCCGTGCACGCGGATCATCGGGGGCAGGTCCGCGGACAGGTGCAGGTCGGATGCTTTGTTCTTGACGCTGAAGGCCAACAGCTGGGTGATGTCCACGGCTTCCCCGGTGTTTGTTACGCTTGCAGTGATTATGACCACGATTGCCAGCAATCTCCATTCTGTGCAGGCCCGCGTGGCCGCAGCGTGCCAGGCGGCCGGCCGGCCCGTCGATTCCGTCACATTGCTGGCTGTTTCCAAGACTTTCGGTGCCGATGCTGTGGCCCAGGCCGCGGACGCGGGGCAGCGCTGTTTCGGCGAGAACTACGTGCAGGAGGGCGTGGAGAAGATCCAGGCGCTCGGCGCGCGTGGCCTGCAGTGGCACTGCATCGGCCCCCTCCAGAGCAACAAGACACGGCCCGTGGCCGAGCACTTCGACTGGGTGCAATCGGTCGACCGCCTGCGCATCGCCCAGCGCCTGAACGACCAGCGGCCCGAGGCGTTGCCGCCGCTGCAGGTCTGCATCCAGGTCAATGTCGATGGCGGGGACACCAAGGCCGGCGTCGCACCCGACGCGGTGGCGGCGCTGGCGCAACAGATCGCAGCCCTGCCCCGGCTGCGGCTGCGCGGGCTGATGAGCATCCCCGAGCCCGTGGCGGACTTCGAGGCGGCCCGCGCCGTGCATGCGCGGGCCCGTGCGCTCTTCGACGCGCTCAACGCGCAGGGCCTCGGACTGGACACGCTCTCGATGGGCATGAGCGCCGACCTCGAGGCCGCCGTCCATGCCGGCAGCACCATGGTGCGTGTGGGCACGGCAGTGTTCGGCGGGCGCAGCTACGCGGCTGGCTGAACGCCCGGGCAGGCGCGTTCGTCGACGGCCCTTGTCCGTGGCACTTACTTGCCCGTGATGGGCTTGACCGCGCCGCACTGCGCGGACAACCACTTGCTGTCGCCCGTCATGGTCATGGTCTCGCGCTTGCCGTTCTGCGCGGTGGTGATGACCATGCGCGTGGTGTAGGCCTCGGGGCTGATGAAACGCACCTCGCCCTCGCCACTGGAGGGCGGTGTGGTGCACGTGAAGGACATCTTCATCGTGTTGCCGCTGCGCTGCGACGTGGTGGTCTTGCATTGGCCGTCCTGTGCGGGGATCTCGTTGCGCTCGACCATGTCCTTGGTCATGCACAGTTGGACCGACATGCCGCCGGGCCCGGCGGAGCCGAGGTTCATGCCCTGCTTGGCCATCATGTCCTGCATCTGCTTGCGTTGCTCGGGCGGCATGGCGGCCAGCTGCTTCTGCATGTCGTCCATGGCTTTGTTCATCTCGGCCGAGCCTTGCATGCTGCTGCGCGTTTCCCACAGTCCGGGCTTGAGGGTCTGGCCGTGGGCGGCGTTGGCCAGCAGCAGGGCGGCCAGCGGGATGGTGATGCAGCGGGACAGGGTCATGGCGTTTCCTCGGGAGGTTCAGGGGAGGCCGGCATTGTGCGCAGCGAATGCGCGCCGCCCGGCGCCGAGGGCCACAAATGCCGCGGATGCGTGGAATCGTTGGCCTTCTCCGCGCGTGGCAGGCCGCCCGCCTCGCAGCCCGTGCGGTTCAGGCGGTTCGGTAGGTTTCGAGGTGGATGCTGGTCTCGGTGCTGCTGATGCCGCGCACCAGGCGGATGCGCTCCAGCACCTTGGACAGCTCGGCCAGGTTCGCGGCCCGCAGCTCGGCCAGCAGGTCCCAGCGGCCGTTGGTGTCGTGCAGCGTGGCCACACCGGGCTCGCCCAGCAGGCTGGCGATCACGCTGCGCGTCTCGTTGCCTTCCACGGCAATCGCCATCCAGGCCTTGATCTCGTTGGTTTGCGCATCGGGCCGCAGGCGGACGGTGTAGCCCACGATCAGCCCGGCGTCTTCGAGCCGCTGGATGCGGTTGCTGACGGTGCCGCGCGATACACCCAGCTTGCGCGCGAGGATCGCCACGCTGGTACGGGCATCCTGGCGTAGCAGGGCGATAAGGGCGTGGTCGGTGGCGTCCATGAAGCAAATCGGTAGCAGTGGCTGCCATATTGCCAGATAGATGGCATTTTGCGCACAGTCTTGGCGATTTACTTTGCCAGCGCGGCGCGCCACACTGGCTGCAGATCTTTCCAGGCTTCCAGGACACCGCCATGCACGCCCCCCACACCGCCACCCACACTGCCACCGCCACCCGCTTCCTCAGCGTGCACGACGTCGCCACGCTGGTCCGCCACCAGGGCATCGCGCCCACGTTGCAGGGCATGGCCGACGCCATCCGGGCCGACTTCCTGCGTTGGCAGGACTTCGACAAGTCCGCGCGCGTGGCCAGCCATTCCTCGCTGGGCGTGATCGAACTTATGCCCGTGGCCGACGCCAAGACGTACGCCTTCAAGTTCGTCAACGGCCACCCGTACAACCACCGCCTGGGCCTGCCCACGGTGAATGCCTTCGGTGCGCTGGCCGACGTGCAGACCGGTGCGCCGCGTTTCCTGAGCGAGCTCACGCTGACCACTGCCTTGCGCACGGCCGCGATGTCCGCCGTGGCGGCCCGCGCCCTGGCACGGCCCGACAGCCGCTGCATGGCCTTGATCGGCAATGGCGCGCAGAGCGAGTTCCAGGCCCTGGCCTTCCACCACCTGCTGGGCATCACGACGATCCGCCTCTACGACACGGACCCCGCGGCCACGGCGCGGCTGGTCGCCAACCTGGCCCATACCCCGCTGCGGCTGGAGGTCTGCAAGGATGTGGCCCACGCCGTGCAGGGCGCCGATATAGTGACCACCGTGACGGCCGACAAGACCAATGCCACCATCCTGCTGCCCGCGCACATCGCGCCGGGCATGCACCTCAATGCCGTGGGGGGCGACTGCCCGGGCAAGACCGAGCTGCACCCTGAGGTGGTGCACGGCGCCGAGGTCTTCGTGGAATACGAACCGCAGACCCGCATCGAGGGCGAGTTGCAGCAGATGCCCGCCGACTTCCGGGTGACCGAGCTGTGGCAGGTGCTGCAGGGCCAGGCGGCGGGCCGCTGCGGCGCGCAACAGGTCACGCTCTTCGACTCGGTGGGTTTTGCGCTGGAGGATTTTTCGGCTTTGCGCTACCTGCGCGAGGCCGCCGAGCGCCTGGACATGGGCCAGATGCTCGACCTCGTGCCCGACCTCGCCGACCCCAAGAACCTCTTCGGCCTCGTGCTGCCCGTGGCGGCTGCGCACAAGGCCCCTGCCGTGGCCACCGTATGAGCCTGCATCGACAACCTCCGCCGCCGGCTGTCACCGCCCAGGGCGGCGTGAGCCTGGTGGGTGTGCCCACCGATGTGGGGGCCGGCAGCCTGGGCGCCCGCATGGGCCCCGAGGCATTGCGCGTCGCCGGCCTCGCGGCGGCGTTGACGCAGCTGGGATTGGAGGTACAGGACCGCGGCAACCTCGCAGGGCCCGCGAACCCCTGGCTGCCGCCGGTCGACGGCTTCCGGCACCTGCAGGAAGTGGCCGCCTGGAACCGCCTGCTGCACGACGCCATCCACGACGAGCTGGCCCAGGGCCGCATGCCCATCATGCTGGGCGGCGACCACTGCCTGGCCATCGGCTCCATCAGCGCCGTGGCGCGGCATTGCCGGGCGCAGGGCCGCAAGCTGCGGGTGCTGTGGTTCGACGCGCATGCGGACTTCAACACCGCCACGCTCACGCCCAGCGGCAACATCCACGGCATGCCGGTGGCCTGCCTGTGTGGCAACGGGCCGCAGGAACTCATCGAGATCGGCGGCCACGTGCCGGCCATGCAGGCCCGCGACATCCGCCAGATCGGCATCCGCAGCGTGGACGCTGGCGAGAAGCGCCTGGTGCACGACTGCGGCATCGAGGTCTACGACATGCGCTACATCGACGAGATGGGCATGCGCCACACCATGGAGCTGGCGCTGTCGCTGATGGACCCGCAGACCCACCTGCACGTGAGCCTGGACGTGGACTTCCTCGACCCCGCCGACGCGCCCGGCGTGGGCACCACGGTGCGGGGTGGCCCCACCTACCGAGAGGCGCAGCTGTGCATGGAAATGGTGGCCGACACGGGCCGCCTGGGCTCGCTCGACATCGTGGAGCTCAATCCGGCCCTGGATGTGCGCAACCAGACGGCCGAGGTGGCCGTGGAGCTGGTGCAGAGCCTGTTCGGAAAAAGCACCTTGATGCGCCAGGAGTCACCCCGGCGCTGAGCCCCGCAAAGGGGCCCGGGCTTCAGCCGCCCTTGTGCGGACGCTTGCCCGGGTTCTTCTTGCTGCGCGTGGCGGTGCCGCGCTCCAGGCTGACCTTCTGGCCGCCCGATACGGGCATCGTGAAGCCCTTGGCGGGCGTGGGGCGGGGGGTGGCGATGCGCTCGGCTTCGGTGCGGGGTGCTTTGGACATGGAGACTCCGGTTTTTCTGGATGGAACCCGCGATTATCGGTGCATCCGCGGCCGAGCCGGGGCGGCGGCGACACAACCCGGTTGCCGCACGATGGCGTAGGCTGCGCACCATGAAGCAGCTCCTGATCGTCTACCACTCCATGACCGGCGGCACGCGCCAGATGGCCGAGGCGCTGGCCCAGGGCGCCGAGGCGCAGGCCACGGTGCAGGTGCGCTGCCTGCGCGCGGCGGAGGCCGGCCCCGACGACCTGCTGGCGGCCGATGGGTATGTGTTCGCCACACCCGAGAACCTCGCGGCCATCGCCGGGTTGATGAAGGACTTTTTCGACCGCTGCTACTACCCCGCGCTGGACCGCATCCAGGGCCGGCCCTACGCCGTGCTGGTGTGCGCCGGCAGCGATGGCAGCAACGCCGTGCGGCAGGTCGAGCGCATCGCCACGGGCTGGCGGCTGCAGGCGGTGGCGCCAGCGCTGGTGGTGTGCACGCATGCGCAGACGCCCGAACGCATCCTGGCGCCCAAGAAGATCGGCGCGTCGGACGTGGACCGTTGCCGTGAAATGGGTGCGGCGCTCGCGCAAGGACTGGCGATGGGCGTGTTCTGAGGCGGCCCCTGCCTCCGCGAACCCGCGGACCGCTCAGTCCGGTGCCAGCCCGAAGCGCCGCCGCAGTTCCGTGGCGAAGGCCTCGTCGCCGGCCTGCTTGCGCATCGCCAGCAGGCCTGTGGCATCGTCTCCGACCACGTAGCAGGTCTTGGCCGAGCCGTCGGTGACGGCACCGTGGATCGCGATGCCCAGGCTCTCGCTGCTGGCGTAGTTGCCACGGCGTTCGTTGAAGGTGCCCATCACCTTCGCCACCGTGGGTGCGTAGTCGCCGCCATCGCCCTCGAAGGTGCGCGCCAGCGAGCGGCTCGCGAAGTCGGTGGCTACGCCGCCAGGCGCGACCACTTTCACCTGGATGCCGAAGGGCGCCAGCTCGTAGCCCAGCGACTCCGAGAAGCCGATGACGGCGTATTTGGTGGCGTGGTACAGCGAGAACAGCGGGAAGGTCGTGAGCCCGCCGATAGAGGACACGTTGACGATCACGCCCGCGCCGCGTGCGCGCATGGCCGGCAGCACGGCGCGGGTCACGTCGAACAGGCCGAAGAGGTTGGTGGCGAATTGGCGCTTGATCACCTCGTCACTGGCCGTCTCGAAGGGGCCGAAGAGCCCGTAGCCGGCGTTGTTGACCAGCGAGTCCAGCCCGCCGAAATCCTGCAGCGCCTGGTCCACGGCGGCCGTGATGCTTTGCGGCTGTGTCACGTCCAGGGCCAGCACCTTCACCCCGGGCAGGCCTTGCAGCGCCGCGCCCTGCGCAGGGTCGCGCATGGTGGCGGCGACGTTCCAGCCCCGTTCGGAGAAAACACGCGCGGTGGCCGCGCCGATGCCGGTGGAGCAGCCGGTGATGAGGATGGATCGGGTCATGGCAGCGATGGTACGCCCGGCGAGGCGGCCCGCAGATCCTCCACCCAGCCCTGGAACGCCTCGTTGCCCACACCGCCCTGCATGCGCAGCAGCGCCGCGGGGTGCAGCGTCACCAGCACGCGCAGGCCATCGGCCCGCGTGAACCACTGGCCGCGCGCGGTGCTCACGCCCACGTCGTAGCCCAGCAGTGCACGTGCGGCGGTGGCGCCCAGGGCGATGGCAGCCTGGGGCGCGACCAGCGCGAGCTCGTGTTCGAGCCACTGCAGGCAGGCATCCGCTTCCTGTTGGCGGGCGGTCTTGTGCATGCGGCGCTGGCCGCGCAGCTCGTACTTGAAGTGCTTGACCGCGTTGGTGAGGTACAGCGTGTCGCGCGGCCAGCCCAGCACTTGCAGTGCGCGGTCCAGCAGCTGGCCGGCCGGGCCCACGAAGGGGCGGCCGCGCAGGTCCTCCTGGTCGCCGGGTTGTTCGCCCACCAGCATCAGCCGCGCACGCAGCGGGCCTTCGCCATGCACGGCCTGCGTGGCGGCCTGGCCGATGGGGCAGGCGCGGCAGGCCTCGGTCTGTTGGCGCAGGGTCTGCAGGTCGTGGATGGCGATGGCGGGTGTGGCGGCACGCGCGTCCAGCCGCAACGCCATCGATGCTGCGGGCCGCCGGTGCGCGGGCTCGCTGGCACCGGCCTCCACCATGCGGCCGCTGCGCTCGGCCGACAGCGCGGTCAGCGGTTGGATCAGCACGGCCTCGGGCAGGTTCTTCCAGTAACGCCGCGGCATCTCCTTCTGCATCATCTTCAGCTTGAGCCGCGCGGGGTTGAAGATGTGCTGGTAGTAGGTGAGCCACAGCGCTTCGTCGGCATCCGCCGCAGGCGCGTCCTCGCGCCGTGCGCCGGGGCCGTAGGCCAGCGCGCCGCCGTCCCAGCACACACTGCGCCGGGGCGTGAGGATGGCCCAGCGCATCTGCGCGAAGCGCCGTGCGAAGAAGGGCGCCGTGGCCTCGACGATGTGGTGGTCGGGTTCGAACCAGGCCACGTGCTGCTGGGCCGACGTGTCCGGCGCGTCCAGGGCCTGCGGGACATCCGGCACATCGTCCCGTGCCGACAACGGGCGGAAGCGTACGAAGGCCGTCATCTTGTGCATGTCGCGGCGCACGGCCCGCGCCAGTGCCTCGGCCTGCAGGCGGTCCGCATCGAGGGGGTCGTGGCGCAGGCCGGGCTCGTGCACCAGCCGCCAGGCCATCCGGTACAGCAGGCCGAAGCGGCGCGGATCGGAATGCAGCGCCGCCTGCTCGCACAGCGGCAGGAAGAACGCGGGCATGGGCACTGGCGCCGCGCCGGCGGCCGCGCGCTCAGATGCAGTGCTCGCGTCGTGGGGCGGGCCCTGGGTGCCGGTGGGGGTGGATGCCGTGCTGCCGAAGAGGTCAGGCTCCTGCTCCGCATCCACATGCCATTCCACCAGCCCGGGTTCTACCCCCTCGGCCAGCAGCGTCCGTACGGCGCGCCGGAAGCCGGCCACGTCGGCTGCATGTGCGATATGCATCGGGCGGTGCGACATCACCACGGAGGGCCTTGCATCTCAATGGCGCCCGGCCGCCAGCAGCCGCTGACGTACCCCTCGGGGGGCAGCGGACCTCGCGCACCGGGGCAGCGTGGGCGCTGATTCATCTCACGCCACAGTGGCCTCGGGCGCATCGAAGAGCGAGGCCTGGCGCGGCGGCGTGCGCAGCCGTGCCGCCAGGTGCGCATCGTCCAGGCCGCTGTGGCGCGCACCCGCGCCGGGCACGCTGATGAAAGGGAGCAGCTTGCGCAGCGGCACCCGCATGCGTGCAAGGTCGTCCACATGCAGCCGCCGCGTGCGCCGCGCCATCAGGAGCTTGTCCACCGAGCCCACGCCCAGCCCCGGTACCCGCAGCATCAGCTCGCGCGGTGCGCGGTTCAGGTCCACCGGGAAACGCTCGCGGTGCGCTAGCGCCCAGGCCAGCTTCGGGTCCATGTCCAGCGCCAGCATGCCATCGCCCGCGGGCACGATCTCATCGTGGGCGAAGCCGTAGAAACGCATCAGCCAGTCCGCCTGGTACAGCCGGTGTTCGCGCACCAATGGCGGCGCGACCAATGGCAGCGCGCGCGCCGCATCGGGGATGGGGCTGAAGGCCGAGTAGTACACCCGCCGCAGCCCGTAGGCGCCGTAGAGCGTGGCGCTGGTGGTGAGGATGCTGCGGTCGTCTGCCGCATCGGCGCCCACGATCATCTGCGTGCTTTGGCCTGCCGGCGCGAACACCGGCGCCGGTGCGCGGCGCGGCGGCATTGCCACCTGCGAGGTGGTGGCCTGCGGCTTGCGCGCCTCCTTGGCGTCGTCGATGTGCACGCGCAGACGCGCCATCGAGCGGCGTATCGCCTGGCCGTCCTTCTCCGGCGCCAGCGCCTCCAGCCCCTGCGTGGTCGGCAGCTCGATGTTGATGCTGAGCCGATCCGCATAACGCCCCGCGCGCGCCAGCAGCTCGGCGCTGGCTTCGGGGATAGTCTTGAGGTGGATGTAGCCGCGGAAATCGTGCTCCTCGCGCAGCACGCGGGCCACCTCCACCACGCGCTCCATCGTGTAGTCGGGGCTGCGGATGATCCCCGAGCTGAGGAACAGCCCCTCTATGCAGTTGCGGCGGTAGAAGTCCAGCGTGAGCCGCACCACCTCGTCCACCGTGAAGCGGGCGCGCGGCACGTTACTGCTAACGCGGTTGATGCAGTACAGGCAGTCGTAGAGGCAGTAGTTGGTCAGCAGGATTTTCAACAGCGAGATGCAGCGCCCGTCGGGTGCGTAGCTGTGGCAGATGCCCGATCCCTCCGTGGAGCCGATGCCGCGCCCGCCCACGGAATCGCGCTTGGACGTGCCACTGGAGGCGCAGGAGGCGTCGTATTTGGCGGCGTCGGCGAGGATGGCGAGTTTGGCGGGGAATTCCATGGTGGGAGGCGCGGGAGACTGGTTGTTTATACAGTGTTTCGCGCCTCCTGTGTGGTCAGCCGTGGGGCCTTCTTCGCCCGAGCGTGCTCCACGCGATCAGCGCCAGCAAGGCGGCCTGCACCGGTAGCCGCGCCACCAGCAACCAGTAGGGCACGTCGAATGCGTGTGACGCCTGGAGCATGTAGACATTGGCCGGCGTGACCGCGATGGTCAGCAGGATCAGCCCGATGCCCGCCCAGCGCCGCGTGCGCGGCAGCAGCAGCCCCGCCGCGCCCAGCAGTTCCAGCACCCCCGTGAACAGCACCACCGCGCGCGGCCAGGGGATGTACGGCGGCACGATGCGCATCTCCAGCTCGGTCAGCGCGAAATGCGCCACGCCGCCGAGGGCGAACCACAGGAAGACGAACACCAGGGCGGCGGTGCGCAGGCGTTCGATGGTGCGCGAGGGTGCGGGGGCTGGCGTGGGACTGGTGGACGGCATGGTGTGCATCATGCGGCAGTTGTCGCTGCTGTCGGCTCCCGCCGCCGTAGGCCCTACGCGCCAGCTGCAGTAGGAGGCCGGCCGCCCCATGCACAGAACGCGACCAGGGTTTGACCGATATTGCCCTGCTGGCCCATTGCCGGCATGATGACCTCACCCTCATACATGACAAGAAGGCGCCCCCGCCCGCATGGCCATCCTCATCCCCTCCCTCGGCTCCTGCACCGCGCGCATGACATCCGGCGAGCGCCGGCTGGCCGAGCGACTGGAGCACAAGCTCGATGACGACTACCTGCTCTGGTACGACGTGCCCATCGGCCCCAGGCAATCCCAGCCCGACTTCGTAGTGCTTCACCCGCGTCGCGGCCTGCTGATCCTGGAGACTAAGGACTGGAAACTGGAGACCGTGCAGCGCGCCACGCGCCAGCATTGGGAGATCCTGGACGGCAATACTGGCCGTACAAAGGTGGTGATCAATCCGCTGGCGCAGGCGCGCCATTGCGCCATCGTCGTGGTGGACGCCCTGCAGCGCGACCCCCAGCTCGTGCAGCCCGACGGCCCGCACCAGGGCAAGCTCGCCTTCCCATGGGGCCATGGTGTGGTGTTCACGCGCATCACGCGCAAGCAGTTCGAGGCTGCCGGCCTGGGCGATGCCATCGAGCCCGGCCACGTGATCTGCGCCGACGAGATGCTCGACAGCGTGGAGCCCGAGGCCTTCCAGCAGCGGTTGTGGGACATGTTCCCCCACGCCTTCGGCAACCGCGTGTTGTCGCTGCCGCAGATCGACCGCGTGCGCTGGACCATGTTCCCCGAAGTGCGCGTGCAGGTGCAGGGCGCGCTCTTCGACGACGCCGACCCCGCCGCCGAGGTGCCCGACATCCTGCGCGTGATGGACCTGCAGCAGGAGCAGCTGGCGCGCAGCCTGGGCGACGGCCACCGCGTGATCCACGGCGTGGCCGGCTCCGGCAAGACCATGATCCTGGGCTACCGCGCCGAATACTTGGCCCGGGCGCACACGCCCACGTCCAAACCCATCCTGGTCCTCTGCTACAACGAGCCGCTGGCCGTGAAGCTGGCCGCCGTGATGGAAGCCAAGGGCCTGGCGGACAGGGTGCATGCGCGCAACTTCCACAAGTGGTGCCGGCAGCAACTGGTGGCCTATGGCCAGCCCATTCCCGCGCAGGGCCCCCGCATGTTCGACGCAATGGTGGACAACGTGATCCGCGCCGTCGACCGCCAGCAGATCCCGGCCGGCCAGTACCAGGCCATCCTGATCGACGAAGGCCACGACTTCGCGCCCGAATGGCTGAAGCTGGTGACGCAGATGGTGGACCCCAGCACCAACAGCCTGCTGCTGCTCTACGACGACGCGCAAAGCATCTACGAACGCGCGCGCAGCAAGCAATTCAGCTTCAAGAGCGTGGGCGTGCAGGCGCAGGGCCGCACCACCATCCTGAAGATCAACTACCGCAACACGCGGCAGATATTGCAGACCGCCAGCCTGATCGCGGCCGACCTGTTGACGCCGGACGACAAGGACGACGACGGCATCCCGCTACTGCAGCCTATCTCTTGCGGGCGCGACGGCGAGCCACCGCTGGTGATCCGCCTGCCCACGTTGCGCGACGAGGCCAACAAGATCGCGGAGCTACTGGGCGAGGCGCATGCACAAGGCCATGCGTGGAGCGACATGGCGGTGATCTGCCGCGACTACGCCACCATGGACGAATGCGCCAGGGCGCTCCAACACCGCAAGCTGCCGCACCAGGTGCGAAAGCGCTCGGGGGATTACAAGCCGAACCTCGATGCGATCAACGTGCTGACCATGCGCGTGAGCAAGGGGCTGGAGTTTCCGGTGGTGATGCTGCCGGGCGTGGGGCAGATGCCGGCGGCGGGGGAGGATGAGAAGGAGGAGGCGCGCGTGTTTTATGTGGCGGCGACGCGGGCTACGGAAAAGTTGTTCGTTACAGTGAGCGGTACAAGTTCATTCGGCCAGAAACTGTGTCGGTGAGGGAACGTTTATATGTTGAAGCTGAGGATGGCGGGAAATTGCCGCGAATGATTCGAATGAGTACGAAGAAAAGTGACATTGCTACGACGCTAGACGCAAGTCTAAATGTCGTTCATGTCGGAGACTCCCGTCATCAGATAAAGAAAATACCTGCTGACTTTGTCAATGTAACTATAACATCCCCGCCATATTTTGATCTCAAAGACTACGGCGTCGACGGGCAAATTGGATTTGGGCAAAAGTATGAGGACTACCTTGTCGATCTGACGAAAGTTTTTTCTGAAGTCTTCAGGTGCACAAAAAGTGACGGCTCTCTCTGGGTGGTAATAGATACATTTCGAAAAGAGCAAGAAGTATTTCCACTTCCATTTGATTTGGCTGCCCGCCTAAAAGTGGCTGGATGGGTGCTGCGAGATATTATTATCTGGAAGAAAGAGAGAACTCTTCCATGGGTTAAAGATGGCACCACGCGAAGAATATTTGAATACATTCTCGTTTTTTCCAAAGGTGCAAAATCATTTCACTACGATCCTGACAAGTATCGGCAGACCTCCGATCTCAAGCGATGGTGGGTCCGCTATCCTGAGCGTTACAACCCCAGCGGCAAATCCTTAGAAGAGATTTGGAGCTATGACATTCCAACGCAGGGATCATGGGGTGAAAAATACGTACGTCATTTTTGTCCGCTGCCTTCGGAACTAGTGTCAAGAATAGTGCAATTGACGACGAATCAAGATGGAGTGGTCTTGGATCCATTCTCCGGTTCGGGCACCGTTCCTACGGTCAGTCATATATTGGGCCGGTCCTATATAGGAATTGAACTCAATCCGGCATATGTGAAGATGTTTGAGAAACATCTGACGGAAAAAAAATTGGACCTCGCACAGCAATCGCTTCCACTTCAAGATGATGCCACCTCACAAGCGTTGTTCTCCAAGACAATCGCAGACCTGCGAGTTCTGAAATTTGGTCGATTGATTTTAAGAGCGTTGCGGAAAGAGCAGAAAGACGGGCTGCAATTATTTGTATTTAGATTGCCGGACCCGGAAGGGGAGAAATTTAAACTCTATGCTGCTGAATATTGCGTAGTTTTGCCAAGCATTCCTGGCCGCGATGAGTTGATTCGAAAAATAGAGCTCCTGGTCGAAAAGCCTCCCTTTTCCAAGTTCGGCATCAAAGCGTCAATTAAGTTCATTAGGTCTAAGGCGCAACTTGACCCGACAAAGAAGAGCCAAGTTTATTACCGATATACGCACTCAAACTCTCACGCTAATCTCGGAGCCCTGATGTTTTCGAAGATACCCAAAGGCAATGGTGAGTTGCTCAGCCCTGTAAAAGTCGATGTGGAGGAGCCAAATGACTAGTGCGCTTCCCAGGAAAAAATTGGCTGTCAAAAAGAAACGTGGCAAATTCAAGCGCAAGGTTGATCCAATTGTCCGTGAGCGAGTTCGTCAGCGGCTTTCAACCCGAGCGGTCTTCTTGCGAATAGGATTCCAATGGATTAAGTCGGACGGCGTTCAGTTCACATTTGACGGGCGTACGGGTGAAATCGATGACATCTTGATTTTTGATAACGTGTTGGTGATTGCGGAGTACACAACCGGAAAGCCGGATACTAGCCACCTATCCAAAAAAAGCATCCTCTACGAAAAAATACTAAAAAATCCCTCACATTGGATTTCGGAGTACTCGTCTGTAAATGGAGCATTTCAGGCCGAGATTGAGTCTGGTGAATATCAGGCGGATGACTTTCAGATTTTTATTTGCTACGCATCGTTGCACGGAGCGGACCAAGAGATTGAGAGGGCATTTCCTCACTATAGATATCTCGATGGAACGCGGCTCCGCTACTTTGATGCATTAAGTAAAACTATTCAGCGGTCAGCAAAGCATGAATTCTTCAGCTATTTGGGTGTAGACATAAAAAGACTGGGGAGTAACCTATTTGCAACGGAGAACGATTCCAAAAACTTTAGCGGCTACTTGCTTCCGGAGTCAAACAGCGGATATCAGAAGGGCTTTAAGGTCGTTACCTTCTATGCAGACCCTGCGACATTGTTAGAAATGTCATACGTCTTGCGAAAGGACAGTTGGCGAGACCCGGATGGGCTGTATCAAAGAATTTTGGTTCCGGGCAAGATAAAGAATATGCGCAAGTATTTGACAGATGCCAAGAGGGTCTTTGTCAACAACATTATTGTTACCTTGTCCCCGGAGGCAGTGATAAATGATCCCTCTACTGGACGTAATGCTGATCCGTCGAAGCTATCGATTGTCAGTCCCGTGAAAATCTCGATTCCAAGAAAAACTAGCATGATTGGGCTCATTGATGGCCAGCATCGAGTATTTTCATATCATGACTCACCAAATGACCCTCTCGACGTGGAAATTTCAAAACAAAGATTGCGGCAAAATCTGCTGGTCACAGGGCTAATGTTTCCTATTTCTTGGAATTCTCATCAAAAAAGAGAATTCGAGGCCAAATTATTCTTGGAAATTAATGACACGCAAGCTAGGGCAAAAACACTTCTCAAGCAAAGCATTGAAGTTATCCTAAATCCATTTTCAACTTTGGCGATCGCGAAGGAGGTTATAAATCGGTTGTCACGAACAGGGCCGTTGAATGGGCTGTTGCAGACGAATTTCTTTGATCCGCCCGACAAAATCAAGACAAGCTCGATTGTTAGTTATGGACTAAAGCCCTTGGTAAAAACAGAGGGTGACGATTCGCTATTTGCAGCCTGGAAGAATGCTGAAAAATTACTTCTAGCCGATCCGAAGTCGGCTAAAGATGTCCGAAGCGCGTTGCTGCAGTCGTATATCGACTATTGTGCTGGCCAGATCAACGAGTTTCTGATTGAGGCTAAATTACATGTTGGTCCAGACAAATGGCGCGTCAGCACTGCCAAAGACAGGCAACTTTTAGGCCCCACAACCTTGAATGGCTTTTTCGTTTGTATGCGACGACTTGTAGAGTCGAACCAATTGCTTGGCAAAGCTTACTATTCGAAAAAGTTAGTAGACTTAAGTGCATTTAAGTTCATGGCTTACAAATCGAGCGCGTGGAAGAGTTTGGGCGATAAGATGTTTGAAACGCATTTCTAGTCCGGCGGCATCGGTTGTTAAATTTCCTAAGTAACCGCGTTGGTTATTCTGAGCATGTTAATTGTTAATCAAATATGGCTTACGAATGAACGCAGTGAGACGGCACTGCGGCAATGTCCATCTCACAGGATCACCAGTGAAGTTACCGCTGGGATGTGGAACACGATTTCGCGCGCTTCCCAGTGAACAGCAATGCGCCGGTCAAGTCTAGAAATGCGGCATCCGTCCTCGACTGCTTCTCTAACCGACTTCTGTGAGCCGAGTCGCGCGGCATAAACTCCGTCCATGCGCCCCTCCGAAGCCCTTGCCCTGCACCGTAGTCGCATCCGCGAAATTGCGCTGAGTCATCGCGTGAGTGGCGTGCGGGTGTTCGGCTCGGCGCTCCGTGGCGACGATGTGGCCGGTAGCGATCTGGATTTGCTGGTAGAGCCCACTGCCCACACCACGCTCATGGACATCGGTGCCATTCGCTTCGAGCTCAAGAATCTGCTGGGCATGGATGTGGATGTGCTCACGCCGAACAGCTTGCCGGAGAAATTCCGGGAGCAGATATTGCGCGACGCTGTGCCGGTATGAGCAGGGCGCACCCGCTCCGGGTTCAGGACTATCTGCAGCACATCCTCGAAGCGGTAAGCAACATCCAGGACTACACCGTAGGCATGGACTTCGCGGTGTTCATGGCAGACCGCAAGACCCGGGATGCCGTCATCCGCAATCTGGAAGTCATTGGTGAGGCATGCAACAACGTGGTCAAGAACCACCCCGAGTTTGCCGCACAGCACGTTGTAGTGCCCTGGAGCTTCGCCTACGAAATGCGCAACGCATTGTCCCATGGCTATTTCGCCGTGGACCACGCCATCGTCTGGCAGACCATCCAGCAGGATCTGCCGTCGTTGAAAAACCAGATCACCGCTTTGGGCTGAGCCGCGCCGCGC
The DNA here is from genome assembly GCA_965278985.1 of Burkholderiaceae bacterium. Lineage (GTDB taxonomy): Bacteria > Pseudomonadota > Gammaproteobacteria > Burkholderiales > Burkholderiaceae_C > CAISIP01. The sequence continues at coordinate 4,570,707 of OZ257131.1, read as the reverse complement.
GTGCGAAGAGGCGGTCAGTAGCCCGCCCCTACATCCACCTCGTTCAACAGCGTCTCCCCCGCCCGCAACCTCCGCAGGTTTTCCACCACCTGCGGCGTGATGCGCAGTGGCTGCGTGCGCGAAGCCACATGCGGCGTGACCCGCACGGCCGGATGGGTCCACAACCGGTGGCCCTGCGGCAGGGGCTCGACGTCCGTGACGTCGAGGAAGGCACCCGCGAGTTGGCCACTGTCCAGCGCAGCGAGCAAGGCGGTCTCGTCCACATGCGCGCCGCGGCCCACGTTCACGACACATGCGCCACGCGGCAGCCGGGCCAGCAGGTCGGCGTTGATGAGCCCTTCGGTCTGCGGCGTGAGCGGCAGTGTGCAGACGAGGATGTTCGTGCGCGGCAGCATGCTCTGCAGGCCTTCGGGGCCGGCAAAGGCCTCGATGCCCTCACCATGCTGCAGCACCTGGCGCGACCAGCCGCAGACCGTGAAACCCAGAGCGGCAAAGGCGCGGGCTGCTGCGCTGCCGATGCGCCCCATGCCGAGGATGCCCACCGTGGTGCCGGTGCTGCTGCGTGGTGGAAGGGGCGCCCAGACCTGATCCGCCTGCTGGCGCGCATAGGGCTGCAGGTCGCGCATCCATTGCAGCGCGCCGGCCACGGCCAGCGTGGCCACGTCGCCGGACACCGCCTCGTCCACGATGCGCACCACGCGCAAGCGCGGATGCGCGCGCATCTCGTCGATCAGGTAGTCCACGCCCGCACCCACCGCGTACAGCAGCTTCAAATTCGGCAGTCTTCCGATCAGCCCGGGCACGACCTTGTGCGTCAGCAGGCAGTCGATGTCGGCCGGATCGCCCAGGGCCTCGGGCAGGCGCAGTTCCAGCGTGGGGTCGGCCTGGTGCAGCGCCGCGTACCAGGTGGCCGGATCAAAGTTCAGCAGCAGCGCAGGCTTCCTTCCACTGGTCATGCCGCGTCCAGCGTGAACATCTTGCCCGGGTTCAACAGATTCTGCGGGTCCAGGCTGCGCTTGATCTGCCGCATCATGTCCATGGCCTCGGCACCTGCTTCCTCTTCGAGGTACGGGATCTTGTGCAGGCCGATGCCGTGTTCGCCCGTGCAGGTGCCATCCATGGCCAGGGCCAGGCGCACGATGCGCGCATTCAGCGCCTCTGCGGCCGCCATCTCGTGGGTGTTGGTGGGGTCCGCCAGGAGCAGCGCATGGAAATTGCCGTCGCCCACGTGGCCCAGCAACATGGAGGGGAAGGGCGCTTCCTCCAGGATCTTGCGTGCTCCTTCCAGCGACTCGGCCAGCCGAGAGATGGGCACGCAGGTGTCGGTGCTGATGGCGCGGCAGCCGGGGCGCGACTGGATGGCGGCGAACAGCGCGTTGTGCCGCGCATTCCACAGCTTGCTGCGTTCCTCGGGCAGCGTGGCCCAGCTGAAGTCCATGCCGCCATGCTCGCGGGCGATGGCCTGCGCCACTTCGGCCTGCTCGCGCACACTGGCCTCCGAGCCCTGGAACTCGAAGAACAGCGTGGGCGCCTCGCGCAGCGCCGTCTTGCTGCGCTGGTTGATCGCCCGCACCATGTTGCCCGACAGAAACTCGCTGCGCGCCACGGGCACGCCCATCTGGATGGTCTGGATCACCGTGAGGATCGCGGGCTCCACCTGCGCGAAGGCGCAGACCGCGACCGACACGGCCTCGGGCTCGGGGTACAGCCGCACCGTCACCTCGGTGATGAGGCCCAGTGTGCCCTCCGAGCCTACGAAGAGCCGCGTGAGGTCGTAGCCCGCCGAGGATTTGCGCGCCCGCGTGCCGGTCTTGAGCACACGGCCGTCGGCCGCCACCACCGTCAGGCCCAGCACGTTCTCGCGCATGGAGCCGTAACGCACGGCGTTCGTGCCACTGGCGCGCGTGGCGGCCATGCCGCCCAGCGAGGCGTCTGCGCCGGGGTCGATGGGGAAGAACAGGCCGGTCTGGCGCAGGTCGGTGTTGAGCTGCCTGCGCGTGACGCCGGCCTGCACCGTGGCCGTCATGTCCTGCGCCTGCACGTTCAGCACACGGTTCATGCGCGAGAGGTCGATGGTGATGCCGCCCCGATGGGCCAGCACGTGTCCTTCCATGGACGACCCAGCCCCGAAGGCGATGACCGGCACGCCGTGCGCCGCGCAGGCCTGCACGGCGGCCACCACATCCTCGGTGGATTCAGCGAAGACCACGCCGTCGGGCGCCATCACGTCGTAGGCGGACTCGTCGCGCCCGTGCTGCTCGCGGACTGCAGCGGCTTGCGAGAAGCGGTTCCCGAAATGGGCAGTGAGGCGCGTGGTCAGCGCTGTGGGCAGGGGTGCGCGGCTGTGGGTGTGGGCGGGGGTGGCGTGCATGAGGATGAGACTGGGTGACATGGGTTCAGCGCACCACGGCGCGGGCGTCGGCGATGCAGAGCTGGCTTCCGGCGATGCGCACCGGGTTGGCATCGAACTCCAGTAGACGCTCGCCCAGCGCGACCGCGAATTCTCCGATGGCCACGACCAGTGCCACCAGAGCATCCATGTCCACCGGCCGCGCGCCGCGATACCCCGTGAGCAGCGGTAACAGTTGCAGCTGCCCCAGCTGCGCATGCACCTCGGTCGCGCGCACCGGCGCAGGCAGCAGGCGCACGTCGTGCAGCAGTTCCACCAGCGTGCCGCCGATGCCCACCAGCAGCATGGTGCCGAACTGCGCATCCCAGCGCGCGCCCACGATCAGCTCCACGTCGGCTGGCACGCTCTGCTGCACCAGGCAGCCATGTACGGTGGCATCGGGCACATGGCGTGCGACGGCGTCCAGGATGCGCTGATAAGCCTCGCGCACGGCCTGCGGTGTTTCGAGGTTCACGGCCACGCCGCCGATGTCGCTCTTGTGGGTCACGCCCTCGGCGTCGATCTTCAGCACCACGGGCAGGCCGATGTTTTCGGCGATGCGCACAGCCTCGTCCACGTCGCGCGCCAGGCCCTGGCGCGGCACGGGCATGCCGGCCTGGGCGAGCAGCGCCTTGGTGGCGGCCTCGGAAAGCGTCTCGGGTGCCGCGCGTGGTGTGCCCAGCATCGCCAGCAGCGCAGGGGACGCGGCCGGCGCCTCGGCCGATACCGGCGGCTGCGCCATCACGCGGCCGATGGCGCGAAGTGTCCGCAGCACGGTGATGGCCGAGCGCATGCTGGTGCATTGCAACAGCCCCGCGTCCCGCATCACCTGGGCTTGGGCCTGGCCCACCTCGCTGGCCTGGTTGACGAGGAACAGCGGCTTGCCGCAGCGGCGGATGGTGTTCACCAGCGCCTGCGTGCAGGCCTCGGCGTACTTCTGCGTGGTCATCACGTAGAGGCCTGCGCCCACCGCGGGGTCGGCCATGATGGCCGCCATGGATTCCGTCATGCCTTGCAGCATGTGGGCGGGTGTGCCGTGCGAGGCGATGACGCCTGCGTCCAGCGGCAGCTGCAGGTGCGTGGGTGGCAGCCAGCGCGCAAGTGCGTCCTGGGTCGTGGCGCCGAGTTGCGGCACCTGAAAGCCGGCGTCCTCCAGCGCGTCCATGGCCAGAGCGCCACCACCGCCCGAGGCCGTGGCCACCGCCACGCCGCCTTCGGTCCAGCCGCCTACCGTGACCCAGGCGATGGCGGCATCGACCATGTCCACCACATCCTCCATCAGCTGCACACCCAGCTGGCGGCACACCGCCGCAAGGCTCTGGTAGCCACCCGCCAGGCTACCGGTGTGGGACTGCACTGCATGTGCACCACTCTCGCTGCGGCCGGCTTTCACCAGCAGCACGGGCTTGCCGGCCGCGATGCTGCGCCGGCACAGGTCGCGAAAGCGCTCGGGCGAACGCAGGCCCTCGATGTAGAGGCAGATGATGCGCGTGGGTGCGTCGGCGATGAGGTACTCGAAGAAGTCGCAGATCTCCAGGTCCGCCTGGTTGCCCACCGAGATCCCGGAGCTCAGTCCCACGCCGCAGTCGTAGGCGCGCGCGAGCATGGTGCCCATCAGCGCGCCGCTCTGGCTGGCCACGCCGATGGCGCCATGCGGCAAGTGGTCATAGAACTCGGTCGCCGAGGAGTTGCAGAGGTTGAAGCGCTCGTGCGTGTTCATCAGGCCCATGCAGTTGGGGCCGATGAGGCGCGTGCCGCGAGCACGGGCGATGTCCACCAGCTCTTGCTGGCGCCGTTCGCCGTCGGCTCCGGTCTCGGCGAAGTTCGACGAGATCACAAGGCAGCCCGCCACGCCTTTATCTGCGCATTCGCCGATGACCTGGCCCACCTTGTCCACCGGCACGGCCACGCAGGCCACGTCCACGGGCCCGGGGATGGAGGCGATGTCGGGGTAGGCCTTGCAGCCCTGGATCGTCTCCTGATGCCGATGGATCGGGTAGATGTGCCCCTGCCAGCCGTGGCGGCGCAGCAGGTGCATCAGGCCGCCGCCCCATTTGGCGGTATCGTCGGACGCGCCGTAGATCGCGACCGAGCGCGCATGCAGGATGCGCTGGACCTGTTCGAGGCTCATGGTGGAATGCCCTTGTCTCCGTTGTGCGAGCGCCGAGTGTGCGCACGCAGGGGCCCTTCGTAAAATCGAAAGTTCGAGCGCAGCCATCCACTCTCCCTATGCGATTCAACCTTGTGCAACTGCGCGCTTTCGTTGCTGCGGCCGAAGCCCTGAACTTCACCGTGGCGGCGGACCGGGTCCATGTGGCGCAGCCCACCTTCAGCGCGACCATCCGCAATCTCGAAGAGGAGATCGGTGCGCGCCTGTTCGAGCGCAGCTCGCGCAAGGTGCGGCTCACGCTGGTGGGTGCGGAGTTTCTGCCGCTGGCGCGTCGTGTGCTGGAAGACGTGGATCGCGCCAGCAGCGTGATGGCCGACCTGGTGGCCGTGCGCAAGGGCGCGGTGCGTTTCTCCGCGCTGGCCGTGCTGTATGCGAACCGGTTGCAGGGCGCATTGCAGCATTTCCGCCAGCAATGGCCAGGTGTGCGGCTGGAACTCTTCGACTTCGCCAGCGGCCAGGCGCTGGAGCAGCTGCGCCGCGAGCAGCTGGACCTGGCCATCACCACCGAGACATCGTCCGAGAAGGACATGCACTACGAGGTGCTGGGTGAGCGCACCATCGTGGCTGTGTTGCGGCCTGACGATCCGCTGGCGTCCGAGCCCGTCATCGCCTGGCCCGCGATGGCCGGGCGCAGCACGGTGCTGCTGCAGGGCAGCGGCCCGCTGGGCCACTATCTCGACCAGTCGCTGTTTCAGGCGGGTGTGCAGTTCTCGCCCGACTACCGCGTGGAGCAGATCCACACGGCGGTGGGCATCATCCTCGCGGGCATGGCGGTGGGGGTGATGTCCAGCACCACGGCCACGGCACTGGCCTTCGAAGGGCTGGTGGTGCGCGAGATGGTGGAGCCCCGACTTTCACGCCCGTTGAGCCTGGCCCATCTCGCAGACCGGGAGTTGTCGCCCGCAGCCCAGCAGTTCCGGGCGTGTGTGCTCGAGCGCTGGCATGGGCAGGCGCCGCCGGCAATGTGAAGCATTGAAAGTTCGAGGCCAGCCATAGGAGCAACGCATGCCAGGCCCCTCGCAGCGGTCCGATGCATCAGGGTTCACCCTTAAACATCGACGTCAGCTATGGCTGCGCTCGATCTTTCGATTTCCCAAGTGGGGGTCGCCATGCAGACACTCGGCTCCCATCTGAGGAGACATGCATGAAAGATTCCGCCGCCACCCCCACCCGTGGCCGCCTGGCCTACATGACCGAGCCCAACGTACTCGAGATGCAGGAGTACGAGGTTCCCACCGACGTTGAGCCGCGCGCCGCGTTGCTCAAGGTGTTGCAGACCAACGTCTGCGGCTCCGAGATCCACATCTTCCACGGCAAGCACCCGCTGTTCCGCTGTGGCGGCCTGGGCCACGAGATGGTGGGCGAGGTGCTGTCGCTGGGCAGCGGCGTGCAGACCGACAGCGCCGGCACACCCATTGCCGTGGGTGACCGCGTGGTGCCGCTCTACTGGGCCGTGTGTGGCCGCTGCGAGAACTGCAACCGCGGCGTGTTCAACGCCTGCACCCAGTCCTACCACCACTTCGCCAAGACGCAGCTGCGCCCGCACTTCCACGGCGGCACATTCTCCACGCACTACTACGTGCACCCGGACCAGCCCTTCTACCGCGTGCCCGACAACGTCAGCAACGCGGCGGCATCGGGCGCCAATTGCGCGCTGTCGCAGGTGCTGCATGGCCTGGACCGCTCCGACCTCACGTTGGGCCAGACGGTGCTGATCCAGGGCGCGGGCGGGCTGGGCGTGTCGGCCGCAGCCGTGGCCAAGGAACGTGGCGCCCGCGTGATCGTGATCGACCGCGTGCCCTCGCGCCTTGAGTTGGCCAAGGCCTTCGGTGCCGACCACGTGATCAACTTCGACGAGGTGCCCGAGCTGTCGGCGCGCGTGGCGCTGGTGCAGCAGCTGGCCAAGGCCGAAGGCGTGGACGTGGCCGTCGAAGTGACCGGTGTGCCCGCCGCCTTCGCCGAAGGCATCAACTACCTGCGGCCCGAAGGTGTGTACGTGGCCATGGGCAACATCACGCAGGGCACGCTGACCCCCTTCGACCCCGCGCTGGTGGTGCGCAAGTCGGCCCGCATCATCGGCGTCAACCGCTACCCGCCCAAATACCTGCACCAGGCCGTGCAGTTCCTGGCCGGGCCGGGCCAGCGCTACCCCTTCGACAAGCTGGTGGACCGCAACTTCAGCCTCGACCAGGTGAAGCTAGCCATCGACCTGTCGGCGAAGCGCGAAGTGCAGCGCGCCGCGATCCTGCCCACCCTCTGATATCGACTGTGGCATGCCCCGCGTGACCGGCTTCTGCCGGCCGTGCTGGCCAGCCGCACCCCGCATCACGCCAGAAGAGCCGTTTTCAACCCACCCCAGACGGAGACAATCATGATCCACCGCAGAAGTTTCCTCGCCCGCGCCACCGGCGCCGTGGCTGCCAGCTCGCTCGGCCTGCCCGCGCTCGCCCAGGTGGGCGACCGCCCCTTGCGCATCATCTGCCCCTGGCCCGCGGGCGGCGCCACTGACGTGTTGTGCCGCAACCTCGGGCAGAAGTTGCAGGGCACCTACGCCAGCAGCGTGGTGGTCGAGAACCGCACGGGTGCCTCGGGCCGGCTGGGCGTGGAGTACGTCAAGAACCAGGCGCCCGACAGCAACACCATGGTCATCATCTCGGCCAGCAACTTCGGTGTGCATCCTTTCGTCTACAAGAAGACGCCTTACCAGCTGTCCGACTTCACACCGGTGGCCACCGTCTGCGACATCGAGTTCTGCCTGAGCGTGGGCCCGCTGGTGCCCGCGGACGTGAAGACCCCGCAGGACCTGATCAAGTGGATCAAGGCCGACCCCGCCGGCCGCGGCAAGATTGGCACGCCGGCCATGGGCTCGGTGGTGCACTTTGCGGGCTACCGCGCGGCGCAGACCATGGGCCTGGACCTCACTTGGGTGCCCTACCGCGGCGGCCTGCCGGTGGTGCAGGACGTGCTGGGTGGCCACCTGCCGATGGGCTTCACGCAGGTGGGCGAAGCGCATGCGCAGATCCCCACGGTAAAGCTGCGTGTGATCGCCACGGCCGGTGCACAGCGCCCCAAGGTCATGCCTGACACGCCCACCTTCAAGGAGATGGGCTACGACGCCGTGGTGCCCGAGTGGGTGGGCTTCATCATGCCGGCCAAGGCTCCCACTGCCGACGTGATGCGCCTCAACGCCGCGATCCGCGCGGCCGTGGAAACGCCGGAACTGAAGGAATTCTTCGACAAGCTGAACTTCAAGGCGCGCGGCAAGGAGTCGCCGTTGGAGCTTGCTGCGCTGATGCGCAAGGACGCCGACGAATGGGGCCCCATCGTGAAGGCCACCGGCTTCACGATCGACGAATAAGCGACGAACAAGCGAACTAGAAGGACACGCACCATGACGGTTCAGGCTGCCGCACCGGCACGATCCCGCCCTGCCTTCCTGGAAGGCAAGAACAAGCTGCTGCTCATCGATGGCGACGGCACGGCGGCCGCCGACGGCCGCACCTTCGAGTGCATCAACCCGGCAGACGGCAGTGTGCTGGCCGTGGTAGCGCGCGGGGGCGCGGCCGACATCGACCGCGCCGTGGCCAGCGCGCGGCGCGCCTTCGAGGGCCCGTGGCGCAAGGCCAAGCCCGTGGAGCGCCAGCGCCTGCTGCTGCGCTTCGCCGATCTACTCGAAGAACATGCCGACGAGCTGGCGATGCTCGACACGATGGAGATGGGTGCGCCCATTGCGCGCACCAGCCTGGGCCGCGCGCGCTGGGGCGCCGTGACGCGCTTCTACGCGGGCCTGGCCACCACCATCGTGGGAGAGACCATCCCCAACTCGCTGCCCGGCGAATACCTCTCCTACACCGTCAAGGAGCCCGTCGGCGTGGTCGGCGCCATCACGCCGTGGAACGTGCCGGTGCTGGCCAACCTGGTGAAGATCGCACCCGCGCTGGCGGCCGGTTGCACCGTGGTGCTCAAGCCCTCCGAGGAATCGGCGCTGTCGGCGCTGCGCTTGGGCGAGCTGGTGTTGGAGGCGGGCTTCCCGCCCGGCGTGCTCAATGTGGTGCCCGGCTTCGGCGATGCGGGTGCGGCGCTGGCCGCTCATGAAGGCGTGGACAAGATCAGCTTCACCGGCTCCAACGCCACGGGCCAGGCCATCGTGCGCGCCGCGGCAGGCACGATGAAACGCTTGACCATGGAGCTTGGCGGCAAGTCGCCCGACATCGTGTTCGCCGACGCGGACCTGGACGCCGCGGTGGTGGGCGCGGCCACGGCCATCTTCTCCAACTCGGGCCAGATCTGCTCGGCTGGTACACGGCTTTTCGTGCAGCGGTCGATCTACGAGGAGTTCGTCGCCAAAGTGGCCGACTACGGCCGCCAGATGCGCATCGGCGACCCGCTGGACCCGCAGACGCAGCTGGGCCCTCTGGTCTCGGCGAAACAGATGGAGCGCGTGCTGGGCTACCTGGAGGTGGGCCGCGAGGGCGGCGCACGCCTGCTCTCCGGTGGCGAGCGCCTCACGCAGGGCAACATGGGCAAGGGCTTCTTCGTGGCACCCACGGTGTTCGGCGACGTGACCAACGACATGCGCATCGCACGCGAAGAAATCTTCGGCCCGGTGCTCTGCGCGATCCCCTTCGACGATGTGGAGGACGTGGTGCAACGCGCCAACGACACGCCCTACGGCCTGGGCGGCGCGGTGTGGACGCGTGACCTCTCCAAGGCCCACCGCATGGCCGCGTCGCTGCGTGCGGGCATCGTCTGGGTGAACTGCTATTACGCCATGGACCCGGCCATCCCCTTCGGCGGCTTCAAGGGCAGCGGCTTCGGGCGCGAGTTCGGGCGCGAACACATCGACCACTACGTGGAGACGAAGTCGGTCGTGATCCGCGTGGGCTAAGGTCGGCTTCGCTGCAGCAGCTCTTCCATGGATGCCTTGGCGCACGGCGTGCGTGGCGTTGTCCTACGCGGTGCCGCGCCACCGTGCCATGGAGGCGCGGCGCCTGGGTGTCTACCCTCTAGAGCAAAGGAACCGCCGCATGCCCGCTGAAGACGCCAACCCCGCCCTGAGTGAAATGCCCTCCGCCGACGAACCCGCTGGCGACCGGGAGATCGTTGTCTCCCAGGTCGTCCACGCGCCCGCCGCGCTGGCTTATAACGCGTGGATCGAGCCGCAGCAGCTCGCCCGATGGTGGGGGCCCGAGGGCTTCGAGACCACCGTGCATGAAATGGCGGTGGAGCATGGGGGCACCACGCGCCTGGTCATGCGCGGCCCCGACGGTGTGGAGTATCCGAACAAGCTCGTCTACGATGACATCAAGGCCGCGCATCGCCTGAGTTACCGCCAGAGCGACGACAGTGACCTCGACAACGACGCGGCGGCCTTCGATGTGAAGGTGCTCTTCGAGGACGAAGGCCTCGAGCAGACCCGCATCACGATGGTGATGCGCTTCCACAGCACCGCGGAGCGCGACCGCGTGCGGGCCGAATACGATGCCGCCGGCGGCGCGGCGCAGACGCTGCAGCGCCTGGACAGGTTCTTACGCGATTTCCTGCCCTGACAGGTGCCGGGTGCGGGCCTCGCTCGCTGAGCAATCGCACGCTGAAAAAGCGCGGGACCTCGGAAATGCGCTGGCTGTTTGCAGTGGTGCGATTCACGTAGGCTGGGATGCAGGTGCTGGGCACAATGTTCGGCATGCCCGCGCTTCCGATCCTCTGCCCGGCCGTCTCATCCCAGTCCGTCCTCGCTGTGCTGTTGACGCTGGCGCTCACCACGCTCGCGAGCGCCGCGCCGCAAGCGCCCGTAGCCGATCCTGCGCCGCCGCGCCTCTCCATGCAGACATTCAGCTTTGGCCCGGGCTACTTCAAAGGCCAGGCCTACCTGATCGCGCAACCGGCGCAGCAGGTTCGTGCGGCCCTGGTGGCCGAAGCCGGCGCGGCGTTCGCCGGTTTCGAGGAGAAGTCGATCGACATGACCGCGCACACCGGCGGCTGGGAGTCCGAGTGGTTCAGGACCTGGCTGACGACGCATCCGCAAGCGCTCTCGGCACTCGGCCAGGCGAACCTGAAGGCGCTGGACACCGCGGCGCGCGACCAGCTGATCACGGCATCCGAACGCAGCGCCTGGGGCGCGTTGATTGCCGGGCAAGGCATTGCCGCCACGCTGAAAAAAAACGATGACGAGGTGAGGCGGCGCGCCAATCCGCCCCCGCGGCGTGCCGAGTGGTTTCGCTACACCAGCCGCCAAACCCTGCTCAAGCCCTACGACACCGCCGAGTTCATCACGGTCGCCGATGTGTCCACCTTCCTCGGGAGCAGCACGCCGGTCACGCTGCTCTGGTATGCCGGCTCGCGTACCCAGCGCACGGCCGAAGGCTTCAAGTTTTTCGCCTGCATCAGCGGCGTTGCCTGCGTGCCGGCCCCGCACGTCGACTATTCCACCGACACCGCGGTGTTCGAACGGCCGCAGGTGAGCCAGTCGCTGCAGCGCATCGCGCAACGGCTGGGCACGGCGCCGGCCACGCAGATGCACGCCCTGCAGGCAGTCTGGCAGGCCGAATCGTCTCAGACGCCCGCGCTCGAAGCACCTCCGCCCAGTTCGCCCCCGTCCGCCATGGTGGCGCTGAAGCTGATGCCGCTGACCGGCCTGCAGGCGATCGGCGGCGGTCGCGCCGTGGATGCCATGAAGGCGCTGCCGGACGGGCGCTTCGTCACGCTGCTCGGCGCCCAGCAAAACGGCGGTCTGCTGCTCCAGCGTGTGGACGACCGGATACAGGCCTCACCGCTGCGAGGCCCGGACGACATCGCTTCCACGCGCATCGACTACCAGGGCCGCCTGTGGACGATGTCGCTCCAAAGCGTAGCCAACGAAGACTACACGCGGCGCGGTTGCGTGCAACGACCCGAACTCCGAGGCGAGTCGCAGCCCGCCGTGTCGAAGTCCGCGCCCGCGTCCTACTGCTTCAAGAACTGGAAGGAGTTCACCTGGTTCATGGATCCGCGTGACGGACCCGTGCTGTACACCGACTCCCACCCATCGTTTCCCCAATACCCCACGCGCCTGATCACGGCGCAGGGCGGGCGCACCACGTTGATCGGGGCCATGCTCGAAGCCCGCCGTGCGCTGGTCGATCGCGTGCCCGGAGCGACGGTGTCGACGCCGCTCGGCGATCTGCTTAGCTGGGGAGACGGCCGGGCCTGGTTCGCCGACCTGAACCTGTACGCCGTGTCGGCGGCGAGCGGCAAGGTCGAGAAGAGCGCGGCACTCGGCGGATTGCAGGACATGTTCTTCGGCAGCACCGCGGGCAACTGGGTGATCGCCTTGGACTCCAGGGAGGCCGCGCCCACGATCGGTGTGTTCGAGCCGTCGAGCGGGCGCATTGCGCGGCGGATCGGCGTGACCAACTTGATCAACCTGAATGCGTTTGCACGCACGGCGCACGGCCGGCTCCTGGCGTTCGCCAACGATCGCACGGTCGAGGTCTGGGACATGCGCACGGGCGAGGGCGTGGCCACACTCGCGCTCGGCGAGAAAGAGCGCGCCATCTCGGTCGCGTTCGACTGGCAGGGCCGCAACCTGTGGGTACAGGCCGGTGGCAACGGCGTCGCGGTATGGCCCGTGCCGCCGGCGCTGCAGGATGGGGCCGACGCCGCCAACATTCCGGATCAAGTCGTCCGCGACATAGGCCAGCCCTGGCAGCACTGAGGGTCTGCGGCACTGACGGTCGAACGGGCGGACACGGCAGACGGGCATCCTCGCGTTCAGGCCGACGGTCTTGCAGAGCCTGCTCCGGGGCGCGCAGCACCAAAGCCGTGTGCAGCTAGGCGCTGCGGTCCACCCGCAGCGCCAGCACGATGGAGCTGGTGGTCTTGACCACGCCCTCGATGTCGCCGATCTCATCGAGCAGCGTGTCCAGCAGCGCCGTCGAATCCGCGCGCAGCACGGCCATGTAGTCGTACTCGCCGCTGACGGAGGCGAGCTGGCGCAGCTCGGGAAAGCTGCTCAGGCGGCGCACCACGTCGCGCCCCGCGCGCGGCTGCACGGTGATGCCCACGAAGACCTGCACGCCCTGCTCGGGGCGCGCCTCGGAGCCCAGCTTGCAGGTGTAGCCCACGATCACCCCGTTCTGTTCCAGCCGCGCCAGGCGCGCGACCACGGTGGTACGGGCCACCCCGAGCCGGCGCGCCATGTCGGCGGTGCTGGTGCGGGCATTGGCCTGCAACAGGCTGACGATCTGCCGATCCATCGGATCGGTCAATATGGCAGCTGTTCGGTTGATGGATTCGATCGAATCGGCGGCAATTGGCTTCATATCGTCATCCTAGAGGATCAATCAGACGGTATGCGTGTTTATTTCGTCATCGCTTCTTCCTAGACTTCCTGCATCTGAACCCTCAGCGAGAAGCTCCATGAAAGTCACCCTGCTCGGCGCCGGCCACATCGGCCAGACGATCGCCCGCCTGCTGCACACCAGCGGCGACTACCACGTGCGCGTACTGGACAAGAACTACGCGGCCCTGGCGCGCCTGCGTGCCGAGGGCATCGAAGGCATCGCCGTCGATTCGGAGGACCACGACGCACTGGCCCGCGCCGTGCGTGGTGGCAATGGCACCGACACCATCGTCAACGCCTTGCCCTACCACTTGGCAATCCCCGCCGCGCGCATCGCGTTGGAGAGCGGCGCGCATTACTTCGATCTCACCGAAGACGTGGCCGCCACCAAGGAGATACAGCGCATCGCCGAGGGTGCAGCCACGGCCTTCATGCCGCAGTGCGGCCTGGCCCCGGGATTCATCGGCATCGTCGCGCACAACCTGGCGCGACGCTTCGACAGCCTGCAGGACGTGAAGATGCGCGTGGGCGCGCTGCCGGCCTTCCCCACCAACGCGCTGAAATACAACCTGACCTGGAGCGTGGACGGCCTGATCAACGAGTACTGCCATCCCTGCGAAGCCATCCACGACGGCAGCGCCATCGAGGCCCTGCCACTCGAAGGGCTGGAGCACTTCTCACTCGATGGAGTCGAATACGAAGCCTTCAACACCTCGGGCGGCCTGGGCACGTTGTGCGAAACCTGGGCCGGCAAGGTGCGCAACCTCGACTACAAGACCGTGCGTTATCCCGGCCACCGGGACCTGATGATGTTCCTGCTCGACGACCTGCAGCTCAAGGCCGACCAGGGCCAGCTGAAGAACATCCTGCGCAAGAGCATGCCCGCCACCATGCAGGACGTGGTGCTGGTCTTCGTCACCGTCTCGGGCATGAAGAACGGCAACCTGGTGCAGGAGGTGTTCGCGCGCAAGATCTTCGCGGAGCGCGACGCGGCGAACCCTCTCTCCGCGATCCAGATCACCACGGCCGCCGGCATCTGCGCGGCGGTCGACCTGTTCCGCGAGGGGCAATTGCCGCAACGCGGCTTCGTGCGCCAGGAGTGCGTGGAGCTGCCCGCGTTCCTGGCCAACCGCTTCGGCAAGGCGTACCAGCAGTCCCGCCAGGTCGAGAGCATCGGCTGAAGACAATCATTGGTCACGAGGAGCTCTCCATGAACCTACCCCAACAGACCCACGACCTGCTCACAACCGTGGGCGTGCCGCAGAGCGCCTGGCAAGGCGGCGCGCGCACGGTGCGCAGCCCCATCGACGGCAGCGTGATCGGCACGCCGCCGGACGCCGATGTGGCGCAGATGCAGGCCGCCATCGCGCGAGCCCATGCGGCCTGGCTGCAGTGGCGCGAGGTGCCGGCACCGCGTCGCGGTGAACTGGTGCGCTTGTTCGGCGCCGAGCTGCGTACGCACAAGGCCGCGCTGGCGCAACTGGTCTCGCTGGAGGCCGGCAAGGTCACCAGCGAAGGCGAGGGCGAGGTGCAGGAGATGATCGACATCTGCGACTTCGCCGTCGGCCTGTCACGCCAGCTGCACGGCCTGACCATCGCCAGCGAACGGCCCGGCCACCGCATGATGGAGCAGTACCTGCCGCTGGGCGTGGTGGGCATCATCTCGGCCTTCAACTTCCCCGTGGCCGTGTGGTCGTGGAACGCCGCCCTGGCCATCGTGTGTGGGGATGCCTGCGTGTGGAAGCCCAGCGAGAAGACACCGCTCACGGCGCTGGCCACGCAGGCGCTGTTCGAGCGGGCACGCGCTGCCTTCGGGCACGCCCCCGAGGGCCTGTCGGAGCTGGTGCTCGGGGGTGCGAACGTGGGCCAGGCGCTGGTCGACGATGCGCGTGTCGCGCTGGTCTCCGCCACCGGCTCCACGCGCATGGGCCGTGCCGTCGGCCCGCGCGTGGCGGCGCGGTTTGGCCGCTGCCTGCTGGAGCTGGGCGGCAACAACGCCATCATCGTCACGCCCAGCGCGGACCTGGACCTGGCCGTGCGCGGCATCCTGTTCGGCGCCTATGGCACGGCCGGGCAGCGCTGCACCACCACGCGGCGCGTGATCGCCCATGCCAGCATCCACGACGAACTGGTCGCTCGCCTGGAGCGTGCGCGTGGCCAGCTGCGCGTCGGCAATCCGCTGGAAGCCGGCACCCTCGTGGGTCCATTGATCGACGGCGCAGCCTACGAGGCCATGCAAAAGGCGCTGGACGCGGCGCGTGCGCAGGGTGGCGAGGTCACGGGTGGCGACCGCGCGCTGGCCAAGGATTTCCCCGAAGCGTGGTATGCCGAGCCCGCCCTGGTGCGCATGCCCGCGCAGACCGATATCGTCTGCCACGAGACCTTTGCACCCATCCTCTACGTGCTGCGTTACCAGAGCCTGGACGAGGCCATCGCGTTGCACAACGCGGTGCCACAGGGGCTGTCCTCCGCGATCTTCAGCAACGACCTGCGCGAGACGGAAATCTTCTTGTCGGCCAGCGGTTCGGATTGCGGCATCGCCAACGTCAACATCGGCACCTCGGGCGCCGAGATCGGTGGGGCCTTCGGGGGCGAAAAGGAAACCGGCGGCGGGCGCGAGTCCGGCTCCGATGCATGGAAGGCCTATATGCGCCGTGCCACCAACACCATCAACTACTCCCGTGCGCTGCCGCTGGCGCAAGGGGTGAAGTTCGACATCTGACGTGGCCGGTCAGGCCAGCGCCTTGTGGAAGCAGACGACTTCCTCGGTTTCACTGAATGGTGACCGGCTTCTGGGGGTGGCACCGCGCTGGCAACGGGTCTGCCAGCGCGAAGCCGGACCACGCGGCCTGTCCCGTGATCTCTTCCCCGACAAAGGCCGGCGGCGTGTGGGCCGCGGCGCTGCGTGCGTCCTCGAACTCCCGCTCGAACACGGCCAGGCCTGCGTGGGGGTGGACATACATGTCCAGCGAACCCCCGGCCACGGTGTAACGCAGCTTCTGCACCGTCCTGCCGGGCAGGCTGCTCAGCGCCTGGTATTCGCCGTGCGTCAGGTAGACCGTGACCACGGCATCGGCCTGTCCCGGTTCCCGCGCATATTTCTTGCCGAGCTTGTAGAGCGTGGGCTGGCCTTCCTCGCGCACCTGGCGCAGGCGCAGCCTGCCGCCATCCAGGTACTTGTCGTCGAGCTGGCGGCACCGCAGCGATGCCCTCAACGCGGCCTCGGCGTTCGGCACATGCCAGCGGCGTTCGATCTCGGGTTGCGCGTACTTGGGCAATTCCATGGGGGGCATGGACACCCTGCTCAAACAAATCCGCGCGGCGCGGAACCGGGCCCGCGCTGCAGCCAGTTGCTGCCCGCATAGGCTGCCGAAGCATCCGTGGCATGCAGCGTGTAGGCATGGCGCGAGACGGGTGAGCGGTTCGGTGCGCTGTAGTGGGGCAGCAGGCCGTGGAACACCACGAGCGCACCAGCTTCCACCTCCAGCGGCACGGCGCTGGCACCATCGATGGGCCAGGGTGTGGGGTCGAGGTGCTCCATATGGACTGTGCGCCCCTCGCGCACGAAACGCTCACGCAGCGGGCCGCGGTGGCCGCCGGGCTGCACCCACAGGCAGCCGTTGTCACGCGTCGCATCCTCCAGCGCGAACCAGAAGGTGGTGACGGTCTCGGGTGTGGTCTGGAAGAAACTCGCGTCCTGGTGCCAGCGCACCTCGCCACCGATGCCGGGCTGCTTGAAGATGTACATCGATTGCCAGATGCGTGCATCCCGCAGCCCCACGTGGCGCGCCACCTCGGCCAGCGCCGGGCCGCGCGAGAAAGCGTCGAACACCGGGTCCAGGTCGTGCATCGCATGGCCGATCTTGTTGATCGACAGCGCCTTGGCCTGGCGCAACTGGCCCTGGTCATCGAAGGCTTCTTCCTCGAAGAAACAGCGGACGGTGTCGGCCGAGTCCAGGAAATAGTCGTCGACGGCCCGCGTCTGCTCGTTGGTCGTGAACACCGGCGCACGGGGCGGCGGCTCGAACGCGTCCACGATGCGTTGCGCGGCGGCGCGCAGCGCGGCGATGTCCGCGGCGGACTTGAAGCCTGGCAGTATGGCGTAGCCGAGTTCGTCGAATCCTTCGAGCATGGTGGGCCTTGGAAGTAAAGGGCGGCGACAGGAAGGCCGCGTCAGAATTGTGCGCGATGCTCTACCGCACGCGGGGTGGGCGCGGCTGGCGCGGGTTGTGCCAGCAGTTCCCGCACGACCCCGAGGAACCAGCGGTGTCCCCCGTCCTGGTGGCTACGCTCGTGCCACACGGCCTTGGCAGTGAGCACGCCGGGAACGAAGGGCAGCGGCAGGCACCGCCTCCAGAATCCGCCGCTTCGATGCAGAGGGGACGGCGCATGCCAGGGGAAACCCCACCAGATCCAGGCCGCGATCGCCGCCATCGTCAAGGCGCTCAGGGTGTGGTCGGGCGATAAGGAGTAGACCGCTGGAGCGCCTTTATCTCGCCGCAGACGGACACGAACAGCCGGTCCCGGATCTTGTCGCCTTTCGGTTCGATGGCGTAGGCGGGACCGGCCTTATCGATCTGTCCGACGAGACCACCCACCGCGTCGTAGTACCGCGCACTCATGGCGTTCAACCGGTAGTCAGGGCAGTTGATGAGGTAACGGATATCGGCCACGCTCATCCTGCGGTCCGAACTGCTCCCCGGCATCGGCCGGGGCGAGGCGAAGGTGGTCCTGGACATCACCATGAACGTGGCGTTGCCAGGGAGCTGGGAGAGGCTGGCCTTGTCCCAGCTGTGGTACGTGCCGTCGTCCATGAAGCCGTATTTGATCCAGGTTTCCTTGGAATGGGATGGCAGGCCGCAACACACGAGCAGGCCGAGGAAAAGCGGGCGAAATTTCATGGGATGTCCGAGTTGGAATGCTGTCGGGCGCCCGACGCGGGCGACGGCCCGTGCGAAGTCCTGCTCACCGGTGGTGTCGGACCGTCACCAGCAGGCGGCACGGATCGCCGGACCCCCGCTGCATGCATTCCCGACGCCACGGCGGCACACAGCAGTCCGCATACGGCCCCCGCCACCGCCCCAGCGAAGTGCGCCGCGTACACCACGTTGAAGCCCCAAGCCGGGTCGAAGGCGATCGGGTGCGCCCAGCCCTCTTCGCTCAGCAGCTTCAGCACCAGCAGCGCGAACAACACGTACGACAGGCCCTTCTGCGAAGTCCGCAGCGTGGCATGGGACCACAACACGGCCAGCATGCCGCACAGCAGGCCGGACATGCCGCTGTAGGCCGTGACCTGCGGCCAGGCGATGAGGCCCAGCGTGCCCAATGGCCAGGCGATCAGTACGGCAACGGTCGCGGCACGGCCAGCCTGCTGGGCACGGCCCAGCACGGCCAGGCAGAGCAGGGCGCCGAGGTTGGCGACGAGGTGGGCGCCGGACAGGTGGACCATCGGGGCGGTCCACAAGGTCCACGGCGCCTGCTGCCAGGTGGTGGATTGCCACTGCAGCGTGGGCTGCGCGCGGGCGTCCCATGCCCACACCCCGGCCATGCCCAGGGCGGCGCACAGCAGTGGCCAGGTCCAGGTCGAGGGGGGCGCTTGCTCAGCCGGAACGGCCGGGGGCGTGGGGCGCGGGTCCGTGGGCGCCGGGGGACGGGTCAGCATCGGCAGACTGTACGCGCTGCGTCCCCTGTTGCCCCGGCGCCACGGGGCCGTGTGCGTCGCGTGGCGGCGGGGTCTTGCCGCGCAGCTTCGCCGCCATGCGCTGCAGGAAGTGCTCCACGTCATCGACGTACGTGAACACCACCGGCACCACCAGCAGGCTCAGCACGGTGGAGGTGATCAACCCGCCGATCACGGCAATCGACATCGGCGAGCGGAAGCTGGGGTCCGCCGCGCCCCAGCCCACGGCGATGGGCAACATGCCCGCACCCATGGCCAGCGTGGTCATGATGATCGGGCGGGCGCGCTTGTGGCAGGCGTCCAGCAGCGCGTCCCAGCGCGACATCCCATGGTCGCGCCGGGCCACGATGGCGTATTCCACCAGCAGGATCGAGTTCTTGGTCGCGATGCCCATCAGCATCACCAGCCCGATCAGCGAGGGCATGGAGAAACTCTTCTGCGCGATCAGCAACCCCACGAAGGCGCCGCCCAGCGCGAGCGGCAGCGCCGCGAGGATGGTCACGGGGTGCAAAAAATCCTTGAACAGCAGCACCAGCACGATGTAGATGCACAACACGCCGGTCAGCATGGCGATGCCGAAGCTCGCGAAGAGCTCGCCCATGACTTCGGCGTCGCCCACCTCCACCACGCGCACGCCGGCGGGCAGGTTTTTCACCGACGGCAGCTCGTGCACCTTGGCCGCCACGTCGCCCAGCGCCAGGCCGGAGAGTTCGATCTCCATGTTGACGTTGCGCGCGCGGTCGTAGCGGTCGATCACGGCGGGGCCACCGGCCATCTCCAGCGTCGCCACCTGGCCCAGCATCACGGGGCCGCGCGCACCAGGCACCGTCAGGCGCTCCAGCACCGACAGGTCCTGGCGTGCACTCTCGTCGAGCTTCACGAGGATGGGCACCTGCCGCTGCGCGAGGTTGAGCTTCGGCAGCGCCGTGTCGTAGTCGCCCACCGTGGCGATGCGCAGCGTCTCGCCGATGGCCGCACTGGTCACGCCCAGGTCCGCGGCACGGGCGAAGTCGGGGCGCACGGCGATCTCGGGGCGGATCAGGCTGGCGGTCGACGCGATCTGGCCCAGGCCGGGGATGGTGCGCAGGTCGCGTTCCACGGCGCGCGCGGCCTCCAGCAGCGTGCGCGGGTCGTCACCGGTCAGCACCAGGATGTACTTTTCGCCCGAGCCGCCGAGCCCGACCTTGCTGCGCACGCCGGGCACGTTTTGCAGGGCCGTGCGGATATCGCTCTCGATGCCCTGCTTGCGCGGGCGTGTGCCGCGTTCGTCCAGCTGGATCGTCATCGTGGCTTTGCGCACCTCGGCCGTGCCGCTGCCGGCAAAGGGGTCGGAGCCGGCCGAGCCGCCACCGATGGTGGTGTAGATGCTCTTCACATGCGGCACGGCGGCCACCAGCAGGCGCGCATGTTCGGCCGTGTCCTGCGTCTGGCGCAGCGTGGCGCCGGGCGGGAGCTCCAGGTACACCTGCGTCTGCGAGTTGTCGTCGGGCGGTATGAAGCCCGTGGGCAACAGCGGGATCAGCGCGATGGAGCCGAAGAAGAACAGCGTGGACAGCAGCATCGTCGTCTTGCGGTGGCCCATGCACCAGCGTGCCGCGCGCAGGTAGTGCCGCATCCATCCCGGGTCCTTGTGCTCGCCCACCACGGGCTTGAGGATGTAGGCCGCCATCATCGGCGTGAGCACGCGCGCCACCACCAGCGAGGCCACCACGGCCAGCGCCGCCGTCCAGCCGAACTGCTTGAAGAACTTGCCGGCGATGCCGCTCATGAAAGCCGTGGGCAGGAACACTGCCACCAGCGTGAAGGTGGTGGCGATCACCGCCAGGCCGATCTCGTCGGCCGCTTCCATGGCCGCCTGGTAGGGCGACTTGCCCATGCGCAGGTGGCGCACGATGTTCTCGACCTCCACGATGGCATCGTCCACGAGGATGCCCACCACCAGCGAGAGCGCCAGCAGCGTGATCACGTTGACCGAGAAGCCCAGCAGGTACATGCCGAGGAATGCCGGGATCACCGACATTGGCAGCGCCACGGCGGACACGAAGGTGGCGCGCCAGTCGCGCAGGAACAGCCACACCACCAGCACGGCCAGGATCGCGCCTTCGTACAGCAGGTCCATCGAGCCTTCGTATTCCTCGGCCACGGGCTGCACGAAGTTGAAGGCCTCGGTGAGCTCCAGGTCGGGGTGCTGGGTCTTCATCGTCTCGAGTGCCTTCTGCACCGCGGTGCCCACCGCCACCTCGCTCTCGCCGCGGCTGCGTGCCACCTCGAAGCCCACCACCGGCTTGCCGTCGCGCGAGGCGGCGGAGCGTTGCTCGGCGGTGGTGTCGGTGATGGTGGCCACCTGGTCCAGGCGCAGCGTGCGGCCATCCTGCAGCGCGATCTGCAGCCGCGCGATCTCGGCGGCCGTCTGCACCGTGGCCAGCGTGCGCACGGGTTGCTCGGTGCCGCCGATGTCGGTGCGGCCACCCGCGCTCTCCAGCTGAACTTGGCCCAGCTGGCGCGAGATCTCGGCCGCCGTGGCGCCCAGCGCCTGCAGCCGCGCCGGGTCCAGCGCCACGCGGATCTCGCGCGTAACGCCACCTACGCGGTTGACCGCGCCCACGCCCGACACGGCCAGCAGCTTGCGCGCCACCTCGTTGTCGACGAACCAGGACAGCGCCTCGTCGTCCATCACGGACGAGCGGATGGTGTAGGCCAGGATGGGCTGGCCCGCCAGGTCCACCTTGGACACGATGGGGTCGCGCAGGTCGGCCGGCATGTCGCTGCGCACGCGCGCGACCGCCGAGCGCACGTCGTCCACGGCCTCCTGCACGGGTTTTTCCAGTCGGAACTCCGCCGTGATCGAGGCCACGCCGTCGCTGGTCTTGGTCGTGATGTGCTTCAAGCCCTGGATAGTGGCGATCGCGTTCTCGATCTTGCGCGCCACGTCGGTCTCCAGCTGCGACGGCGAGGCGCCGGGCAGCGCGGCCGTGATCGTGACCATGGGCAGGTCCATGTCGGGGAAGTTCTGAACCTTCATGGCCTTGAAGGACAGCAGGCCGCCGAAGGTCAGCAGCACGAACAGCATGACCGCCGGGATCGGGTTCCTGATCGACCAGGACGAGACGTTCATCATGGGAGGTTTCCTGGGAGCGGGCCGGCGTGGCTCAGCGCGCCGTGCTGGCGGGCGGCGTGGCGGGCACGCGCATGCGGGGCTGCTCGGCGGCACTGGCGCCTGGTGCAGTGGACGTGGCAGGGGCGGTGGCAGGAGCCGTGGTGGGCGATGCCGCCACCACGCGCACCAGATCGCCATCGTTCAGGAAGCCCCCGCCGCTGGCCACCACGCGCGCGGAAGCGTCGAGGCCGGTCGTGACCTCCACACGGTCGCCGGCCATGCGGCCCGTCTGCACCTTGCGCTGCGCCACGCGGTTGTCAGGGCCCACCACGTAGACATAACTGAAGCCGTCGCGCACCACCACGGCCGTCTGCGGCACGGTGAGCGAGGGCGTGTCGCCCAGCTGGAAATCGCCGCGCGCGAACATGCCAGGCAGGAAAGCGCGCCCCCCGTTTTGCAGCAGCCCGGGGATATCCACATAGACCAGCGCCGTGCGCGTCTGCGTGTCCACCGTGGGCGGCAACATGCGCACCGTGCCGCGCACCTGGGATCCGCTGGCGGCCGTGAGCAGCGCGGGCGTGCCCACACGCAGCCGCCCCAGCTCGGCCGCCGTCACCTCGGCGCGCCACTCCAGCCGGCCGCGCCGCACCAGGCGAAAGAGTTCGTTGCCGCTGCCCGAGACCGCACCCACCGTGGCGCTGCGTGCGGAGATCACGCCGTCGTCGGGCGCCAGCACGCGCGTCTGCTGCAGCCGCACCTCCTGCACACGCACCTGCGCGCGTGCGGCCTCCACGCGCGCCTGCGCGGTCTGCGCGGCCGTGAGGTACTGGTTGATCTGCTGCGTGCTCAAGGCGCCCGTGTCCTGCAGCGTGCGGGCGCGCTCCGCGTTGCTGCGTGCCTCGGCGGCATTGGCTTCGGCCTCCAGCAGGTTGGCCTTGGCCACGCCCATGTCGGCCTGCACCGACGCGGCCGAGAAGGTGGCCAGCGGCTGCCCTTTCTTCACCGTGTCGCCCACGTTGACCAGCACCTGCTCCAGCCGCAGGCCACTGGCCTCGCTGCCCACGATGGCCTCCTGCCAGGCATGGATGCTGCCGTTGGCGGGCAGCAGCACGGCCTGCCGGCCCTGCTGGGGCTGCACCACCTGCACGCTGAGGGCGGGGCGGGGTTGGGAGGCTGGCTTGGCCTCGTCGGCGGCGCGCGTCGGCAGGGGGACCAGGCCGGCCAGGGCGGCGGCCACGAGCAGGGGAGCGGGTGAGGGGAAACGCGAGGGGATGGGCATGGTGCGGCGGGGGAGGTGTCGCTCAGAGGGGTGGGCGCTGCTGCTGGAGCCACTGTTGCACGGAGGGCCGTGCCCATTGGTGCCGGGCGTACCGGGCCAGCGCTTCGGGCACGTCGTCCCCATGCGCCACCAGGCGGTTGAGCATCAGGGCCAGGTCCGTGTCGGCGATGCACCACGCACCGAAGAGGTGGTCCTGGCCGGACGCCAGCCATGCGCCGGCGGCGGCGAAGAGTTTTGCGGCCGCGCCCCGGGCGGTGGGTGACAGGGCCGCGTAGCGGCTGCCGTAGAACAGGACCTCGGTGGGGCGCTCCTGCCGTAGCGGCAGCAGGTCGCTGCGGAGCCAGGCCTGGACCTGGCGTGCCCGGGCGCGTGCCTGCGGATCGGCCGGGTAGAGCGGCGCACCGGGCCGGGTGTCGTGCAGGTATTCCGTGATGGCCGAGGACTCCGACAGCGCGAAGCCCGCGTCGACCAGCGTGGGCACCCGCTGCGTGGACGAGGCCGTGGCATAGGCCGCGGCCCGGTGCTGTCCGGTGGCGAGGTCGATGGTGTGCAATTGGAAGGGCCGATGCTGTTCGTGCAGCGCCACGAACACCGACATGGCGTAGGGGCTGGCGTATTGCGTGTCGACGTACAGGAGCATGGCGGGGCTTGGCGCGGACGGGGATGGGACTGTCATGGCGTCGACGCGGGCGGCGTTGGTGGTGCGCTCCACCCGCCGCCCACCGCGCGGTACAGCGCGATCCAGGCCTGGATGCGTTCGCTGCGCAGCGCCAGCAGCGTGTTGGCGGCCTGCAGCGCGGTGCGGCGGGTTTCCTCCAATTCCATCAGGCTGGCCAGGCCGTTGTCGTAGCGGCGCTGCGTGGCGGCGAGCCACTGGCGGTACCCCGCCTCGGCGGTCGCGGCGTCACCGGCCTGCTGCTCGGTCGCGGAGAGCCGGAGCAGCGCCTGCTCCACCTCGCGGACCGCATCGCGCACGCGGCCCCGGTAGTTGGCCACGGCCTCGTCGTACCGGCCCTGCGCGGCGCGCAGCCGGGCATCGCGCAGGCCGCCGTCGGCCAGCGGCACCGACAGCGCGAGCGGACCCAGCGACCAGGTGGGCACTTGGCCTGACACACCGCCGGCGCGGAAGGCTAGCAGGCCGATGTTGCCCGACAGGCTCAGGCGCGGGTACCGCTCGGCGTCGGTGCTGCCGGCGTCCGCGCTCGCGGCCACGATGTCGCGTTCGGCGCGGTACAGGTCGGGCCGCTGCGCCAGCGCCGCGGCCGGCACGGTGGTGATGCCCAGCGAGGCCTGGGGCGCGAGGTCGATGGGGGCCGGCGCGAGGCGCTGGCGCAGCGTCTCCGGGCTCCAGCCCGTGAGTGCGGACAGCGCCGCGATGTCCTGCGCGCACTGGCCGCGCTGCGCCGTGAGGCGGCCGTTCGCATCGGCCGCGCTGGCCCGCGCCAGGGCCTCGGTCGCCGGTGCGCTGAAGCCGGCCTGGCGGCTCAGCGTGGTC
The DNA here is from genome assembly GCA_965278985.1 of Burkholderiaceae bacterium. Classification (GTDB taxonomy): domain Bacteria; phylum Pseudomonadota; class Gammaproteobacteria; order Burkholderiales; family Burkholderiaceae_C; genus CAISIP01. The sequence continues at coordinate 4,546,277 of OZ257131.1, read as the reverse complement.
AGGCGGAAGGTCTGCGCCCGCGACTCCGCGTCCATGGCCGTGATCTGCACCTGCTGCTCGCAGGCGCGCTGGCGGAAATACTGCGCGGCGGTCTCGGCCGCGACGGACACCCGCGCCTCGTGCCAGTCGGCCTCGGCGCCTTCGAGCCGGGCCTGCGCCGCGTCGGTGGCCAGGCGCAGCGCGCCGAAGAGGTCGAACTCCCAGCTGGCCTGCAGCGTCCCGTTCAGGCCCGTGGCGGGTGGTGTGTCTGGCTGCGAGCGGCTGCGTTGCAGGCCCACGCTGCCGTCGAGCGTGGGTGCCCTGGCCGCGGCTGCGATGTCCCGCGCGGCGCGGCTCTGTGCCACGCGCGCTTGCGCGCTCGCCAGGGTCGGGCTGGTTTCCTGGGAGGCCCTGACCAATTCGGCCAACAGCGGGTCACCCAGCTGCTCCCACCAGGTGCCCAGCTGCTGCGGGCTCGCGCCATGGGGCAGCGGAGCGTCCCAGTGCAGGGGCGTGGGGGCTGCCGCGGTGCTGGGCGGCTGTTGGACGGTGGGCCATGCACACCCTCCCAGGAGCAGGGTGAGCAGGCACAGGCTGGGCAGGCGGGTAAGGTCCATGGAACGGGCTTGGGGCTGCTGCGCACCGCGGGAGGTGCAGTCGGTGGACGGGCGCCGGGCGGGAGGCTGGGCCCCGTCTTGCCGGCGCAATGTACCACCGTGGTGCGCGGCCTCTGCGCGCACCGCGTGCCGTTCTGTTCCGCCATGTTGCGGTTTGTTTCTCCCGCCACCGCCCGGCATGCCAGGGTGGGTGGCGGGCCCGCCCCGCGCGGCGTCAGGACTGGCGTTCGGCCAGGTAGATTTCCACGCGCCGGTTCTTCGCGCGGCCTGCATCGGTGCCGTTGTCGGCGATGGGCTCGTAGGAGCCACGGCCCGCGATCTGCATGTGGCTGGCCTGCACGCCGCGCGCGGCGAGGTAGTCGCGCGCGCTGGCCGCGCGCTGCAGCGACAGGGGGTTGTTGACCGCGTCCGAGCCGGTGGAGTCGGTGTGGCCGACGATGCGCAGCTCGGTGTTGGGCTGCTCGCGCAGGCCGCTCGCGAACTGGTCGAGGATGGGGCGCAGTGACGGCCGGATGTCCGCGCGGCCGGTGTCGAAGGACACGTCGGCGGGGATCTCCAGCTTGAGCTGGTTGTCGGCGGTCTGGGTCACGGCCACGCCGGTGCCTGCCGTGGCTTGCTCCATCTCCGCCTTCTTCTTGGCCATGTGCTGCGACCAGATGTAGCCACCCAGTGCACCGGCGGCACCACCGATGGCCGCGCCCTTGCCGTTGCCCACCACACCCCCTGCCACCGCGCCCACGCCGGCGCCGATGGCGGTGCTGCGTTGGGTGTCCGTCATGTTGGCGCAGCCGGTGAGGGCGGCCATGGAGAGCAGGCAGGCCGAGGCGATGGTGGTGCCGCGGTGGGGGATTCGGAGGATGGATGCATGCATGGAGGGTCTCCCGGGGAGCGTTGAACGAAAGGGAGATTGCACACCATGCCGGACCGTGCCGTATGTGCGGTAGGCATCGGTCCGCGACAAAGCGTATGCCGGTGCAACCGGTTGTGCCCGGCCGGCGGGCCGTGGCCGGCAGGCTGCTTGGCTACTTGATCAGGACTTGCACCTGCTTGAACAGCGGATGGTCCGCGCTGCGCAACCATTCGAAGGCCACCATCTCGGTCGTGACCAGCTCGGCGCCGTTGCCGGCCAGACGGTCGAAGGCGGCATCGCGGTTGCGCTCGGTGCGCGAGGCGCAGGCGTCCGTCACGACCCACACCTCGAATTCCTCCTCCAGCAGCTCCAGCGCGGTCTGCAGCAGGCACACGTGTGCCTCGCAGCCGGCGATCACGATGCTGCTGCGCGGCTCGGGCTCCTGCGGCACGGCCTTCTGCAGGTGCTTGGGCAGGCTGCGCGCGTTGCCCGCGGGGGCCTTGCGCACGGGGGGGCGCAGGGCGTCGACCAGGCCTTCGGTGCCGGCCCCGAACGCCATCTTCGGGAGCACGCGGCCACGGGCATCCTGCACCGCGGCGCGCAGGGCGGGGTCGGTCTCGCCGAGGCCGCCGGGGTTCTGCTCGGTGCACCACAGGGGCACCTGGAACAGCTGGGCCATGCGTGCCAGCCGGACGGCATTGGCCAGCACCGGCGGTGCATCGGCCAGGGCGGGGAGGAGGCGGATCTGGTAGTCGACCAGCACGAGTTGGGCGTTGTCCACGTCGAGCAGCATGCGGGCATGGTAGCCCATGGCTGTGGGGCGCAGGCGACGGTGGGGCCGCGGCGGAGAAGCCCCGCAGTCCGCAAAGAAGCGCTTGTGGATAAACTGGCCGTTTTTCATTGGGAGACCCTTGCGATGCACACCCCTCTTCGTCGGCTGCGCCTGGTGTTGTGCCTGGCTGCCGTGGCCGTCCTGGCCGCATGCGCCGGGTCGCCCCCGGCCCCGGCCACCGTCGAGGCCCGCAAGGAAACCATCTTCGCCGTCACCGCCGGCAACGACCTGGTCCGCTTCAACGCGGGCCAGCCCCAACGCATCCTCGCGCGCCAGAAGGTGACCGGCCTGGTCGCGGGCGATGCGCTGGTGGGCATCGACTACCGCGTGGCCAAGGGCGTGCTGTATGCGCTCTCCGCCCAGGGACGCCTCTACACGCTGGACACCGCCACCGGTGCGCTGACGCAGGTGGGCAGTGCACCCGCCGCGTTGCCGCTGGCCGGTCCGCTGTTCGGTTTCGACTTCAATCCCGCAGCCGACCGCATCCGCGTGGTGGGCGCATCCGGCCAGAACCTGCGGCTGCATCCGGACACGGGCGCGGTGGTGGACGGCAATGCCACTCAGGAGGGCCTGCAGCCCGATGGCGCGCTGGCCTACGTCGCCGGCGACCTGCATGCGGGCAAGGCCCCGGCCATCATCGCGGCGGGCTACACCTACAACAAGCAGGACGAGAAGCTCACCACCAACTACGCCATCGACCAGCGCCTGGGCGCGCTGGTGATGCAGGGCTCGAAGGAGGGGGGGAGCCCCGTGGTCTCGCCCAACACCGGCCAGCTGCGCACCGTGGGCCTGCTGGGCGTGGGCCCCGTGGCCGATGCGAGCTTCGACATCGCCGATGTGTCCGGCGCTGCCTTCGCCGCCCTGCGCCTGCAGGCCAACGGGCCCACGCAGCTGTACCTGGTCGACCTGGACAACGGCAACGCGCGCCTGATCGGCGCCGTGGGGGATGGCGGTGCCCTGGTGGGCATGGCCGTCGAGCCCTGAGCGCCATGGCGGGAACCACGCGCATGGGTAGCTTCCGGGGTTGGTCAGGCGTGTGCGGTCTGCTGTGCCTGGCGCCGGCCGCCTGGGCCGCGACCGTGCAGGTCACCGTGCAGGACCCCGGCGGCAAGCCGCTGCCCGATGCGGTCGTCTTCCTGGAGTCGCGGGAGGCCAAGGCCGCGGCCAAGCCCGTGGTGGGCGTCGAGATCGCGCAGAAGTCCAAACAGTTCGACCCGCAGGTGACGGTGGTGACGGTGGGCACGTCGGTGGCGTTCCCCAACCGGGACACGGTGCGCCACCATGTCTATTCCTTCTCGCCCATCAAGACCTTCGAGCTCAAGCTCTATGCCGGCACGCCCTCGAATCCGGTGGTCTTCGACAAGCCCGGCATCGCGGTGCTGGGCTGCAACATCCATGACCAGATGGCGGCCTGGGTGGTGGTGGTCGAGACACCCTACTACGGCCGCAGCGCGCAGGCCGGCGCGGTCATCATGAACAACGTACCGTCGGGCAGCTACCGGCTGCGTGTCTGGCACCCGGGCCTGGCCGTCGGCGCCCCGGCCGCGGACCAGGCGCTGGCGGTGAGCGGGGATCTGCAGACGGTGTTCAAGCTGGCTGGCGTCACGCCATGAACCTGCGCGCGTGGCGGCTCCCGGGTGGCCTGTCGTCGCGCATCGTCGCCTTGTCGCTGTTCCTGCTGCTGCTGGTGCAGGGGGCTGTGTTCAGCGTGGTGCGCATCGCAATAGAGCAGAGTGCGCGGCGCCAGGTGGGGCAGGAGCTGCAGGTGGGCGAACGTGTGTGGCGCCGGCTGCTGGAGCAGAACGCGCAGAAGCTGAGCCAGGGGGCGAGCCTGCTCGCGGCGGACTTCGGTTTCCGCGACGCCGTGGGCAGCGGCGACACCGACACCATCGAATCCGCGCTGGAGAACCACGGCGCACGCATCGGCGCCACGATGACCGCGCTGCTGGACACGCAGCTGAAGCTCAAGGCCGTCGCCGAGGGCCAGAATGCCAATGCCCAGCGCGCGATCCTCGAGCAGATCGCGCAACCGCTGTCGCGCGAGCCCCAGGGCAGCCAGATCGCGCTGGTGGGCGAGGTGCCCTACCAGTTCGTGCTGGTGCCGATGAAGGCGCCGGTGCTGGTGGGCTGGGTGCTGATGGGCTTTCCCGTGAGCCAGAAGCTGCTGGACGACATGCGGGGCCTCTCCGACGTGCACCTGGCGTTGTACAGCCGGCCCGAGGGCCAGCCGCCGCGCATCGTGGCCTCCACGCTGGCGCCCGATGCGTTGCAGGCGCTGCAGGAGGCACGGGGTGGCAACGTCACCGAGTTGCCCGTGGACGGCGACGTGCTGTTGGCCCGCAACGTGAAGCTCGACGGGGGGGCGACTACGGCCGTCTACACGCTGCTGCTGCGCTCGGTGAACGAGGTGGTGGCGCCGTTCCGTCAGGCGCAGGTGGCGCTGGCCTGGATCACGGCCATGGGCGTGGTGCTGTTCGGCATCGGCAGCGTGGTGGCGGCGCGGCGCGTCACCACGCCGCTGCGCTCGCTGGTGGTGGCCACCGAGCGACTGGGTCGCGGCCAGTACGACGTGGCCATGGAGCACACCGAGCGCAGCGACGAGATCGGTGGCCTGGCGCGCGCCTTCGACACCATGCGCCTGGGCATCGCGGCGCAGCAGGCCGAGATCCGCCGACTGGCCTACTGGGACCGGCTCACCGGCCTGCCCAACCGGGCACGCTTCCGCGAGGTGGTGCAACACGAGATCGAGAGCCAGGGCGCCGTGGCCGAGATGGGCAAGGGCAACCTCGCCGTCGTGATGCTCGACCTGGACCGCTTCAAGCATGTCAACGACGTGATGGGATACGCCTTCGGCGACCAGCTGCTGATGGCCGTGGCCAAGCGCCTCATCGAGCAGGACCTGCGGACCGGCGACATGGTGGCCCGCCTGGGGGGCGACGAGTTCGCGGTGCTGCTGTCCGACAGCGATGCGGAGAGCGCGCTGGCCGTCGCGCAGCGCATCGCCAAGTCCTTCGAGGCGCCGCTGCACCTGGACGACCAGACCGTGGACCTGAGTGCCGGCATCGGCATCGCCTGCTGGCCGCTGCACGCCACGGACACCGACACGCTGCTCTCGCGCGCAGAGGTGGCCATGTACACGGCCAAGGCCAAGGCCATTCCCATGCAGCTCTACGACCCGGGCCTGGACTCGGGCAGCCTGCAGACCTTGTCGCTGCTCACCGAGCTGCGCCGGGCCGTCGACCAGGGCGAGTTGCGGCTGTTCCTGCAGCCCAAGCTGCGGCTCTCGGATTCGCAGGTGGTGGCGGCCGAGGCGCTGGTGCGCTGGCAGCACCCCGAGCGCGGCCTGGTGCCGCCGCTGGACTTCATTCCCTTCGCGGAGCAGACCGGCTTCGTGAGCCAGCTGACGCTGTGGATGTTCGACGAGGTGGCGCGGCTGATGCAGGAGATGCAGACCGAGGAAACCACGCTGCGCATCGCCGTCAACCTGTCCACGCGCGACCTGCTGGACCTGGAGTTCCCTGCGCGCCTGGACACGATCCTGGAGCAGTACGGCCTGAGCCCGCACAGCTTCTGCCTGGAGATCACCGAGAGCGCCATCATGGACGACCCGCAGCGTGCGGAGGGCACGCTGAACCGCCTGTCCGAGCGCGGCTTCAAGCTCTCCATCGACGACTTCGGCACCGGCTACTCGTCGCTGGCCTACCTCAAGCGGCTGCCGGTGGACGAACTCAAGATCGACAAGTCCTTCGTGATGAACATGGAGAAGGACGAGGACGATGCCAAGATCGTGCGCTCCACCATCGACCTGGCCCACAACCTGGGCCTCACGGTGGTGGCCGAGGGCGTCGAAAACGCCCTCATCTGGCGCAAGCTGCGCGAGCTCGCCTGCGACGAGGCACAGGGCTACTACATGAGCAAGCCGCTGCCGGCGCAGGAGTTCCTGCAGTGGTCGCTGCGCTGGCACCGCGGGCAGGTGCTCACGCAGACGGCGCATGGCCGCCTGATCGCTTGAGGGCCTGAAGGCCGCATTGCGCCATCGACTGCCGGCCCCCTGCGCCCAACCCTGATGCTGGGGCGTGATTTGCACAAATAAGAATTATTCTCATTAGAATGCGGTGAAACGGTGCGCGGCCCCTCGGGCCCGCCCATCCCCGCACCAGCCCGCCGTCGCCAGCCAGTGCCTGCTTGCCCTGCAATGGAGGCCCCCGGCATGCGCGATACCTCGTACCAAGCTCTCAAGCCCATCACCGCGGCGCTCGCGGGCGACCGCTGCTGCGCCGTGGTGGAAGATGCCGCCGCGGCCTGCCAGGGCTCGCGCCGCCGCAGGCTGTGGGAGCTGGAGCTCAACGTGCACTGTCCCGTGGTGGGCGTCTGCGTGCCGATGCCGGTACTGCGCCGCCTCGTGGACAAGGTGCTGGGCGGCCAGGCGGTCGGGGAGGACTACGAGATGCATTGCGGCGCCATCGCCGAATGCCGCAGCCGTTCGCCGCTGGCCGAGGCGCTGCACAAGGAGCTGGACCGGCGCTATGCCACGGCCCTGCGCCAGTCCTCGCAGGCCAAGACGCTGCCGGCGCTGGAGGCCTGGTGGCGCAAGGCGGTGCAGGCCGACCTGTCGGGAAGCTTCTGGGCCCTGCTCACGCACCCGCGCTGCGACGCCGCCCTGCAGCACAAGGCGCTGGGCGAGGTGCACATGCTGCAGCACCAGGTGGGTGCCGCGCAGCGCGTGGACCGGGCCCAGCTCGACGGCCTGATCGACGAGAACGCGGCGCTCAAGCGGGAGCTCGGCACGCTGCAGCAGCGCCACCAGCAGCAGGCGATGGAACAGGCGCGCGAGCTGGAACGCGCCCATGCCGAGGTGGCGCGGCTGCAGGCGCAGAAGGTCGGCCAGGATGCGAGCATCCTGCTGTTGCGCGGTAGCGTGGCCGCGCTGGAGGCTGCGGCCCCCGACCTGGGCAGCCGCATGGAGCTGGCGCGGCAGAACCAGCAGCAGGCCCAGCGGCTCGCGGAGCTGGAACTGCGCCTGCGCATGGCCGACCGCGAAACCGCGCGCCAGCGCCAGCGTGCCGAGGCGGCCGCACACGATGCGTGCGGCGCCGGCATGGAGCCCTCTGCGCCCTCTGCGCCCGCCGGCCCCGCACCCCTCCCGTTGCCAGACTACGCTGCGCCCGCGCCCGACCTGCTGGGGCACCGCGCCGTGTTGTGCGTGGGCGGGCGCCCGGCCAGCGTGCCCTTGTACCGGCACATCATCGAACGCACCGGTGGCCGCTTCCTGCACCACGACGGTGGCGAGGAGGAAAGTGTCGCCAGGCTGGAGGCAACCCTCTCGGCTGCCGACCTCGTGATCTGCCAGACCGGCTGCATCAGCCACGACGCCTACTGGCGCGTCAAGACGCATTGCAAGCGCACCGGCAAGCAATGCGTGTTCGTCGAGAACCCCGGCGGCGCCAGCCTCAAGCGGGCGCTGGCGCAGCTGCAGGCGGCATGACGCGCCTGTTGTGGACCCTCGACGATGCCAGCCGCGAGGCCGTGCTGGGGGTCTGCCTGTCGGTGGACCTGCTGCGCCGCATCGCGGACGCTGAGGCGGTGCGTGCCGATGCGATGAGCGACTACGCACTGCACATGGCGGTGGTGGTGGCCTGCGCCGAGGACAACGCCCTGTCGCGGGCCGTGCAGGCCTTGCTGGCGCAGGACCATGCGGCGACGGTCGCGCGTTTCGCACGCGAGGCGCACGACGATGCCGGATTGCTCGCGCTTTGGGCGCTGGAGGCCGGCAGCGGCCACTGCGCCGCCGCCCTGTGGGCCTGCATGACCCACGCCCACTGCAATGCCCGCGTGCGCGAGCACGTGCTGCAGGACCTGCGCATGGTGCAGTACCGCGCGCTGGCCGGCGCGCGCGGCGACATGGAGCGCGCCCGCTGCCTGGCCGTCGAGAACCGCGTGCTGGTCCACTCCCTGGCGCGCATCCAGCAACGCCACACGGACTGGCAACGGCAGCGTGACGCCGAGCGGCGCCAGATGCAGGGGGAACTCGCGCGGTTGCGCCGCGCGCTGGCACAGGGGCGCGGCATGCCAGGCGGGGCCGCTGCCGCCGCCTGAGGGGTGCTCAGCGCAGGCCGGCCAGTGCCTTGTGCGCGTCGGGGCCTGCCTCGCAGTCGCGGATGTACTGGCGGATGATGTCCGCGAAATCCGTTTCGGCGCGCAGCCCCAGTCCCTGCGCACGCGCAGCGCTGGCACCGGTGGGCCAGTTGGCGACGATGCCGGCGATGCGCGCGTCGCGTTCGAAGCGCACGCGCGCCCGCACGGCGGGCCCGGCCACGGCCTCCAGCGCGTCGAGCATGTCGGCCACGCGCACGTTCAGGCCCGGCAGGTTCAGCGCCAGTCGCCCACCCAGCGCCGCGCGGCTGGCTTCATAAACCGCTATCAAGCCTTCCACGGTGCGGTCCGGCGAGGCCATGGGGTGCGACACCGAGGCGTCCACGGGGCAGATGGTGTCCACGCCCGCCAGTGGCTCGCGGATGATGCTGGAGAAGAAGGACGAGGCCGCGCCGTTGGGCTTGCCCGGGCGCACCGTGACCGTGACCAGACGCGCCGCGCGCCCGTCGATGAAGCCCTTGCGCGTGTAGTCGGCGATCAGGTGCTCGCAGACGAGTTTCTGCACGCCGTAGGAGGTCTGCGGTGCGGGAAGCGTGTCGTCGCCCACCACGGGCGGCATGGGCACCGAAGCGTCGGGCCCATACACCGCGATGGAGCTGGAGAACACCAGCCGCGAGACCTGGCCGGTGCGCTGGCCCGCGCTGCGCAGCGCGTCGAGCAAGGCGCGCGTGCTGTCCAGGTTGGAGCGCATGCCCAGGTCGAAATCGAGCTCGCATTCGCCCGAGACGGCCGAGGCGAGGTGGAAGACGCCGTCGAAGAATTCACCGTGCAGCGCTTCGCATTGCGCGAGCAGCGGGCCGGTGCGGTCCTGCACGCGGGCGTCCGCGCGCAGGTCGGGTGGCGCGGGGATCTGGTCGGTCAGCACCATCTGCGTGATGGGCTGGCCGGCCAGCGTGCCGCGTGCCAGCAGGCTGCGCGCCAGGCGCGCACCAACGAATCCGCCGGCGCCGGTCAGCAAGAGCTTCATGGAGTCTCCTCGTCGTGATGGGGGCGAGGCGCAGTGTAGGAGCCTGCGGCGTGCGGCACACGCGCTGCGGGAACGCCGGTGTGACGGTAGTCAGCGCAATGTGCGCAGCCGCTTCAGTGCTGGGGCTGCAGACGGGCCATGAGCGCATCGCGCCGGCCCGGGAAGATCGTGGCGTAGGCCCTGGCAGCCACGCCGTCGTCCGCCAGGCTGGACACTGCGTGGATGAATTCGACGGTGGCCTTGTTCGACACCATGTCGGACACCCAGGTGCGGATGAGTGCCTGGCGCTGTTCGGCGGGCTGGGACAGCAGGCGCTCCAGCGCCTTGTGGATCGCGCGGTTGCCGCAGGCGGTTTGCAGCAACAAGATGAACTGCTCGACGTCGCCTGCCACGTCTGCGGGCGGCAGGCGCTCCCCCGGCGGCGGTTCCTGGTTGGAGGAGAGGTACATGCCGGAAATTCTCCGAGGCACACCTTGGGGCCATTCGTGACGGAGTAGCGGCGAATTTCGGTGATCTGCACGTTTCTGGCGCCCTAGAATCAACAAACATCCAATCACAAAACATTTGTTGGTATGACCGAGCGTGAGCTACAGATCCTGGCCATCCTGCGCCACGAGCCCCTGATCGCCCAGCAGGCACTGGCCGACCGGCTGGGCATGAGCCGCTCCGCCGCGGCGGGGCACATCATGAACCTGGTCCAGAAGGGCCATATCCTGGGCAAGGGGTATGTGCTGGCCGAGCAGCGTTTCGTCATCGCGCTGGGCGCGGCCAACATGGACATCGCGGGCAGCGCCGGCCATCCGCTGGTCACGGGCGACTCGATCCCGGGCCAGGTGCACTCCGCCCCCGGCGGCGTGGCGCGCAACGTGGCCGAGAACCTCGCGCGCCTGGGCCACGATGTGCGCCTGCTCACGGCAGTGGGGGCCGACCTGCACGGCCGCAGCTTGCTGGAGGACACGGCGCGCGCCGGCGTCGATGTCCGGTCCTGCTGGGTGCTGGAGGACGCGCGGACCTCCACCTACCTCTCGTTGCATGGCCCCGACGGCGACATGGCGCTGGCCATCAACGACATGGCCATCCTGGAACGCATCACGCCCGAGCGCCTCTCCGGGCAGGCCGAGCGGCTGCGCCATGCGGGTGCGGTGCTGGTGGATTGCAACCTCAGCGACGATGCGCTGGCCTGGACTTTCGCCCACACCCGCGATGCGGATGTCTTCGTCGACCCGGTGTCGGCCTTCAAGAGCCGCCGCATGCTGCCGTGGTTGTCCCGCATCCACACCCTCAAGGCCAACCGGCTGGAAGCGCAGGCGCTCTGCGGCCAGCCGGTGGACGATGACGCCGCCGTGGTGCAGGCCGTGCGCTGGTTGCACGCCCAGGGGGTGCGCCACGTGGTGCTGAGCCTGGGCGCACGGGGTGCGTACTGGAGCCAGTCCGGAGGCGCGCAGGGCTGGCAGCCCGGTGTACCGGTGGAGATGGTGAGTGCCACAGGGGCCGGCGACGCCCTGATGGCGGGCCTGCTGCACGGCCACCTCACGGGCATGGCGCTGGCCGAGGCCGTGCGGTTCGCCACCGGCTGCGCGGCGCTCACGCTGCGGGCACCGCAGGCCAACCATGCCAGCCTATCGGTCGCCACGGTACAGCAGCTGCTGGCGCAGCACCCCGCATAGATCCTTCAAAGAGAACAACCATGTCGATGTCCTTCCAACCCTATCTGGACGTGTTGCCCGAGGTGGAGGCCGCGCTGGCGGCCCGCCGCCCCGTGGTGGCGCTGGAGTCCACCATCATTTCGCACGGCATGCCCTATCCGCAGAACGTGGAGACGGCCCTGCGCGTGGAGGCCGAGGTGCGCGCCTATGGCGCGGTCCCGGCCACCATCGCCATCGTGGACGGCCGCCTCAAGGTGGGCCTGCAGCGCGCCGAGATCGAGCTGCTCGGGCGCAAGGGCCGCGAGGTGCGCAAGGTCAGCCGGCGCGACCTGCCCTTCATCGTCACGGCCGGGCTGAACGGCGCCACCACCGTGGCATCCACGATGATCATCGCCGCCATGGCCGGCATCCGCGTCTTCGCCACGGGCGGCATCGGTGGCGTGCACCGCGGGGCCGAGAAGAGCTTCGATATTTCCGCCGACCTGCAGGAACTCGCGCGCACTTCCGTGGCCGTGGTCTGCGCGGGCGCCAAGTCCATCCTCGACCTGCGCCTGACGCTGGAATACCTGGAGACCCACGGCGTGCCGGTGGTCGGTTACCGCACGAAGACCCTGCCCGCCTTCTTCACCGTGGACAGCGAGTTCCCCGTCGACTACCGGCTGGACGACCCGCGCAAGGTCGCGCACGCCCTGCATGCCAAATGGTCGATGGGCCTTGAGGGCGGCGTGGTGGTGGCCAACCCGGTGCCGGCCCATTTCGCGATGCCGCGTGCGCGCGTCGACGCCGCCATCACGCAGGCGCTGCAGGAAGCGGAGCAGCAGGGCGTGGCAGGCAAGGAGGCCACGCCCTTCCTGCTGGCGCGCGTGTCCGAACTCACAGGCGGTGACAGCCTGGCGACCAATATCCAGCTGGTGCTGAACAACGCGCGGCTGGCCAGCCACATCGCCGCCGAGTATGCGCAACTGGATGGGTATGATGCGCCGACCATGAACGGCAGTCTCTAGGCGGTAATGGGCACGGGCCTTGCGTAGGGAAAGCCCGGTTGTGGGCGGCGCGGCGGGATTGCTAAGCTGGCCGCCATCCGCCGACCCTGGTCGGTTGTTATTTCTCTTCAGAAGGATCTCGCCATGAAATTCGTGCCCCAGATCGGTACGCTCGCCGCCGCCGCTCTCCTGTGCCTGCAAGCCCACGCCGAGCCGGCCATCATCTTCGACATGGGCGGCAAGTTCGACAAGTCCTTCAATGAGGCCGCGTACAACGGCATGGAGCGCTGGAAGAAGGAAACCGGCAAGAACTACCTGGAGTTCGAAGTCACGAACGAAGCCCAGCGCGAGCAGGCCGTGCGCCGCATGGCCGAGAAGGGTGCCAGCCCCATCATCGCGATGAGCTTCAGCCAGGCTTCCGCCATCGAGAAGGTCGCCAAGGAATTCCCCAAGCTCACCTTCGCCATCATCGACGACGTGGTGAAGCTGCCCAATGTGCAGTCCGTGGTGTTCAAGGAGCAGGAAGGCAGCTTCCTGGTCGGCATGATGGCCGCGTTGGCCAGCAAGAGCGGCAAGGTGGGCTTCGTGGGCGGCATGGACATTCCGCTGATCCGCAAGTTCCAGTGCGGCTACGAGCAGGGCGCCAAGTACGCCAACCCCAAGGCCGAAACCTTCGCCAACATGACCGGCACCACCGGCGCGGCCTGGAACGACCCGGCGCGCGGCGGCGAGCTGGCCAAGTCCCAGTTCTCCAAGGGTGCGGACGTGATCTTCGCGGCGGCGGGTGGCACCGGCATGGGCGTCTACCAGGCGGCCAAGGACGGCGGCAAGCTGGCCATCGGCGTGGACAGCAACCAGAACCACATCCAGCCCGGCACCATGCTGACCTCCATGCTCAAGCGCGTGGACGTGGCGGTGTACGAGGTGTCCAAGAAGCACACGCCCGGTGTCACCGTGATGGGCCTGAAGGAAGACGGCGTGGGCTACGCGCTGGACAAGAACAACGAGAAGCTGGTCACGGCCGACATGAAGAAGAAGGTCGACGCCGCGCGCGCCGACATCATCAGCGGCAAGATCAAGGTGGCCGACTACATGGCCGACAACGCCTGCAAGTACTGAGCCCCTGATACCGAGCTTCTGACTCCGTGACGAGTACGCAGTCTCGGCCCGCAGCGGTCGAGATGGTGGGCATCCACAAGCGCTTCGGCGCGGTGCATGCTAACAATGACGTGAACCTCACGGTGCTGCCCGGCACCGTGCATGGGATCGTGGGCGAGAACGGTGCCGGCAAGAGCACGCTGATGTCGGTGCTCTACGGTTTCTACGCCAGCGACGCCGGCAGCATCCGCGTGGCGGGTCAGCCGGTGACCATCCGCCACTCGCACGAGGCGATCGCGCTGGGCATCGGCATGGTCCACCAGCACTTCATGCTGGTGGACACGCTCAGCGCGCTGGAGAACGTGATGCTCGGCGCCGAGCCGCATGTGTTGCTGCACCGCGCAGAGGCGCAGGTGCGCAAGGAGCTGACAGCGCTGATGCAGTCCACGGGACTGCACGTCAAGCTCGATGCCCTGGTGGCCGACCTGCCGGTGGGCGACCAGCAGCGGCTGGAGATCCTCAAGACGCTGTACCGCGGCGCGAAGATCCTGATCCTCGACGAGCCCACGGCCGTGCTCACGCCGCAGGAAACCGAGCAGCTCTTCGGCGTGTTGTCGCTGCTGCGCCAGCAGGGCACCACCATCCTGCTGATCACCCACAAGCTCAAGGAAGTGATGCGCCTGTGTGACCGCGTGACCGTGATGCGCGGCGGTCGCGTGGTGCAGGACGTGGCGATTGCCGACACCTCCATCGAACAGCTGGCCGAGGCCATGGTGGGCCGCAAGGTGCAGATGGGCCGCGCGGGCGAGGCAGCGCATGCGCCGGGCAAGGTGCTGCTCGAGGCCCGCGACCTGGAAGTGCGCGACGTGCTGGACGTGGCGCGGCTGCAGGAGGTGTCGCTGCAATTGCGCGCGGGCGAGATCGTGGGTATCGCGGGGGTTTCCGGCAACGGCCAGAGCGAGTTGCTGGAGGTGCTCTCCGGCCTGCATGCGCCTGTGAAAGGCAGCCTCGCGCTGGGTGGCCGCAACTTCGCGCCGGGTGCCTGGCTGGACCCGCGCACGGCGCGCACGCTGGGCCTGGCCCATGTGCCCGAGGACCGGCATGCGCGCGCCATGGTCATGAGCTTCCAGGCATGGGAGTCTGCCGTGCTGGGCTATGAATGGCTGCCGCAGTATTGCCGCAAGGGCTGGATGCAGCACGACGGCATGCAGGAGGCCACGGACGCCATGATGGGCCGTTTCGACGTGCGGCCCGCCAACAAGCTGTTGTCTAGCGCCAGCTTCTCGGGCGGCAACCAGCAGAAGCTGGTGCTTGCGCGCGAGCTGGGCCAGGCGCCGAAGGTGCTGCTTGTGGGCCAGCCCACGCGCGGCGTGGACATCGGTGCCATCGAATTCATCTACGCGCAGCTGCGCGCGCTGCGCGATGCAGGCTGCGCGCTGCTGGTGGTCTCCAGCGAACTCGACGAGATCCTGGCGCTGTCCGACCGCGTGGTGGTCATGAACCAGGGCCGTATCACGGGCGAGCTGCCCATCGCCGAATGCACCGAGGCCCGCTTGGGACTGCTGATGACGGGCGGAGAGGTGGCGGCATGAACGGCGCACGGCCGCTCCAAGGCCGCTCGCACCCGCAGTGCGCAGCACGGAGGGTTTGTTGCGTATGAACGCGTCTTCGGGATTGCCACGTTGGGCCGACCTCGTGCTGCTGCCGCTGGTGAACTTGGCCGTGGCGCTGCTGGCCGCGGGTGCGATGGTGGCGCTGGTGGGGCAGGACCCGCTGGAGGTCATCCGGGTGCTGCTGCACGGCGCTTTCGGCACGCAGCGTGGCCTGAGCTACACGCTCTACTACACCACCACCTTCATCTTCACGGGGCTCGCGGTGTCGGTGGCCTTCCACGGCGGCCTGTTCAACATCGGCGGCGAAGGCCAGGCCATCCTGGGCGGGCTGGGCACGGGGCTGGCGGCGTTGTGGTGGTCCTCGTTCCTGCCGGCCTGGCTGATGCTGCCGGCCATGCTCATCACGGGCATGGCCTTCGGCATGGTGTGGGCGCTGATCCCGGCCTACCTGCAGGCCTACCGCGGCAGCCACGTGGTGATCACCACCATCATGTTCAACTTCCTGGCCAGCAGCCTGCTCGTGTATCTGCTGGTGAATCCACTCAAGGCGCCGGGCGGCATGGCGGTGGAGAGTGTCTCCTTTGCCGACTCCGCCAAGCTGCCGGCCATGCACGAGTTCATGGCGTGGTTCGGCATCGAGTGGGCGCGCTCGCCGCTCAACACTAGCCTGTTCCTGGCGCTGCTGGCGGCCGTGGGTGTGTACCTGCTGCTGTGGCGCACGCGGCTCGGCTACGAGTTGCGCGCCACGGGCAGCAGCCCGGGCGCCGCGGCCTACGCCGGCATGAACCCCAAGCACCAGGTGCTGATCGCGATGGCCGTGTCGGGTGCGCTGGCCGGCATGGTGGGCATGAACGAGATCGCGGGCGTGAACGGTCGCCTGATACTGGAGTTCGTGAGCGGCGCGGGCTTCACGGGCATCGCCGTGGCGCTGATGGGCCGCAACCATCCCGTGGGTATCGTGTTGTCCAGCCTGCTGTTCGGTGCCTTGTTCCAGGGCGGGGCCGAGGTGAGTTTCGATGTGCCGGGTTTCACGCGCGACATGGTGGTGATGCTGCAGGGCTTCATCGTGCTGTTCTCCGGCGCCATGGCCTATGTGCTGGCGCCCACCATCGGCAAGCTGGTGCGGGCGCTAGGGGCACGCGGCAAGGCTGCGGAGGTGGCGCGTGGATGAGGCACTGATCGCATCGCTGCTGGCGTCCACGCTGCGCGTGTCCACGCCGCTGATCCTGTGCGCGCTGGCCGGATTGTTGTCCGAGCGCGCGGGCGTCATCGACATCGGCCTGGAAGGCAAGATGCTCTTCGCGGCCTTCGCTGCGGGGGCTGCAGGCGTGACCTTCGGCTCCACCTGGGCGGCGCTGGGCGTGGCCATCGCCGTGACGGTGGCGTTGTCGTGGCTGCATGGCCTGGCCTGCGTGAGTTACCGGGGTGACCAGGTGGTGTCGGGCGTGGCCGTCAACATCATTGCGGTGGGCGTCACGGCGGTGCTGGGTATCGCCTGGTTCCGCCAGGGCGGGCAGACGCCACCGGTCAGCGGGGACGTGCGCCTCCAGGGCCTGTGGCCGGGCGCGGTCGAGGCGCTGCAGGGCATTCCCGTGGTGGGCCGCATCGTGGGCGAGGGGTTCCTGAGCCACAACATCATGGTCTACGGCACGCTGCTGCTGGTGCCTGCCGTGTGGTGGCTGGTGTACCGCACACGCTTCGGCCTGCGCCTGCGCGCCGTGGGCGAGAACGCGCACATGGTGGATGCGGCTGGCGTGTCGGTGAAGAAACTGCGCTACGCGGCGCTCACGCTCAATGGCGTGTTGTGTGGCCTGGCTGGCAGCTACCTGGTGCTGGCGCAGAACGCCTCTTTCGTGCCCAACATGACGGCAGGCCGCGGCTTCATGGCGCTCGCGGCGATGATCTTCGGCAAGTGGCGGCCCGTGGCGGCTTTCTGGGCCTGCCTGCTGTTCGGTTTCCTGGACGCGGTGGCCATCCGCATGCAAGGGGTGCGCTTGCCGGGCATCGGGGAGGTGCCGGTGCAGCTGATCCAGGCGCTGCCCTATCTGTTGACGGTGGTGCTGCTGGCCGGCTTCATCGGGCACACGGTGGCGCCCAAGGCACTGGGCAAGCCGTACGTCAAAGACCGCTGAAGAAGCTGCCGATCCGCTGTCGGCTCCTTCGCCTCACGTTCGCGCGCCGGCCGGCCGCAAAGTCTTGCGCAGTTGCACGGCATCCACGATGCCTTCGTAGTAGCCCCGCACGGTGTGGCGCGTGTCATATCCCTGCCGTGCATAAAAGGCCAACGCGCTGCGGTTGTCGGCCCGCGCTTCCAGATCGATCTGCGCAATGCCTGCCAGACGCGCGCTCTGCTCCAGCCATGCCAGCAACCGGGCGCCCAGGTGCTGGTGGCGGTGGGTGGGGGACACAGCGAACAGCGCGAGGTGTGCCGATTCATCGGCGTAGTGCATGATGCCGAAGCCCGCTACCACGTCACGCCGCAGCGCCACCGCCACGTTGGTCGCGGGTTCGCGGATGGCCTCACGGACACGCGCTGCCGTCCAGCGCCACGACAGCCCATGCTCGATGCAGTCGCGCGACATCTCCGCGATGGCGGGTGCATCCCCGAGGGTGGCGAGCCGGATGTCCGGGAGGGTGAGCATGGTGTCACCCCGGTGGACGGGCGCGCTGCGGGTCGGGCGTGCGCATCAGCAGCCACGCGATCAACGCGAAGAGGACCAGCGCCGAACCCGCCAGCGAATGGTGCACGCCCACCACGGTACCCGCCAGCCCGATGGTGACCCCGCTGAAGGTGCGCAGCCCCAGCGCGGACATGTTGAACAGGCCCAGCACGCGGCCCCGCATGTCAGCGGGTGCGTTGAGCTGCACCAGGGTCTGCGCCATGCTGCTGAAGGACAGTTCGAAGAAGCCGGCGATAAACAGCAGTACCAGCGCGAGAACGTAGCTGCTCGATAACGCGAAGCTGGCCAGCGCCGCGCACCATACGATGGCCAGGACCAGCGCCGTGCGCGGGCTCGCGCGCAGCCAGCCCGAGGATTCCAGCAGCAGGCCCGCCAGCAGCGCCCCCGCCGCGTCAGCCGCCAGCAGGCTGCTGTATGCCACGCCCGGGTCGCCATGCCCCAGGTCGTGCGCGAAACCGGGCATCTGTGCCTGGTAGGCGCCGCCGATGAAGAAGGAGGCACCACCTGCCAGCAAGGTCATGGTGACGATGACGGGCTGGTGCGCGATGTCGCGGATGGTCTGCGTGATGTCGGCCAGGCCCCGTACCGCGCGCCGTGGGGCGGGTGTGCCCTTGCGGAACTTCGGCCCATACGGTGCCTTCCACAACCACCACACCATCGGCAGGTAGAACAACACGTTGAGCAGGATGCCATGCGACGGCCCCAGCGTGAGCATGATCAGGCCACCCACTGCCGGCCCCACCAGGATGCCCAGGTACCGCGCGGTGGCGTTGAGCCGCACCGCGCTCTGCAGCTCCGCCTGCGGCACGATGTCGTGCAGCAGCAGCTGGCTCGCCGTCTGCCACAACACGCCCGCGACACCGTGGATCACCAGCAGCACCATCGCATGCCACATCTGCAGCGAGTCGGTGACGAAGAAATAGCCCCAGCCCAGCGAGGCCACCATGAACAGCAGCATGCCGCACTGGATGATGCGGCGCGGATCGAAACGGTCGGCCAGCGCCCCCACCGGCACCGAGAACACCAGGAACGGCAACCAGTGCGACACCACCGCGAAGCCGCCCAGCGCGGGCGACTGGAACTTCTGGAACATCATCCAGTAGCTGATCACATGCTCCACGTTGTCGGCCATCATGGCCAGCACGTAGGTGCCGAAATGCATGCGGTAACCCGCGTGCCGCATGGCGGCGAAGGAGCGGGCGGGTGGGGTGCCGACGGGTGAGGAAGACGGGGGCATCAAGAGCACTTTCGGGGGCCGACGCGTCCGGGGCGGAATGCCGCGGGGCCGGTTCCAGGCCATGATCTTGCCCGACTTCCGGCGAGCCGGCAGCGCCGCGCGTGCGGCGCATTGGCGTGAAACCTGCTTCGCGCAGTGCATGGCGCAGCCGGCCTGGCCGGCCTGCACGGGCTGTTGCAGTGATCACAGTGCTGGAGGTGAAACGGATGACCGCGTGCAAGACAGGTGGAATCAGCGCGCAGGCCGCGTTGTGGGCGCGCAACCGTATCCGCCTGTTGATGTCCACATCGTCCTTGTCGCCTGCGCCGCTCGCGCCGCTGCCCGGCGAGCCCGCCGATGCCCTGGACCGGCCCACCTCGCTGCTCAGCTTCACCCGCATGCTCGAGGGGGCGGCCGCGCACAGCGGCATCCCGCATCTGGGCCTGGACATGGCCGCGCTGGACGCCGTGGAAGAGGGCAGCCTGCTGCGCGACCTGCTGCGGCACGCGCCCACCGTGGGGCATGCCATCGAGGGCCTGGTACGTTTCTTTCCCACCTTGCAGACCGGCACCACCGTACGGCTGCTCCGCCAGGACGGGGCTGCGCGCTTCGTCTACGGCATCCAGGATCCCAGCGCTTGCGACAGCCTGCAGGACGCGACGTACACGCTGGGCAAGCTGCACTGCGGGCTGCGCCGCGCGGCAGGCAACGACTGGTCCCTGGGCCAGGTCACGCTGGCGTTCCAGGCACCGGGCGATATCCAACGCTACGGCGCCTTCTTTGGGGCACCGGTGCAGTTCGCGCAGTCGCAGACGGCGTTGCACTTTGCCAGCGCCGTCCTCGCGCACCCCATTCCCACCGCGTCGGTGCAGCGCTACCACGAGGTCTGCATGCAGATGCGGCGCCAGGCGCTGGTCACGGCAGACGCGCAACTGCTGGAAGATGCCCTGTGCACCTGGATCCGGCATGCCATGCGCCGCGGTGACCCCGTGACACTGGAGGCCGCAGCCGCCGACTTCGGCCTGACCGAGCGCACCCTGCAGCGCCGGCTGGGCACGGCCCCCACGGGCTTCCTGGAATTGCGCGCGGCCGTTCGCATGGAGCAGGCGCGCAGCCTGCTGGCCGACAGCCACCTCTCCGTGACCCAGATTGCGCAGCAGCTGGGTTTCAGCGAAACCAGCGCCTTCACCCGCGCCTTCCGGCACCACACACGGCAGAGTCCGCGCGCCTACCGCCGCCACGGCATCCCTTCCTGATGGGCTGCGCGCCGAGGGCGCGGATTGTCGTCTCAGGTCAATTCTTTCTGGCGACCCGCCGCTACGCTGCGGAATCGATCATCGCCAGGAGAGGCCGTTGAAGTTCACGTATTCCCCCTTGCACCATGGCCATGCGCCGCAGCAGATCGTGGTGCGTGGCACGGTGGCGCAGAACCTGGAGATGCCCACCCGCGCCAACGCGCTGCGCGAGCGTGTGATCGCACTGGGACATGAGGAATTGGCCGCTGGGCGCTGGGACCGTCGCTGGATCTCGGCCGTGCACGATGTGGACTACCTCGTGTTCTTGGAGACCGCCTTCGCACGCTGGAGCGCCCTGCCCAACGCCTCGCCCTCCATCCACGCACACGCCTTCGCGCACCACAGCGCCCGCACGCGGCCGCAGAGCATCCAGGGCCAGGTGGGCTTCTATCTGTCGGGTGGGTCCTGCCCCATGGTGGAGGGCACCTGGCCCGCAGCACTGGCCTCCGCCGAAGTGGCGCTGGAGGCCGCGCAGCTGCTGGTGACGGGCGAGCGCGAAGCCTATGCCCTGTGCCGCCCGCCCGGCCACCATGCCTACCGCGATTTCGCGGGCGGCTTCTGTTACCTCAACAACGTGGCCATCGCTGCCAACTACCTGGCCAGCGTGTGGGGCCGCGTCGCGGTGCTGGACATCGACACGCACCACGGCAATGGCACCCAGTCCATCCTGTATGCGCGCGACGATGTGCATTTCGTGTCCGTGCATGGCGACCCGAACTACTTGTTCCCGTTCTACGCCGGCTATGCACACGAACGCGGCGAGGGCGCAGGCCTGGGCCACACCCTCAACCTGCCTGTGCCGCTCAAGTCCGAGGACCCGGTGTGGCTGGCCGCCGTGGACGAGGGCATGGTGTCGATCCGCAACTACGCCCCGCAGGCTTTGCTGGTGTCGCTGGGTTTCGATGCCTTCAAGGGCGACCCCTCGTCCGACCTGGCCGTGAGCACCGAGGGCTTTCGCGCTGCGGGCGAGCGCATCGGCCGATATGCCGGGCCGGTGCTGTTCGTGCAGGAGGGCGGCTATGTGGTCGACAAGCTCGGCGAAAACCTCGAAGCCTTCCTCGAAGGTTACCAGCGCAGCCGCGCCACGGCCGCCTGAGCCCAATACCACCCTTCCTACCAAAGCCACCGCATGACAGCCACCATCGACACCGCACAGTCCCGCCAGCAGGACATCGACCACATCGTCCACCCCTACTCCAACCTGGACGCGCACGCCACGCGCGGCCCCACCGTCATCACGCGCGGCGAAGGCTGCTACGTGTACGACGACACGGGCCGGCGTTACCTGGAAGGCATGGCCGGCCTGTGGTGCACGTCGCTGGGCTTTTCCGAGCAACGCCTGATGGATGCGGCGATGGCGCAGTTCCAGCAGCTGCCCTACTACCACCTGTTCAACCACCGCTCGCACCCGCCGGGCATCGCGCTGGCGCAGGCCCTCACATCCATCGCGCCGGCCGGCCTGAACCACGTGCTGTTCGCCAACTCGGGCTCCGAGGCCAACGACGCGGCCGTGAAGCTGGTCTGGTACTTCAACAACGCACTCGGCCGGCCGGACAAGAAGAAGATCATCTCGCGCCGCTACGGCTACCACGGCGTCACCGTGGCCTCGGGCAGCCTCACGGGCCTGCCGCCGGTGCACGCCGACTTCGACCTGCCCATCGCACGCATCCTGCACACGGACTGTCCCAGCTACTACCACTTCGGCCAGCCCGGCGAGTCCGAGGGCGACTTCGGCGCGCGCCTGGCGAACAACCTGGAGCAGATGATCCTGGCCGAAGGGCCCGAGACGGTGGCCGCCTTCATCGCCGAGCCCGTCAACGGTTCCGGTGGCGTGCTGGTGCCACCCGCGGGCTACTTCGACAAGGTGCAGGCGGTGCTGAAGAAGTACGACGTGCTCTTCATCGTCGACGAGGTCATCTGTGGCTTCGGCCGCACGGGCCACATGTTCGGCAGCGAGGCCTTCGGCTTGCAGCCCGACATGATGAGCGTGGCCAAGGGCCTGTCCTCGGCCTACCAGCCGATCTCGGCGCTGCTGATGAACGACAAGGTCAACGACGCGCTCAAGGCCGCCAGCCGCAAGCACGGCGCCTTCGCGCACGGCGTGACCTATGCGGCCCACCCGGTGGCCGCTGCCGTGGCGCTGGAGACGCTCAAGATCTACGAGGAGCGCAACATCGTGCAGCACGTGCGCGACGTGGCGCCGCATTTCCTGGAGCGGCTCGGTGCGCTGCGTGGCCACCCGCTGGTGGGCGAGGTGCGGGGCATGGGCCTGCTCGCCGCGGTGGAGATCACGGCCGACAAGGCCACGAAGAAACCCTTCCCCGCCAGTGCCGGTGTCGGCGCATGGATACAGGCCCGCGCCATGGAACACGGCGTGATCGTGCGCGCCATCGCCAACTGCGTGGCGCTGTGTCCGCCGCTGATCGTGGAGCGCAGCCACATCGACGAGCTGGTCGACGGCCTGGCGCGTGCGCTCGACGATGCGCAGGAGCACCTGCGCCAGCATCCCCCCGCTTGATTCTTATCCTGGAGATCCGCGCATGAATCGCTTGCAACATCTCGCCTTCGGCCTCGCGGCCGCCCTGTCGCTGGTGGGCGCACAGGCCCAGGCACCGAAGCCCGGCGGCACGCTGAACCTGATCGTGCAGCCCGAGCCGGCCAGCATCAACCTGGGCAACTCCAAGCTGGGCCCGGCCTCCTATGTGGGCAGCAAGATCTACGAGGGGCTCATCACGCTGTCGCCCAAGCTGGAACCCATCCCCCGGCTCGCGGCCTCGTGGACCATCTCGCCCGACGGCATCACCTACACCTTCAAGCTGCGCCCCGGCGTGAAGTGGCACGACGGCAAGCCCTTCACCTCGGAAGACGTGGTCTTCAGCTTCAAGGACTACCTGCCGGCGGTGTTCCCGCGCACCAAGCTCATCATGGAGCAGGTGGACACCATCACGGCGCCGGACCCCGGCACGGTGGTCTTCAAGCTCAAGCAGCCCTACCCGGCCTTCATGTTCATCCTGGAGGCCACGGGCGGCACCATCATGCCCAAGCACCTGTACGCCGGTGTGACCGACTACCGCACCACGCCGGTGAACAACACGGTGGTGGGCACCGGCCCCTTCAAGGTGGGTGAATGGCGCAAGGGTGCCTACATCCGCCTGGTGAAGAACCCCGACTACTGGGAGAAGGGCAAGCCGCACCTGGACAACCTGTACTTCCATGTGGTGCCCGATGCCGTGGGCCGCTCCATCGCCTTCGAAAGCGGCAAGGTGGATGCGATCCGTGGTGGCGACGTGGAGAACTTCGAGATCGCGCGCCTGGCGGCCGCACCGGGCGTGGTGTTGTCCAAGGCGGGCTGGGAGTTCCTGCAGCCCATGGGCTTCTTCCACATGAACATGCGCAACAAGCCCATGGACGACCTGCGCTTCCGCCAGGCCGTGGCCCACGCCATCGACCGCCGCTTCATCATCAAGAACATCTTCTCCACCTTCGGCGAGCCGGTGAACGGCCCCTTCACCACGACCTACCCCTTCAAGGACACGAAGGTCGAGACCACCTACGCCTACGACCCCGCCAAGGCCAAGGCGCTGCTGGACGCGATGGGCCTGAAGCCCGGCGCCGACGGCAGCCGCGTGAGCTTGCGCCTGCTGCCCCTGCCTTACGGCGAGACCTGGCAGCGCCTGGCCGAGTACACCCGCGAGGCCCTGGGCGCCGTGGGCATCAAGGTCACCATCGTGGCCACCGATGTGCCGGGCTGGTTCCAGCGCCTGTCCTCGGGGGACTTCGACATGGGCTACAACTTCGTCTACCTGCTGGGCGACCCCGCCATCGGCGTGAACCAGACCTACCTGTCCACCAACCAGCTCAACCGCGGCTCGGCGGCCAACGTGGACGGTTACGTCAAGCCCGAGGTGGACGCGTTGCTGACCAAGGCGCAGAACACCCAGTCCCGCTCCGAGCGCGCAAAGATGTATTCGGAGGTGCAGAAGACGCTGTCGGCCGACCTGCCGATCCTGTGGACGCACGAGATGGTGTTCCCCACGGTGTACCGCGCCAAGGTCAAGAACCTGATCTCCACCGGCCTGGGCATGAACGAGAACTTCGCCGACGTGTGGATCGACAAGTGACCACGGCCAGCACCTCGCAGCACCGCTGCATTGGACGTTGCGCCTGCTGACACGTGGAACGCCTGCTCTTCTTCATCCGCCGCTGCGGCAAGGCGGCCCTCGTGATCCTGTTCGTGGTGGCCATCAACTTCGCGCTGATCCGCGCCGCGCCCG
Organism: Burkholderiaceae bacterium; assembly: GCA_965278985.1. GTDB lineage: Bacteria > Pseudomonadota > Gammaproteobacteria > Burkholderiales > Burkholderiaceae_C > CAISIP01. The sequence continues at coordinate 4,522,073 of OZ257131.1, read as the reverse complement.
GCGACCCGGCCACCCTCCTTGCGGGTGAAGCGGGGGCCGTGGATGCGGGCTTCATGGAGCGCATCCGCAAGGACTACGGGCTGGACAAGCCGCTGCCGGTGCAGTTCGTGACCTACCTGGGCAATCTGCTGCGCTTCGACTTCGGCGAGTCCTACCGCGAGAACCGGCCGGTGAAGGACATCGTGATGGAGCGGCTGCCCGCCACGCTGCTGCTCACGCTCAGCGCCTTCGTGTTTTCCATCGCGGTGGGCGTGGCCCTGGGCGTCGCCGCCGCACGGCGCGCGGGGTCGGTGGTGGACATGCTGATATCGGCCGGCTCGCTGGTGTTCTTCGCCATGCCGCTGTTCTGGTTCGGGCTGCTGGCCATCGTGTTCTTCTCGCTCAAGCTGGGCTGGATGCCGCCTTACGGCATGAGCACGGTGGGTGGGGACTTCACGAGCCTGCGTGCGTGGCTGGACGTGGCGCACCACCTGGTGCTGCCCGCGCTGACCCTGGGCCTGTTTTACGTGGCGGTGTACACGCGGGTCACGCGGGCTGCGGCCATCGAGGTGATGGACCAGGACTTCGTCAAGACCGCGCGCGCCAAGGGTGTGCCCGATGGGCGCATCTGGCGCCGCCACATCCTGCGCAACGCGATGTTGCCGGTGATCACCTTCGTCTCGCTGCAGGCGGGCCACATCCTGGGCGGCTCGGTGCTGGTGGAGACGGTGTTCGCCTGGCCAGGTGTCGGGCGGCTGGCTTTCGATGCGCTGTTCCAGCGTGACTACAACCTGCTGCTGGCCGTGTTCTTCGTGAGCTCGGTGATGGTGGTGGTGTTCAACCTTGTCGCTGATCTGCTGTACAGCATCGCCGACCCGCGCATCGAACTGCAATGAAACCCAAGAGCAAACTCCTGCAGTTCCTGTCGATCCCCTCGGGCCTGGTGGGTGCCGTCGTGCTGCTCGCCATGCTGCTGATGGCGGTGTTCGCGGGCTGGATCTACCCCGGCGACCCGTGGGCGATGGTGGGCGACCCCAACCTGCCGCCCTTCAGCCCGGGTCATGTGTTCGGCACCGACATGCTCGGGCGCGACGTGGCCGCCGGCGTGGTGCACGGTGCGCGCGTGTCGCTGCTGATCGGCGCCATCGCCACGCTGGTGGCGGTGCTGGTGGGCACGGTGCTGGGGGCAGTGGCCGGCTACCACGGCGGCATGGTGGACGACGTGGTGATGCGCTTCACCGAGATCTTCCAGACCATCCCCGGCTTCCTGCTCGCGCTGCTGATGGTGGCGATCTTCGGGCCGTCCATCTACTCCATCGTCTTCGCCATCGGCGTGATCTCCTGGCCCTCGGTGGCGCGCCTGGTGCGGGCGGAGTTCCTGTCGCTGCGCACGCGCGACTTCGTGAAGGCCGCGCAGCTGGGTGGGCAGTCCAGCCTGCGCATCGTGTTCCACCAGATCCTGCCCAACAGCTGGTCGCCCATCGTGGTGGCGGCCTCGCTGATGATGGCCACCGCCATCCTGCTGGAGTCCGCCATCAGCTTCCTGGGCCTGGGTGACCGCGGCATGATCACCTGGGGCTTCATGATCGGCGCGGGCCGCTCCACGCTGCTGCAATCCTGGTGGTTGTCGGCGATCCCGGGCTTCGCGATCTTCCTGACCGTGCTGGCGCTGAACTTCTTCGGAGATGCCCTGAACCAGATGCTCAACCCGCGCAGGCGCGGCGGCGGGGGCCACGCATGATGCGGGACACCTCCCCACCGCTGCTGCGCATCGCGCACCTCTCCGTGGCCTTGCCCGAGGGCTCGGAGCGGCTCTTCGCCGTGCAGGACGTGTCCATCGACGTGCCCGCGGGCCAGACCGTCTGCGTGGTGGGTGAGTCCGGCTCGGGCAAGTCGGTGATGGCCAATGCCGTGATGCGCCTGCTGCCCAAGACCCTGCGCATCGCTGCCGGCAGCGTGCAGCTGGATGGCCGCGACCTGCTGGGGCTGGACGAGGGCGCCATGCGTGACCTGCGCGGTTCGCGCATGGGCATGATCTTCCAGGAGCCCATGACGGCGCTCAACCCGGTGATGACGGTGGGCGACCAGATCGACGAGGTGCTGCAGGTGCACGGCCAGACGGATGCGGGCACGCGCGCCGCGCGGGTGCTCTCACTGCTCACCGACATGCACCTGCCCGAGCCCGCCACGTTGCGCCACCGTTATCCCTTCCAGCTCTCCGGCGGGCAGCGCCAGCGCATCCTGATCGCGATGGCCATGGCGCTGGAGCCGCGCCTGCTGATCGCCGACGAGCCCACCACCGCGCTGGACGTGACCACGCAGGCGCAGATCCTGAAGCTCATCAAGGACCTGCAGCTGCGCCACGGCATCGGCGTGCTGTTCATCACGCACGACTTCGGCGTGGTGGCCGACATCGCCGACCAGGTGGTGGTGATGCAGCAGGGCGAGGTGGTGGAGCACGGCATCGCGGCCGATGTGCTGCGCCGTCCGCAACATGCCTACACGCGCCGGCTCATCGACGCGGTGCCCAGGCTGCGCGATGCCGCAGGTGATGTGGCCAAGGCGCAGGACGCGCCCTTGCTGGAGGTGCGCAACGTCACCAAGCGCTACCGCTCGCGCGGTGGTGGCGGCGGTGGCTGGTTCAAGCGCCGTGGCACCACGGTGGCATTGGATGGCGTGAGCCTGACGATTGCCAAGGGCGAGACCGTGGGCCTGGTGGGCGAGTCGGGCTCCGGCAAGACCACGCTGGGCCACTGCGTGATGCGCCTGCAGGACATCGATGCGGGAGAACTGCGCTTTGGCGGCATGCCCGTGCATGGCCTGCGCGGCGCGGCCCTCAAGACCTTCCGGCCGCGGCTGCAGATGGTGTTCCAGGATCCTTTCGCCTCGCTCAACCCGCGCCACCGCGTGGAGCGCGTGATCACCGAGAACGTGATCCTGAGCGGTGTGTCACCCACCGAAGCGCGCCGGCGCATGGACGAGGTGCTGCGGCTGGTGGGGCTGGACCCGGCCGCCGCGCAACGGTATCCGCACGAGTTCAGCGGCGGCCAGCGCCAGCGCATCGGCATCGCCCGCGCACTGGTTATGCAGCCGGAGCTGATCGTGGCCGACGAGGCGGTGTCCGCACTGGACGTGTCCGTGCAGCAGCAGGTGCTGACCCTGCTGCGCGACATCCGCCAGCGCCTGGGCGTGGCGATGCTGTTCATCACCCACGACCTGCGCGTCGCCAGCCAGATCTGCGACCGCATCGCCGTGATGCACAAAGGGCGCATCGTGGAGCTGGGCACGGTGGACGCGATTACGCGGTCACCGCAGCATGCCTACACGCGGCAGCTGTTCGATGCGATGCCGGGGCGGGAGTGGGAGGGATGGGGGGAGGCCGGCGCCTCACAACCGCAGATCCCGATTCAGGCGCAGTCAGCTTTTGAGGCGCTGTAACCAATAGCCGGGCTGGCGCCGCTGGTGTGCGAATGCCGTCACTTGCAGTTGTCCGTCGGACAACACACGGAAGAACACGGTGTAGGGAAATCGCTTGAGGCCGATCTGGCGGATTCCGGAAGCATGTACCAGTTTCCAACTGGCAGGCCTGGATGCAGCGATGCCGATGACGCGTTCGAACTCGGCGATCAGCGCGGCGCCCAAGCCACGGCTTCGTTCCTCCAGGAAGCGCACTGCGTCCAGATACTCCGCTTCCGCACCCGGAAGAAAGCTGTGGGTCATTGCACCAGCGCGCGGGCCTTCCTTGCAACTTCCTCACCCGGGATGGCGACTGTGGTGCCCGCATCCGCTTCTGCTGCGCGGCGCGCGGATTCTTCGCCCCACAGGCGATCGAACTCTTGCTCGGTGACATCTTCCAGGCTCAGCAGCAGCCGGCGCGCCAGAGAGGCGCGTGCATCCGCGGGCAATGCAAGGGCTTCGGATTCGATCTGGGCGGCGTCCATGCGAACAATTCTATGCCGCGAGGGGGCCGCTGCACTATCCCAAGGCCTTAGCCCCAGACCTTCTCCGCCACCCGCGCCATGTTCCCACCCATCACCAGCGCCGCCTCATCGGCGCTCATGCCGGTGCGCTGCAGCGCCTCGCCCAGCACCTTCCAGCTTTCCACCGGCGGGTACACCGTGCGTTCGATGCCGCGCTTGTAACCGGCCGAGGCGGGCCACCAGTACGAGGGGTCGAAGTTGGGCGGGTTGTCGTCCAGCTCGGGCTGCGAGAAGCTGATGTCCAGGCCGATGCCGGCGTGCTGCACGCCTACCAGGTTGGCCACGTAGGCGGCGTGCCGTGCCACGTCGTCGGCGTCGGGCGTGCGGGTGCCCAGGAACATCGACACGCCCGACACACACACCACGCCACCGGTGGCAGCACAGGCGCGTATCTGTTCGTCCGTGATGTTGCGGCCATGCTCCACCAGCGCCAGCGGGTTGGCGTGGCTGAAGATCACCGGTCCACTGGAGTGGGCCATGATGTCCAGGCTGCACAGGCGCCCGGTATGGGAGCAGTCCATCAGCACGCCGGCCGCGTGGATGGCATCGACCACCTTGCGGCCCAGCGGGGTGAGGTGCTGCGGCTCGTCGTGGCAGCCGCCCGCCACGCTGTTGTTGCGGTTGTAGGCCAGGTGGATCTGGCGCACGCCCAGCTGCTTGTACAGCGCCACCATGTCGGGCTGCTCCAGCAGCGGCAGCGCACCTTCCAGGTCGAAGCCCACGGCCAGCTTGCCCTGGAATGCCGCGTCGCGCACATCCTGCACCGTGTTGGCGAAGACATACCGCTCGGGATGTGCCGCGATGGTGGCGCGGAACCCCGCGATCACCGACATCACCTGGGGCAGCGGGTTCATGTCCATGCCGATGTTGATGGACACATAGTGCACGCCTGCTGCGTGCAGCGCCTCGATGGGGGCGAAGCTGGCGTCGGGGTGCAGGGGCAGGCAGGCGTGGGATTCCCAGCGCAGGGGGGTGGTGGACATGGTGGTGGTCTCGGTGTGGAGAGTGAGGGGCATTGTGGGCGTCATCGGGCCGGTGGTGTCTGCAGCCGTTTCCAGGAGATCACTGGCCAGTCGCTGCGGTTCTGACTCGTGTCGCCGCCATACACCACGCTACCGCCACTGAGCGTTTGCGGAAAGGCCTCCTGGAAGCTGCGCAGGCCGCGGAAGTAGTCGGGGTTCACGGTGGCGCCCGCCTTGACCTCGACGGCGCGCAACTGGCGGCCTTCCGGCAACAGCAGGTCGAGTTCGTTGCCCACGGCATCGCGGTAGAAATACATCTCGGGGGTACCCCCCTGGTTGAAGCGGTCCTTCAGGGCCTCCATCACGATGAAATTCTCGAACAGGGCACCCAGCAGTGGATCGCGTGCCACCTGTTCGGGCTCGCGCAGGCCCAGGAGCCAGCAAGCCAGGCCGACGTCGTGGAAGTACAGCTTGGGGCTTTTCACAAGGCGCTTGCTGGTGTTCGTTAACCAGGGTGGCAGGAGGTGCACGATGAAGCTGGTCTGCAGCAGGTCGATCCAGGCGCGTGCCGTGGTGTGTGTCACCCCCGCGTCGTTGCCCAGGCTCGTGAGGTTCAGCAACTGGCCCACGCGGCCTGCGCACAGGCGCACGAAGCGTTCGAAGCGCTGCAGGTCGTGCACGGCAGCGAGCTGGCGCAGGTCGCGCTCCACGTAGGTCGCGAAGTAGTTGCCCAGCGCCTGCGTGGGGTCGAGCTGCTGGTCGTGGATGCGCGGATAGAAGCCGCACAACAAAGTATGCGGCAGGCTGGCGACGGGGTGCATGCGCGCCGTCTCCGCCAGCGAGAACGGCAGGAGCCTGAGCACGGCGGTGCGCCCCGCCAGCGATTGGCTCACCTGGGACATCAGCTCGAACTGCTGGCTGCCCGTGAGGATGAATCGGCCGGACGACGCATCTGCGTCCACCATGGCCTGCAGGTAGGACGGCAGCATCGGCGCACGCTGGATCTCGTCGAAGACCGCGCCTTGCGCGTAGCTGCCAAGAAAGCCACGTGGGTCCTCTTCCGCGAAACGGCGCACATCGGGGTCTTCCAACGTGACGTATGGCTTGCCGGGAAACAGCGCGCGGCACAGCGTGGTCTTGCCGCTCTGGCGTGGTCCCGTGAGCGTCAGTACGGGGTACTGACGCGCCAGCTGCAAGACCAGGGGCGCGATGTCGCGGGAGATCATGTACGGGGCAGTTCGTGCAAATTGAAGAAATTATCTTCGATTTGCACGAAAGTCGCGAAAGCGCCCATCAGGCGCCGCAGCCTGTTCTCAAGCGGAAGCCCGCACGAATCCCGCCGACGCCGTCATCAGCCGCTGCGTGTAGTCCTGCGTCACGCGGTGCGCCGCCAGGTCGGCGGCCGAGAGCATCTCCACCGTCTGCCCGCGCTGCATCACCATCAGCCGCTGGCACATGTGGGTGACCACGGCCAGGTCGTGGCTGACCATGATGAAGGTCAGGCCGCGCCTGCGGCGCAGGTCTTCGAGCAGGTTCAGCACCTCGGCCTGCACCGAGGCGTCCAGCGCGGAGGTGGGTTCGTCCAGCAGCATGATCTGCGGCTCCAGGATCAGCGCGCGTGCCACGGCGATGCGCTGGCGCTGGCCGCCCGAGAGCTGGTGCGGGTAACGAAAACGAAAACCGTTGCCCAGCCCCACCTCGTCCAGCGCGCGCTCGATGCGGGCCTCGGCGTCGCCGATGCCGTGGATGGCCAGCGGTTCGGCCAGGATGCGGTCCACGGTCTGGCGCGGGTGCAGCGAACCATAGGGGTCCTGGAACACCATTTGCACCTGGCGGCGGAAGGCCTTGCTGCCGGGCGCGGGCAGGGATGTGCTGGCCGGTCCGATGAGCTGTACCGTGCCCCCACTGCGCGGTGCCAGGCCGCAGATCGCGCGCAGCACCGTGGACTTGCCCGAGCCCGATTCCCCGACGATGCCAAAGCTCTCACCCGGTTCCACGCGGAAGCTGCTGTCGGCCACGGCCACGAAGCCGTCGTAGACCACGCGCAGGTGGTCCACGGCCAGCCCGATCTGCGCGGTGGCAGCGACGGAGGAAGGCGTGGTGGCTGCGTTCACAGCGCCCATTCCGGCCGGCGGTCCAGCGTGGGCAGCGGGTGCCGGCTCTCGCCCAAGCGCGGCAGGCAGTTCAGCAGCCCGCGGGTGTAAGGGTGTTGCGCGGCATTGAGATTGCCGGCGGAGATTTCCTCCACCACCCGGCCCGCATACATCACCAAAATACGGTCGCAGAAGGTGGACACCAGCCGCAGGTCGTGCGAGATGAAGACCAGCCCCATGCCCCGCTCGCGCACCAGCTTGTCCAGGATGGCCAGCACCTGCAGTTGCACCGTCACGTCCAGCGCGGAGGTGGGCTCGTCGGCGATCAGCAGCTCGGGGTTGGCGATCAGCATCATGGCGATCATGGCGCGCTGGCCCATGCCACCCGAAACCTCGTGCGGGTACAGCTTGTAGACGCGCTCGGGCTGGTCGATCTGCACCGCCGCCAGCGCTTCCAGCGCCTTGGCGCGGGCCTCGCGTGCGCTCACGCGGGTGTGGGCTCCCAGCGTCTCCTCGATCTGCGCGCCGATGCTCATCACGGGGTTCAACGAGAACTTCGGGTCCTGCAGCACCATGGCAATGCGTCCGCCGCGCATCTCCCGCCGCTGCTTCGGCGTGCAATGCAGCAGGTCCGTGCCGTGGAAGGCCAGGCGCTTGGCCGTCACCAGCCCGCCGGGCGCAGTGAGGCCGAGGATGGCGCGGCCGGTCTGCGACTTGCCCGAGCCGGATTCGCCCACGATGCCCAGGCGCTCGCGGCCGAGTGTGAAGGACACGCCACGCACGGCTTCGGTCATGCCGCCTTCGCGGTTGGGGAAGGCCACGCGCAGGTCGTCGACGACCAGCACCGGCTCCTGCTTCGAGGGGGTGCTCGCGTTCATTTCACGCCCTTCGGATCCAGCGCATCGCGCAGCCCGTCGCCCAGCAGGTTGAAGGCCAGGCTCACCACGAAGATGGCCGCGCCCGGTGCCGCCGCCACCCACCACTGGTCCAGCACGAAGAGCCGGCCATTGGCGATCATCGCGCCCCACTCGGGCATGGGCGGCTGCGCGCCCAGCCCCAGGAAGCCCAGGCCCGCAGCCGTGAGGATGATGCCCGCCATGTCCAGCGTCACGCGCACGATCACCGAGGACACGCACAGCGGCATGATGTGGCGCAGCACGATGCGCCATGGCGATGCCCCGATCAGCTGCACGGCGGCGATGTAGTCGGCCTGGCGGATGGTGAGCGTCTCGGCGCGGGCGATGCGTGCATAGGGTGGCCACGACGTGATGGCAATGGCGATCACCGCGTTCTCGATGCCCGGCCCCAATGCGGCGACAAACGCCAGCGCCAGGATCAGCCGGGGAAAGGCCAGGAAGATGTCCGTGATGCGCATCAGCACCGCATCGACCCAGCCACCCGCATAACCCGCCACCGTGCCCACGATGAGGCCGATGGGCGCGGCGAGGATCGCCACCAGCACCACCACGTACAGCGTGATGCGCGAGCCGTACAACACGCGCGAGAGGATGTCGCGGCCCTGGTCGTCGGTGCCGAACCAGTGCATGGCCGAAGGCGCCTGCAGCCGCTGCGCCAGGTCGCCCTCGTACGGGGAGTGTGGTGCCAGCGCGCCCGCGAAGATCGCCATCAGCACCAGCGCCAGCACGATGGCCAGGCCCAGCATGGCGAGGCGGTTGCGCGCAAAGGTGCGCCAGCCGCCATAGGCGCGGCCCAGCGCCGCCTGCCGGCGCGACTGCGGACGGTCGGACATCAGCCACTCGTGCAGGCTGGGCTTGGCGGTCACCGAAGATGCGGGGGTGCTCATCGCGTGCGCGTGCGGGGGTCCAGCACGCGGTACAACAAATCGGACAACAGGTTCAGCCCGATGAATACCGAGCCCACCACCAGCGTGCCGCCCAGCACCGCGTTCATGTCGGCGTTCTGCAGCGAGTTCGTGATGTACAGGCCCAGGCCCGGCCAGGCGAAGACGGTCTCGGTCAGCACCGAGCCCTCCAGCAAACCGGCATAGGACAGCGCCACCACCGTCACCAGCGGCACCATGGCATTGCGCAGCGCATGGCGCCAGATGATGCGGGTCTCCGACAGGCCCTTGGCGCGCGCGGCGATCACGTATTCCTGCGACAACTCGTTGAGCATGAAGGAGCGTGTCATGCGGCTGATATATGCCAGCGAGAAATACCCCAGCAGCGAGGCCGGCAGGATCAGGTGCGACAACACGTTGCCGAAGGCCTCCCACTGGCCCTGGCGCGCCGTGTCCAGCAGCAGGAAGCCGCTCTCCAGCGTCACGCTGTACTCATAGGTCACGTCGATGCGCCCCGGCCCGGCCACCCAGTCCAGCTTGGCATAGAACAGCACCAGCGCCATCAGGCCCAGCCAGAAGATCGGCACCGAGTACCCGATGAGCCCCATCACGCGCACCGCCTGGTCGGCCAGGCCGCCACGGCGCACGGCCGCCCACACGCCCAGCGGGATGCCGATGCCAGCCCCGAGGATGATGCCCAGCGTGGCCAGTTCGATGGTCGCGGGGAAGGTGCGCTGGATGTCCTTCATGACCGGGTTGGAGGTCAGCACCGAGGTGCCGAAATCGCCCTGCACCGCCTTCTGCAGGTAGATCCAGAACTGCTCCCACAGCGGCTTGTTCAGGCCCAGCTCTTCGCGCACGCGCTGCACGATCTCCTCGCTGGCGCGGTCACCCACGATGGCCAGCACCGGGTCGATGGGGATCACGCGGCCGATGAAGAAGGTCACGGCCAGCAACCCCAGGTAGGTCAGGAAGATGACCACCAGGAAGTTGCCAACGGAGCGCAGCATGCGCCAGCGGCGCGTGTTGCGGGGGGCGCCGGAAACCGGCGCGGTGGACGAAGCGCTCAAGGCAGGACGCCGTGAAGCAGTCCGGACTTACTTGGAGACCTTGAAGACGTAGGTGGTGTCGGAGGTCACGCCCAGCTTGAAGCCTTGCACGTTGCTGCGCATGGCGGCCACTTCGTTCTGCTGGAAGATCATCACGAAGGGGCTGGTCTTGCGGAACTCGTCCTGCATCTTCTCGTACATGGCCTTGCGCTTGGTGGCGTCCTTCTCCAGCACGGCGGCATCGGCCTGCTTGGTCAGCTCGGGGATGTCCCAGGCGTTGCGCCAGGCCAGGGGCTTGGCGGGCGCGTCGTCGGCGTTGTTGGGGTTGCGCGCGAAGGTGTCGGCATTGGTGTGCGGATCCCAGTAGTCGGCGCCCCACTGGCCGATGTACATGTCGTGCTGGCGCGCGCGGTACTTGGTCAGCGTCTGCTTGCCGTCGCCGGGGATGATCTCGATGTCGATGCCGGCGCGCTTGGCGGTCTGCTGGAAGTTCTCGGTGATGCCCTGCACCGGCTGCGTGGTGCGCATGTCGATGCTGACCTTGAAGCCGTTGGCGAGACCTGCCTTCTTGAGCAGTTCCTTGGCCTTGTCCACGTCGAGCTTGTAAGGCTTCGCGGTGCTGGCACCCAGCAGGCCCACGGGCAGGAAGTTCTGGTGGATGACGCCGATGTCCTTGATCAGCGTCTTGCCGATGGCGTCGTAGTCGATCAGCCACTTCATGGCCTCGCGCACCTCGGGCTTGGCGAGGTTGGGGTTCTTCTGGTTCAGGCTGATGTAGTAGACCGTGCCCTTGGGCGTGGAGGTGGTCTTGATGTCCTTGTTCTTGCCCAGGGCCGTCAGATCCTCGGGCGAGAGGTTGCGTGCCACGTCCACGTCGCCCTTCTCCAGCAGCAGGCGTTGCGCGGAGGCTTCCTTCGCGTGGCGGTAGATCACGCGGGCCAGCTTGGCCTTGGTACCGTAGTAGTTGGGGTTGGCCTCCATCGCGATGATCTCGTTGGCGCGCCACTCGCGCAGCTTCATCGGGCCGGAGCCGGCGTAGTTGGTCTTGAGCCAGCCGTAGCCCATGTCGCCGGCCTTCTCGTTGGACATCACGAGTTTCTTGTCGACGATGGCGGCGATGTTGGCGGTCAGGCAGTTGTAGACAAAGGAGGGCGCGTATTCCTTGTCGGTCTGGAAGACAACGGTGGTGGGGCCCACCTGGCGCACCTTGTCCTTGACGTTGTCCTTGGTCAGCCCGAACTGGTTCAGGATGAAGGCCGGCGTCTTGTTCAGCAGCACAGCGCGCTGCAGCGAGAACACCACGTCCTCGGCCGTCAGCGGGTTGCCCGAGGCGAACTTCAGGTTGGGCTTGAGTTCGAAGGTGTAGGTCTTGCCATCGGGCGACACGTTCCACGACGAGGCGATGTCGCCGACCAGCTTGGAGGGGTCGTTCGGGTCCAGGCGCAGCAGGCGGTCATAGGTGTTGCCCATGATCTCGCCGGCGGAGATCTCGAAAGACTCGGCCGGGTCCATCGTGATGATGTCGTCGATGGCCCAGGCGATGACCAGCGTGTCCTTCGGCGTGGCGGCCAGCACGTGGGCAGGCAGGGCGAAGGCGGAGGCCACCGCGATGGCGGCTGCGGAGCGGATGAACAGGGCTTGCACGGGACTCTCCTTGCGAGTGAATGGGGGAATTCTGCGGACCATGTTACTCCACGCAACAACGTGCAAACATGCACCAGCACGGTGGGAGGAGCGCCCCAAAATGGCCGCGCAGTCCGCTGAAAATCCCGGATTCTGTGCCCCCGCCACCGGCGGCGTCATCGGTGTTTACCAGTGGCCGGAGGCGCACGCACGGGCGCGCCGCCGCGGGGTGGTGGCCTCAGGCAGGCGTGAGCTGGAACACCGCCTTGCGGTCTCCCACGCGCATGCCGCGTGCATTGAGGATGGGCTCGGCACGCCAGGCTGCGAGCTCGGCGCGCTGCGTGTCGTCCATCCAGCCGAGCTGGTCCAGCACTTCCACCGTGGCGGCAAAGAGCGCGGGCTTGTTGGCATCGATGATCTTGATTGCGAAGCCGACACCGCGCGACTTGCTGGCCACCGCCTGCACCCCATCGGCGCCCACCTTGGTGACCCAGTCACCCCGGCCGCAGCGCATGAAGGCCAGGTCACTGCGCGCCGTGCCAGAGACCAGCTCGGGATGGCGCGTCATCGCATCCGACAGCACCGCGAAGCTCGCGCCGAACTCGCTGTCCTGTGCGCCGCTGGCCAGCCGCGCATAGGCCCCCGCCAAGTGCGACAGCGGCAGGTCGCAGTTCGGTGCGGAGCAGCCGTCGATGCCCATGCGCAGGTCTGCCTCGTCCATGCGCACGGCGCGCGCGACCCTGCGGCGCACGGCCTGCTGCAGCGGGTGGCCCGCATCGGTGTAGTCCGCCGTGGCGTGCCCGTGCTGCACGCAGTAAGCCAGGAAACCGGCATGCTTGCCGCTGCAGTTGTGGTGGCGCGCATCGAACACCGCGCCTGCGGGTGGAGACGTTTCCAGCGTGGCGTAGAGGCTGGGCACCTGGCAACCACACTGCAGCGCGTCCACGCCGAGGCCGACCTTGCGCAACATGCCCTCGGTGCGGGCCACATGCATGTCCTCGCCGTTGTGGCTGGCGCAGAGCATCGCGATCTCTTCGGTGCCGAAGCCGAAATGCGCCGGCCCGCCCGCCTCCAGGAAGGGCAGCGCCTGCAGCGGCTTGAGCGTGCTGCGCGAGAAGCTGCGCCAGTGCGGGTCACCGGCCTGGGCCTGCAGCGTGCCATGGCGGTCCACCACGGCCACGGCGCCGAAGTGCAGGCATTCGGGGATGTCGGCGCGGCGCAGTTCGATGAGCGGTACGAGTTGCATGGCGGCATTGTGCCCCCGGATATGAACGCCCCCCGTTTGGCCGGCTCACTGCGTGTAGCCGGCCCATCCCCCCCACTGGGGAGCGCACCCGGTGGCCCGGCAGAGCCGGTTCCACGGGTGCACTGGAAGGGGCCCGCGCGCTAGGGTGGCGTGTAGTGCGCAGGGGCATCCCGCCTCTGCCAGAATGCCCTTCCCGCACCCCCATTCCGGAGACGTCCATGCCTGGCCTGCTGCCCCATATCGATCCACAAGGTCTGCTCGAGTTCTCGGTGGTCTACACCGACCGCGCGCTGAACCACATGTCGCAGAGTTTCCAGGGCGTGATGCGCGACATCTCCGGCGTGCTCAAGACCGTCTACCACGCGCATTCCGTGGCGCTGGTGCCCGGCAGCGGCACCTTCGGCATGGAGGCCGTGGCGCGGCAGTTCGCCACCGACCGCAAGGTGATGGTGCTGCGCAACGGCTGGTTCAGCTACCGGTGGACGCAGATCTTCGACATGGGGAAGATCCCCGCCGAGTCGATCGTGCTCAAGGCCCGCCGCGTGGGCGAGGGCAAGCAGGCCCCCTTCGCGCCCGCGCCCATCGACGAAGTGGTGGCCAACATCGCCGCGCAGAAGCCCGCCGTGGTGTTTGCGCCGCATGTGGAGACGGCCTCCGGCATGCTCCTGCCCGATGCCTACCTGCGCGCCGTGGCCGATGCCGTGCACGCGGTGGGCGGACTCTTCGTGCTGGACTGCATCGCCTCCGGCACGATCTGGGTCGACATGCAGGCCTGCGGTGTCGACGTGCTGGTCAGCGCGCCGCAGAAGGGCTGGAGCAGCTCGCCCTGCTGCGCGATGGTGATGCTCAGCGAACGCGCGCGCAAGCACATCGACGGCACCACCAGCAGCAGCTTCGCCTGCGACCTGAAGAAGTGGCTGCAGATCATGGAGACCTACGAAGGCGGTGGCCATGCCTACCACGCCACCATGCCCACCGACGCGTTGACGAAGCTGCGCGACACCATGCTGGAGACGCAGCGTTACGGCTTCGACAAGGTGCGGGCCGAGCAGCAGCAGCTGGGCGACAAGGTGCGTGCGCTGTTCGTGTCGCGCGGCATCCCCAGCGTCGCGGCCCCGGGCTTCCAGGCGCCGGGCGTGGTGGTGAGCTACACCGAGGACCCCGAGATCCAATCCGGCAAGAAGTTCCTGGGCCAGGGGCTGCAGACCGCCGCGGGTGTGCCCCTGCAGTGCGACGAGGGCGCCGACTTCCAGAGCTTCCGCGTGGGCCTGTTCGGGCTGGAGAAGCTGCACAACGTGGACCGCACGGTGCAGTACCTCTCCGCCGCGCTGGACAAGGTGTTGCCCGTGCGTGTCGCCCAGCCTGCCTGACGTGGACACGCTGCAGGCCCTGCCCCTGTTCCCGCTGGGGACCGTGCTGTTCCCCGGCGGCTACCTGCCTTTGCGCATCTTCGAGGTGCGCTACCTCGACATGGTGCGCAAGTGCCACCGGCAGGGCACACCCTTCGGTGTGGTGTCCCTGACCGAGGGGCAGGAAGTGCAGCGCCCCGGCGGCGCTCCGACGGGCGATGCCTTCGCGCGCGAAGCGTTCCAGCCCGTGGGCACGCTGGCGCGCATCGATGCGCTGGAGGCGCCGCAGCCCGGCCTGCTGGTCATCCGCTGCACGGGCCTGCAGCGCTTCGAGGTGCAGCACAGCGAGAAACTGGCCTACGGCCTGTGGGTGGCTGACGTGGCATTGCGGGCCGCGGATGTGGCAGTGCCCGTGCCCTCCGACCTGCAGCCGGTGGCCGACGCGCTGGCGGGTGTGCTGGAGCGCCTGGAGGCCAGTGACCTTCCGCCCCATGACCGGCCGTTGCAGCCGCCCTACCAGCTGGGAGACTGCGGCTGGGTCGCGAACCGCTGGTGCGATCTGCTGGCGCTACCGCCCGCGATGCGCCAGCGCATGCTGGTGCTCGACAACCCGCTGCTGCGGCTGGAGCTCATCGGCGACCTGCTGGGGCGCCAGGGCATCCTGTCCTGAGCTGTACCGCGCAGGCTGGCCGGCGCGATGGCGCGGGTCGCCCGCGCAATCCCATCACTGTGTTCCCCTGGCCCGCAGGCCTTGTTACCGCGTGTCATGCAAGTGCCACAAGGATGTCACGAAACGGCCCGCTCGACCGTGTCCAATAGACCTCCCAAATTTTGTAGAGATGAGGTATCGATTGAACGCCATCAAGGAAGCCAGGAAGCTGATCGCCAAGGACCCCTTTTCTGGAGCCGCCAGCACCCTCGCAGACCTCGTGCTGTCGCTGGAAGCCGATACACCGTTCCAGCTGGAGCGGCTCTATGCGCTGGGTCTCAACGACTTCGAACTGGCGTTGCAGATCCTCAAGCAATGGCGGCTGGACCGCTACTACGCTGGAAAGGCCAAGCTCTACGACTTCGCCTTGCAGCTGCGCCAGCTCGACGGCGAGCCCCGCTCCGACTGAGGCTGCGGTCCTGCATGCAAGGCCGGCCGCACGCGGCCGGGCCTTGCGCGCCGCGCTATTGCGCCGGTGCCGGCACCGGCACGATCGTGGTGTGCTCGCGCAGCACCCCACCCGCACCGACACTGCCGCTCACATCGCCATTCGTGATGCGCGCCACGCAGTCTTCCCGCTGGCCTGCGGGCAGCAGCGTGCAACGCTGGGTGGCGTTCCCGGAAGTGTTGGCCTGCGCGGTGGTGGTAAGGGCGCCGCGGCGTGCTTCCGCGAGGGCGTTGGCCGCCTCGCGCTTGCAGGTGGCGGGGTCCTGGTTGGACTGGCCGTTCGTGCACGCCGCCATTTCCTGCCGGTAACGCGCTTCGGCGTCCTGCTGGGTGTTGTTGTCGGCCATCGCCGTGGTGATGCCGATGCCCGCGAGCAGCGCCGCCACCAGCATGCGAGGCAGAGGGTGCGCGCGATCCGGGTGGTGGGGGATGGGGCCGGATTGCAGGCGCCCGAAGTGGTTCCTGTGCATGGAAGACTCCCTTGTTTTATTGTGGAGTGCGCAGCCTATGCCATGGGTCTTGCCGGGTATGTGCGGCATCGCACGGTGGCGCTACTGTCGGGTCCGCAGAATGCGGCGCATGCCGGAAGCCGGGCGCGCAGCGGCGCGTGCTCTGCCCCTGCGGGAGTCTGTGCCGTGCGTGCGATCCAGTGTTTTGCGAATCCGAAGGGGTGCTCCGTGGCCGCGAGGGTCGCGGGCCTGTGCGTGCTGGCGCTGGCGATTTTTCTCTCGGGCTGCGCCAGCCTGCCCGACACCTCCGCCATCCTCGACCGGCATGCCGGCCAGCAGACGCGCTTCGAGAGCGCGCGCGGCCCGGTGTCGGAGCGGCGCAGCGCGGCCATCCTCGCGCGCCTCCAGCGAAACACGGGTGAGCTCGACATCCTGGACCGCCACATCGCGCTGGAAGAGGCCATCAGCGACAACCCGCTGACGCTGGGCAACCGCGTCACGCTGCTGGAAGATGGCGAAGAGACCTACGCCGCGATGTTCGACGCCATCCGCGCCGCGCGCGACCACATCCACCTGCAGTCCTACATCATCGAAGACGACGCCGTGGGCCAGCGCTTCGCCGACCTGCTGCTGCAGAAGCAGGCGGAAGGGGTGCAGGTCAACCTCATCTACGACAGCGTCGGCGCCATCCAGACCCCGCGCGCGTATTTCGACCGCCTGCGCGCCGGCGGCATCCAGGTGCTGGAGTTCAACCCCGTGAACCCGCTGGCCCTGCGCGTGGCCTGGCGCATCTACAACCGCGACCACCGCAAGCTGCTGATCACCGATGGCAAGGTGGCTTTCCTGGGCGGCATCAACATCAGCGGCGTGTATTCCACGGGCTCGGCCCTGTCGCGCAGCACGCGCAGTGGCGGATCGGCCAAGGCGAAGGGCTGGCGCGACACCCACATGCGCGTGGAGGGCCCCGTGGTCGCCGACCTGCAGCGCCTGTTCCTCGCCACCTGGAAGAAGCAGAACGGCCCGCCACCGGCCGACCGCAACTACTTCCCCACGCTGTTCCCGGCCGGGGCGGACATCGTGCGCGTGATCGGCAGCTCGCCCGACGATCCCTACAGCCAGATGTACATGGCGCTGATCTCGGCCATCCACAGCGCCGAGAAACAGATCTGGATCACCAACGCGTATTTCGTGCCCGACCCCCAACTGCTGGACGCACTGTGCCAGGCCCCCGCACGCGGCGTGGATGTGCGCCTGCTGCTGCCCAGCCATTCGGACTTCGGCGTGGTGCTGCAGGCCAGCCGCTCCAACTACGACCGCTTGCTGGCCTGCGGCGTGCGCATCTTCGAACGCGAGGAGCAATTGCTGCATGCCAAGACCGTGGTCATCGACGGCGTGTGGTCCACCGTCGGCTCGACCAACCTGGACTGGCGCAGCTTCCTCGACAACGACGAACTCGACGCCATCATGCTGGGCCGCGAGTTCGGCAGCCGCATGCAGGAGATGTTCCAGCGCGACCTGGAGAAGTCCCGCGAGATCGATGCCACGCGCTGGGCCGAGCGCCCGGCGGGGGCGCGCTTCAAGGAGTGGTTTTCGCGCCTGTGGCAGCGGCTGCTGTAGGCCGCTGCGTCATGCGGTTGCAGGCTGCGTGAAGAACCCGTGCAGCACGTGGTAGACCGTGCGGAAGTTCGTGCTCTGCAGGCCGCCGTGCCCCACGCCGCGCAGCACCGTGAGCTGCTTGTCCATGTTCGGCAGCCGGTCGAAGAAGGCGGTCACGTCGGCATAAGAGGCGATGCCGTCGTGTTCTCCGCGCACCAGCAGTGTGGGCACCTGGATCGCTGCCGGGTCCACGCAGGGCAGCTTGCTGCACATGTCCACATAGGTGCCGTTGGGGATGGAATCGTCCAGCGACAACACGGCGTCCCCGAAGGCCGCGATGGTCGCCTCGTCCGCAAGGCCTTCGCGGTCCCGCGTGAAGATGCGCCGGATATCGGCCTGCGTCATGGGGCGGCGGTGGCTGGCCAGCCACTCGGGCAGGCGCTTGCGACGTTCGATGAGCGTGGGGCTGTCCTCGCCGGTCCACACCATGGCTTCCAGGGCCAGGCGCCCTACGCCCTGCGGATGTGCCGCCGCGTACATCGCGGCCTTGAGCGCGCCCGACGATATGCCGTAGACATGGACACGTGGCGCACCGGTCATCGACTGGATATGGGCCATCGCGGCCACCATGTCCTCCACGCCGTTGGCGAGATCCGCGTTGATGGGGCGGTGCTTGTCCGAACGCCCGTAGCCCTCGTTGTCCAGGCTCCAGCAGTCGAAGCCGCGCGCGGCGAACCAGTGCATCACCGAGGCATCCGGCTGGCCCGGCATCTGCAGGTCGAAGGTGGGCTGCGAGGCCATGGAGGAGCCGTGGATCCACAGAATCACGCCGGCAGGCTGCGTGCCCGGTCGGGGCGGCTTGCGCCACAGGAACAGGCGCACGTCACCCTTGTGGGTCCAGTGTTCTTCGCCATCGGTCCAGCGGGTGGAGGTGGGGGTGGTGGCAGCGGTGGCAGTGGTGGAGGACATGGGGTTGCTGTGTGGGAGGGGGAGGGAATTCATTCGGACAGCTTGAGGCCGCGTGCGAGCTTCAGCCAGCGTTCGGCGTCCGCGCGCAGGAAGGCGGGCATGGCCTCCGCGCCCAGGTAGTCGATGTCCTGGCCGGCCACCGCGAGCTGCTTCTGCACCTCGGGAATGGCCAGCATCTTCTGGATCTCGCTGTCCAGGCGCGCCACCACGGCCGGGGGCGTGCCCTTGGGCGCGGCCAGCGCCAGCCAGGCGGAGGCTTCGAAACCCTTGTAGCCCGACTCGTCCAGCGTGGGCACGTCGGGCAGGTCGGGGCTGCGGCGCAGCGAGGTGATGGCCAGGGCGCGCAGCTTGCCGCTCTTCACATGGGGCAGTGCGTTGGTGGTGGCCATGAGGCTCATCTGCACCTGTCCGCCGATCAGGTCGGTGAGCGACTGGCCGCTGCCCTTGTAGGGGATGTGCTTGATCTGCACGCCGCTGGTGGCGAGGAACAATTCGTTTACCAGGTGCTGGTTGCCACCCGTGCCGGAGGAGCCGTAGTTCAGCTTGCCGGGCTGGGACTTCGCCAGCGCCACCAGCTCGGCCACGTTCTGCGCCGGCACGCCCGGGTTCACCGTCAGCACATAGGGGCTGCTGGTCAGGCGCGCCACCGGCACGAAGCTGGTCAGCGCGTCGTAGGTCAGGTCCTTGTAGATCGCGGGTGCGAACAGGTGCGAGGTCGACATCATCAGCAACGTGTAACCATCGCCCTTGGCCTGCGACGCCAGCGTGGCCCCCAGCGTGGAGCCCACGCCGGGCTTGTTGTCCGCCATCACCGGCTGCTTGAGCACGGGGGCCAGCCGCTCTGTCAGCACCCGCGCCAGCACGTCGGTGGCGCCACCGGCGGCGAAGGGCACGATGATCTTGATCGGCTGCTGAGGCCAGTTGTCAGCCTGCGCGAATGCGCGCAGCGACACGGGCAGCGCCAGCAAGGGTGCCGCCTGGAGCAGGCGGCGCCGGTGAAATGGTGGCATGGATGTCTCCTCGTATCGTCGTCGGAAGGCCGTGGCACAGGCCCGGGGCAAGCTGGTGCCGCCCCATGCTTTCGCTGTGCTGTGCTTATAAGAGCATATTTCTCGCCTGCAAATATAGCGTGCTCCAGCGGTGGAGCATGGGCCGCCGTCGGTGCCGCGCTGTTTCGCGATGTGCCACTCGCGCCGGCTTTGCGCAGCGTCAGGCGGTGCCAGCCCCCGGCGCGCTCAGGTTCAAGCCAGCTGCACCTGAAAGCTCTGCGCGCTGCTCTGCGGCCAGAACTGCTGGTAGATGGGCGTGAGGTGGCCCAGGTCCGGCTCCAGCAGCGCGCCGTCGGGCATCTGTGTGAGGATGGACTGCGCCAGCGACATCACCTTCTGGTTGGTGCCGCGCCGCACGATGTGGTGGGCTGTGATGTCCTGCGGGTGGTGCAGCCCTGCGGCCTGCACCAGTTCCTTGAGTGCTTCGAGCGTCAGCCGGTGGAAGTTGGCTACGCGCTGGGACTTGTCGCCCACCACCAGCGCCTTCTGGCGCTGCGGGTCCTGGGTGGTCACGCCCGTGGGGCAGAAACCGGTGTGGCAGGTCTGGGCCTGCAGGCAACCCAGCGCGAACATGAAGCCACGCCCGCTGTTGCACCAGTCCGCGCCCAGCGCCAGCATGCGCACGATGTCGAAGGCGCTGATCACCTTGCCTGCACAACCTATTCTGATGCGATTGCGCAGGTTCACGCCGCGCAGCGTGTTGTGCACCAGCAGCAGCCCCTCCTGCAGCGGCGCACCCACGTGGTCGGTGAACTCCAGCGGTGCGGCGCCAGTGCCGCCCTCGGCACCGTCCACCACGATGAAGTCGGGCGTGATGCCGGTGGCGAGCATGGCCTTGACGATGGCGAACCACTCCCAGGGGTGCCCGATGCACAGCTTCATGCCCACCGGCTTGCCGCCCGACAGCCTGCGCAGCCGCGCGATGAACTGCATCATCTCCACCGGTGTGGAAAAGGCGCTGTGGGCCGAGGGCGACACGCAGTCGACCCCCTCTTCCACACCGCGCGCCGCGGCGATCTCCGGCGTCACCTTCGGCCCGGGCAACACGCCGCCGTGGCCGGGCTTGGCGCCCTGGCTCAATTTGAGCTCGATCATCTTCACCTGCGGGTCGCGCGCGTTGGCGGCAAAGCGTTCGGGGTCGAAATGGCCCATGGCGTCGCGGCAGCCGAAATACCCGGAGGCCACCTGCCAGATCAGGTCGCCGCCGTGCTTGCGGTGGTGCGCGGAGATGGAGCCCTCGCCCGTGTCGTGTGCGAAGCCGCCGGCCTTGGCGCCCGCGTTCAGCGCCATGATGGCATTGGCGCTGAGTGCCCCGAAACTCATGCCCGAGATGTTGAACACGCTGGCGTGGTAGGGCTGGGTGCACAGGCCGCTGTCTTCGCCGCGCCCGGCCACTTCCTCGGGCGTGCCGCCGATCCAGACCCGGAAGTCGTGCGTGTCCAGCACCGTGGGCGCCATCGAGTGGTTGATCCACTCGTAGCCCTCGGCGTGCACATCGAACTGTGTGCCGAAGGGCCGCTTGTCGGACTCCCCCTTGGCGCGCTGGTAGACCAGCGAGCGCTGCGCGCGCGAGAAAGGCGTGTACTCGTGCTCGCCTTCCACGAAGTACTGGCGGATCTCGGGCCGGATGTACTCCAGCAGAAAGCGCATGTGGCCGATGATGGGGTAGTTGCGCAGCACCGAGTGCCGGTCCTGCGCCAGGTCGCGCAAGCCAAGTGCCACCAGCCCTGCTCCCAGCAAGGCCAGCACCATCCACGCCACACGCCCCCACACCCACCAGCCTGCCAGGCCGGCCAGCACGGCCACCACGCACAGGACGAAGACGGTGTAGCGGATCGGGAAACCCTCGCCCGATGGCGTGGTTTGCAGGGATGTGGGCTTTCGCTGTGACGCGGGCATGGAGGACATGGTGGGCTCTTCTTCAGCGGCCGGTGGCGGGAGTGGCAGGGGTGGGGGAGGCGAGGAACTTGCGCAGGCCGGCGGACGCCTGCGCGCGCACCTTGTTGCGCAACAGCGGCGTCCACCCCAGCAGCACGCCCGGCGTGCCCAGCGCCTGCCGCGACCAGCGCCAGAAGTCGAAGCTGTCAACGTGGCGCAGGATGCGGCCCTGCGCATCGAAATCGAAGCGCGCATCGATGGAGTTGTGCACCAGGCGGCCCGTGCGGCTGAAGCGGTAGCGTGCCTCCCAGTGCGCGCGGCCTCGCGCGGCATCGGCCTCCACACCGCTGAAGTCCAGCCGCCAGTCGGCGCGGCCCTGGCTGCGGGTGGCCGTGCACAACATGCGCCACATGCCGGCCACCGCGCTTCGGCCCTGCAGCGTGAACACCGGGTCCTGAAAGCTGGCGTTGTCCGCGTAGCAATCGGCCATGGCCGCATCGTCCAGCGCAGCGAAGGCGGTGTAGAAGCGTTCCAGCGTGGCCTGGTGGGGGTGGTGGGGCATGGGTGTGGAGAGGGAGCCGCGGTGGGGCCCGATCCTACCCCCGTCAACCTGGCGCTTCGCCGATCCCGGGCGGTGCGGCCGGTGCCGCGGTCGGCGCACCCGGCGCGGGTGCAGGCCGTGGTGGCTGCCCCGGGCGCGGGCGCTGGTGCGATGCACGTACCTCGTCATAACAGCGCTCCTGGCTGCGGCGTGACTTGTCCCAGCAGGCCGGGCCATGGAGGCTTCCGGGCGTCTCGTCCAGGCAGTACTGCAGCGTGGCGGCGGCCGCGCGGTGGCACTGCTGGAATTCGTTGGCGGTCGGTGAGGCCAGCGCCACGCCGCCAGCCAGCAACGTGCCCACCATCAGCAGCCGTGCCATGTGTCGGCACGATGTGATGCGGCACGCCATGGCCGCTTCAGCGCATGCCAGGCAACACATACACGGGGCGTTGCGGCACCACTTGCGGCACGTAGCGCCCACCCCCGCTGCTGTAGGACGGCGCGGTGTAGACCGGTGCGGCCACCTCGCGTTGCGGACGGCTCTGGCTGCTGCTGCTGTTGCTGCTGCTTTCGTTGTAGAACATCACCGTGGCGCCGTCCAGCTTGCAACGGAAGTTGTCACTGCTGTCGGGATCGTCGCATTTGCCCACGTCATCGATGTCGCCATCGCTGTCGTAGTGCGCCTCGGCCCAGCGCCCGTTGGAGAAGGTGGTCGTTCCCCAGCCGCGGCGTACCATGCGCTGGTTGCCTTGCACCGTGTAGCGCGGGGCGGCCGGGCCGTCGCTGCTGTAGGTGACGCCGTCGTAGCGCCACGCGCCCACGAAGCTGCCACCATCCTTACCGAAAAGCTTGCCTCGGCTGCATTCCAGCGGACTGTCGAAACGTTCGCAGGAGGCAACGCGCCGGTCCCGGTTGCCGGGGTCGTAGGGCGTCTTGCGCAAGGCCTCCTCGATCTGTTCGGCCTTGGCATCGTCCGCGTCGCTGCCGGTGCGGGTCACGGTGCCATCGTTGGCGACCGTGCTGATGCTGCGTTGCACCCAGGGCCGCTCGTACAGCGAGGCAGACGTGGGCCTCAGGGCCCCGTCGCGCCATTCGATGTCACCATGCCAATAGAGCAGGCTGCCCCTTACCGGCAACACGCCCCGGCCTGTGCACCGGGCGAGCTCTGCATCGCAGCGGGCCGGGATCTGGGCGTTGTCCAGGCCTAACGTCAATGCGGTGGTGGCTTCAGGCTGGAAGGTGACCACGCGCGCAGGCACAGGCAGCCGGATGCCGAATGCGCCTTCGTCCGTGCCGATGGAGCCGCCTTCGCCGCCTGCGCTGGCGCTGCCACGGTCACAGGCCAGGCGCGCACCCTCGAAGCGCCACTGCAGGCAGCTGGCGATCATCATGTGCCTGCGTGCCATGTCCATGCGCGTCAAGCGCGCTGCCTCGGGCAGGCCGTCGCGCCACACCGCCACCTCGGACTTCCACGGAACGGGATCACCCTCGAAGAACAGAGTGCCTTCCAGCAGCTTGCCGCGGTTCACCTGCGCCTGCTCGATGTAGGTGTTGCCGCGTTCGCTGAACCACAGCGGCTGCACCTGGGCCTCCACGCCGGGATAGGGCCGCAATTGGTACAGCATCACCCCGCCACGGATGGTGCCGTCCTGGAACTTGCCCTGCTGCACCCAGGCGCTGGGCCGGGCATTCGCGGCACCGCTCCAGCGCTTCGCGCCTTGGCCGTGCAATACGCTGTTGGCGAAGGTGCCCTCGAAGCTGTACACATCCGGCACGGGCTTGCCGGCCTTGTCGAAGGTGAAGTTGGACTTCTCGCCTTCGCCCGCCAGCACACCCTTGGAAAAATGGCCCTCCAGAACCCCCACCACCGTCTGCTCGCCGACGCGCCGCCAGATCTGCAGCTCGCCCTTGCCTTCCACCAGCTTGCCGTTGCAGGCGTGACCTTTCCACTTCAACGCCACCTCGGTGCCACCTTCGTCGCCCGGCGGAAAGAAGAAGGCCACGCACCCTGCCGCGCTGCGGTAGGCCTGTGTGTGGCCGTGGTCACCGGGGGCTGCCTCGAAACCATTCACGGGCTTCGCCGGGCTGAAACCGGTGAGCGTGGGCCATTCGCCCGTGTAGCGTATCTGTCGCACGAAGGCCAGCTGCTCCAGCTGCTCCTTCAGTTCTTTGTCCTGCGCGTGCAGGGACGGGGTGATGGTGGTGAGTGCCAAAGCACTCAGCAGGGGCCACAGGAGGTTCTTGAACAGCATGGTGGGTGGGAGTATGAAATCGAAAAAGAATCAGAAGCTGCCCAGCACGGACCAGGCCGGCGGCCCGGGCTCCTCGGCCAGCGCAGGAAAGCGGGGCTGCAGCCGGAACTGCACTGCCGTGGCCCCGGGTGTGGCCGGCAGACGCACCAGTGTGGGAAAACGCAGCAGCCGTGCCGAATACTGCGGCACCACGGCGCCGGAGACCAGCGGGCGCCCGTTCACCTGCAGCGTGAAGCACATGTCCATGGGGGGATGCGCGTGGGTGGCCGTGCCGCTGTCGGCCTGCACCAGCTGTCCGCCAGGCCACTGCAGCACCACAGGCCCTTCCACCACCCAGGCCTTGAGCGGGTCAGCGGCATCGGGCACGGCCATGCGCGCGTAGTTCTCACGCAGGTGCGCGTCCTCGCATTCCTGCAGCACCCCGGGGCGGGGAGGGTGGAAGAACACCAGTTGCCAAGGTTGCGCGGTGTCGGCCGCCAGGCAGGCAGATGCCGCGCACGCCAGGCCGACCGCGAGGAGGATGGGACGCAGGCCGCGCGTGCAGAGCCTCATGGCTTGGCACTCTCTCCTATCGTGAACGTTCCCACCGTGATCTGCTCCCCGCGCCCCGACAGCCGCAGCACCACGCTCTGGTCCTTCTGCGCCGGTGTACCGAAGCCCGTGGACAGGCGCAGCATCAGCGTGGTGGCGGGCGCCACGATCTGCTGGCGGTGGCCGTAGAACTGCGCGCGCACGGTATAGACGCCTGGCTTGGCGTGCTTGAGCGAGAACTCCTCCGGCCCGTAGCCGCCCGTGAAGTCGCGCGACATGCGGCCGCCCTGGTAGGTGAGGCGGTTGCCGTAGTAGGCGCGTTCGCCGTTGGGGTCGATGACCCACAGGTCGATGTCGGTGTTGTCGGCGTCCCAGCTGAGCACGGCGCGCAGGTCCAGCGGCAGGTTGCGCTGCAGGCGCGGGTCCACGCGCGAGAGGTCCAGCGGCTGGCCTGCAGCGGCCGATTGCGCCGCGATGGCGTTGAGCTCGGCCAGCGCGATCAGCTCCACGTCGGGGAAGCGGTCGTTCCAGGGGCGTGACACCACCTCCCACAACAACTCGATGGCACGCTGCGGCTGTGCGCCCTGCGCCAGCGCGAGGCCCAGGTCGCGGTAGGACTGGGGTTCGTCCGGGGCCAGGCGCAGCACTTCTTCCAGCACCGGCAGCGCCTCGGGTACACGTTGGGCCAGCAGCAGGCGGTACGCCAGGATGCGCAGCAGGTGGCGGTTCTCGATGTCCATCTCGGCCAGGTTGGACAACACGCGCGCGGCCAGCACGGGCTGGCCGCGGTCCACCAGGATGTCGGCCACGTCGAGGAAGAAGGCGGAGCTTTGCGTGTACGCGGGGCGTTCGTCCAGGTAGACGGCGTAGAGGTCTTCGTCCTTGGCCGCACGCAGGCGGCGTGTGTAGGGCTCGTCGGGTTGCCACTTGCGCAGCTGGATGCTGTCGGGGCGTGGGCCCTGCGCTTCGCTGGGCCCGGAGGAGGCCGGCGCGGGGGCCGGTGGCGGGGCGGTGGCCATCACCGCGGCCACGGCGGGGCGCGGCGGGGGTGGAGGTGGCGTGTCCTTGGGGAAGTCCTTGTCCCACCAGGCCTGCTTGTCGGCGAAGCGCTCGGCGATGCGTGCCAGGTGGCGTTGCTGCGCGTTGCGGGCCGTCTCCGTCTTGCGCGCCACCAGGGCCTCCCATTGCGCGCGCAGCGGCGCGGGGGGCTCCACGTCGAAGCGCACATAGTCCTCGGCCCGGTCCAGCACCAGCAGCGAGGTCTCGCGCGTGGCCATGCCGAATTCCATGCCCAGGCGTTCGATGGCCTTGCGCTGGCGCGTGTAGTCGGCCTCCAGCCGCGCGACGCGCAAGCTGGCCCATCGGTGCGCCGCCACGGCGATGGCCTGGCCCGCGCGCGGGCGTTCCGCCTGTGTATCCGGCGCAGTGCCGACCGAGAGGGTGCGCGTCTGCCGCGTGCCGTCGGGGGCCGACAGCTCCAGCACGATGCGCCCCTGCGGTTCCGTCAGCACACCGGCCAGCGCCACGCGCCCCTCCAGCGGATACACCGATGCCAGCTCCAGGTCGCGTGCACCTTCGGCACGCACGGCGGCCACGCGCAGGCGTTCGTGCGTGAGCGCGCGCAGGGCCTGGGGCATCGCGGTGGCCAGCAGGTCCAGGTAGACGCCGCCACTGGCCTCGGCCGCATGGCGCAGGGTGCGCGCGTCGGCACGTGTGGCGGCCGACAACGCGAACAGTGGCATGCGCGCCGTGGGCAACCCCGTGGCGCCCCAGTTGCCCAGGCCGTCCGTGAACAGCAAGGCGATGTCGGCTTCGGCCGGTGGCTGCATCGCGCCCAGGTGCGTGGCACCGTCGTAGACCATGGCCTCCAGACGACGGCGCAACCCGGCCCAGTCGCCGCCGCGTACGGTGTGGCGCTCGACGGCGTCGGCCTCGTTGCGCACCGGCACCAGCAGCACCTCCACCTCGGGCAGCGTGCGGAACCAGGCCTCCAGCAGCGCGAACTCGCGTGCGTGGTCGCGCTGGGCTCCCGAAGCCGAGGCATCCCACAGCAGTGCCACGCGCCGTGGTGCGGTGCGGGGCCATTCCTGCGCGGCCACTGGCACCTCGGCATGGAAGTACCGCTGGTCGCGGAAGAGCTCGGTACTGACCAGGGGTCGGTTGTTGGCTGCGGGCAGTTCGATGCGCAGCTCGCCGGCGCCCCGGTAGGCGTTGCGGGCCAGGGTCACCCGCGTGCCACCCTCGTACGCCGCAGGCTGCAGCCGCTGCGCGCCCAGCCGGGCCTCGACCTGGCGCGGTGCCACACCGGCAACCTGCACCGACACCTCCAGTGCGCCCACCGCACTGCGGCCAAAGGCCAGCGGCAGCCGCCACGCAGGTCGCGCGGCAGCGGACAGCGTCTCGCGGATCTCCAGCACCACGCGGCGCTGCCCGCGTGGCGGCAGCGGGTAGACATGCAGCTTGTAGCTGTTGCCCAGCGTGGCTTCGAGCAGGGCCGGGTCCACGCGGCCACGCACCACGTCCTCGAAGACCTGCCGGCCCTTGGATTTTTCCACCGGCACCGCAGCGCGCAAGGCGCCATCGATGTCCAGCGCGAAGCCGGTGACGGTCTGGCCCTCGCGCAGCGGGAACTGCAACTCTGCTTGCAGCTCCATGTTGTTCGGGTTGTGCAGCACCAGCTCCACGCGCGTGGCCGCGGCCAAGCCCACGATCTCGGCCTGCACGGCGGCGCGCTGCACCCGCACGGGTAAGCGGGCTTCCGGTGCGACGATGCGCACAGGAGGCAGGGGCGGCGGTGGCGTTTCGTTGCGGGGAGCTTGTGCCAGGGCCTGGCCGGTGGCCAGCAGCATCATTGCGCATGCGGCCAACAGGCGGCAGACGGTACGCAGGGCAGACGGTGAGGTATGGGGGAGCGTGAACGCGGTCGGCAGGCAGTGTGTGGGCATGGATCGTGTGATGGCGCGGACACAGGCTTGTGTGCCGTGCCCGCATTGCGCGCCACCACAAGCGCCCGGGTTGCGCGTATATCATCCCCAGGCTTCGCGGGGGATTCTAGGAAGGGAGTGCGTCACTGTCCCATAGTGCAAATGCATCTACCGCACAAATACAACATCTCTATTCCCCACGCGCCATGTCGCTTGCGTCGTTAGAAGACTTCAGCCAGTTCGTGCTGGCGCTGTACCGCCAGGCGCACGAGCTCCCGCTGGAGCGTTTCCAGGACGCCGCGCTGGCCCATCTGCGCCGCGCGCTGGCTTTCGACTCTTCGATGTGGGGCACGGCGACCAACACGCCTGCGGGCATCGATATCCACACCATCCATCTGCAGGACCAACCGCCGGAAATGCTGGCGGCGTACGAGCAGATCAAGCACCTGGACACGGCCGCCGTTGCCGTGGGCGTGCAGCCGCGCTGCACGATGGGCTTCAATGCGAAGGGCTGGTTCCACCGGCCCGAGCAGGCGCCGCTGCGCGACTACGGCCGGCGCTTCGAACAGGCCAATTTCTTCATCAGCTCGGATTTCGACCCGCGCACGCGCTTCGTGCACTGGCTCACGCTGTTCCGCGCACGCGATGCGGCCGTGTGCACCGAACCGGAACGCGCGCTGCTGGCCGCACTGTCACCGCATGTGATGCAGGCGCTGGCCTTCAACCGAATCGCACACCTGGACCGCGTCGAGGGCCTGCGGCCCGCACGTCGTGGCGCGGCCATCGCGGACGCGCGTGGCGTGCTCTACCACGCCGACGCCGATTTCGAGGCCGCGCTTCGGGCCGAGTGGGCGGGCTGGCGCGGCGGCACCACCTTGCCCGCACCGCTGCTGGCGCAGCTGCAGTCGGGCGAGGTGCGCTGGCTGGGCGAGCGTGCCGTGGTGTGGCACACGGTGGAACAGGGCTTGTTCTTCCTGGGCGCGCGCCTGCGCTGTCGCGCCGACATGCTGTCGCCGCGCGAACTGGTGATCGCGCGCCTGGTGTCCAAGGGCCATACCCACAAGGAGATCGCACGCCTGCTGGAACGCGCACCGGCCACCATCCGCAACCAGATCCAGGGCATCTACGGCAAGCTGGAGGTGGGCAACATCGCGGGGCTGGTGGAGGCGCTGCGGGAAGTGGACTGAAGGTGCCTGCGGCGGCGCGGCGGTGGGTGAGGCGATCGGCATGGGCACTACAGTGCAGGCCACGCCATCCAGGAGCCCCGATGCCAGACACCTTCGACCCCGCCGGCTTCGCCCAACGCCAGCTCGACGCCTACAACGCCCGTGACCTGGAGCGCTTCGTGCGCGAGTACGCCGACGATGTGGTGGTGTACCGCCTGCCGTCCACCGAGCCGGTGCTGCAGGGCAAGGCCGCCTTCGCCGCGCACTATGCCGCCCACCGCTTCAACCTGCCCGATCTGCATGCGGAGCTGGTGAACCGCATGGTCTTCGGCAACAAGGTCATCGACCATGAACGGGTCACCGGCGTGCAGCCCACGGCCTCGGAGGTCGCTGCCATCTACGAGGTCACGCAGGCGGGTATCGCGAAGGTGTGGTTCGTCAACGCGGCATGACGATGTGCCGCACTGCCGAGGAACCGGGATGGCTGTACGCGGTCGCCTCGCCGTGCAGAACACCCTGGGCTGGCGCTGAAGCGCATTCTTGAAGGGATGACCATGCAGGGAGACACAACATCACGCCGCAACTTTGTGGCTGGCGGCCTGGCGCTTGCGGCGGGTACGTTGTCGCCAAGCATCTCCAGTGCCGCAGACCAGCCCTCGGAGGATTGGCCAAAACCCAAGGGCGAGGCCGGAATCGACATCGCGGCTGTGCAAAAGATCCTGGACGATGCCCGGTCCGTGCCAGCCCTGCGCAGTGTTCTGGTCGTCAAGAATGGCGCTCTGGTGGGAGAGCAGTATTACGGTGGTGCGAAGCTGTCCCACCTGCAAGGGGTCAACTCCGTCACGAAAAGTGTTGCCTCCATGCTCGTCGGCATGGCGCTCCAGCAAGGCAGGATCCGCAGCCTCTCGGACACGGTGGCGACGCTCCTCCCCGTAGCAGCAGCCAAGGCACCTGGCGCACCCGCGCTGGCCATCACGCTCGAACAGATCCTCACCGGCACATCGGGGCTGGTCTACGATTTCCAGACCGGCATGCAGGCGCTGGACAGGGCGGAAGACCCCGTGGCCTACGTGCTCGGGCTTCCGGTCGATCCCCAGCAGGTCGGGCGGTGGGTGTACAACGACGCCGCGATTTCGCTGCTCTCGCCCATCCTGGTACAGGCCTGCGGCCTGCCCGTGGACCAGTTCGCGCAACGTGAACTGTTCGGCCCCCTGGGCATCCAGGAGATCGCGGGGATGCGCGACAAGGCTGGCAACGTCATGAGCTACCGAGGCCTGCGCATGCGTGCACGGGATCTTGCGAAGATCGCCTGGACCATGGCCAACGATGGGCGGTGGGGCGACAGGCAGGTAGTGCCCACGCAGTGGGTCAGGGACAGCACGCAGTCCCGCGCCGCCACCACGTGGGGCGTGGCGCCCATGCGCACCACCCGTTACGGCTATCTGTGGTTCACGGGCGAGTTGAGCGGCCATCCCGTGTTCTGGGCTTGGGGCTATGGCGCGCAGTTCGCACTCATGGTCCCTTCGCTCAGGCTTGCGGTGACGACCACAGCGACCAGCCCATCGCCACGTGAACTTATCGCGCAGAACAACGCCGTGATGGCTGTCGTGGCACGGATCGTGGCAATCAGCAGCTGATCGTGCTGGGTCTGCCGCCATGGCTGCGGCCAAGGCCGAGCAGCACGTTCGCACAATCCCTGTGCCCACGATTCCCCGCATGTCCTCATGCGGAATCCGTCGTTGTGATTCGTGGCACGCAGGCATACCTTCGAGGCTCCATCCCATTGCAAGGAGCCTTCCATGTCCGCTGTTCTCGACCGTCCCATCCATACGCCGCCACTCGCCACCGACCTGCGCGAGCTTCCCACCCACAACGAGGTGCAGGTGCTGCCCCAGTCGGGCTGGACCGGCGCGGAGATCCACGGCGTGGACCTGTCCCGCCCCTTGCCCGCCGCGCACTTCCAGGCCATCAAGGCCGCGCTGCTGAAGTGGAAGGTGGTGTTCTTCCGCAACCAGGTGCTGGACCATGCCGCGCAGATCGCCTTCGGCCGCCAGTTCGGGCCCGTGACTCCGGGCCATCCCTATGAAGGCGACGTGGCGCCTGCCGGCTTCCCCGAGATCCACACGGTATCGCCCAAGGCCTACAACAAGCGTTACGGTGAGCAGTACCGCAAGCAGGTGGGCGCCAACGGCCCCGGCTGGCATGCGGACGTAACACCGCTGATCAACCCGCCGGCCTATTCGATCCTGCGTGCGGAGAGTGTGCCGCCGTATGGGGGCGATACGCAGTTCGCGAACGTGGCCGTGGCCTACGAAGGGTTGCCCGAGCCTCTGCGCAAGTTCATCGATGGCCTGCGCGCCGAGCACCGCTTCGGCTCCAGCGTGGGCGCCGAGCGCAGCCGCGAGAAGATCGGCGAGCTGGTGCGCAGCAACCCGTTGGCGTCCATCCACCCCGTGGTGCGCGTGCATCCGGAGAGTGGTGAGCGTGTGCTCTACGTGAACCCCAGCTTCACCAAGCAGATCGTAGGCTTCTCGCCGCGCGAGAGCCGCCATATCCTGGACCTGCTGTTCGAGCAGATCCAGATCCCCGAATACACGGTGCGCTTTCGCTGGGAGCCGGGCAGCGTCGCTTTCTGGGACAACCGCGCTGTGTTGCACCTGGCGCCGCGCGACTTCGAACACCTGGGGCACGACCGCGTCCTGCACCGCATCACCATCGAGGGCGATATCCCCGTGGGTGTGGATGGCCAGCGTTCCGAGGCCCTGGAGGGCGCGCCCTTCAAGGGCGCCTGAGCAGGAGCACCGATGTCTTCGACCGCTTCCCTGCGCTTCGGCCGGCCGGGCCCGCCGCTGGCCGAGCGTGATGGCGACGACGAGGTGGCAACGACTGCCACCTTCTCGTCCGCGCCGCTGGCTGCCCTCGTGCCCACGGAGCATGACCTCGTGGACCCGCGCCTAGACGGGCCGGCCACCGTTACCGCGCCGCGTATCCCGCGTGCGGTGCAACGCCTGCTGGGGCCGGTGCTGCTGATTGCGCTGTGGCAACTGCTGTCGTCGCTGCAGGTCTTCGACCCGCGCACCACACCCAGCCCGCAGACGGTGCTGCAGACGGCTTGGGGCCTGCTGGCCTCGCAGGAGCTGCAGGCGCATATGTGGGCCTCGCTGCTGCGCGTGTTGCAGGGCCTGGGCCTCGGCCTGTTCATCGGCCTGTCGGGCGCCATCGTCTCGGGCCTGTCGCGCTGGGGTGAGAACGTGGTGGACGCCAACATGGAGGTGCTGCGCGCGGTGCCCAACTTCGCGTTGCTGCCGGTGCTGATCGCCTGGTTCGGCATTGGCGAGGAGCCCAAGGTGGCGCTGATCACGCTCAGCGTGCTGGTGGCGATCTACATCAACACCTACAGCGCGATCCGCAACGTCGATGCAGGCCTGGTGGAAGCCGCGCGCACCTTCGGCGTGGGACAGCGCGAGCTGATCACCTCGGTGATCCTGCCGGGCGCGCTGCCGGGCTTCCTGGTGGGTCTGCGCCTGGCGCTGACCGGGGCGTGGCTGTCACTGATCTTTGCCGAGACCATCAACGCGCCCGTGGGACTGGGCCGGCTGATGAGCGATGCGCGCGAGTATTTCCGCATCGACGTGATCTTCGTTCTGCTGGCCGTGTATGCCGCACTGGGACTCGCGTCGCTGTCCTTCGTCCGTTTCCTGGAGGCCCGCCTGTTGACCTGGCGGCGTGCATTCGATGGCGCTTGAAGTTTTGCATTCCGCCCCGCCGCAGCGCGCGGCGCAAGGCCTGGCCGTGGCGGCCTATGGTGTGGGCAAGTCCTTCGGCGAACGTGCCGTGCTGCAGGACTTCACCCTGGAGCTGCGGCCCGGCGAGTTCGTGGCCTTGCTGGGCCGCAGCGGCTCGGGCAAGAGCACCTTCCTGCGGGTGCTGGGCGCGCTGGACGCAGACGCCAGCGGCGAGGTGCGTGTGCCACGCCGTCGCGCCGTGGTGTTCCAGGACCCGCGCCTCATGCCCTGGCTGCCGGTGCTGCGCAACGTGATCCTGGGCCTGCCACACACCCAGGCCAACATCGCCAAGGGCCTGGCCGCATTGGCCGAGGTGGGGCTGGAGAAACACGCCGACGCCTGGCCGCGCACGCTCTCAGGCGGGGAGGCGCAGCGCACGGCGCTGGCGCGTGCGCTGGTGCGTGAACCCCAGCTGCTGCTGCTCGATGAGCCCTTCGGTGCGCTCGATGCCCTCACACGTATCCGCATGCACGCGCTGCTGCGCGCGCTGTACCGCAAGCACCGCCCCGCCGTGCTGCTGGTCACGCACGACGTGGACGAGGCCATCTTGCTGGCGGACCGCGTGCTGGTGCTCAAGGACGGGTGCATCTCGCTCACCGAGGAAGTGGGCCTGCCAGAGCCGCGGCACCGCGCGGATCCAGGCTTTGCGCAGTTGCGTGCGCGGCTGTTGTCCGAGTTGGGTGTGGAGCCCGACTGATCCCTTGCCTGGCCCCGCGCACAAGCGGGCCGGCGCACTCTCTTTTTCCGAACTACCGACCACGATCGACTGGATACGCCATGCAGACTTCTTTTTCTCTCCCGCGCCGCACCCTGGTGGGCCTGGCTGCGGGTTTTCTCGCCTTCGGCGCGCATGCGCAAAACACGCCTTACGCAGACCAACTGGCCAAGGCCGTGCCTGCAGGCACCAAGCTGGTCGTGGCCGAGCAGAGCAGCCAGGCCTCCATCCCCTGGAAGCTCGCGGGCGTGGACAAGGGCGCGCCCTACCAGGTGAGCTTCGCGAACTTCAACGGCGGCCCCGCCGTGCTGGAGGCGCTGATCTCCGGCGGTGTGGACATCGGCTACATCGGCGAGGCACCGCTGCCCATCGCCGTCTCCAACGGCGTCAAGGACCTGGTGGCCGTGGGCCTGTACGCCAACCCCGGCAGCCCGGCCAATTACTACCTCGCGGTGCAGCCCAACAGCGGCATCAAGGCCGTGGCCGACCTGCGCGGCCGCACTGTCGCCTACCCGCCCGGCACGGGCCGCCACATGGTGCTGGCCAGCATCCTGCACGAGGGCGGGCTCACGCTGGGCAAGGACGTCAAGGGCGTGCAGCTCGCGGGTGCCGAAGTCGCACCCACCTTCGCCTCGCGTTCGGTGGACGCCGCCATCCTGCTCGGAGGCCAATACTTCAAGGTGGGCGCTCCCCCCGCCATCGGGGACGGCCGGGGCCACAACTGGGGCCTGAGCGTGCTGCTGGTGCGCAAGGCCACGCTGGACAACCCTGCCAAGTCGGCAGCCGTGGCCGACTTCCTGCGCCGCGCGGTGCAGTTCAACAACTGGACGCGGCGCAGCCCCGACGAATGGATACGCGCCACCTACGTGCAGCAGCAGGGGCTGACCTTCGCACAAGGCAAGCAGCTCGTGGACGAGGCCGGCTTCGGCACCTTCTACCCCGTGGACAAGGATCTGGTGACGGTGTTCCAGCAGGTCTCCGACGGCCTGTTCGAAACCGGCGCGCTCAAGGGCAAGGTGGACATCGCGCCGTACGTGGACGGTCGTTTCAATGCCGTCATTACCGAGCAGAACAAGGCCGACAACGTGACGCCGCGGCCGCTGTTCGAGGCGCATGCGGCGGCGAAGGGGAATAAGTAGCCGCAGCAGTGCCCGCTGCCCGGTGCTGGTATTGGTGTTGGTATTGGTTGGACTGCCAACCAACACCCTAGAGGTGGTGGGCTGGGGTTTGCGGGCGCAGGCCCCAGTCGCGGCTGTGACCATGCCCGCCTGATCGGGAAGATGTTCGCGCCCGCCAAGGCGATGCGCTGTTGCGCCGGTCCGCGAGCGTGGGCCGGAGAACGCAAACCACTGCCCACCGCCTTGCCCATGCGCCACGTTCGCGCGTCCTGCGTCCCTAAGAAGGATCGCAGCTGCAATACAGAATTACAACGTCCGCCCCCCATCCATCGCCAGCTCGGCCCCCGTCATGTAACGCGCCTCCGCGCTGAGCAGGAACAGCACCAGGCCCGCGATCTCGTCGGCGGTGCCCAGGCGCTTGATGGGCTGGTTTTGCACGTGGGCCAGGTTCACGGCCGCATCGCGCTCGCGCAGCATTTCGGTGTCGATCATGCCGGGGTGCACCGAGTTGACGCGGATGTTGCGGTCGCCCAGTTCCTTCGCTGCCGCCTTGGTCATGCCGCGCACGGCCCACTTGGTGGCGGTGTAGGCCACGGCATTGGGCACACCGAAGAGGCCCGCGGCGGACGAGAGGTTGACGATGGCGCCACCGCCGCTGCGCTCGAAGGCCGGCACACAGGCGCGCATGCCCAGGTAGGTGCCCAGCTGATTCACCCGCACGTGGAAGTTGTAGAGCGCTGTGTCGGTCTGCGCCATGGGCAGCGGCTTGAACACACCCGCGTTGTTGACCAGCCCGTTCAGTGGGCCGATGCGTTCGGCCGCAGCCACGGCCTCGGTCCATTGGTTCTCATCGCCCACGTCCAGCGCCACGAAACTCGCCGCCGGGCCCAGAGCCGCAGCCAGCGCGCGGCCTTCATCTGCCAGGACGTCGGCCAGCACCACGCGGGCGCCTTCGGCCACGAGCCGGTGGGCTTGCGCGGCACCCAGGCCGCGTGCGCCGCCCGTGATCAGGAACACCTGGTTGTCAAAGCGGTTCATCGTGGGGGATCTTCCTGAAGATGGAACAAGACCGGCGTGTCAACGCGCGGTGTAGCCGCCATCGATCACCAGCTCTGCGCCGGTGACGAATTTCGACTCGTCGGAGGCGAGGTACAACACGCCAAAGGCGATGTCGTCCGGCTCACCCAGGTGGCCCACGGGCTGCAGCGCGTCGTAGATCTTCGCGGCCTGCTCGGGCGAGCCCATCTGGGCCATGCCCTGGCGCAGCAAGGGCGTGTCGATGAAGCCGGGGTGCACGGTGTTGACGCGCACCTTCAGGCCTTCCTGCGCGCAGGACAGCGCCACCGATTTGCTGTACATGCGCACACCGCCCTTGGAGGCGCAGTAGGGCCCGATGCCGGGGATGGCCACCAGGCCCATCACGGACGAGATGTTGATGATGGAGCCCGTGGCCGGCGTGCGCGTGCGCATCAGCGCCAGCGCATGCTTGGTGCCCAGGAAGACGCCGTCCAGGTTCACGGCCATCACACGCCGCCAGTCCTCCAGCGTGGTGTCGGCGGGGAAGGAGCGGCTGACGTTCAGGCCCGCGCAATTGACCGCGATGTCCAGCCGGCCGTAGCGCTGGCCTACCGTGGCCATGGCGCCGGCCCACTCGTCTTCGCGCGACACGTCCAGGTGCTGGTACAGGCCCTCGCCACCCAGGGCCTCGATCTCCTGCAGCACGCGGGTGCCTGCGTCGTCGTTGACGTCGGCCAGCACCACCGTGGCGCCTTCGCGCGCCAGCACGCGGGCAATGGCGTCACCCAGGCCGCTGGCCGCGCCGGAGACGAAAGCGACCTTGCCCGCGACGCGGCCGGCTGGGGATTTTGTTGAACCAGGCATCTCAGTGTTCCATGTCGCTGCGTGCCATCCACATCGCATGAAACGCAGGTGATCCCATCGAGTGCACCCGTGGAACCGGCTTCGCCGGGCCACCGGGTGCGCCCCCCAGTGGGGGGTATAGGACGCTACACGCAGTGAGCGTCCGTAACGGGGCGCGTCCTTTCACGCCACTTCGAAGAGGCCTGCGGCGCCCATGCCACCGCCCACGCACATGGTGACGACCACGTACTTCACGCCGCGGCGCTGGCCTTCGATGAGTGCATGGCCGACCAGGCGTGCACCCGTCATGCCGTAGGGGTGGCCGATGGAGATGCCGCCGCCGTTGACGTTGTAGATCTCGGGGTCGATGCCCAGCTGGTCGCGGCAATACAGTGCCTGGCAGGCGAAGGCCTCGTTCAGCTCCCACAGGCCGATATCCTGGACGGTCAGGCCATGCTGCTTGAGCAGCTTGGGCACGGCGTAGATCGGGCCGATGCCCATCTCCTCCGGTGCGCAGCCCGCCACCGCCATGCCGCGGTAGATGCCCAGGGGCTTCAGCCCGCGCTGGCTGGCCAGGGTGGCGTCCATCACCACGCAGGCGCTGGCGCCATCGGACAACTGGCTGGCGTTGCCGGCCGTCACCACGCCGCCTTCGATCACGGGCTTCAAGCCCTGCAGGCCTTCGAGCGCCGTGTCGGCACGGTTGCCTTCGTCCTTGGTCAGCGTCACCTCGCGGTAGCTGATGGCGCCGGTGGCCTTGTCGGCTACGGCCATGCTGGTGGTGAAGGGCACGATCTCGCGGTCGAAGCGGCCGGCCTGCTGGGCGGCCGCCGTGCGCTGTTGGGACTGCAGCGAATACCGGTCCTGTGATTCGCGGCTGATGGCGTACTTCTTGGCCACGAACTCGGCGGTCATCAGCATCGGCATGTAGGCGGTGGGCGCCAGGCGCTCCAGGTTGGCGTCCTTGGCCGCCATCACGCCCTCGAAATAATTCTTCTGTTCGGCCGTGATGTTCTCGTGTCCGCCTGCCACCACGATCTGCATGCCATCCACCATCACCTGCTTGGCGGCCGTGGCGATGGCCATCAGGCCCGAGGCGCACTGGCGGTCCATGGTCTGGCCCGGGGCCGTCACCGGCAGGCCGGCGGCGAGTGCGGCATTGCGCGCCAGGTTCATGCCGGCGGTGCCGGAGGTGAGCACGGTGCCGATGACCACGTCCTCTACCTCGGCGCCTTCCACACCCGCGCGCTGCACGGCCTGCGCGATCACATGGCCCAGCATGGTGGGCGACTTGGTGTTGTTCAGCGATCCGCGGTAGGCGCGGCCGATGCCGGTGCGGGCGGTGGAGACGATGACAGCTTCTCTCATGGGGATGTCCTTGGTGGCTGGAAAAGGGGGACGCCCGGTCGACAGACCGGGCAGGTGGTCAGTGGGCCGTGGCGTCCGTGCCCAGGTAGGCGGCGATCACCGCCTCGTTGTTCTGCACGTCCTGCGGTGATCCCTCGGCGATCTTGCTGCCGAAGTCCAGCACCACGATCTTGTCGGAGATTTCCATGATGGTCGGTATGTCGTGCTCCACCAGCAGGAAGGTGATGCCGAACTGCTGGCGCACGCGCTGTATCAGCGCCGTCATGGCGGATTTTTCGGAGGCACTCATGCCGGCCATGGGCTCGTCCAGCAGCACCAGGCGGGCCTTCTGCATCAGCGCGCGTGCAAACTCCACCTGCTTCTGCCGGCCATAGGACAGCTCGGAGGGCAACACATGGGCCGTGTCCTCCATGCCCAGGAAGGCCAGCACCTCGTGGGCGGATGCCACGGCGGCCTTCTGCTCGGCACGCGCGCGCGGCGACATGAACGCGCCCTGCAGCAGGCCCGAGCTGCCCTGCTGGTAGGCGCCCACCAGCAGGTTCTCCAGCACGGTGAGCCCACCGAACAGCGCGAGGTTCTGGAAGGTGCGTGCGATGCCGTGGCGCGACACCTTGTAGGCGGCCTGCGCCGTGATGTCCCCGCCGTCGAACAGCACCTTGCCACCCGTGGGTGTGTACATGCCGGTGACGCAGTTGAACAGCGTGGTCTTGCCGGCGCCGTTGGGGCCGATCAACGACGTGATCGCACCGCGCGCCAGCGTGAAGGACACGTCCTTGAGGGCCATGATGCCCTGGAAGCGCATTTGCAGCGCGGCGACTTCGAGCAGTGGCGTGGAAGCCGTGGAAGCCATGGATGCGGTGGTCATGCGCTCACCTCCAGCGCCGCCTTGGCAGTGCCCAGGTACGACTCCTTCATGGCATCGTTGGCCGCCACCTCGGCCGCCGTGCCCTGCAGCACCACGCGCCCGTTGTTCAGAATGTAGGCGCTGGCCGCGAACTCCAGCGCCAGGCGCGCGTTCTGCTCCACGATCAGCATCGAGGTGCCCAATGTCTTGCCCACCACCTGCAGCTGTTGATAGATGTCCTTCACGATCAGTGGCGCCAGGCCCAGCGACAACTCGTCCACCAGCAGCAGCTGCGGCCGCCCGATCAGCGCGCGGCCCAGCGCCAGCATCTGCTGCTCACCACCCGACAACCAGCCGGCAGACGATTTCTGGCGCTCCAGCAGCCGCGGGAACAGCGCGTAGACCGACTCCAGCCCCTCGCGCACCTTGGCGCGCGGCAGGATCGCCGCGCCCACCAGCAGGTTGTCCTCCACGCTGAGCTGCTTGAAGATGAGCCGCCCCTCAGGCACCTGGCCCATGCCCATGCGCACCAGCTTGTGCGCGGGCAGGCCCAGGATCGGCTGGCCCGCATAGTGGACCGTGCCGCTGGTCACATGGCCGTGGTGCAGGTCCAGCAGCCCGGTCACGGCGCGGATCAGCGTGGTCTTGCCGGCGCCGTTGGCACCCAGCAGCGCCACGATGCTGCCCTGGGGCACCGACAGGCTCACGTCCTCCAGTGCCAGGCCCTTGCGGGCGTAGCCCACCGACAGACCCTTGATTTCCAGCATGTTCGCCATCATGGCCCCCGCTTCGACAACAGGCGGTCACGCCATTGCTTGCCCATGCCGGCGACACCGCCCGGCGCGAAGATGAGCAGCAGGATCACCAGGCCGCCGAAGATCAGCTGCACCAGCTGCGCCTTGTGCTCCACCAACACCAGCTGCACCAGCCCCGTGGAGTCGCCCGCCTGCGAGGCGAAGCCGTTGATGACCGAGGGCAGCAGCAGCCACAGCGCGGCGCCCACCAGCGACCCCCACAACGAGCCCATGCCGCCGATGATGATCATGGCGATGAACTGGATCGCGAAGCTGATGCCGAAGGCCTCGGAGGTCACGTTGGTCAGGTAGTAGGCATACAGCGCACCGGCCATGGAGGCGATGGCCGAACTCAGCATGAAGGCCTTGAGGCGCAGGATGCGCACGTCCGCGCCCACGGCGGTGGCGGCCAGCTCGTGGTCGCGCATGGCCATCAGCACCCGCCCTTCACGCGTGCGCAACGTGTTGCGCAGGCCCCAGTAGACCAACCCCACCACCGGCAGCAGGAAGAAGTACCAGCGCATGGGTGTGTTCAGCTCGAAGGCACCCAGCATCGCGGCACCGTACGGGATGCCCACGAAGTCGAAGAACTTGAACTGGAACTGCAGGAACGCGAAGATCACGATGTAGTGCAGCGCCATGGTGGACAACACGAAGTACAGCCCGCGCACGCGCAGCGACGGCAGCCCGGCCAGCAGGCCCGTCAGCGCGCCAGTGACGCCGGCGGCCAGCAGCACCAGCGGGAAGGGCCAGCCCCACAAGGTGCCCGCGGCCGCGGAGGTCATGGCGCCCATGGCATACAGCGCCGCGTGGCCGATGGAGATCAGGCCTGCACAGCCCGTCAGGTAGTTGAGCGACAGGGCACCCAGCATGGCGATCAGCATCAGGTTGATCTGCGTCAGGCCCAGGTTGAGCAGCTGCATGTTGGACAGCGCGACGCCGAAGATTGCGCGGTCCGTCAGGATGAACGGCAGGTAGAGCACGGCGGCGACGAAGACCGCCCGCCAGATCCATGGCCCGAGGCTGCTGCCGCTGCGGGCCGGGGCGGTCGCGGAAAGGGTGTGTGTGTTCATGGCGATGGAGCGTGGGCCTCAGACCCGGCCCAGTTCTTTCTGGCCAAAGAGTCCCCAGGGCCGGACCATCAGGATCAGCAGCAGCAGGCCGTAGATCACGATGTCGGCCGACTTGGGCGAGATGTAGGTGGAGGCCAGCTGCTCGATCAACCCCACCAGGATGCCGCCGATGATCGCGCCGGGGATGCTCTGCATGCCGCCGATCACCACTGCGGGCAACGCCAGCAGGCCGATGCTCTCCAGCTCGGTGGAGACGATCTGCAGCTGCCCCAGGAACAGACCGCCGATGGCCGCCAGCACGCTGCCGATGGCCCAGGCCAGGCGGTTCATGACGTTGACGTTCACGCCCGAGACCACGGCCGCCTCATGGCCGTCGGCCGTGGCACGCATCAGCAAGCCGATGGGCGTGAACTTGAAGAAGGCGCCGAAGCCCGCCATGCACACCCAGCTGACCACCATCGCGGTCAGGTGCAGCTGCGACATGCGCAGGTTGCCGACCACGAACACGCCATTGGGCAGCGGCGTGTTCAGCGGCCGGCCCTGCGAGCCGTAGAACATCTCGATCAGCGCGCGCATCACGATGGACAGCGCGATGGTGAGCATGATCACCGACAGCATGGGCCGCCCGGACAGCGGCTGTATCAGCAGCATGTGGATCACCACGCCCATGAGTGCCGCCGCGCCGATGATGAACAGGATGGCGATGGGAAAGGGCAGCTGCAGCGTGGACACGGCGGTCACGGCGAAGAACGCCCCGCACACCACGAACATGCCCTGCGCGAAGTTGAAGACATCCGTCGCCTTGAAGACGACGGCGAAGCCCAGGGCCACCAGCCCGTAGATGCTGCCTACCGCGAGGCCGCCGAAAAGAACTTGTTGAAGCATGATGGATCCTGGACCAGGGTGAGAAAACCCCGCGTCGCCGAGGCGCACGCGGGGCGGCGCGTCTTACTTCAGGTACTTCTCGTAGTCCTTGAAGCTGCCGTAGTTCTTGACCTTGTTGGTCGCGTAGTCGAAGGAGATCATCTTGTGCACCTGCGGGCCGCCGTGGTCGGTCGCGGTGTAGGTGATCGGGGCGGTCAGGCCACCGTTCTCGGCGACAAAGCCCTTGCCAAGGGCCTCCACCAGGCGCGCGCGTGTCACATTGGCACCCAGTTGCGCGATGCGGTCACTCACCATGTCGGCCACGATCCAGCCGGCGGCGTAGTTGATGTCTTCCTTGAGTGCGCCGCGGCCCACCTTGTCGGCGAAGGCGCTCAGCTCCTTGTTGCCGGGGGAGTCGTCCGAGCCGCCGGGGGACAGGCAGGTGGACACGTAGTAGTTCGCACCGGCGGCCGCACCCATGGCCGCGTAGATCTGCGGTTGCGCCAGGTAGGTGATGGCGAAGGCCGGGATCTTCACGCCGTACTGTGCCAGCGCCTTCATCGTCAGGATGGAGGTGTTGTTCACGCCATAGATCGCGATGAAATCGGGCTTGAGGTTCATGATCTCCAGCGCCTGCGGTGTGACGTCCACGGCCGTGACCTTCATCGTCACCAGCGTGGCGGTGCCGCCCGCCTTGGTGACGGCTTCGGCGATGTAGTCGTGGTATTCCTTGCCGCCGGCACTCTCGATGGCCACGGTCACGACCTTGGGCGCCTTGAGCTTGAGCGTGTCGACGAAGTAACCCACGCCGGTCTGCGCCATGGGCTTGTAGGCACACATGCCGTGGTAGGTGAGCGGCGACGCGGGCTCGATCAGTGCCTTGGTGGGCGTGTAGGTGCCGACCACCGGCACCTTGCCGGCGCGGATGGTGGGCGCCAGCGCCACCTGGCCGCCGGAGCTGCCCATGCCCGAGATGCCCAGCACAGGCGTCTGCGTGGTGAACTTCTCATAGATGATCTTGTCCTGCGCGGCGTTGAACTTGTTGTCCTCGGCCAGCACGTTGATCTTGCGGCCGTTGATGCCGCCGGCCTCGTTGACCTTGCGCATGTAGTCCTGGAAGCCCTTGACCCAGGTGCTTTGCGACTCGGCGGTCGGCCCGCTCATGTCCATCTGCACGCCCCAGTCGATGCGGTCCTTGTAGACGCCGTCTGCGGGCGTGTCCTGGGCGATGGCGCCGAATGCCAGCAGGCCGGTGACGGCCGCGGTGGCAAGGGACCCTTGGATTCTCGATTGCACTTTCATGTTGTCTCCTGGAGTGGCGATTGCCGCCTGTCGGCAGCGGGGGTTGAACAAGGGGGGAACTTATCTCTGGCGTGCGGCCGCGCGGTGCAGTTCGTGGCCGATGGTGTGGAACACGTAGTCGGCGATCCCGTTGGCTGCGGGCACGAAGCGGCCCTGGCCCAGCAGGCCGTGGGTCTGGTCGTTGAGGTGAAAGGCGGCCACGCGCACGCCTGCGTCGTCCAGCCGCTGCGCGTAGGCACGGCCTTCGTCGCACAGCGGGTCGTGGGCCACGGTGAGCACCAGCGCGGGCGGCAGGCCCGCGAGGCTGGGCGCCAGCAGCGGCGAGGCGCGCCAGTCGTGGCGCGCCGTGGCGTCGGGCGTGTAGTGGCCGATGAACCAGTGCATGGTCGCGGCGGTGAGCGGCACGTCGGCAGTGACACGGCGGTAGGACGCGCTGTCGGCGCGCAGGTCCAACACCGGATAGATCAGCGCCTGGAAAGCGGCGCGGGGCGCGTCGCCATCGCGCCCCATCAGCGCCAGCGCCGCTGCCAGGTTGCCACCCGCGCTGTCGCCGCCGATACCCAGGCGCGCTGGGTCGATGCGCAGTGTCTCCGCCTGCTCCGCCACCCAACGCAGCGCAGCGGCCGCATCGTCCAGTGCCGCGGGAAACGGATGCTCGGGCGCCAACCGGTAGTCCACCGCCACCACGCAGATGCGCGCCACCGTGGCCAGGCGGCGGCACAGCCGGTCGTGGCTCTCCAGATTGCCGATGACCCAGCCGCCGCCGTGCAGGAACAGCATGCAAGGCAGGGTGGTATCGGCATCCGTGCCCAGGCCGCAGTAGATGCGCAGCGCCAGCGTGCCGCCCGGCCCCGGGATCTGCAGGTCCTCGACCGAAGCCACCTCGCCGCCTGGCGACTGCATCACCTCCCAGCTGGCGGCGTAAGCGGCGCGCGCCGCGGTGGGTGTAAGGCTCTCGAAGGGCGGGTAGGCGGCCTTGCGCGCCAGCGCCAGCAGCCGTGCGGCATCCGGGTCCAGCGCGGGTGGCACCGATGGGGTGGCGTCGCGCTGCATCAGCTGCCGCTCCAGCGCGGGGCGCGTTTTTCGCTGAAGGCCAGGGCGCCTTCGCGGGCGTCGTTGGAGCCGATGATCTGCTCCAGCAGGGCACGTTGCCGTGGCCAGATGTCCGTGGCGGGCCACGTGGGCGATTCGGCCATCACGCGCTTTGTCATCTGCACGGCCAGCGGTCCGTTGGCAGCGATGGTGCGCGCCAATGCCAATGCGCCTTCCAGTGCGCCGCCGGGCGTGGTGAGCCGGTTGACCAGGCCCCATTGGCGCGCTTCGGCAGCGGGCATCAGCGCACCGGTCAGCGCGTATTCGAGCGCGATCTGGCGCGGGATGCGCTGCGGCAGGCGGATCAGGCCGCCGGAGCCCGCGATCAGCCCGCGCTTGACTTCGGGAATGCCGAACTGCGCGTTGTCCGCCGCCACGATCAGGTCGCAGGCCAGCGCGATCTCGCAGCCACCGGCCAACGCATACCCCTCCACCGCCGCGATCAGCGGCTTGCGTGGGGGCGTCTCGCAGATGCCGGCCAGGCCGCGGCCCGGCAGCTCCACGCGTTCGCCGCGCAGGAAGGCCTTGAGGTCCATGCCCGCGCAGAAATGGCCACCGGCACCGGTGAGGATGCCCAGCGTCAGCGCGGGGTCGGCGTCGAGCTCGTCCATCGCCCGCGCTATGGCCTCCGACGCGGCGCGGTCGAGGGCGTTGCGCATCGCGGGCCGGTCGATGGTGACGACCAGCACCGCACCATCGCGGGACACGCGCACGCCGTCCTGGGGCGCTTCGGGTGACACGTCTTGGGTGTTCATCGTGTCCTCACGCGCTCTTGAGGCTGGCCACCAGGCCGATGCGATCGCGGATGACGCGGCCCGACACGACCTGGCCGTCCTGCACCCGCACGATGCCGTTGCAATGCAGCACCGAGTCCTGCGCGCGCGGCGCGACGCCGGGCAGGCCACCCAGGTAGCGCCCGGTCTGGCGCACGTGGAAAGCCACCTCGCTGCCGGACGAAAACAGCTCGGTGATCTCGCCGGAGGTGACCTCGAATGCCAGCGGCACGCCGGTGATGTGTTCGTCGTCGCAACGCACGCCGGGTAGGTTCGATGGCCAGGAGGTGGTGAGCCATGCGCGCACCACGGCCTCGGCCTGCGGATCGGCCGGCAACGCGGGCGTGTCCCACGGCGCGGGCGCCGGTGCCTCGATGGTGTCGGCAATGCCGGACTTGAGTTGCCGCTGGCGTGTCACATAGTCCTCCTGCGCCACGCAGCCGGTGAGTTGTTGCCCGTTGCTGCGGTAGATTGCCACGCCCGACCAGCAGGTCACGCGTCCACCCGCACCACCCGAGGCGCCATGCTG
Organism: Burkholderiaceae bacterium; assembly: GCA_965278985.1. Classification (GTDB taxonomy): domain Bacteria; phylum Pseudomonadota; class Gammaproteobacteria; order Burkholderiales; family Burkholderiaceae_C; genus CAISIP01. The sequence goes on along the minus strand of OZ257131.1, from coordinate 4,477,363 downwards.
CGTGAACAGCACCGCGACACGGTCCGGGTCCGTGCCAGCCAGCACCTGGTGCACGGTCATGCCCAGCCCGGGGTACGTGTCCATCTGCTTGCGCACGGCCGGCAACCACTGCGTGTCGCGGCCGGCGAAGGTGTATTCACCGATGTGCAGTGTGTAGTCCGGCGTGGCGAAGGCGTGTGCGGCGCGGTCGTCGTGGCGGTTGAAATAGTCCACCACCCAGCGGCGGGCCAGGTCCACCACTCGCACGTCAGGCACGGTGGATACGTCCGATGTGGGTGCTTCAGGCGCCGCCATGCGAGGGCTCCTTGCGGTAGAGGCGACGCAGCTCGGGCTTGAGCAGCTTGCCCGAGGCATTGCGCGGCAGCACGCTCGTGAACTCGAAGGACGTGGGGCACTTGTAGCGGGCCAGGCGTTCGCGCGCGAAGGTGATCAGCTCTTCCTCGCTCGCCTGCTGGCCGGGGCGCAGCACCACCACGGCCTTGGGCGTTTCGCCCCAGCGCTCGTGTGGCACGCCGATCACGGCCACTTCCAGGATGGCGGGGTGCGCGTTCAGCGCGTTCTCCACCTCGGCGGGATAGATGTTCTCGCCGCCCGAGATGATCATGTCCTTGAAGCGGTCGAAGAGGTAGACGAAACCTTCCGCGTCCTGGTAGGCGGCGTCGCCGGTGCGCAGCCAGCCACCGGGCATGATGGCCTCGCGCGTGGCCTCGGGGTTGTTCCAGTAGCCTTTCATCACCATGCCGGAGCGCACCCAGATCTCGCCCACGGCGCCGGTGGCGGCGTCTTCCAGCGTGGTGGGGTCGATGATGCGCAGCTCCACCCAGGGCATGGCGCGGCCCACCGAGCGCAGCAGGCCGGAGCGCTCGCCCTCCACCGCGTGGTCCTGCGGGTCCAGCACGACCACGGTGCCCGAGGTCTCGGTCATGCCATAGGCATGCATGAAGCCGCAGTGCAGGCGCTCCAGCGCGCGGCGCAGCAGCACCTCGCCGATGGGGGCTGCGCCGTACATCAGCAGCTGCATGCTGGACAGGTCGGCCTCGGCAATGCCCGGCGCGTTCAGCATGGACTGCACGACGGTGGGAACGAGGAAGGTGTGGGTGACGCGGTACTTCTGGATCAGCGCCAGCGCCACTGCGGGGTTCACTTCACGCATCAGCACGGTGTGCCCACCCACGGCCATGGTGCTGGAGCCGTAGCCGCTGCCGCCGATGTGGAACATGGGCATGGCCACCAGGTTCACGCTGTCGCGGCCCATGCCCCAGGACTCGGCCCCCAGGCGCCGCGTGAAGGACATGCCGTGGTTCGTCAGCATCACGCCCTTGGGCAGTCCGGTGGTGCCGGAGGTGTAGAGCAGCAGGGCCACCTCGTCGGGCCCACCCACATCGCCGGGGTCGGTGTCGCGGGCGGCGGCGCGCCAGGCGTCGAATTCCTCGCCCAGCACGATCACACGCCGCAGCCCCGGGCAGTGCCGTGCCGCGTCGCTCAGCAGGGCCTGTTCGCCCGGGCCCACGATCAGCACCGTGGGCCGCGCGTCTTCGACGATGGCCGTGATCTCCGGCTGGGCCAGGCGCCAGTTCAGTCCCACCAGGATCGCGCCGATCTTGTTGGTGGAGAACAGCAGCTCGTAACACTCGGCGCGGTTCTTCGTCAGCAGGGCCACGCGGTCGCCTGCTCCCACACCCTCGGCACGCAAGGCGTTGGCCGATTGCGAACTGAGCGCATGCAGCTGCGCGAAGGACCAGGTGGTGTCTTCGAAGGTCAGCGCAGGCGCCTGCGGCGTATCGGCCGCGTGGGCGCGGATGATCTCGGCGAAGGTGGTGGTCATGCGGGCCTCTGGAATCTGCAAGCGGTGGCGGGGAGGAGGGCTTTGGCTGTGCCGCTCAGTAGCTCTTGGGCAGGCCCAGGCTGTGCTGCGCCACGAAGTTCAGGATCATTTCGCGGCTGACCGGCGCGGTCTTGTGCATGCGTGCGATGAACCACAGGTCGGCCAGGCCGTACTCCAGCGCCATGCCGTTGCCGCCATGGATCTGGATGGATTCGTCCAGTGCTTCCAGCGATGCATCGGCGGCGGCGAACTTGGCCATGTTGGCGGCCTCGCCGGCTTCCGACGAGCCCGCGTCGAACATCTGCGCCGCACGCGCCGTCATCAGCCGCGCCTGCTGGACGGCCATGTAGGCCTTGGCCAGCGGGTGCGAGATGCCCTGGTGCGCGCCGATGGGCGTCTTCCACACCGTGCGGTCGTTGGCGTATTGCGCGCCCTTCTCGATGGCATACCGCGCGATGCCGTTGTTGATGGCTGCCGCGCAGACACGCTCGGGGTTCAGGCCGGCGAACAGGTGGCGCAGGCCCTGGCCTTCGGTGCCGACCAGCGTCTCGGGGCCGAGCGCGACGTTGTCGAAGTACAGCATGAACTGCGTCTCGGGCACGTGGATCGCGGTCTCGATGGGCGTCATGCTGATGCCGGGGGAGTTCACCGGCACGATGAACAGTGACAGCTTGCCGCGGCCCTGTTCGTCCAGCGTCTCGCCGCGGGCCACCACCATGATGGAGTCCACCTCGTCGACGGCCGAGGTCCAGTATTTGTTGCCGCTGAGCGTCCAGCCGCCATTGCCGTTGGGGCGCGCCACGGTGCTGACCTTGTGCGTGTTGGTGCCGGCATTGGGCTCGGTGATCGCGAAGGCGAGCCGGCGCTTGCCGCTGGCCAGGCCGGGCAGCCAGTCCTGCTTCATGGCCTCGCTGGCATGCTGCTCGATGATGGGCGCGCAGATCGCGCCGATCACCAGTGACAGCATGGGGCAGCCCTGGGCGCCGGACTCCTCCACCACCACGTTGTAGTCGGCCAGGCCACTGCCGCCGCCGCCATATTTCTCGGCGACGTGGACGCCCAGGAAGCCTGCTTCGCCCAGCGCGTTCCACAACTCGACGGGCTTCTGCTTGAGCTTGACCTTCTCCTGGAAGTAGCGGCGCCCGAAGCTGCCCACCAGCTTGCCGACACTCTCGCGCAGCATGGGGTGGTGGTCGGCCGTGTCGACCAGGGTGGAACCGAAGATGTTTGCCATGAGGGATGCCTCAGAAATATGCGTTCATGCGGCCGGGATGGGCCATTCGAAGAAACCCTTGCCCGACTTCTGGCCGAGCTCGCCACGCGCCACCATCTCCTCCAGGATGCGTGGCGGGGCATACCGTTCGCCCAGGGCCTTGCTCAACTGGCGCGCGATGTCCAGCCGCACGTCCAGGCCGACGATGTCGCTCAGGCGCAGTGGGCCCATGGGGTGGCGGTAGGCGATGACCATCGCGCGGTCGATGTCCTCGGCGCTGGCCACGCCGTCCTGCAGCATGCGCATGGCTTCCAGCGAGGCGATCAGGTCCAGCCGGCTGGTGGCGAAGCCGGGCACGTCGCCCACCGTGATGGTGACCTTGCCCGTGCTCTCGGCGAACTGCCGCGCCAGCGCGAGGGTGTCTGCGCTGGTGTGGTGGCCACGGATCAGCTCCACCATCTGCAGCGACCACACGGGGTTGAAGAAGTGCATGCCGAGGAACGTGGAGCGGTCCGTCACCGACCCCGCCAGTTCGTTGATGGACATAGAGCTGGTGTTGCTGCCGAGGATGCGCGGGCTGCGCGTTGCGATCTGCGCCAGCACCTGCTGCTTGAGGGCCAGCCGCTCGGGCACGCTTTCGATCACCAGGTCCAGCGCCATGGGCAGGTCCAGCGACGAGGCCACGCGCTGGACGCCGTGGGTCACGTGGGCCACCTGCTCGGCGTTGAGCTTGCCGCGCTTGGCGCCGCCTTGTGCGACCTCGGCCAGCGTGCGTTGCACGGCCTCGCTGCGGGCGTCGTCGGGCTCGACGACGGTGACGTTCCAGCCAGCCACTGCGTAGACGTAGGCGATGCCCACGCCCATGGTGCCGCCGCCGACGACGGCCATGGAGAGCGCTTGTGCGGCGCTCATTGCGTGGCTCCCTGGATGGGCGCCACGCAGCGCAGGTTCAGGACGGAATGGCGACCGGCGGCGTTGCGGGCACGTTGCTGCCCGCCGTCGTGTCCTTGGCGCGCACCATGGCCAGCACCAGCGAGGCCACCTTGGCGGAGGCTTCTTCCTTGGTCAGGCGTCCGCCGGGCCGGTACCACATCTGCGACCAGCCCACGATGCCCACGATGGCCAGCGCCGTGAGCGGCACATCCTCCACCGTGAACTCGCCCTGTGCCACGCCCTGCTCCAGCACGGCCACCAGCTGGTGGTCGAACTCGCGGCGCAGGTGGTTGATGGCATCGCGGTCCTCCTTTGCCAGCTCCTTCTCCTCGCGGCTGTAGATCACCGCGTGCGCCTGGTGCAGCAGCACCATCTGCATGAAGTCGCGTGCGATGGCTGCCAGCTTCTGCGTTGGTGTGCCCGGCTGCGCCACGGCGCGCATCAGCGACTCGTGCGACAGGCGTGTGCCGCGCATGCAGATCTCCGCCAGCAGGTCGCCCTTGGAGGCGAAGTGTGCGTAGATGAAGGGCTTGGTCACGTGGATCGCATCGGCCACCTGCTCCAGCGTCGTGCGCGCATAGCCCTGGTGGTAGAACAGGTCCACGGCCGCGGCCACGATGCTCTCGCGCTTGAGGCGCCAGACCGCATCGCGGATGTCCTCCGGTGCGTTCGGATCGTTGGAGGCCCGCCGTGCCACCCGGCCGGCCATGGCCTTGGAGACGGGGCGGGGTTTCGCGCGGTTCTGCATTGTGATGAGCATATCCCATGCCTCGTGGGGAATTGGCTGCGGCGAGTGCGACGCAATCACGCATGGCTGCCTCCGTTGATCTGGATGCCTTGGCCCGTGACATGGCTGGACAGGTCGGAACACAGGTAGAGCATCAGGTTGGCCACTTCCTCGGGCAGCGCGTAGCGGCCGTCAGGGATGCCGGCGGCACGTTGCGCGCGCAGTTCCTCAGCCTTGCCCGGGGCCTGCCCGGCTTCGATGTCGCGCAGCATGGCGGTGTCCACCGGGCCGGGGCACACGGCGTTGATGCGGATGCCCTTGCGTGCCACTTCCATGGCGGTGGACTTGGTCAGGCCCATCACGGCGTGTTTGCTGGCGGCGTAGGGTGCCAGGTTGCGCACGCCGATGTAGGCGCCCAGCGAGGCGGTGTTGACGACTGCGCCGCTGCGCTGCGCGATCATCACCGGCAACACATGCTTGAGGCCCAGGAAGACGCCGCGCACGTTGATGGCCATCACCTTGTCGAAGAGTTCGTCCGGTGTGTCGACCACGGGCAGGATCGGGCCCTGCCAGGCGGCGTTGTTCATGAAGATGTCGATGCGGCCCCAGGCATCGCGAGCAGCGGCCACGTAGTGCGCCACATCTTCGGCGCGGCTCACGTCGGCGGCCACGAACTGGGCCGTCCCGCCGCGCTGCAGGATCTGCGCGGCGGTCTCCTGGCCGCTGTCGTGTGACAGGTCCACCACCAGCACCTTGGCGCCGGCATCGGAAAGTGCCAGCGACACCGCGCGGCCGATGCCGCCGCCTGCGCCGGTGACGATGGCGACCTTGCCGCCGAAGTCGAAGCTCATGCTGCCACCGCCGCTGGCGCCTTGCGCAGCGCGAAGCCGGAATATCCCTCGGCCGAGCACTTCTCCAGGATGCGGCGGTATCCGCGCACGCCGCCGGTGTAGGGCATGAACACGCGCGGCTTGCCGGATACCTCGGCCCCGTTGTAATAGGAGTCGGTGGTCAGGTACAGCGTGCCCTTGACGCGTTCGTTGACGTGCGCCACCCAGGCCTTCTCTGCCTCGGCGGTCGCTTCGAATTCCACGATGCCGTTGGCGTCCATGTGGCGGATCAGGCCGGCCAGCCAGTCGATCTGCTGCTCTGTGGACACCAGCACGTTGCTCAGCAGCGAAGGGCTGCCGGGGCCCACCACGATCAGCATGTTGGGAAAGCCGTTCACCGACACGCCGAGCTGGGTCACCGGGCCGTCAGCCCACTTCTGCTTGAGGGTGATGCCGCCCCTGCCCACGATCTCGGGGCGCAGCAGCGAACCGGTCAGCGCGTCGAAGCCGGTTGCATAGATGATCATGTCGAACTCGTGCAGCTTGGCTGTGGTGCGGATGCCCTCGGGCGTGAACTCCACGATGGGCGACTCGCGCACGTCGGCCAGTTCCACGTTGTCGCGGTTGAAGGCCTGGAAATAGCCGCTGTCCACCGAGGGGCGGCGCGTCGCGAAGGGATGGCCCTTGGGGATCAGCTTGTCCTGCAGCGCGGGGTCGTCGATGACGGAGGCGATCTTCTTGCGGATGAACTCGGCGGCCGTGTCGTTGGCCGGCTTGGACAGCAGGATGTCGAAGTACGACAGCGCAAAGCCGAAGCCCAGGCGGTGCCAGGCGGCCTCGTACACCTTCTCGCGCTCTTCGGGCGTGGCGTCCAGCGCCGACTGCTTGCTGGGGTAGAAGCCCAGCCCGGTGGGCGAGTTCCAGGCCTGCGCGCGGCGCTCGCGGTAGTTGGCCTTGACCTTGCGGTCTTCCTCGTCCGACACCGGTGCGTTGGAGGCCGGGATGCTGTAGTTGGGCGTGCGCTGGAACACCGTGAGGTGCGCCGCCTGCTGCGCGATGATGGGCGTCATCTGCATGCCCGAGGAGCCGGTGCCGATGATGGCCACGCGTTTGCCGGCGTACTCCACCTTGTGCTTGGGCCACACGGCGCTGTGGATGATCTCGCCTTTGAAGCTGGACTGGCCGGGGTAGCTGGGGCTCTTGGTGGTCGACAGCTGGCCCACGCAGCTCACGAAGAGGGCGGCCGACCATTGGCGCCCGTCCTCGGCCGTGACGGTCCAGCGTGCGGCCTGCTCGTCGTATTCGGCGCGCGCCATGCGGGTGTTGAAGACGATGTCCTTGCGCAGGTCGAAACGCTCCACCACGTGGTCGATGTAGCGCAGGATTTCGGGCTGGGTGGCGTAGCGCTCGCTCCAGCGCCATTCCTGTTCGAGCTCGGGCGAGAAGCCGTAGGAGTAGTCGTAACTCTCCACGTCGCAGCGCGCGCCGGGATACCCGTTGTGGTACCACACCCCGCCTGCGCCGGCGCTGGCTTCCAGCACCACCACCCGCTTGCCCATGCCCCGCAGGGTGTACAGGGCGCGCAGCCCTGCGAACCCTGCTCCGATGACGACGGCGTCGACCTGATCCATGCGATTGGCTCCTGATGAAGTGCGCGCCGGTTGCCGCGCCTCTGCCCTTTGCCTGACGCCCGAAGGTCGGGCACATACAAGGTTTTCTTGAAGGTATTTTGGAATACTCACCAGTATCTTGCAATGGAGGAGGCGGCATTTTTGCTAAGGGTTAACCCGGTATTTCTATTGGACAGTAAGCGGGAATTGACGAGGTAGACAAAGATACCGAGCAGTAATACCATGCGCAGGTTTCGAAAAAAGAACCCACCACAAGGAGCAGCCCATGCGCCCGCGCATGTCCCCCTCGCAGCCGTCCGCCGCTGACGCAGTGCTTGGCGCTTCGGCGTCGCGCATCGAGCGCCTGGGCTCCGTGAGCGCGCGCCAGCAGGCGCTGTGGCACCGCTACCCCTCATGGCAACCGCGCACGCTGGACCAGGTGCTCGACGCCGTGGCCACGGCATTCCCGCAGCGCCCTTTCGTCGTCACCGACCAGCGCAGCTGGAGCTACCAGGAGATGCAGGCCTGGTCCGAACGCATCGCCGCCGGCCTCATGGCAGCCGGCGTGCGGCCCGGGGACCATGTGGGCCTGCTGATGGCCAACTACCCCGAGTTCGTGGCCGTGAAGTTCGGCATCGCGCGCGCCGGTGCCGTGGCGGTGCCCATCAACTTCCTGAACCGGCGCGACGAGCTGGGCTATGTGCTGCGCCAGTCCGACGCCGTGCTGCTGGTCACGATGGACCGCTTCCGCAACCTCGACTACCTGCAGTTCCTGGACGAGCTCGCGCCGGGGTGGGCACAGCACGGCGGTGGCGAGGCATTTCCGCGGCTGAAGCAGGTGGTGGTGTTCCCCACGGGTGACGCGCCGCTGCGCGCGGGCACCACGCCGCTGGCCGGCTTCGGCGACGACGCGGGGCCGTGGCATCCGATCGCGCACCCGGGGCCGGACTCCAACGCCGACATCATCTACACCTCGGGCACCACGGGCGCGCCCAAGGGCGTGATGCTCACGCACGACATGATGCTGCGAACCGCCTTCGGCAGCACCTACGGCCGTGCTTTTGAGGATGGGCGGCGCATTTTGTATTCGCTGCCGATGTACCACGTCTACGGGTACGTCGAGGGCCTGCTGGCCGCGATGTTCGTGGCGGGCTCGGTGGTGCCGCAGCTGAAGTTCGATGCGGTGGAGACGCTGCGTGGCATCACGCGCCACCGCGCGACCGACGTGTTGTTGATCCCCACCATGACCTTGGCGCTGCTGGACGAGCTGAAGAAAAATCCGCACGACCTGTCATCGCTGCACGCCGTGATCTCGTCCGGTGGCCGCTCGCCTGCCACCATCTGGCCGCAGATCTTCGACCTGCTGCAGCCCGACGAACTCACCAGCGGCTACGGCATGACGGAGGTCACGGCCTCCGCCACCGTGACCCGCCCTGACGATTCCCCCGAGCGCTTGTTGACCAGCAATGGCCGGCTGCGCGATGTGGGCCCCGCGGGCGACCCGGCGAACGGCGGCAAGCTGGTGGTGTACCGCGTGGTCGATCCCGAGACCGGCGCCGAGGTGCCGCCCGGGCAGATAGGCGAGTTGCAGGCGCGGGGCCTGGGCGTCACGGCCGGCTACTACAACAAACCCGAGGCCACGGCGGTGGCCTTCACCGCCGATGGCTGGCTGCACACCGGTGACCTGGGAACGCTGGACGCGGAGGGTTATCTGCTGCTGGCCGGCCGACTCAAGGAGTCCTACCGCTGCGGTGGCGAACAGGTGTTGCCCAGCGAGATCGAGGACCTGCTCGTAACCCACCCCGCGGTTCTGCAGGCCCATGTGGTGCCGGTGCCGGATGCGCGCATGGGCGAGGTGGGTGTGGCCTACGTGGTGCTGCGCGACCAGCCCACCGCCACGCCCGAGGCCTTGCAGGCGCTGTGCAGCGAACGCCTGGCTCGCTTCAAGGTGCCACGGCATGTGATACCGATACGCGCGGAGGACATACCGGTAACGCCCTCCGGGCGTGCCCGCAAGTTCCTGCTGGTGAAGATGGCGACCGAGGCGCTGGGGCTTGCGTGATGCAGTGCGCACATCCAGACGTGCAGTTGCCGTTGCAGGTGCGTGTGAGGGTGCAGCTGCGAGGGGCCACCTGTGTGCGCCGAAGAGGCTGGAGTGGATGCCTCCGCGGCTGTCCTCCGTGCCGGCCTAGGGCCGTCGACTCCCCCTTTATGCCGCTGCGCCATCCACCCCAGCCTCTTCTGCAACCAGTGGGGTTGGCGCGCAGATCTTTCCATTGCAAAACGTTTTCCCGGCGCGCGTCCTTCGCGCTCCCACCATGCGCGCAGATCAGGACGGTGGGGCGCTCGGCGCAGCGGCATCAAGGAGGAGCTGGCGGCCTTAGGCCGCCGCGGGGGACAGCCGCGGAGCCGAGTGCCCCGCCGGCCTGATGCACACACGCCGTGGCACGCGCCCTCCAATCCCATCGCCACACAGTACACACCGACCAACCAGACACCCAAGACCCACACAACCGAGGAACAACCATGCAGACAAGCACAACAAGCAACACAGCGGCTTCCTACCTCATCACCCCCGACACCCCCATCGGCTACGAGCTCATGGGCGTGAAGAAGAAGGCCGCCATCCAGCTGATGGGCTCGCGCCTGTGGGGCCGCTTCAACCCCAACCACTGGGACCCGGTGTACGCCGCCGAGACGGGCCTGAAGGCGCCCATCCAGACCGGTGAGATGTCGTCGGCCTACATCGCCGAGATGTGCGTCAACCACTTCGGCGCCAACTTCTTCCGCAACGCCCGCGTGGTCTGCAAGTACATCGCCTCGACCCTGGCCAACGAGGTCATCACGACCCACGGCGTGGTGCGCGAGAAGACGCCCAAGGGCAAAGGCTACCGCTTCAAGGTGGACATCTGGGCCGACAACGAAGCCGGCGAGAAAAAGACCGTCGGCTGGGTCGAAGTCGACGTCGGCGTCTGAGCGCAGCGTCTCCCCCAACGAACCGCACAACGAACACCGAGGACATTGCCATGACCGACACCGCCATCACCACCGACGCCCTGCGACCGATGACCGAGATCCAGATCCGCCAGACCCGCGACTTCATCGACGGCCTGGCGTCCGAATCGCAGACCTACTGGGACATGGTGCAGATCGGCGACGAACTGTCGCGCGACCTGCACATCACGCCCGAGCTCGTGATCCTCTATGCCGACGCGGTGGAGGACTTCAACCCTTGGTTCGAGGGCTGGCGCATGAACACCTGGACCATCCCCGGCGAGTCGCCTTTCGGTGGCGCCATCGTGCCGCCGCTGTTGGTGTCGCACTTCGTGCTGTCGGTGCAGTTCGACCACACCAAGCCCTTCGCCATCGGCTCCATCCACACCTTCCACGACTCCGAGATTTTGGAGCCCATCCCCGTGGGTGCCACGGTGCGCATCACCACCAAGGCCACCGACAAATTCGTCAAGCGCGACCTGCGGTATGTGCGCCACGAGGTGACCGTCACGGACGTGGCCAAAGGCACACTGTATTTCCGCGAGACCCGCGACATCCTGTCGCGCTGAAAGGGGCGGCCATGGAAACGCTCGCGCAGCTGCCGGTCGCGGCAGGATTGTTCCAGGGGGAGGGCGTCGACACGCGCCTGATCGGGTCACGCTGCGCGGGTTGCGGCACGCACTATTTCCCGAAGAGCCTGAGCTGTCGCAACCCGCAGTGCCGCACCAAGCAGGTCGAGGACGTGCTGCTGGGCCCGCAGGGCACGCTGTACAGCTACACCGTGCAGAGCTACCGGCCACCGCCACTCTTCCGCATGGAGCCGTGGGCACCGTACGCGCTGGGGATGGTCGAACTGCCGGAAGGCCTGCGGGTGCTGGGCATGCTGACGGGTATACCGCTGGACGCGCTGCGCATCGGCATGCCCGTGGTGCTGACCACCGAGGCGCTGTACCGCAATGACGACGGCCAGGAAGTGCTGACCTACAAGTTCGCGCCCGCCGCGCCAGAAGGAGACGCAGCATGAGGCCGGTCTATGTGCTGGGCGTGGGCGCGCACCCGTGGGGGAAGTTCCCGCACAAGCCGCAGCTGCAACTCGCGCTGGACGCGATGCAGGCCGCGCTGCGCGATGCATCGCTGGAATGGAACGACCTGCAGGGCCTTGTGGCCGCCAGTTCGCGTTTTGAGGGCGGCATGGGCTGGGGCCTGCATGCCAACGAGATCCTGCAGGCCGTGGCCGAAAAGGGCATGCCGGCCATCAATGTGGGCGGTGGCTGCGCGGCCGGCGGCATCGCCGTGCAGCAGGCCTGGTCCATGATCGCCAGCGGCCAGTGCGACGTGGTGGCGGCCGTGGGGGCCGAGCGCATGCCCAAGGGCTTCATCCCGCGCCCGCCGGGCAGCCCGGACGACATCAGCGACACCGACTACCTGCGCTGGGTGGCCATGGGCGCCACCAACCCCGCCTACTGGGCCCTGGAAGCCCGCCGGCGCATGCACGACTTCGGCACCACGCCGCGCACGCTGGCGTTGGCCTCGGTGCTGATGCACCAGCATGCGCTGGGCAACCCGCTGGCGCGTTACCGCAAGGCCTGCACGGTGGAGGAGGTGCTGGCCTCGCCTGTGGTGAGCGACCCGCTGCACATCCTGGAGATCTGCGCGGTCAGCGATGGCGCCGCGGCGCTGGTGCTGGGCACCGAGGAACAGGCGCGCCGGCGCGGCGGCGTGCTGGTGCAGGTGGCGGGGTGCGCGTCGGCCACGGGCCAGTTCGGTGACCCGTCGATGCGCATCCCCACGGTCGCCACCGCGTCGGGCTTCGGCACCTCGCACACCAGCGAGGTGGTGTGCGCCGTGCAGCGGGCCTGCGCCATGGCGGGCGTGGGGCCGCAGGACATCGACCTGCTGGAGATGGCGGACAACACCGCCTGGCATGTGCTCGCGTGGCCGGAGCTGTTCGGCTTCTTCGAGCCCGGGCAGGGCGACTGGATGCTGGAGCACGGCGAACTGGGCATCGGCGGGCGGCTGCCCATCAACCCCAGCGGCGGATTCTTGTCCTTCGGCGAGGCCACCACGGCGCAGGGCGTGTTGCAGGTGTGTGAACTGGCCTGGCAACTGCGCGGCGAGGCCGAGGGCCGGCAGGTGCAAGGCGCGCGTGTGGGTCTGTCGGCGGTGCTGGGGCTCGGGGCCAACGGTGCGTCGGTGGTGCTGAAGGCCTGAACGGACGCGGGCCGCGCGCCGCTCAGGCTGCGCGCATCCGGCGGCCTCTGCGGCGGGCCACCGTGCCGACCACCAGCAGGCCCACGGCCACCATCGCCCAGCTTTGCGGCTCCGGCACCGCCGCGGCAAAGGCGTACACATTGCCGATGCGCACCAGCCCTGCCTCGTCGGCGAACTGGAAACCATCGCTCAGTTCGATCTGGTCGATGCGCAGCGTGTGGGAGGCATCCGCTTCACCGGTGTTGGTGGTTGCGGCGGAGGCATAGGCCAGCAGGCTCACGACATCGCCCGTGCGGCTTTCGAAGCTGAAGCTGAAATTGCGCGTGACGTCGCCTTCTTCTACAGGCGTGAGGCTGTCGGGGTTGGCATAGCGGCTGAGCGCGAACTCTCCGAAACATCCTGCGGAGACCAGGCTGCAGTTCTGTCCCGGTGCTGCCGAGCGACCCGTCACGCTCAACAGCGCGAAGGCGGTGTTGCCCAGCTGTGCAGCATCGGACACGGACAGGAAGCTGTGGGCGCTGCCACGGATGGTGATGGTGGCCGTGGCCCCGGCCTGCCCCATCAGCGTGTTGGTATGGGCCAGGGACGCGGACGCCTGCGCCTGGCTGCTGCCGGTGGTCTGGCGTACGCCCGGCACGGTGAGTGTGGGGTTGACGGGGTCGATGCCCACATGGCCGATGGCGGTGGAGTTGGCGGACAACGCGCTCGCACCCACGCTGCCGCCGCGTGCATAGGCACTGGCGCGTGCGCTGGCGGAGGTGCCCACCGGCGCGGTGATGGGCTTGTTGCCATCCAGGATGGTCTGCGTGGTCAGCGGAGCCTCGCCGCCCTGGCAGGGATTGCCGGTGGCGATCACCACGCAGCGGCCGTCATAGGCTTGTGTGAACGCGCGCTGGCCCGAGAGCAGGCCAGTGCTGGCGCTGAACGACACGCCCGCAGCGCTGTTGACCTTGCCGTCGAAATCACTGGCCGACGCCGCCGGGCCTGCAGCGTTGCTGGCGCTGGCTGACACGCTCACCGTGGCGCCGTGGGTGGTGGCGGCCTGCGCGGCTAAGGCGGTGCAGGCCAGCAGCGCCGCCGTGATGCAACAGCGACGCGCGCGCAGCAGTCTGAGGCAGCGGTGAGCCTGCATGGTGATCCTCCCCTGTGGTTGTGGGCGAAGTGTAGGAATGCCATGCGCAGGCGCCAGTGCCTGCAGTCATGTTCAGGCGATCAGCCTTCGACGAGGCTTGCTGGCAGCCAGCCGCGCAGGCTGTTGAAGACGGCCAGTCCCTGGGCCTGCTGCAACTGCTCCACACGCACCACGCCCTCGTGGATGCGCCCTTCGCGCAGCCAGTGGGCACGCCCGATGCCGCCCAGCAGACCGCAGTGCAGCGGTGGTGTCCACCAGCGGCCGTCCAGCTGCACGGCGACATTGCAGCGGGTCGTCTCGGTGAGTTCGCCACGCGTGTTCCACAGCAATGTGTCGAAGGCACCGTCCGTGGGTGCGAAGGCGTCGTAGTGCGCGCGGCGCGTGGTCTTGAAGCGCACGAACTCGCCGCCCGCCGCCGCGAAAGGCCGTGTGGCCAGCTGCAGCCGCACGGATGCCGGTGCGGGCGCCCCTGCTGCGTGGGCCTCGGCCCGCGGCCGTCCAGAGCGGTCCAGCAGCAGGCGCACGCGCCAGTGGCCCTGTGGATGCGCGGCGATGCATCGCGCCACGCTTGCTTCGACCTCGGCCGCAGGCCAGGGGTAGCCGAAGTGCGCTGCCGCCGCGGCCATGCGTGCCAGGTGGTCCTGCAAATGCGGCGCATGCCCCGCTTCCAGGCCGAAGGTCTCCAGCAGATCGAAGGGCGCGCTGGCCCGCTCCAGGAACGCGCGTTTGTGTTGCCACTCGCGCCACTCGGCGTCGGGCTGTGCGTCGGCAACCAGGCCGCTGCCGATGCCGCAGCGTGCATTGCGTCCGTGGAGCACCACGGTGCGGATCGGCACGTTGAAGGTGGCGCGGCCACCCGGCTGCACCACACCGACGGCGCCGCAGTAGATGCCACGCGGTTGCGGCTCCAGCGCGCGCACCATGCGCATGGCCTGGACCTTCGGCGCGCCAGTGATCGAGCCGCAGGGGAACAGCGCTGTGAATACATCGTGCAGCGTGCAGCCGGCGCGCGTGCGGGCCACCACATCGGAGGTCATCTGCCACACGGCCGGCAGCGCCTCGGTACGAAACAGGTGGGGCACCTTGACGGAGAAGGGCTCGGCGATGCGCGAGACGTCGTTGCGCAGCAGGTCCACGATCATCACGTTCTCGGCGCGTTCCTTGGGCGAGGCTTGCAGCGCTGCGCGCGCCGCGGCGTCTTCGTCCGGTGTGGCGCCGCGCGGCGCGGTGCCCTTCATCGGCCGCGTGAGCAGCCGGTTGCCGTGCCAGTCGAAGAAGAGTTCGGGCGAGACCGACAGCACCTGTTCCGCGCCCGTGTCCAGGAAGGCGGCGTATCCGCCGGGCTGGGCGCGTTGCAATGCGGCGAACAGCGTTGGCGCGGAGCTGCCCTCTGTCCACCGGCCGTCGATGGGCGCCGTGTAGTTGACCTGGTAGATCTCCCCGGCGGCGATGGCGCGTGCGACCTCGGCCAGCGCGGCGTCGAAGTCCTGCCGTGCCAGGCCGGCATCCCATTCCATCCGCCAGCTGTCATCGGACGGGGCTGCATCGTCGGGCCAGGGCAGGGCTTCGTCGAACACGGCAAACCAGGCCAAGGGCCCCTCGGCCGGGTGCACGGCCAGTGCCGCATCGAAGGCGGGCGCGGCCTCGTAGCGCAGGTAGCCCACGCACCAGCGGCCCGCCAGCGCCTCGGCCTGCACCGCATCCAGCACGCCACGGACTTCTTCCGCCGTACGGGCGACCAGGTGTGCACGCGGCTCGGCGAATGCATGGCGCAGCCGGGGAGCGCTCCCCGCGGGGTCGGCAAAGTCGATGCGTGCGGTGATCTCTGGAGCGGCCATGGGCCGCAGAGATTACCGCAAAGGGAACCCTGCATGCGCCTTGCTCCGCGACATCCGCGTGTGCGAGAGCGCCTTGCAGCGTTCGGCGGCTGCCATGGGCCAGTGCGCAGTGCAGTGTTGGCCACACTGCAGGCTGCACGCCGGCACCGCCCCCTACTGCGCCTGGAGTTTCGCGTCGCGGACGGTCTGCATCGTTCTTGCCACGTCGGTGCGGACCCGAGGGGCGATGTCGGCCGTCCCGGTGAATCCGGGCGCGAGGTCGGCATCGTCCAGCCGCTTGAACACCACGGGATCCTGGATCGCCGTCTTGATCGCGGTTTCCAGCTTGCGCACGATGTCCGGTGGCGTGCCCTTCAATACCGAGAAGATCACGGGCGACTCGTTCTGGTCCAGTTCCGGATAGCCCTGCTCGCCCGTGGTCGGCACGTTCGGGATCTTCGCGATGCGCTTGGGCGCCTGGATGGAGATGATCCTGAGCTCCTTGCCGTCCAACTCCGTGACGTTGGGCGCATAGGGCAGCACACACGCGTCCACGTCGCCGCGCCGCAGGTCGGTCATGGCGGGGACGAGGCCGTTGTAGGGCACCATGGTCAGCTCGAAGCGCTGGTCGGGGTGCTTGGCCTTCACCAGCGCGCGCAGCATCTCCAGCTGGAGGTGGTTCTGGCTGCCCACGCCCGTGGTGCAGAAGCTCAGGCCGCCGGGCTTGGTCTGCGAATACTTCACGAGTTCGGCCAGCGAGGTCACCGGCAGCTTCACGTTGACGGCGAAGAGCGAATAGTTCATCGCGACCCGGGCCACGGGCATGAAGTCGTCCACCGTCATCTTGAAGCCGCGCACCAGCATGTGGGCGTGGCCCCAGGTCGCTCCGGATGTCAGCAGCAAGGTGTGCCCATCGGGCTGCGCCGCAGCCAGCGCCTGTGCTGCCGTGGTGTTGGCCGCACCCGGACGGTTGGAGACAACGACCGGCTGGCGCAGGATCTCGGCCAGTTTCTCGGCAATCACGCGGCCGGTGAAATCGAGGCTGCCACCCGCCGCGAAGGGCACGATGACCGTCACGGGCCGGGTCGGAAAAGCTTCGTCGGCGGCCCGGGCGGCGGGCAGGGCCGTCACGGCCGCTATCGCCGCTATGGCCGCCACGGCCCCGGTGAAGGATGGCGCGATCCAGCGCGTCAGTGCATTCCACATGGTTGTCTCCTCGTTGTTGAAATCGTTGGCCAGGCCTTGCTCAGGAGGCCGTCTCGGGTCGCTGCAGGAAATCCGTCGGGCTTTGGGCCTGCTGCAGCTGTGCGTGGTAGGCATCGATCCAGTCGACGCCATCGGGCGCGATGAACGATCCGCCACGCACGCTGCGCATCACTTCGGGCGATGTCCAGACCACGGGCAGGCTGCGGTCGGTGGCATGGGCCTTCAGGGCTGCCAGCAGCCGCTGGCGCGTTGCCTGGATCATGCGGTCGCTGATCGCCAGGTTCTCGAACGTGCGGTCGACGATGCCGTCGACGTCGCCACCCATGCTCTCCACCATGGCCTGGTCCTGCTGGCCAATGCCCTGGATGCCGGAGAACGAACGCCCGCTCATCTGCTCTTCGCGGTCGATGAGGTAGTCGTTCTCCTTGTTCGAGGTCAGCCGCCAGCGGCCCAGCCAGTCATTGGTGTTGGGCAGGTAGACGCGGCTGACCTGCGCGCCGGGGATCCAGCTGCCGTCCTTCTGCGTGCGCATGGCCTGCTTGCGCTTGCTCCAGCCCAGCACGTAGGTCATGGTGTGGCTGTCGTCCAGCGGCACCGACAACGTGCCCTGGATCATGTTGTCAATCTCGCCGTCGGGCGGCATGGCGAAGCAGGGGAACACGAAGTGCGCGAAACGGTAGAAGGTCTCTCCAGGGCCCGCCGGGCGGTAGGCCGTGTACATCGTGCCCCAGTCGGTCTCGCGCACCTTGTAGCGGGGCGCGCGGTCCAGCAGGCCCCAGCGGTACATGTTGTCCTCGTCGATGTCCTCGGGCTTCACGGCGCCGACGTGCAGGAAGCCGAAATGCGAAGTGTCGATGTCGCCTTCGAGCGACTGCAGCCAGTTGCAATCACGCTGGTGCACGGAGATGAGGCGCTCTTCGGGTGGCAGCGAGAAGACTTCCAGGTCCGGCAGCGGCGGCGGTTCCGCGCGGTCGCCCATGTAGACCCAGACCAGCCCGCCGTATTCGGCCGTCTTGTAGGCCTTGGCCTGTACCTTGGCCTTGAACTGCAGCTCGGCGGGGACGTTCGGCATGTCCATGCACTGGCCGTTCACGTCGAACTTCCAGCCGTGGTACGCGCAGCGCACGCCACCTTCCTCGTTGCGGCCGAAGAACATCGACGCGCAGCGGTGCGGGCAGCGGTGGTCCATGATGCCCACGCGCCCGGCGCTGTCGCGGAACGCTATGAGCTTCTCGCCCAGCAGCATCAGGCGCGTGGGCGCCGCGTCCACCACGAGTTCATCGGGCAGGCAGGCCGGGATCCAGAACTCCCGCATGAGGTTGCCCATGGGTGTACCGGGCCCGACGCGGGTCAGAAGGTTGTTTTGATCGGCGTTCATGGGGTTCCTTTCAATATGCTGCGGTGGTCGTGCTGGTGCCGCTGCGGGCGAGGGCCGCCACCACGGCGTCCCCCATGGCCTGTGTGCCCACGCGCGTGCATCCGGGCTGAAAGATGTCACCGGTGCGCAGGCCGTCTGCCAGCACGCGGCGCACGGCGCGCTCGATGCGCTGGGCATCGTCCTCGCGGCCGAAGCTGTGCCGCAGCATCATCGCCACCGACAGGATGGCGGCGAGCGGATTGGCCAGGTCCTGGCCCGCGATGTCCGGCGCGGTGCCGTGCACGGGTTCGTAGAGGCCGAAGCTGCCGGCCGCCATGGAGGCGGAAGGCAACATGCCGATGGAGCCCGTCAGCATGGCTGCCGCGTCGGAGAGGATGTCGCCGAAGATGTTGCCGGTGACGATCACGTCGAACTGCTTGGGCGCACGCATCAGCTGCATCGCGGCCGCGTCCACGAACAGGTGGCTCAGTTCCACATCGGGATAGTCGGCGCCCACGCGGGTGACGGTCTCGCGCCACAGCTGCATCACCTCCAGCACGTTGGCCTTGTCGACCGAGCACACGCGGCGGCCGCGCAGGCGCGCAGTGCGGAAGGCCACGTGCGCAATGCGCTCGACCTCCGCCTCGTTGTAGCGCATCGTGTTGAAGGCTTCGCGCACGCCGGCAGCGTTCACGCCCGTGCCGCGCGGTTCGCCGAAATAGACGTCACCCGTCAGTTCGCGCAGGATCAGGATGTCCAGCCCCTCCACCACCTCGGGCCGCAGCGTGGATGCGCCTATGAGCTCCGAGAACAGGAAGGCCGGCCGGAAGTTGGCGAAGAGGTCCAGCTCCTTGCGCAGGCGCAGCAGGCTGGCGCCGGGCCGCATCATGAAGGGAATGGCCTCGTCGCCGGGCATGCCGGCCGCGCCGAACAGGATCGCGTCGGCCTGGCGCGCGATCGCGCTGGTGGCTGCCGGCAGCGGGTCGCCGGCGGCGTCGATGCCGGCCTGGCCGATGTCGGCATACGCCAGATCCAGGGGCTGGCCGGAGCCCACCACCGCCTGGAGCACCTTGACGGCCTGCGCCGTCACCTCGGGGCCGATGCCGTCGCCGGGCATCACTGCAATCTTCATCGCGTGTCTCTTTCAGGGATGGGGAATCAGGGGGGTGTGCAAGGCATGGTGCCGCTCGAAGGTGTCGATGCGCTCGCCTTGCGCCAGGGTGTAGTCGAGCTCGTCCATGCCTTCGAGCAGGCAATGCCGCGAGAACGCGTCGATGTCGAAGGCCGCCGCGCCGCCACCGGGGCTGATGACGGTCTGCGCGCGCAGGTCCACGCGCAGCCGGGTGCCCGGGGCTGCCTGCAGCTCAGCCAGAAGGGACTGCACGACCGGCTCCGGCAGGCCCACCGGCAGCAGGCCGTTCTTGAGTGCGTTCGCATGGAAGATGTCGCCGAAGCTCGGGGCGACCACGGCGCGGAACCCGCCGTCGAAGAGGGCCCAGACGGCGTGCTCCCGCGAGGAGCCGCAGCCGAAGTTGCGTCCTGCGACGAGGATGCGCGCCCCGCGGTAGAGCGCGTCGTTCAGCACGAAGTCGGGCCGCAGCGCGCCGTGCGCGTCGCGCCGCACGTCGTGGAACAGGTAGCGCCCGAAGTCGTCCGAACGCGGCTTCTGCAGGTACAGCGCGGGCGAGATCTGGTCGGTGTCGACATTGGCGCGGGCCAGGGGCACGGCCACTGCGTCGAGGGTGGTGAAGGCTTCCATGGGGCTCGGGGGCGGTGGGGTGGTTGGCGAGGCCTGGATCAGTGCGCGGGAGCGAGGCTGCGCACGTCGGTCAGGTGCCCGGCGATCGCCGCTGCCGCGGCCATGGCCGGGCTCATCAGGTGCGTGCGCGCGCCCGGCCCCTGGCGGCCGACGAAGTTGCGGTTGGACGTGGAGGCACAACGCTGGCCCGCGGGCACCTGGTCGCCGTTGGTGCCCAGGCACATGGAGCAGCCGGCATGGCGCCAGTCGAAGCCGGCCTCGCGGAAGACGGTGTCCAGCCCTTCCTCCTCGGCCTGCCGCCGCACCAGGCCGGAGCCGGGCACGACCCAGGCCTGCACGCCGGCAGCCACGCGCCGGCCGCGCGCCACCTCGGCGGCGCTGCGCATGTCCTCGATGCGGCCGTTGGTGCAGGATCCGATGAACACCCGGTCCACCGGCAGCCCGGTCAGTGCCTGGCCGGCGCGCAGCCCCATGTAGGCCAGCATGCGCTCCATCGCCTCGCGGCGTTCCGGGTCGGCGGCAGCGGCCGGATCGGGCACGTGGCCGGTGATGGGCAGGGCATCCTCCGGGCTGGTGCCCCAGGTGACCATGGGCGTGATCGCGGAGGCATCCAGATGCACCTCGCGGTCGAACACCGCGCCTTCGTCGGTGGCGAGTGCGCGCCAGCGGGCCAGGGCGCTGTCCCACGCGGCGCCGGTGGGCGCGAAAGGCCGGCCGGCCAGCCAGGCAAAGGTGGTGTCGTCCGGCGCCACCATGCCCGCGCGCGCGCCGGCTTCGATGGACATGTTGCACACCGTCATGCGCCCGGCCATGGACAGGGCACGGATCGCCTCGCCGGCGTACTCGATGGTGTGGCCCGTGCCACCGGCCGTGCCGATGCGCGCGATCACCGCCAGGATGATGTCCTTGGCCGAGACGCCTTCGGCGAGCCGGCCGTCCACCACCACGCGCATGGTGCGCGGCTTGCGCTGCCACAGCGTCTGCGTGGCCAGCACGTGCGCGACCTCCGAGGCGCCAATGCCGAAGGCCAGCGCCCCCAGCGCACCATGCGTGGCGGTGTGGCTGTCGCCGCAGACGATCACGCTGCCCGGCAGGCTCAGGCCCTGCTCGGGGCCGACCACGTGCACGATGCCCTGGCGCGCGTCCTCCAGGCCGAAGAAGCGGATGCCGGCAGCGGCGCTGTCGTCGTGCAGGGCCTGGGCCATGGCCCGCTTTTCCGGGTCGGCGATGTCCGAGAGATTGCGCGAGCCCGTGGGCACGTAGTGGTCGGGCGTGGCGAAGGCCAGCGCGGGACTGCGCACCGCCAGCTTGCGCTGGCGCAGCATCTCGAAGGCGGGGGCGGAGCCATCCTGCACGAGGTGGCGGTCGATGAAGAGCAGGCTTTGCCCGTCCTCGCGCTGCATGACCACATGCGCATCCCAGATCTTGTCGAACAGCGTGCGGGGGCGCGCCGAGGCGCTCCCGGCCGCTGGGGACAAGGTCGGCCGGCCTGCTTGCGCATGATGTTTACTCATCTGTTCCCTGTCTCCACATGCTGGTGTTTGCAGGTATGCTAGGTTTGGAATCTCTCCATGGCAATCACAATAAAAACATGCTCAGCATGATCAAAAGTCATCAACCATGTCCCGCCGCCTGCCCCCGCTGAACGCGTTGCGCGTGTTCGACGTCGCTGCGCGCTGCGGCAGCTTCACGCAGGCAGCGCAGGAACTGCTGATCACGCAGGGCGCGGTCAGCCGCCACATCGCCACGCTGGAAGGCTGGCTCGACATCCCGCTGTTCGAACGGCGTCGCCAGGGCCTGCGCCTGACGCCGGCCGGCGAGCGCTACCACGCCAGCATGCGCGTGGCGCTGGACCAGATCGAACTGGGCACGCGGCAGCTGCAGCAGAGCCCCGACGAGTGGCTGCTGCGCATCAAGGTGCCGCCGACCTTCGCGATCCGCTGGCTGATCCCGCGGCTGGCGCGTTTCCACGCGAAGTTCCCGCACATCGACGTGCAGATCACGACCTCGCACAAACCGGCGGATTTCGAGCGCGACAACGTCGACGTGAGCATCCATTCCGAGCCGCGTGCGCCGTCGGGACCGGGCTTCCGCCGCGTGTTCAGCGAGACCCTGCTGCCCGTTTGCGCACCGGAGTTGCTGGCGCGCGGCCCGCGACTGGAGACACCCGAGGACCTCGCGCACCACATGCTGCTGTGTTCCCTGAACCGCCCGCAGGACTGGCCTACCTGGCTGGCGGCGGCGGGTGTGCAGGGCGTGGACGGCAACCGCGGCCTGAAGTTCGAGAACGCCGCCATGGCCTACCAGGCCGCGGCCGAGCAGCTGGGCGTGATGATGGCGCTGCTGCCTTTCGTGCGCGACGATCTCGCCAGCGGGAGGCTGGTGGCGCCGCTGGCGCTGCGGGTGCCCACGGAGGGGAGCTACTACATGGCCTGGAAGCCCGGTGCCGCCGTGCCGCGGCGCGTCGCCGATTTCGAGTCCTGGATCGCCGCGGAAATCGAAGCGTCCGGGGATTGAAGGCGCCACCGCTTCACCTCCATGGCGGGTGGCAGGATGCGGGGGCATTGCCGGGCTGTGTGGCCATGCCGGCTCCGGGAGCGTATGGTGTACCCCCTTCCCATCTCCGTGGCCAGGCCCATCCCATGCACGACATGCTCTTTCCTCTGCGACTGTCCCCCGGCGTGGACCTGCGGACCGCGTTGCAGGAGGCGGCCGCGATGCACTGCGCGGGCTCGGCCTTCGTGGTGGCCGGCATCGGCAGCCTCGATGGCGCGGTGCTGCGTTACGCGGGCGAGAGCACCGAGAGCCGGATTGATGGGCCACTGGAGATCCTCAGCCTCTCCGGCACGCTGAGCGCGTCCGGCGTCCACCTGCACATGGCCGTCGCCAACGCCGAGGGCCGTGTCTACGGTGGTCATGTGGGTACGGGCAATGGGGTTCGCACCACCGCGGAAGTCCTGCTGGTGCCCTTGCGGGACTGGGTGCTCGCCCGGGAGCCGGACGCGGCCACGGGTTACAAGGAACTGGTGGTGCGGCGGCGGGGCTGACGGCCTCTTCCCGCGCGGGACCCGCAGGTATGCTCCGCCAGAGAACGACCATAGGGAGTGATACCGTGTCCGCCGCGCAGAACTTCGAATCCACCGCCTCCGCCTGGGAGGCCGCAGGCCGCCCGCTCTCAGCCCTGTTGACGGGTTATGCCTTGATCCGCCTGCGCAGCTGGACCTTCAGCGAGGGCGCGAAGGTGGACGGTGTCAGCGACACGCTGCGCGCATTCGTGAAGGCCAGCGAGGCCGCGCTGCGCAAGGACTGGATGGACCCCTACTTCGACGACCGCGAGTCCTGCAGCACCTGCGGCGAGAGTTACCGCTTCGAGAATGTCTCGCAGTGCACGGGGTGTTCGCGCATGCGGTGTTTCCGCTGCAAGGGGGATCTTGCGCGGGCGCTCAATGGGAACCTGGCCTGTCCCTGCGGCGGTGAGATCGTGGGCTGACCCTGTTTCCCCGTCGCGCACCCCGCGCGGCGCTCACGCCCCTTCCGGCTTCGCCTGGCTGGGATGCGGCACATCCCCCACCGCCTGCTGCGCCTGCCACAGCTTCACCTGCATCGCCTGCCGCACGCTGCGGTACGCGGGGTCGTGGTAGACGTTGCGCAGCTCGTCCGGGTCTTCCTGCATGTCGTACAGCTCCCACTCGCCCGGATAACAGAAGGCCCCCGTGCCCGGGATGCCCATGCCATCGTTGTAGAAGTAGATGAGCTTGTAGCGTGTGTCGCGCCAGCCGTAGTGGGCGGGTGCCTTGTGGAAGATGTCGTCGTGCTCCCAGTAGCGGTAGTACATCCCTTCGGCCGGTGGCGAGGTTGGCTGGCCCGTGATGTCGCCCGCGAAGCTGCGGCCCTGCATGCGCGGGTGCGCGGGGGCGCCGGCGAAGTCCAGCAGGGTCTGCGCGAAGTCGACGTTCGTCAGGATGCCGTCGTGCACCTGCCCGGCCTGCACCGCGCGGGGGTAGGACAGCAGCAGCGGCATGCGCAGCGACTGCTCGTACATGAAGCGCTTGTCGAACCAGCCGTGGTCGCCTAGGAAGAAGCCCTGGTCGGAGGAATACAGCAGCACCGTGTCGTCGAAATCGCCGCGCGCACGCAGCCAGTCGGTCACGCGGCCCACGTTGTCGTCCACGGCGGCCACGCAGCGCAGGTAGTCCTCCATGTAGCGCTGGTATTTCCACAGCGCTTCCTCGTCGTAGCCCAGGCCCTTAGGCGGTGACTGCTTGAGGTCGTCGGTGTTGAGGTGCTCGGCGATGCGCATCGCCGCGCGGCGGGCGGATGCGGTGCGCGTGGCGTAGTCGTCGTCCCAGGTGCGGGGCAGGGGGATGGGCGCCTTGTACATCTCCATGTGGCGCGGATGCGGCTGCCAAGGACGGTGGGGCGCCTTGTGCCAGATGAGGACGCACCAGGGGGCGTCACCCTCCAAACTTTCCACCCAGTTGAGCGCCAGGTCGGTGATCAGGTCCGTGGCATAACCTTTCACGGTGCGCAGGCCGCCCACGCCGAGGAAACGCGGGTCGTGGTACTCGCCCTGCTCTATCAGCACGTCCCAGTAGTCGAAGCCTTGCGGGTCGTGGCCCTCGCCGTCGCCCATGTGCCACTTGCCCACCATGGCGGTGCGGTAGCCCGCGGCCTTGAGCTGCGAGATGAAGGTGGGCTGGCTGGCATCGATGGGCGTCACCAGCGTGGACACGCCGTTCACATGGCTGTAGGTACCCGTGAGGATGCTCGCCCGGCTGGGCGTGCACAGCGAGTTGGTGGCGAAGCAGTTGTCGAAACGCACGCCGCAACGCGCCAGTTCGTCGATGCGGGGCGTCTGGTTGACCACCGAGCCGTAGGCGCTGATGGCGTGGGACGCATGGTCGTCGGTGAGGATGAAGACGATGTTCGGGCGGCGGGGGGATGCCATGGTGCTCTTCTCTGCCGCTCAGGCGGGGACGGTGTTCAGGCCCGAGAGGTCCACCGGCTCCCAGGCGCGCGACTGCATGGAGCGGTAGCAGGCGTCGATGACCGCGTTGTCGATCAGGCCATCCTCGAAGGTCTGGCGTGGCGTCTGGCCGGCAGCGAAGGTCTCGACGAAGTGCGCGAGCTCACCGTGGTAGCCGTAGACCCAGGGCTCCTCGGCAATCGGCGTCATCCAGCCCGTGGTGGCACCGGCCTTCTCCATCACGTAGCCAGCCTCCTTGCCCGCGAAGGCGCGCAGGCCCGTGGCGCCGGTGTCGTCGGTACCGATCCAGCCGTGGCTGCCGTGGATCTCGTTGCGCACGTCCAGCCCGGCCACATGTGTCCAGCCGGCCTCGATCTGCGTGATGCGGCCATCGTCGAAGCGCACGATGGCCACGGCGTTGTCCTCGGAGGTCACGTCGGTGCGGTGCAGGCGGTCGCCCCAGGCCATCACTTCCAGCGGTTTCGTCTCGGGGCCCAGGAACCAGCGTCCCAGCGCGATGCAGTGGCAGCCCAGGCCGCGCAGCGGGCCTCCGCCCATGCGGGCCGCATCGCGCGCATGCAGGTGCGGGTGGCCATGCGCTTCGCGGGCGCGCACATGCAGCACCTTGCCGATGGCACCGCTGTCCACCATCTGCTTGGCTTTCACGTGGCCGGGTGCGAAGACCTCGGTCTCGGCGTAGCCGTGCCACACGCCGGCCGCGCGCGCCATGCGCAGGCACTCGGCCGCTTCCTCTGCGTTGCGGCCCAGCGGCTTGGTGCAGACCAGCGCCTTGCGCGCGGCCGTCACCTCGCGCACCACCTCCACATGCAGGTCGTGCGGCAGCGCGATCAGCACCATGTCGATGTCCTGCCGTGCCACGACCGCGGCCACGCTGGTCTCGACGTCGGGTACGCCATGCCGGTCGGCCAGCGCGCGGCCTTTGGTGGCGTCGCGCGCCATGACCGCGACGACCTCGTGGCCGCGCACATGCTGCAGCGCGCGCAGGTAGAAGTCGGCGACGAAACCGGCGCCGAGGATCGCGATGCGGACAGGCTTGTTCGTGCGGGCGACGCTCACTTGCGCGCCTCCATGGCTTTCTCGTACAGCGCCGTGTTGATGAAGCTGTCGGGCGCGGCCGGGGTCTTGATGCGGCCCAGCTTCACGAACAGCTCCTGCATCGAGACAAAACGCTTGCGCGTGAGGCCGCTCTTGTTGTCCGCCAGGATCTGTGCCGACGACCACCACTCGCCTGCCTCCACCTGCCCCTGCAGCTGCGCAGCCGGTGCGCCGGAGGCGGCTGCCGCCCAGTCCACGACGTCCTTGGTGTTCTTGAGCCGGTAGTCATTGACCTGCTGCCAGACTTCAAGGAAGCGGATGAGGGCATCGGACTTGCCCGCGATGGCCTGGTTCGACGCCACCCAGCCGCCCACGAACTCGGTGTTCGGGAAGTCGCGGTTGTTGGCCACCAGCACCGTGCCGGGGATGCGCTCGCGGATCTGCTGCACCAGCGGCGAGAAGATGCCTGCCGCCTCGATCTGGCCCGACACGAAGGCCGAGACCACGTTGGGCGGGTCCAGCGGGATGCGCTGGATGTCCTTGAAGCTCATGCCGTTGGCGTCCAGCGCCATGGCCAGGATCATCTCGCCCGAGCCGCTGTCGGGCACACCCACCTTCTTGCCGCGCAGGTCCTTGATGGTCTTGATGCCGGCTTCGGGGCGGGCCAGCACGTAGTCGCCGAAGGATTTCTCGTTGGGCGTGATGATCACGGCCTGGCCAGAGGCCGGCATCCACACCGCACCACCGCCGATGTAGCCAATGTCCAGCGAGCCCGCGGCCATGGCCTGGATCTGCGTGGGGCCGTTGGTGAAGGGGATCAGCTTGGCGTTGATGTTCGCCTTCTTCCACAGGTCCAGCTTGTTGGCCGCGGCGATCACGCCCACGCCGTTGATGCTGGTGTCGATGTAGCCGATGGTCAACGCCACGGCGGGCCGCGCGGCCTGGGCACGCGCGATGCCTGTCAGGCCGAAGGCGCCAATGGCGCTGCCTGCGAGTGCGGCCGTGGCGGCGCGCAGGGTGGTTCTCTTGTCACGGTTCATGGCGGTCTCCTCAGGGGTGGTTGGTGGGAACGGGCGCGGGGTGCGCCCCCTCACGGTGGTGAACGCCGCGCCAAACATGCGCGCGGATCTCGGCGAACTCGGGGGACAGGCGCAGTTCGTCGTTGCGCGGGTAGGGCAGGGGCACGTCGATGATTTCGCTGATGCGCCCTGGGCGCGGGCTCATCACCACCACGCGGCTGGCGAGGTACACGGCCTCGTCCACGTCGTGCGTGATGAAGACCACCGTCTTGCGCTCCTGCTGCCAGGTGCCCAGCAGCTCGTCCTGCATCTGCACGCGCGTGAGTGCGTCCAGCGCGCCGAAGGGCTCGTCCATCAGCAGCAGCGAGGGGTTCACGGCATAGGCGCGTGCGATGGCGCAGCGCTGCTTCATGCCGCCCGACAGCTCTTTGGGCAGCGCGTGGCCGAACTCCTGCAGGCCCACCAGGCGCAGGTAGTGGCGCGCGCGTTCGGTGCGCTCCTTGGCACCGATGTTCTGCAGCCGCAGGCCGAACTCCACGTTCTGCTGCGCCGTGAGCCAGGGGAACAGCGCGTACTGCTGGAAGATCACGCCACGGTCCGGGCCCGGGCCGGTGACGCGCTTGCCGTCCACCAGCACGTCGCCCGAGGTGGGCATCAGCAGGCCGGCGATCAGGTTCAGCATGGTGGACTTGCCGCAGCCCGAGGGCCCGACCAGCGTGATGAATTCGCCCTGTGCGATGTCCAGGGTCACGCGGTCCAGGCTGACGGTGCGGCCACGTGCCGTTTCATAGACCTTCGTCGCATTGCGGACGGAGATGGCGGCATTCATGTCCGCACCTCCTGCCAGGACGTGAGCCGCCGTTCGGCCCACAGCAGCGTGCGGTCCATCGCGAAGCCCAGCAGGCCGATCATGAAGATGCCGACCATGATGCGGTCGGTCTGCAGGAACTGCGTGGCCACCTGCATCATGCGGCCCAGGCCCGAGGGCGCGGCGATGAGCTCGGAGGCGACCAGCGTGGCCCAGGAGGCGCCGAGTGCGACCCGCATGCCCACGAAGATGAAGGGCATGGAGGCAGGCACCACCACGCGGCGGAAGATGGTCCAGTCGCCCGCGCCCAGCACCCGCGCCGCGTTGACCAGTGTGTTGTCGACATTGCGCACGCCCTGGTAGCTGGCCAAGACGCAGGACAGGAAAGCTGCCAGGAAGATCACGAAGATCTTCGCGTCCTCGCCGATGCCCAGCACCACGATCACCAGCGGGATCAGCGCCAGCGGCGGCACCGTGCGCAGGAACTGTACCCAGGGTTCCACCAGTCCGCGCGCCAGGTGGTACCAGCCCATCAGGAAGCCGGCGGGAATGGCGAGTGCCACGCCCAGCAGGAAGCCTGAGACCACGCGGCCCAGGCTGGCGATGGTGTTGTCCCACAGCGTGCCGTCGCCCAGCACCTGCCAGAAGGCGATCAGCACGGCCTGCGGGGTCGGGATCAGTGCGTTGGCGGACACCTTCGCGGCCACCGTCCACAGGCCGATGCCCAGCACGAAGGTGATCAGGTAGAGCCAGGGCATGGGAATCTGGCGCGGTGCCTCCGCAGCGGCGGGCATCGCGGGCAGCGCGGTGTCGGCGGCGCTGCTCATCGTGGGGGCTGCGGCATTGGGCCGTCGTACAGGGCGGGGGTCATGGTGTCTCCTGCTTCAAGAGTCGGGTGGGTGCCGTCAGGCGTAGAGAAAGCGGTCCAGCGCCACCGTGGCGCCACCGGCCAGGCCGGCGTCGGCGCCTAGCTGCGAACGTTCGATGCGGCTGGAGGTGCGCACCACGGGCAGTGCCCGCTGCCAGGCGGCCTGCACGATGCGCTCGAACAATGCATCGGGGATGTCCGCCAGCGCGCCGCCCAGCAGCACGAGTTCAGGGTTTAGCAAGGTGGCCAGCGCGCTCAGTCCCGTGGAGAGCGGTCCCACGATGCCGTCCACCACCCGCGCGGCATCTTCGCGCCGCTGTGCGGCCGACCAGATCGCAGTGAGCGCATTGGGCTCCGGCACGATGCGCAGGCGCTTGGTGATGGTGCGCAGCGCAGCCTCGGACATCACGGTCTCGATGCAGCCCTTGCCGCCACAGACGCAGGCCACGCCGCCCTCGATCACCTGCAGGTGGCCGATCTCGATGGCGCCATGCACGCCGCCGGAGAACGGCTGGCCCTGTACCACCAGGCCCGCACCCAGACCCGAGCGCAGGTAGACGAAAGCCACGCTGCGCAGCCCCTTGCCCTGGCCGTAGCGCGCCTCGGCCAGCGCCATCGCTCGCACGTTGTGTTCCACGGTGGTGGCGATGCCGGTCAGGGCTTCCAGCGTATCGGCCACGGGCAGGTCGCGCCAGTCCAGGCGGATCGACACGAGCATGCGCCGGCCTGCCGCGTCCACCGGCCCCGGCACCGCCACGCCGATGCCGCTCAGCGAGCCCGCCAGGCCGTTGGCTTTCGCCAGCGCCTTCAGGCCTTCGGCCACGCGGCGCAGCATAGCGTTGGCCCCGTCTTCCACGGTGTAGGCGAACTGGTCCGTTGCCAGGCGCGCGCCCAGCGCATTAAAGATGCCCAGCTGCACCATGCCGATGCCGATCTGCACGGCGGCGACGCTGCACGAGTCGGCGCGGATGTGCAACGTGGTGGCCGGTCGGCCTGCTCCCGCCTGCGCCTGGGCCTGGCCCTCGGCCAGCACCCTGCCGCTGTCGAGCTCGTTGACGACCCGCGTGATGGTGGTGGCCGACAGGTCGAGCCGCCGCGCCAGCTCGGCGCGCGACATCGGACCCTCGTCGCGGATGAGCGAGAGGACCTGGCCACGGACGGTTTGGATGTCTCCTGGGGCGGAATTCATTTAATTTCTCCAGTTGAGAAATATATCCAGACGACCGAGGTGTGTCAATGCGCGGCAGCGCCCTCAGCCTTGCCAGACGCCGTAACCCCGCTCGCGCAGCGCGATGCCCAATTCCACTTCCATGTCGCGCGCCGCTTCGTATGGCATGGGGTTGTAGACGGCGTAGAGCGCGGGCAGCAGGCGCAGCCCGAAGCGGCGTACATAACTATTCGACTGGATGCCCGCCATGTGCCGGTCGAAGCGCAGGTCCGGGTCCAGGCCGGTCATGCCCACATAGACGAAGGGCTGGCCCAGCTGGTAGTCGGGGTTGGCCTTGCGGAAGGCGGCGATGTTCCAGACCTCGTCCGACAGCGCGACGACGTACACGTGGTAGTGGTGGCTGCGCGGCGTGCGCGCCTTCTTCGCTGGCGCCTTCACTGGCATCTTCGCGGCCATGGGCGCCGTCGGCCGAGGCTCGCCGTCGCTCAGGCCGCGCGCACCAGCGTCACCAGCCGCTCCAACGCGTGCAGCGCGGTGGCGGTGCGCACGGCCGCGCGGTCCCCGGCGAACACGTGGCGCTCCGTCGACACGCGGCCATCGATGTTCCAGCCGAAACACACTGTGCCCACGGGCTTGTCCGCGCTACCCCCCGTGGGCCCAGCGATGCCGGTCACGGCCACGGCCACCTGGGCCTGCGCATGGGCACGTGCCCCCTCCGCCATGGCCCGTGCGACCGCTTCGCTCACGGCGCCGTGGGTCGTGATCAGTGCGGCCGGCACCCCCAGCAATTCCTGCTTGGCGGCGTTGGAATAACTCACGAAGCCCCGTTCGAACCAGGCGCTGGACCCGGCGAGGTCGGTGCAGGCGGCGGCGATCAGGCCGCCCGTGCAGCTCTCGGCCGTGGCCAGCATCCAGCGCCGGTGCTGCAGCAGCGTGGCAAGCTCCCGGCACCAGTGCGCGGCGGCCGGGACCGAGGGGGTGGCGGGCAGTGGCGTGTCGTTCATGCGAAGCTTCTCCACAGGGCAAAGACCAGCAGCGTGCAGCCGGCCGCCACCAGGTCGTCGAGCATGATGCCCAGGCCGGTCTTGGCCCATCCGTGGCGGTCGTGCTGCAGGTCCACGGCATGGAAGAGCTGGTCGGCCCAACGCACGGGGCCCGGCTTCACGGCGTCGAAGAAGCGGAACAGCAAGAAGGCGCAGAGCTGCACGATCCAGCCCGCGGGCCACAGCACCCACAGCACCAGCCAGAAGGCAGCCACCTCGTCCCACACGATGCTGCCGGGGTCGCGCACCCGCATGTCGCGCGCGCAGACCGTGCAGGCCCACCAGCCCAGGGGCAGCGCTGCCGCCACCACCCACGCCATCTGCGCGGGCGTGAGCCACAGCTGCAGCACCACGAACGACAACCAGGCCCACAGCGTGCCCGCCGTGCCCGGCGCCTTGGGGCTCAGGCCCGAGCCGAAGCCCAGCGCGATCCAGTGCGCAGGGTGCGACCAGAGAAATGCCGCCCCGGGCCGCGCGATGGGCGGACCCTCTCCTTCGGAAACGGAGGCCGCGGGAGGGGAGGTGCCGGAATCCTGCATGCGTCGATTATCGCGACGCCCCCGGACGCCTGGCCACCGCCCAGGCCGGGTGCGGGTATGCTTGCCGCGCCCTCCCATCCCCCCACCTTGCACACCGACCAGGAGCACCCATGCTGAAGAAGGCCCTTGCCACCACGCTTGCAGCGGTGCTCTGCCATGGCGCTTGCGCGCAGGTGCTGGACAACCACATCGACAACCTGCGCTCCGACGCACCGGAGCTGGCGGCCTACGGCGCGTTCCCGGTCGGCGTGAAGACGCTGCAGTGGCGCAATCCAGGCCAGCTCGACATCGTCAATGCCAAGGCCGACGCGCCCCTGCCCCGTTACGACCGCCCCATGACGGTGGAGCTGTGGTACCCGGCCATGCCCACAGACGCCCCGGCCGGTAGCTACCGCGTCCTCACGCGCGATGGCAAGACCGAGGCCACGCTGTACGGTCGGGCGCGGCGCGCCGCGGCGCCGGACGCTTCGCGGGGCCCGTACCCGCTGGTGATCATCTCGCACGGCTATCCCGGCAACCGCTTCCTGCTGAGCCACCTCGGCGAGAACCTGGCCAGCAAGGGGTATGTGGTGGTGTCCATCGACCACACCGATAGCACCTATGGCGACCAGAAGGCGTTCGGCAGCACGCTGCTGA
The DNA here is from genome assembly GCA_965278985.1 of Burkholderiaceae bacterium. Classification (GTDB taxonomy): domain Bacteria; phylum Pseudomonadota; class Gammaproteobacteria; order Burkholderiales; family Burkholderiaceae_C; genus CAISIP01. The sequence goes on along the minus strand of OZ257131.1, from coordinate 4,445,646 downwards.
ACCGCTCCCTGGACCAGCTGTTCGCCATCGAGCAGATGGCCCGCCTGGGCGCCAACGACCCCGACGGCACCCTGAAGGGCCTGGTCGACGTGCAGCGCACCGGCCTGATCGGCTACTCGATGGGTGGCTACGGTGTGCTCAATGCGATCGGAGGCGGCTACAGCGCGGCGGCGGTCGCCAATCCCCAATGGGTCCCCCAGGGCGCGCTGGCCGTGCGGCAGGCTGGCAACCCGGCCTACCAGGCCAGCATGGACCCGCGCATCAAGGCCGCAGTGGTCTTCGGTCCCTGGGGCTGGAGGACCGGCATGTGGGACGCCGCCGGGCTGGCGGGTATCCGCACGCCGGTGTTCTTCGTCGCCGGCAGCGCGGACACGGTCTCGGGCTACGCCCCTGGCGTGCGCAACCTGTTCGAGGCCAGCGCCAACGCACCGCGCTACCTGCTCACTTTCGATAACGCCGGCCACAACGCGGGTGCGCCCATCCCGGCACCGGTGGAAACCTGGGCGCGGGAAGCGGGCAAGGCACCACCGGCCGAGCACTATGTCGACGCGGTGTGGGACAACAACCGCATGAACAACATCGCGCAGCACTTCACCACCGCGTTCCTGGGGCGCCACCTGCGCAACGACATGGCCATGCAGCCGTACCTGGACGTGACCGCGCCCTCCGCCGACTGCCAACGGCCCGGCGAGACGCGGGGCGAAGCGGCGGACTGGAAGGGCTTCGCCAAACGCGCGGTCGGGCTCCGGCTCGAGCGGTGCATGCCCTGAGCGTCGAGGTTCGCGACCCCATGCCCTTGTCCGGAAACCTGCGCAGCATCCTCGCGATGCTGGCGGCGGTGACCTTCTTTTCCTTCATGGACGCGCTGCTCAAGACGCTGGCGGGCGTGTACCCGTCGGTGCAGGTGGCCGCATTGCGCGGGCTGGTGGGCTTGCCGCTGGTGGTCACGTATGTGCTGTGGCGGCGCGAGGCCCACACGCTGCTGCGCGTGCGCTGGCGGCTGCATGCGGTGCGGGGCGTGCTGGGCGTGCTGATGCTGACGCTCTTCACTTTCTCGCTGAAGGCGCTGGGCCTGGCCGAGGCCTACACGCTGTTCTTCATCGCGCCGCTGCTGATCACGCTGCTGTCCATGCCGCTGCTGCGCGAGCGTGTCTCGCCGCACAGCTGGTGGGCCATCGCCGCCGGCTTCGGTGGCGTGCTGGTGGCCATGCGCCCGGACAAAGGCGCCTTCTTCTCATGGGGCGCGCTGGCCGTGCTGGGCGCGGCATCCTGCTACGCGCTGTCCGCCATCCTGGGTCGTGTGCTGAGCCGCACAGAGCCCAGCGTGACGCTGGTGTTCTGGACCACGATGAGCATGGCCGTGGGTGGCGGCCTGCTCGCCTGGCCGCAATGGCAGCCGTTGCAGGCCCAGCACTGGCCGCTGCTGGCCGGGCTGGCGGTAGCGGGCTTCCTGGGCCAGCTGGCCATCACCGAGGCTTTCCGCCACGGGCAGGCCTCGGTGGTCGCGCCCTTCGAGTACACGGCACTGGCCTGGGCCATCGCGCTGGACTGGTTCGTCTGGCGCGCGGTGCCCGACCGCTTCACGCTGCTGGGCGGCGCCATCGTGATCGCCAGCGGCCTGTTCCTGGTGCGCCGTGCGCGCGCGGACGCCCTGGGTTGACGCATGTCGACGACCGCCCGTGCCCGCATCATCCCGCTCGTGGTGGCGTTCCCGCTGTTCCTGCAGAACCTGGACACCTCCGTCATGGCCACGGCGTTGCCCAGCATCGCGCAGGCGCTGCAGGTGCAGCCGCTGCACCTGAACCTGGCCATTACCTCCTACCTGCTGAGCCTGGCCGTGTTCCTGCCGCTCAGCGGCTGGTGCGCGGACCGCTTCGGCGCCAAGCGCGTGTTCTGCGCCGCCATCGCCTTCTTCTCGCTGGGCTCGGCGCTGTGTGGGGCGGCCGACTCGCTGGCACAGCTGGTGGTGTGCCGCATCCTGCAGGGGCTGGGCGGCGCGATGATGGTGCCGGTGGCGCGCCTGATCCTGCTGCGCAATGTGCAGCCCGCGATGATGGTCGCCGCGATGGTGTGGTTCACCGTGCCGCCCACCATCGGGCGCATGGTGGGGCCGCTGGTGGGCGGCGCCATCGTCACCTTCAGCTCGTGGCGCTGGATCTTCCTGATTAACGTGCCCTTCGGCATCCTGGGCATCCTGCTGGCGTGGTGGCTGGTGCGCGACGAGGCCGGGGACCAGCCGCGGCGCCGCTTCGACCTGCCGGGCTTCGTGCTGCTGGCGCTGGGACTGTGCGGGCTGGTGGGCGCGATGGAGCTGACCGGCAAGGGCCTGGTGCCTGCCTCGCTCATCGCAGCGCTGGCCGTTGCGGGCCTGCTCGCGCTGGCGGGCTACGCGGTGCACAGCCGGCGCATGGAGCGGGCGCTGCTGGACCTGGGCATACTGCGCTATCGCACGTTCTTTACGTCGCTGGTGGGCGGCACGCCGCTGCGCATCGCCATCGGCGCGTCCCCCTTCCTGCTGCCGCTGATGCTGCAGCTGGGTTTCGGCCTGTCGCCGCTGGCGTCGGGCATGCTCACCGTGGCCACGGCCATCGGCTCGCTGGCCACACGGGCGCTGATCACGCAGGTCCTCCAGCGACTGCGCTTTCGCACCCTGCTGCTGGGCACCACGGTCACCTGCAGCCTCACCTACGCCAGCTACAGCCTGTTCACGCCGGCCACGCCGCACCCGCTGATCTTCGGCACGCTGATGCTGGGCGGGCTGGTCAACTCCATGGGCATGGTGGCGCTGCAGACGCTGGGCTTCTCGGGCGTGCCCAAGCCGCGCATGGGCGATGCCACCACGCTGATGGCGATGGCGCAGCAGCTCTCGCAGAGCTTCGGTGTGACTGTGGGCGCGGCCCTGGTGGCGCTGGCCGCGTGGTGGCATGGCGGCAGCACGCTGGCGCTGCAGCCGCGCGACTTCTCGCCGGCCTTCCTGGTCATCGGCACCGTGACGATGTTGTCGCTGCTGTTCTTAATGCGGCTGGCGCCGGACGATGGGGCGGAACTGCGGCAGAAGAAGGGGTAGCGGCAGCGCCCGCCCTCAGGTCAGCACCGACTGCTGTGCCAGCCCCGCGTCCACCAGCACATGCTGGCCCGTCATGCCGTCGCTGTCGTCGGCCGCCAGGAACAGCGTGGGCCGTGCCACATGGCCCGGGTCCAGCCGGATCTTCAGGCACTGCAGGTCGAGGTACTGCTGGTCGGCCGCCGGGTCGCGGTGCAGCGTGGTCTGGCGTTCGGTGAGGATGGCGCCCGGCACGATGGCGTTGACGCGGATGGCGCGTGGCCCCAGTTCGCGTGCCAGCGTGCGCGTGAGGCCCAGGATGCCGGCCTTCGCGGTGCTGTAGCCCACCAGGTTGGGCCGGCCGCGCATCCAGCCCACCGACCCCATGTTGATGATGCTGCCGCCACCGGCCGCCGCCATGCCGGGTGCGACCGACTGGATGGCGAAGAAATAGTGCTTGAGGTTCAGCGCCAGCCGGTCGTCCCAGAACTCGGGGGTGACCTCCTCCATGGTGTGACGGTCGTCCCGGCCGGCGTTGTTGACCAGCACGCGCACCGGGCCCACTTCCTTCTCCACGCGGGCCAGCACGGCCTGGTAGGCGCGCACATCCCGCACATCGCAAGGCGCGTACCACGGCCGGGGATGGCCCGCCGCCGCGGCCTCGGCAATCAGGCCGTCGCCGCCGCCCGCCCGCGTGCCGCAGAAGGCCACGCGTGCACCCTGTGCCGCGAAGGCGCGCACCAGCTCGGCACCGATGCCCGAGCTGCCACCGGAGATGAAGACCACGCGGTCCTTCAGCGAGGGGTACAGGGTGTGCGTCACGGCAGGATCTCCGCGATGTCCACCGCGCGCCGCTCGGCGATGCTGCGGTGCGCCGCCAGGCCCGTGGCCACGCAGCGCAGGCCTTCCTCCAGGCCGATCTCGGCGGGGGTACCGGCACGCAATGCGGCTGCGAAGCGCTGGTGCTCCACGTAGCTGGCGCCGAAGTGCTGGCCGAGGTACTTGATGTTGGTGTCGCGCACCTGGCGCACGGCAATGCCCTTGGCCGTTCCCGATGCTTCGCCCCACACCGCGCGGCGGCCCCAGTCCTCGCGCCGGCCGTGGCGCAACACGCCCGAGGGCAGCAGCGATTCGAGCTTGCCTTCGTCGCCCACCACCGTGATGTGTTCGTTGTCCACCGAGTTCTCGGCGAACATGCACAGGTCCAGGTGCGCGCGCGCGCCGGACGCGTACTCCACGATCACGAAGGCGTTGTCCAGGATGTCCGGTGCCTTGCCTTCGTAGCGTTCGTCGAGGTGGTTCACGCTCTGCCCGCCACTGGCAAAGACCCGCTGCGGCCGTTCGCGCAGGATGAAGTCCATGAGGTTGAAGTAGTGGCAGCACTTCTCGACCAGCGTGCCACCGGTGTTGGCATTGAAGCGGTTCCAGTCGCCCACCTTGGGGTAGAAAGGCTCGCGGTGCTCGCGGATCGCCACCTGGTGGATGCGGCCCACCGCGCCCCCATGGGCCATGCGCACCATCTCGGCCACGGGCGGCATGTAGCGGTACTCCTGCGCCACCCAGGCCAGCGCGCGGCGGCCGCGTGCGCGCTGCAGCAGGTCGAGCCCGTCTTCGATGCGCGTGACCAGCGGCTTCTCGGCCAGGATGTGCAGGTCGGTGGCCAGCGCATCGCGCAGGATCGCGGCGTGTGTGAAGTTGGGCGTGGCGATGGCCACGGCGTCGCACAGCCCCGAGGCCAGCAGCGCCCGGTGGTCGTCGAAGGCCTGCGGCCGGAAACGTGCTTCGGCGCACAGCGCCAGTGCGGCTTCGCGGCTGTCGGCAAAGGTGTCTGCCAGCGCCGTGACCTCGGCGCCGCCGAGCGCGGCCAGGTTCAGGATGTGCTCGCGGCCCATGCTGCCGCAACCGATGATGCCCCAGCGGATGGTGTCCATGCTGCCTTTTCTCATCTCGTCTGGTCTCGTCAGTAGTTGCCGTGGATGGCGGGGGCGCTGTCGCGCAGCGTCTTCAACGCGCCGGTGCAGGCCCGCATGTACAGCCCCAGGTCCGAGGCCAGGCCCACGAAGTGGTAGCCCCAGTCGCGGCATTGCTGCACCTGTTCCACCGTGCCCATCACGGTGCCGATGCGCGCGCCGCAGGCCCGCGCGCGGTGCGCCGCGTCCTGGATGGCGGCGGCCACGTCGGGGTGGCCGATCTGGCCCGGTACACCCATGGCGCCGCTGAGGTCGCCCGGCCCGAGGAAGAGCGCGTCCACGCCCGGCACCGCGGCGATGGCTTCCAGCTGCGCGAGCGAGGCGGGGGTCTCGATCTGCACCACCAGGCCCACCTGGGTGTTGGCATGCGCGAAGTGGTTGGGCACGGTGCCGAAGCGCGAGGCCCGGCTCATGGCCGCCATGCCCCGCGTGCCTTCGGGCGGGTACCGCATGGCCGCCACGGCCGCGCGTGCCTCGTCGGCGTCCTGCACGAAGGGCACCAGCAGCGTGGACGCGCCGGCATCGAGCACGCGCTTGATGGTGACGGCGTCGTTCCACGGAATGCGCACGATGGGTTGCGCCGCGCGGCCCTGCAGGGCCTGCAGCGTCGCCACCAGCGTGCCCAGGTCCAGCGGCGCATGCTCCATGTCCACCACCAGCCAGTCGAAGCCGGCCTGTGCTGTGGCCTCGGCCAGCAGCGGGCTGGCGGACATCAGCCAGGTGCCCAGGGGCACACCCGCGGATGCAAACAGGGCGTCGAAGGGTTTCATGAACGGTGCTCAGTAGATGGCGGGTTCGGGCGTGGGGTCCGTGCCCTGCAGGAAGTCGAAGTCACAGCCCAGGTGGGCCTGCGTCACATGCTGCTGGTAGAGCCGCGTGAAACCGCGCGTGTAGGGCGAGGGCACCGGTTGCCAGGCCGCGCGGCGGCGCGCCAGCTCGGCATCGTCGACGCACAGCGTGAGGGTGCGCGCGTCCAGGTCGAGTGCGATGGTGTCGCCATCCTGCACCAGCGCCAGCGGGCCGCCCACGGCGCTCTCGGGGCTCACGTGCAGTACGCAGCTGCCGTAGTGCGTGCCGCTCATGCGCGCGTCCGAGATGCGCAGCATGTCGCGCACGCCGCGTTCCAGCAGCTTCTTGGGGATCGGCAAATTGCCCCATTCGGGCATGCCGGGGCCGCCCACGGGGCCGGCACCGCGCAGCACCAGCACGCTGTCTTCGTCCACCTCCAGAAGCGGATCGTGGATGCGTGCCGCCATGTCGGCAGGGCCGTCGAAGACGATGGCCCGTCCCCGGTGGCGCAGGAAGCGCGCGCCGGCTGCGGCGGCCTTCATCACGGCACCCTCGGGGCACAGGTTGCCACGCAGCACAGCCAGTGCACCGCTGGCGCTCACGGGGTTGTTGATCGGGCGCACCACGTCGTCGTCCAGCACCTCGCGGCCTTGCAGGTTCTGGCCCAGTGTGTGTCCCGTGACCGTCAACGCATCCAGCGCCAGCCGCGCGCGCAGGCGCAGCATCAGCGCGGGCACACCGCCGGCGTAGTGGAAGTCCTCCATCAGCCGGTCGCCACTGGGGAACAGGTTGGCCAGCACCGGCACCTCGCGGCCCAGCCGGTCCAGGTCGTCGAGCGTCAGCGCCACCCCCGCACGCCCGGCCATGGCCAGGATGTGGATCGCCGCATTGGTGGAGCCGCCCAGCGCCATCTGCACCGTGGCGGCGTTGAGGAAGGACGCACGCGTGAGGATGCGCTGCGGCGTCAGCCCCTCGCGCACCATGGCCACGATGCGTTCGCCGCAGGTGGTGGCGTTGCGCACGTTCTGCGCGTCCATCGCCGGGACGGAGGTGGCGCCGGGCAGCGCCAGGCCCAGCGCCTCGACGATGGCGGTCATGGTGCTGGCTGTGCCCATGGTGTTGCAGGTGCCGGGGCTGCGCGTCATGCGCGACTCCAGCTGGACCCATTCGTCACTGCCCAGGCGGCCGGCCTGGTGCTCGTCCCAGAACATGCGCGTGTGCGTCCCGGCCCCGACGGTGCGCGATTCGCAACCGGTGTCGGTGCGGCGCAGGTGGCGGTCGTTGAGCATGGGGCCGGCGGCGCAGAAGATGGTGGGCAGGCCTGCACTGACGGCGCCCATCACCGTGCCCGGTGTGGTCTTGTCGCAGCCGGCCAGCAGCACCACGCCGTCCACGGGGTTGGAGCGCAGCAGCTCCTCCACGTCCATGGCCAGCAGGTTGCGGTAGAGCATGGTGGTGGGCTTGACCATCACCTCGCCCAGGCCCAGCGCGGGCAGCTCGAAGGGCGTGCCACCGGCCATCAGCACGCCGCGCTTCACGCTGTCGGCGCGCTCGCGCAGGTGGGCGTGGCAGGGCGACAGGTCGCTCCAGGTGTTGATGATGGCGATGCAGGGCCGCGTCAGCACGTCCTCGCGGCGCAGGCCCATCTGCTGCGCGCGCTGGCGGTGCGCGAAGCCGCGCATGCCCGCATCGGCGAACCAGCGGCGGCTGCGCAGGGGCGGATCGTGGGGTGGTGTGGGGTCGTCCATCTGGAGCGGCATCATGGCGCGGCGCCGCGCAAGGCAGCTACAGGGCAAACCCGTGTCCGCCGGATGCGCGAGTGCCTCAGCACGCAGGGCTCTGCCAGGCGTGTGCGGGCGGCAGGCCGGGATAGGGGTCGGCCTGCGGTGGGAAGCGCGCCGCATCTCCGCGCAGCTGCGCATCGCAGAAGTCCAGCAGCCGCTGCCAGTCCTCGGGTGCATGGTCGTGCCCGCCTGCGCGGTTGCCGATCGCGATGCGCTCCGGCGCGCCGAGGAAGCGGTAGACCTCCTGTGCGGCGCGGTGGGTCTGCCAGCTTCCTTGCGGATTGGCCCAGAGGTCGTCCAGTGCCTCGGTGGTGAGCAATGCACGGGGAGCGACCAGCGCCTTGAGCAGATGCTGGTCAAAGGGCAACGCGTGCTCGCGCTCCGCATACCCCGCCAGCGCCGGCCCGAACCAGTGCGGGAACGCCGTGGTGATGTCACGCAGGCCCTCCGCGCCCGTCCCGCGCCAGCGCCAGCAGCCCGCGCCACCGGCGCCGGAGTTGTTCGCGCTGGTGACGGCGATGCGCGCGTCGGTGGCCCCCGCCAGCAACGCCGCCTTGCCACCACGCGAATGCCCCACCGCGGCGATGGCGCCCGGCTGCAGGAAGGGCAACTGCAGCAGCACGTCCACGGCGCGGTGGTAGGCCCATGCCCAGGCCGCGATGGCGCCGAAGCCCTCCTCCGGCAGGGCCGCGCCGAATAGCAACGCCTGCTCCTCCGCACAGAGCGCGGTGTCGGGCACGTCGGGGGCCACTTCCAGCCGGTTGAACTGCGCGAAGGCGTAGCCCCGCGCCAGCACGGTGGCGAGCACGTCGTCGGTGGCGTAGTGCCAGCAGCCGTCGCCATGCAGCAGCACCGGGAACGGGCCCGCCGCGTCCGGCACGAAGACGCGCAGCAGGAAAGCATGCCGGCCGTCGACGCGGACACGGTAGCTCAGCAGCCGCGCGCCGCCCAGGCGCCGCACGGTTGAAGCGTGCAGCGCCACGCCCGTGGTAGAGGCAGGCGCGGGGGGCATGGCGCCATACACCACCGGCAGCAGCTGGTGGGTGATCTCCTCGCGCCGGGCGTTCCATTGCCGTGGCGTGGCCACCGGCGTGCCATCCACACGCACGAAGGGCGAGGGCAACTGCGCATCGCGTGAAACGTCGGTGACTGTCATGCCAGCAGGTGATCGGTACAAACCATAAGTGGCGCGGCGGGCGGCAGCCCTAGCATTGCGCCCACAACATCGACAGATGCCGGCCACCGCAATCCCGCTGTGCGGCCTCGTCCGAGCTTCCGAGGAGCACACCATGGTAATCCGACTTCCGGCGCTGGGCGCCATCACGCTGGCCGCGAGCGCCCTGTGGCCCCTGGCGGTCCACGCGGCCGACATCCGTGTCATGTGTTACCAGGATGGCATCGAGTGCGACGTCACGGCCGAACTGGCGAAGAAGTTCGAGGCGGCCAATCCCGGCACCAAGGTCATCCTCGACGTGGTGCCCTACAAGACCATCGTGGAGCAGCTGCCCGTGCAGCTGGCCGCGGGCCAGGGCCCCGACATCGCGCGGGTGACCGATCTCGGTGGCCTGTCGAAGTACTACCTGGACATCGGTGGCTTCGTGAAGGACCGCAAGTACTGGGAGGACAACTTCGGCACCACGCTGCCCTGGCTGCGCCCCAGCCCGACGGACAAGGGCATCTACGGCTTCATGTCGCAGCTCACGATGACCGGCCCTTACGTTAACAAGACACTCTTCGAGCAGGCCAAGCTGCCGCTGCCCGGCGCCAAGGCGACCTGGGACGAATGGGTGGAGGCCGCACGCAAGGTCGCCAAGGCCACGCAGACACCGGCCGCGCTGGCCTGGGACCGTTCCGGCCACCGCTTCGCCGGCCCGGCCATCAGCTACGGCGCGAAGATCTTCGATGCCAAGGGCGAGCTGGTGCTGGACGATGGCTACAAGGCCGCCGTGACCAAGTTCGTGGGCTGGCACAAGGACGGCGCCATGCTCAAGGAGGTCTGGGCCGGCTCGGGCGGCTCCAGTTATGCCGACTCCATCGGCGAGTTCAAGAACGGCCGCACGGTGATGGTGCTGTCGGGCTCCTGGCAGATCAACCGCCTGCAGAAAGACATCGGCAACGCCTTCGACTGGGTGGCCGTGCCCAACCCCTGCGGCCCGGCCGCCTGCACCGGCATCCCCGGCGGCGCGGCCTGGGTGGCGCTGAAGACCTCCAAGGCGCCGAAGGAGGTGGGCATGTTCCTGGACTTCATGGCACAGGAGGCCAACTACGCCGAGTTCGCGAGCCGCACCGAGAACATCCCGGCCCACATCGGCCTGGCGAAGAAGGGCGTTCCCTATCCCGCCGCCAGCGCGCAGGCGCGTGCGGCGCTGGGGGTCTTCGGCAGCGGCGTGGGCAGCCTGTCCCCCGTGGCCTACCAGTTCCAGGGCTACCGCTTCAACCGCGCCATCATGCTGCCCACCGTGACGCGTGTCACGCAGGCCATCGTGGGCGAGATGGGCACCGACGAGGCGGTGGCCAAGATCGCCGCCGATATGGCGGACGCCGTCAAGCAGGCACAGAAGTAGCGGTCGCGTGGCCCTCGGCGGCGGCGGCGCTGCCCGACCGGACGCCGTGGATCAGGCGAAGTGGTCGAAGGAGGCGAAGTCCGCCGCGGCCAGGGGGGTGCCTTGTGCATCCACCAACCGCAACCCGGGGGCCGCGTCGATGCAGCCGATGCGGGTCACGGGCGTGTGGGCCAGGGACGCGGCACGCGCCACGGGCTCGCGCATCGCGGGTGGGGCCGTGAAGGCCAGTTCGTAGTCGTCGCCGCCGGCCAGCGTGGCCTGGCGCCACAGCGTTGTCGGCAAACCCAGCGCGGCGAACTCGGCATGCCGGGACGCAGCCAGGCAGCCGGCCACGGCATCCGCATCGACCGTGGCCCCCACGCGGGAGGCCTGCAGCACATGCCCGATGTCGCCCAGCAGGCCGTCGCTGAGGTCGATGGCCGCGCTGGCGATGCCGCGCAGTGCCAGCCCCAGCGCTACCCGCGGGGTGGGCGTCTCCAGCCGGGCGCGCGCCGGCGCCAGCAGGGCCGGTGGCAGCGTGAGGCGCTCGCAGAGGTGTTCCAGCGCCAGTCGCGCATCGCCCAGCTGCCCGCTCACATACAGGTCGTCACCGGCCTGCGCGCCGCTGCGCAGGAGCGCGAGGCTGCGGCCCTGCTGCACCGGCACCTCGCCGATAACCGTGACGCAGATGTTCAACGGGCCACGCGTGGTGTCGCCGCCCACCAGCTCGCAGCCGTGCGGGTCGGCGAGCGCGAAGAAGCCGTCGGCGAAGGCCTGGCACCAGGGCAGGTCCGCCTGCGGCAGCGCCAGCGCCAGTGTGCAGGCCAGGGGCCGCGCGCCGCAGGCCGCAAGGTCGCTGAGGTTCACGGCCAGCGCTTTGTGGCCGAGGCGGAACGGATCGGTGCCGGCGAAGAAATGCCGGCCCTCGACCAGCATGTCGCTGGAGATCGCGAGCTGGTGGCCGGGGCGCGGTTGCAGCAGCGCGCAGTCGTCGCCCACGCCCAGCACCGCATGGCGCACGGGGCGCTGGAAGCAGCGCGTGATGAGTTCGAATTCGCCCATGCCGCAGCCGCCCTCAACGCCCGGGAGGATCGGCGGACTGCGCCGCGGACGGCGTGACCGGCCACACGAAACTCGTCGGATGGTGGAGGATGCGCGAGCGCACGGCGCGCGTGAGCCGCTTGCGGTCCACCGCGCCGATGGCATGCGACAACACGGCGAGGCGGAACGCGCAGTAGAAACTCACCGTCAGGTTCAGCAGCCCGATCAGCGGGATGGTCGCCACGCACCACCACAGCGCCGGCTCGCGCAGCACGCTCCAGCCCGTGGCCGCCGCCGCGGCAGCCAGTTGCCCGGCTGAGAGCGTGACATGGCGCACGTCCAGCCCCAGGCCGAAGAAGCCCACGATGGGCGGGATCAGGCCCAGCATGAAACCCAGCGAGATGTTCGAGGCCAGGCCCGAGATGTTCTGGCGCAGGAAGGTGGCCCAGCGGTCGGCGCGCGCCGCGCCCAGGCGGCGCGTGAAGGCCGGGTTGTGGCGCAGCGCCGAATCCAGCCGGTTGAAGACGAACCAGTTCTCCGTCCAGCCCGCGATGATGCTGGAGGCGAAGAGCAGCACCCCCGTGAAGGCCGCGAAGAACACGCTGGGCCCCAGCAGGTGCAGGTTGTGGAACACGTATTGCGCCTCCTGCGGCGAGAGCATCGGGTGGCCGCGCGTCCACTGGATGGCGAGCGACAGCGCCACCGTGACCGGCACCACCAGCCCCACGTTGCCGATCACCGCTGCCACCTGCGAGCGCACCAGGTGCGAGACCTCGTCCACGAAGGACTCCAGCGCCCCGGGGGAGGTCTGGTCCTTGAGCCTGGCGGCCATCGCGGGTGCCGTCATCGCGGGCTGCTTGGTGGCCAGCGTGCAGTGCAGCAACTGGATCAGCACGAAGCTGCCGGCATACAGCAGGCCGGCCCAGAAGCCGTTCCAGAAGGCAGCCAGCCCGATCGACACCAGCGTGAACTTGCCCCAGGTGGTGAGGGCCGTCAGTGCACCGCCGCCCGCGGCCTGGCGCAGCATGGCGCGGAACTCGGCGGCGTTGCGCGTGATGTAGTGCTCGCCCACCTCGGAGTGGCGCTCCGTGACCTTGGTCGCGAGCATGGAGGAGTTGGAGCCGACCAGTGCGCGCAGGCTGCGCCGGTCGTGGCGCACGGTGACGAGGTGCGCCAGCAGCCGCAGCGTGCTCTGGTGCTGGCGCGGCGCTTCCAGGCAGTCCAGCAGTGCGCGGATACGCAGGATGCGTTCGCGCAGCTGGCGGATGCGGAACACCAGCCCCATGGAGACGCCATGCTCGTCCAGATGCGCGTAGACCGAGGTGCCGGCCACGCGGCAGGCCTCCAGCTGCGCACGGAATTGCGCCATCGCTTCCTGGAACTCGAGCCCGGCGGCCGGTTGCCGCAGGGCGTCGGCGGACTGGGCGGCCGTGAAGGTCGCACGCAGCCGGCTGCAGTCCTCGGCCAGCGTGTGGAAAGGGGCGCTGGCACGCGCCTCGGCACTCATGCGCAGCCGCAACTCGGAGGCAAACCCCGCGGCGCGGACCTGGCTGGTGCAGATGGTGATGGCCTCCAGCAGCGTGTCGTGCCAGGCGGTGATGCCGAGACCGACGGGGAGGCTGGGGATTTCCAACCCGACGCCTGCGGGCGCGGCCAGCGCGGGGGCGGGGGCGTCGGCGGGCAGCGGGTCCACCAGCGCCGCGATGCGCGCCACCAGCGGTTCGTCCAGCCCCTGCAGCCACTGCGCGTCGAAGCGGTCCGCCGCCACGAAGGCGAAGAGTTCGGTGGCGTCGGGGGTGTCGGGCGTGGACGGCAAGGTCTTCTGGCGCAGCCGCTCGAAGAACTCGCTGATGAAGGCGTTGCGCGAAGAGAAGCCGAAGTCCGCCAGCAGCACCGCGATGTCCATGGTGTGGTGCATCACATGCCACCAATGGCGCAGCGCCAGTGCCTTCTCGGGCCGCGCCTGGATCGCGTCGGCGAAGAGCCGCACGCGCGCCACCGCGCCGGGCACCGAGCTGCTGTCGCCACGGATCCATTGCAGCAGGTCGGCCAGCCAGAGGTGGCGCTGCACGTTGGAGCCCAGGGGGTCCAGCGACTCCAGCAGCCCGCCGAGGTCGCGGACCGTGCGGTGCGGTGCGGCGGGCATCGGGAAGGTCAGTGCAGCGTGCGCTTGCCGCCGCCGCCCGAGGCGCTCAGCGCGTCGAGCACGAACATCGGGATGTCACAGTCGAACTTCTCGCCGTCCTCGGCCACGCAAAAATAGCTCCCGTGCATGGTGCCCGTGGGCGTGGCCAGGCGGGTGCCGCTGGTGTATTCGAACTTCTCGCCCGGCTGCAGCAGCGGCTGGTAACCGACCACGCCCAGGCCCTTGACCTTCTCGGTGTGGCCGTGGGCGTCGTTCACGCTCCAGCTGCGCGAGATCAGCTGCGCCGCCACCTCGCCGGTGTTGGTGATGGTGATGCTGTAGGCGAAGACATACAGCCCCCGGTCGGGCGCGGACTGCTCCGGCAGGTAACGCGGTGCGACTTCGACGAGGAACTGGTACTTGGCCATGGGGGGCAATGCTACCTGCGAAAATGCCGCATCCTCCTGACTACCACCGCCGCCATGCGCTACCGCATTTCCCCCTCCATCCTGTCCGCCGACTTCGCCCGCCTCGGCGACGAGGTGAAGAACGTCATCGCCGCCGGCGCGGACTGGATCCATTTCGACGTGATGGACAACCACTACGTGCCCAATCTCACGCTCGGCCCGATGGTCTGCGCCGCGCTGAAACCCCACGCGAAGACCCCGGACGGCCAGCCCGTGCCGCTGGACGTGCACCTGATGGTGCAGCCGGTCGACGCTCTGGCCGCGTCCTTCGCCGAGGCCGGTGCGGACATCATCAGCTTCCACCCCGATGCCGCCACGCATGTGCACCGCAGCGTGCAGGCCATCACCTCCAAGGGCTGCAAGGCCGGCCTGGTGTTCAACCCCGCGGCTTCGCTGGACGTGCTGGACTGGGTCATCGACGACATCGACCTCGTGCTCATCATGAGTGTCAACCCGGGCTTCGGCGGGCAGGCCTTCATCGACATGTCGCTGCGCAAGATCGAGGCGGTGCGCAAGCGCATCACGGCCTGTGGCAAGGACATCCGGCTGGAGGTGGACGGCGGCATCAAGGTCGACAACATCCGCCGCGCCGCCGACGCGGGCGCCGACACCTTCGTGGCCGGCAGCGCGATCTTCGGCAAACCGGACTACGCGGCCGTCATCGCGCAGATGCGGGCCGCGCTGGCGTAGCCGCCGCGGGGTCGGCCTGCAGGCCGTCGGCCAGCAGTTCCTGCATCCAGTTCGCGAACAGCCGGACACGGGGTGACATGTGGCGCCGATGGGGCACCACCACATGCACCGGCATCGGGGTGGGGCGGGCATCGGGCAGCACCGTGGCCAGCGCGCCCTGCGCTACCAGCGCGCGCACATCGAACCAGGGCAGCTGCACCAGCCCCAGGCCGGCGCAGGCCGCGCTGATATACGTCTCCACGTCGTATACCGTCATCTGGCTGCGCACCGTGGTCTGCCGCGCCACGCCTTGTGCGTCCACATGGTCCCACGTCGCCGTCATCGCGGCGGCCCCGCTGGGCCGGCTGCCATAACCCACCACCCAGTGCTGCTGGGCTTCCAGGTCGGCCAGCGTGCGCGGTATGCCATGCGCCGCCAGGTAGGCCGGACTGGCGCAGTTGACGAGCTGGAATTCGCCCAGTGATTTCGCCACCAGGCTGCTGGGAGACAGCTGGCCCACACGCACGGCGCAATCGATGCCGCTCTCGACCAGGTCCACGATGCGGTCGCTGGCGCCCAGGTCGATCTCCAGGCCGGGGTATTGCCCCAGCAGCGTGGGCAGGGCCGGCAGCATGATCTGGCGGGCGATGCGCCCCGGCAGGTCCACCCGCAGCCGGCCGCGCATCGGCGTGCGCGGCGCGCTGCCCTGGGCGGGAAAGCTGTCGGTGATCGCCTCGTAGTCGGCCAGCAGCACCCGGCTGCGCTCCAGCAGGCTCTCGCCATCGGGCGTGAGGCCCACGCGGCGCGTGGTGCGCATCAGCAGGCGCGCGCCCAGCGAGGCCTCCAGCTGCGCCACGGCCGCCGAGACCGTCGCGCGTGGCAAGCCCAGGTCCTCGGCGGCGCGGCCGAAGCCGGAGAGCTCTGCCACGCGGACGAACACCCGCAACTGTTCAAGCCGGTCCACGAATCCCCTTCATTGGTCTGGATTTATGGATAGTTTATGCATCAAATGCAGGATTGTCTGTGGCGTAAAGCCAATCTAGGATGCCTGGCTGTCGTCCCAGCCGGCATGTGTCTCTCCTTCTCTCCTCTCTTCTGTTTACAAAGGACCTCACATGGCATCCCGTACCCTCAAAGGCAAAGTCGCCGTCATCGCTGGCGGTGGCAAGAACCTCGGCGCCCTGATCGCCCACCAATTCGTCGACGCTGGCGCTGCTGCCATCGCCGTGCACTACAACAGCGCCGGCTCCAAGGCCGAGGCCGACAAGACCGTGGAAGAGCTGACCGCCAAGGGCGCCAAGGCCTTCGCGTTCCAGGGCGACCTGTCCGTGGTGGACAACAACGTCAAGCTGTTCGACGAGACCGTCAAGCGTTTCGGCAAGGTCGACATCGCCATCAACACGGCCGGTGTGGTCATCAAGAAGCCGATCCTCAACATCACCGAAGACGACTACGAGAAGAGCTTCGCCGCCAACTCCAAGGCAGCCTTCTTCTTCATCCAGCAGGCTGGCCGCACGCTGGCCGACGAGGGCGCCATCGTCACCATCGTGAGCTCGCTGCTGGCGGCCTACACCGACAGCTACGCCGTCTACCCCGGCAGCAAGGCGCCCGTGGAGCACTACACGCGCGCCGCCTCCAAGGAGTTCGGTGCACGCGGCATCAGCGTCAACGCCATCGGCCCAGGACCCATGGACACGCCGTTCTTCTATGGCCAGGAAAGCAAGGAGTCCACGGCGTACCACGCCTCGGCCGCCGCTTTGTCCAAGTACTCGAAGAAGGGCCTGACCGACATCGAGGACATCGCCCCCATCGTGACCTTCCTGGTCACCGAGGGCTGGTGGGTCAACGGCCAGACCATCTTCGCCAACGGTGGCTACACCACGCGCTGATCGGTTCCCGCTTGCGTCGCCGCGCCACCCGCGGCGGCGCAGCCTGCTGCTGTATGACAGCGCTGTTTTGCTCTCTTCGATGGAATCCGCGATGGCAACGACCCCCGACATGACCGGCTGGCCCCGTCCGAATCCAGCCCAACCCTCGGTCACCTACCTGCACCTGCTGGCCAAGACCCCGTTTTTCACTGCGCTGGACAACGCCCAGCTGCAGTGGACCATCGACCATTCGCGCGAGTGGGCTGTGGAGAAGGGCTCCGAGATCAGCAGCAGCGCGCTGGGCCCCGACAACTTCTGGGTGCTGCTGGACGGCGGTTGGCAGGTGGAGCATGGCGGCGCACCGCTGAAGGCCGGCCATGCCGATCCCGCCAAGTGGTACGGCGGCGCCGGCATGCATGCGCTGGGCCGCAAGAGCCGCCTGGCCGCCACGGCCTCCAGCTATGTGATGCACGTCCGCCAGGCCGACCTGGACGAGATGCTGCGCCGCGGCTTCGCCTTCGACCGCCACCTGCAGGGCGGGCTGGCGTTCTACCGACAGCACCTGCAATCCTGACCACCCGGAGACCTCCCATATGCACACCGTGATCGTTCTCGGCGGCGGCTTCGGCCTGCTGCTCGCCTGTACCCTGCTGGGCCATGCCTGGGGCGCCATGCCCGGCCTGCTGACCGGGCTCAAGCTCTTCCTGCCGCTGTGGCTCATCGGCGCCTTCGTCAACATGTGGGTCGGGACCACGCATGGCTACAGCTGGAGCGAGGAGTTCCCGATCTTCCTGGCCATCTTCGCCGTGCCGGCGGTGGTGGCAGGCTTGCTCTGGTGGCGCCTGGGCTGAGCCCTCCAGTCAACCACCTTGGCAAGGCCGTTGCGCATCCTGGCGCAGCGGCCTTTGTCGTTTTTGCTTTGCTACACTGCCCCGCATGTTCATCCACCGCATCAGCATCACAGGTTGCAGCGACCGGGGAGCCTGGCCCTGGCGGCGCTGGCACCCGATGCCTGTTCGCGCGCACTGAGCTTGTGGGTCCCTTCGCGGGACCGTGGCGCGCGGACCCACGATGCGCCAGGCAGTGGGGCCCGCCCCACCATACCGTCGTGCCAAGGCCCTTGCACAGGGCATCCGAATTGAACGACTGCCGCCGTGGCGCTGCCCGCGGTGGCACCTTGCGAGGTACTGACGTGATCACCGAACTTGAATTCAAGAGCCTGGCCGGCCAGGGCTACAACCGCATTCCGCTGATGGTCGAGGCCTTCGCGGACCTCGAAACCCCGCTATCGCTGTACCTCAAGCTGGCCCACACCAAGGGCGGCGGCAAGTACAGCTTCCTGCTCGAATCCGTGGTGGGCGGCGAGCGCTTCGGGCGCTATTCCTTCATCGGCCTGCCGGCGCGCACGTTGCTGCGTTCTTCGGGCTTCGGGCCTGAGGCGCGTACCGAGGTCGTGACCGATGGCGTCGTGACCGAGGTCAACCACGACAACCCGTTGGACTTCATCGCCGCCTACCAGCAGCGCTTCAAGGTCGCGCTGCGCCCGGGCCTGCCGCGTTTCTGCGGTGGGCTGGCAGGCTACTTCGGCTACGACACGGTGCGCCACATCGAGAAAAAGCTCGTGGCCTCCTGCCCGCCCGACACCATGGGTTGCCCCGACATCCAGCTGCTGCATTGCGAAGAGCTGGCGGTGATCGACAACCTCTCTGGCAAGCTGTACCTGATCGTGTATGCCGACCCGAAGCAGAACGAGGCGTACAGCAACGCGAAGAAGCGCCTGCGCGAACTCAAGGACCAGCTCAAGTATTCGGTGAGCGCGCCGCTGGTCAAGCCCACGCAGGGCCACCCCACCGAGCGCGAGTTTGCCAAGGCCGACTACATCGCCGCCGTGGAACGCGCCAAACGCATGATCGAGGCGGGCGATTTCATGCAGGTGCAGGTGGGCCAGCGCATCAAGAAGCGCTACACCGAGTCGCCGCTGTCGCTGTACCGCGCGCTGCGTTCGCTCAACCCCAGCCCCTACATGTTCTATTACGACATGGGCGAATTCCACGTCGTGGCTGCCAGCCCCGAAATCCTGGTGCGCCAGGAAAACACCGACGCGGGCCAGAAGATCACCATCCGCCCGCTGGCCGGCACGCGCCCGCGCGGCGCCACGCCCGAGCTGGACCTGCAGACCGAGCAGGAGCTGGTCAACGACCCGAAGGAGCGTGCCGAACACGTGATGCTGATCGACCTGGCGCGCAATGACATCGGCCGCATCGCCAAGACGGGCAGCGTGAAGGTGACGGAAGCCTTCGCGGTGGAGCGTTACAGCCACGTGATGCACATCGTGAGCAACGTCGAGGGCATCCTGCAGGACGGCATCACCAGCATGGACGTGCTGAAAGCCAGCTTCCCGGCCGGCACGCTCACCGGCGCGCCCAAGGTGCATGCGATGGAGGTCATCGACCAACTGGAGCCCACCAAGCGCGGCATTTACGGCGGTGCCTGCGGCTACCTGAGTTATGCCGGCGACATGGACGTGGCCATCGCGATCCGCACGGCCATCGTCAAGGACCAGACGCTGTTCGTGCAGGCCGCAGCCGGCGTGGTGGCCGACTCGGTGCCCGAACTCGAATGGAGGGAAACCGAGGCCAAGGCGCGTGCTCTGCTGCGCGCCTCGGAGCTGGTGGAGGAAGGTCTGGAGTAGCGCCCCGGCGCGGCGCCGATCAGCGCGCGAAGGCGCGCTCGCGCTGCTGAACGAGTGCCGTCAGCGTGGCATTCACGGGTGCCTGCAGGCCGCAGCGCGCCGCCTCGCGTGGGATCGCGCCGTTGATCACGTCGATCTCGCTCACGCGCCCGCGTTCCAGGTCTTGCAGCACCGAGGGCTTTGCATCGCGCACCTTCGTGCCGAACGCGCGCACATGCGCCACGGCGTCCGTGATCCCGAGCAACAGGCCGCGCGCATGGGCCACCTGCAGCGCCTCGATGGCGGCGGCGCGGCTCACGGGGCCGATGTGCGGATCGTCCATGGCCTGCCCCACCGTCAGCCCCGTAAGCGCACAAGGGCCGCTGTAGGCCACGTTGCAGACCAGCTTGTCCCACTGCATGGCCAGCACATTGGCCACGGCCTCGGCGCTGAAACCGGCACCGCGCCACAACGCCGCCACGGCTTCCACGCGCTCCCGCGCCAGCCCCGCATGCGCGCCCATGCGCACGGCGGCCATGCCGTTGTGGTGTGCATGGCCCGGTGCCGTGAGCGAGGCGCCGAAGGCCGCCGCCACGCCCACCGCCAGGCGGTCGGGGCCCACCACGTCGGCCAGGGCGTCCGCGCTGCCCAGGCCGTTCTGGATCGTCAGCACCACCGTGTCCGGCCCCAGTAGCGGCAACACCTGCTGCGCCGCCGCGCGCACCTGCGAGGCCTTGCTCGCCACGATCACGAGGTCCATGGTCTCGCGCGGCGCCTGCGCCACCGCACGCACGGGTACCCGGCGGTCGCCGCTCGCGCCCTCCAGCCGTAGGCCCTCGCGGTTGATGGCCTGCACGTGCGCATCCCAGCCGTCCACGGCCAGCACCGCATGGCCAGCGCTGGCCATCAGCGCGGCATACACCGAACCCATCGCGCCGCAGCCGACGATGGCGATCTTGCGGGAGTCAGGCATGGTGGCGGTTTCCATTCAGGCACACAGGCGCTGTATGAAGGGCACGAGTTCGGGTTTCTCCTCCAGCCCGAAGCCGGGTGCGTCCGCGCAGTGGACGCGGCCCTCCGCCACGCGGCAGGTGGAGGCATAACCCCCGAAGGGCTGGAACACGCCCGGGTAGGCCTCGCAGCCGCCCAGGCCCAGGCCGGTCACGATGTGCAGGTTGATCAGGTGGCCTCCGTGGGGATGGGCCTGCGCGCGGTCGAACCCGGCCTGCTCCATGGCGGCCACCATGCGCGCGTAGACACCCAGGCCGTAGCTCAGGCCGGCGTCCATCTGGAACACGTCGCGGGCCCTGCGCATGCCACCGAAGCGCAGCAGGTTGTGCACGTCGGGCAGGCCGAAGAGGTTCTCGCCCGTGGCGATGGGGCCTTCGTAGACCTCTGCCACGCGGCGGTTGAGATCGTAGTCCAGCGGGTCGCCGATCTCCTCGTACCAGCGCAGGCCCAGCGGCGACAGGGCGCGCGCATAGTCCAGCGCGGTCGCCAGGTCGAGGCGGCCGTTGGCGTCCACGGCCACGCGTTCACCGCCACCAGCCACGTCCACGGCAGCCTCCACCCGTGCCATGTCCTGCGCCAGGGGTGCGCCCCCGATCTTGATCTTGAAGGCCGCGTAACCCGCGTCGCGGTAGGCACCGACCTCGTCGCACAGGCGCTGCACGCTGTCGCCGGGGTAGTAGTAGCCGCCCGCCGCGTAGACGGCCACGCCACCGGTGCTGGCGTCGCGCCCGTAGTGGCGCGCGATGGTCCGGCAGGCCGGCTCGTCGCGCAGCTTGGCGTTCAGGTCCCAGAAGGCCAGCTCCAGTGCGCCCACCGCAGCGGCCCGGTCACCGTGGCCACCGGGCTTCTCGTTGCGCATCAGGGTCTGCAGCACACGCTCGGGATCGAAGGACGCACCATCGTCGGCCAGCAGGCCGGCCGGTGGCGCGGCCATCAGGCGCGGGATGAAGCGCTCGCGCATCAGCCCGCCCTGTGCGAAGCGGCCGATGGAATCGAAGGCCAGTCCCACCAGCGGGCGCCCGTGGCGCACCACGTCACTGACCACCGCGACCAGCGACACGGTGTGCTCCGCGAAGTTGACGACGGCGTTGGCGACGTTGCCCTGCAGGGGCACCGAGAGTTCGTGGATGGCGGTGATGCGCATGGAAGGCTGCGGCAAATAATGCACACGTGTGCATTACTGGGATTCTAGGGCAGCTGCCTTTCAACCAAATGAAGCGCAGCGCAGATTGGCCGACTAAAAGTGTCCAGCATGCCGCATGTCTGCACACGTGTCAGGCGGTGGTGGCGCCGGCGGCGGGGCCTCGCCGACCTATGATCCGCTGCCATGAGCGCCCCTGCCAGCCCTACCATCGTGACCCTGCGGCACATCGCCGAGGCTCTGGGCATGTCGCATTCCACCGTCTCGCGCGCCCTGGCAAGCCACCCGGGCGTGAAGGCCGCGACCCGACTCAAGGTACAGGCATTGGCGCGTGAGCTGGGCTATGTGCCCAACGGCTTCGCGCAGAGCATGCGCGGCCAGCACGGCCCCGTGCTGGGCCTGGTGGTGCCGGACATCCGCAACGACTTTTATGCTTCGGTGGCCCAGATCGTGGCCGACGCGGCGGCCGCGCGGGGGCTGCACATGGCGCTGTCCATCACCGACGACGATCCCGAGCGCGAGATGGGCGACCTGCGTGCGCTGGTCGTGGCACGCGCCGTGGGCGCCATCGTCACCCTGTGCAGCCAGCCGCGTCCCGAGACCGTGGAGCTGCTGGCCGGCATGAACGCGGTGCAGCTGGTGCGCCAGACCCCGGGCGTGCGGCACGAGGCCGTGCTGATCGACGACCTGCACGGCGTGGCAATGGCCACGCGGCACCTGGTGCACTACGGGCACCGCGACATCGCCTACGTCGGCACGCACACCGCAATCAGCTGCGGTGGCGACCGGTTGCAGGGCTTTCGCGGCACGATGCTGGAACACGGCCTGGACGCCAGCCGGGTCCTGCTCGGACCGCCGCGCCCGGAGTTCTCGCAGCACGCCGTGACCGCGCTGCTGCAGGCGCCGGTGCGCCCCACGGGGCTGGTGGTGGGCAGTTCCAGCCTGACCCTCGGCGCGCTCAAGGCGCTGCGTGCGCTGGAGGTGCGCTGGCCGCGCGATGTGTCGGTGGTGGGGTATGGCGACCCGGCCTGGTTCGACCTCGTGGGAGATGGCCTCACGACCGTGCGCCTGCCGGTGCAGGAGATGGGCCAGTGTGCCGTGGGCCTGCTGCTGTCGCGCGAGACGGGCCAGGCCGTGCCGGGCAGGGCGCACGCGGGCACGCGCTTCGCGCCCGCGCTGGTGGTGCGTGGGTCGACGATGCCGCTGCGCTGAGGGCCAGGCGTGTCCTGCGGCGCGGCTAGAATCTGCGCGTCATGCAGCAATTTCCGGAGCAGTGCGTTTTCCTCATCGGCGGTTGGTGGCGTTAGCCATCGATCTCGCTTACGCACACCCTGATGCCTGGTCGCCCCACAGGCAGCATCCACAGGGACTCCGGGGAACCCCGCCACCGGCCACGCCGGCCCGGCACCGTGTATTCCAGCCAGAGGTTTGACACCATGCGCTTGCTGATGATCGACAACTACGACAGCTTCACCTACAACATCGTGCAGTACTTCGGCGAGCTCGGCGCCGAGGTCGAGGTGTTCCGCAACGACGAGATCACCGTGGACGCGATCGCGGCCCGCGCGCCGGACCGGCTGGTCGTCTCGCCCGGGCCCTGTTCCCCTGCCGAGGCCGGCATCTCGGTGGCAGCGATCCGCCACTTCATGGGCAAGCTGCCCATCCTCGGCGTGTGCCTGGGGCACCAGAGCATTGGTGCGGCGCTGGGCGGCACCATCGTGCGGGCCAAAGAGCTGATGCACGGCAAGACCTCCGTCATCACCACCACGCAGCAGGGTGTCTTCGCCGGATTGCCGGACCACTTCACCGTCAACCGCTACCACTCGCTGGCCATCGAGCGCAGCAGCTGCCCCGACGCGCTGGAGATCACGGCATGGACCGAGGACGGCGAGATCATGGGCGTGCGCCACAAGGAATTGCCCCATGCCGTGCGGCTGGAAGGCGTGCAGTTCCACCCCGAGTCCATCCTGACCGAACACGGTCATGCGATGCTGAAGAACTTCCTGCAGTAGACCGCCCCCGGTCCCTCCTGCGACACCCGCCTCCGGAGCCCTCCATGATTCCCATCGTCGACCTGCGCAGCGACACCGTCACCCGTCCCACCGCGGGCATGCGGACCGCGATGGTGGAGGCCCCGGTGGGAGACGACGTCTACGGCGACGACCCCAGCGTGAACGCGCTGCAGGCGCAGCTGGCCGACCTGCTGGGCTTCGAGGACGCGTTGTTCATGCCCACCGGCACGCAGAGCAACCTGTGCGCGATCCTGGCGCACTGCGGCCGTGGGGACGAATACATCGTCGGCCAGCAGGCCCATACCTACAAATACGAGGGCGGCGGCGCCGCGGTCTTCGGCAGCGTGCAGCCGCAACCGCTGCAGGCCGGGCCCGACGGCACGCTGTCGCTGGCTGACATTGAGGCCGCCATCAAGCCCGACGACGTGCATTTCGCGCGCACGCGGCTGCTGGCCCTGGAGAACACCACCGGCGGACGGCTGCTGCCCTTCGGCTATGTGCAGCAGGCCACCGCGCTGGCAGCGTCGCGCGGCCTGGCACGGCATCTGGACGGCGCGCGCCTCTTCAACGCCGCGGTGCTGCAGGCCAGCCGAGAAGGCTCCACGCCGCGTGCCGAGGCGCGCCGCATCGCACAGTGTTTCGACAGCGTGTCGGTGTGCCTCAGCAAGGGTCTGGGCGCGCCCGTGGGCTCGGTGCTGTGCGGCTCGCGTGCGCTTGTGCAGCGCGCGTTGCGCCTGCGCAAGATGGCCGGTGGCGGCATGCGCCAGGCGGGCATGCTGGCCGCGGCCGGCAGTTATGCACTGGAGCACCATGTGGACCGCCTGGCGGAGGACCATGCGCTGGCGCAGCGCCTGGCGCAGGGGCTGCAGCGCATCGAGGGGCTGCGCGTCGAGATGCCGCAGACCAACATCGTGTTCGTGGATCTGGAAGGCCCGGCGCGCGCCCACGCCGAGGGCCTGGTGCCCTACCTGCAGCAGCAGGGCGTGCTGGCCTCGGGGCTGTACACCCTGCGTTTCGTGACGCACCTGGACGTCAACGCCATGGGCGTGGACCGCGCCATCGAGGCCGTGCAGGCCTACTTCGCGTCGCGCTGAACAGGGCAGGGTCGCCATGTTCGCCGGCATCGACCACCTCGGCCTCTTCATCCTGGCCGGCCTGCTGCTCAACCTGACGCCGGGGCCCGATGTGCTCTACATCGTGAGCAGCGGGGTGCGGGGCGGCTGGCGCGGTGGCGCCGTCGCGGCCCTGGGCATCACGGCCGGCTGCTGCGTGCACATCGTCGCGGCCACGCTGGGCGTGAGTGCATTGGTGGCGGCTTCGGCCACGGCCTTCACCGTGCTCAAGTGGATCGGTGCGGCCTACCTGCTGTACATGGGGGTCCGCATGCTGCTCTCACGCAAGGCGCCCGTGGCGCAGGGCGTGGTGGCCACGCAGGCCGCCGTGCCGTTGCGCAAGGTCTTCCTGCAGGGCTTCTGGACCAATGCGCTGAACCCCAAGGTGGCGCTGTTCTTCCTGGCGTTCCTGCCGCAGTTCATCCACCCCGGCGCCGCGAACACGACCTGGACCTTCCTGCTGCTGGGCCTGGTCTTCAACATCAACGCACTCCCCATCAACCTCGGCTACGGCCTGGGTGCGGCATGGCTGGCCGGACGCGTGGGGGCGCTGCGCCGCGGCATGGCCTGGCTGGAGCGGGGCGCCGGCGCGCTGTTCATCTACTTCGGTGTGCGCCTGGCTGCGTCCACCGCACCTGCCCCCTGACGTTTTTCCGGAGACTTCTGCATGTCCACCAGCTATTCGATCAGCCCGCAGGAAGCGCTGACCCGCACCATCGAACACCGCGAGATCTTCCACGACGAGATGCTGCACATCATGCGGCTCATCATGCGCGGCGAGATGTCGCCGGTGATGGTGGCCGCGCTCACCGTGGGCCTGCGCGTCAAGAAGGAGACCATCGGCGAGATCACGGCAGCCGCGCAGGTGATGCGCGAGTTCAGCACCAAGGTGCCGGTGGCCGACACCACGCACCTGGTGGACATCGTGGGCACGGGCGGGGACGGATCCCACACCTTCAACATCTCGACCTGCACCATGTTCGTGGCTGCGGCCGCCGGTGCCAAGGTCAGCAAGCACGGCGGGCGCAGCGTCAGCAGCAAGAGCGGCAGCGCGGACGTGATGGAGGCGCTGGGCGTCAACATCCACCTGTCGCCAGCGCGGATCGCACGCTGCGTCGAGGAGGTGGGTATCGGCTTCATGTTCGCGCCCAACCACCATCCGGCGATGAAGAACGTGGCGCCCATCCGCAAGGAGCTGGGCATCAAGACCATCTTCAACCTGCTGGGGCCGCTGACGAACCCTGCCGGTGCGCCCAACATCCTGATGGGCGTGTTCCATCCCGACCTGGTGGGCATCCAGGTGCGGGCGCTGCAGCGCCTGGGCACCGAACACGCGCTGGTGGTCTATGGCAAGGACGGCATGGACGAGGTCAGCATGGGCGCGGCCACGATGGTGGGCGAGCTGCGCAACGGCGAGATCACCGAATACGAAATCCATCCCGAGGACTTCGGCATGCCCATGTCCAGCAACCGCTCGCTGAAGGTGGAGGATGCCGCGCAGTCCCGTACCATGCTGCTGGGCGTGCTCGACAACCAGCCGGGGCCGGCCGCGGACATCGTGGTGCTGAACGCCGGGGTCGCGCTGTATGCCGCCAACGTGGTGGACTCCGTGCCGGCCGGCATCGTGCGCGCGCGCGCGGCGCTGGCCTCCGGTGCCGCCAAGGCCAAGCTCGCGCAGCTGGTGGCGGCCACGCAGGCCTGAACCGGGTCCGCGTCGCCGGTCAACCGGGCAGCGGCATCTCCCACACCTGGCAGTTCGCCAGCGCCTGCCCCGTCAGCTGCAGGAAGAAAGTGCCATGGCCGACCACGGCGATCACGCGTTCGGGCCGCTGTGCCAGGAAGCGCCGGAATTCGTCGGCCCGCCGCTGCACCAGCTCCATCGGCTCCACGCAGATGCCCCGCGCATCCGGCGTGTCCGTGGTGTGCCACCACACCTCGGGCAGGTGGTGCAGCCTGAAGGCCGGGAACTCCTGCGCCAGCAACGCCGGGCTGCGGCCGACGTCGCAGCTGTTCTCGACACGTTCACGGTGCAGGTGCTCCACCAGGATGGTGGGGGTGCTCGGATGGTCCGCGAACAGGCCGGCCGTGGTCTGCAGCGCACGCGTGAGCGGCGAGGTGATCACCACCTCCACCGCAAAGCGGCGCAGGCCCTCGCGCGCGGCCTGCACCTGTTGCAGGCCCGTTTCGCTCAGACGTGCATCGAAGAGCAGCGGGTCCGTGTCGCCGTTGCCGGCCTGGGCGTTGAAGGTGGACTGGCCATGGCGGATGCAGAGGATGGTCTTGGGTGCCATGGGCTCGCAGGACTTCAGCGGGCGGTGACCCGCGCGTCCTCGCGGTCGAAATGGATGCCTACCGTGGACCCGGAGGCCGGGACCACCTGCTTCGCATCGGCGAACACCAGCAATTCGCCGACGGGCGTCTGGACGATGCATTCCGTGCGGCTGCCCAGGTAGGCCTGGCGCGTCAGCGTGCCGGTCAGCACGCTGCCTTCGATACCACCGACGCGGATGCGGTGCGGGCGGATGGCCAGCGACACGGCGCCGTCCCGGCCTTGCGTGCCGGTCAGGGCCATCTCCATCGGGCCCGCGCGGAACACGGGCGTGCCACTGGCGGAGGAGAGTTCCCCCTCGATCAGGTTCGCATCGCCGATGAAGTCGGCGATGAAGCGCGTGGCGGGGGACTCGTAGAGTTCGTGCGGTGTGCCGATCGCACCGATGCGGCCCTTCTCCATGACCACGATGCGGTCCGACACGGCCAGCGCTTCTTCCTGGTCGTGCGTGACGTAGACCACGGTGAGGTTCAGGTTCTGCTGCAGGTCACGGATGTCCTGGCGCACCTTGCGGCGCAGCTTGGCGTCCAGGTTGGACAGCGGCTCGTCGAACATCAGCACGGCCGGCTCCAGCACCAGCGAACGGGCTACCGCCACGCGCTGCTGCTGGCCGCCCGAGAGCTGCGAGGACAGGCGGCCGCCGAGGTCGGCGATGCCCAGCAGCTCCATCTTGGTCCGGGCCATCTCGATGGCCTGGTCCTTCTTGATGCCGGAGGCCAGCAGGCCGTAACAGACGTTGTCCAGCGCATTCATGTGCGGGAACAACGCATAGGACTGGAACACCAGGCTCACGTCGCGCTGGTTGGCCGACTTGCCCGTCACGTCGGCGCCGTTGATGCGGATGCTGCCCTCGGAGGGCAACTCCAGCCCGGCGATCAGGCGCAGCAGCGTGGTCTTGCCGCAGCCCGAGGGGCCGAGCAGCGTGACGAGTTCGCCCTGGGCGATGCGGAGGTCCAGTGGATGCAGCGCGGTCACCGTGCCGAAGCGCTTGACCACCTGCTTGAATTCCACCATGGGCGCGGATGTCTGGTTCATAGGTCGTTCTTGTCGTGTTGTCTTGTCATGCACCCACGCCCTGGCGCCTGCCGATGTCGGCCGTGCCCACGAGGCGCTGGATCATCAGCACGCTGAACAGCATGATCACGATCAGCACCGACGAGTAGGCGATGGCCAGCGCGTATTCGCCAACTTCCACACGGCCCGCGATGTACACCGTGGCCAGGTTGTACTTGGCCGTGGCCAGGAAGATCACCGCGCTGACCGCCGTGATGGCGTGCGTGAAGCCGAAGACCATGCTGGAGATGATGGCCGGGCGCATCAGCGGGATGGTCACGCGCGCGAAGGTGCGCGAGGTGGATGCGCGCAGCGTGGCCGAGGCCTCGTCCAGCGAGCGGTCGAACTGCGACAGGGTGGCCACCGTGGCCCGCACCCCCACGGGCATGTTGCGGAAGGCCAGGCAGATCACGATGATCGCGAAGGTGCCCGTGAACTCCAGCGGCGGCACGTTGAAGGCCACGATGTAGGCCACACCGATCACGGTGCCGGGCACGGCGAAGTTCACCATGGTCAGGAACTCGAAGCTGCGCCGGCCACGGAACACATGGCGGCTCACCACATACCCCGCCAGCAGGCCCAGCGCCGTGGTGATGGGCGCCGCCACGATGGCCACGCCCAGCGTGGTGAACAGGCTGTTCCAGGCAGAGCCGGTGAGCTGCAGGCCACCGTCGGCGAAGTTGAAGCCGAAGCCGGTGCCGAAGTGCTCCAGCGTGGGCGTGAGGTCGAAGCGGCCGATGTCCTTGACCACACCGCCCACCAGCACGATGCCGTAGGCCACCACCGTCAGCAGTACCCAAGGCGCGACCATGGCGATGGCGCCCCACTTCACGCCCGTGGGCAGTGGCGCAGGGATGCCGTTGTCGCCTTTGCCACCTACCGAGGTGTACGAAGCATTGCCCAGCCAGCGCTGCTGCAGCCAGAACACGCCCACCGTCAGGACCAGCAGCGCGATGGCCAGCACGGCCGCGTGCGAGGCCTCGTGCTGGGCGCCTGCGATGGCGAAGAAGATCTTGGTCGACAACACCTCGAAGTTGCCCGACAGCACCAGCGGGTTCGCGAAGTCGGCCATGCTCTCCACGAAGCCCAGCAGGAAGGCGTTCGCCACCGCGGGCCGCACCAGCGGGAAGGTCACGGTGCGGAACACATGCCAGCGTGAACCGCGCAGCACCTGCCCGGCTTCTTCGAGCGTGGGGCTGACCAGGCGCAGCGCACCGCTGATCAGCAGGAAGGCGATGGGCGTGAAGCTGATGGTCTGTGCCATCAGCACGCCGGGCAGGCCGTAGATCCAGCGCGAGCGCGGGATGTCGAAGGTGGTGCTGATGAACTCGGTGACGATGCCCGTGCGGCCGAAGAGCACGATGATGGCCACGCCGATCACGAAGGGCGGCGTCACCACGGGCAGGATCGACAGGATCTTGAGCCAGGCGCGGTGGCGCCGGCCACCCCGTTCGGCCAGCAGCGCCAGCGCGAAACCGAAGGCGGTGCTGGACAGGCCCGCGAGCACGGCCAGCATCACGGAATTGATGGCCACGCCGCAGCGCACCTCGCCCGTGATGCAGCCTGCGCCCCAGATATCGGCACTGAAGAAGCGCTGCATCGAACTCTGCAGCATCCAGTTGCCCTTGTCGTCCATCACCACGGCGAGCAGCATGCGGCCGATGGGATAGACCACGAAGATGACCAGCAACACCGACAGCACACAGACGATGCCGGCGATGGTGCCGTCGTTCTTGAAGGCGCCCGCGCGGGCCGCGAAACCCGCCGCGATGGCGGCGGCGATGCACACCACGCCGACCCAGACCGAGGCACCGGTCCAGGGCAGCAGCAGCACGGCCACGACCGCGGCCACGGCCGCAATCAGCCAGCCATAGGGGTCGGAATGGGATTGCGGGGTGATGCGCGCGCGCACCACCCCGGCCGGGGTACCGGGGACGGACGACACAGGGTGTTCGCGCGGTGCTTACTTCGGCAGGGAGCCGACTTCCTTGTCCCAGCGCGCCAGCAGCCGGGTGCGCTCGGCCGAGGCGCCGTATTTCGCGAAGTCGTAGTCGATCAGCTTGATGTCGGCCAGCTTGGGGGCCTGGGGCGGCGTGATCGAGGCCTTGTTGCTGGGCACCTGGTAGGACTTGGCGGGACCGGCGAGGTTCTGTGCCTCGGGGGTCAGCGCCCAGTCGTACCACTTCTTGGCGTTCTCCATGTTCTTGGCGCCCTTGATGATGCTCATGCCACCAATCTCGAAGCCCGTGCCTTCACACGGCGAGACCACCTTCAGCGGCGCACCGGCGATCACGTGCGTGACGCCATCGTGCTGGAAGGTGATGCCCACCAGGCTCTCGCCCGTGGCGGCGGCGCGTGCGGGTGCGGCGCCGGACTTGGTGTACTGGTTGACGTTCTTGTGCAGGGCCTTCATGTAGTCGAAGGCCTTCTCTTCACCCATGATCTGCACGAGCGTGGCCAGCATGGTGTAGGAAGTGCCGGAGGAGTTGGGGTTGGCGACCTGGATCTCGCCCTTGAACTCGGGCTTGATCAGGTCGGCCCAGCACTTGGGTTCAGCGATCTTGCGCTTGGCCAGGTCGGCCGTGTTGTAGCTGTAACCCAGCGCGCCGGAATAGATGCCGACGCTGCGGTACTTGGCGTTCTCGGCGAACTTCTGGGCCCAGGGCTGCAGCTCCGGCAGCTTGGGCGACTTGTAGGTCTCGAGCAAGCCTTCCTCGGCGGCCTGCAGGTGCGGATCGCCCGTGCCGCCCCACCAGATGTCACCCTTGGGGTTGGCGGACTCGGCCTTGATCTGCGCGTAGGTCTCGCCGGAGCTCTTGCGCGTCATCAGCACCTTGACGCCAGTGGCCTTCTCGAAGGCGTTGACCATCGGGCGGCACCATTCTTCCTGCACGTTGCAATACACCACGAGTTCGCCATTGGCGAGGGCGGAGATGGAGCCGGTGAGGCCGGCGACGGCGAGTGCCAGGGTGATGGCGGAGCGGGTAAGTTTCTTCATGGGTGTCTCCTGCAAATAAGAGGTGAGGGGGAAAGTGACCGGTGCCCCAGGGGTGCGCGATGTGAGAGGCGGCACGCTGGAAACCGAAGAGATTGATGACGACACGGTGACGGATTCGTGACAAGAGCTTACGTCCTAGGGACCCAACTCGATACTAGTTAAAACACTTATCTCCGAGGCGAGCGCCGCGTTGGTGACGAGCACGGCATTGCCTCTGTGCAAGCCGCCATCGGCCCAAAAGTCGTTGATGCGGCCGCCAGCCTCCTCGACCAGCAGCAGGCCTGCCGCCACGTCCCACGCATTGATGTGCGCCTCGGCATAGCCCTCGGTGCGGCCTGCCGCGACATACGCAAGACCCAGCGAGCCCGATCCTGCACGGCGCACGGAGCAACCCGCATGCCCGGCGCGGTCCACCATCCCCACATAGGTGGAGACGGGGATGCGCGTGGACCAGCCGATCTCGACCGTGCTGGCGCCGATGTCCGCCACTTCGCTCACGCGCATACGGCAGCCGTTGAGCCAGGCGCCCTGGCCACGTTGCGCGATGTAGAGCTCGTCGTGCATGGGCTCGTAGATGGCGCCGGCCTCCATGCGGCCATCGACCATCAGCCCCAGCGAGATGCAGAAGTGCGGGATCTGGCGTGCGAAGTTCGCGGTGCCGTCGATGGGGTCGACGATCCACAGGCGCGTGACGGCCGTGTCGCCGCCGGCCTCCTCGCCCAGCACGCCGTCGCCAGGGAAGCGCGCAGCCACCTGCTCGCGCACATACTGCTCGACCGCGCCGTCGGTGGCGGTCAGGTAATCCTGGCGGCCCTTGAGCGAGTAGGCGGGCTTGTCCTCGGCGGTGAAGGCCTTGTGGGCCATGGCGCCTGCGCCACGCACGATGGCCTCCAGCTGTGTCATCAGTTCGGTCACTTCAGCATCCATTCGTGTACGGGATCGTTCTTGAAGACCCACAGGCGCTGCGGGCCGGCCATCACGTTGAGGTAATACAGGTCGTAGCCATGCGGCGCGACCACCGGGTGGTAACCGCGCGGCACCATCACCACATCGTGGTCTTCCACGGCGCAGGCCTCGTCCAGGCTGCGGTCGTCGGTGTAGACGCGCTGGAATGCGAAGCCCTGCGGCGGGTTCAGGCGGTGGTAGTAGGTTTCCTCCAGCAGCGTCTCGGAGGGCGGGGCGTCGGCGTCGTGCTTGTGGGGCGGATAACTCGAGGAGTTGCCGGCCGGCGTGATGACCTCCACCACCAGCAGGTGCTCGGCTCCGGGGTCGTCGTGCGGCAGGATGTCGCAGACATAACGCGTGTTGCTGCCCTTGCCACGCACGCTGCGGCGCATGGTGACGGGATCGATGAGGCGCACGGGGTGTTTGCCTGCACTACCCGGTGCTGTGCACAGTGCGATCTCTGCAGGGCCGTGCGCTTGCACCTGCACTGCCATGCCCGGGGGCACGTACACGGCGGGCGGCGATTTTTCTTCGAACACGCTGCTGCGTGTGCCCAGGTCAGCAAAGGTCTGGCTGCCAACAGTGATGTCGGCTGTGCCGCTCAGCACTACCACGCACAGTTCGCGGTCACCGGTCTGCAGCGACTCCACCTCGCCGTCCTCCAGCCGCAGCGCGCGGAAACCCACGTGCGTCCAGCCGGCGCGTTCGGGCGTGATGTCGACGATCTCGCGGCCCGGGGCCGCCTTGGCGAGCAGGGGGCTGGTCATTTCAGCCCGCCTGCTGGCCGAGTGCGTCGACGATGCCGCGCAGGTGCCGGTAACCCATGTCGGCATACCGGTAGCTGGGCGCCACTGCCGGGTCCTGCTCAGCCTCCACCACCAGCCATCCCTGGTACCCGGCCGCATGCAGCGTGGAGAGGATCGCGCGGTAGTCGATGACACCGTCGCCAGGCACGGTGAAGGTGCCGTTGAGCACGCCGTTGAGGAAACTCCAGCCATCGTTGCGGGCCTGGGCGATGACATCGGGCCGCACGTCCTTGCAATGCACGTGCACCACGCGCGCCACATGGCGCTGCAGCAGGGCGTTCGGGTCGCCCGCGCCACCGAACCAGGCATGGCCGGTGTCGAAGAGCAGCCCGACGTGTTTCGGATCGGTCACGGCCATGAGCTTGTCCACGTCCTCGGGCGATTCGACATACGCCCCCATGTGGTGGTGGTAGGCCAGCGTGATGCCGTAGGTGGACTGCAGGTGGCTGCCGAAGGCGTTCAGGCGTTCGCCATAGGCCTTCCACGTGGCTTCGTCGGCGAAGCGGGGGCGGCGGTTCAGCGGGGTATCGATCTGGCCCTGAATGGTGCCGGCGCATTCGCCGTACACCACCACCTTCACGCCGTTGTATTGCAGCTTGCGCATGTGTGCCTCGCAACGCGCGATCTCGGCCTCCACGCTGTCCTCGCCCAGGAAGCCCGAGTACCAGCCCGACACGCAGGCCAAGCCGAATTCTTCGAGCTTGGCCTTGAGCGCGGGGCCGTCCTTGGGAAACTTGTTGCCCAGCTCGAAGCCTTCGTAGCCGATCTGCTTGCCCTCCGACAACGCCGTCTCCAGCGGTGTCTCCCCGCCCAGCGAGGGCAGGTCATCGTTCATCCAGCTCAGCGGGTTGACCCCGATGCGTACGTTCCATGCCATGGTGGCTTACCTCTGTTGTTGCTTCGCGGCCTGGTAGGCGGCCTGGGCAGCGTCCACTTCCGGGCGCTGCGATACCTCGGGAATCGCCACCTCCCACCAGCAGCCGCCATCGTCGGTGGTGCGGGTGTGGGTGGTGTTGATCACGATGACCTGGGTGCGCGTGGCGGCGCGTGCGGCCACCATCGCCGTCTTCAGCTCGGCGGCGCTGGCCACCTGCACGGCACCGGCACCCAGGCTGCGCGCATGCAGCGCGAAGTCGATCACCGGCGGCTCGCCCCCGGGTGCGACGCAGTCGTCGAGCATGTTGTTGAAGTGGGTGCCGCCGCTGGCCAGCTGCAGCCGCTGGATGCAGCCGTAGCCGCGGTTGTCCAGCACCACCACGATGAGCTTCTTGCCCAGCATGATGGAGGTGGCGATCTCCGAGTTCATCATCAGGTAGGAGCCGTCGCCCACCATCACGATCACCTCCTGCTGCGGGCGCGCCATCTTCACGCCCAGCCCGCCGGCAATCTCGTAGCCCATGCAGGAGTAGCCATACTCCATGTGGTAGTTGCCCGGTCCGCCCGCACGCCAGAGCTTGTGCAGCTCGGCGGGCAGCGTGCCGGCAGCGCAGACCACCACGTCGCGTGTGGCGCTGTCCGGGGCCGAGTCGCGCACGGCGCCGATCACGTCGGCGTCGTAGGGCAAGGTGGTGTCACCGGCAGCGGGGGCCGCGGTGGTGAGTTCATGCACGCGGTCCACCCAGGCCTTCGCCTGCGTGGTGGCCGAGGTGGTCCACGCGGCATCGGCGCGCCAGTCGCCCGCGCCCTGCGAGAGTTGGGCGAGGCCGGTGCGCGCATCGGCCACCAGGGCCGTGCCCCCCCACTTGTGCGCATCGTGCACCTGCACGTTGAGGCCCAGGATGCGCGCGGTGGGGAACAGGCTGTGCGAGCCCGTCGTGAAGTCCTGCAGCCGCGTGCCCACGGCCAGCACCAGGTCGGCCTCAGCCGCCAGCGCGTTGGCGGCCGGCGAGCCCGTCACGCCGATGGCACCGGCATTCAGCGGATGGTCCCAGGCGAGGCTGCTTTTGCCGGCCTGGGTCTCGGCCACCGGGATGCCGTGGCGTGTCGCGAAGTCGGCCAGCGCTTGCGCGGCCTGGCTGTACAACACGCCGCCACCGGCCACGATGAGCGGGCGGCGCGCGCCGCGCAGCAGGGCCACGGCCTGCGCCAGTTCCTGCGCGTCCGCGGGTGCGCGGCGCAGGTAAAGCGGGCTGGGCTGCAGGAAGTCCTCCGGGCAGTCGAAGGCCATGGTCTGCACGTCCTGCGGCAGGGCCAGGCAGACCGGGCCGCAGTGCACGGGGTCGGTCAGCACGTCCAGCGCATGCGGCAGCGATTGCAGCAGCTGCTCGGGGCGGCTGATGCGGTCGAAGAAACGCGTCAGCGGGCGGAAGGCGTCGTTCACGCTGAGGTCGCCCTGGCTCGGCGACTCCAGCTGCTGCAGCACGGGGTCGGGCGCGCGCGAGGCGAACACGTCGCCGGGCAGCATCAGCAGGGGCAGCCGGTTCACATGGGCCAGGGCCGCGGCCGTGAGCAGGTTCGTCGCGCCCGGGCCGATGGAGGTGGTGACCGCCATCATGCGTTGCCGGAATTGCGCCTTGCCGTACGCGATGGCGGCATGCGCCATGGCCTGTTCGTTGTGGGCGCGCCAGGTGGGGATGCGGTCCCGCGCGGCCCAGAGCGCCTCGCCCAGCCCGGCCACGTTGCCGTGGCCGAAGATGGCGAAGACGCCGGCGCAATAGGGCACCAGGCTGCCGTCGTCCAGCCGGATCTGCTGGGCGGCCAGGCGCTGCACGAGGGCCTGGGCGGTGGTGAGTCGGAGGGTCTTCTTCATCGCGGTGTCATACGGGTGCCATAAGGTGGAGGGATCGTGGGGTATCTTCACCCCGATTTGGGGAAGTGCGTGGAATGGCGCGCGGACCAGGCCGTCACGAGCTGGCCGAAGTTCGCAGCCACCTGGCGCACCAGGGCGCCATCGTCGATGCGGCCCGCGAGCCATTGCAGCGACGGCTCGGCCCACAGGCTGCGCCCGACCATGAAACCGCGCACCATCGGGCTGGCGGCCGCGGCGCGGAAGCCCTCTTCCAGCGCGGCCAG
Source organism: Burkholderiaceae bacterium (assembly GCA_965278985.1). Taxonomy (GTDB): domain Bacteria; phylum Pseudomonadota; class Gammaproteobacteria; order Burkholderiales; family Burkholderiaceae_C; genus CAISIP01. Next base: position 4,410,257 of record OZ257131.1, on the reverse strand, counting down.
CGGCTGGTTCAGGCCCAGGATCACGGCGCCGCGGCAATGCGGGTCGCGCGCACGCACCAGGGCCTCGAACCGTTGCCAACCGCTTGCCTGCATGGGGGCGAGTTTCCACCATTCGGGCTGCAGGCCGAGGTTGTAGAGGCGCTGCAGCGAACGCAGCACCACGCTGTCCTCCTGGCCGGCCGGCGTCAGGGCGCGCGGGCAGATGATCTCCAGCAGCAGCTCGTTGCCATGGGTGCGCGTGGCCTCCCACAGCTCCAGCAGCGTCTGCTCCTGCTGCAGCCGCAGGCGGTAATCGTCGTCGGGGTGGTAGTGGACCAGGCACTTCACCACCTGCTCCTGCGGCCAGGCCGTCAGCGCACTGCCAATGGAGCGCGTGCCGTCGAAGCGCAGCGGGCGCGAGGCCGGCAGCTCCACGGGGCGTCCCACCCACCAGTTGCGGCCGGTGGCATCGGCCAGCGCGGCGCTGCCGTAGCTGCCGCCGTCGACCAGCACACCGATGCGGCCCTGCAGGCCATGTTCCTTCTCCGTGTGTTCGGCGGCCTGCAGCACCAGCCGCTTGAGTGCGGGGATGCGCGATTCCGGGGCCCCGGCCTGGCGCGCGAGGTCCAGGAACTGGCTGCGGTGGTCGAAGGCCATCACGTGCAGTTCGGGCCAGTCCGGGCGCGGCGCCGTCACGCGGTGCAGGTGGGCCAGCGCGAGGTCCGCATCCACCTTCGGGTTGCGGCTGCCACCGAACCAGTGCGCGAGTTCGGCCGGCGTGGGCATGGCGGGGGCACAGGCGTGGCGCGAAACCACGATGGCGCCGCAGGCGTTGGCCAGCCGCGCCGCCTCCACGAAGTCCTGGCCGCGCAGGAAGCCCGCCATCAGGCCGGCCGCGAAGGCGTCGCCGGCGCCCAGCACATTGAGCACCTCCACGCGTTCGCCCTGCGCCGTGAGGGCGTCGGTGATGCGCGCGGGGATCTCGCCGGGGATGAAGCAGCAGCCCGCAGCGCCCAGCTTCACGACCAGCGCGGCGGGCGTGACTGCACGCACGGCGCGCAACGAGGCCAACAGGTCGCCGGGCACACCGCCCGCGATCAGGAACTCTTCCTCGGTGCCGATCAGCAGCTCGAAATGCGGCAGCATCTGCTGCAGGCTGGCCGTGACCTCGGCGCTGGCGACGAAACGGTTCGCGCCTTCTCCGCGCTTGGTCAGTCCCCACAGCACCGGCCGGTAGTCGATGTCGAGCACACGCAGCGCGCCGTGCCGGCCGGCATATTCCAGCGCCTTGGCCGAAGCCGCGCGCACCGTGGGCTGGCTCAGGTGCGTGCCCGTGATCAGCAGCGCGCGACAGCCGGCGATGAAGTCCTCCGAGATGCCGGCGGCGTCCAGCGCCATGTCGGCGCAGTTCTCGCGGTAGAACAGCAGCGGGAAGGTGTCGCGGTCCTTCAGGCCCAGCAGCACCAGGCCCGTGAGGCGCTGCGGATCCACCTGGACCTGCGAGGTGTCGCAGCCCTCGCGCTGCAGCGTCTGCACGAGGTAACGGCCCATCTGCTCGTCGCCCACACGCGAGACCATGGCCGCACGCAGGCCGAGGCGCGCCACGCCGAAGGCGATGTTGGCCGAGCTGCCGCCCAGGTACTTGGCGAAGCTGGAGACGTCCTCCAGGTGCGCGCCCACCTGCTGGGCATAGAGGTCCACGGCGAGGCGGCCCAGGCAGGCGATGTCGTGTTGCCGGCCTGCCGGAAGGGGGAAGGGAATGGTGCGCGAAGACATGGGAACGTCAGGTGGTGGGGTGGGCCCCGGCCAGCGGGAAGGTGTAGAGGCTCTCCCAGTCCGGGAGGGGCACATGTTTGGAAGAACGGTAGAGGGCCAGCCGGTCGAACAGGATGTCGGCGCCACCGAACTCCTGCGCCAGCGTGCGCGCCAGTTCGGCGTTGCCGGGGTGTGGCTCGCCGTAGGCCAGGCTCAGGTGCGGATAGGGCGACAGGCCGCGTGGCGTGCGCGTGCAGGCCTTGGCCTTGGCCTGCAGGCGGTCGAAGACCGGTTCGGCACCGAAACGCAGGTACAGGCAGCGGAAGAAATGCGGTGTGTGCTCTACGCCCTGCACGCGCCAGCGCTGTGGCGGTGTGCGCCGCGCGACCATGCCGGCCGCCGTGGCGATGCGTTCCTTCGTCAGCGCGATGTCGCCCTGCACCGTCACGTGGGGGGCGAAAGACGGGCCTTGCAGCAAGGTGCCCAGGCGGGCCATGGTTTCCAGCAGCCGGGCCCCATCGTCGGCGGCGGGCAGCAGCCATAGCGAGTACTGCGCGGGCAGGGCGGTACGAGGCGTCATTTGCCCACGCTGGCCAACACGTCGGCCTTGAGGAAACGCTCGACGAAGAGCATGAACAGCACCGAGGGCACCAGCAGCAGCAGCGCCGTGATGGACGCGATCTGGTAGTTGCCCTCCATGGCCGCGTTGAGCATGGTCAGCGGCAGGGTCTGCACGTTGGGCACACCGACGAAGAAGGTGCCCGAGAACTCGTCCAGCGAGATCAGGAACACGAAGATGGCGCTGGCCATCAACCCCGGCGCGGCCAGCGGCAGCGACACGGTCATGAAGGCGCGCAGCGGCGAAGCGCCGAGGTTGCGCGCCGCCTCCACCTGTTCCGCGCCCACGGCCGCGAATGCGGCAGACGCGATCCACACGGCGAACACCAGGCCCTGCACCGCATGCACCAGCATCACGCCGGGGATGGTGCCCGTGAGGCCCAGGCTGTAGAACATGCGCGCGATGTTCAGGTGCACGGCCACGGTGGGAAAGGCCTGCGGCAGCAGGAACACCAGCAGGAACAGGCTGCGCAACGGCAGGCTGCGCTTGGACAGCGCATACCCCGCGGGGATGGCCACGGCCAGGCTCAGCAACACCGTCAGCACCGCGATGAGGATGCTGGTGCCCAGGGCCCGCATCGCACCGGCTTCGGGGCGGAACACGCGGTCCCAGAACGCGAAGCCCCAGCGCACCGGCAGCTTGGCCGGGAAGTACCAGGCCTCGGTCACGGTCCAGATCAGCAGGTTCAGCAGCGGGCCGAAGATCGCGATGGCCAGCGCGGCGATCAGCACCGCGCGCAGCACGGCCCCCACCAACGTGCCGGCGCGCCAGGGCAGGGCGGGTGCCGGCAACGCAGGCACGGGCCGCATCAGGGCCGTGGTGGCAGTGGAGGCACTCACCGGGGCTGCCCTCCCTCACGTAGCCCCTGCCGCAGGTAGAACCAGGCCGCCACGCCACTCATCGCGAAGGACACGAAACCCAGCGCATTCGCCACGCCGTAGTCGCCGTAGGAATTCACGCGCCACGCCATGTCCACCGTCATCAGCGTGGGCGTGCCGGCGATCAGCATCATCGGCACCGACAGCGCCGAGAGCATGGTCACGAAGGACAGGATCAGGCTGACCCACACGGTGGCGCTGACCTGCGGCAGCACGATCTCGACCAGGATGCGCAGCCGTCCGGCGCCGAGGTTGCGCGCGGACTCGATCATCGAGCGGTCCATCGCGGCCATGGCGCCGGCGATCAGCAGCGCCGCGAAGGGCAGCTGCTTCCACACGAAGGTGATGACCACGCCGCGCCAGTCCAGCAGGCTGACCGCCTGCAGCGGCTCCACCAGGCCCAGGGACATCAGCGCGTTGTTGAGCATGCCGTTCTTGGCCAGGAAGGTGCGCATCAGCTGCGCCGCCACCACGAAGGGGATGAACAGCGGCCAGCGGTAGAGCCAGCGCAGGATCGCCTGCGCGCGCCGGTTCTCACCCAATGTGAGGTAACCCGCGATGGCGATGGCGAAGAGGCCGACAAGCGCCGTGGACAACACGGTGACACCGGCCGTCAGCAGGATGTCCTTGCCGTAGAGGTCGAAGGCCTTCGTGAAGTTGCCCAGGCCCCAGCCACCCGTGGCCTCGTTGCGGAAGGCATAGGTGACGGACATCAGCAGCGGGGCGACGAACAACACGCCCACCATCACCAGCGCGGGCAGCAGCAGGGCCAGGGCGGGCAGCGGGGAAGGGGGGCGTGGTGTGTTCATCGGCTGGGCAAGGCAGTATCAGTTGCCTACCTGGGCTTCGTATTGCTCGCGCATGTCCTTGAAGTAGGGCGCGAGCGGGAAGGGCTTGCCGTTCTTCGCCAGCTCGGCGGGCGTCACGTCCACGAACAGCGCGTTCCACACCTTCGGGTCCAGCGCGGGCTTGACCACATTGGCGTCGATGCCGGGGTACCAGTTGAAGCGCTTGACGATGCCCTCGGCCTGCACCTCGGGGCTGGTGGCCAGCGCGATGAACTTCTTGGCGAGGTCCACGTTCTTGGCCTTGGCGGGGATGGCGTAGTAGTAGGGCTGGCCGGGCATGCCGGGCGATAGGATCTTGAGCTTCATGTTGGGCGCCAGGCGGCCCTCGGCCTTCCAAGTCTGGAACATGTCGACCCACACCGGGCCCATGGCGATCTCGCCGCGGTTGAGCATGTCCAGCGTGCCGGCGTTGCCGGGCGTGAACACCACCTGCTTGTTGAATTCCTTGAGGTCGGCAAAGGCCTTGTTCCAGCCCGCCGGTGCCTTGCCGTTGTAGGGGCCTTGTTGCACGGACTGCGCTTCGCCGCCGTATGCATACATCCAGCCCACCACGAAGGCCACGCCGGACATGCCGCCCTTCAGGCCGTTGTAGCCGAAGGCCTTGGGGTTCTTGGCCGTGAACGCGCGCAGCTCGTCGTACGAGGAGGGCGGCGTCTTGATCAGGTCGGGGTTGTAGGCGATGGCCGTCTGGCTCTCGAACATGGGCATCACGTAGCCGTCCACGTTCACGCCCAGCGCCTGCTTGGCGCTCTGGCTCACGGCGTACTTGCCGGTGGCGATGGTGTCGCGGTATTTCAGCAGCAGGCCGTCCTTGACCATCTCGCCGGTCTTCTGCTGGTTGGGGATGATCACGTCCGTGTCCCAGGTGGCGGCACCGGCGGCCTTCTGGGCCGCGAGCTTCTCCAGCATCTTCTGCGAGCCGGCGTCGTCGGGTCCGGTGCCCACCACACTGACCTTCACGCCGGGGTTCTGCTTCTCGAACAGCGGGCCGAGGTAGTCGGTGATGTAGTCGACCATGTTCTGCGAGCCGCCGCTGATCACGTTGAGCGTGGTCTGGGCGTGGGCGGTGGCGCCCAGGCTGCCGAAGGCGAGGGCGATGGACAGGGCGAGCGTGTGCTGCAAAGGGGTCTTCATGGAGTCACTCCTGGGAGGTCAGTAGGGGCTGGAACGGGAATCAGGAAGCGCGCGAGGCGCCCGCGCCGGCACGGTGCGCACCGGCCTCGCGGGCGTAGACATGCAGCGCGTCGGCGGGGATGCACACCGTGATGGCATCGCCCTGCGCCAGCGCGCGCGGGTGGTCGATGAAGAAGCGGCCGCTGGCGGTGTCGACTTCGCAGCGGTAGCTGTGGCCGAGGTAGCCCGCCTGGTGCACGCGGCCGGGGATCTGCAGGCCGTCCAGCGCAGGCGAGGCCTGCTCGTGCAGCTGCGCCCGCTCGCTGCGGAAATGCACCTGCACCGCGCCCCGGGTGCCAGCGGGTGCCGCGCAGGCCACGGGGGGCCGGGCCAACCCGGGCACGCGCAGCTGCACGCCGGCTGTCGCGGGTTCGGCCTCGGCGTCGATGATGTTCTCGGCACCCATGAAGGACGCCACGTAGGGTGTGCGCGGCCGCTGGAACACGTCCTCCGGGCTGCCCACCTGCGCGATGCGCCCCTGGTCCAGCACCACCACCTGGTCCGCCATGACCATGGCCTCCTCGCGGTCGTGCGTGACGAGGATGGCCGTCACGCCCAGGTGGCGCTGGATGGCGCGGATCTCGTGGCGCATCTGCAGGCGGATGCGTGCGTCCAGGTTCGACAGCGGTTCGTCCAGCAGCAGGATCTGTGGCTCCACGGCCAGCGCCCGGCCCAGCGCGACACGCTGGCGCTGGCCACCCGAGAGCTGCGTCACAGGACGCGGCCCGTAACCGGGCAGGCCGAGCATGTCGAGCAGCGCCTCCACGCGGGCCTGGATCTGCGCGCGCGGCATGCCGCGGAGCTTCAGCCCATAGCCCATGTTCTGTGCCACCGTCATGTGGGACCACAACGCATAGGACTGGAACACCATCGCCATGCCGCGGCGCTCCGGCGGCTCTGCCGCGACATCGCGCCCCTGCACGTGGATGCTGCCGCCCGAGGCGGGTGTGAAGCCCGACAGGGTGCGCAGCAGCGTGGTCTTGCCGCAGCCTGACGCGCCCAGCAGCGCGACGAAGCTGCCCTGCGCGATGTCGAGGTCGATGCCCTTGAGCACTTCATTGGCGCCGTAGGCCACGCGCAGCGCGCGCAGGGAGATCAGGGGAGCGGTGGTCATCGGGAGGAGGGTTGTCCGCGGCGGAAGGAAGGAGGCGGTACGGTTCCGTGGCACAGCCGCGCAGCATGGCGTGTGGACATGACCGGATGGTGACATCCGGGAATAAAAATGCACCCGGTGAAAACACTTAGAATATATTTTCTATTTTTCAACGCCCGTTTCCACCACCACCCCTCCTGCTGCCCGCCATGCCCGCTTCCGCCAAGGCTTCCCGCAGCCGCGCGCCCCGCGCACTGCCCGCCGCGCCGCATCCCGAGGCCGAGAGGCTGCTGGCCGCGATCCGCGAGGAGTTCGACTCCCTGAGCCGCCAGCTCAAGCTGATCGCGCGCTACGTGGAGCAGCACCGCGATCACATCGGCCTGGACCGCATCCAGGACGTGGCGCTGCGCTGCGGCGTGCAGCCCTCGGCCGTGATCCGCTTCGCCAAGCGTTTCGGTTTCTCGGGCTACACCGAGATGCAGCGCATGTTCCGCGATGGCATCACGCAGCAGATCGCACCCAGCCGCAACTACCAGGCGCGCATCCGCAGCGTGATCGACGCGGCCCAGGGGCAACTCAGCAGCGCCGACATCGCCGACGAGTTCATCGGCGGCAGCATCGCCGGCATGCAGGAGTTCAAGCGCGACCTGCATCCCACGGTCTTCGACGAGGCCGTGGCGCTGCTCGTGGCGGCCAGCACGGTCTGGGTCGTGGGGTCGCGGCGGTCGTTCGCGGTGGCGAGTTACCTCACCTATGCCCTGCAACACACCGACAAGCGTGTGGAACTGCTGGCGGGGCTGGGCGGCATGCACGAGGGCCAGATGCGCAGCCTGCGCGCCGGCGATGTGATGGTGGTGGTGAGCTTTGCGCCCTACGCAGAGGAGTCGCTGCAGTGCGCGCGCGTGGCCGTGGCGCGCGGCGCGCGGCTGGTGGCCATCACCGACAGCGAGCTCAGCCCGCTGGCCGCCATGGCGGCCGCGACGCTGGTGGTGCACGAGAGCAGTACTTTCGGCTTCCGCGCGCTCACCAACACCATGTGCCTGGCGCAGAGCCTCTTCATCGCGTTGGCCTACCGCACGGAGCTGCTCTACGCGCCGCCCGAGGTGGGCAACGCCCCCGACAGGTAGGTATTCGACAGGTAGTCCATGCTGGCGCGCAGACGGGCCGCGATGTCGCCGGCCTGTGCGATCTCGGAGGCGAAGGGTTCGAAGGACACATAGCCTGTGTAGCCGGTCGCATGCAGCGTGCGCAGCTGCGCGAGGTTGCCCAGCCGGTCGGCCGGCCCCACCAGCACGCGGTGGCCGTCACGCATGGCGGTGCTGGCGAGGGCGGCATCTTCCACGCCCGACACATGGACCAGGCCCGTCAACGTCGGGAAGAAGCGGTCTTCGCCCGCCAGGTGGTGGTGGAAGGTGTCGTGCACCAGCGCGAACTGCGCCGTGCCGTCCACCTCCTCGATGGCGCGCACGGCCTGTGACTTGCGGCGCACCGCGCATTCCTCGAAACCCAGGGGCTCCACCAGCCCGGTGATGCCGTGGTCCTGCAGCAGCGGCTGGAGCTGGCGCAGCGCATGCACCAGGTCGGCATGCCGCTGCTCGGCGCTGCGGGTGTCCTGCCGGCTGTTGGTGGGGCACAGCACCAGCGCTTCGGTGCCGCTGTCGGCGGCGTAGCGCATGAGGGCGCGGGCTTCGGCGTCGCGCGTGGCGTCGTACTGTTCGAAGCGCTGCAGGGCGTTGATGGAACGCAGGCGCAAGCCGTGGCGCCGGGCCGTCGCACCGACCGTGGCGGCGGGCGTGCCGTCCTCCAGCTCCACCCCGCGCAGGTCGTTGCGGATCTCGACGGCGTCCACTGCCAGCGCGCGTGCGAGTGCCGCGAAGGCCTCGAAATCCAGGCGGGGCGCCGCGATGCGGTTGAGGGCGAATCGCAAGGCCATGGATGTCTCCGTGAAAAATATTGTTCGAAAAATTCTAGCGTTGGAATTTACTTTCCACGGATGCCATGCGCCGGTATAGTGCGGCCCCGTTTCCTTCCTTTCCCTTGCTCTGCCGGAGTTTTCATGAAGAACGTCGCCGTTTTCGGGGCGGGCCGCATCGGCCGCATCCATGCATCCAACGTGGCCACCTTGCCCGGGGTGCAGCTGAAGTACGTCTCGGACCCGGTGGCGGATGCAGCCTCCGACCTCGCGCAGAAGCTGGGCGCGAGCGTCAGCAGCATCGAGACGGCCCTGGCCGACACGACCGTGGACGTGGTGGTGATCTGCTCGTCCACCGACACGCACAGTGACCTGATCACGCGCGCCGCCGCGGCGGGCAAGCAGATCTTCTGCGAGAAGCCGGTGGACCTGTCGGTGCCACGCGCCCGTGCCTGCGCCGAGGCCGTGAAAGCGGCCGGTGTGGCCTGCATGATCGGTTTCCAGCGCCGCTTCGACCCCACCTTCAACGAGGCCCGCAGCCGCATGGACCGCGGCGAGATCGGCAACCCCGAGATGCTGGTCATCACCAGCCGGGATCCGGGCGCCCCGCCGGCGGCCTATATCCAGGCCTCGGGCGGCATCTTCCGCGACATGCTGATCCACGACTTCGACGTGTTCCGCTGGATCCTGTGCGCCGACGGCGACGAGGCTGCGTGGCTCAGCGCGACCGGCTCGGTGCTGACCGACCCGGCCATCGAGGGCCTGGGCGACAAGGACTGCACGGCCGTGACCATCCGCACGCGCAAGGGCAGGCTGTGCCAGATCAACACCACGCGGCGCAGCGCCTATGGCTACGACCAGCGCTTCGAAGTGCTGGGCTCCCTGGGCATGCTGCAATGTGGCAACCACACCCCCAGCGAGGTGGTGCAGTGGGACGCGCAGGGCATCCGTGGCGACAAGCCCGAGAACTTCTTCCTGCAGCGCTACGCGGCCGCGTACCGCCTGGAGATCGCGCACTTCTTCGAATGCCTGCAGACGGGCGCGCCCTTCAAGACCACGGTGGCCGATGGCGTGGCCGCCCAGCTGCTGGCAGACGCCGCCAGCGAGAGCTGCAAGAGCGGACAACCCGTGGTGTTCTGATCGCCGTGGGCGGGCGCCCTAAGATGGCGCCTTCTCTTCAGCCCACGTCCCCATGTCCGACATTCTCGACAAGATCGTTGCCGTCAAGCGCCAAGAGGTGGCTGACGCCCTGGACAGGAAGCCCCTGCCGGCGGTTCGGGCGGACGCCGAGTCCCGCATCCTCACGCGCGATTTCGAGGGCGCTTTGCGCAACAAGATCGCCAGCGGCCGCAGCGCCGTGATCGCCGAGGTCAAGAAGGCGAGCCCCTCCAAGGGCGTGCTGCGCGACGACTTCATCCCCGCCGACATTGCGCAGAGTTACGCCGAGCACGGCGCGGCCTGCCTGTCGGTGCTGACCGACCGCCAGTTCTTCCAGGGCAGCGTGGATTACCTCAAGCAGGCGCGCGCCTCCTGCCAGCTGCCGGTGTTGCGTAAGGACTTCATGGTCGACCCATACCAGATCTACGAGTCGCGCGCGATGGGGGCCGACGCGGTGCTGCTGATCGCGGCTGCGCTGGACGATGCGCAGATGCGCGACTTCGAGGCCATCGCAAGGGGCCTGTTCATGGCCGTGCTGGTCGAGGTGCACGATGCGGCCGAGCTGGAGCGTGCGCTGCAGCTGAAGACGCCCCTGATTGGCGTGAACAACCGCAACCTGCGCAGCTTCGAGGTGTCGCTGCAGACCTCCCTGGACCTGCGGGCGCGCATCCCCGAGGACCGGCTGCTGGTGACCGAATCAGGGGTCGCGACGGCGGAGGACGTGGCGCGCCTGCGGGATGCGGACATCCATGCCTTCCTGGTCGGGGAGGCCTTCATGCGCGCCAAGGAGCCCGGCGAGGCGCTGGCCAAGCTCTTCGCCTGAGATGGCGGAGCTTCGGGACGACCAGCTGCGCAGCGCACACCCGGCCGACTGGCCGGTGGCGGCAGGATGGCAGCCGCTGGTAGACGGATTCTTCGGCAGCCCGCAGGGCCAGAGCCTGTCGCGGTTTTTGCAGGAACGTTTGGCGGCGGGCGCGACTGTGTTCCCTCCCCAGCCATTGCGGGCGCTGCAGCTGACGCCGCCCGATCAGGTGCGTGTGGTGATCCTGGGGCAGGATCCGTACCACGGCCGTGGTCAGGCTGAGGGGCTGGCCTTCTCGGTGGCGCCGGGTGTGCCGCTGCCGCCCTCGCTGCGCAACATTTTCAAGGAGCTGGAACGGGACCTGGACACGCCCTTTCCGCGTTTTCCCGAGCCGGGCGGCAGCTTGGTCAAATGGGCGAAGAACGGTGTGCTGTTGCTGAACACCTGCCTCACGGTCGAGGAGGGGCAGCCGGCCAGCCACAGCGGCAAGGGCTGGGAACTGCTGACCGACGCCGTGATCCGCCATGTGGCCCAGGGCGAGCGCCCCGTGGTGTTCATGCTGTGGGGATCGCATGCGCAGAGTAAGCGGGCGCTGATCGATGGCAAGCGCCACAAGATCCTCGTCGCGAACCACCCGTCGCCGCTGTCCGCCTTGCGGCCTCCGCTGCCCTTCATCGGCTGTGGCCATTTCGGCGAAGCGCGGGCATGGCGTGAGGCGCATGCCGAAGCGGCCGGCAAGTGATTGATTTCATTGGGTTGGCGCCTCTACGTGTAGGCTGGTGAGGTTTTCGCAGCCCGTTTCCCAGGCTGGCGGTCCGGGCGTGTTGTGCAACCAAGTCTAGCCTCTGACACAAACACGTGCTATATTCCAAGGTTCGCCGGAGAGGTGGCCGAGTGGTTAATGGCAGCAGACTGTAAATCTGCCCTCTAACGAGTACGCTGGTTCGAATCCAGCCCTCTCCACCAGCGAAAAAGTTACGTGTTTGCAGATGTGTGTGCCATGGCCGGCAAGGGTGGCTACTGCGGCAGATGTCGAAGGATTTCGACACGATGCGGGAGTAGTTCAATGGTAGAACCCTAGCCTTCCAAGCTAATGACGCGGGTTCGATTCCCGTCTCCCGCTCCATGCGGGTCGTGGTGCATGCGTTGGACAGTTTGAATGCCCTTTTGGCTCAGTGGTAGAGCACTCCCTTGGTAAGGGAGAGGTCGCGGGTCCGATTCCCGCAAAGGGCACCAGTTATGTGAGTCGGCAATGGATGTCGTGTGCCCCTTTGGGGCTGCGGTCGCGTGAAGAGTTGCCTTTCGAGTCCTTTTGGAGAAGCGAGAACATGGGAAAAGAGAAATTTGCGCGTACGAAGCCCCACGTGAACGTGGGCACGATCGGTCACGTGGACCACGGCAAGACGACGCTGACGGCGGCTATCACGACGATCCTGGCGGCCAAGTTTGGCGGCGAGGCCAAGGCCTATGACCAGATCGACGCGGCTCCCGAAGAAAAGGCCCGCGGCATCACGATCAACACCGCACACGTCGAATACGAGACCAAGGCACGCCACTACGCCCACGTGGACTGCCCCGGCCACGCCGACTATGTGAAGAACATGATCACCGGCGCCGCGCAGATGGACGGCGCGATCCTGGTGTGCTCGGCCGCTGACGGCCCGATGCCCCAGACCCGCGAGCACATCCTGCTGGCCCGCCAGGTGGGCGTGCCCTACATCATCGTGTTCCTGAACAAGTGCGACATGGTGGACGACGCCGAGCTGCTTGAGCTCGTCGAGATGGAAGTGCGCGAGCTGCTCGACAAGTACGAGTTCCCCGGCGACGACACCCCCATCATCCACGGCTCGGCCAAGCTCGCCATGGAAGGCGACAAGGGCCCCCTGGGCGAAGAAGCCATCATGAAGCTGGCCGATGCGCTGGACAGCTACATCCCCACGCCCGAGCGCGCGGTGGACGGTACCTTCCTGATGCCTGTGGAAGACGTGTTCTCCATCTCCGGCCGTGGCACCGTGGTGACGGGCCGTGTGGAGCGTGGCGTGATCAAGGTCGGCGAGGAAATCGAGATCGTGGGCATCAAGGCCACGGCCAAGACGACCTGCACGGGCGTTGAGATGTTCCGCAAGCTGCTGGACCAGGGTCAGGCTGGCGACAACGTCGGTATCCTGCTGCGCGGCACGAAGCGCGAAGAAGTCGAGCGCGGCCAGGTGCTGTGCAAGCCCGGCTCGATCAAGCCCCACACGCACTTCACGGGCGAGATCTACGTGCTGTCGAAGGACGAAGGTGGTCGCCACACGCCGTTCTTCAACAACTACCGTCCCCAGTTCTACTTCCGCACGACGGACGTGACGGGTGCCATCGAGCTGCCCGAGGGCAAGGAAATGGTGATGCCTGGCGACAACGTGTCGATCACGGTCAAGCTGATCAACCCGATCGCGATGGAAGAAGGCCTGCGCTTCGCCATCCGTGAAGGCGGCAAGACGGTGGGCGCCGGCGTGGTGGCCAAGATCATCGCCTGATTTGTACGGGTGCGGCACACTGCCGCGCACAGTTTCGTAGGGGTATAGCTCAATTGGCAGAGCGTCGGTCTCCAAAACCGAAGGTTGTAGGTTCGATTCCTACTGCCCCTGCCACCTCTCCCCAGGTGGCGCGAGCCCGGTCCTGATGGCCGGGCTCTGATGTTTCAGCCGTGCCCGCGCTGCGATGCGTCGGGGCACGAAATCGAGTAAAGATGGCCACGTCTCAAGTTCAAACCGTTGTGAGCCCGCTGGACAAGGCGAAGGTGGCTGGTGCCGTTGTGCTGGTCGTGGCTGCGCTGGCGGGCTTCTACCTGTTGAGCGCCCAGGGCGCGCTGGTGCAGTGGCTGGCGTTGCTGGTGGGCCTGGCTGCGGCCGTGGGCGTCTTCCTGGTGTCCGAGCCTGGCAAGGAGCTGATCGCCTTTGGTCGTGATGCCTCGAAAGAGGTACGCAAGGTGGTCTGGCCCTCGCGCAAAGAGGCGATCCAGATGACCCTCTACGTGTTCGGCTTCGTGGTCGTGATGGCACTTTTCCTCTGGCTGACCGACAAGACCCTGGAATGGGTGCTGTACGGCCTGGTCCTGGGCTGGAGATAACAATGACCGACGAAACAGAAGTCTCTTCCCCAGCCGAGCCCAGCGCGATGTCGCCCTCGGCCAATCCCGACCTGCGCTGGTATGTGGTGCACGCTTATTCCGGCATGGAAAAGGCCGTGGAGCGCAACATCCAGGAGCGCATCAACCGCGCCGGCATGCAGGACAAGTTCGGCCGCATCCTGGTGCCCATGGAAGAGGTCGTGGAGGTCAAGAACGGCCAGAAGCGCACCACCGAGCGCAAATTCTTCCCGGGTTATGTGCTGGTCGAGATGGTCATGGCCGATGACACCTGGCACCTGATCAAGCACACCAGCAAGGTCACGGGCTTCGTGGGTGGTGCCAAGAACCGTCCTGCGCCGATCTCCGAGGCCGACGTCGCCAAGATCGTCAACCAGATGCAGGAAGGCACGGAAAAGCCACGCCACAAGGTGGAGTTCGTGGTGGGCGAGTTCGTGCGCGTCAAGGAAGGCCCTTTCACCGACTTCAATGGCACGGTGGAAGACGTCAACTACGACAAGAGCAAGGTGCGTGTGTCGGTCACGATCTTCGGTCGCGCCACACCGGTCGAGCTCGAGTTCTCGCAGATCGAGAAAACCTGATTGCAGGTTCCGCGCCTTTCCGACTCGGGCGCGGACGCAGAGGAAAGAGTCGACAACCCCGGGGAGCCGGTGGTGTGGCAAGCGCTGCGCCCTGGCGTCAGTACCCGCAAGGAGTAAAGCATGGCGAAGAAAATCGTCGGTTTTATCAAGCTGCAAGTGCCAGCTGGTAAGGCCAACCCGTCCCCCCCGATCGGCCCGGCTCTGGGTCAGCGCGGCCTCAACATCATGGAATTCTGCAAGGCGTTCAATGCGCAGACCCAAGGTGTGGAGCCCGGCCTGCCCCTGCCCGTGGTGATCACCGCTTTCGCGGACAAGAGCTTCACCTTCATCATCAAGACGCCTCCGGCGACCACCTTGATCAAGAAGTCCATCAAGCTCGACAAGGGCTCTGCCAAGCCCCTGAGCGACAAGGTCGGCAAGATCACGCGTGCGCAGCTCGAAGAGATCGCCAAGACCAAGATGAAGGATCTGACGGCCGCCGATCTGGACGCTGCCGTCCGGACCATCGCCGGCTCCGCCCGTTCGATGGGTGTCACCGTGGAGGGCGTGTAAATGGCCAAGCTCAGCAAGAAACAAAAAGCCCTGCCGGTCAAGATCGACAGCAACAAGCTGTACTCGCTGACCGACGCCCTGGGTATCGTCAAGCAGTGCGCCACCGCCAAGTTCGATGAATCCATCGACGTGGCCGTGCAGCTCGGCGTGGACGCCAAGAAGTCGGACCAGGTGGTGCGTGGCGCCGTCGTGATGCCCAACGGCATCGGCAAGACCAAGCGCGTGGCGGTGTTCGCCCAAGGCGCCAAGGCCGAGGAAGCCAAGGCTGCCGGCGCCGACATCGTCGGCATGGACGACCTGGCCGCGCGTGTCAAGGCCGGCGATATGCCTTTCGACGTGGTGATCGCTGCCCCCGACGCGATGCGTGTGGTGGGTACGCTGGGCCAGATCCTGGGCCCGCGCGGCCTGATGCCCAACCCGAAGGTCGGCACCGTGACGCCCGACGTGGCCACGGCCGTGAAGAACGCCAAGGCTGGCCAGGTGCAGTTCCGCGTCGACAAGGCCGGCATCGTGCACGGCACGATCGGCCGCCGTTCCTTCGACACCGACAAGCTGCAAGGCAACCTGACGGCGCTCGTGGAAGCCCTGACCAAGGCCAAGCCCGCCACCAGCAAGGGCATCTACCTGCGCAAGATCGCGGTGTCGAGCACGATGGGTGTGGGCGTCCGCGTGGACACCCAGAGCCTGAACGCCTGATCGAGAAGAGATTCTGGCCCGCCGCGAGGCGGGCCGGTGTGGTGGGCTGTCGCGGCCTCGGTCGCGGCAGGTCATCCAAGACCGTTGGTGTGCCGTCGCAAAAGGCACTTAATCCGTGAAAACCAACGCAGATGGCGAACCCGCTGCTATGGAACCCGTTCCTGACACAGTTGTTCGCTGCAACGTGGCGTACCCCTCCGCACAGGATCAACACCTGCACGGGGCGGTACAAACAAAAGGAGTAGACCTTGAGTCTGAATCGCAGTGAGAAAGAAGCGGTCATCACCGATGTGACCGGCCTCGCCGCAAAAGCTCAAACGCTCGTAATGGCGGAATACCGTGGCATCACGGTCGCTGACATGACCCGACTGCGCTCCAACGCGCGCAGCGCTGGCGTGAGCCTCAGTGTGTTGAAAAACACCCTGGCCCGCCGTGCTGTCGCTGGTAGCACCTTCGAGGTGGTGTCCGACAAGATGACCGGTCCGCTGATCTATGGCTTCTCCGAAGACGCCGTCGCCGCCGCGAAAGTGGTGGCCGATTTCGCGAAGACCAACGACAAGTTGGTGATTCGCGGTGGCGCCTACGGTGGCAAGGCCCTGGATGAGAACGGCGTGAAGCAACTGGCCAACATTCCTACCAAGGAAGTTTTGCTGGCACAGCTGCTGGGCTTGATGCAATCCCCGATCTCGCGTACGGCCCGTGTGTTGGCCGCACTCGCCGAGAAAAAGGGCGGAGGCGCTGCCGAAGAACCTGCAGCAGAAGCCGCCGCGGCTTGAAGCCCGGCGTTTTCACCCAACTTAATTTAGGAACTGAAAAATGGCATTCGACAAAGACGCATTTTTGACCGCGCTGGACAGCATGTCGGTCATGGAACTCAACGACCTGGTGAAAGCCATCGAAGAGAAGTTCGGTGTGAGCGCAGCCGCCATGGCCGCTCCTGCTGCAGGTGGCGGCGGCGCTGCTGCCCCGGCCGCTGAAGAGAAGACCGAATTCAACCTGGTGCTGACCGAAGTCGGCGCCAACAAGGTGTCGGTCATCAAGGCCGTGCGCGAAATCACCGGCCTGGGCCTCAAGGAAGCCAAGGACCTGGTCGACGGCGCTCCGAAGCCCGTCAAGGAAGCCATGCCCAAGGCCGACGCCGAAGCTGGCAAGAAGAAGCTGGAAGACGCTGGCGCCAAGGCCGAGCTCAAGTAAGCAGCGGCTTGTTGCGGGGCTGGAAGGTGTCCTGGACGCCTTCCAGCCTTCGCCGTTCTGGGTGGGCCTCCAGTGGGCTGCCCAGCCGGTGACAAGAACACACCGAAAAGTTGCGTTGCCACGCAACTTTTCAGTGTCTTCTGACCCCGACTGCAGAAGATGCCTTGGTTCGGGCCGCACGCAACGTGCGGCCGTCCGCCATTGATTGGTAGCGGCCAATCACCAAGCCTGCCGAGTCCCGACCCTCGGCGCCACAGTGCAGGACATACAGCTATCCACGTCTTTGCCCGGAGATTTCATGGCCTATACATACACCGAACGCAAGCGGATTCGCAAGAGTTTTGGCAATCGCGACAGTGTGCTCGACATTCCCTACCTGTTGCAGATGCAGAAGGACGCCTACACCGCGTTCCTGCAGGCGGACAAGTCCCCTAAAAAGCGTACGGTGGAAGGCCTGCAGGCGGCCTTCGACGCGGCATTCCCGATCGTCTCCCACAACGGTTTCGTGGAGATGAAGTTCCTGGAATACAACCTGGCCAAGCCCGCCTTCGATGTGCGTGAATGCCAGACGCGGGGTCTGACCTTCGCCTCGGCCGTGCGTGCCAAGGTGCAGCTGATCATCTATGACCGCGAATCCTCGACCTCGCAGAACAAGGTCGTCAAGGAAGTCAAGGAACAAGAGGTCTACATGGGCGAAGTGCCCCTGATGACCAACAAGGGTTCCTTCATCATCAACGGCACCGAGCGCGTGATCGTCTCGCAGCTGCACCGCTCGCCCGGCGTGTTCTTCGAACACGACAAGGGCAAGACCCACAGCTCGGGCAAGCTGCTGTTCTCGGCGCGCATCATCCCTTACCGCGGCTCCTGGCTGGACTTCGAGTTCGACCCGAAAGACATCCTGTACTTCCGCGTCGACCGCCGCCGCAAGATGCCGGTCACGATCCTGCTCAAGGCCATCGGCCTGAACCCGGAATCGATCCTGGCGAACTTCTTCGTCAACGACAACTTCCGCTTGATGGACAGCGGTGCGCAGATGGAGTTCGTGGCCGAACGCCTGCGCGGCGAAGTCGCCCGTTTCGACATCACCGACAAGGCCGGCAAGGTCATCGTGGCCAAGGACAAGCGCGTCACGGCCCGCCACACCCGCGAGCTGGAGCAGTCGCAGACCACGCACATCAGCGTGCCGGAAGACTTCCTGGTGGGCCGCGTGGTGGCCCGCAATGTGGTCGATCCCGACACCGGCGAGATCCTGGCCAAGGCCAACGACGAGTTGACCGACGCCCTGCTGAAGAAGCTGCGCACCGCCGGTGTGCAGGATCTGCAGTGCATCTACACCAACGAACTCGACCAGGGCGCGTACATCTCGCAGACCCTGCGCAACGACGAGACGGTCGACGAGTTCGCAGCCCGTGTCGCCATCTACCGCATGATGCGCCCCGGCGAGCCGCCGACTGAAGACGCTGTGCAGGCCCTGTTCCAGCGCCTGTTCTACAACCCCGACACCTACGACCTGTCGCGTGTCGGCCGCATGAAGTTCAACGCCAAGATGGGCCGCGCCGAATCCACCGGCCCCATGGTGCTGACCAACGAGGACATCCTGTCCGTCGTCAAGATCCTGGTCGACCTGCGCAATGGCCGCGGTGAAGTCGATGACATCGACCACCTGGGCAACCGCCGCGTGCGCTGCGTGGGCGAACTGGCCGAGAACCAGTACCGCACGGGCCTGGCGCGTATCGAGAAGGCCGTGAAGGAGCGTCTGGGCCAGGCCGAGCAAGAGCCGCTGATGCCGCACGACCTGATCAACAGCAAGCCGATCTCGGCTGCGCTGAAGGAGTTCTTCGGCGCCTCGCAGCTGTCGCAGTTCATGGACCAGACCAACCCGCTGTCCGAGATCACGCACAAGCGCCGCGTCTCGGCCCTGGGCCCGGGCGGCCTGACGCGCGAGCGTGCCGGCTTCGAAGTGCGTGACGTGCACGTGACCCACTACGGCCGCGTCTGCCCCATCGAAACCCCGGAAGGCCCGAACATCGGCCTGATCAACTCGCTGGCCCTGTACGCCCGCCTGAACGAATACGGCTTCATCGAGACGCCGTACCGCCGCGTGGTCGACAGCAAGGTCACGGACCAGATCGACTACCTGTCGGCCATCGAGGAAGGCAAGTACATCATTGCCCAGGCCAATGCCGTGCTGGACAAGGACGGCAAGCTGACGGGCGACCTGGTGTCGGCCCGCGAAAAGGGCGAATCCATCCTGGTAGCTGCCGACCGCGTGCAGTACATGGACGTGTCGCCCGCGCAGATCGTGTCGGTGGCTGCGTCGCTGGTGCCCTTCCTGGAGCACGATGACGCGAACCGCGCGCTGATGGGCGCCAACATGCAGCGCCAGGCCGTGCCGGTGCTGCGTCCCGAGAAGGCCTTCGTGGGTACCGGCATCGAGCGCGTCTCGGCCGTGGACTCCGGCACCGTGGTCACGGCCACGCGCGGCGGTATCGTGGACTATGTGGACGCGACCCGCGTGGTGATCCGCGTGAACGACGACGAGGCGGCCGCCGGCGAAGTCGGCGTGGACATCTACAACCTCATCAAGTACCAGCGTTCCAACCAGAACACCAACATCCACCAGCGCCCCATCGTGAAGAAGGGCGACCTGCTGGCCAAGGGTGACGTGATCGCCGACGGCGCATCCACCGACCTGGGTGAACTGGCGCTGGGCCAGAACATGCTGGTGGCGTTCATGCCCTGGAACGGCTACAACTTCGAGGACTCGATCCTGATCAGCGAACGCGTCGTGGCCGACGACCGCTACACCTCGATCCACATCGAGGAACTGGTGGTGATGGCCCGCGACACCAAGCTGGGTGCCGAGGAAATCACGCGCGACATCCCGAACCTGTCCGAGACGCAGCTCAACCGCCTCGACGAGTCCGGCATCATCTACGTCGGTGCCGAGGTCATGCCCGGCGACACGCTGGTGGGCAAGGTCACGCCCAAGGGCGAAACCACGCTGACGCCCGAAGAGAAGCTGCTGCGCGCCATCTTCGGCGAGAAGGCTTCCGACGTGAAGGACACCTCGCTGCGCGTGGACCAGGGCTCGCAAGGCACCGTGATCGACGTGCAGGTGTTCACGCGCGAAGGCATCGTGCGCGACCGCCGGGCCCAGCAGATCATCGACGACGAACTCAAGCGCTACCGCCTGGACCTGAACGACCAGCTGCGCATCGTCGAGGGCGACGCTTTCGACCGTATCGAGAAGCTGCTGAACGGCAAGGTCGCCAACGGCGGCCCCAACAAGCTGGCCAAGGGCACGAAGCTCGACAAGGCGTACCTCGCATCGGTGGAGAAGTTCCACTGGTTCGACATCCGCCCGGCCGACGACGAAGTGGCCACGCAGCTCGAGTCCATCAAGAACTCGCTGGAGCAGACCCGACACAGCTTCGACCTGGCTTTCGAAGAGAAGCGCAAGAAGCTCACGCAGGGTGACGAGCTGCCCGCGGGTGTGCTGAAGATGGTCAAGGTCTACCTGGCCGTCAAGCGCCGCCTGCAACCCGGTGACAAGATGGCCGGCCGCCACGGCAACAAGGGTGTGGTGTCCAAGATCGTTCCGGTCGAGGACATGCCCTACATGGCCGACGGTACGCCTTGCGACATCGTGCTGAACCCGCTGGGCGTGCCTTCGCGCATGAACGTGGGCCAGGTGCTGGAAGTGCACCTGGGGTGGGCCGCCAAGGGCCTGGGCCAGCGAATCGAGGCGATGCTGCAGGCCGAGACCCGCGTGGCCGAGCTGCGCAGCTTCCTGGAGACCTTCTACAACGGCGCAGGCCGCCAGGAAGACCTCTCGCAGCTGTCCGACGACCAGGTGCTGGAAATGGCCAAGAACCTAGGCACCGGCACCACCTTTGCCACGCCCGTGTTCGACGGAGCGTCCGAGGCGGAAATCCGCGGCATGCTGGCACTGGCCTACCCGGACGACGTCGCCAAGGCCAAGGGCCTGACGGCGACGCGCACCCAGGCGAACCTGTTCGACGGCCGCAGCGGCGAGCCCTTCGAGCGCTCCACCACGGTGGGCTACATGCACGTGCTCAAGCTGCACCACCTGGTGGACGACAAGATGCACGCGCGTTCGACCGGCCCGTACTCGCTGGTCACGCAGCAGCCGCTGGGCGGCAAGGCGCAGTTCGGTGGCCAGCGTTTCGGCGAGATGGAAGTGTGGGCGCTGGAAGCCTACGGCGCCTCCTACACGCTGCAGGAAATGCTGACCGTCAAGTCCGACGACGTGCAGGGCCGTACCAAGGTCTACGAAAACATCGTCAAGGGCGAACACGCGATCGAGGCCGGCATGCCGGAATCGTTCAACGTGCTGGTCAAGGAAATTCGTTCGCTCGGTATCGACATCGAGCTGGAACGCGGCTGATCGGGAAAAAGGAAAGAGTCATATGAAATCGCTACTCGACCTGTTCAAGCAATTCACGCCGGATGAGCATTTCGATGCCATCAAGATCGGCATGGCCTCGCCGGAGAAGATCCGCTCGTGGTCTTTCGGCGAGGTGAAGAAGCCCGAGACCATCAACTACCGGACCTTCAAGCCCGAGCGTGATGGCCTGTTCTGCGCCAAGATCTTCGGCCCCATCAAGGACTACGAGTGCCTGTGCGGCAAGTACAAGCGCCTGAAGCACCGCGGGGTGATCTGCGAGAAGTGCGGCGTGGAAGTCACGCAGACCAAGGTGCGCCGCGAGCGCATGGGCCACATCGACCTGGCTGCGCCCTGCGCGCACATCTGGTTCCTGAAGTCGCTGCCGTCGCGCCTGGGCCTGGTGCTGGACATGACCCTGCGCGACATCGAGCGTGTGCTGTACTTCGAAGCGTATGTCGTGACCGACCCCGGCATGACCCCGCTGAAGAAGTTCAGCATCATGACCGAGGACGACTACGACGCCAAGTTCAAGGAATACGGCGACGAGTTCCAGGCCAAGATGGGTGCTGAAGGCATCAAGGACCTGCTGCAGAGCATCGACATCGATGGCTCCATCGAGAAGCTGCGCAACGACCTGACGGGCTCCGAGCTCAAGATCAAGAAGAACGCCAAGCGCCTGAAGGTGCTGGAAGCCTTCCGTAAGTCCGGCATCAAGCCCGAGTGGATGGTGCTGGACGTGCTGCCCGTGTTGCCGCCGGACCTGCGTCCGCTGGTGCCCCTGGACGGTGGCCGCTTCGCCACGTCGGACCTGAACGACCTGTACCGCCGCGTCATCAACCGCAACTCGCGTCTGCGTCGCCTGCTGGAGCTGAAGGCGCCCGAGATCATCGCGCGCAACGAGAAGCGCATGCTGCAGGAGGCTGTCGACAGCCTGCTGGACAACGGCCGCCGTGGCAAGGCCATGACGGGCGCCAACAAGCGCGCGCTGAAGTCGCTGGCCGACATGATCAAGGGCAAGAGCGGCCGCTTCCGCCAGAACCTGCTGGGCAAGCGCGTCGACTACTCGGGCCGTTCGGTCATCGTGGTGGGCCCGACGCTCAAGCTGCACCAGTGCGGCCTGCCCAAGCTGATGGCACTCGAGCTGTTCAAGCCCTTCATCTTCTCGCGCCTGGAAGCCATGGGCATCGCGACCACGATCAAGGCGGCGAAGAAGGAAGTCGAATCCGGCACGCCGGTGGTCTGGGACATCCTGGAAGAGGTCATCAAGGAGCACCCGGTCATGCTGAACCGGGCGCCTACGCTGCACCGCCTGGGCATCCAGGCCTTCGAGCCGATCCTGATCGAGGGCAAGGCCATCCAGCTGCACCCGCTGGTCTGCGCCGCCTTTAACGCCGACTTCGACGGCGACCAGATGGCCGTGCACGTGCCGCTGTCCGTGGAAGCGCAGATGGAAGCCCGCACGCTGATGCTGGCCTCCAACAACGTACTGTTCCCCGCGTCGGGCGAGCCCTCCATCGTGCCGTCGCAGGACGTGGTGCTGGGCCTGTACTACACGACGCGTGAACGCATCAACGGCAAGGGCGAGGGCCTGATCTTCTCCGACATCGGCGAGGTGCAGCGCGCCTTCGACGCGGGCGAGGTCGAGCTCACCGCCAAGATCAATGTGCGTTTGACCGAGTACGCCAAGGACAAGGTGACCGGCGAATTCACACCGTCTACCAAGCTGTGGGAAACCACGGCCGGCCGGGCGTTGCTGTCGGAAATCCTGCCCAAGGGGCTGCCTTTCTCGAACATCAACAAGGCGCTGAAGAAGAAGGAAATCTCCAAGCTGATCAACGTCAGCTTCCGCAAGTGCGGCCTGAAGGAGACCGTGGTCTTCGCCGACAAGCTGCTGCAGAACGGCTTCCGCCTGGCGACCAAGGCCGGCATCTCGATCTCCATCGACGACATGCTGGTGCCCAAGGAGAAGCACGGCATCATCGAGCGCGCCGAGTCCGAGGTGAAGGAAATCGCCCAGCAGTATTCGTCGGGCCTGGTGACGGCCGGCGAGCGCTACAACAAGGTGGTGGACATCTGGGGCAAGGCCGGCGACGAGGTGTCGAAGGTCATGATGGCCCAGCTGGCCAAGGAAAAGACCATCGACCGCCACGGCAACGAGGTGGACCAGGAGTCCTTCAACTCCATCTACATGATGGCCGACTCGGGTGCACGCGGTTCCGCCGCGCAGATCCGTCAGCTCGCCGGCATGCGCGGCCTGATGGCCAAGCCCGACGGCTCCATCATCGAGACGCCCATCACGGCGAATTTCCGTGAAGGCCTCAACGTGTTGCAGTACTTCATCTCCACCCACGGCGCCCGCAAGGGCCTCGCGGACACGGCGCTGAAGACCGCGAACTCGGGTTACCTGACCCGCCGCCTGGTGGACGTGACGCAGGATCTGGTGGTGACGCAGGACGACTGCGGCACGCACGAAGGTACCGCCATGCGCGCCATCGTCGAGGGCGGTGAAGTCATCGAATCCCTGCGCGACCGCGTCCTGGGCCGTACCGCGGCCGACGACGTGCTGCACCCAGAGAACCGTGCCGTGCTGGTGCCCGCCGGCAACATGCTCGACGAGGACGTGATCGAGGAACTCGAAGCCGCTGGCGTGGACGAGGTCAAGGTGCGCACGGCGCTGACCTGCGAGACGCGTTTCGGCATCTGCAGCAAGTGCTACGGCCGCGACCTGGGCCGTGGCGGCCTGATCAACCTCGGCGAAGCCGTGGGGGTGATCGCTGCACAGTCCATCGGCGAACCCGGCACGCAGCTGACGATGCGGACCTTCCACATCGGTGGTGCTGCCTCGCGTGCCGCCATCGCCTCCAGCGTGGAAGCCAAGTCCAACGGCGTGATCGGCTTCAACAGCACGATGCGCTACGTGACCAACAGCAAGGGCGAACTGGTGGTGATCGCGCGTTCCGGCGAGATCATCATCCAGGACGAACACGGCCGCGAGCGCGAGCGCCACAAGGTGCCTTACGGTGCCGTGCTGACCGTCAAGGTCGACGCGCAGGTCAAGGCCGGTGCAATCCTGGCCAACTGGGATCCGCTGACCCGCCCCATCATCACGGAATTCGCCGGCAAGGTGCATTTCGAGAACGTGGAAGAGGGCCTCACGGTTGCCAAGCAGCTCGATGAAGTGACGGGCCTGTCCACGCTGGTGGTCATCGATCCGAAGCGCCGTGGTTCCGCCAAGGTCGTGCGTCCGCAGGTCAAGCTGATCGACGCCACCGGTGCCGAAGTGAAGATCCCTGGCACCGACCACTCGGTGACCATCGGCTTCCCGATCGGCGCGCTGATCCAGGTGCGTGACGGTCAGGACGTGGGCCCCGGCGAAGTGCTGGCCCGTATCCCGATCGAAGGCCAGAAGACGCGCGACATCACCGGCGGTCTGCCGCGGGTTGCCGAGCTCTTCGAAGCCCGTTCGCCCAAGGACAAGGGTGTCCTGGCCGAGCTGACCGGCACCGTGTCCTTCGGCAAGGAGACCAAGGGCAAGATCCGCCTGCAGATCACCGACCCGGACGGCAAGGTGTGGGAAGAACTCGTGCCCAAGGAAAAGAACATCCTGGTGCACGAAGGCCAGGTGGTCAACAAGGGCGAGTCCGTGGTGGACGGCCCGGCCGATCCGCAGGACATCCTGCGCCTGCTGGGCTCCGAAGAGCTTGCGCGTTACATCGTCGACGAAGTGCAGGACGTCTACCGCCTGCAGGGCGTGAAGATCAACGACAAGCACATCGAGGTGATCGTGCGCCAGATGCTGCGCCGTGTGGTGGTGGAGAACGCTGGGGACTCCAACTACATCAACGGTGAACAGGTCGAGCGCTCGGAGATGCTCAACACCAACGACGCGTTGCGTGCCGACGGCAAGATCCCTGCCGTGTATACCAACCTGCTGCTGGGTATCACCAAGGCATCCTTGTCCACCGACAGCTTCATCAGCGCCGCGTCCTTCCAGGAAACCACGCGCGTGCTGACCGAAGCCGCCATCATGGGCAAGCGCGACGAGCTGCGTGGCCTGAAGGAAAACGTGATCGTGGGCCGCCTGATCCCTGCCGGTACCGGCATGGCCTACCACGATGCCCGCAAGGTCCGCGAGAACATGGACGAGGCCGAGCGCCGCGCCATCGCCGATGCGGAAGCGGCCGAGCTGGCAGGTAACGACACCACCGTCGCCACCGAGGAAACCTCGGCCGCGGATGCCGCCACAGGCAGCGTGGCCGAGTAATCCCAGCCACGGCGTGCTTCCGGCACATGCGCCCCGGGATCCGTTGGACGGGTCCCGGGGCCTTTTTTCGTCTACCGACGCAGGAAGCCCCGCATGAACACCGGGCTCGATACCCTGTGGATGTGGGGTGCGGTGGCGCTGGTGCTGTTCTGGGGCGTGGGTGCCTACAACCGCCTGGTGCGCCTGCGGGCCCAGGCGGGCGTGCAGTTCGGTGTGCTGGAGGCGCGGCTGCGCCACTATCTCGACCTCGCGGACGACCACCTGCGCGAGGCCTCCGGCTTGGCCCAGGCCCAGGCCGTGGCGGCGCCGCAGGGCAGCGCGCATTCGCTGGTGTGGATCGGCCTGCAGGGTGCCCGCACGCAGTTCGAGGCCTCGCTGGTGGCCGCTGCCCGCAAGCCGCTGGACGCCCCCACCATGGCCGCGCTGCAGACGGCCCATGCGACCTTGCACGTCGCGTGGCTGCGCGTGCAGGACGAATGCCGTCTCTACCCCGCGCTGCTGCAGACCTCGCTGGAGCCGGGCTGGACCGACAATGCGCGCCTCGTGGCCCTGGCCACCACCGATTTCAACCAGGCCGTGCTGGCCTACAACGCGGCCGTGGCGCAGTTCCCGGCCGTGGTGCTGGCACAGGTCTTCGGCTTTCGCACCGCAGGGTGCCTGTGAGAACGTGTTGACGTTCCAAGCCGCGCCCTCCGGGGCAAGGAAGCTTGCCGATGACGCCCATTTTTCGATGACGCCCACTTCGATGACGCCCCCATCGATGACGCCCACTACCCAGGCGCCTCCGCTGTGGCGCCAGCTGCAGGCCGCTGCCACCGCACTGGCCGCCATCCGCGCAGGCGTGTCCGGCACCGCGGCGCTGGCCCGCGTGGACAGCGACCTGCGCCCCGGTGTGCAGGCCCTGGTGTTCCAGGCCCTGCGCTCGCTGGCGCGCGCCGACCACCTGCGGCGCCAGCTCGCACCGCGCCGGCCGCCGCCGGTCGTGGATGCGCTGCTGTGCCTGGCCCTGGCGCTGGCCTGGCATCCCGAGGACGCTCCCTACGCGTTGCACACGCTGGTCAACCAGAGCGTCGAGGCCGCCAAGCACAGCCCCGACATGCGGGCCCAGGCGGGTTTCGTGAACGCCTGCCTGCGGCGCTTCCTGCGCGAACGCGAGGCCCTGGTGGCCCGTGCCACCACGGACCCGGTGGTCCAGTGGAACCATCCCGGCTGGTGGATCGAACGCCTGCGCCGTGAGTACCCCGTGCAGTGGCAACAGATCCTGCGCGCCAACCAGCAGCATGCCGCGATGCACCTGCGCGTGAACCAGCGGCGGGGCACCCCGGCCGCCTACCTCGACCGGCTGCATGCGGCCGGCATCGCGGCCACGGCGCTCGGGCCTAGTGGCATCCGGCTGCCCCGCGCCGTGCCCGTGGTGCAACTGCCCGGTTTTGCCGACGGCGATGTCTCGGTGCAGGATGCCGCCGCCCAGATGGCCGCCCCGCTGCTGCTGGACGGCCTGCAGGCCGCCGGGGGCCAGCCGCTGCGCGTGCTGGACGCCTGCGCCGCGCCAGGCGGCAAGAGCGCCCATCTGTTGGAGCTGGCGGACATGGCGCTGACCGCGCTGGAAATCGACCCGCAGCGTGCGCAGCGCATCACCGACACCCTGCAGCGCCTGGGCCTGAGCGCCGAGGTGCGCGTGGGCGACGCTGCCATGCCGGCCGCCTGGTGGGACGGCCAGACCTTCGACGCGATCCTGCTCGATGCGCCCTGCACGGCCTCGGGCATCGTGCGCCGGCATCCCGACATCCCCTGGCTGCGCCAGCCCGGGGACGTGGCCCAGCTCGCGGCGCTGCAGGCGCGACTGCTGAAAGCGCTGTGGCCACTGCTGCGCGCAGGGGGGCGGCTGCTCTACTGCACCTGCTCGGTCTTCCAGGCCGAGGGCACTGGCCAGATGCAAACGTTTCTTGCACACAACACCGATGCGGTGATGCTGCCCTCTCCGGGCCATTTGATCCCCGGATTGGCGGCAAAGGGCGAAAGCGTCCAGGACAATTCGCCCAGTGACCATGACGGATTTTTTTACACGTTGCTGGAGAAGCGCAGGGGCTGACTGGGTCGCGGTCGTGCTGTGCCTCTGTGCAAGTGTGTGGTTGCCCGCCTGGGGCCAGACGGTGCCACCGGCGGAAGTCCGCCAGATGCGCCTGGACCGCGAGGCCGACGGCCTGTACCTGCATGCCACGCTGCGCGTGGAGCTGCCGCCGGCCGTGGAGGACGCCCTGCTCAAAGGTGTGCCCATGTTCTTCCTGGCCGAGGCGGACATCGTGCGCCAGCGCTGGTACTGGTCCGACAAGCTCGTGGTGCGCACCCAGCGCCACATGCGGCTGGCCTACCACCCGCTCACGCGGCGCTGGCGGCTCAACGTGGCCTCCGGGATGATCACGCCCTCCAGCCTGGGCCTGGCGCTCAACCTCAGCTTCGACTCGCTGGAGGAGGCCATGGCCTCGCTGCAGCGCTTCTCCGGCTGGAAGATCGCCGAAGCCGGGGCGCTGGAGCCCGATGGCACGCACCGCGTGGAGTTCCGCTTCAGCCTGGACATGGCCCAGCTGCCGAGGCCCTTCCAGATCGGCGCCTTCGGCCATGCCGACTGGAACATCGCCACCACCGCCACCCAGGTGCTGGGCCCGGCGTCCAAGAACGGTGAGTAACAGTCCCCGCACCGACGACACCGCCGGCGGCCGCGCGCAGTACCGGCGTTCGCGCGCGCTGCGCTGGGGGCTCGGCGTGGGGCTGGCCGCGATGGCCGCCATCGGCCTGGTGCTGCTGTTCCTGCTGACCCAGGCCACCAACAACCGCGAACTCTACGAGCGCAACTACGCGCGGTTGTTCACGCTCAACGTGGTCGTGGCCGGCCTGCTGCTGCTGGTCATCGTGTGGATCTCCGTGCGCCTGGTGCTGCGCCTGCGCCAGAAGCGTTTCGGCAGCCGGCTGCTGATCAAGCTCGCGGCGATCTTCGCGCTGGCCGGTTTCGTGCCGGGCATGCTGATCTACGTGGTGTCCTACCAGTTCGTGGCGCGCTCCATCGAGAGCTGGTTCGACGTGAAGGTGGAAGGCGCTTTGGACGCCGGGCTCAACCTGGGCCGCGTGTCGCTGGAAACCTTGTCGGCCGACCTCGCGAACAAGGTGCAGCAGGCCTCGCCGCCGATGGCCACGGTGCCCGCCAACGCCGCCACGCTGCCGCTGGAGCGGCTGCGCGTGCAGCTGGGCGCGAGCGACGTGCTGCTGTTCTCGGGGGGCGGGCAACTGCTGGCGTCTGCCAGCCAATCCGCTTTCCAGCTCAGCACCGAACGGCCCAGCGCGCAGCAGTTCCGCTCGGCACGCAACCTGCGCCACATCACCTGGGTGGAGGGCCTGGAGGAAGGCTCTCCCACCGCGGCGGAGGACGCGCGCGTGAAGGCGCTGGTGATGGCCGTGAACCCGGGCTTCGAGCTGCAGGGCGAGCCGCGTTTCCTGCTGGTGACGCAGGCCCTGCCCGCGCCCCTGGTGCGCAACGCGCTGGCGGTGACCCAGGCCAACCGTGAATACCAGGAACGCTCGCTGGCGCGTGACGGACTGCGGCGCATGTACATCGGCACGCTGACGCTGAGCCTGTTCCTGGCCGTGTTCGGCGCTGTGCTGCTGGCCGTGATCCTCGGCAACCAGATCGTGCGGCCGCTGCTGGTGCTGGCCGACGGCGTGAGCCAGGTGGCTTCGGGCAACCTGGAGCCCAAGGTCGCGATGCAGACCCGCGACGAACTCGGCGGCCTCACGCGCGCCTTCGCCGACATGACGCGCCAGCTCTCCGAGGCCCGCCAGGCCGTGGGCGCGAGCATGGAGCAGGTGGACGCGGCGCGCGCCAACCTGCAGACCATCCTGGACAACCTCACGGCCGGCGTGATCGTGCTGGATGCCGAAGGCGTGATCCGCTCCTCCAACCCCGGCGCCACGCGCATCCTGCGCATGCCATTGGCGGTGCACGAAGGCAAGCCACTGGCCGAGGTGCCGGGGCTGGAAGAGTTCGCGCGACAGGTGCAGCAGCGTTTCGACTCCTTTCTCGGCGAACGCAGCGAGGACGGCCTGGACCACTGGCAGCAATCCTTCGAGCTCGGCGCCATCGCGCACGCCTCGCCGATGCCGCGCAAGTCCGAGGACAGCATCACGCTGGTGGCGCGGGGTGCCAAGCTGCCCGGCACGGACAGGCTGCTGGTCTTCGACGACATCTCCGAGATCGTCTCGGCGCAACGCGCGCAGGCCTGGGGCGAGGTGGCGCGCCGCCTCGCGCACGAGATCAAGAACCCGCTCACCCCCATCCAGCTCTCGGCCGAGCGGCTGGAGATGAAGCTCTCGGGCAAGGTGCAGCCCTCCGAGCAGGCCGTGCTCACCAAGTCCGTCAAGACCATCGTGGACCAGGTGGATGCAATGAAGCGCCTGGTCAACGAGTTCCGCGACTACGCGCGCCTGCCGGCCGCCGAACTGCACAGCATCGACCTGAACGCGCTGGTCACGGAGGTGTTGCAGCTCTATGGCAGCGAGAACGCGTCCGTGCCCGTGCGGGCCGAACTCGACCCGCAGTGCCCGCGCATCCAGGGCGATGCGCAGCAGCTGCGCCAGGTGCTGCACAACCTGCTGCAGAACGCACAGGACGCCACGGCCGCCGCGGCAGGCGCCGCAGGCGCGGCCGAGGGAGGCCCGGGCGATCTGGCCGTGGTTATCCGCACGCAGCGCAGCGAGCGCAGTGGCCGCGTGCGCCTGAGCGTGCTGGACCGCGGCAGCGGCTTTCCCGACAACATCCTCAAGCGGGCCTTCGAGCCCTATGTCACCACCAAGGCAAAGGGGACGGGCCTGGGCTTGGCGGTGGTCAAGAAAATCGCCGACGAACACGCGGCGCGTGTGGACATCGGCAACCGCGTCGACCAGGGAAAGCTGCTGGGTGCACAAGTGTCGTTATCATTCGCGGCTGACACCCCGGCCTCTCCTACCTCTGGCAGCGCATGAGGCAGGCGAGCGCACCGCATCCAAAGGAATAGCACTTCATCCATGGCAAACATACTGGTGGTTGACGACGAGTTGGGGATCCGCGATCTGTTGCAGGAGATCCTCAACGACGAAGGCCACACGGTCGAAGTCGCGGAGAACGCCGAGCAGGCGCGCGCCGCGCGCGTGCGCGAACGGCCCGACCTCGTGCTGCTCGACATCTGGATGCCCGATACCGATGGCGTGACGCTGCTCAAGGAGTGGTCCTCCAGCGGGGCGCTGACGATGCCCGTGATCATGATGAGTGGCCACGCAACCATCGACACCGCCGTCGAGGCCACCAAGATGGGAGCACTCGACTTCCTCGAAAAGCCCATCACGCTGCAGAAGCTCTTGAAGGCCGTGGGCCAGGGCCTGGCGCGCAATGCCGTACGCCAGTCGCCCGCCGCCGGCGGGTTCGTCCCCGCCACCCAGCAGGCCATCAGCGTCGACCATGCGGCATTGGACGCGGGCAACACCGCACCCGGCGCTCTCGACATGGGCCCGCTGCCGCGCCAGAGCTTCTGCCTCGACAAGCCGCTGCGTGAGGCACGCGACGAATTCGAGAAGGCGTATTTCGAGTACCACCTGGCCAAGGAAAACGGCTCCATGACCCGCGTCGCAGAAAAAACCGGGCTGGAACGCACGCACCTCTACCGCAAGCTCAAGCAACTCGGCGTGGACCTCAGCCGCGGGAAGCGCAGCCTGATGTAGCTCGGTCGGCGGCAAAGGCGCCCGGCGACGGTGCTACAATCTGCGGCTCCGGCCCGGTAGCTCAGTTGGTAGAGCAGCGGATTGAAAATCCGCGTGTCGATGGTTCGATTCCGTCCCAGGCCACCAGTCTCCAAACGCCCCAGCGCCCTTTTCGGGTCCTGGGGCGTTTCTGCAATTGTGTGTCGATTTCTACAAAAGTAGCAGAGTTGATACGCCGAGCTCCGCAACTCGGCTTGAGTGGAAGTTTCAACCTGTATTGAGCAACAAAGCATCTTGTCGCTCAAAATGATCGACAAGAAAAATAGCCAATCAAAACACGCAAAAAATTGATTGCAATTAGCGTAGCAACACGCAAATGAAGATCAAACCGAATTGAGCATCAAAAAGGCGCTCAAATTCGACGCTACGCGCATGCCGAGCAGTTTGTTGGTAGAATTGGATCGGATTTGATCATCAAGAAAGTTTGATGGTTGAGAAATCTGAATTTTGATCAACAAATGGCCTATTCCCCATATCAGCTCGGCTTGAATCTTAAAGGTGCCGTGGAGTACCACTACGACAAATTTCCGCCGTCGGTTCTCGACTATGCGGTGCTAGCACACCCACTGGTTGAAGCAAGCGCAGCTCTAGCGCGTTATGACCAAATGCTTAAGGCGATGCACAACAGCGAGATTTTGCTGGCACCGCTACGTAGTCAAGAGGCAGTGATTTCCTCGCGGATGGAGGGCACCGTCAGCACGATGGACGAGGTCTTCAAATTCGAAGCGGATCATCCAGACGATCAGTCAGATCCATCGAAAGCACCTCTCAATGCGCGATCAGAGGTGATAGAGACATGGCTCTATCAACGCGCATTGAACAACGCACAGGAACACATGCAACAGGGGCAACCGCTGTCAGAGTACCTCATCCGTGCTGCACATGAACGGTTGCTGTCATTCGGCCGCGGGGCACAAAAAAGCCCAGGAAAGTACAAGACAGAGCAGAACTACCTTGCGGATGGATCGAAGAAGCACATTCTTTTTGTACCAATCCGACCAGAGGGTCTTCAGGATGGCATGGAGGCGCTCTTCAAGTACCTTAACGAGAGCCACGATACAACGCTCGTGAAGGCAGCGATTTCGCACGTTGAGTTCGAAGCGCTCCATCCGTTCAAGGATGGCAATGGACGCATCGGCCGCATGCTCATCACGCTTCTGCTCTGGTCAGCAGGTCTGATCTCGCAGCCTCACTTCTACATAAGTGGGTACTTCGAGGAACACAAAGACGAATACATCGACACAATGCGCAAAGTTTCAGAAACAGATGACTGGACTTCGTGGTGTGTGTTCTTCCTGCATGCCATCAAATCGCAAGCGGAGGAGAACCTTCGAGTTGCAGAAGGAATTCGTGCTCTGTATGAAAGCATGAAGGGCATTTTTGGTGAGGTGCTCGGATCGAGATGGAGCGTAAATGCACTCGACTTTGTGTTCACAAATCCAGTTTTCCGCAGCAACAAGTTCACTAGCAACAGCGGAATCCCCTCATCTACTGCACAGCGATTTGTTCGAGTGCTTGCAGATAAGGGACTGCTGACGACACTTGATGAAGCCTCAGGCAGGCGTCCTGCATTGTTCGCATTCGAGCCACTCATGCAGTTGGTGCGGGTTTAACGCAGAGGCTTGACCCGCTCCCCAATCCGCGCCTTGACATAGTGTTCTGTCATGTCGCGATTTTTGTGGGCTAGCAGTTTCTGTGAATGCGCCAGGTCGCCGGTATCGGTCGCGGCCTTGGCGCGAATGTCTCGAAATTGAAAATGAACCGCCCCGGTTTCCGTGGAGGCCCGTTGGTTCAAGTCAGGCCACCACGTGGTGGTTTGACTGGCAAGTTGCCGGTAGTCGTTTGCCTCGGCTTCTGCGGGTGGCATTTACCCGATGGGCTCGAGCAATCTGTGGTTGTTGAACCATGACACCCATTCCAAGGTGGCAAGCTCTACGGCCTCCTTGGTCTTCCAGGGGGGCCGGCGATGGATCAACTCGGCCTTGTAGAGCCCGTTGATCGTCTCGGCCAGCGCGTTGTCGTAAGAATTGCCCCTGCTGCCCACGGAGGGCTCGATACCGGCCTGGGCCAGCCGCTCGGTGTAGCGATGCCGACGTATTGCGACCCGCGATCCGAGTGACATACCAGGCCGCCAAGCGCGAGGGCTGCACAGAGGCGGGGTGCCTTGCGCATGCGCGGCGCAAGTTCGATGAACAGGCCAAGGCCCACGCCAGTCCCGTGGCGGTGCAGGCCATCATCCGCATCGCCAGGGTCTACCAAGTGGAGGCGCAGGCGCGGGACATGACAAAGATTAGGTAAGGTGCGGGGCCATGTTGTTATAGAAAACAGTCTGGCGGGCCACGCAGAGCATGCTGCCAATGAGCCACCTTATGCTCTACAAGCCCCCGGTCTCCACCGCGTTATGCGAGCCCCTACTTGCCGCTCGTCCCACGCGGAAAATGCGCCAGCATGGGATTAACCACTGTCCAACCAAGTTTCTCTTCAAGCCACCCTTCATGGGTGGGCGGCAGAAGGTCCGGCATATCCAGCGAGACGGCAGTGACATCGATCTCCGAAGGAGCGTTGTCGCTGTGATAGGTAAGGGGACTTCCACACTTGCCGCAGAAGGTGCGCGTGACTTTTTCTGAAGACCGATAAGCGCTCGGCTCTCCCGCCACCGTCCGGAAATCCGAAGCGCCCACTGTGAGCCACGCCATTGACGGAGATGAGGCCGATTTCCGACAACTGTTGCAGTGACAAATCCCGACGCTCTTGATGGGTCCGGTGAGTACGTATCGAACGCTCCCGCACATGCACCCGCCGGTCACCTGTTCGGTCGCACTTGCTCCATCTGTCATGGCCCCACCCTCCTTGGTTTTCATTCGATATCCACGTTATCTTTCGTGGGGATGGGATGGTGTCAGACACTTGCTTTGCAAAAGGTGGGAGCCGTCCACCAAAGCTTTCCGCAAGCGGATTGCGAA
The DNA here is from genome assembly GCA_965278985.1 of Burkholderiaceae bacterium. Taxonomy (GTDB): domain Bacteria; phylum Pseudomonadota; class Gammaproteobacteria; order Burkholderiales; family Burkholderiaceae_C; genus CAISIP01. The sequence goes on along the minus strand of OZ257131.1, from coordinate 4,376,465 downwards.
TGAGCAAATCGAGCAGGTAAGAGTGCCGGCCGAGTGGCCCGCGTGCCATGTGCCGACACCTATGACGCGGATATGCAACAGCCGAGCGTGGGACGGCGACCGGGCCAGCACGAACTAGGAAATTTTCGAGCTGCGCATCTCGGCCACCTGGACCTTCATGAGCTCCAGGGCATCGCCAGCCCTGAGGGGGCACGTGTGACCTTCGATGATCCGGTACGACACGGAGCCCTCGCGGCCAGCATCGGTCTCGAACTTGAAACCGGCGTGGACGGCGGCCCGCCTCAACTCGGCCAGGAACGCGTCGTATGTCTTATGACATCCCCAGGCCTCCTCCCGGTCCATCCCTTGACAACATTCCGCCTCGAAGGCCCGCTCGTTGATGATGATGGTGGTGTACATAGAGGATCTCCATCTACACAATGCCAAATGACATAGCGCTCTCCACGAGAGTGCTATATCTGGGAGGAAGCAGCCAGGGCACCAAGGAAGCTGCCAAATTATTCTAGTCCGGCGCTCCCGCATTGCCCATTCCATTCAAGATTGGCGTTTGCTCTGATGAAGGGCTGGTCGTGCAACCCTTGCCGTAAGCTTGCCGTCCTGTCTGAAGACGTAGGCCTTGGTGCGGGTCGTCGTCGGTCCAGAGGGGGGCTTCCGCACCAGTACGCGCGCACGTACGCACGATGGCGGCGGAGATTTGCGCTGACCCTCCCCGTCTTCTCCCCGTTGATGCAGTGGCCCTGGTACTTCCGCCTTCATGCCGTCCTTGGTGCGTTGTACGCCCAACTTCCGGGAGGCAGTCCAGATTTGCTTCTTGGAGAAGCCGGCAGCTCGCAGGGGTGCGGAAGCCGACTCGGAGCTAGCCCATCCGCCGCCTCACAATTCACTGCGCAGCATCTCCGCCGCGTCGTTGGCATCGTCGTGCTCGGGTTTCTCGGGGTCGGTCAGCAACTGGCGTGCGGTGCCTTCCACGGCCTTGCCCCAGGTGACGGCTGATGCCTCGACTCCTGGCATGGTCTTACTCATCTCTGCTCCATTCTCAATCGATGGAGCTTCCTCAAAATCCGGGTCGATTCGAACTACCATCCGCACCCCTGCGACCCAAATGTTCAATCATGAGAACCAGCTTCCTATGTCTCTTGCTATGCGTCCTGGTGTTGATGGGGCAGGGAGCAGCCGCCAATCCACTGCAGGTGTGCAGAGATCAGAAGGTCGGCTGCGTGAGCAAATGCCCCTGGAACGCCGAACGGGCAGGCTGCATCCAGCGTTGCGACCGGGCGGATCAGACTTGTATGCAGCAGGCCCAGCAAGCGGGGCGGAAGGTGCCGGCGCCAGCAGAAGTTCGGCAAGTTGAACGCCAACTAGAGCAGACCGTTCCGGCCGCTCAGCCGGGTCCCAACGGGTTGGGGCCGAACGCGGACCCCCAGCGCGCCACGACCCCCATGCACCAAGGGAGTTGCAGGAGTGAGGCGGATACCTGCAAAGCGGACTGCAGCGCGCAGGAGAACGCGGCCGGTGGCGCCAAGCCAAATTTCTCGGCCATGGCTTGTGCCCGCCAATGCGCTGTACAGCAGGCCCGCTGCGGCATGGAGGCGTCAAAACGCTCCAACTAAGTTCCTACGCTCCGCCCCCCTATGCCGATTCTGTGACGCAAAGGCCCAACTCTCTTCTCATCGGTCCACGGCCAGCACCAGCGTCTCCTTCACCTCCTCCATCACCACATAGCTGTGCGATTCCGCGGGCACCGGCAGCTTGCGCAGGATGTCGCCCAGCAGGTGGCGGTATTCCCCCATGCCGCGCAGGCGGGCCTTGATGAGGTAGTCAAAGCCGCCGGAGACCAGGTGGCATTCCAGTACCTCGGGCATGTGCAGCAGCTCGTTGCGCACCTTGTCGAAGACATCGCCCGATTTCGCCGACAGCTTGATCTCCACGAACACCAACAGCGTGCGCCCCAGCGCTTCGGGCGACAGGTGGGCGTGGTAGCCGGTGATCACGCCGTCGCGCTCCAGGCGCTTCACGCGCTCGGAGCAGGGCGAGGTGGACAGGCCCACCTGCTCGGCGAGGTCGGTCATCGAGATGCGGCCCTGGCGCTGCAGCAGGTCGAGGATCTTGCGATCCATGCGGTCCAGGGGCGGTGTTTGGCCCTGCGAGGCGGTTTTTTTTGCGGGCATGCGCAGCAGTTTCCATGGCAGATGCGCAATTAAAGCGTGGAATTTGCTGGTTTGCCACGCATAAAGTCCCTGCAATATCCACTTGCAGGGGCGAAGTGCCATGAAAGTCATTGTTCTGGGCGGCGGCGTGATCGGTGTCACCACCGCGTACTACCTGGCGCGTTCCGGCGCCGAAGTGACGGTGCTGGACCGCCAGCAGGGCCCGGCGCTGGAAACCAGCTTCGCCAACGCCGGCCAGGTGTCGCCGGGGTATTCCACGCCCTGGGCCGCGCCTGGCATCCCGTTCAAGGCGTTCAAGTGGATGTTCCAGAAGCACGCGCCGCTCGCCATCCGCCCCGACGGCAGCCTGTTCCAGCTGCGTTGGATGGCAGCGATGCTGCGCAACTGCTCGCGCGAGAACTACGCGGTCAACAAGGAACGCATGATGCGGCTGGCCGAATACAGCCGGCACTGCCTGCGTGCGCTGCGCGCCGACACCGGGCTGCACTACGAGCAGCGCACGGGCGGCACGATCCAGCTGTTCCGCTCGCAGGCCCAGCTCGACGCGGCGCAGCTCGACATCGCGGTGCTGCGCGAGTGCGGCGTGCCCTACGAGCTGCTGGACCGCGACCAGCTGGCCGCCGTGGAGCCCGCGCTGGCGCAGGCCCGCGACCGCCTGAGCGGTGGGCTGCGGCTGCCCAACGACGAGACGGGCGACTGCTTCCTCTTCACGAACCGCCTCGCCGAGATGGCCAAGGGCCTGGGCGTGGGTTTCCGCTTCGGCAGCCAGGTCCAGGCGCTGGTGCCCGATGGCCGGCGCATTGCAGGCGTTCGTGTGGATGGCAAGACCCTCACGGCGGACCGCTATGTGATGGCCTTCGGCAGCTATTCGCGCGGCGCGCTGGCGTCGCTGGGCCTGGACATCCCCGTCTATCCGGTCAAGGGCTACTCGCTCACGGTGCCTCTGGTCGACGAACGTTTCGCGCCGCAGTCCACGGTGCTCGACGAGACCTACAAGATCGCCGTGACGCGTTTCGACAACCGTATCCGCGTGGGCGGCATGGCCGAACTCGGCGGCTTCGACCTGCGCCTGAAGCCGCAACGCCGCGCGACGCTGGAGAAGGTGGTCAGCGACCTGTTCCCGGGCGGTGACCTGCAGCGCGCGCAGTTCTGGACCGGCCTGCGCCCCATGACCCCCGACAGCACGCCCATCGTGGGCGCGACCCACTTCAGCAACCTGTACCTCAACACCGGACACGGCACGCTGGGCTGGACCATGGCCTGTGGCAGCGGCAAGCTGGTGTCGGACCTGGTGATGGGCCAGCGGCCCGAGATCCGCACGGACGGCCTGTCGGTGGAGCGGTATGCCAAGGCCCGCGAGCGCGGCTTCCAGCCCGTTCCCGCCACGAACTGAACGTGGCGTGCGTGGTGCAGACGCACAGCGGAGGGTCGATTCTTCAGGGCCTGGGCCGTCGTAGCATGGGGCGCGCCGCGTCCGCATCCTCTGTCACGCCATCCCGGGAGAACCCACCATGTCCAGCGTCAGCACCTACCTGAACTTCAACCGCCAGACCGAAGAAGCTTTCAACTTCTACCGCAGCGTCTTCGGCGGGGAGTTCATCGGCCCGATCCACCGCATGGGCGAGGCGCCGCCGAACCCCGGCCAGCCGCCTTTGCCCGATGCCGACAAGCAGCTCGTGATGCACGTCGCACTGCGCATCCTCGACAGCCATGTGCTGATGGGCACGGACGCCCCAGACTCCGTGGGCTTCTCGCTGACCATGGGCAACAACATGTTCATCAACCTGCAGCCCGATACCCGTGCCGAGACGGAGAAACTCTTCGCCGGCTTGGCAGCGGGCGGCAAGGTGGAAATGCCGCTGACCGACATGTTCTGGGGCGACTACTTCGGCAGCCTCAAGGACCAGTTCGGCGTGCAGTGGATGTTCAACTGCAGCGAGAAAAAGGCCTGATCCTCCGCTGCACAGGCGTTCCATGAAAAACGGGGCCGCGGGCCCCGTTTGCTTCGTGGCAGCTGCCGTATCAGCTGGGCTGCTTCACGACCCGCAGGTAGGGCTTCGGCGCCTTCCAGCCATTGGGGTAGAGCTTCTTCGCATCCTCGTCGGTCACCGAGCCGGCGATGATCACGTCCTCGCCGTGCTTCCAGTTCACGGGCGTGGCCACCTTGTGCTTGGCCGTGAGCTGCATGGAGTCGACCACGCGCAGGATCTCGTCGAAATTGCGCCCCGTGGTCATGGGGTAGGTCATCATCAGCTTGATCTTCTTGTCCGGGCCGATCACGAACACCGAGCGCACCGTGGCATTGGTGGCGGCGGTGCGGCCGTCGGAGGTGCCGGCCTCGTCGGCGGGCAGCATGTTGTAGAGCTTGGCCACGGCCAGGTCGGTGTCGCCGATCATGGGATACGCGGGGCGCGTGCCTTGCGTTTCCTCGATGTCGTCGGCCCACTTCTCATGGTTCTCCACGGGGTCGATGGACAGGCCGATGAGCTTGGTGTTGCGCTTGGTGAACTCGGGCTCGATCTTCGCCATGTAGCCCAGCTCGGTGGTGCACACCGGCGTGAAGTCCTTCGGGTGCGAGAACAGGATGGCCCAACCATCACCGATCCACTGGTGGAAATCAATTTTGCCCTTGGTGGTGTTGGCCGTGAAGTTGGGCGCCGTGTCGTTGATGCGCAGGGACATGGGAAAGTGCTCCGGGAGGAAGTTGGGAGTGGGGTGGGAACGCCCGGCGCGGTCTGTGCCGGCACGGGTCGCATGAGCGAATGCGCAGGTTACACCCGCGCGCATGGCACTACAAGCGGCAGGGGCCTACGCGGCCCCGCGGTACACGCCCGCACGGGGCTATGATGCGCCGCCCGCGTGAGGCTTGCGCGGCGGTGCGGAGCGACACAGCGGAGAGGACACACCATGCGCGCAATCGTCAGGAGGATCATTGCCACGCTGGTGGTGCTGCTGCTTGTGGGGTGCGTGGCGACCATCTGGCACCTGCATGGCAAGCAGCCCCAGCGCAGCGGCAGCCTGCAGCTCACGGGCCTGCAGGCGCCTGTGCAGGTTCGTTATGACGATAGAGGAATTCCGCATATCCGCGCCGAGTCCGAGGCGGACCTGTACCGCGCGCTGGGCTACCTCCATGCGCAGGATCGGCTGTTCCAGATGGAGATGGTGCGCCGGCTCTCGCGTGGTGAACTGGCCGAGGTGCTGGGCCCCAAGCTGCTGAACACCGACCGCCTGTTTCGCACGCTGGGCATCCGCGCGCATGCCGATGCCTATGCCGCGCGCATGGACCCCAACAGCCCCGCCACGCGGGCGATGGCGGCCTACCTCGATGGCATCAACCAGTACCAGGCCAGCCGCCCCGCGCCCATCGAGTTCGAGATCCTGGGCATTCCCAAGCGGCCCTTCCAGCCGGCCGATGCCGTGTCGGTGGCCGGTTACCTCGCCTACAGCTTCGCCGGCGCGTTGCGCACCGAGCCCGCGCTGAGCTACGTGCGCGATACGCTGGGGGCCGACTACCTGAAGGTCTTCGACCTGGACTTCCATCCGGAGGGCGTGCTGCGCTCCGAAGCCGTGGCGGCGCTGTCACCGGCGGACTGGCAGGCGATCAACCGCGTGGCGCAGGCCAGCGCCGAGGTGCAGGCTGCCAGCGGCGTGCCGCTCTTCGAGGGCAGCAACGCCTGGGCCATCGCCGGCAGCCGCACGCAGAGCGGCAAGCCGCTGCTGGCGGGCGACCCGCACATTGCGTATTCGGCCCCGGCGGTGTGGTGGGAGGCCCATGTGGAGGCGCCCGGCATCTCGCTCTATGGCCACTTCCAGGCGCTGAGCCCCTTCGCGCTCCTGGGCCACAACCCGCGCTTCGGCTGGAGCCTGACGATGTTCCAGAACGACGACATGGACCTCGTCGTCGAAAAGCCCAACCCCGACAACCCGAACCAGGTGCGGGTGCAGGACCGCTGGGTGGACCTGACGAGCCGCACCGAAACCATCGCCGTGAAGGGGCAGGCCAGCGAGACGATCACGCTGCGCAGCTCGCCGCACGGGCCGATCATCACCGACGCCTACCCGGACAACTACGGCAAGACGCCGGTGGCTATGTGGTGGGCCTTCCTGGCGGCTCCCAATCCGCTTTTCGACGGCCTGTATGCGCTGAATCGCGCCGACACGCTGGACAAGGGCCGCGCGGCCGCGAGCCAGATCCACGCACCGGGCCTGAATATCGTGTGGGCCAATGCGCAGGGCGACATCGCCTGGTGGGCCGCCGCGCTGCTGCCGCTGCGGCCGGAGGGCGTGAACCCCACGTTCCTGCTCGATGGCAGCAAGCCGGAATCCGACAAGCTGGGCTTCCGCCCGTTCAGCGACAACCCGCAGGAAGAGAACCCCGCGCGCGGGTATGTGCTGTCGGCCAACCACCAGCCGCTGCCGACCCACGGCGTGGCGGTGCCGGGCTACTACCACCTGCCCGACCGCGTGCGCGCGCTGGACGACCACCTGCGCGACGCCAGCAAGAAGGCCGACACTGCCAGCAGCCAGGCCATGCAGCTGGACACCCGCACCGACTATGGCCCGCGCGTGCTCCAGCCCCTGCTGCCCGTGCTGCGCGAGGTCGTCACCGATGCCAGTGAACGCGCGTTGCTGGACCAACTCGCGGCCTGGAAGGGCAACTACGACATCGACCGCACCGAGCCCACGGTGTTCTTCCAGCTGCTCTACGAGATCGCCCGGGCCGCGATGGCCGACGAGATGGGGCCGGTGCAGTTCCGCAACCTCATCGGCACGCGTGCGCTGGACATCGCGCTGCCGCGCCTGGCGGCCGATGCCCAATCACCGTGGTGGGACGACCGCAGCACTCCCGCCGTGGAGACCCGCGCGCAGACCGTGCAGAAAGCCTGGCGCGCTACGCTGGACCACCTGCAGGCCACCTTCGGCCCCGACCGCGCGCAATGGACCTGGGGCCGCGCCCACACCCTCACGCACAACCACCCGCTGGGGCAGCAGAAACCGCTGGACAAGCTCTTCAGCGTCGGTCCCTTCGCCGCGCCGGGTGGCCGCGAAATTCCCAACGCCATGAGCAGCCCGCTGGGCCCTGCGCCTTGGGCCGTGACCAACGGCCCCTCCACGCGCCGCATCATCGACTTCGCCGACGCCACGCAGGCCCTGGGAGGCAACCCGGTGGGCCAGAGCGGCGTGGTCTTCGACCGCCATTACCACGACCAGGCGCAGGCCTATGTGCAGGGGCGTTATGTGCGGCAATGGCTTTCGGAGCAGGATGTGGCGCGCAACACACGCGACACGCTGACGCTCCAACCCGCGCGATAGTCGCGGTGCGGGAGCGACCTCCCCATTTTTTTGACAACGCGACAAGGACAACCTTTCCATGACCACACCCGTGATTCCCGCCACCATGCTGCAACTGCGTTCACTGGCCAAGGCCAGCGGCGAACTCGAGATCTCGCTGCAGGAAGTGCCCGTGCCCACGCTGGCCGACGACGAGGTGCTGGTGCGCGTCGAGGCCACACCCATCAACCCCTCGGACCTGGGCTTGCTCGTAGGCCCTGCGGACCTCGGCACCCTGCGTGCGTCCGGCACCAAAGACCGCCCGGTGCTCACGGCCATCATCCCCGAGAAACTCGTGAAGACCCTGGGTAGCCGCACGGACCGCTCGATGCCCGTGGGCAACGAAGGCGCAGGCACGGTGGTGCAGGCCGGCGCGTCGCCGCAGGCCCAGGCGCTGCTGGGTCGCACGGTGGCCGTGATCGGTGGCGCCATGTACGTGCAGTACCGCGCCGTCAAGGCCAGCGACTGCCTGCTGCTGCAGCCCGGCACCACGGCGCGCGAGGGCGCCTCGTGCTTCGTCAATCCGCTCACGTCGCTCGGCATGGTGGAGACGATGAAGCTCGAAGGCCACACGGCGCTGGTGCACACCGCCGCGGCCTCCAACCTGGGCCAGATGCTCAACCGCATCTGCATCAAGGACGGCATCCCGCTGGTCAACATCGTGCGGCGCGAGGAACAGGCCGCGTTGCTGCGGGGGCAGGGCGCGAAGTACGTCTGCGTCACCAGCGCGGACAGCTTCCAGTCCGACCTGACCGAGGCGCTGAAGGCCACCGGCGCCACCATCGGTTTCGACGCCACGGGCGGTGGGCGCCTTGCGAGCCAGATCCTTTCTGCGATGGAAGCCGCCATCCTGGCCAAGGCCCCGCTCAACGAGTTCAGCCGCTACGGCTCCACGGTGCACAAGCAGGTCTACCTCTACGGCAGCCTGGAGAAGACACCCACCGAACTCACGCGCAACTTCGGCCTGGCCTGGGGCATCGGCGGCTGGCTGCTGTTCCCGTTCCTGAACCGCGTCGGCCCCGCCGTGGCCCAGCGCCTGCGCGAGCGCGTGGCGGCCGAGCTCACCACCACCTTCGCCAGCCACTACACGCAGGAAGTGTCGCTGGCTGGCGCGCTGCGGCCCGAGGCCATCGCGGCCTATGGCAAGGCGCAGACCGGTACCAAGTACCTGATCAATCCCAGCCTGGTGGATTGAGCATGCGTTGATGTGGCAGCCGAGGTTGCCACGCAGGCGCCGCACCATCGCGGCGCGTGGTGGTTGTGTGGCATGCCACGTTTGTGCGTGGTGCCGCACCACGCTGGCCCGTACCAGCCCGCCTGACGGAGGCGTCCGTTGCGCTTTCAGAGGGGCTGACAGGGAGACGGCCGCGCTGAACCGCATGGTCCGCAAATTGCTTTTGAATGTCAGTGCACTTGCATTGGAATGGCATTCGGAGGCTGTATGGATCGACTGCGGAGGGTGGATTGCGCGCGGGACACCCCGGGGCCGCGCACCCGGGCTGATAGCATCATGGCGGTTCCCCTGCCGGGTCCCCGATGGCCGTTGGCACTGCTGCGCATCGCGGGAGATGGCTGGCCATCCCCATCTGCCTTTCTCTCCGACGATGCCGCGCTCTGCCACCCCCGTCTCACCATCCGCCGACACAGCAGCGCATGCGCCGAAGTTTGCCGGCCAGCCCATGCGGGGCAAGGTGGGCTTCCTGATCCGGCGGCTGCACCAGATGCACATGGCGCTGTTCCTCGAGGAGACCAGCGGCCTGGACGTCACGCCCATGCAGTTCACGGCGTTGTCGCTGTTGCACCAGCGTGGCGAGTTCGACCAGAGCGAACTGGCGGTGGAGGCCGGCATGGACCGCACCAATGTCTCGGAGGTGGTGCGCCGGCTGCAGGCGCGCGGCCATGTGACCGTGCGGGTGAACCCCGCGCACGGGCGCAAGCGCTTGCTGGCGCTCACGCCGCAGGGCCTGGAGATGGTGCGGCAGGTGGATGCCGGCGCGCGGCGCGCCCACCAGCGCATGCTCGCCGGGCTGGACGTGCCCACGCGCAGGCTGTTCGTCACGCTGCTGCGCCAGGTGGTGGAGCAGCAGGAAAAGCCCGGCCGCTAGGCCCTGCCGCCAGCGCAGCGCTGCCTGCGGTGCAGCCGGTGCACGGGAGTGCACCATGACGACAGCCGCCGCCGTCACCTCCGCCCCGGCATCACCGGGCCTCGCCTTCCTGCCGATGTACGACGTGCCCGGCACACGCGCCCATGGCGATGCCTTGTGGGTGGCGCTGCGCGATGCACTGCGCGCACGTGGCATCGCGGCGCCCGACGCGCTGGACCGCTCGCTGCCGCGCATGCAGGCCTGGCGGCATCCGGGCCTGTTGCTGGGCCAGACCTGTGGCATGCCCTACATCTCGCACCTGTGTGATGCCGTTGAGCTGGCCGGCACACCCGACTACGGCGTACAGGGCTGCGCGCCGGGGCATTACCACAGCACGCTGGTCGTGCGCGCCAGCGACACACGCGACCGCCTACCGCAATTCCTGGGCGCAGCCCTGGCCCTCAACGGCGTGGATTCGCAGTCCGGTTATGGCGCGGTCATGCGCGCCGCTGCGCCCCATGCACGGCAGGGAAGGTTCTTCGGCAAGGCCGTGGCCACCATCACCCACACCGCCGCCATGCACGCCGTGGCCGACGGGCAGGCCGACATAGCCTCCATCGACTCCGTCACCTGGCGCATGAGCCTGCAGGCCGATCCGGTCACGGCGCGTCTCAAGGCCATCGGCACCACCGAGCCCACACCGGGCCTGCCCTTCATCACCAGCCCGGGCGACCACGTCCCCGGCGTGCGGGCGGCCGTGCATGCCGGGGTGGCCGCACTCGCCGCGCCCACACGCGCGGTGTTCGCCCTGCGCGGCGTGGTGGACCTGCGCCGCGCCGACTACGAGGTGATCGCGCGCTGGCTGGCCGAAGCGCTGGCCGTGCACAGCCTGCCGCCGCTGGAGCCCTACGTGGCGCCATCGGCGGCCTGATAGACCAATCAACCAAAGGACAACAGCAGATGCGTACAGCCATACGGGGTGGATGGGTGGTGGGCCATGCGGCAGGGAAACACACCCTGGCGAAGGGTGATGAAGTGGTGTTCGAGGGCCGCGACATCGTGTACGTGGGCCCGCGTTTCGACGGCCATGTGGACGCGGTCATCGATGCCGAGAGCAAGCTGGTCGCCCCTGGCTTCATCGACACGCACGTGCACTCCGGCCACCGCGCCTCGCACCGCCTGATCAGCGACAACGGGCGTGGCGACTACTTCGGCCAGCCCTTCCTGGAGATCAGCGTGCCGCGCGAAGGCACCCGCGTGGAAGGCGACGTGCGCTACCTGCGCCCCGACGAGACCGGCGCCGAAGGTGCCCGCGAGTTCCATGCGCTGTTCACCGTGGCCGAGCTGCTGCGCAACGGCATCACCAGCTTCGTCGAATACGGCAGCCAGCGCCTGATCCAGGATGCGCTGAAGGAGCAGTGCGTCAAGCTGGGCGTGCGCGGCTTCCTCGGTCCCGGCTACGACTCGGGCCGCTGGGTGGGCGATGAGGCTGGGCGGCTCAAGCGCATCACCGACGAGGAGAACGGCTTGCGCGAATTCGCCGAGGCAATGCGCTGGATCGAGCGCCACCACGGCAGCGGCGACGGCCTGGTCAACGGCATCCTGGTGCCGCGCGAGGTGGAGACCACCAGCACCGACCTGCTGCGCATGACGGCCGAAGCCGCTGACCGCATGAACATGCCCATGGCCACCCATGCGGCCTACAGCATCATCGAGTTCTACGAGGTGGTGCGCGAGCACCGCAAGACGCCCATCGAGCTGCTGGCCGAGGCCGGCATGCTGCGGCCCACGCTCAACATCGGCCACGGCAACCTGCCCTCCGACAGCGTGCGCCTCAACTACCCCGGCGCGCGCGACCTGCAGCTGATGGGTGAGGCCGGCGTATCGATCTCGCACTGCGCCATCAACATCGTGCGGCGCGCGCGGGTGCTGGACAACTGGCGCCGCTACCGCGAGCTGGGCATCAACATCGCGCTCGGCACCGACACCTACCCGCGAGACATGGTGCTGAACATGCGGACTGCCTCGTACCACGGCAAGACCATGAGCCACGACTACAAGTCGGCCACCGCCGCCGAGGTGTTCACCGCCGCCACGCTGAACGGCGCGAAGTCCCTGGGCCGCGAGGACCTGGGCAAGCTGGCCGCCGGCGCGCGCGCCGACATCATCCTGATCGATCTCACCGCGCGCGGCACGCTGCGCATGGGGCCGTTCCGCGACCCCATCCAGGCGCTGGTCGAGTGTGGCGTGGGCGACGACGTGGACACCGTGATCGTCAACGGCGTGGTGCGCATGCAGGGCGGCGTGATCCCGGGCGTGGACCTGAACGCGATCCGCCAGCGCGCGCAGGCCTCCGCCGAGCAGATCTGGGCCGGCTGGCACAAGTCGGACCCGCTGGGGCGCACGGCCGAAGAGATGTGCCCCACGGCCTTCTGCCCCACCTGCTACCGCGATCCCGACTGACGTTCTCCCACGTACCACCGGCCCTACATCGGCCTTCGTCCACTTCGCCAGGAGATTTCCATGACCACGCGTCGCCGCCTTCTTCGCTCTGCGCTCATCGTGCCTGCTGCCATCGCCGCTCCCGGCCTCCTGATACGGGCCCACGCCGCCACGCCGTTTCCCACCCGGCCCGTGCACATCATCGTGCCCTTCGGGCCAGGCGGTGCCGCAGATTCGCTGCCACGCTTCGTGGGGGAGAAGCTCGCCATCGCCTGGGGGCAACCCGTGGTGGTGGAGAACAAGGCGGGCGCGGCCGGCAACATCGGCATGGCGCTGGGGGCCCGTGCGGCTCCCGATGGCTACACGCTGACCTCCGCCCCTGTGGGCAACCTGGCGATCAATCCCCACCTGTATGCCGGCCTGAGCTTCGACGTGCGCAAGGATTTCACGCCCATCACGCTGGTGGGCTCCGTGGAGAACGTGCTGGTCACCAACCCCGCCACCGGCATCAAGACCCTGGCCGAGCTGATGGCCCGCGCCAAGGCCAACCCCGGCAAGCTCAACTTCGCCTCCGGCGGCGTGGGCACGCAGGCCCACATGGGCGGCGAGTTGCTCAACGCCATGGGCGGCATCCAGATGCAGCATGTGGCCTACAAAGGCGTGGGCGAGGCCGTGCGCGACCTGCTGGCCGGCACGGTGGACCTGATGGTGGCCCAGGTGCCGTCGGTCATGCCGCACATCCAGGCTGGCAAGCTGCTGCCGCTGGGGCTGGCCAGCCCCAAGCCCACCGACCTGCTGCCGGGCGTGCCCACCATCGCCAGCGCGGCCAACCTGCCGGGATTCGAAGCCGTGTCCTGGTACGCCCTGGTCGGCCCCGCGGGCATGGACCCCGAGGTGGTCCGCAAGATACAGACCGACACCGCACAGGCCCTGCGCATGCCTGACATGGACCAGAAGTTCAAGACCATGGGCATCGGCGCGGTGGGTAGCACGCCGGAGGAACTCGCCGTGGCGATGCGCGCCGACTACGAGCGTTACGGCGCCATCATCAAGAAGCTGGGCATCGTCGCGAGCTGATGCCGCATGGCGGCGGGGCTTCAATTCTCTGCAGACACACCCAGCGCGTTGGCGATCCACTCGCACAAGAGGCTGCTTGGCTCCTCGAAGCCCTCCAGCACCGCATAGTGGTTCGCGCCCGCCAGCGCCCGCAATGACGCCGGGCTGCCGAGCGCCGTGTAGGCCGCGTGCCACGCCGCCGCCTGGCGCGCGAACTCGGTGGACTCCTCGGCCCCCCATGTAACGAGTGCCGGCGTGCGGCTGGCGCGCACGCCAAACAGTGGCGAGCAGCGCTGCACGATGCCTTCGTCGAGCTGGATCACGGGTTGCAGGTAGCTCCAGCGCAGCGGGCGCAGGTCGTAGAGCCCGCTGATCAGCACGGCGCCGGCCAGTGGGTCCTGCGGCAGTCCGTAGTCCTCGGCCCAGGCGGTCTGCAGGGCCATGGCCGCCAGGTGGCCGCCGGCCGAGTGGCCGCCGATGGCCACGCGGGACGGGTCGCCACCGTACCCACCGATGTGGCGCAGCGTCCAGGCCACGGCGGCGCGCACCTGGCGCGTGATCTCCTCGATGCTGACCTTGGGGCACAGCGCGTAGTCGACCACCACGGTGGTGATGTCACGCTGGCGCAGGCCGCTGGCCACGAAGCTGTAGTCCTTCGACGACAACATGCGCCAGTACCCCCCGTGGACGAAGACGAACACCGGTGCGTTGGGTGCGTCGGCCGGGAAGATGTCCAGCGTCTCGGCCAGCGTGGCGCCATAGGGCACATCGAGCGTGCAGGGCAGCGACTCGCGCAGCGCACGGCTGGCGGACTGCGCGTGGGCGATGTAGGGCGCGTAGACGGGCGCGGCGTGGTCGGGGTCGTACTGGACGTCGATCTCGGCCTGGGTCTGGAAGTCGCGGTAGAGCGTGGGCATGGGTGGATGAGCGAAGAAGCGAACGCGTTCAGCGGAATCGCAGGCCCAGGCCTGGCAGGGGCGGGCTGAAGCGGGATTGCCATGCCTGGCCTGCCGCCACGGGCCAGGCATCCGTCCAGGTGCCGGTGGTGACCACGTCACCGGGCAGCAGCGCGGGCGCGCCGGGGCAGGCCTGCAGTTCGTGCACGAAATGCCGCAGCGCCAGCAGCGGGTTGTCCAGCACGTTGGCGCCCACGCCGCTGGCCACCACCTCGCCATCGCGCAGCAGTTGCAGCTGTGCGTCGGCGAGCAGTGTGCCCAGCGCGGCCGCGTCATGCGCGAGCGCGCGCAAGGGGGTGCGTGGCCCTACCACCAGGCGCGCATGCAGGGCACCGTCGGCCACTGTGTCGGCCGCGCAGAACTTCCAATCCGGCAGATGGGACTGCACCACCTCGAAGCCCGGCGCGACCCAGGCGATGGCCTCGAAGAGTTCTTGCGCGCTCGCCCCGGGCGGTGGCGTGGCGGCCATGCCAAACACCACCTCGGGCTCGATGCGCGGCTGGCTGCAGTGCGCCAGGTCCACGCTGGCTTCTTCCTCTGCGCTGCAGAACTGCAGGCCCGTGTCCCACACCGTGCCCCAGATGGGCGCGTAGACCTCGTACAGCGGCCAGATGCCGCGGTTCGTGAAGCCGATCTTGAAACCCCGGGGCTGTTCCCCACGTGCCAGTCGCAATGCACGCACCGCCAGTTGCCGCTGGTAGGCCAGGGCCACGTCCTGCCCCACGGCCTCGCCCGGGCCGCAGGCCCAGGGCAGGCCGGTGTCATGGTGGTGCAAAAGGTCGGCGGGGGTCATGGGCGTGTCTCCAGGTAGTGGTGGAAATCCGTCAGCGGCATGGGCCGGCCGAACAGGTAGCCCTGGCATACGTCGCAGCCGTTGGCGTAGAGGAAGTCGCGCTCGCCCTCCGTCTCCACGCCCTCGGCGATCACGTCCAGCCCCAGGCTGCGAGCCAGGGCCACGATGGTGCAGGCGATGGCCGCGTCGTTGGGGTCTACCAGCACGTCGCGCACGAAGGACTTGTCGATCTTGAGCTGGTCCAGCGGCAGGCGCTTGAGGTAGCTCAGCGACGAGTACCCCGTGCCGAAGTCGTCCAGCGCGAAACGCACGCCCGCGGCCTTGAGCGTGTCCATGGTGCGCACCATGCGTTCCAGGTCGGCGGCGAAGATGCTCTCGGTGATCTCCAGCTTCAGCTGGTGCGCCGGCGCGCCGCTGTGCGCCAGGGCCTGCAGCACCTGCTGCACGAAGTCGGCCTGGCGGAACTGGCGTACGCTCACGTTGATGGCCAGGCTCAGGCCCGACAGGCGCGGGTCCTGCGCCCATTGCGCGAGCTGCGCGCAGGCCGTCTCCAGCACCCAGCGCCCGAGCACGAGGATCAGGTCGGAGTGTTCCGCGATGGCGATGAACTCCACCGGTGGCACCACGCCATGGCGCGGGTGGGTCCAGCGCGCCAGCGCTTCGGCGCCCACCACCCGGCCGTCGCTGCGCACCTGGGGCTGGTAGTGCAGGCTGAACTCGCCGCGCGCCAGGCCGCTGCGGATGTCGGCCTCCATGCCGGCGCGCGCTTCCACCGCGGCCTGCATGGCGGGATCGAAGAAACGCAGCGTGTTGCGGCCGGCGGCCTTGGCCTGGTACATCGCCACATCGGAGCGCTTGAGGGTTTCCTCCGCGCTCAACGCGTCATGGCCGAAGAGCGCGATGCCTACGCTGGTGCTGCTGCTGTGCACGTGGCCCGCGATGTCGTAGGGCCGTGCCAGCGCCTGCACCACCTTCTCGGCCACCGCCGTGGCATGCAGGATGGCGAGCTCGCGTTGCGGCCCCATGTCGTCCACCAGCACCACGAACTCGTCACCACCCAGCCGCGCCACGGTGTCGCTGCCGCGCATGCAGGCCAGCAGCCGGCGCGCCACCTCCTGCAGCATCAGGTCGCCCTTGTCGTGCCCCAGCGTGTCGTTGAGCGACTTGAAGTTGTCCATGTCGATCAGCATCAGTGCCCCGTGGTGCTGGTTGCGCGCCGTGGCCCGCAGGGCGTGCTCCAGGCGGTCCTGCAGCAGGCGCCGGTTGGGCAGGTCGGTGAGCGGATCGTAGAAGGCCAGGCGGCGGATCTCCTGGCGTGCCGCGCGCTGGGCCGTGACATCGCGTGCCAGGGCCACCACGCGCGGCGCCTCGCCGTCCAGCACTTCCTTGCGGGCGGCGGACAACTCGAACCAGCGCTCCTCGCCGTTCTCGACGGCGGCGTATTCGGCACCCCGTGCATGGCCTGCGTCGTGCGCCTGCCGGATCGCCGCCATGACGGTGGCGAGGTGCTCGGGCTGCAGCCACGCCGAGAGGTGCGTGCCTGGCATGTGCTCGATGACCTCCGGCGCGTGGGCGTCCGGTTGCACGTGCACGCCGTGGATGTGGCCGTCGAGCCCGAGCTCGAAGATCGAGTCGGGGACGGCCTCCAGCGTGGAGCGCAGCGCATTGCGTGCGGCCGTGATCTGCGCCGTGCGCTGCTGCACCAGCGACTCCAGGCCGGCGCGTTGCTGGCGCTGCGCGACCCAGAACTTGGCCAGGAAGGCCAGCAGCAAGCCCAGCACCAGGCTCCTGGCCACACCGCGGGCCAGCCAGTCGGTGTCAAGCCAGCCGGTCACGGGCACCATGTCGAGGTTCCAGGCGCCGTTGGGCACCTCCAGGCTCTGGCGCACGGGTTGGTCCAGCACCCGGT
Source organism: Burkholderiaceae bacterium (assembly GCA_965278985.1). GTDB lineage: Bacteria > Pseudomonadota > Gammaproteobacteria > Burkholderiales > Burkholderiaceae_C > CAISIP01. Next base: position 4,359,726 of record OZ257131.1, on the reverse strand, counting down.
CGGTCGAGGCGGCGATGACCTGGCGCGCGTTGGACTCGGGCCGCAGCCGCCACAACACATAGTCGTAGCCGCGCGCGGGCAGCGCACTCAGTTCGGCGTCCCGCAGCAGTTCGTCCAGGCGCATCGCCACGTTGCTGAAGCCCCAGAATCGCCGCTGGCCGGGCGTTGTTTCCAGGAAGATCGGCAGGCGCGAGACCACGCCCACGTGCCCCTGGGCCAGCATGAAGGGGCCGGCCAGCGTCAGCCGGCCCGAGTCGCGCGTCAGCAGCGCCTCGCTGCGTTGCGCGGGATCCTCGAACTGGTTGAAGCCCGGCAGGCGCTCGTTGCCCGCGCGCGGCACCACGTCGCTGACCACGCCACCTGGAGAGATGGACAGGGCCAGCAGGCCGGGTTGCGGCTGCAGCAGCGCCGTGCCGACCACCTCGAAGTTCTGCACCTGCCCGTTGCCTTGGATCACCAGCGCCGCGAGCGCGTGGTTGTTGGCCGTCATGCGTGCCACGTTGCGCTGCAGGACCTGGGCTTGGCTCTGCGCCAGGTGCGAGGTCTGCTCCCGCACCATCCGGCTGCGGCTGCGATCGGCCTGCCAGAGCACCAGCGCCGCGCCCGTCAGCACGGTGGCGAACACCGCCAGCGCCACCTTGCGCTGCACGGCCTTGTCCTGCCGTGACACCGTGGTCAAGGGGGCCATCGCACGGCCGTTGCGGGTCATCGCGTGCCGGCCACCACGGACACCAGCGCCGGGAAACTGACGAAGGCCATCGTGGTGGACACGAGGATGATGCGCGCGATGCGCCCGTTGTTGGCGCCGAAGCGCTCGGCCAGCATCGACACGTTGCTGGCGCTGGGCAACGCGGCCACCAGCACCAGCGTCACCAGCGTCTCGGGCCGAAGGGCCAGGCCCAGCGCGATCGCGCCGGACCCCACGGTCAGCACCAGCAGCGGATGCAGCAGCAGCTTGAGCAGGGCCACCGGCAGGTAGTCGCGCACCCGCATCGCGCGCGCGTCGCCGGCTATCTCCTGCATGCGCGCGCGGGCCAGCACCGCACCGATGGTGAACAGCGCCACCGGCGAGGCCGCATCGGCCAGCAGGCGGATGGTCTGGTCCACGGGTGCCGGCAGGCGCAAGGCCATCACCGACGCCATGCCGCCGAGCAGGATGGCCCAGGGCATGGGATTGCGCACCACACCGTGCAGGGCATGGCGCCCGGCTGCGACGAAGCCCTGCTGGCCGTGGCCGTCCAGCCTTGAGAGCGCGACGCACAACGAGGTGGTCAGCACCATGTCGATCAGGATCGTCTGGATCACCGTGCCCGCCACGCTGCTGCCCAGCAGGGCCACCAGCACCGGCACGCCCATGAAGCCCGTGTTCGGAAACGCTGCGACCAGTGCGCCGAAGGCGGTGTCGTTCCAGCCCGTGCCTTGCCTCCGTGCCAGGCCCACGGCCACGCCCACGATGGCCATGGCACATAGCACGTAGACCGCCGCCACGCGCACATCCAGCAGCTCGGCAATCGGCGTGGCTGCACCAAAACGGAACAGCATGCAGGGCAGGGCGAAATACAGCACGAAGCCGTTGAGCCCGGGGATCGCATCGAGGCGCAGCAGGCCGCGCCGGGCCGCGAGGTAACCGGCCAGGACGAGTGCGAAGAACGGAAAGGTGGCCAGGAACACATGGGGCACCCCGGCATTTTCGCCCAGCTAAGATGGCGTGTTCGACTGTTCCTCCGCCTGTTCTCTCGCCCCGCATGTCTTCTCCCGCCTCCCTTCGCGCCCCCACCGGCATGAACCTCGCCCAGCAGGAAGCCGTCAACCACCTGCACGGCCCCTGCCTGGTGCTGGCCGGTGCCGGCTCGGGCAAGACGCGGGTGATCACGCACAAGATCGGCCGGCTGATCCAGACCGGCGTGCCCGCGAAACGCATCGCCGCCATCACCTTCACGAACAAGGCCGCCGCCGAGATGCGCGAGCGCGCCAAGCACCTGGTGGGACGCGCCGCGCAGGACGTGCTGATCTGCACCTTCCACGCGCTGGGCGTGCGCATGCTGCGCCAGGACGGTGCCACGCTGGGGCTGAAGGCGCAGTTCTCGATCCTGGACAGCGACGACATCGTCAGCATCCTGAAGGACTGCGGCGGCAGCAGCGACTCCGCCACGGCGCGCCAGTGGCAGTGGACCATCAGCAAATGGAAGAACATGGGCCTGAACGCCGCGCAGGCGGAGGCTGCTGCCGCGGATGACAACGAACGCGTCACGGCGCGCATCATGGCGCGCTACGAAGAACGCCTGACTGCCTACCAGAGCGTGGACTTCGACGACCTGATCGGCCTGCCGCTCAAGCTGCTGCAGGAGCACGAGGACGTGCGTGCGCGCTGGAACACCGCGCTGGCCCATGTGCTGGTCGACGAGTACCAGGACACCAACGCCACGCAGTACGAGGTGCTCAAGCTGCTGGTGGGCCCTGCGAAGACCGCCTGCTTCACCGCCGTGGGTGACGACGACCAGTCCATCTACGGCTGGCGCGGCGCCACGCTGGACAACCTGAAGAGGCTGCCGGTGGACTTCCCGAACCTCAAGGTCGTGAAGCTGGAGCAGAACTACCGCTCCACCTCGGCCATCCTGCGCGCGGCCAACAACGTGATCGGCCCCAACCCCAAGCTGTTCCCCAAGACGCTGTTCTCCGAACTGGGCGAGGGCGAGCCCGTGCGCGTGGTCGATGCCGACCACGAGGAGCACGAGGCCGAGCGCGCCGTGGCGCGCATCCAGAGCCTGCGTGCGGGGACGGACGCCGGAGGCAGCGCGCAGGGCCAGCACCGCGCGTTCCGCGACTTCGCGATCCTGTACCGCGCCAACCACCAGGCGCGCGTGTTCGAGAAGGCGCTGCGCAAGGCGCAGATCCCCTACAAGGTCTCCGGTGGGCAGAGTTTCTTCGACCGGGCCGAGATCAAGGACCTGTGCGCCTGGTTCCGCCTGTGGACCAACAACGACGACGACCCGGCCTTCCTGCGCGCCGTCAGTACGCCGAAGCGCGGCATCGGCCACCAGACGCTGCAGAGCCTGGGCATCTTCGCCACCCAGTACAAGCGCAGCCTCTTCGAGTCCCTCTTCGCACCCACCCTATCCAGCGCGCTCAAGGAGCGCGCGGTGGGCAGCCTGCACGAGTTCGGCCGCTACGTGAACGACCTGGAGTACCGCGCGCGCCACACCGAAGGCGCCGAGGCAGCGCGTGCCTTCCTCACTGAATGGCTGACCGACATCGGCTACGAGAAACACCTCTATGACAGCGAGGACAGCGAGACACTGGCGGCCTCGCGCTGGAGCAACGTGCTCGACTTCTGCGACTGGATGTCGGCGCGCTGTGGCGGCCAGATCGACGACGCGGCCGGTGTGACCACCACCAACGAGGTCAAGAATCTGCTGGAGGTGGCGCAGACGATATCGCTACTGTCCACCATCAGCGAACGCGAGAAGGACCAGGACGTGGTCACGTTGTCGACGCTGCATGCCTCCAAGGGCCTGGAGTGGCCGCATGTGATGCTGGTGGGCGTGAACGAAGGCCTGCTGCCCTTCAAGCTGGGGGATGACGACAACCCCACGGGCAAGGCCGACGGCCCGATGAGCGAGGGCATCCTCCAGCGCCTGGAGGAAGAGCGCCGCCTGATGTACGTCGGCATCACGCGCGCCCAGCGCAGCCTGGCCGTGAGCTGGACCCGCAAACGCAAGAAGGGCCGCGAGCTGGTGGCGGCCATGCCCAGCCGCTTCATCAAGGAAATGTCGCTGAACCCGGCCACGGCGAAGGAAGACCCGCGCGAGAAGCTCAAGGCGCTGCGGGCTGAGTTCGCGAAGAAGTCGGAGGCGGCGAAAGCTTCAGAGCAGGTGCGCTGAAGACCCTGCGTTTCTCAGGCGCTGCTGCGCTCGCTGCGGCGCATCCACAGCAGCAGCAATGCTCCCGTTCCCAGCACCGCCACACCGATCCACGCCGCATTGAACCCACCCAGCTGCTGCGAATACACGAAGGACAGGCTGGACCACAGCATGTAGGCGCTGCTGGCGCAGAACAGCAGCGGTACCACGGGGTACAGCGGCACGCGGAAGGGCCGTTCGCGCTCGGGGTCGATGCGGCGCAGGCGGAACAGCGCGATGCCCACCAGCAAAAAGAACAGCCAGAACACCGGCGCCGTGTACTCGACCATCGCCTGGAAGCCACTCTGGAACACCGAGCCGATCGCGATCAGGACCAGCGCCAGCCCGCACTGCACGGGCAGCGCATGGCGTGGCACATGGCGCTCGGCGTCCCACGACGAGAGGAAGCGCAGCGGCGGCCAGTCCTCGCCCAGCGCACGGGCGGTGCGGGCACCCACGATCAGCGTGGCGTTCATCGAGGTGAGCGCGGCCACTGCCACCATACCGGCAATCAGCTTGCCCGCCAGCGGGCCGAAAGCCACCACCAGCGTGTCGGTTGCCACGGCCTGGGACTTGGCCATGCCCTCCAGCCCCAGCACATGCCAGTAGGCCCAGTTCACCAGCAGGTACAGCGCCGTGATGAAGGCCACCGACAACAACAATGCCCAGACGATGGTGCGGCGGTCCTTCAGGTCGGCGCTGATGTAGGCGGCGTCGTTCCAGCCGCCGAAGGTCAGCAGCACGAACACCATCGCCAGGCCCAGGCCGGCCGTGGACCCCGACGCGGTGCCGGTCGACGGCGGCAGGGTCTGGCCCTGGCCCAGCCACAACCACAGGCCGGCCGCGACGATCAGCACCAGGCCACCCACCTCCACGACGGTGAGCCAGGCCTGCGTCTCCGCACCCTGGCGGATGCCGCGCAGGTTGACCAGCGTGAGCGCCACCGTGGCCAGTGCGGCATAGAGCGCCGCGCTGTAGGGCCCCAGCGGGATGAGCTGCGACATATAGTCGCCGAACACGAAGCCCAGCAACGCGATGGAGCCGGTGGTGATGACCGAGAACCGCGCCCATGCGTAGAGCAATGCCGTGCCACGGCCGAAGGCGCGCGAGAGGAAGTGGTACTCACCACCTTCGCTGGGGTAGGTCGAGGACAACTCGGCATAACACAGTGCGCCGATGAAGGCGATGCAGCCGCCGGCCAGCCACAGCAGGAACATCCAGCTGGCAGATGGCACGTTGCCCGCGATCAGCGAGGGCGCCTTGAAGATGCCCGCACCCACCGCCACGCCCACCGTGATGGCGATGGCGTGGCGCAGGCCCAGGGGTGCCGCTGGCGCGTGGCCGCCGGTGGCGGTGGGTGTGATGCCCGCCGCGCGCGCAGGCGCGCTCGCTGGCGCACCTCCGGCTCCGCGTCCGGTACGAGCGCCCTTCGGAACGGCCGGGCGGGCGCTCATTCGGCGGCGCTGCGGATGTCCTGGCGCGCGACGAGGCGCACCTCGTCCGACGACAGCCCCACCACCAGCGGCGGTGCCGCGCCATCGCGCACGGCCTCGAAAGGCAGGGGCGCCTGGCCCGGCCGGTGCACCAGCCCAACGATGCGTGCGCCGTCCACGCGGCCTTCGTACCGTGCCAGCACGCCGCCGGGTTCGCGCAGGTGGAAGCGCACGCCCGCGCCGGAGAGTTCCGGCTGCACCACGCTGGCATGCAGGTCGCCGAAGCTTGCATCGCCGCTGATCACCTGGTATCTCTGCGCAAGGTTCAGTGTGCCGCTCAGGCTGCCCGCCGTCAGGCGCCAGCTGCCCGCGGCATTGGCCGGGATGCGCCACAGGTACACGGTGGCGTTGTTGACGCGGGCTGTCTCATCGGGCGACCAGTCGCCCATCGAGAACGAATGCGACACCACACGCGTGCCCGGCGGCATAGCGAAGAGCTGGGGCCGCAGCTTCAGGTTCAGCTGCGGCAACAGGTACATGGTCACCACCGTGGCCTTCGAGAAGTCGGTGACGAAGATGTCGGCGTGTTCGAAGGTCACGCGGTTCGCCACCCCGGCCTGTTGCGCGAGGCGCTGGGACAGCGCGACCATCTCCGGGTTGTATTCGAGGCCGCGCGACGGCGCGCCAAAGTCACGCGCAGCGGCAATGGTGATCTTGCCGTCGCCCGAGCCCAGGTCCACTACCTGGTCGCTGGGCTTGACCTCTGCCATTTGCAACATGCGCGTGACCACCGCGTCGGGCGTCGGCACCCAGATCACGTCCTTACCGGCCTGGCCCACCTGCGGTGTGTAGGTGGTGCCCGCTGCGGGGGGCGTCTGGGCGAGGGCGCTGGTGGCGATACCGGCGGCTGCCAGCAGGCACAGGGCGAGCCGGTGGAAGGCGCGGGGCAGGGGAGGGGTCATCACGATGCTTCCTTGGGGAGTGTGCCGTAGGCACGAAGGGATGCCCGGCGGCCGCGGGGCCGGTGGCGGGCGAGGGGGCACACGCGCGGGGCGCGGCAAGGCGGTGGATTGCATGGCCGCGCACACCCGGCATGTCCGGGCCTCGGGCGGAGGCCGCCTTGCCGGTCCCTGCCGCAGTGGTGGTGGACGGGCGCGCCTGGCGCTACAGTCCCCGGGGTTATCACCACCGCGAGAGTCCCGCCATGCCGCCATTTGCCGTTCAGCGTATCGACCATGTGGTGTTGCGCGTGCGCGATCTGGGGGCCAGCGTCGCCTTCTACGCCGCCGTGCTGGGCAGCATCGTGGTGCGCCGCCGCGACGACCTGGGGCTGGTGCACCTGCGCGTCGGCGTGTCGATGCTCGACCTCGTGGACGTGGCGGGCAAGCTGGGTCTGCGGGGTGGTGCGGCAGCGGGACCGGAGGCGCGCAACATGGACCATCTCTGCCTGCGCGTCGAGCCCTTCGACGAGGGCGGGCTGGTGGCGCATCTGGCGGCGCAGGGTGTCACACCGCTTGGCCCGGTGGCGACGAACTTCGGAGCCGAAGGCGAAGGCCCTTCCCTGTATTTCTCGGATCCTGACGGCAATGTGGTGGAGCTCAAGGGGCCTTCCTCACGCAGCGGCTGAGCATGCGCATCCGGTGGGCCCGGACGTGCCGAGCCCCTGACAAGCAAGGGGCGCCACGCGGGCTGCGGTCCGCGTGTGTGATGGCTGCGCATGATGCCCGAGGCCGCGGCCACTGGCACCCAAGCCCCGATGCTCCAGAAGGAATCATGCCGTCGTGGATGTGTGGTGTGCCACGCGAATTGCATTTGTTCCATTGACAAGACAAATAGCGCTCCCTAGAGTGACCCGACCGGTGCCGGATTGCATCCCGCATGCCAATCTGCACCGGATGCCGCTCCCGACGGGGGCGCTTACCGACAAGCGGGTCAATGAAGGAGAAGCGATGCCGGAACGCCAGCGCGATGAGGTCAACGGGAACACGGAACACGTGGAGATGAACTGCTACTGCCCGTCCTGCGGGGATCCGGGCAACGCGAGCCAGGGTTCCAGGCTCAGCCGCCGGCAGGCTTTCACCGCCATGCTGGCGGGCACTGCGGGCGTGGGCCTGGCTGGCTGCGGCACCGCGGCGCAGGCGCCCGCATCGCGCTGGCCCACCAGCGCCTACAAGCCGCCGCACCGTGACTGCGTGATCGAAGCCGGCGCCGCGCTGCTGTGGCAGAACGGCGCGCCGGTGGTGCGACACAACGTGTGGGTGCGCGTGCGCGATGACCGCATCGTGGAGATCAGCACCGAACCGATGCGCGGCGGCGGCACGCGTGTGGACGCCCGCGGCCACCTGCTGCTGCCCGGCTTCATCTCCGGCCACACGCATGTGTCGGTGGGCTCGTACACGCGCGCGGTCATCGAGGGGGGTGGTGGCACGGCTGCACCACATGAGGTAGTCGAGGCCTTCGACGACGAGACCATGGACGACCTCATGGCCTACAACCTGATGGAGCTGCTGCGCTCGGGGGTGACCACCGTCATCAACCAGGACCACAACGTGCGCCGCGCGTACTCCTACGTGCGAGTGGCCTCGCGCTGGGCGGCGCGGGGGTACCCCAGCGGCATGATCCCCGGCGTGCAGCGGCTGTTCCCGGTATGGGGCCGCAAGACCGACCAGGCGCTGTTCGACTCCGTGCCCGATACCATGGCCGAGATCGAGGCCAACCGCGTCTTCGGCCTGAAGTACAACGGCGCGGAAGAGGGGCGCATCCGCCCGAACATGGCGCCGCATGCCACCGACACCCACACGCCCGAGACCATGGCCAAGATCCTGGAGGCGGCCAAGGAGCTGGGCAACGGCATCCACATGCACATCTCGCAGTCCGCCACCGAGACCGAACGCGTGAAGAAGCTCTGGGGCATGACGCCTGTGGCCTGGCTGGAGAAGCTGCGCTTCTACGAGCAGGGCGTGTTCGGTGCCCACATGAGCGGCCTGGAGCTGGAGACCGACCTGGCGATCCTGGCACGCAACAATGCCTTCTTCGCCACCTGCCCCTCGGGCGGTGGCCCGGGCGGCACGCCGCAGCCCTGGGCCGAGGCGCTGGCCGCTGGCGTCAAGAGCGGGCCGGCCATCGACACGCACTCCAACGACATGGTGGAGAACATCAAGATGGCCGTGATCCATGGCCAGGCGCGCCATGGCCTGCTGGGCCGCACGAGCAAGGTGCCGATGGTGCGGCCCACCATCGAGCAGGCGGTGTACGGCGCAACGTCGGTGCCAGCCTCGGTGTTGGGGCGTGAAGACCTGGGCCGCATCGCGGTGGGCGCCAAGGCCGACCTGGTGACCATCGACGTCACGGGTCCCCTTGTGGGCGCGGGAGCGATGTCGCCGAGGCCGCTGTGGAACCTGCTCTATGCCTCGGGCGCGCATGTGCGCAACGTGATGACCGACGGCTACTTCCAGGTCTACGACAACCATTTCGTCGTCGACGACGAGGCGCGCATCCGCCGCCGTGGTGGGGCCGCTGTGCAGCGCATGTACGAGGAGCTGCTGCGGCGCGGGTACTTCAAGTAGGCCCGCCGCCAGCCGCAGGGCCGCAGCGCGCGCCCTGCCGTCCGGAAGGGCGTTCGCTTTCGCCCCGGGGCGTTGCCCGTGAGCACCTTGTACTGGGCTACGATGCGGCGTGCTCCCGCTCGCCCATCCACTCCATCTGTCCTTCGCTACCGCCATGCGCCGAGGTGTCGGCGTGTCTCGCGCATGAAGCGTTACGAGGCGCTGGCGGCGGACATCGCGCAGGCCATTGCGCAGGGCCTGCTGCGCCCCGGCGACAAGCTGCCCTCGGTGCGCCACACCGTGAAGGGCCGCGGCGTCAGCGCCTCCACCGTGTTCCAGGCCTACTACCTGCTGGAGGCACGCGGCCTGGTCCGCGCGCGGGAGCGCTCGGGTTATTACGTCGCGGCCGATACCCGCAGCGCACCGCCCGAGCCCGAGCAGCCGTCACAGCCTGGCGAGGACTCCATCCCCGTCGACGTGAGCGAGCGCGTGTTCGAGATCCTGGAGTCGAGCATGACCCGCGAGGTGGTGCCCTTCGGCTCGGCCTTTCCCAGCCCGCTGCTGTTTCCGCTGGCGCGCCTGGGCCAGGCCATGGCCAGCGCCGCGCAGTCGCTGGACCCGTGGAGCACGGTGGACGACCTCACGCCAGGCCATGCGGACCTGCGGCGCCAGATCGCGCTGCGGTACCTTGCCGACGGCATGCAGGTGCACCCCGACGACATCGTCATCACCAACGGCGCGCTGGAGGCCCTGAACCTCTGCCTTGCCGCGGTGACACGGCCGGGCGATGCGGTGGTGGTGGAGTCTCCGACCTTCTATGCCGCGTTGCAGGCACTGGAGCGCATGGGGCTGCAGGCCATCGAGGTGCCCACGCATCCGCGCGAAGGCATCGACCTGCAGGCGCTGGAGCAGGCCATCACGCGCCATCGCCCCAAGGCCTGCTGGCTCATGACCACCTTTCAGAACCCGCTGGGCAGCCTGATGCCCGAGCACCACAAGCGCGCGCTGGTGGATCTGGTGACGCGCCACGGCCTGCCGCTGATCGAGGACGACGTGTACGGCGAGCTGTACTTCGGCGACAAGCGGCCCCTGCCCGCCAAAGCCTTCGACACGCAGGGGCTGGTGTTGCATTGCGCGTCCTTCTCCAAGTGCCTGGCGCCGGGCTACCGCGTGGGCTGGGCCGTGCCGGGGCGGTATGCGAAGGCCGTGGCACGCCTGAAGCTCACCACCACGCTGAGCGCCTCCGTGCCGGCGCAACAGGCCCTGGGTGCCTACCTCGCACGCGGAGGCTTCGACAAGCACCTGCGCCGCCTGCGGCAGACCCTGGCGCGGCAGCAGGCCGTGTTCGCCGAATCCGTGGGCCACCATTTCCCGGCGGGCACGCGGGCCACGCGGCCAGCCGGGGGCTACTTCCTGTGGGTGGAGTTGCCTGCGCAAGTGGATGCGCTGGCCTTGCACCGCGATGCGCTGGCCCACGGCATCAGCATCGCACCCGGGCCCATCTTCTCGGCCAGCCATGGCTTCGCGCATTGCCTGCGCCTGAACTACGGCCACACCTGGGACGCGCGCAGCGAAGCGGCCCTCGAGACCCTGGGGCGACTGGCTCACGAGAGAATGGGCACATGCGCATCGGCCTGATCTCCGACACCCACGGGCTCGTGCGGCCCGAGGCCCTTGCCTTTCTGCGCGGCTGCGACCACATCGTGCATGCAGGAGACATCTGCCGCCCCGAAGTGCTGGCGCAGCTGGCAGCGCTCGCGCCACTCACGGCCGTGCGTGGCAACAACGACCGCGGCGACTGGGCCGGCGCGTTGGGCGAGACGGAGATGTTGCAGCTCGGTGGCGTGTGGTTGTACGTGCTGCACGACCTCGCGCAGCTCGACATCGACCCGGCCTCCGCGGGCGTGCGGGTGGTGGTCTCGGGCCACTCGCACAAGCCGCTCATCGACGAACGCAGCGGCGTGGTGTTCGTCAACCCTGGCAGCGCCGGGCCGCGTCGTTTTCGGCTGCCCATCTCGGCCGCCGAGCTGCTGGTAGACGGCGACCGCGTGTCGGCGCGCATCGTGGACCTGGTGGACGTAGGCCGAGCCTGAGGACGGCGCCGCGCGGCTTCCTCGCCCGCCTCAGCCAGCGTTCACCTTCAACCGCCACGCATGCAGCAGCGGCTCGGTATACCCACTGGGCTGCACCAGCCCCTTGAACACCCTGTCCGTCGCGGCCGGGAATGCCGCGCCGCAGGGATGGGCCTCCATGCCTGGGAGCAGCCGATGCCTGATCGATCCAGCGCACCAGGCAAGACCTCAGTTGTCGTCCTTTGTCCAGCTACCATTGGCGATGGCGCTTCAGTACAAACAATGTCACGCATATTCGACAACATTGATCATGACCTGCTGGCCGCACTGCGCGCCACTTTGCAGGTATCGCAACGTGCGGACTTTTGTATCGGGTATCTCAACCTGCGCGGCTGGCGCGCCATCGATGACCAAGTGAATCTGTGGGACCCGCAAAAGGGTCAGGTCTGTCGGGTATTGGTCGGCATGCAGCGCCCACCGCAAGATGACATCCGCGAGCTATATCGGCAAGCCGAAGAGCCGGGGCTGATCGACAACGCCACCGCCAGCCGCCTCAAGGCCCAGTTTGCCGCGCATCTGCGCGAGCAGATCACCATGGGCATCCCGACCGGACAGGATGAAACCGGCCTGCGCCGCCTTGCGCGCCAGCTCCGCGCGGGCCAGGTGGTGGTCAAACTCTTTCTGCCCTACCCGCTGCACGCCAAGCTCTACCTGCTGTTCCGTGATGACGCGAACAATCCCGTGACGGGCTTTGTAGGCAGCAGCAACCTCACGCTGGCCGGCCTGGCGCGCCACGGTGAGTTGAACGTGGATGTGCTCGACCACCTGGGCACCGAGAAGCTCGCCGGCTGGTTCGACGCCCGCTGGGGTGACCGGTGGGCACTGGATGTCTCTGCCGACCTGGCCGCCATCATCGAAAGCAGTTGGGCGCGGGAAGACGCCATTCCCCCGTACCACATCTATCTCAACATCGCCTACCACCTGAGCACCGAGGCACGCGCCGGCCTGAGCCAGTTCCGCCTGCCCGCGCGCTTCGAGCAAGACCTCTTCGAGTTCCAGAAGAGCGCGGTCAAGATCGCTGCCCGCCACTTGCACCGGCGCGGCGGCGTGATGATCGGCGACGTCGTGGGCCTCGGCAAGACCATGATGGCCACCGCGCTGGCCCGCATGTTCGAGGACGACCTGGGCTACGAGACACTCATCATCTGCCCGAAAAACCTGGAGCCCATGTGGGAGCGATACCGGACCGAGTACGGCTTGCGTGGCATGGTGCTTCCGGTCTCTCAGGTCACCAAGAAGCTGCCCGATCTCAAGCGCTACCGCCTGGTGCTGATCGACGAGAGCCACAACCTGCGCAACCGGGAAGGGCGTCGCTACAAGGCCATCGCCGACTACATCAAGAGTTGCGATGCCAAAGTCATCCTTCTCACGGCAACACCCTACAACAAGACAAAGCACGACCTCTCCGCACAGTTGCGGCTGTTCATCGATGAAAAGGCCAATATCGGCATTCGGCCGGAACGGCACATGCGCAAGTTCGGCATCAGCGAGGCTGAGTTCGAGCGCAAGCACCAGTGCCGCGTGCACTCCATCCTGGCCATCGAGAAGAGCGAAGAGTTCGACGACTGGCGCGAGTTGATCCGCCTGTATATGGTGCGGCGAACCCGCAGCTTCATCATCCAGCACTACACCGAGGCTGACAAGAACGGCCGCTTCATTGCCGGTCGAGACGGCGAGAAGCGTTACTTCCCGCTGCGCAAACCCTTGTCTGTCACTTTCCCGGTGAACGAGGACGACCCCAGCGATCGTTACGCACGCCTGTACTCCGGCGATGTCGTGGACAAGATCAATGCGTTGCATGTTCCCCGCTACGGACTGGGCCTGTACCTTAACCCCGTCGAAGAAAAGCAGGCCACGGCCGCCGAGCGCAAGCTGATCGAGAACTTGGGCCGTGCCGGCAAGCGGCTCATGGGTTTTTGCCGCACCAACCTGTTCAAGCGGTTGGAGTCCAACGGCTACTCGTTCCTGCAATCCATCGACCGCCACGTGCTGCGCAATCAGGTGTATCTCTATGCCATCGAGAACAACCTGGACTTGCCGGTCGGGGTGCTGGATGCGGGCTTGCTCGATCTGGAGCGTGTGGATGAGGACGCCGAAGGAATGGAGGGCGAACCCGAAGACCTGTTGGATGGTTTGGTGGACGCTGTTGCCGAAGAAGACGGCTTGCCCGACAGCTTGGCGCGCGCCAAGGCCGTGTATGAGCAGTATGCGAAGCAATACAAGAAGCGCTTCAAGTGGATTCGCCCCACCCTGTTCAAGACCAAGCTGGCAGAAGACCTGGGCCGGGACACCCAGACCTTGGTCGAACTGCTGAATAGCCAGGGGCCTTGGGCTGCCGAGAACGACCACAAGTGGCAAGCCCTGCGCCGCATGCTCACGCAGGCGCATGGCAAAGACAAGGTGCTCGTCTTCACGCAGTTCGCCGACACGGCACGCTACCTTGCGCGCGAGGCGGTCAAAGCCGGCATTCGCTCTGTGGAGGTGGCCACCGGTGCCAGTGCCGACCCTTACAGCCTGGCATGCCGCTTCTCTCCGAAGTCCAACAACAAAACCGTCGCGAAGGCCGACGAAGTGCGCGTGCTGATCTGCACTGACGTGCTTTCCGAAGGCCAGAACCTGCAGGACAGTAATGTCGTCGTCAACTTCGATCTGCCCTGGGCCATTATTCGCCTGATCCAGCGCGCCGGCCGTGTGGACCGCATCGGCCAGCGCGCCGAAGAAATCTATTGCTATTCGTTCCTGCCAGCCGATGGCGTGGAGCAGCTCATACAGCTGCGCTCGCGCATCCGCCAGCGCCTGCAGGAAAACGCTGAGGTCGTGGGTACCGACGAAGCATTCTTCGAGGACGATGACGCCACCACCATCCGCGACCTGTACACCGAGAGGCAAGGCGTGCTGGACGACAACGACGATGAGGTGGACCTTGCTTCTTATGCCTGGCAGATCTGGAAGCAGGCCACGCAGGACAACCCCGACCTGGCCCGCACCGTGGAATCGATGCCGCCCGTGGTGTATTCCGCCAAAGCATTCACGCTGGACGAAAGCCGCTTCCCGCTGTTGGGGGTGGACGCTGCCAAAGGCGGCGCCTTGGTCTACGTCAAGTCCCCTGAGGGCAACGACCATCTGGCGTGGGTGGGAAGCACCGGCGAGCCGGTGACCGAATCGCAGTTCACCGTGCTGCGCGCCGCAGAATGCGCGCCAGACACGCCCGCTGCTCTGAGACGAGACAACCACCATGAACTGGTGGCGCAAGGCCTGCAACTTGCCGTGAGCCAGGACAAGGCCGTTGGCGGTGGCCTGGGCCGCCCAAGCAGCCCGCGCCGCCGTGCCTACGAGCGCCTCAAGCCTTACGCCACAGAGCAAATGCAGACTCTGTTCAGAGATGACGAACTGGAGCGCGCACTCGACGACATCTACCAGCGCCCGATGTTGGAGACCGCCGCCGACCTGCTTAACCGCCTGATGCGCAGCGGGGTGAACGACACCGAACTGGCTGAGGCGGTGAAATCGCTGCGCGAAGAGGGACGATTGACTTATGCCGAAGATGACGCCGCGCTGCGGGAGCCACGCGTGGTGTGCTCTATGGGGTTGATTGGTGGATAAGAGCACATAAAAACACATGGCCCAACTAGACTTCCCCGCCTTCGAAACGCATCTCAAAGCCTTCGACTTCCCACGCCTCTTCGTGGATGTGCTGGGTTGGAACCGCGCCAGTAATGGGCGCGACTGGCAGGCCGATCAAGCGGGCGACACCGCCTACAGCCACCGCACCGTGGCCGAGTTGGGCGGCGTGGTCGCGATCCAGGTGGTGGCGGATGGCGGCTGGCCCGATGAAGCGCAGTGCCTGAAAGTCTGGAAACACGTGGCACACAGCCATGCCGAGAACCTGCTCATCTTCACCAACCAGAAGAAGGACGCGAGCCAGAGCCAGTGGTACTGGGTCAAGCGCGACAAACACCCTGAAACCGGCAAACCCCGGTTGATCCCGCGCCGCCACGACTACTTCAAAGGCCAGCCTGTGGACCTCTTCGCGTCCAAGCTGCAGGCCATGGTGGTGGAGTTGTCCGAGCTGGACACGGCCGGCCGCCTGCCCGTGCTGGAGGCTGCCCGCCGCATCCAGGCCGCGCTGGATGTCGACAAGACCACCAAGAAGTTCTTCGCGGCCTACCAGCAGCAGCATCTGGAGCTGCTCGGTCACATCGAAGGCATCACCAACGAACGCGACAAACGCTGGTATGCGAGCGTGCTGCTCAATCGGCTCATGTTCGTGTGGTTCCTGCAGAAGAAGCTGTTCATCGACGACGGCAACGCAGACTACCTGCGCACCAAGCTGGATGAGAGCCAGCAGCGCGGCCCGAACCGGTTCTTCGGCGAGTTCCTGAACGCCTTGTTCTTTGAGGCCTTCGCCA
This sequence comes from Burkholderiaceae bacterium, assembly GCA_965278985.1. Classification (GTDB taxonomy): domain Bacteria; phylum Pseudomonadota; class Gammaproteobacteria; order Burkholderiales; family Burkholderiaceae_C; genus CAISIP01. The sequence continues at coordinate 4,344,308 of OZ257131.1, read as the reverse complement.
AACCGGAGGTGGACCGAAGCCAGCAAGCGAAGGCATTGACCGGACAGGTACCTTATCTGAACGGCGGGCTGTTCCTCCACCACAGGTTGGAGCTGGATGCTGATCACACGCCCCGCGTAGGCAAGACCTTGCGTGTGGCCGATGCCGCTTTCGGAGGCGTGTTCGCGCTGTTTGCCAGCTTCTCCTGGCATCTGGACGACACGCCCGGCGGTGACGCGGACGAGATCAACCCCGATGTGCTGGGCTACATCTTCGAGAAGTACATCAACCAAAAGGCGTTCGGTGCCTACTACACCCGGCCCGAGATTACTGGATACCTGGCCGAGCGCAGCATCCACAAGCTGATTCTGGAGCGCGTCTACGAGCCTGCCATGCCAGAACTAAAGCTGCCGGAGATCAAGTTCGACAGCGTGTCCGATCTGCTGGCGCGCATGGACGCACGCACGGCCGTCAAGCTGGTCAACGAGGTATTGCCGAGCATTACCATCCTGGACCCGGCCGTGGGCTCGGGCGCCTTCTTGGTGGCTGCACTCAAGTGCCTCATCAACGTTTACTACGCCGTCGTCGGCCGTGCCGAATTGGGCGCCAGCAGGGAGCTGACCAACTGGCTCGGCCAGATCCAGAAAGACCACCGCAGCGTCGGCTACTACATCAAGCGCCGCATCGTCACCGACAACCTGCATGGCGTGGACATAATGGAAGAGGCCTGCGAGATCGCCAAGCTGCGGCTGTTCCTGTCTATGGTGTCGAGCGTGCGCCATTTGGAAGACCTGGAGCCTCTGCCCAACATCGACTTCAATATCCTGCCTGGCAATTCGTTGGTGGGCTTGGTTCGGGTAGATGAGCACGAGTTCGACAGCAAGCAAAACGACTTGTTCAAACCCAGCTACCGCAGCTTGGTAGAGGAAAAAAATCGGCACTTGGAGTCGTATCGCCACGCAGCCGAAGTCGTTGGACGAGACATTAGCCTGCGAGAACTGCGCGACAAGATAGACGCCGAGATGCAGCACGCCAACGGTGTGATGAATGAGCTGCTGCGCGACCAGTTCGAGCGTTTGGGAGTCAAGTTCGAAGACGCTCAATGGGATGCGAAGAAGAAGGAATTGGGAAAGTCCAAGAAACGTCGCATCACGCGTCAAGACATCGACGCACAAACCCCGTTTCATTGGGGCTATGTGTTCGACGAAATAGTCCAGCGACGCGGCGGCTTCGACATCGTGCTGGCCAACCCCCCTTGGGAAGTGTTCAAACCGCAGGCCAAGGAGTTCTTCGCGGAGTACTCTGACCTTGTCAGCAAGAACAAGATGACCATCAAGGAGTTCGAGAAGGAGCAGGGCAAGTTGTTGCAAAGCGCGGAAGTGCGGGCGGCGTGGCTGGCGTATGAAAGCCGGTTCCCGCACATGAACCAATATTTCCGCGCGGCACCCGAGTACCAGAATCAGTTCGCCACGGTGGGCGACCGCAAAGTCGGTTCGGACCTCAACCTCTACAAGCTGTTCCTGGAACGGTGTTTTGCCTTGGCGCGGCCTGGCGGGCAGTGCGGCATCGTCATCCCGAGCGGCATCTACACCGACCTGGGCGCCAAAGGCTTGCGCGATCTCCTGTTTGACAAGACGCACATCGAAGGCCTGTTCTGTTTCGAGAACCGCAAGGAGATCTTTGAAGGGGTGCACCGTAGCTTCAAGTTCGTGGTTCTCACCTTCGAGAAGGTCGTGGCGCCGCGCCTTCAAGCCACTGGGGAGCGCAATGCCAGTGCACCTCCAGATGATCTGTTTGCGCCGCAGGCCGGTGGTGGCGGTACGCGGCGTTTCCCTGCAGCGTTTATGCGTGTAGACGTTGAGGACTTGACTCGCTTTCCTGATGACGATGCCCTGCAGATAGATGTAGATGTCGTGAAGCGGTTATCACCGGACAGTCACACATTGCTGGAATTCAAGAGCTCGCTGGATGTCCAGATCGTGGAGAAACTGTCCAAACAACCACTATTAGGCGAGAAGCTTTCGGATGGTTGGAACATCAGCTTAGGGCGCGAGTTGCACATGACTGACGATAGTCCGATGTTCAAGTCTGCGCCCGGTGCGGAACGTCTTCCACTGTATGAAGGAAAGATGATTCATCAGTTCGTTGCCGGCTACGCCAATCCTAAGTATTGGCTCGACGAAGCTGAGGTGAGGCTAAAACTTGTGCCTCGCGTAACCCTTGATAAAAGCCAGCGCCTTCCTTATCAATCGCATCGCTTGGCTTTTCGGGAGATTGCGCGAAACACCGACGAGCGAACGATGATCGCGGCCATCCTTCCTGCGCGCGTGTTCGCAAACCATAAGCTGACTCTGACGACTTTCTCGGGTAGAGGGGATCCTGAGAACTTGATGCTGTATCTTGTTGCCGTTTGGAATAGCTTCGCGTTTGACTTTGCAGCGAGGCAGCGAGTTACGACGAGCGTATCCATGTTTACGGTGTATCAGTTGCCCACACCTCGTCCGTCGACTGGCGATGCGCAGCTCAAAGCACTTGCGGTGCGAGCGGCACGCCTCACATGCGTTTCGCCGGAGTTTGACCAGTTAGCGAAGGTCGTTGGATTGACTGATCACCACGACGGCGCGGCTGAGCCTACCCAGCGCGCGCAATTGCGGTCGGAGATCGATGGTCTGGTCGCCCACCTCTACGGTCTCAGCGAAGACGAATTCGCCCACATCCTCAGTACCTTCCCGCTGGTGCCCCAAGCCGTGAAGGTGGATGCGCACAACGCCTACCGCCGCGTGGCCAATGGCCTGATCACCTGAGCGACCCACCGGAGCGCTTGCATGCGAATCAAATCTCTCAGCATCGAGAACTTCAAGGCGTTGCGCGCATCGGGGGCTGTCGCTCTCAAGCCGCTGAGCGTGATCATCGGCAACAACGGTAGCGGCAAGTCCAGTCTGCTGGAGGCGGTGGAAACTTACCGCAGTGTGGTGCTGGACGGCGTGGACGCCGCCATGGACCATTGGCAGGGCTTCCAACATATCCGCCACAAGGCGGCACTCTCGCGCCTGACCACGGCGGCGCGATACGACCCGTCGATCCAGCAAGGGGCCATGAGCTTCAAGCTCAAACTGGCCATGCCCAGCGGACCCGTGGACTTGAGCCTCAAGGTCAACGAGCGCGAGGCAGGAAACCGGCTCTACATCCAGGATGAGCGCTTCAAGCTGGGCCGGGACCCGGAGATAGCGCGTGACCAGATCGGCGCGGCCGCATCGTCAGGCGAAGGCCGGTCTGTGATGTTGGGCATTTCCGATCTGGACGCCACGGTCGAGGCCCTGCGCAACATGCTGTTCCTTCGCTTGAACCCCGATGTGATCGGCAACCTGCAGTCCGTCAAGCGTTCTGGCGGGCGCATGCGCCTGGCCGGAGACGGTGCCAACGTGGCGGAGTATCTGATCGACCTCAGAGAGCGATCGCCCGCCGCCTTCGATGAGGTGACACGTGCGCTGGTCTACGTGCTGCCCTATGCCAGCGACGTGGAGCCCAAGGTGCTGGACGCCGGCATCATTCGCCGCAGCTACGTGCAACTGCTGGAAGAGACGTATGAGATTCCGGGTTGGTTGATGTCGTCTGGCTCGCTGCGCGTGCTGCCGCTGATCGCCACTCTGCTCGACCCGGACCCGCCGCCGGTGTTGTTCATTGAAGAAATAGAGAACGGCCTGGACCCGCGGACCATTGGCTTGGTAGTGGACCTGATGCGCGCCGCTGCCCGAAGCGGGCGCACCCAGGTGATCGCCACCACGCACTCGCCCTACCTGCTGGACATGCTGGACCTGGACGATGTGTTGCTGTGCGAACGCGGCAAGAAGGGGCCGGCGTTTTCGTGGCCCGCCAACCGCAAGGAGATGCAGGTCTGGCGCGACAAATTCATGCCCGGGCGGCTCTACACGATGAATGCGCTGCAGAAAGAAAGCGCGGGCAGCGTCACGCAGGCATCGGCTGCGCAAGGCGAAGCACCAGAGGGCGGGTGGGGAGAAGACGCATGAGGGTCGCGATTGTTTGCGAAGGCCGTTTGCAGGGCGAAGACGCACAGGTGTTCGAGCATTTCGCCAAGCGCATCGCGCCGCAGGCCGCCGTGAAGACCTTTCCGCAAGGAACAAAGCCTGAGCTCTTTTCCAAGGCTGGTGATGTGGTGGCAGCCCTGTTTGCCGAAGGCTACGACAGGGTGCTGATCATGTGGGACATCTTGCCGCGCTGGGGGCGACCTGACGGCGAGCAACAGGACGCTGCTGACCTGCAGATATCCCTTGCTGTCGCGGGCGTTGGCAACCATCCCTGCCTTTTCCGCATCGCGATCCACAAGGAGCTGGAAGCCTGGTTGCTCGCCGATGGCGCAGCTCTGTCAGCCGTGATGTCGCGGCCCGCACATCCGGTAGCGATCACAAATACCAAGAATGCCGAGACAGTGGCCAACCCGAAGAAGCGACTGGAGAAACTCTTCGAGCAGCACAACGTGCCCTTTGGGCAGCAGCCCTTGCAAGGTAGCTACCAACCCAAGCTCGCCGCCATTCGCATTGCTGAGAACATCCCTGCTCGCTTTGGACAACTGGGAAAGCTGGCGTCATTCAAGAAATTTGGGCGGGCGTTGACGGTGGCCTGTTGATTGGCTGATGGTTCAGCGGGCGTGGCATTTGTACAAATACAAAATCAGATTTTGAATCTGTACAAAAAGGCTGTTCCGACGCGACATCGCTCGCCCCGCGCGGGGACCGCACCCGGCATTCCCCGCCCGCGTTTTAGCCCGCCTTCACCTTCAAACGCCACGCATGCAGCAGCGGCTCGGTGTAGCCACTGGGCTGCACCAGCCCCTTGAACACCAGGTCCGTCGCTGCCTGAAACGCTGCCCCGTCCGGATTCGCGGCCAGGCTCCTGTACAGCGGGTCGCCGGCGTTCTGCTGGTCCACCACCTTGGCCATGCGGCGGAAGGTTGCGCGCACCTCGGCCTTGGTCACGATGCCGTGGTGCAGCCAGTTGGCCATGTGCTGGCTGCTGATGCGCAGCGTGGCGCGGTCTTCCATCAGGCCCACGTTGTGGATGTCGGGCACCTTGGAGCAGCCGATGCCCTGGTCGATCCAGCGCACCACGTAGCCCAGGATGCCCTGGGCGTTGTTCTCCAGCTCCTGCTTCTTCTCCGCGTCGCTCCACTTCGGGGTCTTGACCACGGGGATGCTCAGCAGGTCGTCCAGGATCGCGTCGTGCTGCTTGTCGGCGTCTTCCTTCTCCAGCGCCTTCTGCACCTTGGACACCTTGACCTGGTGGTAGTGCAGCGCGTGCAGCGTGGCGGCGGTGGGGCTGGGCACCCAGGCGGTATTTGCGCCGGCCTTGGGGTGCGCGATCTTCTGCTGCAGCATTGCGGCCATCAGGTCGGGCATGGCCCACATGCCCTTGCCGATCTGCGCGCGACCGCGCAGGCCGCAGGACAGGCCCACCAGCACGTTGCTGCGCTCATAGGCCTGGATCCAGGCGCTGCTCTTCATGTCGCCCTTGCGCAGCACGGGGCCGGCCTGCATGCAGCTGTGCATCTCGTCGCCCGTGCGGTCCAGGAAGCCGGTGTTGATGAAGGCCACGCGGCTCTTGGCGGCCGCGATGCAGGCCTTGAGGTTCACGCTGGTGCGACGCTCCTCGTCCATGATGCCCAGCTTGACGGTGCTGTCCGCCAGGCCCAGCACCTGCTCCACGCGGCCGAAGAGTTCGCTGGCGAAGGCAACTTCGTCGGGGCCGTGCATCTTGGGCTTGACGATGTAGACCGAGCCCTCGCGCGAGTTGCGCAGCGGTTTTCCGTCCGGCCCCTTGCCGTGGCCTTGGAGGTCGTGCAGGGCAATGGTGGTGGTCACCACCGCGTCCATGATGCCCTCGGGGATCTCGCGCGTCACGCCGGCGGCATCGGTGTACAGGATGGCCGGATTGGTCATCAGGTGGCCCACGTTGCGCACGAACATCAGCGAGCGGCCGTGCAGCGTGACGGGCTGGCCGTTGGCTCCCGTATAGACGCGGTCGGGGTTCAGGCCGCGCGTGAAGCTCTTGCCGCCCTTGCTCACTTCCTCGGTTAGCGAGCCCTTGAGGATGCCCAGCCAGTTGCGGTAGCCCAGCAGCTTGTCCTCGGCGTCCACGGCAGCCACGGAGTCTTCCAGGTCCAGGATGGTGGACAGGGCGGATTCGAGCACCAGGTCGCTCACGCCGGCCGCATCCGAGGCGCCGATGGCGGTGCTGCGGTCGATGCGCAGGTCCAGGTGCAGGCCGTTGTGCTCGAACAGCACGGCCGAGGGCTGGGCTGCGTCGCCTTGGTAACCCACAAAGCGCTCGGGCTTCTTCAGGCCGGTGGTGCTGCCGTCCCTCAGCGTCACCGCCAACGCGCCGTCCACCACGGCGTAACCCGTGGAGTCGATGTGCGAGCCCTTGGCCAGCGGAACGGTGCGGTCCAGCACATGGCGGGCATATTCGATGACCTTCGCGCCACGCACCGGGTTGTAGCCGCCGCCGCGCGTCGCGCCATCGGCCTCGGAGATCGCATCGGTGCCGTACAGCGCGTCGTACAGCGAGCCCCAGCGCGCGTTGGCAGCGTTGAGTGCGTAGCGGGCGTTCAGGATCGGCACCACCAGCTGCGGGCCGGCCTGCAGCGCCAGCTCGGCGTCCACGTTCTTCGTGGTGGCGCGCACCTTGGCCGGCACCGGCACCAAGTAGCCGATCTGCTGCAGGAAGGCGCGGTAACGCTTCATCTTCTTCACCGGGCCGGGGTTGGCACGGTGCCAGGCGTCCAGCTCGGACTGCAGCCTGTCGCGTTCGGCCAGCAGCGCGATGTTCTTCGGCGCGAGGTCGCCCACGATGGCGTCGAAGCCCTGCCAGAAGGCCCCCGTGTCCACGCCCGTGCCCGGCAGGACCTGCTCGTTGATGAACTGGTGCAGGGCGCTGTCCACCTGCAGGCGGTGGACGTTGGTACGTTCGGACATGGAAGAAGCTCCTTGGAATACGAAAGGGAATGGAGGAAGCGGGAAATCGGGTTGGTGAAACTGTATTCGATACGTGGCGCGAGATTAATGGGGTGCTTCGCGACTAATCCATGACAAAAATGCGCCTAATCGAGTCTTGGCGGATCGCTTGGCGAGGCTGGCAAGGACGAGCAGCTTTTGTGCCGTGCCGCCGGGAGGCTTCGGCCACTCGGAGACAATCCCGCGTTCTTCGTCTGTACTGGCCATGGTCTCCCGCTCCCACCCCTCCCTGGACGCCACCGCGCACGCGCAGCGGCTGGCCCAGGTGCGCGCACTGATCCACAGCACCGAGGCTTTTTTCGCCCAACACCAGGATGCACAGGCGAAGATGCTGCGCGCCCATCTGTACGACCTGGTCGATGCGCGGCCCAACACGCCGGCGGCGCAGCACCTGCGTTCTGCCGCGATGCTGCTCGACCAGCAGGCCGCGCGCTTCCAGCCGGCCCTGCTGCAGGCCATTCGCGCGGGCATCGAGGAAGAACTGGACACGGTATTCCCTGGCGCGCTGGCCGCGTTGCGCCCCCTGGCGCCCGAGCCGGAGTCGGAGAGCCCCATCAGCATGGCGCTGCTGGACGTGGACGAGATCGAGCGCCACCTGCTGGTGGACCGTGTGGCGCAGCGCTTCAACCAGCGTTACGAGGCGGTGCTTCAGCCGCTCACGCGGGCCCTCGCCGTGCTCTTCGGCATGTCGGAGTTCTCGTTCAGCGACAACCCTTTCCGCCCCGCGACCTTCGTGCGTGCCTATGCCATCGCCTGGAAGCAGTGCGAGTTCGACCCCGAGGCGGCCGAGGACTTCGTGCTGGCGCTGGCGCCCGAGCATGGCGTGGACTGGGAGCCGCTCTACAACGGCCTGGCGCAGATCCTGCTGCGCGCCGGCATCTCTGGCCAGGAGGTGCACCGCATCAAGCGCGCCGCGGGTGCCGCCGGATCGCCGTCGGCGTCCGCGCCGCTGGGGTCCGCCAGTGATGCCTCGGGGCATGGACCCTTGCAGGCGGGCGGCGCCGCCGAGGCGACCGCAGGCGGGGGTGGAAGTGGCGGTGGAGGTGGAGGTGGAGGTGGGCTGGCCCAGGCCGGCCTGCAGATCGCGGAGCGTGCACGCCAGTTCCTGCAGCGGCTGGGATTTGCGGGTGGCCGTGCCGCCGGGCCGGGTGGCGTGGGCGGTGGCAGTGGCGTTGGCGCAGGGCATGGCGGCCAGGGCAGTGGAGCAAGTCCTGGAGGCTTTGAACCGTCAGCGGTGCAGGCCGAGGCCGATGCCACGCTGATGGGCTTCCTCGGCGGCCTGCAGCAGCGCGTGGGCGCGGGCTCGGCCTCCTCGCAGTTCCCCAGCTGGCTCGACAGCCAGGACTTCGCGGGCGCCAACGTGCTGCGCCGCATGCACGAGCGCGACGAGGTGCGCAACGCGCCCGAGATCGACCGCGGCACCATCGATGCGCTGGCCGAGGTCTTCGACTTCGTGTTCGCCGACCGGGCGATTCCGATGCAGCTCAAGCTCGTGATCGGCCGCCTGCAGATCCCGGTGCTCAAGGCCGCGATGATCGACCGCGACTTCTTCCTGTCCACCGCGCACCCGGCGCGCCAGCTCGTCGATGCGCTGGCCGCGGCCTCGGTGGCCTGGATCCCGGAGCGTGGCGAGTCTGACCCGCTGTACCAGCGCATCGAGGCCACGGTGCGCCGCGTGCTGGCCGAGTTCGACAACGACCTGGCGTTGTTCGGCATGCTGCTGGCGGACTTCCAGGCCTGGCTGCAGGAGAACCGGCGCCAGGCCGAGCTGCGCATCGAACCCGTGGTGCAGCAGGCGCAAGGTGCCGAAGATCTCGCCCAGGCGCAGGCCCATGTCGACGAGGTGCTGCACCACTGCGTGCGCGCATTGCCGGCCGGCGAGCCGCTGCAGCCTTTCCTGCTGCCCTTTCTGGCCACCCAGTGGCGCGAGGTGCTGGTGCAGGCCTGGCGGGCCCGCGCCAGCGAGCCCCAGCGCTGGGAGACGGCGGTGCGCACGCTCGACGAGCTGGTCTGGTCCACGCGGCCCCTGCCCCAGGCCGGGGACCGTGCACGGCTCGTGGCGCTGCTGCCCGACCTGGTGGCGCGGCTCAATGCGGGTATGGACACGCTGGGCTGGGCGGGCGAGGATCGCGCAGCCTTCACGCGCCGGCTGATCGACACCCACATGAAGGCGATCCGGCCGCCGCGGCCCGCCGGCGCGGCCATGTCCGCTGGCGCTGGCGCTGCCTCCACCGCCACCGCCATCCCCACCGCGACCGCCACCGCCACCGCAGGCAGTCCGGCGGTTGCCACCATCGCCGCAGCTGCGGACGTGGTGGCGGTCGATCCCGAGCGCAGCGCCGGGCAGGACGCCCTGCAGGCGCTGGATGCCCGCCGCGCCCGGCAGCAGCCGGCGGGCGTCGCGGACGCATTCGACGAAGCCGCCCAGGCCCTGGTTCGGGGCCAGTGGTTCGACCTGCTCGACGCCCCGGGCCAGGCCCGGCGCTATCGCCTGGGCTGGGTCAGCCCGCAGCGCACGCGGATGTTGTTCACCAACCGCGAAGGCTTCGAGGCCATCGTGCATTCTCAGCGGGAAGTCGCCGCGCTGCTGCGCGAAGGGCGTCTGCAGCTCCTCGACGACCAGCCCATCGTAGGCCGCGCCATCGACCAGCTCATGGCCCCGCAGGCGGGCGGTACCGCGGCGCTGGATGTGGAGTTGCTGTAGGCCGCCCTTGCCATGGGGGCGGTGACACCGCAGCGCACCCCTAAAATCGCGCGTTCGACGTTGCCACTCCCGCCGCTGCGAGCGGACCGGGGGATTCGGCCCACCCGCACACGCGAGATGCTGACCTTCCAACAAATCATCCTCAAGCTGCAAGCCTACTGGGACGCCCAGGGCTGTGCCCTGCTGCAACCCTACGACATGGAGGTGGGCGCGGGCACCTCGCACACCGCCACCTTCCTGCGCGCCATCGGCCCCGAGCCCTGGAGCGCGGCCTATGTGCAGCCCAGCCGCCGGCCCAAGGACGGCCGCTACGGCAACAACCCCAACCGCCTGCAGCACTACTACCAGTACCAGGTGGTCATGAAGCCGGCGCCGGCCAACATCCTGGACTTGTACCTGGGCTCGCTGGAGGCGCTGGGTTTCGACCTGAAGAAGAACGACGTGCGTTTCGTCGAGGACGACTGGGAGAACCCCACGCTGGGCGCCTGGGGCCTGGGCTGGGAGGTCTGGCTCAACGGCATGGAGGTCACGCAGTTCACGTATTTCCAGCAGGTGGGCGGCATCGACTGCAAGCCTGTCACGGGGGAGATCACCTACGGGCTGGAGCGCCTGGCGATGTACCTGCAGGAGGTGGACAACGTCTACAACCTGAAATGGACTGACACCATGAGTTATGGCGACGTCTATCTTCAGAACGAGCGTGAGCAGTCCACCTACAACTTCGAGCACAGCGACGTGGACTTCCTGCTGACGGCTTTCACGGCCCACGAGAAACAGGCCAAGCACCTCATCGAGGTGCAGCTGGCCTTGCCAGCCTACGAGCAGGTGCTCAAGGCCGCGCACAGCTTCAACCTGCTGGACGCGCGTGGTGCCATCAGCGTGACGGAACGCGCCGCCTACATGGGGCGCATCCGCAACCTCGCGCGCAGCGTGGCGCAGAGTTATTACGAGAGCCGTGAGCGCCTGGGTTTCCCCATGGCACCGCGGGAATGGATTGCGCAGATGGCGCCCACGGCGAAGAAGGCGGCATGAGCATGGCAACGAACTCCAACCTGCTCGTCGAACTGCTGGCTGAGGAACTGCCGCCCAAGGCCTTGCGCAAGCTCGACGAGGCTTTCTCCAGCGTGCTGGCGGCCTCCCTCAAGGCCCAGGGCCTGGCCGCAGCCGATGCCGTGGTCACCTCCTACGCCACGCCGCGCCGCCTCGCGGTGCACGTGACCGGTGTGGCGTCCCAGGCACCCGACCGGTCCGTGGCGCAGAAGCTCATGCCGGTGTCGGTGGGGCTGGATGCGGCGGGTAGCGCCACGCCCGCGCTGCTCAAGAAGCTGCAGGCGCTGGGCGCGGATGCCGCCGCCGTACCCGGCCTGCGCCGCCAGATGGACGGCAAGGCCGAGGCATTGTTCTTCGACAGCGTGGTGCCCGGTGCCACGCTGGCCCAGGGCCTGCAGAAGGCGCTGGACGAAGCCATTGCCAAGCTGCCTATCCCCAAGGTCATGAGTTACCAGCTGCAGTCCGGCTGCGAGCTGCCGGGCTGGAGCAGCGTGAGCTTCGTGCGCCCCGTGCACGGCGTGGTGGCATTGCACGGCAGCACCGTGGTGCCTGTGCAGGCGCTGGGCCTGCAGGCCGGCAACCAGACGCAGGGCCACCGCTTCGAGGCGGCCCTGTCACCGGTGGTGATTGCCGATGCCGACACTTACGAGGCCACGCTGGCGCGCGACGGCGCCGTGGTGGCGGGCTACCAGCAGCGCCGCGCCGAGATTGCGCGCCAGCTGGATGTGGCGGCCAAAGCCCTGGGGGACGGCTACCGCGCCATCGACGACGAGGCGTTGCTCGACGAGGTGACTGCGCTGGTGGAGCTGCCCAATGTGCTCACCTGCAGCTTCGAGCCGGAGTACCTGGCCGTGCCGCAGGAATGCCTGATCCTCACGATGAAGGCCAACCAGAAGTACTTCCCGCTGCTGGACGCGGCGGGCAAGCTCACCAACCGTTTCCTGCTGGTCAGCAACATCCGCCCCCCGGATGCCAGTGCCGTCATCGGCGGCAACGAGCGCGTGGTGCGCCCGCGCCTGGCGGACGCCAAGTTCTTCTTCGACCAGGACCGCAAGCGTACGCTGGCGTCGCGTGTCGAGGGCCTGTCCAAGGTTGTCTACCACAACAAGCTGGGCACGCAGGGCGAGCGCATGGAGCGCGTGCGGACCATTGCGCGCGCCATTGGGCAGCAAATCGGCGGCCCAGCGGTTGCCGAGCATGCCTACCGTGCGGCGACGCTGGCCAAGACCGACCTCGTGACCGACATGGTCGGCGAGTTCCCCGAACTGCAGGGCATCATGGGTGGCTACTACGCGCGCCACGATGGCGAGCCCGAAGCCATTGCGCTGGCCATCGAGGACCACTACAAACCCCGCTTCGCCGGCGACGAGCTGCCGCGCGATCCGGTGGGCCTGGCGGTGGCGCTGGCCGACAAGCTGGAAACGCTGGTGGGCATGTTCGGCATCGGCAACCTGCCCACGGGCGACAAGGACCCGTTCGCGCTGCGCCGTCATGCGTTGGGCGTGGTGCGGCTACTGATCGAGCGCCAGTTGCCCCTGCAATTCCACACGCTGACGCGCGAGGCCTTCGCGGCGTTCCCCGCAGGCCTGCTGCAGGATGCCACCGTGGCGCTGGACGAATTCCTGGTCGAGCGCCTCAAGGGCTACCTGCGTGAAGGCGGCTACACCGCCGCCGAGGTGGATGCCGCCATCTACGCCCGGCAGCTGGGCCTGTGGAGCACCATCCCCGCCCGCCTGGCAGCCGTGCGCGCCTTTGCTGCACTGCCCGAGGCGCCGGCTTTGGCGGCCGCCAACAAGCGCATCGCCAACATCCTGAAGAAGGCCGGCGATGTGGACCCGCATGTCAGCCCCGTGCTGCTGAAGGAGTCTGCCGAAGAAGCGCTGTACGCGGCCCTGCAGGACGTGGTGCCGCGCGCCGATGCGCAGTTCGAGGCCGGCGACTACACGGCCGCGCTGCAGACGCTGGCCGCGCTGCGCGCGCCGGTGGATGCCTTCTTCGACGGCGTGATGGTCAATGCCGAGGAGGCCGACCTGCGGCTCAACCGGCAGGGGCTGCTCAAGTCGCTGTACCTGGCCATGAACCGCGTGGCCGACCTCTCGCGGCTGGACGCCTGATCGGACACCCCATGAAGCTCGTCGTCATCGATGGTGAAGGCACCCTGTACGCCCAGGACGCCGAGCTGGTGCTGCACCCCGACCAGTGGCAACCGCTGCCTGGCGCGCTGGAGGCTGTAGCGAAGCTCAACCACGCGGGCTGGCATGTGGTGCTGGCCTGCAACCAGTCCGGCCTGGGGCGTGGGGTCTTCGAGGTGGCGGCGCTCAACGCCGTGCATGCGCGCATGCACCGCATGCTGGCCACGGCCGGTGCGCGGGTGGACGCGGTGTTCTACTGCCCGCATGCGCCCGAGGACGGCTGTCGCTGCCGCAAACCGGCACCCGGCCTGTTCGAGCAGATCGGTGAGCGCTTCGGCGTCGAGCTCAAGGGGGTGCCCGCTGTGGGCGACGCGGTGGAAGACCTGCAGGCCGGTGTGGCCGCCGGCTGTGTGCCGCATCTGGTGCTGACCGGCGTGTCGGCCGGGCTGCGCGGGCAGGCCCTGCCCGAGTCTTTTCCACCGGGCACGCAGGTACACGCCGACCTGGCGGCATTCGCCGACCACCTGACCGCCCTGGTTCCCGCGGGCAGCGACGCCGCTGCCTGAATTTCATTTCGTTGCTCCGCATCCCTTCCGTATGCCCTTGCTCCGTTCCATCCTGCATGCCCTGTGGATGCTGGTCACCGTGATTCCCTGGGCCATCGTGATGCTGGTGGCCTCTTTCTTCGTCAGTGCCAACACCCTGTGGTGGATGGCGGCGCGCTGGCTGGGCTGGGCCGTCGACGGCGCGCGCGTGCTGCTGGGCATCCAGGTGCAGGTGCAGGGCATGGAACACCTTCCCCAGGGCGAGACCAGCCCCGCCGTGCTGCTGGTCAAGCACCAGTCCACGCTGGAGACCTTTCTGCTGCCCACGCTGATGCCGCATCCGCTGGCCTTCGTGTTCAAGAAGGAATTGCTCTACGTGCCCTTCTTCGGCTGGGCGATGGGGCGGCTGGACATGATCCACATCGACCGCAGCCAGCGCACACAGGCCTTCTCCAAGGTGGTGGCGCAGGGCAAGAAGCTGCTGGCACGCGGCATCTGGATCATCATGTTCCCCGAAGGCACGCGCATACCGCGCGGCCAGAAGGGCACCTACAAGAGCGGCGGTTCCCGCCTGGCCATCGAGACCGGCGCGCCGGTGATCCCCATCGCCGTCACATCGGCCCAATGCTGGCCGCGCAAGGCTTTCATCAAGTACCCCGGCGTGGTGCACGTGTCCATCGGCCGGCCCATCCCCAGCGAAGGCCGCCAGCCCGACGAGCTGATGCGCGAGGTGGAGGCCTGGATCGAGGCCGAGATGCACCGCCTCGATCCGGAGGCATACCGCTAGGGGCGGGAGAGATGCGCGGCATGCTGCAGCTCGCGCTGGATCTGTTTGCGCCCGAGGCCGCGCAGGCCCCGCCGGTGGCGCCTGCCAAGGCACCACCCCCGCCAGTATTGGTGCGGCCCGCAGGTCCTGCGGTGCCCTCCGTGCCGCTGCAGGACGTGGTCCACGCCGTCGCCTTTCGCCACCCGCGCGCCAATGCGCAGGTGCACCTGGGTGATGCCGTGGTGGGCTACGAGCTGCGGCGCGGCCAGCGTCGCACTATCGGCTTCTCGGTGGGTGCCGAGGGCCTGGTGGTCAGTGCGCCGCGCTGGGTCACGAAGGCGCAGGTGCATGAGGCGCTGCTGGAGAAAAGCGCCTGGATCGTGCGCAAGCTGGGCGAGACCCGCGAGCGCCATGAGCGCATGGCGTCCAGCCGCATCGACTGGAAGGACGGCGCGGTGCTGCCCTTCCTGGGGGAAGACTTGCGCGTGGTGCTGGACCCGCGCCATGGCTTCAAGGCCGCCAGCGCCATGTTGCGCGACGCCGTGGACCCCGCGCCGGGCACCCCGCGCATGTTGCTGCAGCTGGCCCTGCCGCTGCAGGCCACACCCGACCAGATCCGCGACACGGTGCAGGCCTGGCTGATGCGCCAGGCACGGCGCATCTTCATCGAGCGGCTGGACCACTTCGCGCCGCTGCTGCAGGTGCAATGGCGCAAGCTCGCCTTGAGCAGCGCCGGCACGCGCTGGGGCAGCGCGCGCTCCGACGGCTCCATCCGCCTGCACTGGCGGCTGGTGCATTTCCGCATGCCGGTGATCGACTATGTGGTGGCACACGAGCTGAGCCACCTGCGCGTGATGGACCACAGCCCGCGCTTCTGGGACACGGTGGCCACCGTGGTGCCCGAGTATGCGCAGCTGCGCGGCCAGCTCAAGGAAGAGACACTGCCGCCCTGGCAGTGACGCCTTCAGGCCTTGGCGCTGAAGCGGTAGACGCCGTCCTTGCCGCGCGTGCGCGTGAGCTGGCCTTCGAACCACAGTTTGTGCAGGTGGGCGATGGATTCGCCCAGCGCGAAGGTGGTCTGGTGCAGGTCCAGTGCACGCTTGAACAGCACGGGCAGGATGTCCATGCCGCTGCAGGGCTTCTCCCGGCAGGCCTCCATCACCTCGGCCAGGCGGTCGCGGTGGTGGTCCTGCAGCTGGTCGATGCGGGTGTGCAGGCCCTGGAAAGGCTTGCCGTGGGCGGGCAGTGTCAGCGTGTCGGCGGGCAGGGCGCGGAACTTCTCGATGGAAGCGAGGAACTGCTTGAGCGAGTCGGCCTCGGGCTCCATCTCGTAGACGCTGACGTTGGTGGAGATGCGCGGCAGCATCATGTCGCCGCCGATCAGCACCTTCAATTCGTCGCAGTACAGCGCGATGTGTTCGGGGGCGTGGCCGTAGCCACTGATGCAGCGCCATGTGCGTCCGCCGATGGTGAGCACGTCGCCGTCCTGCATGCGCTTGAAGGAGCGTGGCACGCTGGGCACCAGCGTCGGGAAGTAGCTCGCGCGGGCCTTCATCGCGTCCATCGTCTCGGGGTCGTTGAGCCCGTGGGCCGCGAAGTGCAGTGCCGCGGCCTCGCCGCCGAAGGCCGTGGGGCCCATGCTGCCCAGGCGGGCGACGTGGTAGTCCGTGGCGCTGATCCACAGCGTCACCTTCCAGCGCTCGCACAGCCAGTAGGCCAGGCCGATGTGGTCGGGGTGCATGTGGGTCACGATCACGCGCAGGATCGGCAGGCCTTCGAGCTCGTTGGCGAAGATCTGCTCCCACTGCGCCTTGGCCTCGTCGCGCGAGATGCAGCAGTCCACCACGCTCCAGCCCTGGCGGCCGTCGATCTCGTCGCGCAGCAGCCACAGGTTGATGTGGTTCAGCGCGAAGGGCAGGCCCATGCGGATCCAGCGTATGCCGGGTGCGGCCTCCAGCGTGCCACCCGGCGCAGGCAGGGATTCACCCATCGGGTAGTGCAGTTGTGCTTCGAGTTCGTTCATGGTGGAGAATCGTGGGCTGTGACGTTTACGTAAACGTCAGTCTGGCGCCCATTGTAGGAACGGCCGCACCAGAAGCGCTGTCGCCTGTGTGCATCCGGGCCGGCCTGTGCCGCAGCCGACGACGAAGGACCCTCCGTGAGCCCTGCGACCCAATACACCATCAGCGACCTGGCGCGCGAGTTCGACCTGACGACCCGCGCGATCCGTTTCTACGAGGACATGGGCCTGTTGCAGCCCGAGCGCACGGGCCCCGGCGGGCGCAGCCGGCTCTACAGCAGCCGCGACCGCACGCGCCTCAAGCTCACGCTGCGCGCCAAGCGCCTGGGCCTGTCGCTGAACGAGGCGCGCGAGATCATCGACATGTACGACAGCCCGCGGGACACCGGGCCACAGCTCAAGAAATTCCTGACCATCCTGGCCGCGCACCGCAAGGCGCTGGAGGACCAGCTGGCCGACCTGCACGCCAATCTGGACGAGGTCAAGACGCACGAGAAGGAAGCGCGGGCCCTGCTGGCCCGCACCACGACCAAGGCGCCAGCCAACGGCGCCTGACGGCGCGAGATGGCGCTTGATGGCGTCCGCCAGCCGGATTCGCGCATAATTGACGTTTACGTAAACGTCAACCAAAAACCGGCCTCCGCAGCCCCTGGAGGCACCGTCGGACAAGGGCCCTGCCATGCCAAGCGACACCCATCCCGAACACCCCTTGCTGCACCAGCGCGTGCTGGAGAGCTTCCAGCGCCAAGGCCTGATGCAGCACCTGGGCGCGCAACTGCTGTCCGTGGCGCCGGGCCGTTGCGAGATCCTGTTGCCCTATTCGGACAAGGTCACGCAGCAGCAGGGTGGCTTCCACGGTGGCGCCATGGGCGCGCTGGCCGACATCGCGGGCGGCTACGCCGCGCTGACCGTGGCGCCCGAAGGCATGGAGGTCACGACCGTGGAGTACAAGATCAACTTCCTGGCGGCCTTCCAGGGCGGCCAGCTGATCGCCCAGGGCCAGGTGCTGCGCGCGGGCAAGCGCATCATCGTGACCAGCGCCACCGTGCTGCACGTCGATGCCGACGGCCGCCGCAGCGACTGCGCCGTGATGCAGCAGACGCTGGTGCCCGTGCCCAAGACCTACTGACACATCGCAACCCCTAGAACACGCAGGAGACCCCCATGGACATGCCAGGACTCGACTACCAACTGGGCTCGGATATCGATGCGCTGCGCGATGCAGTGCGCGATTTCGCGCAGGCCGAGATCGCGCCGCGCGCCGCCGAGATCGACCGCAGCGACCAGTTCCCCATGGACCTGTGGCAGAAGATGGGCGCACTGGGCGTGCTGGGCATCACCGTGCCCGAAGAATATGGCGGCGCCAACATGGGCTACCTCGCGCACATGATCGCCATGGAGGAGATCAGCCGCGCCAGCGCCTCGGTGGGCCTCTCCTACGGTGCGCATTCGAACCTCTGCGTGAACCAGATCAAGCGCAACGGCACCGAGGAACAGAAGCAGAAGTACCTGCCCACGCTGATTTCGGGGGAACACGTGGGCGCGCTGGCCATGAGCGAGCCCGGCGCTGGCAGCGACGTGCTGAGCATGAAGTTGAAAGCGGAAGACAAGGGCGGTTATTACCTGCTCAATGGCTCCAAGTTCTGGATCACCAACGGCCCCGACGCCGACACGCTGGTCGTGTATGCCAAGACCGAGCCCGAGCTGGGCGGGCGCGGTGTCACCGCTTTCCTGATCGAGAAGGGAATGAAAGGCTTCTCCATCGCGCAGAAGCTCGACAAGCTGGGCATGCGTGGCTCCCACACGGGCGAACTCGTGTTCCAGAACGTCGAGGTGCCGGCGCAGAACATCCTGGGCCACCTCAACGGCGGCGCCAAGGTGCTGATGAGCGGGCTGGACTACGAACGCGCCGTGCTGGCGGCCGGCCCCATCGGCATCATGCAGTCGGTGATGGACAACGTGATCCCCTACATCCACGACCGCAAGCAGTTCGGCCAGAGCATCGGCGAGTTCCAGCTGATCCAGGGCAAGGTGGCCGACATGTACACCGTGCTGCAGGCCGGCCGCGCCTACTGCTACACCGTGGGCAAGAACCTCGACGCGCTGGGCAGCGAACACGTGCGCCGCGTGCGCAAGGACTGCGCCTCGGTGATCCTGTGGTGCGCCGAGAAGGCCACCTGGATGGCGGGTGAGGGCGTGCAGATCTTCGGCGGCAACGGCTACATCAACGAATACCCGCTGGGCCGCCTGTGGCGCGATGCCAAGCTCTACGAGATCGGCGCAGGCACCAGCGAGGTGCGCCGCATGCTGATCGGCCGCGAACTGTTCTCCGAAACCATGTAGGCGTGGGCGCGAGGGAGAGAAAATACCGTTTTCGCCGGCCTTCTGGGCCTCTCTCCCGCGCGCGTGTCCGCACGCGCCTTCCGTGAAAGAACTCCATGACATCCTCGCTGCAGCACCTCATCGACAACAACCGCGCCTGGGCCGCGCGCATGGAGAGCACGCGCCCCGGTTTCTTCACCGGCCTCATGTCGCAGCAGAAGCCGCAGTACATGTGGATCGGTTGTGCCGACAGCCGCGTGCCTGCCAACGAGATCACCGGGCTGGACCCGGGCGAGGTCTTCGTGCACCGCAACGTGGCCAACGTGGTGGTGCATTCGGACTTGAATGCCCTGTCCACCATCCAGTTCGCGGTCGAACACCTGCGCGTGAAACACATCATGGTCGTGGGCCACCACGGCTGCGCCGGGGTGCGCGCGGTCATCCACCGCCAGCGCGTGGGCCTGGCCGACAATTGGCTGGCCCATATCGGCGACCTGCGCCTGCGGCACCGCAAGCGCATCGACCACCTGAGCCTGCAGGAGCAGGAAGACACGTTGTGCGAGATCAACGTGATCGAGCAGGTGGGCAACGTGGCGCTGTCCACGGTCGTGCGCGACGCCTGGGCCCGCGGCCAGCAGCTCACCGTGCATGGCTGGGTCTACACCTTGAAGGACGGCCTGGTGAAGGACCTGGGCGTGAGCATGGACAACCCCGAGTCCGTGGTGGACGTGTTCCGCGACGCGATCAAGCGCTACCCCCGGGCCGCACCGGAAGGCCCGGAGTCCATGGTGGACACCACCTTCGACGCGCTCGAAGACGACTGACATCGGCCAGGGCATGTTCCCGCAGCGCCTCGACTCGCCCCTGGCCTACGGCATCGCCTGCGCGATGCGGGACGGCTTCAACCGCCACTACCAGCTGTTCCGTACCGAGTCGGCGCGCGCCAAGCACCGCTTCGAGACCGCCGACTGGGCCGGCCAGCAGCGCGCGCAGCGCGAACGCATCGAGTTCTATGACCTGCGGGTGCGCGAATGCAGCACGCGGCTGGAGCGCGAGTTCAAGGCCGGGGAACAGCCGCAGGAGCTGTGGCAGCAGGTCAAGCTGCATTTCATCGGGTTGCTGGTGGACCACCACCAGCCCGAGCTGGCCGAGACCTTCTTCAACTCCGTCACCACCAAGATCCTGCACCGCAGCTATTTCCACAACGACTTCATCTTCGTGCGGCCGGCGGTCAGCACGGACTTCATCGAGGGCGACGGCCCGGGCGTGCCGCCCACCTACCGCTCGTACTACCCCACGAGCGGCACGATTGCCCAGACCCTGCAGCAGTTGCTGAACGACTACGCGCTGCGCCTGCCTTTCGAGGACCTGGCACGCGACTGCGCACTGGTGGAGGCGGCGCTGCTGCCGTTGCTGGGCAGTGTGAAGCTGCGCGCCAACTTCCAGTTCCAGGCGCTGGGCGGCCTGTTCTACCGCAACAAGGGCGCCTACGTGGTGGGCAAGATCATCAACGGCTTCGTAGCCATTCCGTTCGCGCTGCCGATCCTGCACACGCCTGGCGGGCAGCTCGCCATCGACGCAGCACTGTTCGGCGAGGACGACCTGCTGGCGCTCTTCAGCTTCGCGCGCGCGTACTTCATGGTCGACATGGAGGTGCCCAGTGCCTATGTGCAGTTCCTCGCCGGCCTGATGCCGCGCAAACCGCGCAACGAGCTCTACAGCGCGCTGGGCCTGCAGAAGCAGGGCAAGAACCTGTTCTACCGCGACTTCCTGCACCACCTGCGCCATTCCAGCGACCGCTTCCGCATCGCGCCCGGCATCAAGGGCATGGTGATGCTGGTGTTCGACCTGCCGTCCTTCCCCTACGTGTTCAAGCTGATCAAGGATTTCTACCCGCCGCAGAAGGACACCACGCGCGCGAAGATCCAGGCCAAGTACCAATTGGTCAAGCACCATGACCGTGTGGGCCGCATGGCCGACACGCTGGAGTATTCGGGGGTGGCGTTCCCGCGTGCGCGTTTCGACGATGCGCTGATCGACGAGATCCGCCAGTTCGCACCCAGCCAGCTGGAAATCAGCGACCGCGACGGCGACGGCCGGCAGGAGGTGATCCTGCGCCATGTCTACATCGAGCGGCGCATGATCCCGCTCAACCTCTACCTGCAGGAAGCCTTCGACCTGGGCCGCAGCACCGACCCGGCTGACACGCAGCGCGCCGCGGCACAGATCGAGCGCTCGGTGCTCGAATACGGCAACGCCATCAAGGACCTCGTGGCCGCCAACATCTTCCCCGGCGACATGTTGTGGAAGAACTTCGGCGTCACGCGCCACGGCAAGGTGGTGTTCTACGACTACGACGAGATCGAATACGTCACCGACTGCCAGTTCCGCCGCGTGCCCCCGCCGCGCGACGAGGAGGACGAGATGCGCAGCGAGCCTTGGTACACGGTGGGGCCGAAGGACGTATTCCCCGAGACCTTCGGCCCGTTCCTGTTGGGCAACCCTGCCGTGCGCGAGGCCTTCATGCGCCACCATGCCGACCTGCTGGACCCGCAGTTCTGGCAGGCCCACAAGGAACGCATCGCGCAGGGCCATGTGCTCGATGTGTTTCCGTACGAGCGCGAGAAGCGCTTCTTCCCGGCCCGCGAGCCCGTTGCCGCGCACTGAACGGCATCCCATTTTTTCCAGGAGACCACCATGTCCTCGACCACCCAAGACCCCGTCCTCATCCTCGGTGCCGCGCGCACGCCCATGGGCAGCTTCCAGGGCGATTTCTCCGCACTGGCCGCGCACGACCTGGGCGGTGCCGCGATTCGCGCTGCCGTGGAGCGCTCCGGCATCGCGCCCGCGCTGGTGGGCGAGGTGCTGTTCGGCAACTGCCTGATGGCCGGCCAGGGCCAGGCCCCGGCGCGCCAGGCCGCCTTCAAGGGCGGGCTGCCGCAGAGCGCGGGCGCCGTCACGTTGTCCAAGATGTGCGGCTCCGGCATGAAGGCGGCGATGCTCGCGGCCGACCTGCTGCAGGTGGGCAGTCACGAGGTGATGGTGGCCGGCGGCATGGAGAGCATGACGAACGCGCCCTACCTGCTGCTCAAGGGCCGTGGCGGCTACCGCATCGGCCATGAGCGCGTCTACGACCACATGATGCTTGACGGACTGGAAGACGCCTACGAACCCGGCCGCGCCATGGGCACCTTCGGCGAGGACTGCGCCGCCAAGTACGCCTTCACGCGCGCCGCGCAGGACGCCTTTGCCACCGCATCCGTGCAGCGCGCCAAGGCCGCCACCGAATCGGGTGCCTTCGCCACCGAAATCACGCCTGTCACCGTGAAGGGCCGCAGCGGCGAGACCGTGGTCAGCATCGACGAGGGCCCCGGCAAGGTCAAGCTCGACAAGATCGCCACTTTGAAACCCGCGTTCAAGAAGGACGGCACCATCACCGCCGCCTCCAGCTCCAGCATCAACGACGGCGCCGCCGCTCTGGTGATGGCGCTGGCCTCGACCGCCCAGCGCCTGGGCGCGAAGCCAATGGCGCGGGTCGTGGGCCATGCCATGCATGCGCAGGAGCCCGGCTGGTTCACCACCGCGCCCGTCGGGTCCACGCAGAAGCTGCTGGCGAAGATCGGCTGGCAGGTCTCCGACGTGGACCTGTGGGAGGTCAACGAGGCCTTCGCCGTGGTGCCCATGGCGCTGATGGCCGAACTCAAGGTGCCGCACGAGATCGTCAACGTCAACGGTGGCGCCTGCGCGCTGGGCCACCCCATCGGCGCCAGCGGCGCGCGCATCCTGGTCACGCTGATCCATGCACTGCAGGCGCGCGGCAAGAAACGCGGCGTCGCCACGTTGTGCATCGGTGGTGGCGAAGCCACGTCGATGGCCATCGAGCTGGTCTGAGCGACAGCCACCGCATGGCCACCGTCCTCGTCATCGGCGCCTCGCGCGGCATCGGCCTGGAGTTCGTGCGCCAGTACCGCGAGTCCGGTGACCGCGTGATCGCCACGGCCCGCGACGACGCGGGCCTGGCGCGCCTGCGCGCGCTGGACGCCACGGCCTTGCGTGTGGACGTGGCCGACCCGGCCAGCATCAGTGGCCTGTCGTGGCAGCTCGATGGCGAGCGCATCGACACAGCGCTGTACGTGGCTGGCGTCAACGCCCGCGCCGATGCCCGCACGCCGCCCACGCAGGAGGATTTCGACCGCGTGCTGCACACCAACGTGCTGGGCGCCATGCAGGCCATCCCGCAGGTGGCGCCGCTGGTGGAGGACGCACGGCCCGGCCCGGGGCGCTTCGCCTTCATCAGCAGCGCGATGGGCCGCATCCAGGAGGTGTCCTCGAGTTACTCCTGGATCTACCGCGTCAGCAAGGCGGCGCTGAACATGGCGGTGGCCTCCGCGCAGCACGACTACCCGAAGGCCATCCTGGTGGCGATGTCGCCGGGCTGGGTGCAGACTGACATGGGCGGCAGCGGTGCGCCGTTGACTGTGCAGGCCAGCGTGGCTGCCATGCGTGCGGCGCTGCAGGGACTGGGCCCGGAACACCGGGGCGCCTACCTGGACTACGACGGCCGACGATTCACAGGCTGGTGAACACCGTCACACCCCATTGCCACAAGGAACTCCATGATCACGAACCACGCCGAACTGCGTGCCCTCTATGCCGCCCCTGGCGAACGCGCCATACGCAAGCAGATGCGGCAACTGGACCCGCATGCGCGCCGCCTCATCGCCTTGTCCCCTTTCTGCGTGGTCGCCAGCAGCGGCATCCATGGCGGCCTGCTCGATGCCTCGCCGCGCGGCGGCACGCCCGGCTTCGTGAAGGTGGCCGACGACCACACCTTGCTGCTGCCGGACTCCGGCGGCAACAACCGCCTGGACACGCTGCAGAACATCCTGGACGACCCGCGCGTCTCGCTGATCTTCCTCGTGCCCGGCGTGGACGAGACGCTGCGCGTCAACGGCCGTGCGCGGCTGCGCGACGAGCCGGCCTTCTGTGACCGCTTCGCCGAGGAACGCCAGCGGCCGAAGCTGGTCATCGAGGTCGCGGTGCAGGAGGCCTACCTGCATTGCGCGAAGGCCTTCATGCGCTCGGCATTGTGGGATCCTGCGCAATGGCCCGCGCGCTCCGAACTGCCCACGATGAACCAGATGATCGGCGACCAGATCGGCGCCGGGCCCGCGACGGAAAGCCAGGAGCAGATGCTGGCGCGCTACCGCGCACAACTGGCGACGGAAGGCCTACCGACCTGATGGGCGTTCGGGGGCCGCGTTGCCCGGTAGAAGCGAATGTAGTAACGTAACTACATCAGGAGGTGTTCCATGTCTGTCGCTACCTATTCCAGCCGTGAGTTCAACCAGCGTGCCAGTGAGGCCAAGAAGGCTGCCAATGACGGGCCGGTGTTCATCACCGACCGCGGGAGGCCTGCGCACGTGCTGCTGAGTTATGCGCAGTACCTGCGCCTGGCCGGCAAGCCGATGAACCTGGCGGATGCATTGGCCATGGATGAGGACATCGACGTGGACTTCGACGCTGTGCGATCGCGCAGCTTGCCCCGCCCTGCGGATCTGTCCTGATGTACCTGCTGGACACCAACGTGCTGTCCGAAGCCCGCAAGGTGCGGGCCGGTCGCGCGGACCCGCAGGTCATGCGGTGGGTGGAAGCTGCCGATCCGCTGAGCCAGTTCCTCTCCGTGATCACCGTGCAGGAGCTCGAAATGGGCACCCTGCGGATGGAGCGGCGCGACCCGGCCCAGGGACGCATCCTTCGCGCGTGGCTGGAGGACCGTGTTCTCCCGACATTCGCTGGGCGCCTGTTGCCGGTGGACCTGGCCGTCGCGCGGCGCAGCGCCGCTCTGCAGGTGCCCGATCCGCGCCCCGAACGCGATGGTCTGATCGCTGCCACGGCGTTGGTGCATGGCATGACGGTCGTCACGCGCAACGTCGCCGATTTCGCCTCGATGGGGGTGCCGTTGCTGAACCCCTGGAATCCCTGACCTCTGGACACTCTTACCATGCTCCTCACCCCCGACCAGGAAGCCATCCGCGACGCCGTGCGTGACTTCGCCCAGGCCGAACTCTGGCCCCATGCCGCGCGCTGGGACAGGGAACACTACTTCCCCAAGGAGGCCCACCAGGGCCTGGCCGCACTCGGCGCCTACGGCATCTGCGTGCCCGAGGAGTTCGGCGGAGCGAACCTCGACTACCTTACGCTGGCGCTGGTGCTGGAGGAGATCGCGGCTGGCGACGGTGGCACCAGCACGGCCATCAGCGTCACGAACTGCCCCGTCAACGCGATCCTGATGCGCTACGGCAATACGCAGCAGAAGCAGAACTGGCTCACGCGGCTGGCGCAGGGCGAGCTGCTGGGCGTGTTCTGCCTGACCGAGCCGCACGTGGGCTCGGACGCGTCGGGCCTGCGCACCACCGCCACGCGTGAGGGTGATGCCTATGTGCTCAACGGCGTCAAGCAGTTCATCACCAGCGGCAAGAACGGCCACCTCGCCGTGGTCATCGCCGTCACCGACAAGGGCGCGGGCAAGAAGGGCATGAGTGCCTTCCTCGTGCCCACCGACACACCGGGCTACATCGTCGCGCGGCTGGAGGACAAGCTGGGCCAGCACAGCAGCGACACGGCGCAGATCAATTTCGAGGACTGCCGCATCCCCGCCGAAAACCTCATCGGCGCCGAGGGCGAGGGCTACAAGATCGCCTTGGGTGCATTGGAAGGCGGCCGCATCGGCATCGCCGCGCAGAGCGTGGGCATGGCGCGCAGCGCTTTCGACGTGGCGCTGGCCTATGCCAAGGATCGCGAGAGTTTCGGCCAGGCCATCTTCCAGCACCAGGCTGTGGGTTTCCGCCTGGCCGACTGCGCCACGCAGATCGAGGCCGCGCGCCAGTTGATCTGGCATGCGGCCGCGCTGCGCGATGCGGGCCGGCCGTGCCTGAAGGAAGCCGCCATGGCCAAGCTCTTCGCCAGCGAGATGGCCGAACGCGTGTGCTCGACCGCGATCCAGACGCTGGGCGGCTACGGCTACGTCAGCGACTTCCCCGTGGAGCGCATCTACCGCGACGTGCGGGTCTGCCAGATCTACGAAGGCACCAGCGACGTGCAGAAGATCATCATCCAGCGCGCTCTGGCCTGATCGAACACCGGACGATGCCCCTGGCGATGCGTGCCGACTCTGCCACCGATGCCCCGGCTTGAGAAGGCGGGCCGCCGCCCTGAGGTCGTGGTGGCGGGCGTGCTGGTGCTCGCCGCTGCCGTGTATTTCCTGTACGCCTCGTTGTGGTCCACCTACTGGCAATGGCGCGCCCACACCAGCTTCGTGCCGGTGCAGGCCACGGTGGTGTCGGCCACGGTGTACACGCGCGGCGGCGATCGCACCACGCACGGGCCGTCCTTCCGGCCCCATGTGGTGTACCGCTACCAGGTCGAGGGCCGGAATTTCCAGAGCGACCGCTATTTCTTCACCGGCGATGGGTGGGCCGACAGGGACGCCGCCGCCACCACTGTGGCGCGCCATGCGCCGGGCTCCGTGGTGCCCGCCTATGTTGACGCCGCCAGCCCGCAGCGCGCGGTGCTGGACCGCAGCCGCCCGCGGCTGGGTGCGCTGCTGTTCCTGTTGCCTTTTGCTGCAGCAGGCGTCGCGCTCGTGGTGTACGGTATGCGTTCGCGCCGCAGCCCGCGCGCGCTCTGATACTGACATCGCACGCAGGAGCGGCAGACACCATGTGCAGGAATATCCGTACCCTCTTCAATTTCGAGCCCCCCGCCACGGAGCTCGAGATCCGCGACGCCTCGCTGCAGTTCGTGCGCAAGCTCAGCGGCTTCAACGTGCCCTCGCAGGCCAACACGGCGGCCTTCGACCAGGCGGTGGAAGACGTGGCCGCCGCGGCGCGGGTGCTGATCGCTTCGCTGGTGACCCATGCCGAGCCGCGCAACCGCGAGGTCGAGGCCGCCAAGGCCCGCGAACGCTCGGCGCAGCGCTTCGGGCCGCGCAGCGCCTGAGCCACCGCCACACGGCGCACACGCCGCGCCTTGCGCATACGGCGCAGCAGGCGCTGTCCTGCACAAGGAGCCGCCCTTGGCCGACGTCGAGAGCACACGCGCCGCACTAGGCTAGCCCTTCCAAGGTGGGGATCGTCCCCGCCATGCAGGGAGATCCACCATGGCCACCGGCAGCCGCGTCCTCTGGAAAGGCGCCATCAGTTTCGGGCTGGTCCACATCCCCGTGGGCCTGCACACCGCCAGCAGCGAGCAGGGCGTGGACTTCGACTGGCTGGACAAGCGCTCGATGGACCCGGTGGGCTACAAGCGCATCAACAAGAAGACGGGCAAGGAAGTCACCAAGGAGAACATCGTCAAGGGCATTGCCTACGAGGAGGGGCAGTACGTGATCCTCTCGGCCGACGAGATCACCGAGGCCTACCCGCGCACCACACAGACCATCGAGATCGAGCGCTTCGTGGACGCCACAGACATTCCTTTCCTGTACCTGGACCGCCCCTACTACCTCGCGCCCATCAACAAGGGCCAAAAGGTCTACGCGCTGCTGCGCGAGACGCTGCGCAAGACCGGCAAGATCGGTCTGGCCAAGGTGGTGATCCAGACCAAGCAGCACCTGGCAGCGCTCGTGCCCTCCGGCCCGGCGCTGGTGCTGAACCTGCTGCGCTGGGGCGACGAGGTGAAGCCTCTGGACGGCCTGGAGCTGCCGCCCGCCGGCACCAAGAGCCTCAGTGCCAACGAGCTGAAGATGGCCGAGCAGCTGGTCAAGGACATGAGCGGGCCCTGGAATCCGGAGGAGTTCAAGGACGAGTTCAAGCACGCCATCATGGAGCTGGTGCAGAAGAAGGTCAAAGCCGGCAAGACCGAGACCGTGGTGGCGCCGGAGGAGGAGGCTCCTTCGCAGGGCGCAGAAGTCATCGACCTCACCGAGTTGCTCGCGCGCAGCCTCAAGGGCAAGGGCGGCAAGGCCGAGAAGGCCGCGCCGGCCAAGTCCGCAGCCAAACCTGCCGCGAAGAAAAGCGCGGCGTCGACGGCGAAGGCCCGCAAGGCCGCCTGAGCACCAGCCTGGTCGCTCCGAAGGGCGCTTGTACCGAAGCCAACGCTGAAGCTGAAAGATCCCATCCGCCATGGCCGACACGCTGCTGCACTACCGCACCAAGCGCAACTTCGCTGTCACGCCCGAGCCCGCAGAAGGCGGCGCCTCGCGCCCCGGAACGCTGGCCTTCGTGGTCCAGAAACACTGGGCCAGCAGCCTGCACTACGACTTCCGACTGGAGCTCGATGGTGCGATGAAGAGCTGGGCCGTGCCCAAGGGCCCCAGCTACGACCCGCACGACAAGCGTATGGCCGTGCAGGTGGAGGATCACCCCATCGCCTACAACCAGTTCGAGGGCCAGATCCCCGCGGGCCAGTACGGCGCGGGCAAGGTCATCATCTGGGACGAAGGCGTGTGGCAGCCGCTGGTGGACCCGCGCAAGGGCTACGCGGACGGCATGCTCAAGTTCGAGTTGCAGGGCGTGAAGATGCGCGGCCGATGGGCGCTGGTACGCATGAAGGGCCGCGGGGAGAAGCAGATTCCGTGGCTGCTGATCAAGGAGAAGGACGACCTGGCGCGGCCCGCTGCGGACTTCAGCGTGGTGGACGAGATGCCCGACAGCGTGGTGCCATTACGCGCGAAGGCATCCGCAGAGCCCGCGAAGAAGGCGTCCGTGCCCACCGCCGCGAAGGCCAGCAAGGCGTCGGTGCAGATCCCCGGCAAGGCCTGCGCCCGCCTGCCCGCCGCGCTCTCGCCGCAGCTCGCGACGCTGGTGGACGGCGTACCCGGCGATGCTGCTGAGTGGATCTACGAGATCAAGTTCGACGGCTACCGCATGCTTACGCGCGTGGAAGATGGCAAGGTGCGCATCTTCACGCGCAACGGCCACGACTGGACGCACAAGCTTGCCGGCATCGCCAAGGCGGTGGCCGGCCTCAAGCTGCGCACCGGCTGGCTGGATGGTGAGGTGGTGGTGCTGGACACGCGCGGCGTGCCCGACTTCCAGGCCCTGCAGAACGCATTCGACACGGACAAGCCGGCGCAGGGCGCGCGGGCGGGCCAGATCGTTTACTGCCTCTTCGACGTGCCCTACCTCGACGGACGCGATCTGCGCGAGGAGCCGGTGGAAACCCGCCGTGCATTGCTGCAGCAGGTGCTGGCCTCGGGCCCTTCGGAGCTGCTGCGCTTCAGCGATGCCTTCGAGGTCCGGCCGCAGGACCTCATGGCCTCCGCCTGCAAGCTGGGTCTGGAAGGCCTCATCGCCAAGCAGAAGGGCTCACCCTACGTGACGCGCCGCTCGACGACCTGGGTCAAGCTCAAGTGCACGCAGCGCCAGGAGTTCGTGGTCGTGGGCTACACCGACCCCCAGGGCAGCCGCGTGGGCCTGGGTTCGCTGCTGCTGGCCGTCCACGATGACCAGGGCGGGCTGCGGTATGTGGGCAACGTCGGCACGGGCTTCAACGACCAGGTGCTCGCGGACCTGGTGCAGAAACTGCAGGCGCTCGCGACCGACGAACGCCCGCTGAAGGAAGCCACCGACCTTGACCGCAGCGCGCACTGGGTCAAGCCGCAGCTGCTGGCCGAGGTGTCCTTCGCCGCGTGGACCAGCACGGGCCGGGTGCGGCATGCGGTGTTCCACGGGCTGCGCAGCGACAAGCCCGCGCGTGCCATCACCCGGGAGAAGGCCGTGCCGGCGTCCAAGGTCGCGGCCGCCAGGAAGTCGACGCCGAAGAAGACCACTGCCGTGGTGCCCAGCAAGGAGGAGGACGCCACAGGCTCCCTGCGCGTGACCCATGGCGAACGTGTCATAGATGCCTCTACCGGCCTGACCAAGCTGGACCTGGTGCGGTACTACGGCCTGGTCGCGCCGCTGCTGCTGCACCACCTGAAGGCCCGCCCCACCTCCATCGTGCGGGCGCCCTCGGGCATCGCCGGCGAGCTGTTCTTCCAGAAGCACCTGGAGGGAAAAATGCCCGGGGTGGTCGCGTTGCCGCAGGCGCTGGACCCGGAGCATGCACCGTTGATGGAGCTGCCCACCGCGCGCGCCGCGTTGTCCGCCGCGCAGATGAACGCGGTGGAGTTCCACACCTGGAACGCCGTGAAGACCGCAATCGCCACGCCCGACCGCATGACCTTCGACCTGGACCCGGGCGAGGGCGTGCCGTGGAAGGCCATGCAGCAGGCCACGATGCTGATGCGCGTGTTCCTGGAGCAGCTGGGCCTGCACTCCTTCGTCAAGACCAGCGGCGGCAAGGGCATGCATGTGGTCGTGCCACTCAAGAGGCAGCACGACTGGGACACCGTCAAGGCCTTCTCGCAGGTCATCGTGCAGCACATGGCGCAGACCATCCCCGACCGATTCGTGGCCAAGAGCGGCCCGAAGAACCGCGTCGGCAAGATCTTCATCGACTACCTGCGCAACGGCTTCGGCGCCACCACCGTGGCGGCCTGGTCCGCCCGCGCACGCCCAGGTATGGGCGTGTCGGTGCCGATCGCGTGGGACGAGGTGGAGGGCCTGTCCAGCAGTGCGCAGTGGACGGTGGCGAATATCCACACGCGGCTGGACCAGGGCAACGAACCCTGGGCGGCCTATACGCCGCAGGGGGTGGCGAAGGCGATGAAGCTGCTGGGTTTCGAGCCGCCCAAGACAGGCGCTTCCGCCGCCGGACAGCGCTGAGCGCCAGGCCGACACGCGCCCCGTCCGACCTGCAACGGCTGCTTGTCTTACCCGCTTCGGACGCGATCGGGAGGACCATGGGCTTTTGGCAACCACGAAAGCACAGCATGACGGACCCCCGCGATATCGCCCACGACAAGAAGGTACGCCACGACAAGAACAAGCGCGGTGAAGACATCGCCCCCGATGCCGACAAGACGCCCCAGCTAGGCAAGAAGACGCACAAGGAGCACCATGCCTCCGACACGCCGAAGGTGCCTGACGAGGCAGCTCCGGTGGTCAGCGGCGAGAAATAGCGGCGCGGCGCGGGCGGGCGCTCACGCCGTCCTTGTGTCCTCCACCGGCAGCTCCTGCTTGCTGGATGTGCCGACTTCGGGTGTGATCAGCTGCCGCCGGTCTTCGCCGTCGCGATCAACGGCAGTTGCGTGGCCACGGCCTGCCGCCACGCAGCGGATTGCACTTCCCCGGGATAGGAGCGCAGTGTGCGCACCTCGTGCGGCGGCATGCCGAAGCGCTTCTTGAACGCGCGGGTGAAGCTGGTCGGATGGGCGAAACCCAGGTCGTGCGCAAGTTGCTTGAGGCGCAGCGGCGCGGCGTGGGGCGCCGTGATGGCCTGCAGTGCCCGGTTGAGCCGGCGGTCCAGGATGAAGGCCGACACGCCGCCCAACGGCTCGAACAGCCGGTACAGCGTGGCCCGCGAGAGGCTGAAGGCCTCGACCAGATCGTCCGGCCCCAGATCGGCTCGGCCCAGTTGCGCCTCGATGAAGTTGGTCATGTCGGTCAGCGACGCCAGGCCCGCCTGGGCCGCTGCACCCGCGGCCTGGCGCCTGGCGGATTGCAGGCCCGCCACGACCAGCTGCAGGGTCGTGTCGCTGACGGCCTGCGCTTCGCCGGTGCCGATCCGTGGCGCCATCTCGTCACAGGCACGCAGGTGGGCCAGGAGCAACTGCCGTATGGCGCCTTGCCGCAGCACGAAACCATGGAAAGTCGGCCATCGACGGCATCAGCTCGGCCAGCCGGCGCCGCGAGACGGCCAGCGAGATGTTGTCCACGTGCTCGCTCTGGATGCAGAACGGCCGCGCCAGGTCGAAGAACGCGATCTCGTGGGCCTGCACATCCCCCACCTGGCCGTCGATCTCGCAGGTGAACGATCCGCTCAGGTAGACCACCACCAGCACATCGTCGATGCCGGAGCGGGCGATGGCGCGTTGGCTGCGGTCGAAGCGTGTCGCGGAATTCACCGAGCGCGAGAGCAGCAGGTCCGGCAAGAAGGTGACTGCCGCGTGGGCGAAGAAGGGCACATCGTCCCGCAGGCGCACCAGATCGAACATCGGGCGGACGAGGATCTGGAAGTTGGCGAAGGTGTCCGCCGCATCGGCGGGCAGCTCGATGACCTGTCGTTGGACGACAGTTTCGTGCGAGGGGAGGCTCATGTGTGGGAATTTTGCCAGTGCCCCGGCGCAGCAGCATGCCCGGCGTCTTGAATGCTTGACACCCCGTCTCACACCCGCCGAACCGTTGCGTCGTGGTGGCATGCTGCCGTGTTGTCGGCGCGAGATGCCGCTGCGCCGCACGCGTGCCCGGCATCCGACGGCCTTTCTGTTCCATGCATCCACGGAGTCTTTCGATGAAAGCTGTATTGGCGGGTATTGCGTTGTGTCTGGGGTCCTTGGCGGCGAATGCCACGCTGGTGGAGTTCAACTTCACGGCGAAAACCCATAACACCATCCAGGCAGGCGAAGGCCCCTGGCTGCAGGACGTCAGCTCCGGCACCGTGGGCACAGGCAGTTTCGTCCTCGATACTGCGGCCAACGGATCCGACAGTGGAACCAATGGTTTTTTTCAGGACGGCCTGGTCTCGGGAGCCTTCGATATCGGCGGAGTGACTTTCACGGCTTCGGCAGGGCAATTGAGTACCATACTTGTACCTTCTGTAGCCTCGATCTTCTCCTTTGGCACGAACACCGGGAGCGTGGCAGCAATCGATCCAACCTGGGTGCTCTTGATCTGGAATATGCAGTTCTACTCGTCCGGAGGGAACGGGCTTGCGAGTAGCGCCGTCCCTGGTGATATCAGTCTCCTGGACTTTCGGGAGAACGAGTTTGTACTGGCAGCGACCAACGGTGGCTCGAAGGTGTACCTCAACCTTGAGGTTTCGTCGATTGACAAAGTGGAGGCGAACGCCGTTCCCGAGCCCGCGTCTTTCGCCCTGGTGGCCGCAGGCCTGTTGGGCATCGCTGCGCTGCGCAGGCGCCGTGTGCGGCGTCGCTGAGTCCGCCAAGGTGCAGGCACCTCCTGGCGCAGCCGGGACGTTGGCCAACGCAGGCCGTACGGCATCCATCGTCGATGGCACCAGCGCCACCCTGTGCGCATGAACCGCACGCGGGCCTGGCATTCGTTTGTTGTTCCCTGAATTCACGGAGTCATTTGATGAAAGCTGTATTGGCAGGTATTGCGCTGTGTCTGGGTTCTTTGGCGGCAAACGCCGCGCTGGTTGAATTCAACTTCACGGCCAGTCTCAAGAGCCCGCTGCAAGCAGGCGTAGGCCCCTGGCTCCAGAACGTGAGCGCGGGGACTGGCGGCACTGGCAGCTTCGTAGTCGACACTTCGATTCCGAATGTATCTGCATGGAATACGCAGATCGGGTTTTACCAAGGCGGCCTCGTCTCTGGGGCCTTCACTATTGGCGGAGTGACTTTTACGAATTCAGGAGGTGATGTGCTTGTCATCTATCTCAACTCCGCAGCCGAACTATTGAGGTATTCCTCGACCGCTGGGAGCGCTACAGGGATTGAGGCCGGCTGGAGCTTCACCAACTGGGTGATGGAACTCGCGGCCCAAGACACCATGGCGCTTTCGAGTAATGCCATTCCTGACTTTCTCGACCTCCCGTTCTACCCGACCAGGGACTTCACATTGGGGGTGAGTAACGGAGGGCAAGAGGTAGCCGCCGCATTTGAACTCACGTCGATTGAAAGAGCCGTGGCGAACGCCGTTCCCGAGCCCGCGTCTTTCGCCCTGGTGGGCCTAGGCCTGCTGGGCATCGCTGCGCTGCGCAGGCGCCCGGCGCGGCATCGCTGAGCGCACCAAGGTGGAGGATGCGACCCTGTCGATGGCCGCCCTTGCGCTGCGTCGTCAATGCATCTTCACCCCGTAGGACACACATGCCATGAAGTGCTTCGGCCTCGCCTACTTCAGCCCCAAAAATGCGCCGCAATGGCGCCGGACGACGTCCAGCAACTGGTGCGCCAATGCCCGGCGCTGCACGACAAGCTGCGCGCGACCGGCAAGGTGCGGGCCTCCGCAGGGCAAGTTGTTGTTCTACCAAGGCTAGCGTAGGTTGTTCTTACTTCTTTTTTTCATCTCAAGAAGTTTTCGTGAAACTAATTCGCCCTTTGGTCGCCCTCGCTTTTGCAGCCATCGCATGTGCGAGCGCACCCGCCCATTCTGCGTTGGTGTTGTTCAACGGTGGCAAGGTCACGGGCATCACAGGTCTGGAAGTGGACGGCAGCTTGTACGACGTGGCGTTCCAGGCTGGGACATGCAGTGCCCTGTTCAGTGGATGTGATTCGGATTCCGATTTCGCGCTAACTGCGTCCGGCGCACAGTTGGCGTTCCAGGCGATCAATAACCTGTACCTCTCGACGCCGGGTTGGACGGACGCACCTGACGCCACGACTGGATGCTATGGGGTCGCGGCCTGCGCTATGTGGACTCCAGTTGACCTCAACGCGAACGACACCCACGCTGTCTTGATTGGCTTTGTTGCCCGCAAAGCCGCCGATGGAGTTAGCTCCTTCTACAACGACGGGAACGCCGTAGCAGGACGAAATGTTGGCTTGATCGTGTACGAGACGTGGGCCGTCTTCAGCCGCGCCGCTGTCACCAACGACGTGCCCGAGCCCGAGTCCCTCGCCCTCGTAGGCATGGCCCTCGCCGGCCTCACGCTGACCCGCAGGCGCAAGCGCGGGTAAATGGCTTTTCTCCCCAGACCCCGCCTCGGCGGGTTTTGTTTTTGGTGGGTGCGGCGCGCCGCAGCCTTCACCGCACCGCGTTGGCTGCGCGCAGGTGGTCCGCGAACAGCCGCAGCCGCGCCGATGTCTGCGTGCGGTGCGCTGCTGGGCATCGCTGCGCTGCGCAGGCGCCGGGTGCAGCGCCGCTGAATCCCCCGCCGCAGAGGCCCGGCCCATGCGCGGCGGCGCTGAAGCGGCCTCGGACGGCCCACACGTGTCACCGCTACGCGAAGCCTGCTCGCAACGGGTTTGCGCGGTGACGCGGAAGCCCTACGCGGTCTTGGCTTCCTCCACCCGCAGCTCCTTCTTCATCACATCACGCATCACGAACTTCTGGATCTTGCCCGTGATGGTCATCGGGAAGCTGTCCACGAAGCGCACATAACGCGGCACCTTGTAGTGCGCGATGGCGCCGCGGCAGAAGTCGCGGACATCGTCCTCGGTGGCCTGTGCACCCTGCTTCAGGATGACCCACGCGCACAGTTCCTCGCCGTACTTCGCGTCCGGCACACCGATCACCTGCACGTCCGACACCGCCGGGTGGCGGTAGAGGAACTCTTCCACCTCGCGCGGGTAGATGTTCTCGCCACCGCGGATCACCATGTCCTTGATGCGGCCCACGATGTTCACGTAGCCCTCGGCGTCCATGGTCGCCAGGTCGCCGGTGTGCATCCAGCCCTCGGCATCGATGGCCTCGCGCGTGCGCGCCTCGTCGCCCCAATAGCCGTGCATCACGGAATACCCCTTGGTGCACAACTCGCCCGCCTGGTCCACGGGCAGCGTGGCCCCGGTCTCCGGGTCGATGACCTTCACCTCCAGGTGCGGCTGCACCAGGCCCACGGTGGACACGCGCTTGTCCAGCGGCGTCGTCG
Source organism: Burkholderiaceae bacterium (assembly GCA_965278985.1). Taxonomy (GTDB): domain Bacteria; phylum Pseudomonadota; class Gammaproteobacteria; order Burkholderiales; family Burkholderiaceae_C; genus CAISIP01. The sequence continues at coordinate 4,309,166 of OZ257131.1, read as the reverse complement.
TGCTGCTTTGGCAGCTCACGGGGCTGGTCTCGGTCATGCCGTAGGCGATGGTCACCTCGGACATGTGCATTTCATGCACCACGCGCTTCATGACCTCGATGGGGCAGGGTGAGCCGGCCATGATGCCGGTGCGCAGGCTGGAGAGGTCGAACTCCGTGAAGCGTGGGTGCGCCAGCTCGGCGATGAACATCGTGGGCACGCCGTGCAGCCCGGTGCAGCGCTCGGCCTGCACCGTTTCCAGCACGGTGAGCGGGTCGAAGCCGTCGTTGGGGTAGACGATGCAGGCGCCGTGCGTCAGGCAGGCCAGGTTGCCCAGCACCATGCCGAAGCAGTGGTACAGCGGCACGGGGATGCACAGGCGGTCTTCTTCGGTGAGCCTCATCGCCTCGCCGATGAAGAAGCCGTTGTTCAGGATGTTGCGGTGGGTCAGCGTGGCGCCCTTGGGGAAACCCGTGGTGCCGCTGGTGAACTGGATGTTGATGGGGTCGTCGGCGCGCAGTGTGGCGGCGATGCGGTCCACCTCGGGGTCGGCCGCGTCGCCACGCGCCAGCAGCTCGGCGAAGCTGGCCATGCCGGGCACGTCCTCGCTGCCCAGCTGCACCACCTCGCGCAGCGCGGGGGCACGTTGCGCCTGCAGCGCGCCGGGCGCGGAGGACGCCAGCTCGGGGGCGAGCTCCTGCACGATGCCGATGTAGTCGCTGGTCTTGTAGCGCGCCATCGTCACCAGCATGCGGCAGCCCACCTTGTTGAGCGCGTACTCCAGCTCGGTCACGCGGTAGGCGGGGTTGATGTTCACCAGCACGATGCCCACCTGGGCCGTGGCCAGCTGCATCAGCAGCCATTCGTAGCCGTTGTGGGCCCAGATGCCCACGCGCTCGCCGGGCGCAACGCCGGAGCGCAGCAGGGCGCTGGCCAGCTGGCGCGCCGCCTGCGCCAGTTGCCGGTAGGTGAAGCGTCGATTCTGGTGGCGCGAGACCAGGGCTTCGCGCTCGGGGAAGCGCTGCACCATGGCCGCGAAATGCTGGCCGATGGTCTGCTCGATCAGGGCGGGGGCCTGTGCGCCGCGTGCATGGCTGTGTGTCAGGGGAAGGGGCATGCTGTGTCCTCGCAAAAGGCCGCGTCTGGCGCGCGGCGCAGCACGCAGCATACGTGCAGCCAGCGGCAGGGCAAAAAACCCTGCGGCTGCAGGGTTCGGGAGGGGGACGGGCGCCGCGGCGCCCCGGTCACTTCAGCGTGGCGAGGTACTTCACGAGTTCCGCGCGCATCGTCGCATCCGACATGCCGGAGTACGGCATGCGCGTGCCCGTGACCACGGCTTGCGGGTCGGTGATGTATTTGTCCAGGTTGTCCGGGGTCCAGACGATGCCGCTGCGCTTCATGGGGCCCGAGAACTGGAAGCCCGGCACGGCGGCGGCCTTGGAGCCGACGATGCCGAACAGGCTGGGCCCGACGCCGTTGACGCCCTTCTCGACGGAGTGGCAGGCCACGCATTCCTGGTAGGCCTTCTTGCCGGCGTCGGTGGCCTGCGCCAGCGCGGTGCTGCCCAGGGCCACGAGCGTGCCGGCCAGCGTGATGGAGAGGATGCTTCGCATGGTGGTGGGTTCCTCAGGCGGACATCAGCGCCCCGGGGCGCTTGGTGTACTGGTTCTTGATGGCGTCGACCGTGAAGTAGGCGAGCGCGCCCACGGGGCCGGTGGGGTTGTAGGCCGAGTTGTGCGGGAACAGCGAGGCGCCGGTGATGAACAGGTTGGGCATGTCCCACACCTGGCCGTACTTGTTGGTCACGCTGTTGCCCGGGTGCGTGCCCATGATCGTGCCGCCCGTGTTGTGCGTGCTCTGGTAGGGCACCACGGTCCAGGAGCCGGTGCGTGGCGCAGGGGCGGTCATGCGCGTGGGGTTCATCGATTTGGCGATGGCGTCGATGGTCTGCGCCGCGTGGGTGGAGATCGCATGCTCGTTCTTCTTGTAGTCGAAGGTCATGCGCATCAGCGGCTGACCCAGCGGGTTGCGGTAGGTCGGGTCCAGGTCGAGGTAGTTGTAGCGGTTGGCCATCACCGAGCCGCTGGCGCCGATGCCCATCGACCGGTTGTACCACTTGCCCATCGCGTCCTTCCAGGCCTTGCCCCAGCGCGGCGTGCCCGGTGGCACGGGGTGGTAGTCAATGGGCCGGCCATGGGTCATGCCGCCACTGACGGTGTAGCCGCCGACGAAGCCACCTGCCTTGGAACGGTCGAAGTCCCAGTTCTGGTGGAAGTCGTCGATCAGCATGCTCAGCGAGCCGGTGGACATGAAGGGGTTGAAGATCGCGCCCTCCTCGAAGAACAGGGTGGCACCCGCGCCCGTCTGGTAGGCGTAGTTCTTGCCGACCAGGCCTTTCTGGCTGACGGGGTCGTAGGGCTGGCCGATCTGCGACAGCAGCATCAGGTGGGTGTTGTTGAGCCCGTAGGCCGCGAGGATCACGATGCGCGCCGGCTGGAAACATTCCTCGCCGTTGTTGATGTTGGTGTAGTTCACGCCCGTGGCGATGCGCCCCGTGCTGTCCTTGACCACCTTCGTCACCCACGAATGCGTGCGCATCTCGAAGGTGGGCTGCTTCAGCGCCAGCGGGATCACGGTGACGTTGGGGCTGCCCTTGGCATTGGACTCGCAGCCGTAACGCTCGCAGAAGCCGCAGTACTGGCATTGCCCCAGTTGCGAGCCGTCCGGGTTGGTGTAGGGCTGCGAGGCATTCGCGGCCGGGTTGGGAAACGGGTGGTAGCCCATCTTCGTGGCGGCCTGCGTGAACAGGTCCGCGGCCAGGCTGGTCTTGAGCGGCGGCAGCGGATAGGGGCTGCTGCGGTCGCCCTCGAAGGGGTTGCCGCCCGGCATGACCTTGCCATTGAGCTTGCCGGCCTGGCCCGAGAGGCCGGCGATCTTCTCGAAGTGGTCGTAGTAGGGCTCCAGCTCCTTGTAGGTGACGCCCCAGTCCTGGATCGTCATGTCCTCGGGGATGTAGCCCTTGCCGTACTTCTGCTCGTACATCGAGCGGACCTGCAGGTCCGAATCGGTCCAGCGCCAGGTGTGGCCGTTCCAGTGCGACCCCGCGCCGCCCACGTCCGTGCCGGGCAGGAAGGAGCCCAGGCGGCGCATCGGCAGCGCGGTCTGGTTGACGTTGTTGCGGATGGTCAGCGTGTCGGTCTTGGTGTTCTGCATCAGGCCGGTACGCGAGCTGTATTCCAGCTCGTCGCGGATGTGCGGCACGGTGAACGCCTCCTGGGGCGTGCGGTAGGCGCCGCGCTCCAGCGCAACGACCTTCATGCCGGCCTGCGAGAGCTCCTTGGCGAGAATGCCGCCCGTCCAGCCCAGGCCGACGATGACCACATCCACTTCCGGAAAATTGCGTGTTGCCATGGTGGTGTGCTCCTCAGGCCAGGTCCGCGATGGACAGGTACTTCACGGGGAAGGGCTTGTTCTTGTAGTCCACGATGTTCTTGGCATGCGTGGCCACGACCCCGGGGAAGCCCACCAGCTTCCAGCCCGCCATGTTCTTGTTGCCGCCGTAGATGGGGTCGGCGAAGATGCCCTGCACCACGCACTGGTACAACGCGTCGAAGAAGGTGGCGGAGGGCAGGCCGTTGTCGAACACCATCTTTCCGCTGGCCATGTCCTGCAGCGCCTCCTCCTTCTGCGCGGCGGTGAGCTGGTCGAATGTCATGCCGCCGTACTTCTTCTGGCAGGCCTGGTTGCAGCTCTCGATGCCCTGGCGGAACAGCTGCGCCGGCGTCAGGGGCAGCTGGTAGCCCTGCGAGGGCACGCCCTTGCCCCACGGGCCTTCCGTGTACAGGCGGTCGCCCTTGCCCCAGCTGCCGGCCAGCGCGCGGTCGATGAAGATGTTGATGCCGATGTCCACGCCGCCAGGCGAATTCGCATCGCCCGGGTACATGTGGTCGGCCACCGCTTCGATGAAGGCCGCCTCGGTGGGCATCAGAAAAACATAACCCGCCGGAAGGTCGGCGGGTTTGGCGGGAGTGGAGGCCTGCTGGGCCATGCCGGCCAGCGGTGCGACGGTGGTGGCGGCAACGGCGCTGCCGGCCACGGCGCCCTTGAGGAAGCCGCGGCGGGATGTCTCTGGGTCTTTCATGGTGTGCCTCGCGAGTGGTTCTTCGGTGCATGCGCCCGCCTGGAGATGGCGGCGAGGGCACTATAGGTTGAATCCTCTTGATTCCTGTGGACTTTCCAGAATGCGATCCGTGCATTCCAGGAAAAGGACCGTAGGTCGTTGTTCCGCTTGAAGAATCGGGGCGGTGCACCGCGTGCGCGCTTTCCTACTGTTCCTGTCGGAAAAGTGTTGACCTTCACCGCGCGCCGTCGAATAATGATTCTTTAGTAAACCGCTGTTTCTTATGTGAAACGGCATGGACATTCTGACCTTCCGTCCTCCATGGAGAACCCCACGTGAACACGATGACCACCGAGATCCGCCTGGAGGGCCGCCGCGTGCTGGTCACCGGTTCTGCACGCGGCCTCGGCGAAGCTTTCGCACGCGCGCTGGTGGCTGCCGGTGCGCGCGTCGTCGTGAGCGACGTGCTGCACGCGCGCGGCGAGGCGCTGGCCCGCGAACTCGGCCAGCACTACGTGCCCATGGACCTGTCGGACGCGGCCTCCATTCGCCAGGGCGTGGACGCCGCCGCCGCGGCGCTGGGCGGCCTCGACGGCCTGGTGAACAACGCCGCGATCACCAACTCCGGTGGCAAGGCCATGGACCAGCTGGACCCCGAGGTATGGGACCGCGTGATGCAGGTCAACGTGCGTGGCACCTGGCTGGCCACCGTGGCCGCGCAGCCGCACCTGGCAGCCTCGGGCACCGGGCGCGTCGTCAACATCGCCTCCGACACCGCGTTGTGGGGCGCACCGCGCCTGATGGCCTACATCGCCAGCAAGGGCGCCGTGGTCTCCATGACGCGCGGCATGGCCCGCGAGATGGGGCAGGCCGGCACCACCGTGAACGCCATCGCCCCCGGCCTCACGCTGGTCGAGGCCACCGAATACGTGCCCGAGGAGCGCCACCAGTACTACCTGCAGGGCCGCGCGATCCCGCGCCCGCAGGTGCCCGAGGACGTGACGGCCGCCGTGCTGTTCCTGCTCTCGCGCAGTGCCGGGTTCATCACCGGCCAGTTGCTGCCCGTCAACGGCGGCTTCGTCATGCATTGAATCGCCAGCCACCCTAAACGCCAAAGGAAGGACCCCATGGAAGCCACCCTCGTCAACAAGCCCGCCGCCGCGGCCGCCAACCAGCCCGTCTTCAACGAACGCGGCCTGATGGACGCCACCATCCCGCCGGAGGCTGAGATCCAGCGCGGCATGATGCAGAAGGACGGCCAGAGCTTCGGCGACTGGCTGGAAAGCCGTGTCGCCCGCTACGCCACGCGCAAGTACGACTGGAACGCGCTGAAGTTCCAGGCCGACTACGACCCCAAGTACCGCCGCGCGCAGATGCGTTATGTGGGGACCGGTGGCACCGGCGTGGCCAGCGACATGAACACCGTGCCCTCGGCGCACTTCACCTTCTCCACGATGGTGATCCCGGCCGGCCACGAAGGACCCTCGCACATCCACTACGACGTGGAAGAGATCTTCTTCGTGCTGCGCGGCAAGCTCAAGGTGGTCTGCGAGAAGGACGGCCAGCGCTGGGAAGCCATCCTGGGCGAGCGTGACCTGATCTCGGTGCCGCCCGGCGTGTACCGCGAGGAGATCAACATCGGCGACGAGGACGCGCTGATGTGCGTGATGCTGGGCTCCAGCAAGCCGATCACGCCCGTGTATCCCCCCGACAGCCCGCTGACCAAGCTCAAGCGCTGAGCCGGCACGGCACACGCACGCCATCCGCCATGCCCCTGCAGGACACCCTGGCCCGCTTCCCGCTGGAAGCCTTGCACACGCCTGCGGGCGCGGTGCACTTCCGCCGCGCGCATGCGCCGGGCCGCGGCGCCACGCCCATCACGCACGTGCTGCTGCACGGCATCGGATCGGGCTCGGGAAGCTGGTTGTCGCAACTGCTCGCCGCCAGTGCCGAGGGCTCGCAAGCCCATGTGGTGGCCTGGGACGCGCCCGGTTACGGCCAGAGCGCGCCGCTGGCGCCGCCAGCGCCCGTGGCTGCCGACTACGCAGCGCGCGTGGTGGCCTGGTTCGACGGGTTGGGCGCCGCGTTGGCGCCCCGGTTCACGCTGGTGGGCCATTCGCTGGGTGCGTTGATGGCCGGCAGCTTCGCGGCCCGCGATGCCAGCCGCCTGGAGCGCCTGGTGCTCCTGTCGCCGGCCGGCGGTTATGCCAAGGCCGCACCCGAAGAGCGCGCGCAGAAGTTGCAGTCCCGGCTGGACAACCTGGCGAAGCTGGGTCCGGCCGGCGTGGCGAAGGCGCGCGCACCGGCCATGCTGTCGCCCCAGGCCAGCGCCGAACAGATCGCGTATGTGGCCTCCATCATGGCGGCCATCGACCCCGCCGGTTACACGCAGGCCGCCCGCATGCTCGCCGGCGGCGACCTGGTGGGGGACCTGCAGCGCGTGGCATGCCCCATCGTGGTGGCCAGCGGCAGCGCCGACACCATCACGCCACCCGCCGGCTGCCGTGCCGTGGCGCAGGCTGCGGGCGCACCCTACCAGGACCTGGGCCCCGCCGGCCACAGCTGCGCGCTGGAAGCCGCCGATGCGGTGAACCGCCTGCTGGGCCTGCCGACCGAAAGGGATGCACATGGCTGAAGACATGGACATGGACGACACGCCGGACGCCGGCAAGGCCGGCACCGACAAATATGTGGTGCCCGCGCTGCAGCGCGGCATGCAGCTGCTGGCGCAGTTCACGCGCCAGCAGCCCACGCTGACCGGCGCCGAGCTCTCGCGCCGCCTGGGCCTGCCACGCGCCTCGGTGTTCCGCATCCTGCAGACCCTGGAGCAGATGGGCTTCGTGGAGCGCGAGGGCGACAGCGCCAACTACAAGCTCGGCATCGCCGTGCTGCGCCTGGGCTTCGAGTTCCTGGCCTCGATGGAACTGACCGAACACGGCCGCCCCATCATCGACGACCTGGCCTCCACCACCGGCCTGTCGGCCCACATCGTGGTGCGCGACGGCACCGAGGTGGTGTTCGTGGCCAAGGCCGCGCTGCGCAACCTGGTCTACAGCACCATCCATGTGGGCGCGCGCCTGCCCGCGCACGGCACGGTGCTGGGCCGCGTGTTGCTGGCCGACCTGGACCTGCCCGCGCTGGAGCGGCTGTACGCCGGCCGGCCACTGGAAGTCTTCACCCCCAAGACGCCCGCCACACTGGCGGCATTGCGCGAGGTGGTACTGGCCGATGCCGCGCGCGGCTACGGCATCAGCGAAGGCGGCTACGAGACCAACATCTGCACCGTGGCCGCGCCGGTCTTCGACGACCACCACAAGGTGGCCGCGGCCATCAGCGTGACCATTCCCGGCCCCCGCGTCGAGGCGGAGCACCTGCCCGTGCTGGTGGCACAGGTGCAGCAGGCCGCAGCGCGCCTCACGCAGTGCATCAGCCACGTGACGCCTCACCGGGCAGGCGCCGCCCACGCCGCAGCCGCACGCCGGCCCGTCCCGCCCGCGTATGCGCACCGGCCCGTGCATGCGCCCGTGCTGGCCAAGTAGACGAACGACAACTTTCCCGAAATACCCCATGACGACCACCACCCCCGCCGCCACCCGCATCACGGTCGGCGAACTCGCCGTCCGCTTCCTGGAGCAGTGCGGCACCAAGGCCGCCTTCGGCGTGATCTCGATCCACAACATGCCGATCCTGGACGCCTTCCATGTGCGCCAGAAGATCCGCTTCGTGTCCTCGCGCGGCGAGGCAGGCGCCTGCAACATGGCCGACGCCTATGCCCGCGTGTCCGGCACGCTGGGCGTGTGCGTGACCAGCACCGGCACAGGCTCGGGCAACGCCGCCGGCGCGATGGTAGAAGCCCTCACCGCCGGCACGCCGTTGATCCACCTCACGGGCCAGATCGAGTCGCCCTACCTCGATCGCGACCTGGGCTACATCCACGAGCATCCCGCGCAACTAGACATGCTGCGTTCCGTGGGCAAGGCCGCCTTCCGCATCCGCAACCCCGAAACGGCCCTGGCCACGTTGCGCGAAGCCGCGCGCCTGGCCTTCACGCCGCCCTGTGGCCCGGTCAGCATCGAGATCCCCATCGACATCCAGAAGGCGCTGCTGGACCTGCCAGCTGACCTGGCCCCGCTGCCGGTGGCCGGTGTGGTGCCGGTGGCCTCCGACGTGCAGGCGCTGGCCGAACGCCTGCGCGGTGCCAAGCGCCCGCTGTTGTGGCTGGGCGGTGGCGCGCGCGGCGCCACGGCGGCCGTGCAGCGTTTCGTGAAGATGGGCTTCGGCATCGTGACCTCGGTGCAGGGCCGCGGCATCGTGGCCGAGGACCATCCGGCCACGCTGGGCTCGTACAACCTGCAGAAGCCCGTCGAGAATTTTTATGCCACCTGCGACGCGATGCTGGTGGTGGGCTCGCGCCTGCGCAGCAACGAGACGCTGAGCTACAAGCTGCAGTTGCCCAAGAACCTGCTGCGCATCGATGCCAACCCGCTGGCCCACAACCGCGGCTACACCAGCAGCTACTTCGCGCAGGGCGATGCCGCGCTGACGCTGGACGCGCTGGCCGACATGCTCGAAGGCAAGATGGCCATCGAAGCCGGCTTCCTGGCCGAACTGAAGGCCGCGCGCGACCAGGCGGCCGCACAGGTGGAGTCCGGCCTGGGCCCTTACCTGCAGCTCAAGCGCACGCTGGAGTCCGCCGTGGGCAAGAACTTCTGGTGGGTGCGCGACATCACACTGTCCAACAGCATGTGGGGCAACCGCGCCCCCTTGCTGGACCACCCGCGTGCCGGCGTGCACGCGCTGGGTGGTGGCATCGGCCAGGGCCTGGCCATGGGCATCGGCACCGCCATCGCCGACACGGTGCATGGCCTGGGCCGCCGCACCGTGGTGCTGGCGGGCGACGGCGGCTTCATGCTCAACGTGGGTGAACTCGCCTGCGCCGTGCAGGAGAAGGCCCCGCTACTGGTGCTGCTGATGAACGACTGTCGGTATGGCGTGATCCGCAACATCCAGGACGACATCTACGGCAGCCGCCATGCATATGTGGACCTGGTGAATCCCGACTTCTCGGTGCTGTGTGCCAGCCTGGGCGTGCCGCATTTCAAGCTGGCCGATCCCGCGCAGACAGCCGCCACGCTGGAGCGTGCGATGCAGGTCAAGAGCGGCCCGGTGATCGTGGAAGTGGACATGGAATCCTGGGGCCCGTTCGCCGCCAAGTTCGCCGGCCCGATCCTCAAGAAAGACTGAGCACATGCGCCGCTTCACCCTCGTCGGCTACGGCGCCATCGGGCGCTCGCTGCACCAGCGTCTCCAGGGCCATGCCCGCATCGCGCTGCAGAACATCGTGGTTTCGACCAAGAGCGTGGCCGGTGTGCAGGCCGAGGTCGGCCCGGAGGTGCATGTGATGGACCAGGTGCCGGCCGACTGCGGCCTGCTGCTGGAAGCGGCCGGCCACCAGGCGTTGCTGGCCCACGTGCTGCCGGCCCTGGAGCGCGGCACCGAGTGCGCCGTGTTGTCCGTAGGCGCGTTGTCCGAGCCCGGCCTGCCCGAGAAGCTGGCGGATGCGGCCCTGCGCGGTGGCGCGCAACTGCACCTGTTGTCGGGCGCCATCGGCGGTGTGGACGCGATTGCCGCCGCGCGTTTCGCCGGACTGGAGCAGGTGACCTACACCGGCCGCAAGCCACCCCAGGGCTGGCGCGGCACACCCGCCGAGCAGGTGGCCGATCTCGGCAACCTCAAGGAACCCACGGTGATCCTGGAGGCCACGGCCCGCGAGGCCGCCCACCTGTACCCCAAGAACGCGAACGTCGCCGCCACCATCTCGCTGGCCGGCCTGGGCCTGGACGCCACGCGCGTGCGCCTGATCGCCGACCCCACGGTGACCGACAACATCCACGAGATCCACGTGACCGGTGCATTCGGCGAGATGCAGCTCACCATGCGTGGCAAGCCACTGGCTGACAACCCCAAGACCTCGGCGCTGACGGTCCTCTCCGCGCTGCGTTTCCTCGACAACCGCGTGGCATCGACCACCATCTGACAAGCCCATCATGGTTGACAAACTCCAGACCCTGATTGCCGGCACCTGGCGCGATGCCTCGGGCCCGCTCTACAGCACCGAATACCCGCACGACGGCAGCACCGTCGCCGAGCTGCATGCCGCCACCGCCGCCGACGTGGACGAAGCCGTGCAGGCCGCAGAGCGCGCACGCCATCAGCCCGCCTGGGCCAAGCTCAAGCACCACGAACGCGCCGGCATCCTGTACCGCATCGCCACGGGCATCCGCGCCAAGTCCGAGGAACTCGCGCAGCTGCAGCGCCTGGACAACGGCAAGCCCATCAACGAGACGCGTGCGCTGGTGGCCAGCGCGGCCGGCACCTTCCAGTTCTTCGCCTCCGTCTGCGAGACCTGGGAAGACCAGATCACGCCCGCGCGTGGCGACTTCATCACCATGAGCGTGCACGAGCCGCTGGGCGTGGTGGGCGCCATCACGCCCTGGAACTCGCCCATCGCCAGCGAGGCGCAGAAGCTCGCGCCGGCCCTGGCCGCGGGTTGCCCCGTCGTGTTCAAGCCGGCCGAGATCACGCCGCGCATGGCCATCGAGCTGGCGAAGATCTGCGAAGAGGCTGGCGTGCCGCCCGGCATCGTCAGCGTGCTGCCGGGCAAGGGCTCCATCGTGGGCGACGCACTCGTCAAGCACCCGCTGATCCGCCGCATCGCCTTCACGGGCGGCACCAACGTGGGCATGGGCATCCAGCGCCTGGCGGCCGAAAAACTCATGCCCACCTCCCTGGAGCTGGGCGGCAAGTCGCCCACCATCGTGTGTGCCGACGCCGACCTGGACCATGCGGTGGCCGGCGTGCTGTATGGCATCTTCAGCTCCTCGGGCGAGTCCTGCATCGCCGGCTCGCGCGCCTTCGTGCATGCCAGCCTGTACGACGAGTTCAAGGCCCGCCTGCTGGCCGGCGTGAAGGCCCTGCGCGTGGGCGACCCCAGCAGCGAACGCACGCAGATGGGCCCTCTGGTCAACATGGGCCACCGCGCCTCGGTGGAGCGGTATGTGCAGATCGGCCGCGACGAAGGCGGCAAGGTGCTGTTCGGTGGCGCGCGCCCCGAAGGCGCGGGGTATGACAAGGGCAGCTATTACCTGCCCACCGTCATCGAAGGCCTGCCCAACACGGCGCGCATGTGCCAGGAAGAGATCTTCGGCCCCGTGCTGGCCCTGCTGCCCTGGAGCGACGAGGCCGACCTGCTGGCGCAGTGCAACGACAACGTCTACGGCCTGGCCTCCGGCATCTGGAGCCGCGACTACAAGACCATCTGGCGCATCGGCCGTGCGCTGCAGACCGGCACGGTCTGGGTCAACACCTACAAGATGTTCTCGGTGAGCACGCCCTTCGGCGGCGTGAAGATGAGCGGCACGGGACGCGAGAAGGGCCGCATGGGCATCCTCGAGTACACGAGCCAGAAGAGTTTTTACTGGGGCATGAACGAAGCCCCGCTGCCATGGAGCCTGTCATGACTTCCAACACCGCGACCAAGTCCACCAGTGCCATCGAAGGCATCGACGCCATCACCTATTCCACCGACCGCTGGGACGACGCGAAGAAATTCTTCGCCGACTGGGGCCTGAAGTCACTGGACCAGACCGACGCCAGGCAGGTCTGGGAAACCCTCAACGGCTGCCAGGTGCGCGTGCGCCGCATCGACGATGCTGAACTGCCGCCCGCGATGGAAGCCGGCCCCACGTTGCGCGAAGTGACCTGGGGTGTGACCGATGTGGCCGCGCTGGACAAGCTGGTCGCGCCGTTGTCCAAGGCCCCCGGTTTCGAGGACCGCCGTGCCACCGACGGCACTCTGCGTGCGCTGGACCCGCACGGTCTGCGCATCATCTTCCAGGTCACGCAGAAACACGCCATCGACATCAAGGGCGCGCCCACCAACCCCTGGGGTGACGTGCGCCGCGTCGACATGCCCTCGCCGATCTACGAACGCGCCGAACCCATCGAGGTGGGCCATGTGGTGTTCTTCACGAACAAGCTGGCGGAGATGGAAGCGTTCTATGCCACGCTGGGCTTCGTGACTTCGGACCGCTACCCGGGCCGTGGTGTGTTCATGCGCTGCGCTCCTGAGGCCGGCCACCATGACCTCTTCCTGTTGGCGCTGCCTGGCAAGGGCCCGGGGCTGAACCACGTGGCCTTCACCGTGCGCGACATCCACGAGGTCTTCGGTGGCGGCCTGCACATCAGCCGCTGTGGCTGGAAGACCCAGCTCGGCCCCGGCCGGCACCCGATCTCCAGCGCCTACTTCTGGTACTTCGAGAACCCCTGTGGCGGCCTCATCGAATACAACGCCGACGAGGACCATCTCACGGGCGAATGGGCGGTGCGCGAGTTCGAACCAGGCCCCACGATGTTCGCCGAGTGGGCCATCGACGGTGGGCTCGACGGCCACACGCGCCGCCAGCCGAACGTGCAGGCTTCTGGCAAGTTCCTGACCGAGAAGAAATGAGCACCGGGATGATCTTCCGTCGCACGGCCCTGCTGGGCCTCACGGCAGCCCTGCTCGCCGCGCCCGCGTTCGCCCAGACCGCCGCCGAGAAGCAGCTCGCCGCGGACCGCTTCACCATCGTCTCGCCGTTCCCGCCGGGCGGTCCCGTGGACCTGCTGGCGCGCACGCTGGCCGACGGCCTCGCCAAGCGCTACGGCCAGGCCGCCGTGGTGGAGAACCTGCCGGGCGCAGCAGGCAACATCGGCATCGACAAGGTCAAGCGCGCCAAGGGCGACGGTCACACGCTGCTGGTGATCCCGGCCGGCAACCTGACCATCAACCCCACGCTGATGCCCAACTTCCCGTTCAACATCGAACGGGACCTGGTGCCGATCACGATGCTGGCCAAGGCGCCCAACATCCTGGTCACGCACCCGGGCACCGGCTTCAAGACCGCCAAGGATGTGATCACTGCCGCCAAGGCCAAGCCCGATTCCCTGTCCTTCGCCTCGCCCGGCGTGGGCAGCGGCCTGCACCTGGCCGGCGAGCTGTTCAAGCAGCAGGCCGGCGTGGAGCTGCTGCACGTGCCCTACAAGGGCACGGCCCCCGCGCTGAACGACGTGCTGGGTGGCACCGTGCCGCTGATGTTCAGCAACCTGCCCGGCGTGTTGCCGCACCTGAAGAGCGGCAAGCTGGTCGCCATCGGCCTGACCGAGGCGCAGCGCAGCCCCGTGGCGCCCGAAGTGCCCACGCTGGCCGAGCAAGGCATCCCCGGCGTGGTCGTGACCTCGTGGTACGGATTGCTGGCCCCCGCAGGTACACCGCCCGAGGTGGCGGAACAGCTGGCGCGCGATGCGGCCGAGTTCCTCGCCAACCCCACGGTGCGCGAATCGTTGAAGGCGCAGGGGCTGGTCGAGACCGTGATGAAGCCTGCCGAGTTCGGGGCCCACATCCGTACCGAGACCGCCACCTGGGCGCGCATCATCAAGGCGCGCAACATCCAGGCGGAATGACCGCCCACGTTTTTCAGCCACTCCACGTCCCCGTTCACAGCCTTTGTCCCCGAAGGAGAAGCCGCATGCAGACGATCAACGTCATCCCCCAGCGTTACCTGGACCCGCACCAGGCCCGCACCCGTCCGCCCACCAGCTACGAAGACCTGCTGGGGGACTCCATCGAGCGCGCCTTCGGCGCCGGCCACTGGGAACTCGATGCCCTGCTGGCCTACCTGAACAAGGCCGGCCCGCTGGCGCCCAACGGGCAGCCGTGGACGGCCGAGTCCTACCAATCCGTGATCAAGACCCTGGGAGTCTGAAATGAGCGCTGTCCCCACTTCCGCCCCCACCGCTGACCAGGTCGAAGCGCTGCTCGAGCGCGGCCTCTACGATCTCTGGTACCCGGTCTGCCCCAGCTCCTTCATCAAGGAGCGCCCGGTCTCGCTGCGCCGCTTCGGCTACAAGCTCGCCCTGTGGCGCGACACCGAAAACAATGTGCATGCGCTGGAAGACCACTGCCCGCACCGTGGCGCGCCACTGTCCATGGGCGTGAACCTCGGCGACCGCCTGGCCTGCCCCTACCACGGCGTCGAAGTGCGCTGCGACGGCACCGTGACGCGTGTGCCCGCCAGCCCCGGCTGCCGCATGGAGGGCACCAAGGCCGCACGCTCCTTCCACGTGGTCGAGCGGCATGACGCAGTGTGGGTCTACAACGCGCGCAAGCCCGTCGATACGCCCCCGCCCCTGGCGCTGCCGGCCGAGCTGGAGAGCCCCGAATGGGCCAGCCAGCTGTGTTACGTGGAGTGGCGCGGCGATTACCGCTACGTGGCCGACAACGTCATGGACCCGATGCACGGCACCTTCCTGCACAAGCAGTCGCACTCCATGGCCGAGGGCGACATCCACGCCAAGTTCAAGCTCACGAAGACCGACCATGGCTTCCTGTTCGAGAAGGATGGCCAGCGCGACGTGAACTTCGACTGGACCGAGTTCGGCGACACCGGCGTGCACTGGCAGCGCCTGGCCATTCCGTACCCCAAGACGGGCGGCCCCGGCGGCAGCTTCGGCATCGTCGGCAGCTTCACGCCCATCTCGCCCACGCTGTCGGCGGTGTTCTTCTGGCGTTGCCGCAAGGTCGATGGCTGGGCGCGCGACACCTGGCGCTTCCTCTACCGCAACCGCCTGGAGGCCCGTCACTGGGTCGTGCTGGAGCAGGACCGCGTGATTCTCGAGAACATGGAGCCCGACGCCAACAAGCGCGAGATGCTCTACGAGCACGACGTCGGCCTGGCGCGCCTGCGCCGCGTGTTGACGATGGCGGCACAGAAGCAGCTGGCCGAGATCGCGGCCGAGAAGGCCAAGCCGGCCGCACCGGCCGCTGCTGCAGCCCCTGCCGCGGCCACCGCCTCCGCCTGATCCCATGGACATGGGCATCGCGGGCCGCAAGGCCCTGGTCTGCGGCGCCAGCGCCGGCCTCGGCTTTGCCTGCGCGCAGGCACTGGCCCGTGAAGGCGTGGAGCTGGTGATCGCGGCGCGCACCGCGTCCACGCTGGAGGAGGCCGCGACCCAGTTGCGCGCCGAAGGCAAGGCCGCCGTGCACACGGTGGTGGCGGACGTGACCACCGAAGAGGGCCGCGCACGCATCTTCGCGGCGCACCCGGAAGTGGACATCCTCGTCACCAACGCGGGTGGCCCCGCGCCCGGCGATTTCCGCACTTGGGAGCGCGACACCTGGATCGCCGCGCTGGACGCCAACATGCTGGCGCCCATCGCGCTGATCCGCCAGTACGTCGACGGCATGATGGCGCGCGGCTTCGGCCGCATCATCAACATCACCTCCAGCGCCGTGAAGTCCCCCGTGGACGGACTTGGCCTGTCCACCGGCGCGCGCAGCGGCCTCACGGGCTTCGTGGCGGGCCTGGCGCGCAGCACCGTGGCACGTGGTGTGACCATCAACAACATCCTGCCCGGCACCTTCGACACGCAGCGCCTGGCCGGCAACTTCGCGGCCCAGGCCAAACGTGAAGGCAAGGACGTGGCGGCCGTGCGCGAGGCACGGCTGGCCAAGCACCCGGCGCACCGCTTCGGCCAGCCCGGGGAACTGGGAGCCGCCTGCACCTTCCTGTGCAGCGCGCATGCGGGCTACATCAACGGGCAGAACCTGTTGCTGGACGGGGGATCTTTCTCGGGCGTGTTCTAGCCCGGATCTCCACGCATTTCCCCGACGAGCCGTCGTTAGCTTGCAACCGCGCATGTCGGGGCGCCTGTGGGTCGATGCGCTTCGGGGGCGCCCTCAACGCGGGCAATGAGCTGATCCACCAGCACCCCGTGCAGCCACCAGGCCGTGGCCCGGTCGGCCAACTTCCCCAGCAGGCACCGCGCGGGGGCGCTTGCAGCCTCGCGGGCTACGCCAAAGGCCCTTTGCATGGCCACGTCCTGGCGCAGCGCGCCTTGCCAAACTCTGTCGGGCCAGCGTCAATCGCTACAGTTTGGTCTCGGCAGTGCCCGCTCGATGAGCAAGATCCGACACCTCCGACCCATCTTCCGCACAGGTGCGTCACACGACAGGCCGATCACTCCACTCCATACGCCGCCAGGAACACCGCCAACCCCCGCTCGACGATCTTGCGGATGTGCGCCCGTGAGGTGCCCACCGGCATCCCGAGCAGCCGCAGCGGCATGGTCTCGGCCTGCAGCAGCGCGAACAGGTGTTGTGCGGCCACCGTGGCGTCGGCTGCGCGCAGTCGGCCGCCGTCCATGGCGGCCTGCAGGTAAGCGGTGACGGCTTCGATGCCCTGCCGGGGCCCGGCTTCATAGAACAGCCGGCCGATGTCGGAGTGGCCGGCTTCAGCGATCACCATGCGCTGGGTCGCCATGGCGTCGGGCTGGCTGAGGAAGCGAATCATCTTCTCTCCGAAGCGCTGCAGCGCCACCGCCACGTCGGTCGCGGGCTGCGCCAGTTCGGCATAGGCGTCTTCCATGTGTTTCTGCCCGACGGCTTTGGCGACTTCGATGAACAACTGTTCCTTGGACTCGAAATAGCCGTACAGCGTGGCCTTGGAGCCGCCGACGCGGGCCGAGATGACGGCCATGGAAGCGCGCTCGTAGCCCATCTCGATGAACGCCTTGGCAGCAATCTCCAGGATGGCTTCGCGTTTGGCTTCGGTGCGTACCCGCATGTGCTTTTTTCCTTTAATGAACCAAGGTGTTCATTTTTACTTGACATGGCGCGCAAGTCAAATAACATACCGTACTGTACTGTTAAAGATTCAAGGAGCTTCGCCATGCGTCACCTCGCCACACTCTCTTTCCCCATCACGCTCTGCCTGTCCCTGGTCAGCGCCGCGGTGCTGCTCAGCGCCTGCGGCAAGCCGCCGACAGGTGGGCCGGCACCGGCGCTCGCGGTGCCGCAGGTGGCCGTGGTCACCGTGCAGCCGCAGCGCGTGGCCGTGACCACCGAGCTGCCGGGGCGGACCTCGGCGGTCTTGATCGCCGAGGTCCGGCCCCAAGTCACCGGCCTGGTGCAGACCCGCCGCTTCACCGAAGGCAGCGAAGTCAAGGCCGGCGACCTGCTGTACCAGATCGACCCTTCCAGCTACCGTGCCACCGTGGACAGCGCCCAGGCCGCGCTCGCCAAGGCCGAGGCCAACCTGCGCTCAACCCAGCTGAAGGCCGGCCGCTACCAGGAACTGGTCGTGATCAAGGCGGTGAGCCAGCAGGAGAACGACGACGCCGCCGCCGCGCTGCAACAGGCCGAAGCCGACGTGGCGTCCGCCAAGGCGAGCTTGCAGTCCGGCCGCATCAACCTGGACTACACCCGCATCATGGCGCCCGTCAGCGGGCGCATCGGCAAGTCTTCGGTGACGCCGGGCGCGCTGGTCACTGCAGCGCAGGCTACGCCGCTTGCCACGGTGCAGCAGCTGGACCCGATCTACGTCGACGTGACCCAATCCAGCACCGCCGTGCTGCGCCTGAAACGCGCGCTGGCCGGCGGCCAGCTCAGCGGCGGCACCGCCCAGGCCAGGCTGTTGCTGGAGGATGGCACGGCCTACCCGCTGCCAGGCAAGCTCAAGTTCTCCGACGTGACGGTCGACCCCGCCACCGGCGCGATCACGCTGCGGGCGGAGTTCCCCAACCCCAAGGGTGAGTTGCTGCCGGGCATGTACGTGCGCGCGGTGCTCGAAGAGGGTGTGCTGGACCAGGCGCTGCTGGTGCCGCAGCCGGCGGTCACCCGCGACGCGGCCGGCAAGCCGCTGGCCTACGTGGTCGACGCCGCCGGCAAGCTGGAGCAGCGCACGCTGGTGACCGAACGCGCGATAGGCGACCAGTGGCTGGTGAGCAGCGGGCTGCAGGCCGGCGACCGGCTGGTGGTCTCGGGCCAGCAGAAGGCCCGGCCCGGTGCGCCGGTGCAGATCGTGTCGGCGACCGTTGCCGCAGCCGACGCGCCGCAAATCAATCGCTCAGCCAAGAACTGACCCGCACGAAAGACCCACCATGGCCCGCTTCTTCATCGACCGCCCGATCTTCGCCTGGGTGCTCGCCATCATCGTGATGCTGGGCGGCGTGCTGGCAATCAAGCTGCTGCCGATCGCGCAGTACCCCAGCATCGCCCCGCCCGCCGTCGCGATCTCCGCCAACTACCCCGGCGCCTCGTCCGGTACGGTGGAAGACACCGTGACCCAGGTCATCGAGCAGAAGATGAAGGGCCTGGACCGGCTGGCCTACATCAGCAGCACGAGCGAGTCGACCGGCAGCGTGACCATCACGCTGACCTTCGAGAACGGCACCGATCCCGACACCGCCCAGGTGCAGGTGCAGAACAAGCTGGCCCTGGCCACGCCGTTGCTCCCGCAGGAGGTGCAG
Organism: Burkholderiaceae bacterium; assembly: GCA_965278985.1. Taxonomy (GTDB): domain Bacteria; phylum Pseudomonadota; class Gammaproteobacteria; order Burkholderiales; family Burkholderiaceae_C; genus CAISIP01. The sequence continues at coordinate 4,290,721 of OZ257131.1, read as the reverse complement.
CAGCAAGGCATCCAGGTCACCAAGTCGGTGGCCAGCTTCCTGAACGTGCTGGCCTTCGTGTCCGAGGACGGCACCATGAGTGGCGCCGATCTGGCCGACTACGTGGCCGCCAATGTGCAGGACCCGATCAGCCGCGTCGAAGGCGTGGGCGACACCACCTTCTTCGGGTCGCAGTACGCGATGCGCGTCTGGCTGGACCCGAGCAAGCTGAACAACTTCAAGCTTACGCCGCTGGACGTGAAGAGCGCCATCTCGGCGCAGAACGCCCAGGTCTCGGCCGGCCAGCTCGGCGGGCTCCCCGCGGCGGAGGGTCAGCAGCTGAACGCCACCATCACCGCGCAGACCCGGCTGAAGACGGCCGAGCAGTTCGAGGCCATCCTGCTGCGCACCCAGGCCGACGGCTCCGAGGTGCGGCTGCGGGACGTGGCCCGCATCGAACTGGGCAGCGAAAGCTACGCCACCGTCAGCCGCTTCAACGGCAAACCGGCCACGGGCCTGGCCGTCAAGCTGGCCACCGGCGCCAACGCGCTCGACACGGTGCGCGGCATCGACGCCAAGCTCGATGAGCTGAGCAAGTTCTTCCCGCCCGGCATGAAGGTGGTCAAGCCCTACGACACCACGCCTTTCGTGCGCATCTCGATCGAAGAGGTGGTCAAGACGCTGATCGAGGCGGTGGTGCTGGTGTTCCTCGTGATGTACCTGTTCCTGCAGAACTGGCGCGCCACGCTGATCCCGACCATCGCGGTGCCGGTGGTGCTGCTGGGCACCTTCGGTGTGCTGGCGCTGTTCGGCTACTCGATCAACACGCTGACCATGCTGGCGATGGTGCTGGCCATTGGCCTGCTGGTCGACGATGCCATCGTGGTGGTGGAAAACGTCGAGCGCGTGATGGCCGAGGAGGGCCTCTCGCCGCTGGAAGCCACGCGCAAATCGATGGGGCAAATCAGCGGCGCGCTGGTCGGGGTGGCGCTGGTGCTGGCCGCGGTGTTCGTGCCGATGGCCTTCTTCGGCGGCTCCACCGGCGTGATCTACCGGCAGTTCACGGTGACCATCGTCGCGGCCATGAGCCTGTCGGTGTTGACGGCCATGGTGCTGACACCGGCGCTGTGCGCCACCTTTCTCAAGCCGGTCGACAAGGGCCATGCTGACAGCACCAAGGGCTTCTTCGGCTGGTTCAACCGCAGCTTCGACCGCAGCAACCGCGGCTACCAGGGCGTGGTGCGGCACATGCTGGGCAAAGGCTTCGCCTACATGCTGGGCTACGCGGTGATCCTGGCGGCGGTGGTGTTCGCCTTCACCAGGATCCCGGCCGGCTTCCTGCCCGAGGAAGACCAGGGCGTCCTCTACACGATCGTGCAACTCCCGCCGGGCGCCACGCAGGAGCGCACCAAGCAGGTGATGGCCCAGGTCGAACAGCACTTCCTGGTGGACCAGAAAGAGGCGGTCGATGCCATCTTCACCGTCGCCGGCTTCAGCTTTGCCGGCAGCGGGCAAAACACCGGCTTCGCCTTCGTCAAGCTGAAAGCCTGGGACCAGCGCACGCGCGATGGCCTGCAGGCAAGCGCCGTCGCGGCCAAGGCCATGGCCTATTTCGCGACCATTCGCGAGGCCTCGGTGTTCGCCATCACGCCACCGGCGGTGTCCGAGCTGGGCAATGCCAGTGGCTTCGACCTGATGCTGCAGGACCGCGGCAACCTCGGCCACGCGGCGCTGATGCAGGCCCGCAACCAGCTGCTGGGTGCCTTGTCCAAGGAGCAGGGCCTGGTGGGCGTGCGACCCAATGGCATGGAAGACACGCCGGAGTTCCGCGTCGCCATCGATGCCCACAAGGCCGGCACGCTGGGCCTGTCCATGGCCGACGTCAACAGCACCTTCTCGACGGCCTGGGGAGGCGCCTATGTCAACGACTTCATCGACAAGGGCCGGGTGAAGAAGGTCTACCTGCAGGCCGACGCGGCCTGGCGCATGCTGCCGCAGGACATCGACCGCTGGTTCGTGCGCAGCAGCAGTGGTTCGATGGTGCCCTTCAGCGCGTTTGCCGAGGCGGGCTGGACCTCGGGCTCGCCGCGCCTGGAGCGCTACAACGGCGTTCCCTCGGCGCAGATCCTCGGCATGGCCCGGCCCGGCGCGATGTCCAGCGGCGAGGCGATGCAGATCGTCGAGAAACACGCCGCCGCCTTGCCGGCCGGCATCGGCTACGAGTGGACCGGCATCTCACGCCAGGAGAAGGCGGCGGGCGGGCAGGCGGGTCTGCTGTACGCGGCCTCCATCCTGATCGTGTTCCTGTGCCTGGCGGCCTTGTATGAGAGCTGGGCGATTCCGCTGTCGGTGATCCTGGTGGTGCCGCTGGGCGTTCTGGGCACCCTGGTCGGCGCGATCCTGGGCTGGAAGATGAACGACGTGTACTTCCAGGTCGGGCTGCTGACCACGGTGGGCCTGGCGTCGAAGAACGCCATCCTGATCGTCGAGTTCGCGAAAGACCTCTACGCGCAGGGCACGGGCCTGGTCGAGTCGGCCATCACCGCGGCACGCATGCGGCTGCGGCCCATCCTGATGACCTCGCTCGCCTTCGTGCTGGGCGTGCTGCCGCTGATGCTGAGCAGTGGCGCCGGCTCGGGTGCGCAGACCGCGCTGGGCACCGCGGTGGTCGGCGGCATGGTCTCGGGCACCGTGTTGGCGATCTTCTTCGTGCCGCTGTTCTTCGTCGTGGTGATGCGGCTGTTCCGGATCAAGCCTGCCCCGCATGCGCCAGCCATACCGGCGCCCCCGACCCTGCCCGACGCACCCGTGGCACCGGCCACGCCCGCGCTCGGCACCCCTTGAGACCCTGTTGGAGACCATCCCCATGAAGCACCTTCGCCTCCTCGCGCTGACTCTGGCCGCTAGCCTCCTCGGTGGCTGCAGCCTGATGCCGGCCTACCAGCGCCCGACCTCGCCGGTGCCTGCCGCCTATCCCTTGGCCCGCACCAGCGACGAGGCAACGGACGCTCGGATCGCCGCCGACATCGGCTGGCGCGAATTCTTCGCGGACCCACGCTTGCAGCAGCTCGTCAGCCTGGCCCTGGAGAACAACCGCGACCTGCGCGTGGCGGTGCTCAACATCGAGAAGTCGCGCGCGCAGTACCGCATCCAGGACGCGGCCAGCCTGCCGACCATCAACGCCAGTGGCAGCGGCAGTGCGAGCCGCACGCCAGCCGACCAATCGCCCACTGGCCAGGCCAGCACCACGCGGCAGTACAGCGCGACCGTGGGTTTCGCGGCCTACGAACTGGACCTCTTCGGCCGCGTGCGCAGCCTCAACGCCGAGGCGCTGCAGCAGTTCCTGGCGACGGCCGAGGCGCGCCGCAGCACCCACATCAGCCTGGTGGCCGAGGTGGCCGGCAACTACCTGACGCTCGCGGCCGACCAGGAGCGACTGAAGCTCGCCCAGCGCACGCTGCAAAGCCAGAGCGACAGTTATGCGCTGACCCGGCGCAAGGCCGATCTGGGCGTCGCATCCGACCTGACGCTGCGCCAGGCGCAGACCAGCGTGGAGAGCGCCCGCGTCGACGTGGCCCGCTACACCAGCCAGATCGCGCAGGACCGCAATGCGCTGACGCTGGTGGTCGGTGCGCCGGTGCCGGATGCCTTGTTGCCCACTGGCCTGGACGACGCGCTGGCGGCCCTCGGCAGCCGCAGCGACCTGCCGGCCGGCCTGCCCTCGACCTTGCTGCAGCGCCGCCCCGACGTGCTGCAGGCCGAACGTCTGCTCGAAGCGGCCAACGCCAACATCGGCGCGGCGCGGGCCGCCTTCTACCCGCGCATCAGCCTGACGGCATCGGCAGGGACCGGCAGTTCGGACCTGGGCAGGCTGTTCGGCAGCGGCCAGGGCACCTGGAGCTTCATGCCGCAGATCGCGCTGCCCATCTTCGACGGCGGCGCCAACCAGGCCAACCTGGACAGCGCGCGCGTCAGCCGCGACATCTCGGTGGCCCAGTACGAACGCGCGATCCAGACCGCCTTCCGCGAGGTGTCGGACGCGCTGGCGCAGCGCAGCACGCTGGGTGACCAGTTGTCGGCGCAGCAGGCGCTGGTCGATGCGAGCGGCGACAGCTTCCGCCTGTCGGAGGCCCGATTCCAGCGCGGCGTGGACAGCTACCTGAGCGTGCTGGATTCGCAGCGCTCGCTGTACGCGGCGCAGCAGACGCTGATCTCCACCCAGTTGTCACGTGTGTCCAACCTGGTGTCGCTCTACAAGGTGCTGGGGGGCGGGTGGGTAGAGCTTGCAGCGCCCACTTCATGAGCGTAGTCGACATCCCGCACCGTCTCCTTCACGGCATGCCGGCGCATGCCGTCGCGCTCCCGGGCGCACTGCGGGCACAGCGGCCATTCTTCCCATCCGCTGACCCTCTGATGGCCTGCGTTCTGACACAGCCGGATCCGTTGCACGCCAACAATCGGGACATTGCTTGAGGAGAACACCATGCGTACCCGTCTGATCCTGCTGCTGGTCGCCATCGCGGCGCTGGCCACCTTCGCGGCCTTCAACTGGAGCGAGTTCGTGCGCCCTGCGCAACTGAGCTGGGGCTTCGGCACTGGAGAGGCGCCCTTGGGCCTGGTGCTGCTGGCCGTGCTCGCCGTGTCGTGGGTCGGGTTCCTGCTGGCGTCTGCCTACCTCGAGACGCACTACCAGTTGGCCACGCACCGCCACATGAAGGCGCTGGAGGCGCAACGCGTCCTGGCAGACAAGGCCGAAGCCTCGCGCTTCACCGAGTTGCGCGCCTACCTCGAATCGCAGGCCACGCTGGCCGCCCAGCGCGACGTCGCCTCGGCCTCGCGGGTGGAGCAGACCATGCTGCGCGAGTTGGCCGACATGCGCGCACTGTTGGAGCGCCTGACCGGCAGCCGTGTGGACACCGCCTTTGTGGCCAATGGCCGCCATGCCGGCGTGCTGCAGCCCGAGGTGCAGGTGGTGCGCACCCCGCACTGACCGGGAATCGATTCAACCACTGCGCGCCGCCATGCCGGCGCGCAGTCGCTTGTGGCGCAACGCCAGTGCCCCTCCGGCGGGGTGCTTGATGGGAATTCGTTGCCGCCGTCTGTTCTGCGTCTGCCCGCGGCGGGGATGGTCCGCAGGTGGCTCAGGGCGCCGGCTTGGGCGCCGAGAACTGGCGCTGCAGCGCGGCGCAGTGGTCCACGGGGGGCAGGGCCGGTGTGGTCCAGAGCACGTCGGCATCTGCGGCATCACCGGGCAGCGGTGTACCCGCCACGGCCAGCACCACGACGGCACGCACATTCGCAGGCACATGCGTCGGCACGCCCAGCGATCGCCGCACATGGCCACCTCCGGCGATCAGCAGCACGGTCTTGCCGGGGGCGACGGCTGCCGCAGCCGTGCGGGCCATGGCGGCATCGCGCGCGATCTGCACGCGGGTCATCGGGCCGATCTGCGTGGCGGGCAGCATGTCGCAGTGGCCGGTGCGGATGGCCTCGCGTTGCTCGGCCAGTGCGGCCGGAGGCAGGTGGGTGTCGTAGGCGGACTGGGACATGGCGCCGCGCATGTCCGCGCGGGGCAGGTTGGCCCCCAGTACCGGGATGCCAGCGCGCACAGCGGCCATGACGGTCGGGCCATAACGCTCCCAGGGCCAGCCCGTTGTGTTCCAGGCCAGTGCCTGCTGCACCTGGTCTGGGGTGGCATCACGCGGCAGGCTGCGGGTGTCGCGGCCAGTGTCGGCCATCTCCATGGCCACGGCCGCCAACCGGCCTCGTTGGGCCAGACCCTCCACGAAGCGCCGTTCCAGCGCATGGTGCTCCGGCGCGTCGTGCTGCTCGCCGAAGAGCAGCAGCTCTGCGCGCGGCAGGGCGTCCAGTCGTGCGTCGAAATCCCGGAAAGGGTCTGTGCCGCGCGAGGCTGCGCAACCTGCCAGCAAAGCGACCGCCAGCAGCGCCGCGGCGGCGCATGCACGGTGAAGTGGGGAAATGGTCGGGCGGTGGGAGCCGCTCAATGCACCACCACGGGGTTCTGCGCCAGTGAGGCGTACCCTTCCAGCGTGTCTTCCACCTCTTCCTGGGTGGGCGTGTGGGCCTGCCAGGCGATGATCTGCTGTTGGAACAGCTCGGCCCAGGAGCCGTCGAGGTAGATTTCCTTGCCGGCGCGCTTGTCGATGATCTCGAAGCCGTGCCGGGCCATCACCGGCGCGGGCACCTCGGTGCGTTCGGCTTCTTCGTCACCGTCCAGTGGCGCATTGGCCAGCATGTGCGTCACGGAGAAGCTTTCTGAGTCGTACAAGGTGTTCATGTGGGCGGGTCCTCAGGCATCGACTAGGGTGTTGGTTCGCAGTTGGCTGCGGAGGTTCCAAAATTCAAGTGGCAATTTGTATGCCACTTCGGTGTGGGGCGCTGTCGAAGGGTCATGGGCGGCCGCTGGTGCGCCATTGCTGGTCCACATAGTCGCCATTGGCGAAGCTGATGCGGATGCGCGCGGGCAGCCACGACAGCTCGGGCGCCAGCCACAGTTCGACCTGCTGGTCGTAGTCCTTGCCGGGCTTGCGCACCAGCTTGATCGCGGACAGGCGCCCGCCGGGCACCTGGAGCTCCTCCTGCTTCTCCACGTCGAAAACCCAGGTTTCGGCCGCGCGCGGGCCGACGGTCTGCAGGCTGATCTGCGTGCCCGGCTGGTACCGCTGCGGTTCACCGGCCACCATCGCGGCGAGCTGGATGAAGATGCTCAACTGGTCCTGTGCGCCGGGCAGCAGGGTCGCGCTGGGTGTGTTGGCGCTGAACACCACGCGCGCCTGGTCGCGGTCGAAATGGGCCGCCACCTCGGTGCGCCGCTTGTCCGCGAAGCGCTGCGGTGCCAGGCCATCGGCGGTCAGCGCGCCCACGCTGGTGAAGGTGCGCCCTCCCAGGCCCCAGGCGCCGATCTCCATGCGGGCCTCGTAGTGCTTGCCATCGTGTTGCCACAGCATCTGGCCGGAGGCCTGCAGGGGTTGCGTGCCGCGTTGTCCCGTGGCGTTGAATTTCAACAGCACCGAGCCGGGAATGGCATAGGCGCGTGGTTCTGGCCGGGGTCCGCTGGAAGGTGCCGGCAGGTCCGGGGCTGCAGGTACAACGGGCGTCGCGGCAGCGGCCACCGCCGGTGCTGCGGGTGGTGACTCGGTAGCCACTGCGGGGGCGGAAGCGGCAGCCTGCGGCGCCGATGCCACGGCGGCGGGTGCTTCGGCATGGGGTGCGGGCTCGGCGGGTACGGAGGACGGCACGGGCGACGCATCCAGGCGCGCCGCGGTGCTGCCTTCCTCGCGCGCTGCAGCCGCGGTGCGCGGCGATGCGCGGGGTGCAGGCGTTGCCGGTGCGGGTGCCGTCACGGCAGGGGCTTGCACCGGCGCCGGAGGGCTCAGTGTGCGCGTGGCAAAGACATAGGCCCCCAACGCCTGCTGCGACGGTTGCAGCAGCGTGGCGCGGCTCAGGAGCAGCAGGTGCGCAGCCAGCACGGCAGCCCCGAGCAGGGCCATCGCACCGAGGGGAAAGGGGCCCGCGCCCCGGGGTCCGGCCTGCACCATCTGAAATACACTGCCCCCCATGAAATTGGCCAGTTACAAGGATGGCTCGCGCGACGGGCAATTGGTGGTGGTGTCGCGGGACCTCCAGACGGCCCATTATGCGACCGGCATCGCCGACCGCCTGCAGCAGGTGCTGGACGATTGGAGCTTCCTGTCCCCCCAGCTGCAGGACCTCAGCGACACGCTGAACCACGGCCGCACGCGCCACGCATTCCCCTTCGACCCGCGCCAGTGCATGGCACCGCTGCCACGCGCCTACCAGTGGGCCGACGGCTCCGCTTACATCAACCATGTGGAGCTGGTGCGCAAGGCACGCGGCGCGGAAGTGCCGGCGAGTTTCTACACCGACCCGCTGATGTACCAGGGTGGGAGCGACGACTTCCTCGGCCCCTGCGACGACATCGTGGTGCCCTCCGAGGCCATGGGCATCGACTTCGAGGCCGAGATCGCCGTCATCACGGGCGACGTGCCCATGGGTGCGTCGCCCGAGCGTGCGCTCGACGGCATCCGCCTGGTGATGCTGGCCAACGACGTGAGCCTGCGCAACCTGATCCCCGCCGAACTGGCCAAGGGCTTCGGCTTCTTCCAGAGCAAGCCCGCGACCGCTTTCAGCCCCGTGGCCGTGACGCTCGACGAACTGGGCGAATCCTGGGACAAGGGCCGCGTCGACCTGGTGCTGCAGTCGCGGTGGAATGGCCGCAAGGTGGGCATGTGCGAGGCCGGCCCGGACATGACCTTCCACTTCGGCCAGCTGATCGCCCACATCTGCAAGACGCGCAACGTGCGTGCCGGCTCCATCGTGGGCTCGGGCACGGTCAGCAACCCGGGTGTGGAGCAGGCCAAGGGCCGCATGGAGTGGCCAAAGGGCTACAGCTGCATCGCCGAGAAACGCGCCATCGAGACGATCCAGGACGGGCAGCCCACCACCGAGTTCATGAAATTCGGCGACACCATCCGCATCGAGATGAAGGGCCGCGACGGCCACAGCATCTTCGGCGCGATCGACCAGCAGGTGGTGGCGCCGGGCTGAGGCGCGCACGGACCGTTCGGCGTTTTCTTTGCACTGCGCCATGGCTTCCTCACACCACAACCCCATGCCAGCCACGGCCCGCGCGCCGGCCGCGCGGCGGCGTGCCAACACGCCCAAGGTGGCAAAAGTTCCGAAGGCCGCGAAGGCGGAGACGGCCCGCAGCCGCATGGTGGGCGACTGGCGCCGCGTGGCCGATGCGCTGCACGTGGACATCATCTTCGGCCGCCTGGTGCCGCGTGAGCGCCTGGTGGAGGACGCGCTGATCGAGCGCTTCGCCACCTCGCGGCATGCGGTGCGCAGCGCCATCGAGGAGATGCACCGGCGCGGCCTGGTGGAGCGCGAGCCCAACCGTGGGGCCTGCGTGCGCGACTACTCTCGCCAGGACGTGGAAGACCTGTTCGAGCTGCTGGAGACGCTGGAGGCGCAGGCCATCCGCCGCATGCCGCTGCCTCTCTCGGACGTGGTGATCGCGCAGCTGGAGAAACTGCAGCAGGCCCACGAGGCTGCCGGCCGCGACGAGCAGCCGCTGGAGATCTTCCGCCTCAACAAGGCCTTCCACGACACGCTGTTCGGCGCCTGCGGCAACGCGCGGCTGGCCACTGCGATCCAGTCGTATGCCCAGCTGATCGACCCCATCCGCATGCGCCGCATCCCCGATGCCGCATGGCGCCGCGAAGCCGCCGGGCACCACCGCCGGATGATTGCGCTGCTGAGGGGTACGGACCACGAGGCGCTGGTGGACTTGTGCCAGGAACACATCGAGCCCACCAAGCATTTCTATCTGTCGCTGTATCCGCAGCATCCCGCACCGGGCGGCGCATAGCGCGGTCACAGGCGCGCTCTTCGACATTGCAAGCTATTGATTTAAAAGAATTTAGTGTGATTTTTGAATTATCGATAATTTGATCGATAATTAATCGAGCCCGCCCCGCATCGGTGGCGGTTCCCATTTCCGGTGGCCCCGCGCCATCCTCAGACGGAGACAGTGATGCAGCATCCCATCCCACGCTGGCTGGCAATCCTTGGCTTGGCGGCACTGGCCGCAGCGCCCGCGGTCGCCCTGGCCCAGGCCTATCCCTCCAAACCGATCCGTTTCGTCGTGCCCTATCCCCCGGGTGGCGGCAACGACGACGTAGCGCGCCTGATCGGCCGCAAGATGGCCGAGAGCATGGGCCAGCCAGTGCTGGTGGAGAACCGCGCGGGTGCGTCCGGCATGATTGCCGGCGACTTCGTGGCCAAGGCCGCGCCCGATGGCTACACGATCATGATCGACCACTCGGGCATCGTGATCAACCCGGCGCTGTACCCCAACATCAGCTTCCAGGTCGCCACTGACCTGGCGCCCATCAGCCTCGCGGTGCAGCAGGGCAACATGCTGCTGGTGCATCCCGATGTGCCGGCGAAGACACTGCCCGAACTGGTGGCCTATGCCAAGGCGCAGCCCGGCAAGCTCAACTACGCGTCGCCCGGCAACGGCACGCCGCAACACATTGGCATGGTGCTGTTCAACCGCATGGCGGGCGTGGACATCAAGCACATTCCCTACAAGGGTGGGGCGCCGGCCACCACGGCACTGGTGTCCGGCGAAGTGCAGATGCTGCTGAGTGGCACCACCGGCCTGCCCTTCGTCAAGAGCGGCAAGGCGCGCGCCATCGCCACCACCGGCGCTGCACGTTCGACGGCGCTGCCCGACGTGCCGACGGTGCAGGAGGGCGGTGTGAAGGACTACACCAACCTCGTGTGGCTGGGCATCTTCGCGCCCGCGAAGACGCCCGCGCCCATCATCGAGCGGCTGCACCAGGAGGTGGCCAAGGCCCTCAGTGCGCCCGATGTGCAGCAGATGTTGGCGGAGAAGAACTACGAGGTCGTGAAGAGCACACCCGCAGAGTTCGCCAAAGTGATCGCCACCGATCTGGCGGTCTACAGCAAGGTCGTCAAGGAAGCCGGCATCCAGCCGGACTGAGCGCGTGTCCAGCACCATGAAAGTCGGCGACCGCTTCTTCCTCAAGGGCGCCTTCGACCGCGAGAGCCTGTCCTTCCTGCGGCAGATGGGCGCCGACGGCGCGGTGGTGAACATCGCAGGCGAGCTGGAGGGCAATGCGCAAGGCACGCCGGCCGTGTCCGAGGCGTTGCGCGAGAGCCTGCGCACGGGGCCGCATTGGCGGACGGAGGACCTGCTTGCGCTCAAGGCGGCCGTGAACGCGCACGAGCTCGAACTGTGCTCGCTCGCCCACACGCCACCGCACCGCATGCGCAAGATACTGCTCGGCCAGCCGGGCCGGGACGAAGAGATCGCGCACTTCTGCCGGTCCGTGCAGGCCATGGGCGAGGCGGGCATCCCCGTGCTGCAGTACAGCTGGCACCTGAACGTGGGCTCGCAGCACATCAACTGGCACACCACCACGGGCCTGAAGATCCGCGGCGGCGCGCTGGCCGAGGGCTTCGACTATGCGCAGGCCCGCGAAGCTGCGCCATCGCCGGAGATCGGCATCGTGTCGGACGAGCGCATGTGGGAGTCGCTCACCTACTTCTTGCGTGCCGTGATCCCCGTGGCGGAGAAGGCCGGTGTGCGCATGGCGCTGCATCCGGCCGACCCGCAGGTGCCGGCATTGGCAGGCGTGGCGCGCATCATGCGCAGCATGGCCGCCTACGACCGCATGCTCGACATCGTGCCCAGCCGGGCCAATGCCATGACCTTCTGCCAGGGATGCTTCTCACAGATGCTCGACGCCGAAGGTGTGTACCGCGCCATCGACCGCTACGCACAACGCGACGCCATCGCGCTGGTGCACTTCCGCAATGTGACCCCCGACAGCCGCATCGAGCGTTTCTCGGAGGCCTTCTGGGACGAGGGCAAGGTGGACATGGTGCGTGCATTGCGCGCCTACGGGCCACGTTTCAGCGGCTACCTCACGCCGGACCACCATCCGCACGTGGTGGGCGACACGGCCTGGGGCCACCGCAGCCGGGCCTTTGCGTTGGGCTATATCCGGGGGCTGGTGCAGAGCGCGGCGGTGTCTCAGGATTGACGCACAAAGGGCGAAGACCCGACTTCAGGCGTTGCCCATCTGCTGCACGAATTGCTTGATCCCACGCAACAGCATCTCCACCGCCACCGCTACCAGGATCAGCCCCATCAGCCGCTCCACGGCGATGACGAAGCGTTCGCCCAGCAGCTTCTGGATGCGCTCGGCCAGCACTAGCACGATGGCGCAGACCAGCATCGTCACGCTGAGTGCTGCGATCCACTCCCAGCGGCGCTGGGGCGCCTCGGACACCAGCAGCATCACGGTGGCCATGGCCGAGGGGCCGGCCAGGGCGGGCACGGCCAGCGGCACGATCAGGGGTTCTCCGGCCATCGACGGTACGCTGTCGTTTTCGGGCGTGGGGAACACCATGCGCAGCGCGATCAGGAACAGGATCACGCCGCCGGCGATCTGCAGCGACAGGCCGCTCAGGCCCATCACGCGCAGGAAGGCGTCGCCGATGAACATGAAGGTCAGCAGCAGGCCGAAGGCGATCAGCACCTCGCGCACGATCACGCGCGTGCGGCGTTCGGGCGCCACATGGCGCAACGCATTGGCAAAGATCGGGATGCTGCCGAACGGATCAGTGATCAGGAGCAGCAACACGGTGGCGGAAGCGAAGGTGTAGGTCATGGAAGGTGGCCGGCGGTAGACGCTCGGGCGCTGTTGCGCAGCCTAGCAGAGCAGGCTTCTGCCGCCGCACGGGCTTGCAACAGGGTCTTTGGCATGGCGGCTTGACTTTGGAGGGGCTTCAAGGTTTCCAATGACCTTGAAAGCGAGTCCCCATGGTCACCCATTCCCACAAAGTCATTCCCATTGCACAGTCCGGTCCAGACGCATGTTGTGCGCCGGAAGCTGGACACACCCACGGTCATGCGCACGACCACGACCACGACCATGGTCACGCAGCGCATGCCGGCGATGCCTGTTGTGCGCCCGCCGCTGCGCCAGCTGCCGCGACCGGTGCACCGGTGGCCCCCAACACCTACCGCATCCCCACCATGGACTGCAGCGTGGAGGAGTCCGAGATCCGCCGTGCCGTGGAGCCCATCCCCGGCGTGCGCGGCCTGTACTTCCAGCTGCCGCAGCGCATGTTGCGCATCGATGCCTCCGACACGGCCCTGCCGCAGGCACTGGCCGCCATCCGTGCGGCGGGCTTCGCACCGCAGGCCGTGGAGGCTGGCGCTGCTGGCCCCGTGGCAGGCGCGTCGACCGGCGGAGACGCGGCAGGTTATGCGCGCCTCGCGGCCGCGCTGGCTGCCGCAGCCGCGGCCGAACTGCTCTCCTATCTCGCGCCCGATACGCTGGCCTGGAAGTCCCTGGGCATGGCCATTGCGGCCCTGGCCATCGGCCTGGCGGGCTGGGATGTCTATGCCAAGGGCATGGCGGCGATCTTCCGCGGCCAGTTGAACATCAGTGCGCTGATGTCCGTGGCCGTCACGGGCGCCTTTGTGATCGGTCAGTGGCCCGAAGCCGCGATGGTGATGGCGCTGTATGCGCTGGCCGAGCGCATCGAGGCCAAGGCCGTGGACCGCGCGCGCAACGCCATCGCGGGGCTGCTCGCGCTGGCGCCCGACGAGGCACTGGTGCGAGGCGCGGATGGCAACTGGGCAACGGTGCGCTCCGCGGACGTGGCCATCGGCGCCACGGTGCGCGTGAAACCCGGCGAGCGGATTCCGCTGGACGGCGTGGTGCTGCAAGGCCAGGGCGCCGTGGACCAGGCACCCATCACGGGCGAAAGCATTCCCGTGGACAAGGCGCCCGGCGACCCGGTGTTCGCCGGCACGATCAACCAGACTGGCGAGCTGGAACTGCGCACCACGGCGGCCGCCGGCAACACCACGCTGGCGCGCATCATCCAGGCCGTGGAGCAGGCGCAGGGCTCGCGAGCACCCACACAGCGCTTCGTGGACAAGTTCGCGGCGGTCTATACGCCGGCCGTGTTCGTGATCGCGGTTCTGGTGGCTGTGTTGACACCCTTCGTGTCGGACCTCACGTGGATGGAGTCGGTCTACAAGGCGCTGGTGCTGCTGGTCATCGCCTGCCCCTGCGCACTGGTGATCTCCACGCCTGTCACCGTGGTCAGCGGCCTGTCGGCTGCCGCGCGGCGCGGCATCCTGATCAAGGGCGGCGTGCACCTGGAGAATGCCCGGCACCTGCGGGCCATCGCGCTGGACAAGACGGGCACCATCACGCAGGGAAAACCGCAGCTGGTGGCATGGAAGGCCCTGGCAAGCGCTGGTACGCCAACGGAGCAGGACGTCAAAGTGGCTGCGGCCAGCCTGGCGGCGCGCTCGGACCACCCGGTCTCGCGCGCCATCGCGGCGGGCCTGGCCATGCCGGCGTTGGAGGTGGAATCCTTTGAAGCCCTGCCCGGGCGCGGCGTGCGCGGCACCGTCGCGGGCCGCGCGCTCGTGCTGGGCAACCACCGCGCCGTGCACGAGGCGGGTCTGTGCAGCCCCGCGCTGGAAACACTGCTGCAGGAACATGAACAACAAGGCCGCACCCTGAGCCTGTTGTCCGACGGCGAGCGTGTGCTGGCGCTGTTCGCCGTGGCCGACACCGTCAAGGACAGCTCACGTCAGGCGATCGCCGACCTGCGGGCGCTCGGCGTCACGCCGGTCATGCTCACGGGCGACAACGCCGCCACGGCGCGCGCCATTGCCGACCAGGTGGGCATCAGCGATGCGCGTGGCGACCTGCTGCCCGAGGCCAAGCTGGGCATCGTCCAGCAGATGCAGCAGCAGTACGGTCCCACCGGCATGACCGGCGACGGCATCAACGACGCACCCGCCCTGGCCCAGGCCGATATCGGCTTCGCCATGGGCGCGGCCGGTACCGACTCGGCCATGGAGGCGGCCGACGTGGTGATCATGAACGACGACCTGCAGCGCGTGGCCGACACCGTGCGCCTGTCGCGGCGCACGCACACCGTGCTGTGGCAGAACATCGCGCTGGCGCTGGGCATCAAGAGCGTGTTCCTGGTGATGGCGGTGCTGGGCTCGGCGACCATGTGGATGGCCGTCTTCGCCGACATGGGGGCGAGCCTGCTGGTGGTGGGCAATGGCCTGCGGCTGCTGGCCGGCACCAAGGCACTGCATGTTCCGAAGGCTGCACCCCACGCGAACACGCATGCGCCTGTGCACACGCCCGGACACGCGCATGGCCACCCCCATGCGCATTGACGCAGCACCTGGCGTGGTATCCGCCCCTGCGTTGCCGCCGGCTCAGGGATACCGCGCCCGGACCTCCTCGCGCACCAGCGCGCGCAGGTCATCCGGGTGGCCGCGTTCCAGCAGCCGGCCGTTGACGTAGAAGGTCGGCGTGCGCTCCACCTGCAGCCGCACGCCATCGTCCATGTCCTGCTTCAGCAGCGAGGCGAAGCCCGGGTCCTGCATGTCGCGGCGGGCCCGGTCGATGTCCACGCCGACACCGCGCAGGCTGTCCCACACCTTGTCCACCTGCGGCGTGCGGTGGTCCGCCCAGGCGGGCTGGTCGCGCAGCACGGCGTCCAGTGCCTGCCAGTACAGGCCCTGGCGCCGCGCGGCTTCGAGCTTCTTGACCACGAGGTCCGAGTTCTTGTGGAACGCGGCGTACCGCAACACCAGGCGCACCTTGCCAGGATGTTCGGCCAGGATCGACTTCACATACGGATAGAAGGCACGACAGGCCTCGCAGGAAGGGTCGAAGAACTCGACGATGGTGACCTTGGCGTCCGCGGGGCCCATCGCCGGCGCGTGGAACGGGGCCAGCCCTGTGGGGGGCTTGCCGCCCTGGGCCAAGCTGGGCATGGAGGTCCACAGGCCGGGCAGGGCGAGCAGGCCTGCGACGAGGAGGCGTTGGCGTTGCATGGAATCCTTTCGTGGCGAACGCTGGGTGGAGCGCGATTGGAAACCGTAAAGCCACTGCAGAGTCAACTGCGAATCCACCACGGCCGCTCGGGGATAATCCCCGCCCATGCACGCCCTGCGCCGCTCACGCCACATTGCCCGCCTTGTGCTGGCCTGGCTGGTGCTGGCCATGGGTGCGGCGGTGGCCTCGCCCCTGGTGCGGCCCGCGTCGCTGGCGCTGGTGTGCACGGCCGCTGGCGCGTCGTTGGTGTCTACCGAGGGTGGCGAGGCCCTGCCCGCGCCGGGCCATGCACTGGATTGCCCGCTGTGCCTGCACCTGCTGGCGCCGCCTCCTCCCGACGTGGTGGCGGCAGTGCCCGGCGGGATGGCGCACCCGGCCCTGGTGCCGGCGTGCACGGGGGGCGTGGTGGCCACGCTGTCGGCGCCGCCCCTTCCTGCGCGCGGGCCGCCCGCACTTTCCTGATCTCGTCCGCTTCTCGCGTGTTCCCTGCCGTTGATCGGCAGGGCCACGCGCCGTGTGTTTTCATTTCAGGAATTCAAGATGCGTTTCTCCTCCTTGCAGGCCGGCGTGCTGGCCCTCCTCGGGCTGGCGGCAGCCCCCTCTTTCGCCCATATCGTGCTGGCCGAGCCCGTGGCCCTGGCGCAGACCAGTTACCGCGCCACCTTCCGCGTGGGCCACGGCTGCGGCGTGTCGCCGACCGTGTCCATCAAGGTGCTGGTGCCCGATGGCATGGCCGGCGCCAAGCCCATGCCCAAGCCGGGCTGGAACCTCGTCGTCCAGAAGGCCCGCCTCGACAAACCCTACGACGACCACGGCAAGCCCGTGACCGAGGACGTGCGCGAGATCACCTGGACCGCCGCGTCCCCCGATGCGTGGCTGCCCGATGCCTACTATGACGAGTTCGTGCTGCGTGGCACCTTGCGCGGCGAGGCCGGCCCGATGTGGTTCAAGGTGCAGCAGGTCTGCGAGAAGGGCCGCAGCGACTGGGTGCAGACGCCCGCCAGCGGCACGTCCACCCAGGGCCTGGACATGCCGGCCGCGCTGCTGGAGGTGATCCCCTCCGGGCCCGCGGGGCATGCGGGCCATACACACTGACGCACTGAGCATGGCACTGCGCATGCATTCCTCCCACCATCGTGCCCCCGGCACAGGAGCCTCTTCCATGCAACACCCCATGTTCCGGCGATGCATCGCCACTGTCGCACTGAGCGTGGCGGGCCTCGGCGCGGCCCTGGCCCAGCCGGTCGAGGTCGGCCAGGCCTGGATCCGCGCCACGGTGCAGGGCCAGCCCTCCACGGGCGCCTTCATGCAACTGACGTCCAAGTCGGCCACCACGCTGGTGGCCGTGTCCTCCCCCGTGGCTGGCGTCGCCGAGATCCACGAGATGAAGATGGACGGCGACATCATGCGCATGCGCCCCGTGCCGCAGGGCCTGGCGCTGCCGGCGGGCAAGCCGGTGGTTCTGGGGCCAGGGGGTTACCACATCATGCTGATGAACCTCAAGACCTCGCTGCCTAAGGACACGACCGTGCCGCTGACGCTGACCTTCCGCGATGCCAAGGGCCAGGAGCAGCGCCAGGAGCTTCAGCTGCCGGTGGCCGTTGTTGCGCCCGGTGCACAGGCCGGCGCCACGCCTGCCCACAAGCACTGAGGACTCTGCACGCCGGGCGCCGGAAGTCGCCCGGCCCCATGGCATTCGGTTAAGCTGCTGGCGGTCCATCCAACCCACACCGCATGGAGCGTGTATGCCTGATTCCGACAGCGGCTTTGGCAAGTTCGTCCCGGGTTTCGATTTCCTGCAGAGCCTGGCCAAGGGCGCGTCGCAGAGCATCCCGCAGATGCCCAACCTGGCGAACTGGGTCGCCCCGTCGCTGAACCCGGAGGAGCTGGAGAAACGCATCAGCGAGCTCAAGGCGGTGCATTTCTGGCTCGAGCAAAACTCTCGCGCGCTGGGCGCAACCATCCAGGCGCTGGAGGTGCAGAAGCTCACGCTGGCCACGCTCAAGGGCATGAATTTCCATGTGGGCGACGTGGCCAACGCCTTCAAGCTCAAGGCGGCGGATTCACTCTCGCGCGGCGTGCAGCAGTTCAACGACACGTTCGCCGCCAGCAACCCGCCCGCCGCGGAGCCCGAGGCGCCGGACGCACCCGAGGCAGAGCCCGATCCGGAGCCCGCCGCACCGGCCCGCAAGACGGGGGCAGGCAAGGCCGCTCGCACGGCCAAGGCTGCCAGCGCGCCCGCGATGGTAGACCCCATGCAACTGTGGGGTGCGCTCACGCAGCAGTTCCAGCAGATCGCCGCCACCGCGCTCAAGGACGTGGGCAAGGCCACCGCCGTGGACATGGGCAAGAACATCGCCACCGGCCTGGCCAAGGGCGCGCTGAAAGCCGCCACGGGCGCGCCGCGCAAGGCCGCATCGGCCAAGCTGCCGCGCGCGCGCAAACCATCACCGGCCAAGGCCACCACCGCCAAGCGCCGCACCTGAGGCCGGCGCCCGCCCCATCTCCCTTTTCCCACCGATGAAACTCTTCCCCTACGGCCACGCCACGCACCCCCAGTGGCCCATGGCTGCCGGCCTGGTGCTGGCGCAGCTGCGCGCGCAGATGGCGTTGCACGGGTATGCCAGCGGCCCCACGCTGGGCCTGCTGTACATCACCGACCACTATGCCGGTGCGGCGCAGGACATCCTGGACCACCTGAGCGCCGAGCTGCCCGGCATCAGCGACTGGAGCGGCACCGTGGGCGTGGGCGTGGCCTCCAACAACGTGGAGTATTTCGACGAGCCCGCCATGGCGGTGATGCTCTGCGAGCTGCCCAGCGACCAGTACCGCGTGTTCTCCGGCGTGTCGCCCCTGCCGCTGGGCTTCGAGGCCCACACGGCGCTGGTGCATGCCGATGGTGGCACGCAGGACCTGACCGAGCTCATCGCCGAGATGGCCCAGCGCACCGCCACAGGCTACCTGTTCGGCGGTGTTTCGGCCAGCCGCACCCGCAGCGTGCAGTTCGCCTCCGCGGGTGACGGTAACGTGCGTGGCCAGGGCAAGGCCGGTGGCGTGTTCAGCGGGGGGCTGAGCGGCGTGGCCTTTGGCGAGGGTGTCCATCTGTTGTCTCGTGTCACGCAGGGCTGCCTGCCCGTGTCACCGCTGCGCCGTGTCACCGGGGCAGACCGCAACGTGGTGACCCAGCTCGACGGCGAGCCTGCTTTGGACGTGCTGCTGCAGGACCTGCAGGTCAGCCTGGAGAAGCCGCAGGAGGCGCTCGCCGCCATTCGCACCACGCTGGTGGGGCTGGTGCGCGCGCCCGACGCCGACGGTGGCAGCGGGCTGGGCCGCACCGGGCATTTCGGCAGCGACGTGACCGTGCGCCACATCATCGGGCTCGATCCCAACCGCAGGGGCGTCGCCGTGGCCGACCTGGTCGAGGAGGGCAGCCAATTGGCCTTCTGCCAGCGCAACATGCAGGCCGCGCGAGCCGACCTGGTGCGCATCTGCGCCGAGATCCGCGAAGAGCTGGAGCCCATGGAAATGGGCCTGGCCGCGGCCACCGCACGCGCGCAGCCGGGCCCGGACCTGCCCTCGGAGCCGGTGCAGGGCATTGCGGGCGCCATCTACATCAGCTGTTCGGGCCGCGGCGGGCCGCATTTCGGCGGACCGAGCGCGGAGCTGCAGATCGTGCGGCGTGCGCTGGGCGACGTGCCGCTGGTGGGCTTCTTCGCCGGGGGCGAGATCGCGCGCCACCATCTGTATGGCTACACCGGTGTGCTGACGGTGTTCCGCACACCCGGCTGATGCCCTTGACACACCAGCAACAGCGGTAGGACACAAAAAAACATGCCTCGGTGTGCGCGGCCCGTGGGGGGCCGCCGTCCCGTGGCAGGGAGCGGGGAGGGCCATGTGCCAGAAGCAGACGACAAGATCACCGTCAGTCACCTCTTCAAGGTCTTCGGCAAACGCCCGGAGCAGGCCCTGGAGCTGCTGCGCGCGGGCAAGGACAAGGAACACATCTTCCAGCAGACCGGCAGCGTGGTGGGCGTGCGCGACGCCAGCTTCTCGGTGCGCGAGGGCGAGATCTTCGTGCTCATGGGCTTGTCCGGCTCAGGCAAGTCCACGCTGATCCGGCTCATCAACCGGCTCATGGAGCCCACCGCGGGCCAGATCCTGCTGGGCGGGCGCGACATCACCACCATGCCGGCGCGCGAGCTGGTGGCGCTGCGGCGCAAGGACATGGCGATGGTGTTCCAGTCCTTCGCGCTGCTGCCGCACCTGACGGTGCTGCGCAACACCGCCTTCGGCCTGGAGGTGGCGGGCGTGGCGCGCGCCGCGCGCGAGCGCCGCGCGATGGAGGTGCTGGAGCAGGTGGGCCTGCGTGCCTTCGCGCACAAGCTGCCTTCGGAGCTGTCGGGCGGCATGCAGCAGCGCGTGGGCCTGGCGCGCGCGCTGGCCGTGGACCCGTCGCTGATGCTGATGGACGAGGCCTTCTCGGCGCTGGACCCGCTCAAGCGCACCGAGATGCAGGGCCTGCTGCTGGACCTGCAGCGCGAGCAGCGCCGCACCATCGTCTTCGTGTCGCACGACCTGGACGAGGCCTTCCGCATCGGCGACCGCATCGCCATCATGGAGGGCGGGCGCATCGTGCAGATCGGCACGCCCGACGAGATCCTGCGCAACCCCAGCGAGGCTTACGTGCAGGCCTTCTTCCAGGGCGTGGACGTGCGCCGCTACCTGCAGGCCCGCGACGTGGCACTGGCCGAGGGCGTGCCGGTGGTGCGCACCGCCTCCGGCACCGAGGACTGCGTGCCCGCGATGTCGGCGTTGATGCAGCAGCTACAGCAGTCGGGCCAGTCGCATGCCTTCGTGGTCGACGGCGCGGGCTGCCTGCGCGGCGCCGTGTCCCCGGCATCGCTGGCGCAGGCCTTGGGGGCCTCGCGCGCCGGGTGGGATCCGGCGCTGCTCGCCGGCATCGAGACCGTGCCTGGCCACATCGGCCTGCAGGAACTGCTGCCGCGGTCGGCGGCCAGCGCCGTGCCCTTGCCGGTGGTGGACGAAGCCGGCCACTACCTCGGTGTCGTCACGCAGGCCGGGCTGTTGCAGCGGCTGGCCACGCAGGAGGTGAGCCATGGATGAGAAGCTGCCGCTGGGCGAGTGGGTGGACCAGGCCGTCAAGGCATTGATCGACAACGATGGCGGTGGCCTGCAACAGCTCGGCGCCGGTGTGGAGGCGCTGACCGCCAGCATGGAAGCGCTGCTGCTCGCCATGCCGGTGTGGGTGATCGTGGCGCTGTTCGTTGCCGTCGGGTTTTGGCGCGTGGGCTGGAAGTTCGCGCTGTTCTGCCTGGCGAGCTGGTGGGTCATCGTGAGCACGGGCTTCTGGCCCCAGACCATGGTCACGCTGGCGCTGATCATCGCGGCCACGGTGCTGAGCCTGCTGATCGGCCTGCCGCTGGGCATCTGGTGCGCGCGCAGCGAACGCGTGGCGGCCATCGTGCGGCCCACGCTGGACTTCATGCAGACCATGCCCGCCTTCGTGTACCTCATCCCCGCCGCAATGCTCTTCGGCCTGGGCCGTGTGCCCGGGGTGCTGGCCACGGTGATCTTCGCCATGCCGCCGGTGGTGCGGCTCACCAGCCTGGGCATCCGCCAGGTCCACAAGGAGCAGGTGGAGGCGGGCCTCACCTTCGGCTGCACGCCGATGCAGCTGCTGTGGAAGGTGCAAATCCCCGGGGCACTGCCCTCCATCATGGCCGGCATCAACCAGACCATCATGATGGCGCTGTCGATGGTGATCATCGCCTCCATGGTGGGGGCGGGCGGCCTGGGCAACGACGTGCTGGCGAGCATCCAGCGCCTGGACATCGGCCTGGGCTTCGAGTCCGGCCTGGCCGTGGTGTTGTTGGCCATCATGCTGGACCGCATCACCGAAACCCTGGGCGCCACCCCCACCGCGGGACGCCGCACGCTGCGCGAACGCCTGGGCATGACCCCGCGTGCTGCGCAGCCCTGACACCGCATTCCACGCCATCTCCCGAGCACTTCCATGCAACAGCGCCCCCGCGACGCCAGCCCTTCCGCCAGCAGCCGCCACTTCGTGTTCCTGACGCTGCCCAACTTCACGATGATCGCGCTGTCCAGCGCCATCGATGCACTGCGCATGGCCAACCGCATCACGCGCCGCGAGGCCTACACCTGGTCGCTGGCCACGCTCGATGGCAAGCCCGCCGTCGCCAGCAACGGGTATGCGCTGTCGCCCACCGTGTCGCTGGAGGAAGCCGGCACGCCCTCGATCCTGTTCGTGGCAGGCGGCCTGCATGTGGAGAAGACCGTGTCGAGCGCGCTGGTGGGCACGTTGCGCCGGCTGGCGGCCCGCCGCGTGCCGCTGGGGTCGCTGTGCACCGGTGGGTATGCGCTGGCCAAGGCCGGGCTGCTGGACCAGTACAAGGCCGTCATCCATTGGGAGAACATGTCGGCGCTGCGCGAGGAGTTCCCGCGCGTGGTGTTCACCGACAACCTCTTCGTCATCGACCGCGACCGCTACACCTGCACCGGTGGCGTGGCGCCGCTGGACATGATGATGCACCTCATCGGCGAGCAACAGGGCCGCGACATCGCACCGCAGATCTCCGAGCAGTTCATCCTCGACCGCGTGCGCAGCGAAAGCGACCGCCAGCACATCCCGCTGCAGGCCCGCGTGGGCCTGTTCCACGAGAACCTCATCGAGGCTGCGGCGCTGATGGAGGCCAACATCGAGGAGCCGCTGTCGCTGGACGAGATTGCCGAACTCGTGGGCGTCTCACGCCGCCAGATCGAGCGCCTGTTCAAGCGCTACGTGGGCCAGGTGCCCACCAAGTACTACCTCGACATGCGCCTGCGCCGCGCGCGCGAGCTGCTGCTGCAGACGGCCATGTCCATCATGGAGATTGCCGTGGCCTGTGGCTTCCAGTCACCGCCGCATTTCTCGAAGTGTTATCGCAATCTGTTCGGGCATACGCCGAGTGCGGAGCGGCAGGGGAGCCGTCGGGGGGGCGCGGAGGATTGAGTTATGGACCTCCTCTTGAACCGTTGGCAAGCAGCGGCAATTGAACGCCAAGATTGGGACTCGCTATGAACGTACCACAGACATATTGGTCAGGCGACGGCGCAACGACCAAGATTGGATACGTCAACAGAAACGATCAGCTGTGCAGGGGTACACGCGGTACCAAAGGCACGGACTACGAGCAAGTTTCTTACCGGATGCTGTGTTTGCGTCTGGAGTGCGGGGCGCTCTACGGATGCAATGGAAGCGATGTGTTTCAACGGAAGTGTCCATGCTGTCAGGGCGGCGCTGCGGGCCTGGAATTCTGACACTTCCATATCCTAAGGATGGCGCTCACAGCCTGTAAGCGTCGTTTGAACATATGGCTTCAATGCGCGGATGCGGTTTGTTTTTGGTCACGTTGCGGCCGCGTGGTCGCAGACCGAGTCTGAACACAACCCTCACTTCAGCATCTGATCCACGATCACATGCCAGTGTTCCTCTGCCACTGGCGTGATCGACAGCCGGTTGCCGCGCTTGAGCACCACCATCTCCGCCAGTTCCGGCCGTTCGCGCAGCTCCGGCAGGCCCAGCAGCCGTGTCTTGCGCACGGCATGCACGTCCAGCAGCAGCCAGCGCGGGGCGTCGGGCTTGGAAGCGGGGTCGTAGTAGTCGGATTCGGGGTCGAACTGGGTGGGGTCGGGGCGGGTCTTCGAGGCCACGCGGGCGATGCCGGCGATCCCGGGCTCGGGGCAGCTGGAGTGGTAGAACAAGACGCCGTCGCCCACGCGCATGCCGTCGCGCATGAAGTTGCGGGCCTGGTAGTTGCGCACGCCGGTCCAGGGCACGGTCTTCTTCGGCGCGGCCAGGGCGTCGTCGATGGAGCATTCGTCGGGCTCGGATTTCATGAGCCAGTACTGCGAGGGTGACTGTTGGGCCGCCATGCCATCTTCCTGTGCGGTGGAGGTGCTGGCGATGTTAGCGCTCAGATCGCGATCGTCATGCCCCCATCGGCAACCAACGTCTGCCCCGTGATGAAGGCCGAGGCGTCGCTGGACAGGAACACGGCCGCACCGGCCAGGTCCTCCGGCGTGCCCCAGCGCTTCATGGGCACGCGGTTGCGGATCCACTCGTAGCGCTGCGGGTCAGCGCGGAACTCGGTGTTGATGTCGGTCGCCATGTAGCCGGGCGCGATGCAGTTGACGGTGATGCCTTTTGTCGCCACCTCCACCGCCATGCCGCGTGCCAGGCCTTCCAGCCCGGACTTGGCCGTGATGTACGCCGTGTTGGTGCCGCGGCTCACGCGGGCGTTCA
Source organism: Burkholderiaceae bacterium (assembly GCA_965278985.1). Classification (GTDB taxonomy): domain Bacteria; phylum Pseudomonadota; class Gammaproteobacteria; order Burkholderiales; family Burkholderiaceae_C; genus CAISIP01. Next base: position 4,266,949 of record OZ257131.1, on the reverse strand, counting down.
CCGACGAGATCATCACGATGCGGCCCCAGCCGCGCCGTGCCATGCCGATGGCAGCACGCTGCGCGAGACGGAAGCAGGCGTCCAGCGACACGTCCATCGCCGTGCGCCAGTCAGTGTCGGTGATGTCGAAGAAGTCACCTGGCACGCCGAAGGTGGCATTGTTGATGAGGATGTCGAGCGCCCCACGTTCGGCCTCGATGCGCGCGATGGCGGCGTCCGTGGCCGCGCGGTCGCGCACATCGAAGGCCGCGATGCTGGCTGACAGGCCCTGGGCCTGGAGTTCGTCGCAGCGCGGCTGCAGCGTGGTGGCGTCGCGCCCGTTGAGCACCACATGGGCGCCGGCCTGCGCCAGGCCGCGCGCCATGCCCAGGCCCAGGCCGCGCGAGGCGCCGGTCACCAATGCCGTGCGGCCTTGGAGCGAGAAAAGCTGGCCCATGTCATCCCCCCATGAAAAGGCCGCCTGTCACGAGCACGGCCTCGCCCGTGACGAAACTCGCCGCATCGCTGCACAGGAAGGCGATGAGGCTGGCCACCTCTTCGGGCCGGCCCAGGCGCCGCAGCGGGGTGTTGGCGACCATCTGTTCGCGCTGTTCGGCCACGCTGCGCACCACCATGGGCGTGTCGATGATGCCGGGCGACACGGCATTCACGCGGATGTTGCGCGGCCCGAGTTCGCGCGCCAGCGTGCGGGTGAAGGACAGGATCGCGCCCTTGGTGGCGCCGTAGGCGCCGTGCTCCACGCTGCCGCCGGTGTGGGCCGATTGCGAGGCCAGGTGCACGATGGCCGCGCCGTCGCCGAGATGCGGAATGGCCCGGCGCACCAGGTAGAAGACGCCGTTGAGGTTCACGCCCATGGTGCGTTCCCACTGGTCGTCGGGCATGTCCTCGATGCGCTGGTCTTCGTAGATGGCGGCCGCAGGCACCACGAAATCCAGGCGGCCGAAGCGGGTGATGCAGGCGTCGATGACCCGCTGCGCATCCTGTGCGACGCCCGCGTCGTAACCCACGGCCAGGGTGCGGGCGCCGTCGGCATCGAGGGCCTGCGCGGCCTCCGCCACGGCCTGTGCGCGGATGTCCGCCATCACCACGCTCGCACCGCAGCGGTGGAAGTAGGTGGCGGTTGCCAGCCCGATGCCGCTGCCGGCGCCGGTGACCAACAACACGCGGCCCTGGAAGTCGAACATGGCCGCTCCTTCTCTGCCCTTCAGGCGCTGAACAGGGCCTTGGCGTCGGGCGTATAGCGCGCCACCTTGTCGGGGTCCAGCGCCAGGCCCAGGCCGGGCTTGTCGGGAATGGCCAGCCAGCCCTCGGCGTCCAGTACGAAGGGCTCCTTCAGGATGCCGTCCACGTACGGGCTGCCGCCGATGTATTCGACGAGGTTGGAGTCGGGGATCGCGCTGGCCATCTGCAGGTCCGCCGCCAGGCCCAGCGCCGTGTTCCAGCCGTGGCCGATGTACTGCACGCCGAAGTCGTGCGCCATCCAGGCGATGCGGCGCTGCTCGCTGATGCCGCCCACCTTGGTCACGTCGGGCTGCACGATGTCGAAGGCGCCGCGCTGCAGCCAGGGCAGGAAGGTCTGGCGGCGCGTGAGCACCTCGCCGCCGGCAATGGGCACGGGGCTCACGCGGCGCAGGTGGCAGAAGTCGTCGATGGCGTCGGGCCGCAGCGCTTCTTCGAACCAGCCGATGTCGTACTCTGCCAGCATCTCGGCGGTGCGCATGGCCCACTTGAGGCCATGCGGCCAGTGGGCGTCGCTGGCACCGGCGTCCACCATCAGCTTGGCGTCAGGGCCCGCGGCCTCGCGCGCGGCCTGCACGATCTCGCGGTCCAGCTTGGCGCTCATGGCACGGCCGAAAGGCCCCCAGCCGATCTTGAAGGCGGTGAAGCCCAGCTGCCGGTATTTGCTGACGACTTCGAACATCTCCTTGGGATGCTCCATCAATAGCGAGCAATAGGGCTGCACACGCGTGCGGTAGGTGCCGCCCAGCAGCCGGCCCACGGGCATGCCGGTGGCCTGGCCCAGGATGTCCCACAGGGCGATGTCGATGCCGCTGATGGCGTGCGTGAGCGAGCCGCCCCGGCCCATCCAGAAGGTGTTCTGGTGCAGCTTCTCGCTCACACGCTCGGGCTCGAGCGCGTTCTCGCCCTTGAACAGCGGCTCCAGCACCTGCAGCGCGGCCTGCACCAGGCGGCCGTCGGTGAAGACGCTGCCGTAGCCCGTGATGCCCGCGTCGGTGTGCACAGCGATCAGCGCGTGGATCGAGTCCTCGGGCCTGATCTCGGCTGACCAGCCGCCCTTGGGGCTTTCGCCGAACAGCGGCGCGGCGACGATGGAGCGGATCTTGACTGGGGCGAGGGCGTGGGGCGCAGCCGGCATGGGCGGGTCTCCTGGGGTTTATGCGGCATTGCGGGTTGCCTCTGCGCGCCGCCGCGCGATGATGTTCTCGAGGTCCACCTGGTGGATCTGCACATCGATGTGGTCCTCGATGGCGCGGGCCATCGCTTCCGCGTCGCCCGAAGCGAAGACAGCGATGAGTTCGTGGTGCTCCTCCACGATGGCCTGCATCGGTTTGCCCAGCGTGGACAGGCCGAAGATGATGGTCATCTGCTTGGACAGCATCTCCCACATGTCGGCCAGCACCGTGTTGCCGCCGAAGTTGCACAGCGCCCGGTGGAAGTTGGCATCGGCGATGGCGAAGCCGTAGACGTCGTTGCGTTCGGCGGTCGCCGTCATTTCCTGCACATAGGCCTGCAGCTCCGCGAGGTGGGCCGGATCGTTGAGCCCCGCGCGGATCGCCGAACGCGCGGCGGTGGTCTCCAGCGCTACGCGCACTTCGATCAGGTGGTCGATGCGCTCGGGCGAAACCGGGGTGAGGCGGATGCCCTTGTAGGGCTCGTTGATCACGATGCCCTGGCTTTCCAGCACCCGCAGTGCCTCGCGCACGGGCACGCGGCTGACACCGAGCTGCTGCGCGATCTCGGCCTCCACGATGCGGTCACCAGGAAGGATCAACCCCTCCGACGCCCCGGCCACCAGCGCGTCGATGACCTGGTGCACCAGCGTGCGGGGCTGCAGCTTGCCCAGGCCTGGGGGGGGCGAGGGCGCCACCGCAGCCGGGGTGTGGAGGTGTAGGGATTTTTCTGAATTGCCCATGTGCAGATTGTATACGTTTAGAAATTATGCTAACCTGAATCTCAGCAAGAAAGTGGTGCGCATTTCCTGAAAGGTCGGCAGCACCACACGCGGAACCAGAAGGGAAGGAAACGGAGACCCGTCCTTGCAGAAGGCGGGTGAGGGATAGGCAGGCATTGTTGCAATGGTCCGCCCGCAGGGGCCCATCTACAGGAGAGCGATTCCATGAAGCTGAAGAATTTGACCTTGGCGCTGGCGATGACCCTCGCGCTGGCTTCCGCCGCACCCGCGCTGGCCCAGAAGAAGGGGGGCGATGTCGTCATCGCGATGACCCAGGCGCCACCTTCACTGGACCCGCATGCCACCTCGGCGCAGGTGGCCCGCAACGTCAACCTGCACATGTTCGAGACGCTCTATGCGCGTGACGAGAACGCCCGCCCCGTACCCGATCTGGCCGAGGGCGTGAACATTTCGGCCGACGGCCTGACCTATGTCTTCGCCATCCGCAAGGGCGTCAAGTTCCACAACGGCAAGGAGATGACGCCGGCCGACGTGGTGGCCTCGCTGGACCGCTACCGCAAGGGGGGTGTCTCGGCGAACCTGCTGGCCGCCATCGACACCATTGCAGCGACGGGTCCGTCGCAGGTCACGGTCAAGCTCAAAAACGTGTCCTCCACCTTCCTCGGCAACCTGTCGAGCCCACGCGCACCCATCGCCATGCTGCCAGCGGAAGAGGCCGCCAAGGAAATGGGCAAGGCCTCGCCCATCGGCACCGGCCCCTACAAGTTCGTCGAGTACAAGCCCGACAGCCACGTGAAGATCGCGCGCTTCGACGACTACAAGCCCAACCCGGCCTACAAGGAGCGCGATGGCTTCGCCGGCCACAAGATCGCCTACATCGACACCGTGACCTTCCGCTTCATGCCAGAGGCCGGCGCGCGTGACGCGGCCATGGAGTCGGGCCAGATCCAGCTCAACGAGACCAGCGACGGCCCCACCGCCAAGCGGCTGGCGGGCAACGCCAAGTACCAGGTCATCAAGGTGCTGCCCTTCGCGCTGCAGGTGCTCAAATTCAACCACGCGCAGGCCCCCACCTCCGACGTGAACTTCCGCCGGGCCGTGGCCATGGCCGTGGAGCCGGAGGAGATCCTCGGTGTGGCCTATTCGGACATCTACAAGATGGACACCAGCTGGGTGTATGAAGGCTCGGCCTACCACACGGCCCGTCCGCGGGCCAAGCCGGACCTCGCCGCGGCCAAGGCCATGTTGGCCAAGTCCAGCTACAAGGGCGAGAAGATCACCTTCATCCTGGACAACACGCGTCCCACCGTAGACACCGCGACCGTCTTCCAGCAGCAAATGGCAGCCATCGGTGTGAACGTGGAACTCAAGGTCGCCGACTGGCCCACCACCTCGGCCATCGGCCTCAAGAGCGACACGGGCTGGAATTTCTGGACCCACGGCCTGGGCATCGAACCGTACGAAGGCCCGGCCTCGGTGATGAGCACCTGGGTGGGCGGTGCCGGCCAGCGCAAAGCCGACCCGGTGATCGACCAGATCTTCGCCAAGTTCGGCACCGAGATGAACCTCGATGCGCAGAAGAAGCTCTTCGCCGACTACGAGAAGCGCATGGACGACGAGGCCATCGCGATCAACCTCGGCGACTACGGCCTGTTCCAGATCGCGTCCTCGCGGCTGAAGAACTTCAAGGCCTACCGCATTCCGCGCATGTGGGGTGTGTGGCTGGAGTAAGGACGCCCCCGTTACGGACGGTTCACTGGGTGTAACCGTCCTATCCCCCCACTGGGGGCAGCCGGCCGCTTCGGAGCGGCCGTGCGCGGCGGCTCTGGAAGGGGGCAGTCGCCCATTCCTCTGCGCTGCCCCTGGACGGCGATAGCCGCTCTCCTCACTTGAATCTGCAAACCTGACCCATGGGCCGTTTTGTCATCCGCCGCCTGCTCGCCTCGATCCCGGTCCTGTTCCTGGTCTCGCTGCTGACCTTCGGCCTGTTGTGGCTGGTGCCGGGAGACCCGGCGTCGATGTTCCTGGACGCCAGTGCCACGGCCGAGGCCTTGGACCGGGTGCGCAGGGACCTGGGCCTGGACCGGCCCTTCCTGGTGCGCATGGGGGATTGGTACCTGCGCCTGCTGCAGGGGGACCTGGGGCAGTCGCTGCTGCTCAATCGCAGCGTCAGCAGCGCGATCTTCGAGCGCCTTCCCATCACGCTCTCGCTCACCGCGCTGGCTTTCGTGCTGTCGGTGCTGATCGGCGTGGCCGCCGGTGTGGTGGCTGCGGTGAAGCATGGCCGCGCGGCCGACCAGGGCATGATGGCGCTGGCGCTGCTGGGCCTGTCCATTCCCGAGTTCTGGCTGGGCCTGATCCTGATCTGGTTGCTCGCGGTGCTGGTTCCGGTGTTCCCGGCGGGCGACTACGTGGCCTTCTCCACCGATGCCTGGCAGTGGGCGCGCCACATGGCGCTGCCCACCTTCACGCTGGCCTGCGTGCAGATGGGCTTCGTCGCCCGCATGACGCGTTCGTCCATGCTCGAGGTGCTGGGCCAGGACTTCGTGCGCACCGCGCGCGCCAAGGGCCTGCCAGAACCGTACGTCGTCATACGCCACGGCTTGGCCAACGCCATGGTGCCCATTGTCACTGTCATGGGCATCATGGTCGGTGCGCTGCTGGGTGGCGCCGTGATCACCGAGCAGGTGTTTTCCATCCCCGGCCTGGGCCGCCTGATCATCGGCGCGGTGCTGTCGCGCGACTTCCCGGTCATCCAGGGCGGCCTGCTGTTCCTGGCGCTGATCTACCTCGCGGTGAACATCGCGGTGGACCTGCTCTACGCGGTGATCGACCCCCGCGTGCGGCTGGAGTGAACGCCATGTCCACGCCATCCCTGCACCTCGTCCGCCCCCTTGCCGCTGCCGCACCGGCCGCGCCGCGCCGGCCCACCTTCCTGCGCCGCCTGTTCGCGAACCGCTCCTTCACCATCGGCCTGGCGCTGGTGGGGCTCATCGTGCTGCTGGCGCTGGCTGCCGGTGTCATCGCGCCTTTCGACCCGCTCAAGGGCAGCTTCCGCGAGCGCATGCAGGCGCCCTCGGCGCTGCACTGGATGGGCACCGACCAGTTCGGCCGCGACATCCTGTCGCGCGTGCTGCATGGCGCGCGCATCTCGCTGCAGATCGGCATCAGCGTGGCGCTCATCACGGGCATCGCCGGCGTCGTGATCGGCGCCACGGCCGGGTACTTCAAGCGCTCCGACGGGCCCATCATGCGCCTCATGGACGCCTTCATGGCCTTCCCCGGCATCATCCTGGCCATCGCGATCAGCTCGGTGCTGGGGGCTTCGGTGCTCAACGTCATCATCGCGCTGTCCATCGCCGCCACGCCGCACACCGCACGCATCGTGCGCGCCTCGGTGATGGTGGTGCGCGAGATGGAGTACGTGGAGGCCGCGCGCGCGCTGGGCGCTGGCCACATGCGCATCCTGCTGCGCCATGTGCTTGCCAATTCGATGGCGCCACTGGTGGTGCGCATGACCTATGTCTTCGCCGTGGCCATCCTCAACGAAGCGGTGCTGTCGTACATCGGCGTGGGGCCGCCGCCACCCGCACCCACCTTCGGCGCCATCATTGCCAATGGCCGCGATTTCATCCTGGCCGCGCCGTGGATCACCGTGGCGCCGGGCCTGGCCATCCTGGTCAGCGTGCTGGGCCTGAACCTGTTGGGCGATGGCCTGCGCGATGTGCTGGACCCCCGCATGGCGGTGAACGCGCGATGACGGACACCACGAATTCCCCGATGTTGGAGGTCGCAGGCCTCACCACCGCGCTGGGCGCCACGGGCCCCGAGATCCTGAGTGGTGTGGACATGAGCCTGCGCAGCGGCGAGGTGCTGGGCGTGGTGGGCGAGTCCGGCTCCGGCAAGAGCATGCTGGCGTTGTCCATCATGGGCCTTTTGCCGTACCCCATCACGGTGCGCAGCGGTGCCATTCGCCTGCAGGGCCTGGAACTGCTCACGCTGGACAGCCAGAAGATGCGTGCCTTGCGGGGCAAGGACATCGCGATGATTTTCCAGGAGCCCATGACCTCGCTGAACCCTGTCATGCGCGTGGGCCAGCAACTGGCCGAAGTGCTGCATTTCAAGCTCAAGATGGACGCCAAGGCCGCGCGCACCGAGGGCATCGCGCTGCTGCGCCGCGTGGAGCTGCCCGACCCCGAGCGGCAGATCGACGCCTACCCACACGAGCTCTCGGGCGGCATGCGCCAGCGCGTGGTGATCGCCATGGCCCTGGCCGGCCGGCCGCGCTTGCTGGTGGCCGACGAGCCCACCACCGCGCTGGACGTGACCATCCAGGCCCAGATCCTGGAGCTGGTGCGCAAGATCCAGCGCGACGAGGGCATGGCGGTGTTGCTGATCACGCACGACCTGGGCGTGATCGCCGAGATGTGCGACCGCGTGGCCGTGATGTATGCGGGGCGCGTGGTGGAGATCGGCAGCGTGCACGACATCTTCGACCGGCCTTCGCACCCCTACACGCGCGGCCTGCTGGCCTCGCGCCCCAGCATCGGTGCCGGGGCGCAGTGGCTCAGCACCATCGAGGGCACCGTGCCCGGCGTGGGCCAGGCCGGCCCGGGCTGCAGCTTTGCCCCGCGTTGCAGCTTTGCGCGCGAGGCCTGCCTGGCTGCGGTGCCGCCCCTGCGCGCGGTCGGTGACCACCATAGCGCCGCGTGTATCGTGGACCTGGATGCCGAGCCGGTGCGCACCACCGAGAACTTGGCGGAAGTGACTTCATGAACGCGGTGACCGCTCCCCCCCTGATCGAAGTGCGCGGCCTGCGCAAGCATTTCGAGCGCCCGCGCGCTTTCCTGGCCAAGCCCGCAACCGCGCTGCGCGCCGTGGACGGCATCGACCTGCAGATCGCGCCGGGCGAGACCCTGGGCCTGGTGGGCGAGTCCGGTTGCGGCAAGTCCACCACCGGCCGCCTGCTGCTGCGCCTGATCGAGCCCAGCGGCGGCAGCATCCTGCACCATGGCCAGGACATCACGCGCCTGGATGCGTCCGCGATGCGGGCCAAGCGCCGCGCGATGCAGATCGTGTTCCAGGACCCGTATGGCTCGCTGAACCCCCGCATGCGCGTGGGCGAGATCATCACCGAGCCGTTGGTGATCCACGATGTGGGTGATGCCCGCAGCCGCGCCGCGCGCGTGCAGCAGCTGCTGGACCTGGTGGGCCTGCCCACCGCCGCGCTGCAGCGCTACCCGCACGAATTTTCGGGCGGCCAGCGCCAGCGCATCGGCATCGCGCGTGCGCTGGCACTGGAGCCCGAGTTCATCGTCGCCGACGAGGCGGTGTCCGCGCTGGACGTCTCGGTGCAGGCGCAGGTCATCAACCTGATGCGCGAGCTGCAGCGTGACCTGAAGCTCACCTACCTCTTCATCTCGCACAACCTGGCCGTGGTGCGCAACATCAGCGACCGCGTGGCCGTGATGTACCTGGGGCGCATCGTGGAGGTGGCCTCCGCGGCCGACCTGTTCGCGCAGCCGCGGCATCCCTACACCCAGACGCTGCTGGCCGCGTTGCCGGCCGAGCACCCGTCGCAGCGCAAGTCGCGCGTGGTGGTGCGCGGCGACCTGCCCAGCCCCACCTCGGTGGCTGTGGGCTGCAAGTTCGCCGGCCGCTGCCCGCATGTGCAGCCCCGCTGCCGCGAGGCCAACCCGGCGCTGGAGGCCGTGCAGCCCGGGCACCAGGTCGCCTGCCTGCGCGTGGCCGACGGCAGCCTGCCCTGACACGCACCGGCCACAAACCCCCCCATCTTCTATCTCCCATCGTCCACCGCAGGAGCCATCCGATGCCCCGCATCCTCATCGCCGAATGCATCCAGGAGATTTCCTCCTTCAACCCCGTCCAGGGCGGCTTCGACAATTTCCACATCGAACGTGGTGACGAGATGCTCGCCCACCGCGGACTGAACACCTCGCTGGGGGGCGCGCTCGCCGTGTTCGAGGCCCGCAAGGATGTGCAGCCGCTGGTCACCATCGCCGTGCGCTCGGGCTCCGCCGGCCTGTTGTCCGCCGCGGGCTGGCAGCAGGTGCAGGCCGAGGTGCTGGGCGCGATCCGCCAGGGGCTGGAGCAGCGGCCCGATGCCATCTATTTCTCGCTGCACGGCGCCATGGGCGCGGACGGTGAGCTCGACCCCGAGGGCTACCTGCTCGCCGAGGTGCGCAAAATGGTGGGCCCCGATATGCCCATCGTGATCTCGCTGGACCTGCACGGCATCATGACCGACCGCATGCTGCGCCAGATCAACGGGGTGGCGATCTACCACACCTACCCACATGTGGACTTCGCCAGCACCGGCGAGCGTGCCGCCAATATCCTGCTGCGCATCCTGGACAAAAAGCTGCGCCCCACCATCGCCCGCGTGGTGATCCCGGCGCTGGTGCGCGGCGACGAGCTCATCACCAAGAACGGCTGTTATGGCGAGCTGATCCGCGAGGCGCGCCGCATGGAGCTGGAAGGCTCCGCGATGTCGGCCGGCATCATGATCGGCAACCCCTTCACCGATGTGCCCGAGCTGTGCTGCCAGGCCATCGTCGCCACCGAGGCGGACGACGGCAGCGCGCAGGCGGCAGCGCTCCGTCTGGCGCGCGAGTTCTGGCCGCTGCGCCACCGCATGCAGGGCAAGCTGGTGCCGCTGGAGCGTGCCATTGGCCAAGCCGTGTCTGTCCCCGGGCCCGTGATCTTCACGGACGCGGCCGATGCCACCTCGTCCGGTGCCACGGGCGACTCGAACCTGATCCTGCAGGGGCTGCGCAAGGCCGGCTACAAGAGGCGCGTGCTGGCGCAGATCGTCGATGCACCCGCCGCCGCCGCTGCGCACCAGGCCGGCGTGGGCGCGACCATCGACGTCACCCTGGGGGGCACGATGGACCCGGCGCGTTTCCCGCTCATGGCCGTGCGCGCGAAGGTGAAGCTGCTGTCCGATGGCCAGTCGCGGCTGGAGACCATGAAGACCGCACTGGACGCCGGCCCCACCGCCGTGCTCGAGTTCGATGGCAACTTCACGGTCGTGGTGTTCAGCAAGACGCTCAGCCTCTTCGACCGCGCCATGTACTACAGCTGCGGCCTGAACCCGCAGGACTTCGACCTCACGGTCGTGAAGTCGCCGCACACCGAGCACCACATGTACGACGCCTGGGTGGACGCCAACTTCAATATCGACGTGCCCGGTGCCACCTCGGCCAACCTGCCCACGCTGGGCCACACCATCTGCGCGCGGCCCATGTACCCGATGGAGCCGGACACGCGATTCGACGAACCCGTGGCGGTCGTCTACAAGAACTGAGGGACACCATGCAGATCGAAGCCGTCGATTTCTTCTACCTGTCCATGCCCGAGGTCACGACCGAAGCCGATGGCAGCCAGGATGCGCTGCTGGTGCGCGTGGCCGCCGGCGGCTTCGTGGGTTATGGCGAATGCGAGGCGGCGCCGCTGCCCTCCATCGCCGCCTTCGTGTGCCCCATGTCGCACGGCGCCTGCCGGCCCGTGTCGGCCTCGGTGCTGGGCGAGCGGCTCGACGGCCCGGCCGACATCCACCGCATGTCGGCGGCGCTAGCCTTCAACAGCATGGACCTGCTGCAGGCGGCCCACACCTGGTCGGGCATCGAGATGGCGCTGTGGGACCTGCTGGGCCAGGCGCGTGGTGTACCGGCCTGGAAGCTGCTGGGCTACGACCGCGCCTACCCCAAGACGCCCTATGCGTCAGTGCTCTTCGGCCACACGCCGCAGCAAACGCGTGACCGTGCGAAGGAGATGCGCGGCCGCAGCTTCCAGGCCGCCAAGTTCGGCTGGGCGCCCTTCGGCGATTCATTAGCGGGGGACATTGCGCACCTGGACGCTGCACGCGAAGGGCTGGGGGCCGACGGCATCCTGCTCATCGACGCGGGCCAGATCTTCGGCGAGGACGTGGAGGCGGCGGCCGCGCGGCTGGATGCCATGGAGCGCAACCGCGTGACCTTCTTCGAAGAGCCCTTCCACGGCTCGGCCTATGGCGCCTACGGGCAGCTCCGTGACCGCGTGAAGACCGTCAAGACGGCCGGTGGCGAGGCGGCGCACAACCGCCACATGGCCGAACACCTGATCGACTTCGGCCGGGTGGGCTTCGTGCAGATCGACTGCGGCCGCATCGGTGGCCTCGGCCCGGCCAAGGCCGTGGCGGACTACGCGGTGCGCCGTGGTGTGACCTATATCAACCACACCTTCACATCGAACCTCGCGCTCAGTGCCTCGATGCAGCCCTTCGCCGGGCTGGAGGGCCACCACATCTGCGAGTACCCCACCACGCTCAAGCAGCTCGCGGTGGACATGACGCGCAACCACATCGTGCCCGATGCGCAGGGCCGCATCCACGTGCCGGATGCGCCGGGCCTGGGCATCACCATCGACACCGAGGCCATCGGGCGCTACCTGGTGGACGTGGAGATCCGCGTGGGCGGGCGCACGCTCTACACATCCCCCCGACCCTGATCTCGCAGCCCCGGCGCCCCGCCATGCGCCAGCAAACCATCGCCCCCTGGATGCCCGCGGCCCTGGCCGTGGTGGCGGGGCTGATGATGACGCTGGAGGCGGTGTGCGTGCGCCTGCTGGGCGACACGGCCACGCAGGCGCAGATCCTGCTGTTCCGCGCCGGCACGCAGCTGGTGCTGGTCGTGGCGCTCGCGCCCTGGCTGGTGGGCGGCATGGGCCCGCTGCTGTACACCGAGCGGCTGCGCTCGCACCTGCTGCGCGGCGTGCTGGCCTCGGTGTCGTGGTGGTGTTATTTCATGAGCTTCAAGGTGCTGCCGCTGGCGCTGGCCACCACCATGACCTTCTCGGGCCAGCTCTTCGTGCTGCTGCTGGCCTGGCCACTGCTGCGCGAGCGTGTCACGCGAGCGCAGGCTGCCTCCACGCTGGTGGGCTTCATCGGCGTGATGGTGGCCGCACGCATCTTCACACCGGCGGACTGGGACTGGCACATCCTCTACGCATTGGCCAGCGCGCTGCTGGGCGCGGTGATGGTGCTGATCACGCGCTCGCTGTCTTTTACCGACCGCACCGAAACCATCCTGTTCTACATGGGCCTGTGCGTCTTCGTCTCGGCCATCCCCCAGTGCCTGCTGTACTGGGAGCCGCTGGGCTGGCGCAACACAGCGTTGCTGATGGGCATGTCGCTCACCGGCACCTTCGGCGCGTGGATGATGGTGGTGGCCTACAAGCACGCGCAGCCTTCGGCGGTGGCGCCTTTCACCTATGTGCGGCTGGTGTTCGCGGCGGCGCTGGGGGTGTGGGTGTTCGGGGATGGGATCCTGCCCACGACGGTGCTCGGGGCGCTGCTGATCGTGGCGAGCAACCTGGTGATGGTGTGGGTGGGGGCGCGGCGGGAGCGAGTGGGCTAACCGGGTTGGTGCTCTTCAGTGTCGCTATAGTGCAAATGCCGATCTCATACTTGGATTGCATTCGAGATCGTTGTTGCCTCGATTAGGATCACCGCCATGAAGCACATGCTCGTTGCTTTGTTCTTTTTTCTGGCTTTGTCAGCGCACTCCGCATTCGTGGAGATCCATTCCGTTTTCCAAGACATGACGCGTGTCCAGGAAGTCGTGGGGCCCGCGCAGTTCAAACTGGTTCCTTTTGGTGTCTTGCGGCGAGGTGATGAGTTGGCTGTGCAGGTGGATGTTTCCAGCAAGCCTTTCAACGACATCACGGCTTGTTTTCTGACGGAGTCAGAAGCAAGAGCGTATTCGTCGCAGACGCCATGTCGCGGTCAAGTGAGAGGGCGCGCTCCCATCACCATGCGCTATCAGGTATCTTCCGACGGTGCCCATTTCCTTGTGCTTGACAACAGCTACGCAGCAGTCTTCAAGAAGAACCTGACTGTCAGCATCGCCACTCGCCGCAACCTGTCGTCCGATGAACAGGAAGCCTTTCGAAGCGGGTTTCAAAAAGTGCAGGCGATGATGGCCTCCACTTTCGATAGCGCTGATCTCAATGTCATCGTTAAACCTTGTGGACAGTCGAACGCGTTTTCCGATAGGCAGTCAGCGGCGATTACGCTGTGCACCGAGTTGATTTCAGATCTCGGCCGCCAAAGGAGTGGAGGCGCAATCATCGCGGTTCTGTTTCACGAGTATGGGCATTCACTTCTGAACAAGTGGGGCGAGCCTGGATCTTCTGAAGAAGACATGGCTGACCAATTCTCGGTGGCGATGCTGCTTCGAACGGGCGATGACGGGCGTCGCTTATTGGAGCAATGGATCGGCTATTGGCTTCGCCAGGATTCCCGTGCCGAAGCGGAAATGCAGCTGCAACGCGGTAGTACACACACGCTGTCGGTTCAACGCGCCAGGAACATCCAGAACTGGATGAACGCTCCGGATGAGCACTTGCGCCGCTGGAACAAGATGCTTTATAGGCACATGACGCGCGGCGCGTTGGAAAGCATCACTTCCAAGCCTGGCAGAGCGGACGATCTGGATCTGGCACAAGAGGCATTGCGAAGCAGGTAGCCGGCATTCGCAGCTCTGACAGCTGCGGAGCTTGGACATCAGAGAAACGGATTCTCGATGCGCAAGCCGTCGATGCGTTGGTCGTGCTGCAGGTCCTCGCTCAGCAGGCGCTTGCAGCCGCTCTCCAGCGCGGCCGCCACGATCAGGCTGTCGTAGAAGGAAAACCCCTTGCCCGCCTGGATATGCAACGCGCGGGCGTACATGGCCGTGCTGGCATGCACCTTCCACAGGGGCGTCAACACGCTCGCCAGGAAATCCTGCGCATCTTCGGTCTTCGCGACCACGCGGCTCTTGCGCGTCAGGGCCTGGAGCGTTTCCTGCACTACCTGGAAGCTGATGACGGCCGACTGGTCGGCCAGAGCACGCGCGACAAGTTCCTGCGCGATGCCGCGCTTGGCTGGAGACGCCAGGTCGACGGCGTAGACCAGGATGTTGGTGTCCAGGAAATCAGCGGCGCTCATTGAGGGCGTCCCGCGTCGCCTTGCGTCCTCCAGAGGAGACATACCGGCCCATGCGCTCCATGACTTCCACGGCCCGCGCAGCCTGCCGCTTGCGGGCGTATTGCTCCAGCCACTGCCGGAACTGTTCGTTCAACGTGGTCTGGTCGGCCCGGGCCTGCTCGCGTGCGGCCTCGATCAGGCTTTCCTCGGCGGTGAAGGTGATGTTCTTCATCGTGGAAATTCTTTCGTGTAGATTGACCAGTGTAGTTGTCGCCGTGGTTGCAGGCAAGGTGAAGCCGGCCACGCGACAATGGCTGCCATCCCCATTCCCGAAACCATCGCAAGGAGTGAATCCATGACCACCCCCATCCACACCGTCGGCATCATCGGCGCCGGCACCATGGGCAACGGTATCGCGCAGGCCTGCGCCGTCAGCGGCGTCAACGTCGTGATGGTCGACATCTCGGAGGCCGCCGTGCAGAAGGGCCTGGCCACCGTGGCCGGCAGCCTGGACCGGCTGCTCAAGAAGGACAAGATCACGGCAGCCGACAAGGACGCCGCGCTGGCCCGCATCCAGACCAGCACGCGTTACGAGGACCTGGCCAAGGGGCAACTCGTGATCGAGGCCGCGACCGAAAATTACGACCTGAAGGTGAAGATCCTGAAGCAGGCTGAGGCCGTGCTGTCGCCAGAGACGCTGATCGCCTCCAACACCTCGTCCATCAGCATCACCAAGATGGCCGCCGTGACCAGCCGGCCCGAGCAGTTCATCGGCATGCATTTCTTCAACCCCGTGCCGATGATGGCGCTGGTGGAGATCATCCGCGGCCTGCAGACCAGCGACGCGACGCACGATGCGGTGCATGCGCTGGCGAAGAAACTCGGCAAGTCGCCGATCACCGTCAAGAACGCGCCGGGCTTCGTGGTCAACCGCATCCTGGTGCCGATGATCAACGAGGCCTTCTTCGTGCTGGCCGAGGGCCTGGCCACGCCCGACGACATCGACGCCGGCATGAAGCTGGGCTGCAACCAGCCCATCGGCCCGCTGGCGCTGGCCGACCTCGTGGGACTGGACGTGTGCCTGGCCGTGATGAACGTCTACCTGGAGGAGTTCGGCGACAGCAAGTACCGGCCGTGCCCGTTGCTCAAGGAGATGGTCGCCGCAGGCCGGCTGGGGCGAAAGACAGGGCGGGGCGTGTACAGCTACTGAGTTGCCGCGGGCTGCGGCCCACGTCGTCTCAGGCGTGGAACACCCCGCTGTCCTGCGCCAGCTCCAGCGCCAGCTCCGAGATCACCGCAACCGTGGCATCCACGCGCTCGGCGTGGTGGGCAACGAGGAAGCGGTTGTCCGGAAACTTCTTCTGCGGCGCCACCACCACCAGCTGCTTGCTGCGCAGTTCGTCGCGCAACAGGTCGATGGGCAACACGCTCAGGCCCAGGCCGGCGGCCGTCATGCGGATCATGCCGGAGAGGCTGTTGCAGCCATGCACGCGCGCCGGCCGCGCACCGTGGTCCTCGAACCAGCGCGCCACGGCCTGGTGCAGGTGCGTGCCGCGCGAGTGCGTGAAGATCGGGATCTGCGCCATCTCCTGCGGGCACAGCGCCTTGCCGCGTCCGCGCAGCAGGGAGGGCGCGCACATCCATGCGTTGCGCACGTTGCCCAGCGGGCGCGTGTGGATGCGCGGGTCGGCGATGGGGCCCACCAGGAAGGCGATGTCCAGCTCGCGCGCTTCCAGCCGCGTCTGCAGGTGCAGGCTCAGGTCCACGATCAGTTCTATCTCCACCTGCGGGTACTGCACACCCAGCCTTGACATCAGCAGCGGCAGCCAGGTGAGGGCCACGGTGTCGGCCGCCCCCACGCGCACCAGGCCACCCACCGAGCGCTCGCCACCCGCGACCTGCTCCAGGGCCTGCCCCAGCTGCAGGAACTGCTCGCACACCGCCAACACCTCGCGCCCCTGCGCCGTGACGCGGGGCTGGCGCAGGCCGGGCTCGAAGACACCCGTGCACAGCGCCTGTTCGAACTCGCGGATGCGGTTGGAGATCGCGGGCTGCGTGGTGTTGAGCCGCGCTGCGGCGGCGGTGTAGCTGCCCAGGGTCGCGGTCCAGTAGAAGGACTCGATCTGCTTGAGGGTGAGGCCGCGCAGCATCAGGAAAATGAATGTCGTTGGATACGAGAATATCATTTTCCTTTTGAAAGAACGGCTCCTAGACTGCGGCGCATGCCCCGCAACCTGACGCTGTCCGCCGACATCGGCGGCACCTTCACGGACCTCACGCTGACGCTGGAGGACGGCAGCATCGCCACCGAGAAGCTGCCCTCCACGCCCGACGACTACAGCCGTGCGATCGTGGAAGGCATGCAGACGCTGCTGGCGGCGCAGGGGCTGCAGCCGGGTGACATCGGGCAGGTGCTGCATGGCTGCACGGTGGCTACCAACACCATCCTCGAAGGGCGCGGCGCCCGCACGGGCCTGATCACCACGCAGGGCTTCCGCGATGTGCTGGAGCTGCGCCGCATCCGCGTGCCGCGCCTCTACGACCCGCTGTACGTGAAGCCTGAGCCGCTGTCCCCGCGTGAGCTGCGCATGGAGGTGCGTGAGCGCGTCGCCGCGGACGGCTCGATCGTGGTGCCGCTGGACGAGGCCGACATGGCTCGGGCCATCGAGGCGCTGCGCGCGCAGGGCGTGGAGGCCATTGCCGTGTGCTGCCTGCACTCGTACATCAACCCCGCCCATGAGCAGCGCATCGGCGCGATGGTGCGCGCAGCACTGCCGGACGTGTTCCTGAGCTTGTCCTGCGACATCCTGCCCGAGATCCGCGAATACGAGCGCACCAGCACGACGGTGATCAACGCGTATGTCGGCCCTCCGGTGGCGCGCTACATCGGCGCATTGGAGCGCAGCCTGCAGCAGGCCGGTGTACCCGGGCGGCTGCTGGTGATGCAGTCCACCGGCGGCATCCTGGATGCGGCCTCGGTGGTGCGCATGCCCGCGCGCATCGTGGAGTGCGGGCCGGCAGCCGGTGTAATCGGTGCAGCCTTCCAGGCCGCGCGCAGCGGCCATCCGGACGTGATCACCTTCGACATGGGTGGCACCACCGCCAAGGCCGCGATGGTCGAGGGCGGGGAGGTGATGCGCACCGACGAGTACGAGGTGGGCGGCGGCATCTCGCTGTCCAGCCGCCTAGTCAAGGGCGGGGGGTATGCGTTGAAGCTGCCTGTGATCGACGTGTCCGAGGTGGGCGCTGGTGGTGGCAGCCTGGTGTGGTTCGACCGCGCCGGCGCGGTCAAGGTGGGGCCGCGCAGCGCGGGTGCCGTGCCCGGGCCCGCGTGTTACGGCGCGGGCAACCGCGAGGCGACGGTGACAGACGCCAACGTGGTGTTGGGGTACCTGAATCCGCTGGCGCTGGCCGCAGGCAGCGTGCCCATCCACGCGGCGCTGGCTGCGCAGGCGCTGCGTGACGGTGTGGCGGCGCGGCTGGGCGGCAGCGTGCAGGAGGCAGCATGGGCCGTATACGTGGTGGCTGCGGCGAACATGATGCGCGCGGTCAAGGCCGTGTCCACCTACCGCGGGCGCGATCCGCGCGACTGCGTGTTGATGGCCTTCGGAGGCAACGGTGGCGTCTTCGCCGCCGAGCTGGCGCGGCAGCTGCAGATGCGCAAGGTGCTGGTGCCGCCCGCAGCGGGCGTGTTCAGCGCGGTGGGGCTGTCGGTGGCGCCGCTGGAGTTCAGCCAGCGCCAGGCGTTCCTGCAGCCACTCGACGCCGTCGACCCGGCCGTGCTGCGGCAGGGCCTGGACCGCATGGAGCTGCAGGTGGGCGCGGTGCTGGGCGTGCCACCCGCAGCTTTGCAGCTGCGCCACATGGCCGCCATGCGCTACATCGGCCAGGCCTTCGAGTTGCAGATCCCGCTGTCCCCGGGCGTGATCGATGCCGGAGCCCTGCGGGCACTTGCCGAGGCCTTCGAGGCCGAACACCAGCGCAGCTACGGCCACCGCGCGCGCGCGGGTGAAGGCGACGGCGTGGAGGTGGTGGCGGTGGAGGTCATGGGCACGCTGGTGGATGCCACGCGGCAGCCCGCACGCATCGTGGTGCGCGAACGCCCGCGCGATGCGTCGCGGGCGGCGGCCCGTGTGGCCTACTTCGGCCCCGAGCGCGGCACGCACGCGGTGCCGGTGCTGCGGCGCTCCGACCTGCAGGCCACGCCGCAGCCCGGACCGCTGGTAGTGGAGGACTACGACGGCACCACGGTCGTGCCGCCCGACGCCACCGTGCACCGCGACGCGGCCGGCAATATCGTGATCAGCCTGTGAAGGAAAGCGTCCTCATGCCACCCGCCACGCGCCCCAGCCCCTTCCTGCTCGAGGTGGTGAAGAACGCGCTGGACACCATCGCCGATGAGCTGGCGCTGATCATCATGCGCACCGCCTATTCGAGCATTGTGCGCGACGCGATGGACTATTCCACCGCCATCTGCGACCGCCACGGCCACACGCTGGCCCAGGGCCTGACCACGCCGCTGCATCTTGGCAGTTTTTTCGACGCCATGGCCAACCTGCTGCGGCACCATGCGCCGCAGGCTGTGCCGGGCGATGTCTACATCTTCAACGACCCGTACCTCGCGGCGGGCCAGCACCTGCCCGACATGTACATCGTGCGGCCTATCTTCCTGGACGGTGAGATCGAGGCCTGGGCCACGACGGTGGCGCACCTCAACGACATCGGCGGCATCGTGCCGGGCAGCAACTCGATCGGCTCCACCGAGATCTACCAGGAAGGCTTGCGCCTGCCAGTGCTCAAGCTCTGGAGCGCGGGCGTGGAGAACCAGACCGTGTGGGACATCCTCGCCGCCAACGTGCGCGTGCCCGACAAGGTGCTGGGCGACGTGAAGGCCCAGGTGGCGGCCTGCCTGGTGGGCGAGCGCGAGTTCACGCAGCTGTTCCGCCGCTACGGGCGCGACACGTTGCGCGCCGCCTTCGCAGCCATCCACGACCACGCGGAGGCCCTGGCGCGCGCGGGCTTCTCCGACATACCCGACGGCACCTACCGCTTCCACAACCACATCGACGGCCTGGGCGACAACCCCGAACCCATCCGCTTCGAGCTGGCGCTGACGGTGCAAGGCAGCGAGGTGGTGGTGGACTGGGCGGGCACCTCGCCCCAGGTGGCCGGTGGCATCAATGCGCCCATCCCTTTCACCAAGGCCGCGGCGTATGCGGCGCTGCGCTCGGTGCTGGGCATCGAGGTGCCCAATGCGCAGGGCTTCACGCGGCCCATCACCGTGCGGGCGCCCGCCGACAGCATCGTCAATCCGCGTGCACCTGCGGCCTGCGGCGCGCGCGGCATCACGGGTTTTCGCATGATGGACTGCATCATGGGCGCGCTGGCGCAGGCCCTGCCCGATCGCGTGCCGGCCGACGGCAGCGGCGGCTCCACCATCCCCTCCATCGGTGGCATCCACGCAGGCCGCGCCTTCGTCTTCGTCGAGACCATGATGGGCACCTGGGGCGGTACACCGCAGCACGACGGCCAGGACGGCGTGGCGCATATCGGTGCGAACCAGTCCAACATTCCCATCGAGATGATCGAGCGCGAGCACCCGCTGCGCATCGAGCGCTACGCGCTGGTGCCCGACACCGGCGGACCCGGCCGCCACCGTGGCGGACTGGCCATCGTGCGCGAGATCCGCCTGCTGGCCGACGAGGCGGTGATCACCGTGCGTTCGGACAAGCGGCGCTTCCCGCCTTATGGCCTGCACGGCGGGCAGCCTGGCACGCCGTCGATGAACCTCGTGAACCCGGGGCCGGACGAGCGTCTGTTGCCGGTGCTGTTCAAGGAGCCTGTGCAGTTGCGCCGCGGCGACCTGTTCCACCACACCCTCTCTGGTGGCGGTGGCCACGGCGATCCGCTGCTGCGCGACTCGGCGCTGGTGCTGGGCGACCTGCGGCAGGGCCGTGTCAGCGAGGCCGGCGCACTGCGCGACTATGGCGTCGTGGCCCGGCAAGACGGGACCACCTGGCACATCGACGAAGCGGCCACCCGGCGCACGCGCGACGGGCGACGCGTCCCCACGCAGCCATGAGCGCCCGCCCGGCCGTTCCGAAGGGCGCTCGCACCGCAGCGCGTAGCGCGGAGGTTACCCAGTGACCACCGCGGCACCGCCCCTGGTGCTGTCGCGGGCCACGGTGGTGGACGGCAGCGGCGCGCCGGCCTTCGACGCCGATGTGCGCATGGCCGAGGGCCGCATCACCGATGTGGCATCTCCCGGCAGCCTCGGCAACGAGGCCACACTCGACTGCCATGGCCTGCTGCTCACGCCGGGTTTCATCGACATCCACAGCCACTCGGACCTCACGCTGCTGCTGGACCCCCGTGCACGCAGCGCCGTGCACCAGGGCGTGACGCTGGAGGTGATCGGCAACTGCGGCCATGGCTGCGCGCCGTTGCGCGACATCGCGGCGGCACGCAACGCCATCTACGGGCCTATTCCGTCCGATGGCTTCTTCGGCTGGCGCAGCATGGCCGGCTACCTGGAGCGGCTGGAGCAGGCGCGACCGGCCATCAACGTGGTGGCCCTGGTGCCCAACGGGCAGCTGCGGCTGTCGCAGCTGGGCCTGCAGCAGCGCGCCACCACGCTCGAGGAGGCCCGCGCGATGGCCGGTGCGCTGGAGGAGGCGCTGGAAGCTGGCGCCCACGGCTTCTCCACCGGCCTGGAGTACGCGCAGGAGAGCGCCACCACTGCGGATGAGGTCGACGCCCTGTGCCGCATCGTCGCGCGGCGTGGCGGCCTCTACGCCACCCACACGCGGGACCGCGACCGACACGCGCTGCAGGCCATCGACGAGGCCCTGGTTACGGCGGAGCGCACCGGCGTGCGCCTGCAGATTTCGCACATCACGCCGCGCAGCGGCCTGCCCGGCACGCTGGCCGCACTGGAGCGCGTGGACGCGGCACTGGCGCGGGGCCTGGACCTGGGCTTCGACATGCACACGCGCATGTTCGGCTTCACGCACCTGAAGAACCTGCTGCCCATCGATTTGCAGCAGGGCACGCCCGGCGAGATCCACCGGCGGCTGGGCGATGCGCAGGTGCTGGAGCGCGTGCGTGCGCACCCCAACCTCATCACGGGCGTGGGCGACTGGTCGCGCGTGGTGCTGGTCGACAGCGTGGCCATGGCGCCGTACAACGGCATGGACTTTGCGGCCATCGGCCAACGCATGTGCCTGGCGCCTTGGGATGCCGCACTGGCCGTGCTGCGCGCCGATGTGGAACACCTGCAGAAGCCGATGGTGCTGCTCAAGACCTACACCGAGGACATGCTGCGCAGCACCTACCAGCATCCGGGCTGCATGCCGGGATCTGACGCCACCACGCTGGCACCCGATGGGCCCCTGGCCGGCGAGGTGTTCCACGGCGCCTACACCTGGGCCTCGTGGTTCCTGCGCCGCATGGTGCGTGAGACCCGCGCGCTGGCGCTGGAGGACGCCGTGCATCGCATGACGGCGCTGCCCGCCGAACGCCTCGGCTTGTCCGACCGCGGCCGCATCCGCCCCGGCGCCTGGGCCGATATCGCCTTGCTGGACTGGCCGCGCTACACAGACCGGGGCACCGTCGATGCGCCCTCGCGCCTGGCCGAGGGCGTGGTCCATCTCTTCGTCAACGGTGTGGCCACCATTGCCGATGGCCATCCCACGGGCGCACACGCCGGCCAACTCTTGCGACACTGAACATCCCCTGCATGGAGCACCGCACGCATGACCGCCTCCTCCCCGATCCACGACATCCACTGCCTCTACGACCAGAAGGCAACCACGCGCGACGGCATCCGGCTGTCGGCCGATGTCTACCTGCCGCAGGGGCTGGAAGGCCCGTTCCCCGTGCTGCTGCTGCGCACGCCGTATGAGAGCACGCGCGACGGGCACATCGACTGGGCCTGCTGGTGGGCGCGGCGGGGTTATGCCTGCGTGGTGCAGGACAACCGCGGCAAGTTCGAGTCGGAGGGCGAGTTCTATCCGTACCGGGACGACGGCCCGGATGGCCATGACACGCTGGCCTGGATCGCCGCGCAGCCCTGGTGCAACGGCAAGATCGGCACCAGCGGGCGCTCCTACGGCGGCCTTTTCCAGTGGCAGCTCGCGCCGCACCGTAGCCCGCACCTCACGGCCATGGCGCCGCAGGTCATCATGGGCGACTACTTCGGCGACTACCACCACACAGGCGGCGCGATCCAGTGGGCCATCACGCTGATGGCAGCCATCACCTTCCACACCAATGTGGCCTTCGCGCAGCGCGGCTGTGCACATCTCTTTGGCAACCAGCGCTTCTACCGGCAGTTGCCGCTCATCGATGCCGACATCGCCGCGGTCGGTCACGAAATACCGTACTTCCGCGAATGGCTGCAGCACGCCGAATACGACGACTACTGGAGCGCGCTCAACACCGAGGAGCGGCTGCACCAGATCGACGTGCCGATCGTCCAGCAGGGCGGCTGGTACGACGCCTACACCGCCGCGATGTTCCGCATGTTCAACGGTGTGCGTGAGCGTGGCGCCACGGAGCATGCACGCAAGAACCAGAAAATCTACATCGTGCCGTGGACGCACCATATCCCCGAGGGCTCCAAGCTCGGCGACATCGACTTCGGCCCCGACGCGTTCGTGGACCTGAATGCCGAAGACCTGCGCTGGTTCGACCACTGGCTCAAGGGCATCGACAACGGCATCATGGACGAGCCGCCCATCAAGCTCTTCGTGATGGGCGCCAACAAATGGCGCCACGAACACGAATGGCCGCTGGCGCGCACGGTGTTCACGCCCTGGTACCTGCACAGCCGCGGCCGCGCGAATTCGATGTACGGTGACGGCGTGCTCTCACCCGTCGCCCCCGGCGAGGAGCCGCCCGACCACTACGACTACGACCCCGACAACCCTGTGCCCACGCTGGGCGGCAACAACACCACCTGGACCCAGATGAAGTTCGCGCAGGACCAGATCTTGCCCGGCCCCATCGACCAGCGGCCCGTGGAGCGGCGCGACGACGTGATGGTCTACACCAGTGCGGTGCTGCAGGAAGACCTGGAGGTGACCGGGCCGCTGGAGATGGTGCTGCATGCGGCTTCGTCCGCGCGCGACACGGACTTCACGGCCAAGCTGGTGGACGTGCACCCCGGCGGGCAGGCGATCCACCTGGCCGAAGGCATCCTCCGCGCGCGCTACCGTAAGGGCTACACGCAGGCCGTGCTGCTGACGCCCGGCGAAGTCGAAACCTACCGCATCGAACTCGCGCCGACCAGCAATATCTTCCTGGCCGGGCACCGTTTGCGCGTCGAGATCTCGAGCTCTAACTTCCCGCGCTTCAACCGCAACCTCAATACCGGCGAGGACGTGGCGACCGGCACGCGCATGGAGGTGGCGCACCAGACCGTGTTGCACGATACGGTGCATGCCTCGCATATCCTGCTGCCGGTGATTCCGGCCGCGTGAGCGGGCACGCGGGCGCATGAACCCATAATCCGCCCATGTCCTCTGAACTCCGCATCCGCCCCCTCGCGCCTGCATGCGGTGCCGACGTTTTCGGCATCGACCTCAAGGCGCCTTCCGAAGCCGCGTGGCAACAGGTCCAGCAGGCGCTCGCCGACCACAGCGTGCTGTTCTTCCGCGACCAGCAGCTCACGCCCGAGCAGCAGCTGGCCGTGACGCGGCGATTCGGCGACATCCTGCGCGTGCCCTTCATCCGGCACCTGGACGCCTACCCCGACATCATCGCGGTGCTCAAGGAGGCCGACGAACGCAAGATCAGCACCTTCGGCGGCACCTGGCACTCGGACTTCTCATTCCTTGACGAGCCGCCCAGCCTCACGCTGCTGTACGCGCTGGAGCTGCCGGAGTTCGGTGGCGACACGTTGTGGTCCAGCCAGTACGCGGCCTACGAGGCGCTGTCGCCCGGCCTGCAGAAGCTGCTCGATCCGCTGCGCGCCGTGCAGACCGCTTGGCCCCACGGCACCAAGGGGCCCGGTGCGGGCGCGGCCGTGAGCCGCTCCGTGGGCATGGTGCGCAACGACCCCACGGCCGACCGCGAGGTGCTGCAGCCGGTGGTGCGCGTGCACCCCGTGACCGGCCGCAAGGCGCTGTTCGTGAATCCGGTTTACACGCAGTTCTTCGAGGGGATGACCGAGGCCGAGTCCAGGCCGCTGCTGCAGTACCTGTTCCACCACGCGGTGCAGGCCGAGTTCACCTGCCGCCTGCGCTGGACACCCGGCACCCTGGCGGTGTGGGACAACCGCTGCCTGCTGCACCTGGCCATCAATGACTATGACGGCAGCCGGCGCCTGCTGCACCGCACGACCGTGGCCGGCGAGCGGCCCGTGGGGGCCTGAACCTCGTCAGAACTTCGGGATCCGCAGTGTCTTGCTGATCATCAGCGTGCCGGAGAGCGCGAACAGCAGGGACAGCGGATGCAGCACCAGGGGTCCGAGCATCCATGCGCCCCCATAGACCATCTCGCCCAGGCGATCCTGCCAGGCGGCGAAGGCCAGCACGCCGGTCAGCACCACGCTGGTGGGGATGGGCGTACCTTCGAAGTACTTTACCTTGCCACCGTCGACCGTCATGGACTCGGCCGTGACGTTGAAGCGCGCCAGCCGGCTCACGCCGCAGCACACGAAGTACATCAAGATCAGCGCGTCCCAGCCCCCGTTGAGGCCGGCAGCAAAAGCCAGCGCGGCAGGGCCGACGCCGAAGGACACGATGTCTGCCAGCGAATCGAGCTCGCGCCCCAGCGCGGAATGCTGCTGGCGCCAGCGCGCGATGCGGCCGTCGAATACGTCGAAGACCAGCGCGATGGGGGTCATCATGGCCGACAGCAGGAACTGCCGCACATCGCCGGTCGCCATGTAGAGCATCGCGAACAGCACCGAGGCCATGCCGCAGGCGGCGTTGCCCAGCGTGAAGAAGTCCGCGAGGTGGAAGTCGCGCACCATCGAGAAATGGCGGGGCCGGTGGGATTCGGGAATGGCGCTCATGGCAATGCTCCAGTAGCAGGCATCATGGATGCCGGAGGACGGCGCCGGTGTACGCCGGGCGCGCCATCGTGTGTAGGAGGATGGCGCCGGCCCAAGTCGCTACCATCGTCCGCGTGACGACACCGGTCTACAGTTTTCCGCCCATCGCCGATGTCCGCGCCCGCGTGCTGGTGCTCGGCAGCATGCCCGGTGTGGCGTCGTTGCGGCTGCAGCAGTATTACGGCCACCCGCACAACGCCTTCTGGCGCATCCTGGGCCACTGGCTGGATTTCGACCCTGCGGCGCCCTATGCCCAGCGCCGCGATGCGCTGCTGCGGAACCGGGTCGCGGTGTGGGACGTGCTCGCCAGCTGTGTGCGCGAGGGCAGCCTGGACGCGGCTATCACGCGCGACAGCATCGTGCCGAACGACTTCGTCGCCTTCTTTGCGGCGCACCCGCAAATCCGCCGCGTGTGCTTCAACGGCGCCACGGCGGCCGAGGTGTTCCGCCGGCATGTGCGGCCCCATCTCGGGGTTGCGGGCGAGGCGCTCGAATTTTTCCGGCTGCCCTCGACCAGCCCTGCGCATGCCGGCATGCCTTTCGCGGCCAAGCTGGAAGCCTGGCGCGTCGTCTCCATGGCCTGAAGCTATTCTCGAAACGGCAGGCACGCATCCCGGATGCTGGGGGCCTCGTCGGCGCATCGGGCCAAGGCTTGCTCAGATCAGCAAGGGATCCACGTCGATGGCCCAGCGCAGCAGCCCCTTGCCCGCCGGCCCCTGCCGCGTCGCATGCAGCTCTGCCTGCCATGCGGCCAGGAAATTCTGCAACGCCGCGCGCGACGGGCTCTCCACCAGCATCTGCGCGCGTTCCACGTTGGCCACGCGCTGCACGCCCAGGGGCACGGCGGGGAACAGCGTCACCTGGTCGAAGCCCGGCAGGTGGGCCAGTTGCGCACCGGCCGCGTCGCGCGCGGCGGCCAGGAAGCCCTGCGCCACCTCCTGGCTGCGCGCCTCGGCCCGCAGCAGGGCCTGGTAGCTGAAGGGCGGCAACACGGCCTGGGCGCGCTCCTTCAGCTGCTGCGCGGCGAAGGCTTCGTAGTCATGGCGCTTGAGGGCGTCGAACAGCGGATGCTGCGGCTGGAAGGTCTGCACCCACATCTCGCTGCGGGTCTGGATATCGGCGTCGCGGCCCGCGCGGCCGCAGGCCTGCATCAGCAGGCCGAACAGGCGCTCGGGCGCGCGGAAGTCGCTGGAGAACAGCGCGTTGTCGGGGTTCACGGCGGCCACCAGCGTGATGCGGCGGAAGTCGTGGCCCTTGGCCACCATCTGCGTGCCCACCAGGATGTCCACCTCGCCGGAATGCACCTCTGCAAGCTGTGTCTCCAGGCTGCCGGCCTGGCGCGTGCTGTCGGCGTCGATCCTCGCGATACGCACGGGTGCGCCCTCGGGGTGTTCCGGCGTCGCGGGGCGGCGCACGTCGGCCAGCAGCTCGGCAAGGTGCTCCTGCAGCCGCTCGGTGCCCCGGCCCACGGGGTGGATGTCCATGTTGCCGCACTCGGGGCAGGCGCGCGGCACGGCTTCGGCGAAGCCGCAGTGGTGGCAGCGCAGGCTGCGGTCGATCTTGTGAAAGACGCGGAAGGCACTGCAGTGCGGGCAGGCGCTCTTCCACTCGCAGGCACCGCACTGCAGGACGGGTGCGTAGCCGCGCCGGTTCAGGAACACCAGGCTCTGTTCGCCGGCCAGCACGCGCTGGCGCAGTGCGTCGACCAGCGGCGGGGCGATGACCGCCTTGCGCGGCTGGTGGTTCATGTCCACGCGGCGCACCAGCGGCAGCTGGGCCTTGGCGCCGATGCGGCTGGGCATCAGCAGGCGCTGGTAGCGTCCCCCCTCGGCAGCGGGGCGGCTCAGGTACCAGCTTTCCAGGGAAGGGGTGGCCGAGCCCAGCAGCACGCGGGCGCCTTCGGAGTGGCCGCGGTAGACGGCCAAGTCGCGTGCCGAATACCGCGCCCCTTCCTGCTGCTTGTAGCTGGGGTCGTGTTCCTCGTCCACCACCAGCAGCCGCAGGTGGGGCACGGAGGCGAACACCGCCATGCGCGTGCCCAGCACCACGCGCGCCTGGCCCAGGTGCGCCGACAGCCAGGCCGCCAGGCGCTGCGGGTTCGTCATGCCGCTGTGCAGCGTGGCCACGGCCTGGGGGCCGTACAGGGGCGCGAAGCGCTGCACGAAACGTTCCTGCAGCTGCGGCGTGAGGTTGATCTCGGGCACCATCACGATGGCCTGGGCCTGCGGGTCCTGCTGCAGCATCTCCTGCACGGCATGCAGGTACACCTCGGTCTTGCCGCTGCCGGTGGTGCCGTACAGCAGGCTGGCGCCGCGGTGGGTGTGGAAGGCCGCCAGCGCGGCCTGCTGCTCGGGGCTGAGGACGGGCGGCAGCTGCGCGCCAGCGGGCGCTTCGGCCGGTGCCGCGGCAGGCTTGCGGCGCAGGCGCCGTGCCAGCTGCGTGTCGTTCAGGTCGCGCAACTGCGGCGGCAGGCTGGCCAGGGCCACCTCGCCCAGCGACCTCTGGTAATACCGCGCCGCAAACCCCACCAGCCGCCGCCAGGCCGCACTCAGGGGCGGCAGGCCCGTCAGGGCGGCGGCGACGGAGCGCAGCTTCGCGGGGTCCAGCGCCGGGATGTCCTCGGGCGCGGGGGCGTCCCAGACCACGCCCAGCGTCTCGCGCCGCCCCATCGGCACGCGCACCAGGCTGCCTGCAGGCAAGGCTTCAACGCTGCGGTAGCTCAGGGCGCCGGCGATCTGGCTGTGGGCGGGGGTGGCCACCACCACCGACAAAAGCGGCTCGGAGGAGGTGCCCAGGTTGGCGGTCATTGTTGATGTGAACTTGTGAAATATCCTCTAAGTGCTTGATGCGCAAGCGCTTTGGGAGTCATCCAGACTTTCTGTGGATAACTTTGTTGATATATGCCCTCGGCCGGCGCCAAAGCCTTGCCAATCAAGGCTTTGGCTGGATTGCCTGTCAAAAAAGCATCACACCAATTTCTATATGAATCAATGACTTGGAACGACTATGGCTTTTGTAGCGCGGTTGTGGCGGGAAAGCCCCGGTTGGCGCGCCGCAACAAAGTTTTTGTGCACAAGTCAGGGTTCACCAACCGTTTTTGGACGATTTTGGTGGTAGACGGCGCCGTCTCAGGCGCGCAGCCGCCGCGAATGGCGATGCACCGCATCGACCAGCGCCGCCACGTGCTCCGGTGGCGTGTGCTGGTTGATGCCGTGGCCCAGGTTGAAGATGTGGGTGGGGCCGGTCTGGTCCGGCGCGGAGGCGGGTGCGCGGTGCGGCGTGCCGAAGCTCTCCAGCACCTGGCGCACGGCATCGTCGATCTGCGCGGGCTGCGCGAAGAGCACCGTGGGATCGATGTTGCCCTGCAGCGCCTTGCCCGGCCCGCCGGCCTGGCCCCCCACCAGCGCCCGGGCGCGGCCCAGGTTCACGGTCCAGTCCAGGCCCAGCACCTCGCAGTCCAGGGCCGCCATCTCCTGCAGCCATAGGCCCCCGCCCTTGGTGAAGACGATGCGGGGGATGGTCGCGCCCGCATGGCTGCGGTGCAGCTGCGCCAGCACGCGCTGCGTGTAGGCGAGGCTGAATTCCTGGAAGGCGCCGTCGGCCAGCACGCCGCCCCAGCTGTCGAAGACCATCACGGCCTGTGCGCCGGCTTCGATCTGCGCGTTCAGGTAGGCGGCCACGGCGTCGGCGTTGATCGCCAGCATGCAGTGCATTAGGTCCGGCCGCTGGTAGAGCATGGTCTTGACGAGTCGGTAGTCGTCCGAACCCTGCCCTTCGACCATGTAGCAGGCCAGCGTCCAGGGGCTGCCCGAGAAACCGATCAGCGGTACACGGCCCTGCAGCGCCTTGCGGATCGACGTGACGGCGTCGAAGACGTATTGCAGCTTGTGCATGTCGGGCACGGCCAGTTTCGCCACGGCGGCTTCGTCGCGCACCGGATGCGCGAAACGCGGGCCCTCGCCCATCACGAAATCCAGCCCCAGGCCCATGGCATCGGGCACCGTCAGGATGTCACTGAACAGGATCGCCGCGTCCAGCGCATACCGCTCCAGCGGCTGCAGCGTGACCTCGGTGGCGAAATCGGTGTTGGTGGCCAGGCCCATGAAGCTGCCCGCCTTGGCGCGTGTGGCGCGGTATTCGGGCAGGTAGCGGCCGGCCTGGCGCATCAGCCAGACGGGCGTGTGGTCCGTGGCCTGGCGCAGGCAGGCCCGCAGGAAGGTGTCGTTCTGGAGGTTGGCAGAAGCGGTGCCATAGGATGGGGCGGTCATCCGGCTATTGTGGCAGCAGCCCTCGTGGAAACTGCCGCCAGGACGCTGCGCTCACACGACGGTGAGCGGGGCCGCCTGGGAGGCCGCGAACAGGGCGGCGCTTTCGCTGCACCGGCCGTCTGCGGATTCGGACCACCAGTCCGGCTCTACCGCGGCATCGATCCCTTGTGCTGGCACCGCCTTGCCCTGCGGCACCACGGGCCGGACCAAGGTGGCGTCCGGGTCGCTACCCGGCGCAACGGAGGGACGGGGAGCGTGGTGCAAGGAGATTCCTTTGGCGGCGCTGGGAGCGATGCGGGATTATGGCGTGCGCTAACTTCCTTGAACAGCCATGGCGTGGTGGCAACGCGCCATTTCGGTGGTGGCGGCCAGGCCTGAAGGGGCCGTGCAGGGCGCAGCCACCGGCTGGTAGACTGCACGCCCGCACGGCGCTCCGCCGCCGCGCCCGGAGACACCTCCGCTTCGCCTTTCCTCCCATGGCCGAAGACCGCAACCAGCTTCCCCGCCGCATCTACCCCCTGCGTGTCCTCGGCATGGGCCTGGGCGCGCTGGTGGCCATGGTGGTGCTGCTGGAACACGATGCCCCGCTGTCCATCTGGGCTTTCGTGGTGTTCGCAGGCTTCGTCTGGCCGCACCTGGCGCGGCTATGGGCACTGCGCCATCCCGACCCCTACCGCTGCGAGATCCGCAACCTGCTGATCGACTCGGCCTTTGCAGGAGCCTTCGTGCCCCTGATGCATTTCAACCTGCTGCCCAGCGTGCTGCTCGTCACACTGACCATGGTGGACAAGATCACGCCCGGCATCCGCGGGCTGTGGCTGAAGTCCTTGCCGGGCATGGTGATCGCCGGCGCGCTGGCCGGGCTGTTCGCAGGCTGGCAGGTGTCGCTGGAGAGCAGCATGCGCGTGGTCGTGGCCTGCCTGCCCATCCTGATGCTGCACACGCTGGCGGTGAGCGTGTCCAGCTACCGGCTGATC
This sequence comes from Burkholderiaceae bacterium, assembly GCA_965278985.1. Classification (GTDB taxonomy): domain Bacteria; phylum Pseudomonadota; class Gammaproteobacteria; order Burkholderiales; family Burkholderiaceae_C; genus CAISIP01. The sequence goes on along the minus strand of OZ257131.1, from coordinate 4,236,525 downwards.
CGCAAGGTGTCACGGCAGAACCAGCTGCTGGACGAACTGCGGCGCATCGATCCGCTGACCGGGCTCTACGGCCGCACGCACTGGGAACAGCAGGCCGAGGCCGCGCTGCAGCGCCATGGCGCCACCGGCGAGGCCGCCAGCCTGCTGATGCTCGACATCGACGGCTTCAAGCAGATCAACGACCGCCTGGGCCATGTGGTGGGCGACGACGTGATCCGTGCGCTGGGCCACATCGTGCGGGGCTGTGTGCGCGGCAGCGACTGCGCGGGGCGTTACGGCGGCGACGAGTTCTCGCTGCTGCTGGTGGACACCGATGCGGCGCAGGCCCGCGAGATCGCGGAACGCATCCGGGTGCAGGCCGAGAGCCACCGGATCCGCGACCACGCTGCGCTCCGCTTCACGGCCAGCATCGGCATCGCGCCGCTGCAGCCGCGGCTGGCCACGCCGCGCGAATGGGTGGCGGCCGCCGATGCCGCGCTGTACCGTGCCAAGCGGGCGGGCCGCAACCGGGTGGAGATGGATGACGGGCCGCGGCTGGGGGTCCGGCCTACCGACGCGCCGCAGGCTGCAGGCTGAGTTTTTTCAGGCCTCGTGCGCCATGGCGCGTTCGATGCGCCGGTCGGGGATCAGCCACATCAGGGCGGCACCGACGTACATGCACAGCGCGAGCGGCTCGGAGAAGAAGGTCGCCACGATGCCGACGATGTACAGCACGGGCGAGAGCTTGCCCTTCCAGTCGCTGCCCACGACCCGCTTCAGCGCGGAGCCTTCGCCCTGCACCTTGATGATCTCGCGCTGCAGCAGCCAGTACGAAATCGCCGAGGCCAGCAGGATCAGGCCGTAGAGCGCAGAAGGCACCGGCTCGAAATGGTTCTCTCCCATCCAGCCCGTGGCGAAAGGCAGCAGCGACAACCAGAACAGCAGGTGCAGGTTGGCCCAGAGGATCCCACCCGACACGCGGGAGCAGGCGTGCAGCAGGTGGTGGTGGTTGTTCCAGTAGATGCCGACGTAGACGAAGCTCAGCACGTAGCTCAGGAACACCGGTGCGATCGCGCCCAATGCCGACCACGTCGCCTCGTGCGGCACCTTCAGCTCCAGCACCATGATCGTGATGATGATGGCGATCACGCCATCGCTGAAGGCTTCGAGCCGGTTCTTTCCCATTGCATTTCCCCTCGGTTGGTTCGCCGGAACAACAAGGGAGCGTGTGCCGATGGATACCGGCCTGAACCCGTGACCCCTTGTAACGCAGGGGATTATTGGCTGGCAAGCGTGCGCGGGCGCCTGCGCGTGGTGTGACGGATGACCCAGGACGAGGGTGCAGTCACCCGAACGGATGATTGCTCAGGACTTGTACTTGATCGAGCAGCCATAGGGCCGCGTCGTCGGGTTGCTGAGTGGCTGCCCTGCCAGCGCCTGCCCCACGCCCTGCTTGACGTAGTTCACGGCCGTCTTGATGTCGTCCGCGCGCGAGGACGGAATGCTGTCGATGCCGCCCGCATAGACCAGCTTGCCCTGCGGGTCGATGATGTACAGGTGCGGCGTGGTGCGTGCACCGTAGGCCTGGCCCGTGGTGCCTTCGGGGTCCATCAGCGTGCGGGTCGGCGCGGCCTTCTGCTCGCCCATCCATTTGGCGAGTGCATCTGGCGCGAGGTAGTCGGAGCTGCTGTCCTCGGTGGAATTGATGCTGAGCCAGACCACGCCCTTGGCCGTCACCTCCTTCTGCGTGCCCTGCATGTTGGCGCTGTGGTAGTGCTTGCGCACATACGGGCAACCGGGGTTGACCATTCCAGCACCACGTGTTTGCCCTTGAAGTCGGCCAGGCTCACGGCCTTGCCGCTGGTGTCCTTGAGCGTGAAGTTCGGTGCCATCTGGCCCACCGCTGGAGCGGAGAAGGCGGGAGCGGCGGCGGCGAGGCCGGCCAGGGTGGCGGTGGCGATCAGGCTTCTGCGCAGGATGGTCATCACGTTCTCCTTCAAGTCGGTGGTTGAAAAGGGAAAGCGGGGGCTACAGGCGTGCCAGCACGTCGCGCACATCCTGCACGCTGATCAGTTCGGACAAGACCACGGGCGCGCGGCCCTGCTGGTACATCACGTAGACGGGCACCCCGCTGCGGCCCAGGCGCTGCAGCGCGGCCGTGATGGCGGGGTCGCGGCGGGTCCAGTCCGCGCGCAGCAGGGCTACGTTGCGCGTCGCCATCTCGGCCAGCAGCGCGGAGTTGCTCAAGGTGGTCGTCTTGTTGTACTGGCAGGTCACGCACCAGGCGGCCGTGAAGTCCACGAACACCGGGCGGCCACTGGCCGCGATCTGGTCCACGCGGCCGGGCTCCCAGCGTTCCCAACCCGCCGCCAGCGGCGCGGTAGTGGTGTCGACGGGGCGCGTGAGCTGCGGCCCCAGGCCCCAGCCCATCACCAGCAGCAGCACCGCCGCGAAGCCGCCCAGCACGCGGCGCGTGCGACCGGCCAGGCCCAGTGTCCAGGCCAGCAGGGCCACGGCCACCAGCAGCGCCAGCAGGGCCGCCGCCCCATTGATGCCGCTCTGCTGGCCCAGCACCCACACCAGCCAGGCCACCGTGGCGAACATCGGAAAGGCCAGGAAGCGCTGCAGCGTTTCCATCCAGGCGCCCGGGCGCGGCAGCACACGCGCCACGGCCGGCACCCAGCTGGCCAGCAGGTAGGGCAGGGCCAGCCCCAAGCCGATGGCGGCGAAGATGGCCAGCGCCTGCTCCGTGGGCAGGTTCACGGCCAGCCCCAGCGAGGCGCCCATGAAGGGCGCGGTGCAGGGCGAGGCCACGGCCACGGCCAGCACGCCCGTCAGGAAGGCGTTGGCCACGGGATGGCGCAGCTGCCGGCTGGCCAGGGACGAAGGCAGCACCGAGCCGATGCCGAACACGCCGGCCAGGTTCAGGCCGATCAGCGTGAACAGCAGGGCCAGCCCCGCCACGACAGCCGGGTTCTGCAGCTGGAACCCCCAGCCCAGGCTGTTGCCAGCGCCGCGCAGCACCAGCAGCAGCACCCCCAGCGCGACAAAACTCAGCACCACGCCGGCCGTGTAGGCCATGCCCGTGGCACGGTGCTGGGCGCGGTCGCCGCCCTGCTGCGCAAAGCCCAGCACCTTGATGGCCAGCACCGGGAACACGCAGGGCATCAGGTTCAGGATCAGGCCGCCCAGCAGCGCCCCGGCCAGTGCCGCCCAGAAGCCGAGCGCCGCTCCGCGCGCGGGCTGGTTCCAGCTGTCTGGCACTCCGGCGGAGGCCGGCGCGGTGGCGACCATCGTGGCCGGGTCCGGCCAGGTGCCTTCCACACGCACCTCGGCGCGGTAACCGCTGCCGGCGCTGGCCATCACCACGGGCATGACCTCGGGACTGCCGCTGCGCTGGGGCGAGATCGGCACACGCGCGGTCCAGACATCGCCCTCCCAGGCCTGCGTCCAGGCGGCAGCGGTCTCGATCACCTCGGGGGTTTCCGGGAAGAACTCCAGGGTCTTGCCCTGCAGCGCGGCCGGCAGGCCGGCGATACGTAGCTGCAAGGCGTTCTGGTCGATGCGGATCTGCTGGCCGGCGCCCGCCGGCAGGTTCTGCGGTTGCGCGGCCTGGGCAGCGGCGAAGACAGCGGCATGGCCGCCCGTGGAGCCCTGCAGCGGCAACGCCAGCGCGAACTCGCCCTCCTGCGGAATACATTCCTTGCGGCACACCAGCCATGAGGCCTGCAGGCGCACATCCAGGCTGGTGGCACCGGCGGGGGGCTGGAAGTTGGCGTCCACCTTCAAAGCCACCGGCAGCAGCACGGTGTCCTTGTAGCCGTAGTTGGCCAGGTGGCCGATCGGGAATTTCTTCGGCAGCGGCCAGGCGATGTCACCCGCCGTGATGCCGGGCGGCAGGGTCCAGCGCAGCTCGGTGGGCAGTCCGGAATCGCCCGGATTCTTCCAGTAGGTGTGCCACTCCGGGATATGGGTCAGCTGCAGGCCCACCCACACGGTGCTGCCGGGCTGGATGCCGTCCGGGGCATGGGCGACCAGTTCGGCCTGCACCTGGTCCGTCTTGACTGTCGGCCCCGCTGCAGGCCCCGCGGCCGTCAGCGCCAGAGGGGCCTGTGCCAGAGCTGGTGGCGGCAGCGCAGCCCCAACCAGCAGCGCGGCACACGCGGCGAACAGCAGCCGACCTAGGCGGCGGTGGGCGGAACGCAGGAAAGTCGGCGGGAGGGTGCAGCGGATCATGGAGCCAATGGGAGCATGTCGCCCGGGCAAAGTTCCAGGCGCGGGAGGCCCGCAGTGCGCGCGGGGGCCAGGCGGCATTGTCGCCGTGGCTTGTGGCGGCGCGCTTCCCTCAGCGCCGTGGGGGCATCTCGCCCAGCGCCGCCGGCCAGCGGGTGGGTGCCCGGATGCGCAATTGCTTGTGCACGCTCTCGCGGCCGAACACCAGTTCGATATCGCGCACCGCCACGCCGAACTCCTTGGCCAGGAAACGCAACATGTGGTCCGTCGCGCGGCCCGCCTCGGGCGCGGCCGTCACGCTGACCTTGATGGCGCCGCCGTGGGGCTTGCCGATGGCGTCGCGCGGCGCGGAGGGCTTGCCGAGGATGTTCAGGACGAGGGTGTCGCCGTCCCAGGCGCAGAAGTGGTCACAGGTGGCATGGCGGGGTGGCATGGGCGCGGATGCTACCCGGCGCCTTGCAGGATCAGCCCGGCGTACGCGTCAGCACCTGTCCCGCCCGCGCGCCCTGCGACGCGCCCTCGCGCCAGGTGATGGCGCCGTTCACGATCACCGCATCCACCCCAGCCGCCGCTCTTGTGGGTTCGGCGTAGTCGGCGGTGTCGCGGATGGTGCCCGCGTCGAAGACCACGATGTCGGCTGCGTAGCCTGCCTTCAGCAACCCGCGGTCGGCCAAGCCGAAGTTGCGCGCCGTGAGCCCTGTCATCTTCCACACCGCCGTCTCCAGCGGGAAAAGCCCCAGGTCGCGGCTGTAGTGGCCCAGCACGCGCGGGAAGGTGCCCCACAGGCGCGGGTGCGGTTTCTCACCGATGGGGATGCCGTCGGAGCCGATCATGGTCTCGTCGAAGGCCATGATCTTTTGCACGTCGTTTTCGTCCATCATGAAGTAGATCGCGCTGCCGGGCTGCAGGCGGCGTGCGGCCTCGTACTTGTCCACGCCCCAGTCGCGTGCGATGTCGTCCAGGTCCTTGCCCGCGCATTCGGGGTGCGGGTTGCTGGAGGCGATGAGCACGCGGCCGTCGAGCATGCCGCGGTCGGTGCGGATCATGGTGGAGCCTGCCGTGTAGGGGTAGCAGTCCAGGCACACGCGCTGCTGCTGCATGGCTGCCGCGATGAAGGGCAGCGTCTCGCTGCTGCGGCCGAAGTTGGGCGCGCCCTGCAGCTTGTGGTGCGACACCACCACGGGGATGCCAAGCGCGCGGCCGATGCGGAAGGTCTCGTCCAGCGAGTCCATCACCTGCGCGGCCTCGTCGCGCATGTGGGTCACGTACAGGCCCTGGCGCGCGCTCAGGGGGCGGCCGACTTCGATGATCTCTTCGGTGGTGGCGTGGAATGCCGGCGGGTAGAAGGTGCCGGTGGACAGGCCGATGGCGCCGGCCTGCAGCCCCTCTTCGAGCAGGGCCTGCATGGCGGCGATTTCGCCCTCCGTCGCCGGGCGCTGCAGGTCGGCCATGGTGACGGCGCGCAGCGTGGAGTGGCCCACCATGGCCGCCACGTTGACGGCCGGCGGCGTGGCGCGCAGCGCGTCCAGGTAGGCGCGGAAGGTCGTGAAGCGGCCCGTGGCCGGTGACTCCAGCAGGGAGAGCGGCATGGGCAGCTCCATGCCGTCGCGCAGCGGCGCGGCGCTGATTCCGCAGTTGCCGGCAATGACGGTGGTCACGCCCTGCGAGACCTTGAACACCATGTCGGGCTGCACCAGCGCGGCCTGGTCGTCGTGCGTGTGGGAATCGATGAAGCCGGGCGCGACGATGCGGCCGGTGGCATCCAGCACCGTGTCGGCGGTGTGTCCGTCCAGGCTGCCAATGGCCGTAATCCGGCCGCCGTCTACGGCGATGTCGGCATCGAAGCGGGGCGCCTTGCTGCCGTCGATGACGGTGCCGCCGCGGATCAGGAGGTCGTGGTGCATGGTGGAGGACGCGTGAGGTTCAACGGAAATGGCAGGCCACCTGGTGCGTGGCGCTGGTGCCTGGGGCCTCGCCACGGGGCGTGAGCGCGGGCGACTGTTCCTTGCAGATGGCCTGCGCCAGCGGGCACCGCGTATGAAACCGGCAGCCCGAGGGCGGGTTCGCCGGGCTGGGCGGGTCGCCCTGCAGCAGCATGCGTTGCGCCGGTGTGCGCGGGTTGGGCACGGGCGCGGCCGACAGCAGCACCTGGGTGTAGGGGTGCAGCGGCGCGGAGAACACCGTGTCCCGGTCGCCCATCTCCACGATGCGGCCCAGGTACATCACGGCCACGCGGTGGCTGATGTGGCGCACCACGGCCAGGTCATGTGCGACGAAGAGGTAGGCGATGCCGAACTCGGCCTGCAGGTCCATCAGCAGGTTCACGACCTGGGCCTGCACCGACACGTCCAGCGCCGACACGGGTTCGTCGCAGACGATGAGTTTCGGATTCAGTGCCAGCGCACGCGCGATGCCCAGCCGCTGGCGCTGGCCTCCCGAGAACTCGTAGGGGTACTTGTGGATGGCCTCGGGCCGCAGGCCGACCTTGGAGAACAGCCACTGCACGCGCTCCTTGCGTTCGGCGCGCGAGGTGGCTTCGAAGTTGCGCAGCGGCTCGGCCACGATCTCGCCGGCCGACAGGCGCGGGCTCAGGGAGGCGTACGGGTCCTGGAAGATGATCTGCAGCTGGCGACGGCGCAGGCGCATCTGCTCGGTGTTCAGCGTGAGCAATTCCTCGCCCGCGAGCTGTACCGAGCCAGCCGTGGGCTCGATCAGGCGCATCACGGATTTGGCGGTGGTGGTCTTGCCGCAGCCGGATTCGCCGACCAGGGACAGCGTCTCGCCACGCGCCACGTCGAAGCTCACGCCATCGACGGCCTGCACGGGCGGCTTGGCGGGGGCGAGCCAGCGCCTGGGGGCGGTGTAGTGTTTCTTCAGGTCGCGGACCTGGAGCAGCGGGGTCGTCGTGGCCGCTTCGATGGTGGCTTGCATGGTCATGCCGTGACCTCCTTGGCCGCCATATCGACACGCCCCTCTTCCACTGCGAAGCACGCCACCACATGGTCTCCACCTTGCGCCGTGAGCGTGGGATCTTCGACGCGGCAACGGTCGTTCGCATGCGGGCAACGCGGCGCAAAGGCACATCCGCGCCGTGTCTGCAGCGGCGAGGGCACCAATCCCGGGATCTCGGTGAGGCGTGCGCTGTGGCTGTTCAGCGCCGGCATCGAGGCCATCAACGCCCGCGTGTACGGGTGCAGCGGCCGGTCGAAGAGTTCCAGCACATCGGCCTCCTCCACCTTGCGGCCGGCGTACATCACGACCACGCGCTGGCAGCTCTCGGCCACCACGCCCAGGTCGTGTGTGATCATCACCACGCCCATGCCCAGCTCGCGCTGCAGGCCCTTGATGAGCTCGAGGATCTGCGCCTGGATGGTCACGTCCAGCGCGGTGGTGGGTTCGTCGGCGATCAGCACCTCGGGCCGGCAGGCCAGGGCCAGCGCGATCATCACGCGCTGGCGCATGCCGCCCGAGAGCTGGTGGGGGTACTCGTGTACGCGGCGCGCGGGCTCGGGGATCTGCACCAGGCGCAGCATCTCGGTGGCGCGTTCCAGCGCGGCGGCACGGCCCAGGCCCTGGTGCACGCGCACGGTCTCGGCGATCTGCCGGCCGATGGTCAGCACCGGGTTCAGCGAGGTCATCGGCTCCTGGAAGATCATCGAGATGCGGTTGCCACGGATCTGGCGCATCTGCGCCTCGGGCAGCGTCAGCAGCTCCAGGCCGCGCAGCCGGACGCTGCCGTGGATGCACGCGGGCGGCGTCTGCAGCAGGCGCAGGATGGAGAGCGCGGTGACGCTCTTGCCGCAGCCGGATTCACCCACCACACCCAACGTCTGGCCGGCGCGCACGGTGTAGCTCACGCCGTCCACCGAGCGGGCCGGGCCGTTGAGCGTGTCGAAGTGCGTGCGCAGGTTCTCCACTTCCAGCAGCACCTCGCCGGGGGCCGGGCTTGCGGGCAGGGTGACGGGCTTCATAGTTGCCGCGCCAGCTTCGGGTCCAGCGCATCGCGCAGGCCGTCGCCCAGCAGGTTGATGGCCAGCACCGTGGCCGCCAGCAGGATGCCGGGGTACAGGATGATGTGGAAGGCCACGGCCACGAAGTTGCGGCCCTCGGCCATCATGTTGCCCCAGCTGGGGATCTGCGCCGGCACCCCCACGCCCAGGAAGGACAGGGCCGCCTCGGTCAACACGGCCGCCGCGGCCACGAAGGTGGCCTGCACGATCAGCGGCGCCACCATGTTGGGCAACACGTGGCGCACCAGGATGGTCGGCAGCCGCGTGCCCACGGCGTGAGCGGCTTCCACATACAGCTGCTCGCGCAGCGTGAGCGCCAGAGAACGCACCAGCCGCACCACGCGCGGCACCTCGGGCACGGTGATGGCGATGATCACCGTCGTGAGGCTGGCACGCGTCACGGCCATCAGCGCGATGGCCAGCAGGATGCCGGGGATGGCCATCAGCCCGTCCATGATGCGCATCACGATGCCGTCGGCGCGCGGCACGAAGCCGGCCACCAGGCCCAGCACCACGCCGATCACGGTGGCCAGAAAGCCCACGGCCAGGCCCACGATCAGCGAGATGCGCCCGCCCCAGAGCACGCGGCTGAACACATCGCGGCCCAGCGCATCGGTGCCCATCCAGTGGTCGGCGGAGGGCCCCTGCATGCGGGTCATGGGGTCCATGTCCTGCGGGTCCATGGGGGCGATCCACGGTGCCAGCAGCGACAGCGCCGTGACCAGCACCAGCAGCAGCGCGCCGGCGATCAGCGTGGGGTGCTTGCGCAGCCAGCGGAAACGTGGGGGCACGAAGGGCGCGTCGTCCACGGCGGCAGGGGTGGCGGCGGTGGTGTTCATCAGTATTGAATTCGGGGGTCGAAGAACCGGTACGACAGGTCGATCATCAGGTTGATCAGCACGTACGCGCCCGCGGAGATCAGCAGCACGCTCTGGATCACCGGGTAGTCATGCCGCTGCACCGAGTCGATGACCAGCCGCCCCACGCCGGGGACCGCAAACACCGTCTCGGTCACCACCACGCCACCGATCAGCAGCGCGACGCCCACACCGATGGTGGTGGCGATGGGGATGGCCGCATTGCGCAGCGCATGGCCCAGCACCGGCAACACGCCCAGGCCCTTGGCGCGGGCGGTGCGGATGTAGTCCTCCTGCAGCACCTCGAGCACGGTGGCGCGCGTCATGCGCGTGACCAGCGCGATGTAGACCAGCGCCAGGTTCACGCACGGCAGCACCAGCGATCGGATCCACGGCCCCACGCCGTCGGCGATGCGCGCATAACCCTGCACCGGGAACCAAGGCAGCTGGATCGCGAAGGCGTAGACCAGCAGGTAGCCGATCAGGAACACCGGCACGGAGAAGGCCAGCACGGCGAAGAGCATCACGAGGCGGTCGATCCAGGTGCCGGCCTTGTAGGCGGCCAGTGTGCCCAGCGGTACGGCGGTGAGCATCGTGATCAGCATGGTGAAGGCCGCGATGCACAGCGTGGGCTCCAGCCGCTGGCCCAGCAACTCCGTCACCGGCACCTGCGTGAAGATGGAGGTGCCCAGGTCGCCGGTGAACAGCCTGCCCAGCCACAACACGAACTGCCGCCACAGCGGCTGGTCCAGGCCCAGCGCCACGCGCAGCTTGTCGATGTCCTCCGTGGTGGCCAGGTCACCGGCGATCAGCGCGGCGGGGTCGCCGGGCGAGAGGTGGATCAGCAGGAACACCAGCACCGCCACCACGGCCATCACAGGCAACGTGGCGAGCAGGCGGCGTATCAGGTAGGCCATGGGTCGCGGTGTCCTGCCGTCAGGAGAGGACTACTTGTCCAGCACCCAGAAGATGGGCATGCCGGCCCACAACTTGTCCAGCCCCTTGAGGTTGGCGCGCGCGCCGTAGGCCAGCGTGAACTGGCCGGCGTTCACATAGGGCACGGCCTCGAAGGCGCGGGTGTGGAAGGCGTCCAGCAGCTGCTTGCGCTTGGCCGGCACGGTTTCCTTCAGCCAGGCGGTGCGCAGGTCGTCGAGCTGCTTGTCGCAGGGCCAGCCGGGCAGCGTGGTGCCGCAGGCCGCGCCCAGGTAGGCGTTGGTGATCGGCGAGTTGACGTCGAACTCGCCGGCCGTGGTCACGTACATGTTCCAGCCGCCGGCATCCGGTGCGTCCTTCCTGGCGCGGCGCGCGCCGATGGAGGCCCAGTCCATGTTCTGCATGTCCACGTTCATGCCCAGGCTGCGCAGGGCCTGTGCGGTCATCAGCGCCTCGGCATTGAGTTGCGGTATGTCGGTGGGCACCAGCAGCACCACCTTCTCGCCCTTGTAGCCGGCCTCGGCCAGCAAGGCCTTGCCCTTGGCCACGTCCACGGTGCGGAAGGGTGCGGCGCCGGCGTCCGTCTCGTTGGGGCCGCCGCAGATGAAGTAGGTCGGGCAGTAGGTGCGGCGCATGTCCAGCGGGTAGCCCATCGCGGCCATGAACTTTTCCTGGCTCACGGCATGGACCAGCGCCTGGCGGGCCTTGGCGTTGTTGAAGGGCGGCTGCGTCTGGTTGAACACCAGGAAACCCTGCTGCGCGCCGCTGGCGCCGATCTTCACATTGGGGTCACCACGCAGCGGCGTGATGTAGTCGGGCGGCAACTGCTCGATGAAGTCCACCTCGCCGCGCTTGAGCGCTGCGGTGGCGCTGTTGGCGTCGGGCAGGTAGAGCCATTCGATGCGATCGAAGTTCGTCTTCTTGCCGCCCGCCAGGCCGCTGGCGGGCTCGCTGCGCGGTACGTAGTTCGGGTTCTTCACGAACACGGCCTTGTTGCCGGGCACCCATTCGTCGCGCTTGAAGATGAAGGGTCCCGAGCCCAGCACCTCGGGCAGCGGCGCGGTGGCCGGCATCTTCGCGATGCGTTCGGGCAGGATCACGGGCGGGAAGCCCGAGGGCTTGGCCAGTGCGTCCAGGACCATGCCGAAGGGTTCTTTGAGTGTGAGCGTGAAGGTGCGCGCGTCCACGCCCTTCCATTCGGCACCCGCGCCCACCAGCGCGCGGCCCAGGCTGTCGCGCGCGCTCCAGCGTTGCAGCGAGGCGATCACGTCAGCGGGCGTGACGGCGCTGCCGTCGGAGAACTTGAGGCCCGGGCGCAGCGTGAAGCTCCACTGCAGGGCATCCTTGGAGACCGTGTGTTTCTCCACCATCTGCGGCTGCGGCTTGCCCGTGGCGTCCTGCGCGTACAGGGTGTCGTAGACCATGTAGCCGAAGTTGCGCGAGATGTACGCCGTGGTGAAGGTCGGGTCCAGGATCTTCAGGTCGGCATGGGCCACGACCTTGAGCGTCTTGGGAGTCTGGGCCAGGGCCGGCGTGGCGGCGGCGGCAAGCGCCAGGGCAGCACAGGCGGCAAGGGAGCGTAGCTTCATGGTGGTTTCTCCGAGGGGTGAGGAGGAGGGGAAGAGGACGGGATCGATCCGCAGGGCGTCAGTCGGGCTCAGTCGATCGGCCACTTGGGCCGCGGCACCTTGGTGTAGGGCAGGGTCTTCAGGTCCAGCGTCACCGAGCCTGGTGCGCCGGCGTAGATCACGTGTTTGGCCACCTTGGAATAGGAGGCATAGAAATGCTGCGACGACTTCACGACGATGATCTTCTTGGCCGCGAGGTCGCAGCCGAGGTTCGTGAACAGGTCCGTGCCCATGGCCTGGTTGCGCACCGTGACCAGCACGATCTCGATGCCGTTCGATTCCAGGAGCGCGCAGTCGCCCATCGCGGTGGGGGTGTCGGACAGGCCCGTCATCATCATGTCGCTGCGCAGTGCCTTCACCGTGCACACCAGGTCGATGGGGTCGCCCGACAGCGGGCTGATCTTGCCGCCCAGGCGCATCGACAACTTCGCGCCCTCGCCGGCCTCGAAAGCGATGCGCACGGCAATCGGGTCCCACAACGGGCCGAGGGCCGCATTGGTGATGCCGCGCTCCACCATGCGCCGCAGGATGAAGGTGGAGTCGCTCGCTGCGCCGCCGCCGGGGTTGTCGGCGCCATCCGCCAGCACCACGGGGCCACCGTCGAAGGCCAGGGCCTGGTCCAGCGAGTCGTCGATGCTGGGGTAGTTCAGCGTCAGTCCATCGCGCATGGCGATCAGTTCATCCGCCAGGCGGCGCGCCAGGGCCTGGCCTTTCTCGCCACCCTTGTCGACGTTGCCGTCGGTGTAGACCAGCATCTTCGTGCCCATGCCGGGCACGTCGCCCCAGGGAAAGCCGTGGTTGCAGGAGATGGTCAACACGCCGTCCTTGCCTTCCAGCGCCTGCATGCGGTCCACGAAGCCGCGCGCGGGTTCGCGCGAGGTGTGGACCAGCACGATCATGTGGCAGTCCACGAGTGCGGCGACCGGCTTGACCTTGCCCTCCACGGTGGCGGCGCAGATGTCCACCAACTCCATGCCGCGCTCCAGGATGTCGGTGTGCGGGTATTCCTTGAAGGCGATCATGACGTCGGCATTCGCCACCATCAGCTCGGTCATGTGGTTGTGCGGGTCCAGCTCGGCGCCGATGACCACCTTCGGGCCGACGATGGCGCGCACGCGCTGCAGCAGGTCGCCTTCGCAGTCGTCGTACCCGTCGGCCACCATGGCGCCGTGCAGGCCCAGCAGCACCATGTCCACGGGCATGGCGTTGCGCAGGTCGGTCAGGATCTCTTCGCGCAGTGTCTCGTAGGCGTGGCGCGTGGTGGTGCCGCTGGGCTGCGCGCCGGCCACCGTGCCTTCGAACAGGGTCCAGCCCTTGTCCTTGCCACGCAGGCGGGCGGCCCACAGGGGCGCGGAGAACAGCGTCACATGGTCCGGGTGCTGGCCGGCGGGGTAGTAGCCACGTTCCTTGAAACCCTGCAGCCCGGTGGGCGAGGGCGCGAAGGTGTTGGTTTCGGTGGCGAGGGAGGCACTGAAGACACGCATGGGGTTTCTCTCTGCAGGGGGTGGAGGGTCAGGCGGGTTCCGTGCGCCGCAGCCGCTGCGGCCCCAGCATGTCGGCGGTGAGCCCGAAGGACGCGGGATGGGGTGGCACGGGCAGGCCGCGTGCGAGTGCGGCGCAGACCTCGCCCATCGCGGCCGAGGTCTGGATGCCGTAACCGCCCTGGGCCGCGATCCAGAAGAAGCCGGGGGCGGTGTCGTCGAAGCCGCCCACGAGGTCGCCATCGGCCACGAAGGAGCGCAGTCCGGCCCAGGTGCGTGTGGGCCGGCGGATGGTCAACGTGGTGTTCTCTTCGATGCGGTGGATGGCCAGCGCGATGTCCAGCTCCTCGGGCTGCACGTCCTGCGGTTCTACCGGGTCGGCATTGGCCGGCGAGCCCAGCATGGCGCCGGCATCGGGCTTGATGTACCAGTCCTCGCTGGCGCCGAAGACCATGGGCCAGGACGCGAAATCCAGGCCCGGCTGCGGGTGGAAGATGAATGCCGAGCGGCGGCAGGGCTGGATGCCGATGGGCGCCACGCCGGCCATTGCTGCAACGGTGTCCACCCAGGCACCGGCGGCATTGAGCAGCACGGGCGCGCGGTAGATGGCGCCGTTGCCCGTGGTGGCTTGCCAGTGGCCGTCCACGCGTTCGAGTGCCGTGACCTCGGCCTTGCAGACCAGTTGGCCACCCGCCTGGCGCATGCCGCGCAGGTAGCCCTGGTGGATGGCATCCACGTCCATGTCGGCGGCACCGGGCTCGTGCACCGCGCCGGCCACGCGTTCGGGCCGCAATGCGGGCACCAGGGCACAGGCCTCGCTGCTGCTGAGCCGGCGCGCCGCCGGGTCTCGCGGCTGCACGATGGCCCAGTGCGTGTCCAGCTCTGCCTCCTGCCCCGGCCCGCCGACCATCATCGCCCCGCGCGGGCTCAGCAGCGGGTGTGCACAGAAGCCGGGCGGTGGCTGCTCCAGAAAGGCGCGGCTGGCCAGGGTCAGTGCACGCACCTGCGGCGTGCCGTAACTCTCCATGAACAATGCGGCCGAGCGGCCGGTGGAGTGGTAGCCGGCATGTTCCTCGCGTTCCAGCACCACCACGCGGCCATGCGGCGCGAGCCAATACGCCACTGACGCGCCGGCGATGCCGCCCCCGATGACCAGGAAGTCGCAGTCGGTGGGGGCGGAGGACGAGGGCATGGCGCTTGGATTCAGATATGCAGTTCAGGCCAGTCTATAGCCAATTTTGCGGATACGCAAAAAATTTTGGGGCGTATCAGGGAAGATACCGACTCCGGATGGTGCGCGGAATTTGCGCGCACGCAATTTTCAGATACGCAAATTCCAGGCCAGATGCCACAATGCGAGCACAGCCTTACCGAGACACATCGACGTGAAGACTCCCGCTGCCGCACGCGCCCCCCAAGCCCCCACGCTCGACCGCGAGACCTTTGGCGCACGCCTGCGCAGCGCACGCAAGAAGCTGGGCTGGACCTTGGCGCAGCTCTCGGAGCGTTCGGGCGTGTCCATCCCCACCATCTCGCGGGCCGAGCGGGGGCAACTGGCGCTGGGTTACGAGAACTTCGCCGCGCTGGGCCATGCGCTGGGCATGGACATGAACGCCATGTTCGCCGAGCCCGGCGTCAAGCCTGCACGCATGGCCGGCCCCGTGCTCACGCGCGCGGGCAAGGGCGTGGTCTACCGCGGCGCGTCCTTCGACTACGAGTTCCTGGGCACCACCGCCGCGGGCAAGCTGATGAGCCCGGTGCTGGGCACCGTGCATGCGCGCCGCATCCACGGCCCCGAGGACTATGCGCGCCACGCGGGCGAGGAGTTCGTCTACGTGCTGTCGGGCGAGGTCGAGGTCCACTTCGAGGACGGCCAGGTGATCCGCCTCGCGCGGGGTGACTCGGTGTACTACGACAGCCACATCGGCCACGCCTTCGTCAGCGTGAGTCGCCAGCTTGCGCGCATCGTGGGTTGCACGATGACCGAGGGGCGGCATATGCAGGAGGCGCGGGCGGGTGGGGCGGTGGTGGCTGCCGCGACGGTGGCTGGCAAGCGGAGGACAGCAAGGCGTACTGCAAGCTGAGCCTCCGGCTACCGTCCGGGCGCATGCACGTGCCTCCCAGAGGGCCAGTGTTGCCGAGTTAGGATCATGTTGCACCGCAATAGACCTGATTTTGGTCGAAGTTAGGTCTTGTGTGGCCTAAGACGCCCTCTTAGGATGCGGCTTCGCGCTGGGATTCCACCTGGACCCCGCGCCGATCACAACACTGGAGGAGACACATGTTGGCGCGCTGGGATGCCCTGTCCCCTGATGAGATGGACTTGCTGGAGGCCGTGTTCTGGTCGGGTGGCACGTCGCGCGCCGTGTTGTCCGAACGCCTGGCCTTTTCCAAGAGCAAGGCCAACAGCCTGGTGGCCTCCCTCCTGGACACCGGCATGCTGCAGGAGATCGGCCTGCAGGATTCCACAGGTGGTCGTCGCGCGGAGCACCTGCACCTGAACGCGGAGATGGGTGTGCTCGTGGGCATCGACCTGGGCGCCACCAGCATGGACGTCGCCATCCTGCGGCCCGACCTTACGGTGCTCGCCCAGCATGCCGAGGCCACGGACGTGCGCAGCGGCCCCGGCGTGGTGCTGGCGCGGGTGCGGGTGCTGATGCGCGAACTGCTCACACGTTGCGGCTTCGCGCCACGCCAGGTGCTGGCCATCGGCATGGGGGTCCCCGGCCCGGTGGACTTCGCCAGCGGCCAGCTCGTGAACCCGCCGCTGATGCCGGACTGGGACGGCTTCTCGATCCGCGACTACCTGCGCGAGGATTACGCGGCACCGGTGTTCGTGGACAACGACGTGAACCTGATGGCGCTGGGCGAACTCTGGCGCTTGCAGCGCGGCCTGCAGAATTTCGTGGTGATCAAGGTGGGCACGGGCATCGGCTGCGGCATCGTGTGCCACGGTGAGGTGTATCGCGGCGCGAACGGCTCGGCCGGGGACGTGGGCCACATCAGCGTGGACGTGAACGGCCCGCGCTGCCACTGCGGCAACCTGGGCTGCGTGGAGGTCATGGCGGCGGGCCCCGCCATCGCGCGCATGGCCACCGAGGCTGCACAGGCCGGCGAGAGCGCCGTTCTGGCCGAGTGCCTGCAGGCGCGCGGCAGCATCACACCCGAGGACGTGGGCCAGGCCAGCCGCAATGGCGACGCGGCCGCCAATGGCATCGTGCAACGCGCGGGCAGCCTGCTGGGGCAGATGCTGGCCTCGGTCGTGAATTTCTTCAACCCCTCGCATGTGTTCATCGGGGGTGGCATCACGCGCATGGGGCCGCTGTTCCTCGCGGCCGTGCGCCAGAGCATCTACCACCGCTCGCTGGCGTTGTCCACGCGGCACCTGGAGATCCAGTACACCCCCTTGGCGGGTCAGGCGGGACTCATCGGCGCGGGCGCATTGGCGATGCAGGAAACCTTGCGCAACCGGGGGAGGGTGCCTGCATGAGCGTTCGTGTCGACTTTGAGAACGTGGTCAAGGAGTTCGGCCCCGTGCGTGTGCTGCACGGCGTCTCCTTCGGCTTCGAGCCCGGCCTGTCCTATGGCCTGCTGGGCGAGAACGGCGCGGGCAAGTCCACGCTGATGAAGATCCTGGGCGGCTACCAGCCCGCGACCGAGGGCACCCTGCGCATCAACGGCGAGCCCATGCTGTTCGCCAACTCGCGCGCCGCCGAGGACCAGGGCATCGTGCTGATCCACCAGGAGTTCAGCCTGGCGGAAGACCTCACCATCGCGCAGAACCTGTTCCTGGGCCACGAGAAGAAGAAGGGCTGGCTGCTGGACGACGCGGCGATGCGTGCAGACGCCGCCCGTGCACTCGCGCAGGTGGGCCTGCAGGCCGACCCCGACACCCGTGTGCGCCACCTGATCGTGGCCGAGAAACAGCTGGTGGAGATTGCCCGCGCGCTCCTGCGCCGCGCCAAGCTGCTGATCATGGACGAGCCCACGGCCAGCCTCACACCCGGCGAGACGGAGAAGCTGTTCGGCCTGATGCGCCAGCTGCAGGCCGATGGCGTGACCATCGTCTACATCTCGCACAAGCTGGACGAGGTGGAGCGCATGACCGACCAGGTGGTGGTGCTGCGCGACGGCCGCCTGGTGGCGCAGCAGGCGACATCGGCCCTCACGCGCCAGCAGATGGCCAACCTGATGGTGGGGCGCGAACTGGCGGACCTGTATCCGCCCAAGGTGCCCGCGCCGCCCGCGCAGGCGCCCGCGCTGGAGGTGCAGGGCTTCACCGTGCCGGGCTGGGCCGAGGACATCTCCTTTGCGGTCGCACCTGGCGAGATCCTGGGCTTCGCCGGCCTGGTGGGCGCGGGCCGCACCGAGCTTTTCGAGGGCATCATCGGCTTGCGCCCCCACACCACCGGCAGCATCCGCCTGCAGGGCCGCGAGCAGCCACTGCGCGACCCGCGCGCGGCCGTGGACCAGGGCCTGGTCTACCTCAGCGAAGACCGCAAGGGCAAGGGCCTGCATGTGCACCTGGGCCTGCACCAGAACCTCACGCTGATGGCACTGCAGCGGTATGCGAAGCCCTGGCTCAAGCCGGCAGACGAGCTGCATGCGCTGCAGAAGGCGGTCAGCGACTTCGGCATTCGCACCGGTACGCTGCAGGCACCCGCCTCGTCGCTGTCCGGCGGCAACCAGCAGAAGCTCGCGCTGGCGAAGGTGCTGCATCCGGGGCCGCGTGTGCTGGTGCTGGACGAACCCACGCGCGGCGTGGACATCGGCGCCAAGCGCGACATCTATTTGCTGATCCAGAAGCTGGCGCAAGAGGGGCTGGCCGTCGTGGTCATTTCCAGCGAGCTCATGGAACTCATCGGCCTGTGCCACCGCATCGCCGTGATGCGCGCGGGCCGCGTGCAGACGGTGCTGTCGCACCACCCCATCACCGAAGAGGAACTGATTTCCCATGCAACCGGCACCCACTGACAAGCCCGACAAAACGAAGGCCGGCGCCGCCCACTGGTGGAGCCGCCTGCAGACCCTGGGCCCCATCATCGGCCTGGTGCTGGTCTGCGTCGCCGGCACGCTGCTCAACAGCGACTTCGCCACGCTGCCCAACGCCATGAACGTGCTCACGCGCACCTCGTTCATCGGCATCATCGCCGTGGGCATGTGTTTCGTGATTGTCTCGGGCGGCATCGACCTGTCGGTGGGCTCGATGGCTGCGCTGATCGCGGGCTGCGTGATCCTGTGCATGAACCAGATCGGGCCGCTGGTGTCGTCGCCCGTCATGGCGGTGCTGGCCGGCATGAGCGTGGCGCTGTTGCTGGGCGCCGCCTTCGGGCTGGCGCATGGCCTGCTGGTGACCAAGGGCCGTATCGAGCCCTTCATCGTCACGCTCGGCACACTGGGCATCTTCCGCGCCTACCTCACCTACCTGTCCGACGGTGGCGCGCTGACGCTGGACAACGATCTTTCCGACGCTTATGGCCCCGTCTACTACGGCGCGTTGCTGGGCGTGCCCATCCCCGTGTGGGTGTTCCTGGCCGTGGCCATCGCCGGCGGCGTGCTGCTGAACCGCACCTCGTTCGGCCGCTACGTGCAGGCCATCGGCTCCAACGAACAGGTCGCACGCTATGCCGCGGTGGACGTGGACCGCGTGAAGATCCTCACCTATGTGCTGCTCGGCGTGTGCGTGGGCATCGCCACGCTGCTGTACGTGCCGCGCCTGGGCTCGGCCACGCCCACCACCGGGCTGCTATGGGAGCTGGAGGCGATCGCTTCGGTGATCGTCGGCGGCACCGCGCTCAAGGGCGGCGCGGGCACCATCACCGGCACCGTGATCGGCGCGATCCTGCTCTCGGTCATCAGCAACATCCTCAACCTCACCAGCATCATCAGCGTGTACCTCAACGCTGCGGTGCAGGGTTTCGTGATCATCGCCGTCGCGTTCTCGCAGCGGAGCAAGCGATGAGCGTTCCGTGTGTTCCCCCGGCGGTGTTGTCCGCCATGTCCTTCACCCTTCCTCAACCACTCAGGAGACTGTTCCCATGATTTCTTTCACCCGCAGACTCGCGCTCGGCGCCGTGGCCGCAGCCGCCCTGGCCGCATCGACCCTGGGCACCGCCCACGCCCAGGAAAAGGTGGTGCTCGGCGTCGCCATCCCGGCCGCCACGCACGGCTTCACCGGTGGCATCGTGTACTGGGCCAACCAGGCCAAGAAGGACCTGGAGAAGGCCAACAAGAACCTGACCGTCATCGTCAAGACCGCCAGCGGCGCGCCCGAGCAGGCCAACCAGCTGCAGGACCTCCTGACGGTCAACAAGATCAACGCGCTGGTGGTGTTCCCCTTCGAATCCGCCTCGCTGACCAAGCCCGTGGCCCAGGTCAAGAGCAAGGGTGTCTACGTGACGGTCGTGGACCGTGGCCTGACCGACCCCAGCGCGCAGGACGCGTACGTGGCCGGTGACAACACCGCCTTCGGCAAGATCCCCGGCGAATACCTGGTCAAGGCCCTGAACGGCAAGGGCAACGTCGTCGCCATGCGCGGCATCGCCACCACGCTGGACAACGAGCGCATGGACGCCTTCAACGCCGCCATCAAGGGCAGCCCCGACATCAAGCTGCTGGACGCCAAGTACGCCAACTGGAACCGCGACGACGCCTTCAAGGTCATGCAGGACTATTTGACGCGCTTCAAGCAGATCGACGCCGTCTGGGCGGCCGACGACGACATGGCCGTGGGCGTGCTCAAGGCCATCGACGAGGCCAAGCGCAAGGACATCAAGGTGGTGTTCGGCGGTGCCGGTGCAAAGGGCATGGTCAAGACGCTGATGGACGGCAAGGATCCGCGCATCCAGGCCAACGTGTCCTACTCGCCCAAGTTCATCTACGACGCGATCAAGCTCACGGCCGAAGCGCGCCTGAAGGGCGAGAAGCTGCCGGCCACGACCATCATCCCGTCGGTGCTGATCACCAAAGAGAACGCGAAGGACTTCTACTTCCCGAACTCGCCGTTCTAACTGGGAACACCCCCAGTCTCCGCGCTGCGCGCTCCGCCAACCCCCTTGCAGGGGGCTGAGGGCCGCGGCCAAGCCTGCCCGCGCAGGCTTGGACGGCCCGAAGAGCCAGCACCTCCGGTGCTGGCGCGGCCTGCAAGGCCACCCAGCTGAGCGCGCAGAGTTTTAGCACCGCCCCAGGAGCCCGCCATGCCACGTCCCGTCACCCTCTTCACCGGCCAGTGGGCCGACCTCCCCCTGAAAGAACTCGCGCCACTGGCCAAGCGCATGGGCTACGACGGCCTGGAGCTGGCCTGCTGGGGCGACCATTTCGAGGTGCAGAAGGCGCTGGCTTCCGACACCTATGTCCGCGACAAACATGCGCTGCTGGCCGAGCATGGCCTGAAGTGTTTCGCCATCGGCAACCATCTGGTGGGCCAGGCGGTGTGTGACCTGATCGATGCGCGCCACCAGTCCATCCTGCCGGATTACGTTTGGGGTGATGGCGATCCCGAAGGTGTGCGCCAGCGCGCCGCGGCCGAGCTCAGCGACACCGCGCGCGCCGCCAAGAAATTCGGCGTGAAGACGGTCACGGGCTTCACGGGCTCGTCGATCTGGCACGCGACCTACGCTTTTCCGCCCACCTCGCAGGCCTACTGGGACGCAGGTTTTGCCGACTTCGGCAAGCGCTTCTTGCCCATCCTCGACGTCTTCGAGCAGAACGACATCAACTTCGCGCTGGAAGTGCATCCCACCGAGATCGCCTTCGACATCGCGACCAGCGAACGCGCGTTGCAGGCCGTGCAACAGCACCCGCGCTTCGGCTTCAACTTCGACCCCAGCCACCTGGCCTACCAGGGCGTGGACTACATCCGCTTCATCCGCACCTTCGGCCCGCGCATCTTCAATGCCCACATGAAGGACGTGTGGTGGGGCAAGGGCGACGGCACGGTGGGCACCTTCGGTGGCCACACGAGTTTCGGCGACGCGCGCCGCACCTGGGACTTCCGCAGCGTGGGCCGCGGCATGGTGGACTTCGAATCGCTGATCGTCGCGCTCAACGACGTGGGGTATGCCGGCCCGCTGTCCGTGGAGTGGGAGGACAGCCGCATGGACCGCATCCACGGTGCCACCGAGAGCGCGGCCTTCTGCAAGCGGCTGGACTTTCCGGCCGCGCAGGGCGCCTTCGATGCGGTGTTCGCGAAGGACAAGCAATGAGCAGGCGGCTGCGTTATGCGATGGTCGGTGGCGGCCAGGGCGCCTTCATCGGCGCCGTGCACCGCAAGGCCGCCGCGCTGGACGGGCAGATCGAACTGGTGGCCGGCGCCTTGTCCTCCACGCCCGACAAGGCCCGTGCCTCCGGCCGCGAACTCTTCCTGGCCGACGACCGCAACCACGGCAGCTGGCAGGCGCTGCTGGAGGACGAGCTGCGCCGCCCGCCCGAGCAGCGCATCGATTTCGTGAGCATCGTCACGCCCAACCACCTGCACCATCCCGTGGCCTTGGCTTTCGTCCAGGCGGGTTTCCACGTGGTCTGCGACAAGCCGCTGGTCCACACCAGTTCCCAGGCCGACGAGCTGGTGGCCGAGGTGGCGCAGCAAGGCAATGTCTTCGGGGTGACCTACAACTACACCGGTTACCCGCTGGTCCGCCAGATGCGCGAGATGGTGGCCACCGGCGCCATCGGCCCGATCCGCAAGGTGATCGTGGAGTACCACCAGGGCTGGCTGGCCACGGCCGCCGAGCACAGCGGCAACAAGCAGGCCGAATGGCGCCTGGATCCGGCCCGCAGCGGCATGGCGGGCGCCATGGGCGACATCGGCACGCATGCCGAGAACCTGCTGGCCACGGTCACGGGGCTGGAGGTGGAGGCCGTCTGCGCCGACCTCTCCAGCTTCGGCGCCGGCCGCCAGCTCGACGACGACGCCAGCCTGCTGCTGCGCCTGCGCGGTGGCGCCAAGGCCGTGCTCACGGCTTCGCAGGTATGTGTGGGCGTGGAGAACGGCCTGCGGCTGCGCATCTTCGGCGAGACCGGCACGCTGGACTGGCGCCAGGAAGACCCGAACCAGCTCTGGCACCTGCCGCTGGAGGGCCCGCCGCGCCTGCTGACCCGCGCCTCCGCGGGCCTGGGCGAGGCCGCCCAACGGGCAGTGCGCCTGCCCTCGGGCCATCCGGAGGGTTTCATCGAGGCTTTTGCGAACGTCTACCTGGGCGTGGCGGCCGACATCCGCGCCCGGCTGGAAGGCCGGCAGGCCACGGCATTGGAAGCCGACTATCCGCGGGTGCAGGACGGCGCGCGCGGCGTGCACCTGGTCGAAGCCGTGCTGGCCTCCTCGCGCAGTGCGCAGAAGTGGACACCCGTCGCTTGATGCGGCATCGCGTGCTATCGTGGTGGGCTCGGGCAGCGTAGGGGCAGGGGCCGGCCGACGTGGCATTCCCTGGTGGCACACGGCGCCGGATGTAGAGGAGTGATGGGCATGAATTGATGGGCATTAGTCGATGCGCATGAATGCATGCGCATGGATAATGTCCATCCAGCAACTGCTACGCCAGAGGCCTCCATGAAAGCCATCCCCGATGCTTCCAAACGCCCAGTGAACCTGTCGATCAACGCGCGCACGCTGGAACTCGCCAAGGAACTGGGCATGAACCTGTCGCAAACCGTCGATACGTTCCTGGCGGCCGAGGTCCAACGCCGTTATTGGGAGCGGTGGAACGAGGCCAACAAGGACGCCATCGACGCTTACAACGCCCGGATCGAGCAAGAAGGTTTGCCGCTCGCGCAATACCGAAGCTTCTGATGGCCCGCTTCGACGTGTATCCGCATCCCCACGCGGCGATGCGCAAGACCACCCCGTATCTGCTGGACGTGCAAAACGACTACATCAGCCGCATCGCCACCCGCGTGGTCATTCCCATGCGCCCGGCCGGCCTTGCCCCACCCATGCGGGACCTGAACCCCACCTTCGACATCGCAGGCAAGGCGATGGTGCTGGACACCGCTGCCCTCGCGGCAATTCCGTCCACGGAGTTGAAGAAGCCCGTTCTCAACCTGGCTTCTCAAAGCGCCACCATCGTTGCATCGCTGGATGTGTTGTTCGGTGCCTATTGAAATTGGGGCTACAGGCCTGGGGGTTACCGCGGCGTGCCGGCATGCCTCCCTGTTGGGCTGGCCTTAGGCGCCCTTGCGCGTGCGGATGTCGTGCACAACCAACACCCGGCGACGCAACAGGCCTGCAGTCACCTGCGGCGTTCCGTTGCAGCCGCCCGGCGGGCGGTGCACCGTGCGGTCGAGCACGATGCCTTTTCGGGCGCCGTGTCGTTGCCGTCGCCACACAGCTGCGCAGAGGGGTGTCGTGGCGGACAAGCTCCTCTGACATGCGGTCCATTCAAGCCACCTGCCGGGTGTCTGGCCGGTGCGCTTGACATTCGCCGTGGCGTCCCCAACTCCGATGCATGAACGCCACCCGCACCCCCTCCAAATCGTCGCGCCTGACCACCACCCGTGTGCTTGCAGCTTTGCTGGAGCGCCTGGACAACAGTCCGGTCCCCGTGGATGCGACCCAGTACCGCTCGGTTGTCTTACACTTGGAGGGTGAGCTCAAGCAGCTGCCGTCCGACGAAGGACTGGGCGTCCTGCTGGACACCCACCCCTCGGCGGCGCAGGTCTATGAGAACCTGAACTACGCCCATGCTGGCCTGGTTCGATCCGCGCTGGAGCCTTCGCTCGGTGCGGAACGCCTGGCCAGAGATGCAATCCAACGCGCAATGCGTCCACCGAAAGAAGGTATCCCCGATGGCCAAAGCTGAGGCAAAAACGACCGTGATGGCTGATGGGCTGCGCTACAAGTCCAAGGCGTCCGGTTCGCCTTTTGCGGCGGCAGCGTCGTTTGGCGGCGCCACGATGTCGTGCTTCCTGTGTGGCAAGCACCGCGCGCGCTCGCTGATGGGCACGCGCAAGGTCGCGGGCAAGTCCCAGACCGTGTGCTCGCCGTCCTGCAAGGCATTGGACGAAGCGCTGGCCAACGGCACCACGCCCGCCAAGTCCGCCTGACCGGCTGAGTGTCCTTGCGGCTGCGCCCCTCGGCGCAGCCCGCTCCAAGACCCCGCCCGCCGGGGCGGCCCGCTAACATCGGGCTCCATGCAACTCCCCTCTCGTTACTGGGCCGACCTCGGCACCCTGGACTTCGTGCGCCTGCAGGCCGACCCCGCAGTGGGCAGCGTCGTGGCCGTGTTGCCCGTGGCCGCCACGGAACAGCACGGGCCGCACCTGCCGCTGTCGGTGGACACCAGCATCGTGGAAGCAGTGCTGCAGGCCGCCCTGGGCCTTCTCCCTGCCGAGCTGCCGGTGCTGGTGCTGCCCACGCAGGCCGTGGGCAAGAGCAACGAACACGCGCGTTTCCCCGGCACGCTGAGCCTCTCCAGCGAGACGGTGCTGCGCCTGTGGACCGAGATCGGCGCCGGCGTGGCGCGTGCCGGCGTGCGCAAGCTGCTGCTCTTCAATGCGCATGGCGGCCATGTCAGCGTGATGGACCTCGTGGCGCGTGATCTGCGCGAGCAGCACGACCTGATCGTCTACGCCTGCAGCTGGTACAACCTGCCCCAGCCGCCCGAAGTGCACGCGCTGTTCGATGCGGACGAGCAGCGCTTCGGCATCCATGCGGGCGACATGGAAACCTCCATGATGCTGGCAGCGCAGCCCCGGCATGTGCACATGGCGCGCGCCCGCAACTTTGCCTCCACCTCGCGCAGCCGCGCGGCGCAGTACCCGATCCTCGGCAACGGCAAGAGCGCCAAGCTGGGCTGGCAGATGCAGGACTACAACGCGCAGGGCGCCGCAGGCAACGCCGCGGCCGCCACGGCGGAGAAGGGCGAAGCGCTGATCGCCTCGTCGGCGGAGCAGCTGGCGTTGCTGCTGGCGGAGATCTCGCGCCTGCCGCTGTCGACGCTGGTCGACGGGCCGGATTTCCCGCCGCAGGCCCAGGCCTGACAGGCCCAGGCCGGCTCAGGCGTGGGCCTGCATGCCGCGCTCGAGTTCGGACAAGGTCTCCAATGCATCGTCGAACTGGAAGGCTTCCACGGCCTCGCCCAGGCGCTGCACGACGGGCAACAGCGGGCTGCCCTGCGCGTGCTGGCGCATGCTGGCCGTGACGCCCAGGGCGTCCGGGTCGGACTGCTCCAGCATGCCACGCAGCGTGCGCATCTGCGGCGCAAGGGCGGCATGGAGCGCGGCGGCCGAGGGGGCCGCAGCGGCAGAACGGGCCGGCACGACAGGGGCCAGCACCAGCAACCCCGTGAGCACGGGCTCCAGCTCCTGGCGCACGGTGCCCAGCACATGCAGCAGCTGCGCCTTGGGCCGGCCCTGGTTGCACGCCAGCTCCAGGTCGGTGGCGGCCTGCCACAGCGTGTTGGCGCCGATCGTGCCGGCCGTGCCGCGCAGGGTGTGGGCCATGCGCGTCGCGTGGCCCATGTCGCCCCGCTCCAGCGCCGCCACAAAGCCCTGCAGGAAGTCGCGGTTGCTGCTGCCGAATTTCTCCAGGATGCGCCGGTACAGCGGCGCGTTCCCATGCGTGCGGTGCAGGCCTGCCGCGGTGTCGATGCCTGCCAGCACAGGCAGCGCCTCCGCCGGCGGGGTGGTGGGGGCTGCAGGCGGCCGGGTGGCCGCCGCCGGCGTGGCTGGCGCGGCCGGGGCCACCGTGCGGGGCCGCGGCCGGATCCAGCGTGCCATCTTGGCGAACATCTCGGCCACGTCGATGGGCTTGGAGATGTGGTCGTTCATGCCGATGGCCAGCACCTTCTCGCGGTCGCCCGCCATGGCGTTGGCGGTCATGGCCAGCACCGGCATCGCGGCCAGGCGGGGGTCGCGGCGGATCGCGGCCGTGGCCTCGAAGCCGTCCATCACCGGCATCTGGCAGTCCATCAGGATGCCGTCGAAGGCGATGTCGGTCGCCAGCGTGTCCAGCGCCGCCTGGCCGTGGGATGCGATCACCACCTCGATGCCGGCCTCGTGCAGCAGCTCGGTGGCCAGCTCCTGGTTGAGCTCGTTGTCCTCCACCAGCAGCACGCGCGAGCCGGCCAGCGCGCGCATGTGCTGGGTCTGCACCTCGGCGCGGTCCAGGGGCCGCGCGGGCGCCTGCGCCACCGTATGGCCCAGCACCTCGGCCACGGTCTCCAGCAGCGTGGACGGGGTCACGGGCTTGGTCAGCACCGCCTGCAGCGTGACACCGGCGGCCTTGGCCTCCTCCATCACGTCTTCGCGCGCATAAGCCGTGACCATGATGGTGGCGCGCGCATGGTCGATCTGCTCCTGCTTGAGCTGGCGCAGCGTCTCCACGCCGCTGATGCCCTCCATCTTCCAGTCCACCAGCAGCAGCTCGAAGGGCTTGCCGCCCGCGGAGGCCTCACGGGCCATCTGCAGCGCCTGCTCGCCGCTCTCGGCCATCGTCACTTCCAGCCCCATGCTGGTGGCCAGCTCGCCCGTGATGTCGCGGGCGATCGCGTTGTCGTCCACCACCAGCGCTTGCAGGCCCTTGAGTTCATGGGCCTGCGGCATGCGCCGCACGGGTTCGGCCACCGGCTGCTCGTCCTGCAGGCCCAGGCGCAGGCTGACGTGGAAACACGAGCCCTGCCCGGGCTCGCTCTCCACCCAGATGCGGCCGTGCATCAGCTCGACCAGCCGTTTGGAAATGGCCAGGCCCAGGCCGGTGCCGCCGTATTTGCGCGAGGTGGAGTTGTCGGCCTGCGTGAAGGACTCGAAGAGCTTGTCGCACTGCGCCGGTGTCATGCCGATGCCCGTGTCGCGTACGCTGAAGTGCAGGTCCACGTGCTCGTCGGTCCGGCCCTCCTGCTGCACCCGCACCACGATCTCGCCGCGCTCGGTGAACTTGACGGCGTTGTTGCCCAGGTTGATCAGCACCTGCCCCAGCCGCAGCGGGTCGCCGATCACCGAGGTGGGCACATCGGGCGGCAGGTCGAAGACCAGCTCCAGGTTCTTGTCCTCGGACTTCAGGCTGATCTGGTTGCTGAGGTTGTCCAGCACGTCCTCCAGCCGGAAGGGCACCTGCTCCACGTCCAGCTTGCCGGCCTCGATCTTCGAGAAGTCCAGGATGTCGTTGATGATGCCCAGCAGGCCCTTGGCCGAGCGGTGCACCTTGTCCAGGTAGTTGCGCTGGCGCGGCGAAAGGTCGGTCTTGAGCACCAGCGAGGACATGCCGATGATCGCGTTCATGGGCGTGCGGATCTCGTGGCTCATGTTGGCCAGGAAGTCCGACTTGGCCTGGGCCGCATCCTCGGCCGCCTGCTTGGCGGCCATCAGGTCCTGCACGAGCAGCGAGTTCCGTTCGCCCATGCGCGCGTCCATCACTGTGATCAGCGTCGTGAAGCCGAGGATCAGGAAGGCGCCGATGCTCACGGCCGCGCCCAGCCCGTCCACCGGCACGCTCAGCGGCCCGGGGATGCTGATGCAGTCGGCCGCGAAGCGCGCCGCGGCCATGCCGGTGTAGTGCATCGCGGCAACCGTGCTGCCCATCACGGCGGCGGCCAGCAGCTTGAAGCGCACCGACGATGGGTTGTTCGCCACCAGGAAGGCCAGCCATACCCCGATGCTGGCGAAGCCCACCGCCACGAGCACCGACAGGCCGACGATCGCCAGGTCGAAGTCCAGCCGCGGCTGCAGCTCGATGGCGAACATGCCGGCGTAGTGCATCGCGCCGATGCCGCCGCCCATGGCCAGCGAGCCGAGCAGGATCGGCACCAGCGTGATGCGGCGGTAGCGGCGGATGAGGTACAGCAGCAGCGCCGAGCCCACGATGGCCGGCAGCACCGAGGCGGCCGTGATGGGCCAGTGGTAGTAGAGCGCGATGGGCAGGTGCAGCGCCAGCATGCCCACGAAATGCATGGCCCAGATGCCGAAGCCCATGGCCACGGCACCCCCGGCGAGCCACCAGAACCAGGCCTCGCTGGTGCTGGCCACCACCCGCGCGGCAAGCCCGAGCGCAGCATAGGAAGCCGCCGAGGCGATCAACAGGGAAAGCAGGACGAGCCAGACGTTGTAGGTGCTGGTCACGGATTCCTTTCGCGCGATGGATGCAGCCCGGTGGGGGGATGCAAGGGAGGTCTCCACGCGCGTGCGATGACTTTACATCATGCTACCAATTTCTTGCGCTGGCCGACCCTGCGCCGGTGCGGGGCATCGGCGGCATGCGCGGCGCTTATTGCGCCGTGAGCCGCTGGATCGAGCGCTGCAGGTTGGCGCGCGCACGCACTTCCCATGCGTCGTGGAAATGGTCCGTGTGGTAGATCCGCGGCCGGTCCAGAAACTGCTGCAGGATCCGGGCGCGGCGCACGCGGCGGATGTCTTCGGGCACGCTCGCGAACTCCCTGCGCACCTGCTCCTCGTAGGCATCGAAGACCTCGGTGCGCTGGCCCAGGATCGACAGGTCGGCGTCCAGCAACAGTGCCTCGTCGGGCGTGGCCGGCGCGCAGTCGTGGCGTGTCACCATCACCAGCGCATGCACCCGCGCGGCAACCTCCGGCGCGGCACCCGCCGACAGGATAGCCTCGCGTGCCCAGTCGGCGCTGCGCTGCTCGTTGTCGGCAGCGCCGATGTCGTAGATGGCGTCGTGGAACCACAGGGCCAGCAGCACTTCGTCGGGGCGCTGCGCCAGGCCACGCACCGCCTCGATGTGGGCCAGGCACGCATCCAGGTGCTGTTGCGTGTGGTAGTGCCGGTGTGTTTCGGCATACCGCGCCAACAGCGCCGGCAGCAGCGCGGGATCGGGCTCGGCCACGTCCAGCGCCTGCCACAGGGCGCGCCAGGCGGGGGCGTGCCGGGCGTGCAAGGCATCCAATGGCGCAGGGGAGGGGTTTGGGGGCATGGTCGCGCAGGGGGTGGGCGTGCTGAGCATAATGCCAGGGCCGCCTCCCGGCCTTGCTCCCGCTTGTAGCCACAGCGTCTCTCACGGAATCACCGGCATGGCCCGCAGACCCGCCTCTTCTTCGCAACTTCCTTCCCACCTGCCCGAACGTCCTGTGCTGGTGCTGCAGGGCGGTGGCGCGCTCGGCGCCTACCAGGCGGGCGTCTACGAGGCGCTGGACGAACACGGCATGCGGCCCGACTGGGTCGCGGGCGTGTCCATCGGTGCCATCAACGCCGCGCTGATCGCCGGCAACCGCCCCGAGGACCGCGTGGCACGGCTGCGCGCGTTCTGGGAGCAGGTGTCCTCGCAGCTGCTGTGGCCCGCGCCAGCCGAGGCGCTGGGGCCGTGGGTGCGCGGGATGTTCAACGATGCCAACGCCCAGTGGGGCGCGCTGACGGGCATCCCCGGATTCTTCCAGCCGCGTGTGCCACCCGCGCCGCTGCAGTGGCCCGGCACCGTGGGCGCCATCAGCTACTACGACACCACGCCGCTGGAGGCGACGCTGAACCGGCTGGTGGACTTCGAGCTGCTGAACACGCAGGACAGCGCACGCAAGGTGCGGCTGTCGGTGGGCGCGGTCGATGTGGCCACCGGCAACTCGCGGTATTTCGATTCCACCGACGGCGGCTGCCCCTCACCGCTCACGGCGCGCCACATCATGGCCAGTGGTGCCCTGCCGCCGGGCTTCGCGCCGGTGCAGATCGATGGTGCCTGGTACTGGGACGGCGGGCTGGTCTCCAACACCCCGCTGCAGTACGTGCTCGACACGCCGGCCCGCCGCGACATGCTGGTCTTCCAGGTCGACCTGTTCAGCGCACGCGGCCCGCTGCCCACCACGCTGGGCGAGGTGGCCGAGCGCGAAAAGGACATCCAGTTCGCCAGCCGCACGCGTCTCAACACCGACGTGGCCGCGCAGCAGAAGCGCCTGGGCCACGCCGCGCGCAGCCTCGCGGCGAAGCTGCCGCCCGAGTTCGCGAACGATCCCGACCTGCAGCAGCTGCTGCACGTGGACACGCCCGCCTCCGTGACCATCGTGCACCTGATCCACCGTCGCAAGCGCTTCCACACCCAGAGCAAGGACTACGAGTTCTCGCGCCAGACGGTGCGCGAACACTGGCAGGCGGGCCGCGAGGACGTGTTGCGCAGCCTGCAGGACGCACGCTGGTGCAACCGCCACCGACCGGGGGGCGGCATACGCGTCTTCGACCTGACGAACCCTGCGGACTGAACGGCAAGGGAGCAGCCTGTCACGGCGCATTCACACGGCGCTGGCAGGCTCGGGAGGTTTGTTCAGAACCTTCACGGAGTCCTCCTTGCCCGCACTCAGAACCTCCCTGGCCGCCATCGGCCTAGCCTGCGCCGCCCTCGCGCTGCCGGCCCATGCCGCGCTCGACCTGTCCACGTACACCCGCATCGGCGCCTACGACCTGCCCGTGGGCAGCACCACCAACCAGCTGGCCCGCGAAGCCTCGGCCGTGACCTGGAACTGGGACAGCAACACGCTGTTCGTGATCGGCGACGAAGGCACGGCGCTGGTGGAGCTGAGCCTCACGGGCCAGCTGCTGGGCTCGATGCAGCTGACCGGTTATGGCGACCCCGAGGGCCTGGCGTATGTGGGCAACGGCCAGTTCGTGATCGCCGAAGAACGCACGCGCGTGGCCAGCAAGGTCGGCTATGCCGCGAACACCACCTTCGCGTATGCGTCCGCGCAGAACGTGAAGCTCGGCACCACGATCGGCAACATCGGCCACGAAGGCGTGACCTATGACGCGGTGCAGGGCGGCTTCATCTTCGTCAAGGAGAAGCAGCCGCTGGGCATCTTCCAGACAAGCATCGATTTCGCCAACGGCACGGCGTCCAACGGCTCGGCCACGACCGTGATGCCCACCAACCTGTTCAACCCCGCGGCACTGGGGCTGCTGGACATCGCCGATGTGTCGTCGTTGTCCACGGTTTCCGCGCTCTCGGGCACGTCCGCAGCCGGCAACCTGCTGATCCTCAGCGAAGAGTCCGGCAGGGTGCTGGAGGTGGACCGCAGCGGTTCCATCCTGGGCAGCATCGACGTGGGTGTGCCCTTCCAGCACGAGGGCATCACGGTGGACGCCAAGGGCAACATCTACCTCGTCAGCGAGCTGGGTGGCGGCAGCATCGACAGGCCGCAGCTGTGGGTGTTCGCCGCGCCCACGGCCCCCGTGCCCGAGCCCGAGACCTGGGCCATGATGCTCGCCGGCCTGGCGGGTGTGGCCGCCTTCGCGCGGCGCCAGCGCAAGCGCTCGGCCTGAGGGAGCCGGTCGCGAAAGGCTCCCGCCACGGAGCCCCTCGCCCATGCACAAAGCCACCTCGCGGTGGCTTTGTGCTGTGCATCGCCGGACTGGCCGGCGGCCTGCTCAACGGACGGTCTTGCCGCTGCGGCGACGCGCGATGGCGGCCACTGCGGCGATGCCTGCCACCATCATGGCCCAGGACTCCGGCTCCGGCACGGGTGCGGCCACGGCGGCGTACGCGGTGAAGCCGGGGCTGCCCAGGTCGAAGCTGGTGGACAGGTAGGACTTGTCGGCGTCGTTCTCGGCCGACAGCACCCAGCCCGACACGTTGTTCGTGCCCAGCACCGACAGAGCGCCGGCCCGGCCGCTGACCGCGCTGGTGCGGATGCTGCCGGGGATGTTCTGGTCGCCGAAGGTCAGGCGGTCCACTAGGCCGTTGGTGGCGTCGTAGAGGTTGAGCTCGTCGTTGCGGCCCAGGTTCGTGCCGTTGCCACCCAGCACGCGCAAGCTGCTGGTCAGGCCCCAGGCGGCGCGGAAGTCCGCGGCGCTGGCCTCGCTGAGGATCACGGACTCGCCCGCGGCCACGACGCCGAAGAAGGACAGGTTCACCGTGCCCGCGTTGCGGCTGTCGTCGTCGAAGCTCCAGCCCGTGAAATCCACGGCCGTGGTGCCCAGGTTCGTGAATTCGATGAACTCGCCGGCGGGGCCGCCGTTGTAGGCCCATTCGGTGATGAACACGCTGTTCGCTGCGTGTGCGCCAGAGGCGAGGCCGCAGCTGAGAACGCCGGTGAGTACGCCGGCTTTGGCCAGGCGCGAGAGAAGGGTCTTGGGATGCGTCATGGTGGGTGTCAGGTCGCGCTGCGCGCGCGTTGGTGGGAGGATGCAACGTGGCCTGCGTGATGCGCGCAGGCGCGGTCGCACGCGCCGGGCCGGCACGCGATGCCACTGTGTCGCCCGCGCGTGACACGGCCATGAAAACCGCCCCTTACGCAGCACAATCGCGGCATGACGACCCGCATCGCCCTCATCCACGCGCTGTCCCATTCGGTGCCGCCCATCAACGAAGCCTTCGCGCGCGACTGGCCCGCGGCCACGCGCATGAACCTGCTGGACGACAGCCTCTCGGCGGACCTGGCGCGCAACGTCGCGGCCGGCCGCGAAGGCCTCGACGCCGCGATGCACGCGCGCTTTGCGCGCCTGGCGGCCTATGCCGTGGACACGGGCGCGCAGGGCATACTGTTCACCTGCTCGGCCTTCGGCCCCTGCATCGAGGCCGTCGCGCGCCAGCATGCCCCGCTGCCGGTGCTCAAGCCCAACGAGGCGATGGTGGCGGAGGCGGCGCAGGGCGAGGGTCCGCTGGGGCTCATCGCCACCTTCGCGCCCACGCTCGAATCGATGCCACCCGAGTTCCCGGCGTCGGTGACCCTCGTGCCTGCGTTGGCCGAAGGCGCACTCGATGCGCTGAACGCGGGCGACACCGAGCGCCACGATGCCTTCATCGCCGCGCAGGCCCGGTCATTGGCCGCGCGCGGCTGCACGCGCATCGCGCTGGCGCAGTTCAGCATGGCGCGGGCCCGGGCGATCTGCGAGCAGGCGTCGGGCTTGCCGGTGCTCACCACGGTGGACAGCGCGGTGCGGGCGTTGAAGGGGCGGTTGGGCGGGTGAGGGTGGCGGCTGCTGCGGCGCATGGAATGCTTGCCAGCATGGGCCTCGCCATAGCAACGGTCTCGCGATAGCAGCCGCCGGTGCGGCCACGCAATCACAGAGCAATGGACCCGGTGCGCTATGCCACCCACGCGCCGCGGCCGATGGCCGTGCAAGTCCCGTCGGTGCGCTTCGCCTTTGGGAAATCGATCGACAACACCGCATAGGCGCCTGCCACCATGACCACGATCGGCATCGCGAATGCAAGCAACACGGATGGCCTGCGGATCTCGCGGTAGGCGCGAAACCCGCCACACAGCGCGCAGCAGGCGAGCACGGCCAGTAGCAAGACGAACCATGCAAGGTTCGGGATCGTATCGGGACACAGCCCCCAGCAGCCGCATTCACCCTTGAATCGCGAGGTGGCTTCGTGGACCGCAGGGATCAGGCCGAAGCCCGCCAGAAGCCAGTGGGGCCAGGTCTTTTTCAGCATCATTGCTTCTCGCCAGGTGGCGTAGAACGCCCATCTCGCCGGTTGCCGTGCAATGCGAGGACATCGGTGTACGGTGGGCCGTCCGGCTGGGCAACCATGCCCGGCCGTGGCGCGCGCTCATCACCGTCCAACATACCGGCTGTAGGCAAGGAAGACATCGTCGCGGCGCCATCCAAGGGCTTCGTAGAGGCGTTGTGCCCGGGTGTTCGTCCGCGCGGTGGTGAGGTCCATGCGCACCTTGCCTTCGGCTATGGCGACCTCCTCTGCCGCGCGCAGGAGCATGCCACCCACCCCACTCCTGCGGGTCAACGGCGACACGAACAGGTCGTAGAGCACGAAGATCGGTTGCGCCTCGACGGAACAGAACGTCGGGTAGAGCTGGCAGAAGCCCGCGAGTTCGCCAGCAGACGCCTCGGCCACCAGGATGACCGACTCTCCATGGGTGAGCCGCGCTTCAATGAAGCGTGTCGCCAGCGGGAGATCCGCCGGCTGCGCATAGAACTGGCGGTACAGATCGAACAACTCGGCGATAGCCGGTATGTCTTCGACCGTGGCTTTCCTGGTGGCGATTTTCATGGGATGGTGATGGGGCGTGTTGAACCTGGCAAGACGTTGGGACTGCCGGCGGCGCATGTGGTCCCGAGCCCGCGCGTAGGGGCGCTGCTGAACGCTCACACGGCGCCTGCATTGTTCCAATGGTCCAGCGGGCGTTGTGCCTTCAATCCCAAGGATGCCGCGATCTCCAGGATGCGATGCACGTCGGACCGGAAGACGACAAACACGTGCATGTTGTCGGTAGCCAGGTCATCCACTTCCACGAGGTCGTAGGCCTCGTCGGTGGACCACTCGGACAGTTGCTGCTCCATCCACGTGAAGTCGTCGGTATGCGTTCTCACACCGCGCGGAAATTCCGGGAAGCCGTCTCCCAGAATCTCCCGGACCTCTTCGTGGATCTCGTCCAGCTTGTCGCCGCTGGCGCAATGGCGATGCTTCTCCGCCGTCAGCGCAATGGAACAGGCTTGCGCATCGGAGCTGGCCCAGTCGAATTCCTGCGGAGCGGCTTCGACCTGTAGCACGACGGCGTCTTTCTCGTCGGCCTCGATGTTGCCCGAGGCTAGCAGGTCGACGAGCTCTGCAATCAGGGATGGGTGCATGGGAGTCATGGAAGATGCCAGCCAGTGCCTCAGGGTGTTGTGCGAATCACCAACGCATGCCCCCCATCGCGGAGGTGCCCAGTCCCTGGCCGGTCCACAGCATGAATACGAGGGCAAGGGGCAGCGACAAGAGCCATGCAACGAGGAGCGCTTTGGATCGCGCCCGACTCCCGGTCCTCCATGTCCACAGGCACAGAAGCAGGCAAGGGACCGTCAGCAGCATGGGAAGCAGGAACAGGGCATCGGAAGGCAGCAGGTCGGTGTCCATGGCGATGAAGATGGCTGACGCCAGGAAGACAACCTGGAGCGCGGTGTACCTCAGCACGTTGCTGCGCACCTTCATGAGCCAATACGAGAGGTACAACGGGTACGTCAGGCCGCCCATGCGCATGAAGCGGTTGAGGCTCGCATCGCCATCAAGCGCCAAGGCGTTGATGCGGTCGTAGGCGATGAGGGGAGTGATGGTCACCACAGCCACCACCAGCAGATGGAGTGCGGCCTTTTTCGCCAACGAAGACCAGCGGCGGGCCCCATCGGCGGGAGGAGAATTTCGACGGTCTGTCATGGGGGGCCTGAGCGCGCTGGCAACCGCTGCACGCTCGCGGTTTCGGGTGTCATCGGGTCCGACTAGCGTTCGCTTTCGCATTCGATCTGCCTGCGCTGTGCAGGCATTGTGCTCGACCGCAGTCCGCCGAGAACCGGACTTCTGAACCATTTTCCTGGCGCACCCGCATGCCGCAACGGAAAGCGACATCGCTCCGAGGCTGGCTGACCCGGGAAGTTTTTTCACTCACGGGGGTGGTGATCTCCTTCGCCGCGCCGCCGGAGGGGCCGGGCCCAGTCGGCCCGCCACCTGCCTCAGGCGTGCGTCACCCACTCCGCATACCGCGCCTCGTCCAGGTGGGGCAGGGTGTTGAAGGTGATCAGCGAGCAGCGCTTCGCATTGAAGTGGAACTCCGTCACGCAGCTGTTGCGCATGCGCAGGTTCAGCTCGATGGTGATCTCGGGCGCGGTGGCGAGCACCTGGCCCACGGCGGTGGAGATGGGGCCGCCGCTGGAGACCAGCAACACGTTGCCCTCACAGTGTTCCCGCACATGCGCCAGCGCACCGGCCACGCCCGCGCCGAAGTCCGCATAACTGGGCATGCCGACCGGCTGCGTGGTGCCGCGCATCCATTGCGTGAGGCCGTCGCGCAGGATCTGGAAATGGCGGCGGAATTTCTCGGGCGTGTCCGCGCGCTCCAGCGGCGCGGGGTGCACGGCCGCGATCACGGCGGCGCTGTCGTACTCGTTGAGGCCGGGCCACGGTACGGCCTCCATCTGCTGGCCGAGGCCCGCGCAGATGCCATCGAAGGTCTGCACATGGCGGCGCAGGGTGCCGCAGATGGCGGCATCGAAGCGCAGGCCCTTGGCGGCGAAATACTCGCCCAGCCGGCGGCTCTGGCGGTGGCCGTTGTCGCAGAGGTTGTCGTAGTCGTCGGCGCCGAAGGAGGCCTGCCCGTGGCGTACCAGATAGAGGTTTCCCATGGCGGCGGATTGTGGTCGGCCCGCGTGCTTGGCGCAGTCGCCAGCGAGACCGCTCCGCGCGTGGAGGCACGCACACGGCGGGGATGCCGGCAGGTGCCCGGTGAACGGCGCTACGCCGTCAGAAGTCCACCAGGCTCAGGCCGATGCTGACCACGGTGCGCTTGCGGTTGTAGTCCACCAGCGTGTCGCCATAGCCCGTGAACAGCTGGGTATGCAGGCGCAGGCTGCTGGGCTTGTCGCCCAGCGCGTAGAGCCATTCCAGGCGCGCCGAGCCGCCGCTCGTCTTGCGCAGGTTGTGGCGCAGCGTGAGGCCCAGCGTGTTGTCCTGGTTGACGTTCCAGTAGCCGGAGACCTCGGCGCGGCCGTAGTAGTCGGCGATGTCGGGGTTGTCGTCGGTGGCCGACTTTTCGGACACGCGGGTCCAGGCGCGCGCGACGACCGAGAAGTCGTTGCCCTTCTCGATGCCGGCCATCGCCACCACGCGGTTCCAGCTGCGCGAGAGCGGCAGGCTCTGGCCATTGGAATGGTGCACGGCCGACAGGCCCGCATACCGCAGGCGCCAGCCGCCGGGCAGCTCTGCATCGGCCGGGTAGATGTAGGTGAGCTCGGGCTGGTGGTCGGTGGTGCGGAAGGGGCGCGAGATCGCGCCGTTGAACAGCTGCCACGACGATTCCTGGCTGTAGCCGAACCACAGCGAGTCGCGGCCCGGTGTGTCGTAGGTGGTGAGCAGGTTCTTGGCGATCTTGGTGCGCACCGACAGCGCCAGCCGCATCTCGGTGCGCTGGTAGGCCACGGGCGTGGTGACGGTGTGGCCCGCGGCCGGCGAACTGGGCGCCCGGTTCACGCCGTCCGCCGTGGCCCAGGAAATGTTGAGCGGGTGGTAGCCCCGGATGCCGAGCGTGCCGCAGTCGCTGGCCGGCTCCAGCTCCCAGAAGCGCGAGAGGCCGGTGCTGCGCGGGTCGGCGCAGGGGCGCAGGGAGCCGGAGGGTTGGCGCGCCTGTTCGCCGCTGGAGGCCATCGCGGGGTTGGCCTGGGTGGTATCCGCTGCCGCCGTTGCCTGGCGCGAGGCCAGTGCCTCCGTGGTGGCGGAGGGAGCCTCGCGTGGCGCCATGGTTGCCATGGCCGCCGTCGACGCGTTCGCGGTGGAGGGCGTGGCGCCCTTTGCCAGGGCTTGCGCAGTGCCAGGTGCGGTGACCGGTGCCGTGCCGGGTGCGTCAGCCTGTCGTGCCGCCCACTGGTCAAAGCAGGCCAGGCGGGCGGCCGCGTCCTGCGAGAGTGCAGCGCAGGCGGCCCAGCCTGTGGCAGCGGATGCGGTCTGGGCCATGGCGGCCGGTGGGGAGGCGCCGGCGAGCAAGGCCAACGGGCCCAACAGGCCAAGGGATTGCAGGGTGGGTGTGCAAAATCTCATGGAGCGGTGTGCAGGGCCGCCGCGCGGGGC
This sequence comes from Burkholderiaceae bacterium, assembly GCA_965278985.1. Classification (GTDB taxonomy): domain Bacteria; phylum Pseudomonadota; class Gammaproteobacteria; order Burkholderiales; family Burkholderiaceae_C; genus CAISIP01. The sequence continues at coordinate 4,198,980 of OZ257131.1, read as the reverse complement.
AGCCGAAGGGACGGATCAGGGATGGTGCAGCGACGCGGCGCACGGTGCCGCAAGAGTTTGCCACCGCTCTGCGTCTGGCACGTAAACGGGTGTTGCCGCCAGCGGCAGGGCCGTCAGTGCCAGGCGCCCGCTCAGATCGTCACGCCCTCGAGCGCTTCCATCATCGTCTTCATCTCGGCACCACCGGCCATCATGTCGAGCACGGCGTCCTTGCTGACCTCGGACTTGGCGAAGCTGCCCATCGACTTGCCCCGGTTCAGCAGCGTGAAGTGGTCCGCCACGGGGTAGGCGTGGTTGACGTTGTGGGTGATGAAGATCACCGAGATGCCGCGTGCGCGGGCGCGGTGGATCAGCGTGAGCACGTTGACGCTCTGGCGCACGCCCAGCGCCGCCGTGGGCTCGTCGAGGATCAGCACGCGCGCACCGAAGTGGATCGCGCGCGCAATCGCCAGGCACTGCTTCTCGCCGCCGGACAGGGTGCCCACCGTCTGGTCGGGGTCGCGCACGCGGATGCCCATCTCGGCCAGCCGGGCCATGGCGGTGTCGGCCGCCAGGCGGTGGTCCATCACCGGCAGCACGCCGAAGAGTTTCTTCTGCGGCTCGCGGCCCATGAAGAAGTTGCGAGCCACGCTCATCAGCGGCACCAGGGCGAGGTCCTGGTAGACGGTGGCGATGCCGGCATCGAGCGCGTCGCGCGGTGAGCGGAAGGCCACCGGCTTGCCATCGACGAGGTAACGCCCCTTGTCGGGCAGGTGCACACCGGCCAGAGTCTTGATCAGCGTGCTCTTGCCCGCGCCGTTGTCGCCCAGCAGGCAATGCACCTCGCCGCGGCGCAGGCGCAGGCTCACGCCGTTGAGCGCGATGACGGGGCCGAAGAACTTGCTGATGTCCTCGAGCTGCAGGATGGTGTCGTCTGCCATGCGAAGGCTCCTCAAAGCCCGAGGGCCACGCGCTTGCGGATGTAGTTGTTGAACAGCACGGCGGCCAGCAGCATGCCGCCCAGGAACACGCGGTACCAGTTGTTGTCGATGCTGGTGTAGCCGATGCCGATCTGCACCACGCCGAAGATCAGGGCCCCCAGTGCGGCGCCCACCACGGAGCCGAAGCCGCCCGTGAGCAGGCAGCCACCGATCACGGCCGCGATGATGGCCTCGAACTCCTTCTGCAGCCCCCGGTCGGCGGCGGCGGAGCCGGCATCGGCCACCTGCAGCACCGCGAACAGCGTGGCGCAGAAGGCCATGCACACGAACAGCCCGCGTTTGACGCTGGCCACGGGGATGCCCACGTTCTTGGCCGCATTGGCATCACCGCCGCAGGCCAGGATCCAGTTGCCGAGCCGGGTGCGCGCCAGCACGAACGCGCCCACGCCCGTGAGCGCGAGCCACCACGCCATGACCTTGGGCAGGCCGATGGCCAGCGCCGTGCCGTCGTCGCGCGCGCCGATCCATCCGGCGGAGGCCAGCAGGTTGAATGCACCTTTGAACACGTGGCCCTGGAACAGCCACTGCACCACCGGGTCGGCCGCGATCAGGTCGCGCAGCACGGCGTCGCCGTTGCTGGAGAGGATGGTCTTTCCCGTCATCAGCACCGAGATCGCCAGGCTCAGGCCGCGCAGGATGAAGTAGAAGGCCAGCGTGACGATGAAGCTCGGCAGGCCCGTGCGCACCACCAGCCAGCCATTCACCCACCCCAGCAGCATCGCCGTGGCAAAGGCGAAGACCACGGCCAGCCACACGGGCCAGCCCCAGTAGAGGCAGGGGATCGCCATCATCATGCCGGCGAAACCGATCATCGAGCCGATGGACAGGTCGAACTCGCCGGCGATCATCAGCAGCGCCGCGCCCACCGCCAGCAGGCCCAGGAAGGCCGCCACCGTGCCCCAGTTGACGATGCCCTCCGCGCTGAACATGCCCGAGCCCCCCGCGCTCGCCCCGAAAAGCAGGAACACCAGCACGGCGCCCGAGAGCGCGCCGAACTCGGGCCGCGCGAGCAGCCGGCGCACCAGGCCCACGCTGCGCAGGCGCTCGTCGTCGCGCGCCGCGGACACCGCGCCGAGCGGGGGAATGGGTGGCGTGCCGCTGGTGGACATGGGCTGCTTCCGGGGCGTGGGGGCGGCCAGCCTCAGCGGTACTGGCCGGCGTACTTCTCGACCTTGTCGATGTTGTCCTTGGTGACGAAGCCCGGGCCCGAGCCGATGTGGCGCGGGCCATAGGCCGGTGCCAGGCCGTATTCGGCCAGGCGTGCCTGGAACTTCGCATCCGCCTTGAGCGCGACCGCGGCCTGCGCCACGTCCTTGGCCTTGCCTTCCTTCAGGATGTTCAGCACCGCCACCGGGATGTAGCCCTGCAGGTAGGGCTGCTGGTCGATGGCGAAGTTGATGGCGCCCGACTTGATGCCGCGCGAAATGTCGTCGGACAGGTCGAAGGTGGCGAAGAAGGTCTTGCCCGTTAGGCCTGCCTTCTCCACGGCCTTGAGCGCGGGCGCGGCGGAATCGGGGCCCAGTGCCAGCACGGCCTGCGTGCCGGCGTTCTGGCGCAGGTAGGCGGCGGTCTTGCTTTCCACCTGCGCGGGGTCGATGCCGGTGTCGATGGTGCTTTTCTTGAAGTCCGCACCGATGGCCTCGGCAAAGCCGCGGCAACGCTCGAACGAGGCCGGGTTGGTGGCGTAGTGGTTCACGCAGACGAAGCTCTTCACGCCCGCGGCCTTGGCGCGTTCACCGGCACCGCGGCCGGCTTCGTACTCGGGTTGGCCCACGTGCGTCAGCGCACCCAGCTTCTCGCTCTGTTCGGTCGTGCCGCTGTTGACGGTGATCAGCGGGATCTTCTTGTCCGTCACCTTCTTCATCGCGCCCTGCAGCACCTGGAAGTCGGCGATGGTGGTGATCACCCCGTCGTAGTTCTGGGCCGCGGCCTGCTCGATCAGGCGTGCCATATCGGCCAGGTCGCCGTTGGCGGGGTTGCGGTAGTCGACCGTCACGCCGTAGTCGGCGCTGGCCTGCTTAAGGGAGTTCTTGATGGTGTTCCACCACGAGTCGGAGTCGGGCGCGTGGCTGATGAACACGAAGCGCCCTGCGGCGTGCGCGGGCAGCATGGCCAGCCCGGCTGCCAGCACGGCGGCGACGGCGAGGCGACGGGAAAGGGGGTGGGTGCGCATGGGTGTCCTCCTGGTGTTTGTGGTGTGGATCGGCCGCAGTGCGCGCAGATGCGCCTGCAGCCGTCGCGGGCAGTCTAGGAGTTTTGGAAAATCAATTCTCTCGGTGTTTGTACTTAGAATAATTTTTTCATTCATTTGGGCTATGGAGGCGCGTGCCGCGTGCGCCTAGCATCCGGCGCCGTCCACCGGATTTCCCACTCCACCCACGAGACACCGCCCCATGACCACCACCTTTGCCTCCACCGGATCTCGCCCCCCGCTGCGGGTCGGCATTGCGGGCCTGGGCCGCCTGGGCCAACGGCATGCCTTGCAGCTCGCACGCCATACCCCCGGCGCGGAGCTGGTGGCGGCCTGCAGCCCGGTGGCCGAGGAACGCGATTGGGCGCGCGATGCAGCGGGTGTGCCGCGCGTCTGCGACGACCTGCAGGGCCTGCTGGACGATCCCCGCATCGACGCGGTGGTGCTGGTCACGCCCACCACGCTGCATGCCGACCAGGCCGAGGCCGTGCTGCGCGCCGGCAAACACCTGTTCGTCGAAAAGCCCCTGTCGCTGGACGTGGCGGATTGCGAACGCGTGGAGGCCGTGGCGCGTGCGCGGCCCGCGCAGGTGGCGATGGTGGGCTTCGTGCGCCGCTTCGACGCCAGCTACCAGCGGGCGCATGCCGACATCGCCGCGGGCGCCGTGGGGCGGCCCTTCCTCGTGCGCTCGCAGACCTGCGACCAGAACGACCCCGAAGGCTTCTTCGTGCGCTTCGCCCCTACTTCCGGCGGCATCTACATGGACTGCAGCGTGCACGACATCGACCTGGCGCGCTGGATGCTGGGAGGCCCGCGCGCGGTGCGCGTGTTCGCCAGCGGAAGCATCGCGCTGCACCCGGCGCTGGCCGAATGCCACGACGTGGACAACGGCTTGGGCATCGTCGAATTCGAGGGCGGCGCGCGTGCCGTGCTCTATGCCAGCCGCACCATGGCCCACGGCCACGAAACCACCACCGAGGTCATCGGCACGGCCGGCATGCTCAGCGTGGGCGTGGGTGCGCACCGTGACCGCGTGCAGCTGCGTGATGCGCGCGGTGTGCACCATTGCGCGGTGGGCGATTTCTTCGAGCGCTTCGGTGAAGCCTTCCAGCGCGAGATGCAGGCCTTCGTCGCGGCCTGCCACGGTGCGCCGCCGGCACTCACGCTCGCGGATGCCACCGAGGCGACGCGCATCGGCCAGGCCCTGACGCGCTCCTTGCGCAGCGGCATGCCCGAGCGCGTGTAGCGGCCCGCACTCCTCTGGTGGTGTGACGTGGCACCGGGCCGCTTGCCGGACATCGCCCGGTGGGTGGTCCAGAATCTGCGCCTACGCCCTCCCTGACCCATTCCCTCTTGGACGTTGCCATGCCGCCATCTTCCCCACCATCCCCCACCACCGATACGGCTGCGCTGGCCGAGCGCCTCGCCGCTGCCGGGGTGCATACCCTGCTGGCCCAGTTCACCGACATCCACGGCGTGGCCAAGGGCAAGATGGTGCCGTTGCCGCACCTGGATGCCTTGCTGCGTGAAGGCGCGGGATTCGCGGGCCCCTCCATCGCGGGCACGGGCCTGGGACGCATTGGGCCGCGCAGCGAGTACTACGCACGCGGCGACGCGTCCACCGTGCAGGCCATGCCATGGATGCCAGGGTACGCACGCATCGCCTGCGACGGCTTCGTCGATGGTGCGCCCTTCGAAGCCTGCCCGCGCCAGGTGCTGCGGCGCGCGCGTGCGCGGCTGGCCGAGCGGGGGTGGGAGCTGCGCACGGGCATCGAGCCGGAGTTCTTCCTGCTCAAGCGCGGCGCCGAGGGGGGAATGCTGCCGGTGGACGACGCCGACCGGCTCGACAAGCCGTCCTACGACCTCAAGTCGCTGGCGCGCCAGCAGCCCTTCCTGCGCGAGCTGCACGCGGCATTGGCGCAGTGCGGGCTGGACGTGCCGCAGCTGGACCACGAGGACGCGCATGGCCAGTACGAGGTCAATTTCCGCTACGACGAGGCGTTGGTGAGCGCGGACAACGTCATGCTCTTCAAGCTCGCCGCCCATGCCATCGCCGAGAAGCACGGCGCTATCTTCTCGATGATGCCCAAGCCTTTTGCCAACCAACCTGGCAGCGGGCTGCATTTCCATGTGTCGCTGTGGGAAGACGGCCGCTGCATGTTCGACGCCGCCGAGGACGATGGTCCCGCAGGCGAGCCCCTGTCGCTGCTGGGCCGCCAGTTCGTGGCCGGCGTGCTGCACCATGCGCCCGCGCTGTGTGCGTTGGCCGCACCGACCGTCAATTCTTACAAGCGGCTGGTGGTGGGCGAGTCCCTGTCGGGCACCACCTGGGCACCCGCCTATGTGGCCCATGGCCCCAACAACCGCACGGCCCTGGTACGCACGCTGCCCGGTCGTTTCGAATGGCGCGTGCCCGACGCCAGCGCCAACCCCTACCTGGCCACCGCCGCGCTCATCGCCGCGGGCCTGGACGGCATCGACCGCATGTTCGATCCTGGGCCGGCCTGCACCGAAGACCTGTTCGCGTTGTCCTTGCCCGAGATCGCCGCGCGCGGCATTGCGGTGCTGCCGCAGAGCCTGGACGAAGCCGTCGATGCGCTGGAGGCCGATGCGGTGGTCTGTGCTGCGCTCGGTGAGACTTTGTCGGCCGAGTTCGTCCGCCTCAAGCGCGCCGAGTGGGTGGACTATGCACGGCATGTGAGTGCATGGGAGATGGAGCGGTATGTGGCGATGTTCTAGGATGCTGCGGCTGCGTTCCAGCACTTGTCCGAGCATTTGCCCGAGAACTTGTCCTAGCACCTGAACGCCCCATGCAGCCCGATCCCTGGCTCCAGCGCTGGCTTCCCCTGCTGCGTGCATGCAGCGGCACGGCACCTGTGCTGGAAATCGGATGCGGCACGGGTGAGGACACCGCCGTGCTCGCATCTGCTGGCCTGGCGGTGACCGCCTTCGATATCGCGGCCACCTCGGTGGCGGCGACGAGGCTGCGGGTGCCTGGCGCCGTGGTCGAATGCCGCGACGTCCGCGACCCCTTCCCCATCGCATCGGGTTCCGCGGGCGCCGTGGTGGCGAGCCTGAGCCTGCATTACTTTCCCTGGGCGCAGACCGCCGCATTGTTCGACAAAGTCCGCCACACACTGCGCCCGGGCGGGGTCTTCCTGTGCCGACTGAATTCGACGGCCGACACCCACTTCGGCGCGACGGGCCACCCGGCCATCGAGCCCCACTTCCATCTGGTCGACGGGCAGCCCAAACGCTTCTTCGATGCGGCAAGCGTCGACCGGCTATTTGCGCAAGGCTGGACGGTGCTGTCCCGGCAGCATCGGACGACCTTGAAGTACGTCAAGGAGAAAGCGCTCTGGGAAATCGTGGCGCGCCGCGAGGGGGATGCGCGGTCACCCCCGGCGCCGTCGATGGCTTTCCATCCCGTCCGCGCCGATGACGCCGAGGCCCTCGTCGCGATCCGCATCGTCGCGATGCGCGAGAGCCTGGAGCGCGTGGGACGCTTCGATCCGCATCGTGCACGCGAGCGCTTCCTGCATGGTTTCGATCCACGACATACCTGGACCATCCGCGTGGGGGAGGAGCGTGCCGGCTTCTTCGTGGTGAAGCCGCTGGCAGATGGCTTGCTGCTCGACCACCTGTATGTGCTTCCCGCGCACCAGGGGCAAGGGGTCGGGGCCGCGGTGCTGGCGCATGTCTTCCGCCAGGCGGATGCCGAGCGCCTGGACGTCCGGGTGGGCGCGCTGGTCGGTAGCGATGCGAACCGCTTCTATGTCCAACACGGCTTCGTGCCGGTCGAACAAGGCGAATTCGACAACTACTACGTGCGCCATCCGCGGTGACCCCTGCCGGGCCAACGCGTGCCCGGCGAAGCAGGCCAGTTCCCCATTGACGCTGTGGGGCGGAATCGCGAGCAGGTTGCCGGCCGATGGGAGAAATACTCAGCCTGCCTGCTGCTCCATCCTCTGCTTCAACGCCGCCAGGTCCCGCCGCACATGCGCCACGTCGGCCTCGAAGGCCTGCTGGCTGGTGCCCTCCATCCGCAGCACCACGAAGGTCAGCAAGCTCCCCGCGCCACAGGGTGTGACACGCAAGGCGTTGTGGACCGTGGTGCCGTCGGGGAGGGTGACATCGTGGTCGAGCACGCCAAACGCGTTGGCGGGCGCCATCTCCACCTTGACTTCCCCCATGGGCGACTGCGCGTACCAGCCGCCGGCACGCTGCGCGATGCCTTCGGCCAGGCCCGATGCCCACAGGGGCAGCAAGTCCATGCGTCTGGCGAAGGCGTAGACGGCGTCAGCCGTGGCATCGATGGCCTGGCTGACGACCAGCGCGTCCTGTACAACGGGTTTCATGGTGTCTGTGCCTCCGTGTCCGGCCACCACCGGGGAAAGTTGGAACGCATGGGGTGCTGCGGTACGTGGGTATCAGCCCGCGCCCAGCACGTCGGTGAACACCGCCGCATCCACATTGCCGCCGGTGAGTGCGATGCCCACGGCGTGGCCCTGCAGCGCCGCGCGCTCCTGCAGCGCTGCCGCGAAGGGCGCGGCCCCGGCACCTTCGGCGACATTGTGGGTGTCCTGGAACAGCGCGCGCATCGCGGCCGCGACTTCGGCATCGCTGACCTGCACGATGTGGTCCAGCCCGCCCGCCAGGATCTCCAGCGCCTCGGCATCGGCGATACGGCACGCCATCCCATCCGCCAGCCGCGTGGTTGCGGGGGCTTCCACCACGCGGCCCGCGCGCAGCGAGTCGGCGTAGGTGGTGGCATGGGCACTGACCACGCCCACGATGCGCGCGCGGTGGCCCAGCGCGCGCTTGGCGGCGATGGCGGCGCAGGCGCCTGACCCCTGGCCGATGGGCACATAGGCCACGTCCATGTCCGGCACGGCGCGGAAGAACTCCCACCAGTAGGTGGCCACGCCGCAGACCAGCCCCATGTCGAAGCTGGGCACCATGTGGGCGCCCTGTTCCGCGGCCAGGCGCATGGCATGTTCGCGGCTGTCCTGGAAGTCGTGGCCGTGTTCGACCAGCGTCACGCCCAGCGCACGCATGGCGGCGTTCTTCTCCACCGAATTGCCATGCGGGACCACGATGGTGCAGGGGATGCCGTGCGCACGTGCGGCCCAGCCGATGCTCTGGCCGTGGTTGCCGCGTGTGGCGCTCACCACATGCTGCGGCAGCCTGCCCTGCGCGCGCAGCGCCTCGAAGTAGGCCAGCCCGCCGCGCAGCTTGAAGGCGCCCACCGGGCCATGGTTCTCGTGCTTGATCCAGCAGTCCGTGCCCAGCCGCGCACTGGGCAGGGCCCAGCGGTATTGCGGCGTGGCCTGGAATGCGCGGTATACGACCTGGGCTGCAGCCTCTATGTCCTGCAGGGATGGCAATGCCACGGCCATGCCTACAGCACCACGTGGCCGCTGATGCAGGTCACGGCCTGCCCACCGATCCACACCTGGCCCTGGGCGTCGCGTTCCACGAACACGTGCCCCGCGCGCTGCAATGCGGCACCCTGCAGTGCCACGTACTTCGCCGGTGCATGGCCCTCGGCAATGAGCCACTGGGCCATGCTTGCGTTCATGCTGCCCGTGACCGGGTCTTCGTTGATGCCCATGTGGGGCGCGAAGGCGCGCACTTCCAACGTGGGTGTCTCGCCATCGGCCGCGGGGCGCAGCGCGGCCACGCCGACCTTGGTGCGCAACGCCGCGAGCTGCGGGAAATCGGGGGTCAGCTCCAGCACCGTGGCGGGGTCGTCCAGCAGCAGGCTCAGCCAGGCCGTGCCGTTGTCCAGCGTGCGCGCCGTGACGATCTGCTGCGAGCGCAGTCCCACGGCCTTGGCCACGCGCGCCAGCAGCGTGGCGCTGGGTGCGCCCTGCTTGAGTGGCGGTGCGCCGAAGGCCAGCAGGTCGCCGGCGCCGCGGCGGATCTGCACCAGGCCTACGCCGCATTCCTGCACGATCGACTTGGGGTTGCGCGGCTTGCCGCCGGCCTCCAGCCAGGCATGGCAGCTGCCCAGCGTGGGATGGCCGGCGAACTGCATCTCCGCGCCCGGGGTGTAGATGCGCACCTTGTAGTCGGCTTGGGGGTGCGTGGGCGGCAGGACGAAGGTGGTCTCGGACAGGTTGGTCCAGCGCGCGAAGGACTGCATCTGCGCATCGGACAGGCCGGCGCCGTCGAGCACCACGGCCAGCGGGTTGCCGAGGTAGGGAGTGCCGGTGAACACGTCCACCTGGCGGTAGGGGCGGGACTGCATGGGGGAGGGCTTTCGATCCAGAGGCAAGAACGGGTCAGGACAGGGCCATGTCCAGTATGCCTTTGCTGCCGGGCCGTGTCTGCAGTTGCGCGAACCAGCGCTCCACGTGCGGCCAGGCGGGCCGTGCCAGCGGCAGGCCGAACCAGCGGTGCACCTCGCAGGCGATGGGGATGTCGGCCATGCTGAAGTGCTCCCCCACGATGAAGGGCTGCTGCGCCAGGCGTTGCTCCAGCAACGCCATCAGCGGGTCGGTGGCGGAGACCGACGCCTGCACCCTGGCCATGTCGCGCTCCGCTTCGGGCACGCGGAACAGCTGCACGAAGGCGTCGCGGCCCGCGGGGTTCAGCGTGGTCTGCTGCCAGTCCATCCACTGCTCGGCCTCGAAGCGTGCCACCGTGCCTTTGGGCATCAGGCCGGCCTCGGGGTACTGGTCGGCCAGGTAGCGCACGATCACGTTGGATTCCCACAGCGTCACCGGGCCGTCCTGCAGCACGGGCACCATGGCGTTGGGGTTCATGCGCAGGAACTCGGGCGTCTGCACCAGGCCGAAATGGCCGCCCGCGTCCGTGCGCTGGATCGCGGCGCCCACTTCCTGCGCGGCCCAGACTGCCTTGCGCACGTTGATGGAGCTGAGGCGCCCCCAGATGTGGAACAGTCTTTCGTCGTCGGGCATCGGTAGGCGTCCTTCAGGCAGGCACGGCGGCCGGCAGGTTCTCGCGCACCATGGCCGCCAGGGCCGCCATGCCACGGTCGATCTCTTCCACGCTGGCCGTCACGAAGGACAGGCGCAGGCTGCGCGGATCACCACCCTCAGCGAAGAAGGGCAGGCCCGGCACGTAGGCCACGCCCTTGTCCACCGCCTTGGGCAGCAGTGCCACGGCGTCCATGCCTTTTGGCAGGCGCGCCCACAGGAACATGCCGCCGGCGGGGGTGTTCCAGGTCATGCGCTCTTCAGCGGGCAGGGTGTTGGGCATCTCACGCGCCAGCGCCGCCAGCATCGCGTCGCGCTGCGACTTGTACAAGGCACGGATGGTGGGCACATGGCGGCCCAGGAAGCCGCCCTGCATCACGTCGGCGATCAGCCGCTGGTTGAAGCCAGGGCTGTGCAGGTCGGCCGCCTGCTTGGCCTGGAGCAGCTTGGGGTACAGGGCCTTGGGCGCCACCATGAAGCCCAGGCGCAGGCCCGGTGCCAGCACCTTGGAGAAGGAGCCTAGGTAGATGCAGCCCTCGGGGTTGCGCGCGGTCAGCGGCAGTGGCGGCGGCTGGTCGAACCACAAGTCGCCATAGGGGTTGTCTTCCACCAGCGGCAGGCCCAGTTCGGCGGCGCGTTGGGACAGGGCCGCGCGGCGGGCCTCGCTCATGGTGCGGCCGGTGGGGTTCTGGAAGTTGGGCAGCACGTACAGGAAACGCGTGCCGGCGCGGTGCTTGGCTGCCAGGTCGTCCACGTCCACGCCCTCATCGTCGCTGTCCACGGCCACGATCTCGGGCTCCATGGGCGTGAAGGCCTGCAGGGCGCCCAGGTAGGTGGGCGTCTCGACCATCACGCGGCTGCCGGCGTCCACCAGCACCTTGGCCACCAGGTCCAGGCCCTGCTGCGAGCCGGTGGTGATCAGGATCTGGTCCGGGTCCACCTTCCAGGGCAGCATGTCGGCGACCATCTTCACCAGCGGGCCGAAACCTTCGCTGGCCGAGTACTGCAGCGCGGCGGCGGCATCGTTGCCCAGCACGTTGGCGCAGGCCCTTGCGAATTCCGTGACCGGGAAGGTCTTGGCCGAGGGCAGGCCACCGGCGAAGCTGATGATGCCCGGGCGCTCGGTCACTTTCAGGATCTCGCGGATCACCGAGGGGTTCATGCGCGCGGCGCGGCGTGCGAGCGTGAAGGGGCCGGTGGTGTGCGGGGCGGTGCTCATTTTTCTCCTCCAGGCGGGCCGTAGAAAACGACCCAGGTTGCAAAGTCGGTACTGAATTCGGTGAACAGGTGGCGCTCGCCGGCGGCCACGAACAACACGTCCCCGGGGGCTGCTTCCACGGGCTCGGCGTCGCCCACGCGGAAGCGCGCGGTGCCACGGTGGACGATATACAGCTCGTCCTGCTCGTGCGGCACCTGGCGGTCGCGGCCGTCGGCATTGCTGCAGGGCGTGAAGAGGCGCAGCTGCATGCTGCCATGGCGCATCAGGATGGCCGAGGGCGCGCCTTCCGGATACTGGTCGGTGGCGGGTCCGGGAATCTGCAGCAGGGCGTCTGCGAAACGGGTCTTCATCGGGGTGTCTCCGGCAGAGGGCGCATGGCAACGGGGGCCGCTTGCGCCACCGGCATTTTCTTCCCCGCGAAGACCGTGGCGATCACGGCCAGTGCAAACAGCACAGTCTGCAGGTCCAGGTGCTCGCCCAGCAGCGGCACCGAGAACAGCATGCTCAGGAAAGGCTGCACGAGTTGCACCTGGCTCACACGCACCGTGCCGCCCAGCGCGAGGCCACGGTACCAGGCGAAGAAGCCCAGCCACATCGACACCAGCGCCACATACCCGAAGCCACCCCAGGCCGCCGCACCGATGGTGCTGCCGGACGCCGGCCACTGCCACCACATCACCGGCAGCGTGACCGGAAGGCTGGCCACCAGCACCCAGCAGATCGCGCGCTCCGCGCCCAGCGCGGCGGTGAGCTGCGCGCCACTCACATAGCCCGTGGCGCCGGCCAGCACGGCCAGCAGCAACAACAGGTCGCCGGCCTGCACGGCGCCACCTCCGCCGCCTTTGAGCAGCATGAACGCCGCCACCAGCACACTGCCGGCCACCGCGCATACCCAGAAGCCGTTGCTGGGCCGCTGGCCGAACCACCAGGCCGCCACCACGGCAGTGGCCAGCGGCAGGATGCCGATCACCACCGAGGCGTGCACGGACTCCACCTGGCGCAGCCCGAGGGCCAGGAACAGCGGGAACCCCACCACCACGCCGCAGGCGTTGAACAGCAGCAGCCCCCACTGGCGGCCTTGCGGGCGCGGGCCCGTGGTCAGCATCAGATAACCCAGCGAGAGGAGGCCCGCCACGGCCGCGCGGCCGAAGGTCACGAACCAGGGCGAAAGCTGCGGTGCGCTGGCGCTGCCCGTCGCCAGCTTGGTCATGGGCAGCGTGAAGGCGAACAGCACCACGCCCAGCAGCCCCAGCCACAGCCCACGTGTTTCCTGGTCGGAGCGCGTGCTCATTGGAACCACCTGCGCGCTACGCGCTGCGGTGCTATTCGCCTTGGGAGCGGCCCGGCGGCGGTCACTGCGCCACCTTCGGCTTCGCCTGCGGTGCTATTCGCCTTGGGAGCGGCCCGGCGGCTCATACCGACAACATCCAGGCGGCCGTCACCACCAGCACCAGGGCCAGCGCCCGGTTGAACCACAGCAGCCGGCGGCCCTGGCTGAGGAAGTTGCGCAGCATGGAGCCCACCAGCGCGTAGGTGAAGTTGCTGGTGAAGGCGAAGGCCATCATCAGCAGGCAGATGATCAGCAGGCGTTGGCCGGGGTTGGTGGCAGGCTGGCCGGCCGCATTGACCACCCAGCCCGCCGTCAGCGTGAGCGCGAGCATCCAGGCCTTGATGTTCAGGAACTGCAGGCCCACGCCGGACCAGAAGCCCACCTGCAGGCGCGACGCATCCACCTGCGCCATCTGCCCGCTGCGGGCGAGCTTCCAGGCCAGCCACAGCATGTAGCCCACGCCGCCGAGCTTCACCAGCCAGCGCAGCGCCGGCACGCCGGTCAGCAAGCCGCCCAGGCCCAGCCCGCTGCCCAGCATCAGCAGCGTCCAGCCGGCCGGCACGGCGAGGCAGAAACGCAGCGCGCGGCGCAGGCCGTGGTTGACCGCCAAGGCCGTGGCCAGCGTGGTGTTCGGCCCCGGCGAAAAGCTCATGGCGGTGCAGAACAGCAGCAGGGCGGTGAGTTCGGCGGTGCTCATGGGGGTGGGGGTGGGGCAGGGTGCGGCGCTTGTCAGAAGTCTGCAGAGAATGTACGCTTGCGCGCCAGTACACAACCAGTACAGTTTGCCGGTGCAGTTGTGTTCTGTATTGCTCGCTTCGGCAGTACAGCGTTTTGCCTGGAGTGTCGCCATGCTCGTGAAATCCGCCAACCATTCCCTGCACGACCAGCTGGCCGCGCGCTTTGCCGAGCGCATCCGCGACCGCCTGCTCGGGCCGGGCTCGCGGCTGCCCTCCGTGCGTCAGTGTGCCGAGCAGCAGTCGGTGAGCCCGTCCACCGTGGTGGCGGCGTACGACCAGCTGCTGGCGCAGGGCCTGGTGGAGGCGCGGCGCAACCGGGGCTTCTTCGTGCGCGACCCCGGGCAGCAGGCCGAGGCCCGCCCGCGCGCCCGGGCTGGGGCTGGGGCCGGGGCCGGGGCGCTGCCGGCCGCGCATGCGCGCTCGCGCATCGATGCGGCCATGCTGATCCGCGGCATGCTGCAGCCCGCCGGTGGCCAGCCCCAGCCTGGCATGGGCATCTTCCCGTCGGAGTGGTTGCACAGCAGCTTCATCCCCACCGCCATCCGCAAGGTCACGCACGCCAGCGACTTCACCGCGATGTCGCTGCAGTACGGCGAGCCCGCGGGCGACCCGGGCCTGCGCGACAGCCTGTCGCAGCGGCTGGCGGGTATGAACATCGCGGCCGCGCCGTCGCAGATCATCACCACCGTGGGCGCCACGCATGCGCTGGACCTGGTAAGCCGCACGCTGCTGCGCCCGGGTGACCATGTGATGGTGGAGGAGCCGGGCTGGGCCGTGGAATTCGCGCGGCTCAACGGCCTGGGCATGCGCATCCTGCCCGTGCCGCGCGGCGAGAGCGGCCCCGACCTGGAGGTGATGGCGCGGTATTGCGAGCAGCATGCGCCCAAGCTGTTCGTGAGCGTGAGCGTGCTGCACAACCCCACCGGCTACTGCCTCACGCCCGGCAGCGCGCACCGCCTGCTGCAGCTCGCCAACCGCCACAACTTCCATGTGGTGGAGGACGACACCTATGCCCACCTCGCGCCGGAGTCCGCCACGCGGCTGTGCGCGCTCGACGGCCTGCAGCGCACGGTGTATGTCAGCGGCTTCGCCAAGATCCTGGCGCCGAACTGGCGCGTGGGCTACATGGCCGCGGCGCCCGAGCTGGCCGAGCGGCTGGTGGACACCAAGCTTCTGTCCACGCTCACCACGCCTGCGCTGCTGGAGAAGGCGCTGGCGTGGTGCATCGACCAGGGCCAGCTGCGCCGCCATGCCGAACGCATCCGCGCCCGCCTGGACCAGGCCCGTGCGCGCAGCGTGAAGCTGGCGCGCGACGCGGGTTGCCGCTTCGTGGCCGAGCCGGCCGGGCTGTTCGGCTGGGTGGAGACGGGTGTGGACACGGAGCTGCTGGCCCAGCGCCTGCTGGACCGGGGCTACCTCATCGCGCCGGGCACCCTGTTCATGGCACACCGCACGCCCAGTACCTGCATGCGCATCAATTTCGCGACCACGCAGCAGGCGCAGTTCTGGCAGGTCTACCAGGAGGTCCGCGCCAGCCTGTGAGCGGGTGGCGCGGCCTGCGCGCGGGCCCGTGGCGTGCGTGGTGCCCTTCCCAGGCGGTGCGATTCGCGCGCGGGCGGATGCCTCAGCCACCCGGCCTGCCGGTGTGCCGGGCGCGATGGCGGCCTGGGTGCTGCGATGGTGGCAGAATGGAGACAATGTCAACCAATTCCGAGACCGCTCCCACCCGGCGCGTGACGCTGACGATCGCCGCCGTGATGTTCATGCTGTTGCTGGACAGCACCATCCTCAACACCTCGCTGCCCTCCATCGCGCGTTCCCTGGGCACGCAGCCGCTGGCGCTCAGCGCCATCGTCACGGTCTACCTGATGGCGGCGGCCGTGGTGCTGCCGCTGTCGTCCTGGCTGGCGGACCGGCATGGCCTGCGCAAGGTGTTTCTCGGCGCCATCGCCGTGTTCACGCTCGCCTCGCTGCTGTGTGGCCTGGCGCAGACGCCGATGCAGCTGGTGCTCGCGCGTGCGCTGCAGGGGCTGGGCGGCGGGCTGCTGCTGCCCACGGGGCGGGCGATCGCGCTGCGCGGCTCGCGGCCCCAGGACCGCATCGGCATCCAGGCGCTGCTGACCTGGCCTGTGCTGTTCGCGCCGGTGCTGGGCCCGCCACTGGGCGGGTTCATCTCCACCTACGCGTCCTGGCACTGGAATTTCTTCCTGAACCTGCCCATCGGCCTGCTGGGCCTGCTGCTGGTGCTGCGCTGGGTGCCGCGTGACGGGGTGCCCTCACCGAAGCCGCTGGACATCCGTGGCGCCATCGGCGCGATCACCGGCCTGTGCCTGCTGATCCTGGGCCTGGAATGGGGGGCGCAGGCCCTGCACCAGGCCGGTTCTCGGATGCCGGCCGTGCTGGCCACGGCCACTGGGGTGGCCTCGCTGGCCTGGACCGCGCGGCACCTGCGGCGGGCGGCGTATCCGCTGGTCAGCATCGCGCCCTTCGATGACTGGCACAGTTTCCGCATCGCGTCCGTGGCGGGGTCGATGGCGTCCATCAGCGTGCAGGCCACGCCCTTCCTGTTGCCGTTGCTGTTCCAGGTCGGGTTGGGCCAGGGGGCGGTTGCGGCCGGGGCGATGCTGCTGCCCTATTTCGTGGGCAACCTCGCCATGAAGTCCGTGACCACGCCGATCCTGCGGCGCTTCGGTTTCCGCCGCGTGCTGCTGGTGTCCAGTGCCTGCAGCGCACTGGCCATCGCGGCCTTCGCCACGGTCACGGTGCAGACGCCCCTGCCCATGGTGTCGGCGTTGCTGGTGGTGGCCGGGTGTGCTCGCTCGATGCTGCTGACGGCGAACTCCACGCTGATGATGATCGAACTGCCCGGCGCGCAGATGGTCGCGGGCTCCACGCTGTCGGCCATCACCATGCAGGTGGCATCGGCCATGGGCGTGGCGCTGGGGGCACTGGCCCTGGCCGCGGCAGGCGCGTGGTGGCAGGGGCCTGCGGACGGCGCCGTGCGGCTGCAGGATTTCCATGCGGCCTTCCTCGCCGTGGCCGCCGTGGGTGTGCTGGCGCTGTGGCGGTTCCGGCACGTGCCGGACGACATGGGGGCGGGGCTGCTGGGGCAGCGCAGCACGGCCTGACGCGAGGGCCTACACCCCGCCGGCCAGGGCCAGCCCGCCTGCCAGGTGCCAGGCCCGCGCGTGGCCGCTGCGGCGCAGGCAGCGGGCCGCACGGTCGCTGCGGTTGCCGCTGCGGCAGAGGAACACCAGCGTGCGACCCGGCGTTTGCACCAGCGTGCCGAGCTGGTCGGCCAGGCGGCTCAGGGGCAGGTTGACGGGGGTGCGGCCGGCCAGCGTGCGCGGGGGGCGGGCGTGGAATTCGGCCGGCTCGCGCACATCCACCAGCAGGGCGTCGGGGTGCTGCAGCAGCAAGGCCTGCAAAGTGTCGGGCTGCAGCTCCCAGTCGGCGTCCGCTTCGGCGGCCGCAGCCGCGCGGGCGATGGCGGCCACCTGGTGGTGCGGATCCTGGTCCGGGCAGCAGACGGCCTGCTGGCCCGCAATGTCCTGCCAGGAAGGGGCCCGCGAGGACGGAGCCTCACCGAAGACGAAACGCACGGCATCGGCCGGCAGGCGCTGGCCGGTGGCCCGGCCATAGAGGTAGCAACGCTGACAGCCCCGCTGCACCTGCACCAGCACATGCTCGCCCAGGGGCAGCGCGGGTGCCCAGGTGCCGTCTTGCAGCTGCACGCGAGCGGTGAAAGGCGCCTCGGCATACACGGCGCCCTGGCCGCATTGCGCACGCAACGCGTAACCCAGGCCTTGCACCGTGCCCTGCACGCGGTCCGCCAGTTCGGCCTGCGGATGCAGCACCACGGCGCTTCGGCTGCCGGCGTCCAGCAGCAGCCAGGTGCACTGCGCGCCGCCCGCGAGCTGCACCACGCCATCGGCGTGGGCGGGCGCTACGCCCGACTGCGCCAGGTAGCCGGCGCGGATGGCAGCGCCGGCGGCGGCGATGCGTGAGCAGGCCTCGGTGATCAGGCCCTCGTCGGCCAGCGGGCTGAAGGACATGCGCACCGCCGAGGCCGTGCGCCACGCCGGCAGGCCCATGGCTTCCAGCACATGGCTGGGCAGGGCCTTGGCGGCCGAGCAGGCGCTGCCCGCGCTGACGCGCACACCCACGGCGTCGAAGACATCCAGCAGTTCCTTCGACGAGAAACCGGCAACGGAGAAATTCAGCGTGGTGGGCAGCGCCTCGGCCAGCGGCGTGTTGAAGACGATGCCGGGAAAGGCTTTACGCAGGCTGTGGGCGATGCGGTCGCGCCACGGGCGCATCTCGGCATGGCTGCGGAAGGTGCTGCCTTCGGCCAGTGCGTCCAACACGGCGGCGAAGGCGGCGATGCCGGCCATGTTCTCGGTGCCGGCACGCAGCCCGGACTCCTGCCCGCCACCGGCCATCAGCGGTGTGAAGGGGGCGCCATCGCGGACATACAGCAGGCCGATGCCCTTGGGTGCGTGCAGCTTGTGGCCGGAAAAGGCGGCGTAGTCGATGCGGGTGGTGGCCAGCGCGAGCGGCAGCTTGCCCAGCGCCTGCACACAGTCGACCAGCCACAACGCGCCGGGGCCTTCCGCGCGCATCACGGCCTCGATGGCGGGCAGGTCCGAGACCACGCCGGTCTCGTTGTTGGCGGCCATGGTGCAGACCAGCGCGGCCTCGCCGGCCCAGGCGCGCAGCAGCGCGGTGTCGTGCCGGCCCTGGCCGTCGACGGGCAGGGCGCGCAGCTCCAGGCCCAGGTCCAGCACCCGGTTCCAGTGCGCCAGGCTCTCGGGCACGGCCTTGTGCTCGGTGGCGCCGTACACCAGCAACCGGCCCGTGGGCCGGCCCTGTGCGCGCTGCGCGCGCAGGTGGCACAAGGCCGAGAGCACGGCGGTCTGGATGGCCTCGGTGGCGCCACTGACGAAGACCATCTGCGCCGGATCCGCGCCCGCGGCGC
This sequence comes from Burkholderiaceae bacterium, assembly GCA_965278985.1. Taxonomy (GTDB): domain Bacteria; phylum Pseudomonadota; class Gammaproteobacteria; order Burkholderiales; family Burkholderiaceae_C; genus CAISIP01. The sequence continues at coordinate 4,180,601 of OZ257131.1, read as the reverse complement.
GTGCCGCGCTGCGGCGTGCCGCAGTGATCGCCTGGCGTGCACGCAGGCCTGTGCTGTGCGTGCTGCTCGGGTTGCCGAAGGCCTCCTGCATGGCATGCAGCGCGGCACGGGCGGCGGCGGGCATCACCGTGGTGGTGGCGTTGGAGTCCAGGTAGATCTCGTCGAACATGGCGCGGAGCCCGCAAGGGCTGGTGAAGGGATGCGGGAGATCGTAATCAGCGCGCCGGAGAAAAAAATTACATAGATGCTGCTCCAGCGCACAATAAGAGCATGTTCATTCCCCCATCACCGCCATGAGTGGAAATATCTCACTGGACCGCATCGATCGCAGCCTGCTGGACGCCCTGCAGCAGGACGGCTCCCTCTCGATCCAGGCACTGGCCGAGCGTGTGGGCCTGTCGTCCACGCCCTGCTGGAAGCGCCTCAAGCGGCTGGAGGACGCGGGTGTCATCGAACGGCGCGTGGCCCTGCTCAACCGCGCGGCCCTGGACCTGCCCGTGACGGTGTTCGTGAGCGTGCGCACCAACCACCATGACGAGAAGTGGCTGGCGCAGTTCGCGGCCGCCGTGGTCGGCATGCCCGAGGTGCTGGAGGTGCACCGCATGAGCGGGGATGTGGACTACCTGCTGAAGGTCGTCGCGCCCGACATCGACGGTTACGACCGCTTCTACAAGCGGCTGATCCGCGCGGCGCAGCTCGGTGGCGTGTCGTCCGCCTTCTCGATGGAGCAGCTGAAATACACGACGGCGCTGCCGTTGGAGGGCGGGGCGGCGCCTGTGCGTGCCGCCACCGCCCCTGCGACTGCCAGGCGGCGCGCTGGCACGCGCTGAGCCGCGTGTATCGAATTCCACACACTTGCCGCGCGGGCTGGGCCAAGGCGTGTAACGCATCGTATCCGGCCCATACAATGAATTTTCCCTTCCAAGGAGGGGGCGCCCCGTCGGCCCGCCAGGCCCAGGAGGGCGCACACGCACAGCACCTGCGGCCCCGTCGTGCTTGGGGACTGGCGAGCAACACGGGGGATCTTGCAGGCGATGAAACACCAGGGCTTTCTGGAGTACAGGGGATACCGCTATCTCAAGCTCGCGGTATGGCTGTGCGTGCTCGCCGGCGTGGCCTATGGCTGGTACCGCGTCCAGCATTTCAGCCTGCCCGGCGGCGTGGGTTATGGCGGCACCTGGATGGGCTATGCGCTGGGCACGGTGGCCGCCGTGATGGTGCTGTGGCTGTTGTGGCTGGGCATCCGCAAGCGCCGCTATCGGCGCTCCCGTACCTCGCTGCAGGGCTGGGTCTCGGCGCATGTGTATTTCGGCCTGGCCAGCGTGGTGGTTGCCACCCTGCACAGCGGCTTCGAGCTCGGCTTCAACCTGCACTCCCTGGCCTGGTTGCTGCTCGTGGTGGTGGTGTTCAGCGGCATCTATGGCGTGCTGGTCTACGTGGGCGAGCCCGCGAGCATGACCGGCAACATGGGCGAGGACAGCGTCGAGACGCTGCTGATGCAGATCCACGCCGGCGACCAGGAGGCGCGGCGGCTGGTGCTGCGCATGTCCGACGCCTATGTGCAGCTGGTACAGGACGCCGCCGACGGCACCCGGCTGGAGGGCACACTGCTGCAGCACATGCTGCGCAGCCATTCGCGCCGCTGCCCCACCACGCGTGCCGTGCAGCGCATGGAGGTGCTCAACCGCGGCTTGCAGGGCGAGGCGCTGCGCGACGCCCGCGCGCTGTACGGGCTGATGCTGGTACGCCGCAGCGCCGTCAAGAAGATCCGCCGCGAGTTCCGCTCCATCGCGCGCATGCGGCTGTGGCTCATGGTGCATGTGCCGCTGTCCATCGCGCTGCTGTGCGCGCTGGTCGCGCACGTGGTGTCCGTGTTCATCTACTGGTAGCGGCGTGGGCAGTTCCCGATGATCCGCTGCAAGCTCGTCGAATACGTCAACCCGGACGCCACCCAGACCGGGGCGCGGGTCGACCGCGCCGTCTCCGGCGACACGCTGGCCATGGGCCGGGCCGCGGCCAGCAAGATCTACCTGCCCGACCCGCGTGTGCGCATGGAGCATGCGCGCATCCGCCGCGCCGAGGACGGTGCGTTGTACATGGACGCGCTGGCGCCGGTGCAGCTCAATGGCCGGCCGGAAAACACGGTGCGCCTGGCGGTGGGCCAGCAGATCACCGTCGGCCCCTACGAATTCATCGTCGAGCAGATCGATGACGGCGCGGACCCGACCGCCTCGCGCTTGACGCTGTCCTTCGCGCTGCGCCCGCAGGCGGACGAGGGCATGCGCCCCATCGCGCCCGACGGCATCGTGCAGGGCTGGCTCACGCGCCGTCGCCTGGCCTGGGTGCTGAGCCTGGCGGTGCTGCTGTTCTGTGCGCTGATCCCGGTGTGGCGGGCCTACGACCTGCAGGGCGCACCGCGCTCGGAAGCTGCGCTGGCACACGGCGGCGGCACGGGCGCCCTGGCCGGGCTGCGGGTGTTCGTGGGCACGCACCTGGGCCAGCTGGACAACTTCTGGAACCCCGGCACCATCGCCTCGGCGCACCAGGGCTTCGGTGCCGAATGCAGCAGCTGCCATGCGCGGCCCTTCGAGCGCGTGGCCGACACCAGTTGCACCGCGTGTCACAAGCGCGTGGGCGACCATGTGCGCGACCCGGTGGTGCAGCATGCAGCCTTCGAGGGCCAGCGCTGCGCCACCTGCCACAAGGAGCACCAGGGCGAGCGAAGCATGCGCATGGTCGATGCCATCGGCTGCGAGCAGTGCCACAGCAACCTGCAGGCGCATGCGCCGCAGAGCCGGCTTGCCAACGTGTCGGACTTCGCGCGGGACCATCCACCCTTCCGCCTGTCGGTGCGCACCGGTGCGGGTGCCGGCGAGGTGCAGCGCATCGCGCAGACGTCGCAGATGCGCAACGAGACAGGCCTCAAGTTCCCGCACGACAAGCACCTGTCGCTGGAAGGTATCCAGAGCCCGCAGGGGCCGGCCGACACCAAGGGCCGCGTGGTCATGGGTTGTGCCGACTGCCACCGGCTGGACCCCTCCGGCACACGCTACGAGCCCATCCGCATGGCGCGCGACTGCCAGGGCTGCCACCGGCTCTCGGTGGACCCGCAGGCGCCCGAGCGCCAGGTGCCGCACGGCGAGCCCGCGGTGGTGGCCACGGCCGTGCGCGAGATCTTTGCCAGCCTGGCCGTGGACCGTGTGCCGTCGCGCGTGGTCACGGTCAACTCGCTATTGCAGCGGCCCGGTGCCGATCCAGCGGCCACGGCCGTATTGCCCGCAGGCCGCTTCGTGCAGGACCGCAGCCGCAGCACGCTCGCGGCGATGTTCGAGCTGCCCAACGGCGTGTGCCTCACCTGCCACGAGGTGCGCAAGGACGGGCCGGGCAGCGGCCCCGGCGCGAAGGCCGAGGTGCCCTGGCGCGTCCTGCCGGTGGTGATGACGGAGCATTGGCTGCCGCAATCGCGTTTCTCGCATGCGCAGCACAAGAACGCCGACTGCGCGAGCTGCCACCAGGCCGAGACCTCGAAGCAGTCGTCGCAGGTGCTGATTCCGCCGCTGGAGACCTGCCAGACATGCCATGCAGGCACCAAGCGTGACGAAGACAAGGTGGTGAGCCGCTGCGACAGCTGCCACACCTTCCATACCAACAAGCCAGAGAACCCGATCTTCCGCAAGCCGGTGGTCGTGTCGGAGAAGCAGTGATGCAACGCGCCGGAGTCGTACAGAGAAAGCAGCGGTGGTGGTCGGGTAGCGCAGTGGCGACGCTGGTGCTGGGGCTGGCCGCGTGTGGCGGGGGCGGCGGCGACAGCGGGTCCGGCTCGGGTGGCTCGGGTGGTGCGGGCGGTGGCAGCACCCCCGTGGACTGCGGCACCGCCTGCGCCCAGGACCGCCTGAGCGCACAGGACGTGGAGCGCGTGCTCGCGCAGACCGTGCTGGCCGCCCAGGCGCGCGGCCAGCGTGCGACCATCGCCGTGACGGACCGCGTGGGCAATGTGCTGGGCGTCTACGCCATGACCGGCGCCGCAGCCACCTTCCGCATCGACGGCAGTCGCGGCGTGCAGGGCGGCCTGGAGGGCGTGGACGTGTTGCCCTCGGCCTTCGCGGCGATCAGCAAAGCCATTACGGGCGCCTACCTGTCCAGCGCGGGTAACGCCTTCACCACCCGCACGGCCAGCCAGATCGTGCAGCAGTTCTTCAACCCCGGCGAGCTGAACCAGACCGGCGGCCCGCTGTTCGGTGTGCAGTTCTCGCAGCTCTCGTGTTCGGACCTGGTGCTGCGCGAGGCCGACGGCTTGGCGGGGCCGAAGCGCTCGCCGCTGGGCCTGGCGGCCGATGCCGGAGGATTGCCGCTCTACAAGAACGGCCGCGTGGTGGGCGGCATCGGCGTCATGGCCGACGGCGTCTACGGCCTGGACCTGGTGGTGACCGACACCGATGCCGACGTGGACGAGATCCTCGCCGTGGCCGGCAGCGCCGGCTTCACCGCACCGGCGGAGGTGCGCGCCAACCGCATCACGGCCGATGGCCGCTCGCTGCGCTTCACCGACGCCGCGCCCGATGTGGCGGCCGTGCCCACCGCCACACTGTCCGGCCTGCCCGGGGCCGTGGTGCCGGTGGCGGGGTATTTCGGTGGTGCGTTGCGCGCAGGCGCGGCCTTCGGCGAGCCGGCCTCGGGGATCCGCCGCGACAGTGGCGCCTTCGCCGACCTGGGTGGCTGGCTCCTGGTGGATGCTACCGACACCAACCGTTTTCCATTGCGCGCCGGCACCGATCCGGCGGCACTCGGCGCGGCCGAGGTGCAACAGGTGCTGCGCTCTGCGCTGTCGGTGGCGAACCGCGCGCGTGCGCAGATCCGCAGCCCTTCGGGCCAGGCCGCGCAGGTGACCATCACCGTGGTGGACAGCAATGGCGTGGTGCTGGGCCTGGTGCGCACGGCCGACGCGCCGGTGTTCGGGGCCGACGTGGCGCTGCAGAAGGCGCGCAGCGCGGCCTTCTTCTCCAACCCCTCAGCCGCCTCCGAGCTGCTGGCCCTGCCCGATGCGAACTACCTGGCTCCGCCGGCCACCTCGTCTATCGCCGCCTATGTAGGGGCGATGCGCACCGCGATGAAGGACCCCGCGTCGCTGTCCGACGGCCTGGCCTTCAGCACACGCGCGATCGGCAACCTGGCGCGGCCCTATTTCCCGGACGGCATTCGCACTGCCCCCAACGGCCCGCTGTCCAAGCCCTTCGCGCAGTGGAGCCCCTTCAGCACGGGCCTGCAGCTGGACCTGGCGCACGATGCCATCGTGGCCGCGGCCCTGGGCAGCACCGCCACCGGCTGCACCGGCTTGCCGAAGCTGGCCAATGGCCTGCAGATCTTCGCCGGTGGCACGCCCGTCTACCGCACGGCAGGTGGTGTGACCACGCTGGTGGGCGCGGTGGGTGTGTCGGGCGACGGCATCGACCAGGACGACATGATCGCGCTGCTGGGGCTGGCGCAGGCCGGCCGGCTGCTGGGCACGGGCGTGGGTCCGGCGCCGCAGGCCCTGCGCATCGACCAGCGCGAGACCACGGGTGGCCGCCTGCGCTACGTGCAGTGCCCGCAGGCGCCGTTCAACGACAGCAGCGAGCAGAACGTATGCGCGGGCCTGTAGCCTCGGCCAGGTGGCGCGTCGCTGCGGGTGTGCTGGGCGTGGTCTGTGCCGCCCCCTGCGCCGTGGCGCAGACCACCTACGAGGTGCGCCCGCCGCCCGACGAGGCCGTGGACCTGCGCCGCCCCCAGACCGAGCCGCTCACTTACCCGCTGGCCCCCATCGACCCCAGCCAGGTGCCGCCCCCCACGCGCTACGACCCGCGCGACAGCATCGCCGTGCCCGACCGCTGGCGCATCGTCGAGGGCCTGGGCTTGAAGGAGCGCTGGTGGGACCCCTACAACCCCAACACGTTCAAGGGCGACCGGCCTTACCAGCCGCTGGCGCACTGGGGGCCGGACTGGTTCCTGAACCTCGGCGCGGTGTCGGACACCTTGGTGGAGTCGCGCCGCGTGCCCATTCCCGTGGGCGCCCAGTCCAGCCAGGGCCCCGGCGCCAATGACATCTTCGGCCGTGACGGCCAGCTGGTGTTCGCGCAGACCTTCATCCTCAGCGCCTCGCTGATCAAGGGCAACACCACCTTCAAGCCGCCGGACTACGAGTTCAAGTTCACGGGCGCTTTCAACCTCAACCATGCACGCACGGACAGCCCGCGCGTGCTGCGCATCGACCCGCGCAGCGGCACCGACCGCACCGACCAGCATTTCGGCGTGCAGGAAGCCTTCGTGGACGTGCACCTGCGCAACGTCTCGCCGAAGTACGACTTCGATTCCGTGCGGGTGGGCATCCAGCCCTTCACCTCCGACTTCCGCGGCTTCGTCTTCAACGACCTGCCCTTCGGCGTTCGCCTCTTCGGCAACCGCGACGACAACCTGTGGCAGTACAACCTGGGTTGGTTCCGCCGGCTGGAGAAGGACACGAACTCCGGCCTCAACGACATCTTCCGGCGCTGGCGCAACGACGACACCTTCGTGGCCAATGCCTACCGGCAGGACTGGCCGATGGTGGGCCACACCACGCAGGCCACCATCCTCTACAACCGCAACCGCGAAGGCCGCAGCAACGCTTACTACGACCGCAACGGCTTCCAGGTGCGGCCGGCCGTGGTGGGGGATGTGCGGCCGCATGACTATGACGTGGCCTACCTGGGCCTGAACGGCGATGGCCACTTCGGCCCGTGGAACCTGACGTCTTCCGCGTACCTCGCTTTGGGCCGCGCGGACTACGACGCAATAGCGCAGCGCAGCCAGCGCATCCAGGCCGGCTTCGCCGCGGCCGAGCTGTCGCGGGACTTCGACTGGCTGCGCGTGCGCGCCACGGGCCTGGTGTCCAGCGCCGACCGCGACCCCTTCGATGGCCGCAGCACGGGCTTCGATGCGATCTTCGAGAACCCGCAGATCGCGGGCGCCGACACCAGCTACTGGATCCGCCAGGGCATCCCGCTGATCGGCGGGGGCGGGGTCGCGCTGTCGGGGCGCAACGGCGTGTTGCCCAGCCTGCGCTCCTCCAAGGACCAGGGGCAATCGAACTTCGTGAACCCCGGGCTGGTGTTGCTGGGCGTGGGCGCGGATGCGGACCTCACGCCACAGCTGCGGTTGATCGGCAACGTGTCGTGGTTGTCATTCGGCAACACGGCCGTGCTGCGCTACCTGCGCAACCAGCGCAACATCTCGCGCTCCATCGGCACCGACATCTCGGTGGCGCTGCAGTACCGGCCGTTCATGAGCCAGAACGTGGTCTTCAACACCTCCATCGCCTGGCTGGAACCGGGCACCGGCTACGAGCAGCTGTTCGCGACAAAGAAGCGGCCGTATTCCTTCCTCGCCAACCTGCTGCTGACCTTCTGAGCCGCCGATGACGCAGCCCTCATCCTCCCTCCTGGCGCGCATGCTGCGCATGCTGGCCCTGCTCGTGCTGCTGGCCGGTGCGGCGCTGCTCTGGCAGCAGACGGCCTGGTCCGATGCCCGTCCGCAGCCCGCATCCAACGCAGTGAGCCTGATGGCCCCGCCCGCCCCGGCGCGCCAGACCCACGACCAGGCCCTCGCCAAATCCGGCGGTTGCGAGAGCTGCCACCGCTACGGCGACAACACGGCCGGCAACAAGGACGCCGTCCCCGACCACCGCACCATGCACGCCAACCCCGGCGTGGTGCTGGGTTGCAGCGACTGCCATGGCGGCAACCCCATGGTGCGCAAGCCCGAGGCTGCCGAGCGCGGCGACAAGGCCTTCGACACCGCCATGGGCCAGGCCCATGTGATGCCGCGCGACCCGCTTCGCTGGAACTACCCGTCCTCCGCCAACCCGCCCGGCAGCTACACCCAACTCAACCGCGAAAGCCCCGAGTTCATCCGTTTCATCAACCCCGGGGACCTGCGCGTGGCGCGCGAGGCCTGTGGCGCCTGCCACCTGCCGACCGTGCAGGCGGTGGAGCGCAGCCTGATGGCCACGAGCGCGATGTTGTGGGGCGGCGCCTCGTACAACAACGGCATCATTCCCTTCAAGCGCTACATCCTGGGCGAGTCCTATACCGCCAAGAGTGAGCCTGCGCAGATCAAGAACCCCGTGGCTGTCACGCCGATGATGACGGACAAGGGCATCCTCCCCGAACTGCTGCCGCTGCCCGCCTGGGAGACGGTGCCCCCGGCCGACGTGTTCCGCGTCTTCGAGCGCGGCGGGCGCGTCATCAACTCGCAGTTCCCCGAAGTGGGGCTGCCCAACGTCACGGGCGCGCTGCAGCGACTGGACGAGCCGGGCCGGCCCGACATCAAGCAGTCGAACCGCGGGCCGGGCACGGGCAGCCGCATCGCCGTGCCGCTGATCAATGTGACCAAGACGCGGCTCAACGACCCGCACCTGTGGTTCCTGGGTACCAACGAGCAGCCGGGCGACTACCGCTCCTCGGGCTGCACGGCCTGCCACACGCCGTACGCCAACGACCGCGACCCCGAGCACTCCGGGCCCTACGCGGTCTTCGGCCACGAGGGCAAGACGGCGACCAGCGACATCAGCATTCCCAAGGGCGACCCGGGCCACCCGATCTCGCACCAGTTCACGCGGGCCATCCCGTCCTCGCAGTGCATGGTCTGCCACATGCACCAGCCCAACATCTTCGTGAACTCCTTCTACGGCACGACCATGTGGGACTACGAGGCCGACGCGCCCTTCATGTGGCCGAAGCAACAGAAGTACCCCACGGCCGACGAAGCGCGGCGCATCCTGGACCGCAACCCGGAGGAGGCAGCCACGCGGGGCCTGTGGGGCGATCCGGAGTTCTCGAAGAAGGTGTCCGAGTTAAACCCGCAGCTCAAGGACACGCAGTTCGCCGACTACCACGGACACGGCTGGAACTTCCGCGCCATCTTCAAGCGCGACCGCAAGGGCACGCTGGTGGACAAGGACAACCACGCCGTGGCCGACGATGACCCGCAGAAGTTCAAGAAGGCCGTGCACCTGGCCTCCGTGCACATGGACGTGGGCATGCAGTGCGTGGACTGCCACTTTGCGCAGGATGCGCACGGCAATGGCCACATCTACGGCGAGGTGGCGGCTGCCATCGAGGTCGACTGCAAGGACTGCCACGGCACGGCCAAGAAATACCCGAGCCTCTTCACCTCCGGCCCGGCGGCGAAGCCGGGCGGCATGGACATGCAGCTGCTGCGCACGCAGGACGGGCGCAAGCGCTTCGAATGGCGCGAGGGCAAGCTCTTCCAGCGCTCGGCCGTGGACCCGAAGCTGGAATGGGAGATGTCGCTGGTCAAGGACTCCGTCACCCCCGGCAACCCACGCTACAACGAGAAGGCCGCGCGCGCCAAGCTGATGCGCGCGGGCGAGGCGGGGCAGAACGGGCAGTGGGGGCTGATCCCGGGCGCCGCGGATGGCAAGGGCGATGGCAAGGGCTATGCCCACGACGACGACAGCATGAGCTGCCATTCCTGCCACCTGTCGTGGACCACCAGCTGCGCCGGCTGCCACCTGCCCATCCAGGCCAACGCCAAGACCGAGCGCAAGCACTACGAGGGCGGCGAGACCCGCAACTACGCCACCTACAACCCCCAGGTGGTGCGCGAGGACATGTTCCAGCTGGGGCGCAGCGGGCCGGTGAAGGGGGCGAAGATCACACCCGTGCGATCCAGCTCCGCGCTGGTGCTGTCCTCCACCAACGCCAACCGCGAGCGCATCTACATCCAGCAGCCGCCCATCGCCGCCAGCGGCTTCTCGTCGCAGGCCTTCGCGCCGCACTACCCGCACACCGAGCGCAAGACCGAGACCAAGACCTGCTCGGACTGCCACGTGAACCGCGACAACGACAACAACGCCATCATGGCGCAGCTGCTGCTGCAGGGCACGAATTTTGTCAACTTCGTGGGCTTCAACGCCTGGGTGGGCGCCGAGCGGCACATCCAGGCCGTGCAGGTCACGGAATGGGACGAGCCGCAGGCCGTGATTGGCAGCTACCTGCAGCGTTATGCCTACCCGGACTGGTACAGCAACCACCAGCAGGCCGGCAAGCAGCTGCAGACCACCTTCGACCACGCCACGCGCGGCGCGGCGCAGTGCCTGCAGCTGCGCGGCGAATACCTGTTCGTGGCCGAGGGAGCGGGAGGCCTACGGGTCTACGACGTGGCCAGCATCGCCAACAAGGGCGTGTCGCAACGCATCATCAGCGCGCCCTTCTCGCCGCTGGGGCAGGACACGCGAGTTCGGTCGACCGACGCGAGCTGCGTCGCGCTGCCCACCAACCAGCCCATCGCGCCCCAGCGCAACACCGGCGACCTGATGCGCGTGACCAACCAGGAGCAGGCATTCCACCCCATCTACCACTACGCCTTCGTGAGCGACCGCAAGGAAGGGCTCATCGTGGTCAACGTGGACACGCTGGCCGATGGTGAGCCGCGCAACAACTTCCTGCAGCGCGCCGCCACCTGGAACGGCGAAGGCGCGCAGCGCGGCGTGCTCGATGGCGCGCGGCACATCACGGTGGGCGGGCACTACCTGTACATCAGTACGCCACGTGCGCTGGTGGTGGTGGATGTGGACGACCCCCTGAAGCCGCGCTGGGTCGCCAGCGTGCCGCTGCAGGACGCCCGCGCCAGTGCGCTGCAGTTCCGCTATCTGTGGGTCACCACCGCGCGTGGGCTGGAGGTGCTGGATGTGACCTCGCCGCGGCAGCCCGTCCACGTGCCCTCGGCCACGGTGGTACTGGCCGATGCGCGCAAGGTGTACGTGGCGCGCACCTATGCCTATGTGGCTGCCGGTGCCGAGGGCCTGGTGGTGGTGGACGTGCAGCGGCCCACTCAGCCACGCATCCAGCAGCGCGTGCAGCAGGGCGACACGCCGCAGACCACCCTGTCCGACACCCAGGATGTGGTGGTGGGCTCCACGAATGCCTCGCTTTTCGCCTACGTGGCCGATGGCGTGAACGGCCTCAAGGTGCTGCAGCTCACCGCACCCGACACCCAGCCGAAGTTCTACGGCTTCTCGCCCGAGCCGCGCCCGCAGGTGATTGCCTGGCGCGGCACCAGCTCACCCGCGTTGGCACTGTCCAAAGGCCTGGACCGGGACCGCGCCGTGGACGAGACCGGCGGCCAAATTGCGGTGTTCGGCCGCATCGGCGCGCGGCCCTTCAACGAGGCCGAGATGCGCAGGATGTACCAGCGCGCGGACGGCACGGTGTGGACCGTGACGGACACCCCGGGCACGTCCTACGCCGACGTGGGCACGCCCGCGCCGTGGCGCGCAGCCTCGGGTGCCAACGCCGCCGAGCCCGCGCGCACGGCGCCGGTGATGCATACGCCACTCGTTCCCACTTCCGGAGGCCGCCGATGAACAGAGCCCACCTCCAAGGCCTGCTGATGGGCCTGTTCTGGCTGTTGTTGTTGCTGTGGTTCAGCGACGCCTTTGCGCAGCCGCTGCCCGACCAGTCGCGCGACCGCACGGTCGGCGTCGTGAACTGCGCCAGCTCGCTGTGCCACGGCTCCATCGACCGCTGGGAAGGCTCGTCGGTCAACCAGAACGAATACGTGGTGTGGTCCCGCCTGGACAAGCATGCGCGCGCCTACAACCTGCTGCTCAACGAAAAGTCCCGCCGCATCGCCGCCAACCTGGGCCTGCCGCAGCCCGCGCACCAGTCCAAGATCTGCGTGGACTGCCATGCCCACAGCCCCTCGTCGCCGCCCGCGCCGGCCCCGGCCGCGCCGCATTCCGTGCGGGACGGCATTTCCTGCGAAGGCTGCCACGGTCCGGCCCAGCGCTGGCTCAGCAGCCACACGGCGCCGGGCGCCACGCACGCCGACAACATCGCCAACGGGCTGTACCCCGCGGACCAGCCGCTGGCCCGCGCCAAGCTGTGCCTGTCCTGCCACTTCGGCGCCTCGGAAAAATTCGTGACCCACCGCATCATGGCGGCCGGCCATCCGCGCATGAGCTTCGAGATGGAGACCTTCACCAACCTGCAGCCCGCGCATTTCACGGTGGACGCGGACTACCTGCAGCGCAAGGGCCGCATCGACGGCGTGAAGATCTGGGCCATCGGCCAGGCCATCGCCGTGGCGACGCAGATGGACATGCTGCTGGACCCGCAGCGCGGGCGCGACGGCCTGTTCCCCGAGCTGGTGCTGTTCGACTGCCACGCCTGCCACCACCCCATGGCCGACACGCGCTGGAAGCCCGTGACCCCCTTCGGCAAGGCCATCGCCCCGGGGCTGGTGCGCCTCAACAACTCCAGCATGCTGATGCTGCGCCTGGTGCTGCTGCAGGTGGACCCGCCGCGCGGCGAGGCCTTCGTGCGGGCCGTGGCCCAGCTCAATGCGGCCGTGGCCGGCAACGGCGACGTGCCCGCCCGCGCCCGCGCCGTGAAGGCCGCCGCCGACGAGGCCGCCCGCGCGATAGCGCAACGCGGCGTCACCAACGACAACCTGCGCGGCATGGCGCTGGCGCTGGTGGACGATGGACTGCAAGGCGGGTACGCCGACTACGCGGGCGCCGAGCAGGCGGCGATGGCGCTGGGCAGCGTGGTCAACACCCTGCACCGGCTGGGGGAGCTCCCCTCGGCGGCCAAACTGAACCAGGGCCTGGCCCAGGTGCGGGCCGGGCTGGTCAAGGACGAGGCCTACGACGTGCGCGATTTCCAGGCACGGCTGAGGGCGTTCCGGGCCTTGGTGGCTGCCAAATAGAGGGGACGGGCGCGCAGGCCCGGATCACAACAGCAGCAAATGCTCCGCCCGGGCGCCTTCGACAGTGCTGAGCGCCACGCGGTGGTCCAGCGTCGCAAGGGCACCCTTATGCGTCACGGCCAGCGCCAGCAGATACACATCGGTGATCTGGTTGTGGCCCAGCACGCGGGACCAGTTGATGGTGCCCTCGGTGCGCAGAGAGACATCGTCTGGCCAGAAGGCATGGTCCATGTCCGCGCAGATGTCCCGCAGCTTGGAGCGTACCTTGTCGAAGCCCACAGGTCCGTACCGGCTGTAGCCGGGCAGGTTCAGCACGCGGATCACGCCGTTTTCTACCAGGGGACAGGTGGCGATCTGGAGCTTGCGGCGTTGCATGAAGGCCAGGGCCTGTGCATGGTGCGCGTGCGCCTCGTCCACCAAGGCCACCCAGACATTGACGTCCAGCAGGTAGCGCAAGCTCAGATGCCTTCCTGATCCATCAGGTCACGCACATGTTCGGTGGTGATCGATTCATCGCGGACCGGCAGCAGCGAGAACTTGCTTTTCACAGGTGCCATCTTTGCCATGGGTGCGTTGCGCGCTTGAATGCCGTCTCGCGCCAGGCGTGAAACGGCCTCCCCTAGTGAGATGCGCTCTCGTTCGGCGTGGGCGCGGGCGAAAGCGAAGACGTCGTCGTCAATGGCCAATGTGGTGCGCATGCCGCAAGACTAGCATCAAATCACCAATTTTGCATCAACTTGCCCCGCTCCCAAGCCTTGGTATCCGCGAATCCTCCCGGCACCAGCATCGTCCACGGCGCCCCAGGATGTTCTTACCGGGCACCGGCGGGCGGCAGGACGCCCGCGTTGAGAACCAAAGCTGTGCACTTTTCTTGCATACAAGCAGGCACGCTTCCTGCTGATATGCCGGCATGGCGATTTCCTCCACCCAGATCAGCGAACGCATCGTCGAGGCGGTGATGGCGCAGCAGCTCGCGCCCGGCACGCGGCTGGGCGAGCAGCAGATGGCGATGGTGTTCGACTGCAGCCGCACCCTCGTGCGCGAAGCGCTGACCCGGCTGGCAGCGCGCGGCATCGTCACCCTGAGCGCGCGGCGGGGCTGGTATGTGGTGGCGCCCTCGCAGGAGGAGGCGCGCGAGGCCTTCGAGGCGCGCCAGGTCATCGAGCTGGGCCTGATCCGCGGCATGAAGAAACTGGACAAGCCGGCACTCACCGCCCTCAAGGCGCACTTGGCGCGCGAGAAGGCGGCCGTGGCCGGCACCGACGTGGGCGCGCGCAGCTTCCTGCTGGGTAACTTCCATGTGTGCCTGGCCGAATGCCTGGGCAATGGCCTGTTGGCCGACACGCTGCGCGATTTCACGGCGCGCACCACGCTGATCGCCATGCTCTACCAGTCCTCGCACGACGCCGCGCAGTCCTGCGAAGACCATGTGCGCATCGTCGCCGCGCTGGAGCGCGGCGACATCGCGCAGGCCGAGGCGCTGATGGGCGAGCACATCGGCACGGTGCAGGCCCACCTGCGCCTGCCCGCGCAGGCCGATCCGCTGGCGCAGCTGCGCGATGCGCTGGCGCCCGTGGCCAAGTCCTCCCCTCCCGCGTCAGCCGCCGCCAAGCCCCGGCGCCCCCTGGTTCCCTCCCCCCGCAAGGCCGCCCCCAAAGGCGCCGGCGGCCTCTCCACCCCTGCCTCACCCGATGAGCCTTCCACCTACCTAGGAGCCTTGTTATGAATCTCAGCAAACGTACCTTCATCCTCGCAGCCACGGCCACCGCGCTGCTGGCCTCCACCGGAGCCATGGCGCAGACCGCGCTGGACGACATCATGAAGGCCAAGACCATCAAGATCGGCATCCCCACCGACTACCCGCCCTACGGCTTCGTCGGCCTGGACCTCAAGCCCATGGGCATGGACGTGGCCATGGCGCAGCTCATCGCCGACAAGATGGGCGTGAAGCTCGAAGCCGTGCCCGTCATCAGCGGCAACCGCATCCCCTACGTGCAGACCAAGCAGGTGCACCTGGTGATCTCCACGCTGGGCAAGAACCCCGAGCGCGAGAAGGTGATCGACTTCACGCACGCCTACGCACCGTTCTTCCAGGCCGTGTACGGCCCCAAGAGCCTGTCCATCAAGAGCTTCGCGGACCTGGGCGGCAAGACCATCGCCGTGGCCAAGGGCGCGATGGAAGAGCAGGAGCTGGCGAAGGTCGGCCCCGCCACCATGCAGTTCAAGCGGTATGAAGACCAGGCCTCCACCACGGCCGCCTACGTGGCAGGCCAGGCGCAGGTGATCGCCACCAGCGTCAGCAACGCCGGCCTGATGGCGCAGAAGAACCCGCAACTGGGCGCCGAGTTCAAGCTGCTGATCAAGGACAGCCCCAACTTCATCGGCGTGGCCAAGGGAGAGGACGCGCTGCGCGCCAAGGTCAACGAGATCATCCTGGCCGCCAAGAAGGACGGCACCATCGACAAGATGTCGCAGCAGTGGCTGGGCAAGCCGGCGGGCGACCTGCCGCTCTGATCGCTGTAAAGACAGCGCGGGCCTCTGCGCCCCGCGCCGCAGCGATGCAGTGTGTGTGCACCGGCCCGCCGCATGAGCGCGGCAGCCCCGGTGCCCTATCCGCGGCGGCAGCCTGCTGCCGTTCCTCCCTCACAGCCTTTGCGCCCCCACGCGCACCGCCACCATGACCATCGCCCTCGATTTCGGCGCCGTGCTCTCCCAATGGCCCTTCCTGCTGCGCGGCGTGGCCTGGACGTTGGGCCTCACAGCCGTGTCCATGCTGATCGGCCTGGTGGTGGGCGTGTTCTGCGCCTGGGCCCGCGCCAGCGGCCCGCTGCTCCTGCGCACGGTGGTGGCCAGTTATGTGGAGCTGATCCGCAACACGCCCTTCATCGTGCAGCTGTTCTTCATCTTCTTCGGCCTGCCCTCCCTGGGTGTGAAGCTCAGTCCCGAGGTGGCCTCGGTGATCGCCATGACGCTGAACCTGGGCGCCTATTCCACCGAGATCATCCGCGCCGGGCTGGAGGCCACGCCACGCGGGCAGATCGAGGCGGCGCAGAGCCTGGCGCTGTCGCGCGTGCAGGTGTTCTTCCATGTGGTGCTGCCGCCCTCGCTGCAGCGCGTGTGGCCCTCCATGGTCAGCCAGATCATCATCGTGATGCTGGGCTCGGCGGTCTGCGGCCAGATCGCCACCGAGGAGCTGAGTTATTCGGCCAACGTGATCCAGGCCGCGAACTTCCGCACCTTCGAGGCCTACATCGTGGCCACGCTGACCTACCTGCTGCTGTCCATCGGCATGCGCCACCTGCTCAATTGGGCCGGGCCGCGTTTCTTCTTCGGCCGTTGACCCTGGGAGCACATCATGGTCGAGTTCACTTTCTGGGACATCTTCCGCAACCTGTTGCTGGCCGCGCGCTGGACGGTGGTGTTGTCGCTGATCGCCTTCATCGGCGGCGGCATCGTGGGTGCCGGGCTGCTGGTGGTGCGGCTGGCCAAGGTGCGCGGCGCGGAGCGGATCATCGCCGGCTACGTGCAGCTGTTCCAGGGCACGCCGCTGCTGATGCAGCTGTTCCTGTCCTACTTCGGCCTGGGCCTGCTGGGCATCAGCGTGTCGGTATGGGTGTCGGTCACGCTGGCGCTCACGCTCTACACCAGCGCCTTCCTCACCGAGATCTGGCGCGGCTGTGTGGCCGCCGTGCCGAAGGGCCAGTGGGAGGCGTCGCAGAGCCTGGCGCTGAACTTCGGCGAGCAGTTGCGCTACGTGGTGCTGCCCCAGGCCATGCGCATAGCCATTCCGCCCACGGTGGGCTTCATGGTGCAGGTGATCAAGGGCACGGCGCTGGCCTCGGTGGTGGGCTTCGTGGAGCTTACGCGGGCCGGCAACATGATCTCCAACGTCACCTACGCCCCCTTCACCGTCTTCGCCTGCGTGGCGCTGATGTACTTCGCGCTGTGTTACCCGATCAGCTTCTACGCCAAGATCCTCGAGAGGAAAATCAATGTCCACCGTCGCTGAAACATCCCCCGCGGCCACCAAGCCCGTTGGCGCGCCCATCGTCAACGTCACGGCACTGCGCAAGTCCTACGGCAGCAACGAGGTGCTCAAGGGCATCGACCTGCAGGTGCAGCGCGGCGAGGTGATCGCCATCATCGGCAAGAGCGGCTCGGGCAAGAGCACGTTATTGCGCTGCATCAACGGGCTGGAGGTGTTCCAGGACGGCGCGCTCACGGTGGACGGCAAGCCGCTGATCCACAACAGCGCCATGGCCATGCGCGAGCTGCGCCAGCGCGTGGGCATGATCTTCCAGAGCTTCAACCTGTTCCCGCACCTCTCGGTGGGCCGCAACATCATGCTGGCGCCGACCCTGGTGAAGCACAAGGACAAGGTGGACGCCGCCGAGCACGCCCGCAAGCTGTTGCTGCGCGTGGGCCTGGCCGAGAAGTTCGACGCCATGCCCGAGCAGCTCTCTGGCGGCCAGCAGCAGCGCGTGGCCATCGCGCGGGCGTTGGCCATGGAGCCCGCGGTGCTGTTGTGCGACGAGATCACCTCCGCGCTGGACCCGGAGCTGGTGGGCGAGGTGCTCCGGGTGGTGGAGAGCCTGGCCGACGAGGGCATGACGCTGCTGATGGTCACGCACGAGATGGCCTTCGCGCGCAAGGTGGGTGACCGCGTGGTGTTCATGCACCAGGGCCGGGTGCACGAGATGGGGTCGCCGGCCGAGCTGTTCGGCAACCCGCAGACGCCGGAACTCAGGCAATTCCTGTCGTCGCTGCACGATTGAGCCCAGCGGCCGGGCACCGACCCACTGACTGGCCGCCACGGGAAGCGCTGGCGTGTTACCGTAGAGCTTCGGTTCACCCCCGGTATCCGCCTCTTCCCTGCTTTGTCCCTCATGGAGCCTGCCGCTTCAGGGTCCGTGCCCGCCCCCTCCGCCCCCTCCGGCCGTGCTGCTCCGCCCGCGCCCCTAGTGGCGTGGCCGGACGCGTCGTCGTTGGCGGATGTCGATGTCCCGACATTGCGCATCCTGCTGGACGCATGGCCACTGAAGGCATGGACCGCTGACGCCGCTGGCAACGTGGACTTCGCGAACCGCGTCTTGCGGGCCTACCTGGGCGACCCGGCTTCGCCCGGTGGCGTGTCCTGGATCGACGCGGTGCACCCCGAGGATGCCGCCCCGGTGCTGGCGGCGTGGCGCGTGGCCTGCACCATGGAGGAGCCGCTGGACGTGGAATGCCGGCTGCGGCAGCAGGGCGACGCCCCGCGCTGGACGCAGCTGCGCGCGGTGCCCATGCGCGATGCGGCAGGCCGGCTGGTGCGCTGGTTCGGCGCGGCCCTGGACATCCACGACCGGCACATGAGCGAGCGGCGCAACCGCAAGCTGGCCAAGCGCCTCACCCGAACGCTTGAGAGCATCGCCGACGGCTTCTTCACGCTGGACCTGCAGTGGCGATTCACCTATGTGAACAGCGCCTGCGAGCGCCTGCTGCTGCGTCCCCGCGAAACCTTGCTGGGCCTGGACATCCGGGAGGCGGTGCCCGGGTTCGCGGGCTCCGAATTCCACGGCCACTATGCACGGGCCCTGTCCGAGGGGCGCAGCGTGACCTTCGAGACCTGGTCCACCGTGGGCCGTATCTGGCTCGGCGTGCGCGCCTATCCTGGCGAGGACGGCCTGTCGGTGTATTTCGCCGACATCACGGCGCAGCGCGCGCTGCGCGACGACGAGCAGGCGCGCATGGGCATCCTGCAGATCCAGCGGGAGGTCGCCTCCGCATCGCCGCGCGACACCGTGGCTGCCATGACGCTCATCGCGCAGCGTGCGCGGGCCCTGATGCAGGCCGACGGGGGCGACGTGCTGCTGCTCGAGGGCGCGCAACTGGTCTGCCGCGCCTCCGACGGGACAGTGGTGCTGCCCCTGGGCACGGTGGTGCAGCCAAACAGCTTCGCGTTCCACGCACTGCGTCGCAACGAGGTCGTCTACAGCGCCGATACCTTCGACGACGTGCATGTGGACCGGGCCGCCGCGGAGCGCGCGGGTGCGCGGTCCGTGCTGGCGGCGCCCATGCGGGCCGACGACGAGGAGGTGGGGGTGCTGCTGCTGCTCTCCGCACGCACGAATGCCTTCGCGCCGCGCGACATCGTCAACCTGCATTTCCTGGCCCAGAGCCTGGGCGCCGTCATCCAGCGCCACCGCTTCGATGCGCGGCTGCGGGCCTCCGAAGCCCAATACCGCATGTTGTTCGACAACAACCCGCATTCGATGTGGGTGATGCGGCCCGCCGACCTGCGCATGCTGGCGGTGAACCGGTCTGCGCTGCTGCACTATGGCTACACGCAGGCGCAGTTCCTGGCGATGGAGATCGACCAGATCTGGGACCGGGCCAGCCTGGCCGATCCGGACCAGGTGTTGGCCGAGATCCGCGCCAATCGCGCGGTTCGCCTGATCGCGGAGCGCCACCGGCGCAGCGATGGCAGCCTCATCGATGTGGAGATCTTCGCCGACCCCATCACCTTCGACGGCGAGGACGCGCGGCTGGTGCTGGCCATCGACGTGACCGAGCGCCGGCGCACCGATGCGCTGCTGCGCGACCAGGCCGCGCTGCTGGACAAGGCGCGTGACGCCATCGTGGTGCGACGCGCCGACCAGCGCATCCGCTACTGGAACGGCGGCGCCGAACAGCTCTACGGCTGGTCCGCCCGCGAGGCGGCCGGCTGCGTGCTGGCCGAGCTGCTGCATGGCGAGGCACAGGTCTTCCGCGCCGCGAGCCAGGTGCTGGCGCGCGACGGCGCCTGGACCGGCGAACTGCTGCTGCGCCGGCGCGACGGCCACCGCATCGCCGTCGAAGACCGATGGACCCTGTTGCGCGATGCCGCCGGTGCCGTGCAGGAGATCCTCTCCATCAGCACCGACATCACGCAGCGCAAGGAGGCCGAGCAGGCCATCCACCGCCTGGCCTTCTACGACGCGCTCACCCGCCTGCCCAACCGCCAGCGCATGGCCGAGCTGCTGAATACCGCGCTGGCCCGCAGCGCCGCTTCGGGCCAGCACGGGGCGTTGCTGTTCGTGGACGTGGACAACTTCAAGACCGTCAACGACACACTGGGCCACGACCAGGGGGACGACCTGCTGCGCCAGATCGCGGATCGCCTGCGGGGCTGCATGGGCGTGCAGGATGTGGTGGCGCGCTTCGGCGGCGACGAGTTCCTGGTGCTGCTGGAGCCCTTGCATGGCGATGCCGACGCTGCCGCCCGCCATGCCAGCGCACTGGCCGAGACGATCCTCGCCGCGTTGCGCCAGCAGTTCGCGCTGGGTGGCGATGAACTGGTGTGCAGCAGCAGCATCGGCGCCGCGCTGTACGGGCCACAGACCCGTGACGCGGGCGAGCTGCTGCGCCAGACCGACCTGGCGCTGCACGAGGCCAAGCAGGCCGGGCGCAACACCCTGCGGCTCTTCGAGGCGCGGTTGCAGCAGCAGGTGGTGGCGCGCGCGCGCATGGAGGCCGAGCTGCGCCAGACCATCGCGGAGCGGGCGCTGGAGGTGTATTTCCAGCCCCAGGCCGAAGAGGGGCGCGTCGTGGGCTTCGAGGCACTGGTGCGTTGGCCGCGTGCCGATGGGCGCATGGTCTCTCCAGCCGAATTCATCCCGCTGGCCGAGCAGACCGGGCTGATCCTCGACCTGGGCCTGTGGGTGCTGGAACGCGTGTGCAACCTGGTGGCGCCCTGGCGAACGCTGCCCGCGCTGCGGCACATGACCGTGGCCGTGAACGTGAGCGCGCGCCAGTTCCACCACCACGCCTTCGTCGAGCAACTGCGCGCCGTGCTCGCGCGCAGCGGGGTGGACCCGCGCCAGATCGAGCTGGAGCTCACTGAAGGCATGCTGGTGGAGGACGTCGAGGGCGTGATCGCGAAGATGGCGGCGCTGCGCGACTTGGGGCTTCGCATCTCGCTGGACGACTTCGGCACGGGTTATTCTTCGCTGGCCTACCTCAAGCGCCTGCCGCTGGACCAGCTCAAGATCGACCAGTCCTTCGTGCGCGAGTTGCTGGTCGACCCCAAGAACGCCGCCATCGCGCAGGCCATCATCGCGCTGGCGCGCAGCCTGGGCCTGCAGGTCATTGCCGAGGGCGTGGAAACCGAGGCGCAGCGTGCGCTGCTTGCACAGCACGGCTGTGTCGCCTACCAGGGCTACCTGCTGGCCCGCCCGATGCCGCCCGCCGCGTTGTGCGATTTCCTGGACGGCCAGGCAGACGGCGCCGCGGGCGTGGCCCTGCGCGCCGTACTGTCGCGGATGCCCCACTGACACCGCGAGGTGTCGCCCCAAGTCCCCCCAAGTCCGGGGGCCACGGCTACACTGATTTCCCACCGCGCGCCGCTGCATGACCATCCCGACCATCACCGTTGCCATCATCGGTTCCGGCCCCGCCGGGCTCTCGGCGGCCGCCCATGCGGCCAAGCTGGGCCTGACCCACGTGCTGCTGGAGGCGCAGTCCCACCTGGCTGACACGATCTACAAGTACCAGAAGGGCAAGCACGTGATGGCCGAGCCCGGCTACCTGGACCTGCGCAGCCCGCTGGGCTTCGAGGCCGGCACGCGCGAGAGCATCCTGAACCGTTTCGACGACGAGATCGCGGCCCTGGGCGTGAACGTGCAATACGGCGCGGTGGTCCAGAGCATCGAGGGTGAGAAGGGGCGCTTCTGGATCGGGCTGGACAATGGAGAACTGGTCCAGGCAGAGCAGATCGTGCTGGCCATCGGGCTGCAGGGCAACCTGCGCACGCTGGGCGTGCCGGGCGACAACCTGCCCAACGTGCAATACCAGCTGGCCGACCCGCGGGCCTACGGTGGCGAGACCATCGTGGTGGTGGGCGCGGGCGACGCGGCCATCGAGAACGCACTGGCTTTGGCGGCGCACGACAACCGCGTGATCCTGCTCAATCGCAACGAGGAGTTCAGCCGCTGCAAGGAGGGCAACCTCACGGCCATCCAGGCCGCGCAGCGCGACAACCTGCTGGCCGTGCGCTACCGCACCAGCATCGACCACCTCGAGGCGATCGCGGTCGACCAGTCCGTCGCCGAAGACATGAATCGCACGATGATGATGTCGGTGGTGGACCTTTCGCGCCGCCAGGCCCGCAAGGGGGCTGCCGGGCCGGGCCTGCGCGTGGTGCTCGATACCTCGCTGGGCGCCGAGGCCGTCGATTGCCACCGCGTGATCGGCCGCCTGGGCGCGATCCCGCCGCGCAAGCTGGTGGAAGGCTTCGGCGTGCGCTTCACCAGCAGCGCGCCCACGGCGTTGCCGCTGCTGTCGCCCACCTACGAGTCCAGCGTGCCGGGGCTGTACGTGGTGGGCGCGCTGGGCGGCTACCCGCTGATCAAGCAGGCCATGAACCAGGGCTACGAGGCCGTGGAATCCATCTGCGGTCGGGCCGTGGTGCCGGCCGACCAGCCGTTGCTGGAGCAGAAATTCGCGGCGTTGCTGAAGGCCGACAGGAGCCTGCGCACGGTGGACGACGTGCTCAGCCACGTGGCGAGCCAGGTGCCGTGGATGCAGGGCCTGAGCGCGCTGCAGCTGCGCGAGCTGATGCTGGAGAGCGAGATCCGCCTGCCCGCCGAGCGTGCCGTGGTGTTCGAGCGCAACGACTATTCCAACTCCTTCTTCAGCATCGTGCGCGGCAGCGTGCGGGTGGACAGCGTCTCGGACCAGGGCGACGTGTCCGAGTTCGCGTTGCCCGCCGGCAGCTTCTTCGGCGAGATGGGGCTGATCTCCGGCCGCCGCCGCTCGGCGACCGTGCGTGCGGGGCAGGGCTGTTTCCTGGTCGAGACCCCGGCGCGCACCATGCTGCGCCTGCTGGCCTCGGTGGACGCTGTGCGCCGCGAGCTCGACCAGGTGGCGCTGCGCCGCGCCGTGCGCAAATACGTGGCGCAGGATGTCAGCGAGGACGACCTGAGCGCGCTGATCGAGGGCTCGGTGATCCGCCAGTTCAAGAGCGGCCAGGCGTTGTTCGAGGAGGGTGACAAGTCCGACGGCCTGTACCTGATCCGCAAGGGCTCGGTGATGGTGTCGCGGCGCATCGGCGGGCGCGACGTGGTGCTGTCGTACGTCTCGGCCGGCCACTATGTGGGCGAGATGGCGCTGATGCAGGACGCCCCGCGCTCGGCCACCGTGCGCGCGGCCGTGCCCACCGAGGCCATCGTGCTGCTGGCCGGCAACGTGACGGACCTGCTGGCGCGCAACACCGGCCTGCGTGGCCAGATCGATGACGAGTACATGGCGCGCGTGCAGGCCAACCAGGCCATGGCGGCCAACGTGCAGTCCGGCAACCTGATCTCCTTCCTGCTGCAGCAGGGCGTGGGCGAGGCCACCGACGTGCTGCTGATCGACGAGTCGCTGTGCATCCGCTGCGACAACTGCGAGCGCGCCTGCGCCGACACGCACCAGGGCACCTCGCGCCTGGACCGCGAGGCCGGCCCCACCTTCGCCAACCTGCACGTGCCCACCTCGTGCAGGCACTGCGAGCATCCGCACTGCATGAAGGACTGCCCGCCCGACGCCATCCGCCGCTCGCCCAATGGCGAGGTCTACATCACGGACGCCTGCATCGGCTGCGGCAACTGCGAGAAGAACTGCCCCTACGGCGTGATCCAGATGGCGCCCGTGGCGCAGAAGCGCGGGCTGCACAGCCTGTGGGGCTGGCTGGTCACGGGCCTGGGCCAGGAACCGGGCGCGCGCAAGCCCGCAGCGCCCAAGGCGCCCGGTGGCAAGAAGGCGGGCGGCCCCCAGGCCGTGAAGCAGGCCGTCAAGTGCGATATGTGCAAGGACCTTCGCGCCGGTCCGGCCTGCGTGCGGGCCTGCCCCACCGGCGCGGCCATCCGCATCAGCCCCGAGCGGTTCCTGGAGTACGCGGGCGACGGCAACTAGGCCCCGCGGCACGGGCCGCGGCACCGCGCGCAGCCCTTATAGTCCTGGGTTTGCCGGCGGCACAGCCCCTCCCGTCTGCCCCTGCTGCAGATGCTGTGCGAGCGCTCGTCCCCGGCCTGTGCGCGCGCCTGTGCGGCGCCGCCCCCATTGCAGGTCATCGGGCCGGAGAGAAGGAACTGTCGCATGGTGCATCGCGAGGAACGTCTGGGCATTTGGCGCTTGGGAATCTCGATGTCGCGGCGTTACCGCATGCGCATGAAGCTGCTGGGGCTCGCGGCGATCGTGGTGGCGACATTGCTGGCGGCCTTCGTTCTGCTCGTCGTGCGGCAGAACGCCGAGCTGCGGGACATCCGGGCACGCATCACCGCGCAGGTCGCCACGCAGTCCGCCACGGAGCGCCTGGCGCAGGCCACGGAGGCCCTTGCGGGGTTGCCCGGTGCAAGCGTGCAGGCCGCGCAGGGCGTGCGCGAGGCGCTGCGCGATGTGCAACGGGCGGCGGGGGGTGGCGCCGAGCAGGTGCTGCGCGAGCGCGAATCCCACCTGGAGCGCGAGCGCTACCTGGTGCTGGCCGCCGGTGTGCTGAGCCTGCTGGCCGCGGCCTACTACATGTTCGCGCTGCACCACGCCGTCGCCATCGACCTGCGCCGGCTCACCTACGCGATGAACCAGCTGGCCACGCGCAACCTGCGCGTGAACAGCTCGGTCAAGAGCCACGACGAGTTCGGTGACCTGGCCCGCCTGCTGCAGACCACCATCCACAACGTCTCGGCGATGGTGTCCACCGTGGGCAGCGATGCCGCGCTGGTGGCGCATGCCTCGCACCAGCTGCGCCTGGGCAACCAGGAGCTGTCGGCGCGCACCGACCAGCAGGCCTCGAACCTGGAGCAGACCTCGGGCCAGGTGCGCGAGCTGGCCTCGACCGTGCAGCAGAACGCGCGCACGGCGGGGGAGGTGGACCAGCAGGCCGTGGGCCTTCGCGCCATCGCGCAGGAAGGTGAACGCGCGATGGTCGATTCCGTGCATGCCGTGGAGGCGATCCAGAGCACCTCGGCACGCATGAACGACATCATGGGCGTGATCGACAGCCTGGCCTTTCAGACCAACCTGCTGGCGCTCAACGCCGCGGTGGAGGCGGCCCGCGCGGGCGAGCAGGGCCGCGGCTTCGCGGTGGTGGCCGCCGAGGTGCGTTCGCTGGCGCAGCGCTCGGCCACGAACGCGCGCGAGGTGCGCACGCTGATCCAGACATCCTCGAACCAGATCGAGGCCAGCGTGGCGCAGATCCGCGTGGCGGGCCGTGGCATGTCGGAGATCGTGGCCGGCATCCAGAGGCTGTCGGGCGGCATCTCCACCATTTCGCAGGCCAGCACGGAGCAGAGCCGCAGCCTGTCGGAGGTGTCCACGGCCGTGGCGCAGCTCGACGAGATCACGCACGTCAATGCGCGCATGGTGGAACATGCCGTGCACCAGACCGACGGCCTCGTGGCCCAGGCCGCCTCGCTGGCGGCCGCGGTGGCCGAGTTCCGCCTGCTGGGCGGCGTGGCGCCCGAGGCCTATGCGCTGATGCAGCGCGCGGCCGAATACCGGCGCATGTCGGGCTCGACGGCCGCGTTCCTCAGCGGCCTCACCGACCCGGCCAGCAACTTCCACGACCGTGACATGTACGTGTTCGTGCTCGATGCGAGCGGCACCTACCGCGCCTATGCGGGCAACCCGTCCAAGATCGGCTCGCGCGTGCAGGACGTGCCCGGCGTGGATGGCCATGCCCTGCTGCAGCGCATCGTGTCGCAGGCCGACGAGGGGCCAGGCTGGGTGGAGTACGACATCGCGAATCCTGCCACGGGTAAGGTCCAGTCCAAGCTGTCCTTCGTGGCGAAGATGGATGGCATGTACATGGGTTGTGGCGTGTACAAGCACCAGAGCCACGCCTGAGCCACGCCTGAGCAGTTCCGGCCAAGCCCTTGCACGGCGCAAGGGTACGGGGATCCGATGCCGCGCCGGGCGCGTATGAGGGATGCACCCGCCACGCATCTTCGTGGCGATGCCGTCCCCTCAAGGAGCAACTCCATGCAACGCCGTATCCATCGCCTGACTTCCTTCGCCCTCGCCCTGGCCCTCACCGCCGGCGCAACCGCCGCCATGGCCCAGGTCACCGTGGGAGGCGCGCCGATGCTTCCCACCAAGGACATCATCGACAACGCCGTCAACTCCAAGGACCACACCACGCTGGTGGCCGCCGTCAAGGCCGCGGGCCTGGTCGACACGCTCAAGGGCCCGGGCCCCTTCACCGTCTTCGCGCCCACCAACGCTGCTTTTGCCGCATTGCCCGCCGGCACCGTGGACACCCTGCTCAAGCCGGAGAACAAGGCCAAGCTCACCAGCGTGCTGACCTACCACGTGGTACCCGGCAAGCTCGACGCCGCCACGCTGGGCAAGCAGGTCATGGACGGCAAGGGCATGGCATCGCTCAAGACCGTGGCCGGCGGCACGCTCACCGTCAAGGCCACGGGGGGCAAGGTGACCGTCACCGACGAGATGGGTGGCGTGGCCAACGTGACGATCGCCGACGTGATCCAGTCCAACGGCGTGATCCACGTCGTCGACAAGGTGCTGCTGCCCAAGTGACGCCCGTCGCGCCGCCTGCCTCAGCGTGCGGGGGCAGCCCCTGCGAGCAGGTGGCGCACCTCCAGCGACTGCAGCAGCACGCTGGCCGTGCCGTGGCGGTCGGTGGCCTGCACGTCGAACAGGCCGTCCACGCGCGGTGAGGCGCCCAGCATGCCTTCGGGCACGGCGTGGATCTGGCTGGGCGCGACGTCCAGCATGGTGAGCACATCGTCCACGCGCAGGCCCAGCGCGGGCCGGGTGGGTTGGAGCGGCGAGCCCAGCACCAGCACCGCGCCATCGCCGCTGCGCGCGGTCTTGGCAATGCCGAAGAGCTGGCGCGCACACAGCACGGAGACCATGCGCTCGGCCCCATCGGGCGTGCGCACCGCCAGCAGGCCCAGCGCCGCGCCCCGGCGCTCCGGCGTCCTCACGAGGCCCTGGCCCGACACTGCCTCCAGCACGGCCGTCACCGGCAGCGCGTAACGCGCATCGCCCACCTGGAACACCGCCATCGCACGCGCGTCGCTGCGCGGCGGCACGGTGTTGGACAGCTCCTGGTCACCCAGGTCCAGATGGCGCAGTTCCGCCTTGCCCAGCGGCAGGCCTACCACGGCGCGCATGCCGTTCTGGTAACCGTCGCTGCGCTTGAACTCGCGGTAGCCACCCGCGCGCACACTGGTGCAGGCATGGAACACGCCGTCGATCTCGACCAGGCCGTCGCCCTGCAGCGTGGCCGCCGTGCCGAGGTTGCGGCTGGAGTCGCTGGTGGCCAGCACGCTGCCCTGCGCATCGGTGAAGACCGCGAAGCCGCCACGCTCGCCCAGCACATCACGCAAGATGGCGCCGAATTCGCGTGCGGCGTGGAAGACGATGGCGATGCCACCCAGCAGCGACCCCGAGCCCGCGGCGCGGATGGCTGCCAGGTAGGTATAGGTGGGGCCCTCGGCATGCAGGTCGGTGTCGCTGAATGGGCTGGCCGCGTAGTGTTGGCTGCCGCGCAGCGCCTGCACCGCCGACAGCCACGCCGCGGGCACCTCCTGCCGCGCCAGCTGGGGCGCATCGGCCGCGTGGGACGCACCGCGGATGCGGCCCGCGGCGTCGAACACCACTAGCCGGCTATAGACCGTATACAGGCCGTTGATGTGGTCCAGCACCTTGCACAGCGCCGCCCAGGCCTGCGGGCCGGCAGGTTGCGCCAGGCCCTGCTGCAGCGCCGGGGACAACGCCCACCAGCGG
The DNA here is from genome assembly GCA_965278985.1 of Burkholderiaceae bacterium. Taxonomy (GTDB): domain Bacteria; phylum Pseudomonadota; class Gammaproteobacteria; order Burkholderiales; family Burkholderiaceae_C; genus CAISIP01. The sequence continues at coordinate 4,153,106 of OZ257131.1, read as the reverse complement.
CAGTCATTGGCGCGCTCGTACAGGTTGCGGTCCAGGATGTCCGCCGCCAGCCGGGCCAGCTCGCGCGACTGCCGGCGCCCGCGCGACAGCGAGGTCTGCGCCAGCTCGTCCAGCGCCATGTCCACGCGCCGTCGCGTGCGCACGCTGGCATGGTTGATCTGCGTCAGCACGGCCTTGAGCCGCAGCGCGTCCCCGTCCAGGTGGCCGGCCATGAGCTGGCCGTTCCACACCACGCGGCGCAGGGCGCGGTTCATCGCGTCCGAATCCTGCCGGATGGCCTGCAGCGCCGGCGCGTTCTCGGGCACCAGGGCCTGGTTGGCGGTATCGCCCTCCGGCACCTCCGAATGGCGAAAGGCGGTCAGCAGCGACACCATGGCCTGTGCGCGCCAGGCCGGCCCCACATACCCCTGGTAGCCCGCACTGGCGCAGCACACGGCCAGGTATTCGCGGCCGGCGAAGGTGGTCAGGCGCACGCCGTCCGGCGCCACGCGCACAAGGCGCGCGCCCAGGGGCACGTGCGCCTCGTCGTTGGTGGCCACCACGCGCTGCGCGTCGTCCAGCAGCACGATGGCGACTTCCTGGCGGGCGTGCGCCATGCTGTCGAAGATCTGCAGCATCTCGTCGGCGAAGCGGAAGCGCAGCACCAGCACACCCACGGATGTGCCCTGGCGGCCCAGGATGCGGTGCGCATACAGCAATGCCGCCTGGCCGCCGGGCTGCAGGTCGGTGGGGCCGTAGCGCTCCACATAGGCCGGGGCGGCCAGGGCCTGCGCCACCAGCGCGTCCGTGCTGTGCGCCAGGGATGCCGCCCCATCCAGCCTGGCCAGCACCTCGCCTTCGGGAGACAGCAGCAGGATGTCGTCGTAGACGGTGTACTTCGCCTGGTATTCGGCCAGCCGCGACACCATGGCCGGGCGGGCCCCGTCTCGCGTATCGGGCGCCAGCGCGCAGAACTCGCGCACCACGTCGTCGGTGGCCAGGAAACCCACGTCGGCCGTGCGCTCGTAGAGGTTGCGCACCAGGATGTCGATGGTGCACTGGGCCTGGGCCAGCAACTCGTCGCCCAGCGCGGCGCGGTTCTCCTCGGCGATCTGCCGGATGAGGCGCGCCTGTAGCCCCTCGAAGCGCTCCCGCGTGGCCACCAGCGTGGGCAGGATCGGCGCCACCTCGGTGGGGCAACTGATCGCGGCGGATGCCTCGATCATGCGCCAGATCATCCCCAGCTCGCGGAGTTCGCGTTCTGCGAGCTGCACCCGGTGCATGTGGGCGCTGATGTCTTCCGAAGCTTGCATGCGCTGGCTCCTTGTTCGATGGCCACCGCGCGGTGGCGGCAGGCACCGGAATGCAAGCAAGAGCCGCGCCATCTGTGGCGGTTCGCAGCGGGTTCACACTGCCAGGCCGCCTGTGCGCCACCGTCCGTCGGCGTGGTGGGCTACAGGGCGCCCGGCGGACCGGACCGGCGCTGCTGCCGCGCTTCCTGCTGGTCGATGTAGAGCGGCACGATCTGCTGCTCCAGCAGGTGCAGCACGGTGCGGCCGAAGGTGGTCAGCGGGTGCTTGCGGCTGGTGCCCAGCACCAGGCGCGAATGCAGCACCGGGTCGTTGATGCGGTCCACCGTCAACGCCCGTGTGTGCTCGTCGCGCACCAGCGCGTTGAGTGGCAGCAGCGCATGGCCGTAGCCCTCCTGCACCAGGTCCATCACCGACGTGATCGCATCCACTTCGAGTGCGATGTCCAGCCGGATGCGCGACTTCGCGGCCTGCGCCTCGACCACTTCGCGGATCGCGTGGCTGCGGCTGGAGATCACCAGCGGCAGGCGCGCGATGTCGCGGAAGGCGATGCTGCGCGGCGGGCGGGCAGGTGTCTCGGCGGGCCCCACGAGGTACAGCCGCTCCAACAGCAGCACGCGCTTGTCGATCAGGTCCGAGCCCGGCGTCTCGTACAGGATGGCGGCATCGATGCGGTGCATCAGCAGCGACTCCAGCAGCAGAGTGGACGCACCCTCCACCACGGTGATGGTGGCGTGGGGAAAACGCGCGCGCAGGTCGCGCACCAGCGACAGGATCGCGAACTTGGCGATGTGCGGCACTAGGCCCAGCGTGAACTTCTGGCGCGCGCTGCCCTGCATGCCCTGCATGGCGTCACGGGCGTTCTGCACGTGGCGCAGGATCTCCGTGCAATGCCGGAGCAACTCCTCACCGGCCGGTGTGGGCACGGCGCCGCGCCCGTTGCGCACCAGCAGCGTCTGGTGCAGCTCCACCTCCAGCTGCCGCACCAGGCGGCTCAGCGCCGGTTGGTTGGTCTGCAGGATCTCGGCGGCACGCGTGAAGCTGCGGTGCTCGGCCACATGCGCGAAGGCTTCCAGCTGGCGCAGCTCCATGCGGGGCTCAGGTATGTGAATAGGCCATAGCTGCTAGTCTAGCCTTCGGGTTGCCGGGGCCGGTTGCGCCACCCAGAATCGCGTCCGATGGACTCCGACCTGCTGCTCTACAACGCCTTCGTCTACACCGGCGACGCGGAGCACCGCTGCATCCCGCACGGCGCGTTGTGGATTTCGCAGGGTCGGCTTCGGTGGGTGGGCGAGGACGCGGCCTGCCCCCACGCGCCGTCCGGCAGCCGGGTGATCGACCTCGAAGGCCGCGTGGTCATGCCGGGCATGGTCAACACCCATGCCCACGGCGGCCTGAGCCTGCACCGGGGCTGCTGCGACGACGGCGACCTGTTCCACTGGGCGCGCACCATCGCGCCCCACACCTCCACGCTGGGCCTGGAGGACAACCGCTGGGGCTGCTGGCTGGCGGTGCTGGAGATGGTGCGCAGCGGCATCACCACCGCCTGCGACTGCACGCGGTATGGCGCCGGCATCTTTTCCGACGTGGCCGCGGAGGTGGGCATGCGCTCGCTGGGCGGGGCGCTTGCCAATTCGCCGGAGTTCCGCACCACCGGCCGGCCGAACTGGCCGCTGGCGCTGGAGGAGACGCAAGCGGCGATGGCGCAGCCGCGTGCCGATGGCCGCCAGCGCTTCTACCTCGGCGCCCATTCCCCCTACAGCTGCACGCCGGAGCTGCTCGTGGAGGTCAAGCAGGCCGCCGAGCGGCTGGGCCTGCCCTTCGTGATCCATGCCGCCGAAAGCCGGGGGGAGGTGGAGATCGTGCGCAGCCGCTACGGCCGGCGGCCCGTCGAGTGGCTGCACCACCTGGGCCTGCTCGACCCGCGCACCATCCTCGCGCATGCCGTGTGGCTGGACCCCGCCGAGATCGACCTACTGGCTACCTCGGGCGCCAAGGTGTCGCACAACCCCGTGAGCAATGCCAAGCTGGCCAGCGGCGTGGCGCCCGTGCCGGCGCTGCGGCGCGCTGGCGTCGCCGTGGGGCTGGGCACCGACAGCGTGCTGAGCAACAACGCGCAGTGCCTGTTCCAGGAGATGAAGTTCGCCGTGCTGCTGCAGCGCGCGCACCACCTCGACGGCCACGTGATGGGCGCCACGGATGCCCTCGCCATGGCCACGCGCGAGGGTGCGCGCGTGCTGGGGTGGGAGGCCGACATCGGCAGCCTGGAAGTGGGCAAGGCCGCGGACCTTGTGGTGCTGGACATCGCGCATCCCCTGGGCCTGACGCCGCAGCGCGTGTTGTCCGACCTGGTGTTCGCCACCGGGCCGCGGGAGGTGCATGCGGTGATGGTGCAGGGCGAGACGATCTACGAGCGGGGCCGGTTCACGCGGATCGACGAACGCGATATCCGGCGCCGCATCGCGCGCCACGGCGCGGCGCTGGCCGCACAACAACTTGAAGGAAGACACCCATGACCCACCCATCCACGGCCAGCACCGCGCGCCGCCCCATCGGCCTGATCTCCAGCGCCGCCTCCGAACGCCTGCTCACCGAGCGCCGCGAGGAACGCGTCGACACCCCCTGGGGCACGGCCAGCGTGCTGACCGGCCGCATCGGCGGGCGCGAGGCCGCCGTGGTGCTGCGTTATGGACCGCAGCTGGTCACGCCCAGCCACAAGATCAACTACCGCGCCAACATCTGGGCGCTGCGCATGCTGGGCGTGGAGCGCATCGTCTCGCAGAACGCCATCGGCTCCGTGAACCCCGCCATCCGCCCGGGCGACATCGTCATCTCCCACGACTTCCTGGACCGCACCAAGTCGCGCCCGCTGTCGCTGTTCGACGAGTCCGAGTGCTGGGTGCGCGTCGACATGACGCAACCCTTCTGCCCCGAGGTGCGCCAGGTGCTGCTGGAGGCGACCCACGACATGCGCGACCGTGTGCTCGACCGCGGCGTCTTCGCCTGCCTGGAGGGGCCGCGCTTCGAGACGCCGGCCGAGATCCGCGCGCTGCAGCGTGATGGCTGCGACATCATCGGCACGCCGCTGGTGCCCGAGGTCACGCTGGCACGCGAGGCCGAGATGTGCTTCGCCTCCATCGCGCCGGTCATCAACTACGGCGCCGGCATGGCGCCTGCCGTGATCCATGTGGGGCCCGGCAGCATGAACGACGCCTACTACTCCGAGGGCTTGCACGACCGCATCGAGCAGGCGCTGATCCGCGCCGTGGCACAGATGCCCACGCAGCGCGGCTGCGGCTGCGGGAGCGCGCTGCGCAGTGGCTTCCACGGTACGCGGCCGGGGTGGCTCACGCGCTGCAGCCTCGATGAGCAGCCGCGCGAGAGCGGCGCGGTGCAGCCGGTCACCACCACCACGGCTGCCACGGCCACCACGGTGTCCGCTGCGGAAGCCGCGGCCTGACCGGTTCCCTTCTCCATCTACCTCCCGAGGTCCCCGCCATGTTCCTGCACCTCTTTCGCCTGCTGGCCACCACCGCGCTGTGCGCGCTCGCACCGCTGGCCCATGCCCAGTCGACCACCCCCTGGCCCACGCAGAAGCCCATCAGCGTGGTCGTGCCCTTCCCGGCCGGCGGCGCCGTGGACGTCACGGCGCGGTTGATCACCACCAAGCTCGCCGAGCGCCTGCAGCAGGCTATGGTGATCGACAACGTGGCCGGCGCGGCCGGTGCCGTCGGCACCGCCAAGGCCGTGCGCGCAGCGCCCGATGGCTACACGCTGCTGGTGGCGCCCGATTCGGCGGTGCTGGTGGCGCAACTGGTCACGCCGGACACCGTGAAGTACGACGGCCTCAAGGACCTCGCGCCCGTCGGCCTCATCAACACCACGCCGCTGATGCTGGTCACGCGCCCGGGGCTGCCCGTGGCCAACTTCGGCGAGCTGGTGCGTTACGCGCGCAGCCGCCCCGGCGAGCTGAACTACGCCAGCCCTGGTGTGGGCAACATCCTGCATGTGGCGATGGAGTCGATGCGCCAGCAGGCGAAGATCGAGGCCGTGCACGTGCCCTACAAGGCTGCGCCACAGATCGTGACCGACCTGATCGGCAACCAGATCGACATGGCGATGCTCGTGCCGTCCACCGCCATGCCGCACCTGAAGATGCAGAAGATCAAGCCCATGGGCGTGACCGTGGAGGAGCGCCTGCCCACGCTACCCGACGTGCCCGCGCTGTCGGAGACGCCGGAGCTCAAGGGCTTCCACTTCGTCACCTCCATCGGGCTCTTCGCGCCCGTGGGCACGCCACCGGCCATCGTCGAGCGGCTGAACCGCGAACTGCGCGAGGTGCTGGCCTCGGCCGAGGTGCGCAAGATCTTCCAGGAACAGGCCGCGACGCCGGGGGTGGGCACACCCGCAGAGTTCCAGGCTTTCCTGCGCAAGGAGATGGCGCGGCACGAGCGCGTCGTCAAGGCCGCCGGCATCAAGGGCGAGTGAGCCGCCGCAGGAGCCATTGGCATGCCGTTCCTGGAGCGTGAAGCGGGCGTGCGCCTGCACTGGCGCAGCGACGGTGCGGCCCACCTGCCGGCACTGCTGCTGGGCAATTCGCTGGGGGCAGACCTGGGCCTTTGGGATGCCGTGCTGCCCACGCTGCAGCAGCGTTTTCGCGTGATCCGCTTCGACAACCGGGGGCATGGCGAATCGGTGCTGGCCCAGGGCGTGGGCGCACCGGCCTGGTCGCTGGAGACGCTGGCATCGGATGCGCTCGCCGTGGCGGATGCAGCGGGTGCCCCACGCTTCCACTACTGCGGCCTGTCCATCGGCGGCATGGTCGGCATGTGGATGGGCATGCACCACGCGCAGCGCCTGTGCAGCCTGGTGCTGTCGAACACGGCCGCGCAGCTTCCCGTGGTGGTGTGGCAGGAGCGCATCGCCGCCGTGCAGGCCAGGGGCGTACAGGCGCTTGCCGACAGCACGCTGCAGCGCTGGTTCACCCCCGGCTTCGCGGCGGCGCATTCGCATGTGGTGGCGCGCACCCGTGCCTCCTTCCTGGCCGTGCAGCCGGCCGGCTACATCGGCTGCGCGTGCGCTATCCGCGACATGGAACTGTGGGAGGGCTTGCCCGGCATCCGCGTGCCCACGCTGGTCATCGCGGGCCGCCACGATCCGTCCACACCACCTGAGCTGGGCCAGGCGATTGCACAACGCATCACCGGTGCGCGTTGCCTCGTGCTGGACACGGCGCACATCGCGGCGCTGGAGCAGCCCGAGGCGTTCAGCGCGGCAGTGGTGGATTTCGCGGCGCGGGGCTGATCCGCTGCAGCACCTCGTCGGCCTGCAGCACATCGCCGAAGAACAGCATCCAGTTGTGCAGGGCCTGCTGGTGCTCCGCGGGTGTGAAGGCTGACAGTGCGTCTTCCACCATGATGGTGGCGTAGTCCATCATCATCGCGTCGCGCGCCGTGGACTCGCAGCACACGTTGGTGGCGGTGCCACCGATCAGCACCGTGCGGATGCCGCGTGCGCGTAGCACCGTGTCCAGATCGGAGGAGCCGGGTGCGAGGGCGCTGAAGCTGCACTTGCACACGCGTGCGTCGTCGGGGTGGGGCTCCAGCCCCGGCGCGAGTTCGAAACCCGCATGCCCGGGTGCCAGTTCCCGCAGCCGGCGTGCGCTGCGTTCGGGTGTGAGCATGTGCTGGTGGTGGTGCGACCAGCGCTCCGCGGCGCCTTCGGAGCTGGTCTGCACCCACACCACATGGCCACCCGCACTGCGCAGTGCGTTCGCCAGGCGGTTGACCGTGCCGAAGGTGGCGCGTGCAGCAGCGCATTCGGCCTGGAAGCCGGGTTGGGTGTAGTAGTTCTGCAGGTCGATGACCACGAAGGCCGTGGTGGCGGCGTCCAGCGCGTCATAGGGATGCAGGCAACCCTGCCGGGCCAGAACCCGGTCAACGACCCATTGCGGGAATTCCATGTCCAGGCTCCCGGTCAGAACATCAACCGTCCGCCATTCACGTACAACACCTGCCCCGTCATGTAGCGCGACGCCTGCCCCATCAGGAACAGGATCGGCCCGACCACATCGTCCGGCTGCCCCACCCGCCCTTGCGGAATGGTGGCCTCGATCTGCGGGCGGATGGTGTCGAACCAGCCGGCCTGCCCGCTGGAGCCGCCCCGTCCCGTGCCGCCGGAGAGGAATGCGGTCTCGATGGGGCCGGGCGCCACGGCGTTCACGCGGATCGTGGGTGCGTTCTCCTTGGCCAGGTTGCGGGTCATTGCGTTGATCAGCGCCTTGGCACCGGCATACGCGCCCACACCCTTGTCTGCCGTCACCGACAGGCCGGAGGATGTGAGCACGATGGCGGGATCGCGTCCGTGGTCCAGCAGGGGCAAGGCGGCGCGCACGGCGAGGAAGGCGCCGCGTGCATTGACGTCCATCACGGCGTCCCAGGTGGCTTCCGTGGTGTCGCGCAGGGGCACGGGGGGTGGAGTGAAACCGCTCAGGTACACGAGACAGTCCAGGCGGTCCCAGCGCTGGGCGAGCGCTGCAAAGGCAATGGCCACGTCCGCACCTTGCGACACCTCGCAGGGCAGTTGCCATTCGCCGGGCAGCGCAGGCCGCTGCACCAGCGAGGCGGGCATGTCCATGTTGGCCACTTCCAGCCCGTTGGCGAGCGCGGCTTCGATGAGCCGCGTGCCGATGCCGCCGCAGCCCCCCACGACCAGCAGGCGGCGGCCCGCAGGCGGTGCCAGACGTTGCAGGTCGATGGGCTGCATGGTGCTCATGCCGCGACTCCCATGCGCCGGATGGGCACGTTGTCCACTGCCACCATGCAGGTCTTCTCCTCGGTGTACAGCGCCATGCAGCCCTTGCCGCCTTCGCGGCCGATGCCCGATTCGCGGTAACCGCCGAAGGCCGAGCGCAGGTCGCGTACCACCGGTGTGTTGATCCAGACCGTGCCCGTGCGCAGCCGGCGCGTGGCTTGGTTGGCCTTGTGCAGGTTGTTGGTCCACAGGTAGCCCACCAGGCCGAAGGGGCTGTCGTTGGCGATGGCGATGGCCTCGTCGAAGTCGTCGAAGGTCACGAAGGTGGCGAAGGGGCCGAAGATCTCCTCCTGGCACACGCGCGCGGCGTTGCTCGGCGCGCGCACCACCGTCGGCTCGAAGTAGTAGCCCGGGCCCTGTGCCGCGATGCGGCGACCGCCGGTCAGCAGCTCGGCGCCGTCCGCGCGGGCGATGTCCACATACGACATCACGCGCTCCAGCTGCGCCTGCGACGCCAGCGGTCCCACCTCGGTGTCCATGCGGCTGGGCGCGCCTACGCGCAACTGGCGTGTGCGTTGCACGAAGGCGTCGATAAAACGGTCGGCGATGCTGCGCTCCACCAGGATGCGCGATCCCGCCAGGCACTGCTGCCCGTTGCCGCCGAAGATGCCCAGCAGCGCGGCGTCCAGCGCGCGCTCGAAGTCGGCATCCGCGCAGATGATGCTGGCTGACTTGCCGCCCAGCTCCATGGTGCAGGCCTTGAGGCCCTTGGCGGCCGAGGCCAGGATCGCGCGGCCGGTGGTGGTGCCGCCCGTGAAGGACACCACGTTCACCTCCGGATGCTCCACCAGCGCCACGCCGGTGACCGGGCCGCGCCCGTTGACCAGGTTCACCACGCCCGCGGGCAGCAGCGTGGTGTGCAGGATCTCCATGAAGCGCTGCATGCCCGCCGCGGCGATCTCCGAGGGCTTCACCACACAGGTGTTGCCGAAGGCGATGGCGGCTGCGATCTTCATCGAGCACAGCGTGACGGGCGCGTTCCACGGGCCCAGCAGCGCCGCCACGCCCACGGGCTCGCGGAACACGCTGGTCACGTAGCCCGGCTCCTGCGTGTAGAGGTCACCGCCCACCTGGCCGATGAACTCGGCGAAGAACTTGAAGTTGTAGGCTGCGCGCGGGATGTAGAAGCCCTTCACCTGCGCGATCGGGAGGCCCGTGCAGGCGCTCTCGATCTCGGCCAGCTCCGCCTGATGCGCCAGCACCGCGTCGTGGATGGCCATCAACACGTTCTGGCGGCGCTCCACCGTCAGGCCGGACCAGCGGCCATCCTCGAAGGCGGTGCGCGCCGCGCGCACCGCACGGTCCACCTCCGCGGCGTCGGCCTCCTGCAGCTCGGCCACGCGTTCACCGGTGGCGGGGTCGAAGACGGGAAAGCGGTGGCCGCTCGCGACGTCCACGAAGGCGCCATCGATGAAGCTGGTCTGCGCACGCCGCAGGAAGGCAGCGGTGCTCAGGGTGGAGGACGGGGGCGTTGCCTGCATGCCGGGGGATTCCTCTGTGGTTGGCTTACTTGGCCTGCACGAACTTCCAGGCGCTGGTGGCGGGGTCCACCTGCAGCACGCTGGTCTTCATCAGGCCGTCGCCCTTGTCGGTGAAGGTCAGCGCGTTCACGCCACGGAAGCTCTTCATGGCGTTGAGGCCGTCGCGCAGCTTGTCGCGCGCCGCGGCGATGGGCGTGCCCCCGTCGATGCCCTGCGCCTTGGCGGCCTCGGCCACCAGCAGCACGGCGTCATAACCCAGGCTGGTGTTGGACACGTTCGGTGGCTGGAACTGGTTGAGCGCGCTGTCCTTGGCGATCGCCGCGTTGTAACGCTCGACGAAGGCCTTGTAGCGCGGCAGGTCGCCGGTGGCGAAGTCGTTGCTGGCCGAGCCCACGGTGTACCACTGCGAGGACTGCGCGCCGATGCTCTTGGCCACGGTCTGCGGGAACACGCCGGGGTAGATCAGCTGGTTGCACAGGATGGGCGTGGTCACGGCCTGGATCTGCAGCTCGCGCGCCAGCTTGGCGGCGTCGCCCGAGAGGATGGAGCCCAGCACGTAGTCGGGCTTGAGCTCCTTGAGCTTGATGGCCACGGGCGAGAAGTCGGTCTGGCCCGAGGTGAACTCCAGCGTGCCCACGATCTCCAGGCCCTTCTCCTTGGCCAGGCGTGTCCATTCCACTTCGGCGGCCTTGCCGGCGGCCTCGCGCACATCGGCCATCACGGCCACGCGTTTGGCGTTGGGGAACAGCTTGGTGAAGGCTTCGAAGCCTTCGGGCAACGAGTGGTCGTCCGGCGTGTTCAGCCGCGTGCCATAGGGCCGCGCCAGGATGCCGGGCTTGTTGGAGTTCATGTTGATGGCCGGGATCTTCAGCTGGTTGATGATCGCCGCCGAGGTCTCCCATTGCGTGGAGGACATCGGGCCGAGCACCGCCAGTGCGCCGATCTGTGCGGCCTCGCGCACGCGCAGCACGGCCTGGTCGGGGCGCAGCTGGTCATCGAAGCGCACGATCTCGATCTGGCTGCCGTTGATGCCGCCGGCCTGGTTGATGTCGGCCACGGCCAGGTCCACCGCGATGGCCTGCAGCTTGCCCACCGAGGCCAGCTGGCCCGACAGCGGCGCGCTGTGCACCAGCTTGATGGGCGGCTTGGCCTGCGCATGCGCGGCGCCCGCGAGCAAAACGCCCAGGGCGAGGGGGATCAGTTTGAGCACCAGTCGGGTTTGCATGGCGAGACTCCTTGGGTTGGAAAAAGGAAGGGCGAGGTCCGGGCGCTCACGCACCCAGGTAGTGGGACAACACGGTGTTGTCGGCCAGCAGGCTGGCCGATGCACCCTCGTGCACGATGCGGCCCTGCTTGAGCACATAGGCGCGGTGTGACAGGCGCAACGCGGCGCGCGCGTTCTGCTCTACGATCAGGATGGTCATGCCGTCGTCACGCAGCTCGCGCAGCACCTCGAAGACGGTGGAGACCATGACCGGCGACAGGCCCAGCGAGGGCTCGTCGAGCATCAGCACCTGCGGGCGCGCGAGCAGCGGGCGCGCCATGGCCAGCTGCTGCTGCTCGCCGCCGGACATGCTGCCTGCGGCCTGGGCCAGGCGCTCCTTGAGCCGTGGAAAACGTTGGAACACGCGCTGGCAGGCGGTGTCGAAACTCTCGCGGCCCGGGGCGGGCGGCGCGCGGTCGTAGGCGATGCGCAGGTTCTCCTGCACGCTCAGGCGGCCGAGTGTGCCGCGGCCTTCGGGAATGTGCAGCAGGCCGTTGCGGGCGATCACGTCCGGGGCGGTCTTGCACAGGTCCATGCCGCCCATGCGGGCCGTGCCGGCCGTGGGGCGCAGCAGGCCGGAGAGGGTGCGCATCAGCGTGGACTTGCCCGCGCCGTTGGCACCGATCACGGCCACGGTCTCGCCCGGCTTCACATGCAGGCCCACGCCGCGCAGTGCGCGGATGGCGCCATAGCTGACCTCCAGGCCGTCGACCTGCAGCAGTGGTGCGGTGGCATCCGTCATGCGGCCACCTCTTCGGGACCGAGGTACGCCTCGATCACGCGCGGGTCGGACAACACCTCCTCGATGCCGCCCTCCGTCACCTTGCGCCCCGCGATCAGCGCCACCAGGCGCGTGGACAGCGCGCGGATCAGCGACATGTCGTGCTCCACCAGCAGGATGCCTTCGACCCGCTTGCGGGCCTGACCGATGTCGGCCACCAGCGCGGCGGTTTCTTCCTCGTTCATGCCGGCGGCGGGTTCGTCGAGCAGCAACAGGCGCGGCCGCGTGGCCAGCGCGCGTGCAATCTCCAGGCGGCGCGCGGCGCCGTAGGGCAGGTTGCCCGCGAGCTGGTCCGCCATGGGAGTCAGGCGCATCATCTCCAGCAGCTCCGTGGCACGCGCGTGGTCCTTGCGCAGCTGCAGCGCGCTGCGGAAGGGGTTGCGGCTGGTCAGTGGGTCGGCCACCAGGATGTTCTCCAGCACGCTCATGCGCTTGAAGAGCCGGATGTTCTGGAAAGTGCGCGCCACGCCGGCGCGGGCCATCTGCAGCCGCGAGTGGCGCGTCACGTCCTCGCCGCCGAACTGCAGCTGGCCGGCACTGGGCGCGTAGAACTTGGTGACCAGGTTGATCAGCACCGACTTGCCGGCGCCGTTGGGGCCGATCACGCCCAGGATCTCGCCAGGGTGCACCGCCAGCGACACATCGCCCAGCGCCGCCAAGCCGCCGAAGGACTTGGACAGGCCTGTGGCCACCAGGAGCGGCTGCGCCGCCGGGGTCAGGGTGGCGCTCACGGTTGCTCCTTGGCCTGTGGTTGCGCCGCCAACCCGTGCGGGACCACGGGGGCGCCTTTGCCGGGGAGGTCGCCGCTGTGCAGCCGCGCCGTGGCGAAGCGCCGTACGATCAGCCCCTGTGGGCGCACGAGCAGCAACACGATGATGGTGAGCGCGAACACGGTGGGCCGCCATTCGCGCATGAAGGCCACCTGCTCGGGCACGATCGTCATGATGGCCGCGCCCAGCAGTGCGCCCCAGAGGTTGTTGATGCCGCCCAGGATCACGAACATCACGGCGTAGATGGACACCAGCACGTTGAAGGTGTCGGGCCGCACATAACTGATGTAGTGCCCGTACAGCCCGCCCGCGAAGCCGGCCAGTGCGGAGCCGGCCGCGAAGGCCGTGAGCTTGACGAAGACGATGTTGATGCCCAGCGAGGCGGCCACTTCCTCGTCCTCGCGCACCGCATCCAGCACGCGCTGCAGCGGCGAGCGCGACACCCAGAACAGCAGCGCGCCGGTCACCACCACCGCGCCCACGCCGTGCCACACCGTGGCGCCGGCCAGCCCACCCATGCCCACCGAGCCGCCCAGGTACTCGATGTTCTCCAGGATGACCACCATCGACATGGCCATGCCCAGCGTGGTGAGGATCAGGTAGATGCCGCGCACGCGCAGCGCGGGGAAGCCGAAGATGAAGCCCAGCACGCCGGCCATCGCACCGCCCAGCAGGCAGGAGGGCAGCAGCGGCCAGCCGGCCTTGACAGTCAGCACACCCGCGGCATAACACCCCACGGCCATGAAGGCGCTGGCGCCGAAGGTGAGCGCCCCGGCCGACCAGGCGATGTACACGCTCCAGGCCATCAGCACGTTGATGGTGGTGAAGAACAGGAGATCAGAGCTCATGCCCGTGCCCCCGCGCCGTGGAACACGCTGCCGAAGAGCCCTTGCGGCCGAGCCAGCAGCACCAGGATCATGAAGCCCCACACCACCAGGTCGGCCAGCGGGCCGAAGCCGTAGTGCACGGCCAGCGCTTCCATCAGGCCCACCAGCAGGCCGCCCACCACGGCGCCCCAGAGGTTGCCCATGCCGCCGATGGCGGTGACGGCCAGGGCCTTGAGCGCGAAGCTCAGGCCGATGTCGGAGTTGACCGTGCCCACGCGCAGCGCGAAGAGCAGGCCGGTCATGGCGGCGAGCGCCGAGGAGATGAAGAACACCTTCTGCCCGATGCGCCGCACGGGAATGCCCAGCAGCGCGGCGGCAGTGGGGTTGTCGGATACCGCGCGGATGTTGCGGCCGGTCTGCGTCTTTTCCATCACGAACCAGAGCACCGCCACCAGCACGGCGGTGAGCACGATGACCAGCCCTTGCACCGGTACGAAACGCACGCCGAAGAGCTCGAAGCTGCCCGCGCCCAACGCATTGGCCAGCGGGAACGCGATGGGCTCGGTGCCCCACACATGGTGCACGATGTCCAGCATCAGCAGGCCGACGGCCATGGAGGACAACGCGGCGGTGATGGCTGCTTCGTCGGAGCCCAGGCGCCGGAAGCTGATCTGCTCCACCACCAGGCCCAGCACGCCGCCGACGACAAAGGCGCCCACAAGGGCCACGGGGATCGACGGTACCTGGTTGGCGACGACGAGCCCTGCGAAGCCGCCAATCATGAAGACCTCGGTGTGCGCGAAGTTGATGCGGTGCAGGACGCCCACGATGAGCGTGAAGCCGATGGCCACGAGCGCGTAAAGCCCGCCCACCATCAGGCCGTTGATGATCTGGCCGGCGATCATGCGCGCCGTGCCAAGGGTGGCATGCCACGCATGCCGGGAGTGGGCGGAGGGGAGGGCTGCTGCATCGTTCGGGGTCTCAGGATGGAGGCGGATGCTAGGGATGCGCCCCTGCGCGCACAAGGGTGCATGGGCGCACGGTATAGCCAGATCCCATGGCTGCATGCCGTGGGGCTCATACGCGATTCGCCGCGGTTGGGCGCTGCTGAGCGCCTTTGGTGCCCTGGCGCCGTGCTTCGGTGCGGCCTGTAGCGGTGACCACTGGGCGACATCGCGGTGCGGTGCGGTGGTCGCGGTGGTGCGCCGCTGCTCCTGCGTGCTCCTGCCGCGCGGGGCTTGCCGGGCCCCTCAGGCTATGTGATGAACGGTATGGAGGGAGAAATTAATATTATTTTTATGGAATAGCGATGGCTTGCAGAATCGGCGCCAAGCAAACCGCGGGAGCCGCGGGTGGCAGCATGGCGCCTTTCTCCTCTGGAACGAGGGCGCCGAACCCGGGTCGCGCCCACCGGCGCCGATCCCCTGGCACGGCTGGTGCTAACGACATCGGTACGGAATACCCGTTTACTCAAGGAGTGGTGATGCGTCGACAAGTTCTCATGGCCCTGGCTGCCGCAACGGCGGCCTGCGCGATGCCTTCGCTGGCACTGGCACAGGCCTATCCCAGCAAACCCCTGCGCGTGATCGTGCCCGCCACGCCTGGCGGCTCGTCGGACATCTTCGCGCGCGCCATGGCCAAGACCATGCAGGCCTCGATGGGGCAGCCCGTGATCGTGGAATACAAGCCGGGCGCGGCCACCAACATCGGCACCGACTTCGTGGCCAAGTCCGCGCCCGATGGCTACACCGTGCTCATCAATGCGATCACGCTGGCCACCAACGTCACGCTGTACCCGAACCTGCCCTACAACGTGCTGACCGACTTCGCGCCCGTGATCGAAGTGGCCGAGATACCCAACGTGATCACGGTGCTGCCCAATGGCGGCATCAACTCGCTGCAGGACCTGGTGCGCATCGCCAAGGCCGAGCCCGGCAAGCTCAACTACGGCACGCCAGGCGAGGGCAGCTCGGGCCACCTGTCGGCCGAGCTACTGGCGCTGAAGACTGGCGCCAAGTTCACGCACGTGGCCTACCAGGGCAATGCACAGGCCACCACGGACCACCTGGGCGGCACGCTGCAGGTGGGCTTCGTCAACCTTCCCGTGGGCCTGTCCTTCGTGAAAGCCGGCAAGCTCAAGGCGCTGGCCGTGACCTCCGCCAAGCGTTCGCCGCTGCTGCCCGACGTGCCCACGGTGGCCGAGGCACTGAACCTGCCCGACTATGAACTGAGCGGCTGGTTCGGCGTGGTGGCCCCCGCGAAGACACCGCCCGAGATCCTGGCGCGCCTGCATGCCGAGTTCAGCAAGGCGTTGAAGGACCCGAGTGTGGTCGAGGTCATTACCGGCGCGGGTGCCGACATCGTGGGTGGCACGTCGGCGCAGTTCGGTGCACGCATCAAGCGCGACACGGAGCGCCTGGCGCCCGTGCTCAAGGCCTCGGGGGCCGTCGGCAAATGAAGGTGGACACGCAGAGCACGCTGCTCCCCGCATCGGGGATGTTGCCGCAGGACCCGCCGGCCGCACTCACGCTGCTGATGGCCTTGCGCCGCCACGGCGTGGAGCACCTGTTCTGCAACCCGGGCACGGACTTTCCCGCGATCGTGGAGGCCTACTCCATCGCCGAGGCCACGCCCGGGCTCGTGGACCTGGTGCCCAAGCCCATCGTGGTACCGCACGAGAACGCGGCCGTGGCGATGGCGCACGGCGCCTACCTGGTGTCGGGCCAGCCGCAGGCCGTGATGGTGCATGTCAACGTGGGCACCGCCAACACCATCAACGGCATCGCGAATGCTGCACGCGACCAGGCGCCGATCCTCGTCATGGCGGGCCGCACACCCATCAGCGAGACCGGCCGGCTGGGCTCGCGCAGCCGCCACATCCACTGGGCGCAGGAGATGTACGACCAGGCCGGCATGGTGCGCGAGTTGTGCAAGTGGGACCAGGAATTGAAGATGTCCTCCGAGACGGAGGCTACGGTGCGCCGGGCGATGGAGATGATGTTGTCCTCGCCCCCGGGGCCGGCCTACCTCTCGCTGCCGCGCGAAGTGCTGAGCGAGCCGCTGGCGCTGGCCGAGTCACCGCGCGCGCCGAAGGCCGTGGCCTCCGCGCCCTGGCCCAATCCGGCCGACATTGCCACGCTGGCCGCTTGGGTGGCCGAGGCTGAGCGGCCTTTGGTCATCAGCGCCACCTCGGGCCGCACCGTCGCGGGCTTCGATGCCGTCACGCAGATCGCGGAGCGTTTCGCCATTCCGGTGGTAACGATGGGCGGGCGGTACGCCAGCCTGCCCACCAGCCACCCCATGCACTTCGGCTACCAGCCGAAGGCACTGCTGGAGCAGGCGGACTTGGTGATCGTGCTGGAGTGCGACGTGCCCTGGATCCCGTCGCTGGAAGGGCCACCGGTTGGCTGCCGCGTGGTGCACATCAGCGAGGATCCGGCTTTCTCCGGGTATCCCACGCGCGGCTTCCCCGTGGACCTGGCCATCGATGCCAGTACCGCTGTGGCTCTGCCGTTGCTGCAGGCCGCACTGGCCGAAGGTGGCGTTGCATCATCGGTGGGCGTGTCGGCGCGCCGCACGCGCCTGGCCACACAGCGCAGCGCACAGCGCGAGGCCTGGCAGGCCGCGGAGCAGGCGGCCGCCAGCCACAAGGACATCAAGCCCGAGTGGATCAGCCGCTGCCTGTCCGATGCCCTGCGCAAGGCAGCAGGCGACAACGCCATCATGGTCAACGAGTACCCGCTGCGCCAGGAGCATTGCGACTTCGAGCGCCACGGCAGCTTCCTGGGCCAGAGCCCCGCAGGCGGCCTGGGCTGGGGCCTGGGCGCGGCCATCGGCGTCAAGCTGCGCCAGCCGGACAGGCTGGTGGCCGTCACGCTGGGCGACGGCGCCTACATGTTCGACAACCCCACCGCCTGCCACTGGGTGTCGCAGGTGCAGAAGCTGCCGGTGCTCGTCGTCATCTTCAACAACCAGATGTACGGCGCGGTGCGCAACTCCACGGCCGCGATGTACCGCGAGGGCGCCTCGGCCGCTAACGCCTGCACGCTGCTGGCAGACCTCAGCCCCGCGCCCGCCTTCGAGATGGTGGCGCAGGCCAGCGGCGCGTATGGCGAACGTGTGGACGATCCAGCCGAATTGCCGGCGGCCGTGCAACGTGCGTTGCACGAGGTGCAGGTGGTGGGCCGGCAGGCCTTGCTCAATGTCGTCTGCAAATACTGAAACCCGGATGCAGGCGCCCGACCCGTCCCTGCGCGACCGCGTCGTGCTCATCACCGGCGGTTCGCGCGGACTGGGTCGCGAGATGGCGCTGGAGCTCGTGGCGCAGGGCGCGCGTGTCGCCATCACCGGAAGCCGCCCATCGGCCGCGCTGGACGAGACGGCCACCCTGGCGGCCGCGGTCGCCGGGCCGGACCGGCTGCTGCCACTGGTGGCTGACGTGACGGATGCCGATGCCTGCGAACGCGCCGTGCATGCCGTGCTGGCGCGGTGGGGTGGCCTGCAGGTGCTGGTGAACAACGCGGGCCTGGGCATGCGCGTGGTCAGCGAGACCTTCAACACCGTGCCCGTGCCTTTCTGGCAGATCACGCCTGCTAACTGGCGCAGCATCGTCGACACCAACATCAACGGTGCCTTCCTCATGGCGCGCGCCTGTGTGCCGCACATGGTGGCGCAGGGCTTCGGCAAACTGGTCAACGTCTCCACCAGCGACCCGACCATGGTGCGCAAGGGGTACGCGCCCTACGGTCCCAGCAAGGCTGCACTGGAGGCGGCATCCCGGGTCTGGGCGCAGGACCTGCAGGGCAGCGGCGTCACCGTCAACGTCTACCTGCCGGGCGGTGCGACCGACACCGACCTGCTGCCCCCGAGCGCGAACAAGCGTGGCGCCGATGGCAACTTGCTGCCGGCGTCCGTCATGCGGCGTGGCATCGGGTGGCTGTGCTCGGATGCTTCGAACGGGCACACCGGCGAGCGGTACATCGCGCGGCTGTGGGACGAGGCCCTCACGGCGGAAACGGCAGCGCGACAGGCCTTGGCGCTCGGGCGTTTGTTGAAGGATTGAGCGCAGACGGCGCGCCGGGCAGCGGCGGTCCGGTCAGGCGCGTACCAGCGGCTTGCGCATGGGTTGTGCCTCCAGACCGGCCCAGTGGCGGGCCGGCCCTGCGATGGCGAAGCCGTTGCGAAGATAGAAGGGAAGGGCCGTCCGGGTGCTGTCCAGGCGGAGCGCCGTGATGCCAGGCGCGACCGCCCGTGATGTCGCTTCGCGAAGCAGCGCCTTTCCCACGCCCTGGTGCAGAACCTGGGGCATGGCGTAGCACAGCGCCAGTTCGTCTGCGATGACGAGTGCGAAGCCGATGGCCTCTTCGCCATGGTGGGTCACCAGGCCGATGGCCCCCGGGCGTGGTGATCCATCCTTCGACGTTGCTGACGGTCTTGTTGGCAAGCCAGGCGGCAATGACGCCAGGATCCCCGCGATGGTCGGCCGTGCAGCACACAGTGATCGACTGGCGCACGACCTCGCAGAGGGTTGCCGCATCGCCGGCCGTGGCCCCGCGGATCCCGATCAGCATGGAGCGGGCGCCCGACACCGGTGGCCTACTCGAACACCGGCCGGAAGAACGTACGCTCGTAACTGAGGAAGCAACGGGTCTCCTCGGCGTACCGGAATGCAGCCTGGCACTCGGCATCGCCGAATGACCGGGTCCTGTAGTCCTCGTAGGCGGCCAGCGAGGGGAACGAGAACGAAGCCAGTGCGATGTTGCTGGCCCCTTCCGAGGGCAGAAGGTAGCCGTGGTGGATGCCGCCGAATTTCTTCACGAGAGGGATCCACAGCTTGCCGTAGTGTTCGAACTCCTTGATCTTGAAAGGGTCGAGGACATAGCGAAGGTGGCAGGTGATCATGGGATGATTCTCCAGGCAATAGGGTTTCCGCGGCGGGAGGCCTTGGGGCCTTCCGGACCGTCGAGTTTCGCCGCAATGCGGCCCTGAATCGGTGGGCAGGGCTTGCCTCCGCGGTTCGTGCCGCCGCTTCCCCCCGACCCAGCACGCCCAATAATCGGGGGATCTGATCGGAACACCCATGGAATCACGCGTCTGCCGCATCGCCGTCTTCTACGACGGCACCTACTTCAACAAGGTCTCGAACTACTACGCCTTCCAGCACGAGCGGCGGGCGCGGGTGTCGCTCAAGGGCCTGCACGATTTCATCGTGGCGGAGGTGGCGCGCGCGGAGAACGTCGATGTCCGCCACTGCCAGATCATCGAAGCCTGCTACTTCCGGGGCCGCCTCACGGCGCAGCAGGCGCTGGAGCAGGACAAGCTCTTCAGCGACCGCGTGTTCGAGGACGTGCTGATGCGTGCCGATGTCACGCTGCACCAGCAACACGTCGTGCAGCGGCCGGACGGCAGCTGGGAGGAGAAGCGCATCGATGTCTGGCTGGCGCTGGAAGCCTACGAAATGGCCAGCCTTCAACGCTACGACGTGTGTGTGCTGATCACGGGCGACGGCGATTTTGTGCCGCTGGTCCGCAAGCTCAACACGCTGGGTGCACGCGTGATGCTGCTGGGCTGGGACTTCGAGTTCGAGCACGAAGGCAAGCAGCGGCGCACCCGGGTGTCCACCGGGCTGATCGACCAGGTCAACTACCCCGTGCTGATGGACAAGTTGATCGATTCCCGCGAGCGGCGGGGCGATCCGCTGGTGAACGCGCTGTTCGTGCCGGGCGTCAACGAACACGGCAGCCGTCCTGCGGCTGCGGTTGTCGTCGCCGCCCCTGCGGAATCGGACGACCCGTCGGAGCAGCAGGGCACGGTCGTGAACCTGCTGAGCGACAAGGGTTTCGGTTTCATCCGACCGGACGCGGGTGGCGACAACGTGTTCTTCCACCACACGGAGCTGCGTGATGTGATGCTGCAGGACCTGCAGCCGCAGGCGGTGCTGCGCTACACCCTGATCCGCACGGATCGCGGCCTGGTGGCGCACGATGTACGGGTGGTGCCCGATGGCGCCGCGCAGGAGTGAGCAGACAGGGCGAATCGAAGTTCCCGAGCCGCGTTGGCGCGTCAGGCAGTGCTCTTTGCGCGCGCGAGTTGCCGGCTGTGCATGCACCGTTGTCGGCACCCGGGCAACAAACTTGCCGGACGCGACACCTCCCCTGTTCGGCGCAGGGACCGGGAGCTTCTTCGCCTTGAGCGCCGCTACCGTTGCCTTGAGCGCGTCGCGCCCGTTCTCCATGGCCTCCTCGGCCGGATTCAGTGGTGCGACAGCAGCGTCCCGAACCCGTCCATTTTGTCCTGGATCCCCACCGCCCGCAGCGCATGCCAGTACGTCGCCGTGTTGATCGCGATGACCGGTTTCCCCAGGAACAGTTCGGCCGCGGCGGCCAGGCGCACCATGGACAGGTTGGTCCCCACCTGCACGATGGCGTCGATGTCGTCGCCGTCCAGTTCGCGGATGGCTTCGCGGCACATGGCGTCGGTGGTGTGGGCGATCTGCACGGGGCTGGGGCGGCGCAGGCATTTCTCGCGCACGACGGTGAAGCCGCAGTCTTCGTAGAAGCGCTTGACCTGTGCGTTCGCCACTGGGAAATACGGCGAGAAGAAGGCGATGCGCTTGGCCTTGTAGGTGTTGAGCGCGGCCTCGGTGGCGAAGGAGCCGCAGGACACGCCCACGCCTGCCCGTTCGGTCATCATCTTCAGGTAGCCCTCGGCGCCCTTGCGGCCGTCCCAGAAGGTGGCGGCGGACATGCCCATCACGAGGTAGCCGATCTCGCAGCTCTTCAACACGTCGGCGGCCTGCAGCGTGTTGTCCTGGATGGATGCCACCAGCGCGAGGAAGTCCTCATCCGTGTTCACGGGCAGGTCCGGAATGACGATGCGGCTGTAGTGGTTGGTCACGCCCACGGGGCGCATGTCGTCGAAGTCGGGCTGGACGATGGTGTTGGTGGAGGGGCCGAGCGCCCCGAACTTCATGCGGTAGCCGAGGTGGTCCATGGTGCCGTGCTCAATTGCGTTGGAGGGAGGCGAGGTGGGAGACGATGTCGTCGCGGCGCACGATGTCGGCGTATTTCTGCCGCATGTCGAACAGGTTCGCATCGTGCGGCGCCTGCGCGCGGTCGGCCACGCACTCCTCCACCACCAGCGTGCGGAAGTCGTGCTGCAGCGAATCGATCACGCTCGCGCGCACGCAGCCGCTGGTGGTGCAGCCGGTGATGACGGCCGTGTCCACGCCGCGCAGGCGCAGCCAGTCGGCCAAGCCCGTCTGGAAGAACGCGGATGCCGAGCGCTTGCGCACCACGAGTTCACCCGCGGCCGGCGTGAGGGCCGGCACGATCTGCGAGGCATGGGCCGTCTCGGTCAAGCCTTTCAGTGGCGGGCATTTCAGGCAGAACACGTTGTGGTCCGAGCCGTCGTCGGCAAACACCACGCGCGTGTGTGCCACCGGCAGGCCGGCATTGCGGAATGCGGCCAGCAGCGGCACCGTGGCTTGCGCGGCCGCCTCGATGGCGGGGCCGCCCAGGATGTCCGTGTCGACGAATCCGTTCACGAAGTCGACCAGCACCAGCCCGCAGCGCTGGCCGATGCCGCTGGTCTGGCCCAGGCCCTGGTGGCGGTAGATGTCTTCGGTGGCCATGCGGTGCTCCTTCTTCACTGAATCGATTCGGCACGCGCCAGCGCGTCCAGCATCGAGGTCTTGCGCAGGTACTGGCGCGAGGCTTCGGGGTTCGCGGCGATGGCGCGCAACTCGTCCTGCGTCTTGCGGCGCGCGGCGGGGTCGCGCTCCTCGATGATCTTCTTGTTGCGCTGGGTATCCGCGTTGACGTACTCGATGGCCACCGACCGGCGCTGGCGCTCGTAGCGGTCCAGCACGCCGTCGTCGGCGCGCCCCTGCAGCACGTCGATCAGCTTGGCCGTGAGGTTGAACGCGTCCTGCACGCCACCGTTCATGCCCATGCCGCCCAGCGGATTGTTGATGTGCGCCGCGTCGCCGGCCAGCAGGATGCGCCCCTGGCGAAACTTCTGCGCCACGCGCTGGTGCACCTTGTAGAGCGTGCGGTGCACGGTGCGGTAGGGCGTGGCCTGCGGCACCAGATTCTGCAGGCGCCGCTCGATGGTCTCGTCGGACATCACCGACTCGTCTGACTCCTCCGGCGGCGTGGGGAACAGCACGCGCCACAGCGTGGGCACGCGCAGCAGCACGCACCATTCCTGCGGGTCCGAGATGTAGTTGACGTAGGACAGGTGGGGCAGGTGGTCGGCGTATTCGAAGTCGGTGGACACCACCAGGAAGCGTTCGGGATAGGTGAAGCCGTCGAAGGGGATGTCCAGGGCCTGTCGCACCACGCTCCAGGCGCCGTCGGCCCCGATCAGGTAGTCGCCATGGAAGCTCTGCACCTCGCCATCCACCTCGGCCTGCGCGTGCACGCCGTCCGCGGTCTGGCCCACGGACTTGAGCGTGGCGCCGAAGAGCATCTTCACATGCGGCAGCTGCTGCAGCTTCTCCTGCAGGAGCAGCGCCAGCTTCCACTGCTCGCACTGCAGCCGGTAGGGGTGGCCGGTGTCGTTGCGCAGCGTGTCCATGTCGAACTCGGCGATCAGGCCTTCGCGTCGGTCACGCTGCTGGGTGTAGCGCGCCACCAGACCCTGGGCCTTCAGGCGTGCAGGGATGTCACCGAACTGCTCCAGCATGTCCAGCGTGGGCGGGTGGAAGGTCGAGGCGCGCAGGTCCTGCGCCAGCGTGGTGCTGCGCTCGAACACGGTGACGGCGATGCCGGCGTTGGCCAGGGCCAGTGCGCTGACCAGGCCAACCGGCCCGGCACCGGCGATGAGTACATGGGGGGATGTCATGGAAGCGTGGCGTGTTGCGATGCAGAAATCATCCGCCAGAAGGGTGCCCCCCACAAGCGCGCCCGGCGGCCGTTATGGAGGGAAGGTGCTAGTGCTATCGCGTGCAGGTCATGGTCCGCGCGCGGCGTTGCGCAGCCCGTCCATGAAGGCCTTGTGCAGGGGCGTCTCGATGGCTTCCCGGCGGCGTATCACGCCCACGCTGCCTTCGCGCAGGTAAGGCAGCGGCAGGGGCACCACCTGCTTGAGCTGCTGGAACGAGTCCATCAGCCGGCCGGACATCGGTGCCACCAGGTCTCCGTCCTGCAGCATCGACACGATCAGCAGCGTGGAGGCCGACTCCACGCGGTAGCGTGGCGTGGGCTGGCCGGCCAGCGCCAGCTCGTGCTCCAGCTCGCGGCGGATGGGGCTGGTCTTGGGTGGCGTGATCCAGGGGTGGCGCATCACGTCGGCCCAGTCCACCTTGCGCTTCTTGGCCAGCGGGTGGTTCGCACCCACCACGATGCGGATGTGCTCGGGGTACAACACGTCGCAGCGCAGGCCGGATTCCAGCCGCGCCTGGTCGGTGCGCGTGACGACGAAGTCCATGCGCCCCTCCAGCAGCTGCGGCAGCAGCACGTCTACGCGGTCTTCCACCATGCGCAAAAAAGCGTCGGGGAAACGCTTGCTCACCCAGTGCGCGGCGCGCGGCACCACGCTGGTGGCCACGGTGGGCGTGGTGCCGATCACCAGGTTGCCCGTGACACCGGTGGACAGCAGGCGGATGGTGGCCTGCGTGCGGTCCAGCTCGCCGATGATCGCGCGCGCATGCTGGACCAGCGCGGTGCAGAACTCGGTGGGCACCAGACCGCGCGAGTTGCGCTTGAAGAGCTTGACGTTGAGGTCTTCTTCCAGCTCGCCCAGCCACTTCGACAGGCCGGGCTGGGTCACGCCCATCTGGGCGGCCGTGTGGCTGACGTTGCGGGTCTCGTAGAGCGCGACCAGCAGGTAGAGCTGGCGCATGCGCAGGCGTTGGGTCCATTCCATGTCGAGGGCCTCGTGTGGAGGCGGGGTTGTCCGTGGTGGACCCGCCCCGCAAGGCGCATGCCAGGCGGCATGCGAGACATGTGAACAAGTATATAGAGGGAGAAATTAATATTATTCGGAAGGTATGGCTGGGCCGGCCGCGGCGGATGCCTCCGCATCGCGCAACCAGCGCCACAGGGTGGAGCGACTCACGCCCAGCAATTGGGCGGCGCGCTGGCGGTTGTTGCCAGCCTGGTGCATGGCGGCCGCCACGCGCCGGGAGAGCGGCGCTTCCGGTGGCAGCGCCATCGGCGTTGCGGAGGCCGGTGCAAACAGCTCCGGGCATTCGCTGCGCAGGGTGTCCAGGCCCATGTCCTGCACGCCATGCGGGTCGGCCAGCAGCACAGCCAGGCGCTCGCACAGGTTCTGCAGCTCCCGCACGTTGCCCGGCCAGGCATGGGCCTGCAGCGCGGGCAGCCAGGGCGCCAGCGCTGCCGCCGCATCCCGGTGCACGCCCATCGTGCCCAGGCGCTGCTGCAGCAGCTGGCGCGCCAGCAGCGCGATGTCGTCGCCACGCGCACGCAGCGGCGGCAGCGGCAGGCGCAGGATGTCGATGCGGTAGTACAGGTCGTCGCGGAAGCGCCCCTGCGCCACGCGCTCGGCCAGCGGCTGGTGCGTGGCGGCGACCACGCGCAGGTCCACGGGGATGGCACCGCTGCCGCCCAGGCGGGTCACCTCGCGCTCCTGCAGCACGCGCAGCAGCCGGCTCTGCGCGGCCGGCGGCATGTCGCCGATCTCGTCCAGGAAAAGGGTGCCCGTGTGCGCCGCCTCCACCAGGCCGCGCTTGCCGCCGCGGCGTGCGCCGGTGAAGGCGCCTTCCTCGTACCCGAAGAGTTCGCTCTCCAGCAGCGACTCCGGGAAGGACGCGCAGTTCACGGCGATGAACGGCCGCGCCGCGCGCACGCTCTCGTTGTGGATGGCCTGCGCGAACAGCTCCTTGCCGGTGCCGCTCTCGCCCGTGATCAGCACCGTGGCATCGGTGCGCGCGAAGCGCCGCGCCGCCTGCACGGCGCGCAGGAAGGCCGGCGACTCGCCCACGAGGCTGCCGAAGTCGTGCCGCGCGGTGGGCTGGCGGCGGCGCTGCTGCAGGCGCAGGCTGGTGTCGGCGGCCTCGATGTCCTGCGCGTCGTGCAGGGTCAGGGCCGCGCCCACGATGTCGCCGTGTTCGCGGATCGGGGTGCGGTGCGCGATCCAGTCGCGCTGCGCAAAGCGCAGCACCGCACCGCGCTCGGACACCCCGCGTTGCAGCGTGGCGCGCAGCGACAGCTCGGGCTCCACCTGGTCGAGCCGCCGTCCGCGCAGGGCTTCCGCCGGCAGGCCCAGCAGTGCCTGCATGGGCGGGTTTAGCGCCGTGATGCGGTTGCCGCCGTCCACCGCCAGCACGGCCTCCTGCAGGTGGTGCAGCAGGCCGTTCAGCTGCTCGTAGCGCCCCGCTTCCAGCCGCGCCACGCGCGCCAGCTCGATCGCGTCCTCGATGCCGCGCCGCACCGACGACAGCGAATAGGCCAGCAGGCCCGTGAGGCCGAATTCCTCGGCCAGCTCCACGCCCACGCTGGAGCCGATGACCACGCGGTAGCCGTCGCGGCGCAGCTGTTCGAACTGGACGCGCGCGTCGGCCGGTGTCTGGTAGGCGTACTGGCGGATCTCGATGTTCAGCAGCCCCTTGACGGCTTCCAGCTCGGGGATGGTCTGGCCGTACATCACGATGCCCACGCGGTCGGCGATGCGCCGTGCCTGGATCAGCGACTGCAGCAGGTCGAAACCCGTGAGCTGGATGGTTGCCACGGGCACCTGCAGGCCATGGCGCAGCGTGCTGGCGTTGGCGCCGGCGCTGATGAAGGCATCCACCAGCCCGCGCGCCAGCCGGTCCCGCGCGAGCGGCAGCACCTCGTCCACGGCGGTGTCCACGACCTCGATGTCGGCGCGGTCCTGGTATTCGGCCACAGCCGGCATCGCGAACTGGCGGATGTGGCGGTAACTCAGAAACACCAGCCGGGGGCGTCGCGGGGTGGGCGAGGGGGTGTGGATGTTCGATGACACAACTTTAGTGTCGCACGAGCGTCGCATGCGACATCCATAAAACGCCCGCGCTGGTCAGATGGCTTGCAAATCAACCACTTGCAGCGACCGCCGGGTTGGCACGATGGCTGCAAACAAGCGCGCCATCCGTCGCTTTTTCGCAGGAGACACCACTTGGCACTCGAACACATCACCGTCCTCGACCTGACCCACATGTTGTCGGGCCCCTACGGCACCATGCTGCTGGCCGACCTGGGCGCCCGCACCATCAAGGTCGAGCCCCCCGGCACGGGCGAGGGTACGCGCCGCCTGCTGGAGCACGATCCCGACTATTCGCGCGACGGCATGGGTGCCTACTACCTCACACTCAACCGCAACAAGCAAAGCGTGTGCATCGACCTCAAGTCGGAAGCCGGCAAGGCCGTGTTCATGGACCTGGTGCGCCAGGCCGACGTGGTGTTCGACAACTTCAGCGTGGGCGTGCCCACGCGCCTGGGCATCGACCATGCAGCGCTGTCGCAGGTCAACCCGCGCATCATCACCTGCTCGGTCACGGGCTTCGGTGAGACCGGCCCGGCCACCCAGCGCCCCGCATTCGACCAGGTGGTGCAGGCCATGGGCGGCGGCATGTCCATCACGGGCACGCCCGAGACCGGCCCCACGCGCAGCGGCATCCCCATCGGCGACCTGGGCGGCGGCATCTTCGGCGCCATGGGCGTGCTGGCGGCGCTGGCCGAGCGCGAACGCACAGGCAAGGGCCAGCATGTGGACATCTCGATGCTGGACGCGCAGATCTCGCTGCTGAACTACATGGCCACCATGTACCTGCTGTCCGGCCATGTGCCCGGCGGCATCGGCAACGGGCATTTCGTGCACGTGCCCTACAACAGCTACCCCACCTCCGACGGCCATGTGATCGTGGCCTGCATCGGGGACCCGTTCTTCGAGCGCTTCGTGGAGTTCATCGACCTGCCCGCGCTGCGCGACCCGGAGTACAAGAAGCAGCCCGTGCGCTACGCCGCCAAGGCGCAGATCGACGCGCTGATCGGCGAAGCCTTCCGCCAGCACCCCACGGCCTACTGGCTGGAACGCCTGCAGGCCGCGCGCATCCCCTGCGGCCCCGTCAACAACTTCGCGCAGGCGATAGCCGACCCACAGGTGCAGGCGCGGGACATGGTGGTGCCCGTCACGCTGCACACGGGCGAGACCGTGCGCATGCCTGGCAACCCGATGAAGCTGTCCGCCGCCGAGCCCAAGCCCTTCACGGCACCGCCGCCGCTGGGTGCGGACACCGATGCCGTCCTGCAGAACCTGCTGGGGTATGCGCCCGCCAAGGTGGCCGAACTCAAGGCCACCGGCACCGTTGCCTGAAGGAGACCGCATGGAATCCATCTTCATCACCGACGTTGCCCCCCGCGACGGCCTGCAGAACCAGAAGGTCGCCGTCTCCACCGAGGCCAAGCTGCAGCTGATCCGCCTGCTGGCCGCCGCGGGCGTGCAGAGCGTGGAAGCCACCAGCTTCGTCTCGCCCAAGGCTGTGCCGCAGATGGCCGACGCGGGCGACCTGGTGCCCGCCGTCAACACCGCGCTGCCCGGCCTGCGCACCTCCGTGCTGGTACCCAACCTCAAGGGCCTGGAGCGCGCGCATGCCGCCGGTGCCAAGGAAATCGCCGTCGTGCTCTCGGCCACCGAGACCATGAACCGCAAGAACATCAACATGGGCCTGCAGGAGGCCACCGATGTCAGCGCGCAGACGGTGGTGGAAGCGCTGCGCCTGGGCCTGCGCACGCGTGCCTACGTGGCCGTCGCCTTCGACTGCCCCTTCGAAGGCCCGACCGCACTGGCCGCCGTGCAGCAATGCTGCGCGCGCATGCTGGAGGCCGGTGCGGGCGAGATCGTGATCGCCGACACCATCGGCTCTGCCTCTCCCGGCCAGGTGCGCGAACGCCTTGATGCGCTGCTGCGCACCGTGCCCGTGGCGCAGCTGGCCGTGCACTTCCACGACACGCGTGGCATGGGCGTGGCCAACGCTTACGCCGCGCTGCAGGCCGGCGTGCGCCGCTTCGACGCCAGCGTGGGCGGCATCGGTGGTTGCCCCTTCGCACCCGGCGCGGCCGGCAACGTGGCGACCGAAGACCTGGTGCTGATGGCCGAGCAGAGCGGCTTCGCCACGGGCATCTCCATCGATGGCCTGTTGGAAGCGGTGGACTTTGCCGAGGCGCAGCTGCAGCGTGCGCTGGGCGGACGCGCCATCACCTGGCTGCGGCGCCAGCGTGAGAAGGCACTGGCGACCACGGCCGCTTGAAGGCCGCATGCAGGCCGCATGACGGCGGCCTGACCCCGGCCCGCAAGCAACCTCGCGCGGCGCATCGCCGCGCTCCACCCGACAAGGAGACTTTCATGCAACGACGTACCCTGATCGCCGCCGGCTTGGCCGGTGGCAGCCTGATGGGCCTGCCGCTGGCTTCCCGCGCGCAAGCCGCCTATCCCACGAAGCCTATCCGCCTGGTCGTGCCCTTCTCGCCCGGTGGCGTGACGGACACCGGCGGCCGCGTGGTGGCCGAGAAGCTCAGCGCGCTGCTGGGCCAGCAGATCGTGGTGGACAACCGGCCCGGTGCTTCGGGCAACATCGGCACGCAGGCCGTGGCCACGGCCGAGCCCGATGGCTACACCCTCGTGCTGGGTTATGACGGCACGCTGGTCATCAACCCGCACCTGCAGAAGGTGCCCTTCGACACGGTCAAGGACTTCGCGCCCATCGGAAAGATCGGCGACGCCACGCTGATCATCGTCGTCAACCCCAAGCTCCCGGTGCGCAACTACGCGGAACTCGTGGCTTATGCGAAGTCGCAGCCCGGTGGCCTGTCCTATGGCAGCGCGGGCACGGGCAGCACGCCGCACCTGGCGGGCGAGCTGCTCAAGCAGCGCACCGGCATCCCGCTGACGCACATCCCCTACAAGGGCGGCGGCCAGGCCATGTCCGACGTCGTGGGCGGCCAGTTGCCCATGCTCTACACGGCCGTGGCCGGCGCCTTGCCCTTCGTCAGGAACAACCAGCTGCGCGCCATCGCGGTGTCGAGCGCGCAGCGCGCCCCCTCGCTGCCCGACGTGCCCACGCTGGTGGAGGCTGGCGTGAAGGACTTCGTGTTCGACTCGTGGGTGGCCCTGCTGGCGCCTGCCCGCACGCCCAAGCCCATCGTGGACCAGCTCAACAAGGCCTTGCAGCAGGTGCTCGCCGCGGCCGACATGCGCGAACGCCTGGCCACGCTGGGCATCGTCCCGGTGGCGAAGAACAGCCCCGAGGACTTCGGCCGCCAGATCGCCGTGGACCTGGAGAAGAACCGCGGCATCGTGCAGGGCGCGCAGATCAAGGTGGATTGAGCTTCGCGCCCCCGCTCCCAGCCCCATCGCCAGGAAAGCCTTTCTCCATGAGCACAGTCTTCGACAAGATCTGGGCCACCCATGTGGTGGCCCGCAACGAGGCCGGCGAGGACCTGGTCTATATCGACCGGCACTTGCTGCATGAGGTCTCCAGCCCGCAGGCCTTCGCGGGCCTGCAGGCGGCGGGCCGGCCCATGCGCTCGGCCGCGCGGCACGTGGCCATCCAGGACCACAACGTGCCCACCACGGCCGACCGGCTGACCAACATCCCCAACGCCGAGAGCAAGGCGCAGATCGCGCTGCTGCGCAGCAATGCGCGGGCCTTCGGTGTGGACCTGCTGGACCTGGACGACCCGCGCCAGGGCATCGTGCACGTGGTGGCGCCCGAGCAGGGCTACGTGCTGCCGGGCAGCACGGTGGTGTGTGGCGACTCGCACACCGCCACGCTGGGCGCCCTGGGCGCCATCGCCTGGGGCATCGGCACCTCCGAGGCCGAACACGTGATGAGCACCCAGTCGCTGTGGATGCGCAAGCCGCGCACCATGGGCGTGGAGGTGCGGGGCATGCTGCCCGCGGGCGTGGTGGCCAAGGACCTGGCGCTGGCCATCATCCACCAGATCGGCACCAGCGGCGGCGTGGGCCATGCCATCGAATACTTCGGCGACGCCGTGCGCGCGCTGTCGATGGAAGGGCGCCTGACGCTGTGCAACATGACCATCGAGGCCGGCTCGCGTTTCGGCCTGGTGGCGCCGGACGCCACCACCATCGCCTACCTGCGCGAACGCGTGCAGGGCCCGGCGCGTGAGCACTTCGAGGCCGCCGCCGCAGCCTGGGCCGCGCTGCGCACCGACAGTCCGACCGACTACGCACGCCACGTGGTGGTCGATGCGCAGGCCCTGCGCCCCCGCGTGACCTGGGGCACCACGCCCGCGGACAGCGCGGGCTTCGACGGCCGCGTGGCCGACCCCGCCACCGTGGCCGATCCCGTGGAGCGCACGCGCCTGCAGGGCGCGCTGGACTACATGGGCCTCACACCCGGCCAGGCCGTGGCCGACATCCCCGTGGACGTGGCATTCATCGGCTCGTGCACCAACAGCCGCATCGAGGACCTGCGCGCCGCCGCTGCAGTGGTGCGCGGCCGGCGCATCGCCACCAGCGTGCGTGGCTTGGTGGTGCCGGGCTCCAGCACCGTCAAGCGCCAGGCCGAGTCCGAAGGGCTGGCGCAGGTGTTCAAGGACGCGGGCTTCGAGTGGCGCGAGTCGGGCTGTTCCATGTGTGTGGGCATGAACGGCGACGCACTCACGGCCGGCCAGCGCTGCGCCTCCACCTCCAACCGCAACTTCGAGAACCGCCAGGGCGCGGGCGGGCGCACGCACCTCATGAGCCCCGCGGCCGTCGCTGCCAGCGCTTTGCGGGGCCATCTGACCGATCCCAGGGAGTTCATGCAATGACCAAGGCTGTGTTCCAGGTCGCCGGGCCCACCGTCGTACTGCAGCGCGACGACATCGACACCGATGCGCTGTTCCCCGCCGAGTTCCTGAAGGTGACGACGCGCACCGGCATGGGCAAGCACCTGTTCGCCGACTGGATCCGCACCGGCAACCCCGAGGCCGACTTCGTGGCCCAGGGCCGCAGCGTGCAGGTGCTGGTGGCGCCGCGCAACTTCGGCTGTGGCTCGTCGCGCGAGCACGCGGTGTGGGCGCTGGCGGACTACGGCATCGAGGCCATCGTGGCGCTGTCCTATGGCGACATCTTCCGCAACAACTGTGTCAAGAACGACGTGGTGGCGGCTGTCGTGACGCCAGAAGTCCATGCGCAGTTGCTGCAGTCTCTGGCCGCCGCAGGGCCGTCACCGGTGCTCGGGCTGGAGGTGGCCACCAGCACGCTGCGCCTGCCCGATGGAAGCAGCCTGCCGTTTGTGCTGGCCCCTGGCCATGCCGAACAGTTGATGTCCGACGAGGATGACATTGCGCGCACGTTGCGTCTGGATGCCGAGTTGCGCGCCCACGAGCAACGCATGGTGCAGGAGTCGCCGTGGTTGGGTGCGGCTTCCTGAAGGTGTTGGGTGTGTGGCGGGGGACAGCCGCGGAGCCGAGTACCCCGCCCTCCTGATCCGCCAACACTGCAGCGCGCTCAGTCTCACTGAACCACACCACCTCACTCTCAACGAAAGAAACCTCCAATGGCCAACCCCATCCTCCGCCAGAAACTCGACGCCGGCAAATTCTTCGTGGTCCCCGGCCTGCAGGACATGATCGCCGCCGTGGTCGCGGACAAGGTCGGCTTCGACATCGTCTACGGCTCCGGCTACTGGCTCACCGCCTCGGCCTTGGGCCTGCCCGACGCAGGCATCGCCACCTACACGCAGATGGTCGACCGCATGCGCACCGTGGTGCGCACCAGCAAGGCCGCACTCATCGCCGACGCCGACACCGGGTATGGCGGTCTGCTCAATGTGCACCACACCGTGCGCGGTTACGAAGAGGCCGGCGTCACCGCCATGCAGATGGAGGACCAGGAATTTCCCAAGAAGTGCGGCCACACGCCCTTCAAGCGCTGCATCCCCACCGAGGACATGGTGCAGAAGATCCAGGTGGCCTGCGAGGCGCGCGAGGACAAGAAGAACTTCCTCATCATCGCCCGCACCGACGCCCGCGCGGGCGACGGTTTCGACGCGGCCTTGCACCGGCTGGAGGCCTATGCGCGCGCTGGTGCCGACATTTTGTTCTTCGAGGCACCCCAGTCTGAGGACGAGATGCGCCGCGCCTGCGAAGCCTTCGACCTGCCCATGATGGCCAACCTCTCCAACGGCGGCAAGACGCCCATGCTGCCGGCCGAGACGCTGGCCGAGATCGGTTACGCCTATGCCATCTACCCCGCGCTCACCAGCCTGGCCGCAGCCGCCGCCATGGAGCAGGCCCTGCGCACGCTCAAGGAGACGGGTGACGGCAACGCGGCCGGCCAACCGCTGTTCAGCTTCCAGGAGTTCTGCGAACGCATCGGCTTCCAGGAGGTGTGGGACTTCGAGCGGAAGTGGGCGAAGTGAGGTTGGTGGCCGACGCGCCCGGCAGAGCGGGCGGGTGCTCCAGGTAAACCTGTATGGCTTGTGTCTGGGTTCTGCTTATGCTTCCTGAGGGGAGGGTCGCAGCAAAATAATTCTGCGGGATGTCGAAACGGCCACAGGTCGCGTGTCATGGCATCGAGAACGCAATAGGGATGGCACATCCAAGGCCAGCGCTGTGCTTCTCCGAGCCATCAACCCCGCAACCCAAGGACACGACTATGCAATACATGCTTCTGCTCAACGAACCCGAGAGCGAATTCACCAAGCGCAACGACCCCGAACAGGCGCTCGCCTACTGGGGCGGCTGGAACGCCTTCATCGGCGCCATGGCCCAGGCCGGTGTCATCGTCAAGGGCGACGGCCTGCAGGCGCCGCAGATGGCCACCACCGTGCGCATCCGCGACGGCAAGCGCCTGGTGCAGGATGGCCCCTTCGCTGACGCCAAGGAGCAGCTCGGCGGCTACTTCGTGATCGAGGTCCCCGACCTGGACACGGCGCTGGAGTGGGCGGCGCGGGCGCCGTCGGCCTCCAGTGCGTCGGTCGAGGTGCGGCCGGTGCTGCCGCCCATGGCGCCTCCGGCCGCCTGACGGCGAATGGCGGTGCCCGGCGCGCTGCCCGGCGCGGTGGACGGACGTGCCGCGGCCGACAAGGCCGCAGACACTGCGGCGCGTGATGCCTACGGGCGGCTGCTGGCCATCCTGGCAGCGCGCTCGCGCGACATTGCCGCCTCGGAGGACGCCTTGTCCGAGGCCTTCCTCGCCGCGCTGCGCACCTGGCCCGAGCGCGGCGTTCCAGACAACCCGGACGCCTGGTTGATGACGGCCGCGCGCAACCACCTGCAGAATGCGGCACGCCACCGTGCCGTGGTCGACGCATCGGCGATAGACCTCGCCCTGCTGCATGACGAGGTCGTGCCCGATCCGCGCGCCCTGCCGGATGAACGCCTGAAGCTGCTGTTCGTCTGTGCCCATCCCGCCATTGACGAGAGCGCCCGCACGCCGCTGATGCTGCAGACCGTGCTGGGGCTCGACGCGGCGCAGATCGCGTCGGCCTTTCTCGTCGCCCCGGCGACCATGGGCCAGCGGCTGGTGCGCGCCAAGGCCAGGATCAAGGAGCACCGGCTGCGTTTCGAGGTGCCGGGGGCCGAAGACATGCCCGAGCGGCTGGGCGATGTGCTCGATGCCATCTATGCCGCCTACGGCACCAGCTGGGACGCGGTCGCTGGCGCCGACGGAGGAGCGCGTGGCCTGGCCGACGAGGCGCTGTTCCTGACTCGCCTGATCGTGGCGCTGCTGCCCGGCGAGCCCGAGGCGCGCGGGCTCCTGGCCTTGATGCTCTTTTGCGAGTCCCGCCGCGCGGCGCGGCGCGCCTCCGACGGCAGTTTCGTGCCGCTGGCACGGCAGGACGCGCGGCTCTGGTCGCGCGACATGGTCATCAAGGCCGAGCAACAGCTGACGCAAGCCTCGCGGGCCGGCGTCTTCGGCCGTTACCAGTGCGAGGCGGCCATCCAGTCCGTGCACGCCCAGCGGCCCTTCACGGGCAGGACGAACCACGCCGCGCTGGCCACACTCTATGCTTTGCTGGCAGCGCGTTGCCCGAGTGTGGGAGTGCTGGTGGCCCAGGCCGCCGCGATGGTCGAGGCCGGCGATGCGGCCCAGGCGCTGGGCGTGTTGCGGCGCCTGGACGCCGCGGACGTCAAGGGCTACCAGCCCTACTGGGTGGTGCTGGGGAATGCGCTGGCGTCTGCAGGCGAGGCTGCCGCAGCGAACCAGGCAATGCAGACCGCCATCGGATTGACGGAGGACCCTTCCGTGCGTGCCTTCCTGTCGCGGCCCTCGGCCGACACGCGCTGAGCAGCGCCGGCTACCGTGGTCCTGGGGACCGTGTCCGCAATTGCGCCAGCACCCGCAGCAGGGCCCGGTTCACCTCGGCCAGGTCCATCTCGTGCTCGGCGCACAGCGCGGGCACCGTGCTGGGCGCGCCAGTGTCGGCCAGTGCCTGGGCCACCGCCATGAAGGGCGCGTACACACCGCTGCCGGAGAACAGCGCCGAGGTGATGCGCTCGGGCAGCTCCAGCCGGCCCAGCACCGTGCGCAGCGGTTCGCCCAGCATGCGGGGCACCTCGGCCAGCAGGGCGCAGAGGTAGATCTCGCGGCGCAGCTTGTCTTCGTCGCCCGAGTCGAGCAACGACTCGGTCAGGTGCGCGCGCAGCACCATGGCGCTGCGGATGGGCTGCAGGTCGATGTCGCTGCCCGCACCGTGCAGCTGCGCCTGCAGCCAGCCGCGGAAATTGCCCAGGCCCAGCATCATGAGCCCGTGGCGCAGCGATTCGGCCGGGTTGCGCAGGCCCAGCGACGCCGAGTTCATGTAGAGCATGAAGCGGTAGACCAGCACGGGCTGCGTGTCCATCGCCTGCTCGATGCGTTCCATCGAGGCGTCGTCGTCCACGGTGGCGATCACGGCGCGGATGCCGTCGCGGTCGGGCTGGGGCTGCTGCTGGTGGCCACGCATCAGCACGTCGTCCTCGGGCCAGCCGGCCACGCCCCAGGCACCCTGTTCGTCCAGGCAATGCCGGGCCAGCGCGATGCTGGGCACGGCCTCGTAAATCTGGTCGGGCGCGACGGGGCTGTGGGAGTCCGCCCCCGCGTCGCCACCCTGCTGCCGCTGGCGCGAAGCGTGCAGGCTCTGCAGCGCTTCACCGGCGCCCAGCGACAACATGCCGCGTGTGAAGGCGCTCGCGATGGCCATGCCCGGCTCTTCCCCGGCCGCGCCGCGCCAGAGCAGCTGCGCCCCACGGCGGCCCGCCGTGACCGCAAGCGCCTGGATCGCCGGATCCTGCAGCTGCGACTGGTGGACCGCGATCCAGGCGTCCTCGGCACCCGCGTGCTGCAGGAACTCGCGCAGCAGCCAGGCCTCCGTCGTGCTGAGGATCAGCTGGGGCGATGGCCCGCTCCAGCTCTCGGCCAGGATGCGCAGCAAATGCGCAGCGTCCACCGCCTCGTCCACCGTGGCTTCCACGCGCAGGTGCACCGCACGCGGAAGGCGTGCACGGTCCCACACCAGCTGGTAGCCCAGCGCCAGATTGCCCAGGATGGTGGCCGACATGTGGTGGTGCGGTGTGGGAGTGGGCGCCAGTGTGCCATGCCCGCCGGGCACCGCAAGGCCCCGCGACCTCAGTTGATGTAGTTGAACAGCGACAGCTTCTGGATCGAGGCGTAGGACTGCAGCGCGGTCTGGTAGGCCGTCTGCATCGTGGTGAAGTCCGACAGGCCCTTCACCGGCTCCAGCTCGACCGCCCGCGCGCGGTCGGCGTTCAGCGAGATGGTGCGCGCACCCTGGGCGCTGGTGATGCTGTCGGCGCGGTTGAGCCAGTCACCGGCCTGGCTGCGGGCCGCGCCCAGCTTTTCCAGGCTGCTGTCCATTTCCACCAGGGCACGTGCCACGGCCTGCGACAGCAGGTTGCTGCCCTTGGCGTTGTCGATGCTGTCGGCCGCGCGGTCGAGCACTGTGAAGATGCTGTCCTGCGTGCTGGGCGCCACGTTCACGGCGTCGCCGTTGGCCGGGGCGCCATTGACGATGACGGACATGCCGTCGAACTGGATCGGTGCGCCGGCCTGGAAGGGTTGGCCCGTGGCGACGGTGGTGCCCTGCGTGACGTTTTGCACCTCGTAGGTCGTGGCCTCGTTGGGTGCGGTGCCGGTGATGCTGAAGCTGATGCTGTACTGGTCGCCCGTGAGCGCGGAGGGTGTCACCACGGTGCCGGGGTCGGTCCATGCGCTGCCGGTGTTGGTGGCGGCCAGGCTCACGTCGAACACGCCATTGCCGCTGCCGATGTTCATCCAGATCGCCTGTCCGTCCATGGCGCCGGGCAAATTTGTGGTGGTGGCCGATCGTTGGCCTGCGTTGCCCTGGAAGTTGACGCCGCCGATCTGGTCGGCGAAGGGCGCGGGCAGGCTGCCCAGGCTGCCGAAGAGTGGGATGCCATTGCTGTCGCTGCTGTTGGCCAGCGAGAAGAGGTGGTCGCGCAGGCTGCGGATCTGCAGCGCCAGCGTGGCCCGGTTCTCCTGCGAGTAGGCGCCGTTCTCGGCCGCCAGCACGAGGTCCCGCACGCCCTGCACCTGCTGGATGGATTCGCCCAGCGTGGACTCCGCGCTGGTGATGGCGTTGCGCTGCACCTCCAGCGCGCGCTGGTCGGTCTTGATGCGCGTCAGGTTGGCCTGCACGCGCTCGGCCTGTGCCATGCCGGTGGGATCGTCGCTGGCGCGGTTGACGGACAGGCCGGAGCTCAGCTTCTCCTGCTGCGACACCAGGTCGGACTGGCGCTTGTAGATCTGCTCCAGTGCCACGGCGTAGGAGTTGGCGGTGCCTATGCGCATGGGGCGTGTTCTCCGTGTGGGTGGGCCATGGTCAGACGCTCTGGATCAGCGAGTCGAAGATGGTCTGCGAGATCTGCAGGATCTTCGCCGAGGCCTGGTAGGCCTGTTGGTATTGCAGCAGCTTGGCCGCTTCTTCGTCCAGGTTCACGCCCGAGACCGAGGCCTGGTCGCTGGCCGCGCTGGTGGCGATGGACTTGGAAACCGCCGCCGCATAGCCGGCGCCCTGCACGCGCACGCCGAGCTCGGACAGCAGCGCCGCATAGCCCTCGGTCGCCGCGGTACCGTCGAACATCAGCGAATCGCGGATGCCCATCATGGCTTCGGCGTTGCCGGCGTTCGCGGTCGTGTAGGTGTTGGCCTGCACGGTGAAGGTATCGCCCGGCTGGGGCGTGCCCTTGAGCACCATCGTCCAGCCGTTGTAGCTGATGGTCTGGCCGGGGGCGTAGCTCACGCCCGTGGGATCGCCCGTGCCCGCGCCCACCACGTCGTAGGTGCCGTTGGCGTTGAAGGTCAGCGTCACGGGCTGGGTGAGGTTGGGGTCGGCGGTGGTCGGCACCAGGCTTTGCAGCGTCAGGGTGCCCTTGTTCGCCGCGCCGGCAGCCGCGGCCACGGGGCTGGCCATCGCCAGGGCGCGCGGCGAGGAGAAGGTGGTGTCGATGTTGGCGGCCGCGCTGCGCAGCGCCGTGACCATGAAGCGGTCACCCGCGTTGGGCACGCCGCTGACTTGGATCTCCAGCCCGTCGATGGTGATGGGCACGCCGGCGAAGGTGGTGCGCTGGCCGTCGGTGGCGCGCACGATGGTGCCGGTGCCGGAGCCGTCGAAGATGATCTGGTAGTCCGAGGGCACCAGTTTCGACACACCGCTGTTGGGCGGCGCCTGCACGGCCACGCTCAGCGTGGCGCCGGGCGGGTTGGTGGTGGCAGGCAGCACCTGCGGCATGGCGCCCAGCGTGAACAGGTCGCCACCGGGTGCACCCGTCAGGTCGATGCCCAGGTGGTGCTGGTCGTTGAGCGCCGTGCCCAGCGCCGTGGCCATGCGGCCCAGCAGGTTGGTGGCGTCCACCAGGTCGGTGTTCTGGAAGCGCAGCAGGCCGGTGAGCGCGCCACCCCCCATCATGGACTCTTCCAGCGGGATGCTTTTCCCGTTGTACTGCATGCTGAGCTTGGTCTGCGCCTGGTCGCCGAAGTCGCCGTTGGACATCGTGATGGTGTTCGCCGCGGAGCCCAGCACCAGCGGCTGGCTGCCCGCGAGGAAGATGCCGATGGTGCCATCGGCCGCGGGAATGTTGGTGGTCTGCACCAGCCCGTTGAGGTCCTTGATCAGCTTGTCGCGCTCGTCCAGCAGGTCGTTGGGCGTGTGGCCGGCACCGAGCGCGAAGGCCACCTGCTTGTTCAGGCTGGCGATGCGCGTGGCCAGGCTGTTCACGTCCGTCACCATGTTGGTGATTTCGCTGCGCACGCCCAGGCCCAGGGTCTGCATGCTGGCGGCAGTGCTGCGGAAGCGCGAGGACATTTCCTCGGCGCGCGCCAGCACCACGGTGCGCGCCGACAGGTCGTTGGGGCTGCTGCCCACGTCCGAGAAGGAGTTGAGCAGCTCGTTGATGGACGCGCCCAGGCCGTTCTCGCCGCCCTGGAACAGGTCCTCCAGCTGGCGCAGGCTCTCCAGCCGCTTGGAGTCGGCGGCGGAGGTGGCGGCGGTGAGCTGGACCTGGCGCGTCAGGAAGGCGCTGTACTCGCGCTCCACCGTCGTGGCCTCCACCCCGTTGCCGTAGTAACCGGCTCCGCTGAACTGGCCTTCCACGCTGCGCAGCACTACCGACTGGCGCGAGTAACCCGGCGTGTTCGCGTTGGCGATGTTGTTGCCCGTGGTGCCCAGCACCAGCTGGTTGGTCATCAGGGCGCGGGCGCCGATGCTCAGGAGGTCCGCCATGGTGGATCTTCTGCTCCGTCAGGCCGAGGTGGCGGTGGTGGTGAAGCTGCCGCCGCCCATGGCGCGCTGCAGCTGCAGCGTGGTGTTGATGGCCCGGCTCAGCTTGCTGGCGTACTCGGGATCGGTGGCGTAACCCGCGCGTTGCAGGCCTTGGGCGTAGGCCTGGCCGGATGCGGTCTGCTGGCGCGCCTGCGCGTAGCGCGGGCTTTCGTTGATCAGCCGCGCGTAGTCGCGGAAGGAGTCTTCGTAGGAGTCGTAGGCGCGGAACTTCGCCGTCACCTTGCGTGGCGCGCCGTTGGTGTATTCGGTGGTGGTCACCTCCGCGACCTTGCCGTTCCAGCCGGCGCCGGCCTTGATGCCGAAGAGGTTGAAGGAGCTGGCGCCGCCCTTCATCTTGATCTCGCTGCGGCCCCAGCCCGTCTCGTGCCCGGCCTGGCCCAGCATGAATTCGGCCGGCAGGCCGGTGGCGGCCTCCACGCGTTCGGCGGTGGCGCTGTGGCGCTGCACGAAGTCGGCCTGGCTGGTGGTGGTCTTCACGGCCTTGGCGGGTTGCGCGGGCGCGTCGGCGCCGCGCAGC
Organism: Burkholderiaceae bacterium; assembly: GCA_965278985.1. Taxonomy (GTDB): domain Bacteria; phylum Pseudomonadota; class Gammaproteobacteria; order Burkholderiales; family Burkholderiaceae_C; genus CAISIP01. The sequence continues at coordinate 4,113,626 of OZ257131.1, read as the reverse complement.
TGCATCTCCTGGCCGTCGTTCTTGCCGCCGGCGGTCTGGCGCGTGAGCTGCTTGACGATCATCTCCGACAGCCCGCCGGGCATGCCCGACATGCTGACGGACAGCTGCTGGTCCAGCAGGTCGGTGGAGAGGTCTCCCGCAGAGCTGTCCAGCAGGCCGGATTTCATCGTGGCCTCGCGCATGGACTTCAGCAGCTCGCGCATGAAGAGCGACTCGAACTGCTTGGCCGCCTCTTTCAGCGCCTGCGGATCGTTCTCGCCGGCGGCACGCTTGAGGCTGTTGAGGTTGCGGCCGTCGGCGGCCAGTCCACTGAGCGAGAGGGCGGAGCCGGTGGTGGACGATAGCTCGTTCATATCACCTCCAGCTCGGCGTTGAGCGCGCCCGCCGCCTTGATAGCCTGCAGGATCGCCAACAGGTCCTGGGGCGTCGCGCCGAGTGCATTCAATGCCCGCACCACGTCGGCAAGCTGGGGCGACGCCGGCATCTGGATCAGCATGCCTGGCTCCTGCTTGATCTGGATGGTGGCCTGCTCCGTCACTACGGTCTGCCCGCCGGAAAAGGCGTTGGGCTGGCTGACCTGGGGCGTGGAGGCGATGCTGATGGAAAGGTTGCCATGTGCCACGGCGCAGGCGCTCAGCGTCACGGCCTGGTTCAGCACGATGGAGCCGGTGCGGGAGTTGATGACCACCTTGGCGGCCGGCGCCACGCGCTCGATCTGCAGCTCTTCGAGCTCGGCCAGGAAGCCCACGCGCGTGTTCGGGTCCACGGGCGCCTGGACCTGCACGGTGCGGCCATCGAGCGCCTGCGCGGTGCCTTCGCCGAAGCGGCGGTTGATGACGCCGGCCACCAGCCGCGCGTTCTGGAAGTCCGCCGCCTGCAGGCCGAGCGTGATGCTGCTGCCCTGCTGCAGCGGCGTGGGCACCACCCGCTCCACCTGCGCGCCGCCGGGGATGCGGCCCGCGCTCAGGTGGTTGACCTGCACCTTGCTGCCACCGGCCGAGGCACCCGCGCCGGCCACGATCAGGTTGCCCGTGGCCAGGGCATACACCTCACCGTCGGCGCCGCGCAGCGGCGTGCTGATCAGCATGCCGCCCTTGAGCGACTTGGCGTTGCCCATGGAGGACACCGTCACGTCCACGGCCTGCCCGGGCCGTGCGAATGCCGGCAGTTCGGCCGTCACCAGCACGGCCGCCACGTTCTTGAGCTGCAGCTGCGAGGTGGCCGCGGCCGGCAGCGTGATGCCCATCTGCTGCAGGTAGTTGTTCAGGCTCTGCGTGGTGTAGGGCATCTGCGTGGTCTGGTCGCCCGTGCCGTCCAGCCCCACCACCAGGCCGAATCCCGTGAGCTGGTTGCTGCGCACGCCCTCGACCGCGGCGACTTCCTTCAGGCGCGCCGCGAACGCGGGCTGCACGGCCAGCACGCACACCAGCAGCAACACCAGCCCCAGCAGCAGTTGCAGGCCGGTGGTCTCGGCGTCGCGGACATCGGGGTGGGGATCGCGGGTCGGGCGCATGGCGGTTCTCGGTGCGGCTCGGAAAGGGTGTGGCGTCAAAGGCGTCAAAGGCTTCAGAGGCGTCAGAAAGGCAGCAGGCTCATGAAGATGCGCGCCAGGATGCCCACGGTCTGGGCCTCGGCCTGCGCACCGCGCCCGCGGGACTCCAGCCGCACGTTGGCGACCTGCTGCGAGCTCACCACGCTGCCGGGCAGCACGGCGCGCGGGTCCACGGTGCCGGTGAAACGCATCACGTCGACGTTCTGGTTCACGCCGATCTGCTTCTCGCCGGCCACCAGCAGGTGGCCGTTGGGCAACACGTCCGTCACCGTGGCGGTGATGGTGCCCGAGAAGGTGTTGGCGCTCTGCGTGCCACCCTTGCCCGAGAAATCGTTGCTGGTGGACAGGTCGGTGCCCAGCTTGTTCAGCGAGCCCGCGCTGAGGAAAGGGAACGCCGTGACGCCGGCCGACAGCGAGCTCTCGCGGTTCGCGGTGGACGACGATACCTGGCTGGCTGACAGGCTCTCGACGATCTGGATGGTGATCGTGTCGCCCACCAGGCGCGCGCGGCGGTCTTCGAAGGCGGGGCGGTAGCGGGCGCTCTGGTAGAGGCTGCCGGATGCCACGGGCGGCGCCGACATGGCCGTGGTGGCGGGGTAGACGACGGGCTGCTGCGGCGGGAAGTCCACCGTCACCTTCTGCGGCATGCTGTCGCAGCCCGCCAGCAGCAGGGCCAGCAAGGCCAGCAGGGCCGGCATGGCGAAAGGAAGGGCGAGGCGGCGCATCACAGCTGCCCCAGCTTCTGCAGCATCTGGTCGGAGGTCTGGATGGCCTTGGAGTTCATCTCGTAGGCGCGCTGGGTCTGGATCATGGTGATCAACTCCTGCACCACATTGACGTTGGACGACTCCAGGAAGCCCTGGCGCAGGATGCCCAGGCCGTTGGTGCCTGGCGTGCCGGTGGTGGGTGCACCCGAGGCCACGGTCTCGGCGAAGAGATTCTGGCCCTGCGGCTCCAGGCCTGCCGGGTTGATGAAGTTGGCCAGCGGGATGGTGCCGATGGTCTGCGGCGCGACCTGACCCGCCACCATGGCGCTCACCGTGCCGTCCTGCGAGATCGTGATGCTCTTGGAATTGGCCGGCACGGTGATGCCGTTGACCACGGCGTTGCCATTGGAGGTCACGAGCTGGCCCTGCGCGTTGAGTTCGAAGGAGCCGTCGCGCGAATACTGCGTGGTGCCGTCGGGCATGGTGATCTGGAAGAAGCCGTTGCCTTCGATGGCCACGTCCAGCGAGTTGCCCGATTGCTGCAGCGAGCCCTGCGTGAAGGTGCGGCTGGTGGCCACGGTGCGCACGCCCAGGCCCAGGTGCAGCCCGGTGGGCAGCTGCGTCTGCTCGGTGGAGTTGGAGCCGACCTGGCGCAGGTTCTGGTAGATCAGGTCCTCGAACACCGCGTTGTTGCGCTTGAAGCCGGTGGTCGAGACGTTGGCCAGGTTGTGCGAGATGACGTCCAGCTGCGTTTGCTGGGCTTCCATGCCGGTCTTGGCGATCCAGAGGGAGTTGATCATGGTGGAGGTCCTTGTAGAAGGCGCTCTAGCCCTGCAGGCCGAGGAGCTGGCCGGCGGCGCGGTCGTTGGATTCGGCGGTCTGCAGCAGGCGCATCTGCACCTCGAACTGGCGCGCCGTCTGGATCATGCCCACCATGGTCTCGATGGCGTTCACGTTGGAGCCCTCCAGCACGCCCACGGCGATGCGGGCGTTGGGGTCGTTGTCGATGGGGTCGCCCGAGCCGGTGCGAAACAGCCCGTCGTCGCTGCGCTTGAGCGGGTCCTCGGCCGTGGGCGTGGCCAGCTTCAGGCGACCGAGTGGCTGCGAGGGCTGGCCCGGCACCTTGGTGCTGACGGTGCCGTCACTGCCGAAGCTGACCTCGGCCCCTTGCGGCACCACCAGCGGCGCACCGCCGTCGGACAGCGCGATCAGGCCGTTGTCGGTCAGCAGCGTGCCGTCCTGCGACACCTCGAAGGCGCCGTTGCGGGTGTACGCCTCGGTGCCGTCGAGGCCCTGCACGGCGAACCACGCATTCTTCAGCGCCATGGTGTCCAGCGGCCTGCCCGTGCGTTGCACCGTGCCGGGTGTGTCGACGTGGCCCGAGGTGGCTTCCAGTGCGAACACGCGCGTGGTGGCCCCTTCTCCGCGCAGCGGCACGGCGCGGTAGGTCTGCATCTCGGCGCGGAAACCGTTGGTCGAGGCGTTGGCCAGGTTGTGCGACAACACGGCCTGGCGGTTCGTCGACGCCGTGGCGCCGGTCATCGCGGTGTAGATCAGGCGGTCCATGTGTCAGTCCCTGGGGTCGTTGCGTGCCGCGGCGTGCTCAGCGCAGGTTGGTCAGCGTGCCCAGCACCTGGTCCTGCGTCTTGATGGTTTGCGCATTGGCCTGGTAGGTGCGTTGGGCCGTCATCATGTTGACCAGCTCCTTGGTGAGGTCCACGTTGGACTGCTCCAGCGCGCCCGAGCGCACCACGCCGAACTTGCCCGTGCCCACGGCGCCCACGATGGGCTGGCCGGATTCGGGCGTCTCGAACCAGGTGTTGTTGCCGCTCTGGCGCAGGCCTTGCACGTTGCGGAAGTCCGCCAGGGCGATCTGGCCCAGGGACTGCACTTCGCCGTTGGAGTAACGCGCCGTGATGATGCCGCTGTCGGAGATCTTCATCGAGACGAACTCACCGGGCTGGTAGCCGTTCTGCTTGAGGTCGGACATGGCGAAGGGGATGCCCGTCTGCGTGCCCTTGCCGAGCTTCAGTTCCGCCGTGAAGCTTCCGATGTTGGGATTGCCCGAGGTCAGTGTCAGCACCGGCGGCGAGGGGTTGGTGCTGACCAGTTCACCATTCACGCCGAAGCTCAGGGTCGCGGCCACGGTTGCCGTGGCGGAGGCATCGTCGGTGGGGTCGGTGTAGAGCTCCCAGGTGTCGACGGCGACCTTGCGCATGTACAGCGACACGGGAATCTTCGCGCCCTGCGAGTCGTAGGCGTTGAGGGCGGTGCCGTAGGTCGTGAGCGGCGTGTTGGGCACGTTCGCGTTCCACACCGGCGCGTCGGATGGCAGGTTGAACTCGGCCGTGATCTCGCTCGTGGCCTTGGCCGCGATGGGCGCGGACGTGGGCAGCACCATGGGCTGCAGCGTACTGCTGGTGGCCACTCCGGCCGCGTCGGTGGGGTAGCCCATGAGCTGCGAGCCGGCGGTGGTGAGGATGTTGCCCTTGTCGTCGAGCTTGAACTCGCCGTTGCGCGAATAGGCCGTGGTGCCATCACGGTTCTGCACGACGAAGAAGCCGCTGCCGTTGATGGCCAGGTCCAGGTCGTAGCCCGTGGGGTTGATGGTGCCTTGCGTGAAGAGCTGCGGCGTCGCCGCCACTTCCACGCCGATGCCGTCATTGATGCCACCACCGGCGATGGTGGACGCAGCGATCATTTCCCAGAATTCGGCGCGCGAGGACTTCATGCCCACGGTGTTTGCGTTGGCGATGTTGTGGCCGATCACGTCCAGGTTGGCGCTGGCGGCGTTGAGGCCGGAGAGGCCGGTTTGGAAAGACATGGTGTGCTCCTGTGGCGCGGTGTGCGGGGCGGAAAGGGGGCGGGCCGCTGGTCAGAAAATGCTGCGGACGTCGGTGTAGGGCTTGTTGCCGAGCTTGTCGAGCTGCAGCTGCAACCCGCTGTCGCTGCTGCTGACCGCGACCACCTTGTCGCGCACCAGCGAGGTGTTCTCGACGGCCTTGCCGCCGACCGTGGCCACCACCTCGAAGGTGGGGTTCACCACGCCCGGGTACTTCGAGGCATCCCAGGTGAATTCGTGCCGGCCGGCGCCCTGCGCGCCGAGGTTGAGCGTGTCCAGCAGCTGGCCGCCGCCCGACGTCACCAGCACCTTGACGCTGTCGGCGGCCAGGGTCAGGTCCACGGCGCCGGTGGCCTTGCCGTCGGACACCGCCAGCGTGTTGCCCGGCACCATCACGTTCTTGTCCACCAGCGAGCCGCCCTGCATGACCTGCAGTGCCGACATCTGGGCGGCCATGCTCTTGAGCGTGGTGTCGACCTGCTGCACCGCCGAGACGGTGGAGATCTGCGCCATCTGGGTGGTCATCTGCGCGTTGTCCATGGGGTTCATGGGATCCTGGTTGGCCAACTGTGCGACCAGCAGCTTCAGGAAGCGGTCTTCCTGGTCCTTGGCGGAAGTGGTGGTGCTGCTGCTCGAGGACGTGGCGGCGCTGCTGCTGCCCGTCGTGCTGTCGATGCCGTACATCATGGTGTGGCTCCTGGCGTGTGCGCGTTACTGGCCCATCTGCAGCGTCTTGAGCAGCAGCGATTTGGCGGTGTTCATGACTTCCACGTTGTTCTGGTAGGAGCGCGAGGCCGAGATCATGTTGACCATCTCCTCCACCGGATTCACGTTGGACTGCAGCACGTAGCCGAATTCGTCGGCCATCGGGTGGCTGGGGTTGTGCACGCGCTTGAGCGGCTCGGGGCTCTCCAGGATGTCGCTCACGCGCACGCCGTTGGCAGCGCCGCTGCCGTCGCCCCCCATCGGCGTGGTCTGGAAAACCACCTGGCGCGCCTTGTAGCCCTTGCCATCGGGCCCGGCCACCGCGTCGGCGTTGGCCAGGTTGCTGGCCACCACGTTGAGGCGCTGGGACTGTGCGCCAATGGCGCTGCCCGAGACGTTGAAGATCGAGAACATGGACATGGCGGTACTCCCCGGCAGCAGAAATCTGCTTATTGGCCCTGGATCGCGCTCAAGATCGTCTTGGCGCTGCCGTTGATGAAACGCAGGGTGGCTTCGTAGCGCACCGAGTTGTCGACGAAGTTCGCGCGCTCGCGGTCCAGCTCCACGCTGTTGTTGTCCATGGAGGGCTGGCTCTGCACTTCATAGGCGAGGTCGCCCCCGGCCGTGCCCGACAGGCTGCTGTCTTCCAGCTTGCCCAGGGGCAGGTGGGCGGCGTCGGAGCGGTAGGTGCCGGGGCTGTCGGGCTTGGCCACGCGGTAGCCCGAGGTGCCGGCGGCCTGGGCCATGACGTCCTTGAAGTTGACGTCCCGGGCGCTGTAGCCGGGCGTGTCGGCATTGGCGATGTTGCTGGCGATGACCCGCTGGCGTTCGGCACGGACCACCAGGGCCTTGGCCTGGAAATCCATTCCGCTGGTCAACTGTGCAAACATGGTGGGCTCCTTGCGCTTCGGCGCCCGGCACGGGAGGCTTCCGGGACCTGGGCGTGAAACGATTATTCGAAAGCTTGAGGGTGCCGATCGCCGGAATAGGGGGTGTTTGCCGCCGCACTTGGGTGCTTTGCCGCCCTGGGGCCGGGGCTAGAGTCCTGGCACGGAGTCCATCACCATGCGCCGCTTCTTCGCCACCCCCTTACGCCGCTTTGCAGTCATCGTCCTGCTGGGCCTGTGCGCGGCCGGCGGGGTGCTGCAGGCCCGCGCCCAGGCACCGGATCCGGTGGCCGAGGGCAAGGTCTGGCTGGACCAGGCGATCGCATCCGTGAAGATGCCGGGCAATGCCCCGCTGCGCATGGAAGTGAGCGTAGGCTCTCTGGACAACCGGCTCCGGCTCGCGCCCTGCGGCGCCGTCGAGCCTTATGTGCCCACGGGTACGCGGCTGTGGGGGCGCACCCGGCTGGGCCTGCGCTGCGTGGATGGCAGCGTGCGGTGGAACGTGTTCCTGCCGGTCGAGGTCAAGGCCTTCGGGCAGGCCTGGGTGCTGCAGCGTGACATCGCCGCGGGCGCCACGATCACCCAGGAAGACGCGATGCTCGAAGAGGTGGACTGGGCGCAGGACCGCAATTCGATCCTGGCTGACCCCACCGACTGGGTGGGGCAGACCGCCACCCGCCCGCTGACCACCGGCCAGGCGGTGCGCCAGGGCATGGTGCGCCCGGCGATGGTGTTCCAGGCCGGCGCCGAGGTGCGTGTCGTGGCCAAGGGGCCGGGCTTCACCATCAGCTCCGAAGGCAAGGCGGTCTCGCCTGGCGTGGTGGGCGCCCAGGCTCGCGTGCGCATCGAGAGCGGCCGCATCCTGTCCGGCGTGGTGCTGGACACCCGTACAGTCCAGGTCGAGCTGTGATGCGGCCACGGCCACGCACATCATGTCTCAAGTATTCCCAACCCCTGCCGATAGCTACCGTACGATGCTACGTCCGCAGCAGTCTTGGGGAACACAATGAAGATTGGCCAACAACCCGATATCACGCCGGCAGCCACCACGGTTGCCCAGCCAGTCGCGCCCAAGAACGGCCAGAACCAGGCCACGGGCGGCGTCAGCCGTGGCGAGCGCAAAGCGCCACCGTCGCCGGGCGTGGGCGTCACGGTGTCCGAAGCCGCGCGCACGCTGGAGCAGGCGGGCGCGGGCGATGCGACGGATGTGGACATGGCCAAGGTCGAGTCCATGCGCCAGGCCATCGCCCAGAATACCTTCACCGTCAATCCCGAGAACATCGCCGACAAGCTGCTGGCCAACGCCCGGGACATGTTGTCGCGCACCCGTCCCTGACCCTGGAGTCCGTGCATGGCTGAGCCTTCCCCCGTCGAAAGCGCTCTGGGCCATGCCGAACAGGCGGTGACCGATGTCTCCGCCGCCTTGCTGGACAACCTGCCCGACGTTGCACACCATGCCGCGCTCCGGCTGCAGGACGCCACCACCGCGTTGACGCAGGCCCTCCTGATCGCGCGCCGCGCGCGGCCCGGCCTGCGCCTCGATGCACCCACCGCCGTGCGCCTGCGCGCTCTGAACCGCACGATGGCCCAGCAGCGCGAAGCCTGCCTGCGCCTGGGCGGCATGGCGGAGCGTGCGCTGCAGGCCATCGTGCCAGCGGCCCGCAGCAGCACCTACCAAGGCGGGGCCGCCATGGCGGGATACGCCCGCGGCCAGCCGCGCCAGACCGGCGCATTCCGGGTGCTCAGCGCCTGACTCCACGGCCGCGCGCCGGGCCCGAAGCCCCTTGTCACGCGGCTACCACCTCGGAGTGGTTAACCTCTAGCCCGTCCGTGCCTTCCGCATGTCGCGGGGGCGTGGCACGATTGCGCCGGCACGTCCTTCCGGGCGTTCTCGTTCTTCAACCACCCTTCACGAGGTTCTCATGGCAAAAGTCCTGGTTCTTTACCACAGCTTCTACGGTCACATCGAAACCATGGCCGGCGCGATCGCCGAGGGCGTGGCCCAGGTGGAGGGCGCCACCGCCACCATCCTGCGGGTGCCCGAGACGATGCCGCCCGAGGCCTTCCAGGCCGCCCACGGCAAGGCCGACCAGAAGGCCGCCGTGGCCAAGCCGGACGACCTGGCGAACTACGACGCGATCATCTTCGGCAGCCCCACGCGCTTCGGCGTGGCCACGGGCCAGATGCGCACCTTCCTCGACCAGACCGGCGGCCTGTGGGCCAAGGGGTCGTTGATCGGCAAGGTGGGCAGCGTGTTCACCTCCAGCGCCACGCAGCACGGCGGCCAGGAAAGCACCATCCTCACCTTCATCCCCACGCTGCTGCACCACGGAATGGTGGTGGTGGGCTTGCCCTACAGCGAGCAGAAGCAGATGGGCCTGGACGAGATCAAGGGTGGAAGCCCCTACGGCGCCAGCACCATCGCCGGCGGTCAGGGCGAACGCCAGCCCAGCGCCCAGGAGCTGGACATGGCGCGCTTCCAGGGCAAGCATGTGGCGGGGATTGCGAAGAAGCTGTTCGGCTGACCCCGCGTCGGGCCTTTCAGCGCCCGACCATGTTCTCCGCCACCACCCACTGGTCGAACTGCTCACCCGTGAGGTGGCCCGAGGCGACGGCGGCTTCGCGCAGGCTGGTGCCTTCCTTGTGGGCCTTCTTGGCGATGGAGGCCGACTTGTCGTAACCGATGTGGGTGTTGAGCGCGGTGACCAGCATCAACGAGCGCTGCACCAGTTCGGCGATACGTTCGCGGTTGGGCTCGATGCCCACGGCGCACTGGTCGTTGAAGCTGACCATGCCATCGGCCAGCAGCCGCACGCTCTGCAGGAAGTTGTACGCCACCATGGGGCGGAACACGTTGAGCTCGAAGTTGCCGGACGCGCCGCCGAAGTTGATGGCCACGTCGTTGCCGAACACCTGCGCGGCGAGCATCGTCACCGCTTCGCTCTGCGTGGGATTGACCTTGCCCGGCATGATGGACGAGCCGGGTTCGTTCTCGGGAATGCTGAGTTCGCCGATGCCGCTGCGCGGTCCGCTGGCCAGCCAGCGCACGTCATTGGCGATCTTCATCATGCTGGCGGCCAGGGTCTTGAGCGCGCCGTGGGCGTGCACCAGTGCGTCGCAGCTGGCCAGGGCCTCGAACTTGTTGGGCGCGGTCACGAAGGGTAGGCCGGTGAGGCGTGCCAGTTCGGCGGCGGCCTGCTCGGCATAACCCTTGGGCGCGTTCAGGCCCGTGCCCACGGCCGTGCCGCCCAGGGCCAGTTCACACAGGTGGGGCAGCGCGGCGCGCACGTGGCGCTCGCCGTGGTCGAGCTGGGCCACATAGCCCGAGAACTCCTGACCCAGTGTCAGAGGGGTGGCGTCCTGCAGGTGGGTGCGGCCGATCTTGACGATGCCGTCGAAGTCCTTGGCCTTCTGCGCCAGCGTGCCGCGCAGACGGTGGATAGCCGGCAGCAGCTTGTGGGTCAGCTCCTCGACGGCCGCCACGTGCATGGCGGTGGGGAACACGTCGTTGCTGGATTGGCTGCGGTTGACGTCGTCGTTGGGGTGCACCAGGCGGCCTTCGCCGCGTTCGCCGCCCAGGATCTCGCTGGCGCGGTTGGCCAGCACCTCGTTGACGTTCATGTTGGTCTGCGTGCCCGAGCCGGTCTGCCAGACCACCAGCGGGAACTCGCCCGGGTGTTGGCCGGCGATGACCTCGTCGGCCGCGGCCACGATGGCATCGGTCTTCTTCGCATCCTGCAGGCCCAGGGCCTGGTTCACCACGGCCGAGGCGCGCTTGACCTGTGCCAGCGCGCGGATGATCTCGCGGGGTTGCTGCTCGCCCGAGATATCGAAGTTCTGCAGCGAGCGCTGCGTTTGCGCGCCCCAGAGCTTGTCGGCCGGCACGTCGATGGGGCCGAAGGTGTCGCGTTCGGAACGGGTGGTGGTCATGGTCATGCAATCCTCTTCTTGATATTCAGGCATGCCGCACGGCACGTGTTCACTCGGCGCCACCCGCCGGAGAGATGTCCAGCCGCGCCAGGCGCCTCCGCAGCCGGGACAGCGTCGCACGCTGCGAATCCGTGCGGGCCAGCGCGGCGAGCTGGTGCAGCGGGCGGTACAGGTTGTCCACACACACGCCGCGCCAATGCAGGGGCAGCGCCAGGTCACCCGCGCAGTCCAGCAACAGGCAGGCGGCCTCCGAGGCCACGTGCCATTGTGCGCCGTCGTCCGCCGCATGCAGCTTGCGGCCGTTCCACAGGTATTCCTGGATCAGCCGGGGTTCGTTGGGGTACAAGGCCAGGCGGATGCACAGGCCCATCCAGTGCCATTGTTCGAGGGGTGGTTGCGCGGCGAAAACGGTGGGCATGGTGGTGCGGTGGTAGCTTCTGCAAATGAGAATTATTGCTGATTGGAAATGCACCCACTGCCGGTGGGCCCAGGGCTGACCCCTGCACAACGCGGGCTGGGGCATCATGCGCAACTCGCACCATGTCCCGTTCCCTCCGGCCTCTACAGCCCCTCCAGCGACCGTCGCCGCCTTGGCGCGTTCGGCGCTTGGCTGCTTACCTCTGGGCTTCGCCCAACAGCCTGCTCGGCCTGCTGGCCGGCACGCTGATGGTGGCCACGGGCGGCCGCGCCCGGCTGGTGCAGGGCGTGGTGGAGTGTGAGGGCGGCTTGCTGGCGCACTGCGCCCAGGCACTGCCCGCTGCGGTCTCATTCAACGCCCTGACGCTGGGCCATGTGATCCTGGGGCGTTGTGCCGCCGATCTGGACGGCGCGCGGACCCATGAACATGTGCACGTGCGCCAGTACGAATTGCTGGGGCCGGTGTTCCTGCCGGCGTACCTGGCCGCCAGCGGCTGGGCGCTGTTGCGCGGCCACCGGCCCTACCGCGACAACTGGTTCGAACGCCAGGCCTATGCGGTGGCGGGTGTGGGCAGCACGGCGCCGCCCCACGCCTGAACCCTGGCCGCCCCAGGCCGCCCAGACCGCGCCCGCGTGCGCCGCCGTCCGGGCTTCACCCTATGTGTTCGATGCGGAAGAAGGGCCTGGCATCCGGCGGCCGGATGTCCGTCAGCGTGCCCACGTAGTGCCGCAGCGCATAGGGCTTGTGCGGATACCTCAGGCAGGCCTCCTCGTCGATGTCGATGCCCAGGCCCGGACGGTCGGGGACCAGCATGTCGCCATGGACCATCACCAGGTCCTCGTGCGCCACTTCGAAACGGCGCGGCACGTCGGTGGCCATGGTCTCCAGCATCTCGAAGTTGGGGATCGCCGCGGCCAGGTGCATGGTCATCGCGTTGCCCACCGGGCCCATGGGGTTGTGGGGGGCGATGGGCAGGTAACGCATGTGGGCCAGGCCGGCGATCTTCTTGGCCTCCAGCATGCCGCCCACGTGGCAGATGTCGGGCTGCAGGAAGTCCACCGCCTCTTTCTCGATGAGTTCGCGGAAACGCTCGGGCTCGTAATAACGCTCGCCCGAGGCCACCGGGATGCCGCAGCGCGCGCGCACCTCGGCCAGCGCGTCGATGCTCTCGGGCGGGATCGGCTCCTCGAACCAGTAGGGCCGGAAACGCGCCAGCTCCTGCCCCATGGCAATGGCCGTGGGCACATTGAGCCGGCCATGGCCTTCGATGAGCAGCTCGATGTCCGGCCCCACGGCGTCGCGCACGGCCGCGACGATGGCAATGGCCTTGTTGCGTGCGGCGCGCTCCATGCGCAGGTAGGACATGCCGAAAGGATCCCACTTCAGCGCCTTGAAACCCATCTTGAGCGCCGCCTCGGCCTTGGCGGCGAACTGGTCGGGCTCGCGTGCGCCGGTGAACCAGGCGTTGGCATAACAGGGCAGGCGGTCGCGGTGGCGGCCCCCCAGCAGCTCGTAGACCGGCACGCCCAGCGCCTTGCCCTTGATGTCGAGCATGGCGGACTCGAGCGCGCTCAATGCGCTGCGGTGGACGGCGCCGGTGCGCCAGTACCAGTCGCGGTTCATCATCTCCAGGTGGTGCTCGATGGAGAAGGGGTCCTTGCCCACGAGGTAGCGGCCGAACTCCTCCACACACGCGGCCACCGTGAGTTCGCTGCCCTCCAGCGTGGCCTCGCCCACGCCGGTGTGGCCGGCGTCGGTCCAGAGTTTCACGAACACATAGTTGGCGCGGAAGGCGTCGACCACGAAGGTCTTGAGTTGGGTGATCTGCATGGGTGTGTGCGTTGCGTTTACTCTGCGGTGATCCTGGCTTTGGTGGCAACCTCGCGCCAACGCGCGATGTCGCCGGACACCCGTTGGCGCAGCGCCTGCGGGTCGGAGAGCAGCAACTGCCCGCCCTGACCGCGCACGCGTTCGGCCAGCGCTGCATTGCCACGCAGCGTGGCCAGGGCCGCCACCACCTTGTCGATGATGGGTTGCGGCGTGCCGCGCGGCGCGAAGAGTGCCGTCCAGGCCAGGGTGTCGAAGTCCGCGATGCCCTGCTCCATCAGCGTGCGCACGCCGGGCAGCAGCGGGCTCTGCGCATTCGCGGTCACGGCGATGACCTTTACGTCGCCCGTCTGCACCTGGCCCATGATGTTGGAGAGGTTGTTGAAGTTCGCATGCACCTCGCCGGCCACCATGGCGCGCGCCATGTCGGGCGCGCCCTTGTAGGGCACGGTCACCAGCTTCAACCCCGTGCGCAACTTGAACATCTCCGTCATCATGTGCGCGGAGCCACCGGGCGCCGTGATGGCGAAATTGATCTCGCCGGGGCGCTTGCGCAGCGCATCCATCAGCCCCGCGACGTCGTTGACGCCAGGCAGTGCCTTGGGGCTCACGGCCAGGATGTTGGGGCCGGTGACCAGCAGCGACACGGGCTCGAAATCGCGCTCCAGGTCGTAAGGCAGGTTGTTGTAGATGGCGGCGTTGATGCCGTTGGAGCCCGCGTTGCCCACCAGGAAGGTGTAGCCGTCCGGCGGCGAGCGGAATGCCGCCTCCACGCCGATGCGCCCGCCCGCGCCGGGTTTGTTGTCCACCACCAGTGCCGCGTTGTTCAGCGCCTGCGAGAGCAGCGGCGTGATCACGCGGATGTAGACGTCGTTGCCCGAGCCGGCCTGGTCAGGGGCGATGATCTTCACGGGGCGGTCCGGCCATTTCGCGATATCGGCTGAGGCTGTGGACTGGGCCCAGGCGCCACCGCCAGCGGCCAGGCCGGCCAGCAGGCCCAGCACATCACGGCGCTGGCGGGATAAAGGCTGTCCGTGGGCATCTGTCAGGGAAGGGTTCAGGATAATTCGGGCCATGCTTGTCTCCATAAAAGAGCGATTCAGCCAAGTTTATGATCATAAATTGATTAAATGAAGAAAATATGATCAAAAAAATTTCAACATCGGTTCCCCTCTTTGCCCGCGGCAGGCACCGCCCATGAAACGCTCCGCCGTGGAAGGCCAGGACGGCCCCGGCCTGGTCGACCCGGTGGCTGCTGCCATCTGCGAAATGCTGCTGGATGGCACCTACGGCCCCGGGGACCGCCTCAAGCTCTCGGACCTGGCGGAACGGCTGGGCATGAGCATCACGCCCATCCGCGAAGCGTTGTGGAAGCTCGAAGGCTCCGGCCTCGTGCAGAACATCCCGAACCGCGGAGCCGTGGTGCGTGCGATCGACGCGCAGCACATCCGCAACGTCTACGACGTGCGCGGCGCGCTGGACGCGATGCTGGTGGAAAAGGCCATGGAGACCGTCACCAGCCCCCAGCTGGCGCGCATCGAGGAGGCGCGCCTGGCCTACGAGGCGGCCGTGCAGCAGGGTGACCCCCGCAGCATGCTGGCCGCCGACGTGGCCTTCCACGAAAGCATCCGCGGCATCACCGGCAACGATGTGGCGATGGGCGTGTTGCGCTCGTCCTTCCACCTCATCGTGTCACTGCGCCTGCGGCTGGGCTTCGACGCGGGGCGCACCGACGAGGTGATCCGCGAACACGCCGAGATCGTCGAGGCGATCCGTGCCGGTGACCGCAACGCGGCCGCGCAACGCGTGCGCCAGCATGCAAACGGTGCGCGCGCCAGCCTGGAGCGGACGCTGCTGGCGGCGCAGCCGGTGCGTGGCCGCAATGGACGCGCCAAGGGTTGATGTATCCATCTTCGACTAGCATCCGCCTATGACCCGCACCGTTGGCCGCCAGCAGCGCACCGAGATCCTCCTCGACCCGGTCGAAGCCTTGCGGCGTGGCCGCGTGCTGGACGCTATGCTGGCGTCCACGCGGGTGTCCCGGCCTCTTGGCGTGCAACGCCTGACGCACACGGCGATGAACCGCATGGACGACGCGCACCAGCTTGAGGTGGCGCGACGGCTCAACCCGGGGGCCGGGCTTGGCCATGGACGCTGACGCGCTGCTCGGCCTGTTGCGGCGCTTCCAGGCCGAGGGTGTGCAGTACATCCTGGTGGGAGGTCACGCGGTACGGCTGAACGGATTCCTGCGCGCGACGGAAGACATCGACATCCTGCTGCCGTCGTCCATAGAGAACGGTCGTCGCGTGATCCAGGCGCTCTCCTTCCTGCCTTCCAGCCGTGACCTGGAACCGGAATGGTTCGAGGTGGCGCCGGGCGAGCCGGAGAACATCCGGGTGGCGGACGATCTGTTGATCGATCTGCTGTTTGCCGCCAATGGGCAAACTTTTGAAAGCCTCCAGCCGCATGTGCGCACGCTGTTGGCTGACGGTGTGTCCATCCGCACGCTGGACATCGAGGGCTTGCTGAAGACCAAGACGGACTACCGCGCCAAGGACCGTATCGACCGCGAGGTGTTGCAGCAGCTGCGCTCGCGCCTGGCGGGTGAGCAAGGTGACGGCAGCTGAGCAACGCGTCTTCCGCCGGATAATTCGTCGCCGCTGTCATCTCTGCACCATCAAGAACGGTGCAGAGGACACGACCAGTGAAAAAGTGCGCGCGTGGACACCGTCTACGAGAACTACCGTTTCTCCGACGTGCCGACGATTGCAGCGTGCTGGTGTCCGTGGACACCGTGGCGGAGTACGCGCAGTACATGCGTGACACCTTTCCCAAGGCGCTCGTGTTGCTCAAGTCGCTGATCCAGGAGCGGGCGGCGTAGAGGCTTCGGCGTGGGCGATTGCGCGCTCCACAACCGTTTACGCAATTCACCTTGCACATGAACCCCGAACAGCAACACCAGTTTCGCGCGCAGGGCTGGCTGCATCTGCCCGGCCTGCTGGACAAGGCCGTGGCGGCCTCGCTGAAGGCGCATGTGCTGGCCGAGCTCAAGCGCCTGCAGTTGTGGGGCGGTGGGCGCAGCCTGTCCGGCCGGCTCGAGGGTGTGCCGGTGTTTCAGCAGGTGGGCAAACTCGGGCAGTGGATCGTCTGCCCCGGACTGGGCGGACGGTTGATGTCCCCTGCGTTGCAGATGCTGCAGCAGCAGCTGGTAGGCACTTTGCCATTGCAGGCGCGGGCACCCGAGGCGCAGTTGCTGCTGTCGTTGCCGCATCGCGAAGACTGGCGGCTTGAGGGGCTGGACTGGCACCGCGATGTCTCCGCCGCGCGCATGGGCCGGCTGCCTGGCATCCAGGCCTTCTTTCTCATTGACGATATGGTGGCCCACGGCGGCGCAACACTGGCGCTGGCCGGATCGCACCGTTTGCCGCAGGCCTTGCGGGGCCGGCATGCTGCCGAGCAGCTCGTGGCCCGGTCCGGCGGCGCGCGCACCGTGCTGGATGGCGTGGAGGTGTCCGTGGTGGAGATGGCAGGCCGCGCGGGGGACGTGTACCTGATGGACATGCGCGTGTTGCACACGCCATCGATCAACGCCTCCAGGAACGTGCGCATGATGGCGACGATGCGTTTCCTCGCCACCTGACTCGATGGCACGTACCGGCGCCTGCCGGCCCAGCCCTCAATGCGCCCGCATCTTCGCCCGCAGCCGCGCGATGGACTGGCTGTGCAGCTGGCACACGCGCGACTCGGTCACGCCCAGCACGGCAGCGATTTCCTTGAGGTTCATGTCCTGCTCGTAGTACATGCTCATCACATACTGCTCGCGTTCCGGCAGGTTCTTGATGGCGTTGACCAGCGACTGGCGCAGGCGCTGGTCGCGCAGCATGTGCATCGGGTCGGCGCTCTCGTCCGCCGTCTCGTGGCGCTCCAGGAACCCATCGTCGCCATCGTCGCCGGAGCCGAGGTCCTCGAGGTACACCAGCTGCGTTCCGCGCACCTTGGCCAGCAGGCTCTGGTAGTCGGCAAGGGCCATGCCGAGCTCCTGCGCGATCTCGGACTCCAGCGGTGTGCGGCCGTGCTGGTGCTCCAGCTTGCGCAGCGCGGTCTCGATGTCCTTCTGGCTCTTGCGCGAACCGCGTGACATCCAGTCGCTCTCGCGCAGCTCGTCGATCATCGCGCCGCGGATGCGCTGCGTGGCGAAGGTCTCGAACTGCACACCCTGTGCGGACTCGTAGCGCGACAGCGCTTCGGACAGGCCGATCAGGCCGACCTGGATCAGGTCATCCACCTGCACGCTGGCAGGCAGCTTGGCCATCATGTGGTGGGCCAGCTTGCGCACCAGCGGCTGGTATTGGCGGATCAAGGCGTCGCGGTCGAGTTGGCCTTTGGCGGTGTACATCAGATGCTCCCTGCACCCTTGGCGCGGCGTGCGCCGCAAGGGGGCATCGTAGCCCAAAGCCGCAGCGCGCGTTCCAGCGCGCCGCACATTCCTGCACCACGGCGGGCACATGCTGGGGCCTTGCGCGGTTCAGGCATGCGCCGGTGTGCTGCCGGCAAACTGGCTGCCGGGCTGCATGAAGAAAAAGTTCAGGTCCCCGACCTTCGGGTCGAAGGCGGAGTTCTTGCCGTTGCTGCGCATGGAGGCGCGCACCAGTTCGCCGGCATCGGCCGTGGACCAGTCCTCCGGCACCTTCTGCCCGTGGGTGGTGCCGCGCAGCAGCAGCTGGTGGCGGATCACCACGTCCAGCGCGGGCCCGAGCTTCACGGCCTCGTCGACCTTGGACAACACGACCTGCTGCTGCGGCGCGGCGCGGAAGGCCGTGACCACCTCGTCCAGCGTGTCGCCGTGCGTGCCCGCGTTGAGCACCAGCAGGCGCTGGATGCCCGGCAGGTCCAGCACGCTCAGCGAGTCGTCCTTGTCCGGGTCGCGCGGGGCCACGCCGGTGGTGTCGATGAGCACCAGCTTTTTGTTGGCGAACAGGCCCAGCAGGTCCTGCAATGCGGCGCGGTCGTGCGCGAGATGCGCCACCAGGCCCAGGTTGCGGCCATGCTCGCGCAACTGGTCGTGGGCACCCACGCGTTGCGTGTCCAGCGTGATCATGCCCACGCTGGCGGCACCGTGCGCACGGGCGCACTGGCCTGCGAGCTTCGCCACCGTGGTGGTCTTGCCCACGCCGGTGGCACCCACCAGCGCGTAGACGCCGCCTTCGTCCTGCAGCGGCACGGCGTGCGTCTTGAGGTTGCGCTCCAGCGCGTCCAGCATCCATTGCAGCACCTCGGCCGCGGGCGCCTCGGGCATGTGCTCCAGCACCGCGCGCGACAGCGCGGGCGAGAAGCCGGCACGCATGAGCTTGAGCATCAGGTTGGAGTGGATGGGATGCTGCTTGGTCTCGCCCAGCCAGGCGAAGGTGTTGAAACGGTCCTCGATCATCGCGCGCATGGCATGCAGCTCGTCCACGATGCCGCGTGCGCCGATGGCGGGCTCGCGGTGCTCGCGCGGCGCCGTGGGCGCGGCAGGCCGTGCCACGCGGGGCGCCACTGCCTGCGCGGTGCTGCGCTGGGGTGCCTGCTGCGAGGCTGGCGCCGAGGACGCGGCCGGCACGGACTGGCGCGGCATCATCACCTGCGGATGGGTTTCCACCGAGCGCGCCGGGGACTCCGTCGTGCGCTTGCGCAGCATGCGTTCGCGCACATAGTCCTGGAAGGAAAGCGTGCTCATCGCGAGCTGGGCCGTGTCTTCTTCCACGCGTTGCTGGCCCAGCCGCGCGGAACTGGCGTCCGTACCGGCGGCAGCGCTTGCGCCTGCACCCGCCGTGCTGGCCGCGGACTTGCCTGCGGAAGGCGGTGCCTGGCGCTGGTCGAGTTCGCCCAGGCTTTCTTCTGCCGTGGCCATCACTTCCACGCCGTTGGCGGTCTGCCGGTTGGACAGGATCAGGGTGCCGTCGCCGAAGGCCAGGCGGGCCTTGCCGAGGGCCTCGCGCGCGGTCGCGCCGGTGAAGCGTTGGATGTTCATGCTGCTGCCCCTCGAAGGATGGGTCCGATGCGGATGGTGTGGGATTCAGGAATTTCGCTGTGCGCCAGCACCTGCAGGCGCGGTGCCACGCGGCGCACCAGGCGGGCGATGGCGCTGCGGATGGCGTCGGGCACCAGCAGGCAGGCGGGCACGCCCAGCTCTTCCTGCTTGAGTGCCACCTCGGCGGCGTTGCGGGTGAACATTTCGGCCACGCCCGGGTCCAGCGCGGCGCCGTTGCTGCCGCCCAGGGCCTGTACCAGCAGGCGCTCCAGCTGCGGGTCGATGGCGATCACCTGCAGCTCGCGCACCGGGCCGTAGATCTGCTGCACGATGGCGGGTGAGAGCGCCACGCGGATGCGCCGCGCCAGCTCGGCGGGCTCGGTGGTGCTGGCGGCATGCTCGGCCAGCGATTCGATGATGGTGCGGATGTCGCGGATGTGCACGCCCTCGTCTAGCAGCAGCTGCAGCACCTTCTGGAACTGGGAGATGGTGACCATCTTGGGAACCACTTCTTCGATCAGTTTGGGGGCCTGGCGGCTCACATGGTCCACGAGTTGTTGGGTCTCGGTGCGGCTCAGCAAACGCGAGGCCTGCACCTGCATCAAGTGTGACAAGTGGGTGGCCATCACGGTCTCGGAATCAACCACGGTGTAGCCGGCCATTTGCGCCGTTTCCTTCTGCCGCTCGTCGATCCAGTGCGCGGGCAGGCCGAAAGCCGGGTCGGTGGTGGCCGTGCCGATGAGTGGCGTGGTGATGCCGCCGGGGTTGATGGCCAGCGACATGCCGGGGAAGGCCTCGCCTTCGCCCACCACCACGCCGCGCAGCGTGATGCGGTAGCCGCTGGGCTTGAGCTCGAGGTTGTCGCGCACGTGCACGGCCGGCGGCAGAAAGCCCACCTCCTGCGCGAACTTGCGGCGCACGCCCTTGATGCGATTGAGCAGGTCGCCCTGGCGGTTCTTGTCCACCAGCGCGATCAGGCGGTAGCCCAGCTCCAGGCCCAGCTGGTCCACGGGCTGCAGGTCGTCCCAGCTGGCCTCGCCATCGGCGGCGGGCTTGGCATCGGCCGCGGCGGCCACCGCCGGCGGGGGCTTGTGCGCGAGTACCCAGGCCGCATAGCCCACCACGGCGGCGATGCCCAGGAAGGGCAGGTGCGGCATGCCGGGGATGATGCCAAGCAAGCCCATCACGCCGGCCGCAATGCCCAGCACCTTGGGCGAGATGAACATCTGGTGCGCGATCTGGCGGCCCAGGTCCTGCTCCTTGCCCACGCGCGAGACCACCATGGCCGCGGCCACCGAGATCAGCAGGCCGGGGATCTGCGCCACCAGCGCATCGCCCACCGCCAGCAGCACATAACTGTCGGCGGCCTGCGCGGCGGACAGGCCGTGCTGCACCATGCCCACGATCAGCCCGCCGATGACGGTGATGAGCAGGATCAGGATGCCGGCGATGGCGTCGCCCCGCACGAACTTCGAGGCGCCGTCCATGGAGCCGAAGAAGTCGGCTTCCTCAGCCACTTCGGCGCGGCGGCGCTTGGCTTCCTTCTCGTCGATGGTGCCGGCGTTGAGGTCGGCGTCCACCGCCATCTGCTTGCCGGGCATCGCGTCCAGGGCGAAACGCGCGGACACCTCGGCGATGCGCTCGGCGCCCTTGGTCACCACCACGAAGTTGATCACCACCAGGATCGCGAACACGATCAGGCCCACCGCGAAGTTGCCACCGATCAGGAAGTGGCCGAAGGCCTCGATCACCGCGCCCGCCGCGCCGGCGCCGGTGTGGCCCTCCATCAGCACCACGCGCGTGGAGGCCACGTTCAGCGACAGGCGCATCAGCGTGGTCAGCAGCAACACCGAGGGGAAGGCGGCGAAGTCCAACGGCTTGAGCATGTAGGCCGCCACCATCATCACCATCAGCGCCACCGTGATGTTGATGGTGAAGAACACGTCCAGCAGCATCGGCGGGATCGGCAACACCATCATCGACAGGATGGCGATGACGAGGATGGGCGCGGCCGCGCCCTTGAGCGCTGCGGAGTTGCCGCCGGCCCAGCCCTTGAGGGTTTGCAGTGCGTTGGCCATGTTCAGGAGGCAGTGGTGTTCAGGGGATCGAGTTCGGGTGGCACGTCGGGCACCGGCGGTTCACCGGGCATGCGGGCCTCGCCGCGCAGCGCGGCCTTCAGCCGGTACACATAGGCCAGCACCTGGGCCACGGCGGCGTAGAGCGCCTTGGGAATGTCCTGGCCCACGTCGGCATGGGTGTAGAGCGCGCGGGCCAGCACCGGGGCGTGCAGGATGGGCACGTCGTGCTCGCGCGCGATGTCGCGCATCTTCATGGCGACGTAGTCGGCGCCGCTGGACACCACCTGCGGGGCGTTCATCGTGGCTTCGTCGTAGCGGATGGCCACGGCGTAGTGCGTCGGATTGACCACCACGAAGTCGGCGCCGCGCACCGCTTCGATGCGGCTGCCCTGCGAGATCTCGCGCTGGCGTGCCCGCAGCTTGTTCTTCACGTGCGGGCTGCCCTCGGACTCCTTGTGCTCCTGCTTGTACTCCTGGTGCGACATCTTCATGCGCGACGCGAACAGGAAGCGCTGCAACGGCACGTCGATGACGGCCACCACCAGCACCACCAGCAGCATCAGGCCCATGCCCACCATCAGCCAGTGGTTCATCTGCGCCAGCGCGGCCACGGAGGGCTGCATCATCAGCGTGGCCACCTGCTCGATGGAGGATGCGAGGTACGTGCCGGCGATGGCTGCCAGCACGGCCACGATCACGAGGATCTTGGCCGTGTCCGCGGCCTTCTCCTTGCTGAACATCTTGCCGAAGCCCGAAAGCGGGTTGAGCCGGCTCAGGTCGGGCATGATGGGCTTGGTGCTTTGCACCCAGCCGCCCACCGCGAGGTTGCTGAGGATCACGGCCACCCCGACGATGGCCGCGAAGAGAGTGCAGCCCAGCAGTGCGGTGTAGCTCATCTCGGCCATGCGCGACAACATCGCGTCGGGGTGCAAGACGGTGCTGCTGTCGAAGGACAGCTGGCGCGCCACCAGCATCTGCAGGCGCCCGAACATGGTGGGCGCCAGCGCCACCAGCGCCACCGCGCCCACGCCCAGCACGGCCAGGTGCGACAGGTCGCGCGAGCGCGCAACCTGGCCGTCTTCCTTGGCCTTGCGCAGCTTGCGCTCGGTGGCGGGGAGGTTGCGGTCCTGGGAGCTGGATTCCATGGTGTGTCGGGGAGGTCGGAACGATTGTCCGAAGGCACCGCGCCGACTAAAGCCCGAAAAGACAGGCGTTCACCCTGCACTTCGAGATGGGTGCCGCCGGGCCCTGGAGGCGCCGGGTTCGGCCGGGAATTCGGGCCTTCGCCGCGCCATGCCCCTCGGTACACTCGCACCGCGTCGAGGGTGCATGGCCGATGGCCGCATGCCTCCATCTGAAAGGTCGGCATGGCGGCAAAGCTCGAGGGACGGGAGAAGCGGGTCTTCAACGAGACCCTGAAATCCGCGCGCATGGGCGACACCGAGGCCCAGTACCAGGCCGGCCTGATGTATGCCAACGGCGTGGGCACCGAGGTCGACCTGGACCAGGCCGTGCACTGGATCCGCCAGGCCGCCGAGCGGGGGCTGCCCGCGGCGCAGTACCTGCTGGCCACGCGGTATGCCACCGGCGTGGGCGTGGGCCGCGACGATTTCCAGGCCGCCCGCTGGTTCCACCGCGCCAGCGACCAGGGCCATGCCAAGGCCCAGTACCGCCTGGGCCGCCTGTATGCCGCGCCCGAGCCCGAAATGGCACTCGTTGCCCTGCGCCGTGCCGCCGAGCAGGGCCTGGCCGAGGCCCAGGCCGCGCTGGGCCAGGCCTGCGCCGAAGGCCGCGGCGTGCCGCAGGACTTCGAGGCCGCGCGCCGCTGGTTCGCGGATGCGGCGGCCCAGGGCCACGCCCCGGCGCAGCATGGGCTGGCCACGCTGCTGTCGCAGGGCCAGGGCGGTGACCAGGATGCTGCCCTGGCCCTGCGCTGGTACCGCCGCGCCGCCGCCCAGGCCTACCCGCCCGCGCGCGTGGCCCTGGAGGCCCTCGACGCCGAAGGCCTGGGCCGTGGCCGCGCAGGCCGCAGCCGCCGCCGGCCCACCACCGAGCGCCGCCAGGAGGCCGGCGCCTGGGTGCGCGCAGCCGAGCATGGGGACGCCGAGGCGCGCTACCACATGGGCGTGATGTACGAGCAGGGCCTGGACGTGCCGCAGGACCTGGCGCACGCCGAGGCCTGGTACCTGGCGGCCGCACGCCAGGGCGATGTCCAGGCGCAACGCGCCTTGGGTCGGCTGGCGGAGGCCGACCCGCTGCGTTTCGGCGAAGCGCTGGACTGGTACCGCAAGGCGGCCGACCAGGGCGATGCCGAGGCGGGTTTCGCGCTGGGGCGGCTGCACCTGGCCGGCAACGGCAGCCAGGCTGACCCCCTGCAGGGGCTGGCCTGGTACCTGCGGGCCGCCGAGTCGGGTGATGCCCGCGCGCTGGTGACGTTGGGCCACCTGCTCGGCGCGCCCCTGGACCAGGCCGCCACGGCCGCGCTGCACCGGGCCGCCCTGGGGGGCGACCTGCAGTCCCTCTATCTATTAGGCCAACACCACGCCCAGGGCAAGGGCGTGCCGCAAGATCCGGCGCAGGCCGTCCGCTGGTGGCGGATGGCGGCCGAGCAGGGTCTGGCGGATGCCCAGTGCGCGGTGGGCATCGCCTACCTCGAAGGCGTGGGCGTGCCGCAGGACCTGGAGACGGCGTTTTCCTGGTTCCTCAAGGCGGCCGAGCAGGGCCATGCCAAGGCGCAGTGGAACCTGGGCTCGCTGTTCGCGAGCGGTGCCGGCGGGCTGGAGCGCGACCTCAAGCAGGCTTTCGTGTGGTGCCAAAGCGCGGCCGCGCAGGGTTTCGGGCCTGCGCAGGCCACCCTGGGGCTGCTGCACGCCCGCGTGGGCCACCACGAAGAAGCAGCCGCCTGCTGGGCCGCAGCGGCCGAGCAGGGGGACCCGGAGGCCCAGTACAACCTGGCCCTGGCCTGCGAGCAGGGGCAGGGGGTGGAGGTCGACCTGGAAAAGGCCTTCTACTGGTGCGCTCAGGCGGCCGAGCAGGGCATCCTGGCCGCCCAGTCGCGCCTCGGGCGGATGTACGCGCTGGGCGAGGGCGTGGCCATGGACGGCATCGAGGCCCTGAAATGGCTGCTGGTCGCCTCGCAGGCGGGCGATGGGGCCGCCACCGCGAACCGCATCCGGCTGGATGCGCGGCTCAGCCCGGCGCAGCGCAAGGAAGGCCAGCGCCGCGCGGCGGAGTGGCTGCGCACGCGCTGAGGCCTGTTTGTGTGCGGAAGCGACGCCGCTCCGCCAGCCTTTTCCACGCGGCTCCGGCCCGATCGGCTGTCACACGGCTTCTCAGCCGTACCAGCGATACTGCGGCCGCTCCAGGAAATTTTTTACTTTTTGTCTCAAGTTCTCAAAACTTGTGCCGTATTCACAGAACGGGCGTAGTCCAGCAACGCGCCTGCAGGGGGAATTCGTTACCAGACCGCGCGCCGGAACAACGGACGCGTGGCTGGGGTTGGTCGGATGCTCCGGGTGGCCGCGTGGCCACGCCGGGGTCTTGGGGGTTTTATGGCGAGTATTGTTAGCGGCTTCACCACGGCGCAGATCGCCGCCTTGACGACGGACCAGATCCAGTCGCTCAGCACGGCGGACATCGCTGCGTTGTCCACGGCGCAGGTCGCGGTACTCACCACCGACCAGGTGGTCGCCCTCAAAACCAACCAGGTGCAGGCGCTCACCACCGCAGGCATCGCCGCCCTCACCACGGCGCAGCTCGCGGCCATGGAGACCACCGACCTGGCGGTGCTGCGCACGACGCAGATCGCCGTGCTCAAGACCTCCCAGGTCGCAGCCCTGACCACGGACCAGGTGGTGGCGCTGACCACGGCCCAGGTGTCCGTGCTGTCGACCGCAGCGGTCGCGGCGCTGACGACCGAGCAGGTCGCCGCCATGGAAACCGCGGACGTGGCGGCCCTGCGCACCAACCAGATCGGTGCGCTCAACACAGCGCAGGTGGCCGCGCTGACCACCGATCAGGTGGGCGTGCTCAGCACCGCCACCATCGCCTCGCTCAAGACCACCCAGATCGCGGCCTTGACCACGGACCAGGTGGTGGCGCTGAAGACGTCCCAGGTCGCGGCCATCACGTCCGCCGGCGTGGCGGCGTTGTCCACCGCGCAGATCGCAGCCATGGAAACGGCCGATGTGGCGGCCCTGGGCACCAGCCAGACCACGGCGCTGACCACCGCGCAGGTCGCGGCGCTGACCACCGACCAGGTGGGCGTGCTGAGCACCACCACGGTCGCCGCCCTGAAGACCACGCAGGTGGCCGCGCTCACCACGGACCAGATCGTGGCGCTGAACACCGCCCAGGTGGGCGCCATCAGCACCGCCGGCATCGCGGCCCTGTCGACCGCGCAGGTCGCCGCCATCGAGACGACCGACATCGCCGCGCTGAAGACCAGCCAGGTCGCCGCGCTCAAGACCAACCAGGTCGCAGCGCTGACCACCGACCAGATCGTGGCCCTGACGACGGCCCAGGTGGCCAGCGTCAGCACGGCCGGCATCGCCGCCTTGTCCACCGACCAGGTCGCTGCCATGGAAACCGCCGATGTGGCGGCCCTGCGGACCTCCCAGGTCACGGCGCTCAACACCGCCCAGGTTGCGGCGCTGACCACCGACCAGGTAGGCGCTTTGAGCACGGCCACCATCGCCGTGCTCAAGACCAACCAGGTCGCGGCGCTGACCACCGACCAGATCGTGGCGCTGTCCACGGCCCAGGTGGGTGCCATCACCACGGCCGGTGTCGCGGCCCTGTCCACGGCCCAGGTCGCGGCCATCGAGACCACCGACGTGGCGGCGCTCAAGACCGCGCAGGTCGCGGCACTCAACACGTCCCAGATCGCCGCCCTGACCACCGACCAGGTGGTTGCGCTCACCACGGCCCAGGTGGCAGTGGTCAGCACCGCCGGCGTGGCGGCCCTGACCACCGCGCAGGTGGCGGCCATGGAGACCGCCGACGTGGCGGCGCTGCGCACCAGCCAGGTGGCGGCATTGAACACCTCGCAGGTGGCGGCGCTGACCACCGACCAGGTCGGCGTGCTGAGCACTGCCACCATCGCCGCGCTGAAGACCACGCAGGTGGCGGCCTTGACCACCGACCAGATCGTGGCACTGAGCACCGCGCAGGTCGGCGCCATCACCACCTCCGGCGTGGCGGCGCTGTCCACGGCCCAGGTCGCGGCCATCGAGACCACCGATGTCGCGGCGCTGAAGACCGCGCAGGTCGCGGCCCTCAACACCGCGCAGGTCGCGGCCCTCACCACCGACCAGGTGGTCGCGCTGACGACCGCCCAGGTGGCGGTGGTCAGCACGGCCGGCGTCGCGGCGCTGACCACCGAGCAGGTGGCGGCCATGGAAACCCGTGACGTGGCGGCCCTGCGCACCACCCAGGTCGCGGCGCTGACCACCGCGCAGGTGGCGGCCCTCACGACCGACCAGGTGGGAGCCCTGAGCACGGCCACCGTCGCGGCGCTGAAGACCACGCAGGTCGCGGCGCTGACCACGGACCAGATCGTGGCCCTGAACACCGCCCAGGTCGGTGCCATCACCACCTCCGGTGTGGCGGCGCTCTCCACCTCCCAGGTCGCGGCCATCGAGACCACGGACGTGGCGGCCCTCAAGACCTCCCAGGTCGCGGCCCTCAATACCGCGCAGGTGGCGGCACTGACGACCGACCAGGTCGTGGCCCTCACCACCGCGCAGGTCGCTGCCGTGTCCACTGCCGGCGTGGCGGCGCTGACCACCGACCAGGTGGCCGCCATCGAGACCCGCGACATCGTGGCCCTGAGCACCAGCCAGGTGGCCGCCCTCACCACCGCCCAGATCGCGGCGCTGACCACCGACCAGGTGTCGTCGCTGGAGACCAACGACATCGCCGCCCTGAAGACCACGCAGGTCGCGGCACTCACCACCGACCAGATCGTCGCCCTGCAGACCGCGCAGGTGCAGGCGATCACGACCGCGGGCGTGGCGGTGCTGTCCACCCAGCAGGTGGCCGCCGTGGAAACGGTGGACGTCGCGGCCCTGCGCACCACGCAGATCGCCGCCCTGACGACGGCCCAGATCGCGGCCTTGACCACGGACCAGATCGCCGGCCTCGGCACCGCGGCCATCGCCACGCTCAAGACCACGCAGGTGGCCGCCCTCACGACCGACCAGATCGTGGTGCTGTCCACCGCGCAGGTGGCGGCCATCACCACGGCCGGTATCGCCGCCCTGACCACGGCCCAGGTCGCGTCCATGGAAACCACGGACGTGGCGGCACTGCGCAGCGCGCAGGTGGCGGCCTTCAACACCGCGCAGGTGGCGGCACTCACGACCGACCAGGTCGTGGCGCTCACGACTGCGCAGATCGCCGTGCTGAGCACGGCCGCCATCGCGGCCCTGAGCACGGAGCAGATCGCCGCCATCGAGACCACCGACATCGTGGCCCTGCGCACCGCGCAGGTGTTCGCGCTCAACACGGCGCAGGTCGCCGCGCTGACGACCGACCAGGTCGCCGTGCTGGAGACCTCCGACATCGCGGTCCTCAAGACCACGCAAGTGGCCGCCCTGACCACCGACCAGGTGGTGGCGCTGACGACCGCCCAGGTGGCGGCGCTGGCCACCGCCGGTGTGGCGGCCCTGACCACCGCGCAGGTGGCGGCCATGGAAACCACCGATGTGGCGGCCCTGCGCACCACGCAGGTCAACGCCATGACCACAGCCCAGGTGGCCGCGCTCACCACCGACCAGATCGGTGTGCTGAGCACGGCCACGATCGCCGCGCTGCGCACGGCGCAGGTCGCGGCCCTCACCACCGACCAGGTCGTGGCACTGAGCAGCGCGCAGGTCGCGGCGCTGGCCACCTCGGCGGTGGCGGCGCTGAACACGGCGCAGGTGGCGGCCATCGAGACCGGCGACCTGGCCGCGCTCAAGACCACGCAGGTGGCGGCTTTGAACACGGCACAGATCGCCGCGCTGACCACCGACCAGGTGGTGGCGCTGACCACGGCGCAGGTGGCCACGCTCAGCACGGCCGGCATCGCCGCGCTGTCCACCGAGCAGATCGCCGCGATGGAGACGGCCGACGTGGCCGCCTTGCGCACCGCGCAGGTCGCCGCGCTCAAGACCACCCAGGTGGCGGCGCTCACCACCGACCAGGTCGTGGCCCTCACCACGGCCCAGGTTGCCGCGCTCACCACGGCCGGTGTGGCGGCGCTGACCACCGACCAGCTGGCGGCCATGCAGACCTCCGATGTGGCCGCCCTGCGCACCGCGCAGGTGGTGGTGCTCAACACCGCGCAGGTCGCGGCCCTGACTACCGACCAGATCGGCGCATTGAGTTCCACCACCGTGGCGGCTTTGCGCACCACCCAGGTGGCGGCGCTGACCACCGATCAGGTGGTGGCGCTCAACACGGCGCAGATCGCCGCACTCACGACCGCCGGTGTGGCGGCCCTGAGCACCGAACAGGTCGCAGCCATCGAGACCAACGACATCGTGGCGCTGACCACGGCGCAGGTCACGGCCCTCACCACCGCCCAGGTGGCAGCGCTGACCACCGACCAGGTGGCCGTGCTGCAGACCACGGACCTCGCGGCGATGAAGACCACGCAGGTGGCGGCGCTGACCACCGACCAGATCGTGGCCCTGAGTTCCGCGCAGCTGGCTGCGCTGGGCACCGCCAGCGTGGCGGCGTTGTCCACAGCCCAGGTGGCGGCCATCGAGACCGGTGACCTGGCGGCCCTGCGCACCACGCAGATCGCTGCGCTCAAGACCACGCAGGTCGCGGCGCTGACCACCGACCAGGTGGTGGCTCTCACCACGGCCCAGGTCGCGGCCCTGACCACGGCCGGCGTGGCGGCGATGACGACGGAGCAGATCGCCGCCATCGAGACCACCGACATCGTGGCCCTGACCACCGACCAGGTGGTGGCGCTCACCACCGCGCAGGTCGTGGCCCTGACCACCGACCAGGTGGCGGCCCTGCAGACCACGGATCTCGCGGCGATGAAGACCACGCAGGTGGCGGCCCTGACCACCGACCAGATCGTGGCCCTGAGCTCTTCCCAGCTGGCGGCGCTGAGCACCACCGGCGTGGCGGCTTTGTCCACGGCCCAGGTGGCGGCCATCGAGACGGGCGACCTCGCCGCCCTGCGCACCACGCAGATCGCGGCGCTGAAGACCACGCAGGTCGCGGCGCTGACCACCGACCAGGTGGTGGCGCTCACCACCGCGCAGATCGCATCGTTGACCACCGCGGGCATCGCTGCGCTGTCTACCGAGCAGGTCGCGGCCATCGAAACCGCCGACATCGTGGCACTCGGCACGGCCCAGGTGCTGGCCTTGACCACCGCCCAGGTGGCAGCCCTGACCACCGACCAGGTGGCCGTGCTGCAGACCACCGACATCGCGGTGCTCAAGACCACGCAGGTCGCCGCGCTCACCACCGACCAGGTGGTGGCCCTGACGACCGCGCAGGTGGCGTCGCTGACCACGGCGGGCATCGCGGCACTGAACACGTCGCAGGTGGCCGCCATCGAGACCAGCGACATCGCTGCCCTGCGCACCAGCCAGGTGGCTGCGCTGAACACGGCCCAGGTGGCGGCGCTCACCACCGACCAGGTGGTGGCGCTCACGACGGCCCAGGTCGGCGTGCTGAGCACCGCGGCCGTCGCGGCACTGTCCACCGACCAGGTGGCGGCTATGGAGACGGCCGACGTGGCAGCCTTGCGCACGGCGCAGGTCACGGCCATGACCACGGCGCAGATCGCGGCGCTCACCACCGACCAGGTGGTGGTGCTCAACACCGCCACGGTGGCCTCGCTGAAGACCACCCAGGTGGCGGCCTTGACCACCGACCAGGTGGTGGCGCTGACCACCGCGCAGGTTGCGGCCCTGACCACGGCCGGCGTGGTGGGCTTGAGCACCGCCCAGCTGGCGGCCATGGAAACCACCGACGTGGCGGCCCTGCGCACCACGCAGGTCAACGCCATGACCACGGCCCAGGTGGCCGCGCTCACCACTGACCAGATCGGTGTGCTGAGCACGGCCACGATCGCGGCGCTGCGCACGGCACAGGTCGCGGCGCTCACCACCGACCAGGTTGTGGCGCTGAGCAGCGCGCAGATCGCGGCGCTGGCCACCTCGGCAGTGGCGGCGCTGAACACGGCGCAGCTGGCGGCCATCGAGACCGGTGACCTGGCCGCGCTCAAGACCACGCAGGTGGCGGCTTTGAACACGGCGCAGATCGCCGCGCTGACCACCGACCAGGTGGTGGCGCTGACCACGGCGCAGGTGGCCACGCTCAGCACGGCCGGCATCGCCGCACTGTCCACCGAGCAGATCGCCGCGATGGAGACGGCCGACGTGGCCGCCCTGCGCACTACGCAGGTCGAGGCGCTCAAGACCACGCAGGTGGCCGCACTCACGACCGACCAGATCGGCGCGTTGAGCACCACCATGGTCGCCGCGCTCAAGACCACCCAGGTGGCCGCACTCACCACCGACCAGGTGGTGGCGCTGAACAGCGCGCAGATCGGCGCGCTGACCACGGCCGGCGTGCTGGCGCTCAACACCGCGCAGGTCGCGGCCATCGAGACGAGTGACCTGGCGGCCCTGAAGACCGCGCAGGTGGCGGTGCTCAACACCGCGCAGATCGCGGCCCTGACCACCGACCAGGTGGTGGCCCTGACCACGGCGCAGGTCACGGCCCTGAGCACCTTGGGTGTCGCGGCACTGTCCACCGCGCAGGTGGCGGCCATGGAGACGGCCGACGTGGCAGCCTTGCGCACGGCGCAGGTCACGGCCCTGACCACTGCGCAGATCGCGGCGCTCACCACCGACCAGCTGGTGGTGCTCAACACCGCCACGGTAGCCTCGCTGAAGACCACGCAGGTCGCGGCCTTGACCACCGACCAGGTCGTGGCCTTGACCACGGCCCAGGTCGCCGCCCTGACCACATCGGGTGTCGTGGCCCTGAACACCGCCCAGGTGGCGGCCATGGAGACCACCGACCTGGCGGCCCTGCGCACCACGCAGGTGGCCGTGCTGACCACGGCGCAGGTGGCCGCGCTCACCACCGATCAGGTGGTGGCACTCACCACGGCCCAGGTCGCGGCGCTGACCACGGCCGGTATCGCGGCGCTGAACACCGCGCAGGTGGCAGCCATCGAGACCACCGACATCGTGGCGCTCGGCACGGCCCAGGTGCTGGCCCTGACCACGGCCCAGGTGGCAGCGCTCACCACCGACCAGGTCGCAGTGCTGCAGACGGCCGACATCGCCACGCTGAAGACCACGCAGGTCGCGGCACTCACCACCGACCAGGTGGTGGCGCTGACGACGGCGCAGGTCACGTCGCTCACCACCGCGGGCATCGCGGCGCTGACGACGGCCCAGGTGGCGGCGATGGAGACCACCGACCTGGCGGCATTGCGCACCACGCAGGTGGCCGTGCTGAACACCAGCCAGGTGGCCGCGCTCACCACCGACCAGGTGGTGGCCCTCACCACCGCGCAGATCTCGGCCCTGACGACGGCCGGTATCGCTGCACTGTCCACCGACCAGGTGGCGGCCATCGAGACCACCGACATCGTGGCCCTGCGCACCGCGCAGATCGCGGCGCTCACCACCGCCCAGGTGGCGGCGCTGACCACCGACCAGGTGCAGGTGCTCAAGACCACCGACATCGTGGCCCTGAAGACCACGCAGGTCGCGGCGCTGACCACCGACCAGGTGGTGGCACTCACGACCGCGCAGGTCGCGGCACTCAGCACGGCCGGCGTGGCCGCGTTGACCACGGCGCAGGTGGCGGCGATGGAGACCACCGACCTGGTGGCCCTGCGCACCTCGCAGGTGGTGGCGCTCAACACCGCGCAGGTGGTGGCCCTCACCACCGACCAGGTGGCCGCGCTGACCACCACGCAGGTGGAAGCGCTGACGACCACGCAGATCGCGGCCTTCACCACCGAGCAGGTGCAGCACCTGGCGCTGGGCACGCCCATCATCCTGGACCTGGATGGCAACGGCATCAGCACCCGCAGCATCTCCAACGGCGTGAACTTCGACCTCTTCGGTGACGGCAACAGCATCCGTACCGGATGGGTGGGCAGCGGCGACGGCTTGCTGGTGCTCGACCGCAATGCGGACGGCAGCATCAACGACGGCTCCGAGCTTTTCGGCTCCGGCACCCGCATGGCCGACGGCAGCCGCGCGCTGGACGGTTACGCCGCCCTGCGCGAGCTCGACACCACCGGCGACGGCTGGATCGGCGGCGACGATGCGGCCTTCGGCGACCTGCGCGTGTGGATCGACGGCAACGCCGACGGCATCAGCGGCGCCAACGAGCTCAAGACGCTCGCCGAGCTGGGCATCGCCCGCATCAGCCTGGCCACGGACAGCACGCTGTCCAAGGACAACGGCAACCTTGTGGGCCTGACCTCCAGCTACGAGACCACCGACGGTGCCTCGCACGCCGCAGCGGACGTGTGGTTCGTGGCCGACCGCCAGGCCACGGCGCCCGCCACCGTGGAACAGTCCATTGCCCTGCTGGCCGAGAACGGCGGCCAGCCGCAGGCCGACGCCAGCGCCGCCGCCCCGGTAGCACCGGCTGGCGCGCCACAGGCCGAAGCCGCTTTCCACATCGACCTGCCGAACCAGCATCAGACCAAGCTGGTGGTGGACGAAGCCGCCCCGCAAGACCTGCGCACCCGCGTGAGCGGCCTGGCCCAGGTGCTGGGCAGCTTCGCCGACAGCGGCGGTGGCACCACCGAAGCCGTCGCGTCCCTGTTCAAGCTGGACAGCGCCCCCGGCGCCACCGGCCAGGGCGCCGCCAGCCTGGCCGTCAGCAGCATGGTCGACACCATGCGCCAGTTCGACGCCAACGGCCAACTCCTGGGCAGCCAGGCGCAGCAGGTCGCGGTCAACAACCCGGCCAAGCCGAAGATCGCCGGGCTGGACGAGGCGGGCAAGGGGTTCTTGTCGTCGGGCGGGCAGGGGTAGGAGAGCGCTGCGGGCAGCAGGCGCCGCGATGGCGTCTTGCTTTGCGGCGTGATTGGACAGCGGGGCTGGAGAGGCGGCCGTTCATGTATTTGGACGGCCGCTTTTGTGTTTCGCCGGCGAAATTGCGCGGGTTTGGCGCTGGAGCACGGCGTCCCTTGCGGCGTAGACTGCGAAGCGTCGGCCCATTGGGCTGGAGCATTGCATGCCAGATCTCGTTGCAGAACTGACCGCCAAGGCACAGGCCCTGTCACCCCATGAGCGCGCACGCCTTGCGGAAGAGCTGCTGGCCAGCCTCGAGCCCCACGAGCCCGAGGTCGAGGCCGCATGGGACGAGGAACTTTGCCGCCGCATCGACGAAGTGGAACGTGGCGCCGTTGAATTGGTGCCAGCCAATCAAGCCTTGGCCCAGGTCAGGCGCGCGCTTGGTCGGTGAAATCCGCCACGTTTCAGTCTGAAGCGCTTGATGAGCTTGAGGATCAGGCTGTGTACTACGAGGAAACGCAGCCAAGTGGAATACACGGAGTTCTTGGAAAGCGGCGCTGACTGCTGGCCATGTCGATGGTCGACGGTGTCATCTGCGTCAGGTGAATCGCAGCGGGATGGAGGATCACCACTTCGACGTATTGCGGTCATGGTGCGGCCAAGGCACATTCAACACAAGCGGCAAACCACTGGTAGTGAGTGAAGACTGTTGAGTTTGACGTACTCGCGAAGTGCGCAGCAATTTCGTTTCAAGAAGGAACACGGAATGAGCGTCACACATCGATTGGGAATGGCGACGAAGTGCCTGCACTTCAGTGCGGTGCTCTACGTGCTTGCCGCCGTGGCACTCGGGGGCGTAGCCTTTTGGATCTCAACCGAAGCTGGTGCTGCCCAATCGCAAAGGCCGGCGCTGGTGGCGGTTGCCGTGCTCTGCTTGTTGCTGGCGACGCTGGTGGAGGTCGCCGCGTGGGGTATACGCAGGCGGCGCCTCTGGGCGTGGATTCTTGGGCTTGTGATCTTTGGCCTGTATATCCCATCTCTTTTTCTACCCCTTGGCGCTTTGGGTCTGTGGGGACTGCTGGATGCGGGAAGCAGGGTTGAGATGGGTATGACGAAGCAACTACGCGTACCAGCGCGATAGCGCCGCAGAGCGGGTGCGACGCGCCCTGGAGTTTGTCCGGATGAGCTACTACACCTTCGCAAATTTGCAGTACCTGGACGGCGGTGCGATCAACCCCTCTGAGTTTGATGAGGGGCTCGCGGCGATGTTGGTCGATCGCGGGCTTCATCGCCATGTCGGGGATGGCCTCAAGGATCTCTTCATGCGAGGAGAAGCGTTCTTTACCTTCTACGGCGGCAGTGCGGCCCTCGAAACCTTGCTGCAGTGGGTGTCCATGCAACGCCCGGATGTGGCCTTTGGCGTTCAAGGTCGTGGGGAAGAACTCCGAGACGTCTGGGTCCGGGAGTTCCTCGGAGGCAATGTCACCTTTGAGCAGGGTCCGTTCACGGAGTGAACTCCTTGATCGGAATGCCCGTATAGCCGCCGGCGAAACCGCATGATCTTCCTGCGCGAAGGGTGCAGACCGTTGTTGAATCCGAGTGCGAAGCAACTCGCGCGCGAACTCAAACGCACCAGGTCGTCTTATGCAAACCTCTCAGCCGAGGATGGGTCCTATGTCCAAGTCGCAGGTGGGCCCGGCTTGTTTGTGCTGGAGTACCGAGGCGCGGATCACCAGCACTGTCGTGGCTACCAGGAATCGCCGGTGGCGCTGCATCCTGAGGGCACGATTCTTCAAGTCTCCGCTGGCTCTTTCGCCATGTCTTCGGGCGACTGGTTTCTGCTCGCACAGGCATCAGATGTATTTGCGTCCTTTCTTCATTCCGCCGCGTGGCCAAGCTATTTGCGCTGGAGGCCGGTGAACGTTGAAATTGGGGGTTAACACCAATCTGGCTCCATGCAGAGGCAATACTTGTTCACTTATCTTGTATATGAAATACCACGAGCATGGGTATGACGTTTTTGTATTGAAAGGTCTGGATGTCCGTCCGGACCTGTGGGCATGGAGCCGTTGGGAATCCTTGGCATCTTTGCTTGCGCCTTTTGTGAAGCTGGCCCGAGGTAAGGCCGCCGTGCGATGCCTCCAATACTCGCCCGATCCGAAGAAGATGGTGGCCTTCGGGAAACTCTCCTGGAATGCGCAATCCCATATGCGATGGGCGCATGGTTCTCCCGTGAATGCCGACGGGTGTGCCGGCTGGACATTCTTGAGCATGGAAACTTGGGCGCCGGGATGGACGGTCTGCGAAAAGGAGTTGATTCCCCCAGATTTCTATTTCAGAGTGAAGGCCATCGATTGCCGACGCAAAAGCCTTGGAGGCTCGAGACCGTTCGTGGTGTGTGCGATGGCCTCTGCATTGGGCGCTGACAACGCACGGCACCTGGAATCAGTCCTCAGTTCCTTGGCAGCGTCATTGCCCGCTTCTGTGTTCGCTCACAAACGGCGCCCCTGGGGCATCGGGTCGCTGGGGGCAGGGTCCTTCACCTATGCCGTCCAGGACATGAATGAATCCGTGCTTTCCGGCGCTCAGGAGTTTGATCGCATGCGGAAGCCCTTCGACGAGGACCTGCTACCTGAGACTTGGAGGGTGATAGATTTTTCCCGATCCTGATCCATCGGGCATGTGCAGCCTCACCAGCCCGAGAAGCCCCCCCAATGCCCCCCAATTCTCCGGACCACCCCGCTCGCCCCATGCTGAAATTACCCATCCCCTCCGGGAGCCCAGCCTATGGCCGAGCGATATCCCCACACCACCATCCAGTGCCTCGCGGCCATCGCGCAACACCATCGACTGCCGGTCAATCCTGAGCGGCTGATCGAGGATTACGCGCTGGTGGCCGAGGAGCCTCCGCCTGCCACGCTGTTGCGCATCGCTGCCGACATCGGGCTCAAGGCGCGCTTTGACACGCTGAGCTGGAAGGGGTTGCTCGCGCAGCAGGGCGTGTTCCCGCTGATGGCGCGGCTGGCCAATGGGCATTGCGTGATCGTGATGGGCGCCTCTAGCGACGGCGAGGGCCAGGTGGCCGTGCTGGATCCGATGGGCGAGCGGGCCACCGAGGTGCGGCTGATGGGGCAGGGCGCGTTCAAGGCGCTCTGGCGGGGCGAGGTCTTCCTGCTCAAGCGGCTGTATTCCCTGCCCGACCCCAACCAGCCTTTCGGCCTGCGCTGGTTCATCCCCGAGATCCTCAAGCAGAAGGCGGCGCTGCGCGACGTGGCGATCGCGGCGATTGCGATGCACCTGCTGGCGCTGGCCTCGCCGGTGTTCTTCCAGCTGGTGATCGACAAGGTGCTGGTGCACCAGAGCGTGTCCACGCTGTGGGTGCTGGCGGTGGGCATCGTGGTGGCGCTGTGCTTCGACGCGCTGTTCGGCTTCTTGCGGCAGATCCTCACGCTGTCGGCCAGCAACAAGATCGACATGCGCCTCACGCGGCGCACCTTCGCGCAGCTGCTGTCGCTGCCCATCGATTATTTCGACTCCACCTCGGCGGGCGTGATCACACGCCACATGCAGCAGGTGGAGAAGATCCGCGCCTTCCTCACCGGGCGCATGTTCTTCACCGCGCTGGACCTGACCTCGCTGCTGATCTTCCTGCCCATCCTGTTCATGTACTCGGCCAAGCTGGCGATGGTCACGCTGGCTTTCACGCTGCTGATCGCCACCGTGGTGGCGGTGATGGTGCCCATCTACCAGCGACGGCTCGGCGACCTGTACCGCGCCGAGGCCGACCGCCAGGCCATGATGGTCGAGACCATCCACGGCATGCGCACCATCAAGGCGCTGGCCATCGAGCCCGCGCAGCGCCGCCAGTGGGACCAGCGCTCGGCGCAGTCCATCAACATGCATTTCCGCGTGGGCCACATCGGCATCACGGGCGCGGCCATCACCGACCTGCTGGGCAAGCTGCTGCCGGTGGTGATCATCGTGCTGGGCGCGCAGCAGGTCTTCGACCATTCGTTGACCGTGGGCGCGCTGATCGGCTTCCAGATGATTTCGGGCCGCGTGGTGCAGCCGCTGATCCAGATCGTGGGGCTGGTCAACGAATACCAGGAGACGGCGCTATCGGTGCGCATGCTGGGAGAGGTGATGAACCGCCCGCCCGAGGGGCGCAGCGGCGCCGGCGCGCTGCGGCCCGAGCTGGCGGGGGAAGTCGCTTTCGACAATGTGACTTTCCGCTACCCCGGCTCCAGCATGAACGCGCTGGACCGCGCGAGCTTCACGATTCCGGCCGGGGCGCTCGTGGGCATCGTGGGGCGCAGCGGCTCGGGCAAGTCCACGCTCACCAAGCTGATCCAGGGCCTGTATGGCGTGCAGGAGGGCGTGGTGCGCTTCGACGGCACCGATGCGCGCGAGATCGAGCTGGCCCACCTGCGCCGGCAGATCGGCGTGGTGCTGCAGGAGAACTTCCTCTTCCGCGGCACGGTGCGCGACAACATCTGCGTGGCGCGGCCCGAGGCCACCTTCGAGGAGATCGTGGCCGCGGCCGAAGCGGCCGGCGCGGCCGAGTTCATCGAGCGGCTGCCCCAGGGTTACAACACGCTGCTGGAGGAGAACGCCTCCAACCTCTCGGGCGGGCAGAAGCAGCGGCTGTCCATCGCGCGTGCGCTGCTGACCAAGCCGCGCATCCTGATCCTCGACGAGGCGGCCAGCGCGCTGGACCCGGAGAGCGAGGCCATCTTCATCCGCAACCTGTCGCGCATCGCGGTGGGCCGCACCGTGATCATGATCTCGCACCGACTCTCGACCCTGGTCAATGCGCATGCGATCCTGGTCATGCAGCATGGCCAGCTGATGGACAGTGGGCGCCATCCGGAACTCCTGGGACGCTGCGAGACCTACCAGAACCTATGGAACCAGCAGACCAGCCACCTGTAGCCTCGCCCGCGGGCCAGGCGCTGCAGCCGGCGCATTCGGACGCTGGTGCCGACGCGGGCGCCGACGCGCGCCAGCGCGTGATGGCGCCCGCCGCGGCCACCGCGCCGGCCGTGCAGGGCAAGCGCTGGCCGCGGCTCACCGGCAAGGGCGGCCGCAAGGTCGTGGTGGAGTACCTGCCCGATGCGGACGAGATCGAGCGCAGCCCCGTGCCGCGGTATGCGCAGGCCACGGTGCACCTGCTGCTGGCGTTCCTGATCGCCTTCGTCGTGTGGGCCAGCGTGTCGCACATCGACCAGGTGGTGACGGCGCGCGGCCGGCTGGTCAACCCCACGCCCAACATCGTGGTGCAGCCGCTGGAGACGGCGGTGGTGCAGGCGCTCAATGTGCGCGTGGGCCAGGTGGTGAAGAAGGGCGAGGTGCTGGCCTCGCTGGACGCCACCTTCGCGAAGGCCGACGAGACGCAGCTGCGCCAGCGCCTGGACAGCCTGGAGACGCAGGTGGCAGGCTTCGAGCAGGAGCTGTCGGGCAAGCTGCCCGCCACCAAGGCCACCAGCAGCGAGGACGACCGCCTGCAGGCGAGCCTGCTGCAGGAACGCCGCGCCAACTACCGCGCGCAGCAACTGCGCATGGCCGAGACAGTAGGGCGCCTGCGTGCGGCGCTTGCCACGAACCGCAGCGACCAGCAGCTGGTCGAGTCGCGCCTCAAGTCGCTCAAGCAGATCGAGGCCATGCAGGAAAAGATGGTGGCGCAGAAGGTCGGCGCGCCGCTGCAGCTGCTGGAGGCGCAGCAGCGCAGCAAGGAGGTCGAACGCGAGCTCGAGCTGGTGGTGCGCCGCGAGCAGGAGGTGCAGCGCGAGCTGGCCTCCTTCGAAGCCGAGAAGCTCGCCTTCGAGCGCGGCTGGCGGCAGAAGCTGATGGAAGACCTGCTGACCGCCTCGCGCGAGCGTGACGCCATCCGCGAGCAGCTGCAGAAGGCCGACCGCCGCAGCAACCTGGTCGCGCTGACCGCGCCGGTGGACGCGGTGGTGCTCGAGATCGCCAAGCTCTCGCCCGGCTCGGTGGTGCGCGAGGCCGAAACTTTCTTCACGCTGGTACCGCTCAACGCGCCGCTGGAGGTGGAGGTGCAGTTGGACGCTGCCGACGTGGGTTATGTGCGCAAGGGCGACCCGGTGCATGTGAAGCTCGATGCCTTCCCGTTCCAGCGCCATGGTGCGCTCGATGCCAAGGTGCGCACCCTCACCGAGGACGCCTTCCGACGCGAGACCGCCGCGCCGGGCGCGTTGTCCGATGCCTATTACCTGGGCCGCCTGCAGCTCGAAGGCACGCAACTCAAGAACATGACGGAGTCCGCCCGCCTGCTGCCCGGCATGACGCTCAGCGCCGAGATCGTGGTGGGCAAGCGCACGGTGCTGTCGTACCTGGCGTGGCCGCTGACCAAGGGCATCGACGAGGCGATCCGCGAGCCCTGATCGCCCTGTGGGGGCGGCCGCCAGCGTCCCTGGTGGACACCGCATGGGCGCGGGCGCGGTGGGATACTCACCGGCCTTGCCACTGCCCGGAGCTTCCATGTCCACCGCGTCTCCCGCCGACCATCTGCCCGACGTCCGTGCGCAGTACGAGGCGCTGCCATATCCGGCGCGTGACCCGAAGGACGACAGGCACCGCCTGCTGCGCACGTGGCTGGAAGATTTGCCGATGCTCAACCACTACTGCTTCGGCGGCCGGCAATCCTTCCGCCAGGGGTTCCGTGCCCTGGTGGCCGGCGGCGGCACGGGCGATGCGACGATCTTCCTGGCCGAGCAGCTGCGGGGCACCGACGCGCGCGTCGTGCACCTCGACCTCAGCGAGACCAGCACGCGCATCGCGCAGGAGCGCGCAAAAGCGCGCGGGCTGGACAACATCGACTGGGTGCGCGATTCGCTGCTGAACCTGCCGCAGCTGGACTTGGCGCCCTTCGACTACATCAACTGCTCGGGCGTGCTGCACCACCTGGCCGACCCCGATGCGGGCCTGCGTGCGTTGCTGGCGCTGCGCAAGCCCGACGGCGCGCTGGGCGTGATGGTCTATGGCAGCATCGGCCGCACGGGGGTCTACCAGATGCAGTCGCTGCTGCGCCGCGTGCAGGCGGATGGGCCCACCGACGGGCCCGCGCGCATTGCGCAGGCGCGCGCACTGCTGGAAGCGCTGCCGGCGCGCAACTGGTTCCGGCGGGGCGAGCAGGACATCTACATCGACCACAAGACCGGGGACGCCGGCCTCTACGACCTGCTGCTGCATTCCCAGGACCGCGCCTACACCGTCGATGAGCTCCACGAATGGCTGGTGCAGGGCCATGGCCTGCACCTGAATTTCACCGAGGTGCAGCGGGGCCGGGCGGCCTACCTGCCGCACATGCTGCTGGGCCACAACCCGCCCGCCATGGTGGCCGCATGGCGCCAGTGGCCGCTGCAACGCCAGCAGGCCTGCGCGGAACTGCTGGCGGGCGACATCACCATGCATTGCTTCTACCTCACACAACATGCCGCCTGCACCGCGGCCTATGGGGATGTGGAGATGGTGCCCTTCTTCTTCCACGAGCCCATCAACGGCGACATCATGTCGCGCGTCTTCAACGCCAACCGGGGCAAACCGTTCCTGTTGCAGCACCAGCATTCCGGCATCTCGATGACCGTGGACCCGGGCAGGCATTCCGTGGATATCCTGCGGCTGATCGACGGGCGGCGCAGCTTCGGCGAGATCTTCGAGACCATCCGCCGTGGCTGGAACCGCTCGGGTGCGGCGCCTTCCGACGCTGCGCTGTTCGAGAGTTTCGCGGCTTCCTACGAGGCGCTGAACGCGCTGGAGCGGTTGTTGCTGCGCCATCCGCAGGCGGGCGACGTGCCCGCCGCTTGAGCGTTCGGCGATTCACAGTCCCGTGACACTCTGTGGCGCACGGCGCCCATAATCCGCCCATGAACTCCATCGTCAGCATCGCAATGTCGGGCATGCAGGCCGCGCGGACCCAACTGCAAGCCTCCGCGCACAACGTGGCGAACGTGACGACCGCCGAGTTTCACCGGGAGGAGGTGGAACAGCGGGCCAAGCCCGGAGGAGGCGTCACGGCCAGCATCACCCGCTCCGAATCCGTCGGCGCCGCGCTGGAGACCGATGTGGTGACCCAGCTCCAGGCCAAGAACGCCTTTCTCGCGAACCTCGCCGTGTTCAAGACGGCCGACCGCATGGCCGGCGCGTTGTTCAGCGCACACGTCTGAGGCGCGGCACGCCCCAGCTGCGGCCCCATTCGCCCATAAAAAAACCGCCCGGTTTCCCGGGCGGTTTTGATTTCGTCTCTCCAGCGGCGGGTGGCGCCGCAGGGGATCAGAAGGAGTGGCGCATGCCGATGCCGTACTTCGTGTCGCCGTTGGTCTTGACGCCGCTGGTCTTGCCGTCCCAGTCGGTCACGCCCAGGTACACGTCGGTGCGCTTGGACAGGGTGTACAGGCCACCGATGGTGAAGCCCTTGCGCTTTTCGTTACCGGCTGCCGTGTTGTCCTTGGAGTAGCCGTAGGAGGTCGACAGTGCGAAGGCGCCGCTCAGGGGGATGTCTGCGCCGATCGAGTACTCGTTGGTCTTGGCTGCGCCCAGCTTGGCGTTGCCGTACAGGCCCTTCAGGATGAAGCCGCCGAAGTCGTACGACGCGCTCAGGCGGGTGTACTTCAGGTCGGGGCCAGCGCCCTGGCCTTCGGTCTGGTAGCCGAAGCCACCAGCGATGGGGCCGTTGGCGTAGGCCAGGCTGATCGACTTCACGGTGTTGTCGACGGCCTTGTTTTCGTCCAGCGTGTAGCTCACTGCACCGGAGAAGCCGCTGAAGCTGGGCGTCGTGTACTTGATCGTGTTGCCGGGATTGGCGTTGTAAGCCGTGCTGCGGAAGAAGTTGTTTTCGACCGAGAACGTGGAATCCCACATGGCGTTGATGGCGCCGCTCACATCGTCGTAAGCCGTCCAGGGCTTGCCGACACGCACTTCACCCCAGCCGCCGGAGAGGCCCAGCCAGGAATTACGGCTGAATTGCTGGCCAGCGGCGGAAAAGCTGCCGGTGTCCACGTTGAAGCCCTGCTCCAGCTGGAAGTTGACCTTCAGGCCACCACCCAGGTCTTCGGAACCCATCAGGCCCCAACGGCTGCCGGAGAAGTTGCCGGACTGGACGTTGAACTGGCTCACACCACCGAAAGGATCGGTGTGCAGCAGGCCCACGTCGATCTTGCCGTACAGCGTGACGCTGGATTGGGCGTGGACGGCGCCGACCATGGCGCCCAGGACTGCCAAGGCGATGAGTGACTTCTTCATATATGCGATTCCTTCCTAGTTGACCACCGTGTTGGTAGCTGGTGGCCGGGGTTTGGCTGTGACCAACATGGGAGAAATGTTAGCTTTGTGCGGTGGGACACAACGGGCTGAGCTGCAAATTTCGGTAGGAAGCACCGCTTTCAGTTGCTATTGCGCTACACGCTTCGAGCCGCCTCCGTCAACCGGGTGATGCCCTCATTCCATCAATCTATCAA
The DNA here is from genome assembly GCA_965278985.1 of Burkholderiaceae bacterium. Lineage (GTDB taxonomy): Bacteria > Pseudomonadota > Gammaproteobacteria > Burkholderiales > Burkholderiaceae_C > CAISIP01. The sequence continues at coordinate 4,071,186 of OZ257131.1, read as the reverse complement.
ATGCACCAGGGAGGTGTGGAGCGTGCACCCAAACCGTGTCATTTGCCCCAAAGATGGTCAGCGCTTGAGTGCATCGCGCACGTCACCCAACTGGGTGGCACGCCACATGGCGACGTAGGCAGCTTCCAGATGCCGGCAAAAACCGGCGGTATCGAAAAGTGGGCTGTGGCGGCGAAGCTCCGCGAGCTTCTGCCGCAGTGCCGCAAGGGTGGCGGGCGCCCTGGCGAGTTCCAGGGCGCGGGCCTCGTACTCCGCCAGTGAATGCGTGATGAGTTCGGGCAGTCCCATGGTGTGCAGCACGCTGCCCGCCACGCGGGCGGGGAAGGCGTGGCCCATGTGGGTCAGCACCGGAAGCCCGGCCATCAGCGCGTCGGCGGCCGTGGTGTGGGCGTTGTAGGGATGGGTGTCCAGGAACAGGTCGGCCTGGCGGTACCGCGCCAGGTGGTCTTCGACGCGGGGCACGCGGCCGGCGAACACCAGCCGTTCCGGCGCCACGCCTTGCGAAGCCGCTTCGCGCCGCAGGTTGGCCTGTGTGGCTTCGCCCCGCGACACCAGCCATAGCACGCTGCCGGGTACCTGCTGCAGCAGCCGCATCCACACGCCGAACACCTGGGGGGTGATCTTGTAGTCGTGGCTGAAGGCGCAGAACACGAAACCGTGCTCTGGCAGGCCGCAGTCGCTGCGGCTGGGCGTGGCGTCGGGCAGGGCCACCGACCCGTCGGTGGGCAGGTAGGTGTCGGGCAGGTACACCACGCGCTCGTCGTAGAAGCGCTGGTGTTCGGGTGGGATCACATGGCGGTCCGCGAGGATGTAGTCGTGGTAGTCCGTGCCCATGGTGCCCGGGTACCCGAGGTAGTTGACCTGCACCGGCGCCGGCCGCCAGGCCAGGATGTCGGTGCGGGTGTCGGAGGTGTAACCCCCCAGGTCGACCAGGATGTCCACCTCGAGGGCGCGCAGCGTCGACGCGACCTGGGCCGAGGGCAGGCTGCGTGCGTCGATGAACTGGTCGAAGGCCGCCAGCATGCGCGCCCGCAGCCGGCTCTGGTCGTCCACGCCCAGGGACACGGCGATGGTCTCGAAGCGTTGGTGGTCGTGGTGCTCGAACACTCCGGCCATCAGGTGGCCGACGGGATGCTCGCGGAAGTCCGGCGACAGGTACGCGACGCGGATGCGTTCATGCCGGTACCGTTCGCCCTGCCACAGCGCCTGCGGCTGGCGCGGCGCATAGTGCCGCGCGAAGATGCGGGCGGCCTGCTGGTGGTCCTCGGCACTGTCCGACAGGCACATGAAGGCCAGCGACTTGCAGGCCCGCTCGCCTGCCCGCACGCGTTGCGTGATGGCCTCGCCCAGCGCCTGCACGCCCGGCCAGTCGCAGATGTGCATGCGCTCGTAGAACAGCAGGCCCTGCGCATAGTCGTAGCCGGGCGCCACGGCCAGCAGGCGCTCGAACATCGCGATGGCCTGCGCGCTCTGCTTGAACTCGGTGAGCAGGATGCCGCAGTTGGCGAGGGCGCTGGTGTGGTGGGGATCCACGGCCAGCACGCGCGCGAAGCGCTCCAGCGCCTCCTTGTGGCGGAAGAGGTGGCGCAGCGCGACACCGCTGTTGAGCAATACGTCCACCTGCTCCCCGCCGAGCGCCAGCGCCTGGTCGAAGGCCGCCACGGCCTCGGCGTTGCGCCCCTGGCGCTGCAGCGCGCTGCCCAGCACGTTGTGCAAAGGCGCGAAGCGCGGCGCCACCGCCACACCCTGCTGGCCGAGCTGCATGGCCGCCGCGGGATCGCCGTCGTGCAGCGCCACCACGGCCAGCGAATACATCGCCGCCGCATTGCCAGGGTCCCGCCGCAGCACGTCGCGGAAATCCACTGCGGCGTCGGCATGACGGCCCTGCTGCTGCAGCGTGATGCCGCGGACCAGCGTGTCCTGGATGGAGAGGGGGGTGGGGGAGGCGTCGGAGGGCATGGAAAACGATGTCGGGGATCTCAGGCGCCGGCGTCGGGCACCTGGCTGCCGCCGCCCAGCGCCTTGTAGAGCTGGGCCGCGGTGTCCAGCTGCGCGCGGCGCAACTGCGTGGTCATCTGTTGCGCGGCCACGACTTCCCGCTGCGCGTCGAGCACCTCGAGGTAGCTCACCACCCCGGCGTCATAGCGCAGCTGCGCGATGCGCAGGCGGTTGTCCTGCGCGACCTGGTTGGCGGACGAAGCGCGCAGCTGCTCCACCAGCGCGCCGCGCGCCGCGAGCAGGTCGGCCACCTCGCGGAAGGCTTGCTGGATGGTTTTCTCGTAGTCGGCCACAGCCACGACCTGGCGCGCCTCTGCGATGTCCACCTGTGCCGTCAGCCGGCCTCCGTCGAAGAGTGGCAGCGTCAACGACGGCTGGAACGACCAGGCGCCCCGGCTGAACAGGCCGGTCAATCCCGTGCTGGCAAAGCCGAGGCCGGCTGTGAGCAGCACCTTGGGAAGGAAGGCCTTGCGGGCCGCCGCGATGCTGGCATGCGCCGATTGCAGCCGCTGCTCTGCGGCCATCACGTCCGGCCGCAGCAGCAGCACCTCGGAGGGCAGGCCGGGGGCCAGCGGGGCGCTCAGGCCCTGGCGGTCCAGGCCGCCGTCGCGCGGCACCGTCACCTGCGCATGGCCCACGAGGTACTGGAGGCGGTTGCTGGCGGCAGCCTGCTGGTATTCCAGGGCAGCCTGCTGGCTGCTGGCCTGCTCGAGCGCGCCCTGGGCCTGCTGGAACACATAGTCATCGGCGGCACCGATGGCGCGGCCCTTCCCGATCAGGGCCACGGACTGCTCACGCAAGCGCACCGTGTCGCGGGCGAAGCGCAACTGCTCCTCGGTCTGCAGCAGCGTGTAGTAGGCCGTGGCCGTGTCGGCCACCAGCGAGAGCTGCACCACGCGGCGGGCCTCTTCGGTGGCGAGGTAACCGGCCCGGGCCGCTTCCGTGAGGCTGGCCAGGCGCCCCCAGAAATCGATCTCGAAGGACACGGTGGACACCGACAGGTCCAGCCGTTGCGAGGTCGGATCGCCGACCGAAGGTATCTCGGACGGGGTGTGCGTGGTGTTGCTGCTGCCGAAGAGGTTGACCAGCGGAAATCGCTCCGCCTGGGCCAGCCCGTACTGCGCCCGCGCCTCCAGCACGCGTGCCGACGCCACGCGCAGGTCGCGGTTGTGGGCCAGGGCTGCGGCGATCAGCGCCTGCAGGGTGGGATCGGGGAAATAGTTGCGCCAGTGCACCCTGCTCGCATCGGCGGCAGCGTCCACGCCTGCCGATGCGGGCCAGTTCACCGGCACCGGTGGTGCGGGCCGTTGCAGCTCCGGCGTGGCCGCGCAGCCGGCGATCAGGGCCAGGCCCGCGGCCACGGCCCAGAGTCGCAGGCGGGCGCAGGCTGGTGGGAGTGCGGCAGGGGGCTTCATGGCGGGACGGGGTCAGCGCCGCATTGTCGAAGCAAAGCCGCCCGCAAGTGGCCCGAATAAGCGGGCCCGGGGCGCGCTGTTGTGCGCGTTCGCTGCCGGCTACTTCAGTCCCAGCCGCTTCACGATGTGGAGGACCTTGTCTTCGAGGATCGCCTTGGTGAAGGGCTTGACCACGTAACCCGCCGCGCCCAGCTGTCCTGCCAGCACGATCTCGTCGCGCCGGGCCTCCGCCGTCACCAGCAGCACGGGGATGTGGCGCAGCATGGGGTCTTCCTTCACGGTCCTCAGCAGCTGCAGGCCGTCCACCACGGGCAGCTCGGTGGCGCAGATCACGAAGTCGTAGCGCGTGCTGCGCAGCTTGTGCAGCGCGATGGAGCCGTCCTCCGCTTCCTCGCTCTCCTTGTAGCCGCTGTCGCGCAACAGGGTGCAGACGATACGGCGCATGGTCGAGTGTTGGTCGACGACCAGGAAACGGATGGCACTGGGCATGGGACGGCTGGGTGCAGAAAGGTGAGCACGTGATTATGCGGTGGCCGCCACTGCCGGGCAGCCCGTGCCGGTCGTGCAGCCCGGCGTGCCGGACGTCAGGGGCGCGTGGCGGGCGCTGGTGCGCCGGTGCCGGGAGGGGGCGCGGCTTCCGCTGCCGGTGCCTGTGCAGCACCAGCAGCCGCCGCGCCGGACGGCGGCGCCGAGGGGTCCGTGCCCGTGCGCGAACCCAGCAGCCGCTCCTCGGCCTCGCGCGTCATCACCAGGATGCTGATGCGCCGGTTGGTCGGCCCCAGCGGGTTCTGCGTGTCCATCGGGCTGGTGGAGCCCATGCCGGTGACCCGGGCCAGCTTGGCGTCCGGCATGCCGCCGGCCACCAGCTCACGCCGCGAAGCATTCGCCCGGTCGCTGGACAGCTCCCAGTTGCTGTAGCCGCGCTGGCCACTGCTGTAGGGCGAGCTGTCGGTGTGCCCATCCAGGCTGATCTTGTTGTCCACGCCGTTGAGGGCAGCGCCGATCTCCCGCAGGATCTCCCGCATGTAGGGCTGCACGGCCACGCTGCCCACGTCGAACATCGGACGGCTCTGGTCGTCCACGATCTGGATCTGCAGGCCGTCGGGCGTGGTCTGCAGGCGGATCTGCGAGCGGAACTCCGACAGGCGCGGGTTGTTGCTGATCATCATGCTGATCTTCTCGCTGAGCGCCGCGATGCGCCGCTGGTCCTGGCGCTGCATCTCCGCGCGCGCGGCCTCCGCCTGGGCGCGGCGCGTCATCGGGTCGGCAGCCTGCCCGTTGGGCCGCTGGCCGACCTGGCGCGTGAGGTCCGTGCCGCCGCCCTGGATCACGCTGTTGCTGGCACCGGCTCCGGTGCCGCCCATCATGGCCACCTTGAGCGGCGCGGAGAAATAGTCCGACAGGCCCTTTTTGTCGCCCTCGGTGGTGGAGCCGAGCAGCCACATCAGCAGGAAGAAGGCCATCATGGCCGTCACGAAGTCGGCATACGCGATCTTCCAGGCTCCGCCATGCACCGCATGCCCACCCTTCTTGATGCGCTTGACGATGATCGGCTGGAGTTTCTTGGCGTCGGTGGCCATGGACGTTTAGCGGTGATGCCCCGTGCGAACGCGCATCGGGGCGGTCATTTCTTGCCTTTGACGTGCCCTTCGAGCTCAGCGAAGCTGGGCCGCTCGGTGGAGAACAGCACTTTACGCCCGAACTCGATGGCCGTGGAGGGGTTGTAGCCCTGCATGCTGGCCAGCAGCGTGGTCTTGATGCACTGCAGCTCCTTGGCGCTGTCCTCGCTCTTCTGCTCCAGCAGCCCGCCCAGCGGCTCCACCACGCCGTAGGCCAGCAGAATGCCCAGGAAGGTACCCACCAGCGCCGAGGCGATCATGCCGCCCAGGATGGCGGGCGGCTGGCCCACCGAGCCCATGGTGTTCACCACCCCCAGCACGGCGGCCACGATGCCGAAGGCGGGCAGGGCGCCGGCCAGCCGCGCGATGGCGGCGATGGGCGCGTGCGCCTCCTGGTGGTGGGTGTCGATCTCGCTGTCCATCAGCGACTCGATCTCGTGCGCGTTGAGGTTGCCCGAGACCATCATGCGCAGGTAGTCGGTCATGAATTCCACCACGTGGTGGTCATGGCCGACGGTGGGGTATTTCTTGAAGATCTCGGAGTCGTGGGGGCTCTCCACGTCTTTCTCGATGGCCATCAGGCCTTCCTTGCGCGCCTTCTGCAGGATGTCGAAGAGCAGCGCCATCAGCTCCAGGTAACGCGCCTTCGTGTACTTCGACGGCTTGAGCGCCTGCGGGATCAGCTTCATGGTGGCCTTGAGCACCTTGGGCTGGTTGTTCACCACGAAGGCCCCGAGCGCCGCGCCCAGGATGGTGATCATCTCGAAGGGCAGCGCCGTGAGGATCACGCCGATATTGCCGCCGTGGAAGATGTACACCCCGAAGATGCACCCCATGGCGACGACATAACCGACGATGACTAGCATGGTGGGGCGGGGGGCGTTCCGGGATGGTGGGAGGCGGCTGGCCGGTGGTACAGGCGGCGGATGGGGCCCATTCTATGAAATGGTCGGGGTGCCGATGGCCTGAAAGGGCCCGCATTGTGGGCCCTTTTGCGGCGACCGCTGCCCGGACATGGCCGCCGCGCGCATCGCCGTCAGTGCAGCAGGATGCCGCCGGCGGTGCTGCTCTTGCCCGCACGCGCCGGTGGCTCGCACAGGCCGCAGACGTAGTGGCGGGCGTTCTCGAAGGGCTCGGTCACGAAGTGGCCGCCACAGTGCGAGCACTTCGTCATGCCCAGCATCTGGTTGTTCACGAACTTCACCAGGCGCCAGGCGCGCGTGATCGACAGCAGCGGCTCCACCTCGCAGGCGGCCATCTGCTCGGTGTAGAGCTTGAACGCCTTCATGATCGCGTCGATCTCCTCCATCGCGCTGACCTTGGTCAGGTACTCGTACGCGTTGAGGAAATACGAGGCGTGGATGTTCGGTTGCCAGGTCAGGAACCAGTCGGTGGAGAAGGGCAGCTGTCCCTTGGACGGCGAGCGGCCCGCCACTTCCTTGTACAGGCGCAGCAGGCGCTCGTAGGAGAGCTCGGTCTCGCTCTCCAGCACCTGCAGGCGCGCGCCCAGCTCGATCAGCGCCACTGCGCGCTCGATCTGCTTCGATTCGTTCAATACACTCTTGGCGGCCATGGCGTGCTCCCTCGTGCGGCTGCGCTTACATGGCCTCGGCGTAGCGGCCGGCCATCAGGATGCCGGCATGCAGGCGCGCCGTCGCATCGTTGTCCACCTTGCGCGCCGTGTGGTTGGTGAGCAGGTTCCACACGATGTCGTCGTCCACGCGGAAGCGGCACAGCAGCATGTTGGTGGAGGCGATCTTCAGGATCTGCGCGGGCGACAGCGTGGCGATCATGTCGGCCGACTCCTCGGACATGCCCAGCCGGAACAGCGCCTCCGCGCGGTCGGAGCGGATGAGGTTCTGCGCCAGCATCAGGTAGGTGAGGTTGGCGTCGCGGATCTCGGAGAGCATCTGGTCGTTGGTCATGGTGTCGTCCTGTCTGGCGCTGGGGGTGGGGCCACTGGAGGGCCGATGGGGGCGATTCTGGGCGCTGTGCCAGGAACTTGAATCGGGAAGAGGATGTGTGTTCCGTCAGGCCGCCAACACCCCCGTGTCAGGCAAAGCCCTACAGGGCTGCCATCCTGGTCGCTGGAAAAACGCGGGCTATCCCCCGCTGTTTCTCCCGTCCCCTCGACAAGCCTGCGATAGGCTGTAAGGTGTCGGTTGCCACGCCCTCCTTTTTCATGCCGCAGACACCTCCAGACACCCCCTCGCTCGACCACGATGCCGCGCCCGATGTGGCTGCGCTGGTGGACGCCGTGGTGAACCAGCTCATGGCGCAGGGCGCCGCGCAGCACCGCGCCGGCAACCTGCCGCTGGCCGAGGACTTCTACCGGCTGGTGCTGCGCGAGCAGCCGCGGCATGCGGACGCCAACCACAACCTCGGCGTCATCGCCGTGCAGTCCGGCCATGCTGCGGCGGCGCTGTCCCATTTCCACGCGGCTTGCGAGGCACAGCCGCGCCACTGGCAGTACTGGATCAGTTATGTGGACGCCCTGCTGCAAGCCGGTCGCGCCTGGGACGCCGCGCTGGTGCTGGAAGACGCCCGCCAGGCGGGCCTGGCCGCGCCGGCCATCGACGAGCTCATGGCGCGCATGGTGGGCGAGGCGGCGGAGGAGGGGGTGCCGGCTCCGGCTGCGGCCGGGCCCGATGCCAATGATGTCGTGGCCCTCACGGCGCTGGTGAACGGAAAGGATTTCGCGGCCCTGCGGGACCGCGCGCTGCCGTTGTGCGAGCGCTTCCCGGACAACCCCTTGCCCTGGCGCATGCTGGTGCTGGCCCGCGACAGCCTGGGGGAGGCGCAGGACGTGCTGCCGGCGCGCCTGCGCCTGGCCGAACTGTGCCCCGAGGACGTGGACAACCTCAACACGCTGGGCCTCGCGCTCACGACCCAGGGCCGCCTCGTGGACGCCGAATACGCCTTCCGGCGCATCCTGCTGCGCCAGCCGGCGCATGTGTCGGGCCTGAGCAACCTGGGGCTGGTGCTGCAGCGCCGCCAGCGCCTGCAGGATGCCGAAGTGGTGCTGCGGCAATGTATCGCCGTGGCACCGGACTTCCCCATCGCCCACCTGAACCTCAGCGTGGTGCTCGATGAGATGGGCCGGGCCGCGGCCGCCGAGGTGGCGGTGCGCCGCGCGCTGGCGCTGCGCCCGGACTTCATCCAGGCCCACAACAGCCTGGGCTTCCTGCTGAAGGACCAGGGCCGCGTGGCCGAGGCGCTGGCCAGCACGCAGCGTGCCCTGGCGCTGGCGCCACAGGACCCGCATGTGCACAGCAACCTGCTGTTCCTGTTGAACTACGATGCCGACCGGTCCGCCGAGGAGATCTTCGCGGCCTACCGGCATTACGACGAGGTCATGGCGCAGCCACTGCGCCGCTTCTGGCAGCCGCATGCCAACAGCCGCCAGTGGCCACGCAGGCTCCGGGTGGGGTATGTCAGCCCCTCGTTCACCCAGCACTCGACGCGCCATTTCCTGGAGCCGCTGCTGCAGCACCACGACCATGCCCGCATCGAGGTGGTGGCCTACTGCGAGTCGGCGCAGGCCCCTGACGCGACCACGCTGCGCTACCAGGACTACTTCGACCACTGGGTGTCCACCACCGGCCTGTCCGACGAGGCCCTGGCCCAACGCATCCGCGACGACGGCATCGACGTGCTGGTGGACATCGCCGGCCACACCCGTGGCAACCGCCTGGGCATGTTCGCGCACAAACCCGCGCCCGTGTCGCTGCACTGGCTGGACTACGGCTACACCACCGGCGTTTCGGCCATCGACTATTACCTGACCGACCAGGACTGCGCGCCGCCTGGCAGCGAGCACCTGTTCGCCGAGGCGCCGTGGCGCCTGCCCGGACCGGCGCAGGTATTTCGCCCCGGCACCGAGATGGGCGAGGAGGGCCCGTTGCCGGCGCTGCGCAATGGCTTCGTCACGTTCGCCACCCTCACCCGGGCGATCCGTATCAACCACCATTGCATCCGCGTGTGGTCGAAGATCCTGCAGCGTGTGCCCGATGCGCAGCTGGTCATCGACAGCGGCAACTTCCAGGATCCGGTGGCGCAGGCCGCGATGGCCGCGCGCTTTGCTGAGCACGGCATCGCGCCCGAGCGGCTGCGCATCGGTTGCCACAGCCCGCCCTGGGAGCTGATGCGCGGCATCGATATCGGGCTGGACTGCTTTCCCCACAACTCCGGCACCACGCTTTTCGAGATGCTGCACCAGGGCGTGCCCTATGTGACGCTGCGAGGCCGCCCCAGTGTCGGCCGGCTGGGCGGCGCGATCCTGCGGGCGGTGGGCCATCTGGAATGGGCTACCGATACGGAAGACGCCTATGTCGATGCCGCCGTGGCCCTGGCCTCGGACCTGCCGGCGCTGGCGCAGGTCCGCGCCTCGCTGCGCCAGGCGATGCTGGAGGGCCCCTTGCGCGACGAGGCGGGCTTCGCGCGCCACGTGGAAGACGCCTACGGCCAGATGTTCGCGCGCTGGGCCGCGTCCGCCTGAGGCGCTGGGGCGAAAGCCCAGGCTGCGGTTTCGCCCCTCGCCACCATGAAAAAAGCAGGCCTGCGGGCCTGCTTTCTCCTTGGCGTGGATGCCGCGCCACGCGCGGCGTCCGGGCGTGCCGCGGCTTTACTGCCGCAGCAGGGCCAGCACGCCCTGGGGCAGCTGGTTGGCCTGGGCCACCATCGCGGTGCCGGCCTGTTGCAGGATCTGCGCGCGGGCCAGGTTGGCGGTTTCCTGGGCGAAGTCCGCGTCCATGATGCGCGAGCGCGAGGCCGACAAGTTCTCGGAGGTCACCTGCAGGTTGGAGATGGAGGTTTCGAAGCGCGACTGCAGGGCGCCGAGCTTGGCGCGTTCGGAGCTGATGTAGGCCAGCGCCGAATCCACCGTCTTCAAGGCCTCGGTGGCCTTGGTGAAGGTGGTGACATCCAGGTCCGACACCTTCTTGAGCGTGGAGCCGATGTCGGCTGCCAGCACGTTGGACGTGGTGACGTCCACCGCGAAGGATTTTTCCGAATCCAGCGTGATGTAGCCGGCGACCAGGGCCGTCTCCGCCGTGGCATCGCCGCCGGTCAACAGCACCGGCGCACCGGAGGCAGCGCCGCTCTGGTCGAGCTTCTGCACCGAGACGTTGCCGCCGTTGATCACCTGCGTGTCGCCCAGGCCGATGTCGTTGCCGGTGGCGTTCGTCAGGATCACGGCCGTGCCGTCCGCGCTCAGCGAGGCGGTGACACCCGTCTTGGACGACTGGTCGTTGATGGCGGAGACGGCGCCGGAGAGGCCGTCGGCCGTTGCCAGCGCCGACACCGAGAACGAGATGGACTGCGTGCTGGCGTTGTCGGACTGCAGTGTCAGGTTGTAGGAACCCGTGGCACTGAAGGAGATCGACATTTCCGTGCGGGCCGTCGCGGAGACGTTGGTTTCCGCCTTGCGGGCGTTGATCAGGTCGGCGTTGGTCTTGGCCGTGCTGTTGGCGGCGATGTCGATGGACACACTGCCGATAGAGCCGTTCACGGCCAGGGTGCCCGCCGTGGTGGCGTTCGAGCCCCAGGCCGCCAGGGCCCCGTCCGCACCGGCGGCCTGGACCTGGTTGTTGCCATACACATTGGTCCGCAGGTTCGCGGTCGACGTCGTGATGGTCTGGTTCGCATTGGCGCCGACCTGGAATTGCTGTGTGCCGAAGGTGCCGTCCAGCAGCTTCTGGCCATTGAACTCCGTGGTCTGGGAGATGCGGTCCAGCTCGGCCACCAGCTGCGTCACTTCCTGCTGGAGCGCCTGCCGGTCGCCGGGGCTGTTGGAGGCGTTGGCGGCCTGCACGGCGAGTTCGCGCACCCGCTGCAGGATGTTGCCGGCCCCGCTCATCGCGCCTTCTGCCGTCTGCGCAAGCGAAATGCCGTCGTTGGCGTTGCGCGCGGCCTGGTTCAGGCCGCGGATCTGGGTAGTGAACCGCTCCGAGATCGCCAGGCCGGCAGCGTCGTCCTTGGCACTGTTGATGCGCAGCCCCGATGACAGCCGCTGGATCGACGTCGACAGCGAGGACTGGCTGGTGCCGAGGTTGCGCTGGGCGGTCAGCGAGCTGATGTTGGTGTTGATCGTCGCAGCCATGAGAACTCCTTTGAGGGGCCGGGATGAGTCGCCGCGCCGGATTGGCCCTGCCAGTTACAGCTGACAACTCCGGGACGATGGAAGGAATTGTGGGGAGCTGCCCGGAAGCCATCGGGCCGATAAAAGCGCTGAAAACCGGCCAGTTCAGTGCTTCGCCCCTAAAGTTTTGGTGCAGACACCCGAAAACCTTTCCAACGGGTGACACAAACAAGCGCCCGTGGTCTGGCAAGCGCCATGGTGCTGCGGACATGGCTGCCAGGTCGTACTGGCGTTCAGGGCCGGCCTGTGCCGGGTTCAGTCAGTTTTTCTGGAGATTCAGATGGCGTCCACTATCAACACCAACATCAACTCGCTCACGGCGCAGCGCAACCTGGGCTTGAGCCAGAATTCGCTGTCGACGTCGATCCAGCGGTTGTCCTCCGGCCTGCGCATCAACAGCGCCAAGGACGATGCCGCCGGCATGGCGATTTCCGAGCGCCTGCGTTCGCAGGTCAATGGCCTGAACCAGGCCGCGCGCAATGCCAACGACGGCATCTCGCTGGCGCAGACGGCGGAAGGCGCGCTCAAGGCCTCCAGCGACATCCTGCAGCGGGTGCGCGAGCTGGCCGTGCAGTCGGCCAACGCCTCCAACAGCGCCGGTGACCGCCAGGCCCTGCAGGCCGAAGTCGGCCAGCTGGTCTCCGAACTGGACCGCATCTCGCAGACCACCGAGTTCAACGGCTCGCGCCTGCTGGACGGCAACTTCGGCACGCAGCAGTTCCAGGTCGGCGCCAATGCCAACCAGACCATCACGGCCGCCACGGCCAACCTGCGGACCAACGTGTACGGCAACAACCAGATCCAGGCCGCTGGCGGTGCGGGTGTGGCGGCAGCCTTTGGCTCCAACAGCACCACGGCCGGCACGCTCGCCATCAACGGTGCGCTGGGCAGCGTGAACATCACGGTCGCGGTGAACAGCACGGCCAAGGCCAACGCCGACCAGATCAACGCCCAGAAGGCGAACACGGGCGTGTCCGCCACGGCGCGTACCGAGGTGAGCCTGGCGTTCGGTGGCACGGGGGCCTACAACCTGACCCTGCAATCGGACAACGCCACGGCGCAGACCATCTCCTTCTCTGTGACCGATGTCGCCACTTCCGACGGCCTGTCCAACGCCGTGCAGGCGATCAACGAGCAGTCGTCCAAGACGGGCGTGACGGCGGCCCTGAACGATGCCAAGACGGCGGTGGTGTTGACCAACACGACCGGCAACGACATCACCGTGGCCGACACCGCCGTGGCGAACGCCGGCGCCGTGACGGTGCAGAAGCTGGATTCCACCAGCGCGGCCTCCGGCGCGGCCGTCACTTTGACTGCCGATACGACGGCGGAAAACGCCACCATCGTGGGTTACATCACACTGGATTCCGAGAAGTCCTTCTCGGCCACGCCGACGACGACCAACCTCATTGCCGCCGCGTCAGGCTCGACGCTGAAAAAGGTCTCGGAACTGGACGTGACCACCTTCGCCAAGGCGACGGATGCGCTGAAGACGGTCGACTCGGCCCTGGCCTTCATCAGCGGCGCGCGCGCCAACCTCGGCGCCCTGCAGTCGCGCTTCGAGACGACCATCGCCAACCTGCAGGTGAGCTCGGAAAACCTGGCAGCCTCGCGTTCGCGCATCGTCGACGCCGACTTCGCCATGGAAACCGCCAACCTGTCGCGTGCCCAGATCCTGCAGCAGGCCGGCACCGCGATGGTCGCGCAGGCCAACCAGCTGCCGCAGGGCGTGCTGGCCCTGCTGCGCTGAGGTGGTAGTCGGCAGGGGAGGCGCGCTGCGCTTCCCCGGCTGAACCGGGTGACAAGGTGGCGACGGTCCTGGACCGTCGCCCTTTGCCGTTTCAGGACCTGGATGGGTTTACCGGCCAATTCCCTGCATTGAACGGGTGACGGGGTCGGATAATCCCAGGATTGCACAGGGTCCATGTGTAGAGGAGGTGGGGTATGGCGACGATTTCATCACTCGGCATCGGGTCCAGCGGGCTGGACGTCAAGTCGATCGTCTCGCAGCTGGTCGAGCTGGAGAAGGCACCGCTTACGAACCTGAAGGTCGAGTACGCCGCGACGCAGACCAAGATCTCCCTGTACGGGCAGATCAAGTCGATGGTCTCCACGCTGTCCGATGCCGCGGGCAAGCTCAACAGCCTGACCACCTACAACGCGGTCCAGGCCACCTCGTCCAAGCCTTCTGCCGTGGTGGCCACGGCCGTCGGCGGCACCCTGGCCAACAACTTCAGCGTGAAGGTCGACAGCCTGGCCAAGGCCCAGTCCACGGCCTCGGGTGCCCTGTTGCCGGTCGGCGGTGCGCTCGGCGCCGGCACCCTGCGCCTGCAGCTGGGCCAGTGGTCCGTGGTGGCGGCCTCGTTCACGCCGGCCCTCGGTGGCACCGCGGTGGACATCCAGGTCAGCGCCTCGGACACCGTCACGGACGTGGCCAGCAAGATCAACGGCGCCAATGCCGGCGTCACGGCCACGGTGCTGACGGACGCCTCCGGCCAGCGCCTGCTGCTGCGTTCCAAGACCACGGGCGAAGTCAATGGTTTTCAGCTGAGCGTGACCAACGACGCCGACGGCAACGCTACGGATGATGCGGGCCTCTCGCGCCTGGTCGGCACCGGCTCGACCATCGACTATGCCGCCAATGCCAAGATCCAGATCAACAACGTGGCGGTCAGCTCCGCCACCAACACCTTCAAGGACGTCGTCTCGGGCGTCACCTTGACCGTGGCCGAGGAGACCACGACGGCGGTGGACGTGGCCGTGACCTCGGACAAGAGCGTGATCACCGCGGCGGTGAACGATTTCGTGACGGCCTACAACGCCCTCAACGACGTGCTCAACGAGCAGACCAAGTACGACGCGGCCACCAAGACCGCCGGCCTGCTGCAGGGCGATTCCATCACCGTCGGCCTGCAGAACGCCATGCGCGGCATTCTCCAATCGACCACCAGCGGCTCGGCCTACAAGCGGCTGGCCGACGTGGGCATCACCCAGGCCCTGGGTGGCAACCTGGAGGTGGACACCGCCAAGTTCACAGCCGCCATGGCCAACGGCGACGAGGTGCGCAACCTCTTCAAGTCCACCGACCCGGTCAACCCCAACAACTCCGGTTTCGCCGTCAAGTTCAAGGCCTTCACGTCCGGCCTGCTGGCTGCCGGCGGCCTGATCGGCAACAAGGACGATGCCCTGAAGCGCTCCTTGCAGAACAACACCGACGAACAGGCCGAGGTGAATGACAAGGCCACCCGGCTGGAGGCCTCGCTGACACGGCGCTATTCGGCGCTGGACGTGCAGCTCACCAACCTCAGCACCCTGAACAGCTACATCACGCAGCAGGTCGCGCAGTGGAACAAGTCGACCGGCTAGAAAAAGCCTTGAGTGCCCGCCGCGCCTGCCGATAAGAAAGCATAGCTTCAAGGGACGGAAACATGTTCGCTCAGTTTGGTGGATTCAAGCCTGGCGCCGCCTACCGGCAGGTCGGCCTGGAGACCAGCGTGGCGCAGGCCAACCCGCACGACCTGGTGCGCATGCTTTTCGATGCCCTGCATTCCGCGCTGGGCCTGGCGCGTGCCGCCATGCAGCGCGGCGACATCCCGGCCAAGGGCAAGCAGATCGGGATCGCCGTGCGCATCATCGAAGAGGGCCTGCGTGGGGGCTTGAACATGCAGGACGGCGGCGCCCTTGCCAAGAACCTGATGGAGCTCTACGACTATTGCGTGCTGCGGCTGACCCACGCCAATGCCCGCAACGACGAGTCGGCCGTGGCGGAAGTGCAGAAGCTCATCGAAACCGTTTCCACCAGCTGGAAGGCCATCGGTGCCGAACAGCAATCTCCCCAGTTGCGTGCAGCATGAACACCGGATATTCCACCATGGAGCAGAGCTTGATCGATTACTACCGTGCCATCGAAACCAGCAGCCTGCGCATGCTGGAAGCGGCGCAGGAGCAGGACTGGGACGAAGTCGTGCGGCTGGAAGGCGCCTGCGCGGTGCTGATCGAGCAGCTGCGCTACCAGGCGCGCAGCTCGGCACTGCATCCGCACCAGCGCGCGGAAAAGTCGCGCATCATGCAGCGCATCCTGCAGAACGACTCGCAGATCCGGTACTTGGCGGAACCGTGGTTGGCCGATTTTGAGAGCAAGTTCGATACCAAACCGAAGTTTTTGCACTGAGTACGTGACAGAAATAAAAACGGGGCCACAAGGCCCCGTCGTGTTTCTGGCGTCAGGCGAGCCGCCGCAGGCCGGGAATGCCAGCGGTCTCAGACCTGCATGTTCATGATGTCGGTGTAGGCCTGCACCATCCGGTTGCGCACATGCAGCGTGGCCTGGAAGCCGATCTGGGCCTTCTGGATCGCCACCATGGTTTCCTCCAGGCTCACCGCCGGGTTCTCCATCTGCACCTCGCGCTGCAGCCGGGTCGATTCGTTCTGGGCGGCGCTGACCGACTGCAGCGCGTCCTTCATGGCGCCGGAAAACCCGGTCTCGCCGACGTCCTTGGCGCGCCCTGTCCCTGGTGCCTGCAAGCCGGGCGTGATGCGGGGCGCCTGGTAGGTGCTGGGGGATGTGAGTCGAAGGTCCATGGGGTGCTCCGCGGGCGTAGAAAAGCGTCGGGGGATGCTAGCGCCGGCCCCTGCGCCAAAGTATTTGGAATTGGCGGGTGATTGCGGGCTTTATCGGGCTAATGTTCTGGAAGGTGGGTCGAATAATCCATCGCATCCACGGTGCCCTGGCGTGCCGTGGTGCCATGGAACCACACAATGTCCGCCGTCGATGCCCTCCCTGCCAACCTGACTTTCGGCCAGCGCTTTGCCGGGCTGCCGTCCGGCCAACGCATGCGGCTGGCCATCGGGGCCGCCCTGCTGGTGGCGGTGGCCATCATCGCCATCGTGATGGGCCGCCAGGCCGACTGGAAAGTGCTCTACGCCAATCTGCCCGAGAAGGACGGCGGCGCCGTCGTCGCCCAGCTCGCGCAGATGAACGTTCCCTACAAGTATTCGGAGGGTGGCGGCGCCATCATGGTGCCGGCCGACAAGGTCTACGACACCCGCCTGCGGCTGGCGTCCCTCGGCCTGCCCAAGGGCGCCATCTCCGGTTTCGAGACCATGGAGTCCAACCGCTTCGGCATGACGCAGTTCCAGGAGCGGCTGACTTTCCAGCGCGGGCTGGAGGGTGAACTGACCCGCTCCATCCAGGCCCTGTCCTCCGTGCAGAGCGCCCGTGTGCACCTGGCGCTTCCCAACCAGAACGGCTTTTTCCGCGAGCAGCAGAAACCGTCTGCCTCCGTGCTGGTGAGCCTGTACCCGGGCCATACGCTGGACCGCGCGCAGCTCGCCGGCATCATCCACCTGGTGTCCTCCAGCGTGCCGGAGATGCAGCGCTCGGCCGTGAGCGTGCTCGACGACAGCGGCAAGCTGCTGTCCGCGCCCGACGAAGGCCTGGCGGGTGGCGCCGGCGGCGTGGACGCGCAGCAGCTGCAGTACGCGCAGCAGATCGAGTCTTCCTACAGCCGGCGCATCCTGGACATCCTGGAGCCGGTGGTGGGCCGCAACAACGTCAAGGCGCAGGTCACGGCCGAAATCGACTTTTCCAAGACCGACCAGACCTCGGAGTCGCACCGTCCCAACCAGACCCCCGATGCCTCTGCCGTGCGCAGCCAGCAGACGCTGGAGAGCATCAACGGCGGCGGCGCGCAGCCGGCCGGAGGCATTCCCGGTGCCACGTCCAACCAGCCACCGCCAGCGGCCTCGGCGCCGATCAACGGCACGCCCCAGGCCGTCGCGCCGGCCGGTGGCGCCAGCGGCGCGGCCGGCGCCCAGAACTCGTCCAAGCGCGAGTCCATCATCAACTACGAAGTCGACAAGACCGTGCGCGTGGTGCGTGGCGGCACGGGCATGATCAAGCGCGTGAGCGCCGCCGTGGTGCTCAACAACCAGACCTCCACCGATGCCAACGGCAACACCGTGAGCACGCCCCTGACGCCCGAGCAGCTGGAGAAGATGACGGCCCTGGTGCGCGAGACCATCGGCTTCAACCAGGAACGCGGTGACTCGGTGAACCTGATGAACGCGCCCTTCGCCTCCGACAAGGTGCCCACCAACGACCTGCCGTTGTGGCGCCAGCCCGAGATACTGGACATGGCGCGCAGCCTGGCCTGGCCCGTGGCGGCGGTGCTCTTCGCACTGGTGGTGCTGCTGGCCGTCGTGCGCCCGGCCGTCAAGGCCATGACGGCGCCGCCGGTGGTGCCCGCCGAGCTGACGGCGACCGAGGACGGCACGCTCGATGCGGTGGTGGGCGAGGATCCCGACCGTCCGCCGCTGCTGGCCGACGGCAGCCCGGGCACGGCGGTGGGGGCCATCGCCATGGACGAGCAGCAACTTCGCCTGGAGGAAGCCCGGAGGATTACGCGCGAGAATCCGGCGGCGGTGGCCAACATCGTGAAGGGTTGGATGGGCAGCGCCGAAGCGCCGGCCTGATCCCGCCGCAGCCCATTCGGAAGGACGCACCATGGCCGACGAAGGCGTACAAGACGCGGCGATCCTGTTGATGTCGCTGGGCGAGGCAGAGGCGGCGGAGGTGTTCAAGCACCTCTCGCCCAAGGAAGTGCAGAAGCTGGGCGAGACCATTGCCCGAACCCGCGTGATACCGCGCGAACGCGTGGACGCGGTGCTGGCCAAGTTCACCGCCGAGGCGGCCTCGCAGAGCCTGCTGGTGCAGGATTCCAACGACTATGTGCGCTCGGTGCTCAAGCTCGCGCTGGGCGACGACAAGGCATCGCTGCTGATCGACCGCATCCTGCAAGGCGGCGACGTGTCGGGCATCGAGAGCCTGAAGTGGATGGACGCGGTCTCCGTGGCCGAGCTGCTGCGCAACGAGCATCCGCAGATCGTGGCCGCGATCCTGGTGCACCTGGACTACGACCAGTGTTCCGACGTGCTCAAGAACTTCACCGAGCGCCAGCGCAACGAGGTGATGCTGCGCGTGGCGACCATGGAAGGCATCCAGCCCACGGCACTCAAGGACCTCAACGAGGTGCTGTTCCAGGTGCTCTCCGGCGGCGACCGCGTGCGCAAGTCTTCCCTGGGCGGCATCAAGTCAGCGGCGGAGATCATCAACCTCATGGGCACCACCATCGAAGGCACTGTCCTGGAGTCGATCCGCAACCACGACCCCGACCTGGCGCAGAAGATCATGGACAAGATGTTCGTGTTCGACGATCTGATCAAGCTCGACAACAAGGCCATCCAGACCGTGCTCAAGGAAGTGGCCTCCGACACGCTCATCGCCGCGCTCAAGGGCGCCCAGCCCGAGCTGCGCGACCTTTTCCTGTCCAACATGTCCTCGCGTGCCGCCGAGACGCTGCGCGAAGACCTGGACTCGCGCGGTCCCATGCGCCTGTCCGAGGTCGAGGCCCAGCAGAAGGAAATCCTCAAGACGGTGCGCCGCCTGGCCGACGAAGGCCAGATCGTGCTCGCGGGTGGCGGCGACGACGCCATGGTCTGACCGGTAGAGGCCCCCCTCCATGTCCCAGCGCCTGTTGACCCGATTCATTCCCGGCGAGGAGATCGACGCCGTTTCGCAGTGGAGTTTCGACGCGGTCGATACCGAAGCCCTGCAGGCTGCAGCCAAAGCCCGCGCCGAGCTGAACGACCGGGACCAGCAGCAGGACGAGCGCATGCGCCAGGACGGGTATGCGGAAGGCTTCGCGAAGGGATTCGCCCAGGGCCAGGCACGCGCCATCGTCGACGAGCAGCACAAGTTCGAGCAGTACGTGCAGAACGAGGCGCGTGCCACGGCGGAACGCTTCGCAGGCATCTTCACGCTGGCCACCCAGCAGCTGCACGAGGCCGAGCAGGTGATGTCGCAGGGCGTGATGGCGCTGGCGCTGGCGCTGGCCCGCCAGGTGGTGCGCCAGGAACTGTCCATCAACCCCAATGTGCTGCAGCCCGTGGTGCGCGAGGCGCTGGGCATGCTGATGGCCGACACCAAGGCTGCCACGGTGCGCCTGCATCCGCTGGACATCGAGGTGTTCCAGGACGCCTTGACCACCGAATTCGCCGGTGTGGACTTGAACCTCGTGGCCGATGCCGCCGTGGCGCCCGGCGGCTGCGTTGTGAGCTCCGCCGGCACGGTGGTGGACGGCCGCATCGCGTCGCGCTGGCGCCGGGCCGTGGCCACGCTGGGGGTGGACGAAGCCTGGGAGGAGCCGCCCGATGCCTGATGAGATGGACACCCCCGCCGACCCGGGCACCACCGAAGCCGTGGCGGGTGAGGGCCCCCATGTGCAGGCCTGGAAGCATTTCCTGGACACGGCCTGCGGCCGGGTGCAGGCCGGTGTGTCGCTGGAGGTGGCGGGCACGCTGACCAAGCTGGCGGGCCTGGTGCTGGAGGCCAGCGGCCTGCGCGTGCCGGTGGGCTCGCAGTGCCTGGTCACCATGCCGTCGCAGGAGCCGGTGCTGGCCGAGGTGGTGGGCTTCTCGCAGCAGCGGGCCTTCCTGATGCCGGCTGGGGACGTGTACGGACTGTCCAGCGGCGCCACGGTGGTGCCGACCTCGCCCTATGTGCCCGTGCCACGCCTGGGTGTGCGCGACCATGAGGACGCGCCGGCCCACGCCGGTGCGCTGCGCCTGCCGCTGGGCGAGGGGTTGCTGGGCCGGGTGGTGGACGCCCATGGCCTGCCGATGGACCGCCGCGGACCGATCCTGGACGTGGCGGCGCTGGCCCTGGACCGCAAGCCCATCAATGCGATGGACCGCGCCCCCGTGCGTGAGTGCCTGGACACGGGGGTGCGCGCGATCAATGCGCTTTTGACCGTCGGGCGGGGCCAGCGCCTGGGCCTGTTCGCGGGCTCGGGCGTGGGCAAGAGCGTGTTGCTGGGCATGATGGCGCGCTACACCAGCGCCGACGTGATCGTGGTCGGCCTGATCGGCGAGCGGGGTCGCGAGGTGAAGGAGTTCATCGAGGACATCCTGGGCGAGGAGGGCCGCGCGCGCTCGGTGGTGGTGGCGGCGCCGGCCGATGCGCCGCCCATGCTGCGCATGCAGGCCGCGAGTTACTCCACGGCCATCGCCGAATACTTCCGCGACCGCGGGCAGCATGTGCTGCTGCTCATGGACTCGCTCACCCGGTACGCCATGGCGCAGCGCGAGATCGCGCTGGCCATCGGCGAACCGCCGGCCACCAAGGGTTACCCGCCCTCCTGTTTCGCCAAGCTGCCGCAACTGGTGGAGCGCAGCGGCAATGGCCTGGGCGGGGTCGGTTCGATCACCGCCTTCTACACCGTGTTGTCCGAAGGCGACGACCAGCAGGACCCCATCGCCGATGCGGCGCGGGCCATCCTGGACGGCCACATCGTGTTGTCGCGCGAATTGGCCGAGGCGGGGCACTATCCCGCCATCGACGTGGGGCAGTCCGCCTCGCGGGTGATGCACAACGTGGTGTCGCGGGCGCATTTCGAGACCGCTCGCCAGTTCCGCGCCATCGCCACGCGTTACGAAAAAGGGCGTGACCTGGTGCAGATCGGCGCCTACGCCGCCGGCTCGGACCCCGGGCTGGACCAGGCCATCCGCCTGCATGGGCCGATGGAGCGATTCCTCCAGCAGGACATGTTCGAGGGCACCACCATGGCCCAGAGCCTGCAGGGCATGCATGCCGCCTTGGCGGAAGGGGCAGTCTGATGCCCACGCGGAGACACCCATGTCCGGCCTGAAGAGCCTGCGCCTGGCCGTGGACGTGGCGCGCACGCGGCGCGACGAGGCCGGCCATGCGCTGGGGCAGCAGAACGCGCGCCAGGCCGCGGCGCAGCTGCAGCTCGAACAGCTGGAGAGTTATGCGGTGGAGACGGCCGCACGCTGGGCCCCCAGCGCCCGCGCGCAGCCCTCGCTCGAATCGATACAGCACTACTACCAGTTCATGGACAAGCTGCAGCAGGCCATCGCGTTGCAGAGCAAAGTCGTGGCCGGCATCGGCGTGGAAGTGGCGCAGGCGCGCCAGGTGCTGATGCAGGCCGAACTGCGCATCGCGAGCCTGCGGCAGGTGCTCGACCTGCGCATGGCCGCGCTGGCGCGCGAGCAGGCGGTGCGCGACCAGAAGCAGACCGACGAATTCGCTGCCATGGCCCACCGCCGCCAACGCGCGTCCCTCGAACTTTAGGAGCATCGCATGGGCATCGAATTCCGCAACAGCGACCCCACCCCGCCACCCGCGCAGCCTGCCAAGGCCGCCGCGCGGTCCACGCCGGCACAGGACGACAACACGGCACCCGCTTCGCCCTTCATGGCCTTGCTGGCCGCCCTGGACACGGACCTGGCGCCCGTGGCCGCGGAGCTGCCCCAGGAGGTTCCCGTCGCCCAGCAGCCCAAGGACGATGATCCGCTCCATACCGAGGCCGTGCCCCTGATGGGCCTGGTGCAGGCATGGGCCGCGCCGGCCGCCGAGACGCCGGTCGCCGCCCCCCCCAAGCCGGGCGTGGCGCTGGAGGGCGCAACGCCGGGTGGGTCACTACAGGCCAAGGATGCTCCGCTGTCTGCACCGCCGCCCGCACCGATGGACACGGCGGAGATGGCGGTGTCCGGTGCCGCGGGGCGAAAACTTCGCACCGCAGCCTTGATGCAGGAGCAGGCCCAGGACGCGCAGGCACGTACCAGCGATGCACGCGCGCAGGACCAGCGGCTGCAATCGGAGCGCGGCGCCCGTGCCGAGATGCAGGCGGTGGACGGCCGCGCCCCGGCGCCGGCCGCGACGCAGGCCTCGGCCGCCACGACAGCCAGCACGGCCGAGGTCTTCGCCAGCCTGGCGCGCGGCCCGCAGGTGCAACGCGGCGCAGAACGCCAAGCGGCACGCGGCACCCTCGCCGAGGCCACCCCGCTGGTCGGGGGCAACGGCTACGACAGCCTCGTGCAGGGCAACGGGGCCGCGATGGGACCAACCACCGTGTCCGCCATGGTTCCGGCGGGTGCGAACGCCACCGCGGCGCTCGCCGAGAAGCTCAATTTCTGGATGGGGCGCGGCGTGCAGACCGCCGAGCTGCAGCTCGAAGCGCTCGACGGCGCCACGGTGGACGTGCGCATCGACCTGCAGGGCAAGGATGCCAAGGTGGAGTTCCGCAGCGACCTGCCCGAGGCCCGGCGTTGGCTGCAGGACGCCATGCCCCAGCTGCAGGACCTGATGCAGGACGAAGGGCTGCGCCTCTCGGGCGGCTTCGTCGGCACCAGCGCGCAAGGGCGGGAGGACGGCAGCCAACCGCGCCAGCCCGGCGCCGGCCCGGCGCGCATCGGCACCGTGCGCATGGAGCGTGCCGACGTGGTGCCGCGCGCGGGCGACGCCGGGCGCGTGGCTGGCCAGGGCATGGGCCGCAGCGTCGACCTGTTCGTCTGAAATGGGCCTCCCGCAAGGGCCCACCGCGGGATTGCGAGGGAAACCCGGGCCTAATCGGCCGATCGCCGACGAAAGCGGTGGAGAATAATCGACTCCCGAAACCCTGTCTGGAAGCAACGTGGCCACCAAAACTGCCGAAGCCGCCCCGCCGAAATCCGGCAGCAAGAAGATGCTGGTCATCATCCTCGTGGTGGTGCTCGTGCTGGTGCTCGGCGGTGTGGGGGGCTTCCTCTTCCTGAACCAGAAGCGCCACGCCGAGGCCCTGGACGACCACGAGGAAGAGGCGGCGGCCCCGGTGGTGCAACACGCGCCATCCAAAACCCCGCCGGCGTATCTGCCGCTGGACAACATGGTCGTGAACCTGGCCGATGTCGGTGGCGAGAAGGTGGCCCAGGTGGGCATCACCTTCGAGGTCGCGGACGCCAAGTCGGTCGAAACCGTCAAGCAGTTCATGCCTTCCATCCGCAGTGGCGTGCTGATGCTGCTGTCCCAGCGCACCTCCGAAGAACTGCTGCAGCGCGAGGGCAAGGAGAAGCTGGCCGCCGACATCCTGACCGAGGCGGCGCGGCCCTTCGGCGGGCGCGGTGAACCGCTGGACCCCAACAGCCGCGCGGCGTTGATGTACCCCGTGCGCCGCGTGCTGTTCTCCAGCTTCATCGTGCAGTGAGCCGCGCCGCGTGCCCATCCACCGCTTGTCCCCACGCCACGGACCGTCGCCATGAGTGAATCGTTCTTGTCCCAGGAAGAAGTCGATGCGCTGCTCGAAGGCGTCACCGGCGAGAGCCAGGCCCCCGTCGAGGATGTGCCGCAGAAGGGCGAGGTACGCTCCTATGACATGTCGAGCCAGGAGCGCATCGTGCGCGGCCGCATGCCGACGATGGAGATCGTCAACGAGCGCTTCGCCCGCAATATCCGCCTGGGGCTCTTCAACTTCATCCGCCGCACGCCCGAAGTGTCCGTGGGCTCGATCGCGGTGCAGCGTTTCGGCGCGTTCCTGCGCGAGCTGGCGGTGCCCACCAACTTCAACATCATGGCAGTGCGGCCACTGCGCGGCAACGGCCTGGTGGTGTGCGAGCCGTCGCTGATCTTCGGCGTGATCGACACGCTGTACGGCGGCACCGGCAAGTACCAAACCCGCATCGAGGGGCGCGACTTCTCGGCCACCGAGCACCGCGTGATCGTGCGCCTGGTCAACGTGATCACCGAGGAATACAAGAAGGCCTGGAAGGGCATCTACCCCATCGAGCTGGACTACCAGCGATCGGAGATGCAGCCGCAGTTCGCCAACGTGGCCACGCCCAGCGAGATCGTGATCTCCACCTCCTTCCAGCTGGAGATCGGTGACATCAGCGGCTCGATCCACTTCTGCCTCCCCTACGCGACGATGGAGCCCATCCGCGATGTGTTGTACTCTTCGACGCAGGGCGACTCGGTGGAGGTCGACCGGCGCTGGGTGCATCTGCTGCAACGCGAGATCCAGGCGGTGGAGATCACCATGGTCGCCGAGCTGGCGCGCACCCGCACGACGGTCGAGCAACTGTTGGCCATGAAGGCCGGTGACTTCATCGAGCTGGAGCGCGAGCACCGCATCCAGGCGTCGGTCGATGGCGTTCCGCTGTTCGAATGCCAGTACGGCACGCACAACGCCAAGTACGCCATCCGAATCGAAAAATGCCTGCGCGACGAAGGCTCACGCGAAGAAGGCTTAGGCTGGTTGGGAGAACGCCATGGCAACTGAAGATCCAAGCAATGACGACGGCATGGCCGACTGGGCCGAAGCGCTGGCCGAACAGAAAACCGCCGAGGCGGGTCCCGCCTCGGGTGGCGTGTTGTCGGGTGAGGCGCCGCGGCCTTTTTCCGCGTCCAGCGATGGCAGCACCAACGACATCAACATGGTGCTGGACATACCGGTGCAGCTGTCCGTGGAGCTGGGTCGCACCAAGGTCTCGATCAAACACATCCTGCAGCTCGGCCAGGGTTCGGTGGTGGAGCTTGACGCGCTGGCGGGCGAACCGATGGACGTGCTCGTCAATGGCTACCTGATCGCGCAAGGCGAAGTGGTGGTGGTCAACGACAAGTTCGGCATCCGCCTCACCGACGTGGTGACGCCCTCCGAGCGGCTGCGCCGCATCAACAAGGGCAGCTGAGCGGCGCGCGCCGCGTGCGCGCCGGCACAGTTACGCCACAGACCTGTCCATGCCCATGGGACCCATGACCCAGACCCTCGCCACGGTGCTGCTGTTCGTGCTGCTGCTGGCGTGCGTGCCGGCCCTGGTGCGCTGGCTCAAGGCGCGTGGCTCGATGGGGCTCGGATCGGTGGGCCCGGACAGCAGGGTGATTTCGGCCGTGGCCGTGGGGCCCCAGCAGCGCGTCGTGACGGTCGAGGTGGGCCCGCCGCAAGCGCGGGTGTGGCTGGTGCTGGGTGTCACTCCGCAGGCCATCTCCTGCCTGCACCAGATGCCGCCGGCATCCGCCGTGGGGTTGCCCGTGGTGGCGCCTGGCCCGGAGCGCCAGCCATGATGCGCGCCGCCCGCCTCGGGATGCGGATTGCCGCACTGGCCTTGTGGTTGCCGGCCCTTGCCATGGCGCAACAGGCCGCACCGCAAGCGGGTCAGTTGCCGCTGCTGATCGGCACCGGCCCCGCGGGCACGAGCTTCTCGGTGCCCATTCAGACGCTGCTGTTTTTCACGGCCCTGTCCTTCCTGCCGGCGGTGGTGCTGATGATGACGGGCTTCACGCGCATCGTGATCGTGCTCTCGCTGCTGCGCCAGGCGCTGGGTACGCAGTCCGCGCCTCCCAACCAGGTGATCATCGGGCTGTCGCTGTTCCTCACGATGTTCGTGATGGGGCCCACGCTGGACCGGGTCTACAACGACGCCTACCTGCCGTACAGCACCAATTCCATACCGTTCGAAGAGGCCCTGCAGAAGGCCGAGGCGCCAATGCGCGAATTCATGGCCAAGCAGACGCGCCAGTCCGACCTGGCGCTGTTCGTGCGGTTGGGCAAGCTCGACGCCGCCACCAACGCCCAGAACGCGCCCATGCGCATGCTGATCCCGGCCTTCGTGACCAGCGAGCTGAAGTCGGCCTTCCAGATCGGCTTCATGATCTTCATCCCCTTCCTGGTCATCGACATCGTGGTGGCCAGCGTGCTGATGTCGCTGGGCATGATGATGCTGTCGCCGGTGCTGGTTTCGCTGCCATTCAAGCTGATGCTCTTCGTGCTGGCCGATGGCTGGAACCTGCTCATCGGCTCGCTGGCCGCGAGTTTCGTGAATTGAGGATACCGCGATGAACGCGCAGATGGTATTGACGATGGGCCAGGAGGCCCTGTGGAACATGCTGCTGGTGGGCTCGCCCATCATGGGCGTGGTGCTGGTGGTGGGCCTGGTCATCAGCCTGTTCCAGGCGATCACGCAGATCAACGAAGCCACGCTGACCTTCATCCCGAAGCTGCTCGCCGCCATGCTGGTGCTGGCCATCGCCGGGCCGTGGATGCTGAGCATGCTGGTGGACTACATCCGCCGCACCATCGAGTCCATTCCTGGCTCGCTGATCTGAGCGCCAGCCCGCATCCTGCCGGCCGCGTGATGGAGACCACCGCGTGATCTCCATCTCGGAAGCGCAACTGATGGAGTGGCTGTCGCCGATCCTCTGGCCCTTCCTGCGCATCCTGGCGGTGTTCACCTCGGCGCCGGTGTTTTCCTCGCGGGCCTTCCCCACGCGCGCCCGCATCGCGCTGGCCTTCTTCATCGCGCTGGCCGCGCAGGCCACGCTGGTCGACCAGCCCCGCATCAGCGTCAACAGCGCGCAGGCATTCGGCACGGTGGTGCAGCAGGTCAGTATCGGACTGGCCATCGGCTTCACGGCACGTCTGGTGGTGGCGGTGCTGGAGCTGGCGGGGCAACTGGTGGGCTTCCAGATGGGTCTGGGCTTCGCCGCGTTCTTCGATGCGGCGACGAGTGCGCAGTCCAGCGCCATGGGCCGTTTGTACGGGAACCTGGCCGTGCTGCTGTTCGTGGCGCTCAACGGGCACCTGATGCTGGTGATGGCGGTGACCAACAGCTTTGCGGCCTTCCCGGTGGACCCGAACTTCCTGGGGGCAGTGGGCACGCTGCAGCTGTACTCGCTGGGCGCCGATCTCTTCGCGAGCGCGTTCTGGATCGCGCTGCCCGTGGTGGCGATGCTGATGTTCGCCAACCTGGCGCTGGGCATCATCTCCCGCGTGGCCCCCCAAATGAACATCTACGCCATCGGTTTCCCCGTCACGCTGAGCGTGGGCCTGGTGGGGGTGGCGGCCACCCTGCCCATGCTCGAGGCGCCGTATGCTGCGTTGCTGGAGCGGATGATGGAGCTCTTCGTGCGCCGTTGAACTGGACGCCCGCCGTTACGGACGGCGCACCGCCGCTGCATTCGGTTGGATGGCATGCAGTACCAGGTGGTCACACCAGGTTGTTGCGGATCGCGTAGACCGTGAGTTCGGCGTTGTTGGTCAGCTTGAGTTTCTCCAGCACGCGTGCGCGGTATACGCTGACGGTCTTGGGGCTCAGCATCAGCTCGCTGGCGATGTCGGAGAGGCGTTTGCCCGAGGCGATCATGAGCAGGGTCTGCAGCTCCCGCTCGGACAGGGCGGCGTGCAGCACCTCGTTGGCCGGGGCGTGCAGGTTGTCCACCAGCATCTGCGCGACCGCGGCGCTCACGTATTTGCGGCCCTGCGCCACGGTGCGCACGGCCGCCACCAGTTCGCCGGGGTCGCCCGCCTTGTTCACATAGCCCTGCGCGCCGGCACGCAGGCAGCGGATCGCGTACTGGTCTTCCGGATACATCGAGACGATCAGCACGCCGACCGCGATGCCCGAATCCTTGAGGCTGGCGAGCACCTCCAGGCCGCCGCGGCCGGGCAGGTTCAGGTCCAGCACCAGCACGTCGCACGGCGTGTTGCGCAGCGCCTCGCGCACCTCCGAGTAACTGCCGGTCTCGGCCAGCACCTGGATGTCCACGGCATCGGCCAGGGTGTCTCGGATGCCGCGGCGCACCACGGCATGGTCGTCGCAGAGGATGACTCGGATCATTCGGCGGGGTCCTTGGAGGGGGAAGGGGCGCCGTCGTCTAGCGGGACGGACAGGATGATGGACGTGCCACGGCCGGCGCTGCTGCTCACGTCGAGCCAGCCGCCCACCGATTTGGCGCGCTCTTGCAGCCCCTTGAGCCCGAAGGCCTTGGGCTGGGGGGTGGCCGAGGGCGTGAAACCCTGGCCGTCGTCGCGGACCTCCAGCGTCAGCACGCCACCGGAATCCGTGAGGTCGATGGTCACGTTCTGGCACTGTGCGTACTTGGAGATGTTGGTCAACGCCTCCTGGGCCGTACGGTAGGCCGCCAGTTGCACCTCCTTGGACATGCCGGCGCCGCGCACGCTGGCATGCAGCGTGGTGCGGATGCCGGTGCGCCTCTCGAAGGCGTCGCCGAGCCAGTCCACGGCGGCGGCCAGGCCCTGGTCCAGGATGGCGGGACGCAGGTTGAGCATGATGCGCTGGCTGGCGCCCAGCGCGTGCTGCAGCATGTCGGTGGCGGCCGTCACGTGGCCCAGCACGTCGGCATCCTGCACATGGCGCTGGATCCAGGCCAGGTCCAGTTTCACGGCGGCCAGGGAACCACCGATGTCGTCGTGGATCTCGCGCGCGATGGACGCGCGCTCCTGCTCGATGGTGGCCTGCAGGTGCTCGGTGAAATCGGCCAGCCGCCGTTCGGAGATGGCCAGCTCGGCGTCCGCCTGCTCCTTGGCCAGGCGGGCCTGCTGCACTTCGATGGCGCGCCGCACCACATGGGCGAGCCGGCCGACGTCGTCCTTTTGCAGGTAGTCGCTCATGCCCTGCTGGATCGCGGCCACGGCGGCCGCTTCGCCGATGGCACCGGACAGCAATATGAAGGGCGGCTTGTGGAGCGCCGCCTGCAGCACGTCCCAGGCGTCCAGCGCCGTGAAGCCGCGCAGCCGGTAGTCGGCCACGATGGCGTCGAAGCGCTTCTCCTCGATGCGCCGCGAGAAGTCCGGCAGCGTCTCGACGCGCTCCAGCGTGCAGGCCATGCCCGACCGCTGCAGGGCGCGCTGGACCAGCTGGTGGTCCACGGTGGAATCTTCCAGAT
>OZ257131.1:0-4037500 GCA_965278985.1 Burkholderiaceae bacterium | reverse complement strand
GTGATAGCACAACTCTTAACGGAACGGCCTGGAAAGGTCGGCCATAGCAGGTGATAGCCCTGTACGTGAAAAGAGATGTGTGGTACTGAGCTAACGACAAGTAGGGCGGGACACGAGAAATCCTGTCTGAATATGGGGGGACCATCCTCCAAGGCTAAATACTCATCATTGACCGATAGTGAACTAGTACCGTGAGGGAAAGGCGAAAAGAACCCCGGGAGGGGAGTGAAATAGATCCTGAAACCGCATGCTTACAAAAAGTAGGAGCCCGCAAGGGTGACTGCGTACCTTTTGTATAATGGGTCAGCGACTTACATTCAGTGGCAAGCTTAACCGAATAGGGAAGGCGTAGGGAAACCGAGTCCGAACAGGGCGTCTTAGTCGCTGGGTGTAGACCCGAAACCAAGTGATCTATCCATGGCCAGGATGAAGGTGCCGTAACAGGTACTGGAGGTCCGAACCGACTAGTGTTGCAAAACTAGCGGATGAGCTGTGGATAGGGGTGAAAGGCTAAACAAACTTGGAAATAGCTGGTTCTCTCCGAAAACTATTTAGGTAGTGCCTCAAGTATTACCGTCGGGGGTAGAGCACTGTTTTGGCTAGGGGGTCATGGCGACTTACCAAACCAATGCAAACTCCGAATACCGACGAGTACAGCTTGGGAGACAGAGCACCGGGTGCTAACGTCCGGACTCAAGAGGGAAACAACCCAGACCGCCAGCTAAGGTCCCTAAAATTGGCTAAGTGGGAAACGAAGTGGGAAGGCTAAAACAGTCAGGATGTTGGCTTAGAAGCAGCCATCATTTAAAGAAAGCGTAATAGCTCACTGATCGAGTCGTCCTGCGCGGAAGATGTAACGGGGCTAAGCCAGTTACCGAAGCTGCGGATTTGCAATTTATTGCAAGTGGTAGGAGAGCGTTCTGTAGGCCTGTGAAGGTGGCTTGTAAAGGCTGCTGGAGGTATCAGAAGTGCGAATGCTGACATGAGTAGCGTTAAAGGGGGTGAAAAGCCCCCTCGCCGTAAGCGCAAGGTTTTCTACGCAACGTTCATCGGCGTAGAGTGAGTCGGCCCCTAAGGCGAGGCAGAGATGCGTAGCTGATGGGAAACAGGTCAATATTCCTGTACCGATGTGTAGTGCGATGTGGGGACGGAGAAGGTTAACTCAGCCAACTGTTGGATATGTTGGTTCAAGCTTGTAGTCGTGCCTGGTAGGCAAATCCGCCGGGCTTAGATGAGGAGTGATAACGAGGAAGCTTGCTTCCGAAGTGAGTGATACCCTGCTTCCAGGAAAAGCCACTAAGCTTCAGCTGCACACGACCGTACCGCAAACCGACACTGGTGCGCGAGATGAGTATTCTAAGGCGCTTGAGAGAACTCAGGAGAAGGAACTCGGCAAATTGATACCGTAACTTCGGGAGAAGGTATGCCGCAAGTAGGTGAACTTGTACAAAGGGAGCCCAAAGCGGTTGCAAAAAATCGGTGGCTGCGACTGTTTATTAAAAACACAGCACTCTGCAAACACGAAAGTGGACGTATAGGGTGTGACGCCTGCCCGGTGCTGGAAGATTAAATGATGGGGTGCAAGCTCTTGATTGAAGTCCCAGTAAACGGCGGCCGTAACTATAACGGTCCTAAGGTAGCGAAATTCCTTGTCGGGTAAGTTCCGACCTGCACGAATGGCGTAACGATGGCCACACTGTCTCCTCCTGAGACTCAGCGAAGTTGAAATGTTTGTGATGATGCAATCTCCCCGCGGAAAGACGGAAAGACCCCATGAACCTTTACTGTAGCTTTGTATTGGACTTTGAACAGATCTGTGTAGGATAGGTGGGAGGCTTTGAAGCAGGGTCGCTAGATCTTGTGGAGCCAACGTTGAAATACCACCCTGGTGTGTTTGAGGTTCTAACCTAGGTCCATTATCTGGATCGGGGACAGTGCATGGTAGGCAGTTTGACTGGGGCGGTCTCCTCCCAAAGCGTAACGGAGGAGTTCGAAGGTACGCTAGTTACGGTCGGACATCGTGACGATAGTGCAATGGCATAAGCGTGCTTAACTGCGAGACTGACAAGTCGAGCAGATGCGAAAGCAGGACATAGTGATCCGGTGGTTCTGTATGGAAGGGCCATCGCTCAACGGATAAAAGGTACTCTGGGGATAACAGGCTGATACCGCCCAAGAGTTCATATCGACGGCGGTGTTTGGCACCTCGATGTCGGCTCATCTCATCCTGGGGCTGTAGCCGGTCCCAAGGGTATGGCTGTTCGCCATTTAAAGAGGTACGTGAGCTGGGTTTAAAACGTCGTGAGACAGTTTGGTCCCTATCTTCCGTGGGCGCTGCAGATTTGAGGAAGCCTGCTCCTAGTACGAGAGGACCGGAGTGGACACACCTCTGGTGTATCGGTTGTCACGCCAGTGGCATTGCCGAGTAGCTAAGTGTGGAAGAGATAAACGCTGAAAGCATCTAAGCGTGAAACTCGTTTCAAGATGAGATCTGCCGGGGCCTTGAGCCCCCTGAAGAGTCGTTCAAGACCAGGACGTTGATAGGTCGGGTGTGGAAGCGCAGTAATGCGTTAAGCTAACCGATACTAATTGCTCGTGCGGCTTGACCCTATAACTTTGATGCACAAGCCATCAAGGTTGTTATGCCAGGTGACGCAGTCAAAATACCAAGCTGATTTAGCTCTATGAATTCGTCGTCTTGATACCCAAAATATCAAGACCACAACCAGTTATGCCTGATGACCATAGCGAGGTGGTCCCACTCCTTCCCATCCCGAACAGGACAGTGAAACGCCTCAGCGCCGATGATAGTGCGGATTCCCGTGTGAAAGTAGGTCATCGTCAGGCTTCTACAGCCCTCAAAACCCCTCTTGCAGAAATGCAAGAGGGGTTTTGTCTTTGGACCAACTAATTCACAAAACGGCACGTTTCCTATATACAGCGATATAGCGATACGAAACGCTTGCAGCGGTCAACTCATCACGCTGCGACTTCAACTTCCACCAGACAATCGTAGAAGGTCGGCGCGCGTCCCATATCCGTCAGACGCTGGCTGGTCAACTCGTTGACGTTCTTGCCATCCAGCCCGAACTTTCGCCACCAGATACCCATCCCGTTCACCACGCCCGGTCGGGCCCGGGTGGAGATGGCCAGTCGGC
The DNA here is from genome assembly GCA_965278985.1 of Burkholderiaceae bacterium. Taxonomy (GTDB): domain Bacteria; phylum Pseudomonadota; class Gammaproteobacteria; order Burkholderiales; family Burkholderiaceae_C; genus CAISIP01. Next base: position 4,034,342 of record OZ257131.1, on the reverse strand, counting down.
ATCGGTAGTCGCCTCGCTGGTTGAACACGCGCACCGTGGCGCCATCGGTCAGCCCCCGCACAGTAGCGTCCTGCGGATGCATCTCCAGCAAAGGCTCGCCCTCGATATCCCGCAAGCTCGCCACATTCACGAATGTGGAATTGAGGAAATTGCGCGCCGGCGGCGAAATCATCGCCAATGGATAGGCAGCCGAACTTCCCCACGGCTCGTAGTTGGGCACATGGTCGGGTAGCCCGTCCAGCCCCTGCTCCGCTAGGCGCTGGCTGAAGAACTCGCATTTGCCTGAAGGCGTCGGAAAGTTGCCCTCCGCGAACGGTGCTGCCGGCAAATCCAGCGTGGCGAAACCCCGCGCCAGCAAACCGTCGAAGTCGACCCTGTCGCCGTAGGCCTGTCTGCACAGTGCAAGATCGTCGTCCTGGAACGAGCTGTCATGCCACCCCATGCGCTGTGCCAACTCGCGAAATATCTGCGTATTCGGCTTCGCACCACCCAAAGGCGCAATCGCTGGCCAGTTCAGCACGATATCCGTATGGCCATAGCTGTAGTGGATATCCCAATGTTCGAGCTGCGTGGTGGCCGGCAGCACATAGTCCGCATAGTCTGCGGTATCGGTCTGGAAATGCTCCAGGATCACGGTGAACAGGTCCTCGCGCGCGAAGCCCTTGGTAACCTGCGCGGAGTCGGGTGCCACGGCCACCGGATTGCTGTTGTAGACCACCATCGCCTCGATGGCCGGCCCGAATTCCGACGATGCCGGACGCAGCAGGTCTCCACCGATGGTGTTCATGTTGATGCTGCGCGGACGCCTTCCTTCCAGCAACTCCGGTCGCTCCAGGGCCGCGCGCTGCACCGGGAACAGCCCCGAGCTCGTCATCAGCAAGCCGCCCGCCCGGTGGCGCCAGGCCCCTACCAATGCGGGAAGCACCGCTACTGCGCGCACCGCGTTGCCCGCACCGCGCACCCGCTGCATGCCGTAGTTCAGGCGGATCGCGACGGGCGCGCCCTCGCGGGCGGCTGCGCCATAGTCGCGCGCCAGATCCCGGATCTCCTCGGGCGTGATGCCGCACACCGCGGCGGCACGCTCGACCGGCCATTCCAGGGCGCGTGCACGCAACGCCTCCCAGCCCAGCGTATGCCGCGCGAGATAGTCATGGTCCAGCCAGTCGTGCGTGATGAGTTCATGCATCATCCCGAACGCGAGTGCCGCATCGGTGCCCGGCAGCAGCGCGATATGGCGGTGGCACTTGTCGGCGGTCTCGCTACGCCGGGGATCGATGCACACCAGCTTGGCGCCGCGGCGTTTGGCCTCCTGCGCGTAACGCCAGAAATGCACGCTGCTGGCGATGGCGTTGCTGCCCCAGATGAGGATCAGCCTGGACTCGGAGAAATGCTCCACCCGCATACCGACTTTGCCGCCCAGCGTATGCGTGAGCGCCTCGGCGCCCGCACTGGCGCAGATCGTGCGTTCGAGGCGCGAAGCACCCAGTCGGTTGAAGAAGCGCGCTGCCATGCTTTCGCCCTGGACGAGCCCCATGGTGCCGGCATAACTGTAGGGCACGATCGCCTGCGGATCCCGTGCAGCAATCTCTCGCAGGCGTTGCGAAATATCCCGCAGCGCGTCGTCCCACGAAACCTGTTCAAACTGGCCTGACCCCTTCGGCCCCGTGCGGCGCAGGGGTTGCAGGATGCGGTCGGGGTGGTGGGTGCGTTGGGCATAGCGCGACACCTTGGTGCACAACACGCCGCCGGTCTGGGGATGGTCGGGATTGCCCTGGACCCGTGTGGCGACACCATTCACGACCGTGGTGACGATGGCGCAGCTGTCGGGGCAGTCGTGCGGGCAGGCGCCGAGCACGTTATGGGGCTGCAGCGTGGGATCTGCGGCTACGGAGAAAGTCATGGTGTGTCGAGGCGCATCGCCGGGCAGGGCGCCAGGGGCGCCGATACCGGATTCTGGCGCCGGAATAGCGCCAGCGGCAAGCGCATGCGCACGCTGGCGCGGTTAAGCTGTCGCCATGCGGCGCAAGTCCTGCCCGCTTTTCACACAAACCTCGGCTGCATGGCGGCCGGCGTCATCCCACAGGAGAGCTCGCCATGAAGATGATCGACTCCATCGTCAGCCAGGCGGCGGCGATTGCCAGCGTACGACGCGACATCCACGCGCACCCCGAACTTTGCTTCGAGGAAGTTCGCACCGCCGACGTCGTGGCGGCCAAGCTCACGGAATGGGGCATCCCTATCCACCGCGGCCTCGGCACCACGGGCGTCGTGGGCATCGTCAAGAACGGCACGTCCTCGCGGGCGGTAGGCCTGCGTGCCGACATGGATGCGCTGCCGATGCAGGAGTTCAACAGCTTTGCGCACAAGAGCCAGCATGCCGGAAAGATGCATGCCTGCGGCCACGACGGGCACACGGCGATGCTGCTGGCCGCGGCCCAGCACTTCGCAAAGCACCGCAATTTCGATGGCACGGTCTACCTCATCTTCCAGCCGGCGGAAGAAGGCGGTGGCGGCGCGCGCGAGATGATCAAGGAAGGCCTGTTCGAGCAGTTCCCCATGGAAGCTGTCTTCGGCATGCACAACTGGCCTGGTTCGCAAGTGGGCAAGTTTGCCGTCAGCGCCGGGCCGGTGATGGCATCGAGCAATGACTTCACGATCACCATCACGGGCAAGGGCGGGCACGCCGCGATGCCGCACTTGGGGCTGGACCCGGTGCCGGTGGCCTGCCAGATGGTGCAGGCCTTCCAGACCATCATCAGCCGCAACAAGAAGCCCAACGATGCGGGCGTCATCTCCGTCACGATGATCCACGCGGGCGAGGCCGTCAACGTCATTCCCGACAGCTGCCAGCTGCGCGGCACGGTGCGCACCTTCACCGTCGAGGTGCTGGACCTGATCGAGCGGCGGATGCAGGAGGTGGCCACCAACCTGTGTGCTGCCTTCGGCCTGCAATGCGAATTCCATTTCCGCCGCAACTACCCGCCGACCATCAACTCCGCAGCCGAGGCGGCCTTCGCGCGCAAGGTGATGGTCGATATCGTGGGCGCCGACAACGTGACCGAGCAGGACCCGACGATGGGCGCGGAGGATTTCTCGTTCATGCTGCAGGCCAAGCCCGGCGCGTACTGCTTCATCGCCAACGGCGATGGCGCCCACCGCGAGATGGGCCATGGCGGTGGGCCCTGCATGCTGCACAACCCCAGCTACGACTTCAACGACGACCTCATCCCGCTCGGTGCGACCTACTGGGTACGACTGGCGGAAGCCTGGCTCGCCAGGGCCGACGCGGAGACCGCACGATGATGGAGCCCGCTGGCGCGTTCTCGCGCAGCTATGCCGAGGCGCGTGGGAAGTTCCTGGACGCGGCGCGTGCCGCAGGGCTGCGCATGCATGCCTACGTGCATCCTTTGAAGGGGCGCGACGGCGAGGAACTGGCGATGGACGTGGCCGTGGCGGGGGATGCGGGTGCGCGGCGCATGCTACTGGTCACCAGCGGCTGCCACGGCGTGGAGGGCTTCTGCGGCAGCGGCGTGCAGGTCGCGGCACTGCGTGATGCGGACTTCGCGCGGGCGGTGTCGGCGGGCGACATGGCCGTGATGTACGTCCATGCGCTCAACCCCTATGGCTTTTCGCACCTGCGCCGCGTGACGCAGGAGAACGTGGACCTCAACCGCAATTTCAGCGACTACGCCCGTCCACTGCCAGACAACGCCGCGTACCGGGACATCCATGCGCTGCTGCTGCCCGCCCAGTGGCCGCCCACGCAAGACAACAAGGCGGCCATCGCACGCTACATCGAGACCCACGGCGTCGCCAGGTTCCAGGCGGCAGTGTCCCAGGGACAACATGCCTTTCCCGAGGGTCTGTTCTTTGGCGGGACCGCGCCGACCTGGAGCAACCAGAGCTTGCGGAAGCTGCTGCGCGAGCACCTGGGGCCGGTGCGCCAACTGGCCTGGATCGACCTGCACACGGGCTTGGGTCCCACCGGCAAGGGAGAGCGTATCTTCGCCTGCCGCAACGATGCGGCCGCCCTGGCCCGCGCACGCGCCTGGTGGGGCGGTGGCGGTGCCACGCCCATCACGTCGATCTACGACGGCAGCTCCACCTCCGCGAACCTCACGGGGTTGATGATGAATGCGGTCTACGAGGAGTGCCCGCAGGCGGAGTACACCTCCATCGCCATGGAGTACGGCACGCTGCCCATCCAGCAGATGATCCTCGCGCTGCGTGCCGAACAGTGGCTGCAGCTGCATCCGGATGCGCCGACGGATCAGGCACGGGCCATCAAGCAGCAGATGATGGATGCCTTCTACGTGGACACCGATACCTGGCGCGAACAGATCGTGCGCCAGGCCGAGGAGGCCATGCGCCAGGGACTACAGGGGCTGGGCGCCGCCTGACGCACGGCGCGCACGCGGCCGCGGGGCAGAGCGATCAACCCCCGCGCTGCATCGCCATCTGCAGCAGGCCGTCGAAGATCAGGTTCTCGACCAGCTCGAAGGGTTGCTCCAGGTGGGGCGCCATTTTCCAGCCCGCACCACCGGTCATGAAGCACGCGGGTTGCGCACCACAATGCCGGGCCACGTTGTGCACCAGTCGGTTCATGGCGCCGGCGATGGCGAAGGTGCCGCCGCTGGTGAGCGCGTCGCTGGTGTTGGTGGGGAAGTCGCGCACCTCACCCGTGGGCACGTGCAACCCGGCCGTCCCCGACTCCAGCGCGCGCAGCATGATGCCGTGGCCCGGCAGGATCAGCCCGCCCAGGAAGCGGCCGGATGCATCGATGGCCTCCACGGTCACGGCCGTGCCGATCATCGCCACCACCACGGGCCGCGCGGCGCCGTGGCCGAGCATGCGGTGCCGCGCGCCGATCATGGCCACCCAGCGGTCGGCACCCAGGCGCGTGGGGTGGTCGTAGCCGTTCGTCAGGCCTGCCTCATGCTCTGCAGATACCACCCAGCGCGGACTGATGTCCCAGAGCTCGAGCTGCTCCTCGGTGCGCCGCTTCACGGCATCTCCCGCCACGACGCAGCCCAGCATCTGCTGCGGTGCCGCCAGCGTGGCCCAGGGGCCATCGGCCAGCTTGTCAATGTTCTCCAGGAACTCGGCCCCGTGCGCCAGCAGCACAGCGCCGGGCCGCGCTGCCTCGTACTGCGCCCATTTGAGGCGGGTGTTGCCGATGTCGATGGCAAGGAAGGTCATTGGAGGTGTTGCTCAGCGTTGGGTGAGGCGCGTCCGCCAAGTAACCCGTGGCACCGGCGTTGCCGGTGCCACCGAGTGCGCTCCCAAGGGGGCGGCGAAGCGCGCAGCGCGCGGACAGGAGGTGTTCGTCAGTTTTGCCGCCAGGGCAGGCCACGGTGGCGCCAGCCGCCCGAGGTATTGCGGTGCGCCATCTCGTCCGGGTTGCCCTCGAAGCCCTCCAGGATGTTGTAGGCCTCGAGTCCCAACTCCGTGGCACGCCGCGCCGCCGCGATGGAGCGCACGCCGCTGCGGCACAGCAGCACCACCTTCTTGCCATCGGGCACCGCGGCACGCAGGGCGGTGTCGAAGTCCGGGTTCATGGCCATGCCCGGCCATTGCTTCCACGCTACGGGTTTGGCGTCGGGGATGAAGCCCACCCATTCGCGTTCGGCATCGGTTCGCACGTCCACGAGCACCGCATCACCGGCGCGCCACCAGGTGTGTGCCAGCTGCGGCGAGACATCCCCGGCGTAGCCCTCGGCGGGGCGTGGGCTGTCGCTGGCTGCGCGCAGGGGCGCCGCACCCGCGTCGTGCCGCAGGCCGGAATGCTGGTTCGCGGGCACCGCTTCGTCGATGCGCTTGGGGGGGGCAAGGTTCAAGGCGTCCATGATGGCGACAAACTCGCTTTCCGTCTTGCCCGCGACGCGGGCGTTGCCCGATTTCTCGGCGCCGATGCTGGAATGGGTGCGGCCCTGGTAGTCGTGCGCGGGCCAGACCGTGGTGGCGTCGGGCAATGCGAACAGGACCTGCGTGATGCTGTGGTACAGCGCATGCGCACTGCCCGACTGGAAGTCGGTGCGGCCGCAGCCGTTGATCAACAGCGTGTCGCCGGTGAAGACGTGATTGCGCCAGACATAACTCATGCTACCAGCCGTGTGGCCCGGCGTGTGCAACGCCTGCAACCGCTCCCCGCCGAACGCCAGCGTGTCGCCATGCTGGAGTTGCACGGCCGCCGTGTGGATGCCGCAGCCCGCCGGTGCGGCCGTGCGCGCGCCGGCATGTTCAGCCAGTTGCGCGGCGCTGGTGATGTGGTCGGCGTGGGTGTGGGTTTCCACCGTCCACACCAGGCGCACACCCTGTTCGCGCAACACCTTCAGATCGCGCTCGAGCTGCTCCTCGACGGGATCGATGAGCAGCGCTTCTCGCGTGTCCGGGTCGACCAGCAGGTAGCTGTACGTGGACGAGGCCTGATCGAACAGCTGAAGAGGTCCTGGTGAGGGCATGGGGGGATCGTCTGGTTAGGTGATAGGGGTATGCTTGCAATTGTTTACGACTTCGGAGCGCCACTGTGCTCGATTACACACAGGCCCTGCAAGGGGGCATTCTCATCGGTCTGGCTGCGTGGATTTTGCTGGCGGGCATCGGGCGCATTGCGGGGGTCAGCGGCATCACGGTAGGTGTGCTCACCACGCGCCGGCAGTCTTCGCTGTGGCGCTGGGCGTTTCTCGTGGGGCTGATCGGCGGCGGACTGCTGTTCGCCTGGCTCCTGAATGCGCCGGAGTTGCCGCATCGCTCCGTGGTGGTGCTGGTGCCCGCGGGCTTTCTGGTGGGTTTCGGGACGGTACTGGGCTCGGGGTGCACCAGTGGCCATGGCGTCTGTGGGCTGGGCCGGCGCTCCAAACGCTCGCTGGTGGCGGTCGCCGTGTTCGTCGGGGTCGCGATCGTGACCGTGACCGTGGCTTCGCTTATGCCCCCTGCCGCCTGGTGGATCGGCGTCATCGAAGAGGGGCTCGCCTGGATGATTGGACGATGAGCATGGCACACCGATTTTCTGATTCCCGTGATTTCCAGCGAACCCGTGCGCCGGTCCAGAGCGCGGTGGCGCCATCCCGCGCGGGCTCTCCGTGGGAGCTGGTGCTGGCCTGTCTGGCGGGGTTGATCTTCTCCGCCGGCCTGACCCTGGGCGGCATGACCGATCCGCGCCGGGTGCAGGCTTTCCTGGACATGCGGACCATGCTGGAGGGACCGTTTCCCGGCAACTGGGATCCGACGCTGGGGTTGGTCATGCTCGGTGCGGTGGCTGTCAGCCTGCTGGCCTTCTGGCTCACACCCAGCTACAGCCGCAAGCCCTGGGCCGCGCGCGACTTCGTCCTTCCGAGCCCCGGCAACAGCGACGCCCGCCTGCTGATCGGCGCCGTGCTCTTCGGCATCGGCTGGGGGATGAGCGGCTACTGCCCGGGACCCGTGCTCGCATCGCTGCTCACGGGCCACATCGACATCGCGATCTTCGTGCTGTCGATGCTGCCCGGCATGTACCTGGCACGCAAAGTCTGAGCGCACCGCGCGCAAATCGGATAAAGTTGACGTTTACGTAAACGTCAACTCTCCAGGCTCCCTGTGCCCGGAGCCGCACGGAGGAGACCGCATGACCGACCTGTCCGCCGACTACCAGGCGCTGGCCCAGTACCGCCCCAAGCACAAGGTGCGTTTCGTGACTGCCGCGAGCCTGTTCGACGGCCATGACGCGGCCATCAACATCATGCGGCGCATCCTGCAGGGCATGGGCGCCGAGGTGATCCACCTGGGCCACAACCGCAGCGTGGACGACGTGGTCACGGCCGCGCTGCAGGAGGACGTGCAGGGCATCGCCATCAGCTCCTACCAGGGCGGGCATGTCGAGTACTTCAAGTACATGGTGGACCTGCTGAAGGCCCGTGGCGGCGCGCACATCCAGGTCTACGGCGGTGGTGGTGGCGTGATCGTGCCGCCCGAGATCCGCGAGCTGCATGCCTACGGCGTGGCGCGCATCTTCAGCCCCGAGGACGGCCAGCGCATGGGTCTGCAGGGAATGATCGGCGAGATGGTAATGCGCTGCGACCAGGACCTGTCGTCCTACGCGCCCACGCGCATCGAGGCCATCCAGGGCCACGGCGAGCCCGCCTGGCGCGCACTGGCGCAACTGATCACCGCCATCGAAGGCGGCACGGCGGACGCCACGCTGCTGGACCAGCTGCGCAGCCAGGCGGCACAGACCAAAGCGCCCGTGCTGGGCATCACCGGCACCGGCGGCGCGGGCAAATCCTCGCTCACCGACGAACTCATCCGCCGCCTGCGCCTGGACCAGGGCGACCGCCTGCGCGTGGCCGTGATCTCCATCGACCCTTCGCGGCGCAAGAGCGGCGGTGCGCTGCTGGGTGACCGTATCCGCATGAACGCCATCGCGCCCTGGCGCACCGGTGCGGCGGCCAAGGCGGGCGACTCCAACCAGCGCGTCTACATGCGCAGCTTGGCCACGCGCGATTTCGGCTCCGAGATCAGCGCGGCCCTGCCCGACGTGATCGCCGCCTGCCGGTGCGCGGGCTTCGACCTGTTGGTGGTGGAAACCTCCGGCATCGGCCAGGGCGACGCGGCCATCGTGCCGCACGTCGACGTGCCGATGTACGTGATGACGCCCGAGTTCGGCGCCGCCAGCCAGCTGGAGAAGATCGACATGCTCGACTTCGCCGAGTTCGTGGCCATCAACAAGTTCGACCGCAAGGGCGCGGCCGATGCGCTCCGCGACGTGTCCAAGCAGGTGCAACGCAACAAGGAAGCCTGGACGACCCCCGCCGACAAGATGCCCGTCTTCGGCACCATGGCCGCGCGCTTCAACGACGACGGCGTGACCGCGCTGTACCAGGCGCTGCTGCCGCGCCTGCAGGCGCTGGGCCTGGCGGTGCAGGATTCCACGCTGCCCAGGGTGGACGTGCGCCATAGCACCAACCAGACGCCCGTGGTGCCGGCGCCCCGTGTGCGTTACCTCGCCGAGATCACCGACACCGTGCGCGGCTACAAGGCCCGCGTGCGCAAGCAGGCCACGCTGGCGCGCGAGATACAGCAGCTGCGCGCCGCCTCCGCGATGCTTGCCGCCGAGAAACCCGAACGCGCGAACGCCGCCGGCGCGGCAGCCAACCTGGCCGAGCAGCGTGAGGCCCGCCAGGACGGCGACGCCCGCAAGCTCCTGGTGCAGTGGCCGGACATGCAAAAAGCCTACGCTGGCGACGAGTACGTGGTGAAGATCCGCGACAAGGAGATCCGCACCGCGCTCACCACCAAGTCGCTCTCGGGCACCACCATCCGCAAGGTCGCGCTGCCGCAGTACGAGGACCACGGCGAGATCCTCAAGTGGCTGATGCTCGACAACGTGCCCGGCAGCTACCCCTACACCGCAGGCACCTTCGCCTTCAAGCGCGAGGGCGAGGACCCCACCCGCATGTTCGCGGGCGAGGGCGACCCCTTCCGCACCAACACGCGCTTCAAGCTGCTGTCGGCCAACATGCCGGCCAAGCGCCTGTCCACGGCCTTCGACTCGGTCACGCTGTACGGCGCTGACCCGGACCCGCGGCCGGACATCTACGGCAAGGTCGGCAACTCCGGCGTGAGCATCGCCACGCTGGACGACATGAAGGTGCTGTACGACGGCTTCGACCTCTGCGACCCCGCCACCTCGGTCAGCATGACCATCAACGGCCCCGCGCCGTCGATCCTGGCGATGTTCATGAACACCGCCATCGACCAGAACATCGCGAAGTTCCAGGCCCAGAACGGCCGCGCGCCCACCGACACCGAGACCGCAAAGATCCGCGCCTGGGTAATGGAAAACGTGCGCGGCACCGTGCAGGCCGACATCCTGAAGGAAGACCAGGGGCAGAACACCTGCATCTTCAGCACCGAGTTCTCGCTGAAGGTCATGGGCGACATCGCGCAGTTCTTCGTGCACAACAAGGTGCGCAACTTCTACAGCGTGTCCATCAGCGGCTACCACATCGCCGAAGCCGGGGCCAACCCCATCAGCCAGCTCGCCTTCACGCTGTCCAACGGCTTCACCTTCGTGGAGGCGTACCTGGCGCGCGGCATGCACATCGACGACTTCGCGCCGAACCTGAGCTTCTTCTTCAGCAACGGCATGGACCCGGAGTACACGGTGATGGGCCGCGTGGCGCGCCGCATCTGGGCCGTGGCGATGAAGGAGAAATACGGCGCCAACGAACGCAGCCAGAAACTGAAGTACCACATCCAGACCTCCGGCCGCAGCCTGCACGCGCAGGAGATCCAGTTCAACGACATCCGCACCACGCTGCAGGCGCTGATCGCGATCTACGACAACTGCAACAGCCTGCACACCAACGCCTTCGACGAGGCCATCACCACGCCCACCGAAGACAGCGTGCGCCGCGCCATGGCGATCCAGCTGATCATCAACCGCGAGTGGGGCCTGGCCAAGAACGAGAACCCCAGCCAGGGCGCGTTCATCATCGAGGAGCTGACCGAGCTGGTGGAAGAAGCGGTGCTCTCCGAGTTCACGGCCATCGCCGACCGGGGTGGTGTCTTGGGCGCGATGGAGACCGGTTACCAGCGTGGCCGCATCCAGGACGAGAGCATGCACTACGAGATGCTTAAGCACACCGGCGAGCTGCCCATCATCGGCGTCAACACCTTCCGCAACCCGCACGGTGACGTGGTGCAGGACAAGCTGGAGCTGGCACGCTCCACCGACGAGGAGAAGCAGAGCCAGTTGCAACGGCTGGCGGACTTCCATACACGCCATGCGGCCGAGGCACCGGCACTGCTTCAGCGGCTACAGCAGGCCGTGATCGCGAACGCGAATGTCTTCGAGGTGCTGATGGATGCGGTGCGTGTCTGCTCGCTGGGGCAGATATCCAGCGCGCTGTTCGAGGTGGGTGGGCAGTACCGGCGCAATATGTAGGCGCGCGACGCGCCCATGAAAAAAAGCGTCGGCATCTGCCGGCGCTTTTGTTGGGGGGAAGGGCTTTGTCAGCTGCGGCGCTGCCGCCGTACCACTGCGCCGATGACCAGTAGCCCGGCGAAGAACATCGCGTATTCGGCGGGCTCGGGCACGGCGGCCGTGAGGGTCAGCATCTCTCCCGCGATCATGGCGTGGCCGGCGGTGGTGGGATGGATACCATCGTAGAACAGGACTCCCGCGCAACCGGTCTGCAGGCTGCCGCAGGCGTCCGTGGTATTTGGGAATTGCCCGCTGGCCTGTGCCCGCGCGGTCAGGCCGTAGATATCGAAGATCTGGACACCCGCCATGCTTGGCAGGGATCCCAGGGCAAACGACAACGCATTGTTCATCTCGTTCGCCAGGGCACTACCGCCGAGGACGGCAGTGGCGCCGAGTTCGAAGGCTACTGGCGTGCGTCCGATGTTCGGCACATTCCACACCACGATGTGTTCGGCACCCTTGGACTGGAGCAGCCCCACCATGGAGGCCATGTTGGCGGCGTAGGTCTGGATGGCTGACGTGGGATCGACGCCTTGGGCCGCGGCCTCCGCGATGTCGCGCGCATCGTTGCCTCCGCCCGCGATCACGTACAGGGCGCTGGAGGACGCCGTGTTGCCCGTGCCCTGCAGGTAGGTTGCCAACTGCGTGGGGAGGCTGGGGATGGTGAAACCCCCCACATCCCGGTCGCCAGAAACGCCGGCACCCCCGTACGAAAAATTGGTTCCTCCCGGTACCAGGGACGGTACCAATGGCAGGTTGGCCGCTGCGGCGAATCGAGACGCCCATACCGAGCCGTTGGTGTAGGTCCCGAACGTCGTCGGCAACTCCAGGATGGTGCTGTTGTCAGTGATGGGCGTGTTGACGCCACCACCCAACGCCAGTGCGTTATTGCCGGAGTCGGAGAGGCTGTCGCCAAATACCACCAGCGAGGAATAAGTGGCCGCCTGGGAACCTGAAGCGAGCACCAGGCCCGCGAAAACAACCGCGCGGCTCAGCCAGGGGAGGAATTTCTGCATCATCGGCGCGTCTCCGCAACGTGTGCCCGACCGCCGGACACCACTCCACTGTAACGATCCGTACTTATTCGTGGGGATGCGTATCGCCAAGGGTTTTCCCTAGGCGCTCCCTTGCGCTAGGCGTCAGGCACGGCGGAATTGCATCTGCACAAGTTCCACGCCTTCTTCAAGGACCTGGCAGTCCTGGGGAACCTGCTCGGCATGGTGGTACAGGCAAGCCCCGGCACTGAGTACCGTGCCATCGGCCAGCCGCAGGCGACCCGAGAGCAGCTCCCAGAAGACCCCCCCACTGCCTGCGGGCGCGGCACGAACCGCCGCACCGGCGCCCGCACGCACCAATTCCGCGCTGGCTCCCGACGCGTCCCGGGGCATGACCTCCTGCACGCGCACAACGGATGGCGGTGGCCGCCCCATTCCCCGCAGCGGCGCCGACGTGAACGCCACATGCTGCCGCTGCGGCACCGCCCGCAGTGCCGGCGTGGCCCCGGGCATCCACTGCGCACCGGGGTCCCAGCGGGCCCGCAAAGTCATGTACTGCACACCCTGCGGGCCCGCCACGATAGGTCCGTAGGGCGAATGGGCGCCCGCATAGTGCAGCACCATACCTTCCAGCGCATGCGTGCCGATGCGCCCGCTACCGCCCGTGAACAGCTGGAACTGGTCGACTTGGTGGTAGTGCGCATGCACCGTGTGGCCCGGTGCCTGTTCCACCAGGTACGCCATGGGCAGGTCGGCGCCGGCCTCCGGTGCCGCCATCTGCCCCTGCGCGGCCAGCTCCATCTTGTTGGTGCCGATGAAGGTGCTGACGTGGGTCAGCGCACCGCTGGGCGTCACATAGCGCTGGCGGCGCGCGGCGGCCTGTTCGGGCGTGGCGGTGAGGATCATGCCGCGGGCCACGTCATTCGGGCTGGATGTTGGCGTCCTTCGCCAGCTTCACCCATTTGACGACTTCCGCACCGATGACGTCCTTGAGCTGCTCCGGTGTCAGGACCATCGGCGACATGCCGATGCCGGCCAGCCGCTCGCGGACCTCGGGCTGCTTGAGGGCCTGGTTGGTGGCGTTGTTGAGCTTCTCCGTGATGTCGCGTGGCATGCCGGCCGGTCCCACCATGCCGACCCACGAGGGGAAGTCGAAGCCCGGCAGTGTCTCCGAGACCGCGGGCCAGTCCGGCACGAGCGGGTTGCGCTGGAGCGAGCTCACGGCGATGGTGCGCAGCGTGCCACCCTTGGCCTGCGCCATGGCGTTGGCCAGGTCCACCAGCGTGGCCTCCAGCGTGCCACCGATCACGTCGGTGATGGTGGCCGGGATGCCCTTGTAGGGCACCGGCAGCAGCTCGATGCCGGCGAGCTTGTTCATGGTGGCGATCTGCAGCGTCACGGTGGTGGTGGTGGTGCCTACGCTGACCCTGCCGGGGTTCTGCTTCGCGCGTGCGATGAATTCGGGCAGAGTGCGTGCCGGGTGGTCGGGCTTCACCATCAGCGCATGCATGGTCTCGCCGAAGCCCGCGATGGCGGTGAAATCCTTCCGAGGGTCGTAGGTCATGGCCTTGATCAGCGCCACGTTGGTGGCCAGCGGCGACTGCGAGCCGATCAGCAGCGTCTGGCCATCGGGTGCGCTGCGCACCATGTCCATCACGCCGATGGTGCCGTTGGCACCGGGCTTGTTGTCCACCACGAAGGTCTGGCCCAGGATCGTTCCCAGGTGCTGCGCCAGCACGCGGGCCGCCAAGTCGGTGGCCGTGCCGGCGGGCAGCGGCACGATGATGCGCACCGGTCGGCCGCTGCCGATCTGTGCCAGCGCGGGGGCGCCGAGGGTGGCCAGGCCGGTGGCGGCCAGGCCTTGCAGGAACTGTCGCTTGTGCATTGCGGTTGTCTCCTCGTGGTTGTCTGTATGTCTGTCTTTGTCTCTTCGGTGCCCCTGCATCGTGTGGCCGGCAAGGGCGGCGGCCTCTCGCGCGGCGTCGTCAGCGCCCCTGGAAGTCGGGTGCGCGTTTCTCGTTGAAGGCGCGCACGCCCTCCAGCCGGTCCTGCGTCGGTACCAGCCGGTGGTAGGCCTCGATTTCAAAGGCCATGCCGTCGGCCAGCGACATGCGCAGCCCGCGCGCGATGGACTGCTTGACCTGGCGTGTGGACAGCGGCGCGTTGGCGGTGATGGTAGTGGCCGTCGCCAGCGCCTCGGGCAGCAGGCGGTCGGACCCCACCACGGCATTCACCAAGCCCCACTCGGCCGCCTGCTGCGCCGTGAAGGGCCGTCCCGTGAGCATCAGTTCCTTGGCGCGGCGTTCGCCCACGGCGCGCGCCACCGTCTGCGTGCCGCCCGCGCCGGGCATGATGCCGCGCGTGACCTCTGGCAGCGCGAAGCGGGCGTGGGTGGCGGCGTACAGGAAGTCGCAGAGCGCGGCGATCTCGCAGCCGCCGCCGTAGGCCACGCCGTTGACCGCGCCGATCAGTGGCAGCGGCAGGTCCAGCAGCGCACGGGCGAAGCGCTCGTACAGCAGGTGCTGGCGCATCCAGGCCTCGTTCGTCATGCCGTCGCGTTCTTTCAAGTCACCACCGGCGCAGAAGGCCATGTCGCCGCTGCCCGTGAGCACCACGCAGCGCACGCCCTGCGGGTCCATCGCCAGGGCCTCGAACAGCGCGATGCCCTCCAGCGCCAGCTGGGTGTTCATCGCGTTGTGCACCTCGGGGCGGTGCATGCGGACCAGGGCGATGTGGGGGGCGGGATGCTCGATGCGGAAGGTCTCGAAAGTCGTGTCCATGGTGTTTTGCAAAGATAGAGGTTCAGACCACGCCCGCGGCGCGCAGCGCGCCGATGTCGGTGCCGGCATACCCCAGCTCGGCGAGGATGGTTTCGGTGTGGGCGCCGAGCGCCGGCACGGCGTCCATGCGGGGATCGTCCCCCGCCGACAGGCCGGGTGGCAGCAGCGCGGGCAACGGGCCGGCGGGGGACTCCACCTGCGTCCACCGACCGCGCGCGCGCAGCTGGGGATGGTCCCAGACCTCGTGCACTTCGTTCATGCGCGCGTTGGCGATGCCGGCCGCGTCCAGCCGTGCCACCACGTCCTCGGCCGTCAACGGCGCGAATGCCGCCTCGATGAGCACCCGCAGGGCCTCGCGGTGCTGCGTGCGGTCGGGGCCGCGTGCGAAGCGCGGGTCGGTGGCCAGCCCGGGCTGCTGCAGCACCTGCGTGCAGAAGGCCTGCCACTCGCGCTCGTTCTGCACGCCCAGCACCACCGAGCGACCATCGCCCGCGCGGAAGGGGCCGTAAGGCTGGATGGCCGCGTGCGCGGCGCCCGCGCGTGGCGGTGGAGGCGCGCCGTCCAGCGTGTAGTACAGCGGGAAGGAGGTCCACTCCACCATCGCCTCCAGCATCGAGATCTGCACATGGCTGCCTTCCCCGGTGCGGCCGCGCCGCAGCAGCGCCGCGAGGATGCTGGAGTAGGCGTACATGCCCGCCGCGATGTCCGCCACCGAGATGCCGCACTTCGACGGGTCCGCCTCCGTGCCCGTGACCGACACCACGCCGGCCTCGGCCTGGATCAGCAGGTCATACGCCTTCTTGTCGCGGTAGGGGCCGTCCGGGCCGTAGCCCGAGATATCGCACAGCACCAGCTTCGGGTAGCGTGCGTGCAGCGTGTCCCAGTCCAGCCCCATCCGCGTGGTGGCGCCCGGTGCGAGGTTCTGCACCAGCACGTCGGCGCGTTCCAGCAGCGCGTGCAGGATGGGCGATGCCTGCGGTGCCTTGAGGTCCAGCGTGAGGCTCTCCTTGCTGCGGCTGGTCCAGACGAAGTGCGACGACAGGCCGCGTGCGCGCTGGTCGTAGGCGCGCCCGAAATCGCCCGTGCCGGGGCGTTCGATCTTGAGCACACGTGCGCCTTGGTCCGCCAGGTGGCGCGTGCAGAAGGGGGCCGCGATGGCCTGCTCCAGCGAGACGACGGTGATGCCTTCGAGGGTGCGCATGGGGAGACCAAAAATGGTTCAGAACGAGCGGGGCAGGCCCAGCAGGTGCTCGGCCACATAGGACAGCACCATGTTGGTGGACACCGGCGCCACCTGGTACAGCCGGGTCTCGCGGAACTTGCGCTCCACGTCGTACTCGGTCGCGAAGCCGAAGCCACCATGGAACTGCAGGCAGGCGTTGGCCGCCTCCCACGAGGCTTCGGCGGCCAGCAGCTTGGCCATGTTGGCCTGCGGGCCGCAGGGTTCGCCCGCATCAAAGCGCCGGCAGGCGTCGAAGCGCATCAGGTTCGCGGCCTCCACCTGCACGAAGGCCTTGGCGATGGGGAACTGCACGCCCTGGTTCTGGCCGATGGGCCGCCCGAAGACCTGGCGCTCTTTGGCATACCGCGTGACCTTGTCCACGAACCAGTAGCCGTCGCCGATGCACTCGGCGGCGATCAGTGTGCGTTCGGCGTTCAGCCCGTCGAGGATGTAGCGGAAGCCTTCGCCCTCTTCGCCAATCAGGTTCTCGGCCGGGATCTCCAGGTTGTCGAAGAAGAGTTCGTTGGTCTCGTGGTTCACCATGTTGGCGATCGGCTTCACCGTGAGCCCGTGGCCGACGGCTTCGCGCAGGTCCACCAGGAAGATCGACATGCCGGCGGATTTGCGTGCCACCTGCTCCAGCGGTGTGGTGCGCGCCAGCAGCACCATCAACTCCGAATGCCGCACGCGCGAGATCCAGACCTTCTGGCCATTGACCACATAGCGGTCGCCTTTGCGCACCGCGGTGGTCTTGATCTTCGTGGTGTCGGTGCCGGTGGTGGGCTCGGTCACGGCCATGGACTGCAGGCGCAGTTCGCCGCTGGCGATGCGCGGCAGGAAGCTGCGCTTCTGGGCCTCCGAGCCGTGTTGCAGCAGCGTGGCCATGTTGTACATCTGGCCGTGGCAGGCCGCAGCGTTGCCGCCGCCACGGTTGATCTCCTCCATGATCACCGAGGCTTCGGAGAGGCCCAGGCCGGAGCCGCCGTAGTCCTGCGGGATCATCGCGGCCAGCCAGCCGGCGCGGGTCAGGGCCTCGACGAAGGCGTCGGGGTAGGCGCGTTCGTGGTCGATCTTGCGGAAATATTCTGGAGGGAACTCGGCGACGAGGGCGCGGATGGCGTCGCGGATCTCGGCATGCAGGCGGTCGTAGGAGGGCGGGAGCATCCCCCGAGCGTGGCGCAGCGGGGCGGGCGTGGCAATGGATTTGTTTTATGCTTGGCTTGAATGCCATTCAAGCGAAGAGGAGCCGCATGGCCGATGCCGGTCTACCCCCGCTGGTCGCGCTGCGCGCCTTCGAGGCCACGGCGCGCCACCTGAGTGCCACCAAGGCGGCCGCGGAGCTGCACGTGACGCTGGGCGCCGTGAGCCACCAGCTGCGTGCGCTCGAGGCTTTCCTGGGCGCCGACCTCTTCGTGCGCGGCCATCGGCAGCTGAGCCTTACGCCGCGCGGTGCGCGGTACTTCGATGCGGTGTCCGCCGCCTTCGAGCGGCTGCGCGTGGCGACGCGGGCGATGCAGCAGCCCGGGCGGCCGGCGCGCATCCAGGTGCGGGCCTACACCACCTTCGCGCTGCGTTGGCTGATTCCCCGGTTGTCCGATTTCTATGCGCGGCAGCGGTCGGTGGAGCTGTCGCTGTCGGTGTCCCACGATCCCGTGGACTTCAACCGCGACGACCTGGACTTCGCGATCCGGCTGGGCGTGCCGGGAGACTGGCCCGGGGCCAAGGTGGAGCGCCTGCTGCCCAACCGGATGGCGCCGGTCTGCAGCCCGGCATTGCTGGCAGCCGGGGCACCAGTGCACAAGCCTGCCGACCTGCGCCGCCATGTGCTGCTCCAGTGCACTGCGCGCGAGCGGCGGCAGGACTGGGCCGACTGGTTCGCGACGCAGGGGGTATCGACGGTGCGCGCCAAGAGCCAGCTGCATTTCGAGAGCTCGGCCCTCGCCTACCAGGCTGCCATCGAGGGCCACGGTCTGGCGATGGCGCAGCTGGCGCTGGTGCGCCAGGACATCGAGGCCGGGCGGCTGGTGTGCCCGCTGGCCGAGGTGCTGGACCGGGGCGCCTACACCTACTACCTGATCCACCCCGTGCTGGGCCAGCTGGACGGGCCGCGCGAGGCCTTCCGCAGCTGGCTGATGGAGGCCTGCGCGGCAGACGCCACGCAACAGGCGCGGGTCAGTCGTCGTTCCCGCCGCGCCACACCAGCGCCAGCGACTTGAATTTCTGCCAGCCCGTGAGCCGCTCGTTCGACAACGCATCCAGGAAGTCTGACAACCGCTTGGACTTGACCATGGTGTAGACCGTGAGCACCAGCGTGAGCCCGAAGACGATGCCGAAGATCGCGAGCTTGCGCGACGGCGGCGCATCCGCCTCGGCCAGCAGGTTCATGCCCAGGAAGCCCGTGGACACGGTGCCGATCAGGCCGAAGATGGTCACCACGGTCAGCCGCACCACCGTATTGGCCTGGCGGCGCAGCGCGTCGGCTTCCAGGTAGCCGTTCATGTCGGCGATGCGTTCCTTGACCTCGGCATACAGCGGGTCAAGCCCCAGGTTTGTAGCCATCATCTTGAACAGCGCGCGCGCCTGGGCCTGCTCGGCCACTTCGTGGAACCAGTAGCGGTGCGTGAAGCGCAAAAAATCCGCGAAGCAGCTGCGGATGGTGCGCTTGAAGCGGCGCACGCTCTCCAGGTCGTGGATGTGCAGCCGCATCAGCGCCTCCGCCAGCTTGTCGGAGTACATCAGCAGCGAGGCCTTCTGGAAGTGCGCGATCAGGAACAGCAAAAAATGCTGGTGCCTGAACTGCGACAACACGCCCCGGTCCCGGCAGGTGAAGAACTGCGAGCCGCACTGGCCCACCACCACCATCGAGTGCCCGGTGCAGAGGTACCGCGTGTGCGGCGCCGCGCCACCGTGGGTCCAGAAGCGGTCGTAGCAATAACGCGCCTCGAAGTCGCTCAGGTGCTGCTCGGCATAGGGCAGGCCGTCGGCATCCGCCTCGGGGCCACCCGCGCCCGTGACCAGGCCCAGGCGGATGAAGTCGCTGCGCGTGAGCTGGCGCGGATCGTCCAGCGCCAGGTAGGCCATCACCGGCATGCGGTAGTACTCGATCTGCCGGTACCGCAGCGCGCCCTCCTGCTCCGAATGGTCGCTCACCAGCGGCTGCAGCATCCAGGCCCAGTGCGCGGCGATACGGGGCGCGCGGTGGCGCGCCACATGCTCCAGGAAAAGTTCGCTCTGCTGGGCGTCCGAGCGGGCCAGGCAGCTACCGTTCGCGTCCAGCCATTCCACATCGGCCATGCAGTGCAGGGCCTGGCCGTTGGCCTGCCAGCCCGCCGGGTAGCCGCGGCCGAAGCGGTGCAGGACTTCCTGCGCCTGCAGCAGCGACAGGCCTTCGGCGCTGATCTCCACGTTCAGCAGCACGAGGTCCACTTCGAGGAAGAAATACAGGTCCACGTGCACCACGTCCACGACCAGGGGCGTGGCCTGTGCGTCGGGCAGCGTCAGCCGCGCCCGGCGCACGTCGTGGCGGCGGAACACCCGCATCGGCGAGCCGGCATCGGGGTCGTCCTGGCGGTGGCTGGTGCGTCCCTCGCCATAGAGGAAACGCTGCACATAGGGCAGGAAGGTGACGAACTCGTTGTAGTGCCGTTCGTGGAATTTCTCGGGGTCGCCGGTGTATTCGTCGACCTCCTCGCGCCAGGGCGAGGCATCGCCCAGCGCGCGCAGCACCTGCCAGGGTTTGCGGGGATGGAAGTCACCCTGCCGCACCGCCATCAGGCGCAAGGGCCACAGCAGGATCTGCCGGAAACTCTGGACCGGTATGCTGGCGGAGGCTTGCATGGTGCAGCACTGTACTCCTGCTCCGCAGTCGCCGCAGCCTGCGCGCGGAGCCTGGCGCAGGCACCTAGGCGACTGTGCCGTGGCGAGGCTGCGGCTACGCTTGCGGCCGCTTTCGGAACCTCTCGCACCGACGCCCACCGGCCTCGAACACACCATCAGGAGCATCAGCCATGAACGACCTCTTCTCCCTCCAGGGCCGCATCGCCCTCGTCACCGGTGGCTCGCGCGGCATCGGCCGCATGATCGCCGAAGGCTTTTTGCGCCAAGGCGCGCGCGTCTACATCTCGGCGCGCAAGGCCGAGGCCTGCGATACCACGGCGCGCGAGCTGTCGGCGCTGGGCAGCTGCATCTCGCTGCCGGCGGACGTGTCCACCGTGGCCGGCGTGAAGGCCCTGGCGGCCGCCCTGGCGGCCCGCGAAGAGAGCCTGGACATCCTCGTCAACAACGCCGGTGCGGCCTGGGGTGCACCCTTCACCGAGTTCCCCGAGAGCGGCTGGGACAAGGTCGTGGACCTGAACCTCAAGGCCCCGTTCTTCCTGACCCAGGCCCTGCATCCGCAGCTGGCGGCGGCCGGCACGCGCCATTGCGCCAAGGTCATCAACATCGCGTCGGTCGACGGCCAGAGCGTGAACCCGCTGGAGACCTATTCCTACCATGGCAGCAAGGCCGGCCTGATCCACCTGACGCGGCGCATGGCGCTGCGCCTGATCCAGGACAACATCGTGGTGTCTGCCATCGCGCCCGGCGCCTTCGCCTCGGAGATGAACAAGGCGGCCCGCGACGAGGAAGCGGCGACCGCCGCGCGCGTGCCGGCCAGGCGCATCGGCGCGCCGGAGGACATGGCGGGCGCGGCCATCTTCCTGGCCTCGCGTGCGGGGGACTATGTGGTGGGTGGCACGCTCACCGTCGACGGGGGCGTGACCATCGCGCGCGGGGTCTGACTACAGCAGCCGGCACCGCACGCTGCGGCCCTTGACCTTGCCGCGGTTCAGCGCCTGCACGGCCGCGGGGGCAAGCTCGCGCTGCACGGCGATGAAGGTGGCGTAGTCCGTCACGCTGATCTTGCCGATCTGCTCGCGTGTGAAGCCGGCGTCCGGGGCGGTCAGCGCGCCCAGCACGTCGCCGGCGCGGATCTTCTCCTTGCGGCCACCGGCCAGGTGCAGCATGGCCATGGGCGCGCGCAGCGGGCCGCCGGCCGCGGGGGTGAGCGTGTCCAGCGGGAACCAGGTGGACTGCTGCTCCTGGTACTGCTCGATGCGGCCCACGGCGCCCATCTCGTCCATCGTCGCCAGGCTGATCGCCAGGCCGCTTTCGCCCGCACGGCCCGTGCGGCCGATGCGGTGCACATGGTTCTCGGCGTCGGGCGAGACGGTCACGTTGATCACCGCCTCCAGCTGCGCGATGTCCAGCCCGCGCGCCGCCACGTCGGTGGCCACCAACACCGGGCAGCAGCGCCCGGCGAACTGTGCCAGCACCTGGTCGCGGTCGCGCTGTTCCAGGTCGCCGTGCAGCGCCAGCGCCGGGATGTCCTGCGCCTGCAGGTATGCCACCAGCTCGTTGCACTGCGCCTTGGTGTTGCAGAAGGCGATGGTGCTGGTGGGGCGGAAGTGCCGCAGCACGCGGGACACGGTGTCGAACCGGTTGGCGCGCGTGACCTCGAAAAAACGTTGTTCGATCTGCGCCTGCGCGGCCTTTTGCCGGGTCTCGCTGACCGTGATGCGCTGCGGCGTGCGCATGAAGCGCGCCGCCAGCGCATCGATGCCTTCGGGGTAGGTGGCCGAGAACAGCAGCGTCTGGCGCGTGGCCGGGCAATGGCCCACCACGCGCACGATGTCGTCGTGGAACCCCATGTCCAGCATGCGGTCGGCTTCGTCCAGCACGAGCATGCTCAATGCCTGCAGGTCCAGGTTGCCGCGCTCCAGGTGGTCGTGGATGCGCCCGGGCGTGCCGACCACGAGGTGGGCGCCGTTCTCCAGCGACGCGGTCTGGCCGCGCAGCGCCACGCCGCCACACAGCGTCACGACCTTGATGTTGTCGGTGGCGCGCGCGAGGCGCCGGATCTCGGTGCTGACCTGGTCGGCCAGCTCGCGTGTCGGGCACAACACCATGCCCTGCACGGCGAAGCGGCGCGGGTTCAGGCCGTTGAGCAACGGCAGCCCGAAGGCCACCGTCTTGCCGCTGCCCGTGCGGGCCTGGGCGATCACGTCCTTGCCGGCCAGGGCCGCCGGCAGCGCGGCGGCCTGGATCGGCGTCATCTGCAGAAAACCCAGCTCGCGCAGGTTCTCCAGCATCGGAGGCGGCAAGGCCTCCAGGTTCGCGAATGCTTCTGCGGTGGTGCTCACACGCTGGTCATCGCAACCGTCTTGGTGTTCAGGTAGGCTTCCAGCGCCTCCGGTCCACCTTCGCTGCCGTAGCCCGAGTCCTTCACGCCGCCGAAGGGGATCTCGGCCCACGGTGCGGCGGGCTGGTTGATCCACAACATGCCGGTCTGCACGTTGGCCGTGAGCTTGTGTGCCGTCTTGATGCTGCTCGTGAAGGCATAGGCCGACAGGCCATAGGGCAGGCGGTTGGCCTCTGCAATCGCCTCGTCCACGCTCTTGACCGTGCGCACGGCCGCCATGGGGCCGAAGGGTTCGTTGTTGAACACCGAGCTGTCCAGCGGCGCGTCCAGCAGCACCGTGGGTGCGAAGAAGTTGCCGTTGCTGCCGATGCGTTCACCACCGGCGGCCAGCGTGGCGCCACGGGCGACCGCGTCCTTCGTAATCTCTTCCATCGCCGCCAGGCGGCGCGGGTTGGCCAGCGGGCCCATGGTCACGCCAGCCTCCAGCCCCGAGCCCACCTTCAGGCTCTGCACGTACTTCAGGAAACCGGCCACGAACTCCTCGCGGGCCGCTTCCTCGACCAGAAAACGCGTGGGCGAGATGCAGACCTGGCCCGCGTTGCGGAACTTGGCGCCGGCGATCATCTTTACGGCGTGCGCGATGTCGGCATCGGCCGCCACGATCACGGGGGCGTGGCCGCCGAGCTCCATGGTGGCGCGCTTCATGTGCTTGCCGGCCAGGGCCGCGAGCTGCTTGCCCACGGGAGTGGATCCCGTGAAGGTGACCTTGCGGATGATCGGATGCGGGATCAGGTAGTTGCTGATCTCGGCCGGGTCGCCATAGACCAGGCCCACCACGCCGGCGGGCAGGCCGGCATCGACGAAGGCGCGGATCAGCTCGGCGGGCGAGGCGGGCGTTTCTTCGGGCGCCTTGACGATCATCGAGCAGCCCGCAGCCAGGGCGGCGGAGAGCTTGCGCACGATCTGGTTGATGGGGAAGTTCCACGGTGTGAAGGCGGCCACGGGGCCGACCGGGT
The DNA here is from genome assembly GCA_965278985.1 of Burkholderiaceae bacterium. Classification (GTDB taxonomy): domain Bacteria; phylum Pseudomonadota; class Gammaproteobacteria; order Burkholderiales; family Burkholderiaceae_C; genus CAISIP01. The sequence continues at coordinate 4,011,188 of OZ257131.1, read as the reverse complement.
CCTTCAGGATCATCTGTTGCACGGCCATGGAGCGCGGTGGCACGATGCGGCCGTAGACGCGGCGGCTTTCCTCGGCGAAGAACTCGATGATGTCGCAGGCGGAGAGCACTTCGCCCTTGGACTCGGCCAGCGGCTTGCCCTGTTCCAGCGTCATCAGGCGGGCGATGCTGTCGGCGCGTTCGCGCAGCAGGTTCGCGGCGTTGCGCATGGTCTTGCAGCGCTCGATGGCCGGGGTGTTCCGCCAGGTCTCGAAACCCTTGGCCGTGGCGGCCAGTGCGTCGTCCAGGTCGGCGATGGTGGCCTTGGCAACCGAGCCGATCACGCTGCCATCCGCCGGGTTGTAGACCTTGAGCGTGGCTTCGCCGCGCGCGGCCCGCCATTCGTTGTTGATCAGCAATTGCACATGGGGATAGGTCATGTTTCCGGGTCCTGAGGGGATGAGGGAGGGGGCAAGGGCACTCCGGCAGCGGATCGCCGGGGCGACCCGGCGGGTGCCGGCGGTATCGGGCTGCCGGCCCTTGGGGGGCGGCAGCAGTCGGCTATTGTCCCCCATGCAGCACAGTGGCGTGATGCGGCGCAGAATGCCCGCAGACCGGGCATGGTGCCCCGTGCGGTTGCCGTGTGGCAGCCGCTGGAGGGTGGCCCGGCGGACGGCATGGGGCGGCCAATCCCTGGCTGCCGGCCGTTCCCCATTTGGAGACCAGAGACCATGATGTTCAAGACCTTGTTGGGTGGATGGGCGTTGGCAGCGGCATCCCTCGTGTGCGCGCAGACCCCCGCCGCGGCGCCGCAGACCCTGCGCCTGCGCGCGACCATCGAGAAAGTGGAGCCCGGCAGCATCACAGTCAAGGAGCGCAGTGGCGAGGTGATCACGCTGGCACTGGCCCCCACCCTGGTCGTGACCGAGGTGTATCCCATCGACATCGCCGAGATCAAGCAGGGCAGCTACGTGGGCACGGCGGCCCGGCCGCGGCCTGACGGCACGCTGGACGCCATCGAGGTGCTGGTGTTTCCCGAGGCCCAGCGCGGGGCGGGGGAAGGCCACCGTCCCTTCGACCTGGAACCCCAGAGCACCATGACCAACGCCACGGTCGACGGCCTCACCGCCCTGGCCGACGGGCGCACCCTGAAGCTCAAGTACAAGGGCGGCGAACAGACCGTCAACGTGCCGCTCAACGTGCCCATCGTCACCTTCAAGCCGGCCGACGCCTCGCTGCTGGTGGTGGGGGCGCGGCTCAATGTCACGGCCGAAGTGCGCGATGGCAAGGGCACGGCCGTGCGCATCCTGGCCGGCCGCAACGGCTTCGCGCCGCCTATGTAAATGCCGAGGCGCCCCGGGCCGGGCGCCTACCAGTCCTGCTGCTGCGCGAACCTGTGCTGTTCGCGCAGCCAGCGCTTGAAATAGCCGTCGTCGTCGATGGCGCGCAGCTCGTGCTGTAGCGCTTCGTTGCCCGCCTGCAGCGAACGCTTGATGTCCGCCACATGGCGGCGCAACTGGGCCTCGGTGACGGGCTGTTGCGGCGCCAGGCCGAATTCCCGGCGCAGAAGCTGCTCCATGCTGCGCAGCTCGGATTGCAGCGTGTCCACGCGTTCCTTCAGCAGCGTGGAGAGCGCCGCCAGCTTGTCGCGTGCGAGTTCGCCCAGCTTGTGGCGGTCGGCCACCGCGGCCTGCAGCTGCAATTGCAGCAGGGCAGGCAGGTCGCGGCGCGCATAGGCAGCATTGGCCTGGCTCATGAGCTCGGTCTTGCGCAGGCGCTCTTGCGCATCGGGCTCGCGGTCGGGGTGCAGGGCGCTCGCGAGCTGGCGGTAGATGCCGCGCAAGGCGCCATCGGCATCCGCGGGCGCTGCGGCGCTGCTGTCCGCCTTCGCCCCCTTGGCCTTGCCGCTCTTCTTGCGGCGCGCCTGGTGCGCCGCGCGGGCGGCTTCGCGGGCCTGGTCCTCGGCCTCCATCTTCGCCATCGTTGCGCGCAGTACGGCCTCGGGGTCGTCGAAGTTGTCCGTGCTCCCGTCCGGGTGCACGAGTTTTTCGCCCAGCACCTCCTCGATGAAGTCCTGGGCCGCCGCGGCGTCCGCCCGCCGCTGATCGGCCAGGGTGTCGCTGCTGTGCGCGTCGTGCAGCGCGCGCATGGCCTCGTCGCCGCCGTGCGCGAAATCGGCGGCGATGCTGCACAGGATCTCGCGTGCCTGCATCTGCTGGTTGCGTGTGAGGCCCTTGTCCGCAAGGCGTCGGTCCAGCCACGTGACCAGGCTGCGCAAAAGGGTGTCGCGCTGCTGCTGGAGCGGCCCCAGACTCTTCGCCTGCTGCTGGTGCATGGTGTCGGCCAGCGCCTGCAACGCGCCCAGCCGGGCTGCCAGCGATTCACTGCGTTCCAGCAGGTGGTTGAAGCGCTGCTGCTCGGCCGTGGGTTGCGGACCCTCGAACTTCAATGCCTGCAGCCCGGGTGGCACGGTGGCCGGAACCTGGGCGGGTGCGGACGGAGGTTCGTCGTCGAAGAGGCGCGGCTGCTGGGGGGGGACGCGGGGCATCGGGGAGGGCGAAATGGGCTCGGCAGGGGCCGATGGAAGGCGGAAGCCGGGCAGTATCGCAGCGGCCCGATCACAGCGGCCTGATGCCCTGCAGGCGACAATCCTGGCGACCCTGCTTTACGGAATGCCCCCGATGCCCTCCACCCCCCTGTCCATCTCCGCCGCCTTCGATGCCGGTGCCATCGAGGTGGTGCGTGCCGACGACCCGGCCGATATCCAGCTGCGCATCCGCGCCGACTCGGCCGCCGCCGACATCGCGCAGTGGTTCCACTTCCGCATCACCGGAGCCGCCCAGCAGCCGGTCACGCTGCGTTTCCTCAATGCCGGCGCCAGCGCCTATCCCAAAGGCTGGGAGGGTTACCGCGTGGTGGCCAGCCACGACCGCCAGCACTGGGAGCGCATCGACACCACTTTCGACGGGCAGGTGATGACGGCGCGCCTCACGCCGTCCACGAACAGCGTGTATCTCGCGTACTTCGAGCCCTATTCCTGGGAGCGCCACCTGGACCTGCTGGGCTTCGCGGCCCAGTCGGAGCATGTGCAGCTGGAGCACCTGGGCGACACGCTGGACGGCCGCGCCATGGACGTCTTGCACATCACGGATACCGCCAGCGCCGTGGCCGAAGCGGACAAGCGCCACGTCTGGCTGATCGCGCGCCAGCACCCGGGCGAGACCATGGCCGAATGGTTCGTGGAGGGTTTCCTGGAGCGGCTGCTGGACGCCGACGACGCCGTGGCGCGCGTGCTGCTTTCGCGCTGCGTGTTCCATGTGGTGCCCCACATGAACCCGGACGGCGCCGTGCGCGGCAACCTGCGCACGAACGCGGCCGGTGCCAACCTCAACCGCGAATGGCTGGAGCCGTCCATGGCGCGCTCGCCCGAGGTGGCCCTGGTGCGCCAGGCCATGCAGCGCACGGGCGTGGACCTGTTCCTGGACGCCCATGGCGACGAGGCCATTGCCTACAACTTCGTGGCCGGCGCCGAGGGCATCGTCGATTTCACGCCCCGCCTGCAGGGCCTCACCGACGCCTTCAAGACCGCCTGGATCGCCAGCTGCCCCGATTTCCAGGACCGCGTGAGTTACGGCCCCAGCCGCAAGACCCTGGCCAACCCCACGGTGGCCACCAACTGGGTGGCGCAGCATTTCGACTGCCTGGCCTTCACCATCGAGATGCCCTTCAAGGACAACACCGACCTGCCCGATGCGGTGGCAGGCTGGAGCGGCGAGCGCTCGCGCAAGCTCGGCGCGAGCGTGCTGCAGCCGGTGTTGGCGGTGCTACCCGCCCTGCGGTGACAGGTGTTGGCAGGAAGCGATCGCCTGGACAGGGCATAGCGTCAGCGCCGGCGAGCGTGGCATGGATCCCGTGCACCCGTGGAACCGGCTTTGCCGTGCCCCACGGGGGACGTCCTATCTGTGCGCTATCTGCGCATGCGTGGCCATGATCTTGCGCAGCTCGGTCAGCGCCAGCTCGAAGTCGTAGTCGCGCATCGCCTCGTCCATGCGCTGGTAGCCGGCGGGGCCGGCCAGTTTGAACTTCTCGCGGTGTTCGTCGAAGAGGTCCGCCGCGCGGAAGTCCGCCGCATCGAGCAGGCTCTGCAGCCGGTCGTACAGCACCTCCAGCGCCGGACCGTCGCCGGTGGCGCGCGCCGGTGCCGCGAGCCGCTGCAGCGCCGTCGCCAGGGCGGCCTGCAACGGATCCAGCGTGGCCTGCAGCGCGGCCAGCAATTCCTCCACGCGCGCGGACGTGGCATGCAGACGGATCGCCGACTCCACGGCCCCTGCCTGGTCCTGCAGGCCCATGGCACCGATGTTGCCGGCTACGCCGCGCAAGGTGTGGGCCATGCGTTCCGCGGTGGCGCGGTCGCCGTCGGCCAGCGCCTCGCGCATCTGCTGGCAGGCCTGTGATTGGGAGCTGCTGAACTTGCGCAGCATCGCGGTGTAGAGCGACTCCTTGCCCAGCACGCGGTGCAGCCCCAGCTGCAGGTCCAGGCCCTGCACGTCGCGCAGCGCCTCGGCCAGCGGCATGGCCTGGCCCGGCGCGGCCGCGGCATCCGCTACTTTTGCGGTCTTCTCGGAGGCACTGCCCAGCCCTGCACGGGGACGTATCCATTGCCGCAGGCCCTGCCACAGCTCGTCGGGGTCGATGGGCTTGGCGACGAAACCCTGCATGCCGGCCGCGCTGCAGCGGTCGCGGTCCACCTGCATCGCGTTGGCCGTCATGGCCAGGATGGGCAGGGCCTGTGGCGTGATCCACTGGCGGATGGTGCGCGTGGCGGCGATGCCGTCCATGACCGGCATCTGCATGTCCATCAGGACGATGTCGTAGTTGGGCCCACCGATGCGCGCGCGCACCTTGTCCACGGCGATCTGGCCGTTGTCGGCGATGTCCACCATGAAGCCCGCGTCCTGCAGCAGCTCACCGGCCACCTGCTGGTTGAGTTCGTTGTCCTCCACCAGCAGCACATGCGCCCCGCGCAGCGGCGCCAGGGCCTCCAGCGCGGAAGGTCCGTTGTCCTGCGATGCGCGCGGGATCTGGTCGGCCGCGCGGCCGAACAGGCGCATCAGCGTGTCGAACAGCACCGAGCCGTTGACCGGCTTGAACAGCAGGTCCTTCACGCCCGCGCCCTTGGCGCGTTCCGCCACCTCTTCGCGGCCGTAGGCGGTGACCATGACGCGTTGCGGCTTGCGCACGAGCGGCAGCGCGTCGATGCGCCGGATGGTCTCCAGCCCGTCCATCCCGGGCATCTGCCAGTCCACCATCACCACGTCGAACTCCCGTCCGGCACTGGAGGCGGCGCGCAGTGCATCGATCGCCTCGGCGCCGGAGGCCACGGCCTGCACCTCGAAGGCCAGGCTGCCCAGCATCTCCTCCAGCACGGCCGCGGCGCTGTCGTTGTCGTCCACCACCAGCACGCGCTTGCCGCGCAGGTCTGCCGGCGTGAGGCGGCGGCTGCGCTGGTCGCCCAGTTCCAGCCGCGCGCTGAACCAGAAGCGCGACCCCTCGCCCAGCACACTCTGCACGCCCACCTCGCCACCCATCAGCTCCGCCAGCCGCTTGCAGATCGCCAGGCCCAGCCCGGTGCCGCCGAACTGGCGGGTGGTGGAGGCATCGGCCTGCTCGAAGCTCTGGAACAGCCGCCCCGCCTGCTCGGCGCTGAGCCCGATGCCGGTGTCGCGCACCTCGAAGTGCAGCTGCACGCCGCGCTGCGGTGCCGCGTCGGGCCCCCCCTCGGGGTCGGGCAGCACCCGCACCGCGGTGAGCACCTCGCCCTTCTCGGTGAACTTGATGGCGTTGCTCACGTAGTTGATCAGGATCTGGCCCAGGCGCAGCGGGTCCCCGACGAGGTTCTGCGGCACGTTGGTGGCCACGTCGAAGACCAGCTCCAGGTCCTTCGCGTGGGCCTTGTCGCCCACCACGTTGGCCACGTTGTCGAGCACGCGGTCCAGCTCGAAGGTGGTGTGCTCCATCGTGAACTTGCCGGCCTCGACCTTGGAGAAATCCAGGATGTCGTTGAGGATGCCGAGCAGGTGCTGGCCGGAGTGCCGGATCTTCTGCAGGTAGTCCTGCTGGCGCGCGTTCAGGTCGGTCTTGAGCGCGAGGTACGACAGGCCGATGATGGCGTTCATCGGCGTGCGGATCTCGTGGCTCATATTCGCCAGGAAGTTGCCCTTGGCCTCGCTGGCGGCGTCCGCGGCGTCCTTGGCCACCTGCAGCTCGGCCACCAGCGCGCGCATGTCCTCCTCGGCCTGGCGCGATTCGAGGAACAGTTGCTCGCGCGATTTTTCCGCGAAGCGTGCCTGCAGCGCGGCCACGTCGGCAGGCGCCAGCGCATGCCGCAGGGGGAAGTGCAGGCGCAGGCCCGCCCGGCCCGCGTCTTGCAGCAGCTCGCAGCGCTGGGCGAACCCGCGCAGGTGCTCGGGCAGCGGGGACAGGGCGGGGATGGCCGCCCAGAAGTCCAGCAGCGCCGCGTGGAGTTTGCCGTCGCTGCTGAATCGCATCTCCAGGGAAGGCGGCTGCGCTGGCGCCAGTGCCTGCACCACCATCCAGCGGCACAGTTCGGAGACGCAGGCCGCGATCGGCGTGCAGCGTGTGGTGTCGCGCTCCACCGCGAGCAACGCGTGCAACACCTTGGCGCGCGCCTGCAGGCTCGCATCCGCACCGCGCAGCACGATGCTTCCGATGTGGACTACCGCTTGCATAACAACACCACGCAGCTGGCGTCGTCGGTGTCGCGCGCACCTTGCTGCATCAGCTGGTGGGCCAGCATGTGGGCGGACCCGAGGTGGGCACGGGCCAGGGTCTGCCGGTCCACGTGCTCGCGGATGCCGTCGGAGCTGAGGATGACCACGTCGTCGGGCCGCAGGCTGCAGGTCTGCTCCTCGGGGTTCGAAAAGCGCTCGCCCAGCACGCCGTCGCGGCTCACGCCGGTCCAGGAGGCAGCGCCGGTGCACCGCACACGGATGTTGCCCACGCCCACCATGCGCAGTTCCGCGCGCACGGAATCCGCCTGCACCAGGGCGACCGCGGCGCCGACCGTGCCGATGGCGGCCTCGTGCAGCCGCTGCAGGATCTCGCGCAGGTCGCGGCCGGCCAGGGCCTGTATGCGTTGCGCCAGCGTCCGGGCCACGGCATGGGCACGCGGGCCGTGGCCCGAGGCGTCGATGCAGGCCAGCAACACGCCGCGCGGCAGCGTGCACACGACGGTGCTGTCGCCCGACACCAGTTCGCTGCGGCAGGGGCGCACGCGGGTCGCGGTGTCGAAACGCAGTGGCGCTTCCCGCACCTCCCGCGCCACGTCGGCAGGCAGGGCCGGCGCTTGCGCCAGCGGGGCGGACGCCATCGCCTGCCGCGCCGGCAATGGGAGCCGCTGGCGCGGCAGCGCGGTAGGCGCTGCCTGGACGGCCGGTGCACGCGCCATCCACTTGTGGACCCGCACGCGGCATCCCTTGCCGGGTGCGGAGTCGATGTGGAACTGCGAACTCATGCGCCGCACGCCCGAGAGGCCCAGCCCCAGGGTGCCGGAGGTGCTGTAGTTGTCCTGCAGCGCCTGGCGGATGTCGGCGATGCCCGGCCCGCGGTCTTCGGCCACGACCTCCACGTCCACGCGTTGCAGGTAGGGCGTGGTGCGCACGTGCATCTGGCCGCTGCCGGCGTATTTGAGGATGTTGCTGCCCAGCTCGGACACCATCGTGGCCAGCAGCGACAGGTCCACCGGCGTGCATTGCGCGAGGCTGGGCAGGCGCTGCACGTCGGCGGTGGCCAGGCGCAGGTCCAGCAGCGAATGCAGGCGGAAATGCGCCGTCTCCTGCTCGGCGGGACGCTGCGGTGCGGCGGACTCAGCCATGGTGGCCCACGACGGCGAAGGCATCTTCCATGTGCAGGCAGTACTGCATGCCCGCCAGGCTGCAGCCGGCCTCCGCGAGGAAGGCCGCGATGCCGGCGTTGAGTGCGACGCAGCAGACCTCGGCCCCCAGGAAGCCGGCGACCTGTGCCAGCTTCTGGATGCGCTCGAACTCGTGCAGGTCCAGAAGCCCCACGCCCGAAAAATCCAGGATCATCCCCGGCAGGCGGTTGTCCACCAGCCGCTGCGAGACTGCCCGGTACAACTGGTCGAAGGCGTCGTCGCCCATGTCGTCGGGCACGGACACCACCAGGCAACCCTGGGCTTCGGTCATGGACACGCCCCCGAGGGCGCCGGCAGGCATCGCCGCTGGCCTAGGCGCCCTGCCGAGGCCGTGTGGTGGCGGCGAGCGCCGCGCCATGGCCCGGGCCATTGGCGTCGACCATGCCCACCGCGCGCAGCGCCAGCTCGAAGGCGTCGCGCAGCGTCGCGGTGGTGCGCACCTCGCCGATGGACACACCGAGCTCGACCATGGTGCGCGCGATGGACGGCGACACACCCGAGATGATGGACTCGCAGCCCATCAGCCGCGTGGCCTTCGTGATCTTGATCAGCTGGTTGGCCACGCCGGTGTCCACCGAACCCACGCCGCTGATGTCCAGCACGAAGACCTTCGCCCGGCTCTCGGCGATCTTCGTGAGGGTCTTGTTCATGATCTCGTTGGTGCGCGTGGTGTCGATGATGCCCACCAGCGGCAACAGCAGGATGCCCTCCCAGATCGGCGTGACCGGCGTGGACATCTCGAGCATCGCGCGGCTGTGGTCGGCGATGCGCTCGCGCGCGATGCGCGAGATGGTGTCGATGACCAGGAAGGTGTCGAGCTTGAGCAGCTTGTTGATGGACAGCAGCATGTCCATCTCCTCGGCACGCGCCAGGTCCTTGGAGCGCAGGATGTTGATGAACATCTGGAAGGACTTGCTGACACCGGCGAAGTAGATGTCGTTGGGCAGCTCGATGTGCGCATGGACCGCGCCCACGTGCGTGCGACGCTGCAGGTAGGCGTCGTTCACATCGGCGGCGAAGAAATCCTGCCAGTGCCGCATCTGCAGCTTGCTCACGCGCAGCTGGTTCTCGCTTTCGGGGAAGAACTGCAGGTACTCGGGTTGCTCACGGAGCCACACGTACCAGTGGTCCACGAATTCGTCCATGTGGGGGGCGATCAGCTCGCCCGCGCGCCGGATGTTCTGGATGTCGACGGCGGTGACGTCGAATCGTTCGAGAAGCTCTACGGAAGTCATGGGAGGGTTCCTGGGAGGGGATGGCCTTCTTGCGGCCACCCTTTGCGGGCGCCGCAGCCAACCATAACACTCGACAGGAGATTCGCCAACCCGGCCGCGGGCGTCCGTGCCGCGGGTGCGACACCCCTCGCGTCGCGTGGCGTGCCCGCAACGCGGTGGTGCTGCGCGCCGCCTCAGGCGTAGTAGGCCGCGACGTAGTCCTCGAAGCTGCCCTTGTCGCCGGCTTCGATGCGATGTTGCAGTGCAAGCGACTCGTTCGCGCTGTGCGAGAAACGCGCTTCGGTCTCCGCGTCGAGCGCCTGCGCGAGCAGGTCCTGCCTGTGCCGCGCCGACATCGCCAGGCTGTACTCCAGGAAGCCGCCCGCGGCGTGGACCGCGTCCAGCACCTGGGCCGAGGGCGTGCTGGCGGGCTGGTCGATGCGCTCGCGCAGCGCCTGCATCGTGCCGGCATAGTGCGTGCTGCCATAGGCCGTGTCGAGCATCTCGGCGAAGGGGGCCATGTCGTCGAAGAGCTCGTGCGCCAGCGGGCGCATCGCCTGCTCGCGGTTGTGGGCCAGCAGGTGCAGGCCAGGCTGGCGGCCCCGGTCCACCACCCGGCGCTTGTTCTCGGCGTTCTCGGCCTCCTCGCGGCTGCTGATGGGCGGGCTGTCACGGAACAGGCACATCAGCATCAGCACATCGGCGAACACGCTCTGCTCGGACGCGATGCCGATGTCGACCATCGGGTTCAGGTCGTACAGGCGCATCTCCACGTACTCCACGCCCATCTGCTGCAGTGCCTTGGCAGGGCGCTGCCGGCCCACGCGCTTGGGCCGCATGGCGGCGTAGAACTCGTTCTCGATCTGCAGCAGGTTGGCGTTGAGCTGCTTCCAGTGGTCCCCGTCGCGCACGCCGATCTGCTGGTAGTAGGGGTCGGGTGTACGGATGGCGGCTTCCAGCGCCTCGGTGTACTGGGCGATGGAGTTGAAGCTCACATGCAGGTTGGCCTGGGCGCGGTTCTGGTAACCCAGGTCGCTCATGCGCAGGCTGGTGGCGTGCGCGCCGTACAGCGTGCCGGTGCCCAGGGCTTGCACATGGTCCGGATGCGCGTCCCGCAGGAAGCTGCTGCTGATGGCCGGCGAGGCGCCGAAGAGGTAGGGCACCAGCCAGCTGTAACGCAGGAAATTGCGGATCAGGCCGAAATAGCGGTTGCTGATGAAGTCCTGCAGCGAGTCCTGGCTGCCGCAGCACTCGTGCAGCGCGGTCCAGAAGGCCTCGGGCAGCGACCAGTTGTAGTGCACGCCGGCGATGGTCTGCATGGTGCGGCCGTAACGCAGGCCCAGGCCTTCGCGGTACACGTACTTGAAGCGCGCCTTGTTGGACGTGCCGTAGTCCGCCAGCGGGATCGCGCCGTCCTCGCCCAGCAGGCAGGGCATCGACGATGCCCAGGTGAGCTCGTCGCCCAGGTGGCGCACGGCGTAGCGGTGGATGTCGCGCAGGAAGGCCAGGGGTTCGTCGGGGTTTGCCGAGGGCGGCGTGATGTATTCGAGCAGCGCCTCGGAATAGTCGGTGGTGATCCAGGGGTGCGTGAGCTTGGAACCCAGCGCCGTGGGGTGCGGAGCCTGCGACAGGGCGCCGGCGGGTGTCACGCGCAGGCATTCCTTTTCGAACCCCCGCTGGATGCCGCGCAGCACCTTGGCCTGGACGCGGCCGGAGAACTGTTCCACCGCGTCACAACATGTGAACTTCAACATAGCCGCGCCTGCACCTCTGAGTCAAAACGGCCCGGAGTATGGCAGTTTTCCGAATATCCGGTGGGCGCCGCGCGGCGTGCATCTGTGCTTGGGCGCGCCACTATCATCGACCGCCGCCGCAATGGCGCGGCGCCAACCAGGGGGTGCGCCCCACGTCGGGAGGAATGCAGCATGAAGGTACTGGGATCGGCGGCCGTGGAGGCGATGTTGTCGATGGAGCGGTGCATCGCCGTGGTCGACGAGGCCATGCGCGCCGTGACGCGCCAGCAGGTGCTGTCGCCGCTGCGCACGGTGATGCCGCTGGCCGATGGCAATGCCATGGGCATCATGCCCGGCGCGATGCTGGGGCACGGGGTCTTCGGCGCCAAGATGCTGGCGCTGTATCCGGGCAACGGTGCGCTGGGCCTGCCCAGCCACGGTGGCGCGATCCTGGTCTTCGACGCGGCGCAGGGCAGGCCGCTGGCGCTGGTGGAGAGCCACAGCCTCACGGCCCTGCGCACGGCGGCGGCGTCGGCCGTTGCCACGCGCGCCATGGCGGTGCCCGGCGGCCGGGTGCTGGCCTTGCTGGGCACGGGGCACCAAGCGCTGTGGCATGCACGCGCCTTGCGCCACGTGATGCCGTTCACCCGCTTGCAGGTGTGGAGCCGCGATCCGCGCAGCGTGGACCGCTTCGCCGAGGAACTGGGCCCGTTGCCCGGCGTGGACCTGGTGCCGATGGCCAGCGCCCGCGCGGCCGTGCAAGGTGCCGACGTGGTGTGCACGCTGAGCGCCTCGCGCGAGCCGATCCTCATGGGCGATTGGCTCGCGCCGGGGCAGCACGTGAACCTCGTGGGCGCCAGCGTGGCCTCGGCGCGCGAGGCGGATGCCGAGGTGGTGCGCCGCAGTCGTTATGTCGTGGACGTGCGCAGCAGTGCCGCTGTGCAGGCGGGCGAATGGCTCGCCGCGCTGGAGGCGGGCGTGGTGCAGGCGGCGCATCTGCAGGGCGAGATCGGCGAGGTGCTGCTGGGCCACGTGCCCGGGCGCACCGGCGACGCCGACATCACGGTCTACAAGTCGCTGGGCCACACGGCGCAGGACCTGGCGGCCTGCGCCGCGCTGCTGGACGCCGTGCGTGACGATCCGGCCTATCCGGACATCGCCTGGTAGGCCGCCTTATTTCAGCGGCAGCGTCACGGTGCCCAGCGGCACGGCCGTGACCGTGTTCTGCGGCGAGCCATCGACCAGCTTGTCGGAATAGGTCAGGTAGACCAGCACGTTGCGCTTGCGGTCCACCATGCGCACCACGCGCAGCTTCTTGAACAGGATGGACATGCGTTCGCTGAACATCTCTTCCTGCACGGGCATGGGGTCGCCCTTGGCCGAGATCGGGCCCACCTGGCGGCAGGCGATGGAGGCTTCGGCCTTGTCCTCGGCCAGCCCCACGGAGCCCATCACGCCCCCGGTCTTGGCACGCGACACATAACAGGTCACGCCGTTGACCTTGGGGTCGTCGTAGGCCTCGACCACCACCTTGTGGTTCGCGCCGATCAGCACGAAGGCCGTGGACACTTCGCCCACGGTGTCGGCATCGGCCCGCATGCAGGCACCGAGGGCCAGGCAGGCCACGATGGCCAGCAGCTTCTTCATGGAACGTACTCCTCGTAGGCGTGGGGATTCAGATGGCGCCGCGGTCGCGGTACCAGTACAGGTACTGCTCCGCGAAACCGAAGCGCCGGTACAGCGCCCGGGCGGGCAGGTTGTCGGCGCTGACCTGCAGGTAAGACTTGTGCGCGCCGAGTTCAAGGCCCGCCTGCAACAGCGCCTGCACCAGACGTCGGCCGTGGCCACGGCGCTGCACGCGGCTGTCCGTGACGATGTCGAAGAGGCCCGCCCAGCCGTCCTCGACGATGGTGAGGCCCGTGGCCACCACGGCGCCGTCCTCGACGATGGCGAGCGTGCGCATCGGCAACAGGCAGGCCTGCAGCCGCTGCAGGTGGCCGGCACATTCTTCGGGCGAGGAGCCTCGCAGGCGGCCGACCTCCTGCACCCAGTGCGCCAGCGGCAGGGCGGTGGCGGGCGCATGCTGCAGGAACGAGGGGTCGATGTCGCAGCTCTCGACCGCCGTGTCGTCGAAGCGCCGGTAGCCGCGTTGGGCCAGCGCCTCGTCCAGCCCGGCCGGCTCGCTGAAGGGCGTGATACGGAAGAGCACCGGCAGGCCGTGCTGGCGGTACAGCGCCTCGCAGTGGTCGATCTTCTGCGCCACGGGCTGCGTGGACGGGTAGAAGGCGTTCACCGACCGTGCACGCTTGGCCTTGCCCGGCATCAGCCGCAGCAACCAGCCGTCGTGCAGGATCGTGCCCGGCGGGGCGCAGGAATTCAGGCCGATTTCTTCGAGCCGGCGCAGGGTGGTGTGCTGCATAGGGAAGCCAGTGTAGACCAGGGTTATCGGGGTGCCGGATGCGCGCCGGATGCTGGCGGAACCGGGCCCATCCGCTGTGCACGCTGCCGCAAAAAGCGCCACGTGCGCAAACTATTCACGGCTCGCGCAGCCAAATGCGCAACCTGCGTGCGGATTCACGGGATCCCCTGCCGGATGAACCACAATGGTGCTCTCTCGCCCATGCCGATGCGTACCAAAGCAACCCCCTACGCCGCCGAACCTGCCTGCTCCATCCGCGTGGACATGCCCTTCGATTTCCGTTCTCAGCGATTCGAGGACGACGCGTTGCAACTGGTCGCGCAGACCGGGCAATCGCTGGAAGCCTGCCGGCAGGAGTTGTTCCTGGCAGAAGGGGATGTGGACGAGGCGCGGGCCGTGCTGGAGAGCGGTTACCGGCCCTGCGGCACGGACTACCCGCTGCAATAGAACACAGCCTTCTCAGCCTTCACCGCTTCACTGCGTCAGCGTGCGCCGCCCGGGTGCACCACCACCATCCAGGCGGTGGCCACCGTCTTGCCCAGGTTGCGGATCGCATGCGGCTGGTCCACCGCATAACGCGCGGTTTCTCCCACCTTCAACCGCTGCCGCTCCGCGCCGGCCTGCACCTCCAGCGCGCCGGCCACCAGCGTGAGGTGCTCCTGCGTGCCGGCCTCGTGTGGCTGTGAATCCAGCACGCCGCCGGGCTGCAGCGTCAGCTGGTACCACTCGAAGCGCCCGGCCAGGTCGAGCGGGCCCAGGATGCGCAGCTCGCAGGAGCCGTCGGGATTGCGCAGCGCCGGGGTGTTGTGCACCGGCACGAGCGCGATGGCGGGCCGTTCGGGCGCGGGCGCGCTGCCCAGCAGTTCACCGATGGACACTCCCAGCGCATTCGCCAGCCGCCACACCACGGCGACGGTGGGGTTGGCCTGCGCGCGTTCGATCTGTGACAGCATGGACTTCGACACGCCCGCGCGGCGCGACAGTTCGTCCAGCGACAGGGCCTGGGCCTGCCGCAGCGCCGCCAGCGTCTCGCCCACGCGGGGCGGGTCTTCCACGGCGGCGGTCTTGGGAGCGGGAGGCTTGGCCATGCTTGTTCCTTATATTGCACTTGAGTTCGATATACTGCACAATCGCGGCTTCCATCGAACATGTGCATTGTGCCGCGACCTTGTCGCACCGTCGCATCCAGGAGGTTTCCATGTCCACCACCGATTTCTACGACCAGCTGGACGCCGAACTGCGCGGCATCCGTGCCGGCGGTCTCTACAAGACCGAGCGCATCATCCGCACGCCACAGGGCGCGCATATCCAGGCCGGGCTGCCCGATGCCGCGCCGCGCGAGGTCATCAACCTCTGCGCCAACAACTACCTGGGCCTGTCTTCGCACCCACAGGTGATCGCCGCGGCGCATGCGGCCCTCGACAGCCACGGCTTCGGCCTGAGCTCGGTGCGCTTCATCTGCGGCACGCAGGACCTGCACAAGACGCTGGAGGCGCGGCTGGCGCGGTTTCTCGGCATGGAGGACACCATCCTCTACGGCTCGGCCTTCGACGCCAACGGCGGGTTGTTCGAGGCGCTGCTGGGTGAGCAGGACGCCATCGTCAGCGACGCGCTGAACCACGCCTCCATCATCGACGGCATCCGCCTGTGCAAGGCACAGCGATTCCGCTACGCGCACGACGACATGGCCGACCTGGAGCGCTGCCTGCGCGAGGCGCGTGCGGCGGGTGCGCGCCACATCCTGGTGTTCACCGACGGTGTGTTCTCGATGGACGGCACCGTGGCGCGGCTGGACGAGATCCGCCGCCTGTGCGACGCGCACGGCGCGCTGCTGGGCGTGGACGAATGCCATGCCAGCGGCTTCATGGGCGCGCGGGGCCGGGGCACGCACGAGCACCGCGGCATCTTCGGCCAAGTGGACATCATCACCGGCACGCTGGGCAAGGCGCTGGGCGGTGCCTCGGGCGGCTTCACCAGCGCGCGCCGCAGCGTGGTCGAGCTGCTGCGCCAGCGCTCCCGGCCCTACCTGTTCTCCAACACCGTGGCGCCGTCCATCGTGGGCGCATCGCTGGCCGTGCTGGACCTGCTGGAAGCCTCCACCGAGCTGCGCGACCGGCTGGAGGACAACACGCGCTGGTTCCGGGCCGCGATCACGGCGGCCGGCTTCGAGATCAAGCCCGGCACGCATCCCATCGTGCCGATCATGGTGCGTGTGCCCGAAGGGTCCCAGGCCGGAGACGCCGCGCTGGCGCAGCAGCTGTCCGCCCGCTTGCTGGAGCTGGGCGTGTACGCGGTGGGCTTCTTCTTCCCCGTGGTGCCCAAGGGCCAGGCGCGTATCCGCGTGCAGGTCGGCGCGCAGCACAGCCGCGCCGACCTCGAGAAGGCCGTGGCCGCGTTCTCACAGGCCGGTCGGGAGCTCGGCCTCATTCCTTCGGGAGCCTGACATGCCCCGCATCCTGATCATCGGCGCCAACGGCCAGATCGGCACAGAGCTCACGCATGCGCTGGTGGAGCGCCACGGCCCCGAGGCTGTCGTCACCAGCGACCTCGCACCGGATGGCCGCGTGCTGGGCGTGCGGCACGAGGCCTTCGATGCGACCGACGGGGCCGCGCTGACCGAGGTCGTGGAGCGCCATGGCATCACCCAGATCTACCTGCTGGCGGCGGCCTTGTCGGCACGCGGCGAGCAGCATCCCAAATGGGCCTGGGACCTGAACATGAAGGGCCTGCTGAACGTGCTGGAACTGGCCCGCACCCACAAGCTGCAGCGCATCTTCTGGCCCAGCTCCATCGCGGCCTTCGGCCCCTCCACGCCGCGCGACCACACGCCGCAGAAGACGGTGATGGACCCGACCACGGTCTACGGCATCTCCAAGCTGGCGGGCGAGGGCTGGTGCGCCTGGTACCACCGCAACCACGGCGTGGACGTGCGCAGCATTCGTTATCCGGGCTTGATCAGCTGGAAGACGCCGCCGGGCGGTGGCACCACCGACTACGCCGTGGAGATTTTCCACGAGGCCCTGCGCCACGGCCGCTACACCAGCTTCCTGGGCGGCCACACGGCCCTGCCGATGATGTACATGCCCGACGCCATCCGCGCCACGCTGGAACTCATGGAGGCGCCCGTGGAGCAGGTGCGTGAACGCGGCGGCTACAACCTCGCGGGCGTGAGCTTCACACCCGTGCAGATCGCGGCTTCGATCCGGCGCCACATTCCCGGCTTCACGCTGCAATGCGTGCCCGACTACCGCCAGGCCATCGCCGACAGCTGGCCGCGCTCCATCGACGACAGCGCAGCGCGCACGGACTGGGGCTGGCGCGCGCAGTTCGACCTGGACGCCATGGTGGACGACATGCTGCAGAACCTGCGCGAAAGCCTCGCCCCGCAGTGACCGGACGGGGTCTGCTACGCTGGCCCGCATGACCCCCGATCTCTTCGCGCCCGAGGCACCTGGCGACGCCGTGGCGCTGGGCCCGCAGGCCCGTGTGCTGCGTGGCTTGGCATCGGCGCGCGCGGCGGTGCTGCTGGAAGCGGTGGAGGCCATCGCGCAGTGGGCACCGTTTCGCCACATGCAGACGCCGGGCGGCTTCACGATGTCGGTCGCCACCACCAACTGTGGCAGCCTGGGCTGGACCAGCGACCGCCGTGGTTACCGGTATGCCAGCACGGACCCCGCCTCCGGCATGGCCTGGCCACCGTTGCCGCCGGTCTTCCTGGAGCTCGCCGCCGATGCGGCCACCGCAGCAGGGTTCAGCGGCTTCGTACCCGACGCCTGCCTCGTGAACCGTTATGCCCCGGGCACGAAGCTGTCGCTGCACCAGGACCGCGACGAACGTGACCTGCATGCACCCATCGTCTCGGTGTCCCTGGGCATGCCGGCCGTGTTCCTCTTCGGTGGCATGGCGCGGGGCGACAAGGCGGCGCGCGTGCCGCTGTGGCATGGTGACGTGGTGGTGTGGGGTGGCGTGGACCGCCTGCGGTTCCATGGGGTGCTGCCGCTCAAGGACCAACCGCATCCGCTGCTGGGCCGCCAGCGCATCAACCTGACCTTCCGCAAGGCGGGCTGAGGCTCAGGGCTGCTTCGGCAGCCAGCGCAGCAGCGTCTCGTACAGCCGCTGCGGGTTCACGGGCTTGGCCACATGGTCGTTCATGCCGGCGGCCAGGCAGGCCTCGCGGTCCTCGTCGAAGGCGTTCGCGGTCATGGCGACGATGGGCGTGCCGTTGCCCTGGCGCGTGCGGATGGCGTGGGTCGCGGCCAGTCCGTCGAGCTCGGGCATCTGCATGTCCATCAGGATGAGGTCGTAGTGGCGTGAGAGCGCCAGCTCCACGGCGACGGCGCCGTCCTCGGCCGATTCGACCACGAGCCCCGTGCCGTGCAGCAGCTGCTCGGCGACCTCGCGGTTCACCGGGTTGTCCTCGGCCAGCAGCACGCGCTGGCCCCGGTGTTCCGCGCGAAGCCGGCCTTCCGCTTCGCGCAGCGCTGCGCGCGCCGGGGGCGGGCGCTCCGGCGTTTCGGCCGCCCCGACCGCGGCGCGCGTGAGCCTGGCGCTGAACCAGAAGGTGCTGCCCTCGCCGTGCACGCTGCGCAGGCCGGCGTCGCCGCCCATCTTGCGCGCCAGGTGGCGCGTCAGGGCCAGGCCCAGGCCCGTGCCTCCGTGGCGTCGCGTGGTGGAGCTGTCGGCCTGCTCGAAGGGCGTGAACAGCCGGGCATGGCGTTCCTCCGGGATCCCCGGGCCGGTGTCCTGCACCTCGAAGCGCACCAGCAGGCGATCGCCGTCCTGGGACAGGACATCGCCGCGCAGCGCCACCGACCCCTGTACGGTGAACTTGACCGCGTTCGACAGCAGGTTCAGCAGCGCCTGCGACAGGCGCGTAGGGTCGCCGCGCAGGCGCGCCGGCAGCCCGGCGATGTCGTGGCGCAGGGCCAGGCCCTTGTCGTGCGCGGCCGCCTCCACCATCTCCAGCGCGCGCGAGACCAGCAGCGCGGGCACGAACTCCGTGTCCTCCAGCGTCATCTTGCCGGCCTCGATCTTCGACAGGTCGAGGATGTCGTTGATCACCTGCAACAGGTGCTTGGCGGCGGTGTCGATGCCGGCCAGGCGCTCACGCTGCCGTGCATCGGGCGCGTCGCGCTCGAGCAGGTGCGTCAGCCCGATGATGGCGTTCATGGGCGTGCGGATCTCGTGGCTCATGTTGGCCAGGAAAGCGCTCTTGGCGCGCGTGGCGGCTTCGGCCTGGTCACGCGCGGCGCGCAGGTCGGTGTTGGCCGCGCGCAGCTGCCGTTCCGCGGCCTTCAGGGACGTGATGTCGAAGCCCATCACGTACAAGCCGCGCACCGGGCCACCGTCGTCGCGGTCGGGCACGTAGATCAGCTGCTGCACCAGTTCGCTGCCTTCGCGCAGGCTGCTGCTCTCGAACTGCTGCATCTCGCCGTGCAGCGCCGCCAGCGCGTGGGGCCGGATTTCCTCGTAGTAAGCCGGCGTCAGCGTCTGCTCCATGGTCCGGCCCAGCACGGCTTCCAGGGGCTTGCCGGCCCAGTCGAGGTAGGCTCGGTTGGCAAAGCGGCACCGCAGCGCGGCGTCCCAGTAGGTCACACGTCCCGGCAGGTTGTCGGAGATGGCGCTGTTGAAGCGCGCCTGGTCCGCAAGCGAGCGGTTGGCCGTCTCCAGCTCGGCGGTGCGCCGGGCCACCAGCGCCTCGAGTTCCTCGCGGTGGTGCCGCAGCTCCTCCTGGGCGGCACGGCGCTGGCTGATGTCGCGGTGCAGGCTGAACACGCCCAGCACCTGGCCACGGTGGTCCACAACGTGCACGGCGGTGGTCTCGCCCCAGAAGGTGCTGCCGTCCGCGCGCCGGTACTGCATCTCGTAGGTGATCGGGAAACCCTTCTGCGCCGCGTCGGAGAACACGCGCTGGCCGATATGCAGGTAGTCCTGCGCGTCCGCATACATGAACGCGGTGTTGCGGCCGATGGCCTCGTCGGCGGGCAGGCCGAACTGCCGGCAGAAGGCCGGGTTCACCAGCCGGAGGCCGCGATCGGGGCCGGCCAGCGCGGCGGCGTCGGGCTGGCCGTCGAAGAGCGCGCGGAACAGCGCCTCGTTCTCCTGCATCGCTGCACTGACCGACTCGCGCTCCAGGCGGGCATCGTCCAGTTGGCGCCGGGCGGAGGCGATCTCGGCGATCTCGTGGCGGGGAGGGGGCGTGTCGCCCGTCAGCGAGGCGACCGATCGTGCCAGGCGCTGGCTGGCCAGCCTGCCCGCCAGCACGCTGATCGCGATCGCCCCGAGCATGGCGATCAGCAGCGCCAGCGCCGCATCGCGCAGGGGCGCATTGCGGCTCTCGGGCGACGTGCTGAGCTCCACCGACCAGGCCGACAGGCGCGACGGCATCACGTGCCGAGCGCTCTCCTCCGTGGGCCGGAGGGTGTTCCCGATGCTGTCCTCCGGCAGGGCTGCCAACGGCTGGCGCAGGCCGTCTCGCACCACCACGCGCCAGCCCGTCGGCAGCGCGACCTGTCCCAGCAGGCGCTGTAGCTGCGGCCGGTCGAGCAGGGCGCCCAGCACCAGCTCCGCCGCGCCGGTGGGGCCCACGGGGACCGCGATGCCCAGCCACGGCGCGCCGCGCGCAGGGTCCGCAGCGTCACCCACCGCAGGACGGCCAGAGGCCAGAGCGCTCGCCGCGGCATCGGTGCCCGCCGTGCGGGGCAGCTCGGGCAGGGGGCTGCCGAAGGGGTGGCCGGAGTGCAGCAGCAGGCGTCCATCACGCTGCGCAAGCACCACCGCGCTGCCGAAGGTGCTCTCGATCGACTGCGCGGCGCGGTGGAAGTCCGCCAGCCGGGTGCGGTCCTCGAGCAGCGGCGAGCGCGACAGCGCGCTCAGCGCGTCGATGCGGGAGCGCAGCGCCTGGTCGACGGAGGCCACGACCTCGCTGGCCAGCCGCGTGGCGGCGCGTTCGTCCGCGGCGCGGATCTTGCGCACGCTGTCGAGCCCGAGGTAGGCGCACAACACCAGCAGCGGCAACATGCACAGCCAGATCAGGCGGCGCAGGTAGTTGCGCAGCGGCACTTCGGAGCTGCGAGCAGTCGCCTGGGATGGCTGGGCGCGTGGGCCTGGCATGGCGTGGATCGGGAGGCGAACCTGGGCTTGGCTTGCGGCCATCATACCCAGCCGCGCGTGCGTGCCCTTCGGGCGTCGCCAAGGCCGCATGGGGCCTGCGGGGAACGGATCAGGGGCGCACGAAACGGGCCCAGGCCCGCACGACGACCTGGCGGCCGCGCACACAGCGCAGTTCCAGGTCCACGGTCGGCCCGTGCGGTCCGTCCCCGAGACCACTGACGGATCCCTCGTAGCGCAACACGTCTCCGGGCCAGACCGTGTCCAGGAACCGCGCCCGGAACCCTCGCACGTTGCGCGGGCCCAGCCAGTGGGCGGCCATGGTGGCCAGGATGCCGGCATGGTGCATGCCCACCGAGATGCACTCCGGGTAGCCGTGCGCGCGCGCGGCGAGGCTGTCATGGTGGCCGGGGCTGTCGTCGCCGGAGGCGGCCTGGTAGCGCACCATCTCGGTCAGTGTCAGCGGCGGCATGGTGAAGGCCGGCGGACCGTCGCCGACGACCAGGCGCCGTGGATCGGCGGGCGCAATGGCATCGAGCTGGGGGCGGGTCTCGCCCTGTTGCCACCAGGTGCGGGCGGGCAGCACCGTGCCTTGCGCCGTATCGCCGGAGGCAACCGGAGCGCCGGTGCGTTCGGTGCGGATCGACGTGGGCTGCCAGCGCGCGACGAGGCGGCCCTGCGCGTCGTGGAAGTCGGTCTGCATCACGACGAATTCGAGCCGGCCCCCGCTGCGGCCCTGCTTGTAGAAGTGGTCCGCCACGCGCGCACGGGCCGTGAGCACTTGGCCAGCGCGGGGTGGTTCGCCGTAGAAGACGAACTCCTGCTCGCCGTCGGTGCCACGTCCCTGGTCCTGCGGGATCTTCGCGAGGTCGGAGCCGGCGGGCGGGCGCTCCAGGATGTAGCCCCAGTGGTAGCCCGCCGA
The DNA here is from genome assembly GCA_965278985.1 of Burkholderiaceae bacterium. Taxonomy (GTDB): domain Bacteria; phylum Pseudomonadota; class Gammaproteobacteria; order Burkholderiales; family Burkholderiaceae_C; genus CAISIP01. Next base: position 3,989,858 of record OZ257131.1, on the reverse strand, counting down.
CAGCAGGAAGGTGGGTGGCACCAAGGCCTGCGGATCCTCCAGCCAGTCCGGGTGCGAGGAATACAGGCTTCGGGCGAACTGCCGGATCGCGCCGCGCTCCACGGGCACCTGGTAGTCCGGCCCGCGCAGGCCGACGATGGAAGGTGTGCCGGTCATTCGGGTACCCGCGTCTCGACCAGGGCATCCACCGCGACCACGCGCCCGCTGCGTGTGACGATCACCGGGTTGATGTCCAGCGCGCGCAGCGTGCCGGCATGCGCCGCGGCGTAATGTGCCACGGCCTGCGCGAGCGCCACCACGGCCTGGCGTGCCGCTGCGTCCAGCAGCCCGGCGACGCGCAGCGCGCACAGCGCGTCCAGGATCGCGGCGTCGGAGGCAGGCAGCAGCAGCGTGGCCGTATCCCGCAGGTGCTCTGCTTCCACGCCACCCGCGCCGAGGACCAGGGCCTGCCCGTAGATGGCGCTGGCCTGGATGCCTACCAGGACTTCGGCCACCGCGTCGCCCACCATCTCCTCGACCAGGAAGGCATCGGGATGGACGCCGGCCTGCCGCAGTGCGGATTGCATGCGCGCCACGGCGGCTTCGAGCCCCATCACGTCGCCGATGGCCAGGGCCACGGCACCCAGCTGGTGCTTGTGGGGCAGTGCAGCGGACACGGCCTTGAGCACCAGCGGAAAACCCACCGCGCGCCCTGCCTCCTGGATCGCCCCCACATCCGCCACCCTGCGCCGCTGCGGGAACGGGATGCCCGCCTGCGCCAGCCGCTCCTTGGACTGCCACTCGTCCAGCACGCGGGATGGACCTGCGCCGGGCCGGGGCCCGGGCAACGCCATGGCGTCGCGCGCGGCCGCGTCCCGGGCCGCCGCACCATGGCGCACCGCGGCCGCGATGGCGGCCATCGCGTCCTCCAGCCCCTGCAGGCAGGCCAGGCCGTGCGCGCGGCACAGGGCCTGGGCCTGCGCACTGGTGTTCTCGGGCATCAGGCTCGCCATGGCCGCGGGTGTGCCGGCCTCGCGCGTCGCCTGGATCCAGGCGCGCGTGGTGGGCGTGCCTTCGGGTCCGGACTCGGTCCAGTCGGCATGCAGCACGGCCACGTCGAAGTTGTCACGCAGCACGGTGCGGAAGCATTCCAGCAAGGCGGGCTCGTTCTCCAGCGTCAGGCCCACCAGTCCGGTGTACGCGGCGTCGCTGGCGGTGCGCGCTGCCAGGCTCAAGGCCGCCACGTCGCCCGGACCCTCGATGAACAGGCCGATGGCGCGGATGCGCGGGTCCTGCGACAACACCTCGATCCAGTCGGCCGGATCCAGCAGCGCCTGGTTGCCGGTCGACACCACGATGGCCGGCTGGACACCGCGCCGGTCGCGCATCAGCATGCTGGCCACGCCGCCATCCGGGGGACCTACAGGGTGGCGATAGCGGCCCACTGTAGCGACGGCGCTGACGTGCGATGCGACCTGGAGCGACGGGAACGTGATGCCAGGCGACTTCTTGGGGGCGGGCGGGGAGAGGGTTTTCCCGTGGGGAAAGCGCCGTCGTGACACGCCAGATTCGGATCACTGGTCGGCGGGGCTCCGGGGCGCTTCCGCCGGGAACGTTCGCCCCGACCACTGCGCATGTGTTCCTTCGGGAGCGCGCGGTCGCTGCCCCGCCGCGTGCGTCCTGTGCCTAGGACATCCGGCCCAGCAGTTCTTTCGCTGTGGCGGTCGCTTCATGCTCGAAGGCCGGCGCAAAGTCCTGCAACTCTGCTGGCTGCAAGCCCACCGCCGCAGACTGCGCCTCCATCCGCCACTGCGCCACGGCCTGCAGCACTTCACCCAGCACCTGCTTCGCCTGTTCCGCAGACAAGCCGAAGTACGCGGCGTTCCCCACCAGCATCGCCAGCGACGTGATTGGCCCCGTGTCCTGGGTCAGCCAGGTCTTGGACTCCCGGTCCTTGTCCGGGAACGGGTTGATGTCGAAGGCTGGCGCGAGTCGCCATTGACCTTGGCCCTCGTAGAGGAAGCCGAGGTTCTGCAGGTGGTCGTCGACGTTGGTGATCAGCAGGTTGAAGACCATGCGGCGCCAGAGTTGCTGAAGGTCGCGGGTGGGGGACACGCACTTGGCGCGGATGGCGTCCGCGATCTCGGCGTAGGAGCGGTCTTCCTCGCGCGACGCCTGCAGCATGGAGGCGGCTGAAAGGTAGTGGATGCGTGCGTGCTCCGCCGTGCGGTCGAAGCGCTGGATGACCGCCACGGCGTCACCGTTCAGCACCACGATGCGCGCGGGTGCAACGTCGATCCCGGCCTTGGCGGCAAGGCGCAACGCCAGCACTTCGCCGCGTGTCACGCTGCGGCTGTCGGCCACGCTGGGGAACTTGCCGATGGCGAGCCGGCCGTCCTCGTCCAGCACCGTGCACTTGGGGCGCATGCCGCCCAATGACGTGCCCTTGCCTTGCAGGTAACGCAGGTCTTCGGCCGTTTCCTCGTTGCGCTCCACTGCGCGGCTCGCCGCGACCATGTGTTCCAGTTCCACCAGGGGCGGCGCGCTGCGCTTGCCTTCCGCAGCCGTCGCCAGGAAGTTCCCCTTGCCATCGCGCAGGCGCAGTGCGCCGATGCGGCTGAAGTCATCGACCGCCGCCAGGTAGTCCAGTTCGGTCAAGGCGCCCAGCTGCGGGTTGCGTTGCCGCTCCTTGGCATGTGCACGCGCAATCACTCGCCGGCCCCAGGCATCGGGTGCCGTGTCGGCCAGGGCGCCATGGAACACCGAGTCCACTCGGGACGGCGCGCGCCGTGCCTGATGGCCCGCAACCAATGGCAGGTCGGGCGAAACCTCGAAGCGATCAGCCTGGCCCAGCCAGCCCGCGTCGTACGCAAAGGCACTGTTCTCGCGCTGGCCCTGCTTCACGTAGGTGAGGTGTCCCACCAGGGTGCCGACCTTGCCCACGCACACGTCCACCTGCTGGCGCACGTGGGGGGGTGTTTTCACAAGGCACCTCTATCCGGACCGGCTTTGCGAGCGCGGATGCGCTGCGGCAGTTGCGCATCCATCAGGCCCAGGCCGATGGCGTCTTCGCTGGTGTCGAGCAGGTTCGACAGCCGCGCGATCTCGCCAAACACATGCAGCGTACGGGCCACGAAGTGCAACGGCACGCGGGGGTCGCCCTTCTCCAGCCGCTTGACGGTGTTCAGCGACGCGCCGATGCGCTCTGCCAGCGAAGCCTGCGAGATGCGCCGCCGCCGACGGGCCAGGGCGATGTCGCTGCCCAATTTCTCCACTGCGCGTGATACGGGCAATGGAAGAGGCGGAGGTTCGGTTTTATGACCCTGTACAGGGCCTTTATTGGATTCAATAGCTTCCATAGAAGCCATTGTATGCAGTACACGCAAAAATGTCCGAGAAAATGAATAAAGGCCCTTGTGAAGGCCTTTATGTCAATCAAAGACCTTTTAAGGGCCTTTAATATCCATCAAATACATCGGTCTCGAAATCCATGCAACGGGCCATTCCGGCTCCATCGGCGGACACCTCGGCCCGCCGCCGCTCAACGCCCCTTGAACACCGGCGGCCGCTTCTCCGCAAAAGCGCGCATGGCTTCGCGCGAATCCTCCGTCTGCCCCAGCTCCGCCGTCATGTTCTGCTCGAAGCGGTAGCCGTCGCGCAGGGTCATGTTCTCGATGGTGCTGGCCGAGTTCTTGGCGGTGCGGCTGGCGATGGGGCTCTTGGCAGCGATGCGCGTGGCCATGGCCATGGCGGTGGGCATCAGCTCTTCAAGCGGCACGCAGGCTTCCACGATGCCGCGGCGGTACAGCTCGGGGCCGGGGATGCGGTCGCCCGTCATCATCAGGCGGCGCGTCAGCGAGTGGCCGAAGACGCGCATGGCATGGCGGCCGCCGCCCATCAGGCCCACGTCCACTTCGGGCAGGCCCAGCGCGGCGTTCTCGGAGCACATCAGGATGTCGCAGGACACGGCGATGCCCAGGCCGGCGCCCAGGGCCGGGCCGTTGATGGCGGCGATCACGGGCTTCTTGCACTCGATGATGGAGTAGCTCAGCTCGCGCGCGCGGCGCGAGTGGGCCCAGCGCTCGCCGGGCTCGAAGACCTTGCCGGCGCGGCCCTTGATGTCGGCGCCGGCGCAGAAGATCTTGCCCGCGCCGGTGAGCACCACCACGCGCACGTCGTCGCGGTCGCTCATCTGGTCGAAGGTGGCGATCATCTCGTCCATCAGGTCCGCGGACACGGCGTTGACGGGCGGGGCGTCCATGGTGACGGTGGCGACGAAGTCGGCGACGGTGAGTTTCACGAATTGCATGGGGTCATCTCCAGTAAGTGGTCGGAAAGAAGTCAGGCTGCGGCGGGCGCCGAGAAGCTACGGGGTGGGCGGGCCTCGCCCATGCGCAGCGCGGAATGGCCGTCGATGAGCAGGATCTGCCCGGTCACGCCGCTGTCGGGTGCGGCGAGGTAGGCCACGGCGCGTGCGATGGCCGCGCGGTTGGCGGGTGTGTCCTGCCGGCCGCCGATGAACTCACCAGCCACCAGGTTCACGCGGATGCCTTCGGGTTCCAGCTCCAGCGCCATGGAGCGGGTCATGGCCGCCAGCGCGGCGCCGGCCGCCATCTGGTGCGCGCCGCCCCAGCCACCCAGGTGGCCACGTGCACCCACGTGCACGATGCGTGCGCCGCGGCGCATGCGCGGCAGCACGGCCTGGCCGGCAGCCACCACGTCGAGCAGCTGCTCCTGCAGGGCAGCTTCGAAGTCGGCGTCGGTGATGGCGTCGAAGTGGACTTCTGCGCGCTGCACCGGCAGGTTGATCACCAGCGCCGCGATGTCGTCATGCGCATCGACGGCCTTTTGCAGCGCGGCGAGGTCGCCCGCAGGCAGCTGCACGATGGTGTAGCCCTCAGGCTGCAGGCGCGCCAGGATCTCGGCGCCCAGGGTGGCCTCGGCGCCTATGAACAGCAGCGTGCCGGCAGAGGATGCGGTGTCAGTTGGGTTCATAGCGGAGGCATCCCTGCGGTCTTGCCGCCGTCGACGAAAAGCACCTGGCCGTTGCACTGCGCGGCGCGGGCCGAGGCGAAGAAGGACACGGCGTCGGCAATCGTCTGCGGGCTGGCCGCGGCGCCGCTGGGCTCGCGGGCCTCCAGCGCCTTGCGCATCTCGGGCGTGAAGCCGTCGATCATGCGGGTGTTGACCATCCCCGGCGCCACGGCATTGACGCTGATGCGGCGCCAGCGCAACTCGGTGGCCATGGCGCGCACCATGCCCACCACGGCCGCCTTGCTGGCCACGTAGTGCGCTGCACCGGCGCCACCGAGGTAGCCGCGCGAGGCGATCTGCACGATGCGCCCGCCGGTGGACATCCTTCGCGCGGCTTCCTGCGCCACGATGAAGCTCCCCATCACGTTCACGCCCAGCATGCTGCGCAGCGTGTCGCGCGTCAGTTCGCGGAAAGGCAGCAGCTCCGAAGAGATGCCGGCGTTGTTGACCACCGCGGTGATGGAGGGCAACGTGGCGAAGAGCGTGGCCACGGCGGCGCGGTCCTGTACGTCGAGCGCTGCAGCCTTGACCTGCAGGCCGTCGGCGCGCAGGCGTTGCGCTTCGGTCTCTGCCAGGTCGGCGTCGCGGTCGGTGGCCAGCACTTCGAAGCCGTCACGTGCGAGCTGTGTGGCGATGGCCAGGCCGATGCCGCGCGCGGCACCGGTCACCACGGCCCAGCCCAGGGAGGGGGTATGGGTTGCGGTGCTCATTCAAGGACGATGTTGGCCTTCTGCAAGAGCTCCGCCCACTTGGTGCGTTCAGCCAGCACGCGGCGGCCGAGCTCCTCGGGGGTGCTGCCCACGGGCACCACGCCCACGGCGATGATCTTCTCGCGCAGCGCGGGCATCAGCAGCGCTTCGTTGATGATCTTGCTCAGGCGGTCCACGATGGGCTTGGGCGTGCCGCTGCGCATCGCGACGTAGTTGATGGCCGTCACGTCATACCCCGGCAGTGTGGCGGCGATGGGCGGGATGTCGTCGGGCACGCCCGGCAGCCGGTTGGCGGAGGACATGCCGATGGCGCGCAGCTTGCCAGCTTTCACCTGCGGCAGTGCCACCGTGCTGCTGATGAAGGCGGCCTGCACCTGGCCGCCAATGACGCCCACCAGCGCCGGTGCCTCGCCCTGGAACGGCACCATGGTCATGTCCGTGCCGGACGCGAGGTTGAAATACGCACCCATCAGGTGGCCCTGGCCGCCGATGCCCGCCGTGGCGTAGTTGAAGCTGCCCGGCTTGGCCTTGGCCGCCGCGATCACGTCGGCCACGGAGTGGATGGGCAGCTTCGGGTCCACCAGCAGGATGTAGGTGGCGGCCGCCGTCAGGCTCACCGGCGCGAAGTCGGCAATGGGGTCGTAACGCACGGACTTGGGCGCCAGGTACTGCGCCGCCGGTGTGCACCACATCATGGTGTAGCCATCGGCCGGTTGCTGCAGGCCATAAGCCACGCCGACTGTGCCGGTGCCACCAGGCTTGTTCTCCACCACCACGGGTTGCCCCAGGCGCTCGGAGAGGACCTGAGACAGGATGCGCGCGAAAGTGTCCGAGCCGCCGCCGGGCGGGAAGGGCACGATCATGCGCAGGGGCCGGTTGGGCCAGTTGTCCTGGGCCAGCGTGGCGGTGGGCAGCGTTGCCACCGCGAGGCCGGCCACCGTGGCCAGCAGGGCATCACGGCGGCGCAGGCCGTGGGGAAGTTCGTGGGGAAGTTGGTAGTTCATGCGTTGTCTCCAGGTTGGATGGGTTGATGGTTTATTCGAGGACGATCTTCGCGCGTTGCAGCACGTCCACCACCTTCGCGCGTTCGACGGCGACCCGCTTGCCCAGCTCTTCGGGCGTGCTGGACACAGGCGACACGCCCAGCGCGACGATGCGCTCGCGCACCGAGGGCATGGCCAGCACCTGCTGCACGGCCTGGCTCATCTTGTCGATGATGGGCTTCGGTGTGCCCGCGCGCGCTGCCATGTAGTTGATGGCCACCATGTCATAGCCCGGCACCGAGGTGGCGATGGGCTGGATATCTTCGGGTACGCCTTCCATGCGCACGGCGGATGACACACCCAGCGCGCGCACCTTGCCGGCCTTCACGTGGGGAAGGGCACCCGCGCCGCTGATGAAGCCCATCTGCACCTCGCCGGACATGATGGCGACCATCGCCGGGCCTTCGCCCTGGAAGGGGATCTGCACCAGGTCCGTGCCGGTGGACAGGCCGAAATACGCCGCCATCAGGTGGCCGAAGGTGCCGGTGCCGGCCGTGCCGTAGTTGATGGAGCCGGGCTTGGCCTTGGCGGCCGCCACCAGTTCCTGCACGTTGCGGTAGGGCAGCGCGTTGTTCACCACCAGCTCGTAGGAGGCGGCCACCAGCATGCTGACCGGTGCCAGGTCCTTGACCGGGTCGTACTGCAGCTTGCCGGGCGTGGTGATCTGTGCCGAGGGTGTGCACCAGATGAAGGTGTAGCCGTCGGCCGGGGCCTGCACGCCCAGCGTCACACCCAGCGTGCCGGCAGCGCCTGCGCGGTTGTCGACGACCACCGTCTGCCCCAGCTTCTCGCTGAGCGCCTGCGCCACGATGCGGCCCACGGTGTCGGAGCCGCCGCCGGGCGCTGCCGGCATGATCAGGCGGATGGGCTTGGTGGGCCAGTCGCCCTGCGCCCGGGCCAGCGGGGCGCTCAGCAGGGCGCCACCGGCCACGGCGGCGAAGAGGGCTGCAGGGATGGTCTTGAGGAAAGTGCGTCGCATCGTGTCTCCGGGGAAAAGCGAAAAAGGAAGGTGGGAGGGTGGGAAGGTGATCAGGCCGAGTGCACTGGAGGTTGCGGGTGCGATGGCCGTTGCGCCAGCAGGTTGTCGGCCAGCGAGCGCGCTGCACGGTAATCACCCTTGCCGCTGTCGGCGCGCGGAAGGTGCTCCGCCACCAGGAAGTGCTTGGGAATCTTGTAGGCGGCCAGGTGCGGCGCCAGGCCGGCGCGCAGGGCCGCGTCATCCTGCACCACGCCGTCGTGGAAGCGCAGCAGCGCCACGATGGCGCTGCCCCAGCGCGGGTCGGGCACGCCCACCACCAGGGTGTCGTCCACGCCGGGCAGGCGCTTCAGGGCCTCTTCCACTTCCTCGACATAGATCTTCTCGCCGCCGGAGTTGATCACCAGGCTGCCGCGGCCGATGAGCTGCATGGAGCCGTCGGCGTAGCGCCGCACCCAGTCGCCCGGCACGGCATAACGTGCACCGTCGATGGTGCGGAAGACCTCGGCCGTCTTCTTCGGGTCGCCGAAATAGCCCTCGGGCAACGGCTCGCCGCGCGCCAGCCAGCCTTCGCCGGCCAGACCCACGGGCACGATGCGGCCGTCGTCGCCCACCATCACGGTCTTCGGGCCGGGCTCGAAGCGGCCCGTGGGCGTGCTGCGCTCAGTGGTGGTGATGGCGTAGCCCAGGCCCGAAGCTTCCGAGGCGCCGTAGATGTCGGCCAGCACCAGCCAGGGCATATGGCGCAACAGGCCGGCCTTGGCCTCCTCGCTCCACATCAGGCCCGCCGAGCTGATGACCTTCAGTGACGAGAGTTCATAGCGGCCCGGTTGCTGGTCCAGCGCTTCGAGCATGGGCCGTGCGAACACGTCGCCCACGATCAGGATGCGCGTGGCCTGTTCGCGTTCGGCCAGCGCCCACAGGGCGTGCGGGTCGAAGCTGCGCTCGGCCAGCAGCAGCGCGGTGCCGCCATTGAGCAGCTCGCCCAGCGTGCTGCTGATGCCCGCGCCGTGCATCAGCGGGCAGGCGGGCAGCACCTTGCCCGGCTTGGGGTTCGCGGCGACGAGGTCCAGGTGCTCCTGCAGGTTGGAAGGGCGCTGCTGCACCAGCGGGGACTCCAGCTGGCATTCGCGATACCGGTTGCCCGGCCACACCACGCCCTTGGGCCGGCCCGTGGTGCCGCCGGTGTAGAGCAGCAACGGGTCGCGCTCGGAGCGCTGGATGTCCAGCCGGCTGCCGTCGCCCGATGCCGCCAGCGCCTGGAAAGCCGCCGTGGCCTCGCCGCGTCCGTCGCCGCCTCCATCGCCGTCCACGCAGATGCGCGTGCGCAGCGTGGGGAAGCGCGCGGCCAGCTGGCCCACCATGCCGGAGAACTCCTGTTGGTACAGCACCGCCGTCACGCCCGCGTCCTCGAACACGCCGGCCACCTCGTCCACCGTGTAGCGGTAGTTGATGTTGACGTGGATCAGGCGCGCCTTGAGGCAGGCGACGAAACCTTCGATGTAGCCGGGGTGGTTGCGCGACAGGAAGGCCACGCGTTCACCGGGGGTGTGGCCCGCCGCCAGGAAGGCGCGCGCGACGCGGTTGCTGCGGGTGTCGAGCGCGCCCCAGGTCACGACCTGCTCGCCGTGCACGATGGCGGGCCGGTCGGCCGGTACGCGGGCCGCGACGCCGTCGAAGATGTCGGCCAGGTTCCAGCCGGGCGTGGCGGAGGTCATGCGGTGACCTCCGCCGCATCCGACAGCGCGATATACCGGTCGCGGTGGAAGTCCGCATTGCCGAAGGCCAGGTCGATCATGGCCAGGCGCTTGAGGTAGTGGCTCACGGCCAGTTCGTCGCTGGTGCCCACGCCGCCGTGCAGCTGTACGGCCTGGTGGCCCACGTAGTAGCCGCATTGGCCCACGCGCGTCTTGGCGGCCGACACGGCGCGCTTGCGCGCGTCGGCGGGGCCGTCGATGTGGGCGCGCACCAAGTTCAGCATGGAGCGGGCCTCTTCGCAAGCAATCGTCGTGTCCACCATGCGGTGCTGCAGCGCCTGGAAGCTGCCGATGGTGGTGCCGAACTGCTTGCGCACCTTGAGGTAGTCCAGCGTCATCGCGGCCACGGCCTCCATCGCGCCGCAGGCTTCGGCCAGGCGCGCGGCGATGGCATGGTCCACGCCGTATTCCAGCAGCGCCAGGCCCTCGTGCAGTGTCCCCAGCAGGGCCGAGGCCGGCAACTGCACACCTTCCAGCCGCAGGTGACTCTGGTGGCTGTGGTCGGGGCTGCGGAAATCGGTGTGCTGGATACCGGCGGTGTCGGCCTGCAGCAAAAACAGCGAGATGCCGTGCGTGTCGTCCACGGCGCCGGCGGTGCGTGCGGGCACGATCAGCCATTGCGCGCTGCCGGCATCCGGCCCCCAGTTCTTGTGGCCATTCAACCGAAAGCCGTTGGCCGTGGCCTCGGCGCGCGTGTCCACATGCTGCAGGTGGAAGCGCCCACCGGCTTCGCCCAGCGCCGTGGCGATGCGCAGCTTGCCCTCGGCAATGGCGCCGAGCAGGCCGCGTTGCTCCGCACTGCCGGCGCGGCCGATCATGCGGGCGGCCAGCACGCAGGTGCTCACATAGGGCTCGCGCAGGAGGCCGCGGCCGATGCCCTCGGTGACGATCATGGTCTCGGCCACGGAGGCGCCGAATCCGCCGTCCTCTTCGGGAATGGCCAGCGCCAGCCAGCCCAGGTCGGCCATGCGGCGCCAGTTGTCTTCGTCGAAAGGCGCGCCCTGCGCGGTGAGCTTGCGCCATTGCTCGAAGCGGCCGTGTTCGCGCACGAAGCGCTCCACGCCGTCCTGCAGCATCTGTTGTTCGGGGGTGGTGGTGAAGATCATGTGTGTGCTTCCCGTGCTCAGAGTCCGAGGGCCCGGCGCGCGATGATGTTGCGCTGGATCTCGTTGGCGCCGCCGTAGATGCTGGTCACGCGGCTGTGCAGGTAGGCGCTCATGGGGCCGGAGGTCTCCAGCGCCACGCTGCCAGGGGCCGCACCGGCGCCGGCAAAGGTGGTGGCGTCATACCCCAGCGTCTCCACCCACAGTTCGTTGGTCCGCTGCAGCAGCTCGGACCAGCGCAGCTTGATCATCGAGCCGCGGGGCCCGGTGTCGATGCCGGCCACGTTGTCGGCCAGCATGCGCAGGCCCAGCTGGTCGATGGCCGCCACCTCGATCTCCACCTGCGCCAGCTTGGCGCGGAACACCGGGTTTTGCAGCAGCGTGCGGCTGCCGTCCTGCGCCTGCTGCGCACGTTTGCGCACGTACTGCAGCTGCTGCGTGAGGCGCACGCCCAGCGTGGCCGTCAGCGCGCGTTCACGGTCCAGCAGCACCTTGCCGTAACCCCAGCCGCGGCCTTCTTCGCCCAGCAGGTTGCCCACGGGCACGCGCACGTTGTCCAGGAAGACCTCGCAGACATGCGCCTGCTCGTCCAGCGTGTGGAAGGGGCGCACCGTGATGCCGGGCGTGTCCATGTCGATCAGCAGCAGCGAGATGCCGTCCTGCTTGCGGGTCTCGTCGCTGGTGCGCACCAGGCAGAACATGCGGGTGGCCTCGTGCGCGTAGCTGGTCCACAGCTTCTGGCCATTGACGACGTAGTGGTCGCCGTCGCGCACGGCGCGTGTGCGCAGCGAGGCCAGGTCGGAGCCGGCCTGCGGCTCGGAATACCCCTGGCACCACCAGTCTTCGCCCGACAGGATGCGCGGCAGGTAGCGCGCCTTCTGCTCCGCGTTGCCATACGTGAAGATGATCGGGCCGATCAGCTCCAGGCCCTGGTGGAACTGCGGCGGCGCATCGGCCGCGGCGGTCTCCTGCTCGAAGATGTGGAACTGCACCGGGCTCCAGCCCGTGCCGCCGTATTCGCGCGGCCAGGTGGGCGCGCCCCAGCCCTTTTTGTAGAGGATGTCCTGCCAGTTGCGAAAGCCATCGGGCGTGGGGCGCATGCCGGCGCGCACACGCGCACGCAGCGCGTCGGGGACATGGGTCTTGCAGAACTCGCGCACTTCCATGCGGAAGGCATGGTCGCTGTCGCCGATGTCTGCGTGGGTGCCTGCGGGGGTGCCTACGTCGGTATGGGCCGAGGTGTCTGTCGTCATGGGTAACCTGCCGTTCGGTAAGCCAACCAGGCTGCTGATGTCTCCTGGTTGTTCTTGGTGTGCGGTATAGTTTAGCGAGAAAATTACCGGCCGGCCGGTAAGTTGTAATTTACTAGACAATCCGCCAGAGACAGACCCACGTTTCCCCATGCAAGACCTCCACAACTTCTTCACGCCGCGCTCCGTGGCGGTGATCGGCGCATCCACCGACCCCGAACGCATCGGCGGCCGTCCCCTGGCCTACATGGTCGACGGCGGCTTCCAAGGTGCGCTCTACCCCATCAACGTGAGCGGCGTGGCCGAAATCCAGGGGCGCAAGGCCTACAAGAGCATCCTGGACGTGCCGGGCGAGGTGGACCAGGCGATCGTGGTGGTGCCCGTCGGCGTGCTGGAAGCGTCCGTGCGCGACTGCCTGCACAAGGGCGTGAAGAGCCTGCTGGTCTTCACCTCGGGCCTGGCCGAGGTGGATGCCGAAGGCGCGGCACTGCAGCGCAAGCTGGTGGACATGTGCCACGCGGCCGGCGCGCGCATGCTGGGCCCCAACTCGCTGGGCCTGTTCAACCCCTCCATCGGCCTCTACGCCACCTTCGGCACCGTGTTCTGGGGCATGCGGCCCATCGCCGGCCCCATCGGCGTGGCCACGCAGAGCGGCGCCTTCGGCGCCTGCGCCTACGGCATGGCCACGCTGCGCGGGCTGGGCCTGAGCCGTGTGGTGGCCACGGGCAACGAGGCCGATGTGGACGTGGCCGAATGCATCGCCTACATGGCCGACGACCCCGACACCCGCGTGATCTGCGCCGGCATCGAGGGCTGTCGCGACGGCCAGGCGCTGCGTGCGGCACTGCTCAAGGCCGCACGTGCCGGCAAGCCGGTGATCGTCATGAAGGTGGGCGCCACCGAGCTGGGCGCCGCCGCGGCTGCCACCCACACCGGCTCGCTGGCCGGCAACGATGCCGCCTTCGAGACCGTGTTCGCCGAGTGCGGCGCCTACCGCGCGCGCACCATCGAAGAGATGCTGGACGTGGCCTATTTCTGCGCCGTGGGCGGCGGCCTGCCCACCAGCGATGCCGCGGCGGTGATGACCACCTCGGGCGGCATCGGTGTGCTCATGGCCGACGAGGCCACGCACCTGGGCCTGCCGCTGCCACCCGTTTCGCCGCGCGCCGCCACCAGCCTCAAGACGCTGCTGCCTTTCGCCACGCCAGCAAACCCCTTCGACTCCACCGCGCAGGTCACGGCCGTGAAGGACGGCATCACGCGCGCCATGGAGGCGATGCTGCAAGACTCGGACTACGGCACCGTGTATGTCTACCTCTCGGCGCTGGGCATGTCGCCCGAGCGTTTCGCGCCGGTGGGCGAGGCGCTGCGGGCCTTGCGTGCACAGCATCCGACACGCTTCTTCGTCGTGCTGATGCTGTCGCAGCCCGCGCTGGCGCGTGGCCTGGAGCGCGACGGCATCGTGGTCTTCGAGGACCCCAGCCGCGCGCTGCGGGCGCAGGCCGGTGCCGCGAAGATGCGCGCGCTGCGCCAGGCGCTGCACGATGTGCCGGCGCGCGGCGCCGCCACTGCAGACCGGTTGGCCCCGGTGCGGGGGGAGCACGATGCCAAGGCCCTGCTGGCTGCGGCCGGCGTGCCGATGCTGCCCGAGCATGTCTGCACCACCGCCGACGCGGCCGTGGCGGCGGCCGACGCCGTGGGCTACCCCGTGGTGGCCAAGATCGCCTCCGCCGACATCCCGCACAAGACCGAGATCGGTGGTGTGCTGCTGGGCCTGGCAGACGCCGCAGCCGTGCGCGCCGCCCATGCGCTGCTGCTGGAGCGAGCAGCCAAGGCCGCGCCGCAGGCCCGCATCGACGGCGTGCTGGTGGCACCCATGGTGCGCGACGGCGTCGAGACCATCATCGGTGTGCACATGGACCCGGTGTTTGGCCCCATGGTGATGTTCGGCCTGGGCGGCACGGCCGTGGAGCTGTTCAAGGACGTGGCCTTCGCCTCGGCCCCGCTCACGCCGCAGCGTGCCCACAGCCTGGTGCGCTCCGTGCGTTCCGCAGCGTTGCTGACCGGCTGGCGCGGTGCGCCGCCAGTGGACCTGCCGCTGCTTGAGCAGACCCTGTGCAAGGTGTCAGAGTTCGCTGTGGCGCACGCCGACCAGCTGGCCGGCATCGACATCAACCCCTTCGTGGTCCGCGCGCAAGGCGGCGTGTGCCTGGACGCGCTGGTGACGCTGAAAGACGACAGCGCGGCAGAGCATTCACGGTAATCTCCAAGGATCATCCCCATTCCCCGTTTGAAGGCATCCACCATGGCCACCCGCGCCTCCGACACCGACAAGGCCAAAGCCGCCGCGCTGCCACCGGGCAACCGCGAGGAGCAGCTGCTGGCCATCGCCTGCAGCCTCTTTGCCAACCGCGGCTACCAGGCCACCTCGCTGCGCGACATCGCCGAGGCGGCGAACATCACCAAGGCCGCGCTCTACCACTACTTTCCCAACAAGGACGAGCTCTATGAGCGCGTGGTGATCCAATCGCTGGACGCGCTGGTGCACATGGTGGGCGCCGAGGTGGCGCGCGCCGACACGCCCACGGCGCGGGTGCGCGCCTTCATGCGCGCGTCAGCGGATTTCCTGGACACCCAGCGCGACCAGTGGCTGGCCGGCGCACACGCCTTCCGCGAGGCGGGCGAGATCCAGCGCCGCGGCGTGGCGCTGCACCTGCGCGACACCTACGAGAAGCTGCTGCGCCGCTGCGTCGAGGACGGCATCGCCACGGGCGAGTTCACCGGCATGGATGCCGCCATGGCCACGCGTTTCCTGCTCTCGTCCTTGAACTACGTCACGCGCTGGCACTCGCCCCAGGGCCGCTTGAGCGTGCGCGAAGTGATGGCGCAATTCGTCGACATGGCGCTGCTCGGCCTGACCACGCGCGAGGGGCGGCCCGTGTTGGCGTTGCCGGCAGAGCCCGAGGCCGAACCCGTGCGCAAGGCCGCCTCCCGCCGCGCGCCTGCGCCCGCACCCGCGCCCCGTGTGGCGGCCCGCGCAGCCCCCCGCAACCGCAAGGCCGCCGCTGCCACTTCCTGAGGCGCAGCGGGAACACAGCACGACAACGCGCGGGCCCAGCCAGGCCTGCGCACAGGCAACACATCCGGCCAGCCGGCCAAAAGACCGACTGGCCGGCCGGTCACACATCAGCACCCAACCATTCCCAAAGGAGCAGACATGGAACAGAAACTCAAGGACAAGGTGGCCCTGGTCACCGGCGGCGCGCAGGGCATCGGCCGCGCCATCGTGCAGCGCTTCGCCGACATGGGCGCCATCGTGGGCGTGCTGGACATCAAGCCCGAGCTGGCCGAGAAGGCTGCGGCCGAGGTGCGCGCATCCGGCGGCCGGGCCCAGGCCTTCGGTGGCAACGTGGCGTTGCGCGCCACCACGGCCGACGCCGTGGCCGCGCTGGAGAAGGAGCACGGCCGCTTCAACATCCTGGTCAACAACGCGATCTGGGTGCGTTACGGCCCCATCGACGCCATCACACCCGAGATGCTGGAGCGCATGACCGGCACGGGCTTTCACTCCATCGTCTGGGGCACCCAGGCCGCGGCACCGGCCATGGAGCGCAGCGGTGGCGGCTCGATCATCAACATCGCCTCGGCCGCGGGTTTCCTGGGCATTCCAGGGGCGCTCGTGTACTGCGGCGTCAAGGCCGGTGCGCTGGGGCTGACCCGCTCCTCCGCCGTGGACCTGGGCCCGAAGAAGATCCGTGTGAACGCCATCGCCCCGGGCTCGGTGCCCACCGAGGGCGTGCGCATCAACCTGGACGAGGCGCTCACCGCCAAGCGCATCGCCCGCACGCCGCTGGGCCGCCTGGGCCGGGTGGAGGACATTGCTGCCGCAGCCGCCTTCCTGGCCAGCGACGACAGCAGCTTCATCACCGGCGAATCGCTGCTGGTCGATGGCGGCGTGACGCACGCGCTGGTCTGAAGCACGGCGAAGCGCCATGGACTGGAACGACCTGCACCACTGCAAGGTGGCGCGCCACGGAGAGATCCTGGAGGTCACCATCGACCGCCCAGAGGTGCTCAACGCCCTGTACGCGCCCGGCCACATCGAGCTGGCGCGCGTCTGGGATGCCTACGCCGCCGACCCCGCACTGCGCGTCGCCATCCTCACCGGCGCGGGCGACCGCGCCTTCTGCGCCGGCAACGACCTGAAGGCCGCTGCGGCAGGCGTGAAGCGCGACTACGTGCCCACCGGCTTCGGTGGCCTCACGGCACGCTTCGACCTGCACAAGCCCGTGATTGCGGCCGTGAATGGCCTGGCCATGGGCGGCGGCTTCGAGCTGGCGCTGGCCTGCGACCTCATCATCGCCAGCGAGACGGCCTTCTTCGCACTACCCGAGCCGCGCGTGGGCCTGGCCGCGCTGGGCGGCGGCATCCACCGGCTGGTGCGCCAACTGCCCAGGCAGGCGGCCATGGGCATCCTGCTCACCGGCCGCCGCGTGCCCGCCCAGGAAGCGCAGCAGCTGGGCATCGTCAATGAGGTGGTGCCGGCCGGCCAGGCACTGGAGGGCGCACGGCGCTGGGCCCGGCAGATCCTGGAATGTGCGCCACTGTCCATCCGCACCACCATGACCGTGGCCCAGCAGGGCCTGGCGCAGAAGGACATCGAGTCGGCCTACCGCATGCAGTATCCGGTGGTGATGGAGCTGCTGCAGAGCGAGGACCTCATCGAAGGGCCCCGCGCCTTTGCCGAGAAGCGCGCCCCCGTCTGGAAAAACCGCTGAGCTGCTCCCCTCAGGCCGCAGCGCCCGGGGCTGCTGGCACGTGGCCGACCCATGCATCCCGCACCGCGCGAAGGTGGCGCCAGTCGGTCCCGCAGCAGCCGCCCAGTACGTTCAGCCGCGGCAAGGCACTCTGCAGGCCCCGGTACCGCTGGGCAAGGTCCAACGGATCGCCGATGTCCAGCTCGGTGGCTGCATCGAGCTCCGCATGGCTCTTCGGCGAGGCGTTGGCGCGCAGGCCCTGGATGCGCCGGGTCCACGGTGCCCTGGTGGCCAAGGCCTTCTCGAAATGCGTTGGATGCGCGCAATTGATGGCGAAGTAGGCCGGCGGGGCGGAGGCATCCACGCTGGCGATGGCATCCCCCAGCGCCTCTCCATTGGGCAGCCGGCCGTCCATCTCCACGGTGAATGAGATGGCGACGGGCAGTCCCACCCGCTGCGCCGCCAGGGAGATGCCCAGGGCCTCCGCCGAGGTGGTCATCGTGACGGCAGCGAGCATGTCGACCCCGCCCGCCGCAAGCGCCTCCGCCTGCAGGTGGTGGTAGTCGGCAGCGTCGTCCACGCTGCCCGGTGCCTCGGCAATGTAGCCGTCGCCGCGCGGACCGATGACGCCACTGACCACGATGGGCCCCTGCAGGCGAGGTGCCCAGCGCGAGCGCATCGCGCACATCATCCGCGCCGCCTGCGTGTTGAGTGCGCGCAGGCGCTCGGCATCCACGCCCAGCAGGGCCGCCCAGTCGGGATTGGCGCGCCAGGTCGGTGTTTCCAGTACGAAGCCGGCGCCGGGCGTCTCGGCGCAGAGCTCGAGGTACGGAACGTAGTAGCTCTTCAGGCGCTCGCGGCCGAGTTCATCGTCCAGCAACGTGAACGCAGCGAAGTGCGGCAATGCGATCCCGTCGAGAAAGACGAGCGAGGTCTCGAGGCCACCATCGCTCAGGAAGGTGCCCCCAGCGAGCTGAGGAAGTACGCCAGCCATGCTATTTCTCCTTTAGCCGAGCCACTCTAGCTCACACGCTGAAGGCCCGTACAGCCAAGAGGAGGTTACACGAGCAGGTGCCGCAAGACCAGGCCCATCCCACAGCGAGCGCCGTCCATTCATAAGCATCGCTAAGCAATCCCATATTTCTTTTCACTTCTGCGCAGGCCGTGCCCGTCCTATAGTGGCCCGATCCCCCGCACCCGCGCGGGGCAGAACCCGAGAGACAGACTGCCCATGGCATCCCAGAACGCGGCCGCACACGCGGCGTCGGCCGACGACATCCGGCGCATCCTGCACCCCCGGTCCATCGCCGTGGTGGGCGCCTCCGAAGACGAGAGCAAGTGGGGCGGGCGCTTCATGCGTTACGTGCTCAAGCATGGCGCCGACGGCGTCGTCTACCCCATCAACCCCCGGGCCTCGACCATCTTCGGGCTGCCGGCCTTCGGCTCCGTGGCGGACTGCCCCGGCCCCGTGGACATGGCCATCACGCTGCTGCCCAAGGAGCGGTTTGCCGCCTGCGTGGAGGACTGCGTGGCCAAGGGCGTGCACAGCGTCGTGGCCATCACGGCGGGTTTCGCCGAAGCGGGTGAAGAGGGCCAGCGCGCGCAGGACGCGGTGGTGGCACAGGCCCGCGCGGGCGGCGTGCGCATCATCGGCCCCAACTGCATGGGCCTGATGAACACGCACCACCGGCTGGTGGCCACCACCGCGATGGTGATGGGTGCCATCGACCACCTGCCCGAGGGGCCCATCGGCATCGTGAGCCAGAGCGGCGCGCTGATGGGCACCATGCTCGCGCGCGGCGTGGACATGGGGGCGGGCTTCAGTTCCACCATCTCGGTGGGCAACCAGGGTGACCTGGAGGTGAACGACTTCTTCGAATACCTCATCGAGGACCCGTTGACCGAGGTCATCCTGCTCTACATCGAGCAGGTGCGCACGCCCGCGCGCTTCATGGCGCTGCTGGCGCGTGCGCGCCAGGCCGGCAAGCCGGTGCTGGTGCTCAAGGCCGGCCGCACCGCCGCAGGCGCGGTGGCCGTGAGCTCCCACACGGCCAGCCTGGCCGGGCCCTATGCGGTCTTCGAGGCCGTGTGCCGCGCGCAGGGTGCCTTCCTGTTCCAGAGCCCCTTCGACATGCTGCAGGCCGCCATGCTGTTGCTGCGCAAGACCTGCATGACCAGCGGCGCCATCGCCGTGTTGTCGGGCTCGGGCGGCGGCAACGCGCTGCTGGTGGACCAGCTGGAAGGCACGGGCCTGTCGCTGGCGACCTTGTCCGAGGACACCCGCAGCCGCCTCGTGCCCTACCTCGGCCAGCTCGGCGCCACGCTGCCTGTGGACCTGGCGAGCCTGAGCGCACATGCCACGCGCGGCAGCCCGCTGGAAGAGGTGCTGGACCTGCTGATGGACGACCCGGGCGTGGGCGCGGGCATCCTGCTGATGACCACGCAGCCCAACATGGACTTCGTGGCCAAGGCGGTGGTGGATGCGGGGCTGCGCACCACCAAGCCGCTGGTCTTCGTGCATGCGGCGAGCGGCGTGGGCCAATCGGCGCGCGACCTTCTGCGGGCCCGTACCTACGGCTATGTGGAGAGCCCGCACGATGGCATCGCGCTGCTGAAGGCGCTGAACGACCAGCGGAGCCATCCGCTGGCAGCGCCGCAGCCGCCTTCGGATGCGGCAGTCGCACCCACGCTGCCACCGGGCTACCTGCACGAAGCGCAGGCCCGCATGCTGCTGCAACAGCACGGCATCCCCGTGTCGCGCTGGCAGCAGGCCATGACGCGCGACGAATGCCTGGAGGCTGGCCGCGCCATCGGGTATCCGCTGGTGCTCAAGGCCATCAGCAGCGTGGTGGTGCACAAGAGCGACCACGGCCTGGTGAAGATCCGGCTGGCCGACGAGGCCGCGCTGACCGCTGCCTTCGACGCGGTGCAGGCGGCGATGGACGCCCTGAAGGCGCCCTTCGAAGGCGTGCTGGTCACCGAGATGGTGGCGGTGGACTACGAGCTCATCGCCGGCATCAAGGTCGACCCGGACTACGGCCCCATGGTGCTGCTGGGCAGCGGCGGCGTGCTGGTGGACCTGGTGCAGGACACGCAGCTCGCTCCCGCGCCGCTGTCCCGTGAACAGGCGCAGGCCATGGTCGCGTCGCTGCGCTGCTTCCCCGTGCTGCAGGGCTACCGCGGGCGGCCGGGTGCGGACATCGGCGAACTCTGCGACATTCTGGTGGCGCTGTCGGAGTTGGCCTGGACGTACCGCACGCAGCTGACGGAACTCGACATCAACCCGCTGGCATTGAGCGATGGCCGCCTGCTGGCGCTGGACGCACGCGCCAGCACCCTGGCAACCGCTTGATCACGACTTGAAAACACCATGACAACCCGTTGGAGAACACCCCAGTGAAAGACGTCAGTTACGAAGTGCAGGACGGCATCGCCGTCATCACCATGCACCGGCCCGAGGTGCGCAATGCGTTGGGCAATGACACCGTGGCGCAGCTGCATGCGGCCTGGCAGCGCTTTGCCGACAGCGACGAGCGTGTGGCTGTGTTGTGTGCCGAGGGCGGCCATTTCTGTGCCGGCGCGGACCTGAAGAACCTGCCGCAGAACGTGCTGATGGGTTTCCCCAACCTGGCCGTGCCTACCGACAAGCCCATCATCCTGGCCGTGAGCGGCTATGTGATCGGCGCCGGTGCCTCGATGGTGCTGCTGTCGGACATGTGCGTGGCGGCGTCGGACACGCAGTTCATCTACCCCGAGGCCAAGATCGGCGCCTTCCAGGGGCTGATGGGCGGCTTCCCCGCGCGGCTCCCGCTCAAGGCCGGCATGCAGTGGACCATGACGGGCCTGCCCATGTCGGCCCAGCGCGCCTACGAGCTGGGCTTCGTCAATGAGGTCTGCGAGCCGGGCCAGCAGCTGGAGCGGGCCATGGTCATCGCACGGGCCATCGCAGCGAACGCGCCGCTGGTGGTGCGCGCGCTCAAGACGCTGGCGCTGCAGACCGTGGGCAAGGGCCCCGTGGAGCAGAACTTCCGCAACAGCGTCATGATCGAGGGCATCATGAAGAGCGCCGACAAGGGCGAGGGCGTGCGCGCCTTCGCCGAAAAGCGGCCGCCGAAATTCACGGGCCAGTAGGCTGGCCCTCGGCCCCAGGAGGACACCGCGCCGGTGGCCCCACGACGACACGACAGAACCGGAGACACCCCATGCCCATCCCCCTGCAACGCCGCCATGTCCTCACCGCACTGGCCGCTGCCTGTGCGCCGGGGGCGTGGGCCCAGGTCCCGGGCGACGCCTGGCCGACCCGCCCCCTGAAGATCATCATGCCCGCCGCGGCCGGTGGCATCGGCGACACCGTCACGCGGCTGGTGGTGGCCGAGATGTCGAAGACGCTGGGCCAGCCCATCGTGGTGGAGAACGTGGTGGGCGCGTCCGGCACCATCGGCATCGGGCGTGTGGCCAAGTCCACGCCCGACGGTTACACGTTGCTGGCGGGCATGTCGGGTGGCTTCAGCTTCCTGCCGATGCTCGACCCCAACGTCACCTACGACCCGCTCAAGGACTTCACGCCCATCGGCCAGGTCTTCAACGCCGACTACATCCTGGTGGCGCGAAAGAACCTCGAATACAACACCGTGGCGCAGCTCGTGGCCGCCGCCAAGGCCAATCCCGGCAAGATCACCTTCGCCTCCGCGGGCATCGGTGGCGCGGTGCACCTGGGCTTCGAGCAGTTCCAGTACCTCACGGGCACCAAGCTCACGCACGTGCCCTACAAGGGCGAGCAGCCCGGCGTGGTGGACCTGCTGGGCGGGCAGGTGGACCTGGGCATCTTCTCCGCGTTGACGGCCGGGCCCTTCCTGCAGGATGGGCGCATGAAGCCGCTGGCGGCCGCGGGGGCGCAGCGCATCGCGGCCTTCCCCGCCGTGCCGACCATGGCCGAGGCCGGCGTGCAGGACTTCAGCTTCGGCATCTTCCTGGGCTTCAGCGCACCGACGGGCACGCCGCCTGCGGTGGTGCAGCGGTTGAACGACGCACTGGTGAAGGCGCTGGCCACGCCCTCGGTGCGCGACACGCTGGTGGCGCGCAGCGTCACGCCCGTGGGCGGCAAGCCCGAGGCGTACACCGAGTTCCTGAAGAAGGACATCGAGCGGTCCTTCAAGGTGATCAAGGCCGCGAACATCAAGCTCGAATAGGGCGCAGTGCGGTCACGGTGACGGGAGGCACGCACCCTGCAGAGGTGGGCCTTCCAGCAATTCAACAGGTTGGTTCCTTCAGGAGACAGGCATGGCATTCACGGGTTTGTTCAAGTCGTTCGCAGTGGCCGCGTTGTCGGCCGTCACGCTGGTGGCCGCGGCCACCGACTTCCCCACGCGCGAGATCACCATCACCGTGAGTTACGCGGCCGGTGGCTCCACCGACCTCACGGCGCGCCTCGTCGCGCGGCGCATGGAGAAGGAGCTGGGCGTGCCGGTGGTGGTGGCCAACCGCACGGGCGCGCAGGGCACGGTGGGGCAGAACTATGTGCGCCTGGCCAAGCCCGATGGCTACAACATCGCCATCGTCACGTCCTCGTCCACGTCGATGTCACCGTACCTGGTGAACAACATCTACAAGCCCAGCGATTTCGACTACCTGGGCGGCCTGGGCGTGAGCCGCTTCGGCCTCGCGGTGCGCACCGAATCGCCCTACCAGACCATCAAGGACTTCGTGGAGGCGGCCAAGCTGCAGCCGCAGTTCTTCGGCACCAGCAGCGGCGTGACGAACCTGGGCTTCACCGAGCTGGCGCGCAAGACTGGCGCGAAGTTCGAGGCCGTCAACTACAAGTCCGGCCCGGAGATCGTCAACGCGATCATCGGTGGCCAGGTGGTGGCGCTGATGCAGACGCCCGGCGAGATCATGCCGCACGTGCAGAGCGGCCGCATGCGCCTGCTGGCCTCGGTGAGCCCCACGCGCTGGCCCGCCGCGCCCAACGTGCCCACGCTGCGCGATGCGGGCTATGACGTGGCCGTGGAATCGTGGATCGGTTTCGCCGTGCCCAAGGGCCTGCCCGAGGACGTGCTGGCCAAGCTGCAAGGCGCACTGCGCAAGGTGGCCAGCGACCCCTCCGTATCCGGCGAACTGGACACCATGGGCATGGATGCGGCCTTCATCACCGGCACGCAGTTCGCCGCCAAGATGCAGAGCACCTTCGTGGAGGTGGAGCCCATCATGAAGGCGCTGGCGGGCAAGTAGTCGGTGCCACGGCCTGCGGGGGGCGGGCCTACACTGCCAGGATGTCGCAGTGCCAGACGCTTCCATGAACCTGTCGATCCGCCACCTGCGGGTCTTCGTGACCGTGGCGCAGACGGGCAGCTTCGCCGAGGCCGCGCAGGCGCTGCACCTCACCAGCCCCGCGCTCAGCCTGGTCATCAAGAGCCTGGAGGACCAGGCCGGCTTCAAGGTCTTCGACCGCACCACGCGCTCCGTGCGCCTCACGCCCTCGGGGCAGGCGCTGCTGCCCCAGGCCCACCGCCTGCTCAACGAACACCGTCACCTGATGCAGGCGGTGGATAGCATCCGCGACCAGAAGGCCGGGATCGTGCGGCTGGTCTCCACGCAGCTGCTGGCCTGCACCATCCTGCCACCGGCCATCACCCGCTTGAAGGCGCAGTGGCCCGACATCGAGGTCGTGCACGTGGACGCGCATTTCAACCGCGTGCAGGAGATGCTGCTGCGCGGCGACGCCGACCTGGGCATCGGGCCCGAGCGGCTGTGCGACCCCGACATCGACGCCACGCCGCTTTTCGAGTCGCGCCTGTACGTGGCCTGCTCGGTGCACCACCGCTTCGCGCAGAAGGCCTCGGTGCGCTGGGCCGAGCTGAAGAACGAACCGGTGATCCTTGCCGACCCCAGCGCCGCGCCGCTGATGGCACGCGATGCGCGCTACCAGACGCTGTTCGACCACACCGTGGAAGTGGGCCACTTCACCACCGCGTTGGCGCTGGCCAACGAGAACCAGGGCGTGGTCGTCAGCACGCACTATGCGCGCATGCTCATCAAGCCCTACACCCTGGTGCTGGTGCCCCTGGTGCAGCCGCGCACCATGCGCAAGGTGATGGCCTTCCGCCACCGCCGCCTGTCGCTGTCGCCTGCGGCCGAGCAGCTCATGGAGGGGCTGGGGGCGCTGCTGGTCAATCTAGAGGCCGTCCATTGAGCAGCTGATTGGATAACTTGCTTGTGTGAAGCCAGGTGGTCGGCCGAGCACGTGCAGATGGATCCGGGGTGCCCCTGAATCATTTTCGGCTGGCCGGCAGAACTGGCTGCGCCACAACCGCATACTGCAAAAAACGAGTGTCCTCCAAGTAGTTAGGGAATAGACGAAATGCAAGTCGGCGCCAGAGCGAAGTGGTCCACCAGTTCTCGTCGATACCCGTCAGTCTGCTAACCGTGTAGCCGCTTGCTTCAAACAATCGAGGAATGCTTTTTTTTGTATAAAAACGAAGATGTGTCGAGTCACGCACTCCATTTCTTTCATAGCGGAAATCTTTGTCTCGAAGTATGTGCACGAGATTGTCAAAGTTTCTCAAATTTGGAATTGATGCGATGACAACTCCTCCTGGTTTGAGCTTGGGAATGAGATCTCGCAATGCAGCAATTGGATCAACCATGTGCTCAAGTACATCGTTGAAAGTAACCACATCGAAAAATGCGTCTGGCAATTGCTCGGGGTGGAAATAATCGTTTATTACATGGTCCAACCGATCTGAAGCAATTTTTGCCGAATCAGAAATTGGCTCCACACCCCATACGGTTTCAACGCCGCGTCGTTTCATTGCCGCTCCAAAAGCTCCAAAGTGGCAGCCGACATCTAACAATGACTGCGTCCCTTCGGGAACAAATGGATGCATCAGTTTTCTGTCGGGGTCGGCGTAAGGGTGTGATGGCGACTTTTCAGATATCGGGCTTCCTTGCATAGTCAGTTTCTAGTTTTCGTAAAGTTTGGAAAAATCACAGCAGCATCCTCTGGGGGCGCAAGACACTTACTCCAAGGCCGCATTCGCACAATCTAGATCATTTTTCATGATATGGCGATCGAGGCTTCGCGCATTTTTCTAGAAGCATCCAAGTTCGTCGACCAGTGTTGCTGACGATACAGGTACCGGTTCTGAACCGGGGCTGACCATTCCTGACAGGCGAGTATGTAGAGATGCCGCCTTTTGGCGATCAGCTCACTATTCTCACCCGTTGCAGAATATCCGCATGAGTACTTTTTCTGGCCTTGCGGCTGTCCCTGCCGACGTCGTCACCCTGGCCGACCACGAGGCCTTCGCCCGCACGCGGCTCGACCCAGGCGTCTGGGCGTACCTGCATGGCGGTGCCGGCGACGAGCTGGCGGTGCGTGCCAACCGCGCCGCGTGGGACGGCCTGCAGCTGCTGCCGCGCGTGCTGCGCGCATTGACCGGTGGCCATACGCGCCTGCAGCTGCTGGGCCGCACGCTGGCGCACCCAGTGCTGGTGGCGCCCGTGGCCTTCCAGCGGCTCGCCCATGCGGACGGCGAACTGGCCACCGTGCACGCCGCCTCAGCGCTGGGCGCCGGCTTCGTCGCCAGCACCCAGTCCAGCGTGCCGCTGGAGGCCATTGCCCAGGCCATACACGCCGACCCCGACCGCGGGCCGCTGTGGTTCCAGCTGTACTGGCAACACGACAAGGGCTTCAACCGCGAACTGCTGCAACGCGCCGAGGCCGCGGGCTACGAGGCCATCGTGTTGACCGTGGACGCCCCGGTGAGCGGCGTGCGCGACCAGGAGCGGCGCAGCGGTTTCCGCTTTCCCGCCGACGTGGTGGCCGCCAACCTGCAGGGCCTGCCTGCCACAGGCTGGGGCCCGCTGCAGCCCGGCGAGAGCATGGTCTTCGACCGCCTGCTGCACGCCGCCCCCACGTGGCGCGACCTGGAGTGGCTGTGCGGCGCCACGCGCCTGCCCGTGCTGCCCAAAGGCATCCTGCACCCGGCCGACGCGCTGCAGGCGCTGGACAGCGGCGCGCGCGGCCTCATCGTCTCGAATCACGGCGGCCGCACGCTGGACACGGCCGTGGCCACCGCCCAGGCCCTGCCCGCCGTGGCGCGCGCCGTGGCCGGCCGCGCACCCGTGCTGGTGGACGGCGGCATCCGCCGTGGCACCGACATCCTCAAGGCCATCGCGCTGGGCGCCGACGCCGTGCTGGTGGGCCGGCCCGTGGTGCACGGCCTGGCCACGGCCGGCGCGCGCGGCGTGGCGCATGTGCTGCGCCTGCTGCGCGACGAGCTGGAGGTGGCCATGGCATTGACAGGCTGCAAGACATTGGCAGATGCCGGCGAGGCGCTGCTGCAGGATTAGCATCGGAGCAGGAGGCACCCATGGCAACAGAGAAAGTCAAAGGCCCGGCATCGTATTTCCCGTCCATCGAGAAGACCTACGGCCACCCGGTGGCGCACTGGTTCGCGGTGCTTGACGCCGTGCGGGACAAGAAACACATGGAGCAGGTGGCGTTCCTGAAGGAACAGCACGGCATCGGCCACGGCCACGCCAATGCGCTGGTGGCCTACCACCGGCCCAAGGGCTGACACGCGCATTGCCGCACGGGAGGCGTTCATGGCCACCGCAGCAGACCCCCGCGATCCCCTCGACCGCTTCGTGCAGGCCCAGGCGCGGGACTACGCGCAGGCCCTCGCCGAACTCGTCGCCGGCCGCAAGCGCAGCCACTGGATCTGGTACGTGCTGCCGCAGCTGCGGGAGCTTGGCCGCAGCGCCATGGCGCGTGAATACGGCGTCGCCGACCGCGAGGAGGCTGCCGCCTACTTGGCCCATCCGGTGCTGGGGCCGCGCCTCGTAGCGTGCGTGCAGGCCATGCTGCGCCACGCCGGCCGCGATGCCACCACCATCCTGGGCGAGGTCGACGCCATGAAGTTCCGCTCCTGCCTGACGCTGTTCGCCGCCGTCGCGCCCGACGAGCGGGTGTTTGCGCAGGCCCTGGCGGCGTTCTACGATGGCCGGCCGGACGAGGCGACGTTGCGATTGCTGGGTGCATGATCCAGCCCGAGCGGTGCGTCTTTGGATACGGCGGTGACCGCCGCCACCCTGACGCGGAGGCCCCTGTTGGAACCCCATCTCACCGTTGCACTTGAACTGGCCCCCGTGCTGCAGGAATTGATGCGGCTGGAGGATTTGTTCCATGCCGCCGCACCAGGCGCGACGCCCGCCCTCTTCGAGGAACTGGTCGCACCGGAGTTCTGGGAGGTGGGGGCGTCAGGGCGGCGCTACAGCCGGGAGTTCGCGTTGGAGGCCCTGCGCTCCAGAGTCCGCGAGCCGTCGGAAGAGGCATGGCGAACCTCCGCCTTCCACGTGGCTGAAGTGGCCCCCGGGATTTTTCTGCTGACCTACACGCTGCACCAGCCAGGCCGGGATACACGGCGGGCCACGTTGTGGCGCAAGTCGGCAGGCCAATGGCAGGCGGTCTACCACCAGGGCACGGTGGTGCAGGAGGGCGCGTGAAGCTCCGTCAACACGTCCCTGCGCCAAGCCGTTGACTCGCGCCGCTACAACCAAGCCGTAGGGGCCACGACCCACAGTAAAAGGAATCCCCATGCCTTTCGCCCTGTACGGTTCCTTCTTCTTCACGATGGTGTTGATGGGCACCACCGCCTACTTCCTGCTGGGCGGGCTGCCCCTGCTGATCCTCGACCACGACGCGCCGCTCGATGCGTGGTTCGTCCGGGGCTTCTTCAATCTCTACTACCGGCTGGCGTTCTGGGCGAGCCTGGGCGCCTGTGTCTGTTATGCCGTGTGGGGGCGGTTCGCGTTTGCCGCAGGCGCGGCGGGCATTGCGGTGCTTGTGACGCTGCTGCGCAAGCACCTTCTGTCCGCCATGGAACGATGGGGGAGCCGGATCGAGGCGAGGGACGCCAGCGCGATCCGGAATTTCCGCCGCATGCATGCTATGGCGCTGTTGCTCAACCTGGTGCTGCTGGTGGTGCTGGTATCGGCCTTGATTCGGCTGTCGACGGCGATGTGAGGGATGGACGCCGGCGGGGGCCGCGCGTTGCTCCACTTGACGGTGAGCGCGGCGTTGGTGACTGGCGGTTACTCGCGGCGTTGTATCGTGTGCGCCGTTGGCGACAAATCGCCGAGCGACTGATGACCGTGTTTGCCCGTTGCGGGAGTTTCAAGAGTCGACGACAGTTATGCTGCAGAAGCGGCCAGCTGGAAATCTGCAGCGCAACTTGTCGACCGCTACCCGTCTGCCAACAGACCTTTCGACATGCCAGCCCCGAGCCGCACAGCGCGGCCGCCGGTGATCTCGCCGCTCGGCAGACCGATGCCCGCGTACATCCTCATCCGCAACAACTAAGGGAATATACGGAGCAACTCGTGCATAGAAGTATTGGTGTCCAGGTTTTCGGGTACCAATGACGCAACGCTGAATGCGCAGAATCCACGGCAAGCGGCCAACAGGTCGTTCAACCCGTATTCCTCCAAGGAGACACCATGCAGCGTTTCGCCCGCACCGGCCTCGCCATCGCCCTGGCCATCGCCGCCGGCAGCCTTTCGGCCCAGGCCCCCACCGAACTCGTCATCGCCACCGTCAACAACGGCCACATGATCGAGATGCAGAAGCTCACGCCTGAATTCGAGAAGGCCAACCCCGGCATCAAGCTCAAGTGGGTCACGCTGGAAGAGGGCACGCTGCGCCAGCGCGTGACCACCGACATCGCCACCAAGGGCGGCCAGTTCGACGTGATGACCATCGGCCTGTACGAAGCACCCATCTGGTCCAAGAAGGGATGGCTCAAGCCCATCACCACCGACGCCGCCTATGACGTGGACGACCTGCTGCCGGCCATCCGCAGCGGCCTGTCCTACGAGGGCAAGCTCTACGCCGCGCCTTTCTACGGCGAGAGCTCGATGCTGATGTACCGCAAGGACCTGGCCGACAAGGCTGGTGTCACCATGGCCGACCAGCCCACCTGGGAGCAGGTGCGGGACTTCGCTGCCAAGGCGCACGATCCCAAGGGCGGCGTGTACGGCATGTGCCTGCGCGGCAAGCCGGGCTGGGGCGACAACATGGCGCTGCTGACCACCATGGTCAACACCTGGGGCGGCCAGTGGTTCGACATGGCCTGGAAGCCGCAACTCGAATCCAAGCCCTGGAAGGACGCCATCACCTTCTATGTGGACCTGATGAAGAAGTACGGCCCGCCCGGCGCGTCGGCCAACAGCTTCAACGAGAACCTGGCGCTGTTCAACGAAGGCAAGTGCGCGATGTGGGTGGATGCCACCATTGCTGCCTCGTTCATCAGCGACCCCAAGCAGTCGAAGGTGGCTGACAAGGTGGCCTTCGCGCAGGCGCCCACGGCCGTGACGCCCAAGGGCGCGAACTGGCTGTGGTCGTGGAACCTGGCCGTGCCTGCCAGCTCCACCAAGGACGAAGCCGCGCAGAAGTTCATCCGCTGGGCCACGTCCAAGGACTACATCAACCTGGTTGCCAAGACCAACGGCTGGCACGCCGTGCCCACGGGCACACGCAAGAGCACCTACGCGAACCCCGAGTTCCTGAAGGTCGCCAAGTTCGCCGCCGCCGAGAAGAAGGCCATCGATTCGGCCAACCCGAACGACAGCACGCTGACCAAGTCGCCGTACGTGGGTGTGCAGTACGCAGCCATCCCCGAGTTCCAGTCCATCGGCGTGGGCGTGGGCCAGCAGATGAGCGCGGCCCTGGCCGGCAAGTCCACGGTGGACCAGGCGCTGAAGACCTCGCAGACGCTGGCGGACCGTGAGATGAAGAAGGCCGGCTACTACAAGTAAGACCGCCGAGGGCCGGTGCACGGGTTGGCCGTGCACCGGCCCTTCTTCATCTTTACGAACGTGCCCTCGAAAGCTGCCCCGCCATGAACCGACTGTTGCCCCGGGCCCTGATGGCCCCCGCGGTGATCACGCTCCTCCTCTGGTCGATCGTGCCGCTGCTGATGACGTTGTATTTCTCCTTCGTCAACTACAACCTGATGCAGCCCGGCGACCATCCCTTCGCGGGCCTGGGCAACTTCGAATACTTCATCACCGACCCGGACTTCTGGCCATCGGTGTGGAACACGCTGCTGCTGATCGGCAGCGTGATCGTGATCACGCTGGTGGGTGGTGTGCTGCTGGCCCTGCTGGTGAACGATCCTTTCCCGGGCCAGGGCATCGTGCGGGTGCTGCTGATCTCGCCCTTCTTCGTCATGCCGGCGGTCAATGCGCTGCTGTGGAAACACATGATGATGAACCCGATCTACGGCGTGTTGGCGAACCTGTGGAAGCTCTTCGGCGCCACGCCGGTGGACTGGCTGACCGACATGCCGCTGCTGTCCGTGATCATCATGGTGGCCTGGCAGTGGCTGCCCTTCGCCTGCCTGATCTTCATGACCTCGCTGCAATCGCTGGACCGCGAGCAGATGGAGGCCGCGCGCATGGACAACGCCACCGCGTTGCAGCGCTTCTGGTACCTCACGCTGCCGCACCTGGGCCGCGCGATCGCGGTGGTGGTGATGATCGAGATGATCTTCCTGCTGTCGGTGTTCGCCGAGATCGCGATCACCACGAGCGGCGGGCCGGGCAATGCCAGCACCAATCTGACCTACCTGATCTACAAGCAGTCGCTGCTGAACTTCGACGTGGGTGTGGCCTCGGCCGGCGCATTGTTCGCGGTGATCCTGGCGAACATCGTGGCGGCCTTCCTGGTCCGCATCATCGGCAAGAACCTGGACTGATACCTGGACTGGCACCATGGCAACGAGCATCACATCGAGCGCCCCACCGAGCGCCTCATCGAGCCCCGCTCCCGGCGGCCCGCCCAGCACCTTCTGGCCTACCACGCTGCGCACCACCCTGGCCTGGGCCATCGCCCTGCTGCTGTTCTTCCCGCTGGGCTGGCTGTTCCTCACGGCCTTCAAGACCGAGCTGCAGGCGATCGCCGTACCGCCGCTGTTCGTCTTCGAGCCCACGCTGCACAACTTTGCAGAAGTGCAGGCGCGCAGCGACTACCTGCTGTACGCCCGCAATTCGCTGATCGCGAGTGTGGCCTCCACCATCCTCGGCCTGCTGATCGCGGCACCTGCGGCCTATTCCATGGCCTTCTTCAAGACCAAAGCCACGCGCGACATCCTGATGTGGATGCTGTCTACCAAGATGATGCCCGCCGTGGGTGCGCTGGTGCCCATCTACGTGCTGGCGCAGACGGCCCACATGCTCGACACGCTGCCCGCGCTGATCATCGTATTCACGCTGTCCAACCTGCCCATCATGGTCTGGATGCTCTACACGAACTACAAGGAAATCCCCAACGAGATCCTGGAGGCCGCGCGCATGGACGGCGCCACGCTGTGGACCGAGTTCCGCAACGTGGTGCTGCCGCTGTCCATCGGGGGCCTGGCCTCCTGCGGCCTGTTGTGCCTGGTGCTGAGCTGGAACGAGGCCTTCTGGGCGCTGAACCTCACCTCCGCCAAGGCCGGCACGCTGGCCACGCTGATCGCCTCCTACTCCAGCCCCGAGGGCCTGTTCTGGGCCAAGCTGTCGGCCGCCTCGCTGATGGCCATCGGGCCCATCGTGGTCTTCGGCTGGTTCTCGCAAAAACAACTCGTCCAGGGCCTGACCTTCGGCGCCGTGAAGTAAACAAGGGAGCACGCGACATGTCCTACCTCGAACTCAAGAACGTCAAGAAGAGCTTCGGCGACGCCCACATCATCAAGGGCGTCGACCTGCAGATCAACAAGGGCGAGTTCATCGTCTTCGTCGGTCCCTCGGGCTGCGGCAAGTCCACGCTGCTGCGGCTGATTGCCGGGCTGGAGCCCATCAGCAGCGGGCAGCTGATGCTCGACGGCCGCGACATCAGCTACCTACCCTCGGGCAAGCGCGACCTGGCGATGGTGTTCCAGAGTTACGCCCTGTACCCGCACATGAGCGTGTACGACAACATGTCCTTTGCGCTCAAGCTGGCCAAGGTGGACCCGGCAGAGATCAAGACGAAAGTGGAGCGTGCCGCGGCGCAGCTCAACCTGACGAGCTACCTGCAGCGCACGCCCAAGGAGCTCTCGGGCGGCCAGCGCCAGCGCGTGGCCATCGGGCGCGCCATCGTGCGCCAGCCCAAGGTCTTTCTGTTCGACGAGCCGCTGTCCAACCTGGACGCGGCGCTGCGCGGCAACACACGCGTGGAGATCAAGAAGCTGCACGAGTCCCTCGGCGCCACCACCATCTACGTCACGCACGACCAGGTGGAGGCCATGACGCTGGCCGACCGTGTGGTGGTGCTCAAGGATGGGCTGATCGAACAGGTGGGCTCACCGCTGGACCTGTACGACCGGCCGGCCAACCAGTTTGTGGCGCAATTCATCGGCATGCCGTCCATGAACATGCTGCCGGCGAACGCGCTGCCGGCCATCGCCCAGCTGACGCGCGGCCGCTTGCCCACCGATGGCTTCCTGGGCGTGCGGCCCGAAGGCGTGCGCGTGTTGCCGGGCACCGTGACCGGCATGCAGGGCCGCGTGGACCTGATCGAGGCGCTGGGCTCGGACACGCTGATCCATGTCGACGTGGGTGGCGTGAACATGATCGCGCGCCAGAACGAGCGCACCCAGCTCGCGGAGGGCGACACCGTGGGCGTGGAGATCGACCCAGCCGTGCTGCACCTGTTCAACCGCGAGGGCAAGACCCTGGCGATGGCCTGAGGGTTGACCGTGACCGCAGCCGCCCCCCGCACCGCTTCGCCCCGCGTCATCCTGCACCTGGGCCTGGGCTCCTTCCACCGCGCGCACCAGGCGGTCTACCTGCAGCGCCTGCACGATGCCGGCGACACGCTGTGGCAGCTGGCCGGCGGCAACATCCGGCCCGACATGGCCGAGGTGGTGGAGGCCCTGGCCGCACAGGGTGGTGCCTACACGCTGGAGACCATCACGCCCGCCGGTGTGCACCGCTACGAGCGCATCACCGCGATCCGCGAGGTCATTCCCTACACGCCTGGCCTGGCAGCACTGGTCGCACGCGGGGCCGACCCGTCCACGCGCATCATCTCCTTCACGGTGACCGAGGCGGGGTATTACCTCGACAGCGCGCACCGGCTGGACGCCTCCATCCCGGAGCTGGCAGCGGACATCGCACGCGCGCGCAACGGCGAAGCGGGCCAGACGGTGTACGGCGCCATGGCCGCGATCCTGCGCGCCCGCAAAGCCGCCGATGCCGGCCCGGTGACGCTGCTCAACTGCGACAACCTGCGCCACAACGGCGAGCGGTTCCGCGCCGGTCTGCTGGCGTTCCTGGACGCGGTGGGCGAGGTGGGGCTGGCTGCCTGGGCACAGCGCAACACGCGGTGCCCCAATGCCATGGTGGACCGCATCACGCCACGCCCGCCACCCGAGCTGCGCGCCCGCGTGCTGGCCGCCACCGGCGTGGACGATGCGGCCGCCATCACCGGCGAGAGCTTCATCCAGTGGGTCATCGAGGACGACTTCATCGCCGGCCGGCCCGCGTGGGAGACTGTGGGCGTGGAGCTGGTGCAGTCCGTGCAGCCCTACGAGGAGGCCAAGATCCGCATCCTCAACGCCAGCCACAGCTGCATCGCCTGGGCCGGCACGCTGGCCGGGCTGCAATACATCCACGAGGGTACGCAGCACCCTGCCATCCGGCAGATGGCGCACGACTACGTCACGCAGGACGTGATCCCCTGCCTGCAACCGCTGGGCACGGCGTACCCGGTGGACCTGGCGGCCTACCGCGACGTGGTGCTGGACCGGTTCTCCAACCCCGCCATCCGCGACACCAACCAGCGCGTGGCCGCCGACGGCTTCTCCAAGATTCCCGGCTTCATCGCGCCCACCGTGCGCGAGCGGCTGGCGGCCGGGCAGTCCATCGCCGCGGTGGCCCTGCTGCCCGCGCTGTTCCTGGCCTTCCTGCAACGCTGGCACCGCGGCGACCTGCCCTATGCCTACCAGGACCAGGGCATGGACCCGGTGGCGGCGCATGCGATCTGCGCGGCGGTCGATCCCGAGGCGGCACTGGCGGCGGACAAGGGGCTGTGGGGCGATCTGGCGGGGGATGCGCGGCTGCTTGCCGCGCTGCGTGCAGCACGCCGGCGCGTGGATGCCTTCGTCGCGGAGGCGGCAGCCGGCTGAGGCAGGGCCGGCGCCATCGCGGCCTGGCCTGCAACGGCCTCCTGTGCTGCAATGCGCCTATTCCACCACTGACGCACCACCGACGCACTATCGCGGCATCCCCGCAGCATCCCCGCATCCATGGCCACCACCACCCGCACCCGTCCGCGCCAGCGCCAGCCCGAGCTGGAAGGCGAGTTCGCCCGCAGCCCCGCGCTGGGTTACGAGGCCCCCGAGGACGGCGGGCTGGTGCGTTGCCTGGCGCATGGGTTTCCCACGCCGCTGGCGCGCTGGCATTACCACGACGAGTACGAGCTGCACCTGATCACCTGCACCTCGGGCAAGGCTTTCGTGGGCGACTGGATCGGGCACTTCCAGCCGGGCCACCTGGTGCTGTGCGGGCCGCGCCTGCCGCACAACTGGATCTCGATGGACGCGGGCGAGGGCGGTGTGCCCGAGCGCGACCTGGTGATCCAGTTCGACCACGCACCGCTGGAGCGCGCGGCGCAGTCGCTGCCCGAGCTGCGCGAGGTGATGCTGCTGCTGCAGCGCGCGCGCCATGGCATCGAGTTCTTCGGCCTGTCCGAGCGTGCCCGCGCGCACTGGCAGGCCGTGAAGTCCACGCGCGGCGTGCGCCGCTTCGGCCACTTCTGCGAATACCTGGCGGACCTGGCGCAGTGCGGCGACTACCGGCAGCTGTCCACGGTGCAGATCCAGGGTGCCGAAGGCGATGGCGAGCTGGAGCAGATCAACCGCATCGTGGACCGCATCACCAACAACCTCACCGAGCCCATCAGCCTGGCCGATGTGGCGGCGGAACTGGGCATGGGCGAGAGCCGCTTCTCGCGCTTCTTCCGCAAGGCCACGGGCAACAGCTTCACCGACTTCGTGAACATGGTGCGCATCAACAGCGCCTGCCGGCTGCTGATGCAGACCGACCATTACGTCACCGACATCTGCTACCAGGTGGGCTTCAACAACCTGGCGAACTTCAACCGCCGCTTCCTGGAACTCAAGGGCGTCACGCCCACCGAGTTCCGGCGCCAGGCCGATTCGCGCTTCGGCGGCTCGCGTTAGCCGCCACTGCATCGCCGCAGGGCGCAGGGCGCTGTTGTGCCCGCATGCCCCCGGTGGCAGGGTGCCCATGCAATGCCCGCTACGATGCCGGCCTGCAATCCAGATAAAGGCATCTATGGCGCAACCCTTCGATTGGGATCTTTTCGTGGTGGGCGGGGGCAGCGGTGGCGTGCGCGCCGCGCGCATGGCCGCGCAACGTGGCGCCCGCGTGGCGCTGGCCGAGCAGCTGGGCACGGCGGGCCTGGGCGGCACCTGCGTGAACGTGGGCTGCATCCCGAAGAAGTTGTACAGCTACGCCGCGCATTACGCCGACGCCTTCGAAGAGGCGAAGGGCTTTGGCTGGCAGCTGGAGGCGCCGCGCTTCGACTGGGCCACGCTGAAGGACAACCGCCGCAAGGAGATCAGCCGCCTGAACGGCATCTACGGCAACCTGCTGGCGGGTGCCGGCGTGACGGTGCTCAACGCGCGTGCCACGTTGGAGGATGGTCACCATGTGCTGGTGGACGGCCAGCGTCACAGCGCCGGGAACATCCTCATCGCCACGGGCGGCACGCCGCATGTGCCCGAGTTTCCCGGCTCCGACCTGGTAGATGTGTCGGACGCGATGTTCGACCTGGAGCCCTTTCCACAGCGCCTGCTGGTGGTGGGCGGCGGCTACATCGCCAGCGAGTTCGCCTCCATCTTCAACGGCCTGGGTGCCAGCGTGACGCAGCTGTACCGCGGTGACCAGATCCTGCGCGGCTTCGACGACGACGTGCGCCAGTTCATCGCGGCCGAGATGCGCAAGACCGGCGTGGACCTGCGCCTGTGTGCGCAGGTGCGCTCCATCGAACGCGTGGCCGGCGGCCTGCAGGTGCAACTGGAGCAGCACGGCGAGGCCATCGCGCCCATCACCGTCGACCGCGTGCTCTATGCCACGGGCCGCGTGCCCAACGTGAAGCACATGGGCCTGGAAGCGGTGGGCGTGGCGCAGCGCAAGGACGGCGCGATCATCGTGGATGAGAACTACAACACTTCGGAGCCCTCCATCTACGCACTGGGCGACGTGACCTCGCGCGTGCAGCTCACCCCGGTGGCGCTGGGCGAGGCCATGGTGCTGGTGGACCACCTCTTCGGCCCTGCGGCCGGCAAGGCGCCGCGCAGCATGGACTACGAGTTCATCCCCACGGCGGTATTCACGCACCCCAACATCGGTACGGTGGGCCATTCGGAGGCCAAGGCGCGCGAGCTCTTCGGCAAGGTGACCATCTTCAAGTCCGACTTCAAGGCGCTGCGCCACACGCTCTCGGGCAGCACCGAGCGCACCTTCATGAAGCTGGTGGTGGAGGACGCGACAGACCGCGTGGTGGGCCTGCACATGGTCGGTGCGGATGCCGGAGAAATCGTCCAAGGCTTCGCGGTCGCGTTGCGCGCAGGCGCCACCAAGGCTGTGTTCGACAGTACCATCGGTATACACCCCACCGCAGCCGAAGAGTTCGTGACGATGCGCGAGCCGGCGCGCTGACCGCTTCAGGTCAGAAGGTGCCGGGGTAGGCGCCGCCGTCTGCCAGGATGTTCTGCCCCGTCATGTAGCCCGCGTGCTGGCTGCACAGGAAGGCGCAGATCGCACCAAACTCCTCGGACGTGCCGATGCGCTTCGCGGGGATGCCTTTGGCGCGGATGGCCAGCAGTTCGTCCATCGACTTGCCCGTCTTCTCCGCCTGGCCCTTCATGGTCACGCGCAGGCGGTCCGTGTCGAAGGCGCCGGGCAGCAGGTTGTTGATGGTCACGTTGTGGGCTGCCACGCTGCTGCGCGACACGCCCGCGATGAAACCCGTGAGGCCGCTGCGTGCGCCGTTGGACAGGCCCAGGATGTCGATGGGCGACTTCACGGCGCCCGAAGTGATGTTGACGATGCGGCCGAAGCCGCGCTGCGCCATGCCGTCCACCGTGGCCTTGATGAGCCAGATGGGCGTGAGCATGTTGGCGTCCACGGCCTTGAGCCAGGCCTCGCGATCCCAGTCGCGGAAGTCGCCGGGCGGCGGGCCACCGGCATTGGTCACGACGATGTCGAAGTCCGTGCCCGGTCCGCCCGGCGCGGCAAAGGCCGCGGCGCGGCCGGCATCTGTGGTGATGTCGGCGGCCACCGCGATCACCGTGGCGGCGCCCGGCAGCGCACGCAGCGCGGCGGCGGATTGCTCCAGCAGCTCGGCACCGCGCGCCATCACCACCACGTTCACGCCTTCGCGTACCAATGCCTGCGCGCAGCCCAGTCCCAGCCCCTTGCTGGCGCCGCAGACGAGGGCCCACTTGCCCTTGATTCCCAGATCCATGTGCGTACTCCTTTGAAAGATGGTGAAGATGATCAGCCCGGCACGGCCTTCAGGGCCTCTGCCACGAAGGCGCAGCCATTGAACTGGCCCCGTTGGAAGGTCCAGCCCAGGCGCACGGCCACGAGGTCGCGCGAGGGCACCATGGCCACGATCTGGCCCCAGTGGCCGCTCATGGCCAGCGTGTCGGGCGGCAGTCCGTAACCCTTGCATTCTCCGGCCTCGGGGTCGCCGATGCGCCAGGTCTGCGCACCATACCCGCGTCCTTCGCCATCGGCTGTCGCGCGGGTGGCCGCGTACCGCAGCCAGCCGGGCGGCAGCACCTGCTGGCTGCCCCAACGGCCGTCGGCCAGCATCAGCTGGCCCAGGCGCGCCCAGTCGCCCACGCTGGCCCAGAGGTAGGACGAGCCCACCCAGTTGCCGGCCGTGTCGGTCTCCAGCACGGCGGTGGTGGCGCCGATGGGCCCGAAGAGGGCGGCCTGCGGGTAGGCCCAGTATTGCGTGTCGCTGGCGAAGCGCGAGCGCACCACGGCCGAGAAGATGTTGGCGGTCTGGCTGAGGTAGCGCCAGCGCTGGCCGGCCGGCGCTTCGGCCGGTGCAGCGGCGGCGAACGCGGCCGCGTTGGCGTTGCCCCACAGCATCTGCGGCACCTCGCCCCAGGGCTGGTAGCTCTCGGTGCTGGCCAGGCCGTCGCGCATGTAGAGCAGGTCCGACACCTTGATGTCGCGGCGGCTGTCGGCGCGCCATTTCGCGAGCCAGCCGGGCGCATGCGCTTCGTCGAATGCGGCCACCACCGGCGTGTCCAGCGGCAGGCCGGTCTCGGCTGCGCGCTTGTAACCCAGCATGCCCACCACCGTCTTCGTCATGGACCAGCCGTGCAGTGCGGTGCGGCTGTCGAAGCCCGGGGCCGTGCGCGATGCCAGGAGCCTTCCGCGGTGGACGATGGCCACGGCGCGCGTGTTGGATCGCTGCGGATCGCCGGCGCCTTCGAATGCGTGGTTCATTAAAGCTTGCAGCGCTGCTGCGTCCACGCCTGCGCCCCAGTGCGCCACGGGCAGGGGCGCTTCGCCCTCGGGCCAGGGTGCGTCCGGGTTCGTGTCCGGCGCCGACGTCAAGGGCGCGCGGGGGTGGGCGACCTCGGCGTCCAGCACGCAGCCGCGCAGGGGCAGCAGGCGCGCCTCGCGCTCGAACATGCCGGCGAAGCGACCCTTCACGCGCTTGCCGGCTTCGTCCACTTCGACGCTGATGGCCGTCAGCGCGGGGCTGGCGGGCAACACGTCATCCGCCAGCAGCGTCTGCCAGGGCCTGCCGGCCACGAAGGCGGCCGAGCAGACGCCCTTCGCAGCCATGCCGGCGGCGTTGCGGGGTATGCCGGTGTACCAGAGCGCGCCGGTGGCCAGCACCAGCACGCCCAGCACGAGGGCGGCCACGCAGGCCAGGACACGGCGCAGAGAGGGTCTACCGGGCATGGCCAGATGGGGTGACGAGGACAGGAGCCAGGGACTCTAACGCATGTGGCGATGCGCATGCCTGGAACGCATTCCAGCCAGGGCCGCGCGCCCCATGCACCCGCTGCAGCTGGCAGCCATTCGCATGACATGCCTTTGTGGACAATAGCCCGATGCCTTACACCGCACCCCCCCTCGCATCCCAGCGCTTCAAAGACCCGGCGGCCGCGCTGGCCCAGGTCCGCAAGATTTACGACGCCAGCCTCGCGCACCTGCGCAAGGCCATGCAGCGCTATGTGGCGGGCGATGCATTGCCCGGTCCGGCGCGGGCCTTCTACCCCTTCGTGCGGGTGCAGACCCACACCGTGTTGCGCGCCGACCCGGGGGAGAACGCGCGCTTGAGCTTCGGCTTCGTGGCAGGCCCGGGCCGCTTCGAGACCACGATCACGCGGCCCGACCTCTTCGGCGACTACCTGCTGGAGCAGTTTCGCCTGCTGCTGCTGAACCACCAGGAGGAGATCGAGGTGGGCGTGAGCACGCAGCCCATCCCGGTGCACTTCTCCTTCGCCGAACACGAGCACATCGAAGGCAGCCTGGACGCGCGCCAACGGGAGCGCATGCGCGACATGTTCGACCTGCCCGACCTGGCCGCCATGGACGACTGCATCGCCAACGGCACCTACGAGGCGAAGGCGGGCGACGCCCACCCGCTGTCGCTGTTCACGGCCCCGCGCGTGGACTATTCGCTGCACCGGCTGCGCCACTACACCGGCACGCTGCCGGAGTTCTTCCAGAACTTCGTGCTGTTCACGAACTACCAGTTCTACATCGACGAATTCGTGCGCCTGGGCCGCACCGAGATGCAGAACCCCGCCAGCGACTACATCGCCTTCGTGGAGCCCGGCAACATGGTCACGCGCCGCGTGGGCCTGCCGGCCGAGCCTGGTGACGAGTTCGGCGCCGAGCCGCTGCGCCTGCCGCAGATGCCGGGCTACCACCTGCTGCGCAAGGACCGCGGCGGCATCACCATGGTCAACATCGGCGTCGGCCCGGCCAACGCCAAGAACATCACGGACCACATTGCCGTGCTGCGCCCGCATGCGTGGGTCATGCTGGGCCACTGCGCGGGCCTGCGCAACACCCAGCGGCTGGGCGACTACGTGCTGGCGCACGGCTAT
This sequence comes from Burkholderiaceae bacterium, assembly GCA_965278985.1. Lineage (GTDB taxonomy): Bacteria > Pseudomonadota > Gammaproteobacteria > Burkholderiales > Burkholderiaceae_C > CAISIP01. The sequence continues at coordinate 3,950,108 of OZ257131.1, read as the reverse complement.
GTGCGCGAGGACCATGTGCTGGACGAGGAGCTGCCGCTGTGGGTGCCGATCCCCGCGCTGGCCGAGGTGCAGGTGGCGCTGGAGCAGGCGGTCGAAGATGTCACGCAACTGCGGGGCCCCGAACTCAAGAGCGTGCTGCGCACCGGCACCGTGGCCAGCACCGACAACCGCAACTGGGAGCTGCTGCCCGACAACGGCCCCCAGCGCCGCTACAGCCAGAGCCGAGCCGTGGCGGTGGACATGGAGAGCGCCACCATCGCCGCCAACGGCTTCCGCTTCCGCGTGCCCTATGGCACCTTGCTGTGCGTCAGCGACAAGCCGCTGCACGGCGAGATCAAGCTGCCGGGCATGGCCAACCACTTCTACCGCGAGCGCGTGGACCAGCACCTGCGCATCGGCATCCGCGCCGTGGAGCTGCTGCGCCAGGGAGGCTTCGACCAATTGCACAGCCGCAAGCTGCGCAGTTTCGCGGAGGTGGCGTTTCAGTAGCCCGGTACCGCTGGCCAGCGGCTGGGGCCCACGCGGTCGTCGCGGCCGACGGGCAGACGCACGAAGTCGCGCCGGTAGGCCTCGTCGGGCAGCGCAGCCACGGTGCCCGCGCAGACCAGCCAATCACCGAGGATGTCCTGCGCCTGCGTGCCTGCGAGCCATGGCAGGGGCGCGGCATCACGTTGGCGCTGCGCCCGCAGTCCGTGGAATGCCTCGGGCAGCGCGGGCCGGTCCTGCAGGCAGACGGCCTGCATCCGGTCATCCTCTGAGACATCCTCCATGGCATCCAGTGTGCAGGCCCAGCGGCTCAGGTGCAGGAGGTGGGGCCGCATGCGCTGGCTCCAGGGCGTGGGGCCGGCGAGCAGGCGCTGGTATTCGTCGGTCTCCAGCGCGTCGAGGCCGGTGAGTCCGTACAACGTGAGGTAGCGCGGTCCAGGACCAACGTCGTCCGCCGCGCGCCAGCGCTGGGCCCAGACGAAGCCCGGCATGGTCAGCCGCTCGGGCACGTGTTCATGGGCATGCCAGTCGTTGTATTCGTCCTCGCGCGCAGGCGTCACGTCGTTCCACAACGCGAGCAGGGCGGTGGCGACGCTGGCCATCATGCGGCACCGGGCTGCAGCAGCACCTTGCTGGCCTGCTTGCCATGGGCGAGTGCAAAGCCCTCCAGCGCCTGCTCCAGCGGCAACACATGGCTCACCATCGGTGCCATGGTGTCGCCCACCTCGGCCATCAGCGCTAGCGCCGCGGGCCAGTCCGATTCGGGCGGGCGGAAGGAGCCGCGCAGCTGCAGCTGGCGGCGCACCAGCTGCGTCAGGTCCAGTTCCAGCGGCGTGGCGTGGATACCCGTCACGACCACGATGCCGTTGCGGCGCAGCAGCGCCAGTGCCTCGGTGACGGTGCGCGGCACGCCCGTGGCCTCGTAGACGATGTCGAGGGGCTCGCCCTGCGTGAAGGGCGCACAGCCCTGGGCCAGCGGCTGCGTGGCCACGTCCACCAGCTGCTCGAAACCCATGCGGCGCAAGGCGTCGAAACGCGCCGCGTCCTCGTAACCACTCACCACCACCTGCGCCGCACCCGCGCGGCGCGCCAGCACGGCGATGCCCTGGCCGATGGTGCCCGGGCCCATGACCAGCACGCGTTGGCCGGCCACCTCGCCGCCGATGCGCAGGGCCTGCATGGAGATGGACAAGGGCTCGGCCAACGCGGCCAGCCGGTCCGGCAGGCCCGCGGGCACGGGCACGCAGTTGCGCTGCGGCACGAGCACATGCGAGGCAAAGGCGCCCTGGCGCGTCATGCCGATGCCGGTGCGGGTTTCGCAGGCATCGAAGCGTCCTGCGCTGCAGGCCGCGCAGCGGCCGCAGGTGACGGAGGGACGCACCACCACGCGCTGGCCTGCCAGCGGGCCGTTCTCGGCGATGCCCACGAACTCGTGGCCCAGCGTCACGGGCAATGCGGGCGTGATGAAGGTGTAGCTGCGGGTCCAGTCGTCCACATGCAGGTCGCTGCCGCAGATGCCGGTGGCGAGCACGCGCACGCGGACCTCGCCATCGCCCGGTTCCGCGGGGGAGGGCACCTCGACGAGTGCGAGGCCGGCTTCGGGGCGGATTTTCTGCAGTGCGAGCATGGTGTGTGCCTCAATCGACGGTGATGCCAGCCTTGGTGATGATCGCACCCCACTTGCGGCTTTCCGTCTCGATGTAGCGCTTGAATTCTGCTGCGGTGCCGCCACCGGGGATCAGGCCGGCATTGTTCAGCGTCGTGCGCACTGCGGGATCGGCCAGCGCGGCGTTCACATCTGCATTGATCTGCTCCACCACCGCGGCTGGCGTGCCCGTGGCTGTGAAGAGGCCGTTCCAGGCGATGGCCTCGAAGCCGGCGAAACCGGACTCGGCCACGGTCGGCAGTTCCTTGGCCGTCTCCATGCGCTTCAACCCCGTGGACGCCAGCAGCCGGATGCGGCCCGACTGCTCCAGCGGCCGCAGCGCCGGCTCCACCGTGAACAGCGCCTGTGTATCGCTCGCGGCCACGGAGGTTGCGGCTGGCGGCGAGCCGGAGAAAGGCACGTGCACGGCGTCGAAGCCCGCTGCGGCGCGGAACAGCTCCATCGTCAGGTGCGAGGAGCTGCCCGCACCCACCGAGGCGTAACTCACTCCCTTGGGCTGCTGCTTCGCCCAGGCGACGAACTCGCCCAGCGTCTTGGCCGGGTGGCTGGCGGGAATGGCCAGCACGTTGGGCTGCGAGGTGGTCATGACCACGGGGATCAGCTCCTTCGCCGGGTCGTAGGCCATCTTCTTGTACATGAAGGGGCCGAAGGCGATGGGGCCGTTGAAGCCGATGGTCAGCGTGTAGCCGTCGGGCGTGGCCTTGGCGGCCTGGCCCACGCCGATCATGCCGCCGGCGCCGGGCTTGTTGTCCACCACCACGGGCTGTTTCCACTTGGGCGAGAGCTTGTCGCCCAGCGTGCGCGCGATCACGTCCAGCGAGCTGCCGGCGGGCGCGGGCACGACGATGCGCACCGGCTTGTCGGGCCAGGCATGGGCCGCAGCGGCGGTGGCCAGCAGGGCGGCGAGCAGGGTGGAACGAATAAGGGGGCGGGCGAGGGCGCGCATGGGGGTGTCTCCGGAAGGCCCAGGGTGGGCGGGGTGCAAAGAGCGGCGATTGTGCGCAGCCTGGTCGCCTATGGCAAAGATTGAATGTGTAGGATCGCCATACGTTAAAGATATGGAGATGCCGTGGAAGGACACCATGGAACTTAGGCACCTGCGTTACTTCGTCGCCGTGGCCGAGACTGGCAGCCTGAGCCGCGCTGCCGAGAAACTCTTCATCGCCCAGCCGCCGCTTTCGGTGCAGATCCGCCAGCTGGAAGAGGAACTGGGCGTGGCGCTGTTCATGCGCCATCCCAAAGGCGTTCGCCTGACCACTGCCGGCGAGACCCTGCTGCCCGAAGCGCGGCACCTGCTGCAGCGCGCCGGGCGGCTGCGTGACCTCGTGGCACCGGCCGCCGGTGCCGGCAGCCTGGTGCTGGGTTTCGTGCCTTCTGCCGCAGGCACCGTGATACCGGAGCTGGTGCGCGCGCTGCGCCAGCGCCTGCCGGGCCTGGCCCTGGAACTCAAGGAGACGATCAGCAGCGAGCAGGTCGACGCCCTGGTGGCCGGCCGCATCGACCTGGGCCTGGCACGTGCGCCGGTGCGCCATCCGCGCCTGCAGGCGGCCTGCGAGATGGCCGATCCCTTCTGCCTCGCGCTGGCCACCGACCACCCTGCGGCACAGGGCGAGGAGGCCGCCGAGGTGGAACTACGCGCCTTCGCAGAACACGACTTCGTGTCCTTCACGCGGCACCGCAGCCCGGCGTATTTCGACCAGTCCATCCACCTGTGCGCGCAGTCCGGCTTCAGCCCGCGCATCCGTTACGAGGCCAGCACCGTGCACGGCGTGCTGGACCTCGTGGGCGCGGGCCTGGGCGTGGCGCTGGTGCCGGCCTCGACCGCGCTGCTGCCGCAACGCGGCGCTGTGTTGCGGCGCCTGCGCCGGCCCGCCGCGCGCGAGGCCATGGTGCTGCTGCGCCGCAAGGGCGAGGAGCGGCCCGCCGTGGCCGTGGTGGAGCAGGAGGTGGCGGCGATCTTCACGGCGTTGCAACAGCGGCTGTCGACACTGCTGGGGTGAGTGCTGGCCTAAGGGCGGCCGCGGGTATGCTGTGGGCCTGCCGCCCGGCCGTCTGCTTGAAAGGCTCTCCATGGACACGCCCGCCACGCCCCCTGCTGCTGCTTCCCCGCGCATACGTGTCGGCATCGGTGGCTGGACCTTCGAACCCTGGCGCGCCAATTTCTACCCCGCCGGCCTGCCGCACAGCCAGGAACTGCACCATGCCAGCCGCGCCGTGACGGCCATCGAGATCAACGGCACCTACTACAGCACGCAATCGCCCAAGAGCTTCGCGCGCTGGCGCGAGGAGACGCCGGACGACTTCGTGTTCTCGCTCAAGGCGAACCGCTTTGCGACCAACCGGCGCGTGCTGGCCGATGCGGGCGAGTCGATCCGCAAGTTCGTCGAGAGCGGTTTGTCCGAGCTGGGGCCGAAGCTGGGTCCCGTCGTGTGGCAGTTCGCGCCCACCAAGCAGTTCGATGCGGTGGACTTCGAGGCCTTCCTCGCGTTGCTGCCCAAGACGGTGGACAACCTGCCGCTGCGCCATGTGCTGGACGTGCGGCACCCGAGCTTCATGACCCCTGCGTACCTCGCGCTCGCCCGGCGCTACCGCTGCGCCACGGTGTTCGCGGACTCCGACAAGTTCCCGTGCTTCGCGGACGTGACGGGTGACTTCGTCTATGCAAGGCTGATGAACAGCCAGGCCGATTGCCCCACGGGCTATGGCGAAGAGGTGCTGGGGCGCTGGGTTGATGTGGCGCGTGACTGGGCGCGTGGGATGACGCCCGCCGGTGCGCCGCTGGTGGAGCCTGCGCAGGACATCGGGAAGCCGCGCGATGTGTTCGTGTTCTTCATCAACGGCGCCAAGGAGCGGGCGCCGGCGGCGGCGCAAGCGCTATTGAAGCAGCTGAGCTGAGCTTCGTGGAACTGATCTCGCTCTCTTCCGACTTAAGATACCCACCTCGTAAGACTTTCAGGGGCACACCATGGCAGCAGTCCTCGTTTCCACCAAGGGGCAGGTGGTATTGCCTGTGTCGGTGCGCAAGGCGCTGGGGCTCAAGCCCGGGATGCGTGTGAACATCGAGGTGGAGGGCAAAGCCGCGGGCATCACACCGGCGCCAGCCAAGGCCGCGACCACGCTGGAGGAGGTGCAGGCCATCCTGCGCTACAGCGGCCCCCGGATCCCCATCGACAAGATGCGCGTCACCAGCTACGAAGTCATCGCGGCCGCCCTGACCATGATGCCTCGCTGGAGAACGCCGTCATCGGAGAGCGGGATGCCGTGCTCGCTGCGACGGCGAACCTGGAACTAGGTTGGGACTTTGCGGACGCGTTGCACCATGCGCTGTCTGCGGGGTGCGATGGCTTTGCCACCTTCGACAACGCGTTCGTCAAGCGCGCAAGCCGCCAGCCAGATACCGAGCCCGCAGTCGTTCCCGTGTAACTGCAATGCCCACGCCGTTGGTGGCGATTTCCAAGGTCAGTCCATCTTCGCGCCCGACGCCTTCACCGCCGCCTCCCAGCGCGGCATCTCCGCGGCCAGGAACTTCGCGAAATCGGCGCTGCCCAGGAAGGCCGGGTCCGCGCCCTGCGCCACCATGCGATTGCGCACCTCGGGGTTGTTCAGCACCTGGCCGAAGGCATCGCTGAGCTTGGCCGTGATGTCGGCGGGCAGGCCGGCCGGTGCCAGGAAACCATAGAAGCCCACCACCTCGAAACCCTTGAAGCCGGACTCGATGACGGTCGGCACATCGGGCAGCGCCGGGTTGCGTTCACGGCTGGTCACGGCCAGCGCGCGCACCTTGCCCTGCTTGTGGTACGCGGCGGCCTGGGGGATCGACTCAGCCATGAACTGCACCTGTCCAGCCATCAGGTCCGTGAAGGCGGGCGCGCTGCCGCGGTAGGGGATGTGGACCATGAAGAGCCCCGACGCGCTTTTGAACATCTCGGGCACCAGGTGGCTGATTCCGCCGTTGCCGGCCGAGCCGTAATTGACCTGGCCGGGGCGGGCCTTCGCGTAGTCCGTGAATTCCTTGAGTGACTTCACGGGCAGTTGCGGCGTCACCAGCAGCGCCAGGGGCTGCATGGCCGTGCGTGCGATGGGTGTGAAGTCCTTCAACGTGCCGTAGGGCAGCTTGTTGTAGAGCGCGGGGTTGATGACCATCACACCGGTGTTGGCCAGCATCAGCGTGTAGCCATCTGGCGCCGCCTTCATCACATCCTGCGCGCCCACGGTGCCGCCCGCGCCCGACTTGTAGTCCACCACCACGGGCTGGCCCAGCACGGCCTGCAGCTTGTCGGACAACAACCGCGCATGCTGGTCCAGCGGGCCACCAGCCGGGAAACCAATCACCAGCCGAATCGGGCGTTCGGGGAATGCGGCCAGCGCCAATGGCGCAGCCAGTGCGAGGCAGGTGCTGGCGAGCAGGCGGCGCAGTGTGGTGTGCATGGTGTCTCTCTCCTCAAGGGTCTTGTTGTGGGGCCGCGATGATAGGAGGACTTCGGGCCGCGCCCTGGTGATGACTGCACATGGGAAGGAGCGCAGCTTCCCACGCGGTGGCCGGCTCCTGCGGCGGAGCGTGCGCTCCGGTCCCTTAAGATGGCCCTCCACCCGCTCACCCACCTGCTGGCATCCCCCGTACCCATGCCTTCTCCGCTTTTCGAGGCCCAGGCGCTGACCAAGCGCTACGGCAGCAACACCGTCGTGGATGGCCTGTCGTTCCATATCGATGCGGGTGAATGCCTGGGCGTGATCGGCCCCAACGGCGCGGGCAAGACCACCACGATCCGCATGTGCCTGGGCCAGGCGACACCGGATGCGGGCAGGATCCGTTATGCGTTGGACAACGATGCCGGTGTGCCGGCGGTCCTCGATATGCCGCGCGACGCCATGGCCATCAAGGCGCGGCTGGGTGTGGTGACGCAGATGGACACGTTGGACCCCGACTTCAGCTGCGCCGAGAACCTGGCCGTCTTCGGCCGCTATTTCGGCATGTCGGCCGCGCAGTCGCGCGCCCGCATTCCGCAGCTGCTGGAGTTCGCCGCGTTGTCGCACAAGGCCGATGCCAAGCCCGGTGAACTCTCGGGCGGCATGAAGCGGCGCCTGAGCCTGGCGCGCGCGCTGGTCAACGACCCGCGCCTGCTGATGCTGGACGAGCCCACCACGGGGCTGGACCCGCAGGCACGGCACCTGATGTGGGAGCGGCTGCAGCTGCTGTTGCAGCAGGGCAAGTCCATCCTGCTGACCACGCACTTCATGGACGAGGCCGAGCGCCTGTGTTCGCGCCTGCTGGTGCTGGACCACGGACGAAAGATCGCCGAGGGCGCACCGCGTGCGCTGATCGCCGAGCACCTGGAGCCCGAGGTGGTGGAGGTCTACGGCGTGGGGGCACAGTCGGTGCTGGATTCCCCGACGCTCAAGGCGCTCGCCTCGCGCGTGGAGCAGAGCGGCGAGACCGTGTTCTTCTACACCCACGCCGTCGCGCCGCTGCTGCAGGCGCTGGCGGCCTATCCGCAGCTGCGCACGCTGCACCGGCCCGCGAACCTGGAGGACCTGTTCCTCAAGCTCACGGGCCGCCAGATACGGGAGGACGGCTAAAAAATGCAGAGCATCTGGCGCAAGCCGCAACTCTCGCTGCGCTTCTGGCCCGTGTTCCTGCGCAACTGGCTGGTGTGGCGCAAGCTCGCCATCCCCAGCCTGGTGGGCAACATCGCCGAGCCACTGATGTGGCTGGTGGCCTTCGGTTACGGCCTGGGCGCGCTGGTGGGGCAGGTGTCCCTGAAGGCGGTGGACGGCAGCACGGTGCAGGTGCCCTACATCCTGTTCCTGGCCAGCGGCAGCATCTGCATGAGCGCGATGAACGCGGCGTCTTTCGAAGCGCTGTACTCGGCCTTCTCGCGCATGCATGTGCAGAAGACCTGGGACGGCATCATGAACGCGCCCGTGCGGCTGGACGACGTGGTGCTGGGCGAGATGCTGTGGGCCGCCTTCAAGGCGCTGTTCACGGTCACGGCCATCCTGTGCGTGATGCTGGCCTTAGGCATCAGCCACAGCCCCAAGCTGCTGGTGGCCTGGCCCGTGTTGTGGTGCGTGGGCATGGCCTTCTCGTGCCTGGGCCTGATCGTGAACGCGCTGGCCAAGAGCTACGACTTTTTCACCTACTACTTCACGCTGTTCCTCACACCCATGATGTTCCTGAGCGGCATCTTCTTTCCGCGCGAGCAGCTGCCCACCATCGTGCGCCACATCGCGGACTGGCTGCCGCTGTCCAATGCCGTGGACCTGGTGCGGCCGATGTTCATGGACCAGTGGCCCACCGATGCGCCGCGGCACCTGCTGGTGCTGTTGGCCTACATCGTGGTGGGTTTCTGGGTGGCGCTGGCCTGCACGCGCCGGCGCTTCAGGGGGTGAAGCCGGCGGTGCGGAAGTTCGCGGCCGCCATCATCGCTTCCACCTGCTGCGGCAGCGGCAAATGGGGGTGGAAGCCCCTGCGCTCCAGCACGTCGTAGAGCGGGTGCACATCGTAGAAGGACGTGGCAAACGTCGTGGAACTGCGCAGCGCCTTCATCTGGCGCAGCGACTCGGCATAACGGCCGGGGTGGGCCTCGTACATGTAGGCCAGCGCATAGGCATCCGCATAGGCCTCCTCGTAGGAGGCCTGCCGCTCGAAGCTCCGGCGCTCAGGTGTGCCTGCGCCGGTGGAGGCCACCAGCGACCACAAATCGGGGGGCATCTGGCGCTGTCGCAGGCGCAGGCAATGGCCGAGTTCGTGGGCCGCGGCCGTGAGCATCAGGGTTTGCAGCTCCTGCGGCGAGGGGCCGAAACGCATGATGGCGCGCATCTTCGGGTTCTCGCCTTCGGCCACCACGACCTTGCAGCCATTGCCTTCGCCCATCACCACCCCGATGGGCGTGAAGCCCACGTTGGCGGCGGGCGACTTGGCGTAGCGCACATCCAGGTCCCGGAACAGTGCGTGCTGGCGCACCTCTTCGAAGACACGCACCCATTGGGTGACAGCGGGGATGTCCTGCGCCCAGCTTCCCAGCGCCCAGAACAGCGTCGCGCAACCCAGCAACCATTTCGCCATGCCCACGTTCCTCCTGTCGGGATGAACCGCCGTCCTCGTCGTGTAGGACAGCATGCCGCGACAGTGTAGGCAAGAGCCGTGCCGTCTTGTGGGAATACTACGGGTGAATCGCGCAACACCGGGCGCCAAGGGGCGCTGTTGCACGCCGTTGGTTCGATGCGTTACACACGGCTCGACCTTGTGCGGCGGTGGTGGCGACACACCCGCCGGCGCGTGTCAAACGGGCCGACAGGCCATCAGGCGGCGTCCCTCGCCGCTGCCTTCACCATGTCCGCCGCCTTCTCCGCGACCATGATCACCGGCGCGTTGGTGTTGCCGCCGACGATGCGCGGCATGATGGAGGCGTCCACCACGCGCAGCCCCTGCAGCCCGTGCACGCGCAGCTGCGCATCCACCACGTCCAGCGGACCGGGGCCCATGCGGCAGCTGCCCACGGGGTGGTAGATGGTGTCGGCGTGGTCACGCACGAACTGCTCCAGCGCCAGGTCGCTGGTGGCGCCGGCCGAGACAGCCGACTCGACGCCGCCGTAGGCCGCCATCGCCGGTTGCGCCATCACCTCCCGCAGGAGCCGGAAGCCGCGCACGAGGCGCTCCATATCGTCGCGGTCGCCCAGGAAGTTCGGGTCGATGCGCGGCGGGGACAGCGGGTCGCGGTTGTCCAGCATCACACTGCCGCGGCTCTGGGGCCGCAGCACGCACACATGGCAGGAGTAGCCCAGGCCCACCGTGACCTTGCGGCCGTGGTCCACCAGCTTGCCGACCACGAAATGCAGTTGCAGGTCGGGCACCGCTTCGGAGGGCTGGCTGCGGAGGAAGCCGCCGGCCTCGGCGAAGTTGGTGGTGAGAATGCCGGTGCGCTGCCGCCGCCACTCGAAGATGCCGCCCAGCGCCCGCGCCAGCCCACGCGGCGAGATGCCGAACAGGTCGGGCATGCGGGGCGCATGGCTGAGCTGCACCACGTCCACATGGTCGTGCAGGTGCCGGCCCACACCTGGCAGGTCGTGCAGCGTGGCGATGCCCTGCTCCACCAGATGCCGGTGCGGCCCGATGCCGGAGAGCATCAGGACCTGGGGCGACTGCAGCGCGCCCGCACACAGCAACACCTCGCGCTGCGCCTTCACGAGCTTGAGCGCGCCGTCGTGCAGGAACTCCACGCCCGTGGCGCGCTTGCGCTCCAGCACGATGCGGGTGGTGTGCGCGCCCGTGAAGACCTGCAGATTGGGCCGGTTCAGGTGCGGCGTAAGGTACGCCTTGGCCGCGCTGAAGCGCTCGCCGTCCTTGTGCGTGACCTGGTAGAAGCCCACGCCTTCCTGCTCGGCACCGTTGAAGTCGGTGTTGGCAGGGTGCCCGGCCTGCAGCGCGGCCTGCAAAAAGTCGGCGCTGTGGCGGTTCGGGCTGGCGAGGTCCTTGACGTTCAGCGGCCCGCCCGTGCCGTGCCAGGCGCTGGCGCCACGCTCGTTGTGCTCGGCGCGCAGGAAGTACGGCAGCACCTCGTCGAAGGACCAGCCCGGGTTGCCCTGCGCGGCCCAGTGGTCGTAGTCGCTGCGGTGGCCACGCGTGTAGATCATCGCGTTGACGCTGCTGGAGCCGCCCAGCACCTTGCCCCGAGGCTGGTAGCCGCGCCGGCCGTTGAGACCGGGTTGCGGCACGGTCTGGAAACCCCAGTTCGCCTGGCCCGTCTGGGCCAGCACCGCCAGGCCGGCCGGGCAGTGGATCAGCGCGCTGCGGTCCACGGGGCCGGCCTCGAGCAGGGCCACCGTGGTGGCAGGGTCCTCGCTCAGCCGGGCCGCCAGCACGCAGCCCGCGGAGCCGCCGCCGATGATGATGTAGTCGAACATGGTGTGCGGGCCGTCAGGTGGTCGGGGTAAGGCGGCAGTGCATGGGGAATGGGTCCGCCACGATAGACGATGGCGCGGTACCGGTCGCAGGGAGGGCACTCTAATCTGCTTCGAGGGCCGGCACCCAGGCGCGTGGCGTCTTTCGTCGGGCGGCGGGCGGCGGGGCGGGCGGCGCGGTGCTTGCAGCGTGGATCCGCGATGGAGGCACGGCAAGTCTGAATTGCGGGCCTCATTTAGATTGCACACAATTCAATTGTTGGCTAAAATTCTGCGCATGGCAACAAAGACACTCTCCGCAGCGCAGGATCCCGCTCTCCAGCTGGACAACCAGTTGTGCTTCGCGCTGTATTCCACGTCGTTGTCGATGACCAAGCTCTACAAGCCCCTGTTGGCGAAGCTCGGGTTGACCTACCCGCAGTACCTGGTGATGCTGGTGATGTGGGAGCAGGGCGAGGCCACCGTGTCCGAGCTGGGTGCGCGGCTGTACCTGGATTCCGGCACGCTCACGCCGCTGCTCAAGCGCATGGAGGCAGCCGAGCTCCTGCAGCGCACACGCTCGGCCGAAGACGAGCGGCGCGTCGTCATCACGCTGACGCCCGCGGGCCGCAAGCTGCGGGCACGTGCCGCGGGCATTCCTGCCTGCGTGCTGGAGGCGGCGGCCTGCCCCCTGCCCGAACTCGTGGCCCTGACGCGGCAGGTGCAGGCGCTGCGCGAACGGCTGGGTGAGGCGCAGCCTGAGCGCGCCTGAGGCGCCACCCATCGGCCCCACGGCACCCATACCGCGGCAACGCTTCCACCCCCTCTTTCTGCTGACCGATTTCCCAACCCGCTTCGATGTGCGAAGCATTTTCTGAAGGACGACACCATGGCAACCAAGATCGACAAAGTGCTTTACAAAGCCAACGCCACCTCCACCGGCGGCCGTGACGGCACGACCCGTTCCTCCGATGGCCTGTTGGACCTCAAGCTGGCCGTGCCCAAGGAGATGGGAGGCCCCGGCGGCGGTGTGAACCCCGAGCAGCTGTTCGCATCCGGCTACAGCGCCTGCTTCCTGGGTGCCATGAAGTTCGTGGCGGGGCAGCAGAAGGTTGCATTGCCGGCCGACACCACCATCGACGCCACCGTCGGCATCGGCCAGATCCCGGCCGGCTTCGGCATCGAGGCGCAGCTGGTCGTCAAGATCCCCGGCATGGACCGTGCCCAGGCGCAGGCCATCGTGGACAAGGCGCACCAGGTGTGCCCGTATTCCAACGCGACGCGCGGCAACATCGAAGTCACCATCACGGTGGCGTGACGACCGGCACGGCTCAGCCGTGCCGCTGCCGCGAATCCGCGGGCGCCTGTCCGCGCTCGCGCAGTCCGTAGTCGCGCTGGACTTCGGCCACGCGCAGCCGGTAGTCCGCGAACACCTCCGCGCGGCCCAGTGCCTGCGCATGGCGGTGGGCCTCGATGCTGCGCCAGGCCCGCACGGCGTCCTCGTCGCGCCAGACGCTCAGCGACAGCAGCTTCCCCGGATCGGACAGGCTCTGGAAACGCTCGATGGACACGAATCCATCGATGCGCTCCAGCCGCGGCCGCAGCGACGCGGCGATGTCCAGGTAATGCGACCTCTGGCCCTCGGCGGGTGTCACCTCGAAGATCACGGCGATCATGCGTGAGCCACCGGCAACCGCAGGAAGGCCTCCGGCACGGCCTCCAGGAAACTGCGCTCCTCGCGCAGGATGAAGCGCAGGCGCTGCGCCGTGGCGAAGTTCTCGCGGCCTTGTGGATCCTCCCGCAGGCGCTGGCGGTACGCTTCGTAGGCCGCCAGGCTGTCGAAGGCGATCAGGCCCCAGGCGATGTCGTTGCTGCCCTCGTGCGGCAGGAAATACCCCAGAAGGTGCCCGCCGCAGCGGGGAATGATGGTTCCCCATTGCCGCGCATACGCAGCGAAGGCCTCGCGCTGGAAGGGGTCGATCTGGTAACGGATGCAGCAGGTGATGGTCATGGCCGCAGTGTGGCCCCCGCGCGCATCCGGTTGCTTCGCCGTGGAGCGAAGCGAAGCCGCACGTGCGCGGCGTATGCTGCCGCACCGCCCACCGGAGCTGCCCATGAACATGAACCAGATCGCCCACATCGCCGCACTGGTCGGCGAGCCCGCCCGCACCGGCATGCTGCTGGCGCTGATGGATGGCCGTGCGCTGACGGCCCATGAACTCGCCGAGGCCGGCCGCATCACACCCGCGACGGCCAGCCGGCACCTGGGCCTGCTGGTGGAGGCGGGCCTGCTGGCGCTGGAGCGCCAGGGCCGCCACCGTTACCACCGCCTGGCCTCGCCCGAGGTGGCGCGCATGCTCGAAGGCATCATGCAGCTGGCGACCCGCGCCATCGACGTGCCACCGCGGCGCGCCACCGGCCCGCGCGACGCCGCCCTGCGCCAGGCCCGCAGCTGTTACGACCATATCGCCGGCCGCCTGGGCGTGGCCATCAGCGACACGCTGCTGGACGCAGGGGCCGTGGTCTTCGAGAGCGACACCGGGCGCATGACGGCGCAGGCCGACGCCGTATTGCAGCCGCTGGGCCTGCCCGCGGTGGCTGCCGCGGCGCCGTTGGCCGCTGCGCGCCGCCCGGGCTGCCGGCCTTGCCTGGACTGGAGCGAGCGCCGCGCCCATGTGGCAGGCCAACTCGGCGCGCTGTTGTGCCAGCACAGCCTGGCACAGGGCTGGCTGGTGCGCCACGCCCAGTCCCGTGCACTGGCCATCACGCCGCCCGGGGCGCTGGCGCTGCGGGCATGGATGGGCTCCGAACGCTGGCAGCGCGTGGTGGCAGGCGACTGAATCGCTACCATGCGTGGGCAGGAGGCACCCCCATGAGCACCCACCATTTCCAGGTCCGCAAAGCCGCGTTGCACGACACACGCTGGCAGGAACGGCCCGACGTGGCGCTGGCCCCGGGCCAGGTGCGTGTCGCCGTGGACCGCTTCGCGCTGACGGCCAACAACATCACCTACGCCGCCTTCGGCGACGCCATGCGCTACTGGGATTTCTTTCCCACGGGCGAGGCGGACTGGGGCATGGTGCCGGTCTGGGGTTTCGGCCATGTGCTGCAGTCGCTGCATCCCGGCGTGGCCGTCGGCGAGCAGCTCTACGGCTACTTCCCGATGGCGACCGAACTGCTGCTGCAGCCCCAGGGCCTGTCGGCGAACGGTTTCATGGATGCGTCGCCCCACCGTGCGCCGCTGCATGCGCTCTACAACCGTTACCTGCGGTGTGCGGCCGATGCGCTGCACGACCCCGCCACCGCGGACCTGGAGGCGCTGCTGCGCCCGCTGTTCATGACAGCCTGGCTCATCGACGATTTCCTGGCGGACAACGCCTGGTTCGGCGCCGCGCAGCCGGGCGCGCGCGTGGTGGTGCTGTTGTCCAGCGCCTCCAGCAAGACCGCCATGGCCACGGCGCATGTGTTGTCGCGGCGCGCCGAGGTCCAGGTCGTGGGCCTGACCTCGCCCGCGCGCAAGGCCTATTGCGAGGGCCTGGGCTGTTACCACCGTGTGCTGGCCTACGCGTCGCTGGACGACCTGCCCGCGGACACGGCTTGCATCTACGTGGACTTCGCCGGCAACGCACCACTTCGCAGGCAGATCCACGAGCGCTTCGCGCGCCTGGCCTACAGCTGCGCCGTGGGCGGCACGCATGTGCAGGCGCTGGGCGGTGGCAAGGGCTTGCCGGGACCCGCGCCCACGCTGTTCTTCGCACCGGCCCAGGCCGCCAAGCGGCGCAGCGACTGGGGAGCGGAGAGCTTCCAGCAGCGGCTGCTGGCGGCCTGGCGCGATTTCATTGCCACCGCCACCGGGGCATCGCCGCCCTGGCTGGTGGTGCAGGCGCATGCAGGGCGCGATGCCGTGGCGGCCGTCTACCAGCAGGTGCTGGCGGGCGAGGGCGATGCGCGCACGGGACACATCCTGTGCCCGCGCGCCCGCGCTGCCGGCTGATCAGCGCGGGCGCGGCATCTCGAAATACTGTTCGCGCGTGATGCCGAAGTAGTCGCCGCGGCCGCCCCCGCGCAGGATGGGCTCGGCCGCCGCCGTGTCGTAGACGCCGTCGCGCAACATCGACTTCGCGATGTGCACGGCCACCACCTCGCCCATCACGAACCACGCGTCGACCTTGCGGCCCTCCTTGTCCTGCAGCTGCAGCATCTGCGTGAGCTTGCATTCGAAGGCCACGGGGCTCTCGCCCACCCGTGGCGGCGCCACCAGCCGTGAGGCCACGGGCGTCAACCCGGCCAGCACGAACTCGTCGACCTCGGCCGGCACCGTGGCCGAACTCGCATTCATGGCCTGGGCCAAGGGGCGCGTCGCCAGGTTCCACACGAACTCGCCCGTGGCCTCGATGTTGCGCACGCTGTCCTTCCAGCCCACGCTGGAAAAGCCGACCAGCGGCGGCGTGTAGTTGAAAGCGTTGAAGAAGCTGTAGGGCGCCAGGTTGCGGCGGCCCTGCGCGTCCTGCGTGGCTATCCAGCCGATGGGCCGCGGGCCCACGATGGCGTTGAAGGGGTCGTGCGCCAGGCCGTGGCCGTGTTGCGGTTCGTAGGTGTGGATGTCGTCGTGCATGGGGGAGGCAGGGAAGTGTGCGGCAGTCATTGTCCGCCGTCCGACGGGATGCGATCTGACCGTCGCGATGCAAGCGGTTTCTCTCGGCCGCGATCGCGCCCCTGTCCTTGCCTGCGCAGTGCGTCGCTGCCGTTTTGTGATGCGATCACGTCTTCAGGCCACAGAAGTCATCTGTCCATATGAGGGCGGATGCAGCTTGTAGCAGCACTCCACAGAATCGCGCGGCCGGCCAGGGAGGTCAGGCCCTCCGCACGGTGCGCTGCACGCGGTGCGGATGTCCACGAAACGGGAGGACGCGCGATGCACAACCAAATACCCCAGTCCGCGACCGGACGCAGCGGTGTCAGCCGCCAGACTCCAGCGCGCTCCCCGATGGCCCGTCGGCCGAGGACGATGCCTGTTCTCACGCCCGCCTTTCTGACGGCGGCATGCCTCCTGGCCCTGGAGCCCGCGTGGTGCCAGGTCACCAGTGACCTGCAGCGCGCCGTCGACGCCGAGCGCCAGGCGCGCGAACGCGAACAGCAGCGCCTGCGCGAGTTGCCGGTGGCGCCGGATGTCCACCTCGGCACCGTTGTGCCGCCGGTGGAGGCCGGCCGCCTGCCGCCGGGCGAACAGCCGTGCTTCCGCATCGACACCGTGCGCATCGATGGGACGGAAGGCACCCCCATCGCGCTGCGTCCCCTGCGGGCCGCCCTGGCAGGCAGCGATGCCGCCGATGCTCCAGAGGGCCGTTGCATCGGCGCGCGGGGTGTGGCGCAGCTGATCCAGCGCGCGCAGGACGCGTTGATTGCCCAGGGCTTCGTCACCAGCCGCATGCTGGCGCCGCCGCAGGATCTCTCCACCGGAGTGCTTCAGCTCGAGGTACTGCCCGGGCGCGTCCAGCGCATCCGCCTGCATCAGGCCGGTGACCACCAGACCCTGCGCAACGCCCTGCCGCTGCAGGAAGGCGACGTGCTGCAGCTGCGCGACGTGGAGCAGGGCCTGGAAAACCTGCAGCGCGTGCCCACGGTGCAGGCGGACGTCCAGATCGAACCCGGCGAGGCGCCCGGCACCAGCGAGCTGGTGGTCACCTGGGCACAGACCAAGCCCTGGCGCCTGAGCCTCGGCGCCGATGACAGCGGCAGCCGCAGCAGCGGCAAGGTCCAGGGCAATGCCACCTTCAGCTACGACAACGCGCTGGGCCTGAACGATCTGTTCTACCTTGCCGCGTCACGCGACCTGGCCGGCCGCGATGCCGGCCCGCGTGGCACGCGCAGCGTCGCCACGCACTACAGCATCCCTTTCGGTTACTGGCTGTTGGCCTTCAACGCCAGCCGCTACCGCTACTTCCAGACCGTGGCCGGCGCGTCGCAGGACTATGTCTACAGCGGCACCAGCAGCCAGCAGGATCTCAAGCTCACCCACCTCTTCGCGCGCGACGCCTCCAGCAAGACCAGCTGGAGCATCAAGGCCTTCGCGCGCCAGTCGGCCAACTTCATCGACGACGCCGAGGTGGACGTGCAGCGCCGCCGCGTCGGTGGCTACGAGCTCGGCCTGCAGCACAGGACGCAATGGGATGCCTGGCAGCTGGAAGGCAACGTTGCCTACCGGCGTGGTACCAAGGCCTTCCGAGCCAACCAGGCGCCGGAAGATCTCTTTGGCGAGGGCACGCACCAGTTCGCGCTGCTGACGGCCGATGTGCAATGGCAGCGGCCGCTCGCACTGGCCGGCCGTCGCTGGGACTACAGCGGCAACTGGCGCTGGCAGAGCCACCGCACCCCCCTCACGCCGCAGGACCGCTTCAACATCGGCGGGCGCTACACCGTGCGCGGTTTCGATGGTGACCGCAGCCTGTCGGGCGAACGTGGCTGGCTGGTGCGCAACGAGCTGAGCACCGCGCTGCCGGACCCCGCGCACCACGTCTACCTGGCGCTGGACCACGGGCGTGTCGGAGGTCCCAGTGCAGAGTTCCTGCCGGGTAAACGGCTTACCGGCTTCGCGCTGGGTCTGCGCGGTCAGGTCGGCGTCCTGCACTACGACGTGTTCGCGGGTGCGCCCATCCATAAACCCCAGGGCTTCCGCACGGCCGGGACGACCTTCGGTGTGACCGTGTGGGCCCAGTTCTGACGCCGCGCCCCCAACACACCACCGCCTGCGCAAAGCCGCCGTCTGCATCCATCCGCCTTTCTCCCTTCGCTCGATCCAGGACCTCTGTATGAACAAGAACGCCTACCAGCTTGTCTTCAATGCCGCCCGGGGCTGCATCATGGTGGTTGCCGAATGCGCGGTACGCAACGGCAAGGGCAGTGGTGTGACCACGGCCACGGGGGCGGCATCGGCCCCGAATAACGTGAGGGGAGCAGCCACCTGCCTCTGGCGCGGCGCCGTGGCCATGGGCCTGCTGGCCAGCGCACTCGTGCAGGCGCAGATCGTGGCCGACCCCGGCGCCGCCGCCAACCAGCGCGCCACCGTGCTGACCACTCCCAACGGCGCGCCACTGGTCAACATCCAGACGCCCAGCGCGGCGGGTGTGAGCCGCAACACCTACCGGCAGTTCGACGTCGGTGCCCCGGGCGCGGTGCTGAACAACAGCCGCGGCAATGCGCAGACCCAGCTCGGCGGCTGGGTGCAGGGCAACCCTTGGCTGGCGCGCGGGGAGGCACGTGTGATCCTCAACGAGGTGAACAGCGGCAACCCCAGCCAGCTCCGCGGCTTTGTCGAAGTGGCGGGCCAGCGTGCCGAGGTCATCATCGCCAACCCGGCCGGCATCCAGGTGGACGGCGCGGGCTTCATCAATGCCAGCCGCGCCACCCTCACCACCGGCACGCCCATCGTCAACGGCGGCAGCCTGGAGGGCTTTCGCGTGCAGCAGGGTACGGTCTCCATCGGGGGCGCCGGGCTCGACGCCCGACTGACCGACTACACCGCCATCCTGGCGCGCGCCATCGAGGCCAATGCCGCCGTCCATGCCCAGCAGCTGCTGCTGGTCACGGGCGACAACACCATCAGCGCGGACCATGGCCAGGTGCAGCCTTCTCAAACCGGTGGATCTGCGAGCGGCGCTCCAGCCTTCGCGCTGGACGTGGGCCAGCTCGGGGGCATGTACGCCGGCAAGATTTCGCTGCTCGGCACCGAGGCGGGGGTAGGGGTACGCAACCACGGTACCTTGAGCGCCAGCGCCGGAGATGTGCGCATCGATGCCGCTGGCTGGCTCAGCTCGGCCGGGCGCATCGAAGCCTCGCGGGGCAACGTGCGTATCCAGACTGCGCAGGCACAAACGCACCAGGGCAGCGTGGCCGCGAGCGAGAATGTCGCCTTGCTGGCAGGAGCCGAGGGCCAGCGTGCCGCCATTGACCAGCGTGGCAGCGTGCGTGCGGGGCAGGAGTTGCAGATCCGTGCAGCCGAGCTCGGCAACGCCGGGCAGATCGCAGGCGGGCGCCTGGACATCGCGGCCGCCGGCCTGGTCAACAGCGGCAGCCTGTGGCAAAGCGGCGGGCAGGCGTTGCAGGTGGAGGCTGCCTCGCTGCGCAACGCCGCTGGAGGTGTGGTCGGCAGCACGTCGGGCGGAGGGCAGGCTGCGGATTCGGTGTCCACGCCTTCTCCTGGCGCATCACCGGCTTCTTCCATACCGTCCACTGCGACGGGTGCCGATGCCGCCGCGCCAGCGCGGCTGGCCGATGGCCGCATCCGCGTCGATGGGGTCCTGCGCAACGACGACAAGGGCACGCTGGCCTCCGCGGGTGACCTGAACCTGGCGACGTCGTCGTCGCTGTCCAACGCCGGGGACATCCGCGCCCAGAGCGTGCGCGCCACGGGCCAGCGGTTCGAGAACATGGCAGGCACCCTCCAGGCCCCGGTGCTCGATGTGCAGGTCGACTCCGTGGCATTGACCGCCGGCATGGTGGCTGGCGATAAGGTGGCGCTGCGCAGCGTCGACCACACCCAGGCGGCCGGCGCGCGCATCCACGCGCGCGACGCCTTGACCGTCGATGCCCAACGCCTCACCAATGCCGGAGATATCCGCTCTGCGGCCGGCGCGCAGATCCGCGTGGCGGATACGCTGGTCAACACGGGCACGGTGGCCAGCTCCGGCAACATGGATGTGCGTGTGGGTACCCTGCACAGCAGCGGTGTCCTGGCTGCCGGCCTGGACGCCGGTGGAAGTGCCAAGCCCTTCGCCAAGGATGGCGCGACGCTGACAGTGGCGGCAACGGATTCGTTGCGGTCCAGCGGGACGACCATGGCGTCAGGTGCCCTGCTGATGCAGGGTGCCGATGTGGACCTCGGTGGCGGACAACACAGCGCACACAGCGCCACTATCGAGGCCTCCGGCGCACTGCGCACCGACGGCGCCGGCATCAGCACCGCGCAAGACCTCCGCGTGCAGGCGCGCAGCCTCCGCAACCGGGGTGGAACGCTGTATGCGGGCGGCACCGCCATCGCCGTCGTGCAGGAAGGCATCACCAGCACGGGCACCCTGGCAGCCGCTGGTGCGCTCCTGGTCAACGCTGCCCATATCGACAGCAGCGGGACACTGGCCGCGGGCCTGAACAGCGATGGCAGCCTGCAGGCCGTCGCGTCGAACGCTCCCGGCCTGACGGTGGCCACTTCCGGGAACATCACTGCGACCGGCAACAACCTGGCGGCTGGTGCCATGGCCTTGCGTGGTGCACAGATGGACCTGCGGCAGAGCCAGGGCAGTGCCCAGCGCATCGAGATCAGCGCCACAGGCGGCGTCGACACCCGCGCCGCCAACGTGGTGGCCCGCGACGACTTGGCGCTGCAGGCCCAGGGCGACGTGGACAACACGGGCGGTACCTTGGCCAGCCAGCAGGGCAATCTGCAACTGCGCGCTCGCGGCCTGGCCAACGCCGCTGGACGCGTGCTGGCGGGTGGGACGCTCGATGCCACCCTGGACCAGGCGGTAGTCAACAACGGCGGTACCCTCCACGCGGGTGCGAGCGCCATGTTGTCGGCCGGCACGGTGACCAGCACCGGCACCATCGCGGCCGCGGGGGACCTCGCCATCCGCGCGGCCCGCATCGACAGCGGCGGAACGCTGGCTGCCGGGCTCGGTGCCGACGGCAGCTTTCAGGCGACCGCTAGCGGTGCTTCCTCCTTGACCGTCACGGCGGCCAGTGACCTCCGTGCGACCGGAAGCAACTTCGCCGCAGGCGACATGGTGCTGAACGGCACCGCGGTTGCCCTGGGCCAGGGCGGCAGCAGCGCTTACCGTGCGGACATCACCGCCAGCGGCGCATTCGCCCTGGGCAGCGGTCGGCTGCTGACGGCCGACGCGCTTCGCGTCCAGGCACACAGCGTCAGCAACGCCGGTGGCACCGTGTACGCGGGCGCCGGGGCGGTGATCGGCGCGAACCAGGCTTTCACCAGCAGCGGCACGGTCGCCGCAGCGGGTGACCTTTTGATCACGGCCGGAAGCGTGGCCAGCAGCGGCACTCTGGCGGCGGGCCTGGCGAGCGACGGCACGCTGCAGCGCTCGGCACGCGATGGCGCTCGGCTGGACATCGCGAGCGCAGGCGTGCTCAGCGCCACGGGAAAAAACCTGGCCGCCGGTGCCATGCACCTGCGCGGCGGCGACCTGGACCTCGGCGGCAGCCAGAGCAGCGCGCACGACGCGACGCTGCTGGCCTCGGGCCTGCTGCGTACCGATGGTGGGCAGCTCGTCACCGCAGGCGACCTGGGCGTCCAGGCCCGCAGCGTCATCAACGCGGGTGGCACGCTCCATGCCGGCGGCGTGGCTGGCATCGCCGCAACCGAAGCGGTGGTGAACACCGGCAGCTTCGCGGCCACAGGAAACCTCACCATCCACGCGGGCAGCGTGGACAGCAGCGGTGCGCTGGCCGCAGGCATGGGCGCAGACGGCACCCTCCAGCCCTTCGCGCAGGACGGTGCGGCACTGCGCGTCACCGCCACCCAGCAGGTCCGTGCCACGGGCAGCAACCTGGCCGCAGGCGCCTTGCAGCTGCGCGGCGGCACCGTCGACCTGGGCGGCAGCCAGAGCAGCGCACACACCATCATCGCCACCGCCGATGGCGCGCTTAGCACACGCGCCGCCCGCATCGTGGCCCAGGGCGACGTGACACTGCAGGCGGGCGCGGAGGTCGACAACACCGGCGGGACCGTGGCGGCCAAGGGCAGCGGGAACCTCGCCATCACGGGCACGGGTGTTCGCAACACCGACGGCGTGCTGGTCGCCGCGAATATGGTGTTCATCCAAGGCGGTGCCGGGGACATCCACAATGCCCGCGGGCAGATTCTTGCCCAGGGCGATGCGGCACTGGCCACGCGGGGCGCCGTCCGCAACACGGGTGGGCTCGTTCAGTCCAACACCACGGTCACGCTCGACGCCGGCATGGTGGACAACAGCCAGACGGGCGGCAGCACCCAGGGCATCGTGGGCCAGGACGTGCGCATCACCGCCGGCAGCCTCGACAACACTGCGGGCCAGGTGCTCGCCGGGCGCGATCTCAGCGTCCGCGCCACCAGCGCCATCGTCAACACCGACGGCACGCTCAGCGCACAACGTGCCCTGGCGCTGCAGCAGGGCGGCATGGGGGCGGCGACCGAGCCCCTTGCGCGCACGCTGGCCATCGGCAACAGCGGCGGGCGCATCGTGGCGGCTGGCGCCGCCAGCGGCAATACGCTCACCATCGCTGCGAGGACGATGGGCCTGGACGGCACCGTGCACAGCGGCGGCGACATCGCGCTGGACCTGGTGGGCGACCTGCGCACGGACAGTGGCCACCAGGTGCGTGCGGCGCGCAACCTGCAGGTGACCTTGCAGGGCGGCCGCTTCGACAACGCCGGGCAATGGCGGGCCGGGCAGGACCTGGAGGTGCGTGCCGACCACATCACCAACGCCGTGGGCGGCGAGCTGGTGAGCGGCGGCGTCACGCTGCTGGACACGTCCCAGAACGGCGCTGGCACCATCACCAACCGCGGCCTGATCGATGGTGTGGAAACCCGCATTCGCGCCACCACGGTGGACAACGTCGGCAGCGGGCGTATCTATGGCGACCATGTGGCCATCGCGACCGGCAGCCTGGTCAACCGCGAGGAAGCCGTCAACGGCCAGGCGCAAGCGGCCACCATCGCCGCGCGGGACCGCGTGGACATCGGCGCGCAGTCCATCACCAACCGGGAAGGCGGGCTGGTATTCAGCGCAGGCGACATGGCCGTAGGCGGCGCGCTGGATGCCAGCTGGCATGCCGTGGTCGATGGCAGCGGCAATGCGCAGGCGATAGGGAACCACAGCGCCACCATCGAGAGCCTGGGCAGCATGGCGCTGGCTGCCCACACCTTGCGCAATACCAACGAGCACCTGCAGTGGAACCTGGTGCCACAGAGCCAGACGCAACGCGCGGACTACTACACACCGCAGGGCCCCGTTGCCAGCCATGATGTCGCATGGGGCACGGAGAAGTGGGGCCTGTACCCGCAGGCGCCAGGCAAATTGCTGCTGACCTCCAGCCCGTACGCCGCTCCACAGTACAAGACCTACTACGAAGGCCCGCAGCCTTTCGTGGAGGACCACACCGAATACATCGGCGGTCGCGAAGACGGCAGCGACGTGCACTTTCCGGACGTATTCCACTACGGCCGCACGTCGCCAATCTGGGCTGCCCTGGGCCTTAGCCAGCCGCAGTGGGACGCACCCGGCCCGCGTCCTCAGCCGTGTGTCAGCGACCACTGCTGGGGCGACACCTATGCGCAGGATCTGGCGCTCTGGCAGGAAAAGGCAGCGCCCTGGCGTGAACTCAACACCCGCTTCGCTGCGTTCACCCAGGGGGTGGACCAGCAGCTGGTGGGCTACAGCGTCTATCGCGCCTACACCGAGACCGCGCAGGCAGTGCAGATGGTCGAAAGCCAGCCCGGCGTCATCCGCGCCGGCGGCAACCTGCAGCTGGCTCTCAGCGGCTCCGCGCTGAACCAGGACAGCCAGATCCTGGCGGGCGGGGCGATCACTGGCCAGGTGGCGCAGTTGACCAACCAGGCCACATCCGTGGAGGCGCCCGCAGTTCGCAGTGGCACCGTGTACGACTGGGGCATCGCCGGCAAGGACTGCAGTGGCTTTTTCGGCTGCGACCCGGTCTATGGATGGCGTTCCAACCTCTACGAGGAAAGCACGTCCCACCAGGTGGTGCTGCCTTCATTGGCGTTTGCGCAGAACACGCTGTCTGGCGGCAGTGCGACGACGATCGGTGCACTGTCCGGCATAGGCCATCTCGCTGGCGCGACCACCGGCAACGCTTCCGGTGTTGCGGCCATGCTCGGCGCCCAGACTGGCAGCACGTCCGGTCAGGTGGCGACCGCGTCAGGAGGGCGTGCGCAAGGCGTGGCGGATGCCACTGCGCAAGGCCATGCCTCCGCTGAGTTTCCCGGGGGCTCATCGACGGGCGGGCAGGACACCTTCGTCGCGATCGGCAGGCCGCCTGGTACCGGTGTCCCTTCCGGCAACGCCGGCGAGGACACGCGTACATCGCGCAACGCCGCGGCGCTGGGTCTCCCCACCGGCAGCCTTTTTCAGGTCCACCCCGAGAGTAGCGCGCGCTACCTCGTGGAGACCGACGCCCGCTTCACCGACTACCGCCAGTGGCTCAGCAGCGACTACATGCTCGCGGCTTTGGCTATCGATCCCACGCAGACGCAGAAGCGCCTGGGTGATGGCTTCTACGAGCAGAAGCTGATCCGCGAGCAGGTGGCCGCACTCACCGGTTACCGCTTCCTGGGCGACTACCGCAGCGACGAGCAGCAGTACCAGGCGCTGATGAACGCCGGCGTCACCTTCGCCAGCGCACACCAGTTGCGCCCGGGCATCGCCCTCTCGGCTGCGCAGGTGGCCCAGCTCACCAGCGACATCGTGTGGCTGGTCGCCCAGGACGTGACGCTGCGCGATGGCGGCCGCACCTCCGCGCTGGTGCCGCAGGTGTACCTGGCCCCTCGCACCGGTGACCTCGCGGCCAATGGCGTGCTCTTCGCTGGCGGCGCGGGAGGCGCCCTCATCAGCGCCAACGACATCCAGCTGTCCCTGGGCGGCGACCTCGCCAACAGCGGCACCATCGCCGGCCGGCAGCTGGTGCGCATCGACGCGCAGAACATCGCCAACAGCGGCCTGATCCAGGGCGACGTGGCATTGCTCGACGCACGCCAGGATGTGCGCATGGACGGCGGCAGTGTCGTCGCAGCGACCGCCATGGCCGTGCACGCTGGCGGTGACCTGCGCATCGCCAGCACCATGGCCGACGGGCAGGGCGCTGCGGGCAGGGGCGTGTTCGCCTCCCGGCAGATCGACCGCGTCGCGGGGCTCTACGTCAGTGGAGAAGCCGGCGTGTTGCTGGCCAGCGCTGGCGGCAACGTCGACCTCATCGCCGCGCAGATTCGCAACGCGGGCACCGGGGTCACGCAGGTCGTTGCGGCAGGCAACGTCACGCTCGGCACCGAGCAGACAGGCAGCAACATCGACGTCACGCACAACGCGCGCAACTACGCCCGTGTGCAGGTGGCGCAGGAGGCCGGCAACACCATCACTGGCGCCGGCGCCGTGCTGATACAGGCAGGCCAGGACGTGGTCATGCGCGCCGCGCAGGTGAGCGCTGCAGGCGCACTCACCGTCCAGGCGACGCAGGGCGACATCACCATCGATGCCGGCCAGGGTGCCTACGGCATCCAGACCGCCAGCCACATCAAGGCCAGCGGATGGCTGGGCTCCACCACCGTCACCCAGCGTAGCAGCCAGCACAGCAACACGGCGCAGGCCAGCGAAGTCGGCGGCCAGCGCGTGGCCATGGCCAGCGGGCAGGACGTGCGCATCCAGGGCTCCAACGTGCTGGCCGACGAAGACCTGCGCATCCACGCCGGGCGCGACCTGCGCATCGAAGCCGCGCAGAACACGCAGTCCACCAGCCAGTTCGAGGAGGTCAAGAAGAGCGGCCTCTTCGACAACGGCGGCATCGGCTTCACCATCGGCAAGCAGCAGCAGAGTACCGACGCACGCAACACCGCCACCACGGCGGCCGCCAGCACCGTGGGCACCATCGGCAAGGATGCTGCGGGCAACGGCGGCAACGTTGATTTGAGTGCCGGGCAGGCGTATATCCAGACCGGCAGCGACGTGCTGGCTCCGGCCGGCGATATCGCCATCCGCGCGCAGACCGTCCAGATCCAGGAAGCCAGCGAGACCACGAGCAGCCAGACCGAGCAACGCTTCAAGCAAAGCGGCCTCACGGTGGCCATCAGCACGCCCATCACCAGCAGCGTTCAGGGCATGGCGAACATGGCCAGCGCCATGGGCAACACCCAGAGCACCCGCATGCAGGCCCTGGGTGCTGCCAACCTGGCGCTGCAGGGGATGGAGCTCGCTGGTCAGGTTGCCCAGACGGGCCAGGCCCTGGCCCAGGGCAATGACCTGAAGGACGCCGCCAACCTCAGCATCAGCATCAGCCTGGGATCCAGCAGGAGCCAGAGCCAGTCCACCAGCCAGAGCGACACCGCGCGTGGCAGCACCGTCACCGCCGGTGGTGCCATCCAAATCCAGGCCAGCGGTGCTGGCGACAATAGCGACCTCACGGTGCGGGGCAGCCAGGTGCAGGCCGCAGGCACCACCGCCCTGCGAGCCGATGGCGACATCGCATTGCTGGCTGCGCAAAACACCTATAGCGAGACCAACAGCCACCAGAGCAGCGGCGCGAGCATTGGCGTTGCCGCCACCTTCGGTGCCAACGGCGTGGGCGTCAGCGCCACCGCCAGTGCCCACAAGGCCAGCGGACAAGGGGCAGGCAGCGGCACCACCTACACCAACACCCATGTCAGCGGCCAGACAGTCACCCTTGTTTCCGGAGGCGACACCACCCTGCAAGGCGCGGTGGTCACCGGCAACACCGTGCAGGCGGACGTGGGCGGCAATCTCACCATCCAGAGCCTGCAGGACACGAACCGGTACGACGAGCGCAGCAAGAACAGCGGCTTCAGCATCAGCGTCCCACTCACGCCTGGCGCGCAGGCCGGAGGCAGCCTCAGCGCCGGCCGCACCCGCATCGACAGCGACTACGCCAGCGTGGGCGAACAGAGCGCCATCCGCGCCGGCGACGGCGGCTTCGACATCCAGGTGGAAGGCACGACCACCCTGCACGGCGGCGCCATTACCAGCACGCAAAGCGCCATCGACCAGGACCGGAACCGCTTCAGCACGGCGGGACAGAACGCAGAGCAGGCGATCCAAAGCGGAGCCCTCACCCTCACCGACATCCGCAACGAAGCCAGCTACGAGGCCAGCGGCACCAGCGTCGGCCTGGGCATAGGCCAGCAGCCCGGCAAGGGCACCAGCGCGGGGCTCTCGGGCATTGGCATCGGACAGGTCGACGTACAGGCCAGCAGCACCACGCTGGCGGCGATCAGCGGGATGGCAGGGGATACGGCGGCCAGGACGGGGGACAGTGAGGCAGGACTAAAGCCGATCTTCGACAAGGATACCGTGAGGGCCTATGTCGCGGCGCAGGTGGTAATCACGCAGGAGTTCGGCAAGCGGGCGAGCAAGCTGGTGGGCGACTTGGCGGAAAGCAAACTGCAGGAAGCCAGCACGAAGCAGGAAGAGGCCCGTCAGGCCGAGTCCGCTGGAGACACCGCACGTGCCGCGCAACTCCGGACGGAGGCCCGCCAACTGCAGGACGACTGGGGCGACCAGGGCCGGCTACGGCTGGCCGCGCACACAGCCATCGGCATGCTGACGGGTGGCGCGCAGGGTGCTGCTGGAGCGGCGGCGGGCACGCTCAGCGCACCTGTGGTAGCCGATGCGCTCAAGGCCTACGGTGTGGACGGGAACCTCGCCAGCGCCATCACGGCGCTGGCGAGCGCTGCAGTGGGCGCTGTTGTGGGCGGTAGCGGTGGTGGCGCTGCGGCGTTCAATGAGGTAGCCAACAACTATCTCAAACATAAAGAAGCGCGGCGTCTGAGCGAACTCAAGGACAAGCGTTTTGTCGGCAAATGCGATAGCACTTGCGCCGCTGAAATTAAATCGCTGGAAGCACTTGACCAGCAGCGCAACCAACAACTGCAAGCCTGCGCCGAACAGGCCAGCGCAAGTTGCCAGGGGCTCGTCGTCGAAGTTAGGCAAGCTGCGGCGGAATACATCCGGGGGTCGTCGGCGGTCATCTTTGCTCCCCAGACGTACTTCGCGGAGCGTCAAGAGACCCAAGCCCTTGCGCGAGCCACGATGGATGGCTATACCGTCTGGAATATAGGTCAAGGCTTTGTCGAGAGTGTTGCCGATGGAGTGATTGCGATGGCCGGCGCAGCCTCCGTTGGCTTCAAGGCAATGCGTGGTGATGAACGGGCGAAGAGCGACATCCGGAAGATGGGCGACGCTGCGCTTGCTTTCCTCTCCAACCCCGACAACTGGCCTCAACTGTTGGGTGCCATGTCGCCTGAACAGCGTCTGGAATTGGCCAATGCGTATGAGCGCGGTGACGGCGCAGCTGTTGCAAAATCACTTGGAGAAGTACTGTCCAATTTGCCCGTAGCCGGCGGTGCGGGCACGGTGAAGACAGTTGGAAAAAATGTCACGAAGGCGTTGCCGACGGCGCGGATCGTGTTCAATGGAGTTGAACTTCACCCGAGCCTGCCGCCGCCCGTTGCAGGGTATAGCTATTCACCCGACTGGGTGGCCAAGGCCAAGACCGACAACCAGGCGTACTCACACTGGACGGGATACCAGTCAGAAATCAGGCTTGCCAATGAGGTAGCTGGCTTGGGAGAGACGGTGCTGAAGTGGGGCGACGCTGTTGGGATGCACGGCAACGACATCATCTCTGTCAATCCGGCCACCGGGGCGGTGACGCTGTGGGATAGCAAGTACCGAAGCAATCCGGCCAATATCGGTGAGTCTCCGACCTTTGCAAAAAGGGTGACGCGGGATGCGGCTGTCGATGAGGCTCGGTTTGCGATACTCAGGTCAAACTTGCCTCCTGCAGTGAGGGATGTGGCTCAAAAGAATCTCTTGGAAGGAAACTTCACGACCAATACGGTAGGTGCAGGAAGCGTCAAAAACTCTGTGCAAGTTCGCTACTGTGGCGGAAATCCATGCTAGGAGGAGCAATGAACTTTGACCCGCAGCGAAATAGATGGGTGTTTTTTGAAGGAGGGGGACTCCGCAGGGCATTCGAAGATCGTGACATAGAGGGCAAGCCGATTGGGAATTATGCTTACTTCGAATTGGGCGATGTTGTCAATGCTTGGCTTGCAGGTCTGTCCGAAGAAATCCGTCCAGTAATCTCTCGATCCGTCGATTGGCTCGATCAAGCCATCGAGCGTGGGGAGGTCATGGGTGAGAGTGCAAACTTTCATTCATGCAAACTGCACTGGACTCGCGCCATCGGCCACTGGATGCTCAACGGCACCAACGCAGATGCCGATTGGGACGCGGCTCGGCGGTATGAGTTGGGGTATTGGGATGACGATCCAAGTAGCGCGGCATGGACCATCCAACACTGCCTCGACGATTACATGGCCTTCGCCTTGCAAGCCAGAAAATATCAAGAGGGAATCGATACCTACGAGCGTCTAGTGGGCGCCAAGAAGCAGAGCTTGAAGAAGATCATCAAGCCACGCGACTACGCGTATGCAGCGTGTCTGAACCAAACGCAGCCGCAGTTCGATGGAGCAGAGATGTTCGCCGCCGGACGGCGCATGCTTCAAGCAAGTATGGAAGACCCATGGCTCGCCCGTGGCCAATCGTTGCGTGGGGCGATGTGGCTCAAGATCGTCTATTGGGACAAAGACGTGATGGCCGGTCGGGAGCCATCGTTGACGCCTTTGCAGACGGTGTTGAAGGCCTACGAAAACATGCCGGATGTCGAAGTTCCGGACTTCGTCTCACTGACCTGACTGTTCTTCATTGGCGCTGCCCAGGTGCATACTGGGCGCCCTCATTGTCCAGGCGACGCAGGGTGACATCACCATCGACGCGGGCCGGAGCGCCTACGGCCTGCATACCGCCAGCCACATCAAGGCCAGTGGATGGCTGGGCTCCACCACCGTCACCCAGCGTAGCAGCCAGCACAGCACCACCGCCCATGTCAGCGAAGTGGGTGGGCAGCAAGTGGCGATGGCCAGCGGGCTAGATGTGCGTACCCAGGGTTCCAACGTACTGGCCGGTGAAGACCTGCGCATCGAAGCCGCGCAGAACACGCAGTCCACCAGCCAGTTCGAGGAGGTCAAGAAGAGTGACCGATTCGACAGCGGTGGTATCGGCTTCCCTTACATGTTTGTAGCTATAAAGTACGGCATGGACACCCCCATTCCCCCCCGCTGGCAATTCTGGGTCGACCGCGGCGGCACCTTCACCGACATCGTGGCGCGCCGGCCTGATGGCAGCATCGCCACCCACAAGCTGCTCAGCGACAACCCCGAGCACTATCGCGACGCGGCGGTCGCCGGTATCCGCCATCTGCTGGGCTTGAAGCCCCACGAGGCCGTCACTCCAGACATGGTGGAGTGCGTGAAGATGGGCACAACGGTGGCCACCAACGCGCTGCTGGAGCGCAAGGGTGAACCCACGTTGCTGGTCACCACCCGCGGCTTCCGCGACGCGCTGCGCATCGCCTACCAGAACAGGCCACAGCTTTTCGCGCGCCAGATCGTCTTGCCCGAACTGTTGTATAGCGAGGTCGTCGAGGCCCGCGAGCGCGTGGGTGCGCAGGGCGAGGTCATTCAGCCGCTGGACCAAGCGCATCTGCGCGGCGCATTGCAGGCTGCCTTCGACACCGGCCTGCGCAGCGTGGCCATCGTGTTCATGCACGGCTACCGCTATACGGCGCATGAAGCAGCTGCGGCGCGCATCGCCACCGAAGTCGGCTTCACGCAAGTCAGCACCTCACACGCCACCAGCCCGCTCATGAAGTTCGTGGGGCGCGGCGACACCACGGTGGTGGATGCGTATCTCTCGCCCATCCTGCGGCGTTATGTGGAGCAAGTGGCCGCCGAGATGCCGGGCGTACCGCTGTACTTCATGCAGTCCTCCGGCGGGCTCACGGATGCGCACCGCTTCCAGGGCAAGGACGCGATCCTCAGCGGCCCGGCCGGCGGCATCGTGGGCATGGCGCGCACGGCGGCCATCGCCGGGCAGGAGCGTGTGATCGGCTTCGACATGGGCGGCACCAGCACCGACGTCAGCCACTACGCGGGCAGCTTCGAGCGTGAGTTCGAGACGCAGGTGGCGGGCGTGCGCATGCGCGCGCCGATGATGAGCATCCACACGGTGGCGGCAGGCGGCGGCTCGATCCTGCAGTTCGACGGTGCGCGTTTCCGCGTGGGACCGCAGAGTGCGGGTGCCAACCCCGGCCCGGCCAGTTACCGGCGTGGTGGGCCGCTGGCCGTGACCGATGCGAACGTGATGGTGGGCAAGGTGCAACCAGCGTGGTTTCCGAAGGTCTTCGGACCCGGCGCGGACGAGGCGCTGGATGCGCAGGTGGTGCAGCAGCGCTTCGCCGAGCTGGCCGAGCGCACCGGCCGCCCGGCCGAGGAGGTGGCGGATGGCTTCATCCAGATCGCCGTGCAGCAGATGGCCAATGCCATCAAGAAGATCTCGGTGGCGCGGGGCTACGACGTCACGCGGTACACGCTGCAGTGTTTCGGCGGCGCGGGTGGCCAGCACGCCTGCCTGGTGGCCGACGCGCTGGGCATGACGCGTGTGATGGTGCATCCGCTGGCCGGCGTGCTCAGCGCCTATGGCATGGGCCTGGCGGACCAGACGGTGATGCGTGAGCAGGCTGTGGAGCTGCGCCTGGACGATGCGGCGATGAATGCGCTACAGGTGCGCCTCGACGCCCTGGCGGCCGAGGCGCGTGCCGAGCTGGAACAGCAGCAGGCCGGCCATGGCGAGATCCAACTGCACCGGCGTGTGCATCTGCGTTACGAGGGCACGGACTCTGCATTGGTCATTCCGTTCGACCCGCAGCGCACAACGATGCAGGCGGCTTTCGAGGCCGCCTACCGCCAGCGCTTCGCCTTTCTGATGGCGGGCAAGGCCCTGGTGGTGGAAGCGGTGTCGGTCGAGGCCGTATTGCCGGGTGCGGCACCGGCCGAGGCACAGGTGGCACTCGCTGCAGAACGCGAAGTGCCGCGCCGCGAGACCGTGCCCATGTATGCAGAGGGCCGCTGGCAGGATGCCGCGCTGGTCGTGCGCGAAGACATGCGCCCCGGCGACGTGTTGCCGGGCCCGGCCATCATCGCCGAGAAGAACGCCACCACCGTGGTGGAGCCGGGCTGGGAGGCCACGCTTACCGGTTTCGACCACCTGATGCTGGAACGCCGCGTGCCGCGCGCGCAGCGCTTCGCGGCCGGCACCACGGCCGACCCGGTGCTGCTGGAGGTGTTCAACAACCTCTTCATGAACATCGCCGAGCAGATGGGCCTGCAGCTGCAGAACACGGCCTACTCGGTGAACATCAAGGAGCGGCTGGACTTCTCCTGCGCGCTGTTCAATGCCCAAGGCCACTTGATCGCGAATGCGCCGCACATGCCTGTGCACCTGGGCTCCATGGGCGAGAGCATCAAGACCGTGATCCGCGACAACGCAGGCCGCATGGCGCCGGGCGATGTGTATGTGCTCAACGACCCGTACCACGGCGGCACGCACCTGCCCGACGTGACGGTGATCACGCCGGTGTACCTCGCGGACGAACAGGAACCCACCTTCTACGTCGGTTCGCGCGGCCACCACGCCGACATCGGTGGCAGCACGCCGGGCTCCATGCCGCCTTTCTCGACGCGCATCGAAGAAGAGGGCGTGCAGATCAACAACTTCAAGCTCGTGGACCGCGGCGTGTTGCGCGAGGCCGAGATGGTGGCTCTGCTGCAGAGCGGCCAATACCCCAGCCGCAATCCGCACCAGAACATGGCCGACCTGCAGGCGCAGCTCGCCGCCAACGAGAAGGGTGTGCAGGAACTTCGCAAGATGGTCGCCCAGTTCGGCCTGGACGTGGTGCAGGCCTACATGCGCCATGTGCAGGACAACGCCGAGGAGTCCGTGCGCCGCGTGATCACGCACTTGCAAGACGGCGCCTTCACGCTGCCACTGGACAACGGCGCGCAGATCCAGGTGGCGGTGCGCGTGGATGCGGCGAACCGCAGCGCCGAGATCGACTTCACCGGCACCAGCCCGCAGCAGACCAACAACTTCAACGCGCCCACCGCCGTGTGCATGGCGGCCGTGCTCTACGTGTTCCGCACGCTGGTGGACGATGCGATCCCGCTCAACGCGGGCTGCCTCAAGCCGCTGAAGGTCATCATCCCGCCCGGCTCCATGCTGAACCCGCATCCGCCGGCTTCGGTGGTGGCGGGCAATGTGGAGACTTCCACCTGCATCACCAACGCGCTCTTTGGCGCTTTGGGCGTGATGGCGGGCAGCCAGCCCACGATGAACAACTTCACCTTCGGCAATGCGCGCCACCAGTATTACGAGACCATCTCGGGAGGCAGCGGCGCGGGCGGTGTCTTCGATGCGCAGGGACAGTTGACGGGCGGATTCGACGGCACCAGCGTGGTCCAGACCCACATGACGAACTCGCGGCTCACGGACCCGGAGATCCTGGAGTTCCGTTTTCCCGTGCGGCTGGAGTCCTACGCGATTCGCGGCAGCTCGGGCGGTGCGGGGCGCTGGCGCGGCGGGGAGGGTGGCGTGCGCCGCATCCGGTTCCTGGAGCCGATGACGGCCGGCATCCTGTCGAACGGGCGCGTTCACCCGGCGTTCGGCATGGCCGGCGGGGACGCTGGCGCGCCGGGCATCAACCGCGTGCTGCGCAGCGATGGCCGCGTCGAGGAGCTGGCCCACATCGGCCAGGCCGAGATGGGCGCAGGCGACATCTTCGAGGTGCACACGCCGGGTGGCGGGGGCTTCGGCAGCCCCTGCTAGAGCTTGCAAACCGTGGGGGTGCGGCACATCCCTAGAATCCTGCAATGCAAAATTCCTCCGTGCTCCGCCGCTGGCTGGGGCCTCTGCTGCTGGCGCTGGCCGCAAGCAGCGCACTGGCCCAGGTCCAGCTGCCACGACTGGGCGGCGCCGAACCACCCGCGCAAGCCGCCTCCGCACCCGAGGCCCAAAACCCGCTGCAGGCCCCTGCCGCCGTGCCTGCCGCCCCCCTGTCACACAACGCGCAGCTGGCGTACCAGGGCGCCCGCGACAAGCTGGTGCAGATCCGCACCCTGCTGCGCAACAGCGACACCCAGTCCAGCGTGGGCTCGGGCTTCTTCGTCTCCAGCGACGGGCTGATCATCACGAACTTCCACGTCGCGAGCCAGCTGGCGCTGGAGCCCGAGCGCTACCGCGGGGTGTATGTGCCCGTGGATGGCAAGGAGGCTCCGCTGCAGTTGCTGGCCTTCGACGTGCTGCACGACCTGGCGCTGCTGCGTGCCGTGCCGCCCGCCGATGCCGCCACGGCCTTCCCGGTGCTGGAGTTCCGCGACGTGAAGACGCCGCTCTCCCGCGGCGAACGCATCTACTCGCTGGGCAACCCCAAGGACATCGGTTTTGCCGTGACCGAGGGCACCTACAACGGCCTCGCCCTGCGCAGCTTCCATCCGCGCATCTTCTTCGGCGGCGCCATCAACCCGGGCATGAGCGGCGGGCCGGTGCTCGACGACGCCGGGCGGGTGGTAGGCGTGAACGTGTCCAAGCAGCGCGATGGCGAGCAGCTCAGCTTCCTCGTGCCCGGAGAATTCGCGCAGGCGCTGCTGGCCAGCGGGGCCAAGGCCAAGCCGCTCACGCAGCCGGCCTACGCCGAGGTCACGCGCCAGCTGATGCAGCACCAGGAGCAGCTGACGCAGCGCTTCCTGTCCACGCCGCTCAAGCTGCAGAAGCATGGCGGCTACAGCGTGCCGGTCCTGGACGATGCGCTGGCCCGTTGCTGGGGCAGTGGCCGCAACGCGGACAACAAGGCATTCGACCTGGAGCGCACCGACTGCGCCATCGACAGCTACCTCTACACGGGGGATGCCACCACGGGCTTCATCGAGCTGCGCTACGAGGCCTATGACGCGCCGAAGATGGGCGCCTTGCGCTTCTCGCAGCTGGTGGGCCGTGGCTTCGCCAACGAACCCTTCCAGGTGCAGGGCAACCGGCGTGTCACGGCGGCTGAATGCACCGAGCGCTACATCGACCGCAAGGGCATGGCCATGCGTGCCGTGGTCTGCGCCAGCGCCTACCGCAAGTTCCCCGGCTTGTACGACATGTCGGTGCTGGTGGCCTCGCTGAACCGGCCTACCCAGGGTGTGCAGGGGCGGCTGGACGCACGCGGCGTGAGTTTCGCCAACGGCCTGAAGCTGGTCGCGCAGTACCTCGATGCCTTCCAGTGGGAGGCCGCGCCATGAACGACGTCAACGACGCCAACGACGCAGTCGTGGTCGACAGCATCGACGCAGGGGGCACCGCGACCCCTGCGGGCACGGCGCGTCCCGTGCTGGCCGTGCTGGAGGCCATGGAGCGCCACGGCCATGTGACGGCCCGCCTGCCCATCCACCAGTGGCCGGTGACGGTGGGACGCGCGCTGGATGCGGACATGGTGCTGGACGATCCGCACGTGGCGGCGCACCACCTGCGCCTGGAGCCCGCCGGAGTGGACCGGGTGCGGGCTCATGTGCTGGAGACGCGCAACGGCGTGCAGCAGGGGCGGCAGCAGCATCCCCGCCACAGCCAGTTCGACTGGGCCCACAACCAGTCCGTGGGCCTGGGCCGCCTGCAGCTGCGGCTGCGCATGGCCACGGCGCCACTGGCCGAGGAACTGCCGCTGCCGCGCGCATCTTTCGGCGCCGGTGTGCTCAGCGTGGTGTCCGTGGCCTTGCTGCTGGTGCTGATGGTGGCCCAGCTGTGGCTGCGCGGCGCAGGCCTGGACGGCTCCTGGCAGGCCTTGCCGCAGTTCCTGCTCAGTGGCCTGGGCATCCTGTTCCTGTGGGCGGGGCTGTGGGCCCTGGCTTCGCGCGTCATCACGCACCAGGCGCAGTTCTGGCGCCATGTGCGCATCGCCTGCGCCGCCGTGGTGCTGGGCACGGTGGTCGAGATGGTGATGCAGGTGCTGGCCTTCGCCTTCTCGTGGGAGATGCTGGGGCGTTTCGCTTACCTGGCGCTGGTGGGTTTTGCCGCCTGGGGGCTGTACCGCCACCTCGTGGTGGCGGCCCCGCAGTCGCGCCGCGGCATCCTCGTGGGTGTGCTGCTGGTGCTGCTGGTGGGCGTGCCCGCCACGCTGGGTTCGCAATGGCTCAAGAACCGGCGCCTGTCCGACCAGCTGTACCTGTCGCAGTTCTATCCGCCGTCCTGGCGGCTGGCAAAGCCTGTCCCCACCGCGCAATTCCTGACCGAGGCGCAGGACCTGGAGCGGCGCCTGGCCGCCAGGCTGGAGAAGGATCCGGACGAAGCCGGCGACGCGGCCGAGGACGACGAAGAGGAATAGTGGCAGCAGCCTGCGCGTCGGTCCATGCATCCTGAAGCCCGCTCCTTGTGGCGTGCCCCGTCGTGGGCGCTGGCCATGTTGTTGTCCCTGCTGGGCATGGTGGGCCCGTTTGCCATCGACACCTACCTGCCGGCCTTCGACGGCATCGCCCGGTCGCTGCAGGCCACGCCGGTGCAGATGCAGCAGACGCTGTCGGCCTACCTCTTCGGCTTCGCCTTCATGGCGCTGTTCCATGGCGCCATCTCCGACAGCTTCGGGCGCCGGCCGGTGGTGTTGTGGGGCGTGGCGGTGTTCACGCTGGCCTCGGCGGGCTGTGCGCTGTCGCAGAGCATCGGTCAGCTGGTGTTCTTCCGCGTGGTGCAGGGGCTGTCCACGGGCGCGGGCATCGTGGTCTCGCGCGCGGTGATCCGCGACATGTTCCCGCCCTCGCAGGCGCAGAAGGTGATGAGCCAGGTCACCATCTATTTCGGCATCGCGCCGGCCATCGCACCGATCATCGGCGGCTGGCTGTTCGTGCATGGCGACTGGCACGTCATCTTCTGGTTCCTGGCGGCCTTTGGCGTGGGGCTGTGGATCGCCAACTACAAGCTGCTGCCCGAGTCGTTGCCGCGCGCGCACCGCCAGCCCTTCCGGGTGCGCAACCTGCTGCGCGGCTACTGGCAGCTGGGGGCGGACCCGCGCTTCCTGCTGCTGGCGCTGGCCAGCGGCGTGCCCTTCAACGGCAACTTCCTGTACGTGTTGTCGGCGCCGGCCTTCCTGGGCGGGCACCTGGGGCTGGCGCCGCAGCAGTTCTTCTGGTTCTTCGCGCTCAATATCGGCGGCATCATGCTGGGCGCCTGGCGCAGCGGGCACCTGGCGGGGCGCATCTCGCCGCGTCGGCAGATACGCCGGGGTTTTTTGATCATGCTGGCTGCATCAGTGCTGAACCTGGTGGCCAATTGGTTCTTCACGGCGCACGTGGCATGGGCCTTGCTGCCGCTGGCGGTGTTCGCCTTCGGCTGGGCGCTGATGGTGCCGGTGGTGACGCTGCTCGTGCTGGACCTGCACCCCGAGCGCCGGGGCATGGCGTCCTCGCTGCAGATGTTCGTGGGCTCGGCGGCCAACGGGATCGTGGCCGGCGTGGTGGCCCCGCTGGTGATGCATTCCACGCGGGGGCTGGCGGCGGCGTCGCTGCTGATGCTGGGCATCGGGCTCGTGGCCTGGATCTATTTGCAATGGCGCTGGCCGCAGACCGGCCGCGCAACGGGGCACTGAACCGCGGTGCCCGCTTCACAAGGTTGAGTACATGATGGATGACGCTCCCATGGACCCCCGTGCCTCGCTGGGCCACGAATGGGTCACGCTGCAGGACAACTACGAGCGTTACGAGGGCTGGGCGCTGGCCATCAAGCTGGCCGCGGTGCTGGTGTTTTTCGCGGGCGCGGCGCTGCAGCTGATGCCCTGGCTGGTCTGCCTGTCCATCCTGGTGCTGTGGCTGCAGGACGGCATCTTCAAGACCTACCAGTCGCGCCTGGGGGACCGGCTGCTGCAGCTGGAGAAGCAGATCGCCGCCTGGGGCCGCCTGGGCGAGGCCAGCCTGCCCTTCCAGCTGCACAGCAACTGGCTGGACTACCGGCGCAGCACGGCGGGGCTGTTGTCCGAGTATTTGACCAATGCGTGCCGGCCGACGGTGGCCTTCCCGTACGTGGTGCTGTTCGCTGCCGGTTTTGGGGATCTGTTTCTGGGGTAAATAGCACGCCCCCCGTTTGGACGGCTCACTTCTTGTAGCCGTCCGATACCCCCCACTGGGGGGCGCACCCGGTGGCCCGGCAAAGCCGTTTCCAAGGGTGCACTGGTAGGGACCACTGCATGTCCTAGCGGGGAAGCGGGGCATTGCACATGGCCGCTTCATCGGAATATACTGGTTTTAACCACAGTATTCCGATCCGGGGCCGCAACCATGCGGGTCCGGGCGTATCTGCCTCCGATGACCCGCCCCTCCTACCTTGCCGCTGCGCCCTCCGCCCACCCCGGGGTATGGACGGCCGACGCCCTGGCGGGCGCGGGCGAAACGACGCTGCCCAGCGGCCATGCCGCACTGGATGCCGAGCTGCCCGGCGGCGGCTGGCCGCGTGGGGCGATGGTGGAAATCCTGCAGGTCCAGCCGGGGCAGGGGGAATGGCGGCTGCTGTTGCCAGCGCTGGCGGTGGCGCCGCCGGGGCCAGTGGTGCTGGTGGGGGCGCCGTATGCGCCCTTCGGCCCGGCGCTGGCGGCCCAGGGGCTGGCGCCGGAGCGCCTGCTGTGCATCACCTCCTCGGAGCCGGCAGCGCGTCTGTGGGCCTGCGAGCAGGCGCTGCGCTGCGCAGAAGTGGCCGCGGTGATGGCCTGGCTGCCCAAGGTGCAGGCCGAGCCGTTGCGCCGCTTGCACCTGGCGGCAGCGCAGCAGTCCAAGCTGCTGTTCGTGATGCGGCTGGCCCCGGCGCGGCAGGAAGCGTCGCCCGCGCCGCTGCGCCTGCTGGCCACACTGCCGCGGCAGGAGGATGCCCTGCAGATCGAGATCTTCAAGCGGCGCGGGCCGCCGCTGGCCACGCCGCTGCGGCTGCCCGCGCGCCAAGGGCGGCTGGCCACCATGCTGGGGCGTTACGTCGTGCCGGCGCCGGCACGCACCGAGGCGCCTGCGCAGCCGCTGCGACCAGCGCTGGTACGGGTGACAGGAATGGCGGGAGGGAAAGGCCATGCATTGGATCGCGTTGCAGGCGCATCCTGAGGCGTGCTCTGAAGCAACCGCCGGGCCGCCCCCAGTGGGCTTGTTCCCCTCGGGGGGCGGGCTGGGCGCAGCCCGTACCGGGGGGCGTTCAGAACGGGAGGTGGCCATTGGGCTGCGGCCCGTGGACGTGCCGCAGGCCCTGGGCTGGTGGGCACTGCAGTTCACCGAGCGCGTGGCCAGGGTGGGCCCGGCGGTGGTGTGCGAGGTGTCGGCCAGCGATCGGCTCTTCGGCGGCCGCCAACCCCTGGTGGCCCGTATGCAGTCCCCCCCGGCGGAGCTGGCTCCGATCCACAGCGCGCAGGGTGCGAGCGCGCTGCTGGCGCTGGCGCGGCTGCAACAGGCGCAGGCCCTGCCACTCGCCTCGGACGCCGTGCCGCCGGAGCCCGACCAGTTGCCCCTGCGCACCCTGGCCGCAGCGCGCGAACACCTGGCCACGCTCAAGGGCCTGGGCTGCCGCAACTGGGGCGATTTGCGCGCCCTGCCGCGCGCCGGCATTGCGCGGCGCTTCGGCGCCGGCCTGCTGGAGGCGTTGGACAAGGCCTACGGGCTGCGGCCCGAGGTCTATCCCTGGCTGGTGCTGCCCGATGTCTTCGACATGCCGCTGGAATTGCCCGCCCAGGTGGAATCGGCGCCGGTGCTGATGTTCGGGGCCAACCGCCTGCTGTCCCAGCTGCGGCTGTGGCTGCAGGCGCGCCAGCGTGGCATCGTGGCGATGGAGCTGTCCTGGGAGATGGACCCGCGCCGCGATACCGCGACGCGCGGCAGCCTGCCGGTGCGCACCGCCGAAGCCACGCGCGACATGCCGCACCTGCAGCGCCTGTTGGCCGAACACCTGGCCCATGTGCGCCTGCCCGCGCCGGCCACCTGGCTGCGCCTGCGTTCCCTGGAGACGGCCCCCCTGCCCGGCGAGAGCGCCAGCCTGCTGCCCGAGACGCTGCGCACGGGCGAAGGCCTGCGCCAGATGCTGGAGCGCATGAGCGCACGCCTGGGGCCGGAGCAGGTGCTGCGTGCCGAGCCCCATGCCGACCACCGCCCCGAATGCATGCAGGCCTGGCTGCCCTCGCTGGCCACCGATGCCAAGGGGGCCACGCCCACCAAAGCTGCGCGCAAGCGGGGGGTGCGCATGGCGCCACTGCCACGCGTAGATGCCTCGCTGTATCCCACCTGGCTGCTGGAGCCGCCCTTGCCGCTGATGGTGCAGCCGCCAGACAGGCCGCTGTACCAGGGCGCGCTGGTGATGATGGCCGGGCCGCAGCGCCTGGAGGCCGCCTGGTGGGACATCGCCACTGCGCAGGCATCCGGCCGCGGGGCCGTGCGGCGCGACTATTTCCTGGCGCGCAGTGCGCAGGCGGGGCTGCTGTGGATCTACCGCGAGCGTCCCACCGTCCGCGACCAGGCAGGGAATGCCGCCACGGTGCGCAGCACCAGCCGCTGGTTCCTGCAGGGGATCTTCGGTTGAGTACGAGCCCTTCCCCATGTCTGCCCCTTCCTCCACGGCACTGCCGCCCTATGCCGAGCTGCATTGCCTCTCCAACTTCAGCTTCCAGCGTGGTGCCTCACACCCCGAGGAGCTGGTGGAGCGTGCCGTGGAACTGGGCTACAGCGCTTTGGCCATCACCGACGAGTGTTCGGTGTCGGGGGTGGTGCGGGCGCATGTGGCGGCGCGCAGGACGGACCTGTACCTGATCCTGGGCGCCGAGTTCCGCATCGGCCCGGCCGATGCCCCCGAGCCCTCGCCGCGCCTGGTGGTGATGGCCCACAACCTGCAAGGCTGGGGCAACCTCTGCGAGTTCATCACTGCGGCACGTGCGCGTGCACCCAAGGGCAGTTATGCGGTGGGCTGGGAGGATGTGGTGCAGGCGAAGCTGCAGGACTGCGAGCTGCTGCTGGTGCCGCCGCGCACGCTGGATGCCGAGGCGCTACACGGCTGGTGCCTGCGTGCACGCGCGGTCTTCGGTGATCGGTTGTGGCTGGCACTGGTGCTGTGGCGCGCGTTGGACGATGGCCTGTGGCGCCAGACCCTGCAGCAGGTGTCTGCGCAGAGCGGCGTGCCGCTGGTGGCGGCGGGCAGCGTCCACATGCATGTGCGCGCCCGCAAGCCGCTGCACGACGTGATCACCGCCGTGGGCCTGGCCCGCACGGTGGCCGAATGCGGCTTCGAGCTGCAGCCCAATGCCGAGGCCCATCTGCGCCAGCGTGTGGACATCGCGGGCCTGTACCCGGACGAGACGATGGAGGCTACGCAGGTGGTCGCCGCGCGCTGCCGGTTTTCTCTGAACGAGCTGCAATACAACTACCCCGTGGAGACCGTGCTGCCGGGGCAGACGCCTGCGCAGACCTTGCGGCAGTTCACGGAAGAGGGGATGGCGCGGAGATATCCGGGAGGTGTGCCCGATGGCGTGCGCCAGCAGGTAGAGCATGAGTTGATGCTCATCACCGAGCTGAAGTACGAGATGTACTTCTTGACGGTGTACGACATCGTGCGCTTTGCGCGGGACGAGAAGATCCTGTGCCAGGGACGTGGTTCAGCCGCCAATTCCGCCGTGTGTTATTGCCTGGGCGTGACAGAGATCGATCCTGGTCGCACCAAGGTGCTGTTCGAGCGTTTCATCAGCCGCGAGCGCCGTGAGCCACCCGACATCGACGTGGACTTCGAGCACCAGCGCCGCGAAGAAGTCATCCAGTACATCTACCGCAAATACGGCCGCGAACGCGCCGCGCTCACGGCGGTGGTCAGCAGCTACGGCCGCAAGAGCGCGATCCGTGACGTGGGCAAGGCCCTGGGCTTCGACGATGCGCTGGTGGACGCATTCGCCAAGGAACAACGCTGGTTCGACCAGCACATCGTACTGGCGCCACACCTGGCGGAGCAGTTGCAGGGCGCCGGCATCGCGGCCGAAGACACGCGTATCCGGCAATGGCTCACGCTGACGCAGCAGCTGGTCGACTTCCCACGCCACCTGAGCCAGCACGTGGGTGGCTTCGTGCTAACGCAGGACAAGCTCACGCGCCTGGTGCCGGTGGAGCCGGCCAGCATGCCCGACCGCTACGTGATCCAGTGGGAGAAAGACGACCTGGACGACGTGGGCCTGCTCAAGGTGGACGTGCTGGCGTTGGGCATGCTCAGTGCGTTGCGCCGTTGCCGGGATTTCGTCATCCAGTGGCGCGGACGCCCGTTGGCCTTGCAGGACATTCCCGGCAAGGATGTGGCCACCTACGACATGATCTGCAGGGCCGACACGGTGGGCGTGTTCCAGATCGAAAGCCGGGCTCAGATGAGCATGCTTCCGCGCCTGCGGCCCCGCGAGTACTACGACCTGGTGATCGAGGTGGCCATCGTGCGGCCCGGGCCCATCCAGGGCGGCATGGTGCATCCCTACCTGAAGCGCCGGGCGATGAGAGAGCAGGGGGTGGCCTGGCAGAGTGCGCTCGACGTGCGGCTGC
Organism: Burkholderiaceae bacterium; assembly: GCA_965278985.1. Classification (GTDB taxonomy): domain Bacteria; phylum Pseudomonadota; class Gammaproteobacteria; order Burkholderiales; family Burkholderiaceae_C; genus CAISIP01. The sequence continues at coordinate 3,907,836 of OZ257131.1, read as the reverse complement.
ACGATGCCCTGGGCCGCACGCTGGGCATCCCGATCTTTCAGGAACAGGTCATGCAGATCGCGATGATCGCCGCCGACTTCACGCCCGACGAGGCCGACGACCTGCGCCGCTCCATGGCCGCCTGGAAGCGCAAGGGCGGGGTCCACAAGTTCTACGACCGGCTGGTGGACCGGATGGTGCAGAACAACTACCCCCGTGCCTTCGCCGAGCAGATCTTCAAGCAGATCGAAGGCTTCGGCGAATATGGCTTTCCCGAAAGCCATGCCGCCAGCTTCGCGCTGCTGGTCTACCAGAGCAGCTGGTTCAAGTGCCACGAGCCGGCTTGCTTCCTGGCCGGGCTGCTCAATGCGCAGCCGCTGGGCTTTTATTCGCCCGCGCAGTTGGTGCAGGACGCCCACCGCCATGGCGTGCGCACCCGCCCCGTGGACGTGGTGTACAGCGACTGGGACTGCACGCTGGAGGCCATCGACGGCGCTTCCGATCCTGCCGTGCGCCTGGGCCTGCGCATGGTGGCGGGCCTGGGCAAGGCCCCGGCCGGCCGCATCGTGCAGGCGCGTACCACCGCGCCCTTCAGCAGCACCGAAGACCTCGCCTTGCGTGCTGCCCTCGACCTGGGCGATCTGCGGGCCCTGGCGGAAGCAGATGCCCTGCGCAGCCTCTCGGGCCATCGCCGCCAGCAGCTCTGGGATGCCACGGCGTTGCGGCCCGCACCCGCGTTGTTCAAGACCGTGCCGGTGCACGAAGCGCGCTTGAGCCTGGCGCCCGCGTCCGAAGGCGCAGAAGTGGTGGCCGACTACGCCGCCACCGGCCTCTCGCTGCGCAGCCACCCCGTGGCATTGCTGCGCCCGCAACTGTCCACCATGCGCCTGCTGACCGCCGCCGAATTGCGCGATGCCCCCCACGGCCGCCTCGTGCGCGCCTGCGGCATCGTCGTCACGCGCCAGCAGCCGCAGACCGCCAAGGGCGTGGTCTTCGTCACGCTGGAGGACGAGACGGGCAACGTCAACGTGGTGGTGTGGAAAAGCCTGCGCGAGAAGCAGCGCGCCGAATTGCTGCACTCCCGCCTGCTGGCGGTATACGGTATCTGGCAGCGCGACGAGGACAGCGGCGGCGAAGTGCGCCATCTGATCGCCAAGCGCCTGCGTGACCTCACGCCGTTATTGGGCGGGCTGGCGACGACCAGCAGGGATTTTCATTGAGGGTTATTCCTGCTGCCTAGCCTCTTGCATCCAGCAAACGGCGGAGTTCGTGATGCAGTCCACCCAGGTCATTTGTCACTGTCAGGTAGACGATCTCGTCGTCCACGGCGTCGTAGCCGTGAATGATGCGATGGCGCATCGCGATGGCCAACCGCATGTTGGTGACTGCATCAAGCAATACCGGTTCGAGTTTCGCGAGCCGGCCACATGCTTCTCCCAGGATTTCCAATTGCCGCTCCACGGCGGAGCGGCGCATCTTGTCTTCCAGCTACTACGTCAGCGCAATGTTGGCCAGGAATTCCTGCGCCGTCTCGATGGCACCCAGCGCATCAACGAGCAGCTTGGGCGTCTTGTCGGTCATAGAGAACAGTACGGCTACTGTTGACGGCTTGCAGGAAGTAAGGGTTGCGGATGTAGCGGGGGTTTACCAGGTCGACAGGGCGTCCGAGCAGCCGCTCCAAAGCGTCGGCCAGTTCCGTCCACCGCTTTCCCAGGGAGCCCGGGGTATCCCGGTCCAGTTCGACCAGAAAGTCGTAGTCGCTGCGTTGCGGATCGAAGTCCGGACGCGTTGCCGATCCGAACAACTCCAGGTGCGAGACACCGTAGCGCTCACACAGGGCGGCAATGTCCTGGAGTCGATCAGCCAGTTGCGTGGGCATCGCCCATTATCAGACAGGCTCCGTGTTCCCTTGTCAGGGTCGGGGAAACCGCGCCCTGCGCTCCAGGTCGTCCAGGTCGATGTGGTTGCGCATGTACTGCTGGCTGGCATCCACCATCGGCTGGTGGTCCCACGGCGTGCGTTTGCCTTGGGTGAGTGCGCCGTAGACCAGCTTGCGGCGCCGCTGGCTGGCCAGGACCTGGGCGTGCAGGGCTTCCAGGTCCTGGCGCGCATGCAGCTCCGCGCGCAGCGACGCCACCAGATCCTTGCACCGTGGCACACCGGCCAGGTTGTCCAGCTCGTCGGGGTCGTTGTGCAGGTCGAACAGCAGGTCCGGGTCGCGCAGGGAGTGAATGAATTTGTAGCGTCCGCGCCGCAGCATCAGCAGTGGCGCGTTGCTGCCCTCGGCCATGTATTCGCCGAAGACCTCGTCATGGCCGCCCGTGCCCTGCAGGTGCGGCAGCAGGGAGCGGCCGTCCAGGTGCAGGCCGGCGTCCAGCCGGCCCCCCGCCATGTCCACGAAGGTGGGCAGCAGGTCGATGGTGGACACGGACTGCGCCACGCGGCCCGGCGCGAAGCGTCCCGGCGCATGCACCACCAGCGGCACGCGGGCCGAGGCTTCGAACCAGTGCATCTTGTACCAGAGGCCGCGTTCGCCCAGCATGTCGCCGTGGTCGCCCGAGAACACGATGATCGTGTCCTCGGCGAGCTGGCAGTCCTGCAGCGTCTTGAGCAGCTGGCCGATGTTGTGGTCGATGTAGCTGCAGGCGCCGAAGTACGCGCGCCGCGCCCGGCGCACGGCGTCCTCGGGCATGGTCTTGCCCCACAGGTCGATGACCTTCAGGATGCGCTGCGAATGCGGGTCCTGGTCGCGCTGGTCGATGTGCACGCGCGGCATGGGTATGTCCTCGTCGCGGTACAGGTCCCAGAATTCCTTGGGGATGGTGTAGGGATCGTGCGGATGCGTCATCGACACCGTCAGGCAGAAAGGCTTGCCTGGTGTGTTGCGCACATGGTCGTACAGGTACTGGCGCGCCTTGAACACCACCTCGTCGTCGAAGTCGAGCTGGTTGGTGCGCACGCAGGGGCCGGCCTGCAGCACCGAGGACATGTTGTGGTACCACGACAGCCGTTCCTCGGGCGCATCCCAGTTGACGAACCAGCCGTAGTCGGCCGGGTAAATGTCGCTGGTCAGGCGCTCCTCGTAGCCATGCAGCTGGTCCGGCCCGCAGAAATGCATCTTGCCCGACAAGGCCGTGCGGTAGCCATCGCGGCGCAGGTAGTGGGCATAGGTGGGGATGTCGGCGGCGAAATCCGCCGCGTTGTCATAGGCGCCGATGCGCGAGGGCAACTGGCCGCTCACCAGGCTGAAGCGCGACGGGGCACAGAGCGGGCTGTTGCAGTAGGCCGAGTCGAAGACCACCCCTTCGGCCGCCAGGCGCTGCAGGTGCGGCATCTGCACGACGGACGCCGGGTGGTAGAGCGGGATCATCGGCGCGGCCATCTGGTCGGCCATGATGAACAGGATGTTGGGGCGGGACTGGGGCATGGGTCGGAAGGGGGCAGTGGTGGGCCAGGGATTGCCGGCAATGATGAGTCCTCGAAGTCCCCCGGTAAACTGGCGCCCGGACCATACAAGGGATAAGCTGGCCTTATGTCAAGCCAACTGCCATCGCTGGACCTGCTGCGCGTGTTCGAGGCCTGCGGGCGCTTGCTGAGCTTCACGGCGGCGGCTGCCGAGCTGGGCACCACGCAGCCCGCCATCAGCCAGCAGGTGCAGCGGCTGGAGAAGCAGCTCTCCACCCGGCTCTTCGACCGCGTCTACCGCGGCATCGAGCTCACGGGCCCGGGCATGGTGCTGCTGGACCACGTGCAGGATGCGCTGGAATCCGTGCGTGCGGGCTTCGAGGCCGTCAACGCCCAGGCGCCGCGCGAGGTGCTGGCGGTGGCCACCGACTTCGCCTTTGCCGCGTACTGGTTGATCCCGCGGTTGCAGCGCTTCTACCACCGCAACCCCAGCCTGGATGTGAGCCTGATCACCACCAACCGCATGCTGGGCCAGATGCCGGGGGATGTCGACGCGGCGATCGTCTTCGGCGACGGGCGGCTGAAGCGCGGTGAATCGCGCCTGCTGTTCCAGGAGGAGGTGTACCCGGTCTGCAGCCCGGGCCTGCTGGCGCGCTTCGGCCAAGGTCAGCAGGGCATGGCGGCCATGCCGTTGTTGCACCTCAAGCCCTCGCCCGGGCAGCGCTGGTTCGACTGGCCCGGGGTCTTCCGGGGCCTGGGCGTGGAGGGCACGCCCCAGCAGACCGCGCCCGCCTTCGACAACTACACGCTGGCCATCGGTGCGGCGCTGACGGGCCAGGGCGCGGTGATCGGGTGGCGCCACCTGGTGGACGACATGGTGCAACAAGGCCTTCTGTGCCGGGTCGTCGATGGCAGCGTGTCCTCGTCCTATGGCTACCACCTCGTGCTGCCACAGCGCAAGCGCCGGGTGCGGGTGGTGGACCGCTTCGTCGGCTGGATGGATTCCGAGCTCCTGGCGCAGGGGGCTGCCTGAGCGCAGGCTGCGCGAACCGCACCAAAATGATGTTTCTGAAGGTTTCCTCCGCACGGTAGACTTGCGCGATGCTCCCAGCCTCCCTTCCCGATGCCCGGATACTGGACATGCTGCGCGCCAGTGGCGTGTTCGGCGCCCTGGACGAACAGGTGCTGCAGGATCTGGCGGCGGCGCTCAAGCCGCATTTCGTGGCGGGCGGTGACGTGGTCTACCGCGAGGGGGACCCCGCCGACCTGATGTTCTTCATGATCAGCGGGCGCCTGCGTGTCTCGCGCCGCGACAAGAAGGCCGGCCTGCAGCTGTACAACGAGATCCGTGCGGGCGAGAGCGTCGGCGAGGCCGGACTGATCCTGCAGCAGGCCCGTGCCGCCGACATCACGGCGCTGCGGGATTCCACGCTGGCGCTGTTGTCCAAGGCGGATTTCGAGAAGCTGCTGGAGAAGCATCCACTGCCGCTGAACAAGGTGTTCTCGCAGGCCATCTTCAACCACCTGCGCCATTCCTCGCAGACCGTGGAACGGCGGCATGCGCAGATCTTCGTGGTGGTGCCGCTGTCCCCCGAGTCCGACGCCACGCAGGTTGCCCTCGGCCTGACGCGGGCCTGCGCGCAGATGGGCCGGGCCTACCACGTGGCGCCCGAGGAAGAGCGCACGCTGGACCCCAACGCCACCATCTTCGCGCATGGCCGTGACCGCTACGACGAGCTGGAAGAGAAGTTCGACTTCCTGATCTACCAGACCGACAAGCAGCCTTCGGCCTGGACGCGGCGCGCCTTCCGCCAGGCCGACCAGGTCGTGTTCGTGGCCGACGCGCTGAGCAAGAGCCGCCCCAGCGAGCAGGTGCGCGTGCTGGAGCAGGAGCCGGGCTACGAGCTCAAGCGCAAGCACCTGGTGCTGCTGCATCCCGCGGTCGCGCGCGACCCGGTGGAGATCACATCGTGGCGCGCCGGCTACGACTACGAACGTGTCTACCCGACCCGCGTGGACCACCAGCCCGACTATGCACGGCTGGCGCGCTTCCTGACCGGCACCGCGGTGGGCGTGGTGCTGGGCGGTGGGGGCGCGCGCGGCTTCGCGCACCTGGGCGTGCTGCGCGCGCTGCACGAATCCGGCATCCCGGTGGACCTGGTGGGTGGCAACAGCATGGGCGCGCTGATCGGCGCGCAGTACGCTTGCGACGTGCCGCTGGACCAGATCCGCGAGCAGACCATGCAATTCGCGCGCGGTGGCGAGCGCCCGACGATTCCCGTGATCTCCGTGGTCTCGGGCAAGCGCGTGCAGCGCGACCTGCGCAAGATGTTCGGCGACCGCTCGGTGGATGCCATGTGGCGGCCCTACTTCGCCGCGGCCTGCAACCTCAGCCGCGCCTGCACCACGGTACAGGAAGACGGCCCGCTGTGGCGCGCCGTGCTGGCCAGCAACTCGCCGGTGGGCCTGTTCCCGCCCGTGATCCACAACGGCGACCTGCTCGTGGACGGCGCCATCCTGGAGAACGTGCCCGTGGCGGCCATGCGCATGCGCCTGGGCACCAAGCTGGAGAAGCGCCGCGGCAACGGCACCATCATCGCCATCGACGTGGACGTGCGCGACCACATGGGCGTGGACCCGTCGGTCACGCGGCTGTCGACCTGGAAGACCATCAAGGGCTATTTCCAGAGCGACTTCAAGGAGCCCGGCATCGGCGAAATCCTGTACCGCGCCAGCCATATCGGTGGCCTCAACCAGCGCGGCAGCACCATCAGCGCGTCGGACCATTACCTGGAACCGCCCGTGGCATCGTTTCCCCTCATGGGGTACCGCATGGCCTCCGAGATCGCCGAGGTGGGGTACCGCTACGCCATGAAAGAGATCGCGCTGTGGGACCGCAAGCCGACCCGGCGCTGAACGCGCAGGCCTTGCCCCTGTCCCTGAGCCAGCGCGAGGTCTGGCGCGACCAGCTTGCCTGGCCCGGCAGCGCCCACCTGAACATCGGCGGTGGCGCCTTCCTGGTGGGCCATCTCGACCTGCCCCGTTTCGAGCGTGCGCTGGCCCAGCTGGTCGCCGAGAACCAGGCGCTGCGCCTGGCCCCTTTGCCCGACGGCAGCCAGCAGCTGCTGCCACACGTGGACGCGGCCCTGCGCGTGGTGGACCTGGGCGACAGCCCGGATCCGCGCCAGGCCATGCGCGACTGGTGGCTGGAATGGATCCGCGAGCCGTTCGCGCTCGATGGCGCGCCGCCCTGGCGTTTCGCGTTGCTGCACGCGCGCGACACGACCGCGGGGTATGCCGAGGGTGATCCCGAAGGTCCCCAGGCCGCGCTGCACGGACTGACGATCCAGTTCCACCACCTGGTCATGGACGGCTGGGGAACGTCGCTGGTGATGCAGCGATGGAGCGCGCTCTACAACGCCCTGGGGGAGGGCGATGGTGAGGGCGCCGCAGCCGCACCGGCCACGGCCGACCCCGGCTACGTGGCCTTCATCGAGGATTCCAACGCCTACCGGCAGTCCCCTGCCTTCGAGCGTGACGCCGCCTACTGGCACCAGCAGTTGCCCGAGCTGCCCCCTGAGGTCGTGCCGCGCAAGCCCGGTGCGGGCCGTGCCGAGGGCCTGGCGGCCGCGCACCTGGAGGTGATGGCCCTGCCGCGCGTGGATTTCAGCCGGCTGCAGCAGCAGGCCGTGGCGGCAGGCGTCACGCCCTTCAACTACTTCTTCGCCGCGCTGGCGCTGTACTTCGCGCGCACCGCCGAGCGCGACAACGTGGTGATCGGCGTGCCCAGCCTCAACCGCGGCGGCCGGCGTTTCCGTGACACGCTGGGCATGTTCGTGGGCGTGATGGCGGTGCAGGTGCATATCCGCCCCGGCATGACGGCGGCGGAACTCGTGGCCTCGGTGGGCCTGTCGATGCGCGGCGCGCTGCGCCATCCGCGGTATCCGCTCAGCGAATTCGGGCGGGTGCTGGAGGTGGTGCGCAACGGGCGCGACCGCATCTTCGACGTGCTGCTGTCCTTCGAGCGGCAGGACTATGCCGTGTCCTTCGGCGACGCGGCACTGCTGGACTCGCGCCAGCTGTTCTCGCGCACGGCGCGCTACCCGCTGGGCGTCACGGTCTGCGAATTCCACGACGACCAGGACCTCGAACTCATCCTCGAAGGCAGCGACGCCTTCTTCGACGCGGCCGACATGGGGCCGCTGGCGCAGCGCATCTGGCACATCGTGCAGACGCTGGCCTTCTCGCCCGACATGGCGCTGGAGAGCCTGCCGATCGTGCCGCCGCGCGAGCACCAGGCCCTGGTGCACGGGCTGCATGCGCACCTGCCACGCCATCCCGAGCCGGGCACCTGGATCGGAGCCTTCGAGGCCCAGGCGCTGATGCGCCCGCTGGCCACGGCGCTGGTGTGGGATGGCGGCAGCATGGACTACGCGACGCTGGACCTGCGCGCCAACCGGCTCGCCCACCGGCTCGTGGCGCTGGGTGCCGAGCGCGAGCGCATCGTGGCCCTGTGCATGCCCCGCTCGGCCGAACTGGTGGTCGCCCTGCTGGCCATTGCCAAGTCGGGCGCCGCGTTCCTGCCGCTGGACCCCGATGCCCCGATCGCGCGCATGGCCGACATCCTGGCCCAGAGCCAGGCGGTGGCCCTGCTGGTGAACGAGGACAACTGGGAGCGCCTGGCCCACCTGCACGCGCGCACGGCCGTCACGAACTGGGGCCAGGCGCTGTCCGATACGCCGGTCTTCGGCCCGCCGGCCCGCGCCGCGGAGCAGGACCTGGCCTACGTGCTGTTCACCTCCGGCTCCACCGGCCGCCCCAAGGGCGTGATGGTCGAACACGCCGTGCTGGCCCGGCGCCTGGCCTGGCTGGCCCGCGAGTACGGCGTCACACCGGCCGACCGCTCGGCGCTGTCGACGCAGTACACCTTCGACCCCTTCCTGATCGAGCTGTGCGTGCCGCTGGTCAATGGCGGCAGCGTGGCCCTGCCGCCGCCAGGGCGGCTGCTGCCCGAGACGGTGGCCGATTTCGCGATCCGCCATGAGGTCACGATCATGGCCTTCGTGCCCTCCACCGTGAGCGGCCTGCTGGACGCCGCGGGGGACCGTGCGGGGCTGAAGCTGCGCGTGGTCTGCAGCGGCGGCGAGGTGTTGTCGCCCGACCTGGCGAACCGCTACCTGGCGCGCACCGGCGGGCGCCTGTTCAACGTCTACGGCCCCACCGAGGCCTGCATCTTCGCCACCGCCTACGCCTGCCAGCCGCAGGCCTCGGATGCGCCCTTGCCCATCGGCCGGGCCATCGATGACACCACGGTCTACGTGCTGGATGCGCACCTGCAGCCGCTGCCTTTCGGCGTGGCAGGCGAGGTCTGGATCGGTGGCGAGACGCTGGCGCGCGGTTACCTGGGCCAGCCGGAACTCACCGCCAAGGTGTTCGTGGACGACCCCTTCCGCCCCGGTGCGCGCATGTACCGCACGGGGGACCGCGGCTGGCTGGCGGCGGACGGTCAGCTCCATTTCGTGGGCCGCATCGACCGGCAGATCAAGCTGCGCGGCTACCGCATCGAGCTCGGCGAGATCGAGTCCGCGCTGCTGGCGGTGGAAGGCGTGCACCAGGCCGCCGCCAAGCTGGTGCAGCGCCACGGCCGTCCGGCCATCCAGGCCTGGGCCGCGACCTCCAGCGGCCTGGAGCCCGACCACCTGCAGAAGGTGCTGCGCGTGCGCCTGCCCGACTACATGGTGCCCTCCGGCATCACGGTGCTGCCGGCGCTGGCCACCACGGGCACCGGCAAGGTGGACTACCACGCCCTGCCCGAAGTGGTGGAGGTGGTGGCACCCGCGGTGGCACGTGCGCCTGGGAACAAGCTGGAGCGCGACGTGCTGGCATTGTGGGCGGACGCACTGCAGCGCAGGCCGCTGTCGGTGCAGGACAACTTCTTCGACGTGGGTGGCGATTCCCTGGCCGCCGTCGGCATCCTGGCCGGTGTGGAGCAGCTGCTGGGGCGCAAGGTGCCGCTCTACCTGCTGACCGAGAACCCGACGGTGGAGAGCCTGGTGGCGGCGCTGAACACCGAGGCGGGTTATCCCGGGACGCTGGTGGATCTGGGCAGCGACGTGGCCGCAGTCCCGCTGTACATCGCGGCGTCGGGCCATGGAGACCTGATGCGCTTCCGCAACCTCGGCGATGCCCTCGCCGGTGTGTGCAGCGTGCAGATGCTGCAGCCCCCGCTGGACACGCCGGTCCAGCGCATCACGGACCTGGCAGCGCTGTATGCGGACCGCATCCAGGCCCAGGACGCCCCGCCCGGCTTCATCGCGGGCTTCTCCATCGGCGGCATCACGGCGCTGGAAACTGCGCGCACGCTGGCTGCCCGGGGCACGCCGGCACGCGGCCTGATCCTGCTCGACACCGTGTACCCGCGCATCGTCTGGGGCGGCACTTTCTATTGGCGCCTGTTCACCTGGCTCGTGCGGCTGCTGCGCCTGCAGGACCTGAGCATCAACCGTCGGCGGCTGGGTGCGATGGTGAACGACTCGGGCCTCGTGGGGCAGGTGATGGCGATGAGCGGATACCGTATCGGTGCCTACGACGGGCCCACGTACCTCATCAAGACACAAGGGCTTTCGCGCTGGGACCGCGCGTTGTTCCATGGATGGCGCAAGCTGCAGGGCGAACACCTGATGGAGCGCCGGGTGGTAGGGCTGCACGGCTCCATCTTCGAGCGGCACCATGTCGACCAGCTGGCCTCCGCGCTGGGGGATGTCGTGCGCGGCACGCCCTGAGCGTGCGCACTCCCCTGCAGCTTTCCCATTTCGAATGACTCCTATCCCTCCGTCGGCCAAAAACACGCAGGATGCCGCTGCGCAGCGTGCGTTGCGGCGCAAGCTGGTGCTGCTCCTGGTGTGTGTGGCGGGGGTGCTTGGGCTGGCCGCTGCCTGGGCCTGGACGCCGATGCGTGCGTGGCTGGACGTGGACGTGCTGGTCTCCAACTTGCGCCGATTCGGCGAGAGTTTCGGTCCGGTGGCCGCGATTGCAGGATTGACGGTGGCGCTGACGCTGGCGGTCCCGCTGACCTTCCTGACCCTGGTGGCCCTGGTCGCCTATGGGCCCTGGACCGGCTTCGTGTGCATCATGGCGGGGGCGCTGTGCAGTGCGGCGCTCAGTTATGGCGTGGGCCGCATGCTGGGGCGCGAGGTGGTGGAGCGCCTGGCCGGGCCGCGAATCAACGAGATCAGCCGCAAGCTCGCCAGCAGCGGCCTGATGGCGGTGGTCGCCGTGCGCCTGGTACCCATTGCCCCCTTCGCGCTGATCAACATGGTGGCCGGTGCCAGCCACATTCGCCTGCGGGATCTCTTGCTGGGCAGCGCCATCGGCATGGCGCCCGGCGCGTTGGCGATGGCATTCTTCGCCGACCAGATAGCGGCTGCTCTGCGCGAACCCAGCCCGCTCACCTATTCGCTGCTGGCGCTGGCCGTGCTGCTGGTTGCCGGAGGGGGGTGGGCGATGCAACGCTGGGTGCGCAGGCAGGGGGCGGAATGACAAAGGGGCGCCAAAGCGCCCCTGGATCAACCGGTTTCAGGCAGGCCGCAGTACGACGCTGCCTTTGCCTTTACAGGCCGGCAGCCGCACGCAGCGCCGCAGCCTTGTCCGTCCGCTCCCACGTGAACTCGGGTTCTTCGCGCCCGAAGTGTCCGTAGGCCGCCGTCTTCTCGTAGATCGGCCGCAGCAGGTCGAGCATCTGGATGATGCCCTTGGGCCGCAGGTCGAAGTGTTCCGCCACCAGCGCCGACAACTTCTCGTCGGAGACCACACCCGTGCCTTCGGTGTAGACCGTGATGTTCATCGGCTTGGCCACGCCGATGGCGTAGGCCACCTGGATTTGGCACTGGCGCGCCAGGCCGGCGGCGACGATGTTCTTGGCCACATACCGCGCGGCATACGCGGCCGAGCGGTCCACCTTGGACGGGTCCTTGCCCGAGAACGCGCCGCCACCGTGCGGGCATGCGCCGCCGTAGGTGTCGACGATGATCTTGCGCCCGGTCAGGCCGCAATCGCCTTGCGGGCCGCCGATGACGAAGCGGCCGGTGGGGTTGATCAGGTAACGCGTGTCCTTGAGCCACTCCTTGGGCAATACCGGCTTGATGATCTCCTCGATGATGGCTTCGGTGAAGCTGGCCTTCATCTTGGTGGAGGTCTCGCTCTGGTCGGGGTGGTGTTGCGTGGACAGCACCACGGTGTCGATCGAGTGCGGCTTGCCGTCCACGTAGCGCATCGTCACCTGGCTCTTGGCATCGGGCCGGAGGAACGGCAGGCGGCCGTCCTTGCGCAGCTGGGCCTGGCGCTCCACCAGGCGGTGCGCGTAGTAGATCGGCGCAGGCATCAGCTCGGGCGTCTCGTCGCAGGCGTAGCCGAACATCAGGCCCTGGTCGCCAGCGCCGATGTTCAAGTGGTCGTCGCTGGCATGGTCCACGCCCTGGGCGATGTCGTTGCTCTGCTTGTCGTAGCAGACCATCACCGCGCAGCCCTTGTAGTCGATGCCGTAGTCGGTGTTGTCGTAACCGATGCGCTTGATGGTGTCGCGTGCCACCTGGATGTAGTCGACGTGCGCGTTGGTGGTGATCTCGCCGGCCAGCACCACGAGGCCGGTGTTGGTGAGCGTCTCGGCGGCCACGCGGCTACGTGGGTCCTGCGCGAAGATCGCGTCGAGGATCGCGTCCGAGATCTGGTCGGCCACCTTGTCGGGGTGGCCTTCGGAGACGGACTCGGAGGTAAAGAGAAAATCGTTCGCCATGAAAGGTAGCTCCATCAGTACGTTAGGACTGCGTTGCCACCGCGGGATGCTCTGGCGAACGCTTTAGCAGATTTCCCAAGGCACAATCGCCGATGCTGTGGCACCGACGTTTGCGTGTCGCCCTGCAAGTAGTTCAGTAACTCAGCGACCCCGCGATTCTAGTCCAGCATGATCCGACTCTTCCGATGCCTTGCGGTGCTGCCGCTGTGGTGGCTGCACGCGGGGGGCTGGGCCCTGGGGTGGATCGCCTTTCTCGGTTCCGCGCGGTACCGCCAGCGTTTCGTCGCCAATGCCGCGTCGGCAGGATACGGCCTGCGGCAGGTGGCTGGCGCGGTGGGCCATGCCGGGCGCATGGTGGCCGAGTTGCCGCGCCTGTGGATGGGGCGCCCGGTGCATTGCGAATGGGTCGATGCAGCCTGCATCGACCGGGCCTATGCCCGCGGGAGCGGGGTGCTGTTCCTCACGCCGCACATGGGGTGTTTCGAGATTTCCGCGCAGAGCGTGGCCGAGCGTTATGGCGCGCGCCATGGTGCGCTGACCGTGCTGTACCGGCCGGCACGCCAGGCCTGGCTCACGGCACTGGTGGAGCGGGCGCGCAAGCGCCCGTATCTGGAAACCGCGCCCACCACGCTGGCGGGCGTGCGGCAGATGATCCGTGCGTTGCGCAAGGGCCTGGCGGTGGGGCTGCTGCCTGACCAGGTTCCACCCGATGGCATGGGCCTGTGGGCGCCGTTCTTCGGCAAGGACGCCTACACGATGACCCTGTCTGCCCGCCTCGCGCAGCAGACCGGTGCCACGGTGCTGCTGGTGTGGAGCGAGCGCTTGCCGTGGGGCCGCGGCTTCCGCCTGCATTTCCGTGAACTGCAGCAGGCACTGGCCGAGGACCTCGGCCGGGCCGTGGCGCAGATCAACCGCGAGATGGAGCACCTCATCCGCGAGTGCCCGCAACAGTACCTCTGGGGTTATGCCCGCTACAAGCGGCCCCGCGTGGCGGCCTGATGTCCACGCTGTCCGCCTCCCCATGCTGAGCCAGCTCGGAATCCTCTTCATGCGCCTGCTGGCGCTGCTGCCGCTGCGCGTGGTGCGCATGCTGGGCTCGGCCCTGGGATGGGTGCTGTATGCCCTGGCGAGGTCGCGCCGGCGCGTGGTGCAGGTGAACCTGCGCCTGTGCTTCCCGCAGTGGACGGCGGCGCAACACCGCGCCACGGCCATCGCCACCTTCATCCACTTCGCCCAGGCCTGGCTGGACCGGGGCTGGTTGTGGCACGGCGACGAAGCCCTGCTGCTGCGGCGCCTGCGCCTGCGCGGCGCCACGCACGAGCTGCAGGGCGACAGCCCCACGGTGGTCTTCGCGCCGCATTTCTTCGGGCTGGATGCAGGCTGGACGGCACTCACCCACCAGTTGCCGCGCCGCTTCACCACCATCTATTCCAACCAGGCAGACCTGCACCTGGACGCGTGGATCCTGCAGGGGCGGCAGCGCTTCGGCCAGCCGCGGCTGTTCGGCCGCGACGATGGCCTGAAGCCCGTGGTGCAGGCACTGCGCGACGGCCAGCCGCTGTACCTGCTGCCCGACATGAACATCACGCGGCAGGAGTCGGTGTTCGTGCCCTTCTTCGGCGTGCCCACGGCCACGCTGACCTCGCTGGCGCGCTTCGCGAAACTGGGCCGCGCGAAGGTGGTGCCGGTGCTCACGCGCATGACGACGCGGGGGTACGACGTGGAGGTGCTGCCCGCCTGGCCCGGATTCCCTGGTGACGACCTCGTGGCCGACGCCGCGGCGATGAACCGCTACCTGGAGGGCTACATAGAAAGCATGCCCGACCAGTATTACTGGGTCCACAAGCGCTTCAAGGTACGCCCGCAGGGCAAGGATTCCGTGTATTGACCGAGGGGGCTGTGATCAGGCCTGCGCAGGCTCTGGCGCGGGTGCCTCCGGCGCCTCTGGCGGGGGGTGCCCCCATTGCCACAGGATGTCCGACACCGCATCGATGCCCACGCGCTTGGTCGCGGAGAACAGCACGACGTGGCCGCCTCCCGCTTGCAGGCGGGCGATGGACAGCGCCCTGGCGCCCTCGCTGCGGGTCAGCTTGTCGGCCTTTGTCAGGACGATCAGGAACTTCAGGCCGGCCTCCACGCGCGGCCGGATGACTTCCAGCAGCACCTCGTCGAGTTCGGTGAGGCCATGGCGGGGGTCGCACATCATCACGATGCCCTGCAGGTTCTTGCGCGTGACCAGGTAGTTAGCCATCACCTGCTGCCAGCGCCACTTGTCCTGCTTGGGCACGGCGGCGTAGCCATAACCGGGCAGGTCGGCCAGGACGGCATCCGTCTCGCCGTGTTTGCCCAGCGAGAAGAGGTTGATGTGTTGCGTGCGGCCCGGCTTGCGCGATGCGAAGGCCAGTTGCCGTTGCTGCGTGAGGGTGTTGATGCAGGTCGACTTGCCGGCGTTTGAACGGCCGACGAAGGCGATCTCCGGTACCTGCAGCTCGGGCAGGAAGTGCAATTCCGGCGCGGTGGTGAGAAAGCGCGCCGTGTGCAGCCAGCCCTGTGCGGGGTTGGGCGGCGTGGCCGGCTGGGCGGGTCTGGTGCGGGGGGAGGGCGTAGGTGTCTTGTGCATGGAGAGTGGGTTGCCCCGGGGCGCATTGTAGAATCCCGGCTGTTTTTGCCCCCGTACACCGACGCCCCATGAAGCTGATTGCCCATTTGCTGCTGGCCTCCTCACTGGCTGTTTCCGCACTGAGTGCGCAGGCGGAAGGTGCCGCCAAGCCCGACCTGGCCAAGGGGGAAGCGAGCTTCGCCACCTGCGCGGCCTGCCATGGCGCGGACGGCAATTCCACGGTGCCGGCGCAACCCAAGCTGGCGCAACAGCACCCGCAGTACATCGTCAAGCAGCTGCAGGAGTTCAAGTCCGGCAAGCGCAAGAACCCCGTGATGCAGGGCTTCGCGAGCACGTTGAGCGAAGACGACATGCGCAACATCGCCTACTGGGTGACCACGAAAGCCGGCAAGCCGGGCTTCGCGAAGGACAAGGAGCTGGTCTCGCTGGGCGAGCAGATCTTCCGCGGCGGCATCGCCGACCGCAAGATCGCCGCCTGCGCGGGCTGTCACAGCCCCAACGGGGCAGGCATTCCGGCGCAGTACCCGCGCCTCAGTGGCCAGCACGCCGACTACACCGTCACGCAGCTCACGGACTTCCGCGAAGGCCGCCGCCAGAACAGCCTGCCCATGATGAATGTGGCCGCGAAGATGAACGACCGCGAGATCCGCGCGGTGGCGGACTACATCGCCGGACTGCGCTGACTCCGCGGCGCATCGCTTCCCTTGCCATCGGGGCGGGTGCATCGCGGGATGCCCCGCCCCGATGTCTTTGGAACTTTGTCAGAATGGCCAGCTTCCAACGGTTCTCAGCGCCAGCAGGATTTCCCATGCTCATCAAGACCCCCCGCGATGGATTCGCACCTTCCCCGTCCAGCGAGATCACGCCCCAGGCGGTCTACGAAGGGCGCCGCCGATGGATGGTGCAGGCCGCGGGAGCAGGGGGGGCGTTGCTAGCGGCCCATGCGGGGCGCCGCGCCTGGGCGCAGGGTGCGGTACCGCGCCCCGGCAAGCTGGCGGCCCTGCCGGCGGCACCTTCCACGGTGGCGGGTGCCAACACCATGGAGAAGCCCACCAGCTACCAGGATGCCACGAGCTACAACAACTTCTACGAGTTCGGCACCGACAAGGAAGACCCCGCCAAGAACGCCCATACGCTGAAGACCTCGCCCTGGCAGGTGGAAGTGGAAGGCCTGGTCAACAAGCCCGGCAAGTTCGCGCTGGAAGACCTGTTGAAGCTCGCACCCATGGAGGAGCGCACCTACCGCCTGCGTTGCGTCGAGGGCTGGTCCATGGTGTTGCCCTGGGTCGGGTATCCGCTCTCCGCGCTGATCCGCAAGGTGGAGCCGCAAGGCAGCGCCAAGTACGTGGAGTTCCTGACCTTGGCCGATCCCAAGACCATGCCTTTCGTGGGCTCGCGTGTGCTGGACTGGCCCTACGCGGAAGGCCTGCGGCTGGACGAGGCGCAGCACTCCCTCACGTTGCTGACCTTCGGCATGTACGGCGAGGTGCTGCCCAAGCAGAACGGCGCGCCGGTGCGGATCGTGGTTCCGTGGAAATATGGCTTCAAGAGCGCCAAGAGCATCGTCAAGATCCGCTTCGTCGAGAAGCAGCCCGGCACGGCCTGGAACAAGGCCGCGGCGAACGAATACGGCTTCTTCTCCAACGTGAACCCCAATGTCGACCATCCGCGCTGGAGCCAGGCGACCGAGCGCCGCATTGGAGAAGACGGCCTGCTGGCGCGCCGCCGCAAGACACTGATGTTCAACGGCTACGAGGCGCAGGTGGGCCAGCTCTACGCGGGGATGGACCTGTCGAAGTTCTACTGAACGATGCAGCCGGCCACCGTGGGGAGCGGTCGCGTATGAAGCAGTCGGTGCTGTTGCATCCGCCGGCGAAGGTCGTGCTGTTCGTGCTGTGCCTCTTGCCTTTCGCGGGCCTGCTGTGGGGTGCGGTTCATAACCAGCTCGGCGCCAATCCGGCCGAGACGTTGATCCGTTCCACGGGCGACTGGAGCCTGCGCTTCCTGTGCATCACCCTGGCGGTCACGCCGGTGCGCACGCTGCTGCATATGCCGGCGTTGGCGCGCTTTCGCCGCATGCTGGGCCTCTTCATGTATTTCTACGTGGTCTGCCATCTGCTGAGTTACGGCTGGTTCGACATGGGCTTCTATGTGGACGAGATCGCCAAGGACATCGCCAAGCGGCCTTTCATCCTGGTCGGTTTTGCAGCGTTCGTGCTCCTCACGCCACTGGCGTTGACCTCATTCAACCGCGCCATCAAGGCGCTGGGCGCGCTGCGGTGGCGCCGACTGCACCGGCTGGTCTACGTGGTAGCGGGGCTGGGCATCCTGCATTTCTTCTGGATGCGTTCCGGCAAGAACAACTACGCGGAAGTGGCGGTCTACGCCGCGATCCTGGGCGTCCTGCTGGGGTGGCGCGTCTGGCAGTCCCGCAAACCGCGCATCGCCGCTACCGCGCGCGGCTGAAGCTCGCCGAGCGCGCAGCAGGCCGTCAGCCTGCCACAGCAGTTTCCTAACCCTTCGTCAAATCGACTGAAGGGTATCTACCGATGATCAAAACCGCTTTTGGTTTCACAATTTTTGAATCAAAAGCGGTTTTGTAATTCTTTCAGCACCATGTCCATCGCAGCGCTCGCCAAGTCCCTGGGCCTGTCCACGTCCACCGTGTCACGCGCGCTGAACGGGTATTCAGATGTCAATGCCCACACCCGTGGGCGGGTGCAGGCGGCCGCCAAGGCCATGGGGTACCAGCCGCATCCGGTGGCGCACCGGCTTGCCACGGGCCGCACCGGAGCCATTGCGCTGGTGACCTCGGTGCGCATCGGCAACTTCCTGGACGCGAGTTTCGATGCCTTGCTGTCCGGTGCCGCCGAGGCGCTGCGCCCGCATGCCTATTTCGCGATGTCGGTGGTGCTGCCCACGGGCGAGCAGGAGATGCAGGAACTGGCGCGTTTCCTGGCCGGCCGCCTGGTCGATGGCGTGATCCTGGCGCGCACCCGCACCAACGATCCGCGCGTGGCCTTGATGCAGCAGCAGGACATCCCCTTCATCACGCACGGCCGCACGCAGCACAACGCGCCACATGCCTGGGTCGACACCGACAACGAAGAGGCCTTCTTCCTCGCCGCCCGCCGGCTCATCCACTTCGGCCACCGCCGCATCGCGCTCATCAACGGCCACGGCGACATGACCTTCGCCGCGTTGCGGGAGCAGGGGTTCCGTCGTGCGCTGGCCGACGCGGGGCTGGAGGCCGGCCTGTGCCCCGTGCACCACGGCGAGGTGGACGCACGCAGCGGCGAACAGGCCGCCGCCGCGCTGTTGGGCGCCGCCCCCGATGCTGCCGCCGGGCCCGTCACGGCCATCCTCTGCGCCACCGACCTGATCGCGCTGGGCGCGATGCGCGCGGTGCGCGCCGCGGGCAAGGCCGTGGGCCGCGATGTTTCGGTGATCGGCTACGGCAATACCGAGGCCGGCCTGTATGCCGAGCCGCCGCTGACCACCATCGACCACGCCATCGTGGACAACGGCAAGCACCTGGCGGACCTGCTGCTGCGCCGCATCCGGGGCGAGTCGCCCGAGGAGCTGACGCGCCTGGAGCCCGTGCGGCTGATCGCCCGCCAGTCCGACGGGCCACCGCCCTGGACCCCTAGACCCCTAGCCCCATAAACGCTGAGACCCATAACTAACCGGCGACACGCATCGCCTTCACACACCCCCAAGGAGACCGAAGATGCCCACCACCCGCCCGATCCTGCTGGCCGCCCTGTTGACGGCGGCCCTTGGCGCCGCCCAGGCCCAGACCAATGTCGTGTCCACCCAGATGCGCCCCGTCGAGGAGGCGGAGAAGGTGCGCACCATCCTGCTCAAGGGTGCGCCCGATCCCGTGAACTTCATCCCCGAGGATGGCAACACCTATTTCACGCGCATGAAGGCCGAACTCTCGGCGGCGCAGGGCAAGGTGCACGCCACCATCGCGCTGGATGGTGAACTCTCGCCCGTCAATGCCATGGGCGGACTGGCCGACGTGGACGATCTGGCGAAGAAACTGGCGGCGAGCCGCGAGTTCAACGCCTCCACGCTGGCCATGGGCAAGATGGGCGGCGCGAACCAGCGCTTCATACCGCTGATGACCACCACCTTCCAGATGGTGGCCAACAAGAAGGCGCTGCAATACCTGCCCGCCGGCGCCAAGCTGGAGACACTCACCTACGCGCAGCTGCACGACTGGGCCAAGGCCATGAAGGACGCCACCGGCGAGTCCAAGCTCGGCTTCCCGGCCGGCCCCAAGGGCCTGTGGTGGCGCTTCTTCCAGTCCTCCTTCTATCCCAGCCACACGGGTGGCATCGTGCGCACCTTCAAGAACGCCGATGCCGAGAAGGGCTGGGCCGATCTGAAGGCGCTGTGGGCCTATGTGAACCCGCGCTCCACCAGCTACGGTTTCATGGAAGAGCCCCTGTCCACCGGCGAGGTCTGGGTGGCCTTCGATCACACGGCGCGGCTGCTGCCCGCCCTCAACGACAAGCCCGGTGACTATGTGACCTTCCCTGCGCCGGCCGGCGCCAAGGGCCGCGGCTACATGCCCGTGATCGTGGGCATGGCGATCCCGAAGAACACGCCTGACCGCGCCGCGGCAGAACGTGTGATCGACCACATGACCAAGCCCGCCACGCAGGCGCTGATCGTCAAAGAGATGGGCTTCTTCCCGGTGGTCAAGGCCGACATGGGCAACCTGCCCGCGGGTGTGCAGCTGGCCGCGCAAGGCATGAACGCCACCTTCGCCGCCAAGGACGCGATCGTCTCGCCACTGCCTGTGTCGCTGGGTGCCAAGGGCGGCGAGTTCAACAAGATCTATGTGGACACCTTCACCCGCATCGTGCTGCGCAACGAACCCATCAAGACCGTGCTGGCAGAGCAGGGCGTGCTGATGGACAAGCTCATGAAGGAGGCGGGCGCGCCATGCTGGGCGCCCGATGCGAGCAGCGGCACGGCAGCTTGTTCGGTGCAATAAGAACCGCCCGACCCTAGTCCCGCGACGCGGCAGTGGGCCGGCCTGGATGGGCCGGCGGCCCGCGCCGTCCCTCGCAGGAAGACTCCATGAACTCGCAGCGCACTCCGTACCTGCTCATCGCACCCAGCATGGTCTTCCTGCTGGTGCTGTTCCTGTGGCCGCTGGCCGAGACCGCGCTGATGGCGTTTCGCACGCCCGAGGGTGTGTGGACCGGCGAGTACCTGCAGAAGATGGCGGCCGACCTGAACTTCGGCGTGGCCATGCGCAACACGCTGGTGCTGGTGGCCATCGTCGTGCCGCTGCAGATGGTGGTGGCGCTGGCCATGGCGATGATGCTGCAGAACATCGACCGGGGCCGCATGGCCTTGCTCTACATCTGGACCATCCCGCTGGGCGTGAGCGACCTGGCGGCGGGCCTGGCCTGGTTGTCCATCTTCAACGACCGCGGGTACTTCAACAGCGTATTGGCAGGCCTGGGATTCATCACCGGGCCCACCTCGTGGCTGAGTTATGAGAGCCCTATCGCGCAGTTCATCTGTGTGGTGATCGCCGAGATCTGGCGCGCCACGGCCATCGTGCTGGTGATCCTGGTGGCGGGTGTGCAGTTGATCCCGAAGGAATACAACGAGGCGGCAGAAGTCTTCGGCGCCAAGCCCTGGACACGCTTCATCAAGATCACGCTGCCGCTGCTCAAGCCCAGCCTGCAGAGCGCGCTGATCCTGCGCACGGTGCTGGCCTTCGAGGTGTTCGCGGTGGTGTATGCGCTGGCCGGCCGGGATCTGCCCATTCTCGTGGGCGAGGCCTACAACTGGCAGGGTGCCTACCAGAACACGCACGTGGCATCGGCCTACGCGCTGCTGATCCTGGGCGTGTCCATCGGGTCGACGCTGGTGTATCTGAAGCTGCTCAAGGTGCGGCGGGAGACCCTGGCATGAGCCGCAACAGCAAGTTCCTCACGGCGATGGCGGTGTTGCTGGCCGTATGCTGGCTGGTGCCCATCTACCTCATCGGACTGAGCGCGCTGTCGCCCCGCCAGGCCGCCACCGCCTGGCCCAAGAGCCTGCTGCCGCTGAACCTGTCCTTCGACACCATGTCCTTCTTCGTGCACTACACGGGGGTGTGGGAGGCGGTGTTCAACAGCACGGTCGTAGCCGCGATGACCATGCTCTTCGCCGTGTTGCTCGGTGCACCGGCCGGCTACGCGCTCGCACGCTACGACTTCAAGGGCCAGACGGTCTACCGGCTGCTGATCGTCATGACCCGTGCCTTCCCGCTGGCCATCCTGGCGCTTCCGCTGGTCACGCGCTTCATCAGTGTCGGGCTTTACGACACGCGGCTGGGCGTGGCGCTGGTGCACACGGCACTCGCCTTGCCCTTCTCGGTGCTGGTGTCCTCCTCGCTGTTCATGGGCATTCCGCGCGAACTGGAGGAGGCGGGCTGGACGCTGGGCTGCAACCGCATCCAGGCCTTCCTGCACATCGTGGCACCCCTGGCGCTGCCGGGGCTGGCTGCCACCATGATCTTCAGCTTCGTGATCTCGTGGAACGAGGTCTTCGCCGCCAGCGTGCTGACGCTCAACAACCGCACGCTCACGGCCTTCCTGTTCGCGCGGCTGGAGGAGAGCCCGCTGCACTTCCGTTACGCGGGCGGATTCTTCCTGATCGTGCCCTCGCTGGTCTTCATCTTCATCGTGCGCAAGTACCTCTTCAGCATGTGGGGCATCGCGAACCGCTGACGCCCACGGAGCCACCACCCATGTCCGCCATTTCCATCCGATCCGTCCGCAAGGAATTCAAGGGCCACCAGGCCCTGCAATCCATCAGCCTCGAAGTTCAGGACCAGGAGTTCTGCGTGCTGCTGGGCCCCTCGGGCTGCGGCAAGACCACCTTGATGCGCATCGTTGCCGGCCTGGAGACCGAGACCTCCGGCGAGGTCTTCATCGGCGGGCGCAGCATGAAGGGCCTGCCGCCGCGCGAGCGCAACATCGCGATGGTGTTCCAGAACTACGCCGTGTTTCCGCACATGACCATCGCGCAGAACATCGGCTTCGGCCTGCGCATGAAGAAGGCCCCCGAAGAAACCGTGCGCCGCCAGGTGCAGCAGGCCGCGGAGCTGATGCACATCGAGCACCTGCTGGAGCGGTATGCCGGCCAGCTCTCGGGTGGCCAGCGCCAGCGCGTGGCCGTTGCGCGCGCGTTGGCCGTGGGGCCGGACGTGTTGCTGATGGACGAGCCACTGTCCAACCTGGACGCGCTGCTGCGGCTGGAGATGCGCAGCGAGCTCAAGGGCCTGCTGCGCA
Organism: Burkholderiaceae bacterium; assembly: GCA_965278985.1. GTDB lineage: Bacteria > Pseudomonadota > Gammaproteobacteria > Burkholderiales > Burkholderiaceae_C > CAISIP01. The sequence continues at coordinate 3,885,734 of OZ257131.1, read as the reverse complement.
ACCTCAAGACCACCACCATCTACGTCACGCACGACCAGACCGAGGCCATGAGCCTGGCCGACCGCATCGCCGTCATGCATGGCGGGCAGATCGTGCAGTACGACGCGCCTCCCACCGTCTACACGCAGCCGGCCACCACCTTCGTGGGTGGTTTCATCGGCAACCCGCCCATGAACTTCATCCAGTCGCGCAGCACGCAGTCCGCGCTGGGCACCACGGCGCCGGCCGGCGCCACCACGCTGGGCATCCGGCCCGAGGACCTGGAGCTGGTGCCGGGCGGCGAGGGCCTGCCGCTGCAGGCCAAGGTGGTGGAGATGCTGGGCGCCTCGCAGCAGGTGAACGCGCGGGTGGAGAACGAACTGGTGCGCCTGTCCACCAGTGCCACACCCACCATCGTGCCCGACCAGACCGTCAGCGTGCGCGCCCTGCCGGGCAAGGCGCGCTGGTACGACGCGGCCGGCAAACTCGTCGCCTGAGCAACCCGCCCATGCCTTCCTCCTTGCACGAAAAAGCCCGCGCCGTGTTGCGCGCCAACGACCGTGGCGGCTACACGCTGCCCACCGCGGGCCTCTACCCCTTCCAGTGGAACTGGGATGCCAGCATCACGGCCCTGGGCTGGATGCGCTTCGACCCTGCGCGCGCCTGGGAAGAAATGCGTTGGCTGTTCCGGGGCCAGTGGCAGGGTGGGCCGAACGACGGCTTCCTGGCACACATCAACTTCCACGCTGCCAGCGACAGCTACTTCCCCGGCCCGGACGAATGGGGCACCGACGGAGCGCCCGGTACGCAGCACCTGGGCACCACACGCACCAGCAGCATCAGCCAGCCACCCGTGCACGCCACGATGTTGCGCTGGATGTGGCAACGCGCGCAGGACGGATCGCTGCCGGAAGCGGTCATGGCGCACGAACAGATGCAAGCATTGCTTCCGCGGCTGCTGGCGCACCACCGCTGGTGGTACCGTGCACGCGACCCGCAGGGCACGGGCCTGGTGCTCAACATCCATCCCTGGGAAACCGGCATGGACAACTCCCCGGCGTGGGACTTGCCGCTGGCCCGCGTGCCGGCCGCCACGCGCACCTACCAGCGGCGCGACCTGGGCCATGTGGACGCCTCCATGCGGCCGCCGCAGAGTTTTTACGACCGCGTCGTGTACCTGATGGACTTCAACCGCGCCTGCGGCTTCGACCCGGCGCGCATCCTCGCGGACTGCCCCTACCGCGTGCAGGACATCGGCATCATCAGCATCCTGCAGCGGTCCTCGCGCGACCTCGTGGCGCTGTGCGAGGAGTTCGGACTGGACGAGGATGCAGCCGAGATGCGTGTGCATGTGACGCGCACGCACGCGGCGGTGCAGGGCCTGTGGTCGCAGCGCTGGGGGCAGTACGTGTCCCGCGACGCGACCAGCGGCGAATTGCTGGACTTCCCTACGTCGTCCGGGCTGCTCGCGGCCTATGCAGGCTTCGCGAACGACATCGCCGGCACCGTGTCCGCCTGGCTGGCCGAGACGTCTTATGGGCTGCCGTCGACCCGCAGCACCAGCCCCGGATTCGAGGCGATGCGTTACTGGCGTGGACCGGTGTGGCAACACATGAACATGTTCATCGCCACCGGCCTGGCCGAACAGGGCCATGGCGACCTGGCGGAGAGGGTGCGCGCGAGTTCTGCGCGCATGGTCGAGGCCGTAGGCTTCCATGAATACTACGATCCGCTGACCGGCGCCGGTTTGGGCGGGCGGGATTTCTCGTGGGCCGCGTCGACCTACCTGCACTGGATCGCCCCGGAGCCCCTCTGACGGGGCCGCGTTGATCCTGCCGGATCAACGCGGCTGCAGCACCGCCAGTTCGTTGGCCATCTGCTGCGCATCATCCTCGCGGGTGCGGATCAGGCGCGCGGATGCGCCATCCACCAGCACTTCGGCTGCACGCGCGCGCGAGTTGTAGTTGCTCGCCATGCTCATGCAGTAGGCGCCAGCCGACATCACGGCCAGCAGGTCACCGTCCTGCACGGCCAGCGTGCGGTCGTGGCCGATCCAGTCGCCGCTTTCGCACACCGGTCCCACGACCTCCCATACCACCGACTCCTCCACCCCACGCGGGCGGACCGGTGCGATGTGGTGGTAGGCCTGGTACATGGCAGGGCGCGGCAGGTCGTTCATGGCCGCGTCCACGATGCAGAAGTTTTTCTGCTCGCCGGTCTTGAGGTACAGCACCTCGGTCACGCAGATGCCTGCATTTCCAACCAGGGAGCGGCCCGGTTCCAGCAGCAGCTTGCGCTGGCCGAAGCCACGCGCGTCCAGTTTCTCCAGCAAGCGTGGCCACAGCTCATCGGCGCCGGGGGGCTGCTCGCCGTTGTAGTTGATGCCCAGCCCCCCGCCGAAGTCGAGATGGGCGATGGGCACGCCGGCCGCTTCGATGGATTCCACCAGGTCCAGCATGCGGTCCATGGCGTCCATGTACGGGCTGCTCTGGGTGATCTGCGAGCCGATATGGCAGTCGATGCCCACCACCCGCAGACCTGGCAGCGCGGCGGCGCGCTGGTAGGTGGGGAGGGTGCGCTCGTGCGCGATGCCGAACTTGCTGCCCTTGAGTCCAGTGGAGATGTAGGGATGCGTCTGGGGGTCCACGTTGGGATTGACGCGGATGCTCACCGGGGCCCGCAGGCCCATGGCGCTGGCAACGCTGTTGAGCACTTCCAGCTCGGCCTCGCTCTCCACGTTGAAGCAGCCGATGCCCACCTCCAGCGCGCGCCGCATCTCCGCGCGGCGCTTGCCGACACCGGAGAAGATCACCTTCGCGGGGTCGGCACCCACGGCCAGCACGCGTTCCAGTTCGCCGCCTGACACGATGTCGAATCCGCAACCGGCTTGGGCCAGCAGCTTCAGCACACCCAAAGCCGGATTGGCCTTCATGGCATAACAGATCTGGACGTCGCGGCCCGCGAGTCCGCGCTGGTAGGCGGCCAGGGCATCCAGGATGCTGTTGCGCGAATACACGAACAGCGGCGTGCCGTGTTGGCGCGCCAGTTCGGCGACGGGCGTTTTCTCGACCTGCAGCTGGCCGTTCTGGTAGTGGATGTGCGGGTGGCCGGGAAGCAGGGCAGCGGTCATGGAGCAGGGGTGGAGGCGGGCGCGGCAGGCGCCGTGGCAGTGGGCGCGGCGGCGCCGGGACGCAGGGTCTGGGGCAACGTCGCCCGGTTGGCGGCGGCGGGTTCGGTGGGCAGGAACAGCGGGCCTTTCTGGCCACAGGCCGCCAGGCTGGCCGCGCAGCCAGCAAGGACAAGCGCCCTGACTAGAATTCCATGGATGTTCAGCATGGCGAAATTGTAATGACCGACCCCGAGTTCATGGACCGTGCCGAGGCTGCACTGCAGGCGGTGGAAGTCTGCTGCGACCGTATCAACGAGCAGACCGATGCGGACATCGACAACCAGCGCGTGGGCGGCATGGTCACGCTGGCGTTCGCCAATGGCAGCCAGATCGTGGTCAACCTGCAGAAGCCCCTCCATGAGATCTGGCTGGCCGCGCGCAGCGGGGGGTACCACTACCGCTTCGATGGCGCGCAGTGGGTGGACACCAAAGGGCAAGGCGAACTTTTCGGGCAGTTGTCCCGCGATGCCAGCGCCCAGGCGGGCCGGGCATTGGTGTTCGTTGCCTGAACCGTTGCGGCCACGCGGCTCAGTTGTTCCGGAAAAGGTCCAGGATCCGGTTGCGCTCGTCCGGTGACGAGGTCGCGGGAGGCACACCCGCAGCAGGTTGCGGTGCTGTGAGGCCGTTGGTGTCTTCCAGGCCCACGCTGGTCACGCCGCCACCATGGGCGTATTCGGTATAGGCCCAGTCCCCGCCGGTATTGACCACGCCCGCGGGCACCGGCAGTTCCGCCACGGGCACACCCTTGAGGGCCGATTCCATGAAGGAGATCCAGATCGGCAGGCTGAGCCCGCCGCCCGTGGCATTGCTGCCCAGCTTGCGCGGTGTGTCGTAACCCATCCACGTGATTGCCGCCAGGGTGGGCTGGAAGCCGGCGAACCAGGCGTCCATGGAATCATTGGTGGTACCGGTCTTCCCATACAGGTCCGGCCGGCGCAGCGTGCCCTGGGCGCGCGCCGCCGTACCGGACCGGGTGACCTCCTGCAGCAGGCTGGCCATGATGAAGGCGTTGCGCGCGTCGATGACGCGGTAGGCCTCGTCCAGCGGACGCGGCTGGTTCTCCATCAGCACCTTGCCCTGCTGCTCGGTCACGCGGCTGATCAGCCAGGGGTTCACGCGGTAACCACCGTTGGCGAACACCGAATAGGCCGAGGCCATCTGCAGTGGCGTCACCGACCCCGCACCCAGGGCCAGGGTCAGGTAGGGCAGCTGCTTGTCTTCGTCGAAGCCGAACTTCACGGCCCAGTCGCGTGCGTACTGCGTACCGATGGCCTGCATGATGCGGATGGACACCATGTTCTTCGACTTGGCCAATGCGGTGCGCATGCTCATCGGGCCCTCGAACTTGCCGTCGTAATTCTTGGGCTCCCAGGGCTGCCCCCCGGTGACACTGGCATCGAAGAACAGCGGCGAGTCGTTGATGACGGTCGCGGGCGTGAAGCCCTTCTCCAGGGATGCCGAGTAGATAAAGGGCTTGAAGCTCGAGCCCGGCTGGCGCCAGGCCTGCGTCACGTGGTTGAACTTGTTCTTGGCATAGTCGAAGCCGCCCACCATGGCCTTGATGGCACCGGTCTGCGGCTCCATGGCGACGAAGGCCCCTTCGACTTCGGGAAGCTGGGTGATTTCCCAGGTGTTCTTCGGTGTCTTGGCCACGCGGATCACCGCGCCGCGCCGGATCTTGATGTTGGCGGGCGCCTTGTCGCTCAGGCCGGAGGCGGCGGGGCGCAGGCCTTCGCCGGTGATCTCGACGATCTCGGCGTTCTGCCGCATGGCCTGGACGCGCTTGGCATCGGCCTCCAGCACCACGGCCGACATCACGTCGCCGTTGTCGGGATGTTCTTCGAGTGCGTCGTCGATCGCGTCGTCCAGGGCTTGCGGGTCCGATGGCAGGTCGATGAATTTCTCCGGCCCCCGGTAGACCTGGCGGCGTTCGAAATCCATGATGCCGCGGCGCAGTGCGCGATAGGCGGCATCCTGGTCGGCGGACTTGATGGTGGTGTAGACGTTCAACCCGCGCGTGTAGGTCTGGTTGCCGTACTGGGCGAACATCAGCTGGCGCACGGTCTCGGCGACGAACTCGCCGTGCACGCGCAGCACATCCCCGCCGCTGCGGATCTTCAACTGCTCGGCCCGCGCCGCGTCGCCCTGCGCGGCCGTGATGAAACCGGTCTCGACCATGCGGTCGATCACGTACAGCTGCCGGGCGCGGGCGCGCTTCGGATTGCGGATCGGGTTGTTGGCGCCCGGTGCCTTGGGCAGGCCGGCGAGCATGGCGGCCTGGGCGATGCTCACCTCCTTCAGGGGGCGGTCGAAGTACGCCTCGCTGGCGGCGGCGAAGCCATAGGCGCGGTTGCCCAGAAAGATCTGGTTCATGTAGATCTCGAGGATCTGGTCCTTCGTGAGCATGTGCTCCAGCTTGAAAGTCAGCAGCACCTCGTAGATCTTGCGCGTGTAGGTCTTCTCGGAGGACAGGTAGACATTGCGCGCCACCTGCATGGTGATGGTGGACGCGCCCTGGCTCTTGAGGTTGCCCAGGTTGGCCAGCGCCGCACGCAGCATGCCTTTGTAGTCGACCCCGCCATGTTCGTAGAAGCGGGCGTCCTCGACCGCGAGCACAGCGTCGATCATCGGGCGGGGGATGTCCTGCAGCCGTGTCAGGTTGCGGCGCTCTTCGCCGAACTCGCCCATCAGGACGCCGTCGGAGGAATAGACCCGCAGCGGCAGGATGGGGCGGTAGTCGACCAGGTCCGAAATATCGGGCAGGTTGGGGAAGGCAACGGCCAGCGCCAGCCCGACACCCAGCGCCAGCGACAGCACCGCGGCCGCCGAGAGGCCGGCCACCCACCCCAGGATGCGCAGCAGCATCGGTCGGCTCCGTGGAGCCTCGGGGGCGTCGTCGGACGGGCGCGTGGAGGTGGCTTTGGGCATGGGAACAGTCGTAAGTGGCCGCCAGAATTATAAAAATCTGGCGCCGCAGAAGGGCGCTGAAGCAGCGTTAAATAGGGCGCGCGACGTCGTCTGCGATGTTGCCGTGGATCGCCGGAGCGGTTCCCGGCAATTCGTAACCGTCTGCTTTTGACAACGCTCGCGACGGCCGAAATCGGGAAAAACCTTGGTCCATCAAAGAGCTTACTGCTAGCATTCAAGTGAATTCTTAAGTTTTGCCGGTACTACCATCGGCCTGTTTCAGGGGATTGCCTTGATCTCATTGGGATCGTTGTTGAGCCGCCAGCCTGCGCCTTTGCTGGGTTTGGACATCAGTTCGTCCAGCGTCAAGCTGGTCGAGCTGGGGCGGGACAAGGCGGGGCATCTCATCCTGGAGCGTTGCGCCATCGAGCCGCTCGAACGCGGATGGATCACGGACGGCAACGTCGAGAAATTCGACGAGGTCGCCGACGCAATGCGTCGGCTGGTCAAGAAAAGTGGCACTCGGACACGGAATGTTGCAATGGCGCTGCCGCCATCGGCTGTCATCACCAAGCGCATCGTGCTCCCAGGCGGGCTCACGGAGCAGGAATTGGAAGTGCAGGTGGAGGCCGAGGCCAACCAGTACATCCCATTTCCACTGGACGAGGTGAGCCTGGACTTCTGCGTCGTCGGGCCCAGTGCGTCGTCGGTCGGTGACCTGGACGTGCTGATCGCGGCGTCGCGGCGCGAGAAGGTGCAGGACGTCCAGGGCCTGGCCGAGGCGGCCGGACTCAAGCCGGTGGTGGTGGACGTGGAATCCTATGCATCCCGACTGGCCACTTCGCGCCTGATCGAGACCCTGCCCAACAAAGGTGTGGGCACCATCGTGGCGCTGTTCGAGGTCGGAGGCCTGACCACCAGCATGCAGGTGATCCGTGACGACGAAGTGTTGTATGACCGGGACCAGGCCTTTGGCGGTGCGCAACTTACCCAGCTGATCGTGCGCCAATACGGCTTCTCGCCGGAAGAGGCCGAGGCCAAGAAGCGCAGCGGGGAACTGCCGGACGACTACGAATCGGGGGTGCTCAAGCCCTTCGTCGACAGCATGGTGCAGGAGATCGGCCGTGCGCTGCAGTTCTTCTTCACCAGCACACCGCACAACAAGGTGGACCACATCATGCTGGCCGGCGGGTCGGCGGCACTGCCGGGCTTGACTGCGGCCGTCTCGAAACACACCTCCTTCACCTGCAGCCTCGTCAATCCCTTCGATGGCATGGAGATCGGCAGCGGTGTCCGGCTCAAGAAGATGACCCGCGAAGCACCGTCCTACCTGACATCCTGCGGCCTGGCCCTGCGGAGGTTCATGCAGTGATCCTGATCAACCTGCTGCCTCACCGCGAGGCGGCGCGCAAGCGTCGGCGCGATGTCTTCAACACCAGCCTGGTTCTGGCCGTACTGCTCGGGGCGCTGATTTCCGGTGGCATCTATCTGTGGTTCGAGAGCCGCATCGAGGCGCAACGTGACCGCAACATGCTGCTCACCAACGAGATCCGTCGCCTGGACGGGCAGATCAAGGACATCGCCGGGCTGGAAACGGAGATCGCTGCCCTGCGTGCGCGCCAGCAGGCCGTGGAAGACCTGCAGTCGGACCGCAACGTGCCCGTGCACCTGATGATCGAGCTCGTGCGCCAGCTGCCCGACGGGGTCTACATCGCCAGCATGCGGCAGGAGAACCAGGCCGTGACGCTGGTGGGCACCGCCCAGTCCAACGAACGTGTGTCCGAACTCTTGCGCAACCTGTCCGGCGGTACGCCGTGGTTCTCCCGGCCTGAACTGGTGGAAATCGTCGCGGGCACCGTGACCTTGTCGCCGCGAGACACCAAGCGGGTGTCGAATTTCACGATCAAGGTGCGTTTGATGCGCGCCAGCGAAGTGCAACAGGCCGCTGCGTCGGCCGCGGTGGCGGGCACGTCCGCCGCCAAGCCCTGAAGGAGCAGGATCGTGGCCCGCCGCCCTTCACCCAAGATCGATTTCGCCGCATTGCAGGAGCGGGTGTTCAGCCAGTTCCGCAACCTGGACCCCAAGGACCCTTCGGTCTGGCCCGCAGTTCCCCGGTACCTGACCCTCGTGGTGGTCGTGGTGCTCGTCGTCGTGGGCCTCTGGTTCGCCTGGGTCAACTCCTCGGAGGCAACGCTCGAAGAGGAAAAAGCGACCGAAGAAAAGCTGCGTGGCGACTACAAGACCAAACTGACGAAAGCCGTGAACCTGGAGTCGTTGCGCAAGCAGCGCGAACAGGTGCTGCAGTACGTCACCCAGATCGAGAAGCAACTGCCCAGCAAGGCGGAAATGGATGCGCTGTTGTCCGACATCAACCAGGCCGGGTTGGGGCGCAGCCTGCAGTTCGAACTTTTCCGGCCTGGCCAGGTGGTGGTGCGGGACTACTACGCGGAGCTGCCCATCGCGCTGCGCGTGAACGGCCGGTACCACGACGTGGGTGCCTTCGCATCGGACATCGCCCACCTCTCCCGGATCGTGACCTTGAACAATATCAGCGTGACACCGCGGCCTGACGGCACCCTGGCCATGGACGCCACGGCCAAGACCTTCCGTTACCTGGATGCGGATGAAGTCGCGCTCCAGCGCAAGTCTGCCACGCCAGGAGCCAAGCCATGAGGTGGGTGGCGCTCACGGGAGTCGTTTGCCTCGGCACCCTGCTGGCGGGTTGCGGCCAGGATGAGGACGCGGAACTGCAGGCGTGGCTCAGTGCCCAGCGCAATGCGACACAGCCCAAGGTGACGCCCATCGCCGAACCCAAGGAATTCAAGCCGCAGAGCTATTCGCAAGCCAATGCGGTCGAGCCCTTCAACCGGGAGCGCCTGACGCAGGCGCTGCGCAGCGACACCACGCAGACCTCCAATTCCGCATTGGTGGCGCCGGAACTTGCACGCCCCAAGGACGTCCTGGAGGCGTATCCGCTGGATGCGATGACCTTGGTGGGCAGTATCACGAAAGATGGCAAGCCCATCGCACTGGTGCGGGTGAACAACCTGCTGTACCAGGTGCGCCCTGGGGAGCATCTCGGTCAGAACTATGGACGGGTCATGAAGATCAGCGAGACGGAGGTTGCCCTGCGAGAAATCGTGCAAGACGCTGGGGGCGAGTGGATCGAGCGCATGGCGTCACTGCAACTTCAAGAGGGGTCGAAATGAACAACCAATACGGTGGAACGGTGGCAAGCATGGCCTGGAAGCGTTGGTTCGTCGGCTTGGGATTGTTGGTGGGTGTGCTCGTGGCGCATGCGCAGTCCGCCATCGAGGCCGTCTCTGGCTCGCTGCAGGGCGGCACGGAAGTCGTCCGCATCGACCTGTCCCAGGCGCTGTCGGCGGCGCCGACCGGCTTCACGATCCAGTCCCCCGCGCGGATCGCGCTGGACTTCCCCGGCGTCAGCAATGGCATGGGCCGGTCCACGGTGGATATCAACCAGGGCAACCTGCGTTCGGTGAGCGTGGTGCAGGCGGGTGATAGGACCCGTGTGGTGTTCAACCTCAAGCAGCCAACGACCTACAAGACGCAATTGCAAGGCAAGTCGCTGCTGGTGGTGTTGGACTCCGTGGCCGATCCCGCTCCGCAGGCCGCGACGGCCGCCGCATTCGCCGAAGCCCGCAACCGCGAGTCCCAGCCCATTAAGGACCTGGATTTCCGTCGGGGCGCGGACGGAGCGGGCCGCATCGTCGTGGCGCTGGCGAACAACCAGGTGGGTGTCGACGTGCGCCAGCAGGGGCAAACGGTCGTGGTGGAGTTCCTGCGCTCGTCGCTGCCCGAAGGCTTGCGCCGCAGGCTGGATGTGTCGGACTTCGGCACCCCCGTGCAGACCGTCACCACGTTCCAGGCGGGCGACCGGGTGCGCATGGTCATCGAGCCGCGCGGGCTGTGGCAGCACAGCGCGTACCAGAGCGATGACCAGTTCGTGGTCGAGATCAAGCCGCAGAAGGTCGATCCGACCAAGCTGACGCAGGGTCCGGGCTACACGGGCCAGAAACTGTCGCTGAACTTCCAGAACATCGAGGTGCGTTCCCTGCTGCAGGTGATCGCCGACTTCACGAACTTCAACATCATCACCTCCGACTCGGTCAGCGGTGCCGTGACGCTCCGGCTGCAGGACGTGCCCTGGGACCAGGCGTTGGACATCATCCTGCAGGCCAAGGGATTGGGCATGCGCAAGACGGGCAACGTCCTGTGGATCGCGCCCAAGGAAGAAATCACGGCGCGTGAGAAGCTGGAGCTCGAATCCCAGCTGGCCCTGCAGAACCTGGAGCCGCTGCGCACGCAGGCCTTCCAGATGAACTACACCAAGGCCGCGGATATCGCCTCGAGCCTGACGGGCCAGAACGCGGTGGGTGGTGTCAGCACGGGCGGGTCCGGCGCCAATGGTTCCAACAATGCCAGCCGCATCCTCAGCCCGCGTGGCAGCGTGGTGGCGGAAGCCCGCACCAACCAGCTTTTCGTGACCGACATCGCCAGCAAGCTGGAGCAGATCCAGCAGATGATCGCCACCCTGGACATCGCGGTCCGCCAGGTGCTGATCGAGGCACGCATCGTCGAGGCGACGGACACCTTCGGCAAATCACTGGGCATCCGCCTGGGTGGTGGCATCAACCCTGCCGGTGGCGTGCGCCTCATCGGCGGTGGCAGTGCACAGACCAACGCGACCATCGGATCGAGCTATGTGGCGGGCGCTGCGCAGACGACCTCGGGCAATTTCGTCAACCTGCCGGCGGTCGGCCAGAACGGCTACAACCCCGCAACGTTTGCCGTGTCGATCTTCAATGCGGCAGCCAATCGCTTCCTCAATCTCGAGCTGTCTGCCCTGGAGGCGGATGGCAAAGGCAAGGTCGTGTCGAGCCCGCGCGTGGTCACGGCCGACCAGATCAAGGCGTTGATCGAGCAAGGTACCGAGCTGCCTTACCAGGTCGCGACGTCGAGCGGGGCGACGTCCATCGCGTTCCGCAAGGCCAACCTGAAGCTGGAAGTCACGCCGCAGATCACGCCCGAGGGCAACATCATCCTGGACCTGGACGTGAACAAGGACACGGTCGGGCAGTCCACGGCCGCCGGTTTCGCCATCAACACCAAGCACATCAAGACCCAGGTGCTGGTGGAGAACGGTGGCACGGTGGTCATCGGCGGCATCTTCGAACTCACGGAGAACGAGGACGTGACGAAGGTTCCTGTTCTGGGTGATCTCCCCGCGGTCGGCAACCTGTTCAAGACCCGCCAGCGCACCGCCAACAAGCAGGAGATGCTGGTCTTCATCACGCCCAAGACCATCGCGGACAAGGCCCCGGTGCGCTGATGCGCGGTGGGGTGGCGCGGCAGCAGGTCGGGCAGCGGCCGTGCTCGTGAGTCTGATCGGCTTGCCGGGGTCCGGCAAGTCCACCGTGGGGCGCCAGCTGGCGCGCCGGTTGCAGCTGCCGTTCGTGGATTCCGACCATGCCATCGAGGCGCGCATCGGGGAGTCGATACGCCAGTACTTCGAGCGTGAAGGCGAGCAGAGCTTTCGCGACGTGGAGGCCGAGGTCATCGACGAGCTGACCCGCAGCGCCCAGGGCATCCTGTCCACGGGTGGGGGCACTGTGTTGCGGCCCGCGAACCGTGAAGCCTTGGCCGGCCGCAGCAGCGTGGTGTACCTGAAGTCCACCCCCGACGAGCTGTTCAAGCGGCTGCGGCATGACCGCAACCGTCCTCTGCTGCAGGTCAGCGATCCGCTGGCCAGGTTGCGCGATCTCTACACGATCCGTGACCCTTTCTACCGCGAGACTGCGCATTTCACGGTGGAGACGGGCCGGCCCTCGGTGGCCACCCTCGTGAACATGATCGTGATGCAGCTGGAGTTGGGCGGCGTGCTGATTCCAGTGCCATCTCCCGTATCCCCCGTACCTCCCCTGCCGCCCGCGGTGTCCTGAGCCGGGCGGCTCCGGGGGCATCCTCTAAACTCGGCGCATGCCAGCGCCCCTATCTCCTTCGCGTGTCACCATCGACCTGGCGGACCGCAGTTACCCGATCCTGGTGGCCGGCGGACTGCTCGCCGATCCGCAGACGTACGCGGACTTGCCCGGTGGTGGGGTCGCGATGGTGGTCACCAACAGCACGGTGGCGCCGTTGTTCGAGGCTGGTCTGCGGGCGGCGTTGTCGCCGCGGTACCGCGAGGTCCACACGGTCGTGCTGCCTGATGGCGAGGCCCACAAGAACTGGGAAACACTGAACCGGATCTTCGATGCGCTGCTCGGGCATGCCTGCGACCGGCGCACCACGCTGTTCGCATTGGGCGGCGGCGTGGTGGGCGACATGACCGGTTTCGCGGCGGCGTCCTTCATGCGGGGCGTGCCCTTCGTGCAGGTCCCCACCACCTTGTTGGCGCAGGTGGATTCGTCGGTGGGTGGCAAGACGGCCATCAACCATCCGCTGGGCAAGAACATGATCGGCGCGTTCTACCAGCCGTTGAAGGTGGTGTGCGACCTCGACACGCTGGCCAGCCTGCCGGCGCGCGAGCTGCGGGCCGGTCTGGCGGAAGTGATCAAGTACGGGCCCATCGCGGACATGGCTTTCTTCGACTGGATCGAGGCGAACATGCCCGCGCTGCTGGCGGGTGAGCGCGCCGCGCTGGCCCATGCCGTGGTGCGCAGCTGCGAGATCAAGGCCTCGGTCGTGGGGCAGGACGAACGCGAGTCCGGCCTGCGCGCGATCCTCAATTTCGGCCACACCTTCGGCCACGCGATCGAGGCGGGCATGGGTTATGGAGCCTGGCTGCATGGCGAGGCCGTCGGCTGCGGCATGGTCATGGCCGCGCAGCTGTCTCACCGCCTGGGCCTGATCGACGCCGCGTTCGCCGAGCGCATCACGCGCCTGATCGCAGCGGCGGGCCTGCCCGTGCAGGGTCCGCAGCTGCCCGTGGACGCGGTGCGCGGCGTGCCCATCGACCGCAACGCGGACCGGTACCTGGCACTGATGCGCGTGGACAAGAAGGCCGATGCCGGCCACATCAAGTTCGTGGTGCTGGACCGCCCTGGCAGTGCCAGCGTGCGCAGCGCGCCCGATGGCATGGTGCGCGAGGTCATCGACGGGGTGTGTGCCGCCTGACAGGGGCAGGCCCTCCAGGATTTCCGCCTCCACCGATGGCCCTGGCCCCCTACGCCTGTGATCCTGCGGCCTCGCGCGGGCGCCGCCACGCCGAGCCCGATGCGCCCACACGCACGCCCTTCCAGCGCGACCGCGACCGCGTGGTGCACAGCTCGGCGTTCCGGCGATTGGTCTACAAGACGCAGGTCTTCCTGAACCACGAGGGCGACCTGTTCCGCACCCGCCTGACGCATTCCCTCGAGGTGGCGCAGCTGGGGCGCTCCATTGCGCGCACGCTGCAGCTCAACGAGGACCTGGTGGAGGCGATCGCGCTGGCCCATGACCTGGGCCACACGCCCTTCGGCCATGCCGGCCAGGATGCCCTGCACCAGTGCATGGTGGAGTCGGGCGGCTTTGAGCACAACCTGCAGAGCCTGCGCGTGGTCGATCTGCTGGAGGAGCGTTATCCGGATTTCGACGGCCTGAACCTCAGCTTCGAGACGCGTGAGGGCATCCTCAAGCACTGCTCGGTCCACAACGCCCGGATCCTCGAGGCCGGCGAGCCGGCCTATGCGGACGGGCAGGGCGGGGTGGGCCGGCGCTTCCTGGACCGGCAGCAGCCCAGCCTGGAGGCGCAGCTGTGCAACCTGGCCGACGAGATCGCCTACAACGCGCACGACATCGACGACGGCGTGCGCTCCGGGCTGATCACGCTGGAGCAGCTCGAAGAAGTCGAACTCGTGCGCCAGCACCTGGATGCCACGCGCCAGCGCCACCCCGGCCTGCGAGACGGCCCGCAGGACCGGCGGCTGCTCTACGAGGCGATCCGCCAGATGCTCAGCGCCCAGGTCTACGACGTCATCGACAGCACCCGCGCGCGCCTGCAGGCGGCTGGGCCGGAAAGCGTGGACGCGGTGCGTCGGCAGGGCCCGCTGGTGTGTTTCAGCGCCGGCATGGTGGCGCAAGCAGCCGTGCTCAAGCATTTCCTGCTGCATCGGCTGTACCGCCATCCGCAGGTCATGGACACCACGCACAAGGCCCGCCAGGTGATCCAGGACCTGTTCCAGGCCTACCGCGATCGCCCGCAGGAGATGCAGGCGGGTTTCTCGCGGCGCGTGGCGCAATCCGGCCACGGGCCCCGGGTGGTGGCCGACTACATCGCCGGCATGACCGACCGCTTTGCCGCGCGCGAGCACGAGCGTCTCACGGGCATGCGCCTGTGGGCCTGAGGATCCCGCGATGAAGCCGGCCCCGTTGCCTGGTGCGGTGGACGATGCCGTGCTGGTGGTGCAGGACATGCAGCGCTGGGTGGAGCGCGCCGTGATCGGCCTGAACCTGTGTCCCTTCGCCAAGGCCGTGCAGGTCCATGGCCGTATCCACTACGCCGTCAGCAGCGCCCGAGAAGCGCACGCCTTGCTGGAGGACCTTGCGCGTGAGATGGATGCGTTGCAGGCCAGCGATCCTCTGCAGCGGGACACCACGCTGCTCATGGCACCCTGGTGCCTGGCCGATTTCCTGGACTTCAACGACTTCCTGGGGCAGGCCGATGCGCTGCTGGTCGGCAAGTCGCTGGAGGGGGAGTTCCAGATCGCCAGCTTCCATCCCGATTACCAGTTCGCCGACGCCGCGCGCGACGCGATCGGCAACTACAGCAACCGCGCGCCGTATCCCACGCTGCACCTGCTGCGTGAAGCCAGCCTGGACAAGGCGGTGGAGGCGTTCCCCGAGGCGGAGGATATCTTCGGCCGCAACCTGCAGACCCTGGAGCGATTGGGAGCGGGGGGCTGGGCGGACCTGGGGCTCACCCGCCAGGTGCCGCCGCCCGTGGCGCCCGCACCACCGCCACGGTCACTGCGGTCAAGAAGGTTCCCACCATGAAGAAACCCCCTCGCACGGCCGCTCCGACGGGTGCGGCGGCCGATCCCACGGGCGGCCTGGCGTCCGAGCTGCGCCCGGGCCAGTCGCTGGAGCTGCTCAAGGAGCTGCACATCCTCACCCGCGAAGGCCGGCTGAACCAGGACTCGCGGCGCAAGCTCAAGCAGGTCTACCACCTCTACCAGTTCATCGAGACCCTGCTCGACGAACTGGCGGCAGGCAAATGGCCGGCGGCGGCGCCGGTCACCGATGGGGACACCGGCATCACGGTCGCCGACCACGGTGCCGGAAAGTCCTACCTGGGCTTCATCCTCTACGACCTGTACTTCCAATCCCGCAGCACGGGCTGGATCCATGGCATCGAGACCCGGGCCGAGCTGGTGCAGCGCTCGCGGGCGCTGGCCGAGCGGCTGGGCTTTACGCGCATGGCCTTCCACGACCTGAGCGTGGCCGCTTCCACGACCTCGTCGCGGCTGCCGCCCCGCATCGACATGGTCACGGCCCTGCACGCCTGCGACACCGCCACGGACGACGCGATCCAGTTCGGCCTGCAGAAATCCGCGCGCTGCTTCGTGCTGGTGCCCTGCTGCCAAGCCGAATGCGCACGCCTGCTGAACGCCAACAAGGCTTTGAGCCTGGGGCGCACGCCGTTGGCCGAGCTGTGGCGCCATCCGCTGCACACCCGCGAGATGGGCAGCCAGCTCACGAACGTGCTGCGCTGCCTGTACCTGGAAGCCTGTGGTTACCAGGTGACCGTCACGGAGCTTGTGGGCTGGGAGCACAGCATGAAGAACGAGCTGATCCTGGCGCGCTTCACCGGCCAGAAGAAGCGCAGTGCAGCGCACCGCCTCAGTGCGCTGCTGGACGAATTTGGGCTGCAGGCGCTGCTGGACACCCGCTTTATCGGGGTCAGATCACTTCTATGATGGTGCATCTCCGCTTCACCGATGCACCATGGCGCGTCTGCCCCGACTGGCGATTGCCGGTTTTCCCCACCACCTGATCCAGCGCGGCAACAACCGCCAGCCGATCTTCGGCTCGGACGAGGACCGCCGCACCATGCTCGCGCTGCTGGCGGCCTACGCCCCGCAGTACAAGGTCGCCATCCATGCCTATGTGCTGATGGACAACCACTTCCACCTGCTGGCCACGCCGGCCACCGCCGAAGCCGTGCCGCAGATGATGCAGGCCGTCGGCCGGCGTTATGTCCGCCACTTCAACGACCAGCACGGGCGCAGCGGCACGCTGTGGGAGGGGCGTTATCGGTCCTCGCTGCTGCAGGCCGAGCCCTGGCTGCTCGCCTGCATGGCGTACATGGACCTCAATCCCGTGCGCGCTGGGCATGTGGCCCAGCCCCAGGACCATCCCTGGTCCAGCCATGGGCACTACATCGGGTTGCGGCATGACAGGCTGGTCACGCCGCATGCGCTGGTGTGGCAACTGGGCAACACCCCGTTCGCACGCGAAGCCGCCTACCGCGAGTTCGTGCAGGCCGGGATCACAGGGGCGCAGCAGGCGGCGCTGACCGATGCCGCCCTGCATGGCTGGGCGCTGGGGGACACCGCGTTCCTGGATGCGCTCCAGGCGCACACGGACCGCCGCGTCACGCGGCGATCACCCGGGCGTCCGCCCCGTGTTGTCGCCATCAATTGATATGTCCCCTATTAATTACCGAGTGCAATCCTCGTAATTTATTCAGTATCTGACCCCTATTATTCTTCTTGGCATTGTTGTTGCACTGCACTAAGCTCCACTTCCCGCGAACGATTGAAGAGCTTGAAGGAGTGCGTCGATGACCACGGATGCCGAAATCCACCACCTGGAACAACATGGCCTGTATTCCTCCGCGCAGGAGCATGATGCCTGCGGCCTGGGCTTCGTGGCCCACATCAAAGGGGAGAAGCGGCACGACATCGTGACCCAGGCCCTCAAGATCCTGGAAAACATCGACCACCGCGGCGCCGTGGGCGCCGACAAGCTCATGGGCGACGGTGCCGGCATCCTGATCCAGATCCCCGACGCGCTCTACCGCGAGGAGATGGCCAAGCAAGGCGTCAACCTGCCGCCTGCCGGTGAATACGGCGTGGGCATGATCTTCCTGCCCAAGGAGCACGCCTCGCGCATGGCCTGCGAGCAGGAGATGGAGCGCGCCATCAAGGCCGAAGGCCAGGTGTTGCTGGGCTGGCGCGACGTGCCGGTCAACAAGGACATGCCCATGTCCCCCGCGGTGCGCAAGACGGAGCCCATCCTGCGCCAAGTCTTCATCGGCCGCGGCAGCGACGTGATCGTGCAGGACGCGCTGGAGCGCAAGCTGTACGTGATCCGCAAGACGGCCAGCGCCAACATCCAGAACCTGGAACTCAAGCACTCCAAGGAGTACTACGTTCCCAGCATGTCCAGCCGCACCGTGGTCTACAAGGGCCTGCTGCTGGCCGACCAGGTGGGCGTGTATTACTACGACCTGGCCGATGCGCGCTGCGTCTCCGCCATCGGCCTGGTGCACCAGCGCTTCTCCACCAACACCTTCCCCAAGTGGCCGCTGGCCCACCCGTACCGCTACGTCGCCCACAACGGCGAGATCAACACGGTGCGTGGCAACTACAACTGGATGCTGGCGCGCGAGGGCGTGATGTCCTCGCCCGTGCTGGCGGCCGACCTGCAGAAGCTCTATCCCATCAGCTTCGCCGGCCAGTCCGACACCGCCACCTTCGACAACTGCCTCGAGCTCATGACCATGGCGGGCTATCCCATCGCCCAGGCCGTGATGATGATGATCCCTGAGCCTTGGGAGCAGCACGAGAAGATGGACGAGCGCCGCCGCGCGTTCTACGAATACCACGCCGCAATGATGGAGCCCTGGGACGGCCCGGCCTCCATCGTGTTCACCGATGGCCGCCAGATCGGCGCCACGCTGGACCGCAACGGCCTGCGCCCGTCGCGCTACTGCGTGACCGACGACGACATGGTCATCATGGCCTCGGAGTCGGGCGTGTTGCCGATCCCCGAGCACAAGATCCTGCGCAAGTGGCGCCTGCAGCCCGGCAAGATGTTCCTGATCGACCTGGAACAGGGCCGCATGATCGACGACGACGAGCTCAAGTCGATGATGGTCAACACCAAGCCCTACAAGCAGTGGATCGAGAACCTGCGCATCAAGCTGGACGATCTGTCGGAGACCTCCGGCAACCCGGCCGACAGCGCCGTCTCGCTGCTGGACCGCCAGCAGGCCTTCGGCTACACGCAGGAAGACATCAAGTTCCTGATGAGCCCGATGGCGCAGGCGGGGGAAGAGGGCATCGGCTCCATGGGCAACGACAGCCCGCTGGCCGTGTTGTCCTCCAAGAACAAGCTGCTCTACAACTATTTCCGGCAGATGTTCGCCCAGGTCACGAACCCGCCGATCGACCCGATCCGCGAGGCCATCGTGATGTCGCTCAACAGCTTCATCGGCCCGAAGCCCAACCTGCTGGACATCAACCAGGTCAACCCGCCGATGCGGCTCGAAGTGAGCCAGCCGATCCTGGACTTCGCCGACATGGCCAAGCTGCGGGACATCGAGCGCATCACGCAGGGCAAGTTCCGCTCGGCCACGCTGGACATCACCTACCCCGCCGACTGGGGCCGCGAGGGCGTCGAAGCCAAGCTGGCCTCGCTGTGTGCCGAAGCCGTAGATGCGATCAAGGGTGGCCACAACATCCTGATCGTGTCCGACCGCGCCGTGAGCGCGACCCGGGTCGCGATTCCCGCCCTGCTGGCGTCCAGCGCGATCCACCAGCACCTGGTGCGCGAGGGCCTGCGCACCACGGCAGGCCTGGTTGTGGAAACCGGCAGCGCACGCGAAGTCCACCACTTCGGCGTGCTGGCCGGCTACGGCGCCGAGGCCATCCACCCCTACCTGGCGATGGAGACGCTGGCGGCCATGCATGCCGACCTGCCAGGCGCGTTGTCGGCCGAGAAGGCGATCTACAACTACGTCAAGGCGATCGGCAAGGGCCTGTCGAAGATCATGTCCAAGATGGGCGTGTCGACCTACATGTCGTATTGCGGCGCCCAGCTGTTCGAGGTGATCGGCCTGAACAACGAGACGGTGGCCAAGTACTTCACGGGCACGGCCAGCCGCGTCGAGGGCATCGGCGTGTTCGAGATCGCCGAAGAAGCGCTGCGCATGCACGCCGCCGCCTTCGGCGACGACCCGGTGCTGGCCAGCATGTTGGACGCCGGTGGTGAATACGCCTGGCGCACGCGGGGCGAGGAGCACATGTGGTCGCCCGATGCGATCGCCAAGCTGCAGCACAGCACGCGCGCCAACAACTGGAACACCTACAAGGAATACGCGCAGCTCATCAACGACCAGAGCCGCCGCCACATGACTCTGCGCGGCCTGTTCGAGTTCAAGATCGACCCGTCCAAGGCCATCCCCGTGGACGAGGTGGAACCGGCCGCCGATATCGTGAAGCGCTTCGCCACTGGCGCGATGTCGCTGGGCTCGATCTCCACCGAGGCGCATGCCACGCTGGCCGTGGCCATGAACCGCATCGGCGGCAAGAGCAACACGGGCGAGGGCGGCGAAGACCCCGCACGTTACCGCAACGAGTTGAAGGGCATCCCGATCAAGCAGGGCGACACGCTCAAGAGCATCATCGGCGACAAGGAGGTCGAGGTCGACCTGCAGCTGTTGGATGGCGATTCGCTGCGCTCGAAGATCAAGCAGGTGGCCTCGGGCCGCTTTGGCGTGACGGCGGAATACCTGTCGTCCTCTGACCAGATCCAGATCAAGATGGCCCAGGGCGCCAAGCCCGGCGAGGGCGGCCAGTTGCCCGGTGGCAAGGTCACCGAGTACATCGGCAAGCAGCGCTACGCCGTGCCCGGCGTGGGCCTGATCTCGCCGCCGCCGCACCACGACATCTACTCCATCGAAGATCTGGCGCAGCTGATCCACGACCTCAAGAACGTGGCGCCGCACGCCTCTATCAGCACCAAGCTGGTGTCGGAGGTGGGCGTGGGCACCATTGCCGCGGGCGTGACCAAGTGCAAGAGCGACCACATCGTGATCGCGGGCCATGATGGCGGCACGGGCGCCTCGCCCTGGTCGTCCATCAAGCACGCCGGCAGCCCCTGGGAGATCGGCCTGGCCGAGACCCAGCAGACGCTGGTGCTGAACCGCCTGCGCGGCCGTGTGCGCGTGCAGGCCGACGGCCAGATGAAGACCGGCCGTGACGTCGCCATCGGCGCGCTGCTGGGCGCCGACGAGTTCGGCTTCGCCACCGCGCCGCTGGTGGTGGAGGGCTGCATCATGATGCGCAAGTGCCACCTGAACACCTGCCCCGTGGGCGTGGCCACGCAGGACCCGGTGCTGCGCAAGAAGTTCTCGGGCAAGCCCGAGCACGTCGTGAACTACTTCTTCTTCGTCGCCGAGGAAGTGCGCCAGATCATGGCCCAGCTGGGCATCCGCAAGTTCGACGACATGATCGGCCGCGCCGAGCTGCTGGATACCAAGAAGGGCATCGCGCACTGGAAGGCCCGGGGTCTGGACTTCGGTCGCCTGTTCGCGATGCCGCAGGTGCCTGCCGAGGTGGCGCGTTACCACGTCGAGAACCAGGAGCATGGCCTGGAGCACAACCTGGACACGCGCCTGATCGAGAAGAGCCGTGCCGCCATTGACAAGGGCGAGAAGGTGCAGTTCATCGAGGTGGCGCGCAACGTCAACCGCACCGTGGGCGCCAAGCTGTCGGGCGCGCTGACCCGCGTGCGCCCCGAGGGGTTGCCGGACGACACCATCCGCATCCAGCTCGAAGGCACGGGCGGCCAGTCCTTCGGCGCCTTCCTGGCCAAGGGCATCACGCTGTACCTGATCGGCGACGCCAACGACTACACCGGCAAGGGCCTGTCGGGTGGGCGCGTGGTGGTGCGCCCCAGCATCGACTTCCGGGGCGATGCGGTGCGCAACACCATCGTTGGCAACACCGTGATGTACGGCGCCACCACCGGCGAGGCCTTCTTCTGCGGCGTGGCCGGTGAACGCTTCGCCGTGCGCCTGTCGGGCGCCACCGCCGTCGTGGAAGGCACGGGCGACCATGGCTGCGAATACATGACGGGTGGCACAGTGGCCGTGCTGGGCAAGACCGGTCGCAACTTCGCCGCCGGCATGAGCGGCGGCGTGGCCTACGTCTACGACGAGGACGGCCAGTTCGCCAGCCGCTGCAACCCG
The DNA here is from genome assembly GCA_965278985.1 of Burkholderiaceae bacterium. Taxonomy (GTDB): domain Bacteria; phylum Pseudomonadota; class Gammaproteobacteria; order Burkholderiales; family Burkholderiaceae_C; genus CAISIP01. Next base: position 3,864,480 of record OZ257131.1, on the reverse strand, counting down.
GCCATGGTAAGCCTGGAGAAGGTGCTGCCCGCGGCCGAACACACCGCCATGGTCCCGCGCGGCCACTGGCACAACGGCCAGACCGACGAAGCTATCTTGCGCCGGCTGCTGGAAGACCACCACCGCTGGACCGGCAGCAAGCGTGCGCGCGAGTTGCTGGACGACTGGGCCACGGCCCGTGCGAAGTTCGTGAAGGTGTTCCCCAACGAGTACAAGCGCGCGCTCGGTGAGATCCACGAGCGCAAGGTCGCGATCACCAGCACCGGCAACAACGCCCACGCCGGGCTGGAGCCGCACGCCGTCCGCCAGCCGGCGAAGGTCTGAACGCAGCAGAACACGAGGTAGAACACCATGGGAAAGATCACCGGCTTCATGGAGCACGAGCGCATCGAAGAGGGCTACAAGCCCGTTGAGGAGCGCGTCAAGCACTACAAGGAATTCGTGATCGGGCTGACGCCCGAGCAGGCCAAGCTCCAGGGCGCGCGCTGCATGGACTGCGGCACGCCGTTCTGCAACAGCGGCTGCCCGGTCAACAACATCATTCCGGACTTCAACGACCTGGTCTACCGCCAGGACTGGCAGAACGCCTTCGCGGTGCTGGACTCCACCAACAACTTCCCCGAGTTCACGGGCCGCATCTGCCCCGCGCCCTGCGAGGCGGCCTGCGTCTTGAACGTGAACGACGACGCCATCGGCATCAAGTCCATCGAGCACGCCATCATCGACAAGGCCTGGGAAGAGGGCTGGGTCACGCCGCGGCCGCCCAAGCACAAGACCGGCAAGAAGGTCGCCGTGGTCGGCTCCGGCCCCGCGGGGCTGGCCGCGTCGCAACAGCTGGCGCGCGCCGGCCATGACGTGACGCTGTTCGAGAAGAACGACCGCGTGGGTGGCCTGCTGCGGTATGGCATCCCCGACTTCAAGATGGAGAAGTCGCACATCGACCGCCGCGCCGAGCAACTGAAGGCCGAAGGCGTCACTATCAAGACCAGCACGGTGGTCGGCAACTGGCCCAAGGACTCCAAGGTCACGAACTGGGCCAAGAACACGGTGTCGTCCGACGAGCTGCTCAAGGACTTCGATGCCGTACTGCTGACCGGCGGCTCCGAGCAGTCGCGCGACCTGCCCGTGCCCGGCCGCGACCTGGACGGCATCCATTTCGCGATGGAGTTCCTGCCGCAACAGAACAAGGTCAACGCGGGCGACAAGCTCAAGGGCCAGCTGCGCGCCGATGGCAAACACGTCATCGTCATCGGCGGCGGCGATACCGGCAGCGACTGCGTGGGCACCAGCAACCGCCACGGCGCGGTCAGCGTGACGCAGTTCGAGGTCATGCCGCAGCCTCCCGAGGAAGAGAACCGCCCGCTGACCTGGCCCTACTGGCCGATCAAGCTGCGCACCAGCTCCAGCCATGAGGAGGGCTGCGAGCGCGAGTTCGCGATCTCGACCAAGGAGTTCATCGGCGAGAAGGGAAAGGTTACCGGCCTGAAGACCGTGCGCGTCGAGTTCAAGGACGGCAAGCTGGCCGAGATCCCCGGCACCGAGGTGGTCATGAAGGCCGACCTGGTACTGCTGGCCATGGGTTTCGTGAACCCGGTTGCCAGCGTGCTGGAATCCTTCGGCATCGACAAGGATGCGCGCGGCAACGCCAAGGCCACGACCGACTTCGACGGCGGGTATGCGACCAGTGTGCCGAAGGTCTTTGCGGCCGGCGACATGCGCCGGGGCCAGTCGTTGGTGGTCTGGGCCATCCGCGAAGGCCGTCAGGCCGCGCGCTCGGTGGACGAGTTCCTGATGGGCTTCAGCGACCTGCCGCGTTGAATCCGCCCGCCAGGGGTCTTTGGTCGATCCCTTATCATGCAAAAGCCGGCAGACCCGGCTTTTTGCTTTTTTGATGCCCTCCACCGCTTCCACTCCCCTCGTTGAACTGCGTGACCTGAAATTCGGTTACGGCGAGCGCGTCATCCTCGACGGCGTGACCCTCACCGTGCCGCGTGGCAAGGTCACGGCCCTGATGGGCGCATCGGGGGGCGGCAAGACCACCATCCTGCGCCTGATCGGTGGCCAGCAGCGGCCCTGGTCCGGCGAGGTGCGGCTATATGCCTCGGATGGCAGCAGCCACCAGGACGTGGGCCGCATGGACCAGGCCACGCTGTACGCGGCGCGCCGGCGCATGGGAATGTTGTTCCAGTTCGGCGCCCTGTTCGCGGACCTGGACGCTTTCGAGAACGTGGCATTCCCCCTGCGAGAACACACGAAGCTGCCAGAGGCGCTGATCCGCGACATCGTGCTGATGAAGCTCAACGCGGTGGGCCTGCGCGGTGCGCGGGACCTGCGCCCTTCCGACATGTCGGGCGGCATGGCGCGCCGCGTGGCACTCGCACGCGCCATCGTGCTGGACCCGGAACTGGTGATGTACGACGAGCCTTTTGCCGGGCTGGACCCGATCTCGCTGGGCACGGCGGCACGGCTGGTGCGCGAGCTCAACGACGCCATGGGGCTGACCAGCATCATCGTGTCGCACGACATCGAGCAGACCATGGCGATTGCCGACCAGGTCATCATCCTCGGCAACAGCCGGATCGCGGGGCAGGGCACGCCGGCCGAGGTGATGGCCAGCACCGATCCGCTGGTGCACCAGTTCGTGCATGCGCTGCCCGATGGCCCGGTGCGCTTCCACTACCCCGGGCCCACCGTCGAGGAAGATTTCAGCACCGGAGGGCGCGCGCGATGAGCTTGTACAAGCCGGCCGACATCGGTTTTTCCGTGCGCAGCAAGCTGGTGGACCTGGGCATCGCCGCGCGCCTGTTCGGGCGCCTGGTGCTGTCGCTGGGGCCCGCGCTGCGCCGCTTCGGGCTGGTCCGCGACCAGATCCATTTCCTGGGCAACCATTCGCTGTCCATCATCGCGGTGTCGGGCCTGTTCGTGGGCTTCGTGTTCGCCCTGCAGCTCTACTACACCCTGCAGCGCTTCGGCTCCGTGTCGGCCCTGGGACTGGTGGTCACGCTGAGCCTGGTGCGCGAGCTGGGGCCGGTGGTCGCGGCGCTGCTGTTCGCGGGCCGGGCCGGCACCTCGCTGACCGCCGAGGTGGGCCTGATGAAGGCCGGCGAGCAGATCAGCGTCATGGAGATGATGGCGGTCGACCCGGTGCAGCGCATCCTGTCGCCACGTTTCTGGGGCGGCGTGTTCGTGATGCCGGTGCTTGCGGCCGTGTTCAGCGCCGCCGGCATCGTCGGCGCCTGGTTCGTGGCGGTGGTGATGATTGGGGTGGACGGGGGCTCCTTCTGGAGCCAGATCCAGAGTGGCGTGGACGTGTGGGCCGACCTGGGCAACGGCGTGATCAAGAGCATTGTTTTCGGTGTCACCGTCACCTTCCTGGCGCTGCTGGAGGGCTACGAGGCCCGCGCCACGCCGGAGGGGGTGTCGCAGGCCACCACGCGCACGGTGGTGGTGGCTTCTTTGTCGGTGCTCGGGTTGGACTTCGTGCTGACGGCCCTGATGTTCAGCCTGTGAAGGCTTGAGAGGAATGAAAGATGCAACGATCCAAGAATGATGTGTGGGTGGGGCTGTTCGTGCTGCTGGGGGCGGCCGCGATCCTTTTCCTGGCCCTGCAGTCAGCCAACCTGTTGAGCCTCAACTTCCAGAAAACCTACCCGGTGACGGCCCGCTTCGACAACATCGGCGGGCTCAAGCCCAAGGCGGCTGTGCGCAGTGCGGGTGTCGTGGTGGGGCGCGTGGACGCCATCACCTTCGACGACAAGACCTTCCAGGCCAACGTCCACATGGCCATCGAATCACGGTATGCCTTCCCGAAGGACAGTTCCCTCAAGATTCTCACCAGCGGCCTGCTGGGTGAGCAATATTTGGGGATCGAAGCTGGCATGGAGACAACGAACTTGGTAGCTGGTGATACCATTTCTAACACCCAATCGGCGGTCGTTCTCGAGAACCTGATCAGCCAATTCCTCTACAGCAAGGCCGCCGATAGCGGGGATGCTCCGGCCCCCAAGGGAAAACAATGACCACGCTTTCGCACCCCATCCATGCGTCGTACCGGGCCGGCAAGGTCCTGGTCGCAGGTCTGGTGGTGGCTACCTGTACCGGCTGCGCGACCGGGCCCAACGCCAATCCGCGCGACCCGCTGGAACCCTTCAACCGCGGTGTCTATGCTTTCAACACGGACGTGGACCGCGTGGTGTTCGTGCCCGTCGCTACCGTCTACCGCGAGATCACGCCGCGCGTGGTCCGCACCGGTGTCAGCAATTTCTTCGGCAATCTGGAAGATGTCTGGTCTTTCGTGAACTCCGTGCTGCAGGCCAAGCCCAGGCCGGCCGTGGACAACTTCTTCCGCGTGGCGGTGAACACCTTCTTCGGCATCGGTGGCGTCTTCGATGTGGCTCGCGAGATGAACATCGAGCGGCACCGCGAAGACTTCGGTCAGACGCTGGGCCACTGGGGCATGCCGTCCGGTCCCTACCTGGTGCTGCCGCTGCTGGGCTCGTCCACGGTGCGCGATACCGTGGCATTGCCCGTGGATGCCCAGGGCGACCTGGTCATGGGCGTCAACCACATCCCGACCCGCAACTCCCTCAAGGTGTTGGATCTGGTCGACACCCGCGCCAGCCTGCTGAGCGTCAGCACCGCGCTGGGCGAGGTCGCGCTGGACCCTTACAGCTTCACGCGTGACGCTTATTTGCAACGCCGTGAAAATGCGGTGTTCGATGGAAACGCTCCGGACAAAGACCGCGCGGAGCCAGCTCCCGCCCGTTAGACTGGGCCTAGAAGTCCTTGGTTGACGCCGTGTCGCCCCCAGGGTGATGCGGAGATGCGGGGAGGCCGCCAACCGAGCCCCAGCACAGGCCCTTGTGCCATTTCCGGAAACACTATGCAGCGTCGTCTTTTCCATTCCCTGATCGCCACCGTCCTGGGCAGCAGCCTGTTGCTGTCCCTGCCCGCCGTCCATGCTGCCGACGAGGCGCCGGATGCCTTGGTCAAGCGCCTGTCCGATGAGGTGATGGCAGACATCAAGGCCGACAGCAGCATCCGCTCCGGGGACGTCACGAAGATCATGGCCCTGGTCGACCAGAAGATCATGCCCAACGTGAATTTCCAGCGCATGACGGCCTCCGCCGTCGGCCCGCGCTGGAACCAGGCCACGCCCGAACAGCAGAAGCGCCTGCAGGACGAGTTCAAGACGCTGCTGGTGCGCACCTATGCCGGTGCCCTGTCCCAGGTCAGCGACCAGACCATCGTGGTGCGTCCGCTGCGGGCCGGCGCCGATGAGAAGGAGGTGGTGGTGCGCTCCGAGGTCCGCGGACGTGCCGATCCGATCCAGCTGGACTATCGGATGGAAAAGACGCCAGGGCAGGGTAGCGGCTGGCGCATCTACAACCTGAATGTGCTAGGCGTGTGGCTGGTGGAAACCTACCGCAGCCAGTTCTCGGAAGTGCTGAACTCCAAGGGTGTGGACGGCCTGATCACGACGCTGGCCGATCGCAACAAGTCCAACGCCGCCGCGAAGGGCTAGCGCGGTGCTGGTTCTGCCGCAGGAACTGACGCTGGCCCAGGCAACGGCCTGCCAGCGCATGCTGTCGCAGGCGCTGCGTGCCGAGCAGGGCTCGGCCGTGGTGGTGGATGCCGGTGCCCTGCAGCGTTTCGATTCCTCGGCGTTGGCGGTTCTGCTGGACTGCCGGCGCGATGCACGGGCCCAGGGCAAGTCCCTGTCCATCGCGGCCATGCCCGGGCGGCTGGCCGATCTCGCCCGCCTCTACGGCGTGGCGGAGTTGCTGCCGGCCAATTAGGCGCCCGGCAGCGTGGCCAGGGACGCCCGGCTAGAATGCCGGGTTCCCCCTATGCCTGCCATTTCCTTTCAGTCGGTCTCCAAGGCCTATCCCTCCGCGCGCGCGGGTTCGAGTGGCAACTTCCTCGCATTGGACGGCGTGAGCCTCGACATCGAGGAAGGCGAATTCTTCGGCCTGCTGGGCCCGAACGGCGCCGGCAAGACCACCATGATCAGCATCCTGGCGGGCCTGACCAAGGCCACGCAGGGCAGGGTCTCCGTGCTGGGCAGCGACGTGCAGGCTGACTACGCCGAAGCGCGCCGCAAGCTGGGCATCGTGCCGCAGGAACTGGTCTTCGACCCCTTCTTCAATGTGCGCGAGACGCTGAAGATTCAGTCCGGCTACTTCGGCGTGCGCAACAACCAGGCCTGGATCGACGAAGTGCTCGAAGGCCTGGGGCTGGCCGACAAGGCCAGCTCGAACATGCGCCAGCTCTCGGGCGGCATGAAGCGCCGCATGCTGGTGGCCCAGGCGCTGGTCCACAAGCCGCCGGTGATCGTGCTGGACGAGCCCACGGCCGGTGTGGACGTGGAACTGCGCCAGACCCTGTGGCAGTTCATCGCCAAGCTGAACCGCCAGGGCCACACGGTGCTGCTCACCACCCACTACCTGGAAGAGGCCGAGGCCCTGTGCGGGCGTATCGCCATGCTCAAGGCCGGGAAGATTGTGGCGCTGGCGCCCACCAGCGAGCTGCTCAAGGCGGCCTCCAGCAATGTGCTGCGCTTCAAGCTCGATGCCGAGTTGCCACCCGCGTTGGCGGAGCGCGCCCGCGTCACGGGGCGCATCGTGCAGTTTCCAGCCCACGATGCCCATGAAATCGAGACCTACCTGGCCGCCGTGCGCGAGGCTGGCTTGCGGGCCGAGGACGTGGAAATCCGCAAGGCAGACCTCGAAGACGTTTTCCTGGACGTGATGACGCAGAACCGGGACGTGGAACGGGTGGTCAAATCATGACCGGCTGGCAGACCCTGTTCTACAAGGAAGTGTTGCGATTCTGGAAGGTCGGCTTCCAGACCGTGGCCGCGCCGGTGCTCACGGCCATCCTGTACCTCCTGATCTTCGGCCATGTGCTGGAAGACCATGTGAAGGTCTACGACCGCATCTCGTACACCGCGTTCCTGGTGCCAGGGCTTTTGATGATGAGCCTGCTGCAGAATGCCTTCTCCAACAGCTCGTCTTCGATCATCCAGAGCAAGATCATGGGCAGCCTGGTGTTCCTGCTGCTGACGCCGCTGTCGCACTGGCATTGGTTCGTGGCCTACGTGGGCTCCTCCATCGTGCGGGGCCTCGCTGTGGGGTTGGGCGTGTACGTGGCCACCTTCTGGTTCACGCCGCCGGGCATGGTGGCGCCGCTGTGGGTCCTCGTGTTCGCGTTGCTGGGTGCGGGGCTGATGGGCATCCTGGGGCTGATCGCGGGCCTGTGGGCCGAGAAGTTCGACCAGTTGGCGGCCTTCCAGAACTTCATCATCATGCCGATGACCTTCCTCTCCGGCGTGTTCTATTCCATCAAGTCGCTGCCGCCGTTCTGGCAGGCCGTGAGCCACCTCAACCCCTTCTTCTACATGATCGACGGTTTCCGCTACGGCTTCTTCGGCGTGGCCGACGTGTCGCCCTGGACGAGCCTGGCGGTGGTGGGCACCGCCTGCCTCGTGGCCGGCAGCGTCGCGGTGCATCTGCTGCGCACCGGCTACAAGATCCGCAGCTGAAAGGTTTTCCCATGACCGCCGACGACCTGCGCGCCCTGATACTGGCCGGCCTGGAGTGTGAGCACTGCGCCCTGGAGGGCGACGGCCGCCACTGGTACGCCACCATCGTCTCGCCGCGCTTCGAGGGCAAGCGTGCCATCCAGCGCCACCAGATGGTGTATGCCACGTTGGGCAGCAAGATGCACACCAACGAAGTGCATGCCTTGTCCATGAAGACCTTCACCCCCGCAGAATGGAAAGCCCACGGCGGATGACGGGTGAAATAATCCGCTTTCCCTCCCGAGCCTCTTTCGCATGATCACGCTGGCGCTGTCCAAGGGACGCATCTTCGACGAAGCCCTGCCCCTCATCGAGGCGGCCGGCATCTCCGTGCTGGACGATCCCGACAAGTCCCGCAAGCTGATCCTCGCTACCAGCCGCGACGACCTGCGGGTGCTGCTGGTGCGTGCCACCGACGTGCCCACCTACGTGCAGTACGGCGGTGCCGACATGGGTATCACCGGCCTGGACACGCTGCTGGAGCACGGCGCCAGCGGCCTCTACCAGCCTATGGACCTGGGCATCGCGCGCTGCCGCATCAGCGTGGCCGTGCGCACCGATTTCGACTACGCCTCGGCCGTGCGCCAGGGTGCGCGCCTGAAGGTGGCCACCAAATACGTGGAGATCACGCGGCAGTTCTTCGCTGCCAAGGGTGTGCACATCGACCTGATCAAGCTCTACGGCAGCATGGAACTCGCGCCGCTCACGGGTTTGGCCGACGCCATCGTGGACCTGGTGTCGACCGGCAACACGCTGCGTGCCAACCACCTCGTCGAGGTGGAGCACGTGATGGACGTGAGCTCGCGCCTGGTGGTCAACCAGGCCGCGCTGAAGCTCAAGCAGTCGGCGATCCGGCGCGTCATGGACGCGCTGGCGCCGGCCGTGATCGGGAGCGCGGCGTGACTTCCGTCCTGCGCCTGCGCACGGCCGACGCGGATTTCGAGGTGGCGTTCCAGGCCCGGCTGCACTGGTCCAGCGAGACAGACAGCGCCATCGAGCAGCGCGTGGCCGACATCCTGGCCGATGTGCAGGCGCGCGGCGATGCCGCCGTGCTGGACTACACGCGCCGCTTCGACCGCATCGATGCGCCGGATGTCGCCGCACTGGAGATCGGTCGCGCCGAACTGCAGGCCGCTTTCGAAGGCCTGCCCACGGAGCAGCGTGATGCACTGCAGTTCGCGGCCGACCGTGTGCGCCGCTACCACGAGGCGCAGAAGAAGGCCTGTGGCGAAAGCTGGAGCTACCGCGACGCGGACGGTACCCTGCTGGGCCAGAAGGTCACGCCGCTGGACCGCGTGGGCATCTACGTGCCGGGCGGCAAGGCGGCCTATCCGTCCTCGGTCCTGATGAATGCGCTGCCGGCGCAAGTGGCCGGGGTGCCCGAGATCATCATGGTGGTGCCCACGCCCGCCGCCACCGAGGGTGCCGCACAGGGCGAACGCAATGCGCTGGTGCTGGCCGCTGCGCACGTCGCCGGTGTGACGCGCGTGTTCACGGTGGGCGGGGCGCAGGCCGTGGCTGCGCTTGCCTACGGCACGGCCACGATCCCGAAGGTGGACAAGATCACTGGCCCGGGCAACGCCTATGTGGCGGCCGCCAAGCGGCGTGTCTTCGGCACCGTGGGCATCGACATGATCGCGGGCCCCAGCGAGATCCTGGTGCTTGCCGACGGCAGCACCCCGCCCGACTGGGTGGCGATGGATCTCTTCAGCCAGGCCGAGCACGATGAAATGGCGCAGAGCATCCTGCTGTGTCCCGACGCGGCCTACATCGACGCGGTGCAGCAGTCCATCGACCGGCTGCTGCCCGGCATGGCGCGGCGCGACATCATTGCTGCCTCGCTGCAGGGGCGCGGCGCGCTGGTGCAGACCCGTGACATGGAAGAAGCCTGCGCCATCAGCAACCGCATCGCCCCCGAACACCTGGAAGTCAGCAGCAGCGACCCGCACCGCTGGGAGCCGCTGTTGCGCCACGCGGGCGCGATCTTCCTCGGGGCGTACACCAGCGAGAGCCTGGGCGACTACTGCGCCGGGCCGAACCATGTGTTGCCCACGGGCGCCACGGCGCGTTTCTCCAGCCCGCTGGGTGTCTACGATTTCCAGAAGCGCAGCAGCCTCATCGAGGTCAGCGCTGAGGGTGCCGTGGCGTTGGGGCGCGTGGCGTCCGTGCTGGCCCATGGCGAGGGCCTGCAGGCCCACGCACGGGCGGCGGAGATGCGACTGCCATGACACACCCTGCGTCCATTCCGCGCCGCCTGCGCATCGCCGCGGTGGGCTGTGCCGTTGCATTGCTATGCGGCCCCGGCCAGGCGATGAGCCTGCGCGAGATGCGGGGCCTTGAAAAGTCGGACAAGGTGCACGGGCCCGAGTACGTGGACTACTTCCTGGTCGGCGTCATGGAAGGCGTCGTCGAGGCCAACGCCCAGGTGGTGCGCGCCGGTGGCAAGCCCCTGTTCTGCATCAATGGCCGGCGGCTGGAGCCCCGCATGGCGAAAGGCCTGGTGGACACCGAACTCAAGCGGCACCCCGGTGTCTACGAGGCGGACATGCCGGTGCAGCTGGTGATGGTGCAGGCGCTGGCCACGGCCTATCCTTGTTAAGCTCCGCCCACGCCCTCCGTCCTGGCTCCTGCCTCCCGCCTGCCTTTGCCGATTGCCCGATGACGACGTCTGCCTCTCCCGCCCTGTCCGCCTTGATCGAGCGCCGCATCCGCCCCGATGTGCGGTCCATGCATGCCTATGCCGTGCAGGACGCGCGTGGCATGGTCAAGCTCGACGCGATGGAGAATCCCTACCCATTGCCCGAAACCCTGCAGCGCGCGCTGGGTGCGCGGCTGGGCGCGGTAGCCCTGAACCGTTATCCGGGCGACAGGGTGCAGGCGCTGCGCGAGGCCTTGCGCCAACATGCCGAGGTGCCTGCCGGCTGCGGGCTGGTACTGGGCAACGGCTCGGACGAACTGATCTCGCTGCTGGCGCTGGCCTGCGACGTGCCCGGTGCCAGTATCCTCGCGCCCGCGCCGGGCTTCGTGATGTACGGGCTGAGCGCGAAGCTGCAGGGCTTGCGCTTCATCGAGGTGCCGTTGCGGGCCGATTTCACGCTCGACGAGGCCGCCATGCTGGCCGCCATCGCGCAGCACCAGCCTGCCATCGTCTACCTCGCGTATCCAAACAACCCCACCGCCAACCTCTGGGACGAAGGCGCGATGGAACGCATCGTCGGCGCCGCGCCGGGTCTGGTGGTCATCGACGAGGCCTACCAGCCCTTCGCCGGCAGGAACTTCATGGGCCACGTGGCCCGGCACGACCATGTGCTGCTGATGCGCACCATGAGCAAATTCGGCCTGGCCGGCGTGCGCATCGGCTACCTGGTGGGGAAGGCACCCCTGGTGGCCGAGATCGACAAGGTGCGCCCGCCCTACAACATCAGCAGCCTGAACGTGGAGTGCGGCTTGTTCGCACTGGAGCATGCGGAGGTGTTCGCTGCCCAGGCCCGCGAGATCGTGGCGCAGCGCACGCAGCTGATCCAGGCGCTGGAAGCCTTGCCGGGCCTGCAGGTCTTCCCCAGTGATGCCAACATGGTCCTGGTGCGTGTGCCCGGCGATGCGCAGGCCGTGTTCCAGCGCATGAAGGCGCAGGGTGTCCTGGTCAAGAACGTGTCGGCCATGCACGCGCTGCTGGCCAACTGCCTGCGCCTCACGGTGGGCACGCCCGACGAAAACCGGCTGCAGCTGCAGGCCCTGAAGGAATCGCTATGAGCGTCACGCCCATCCCTTCGGCTGCCCCGCGGCAGGCCGAGGTCACGCGCAACACCGCCGAGACCCGCATCACGGTCAAGGTCAACCTGGACGGCACGGGCCAGGCCCGGCTGCACACGGGCATCGGCTTCTTCGACCACATGCTCGACCAGATCGCCCGGCATGGTCTGTTCGACCTCGACATCCATGCCGATGGCGACCTGCACATCGATGGCCACCACACCGTGGAAGATGTCGGCATCACGCTGGGCCAGGCCGTGCTGAAAGCCGTGGGCGACAAGAAGGGCATCCGCCGTTACGGCCATGCCTACGTGCCGCTGGACGAGGCGCTGAGCCGCGTGGTGGTGGATTTCTCGGGCCGGCCCGGCCTGCAGATGCACGTGCCCTTCAAGAGCGGCATGGTCGGCGGTTTCGACACCCAGCTGGCCTACGAGTTCTTCCAGGGTTTCGTGAACCACGCCTTCGTCACCTTGCACATCGACAACCTGCGTGGCGAGAACGCCCACCACCAGGCCGAGACCGTGTTCAAGGCCTTCGCACGCGCCCTGCGCGCCGCGCTGGAGATCGACCCGCGGTCGGCCGGCACCATTCCCTCCACCAAGGGCAGCCTTTAATCCCTCCACCACCGATGGGAACCCGCAACAGGACAGTGGCCGTGGTCGACTACGGCATGGGTAACCTGCGCTCCGTATCGCAGGCCGTGCATGCGGCAGCGCAGGGCAGTGGTTACGAGGTGCTGGTCACCTCGCGACCCGAAGTGGTGCGTGCCGCCGAGCGCGTGGTGCTTCCGGGCCAGGGCGCGATGCCGGACTGCATGCGCGAGCTGGCCGACTCCGGCCTGCAGGAGTCGGTGATGGAGGCTGCCGCAAGCAAGCCGCTCTTCGGCGTGTGCGTGGGCATGCAGATGCTGCTGGAACACAGCCAGGAGGGGCGCCGGGACGACCAGGGCCGCGGCACGCCGGGCCTGGCGCTGTTCCCCGGCGAGGTGCTGCGATTCACGCTGGCCGGCCGCACGCAGCCCGATGGCAGCCGCTACAAGGTGCCGCAGATGGGCTGGAACCAGGTGCTGCAGCAAGCCCACGACGGCAGGATTCACCCTTTGTGGGAGGGCGTTCCCGAGGGCAGCTACTTCTACTTCGTGCACAGCTTCTATGCGCGTCCGTCTGACCCGCGCCACATCGCCGGCGAGGCCGACTACGGGGGGCGCTTTACGGCCGCCATTGCGCGCGATAATATTTTCGCCACCCAATTCCACCCCGAGAAGAGCGCCGACATGGGCCTCGCGCTCTACCGCAATTTCCTTCGCTGGAACCCCTGATTTCCCCTCCCTAGGCGTTCGCGCACCATGCTGCTCATCCCCGCGATTGACATGAAAGACGGTCAGTGTGTCCGCCTCAAACAGGGCGACATGGACCAGACCACCGTATTCGGTGACGATCCGTCCGCGGTGGCGCGCGACTGGGTGGACAAGGGCGCGCGCAGGCTGCACCTGGTGGACCTCAACGGCGCCTTCGCCGGCCACCCCAAGAACGAGATGGCGATCCGCAAGATCCTCAAGAGCGTGGGCAGCGAGGTCGATGTGCAGCTCGGTGGCGGCATCCGCGACCTCGACACCATCGAGCGTTACCTGGACGCCGGCCTGCGCTACGTGATCATCGGCACGGCCGCCGTCAAGAACCCAGGTTTCCTGCAGGACGCCTGCACCGCTTTCGGCGGCCACATCATCGTGGGCCTGGACGCCCGCGACGGCAAGGTCGCCACCGACGGCTGGAGCAAGCTCACGCGCCACGACGTGATCGACCTGGGCAAGAAGTTCGAGGACTACGGCGTCGAATCCATCATCTACACCGACATCGGCCGCGACGGCATGTTGTCGGGCATCAACATCGACGCCACCGTCAAGCTGGCGCAGGCGCTGACGATCCCGGTCATCGCCTCGGGCGGCCTGGGTTCGCTGGCCGACATCGAATCTTTGTGCGAGGTCGAGTCCGAGGGCATCGAAGGCGTGATCTGTGGTCGCGCGATCTACAGCGGCGACCTCGACTTCGCCGCCGCGCAGGCGCGGGCGGACGAGCTCAACGGCTGACGTACAGGATGCTGCAATAGGATGCTGGCCAAGCGCATCATCCCCTGCCTGGACGTGACGGGAGGGCGGGTCGTCAAGGGTGTCAACTTCGTGGAGTTGCGCGATGCCGGTGACCCGGTGGAGATCGCCGCGCGCTACAACGAGCAGGGCGCGGACGAATTGACCTTCCTGGACATCACCGCCACCAGCGACGGACGCGGCTTGATCCTGCACATCATCGAGGCCGTGGCCAGCCAGGTGTTCATCCCGCTTACGGTAGGCGGGGGTGTGCGTTCGGTGGACGACGTGCGACGCCTGCTCAACGCCGGCGCCGACAAGACCAGTTTCAATTCCGCTGCCATCGCCGACCCCGACGTCATCGACGCCTGTTCCGAGAAATACGGTGCGCAGTGCATCGTGGTGGCCATCGATGCCAAGCGCCGCTCGGCCGAGGACGCGCAGCGGCGGGACGAGACGGGCCAGCCCATCGGGCCGGGATGGGACGTCTACAGCCACGGCGGGCGCAAGAACACCGGTCTGGACGCCGTGGCCTGGGCGCGCGAGATGGCGCGCCGCGGTGCCGGCGAAATCCTGCTCACCAGCATGGACCGCGACGGCACGCAGTCCGGCTTCGACCTGCAGCTCACGCGCGCGGTCAGCGATGCGGTCGACGTTTCCGTGATCGCCTCGGGCGGCGTGGGCACGCTGGACCATCTGGCCGACGGCATCCAGCAGGGGGGGGCCGACGCGGTGCTGGCGGCCAGCATCTTCCACTACGGCACCTACACCGTGCAGCAGGCCAAGCAGCACATGGCCTCCCGGGGCATCCCGGTGCGGCGGTGAAGCTGCCGGTGCTGTCCGTCGGGCAGGTGGCGGGCATTCGCATTCGGCCCGTGGGGCGATGCCGTGCCTGCGTCGCATGGTGATCGCCGACAATAGCCCGATGAACAGTTCCGTGCGCTCCTCGGCCGACTGGCTGGACGCTGTCCGATGGGATGCGTCCGGCCTGGTGCCCGCCATCGCCCAGGAGGCCTCCAGCGGCGATGTGCTGATGTTCGCCTGGATGAACCGCGAGGCCCTGCAGAAGACGGCCGAGCTGGGACGCGCTGTGTATTACAGCCGTTCGCGCCAGCAGCTCTGGTTCAAGGGCGAGGCCTCCGGCCACGCGCAGACCGTCCACGACATCCGGCTGGACTGCGACAACGACGTGGTGCTGCTGCAGGTGACGCAGCACGGGCATACGCCTGGTATCGCCTGCCATACCGGGCGGCACAGTTGCTTCTTCCACAGCCTGCAAGGAGATGGCGACCATCGGCAATGGCACAGCGTGGAACCGGTCTTGAAAGACCCCGACGCCATCTACAAATAGCGGCCATGAGTTCTTTCCCCCTTTCCCAGGACGCGCTGGCGCGCCTGGCCGCGGTGATCGAAAGCCGCAAGGCCGTGCACGGTGGCGACCCGGAGAAGAGTTACGTCGCGCGTTTGCTGCACCGTGGCCCGGATGCCTTCCTCAAGAAGATCGGCGAGGAGGCGACCGAGGTCGTGATGGCCGCCAAGGATCTCGACCGTGCGCAGGCGCTGCAGGGCGATATGGCCGATGGCCGCCACAAGCTGGTGGGCGAGGTGGCAGACCTGTGGTTCCACTGCCTGGTGGCACTGTCCCACTACGGCCTGGAGCCGCAGGACGTGGTGCGGGAGCTGGAGCGCCGCGAAGGTACCAGCGGCATCGAGGAAAAGGCCCTGCGCAAGCTGCAGGCCCGCGAGGCTGCCGATCCCCTGGCAGTGCAAGGAGTCCATCCGTGAGCGATGTCATCGACGTGGTCACCGCCGACAGCGAGCAAGCCCAGCAGCTCAAGACCGTCGGCTGGGTGAGTTACCTGTTGCACCTGATCGTGGCGGTCGGGGCCGTGATCCCCGGCGCCCAGGCGGGCGTGGTGCTGCTGGTGATCGCGGTGGTGCTCGACCTCGTCAAGCGCGACGATGCCGCGGGTACCTGGCAGGCCAGCCATTTCCGCTGGCGCATCCGCTCGGTGCTGTACGCCGGGCTGCTGTACCTCGTGACCTTCCCGTTGTTCCTGCTGCTCTACTTCCCGGGCGCATTGGCCTGGCTGGTCATCTCGATCTGGTTCCTGTACCGCATCGTGCGCGGCATGGTGGCCATGAACAAGAGCCAGCCCATCCACGCCTGATCGCATCCCGTTTCGCAACCATGACCCACGACCCGAACTGCCTGTTCTGCAAGATCGTGCAGGGCGCCATCCCGTCCCGCAAGGTCTATGAGGACGACCAGGTGCTGGCCTTCCACGACATCGCGCCCTGGGCGCCGGTGCATTTCCTGATGGTGCCGAAGGCGCATGTGCCATCCATGGCGCACATCACGCCCGAGCATGCCGGGCTGATGGGCCACATGATGACGCTGGCGCCCAAGCTGGCGGCACAGGAAGGCTGCCGGCCGTATCCCGAGGGCGGATTCCGCATCGTGACCAATACTGGTGCGGAGGGCGGACAGGAAGTCCACCACCTGCATCTGCATGTCATGGGCGGGCCACGCCCCTGGCTCAAGGGCTGAGAGAAGCGGGGCATCGACCCCACGCCGTGGCTGCAGGGTGCAGCCGTCTAAAATCACGTATTCGTCTAGGAGAAAAAACATGGGTAGCTTGTCCATCTGGCACTGGTTGATCGTGCTGCTGATCGTTGTAATGGTGTTCGGTACCAAGAAATTGAAGAACATGGGCAGCGACCTCGGTGGCGCCGTCAAGGGATTCAAGGACGGTATGAAGGACGGTTCCACGTCCGCCGATACGCCCGCCGGGCCCTCCGCCCAGGTATCGAACGCGTCGAACCCGGAAAAGACCACGATCGACGTGGAAGCCAAGCAGAAGTCCTGAGCTGAGCAGGCGGAACGCGTGTGATTGATCTCGGCATTTCCAAGATGGCGCTGATCGGCGCCGTGGCGCTGATCGTCATCGGCCCGGAAAAACTCCCGGGCGTGGCGCGCATCGTCGGCACGCTGCTGGGCAAGGCGCAGCGCTACGTGTCCGACGTGAAGGCCGAGGTGAGTCGCTCCATGGAGCTCGACGAGCTCAAGAAGATGAAGGAAACGATGACCAGCGCAGCGCGGGACGTGGAGAACACGATCCAGTCCAACGCCAGCGAGTTCGAGAAATCCTGGTCGGACGCAACGCGCATGGACGACGGCACGGCGGCCTCCACGTCGCTGGAGCCTCCGGTGGTCTACCCTTCCTACCGCCACCCCGGCAAGCACTGGCGTGCCAAGCAGTCGGCCACGCCACAGTGGTACAAGGTGCGCCAGGGCACGCGCACCAGGGCGCTCTCGGGTGCGGCGCGCGTGGCCCGTTTCCGTCCCAAGAAGGTCAATTGACGGGTCCTTCGCGTCCCACACTCCCTGGCCAGGCCGCCTTGCACAGGTTGCCGAGCAGCACATGACCGAATCCAACAGCAAAGAAGACGAACTCGCCGGCACGGAGCAACCCTTCGTGCAGCACCTCATGGAGCTGCGCGACCGCCTGATCTATGCACTGATCGGCCTGGCGGTGTGCATGGGGGTGCTGGCCTTCTGGCCCGGCCCGAGCGGGCTCATCGACATCATTGCGCTGCCGATCCGGCACCACATGCCGCCCGGCGCGAAACTCATCGCCGTGGGGGTGTTCACGCCCTTCTTCGTGCCGTTGAAGGTGCTGCTGATGGCTGGCGTGCTGCTGGGCCTGCCGTGGCTGATGTACCAGGCCTGGGCCTTCGTGGCGCCGGGCCTGTACCGGCACGAGAAGCGCCTGGCCGTGCCGCTGATCGTCTTCGGCAGCATCCTGGCCTATGCCGGGATCGCTTTCGTGCAGTTCTTCGTGCTCGACAAGATGTTCGCGTTCATCCAGGCCGTGACCCCCGACAGCGTGGCCGCCACGCCCGATATCGCCTCGTATGTCGAAGCGATCCTGGGGCTGTACATCGCCTTCGGCGTGGCCTTCCAGGTGCCGATCGTGGTGATCCTGCTGGTGCGCATGAACATGGTGGAGATCGAGAAGCTCAAGAGCTTCCGTGCCTACTTCATCGTGTTGTCGTTCGTGATCGCCGCCGTGATCACGCCGCCCGATGTCATCTCGCAGCTCGCACTGGCCATTCCGATGTGCGTGCTCTACGAGATCGGCATCTGGGGCGCGAAGTTCTTCGCGAAATACAGCAAGGCGCCCGAGGACACCGAGCAGGCCAAGCCTGCTGGCACGGATACCTGAAAGCGGGCAGGGGCGAGGTCCCTGTGCACGCCGCGAAGGCCGCCGAGGCCTCCGATGGCTACTGCGGAGTGCGTCGCGGCTTGGGGCGCACACCGGGTGTGAGGTCCAGCGCCAGTTTCTCGTCCTGCCGCTGTACCTGGAACTTCGACACCACCCCCGGCTTGAGGCCCGCCACGCGGGTCAGCAGTTCCGACACATTGCGCACCTCCTCGCCGGCCACCGCGGTGATCACGTCGCCCGGACGCAGCCCGGCCTGCGCGGCGGGTCCGTTCTGCAGCACACCGGTGATGATCACGCCCTGGCGCGTCTTGATGCCGAAGGTCTCTGCCAGCTCGGGCGTGAGGTCGTTGGGCTCCACACCGATCCACCCCCGCGTGACCTGGCCGTCCTTCACCAGCCCTTCCATCACCATGCGGGCCGTGGACACGGGAATCGCGAAACCGATGCCCATGCTGCCCCCCGAGCGAGAGTAGATCGCGGTGTTGATGCCCAGCAGGTTGCCGTGCGTGTCCACCAGCGCGCCGCCGGAGTTGCCGGGGTTGATGGCGGCATCGGTCTGGATGAAGTTCTCGAAGGTGTTGATGCCCAGCTGGTTGCGGCCCATGGCACTGACGATGCCGCCCGTCACGGTCTGGCCCACGCCGAAGGGGTTGCCGATGGCCAGCACCTGGTCGCCCACCTGCAGCACGTCGGAGTTGCCCAGCACGATCACCGGCAGCTTGTCGAGGTCGATCTTCAGCACCGCCAGGTCGGTGTCGGGGTCGGTGCCGATCACCTTGGCCACGGTGCGGCGGCTGTCGTTGAGCACCACCTCGATCTCGTCCGCACCCTCGACCACATGGTTGTTGGTGAGCACATAACCATCCGGGCTGACGATCACGCCGCTGCCCAGGCCCGCCTGGGGCTGGTTGTTGCCCTCGCCGAAGAAGAAGCGGAACCACGGGTCGTTGCTGCGCGGTCCGCGTTGCGCCGCCTTGCTGGTGTTGATGCTCACCACGGCGGACGATGCCTTCTGGGCCGCGGCGCGGAAGCTGCCGGGCGGCGTAGCCTCGGTGACAGAGGCCGGTGCCTCCAGCACGGTGAGTGCCCCCGTGGCCGTCAGGCCCTTGCCGATCCATTCGGGCTTGAGCGTGTTGACCACGAAATAAGCGGCCAGCAGCACCGTTGCCGCCTGCGAGAAGATCAGCCAGAGACGTTTCATGGGGCAAATTGTAGGTGGCGGGCTGGTCCGCACGCAGTCTCCTGACAGCCGTTACAGTGCCCTGCAGGCCCTTCCCATGCACAGAACCGTCCTCTACATCGAGCCGCTCGCACCGCGCAAGCCCGCAGAAGGCGCGCCCTGCAACGGGTGTGGTGTCTGTTGCCTGGCAGAACCCTGTCCGCTGGGCATGGTGCTGTCGCGCCGGCGCACCGGTGCCTGCGTGGCGTTGCGCTGGAGCCCGGAGCAGGGCCGCTACCTGTGCGGGGTGGTGCAGGCCCCGCAGGCCCTGTTGCAGCACTGGCTGCCGCGAGGAACGCGCTGGAGTGCGGGATGGCTGGCCAAACCGCTGCGACGCCTGGCGTGGCGCTGGATCGCGGCAGGCCAAGGTTGCGACAGCACGCTGGAGACTCGGCCTGCGGACGAGCCACCTGCCGCGTGACACGGTGGGGCCTATCGCGTTCGCATGGGGGGTGGTGGTTTTGGAGTACAAACGAAGTTCAAACGGAGTCCAAACGGCCACGCGCACTTCCCCTCTAGTTAACACGATGGACCGCACCTCCCTGGGCCTGCATTTCGATGCCCTGCTACAGCCCGACAAGTTCCGAGACTACGGCCCCAACGGGCTGCAGGTGGAAGGCCGTGCCGAGGTGCAGCGGCTGGTCTCCGGCGTCACGGCGAGCCTGGCGCTGATCCAGGCGGCGGTACAGGCGCAGGCGGACGCCATCGTGGTCCACCACGGCCTGTTCTGGCGTGGCCAGGATGGGCGCGTGACGGGCTGGATGAAGCAGCGCCTCGCGCTGCTGCTGGCGCACGACATCAACCTCTATGCCTACCACCTTCCGCTGGATGCACACCCGATGCTGGGCAACAACGCGCAGCTGGGGTTGCAGCTCGGCTTGCAAGGTGATGGCCGATTCGGCGAGCAAGACCTGGGATGGATCGGTGAGCCCATCACCGGGCAGGCATTTTCCGGTGCGGCTGCGCTCGGTGACCATGTCTCCGCCATGCTGCAACGGCGCGCGACGGTCGTGGCGGGTGATGGCCGGCCCCTGCGGCGCATCGCCTGGTGCACGGGTGGCGCGCAGGGGTACTTCGAGGCGGCCATTGCCGCGGGCGCCGATGCCTACCTGACGGGCGAGATCTCCGAGCCGCAGGCGCACCTCGCGCGGGAAACGGGCGTGGCCTTCCTGGCCTGTGGCCACCATGCGACCGAACGCTTCGGAGCGCCGGCGCTGGCGGCGCACGTGGCGGCGGAGCTGGGTCTTGCCCACGAGTTCATCGACATTCCGAACCCGGCATGACCCCCCGCACCGCGACCTCGGCCCGCCCGCTGGCCATCACCCTCGGGGACCCGGCCGGGATCGGTCCGGAAACCATCGTCCAGGCCTTTCGCGACGCGCCGTCGGTCACGCAGAACTGCGTGGTGGTGGGCGACGCTGCCGTGCTGCGCCGTGCCGCGCAGGTGGTGGCGCCGGGCAAGACACCATTGCCTTTGGTGGTGCTGGAGAGCCTGGACGAGGTCGCGTCGCTGCCGCCGCGGTGCATTCCGCTCTGGCAGGTCGAGGCGCCCGCGGAGCCTGCGCCATGGGGCCAGGTGCAGGCCGAGGCGGGCCGGCTGGCGGGGCGTTGCGTGGCCTGGGCCGCGCGGGCGGCGCTGCGGGGAGACGTCTGCGGCCTGGTGACGGCGCCGCTGCACAAGGAGGCGTTGGCGGCGGCGGGGCCGCCCTACAACGCCTTTCCGGGACACACGGAGATGCTGCAGTCCCTGGCGGCGGAACACCTCGCTTGCACCGTCGCGGACCTGCCGGTGCGCATGATGCTGGCCAACGACGAGTTGCGCACGGTGCTGGTCAGCATCCACATGGCGTTGCGCGATGCACTGGACGCGGTGACCGAGGCGCGGGTCTTCGACACGCTGCGCATCACGCACGGCGCGTTGCAGGCGCTGTTGGAACGTGCGCCCCGCATCGCTGTAGCGGGGCTCAATCCGCACGCCGGTGAGGGCGGACTTTTTGGGCGCGAGGAAATCGAGACCATCGCGCCTGCCATCGCGCGGGCTCGCGCCATGGGCATGGTGGTCGAGGGGCCGTTTGCGCCGGACACGGTGTTCATGCGGGCGCGCGGCCAGAGCGGTCGGCCCCAGGGCATCGACGTGGTGGTGGCGATGTACCACGACCAGGGGCTGATCCCCGTGAAGTACCTGGGTGTGGAACACGGCGTGAACGTCACCCTGGGCCTGCCGCTGGTGCGCACCAGCCCGGACCACGGCACGGCCTTCGACATCGCGGGCACCGGCCGCGCCGATGCTTCCAGCCTGGTGCAGGCCATCCGCATGGCCCGCCAACTGGCGGGCATGCCGCCAGCGCCAGGGGCCTGAGCTACTTCCTCGCCAACTGGTCGCGGATCTGGCGCAGCAGCAGCGTGTCTTCGGGCGTGACTTCGGGTGCCGGCGCGGGAGCGGGCTCCGCGCGCTTGAGGCGGTTGATCTGCTTGACCATCATGAAGATGATGAAGGCCAGGATCAGGAAGTTGACGGCGATGGTGATGAAGTTGCCGTAGGCCAGCACGGGCACGCCGGCTTTCTTCAGGTCAGGCAAGGTACGGGCCACGCCCTCGGGGATGGTGCCCATCACCACGAACATGCTGGAGAAATCGATCTTGCCCACCACGGCGCCGATGACCGGCATGATCAGGTCGGCGACCACGGAGTCCACGATCTTTCCGAAGGCCGCGCCGATGATCACACCCACTGCGAGGTCGACCACGTTACCCTTGACCGCGAACTCCTTGAACTCCTGCATCATGCCCATGCGGCACTCCCCATGTTGGAAAAGCGGCAAGTATTGCCCGCCGATTCCGCTTGTCAAGCATCGCTGTGGCGCCGAAGGTGCGCCATATCTCGTCAGCTACAATCGTAGGCTGGCCCTGATAGCGATGTATTGATTGAGGATTTCCCATGAGTGACACCCCAGTCGACACTGGCAAGAGGACGTGGTTGATCGCGTCGACTTGCGCCGGTGTGGTGGGCGGCGTGGCGACCGCCGTTCCTTTCGTCAGCAGCTTCGAGCCCTCCGAGCGCGCCAAGGCCGCCGGCGCTGCCGTCGAAGCGGACGTGTCCGCCCTCAAGCCGGGCGAGAAGATGGTGGTGGAATGGCGTGGCAAGCCGGTGTGGATCCTGCGCCGCACGCCCGACCAGGTCTCCGCGCTCCCGTCCATCGACGGTGAGCTGGCCGATCCGAAGTCCCAGCGCAAGCAGGACCAGCTCACGCCCACGTATGCGCGCAACGAAGGCCGCTCCATCAAGCCCGAGCTGCTGGTGGTCGTCGGCATCTGCACGCACCTGGGCTGCTCGCCCAGTGACAGGTTCACGCCGGGCCCGCAGCCCTCGCTGCCCAATGACTGGAAGGGCGGTTTCCTCTGCCCCTGCCACGGCTCCACCTTCGACCTGGCCGGCCGCGTGTTCAAGAACAAGCCCGCGCCCGACAACCTGGAGGTGCCGCCGCACATGTACCTCTCGGATACCCGACTGCTCATCGGCGAAGACAAGAAGGCCTGAGCACCTCCATGACGACGACATGCACCAGCGGAGTCCAGTGTGGCTGAAATGAAAGAAATCTCTCCCAACGCGCCGACTTCGATGAAGTTGCTCAATTGGGTCGACAACCGTTTCCCGCTCAGCAAGCTCTACAACGAGCACATGGGCGAGTACTACGCGCCGAAGAATTTCAACTTCTGGTACATCTTTGGCTCGCTGGCCATGCTGGTGCTGGTGATCCAGATCGTCACCGGCATCTTCCTGGTGATGCACTACAAGCCCGATGCCGGCCTCGCGTTCGGTTCGGTCGAGTACATCATGCGCGATGTGCCTTGGGGGTGGCTGATCCGCTACATGCACTCCACAGGCGCCTCGGCCTTCTTCGTGGTGGTCTACCTGCACATGTTCCGGGGCCTGCTCTATGGCAGCTACCGCAAGCCGCGCGAGCTGGTCTGGATCTTCGGTTGCGCGATCTTCCTGTGCCTGATGGCCGAGGCCTTCATGGGGTACCTGCTGCCCTGGGGCCAGATGAGCTACTGGGGCGCGCAGGTGATCGTGAACCTATTTGCCGCCATCCCCTACGTGGGCCCCGACCTGGCGCTGCTGATCCGCGGCGACTACGTGGTGGGTGATGCCACCTTGAACCGCTTCTTCAGCTTCCACGTGATCGCCGTGCCGCTGGTGCTGCTGGGCCTCGTGGCCGCGCACATCATCGCCTTGCACGAGGTGGGTTCCAACAATCCCGATGGCGTCGAGATCAAGGGACCCAAGGCACCGAAGGACAAGAATGGCCATCCGCTGGACGGCATCCCCTTCCATCCCTACTACACGGTGCACGACATCTTCGGCGTCAGCGTGTTCCTGATCGTCTTCAGCGCGGTGGTGTTTTTCTCGCCCGAGTTCGGCGGCTACTTCCTCGAATACAACAACTTCATCCCGGCCGATCCGCTGAAGACGCCGGCGCACATCGCCCCCGTGTGGTACTTCACGCCCTTCTATTCGATGCTGCGTGCCATCACCGACGAGATGAAGTACGTGCTGATGGCCTGCGTGGTCATCGGCGCGGTGTTCGCGATCGCCAAGCTGCGCCTGCCAACTTTCCTGAAGCCGGTGGTCGCCGTCGTGGCAGTGGTGGCCGTGGCCGCCCTGTGGGCCTATGACGCTGCCTTCTGGGGTGTGCTGGTGATGGGTGGCGCGGTCATCATCCTCTTCTTCCTGCCCTGGCTGGACCACAGCCCGGTGAAGTCCATCCGTTACCGTCCGGACTGGCACAAGTATGTCTACGGCGTGTTCGTGCTGAACTTCCTGGTGCTCGGCTACCTGGGCGTGCAGCCCCCGTCGGACATCGGCGGGCGTGTCTCGCAGGTCGGCACGCTCTACTACTTCGGCTTCTTCATCCTGATGCCGTGGTGGAGCCAGCTGGGCAAGTCCAAGCAGCCGCCCGAGCGCGTGAACTTCACGGCCCACTGAGCGAGCGGAGCACTGATCACATGAAAACAACAGGCACATTCGGAAAGTTCATCCTGGGCATCGTGGCGGCGATCGGCCTGGTGGCGGGTTCAGCGCAGGCCAGCGAAGGGGGCATCGCCTGGGACAAGGCACCCAACAAGACCAACGACCTGGTCGCCCTGCAGAACGGTGCCAAGCTTTTCGTCAACTACTGCCTCAACTGCCACTCGGCGGCGTTCATGCGCTACAACCGGCTGAAGGACATCGGCCTGACGGAGCAGCAGATCAAGGACAACCTGCTGTTCACCGGCGCCAAGGTGGGTGACAACATGGTCTCCTCCATCGACCCCCGGCAGGCCAAGGACTGGTTCGGCGCGAATCCGCCCGACCTGACCGTGATCGCGCGTTCGCGTGCGGCGGCCGGCATGGGTTCCGGTGCCGACTACCTCTACACCTACCTGCGGACCTACTACCAGGACGACACCAAGGCCACCGGCTGGAACAACCTGGCATTTCCGAGCGTGGGCATGCCGCATGTGCTGTGGCAGCTCCAGGGCGCACGCAAGCCGATCTTCGAAAAGACCGAAGAGCATGGCCACGAGGTCGAGCACTTCGCGGGCTGGGAGCAGGTGAGCCCGGGCACGATGACCTCGCTGCAGTACGACCAGGCCGTGGGTGATCTCGTCAGCTTCCTGCAGTGGATGGGCGAGCCCGCGCAGAACACGCGCAAGCGCATCGGCGTGGCCGTGCTGCTGTTCCTGGGTGTGTTGACCGTCTTCACCTGGCGCTTGAACGCCGCGTACTGGAAAGACGTCAAGTAAAGACGCCTTCACATGGCCGGTGCAAGCCGCACCGGTCCTTGATTCTCAGAGTGGGATTGCCATGATGCAGCCCACTCTTTTTCGTTTCGACAAGGGGCTGCGCTTCCGCAGGCCTTGCAGGAACCCGCTTTGCTGTTGAGGAGATCTCCACCATGATGGTGCTGTATTCAGGAACCACCTGCCCCTTTTCCCACCGCTGCCGCTTCGTTCTGTTCGAGAAGGGCATGGACTTCGAGATCCGTGACGTCGACCTCTACAACAAGCCCGAAGACATCAGCGTCATGAACCCCTACGGCCAGGTGCCGATCCTGGTCGAGCGCGACCTGATCCTGTACGAGTCGAACATCATCAACGAGTACATCGACGAGCGCTTCCCGCACCCGCAGTTGATGCCCGGCGACCCGGTGGACCGTGCACGCGTGCGCCTGTTCCTGCTGAACTTCGAGAAGGAGCTGTTCGTGCACGTCTCCACGCTGGAGTCGCGCGCCGCCAAGAGCAACGAGAAGCTGCTGGAGAAGGCTCGCGCCCACATCCGCGATCGCCTCACGCAACTGGCACCCATCTTCCTGAAGAACAAGTACATGCTGGGCGACGGTTTCTCGATGCTGGACGTGGCCATCGCGCCGCTGCTCTGGCGCCTGGATTACTACGGCATCGACCTCAGCAAGAACGCCGCGCCGTTGCTCAAGTACGCCGAGCGCATCTTCTCGCGCCCTGCCTACATCGAGGCGCTGACCCCGTCCGAGAAGGTGATGCGCAAGTAATTGCGCAGGGGCAGACGGTGATGGACGCGCAGAATTCCACCTCGACCCGGCCTTACCTGATTCGGGCGCTGTACGAATGGTGCACCGACAACGGTTTCACGCCCTATGTCGCGGTGCGCGTGGACGACACCGTGCAGGTGCCCCGTGAGTACGTCAAGAACGGCGAGATCGTGCTCAACATCAGCTTCGACGCCACGAGCGGCTTGAAGCTGGGCAACGCCTTCATCGAATTCAGCGCCCGGTTCGCCGGCACGGCACGCGAGATCATGGTGCCCGTGGATCACGTGATCGCCATCTACGCCCGCGAAAACGGGCAGGGGATGGCGTTCCCGCATCCGGATCCGGCGGGTGCGGTTACCGCGGCGCCGGCCCCCGACGCCCCGCGCGGCGTTGAGCCCGAGGTCAAGCTGGTGAGTTCTTCTACGCCGGGTGATGCGGATGGCGAACCGCCGGTGGACCCTTCGCCCAACGGGACGCGGTCCCGGCCCGCGCTCAAGCGCATCAAATAGTTCGTTTCCGCTGCCACGGGTGCACATCTGCGCCATCTGTCGCTTCGTTAGAATGCACCGTCGCCGATTTAGCTCAGTTGGTAGAGCAACCGCCTTGTAAGCGGTAGGTCGTCAGTTCGATTCCGACAATCGGCACCACGTCTTCGTCATCCCGGTATCCGTTCGCCACATCCGTCGGCTGCGAGAGGCCCGGCCAGCCCCGGTTGACTGTCACGCCTGAAAGGCGAGATGGCCTTCAGTAGCGTGAAGGGCCCTGCACCTTGAGCCGGATCGTCGCCATGGGCCAGCCCTTTGTGCGCAGATGGGCCTCCAGCGAGGGCAGCAGCTGCCGCAGCTTGGCGGCAGCGGCGTTGTTGTTCACCAGCAGGCACCAGGAGGTGTCGTCCACGGGGCCGGCCTGGATGGAGGTGCGCAGGCCCGGGGGCAGCAGGGGGCGGATGGCGTCCAGGCGTGCGCCGGAGTCGCGCACGCGTTCCGTCAGGCGGGCCAGCGTGGGAGACTCTTCGCTGGCTTGCAGCACGGAAACGGCATGGTGGCGGCGAAGCATGGGACAGGCGCAAGCCAGGAGTCGCGGAAATGCATTTGATTATCACGGATGCCTGGTTGGCCAAGAGCCGTGCCGTCCATCTCTCGGGCCGGCGATTGCTGCTCGCGGGCATGGCGCTCGCGTTGCTGCTGATGCTGGTGGCCGCCGGCCTGTACCACTGGGTCTTCCTCAAGGGCGCGCGCGAGAACTGGCCCGTGGTCGGCGCCCTGGTGCGTTTCGTGGTGCGCGACGAATTCGCGCAGCGCGACCGCTTCATGCGCGAGAACCTCGACATGCTGGCCCGCCAGGTCGGCGAGATGCAGGCAAAGATCACGCAGCTCGAGTCCCTGGGTGACAGGGTCTCCGGCCTCGCGGGCATTCCACCCGCGGACCTCCGAGGCAAGACGGGGCAGGGCGGTCCGCTGGTGTCGGCAGGACCGATGTCGGTCGACCAGCTGCAACAGACCATGGACCAGCTGGCCCGCCTGACCGACCAGCGCGGCGACCTGTTCACGGTGCTCGAGTCGCGCCTTTTCGACGAGAAGATGCGCAGCATGATGGTGCCCACCCAGATGCCTGTGCTGCTAGGCACCCTGGGCTCCAGCTTCGGCTGGCGCATCGACCCGATCACCGGAAGCTCGGCACTGCACACCGGGCTGGACTTCCAGTCCCGTACCGGAACGCCCATCCTGGCGGCGGCCGGCGGCGTGGTGGTGACGCAGGAGGTCCATCCCGAGTACGGCAACATGGTCGAGGTCGACCATGGCAACAACCTGATCACGCGGTATGCCCATGCCTCGCAGGTGTTGGTGAAGAAGGGTGACCTGGTCAAGCGCGGCCAGAAGATCGCCGAGGTGGGCACCTCCGGCCGCTCCACCGGTGCGCACCTGCATTTCGAGGTCCTGGTGCAGGGCGTGCCCCAGGATCCGCAGAAGTTCCTCGATGCCGGCAATGCGCTGGCGGCCCAGCAGCTCCAGCTGGCCTCCGCGTCTGCGCCGCCTGCAAAGGGCACGCGCGCGGCCTCGCGCCTTGAAAAGCGCGCCGCAGCACCCAGGTAAAATCTTCGGTCTGGTCGCCCCGGCGCCTGCACACGGCGTGCAGCGGTTCCAAGCGCACGGTGACCACCTCTCAATCTGTTTGAAAAAAGGATTGCGCCGCGCTGCCGGCCCCAATGGGCCGGTGGGGCGGTCCCGCAAGCATGGCCACCAACTTCCTGACCAAAATATTCGGCAGTCGCAACGACCGCCTGCTCAAGCAGTACCGCGGCAGCGTGGCACGCATCAATGCGCTGGAGGCGGGGCTGGGTCAGCTGTCGGACGAGGCATTGCAGGCCAAGACGCAGGAGTTCAAGGACCGGCTGGCCGCGGGCGCCAAGCTCGACGACCTGTTGGTCGAGGCCTTCGCCGTGGTGCGGGAGGCCTCCAAGCGTGTCATGAAGATGCGCCACTTCGACGTGCAGCTGCTGGGTGGCATGGCGCTGCACTACGGCAAGATTTCCGAGATGGGCACGGGCGAGGGCAAGACGCTGACCGGAACGCTGCCGGTGTACCTGAATGCCTTGGCCGGCAAGGGCGTGCACGTGGTCACGGTCAACGACTACCTGGCCAACCGCGACGCGACCTGGATGGGCCGCCTCTACAACTTCCTGGGCCTCTCGGTGGGCATCAACCTGCCGCAGATGCCGCGCGAGCAGAAGCAGGCGGCCTATGCCGCCGACATCACCTACGGCACCAACAACGAGTACGGCTTCGACTACCTGCGCGACAACATGGTCTACGAGGCGTCCGACCGCGTGCAGCGCGGCCTGCACTACGCCATCGTGGACGAGGTGGACTCCATCCTGATCGACGAGGCGCGCACGCCGCTGATCATCAGCGGCCAGGCCGAAGACCATACGGCGCAGTACCTCACGATCAACAAGCTGGTGCCCCAGCTGGTCCGCCAGGAAGGCGAGGCCGACCCGCGCACGGGTGAGGGCGTCACCAAGCCCGGCGACTTCACGGTCGACGAGAAGAGCCACCAGGTGTTCCTGACCGAGGACGGGCACGAGAACGCCGAGCGCCTGATGGCCGAGGCGGGGTTGATCCCGGAGGGCGCGTCGCTCTACGATCCGGCCAACATCGCACTGATGCACCACCTCAACGCGGCGCTGCGGGCCAACCACCTGTACCACCGCGACCAGCACTACGTGTCGCAGAACGGCGAGATCGTCATCGTCGACGAATTCACGGGCCGCCTGATGACGGGCCGCCGCTGGAGCGACGGCCTGCACCAGGCCGTGGAAGCCAAGGAGGGCGTGCAGATACAGCCCGAGAACCAGACGCTGGCCTCCATCACCTTCCAGAACTACTTCCGCCTCTACGGCAAGCTGGCCGGCATGACCGGCACGGCCGACACCGAGGCCTACGAGTTCCAGGAGATCTACGGCCTGGAAACCACGGTGATCCCGCACAACCGCCCCAGCCGCCGCGAGGACCAGCTGGACCGCGTCTACAAGACCACGCGCGAGAAGTACGAAGCGGCCATCGCCGACATCCGAGAGTGTTACGAGCGTGGTCAGCCCGTGCTGGTGGGCACCACCTCCATCGAGAACTCGGAAATCATCGCGCAGCTGCTCGAGAAGGCGAAGCTGCCGCACCAGGTGCTGAACGCCAAGCAGCATGCGCGCGAGGCCGACATCATCGCGCAGGCCGGCCGCGCCAAGATGATCACCATTGCCACGAACATGGCGGGCCGCGGCACCGACATCGTGCTGGGCGGCAACATCGAGAAGGACGTGCAGGCGATCGAGTCAGACGAGAGCCTGGATGCGGCCACGAAGGCACAGCGCGTCGAGGTCCTGCGCGCCCAATGGACGAAGGACCACGAAGCGGTGAAGTCCCTCGGCGGCCTGCGCATCATCGCCACCGAGCGGCACGAGTCGCGCCGCATCGACAACCAGCTGCGTGGCCGCTCCGGCCGCCAGGGCGACCCCGGCTCCTCGCGCTTCTACCTGAGCCTGGACGACGCGCTGATGCGCATCTTCGCCGGCGACCGCGTGCGCGCGATCATGGACCGCCTGAAGATGCCCGATGGCGAGGCCATCGAGGCCGGCATCGTCACGCGCAGCATCGAGAGCGCGCAGCGCAAGGTCGAGGCGCGCAACTTCGACATGCGCAAGCAGCTGCTGGAGTACGACGACGTCTCCAACGACCAGCGCAAGGTGATCTACCAGCAGCGCAACGAGATCCTGGATGCGAGCGACCTCGCGCCCCAGATCGCCGGCTTGCGCGAAGGCAGCGTGGCCGACCTGGTGCGCCAGTACGTGCCCGCGGAATCGGTGGAAGAGCAGTGGGACATCCCCGGCCTGGAGAAGGCACTTGCCGACGATTGGCAGCTGGAGGTGGGCCTGGCGGCGCATGTGCAGAGCGCCTCCGCCGTGACCGACGACGACATCCTGGAGAAGGTGCAGGCCGCCGCCACGGCAGCTTTCGATGCCAAGGTGGCCCAGGTGGGGGGCGACGGTTTCACGCAATTCGAGCGCATGGTGCTGCTGCAAAGCATCGACACCCACTGGCGCGACCACTTGAGCGCGCTGGACTACCTGCGCCAGGGCATCCACCTGCGCGGCTACGCCCAGAAGCAGCCCAAGCAGGAATACAAGCGCGAGGCCTTCGAACTCTTTGGCCAGATGCTGGACCGGGTGAAGAACGAGGTCACGCGTGTATTGATGACGGTGCGGATCCAGAGTGGAGAGCAGGCCAGCGAGGCCGCGCAGGCCATCGAAGGCCAGGTGGAAGCCATCAGCAACGTCACCTACTCCGCGCCCACCGAGACCGGTGAGGTCGAGACCAGCGTGGACGAGAGCACCATCGTGCGTGCGATGGCCGCCGCTGCGGGCGGCGGTGCCGGCTTGCCGCGTGTGGGCCGCAACGATCCCTGCCCCTGCGGCAGCGGCAAGAAATTCAAGCAGTGCCACGGCAAGCTGGCCTGAAGCATTCACTTTCGGAGAGCGCGATGCCCGTCAACCTGAAGGCCCCGCTGGCGGCCGACCTGTTCCCCGTGGCCGGTGTGCGCATCGGCGTGGCCGAGGCCGGCGTGCGCAAGGCCAATCGCAAGGACCTGACCGTCGTGCTGCTCGACGAGGGCGCAGCGGTGGCCGGTGTCTTCACGCAGAACCGCTTCTGCGCAGCGCCGGTGCAGATCTGCCGCAAGCACCTTGCCACTGGCCATGCCATCCGCGCGATCCTGGTGAACACCGGCAATGCGAATGCTGGTACCGGCGACGACGGCCTGGCGCGTGCGCAAGCGACCTGCGTGGCCCTGGCGCAGGAACTGGACGTGGCGCCGGAGCAGATCCTGCCGTTTTCCACCGGCGTGATCATGGAGCCCTTGCCCAGCGACCGCATCATCGCCGGCCTGCCGGCTGCCCTGGCCGATGCGAAGCCGGACCACTGGGCGCGCGCGGCAGAGGGCATCATGACCACCGATACCGTGCCCAAGGCCTTCAGCACGCGGGTTACGCTGTCGGGCGTGCAGGTGGCCATCACCGGCATCAGCAAGGGCGCGGGGATGATCCGCCCCAACATGGCGACCATGCTGGGCTACCTGGCGACCGACGCGAAGATCGCTCCGGCCCTGATGCAGCAGCTGGCCAAGGACCTGGCCGACGGTTCCTTCAACCGCGTCACCATCGACGGCGACACCTCGACCAACGATTCCTTCGTGGTGATCGCGACGCAGAAGGCCGCGCATCCGGTCGTCGAATCCTGGGACACGCCGGACGGCCGCGCGCTGCGCGCCGGCATGCTGGACGTGGCGCGGAAGCTGGCCCAGGCCATCGTGCGCGACGGCGAAGGCGCGACCAAGTTCATCACCATCCGCGTCGAGGGTGGCAAAACCGCTGAGGAATGCCGCCTCGCGGCCTACGCCATCGCGCATTCGCCGCTGGTCAAGACGGCCTTCTTCGCCAGCGACCCGAACCTGGGCCGCATCCTCGCGGCCGTGGGCTATGCGGGCATCACGGACCTGGACCAGACGTTGATCGACCTGCACCTGGACGACGTGCACGTGGTCACGCGCGGCGGCCGCCGGCCCGAGTACCGCGAAGAGGACGGCCAGCGCGTGATGAAGCAAAGCGAGATCACGATCCGCGTGGGCCTGGGCCGCGGTGATGCGGCCGACACGGTGTGGACCTGCGATCTCTCCCACGACTACGTCAGCATCAACGCCGACTACCGCTCATGAAGGCCCCCACGCGCATCGCTTCGCGTATCGCTGCCCCCCGAGGCGGCGCGCCAGTGCCTTCGGGCGGCCGGGCGGCACGGGTATGAACGAGCAGTTCGAGCGCATGCTCGCACGCGCCGAGCAGCTCATGGCGCGCATCGAGCGCGTGTTGCCGGCCCCGCTGTCCGAACCCGACTGGGACGCTTCCATCGCGTACCGCTACCGCAAGCGCAGCTCCGGCCACGCGCTGCTGGAGCCGGTGCGCCATGTGGGCGCGATGCAGCTGGACGATCTCAAGGAGATCGACGTCCAGAAGGAAAAGATCCAGCGCAACACGCTGCAGTTCGTCGACGGCAAGCCCGCCAACAACGTGCTGCTGACGGGTGCGCGGGGTACGGGCAAGTCCTCGCTGATACGCGCTTGCCTGCACACCTACGCGCCGCGCGGCCTGCGCCTGATCGAGGTCGACAAGGCCGACCTCGTGGACCTGCCCGACATCGTCGAGGTGGTGGCCCAGCGGCCCGAGAAGTTCGTCATCTTCTGCGACGACCTGAGCTTCGAGGACGGCGAGCCCGGCTACAAGGCGCTGAAGTCCATCCTTGATGGCTCGGTGGCCGCGTCCACGCCCAACGTGCTGATCTATGCGACCAGCAACCGCCGCCACCTGCTGCCGGAGTACATGAAGGAGAACCTCACGTACCAGCATACGGATGATGGCGAGGTGCATCCCGGCGAGGTCGTGGAAGAGAAGATCTCGCTGTCCGAGCGCTTCGGACTGTGGGTCAGCTTCTACCCCTTCTCGCAGGACGAATACCTGGCCATCGTGGCGCAGTGGCTCGCGTCCTTCGGCGTGCCGGCACAGGAGATCGGTGCAGCGCGGCCGCATGCGCTGGTGTGGGCGCTGGAGCGGGCCTCTCGCAGCGGGCGGGTGGCCTACCAGTTCGCGCGGGACTACAGCGGCCGGCGAGAGGCTGCTTGAGGCCCATGGCAGCGTCGTCCGTGCTGATGGCCGACCCCGAGCGCGCACGCGAGGGCGGCGCCGAACGGCAGATCGTCGAGGTGGCCGTGGGCATCCTCGTCCAGGACGATGGCCGCTTCCTGCTCACGTCACGTCCGCCCGGCAAGGTCTACGAGGGCTACTGGGAGTTCCCCGGCGGCAAGCTCGAAGCCGGGGAGGGCGTGCTGGATGCGTTGCGCCGCGAACTGCAGGAGGAGCTCGGCATCCAGGTTCATGCCGCCGCACCGTGGCAGGAAGAGGTGGTCGATTACCCGCATGCGCTGGTACGCCTGAACTTCTACAAGGTCACGTCCTGGAGTGGCGCGCTGCAGATGCGTGAGGGCCAGTCCTGCAGCTGGCAGCGCCTGCCCGTGCAGGTCGGGCCGGTGCTGCCGGGAACCATCCCCGTGTTGCAGATGTTCGCGCGCGAGCAGGGCTTCCAGGGCCCCACCCACTGAGCCGCTACTGCAGCCGGCGCGGGTTGTCGTCTGGTAGTTGCAGTTCGTCCGGCTCGGGCGCGGCGGCCATGCGGAAATTTTCATCGGCCCAGGCGCCCAGGTCCATCTGCTTGCAGCGCTCGCTGCAGAATGGTCGGAAGGGGTTGGAGGCCGCATAGACGCTGTCACCGCCGCATTGCGGGCAGCGCACGGTGCGTGTGGTCGGAGTGTGGTTGCTCATGCCGGCCTCACGCGCACAGCGTCAGCTCGAAGCTGCTGTCGTCCGTGGTGGCATGCAGCCGTTCGTCGCTGCCATGCGACATCAGCCGGATCGACACCATCAGGCGGTTGCCGCTGATCTCGGGGATGCGCCCCAGCGTGGGATCGATCAGCATGCGCAGCAGCTGGAAGGTCTTGCCCTGTGGCAGTGCCTGCTGGAACTGTCCCGCCACGGCGATGACCTTCTGCGGCGCGCCGGAGTCGCGCAGCATGCGCAGCAGCAGGTTGACGGCCTCGGCCAGCGGTGTGAGGGTGGTGCTCCAGCGGATCAGGTCGCTGCGCCGCTGGTCCGCCGGCCGGTGCTGCCACGCATAGTAGGCCGGCAGGTCGAATTCGCAGGTGCCACCCGGAATCCCGACCCGGCTGCGGATGCTCATCAGCCACTCGTTCTCGGTGAGGGCGTGGCCGGCTTTGCCCGGCACGTTCGCCAGGCCCGCGAAGCTCTGGTCCAGCTGCGCCACCACGGCATCGAGCGCACGCTCCGAGATGGCCGGGTTGCCGCGGTAGCCGTTCATCAGCTGCTTCTGCTTGTCCAGGTCCTTGAGTGCGTCGGACTTCAGGTCCGCACGCGCCGCGACGTCCATGACCTCGAAGATGGTGGACAACGCGTAATGGTGGTCCAGCGCATCGTCACGTGCCACCAGCTGACCCAATCGGCGGAACAGGTGCTCCAGCCGCAGGTATGTCCTGATACGTTCGTTGAAAGGGTATTCGTAGAGGATCACGCTGCTATTCCGAGGGCGGTGGGCATCATAGCCCGAAGCGTGCGGCGATCCGGGCCACCTGCTGCGCCAACCATTCCAGGGTGTTACCGCCGTTGAAGAGCACGGTGTCGGCCGCAGCCACGCGTTGCGACCGCGTGGCCTGCGCCGCGATGATGCCGCGCACCGCGTCAGGCTGCAGGGCGCTGCGTGCGATGACCCGCTGCACCTGGATCTCGGAGGGGCAGTCCACCACCAGCACGTGGTCCACCCGCTGGCGCCAGCGCCGCGACTCCACCAGCAGCGGGATGTCGAAGACGATGCAGCGCGCCTGGGCGGCCACCGCGGCGGCCTCCTGGCGCGCGGATTCTTCGCCGACCAGCGGGTGGACGATGGACTCCAGCAGCTTGCGGGCCGCGGGATCCGAGAAGCTGGCCTGCCGCATGCGGTCGCGGTCCATGGCGCCCTCGGCGGTGATGAAGTCTGCGCCGAAGCGCGCACGGATCGCTGCAATGGCCGCACCGCCGGGCAGGGTCACCTGGCGCGAGATGGCATCGGCGTCGATGAGCACGGCGCCATGGCCCTGCAGCATGGCACCGACCGTGCTCTTGCCGCTGCCGATGCCACCCGTGAGCCCCAGACGCAGCATCGCCGCCATGCCGCTCAGCGCAGCCCTTGCGAGAAGGGGAAGGCGATGGGCAGCAGGCTTTCCAGGCGGCCCGGCCCCAGCGCGAAGGCCAGCAACCCCGCGCCGGCGAGGAAGGGTCCGAAGGGGATGGGAATGTCGCGGTTCGACAGCCGCCCCACGAGCAACAGCGTGCCGCCGAGCACCGAGCCCACCAGCGACGACAGCAGGATGATCGCCACCAGGTACTCCGCGCCGAACCAGGCACCCAGGCCCGCCAGCAGCTTGAAGTCACCGAAGCCCATGCCCTCCTTGCCCGTCAGCGCGTGGTGGACCTGATAGACGGTCCACAGGCTCAGGTACCCGAAGACAGCGCCCCAGACCGAGGAGGACAGCGTGATGCCGGTCCAGCCCAGTGCCGTCGCCACGAGGCCGCCCCACAGGATCAGGTAGTTGAGGTCGTCGGGCAACAGCTGCGTGTCGAAGTCGATGAAGAACTGTGCGATGAGCAGGGCGGCCAGTGCCGACCATGCCAGGCCCACGGGGCCGAGGCCGAAGTGCCAGCCTGCCAGGGCAAAGAATCCGGCCGTGAGCAGCTCGATGAGCGGATAGCGCACGCTGATGCGGGCCTGGCACTGCGCGCAGCGCCCGCGCAACGCGACCCAGCTCAGCACGGGTATGTTCTGGTACCAGCGGATCGGTGTCTGGCAGGATGGGCAACGCGAGCGTGGCCGTACCAGGTTGAAGGGTGTCCCTTCCTCGGGCGGTTGCCCCGCGAGTTCTGCGCAGTTTGCGGCCCATTGTGCTTCCAGCATGCGTGGAAGCCGATGGATCACGACATTGAGGAAGCTGCCGATCAGCAGGCCCAGCACACCGAGGATCGCCGCATCCAGTGCGGGCGCACCCCCCATCTGCCCCATCAGACCACGGCCCCGAGCTTGAAGATGGGCAGGTACATGGCGACCACGATGCCGCCGATCAGCGTGCCCAGGATCACGATGATGATGGGCTCCATGAGGCTGGAGATGCCCGCCACCATGTCATCCACCTCGGCCTCGTAGAAGTCGGCCGCCTTGCCCAGCATGTGGTCGATGGAGCCGGACTCCTCGCCGATGGCGCACATCTGCAGCACCATCGAAGGGAACAGGTTGGCGTTGGTCATGGCCACCGTGAGCGCGGTGCCGGTGGACACCTCGTGCTGGATCTTGACCGTGGCATTGGCGAAGACGGAGTTGCCCGAGGCACCACCCACCGAGTCCAAGGCCTCCACCAGCGGCACGCCGGCCGCGAACATGGTGGACAGGGTGCGCGTCCAGCGTGCGATGCAGGACTTCTCGACCAGCGTGCCGAAGATCGGCATCTTGAGCAGCACGCGGTCCATCACATTCTGGACCTTCTCGTTGCGCTGCCAGGCCTGCAGGAAGAAGTAGATACCGCCACCGATCACCCCGAAGATCAGGTACCAGTAGGACACGAAGAACTCGCTGATCGCGATCACCACCAGCGTCGGGCCGGGCAGGTCACCGCCGAAGTTGGAGAACACCTCCTTGAAGGCCGGGATCACGAAGATCATGATCACGGACACCACCACGAAGGCCACGACCAGCACGCTGATGGGGTACATCAGCGCGGACTTGATCTTGGACTTGATGGCCTCCGTCTTTTCCATGTAGACCGCCAGGCGGTCCAGCAGCTGGTCCAGGATACCGGCGGACTCGCCGGCTTCGACGAGGTTGCAATACAGGTTGTCGAATTGCAGCGGGTACTTCCGGAACGCCGTGGACAGCGAGGTGCCGGTTTCCACATCGGTGCGCACGTCGTTCAGCAGCTTGGTCACGCGCGGGTTCGGGTTGCCGCGGCCCACGATGTCGAAGGCCTGCAGCAGCGGCACGCCGGCCTTCATCATGGTGGCGAGCTGGCGCGTGAAGATCGCGATGTCCTTGGGCTTGATGGCTTTGCCACCCGCCGACCGGCGCTTCTTGATCTTGGAGGGCGTGACGCCCTGGCGCCGCAGCGTGGCCTGGATCTGGTTGACGCCGGCGGCCCGGACTTCGCCGCGCACCTGCTTGCCATTGCGGTCCTTGCCTTCCCACTCGTAGACCGCCTCGTTGCGGTCTCTGGCTTTGGTCGCAGTCGCCATAGGATCCTCTGGGTGCCTTTTTGCTTATTCGTTGGTGACGGCCAGCACTTCTTCGAGCGAGGTCAGTCCCAGTTTCACCTTGAGCAGTCCGGAGCGGCGCAGCGATTCCACACCCTCGGAGGAGGCTTGCTTGGCAATGTCCAGTGCGCTGCCATCGCGCAGGATGATGCGCTGGATCTCTTCGGTGATCGGCATCACCTGGTAGATCCCCACCCGGCCCTTGTAGCCGTTGTTGCACATCGAGCAACCCACGGGGCGGTACGCGGTCCACGATCCATCGATCTCGGAGTCCTTGAAGCCGGCGTCGAGCAGGGCTTTATGGGGAACCTCCAGCGGTGCCTTGCAGTTCGTGCACAGGCGCCGCGCCAGGCGCTGTGCCGTGATCAGGATCACGCTGGAGGCGATGTTGAAGGGCGCTATGCCCATGTTGCGCATGCGCGTGAGCGTGGTGGGCGCATCGTTGGTGTGCAGCGTGGACAGCACCAGGTGCCCGGTCTGCGCGGCCTTGATGGCGATGTCGGCGGTCTCCAGGTCGCGGATCTCGCCGACCATGATGATGTCGGGATCCTGCCGCAGGAAGGACTTCAGCGCCGCCGCGAAGGTCAGGCCCGCCTTCTCGTTGACGTTGACCTGGTTGACGCCGGGCAGGTTGATTTCGGACGGGTCTTCGGCCGTCGCGATGTTCACGCCGGGCTTGTTCAGCAGGTTCAGGCAGGTGTAGAGCGACACCGTCTTGCCCGAGCCGGTCGGACCCGTGACCAGGATCATGCCGTAGGGCCGGCTGATCGCATCCATCAGCCGCTTCTTTTCCTCGGCCTCGTAGCCCAGCGCGTCGATGCCGAGCTTGGCGCTGGAAGGGTCCAGAATACGGATCACGATCTTCTCGCCGAAGAGCGTGGGCAGCGTGCTGACGCGGAAGTCGATCACCCGGTTGGGGCCGATCTTGAGCTTCATCTTGCCGTCCTGCGGCACGCGCTTCTCCGAGATGTCCATCTTGGAGATCACCTTGATGCGCGACGCCAGCTTGTCCTTGATGGCAATGGGCGGGGACGCGATCTCGCGCAGCTCGCCGTCGATGCGGAAGCGCACGCGGTAGTTGTGCTCGTAGGGCTCGAAGTGCAGGTCGGAGGCCCGCATGCTGAAGGCATCGAGCAGCATCTTGTGCAGGAACTTGACGACCGGTGCGTCCTCGACCTCGGACACCGAGGCCTGTTCGGACTCGCTGACGCCGTCGGCCGCTGCCTCGTCGAACTCGAACTCGCCGCCGATGATCTCTTCCATCGTCTCGGTGGCGCTGGCGCCGCCGGCTTCGACCAGCTTGAGCAGCTTGTCGTATTCGGCGATCACCCAGTCCACGCCGAGCTGGGTCGCGAACTTGATCTTCTCGACGGCTTCCTGGTCGGAGGGGTCCGCGGTCGCCACCGTGAGGCGGTTGTTCCGCTTGCTCAGGACCATCACGCGGTAGGCCTGGCAGATCTTGGGGTCGAGCAGGCCCTTGGGCAGGCGCTGTGCGTCGATGGCGTCCAGGTCGATCAGCGGCGCGGCGTAGGCCGAGGACATGGTGTGCGCCAGATCCGAGGCGGACACCGCTCCGGAGCCCGTCAGCTCGGCGATGAAGCTGGACTTGCTGGTGGACGCCTTGCGGTAGAGGTCTTCCGCGGACTTCTGGCCCAACTTGCCCGCCAGGATCAGTGCGCGACCCAAGCCCGGAAGGGCGATGCTGCTGGATTCGCGACTTGCTGGTTCGACTGCGGACATGGCCAGGAAATGTACTCCGTACGAAGGGTGTTCCCGATCATCCCCTATTGACTTGTCGATGTAAATCGAAAGCCAGCCATCCTGGCGCGGGGGGCGTTGTGTGGCAACAAATGCCAGAAATGGTCGGGGTGAGAGGATTCGAACCTCCGGCCTCTACGTCCCGAACGTAGCGCTCTACCAGGCTAAGCTACACCCCGATGGTGGTCCGGAGCGACTGACGATGTCAGTTGTCCCGCTCCAAAAGTCGACTCGCCAATTGTAGCAAACACGTTGTATGCGCCCCCTCGGGCAGCAGGCGGGCGGCGGCCATGGCCCGCTGTGCTTCGTCTGCCGCGGCCTGGCGTGCGACGTCCAGGGCGCCCGTGCCCTTCACGATGGCGATGACCTGGGGGAGCAGGTCCACGGAACCCGTTTCGATGGCCGATTGCACCAGTGCTTTCTGTTCGGCCGTACCGCGCTGCATGGCGGCGATCAATGGCAGCGTGGCCTTGCCCTCGCGCAGGTCGTCCCCGAGGCTCTTGCCCATCACGCTGGCGTCGCCGGCATAGTCCAGCACGTCGTCGATGACCTGGAAGGCCGTGCCCAGTGCCTGGCCGTACTGCGCGCAGGCTTCCTCCAGCGCGGCCGGCACGCCGGCCAGCAGGGCGCCCACACGGGCGCTGGCCTCGAAGAGCTTGGCGGTCTTGGAGCGGATCACGTGCAGGTAGCCGGCCTCGTCCAGGCTGGCGTTGTGCATGTTCATCAGCTGCAGGACTTCGCCTTCGGCGATCACGTTGGTGGCATCGGCCAGCACTTCCATGATGCGCATGTTCCTGGCCTCGACCATCATCTGGAAGGCGCGGGAGTACAGGAAATCGCCCACCAGGACGCTGGCGGGGTTGCCGAACCGGGCGTTGGCCGTGGGGTTGCCGCGGCGCAGGCCGGACTCATCGACCACATCGTCGTGCAGCAGGGTGGCGGTGTGGATGAACTCGACGACCGCCGCCAGGTTGAAGCGCATGGGATCGGTGCAACCCAGCGCGCCACAGCTCAGCAGCAGCAGCGCGGGCCGTAGCCGTTTGCCGCCGGCGGCGATGATGTACTGCGAGACCTGGCCCACCAGCGGGACGCCGGAGTGCAGTCGCTCGGAGATCACCTTGTCGACCTCCTGCATGTCCGCAGCGATGACCGACAGCAGGGCGGGGGCGGAGTGGGCGGGGGAGGCTTGCAAGATGGGTTCGGCGTCGGGAAGGCGCAGATTATAGAAACGCAGGGATGGTCAAGGCGGGGACGTTGACCATGTCCTCACGAAATGCTATGCTCGCGGGCTTCGCGGAAATCCGTCTGCGAAGCTTTCTCTTCGAGAGGTCAACATGTACGCGGTCATAAAAACCGGCGGCAAACAATACCGTGTTGCTGCTGGCGAAAAAATCAAAGTAGAACAGATTGCTGCGGACGTAGGCCAGGAAATCGTGATCGATCAGGTTCTGGCTGTCGGAAACGGCGCAGAACTGAAGGTCGGCACGCCCTTGGTGTCCGGTGCAACAGTAACAGCCACAGTGGTGGCGCATGGCAAGCACGACAAGGTGCGCATCTTCAAGATGCGCCGTCGCAAGCACTACCAGAAGCGCCAGGGCCATCGCCAGCAGTTCACCGAACTGCAGATCGGCGCCATCGCCGGCTGATGGTCAATCCGGCCCGCGCAGGGTGTGCGGGCCAGCCAGACTGGAGAAACTCACATGGCACAGAAAAAAGGCGGCGGCTCTACGCGCAACGGACGTGATTCCAAGCCCAAGATGCTCGGGGTCAAGGTGTTTGGTGGCCAGGACGTCAGCGCAGGTGCGATCATCGTGCGCCAACGCGGCACGCGTTTCCATGCGGGCACCAACGTGGGCGTGGGCAAGGACCACACCCTGTTCGCACTGACGGAAGGCAAGGTGTCCTTCTCCGTCAAGGGCGCGCTCAACAAGCACATGGTGCACGTCACGGCAGCCTGATTGCTGCTGGCGACCCCCTCGGAACCCTGCGCAGTGCGCGGGGTTTTTCGTTTATAAAGCTGTCGCAAGGCGACGGGCGGCCGGCGGCAGGCATCGAGACGATGTACACGCCATGGCGGTGCCACGATCCACTTCCCAACCACCATGAAATTCGTAGACGAAGCCTTTATCGACATTGCCGCAGGCGATGGTGGGGCGGGCTGTGTCTCGTTTCGGCACGAGAAGTACAAGGAGTTCGGCGGGCCCAACGGGGGGGATGGCGGGCGGGGTGGCCACGTTTTCGCGGTGGCGGATGCCAGCCTGAACACGCTGGTCGACTACCGTTTCTCGCGCAAGCACCACGCCAAGCGTGGCCAGCACGGCATGGGCTCGGACATGTTCGGCGCTGCGGGCGAGGACATCACGCTCAAGATGCCGGTGGGAACGATCATCAGCGATGCCGATACCGGCGAGGTGCTGTTCGAGCTCCTGCAGCCGGACGAGCAGATCACCATTGCCAAGGGCGGCGATGGCGGCTTCGGCAACCTGCGTTTCAAGAGCGCGATCAACCGGGCGCCGCGCCAGAAAACGCCGGGCTGGCCCGGTGAGCGCCGCAATTTGAAGCTCGAGCTCAAGGTGCTGGCCGATGTGGGGCTGCTGGGCATGCCCAATGCAGGCAAATCCACGCTGATCTCGGCCATTTCCAACGCCCGTCCGCGGATCGCCGACTACCCCTTCACCACGCTGCATCCCCAACTGGGGGTGGTGCGTGTGGGCCCGGAGCAGAGCTTCGTCGTGGCGGATCTTCCGGGGCTGATCGAAGGCGCTTCCGAAGGTGCCGGCCTGGGCCATCTGTTCCTGCGCCATCTGCAACGCACGCGCCTGCTGCTGCACGTGGTGGACATGGCCCCCTTCGACGACAGCATCGATCCGGTGGCCCAGGCCGTGGCCATCGTGGGTGAACTCAAGAAATACGACGATGGGCTTTACCGCAAGCCGCGCTGGCTGGTGCTCAACAAGCTCGACATGGTGGCGGTGGACCAGCGCGCAGCGCTGGTGAAGGCCTTTGTGAAGCGCTTCAAATTCAAGGGGCCGGTGTTCGAGATCTCCGCGCTGAGCCGGGAGGGCTGCGAGGCACTGGTGAAGGCCGTCTACCAGCACATCCAGTCCGAACAGAAAGCAGAGCAGGAGCCCGAGGTGATCGACCCGCGCTTCGCCGCCGATCGTGGTGGCGCCTGACGCCACCTGTTCCACATCGCTCCGTCGGGCGTGGTGATCCCGCCCGCTGCGTCCCATCGACACGACTTCCCAGCATGACCGTTGAGCCCTCCACGAACGTATTCAAGGACGCGCGCCGCATCGTCGTCAAGGTGGGGTCGAGCCTGGTCACCAACGAAGGGCGCGGGTTGGACGAGGCGGCCATCGAAGAATGGAGTCGGCAGCTGGGCTTGCTGATCCGCGAGGGCCGCGAGGTCGTGATGGTCTCCAGCGGCGCGATCGCCGAAGGCATGAAGCGGCTGGGTTGGAAGTCACGTCCGCACGAGGTCCACGAGTTGCAGGCCGCGGCCGCCGTGGGGCAGATGGGCCTGGCGCAGATGTACGAGTCCAAGCTGCGCGCGCAGGGCCTGCACAGCGCGCAGGTGCTGCTGACCCATGGCGATCTCGCGGACCGCGAGCGGTACCTGAATGCGCGCTCCACGCTGCTGACCCTGCTCAAGCTCGGTGTGGTGCCAGTCATCAACGAGAACGACACCGTCGTCAACGATGAGATCAAGTTCGGTGACAACGACACCTTGGGGGCGCTGGTCGCGAACCTGATCGAGGCCGATGCGCTGGTGATCCTGACGGACCAGAAGGGGCTGTACACGGCCGACCCGCGCAAGGACCCGTCCGCGACCTTCGTGGACGTGGCCCGTGCCGGGGACCCTGCGCTGGAGGTGATGGCCGGGGGCGCGGGCAGCAGCATCGGGCGTGGCGGCATGATCACCAAAATCCTGGCCGCCAAGCGCGCCGCAGGCTCCGGCGCATCGACCGTGATTGCCTGGGGCCGCGAGGCCGACGTGTTGCCTCGCCTGTGCGCCGGCGTATCCATCGGCACCTTGCTGGTGGCGCAGACGCAGAAGCAGCAGGCACGCAAGCAGTGGATCGCCGACCACCTGCAACTGCGCGGCTCGGTCACGGTGGATGCCGGTGCGGCGTCCAAGCTGCGCGAGGCCGGCAAGAGCCTGCTGCCCATCGGCATGACCAGCGTGGAAGGCGACTTCTCGCGCGGGGACGTGATCGCCGTGCGCGAGCCTTCCGGCGTGGAGATCGCACGCGGGCTGGCCAACTACTCCAGTTCCGAGGCACGGCTCATCTGCCGCAAACCGTCCAGTGAGTTCGAACGCGTGCTCGGGTACGTGGCCGAGCCGGAGATGGTGCACCGGGACAACCTGGTGCTGACACGGTAGGCGGTTCCACGCGCACCAGCCGGTGCGCTGTGGACTACTGGTTGCTGTCTCTGGGCGGATTCTTCATCCGGCGTACCAGGCTGGCCGCGTCACTGGCGGCAGGCGCCTTGCCGTTGCACAGGCCCTGGCGAGCCAGCAGCAAGGCATGCAGCGTGCGCGGTTGGCGCTCCAGCGCAATCCATTGAGAATCCTTTTCCGCGTTCCACTTGTCCCCGCCCGACTGCCGCGCATAGTTGCGGTACTCGGCCGTGGCGCAGCGGATGGCTTCGTAGTTGGCATTGACGGCCCCGTCGGGGGACGTGGCAACCATCACGTAGCGGACGATGCCATCGTTCGTCATCCGCACCGTATCGGGATCGATGCCATAACGCAGGCTCATCGCGGGCGGCATCTCGATCGGAATCAGCTTTTGGGTCTTGAAGGGCGGTGGCGGTGGC
This sequence comes from Burkholderiaceae bacterium, assembly GCA_965278985.1. Classification (GTDB taxonomy): domain Bacteria; phylum Pseudomonadota; class Gammaproteobacteria; order Burkholderiales; family Burkholderiaceae_C; genus CAISIP01. Next base: position 3,821,044 of record OZ257131.1, on the reverse strand, counting down.
ACTTCGGATTCTTTCCAGTCCGGATCGACCTCCACCAATTGCCCGTGTGCCAGGCCCGAAACTGCAAGGCATCCTGCCACGAAGGCCTGTGCCAGAGATCTATTCCACACGCGTCTGTTCCTGCATACCGGTTTCGGGGATCGTGGAGGGCGGCTGCTCGAAACAGGCACCGGGCGGCAACTCGAAGTGGTGGGGCATATGCAATTCACCCGGCCCGGTAGGCAGGCCGTGGTCATGCTCACGCCCCCGCGTGCCGTGCCGCAGATAGCGGTTGCGGCCATCGTGGCGTGGCAGGAAGCGTGACAGCTCGGTCAGCGCCATCTCGTACACACCGCGCTTGAACTCCACCACCATGTCCAGCGGCACCCAGTAGTCGTTCCAGCGCCAGGCGTCGAACTCCGGATGGCTGGTGGCACGCAGGTTCAGGTTCCAGTCGTAACCCACCAATTGCAGCAGGTACCAGATCTGTTTCTGGCCTTTGTAGTGGCCGCGCGCGTCGCGGCGGATGTAGCGGTCCGGCACCTCATAACGCAACCAGTCGCGTGTGCGGGCCACGATGCTCACGTGCTCCGGCTGGAGCCCCACTTCTTCGTGCAGCTCGCGGAACATGGCTTGTTCAGGAGTTTCCCCCCGGTCAATGCCACCCTGCGGGAACTGCCACGAGTGCGTGCGTATACGTTTGCCCCAGAAAACCTGGTTGCGCTGGTTGAGCAGGACGATGCCGACGTTAGGCCTGAAGCCATCGCGGTCAAGCATAATCAGACCCCAATTTTTGAACTGTGGCCATTATGCACAGCGCCTTCGCGGCGCAGCAAGTGACCACCGGCTTGTCCCCGTGTCGCGACGCCCCCATGAAAGCATCCCAGTTCTATATCTCGACCCTCAAGGAGGCTCCGGCCGATGCCGAAGTGGCCAGCCATCGCCTGATGACCCGCGCGGGCATGATCAAGAAACTCGGCGCCGGCATCTACAGCTACATGCCCATGGGGCTGCGCGTGATCCGCAAGGTCGAGGCCATCGTGCGCGAGGAGATGAACCGGGCCGGTGCGGTGGAGGTCGTGATGCCCGTGGTCCAGCCCGCCGAGCTGTGGCAGGAGAGCGGGCGCTTCGAGAAGATGGGCCCTGAGCTGCTGCGCATCAAGGACCGCCACGAGCGCGACTACATCGTGCAGCCCACCAGCGAGGAGGTGGTGACCGACATCGCGCGCCAGGACATCAAGAGCTACAAGCAGCTGCCGGTCAACCTGTACCAGATCCAGACCAAGTTCCGCGACGAGCGCCGTCCGCGCTTCGGCCTCATGCGGGGGCGTGAGTTCATCATGAAGGATGCCTACAGCTTCGACCGCGATCCCGAAGCCGCCAAGGCCAGTTACGCGGTCATGGCGAAGGCCTACCGGCGCATCTTCGACCGCTTCGGCCTGCAGTACCGCGCCGTGGCAGCCGACAGTGGCGCCATCGGCGGGGACCTGAGCGAGGAGTTCCAGGTCATCGCGGCCACCGGCGAGGACGCCATCGTCTACAGCCCCGAGAGCGACTACGCTGCCAACATGGAAAAGGCCGAGGCCTTGGCCCCCGCCGGTCCGCGCGCGGCACCGACCCAGGCCCTGGCGCAGACCGCCACGCCCGGCAAGAGCACCTGTGCCGATGTGGCGAAGTACCTCAACGTGCCGCTGCAGCAGACGGTGAAGTCCCTGGTGCTGGCCACGGAGCAGAAGGATGAGAAAGGCGCCATCGTCAAGGTCCAGGTCTGGCTGCTGATGGTGCGTGGCGACCACGAGATGAACGAGGTCAAGGTGGGCAAGCTGGCGGGCATGGAGAACGGCTTCCGCTTTGCCACGCTCGACGAGATCATGGAGCACTTCGGCTGCCAGCCCGGCTACCTGGGGCTCATCAACCTGCGCAAGCCCGTGAAGGTGGTGGCCGACCGCGAGGTGGCGGCCATGACCGACTGGATCTGCGGCGCCAACGTGCCCGATTTCCACTACACCGGCGTGAACTGGGGCCGCGACCTGCCCGAGCCCGACCTGGTGGCGGACGTGCGCAACGTGGTGGCGGGCGATCCCTCGCCGGACGGCAAGGGCCTGCTCGCCATCGAGCGTGGCATCGAGATCGGCCATATCTTCTACCTGGGCACCAAGTACAGCCGGGCCATGAACGCGACCTTCCTGGACACCAACGGCAAGCCGCAGTTCATGGAGATGGGCTGTTACGGCATCGGCATCACGCGCCTGCCGGCGGCGGCCATCGAGCAGAACCATGACGAGCGCGGCATCATCTGGCCCGACGCCATCGCGCCCTTCACCGTGGTGGTGTGCCCCATTGGCCCGGACCGCAGCCCGGAAGTGAAGGCTGCCGGCGAGAAGCTCTATGCTGAGCTGCTGGAGGCCGGTATCGACGTGATCCTGGACGACCGCGGGGAACGCCCCGGCGCGATGTTCGCGGACTGGGAGCTGATCGGGGTGCCCCACCGCATCACCATCGGCGACCGCGGCCTCAAGGAGGGCCAGTTGGAATACCAGCACCGCCGCGATGCGGCCGCCACCAAGGTGCCCGCAGGCGATGTGCTGGCCCATCTGCAGAGCCGGCTTGGCGTGGGCCGGAAGGCCTGACACGGCGGGCAGCAGCGTGCATCCTGCTCTCGGGCTGGGCCGTGCGCCGCTGCCCGATGCGCTGCGGGCCCTGGCGATGGTCGGGGTGATCGTGGTGAATGCCGTTTCCTACACGGTAGCGCCCTCGGGGCCGCCGTTGGGACTGCCGGAGCCTGGCATGGCGGCCATCGGCGCACATGCGCTGGCAGCTTTCCTGTTGCATGGCAAGGCCTATCCTTTGCTGGCGTTCCTGTTCGGGGCGGGTCTGGTGATGGCCGCGCAGCGCCGTGGTACGGCGCCGCTGGATGCACGGCGTCGCATGCGGCGGCTGTTGGTATTGGGGGTGTTGCATGGCGCGTTGGTCTATTTCGGGGACATCCTGACGATGTATGCCGTGTGTGGCCTCTGGCTGCTGCGCCATACGCATGAACGGCCCGGTGCGTTGCGCCGCCGGTTGCACCGTGCCTGCGGATGGGCGGTGCTGGCCGTGGTGGCCAACCTGCTTCTGGTAGGAGCGTTTTCGCTGAATGCCGACCTCTCGGATGCCACCGCCAGCTTCGACCGCACCACGTCATGGCCCCCACAGGTGTGGCTGAACGGCAGCGCGTACTTCACCTCGCAGATCGCGGCCCTTGTCCTGGTCCTGCCGATCCTGCGCGTGGCGATGCTGGCGGGAATGCTCGCCGCACGTTTGCGGATGTTGGCCCACAGGCGGTGGCAGCCGTTGTGGCGCCGATGGTTGCAGTGTTGCCTGCCGGTGGGGCTGGTGCTGAACGCGGTGTATGCCGTCGGCCTGACGGCGGCGGTGCTGCGCCACGACGAGTTCCAGACCAGCCTGTACCTGACCGTTGCGCCCATTCTGGGCTGGTGGTTGACGGTGTCGCTGGTGGCGTGGGCCGTCCTCCATCCGGGGCGCTGGGTGGGTTCGCTCGTGCCGTTGGGCCGGCGGACCTTGAGCCTGTACCTGCTGCATTCGGTGTTGTGCGTGCTGCTGTTCAGCGGTGCGGGCCTGGGCTGGCCATTGCCGCTGGTGGCGGGCTGGGCCTGGGGGCTCGGAGTCTGGGTCGCGGGCCTGCTGGCTGCGCGTCGGCTCGAAGCACTGCAGTGGCGCGGCCCCTTCGAGGCCTGGCTCGCGCGCGGACGGGTGGTGCCCACATGATGGACCGGCGGCGCTGGATCGCTGCGCAGGCCGGGATGGCCTGTGCCTGGGGAGCGTTCGGCCCGTCGGCACACGCGGGTGCGCAGATCGAGGAGCCGCTGGTCGATTCCGTGCGCTCCGCGCTGAGCGCGGCGATCCATGGCTCCACGCCGCTGGAGCCGGAGTTCGCCGACACGGCGTCCCGGATGTTCTATCTGCGCTGGTTGTCGGCCATGAGCGGCCGGCTGGTGCGGCGCAAGCCCGATCTGGACACCCGCAAGGAATTCCTGCAGTCGGTCTGGTACGAGAGCAAGCGCGCCGGCCTGGACACCTCGCTGGTGCTGGGCCTGATCCAGGTGGAGAGTGCGTTCCGGAAGTTCGCCGTGTCCGTCGCGGGCGCCCGCGGCTACATGCAGGTCATGCCCTTCTGGACGCGGGTGCTGGCCGACGGGGACGCCTCACGGCTGTTCCACATGCAGACCAACCTGCGTTTCGGCTGCGTGATCCTGCGCCATTACCTGGACCGCGAGCGCGGTGACCTGTTCATGGCGCTGGGCCGGTACAACGGCTCGCGGGGGCGCGCGCCCTATCCGGATGCGGTGTTCGCCGCCGCGCGCAACTGGCAGTTCAGCGATACCGCCGCCGGAGCCTGACGAGGCAGGTCAGGCGGGCTTGTTCAGCACCTGCTGCAGCTCGCCGTTCTCGTACATCTCCATCATGATGTCCGAGCCACCGATGAACTCGCCCTTCACATACAGCTGCGGGATGGTGGGCCAGTTGCTGTAGTCCTTGATGCCGGCCCGGATCTCGGGATCTTCCAGCACGTTCACGGTCTTCAGCGACTTGGGCTCGACGCCGCAGGCCTTGAGGATCTGGATGGCGCGGCCGGAAAAGCCGCATTGCGGAAAACTCGCCGTTCCCTTCATGAACAGCAGGACTTCGTTGCCCTTGACCAGTTGGTCGATGCGTTGCTGGGTATCGCTCATTGCCTGACTCCTTGTACTGGGCGAGGATTATTTCACTTTCATCCTGGCCGCGCTGGCGCGGGGCTGCACCTCAGGGGCGCAGCCAGCGGCCGCCGGTGCAGCGCTGGTGGCCAGCCAGGTCGAGCCGGCTCTGGACGGCGGTGAAACCACGGTCTTGCAGCATCCCCTGCACGGTGGCGGCCTGGTCGAAACCGTGTTCCAGCAGCAGCCAGCCGCCGTCTTCCAGGTGCGCTGGGGCGTTTGCCACGATGTGCCGGATGTCATCCAGGCCATCGGCACCCGCCACCAGCGCTTCCCGCGGTTCGTGCGCCAGCGCGGGAAGATGGGGGTCGTGCTCGGCGATGTACGGCGGGTTGGACACGATGCAGTGGTAGCGCCGCAGCACGGGGGCGAGCCAGCGGCCCTGCAGGACTTGCAGGGGCAGGCCCAGCTGCTGCGCGTTCTGGCGGGCCACGGCCACGGCGGCGTCGCTGGCGTCCACCGCGTCCATCCGCAGGGTGGGTACCTGCTGCAGCAGGGCCAGGGCGATCGCACCGCTGCCGGTGCCGAGGTCCAGCGCGGCCAGCGGGGTGCCGGGCGGGTGCCGGGCGGCTTCCTCGCGCAATACGTCCAACGCCCATTCCACCAGGATCTCTGTGTCAGGCCGGGGGACCAGCACGCGGGAGTCCACGAGCAGGTCCAGGCCGAAAAATTCCTTGTGGCCCGTGAGGTAGGCCACAGGCTCTCCGTTGAGGCGCCGTCGCAGCAACGTTGCGAAATTGGCTGCGGCATCCGGCGCCAGCGGGTCGTCGCCATGGGCCAGCAGCCAGCTCCGCCGGTGGTGGATGTCGGTGGGCGGGGTACCCAGCGCGCTCAGCAGCAGCAGCTGGGCGTCCAGGCGGTCCACGCCCTCGGCCTGGGCCTGGCGCAGCGCGGATTGCAAGTCGACCATGAGAAACGCGATGGAAGGCGGCTCAGGCCGCGCCCACCTCCAGCGCCTGCAGCTGCTCGGCCGCTTGCGCGGCTTGCAGGGCCTGCACCACGTCGTCGAGGTCCCCTTCCATGATGGTCAGCAGCTTGTAGAGCGTGAGGTTGATGCGGTGGTCGGTCAGCCGCCCCTGCGGGAAGTTGTAGGTGCGGATGCGGTCGCTGCGGTCGCCCGAGCCGATCAGGTTCTTGCGCTCGGCCGCGTCCTTGGCGGCGCGCTCACTGCGTTCCTTCTCCTGGATCCGCGCCGACAGCACCTGCAGGGCCTTGGCCTTGTTGCGGTGCTGGCTGCGGTCGTCCTGGCACTCGGCCACGATGCCGGTGGGGATGTGCGTGATGCGCACCGCCGAGTCGGTCTTGTTGATGTGCTGGCCGCCCGCGCCGCTGGCGCGGTAGGTGTCGATGCGCAGGTCGGCCGGGTTGATCTGCACCGCCACGGATTCGTCGGGCTCGGGCAGCACGGCAATCGTGCAGGCACTGGTATGGATGCGGCCCTGGGTCTCGGTCAGCGGCACGCGCTGCACGCGGTGGCCGCCCGACTCGAACTTGAGTGCGCCGTAGACCTTTTCGCCGGTGATGCGGGCCACCACTTCCTTGAAACCGCCCAGTTCGGATGGCGACTCGCTGATGATCTCGGTCTTCCAGCCCTGCCGCTCGCAGTAGCGCGTGTACATGCGCAGCAGGTCGGCGGCGAAAAGGGCGGATTCGTCGCCGCCCGTGCCCGCGCGGATTTCCAGGAAGGCATTGCGCGTGTCGTCCGGGTCCTTGGGCAGCAGCATGCGCTGCAGTTCGGCGTCGAGTTCGGCAAGCTCCGCCGCCGCGCCGTCGAGTTCCTCCTGCGCCATGGCCGCCATGTCCGCGTCCCCCGCCGAGGATTCCAGCAGCTCACGGGCGGCAGTGGTGTCGGCCTCCCGCTGCTGGTAGCGCGCCCAGCGCCCGGCCACGGCCGCCACGTCGGAGTGCTCGCGCGACAGCACCAGGAACTGGTCCATGTCGCGCATGATGTCTTCGCGCGACAGCAGAAATTCCAGCTCCTGCAGGCGCACGGCATAACGTTCGAGTTGCTGTCGGAAGAAGTGCTTCATGGCGTGGGGAGCGGGAGGCGAGGGCGCGATGGGCGCCGGGAATCGTGAAACCGGCAGCAGGCAGGCTGCCGGCGCGGCGTGACGAAGGCCGCTAACGTTCCTTGCGCAGGAAGAAATGCTGCACGGCCGCGCTGGCCTGCGCGCGCGCCTCGGCATCCCCCGCACGCAGCTCGGCCATGGCGCCGTGGAGCATCTTCTGCGTCAGCCCGCGGGCCAGGGCATCGAGCACTGCCTCCACGTCCTCGCCCTTGGTCAGCAGCTTGCGCGCGCGTTGCACCTCGGCCAGCCGCCATTCGTCGGCCTGGGCATTGAGCTGCTGGATCAGCGGCACGGAGCCGCGCTGGTCGACCCAGTGCATGAAGCTCTGCACGCCGGCATCGATGATCGCCTCGGCCTGCGCCACGGCGGCCTGGCGTTGGGCCTGGCCGGTCTGCACCACATGGGCCAGGTCGTCGACCGTGTAGAGGTAGACGTCCTGCAACGCCTTGACCTCGGGCTCGATGTCGCGCGGCACGGCCAGGTCGACCATGAAGATGGGACGGTGCTTGCGGCGCTTGAGGGCACGTTCCACGGCGCCCAGGCCGATGATGGGCAGGCTGCTGGCTGTGCAGCTGATGACGGCGTCGAACTCGTGCAGCCGCTCGGGCAGGTCGGCCAGGCGCATCACCGAGGCGTCGAACGTCGCGGCCAGCCGTTCGCCGCGCTCCAGCGTGCGGTTGGCGACCATGATGGAGCGGGGCTTGCGCGCGGCGAAATGCGTGGCGCAGAGCTCGATCATCTCGCCCGCGCCGACGAACAGCACTTTGACCTCATCGAGATGTTCGAACAGCTGGCTGGCCAGGCGCACCACGGCGGCGGCCATGCTGATCGAATGCGCGCCGATCTCGGTGGAGGTGCGCACCTCCTTGGCCACGGCGAAGGAGCGCTGGAACAGCTGGCTCAGCGTGGTGCCCAGGGCACCGGCCTGCTCTGCACTGCGCACGGCGTCCTTGAGCTGGCCCAGGATCTGGGGCTCGCCCAGCACCATCGAGTCCAGCCCGCTGGCCACGCGGAAGGCGTGGCGGGCCACCAGGTCGTCTTCCAGCGTGTAGGCGTGCGAGCGCAGCAATGCGGGAGAGACGCCCCCGGCATGGGCCAGCCAGTCCAGCGTGGTGCCCGGATCGGGCCGCTCTGCGGCGCAGTAGATCTCGGTGCGGTTGCAGGTGGAGACGATGGTGGCCTCGGGCGCGCGCGTGAAGGCGCCGCGGAAACCTTCCAGGTGAGAGGCCATCTGTTCACTGGCGAACGCGAACCGGCCGCGCAGATCCAGCGGCGCGGTCGTGTGGTTGATGCCGAGGGCCCAGACTGCCATAACGGCGGATTATAAAATTGCCAGCGCCATGGGGCTTTTGCTCAGCATCAATCATCTTTTCAATTTTGCGGCGCCGGCCCTTGTGCTGGCGTTGCTGATGCCCCTGCTCGGGCGTTGGGTGGGTGCGGGCGCCACTCGGCCACGCCGTTACATGGGCCAATGCGCCGTGCACGCCTTGCTGGGGTTGGCCGTGCTGGGCGCGGGCCTGTGGGTCGGCGGGCGCGACGGCATGATGCTCACCTACGGGGCCCTGGTGCTCGTCGCCGGCACTGTGCAGTGGGGCATGCGCGGCCTGCGTTAGCCGCGACTGCCCCAACCACGCCGTCGTTCCAGGTCCGGGTCACACCGGCGCGCGGGCATCCTGCCGCCGGTCTTTGCTGTCGGGTGTGTCTTCGCGTGGGGGCGGCGGATCGCACACCGCCACCTGGTCCCGACCACCGGATTTGGCGCTGTAGAGCGCACGGTCTGCAAACTGGATCAGGGCGTCCAGCGTCGCGAATCGGCCCACCGGCACCCCCACCACCCCGATGCTCACGGTCATGGGGATGGGCGCTTTCTGGGTCGCCAGCAGCAACGGTGTGGCGGAGACGGTTTGGCGCACACGCTCGGCCAGCAGCAGCGCCTGCTCCGCGCCGGTGTTGGGCAGCAGCATGATGAATTCCTCGCCGCCCCAGCGCGCCAGCAGGTCGGTATGGCGCAGGACCTGGGTGCAGCGCCTGCCGATCTCCTGCAGCGCCAGGTCGCCGACCTGGTGGCCGTAGGTATCGTTGATGCGCTTGAAGTGGTCGATGTCCATCATCAGCAGGGCCAGGGGTTGCCGGTGGCGGCGCGCCAGATCGACCTCGCGCCGTGCTGCGGGCACGAAGCGGCGGCGGTTGCCCAGGCCGGTCAGGGCATCGGCCAGGGCCATTTCCTGCACCTGCTGGCGCGCGGATTCGAGCGCGATCACCAGCAGGATGGTGGTGCCGCCGAACAGGAAGCCCAGGGGAATGGGCACCAGCAGCGAGATCCACAGCGCATCGCCCATCTCCGCATGGCCCATGCCGTGCAGCAGCAGCCATGTCAGGCCGAGCGAGCCCAGGGAGCCCGCGAACGTGATGAGCAGCGTGGCGCGCAGTGCCCCCAGGCGGGTGATCCATGCCGAGAGGCGGCGCCGCAGCGGCATGCCGCCGTGCGGCTCGAAGGGGTCTTCGGAGGTGGGGCGCACGGGCGAAGCGTCAGGCAGGGGCGTGAGGGACAGACTTCAGGACAGCACTCCAGGAAACTTCAGGAAAGCGCCAAGGGCCCCTGCGCCACGGCCATTGGCTCCTTGCCAGCACGGAACAGCCAGTTGGTATGCGGGCCGTGCACGGTGTAGTGCAGGCCTTGCGCCTCCAGCCAGTTGCCTTCGGGCAGCGCCAGCACGCGGGCATGCGGATTCATCACCAAGTATTCGGCCAGCCGCTGGTTGCGGGTCTCGCCCTGGTGCCCCGTGGGCAGGGCGTTGGTGTAGTGCGCGTTGATCTGGAAAGGCACCACCCCCAGCGCATCGAAGCCACCCGGATTCACGATGGGCATGTCGTTGGTGGTGCAGATGGTGGGGGAGGCGAGCACGGAGCCGGCGCTCCAGCCGATGTAGGGCTTGCCCGCCAGGATGGCCTCGCGCAGGGGCTCCAGCGCCCGGTGCACCCGCATCTCGTGCAGCAGCCGGAAAGTGTTGCCACCTCCCACGACCAGCACCTCGGCGTCGGCGATGGCGCGTGCCAGGTCGGCGCTGGTGTGGGCCGTGGTGAGTTCCAGGCCGCAGGGGCGCAGCGCCGCCTGGGCCATCGCCAGGTAGGCGTCCCAGGCGATGGTGGTGCCGGCGAAGGGAAAGAACAGGGCCTGGCGGCGCGGGCCCACGAAGCGGGTGATGGCCTCGCGGGCGTGCACCAGGTATTCGCCGGCAGGATTGCGAGAATTGCTCAATAGCAGCAGGCGCTGGGGGGATGCGTCGTGGGTGGTCATGGTGTTCCTTGGCAACGGCGTGGAGGTCGGTTGCGGTGATCAGCGGGCATCCTTTGATGGCGGTGAACGCCGCAGCGGCCTTGTGGCGCGCCGGGGCCGCCCATTCTGCCAGCCCATGGCTGCGCATCGCCCGCTGGCGCGTTGCATCCGCCGCAGGGCGTATCCCGTGGATGGTGCCCTCAGTCGCGTGCGGCAGGCGAGAACAGATCGACCCGGTCGGTGATGATGCCGTCGGTGCCCAATGCGATCAGGCGCTGCGCGGCCCAGTCGTCGTTGACGGTGTAGCTCAGGCACTTGAAGCCCATACCCTGCGCCTGGGCCACCAGCGGCGCGTCCCACAGCGCGTGGTTGAGCACCACGGCCACACACTCCAAGCCCTTGGCTGTGTCCAGCCAGCCCGCGCGCGGGGTGTCCAGCAACAGGCCGCGCGGCAGCTGCGGCGCGTTGGCGCGGGCGCCCTCCAGGGCCTCGGGATCGAAGGAAGTCAACAGCGGGGGCACGGCAGCGCCGCGCCACAGGGCGGCGGCCTCGCGTGCCACCACTTCGCCGGTGTGGCGCTCCGTGCCAGGGGTGGGCTTGATCTCGATGTTCAGGAACAGCGCGTTGTGCAGGCAGAAGCGCGCAACTGCGGCCAGCGTTGCCAGCGGCTCGCCAGCGTAGGCGCGGGAGTGCCAGCTGCCGGCGTCCAACTGGGACAGGGCTTGCCAGCGGTGTTCGCCCCCGATGCCGCGGCCGTTGGTGCTGCGGTTCAGCGTGGCGTCGTGCATCAGGAAGGGAACGCCGTCCTGGCTCAGCTTCACGTCGCATTCGAACATGCGGTAGCCATGGCTGGCACCCAGGCGAAAAGCCGCCAGGGTGTTTTCGGGCGCGAGCTTGCCGGCTCCGCGGTGCGCCACCCAGTAAGGGTAGGGCCAGGCAGTGGTCTTCATCACAGGCGTTTGCTGGTGGTGGCGTCGAACCAGTGGAGGCGGTCCGCGCGCGGGGTCACGTGGATGGTGCTGCCCAGGGTGGGCACGGCATCGGCCTCTTCGGTGCGGATGATCACCATCTCGTTGGCCGAACCGTGCAGCCAGCGGCCATAGACGAGGCGCTCGGCACCCAGCATTTCCACGGCGTCCACGCGCAGCGCCCATCCCGTGTCGGTGATGTCCAGGTGCTCCGGGCGGATGCCGACGATGGCGCCGGGCTTGGCGTCGGGCGCGTCGCGCAGCAGGTTCATGGGCGGGGAGCCGATGAAGCTCGCCACGAAGGTGGTGGCCGGCTTGGTATAGACCTCTTCGGGCGTGCCGAACTGCTCCATCACCCCGGCGTGCATCACGATCATGCGCTGCGCCAGGGTCATGGCCTCGACCTGGTCGTGGGTCACGAACAGCGAGGTGATGCCCAGCTCGCGGTGCAGCTTCTGGATCTCCAGGCGGGTCTGGGCGCGCAGCTTGGCGTCCAGGTTGGACAGCGGCTCGTCGAACAGGAACACCTGCGGCTGGCGCACGATGGCGCGGCCCATCGCCACGCGCTGGCGCTGGCCGCCCGACAACTCGCGCGGCTTGCGCGCGAGGAAGGGGCCGATCTCGAGGATCTTCGCGGCCTTGTCCACCCGCGCCTTGATCTCGTCGGCCGGCACCTTGGCGATCTTCAACCCGTAGGCCATGTTCTCGAACACGCTCATGTGGGGGTAGAGCGCGTAGTTCTGGAACACCATGGCGATGTCGCGCTCGGAAGGCTCCAGGTCGTTGACGACGCGGCCACCGATGGAAATGGTGCCTCCGCTGATTTCTTCCAGCCCTGCGACCATGCGCAGCAGTGTGGACTTGCCGCAGCCCGAGGGGCCCACGATGACGACGAACTCGCCGTCGTGGATGTCGGCGTTGACGCCGTGGATGACCTGGTTGGCCGTCTTGCCCGCGCCGTAGCGCTTGATGACGTTCTGGAGTTGTATGGCAGCCATGGTCTCTATCGTTGGGCGGCGCCGCGTGCGGGCGCCACCGGTTTCTGCATGCAGGTCATTTACTTTTCAGTGTCCACCAGACCCTTGACGAACCAGCGCTGCATCAGCATCACCACCAGGGCGGGCGGAACCATGGCCAACAGGGCCGTGGCCATGACCACCGGCCAATCGGTCTGGGCGTCACCGCCGGAGATCATGCGCTTGATCCCGATGACGACGGGGTACATGTCCTCGTTGGTCGTGACCAGCAGCGGCCACAGGTACTGGTTCCAGCCGTAGATGAACTGGATCACGAACAGCGCGGCGATGGAGGTGCGCGACAGCGGCACCAGCACGTCCTTGAAGAAGCGCATCGGCCCGGCGCCGTCCATGCGCGCAGCCTCCACCAGTTCTTCGGGCACGGTCAGGAAGAACTGGCGGAACAGGAAGGTGGCGGTGGCCGAGGCGATCAATGGCACCGTCAGGCCGGCGTAGCTGTTGAGCATCCCGAGGTCCGCCACCACCTGGTAGGTGGGGCCGATGCGCACTTCCACCGGCAGCATCAGCGTGACGAAGATGGCCCAGAACACGGGCATGCGGAACGGGAAGCGGAAGTAGACGATGGCGAAGGCCGACAGCAGCGAGATGGCGATCTTGCCGATGGCGATCACCAGCGCGGTGATCAGGCTCACCGTCATCATCTGGCCCACCGGCGCGTTGGAGCCGAACTTGCCTTGCCCGTTCCAGGCTGCCGAGTAGTTCTCGACCAGGTGGGAGCCCGGCAACAGGGTCATGGGCGGGTGGATCACGTCCTGCAGCGTCTGCGTGGAGGCCACGAAAGTCAGGTACAGCGGGAAAGCGACGATCAGCACGCCGACGATCAGGACGAAGTGCGAGAAAGCCGTCAGGAGAGGGCGGCGTTCGACCATCAGTAGTTCACTTTCTTCTCTACGAACCGGAACTGCACGACGGTCAGCACCACCACGATCACCATCAGCACCACCGATTGCGCCGCAGAGCCGCCGAGGTCCATGGCCTTGAAGCCGTCGTAGTAGACCTTGTAGACAAGGATCGAGGTTTCCTTGCCCGGGCCGCCGTGGGTGGCGGCATCGATGATCGCGAAGGTGTCGAAGAACGCGTAGACGATGTTGATCACCAGCAGGAAGAAGGTGGTGGGCGTCAACAGCGGGAACACGATGGTCCAGAAGCGCCGCCACGGCCGCGCACCGTCGATGGCGGCCGCCTCGATCAGCGACTTCGGGATACTCTGCAGCCCCGCCACGAAGAACAGGAAGTTGTAGGAGATCTGCTTCCAGACCGCGGCCATGACCACCAGCGTCATCGCGTGGGTGCCATTGAGCAGGTGGTTCCAGTTGATGCCGAAGGCCTGCAGCCAGAAGGACACGACGCCCACGCTGGGCGCGAACATGAACAGCCACAACACGCCGGCCACCGCGGGTGCCACGGCATAGGGCCAGATCAGCAGGGTGCGGTAGAGCGCGGTGCCCTTGATGACCCGGTCCGCGAACACCGCCAGCAGCAGCGACAGGCCGATGCCCAGCACCGCCACCAGCGTAGAGAAGATGGCCGTGGTGTAGAACGACTCCAGGTAGCCGGGGTCATTCCACAGGTTGCGGAAGTTCTCCAGCCCGACCCACTCGGTGGAGGTGCCGAAGGCGTCCGACTGCTGCACGGACTGCAGCAGGGCCTGCCCCGCGGGCAGGAAGAAGAACACCAGGATGATGGCCATCTGGGGTGCGATCAGCACCCAGGGCAGCCATGCCGAGCGGAAGACGACGCGTTTTTCCACGAGAGCAGGATCGGCGCGCCGGCTCAGCCCTTCTTGTTGGCTTTCTCGAAGCGTTCCAGCAGTTCGTTGCCGCGTTGCACGATAGCGTCCAGCCCTTCCTTGGCGGTCTTCTTGCCGGCCCACACCTGTTCGAGTTCCTCGTCCTCGATGGTGCGGATCTGCACATAGTTGCCCAGGCGGATGCCGCGCGACTTGTCGGTGGTCTTGCGGATCATCTGGTTCACGCCCACGTCGGTGCCGGGGTTCTTGCCGTAGAAGCCGGACTTCTCGGTGAGCTCGAAGGCAGCCGTGGTGATGGGCAGGTAGCCGGTGCGCTGGTGCGTGGCGGCCTGCACATCGGGCTTGGACAGGTAATTGAAGAACTGCGCGACGCCCTTGTACTCGTCGGCCTTCTTGCCGGCGATGACCCACAGGCTGGCGCCGCCGATCACGGTGTTCTGCGGCGCGCCGGGCACATCGGGGTAGTAGGGCAGCGGGGCCAGGCCGAAATCGAACTTCGCGTTGGCCTTGACGTTGCCATAGAAGCCGGTCGACGTGGTCATCATGGCGCACTCGCCGGACACGAAGCTGGCCTCGGGCGCGTTGGCGCGGCCCTTGTAGACGAAAAGGCCCTGCTTGGCCATGTTGGCCAGGTTCTCGATGTGGCGCACGTGCAGCGGCGAATTGACCTTCATGCGGGCGTCCATGCCCTGCAGGCCGTTGCCCTTGGTCGCGAACTCTACGTTGTGCCAGGCCGAGAAGCTCTCCAGCTGCGTCCAGCCCTGCCAGGCGATGGAGATGGGGCACTTGTGGCCGCTGGCCTTGAGCTTGGCGGCAGCCAGCGCCACTTCAGGCCAGGTGCTGGGCGCCTTGCTGGCGTCCAGTCCGGCGGCCTTGAAAGCGTCCTTGTTGTAATAGAAGACCGTGGTGGAGCTGTTGAACGGGAAGCTCAGCATCTCGCCGCTGGGTGCCGTGTAGTAACCGGCAACGGCAGAGACGTAGGCCTTGGGGTCGAACTTCTCGCCCGAGTCCTTCATGACCTTGCCCACCGGCACGGTCACGCCCTTGCTGGCCATCATCGTGGCGGTGCCTACTTCGAAGACCTGCAGGATGTGCGGGGCGTTGCCGGCGCGGAACGCGGCAACTGCGGCGGTGAAGGACTCGTCGTAGGTGCCCTTGTAGGTGGGCACGATTTTGTAGGCCTTCTGGCTGGCATTGAAGTTCTTGGCCAGGTCGTTGACCACCTCGCCGTTCACCGCGGTCATCGAATGCCACCACTGGATCTCGGTCTGGGCCATGGCGCCGCCGGCGAAGGCCGCGGTCAGGGACAGCGCGACGAGTTTCAATTTCATTTCAAGTCCTTGTAGGGGGGGCCTTCGGGTGCTCAGCGTAGGAACGCCTTGCCCCGGATGCCGGGCTGGGAAGCTGCGCAGACTATCCGCGCCATGTGACAGGTGCATTAAACATCGGTGACATCGGCCCTTGACCCAGGGGTTTCCATAGGTGAGACCCTTGCAAGATGGAATTTGCTGCGCTGCGTTAACATGCAAGGCTTTCGCGGATGTGGCCAAATGCGCCGGTCGCTGACGCGATAGCGACGCACTCCCAGCGCCTCCCAGGGCTCGCACCGGTGGGCCTTCCAGACACTCCATGAACGCCCCGACCCGCATCGACCACCTTGTGCCAGCCCACGCGACGCTGCCGTCGCCGAACACGCGTGTCCGGGAGATTCCGTACAACTACACCTCCTTCTCCGACCGCGAGATCGTGATGCGGCTGCTCGGCGATACCGCCTGGGACACGCTGCAGAGCCTGCGCGGCGAGCGCCGCACGGGCCGCTCCGCGCGCATGTTGTACGAGGTGCTGGGCGACATCTGGGTGGTGCAGCGCAACCCGTACCTGCAGGACGACCTGCTCGACAACCCCAAGCGCCGCCGCCTGCTGGTCGAGGCGCTGCAGCACCGTCTCGCCGAGGTGGAGAAACGCCGCACGCCCGAGCAGGACCGCGAGCGTGATGCCATGGTGGTCGAGCTGCTGCAGGCCGCGCGCCGCACGGTGGCCGATTTCGATGCCGGCTTCGTGGAAGTGGAGCGGCTGCGCCGCCGCAGCCAGAAAGTCCTCGGCAAGCTGACGGCCAAGGACAACATCAAGTTCGACGGCCTGAGCCGCGTCTCGCACGTGACGGACGCGACCGACTGGCGCGTGGAATACCCCTTCGTCGTGCTCACGCCGGACTCCGAAGCCGAGATGGCCGGCCTGGTCAAGGGCTGCATCGAGCTGGGCCTGACCATCATTCCGCGCGGGGGCGGCACGGGCTACACCGGCGGCGCCTGCCCGCTGACCTGGAAGAGCGCGGTCATCAACACCGAGAAGCTCGAAGCCATGACCGAGGTGGAGATGCTGCCGCTGCGCGGCGTCGCGCACGCCGTGCCGACCATCTGGACGGAAGCGGGCGTGGTCACGCAGCGCGTGGCCGACGCCGCCGAGCGCGGCGGCTTCGTGTTCGCGGTGGACCCGACCTCGGCCGAGGCATCCTGTATCGGCGGCAACATCGCCATGAACGCGGGTGGCAAGAAGGCCGTGCTGTGGGGCACGGCGCTGGACAACCTGGCCTCCTGGCGCATGGTCACGCCCGAGGCCAAGTGGCTGGAAGTGATTCGCCTGGACCACAACCTGGGCAAGATCCACGACGCCGAGGTCGCGAGCTTCGAGCTCAACTACTACCAGGCCGACGGCCGTACGCTGGAGCGCACCGAACGCATGGACATCCCCGGCGCCAGCTTCCGCAAGGAAGGCCTGGGCAAGGACGTCACCGACAAGTTCCTGAGCGGGCTGCCCGGCATCCAGAAGGAAGGCTGCGACGGCCTGATCACCAGCGCGCGCTGGGTGGTGCACAAGATGCCCGAGCATACGCGCACGGTGTGCCTGGAGTTCTTCGGCAACGCCAAGGACGCCGTGCCCGGCATCGTCGACATCATCGACTTCATGTTCGCCGAGCAGAAGCGCACCGGCGTGCTGCTGGCCGGCCTGGAGCACCTGGACGACCGTTACCTGAAGGCGGTGGGCTACGCCACCAAGTCCAAGCGCGTGGCCAAGGCCGGCACCACCGGCCTGCCGAAGATGGTGCTGTTCGGCGACATCTCGGGTAACGATGCGGACGACGTGGCCCGGGCCGCCTCCGAGGTGGTGCGCCTGGCCAACAGCCGGGGCGGCGAGGGCTTCGTGGCCGTGAGCGCCGACGCCCGCAAGAAGTTCTGGCTGGACCGCAAGCGCACGGCCGCCATCAGCCGCCACACCAACGCCTTCAAGATCAACGAGGACGTCGTGATTCCGTTGCCGCGCATGGCCGAGTACACGGACGGCATCGAGCGCATCAACATCGAGCTGTCGCTGCGCAACAAGATCGCGCTGTGCGATGCGCTGGCCGAGTTCTTCAGCCAGGGCAACCTGCCGCTGGGCAAGCAGGACGACGCCGGCCCCATCGCGTCGGCCGAACTCCTGGAAGACCGCGTGTTGCAGGCCCTGCACCTGGTGCGCACTGTGCGCGCCGAGTGGGAGGGGTGGCTGAATGACGTGGACGCGCTGTTCCCGCAGCTGCAGGACCACAGCCTGCGCGCCAGCTGGAAGACGCAGATCAAGGCGCCACTGCGCGCCATTTTCGCGGGCGCGGCCTTCGAGCCGATCCTGCAGGAATGCGATGCCATCCACAAGCGCGTGCTCAAGGGCCGCGTGTGGGTGGCGCTGCACATGCATGCCGGCGACGGCAACGTGCACACCAACATCCCCGTCAACAGCGACGACTACGAGATGCTGCAGGCGGCGCATGCCGCGGTCAAACGCATCATGGCGCTGGCACGGTCGCTGGACGGCGTGATCTCGGGCGAGCATGGCATCGGCATCACGAAGCTGGAGTTTCTGACCGACGAGGAGCTGGCACCCTTCACGGACTACAAGCGCCGCATCGACCCCGAGGGCCGCTTCAACAAGGGCAAACTGCTGCGTGACCCGTCGCTGCGCAATGCCGAATCCATGGGCCTGGGCCGCGACCTGATGTACGCGGACCTGACCAACGCCTACACGCCCAGCTTCGGGCTGATGGGACACGAGTCGCTGATCATGCAGCAGTCCGACATCGGTGCCATCTCCGATTCCATCAAGGACTGCCTGCGCTGCGGCAAGTGCAAACCCGTCTGTGCCACGCACGTGCCGCGCGCCAACCTGCTCTACAGCCCGCGCAACAAGATCCTGGCCACCTCGCTGCTGGTGGAAGCCTTCTTGTATGAAGAGCAGACGCGCCGCGGCGTGAGCATCAAGCACTGGGAAGAGTTCGAGGACGTGGCCGACCACTGCACGGTCTGCCACAAGTGCCTCTCGCCGTGCCCGGTGAACATCGACTTCGGCGACGTCTCGATGAACATGCGCAACCTGCTGCGCAAGATGGGCCAGAAGTCCTTCCGACCCGGCAATGCGGCAGCGATGCTGTTCCTCAACGCCACCAACCCGCAGACCATCAAGATGATGCGCACGGGCATGGTGGACGTGGGCTTCAAGGTCCAGCGCCTGGTCAACGACCTGATGAAGCCGGTGGTGCGCAAGCAGACCGCACACCCGCCGGCCACGGTGGGCAAGGCGCCCATCAAGGAACAGGTCATCCACTTCATCAACAAGAAGATGCCTGGTGGCCTGCCCAAGAAGACGGCGCGGGCGCTGCTGGACATCGAGGATGCGGACTATGTGCCGATCATCCGCAACCCGCAGGCCACCACGGCCGAGACCGAGGCGGTGTTCTACTTCCCCGGCTGTGGCTCGGAGCGCCTGTTCAGCCAGGTGGGCCTGGCGACGCAGGCCATGTTGTGGCATGCGGGCGTGCAGACCGTGCTGCCGCCGGGCTACCTGTGCTGCGGCTACCCGCAGCGCGGATCGGGCCAGTTCGACAAGGCGGAGAAGATCATCACCGACAACCGGGTGTTGTTCCACCGCGTGGCCAACACGCTGAACTACCTGGACATCAAGACGGTGGTGGTGAGCTGTGGGACGTGTTACGACCAGCTGCAGGGCTACAAGTTCGAGGACATCTTCCCGGGCTGCCGCATCATCGACATCCACGAATACCTGCTGGAAAAGAACATCCGGCTGGACGCGGAGCAGGGTGGCGCCTACCTGTACCACGACCCCTGCCACAGCCCGATGAAGCTGCAGGCGCCGCTGAAAACCGTCAAGGCCCTGGTGGGTGGCGCGAATGCCGACCAGGTACTGCAGAGCGACCGCTGCTGTGGCGAGAGCGGCACGCTGGGCGTGACGCGGCCCGACATCTCCACGCAGGTCCGCTTCCGCAAGGAAGAAGAACTGCGCAAGGACGAGGCCGCGCTGCGCAAGACCGGTGGCGTGGCGGTGGATGCCAACGTGAAGATCCTGACTTCCTGCCCCAGCTGCCTGCAGGGCCTGAGCCGCTACCGCGACGACCTGCAGAATGGCCTGCTGGAGGCCGACTACATCGTGGTCGAGATGGCCAACCGCATCCTGGGCGCGGACTGGCTGGAGCAATATGTGGCCCGCGCCAATGCCGGCGGCATCGAGCGCGTGCTGGTCTGAGGAGCATTTCATGGCAGGACTGAAGCCCGATACCCCGACACCGCAGGACATCACCGTGCACGGCCAGTCACGGGTGCTGGAGGTGTCTTTCTCGGACGGTGCGGCGTTCCGCATCCCCTTCGAGCTGATGCGCGTGTATTCCCCTTCGGCCGAGGTGCAGGGCCACGGGCCGGGCCAGGAGGTGCTGCAGACCGGCAAGCGCGGCGTCGACCTGGAAGGGCTGGAGCCCGTGGGCAACTACGCCGTGCAGCCGCGCTTCTCCGACGGCCACGACACCGGCATCTTCACCTGGGACTACCTGTACTTCCTGGGTTCGCAGCAGGACGCGCTGTGGAAGCAGTACGCCGAGCGCCTGGCGGCGGCTGGCGTGGACCGGGATGCCGACATGGCAGTGCCCGGCGGCCACGCCTGCGGGCACCACTGACGCACGCCAGTGGGCCTGGCCGCGGGTTATCCCGGGTCCGTTGATTCAACTATTTCACGACATATTCCCTGCGCAGCGAAAAGGTTGTGCAGGGCGTGCCACTCTTCCCTTCTAGGATGACCACCATGAGCGCGACGCATTTTGGCTACGAAACCGTGGACGAGTCCGAGAAGGCGCGCCGGGTGCGGGGCGTCTTCGATTCGGTGGCGCCGAAGTACGACGTGATGAACGACCTCATGTCGATGGGCCTGCACCGCGCCTGGAAGGCCTACACCGTGCTGGTGGCCAACCTGCGCGAGGGCGACAAGGTGCTGGACATCGCCGGCGGCACCGGTGACCTGGCCAAGGCCTTTGCCGCCAAGGTCGGCAAGTCCGGGCAGGTGGTGCTGAGCGACATCAACGAAGCCATGCTGCGCACCGGGCGTGACCGGCTGCTGGACCTGGGCGCGGCCGTGCCAGCCGTGGTCTGCGATGCCGAGGCGCTGCCCTTTCCCGATGGCCATTTCGACCTGGTGAGCGTGGCCTTCGGGCTGCGCAACATGACGCACAAGGATGCCGCGCTGCGCGAGATGTGCCGCGTACTGCGGCCCGGCGGCAAGCTGCTGGTGCTGGAGTTCTCGCGGGTTGCCAAGCCGCTGGCCAAGGCCTACGACTGGTATTCGTTCAAGGTGCTGCCCCAATTGGGCAAGCTGGTGGCCGGTGATGCGGAGAGCTACAAGTACCTGGCCGAGTCCATCCGCATGCATCCGGGCCAGCAGGAGCTGAAAGGCCTGATGCAGCAAACTGGCTTCGGGCATGTGGACTATCACAACCTCACTGGCGGGGTTGTGGCGTTGCATGTTGGAATCAAGTGCTGAGAGCGTGTGGTTGCGCTGGTTTTTCTAGATGGAGACTGTCATGAATCGAATATGGGCTGTGTTGATGGTGATGGTGCTGGCGCTGGGCAGCATGGATGCGGATGCGCGCCGACTGGGCGGCGGTTCGTCTTTCGGCAAGCAGTCGGGCAATGTGACGCAGCGCAATGCCACCACGCCGCAGTCGCCGTCCGGTCCGGGGCAGCAGAGTGCCGCACCGGCCGCCGGTGCCCAGAGCGCTGGGGCTGCTGCTGCCGCACCGCGCCGTCCCGGGATGGGCGCCATGCTGGGTGGCCTGGCCGCCGGCCTGGGCCTCGCCTGGCTGGCCAGCTCGCTGGGGCTGGGTGAAGCCTTCGGCCAGATCCTGCTGTTCGGGCTGCTGGCCATGGTGATCATGGTCGCCGTGGGCTGGTTCATGCGCAATCGGGCCAAGGCGTCGGCTTCGCCACGCAATGCGGCGCCCTTCGCGTTCCAGGGCGCTGGCGGTGTGTCGCCGGCTGCCGAGCCCAAGCCCTACCGCCCGGAGAACGTCGGCAACGACGCCTCCGCCCGCCCCTGGGAGCGGAACACCATGTCCGGACTGGACACGGCGATGGCCAATCCCCAGACCCAGCGTTCGATGATCGGGTCTGCCCTGTCGGGCTCGCAGACCTGGGGCATCCCTGCCGGCTTCGACGTGGAAGGTTTCCTGCGCTCGGCCAAGACCAACTTCGTGACGCTGCAGGCTGCATGGGACAAGTCAGACATCCGTTCGCTGCGCTCCATGATGACGGACGAGATGCTGGCCGAGATCCAGAACCAGCTCGCCGAGCGAGAAGCCCATACGGGCGGCCCCGCCAACCACACGGACGTGGTCATGATCGACGCGCAGCTGCTGGGCATCGAGGACGTGGGTGACGACTACCTGGCCAGCGTGGAGTTCTCCGGCATGATCCGCGAGGAGCCCTCTGCCGGCCCCAGCCCCTTCCGCGAGGTCTGGAACATGACCAAGCCAAAGTCCGGCAACAGCGGCTGGTTGGTGGCGGGCGTGCAGGCCCTGCAGTAAGTAAAGCCGCACGGCCCGGCGGGCTCCGGCGACGGAGCCACGTTACGGGGAATAATCGGGGGACTATGGCAACACAGTCCCCCTTTTCCATGCTGGAGCGTCTTGCACAGAGCCTGGGCACCGACTTCAAGCCGCCCGCCTGGGCCATCGACGAGGCGCAGCGGCGCGTCGTGCTGTTGCTCAACCACATCCTGATGCAGGAGCCTGCCGCCATGGAGCGGCTGCTGCGCTACAAGGGCAGCGTGCTGCGCATGCAGTGGCGCAGCATGTCCATTCCCTTCCTGGTCACGCCCGCCGGCCTGCTGGACGTGGGCGCCGACAGCGCCACGCCGGACCTGCGCATCACCGTGGTCGACGAGGCCATCGGCACGCTGGCCCAGTCGGCGCTGCGCGGTGAGAAACCGGCTGTGCGCATCGACGGCGACGTGCAACTGGCGGCCGAGGTCAATTGGCTGGTCGAGAACGTGCGCTGGGACCTCGAGGAGGATCTCTCGCGCATCGTCGGCGATGGTCCCGCCCACATGCTGGGCCAGGTCGGCCAGCGCGTGGTGGCGGCCCTGCGCAGCTTCATCACGCGGCCACGGCGTGGCCCAGGAGCGTCCGGCGACGGTGACGCGGCATGACGCGCCTGTTCCGCGGCGCGTTCATCGTCTGGGTGGTACTGCGCTACGGGCTGGATGAACTGGTACTGAGCAGCTTCCAGAAGCCCTGGATCCGGGCCCTGGCGCGCATCGTCTCCTTCGGCCGGCGCCTGGACGCGCCGCGCGGCCAGCGGCTGCGCGAGGCCCTGGAGCGGCTGGGCCCGATCTTCGTGAAATTTGGCCAGGTGCTGTCCACGCGCCGCGACCTGCTGCCGGTGGACCTGGCCGACGAACTGGCGCGCCTGCAGGACCGCGTGCCACCCTTCAGCTCCGACGTGGCCATCGCCTCCATCGAGCGTGCCTTCCACAAGCCGCTCGACGAGATCTTCGCGTCCTTCGAGCGCGAGCCCGTGGCGAGCGCGTCCATTGCGCAGGTGCATTTCGCGGTGCTCAAGGACCGGCATGGACAGTTGCTGGACGTGGCGGTCAAGGTGCTGCGGCCCGGCATGTTGCCGGCCATCGACAAGGACCTGGCGCTGATGCGCATGATGGCGGGTTGGGTCGAGAGCCTGTCGGCCGACGGCAAGCGCCTCAAGCCCCGCGAGGTGGTGGCCGAGTTCGACAAGTACCTGCACGACGAGCTGGACCTGGTGCGCGAGGCGGCCTGCGCCGCGCAACTGCGCCGCAACATGGCAGGACTGGACCTGGTGCTGATCCCCGAGATGCACTGGGACTTCTGCAGCTCCGAGGTCATCGTGATGGAGCGCATGCGGGGCATCCCCATCAGCCAGGTTGCCCGACTGCGCGAGGCGGGCGTGGATATCCCGAAGCTGGCGCGCGATGGCGTGACGCTGTTCTTCACGCAGGTCTTCCGCGACGGATTCTTCCACGGCGACATGCACCCCGGCAACATCCAGGTGAGCGTGGACCCTGCCACTTTCGGGCGCTACATCTCGCTGGACTTCGGCATCGTGGGCACGCTCACCGAGACCGACAAGGAGTACCTGGCGCAGAACTTCACGGCCTTCTTCCGGCGTGACTACAAGCGCGTGGCAGAGCTGCACATCGAGTCCGGCTGGGTGCCGCCCGAGACGCGCGTGGACGAGCTGGAAGCCGCCGTGCGCACGGTCTGCGAGCCGTACTTCGACCGGCCGCTCAAGGAGATCTCGCTGGGCATGGTGCTGATGCGCCTGTTCCAGACCTCGCGCCGCTTCCAGGTGGAGATCCAGCCCCAACTGGTGCTGCTGCAGAAGACCCTGCTCAATATCGAAGGCCTGGGCCGCGACCTGGACCCCGACCTGGACCTGTGGCACACCGCCAAGCCCTTCCTGGAGAAGTGGATGCTGGAGCAGGTGGGGCCGCAGAAGCTCGTGGAGCAGCTCAAGGAAGAAGCGCCGCGCTTCGCCAAGCTGCTGCCCGAGATCCCGCGCCTGCTGCACGACTACCTGGCGCGAGACCGCCGCGGCATGGAGGCGGGCCTGTACGCCCTGGTCGTGGAGCAGAGGCGCACCAACCGCCTCCTGCGCACCTTACTGGTTGCCGCCGTCGTTGCTTTCGCCGCCGTCCTGGGCGTGGTTGCCCTGCTGCTCCTGCCGCTGTTCTAGCGGCAGGCCCGCGGCAGGCCCGCGGCAGGCCCGCGATGCGGTGGGCCCTGGCGGCACCCTTCGCCGTGCCTGTGCCCCCTATAATTGAAGGTTTTTGCGAGCGCCCCAAACCTAGTCACGCCATGCCCATCTACGCCTACAAGTGCGCCTCCTGTGGCTTTGCCAAGGATGTGCTGCAGAAGATCTCCGATGCCCCGTTGACCACCTGCCCGTCCTGCGGCCAGGAGGCCTTCGGCAAGCAGGTGACAGCCGCCGGCTTCCAGCTCAAGGGATCGGGCTGGTACGTGACCGACTTCCGCGATGGCAACAAGGGCAAGGATGCCAAGGCCACCCCGGACAAGCCGGCGTCGGGCGCCGACGCTGGCACTGCGCCGGCCGGCGGCGCCGATGCTGCCGCAAAGCCCGCCGACAAGCCCGAATCCGCCAAGTCCGAGGCGCCCAAGGTGGCGGCCACGCCGGCGCCTCCCTCCACGCCGTCCACCGGCACCGGCTCCTGAGTATCCGAGGCGCGCACCGATCCCCCATGCACATTCGCAAGTACCTCATCACCGGCCTGCTGGTCTGGCTGCCGCTGGTCATCACCGTGTGGGTGGTGATGTGGCTGGTCGGCCTGCTGGACGGCGTCTTCGGTGGCGTGTTGTGGGGTGCGGAGGTGGTGCTGCCCGTGAGCAGCCTGCCCATCATCGAGCGCCTGCGCAGCATGCACGGCCTGGGCGTGCTGCTGGTATTCGTGATCCTGCTGGTCACGGGCGCGCTGGTCTCCAACGTCGCGGGCCGGTGGATGGTGCGCCAGTGGGACCGGCTTTTCACGGCCATCCCCTTCGTCAAGTCGATCTATTCCAGCGTCAAGAAGGTCTCCAATACGCTGTTCTCCAGCGATGGCAACGCCTTCCGCAAGGCCATGCTGGTGCAGTACCCGCGCGCGGGCTCCTGGACGGTGGCCTTCCAGACCGGGACGCCCACGGGCGAGGTGGCCGGCCACCTGGGCCCGGACTTCGTCAGCGTCTACGTGCCGACCACGCCCAACCCCACCAGCGGCTTCTTCCTCATGCTGCCGCGCGCTGATGTGGTGGAGCTGGAGATGAGCGTGGACGAGGCCTTGACCTATGTGATCTCCATGGGCGCCGTCGTGCCCAGCCCGCTGGCGCCCAAGCTGGCGGTGGCTCCCCGGCCCTGAATCCTGTTTTGAAACCGCGATGGCCCCGTCGGGCCGTCCACCCCCGAAAGCCTGTTGTATGTCGTCGATGCGCACCCAATACTGTGGTCTGGTCACCGAAGCCCTGACGGGGCAGAGCGTCTCGCTGTGCGGCTGGGTGAACCGCCGGCGTGACCATGGCGGCGTGATCTTCGTGGACCTGCGCGACCGCGAAGGCTCGGTGCAGGTTGTGTGCGACCCCGATCGCGCGGAGATGTTCGCCGTGGCCGAGAACCTGCGCAGCGAATTCTGCGTGCAGGTGCGTGGCATCGTGCGGCCCCGTCCGGAAGGCACCACCAACGACGCGCTGAAAAGTGGCAAGGTGGAAGTGCTGTGCCACGAACTCGTGGTGCTCAATCCCTCGGTGACTCCGCCCTTCCAGCTGGACGAGGACAACCTCAGCGAGACCACGCGCCTCACGCACCGCGTGCTGGACCTGCGCCGCCCCTACATGCAAAAGAACCTCATGCTGCGGTACCGCGTTGCCATGGAGGTGCGCAAGTTCCTGGATGCCCAGGGCTTCGTCGACATCGAGACGCCGATGCTGGGCAAGTCCACGCCCGAAGGCGCGCGTGACTACCTCGTGCCCAGCCGCGTGCACGACGGCCAGTTCTTCGCGCTGCCGCAGTCGCCCCAGCTGTTCAAGCAGCTGCTGATGGTGGCGGGGTATGACCGCTATTACCAGATCACCAAGTGCTTCCGTGACGAGGACCTGCGCGCCGACCGCCAGCCCGAGTTCACGCAGATCGATATCGAGACCTCGTTCCTGGGCGAGGAAGAGATCCGCGCGCTGACACAGGACATGATCGTCACGGTGTTCAAGAACGCATTGGGCGTGGACCTGGGCGAGTTCCCCGTGATGACCTACCAGGAGGCGGCGCGCCGCTTTGGATCGGACAAGCCCGACCTGCGCGTGAAGCTGGAATTCGCCGAGCTCACCGACGTGATGGGCGACGTGGACTTCAAGGTCTTCTCGGCCGCCGCCAACAGCAAGGGCGGCCGCGTGGTCGCCTTGCGCGTGCCCGGCGGTGCGAAGGACGGCAGCGGCCTGTCGCGCGGCGAGATCGACGCCTACACCGAGTTCGTCAAGATCTACGGCGCCAAGGGCCTGGCCTACATCAAGGTCAACGACCTGTCCAAGGGCCGCGATGGTCTGCAGTCGCCCATCGTGAAGAACATCCACGACAAGGCCATCCAGGAAATCCTGGCGCGCACCGGCGCGCAGGACGGTGACCTGCTGTTCTTTGGTGCCGACAAGGAAAAGATCGTCAACGACGCCATCGGTGCCTTGCGCATCAAGATCGGCCACAGCGAATTCGGCAAAAAGAGCGGCCTGTTCGAGAACCGCTGGGCGCCGCTGTGGGTGGTGGACTTCCCGATGTTCGAATTCGACGAGGAAGCGCAGCGCTACACGGCGGTGCACCACCCCTTCACCGCACCGAAGGACGGGCACGAGGACTGGATGGCGACTGCGCCCGAGAAATGCATCTCCAAGGGCTACGACATGGTGCTCAATGGCTGGGAGATGGGCGGCGGCTCGGTGCGTATCCATCGCGCCGACGTGCAGCAGAAGGTCTTCGATGCGCTCAAGATCACGCCGGCCGAGGCGCAGCAGAAGTTCGGCTTCCTGCTCGACGCACTGCAGTACGGCGCGCCCCCGCACGGTGGCCTGGCCTTCGGCCTGGACCGCATCGTGACGCTGATGACGGGCGCCGAATCCATCCGCGACGTGATCGCCTTCCCCAAGACGCAGCGCGCGCAGGATCTGCTCACGCAGGCGCCGTCTGCGGTGGACGAGAAGCAGCTGCGGGAGCTGCACATCCGCCTGCGCAACACGGCTGCTACCGCAGCCTGAGGCAGGGCCGGGCCATCAGGTGGCCTCTCAGCCAGCCAGCTCGGCGAGCGCGTGATGGCGATGCGGCCGCACAAGATCCCGAAATCGGTGCTGGTGGTGATCCACACACCGGCGCTGGACGTGCTGCTGCTGCGCCGCGCGGACGCGCGGGAGTTCTGGCAGTCCGTGACCGGCAGCAAGGACCGCGTCGAGGAGTCCTGGCAGGACACCGCGATGCGTGAGGTCTTCGAGGAGACCGGTATCGACAGCCGGCCCGGCACACCACTGCATGCGGGCCTGGTGGACTGGCAACTGGAAAATGTCTACGACATCTATCCCCAGTGGCGCCACCGGTATGCCGAGGGCGTCACGCGCAACACCGAGCACCTCTTTGGCTTGTGCGTGCCGCGCGACATCCCGGTGACGCTGCATGCCCGTGAGCACACGGCCCTGCAGTGGCTGCCCTGGCGCGCGGCGGCAGACGCCTGTTTCTCGCCGTCCAACGCCGAAGCCATCCTGATGCTGCCGCGCATGCTGGCGAATGGAGCCGCTGCATGAACGTCGTGCGCGTCGCCACCTACAACATCCACAAGGGCGTGCAAGGCATGGGGCCTACGCGGCGCCTGGAGATCCACAACCTGGGCCATGCCGTCGAACAGCTGGATGCCGACATCGTCTGCCTGCAAGAGGTGCGCAAGCTCAACCGCCTGGAATCGCGACGCCTGCCGCGCTGGCCCGAGCTGCCGCAGGCCGATTACCTCGCGCCCGAGGGCTACGAAGCCGTCTACCGCACCAATGCCGTCACGCGCCATGGCGAGCACGGCAACGCGCTGCTGTCCCGGTGGCCGGTGGTGGGCCACCAGCACGAGGACATGTCGGACCACCGCTTCGAGCAGCGCGGCCTGCTGCATTCCGAGCTGCAGGTGCATGGGCGCAGCGTGCATGTCGTGGTGGTGCACCTGGGCCTGATCCGCGCCAGCCGTGAGCGGCAGGTGGCGCAGCTGCAGCGCTTCATCGGCCGCGAGGTGCCGGTGGACGCACCGCTGCTCGTGGCGGGTGACTTCAACGACTGGGGCACCATGGTCCAGCGCAACCTGGCGACCATCGGCCTGGGCGCACACGGCGTCGCGCAGCGCACCTTCCCGTCCCGCTTCCCGCTGGTCCAGCTGGACCATGTTTTCTCGCGCGGCCTGCGGCCGATCAGCCAGTTCGTGCCGAACGGGCGCAATTGGTGGCGCATGTCGGACCACCTGCCGCTGATCGCTGAATTCGGCCTGGACGATTGAGCCCGCGCACCGATCCCGCCACGCGGCTGCGTGCTTCGCACGAGGTGCAGCTGTTGTCGGGTGGTGCGGTGTATTTCGATGCGCTCGAAGCGGCCTTCGATGGCAGCACGCAGGAGATCCGGCTCGAAACCTACATCTTCCACATGGATGCCTCGGGCCAGCGCATCGCCGCCGCCCTGGAGCGGGCCGCCGCACGCGGAGTGCGGGTCTACCTGGCCGTGGATGGCTTCGGCACGCCCGGCCTGCCACCCGAATGGACGGAGCGCTTCACCCGCAGCGGCGTGCATTGGCGGATCTTCTCGCCGCCGGGTCGCATGGGCATCGTCCTGCCAAGGCAATGGCGCCGGTTGCACCGCAAGCTGTGCGTGGTGGACGGCCTGGTCGCCTTTTGCGGGGGCATCAACATCCTGGACGACTTCGTGGATCCCAACCATGGTGCCCTGCAGGAGCCGCGGCTGGATTTCGCGGTGCAGGTACGCGGCCCCATCGTGCAGGACATCGCGCGGCTGATGGTGCGCTTCTGGTGGCGCGCATTGCTGGTCAACGATGCGCGCAACCGCGAGTTCCTGACCGCCTGGCGCCGCCTGCGCCAGGCGATGCGGCGCGGGGCGGCGGCCGGCTTCCTGGACAGTGGCGGCGGCTCGCTGGCTGCTGGCCAGCCGGACGGCACGGGCCAGGGTGGCGGCGCGCGCGCTGCGCTGGTGTTGCGCGACAACCTGCGCAACCGCACGCGCATCGAACGCATGTACCTGAAGGCGCTGGGGGTGGCGCGCAATGAGGTGGTGATCGCCAATGCCTATTTCCTGCCCGGCCGGCGCATGCGGCGTGCGCTGGTGCATGCGGCGCGTCGCGGCGTGCGCGTGCGCCTGCTGCTGCAGGGGCGCTACGAGTATTTCCTCCAGTTCCATGCCACCCGCAGGGTGTGTGGCGTGCTGCTGGACGCGGGCGTGGAGGTCTACGAGTACGCGCCAAGCTTCCTACATGCAAAGGTCGCGGTCATCGACGGACACTGGGCCACGGTAGGCTCCGCCAACATCGATCCACTGAGCATGCTGCTCGCGCGCGAGGCCAATGTGCTGGTGGAAGACGCGGACTTTGCCCAGGCGCTGCACGCCAGCCTGCAGGACGCCATCGACCGGGGAGGGCGTCGTGTGGAGGCCGCTGCGTATGCCAGCAGGTCTTGGCAGATGCGCGCGATGGAAATCATGGCGCTTGCCTGCATGCGCCTGGGCCTGTTCCTCATCGGCAGGCGTTATTGAGCCATGGTCGGGTCATGGCCCTGCGCGACCGTTGCGCATTCAACGCTGGTAGTATGGAGCGCATGTTGATGCCTTCTCAGAGTCCGAACCCCGCCTCCGACACGGACGAAGGCGTGCCCGTGTCGGTGCGCATCCGCGAGCGGTTGCAGACCGCGCGCAAGCGTTTCCACGCCAATGACAACATCGCCGACTTCATCGAGGAAGGGGAGGTCGAGCAGCTGCTCGACGAGGTCACGGTCAAGATGAAGGGCGTCCTCGACAGCCTGGTCATCGACACGGAGCACGACCACAACACCGGCAACACGGCGCGCCGTGTCGCCAAGATGTACGTCAACGAGGTCTTCAAGGGGCGGTATGCGAAGTCCCCGACGGTCACCGAGTTTCCCAACGCCGAACACCTCAACGAGCTGATGATCGTCGGCCCGATCACCGTGCGCAGCGCCTGCAGCCACCATTTCTGCCCCGTGATCGGCCGCATCTGGATCGGCGTGATGCCCAACGAGCACACCAATGTGATCGGCCTGTCCAAGTACGCACGGCTGGCCGAGTGGATCATGGGCCGCCCGCAGATCCAGGAAGAGGCCGTGGTGCAGCTGGCCGACCTGATCCAGCAACTCACGCAGCCCGATGGCCTGGCCATCGTCATGGAGGCCACGCACTACTGCATGGCCTGGCGCGGCGTGAAGGACATGGACAGCAAGATGATCAACTCGGTGATGCGGGGTGCCTTCCTCAAGGACAGCACGCTGCGCCGCGAGTTCCTGTCCTTGATCCCTGGGAGGAATTGAAGATGCTGGTCCGCCTTCTATACGCAAGCCGCGCGGTGGACACCCGCCCGGAGGCCATCGAGGCCATCCTCTCGCAGTCCCGGCAGGCCAATCCGCTGGGCGGCATCACGGGCATCCTGTGTTACGGCGGCGGCATCTTCCTGCAGGCCATCGAAGGCGGTCGCATGGCGGTGAGTGACCTCTTCGGCCATATCCAGAAGGACGTGCGGCACAAGGACGTGGTCCTGCTGCATTACGAGGAAATCA
Organism: Burkholderiaceae bacterium; assembly: GCA_965278985.1. GTDB lineage: Bacteria > Pseudomonadota > Gammaproteobacteria > Burkholderiales > Burkholderiaceae_C > CAISIP01. The sequence goes on along the minus strand of OZ257131.1, from coordinate 3,790,523 downwards.
CCGAGCGCCGTTTCGGTGGATGGACCATGGGGCAGGTCAACATGTCGCGCATCAATGCGTCGATCCTGTTGAAATACGCCGAGAAGCCGGAGCTGGACCCGTACTCCGTGTCGGGCAGGGTGTCGCTGGCCCTGCTGGAAGAGCTGATGGCCACGGCGTCCATCATGGGCCGGGCCTGAAACCTCGCGCCTCGCCCGCGGCCGTGGCGACGTCCCCGGCCTTGCCGGATTCCCCTTTGTTGATCGGCTGCGACTTCAGCAGCCGGCCCACGCGCCGCAAGCCCATCGTCCTGGCGCTGGGCCGATGGCAAGACGGGCGCGTACGTCTGCAGGGGCTGCAACGGCTGGAGAGCCTGGAGGCCTACACAGAATGGGCCGCGCAGCCCGGGGAATGGATCGGAGGTTTCGATTTCCCGTTCGGACTGCCGCGCGAGTTGGTGGCGACCTTGGGCTGGCCCACGGAATGGGCGGCATGCATCGCGCACTATGCAAGCCTGGACCGGGCGCGGATCCGCGCTGACTTCAAGGCCTTCTGCGCGGCGCGGCCGGTGGGCGGCAAGTTCGCGCACCGCGCCACGGATGGCCCTGCCGGGTCCAGTCCGTCGATGAAATGGGTCAATCCACCAGTCGCCTACATGCTGCACGCAGGGCTGCCACCGCTGCTTCGCGGCGGCGTCCACCTGCCGGGGCTGATGCCCGAGCCCGCGGCCACGCATCCTGCCGGGGGTGGCCAGCGCGTGGCGTTGGAAGCCTACCCCGGGCTGCTGGCGCGCTCCGTGATCGGGCGGGCGAGCTACAAGAGCGATGACCGGGTGCGCCAGACGCCCGAACGCCTCGAGCAGCGGCAGCGCCTGGTGGCGGCACTGGAGTCCGCACGGACCCCCTGGCAAGTGGGCCTGGCGCTGACGGACACGCACCGGCAGCAGCTGGTGACGGACGCCAGCGGTGACCATCTCGATGCGGTGTTGTGCCTGCTGCAGGCGGCGTGGGCCTGGCGCCAGGGCGCCCCGCGGTATGGGTTGCCGGCCACGATGGACCCACTGGAAGGCTGGATCGTGGGCGCCTGACGGCCCGGTTGCCCGGCCCGGGACGTGTCTCAGTGGTCCTTGGAGATCACTGTGTCTTCCAGCTTGGCGGCCAGCTGGGTCATCGCCAGAGCGGCTGGGCAGCCAGGCGTGGCCTGCATCAGCAGCTGGCGGCGCATCACGGCCTGCCGCACGCTCGGGTCGGCCGGGATGTCTCCCATGTGGACCAGGCGCACGCCCTTGCCGGGTTCGGCCGCCACGAAGCGGTCCAACACCTGTTGCAGTTGCCCTGTGATGGCGCGGCCATCCCCCAGGCGAGCGGTCTGGTTCACGATCAGGTGCACCATGGCGCGCTTCTGCTGCGAGGCCAGCACCTTGATGGTGGCGTAGGCGTCCGTCAGCGACGTGGGCTCGGGCGTTGCGACCACCAGCACCACCGACGCCAGTGACACGGCATAGAGCACCACGTCGGAGATGCCGGCGCCGGTGTCCAGCAGAACCACGTCGTAATGCGGTATCAGCCCGGTCAGGATGCGGACGAAGTCATCGCGCACCTCCGGTGTCAGGCGCGAATACTCCACCATGCCCGAGCCGGCCAGCAGCACGGAAAAGCCACCCGGCGCGCGAATGATCGCCTCTTCGAGCTTGGCCTTGCCAGTGAAGACGTCGTGCAGCGTCACCTTGGGGTAAAGGTTGAGCACCACGTCCAGGTTGGCCAGGCCCAGGTCGGCGTCGAGCACGAGCACGCGCAGGCCGCGCTTGGACAGTGCCGCCGCCAGATTGGCGGACACGAAGGTCTTGCCCACGCCACCCTTGCCGCTCGTCACGGCCATCACCTTGCCCAGCGGCTTGATCGGCGGAGCAGCCGGAGCCTCCGGCGCGGTCCCGGAGACCGCCTGCTCTTCATTCATCTGCGAACCTCATGCACCGAGCTATCCGGGAGCTCGGAAATCGTACTCTCGACCCATGCCGGCTCACCTTCGCTCAGGTGACCGAACAGCAGGCTCTTCTCCTCGGCACTCACCGATATGACTTGTTGGTGGCCGATGCACACACGGTTGCGGCCTTCGTTCTTCGCGCGGTAGAGCTGGCTGTCCGCGCGCTCGATCCACAGGGCGGTCGTCGAGCGTATCCATTCGGGCGCATAGGCGCCGCCCACGCTGATGGTGGCGCGCATGTTGTCGCCCATGCCGACCGCAATGTCCAGTGACTCCACGGCATGCCGGATGCGTTCGGCGACGGCTTGGCCCACGGATGCCAGGCAATTGGGGATCACGATGGCGAACTCTTCGCCGCCATACCGTGCCAGGGTGTCCATCGGGCGGATGCAGCCTGCCAGGCATTTGGCCACGGCCTGCAGCACGGCGTCACCGGCCAGATGGCCCCGGGTGTCGTTGATGCGCTTGAAGTGGTCGATGTCGACCATCAGCAGCAGGGCCGGTTCGCCGGTCCGTGCAGCCACGTCGATCTCGCGTTCGAGCACGCTCAGGAAATGGCGGCGGTTGAACAGGCCCGTCAGCGGATCCTTCAGCGAGAGCTCGCAGAGGCTGTCGATCAGCTGCTGCACATAGGCCGTGGGCGTTGCCTCGGCATCCGGCAGTGGTGGGGAGCCGCCATGTTCCAGCAGCGCCCGGGCATCCGCCAGGCGCAGATGGCGGACTTCTACCGACGCGGAAGCAGGGATCTCGCTCACTCGAATATGGCTGGGGTGTATCAAAAGAGTGTAGCAGCGGATGTCTTCTGCAGTGCCGATTTCAGCCGCCTGGCCCGATGCGGCTTGTGGCGCAGACGCTGCAATGTGCATCCCGTTCGGTCCGCAGTTCGTTCCATGCCATGTGGCGTGCATCGAGCATCAGCAACCGGCCGGCCAGCGACGTGCCCACCCCCGCCATCAGCTTCAGGGCCTCGGCGGCCTGCATGCTGCCGATGATGCCCACCAGCGGGGCGAACACCCCCATCGTGGCGCACTGGGTCTCTTCGAACTGCGCGTCGGGCGGAAACACGCAGGCGTAGCAGGGCGACCGGGCATCCCGGCTGTCGTAGACCGCCACCTGCGCGTCGAAGCGTATGGCCGCCCCGGACACCAGCGGCACGCGATGCCGGACACAGGCGGCGTTGATGGCCTGGCGCGTGAGGTAGTTGTCGCAGCAGTCCAGCACGACATCGGCGGCGGCCACCAGCGGGTCCAGCAGGCTGGCATCCACGCGTGCCTGCACGGTCTTCACGCGCACTTCGGGGTTGATGCTGGCGATGGCTTCCCGGGCCGAGTGGACCTTGGCGTCGCCCAAGCGCTGCAGGGTGTGGGCGATCTGGCGCTGCAGATTGGTCAGGTCGACCGTGTCGTCGTCGACCAGCGTGATCCGGCCGACACCTGCGGAGCCCAGGTACAGCGCCACGGGAGAGCCCAGGCCACCCGCGCCGATGATCAGCGCATGGGCGTCGGCGATGCGCCGCTGCCCGTCGATGCCGATCTCGTCGAGCAGGATGTGGCGCGAATACCGCAGCAGCTGGTCGTCGTTCATGCGCTGCCGTGGAGGCCCGCCCCGTTGCCGCCCAGCGGGGCCGAAGCCTAGTTCTCCTTGGGCTCTTCCTTGCGCTCGGTCTGCGTCTTGCTGACGAGCACCGGGCGGCCCTTGAGCTGGTTGAGGGCCTGGACCAGCGGGAAGTCCTTGTCGGAGCCGAACTCGGGGATCTTGTTGGCATCCGCCGCATTGGCCTTCTTGGCATCCTCTTCCAGGCGCTTGCGGGCCTCTTCACGCGCCTTTTCGCGCGCGACGTCCTTCTGCTCTTCGCCCTGGCCGCTGCTGATGTGCTTCTGCAGGTCGGCCTCGCGGGTGCGCAGCGCCGCGAACAGGTTGCCTGCTTCGGTCTCGTCCACCATCACGTCGGGGACGATGCCCTTGGCCTGGATGGAGCGTCCGCTGGGTGTGTAGTAGCGCGCGGTCGTGATCTTCAGGCCGGTGTCAGGGCCCAGGGGGCGCACGGTCTGCACCGAACCCTTGCCGAAGGTCTGGCTGCCCATGATCGTGGCGCGCTTGTAGTCCTGCAGCGCGCCGGCCACGATCTCGCTGGCCGAGGCGGAGCCTTCGTTCACCAGCACCACCAGCGGGATGTTCTTCAGGCCCGCAGGCAGCCGCTTGAGCGGGTCACCCGTGCCGCGGCGCGCATAGTGCTCGGGCGAGGCCTTGTAGACGAACTTGCTCTCGGCCAACTGCCCGTTGGTGGAGACCACGTTCACGTTCTCAGGCAGGAAGGCGGCGGAAATGGCCACGGCCGCGTCCAGCAGGCCGCCGGGATCGTTGCGCAGGTCCAGCACCATGCCCTTCATGTTGGGGTCCTGCTTGTACAGCTCGTCGACCTTGCGCACGAAGTCGTCCACGGTGCGCTCCTGGAACTGGCTGAGCCGGATCCAGGCATACCCCGGCTCCATGAGCTTGGCGCGCACGGACTGGGTGCGGATTTCCTCGCGCGTGATCGTGGTGGTGAAGGTGCGGTTTTCGTCGCGGCGCAGGATGGTGAGCGTGACCTTGGTGTTGGGCTCGCCCCGCATCTGCTTGACGGCGTCGTTGAGCGACAGGCCCTTGACCGCGGTCTCGTCGATCTTGGTGATCAGGTCGTTGGTCTTGAGGCCGGCGCGGAAGGCCGGCGTGCCCTCGATGGGCGAGACCACCTTGACCAGGCCGTCTTCCTGCGTGATCTCGATGCCCACGCCCACGAAACGGCCCGAGGTGCCCTCGCGGAATTCCTTGAAGGACTTCTTGTCGAAATACTGGGAGTGCGGATCAAGGCTTGCCACCATGCCCGAGATGGCGTCGGTGATGAGCTTCTTCTCGTCCACCGGCTCTACGTAGTCGCTCTTGACCATGCTGAAGACGGCGGCGAGCTGCTGGAGCTCCTCCAGCGGCAAAGGTGCCAGCGTGCCGCGGGCCACCGTCTGCAGCGACACCGTGGTCAACGCACCAGCGACGACGCCGATGGAGACCCAACCCGCGATTTTCAGTTTCTGACCCATATCGAATCCCTTTGCCATGAGAGCCCAACCCGCCTGCTTTCAATATACACCTTGGACACGGCGATTGCGCCGGGGTTCCGTGGTCGACGGGGTCGTGTCAACGGGTATTGCGTAACCGGGCTTTACCTCGTCAGCCCTTGCCCTGGGCCGCCACGGCCGCTACAGCAGCCTGCGCGGCAGCCGCATCGCCCAGGTAGTAATGGCGCAGGGGGCGCAGTTGCGCGTCCAGCTCGTAGACCAGCGGGATGCCGTTGGGGATGTTCAGCCCGACGATGTCCGTGTCGGAGATGCCGTCGAGGTGCTTGACCATGGCGCGGATCGAGTTGCCGTGGGCCGCCACCACGATGCGCTTGCCGGCCAGGATGGCGGGTGCAAGGGTCTCGTTCCAGAAGGGCAGCACGCGCGCCACCGTGTCTTTCAGGCATTCGGTCAGCGGGATCTCGCTGGGCTGGAGCGCCGCGTAGCGGATGTCGCCGCGCTCGCTGCGCGGGTCGCCGGCCTCCAGCGCCGGCGGTGGCGTGTCGTAGCTGCGGCGCCAGATCAGCACCTGGGCGTCGCCGTATTGCTTGGCCATGTCGGCCTTGTTAAGCCCCTGCAGCGCACCATAGTGGCGCTCGTTCAGCCGCCAGCTGTGGGTCACGGGCAGCCAGGTGCGGTCCATCTCGTCCAGGCAGTGCCACAGGGTGCGCGTGGCGCGCTTGAGCACGCTGGTGCAGGCGAAATCGAACTCGTAGCCTGCCTCGCGCAACAACCGCCCGGCGGACTTCGCCTGCTCGACGCCGGTTTCGGTCAGGTCGACATCGGTCCAGCCGGTGAAGCGGTTTTCCAGGTTCCAGGTGGATTCGCCGTGGCGGATCAGGACGAGCTTGTGCATGGGTCGTGAAGGCAAGAAGTTGGTGGCCGGCAGGGCGCGGACGGGCCCTGGCCGGAGGATGCGGGTGGGGGCGGCGGAGCGTTGCGGCCCCGCAGCCCAAGGTTCTATCGCACCCATTCTAAAATGCTGCGTTTGCCGCGCGGGCCCCGCGCGGCGCCGATCCCCAAGGACAACCGTGAAATTCATCGTCGACAACTGGCATCTGATCCTGGTGGCCCTCGCCTCCGGTGGCATGTTGCTGTGGCCCATGCTCAAGGGCGCATCCGTCACCGGCCTGAGCCCCAACGACGCGGTGCAGCTGATCAATCGCGAAAAGGCCGTGGTGGTCGACGTGTCCGAGCCGGAGGAATACGCTGCCGGCCACCTGGGCGGTGCCCGGAGCATTCCGCTGGCGCAGCTGGAGGACAAGCTGCCGGGCGCCGTGAAGAACAAGTCGCTGCCGGTGATCCTGGTGTGCCAGACCGGCGCCCGCGCCAACCGGGCGCTGGCCGTCGCCAAGAAGCTGGGCTACGAGCAGTCCCGTGCGCTGGCCGGTGGCCTGGCCGCCTGGAAGGCCGCCAATCTTCCGGTCGAGAAAGCCTGAAGGGACGAACCCGCATGCAGAACGTCAAGATGTACACCACGGCCTACTGCCCTTACTGCGTCCGCGCCAAGCAGGTGCTGCAGTCCAAGGGCGTGCAGCAGATCGAGGAGATCCGCGTGGACGAGGACGATGCGCAGCGCGCCACCATGATGCAGATCACGGGTCGGCGCACCGTGCCGCAGATCTTCATCGGCAACACCCACGTGGGCGGCTGCGATGACCTGATCGCGCTCGACCGGCAAGGCGGGCTCGTACCGCTCCTGCAGGCGGGCTGAGCATCCCTGCGGATGTCGCCGGGCTGCCTTGGCAGCCGGTGATAATCCGCCTCTGGCCGCGGCCGGCATGGTTCGACGCGCATTCACCGATGCGCATTCGCCGGCGGCGCGGCACCCCATTTCACCAACCGAAGGCAACCATTCCATGGCCGAGCAGAACACCCCCGTCTTCCAGATCCAGCGCGTCTACCTGAAGGAAGCGTCGCTGGAGCAACCCAACTCCCCCGCGATCCTGCTTGTGCAGGAACAGCCCACGGTGGACATTCAGCTGGGTGTGGAGGCCAACGCCGCCGCCGAAGGCATCTACGAAGTCTGCGTGACCGCCACTGTGACCACCAAGATCAAGGACAAGACGGTGTTCCTGGTCGAGGCCAAGCAGGGCGGCATCTTCGAGATCCGCAACGTGCCCGAAGAGCAGATGGCACAGATCATGGGCATCGCCTGCCCGCAGATCGTCTACCCCTACCTGCGTTCCAACGTGGCCGACATCGTGCAGCGCGCCGGCTTCCCGCCCGTGCACCTGGCCGAGATCAACTTCCAGGCCATGTACGAGCAGCAGCGTGCCCAGGCCGCCGCCGACGCCCCCAGGATCGTCACGCAATAAGGCGCCGGGTTTTCCCGCGCGATGGCATCGCCGAAGCAGGCCGCCCGGGTCGCCGTGCTCGGTGGGGGTGCCTGGGGCACCGCCCTGGCAGTGGCAGCCTGCCGTTCCGCAGCCGGTGTCCATGAAGTCGCCCTGTGGGTGCGCGACGCCGCACAGGCGCGCGCAATGGCGTCGACGCGCCTGAACAACCGGTACCTGCCGGGCGTCGAACTCCCTCATGCCTTGCAAGTCCAGGCCTGGCCTGCCGATCCTGCGGCAGCGCTGGCGCAGGCCGATCTGGTCGTGGTGGCCACACCCGTGGCGGGGCTGCGCAGCGTGCTGCTGCAGCTGCGGGGCGTTGCTGCGCCGGTGGTCTGGCTGTGCAAAGGCTTCGAGCCGGCGCAGGATGCGCAATCTCCCTGGGGCCTGCTTCCGCACGAGGTGCAGCGCGCGGTGGCGCCCGGTTTGCGGACCGGCGTGCTCAGCGGTCCGAGCTTTGCGCAGGAGGTGGCGCTGGCCCAGCCCACGGCCGTGGTTGCCGCCAGCGCCGACGCGGCGCTGCGCGACCTGCTGGTGCAGGTCTTCCACGGCAGCAGCCTGCGTGTCTACCGCAGCGACGACGTGGTGGGTGTGGAGGTGGGTGGCGCCGTCAAGAACGTGCTGGCCATCGCCATCGGCCTGTCCGACGGCCTCGGGCTGGGCCTGAACGCCCGCGCCGCGCTGATCACGCGCGGCCTGAGCGAGATGGCCCGGCTGGGTGCGGCGCTGGGTGCGCGTGCCGATACGTTCATGGGTCTCGGCGGGCTGGGCGACCTCGTGCTCACGGCCACCGGAGACCTCTCGCGCAACCGCCGGGTCGGCCTCGCGCTGGCGCAGGGCAAGAGCCTGCAGCAGGCCGTGCAGGAGCTGGGGCATGTCGCCGAAGGCGTGTACTGCGCGCGCACGGTGGTGCAGCGGGCCCAGGCGCTGGGCGTGGACATGCCCATCACCACGGCGGTCGAGGCGGTGCTCGACGGCCGTTGGCAGCCGCAGCAGGCGTTGGTGGAGCTCATGGGCCGCGAGGCCCGCGACGAAGCCTGACCCGCGGCGTCAGGCCACCGTGTAGGCCAGCCGCACGTAGATCGGCGCGAAGGATTCCGCCTGGGTGATCTCCACCAGGGTTTCCTTGGCCAGCTCCAGCAGGGCCAGGAATGTCACGACCATGACCTGCTGTCCCCGCGAAGGGTCGAAGAGCTTCTCGAACTCCACGAACCGGCGGCCCTGGAGGTGGCGCAGCACGATGCTCATGTGCTCACGCACCGACAGCTCCTCGCGGCTGATGTGGTGGTGCTGCACCAGCTTCGCCCGCTGCAGGATGTCCTGCCAGGCCTGTCGCAGGTCTTGCAGGTCCACCTCGGGAAAACGCGGCTGCAGCGACTGCTCGATGGTAACCTGCGCGCGCAGGAAGTCACGCCCGTACTGGGGCACCTGCTGCAATGCCGCGGCGGCCAGCTTGATCTGCTCGTATTCGAGCAGCCGGCGCACCAGCTCGGCGCGCGGGTCTTCCGCCTCTTCCCCATCGGCCACCTTGCGCGGTGGCAGCAGCATGCGTGACTTGATCTCGATCAGCATCGCCGCCATCAGCAGGTATTCGGCCGCCAGCTCGAGGTTGCGGCCCCGGATCTCTTCGACATACACCAGGTACTGGCGCGTGACCCCGGCCATCGGGATGTCCAGGATGTTGAAGTTCTGCTTGCGGATCAGGTACAGCAGCAGGTCCAGCGGCCCTTCGAAGGCCTCCAGGAACACCTCCAGCGCATCCGGCGGGATGTAGAGGTCCTGCGGCATCGAGAACAGCGGCTCGCCATAGAGACGTGCGAGTGCCACCTGGTCGACGACCTGCGGCATGGCCGAGTCGTCCTCGTTGGTCGGCAGGTCGCGGCCCGCGGAAGTGGCGCGTGTCATGGCCGGGCCACGGGGTGGCGGGCGCTCAGCGGTTGTCGGTCTGGTAGACGTAGGGCTTCTGCTGCACGGTCCCGGCGCGGTATTCGCTCCAGGTGGCGCGGTCCACGGCCTTGTCCCACAGCAGGGCGCGGCCCTTGCGCTGTTCGGCCGCCAGCTCGGGCTTGTTCGCCTTGAGCTGGTTGATGAACTGGGTGGCTTCGGACTGGTAGTCGGGGCGGCGGAAGATGGACATGCGGATAGGACCTCTGGATGCGGATTTTACAAGGCAGTGCAGCGAGGGGGTCGCGCGTGGGGTCGGCATCGGGGTCGACCCCATGCCGGGTTGTCCCCATTCCGCCGGCCTGCGGCGCGCGACATACTGGCTGCGTGGCTCGCCGGGAGCCGCGCAAACAGGAGCCACGATGTCGGTCACCGGCCGGTGGGATGCGGGACGATGGGGGACGCCATTGCTGGTGCTGCTGGGCGCCACCAACATCGCCGCCCTGTCACTGGGACTCGCGGCGGAGGGCACATCACCGGCGCGACATCTGTGGGCTGCGTTATCTCTGTGCGGCCTGTTGTGCGTGGTGGCGCTGGCCGTGGCCTTGCGGCATCTGGCCCAGGCGCGTGCGCGTATCGCCGCCATGGAAGAGACCGCCCGGCAGCCTCCCGCCGAATTGGAACCGCTGCGCGCGCAGCTGCGGGCCTGCGAAGCCCGGCTGCACGAGGTCATGGACGCTGTACCGGGGGGCATGGCGCTCTACGACAACCAGGACCGCCTGCTGGCCTGCAACCGCATGCAGGCGGCGCAGCCGCCCTACGCCGCGGGCGAGCCCCTGGTGGGCCAGAGCTACGAGGCCCTGCTGCGGCGTGCCTTGCGCGACGGCGCCTTCCCCGACGCTGCTGGCCAGGAGGAAGAGTGGCTCGCCCTGCGCCTGGCCCACCGCACGGGGCAGGCCGAACCGGCACTGCTGCACCGCGCCGAGGGACCCTGGGTGCATCTGTTCGAGCACCACACGCCCTCCGGCTACCTGGTCATGACCCGGCTGGACATCGCGCCGCTGGTGGAAAAAAGCATGGCCCTGGCGCGTGCCGAAGAGCATCGGCAGCGCCTGATGCTGGTCGACGGCACGACGGGGATCGCCAACCGCAGGCAGTTCGACCAGAGCCTGCGCGGTGAATGGCAGCGCGGCGCGCGCACACGGTCGTCCGTGGCGGTGCTGGTCATCGATGTGGACCATTTCAAGGCCTACAACGACCACTACGGCCAGCGTGCCGGGGAGCACTGCCTGCGCCAGGTTGCGCTGGTGCTGGGGGCATGCATCCAACGCTCTGGTGAATTGTTCGCCCGCTTCGGCGGCGAGGCGTTCGCCGCGCTGCTGCCCGGGGCGGATGCCGAAGAGGCCCGCCGCGTCGCGGAGCGTTGCATGCAGGCGCTGCGCAACGCCGCGTTGCCGCATGCCACGTCGCCCCTGTCGCCGTGGCTCAGCGTCAGCGTGGGCATCGCGGTGCAGGTGGCGGAACCGGGCCGTCCCGTGACCCTGCTGCTGGAGCAGGCCGAAACCGCCGTCATGCGCGCGAAGCAGGCGGGCCGCGCCCGCGCCGAACTGTTCGCCTGAAAAGACCGCGGGACGCTCAGCGCACCCGCATGCCGGGTTGTGCGCCGGGCCAGGGCTCCAGCACGTGGATTCCGGGCTGGGCCTTCTCGTCGGCGTCGCTGGCGGCCAGCACCATGCCTTCGCTGATACCGAACTTCATCTTGCGCGGCGCGAGGTTGGCCACCAGCACGGTCAGCTTGCCGACCAGTTGCCCGGGCTGGTAGGCACTCGCGATGCCGCTGAACACATTGCGCATGCGGCCTTCGCCCACGTCCAGCGTCAGGCGCAGCAGCTTGGTGGAGCCTTCGACGGCTTCGCAGTTCACGATCCTGGCGATGCGCAGGTCGATCTTGGCGAAGTCGTCGATCGTGATGGTCGGTGCGATCTCCTCGCCACCGGGCAGCAGCTTCTCCGGTTCGGGTGCGGCCGGTGGCTCGAACAGTGCGTCGAGCTGCTGGATGTCCACGCGTTGCATCAGGTGCTGGTACACGCCGATCGCATGGCCCGCGCCCAGCAGTTGGCCCGCGTCGGCCCATTGCAGCGGCCCCACCTTGAGGAAGGCCTCGACCTGCTTGGCCAGCGCCGGCAGCACGGGCTTCAGGTACAGCGCCAGCAGCCGGAAGGCCTCGATGCAGGTGCTGCAGACATCTTGCAGCCGCGCGTCGGCGCCTTGCTGCTTGGCCAGCTCCCAGGGCTTGTTGGCGTCCACGTATTCGTTCACGCGGTCGGCCAGCAGCATGGTTTCGCGCAGCGCGCGTGCGGTGTCGCGGCGCTCGAAGGCGTCGGCGATGCCCTCGGCCTGTGCCTGCAAGATGGCCAGCAAGGCTTGGCCGTCGGCGCCCGGTGTCCCGAGCTGGCCCGCGAAACGCTTGGCGATGAAGCCGGCCGCGCGCGAGGCGATGTTGATGAACTTGCCGATCAGATCGGCGTTCACGCGCGCCAGGAAGTCGTCGCGGTTGAAGTCGACGTCCTCGTTGCGCCCATTGAGCTTGGCGGCGATGTAGTAGCGCAGCCACTCGGCGTTCATGCCCAGGCTCAGGTACTTGAGCGGGTCCAGCCCGGTGCCGCGGCTCTTGCTCATCTTCTCGCCGTTGTTGACCGTCAGGAAGCCGTGCACGAAGACGTTGTTGGGCACCTTGCGGCCGGCGAAATGCAGCACGGCCGGCCAGAACAGCGTGTGGAAGGTGACGATGTCCTTGCCGATGAAGTGGTACTGCTCCACGTCCGAGCCGGGCGCGATGTAGGCATCGAAATCTTCGCCGCGCCGGTCCAGCAGGTTCTTCAGCGAGGCCAGGTAACCGATGGGCGCGTCGAACCACACGTAGAAATACTTGCCAGGCGCATCCGGGATCTCGATGCCGAAGTAGGGCGCCTCGCGCGAGATGTCCCAGTCGGCCAGGCCCTCGCTGGTGCTGCCGTCGGCGTTCTTGCGCACGGTGAACCACTCGCGCACCTTGTTCGCCACTTCGCTCTGCAGGCCGCTGTCGGTGATCCAGCCTTGCAGGTATTCGGCGCAGCGCGGGTCGGACAGGCTGAAGAAGAAGTGCTCGCTGGTGCGCAGCACGGGCTTGGCGCCGCTCAGCGCCGAGTACGGGTTCTTCAGGTCGGTCGGGGTGTAGACGGCGCCACACACCTCGCAGTTGTCGCCGTACTGGTCCTTGGCGCCGCAGTTGGGGCATTCGCCCTTGATGAAGCGGTCGGGGAGGAACATGTTCTTCTCGGGGTCGAAGAACTGCTCCACGCTCTTCTGCGCGATCAGGCCGGCCGCGCGCAATGCGCGGTAGATGTCCGCGCACAGCGCGTGGTTCTCGGCGCTGTCGGTGTGGCTCCAGTTGTCGAAGGCGATGTGGAAGCCGTCCAGGTACTGCTTGCGGCCCGCGGCGATGTCGGCCACGAACTGCTGCGGCGTCTTGCCGGCCTTCTCGGCCGCGATCATGATCGGCGCGCCGTGGGCGTCGTCGGCGCCCACGAAGTTCACCTCGGCGCCCCGCATGCGCTGGAACCGCACCCAGATGTCGGCCTGGATGTACTCCATGATGTGGCCGATGTGGAAGTTGCCGTTGGCGTAGGGCAGTGCGGTGGTGACGAAAAGCTTGCGTGGCATCGGGGCGGCGCGGTGGATAGGGGCGCAGCACGCGCCCGGGAGGGGCGATTTTAGGCGCGGGTGGGGCAGTGGCAGCGCAGCGACGTGCCCCGGAGAGGCCGGTGCGCCCATCGCATCAGGCGGGGCTGTCAGGCCCGCCCGGCTCGGTCCAGCCGAAGAAGCGCACGATGGCGGCACGTTGGGCCATGGCGTCCGCCCGTCCCAGCGCAATCAGCGCGCGGGTGAAGGAAGGCTCGAACAACAGGTAGCTGGCCAGTACGGCGCTCTGGCTGTCGCGGGTGTCGGCGTTGGCGCCCAGGCCCCCCAGCAGCGCCCGCACCGGCGCGGGCAGGCTGTCGGCGTGCCGTGCGGCGATCGCGTCGATGCGCTCCGTGGGCGAGACCAGCAGCAGGTCCACGGGCCGCAGGCTGCTGGCAGCGCGCACCGCCGGCGGAATCAGCGAGAGTGTGTGGTTGATGCGCTGCATGCGCTCCACGTCCACGGCCAGTGCGTCGAGGAAGATGTTGGACAGGGTATGGCCTGCGATCTGCGCCAGCGACGGATAGCGTGCATCCGACTTCGCCTGCGGTGGCAGCGTGGGCTCGTGCAGGCGCCCCGCGCCGATCACCAGCACGCGGTCGGCACCCAGGTGGATGGCGGGCGCCACGGGCGCGGCTTGGCGCATCGAGCCGTCGCCGAAATAGGCGGTGCGGCCGTCCACCTTCAGCGGCGCGGCCGGGAACACGAAGGGAATCGCCGAGGAGGCCAGCAAGTGGGTGTGGGTGATGTGGTCGCGCACGCCGAGGCGCTGCGAGCGCGACCACGGTGCGATGTCCTCCTCGCCCTCGAAGAACGTGAGGTGTTCGCCCGAGCTGTAGCTCGACGCCGTGACCGCCAGGGCGCGCACATGCCCCTGCACGATGAGCCCGGGCAGGCGCTCCATCGGCACCAGGCGCTGCAGCAGCTCCTCCAGCGGCCGGTTGTCCAGCAGCGAGCGGGGACTGAGCCGCCCCCAGCGCGCCACCGCCCAACCCAACGACAGCAGCGTGAGCCAGCGCGCGCCCGTGCGTAGCACGCCCAGCGCATCGGCGCGGTACACCTGGTGGGCACGGAAGTCGCGCCACACGGCCGCGATGTCACGCACGGCCTGGTCGAAATCGTCCGCGCCGCAAGCCAGCGCGGCGGCGTTGATGGCGCCCGCCGAGGTGCCGGTGATGATCGGAAAGGGGTTGGGGCAGTCCAGGGCGCCGCAGTTGCGGCGGATGTCCGCAATGGCCTCCAGCACACCCACCTGGTAGGCGGCGCGCGCGCCACCGCCGGTGAGCAGCAGGGCGGTGCGGGCAGGTGCTGCGGTGGCGTGCTCCTTTGGCGCGGGCATGGGACCGATTATCGGGAGGCGCAGACACGCACGCCCCCCGATAAAATCCGGCCCCTTCCCCCATGGCGGGTGTCCCGCCGGCGAGGCACCCCATGTCCCTGCTCTCCCACCAGCTCGAACTGCTCGCGCCCGCGCGCGACGCCGACATCGGCATCGCTGCCATCGATCACGGCGCCGACGCGGTCTACATCGGCGGCCCCGGCTTCGGCGCACGCGCCTCGGCCGGCAACAGCGTGCAGGACATCGAGCGCCTGGTGCGCCATGCGCACCGCTTCCACAGCCGCATCTTCGTCACGCTCAACACCATCCTGCGCGACGACGAGCTGGAGCCTGCGCGCCGCATGGCCTGGGACATGTACAACGCTGGCGTGGACGTGCTGATCGTGCAGGACATGGGCCTGCTGGAGCTGGACGGCATGCCGCCGATCCAGCTGCACGCCAGCACGCAGACCGACATCCGCACGCCCGAGAAAGCGCGTTTCATGCAGGACGCGGGCTTCTCGCAGATCGTGCTGGCGCGCGAGCTCACGCTGCCGCAGATCCGCGCGATCCACAAGGTGCTGGACCCGGCGCGCTGCCAGCTCGAGTTCTTCGTGCACGGCGCCCTGTGCGTGGCCTACAGCGGGCAGTGTTACATCAGCCATGCCCACACCGGCCGCAGCGCCAACCGCGGCGACTGTTCGCAGGCCTGCCGCCTGCCCTACCAGGTGGTGGACGCGCAGAACCGCTTCGTCGCGCACGACAAACATGTGTTGTCGATGAAGGACAACAACCAGTCCGCCAACATTGCCGCGCTGGTGGATGCGGGCGTGCGCAGCTTCAAGATCGAGGGCCGCTACAAGGACAGGGCCTACGTCAAGAACATCACGGCGCATTACCGCAAGCTGATCGACGAACTCATCGAGGCGCGCGAGAACGATCCGCTGCATGCCACCCTGGCACGTGCATCGAGCGGCCGCACCACCTTCAGCTTCACGCCCGACCCGGACCAGAACTTCAACCGCGAGTTCACCGACTACTTCGTGAATGGCCGCAAAGATGACATCGGCGCCTTCGACACACCCAAGAACCCGGGGCGCGCGATTGGCTGGGTCACGCAGGTGGGGCCGAACTGGGTCGAGATCGAGACCACGGACGCGGCCACCATCCTGCACAACGGTGACGGCCTGTGTTACTACGACCTGCAGAAGGAACTGGTGGGCCTGGCTGTGAACCGTGCCGAGCCGGCCAGCGCCACCAGGCTGAACCGCTGGCGCGTGTTCCCGAAGGACGAACTCGCCAGCCTGCGCGACCTTCGCAAGGGGACGGAGATCAACCGCAACCGCGACATGGACTGGGTGCGCATGCTGGACAAAAAATCCAGCGAGCGTTGCATCGGCGTGTGGGTGCGTTTTGCCGACACAGCGGAGGGCTTCGTGCTGGAGCTGACCGATGAGGACGGCCATCACGCCCAGGCCACGGCGCGCCACGCGCACGAGCCGGCGCGGGACGCCGCGCGGGGGCTGGCTGGCCTGCGCGAGCAGTTGGGGCGATTCGGTGCGACGGACTTCGCGCCCCTCGACATCATCATCGACGTCTCACAACCCTGGTTCGTTCCGGCCTCGCTGCTGAACCAGCTGCGCCGCGAGGCCTGCGAGCACCTGGAGGCCGCGCGCCTGGCGGCCTACCAGCGGCCCTTGCGCGCCGCGCCAGTCGAGCCTCCCGTGGCCTACCCCGAAGACACGTTGACCTACCTCGCCAACGTATTCAACGACAAGGCCCGCCAGTTCTACGCGCGCCATGGCGTGAAGGTGATCGCCGCCGCCTACGAAGCGCACGAGGAAGAGGGTGAGGTGTCGCTGATGATCACCAAACACTGCGTGCGTTTCTCGCTGTCGCTGTGCCCCAAGCAGGCCAAGGGCGTGAAGGGTGTGCAGGGCCAGGTGAAGGCCGAGCCGCTGGCGCTGATCAATGGCAAGGAGAAGCTCACGCTGCGCTTCGACTGCAAGCCCTGCGAGATGCACGTCGTGGGCAAGATCAAGCGGGCCGTGCTGAACGAGGCGAAGGCGCAGCCGATGACTTTCTACAAGACACGGCCGGACGCGCAGGCGGCGCACTGAACGCCCTCCACGGGCCGCGTCACTCCATCCGTTTGGCGGCCCTGGTGTAGGCCTGGTCCTTGTCACGCCGTCCACTGGCGAGCACCGTCACGTACAGCACATCGTCATCGACGCGGTAGATGAGCCGGTAGCCTGCCTGTCGCAGCTTGATCTTGTAGCAATCCGGCATGCCCGAGAGCGCGGCTGACGGTACGCGGGGGGTGACCAGACGCTCTGCCAGCTTTTTCTTCAACTGCTCGCGGATGCTGCCATCGAGCTTGCGCCATTCCGCCAGCGCAAGTTCATGGAACCGCAGGCTATAGGGCATCCAGGTCGATTTCCACGAAAGGGCCGTCCGCGCGCTCCCGCACGAGCCTGGCATCTTCCAGGTCTTCCAGCCGCGACAACAACTGCTCGTAGTGCGCTGCAGGAACGAGATACGCCTCAGGGCGATTGTGGTTCAGCACGGCCACGGGTTCCTGCTCGGCCTGGCGCAGGATTTGCGCGTAGTCGCGCTTCAATTCGGTGACGCTGACAGAGCGTCGGCTGAGGATGGTGTCCATGGGCGGGAGGTGATCTCGCAAAGGGCCAATTGTGGTAGATGCTGAATAAGATGTCAAATTCAAACCCTAATTCGACTTCGATGCCTCAAGAACTCGGCTACAGGAACCGGTCCAGCAATCTTCGCGAACCCCGGTCCAGCGCAAAGCGGTCGCGCACCCGGTAGTGCACGCCCTGCCCACTGGCGATCAGCAGCGCGCCACCGGCCAGGCGGCGGATGTCTTCTTCGCTCTTGAGCACGAAATCGGCCGGCCCGCGGTCCGTGTCCACGGACCAGATGCTGGGCGTGCTGAAGGTGGAGACCTTGCGCAGGCGCAACAGTTCGGGCGCGAAGTCGCGCAGGCCCAGTTCTTCCTCGACGAGCGCGCGCGCCGCGTCCGGCAGGGCCTGCAGGCCGTCCAGCCAGGCCAGCTCGTGGCCCTCGGCACCGACCAGCGACAGGCCTTGGTCGGGGGCCGTCAGCGGGAAGGCGCGCACAGGCACCACGCCGGCATGTTCCTCGCCGGTCGCTGTGCGCAGCACCAGTTGCCCCATCGCATTGCGGTGCAGGCTGAAGTCGTGCTGCGTCATACCGTGGCCCCCGCGGGATGGGCCGAGTGCGCCGGGGGCGGCACCGCGGCTTCGGACGGATCTTCCCCGTCCGTATCCACGCGCCGCACCTGCGCCTCGTACAGCCGCCAGTACGCACCCTGGCGGGCGATGAGTTCGTCGTGCGGGCCCACCTCCACCACCCGCCCGCGGTCCATCACCACCAGCC
The DNA here is from genome assembly GCA_965278985.1 of Burkholderiaceae bacterium. GTDB lineage: Bacteria > Pseudomonadota > Gammaproteobacteria > Burkholderiales > Burkholderiaceae_C > CAISIP01. The sequence goes on along the minus strand of OZ257131.1, from coordinate 3,772,794 downwards.
GGTCGGCCTTGCGCAGCGTGGACAGGCGGTGCGCGATGGCGATGGTGGTGCGGCCCTTGACCAGGTTGTCCAGCGCCTTCTGGATCTCCTTCTCGGTCTCGGTGTCCACGGCCGAGGTGGCCTCGTCCAGGATCAGGATCTTCGGGTCGATCAGCAGCGCACGCGCGATGGAGATGCGCTGGCGCTCACCACCCGACAGGCCCTGGCCGCGCTCGCCCACCAGCGAGTCATACCCCTGCGGCAGCCGCAGGATGAACTCGTGCGCATGCGCGGCACGGGCGGCGGCCACGATCTGCGCACGCGTGGCCTCGGGCCGGCCATAGGCGATGTTCTCGGCGATGGTGCCGAAGAACAGGAAGGGTTCCTGCAGCACCACGCCGATGTGGCGCCGGTAGTCGGCCAGGCGCAGGCGGCGGATGTCGGTGCCGTCCACGCGGATGGAGCCTTCGCTCACGTCGTAGAAGCGGCAGATCAGGTTCACCAGCGTGCTCTTGCCCGAGCCGCTGTGGCCCACCAGGCCGATCATCTCGCCGGGCCGGATGGTCAGGGACAGGTCGCGGATGACCGTGCGGTTGCCGTAGCGAAAGCCCAGGCCCTCCATGTCCAGCCGGCCCTGCATCCCGCCAGCCGGTAGCGGCACCGGGTCCACCGGGTCCGGCACGTTGGAGCGGTGGTCCAGGATGTCGAAGATACGCTTGGCGCCGGCCGCGGCCTTCTGCGTCACCGAGACGATGCGGCTCATGGAGTCCAGCCGGGAATAGAAGCGGCCGATGTAGGCGAGGAAGGCGGTCAGCACACCCACCGTGACCTGCTGGTGCGCCACCAGCCAGATGCCGAAGGCCCAGACCACCAGCAGGCCGATCTCGGTGAGCAGCGAGACCGTGGGCGTGAACAGCGACCAGGTCTTGTTCAGCCGGTCGTTGACCTCCAGGTTGCGCTGGTTGGCCTCACGGAAGCGCCGTGTCTCGCGCGCCTCCTGCGCGAAGGCCTTGACCACGCGGATGCCGGGAATGGTGTCGGCCAGCACGCTGGTCACGTCGGACCAGACGCGGTCGATCTTCTCGAAACCGGTGCGCAGGCGGTCGCGCACCTTGTGGATCATCCAGCCGATGAAAGGCAGCGGCAGCAGGGTGACCAGCGCCAGCCATGGGTGGATGGAGAACAGCACGGCGGCTGTCATGAGGATCATCAGCACGTCGGTGGCGAAATCCAGCGCGTGCAGTGACAGGAAGACGCAGATGCGGTCGGTCTCCGAGCCGATGCGGGTCATCAGGTCGCCGGTGCGCTTGCCGCCGAAATAGTCCAGCGAGAGCTGCAGCAGGTGCTCGAAGGTGGCGGTGCGCAGGTCGGCGCCGATGCGTTCGGACACCAGCGCCAGCAAATAGGTGCGCCACCAGTTCAGCCCCCAGCCCAGCAGCGCCGCGCCGAACAGGCCCGCCAGGTAGACGGCCACCGTGCCCGGGGGAATCTGCTGGCCGTTCTGGGACGGGATCAGCACCTTGTCCATGAGCGGGATGGTCAGGTAGGGCGGCACCAGCGTCGCAGCCGTCGATGCCAGCGTGAGCATGAAGCCCAGCAGCAGCTGCAGCCGGTACGGGTGGGCGAAGCGCCACAGCCGCAGCAGCACCCAGGTGGAAGGCGGCGTGTGCAGCTCGCGCAGGCACACCGTGCAGACCTCGCTGTCCGGTGGCAGCGGCGCCTGGCAAGTGGGGCAGACGGTGGTGTCATCTTCTTCGCCGTCCGGCGGCTGCCCGTGCTGCGCGAAGCGCCGTGCCAGGCGCACGGCCTGCGGATCGACCGCCAGGGTGAAGCGCCAGTGCGCCAGGCGGCGGTGGGCTTTCGTGTCCAGCAGTTCCAGCATGCCGACACCGGCGTGGTCGGAGTGGTGCAGGGACAACGCCGGCACCAACGGCCAGCGCTGGACCTGCGGCTGTCCCCCAGGTGACACGGGCGCCTCCACACTGATGAGCTGGCGGTCGGTCAGCGCCAGCAGCCCGCTGGAAAAGCGCAGTTGGGTATCCAGGTCAACCGACAGCGTGGCTGACACGTTCTCAGAACTTCCGAGCTGGGACTGCAGCGTCTGCTGCAGCGCAGCAGAAATATCGCCGGAGATCAGGTCCCGATGAGAATGATGCATGTTGAATCCAGGAGGGGGGCGATTCTCGCCCACGCCGCGCCCTTGGCCGCGGAGCTCTTCCAACGCGGCAACCGCGCTTTCCGATGACAACCGCCGTGGCCCCGAAGGCCGATATCCAGCTGCTGCGCATCCGCTACCTGCGCGGCCCCAACATCTGGACCTACCGCTCGGCGCTGGAGGTCTGGCTAGACCTGGGGGAGCTGGAGGAGTACCCCTCCAACCTGCTGCCCGGTTTTACCGAGCGCCTGGTCGCCATGTTGCCGGCGCTGGTGGAGCACCATTGCGGTGTGGGGGAGCGCGGCGGGTTCCTGCAGCGCTTGGTCGAAGGCACCTGGGCCGGCCACGTGCTGGAGCACGTGGTCATCGAGCTGCTGAACCTGGCGGGCATGCCCACGGGCTTTGGCCAGACGCGCAGCACCTCGCAGCGTGGCATCTACCGCATGGTGTTCCGTGCGCGCGAGGAAAAGGTCGCCCGCACGGCCCTGCACTGCGGCCACCGCCTGCTGATGGCCGCCATCAATGGCAATGATTTCGCCGTGCCCGTGGCCGTGGCCCAGATCCGTGCCAAGGTGGACGATTGCTACCTGGGCCCCAGCACGGCCCACATCGTCTCGGCCGCGACGGACCGCGGCATCCCGCACATCCGGCTCAACGGCGGCAATCTCGTGCAGCTGGGCTACGGCGCGCGCCAGCGCCGCATCTGGACGGCCGAGACCGAGAACACCGGCGCGATTGCCGAGGGCATCGCCCATGACAAGGACCTGACCAAGACCCTGCTGGCGTCCTGCGGCGTGCCGGTGCCCGAAGGCCAGACGGTGGAGAGCCCCGAAGCCGCCTGGGAGGCCGCGCAGGACATCGACCTGCCGGTGGTGGTCAAACCCTCGGACGCCAACCACGGCCGCGGCGTCAGCCTGGACCTTTCCGACCGCGCCGACATCGAAAAGGCCTACCACGCCGCTGCCGCCGAGGGCAGCGAAGTGCTGGTGGAGCGCTATGTGCGCGGCGACGAGCACCGCCTGCTGGTCGTGGGGGGCAAGGTTGTCGCGGCGGCGCGTGGCGAGAGCCTGTGGGTCACGGGCGACGGCACGTCCACTGTGGCACAACTCATCGAGACCCAGATCAACAGCGACCCGCGCCGTGGCGACACCGAGGACCATCCGCTGGGCGCCATCCGTATCGAGGGTGACGCAGTGATCCGCCTGGACCTGGAACGCCAGGGCCTGAGCGGCGACGCCGTGCCCGCGGCCGGCCGCCGCGTGCTGATCCAGCGCAATGGCAATGTGGCCAACGACTGCACCGACCTGGTCCATCCCGAGGTCGCCCATGCCGTCACGCTGGCCGCCCGCGTCGTGGGGCTGGACATCGCCGGCGTGGACGTGGTGGCGCAGGACATCTCCCGCCCGCTGCAGGAGCAGGGCGGCGCCATCGTCGAGGTGAATGCCGGTCCCGGCCTGCTGATGCACCTCAAGCCCGCAGAAGGCGCACCGCGCCCCGTGGGCCAGGCCATCGTGGACCATTTGTTCGGCGAAGACGAATCGGGCCGCATCCCGATCGTGGGCGTGGCCGGCACCGAAGGCACGCAGCTGGTGGCCCGGTTGCTGGCCTGGCTGCTGCACCTCTCCGGCCTGCGCACGGGCCTGGCCTGCCGCGACGGCCTGTTCCTGGACAGCCGCCGCGTGGACGCCGCCGACAGCGCGAGCTGGGAGCCCGGCCACCGGCTGCTGATCAACCGGGCCATGCAGGCGGCGGTGATCGAGAACGGACCTGCCTCCATCCTGCGTGACGGCCTGGCCTACGACCGCTGCCAGGTCGGCATCGTGACGGACCTGGGCGGCGCCGACAAGCTGGCTGAGTTCGACATCCAGGACAGCGACCAACTGGTGCGCGTGTTGCGCACCCAAGTGGACGTGGTGCTGCCCGAGGGTGTGGCCGTGCTCAATGCGGCCGATCCGCGCATCGCGGCGCTGGGCCCGTTGTGCGACGGCCAGGTCATCCTCTACGGCGATGCCGGCCTGGCGGCCGTGGTCTCCCACCGCGCCGCGGGCGGCCGTGCCGTGCTGCTGCAGGAGGGCCAGCTGGTACTGGCCCACGGCGCCAAGGCCACACCCCTGTCCGGCCTGCCGCAGCTCAAGCAGCGGCGCGGCGAGGCGCTGGACGAAGCCATCCTGTCGGGCAGCGTCATGGCCGCCGTGGCCGCTGCCTGGGCGCTGCAGATCTCGCCCGACCTGATCTCCGCCGGGCTGAAGACCTTCGAGCCTGACCTCGAATCCATTTCACACACGGCCAGATCCCTGGCGAGCCGGTGATGCGCGTCGCCGGGCCGTTCCCAAGGCGCTCGCATCCGCAGTGCGCAGCACGAAGAATTTCTCAGTGAGCAGCGTTCCCCAATTCGTTTCGGCAGGAGACAACAGCATGGAAGTCACCCGCGTCCGCGCCTTGCGCGGCCCCAACCTCTGGAGCCGCCACACGGCCATCGAGGCCATCGTCACCTGCGCGCCGCCGGAGCGGTCGATCATCGACCTGCCGGGCTTCGACATCGCGGTGCGGGCACGTTTCCCCTCCATCGGCGCGTTGCGCTCCGGCCCGCATACCGGCCCCGTGGCGCTGGCGCATGTGCTGGAGAGCGCTGCGCTGGCGCTGCAGCTGCAGGCCGGGTGCCAGGTCACCTTCAGCCGCACGGCGGCCACGCTGGAGCCGGGGGTGTACCAGGTGGTGGTGGGCTACACCGAGGAGGCAGTGGGCCGGCGGGCGCTGGCACTGGGCGAAGAGCTCATCCAATCCATCCTGCAGGGCCAGCCCTTCGACGTGGATGCCGCCGTGGCCGAGCTGCGTGAGCTGGACGAGGACGAGCGCCTGGGACCCAGCACCGGCTGCATCGTCGAGGCCGCCGTGGCCCGCGGCATCCCCTACCGCCGGCTCACGCGCGGCAGCATGGTGCAGTTCGGCTGGGGCTCGCGCCAGCGCCGCATCCAGGCGGCCGAGGTGGACAGCACCAGCGCCGTGTCCGAATCCATCGCCCAGGATAAAGACCTGACCAAGCAGCTGCTGCATGCGGCCGGCGTGCCGGTGCCCTTCGGCCGCCCCGTCGCCAGCGTGGAACAGGCCTGGACCGTGGCACGCGAGATCGGCCTGCCAGTCGTGGTGAAGCCGCAGGACGGCAACCAGGGCAAGGGCGTCACGGTCAACATCACGACCCGGGAGCACCTCGAAGCGTCCTATGCCGTGGCCGCCGAATACGGCGAGGTGATGGTCGAGAAATTCCTGCCGGGCAGCGATTTCCGCCTGCTGGTGGTGGGCGACCAGCTGGTCGCCGCGTCACGCCGCGACCCGCCGCAGGTCACCGGCGACGGCGTACACACCGTGCGCGAACTGGTCGACATGGTCAACGCCGACCCGCGCCGCGGGGAGGGCCATGGCACCGCGCTGACCAAGATCCGCTTCGACGAGATCGCCATCACCCGCCTCAAGGTGCAGGGCCTGGCGCCCGACTCGGTGCTGGCCAAGGGCCAGCGCGCGGTGCTGCGCAACAACGCCAACCTGTCCACCGGCGGCACGGCCACCGACGTGACCGAGGACGTGCACCCCGACATCGCCGCGCATGCCGTGGCCGCGGCCCAGATGGTGGGCCTGCACATCTGCGGTGTGGACCTGGTCTGCGAGACGGTGCTGAAGCCCCTGGAGCAGCAGCACGGCGGCATCGTGGAGGTCAATGCGGCACCGGGCCTGCGCATGCATTTGTCGCCGTCCTACGGCAAGCCGCGCAATGTGGGCGGTGCCGTGGTCGACATGCTCTTCGGCCCTGGCGAGGACGGCCGCATACCTGTCGTGGCCGTGACCGGCACCAACGGCAAGACCACCACCACCCGCCTGATCGCCCACCTCTTCGCCACCAGCGGCCTGCGCGTGGGCATGACCAATACCGACGGTGTGTATGTGGAAGGCCGCCAGATCGACAGCGGCGACTGCAGCGGCCCGCGCAGCGCGCGTAACGTGCTGATGCACCCGGATGTGGACGCAGCCGTGTTCGAGACCGCGCGTGGCGGCATGCTGCGCGAGGGCCTGGGGTATGACCAGTGCCAGGTGGCGGTGGTCACCAACATCGGCGCGGGGGACCACCTGGGCCTGAACTACATCACCACGGTCGAAGACCTGGCGGTGCTCAAGCGCGTGATCGTGCAGAACGTGGCCACCAGCGGTTATGCGGTGCTCAATGCGTCCGACCCGCACGTGGCCGCCATGGCCGCCACCTGCCCCGGCCAGGTGATCTTCTTCTCGGCCGACCGCCACCACCCCGTGATGGCCACGCACCGCGCGCAGGGCCGCCGCACGGTGTACGTGGACGGCGACTACCTCGTGGCCGCCGTCGGCTCCTGGCGCGAGCAGATCGCATTGCGCGATGTGCCGCTCACGCGCGGCGGCAGCATCGGCTTCCAGGTCGAGAACGCCATGGCCTCCATGGCCGCGGCCTGGGCGGCCGGCCTGTCCTGGGACGCGGTGCGCCGCGGCCTGGCGAGCTTCGCCAACGACGCCGACAACGCACCGGGCCGCTTCAACGTGATGGACTTCCGTGGTGCCACCGTGATTGCCGACTATGGCCACAACCCGGACGCCATGCGTGCGCTGGTGGCGGCCGTCAACGCCATGCCCGCCCGCCGCCGCTCTGTGGTGATCAGCGGCGCCGGTGACCGCCGCGACGAGGACATCCGCGAGCAGACCGTGATCCTGGGCGACGCCTTCGACCACGTCGTGCTGTTCCAGGATGCCTGCCAGCGCGGCCGCGCCGACGGCGAAGTGCTGGCGCTGCTGCGCCAGGGCCTGCGCAATGCCAAGCGTGCGCGCCAGGTGGAAGAGGTCTACGGCGAGTTCAAGGCGATCGACCAGGCTTTGGACCAGCTGGCCGAAGGCGACCTGTGCCTGGTGCTGGTGGATCAAGTCGAGGAGGCGCTGGCGCATCTGGCGAAGCGGGTGGAACAGGCGCCGAGCGAGGTTGCCGAGAAGGTGTGATGCGGTTGCTGGGCTTGTTCGCGGCGATGTGACTGCCTTGGCCTTGGCATGCTGATTGTTTGCGGGTGGCCATTGTGGGGCGATGCTTTTGGCAGGGAGGGTGGTACGGATGCGCCGGCTCCGGCCCACGCTCGCGCAGCAGCGCTTCTGGTATTCCGTTGAAGTAGCGCGAACACCGTGGTTGGTTAGCCCGCATGTGTGGCATGCGCGAATCGGGCCTGCGCCGTCGCACCCGCACCACCCACCCGTCGTTGCGCCTCGGTGCGCGACGGAAAATGCGGGCTCCGGGCTCCGGGCTCCGGGCTCCGGGCTCCGGGCTCCGGCATTCTGGTCTTCGGAAGTTGGTTGTTGAATGGAGCGCCCGCCAGCCCAGCCACGTGAGGTGGTGGGCTGGGGTTCGCGGGCGCAGGCCCCAGTCGCGGCTGTGACCCTGTCCGCCTGATCGGGAATCCCTTCGCGCCCGCCCAGGTGGTGCCCCGTTGAGCGGGTCCGCGAGCGTGGGCCGGAGAACGCAAACCACTGCCCACCGCCTCTGCCAGAGCGCTCCGTTCGTGTCTGCAAATGCCCCAGCCGCATGCCAAACCAGCTGGCAACACGTCACCAAAAGAAAGGCCTACTCCCGCAGCCGGCCGGCCGCCCGCAGCACGGCCGCCTCGCGTTCCGCCCCCATGGCCTGCATCCTTTCCCTCATGCGCCGCACCACGGCCGGCGGTGCCGACTCGGGCCGGCCAGCGTCGAAGGGCGGTGCCGGCGCATACTCGATGGCCAGTTGGACCGACTGCGCGAACTCGGTATCCACCACCTCCGCAGCAATGGCCAGCGCCAAGTCGATGCCCGCCGTGACCCCGCCACCACTCCAATAGTGCCCGTCGCGCACGATGCGCTCCGCCGCTGGCGTGACCTGCGGGTAGGCGGCCAGCAGCTCGCGCCAGGCCCAGTGGCAGGCGGAGCGCCGTCCCCGCAGCAGGCCGGCAGCACCGAGCAGCAACGCACCCGTGCAGACCGAGGCGACATGACCCGCGCCCGCAGCCAGGCGGCGCAGTGCCTCCAGGAAGGCCGCATCTTCCATCGCCGCCACGCAGCCATAACCACCGGGCACCAGCAGCAGATCGCAGCCCGTGACCTCCGCGAAGGGCACCGTGTCGAAGGCCAGCCCTCCGTCCGCATCTATGCGCCCGCCGGTGGTGGAGGCCAGGATGCAGCGCGCGCCGGGCAGGCGCCACAACACCTCGTGCGGGCCGGTGAAGTCGAGCTGGGTGATGCGCGGGTACAGCGCGAAGACGATGGTGAAGGGCTTGGTGGACATGGTGGCTCCGGAGAACAGGTGGCACAAGCCCCAAGCATCATCCGGCCGTGCCATGGCAGCAATGACGTAGTTTCCCCTTTTACTGCCACGGTGCACCGCTCCCCGATGGCATCATCCGCCCATGACGCACCGCATCGCCTGCATCCTGTTCCCCGGCTTCCAGCAGCTCGACATGGCGGGCCCGCTGGCGGCCTTCGAGACCGCTGCCGCGCTGGAGCCGGGCAGTTACCAATGGCGCCTGTGCGCGCCACAGGCGGGCATGGTGCGCGCGTCGGCGGGTGTGGAATGGTCGGTGCAGGGCCTTCCGCGCCGTGGCAGCTTCGACACCCTGCTGGTCGCGGGCGGCGACGGGGTGGATGCCGTGTCTGCCGATGCCGGCCTGTGCCGCTGGCTGCAGTGCGCGGCGGCGGCTCCCGTGCGCGTGGCCAGCATCTGCAGCGGCAGCCTGTGGCTGGCAGCGGCCGGCCTGCTGGAGGGCCGCGCCGCCACCACGCACTGGTGCCGCACGCGGCAGTTCCTCGCGCAACATCCGGGGGTGCGGCTGCAGGCCGAACGCATCTTCGTCAACGATGGCCGCTTCTGGACCTCGGCCGGCATCACGGCGGGCATCGACCTGGCGCTGGCCCTGGTCGCGCAGGACTTGGGCGACGCCGTCGCGCGCCGCGTGGCGCGGCAGCTGGTGGTGCATTACCGCCGTCCCGGCGGGCAGTCGCAGTTCTCGCCGCTGCTGGATATCGAGCGCCCCGACGGCCGCTTCGCCGGCCTGCTGGACCATGTGCGCGGCCACCTGCAGGCGCCGCACCGCGTGGCCGACCTGGCCGAGCGCGCCTGCATGAGCCCGCGCCATTTCGCCCGCGCCTTCGTGGCCGAGACCGGCGCCACCCCGGCCCATGCCGTGGAACGCGTGCGCGCCGAAGCTGCGCGTGCGGCGCTGCAGAGCGGCCAGCTTTCGGTGCAGCAGGTGGCCCGCCACTGCGGATATGCCAGCGCGGAACACCTGCGCAGGAGCTGCGTGCGCTTGTTCGGCGCGCCGCCTTCCGCGCTGCGGCGGTCGTGACGCAGCGCTGAGGCCGTGTCGGGGTGTTGCCGTGTCGCGCGGCTGGCCCGTCGTCGTTTCCGACGATTGGTGCGGGCAGGGGGCGTCCCTAGAATCGCCGCGACCCCCCACTGCCTCCGCAGCCGCGGTCCCATAAGGAGACACCATGAAGAGACGCACGCTGGTCCAAGCCATGTCCGTGACCGCCCTCGGCCTGCCCGCGCTCACGCTGGCCCAATCCGCCCCCTGGCCGTCGCGGCCCATCCGCATCATCTCCCCGGTGCCCGCGGGAGGCTCCGGCGACGTGATGCTGCGGGAGTTCGGCACGCGCCTGGGCACCCGGCTGGGCCAGTCCGTCATCATCGACAGCCGGCCCGGTGCGAACGGCACCATTGCCACACAGGCCGCGGCGCGGGCACCAGCCGACGGCTATACGCTGCTGTGGACCCTCACCCAGCACATCCAGGTGCCGGTGCAATACAAGAATGCCGGCTACGACCCCATTGCCGACTTCACGCCCATCACACGCATCGGCGCCTCGGTGACCCTGCTGGTGGCCCGGCCCGCCCTGGGCATCAAGAACGCCGCCGACCTGGTGCGTGAGGCGCCGAAGAACAAATGGTCCTTCGGCAGCTCGGCCACCGGCCCGCAGATCGTGCTGGAGGCTTTCAACAAGGGCCGCGACCTGAAGATGCTGAGCGTGCCCTACAAGGGCGAGCCGCCCATGCTGACAGACCTGCTGGGTGGGCAGATCGACATCGCCATCCTCTCGGTCTCCACGGCGCGGCCCTTCATCGAGAAAGGGCAGCTCGTGCCCCTGGGCATCAGCGCGACGCGGCGTGCGGCCACGCTGCCCAATGTGGCAACCTTCCTGGAGCAGGGTTACGAGGACTTCAACTGGATCGGCTGGTACTGCTTCCTGGGGCCCGCCAGGCTGCCCGAAGACATCACCGCGCGCCTGGCCCACGAGATCAAGGCCGTGCTGGACGACCCGGAGATGGCGAAGAAGCTGGACTCCATGGACGTCATCGTCAACTGGGCCGAGCGGGATACCTTCCTGGCCGGCATGAAGACGGACATGGGGCGCTGGGCCGACCTCGTGAAGCGCTCGGGGCTGACCTTCGACCAGTGACGCCCCACGCATGAATGCCCGCTTCGACCTGGCCGGCCGAACGGCTTTCGTGTCCGGCGCAGGTGCCGGCATCGGGCGTGCGGTGGCACTGGCCTTTGGCGCTGCCGGGGCCTGGGTGCTGCTGGCCGACCGCGACGAGGCCGCCGCGCAAGCCACGCTCGCGTTGCTGCAGGCCACCGGCGGTGCAGGTGCTGCCATGGCCTGCGACGTGCGGCAGGCGCAGCAGGTGCGGGCGGCCGTGGAGGCCGCCGTGCAGCAGCGTGGCGCGCTGGACTATGCGGCCAATGTCGCGGGCGTCGAGGGCGCCACCGCTCCGCTGCTGGACGAGAGCGATGCGCTCTACGACCAGGTCATGGACGTCAATGTGCGCGGCGTGTGGCACTGCATGCGCGCACAGCTGCGCCAGATGGTGCAGCAGGCCCAGGGCGGTGCCATCGTCAACGTGTCCTCCGGCGCCGGCATCGTGGGCTCCAAGCGGTGTGCCGCCTACGCCGCGTCCAAGCACGCCGTGATCGGCCTCACGCGCAGCGCTGCGCTGCAGTACGGGCCGCAAGGCATCCGCGTGAACGCGATCTGCCCGGCCGGCGTGCAGACCGCCATGGCCGAGCGCATCGTGGCCTCCTTCCCGGGCGGCCCACCGTCGGCGGGTGGCGCTGCCTATCCGCTGGGCCGCTACAGCACAGCGGAAGAAGTGGCCAATGGCATCCTGTGGTTGTGCAGCGAGGGGGCCGCGTCGGCCACGGGCAGCGTGCTGGTGATGGATTCCGGGCTGACAGCGTCCTGATCCCGCCTCTGCCGCAGGCGGCGTACCGGGCGCCATGCCACGGACTAGACTAGCTCCTTTCGCTAGCGACCCGAGCACACCCCCATGGCATTGACCGAACAGACCTTGACCCAGGCCCTCTCCGCGGTCGTGGACCCCAACACGGGCCGCGACTTCGTGTCCACCAAGGCCCTGCGTAACCTCAGCATCCAGGACGGTGACGTCGCCTTTGACGTGGAGCTGGGTTACCCCGCAAAGAGCCAGATCCCGGAGCTGCGCAAGGCGCTGGTAGTGGCGGCGCGCAGTGTGGAAGGCGTGCAGAACGTCTCGGTCAACATCACGAGCCGAATCGTGGCCCATGCCGTGCAGCGCGGCGTGCAACTGATGCCCAACGTGAAGAACATCGTGGCGGTGGCCTCGGGCAAGGGTGGCGTGGGCAAGAGCACCACGGCCGTGAACCTGGCGCTGGCACTCGCGGCCGAGGGCGCGTCCGTGGGCCTGCTGGACGCCGACATCTACGGCCCCAGCATCCCGATGATGATGGGCATCAGCGGCCGGCCCGAGAGTGCAGACGGCAAGACCATGGAGCCGCTGGAGAACCACGGTGTGCAGGTGATCTCCATCGGTTTCCTGGTGGCGCAGGACGAGGCCATGATCTGGCGCGGCCCCATGGCCACACAGGCGCTGGAGCAGCTGCTGCGCCAGACGAACTGGCGTGACCTGGACTACCTCATCGTGGACATGCCCCCTGGCACCGGCGACATCCAGCTGACCCTGTCGCAGCGCGTGCCCATGACCGGCGCGGTGGTGGTGACCACGCCGCAGGACATCGCGCTGCTGGATGCGAAAAAGGGAATCAAGATGTTCCAGAAGGTGGGTGTGCCCATCCTGGGCATCGTCGAGAACATGGCGGTGCATGTGTGCAGCAACTGCGGCCATGTGGAGCACATCTTCGGCGCCGACGGTGGGAAGAAGATGGCGGCCGAATACGGCATGGACTACCTGGGCTCGCTGCCGCTGGCCATGGCCATCCGCGAGCAGGCCGACGGCGGCCGGCCCACTGTGGTGGCCGATCCCGATGGCGAGGTGGCGGCCGTCTACAAGGCCGTGGCGCGCAAGGTGGCGATCACCATCGCGGCCAAGGCCAAGGATTTTTCCGCCAAGTTCCCCACCATCTCGATCAGCAAGAACACCTGATCCCCTGATCGCCGGATCGCGCGCATGAACCTGCTGGCGTCCCTGCGGTACCTGGTGGCGCTGGATGAGCACCGCCACTTCGGGCGCGCGGCCCAGGCCTGCCACATCACGCAGCCGGCACTCTCCAACGCCATGCGGGCGCTGGAGCAGGAGTTCGGCGTGGTCATCGTCAAGCGCGGCCGCAACTTCGCAGGCCTGACCCCTGAAGGCGCGCGCGTGCTGGCATCCGCCCAGCGGATGCTGCACGAGCACCACCTGCTGCAGCAGGAGCTGGAGAGCGACGCCGAGCGGCCGCGCGGCCCTCTGCGGCTGGGGGCGGTGCCCACGGCGTTGCCGGTGCTGGCACGCTTCGCCGCCCGCCTGCAAGCGCTGCACCCGGGCATCGTGCCCTCCGTGTGGTCGCTGAGCTCCGCGGCGTTGGAGAAGGGCCTGGAAGACCTGTCGCTGGACCTGGCGCTGGGATACACCGAGCGCATGCAGCTGCGCGACACGCCGCTGGGTGCCTGGCCGCAGTACAGCGAGCACTATTTCCTGCTGCGCAAGGCGACGCATCCGCGGGGCCAGCAGTTGCAGCTCGGCGCCCCCATCACCTGGGCCGATGCGGCGGCGCTGCCGCTGGCGATGATGACGCCCGAGATGCACAACCGCAGCATCCTGGACAGTGCCTTCCTGGCGGCGGGCACCCCCGTGAAGCCGGCGCTGGAGACCAACTCCATCATCGGGTTGTCGGTGAGCGTGCTGGCGGGCAATGTCTGCAGCGTGATGCCCGGCGCGCTGGTGGGAGAGGTAAGAACCCACCGGGAGCTGGAGGCCTTGCCGCTGGTGTCGCCCACCGTCGAGACGCCCATCGGGTTCATGGCCCCGGCGGGTGTGCGGCCTTCGCGTGCGTTGCAGGCGGCGCTGGTGCTGGCGCAGGATGCGGGCTGGCTGCAGCATGCGCGGGAGCATGCGGGGTTGCTGGGGGACGTAGTCGGCGTTCCTTGAACCGTTGTGGCGTCTTTTCGTCACCAGGGAAGGCAAGACAGCGCTCTTGGCAGGGAGGGTGGTACGGGTGCGCCGGCTCCGGCCCTCGCTCGCGCAGGAGTGCTTTTGGTGTGTCATGGGAGTAGAGCGAACACTCTGGAAGGCGCACAGGCATTTGTGGCATGCGCGAATGGGGCCTGCGCCGGCGCACCCGCACCACCCACCCGTCGGTGCGCCTGGGCGAGCCGGAGAAAATCCGGGCTCCGGGCTCCGGGCTGCGGGGCCCATGCCCCGGTTCCGGTATTCCGGTTGTTGGACGCCACGCACGCCAGCCCAGCCACGTGAGGTGGTGGGCTGGGGTTCGCGGGCGCAGGCCCCAGTCGCGGCTGTGACACTGCCCGCCCGATCGGGAAGCCCTTCGCGCCCGCCAGGGTCGCGCGCCATTGCGCCGGTCCGCGAGCGTGGGCCGGAGAACGCGAACCACTGCCCACCGCCTCTGCCAATGCGCCACGCATGCGCACGCCAATGCCCCTCCCTGTACCCAAGCAAACACCGCCTATGCCAACGCGCCCCCACATGCTCGCGCCCACACACCTCCCCCTTACCCAACCGAAATGCGTTTCCCGCACCGCGTCATTTAGTTTTTGAATCGGGGCATGTGGGGATTCAATTTGACCCACCTCCACAGCGCCTTCGATACTGCGCCATTCCCGGCAACGTGCCGGCGGAGTGTTCCCAGCACTCCGGGGTCGCTGCCTCGTGCGTGCTGGCTTCCTTGCGGGGTGGTGGCATCTTGGGGCGGCTGCTCGCACAATAGACCGGAGCCGCATTCCAGGACACGCATGACCTCGCCCGACGCCCCTTCCCCCCACGGCCCCTTGGCCACGCACGCTGTGGTGCAACAGGCCATCGCGCAACACCAGCACTTGGACGGCGCCCTGCTGCCCATATTGCATGCCGTGCAACACGCCCTGGGCCATGTCCCCCGCGAAGCCCTGCCGCAGATCGCCCAGGCACTGAACCTGTCGCGGGCCGAGGTGCACGGCGTGGTCACCTACTACCACCACTTCCGCACCACGCCGCCTGGCCGCACCGTGGTGCAGGTCTGCCGGGCCGAGGCCTGCCGCAGCATGGGGGGCGAGGAGCTGCTGGCCCATGCGCGCGCCACGCTGGGCTGCAGCGAAGAACACACGGTGTCGGCGGATGGTGCGTACTCGGTGGAGGCCGCCTACTGCCTGGGGCTTTGCGCGTCCTCCCCGGCCGTGATGGTGGGCGATGTGGTGCGCGCCCGCATGACGCCGCAGCGGCTGGACGCGTTGGTGGGAGCAGGTGCATGAGCAACTCGACAACGGTTTACATCTCCTGCGACAGCGCGGCGCTGGCCGTGGGCGCGGACGAGGTGGCGCAGGCCCTCGCGACGGGCTGCGCGGCACGCGGTTGCCCGGTGGAGATCCGGCGCACGAGCTCGCGCGGCATGTTCTGGCTCGAGCCGCTGGTGGAGGTGGACACACCCACCGGGCGTGTCGGGTACGGCCCGGTGAACCCCGAGGACGTGCATGCGTTGCTGGACGCCGGGATGCTCGAAGGCAAGGCGCATGCGCTGTCGGTGGGCCCGGTGGAACAGATGCCTTACCTGCAGCGGCAGCAGCGGCTCACCTTTGCGCGCGCCGGCATCACGCGGCCGCTGTCCCTCGAAGACTACGAAGCGCATGGCGGCTGGGCCGGCCTGCGCGCCGCGGCGGCCTTGGCACCGGACGCCATCTGGCAGCAGGTGCTGGACTCCGGCCTGCGCGGCCGGGGCGGCGCGGCGTTCCCGGCCGGCATCAAGTGGCGCACCGTGGCGCAGGCCACCGCCACGCAGAAATACGTGGTCTGTAATGCCGACGAGGGCGACTCCGGCACCTACGCCGACCGCATGCTGCTCGAAGGCGACCCCTACCTGTTGATCGAGGGCATGGCCATCGCCGCGCTGGCCAGCGGCGCGACCAAGGGTTTCGTCTACATCCGCTCCGAGTACCCGCGCGCCGTGGCCGTGTTCACCGAGGCCATCGCGCTGGCACGCGCTGCCGGCTTCCTGGGCGCGGACGTGCTGGGCAGCGGCAAGGCCTTCGAGCTGGAGGTGCGCATGGGCGCCGGCTCCTACGTCTGTGGTGAGGAAACCGCGATGCTGGAGAGCCTGGAGGGCAAACGTGGCATCGTGCGCGCCAAGCCGCCGCTGCCGGCGATCCAGGGGCTGTTCGGCAAGCCCACCGTCATCAACAACGTGCTGACCTTCGCGGCCGTGCCGTCCATCCTGGTCAACGGCGCCGACTGGTACAAGCACATCGGCGTAGGTCGCTCCACCGGCACGCTGCCTTTTCAGCTCGCCGGCAACATCCGCCAGGGTGGCTTGGTGGAACTGCCCTTCGGCGTCACGCTGCGCACGCTGCTGGAGGACTTCGGTGGTGGCACGGCCAGCGGCCGGCCCATCAAGGCCGTGCAGGTGGGCGGGCCGCTGGGCACCTACCTGCCCGAGTCGCAGTGGGACACACCCATCACCTACGAAGCCTACGCCGCCATGGGCGCGGTGGTGGGCCACGGCGGCCTGGTCGTGCACGACGAGCGCGCCGACATGGCGCATCTGGCGCGTTACGCGATGGAGTTCTGCGCGCTGGAGTCCTGTGGCAAGTGCACGCCCTGCCGCATCGGCTCCACGCGCGGCGTGGAGGTCATCGACCGCATCGTGGCGAACCAGAACCGCGGCATGCAGGAAGTGCTGCTGCGTGACCTGTGCGACACCATGGTCCATGGCAGCCTGTGCGCCATGGGCAACATGACGCCGCTGCCGGTGCTGTCGGCATTGAACCATTTCCCGCAGGATTTCGGCCTGCAACCCGAGGACCGGGCTGCGGCCTGAGGAGCACCACCATGCTGAACCATCCCGAGACCGACTACGGCACCCCCTTGCGCGAAGCCACGCGCGAGGTCACGCTGGAAATCGACGGCACCGAGGTCCGCGTGCCCGAAGGCACCTCCGTCATGCGCGCCGCCATCGACGCGGGCGTCAAGGTGCCCAAGCTCTGCGCCACCGATTCGCTGGAGCCCTTCGGCTCCTGCCGCCTGTGCCTGGTGGAAGTGGAGGGCCGCAAGGGTTATCCGGCCTCCTGCACCACCACGGTCGAAGCCGGCATGAAGGTGCGCACCCAGAGCCCCAAGTTGCAGCAGCTGCGCAAGGGCGTGATGGAGCTCTACATCTCCGACCATCCGCTGGACTGCCTGACCTGCAGCGCCAATGGCGACTGCGAGCTGCAGGACATGGCGGGCCAGGTGGGCCTGCGCAACGTGCGTTATGGCGTGGGCCCGCACCTGGGCGGCGCGCACCACCTGGACGCGAAGAAGGACGAATCCAACCCGTACTTCACCTACGACGCCTCCAAGTGCATCGTCTGCAACCGCTGCGTGAGGGCCTGCGAAGAGACGCAGGGCACTTTCGCGTTGACCATCAGCGGCCGGGGCTTCGAGTCGCGCGTGTCGCCCGGCATGGACGAGCCCTTCATGGACAGCGAGTGCGTGAGCTGCGGTGCCTGCGTGCAGGCCTGCCCCACGGCTACGCTGCAGGAAAAGTCGATCATCCAGCTGGGCCAGCCCGAGCACAGCGTCATCACCACCTGCGCCTACTGCGGCGTGGGCTGTGGCTTCAAGGCCGACATGAAGGGCAACGAAGTGGTGCGCATGACGCCGTGGAAGGACGGCAAGGCCAACGAGGGCCATTCCTGCGTGAAGGGCCGTTTCGCCTGGGGATATGCCACGCACAAGGACCGCATCACCAAGCCGATGATCCGCGCCAGCATCGACGATCCGTGGCAGGAAGTGAGCTGGGAAGTGGCCATCGGCCATGCGGCCTCGGAGTTCAAGCGCATCCAGGCCAAGCACGGCAAGGACTCGGTGGGCGGCATCACCTCCTCGCGCTGCACCAACGAAGAAACCTACCTGGTGCAGAAGCTGATCCGCGCGGCCTTCGGCAACAACAACGTCGACACCTGCGCGCGCGTGTGCCATTCGCCCACGGGTTATGGCCTGGGCCAGACCTTCGGCACCTCGGCCGGCACGCAGACCTTCAAGTCGGTGGAGCATTCCGACGTGATCATGGTCATCGGCGCGAACCCGTCCGAGGCGCATCCGGTGTTCGCCTCGCGCATGAAGCGTCGCCTGCGCGGCACGGCGACCGAGGCAGGGGCGAGCCTGATCGTGGTGGACCCGCGGCGCATCGAGCTGGTGAACGCGCCGCACGTCAAGGCCGACCACCACCTGCAATTGCGGCCCGGCACCAATGTGGCCGTGATCAATGCGCTGGCGCATGTGGTCATGACCGAAGGCCTCTTCGATGCGGACTACGTGGCCCAGCGCTGCGACGACAAGAGCTTCCAGCAATGGCGCGAGTTCGTGGAGTCGGCTGTCAACTCGCCGGAGGCCATGGAGACCGTCAGCGGCGTGCCGGCCTCCACGCTGCGCGCCGCCGCGCGCCTGTATGCCACGGGCCAGAGCGACGGCACGGCCGAGACGTTGCGCGCGGCTGGCCGCCGGCCCAACGCAGCCATTTATTACGGCCTGGGCGTGACCGAGCACGCGCAGGGCTCCACCATGGTGATGGGCATCGCGAACCTGGCGATGGTCACCGGCAACGTGGGCCGCGAGGGCGTGGGCGTGAACCCGCTGCGCGGCCAGAACAACGTGCAGGGCGCCTGCGACATGGGCTCCTTCCCGCACGAGCTGCCGGGCTACCGCCACATCTCCGACAGCACCACCCGCTCGGCCTTCGAGGCGGCGTGGGACGTGAGCCTGAGCCCCGAGCCGGGCCTGCGCATCCCGAACATGTTCGAGGCCGCGCTGGACGGCAGCTTCATGGGCCTGTATTGCGAGGGTGAGGACATCGTGCAGTCCGACCCCAACACGCAGCACGTGACGGCGGCACTGTCGGCGATGGAATGCATCGTGGTGCAGGACATCTTCCTCAACGAGACCGCCAAGTACGCGCACGTGTTCCTGCCCGGCGCGTCCTTCCTGGAGAAGGACGGTACTTTCACGAACGCCGAGCGCCGGATCTCGCGCGTGCGCAAGGTCATGCCGCCGCTGGCCGGCAAGGCCGACTGGGAGGTCACGCAGATGTTGTCCAACGCGCTGGGGTATCCCATGGCCTATGCGCACCCCGCCGAGATCATGGCCGAGATCGCCGCGCTGACGCCCAGCTTCCAGGGCGTGAGTTACGACAAGATCGACCGCCTGGGCAGCGTGCAGTGGCCCTGCAACGAGGGCACTGACGAGGCCGGCACGTCGATCATGCACGTGGGCGGTTTCGTGCGTGGCAAGGGCCGCTTCCTGATCACGCGTTACCAGCCCAGTGACGAGAAGGTCACGCGCAAGTTCCCGCTGCTGCTCACCACCGGCCGCGTGCTCACGCAGTACAACGTGGGCGCCCAGACGCGCCGCACCGAGAACAACCAGTGGCACGACGAGGATCGGCTGGACATCCACCCGCACGACGCGCAGGAGCGCGGCGTGAAGGACGGCAACTGGGTGGGCATCGAGAGCCGCGCCGGCACCACCGTGCTGCGCGCCGTGGTCACCGAGCGCATGCAGCCCGGCGTGGTCTACACCACCTTCCACTTCCCCGAGTCCGGCGCCAACGTGATCACCACCGACAGCTCGGACTGGGCCACGAATTGCCCCGAGTACAAGGTCACGGCGGTGCAGGTGCGCAAGGTGATGCAGCCCTCCGGTTGGCAACGCAGCTATGAGCAGTTCAACCAGCAGCAGCTGGACCACCTGCCGGGCCGCCAGCCAGCGGCGATCGTCGGCAAGTAGGCCCATCCCCGCGATGCGACCTGTCGATCCTCCTCCCGGGCCCGGAGCCGGTGCTGCCAGCGTGCAGGCGCTGGTGCTGGGCGAGGCCGGCCGAGGCGCCGCGGTGGAGTGGGTGGCCGAGGAAGTCCCGGTCGCGCTCGCCGTCAACGGCATCTCGCACGCGGTGATGCTGGCCACACCGCTGGATCTGGAAGACTTCGCGCTGGGCTTCCTGCTCAGCGAAGGCCTCATCGACACGCCGGCCGACCTGCTGGATGTGGAGGTGCTGGAAGAGGCGGCCGGCATGACGCTGGACCTGCGGGTCACACAGCGTTGCCTGCACCGCTTCAAGGAGGCGCGCCGCAGCCTGGCCGGGCGCACGGGCTGCGGCATCTGCGGCACCGAATCGCTGCAGCATGCCGTGCGGCCCGTTGCGCGGCCTGTGGCTGCGGTGCAGGTCGCGGCCTCGGCCATCGCCCGCGCCATGCGGGAGCTGGGCCCGCAGCAGCGCCTCCAGCAGGCCACCGGGGCCACGCATGCCGCGGCCTGGTGCGGCCTGGATGGTGCGGTGAGGACCGTGCGCGAGGATGTGGGCCGCCACAACGCGCTGGACAAGCTGGTGGGTGCCATGGCCGCGGCCCATGCCGATCCGGCGCAAGGCTTTATCGCCGTGACCAGCCGGGCCAGCTACGAGATGGTCCACAAGACCGCTACTGCCGGTGTCGGCCTGCTGGCCGCGATCTCCGCGCCGACACGCTTGGCCGTCGCGACCGCCGAGGCCGCCGGCCTGGCCCTGGTGGGCTTTGCGCGGGGCGACCATGCGGTGGTCTACACCCATGCCGACCGGGTGCTGCAGGCGCCCTTTGCCGACTGAACGAGAGAAGAGCTCATGGACGAACAGAACCTGGTCCGCATGGCCAACCGCATCGGCGACTTCTTCGCGGCGATGCCCGACCAGCAGGAAGCCATCGACGACATCGCCATCCATCTGCGCAAGTTCTGGGAACCACGCATGCGCCGGCGCATCTACCAGATGCTCGACAGTGGTGCGGCGGAGGAATTGCAGGCACTGGTCGCAAAGGCCCTACAGCAGCACCGTAGCGACCTGTTGCCGCAGGCCTGACAACGGGGCCGCGCCGATAATCCCCGGCCTGCCGCCGCCCTTGCAAGGGTGCCGGTCGCCAGCCGACAAAGGGGACAGTCGCCCTGCGGCGCCCCGGAGGTCCGGGGCCGCTTCTTCTCCAAGGCCGATTTCGACGGGAACCCCTTATGCAAAGCCGTTTCATTCTCCTGGGCCTGCGCAGCCTGTGGCGCGACCTGCGCGCGGGCGAGCTGCGCCTGCTGGTGGTGGCCGTGACCCTGGCCGTGGCCGCACTCACTGCCGTGGGCTTCTTCGCCGACCGCCTGCAGGGCGGCCTGCAGCGCGATGCGCGCCAGTTGCTGGGCGGCGACGTGGTGCTGTCCAGCGACCTGGCCACACCCCCGGCTTTCATGGAACGGGCGCGGGCGCTGGGCCTGCAGACCGGCACCACGATCACTTTCCCCACCATGGCCCGGGCCACGGATGCGCAGGGCGGGGCCAGCAAGCTGGTGGCCCTCAAGGTGGTGGAGCCGGGTTATCCGTTGCGCGGTCGCCTGGGCATCGCCGAGACACCGGGTGGGCCGGTGGTGCCGCAGCGCGCCATTCCCGCAGCCGGCGAAGTCTGGGTCGATGCCCAACTGCTCGACGCGCTGGGCCTGCGCGTGGGCGATGCACTGCTGCTGGGCGACGCCTCGCTGCGCATCTCCCGCATCATCGTGATCGAACCCGACCGGGGCGGCGGCTTCATGAGCTTCGCGCCCCGCGTGATGCTCAACACCACCGACCTGGATGCCACGCGCCTGGTGCAGCCCGCCAGCCGCTTGAGCTACCGCTTCGCGGTGGCCGGCGAGGATGCGCCAGTCCAGCAGTTCGCCCGCTGGGCCAAGCTGGAGGTGGACAAGCCCGAGGTGCGTGGCCTGCGGCTGGAGTCGCTGGAGAGCGGCCGTCCCGAGATGCAGCGCACCATGGACCGCGCGCAGAACTTCCTGAACCTGGTGGCGCTGCTGGCCGCCATGCTCAGCGCCGTGGCCGTGGCGCTCGCCGCGCGCAGCTTCGCGGCCAACCACCTGGACGACTGCGCGATGCTGCGCGTGCTGGGCCTGAGCCAGCGCACCATCGCACTCAGCTACAGCTTCGAGTTTGCCATCGTGGGCGTGGTGGCCAGCCTGCTGGGCGTGGCCATCGGCTACGGCGTGCACTACATCTTCGTGCTGCTGCTGGCGGGGCTGGTCGAGACCACGCTGCCTGCGGCCACGGTCTGGCCTGCGCTGCTGGGTCTGGGCGTGGGCCTCACGCTGCTGATGGCCTTCGGCCTGCCGCCCGTGCTGCAGCTGGCGCAGGTGCCGGCACTGCGCGTGATCCGGCGTGACGTGGGCGCTCTGCGCCCCGCCTCGCTGGTGGTGCTGGCCGTGGGGGTGGCGGGTTTCGCGGCCTTGCTGATGGCCGCCAGCAGCGACCTGCTGCTGGGCGCCATCGCGGTGGGCGGGTTTGCCGCGGCGGTGGTGGTGTTCGCGGCGCTGAGCTGGCTGGCGGTCAAGCTGCTGCGGCGCAGTGTCAACGAGGCCACCGCACCACGCTGGCTGGTGCTGGCCACGCGGCAGATATCCGCTCGGCCCGCCTATGCCGTGGTGCAGGTCAGTGCCTTGTCGGTGGGGCTGCTGGCGCTGATCCTGCTGGTGCTGCTGCGCACGGACCTCATCAGCAGCTGGCGCCAGGCCACGCCGCCCGATGCGCCGAACCGCTTCGTCATCAACGTGATGCCCGACCAGGAGCAGGCATTCCGCCAGCGCCTGGACGGTGCCGGCGTGCGCAACTACGACTGGTATCCGATGATTCGCGGGCGGCTGGTGGCCATCAATGGCCAGGCCGTGAACCCCGAGGCCTATGCCGAAGACCGCGCGCGCCGCCTGCTGGACCGCGAGTTCAACCTGTCGCACGCGGCAGAGCGCCCGCCGCACAACGAGATCGTGGGCGGCCGATGGACCAACGACGAGGCTGGCGCCGTGAGCGTGGAGCAGGGCATCGCCGAGACCTTGGGGCTCAAGCTCGGCGACAGCCTGCGCTTCGACATCGGCGGCATGCCCGTGGACGCGAAGATCACCTCGCTGCGCAAGGTGGACTGGGGCTCGTTCCGCGCGAACTTCTTCGTGATGTACCCCGTGGCGCAGATGCCCGACGTGCCCGTGACCTACATGGGCGCTTTCCGCGCCCCGGCGCAGGCGGGCTTCGACAATGCGCTGGTCCATGACTTTCCCAACATCACCAACGTGGACATCAGTGCGACGCTGCTGCAGGTGCAGGCCGTGCTGGAGCAGGTGGCGCGGGCCGTGGAATTCCTGTTCGGCTTCACGCTGGCCGCCGGCCTGGTGGTGCTGTTCGCCGCGATCTCCGCCACGCGCGAGGAGCGGGCGCGCGAGTTCGCCATCATGCGTGCCGTCGGCGCACAAGGCCGCCTGCTGCGCCAGGTGCAGCGCGCCGAACTCGCGGGCGTCGGCATGCTGGCCGGCTTCCTGGCCAGCCTGGTGGCGATGGCGGTGGGCTGGGGGCTGGCGCGTTTCGTCTTCAACTTCGCCTGGAACGGCGCATGGTGGGTGCCGATCGTCGGCGCGCTGACCGGCGCCTTGCTCGCCATGGGGGCTGGCTGGTGGGGACTGCGCGACGTGTTGCGTCGCCCGGTGGTCACCACGCTGCGCCGTGCGGCGACCTGACCATTGTCAAGACATGCAGATACAGGACAAGCCCGCCTTCGCGACGCCTTTCGAATGGATCGGCGGCGAGGAGCGCATCCACGCCCTGACCGAGCGCTTCTACGACCTGATGGACCTGGAGCCTTCGTATGCCGACCTGCGTGCGGCGCACGGCACGTCGCTGGACAACGCGCGTGAGCGGCTGAACTGGTTCCTGTGCGGCTGGATGGGCGGCCCGCAGCATTACACCGAGCGCTTCGGCCATCCCCGGCTGCGGGCGCGCCACATGCCCTTTTCCATCGGCATCACCGAGCGCGACCAGTGGCTGGCCTGCATGGACCAGGCCATGGGCGAAACCGGGGTGGACGAGGCTTTGCGCCAGCGGCTCAAGGAGAGTTTTTTCCAGACCGCGGACTGGATGCGCAACCGAGGAGGCTGAACATTCATGCCGGCTCCCGCGCCCGGAGCATGGCCGCTCGGAGTGGAGGCCGCTTCTCCCATGGGCTTGCTGCCGTGGTAAAAACCTAGGCCTTAAAAGGCTTATTCGAGAGGGCGTATGCAGACAGTCCGGCTGCCGTGGTACTTCAGATTTGCCAAGAAGATGATCCTGCGTGATACCCGCGGAGGCTGGAGGTTGATGCAGACGTTGAACTCCCTCGCGCTGCTCGACAAAGTCTCCGAAGTAAGCTATTTCCCGGGGCGGGACATCTGGGTACCTTTGAACTGGAGCTGGTTCTGGAGCTATGCCCAGCTGAATGAGTACGAGCCCAACACCTTGAGAACATTTGTAAGGGTGCTCAATGCTTCACCGGGTGGAGATTTCATATTTCTCGACTGTGGCGGACATATAGGTCTGGTAAGCCACTATGTCGACCAGCACTGTCCGTCGGTGGAAGCGGTGTGGGCGTTCGAGCCTCGGACCGAGCAATTCGAGATATTGGCGTCGAACTTCAAGCGCATCCGAAAGAAGGCGACTGCCATGAACATCGCCTTGAGCGATTTTTCGGGAAACGCGAGGCTCGTCGTGCCGAAGAACAACGAGGATGGAAGCTACATCGTTCCTGACGCCGGGGGGGAAATACCGGTCACGCGGGTCGATGATGTCGATCTGCCGCGTTCGCGCAGCGTGGCAATGAAGATCGATGTCGAGGGCGCGGAACTGGCCATATTGAAGGGCGCTGAATCGTTGCTGCGCCAGGCACCGCACTTCGTGGTGCTGTTCGAGGCTCACAAGGAGGTGATGCGACGTACGGGCATCGATCCCATGGAATGCCTCAGATTTCTTCACGCGCTGCGCCCTTGCCGCTGGGCATTGAGTTCCCAGCCGGAATTCCAACTGCGCCTGGACGAGTCCTTCTTCGATCAGGTGACCACGCACGACAAGCGCGACGTCATTGTGTGGACGGAGTAGCCGCTTCCGGGTTAGCGTTTGGCCTTAGAGATAGCGCACGCCTTGGCGCGCCAGCTCCGCCTGCACTGCGGTGATATCCACGCCCTCCAGCGGCTGGCCGTGTTTCACCGACAGCGCCGCCGCGATCCCCGCCCCCTGTCCCGCCACCGCACAACATGCCATGTTGCGCGTGGCCGCATGCGCGATGCGGTCGCCGCCGATGGCGCGGCCCGCCACCAGCAGGTTGCGCACACCCTGGGGCAACAGGGATCGGTAGGGGATGTGCATGTAGCGGCCCGTGGTCGGCAGGATCAGCACGCCATACCCGTCGATGAATTCCGGGTAGATGCCGATGGAGTCGTCGAAGCGGGCCTGCCCGCGCACGTCGGCCTCCGTCAGGTCATAGGCCGCCAGGATCTTGCGCGTGTCGCGGATGCCGATGCTCATGCCGAAGTTGCGCAGGCGCGCGCCCGCACAGCCCGGCGTGTAGCGGCGCAGCGCCTCGATCGCCAGCATCGCCTGGCGGCGGCCTTCCATCTCGAAGTGCGTCATGCTGTCGGGGTCCGTGCCGTCGCAGCCCGCCAGGTGCACCAGGTTCATGTAGGTGAGCTCGCCCGTGTCGTGCACCGCGCCCCAGGTGCCGGCGATGGTGTTGAGCTGCGGCGGGATCAGGCCGTCGCGGATGGCCTGGGCGAAGGGCTTGGCCAGGAAGGGCGAGAACATCTTGTCCTCCTTCCCATCGGTCTCGATCTGCCACTCGCCCGTCGACCAGTCGCGGTAGGTTTGCGGGTCGGCCCGCACGCCTTCCATGAACGCACGCTTGTCCACGCCGGCCAGGTGGAACATCACCGACGCCGCCTGCATCTGCTCCGGTGGCGTCTTGTGCACCGGCGCGCCTGCACGGTGCGCCACGTCGGCGTCGCCCGTGGCGTCGATCACGCGCTGCGCCAGGATCGCCTCGCGGCCGGCCTTGGACTCGACCACGATGCCGGTGATGGTGTCGCCGTGCATCAGCGGCGCGACGAACTGGCGGTGCAGCATCGGGCGGATGTTGGGCGCCTCCTGCACCAGCCGGTCGGCGACGAGTTTGAAGCCTTCGGAGTCGATCTCGTAGGACAGGGACTGCGATTCCGGCACCGCCGCGCCCATGGCCTTGGCGCGCTCCTCGAACTCGCGTCCGATGCCGTCGGCTTCCACGGTCTGCGCATGGCGGTACCAAGCGAAGCCCTCGACACCCACCACCGTGATGTTGCCGCCGAAGCAGCCGAAGCGCTCCACCAGCGTGACCTGCACGCCGGCGCGGGCGGCGGCCAGTGCAGCGGCCAAGCCGCCGGGACCGGAGCCGACCACCAGCACGTCGGTGCTGTGGACCACGGGTGTGGTGCGAGCAGGTTCCTGGATGGTGGGTGGGTTGGATGTGGACATGCGATGTCTCCCGAAACGAAAAGTACTCAGCCCAGCCGCGGTGAGGGCCGCGCAGCGATGTCGCGCCGCAGCCGCTCGAAGCCGCGCCAGGCCACCACCCCCAGCATCATCGACACCAGGAAGGTCCAGTATCCCAGCCCGTCGCTGCCCGGCACATAACTCTTGCCGCTCCAGCCCAGGTACAGCGCCATGCCCAGGAAGGGCGCGAAGGCGCCGCGCACGCCCGTGAGCGTGACATGGATGGACATGTAGGAGGCGAGCTGGTCCTTGGGCGCGAAGTCGTTGTGGCCCAGCTGCCAGGCCAGGTTGCCGCCGCCGTTGACGATGCCGGTCAGCACACGGCCGATGGCCAGCCACACCAGCGACAGCTGCCAGGCGCCGATGAACATGAAGAACACACCGATCACCCACAGCGAGTTCTGGCGCGCACGGAACTCGGCCACGTGCACGCGGTCCAGGTAACGCGCCCAGAAGGGCATGGTGGCCATGGCCAGCGAAAAGGGGATCAGCATCGTGATGCCGATGCTGGCCGAGTAGCTGGCGTTGATCTGCTTGGACAGCAGATACACCAGCGGCGGCTCCAGCATCATGTTGGCCATGCCCGAGATGAATTGGTGCAGCTGGTAGCGCGCATAGAGCTTGTCGTTGCGCAGGATGAAGAAGAAGGAGTTGCGGTTGGAGCCCTTGCGCGTGCCGCGCCGCTCCAGGACCAACTGGCGGCTCTCGCGCTGCACCGTCACGCCACGGAAGGCCCACACGCCCAGCAGGCCCAACACCGCGCCGCCGCCGAAGACGAAGCGGAAGGCCAGAGGGCTCAGGTCCAGCAGCAGGCCACCCACGCCCGTGACCACCACGACCATCATGCTCGTGATGGCCTGCAGCCGGCCCGTGATGCGGGCCCGCAGCGAGCGCTCGTAGTTCAGGCTCCAGGACACGCTGCGCAGCGTCATGATGCCGGCGATGAGCATGCGGCTGGCGATCACGGCAACCAGCAGCACGGTGTTGCCGAAGGCATTGCGCGGCGACAGCGCGATGGCCAGCACGCACAGCAGCACCAGCAGCTGCAGCGTGGTGATCAGCGGCACCTTGGGCCGGCCGGCGCCCACCATGTTCCAGAAAAAGCTGGAGAGGTTGCCGAACATGGGCGCGGCGGAGATGACCGCGATGACCCAGGGCTCCACATTGAAGGATTTGGCTGCCACCACCGCGATGAAGCCCCCTTCCATGAGGCTGGTGGCGATGGGGAACCCCAGCTCGCTGAGCTGTTCGCGCTTGAAGGTCTTCTGCACCGCCGGCTCCAGGCCGGGAGCCTTGACGAATGCGTCGAGGAAGGGGATCAAAGGGGGGAAGGGGGAGCGCTGGGGGCGCGGGGAACGGCCATTCTAGGGGCGGTGGTGCCATGTGCGCGCGCACAAAACCACATCCAGGCCGCTGCGCCAGGGCGCCTGTTTCGTGGCGCGAAACCCGGGCGGGCGGGGCGGTGTCACTGCGTGGGTGCGTGCGGTACCCGCGCCAGCGTGGGTTTGAGCAGCACCACCACCGCCCCCGCCCCGCCGTCCGCCGGCCGCGCCTGCACGAAGGCCAGCACCTCGTTCTTCTGCACCAGCCAGGCATGCACCTTGTTCTTGAGCACCGGTGTCTTGCCCGGCGAGCCCAGTCCCTTGCCATGCACCACCCGCACGCAGCGCAGGCCGGCCAGGCAGGCCTCGCGCACGAAGGCGCCCAGGCGTTCGCGCGCGGCATCGGTGCGCAGGCCGTGCAGGTCCAGGTGGGCCTGGATGCTCCAATGCCCCTTGCGCAGCTTGGCAGCGACGTCTGTGCCGATGCCGGGCCGGCGAAAGCTGAGTTGGTCGTCGATCTCCAGCAGCGTCGTGATGTCGAACTCGTCGCTGAGCGACTCGCGCAGCACGGCCTGTTCGTCGCGCAGGTGCTGCACCGGCACGGGCGGCGGGGGCGAGGCCGCGAGGTTCGCGTGGCCCTTGTCGGGGATGGCGCGCACCGGGCCGGCAGCGCGCAGGAACAGGTCGCGCGCGCTCAGTTCGCGCCGGCGTGTGTCTGCTTCGAGCCGGGCGGCCTCGTCCCGCAGGCGCTCCGCGTCCTGCAACTGCTTCCTGACCTGCTGCAGGTCACCCAGAGACTGCCAGCGCGCGCTCGCCGATTTCATAACAATCCTCGCTCCGCCATCGACAGGCTGTCGCCGGCGCCCACGATGATATGGTCCACCACCCGCACGTCGATCAGCGCCAGCGCGGATTTCAGGGTCTGCGTAAGGGCTTCGTCCGCGCGGGAGGGCTCCACGCTGCCGCTGGGATGGTTGTGGGCCAGCACCACCGCCGTGCACTGGTGGTGCAGGGCGCGCAGCACCACCTCCTTCGGGTACACGCTGGTCTGTGTGAGCGTGCCCCTGAACATCTCCTCCAGCGCCAGCAGCCGGTGGTGCGCGTCCAGGAACAGCACGGCGAAGACCTCGTGCGCCTTGGCCGACAGGTGGAGCTGCACGTACTGCTTCACCATCGCGGGCATCGCGAACACCTCGCGTTCGCGCAGCTGCTGCCCCAGGGCGCGGCGGGCCATCTCCAGCACGGCGGCCAGCTCCGCGCGCTTGGCGGGCCCCAGCCCCTTGATGCCTTTCAGGTCGCCGGCCGAGGCATGCAGCAGCCCTCCCAGGCCCGAGAGTCCGTGGACGGCACCCGTGGCGCGTGGCAGCGCCAGCAGGTCCTCGGCCAGCTGCAGCACCCCCTTGCCGCGGATGCCCGTGCGCAGCAGAATCGCCAGCAATTCGGTGTCGCTGAGTGCCTGCGCGCCGCGGGCCAGCAGCTTCTCGCGGGGGCGGCTGTCGGCAGGTAGATCCTTGAGTTCCATAGGGTTCGCAGGGGTGGATTCCGGTCCGGCGACGCCATGGCCGCCGGGTTTTTACAATGGCGGACTCTTTGAAGGTTCCCGCCGCATGTCTTCCAGCGTACCCTGTGTCCAGCCGAATTCCTTCCTCACCTTGCATTACCGCCTGGGAGGGCCGGAGGGGGACATCATCAATACCTTCCACGACAAGCCCGCCACGCTGTCGCTGGGCACGGGGGAGTTGTCCCCCGCCGTGGAGCAGTGCCTGATGGGCCTGCCGGAGGGCGAGCGCACGACCTTCGAGCTGCCGGCCGGCGCTGCCTTCGGCGAGCGCAAGGACGACATGCTGCAGTGGGTGGCCCGCAAGTTGCTCGACGATCTGGGCGACCGCGCCGAGTCCTACCGCGTGGGCGACGTGGTGCAGTTCCCCACGCCCGACGGCATGGGCAGCTACGCAGGCGCCGTGGTGCGTGTGGGCGAGGGCAAGAAACCGCCCGTGCTGTTCGACTTCAACCACCCCCTGGCCGGCCAGCCCGTGACCTTCGAGGTGCATGTGATCGGGGTTCTATGAACCTGCCCATCCCCCAGGCCGGTTCAACCGCCAACACCATCACCACGGCCACGGTCCCGCAGGAAATCATCCTCGCCGAACCGCGCGGCTTCTGCGCCGGCGTGGACCGCGCCATCGAGATCGTCGAGCGCGCGCTGCAGAAATTCGGCGCCCCCATCTACGTGCGCCACGAGATCGTGCACAACACCTACGTGGTCAACGACCTCAAGTCCAAGGGCGCGATCTTCATCGAGGAACTCGACGAGGTGCCACCCGGTGCCACGCTGGTGTTCTCGGCCCATGGCGTGAGCCGTGCCGTGCAGGACGAAGCCCGTGCCCGCGGTTTCCAGATCTTCGATGCCACCTGCCCGCTGGTGACCAAGGTGCATGTGGAAGTGGCCAAGCTGCACCGCGAAGGTTACGAGTTCATCATGATCGGCCACAAAGGGCACCCGGAGGTCGAAGGCACGATGGGGCAGCTCGACAGCGGTATCCACCTCGTGGAAGACGAAGCCGACGTGGCGCGCGTGCAGCCTGCGCAGACCACCAAGCTGGCGGTGGTGACGCAGACCACGCTGAGCGTAGACGACGCGGCCAGCATCTCGGCGGCCGTCAAGGCGCGTTTCCCGCTGGTGCGCGAACCCAAGCAGCAGGACATCTGCTACGCCACGCAGAACCGGCAGGACGCCGTGAAGCTGCTGAGCCCGCAGGTGGACGTGGTGATCGTGGTGGGCAGCCCCACCAGCTCCAACAGCAACCGCCTGCGCGAGGTCGCCCGCAAGCTGGGCACTGCCAGCTACATGGTGGATTCGGCCGACGAGCTGCAAGCCGAGTGGTTCGAGGGCCGCCAGCGCGTGGGGCTGACTGCGGGTGCCTCGGCGCCGGAGCTGCTGGTGCGCCAAGTGATCGACCGCATCCGCAGCTTCGGGGCGGTGTCGGTGCGCAACCTGCCGGGAATCCAGGAAACCATCAAGTTCCCGCTGCCCAAGGGCCTGAAGCTGTAGCCCACGGGGTGAAGGGGCCCGGCCATGGCCCCCTAAAATGCCCCGATGCTCGACATCAACCTCCTGCGCAAGGACCTGGACGCCGCCGTGGCGCGTCTGGAGACGCGCAAATCGCCCCAGCCTTTCCTCGACGTAGCGCGCTTCCAGACCCTGGAGTCCGAGCGCAAGCGGATCCAGACCCGCACCGAGGAGCTGCAGGCCACGCGCAACAGCGCCAGCAAGCAGATCGGCCAGCTCAAGGCCAAGGGCCAGCACGCCGAGGCCGAGGCGGCGATGGCTTCCGTGGCGTCGATCAAGGGCGAGCTGGATGCCTCCGCCACGCGTCTGGAGCAAATCCAGGCCGAGCTGCAGGCCTTGCTGCTGGCCGTGCCCAACCTGCCGCATGCCAGCGTGCCGGTGGGTGCCGACGAAAACGCCAACGTCGAATTGCGCCGTTGGGGTACGCCACGCGTCTTCGACTTCGAGGTCAAGGACCATGTGGACGTGGGTGCGCCGCTGGGTCTGGATGCCGACATGGGAGTGAAGCTCACGGGCGCGCGCTTCACCGTGCTGAAGGGCGGTATTGCCAGCCTGCATCGGGCACTGGCGCAGTTCATGCTTGATGTGCAGACGCGTGAGCACGGCTACCTGGAATGCGCCACGCCCTACATCGTGAATGCCGACACCCTGCGCGGCACCGGGCAATTGCCCAAGTTCGAAAGCGACCTCTTCGCCGTCAAGAAGGGCGGGCAGGAGGCCGAAGAGGCGCCCGACAACGCGGCGCTCTACCTGATCCCCACCAGCGAAGTGACGCTCACGAACTTCGTGCGCGACGAGGTGGTGGCCGAGTCCGAGCTGCCGATCCGCCTCACGGCCCTCACGGCCTGCTTCCGCTCGGAGGCTGGCAGCTACGGCCGCGACACGCGCGGCATGATCCGCCAGCACCAGTTCGACAAGGTCGAGATGGTGCAGATCACGCACCCCGACAAGAGTTACGAAGCGCTGGAGCAGATGACCGGCCACGCCGAGGCCATCCTGCAGAAGCTGGGCCTGCCCTACCGTGTGCTGGCGCTGTGCACGGGCGACATGGGGCCGGCCTCGGCGCGCACGCACGACCTCGAGGTCTGGCTGCCGGCGCAGGGCAAGTACCGCGAAATCAGCTCGGTGTCGAACTGCGAGGCCTTCCAGGCGCGCCGCCTGCAGGCGCGTTTCAAGAACGCCCAGGGCAAGAACGAGCTGCTGCACACCTTGAACGGTTCGGGCTTGGCCGTGGGCCGCGCGCTGGTGGCGGTGCTGGAGAACTACCAGAACGCCGACGGCTCGGTGACCGTGCCCGAGGTGCTGCGCCCTTACATGGGCGGCGTGGCGCGCATCGCGCGCTGATCCCGCCGCGGCGAGCTGGCCGCGCGACTCCGGCGCGATCCGCGGGATTTCCGCACAGGATCGGCTTCGCCATGACCCGGGGCCATTGACGCCCGCGGGTCCGCCTGCCCACACTGGCTGTCTTTCGTCCATCACGGGGAGGCATGCCATGAAGAATCTGCTGGTCACGGGGGTCCAGGGGCCGGAGGTGGCGTTGCTGCGCCAGCGCCTGGTGCAGCAGCTGGGGGCAGACGCGCAGGCCTTCCCACAGCTGGCCACGGGCGAGGCCATGGACGCCGACCTCGAGGCCGCCGCGCGGCGCTGGCAGTCCGGTGTTGGCATGATCGCCGACGGCGTAGTGGGGCCGAACTGCCAGATCGTGCTGGGCATGCGCCAGAGCGTGGACATCGCCGTGCCGCTGCAGCTGGACCTGGTGCGCCGGCTGTTCCCCGCGACCAAGCCCGCCAACATCAGCCGCTACATGCCCTATGTGGCCGCTGCGCTGCAGGCCACGGGCCTGACGGACCGCGCCATGGTGCTGGTGGCGCTGGGCACGATCCGCGCCGAGAGCGAGGGCTTCCTGCCCATCGCCGAAATGCCTTCGCAGTTCAACACCAAGCCAGGCGGTGCCCCCTTCGGCGCCTACGACGGGCGGCGCAGCCTGGGCAACACGCAGGCGGGTGACGGTGCCCGCTTCAAGGGCCGGGGGTTCATCCAGCTGACCGGGCGCGACAACTACACGCGCTACGGCAAGGTGCTGGGCATCGACCTGGTGGGCAATCCCGACTGGGCCAACTCGCCCGAGGTCGCGGCGCTGCTGCTGGCCACCTTCCTTTCCGACCGCGCCGATGCGATGCGGGCGGCCGTGGCGGCCGGCAACCTGGCCCAGGCCCGCAAGCTGGTCAATGGCGGCAGCCACGGACTGGAGCGCTTCAGCGATGTCTTTGCCCGCGCCGCGCAGGTGTGGCCGGTGTCCGCGCCGGCCCCGGCCCGTGGCATCGCCGGTGCCACGGGCGCGCGCCGCGGTGCTGCGGCCCGCAAGACTGCGGCGCCGGCAGCGCCTGGGGCGGTGGAGGCCGTGGCCGCAGCGCCGCGCAAACTCAACGTGACGCCCGATCCCACCGATTTGCGCGACCGCAGCTACATGCCGCCGCCCGTGGGCCTGCTGGACGAATTTCCGCCGCAGCAGGACCTCACGCGCTTCCTGCCGCGCTACAGCAAGGCCGGCTTGGTGCTGGACCAGGGGCAGGAGGGCGCCTGCACGGGCTTCGGCCTCGCCTGCGTCGTGAATTACCTGCGCTGGCGCAAGGCGGGACATCCACCCAAGCTGGAATCGGTGAGCCCGCGCATGTTCTACAACTTCGCGCGGCGCTACGACGAATACGAAGGCGAAGACTACGATGGCTCCAGCTGCCGCGGCGCGCTTAAGGGCTGGTTCAACCACGGTGTGTGCATGGAGTCCGACTGGCCCTATGCCGGTGCGCTGCAGCCGCGGTACGGCTATGCGCAGCGCGCCAGCGGCACCACGGTGGGGGTGTATTACCGCATCGAGCGCAAGTGCATCAGCGACCTGCAGGCGGCGATCCAGCAGGTGGGGGCGGTGTACGTGTCGGCGTTCACGCACGACGGCTGGAGTGCGGTGCCCCAGCGCAGCGCCGCCCCCAAGCGCCATGCCGACCTGCCCCCCATCGGCTTCGACGGCCGCCCCTCGGAGACCGGTGGCCACGCCTTTGCGCTGGTGGGTTTCAACGAGCGGGGCTTCGTGATCCAGAACTCCTGGGGCACGGGTTGGGGTGTGGGTGGCTTCGCTGTGCTGGGGTATGCCGATTGGCTGGCCAACAGCATGGACGCCTGGGTGGTGGCGATGGGGGTGCCCGGCGTGGTGGAAGGGCGGGTCGGGGCCGCAGGTGCCGCCGGTGCGGGCCGGGCCAGCGGGACGGACACCAGCCGCTGGTGGAGCGAGGAGCAGGCCTACCGCCATTCCCTGGTGTTTGGTAACGACGGCCGCATGAAGCGTTATCTGACCGAGGACGAGCTCAGCCGCACGCTGCTGCACCAGGCCGCGGGGCTGCCGGACCAGTGGTTCCGCAGCCAGCCGGCCGGCCAGCCCAAGCGGCTCGTGATCTATGCGCACGGCGGCCTCAACAGCGAAGACGCGGCCATCACGCGGGCGCGCGCCATGGGGCGGCATTTCCTGGGCAATGGGTGTTATCCGCTGTTCCTGGTCTGGAAGACCGGGTTGCTGGAGTCCCTCACCAGCATCGTCGCCGACAGCTTCCGCAAGCAGCCGGCGCTGGCCGGTGGCGTGGGCGACTGGCTGTCGGAACGCTCCGACCTGTTGCTGGAGAAGACGGTGGGCCGGCCCTTCGCACGGCCGATCTGGAGCGAGATGAAGGAAAACGCGGAGCTGGCCTTCGGGTCCGGCCGCGGCGGCGACCTGCTGGTCACGGCGCTGCAGAAGCTGGCGTCCACCTGGGGCGAGGACCTGCAGATCCACGTGGTGGGCCATTCGGCGGGGTCCATCCTGCTGGGGCATTTCCTCACTGCGATGTCCGCGCGGGGGCTGGACGCGGGGCTGGCCTCCATCCACCTGTACGCACCGGCCTGCACGGTGCAGTTCGCCAACCGTCACTACGCCACCCATGCGCAGCTGATGCAGCGGCTGCACCTGCATGTGTTGTCCGACCGCGTGGAGCGCAACGACAGCGTGGCGGCGGTGTACCGCAAGTCGCTGCTGTACTTCGTCTCCAACGCGCTGGAGGCGGACCTGCGCACACCGATCCTGGGGCTGGACAACGTCTTCGACCCGGTCTACAGCGGCTGGGACGGCACCTCCAGCACGGGCGAGACGCTGCGCGCCTGGCGTGAGGCGGTGGATGCCGCGGGCCTGCGGCAGGCGGGCCGCATCCATGTGCTGGACCAGGACAAGGTGCAGACGGCCCTGCCGGACAAGCGCATCAACGCCGCGCACGGCAGTTTCGACAACGACCTGGAGGTGATGGCGCACACGTTGCTGGGTATCATCGGCGGGCCCCTGGTGCATCCGGTGGATGACCTGCGGGGCTTCTAGCGTTCCCTGTTTCCGGCCGTCGCGCAGGGCGGCAGGATGGCCGTCGCTCCCAGGAGAGGTCCATGAAGAAGGCTGGTGCGGGCTTGAGCCCAGTGGTTCCCGGCAAGTACTTCGTTGTCCTGGAGCGCGTCGTGCGCGAGCACTACCAGACCCTGGTGGTGGACGCCCCCTCCGAGGGCCAGGCAGAGGCCCTTGCGTTGCAGAAATTCCAGGCCGGCGTGGCCGCCTACATGAGCTGCACCCCCATCGAGCCCCCGGCCGCCCGGGCACGACCCCTGCGAGAGAAACACCTGCGCAAGTCCGTTGCCAACGCAGCGGATGAGGCGGCCGACAATGTGCTGCACACCGCCGAGGGTTTCCAGGGAGACGCCGACACGCTCGTCGCGCCCACGGGCCAGTTTCCGGGCGCACGGTCCGAGGCGGTGACCTGTGCGCAGGCGCGGCGCATCTGCCGCAATTTCGACGCCAGCGGCCACTCCAACCACAGCGGCCAGGGCGCTACGCTGTGGGTGGTGCTGGAGCACTGCGCGGCGCGTGGCATTGCCTACAACCTGCATGCGCTGCCGGGTGTGGGCTTCTACATCGAGCGGGCCAAGACGGTGGAAGACGGGTTGGCGCTGTCGATGCCGGTGGAGAGCACCTACGCCGGGTTGCCCGAGGCCGCGCCCCCACCCTGAGCGGTGGCCCGGGCCGCCGATGCGACAATGGCGGGCTTTTTTCCCCCAACCCACTCCGTACCATGGGCGAATCCGCTCACCCCGTCTATATCGACATCTCCGTCGTGGTTCCCGTGCATGACGAGTCCGGCAACGTCGTGCCTTTGCTCGACGAGATCGGGGCCGCGCTGACGGGCGTCTGCGCCTTCGAGGCCGTGTTCGTCGACGACTGCAGCGGTGACGACACCGCGCAGGTGCTGCAGCGTTATGCCCAGACCCACCCCTGGCTCGTGGTGGTGCGCCACCGCAACAACTGCGGCCAGAGCACGGCCGTGCGCACCGGCGTGCGCGAGGCCCGCGGGCTGCTGGTGGCCACGCTCGATGGCGACGGGCAGAACGACCCCATCGACATACCGGCCCTGCTGGCGCGCTGGCGCCAGCTGCAGGCGCAGGGTGCGCCGGCGCCGATCATGATCGCCGGCTGGCGCGCGAAGCGGCAGGACACCTGGGTGCGCAAGCTGTCGTCGCGCATCGCCAACCGCGTGCGCGCCGCGTTGCTCGGCGACGCGACGCCGGACACCGGCTGCGGCCTCAAGCTGTTCGTGCGCGAGGACTTCCTCGCGCTGCCGTATTTCGACCACATGCACCGCTTCCTGCCCGCCCTGGTGCGCCGCGCAGGCGGCACCGTGGAATCCGTGCACGTGGGCCACCGGCCACGCGGGCACGGGCGCTCGCACTACGGCATCGGCAACCGCTTGTGGGTAGGGCTGGTGGACATCCTGGGTGTGATGTGGCTGCAGCGGCGCGCACGCGTGCCGCAGGTGCAGCGGATGGCCACCGCGTCCAGCGCAGGCCTGAAGGACCATTGATGGAAATCGACAAGACCTGGCTCGTGATCGGCTTCATAGGCCAAGCCCTTTTCTCCGCCCGCTTCATCATCCAGTGGCTGCAGAGCGAGCGGCTCAAGAAGAGCGTCATCCCCACCGCGTTCTGGTATTTCAGCGTGGGTGGGGGGTTGACGCTGCTCGCCTATGCGATCCACCGGCGCGACCCGGTGTTCATCATCGGGCAGGCCGCGGGCCTGTTCGTGTACTTCCGCAACCTGCAGTTCGTGTGGCGCGGCAAGAGTGCCGACATGCCCAAGGAATGACGCCTTGGCGCCGGACTCCATGACGCGCGCAACGCCCGTGCAGTGGTCCGACGCGACCGTGCGGCGTGCCTTCTGGTGGCTGCTGCTGGTGGCGCTGCTGGTGCTGGGCGCGGGCATGGGCCTGCGCGATCCCTGGCCGTCGGACGAGCCGCGCTTCACGCTGGTGGCCAAGCACATGGTCGAATCCGGCGACTGGCTGTTCCCGCACCGCGGCAACGAGCTGTATGCCGACAAGCCGCCGATGCTGATGTGGCTCGAAGCCCTGTCGTACCTCGTGGTGCGGGAGTGGCGCATCGCCTTCCTGCTGCCCTCGCTGCTGTCGGGCCTGCTGGTGCTGGTGCTGACCTACGACCTCGGGCGGCGCCTGTGGAATCCGCGTGTCGGTCTGCTGGCGGCCGGCCTGGTGCTCGCCTCGATCCAGTTCGTGTTCCAGACCAAGCGTGCACAGATCGATCCGCTGGTGATGGCCCTGATCACCCTCGCCAACTGGGGGCTGTTGCGGCACCTGCTGCTGGGCCCCGACTGGCGCGCCTTCTGGCTGGGATGTTTTGCCGCGGGGCTGGGCGTCATCACCAAGGGCGTCGGTGTGATCGCCTTGCTGCTGCTGCTGCCGTATCTCTTCGCGCGCTGGCGCGGCTGGGATGCCGTGGCCAAGACGCGGCAGGCGGGTTGGAAATGGGCAGCGGGCCTGCTGGCGCTGCTGCTGCCGATCGCGCTGTGGCTGGTGCCGATGCTGCTGGTGGCGCATGCGCGCGGTGGGGCCGAGTACCAGGCCTACGTGCACGACATCCTGCTGCGCCAGACGGCCAAGCGCTACTCGGGCTCGGTGGGCGGGCACGCGCAGCCCTTCTGGTATTACCTGCCGGTGCTGGTGGTGCACTTCTTTCCCATGTCGTTGTTGTACATCGCCGCTGCTCGCCGCTGGCGCGATGGCTGGCGCGCGCGGGACGCCCGCTACCTGCTGCTGCTGGGTTGGTGTGTGCTGGTGGTGCTGTTCTTCAGCATGGCGGGCGGCAAGCGCGAGGTGTATGTGATGCCGGTGCTGCCGATGCTGGCGCTGGCGCTGGCACCCACCCTGGCCGAGGTGCTGACGGCGCGCTGGTTGCGGTCGATCAGCTTTGCCTTCGCGGTGGTGCTGGGCGTGGCGCTATTGGTGTTCGGCGGAATATCGTGGAGCGGCCACTACGGCCGTGCCGCGCAGATGGCGGCGCAGCGCGACCTGGTGGATGGCGGGCGCAGTGTGTGGATGATGTTCACGGCCATGGGCGCCGTGTTCCTTATCGGTGCAGCCTTCTGGCGGCCCCGGCAGGGCGTGGCGGCGCTGGCCACTGGCATTGCCGCTTTCTGGGTGCTGTACGGGGTGTGGGCCTCCCCCGTGCTCAACGACGGCAGTTCCGCCGTGGGCGTGATGCGCCAGGCCGGGCAGATCGCCGGACCGGATGCCCAGATCGGCCTGGTGGCCTGGAAGGAGCAGAACCTGCTGATGGCCGACCGGCCGGTACAGGTCTTCGGCTTCAAGAAGGGCTGGAGCAGGCAGTATGCCGAGGCACTACGCTGGCAGGCCGAGGCCCCGCAGCAGCGCTGGATCTTCGCGCTGGCCGACGCGGTGACGCCCTGCGTAGACCTGGCGAAGGCCACGATGGCGGGCAAATCCAACAGCCGCAGCTTCCTGATGTTCCGCGCCGACGCGGTCGTGCCGGGCTGCGTGCCGGTCGTGCCGGAGGGTGCGGAGCGCTGGGACGACGGGCGGGACAGCGAAGAGGATTGACGGGCGAGTGACGTGGGCCCTGGCCGGGTTCAGTGGCTCACGTCGGCGCGGCGTACCACCTTGATGGCCGTGAGCGCCAGGATGCGCAGGTCCATCCAGAATCCACGCCGCCGCAGGTATTCCGCGTCCAGCGCCACCTTCTGTGGAATCGGCAGTTCGTCGCGGCCGTTGACCTGCGCCCAGCCCGTGAGGCCCGGTACCAGTGCATCCACACCGGCCGCAGTGCGCAGGGCGATCAGGTCATCCTGGTTGAAGAGTGCAGGTCGCGGCCCCACGAAACTCATGTCGCCGCGCAAAATGCTCCAGAGCTGCGGCAACTCGTCCAGGCTGCTCTTGCGCAGGAAGCTGCCGATGGGGGTGAGGTAGGCCCCCGCGTCCGCCAGCAAATGGGTTGCCACCGCCGGTGTGTCGGTGCGCATGCTGCGGAACTTCGGCATGCGGAAGATGCGGTTGTGGCGGCCGACGCGGTCGGACCAGTAGAGGGCGGGGCCGGGGGAGGTGAGGCGGACGGCCAGGGCCACGGCGACCAGCGGAACCAGCGCGATGGCTCCGGCCAGCAGGGCCAGGGCGATGTCGAAGGCGCGCTTCATGAGGAGCGCGGTCCTTCCCGGAGGGCGCGCCGCAGCCCTTCCTCCCAGGGTACCGGCGGCGTCCAGTCCAGCAATTGGCGGGCCTTGCTGATGTCCACGCACAGGCTGTCGCATAAGCGCCGCATCATCGCGCGCCTGCCCAATACCGTCGCGCCGGTCCACAGGATCCACTCGGGAACCGGCAACAGGCACGAGGGTACCCCGGCCGCGCGCGCGATACCTCGCACCAGCTCCGCCGTGGAGACGTCATGGCCATCGCTCACCAGGAACGTCTGGTTGGCAGCAGCAGGATGCAGCGCGCAGACAAGCGTGAAGTCGACGAGATTGTCGAGCGCGACCATGCTGCGCCGATTGGTGATCGCTCCCAGGGGCAGTGGGACGCGCCGGCGCACGGCGCCCACCAGCCGCGCGAAATTTGCTCGCACACCCGGCCCATACACCAGTGGCGGCCGGATGATGACCACCTCCATCCCCGTTTCCTGTCCGATCTGCAACAGGCCCACTTCGGCGTCGTGCTTGCTGCGTGCGTAGGCGCCCTGCGGCACCAGTGGCGTGGATTCCGAGAAGGGGCAGTCGGCTGCGCATCGCTCACCGTGGACCTTCGAGGTGCTCATGAACACAAAACGCTGGACACCGGCTTTGGCGGCCTGGCGGGCCAGGTGAAGGCTGCCCAGGGTATTGGTCGTTGTGTACGCCTGCAGCGCGGCGCTTTCGTCCTCGTTCATGACATGTACACGCGCCGCCAGATGCAGCACGACGCTCACACCCTCGAAGGCACCACTCCAATCGGTGTCTGGTCCCATGTCCAGGGCGATGCTGCTGCTGTCAGGAGGCGGTGTGGATGCCCGCGCGCCTGCACCCCGCACCACCTTCCGGAAACGCTGCTGCCGTGCTGCCAGGGCCTGGCACACCGCCCGGCCCACGAACCCTCCCGACCCCGTGACCAGAAAGCCGGGGGTGGTGCCGATGCCCGGGGATGCCGGAGACCGTAGATCAGCGCCGCACATATTCCAACAGTTTGCGAGGGTACTTGGACAGGATCATGAACCAGTTGGTCTGGAGGCCATTGTCCCGGCACGCACGCAGCACTTCGCGATTGAGGAGAAGCTTGCTTTTCCACCCGGCCGTGCTCGCTCCCCCGGTCAACATGTGGGCAAGCACCTGGGGGGTGTAGGTATAAGAGGGGGCGCAGGTTCGGAAGACCCGCACGATCCACTCGTAGTCTCCGGCGATGCGGAAGTCCGTCCTGAACATGCCCGCCGATCTGAACAGCGCCGCCCGCACGAACATCGCGGGATGGGCCGGCATCCAGCCCCATGGCAGTTGGCGCGGGCTGAAGCGGTCGGACCGGTACCGGCGGACAGGCCGGGCAGGGTGCCCCGGCCTGAAGAACTCCACGTCCCCGCACACCATGCCCCACTGGCTCCCCTGGAAGATGCCGGCGACATGCGACAGCACCCCCGTGTGGGCATAGACGTCGTCCCCATTCAGGAAAGCGATGACGTCGCCCGTGGCATGCAGGACCCCCTTGTTCATCGCGTCGTAGATGCCCCTGTCAGGCTCGGAGACCAGCCTGCCCACGCGGGTGCCGTGCCGGCGCACCAACTCGGTCGTCCCATCCGTGGACGCGCCATCGATGACGATGTGCTCCACATCCGCATGGTCCTGCGCGGCCACCGAATCCAATGTGGCCTGGATCGTTTCCACGTTGTTGCGTGTGACGGTGATGATGGAGATCCGCATGGCGGGTCGGTGCGCGGCGGCTCTCAGGCTGAGGGTGCCAGCTGGGCGTCGTGCCGCACCATCGCGCGCGCCACATCCTGCATGCCGAAGGTCGGGGTCCAGCCCAGGATCTGCCGCGCCTTGCTGGCATCGCCCCGGCTGTGGCGGATCTCGGAGGGGCGGAAGAGCCCCGGGTCCTGGGAGACGTGTTGACGCCAGTCCAGGCCCATCTCCGAAAATGCCGTGGAAACGAAGTCTTCCAATGCATGGGCCTGGCCCGTGGCGATCACGAAATCCTCGGGACGTGGCAGCTGCAACATTCGCCACATCGCATCCACGTACTCCGGTCCCCAACCCCAGTCGCGCTCGATGCGCAAGTCTCCGAGCACCAACGTCTGCTGCTTGCCATGGGCGATGGCTACGACCGCCTGGCTGATCTTGCGCGTCACGAAACGGGCAGGTCGCAGCGGGGACTCATGGTTGAAGAGCATGCCATTGCAGGCATACAGGCCGTAGCTGTCGCGGTAGTTGGCCACCAGCCAATGCGCCGTGGACTTGGCTACGGCGTAAGGGCTGCGGGGCATGAAGGGCGTAGCCTCCGTGGCCGCCTGGCTGCCCACATCGCCGAAGCATTCGCTCGATCCAGCCTGGTAGAAGCGGATGGGTGCGCCGGTGAAGCGGATGGCCTCCAGCAGGTTCAGCGTACCGGTCGCGATGCTCTCCAGGGCCTCGATGGGTTGCTCGAAGGACAGCCCCACGGAGGTCTGTCCGGCGAGGTTGTAGATCTCGGTGGGTTCTACGCGGGTGACGGCCTGCAGCACGCTGCGGAAGTCGTTGCCTGCCATCGACAGCAGCTTCACCTGCGTGTGGATGCCGAGCCAATGCAGGTTGCCGAAGCCGGACATCTGCGCATCGCGCGAGGTGCCCCAGACCTCATAGCCCTTGTCCAGCAACAGCCTGGCCAGGTAAGCGCCGTCCTGGCCGCCAATGCCGGTGATCAAGGCCCTCATGTCAACAAGCTTTCACGGTAGATGGCGGCGGTTTCTTCGGCGCACTGGCGCCACGAAAACACTGCTGTACGAAGATGCCCGAGTTTTACCAGTTCGGCGTGGCGCGCAGGCGTGGTCAGCACATGCTCCATGGTGGACTGGATGTGTTCCACCGACCCGGGATCGAAGTACGCTCCCGCGTCGCCCACCACTTCCGGGATGGAGCTGACATTGCTGCAAACGACGGGACAACCCATCGACATGGCCTCCAGGGGCGGTATGCCGAAGCCTTCGTAGAGAGATGGGTAGACGAACAGGGCTGCGTGGCGATAGCAGTTTGACAATACAGCATCATCTCCCGGGAGCTGCACCACACGGTCACTTACCCCGGCAACCGCCATGTGTGCCTGTTCCTCGTGCGTGAATGGTCCACCTCCGAAGCAGAGCAGCCGGAAGTCTTTTCGAAGTCGCGGTGAGCCGCCAAAGGCCTTCAGCACGGAGCCGAAATTCTTGTAGCCGCCCCGGCTGCCCACATAGAGGATGTAGGGTGCATCGCCGCCTAACACGCGCTGGCGGAACTGTGTTGCTGTTTCCGACGGTGTGCCGCAGGCCAGCTCGTCAAACCCCAGGTATGTCACCCATACCTTGCCGCGAATGACGTCGCCGTAGGCTTCCAGGAGGTCCGTCTTGGTCTGCTGGGAGATGCAGATGATGTGGTCGGCGCGCTGCACGGCCCGGCGTTTCCAGCCGGCGATAGGGTCATTGGCAGCGAAGTGCTGCGGGAAGCGCTCATGGATCATGTCAAAAACCGTGAGCACCTGCGTGGAAGAAGTGGGGAACTGGAGAAATGGGTAGTAGTAAGTCCTGTGAACAACCTTTGCGTCGCTGGTGGCATGCATCAGTGACGAGCCCAGTATCCCCAAGGCGCGTTGCAGGCCTACTGGCAGATGGTCATCGCCAGATCTTGTGCCTCGCACGAGTGGTTTGGGAAGTTTCTCCAAATATGCGTTTTTATGCCATGGCGCAAGAATGAGCGGCGAGCATTCTGGAATCAGCGCTAACTCACGGACGAGGCTTGCGAAATAACGCGAAATACCTCCATATGTTTGCGCGCCAAAGATCTGCGCGTCAAAGTTCACCCGAAACATAGTGGCAAAAATTTTCTGTAAGACTCCACAGTCCATGAAGAGCGGAGGCTCTCAGCGAAGAGGATAAGAGCCTGAGGGATCGAGAAAGTGGTGGAGCGCCGGTGTAGGTCCATACAGCCATTCAAATTCTATTTCAGCGTTCAATGGCCTTCCGTCAGCAAGAAGGCACTCTCTTGATCGGTTAAATTCAAGCTCGTCTGAGCGGGTTGGCGAGCAAGCCAGTAGAACTGCCCTTCCCGCTGAAACCAGAAGCTGTGCGCGATACACACCCGGATTGAACAACCATGGCATACGAGGGATACGAGTCGAGCCGGGGCTGGACCGAGGACACGTTCGGGACTTTCACCGCCACTCAGAATGCTTATTTCGAAGCGGAGCTCGCGGCGCTGAAAATTGAAAAGACGTCCAGCTTGCGCTTGCTGGACATTGGGTTCGGAAATGGTGCCTTTCTTGGAT
Source organism: Burkholderiaceae bacterium (assembly GCA_965278985.1). Lineage (GTDB taxonomy): Bacteria > Pseudomonadota > Gammaproteobacteria > Burkholderiales > Burkholderiaceae_C > CAISIP01. The sequence continues at coordinate 3,729,571 of OZ257131.1, read as the reverse complement.
GGTGTCGCAGCAAGGGTTGGAGGTGTGACGGACTGGAGCTGAACGAACGGCTTTTAAGGCGCGCCGCTGACCATGGGTATTCCGTTGGAGCTGATCTGAAATCCCTGAAGGGGGAGGGTGGTGCGGCTTCTTACGACGTGATCACCGGCTTCGACGTGCTGGAGCACATCGACCGTGCAGTACTGGTCCGGTTCGTGGCAGCCTTGGGCACCATTTCGACTCCACGCACGCTTCTTTTATTCAGATTTCCCAATGGGGACAATCCCTTCTCGCTGCCACTGCAAAACGGTGACGTCACCCATCTCACGGCCATAGGACAGCTCATGCTGCGGCAAGTCGCTGCTTTGGCGGGCTTCGAGGTCATACAGCTCAGAAGTCCTTGCCAATCGTCTGCGGGTGAGGGAGTCCGTCGTCGCGTACTTCAAGCCGTGGGCTTGCCGGTGCGCTGGGCCGTTGGTACCTGCATTCGGCATCTTTTCATGGGCGGACTGCCTGTGATTTACTCTCCGAATCTGGTTGCAGTTTTGCGCGTGCCGGCAACCGGTGGGGTTATAGGAAATTCGTGAACTGGATCCTCCGACGGCTGGCAGCTTTGTGGCGCCCCTTGGGGGCGCAATTGCAAGCCAGACCCGGCATGCAGGTACTTGCCACCAATTCAGTGTGGCTCATGCTCGACAAGCTGGTTCGGGCGTTTGTTACGCTGTCCGTGGGTGCGTGGTTGGCGAGAACCCTCGGGCCTGCGGCTTTCGGTGAGTACACCTATGCAATTACCTTCGTAGCGCTGTTTCTGGGGTTGGCCAATCTGGGTGCGGATGGCATTGTGGTGCGTGACATGGCGCGGAATCCTGGTTGCGCTCCGCAAACGCTTGGAACCCTTCTGAGATTGCGTCTGGTGACGGGGGCGGCATGCTGGTTGTTGGCAGTCGTAGCAATGCATGTCACCCGGCCCGGAGACTCCAGGTCGCTGCTTCTTGTCGCCATTGTCGGCAGCACGCTGGTTTTGCAGAGTGCGGAGACCGTGGATTTGTGGCTCCAGAGCCAGAGCCAGAACAAGCGGGCGATCATTGCGAAATTGGCAGGTTACGCGTTGGGAAATGCCGTTCGAGCTGGGTTGATCCTGGCCGACGCGCCGCTCTGGGCCTTCGGGTTGTCTGTCGCGATGGATGCGTTGTTGATGGGCGTTGCCCTATCTGCCGCCTATCGCGGATTTCCCTCTGCCAAGGGATGGCGCTTTGACATGGACCTGGGACGTTCTCTGGTTTCCCAGTCCTGGCCCTTCATGCTCAGCGGAGTGGCGGTTTTGATCTATATGCGGATAGACCAGATCATGATTCGCGAAATGCTGGGAGAGACGCAGTTGGGCTTTTACTCCAGCGCCACCGTCGTATCGCAGATGTGGTACGCATTGCCCATCGCGTTGGGAGTGGCCTTCGCTCCCTACGTGGCGCGCAAGAAGGAGCAGGGCAACGAGGCCTACCTGGGGGCGTTGATGTCCATTTTTCGGCTTTTTGCGTTGCTATCACTCACGGTCGTCGTGTGTACGATCACATTCTCGAAAGGCCTGATTCAACTGCTCTATGGAGCGTCGTACAGCGCCGCCGCTCCGGTTCTGGCGATTCACGTCGTTTCCAACGTATTCGTGTTTCTCGGCGTGGCACAGAGCCTTTGGTTGGTGAATGAGGGTTTTGGCCGCCTCACGCTCTATCGCACGGTGATGGGAGCGGTGGTGTGTGTTCTGGGAAACATGGTATTGATTCCTCCTTTCGGCGTTCGGGGTGCCGCATGTTCGACGGTATTTGCCATGTTCGTCTCTGCAGTGGGCTCCAACGCGATGTTCGCGCCCCGAATTCTCAGAATGCAACTGCGAGCCATATTTTTGCCGTGGCCCTTCAGCAGATAGCATCGGCTTGACATGACGATATGACCTTGGAGCACATATTTTGATAGTTCGACGGCTGTCGCGACTTTCCCAAACCGTCCTCCCCTCGTGGGCAGATCGTTCGTTGCGTGATCTAGCCCATCGCCATGGGCGTCGCTGCTTTTCTCAGGAAGGGGAGGATTTGATACTTGGTCGATTTTTCGAAGCCCGCGAGATCGGTTTCTACGTGGACGTGGGGGCGCATCATCCGTTCAGATTCTCGAATACGTATCTTTTCTTTAGAAAAGGGTGGAGCGGAATCAACATTGACGCCGCGCCGGGTGCCATGGACAGCTTCAGACGCTTTCGTTCGCGAGATATCAATCTCGAGATCGGTATAGGCATGGAGTCGAGCACGATGCCGTTCTACATGTTCAGCGAACCTGCGTTGAATACCTTCGACGAGGAGTTGGCCCGAGAGAGAAATGCTCTCGCGAACAGGCTGATCCGCACCGTCGATGTCGTCGTGGAACCTTTGGGTGCGATCCTTAAAAAGCACGTGCCGTCTGGGCAGGCCATCGATTTTCTGTCGGTGGATGTAGAAGGCCGGGACTTGGAGGTGCTTCAGTCGAACGATTGGAATGCGTTCCGGCCCGAGATCGTGGTCGTCGAAACTATGTCCAAGGACATTGGTGACCTGCAGGCCTCTTCTTGCACGCGGTTTTTGTCGGAAGTGGGCTACGTGCCGCTGGCCAAGGCCATCCATTCCTCCTTTTTCCTTGATGTGACGAAAACTTCATGATGGACCGTATCCTGATAACGGGCGGCGCTGGCTTCATTGGAAGTCACCTGTGTGATCGGCTGGTGGGTGAAGGCGCGGACGTACTATGCCTCGACAACTTTTTCACGGGGTCCAAGCAGAACATCGCGCATCTGCTGACACGCCCCAACTTCGAGCTCATGCGCCACGACGTCACGTTCCCGCTGTACGTCGAGGTGGACCAGATCTTCAACCTTGCGTGCCCGGCAAGCCCCGTTCACTACCAGTTCGACCCCGTGCAGACCACGAAGACTTCCGTGAATGGCGCGATCAACATGCTGGGGCTGGCGAAACGCGTGAAGGCCCGCATCCTGCAGGCATCCACCAGTGAGGTGTATGGGGACCCCGAAGTGCATCCCCAACCCGAGTCCTATTGGGGCCGCGTCAACCCCATTGGGCCGCGCTCCTGTTACGACGAGGGCAAAAGGTGTGCCGAGACACTGTTTTTCGACTACTTCCGCCAGCACAAGCTCGACATCAAGGTGGTGCGGATATTCAACACCTACGGCCCGCGCATGCATCCGAACGACGGTCGCGTGGTCAGCAACTTCATCGTGCAGGCCTTGCGGGGAGAGGACATCACGATCTACGGTGAAGGCTTGCAGACGCGCAGCTTCTGTTATGTGGATGACCTGGTCGAGGCGATGGTGCGCATGATGCAGACCCCTGAGGGCCTCACAGGGCCGATCAATATCGGCAACCCCGTCGAGTCGACCATGCTGGAGCTTGCGGAGAAGATCATCGCGCTGACGGGGAGTTCGTCGAAGCTGGTGTTCCAGCCGCTGCCGCAGGACGATCCCCGGCAGCGCAAGCCGGATATCACGGCCGCGCGCGAAGCCCTTGGCTGGGAGCCGACGGTGCCCCTTGAAACCGGCCTGGAAAGGACCATCGCGTATTTCCGGGAGCTGCTGGGCCGCTCCGCGTGAGCGTCACACCCTCTTGCGTGGGGCATGCCGCGGGGGCCGCACCGCCGACGCCACGTGGTCAGGATATTCGGCCGCTGATCTTCTGGCAGGGCTTCCCGCCGTGCGGTCTGCTGACGCGGGGGGTCGTGGATATGTTTGGCGACCGTCTGCGTCTGCTGGGCACCCGCGCTGCCGTGCCTTTCGAAGGTCTGGAGGAGATGCTGGGCCGCAAGATCGACTGGCTGGACGACCCCGATGACATCTGGGAACGCCGTGAAGAGTTTGCCGACTGCAACCTGATCCTGCACACCGGCTGGATGCATCCAGGTTGGTTGCGTTTCGACCGCTGGATGCGTGCGCGCGGCGCGAAGGTGATGGTTGCCGTGGACAACTCCTTCAAGCGCAACGCGCGCCAGTTCGTTGGCGCGCTGTGGTTCCGCCTGTGGCTGCGCCAGCATTTCGACGCGGCCTTTGTGCCTGGTCACTCGGCGGCGACCCTGATGCGTTTTCTCGGCATGCCGGCGGAGCGCATCTTCACCGGTTATTACGGTGCCTACGAAGACATCTATTTCGCCGGTCCACCGATCACCGAGCGCCGCAAGGAGTTCCTTTTCATCGGGCAGTTGATCGAGCGCAAGGGCGTGGATGTGTTGTTGGACGCCTTCGCACGCTACCGCCGTGCCGGTGGCGACTGGGGCCTGCGCATGCTGGGCAGTGGCCCCATGGAGGCCCGTTGCCATGGAGAAGGCATCGAGTTCGAGGGCTTCGCCCAGGCCAGGCTGGCGGCCCAGCGCATGCGGGAAGCCCGCTGCCTCGTTCTTCCCAGCCGGGAAGACCATTGGGGCACAGTGGTGTGCGAAGCTGCCGCGAGCGGGGCGTTGTTGATCACCTCGCGCTGGGTCGGCGCTACGCCGGACCTGGTGCGCTCCGGCATCAATGGCTACGTGTTCCATGCGATGGAGGCCGAGGCACTCGCGCGCGACATGGCTCGGTTGGCGAATTGGGATGCCGAAGCCCTGACCCATGGGCAAGCGGTGTCCCTGGGCTTGGCGAAGGGTTACACGTCGCAGTCCTATGCGGCCGGTTTCCGGAATTTCATGGACCTCGCCGGCTAGAGAATACGCCTCACCGCGTCCGCCTGAGATAGCCGCCCGGCGCCACGCTGACCAGCAGCTTGTGGTCCATGGCGTGGTCCGCTTCGAACTCGGGGTGTGCGCCCAGGTACGCGCGTGCCGCCGTCTTGGGGCTGTTCCCGGGCCCCCAGGGCCTGTGGCCTGACAAGTGCGCTGCCATGTCCTCCACCACCGTGTCGAAGACCACGCAGTAGCTGCCCACCGTGGTCAGCGGGGCATAGGCTTCGAGTTCGGCCAAGACATGGTCGTGCGTGTGGTTCGAGTCCAGCACGACGAGCACGCGTGACTTGCCTTGCGCCGCGGCCTTGACCTGCGCAACGATGTCTGGCGCGATGCTGGAACCCTGCAGCATGCGGATGCGCTTCGCCATGGGGTGCGCCTCGATGGCCTCGCGGTTGTGGGCGCGGATGTCGATGTCCACACCCAGCACGCTGCCTTGCACGCCGGTGCACGAAGCCAGCAGTTCCAGCATCGATGCGTAGAAGATCAACGATCCGCCGTGCGCGATGCCGGTCTCGATGACCAGCTCGGGCTGGACGGACCAGATGATCTCCTGCATCGCCACCATGTCCTGCGGGTACTGGATGATGGGGCGGCCCAGCCATTCGAAATGGTAGGAGTATTTGTGGGCATTGGCCTGGTCGAACCAGGTGCGCGTCGCCTGCGCCAGGGCATCGTCCCGGCCCTGGGCCGCGATTTCCAGGGCACCTTCGTGCTTGAATTGTTCGTAGGGGGTCATGTGTCTTCCTGGGTGTGGCGCACGGTGGCGTGCAGCGCGCGTGCCGGGTTGCCCGCGACCACCGTGTTGGCCGGGACGTCGCGCGTCACCACGGCGCCGGCGCCCACGGTGGCGTTCTCGCCGAGGGTGAGGCGTGGCAGCACCACGGCGCCCGCCCCGATGAACACGTTGTCGTGCACGCGCACGAGTCCGCACAGCGTTGCGCCGGGCGCGAGGTGCACGCCGTCGCCCAGATGGCATTCGTGGTCCACGCAAGTGCGGTGGTTGAGGATGCAGGCTTCACCCACACGGGCACCCGCGGCGACCACGGCCTGGGCAAGCACTTGCGTGCCAGCCCCCAGCGAGGCCGCCTGGCTCACCGACGCATCGGGATGGACGATGTGCTCCATGCGGATGCCGCGGCCGCGCAAGCGCGCCTGGAGGGCCAGCCGGTCGCGGCCCCGGTTGCCACCGACGGCGACCAGCCCGAAGAGGTCTTGGCAATCCCCCTGCTGTTCGGCCCAGGCGTGGAAGCCTTCTTCGCCCACATGCAGCGGCACACCCGGCAGGACAGAGGGGCGGTTATCGCGATCGAACAAGGCGTCGACGCCGAAACCGCGCAGGCGCAACAGGTCCGCCAGCACCAGCGCGTGGCCGGCGTTGCCCCAGATCACATAGCGCCGCTCAGGCATGGAGAAGGTGGCGGACCACGTCGACCACGCGCTGCAGGTCGCCAGGCAGCATGTCGTGGAAGCTGGGCAGGTTGATGGCGCGGCCGGCGGTGTCGGCCGCGATCGGCGCGCCAGGACCGGAGCCGAACATGGGCAGCGTGCTCAGGGGATGGAAGAAGACGCGGGCATCGATGTTCTCCTCCGTGAAAGCAGACTGCAGCCTCTCGCGCGTCACGCCGGTGTGCGTTGCGAACACCGCCGTGGGCATCCATGCGCCGTTGACGGTGCCTTCGGGCTCTGGGTTGACCGCCACGCCGGGCAGGGTGCACAGCGCGTCGCGGTACACCGCGAAGATGCTGCGCTTGCGCGACACGAGCTCGTCGATGCGCTCCATCTGCGCGCAGCCGATGGCCGCTTGCACGTTCGACATCTTGTACTTGTAGCCCACGACGTCCGGCCAGAACTGCCGCGCCTGGCCGCGTGCGCGCCCGTGGTTGGACAAAGTCAGCACCGCCTCGTGGAGGGCGTCGTCGTTGGTCACGAACATGCCGCCTTCGCCCGTGGTCAGGGTCTTGGTGCCGTGGAAGGAAAAGGCGCCGAACGCCCCCATGCTGCCGGCGCGCTCGCCGTGCCAAATCGAGCCCAGCGCTTCTGCTGCGTCCTCGATCAACGCCAGGTGGTGGTCCCAGGCCAGCTGCCGCAGCCGGTCCATGTCGCAGAGGTTGCCGTAGAGGTGCACCGCGAGGATGGCCTTGGTGCGCGGCGTGATCGCGGCGCGCACCTGCTGCGGGTCCAGGCACCAGCTGTCGGGAAGGATGTCCACGAACACCGGCGTGGCGCCCAGGTGCACGACGGGCGACACCGAGGCGATCCAGTTCGTGTCAGCCAGGATCACCTCGTCGCCGGGGCCGATGCCCAGTGCCGCCATGCCCATGTGCAAGGCCCCGGTGCAGCTGGACGTGGCGATGGCGTGGCGCACGCCCAGGTACTCGCGGAACAGGGCCTCGAAGCGGTGCAGGTAGTCGTAGCAGTGTTCGCCCCAACCATTGCGCGTGGCATCCGTGGCGAGTTCGACCTCGCGTTCGGTGATGGAGGGTTTGGTGTAGGCGATGCGGTGCTTCATTGCACCTCCAGCGTCGGGATGGCCGTGACGAAGCGCGCACCCCAGGCGCGTGCGTAGTCGAGTTGCGCGAGCAGTTCGGTGCGCAGGTTCCAGGGCAGCAGCAGGATGAAGTCCGGGCGATCCTGTGCGAGGCGGGCTTCGTCCACGATGGGAATGCGGCTGCCGGGGAGGAACCGGTCCCGCTTGGCGGGGTTGCGGTCCACCACATAGGGCAGCAGGTCGCCGCGCACGCCCGCGAAGTTCAGCAAGGTATTGCCCTTGGCGGCAGCGCCGTAGGCCGCGACTTTCCGTCCGTCCTTGTGCGCCTGCAGCAGGAAGGCGAGCAGGTCGTTCTTGATGCGTTCCGCAGCCACCTGCAGGCCGCCATAGAAGCCTGCGCTGGCCACGCCGGCATCCCGTTCCCGCGCCATCAGCATGGCGACGCGGTCCGTGAGGGCGTGGGCCCGGGTGTCGCTGCGTTGGGCGAAGACGCGCAGGCTGCCGCCATGGGTGGGCAGCTCTTCCACATCGAAGACCGCCAGTCCGTTGCGCTCGAAGATGCGCTGGACGGCTGTGAGCGAGAGGTACGAGTAGTGCTCGTGGTAGATGGTGTCGAACTGGTGCTGCCGGACCAGCTGCAGCAGGTGCGGAAACTCGAAGGTGGCGACACCGCGCGGCGTGAGCAGCGTGGCGAAGCCCGCCACGAAGTCGTTGATGTCGGGCACATGCGCCAGCACATTGTTGGCCGCCATCAGGTCCGCCCGGCGGCCCTGGGCTGCGAGTTCGCGGGCGGTGGCAACGCCGAAGAAAGCCTCCAGGATCTCCAGCCCCTTGGCACGCGCCGCCGCCGCCGTGCTGGCGGTGGGCTCGATGCCCAGGCAGGGAATGCCGCGCGACTGCACATATTGCAGCAGGTAGCCATCGTTGGCCGCGACCTCGACCACGTGGGATTCCGCGTCCAGGGCGAAGCGTTGCACCATCTGCGCCACGTAGGCCTCCGCATGCGCCAGCCACGATGTGGAGATGGAGCTGAAGTAGGCGTAGTCGCTGGAGAACAGCACGTCGGCCTGGGCGTAATCCTCCGTCTGTGCCAGCCAGCACTGCTCGCACACCATCACCCGCAGCGGGAAGTAGTGCTCGGGGGCTCGCAGATCCGGCACGGCCAGGTAGGCGTTGGAAGGCGGCGCGGTGCCGAGGTCGATCAGGCGCAGCGTTAAGGGTGCCTGGCAATGGCGGCAGGACATGGTCACGGAAAAACACCTTCGAAGTCCGTGCCGAGCAGGGGGTGCTGGCGGTCGCGCTCCGACATCTCGGCGATGGGCAGGGGCCAGCCGATGGCCAGCCGAGGATCGGTGGGACGCAACGCGCCCTCGGCGTCGGGGTGGTAGGCCGCCGAGTGGAGGTACAGCAGCTCGCAATCTTCGCGCAGGCATTGGAAGCCATGGGCGAAGCCACGGGGTATCAGCAGGCTTCGGCGGTTGTCGGCCGAGAGGCGCTCCGCATGCCATTGCAGGAAGGTCGGCGAGCCGCGCCGCAGGTCGACCGCCACGTCCCACACCTCGCCGCGCAGGCAGCTGACGAGCTTGGTTTCGGCATGCGGCGGGTGCTGGAAATGCAGGCCACGCACGGCGCCCTGGCGGCGTGTGACGCTGTGGTTGATCTGGGCCACGGGCGCCTCCCAGCCCGCCGCACCCAAAGCATCGCTGCAGAACACGCGCGAGAACGATCCCCGCGTGTCCTCGGCGGCCGTGCGCTGCACGACCAGAAGCCCGGCCAGCGGCGTGGAATGCAGTTCGAGGCGCGCCATGCGTCAGCTGGGGATGTCCGTGGCCATGTAGTCGGCGATCTGGGCCAGGCTGACAGCGCGCATCGGTTGCCCTGCGCGCCAGGCGGCGTGCCAGGCGAGGGTGCGCTCGAGGGCTTCCGGCAGATGCCAGCGCGGCTGCCAGCCCAGGCGGCTGCGGGCCTTGCTGCTGTCGAGCTTGAGGACATGGGCCTCATGGGGTTGCGGGCTGTCCGCGACCCGCCAGTGCAGCCGGCGCTGCCCTTTGGCCATCCGCTCGACGATCCATGCGACAGGCCGTGCGTCGGTGTCCGCAGGCCCGAAGTTCCATGCCTCGGCAAAAGGTGCACCGTCTTCCACCAGGCGTTCGGCGAGGGTGAGGTAACCGGCCAGGGGCTCCAGCACATGCTGCCAGGGGCGGGTGGCGTGCGGCGAGCGGATCTCGATGGCGTGGCCCCCGTCCAGGGCCCGCAGGATGTCCGGTACCAGGCGGTCAGCGGCCCAGTCGCCCCCGCCGATCACGTTGCCCGCGCGTGCGCTGGCCAGCGCCACCCCCCCTTGCGCGAGGAACGCGCGGCGATAGGCGCTGGTCACCAACTCCGAGCAGGCCTTGCTGCTGGAATAGGGGTCGACGCCGCCCAGCGGCTCGTCCTCGCGGTAGCCCCAGACCCACTCGCGGTTGTCGTAGCACTTGTCGGTGGTGACGTTCACGACCGCGCGCACACCGGGTGTGGTGCGCACCGCATCGAGCAGGTGCACAGTGCCCATGACGTTGGTGGCATAGGTGCCCACCGGGTCCGAATACCCGGGCCGCACCAACGCCTGGGCCGCCAGGTGCAGCACGATCTCCGGTTGCGCGGACAGCATGGCGGTGCGCAGGCGTTCCCGGTCCTGCACGTCGGCGAGCGTGTGGCCGGACATCACGTCCGCGATGCCGGCCACCGCGAAGAACGCCGGCTCCGTGGCGCAGGGCAGGGCGAAACCATGCACCGCTGCGCCCATCGATTGCAGCCACAGGGCCAGCCACCCGCCCTTGAAGCCGGTATGGCCCGTGAGGAAGACACGACGGCCCTTCCAGAACGCAGGATTCACGGCCATACCTTCCACGGTGCCTGGCCGCGCTGCCACAGGTCTTCCAGCATGTTCCTGTCGCGCAGGGTGTCCATCGGCTGCCAGAAGCCACGGTGCTCGTACGCCATGAGTTGCCCTTGCTCTGCCAGGGTGCCCAGCGGTGCGCCCTCCCAGGAGCTGGTGTCATCTTTCAGCAACGCGAGGCAGGCAGGCGAGAGCACGAAAAACCCGCCATTGATCCAGCCCCCATCTCCCTGGGGTTTTTCGACGAAGCCCAGCACCTCGTCGCCCTGCGTGCGCAATGCGCCGTAGCGGCCCGGTGGCTGCACGGCCGTGACCGTGGCGTGCTTGCCATGGTTTTGGTGGAAGGCGACCAGTTGCCCGATATCCACGTCGGCCACGCCATCGCCGTAGGTGAAACAAAAGGCCGGGTCGTCCCGCACATACTGCGCCACCCTTTTGAGGCGGCCACCGGTCAGCGTGTTTTCGCCCGTGTCCACCAGGGTAACGCGCCAAGGCTCGGCATGGCGTTCGTGGACTTCCATCGAGTTGTTCTGCATGTCGAAGGTCACGTCGGACATATGCAGGAAGTAATTCGCGAAATACTCCTTGATCACATAGCCCTTGTATCCGCAGCACACGACGAAATCGTTCAGGCCATGCGCTGAATACATCTTCATGATGTGCCAGAGTATGGGTCGCCCGCCTATTTCCACCATGGGTTTCGGCCGTACGGAGGTCTCTTCGCTGATGCGCGTACCGAGGCCGCCGGCGAGTATGACGACTTTCATGGGTGTGTTGCCATCGGGTTACAAATGGAATGACGGGCGTGCAGCGGGATATTGCAGGCTAGCAGGGAAATAACCACGTCATTTTCGGAAAACCGGTGAAATAGTGGTCCTATAATTTCCTTAGAAAATACCCGCAAGCTTGAAGGGGGGCTGGCGGTGCAGTTGTCCACCCCTGTTCGGAATCCACCATGGGCAATCTGATAGATATACAGACACAAATTGAAAAACTGCAGAAGCAGGCCAACGATATCAAGGCGAAGGAATTCGACCGCACGGTGCAGGAGATTCTTGCCAAGATGCAGGCTTTTGGCATCACGACCAGGCATCTTAGCGATGCAGGCAAGACCAAACCCCGCGGTGGCGCCAAAGGGCCGCGTGCTGCAACCGCAGCACCCAAGGCAAAGAAAACCGGCAAGACGACGGTGGAGCCGAAGTTTCTGGGCCCTGCCGGGGAGACCTGGAGCGGACGGGGCCTGACGCCAAAATGGATGAATGCGCTGATCGCCGAGGGCCGCACCAAAGAGGAGTTCGCGATCAAGTGACATGGATCGCCGGAGCTCGGTAGCGCATTCTGCGCACACGGGCTCCGCCTTGAAGCACACGATGGCCGGCGCATGCGCCGGCCACTCTTTTTTGCTCGCCAGTGTGGGCAGGTCAATGGTGTTATCGTCGCCGGGCTTTTTCGGCACTTTCAATGGCTGAGCATTTTCTCGCATGGCCTCGGCGGCTCAAGCAGTCCGCGGTCATTCTCCTGGACATTCTGCTGGCGCTTATCGCCACGTGGACCGCCTATACCCTGCGGCTGGACAGCTTCAACTGGCCGGAAGGCGCGCAGTGGTGGGTTTACCTGCTGGCGCCCGCGTTATCGGTTCCGATATTCATACGTTTCGGCCTGTACCGCGCGATATTCCGGTACACCGGCCTGGCGGCCTTGGTGACGATTGCCCAGGCCATTGCCCTCTATTCGGTATTGCTCACGGCCATCCTGCTGTGGAAACACTGGCTCGGCGTGCCGCGGAGCCTGGGGGTCATGCAGCCGATCATCTTCCTGCTGCTGGTGGGAGGCAGCCGTGCGTTGGCGCGATTCTGGCTCGCCGGCGTGGGTTTTGGCAGGGCACCTCCCAAGGGCCGGCTGCTGATCTACGGCGCCGGCGAAGCCGGTGTGCAGACCGCCGCCGCCATCGCCAACGCCCACCAGTATGTGCTCGTGGGCTTTGTGGATGACGACCGTGCCAAGGTCGGCCGCACCATCAACGGTGCCACCGTCTATTCCACGCACATGACGCAGGCACTGGTCGAGCGCCATGGTGTGACGGACATCCTGCTGGCGATTCCCAGCGCCTCGCGCAGCCGCCGCAACGCCATCATCGAAAGCCTCGCGCATGTGCCGGCGCACATCCGCAGCGTACCGGGGATGTCGGACCTGGCCAGCGGGCGGGTGACTTTGCAGGATTTCCACGAACTCGACATCGAAGACCTGCTGGGCCGTGACCCGGTCGAGGTGGACCGGCAGGCGCTGTCGCGCAACCTGCGCGGCCGGGTGGTCCTGGTCAGTGGTGCTGGCGGCAGCATCGGCGGCGAGTTGTGCCGGCAGATCCTGCGGGAGGGGCCGCGGCAGCTGCTGCTGCTCGACCACCACGAATTCGGGCTCTATGCGATCCACCAGGAGCTGGCTGCCATGCTTCCAATGCAGGGCGAGGGTCAGGTCGAGCTGGTGCCGCTGCTGGGCAGCGTGTCCAACACCCGGCGCCTGCTGGAGATATTCGCGCTCTACCGGCCAAGCAGCGTGTACCACGCCGCCGCCTACAAACATGTGCCGATGGTCGAAAGCAACCCCGCCGAGGGACTTGCCAACAACGTGTTCGGCACGCTGAACGTGGCGCGTGCGGCCCTGGATGCCGGTGTCGCCCACTTCGTGCTGATCTCCACCGACAAGGCAGTGCGGCCCACCAACGTCATGGGTGCCAGCAAGCGCATGGCCGAACTGGTGCTGCAGGCGCTGGCGGATTCGGCCGGTGCCTCGGCCACCTGCTTCTGCATGGTGCGTTTCGGCAATGTGCTGGGCTCCAGCGGCAGCGTGGTGCCGCTGTTCCGGTCCCAACTGGCAGAGGGCGGGCCGCTGACGGTGACGCACCCGGAGGTCACGCGCTATTTCATGACCATCCCGGAAGCGGCGCAGCTGGTGCTGCATGCGGGCGCCATGGCCACGGGCGGCGAGGTGTTCCTGCTGGACATGGGGCAGCCCGTGCGCATCATGCACTTGGCGCGCCGCATGATCGAGTTGTCGGGCCTGCGCGTGCGCGACGACGACCACCCAGAGGGCGATATCGAGATCGTGGTGACCGGCCTGCGGCCCGGCGAAAAACTCTACGAAGAGTTGCTGATTGGGGATGACCCGTTGCCCACGGCACACCCGCGCATCATGCAGGCCCGCGAGGACTTCGTGCCTTGGCCCGCGCTGCAAGAGCGCCTGGAAGAGTTGCGCCTGGCCATCGAGCGCGACGATGTCGCGGCGATGAAAGCGGTGCTGCGCGAGAACGTGCAAGGTTATGGGGCGGTGCCGACCCACTACGGCGAGGCCACCACGGCCTATTGAGCTCCGCGCCGTGACAGTTCCGTGTCCCGCGACCCGGTGCGGGCCGAGCAGGTATTGCACAATCCACGCATCATTCCATCGACCTCCCCCGCCATGACCGACGTCACCACCATCGCCCCCCGCGACAAGGCCGAGATCCTTGCCCAGGCCCTGCCTTACATCCGCAAGTACCACGGCAAGACCATGGTCATCAAGTACGGCGGCAATGCCATGACCGACCCGGAGCTGCAGGCCGACTTCGCCGAAGACGTGGTGCTGCTCAAGCTGGTAGGCATCAACCCCGTGGTGGTGCATGGCGGCGGGCCGCAGATCGAGAGCGTGTTGAAGCGCCTGGGCAAGAAGGGCGAGTTCATCCAGGGCATGCGGGTCACGGATGCCGAGACCATGGAAGTCGTGGAGTGGGTGCTGGGCGGCGAGGTGCAGCAGGACATCGTGGGCCTGATCAACCAGGCGGGCGGCAAGGCCGTGGGCCTCACGGGCCGCGACGGCGCGATGATCCGCGCGCAGAAGCTGCGCATGGTCGACAGCAAGGACCCAAGCAAGGAACACGACGTGGGGCAGGTGGGCGATATCACCAGCATCGACCCCAGCGTGGTCAAGGCCCTGCAGGACGATGCCTTCATCCCGGTCGTCAGCCCCATCGGCTTCGGTGAACGCAACGAGAGCTACAACATCAACGCGGACGTGGTGGCCGGCAAGCTGGCCACCGTGCTGGCGGCCGAGAAGTTGATCCTGCTGACCAACACGCCCGGCGTGCTGGACAAGGAGGGCAAGCTGCTCACGGATCTGTCCGCGCGCACCATCGACGAGATGTTCGCCGACGGCACGATCCATGGCGGCATGCTGCCCAAGATTTCTTCCGCGCTGGATGCCGCCAAGAGCGGTGTGAATGCCGTACACATCATCGATGGCCGCGTGCCGCATGCGATGCTGCTCGAGATCCTGACGGACCAGGCATACGGCACCATGATCCGCTCCCATTGAAGGGCTCTGTGCGCGCATCTGTAAGCCTGGGTAAACCCTGAAAATGCCTGTGCGAGAATGGTTCGAGCCTCTAGCCATTCCACCATGCCAGACGAGTTGACGACCAGCACCGGACCCGCGGAGCCCTTCGCTGACGCGCCCGCCCCGACACGCAAACGCCCCAAGCCGGGCGAGCGCCGCGTGCAGATATTGCAGACGCTGGCGGCGATGCTGGAACAGCCCGGTGCCGAGCGCATCACCACGGCGGCACTCGCCGCACGGCTGGACGTCTCGGAAGCCGCGCTTTACCGCCACTTCGCCAGCAAGGCCCAGATGTTCGAGGGGCTCATCGAGTTCATCGAGCAGAGCGTGTTCACGCTGGTCAACCAGATCGCCGAGCGCGAGCAGGCGTCCAGCGAACCATCCTCCGCCGCACGCAACGCGGCCCGCATCGTATCCATGCTGCTGCAGTTCGCCGAGAAGAACCCCGGGATGTCGCGCGTGATGGTGGGCGACGCACTGGTGTTCGAGAACGAACGCCTGCAGCAGCGCATGAACCAGTTCTTCGACAAGTTCGAATCCGCGCTCAAGCAGAGCCTGCGGCTTGCCGCCGACAGCAGCGGCTCGGCCACGCCCAGCGTGGATGCGCAGGTGATTGCCTCCACGCTCAGCGCCTTCGTGCAGGGCCGGCTGCACCGCTTCGCGCGTTCGGGGTTCCGGCGCCTGCCCACCGAGCACCTGGAAGCCAGCCTGGCGCTGGTGTTCTGAAGCGGCCCGCGGGCCGCGGGCCGCGTGCGTCCGAACGCACAGCAGGTGGTGCGGGCTCGGGCCGCGAGTTTCCTTACCCGGACCCGCTTGTATCGGACAACCATCTCGCCAGCCGCGCCAGCATCGCGTCGCAAGCATCCAGCTGCGCCACGGACACGTATTCGTCCGGCTTGTGGCCCTGGTCCATGCTGCCGGGCCCGCAGACCACCGTGGGAATGCCCGCCTGCGTGAACAGGCCCGCTTCGGAGCCGAAAGCCACGGTGCCGAAGTCGGTGGATCCGCTCAGCATGCACAGCAGTTGCGCCACCTCGCTGTCCGGGGCGGTGGCCAGCGCGGGGTAGGCGCTCAGTTCGCTGAAGCGGATATCGGCGCCGGAGTGCACCGCCCGCATGCGGGGCAACAGCTCCGTGTCGGCGAAGTGCTGCAGCTGGTCCAACACGGTGCGCGGGTCGAGGCCGGGCAGGGCACGCACCTCGAAGTCGAATGCGCATTCCGCCGGCACGATGTTCAGCGCACGGCCCCCGTGAATCAGGCCCGTCTGCACGGTCGAGAACGGCGGATCGAAGCGCGTGTCGTGGTGCTGCGCCGCCGCCAGCCCCGCACCGATGTCGCCCAGCTTGCCGATCATGCGCGCCGCGTATTCGATGGCGTTGACACCGGAGGGCGCGTACGCCGAGTGGCAGGCCGCGCCTTCCACCTGGCAGCGCATGGCCAGCTTGCCCTTGTGGCCCAGCACCGGTGTGAGTTCGGTGGGCTCGCCGATCAGGCACATGCGCGGCTTTTGCGGGCGAAGCGCCAGCTCGGCCAGCATCGGCCGCACGCCGAGGCAGCCCACTTCTTCGTCGTAGGAGAAGGCCAGGTGCAGCGGCATCCGCAAGGGCTTTGCCACCAGCATGGGCACCAGCGCCAGTGCCGACGCGATGAAGCCCTTCATGTCCGCCGTGCCGCGGCCATACAGGCGCCCATCACGCTCCGTGAGCGAGAACGGGTCCACGGTCCACGCCTGGCCCTCCACCGGCACCACGTCCGTATGGCCCGACAGGGCGATGCCGCCACGGTCTTGCGGGCCGATGGTGGCGAAGAGGCTGGCCTTGGTGTGCTCGGCGTTGTGGAACAGCGCGCTCTGCACACCGAAGCCCGCCAGGTAGTCCCGGATGAAGCTGATCAGCTCCAGGTTGGAATCGCGGCTGACGGTCGCGAAGCCGACGAGCCGCGCGAGCAGCACACGGCTGCTGTGCTCATGCATCGCCAGCGACTCCGTAACTCGGTGCGGAGGTGGGGTTGAGTGCACGCGTGATGTAGTCCTGCATCTGCGGCCGGTAGGCCTGCCAGAGCTGCTCGAGCCTGGCGATGGGATCGTCGTCCGACCAGTCGATGCGCAGGTCCACGATGGGCCAGGCAACGTCCGCGACGATCTTGAGTCCGGCAGAGTGGACCGGCCCCGCCTCGCCACCCGCCGCGACGGCGGCCCGCATCGCGGCCAGCAGCCGTTCCGCGAGCAAGCCCGTCGCCTGTTCGAAAGCCTGCACCATCGCCTGGATGACCTGCGGGTTCGCGAGCAGGTTGCCGGCGGCTACGCATTGCGCGCCGGCCATGGCGTCGTGGATACCCAGCGACTGCTTGCCGCTGAAATGCGCGGTGCGGCCCGCGTTGTCGATCACGGTCACCTGGCGGTATTCGCGCCAGGCATCCGTCGCCAGGGCGTCGCGCAGCGCGGTCTCCGAGGCATGGCCCGCGGCCAGCAGGTCGAGGACCTGCGGACCGAGCGCGGGCAGCGTCACGTTTTGCGTGGACACGGCACCCATGCCCGCGCGCGCCCACGGGCAACGTGCCGCCACCGCGATGCTGGAGGAACTGATGGCGACGCCGAACTGGCCCGTGGTGGCGCAGCGTCCGATGATGGAGAAGGTCATCGCTGCACCTCAGGCTTTGGGGGCTGTCCAGCCGTCCGGGATCACGGCGATCACGTCGATCTCCATCAGCCACTGCGGTTGTCCCAGGGCCGACACCACGAGGCCCGTCGAGATGGGAAACACACCCTTGAGCCACTTGCCCACTTCCTGGTACACCGGTTCGCGGTAGCGCGGGTCCGTGAGGTAGGTGGTGGTCTTGACGATGTGCGACATGTCGCTGCCGGCTTCCTTCAGCAGCTGCTTCAGGTTCTTCATGGCCTGCTCGGCCTGCGCGCGCGGGTCGCCCAGACCCACCAGGTTGCCGTCGAAGTCCGTCCCCACCTGGCCGCGCACGTAGACCGTGTTGCCTGCGCGCACGGCCTGGCACAGGTCGTTGTCCAGCGACTGGTTGGGGTAGGTGTCCTTGGTGTTGAACTTGCGGATGCGGGTGTGGGTGCTCATGGCTCTTTTCTCCAATGTCGGTTGCTCAGGCGGCGTGATGGGTCGCACGCGCCCGTGTGGCGCGTTGCGCGGCATCCAGGTAGGCGTCGTACTTGCGGCGCGTGGCGATGTGGTCGGCCACGTGCTTGGCGTCGTGCCACACGCCCCAGATGAAGGCCGAGCCACGGCGTGACAGCCACGGCAGCCCCACGAAGTAGATGCCCGGTTCGCTGGAGACGCCCCGCTGGTGCCGGGGCTTGCCACTGGCATGCAGCGCATCGACCTGCAGCCAGCCGTAGTCCACGCCATAACCTGTGGCCCAGATGATCGCGCCCACCTCGGCCTGCACGAGATCGAGTTCCTTGAGCGGGTAGGTCATGCACAGCGGGTCGGGCAGCATGGCGCGGGCCTGCGGTTCCTCTGGCAGGTCCAGGCCGTTGCGTGTGACGTACGCATCGGCCTCGTCCAGCAGCGCGAGGTAATTCGCGTCGCCGCGTGCGATGTTGGCCACCAGGTCAGGCTCGAATTGCACCACGCCGTCGTGAAAGGCGCGTGTGAGCCCCACGAGCGTGATGCCCTGGCTCGCGAGCCGGCGGAAGTCGACCGTGTGCCCGCCGCGCGCACCGCTCACGGCGATGGTCACATGCTCGCGACCCGGGATGGCGACCTCGGCATCCCATTTGCCGAGCACGCCCAGCCACCAGCAGAAGTCGCGGTTGCGGTAGGCGCGGGGAGGGCGGTCGTGCGGCCCCACCGAGAGATACACCTTGCGGCCCGCGCGCTGCAGCTCGTCGGCGATCTGCACGCCGGAGGAGCCCGCGCCCACGATCAATACCGCGCCCGGTGATAGCTGCTCCGGCCGGCGGTAGTCGGCGGAGTGCATCTGCTGGAGCCGTGGGTCCTGTGGCGCGATGGGCGGGATGAGGGGCCGCTGAAACGGCCCGGTGGCGACCACGACGCGTTGCGCGTCGTAGGTCCCTTCGGAGGTGAAGACCTGGAAGCCGGGCCGGCCCGGGTTGCGGGCCACACGCGCCACCTCGACGCCGGTGCGGATGGGGGCCTCGATCTTGCGCGCATAGTCTTCGAAATACCGGGTGACCTGGTCCTTGGACGCAAAGGCATCCGGATCCAGGCCTTCGAAGTCCAGGCCCGGAAAGCGGTCGTGCCACGCGGGGCCGTTGGCGACCAGGGAGTCCCAGCGCCCGGTGCGCCAGCTCTCGGCGATGCGGTTGCGTTCCAGCACGACATGCGGCACACCCTGCAGGCGCAGGTGCTCGCTCATCGCTATGCCGGCCTGGCCGGCTCCCACGACAAGCGTGTCCACTGTCCTCTCTTCAGCTCTCACGGCGATCCTCTCTGTAAACCCACGGCGGAGGCGGCGCGCTGTTTCCCGCCCTCCTTGCAACGCGGTGGATTACAGCCCAGGGATGCAGGTTGCTGCGTCGCATTTGCCAACCGATGCGTTGGAAAACCCGAAGCAGCGCCTGATTCGGTTGGGGCGAGCCATGCTGCAGAAACGGCGACGCAACGGTCACGGTTCTGACCGTTTAATCCCGTTCCAAGACGTTGTCGCGCATCGCATTTCCCGGAGTGCGGCCGCTCGCCAACTCGGTGCAGAGGCGTACTTTTTCCGTGCGCCGTGTCCCGTTCAGGGGCATGCCTGCAACGTGTTCTGGAATCTCTCAACAAGGACTGTCATGACCCGTGTGATCGATCTCGAAATCAGTGCGCCCAAGAGCGAATCCGACCCCGCCGCGAAAGCGATCCTCGAGGGCCGTCCGGGCACACCGTTCCCGGACTCGCTGCCCCGTCCTGCCGGCTACGGCTTCGCCAACTACGCGCATGTGTTCCGCCAGGCGACCAACCGCAAGCCCGCGGTGGAGGAGGGGAGTGCTGCACCGGCGCATGATGGTGGTTTCCCGAAGCTCGTGGCCGACATGGATGCTGCCGGCATCGAGCGCGGACTGCTGGTGGGCGTCTCCAACAGCGCCATCGGCAAGGTGCAATCGCAGTATCCCGGGCGCTTCTTCTCGCTGGCCCACATGAACCCAACGGACGGCATGCGCGGCGTGCGCGAGTTCGAGCGCCTGGTGCGCGAGGACGGAGCGGGCGGGCTGCGTGTCTCGCCCCTCTACACGGCCATTCCTGCGAGCGACAAGCGCTATTACCCCCTGTACGCCAAGTGCGTGGAGCTGGACGTGCCCGTGCGCATCTACACGGCCATGACGTATGCGAACGACCGCCCCTACGAGATCGCGCACCCCCGCCACCTCGACGAGATCTGCATCGACTTCCCCGAGCTGCGCGTGATCGCGGGCCTGGGCGGCTGGCCCTGGATCACCGACATGGTGGGCCTGCTGCGCCGCCACCCCAACCTGTACGCCGACACCGCTGCGCACCGCCCCAAGTACCTTGCGCAGGAGGGCTCGGGCTGGGAGCAGTTCATGCAGTTCGGCAACACGCTGCTGCAGGACAAGATCATGGTCGGCCTGTCGCGTTACCTCTTCGGCACCTCCTTCGAGGCGCTGATCAAGGAATACCAGGAGCTGCCCATCAAGGAGAAGGTCATGGAGAAGTGGCTCTACGGCAACGCCGCCACCTTCTTCCGCCTGGGCTGATCTGGATAGTTCTGCGACATGCTGCGCTTCACGCTCTTCCGGATCCTGCACGCGATCCCACTGCTCATCGCTGTGATCCTGGCGATCTTCCTCATGCAGCAGCTGATCCCGGGCGACCCGGTGCAGGCCATGGTGGGGGACTTCCCCGTGCCGCAGGCCTTCCGCGACGCCATCGAGGCCAAGTACCGCCTCAACGATCCGCTGTACGTGCGCATCTGGACGTATTTCGGCAACCTGCTGCAGGGCGACTTCGGTTTCTCCTACCAGTCCCAGCGCCCGGTGCTCGATCTGATCCTGGAGCGCGCGCCGCGCACCATCCTGCTGGCCAGCGCGGGCTTCGGCGTGGCCATCCCGCTGGGCATGCTGATCGGGGTGATCACCGGCACCACGCGGCGCAAGGGTGTGGACCAGACCTGGACCACGGCCACGCTGATCATCTACGCGATCCCCACCTTCTGGCTGGGCCAGCTGCTGGTGCTGCTGCTGGCGATGCAGCTGGGCTGGTTCCCCACCCAGGGCATGGGCCCGCTGCTGTCGCAGGCCACAGGGCTGGAATGGGTCATGGAGCGTGCCTACTACATGGTGCTGCCCGTGGCGGCCTTTGCCATCCATGAAGGCATGCGCTTCGCCCGCATCATGCGCGGGAGTGTGGTCGACACGCTGGGCCAGGGCTACATCGTGACCGCACGGGCCAAGGGCTTGAAGCGCAACGCCATCATCTGGCGCCACATCCTGCGCAACTCCAGCCTGCCGCTTGTGACCATCGCCGGTTACGCCTTCGGGGCCGCCCTGGGTGGTGCCGTGCTGCTGGAGACGGTGTTCACCTGGCCGGGCCTGGGCCTGCTGCTGATCGAGGCCATCCGCACCAGCGACAACATGACCGTCATGGGTGTGGTGATCTTCTCCGCGCTGGCCGTGGTCATCATGAACTTCGTGGTCGACGTGCTCTACGCCCTGATCGACCCCCGTATCCGCACCCACTGATGAGCGCGAACATGACTCCCTCTTCCGCGACGATCGCGCCGGCAAGCCCGGCCAACCCGCTCGTCGCCCTGTTGCAGAGCACCTGGTCCGGCATCCGCGGCATTCTGCGCACGCGCCACGGCGCCATCGGCCTCATCGTGCTGGTGGTGCTGGCGCTGCTGGCCATCTTCGCGCCGTGGATCACGCCCTACGGCCCCTTCGAACAGACCCCCCACAGCCTGGCGGCGCCGGGCGGGCAGCACTACTTCGGCACCGACAACGTAGGCCGTGACATCTTCTCGATGGTGGTCTACGGCACGCGCGCCTCGCTGGCCATCGGCTTCGGCGCGGCCTTCGCTGCCCTCTTCGTGGGCGGCACCATCGGCATCCTGGCGGGTTACTTCGGTGGCTGGGTCGAGGCCGTGCTGATGCGCGTGACCGAGCTGTTCCAGACACTGCCCGTAATCATGTTCGTGCTGTTTGCGGTGGCCATGTTCGGCGGCAGCTTCTGGCTGCTGATCGCCGCCGTCACGCTGGCCATCTGGCCGGTGGAGGCGCGCCTGGTCTACGGCCAGTATTTGAAACTGCGCGACCGCGAGTTCGTGGCCGCGGCCAAGGTCATCAACCTGTCCACCTTCCACATCATCACGCGCGAGATCCTGCCCAACGCCATGCAGCCCGTGATCGTGCAGGTGGCGCTGGACGCGAGCATCGCGATCCTGATCGAGGCCGGCCTGGGCTTCCTGGGCCTGTCGGACCCCAACATGATCAGCTGGGGCCAATTGTTGTTCTCCGCGCAGGACTTCATGGGCCAGGCCTGGTGGATGAGCATCTTCCCCGGGGCGGCCATCTGCATCGCCGTGATCGCCTTCAACCTCTTCGCAGATGGGCTCAACGAGATGTCCGACGCGCGCCGCAAGGGCACGCAGGGCGGACTGGAACACTGACGCAATGCGGACCATGCAAGAACAACCTTCCGCCACTGTCGCCGCCACGGGATCTCCTGCGAAACCCGGCGCCAAGCCGGTCCTGGATGTACGCAACCTCAAGGTGCACCTGCGCACCGGTGGCACCGTGGTGCGCGCCGTCGATGGCGTGGATCTGCAGGTGGCCCCCGGCGAGTGCGTGGGCATCGTGGGCGAATCCGGCTCGGGCAAGAGCACACTGGCGCGGGCCGTGTCCCGGCTGATGGCCAACGTGGAGTTCGCCGAACTCAGCGGCACGGCGCACTTCAATGGCGTCGACACCCTGACCATGCCGCACGAGGGCCTGCGCAATCTGCGCCGCAAGTCCGGTTTCTCGATGATCTTCCAGGACCCGCTGGGCTACCTGAACCCCACTATGCGCGTGGGGCGGCAGATCAAGGAAGCGCTGAGCCCCGGCCAATATCCCACGACCGAACAGGAACGCATCTACGCGCTGTTGCGCGAGGTGGGCCTGCGCGACGTCGAACACGTGGCCCGACGCTACCCGCATGAGCTCTCCGGCGGCATGCGCCAGCGCATCATGATCGCCATGGCGCTGGCCAGCGAGCCGCTGCTGCTGTTCGCCGACGAGCCCACCACGGCCCTGGATGCGACCGTGCAGCTGCAGGTGCTGGAGACCATGCGCCGGCTGCACCATGAGCGGCAGATGGCGATGGTGATCATCACGCACGACCTGGGCGTGGTGGCCGCGCTGTGCGACCGCGTGTATGTGATGAACGGTGGCAAGGTGGTGGAGAGCGCGGAGACGCTGGCGCTCTTCGATGCGCCCAAGCACCCGTACTCGGCCCGCCTGATCAACCTGACCCGGCGCGGCCGGCCGGACGCGACCACCACGGGGAGCGCAGCATGAGCACCACCACAACGTCGACGGCCAAGGCCCCCATCCTCAGCCTGCACAACGTCAGCCAGGTCTTCATCAGCCGCAATCAGGAGGGCTGGCGCAGGCGCTACCAGCATGCGCTGGACGGTGTGGACCTGGAGGTGCACGAGGGCGAAACCCTGGCCATCGTGGGCGAGTCCGGTTCGGGCAAGAGCACGCTGGCCAAGCTGCTGCTGTCCCTGAACAAACCCACCAGCGGCGAGGTGCGCTTCCGCGGCCAGCCGCTCACCAAACTGTCCTCGGCCGAACACGACACCTACCGGCGCAGCGTGCAGGCGGTGTTCCAGGACCCGGCCTCCTCGCTGAACCCGCGCATGCGCGTGGCCGAGTCGCTGGGTTATGTGGTGCGTCGCCACAACCTGGCGAGCCCCGCGGAGCAGTCGGCCTTCATCGAAGCCCACCTGGCCTCGGTGGAGCTCAACCCACCGGCCACTTTCATGCAGCGCTACCCGAACCAGCTCTCGGGCGGCCAGCAGCAGCGCGTGGCCATTGCGCGCGCCATGATGCTGGAGCCACGCATCGTGGTGGCCGACGAGCCGCTCTCAAGCCTGGACATCTCGATCCAGGGCCAGGTGCTGGACCTGATGCGCGAGTTGAAACGCAAGACCGGCGTGGGCTTCGTGATCATCAGCCATGACCTGAATGCCATGGAGTCGATTGCCGACCGCGTGGCCGTGATGCACCGCGGGCGCATCGTGGAGCTGGGGCGCGATGTGTTCGCGAACCCGCAGCACGACTACACGAAGCTGCTGCTGGCGGCCCGCCTGCCAGCCGATCCCCGCCAGGCGCGGGCACGGCTCGCGGCGGCCATGGCCAGCCGCGCGGCCGTGGCGGCCTGAGATGCACCCCATCCCACGCGTTTCCCTCTTCCACCCTTTGCCTTGCAACCTGCCTGAGAGACCTGCACCATGAACAAACGCTCCCCCCGCCGCATTGCAGACCTTCCCGCCCGGGCCCTGCGCTGCACGCGGCGCGCCACGCTGGCCACCTTCGCCGCGGCCGCGCTGTGCGCCGCGACCTCTCCCCTCGTGTTCGCCCAGCCGCAGCGCGGAGGTTCCATCGTCGCCGCGCTCGACCCCGGTGCCTTCTCCACCTTCAACACGCACCTGACCTCGCTGACCTCGTCGCTGATCATTGCCGACGTCTGGGCCGATGGCCTGATGACCTACGACCGCAACGGCAAGCGCCTGCCGCGCCTGGCCACGGAGTGGACCGTCTCGCCCGATGGCAAGGTCTACACCTTCAAGCTGCGCCAGGGCGTGAAGTGGTCCGACGGCCAGCCCTTCACCTCGGCCGATGTGTTGTTCACGCTGAACAACTTCGCCAAGTTCAACACCTACCTCGGCAAGCTCAACCCCATCGTCGACAAGGCCGAAACGCCCGACGCCCACACCTTCGTGCTGACGCTCAAGGAGCCGCTCACGGCCACGCTGGACCTCTTCGACAAGGAGGTGTTCCCGCTGATGGCCAAGCATGTCTACGAAGTTGGTGGCGACCTCGCGACCCATCCCGCCAACCGCGCCCCCGTGGGCCTGGGCCCCTACAAGTTCCAGTCGTGGGAAAGCGGCCGTTCCATCACCTTCGTGCGCAACCCCAACTACTGGGAAGCCCCCAAGCCCTACCTCGACCAGGTGGTCTTCGCGCTGATCCCCAGCCAGCAGCAGCGCCTGAATGCCCTGATGCGCGGCGAGGTGCACTGGATCCGCCCTGACGCCGTGCAGGTCACGACCGCCCGCGCCAGCGAGAAGGGCGGCACCTTCAAGCTGGTGCGCATCGAGAACAACGCGCCCGAGCGCTCGGTGCTGGACTTCAACATGCGCAAGCCGCCTTTCGACAACCTCAAGGTGCGCCAGGCCCTGTTCCAGGCCATCGACCGCGACCGCATCGTCGCCGATGCCTACCAGGGCATGGGCACCAAGGCGAAGAACGCGATCCCCGACCAGTTCAAGAACCTCTACGATCCCTCGGTGGACTACGACAAGCTATACCCCTTCGACCCTAAAAAGGCAGCGGCGCTGCTCGACGAGGCGGGTTATCCGATGAAGGACGGCAAGCGCATGTCCATCGAACTCACCTACATCGCGCGGGCACCCTACGACGCCGTGAGCAAGGTGGTGCAGAGCAACTGGAATGCCGTGGGCGTGGATGTGAAGATGGCCGGCCTGGACCCGCAGATCTGGCAGGACAAGGTCTACAAGCAGAAGGCCTTCGACGCCTCGGTGATCTCGCTGACCGGCCGCACCAACCCCGTGCTGGGCGTGGACCGCAGCTACATCTGCAACGCCGGCGACCTGCCCTTCGTGAACCCCACGGGGTACTGCAATCCCGAGATGGACAAGGTCGTGGCCGAGGCCGCATCGACCCCGCTGGACAAGCAGCGCGCGGTGTACAAGCGCTACGCCGAGATCGTGGCACGTGACCTCAACCAGCTGACCCTGGCCGGTGGCCAGCTCTACCACGGCGTGTCCACGCGCTACGAGGGCCTGGATGCGCAGTTCGACTTTTCCTTCAACACGAATCCCAACTGGGCCGAAGTGTGGCTGAAGAAGTGAAGAAGGGATCGCCTGTGTACAGAGACGTGGCGGCGCTGATCAGGCCGCAAGTGACCGCCGTCGTGGGGGCTTCGTCCAAGCGAAGCTCGCAGGGCAACATCGTGATCCAGAACCTGCAGGCGTGGGGGTATGCGGGCCGCATCCTGCCTATCCATCCCGTGGCGCGCGAGATCGACGGCTTGCCGGTCTGCAACCGCTACGAGGACCTGCCCGCGGGTGTGGACACTGCCATCGTGGCCGTGCCGGCCGCCGAGGTGCTGGAGACGCTGCGCAAGCTGGAGGCTGCGGGCGTGCGTTCGGCCAACGTGTTCTCCAATGGCTTCTCCGCCGAACAGGAGGCCGCGGTGCGTGCCTTCGGAGCGGCGTGCGCGATGTCCATCAACGGGCCCAACTGCATGGGCCTCGTGAACTTCACGGATTCGATGCCGCTGTATCCGTCGCGGCCCTCGCAGCGGCTGACGCCGGGCCCGGTGGCGCTGGTGGCGCAGTCGGGCTCGGCAGCGATCTCGGTCATGAACACCATCACCACCGGACTGTCCAAGATGGTCACGGTGGGCAGCGAGTACCAGGTCACGGCCGCGGACTACCTGGTGTGGCTGGCGCAGGACGACGCCACGAAGGTGGTGGGCGTGGTGGCCGAATCCATCCACGACCCGGTGGCCTTCGCCCATGCAGCCGAACAGCTGCATGCGGCGGGCAAGGCTCTGGTGGTGCTCAAGGTGGGCAGCTCCGAGATGGGGTCGGCCGCCACGCAGGCCCACACGGGCGCGTTGATCAGCAGCAGCGATGCCTTCGACAGCTATTTCCGCGCCTGCGACATCGCGGTCGCGCGCGACTACGACGAGCTGGTGGGCTCGCTGGAATGCGCCGTGACGGCACGCCGCATGGCCGGTGGTGGTCGCATCGCCGTGGGAGGGATCTCCGGCGGCCAGACGGCGCTGGCCTGCGATGTGGCGGCGTCGGCCGGCGTGGCGCTTGCCGTGTTCTCGGAGGCCACACGGGCCGCGGTCCGTGCGGCCTTGCCGGGCACGCCGGGCCACAACCCGGTGGACGTGGGGGCCACGGTGGACCTGGCGGCGCGCAATCCCGCAGCGGCCTTCGCCGCGGTCCTGGCGGAACCCGCCGTGGGCGCGCTGGCGCTGTTGCAGGATGCGCAGACCAGCCTGAACCCCTATGTGCGCGACAAGTACCTGCAGCATGTGGCGGGTTATGCCGCGCTGGGCCGTGACAGCGACAAGCCGGTGGTGGTCATCTCGCCCACCGGCGAGAGCCTGCACGAAGGCATCCTCGCCGCACTGGCCCATTCCCCCGTGCCGGTGGTGCGCGGCCTGCGCGCGGGCCTGGTGGCCGTCGACCACCTGGGCAAGGGCCAGGTCGGCCGTGCCGGCGCCTGGGCCGAGGCCCACCGCGCAGGCCTGCCCCTGCGCAACCCCGAGGCCGCCGAATGGCGCCGCCTGCTGGCCGGCGCCACCGGCAGCCTGGCGCCGGCGCTGTGCTTCCGCATCCTGCGCAGCTACGGTGTGCCTGTCGTCAAGGCCATGGTGGCTACGGGCGCCGAAGAGGCCCTGGCCCGTGCCGGGGACATCGGGTTCCCAATGGTCGTGAAGGTTGCCTCGCGCCAGATCAGCCACCGCTCGGACGTGGGCGGCGTGGTGCTGAACGTGCACGACCTCGATGGCCTGCGCGCTGCGCTCTCCACCATCGCCGCCAACGTGGGCCGCAACGCACCGCAGGCCCACATCGACGGCTACGAGATGCAGGAGCAGATCGCCGGCGATGCCGAGGCTGTGGTGGGCTTCGCGGCCGCGGCGCCGCTGGGCACGCTGATGGTGGTGGGCACCGGCGGCACGATGGTGGAGCTGCACGCGGACCGCGCGGTGGACCTCGCACCGGTGCCACCCGACGCTGCGAAGGCGATGGTGCTGCAGACCCGCCTGGGCAAGCTGCTCGATGGTTACCGCAACCTGCTGCCGAAGACCGACCTGGCGCCGCTGGCCGGTGTGGTGTCCAGCCTGTCGGACCTGGCGATGGACCTGGGCGACCTGATCGGCGCCTGCGACCTGAACCCGGTGCTGGTGAAGAAGGGCAGTGGCGAGGTGCGCGTGGTGGATGCGCTGATGGTTATGCGCGCGCCGGGATAAGCCCGCCGTGGCCTGGGCTACGATGCCCCCTTTTGACCTGAAGGCACCGCTCCGTGGCCACCCGCATCTCCCTTCGCCAGCTCGAATACTGTGTCGCGGTCAGCGAATGCGGGAGCGTGGCGGAGGCGGCGGCGCATGTGCATGTGTCGCCGTCCTCGGTATCGGCGGCGGTGGCGCATGTGGAGCGGGAACTGCAGGTCCAGCTGTTCATCCGCCACCATGCGCAGGGGCTGTCGCTGACACCCGCGGGGCGCCATGTGCTGCGCGAGGCGCGGCAGATCATCGACATGTCGATGGGCTTGTATGCCGTGGCCGCGAATGCGGACCAGGCGATGTCGGGTCCGCTGCGCGTGGGCTGCTTCACGACCTTCGCGCCGATGATCGTCCCCGAACTCTGCCAGGGCTTCGCCAGGGCGCACCCCGCGGTGCAGATCTCCACGATCGAGGACCACCAGGAAGGGCTGCTGGACAAGCTGCGTTATGCGGAGATCGACATCGCCATCACCTACGACCTGGACATCGGCGATGCCGACATCCAGTTCGAGAAGCTGGCTTCGCTCGCGCCCCATGTGATCATGGGCGAGCGCCACGCGCTGGCGCAGCGTGAAGCCGTGACGCTGGAGGAGCTGGCCCAGCATCCAATGGTGCTGCTGGACCTGCCGCAGAGCCGCGAGTATTTCCTGTCGCTCTTCCACAAGGTAGGCTGTGCGCCGCTGGTCACCGCGCGGTCGCACAGTCCCGATGTGGTGCGCTCCCTGGTGGCAAACCACATCGGGTATTCCGTCGTGAACGTGCGGCCACGGTCCAGCCTCGCGCTGGACGGCCGGCCGGTCGTGTCCGTTCCACTGCTGGGCGAACACCGGCCGATGTTGCTGGGGCTGGCATGGCCCCGGAGCCGCAAGGTGGGGCGCGCGTTGGAGGCGTTCATGCAGCGCTGCCGCACCTTCATCTCCGACGGGGTGATCCCCGGCATGGCGGCGCCCCTGGGCCTTCCGCGAATCTCCTGATGCGAGCCCCGCGCGGCCCGTCACATCTCTCGTGAGCCGCGAGCTGTATTTGCCGGCTCGAACATTTTTTTGAGACCATGGACCTGACCCACGAAGCCTTCCTGACGCAGCTGGTCCAGGCGCTGGGGCGCGACGCCGTCGTGGACGGTGAAGCGGTTCCAGAGGCTTATCGCACCGACTGGAGCGCAACCCCGCCGGTGCGGCCGCTGGCGCTGGTGTTGCCGCGCGACACCGCCCAGGTGGCCGCCACGCTGCGGCTGTGCCATGTGCACCGTGTCGCGGTCGTGCCGCAGGGTGGCCGCACGGGCCTGGCGGGCGGGGCGGTGCCGCGTCCGCACGCGATCGCGCTGTGCCTGGAGCGCATGCACCGCATCGAGGAACTCGATGCGGCCGCCGGGACGGTCACGGTGCAGGCCGGGGCGACGCTGCAGTCCGTGCAGGACGCCGCACTGGCGCATGGCCTGCTGTTCGGCGTGGACCTGGGTGCGCGGGGCAGTTGCCAGATCGGCGGCAACATCGCGACGAATGCGGGGGGCAACGGCGTCGTGCAGTACGGCATGGTGCGCGAGCAGACGCTGGGGCTGGAAGTGGTGCTGGCCGACGGCACGGTGCTGGACATGCTGCGGCCCCTGGTCAAGAACAACACCGGCTACGACCTCAAGCAGTTCTTCATCGGCGCTGAAGGCACGCTGGGGGTGGTCACGCGGGCCGTGCTGCGCCTGTGGCCGGCGCCCGCGGCCCGGGCAACGGCGCTGGTCGCGCTGCCGGACTACGAGCGCGCCCTCGGGTTGCTCGGCCGCATTAAGGGCCGCTTCCCGGGCGCGCTGGCTGCCTTCGAGCTCATGTGGCGGGACTTCGTGCAGGCCTCGCTGGGCTGGCAGCAGCTGCGCGAACCCTTCGGCCAGGCGCATCCGCTGCTGGCGCTGGTCGACGTGGTGGGTGCCGATGCGCCGGCGCTGCAGGACGCCCTGGAGGCCGCGCTGGGCGACGCGATGGAGGAGGGCCAGGCCCTGGACGTGGTGATCGCGCAATCGGTGCAGCAGGCGCGCCAGCTCTGGAAGATCCGCGAAGCCACCGCCGAGTTTCCCGCCCGCCTGCAGCCCCCCGTCAACTTCGACATCAGCCTGCCGGCGGCGCGCATCGGGGAGTTCACCGACCGCTGCCGCGCACTGCTGGACGCACGCTGGCCCCGGCACCACACGCTGTTCTTCGGCCACATCGGCGACTGCAACCTGCACGTGACCACCGACGGCGCCTCCATCGGCGGGGCGGCCGACGCACTGGAAGCCCTGGTCTACGACCAGGTGGCTCACTTCCGCGGCAGCGTGTCGGCCGAACACGGCATCGGTCTGCACAAGAAGGCGTACCTCGGCGCCAGCCGCACGCCGCAGGAGATGGCGGTGATGCGCAGCATCCGCCAGGCGCTGGACCCGCTGGGCCTGATGAACCCCGGCAAGATATTCGACTGACGGCGGCCCCGGGCCTTTCGCATCAGCCCACCTCTGCACCGACCTTGCGGCCTGCCGCCACGATGGCCGCCCAGGTCGTGTCGTCGATGGCGATGCCTTGCGCCTCGCGCTCCTGCCGCGCAGCGCGCTCGGGCTCCCCCGCCAGCCACACGCCGTCCATGTCCGGCGCGGGAGGGCTCTGGCGCAGCCACTGCACGAAGGCCTGCGCCTCTTCGCGGAAGGACGCCTGTGTGCCCAGCCGGGCCGGGTCGATCAGGATCGTCAGCATGTTGTTGATGATGGCAGACCGGCTGTCGGCCGGCACATGCCAGGTGCCACCACCCGATAGCGCACCACCGAGCAACTCGCAGGCCACGGCCATGCCGAAGCCCTTGTGCTCGCCGAAGGTCCGCAGCGCGCCGAAGAGCCCGCCGGACTGGGGCACCACCACCACGCCGGGCTGTGTGGTGGGCTGGCCGTGTTCGTCGATCAGCAGGCCCTCCGGCACCCGGCGGCCCTCGTTGAAGGCCACGCGCATCTTGCCCTGCGCCACGCGGCTGGTCGCGAAGTCGAGGATGAAGTGCCCCGCGTGCTCGCCATCCCCCTGCGGCAGCGGAATGCCGATGCAGCAGGGGTTGGTACCGAAGCGGCCGTCGCCACCGCCCCAAGGCGCGACGATGGGCCGCGACAACACGTTCACGAAGTGCAGCGACACGAGTGACTGCGCCACCGCCATCTCGCTGAAGTGCCCGATGCGCCCCAGGTGGTGGGCGTTCGCCAGCGTCATGATGCAGCTGCCATGGGCCCTGGCCCTTTCCATGCCCAGCGCCATGGCCTGCTCGCCGACCACCTGCCCGAAACCGGCCTGGCCATCCAGCGCCAGCATGGTGCCGATGTCCATCACCGTGCGCAACGACTGGTTCGGCTTCAATCCGCCTTCGAGCACGGCATCGACGTAACGCGGCAGCATGCCGACACCGTGCGAATCATGGCCGCTGAGGTTGGCTAGCACCAGGTTGTGCGCCACGGTGGCGGCCTCGCTGGGGCTGCTCCCGCAGGCGTGCAGCACCTGGGCGACGGAGGCGCGCAGCGCGGCGGCCTGGATGGTATGGGTCATGGTGATCGTGATGGGAGGAGAGGGGAGGGAGGCTGCCGGTCACATCACGGCGCCGATCTGCCAGGGCACGAACTCGTTCTGTCCGTAGCCATGGCCTTCGCTCTTGGTCTGCGCACCCGAGGCCGTGGCCAGCACCAGGTCGAAGATGCGCTGGCCCATCTCTGCCACCGAGCAGGTGCCGTCGATGATCTCGCCGCAGTTGATGTCCATGTCCTCCTCCTGGCGCTGCCACAGCATGCTGTTGGTGGCAAGCTTCAACGACGGTGCCGGTGCGCAACCGTAGGCCGAGCCACGGCCGGTGGTGAAGCAGATCATGTTGGCGCCGCCCGCCACCTGGCCGGTGGCGCTGGCCGGGTCGTAGCCCGGGGTGTCCATGTAGACGAAGCCATGGGCGCTGACCTTCTCGGCGTATTCGTACACGGCCTGCAGGTTGGCCGTGCCGCCCTTGGCCACCGCGCCCAACGATTTTTCCAGGATGGTGGTCAATCCGCCGGCCTTGTTGCCGGGCGAGGGGTTGTTGTTCATCTCGCCACCATGGATGGCGGCGTAGTGCTCCCACCACTTGATGCGGTCCACCAGTTTCTGCCCCACCTCGCGGCGCACGGCGCGTCGGGTCAACAGGTGCTCGGCGCCATAGACCTCGGGCGTCTCGGACAGGATGGCCGTGCCGCCGTGTGCCACCAGCAGGTCCACCGCGGCGCCCAGCGCCGGGTTGGCGCTGATGCCCGAGTAGCCGTCCGAGCCGCCGCACTGCAGGCCGATGGTGATGTGGCTGGCGCTGCAGCGCTCGCGCCGCGCCTGGTTGGCGGCGGGCAGCATCTCCTGCACGATCTGGATGCCGCGCTCCACGGTCTTGCGCGTGCCGCCCGTGTCCTGGATGTTGAAGGTGCGCAGCGTGTCGCCCTCGCGCAGGCTGC
The DNA here is from genome assembly GCA_965278985.1 of Burkholderiaceae bacterium. Classification (GTDB taxonomy): domain Bacteria; phylum Pseudomonadota; class Gammaproteobacteria; order Burkholderiales; family Burkholderiaceae_C; genus CAISIP01. The sequence goes on along the minus strand of OZ257131.1, from coordinate 3,697,430 downwards.
CGGAGGCCAGCCAGGCGTTGATCTGGTTCGCCTCGCAGCCCAGGCCCACCACCAGCACAGCCGCGAAGTTGGCATGCGTGGCATAGCCCGCCAGCGTGCGCTGCAGCAGCTGCATGCCTTCGCCCTCCGTGTCCATGCCGCAGCCGGTGCTGTGGGTCAGCGCCACCACGCCGTCGACCTGCGGATAGTCCCGCAGCACCTCGGGATGGATCTGGCGCGAGAAATGGTCCGCGATGGCGCGCGCCGCCGTGGCCGAGCAGTTCACGCTGCTGAGGATGCCGATGTAGTTGCGCGTGGCCACGCGGCCGTCCGCGCGTCGGTAGCCCATGAAATGGGCCTCGCGCAGCGGCGGCACGGGCTTGACGTCTTCGCCGAAGGCGTAGTCGCGGGCAAAGTCGCCCTTGTCCGGCCCCATGTCGAGATTCTGGGTGTGGATGTGTTCACCCGGCGCAATGGCGCGCGAGGCAAAGCCGATGATCTGGTTGTAGCGCCGCACCGGCTCGCCAGGGGCGATGGCGCGGGTGGCGATCTTGTGGCCGGCCGGGATCAGCCCACGCACGGTGATGCCCTCGACGACAGTGCCGCCCAGCAGCTGGGTGCGGGCGATCAGCACGTCGTCGGCGGCGTGCAGGCGGATGAAGGGGGTCATGGGGATGCCTTTCGTGGGGTTTCGGCGTGGCGCCAGCTGGCGCTGAAGCGGGCGTGGGAGCGGTCCATGTGGTCGTGCATCGCCGCGCGCGCCTGGTCGGCGTCGCGCGCGCGGATCGCGTCGAGGATCTGGTGGTGCTCCTGGATGGCCAGGCGCCAGGAGCGCGGCGTCTCGAAGTGTTCCACCATGCGTTCGTACATGGGCTCGCGGCGGGCGTCCCAGAAGCGCTGCACGGTGTCGATGAGCACGCCGTTGCCGCAGGCCTGCACGATGGCGGAATGGAAGTCGCGGTCGCCTTGCAAGGGCAGCACGCCCCGGTCCGCTGCTTCCTCCATCGCGGCCAATGCCTTGGCGATGGCGTCGACGTGCTTGCGCTTGGCCAGCTGCGCGGCCATGCCGGCGATCTCGCCTTCCAGCACGCGGCGTGCGCGCAGCAGCTCCAGCGGGCCCCACTCGGTGGCGGCCCAGGTAGGCTGCTGCGGCGAGGCCTTGGCCGCACGCGCGGCCGGCTTGCGCTCCAGCACGAACACGCCCGAGCCGGTGCGCACCTCGACCCAGCCTTCCACCTCCAGCGCGATCAAGGCTTCGCGCACGGAGGGGCGGCTCACGCCGAGCTGCGTGGCCAGCTCGCGCTCGGCGGGGATGCGTTCTCCCGGCGCCCATTCGCCGGCCGTGATGGCCGCGCGCAGCTGGTCCGCGATCTGGCGGTACAGGCGTTGGGTCTCGACGATCTTCAGCGGCATTGGGGTTATCCATGACTGGCCAAGTGGTCAGGCCAATTAAGATCGCATGTTAAAGGCTACAAGGCCATCGGGCCTAACCCTAGGAGCCGTGGTGGTGAGGCGGTCTGCGTTTCGTCCCACGAAGCATCCGCGCCGCGGGCATGCAGGCGTGCCCTCGGACAATTCCGGCTCGCGCTTCCAGAACAAGCAAGGAGAACGCATGCGATTGAGTGGAAAGACCGCCCTCGTCACCGCCGCGGGGCAGGGCATCGGCAAGGCCAGCGTGCTGGCCATGGCCGCCAATGGCGCCCAGGTGCTGGCGACCGACCGCGATGCGGCGCTGCTGAAATCCTATGAGGGCGTGGCCAACGTGACCACCGCCGCCCTCGACGTGCTGGACAAGGCGGCGATCCAGAAGGTGGTCGACAGCATGCCCCGCATCGACGTGTTGTTCAACTGCGCGGGCTTCGTGCACAACGGCAGCATCCAGCAGGCCACCGACGCCGAGTGGGACTTCGCCTTCAACCTCAACGCGCGTGCCCAGTTCTGGACCATCCAGGCCGTGCTGCCCAAGATGCTGGAGGGTGGTGGCGGCAGCATCATCAACATGGCCAGCGTCTGCAGCAGCCTCAAGGGCCTGCCGAACCGCTTCATCTACGGTGCCAGCAAGGCCGCCGTGGTGGGCCTCACCAAATCGGTCGCGGCGGATTTCGTGGCCAAGGGCATCCGTTGCAACGCCATTGCCCCCGGCACGGTGGATACGCCTTCGCTGGGCGACCGCATCAACAGTTACGCCGACCCGGTGCAGGCGCGCAAGGATTTCGTGGCCCGCCAGCCCATGGGCCGCCTGGCCAAGGCCGAGGAGATCGCACCCATCATCCTGTACCTCGCCAGCGACGAATCGGTGTTCGCGACGGGGCAGGTATTCGCTGTGGACGGAGGCATGCTGATATGAACCAACTCGATCTGAACAACCGCCACGTGGTCATCACCGGTGGCGCCACGGGGCTGGGCTATGCCATCGCCCAGCGCGTCATCACCTCGGGCGGCAGCGTGTGCCTGTGGGACCGCGACCAGGCTGCGCTCACGCGCGCCACCGCCGCGCTGGGCACTCAGTCCCACGGCGTGGTCGTGGACGTTGCCAGCCATCCTTCCGTGGTCGATGGCCTGGCCCAGACCGTGGCCCACCATGCTGCCGGCGTGGATGCGCTGGTCAACAGCGCGGGCATCACCGGCCCCAACACGAAGCTATGGGACTATCCCGTCGACGCGTGGATGCAGGTCATGCAGGTCAACCTCAACGGCCTGTTCTTCTGTTGCCGCGAGGTGGCGCAGCACATGCGCGCACGCAACTACGGCCGCATCGTGAACATCGCCTCCGTCGCCGGCAAGGACGGCAACCCCAACGCCAGCGCCTACAGCGCCAGCAAAGCGGCCGTGATCGGCCTGACCAAGTCGCTGGGCAAGGAGCTGGCCGACACGGGCGTGCGCGTCAACTGCGTGACGCCGGCCGCCGTGAAGACGGCGATCTTCGACCAGATGTCGCCCGAGCACATCCAGTTCATGCTCTCCAAGATTCCGATGGGCCGCTTCGGCACGACGGAGGAGGTCGCCTCGATGGTGGGCTGGTTGTGCACGGAGGACTGCTCCTTCTCCACCGGCGCCGTGTTCGATCTGTCCGGCGGCCGCTCGACTTACTGATAATCCCGCGGGCCGTGACCCCGGGTCCACGGTCTTCCCTTCCCAGCTTGAAAGGCAAAAATGAAACTCGTACGTTATGGCAACCCCGGCAAGGAGAAGCCCGGCCTGGTCGATGCGGATGGCAAGCTGCGCGACCTGAGCGCCGTGGTCAAGGACATCGGCCCCGATCAACTCGGCGACGCCGCGCTGGCCAAGCTGCGCAAGATCAAGACCGACAAGCTGCCGCTGGTGCGCGGAACACCGCGCATGGGTTGCCCGGTCAGCGGCGTGGGCAAGTTCGTGGCCATCGGCCTGAACTTCGCGGACCACGCGGCCGAATCCGGCGTGCCCGTGCCCAGCGAGCCCGTGGTGTTCATGAAGGCCACCACCTGCATCCAGGGGCCGGACGACAACGTCATGCTGCCCAAGGGCTCGGTCAAGATGGACTGGGAAGTGGAGCTGGGCGTGGTCATCGGCACGCGGGCACGGTATGTGTCGCAGAAGTCCGCACTGGACTACGTCGCCGGTTATTGCACCATCAACGACGTCAGCGAGCGCGAGTTCCAGATTGAGCGCGGCCCGCAGTGGGACAAGGGCAAGGGCTGCGACACCTTCGGCCCCATCGGCCCCTGGCTGGTGACGCGCGACGAAGTGCCCAGCCCGCAGAAGCTGGCCATGTGGCTGGACGTGAACGGCGTGCGCAAGCAGACCGGCAACACCAAGACCATGGTATTCGGCGTGGCCAAGCTCGTGAGCTACGTGAGCCAGTTCATGACGCTGATGCCCGGCGACATCATCACCACCGGCACGCCTCCCGGCGTGGGCATGGGCATGAAGCCGCAGCAGTTCCTGCGCAAGGGCGACGTGATCACGCTGGGCATCGAAGGCCTGGGTGAACAGCGCCAGCTGGTGGTGCCCTTCAAGCTCTGATCCTCTCCTTCGTGGGCACCCCATGCGCAGGGGTGGCCACGTAGCGTCTCTCTGCGGCGGACCTGCTCCGCCGCCGCGCCTTCTTCGCTGCGCCGCAGCATCTTCCCCCGTGACAACAACCCCGCGCCGGGTGGGTGGGATTCCCCGCGCCTGTGCATTCCGTGCGCCGCGCCTGTGCGCTCTGCCACGGCACGGGGCCTGAGCGAATTTCGGCACATGGGGGCACGAAAAACGGCGCTCGACAGCATCGGGGGCGATTTCTAGTATCCGCCTCGATCCCTTGTTCAGCCCCCTCCACCCCCGTTCGCAAGGAGTTCCCCATGAGCCACAACACCCCGGTCACTTCGGCCCTCAGCCGCCGCAGCCTTCTCAAGACCTCCCTCGCCGCCGCAGCGCTGCCCAGCGGAGCCATGTTCTCCTTCGAGGCCGGCGCCCAGGGCAAGGCCAAGGTCAACATGCAGCTCGGCTGGATCGCCGGCGGCAACCAGATCGGCGAGATCGTGGCCAAGCAGATGGGCTTCTACGAGCAGGAGGGCATCGACTTTGCGATCCAGCCCGGTGGCCCCAACATCGACGGCGTGGCTGTCGTGGCCTCGGGCCGCTATGAGGTCGGGCAGGTGTCCTCCAGCCCGTCCATCATGCTGGCCGCCTCGCAGGGCCTGCCGATCAAGTGCTTCGCCGTCGGCGCGCCCAAGCACCCCTACGCCTTCTTCTCGCTGGGCAAGAACCCGATCCGCAAGCCTGCCGACCTGGTTGGCAAGAAGGTCGGCATCCAGCCCACCGGCAACGTGCTGCTGCGCGCCCTGCTGGCCAAGAACAATATCCCCGAGTCGTCGGTGACGATCGTGCCCATCGGGGCCGACATGGCGCCGCTGCTGACGGGCCAGGTCGACGCGGTCACCGGCTGGCTCACCAACACCTCCGCCATCAAGGTCCTGGGCCCCGATGTGGTGAGCATGACGCTGTGGGACTCCGGCGTGCAGCTGTACGCACTGCCGTACTACGCCACGGTCAAGACGCTGCAGACCCAGCCCAAGGTCATCGAGGCCTTCCTGCGCGCCTCGGCGCGCGGCTGGAACCACGCGCGTGCCAACAAGGACGCATCGGTGGACATGCTGATGAAAGAGTATCCCAACCTCAAGCGCGAGGACGAACGCGTGGCGCTGGACGTGATGCTGGACTACGCCTTCGCAGGCCAGGCGCAGAAGGACGGCTGGGGTGCGATGGACACGACCGTGTGGCAGTCGCAGATCGACACCTATTCCAAGCTGGGCCAGTTCACGGCCAAGACACCGGCCCTGGCCGACGTGATCTGGACCGACGGCCTGAAGGCTACGACCGCAGCCCGCCTGAAGGCCTGAAATGACACGGCCCCCACGCTCCCCCGCTTCGCGCGGTCCGCTGCCCCCCGAGGGGATGCGTCAATGCCTTCGGGCGGCCGGGCGGCACTGACATGGCCGCCATCGTCGAACCCGTCGCGCCCGCCGCGCGGGCCACTGCGCACACCACGGGCCCCGCCATCACCGCGCGCGGTGTGGGCGTGAGTTTCTTCACCGAGCGGCGCACTGTCACCGCCCTGCAGAGCCTGGACCTGGAGGTGGCGCAGGGCGAATTCCTGACGTTGCTGGGTCCCTCGGGCTGTGGCAAGTCCACCTTCCTGCGCGTGGTGGCCGACCTGCAGCCCACCAGCCGGGGGCGTGTAGAGGTGCTGGGCGCTGACCCGGCCCTCGCACGCGGTCAGCGCGACATCGGTTTCGTGTTCCAGGATGCGGCGCTGCTGCCCTGGCGCACGGCCCTGCAGAACGTGGAGCTGCCGCTGCAGGTGGGCGGTGGTGCCGCGCGGCGCGGCCGGCGCACGCCGCTGGAGCTGCTGGACCTCGTGGGCCTGAAGGACCGCGCCCACGCCTATCCGCACGAGCTTTCGGGTGGCCAGCGCCAGCGCGTGGCCATCGCCCGTGCGCTGGTCAGCGACCCGAAGATCCTGCTCATGGACGAGCCCTTCGGCGCGCTGGACGAGATCACGCGCGACCGGCTGAACCAGGAGATCCGCCGCGTCTGGAAGGAGACGGGCGTGACCATCCTCTTCGTCACGCACAGCATCCACGAGGCCGCCTTCCTGGGCCAGCGCGTGCTGATGCTGGCGGCCAACCCGGGGCGCGTGCGCGAGATCGTGCCGGTGGACCTGCCCGACGAGCGCGACCTGGCCCTGCGCGAGACGCCGACCTTCGTCGCGCTCACCGCCCGCCTTCGCCAGTTGCTGGAAACCTGCTGAGAGGGACCCATGGCCACACCCACCTTGAATGTGCCCGCCATGCCGGGCCTTGCCACCAGCGCAGATGCCGCGCACGACGCCGAATACGCCGCCTGGCGCGAGCAGCGCCGCAAGCGCATCCTGCGCAGCCGCATCCTGCCCGTGATCGGCATCGTGGGCATGATCGCCGCCTGGTGGCTGGTGATCGTGCTCTTCGACGTCAAGCCCTTCATCGCACCCTCGCCCTGGGCCGTGCTGCAGACGCTGTACGAGAAGCGCTCCGTGCTGCTGGCCAACCTGCTGCCAACGGCCTTCGAGGCGGCCAGCGGCTTCGCGCTGGGCACGCTGGCGGCCATCCTCATGGCCACGGTGTTCGTGCACAACAAGGCGGTGCAGGACATCTTCTTCCCCGTGGTGCTGGCCTTCAACGCCGTTCCGCTGGTGGCCAAGGCCCCTGTGCTGGTGCTGATCATGGGCAACGGCCCCGAGCCCAAGATCACCATCGCCGCGCTGGTGTGTTTCTTCCCCACGCTGGTGAACATGGTGCGGGGGCTGGAGTCCGTGAACCCGCAGGCCATGGAACTGATGCGGGTGCTGTCGGCCAGCAAGAGCGAGATCTTTTTCCGACTGCGGCTGTTCAACGCGCTGCCCTACCTGTTTTCGTCGCTGCGCATCGCCGCCTCGCTGGCCGTCATCGGCGCGGTGGTGGGCGAATGGGTGGGCTCCACGGTGGGCATCGGCGCGCTGATCCTGCAGGCCACCTTCGCCTTCGACTCCCCGCTGCTGTATGCGGCCATCGTGATGAGCGCGTCGCTCTCGCTGCTGTTCTTCCTGATCGTGGCCACGGCCGAACGCCTGGTCATCCGCTGGCAGCCCGAGAACGTGCACTGACACTGCAACCATCGAATTCAAGAGAGGAAAAAGCCATGACACGCATTGGAGACTGGATCCAGGAACCCGCCACCGACGTACGCGTCGCCGCACAGAGCGACGTGGTGGTGGTCGGCGGCGGCCCCGCCGGCATCGCGGCGGCGCTGGCCGCGGCCCGCAACGGCGCCAGCGTCACGCTGCTGGAGCGCTACAACCACCTCGGCGGCCTGGCATCGGGCGGCATGGTGCTGGTGCTCGACGACATGTGGGACAACCACCAGCGCGAGATCTCGGTGCGCGGTGTGTGCCTGGAGATGATCGAGCGCATGTCCAGCCTCGGTCTGGCCGAGTACCCGCGCCAGCACGAGTGGGGCGCACTGCCCGAGTCTGTGCGCCGCTGGAAACGTTGGGGCACCTTCGACTTCCACAGCCGCGAGAAGCCGCACCCCATCTGCTTCGCCGCCGCCTTCGACCCCGATGGCTGGAAACGCGTGTCGCTGGAGTGGACGCAGGCGGCTGGCGTGAACCTGCGCCTGCATTCCTGGTTCTCGCGCGCGCTGGTGGAAGATGGCGCCGTGCGCGGCGTGGTCTGTGACACCAAGAACGGCCGCGAGGCGATCCTGGGCAGCGTGGTCATCGACACCACGGGCGACCTGGATGTGGCGGCCTCGGCCGGTGCGCCACACGTGCGTGGCAACTACATCGTGACCACCGTGTTCCGCCTGGGTGGCGTGGACACCGATGCGGCGGAAGCCTTCGAAAACGAACACCCCGAGGCCTTCCAGGCTGTGGACCGCGAGATCAAGCAGGTGCTGGGCGGCGCCTGGGAATACTGGTGGCTCAAGACGCCGCTGCCCGGCGTGGTGTGGTGCAACTGCCCCCACATGCCGGGGCTGGACGGCCTGAAGGTGGAGGATCTGACCCGCGCCGAGGTGCAGGGCCGCCGCACCGTGCACAAGGTCATCGAGATGGTGCGCGCCAAGCTGCCCGGCTTCGAAAGGGCCTACCTCGTGGACATGGCGCCCCAGACCGGCATCCGCCAGACGCGCCTGCTCGAGGGTGAATACGTGCTCAGCAAGGACGACGTCACGCAGCGCGTGCGCTTCGACGACAGCGTGGCCCGCGGCCGCGACTACTACTACCCCTACCGCACGCTGCTGCCGCGCAGCGTCGACAACCTGCTCGTCGCCGGCCGCCACTATTCCTCCACCTCGGCCGCGCAGAAGATCTCGCGCGAGATCCCGCCCTGCATGGCCATGGGCGAGGCGGCCGGTGTGGCCGCGGCGATGGCGGCCGACGCGGGCATCCGCGTGCGCGACGTCGACGTGAAGAAGCTGCAGACGCTGCTGCGCGCCCAGGGTGCGGACCCGGGTGACCAGGTGGGTCCCAACGCCGATGTGCCGGAACTGGCGCGTCCGTTGATGGAGACCGCATAAATGTCGCGCGACAACCTGCCCTTGTCGGGCATCCGCGTGATCGACTTCACGCAGGTGATGATGGGCCCTGTCTGCACGCAGATGCTGGCCGACCACGGTGCCGACGTGATCAAGATCGAGCGCAAGGGCGCGGGCGACCTCAGCCGCTCCACCTTCGCGCCCACGCATGGCGAAGACAACCCCATCTTCTGCAGCCTGAACCGCAACAAGCGCAGCGTGGAGATCGACCTGCGCGACCCCGCGCAGATGGAGCTGGTGCGCACGCTGGTGAAGAACGCCGACGTGGTGACCAGCAACTTCCGCGCAGGCGTGATGGAGCGCATGGGCCTGGGCTACGAAGCCTGCAAGGCGCTGAACCCGCGCATCGTCTATGCCAGCGGCTCGGGCTTCGGCGAGTCCGGTCCCTACGCCCACAAGGGCGGGCAGGACGTGCTGGCCCAGGCACTCACCGGCGTGATGATGCGGCGCGCGGATGCGAGCATCCCCGTGTCCATCTACCCCACGGCGCTGGCCGACTACACGGCCGGCATGCACATGGTGCAGGGCATCCTCTTCGCGCTGCTGCAGCGGGAACGCACGGGCGAAGGCCAGAAGATCGCCGTGTCGCTGTACGACTCCATGCTCGCGATGCAGATGCAGGAGGCGGCCATGGTCATGATGGAGGACTCCGAGGTCAACTGGGCTGCGATGCCGCTGTCGGGCGTGTTCGACACCACCACCGGCCCGCTGGTGCTGGTGGGCGCCTTCAAGGCCAACCCGCTGCGTGACATCTGCGCGGCGCTGGAGATCGACGACCTGTCCCTGGACAAGCGCTTCTGCGACCTGAATGCGCAGTTCGCGCACAAGCCGGAGCTGCACCGCATCTTCCGCGAACGCTTCGCCAGCAACTCGCGCGAGCATTGGCTTGCACGGTTGGAGCAGCAGGACCTGCTCTCGGCCCCGGTGCGCGACATGCGCGATGCGCTGGTGGACCCGCAGACGCTGCACAACGGCATGGTGCTGGAAGGCCAGAGCGCCAGCGGGCGCGCATTGCGTTTCGTGGGCAGCCCCATCCACATGTCCGGCGCCGCCGCCGGCCTGCACCGCGCACCGCCCAAGCTGGGCGAACACACCGACGAGGTGCTGGCCGAGGCGCGTGCGCTGCTGGCCGGCTGGGCTCCGCAGACCGAAGGGGCCACACCATGACCGCCACGCTGCGCATCGCCGACCACGTGGCGACCGTCACGCTGGACCGCCCCGAGGTGCTCAACGCCGTGGACCTGCCCACCGAGCAGCGCCTGCAGGAGATCTGGCGCGAGATCGAGGCCAGCCCCGAGGTCCGCGTGGTGGTGTTGGCCGCCACGGGCGAACGCGCCTTCTGCGCCGGCGCCGACCTCAAGAACACGCACGGCCTCTCGGGCCTGCAGTATTGGGCGCAGTCACGGCCGGGCGGCTTCGGTGGCATCGCTCTGCGCGAGACGCTGAACGTGCCGGTGATCGCGCGCGTCAACGGCCTCGCACTGGGCGGTGGCTTCGAGATGGTGCTGGGCTGCGACATTGTCGTGGCCTGCGAGGAAGCCAGCTTCGGCCTGCCCGAGCCGCTGGTGGGCCGCATGCCGCTGGACGGCGGCATGCTGCTGCTGCAGCGGCAGATCCCGTACCGCCAGGCCATGGGCATGCTCTATACCGGCCAACGCGTCGGTGCCGCGCAGGCCTTGCAGTGGGGCTTGCTCAACGAGGTGGTGCCGCGCGCGGAGCTGGACGCCGCCGTGCAGCGCTGGGTCGACAAGCTGCTGGCCTGCGCACCGCTCTCGCTGCGCGCCATCAAGCAGGTGGTGCGCGAGACGGCGCAGATGCCCGCGGCCCGCGCCCATGGCCTGCGCCTGCCGGCACTGGTGGCTGCGCTGGACTCCGAGGATGGCATGGAAGGCGTGGCCGCGTTTCAGCAAAAGCGCAAGCCGCGCTGGGCCGGCCGCTGAAGCCGAGGGGCATCCCATGGCCCATGTCATCACCGAGGCCTGCATCGACGTCAAGGATGGCGCCTGCGTGACGTGTTGCCCCGTGGACTGCATCTACGAGGGCGAACGCACGCTGTACATCCACCCCGACGAGTGCATCGACTGCGGCATCTGCGTCTCGGCCTGTCCCACGCAGGCTATCTACGAGGAAGGGCGTGTGCCCTTGGCGCAGCAGCACTTCATCGCCATCAACCGCGAGTTCTTCGCGGATGGCGTGAGCGGGCTGGGTTCGCCCGGTGGCGCGGCGGACGTGGGGCGTGTAGCCTGTGACCATCCGGGGATTGCGACAGGCACATCGGCTGCGGCCTGATAACGTACGCGGTCCCTGAAAGACCGCCCGCCCATGCATGCCAGCGTCCTGAAGTATTTCGTCGAAGTGGCCCAGAGCGGCTCGGTGCGCAAGGCCTCCGAGCGGCTGTACGTGGCCGCCAGCGCGGTCAACCGCCAGATCCTCAAGCTCGAAGACGAGATGGGCACCGAGCTCTTCGACCGCCTGCCCGGTGGCCTGCGCCTGAACCCGGCCGGCGAACGCCTGCTGCGCCATGTGCAGGAAACGCTGCACGGCTACCAGGTGCTGCGCACCGAGCTCGATGCGCTGAAGGGCGAACGCACCGGCCACATCAAGGTCGGCGCCATGGACTCCTTCTTTGCCGACCTGCTACCCGAGGCCGTGGAGGAGTTCTCGCAGATCTTTCCCGCCGTGACCTACACCATCACCGCCATGCAGCCCATGGATGTGGCGCAGCATGTGACCTCGGGGCAGATCGACGTGGGCCTGACCTTCGTCGGCCGCCTGCCCACCGGCACGGCCGCCGTGGCGATGGCCAACATGCCGCTGGGCCTGATCATGCCGCCGGGCCACCCGCTGGCCGCCGGCGAGGCCGTGTCGCTGCGCGAATGCGCGAAGTACCCCTTCCTGCGCTCCAGCACCCACCCCGTCGTGAGTTCGTCGTCGTCGCCGGAGTTCACGCAGTTCTGGGACGACATGGAGCCGGCCGCGACCTGCAACTCCACCCCGACCATCAAGCGACTGATCGCGGCGGGCCGGGGCGTTTCGTGTTTCTCGAAGATCGCCTTCATCCGCGAACTCACCAACGGCGAGATGGTCTGGCGGCCCTTCGACCTCCCGGAGTTGCGCGAGATGCAGGTCGGCATCCTGGTGCCCACGCAGCGCGTGTTGCCACACGTGACGCAGAACTTCGTGGGGCGGCTGGCGCGCCGGCTCGCCCAGCTGGAGCGCACGGCCGCGGTGCTGTGAGCCACGGGCAGGCCGGCGCCCCCGCCTGCTCAATTCCAGTCGTCGCCGCCGCCCCCGCCGCCGCCGTCATCCCAGGATCCCGCATCGGCGACGCCGAAATCGGAACCGCCCATGTCGTCGTTGGCCAAGGGCCGGCCTGCGGTGGGATCTCCCAACGCTCCCCCGAGGTTGCCGCGGTCCGCCGCGGACGGTGAGAAGAGGCCGCCGGACGACGCGGCATGCTCCCCGCCGCCCAGCATGCGCTGCATCAGCATCTGGCCCGCGACCGCGCCGGCGCCCACGGCCACGCCGGTGGCAAGCCCCCCCGCGATGCCCGCACCCAATCCGCCCCCCGACGGCGCAGCAGCGGCCGGGTAGGGCGCGGAGGGCGCAGAAGGGGCGTACCCGGGCATGCCGCCAGGGGCGTAGCCACCCGTGCCACCGGACAGGATGATCCCGTCGCGCGGTTCCGGCCGCGGCCGGCGCCGCCACAGCAGCAACGCCACCACGGCCAGGCCCGCGGCTGCGAGCCACGGCAGCGCCGCGCCCACGCCGGAGCTGGTGCGCTGCGGCGCCGCCATCGCGCTGGTCGTGGCGCCCGTCGTGGCGCTGCGCGCAGGCGACGGCGTGGACGACAGCTCCGCCACGCGCTCGCGCAGCGCCCGCACGGCCTTGGCATCCGCAAAGGGCAGGCCCGGCTCCAGCCGTTCGGCCTGTGCCAGCGCCTGTTGCGCCAGCGCACCGCGGCCCTGGCGCGCGTAGAGCTCGGCCCGCACGTAGTAGGCCTTGGCGGAATCCGGGTGCTCGCGCAGCACCTGGTCCATCATCTGCTGGGCCTGCTCGACATGGCCGGCCTCGGCGGCCTGGTAGACCTCGTGCAGGCCGGGGCTGGCCGCGAAGGCGGCCACGCTGAGCACGGTGGCCGCGGCGGCGGCGGCCCAGCGCGAAAAGATCTTGCTGCGGGTGTGGGAAGCGAATGGCATCGGGAACTCCTTCGATGGGCCATTCCGCCACATCGTCAAGGGACGGTGGCGGCATGGACAGGCAGATTAACCGCGGGGGCTTAGCGGAAGCTTAGGACCGGCGTGCGTCGACCCTGGTGGTGTTTGCCCAGGAGCGAAAGGGCTGCACACGCCGCGCAGATTGCCTGCTACACTGCCGCTCCGAAATAGCACGACCGTTCGTTTTATTCCATCTCCGCCATGGCATCCTCCACCGCCTCCCGCAAGAGCGCTCCCGTCCGGAGCGTGGAAGGCGTGCGTACGGCCATGCCCGACGCCCGCCCCTCGCTCAAGGGCCAGCAGACCAAAGCGGCCATCGTGGATGCCGCGTTGCGCCTGGCCACGCAGGTGGGCCTGGAGGGCCTGAGCATCGGTGCGCTGGCCGAGGTCACGCACATGAGCAAGTCGGGCGTGTTCGCGCACTTCGGCTCGCGCGAGGAGCTGCAGATCTCGGTGGTGCGCGAGTATTTCCTGCGATTCGAGCAGGAGGTGTTCTACCCCGCACTGTCCGCCCCACGCGGCCTGCCGCGTGTGGAGGCGCTGTTCGCGAACTGGATGCAGCGCGTGGCGCTGGAGATCGAGTCCGGCTGCATCTTCATCAGCGGCGCGGTCGAGTTCGACGACCGGCCCGGCCCCGTGCGCGACGCACTGGCCACATCCGTCAAGACCTGGCTCGACGCCATGTACCGCGCGATCCTGCAGGCGCGCGAAGAGGGGCACCTGCTGGCCGACGCCGATGCGCACCAGATGGCCTTCGAGGTGCACGGCCTGATCCTCGCGCTGCATTACGAGGCACGTTTCCTGCAGAACCCCGGTTCGCTGCAGCGCGCCCACACCGGTTTTTCATCCATCGTGTCGCGGTACAGCAGCAGTGGCGTGGCCCGCCCCCGCAGAGCCGCGCCATCCAAGACATCTTCATCCTAGGAGCCCACAGCATGCCCAGCTACACCCCGCCCCTGCGCGACATGCGCTTCGTGATGCACGAGGTGCTGAAGGTCACGGACGAGTTCCAGGCCATCCCGGCGCATGCCGAACTCGACGCCGCCACCATCGACGCCGTGCTGGAAGAGGCTGGCAAGTTCGCCGCCGAAGTGGCCTTGCCCCTCAATGCCAGCGGCGACGCAGAAGGCTGCAAGCTGGATCCGCAGAGCCATGTCGTCACCACGCCCAAGGGCTTCAAGGACGCGTACGCGAAGTTCGTGGAAGGCGGCTGGGCCGCGCTGAGCAGCGACCCGGAGTTCGGCGGCCAGGGCCTGCCGCTGGTACTCAACCAGTGCCTCTACGAGATGCTGAACGCCGCGAACCAGGCCTGGGCCATGTACCCGGGCCTCACGCACGGCGCCTACGCCGCGCTGCGCGCCTACGGCACCGAGACGCAGAAGCAGCTGTTGTTGCCCAAGCTCACCAGCGGCGAGTGGACCGGCACCATGTGCCTGACCGAAGCCCATTGCGGCACCGACTTGGGCCTGCTGCGCACCAAGGCCGAGCCCCAGCCCGACGGCAGCTACCGGCTCACGGGCAACAAGATCTTCATCAGCGCCGGTGAACACGACATGGCGCCGAACATCGTGCACCTGGTGCTGGCACGGCTGCCGGATGCGCCGCCCGGCATCAAGGGCATCAGCCTCTTCGCCGTGCCGAAGTTCAACGTCAACGAAGACGGCTCGGTGGGCACGCGCAACGGCATCTGGTGCGGCGGCATCGAGCACAAGATGGGCATCCATGGCAATGCCACCTGCCAGATGGTGCTGGAAGGCGCCGCCGGTTCGCTGGTGGGCCAGCCCAACAAGGGCATGGCCGCGATGTTCGTGATGATGAACTCGGCCCGCCTGGGCGTGGGCAACCAGTCGCTGGGCCTCACCGAGGTGGCCTACCAGAACGCGCTGGCCTATGCGAAGGACCGCCTGCAGATGCGGTCCCTCACCGGCACCAAGGCCAAGGACAAGCCGGCCGACCCGATCATCGTTCACCCCGACGTGCGCAAGATGCTGCTCACCGCGCGTGCGTACGCCGAAGGTGGCCGCGCCCTGGCCATGTTCTGCACCGTGCTGCTGGAGAAGGAGCACTACCACCCGGACGAGAAGGTGCGCCGCGACAGTGGTGAGATGGTGTCGCTGCTGACCCCCATCGTGAAGGCCTTCCTGACCGACAACGGCTGGATCGCCACCACGCACTGCCAGCAGGTCTTCGGCGGCCACGGCTACATCCGGGAATGGGGCATGGAGCAGTTCGTGCGCGACGCGCGCATCAACATGATCTACGAAGGCACCAACACCATCCAGGCGCTGGACCTGCTGGGCCGCAAGATCCTGGGCAACAACGGTGCCACGCTGCGCAAGTTCGGCAAGCTCATCGCCGCGCTGGTGGAAGAAGAGGGCGTCAACGAGAAGATGGCGGAGTTCATCAACCCCATCGCCTACCTCGGCGACAAGATGACGAAGTTCACGACCGAGATCGGCTTCAAGGCCTTCCAGAACCAGGACGAGGCGGGTGCCGCGGCGGTGGACTACCTGCGCGTGGCGGGCCACCTGGTCTTCGGCTACTTGTGGGCCCGCATGGCGCAGGTGGCGCTGCGCGAGATCGCGGCCGGCAACACCGACCCCTTCTACCAGGCCAAGCTGCAGACTGCGCGCTTCTATTTCGCCAAGCTGTTCCCCGAGACGGCCTCGCTGATGCTGGCGGCACGGACGGGCGCCAAGCCGTTGATGGACACCGAAGCCGTGTTCGCCTGATCGCTGCGCACAGCACCCCACGTACCTGGAGACACCCATGATCAAGCAGATGACCGCGTTGGCGATGGCGACCGCATGCCTGGGGGCCACGGGTGGTGCCTGGGCGCAGATGACCCCGGTGGGCACCTGGCGCAGCGTCGATGACAAGACACAGGAGACCAAGTCCGAGATCCAGATCACCGAGGCCGGTGGTGTGCTCAATGGCAAGGTCACGAAGCTTCTGCGCAAGGACGCCAAGCAGGACGCCGTGTGCGAGGAATGCACCGACGACCGCAAGGGCAAGCCCATGCTGGGCCTGGAGATCATCCGCGGCGCGAAGAAGGCCGAAGGCAAGGAAGTCTGGGAGGACGGCAAGATCCTCGACCCCGAGAACGGCAAGACCTACAGCCTGCGCATGACTCCTGTGGACGGCGGAAAGAAACTCGAAGTGCGTGGTTCCATCGGGCCCTTCGGCCGCACGCAGACCTGGGTGCGCGTGCCCTGAGCACCATCGCGCGACCCCACAACCTATAGCCATACTTCCATGCCCCGATTCCTCGTCAAACAAGTCGCCGTGCTCGGTGCCGGCGTGATGGGCGCGCAGATCGCCGCCCACCTCGTCAATGTCGGCGTGCCGGTGCTGCTCTTCGACCTGCCTGCAAAGGAAGGTCCGAAGAACGGCATCGTCATCAAAGCCGTCGACGGCCTGAAGAAACTCAGGCCCGCGCCGCTGGGTGTGGCCGAGGACGCGGTACTGATCCGCCAGGCCAACTACGACGAACACCTCGACCTGCTGGCAGGATGCGACCTGGTCGTCGAGGCCATCGCCGAACGCATGGACTGGAAGCAGGCGCTGTACGAACGCATCGCGCCTGCGCTGGCCCCACACGCCATCGTCGCTTCCAACACCTCGGGCCTGTCGATCACGCAGCTGGCCGCGGCGCTGCCGGAATCGATGCGGCCGCGCTTCTGCGGAATCCACTTCTTCAACCCGCCGCGCTACATGCAGCTGGTGGAGCTGATCGCGGCGCCGCAGACCGAGGCGCAGGTGCTCGACGACCTGGAAGCCTTTGTCACGAGCGTGCTGGGCAAGGGCGTGGTGCGGGCCTACGACACGCCGAACTTCATCGCCAACCGCATCGGCATCGCCGGCATGCTGGCCACGCTGCGGCAGGTCGAGAACTTCGGGTTGACCTACGACGTGGTGGACGACCTCACGGGCAAGAAGCTGGGCCGCGCGAGCTCCGGCACCTTCCGCACCGCCGACGTGGTGGGCCTGGACACCATGGCCCATGTCATCAAGACGCTGCAGGACACCCTGAGCGCGGAGACAGACCCCTTCTATGCGAACTTCGCCACGCCGCCCGTGCTCGCGAAGTTGCTGGAGATGGGCAACCTGGGGCAGAAGACAGGCGCGGGCTTCTACAAGAAGGACGGCCGCGACATCCTGCGCTTTGACCTCGAACAAGGCGAATACGTGCCCTCGGGTGCCAAGGCCAACGAGGTAGTCGGCCGCATGCTCAAGAAGCCGGCCGGCGAACGCCTGCGCCTGCTGCGCAACGCCGAGGGCGCCGAGCCGCGTTTCCTGTGGGCCATCCTGCGCGATGCCTTCCACTACGCGGCCGTGCACCTCCAGGATGTGGCGCCCACCGCGCGCGACGTGGACCTGGCGATGCGCTGGGGCTTCGGCATGCAGCAGGGGCCTTTCGAGCTGTGGCAGGAG
The DNA here is from genome assembly GCA_965278985.1 of Burkholderiaceae bacterium. Taxonomy (GTDB): domain Bacteria; phylum Pseudomonadota; class Gammaproteobacteria; order Burkholderiales; family Burkholderiaceae_C; genus CAISIP01. The sequence goes on along the minus strand of OZ257131.1, from coordinate 3,680,223 downwards.
GCCGGCTGGCCGGAGGTGGCCAAGATGGTCCAGGAGGACATCGATGCGGGCAAGGCGCTGAGCACGGCGCCGCTGCCGGCCTGGGTGTTCGCGGGGCCGGTGGCGGAAGCCGGTGGCGTGCACACGCCTGCGGGATCGTGGAGCGCACGCGAGGGCCGCTTCGTGCCGCGTGCGATCCTGCCGGTGCATGCGCGCCAGCTGTTCCGCGAAGACGTGCGTGGCGCCGGTGCGACGCGCGCCGAGCAGGCCGGCACCACGGTGTTCGAGGACGATGCGATCCGGCTCTGGAGCCTGGACGGCGCCGTGCTGATCGCCAGCATCCGCACCAAGATGCATGCCATCAGCCCTGACGTGGCCGAAGGCCTGCTCAACGCCGTGGAGATGGCCGAGGCCGACTACGAAGGCCTGGTGATCTGGTCGCCCGACGAGATGTTCTCGGTGGGTGCGGACCTGCAGGCTATGTTGCCGGCTTTCATGGTGGCCGGCATCGGTGCCGTGGAGGACGCGGAGCAGCACCTGCAGCAGACCATGCTGCGCCTGCGCTACGCCAGCGTGCCGGTGGTGTCGGCCATCCGCGGCCTGGCGCTGGGCGGTGGCTGCGAACTCGCCGTCTACAGCGCGCGCCGTGTCGCTGCGATGGAGAGCTACATCGGCCTGGTGGAGGTCGGTGTCGGCCTCGTGCCGGGCGCGGGTGGCCTGGCGTATATCGCGCGCCGTGCCGCCGAGGCCAGCAACGCGTCCACCAACAAGGACTTGCTGCCTTTCCTGACCGAAGGCTTCACGGCCGCGGCCATGGCCAAGGTCGGCACCAGCGCGCTCGAGTCGCGCAAGCTGGGCTACCTGGTGGAAGGTGACATCGTGGTGCCGCACCGCGATGAGCTGCTGTTCGTCGCGCTGGGCCAGGCGCGTGCGATGGCCGCCGCGGGCTACCGCGCACCGGCGCGCCGCAGCTTCGCCGTGGCCGGGCGCAGCGGCATCGCCACCATCATGGGCTCGCTGGTGAACATGCGTGACGGCGGCTTCATCAGCGCGCACGATTTCCACATCGGCAAGCTGATCGCCGAGGTGGTCTGCGGCGGCGATGTGGACGCCGGCACGCTGGTCACCGAGGAATACCTGATGGCGCTGGAGCGCAAGGCCTTCTGCGCACTGGTGCAGCACCCCAAGAGCCAGGAGCGCATCATGGCCATGATGTCCAACGGCAAGCCGCTGCGCAACTGATGCAGCCCCCCGCACACCACCCGAGCCGCCCATGAAGCAGATCCAGGACGCCTACATCGTCGCCGCCACCCGCACGCCCATCGGGCGCTCGCAGCGCGGCTTCTTCCGCGCCACGCGCCCCGATGACCTTCTGGCCACCGCCATCCGTGGCGCGCTGGCCCAGGTGCCGGGGCTCGATCCCGCCGCCATCGAGGACATCGTCTGCGGCTGCGCGATCCCCGAGGGGCCGCAGGGCCTGAACGTGGCGCGCATCGGCGCCATGCTGGCGGGCCTGCCGCAGAGCGTGGGCGGCGTCACCGTGAACCGCTTCTGTGCCTCCGGCCTGTCCGCGGTCCAGATGGCGGCCGACCGCATCCGCGTGGGCGAGGCCGAGGTGATGCTGGCCGCCGGCGTCGAGAGCATGAGCATGGTGCCGATGATGGGCAACAGCCCGTCGTTGTCCCCGTCGCTGTTCACGCACGACGAGAACGTGGGCATCGCCTACGGCATGGGCCTGACGGCCGAGAAGGTCGCGTCGCAGTGGAAGGTGTCGCGGGCCGACCAGGATGCCTTTGCGCTGCAGTCCCACCAGCGCGCGCTGGCGGCGCAGAAGGCCGGCGCCTTCGCGGCCGAGATCACACCGGTGGAGGTGACCGAGCGCACGCCCGACCTGGAGACCGGCGAAGTGACGCTGCGCAAGCGCACGGTGTCGCTGGACGAGGGACCACGTCCCGACACCTCACTTGAAGGCCTGGGCAAGCTCAAGGCCGTGTTCGCGGCGCGCGGCTCCGTGACGGCAGGCAACAGCTCGCAGACCTCGGATGGCGCGGGTGCGCTGCTGCTGGCCAGCGAGAAGGCGGTGCGGCAGTTCGACCTCAAGCCCCTGGCGCGTTTCGTCGGCTTTGCCTCGCGTGGCGTTCCGCCGCAGATCATGGGCATCGGCCCGATCGAAGCCATCCCTGCGGCGCTGCGCAACGCCGGGCTGCAGCAGGACGACATCGGCTGGATCGAATTGAACGAGGCCTTCGCGGCCCAGTCGCTGGCCGTGGTGCGCACGCTGGGCCTGGATCCTGCCAAGGTGAACCCGATGGGCGGGGCCATTGCGCTGGGCCACCCGCTGGGCGCCACCGGCGCCATCCGCGCCGCGACCATTGTGCATGCGTTGCACCGCGAGCAGCTGCGTTACGGCATGCTGACGATGTGCGTGGGCATGGGGCAGGGCGCTGCCGGCATCTTCGAGCGGGTCTGAGCCATGTCGGAGGCGACACAGCATCCCTTCGACGCAGCCCTCGCGCTGGAACCGCTGGGCGGCGACCGCTACCGTGGCCACACCAGCAAGGCCTACTGGAATATGGTGGGCCCCTTCGGCGGCATCACCGCCGCGAACATCCTGCAGGCGGTATTGCAGCATCCCGCACTGCTCGGCGAGCCGGTGTCCATCACGGTCAACTATGCCGCTGGCATTGCCGAAGGCCCCTTTGAATTGCAGGTGCGGCCCGTGCGCACCAACCGCTCCACACAGCACTGGATGGTCGAGCTCACGCAGTCCTCCGTCGAGGGCGACGTCCAGACGCTGACCACCGCCACGGTACTTACGGCCGCACGTCGCCCGACCTGGTCGCAGAACGACATGCCGATGCCCGCGAGCCCGGTACCGGCGGACTGCAAGCGCCTGCAGCCGCGCAACAGTCCCATCGCCTGGTTCACACGCTACGAGATGCTGCCCATCCAGGGCCCGTTGCCGCGCAGCTGGGATGGTGTCGCCAGCAGCCTGCCGCCCGAAGAAGCCAGCACCTCGCGCCTGTGGCTGCGCGACGACCCGCCGCGCGCGCTGGATTTTTCCTCGCTGTGCGCCTACGCCGACAACTTCTATCCACGCGTCTGGCTGCGCAGGCCGAAGCATGTGCCGGCCGGCACCGTGTCCTTCACGGTGTATTTCCATGCAGACAGCGGAATGCTGCGCGCCCTGGGTGACGGCCATGTGCTGTGCCAGGCCCGTGGCCAGGGGTTCTTCAACGGTTTCTTCGACCAGAGCGCGCAGCTCTGGGCGCCCGACGGCACGCTGCTGGCGACCAGCACGCAGATCGTCTACTACAAGGAATAGGCGGCGCGTCCCGGGAGAGCGCTGCCGGTCGGCAGCGCGGGGGACGTATGCTCGATGCCCTGCTGCATTGCAACCTGAACATCCGGAGCACCCTATGAGCGAGATCCTGAGCCACACCGAAGCCGGCGTCACGACCCTGACAATCAACCGCGTCGACAAGAAGAACTCCCTGACCAGCCAGATGTATGGCCAGTTGGCCGACCTGCTGGCGCTGGCGCGTGACGATGCCGCTGTGCGCGTGGTCGTCATCCAGGGCCATGCCACCATCTTCTCGGCCGGCAACGACATCGGCGACTTCCTGAACAACCCGCCCAGCACGCTGGATGCACCGGTGTTCCGCTTCCTGTTCGGCATTTCCGAATTCCCCAAGCCGATCGTCGCCGCCGTCTGCGGCCCGGCCGTGGGCGTGGGCACCACGATGCTGTTCCATTGCGACCTGGTCTACGCGGGCGACAACGCCGCCTTCTCGATGCCCTTCGTGAACCTGGGCCTGTGTCCCGAAGCGGGTTCCAGCCTGCTGGTGCCACGCATGCTGGGGTACCACCGCGCGGCCGAGGCCCTGCTGCTGGGCGAGCCCTTTATGGCCGAGGCAGCGCTGGAAGTGGGGCTGGTCAACCGCATCGTGCCGCCCACCGAGGCCAACCAACTAGCCCAGGCACAGGCGCGCAAGCTGGCGGCCAAGCCCCTGTCCTCGGTGGTGGAGAGCAAGCGCCTCATGAAGGCCGGTCAGGCCGCCGAGGTCCGCCAGCGCATCGAGGACGAAGCAGCCAGCTTCGGCCGTATGCTGCGTGAGCCGGCGGCCCGCGAGGCCTTTGCGGCGTTCATGGACAAGCGCAAGCCGGACTTTTCGGCGCTGTGACCCGGGGACCGGCCGTCCTGTTAGCGGATGTGTAATCTGTATCGACAGTGATGTATTAACTGTCGACGATCTTGTCGGAATGATTTACGAATCTCGAATAGATTCAATTTTATTCAATTGAATCAACAGCTTGAGAAGTTGGTCCGCAATCTGCTTTGACTTAGGGGTAACCCTCATTCAAAGAGACGACCCGATGAACTTCTTCAAGCAAATCGCCGTGACCGCCGCCGGCCTGACGATGGCCTCTCTGTGCAGCGCAGCTGCCGTGACGGTGACTTTCGACAACTACATCTTCAGCGGCTCGGGCTCCGACGATGTCCACATCCAATTCCTGAAGCAGGGCAGCAGCACCGCCAAGGTCACCGAGTACGTCAGCGCCGGGCGTTTCCAGGGCACTGGCACCAACCCCGTGGGCGTGTCGCCCTCCATCTTCGTGGACGGCCTGAGCGACCTGTATGCCTACTGCTACGACCTGTACGAGACGATCCAGGGTGGGCAGACCGTCAACTACACCATCAATTTCGACGGTGAGTTCGCGCGGACCCTGAAGTTCCTGGGCGCGGTCAACACGGTGCTCAGCGGAACCGGAGCCTACGATCCCTATGCATGGCTGCATCCGGTGAACGGGAACATGGGCGCCGCCATCCAGCTGGGCATCTGGGAAAGCAGGTACGAAACCTCCTCGTCCTGGAGCCTGGGGGCCGGTGCATTCCAGGCCTGGGACCTGGACAACGCCACGCAGAACTATTGGAACCAGTTCATCGCCGCCATCCCCACCGCGCAGTCCTTGGACGGTAAGTACGTGATGGTGCTGGAGGCGCCGGGTGCGCAAGACATGATCGTGGGTGACCCGCCGGCCAACAATGTTCCCGAGCCCGGCAGCTTGCTGCTGGTGGGCGCCGCCCTGGTCGGCCTGGCCGCCGTGCGCCGCCGCGGCACCAGCGCGCAGCAGTAACTCTCACGCCGCCGCGGGCTCCGGCTCGCTTCCGGCCCTTCAGCGCCCCGGTCGTCCCGGGGCGTTGTCGTTTCCAGCTTTGGCCGGCGCCGTCAAGCGGGAAAGCGACTGTCCCGCGCACTTCGGATTCCGCATGGCCTCCATGCACAATGGCCGTGACGCACAACAGGACAAGGATGGCATGGCCTACGCATCGGTGTTCGCCCCAGGCCTGATGGCTGGCCGGGTGGTGGTGGTGACGGGTGGCGGATCGGGCATCGGCCGATGCACGGCCCATGAACTGGCTGCGCTCGGTGCACGGGTGGTGCTCGTGGGCCGCAAGCCGGACAAGCTGCAGTCCGTGGTGGACGAGATCGCCGCCGATGGAGGGTCCGCGCGCTGGCAGGCTTGCGACGTCCGCAACGAACAGGCCGTGGAGGCGATGGTCGCGCAGGTGGTGGCGGAGAACGGCCGCATCGACGGCCTCGTCAACAATGCGGGGGGGCAGTACATCGCCGCAGCCGCCGCGATATCCGCCAAGGGCTGGCAAGCCGTGCTGGACACCAACCTCACGGGAGGCTTCCTGGTGGCGCGGGCCTGTTACCTGCAGTCCATGCAGCAGTATGGCGGCAGCATCGTGAACATCGTCGCCGACATCTGGGGCTCCATGCCCGGCATGGCCCACAGCGGCGCAGCGCGCGCCGGCATGGTCAGCCTCAGTGAAACCCTGGCCCTGGAGTGGGCTCACAGCGGTGTGCGCGTGAATGCGGTTGCCCCCGGCTACATCGCGTCCAGCGGCATGGACCATTACCCGGCCGAGCACGCGCCCATGCTGCGCAAGATGGCAGGCACCGTGCCGCTGGGCCGGTTCGGCAACGAGGCGGAGGTGTCCAGCGGCATCGTGTTCCTGCTCGGGCCCGCCGCATCCTTCATCAGCGGCACCGTCCTGCGTATCGACGGCGCTCGCCCGCAGGCGCGCATGGGCTGGGACCAAGCCCACGCTGGCGCCGCGACGCAGGCGCGCGAAGCCGTGCGGCCCTTCGACGGCTTCCACCGCGCCGTGATGCCCAAGGCTTTTTCCGGTTGACGGTGCCGGTGCGATACCCCCGCGACTACGTGGACAGTGCGGGGCGCGCGCAGCGAGCGCATCTACCGTGAGGTCAAGGTGATGATGATCGGTGGCGGCTCGGAAGAGATCATGAAAGAGCTGGCAGCGCGCCAGCTGGGGTTCTAGGAGTTCTAGGAGTTCAACATGCCCAAGGGCCCACCGCCGGCGGATGCCGGAAGCATCCCGGCCTTCGAGCCGGAGTTTGTCGATGCCCTGAAGCAGCTCTTCGAGGAAATGATCGTCTTCAACCGGGTGCTGGGGTTGAAGATCACCCACATCGGAGCGGACGATGTGCGCGCGCGCATCGTGATGCGGCCCGAACTCGTCGGGCACTACCAGTACAACCGTATCCACGGTGGGGTGATCAGCGCGAGCCTGGATGGATTGGGCGGGCTGGCGGTGATGGCCGCCATCGGCGCACGGCATATGGACGAAGCACCTGCGCAGCGGCTGCAGCGCTTCGGCAAGCTCGGCACCATCGACCTGCGCGTGGACTACCTGCGCCCCGGCCTGGGGGACCATTTCGACCTGCGTGCGCAGGTTATGCGCCTGGGGTCGCGCGTGGCCTCCACGCGCATGGAGTTCTTCGACGCCCAGGGCAAGTTGTTGTCCACCGGCTCCGGGGTCTACATCGTGTCCTGACCTGGCAGTCTGCGCCAGGGCCTGACGCGGCATGTACCGGAATCAGGTCCGGGGATTGGCCAGCATCAGCAACCGCACCAGTTCTGCCTGGCGCGAGGTGCCGGTCTTGGTGAACAGGTGGGCCAGGTGCGTGCGCGCGGTGTGGCGCGTGACATGCGCCGCCTCGGCATAGGTTTCCAGCGTCTCGTTGTTGAGGAGCGCCTCGGCCAGCTTGCGTTCCGTGGCCGTGAACCCGTAGATCGCCTGCAGGTGCTCCAGGTTGATCTGCGCTTCGCCGGGGCTCTGGATGATGACCAGCGCCACGGGGCCGCTGGTCGCATCCTCCAGGCCCGGAACCTCGGGCGCGGGAATGATGGACAGCACCAGCGGCAGCGGCTGGCCCGGCCGGCGCAGGGCCATCAGCCGGCTCTGCCGCTGTGCGGGGTCCAGCGCGGCGCGCAAGGCCCCGTCCAGGCGCTCGGTATCGGCCGAAGCGCTGGCGCGCAGCCGCTGGGACTCCGCGACCAGCCCGTCGCCCGAGTGCAGCAGCGCGTCGGCCCGCGCGTTGGTGGAGAGCACACGCAGCTTGGCGTCGACCCACACCATGCCGAAGGGCAACCAGGCCAGTTCGATGTCACGGATGGTTTTCTGCGACTGCAGTTGCTGCAGTCGCTTGCGCAGTGCCTTGGAGCGGGAGAGGTGAGGGCTGAGCCGGCGCAAGAGCCGCTCGGCGGAGGAGCCCCGTGCGAATTCATCGAGCTCGAGCAGGGCGGAGTCGGTACGCAGAACGTCGAAGGCCGTGGGGCTTTCCGACGTGTCTTCGCTGAGCTGGTCCACGAACTCCATCAACAACTGCTTTTGCACCGTCGCGTCGCCGTTCATGGGGGTGCCCAGGGCGCTCAACTCCGTGCTGATCGCCTCCACCAGCGACAAGGTTCCCAGCCCGCTGTAGGCAGTGTCATAGATCTTTCCGACCAATGCGTCGAAGCGGCCTTCATCGTCCATCGTTTCCAAACTCCCTGACCTGTTGGATTGCCACCGCGCCTCGTGGAGGGGGCTGCCTGGGGCTCTGTGTCCCACGATTCAGTATGCACACAAAGATGCGGTGCCCGCGGGGACAGGCGCATGCGAAGACGGTGAATGCGACACATTGACAGAGCTTTCTCGTCGGGATTGGGTACGGAGCTTCTCTGGAAGGAAAGCGTCAAAAAAAAGAGCCACCCGAAGATGGCCCTGTTTGGAGATGAGAGGGATCAGTGGAAGTATTCCGACACCATCTTCCACTTTCCGTCCGTGATTTGTGACAGGCGCGAGGCGTCGCTGCCCAGGCGCTTGGTGGGTGAGAAGGTCCACTCCGCGCTGCCGAACATGTCGGGCGGGACCACCAGCGTGTCCATGACCTTGATGAAGCTCTCGGTCGTGAGGTTCGGACCCGCCTTGCGTGCCACCGAGGCGAAGGTGTCGACGATCGAGTAGCCGTAGATCGAGAACACGGTCGGATCTTCGTTGAACTTGGTTTTGTACTTCGCGGCCCAGAAGCGGATCGCCTGCGAGGCGTCGTCCAGGTAGGGGTTCTGCACGGTGGCCGTCGCGTAGAAGCCGTTCATGGCAGCGCCGCCCAACTTGTGGATCAGGTCGGTGTAGGCCGCGCTGGAACCCAGGAAGGTGGGGTTGTAGCCCAGCTTGCGGGCCGTCGCGATGGCGCCGATGGTCTCGCGGATGATCGTGCCCATGACCACGAAGTCGCAGCCCGAGGACTGCAGTTTCGCCACTTGCGACGAGAAGTCGGTCGCGCCGCGCTTGTAGGTGGTCTTCTCGGCCAGGCTCACGCCGATGGTCTTGAGGCCCGCCTCGGCGCCCTTGAGCACCTCCTCGCCGAACTCGTCGTCCTGGTACAGGATGCAGACCTTCTTGGCGCCCTTTTCCTTCACAAGGCGCGGCGCGGCGATGCGGATCTGGTCGTAATAGGCGGAGGCGAAGGAGTACTTGAGCTTGTGGAAAGGCTCGTACATCTCGCGCGCGGCCGTGATCGGGAAGAAGTTGATCACGTTCTTCTCGAACTGCACCGGCATCGCCGCCAGGTTGTGGGCGGTGCCGAGGTGGGCCACCATCATGAAGATCTTGTCCTGGTTGACGAGCTTCTGCGCCGCCAGCACGGCCTTCTTGGGGTCGTAGCCGGAATCCTCGACGATGAGCTTGAGCTTGCGGCCGTTGATGCCGCCCTGCTCGTTGATCTCGTCCACGCGCAGCTGCATGCCGGCGCGGGCCTGCTTGCCGTAGCCCGCCAACGGGCCCGAAAGGTCCTGGATGGAGCCGAGGACGATCTCGTCCTTGCTCACGCCTTGCGGCGGCACGGCCTTCTGGGCCTGGGCCCCGAAGGCGACCAGCGCCAGCGAGGCAAGTAGAACGGGGGTCTTGGGTTGCATGGTCTGTCTCCTTGGGGTTGCGGGCTGCACTGTGAACTAGCGGTACATGGCTTCGATCTGCGGGCTGTACTTCTTCTGCACCAGTTGGCGCTTGAGCTTCATGGTGGGGGTCAGTTCCTCATCCTCCGCGCTGAGCTGGGTGTCGAGCAGGAAGAATTTCTTGATCTGCTCGACCCGCGCGAATTTCTTGTTGACACGGTCGATTTCGTCCTGGATCAGCTGCTGCACCTCGGGTGCACGTGTCAGGCTGGCGTAGTTGCTGAACGGGATGTCGTGGTCCTGCGCGAACTTCTCGACGTTGTCCTGGTCGATCATGATGATCACGCACAGATAGGCCCGCTTGTCGCCGATGACCACCGCATCCGTGATGTAGGGCGAGAACTTCAGGTCGTTCTCCAGCTCGCTGGGCGTGATGTTCTTGCCGCCGGCCGTGATGATGATGTCCTTCATGCGGTCAGTGATGGTGTAGAAGCCGTCGGCGTCCACCGTGCCCACGTCGCCGGTGTGCAGCCAGCCGTCGGCATCGATGGTCTCGGCCGTCTTCTCGGGCTGGTTCAAATAGCCTGCGAAGACATTCTTGCCGCGCACCAGGATCTCGCCGGTGGCCGGGTCGAGCCTCACCTCGTTGAAAACGGCCGCAGGCCCGATGCTGCCGGGCTTGATGCGGTTCGGAGGCACGCCTGTGGAGCCGCCGGCCGTCTCGGTCATGCCCCAGACCTCCAGCATCGGCACCCCGAGCGCCAGGTACCAGCGGATCAGGTCCGGCGAGATCGGCGCCGCGCCCGTGAAGCAGACCCGCGCGCGGTGGATGCCGATGAGCTTGCGCACGTTGTCCAGCGCCAGCCAGCCGGCGATGCGGTACTGCAGCTTGAGCCAGGCACCTACCTGCTGCTGCGCCATCACGCGGTCGGCGATGCGCGTGCCCACGCCGATGGCCCAGGCGTAGACCGCCTGCTGCAGGCCGCTGGCCTCCTTGAGGGTGATCATCACGCCCGAGTAGAACTTCTCCCACACCCGAGGCACCGCGACGAAGACCGTGGGCGCGATCTCGCGCACGTTCTCGGGGATGGTCTCGGGGTTCTCGACGAAATTGAGGCGCGCACCGGTGTAGAGCCCGAAATACTCGCCGCCCATGCGCTCGGCGATGTGGCACAACGGCAGGAAACACATGCGCTCGTCCGCGTCACTCTGCGGTATCAGGTGGTTGTAGCCCCGCATCGCGTGCATCAGCCCCTGGTGCAGGTGCATGGCGCCCTTGGACTTGCCGGTGGTGCCCGAGGTGTAGACCAGGATCGCCAGGTCCTGCGCGCGGCAGGCGTCCACGCGCCGCTGCAATTCGCCAGGGTGCGCCGCCAGCCAGCTGCGGCCCAGCGTGCGCAGCGCCTCCAGGCTCATCACGCCGGCGTCGTCCAGCCCGCGCAGGCCTTCCATGTCGAAGACCACGACCTTGACCAGGCCGGGCAGTTGCGTGCGCACCTCCAGCGCCTTGTCCAGCTGTTCGTCGTCCTCGACGAAAAGGACGCGCGTGCGGGAGTCTTCGCAGAGGTACTGCACCTGCGTCGGGGCGTCGGTCGGGTAGATGCCGTTGGACACGCCGCCGCAGGAGAGGATCGCCAGGTCCGTCAGCACCCAGTCGACGGCGGTGTTGGACAGGATGGAGGCGCAGTCGCCCGCCGCGAAGCCCAGCTGCAGCATGCCGCCGGCGATTTCGGATACGGCGGTCGCGCATTCGTCCCAGGTCTGGCTGCGCCAGATCCCCAGGTGCTTCTGCCGCAGCCAGACCTTCGGGCCGCGCAGGCGCACCGCGTTCCAGAACACGGCGGGGATGGTCTCGCCGGGCACCACGGTGGCGGGGCTCTTCGACGGGGCGGGGGGATTCCACAGCGCGTGCACTTGCATCACCTCCAGTTCTTCTTCTTCTTCCAGCGCCGCTCGGCGCGCTGGCCCTCTTCCTTGAGGCCGAGATAGAACTCCTTGATGTCGTCCTTCTCGCGCAGCCGCGCGCAGGTGTCCTCCATCACGATGCGGCCGTTCTCCAGCACGTAGCCGTAGTCCGAGGCGTTGAGCGCCATGTTGGCGTTCTGTTCCACCAGCAGGATGGTGGTGCCACGCTCGCGGTTGATGCGCACCACGATCTCGAAGATCTCCTTGGTCAACTTCGGCGACAGGCCCAGGCTGGGCTCGTCGAGCAGGATCAGGTCCGGCGCCGCCATGATCGCGCGCGAGATGGACAACATCTGCTGTTGGCCGCCCGAGAGCAGCCCGGCTTCCTGCGCCGCGCGTTCGCGCAGGATGGGGAAGTAGTTGAACACCAACTCCAGGTCGCGCGCCACGCCGTCGCGGTCGCTGCGCGTATAGGCGCCCATGGCCAGGTTGTCGCGCACCGACAGCAGCGGGAACACCTCGCGACCTTCGGGCACATGCGACAAACCCTGCTGCACGATGAAGGCCGGGTCGCGCGCCGTGATGTCCTCGCCCTTGAAGCTGATGCTGCCCTTGCGCGGATCGATGATGCCGGAGATGGTCTTGAGGATCGTGGTCTTGCCAGCGCCGTTGGAGCCCAGCACGGTGCCGATCTCGCCGCGGCGCACCTTCAGGCTCACGCCGCGGATCGCGCGGATGGGGCCGTAAGCGCTCTCGACGTTGAGCAGCTGCAGCACCGGCTGGTCGCTCACGGGGACAGGTGCGCCGGTCATGCCATGCCCCTCAGGCGGCCCGCCGCAGCGAAGACACGTCGTCGATGGAGCCCAGGTAGGCCTCCACCACCGCCGGATGGGTCTGTACCTCGCGCGGGCTGCCCATGGCCAGCACCGCACCCTGGTTCAGCGCCACCACCCGGTCCGAGACTTTGGAGACCAGCGACATGTCGTGTTCCACCATCAGCACCGTGATGCCCAACTCGTTCTTGATGTCGGCGATCCAGAAGGCCATGTCGTCGGTTTCCTCGACGTTCAGGCCGCTGGAGGGCTCGTCGAGCAGCAGCAGTTGGGGCTCGGTGCACAGGGCGCGGCCCAGCTCCACCACCTTGCGCACGCCGTAGGGCAGGCCGGCCACCATCGCATCGCGGTGGTGCTGCAGGTCCAGGAAGTCGATCACGCGCTCGGCCCGCTCGCGTGCCTCCACCTCGGCACGCAGCGTGCCGGGCGTGAAGAACAGCTCGCTCCAGAAACCCGTCTTGCGGTGCGTGTGGCCGCCGATCAACAGGTTGTGCAGCACCGAGGCGTGTTCGAAGAGCTCGATGTTCTGGAAGGTGCGCGCGATGCCCAGCGCGGCGATGTTGTGGGCCGGCTCGCGCGTGAGCTCCTTGCCCTGGTAGTGGATGCTGCCGCTGGTGGGGGTGTAGATGCGGCTGATCAGGTTGAAGACCGTGGTCTTGCCGGCGCCGTTGGGACCGATCAGCGTGAACACCTCGCCCTTGCGCACGTCGAAGCTCACGTTGTTGACGGCCAGCACGCCGCCGAAGCGCACGCTCAGGTCCTTGGCGGAAAGAAGGACTTCGGGGCTCATTTCAACCGGTCCGATTTCTGGAAGGACTTCTGCCGCTTGAACATGCCCTTGCGGTAGAACGGGAAGATCTGCAGGTAGGTGCGCACCTTGAGCCAGCGGCCATACAGGCCCATCGGCTCGAAGAGCACGAACGCGATCAGCACCAGGCCGTACACCAGGCTTTGCAGGCCCGGCGCCTGCCCGACCACATCGGGCAGGAAGCCCTTGGACAGGTTGATGAGCTGCGGCATCGAGACAAGGAAGATCGCGCCCAGGAAGGCGCCATGCACCGAACCCAGGCCACCGATCACCACCATCAGCAGCAGGTCGATGGACTGCAGGATGTTGAACTGGTCGGGCGAGATGAACTGCATCTTGTGCGCATACAGAGCCCCGGCGATGCCCGCCAGCGCCGCCGACAGCGCGAAGGAGAGCGTCTTGTAACGCGCCAGGTGGATGCCCATGCTCTGCGCCGAGATCTCCGAGTCGCGGATGGCGACGAAGGCGCGCCCGGTGGAGGAACGCAGCAGGTTCAGCACCCCCAGCGTCACCACCACCGTGATGACCAGGCACAGCAGGTAGAAGGGCCCGCCGGACTCCACCTCCCAGCCGAACATCTCAGGCGCCTTGAGGTGCTTGCCCGAGTTGCCGCCCGTCACCGAAGACCAGCGCGCGAATACCTCCTCCACGATGAAGCCGAAGGCGATGGTGGCGATGCCCAGGTAGATGCCCTTTACGCGCAGCGCCGGCAGGCCCACCACGACGCCCACCGCTGCCGACAGCAGGCCGGCCAGCGCCAGTGCAAGGGGGAAGGGCAGGCCCATGCCGGTCATCGCGGCCTGCGTGTAGGCCCCCACGCCCAGGAAGGCCGCATGCCCGATGGAGAACAGCCCCGTGAAGCCCGCCAGCAGCATCAGGCCCAGGCCGGCGATGGCGTAGATCAGGATGAAGGTCAGCTGCGCGAGCCAGTACTCGGGCACCCACCACGGGGCTGACAGCAGCAGCACCATGAGCACGCTGTACCAGAACACATGGCCGCCATGCTTGGCCAGGCGGATGTCCTGTTCGTAGCTGGTCTTGAAGATGAAGCGCATGGTCAATGCCGCCCGGCCGCCCGAAGGCATTGACGCACACCCTCGGGGGGCAGTGCAGTACACGCAGTGACAAACGTGGGGGCCATGGCTTTAGACTTTCTTGCGCATCTTTTCGCCGAAGAGCCCGTTGGGCCGGACCATCAGCATGACGAGCACCACCACGTACGCCGCCACGTCCTTCACGCCGTCGGGCGCATAGAAGCCCGCCAGCGATTCGACGATGCCGATCACCAGCCCGCCCACGATGGCCCCCGGCAGGCTACCAAAGCCACCCACCACGGCGGCGGGAAAGGCCTTGAGGCCGATGAAGCCCATGTTGGCGTGCACGAAGGTGATGGGCGCCAGCAGCAGGCCCGCGATGGCGGCCACGGCGGACGCCAGGCCCCACACCAGGCCGTTGATGCGCTTGACCGGAATGCCCATGTAATACGCCGCCAGCTGGTTCTGCGACGCGGCCTGCATCGCGATGCCCATCTTGCTGTAGCGGAACAGCGCGAACAGCAGTGCGCACAGCAGCGCCGTGGCCACGATGATCACCACCTGTTCCACGCTCACCACCAGCGTGCCGAACTTCCAGATTTCGTCCTTGTAGGGCACCGGCAGCGTGTTGGTCTCGGTGCCGATGCCGGGGACCATGGTGATCAGCCCGCGTGCCACGTAGCCGATGCCGAAGGTGAGCATCACGATGGAGAACGCCGGTTGTCCCAGGATGGGGCGGATCACGGCGCGTTCGAGCAGGATGCCGAACAGGCCCATGGCCGCGATGGCTGCCAGCACCGACAGCCAGAACGGGAACTTCAGCAACGTCAGGCAGGCCAGCCCGGCGAAGGCGCCCAGCATCATCAACTCGCCCTGCGCAAAGCTGACCGTCTCGGTGGCCTTGTAGATCAGCACGAAGCCCAGGGCGATCAGGCCATAGATGCATCCCTGTGCGACCCCGCTGAACATCAGCTGAATGAACTGCACGCGGTTCCTTCGAGTTGCAAGCGCCCCGGGACAGGACGGAGTGGGAGGTCGAGAACAGCCTGGCTAGGATAGACCCAGGCTTTCGTCGGTGCGACGTTTATAGCGGCTTTGCCTGCAAAGGCTTTCAGGGTTGTCCCCGATACGTGGGCCTCTGTCGCGGCGCCGCTGCAGGCAGGACGTGCCGCACAATGCCATGCATGTCCGACGCCGTCCACAGCAGCCGCACCGCCGAGGGCATTACGGTGGTCACGCTGCGTCGCCCGGAGGTGCGCAATGCCGTCGATGCGCGGACCGCGCGGGCGCTGCATGCCGCCTTCATGGCCTTCGAGGCCGATGCCACGTCGCCCGTGGCGGTGTTCCATGGGGCACATGGCCACTTCTGCGCAGGGTGGGATCTGCAGGCGGGTGCGCGTGCGCTGCAGGCAACACCGGATGCCGCGCAGGCCTTCGTGGAGGCATTGGACTTCGCCCCCGGCGATGTGCAGCCCGCGGGCCCGATGGGCCCCACGCGCCTGCTGCTCTCCAAGCCCGTGATCGCGGCCGTTGCCGGTGCGGCCGTGGCCGGCGGCATGGAGCTGGCGCTGTGGTGCGACCTGCGCGTGATGGAGGCCGACGCCTACTTCGGCGTCTATTGCCGCCGCTTCGGTGTGCCGCTGATCGATGGCGGGACCGTGCGGCTGCCCCGGTTGATCGGCATGGGACATGCCATGGACCTGATCCTCACCGGGCGCAAGGTCGAGGCCGACGAGGCGTTGCGCATGGGGCTGTGCAACCGCATCGCGCCCACCGGTGGTGCGCTGGAGGCCGCGCTGGCGCTGGCGCGGCAACTCGCCGCCTTTCCCCAGGCCACCTTGCGCGCCGACCGCATGAGCGCCTGCAGCCAGTGGGACCTGCCGCTGCGGCAGGCGCTGCACCAGGAATGGGAACGCGGCAAGCGGTGCATTGGCGAGGGCCTGCAGGGGGCGGCGCGCTTTGCGGCTGGTGATGGCCGGCATGGGCGCTTCGATGCCGCGGACAAGACGGTCCCCGGTGCCGAGGGCCCGCCGTCCGCCTGACTCAGGTCGCCAGTGACAGGCCCTGCGACGGACGCGCCGCGTCGGCCGCCAGCTCCACGCGGTTGCGCCCCGCTTCCTTGGCGCGGTAGAGGGCCGCGTCGGCGCGCCGGATCACCTCGTCCACACTTTCCACCTGCGCATGGGCCTCGGCCACGCCGATGCTGACCGTGACGCGCGGCGTGCCGCCGGCAGCGATCTGCTGCGTGATGCGCTCGGCCAGCGCATGCCCTTCGGCGAGCCGGGTGCGTGGCAGCAGCACGCAGAATTCCTCGCCGCCCCATCGCGCGACGATGTCGCCCACGCGCAACCCCTCGTGCAGGTTCTGGGCCACGCGCTTGAGCACCTGGTCGCCGCCGGCGTGGCCGTAGGTGTCGTTCACGGACTTGAAATGGTCCACGTCGAGCATCAGCACAACGTACACGTGTTCGCCTTGCGCGGCGCGCGCGTGCAGCTGGTCGAGTTGCAGCATGACGCCGCGTCGGTTGACGGTGCCGGTCAGCGCATCGGTCTGCGCCTGTGCCGTCAGGCGGTGCAACACCCGCACCAGCACCATGCGGATGTGGGCGAGATTGATCAGGCCACCCACGAACATCACCAGGATGGCCAGCGGCACGTTGGAGTGCCCCGGCGCGTCGATGGAAATCTTGGTCTGGCTGCCCACGAGCAATGCCTGCACGGCGCGCGCGAGCAGCGCCAGTGCCAGCACGCCGAAACTGCCCGCCAGGATGGCCGAAAAGCGGGGCATGGCGGCGCGGCCATGCTGCCAGATCAGGTGCACCGTGGCCAGCAGCATCAGGCCCACGCCCACGCAGACAGCGGCCACGCGCAGGCCGTGTCCGTGGTCGACCACCAGGCTGGCCGCGATCACCAGCACCGTGGCCGCCAGCAGGGCCGCATAGGCACGGTCGCTGGGCGGTTGGTCCCAGTACAGCGACATGCCGCGGTGTTGCACGACCATGGCGACCACGATCAGCACGTCCCCGATGTTGCGGGGCAGGCTGCCAGAGGGCAGCAGCGGCACGTAGGTCAGCAGGCCCGTCGCCAGCAACAGCCAGAAGGCCGCGTAGTGGCCCTCCGCGGCATGCCAGCGCCGTGTCAAGTGCGACACCATGCTCCAGCCCAGGGCGTGCACGATGAACTGCACGGCCACCAGCGTGATGAGCAGGGGCTGGTCAGTCATGGGGGAGGAGGCTGCGAGCCGGCATGGGACGGGACCTCTTGTAAGGCTTGTACGGCTCCGGCGTCTGTGCCGGTGCCGGCCGTACTGTATCCCCTAAGAAGCCGCCGGGTGCCCCACGCAGCCCGGACTCCGCGCCGCCGCCCGTCGAGCGCATGGTCAGGTGGGTGCGGTGCAGCGGCCCGAAGTTGCCGCCCTTGGGTCAGCGGGCTCAGGCTGCGACAGCCACCTCGCCGTGTGACTGCATCGCGCCGGCGAGCACGCTGTAGGCCGCGGTCCAGGCTTCGCGCACGCCGGGTGTGAAGACTTCGCCAAGTCCCAGCGCCAGTGTGTCGATCAGGGCGTTGCCCACTGTGCGGTAGTGCGCCTGGGTCACGCCGTAACCGGTGTGGCGGGCACCCAGGGCCTGCACCTGTGGCAGCAGCGCGGCTATGTTGCCCAGGCCATTGACGGCCGTACCCAGCATCGCCATCAGCATTCCGCGTTGCCGGGCCATGTCGCCCTTGAACATTGGCCGCAGCGCGGGGTCGAGTTCGAACAGGCGCTGGTAGAACCGCTGGGCCACGCCGTCGGCATGGGGTTTGATCTGCTGGAAGGTCGATTGCACGATTTGGATCTGCTGGGGGGTCATGGAGGCCTTGCTGGGTGGTGGGATGAAGATCAGATGAGGAGTCTGGTCTGCCCAGGTATCCAACCGGTTGCAGGCGGGGCGCTGCGGCGTTTCATTGGTCGCGGCGTTTGAAACGAATGCAACGCGCAAGCCGATGCAACCTGGTGCTTGCCGGCGGGATCCGCCTGTCTGGCCGTGTGTCCCGCGCTTGACGCGGTTTTGCCGAGCCGCGCCACACAATTGCCGCTCGACACCAGCCCACGTTCCTGGAGCACCCGCCGCATGGATTTTTCCCTTTCGCCCGAACTGGTCGCATTGCGCGACCGCACGCGTGCATTCATCGCCGAGCAGGTCATCCCGCTGGAGCGCGACGCGCGCCAGACCTCGCACGGCCCCAGCGAAGAGTTGCGCACCGAACTCGTGAACCGTGCCCGTGCCGCCGGGTTGCTCACGCCACATGCGTCGAAGGCCCTGGGCGGCATGGGCCTGAGCCACATCGAGAAGGCCATCGTCTTCGAGGAGGCAGGGTATTCCACGCTGGGCCCCACGGCGCTCAACATCCACGCGCCCGACGAGGGCAACATCCACCTCATGGAAGAGGTGGGCACACCTGCGCAGAAGGAGCGCTGGCTGGTGCCGCAGGTGGCAGGCCACACCCGCTCGTGCTTCGCCATGACGGAGCCGCCACCGGGTGCAGGCTCGGACCCCTCCATGCTCGCCACCACGGCCGTGCGCGATGGCGACGGCTACCGCATCACCGGCGGCAAGTGGTTCATCACCGGCGCGGTGGGCGCGGCCTACGTGATCGTGATGGCGCGCATGGAGGACGGCTCGGCCACCATGTTCCTCAGCGACATGGACAAGCCCGGCATCCGCATCACGCGGCAGATGGACGCGATGGACCAGTGCTTCACGGGTGGCCACGCGGTGATGGAATTCGAGAACCTGTACGTGGCGGCCGACGACGTGCTGGGGGAGATCGGCAAGGGCTTTCGTTACGCGCAGGTGCGGCTCGCGCCCGCGCGCCTCACGCACTGCATGCGCTGGCTGGGCCAGGCGCGCCGCGCGCACGACATCGCCACGGCCTATGCGCGCGAGCGCCAGGCCTTCGGCCGGCGGCTGGGTGAGCACGAAGGCGTGGGCTTCATGCTGGCAGACAACGACATCGACCTGCAGACCGCGCGCCTGCACATCTGGCACACGGCCTGGCTGCTGGACCAGGGGGAACGCGGCAACTTCGAGTCCAGCCGCGCGAAGGTGGTGTGTTCCGAGGCCGAGTGGCGCGTGGTGGACCGCTGCGTGCAGATCCTCGGCGGCCAGGGCGTCACCAGCGACACCATCGTGGCGCGCATCTTCTCCGACCTGCGGGCCTTTCGCATTTATGACGGCCCCAGCGAAGTCCACCGCTGGAGCATGGCGCGGCGCATCCTGGACGCGGGCGACCGGCACAAGGGCTGAGGACCCACCGACCGGAGCCTGGTCAGGCGGCGGGAGGTGGCGCAGCCGGCAACGGCCGCGGCTTGCCCGCCTCGTCGATGGCCACGTAGGTGATGGAAGCCTCCGTCACCTTCACATACTGGCCCTGGCTGTGGAAGTGCTCTGCATACACCTCCACCTGCACCGTCACCGAGGTGCGGCCGATGCGTGTCACCTTGGAGAAGAACGACAGGATGTCGCCCACGCGCACCG
Organism: Burkholderiaceae bacterium; assembly: GCA_965278985.1. GTDB lineage: Bacteria > Pseudomonadota > Gammaproteobacteria > Burkholderiales > Burkholderiaceae_C > CAISIP01. Next base: position 3,660,894 of record OZ257131.1, on the reverse strand, counting down.
GTTGCTTGAACACGAACTGGTTCACCGCCACCGTGGCCTGGCGGCCCTGCGTGTAGCGCGCCGGCACCACGGCGCCTGCCAGGTCCACCTGGGCCATGACCCAGCCGCCGAAGATGTCGCCGTTGGCATTGCAGTCCCGGGGCATGGGGATGACCTTGAGCACCAGCTCGCCGTCGGTGGGAAGGGGCACGCGGGGCTGCCGGCTTGATTCGGTGGACATGGTCACAATCTGGAGTCTGATTGCCTTGATTGTCCCGCATGCGCCCCGCCGCTGAACCCACCCTCCAGCCCACCACTGCACCCCACCGCGCACCGCTGCCCGCACCCGCGTCTGCGTCTGCGACTGCCACGCCCGCCAAGGCGCCGCGTTCGGACTGGAGCACCCTGCAGCGCCTGTTCCCCTACCTGTGGGAATACAAATGGCGCGTGATGGCCGCGCTGGCCTTCATGGTGGCGGCCAAGGGCGCGAACGTGGGCGTGCCGCTGCTGCTCAAGACGCTGGTGGACACCATGAGCCCCAACGGCGGGCGCACGGCGCTGGCCAATGCATCGGTCAGCGAGGTCACGCAGGCGGTGCTGGTCGTGCCGGTGGCATTGCTGCTGGGCTATGGGTTATTGCGCCTGAGCACCTCGCTGTTCGCGGAGCTGCGCGAGCTGATCTTCGCCAAGGCGACCGAGGGCGCTGCGCGGCGCATCTCGCTGGAAGTGTTCCGCCACCTGCACGCCTTGAGCCTGCGCTTCCACCTGGAGCGCCAGACCGGCGGCATGACACGCGACATCGAGCGCGGCACGCGCGGCGTGCACTCGCTGATCTCGTATTCGCTCTACAGCATCATCCCCACCCTCATCGAGGTGACGCTGGTGCTGACGCTGCTGGCCGTCAAGTTCGACATCTGGTTCGCCTGGATCACCATCATCGCGCTGGTGGTGTATGTGGCCTTCACCGTGTCGGTGACGGAGTGGCGCACCAAGTTCCGCAAGCAGATGAACGAGCTCGATTCCACGGCCCACAGCCGCGCCATCGACTCGCTGCTGAACTACGAGACCGTCAAGTACTTCAACAACGAGGAGTTCGAGGCGAAGCGTTACGACCAGAGCCTGGAGCGTTACCGGCGCGTGGCCATCAAGAGCCAGACCACCCTCTCGATGCTCAACACCGGCCAGCAGCTGATCATCGCGGTGTCGCTGGTGGCCATGCTCTACCGCGCCACGCTCGGCGTGGTGCAGGGCCACATGACGCTGGGCGACCTGGTGATGGTCAACGCCTTCATGATCCAGCTCTACATCCCGCTGGGCTTCCTGGGCGTGTTGTACCGCGAGATCAAGCAGAGCCTGACCGACCTGGAGAAGATGTTCCGCCTGATGGAGCAGGAGCGCGAGGTGGCCGATGCACCCGATGCGCGCACGCTGCAACTCGCGGCGGGCCAGGCCCCCACGGTGCGCTTCGAACACGTGTCCTTCGCGTACCACAGCGGTGCGCACGGCGACGCTGCGGCGGCGCGGCCCATCCTGCACGACCTGAGCTTCGAGATCCCCGCCGGCAAGACGGTCGCCGTGGTGGGGCCTTCGGGTGCCGGCAAGTCCACGCTGTCGCGGCTGCTGTTCCGCTTCTACGACGTGCAGCAGGGCCGCATCACGGTGGACGGGCAGGACATCCGCGCCCTCACGCAGACCAGCCTGCGCCAGGCCATCGGCATCGTGCCGCAGGACACGGTGCTGTTCAACGACACTATCGCCTACAACATCGCTTACGGCCAGCCGGGTGCGAGCCAGGCGCAGGTGGAGGAGGCGGCTCGCGCGGCGCGCATCCACGACTTCATCCGCAGCACACCGACAGGTTACGACGCCATGGTGGGCGAGCGGGGCCTGAAACTCTCGGGTGGCGAGAAGCAGCGCGTTGCCATCGCACGCACGCTGCTCAAGAACCCACCGATCCTGATCTTCGACGAGGCCACCAGTGCGCTGGATTCGGCCAACGAGCGCGCCATCCAGGCCGAGCTCCAAGGCGTGGCACGCGACCGCACCACATTGGTGATAGCGCACCGGCTGTCCACGGTGGTGGATGCCCACGAGATCCTGGTCCTGGACGCGGGGCGCATCGTGGAGCGCGGCACCCACGCCGAACTGCTGGCGCACGAAGGGCGGTACGCGCAGATGTGGGCCATGCAGCAGTCGGCGGAGTAACTGCGGTTGCCCCATAAGCAGGCGTGTTGAGCGCTGCTTGGTGCACCCTACCCGCCGGGCGCCGAGTTCATAACTTTTGAGATGGGGCGCCCCCGCGCCATTCATAGGCTTTGCCACAGCAAAGAAATATGCTGCGGCATCCTCATCCCTATGGAGTTGCCCCATGAAAGTGCCGGTGTTCCTTCGCGTACCTGTTGTCGTGGCGGCGCTTGTTGCGCTGGCCGCTGCGTTGCCATCCCCGACGCTGGCCCAGCCCAAACCGGGAGGCACGGTGACGGCGGTGGTCAATCCGGAGCCGGCGTTCCTCGTGTCCGCGCACAACGTCGTGGGCGGCACCTTGCAGGTGTCGTCGAAGATGTTCGAAGGTCTGCTGAGCTACGACCTCGGCATGAACCTGAAGCCGGTGCTCGCCGAGCGGTGGGAGGTTGCACCCGACGGCCTGTCCATCACCTTCCATCTGCGCCAGGGGGTGAAATGGCACGACGGCCGCCCCTTCACGTCGGCGGACGTGGCGTTCACCGCCATGAAGATCTGGAAGCAGATGCACCCGCGCAACCGCGTGAACCTGGCCAAGCTCACGGCGGTTGACACGCCCAACGCCAACACCGCCATCTTCAGGCTGTCGGAACCCGCGCCATTTCTGCTGAGCGTTATGAATGGCAACGAGAGCCAGGTGGTGCCCAAACACATCTACGACACCGAGGACATCGGCAAGGCCCTGGTCGAGAAGACTCCGGTAGGAACCGGCCCCTTCCGCTTCAAGGAGTGGAACCGCGGCAGTGCCGTCATCGTGGAGAAGAACCCGGACTACTGGCAAAAGGGCAAGCCCTATCTGGACCGGATCATCTACCGCGTGATCCCCGATGAAGCAGCGCGGGCCGTGGCCTTCGAAACCGGTGAAGTGCAATTCGGCTCCTTCGGCCCTGTGTCCTCCGGCAATGCCGTGCGGCTGGCCAAGCTGCCGAACCTTGCCGTCGAGACCAAGGGCTATGAGTGGTTCGGCACGCGGTTCCTGCTGGAGCTCAACACCCGCCGCCCCCTGCTCGCGGACCGGCGTGTGCGCCAGGCCCTGTCGCATGCCATCAACCGCGACTTCATCCTGGAAAACATCTGGTTCGGCTTCGGCTTGAAAACCACCGGCCCCGTGCCCCCGACGCTGAAGGCGTTCTACACGGCGGATGTTCCGACCTATGCCTACGACCCGAAAAAAGCGGAGCAATTGCTCGATGAAGCGGGGCACAAGCGGGGGGCCGATGGCGTGCGCTTCAAGCTGGTGCACGACTACCTGCCCTTCGGCCAGGACTTCGTGCGCACCGCGGAGGTGTTGAAGCAGAACTTCAAGGCCGTGGGCATCGACCTGGAAATCCGCGCCCAGGACACGCCGGCATTCCTGCGCCGCGTCTACACCGACAACGATTTCGACATCACCAGCAACACCCTGTCCGCGTTGCCGGACCCGACGCTGGGCGTGCAGCGCGTCTACTGGTCCAAGAACATCGTGAAGGGTGTTCCGTTCAGCAACGGTTCGGGCTACAGCAACCCGGAGATGGACCGCGTGCTGGAAGCCGCGCAGTCCGAGCGGGACCCGGCCAAACGCCGGGAGCTGTTCGTGACCATGCAGAAGATCGCCCAGACCGACCTGCCGGTGCTGGACCTGTTCGTGCTGAACTTCACCACCGTCTACAACAAAAAGCTCAAGAACCACACGCTGCAGGCGGACGGCTATACGAACTTCGCGGACGCCTACCTGGACTGAGCGCGTCCCCGGACACGCATCGGTCCACTCCTGCACCCTGCTCGTTGTGGGCAGGAGATTCCCGGTGAGCCACCTCCACGGAGATTCCGCCTTGGCTGAAGAACAGCAGTTTCTGATCCTTCGCAAGGAGGACATCGCGGCGCTGGCGAGCATGGACGATTGGCTGCGTCTGGCCGCGCAGGCCTTGCGCAAGACGTCCAGCAAAGTGGCTGTGCAGGATGTGCGCCGGGTGCTCGAATTGCCGGGCGCGCCCGGCGCCTGCCTGTCGCTCATGTATGCGGCGATTGCCGACGAGCCGCTCTTCGGCGCCAAGGTGCTGTCGGTGCTGCCCACCAACTTCGCGCATGGCCTGCCCTCGCACCGGGGGGTCATCGTGCTCTTCGAGCGAGCATTTGGCCGTCCCGTGGGGCTCATCGATGGTGGCGAGGCCACGGCCTGGCGCACTGCGGCTGCCAGTGCCGTGGCAACGCGGGCCCTCGCACGCGCCGGCGCGACGTCGTTGGCGCTGCTGGGCTACGGCGAACAGGCGGCACGGCACGTCCAGGCCATCGCGGCGGTGCGCCCCATCCGAGGCATCCGCGTCTGGGGCCGCGATCGCCGCAAGGCAGAACAATTTGCCCAGGCGCAACGCGCGGCGGGTTTCGAAGCCCAGGCCTTCGCCAACGCCGAGGACGCGGTTGCCGGTGCCGACATCGTGTGCACCGTGACGTCGTCCGTCGAGCCTGTCCTGCGCGGCGAATGGCTCACGCCCGGAACCCACGTCAACGCCGTCGGCGCCAGCGTTCCGAGTTGCCGCGAGCTGGATGCCGAGTGTGTGCGCCGCTCCCGCATCTGGGTCGACTACCTGCCCATGGCGCTGACATCGGCGGGCGAACTCGTGGATGCGCTGCGCACCGGGCTGATCGCGCCGGACCACATCCGTGGCGAGATCGGCGCGGTCCTGAACGGAGACCTGGCCGGACGGGAGCGTGACGAGGACATCACGCTGTACCGCTCGCTGGGCGTCCCGGCACAGGACATGGTCATCGCCAACTTCCTCTACGCGGCCGCGATGGCGAGCGGGGCCGCCATCCGTCTGCAACTGGAGAACCCCCACCATGCTTGAATGCCAACGCGACCAATTCGCCCTGCCCGCCGACGTGGCCTACCTGGATGCGGCATACATGTCGCCGATCCCTTTGGCGGCCATCGAGGCGGGCGTCGCGGGCACCAAGGTCAAGGCCGCGCCGTGGAAGATGACGATCGCGTCCTACTACGACGATGTCGAAGAGGCGCGCAGCCTGGCAGCCGCCATGATCGGCGCCCGGGCCGACGACATCGCCATCGGTGCGGCCACCAGCTACGGCATCGGCGTGGCCGCCGCGAACGTGCCCATCCCGGCCGGCTCGGCCATCCTGCTGATGGAGAACGAACACACGTCGCACCGCTACGTGTGGTACGAGATGGCGGCGCGGCGCGGCGCCCAGGTGCACATCGTGCCCAAGCCGGCGGACGGCAACTGGACCCCGGCGATCGTCGCGGCGATACGCGATGCCGCCATGCCCATCAGTGTCGTGGCCGGCACGATGATCCACTGGTTCGAAGGCACGGCGGTGGACCTCGCCGCCGTTGCCGAAGCGAGCCGTGCTGCAGGTGCCTGCCTGGTCGTGGATGGCACGCAATGGGTGGGCGCGCTGCCCTTCGATGTCACGACGGTGCGGCCGGACTTCCTGTCCTTCGCCACCTACAAGTTCCTGCTCGGCCCCTACCGCATGTCTTTCCTGTATGCCAGCGAGCGCTGGCAGGCGGAGGGCCGGCCGCTGGAGCACCATTCGTGGAACCGCGTCGGCGGGGACAAATCGGATTTCTACCGCGTGCCGGTGGCCGAGTTCCTGCCGGGTGCGCGGCGCTTCGACATGGGCGAGCGCTCGGACTTCGCGGTGGTGCCCGTGGCGGTGCAGTCCCTCAAGCTCCTCAAGGGCTGGGGCCTGGAGAACAGCTTTGCGCGGCTGAAGCACCTGAACGACATGGTCTGGACGCAGGCACAGGCGCGCGGCCTGATTGCCGGGCCGATGCGCCACAGAGCGCCCCACGTCTCCATTCTCGATTTCGGGGACCGTCTGCCGTCCGACATGTCGGTGCGGCTGAAGAAGGAGAACATCCACGTCACCGTGCGCGGCAGCAAGGTGCGCGTCTCGCCACACGTCTACAACGACGAGGGCGACATCACCCGGCTCGTCGACGTGCTGGCGGCCGGCATCGCTGCGGGCAGCCGCTGACGGGAGCGATTATTCTGGGACCGCCACCAGCGCCTGCGCAAGCGCCAACAGCGCCCAGTCCTCGCCGGACCTTGCGGCGAGCTGTATCGATGCGGGCAGTGGCTCCTCGCATGCCAGCGGCACGGCGACGGAAGGCATGTCCAGGCAGTTCGCCCAGAAGCGGAAGTTCGCACCGGCCCCGCTGTAGGACACCATGGCGTCACCGGCGCGTGTCTGGTCGTTTTCCAGGCGCGGCGCAAGACCCGGAGCCACCGGTACGGCCAGGGCGTCGATGCCGTCCATGAGGGAGCGGAACTGCCGCTGGTGGTCTCCGCGCACCGCGAGCGCCTGTTCGTAGGAGGCGCGTGTGACGGACGATGCCGCTTCCAGGAAGGCCCGTGCGCCACTGCCTGCAAGATGCGGCCGCGACCGTATCGCTTCGCCATAGGTTTGGGCGAACTCGTACCTGAAGATGGCGAAGCCGGTCTCGCGCAGTGCCACGGCACCGCCATAGGTGAGTTGCACCACACGCACCCCCGCGTGTCGCAGCCGGTCGAGCCATGCCGCATGGCTCCTGCTCACGACGGGGTCCACCGCGACACCATACATGTCCGGGCAGGTGGCGATGACAAGACCTGCCGGGCTGCGTGCAGAGCCAGCAACGGCGTTCACACCTGACAACGCCTCGGTCATGGTGCGTGCGTCTGCCACGGTGACCGTGAAGGAGCCGATGACGTCGAGCGACCGCGCGGTCGGCAGGGAACCAGCGGTGTCGATCAGCCCGTGGCTGGGCTTGAAACCCACCAGTCCCGTCGCGGCGGCGGGCGAGCGATTGGAGCCGGCCGCGTCGGTGCCTATGGCGGCGACGCAGAACCCCGCCGCCACGGCGGCTGCTGAGCCGCTGCTGCTGCCCCCTGTGCCCCGGCTTTCGTCCAGCGGGTTGACCACCTTGCCGAACCACGGGTTGTCGTGCCCCCCGGTGGTCAGCTCATGGAGGTTGGTCTTTCCAAGAATGATGGCGCCAGCGGCGCGCAGCTTCGCAACGGCGGCCGCATCGCGCTCGGCAACATGGCCTTCGAAAAGGCGCGAGCCACCGGTCGTGGGCCACCCCGCCACATCGATCATGTCCTTGATGGCCACGGGAATTCCGTGCAGCGGGCCGCGCCGGCGCCCTCGGCGCAGCTCCGCTTCGGCCTGCGCGGCCGCCGCGAGCGCGCCCTGTGCGTCGACGGCCACCATGGCGCGGATGACACCGTTGCGTTGCGTGATCCGCTCCAGGCACTCCTGCACCACCGAGACGGGGGACAACCCCGTGTCGTAGGCGGCGCTGACCTCCTGGATGGAAGACAGACGCGCGGTGCCGGGAACGCCCGAAAAGCGCAGGGAGCGGCGCACGGAGTCGTGCGCTTCAGGTGGCGGAAATTTCTGCATGTGCGGGCCCAATGCGAACGCAATTCCCGCGCCAGCGGCTGGCGTTATGCCGGGATGGCGACGGTGAACTGGATCTCGACCCGGATGTCGGGCAACCCCAGAACGGCTTGCACGGTGGCCCGCGCAGGCGGCGCGTCCTTGTCGATCCAGGCCACCCAGGCGGTGTTCATGTGGTCGAAGTCGGCAATGTCCACCAGCCAGATCGTGGCGCTCAGGATGTGCGATCGGTTGGCGCCCACCTGCGCGAGGAAGCCGTCCGCTTTCGCCAGGACCTGCGCGGTCTGGCCCAGGGTGTCCTGGCTCCGGTCGTCCGCGGTCAGGCCCGAAAAATAGGCAATCTTCTCGTGGACCACCACGCGGCTTAATCGCTCGGTGACGCCAATGCGCTGAATGGTCATGCTCTCTCCAGGAGGCCGTTCGTGGCGGCCAGGAACCGGTCAGGGCGGAAATTCGCCAGGCTGTCGTGCACGCGGCCACGCACCACTTCGTCGGCAACTGCCTTGCCGAGATAGGGCCCCAGGCTGACGCCGCTGTGGCTCACGGCCAGGTAATACCCCTCGACACCGGGTGCCCAGCCGCTGCAGGTCAGCCCGTCACGCGGAATCGGGCGCATCGTCGTGCGAATCGATTCGAGGTCTTGCGCCTGCACCAGGGGAAGGACCTTTCTGACGGCATCCATCAGGTGGGTCGCTTCATCGCCCCGGGGGTCCAGCTCCGTCGGCTTGGGCACCAGTGAATCGGCCGAGACCTTATGGATCATCAAGCGGCCTGCGCCGTCGGGCCGCACGTCCAGATCGTCCATGTGGAACTGGCGTTGCAGCGTCGTCGCCACCGGCAAGGTAAAGCCCACGACACCGACGGTGGACGCCATGGGCACGGTGGGCACCGCGCCCAGGTTGCGGTCCGCCCAGTTGCCGGTGCAGTTGATGACCGCGTCGGCCTCGTACACCGTGCCGTCCGCGGTGTGCACGGCCTTCGCCACGCCATTGCGGACATCCACCGATGTGACGCCACAGAAGGGGTGGACGACGGCATTCCACTTCTCCCTGGCGGCGCGCAACAGCCACGCCGCATACAGCACCGGGTGCACCCAGCCCTCTTCCGGGTAGTAGACAACGGGCGATTCGCCGATGGCGGAGAGGTCGATCTCCGGCTCCATGTCGGCCACGCGGGACTTGCTGACCCATTCGGCCCCATAACCCCATGCCTGCATCTGCACGGCGTTCTCATGCTGGGCGGGCCAGTCCCGCGGGTTGTGGTACCACTCCAGGCTGCCCGTCTGGTGGAACCACGGCGCGGTGCCGAACTCGCGGGCCAGGTCCAGGTGCGCCCGCATGCCCAGCACGTTCAAGGCGAAATAGGCATGGGGCCGCTTCCCCGTCGCATTCGTCCACGCAAAGCTGGTTGCGGACGCTCCCCCCGCGATTTTTCCGGCTTCCAGCACCGTGACCTTCGCACCGGCCTTCGCAGCCTCATAGGCCACCGAACTTCCGATGATCCCGGCACCCATTACAACAATCCGCATATCTCCCCCTATGGAAAACTGATGTCGACCATCCTTGATCGCTTCGACAACGAAGCTGCCGCCCCACTGGCGTGGTCGTCCTTATTTTGGAAAGAAGGGGGTATCGCGGTCAAACAACCTGCGTGAGGCCGCACCTGCGGATTTGTTATGAACGGAGGTCATAACTTTTGTTTTGCAACTCGTTCGCCGGCGCGACTTTTCTCGTGCTCGGACGCCGTGATAGCCTCAGTTTGCGTCAGGGGGTGGGCTACCGTTTCAAGCTGGCTGCAGCGAGGAGTGTGATGTGCAATTAGGGGAGTCTCGTTGGGGCGTTGTGGCCGGCCACGTGGCCTTCGTGGCCCGCCGGTTGCTGCGTGCCCTGCCCGTGCTGGTCGGCATCGCGGCGCTGAATTTCCTGTTGATCCAGCTGATGCCCGGGGACGCGGCGGACGTCTTGGTGGGAGAGGCCGGCGCCGCCTCGCCGGAATTCATGGCCGATGTCCGGGCGCGCTTTGGCCTGGACCAGCCCCTGCATGTGCGCTTCGGCCTGTACCTGTGGAACCTCGCGCACCTGGACCTGGGCCACTCGTTCCGCTTCGGCCTGCCTGTCACGCAGCTCCTGTTCAACCACCTGGGCCCGACCCTGCTGCTGATGCTGACGGCGATCACGCTGGCCTTCGGCTCGGGTGTGTTCTTCGGCGTGCTGGCCGCGCGCCTGGTGAACCGCTGGCCCGATGCCCTGATTTCGGTGGTGGCCCTCGTCGTCTACGCCACGCCCGTGTTCTGGCTGGGCCTGATGCTCATCGTCACCTTCTCCGTCCAGATGGGGCTGTTGCCCTCTGGTGGCTTCGAGACCATCGGTGCCGGCCATGTCGGGATCGCTCGCGTGATCGACATCGGCCGCCACATGGTGATGCCGGTGACGGTGCTGAGCTTGTTCCTGATGGCCCTCTACGTGCGGTTGATGCGTGCATCGATGCTGGAAGTCTCGGGGCTGGACTTCGTGACCACGGCCCGTGCCAAGGGCCTGAGCGAAAACGAGATTGCCTACCGCCACGTGTTGCGCAACTCCATCCTCCCGATGGTGACGATGCTGGGCCTGCAGATAGGCGCCATGCTGGGGGGCTCCGTGCTGGTGGAGACCGTGTTCGCCTGGCCGGGCCTCGGGCGGCTGGCCTATACGGCGGTCTTCCAGCGTGACATCAACCTGCTGCTGGGGCTGCTGCTCATGTGCTCCTGCATGGTCATCGTGACCAATGTGCTGACGGACCTGGCGTACCGTCTCATCGACCCCCGCATCGGAGCCCAGGGATGAACGAGGCGCCTTCTTTCAGCCGTCGCTTTTTGCGGCACCGCCCCGCGGTCGCGGGTTTGGTGGTGATCGCGCTTTTGGTCCTCATGGCGGGTTCGGCCCCCTTGCTGTTTCCCGAAGGCCCCTGGACGCTGGCGGGGCGGCCCCTGCTGTGGCCTGGAGAAAACCCGCGCTTCCTGCTCGGCACCGACATGCTGGGCAGGGACCTGGCGGCCGCACTGTTCCACGGCGCACGCGTTTCGCTGGCCATCGGGGTCACGGCCACGCTCGCGGCGGTGGTCATCGGCACCACCATCGGCGCGGTGTCGGCCTACTACGGCGGCAAGCTCGGCAGCGTGCTCATGGCGGTCACGGAAACCTTCCAGACAGCGCCGCCGTTCGTCATGGCGGTGGTGGTGGTCGCGGCCTTCAAGCCTTCCATGCCCAGCATCGTCATCGCCATCAGCTTCGTCTCCTGGCCGGCCATCGCCCAGCTCGTCCGGACCCAGTTCATGCAGCTGATGACGCGCGAGTTCGTCCAGGCAGGGGTCTCCATCGGCATGTCCGATGCGCGCCTGATCCTGACGCAGCTGCTGCCCAATGCCCTGACACCCATCGTCGTATCGGGCTCGCTGATGATCGCCTCGGCCATCCTGCTGGAGGCCGGCCTGTCCTTCCTCGGTCTGGGCGATCCGAACGTGATGAGCTGGGGCTACGTGATCGGTGCGGGGCGCGATGTCCTGCGCACCGACTGGCACATCACCGCCATCCCCGGCGTGGCCATCCTGCTCGCGGTGTTGGCGGTCAACCTGGTGGGCGAAGGCCTGAACGACGCACTCAACCCGAGGTCTCGGAACCGATGAACGCAGTCATGGAAATTCGCGACCTGAAGGTCCGGATCAAGTCCCCGGGGCTGGAGATCCTCGCCATCTCCGGGGTCGATCTGTCGGTGGCCCCCGGCGAGATCGTGGCGCTGGTGGGTGAGTCCGGCTCCGGCAAGACGCTGACCGCGTTTTCGGTCCTGCGCCTGTTGCCCCCGTCGCTGGAAATTGCGGGCGGGAGCATCACGCTCGATGGACAGGACGTGTTGCGTATGGACGCCCGCCAGTTGCGTGCGCACCGCGGCCAGAGTGCTTCCATCGTTTTCCAGGAGCCCATGACCTCGCTCAACCCCTTGATGACGGTGGGGCAGCAGGTGAGGGAAATACTGCTCTCGCATGGCAAGGCCACCGTCGCCGGCGCGGATGCGCGGGTGCTGGAGCTGCTCGAACTCGTGCGCATTCCCGACCCGGCACGGCGCATGAAGGAGTATCCGCACTCCCTGTCCGGCGGTCTGCGCCAGCGCGTCATGATCGCCATGGCCATCGCGTGTGAGCCCAGGCTGTTGATCGCCGACGAACCCACCACCGCGCTCGATGTGACGGTGCAGGCCCAGATCCTTGCGCTGCTCGTGGACCTGCGCGACCGCCTGGGGATGGCACTGCTGCTGATCACCCACGACCTGGGTGTTGTCGCGGAAGTGGCGGACCGGGTCCTGGTCATGTATGCGGGCCGCATCGTGGAACAGGCCAGCGCCGAGGATTTGTTCCGGCAGCCGCGCCACCCCTACACCCGTGCCTTGATGCAGTGCCGGCCGAGTGGCGGCCATGCTTCCGGCCGCCTCGTCGCCATCAGCGGCCTGCCGCCGACACCCGGCCAAAGACCACCGGGTTGCGCCTTTGCGCCGCGGTGCCCGCAGGTGGCGGATGTGTGCGGCCAGCGCGAGCCGGTGTTGGCATCGCTCGGCACGTCCAAGGTGGCCTGCCATTTCCCGGTGGGAGCTGCATGATGGCCACACCACTTCTGGAAGTGTCGGGTCTCCACAAGTCGTACGCCACATCCGCGGGCCGCTTGACGGCGACGGACGGGGTCAGTTTCTCCATCGCGCGCGGTGAGACCCTCGCGCTGGCAGGCGAGTCCGGGTGCGGGAAGTCCACGTTGGGCAAGATCGTCGCGGGCCTCATCCAGCCGGACCAGGGCAGCATCCAGCTGGAAGGGCAGGAACTGGTGGGGTTGTCGCGCAGTGCCATGCGGCCCCACCGCAAACGCATCCAGATGATTTTCCAGGATCCGTTCTCGTCGCTCAACCCGCGCGCCACCATCGGCAAGATCCTCGAAGAACCGCTCATCGTGCACGGCCTCGGTGACCGCGCCACGCGGCGCCGTGCCGTCGGGGACCTGATGGAGCGCGTGGGGCTGCGGCCCGAGTTCGCGAGCCGCTACCCGCACGAGTTCTCGGGCGGCCAGCGCCAGCGCATCGGCATTGCGCGTGCCATCGCCCTCAAGCCGGACCTGGTCATCTGTGATGAACCCGTGTCAGCCCTTGACGTGTCGGTTCGCGCGCAGATTCTCAACCTGCTGCTGGACCTGCAAGCGGAGTTCAAGCTCTCGTATCTTTTCATTTCGCATGATCTGTCGGTGATCCGTTATGTGGCCAACCGGGTGGCCGTGATGTATCTGGGCCGGCTCGTCGAGCTGGGCGCGTGCGAATCGGTGTGGTCTTCACCGGCCCATCCCTACTCGCAGGCCCTGATCGCAGCCAACCCTGTCGCGGAGCCTGGCGCGCGAGGACGCCGGGGCCCGGTCCTGCAAGGAGAGCCTCCCAGCGCCGTGGGGCCGCGCACGGGGTGTGACTTCCTGTCCCGTTGCCCGTTGGCGATGCCACAGTGCAAGCGGGAGCAGCCGCAGTTGCGCACGTCGACCACCGGGGCGGCAGTGGCGTGCCACGCCATGGCGGAAGCAGCATGAACGACCCGATTGCCATTGCAAGCTACCTGTTCTCGTTGCGCGAGGTGGAGGCATTTGCAGCGTTCATGCGCCATGGCACCGCAACGCGCGCGGCGGAAGTGCTGGACATCTCCCAGCCCGCGGCCAGCAAGCTGCTGGCGAACTTTCAGAAGAAAGCCGGCTTCGTTGTCTACAAGAAGCAGAACCAGCGGCTGATCCCGACGCAGGAAGCGCACCTGCTGTTCGCGGAGGTGGACCGCGTCTTTCTTTCGCTGCGCGACATCGGACGTGCCGCGCAGGATATCTCCGCGCTTCGGATGGGACGGATCAATATCTGCTCGCTCCCCAGCCTCGGCATCAACTTCCTGCCGAAGGTGCTGACGGAGTTCGCCGCCGAACGCCCCTCGATCGCGGTCACGTTGAATGTGCGGGATTCGCAGACGGTCATCGAATGGGCGGGGCGCAACCAGATCGACCTGGGGATCGCGATCACGGCTGCGATCGACCATCCTGGTGTGCTCCGGCGCTCCCTCGCATCGGTCCCGGTCGTGTGTGTGGTCCCGGCGTCGCACCGCCTGGCGGGCGCCGCACGTGTGCGGGTGCAGGATCTGGCGGGAGAGGACTTCATCTCCTTCGGCCTGTCGGACCCCCTGCGGATGGCCCTGGACCAGGCATGTGCCGCGGAAAACGTCTCGCGCAACCTGCGGGTGGACGCCCACCTGGCGAGTTCGATCATGTCCTTCGTGGCCAACGGCGCCGGCATCTCGATCATGGACGCGTTGTCCGCGGTCACCGCGAACTGTGACGAGGTCGCCATCGTGCCCTTCGAGTCATCGTTCCGCTCCGAGCTCAGCATCTACCGTCCCCGCAAAGGGCAGAAGGCCGAGATTGCGACGCTGTTCTCCGAGCACCTGGTGAATGCGGTCCGGGATCTCATCGCGCCGTTCGAATGAATCCCGTCCAGGATGGAGCGGTGGTTGGGAAGCCCTTGCGACAGGGGCGTTCCGAGCCGGGAACCCACAGCGAGCGTCCCGTGAAACGGCCTACCTCGCGCAGGCGCGGCATGCGCCCAGGGGCGCCATGCCGCAGGCCTCGGGGCCAGCCTAGCGGTGTGCCGGCACGTGCCGCAGCCGCAGGCTGCTGAAAACCGCACCCGCGGCCGAGAAACCCGCCGCCACCAGGATCGCCAGCAGCGGCCCGCGGCTGGTGTCGGCGCCGGCGACGCTGAAGATCAGCGCCAGGATCACCGCCCCCAGGCTCTGTCCCGTGAGCCGGGCCGAGCCCAGCATGCCGCCGGCCGCGCCGGCGCGTGAGGGCGGCGGGCTCGTCACGATGGTGTGGTTGTTGGGCGACTGGAACAGCGCGAAGCCCACGCCGCACAGGGCCATGCAGGCGATCACCGCGGCCTGCGGGGGGTGGCCGGGCAGCAGCGTCAGCAACAACAGGCCCAGCGCCATCAGCCCCAGGCCGATACCGCCCAGCAACCCGCTGGGGAAGCGCCCGATCAGCCGCCCCGCCAGCGGCGCAGTCACCACCAGCGCAGCAGGCCAGGCCGTGATCAGCATGGCCGCCTGCACCGGGCTGTAGCCCCAGCCCTCCAGCATCAGGAAAGGCATGGCCACGTAGGCGAGGGTCTGCGCTGTGAAGGACGAGACCGAGGTGCACATGGACAGCGCGAACACCGGAATGCGCAGCAAGTCCACCGGAAACAGCGGCGCACTCAGGTGCCACTGGCGCCGCAGGTAGACAACACCCACCACCAGCGCGCCCGCCAGCATGCCCAGGGCCAGGGGCCACACGCCCGGCCGGTGCGTGCCCGCCGCGCCCATGCCCAGCTCGTGGCTGCCCAGGAACAACAGGCTGAACAGCAGCGCGTTGAGCAGCACGTCCAGCGGCGAGAGCCGCGCGTCGGCCAGCGCGGTGCGCGGTGGCCGCGGCAGCGAGCGCCATCCCAGCGCCAGCACCACGATGCCCAGCGGCAGGTTGATCGCGAACAGCCACGGCCAGGAGGCCACGGACAGGACCCCCGCCGCGATGGTGGGCCCCGCCACCGAGAAGGTCGCCACCATCGCCGAATTGAGCGCGATGCCTCGGCCCAGCAGGCGGCTGGGGAAGATCTGCCGCAGCAGCGCCGAGTTCACGGACATGATGCCCGCGGCCCCCAGCCCCTGCAGCACACGCGCCGCGATCAGCGTGGCCAGCGAATTCGACAAAAAGCACGCCAGCGATGCCAGCACGAACACCACGGCACCTCCGAGGTACACCTGCCGGTGGCCGATGCGGTCCCCCAGCGCTGCGCAGGGCAGCAGCAGCGAGAGCGTGGCGAGCTGGTAGGCATTGACCACCCAGATGCTGTCGGCCGCCGTCACCCGCAGGTCGCGCGCGATGCCGGGCAGCGCCAGGTTCAGCAGCGTGCCATCGAGCACCGCCAGCGCGATGCCCAGCATGAGGACCACGATGGCCTTCTGGCGCGGGCCGTCGGGCAGGCCGTCGGGAGCGGCTGAGAGGGGAGGTGTGTCGGGCACGCCGTCAGGAGGGCCGGCGGCTCAGGAACTGAACAGGAAGTTCATCACGTCGCCGTCCTTGACGACGTAGTCCTTGCCCTCGGCTCGCATCTTGCCAGCGTCCTTGGCACCCTGTTCGCCTTGGTAGGCGATGTAGTCGTCGAAGCCGATGGTCTGGGCGCGGATGTAGCCCTTCTCGAAGTCGCCATGGATCACGCCGGCGGCCTGGGGGCCCGTGTCGCCGATGTGGATGGTCCAGGCGCGCACTTCCTTCACGCCGGCTGTGAAGTAGGTCTGCAGGCCCAGCAGCTTGTAGGCGGCGCGGATCAAGCGGTTCAGGCCGGGTTCGTCCTGGCCGATCTCGGCGAGGAACATCTTCTTGTCCTCGTCGTCCATCTCGGACAGGTCGGCCTCGATCTTGGCGCAGATCGCCACCACGGGCGCGCCCTGCTTGTCGGCATATTCGCGCAGCCGGTCCAGGTAGGGGTTGTTCTCGAAACCGTCCTCGGCCACGTTGCCCACGAACATCGCGGGCTTGGCGGTGATCAGGCTGAAGGTCTTGACCAGCGGCAGCTCTTCCTTGGTGAAGGACAGGGCGCGCACCGGCGTGTTCTCGTTCAACGCGGCCTGGCAGCGTTCCAGCAGCGCCACCAGCTTCTGCGCTTCCTTGTCGCCAGAGCGCGCGACCTTGGTGTGGCGGTGCAGCGCCTTCTCCACGGTGGACAGGTCGGCCAGGCAGAGCTCGGTCTGGATCACCTCGATGTCGGAGATGGGGTCCACGCGGCCAGCCACGTGGATCACGTTGTCGTCGTCGAAACAGCGCACCACGTTCACGGTGGCGTCGGTCTCGCGGATGTGGGCCAGGAACTTGTTGCCCAGGCCTTCGCCCGTGCTGGCACCGGCCACGAGACCGGCGATGTCGACGAACTCCACGATGGCCGGCACGATGCGTTCGGGCTTGACGATGGCGGCCAGCTGGGCCAGCCGCGGATCGGGCACCTCGACCACGCCCGTGTTGGGCTCGATGGTGCAAAACGGGTAGTTCTCGGCCGCGATGCCGGCCTTGGTCAGCGCGTTGAAGAGGGTGGACTTGCCCACGTTGGGCAGGCCGACGATGCCACATTGAAGGCTCATGGCGGGTCTTTCAGCAGATGTGCGGGTTAACCCGCGATTTTAGGGCGCGGGGGCCGGGCGGCCCGGCACGCGGTCAATCGAAGCGGAAATTGCCGTGCGCGGCCTGGCCCACGCGCAGCGTCTGGCCAACGCCTGCCAGCACGATGGCGTTCATGCCGAAGGCGATGGCGCCGTCCACCACGGCCACCTGGCGGTAGGCCTGCAGGGTGTCGCTGACCTCCGGGCTGCTGGTCGCCGTGGCCGGGTCGATGTTGGGGATGGGGCAGCGCGGGCAGGGCTTGACGAGCCCCAAGCGCACTTCCTCGCCATCGGCCATGGGGATGTGCAGGGTCTCCACGTTGTCCTCGTCGTGGGCCTCCACGCCACCGATCACCACGTTGGGCCGGAATCGCTCGATGCCCACGGCCGCATGGCCCGCGGCTTGCAGGCGCGTGTTGAGGTCGTCCATGGCGGATTCGCTGAGCACCAGGATCGGGAAGCCGTCCGAGAACTGGTTCGGTGCATCCACCTCACCGGTCCACTTCTTGTTGGACAGGCGTTGGTGCTCCGGGTCGAAACGCACCAGCCGGTAGGGCTGTGTGCTGCGGACTTCGCCGGGCGCCGCAGGCGCGAGGAAGTCGCTGAACCATTGCGCGGCCAGGTCGCCCATGTCGTAGGCCTTGACCGTGTCGTTCCAGACCTTCACGGTGACGGGCTCCTCCACCACGTCGATCTGCAGGTGCAGCGCCAGCATGCCGGGCGCGCGCAGCACGATGTCGCTGCTGCGCAGCGTGGGCTTGATCAGCGCCATGCGCGGCAGTTCGCGCTGCGAGACGAATTCGCCCTGCGTGTCGACCACCATCCACGCGCGGTCCAGGTCCAGGCCGGTGTCGGTCAGCAGTGCCTGCTGCACCTCCACGCCGGCGCAGGATTTCACGGGATAGATGAACAGGCGGCGGATGGTGGCGTGCACATCGGCGTCGGCGGGTGCGGACATATCAGTAGCGCTTGGCGGGGTGAGGAGGGGGGTGACGGGCGAATGTAGCACCGGCTCCTACAATCCCCGCCCATGGCACGACCCTTGGATGTATGCATACGCGGCGGTGGCATCGTGGGCCATGCCCTGGCCCTGCTGCTGGCGCGGCCCCTGTTGCGCGTGGGCCTGGTGGTGCAGCCGCAGGCTGACCACGCCTCCGGCCACAGCGATATTCGCGCCTACGCGCTCAACCAGCGCTCGCGTGCGCTGCTCGAAGGCCTGCGCTGCTGGCCGCAGCCGCCTGGCGTCACGGCCGTGCTGGACATGCATGTGCGCGAATCCGGCGCCGAAGGCGTGCATTTCAGCGCGCAGGCGCAGAGGGTGCCGGCCTTGGCCTGGATCGTGGACGTGCCCGCGCTGGAAACGCAGCTCGCGGCCGCGGTCCGGTTCCAGCCCCATGTGGAGCTGCTGGACGCGCCCGTCGACGCGAAGCTCACCGTGGTGTGCGAAGGGCGTGACAGCCTCTCCGGCCGGCAGTTCGGCGCGGAGATCGACAAGACCCCCTATGCCCAGTGGGCCATCGCGGCGCGCGTGCGCTGCGAGCTGCCCCACAACCAGGCCGCGCGCCAGTGGTTCCGGCCGCAGGACATCGTGGCGTTTTTGCCGCTGGAGGGTGCGCAGGGGAACTCCATGGCCGTGGTGTGGTCGGTAGAGGAGTCCCAGCGCGCAGCGCTGATGGACGCCTCCGATGCCGAGTTCGCCGCCCGGCTTCAGGAGGCCAGCCAGAATTGCTTCGGCCAGTTGACGGTGGAGGGCCCCCGGGCCGCTTGGCCGCTGCAGCTGGCCAGCGCGCAACGCTGGAGTGGTGTGACCGGCGGGCGCAGCTGGGTATTGGCCGGGGACGCGGCCCACAGCGTGCATCCGCTGGCGGGTCAGGGCCTGAACCTGGGCCTGGCCGACGCGCAGGAACTGGCGAAGCAGCTGCACGCGCGCGACCATTGGCGTGCGGTGGACGATATGCACAGCCTGCGGCGCTACGAGCGGGCGCGCAAGGCCGAGGTCGCGGCCATGGGGCTGGTGACGGACGGCCTGCAGCAGCTCTTCGCGCGCGAGGGTGAACGCTGGTCGGGCCTGCGCCGCTGGGGCATGCGCGGGTTTGAGCGCAGCGGGCCGCTCAAGCAGTGGGTGGCACGCCAGGCGATGGGTGGGATAGGTGGTGGGGTCGACGGTTCAACCGGGAAGATGGCATGAAACGAGCAATTCGCTGGGCGTTCGTGGGCTTGCTGGGTGCGGCAGCCATGGCCTCCTGGGCCCAGGAGGCCGCCATCCGCAAGAACCTGGGCGAGCGCATCGCCCAGTTCAAGACCATCGACGAGGTCCGCAAGACGCCCATGCCGGGGATCTACGAGGTGCGCGTGAATGGCACGGACATCTTCTACACCGACGCCCAGGGCAACTACGTGCTCCAGGGCAACATGATCGACACCCAGCAGCGCCGCAACCTCACGGAGGAGCGCGTGCAGAAGCTCAGCGCCATCAGCCTCGATGCGCTGCCCGTCAAGGACGCCTTCACCATCGTGCGCGGCGATGGCAAGCGCAAGCTGGCCGTGTTCGAGGACCCCAACTGCGGCTACTGCAAGCGTTTCGAGCGCGACCTGCAGAAGGTGGACAACGTGACCATCCACATGTTCCTCTATCCCATCCTCGGGCCCGACTCCACCGAGAAATCCAAGGCCATCTGGTGCGCCAAGGACCCTGGCAAAGCCTGGGTCGACTGGATGGTGCGCAGCGTGCCGCCGGCCGCGGGGAAGGCCAATGCCAGCTGCGACATGGCGGCGCTGGAGCGCAATGTGGAGCTGGGCCGCAAGCACCGCATCAACGGCACGCCGACGCTGATCTTCGCCGACGGCTCGCGCGTGCCCGGCGCCATCGACGCCGCGCAGGTCGAGAAGTACCTGGCCGATGCCAAGTAAGGCGGCACAGCCAGCGAAGGCGGCAAGCGCCTCGCGCCGCGCGGCCGCGTCGCCGGTCGCTTTCGTGGTGGAGGTCGCCGACGCCCATGCCCACCTCTACCGCGTGACCCTGCGCATCGCGCGTCCCGCCGCCGAGCAGCGCCTGAGCCTGCCGGTCTGGATCCCGGGCAGTTACCTGGTGCGGGAGTTCGCGCGCCACCTGCAGGGCTTCGAGGCGCGCCAGGCAGGCCGCGTGCGCACGTGGACGCAGGTCGACAAATGCAGCTGGGAGGTGCAGGCCGACAGCACCCAGCCCCTGGTGGTGCAGTACCTGGTCTACGCCTTCGACAATTCCGTGCGCACGGCCTGGCTGGACGCCGCGCGCGGCTTCTTCAACGGCACCAGCCTGTGCCTGCGCGTGGAAGGGCAGGAGCAGCAGCCCCACACGCTGGAGGTGCCGCGTCCCACGGGCCTGCCGGGCTGGCAGCTGGCCACCGGCCTGCGGCCCGCGAAGGCACTGCCGGCCCATGGCTTCGGCGTCTACCGTGCCGCGGACTATGACGAACTCGTCGACAGCCCCGTGGAGATGGGCGCCTTCTGGAGCGGCAGCTTCACGGCCTGCGGCGTGCGCCACCGCTTCGTCGTGGCTGGCGCCGCGCCCAGCTTCGACGGTGCGCGGCTGCTCGCCGACAGCCAGCGCATCTGCGAGACGGCCATCCGCTTCTGGCACGCGAAGCCCGGCAGCACCACGCCGGCCCACAAGCCGCCGCAGCAGGACTATGTGTTCATGCTCAACGTGGTCGACGATGGTTATGGCGGGCTGGAGCACTGCAACTCCACCGCGCTGATCTGCGCGCGCAAGGACCTGCCGCGCCTGGCGACGGGCAAAAAAGCCACCACGCCGGTGCGCCCGCCCGAGGGCTACACCACGCTGCTGGGCCTGATCAGCCACGAGTACTTCCACACCTGGAACGTCAAGCGGTTGCGGCCGGTGGAGTTCGCGCGCTACGACTACGCCCGAGAGAATTACACGCGCCTGCTGTGGTTCTTCGAGGGCTTCACGAGTTATTACGACGACCTGTTGCTGCGCCGCGCTGGGCTGCTGGACGACGCGGCCTATCTCAAGCTGCTGACCAAGTCGCTGAACCAGGTGCTGCAGACACCGGGCCGCAAGCTGCACAGCGTGGCGCAGGCGAGCTTCGAAGCCTGGACCAAGTACTACCGCCAGGACGAGAACACGCCCAACACCACGGTGAGCTACTACACCAAGGGCGCGGCCGTGGGCCTGTGCCTGGACCTGCGCCTGCGCGCCGAAGGGCAGAGCACGCTGGACGCCGTGATGCGCGGCCTGTGGCAGCGCTGCGGCGCGGGCCCGATGCGCGAGCAGGACCTGCTGGACGAGTTGCTGGCGCAGACCGGCCGTGACTGGGCGCCCGAGATCCGGGCCTGGGTGCACGGCACGGGCGAACTCCCGCTGCAGCCCCTGCTGGAGCAGCGTGGCATCGCGGTGCTCGAAGAGCCCGCGCAGCCCGCACAGGCTCTGGGCCTGCGCGTCGCAGAGGGCAGCGCCGTGCAGGTCAAGGTGGTGCTGCGCGACGGCCCGGCCCAACGCGCCGGCATCGCGGCGGGCGACGAATGGCTGGGCGTGGAAGTGCCGGCCAAGGCGCGCCAGCCCGCATCCGCCTGGCGCCTGCAGCGGCTGGAAGACCTGGCACTGTTCACCGTGCCAGGCACCGAGGTGCTGGCGCTGGTGGCGCGTGACCGTCGCTTGCTGCGCCTGCCGCTGCGCCTGCCAGTGGCGAGCCAGACCTGGCGGCTGGCGGTGCGTGACGCGACGCAGGTGGGGGCGTGGCTGGGGGGCTGAGCCGCCTTCTGCAAACTGGAATCTGCAACAGCAATCTGCAAACCGCGACCGCTTGCGGCGATCCCTTAGCATCGCGCGCAACCCCCACTTTCAGGAGAACCCATGAACTACGAAATGATCCAGGTGCGCACCGAAGCCGGCAAGGTGGGCATCGTCACGCTGAACCGCCCCAAGCAACTCAATGCGCTGAACGGGCAACTGATGGACGAGCTGGGCCACGCGCTCAAGGCCTTCGATGCCGACCCGGCCATCGGCTGCATGGTGGTCACGGGCAGCGAGAAGGCCTTCGCGGCCGGTGCCGACATCGGGGCCATGGCCACCTACACCTTCTCCGAGGTCTACCGCGACGACTACATCACGCGCAACTGGGAGACCATCCGCTCCATCCGCAAGCCCGTGATCGCGGCCGTGAGCGGCTTTGCGCTGGGCGGTGGCTGCGAGCTGGCCATGATGTGCGACTTCATCATCGCCGCCGACAACGCCAAGTTCGGCCAGCCCGAAATCAAGCTGGGCATCATCCCCGGTGCCGGTGGCACGCAGCGCCTGCCACGCGCGGTGGGCAAGGCCAAGGCCATGGACATGGCGCTCACGGGCCGCATGATGGACGCGCAGGAGGCCGAGCGCTCCGGTCTCGTGAGCCGGGTCGTGGCACTCGACAAGCTCATGGAAGAGACCCTGGGCGCGGCGCTGATGGTCTGCGACTACTCGCAGCTGGCCACCATGGCCGCCAAGGAATCCGTGAACCGCGCCTTCGAGAGCGGCCTGTCCGACGGCGTGATGTTCGAGCGCCGGATGTTCCACGCGCTGTTCTCCACGCAGGACCAGAAGGAAGGCATGGACGCCTTCGTGAACAAGCGCAAGGCGGCCTTCAAGCACCAGTGAGGCGCGGGGTGCGCTGCGCGCAGGCTGCTGTCGTGCAGCGCCTCGCGCACTGACGCCGCAGCGACACCGTGTAGCCCGCACCGTCGCGTACCAAGCCTTCGGGCTATGCCTCCACCCCGGTGCACTCTTTCTCCGGCGTGATCGGTGCATCCTCAGTGGGTGCGCCACCTGGCGATCAGCGCGCCAGTGCCTCTTGCAGTTGCCCGGCGAGTGCGGGCTCCAGCGGCGCTAGAAAGGCTGGGGGAAGCGCACCGGCTGCGGGTGACCAGCGCAGCGACTGCGCTCCCAGATCCAGATGGCCGAGCACTGTGCCGCCGCGCAGCAGTTCCACGCGCAGGAGGGCTGGTTCTTCCACACCCGCGCCCGACGCGGCACCTGCGCGCAGCACGGCGTCGAGGGACCGCGCCAGCGCGGGTGCCAGCGTGCTGCGTGCCTGCGGGGCCAGGGTGCTGGGGGTGTCGGACAGTACGCGCCACCCATCCCACTCGATGCGCGTCGAAGCCGCTGAACGCAGGCGGGCCATGGGCGCGGCGCTTCCCAGCGCCGAGGGGGTGGCGGCGGGTGCAGCGGCGGCGGGGGGCGGAGGCGGTGGTGGCGCGGAAGGTGCGGGGGGCGTCGGAGCAGGAGCAGGAGCAGGAGCAGGGGCAGGGGCAGGGGCAGGGGCAGCCGCTGGTGGTGGCGCTGCTGCTGGTGCCGTGGGTGCTGGTGCCGGAATCTCCGCCTGACTTGCCATCGCAGCGTCCGCCGCGTCGGCTCGCGGCGCCGGCGTGGAGCGTGCGGGTGGGCTTGCCGGGGCTTCAAAGGCGGACTTGCGTGCCTCCGCCTCCGCGCGTGCAGTGGCGCGCTCGTCGGCCAGGCGGGTTTTCGCGGTCCGGTCCTGGGCCGATGGCTCGCGCGCTGGTGGCACCGCTTCCGGGGCTGGGGACAGTCCACGCACGGCGGCCCCCTGGGGCACCGGCGCTGCCGCAACAGGCGCGCTCGTGGTAGGAGGCTCCGAAGCCGAAGCCGAAGCTGAGGACGGAGCCGCAGCCGGCTCCGCCGTGCGCGTGGCGCGCTCGGGCTCGGGACCCGGCACCTCCTGCCCCCACCACAGGCTGGTGACCACGCCCGCCAGCAGCACCGAGGCGAATGCGGCATTCCAGGGAGAGCGCGGCCCGCGCCCGAACCAAACCGACCAACCGCTCGCGGGCCGGGGAGGGGCGGTGCGGGCCGGG
The DNA here is from genome assembly GCA_965278985.1 of Burkholderiaceae bacterium. Lineage (GTDB taxonomy): Bacteria > Pseudomonadota > Gammaproteobacteria > Burkholderiales > Burkholderiaceae_C > CAISIP01. The sequence goes on along the minus strand of OZ257131.1, from coordinate 3,637,220 downwards.
GCCGCAGGCGCGGCCAGCGCGTCGCGTGCCTGCTGCAGGATGGCCGCGCGCGTGGCCGCGGCAGGCTGCGGTTGCGCGTCGGGTGCATGCGCCAGCGCGCGGGCCAGCCGGGCGTCGCGCCACCGCGTCATCGCGTCGCCCCCAGCGGCTGCAGGTAGTGCTGCATGCAGCCGCGCAGCTTGGTGAGTGCATACCGCAGGCGGCTCTTGGTGGTCTCGAAGCCCAGCCCGAGCTGCTGTGCCAGGTCCTCCACGCTGCCGTCGCCTTCGTGGTGCAGCAGGAACACGGCGCGCTGCGGCGCGGGCAGGTCCTCCAGGCAGCGCAGCATCTGCTGGCCCGCGGCGCGCCAGTGCGCGGTGTCTTCGGATGACGGATGCGCCATGTCGAGCGCCTCCTGCAGCCAGTCCAGAGGCTCCTGGGCAGCGTCGGCACCAGCGTCGTGGTGGTCGAAGGACATCTCGCGGCCGCTCACGCGCAGCCGGTCCATCGCCAGGTTGTGGGCGATCGTGAAGGCCCAGGTGCGCCAGCGTGCCAGCGAGGCATCGAATCCCTCGCGCGCCGCGATGATGCGCATCCAGGTGTCCTGGAACACCTCGTCGGCCTGCGCCGCCAGCCGCTGCCCCAGCAGCCTGCGCACGAAGCGCAGCAGCGCCGCCTCGTGCCGCGCATAGAGGGTGTCGAAGGCGGCGGCGTCGCCGCGGGCGTAGGCCTGCATCAGCGCCTCGTCGGGCATGTCCTGCATGTCGGATGGGGTGCGCGGCGGCATCGTTGGATTCTCACACCACGTTGTACGGCGCTGCCCCGCGCCAGGGGTTAACACCGCGCAGATTTTTCAACCCCGCGCTGGGGGGCTCCCCGTACAAGCCAGCACCCACCACTACCGGAGTTCCCCGATGCGACGTTCACCCCCAGCCTGGTTCCACCGCCGCGGCGCGGCAATGGCCTGCATGTTGGCCGCGTTGTCCGCCTGCGCGGCGCAGGCGCCTGCCGTTCGGGCCGAGGGCCCAGCACTCTGGCCGGAGCCTGCCCTGCAGCCCGGCCAATCCGGTGGGCCCGCCGTGGCGGCGCAGCCGGCGGTGCCGGTGGTGTTCGCACCCCTGAAGGTGCGCCCGAATTTCCGTGCACCCAGCGCCGACAGCTGCGCCCGCCCGATCCAGACGCGCGAGGTGCCCGGCCGGGTCGCGGGCCAGGACACCCTGGCGGATGCGGTGCCGGCACCGCGTCCTGGGCGCGGCGGCGCGGTGGCGCCGTCGTCGGCGGCACCACCACCGCCCGCACATGACAAGGCAGCCGGCACCGCCGTGCCGGCCGCACCCGCTGCGATGGCCGAGCGCGCCGATCTGTTCCGCAAGGCCGAGGCGGAGTCGCGCAGCCCCCAGCCGGCGCCCGCGCCCGCGCCAGCGCCAGCGCCAGCGCCGCAGACCATGCCGCAGCGGCCGGCACCGGGCCCTGTCACGGCGGGGGTGGTCAACGACAACGCCGGTTTCGCCGAATACCTGGCCTTCCGCCAGCGCACGCAGGTGCCGCACCGCAGCCGCGACGTGCGCGAGCGCTACCTGCTGCAGGTGCGCGACGCCGCGGGCCGTGGCGTGGCCGACGCCGAGGTGCTGGTCCGCTCCCCGCAGGGCCAGGCCGCGTGGGCGCGCACCGACACCGCCGGCAACGTGTGGCTGCATCCCGACGCCTTCGACGCGCAGCATGCGTCGCTATACGAGGTGACGGCGCGCCAGCACGGGCAGCAGGCGCGTGCCTACCTCCAACGTGGCCAGAAGAGCGCCGTGGAGCTGCGTCTGGACGCGGCCTCTGCACCGCAGCAGGCGCGGCTGGACCTGGTGTTCCTGGTCGACGCCACCGGCTCCATGGCCGACGAGATCGACAAGCTCAAGGCCAGCCTGCGCAGCATCGCCGACGAGGTGGCTGGCCTGCCCAGCCGCCCGGACGTCTGTTATGCCCTGGTGGCCTACCGCGACAAGGGCGACGCGTTCCTGCTGCGCAGCCATGACTTCACGAACGACCTGGGCGCGTTCCAGGGTGTGCTGGACCGCCTGCATGCCAACGGCGGCGGCGACTATCCCGAGGCGATGAACGAAGCCTTGCATGAGACCGTCCACCGCCTGGGCTGGCGCGGCGACGGCACCACACGCATGGTGCTGCTGCTGGCCGACGCCCCGCCGCACCTGGACTACGAAGGCCCGCAATACGACGACAGCATGGTCGCGGCGCTGGGCAAGGGCATCAAGATCTTCGGCGTCGGCGCCAGCGGGCTGGACCGCCAGGGCGAATACATTCAGCGCCAGATGGCCCAGTACACCGGTGGCCGTTTGGTGTTCCTGACCTACGCGGATGCCCGCCAGCCCGCCAGCGGCCCGGGCCGGGAGACGACGCACGATGTGCGCAACTACTCGGTGGATACGCTGGACCGCCTGATCGTGCGGCTGGTGGGCGAGGAACTGGCGCCTTTGCAGGGCGCTTCGACTTTGGGCTACAATGCCGGGCTCCGCTAGGGCTGGCCCCTGGATGGAACTGGCGCTTTAGCTCAGTCGGTTAGAGCGATGGAATCATAATCCACAGGTCCGCGGTTCGAATCCGTGAAGCGCCACCAGACAAATCAAGAGGTTACGTGAGAGCGTAGCCTCTTTTCTTTTGTGGCGTGTCAACGGAGTGTCAACCGAGATTGTTCGCTCATGGCGATGCGTCACGCGTTGGCGGTCATTGTTTCCTTCCGCTTCCAATCGAGCCACGTCCGGCTCATTCACTTCGCGGTGGGCCTGCACCCGCACTTCGCCCTCACACCTCCGTCGGGGCAGGTGCATATGCCGCGTGTCCGAGCATTCGTCGATTTCGTTTCTTGGCGCTTCGTAAGCTCGGCGCCATGGAGTCACCCGGCGTCAACGCTGAACCCGTTGTCGCGGACATCAATAGCACTGGACAGTAGCGAATCTCTGCCGAGGTGCGCTTTGTGAGAGAGATCGAGAAGCTGCTCGGAGGTGGTGACCACGTCGCGCACGTGTACCGGGCATCGTTGATTGCGGACACGGCCAGGCTCGGGTGCGAGGACGATTTGGACTCCATTCTTCAGCGGCTCGCGCCTTTGGAGGCGGGCATGCTGCAGCCCAAGGTGGTGCCGCCTGGTGGGCGGCACCTCGAGGGGTGGTTTAAGGATTTCCTCGTTGACGTTGCGGCTGCCTGCTTCGCCATCGACGGCATCGACGATGCGAATGGGGTGGAGGCGAGTTACGTACCGGACAAGGATATGGACACGACTGCGGCGTCCGTGGTGTATCTGTCAGCCTGGCAGGTGCAGGGGCGTCAGGTGGGCGAGGAGTACGTGCACTGGGCGATGTTCGGGCAGACGGGGCAGCCGCCGCCCAGGACACGCAGACACGCTGGTTGGACGCACACGTGGCTTCCACGCAGGTAGGATTGACTGGACACGGGGAGCACGCATGGGAGTAAAAATGTTGGATCAGATCTCTTGGGAAGCATTCGACAAGATCGACATGCGTGTCGGCGAGGTCATCAAGGCCGAGGTGCACGGGAGTGCGCGCAAGCCAGCCTACGTGCTGCACATCGACTTCGGGCCGGGGTTCGGAGTGAAGAAGTCGAGTTCGCAACTCACGCACCTCTACAAGCCAGAAGAACTGGTGGGGCGTCAGGTCGTGGCCGTCGTGAACCTCCCACCCAAGCAGGTCGGGCCGCTCATCTCGGAGTGCCTTGTTCTTGGGTTTCAGCGGAATGCCGAAGAGGTGGTGCTCTGCTCGCCGGAGCGACCCGTGCCGCTGGGAATCCGACTGGTGTAGAAGCAGAGAATACCGAGCTCAGGCAGGCGACCCGCGTGGCACACCGCGTGCCCGTCGCTAGATGGTCGGCCGTTGTCGTTCTCTGCAAGCCCTAATGTTCCGCGCCGTGACCAGGACGCTTTTGCGGATGGATTTTCCACGCCTGCGTCCACACGGCAAATTCATTCAGTATGTCTTCCAGTACGTCGCTGGGTGTGCGACCGCTGCGCTTCGGCACGGCGAATGTGTGGTCTGCTTCGTCAACCTCCACGTGTGTCGCGGCTTTGCCCAGCATCCGGGCCATCTCTGCATAAGGTGCAGCTTCTGCCAGCGCATCGCGCGAGCCGTGGATGAACAGCATTGGAATCTCAATGGAGCGAAGGTGCAGCGCCCGATCCAGCGCCGGCTTGCCCGCGGGATGCAATGGAAAGCCGAGGAAGATCAGGCCCGAGACCCCGGGTAGCGGTTCCACTGCTTGCGCCTGCGAGGCCATGCGACCTCCGAAAGACTTCCCCCCGGCAAACAGCTGCAGGTTGGGCCAGAGTTCAGCCGCCTCTGCCACCGCTGCCCGCACGGTGGCATGCGCAACCGGCGGTGCATCGACACGCCGCTTGCCTGCCTGCATGTACGGGAACTGGAAGCGCAGGCACGCAATACGACGTTGCGCCAGTCCTTCGGCCACGCTTGCCATGAAGGGATGTTCCATTCCAGCCCCTGCGCCATGCGCGAAGACGTAGGCAGCGTCCACCTCGTCAGGCGTGGTGGCTATGGCGTCCACCTTGTTGCCCTGGGCCGTAGTGACATGCAATCGCGCGAAGTGCTTCATTCTGGGAGGAGATTCTGGCGCATGCCACGCGGTCGGCACCGTGATGCGCGCAAATGCACCGACGCTTTCGCGCTGGTTCGCACGGACTGCAGGTTGACGTCCGCTTCCAAAGGGCGTGGCATGAAGCAGCTCCCGCGGTTCGCTTATTTCAGCAGGTCGATCGCCTTGCGCAGCGTCTGACGCTTTTTCCAATAGCCACTCCACGGGTCCAACTTCTGGAAACTCAGGTACTCGCGCGCCGTGGAGATCGTCCACTGCGCGCCACCCTTCAGTTCAGGCAGCTGATCCCAGCCCACGGGCATCGAGACGCCGACACCCGGGCGCGATCGGGCTGAAAACGCGCACGCGGTGGTCTGCCCATGGCCATTGCGCAGGTAGTCGATGAAGATCTTGCCGACCCGGTTGCGCCCGCCCATGACGGCGACGAACTTGGACGGGATCACCCTGGCCATGTGTCGCACGACGGCCTGCGAAAAGGTCTTCACCTCCGCGTAGTCCAGCTTGGGCGTGATGGGCACCACCACGTGCAGGCCCTTTCCGCCGCTGGTCTTGAGCCAGCTCTCCAAGCCCAGCTCGTTCAACATGACACGCGTCAGCACGGCCGCTTCCTGCAACATGGGCCAGGTTACCCCCTCGCCGGGGTCGAGGTCCAGGATGAAGCGATTGGGCTGGTCGATGCGTGCCGCCACGGAATTCCAGGTGTGAAACTCCACGACGTTCATCTGCGCAGCAGCCACCAGCGCATCCGAAGTGTCGACGGTCAACAGCGCGGCATGGCCGGGCCAGAGCGCCGGATCCAGCTCTTTCATGCCGGGCATCTTGGTCTCAGCATGCTTCTGATAGAACAGCTCGCCCGTGATGCCCGTCGGTGCGCGCACCAGTGACGTGGGGCGATGCTGGAGGTGCGGGAGCATCCACTCGGCAATGCTCTCGTAGTAGCGCACGAGGTCGATCTTGCGCAGCCCGGTGGCAGGATCGATGACCCGCTCGGGATTCGAGATCTTCACGGCGCTCGACGACGTCTTCGAATGCCCCTGCGTGCGCGGCGCGGCGCCAGGTGGTGTCTTGGCCCGCTCGCGAACGATCTGGGCCGCTGGCTTGTCCGTGCGCAGGCCACGGAACACGGCATGCCGCACCCGCCGGTCCGGCGTCCATTCGGCGAATGCAACTTCCACCACCGTAGTCGGCTTCACCCAGCGTTCGGTGCCGGCAGCGCGCTTGGACCAGCGCCCGGGTTGGGTGTCCGCGGGGTCGACTGCGGGCTTCGTCACCTCGATCCTGGTCAACAGGTCATGCAACTCGCGGCCGGTGGTCGAACCCCAGCCGGTGCCCACCGAGCCGGCAAAACGAAGCTCACCGTCTTCGTGGTAGCCCAGCAGCAATCCGCCCACTTCCTTGGCGCTGCCCGATCGGTTGGTGAACCCCACGACGACGAACTCCTGGCGGTGCTGGCATTTCAGCTTCATCCAGGTCTCGGTACGGCCTTCGACGTAGACGGCATCGGCCCGCTTGACCATGACCCCCTCCAGGCCGATCTGGCACGCGGCGCTGAGCAGGGCGGTGGGCTGGGCCTCGAAGGCCTGGCTGAAACGCACCGTCTCGCTTTCGCGCTCCGCAAAGAGCTGCTGCAGCACCGCCCTGCGGTTGGCCAGCGGCACCGAGCGCAGGTCCATGCCATCGAAGTAAGGGAGGTCGAAGGCGAACATCACGATGTCTGTCGTGCGCGCGTTGTCGATCGCGTTCTGCAGCCGGTTGAAGTCGGGCAGCCCCGCGTCGCTCAGCACGACGATCTCGGTGTCGAGCCACGCGCTGTCCAGGCCTAGCGCCCTGACAGCATCTGCGATCGACTGGAGCTTCGCAGTCCAGTCGTGGCCGTTGCGCGTGAACAGCCGCACGTCGTCTCCATCGATGCGAACCAGCATCCGGTAGCCATCGAACTTGGTCTCGATGATCCAGTCACCGGGCGGAACGGCGGACACCAGCGTGGCGAGCTGCGGCTTCAGCTTCGCGGGTAGCGGTGCCTGGGTGGCCAATGCAAGCAGGGTGGTGGCTTCGGCAGGCACGTCCCGGCGCGCGCGTGCGTGCTCGCGTGGCTCGCGCTCTTCCACCAGGCCCAGTGGCTTCTCAACCACGCTGTCGGGCAACGCGGTGATGACGTCGTATTCGGTGCTCGGCCGCGCCCAGGCGTCGCCGCGTTTCTTGAACAGCAGCCATTGGTCCTGCTTCTTCTGACCGGGTTTGGAGATGCGAACGAGTTCCCACAGGCCGGCAAGCTTCTGGCCATGCAGCCTGAACAGGATCTTGCCCTTGGCCAGGCCCTCGCGCGCGTCCCCGACCGGCTCCCAGGTGCCACGGTCCCAGATGAGGACCGTGCCGCCGCCGTATTCCTTCTTCGGGATGGTGCCCTCGAAGCTGTTGTAGCTGACGGGGTGGTCCTCCACATGGATCGCCATCTGCTTGAGGGCCGGGTCGAAGGAGGGTCCTTTCGGTACCGCCCAACTGACCATGACGTCGCCGAGCTCCAGGCGGAAGTCGTAGTGAAGCCTGGAGGCCCAGTGCTTCTGGACTACGAACTGGAGCGCTGGTGGTGCAGCCGTACCTTCGCTCGGCTGCCTGGCAGCGATGAGCCCCGCAGGTTCTGCGGTCCTGCCGAAGTTGCGCTTCGCGTTGTAGCGTGACAGCGGTGCGGTGGTCTCTCGGTCATCAGGCGTTGCAGGTCCCAGAGTCTTGGCGCCGGCCTTGGTGGTGCCAGCGGCCGAGCGTTTGCGGGGGAGCTTCGCGGTTTGGATCTCCGCCCACACAGGGGCGTGGTCGCTGGCATTCTCACGGCCTCGTTCGTCCCGGTCGACTCCAGCATTGACGACCTTGAGCCGCTGGCCCACAAGGATGTGGTCGATGCGCAGGCCTGCATCGCGTTCCCAGCGCTTGCGCCGGTAGTCCCAGAACGTGAATGGCGGGGAGCGGGGATGCGCATGGGCCAGCGCATCCGTCCACCCCTGTGACAGGATCGCCGCGTAGGCCTCTCGCGGCCCGGGCTGCAAGAGCGCGTTGTCGCGCCAGGTGTTGGGCTTGTAGATGTCGGCATCGGTGGGCACGACATTCCAGTCGCCCATCAGCACCACAGGATTGCCCGATGCCCAAAGATCTGCCGCGCGTTTGCGCATGCGCTCGAACCAGCGCAATTTATAGTCGAACTTCGGTCCCGGCTGCGGGTTGCCATTCGGAAGGTACAGGCAGGCATACAGCACGCCCTGGATAGCCGCTTCGATGTACCGCGCCTCCTTGTCCGCGGCATCGCCCGGCAGAGCCGATGACACGGGCACGGGCTCGAGGTCGCGGCTGAGAAGTGCGACGCCGTTCCAAGCCCGTTGCCCGGCGACAAAGGACCGGTAGCCCGCTTCCTGGAGCGCCTCGGTGGGGAACTGCGCAGTAGGGGCCTTCAGCTCCTGCAGGGCGACCACATCGGGCTGGGTGCGTTCCAGCCAGTCAAGGAGCAGGTCCAGCCGCTTGACGACGTTGTTGATGTTCCAGGTCGCAACCCGCACAACATCAGCGGCTTTGGCCCTTCAAGTGCGCCTCCACGGCCGCGGCCTGGTTGCCAACGGCGGCGACTGCCGCCTTCAGTTGCTCGGGCGTCACGCCGAACTTCTTGGACCAATCGCGCACCTCGTAGTCGTCGCTGAGGCTGATGCGCGCGCGGTCCTGGCCGCCTGTGTTCGTCTTGTCGTCGGACATGGAGATCTCCTTGGGGTTGAGGCGGTAGCAAGCGTCGAGAACACGCTGCCATTCGTCAAGCGGCTTTTTTCTGGGGCGGCGCCTTCTTGGCAGGCGTCTTCTTTTCGGGCGCTTTCTTCTCGGATACCTTTGTATCGGCGGACTTGGAGGTGGCGTCTGAGGCGGACTTCTTAGCGCCGCCCTTGAGGCTGCGTTGGAGCAGCGCCGTGAGGTCGAGTACGTTCGCGCTCTCGGGTGCCTCCTCCTCGGGCTGCAGCACTGTCTCGGTGTCTCCGGCCTTGACCTTCTTGTCGACCAGCTTCATCACCTGGTGACGGAACTCGTCCTTGAAATCCTCCGGCGCCCATTTTCCGGACATCTCCGAGATCAGCTGCTTGGCCATCTTGAGTTCGGCGGCGCTGATGCTCTTTCGCCCTGCCGCCGGCAGCTCGATGCTCTCCAGTGTCTTGACCTCGTCTCCCCACCGCAGCAGGTTCAGGACCAGTGCGGCCCCTGAAGGAACCAGCGCGGCCAGGTGCTGCTTGGTCGCGATGACGACCTTGGCCAAGGCAATCTTTTCGGTGTCGACCAAGGCTTCCCGCAACAATGCGTAGACCTTGTCGCTCTTGTTGATCGGCGCGACGTAGTACGGCCGCTCCAGGAAGATGAAGGGCAGCTCGGCGGCTTCAATGAAGCGCACGATTTCGATCGTCTGTGTGGTCTTCGGAAACACGGCCTCGATCTCTTCGGGGCTGATGATGACGTACTTGCCGTCCTCGTACTTCACCCCCTTGACGATGTTGTCCTTGTCGATTTCCTTGCCAGTCTTCTTGTTGACGCGCTTGTAGCCCACGGGATCCATGCTGCGCTTGTCGAGCCAATCGAAGTCGACGCCCTCCGAACTGGCAGCCGTGTGCAAGCCCACTGGGATGTGGACGAGTCCGAACGTGATGGCTCCCTTCCAAAGGGTGCGACTTCCAGAAGCCATGTTTCGCTTTCATTGGGGTAATTCCGCCGGATTCTGCGCACTGTTGTTCTGCCCGTTGTAGGCCGGTACGTGAAAACGCTGTAGTACCCGCGCCTGACCGTGCCATGGCATCGGCTATCGGCTACGCTTGCCGCATGCCCAGCACACTTCGCCAGATTGCGGTCCATGTGGAAGAGCCTTCGCAGGGCAAGTACCAGTGGGTGTTGAATGAAATCGACGGCGGGCAATGGACCGAAATAGGCCGGGCGAATAAAGCTGTCACCACTTACAAGGTCGCAATGGCAGACGGGCTTGTCGCGCTGGAGGCCATGGTCGACGACCTGGACGTTGGCCCGCGATTCCAGGACGATGCGCCTGCAGAGGAAGGCGCAGGCGAGGAGGCCTCTGTAAAGGAACCCTCAAACGGGGTGCGGCCAAGCGCGCGCCAGTTCTTCGGATTTGGCCCAGTGCGGTGACCCGCTGCGATGCAACGCTGGATCTTCGCGAGTGCCGAGGAATAACTTACCAACATCGGCCACGTGTAGCCGGCGTTTGGTGTGATCCAACAATCGCGAGTTCAGGGCGTTGTTTTCTTCTTGCCTTTGTTCTGTGAGCCGGTAGGAGAGCCTGACTTCTTGTCGGCCTTTCCCTTCCCTTTGTCTGTACCAGGGTTCGCGCCCGTGTCCTTCGCAGGTTGGGTTTTTCCGCCGTGACTGTCTTTGGTGTTCTGTGGCATGTGAATACTCCGTTGATGAAGGAGCAAGAGTACCCACTGGCTGAACTGCGCATGAGAGGAACAACGCCCCATCCTGGTAGGACAGCGCAACGAAAATCGGTGCAGACGTTTGGAGGGGCGGGCTCTCGGAACGACGTGCGGTTACGTCCAGCCGCAGCGCGCTGCACTCGCCGCGTAGCGGGCTACGAGTGGGGGCCGTATTGCACCTGCTAGTGCATCTGCGCGGACCAGGAGTGACGCCCCCTGTACCGCATAGCTCGCGCCAGCGTTGTCGATGCATCCGCAAGTTTCAATGCACGTTCGCCGGCTACCCATGACGAACGCGCCTAGCCTCCTTGCGCTGGGCCCGCGTGGGTCGGTCGTCCTCAGCTTCCTGCGATGGTGATCCGACAGGGGTTGCTGGCTCCCTGAACACGCACCACCACATCTGCTTCGTGCCGTCAGAAGGATCGCCGTGAATACGCTCGCGACCCCGTATCAGTATGCCCTCATGCGTGACCTGGCGAACTTCCGCAGGTTCCAGGCGACGATGCACGAGGGAGTTGGGGAAGGGCTCTAAATAGGCCACCATCATTGGGAGGCCCAGCTTGTGCCTCTCGAACGTCAGCCAACCCAACACCTCGGTGCTCAGGATCTCACCTCGGGTAAGAGGCTGTTCGCGAAACCGAAGTCGATAGACGGCGCAATACATGGCGTTGATTCTTGTGGGTCAATATACTGTATATGAAAACAGTATTCAGCCCAACAGCAGACCAGGGGCGACTATGGACACGACAGACCTCTATCGAGAGCCCTACCCATCATTGCGTGCGCGCTGTGTTGGTTTCTGGCTGTGGACCTGGACAACCCATCTGAACACTTGGACCTGGACTTCCACATGCTCCAGATCGATGCAGCGCTGGACATGCTCACCACTGCGCGAGGACACCCGGTGGCCCGGCTTGCGACGGAGGTGCGCGATGCCAACCCAGTGCAGTATCGGAAGCCCTCCGACTACCGGGACGAGAAGTTCCGCAAAGCAGTGCGCGAACTCGACAAGTAGTAAGAGCCTCGACTTCGACCATATTCCCGAGCTTCCGGAGGACGAGCACCGGCAACGGTGGGTAAACGAGTTTCATGCGGCCCTGTACAAGGCGGCCAACCCCACGATAGATGCGCACGAGGCGGCAGTCATCGGTGCGGAGTACGAAGAGCGGTGGGTAAATTTGCGCTACATGTCGGCTTGGAAGCGTGACCCGAGGGAAACAGGCCGAGATGCGTGGATAACCCTGCTCAAGCGCATCAAGACACCGCTCCCACAGCCCGTATAGGGGCGTGTCTCAAGGATCATGAGGATCCCAAGCCGGCAAATCGTTGAACATATTGGCAGTGGCCGCTCCCTGCGCTCCCCCTCGCGTGCGAACAGCGGGGCAGACGACGCGTCCGATGCGAGAGATCCTCCGGTGAATCGTGCTGCCACGCCTTCCAGTTTTTCGCTACCCTTGTAGTCGGGTGGCCTCGTTAGGAAATCCCGTCGTAGCGTGCCAGCAAACTTTCAATGCTCGCGCTCTCGTCGGTAAGTGCAGCCATGCCGATGGACGCCAATACGCGCAGCCGAGGGTGCATCGCCTCGAACAATGCTTTGTGTTTCTCGGTTCCAAGGCCGGCGCGGGCCAGTGCATCCAGAATGGCCCTGGTGTCGCGGGCAGCCTTGAAGGCGATCTCGATTCGTTCGGGCCCAGGAAAGGTAGCGGCGGCTGACGTTGGAGAGTGGTCCATGCTGGGGGCTTCACTTACCGCGTTGCAAGACCTCCGCTTAGCCCGCAAACTTGTGGAATATCGCTCCAGCCAGCGGAGCGCGAGTATTCCCGGACAGGGCGATCAATAGCGGCGGTTTATCAGGCTGGAGATTGCGAAGCCGGATGGCAAGTGACTCTCCGTCCAACCCTGGCATTTCAAGGTCCAGCAATAGCACGTGGAGGATCAGCTGTAGCTAAATCGATCGCAGCACGGCCTCCAATGCGACACAGATGAGTGCATCCGGAGAGGGGCCCTGTCGCCGCCCACCTTTCCCGACTTCATGCCCACAGGTCGCCAGTGACCACGGGAGCAAGCATTTTTGCCGCGGCCTGAAGTCTTTGAAAGCTCTCGTCTGACAGCGAGCGGGGCACCACATCAAAGTGGCAAAGCGTGCCAAACAGGTCCCGCTGCCCGCGCAGGATGGGGACGCCGTAGTAGCTCAATACAACCCCCTGGTACGGGTGACCGTCCAGGCGACTGTCGTCGCTGGTGTTCATCGTCTGGAAAACCCCATCGCGCAACACGAATTGGCAATAGCTGTCCTTCATCGGCACGACCGCAAGGAAGCTGGCGTCCATCTCGCCCAGCCGGTCGTACAACTCCACGCAACGCAGATCCAGGCCATCCATGCGATAGACCGCCGTATAGCGCAGATCAACGTCCTCATTGAGCGTCTTGAGAGCTTGCAGCACTCCGCCTGAGCGAAGAGCCGCTTCCAAGCTGTCGCGTGCGGCATCAGGTTCCATTCTTAGATGGTACTGGATGGATGACCTCGCCGCTACACAGGACACGGTGCGTCAAAATCTAACTTGCACGGATGCTGTGTCGGCCGGTCCCACGCCGCACGGGACGAGCACGACATGCACCACTGATCGTGCCTCACCCGCTTTCCACTCCCGCCTGGTTAGCTTTGAGCATCCTCAGAGGTCAACCTGCCAGAAGAAAAAATGCCTCGGCATCAGCAGCGACTCTGGTCTCCCCGACCTCGTCAGCGGGGCCAGGATGCGCACCACGGCTGCCTTCTCGGGGTCTCCTAGACTGGCAGCGCCAACTGCCACGATGTTCCACACGGACTGATCGAACTCATTGGGGTCCCTTGCAACATCGTGCACCCAGTTGCAGAGCGCCACTTCTCCTTTGCGCGTCAAACACCGGAAAGGCTTTGGACCTGTTTGGCTGGCGAGGAGCCAGCGGGCACGTGACTCGGTGATGTACTGAGGCCGCTTCAGCGACAAGGTGGAGGACGGGACCTTCAACGGCGGAACCAGGTATGGCGATAGAAAGCCCGGCGCAGGGCCGGGCGCAAGTCGATGGCCCAAAGGCTTCAGGGCTGCTTGTTAGGTTGCTGGCCCTGTCCCGGCTGCTGCTGCCCTTGCCCGGGCCGGTTGTTCGGGTTCTGCTGCTCTTGCTGTCCAGGCTTCGGATTTTGCTGGCTCTGGCCCGGGTTCTGGTGGCTGGGATTCTGAGTCTGATTGGTCATCTGCTACTCCTTAGAAGCGAAGCAATAGCGCTCCAGTAACCACAGTACGCATGGCAGAAAAAGTTTGCGGTAGGTCACGTCCCTGACGATGCGTAGGAAATCTCCCGCAGCCCCAGATATGTTTTTGTCGTGGAACCGGAGGCACACCGCAAGCAACTTGGCGACCAGCACCCTCACCGCGGGCGCTGCCACAAGCGCCTGGAAATTTGTCCTACCGCAAGGACTTCTCTTGTCCTACACCCGCAGACCGCATTCGCAGCAATTCTTCATCCAATTGCAAGGAGAACACATGCCGCGTAGCGATCAGCTGACAACCATGGCGCCGATTCCAGCACCTCTCCCTGTGTCGCAACAGGGTGGTACCGAAACGCCCTCTGAAGATCATCTCCCTTCCGAGTTAGATAGGGACGAGCAGATCCGCAAAGCGGCCTACGCCAAGTACGAGGCCAGGGGGAATGCTTCGGGAAGTGCGGAACAGGATTGGTTGGAGGCGGAATCCGAATACCGCGCCCCAGATACCACGCCGCTTCCCAAGAAGAAGTAGTCGAACACTGGCGCCCCGATACGCGATAACCGCGCGGCTCCTCCACGAGGGGCGCCGCGTGGTCCGATCACCGGAAATCTTCATAAGGACGTTGCTCATGAAATTCCATGCGGCTGTCACCGGGCTTGCCTTGTTGGTTTGTGGACCTGCAGCGTTCGCAACGCTGGTGTCATGCGGTTCCGGGACGACAGCGATGTCGTCTGGAAGCCCCGAGTCCTTCGGGAGGGAATTCTCGGTACCGCAGTCATTCTTGGACTGCTACAGCTTTTCTGTGAGTGGTGAGGCCGACGTCTTCGGCGGAACACTTTCCATAGATCCACTGTCCTTGCTTGACATCCAAATCCAGTCCGTCACGCTGAGCGGCGGGAGCCTGACAACCACGTTGGTCGACACGACGCCCGGTGCCTTCAACTTTGGCAATCTTGGATCTGGCAGCTACCAATTCATCGTGTCCGGTGTGGTGTCCAACGGAGTCGGTCTTGACGATATCGAAGCCTCGCCCGTGGCCTACAGCGGTTTGCTGACAGCCACCCTAGACGGCCAGAATCAAGTCCCGGAGCCTGGTTCCCTGGCGCTGCTTGGACTCGGTCTCGCAGGGTTGGCAGTTACTCGTGGCAGCCGGAAATCTGGATAGATTGGCACCAACCGGCGGATATACCGAACCTCGGGTTGCGCAGGATGTGCTTGGTGCGCATGGCGTAGAGCTTGGCGATTCGATCGTGCACCACGATCCATCTTTCCGGAGTTAACCTGGATCAACTTCGGACCCTTATTTGCGTGTTTGCCTATCGATGGATGTGGTCCTACATCTTCGGGTGCCACAGGATTTGTACGCTGACGACCAGCGCCTCGGCGTCCACCAATAAGTTGTGGAAGCGGTCCGCATTCCTTCCTTCATTTCCATCGTGAGGCACCCATGGGCAATCCAGGTCCGCTACCCCGAAATCGTCCTCCGGCATCGGATTGAGAACGCCGTTGAATGCATTGGCTTGGCGCATCGATGCCTCTGGCAGCGAGGCGCGCAGTGTCAAATCTTCTCCAAGAGCCGATGACGGACAGTTTCCCCAATGCCAGGGGTTCGGTATCGGCAATTTGCACTGTTGTCCGATGGGTGCAGAGCACCCACGCTGCGATAGCAAGTGTCAAACAATTTTTCTTACCAGGATGCGCCATGACTTCTCCAACCCGTCGCCCCTTGGCTCTTGTGACAGGAGCTTCATCCGGCATCGGATACAACCTTGCCCGCATTGCGGCAGAGAAGGGTTATGACCTGATCGTCGCAGCCGACAGACCATTGGACGAGGCGATCCTCGACTTTGAATCCCTCGGTGCGACAGTGCAGTCTCTCCAGGCGGACTTGGCCAGCAAGGAGGGCATCGACACGTTGCTGGAGCTGGCGCAAGGGCGGCCCATTGACGTGGCGATGGCCAACGCTGGCCATGGTTTGGGAGGTGCGTTCCTAGAGCAGGATTTCGTGGAGATCCAACATGTGATCAACACCAATATCACGGGAACCATCTACCTGCTCCAAAACGTCGCGCGACGCATGCGCGATCAGGGAAACGGCCGCATCTTGGTCACCGGCTCCATAGCAGGTTTCCAGCCCGGTGCCTTTCAAGCTGTGTACAACGGCACCAAGGCGTTCGTAGATTCCTTCGTCGCCGCGTTGCGCAACGAGATGAAGGACGACAAGGGAGTCTCCATCACATGCCTCATGCCAGGTGCCACCGACACTGAGTTTTTCGCGCGTGCGGACATGCTCGACACCAAGGTGGGCAGCGACAAGGACGCACTCATGGACGCTGCAGAGGTCGCCAACATCGGCTTTGAAGCCATGCTCGATGGGGAAGCCGATGTGGTGGCAGGGTGGAAGAACAAGGCGATGGTCGCAATGTCCAAGGTGCTTCCCTCACAGGTCGTTGCCGAGCAGCACCGGAAGATGGCCGAGCCCGGTACGGCCAAGAACTGAATCCCACGATCAACAAGGAAAACCCATGAAGGCTTTGACCTACCACGGCGCCAAGAATGTGAAACTGGAGAACGTTCCCGATCCTGGACTTGCAAACAACGACGACGTCATTGTGAGGGTGACGGCGACGGCGATTTGTGGATCGGATCTGCACATCTATCGCGGGAAGATTCCAGGAATGGAGCACGGCGACATCCTGGGCCATGAATTCATGGGCGTGGTGGAGGAGACGGGTTCAGGGGTAACAACTCTGCGCAAGGGTGATCGCGTCGTGATCCCGTTCGTCATCGCCTGCGGGCAGTGCTTTTACTGCAACAAGAAGCTCTTCGCTGGATGCGAAAGCACGAACCCTCAGACGGGCACGATGGATGGAAGAGGTGCGATTCTGAACAAGAAAAGTGCCACGTCCGGGGCGGGTTTGTTCGGCTACAGCCACCTCTATGGCGGCTACGCGGGAGGACAGGCCGAATACGTGCGAGTGCCCAAAGCCAACTTCGGTCCTATCAAGGTGCCGGAAGGCCTGGCCGACGAACAGGTGCTATTCCTATCGGACATTCTGCCGACGGGTTACCAGGCAGCCGTGAACGCCCAGCTCGGCCCGGGATCGTCGGTGGCGATCTTCGGAGCGGGGCCGGTGGGATTAATGGCAGCGTTGTCTGCGCGATTTCTGGGTGCGGAGAAGATCTTCATGGTCGACCATCATGCGTACCGCCTGAAGTTCGCCCAGGACACGTACGGAGTGATCCCCATCAACTTTGACGAGGACGACGACCCAGCCGAGACGATCCTTAAAGGGACCCAGAACCATGGAGTTGATGCGTGCATCGATGCAGTTGGCTTCGAGGCCAAAGGCAGTGCCTTGGAAACGACCCTCGCTGCCTTGAAGTTGGAGGGTTCCAGCGGGAAGGCGTTGCGCCAATGCATAGCCGCAACGCGTCGCGGCGGCGTGATCAGCGTACCGGGCGTCTACGCTGGCTTCATCCATGGGTTTCTCTTCGGCGATGCGTTCGAGAAGGGCCTTAACTTCAAGATGGGGCAGACACACGCCCAGTTGTATATGCCAGAGCTGTTGGAGAACATCGTGAGCGGCAAGATGAAGCCAGAGGTGATCATCACCCATCGTTTGAAGCTTGCAGACGCGGTCAAAGGTTATGAAATCTTCAATGACAAGGAAGAGGACTGCCGCAAAGTGGTACTCACACCATGAGTGCCACGGGCGCGACTTCAGCCTGCGCGGTGACGGATGCAAACACGCATTGACGCAATGCGACAACGGCTTCCGGGAAGTGCGGCAGGAAATCGGGAAGTGTCGAAGAGCAGTTCATTGACGGCTCGGCCTGCGGAGTCATGGGATTTACAGGGAGATGGGCCATGCCAGACTTCGACGAACTTGACGAGCGAATCGACAACGACGCCGACGATACGCAGTTGCGCCGAGACGTGGCCGATGCGGTGATAGCTGTCATCCACCACGTGGAGCGTGATGGTGGCTATTGGGAGAAGGCGCATCTTGCAGAGGCGAATCGGGCTCTCAGCGCGCGTGCTGACGAGAATTCTGCACCTACGCAGCCTTGGCTGAAACTGTGCCTCGTGAGCCTGCGTGCTGCACTCACGCCCCCAGCATCCAGGTCCGGCAACTTCACGACGCACGCAGCGGAGCTGGAGGAGCTCAGCTTTGCCGCACTCAAAGCGCAGGCGCGGCTGCTGCGCTCACTAACTTGAATCTGCGTTCTGCAGTTCGCTGACTGGCCTGACCGGTGCCAAGCACGCAGCCATTTGTTCAGAAGCCTGCAGCACAACGTCGACGTGGCCCGATGGCCTCGCTCTTTTCGTCAGCTGCACATCACAGTCAGGCAAGACCAACGCGACGGCTTGCATCTTTGGCGCAGCCGGATCACTGCAACGGCCTTTTGCAAGAAGAGGCCCGTGAGTGTCTCACGGTTGATCTTGCGGGGCCGCGTCGCGCTGTTTCGACTGGCCGAGCTACGTCGACCTGAGTCACCGCTTCCGAACCCCGGCACGCAAGCCATATGGTCTGGGACATCCCAGGTGCGTGCGCCAGACCGGCGGGTTGCCATTCACCGAACTTGAACGGTCCTTCGGCGAGGCGAGTCTGACGTCCAACGACGGCTTACCCCTACAAACCACCTCCGTTGCGGGTGCGTATAGCGCTAGAGAATTTTCTCGTTCGTTGGAGTAGCAAATGTCTTTTTATGCCAAGTCCACAGCAGGGTCGCAGCATCGTCGGCGTTCGAAGCACAATGCCCTGGCCATTGCCGCGGCACTGAGCCTTTCAATCGTCGCGGTTGGAACGGTTGCGCAGACCCCGGTGCCCGCAGCGTCCTCCGCGGCGACGCCTCCCGCAGGCATGAAAGGCCAGACCGGAACGCAGTTCAAGGCCGATGCCGACATGCAATCCGTGCTGGATGAACATGCAGCGCTGGGACCGAAGCCCATCGAGACACTGAGCGTGGAAGAGGCGCGCAAGCAGCCAACACCCACTGATGCGGTGATGTCGCTGCTGAAGAAGAAGGGGAAGGACACGTCCCCGACTGTATTGGTACCCGGCGTGACGAGCCAGGACCGTGAGATACCCGGTGCTGCCGGTCCGCTGCCCGCGCGCATCTACACGCCCGATGGCAATGGCCCGTTTCCCGTGATCGTCTACTTTCATGGCGGTGGGTGGGTGATTGCGGACAAGGACGTTTACGACGGTGGTGCGCGAGGGCTGTCCAAGGCTGCGAATGCGGTGGTTGTTTCGGTCGACTACCGGCGCGCACCCGAGGCCAAGTTTCCGGCTGCGTGGGACGATGCACTCGCGTCATACAAGTGGGTTGCCGCGAACGCCGCGTCAATCAAAGGCGACCCCACCAGGCTGGCCTTGGCTGGAGAGAGTGCCGGCGGAAACCTCGCCATCTCCACCGCCGTGGCGGTGCGCGATGCCGCGTTGACGCTGCCACGCGCCGTACTCGCGGTGTATCCTGTCGCGCAGACTGGCAACATGGATACGCCGTCGTACAAGGACAGTGCCACGGCCAAGCCGCTGAACAAGCCCATGATTGGATGGTTCGTCGACAAGTTGCTGGCCAAGCCGGAGGACAAGGCCGATCCCCGTCTGGATATCGTCAACGCCAAGCTGGCTGGCTTGCCCCCGGTGACGATCATCAATGCCCAAATCGACCCGTTGCGCAGCGACGGCGAATTGTTGCAGCAGGCCTTGAAGAAGGCTGGTGTGAAGGTCGACCACAAGGTATACCCGGGTGTGACGCACGAGTTCTTCGGTGCGGCGGCCGTGGTAAAAAAGGCTAAGGACGCACAGGCCTATGCGGGTGCTCAGTTGAAGGCCGCGTTCAGGCGGTAGGCTGGCAGTCTCACGGCGGGCATCTGCCAGGTCAGGGCGACGCCGAA
This sequence comes from Burkholderiaceae bacterium, assembly GCA_965278985.1. Lineage (GTDB taxonomy): Bacteria > Pseudomonadota > Gammaproteobacteria > Burkholderiales > Burkholderiaceae_C > CAISIP01. The sequence goes on along the minus strand of OZ257131.1, from coordinate 3,618,018 downwards.
TAAGAATACGGTCGACCCCTGGGCTTCGAGATACTTCGGAGCGGAAATCTCGTAGTGCTCAGAGCGATTTGAGCCCTAACGAGTTCGCTTCGTGGGCCTCGCGACGCCCCAAGGCACCTTGCAGACGCACCCCTTCCAGGGGGCGCTTGCGCGACCGGAGGATGTGGCCAGCGCAGTGGCCACTAATGCACGCGTACCGTTATTGGTCAGCGCTCGGTATCGCACCTTGTTGAAGCCCCACAGCCGCTTGGCCACGGCAAACACGTGATCCAACTGAGCCCGTACGCGCGATTTGACACGGTAGGCCATGCGCTCGGCGTCCTCCGTGTGACGGCAATCGCTGCATTGCCGTCGTCCAGCCTCCGCCTCGAATTGGGCGCAGTGAAAACCTGCCACGGTTACACGGATGCATCCCGGAAGATAACGAGGCCGCTGTAAACGCATCCTGCTGGTCGCTTCAGCTCGACGGCTAATCGCTCTAGATCTCGTTCCGCCGTAGATGGTCTCCTAACGCTGCCTCTTCGTTGTCAACCAAGTGTCAACGGCATTGAGTGATGTCGTGTAAGAGAGCGCAGGCTGTCGATGTTAAGTTGTTGATATTGCAGGACATTGCTGTGTAAAGCAAAGCGATGCGACGGAATCATAATCCACAGGTCCGCGGTTCGACTCCGTGAAGCGCCACCAGATACATGAAGAGGTTACGTGGGAACGTAACCTCTTTTTCATTGGGGCAGCGCCTGCGAGGTGCTTCCCGGAGGGGCGCACAGGCACCGCCACGCTGCACCACCCCGTCCGCCGCATCCTGGCCGTCTCTCTCAGCCCACCTGCACTGCGATGCGCCTGGGTTGCGCGTGGGCGGCCTTGGGGATGCGCAGCTTCAGCACGCCCTGGGTCAGTTCCGCCGACACCTTCTCCGTGTCCAGCTCCTTGCTCAGGGTGAACACCCGCCGAAAGCGTGCCAGGCCCACTTCCGTGTGGTGCGAGGCCAGGCCCTGTGGCAACGCCAGGTCGGCCTGGGCTTCGATGGTCAGGGTGTCGGCCTCGACCTGGAGGTCGAGCCGCTCGCGGCTCACGCCCGGCAGATCGGCGTACAGCGTGATGCCTCCGGCATCCTCGATGACATCGACGGGAGGCGTCAGCGCGGCGTCGCTGTAACGCGCGCTGCCTTGTGGCTCGGTGCCGGCACGCTCCGGCTTGCGGGTGGATTGGATCTGGTGGTCCATGGTGGTTCTCCTTGGTCGATGGGGCTCACTGGATGGTGATGCGCCGGGGCTGGGCCGAGGCGCGGCGCTGGACGGTGATGTGCAGCACGCCATCGCGCAGCTTGGCGTCCACCGCCTCGGGGTCCGCGTCGTCGGGAAGTGTCACGACCCGCCGGAACCGGCCTTCGAAGCGTTCGTTGATGTGGATGGCGGTCTTGGCGTCTGAGGCCGGCAGCGGGCTCTTGCGCTCCCCGGCCACGGTGAGCACACCGCGCTCGAGATGGACTTCGAGCGTGGACGGATCGACACCGGGCGCGAAGGCGTAGATCTCGATGGTCTGCGCCGTGCCGCCGACATTCAACGCGGGAAAGCCGTTGCGGGCGAAGCCGCGGATGGTGGGTGACAGATCGAAGGCCTGCTGCATCTCGCGTTGCAGGCGATCCATCTCGGCGAACATGTCGCGGGGATACTGGGATCGGTACATGGCGAAACCTCCATTCGTGGATGACATGGCGCGCCGGAGGCGTCTCCAGCGCGTCCGGAATCGGACGTAGGAGCGCACCCCGCGGATTTCAAGACCCCTTTTTCGCGGCTACGCTGCGGCCCGTGCGGGCCCCGCCGGGCGCACCCGGTGTTGTCCTACCCCAGCGGTGGAGCCGCTTGTTTAGGATCAGCGGATGAGCACCTCGTCCACCACGAAACAACGCAAGGCGTCCGGCGCTGCCGCCCCGGCGGCCCCCGCCAAGCGCGCGATCACGGCCAAAGCGCGTGCCATCGCCAAGGCCAGGGTCGTGGCGCCCGAGGTGTCGCCGCACATCGGCAGCACGCCCGCCACCACCTTCCGTGGCAACCCGGACATCTTCGGCCGCCTGGTCGAGGACCACGACCGCCACCGCGCGTTGCTGGCCATGATCGCCGAGACCCAGGGGCGCTCGGGCGAGCGCGAGCGCCTGTTCACGGAGCTGGTGCACGAGATCAAGGGCCACGCGGCGGCGGAGGACCAGGCCCTGTGGTCCACCGTGTTGCGCGACCCCCGCACCACCGAGGACGCACGCCATGCCGTGGCCGAGCACCACGAGATGGACATGATGCTGGCCGACCTGGCGGCGCGTGACATGGGCACGCTGGGCTGGAAGCGTCGATTCGCCACGCTGCGCGAGGAATACCTGCACCACATCCGCGAAGAGGAACAGGAACAGTTCCTCGCCGCGCAGCAGCATCTGCGGCCCACCGACATCCGCCACATGCGGCAGGTCTTCGAACAGCGCAAGCAGGTCGAGAAGCGGGATGCGCAGGTGCGCAAGAAGATCCGGCTGAAGGATTGAAGGCGCGCTTCGCGAGCTTGACCCCGCAAGCCCGGCGGCGCGCGAACAGCGCTGCGTGGCGCCCCCCGCAAGCCGCGGTCAGGGCGTATCTTCGTTGCCTGGTGGGAGTTCGCCGGTGACCAACACGTGCACCAGCGCGGACACATCCGCGGGCTTGTAGATCACCCGTTCGAAGACGCTGTCCTTCGGCAAAGCCGCCAGGCGGCGAACGTTGCCCGACAGCGCGATCAGCCGCGGTGGTTCCAGGTGGATGTCGCGCAGGCGTTCGGCCACGTCCTGGCCGTCGAAGCCGGGCATTTCCAGATCCAGCACCACCACATCCGGCCGTCGCGTGAGCGCCATGCGCAGGGCCTGTTCACCGTCATAGGCGACGTCGACCGTGACGTTCTCGAGCGCGATGCACAGCGCCTCCGCCAGGGAGTCGGCGGCGTCCCTGGAGTCATCCGCAAGCAGCACATGGAGCTGTTTCATCGTCTCTCCGCTGAAGGTTCGGGTTGGCGGGGCGCTCCCGGCTCCAGCATACCCCGGCCTTGTCGTGCAGGGTGTGCGTTACCACACGCAGCATAGATCAGAGACCGCGCGACGGCTTCCCCAGCCCAGCGCGCGGGGGGCGGGGCTGCCACGTCAGGGTAGCGCGGCGCGTGTCGCCAGCGGTTCGGCAGGTGGCGGGGGCAGGTCCGGTACCGAGGGCGCTTCCTTCGGCTGGATGGCCTCGGTCCAGGCCGACACATCCTCCGGCGTCATCGAACTCGCGGGCGTAAGCCGGCCGTCGATGTAGCCCAGCGCGCGCACGTCGTGCAGGTACTGCTCGCGCGACAGCAGCGTGCCCGCGCACACGGGGTCGCCAGCTTCTTCCGGCGGATGGCGGGTTTCGTCCGCCAGCCGCGCGACCAGCTGCGCCATCACCCAGCTCGGCAGGCGGTGGCGTTCGCCGGGGTAGATGTAGCCGAACAGGGTTAGATGCGCCAGCAACACGCGCCAGTGCGCGCCGAAGCGGTCCAGCACGCGCTGCCAGTCGATGCGCTCGGCATGGGCCTGCAGCAGGTGCGCGACGTCGCCGCCGTCGTAGCGCTCACGCTCCATCACGAAGGCGCGCGACAGCAGGCAGTCCTCGACGTTGGTGATCGCCACCGGCACGCCCAGCACGTCGGCCTCCAGGTTCTGCTGGAACCACTGCGCATCGACGCGCGCGACGCCGTTGCCGGAGTTGAAGATCAGGTCGATGTACTCCGGGCCTTCGTACACCTTCGCCAGCCAGTGGGGAAAAGCCATCTCGGTCCGCCAACCCCGCTGCTGCATGCAGTCGGCGATGCGCTCGTAGTGTTCCCGGTGGATGAACAGGTCCAGGTCCTTGGTGGCGCGGCGGATGCCAGTGTGGCAGGCATGCGCGAAGGCCCCACCGACCAGGAAAGGGATGCCCGCGTCGTGCAAGGCCTGCAGCGCACTGCGGTAGAACCGCGCCGCGCCGGGTGCGATTTCGTCTTCGAGAGAGGGCGCCAGGGAGCTGCTCGTCATGGCCTGCAGGGTACGTGCAGCCCCTAAGCAACGCGCTCGGCCGATCACGCTGCCACCTGTCAGTGATCGCCTACGGGCGTTGCGGGAGAGGGCCGATGGTCGGTGCGCCGTGCCGGGCGCATCCTCTCGCTTCAGACACCGCCGTGCCCATGCCCGCCCGCAAATCCTCCACCCATATCCGCTTCGCCGCCGTCGGTGACATCCACGTGCACGCCGATAGCGCCGCAACGCTGCGCGAATTCTTGGCGCAAGCCAGCGACGAGGCCGACGCGCTGTTGCTGTGCGGCGACCTCACGGACTACGGCACGGCCGAGGAGGCCAAGGTGCTGGCCGACGAGCTGGCTGCCATGTCCATCCCCGTCGTGGCCGTGCTGGGCAACCATGATTTCGAGTCCGGCACGCCCGAGGTGGTGTCCGATGCGCTGGCCCGTGTGGGCGTGCGGGTGCTGGACGGCGCGGCGTGCGAGATCGAAGGCGTGGGCATTGCCGGCGTGAAGGGCTTCGCGGGCGGCTTCGGCCGCGCCTCCCTGGGCGCCTGGGGCGAGCCCGCGATCAAGCTCTTCGTGCAGGAGGCGCTCAACGAAGCCATGAAGCTGGAGTCCGCCCTGGCCAAGCTGCGCACGCCCAACCGCATCGCGATGCTGCACTATTCGCCCATCGCCGGCACGGTGCAGGGCGAACCCGTGGAAATTTTTCCCTTCCTCGGCAGCAGTCGGCTCGAGGAACCGCTGTTGCGCTACCCCGTGGATGCCGTCTTCCACGGCCACGCGCACCGCGGCACCTTGCAGGGACGCACCATCAACGGCGTGCCCGTCTACAACGTGGCCCGGCCATTGCTGCTGCACCACCGGCCCGACGCGCCGCCGTACTTCCTCTACGAAGTGCCGCGCGGGGCCCTGGACGAGGCCACGCCTTCCGCTGACACGACTCTTCCCCCCTTGGAATCGACCACACCATGACCTCCCGAGACCTGCGTCTGTGGCAACGCCGCATGGGCTTCACGCCCGCCTCCGCAGCCCGCGCGCTGGGCATGTGCCCTGTCGCCTATGCGGACCTAGTCAAGGAAACAGGACCGGACCAGCGCATCGTGGACCGGCGCACCGCCCTGGCCTGTGCCGCGCTTGCCGCGGGCCTGAAGGAGTGGCGCTGTGGCGTGGTAGAGGGGGTGCTCAGCGCACCGTGATCGGCTCCCCTGAGGGGGGCACGTGACGGGTCAGCCGCGCCCGAGGCGCCGGTCAGCAGGCACGGTCGCAGCCTGCGACGCGGCTTTTCCTGCAGTGGCCTTGGGCGTCGGCGGTTGTGGTGTGGTCGGTGTCTTCGACGGGTCGCAGCCAGAGGATGCCACGGCCACCGCCGCGAGCATCCACCAGCGAAAGCCGCCGGCCTTCATGCAGAACCCCGCTCGCCGCGTCCGGCATGGACATGGAACGCGGCGCCGAGCCGCAGGGGCCGCAGCGAGCCGCGGTGGCGCGCATACGCGGCCGTGAACTCGGCGCCCAGCAGGAAGATCTGCGCCGAGTAATACACCCAGACGAACACCACGATGAACGAGCCCGCCGCGCCGAAGCCCGAGGCCACGCCGCTGCGGCCGATGTACAGGCCGATCAGGAACTTGCCGATCGTGAACAGCAGCGCCGTGACCAGCGCGCCCAGCCACACGTCGCCCCAGGCGATCATGCGCCGCGGCATCAGCTTGTAGATCATCGCGAAGACGACCGTGGTCAGCACGAAGCCCACGCCGAGGTTCACCAGCTGGGCTACCGTTTCCCAGCCCGCGAAGGCATCGGCCCACCACTTGCCCAGCGCCGAGATCACCGCGCCCAGCACCAGCGACACCATCAGCAGGAAAGCGAGGCCCATAATCATGCCGATGGAGAGCATGCGCTGGAACAGCCAGGCCAGCACGCCCGAGCGCTTGTCCTGCGGATCGACACGCCAGATACGGTCCAGCGCGCTTTGCAGGGCGCCGAACACCGTGGTGGCACCCACCACCAGGATGCCGACGCCGATCAGCGTGGCGACGATGCCTTCTTCCGGCCGGCGTGTGCTGGCCAGCACGGCCTCGATGGCGGCAGCCGCCTCCGGCCCCATGAGGCCGCGCAGCTGGTCGAAGAGTTCACCGCGCACCGCCTCCTGGCCGAAGAGCAGTCCCGCGACAGCGATCACGATCAGCAACAGCGGTGCCAGCGAGAACACGGTGTAGTACGACAGCGCCGCGCCCATGCTGGAGGCATCGTCGTCCACCCACGCATCCACGGTTTCCCGCAGCACCTGCCAGAGGCTGGTGCTGGGCTGCGCCGGGGTGGGGGAGGAGGACGGGGAAACAGCCTCTGTCATGGTCGTCAGGCCAGCGTACGCACTTTCGGTTCACGTGCCCAGTGCCGCACCGCACCGGCCTGCGCGAAGGCCTCCAAAGGTACCACGCCCTCGTCCGCCTCGACACCGGCCTTGTCCAGCAGGACCTGCGTGCCCTTGCAGTGGGCGATGGTCTTGCAGTGGCCGTAGGCATCCATGAACCATTGCACCGCGGCTGCTTCCTTCGTCAGGGCCTGGGCCTGGTCGGGCATCAGCACGCTGGCGACGGCATCGAACAGCACCGAGGGCGAGCCTGCGAGCTGGCCGTCGGCCTTCAGCACGCCGCTCTTCACGGGAATGCCGCCCACCTTGGGCGCGACGAGGAAGGCAGTGCCTCCGCCGTCCTGCACCGTCTTCACCAGCTTGTCGATTTGCGCCTTGTCGGAGCCCTCGGCGAACAGGATGCCCACCTTGCGGCCCTGCAGCGTGACCTTGGCGTTCTTCTGGATCGACAGCGCGTCCGACGCGGGCATCTCCACCGGCGCGCGTGCCGCCGGAGCGGTGTCCGGCAGCGGCATGGCCAGGCCGGCGGCGACGCGCGCGGCCAGGTCCTCGTCGATGTTGCGCAGGCGGGACAACACGCGCGTGCGCACATGCTCCAGCGTCACCTTCGAGAGCTCGAACACCAATGCCGAGGCCATGTGCGCCTGTTCGCTGGGGGTCTGCGAGCGGAAGAACATCCGGGCCTGGCTGAAGTGGTCCGCGAAGAGCTCGCTGCGCACGCGCATCTTCTGCGTGGGATCGTTGCGCTCGTCGTTGGTGCGGAACGAACTGAAACCCGTGGCCGGGCAGGCGCGTGGCCCGCCGGCTTCGCCGGCTTCGGCGAGGCTGTTGGGCTCGTAGTTGGCGCGCCCCGTGGGCACCAGCGTCTGCATCATGCCGTCGCGCTGGAAGTTGTGGAACGGGCACTTGGGCGCGTTGATCGGGATCTGGTGGAAGTTCGTCGTGCCCAGGCGCGACTTCTGCGTGTCCAGGTACGAGAACAGCCGGCCCTGCAGCAGCGGGTCGTTCGAGAAGTCGATGCCCGGGATCACATTCGACGGCAGGAAGGCCACCTGCTCCGTCTCGGCGAAGAAGTTGTCGGGATTGCGGTTCAGCGTCATGCGGCCGATCACCTGCACCGGAATGTCGTCTTCCGGCACCAGCTTGGTGGCGTCCAGCACGTCGTAGGGCTGCTGCGCGGCCCATTCCTCGTCGAAGACCTGCACACCCAGGTCCCATTGCGGGAAGTTGCCGGAGGCGATGGACTCGAACAGGTCGCGGCGGTGGAAGTCCGGGTCGGCACCCGCGATCTTCACGGCCTCGTCCCAGCAGGTCGACTCCAGGCCCAGCACGGGCTTCCAGTGGAACTTGACGAAGCGGCCTTCGCTCTTCGCGTTCACGAAGCGGAAGCTGTGCACGCCGAAACCCTCGATCATGCGCAGGCTGCGGGGAATGGTGCGGTCCGACATGGCCCACATGATCATGTGCATGGACTCCGGCATCAGGCCGATGAAGTCCCAGAAGGTGTCGTGTGCCGAGGCCGCCTGCGGATAGCCGCGGTCGGACTCCATCTTCACGCTGTGCACCAGGTCGGGGAACTTCATCGCGTCCTGGATGAAGAACACCGGGATGTTGTTGCCGACCAGGTCCCAGTTGCCGGCGTCGGTGTAGAGCTTGACGGCGAAGCCGCGCACGTCACGCGGCGTGTCCACCGAGCCTGCGCCACCGGCCACGGTGGAGAAGCGCACGAACACGGGGCAGCTGCTGCCCTTCTTCTGGAACAGCGATGCCGTCGTCAGCTCGGGGATGGCCTTGGTGCATTCGAAGACGCCGTGGGCGCCCGAGCCGCGCGCATGCACGATGCGTTCGGGAATGCGCTCATGGTCGAAGTGGAAGATCTTCTCGCGCAGGACGAAATCCTCGATCAGCGTCGGGCCGCGCTCGCCCGCGCGCAGCGAGTTCTGGTTGTCCGAGATGCGGTGGCCGAAGTTGTCGGTCAGGTGCGCGGCGCCATCCTTGTGGTCGGACTTGCCGGGCACTTCCTGGTGCAGCTCGCCGCCATTGCCGAGGTTCTCCGTGAAAGAGCCGCCGGGGCAGCCTGGCGGGTGCGCATGCAGCGCGTTCTGGTTGGCTGGCGAGGCGGCGGCCATCGGCGCGCGCTCCATTGCCTTGTCGTCCGGTGTCTTCTTGGTGGCCATGGTGTTTCCTGGTGATGGGGTGGTGGGAAGGCGCGCGTCAGACTTTGCAGACTGGGCGCACGTGGACGAAGTCTTCGCCGGGGTGGTGCCGCTGGACGCCCGCTGCCATCCACCTGCCCGCGGCCAAACCTTCCGGCAGGCTGCTGCTGGAGGCGGTGGTGGGTCTATCGGGGTTGGCGCGGGCGGCAGCAGCAGGCATGGGAGCGTCGACATACGCGTGAGGACGCGCGAGAAATTTGCAGACCATCAGTCTAGGAATGCCTCCCGCCGATGCGGCAGGGTCCCGCATGCCAAGTGCGTGTAGGAAGAAGCCGTCGCCGGCCCTCAGGACGAGATGCCCCGCGCGCCGCGCACGGCCCTGGCTGCACGCGCGCCTGTAGGACGCCGCCGCGTGCCTGCGTGGGCCAGAGGCTCGACCTGCCTGAATATTTCCCGTCCAGCGCGGTGGTGATATTTACAATCGTTACAGCGGTGGATATTGCGCCGCACGATGCCCGGCCCTTCTCGCCGGGCAAATTTTTTTCGCGCCAGAAAGACAGCATGGATATGTCCGAAGCCCGCAAGGCACTGCTCCACGTTCTACAGCAAGACACCCGGGCCATCGTGTCGGCCTGGCTCGACGCCCTGGGCATACGCTCGGGGCAGGAGGCCCACGGCGGCAGTTTCACCGAGGCGCGCGCCATCCTCGACGCGCTGCTGGAGGCGCTGCAGGCGGACCGCGATGCCGACATCCAGAGCCCCGCCTGGCGCGGCGTGCGCGACAACCTCGAAGCCCTCGCCACCTCGCGGGCCGCGCGGGGCCATACCGTGGGCCAGACCTGTGCCTTCGTCCTGGCCCTCAAGGGCCCCCTGTTCACCGCGTTGCAGCAGGTGCCCGCCGCGCAGGACGGCCGCCAGCTGGTCCCCTTGCTGCTGGGCGCGACGCAGGACATCGATGCCATGGCCCAGTGGGTGGTCGACACCGGCCAGCGGGCGCGCGAAGCCATCATCGCGCGCCAGCAGGAGGAGCTGATGGAGCTCTCCACGCCCGTCATCAAGCTCTGGGACGGCATCCTGGCCGTGCCGCTGATCGGCACGCTGGACAGCAACCGCACGCAGACCGTGATGGAGTCGCTGCTGCAGCGCATCGTCGAGACCGAGGCGTCGCTTGCGATCATCGACATCACCGGCGTGCCCACGGTCGACACCCTGGTGGCGCAGCACCTGCTCAAGACCGTCACGGCCATCCGGCTGCTGGGTGCCGAATGCATCATCAGCGGCATCCGGCCACAGATCGCGCAAACGGTGGTCCACCTGGGCATCGACCTGCAGAGCGTGAGCTCCAAGTCGACGCTGGCAGGGGCGCTGGCGCTCGCCTTCAAGCAGTCGGGCTTCACCGTCGAACGCACGGCCGCCAAGAAGAAGGCCAAGGGCAAGGGCAAGGATTGAGGCCATGAACCGCATCCCCATCCTGCAGATGGACCGTTGCCTGCTGGTGACGATCCAGGTCGACATGGAAGACCAGACCGCCTTGGCATTGCAGGACGACCTGGCCAACCGCATCGCCGACACCGAAGCTTCCGGCGTGCTGATCGACATCTCCGCGCTGGAGATGGTGGACTCCTTCATCGGCCGCATGCTGGTCAGCATCTCGGGCATCGCGCGCGTGCTGGACGCGACCACCGTGGTGGTGGGCATGCAGCCGGCCGTGGCCATCACGCTGGTGGAGCTGGGCCTGTCCCTGCAGGGCGTGAAAACGGCGCTCAACGTGCGCCGCGGCATGGCCCTGCTGCGCGATGCCGGTGCCGGGGTGTCCCTTGGCTGAAGAGGCCGCCCACGGCAGTGCACCGCTGCGCGGCGAGCCCGACATCGTGCTGTGCCGCCAACTGGTACGCCGGCTCACGCAGCAACTGAAGTTCTCCATCGTCGACCAGACCAAGATGATCACCGCCGCCAGCGAGTTGTGCCGCAACACGGTGGTGTACGGCGGTGGTGGCGAGATGCAGTGGGAGACGCTCGCACAAGGCGCGCGCGCGGGCCTGCGCCTGCGCTTCCGTGACGAGGGGCCCGGCATCCCCGACCTGTCCCTCGCGTTGAAGGACGGCTGGACCTCCGGCAAGGGCATGGGGCTGGGCCTGTCCGGCAGCAAGCGCCTGGTGCATGAATTCGACATCGCGTCCGAAGTCGGCAAGGGCACCTGCGTCAGCGTCGTGCGATGGAAGTGATCAAGAGCTCCCACCACGTGGTGTTCCCGATGGCGGACGCCAGCGGGGTGGGCGCGGCCCGGCGCCACGCTGCGCAGCTGGCCCAGCAGGCCGGCTTCGACGACGTTGCCGCGGGCCGCGTGGCCCTGGTGGTGACCGAACTGGGTACCAACCTGCTCAAGCACGCCCGCAACGGCAGGCTGCTGCTGGCGCTGCGCCAGCACGGCGCGCTGCGCGAGCTGGAGGTGTTGTCGCTGGACGAAGGGCCGGGCATCGCCAACGTGGCACGCAGCCTGGCGGACGGTTTCTCCACCAGCGGCACGCCGGGCACGGGCCTCGGGGCGGTGCGCCGCCTGGCCGACGACTTCGACCTGTATTCCGCCGTGCCGGGGGGCAGCCTGCTGCTGGCGCGCGTGCGCGCGCAGCGGGGCACGCTGCCGCTGGGGGTCTTCGGTATCGGCGCCGTGGCCGTGGCCGCGCCTGGCGAGACGGTGTGCGGCGACGGATGGGTGGCCATGCTGCAGGCGTCCGAGGCGGCGCTGATGGTGGCCGACGGCCTGGGCCATGGGCCCCACGCGGCCGAAGCCGCTGTCGTGGCGGTCGGCGCCTTCGAGCGCTGCACCCCCGGCAACCTGCGGGGTGCGCTGGAGTCCCTGCATGGCGCGCTGCGCATGACGCGTGGCGCGGCCGTGTTCACCGCGCGTGCCGACGCCGCGGCCGGGCGCATCGCCTATGCCGGTGCCGGCAACATCGCAGGCCGCGTGGTTTCGGGCCTGCACGACCGCAGCATGGCCAGCCAGCATGGCACGGCCGGCCTGCAGCTGCACCGGCCCGAGGAGATGCACATCGACTGGCCCGCGCACGCGGCCTTCGTGCTGCACACCGACGGCATCCAGACCCGCTGGCGGGCCGAGGCCGTGTCGCCGCTGCTGGCCCACGATCCCAGCCTGCTGGCCGCGATGCTGGTGCGCGACTACCTGCGCGGGCGTGACGATGCAACCGCCGTGGTGCTGCGGCGCAGGGGCTGAGCATGTCCCAGATCGCCCCCCCTCGACCTGAGGCGCCCGATGCCACCGCGCTGGCGGCGGAACTGGCGCAGGCGCAGTCCGAGCTGCAGGCGTTGCGCAGCGAGCTGGAAGAAACCAACAGCGGTGTGCTGGCGCTGTATGCGGAGCTGGATGCCCAGGCGGCCGAGCTGCGCCAGGCCACCGAGCTCAAGAGCCGCTTCCTGGCCTACATGAGCCACGAGTTCCGCACGCCGGTCGGGGCGATCCTCAGCATCTCGCGGCTGCTGCTGGACCACGTGGACGGCCCGCTGACCGAGGAGCAGGAGCGGCAGGTGGGCTTCATCCGCGATACCGCCACCGAGTTCTCCGACATGGTCAACGACCTGCTGGATTTGGCCAAGGTGGAGGCGGGCCGCATCGACATCTCGCCCGACTGGTTCCAGATGGTGGACCTGTTCTCGGCCCTGCGCGGCATGTTCAAGCCGGTGCTGACCAATCCCGACGTCACGCTGGTCTTCGAGGAGCCCGAGGGGGTCTCCAAGCTGTTCAACGACGACCGCAAGCTGTCGCAGATCCTGCGCAACTTCATCTCCAACGCGCTGAAGTTCACAACCCGTGGCGAGGTGCGCGTGAGCGTGCGCGCAGCCGGCGAGGGGCGTGTGACCTTCGCCGTATCGGACACCGGCATCGGCATCGCGCCGGAGTTCCACGACGCGATCTTCCGTGACTTCGCGCAGCTGGACTCGCCGATCCAGAAGCGGCTGCGCGGCACAGGCCTGGGCCTGTCGCTGAGCAAGCGCTTGGCCGAGCTCCTGGGCGGCACGGTGGCATTGCAGAGCGCGCTGAACGTGGGGTCCACGTTCTCGGTCACCATCCCGATGCATTTCCCGGATGCCCAACCCGCGCCGGAGGCCACGCCATGAGCGCTCGCACGGTGGCGCGTGGCACGGAGCATGTCCAGTGAGCGACATCGACGTCGTCACCGCCACCATCGACCGTGACCGGCACACCGTGCTGGTGGTGGACGACAACCCCGCGACGCGTTATTCGACGGCCCGGGTGCTGCGCGCCGCCGGCTTTCGCACGGCGGAGGCCGCCACGGGCAACGATGCGCTGCGCCTGGCTCGCGGGGAGATATCGGCCGTGGTGCTCGACGTCGACCTGCCCGACATCAACGGCCTGGAGGTCTGCCAGCGCCTGCGCGCGGATCCGCGCACACGGACCTTGCCGGTGATCCACCTCTCCGCAACCTACGTGGAAGACCGCCACAAGGTGAAGGGCCTGGTGTCGGGCGCGGATGCCTACATCACGCACCCGGCCGAGCCGCCCATGCTGGTGGCGACCGTGCAGGCCCTGGTGCGCGCACGCATGGCCGAGGAACAGCTGCGGCGCAGCGAGATGAAGTTCCGCGCGATCTATTCCCAGGCGCAGAGCGGCATCGTGGTGCTGGACGAGCAAGGGCGCGTGACGGACATCAATCCTGCTTTGTTGCGCATGCTGGGGCATGATGCCGACGACGTGCTGGGGCGCGAGCTCGCCGAATTCGCGCCCTCCGACTGGCAGGACCGCGTGCGCGAGAAGACCTCCGCCGCCGAATTCCGCGACCCGGTCTGGCACGAATACATGCCGCTGCAGCATGCGGACGGGTCGCGCGTGCACCTGGAGTGGAGCCTGTCGGCCACGCTGGAGCCGCAGCTGCGCGTGGCGGTGGCCACCAACGTCGGAGAACGCATGCTGCTGGAGCAGAGCCGGCAGAAGCTGCTGGAGCGCGAGCAGGCCGCGCGCCAGGCGGCGGAGCGCCACAGCCAGACCAAGGACGACTTCGTCGCGGTGCTGTCCCACGAGCTGCGCAACCCGCTCAACGCGATGATGATGGCGCTGCATGTGCTCGAGGCGCGCAGCGTGCAGCCCGAGCTGTCCAAGAGCATCGGCATCATCCAGCGCAATGCCAAGACGCAGGCGCGCATCATCTCCGACATCCTCGACGTGTCGCGCATCAATTCCGGCAAGCTCACGCTGCACCGGGAGATGGCACGGCCCGGCCTGCTGGTCACGGCGTCGATGCAGGGCGTCCAGGCGATGGCGGAGCAGAAGTCGCTGACGCTGGACGTGCAGCTGGACGACGAGGATCCGCCCATGTGGCTGGACCCTGCGCGCTTCCAGCAGGCGATCTGGAACATCCTGTCCAACGCGATCAAGTTCTCGAACCCCGGTGGCACCATCTGGATCCGCCTTCGGCGTGAGGGCACTGCCTTGTCCCTGGAGGTGCGCGACGAGGGGGTGGGTATCGAGCCCAGCTTCCTCGCCGCCGTGTTCGACAAGTTCGCGCAGGGGCACACGCCCCACGCATCACGCGGCGGCCTCGGCCTCGGGTTGTCCATCGTGCAGCATGTGGTGGAGCTGCATGGAGGCTCGGTCCAGGTGCACAGCGGGGGGCTCGGCCTAGGCACCTCGGTGCAAGTGGCCCTGCCCGGGCAGACGGGCACCGCTGCGGATGCTGGCGGCCAGGCCGCGCCGTCCGCGCCCGACGCCGCGGACCGCGGGGGAGAGCTGCGCGGCCTGCACATCCTCGTCGTGGAAGATGAGCCGCAGGCCCGCGAAATGCTTGGCTTGATCCTGCGTGACCATGGTGCGCAGGTGGTGCAATGCAGTGACTACGATGGCGCGGTGCAGGCATGGCATGCGCAGCCGGCCGACGTGGTGGTGGCCGACATCGGCCTGCCGGGCCAGGATGGCCACGCGCTTGTGCGTGAGCTTCGGCGGCTGGCTGCGGCCGGGAGTGGTGCGGGGACTGTGGGAGCTTCGGCTGGAGATGCCGCAGCGCCCTTCACGGCCATTGCCCTGACCGCGTTCGGCCGCCAGGAAGACCAGGCGACCGCGCTGGCGGCGGGGTTCGATTTGCACATGTCCAAGCCGCTGCGTCCGTTGCAGTTGATCTCCAGCATCGTGCGATTGCGCAGGCGCCCCGCCTGAATGCGCTCCGCCACCCCGGAGGGTGGCGGAGTTTCACTACAACGGTGTTCGCGCGGGGTCTTACTTGCCGTCGCGGTCCGAGTCGCCCGGCACGGCCCGCTCCACGCGGTCGCTCAGGCGCGTCCAGGCGTCACGCGTGGCGCTCTTGGCGCGGGGCCAGTCCAGCCGCGAGTTGCCACGCGCGCTGTCCCATGCACGGCCCAGTTCGGGCTCCATCTCTTCGAAGCTGCGGTTCGGATACTGCTGGTAGATCGACATGCCGTAGCCATAGGCGGGGCCGTAGTCGTCGTACGCGTAGTCGCGGTCGTAGTACGGCTGCTTGGCGTAGTTGTCGCGCCAGTACGCCTCTTCCTGCGTGGGATCGATGGACTCGGCCACACCCTTGCCGGCCAGGCCACCGATGATCGCACCCGCTGCCGCGCCGATCACCGTGCCGATGGGGCCGGCCATCGTGCCGGTCACTGCGCCCGCGGCCGCGCCGCCCACGGCGGCGCCGATGCCGGTGCCCACGGGGTGCGCGCCGGGCGCGCCGGTGATGGGGTCGCGGTTGGCATCGCCGGTCTGGCGCACGGTACCGGTGAAGGCCTGTTGCTGGTTCTGGGACGTCATGGTTCCTCCTGATGTGTGTTGTGGATGGCCCGGCTGCAAATGCAGTGCACCTGCAGCAAGACCTGGGTCAAGAATAGGCAGATGCCGGTGCGCGGGCCATCGTTGGACATGCATCGCTTGCGTCCCATTGGAGCGGTGTGCCGGGTCGGTGGGCTCCTACGCACAGCGCGCTGCGTACGTCGGTCCGGCGAAGCAGCTCAGCCGCCAGAGGGCGCCACGCGCCAGACGATGTTGCCCACGTCGTCGGCCACCAACAGCGCGCCGCGAGCGTCGAAGGCCACGCCCACGGGCCGGCCGCGCGCTTCGCCGCTGGCCGTGAGGAAACCCGTCAGCAGCTTCTGCGGCGCGCCTGTGGGCTGGCCGTTGGTGAAGGGGATGAACACCACGTCGTAGCCGCTGGGCGGCTTGCGGTTCCAGGAACCGTGGTTGCCCACGAAGGCGCCCGGCCCCATGCGCCCACCCAGCACCTTGCCGTCCCCCATGGCCAGGCCCAGCGGCGCGACGTGCGAGCCCAGCGCGTAGTCGGGCTTGCGGGCCTTCGCCACCATCTCGGGGCGCTGGGGCTGCACGCGGGTGTCCACATGCTGTCCGTAGTAGCTCCAGGGCCAACCGTAGAAGGCGCCGTCCTCCACCGCCGTGAGGTAGTCGGGCACGAGGTCGTTCCCGAGCTCGTCGCGCTCGTTGACGACGGTCCACAGCCTGCCGGTGCCCGGCTCCCAGGCCAGGCCGTTGGGATTGCGCAGGCCGGAGGCGAAGACACGGTGCGCCCCGCTCTTCGTGTCCACCTCCCAGATCGCGGCCCGGCCTTCCTCGTTCTCGATGCCGTTCTCGCCGATGTTGCTGTTGGAGCCCACCGTGACGTAGAGCTTGCTGCCGTCCGCGCTGGGCAGCAGGTTCTTGGTCCAGTGGTGGTTGATCTTCGAAGGCAGGTCCAGCAGCTTCACGGGCGCCGCCGTGATCCGGGTCTGGCCTGGCGTGTAGGGGAACTTCACCACCGCATCGGCATTGGCGACGAACAGCTCGCCGCCCACCAGCGCCATGCCGTAGGGGGAGTGCAGGCCCTGCAACAGCACACTGCGGGTCTCGGCCACGCCATCCCCGTCGGCATCGCGCAGCAGCGTGATGCGGTCGGCGCTGGGCACGCCTGCGCCCGCGCGTTTCATGAAGAGCCCTTGCACCCAGCTGCGCAAGGATGGCTTCTGGCCTTCGCCGGCCTCCGCGGGCTTGTTGCTCTCGGCCACCAGCACGTCGCCGTTGGGCAAGGTGTAGATCCAGCGGGGGTGGTCCAGGCCCTTGGCGAAGGGCGTCACGGCCAGCCCTTGCGCGGGCGTGGGCATCTGGCCCTCGGGCCAGCCCTGCACGGGCGCCACCTGCACGGTGGGGATCAGCGCCGTGCGCGGGGCGGGCAACTGGGGGCTGGGGCCGGTGCCGGCCGACTCGGGCTGGGTGGAGATGTCGCTGCAGGCGGTGAGCAGCGCGGTGGCGGCCAGCAGGGTGGCGAGTGTGGTCCGCGCGGCGTGCACGGACGGTGAGGTGGCAGGGACAGGCATGGGGGCTCCAACGGACTGCGCGACGGCCCCACGCGGGACGCAATGGGGCACGCACGGTGCAGTATGCGAGCGTGCACGCCCCGGCCGCAACCGCCTGTCAGTACCCGACGGTGCGCGGTGTCGGCAGAGGCGCCGTCACGGTGGATGGCGCGTGGTTGCGGCCGCGCCTCGCGCCTCAGCCCGTCAGCGCAGCTCGACGCTGTAGCGCGCGCGTTCGCTGGCCGTGACCCGGCGGGTTTGCACGGCGCGTTGCCAGGCTTCGTCTTCGAAAGCGTCGGGCGTGGTGTCTTCGGTGATCTGCAGTCCGGAGGGGAAGCTGCAGACCCGCCGGTTGCTCGCGTTTTCGATCACGGTGAGCTGCAGGCGGTCGTGCGACGCGCTGCGCAGTTGCAGGTGGTGGGAGGCAGGGGTGGGGTGCATGGCGGCGATGTTCCCGCGCCGGCCGCCCGGCCAGGCAGCGAAAAGCCGGCTTTTCCCGTGCCTATTCCCGTCGTTGTTCCCGTCTCTGTTCCGTCCCTTTGCCGGACCCGCTCAGGCTACCGCCAGCGCGCGGTTGACGGCGCGGCTCAGTTCGTCCAGGTCGAAGGGCTTGCTCAGCACCTGCTGTTCTCCCAGGACCTGCTCCACACGCGTCATGTCGGCGAAGCCGGTCGCCAGCAGGGTGGGAATGCCGGGATGCAGCTTGCGGGCCTGCATGATGAGGTCGACGCCGTCCATGCCGGGCATCAGGTAGTCGGCAACCAGGAGGTCGGGTCGCTGGTCGCCCAGCATCTGCAGGCCCTGCAGGCCGTCGTTGGCCTCGCGCACCTGGAAGCCCAGGATCTGCAGGCATTCCACGATGCTGCTGCGCACCGAGGCATCGTCTTCCACCACCAGGACCTGGCTGCCCTGGGGCGTGTGCGTCTCCGGCTCCGCCGCGGCGGGCACGGCTTCCTGCTGCGCCAGGGGAAAGCGCAGGCGCAGCGTCGTCCCGCGGCCCACGGTGCTGTCGATCTCCACCGTGCCCTCGGACTGGCGCGCGAAACCATAGACCTGGCTCAGGCCCAGGCCCGTGCCGCTGCCAATGGGCTTGGTGGTGAAGAACGGATCGAAGACTTTCGGCAGCAGGCTGGGCGCGATGCCGGCGCCCGAGTCGCTCACGCTGACCTGCACCCAGGCTGGCGTGTCGCCGTCGGCGCCGTCGGCCGGCAGCAATTCGGTGCCGATCTCCAGTGTGCCGCCTCGCGGCATCGCGTCGCGCGCGTTCACGGCCATGTTGAGCAGCGCCATCTCGAGCTGCGCCGCATCCAGCCGGACGAACGCGGGCTGGCGTGCAAGGCGCAGGGTCATGCGCACGCCCGAGCCCACCGACACACCGACCAGCTCCGCCATGTTGGCGATCAGCGTGTTCACGTCATGCAGGCGCGGCACCAGGCTCTGCGACCGCGCGAAGGACAGCAGTTGCGCCGTGAGCCGCGCGCCGCGCGCGGCCGCGTCTTTGGCGCGCGCGACGAGCCCGCGCAGCCGCTCGTCGCGGCTCAGCCGCTCGATGAGCTGCAAGTTGATCGTCACCACATGCAGCAGGTTGTTGAAATCATGCGCCATGCCGCCCGTGAGCTGGCCGATGGCCTCCATCTTCTGCCCCTGCACCACGGTGGCCTGCACACGCTCACGCTCGGCGATCTCCTGCATCAGGCGGTCGTTGGCCGCCGCGAGGTCCCGGGTGCGGGTGTCGATGCGTTGCTCCAGCAACTGGTTGAAGTCTTCCACCTGCCGCTTCGCCGTCTCCAGCTCCTCGAGCTGGCTGCGGTTCTGGTACTGGCGCCGCCGTGCGCGCAGTGCCGACTGCACGGCACTGCCGAGCGCTTCGGCACTCACGGGCCGTTCGATCAGCACCAGGTTGCCCAGCTCCTTGAGCTTGTCCAGCGCCAGCGGAGAGCGCTGGCTGTTGGGCGGCGAGGCCAGCACGACGAAGGGGTAGTCCGACCACAGCGGCTGGTTGGCCAGGTAGTTGCCGATGTCGGCATGCAGGCCGCTCGCGAGGGCTTCTTCCGTGAGGATGGTGGCACCGGAGTCGCGTGCGAGCTGCTGCAGCAGGTCTTGCGGTCCGTTGCAAATCTCCACGCGGATGCTGCGGGCCTGCAGCACTTTCTGGATGACCAGGGCGTCGCGGCCGTAGGGTGCGTGGACGAGGACGCGGTGCTCCATGGACCGCGCGCTCAGTCGGGCCGGCTGGAGGTGGGCCGACCCAGCAGGGCTTCGGTTCCGCGGTAGGTGGGCACCCCGAGCAGGATGCCCTCGAAGTCGCCGAGCTGCGGGCCGATCTGCAGCCCGTTGGCATCGAGGCCGAACTCGCGGATGCTCTGCTCGTGCTTCTGCGTGCGGCTCTTGATGGTGGAAACCGACTTGCGCAGTTCGCCGGCGGATTCGAAATAGTGGAACTGCAGGAGCGCGTCGCACAGGTAGCTCAGGTCCACGTCGCTGCGGCCCCCGGCCAGGATCCCGTGCTGCGACAGGATCATCAGCGTCATCACCCCCTGCAGGCCCAGGTAGGTCAGCAGCTCGTGCATCTGCAGAATCAGGTACTTGCCGCCGGGCATGCCCTGCAGGTAGGCATTCAGGCTGTCGATGACGACCGTGCGGGCCCGCCCCGTCTCCACGGCGTCGCGCACCAGGTGCGCAAACTCACCGGGCGAGAGCTCGGCGGGGTCCAGCGAGCGGATCTCCAGCTGTCCGTTGTCGATGAACGGCGCGATGTCCAGCCCCAGCGACTTCGAGCGGTGCATCAGGGTGTTCATGCCCTCGTCGAACAGGAAATACGCCACCCGCTCCCCACGGCGCATGGCGTGCACGGCGCAGCTCACAGCCGTGGTGGTCTTGCCCACCCCTGCCGGGCCGGAGAGCAGCAGGCTGCTGCCGGGCGACAGCCCGCCACCGAGCAACGCGTCGAGTTCCTGGTTGCCGGTGGACACAGGGCGCAGGTCGTGGGTGCGGCCATGTTCCTGTGCCACCAGGCGCGGGAACACCCGCAGGCCGCCGCGGTCGAGGTTGAAGTCGTGCTCGCCTCCGCGGAATTTGATGCCGCGCATCTTGACCACGCGCATGCGGCGCTTGTCCGGGCCGTAGTCCGAGGCATCCTGCTCCAGGTGGATCACCCCGTGCGCGATGCTGTGCAGGTGCTGCTCGCCTGCCGCACCCGACATGTCGTCGAGCATCAGCACCGTGCACGCCTGCTCGCGGAAAAATTGCTTGAGCGCCAGGATCTGGCGGCGGTACCGCAGCGGGTTCTGCGCCAGCAGGCGCAGTTCGGACAGGCTGTCGAACACCACGCGCGCGGGGCGCTGCCTGCGCACCACCTCCATCACCTCGCGCGTCGTCTCGCCCAGCTCCATGTCGGAGGAGTGCAGCACCGTCTGTTCGGAATCGGGGCTCAGGCCTTCGTCGCTGACGAGGTCGAAGATTTCCACACCGTCCAGGTCCCAGCCGTGCGCCGCAGCCACCTGCATCAGTTCGCTGGACGACTCCGACAGCGTGACATACAGCCCCTTGTCGCCCGCGGCACGGCCCGCCAGCAGGAACTGCAGGCCCAGCGTGGTCTTGCCGGCGCCGGGCGTGCCTTCCACCAAGTACAGGTGCTGCGGAGGGAGCCCCCCGGCAAGCACGTCGTCCAGGCCGGCGATGCCGGTCGACAGGCGTGGGGCGGCAGGGGAGCCTGCGATGGGAGGTGCTACGGTGCTCATGGCGATCAGGGAAACCCGGCGTGCGGCCCCGGGAGCGGGCCGGCCTCGCGCAAAGGCTCCGGATTTTTACCGCGTAAACGGGCGCTGCGCCGTAGGCGAAGATGCCGTCTTGCGCGGCCCCGGGCCCGCTGCCGCTGCGCGGCCTGCGGGCGCCGGCGCGGAGGTCAGCGTCGCCCGGCGATCCGTCCCAGCAGGTAACCGATGCCGGCGGCCGCCAGCACAGACTGCCAGGGATGGGACACCACGTACTGCCGCGCGTCGGCCTCGGCGTTGCGTCCGGCCACCGCCAGGGCCTCGTTCTTGTCGGCGACCCAGCTGACCGCGGGCTTCACCGCGGCTGCGACATCGTCCACCTTCGCATGGGCGGTCTGCGCCGCACGCGAGATGAATGGCCGCACGGCGCTGGCGGCGCCGTCGGCGGCCGTCTCGGCCTTGTCCACGGCGTGGTGCGCCGAGGTCGCGGCCTTGTCGATCTGCGCTTCGACGCTGTCGACGGAGGGAATCAGGGTGGTGGTCGAGGTGGCCATGGAAAGGTTCCTGCGGTGATGAGATGCCTGCATGCTGCTGGATGGGGGCGGGCTTGTATGTGCGCAGCCGCACACACGCCTCCAGGCCTCAGGGGGGCGCGGCCAGCGTGTGTTCCACGCGGTTGCGGCCCTGGCGCTTGGCACGGTAGAGCAACATGTCGGCCTCGGTGATGAGTGCCTCCAGCCGCTGGTGGGGCCGGCGCTCTGCCACGCCCAGGCTCACGGTCAGCGGCAACGGCGTGCCGCCTGCCCGTAGGTCCAGCTGGCCCACCGCTTGGCGCAGCCGCTCTGCCAGGCCCACGGCCTGCGCGAGGTGGGTGCCGGGCAGCAGCACGATGAATTCCTCACCACCCCAGCGCGCCACCTCGTCACCGTGGCGGCAATGCTGCGTCAGGGACTTGGCGAGCGCCACCAGCACCCGGTCACCGGTGTCGTGTCCGTGCAGGTCATTGATGCGCTTGAAGTGGTCGATGTCGAGCACCACCAGGCTGAGCGGCTGCTGCTGCGCGGGGGTCCCGCTCCAGATGCGCTCGGCGATGTCGGCGAACCCGCGGCGGTTCCACAGCCCGGTGAGCGGGTCGCGCATGGCCATGTGTTCGGCCTGGCGGTGCGCCTTGCGGCCGAGGCGCATCCGCGCGACCAGGGCCAGGCCCAGCAGCGTGGCTTCCAGCATGGAGCCGATGCCCGTGGCGTGGTAGTGCGGCAGCGTGACCTCCAGTGCGCCGCGCAGCGTCAGTGCCGTGACCAGCATGCCGCCGACCCCTGCCGCCACCCCGAGGGTGTAGAGGGTCGCCGCAGTCTCCCGCCTGCGCAGCTGCACCACGCCCAGCGCGAGCATGACCAGCGCGGCGCCCAGCATGCCTTCACGTGCCAGCAAAGTGGCAAAGGCCTCGGCGCCTTGCAGCGTGGCAGCCACCACGACCGCCATGCCCAGTGAACCCAGTGCCAGCACGCCGCGCAGCAGGCGGGGCGACGCCCGCGACAGCCGGAAGAAGTGGCAGGCGAACAGCAGGCCGCAACTGGCCTTGAACAGCAGCAGCACCGGCGCGGCCACGCGTTGCCACTGCGCCGCGCCGGGCCACAACCAGGCCTCTCCGAAACCGTTGAAGGTGATGTTCAGCGCCAGCATGCTGAACAGGTACAGGGCGTAGTAGAAATAGTCCGGCTCGCGCAGCGCCAGGCCCACCATGGCGTTGTAGGCCAGCAGCACGAACAGCAGGCCGTACATCAGCCCGAAGCCGTAGTGGACCAGCCGCCGCGCGTCGTCCAGCGTCGCGTCGTCCAGCAGGTACACCGGCAGCACCATGGTCTCCGGTGTCTCGAAGCGCGCGAAGATGTCGGAGTCGCCCGGCGGCAGCTGCAAGGGGACCGTGATGCCCAGCCCCGGCTCCAGGGCATGCGCGATCGGCTGCGCGCCGTCGCGTTGCCAATGCTGCAGCAACTGCCCGTCCTGCAGCACGTGGATGTCCACATGCTCCATCCACATCGCGCGCAGCACGAAGTGGGCGGACTCGGTGGTGGCGGCGGTGTTGTGCACGCGCAGGTGCATCCACACCGGCGGCTGGCCCACGCCCAGGGCGGGAATGTCCCGCGCGCCTGCCGCGAACCGGCCGGCGGCCTGCGCGGCCTCGGCCTGTGCGAGCGTCGTCGGGTGTTGCTCGATCAGCCACTGCGCCTGCCGGCCGAGGGCCGTGAAGTCACTGGTGGGAGGCCATGGCAGCGCCTGCGCCGGCGCCTGTGCAGAGGCGTCCGCGGGCGCGGCCATCCACGCCAGCAGGGTCACCAGCATGGCGAACAGTGCCGCCAATGCGGAGGGTTTGCGGGATCGAACGCGGGGGGCCGGCACGGGATGCCGGCAGGGGCTGGGGAGGTTCAACGCACGACGGGAAAACGCGTCCTGGGGGATGCCGGACGTACCGGGCCATCCTAAGGAAATCGTTCTCCGTCGCAGCCCCTCCAATTCAGGTAATCTGCACCGGGACCGTGCGCGCCATTACACTTGCCGCTCCTTCCACAGCCTCTGGCCATACACCATGAACCGCTGTTTTTCCCCTGCGCCCCACCGCCGGCCCCTGGCCCTGTTGCGCCACGCCGCGCTCTCGCTCGCGATGCTCGTCCCACTGGTGGTGGCCGTGCCCGCTGCCGCCCAGGACATGGTCGTTCGGCAGTTCCCACCCGCTGCCAAGCGCGGCACCATGACCTTCACGGCCCCCCCCATGGTGCAGGTCAACGGCGGCGATCAACGCCTCGCGCCCGGCGTGCGCATCCGCAATGGCAACAACATGCTGGTGATGTCCGGCGCGATGGCGGGCCAGACGGCGGTCGTCAATTACATGGTCGAGCGCAGCAGCGGCATGCTGCAGGAGGTCTGGATCCTGAACCAGGCCGAGCTGGACCAGCAGCGCAGCGGCCTGGACACGGTGAAGAACTTCATCTTCGGATCGGACGCCGACAAGCCCAAGACCGACGACGGCAAGACGCCGTTCAACGAGCTGCCCAAGTACCCGAAGCAGTAGGCGACCCGCCGTACTGCCACCGTGTGCCGCGTCGCCACGGCCGTTTTTCCTTTCCCCGCGTCCGCCCGGACAGAAACCAGAGGCCCCCATGGCCACCACCACGACTTCCAAGAAAGTTTTCATCAAGACCTTCGGTTGCCAGATGAACGAGTACGACTCGGACAAGATGGCCGACGTGATGCACGCCGCCGAGGGCTACGAGGCCACGCAGGACGTGGAGGAGGCCGACCTGATCCTTTTCAACACCTGCTCGGTGCGCGAGAAGGCGCAGGAGAAGGTGTTCTCCGACCTGGGCCGCGTCAAGCACCTGAAGAAGAAGGGCGTGCAGATCGGTGTGGGCGGCTGCGTGGCCAGCCAGGAGGGCGAGGCCATCATCGCGCGCGCGCCCTTCGTGGACGTGGTCTTCGGCCCGCAGACGCTGCACCGCCTGCCCGCGCTGCTGCGCCAGCGCCGCGAAGAGGGCCGCGCGCAGGTGGACATCAGCTTCCCCGAGATCGAGAAGTTCGACCACCTGCCGCCCGCGCGCGTGGAAGGCGCCACGGCCTTCGTGTCGATCATGGAGGGCTGCTCCAAGTACTGCAGCTACTGCGTGGTGCCCTACACGCGGGGTGAAGAGGTCTCACGCCCCTTCGACGACGTGCTGGTGGAGGTGGCGGGCCTGGCCGACCAGGGCGTGAAGGAGGTGACGTTGCTGGGCCAGAACGTGAACGCCTACCGCGCGCCCCTGGCCGCGGGGGGAGAGATCGCCGACTTCGCCACGCTGATCGAGTACGTGGCCGAGATCCCCGGCATCGAGCGCATCCGCTACACCACCAGCCACCCCAACGAATTCACGCAGCGGCTCATCGACGTGTACGCACGCGTGCCACAGCTGGTGAGCCACCTGCATCTGCCGGTGCAGCACGCATCCGACCGCATCCTGATGGCGATGAAGCGCGGCTACACGGCCATGGAGTACAAGTCCACCGTGCGCAAGCTGCGTGCGATCCGGCCGGATCTGGCGCTGTCCAGCGACTTCATCGTGGGTTTCCCCGGCGAGACGGAAGAAGACTTCGGCAAGATGATGAAGCTGGTCCAGGACCTCGACTACGACACCTCGTTCAGCTTCATCTTCAGCCCTCGCCCGGGCACGCCGGCCGCTGCCCTGCACGACGACACGCCGCATGCCGTGAAGCTGGAGCGCCTGCAGCGGCTCCAGGCCCTGCTGGACGACAACGTGCGGCGCATCAGCGCGAGCCGGCTGGGCACGGTGCAGCGCGTGCTGGTGGAAGGGGCAGCGCGCAAGAATCCCAACGAACTCTTCGGCCGCACGGACTGCAACCGTGCGGTGGTGCTGGAAGGGCCCAAGCGCCTGATTGGGCAGATGGTCGAGGTGCGCATCACCGACGCGCCGCAGCGCTCGTTGCGCGGCGAGATCCTCACGCAGGAAAGCCTGGCCTGATCGCCTGGCGCGCCGGGTTCAGGATGCTGCGAGCGCGTCCCAGGGCCCGGTGATGCCCAGCGCCTTCGGGTCGTTGGGGTGTCTGGCCAGCGCGTGCACCTGGATGTTCATCCACGGGTACAGCGGCAGCGAACTCAGGGCCTCGTGCAGTTCGGTGGCGTCGGCCACGTCGTAGAGGCTCCAGTTGGCCCAGCGGCCGGGAATGCGCCAGAGCCTGCGCAACTGGCCGGCATTCGCCAGCTTCTGGCCCTGCAGCAGCTCGGCGGCGAAGATCTGCTCCTTCATCTCGGGCGGGTTGGATGCGGGCCATTCGATCTCGATGTGGACCAGGAACTCCATCGCTGTCTCCTTCTCCGCTAGGGCTGTGCGTCGGCCTCGTAGCGCAGGCCCGTGGCGATCAGTTCCGGTGTGCCGATCACGGCATTGAGCTGGTCGAAGTCCAGCATCACGTCCTTCATGGGCAGCGTGGTGCGGTGCTGGTGCAGGCTGCCGTAATAGCGCCGCAGCAGGTGGCCCACGGCGCGGGCCGTGCCACCGGGGAAGATCACGATGCGAAAGCCCTTGCGGCCCAGTTCGTCGGCGCTCTGCACGGGCGTCTTGCCACCTTCGACCATGTTGGCCAGCAGCGGGATGCGCTTGCCGAAGCGCTCGCAGGCCTGCTGCATCTGTTCGGGCGTGCGCAGGGCCTCGATGAAGAGCGCATCCACGCCGCAGGCGAGATACGCCTCCGCGCGCTCCATGGCGGCATCAAAGCCTTCCACCGCGATGGCATCGGTGCGCGCGAGGATCAGCGTCTGGTCGGAGGTGCGGGCGTCCAGTGCGGCGCGCAGCTTGCCGCACATCTCCTGCGTGGGCACCACCGTTTTGCCGTCCAGGTGGCCGCAGCGCTTGGGGAAGGTCTGGTCTTCGAGCTGGACCATCGCCGCACCGGCACGCTCGAAGGCGCGCACGGTGCGCTGGGTGTTCAGCGCATTGCCGAAGCCCGTGTCGGCGTCCACGATCACGGGTGTGGCCACGCGTTCGGTGATGCGCGCCAGCGTGTCGGCCACTTCGGTGGCGGTGGTCAGGCCGATATCCGAGCGGCCCAGGCGCGTGTAGGCGATGGAGGCGCCCGACAGGTACAGGGCCTCGAAGCCGGCCTGTTCGGCGACCAGGGCCGTGAAGGCATCGTAGATGCCGGGTGCCAGCACGGCGGTGTCGCCGCGCAGGCGTTCTTTCAAGGTGGTTGCCATGGGAGGTCCGATGCGGAAAAGTAAGTCAGCGCTGCAGTTGTGCAGCGATGGTGCCGGCCGCGACCCAGCCGCCGCCTACGGCGCTCAGCAGGCCATTGCCCGACAGGTAACCGAAGACCTCGTTGCCCGACACGCCGCGTGCCGCGCCGCCTGCTGCCACGAGGTTGGGGAAGGGCGTGCCATCGGTGCGCAGCACACGGCAGTGGTCGTCGATGTCCAGGCCGCCCTGCGTGTGGAACAGCGCGCCCGTGACCTTGACGGCGTGGTAGGGCGCTTGCAGCGACCGCTCGAAGCGGCGGCCGAAGCCATCGGTCACCCCCGCGGCGACGCCGTCCAGCGTGGCCTGCAACGCGGCGGTGTCGCAGCCGATCAGCGCAGCCAGCGCGGGGATATCGGTGGCGGTGCGCAGCGCACCGGCGCGCTCGGCATCCACGAAATCCGGAAAGCTGCGCGCCAGTTCCAGCAGCGGGCCGTCGAAGACGTTCCAGGCGATGCCGCCGGGCTGGTGAAGCACGTGGACGGCGGCTTCGGAGTAGCCATGGGTCTCGTCGTGAAAGCGCTGCCCTCCGGCGTTGACCTGCACGCCGCCCTGCATGATGACGGCCCAGGTCATCAGCGCGCCCTGCGGCGTGACCCAGGAACCGTGGCCCTGGTAGCCGCCCAGGTCCGCCAGCCGCGCGCCCAGCGCACCGCCCCAGGCGATGGCGCTGCCGTCGTTGCCGGTGTGGCCGGCGAAGGTGGCGTCCACCATCGCAGGCAGCAGGTCGCGCACCATGGCCGCATTGCCGCCGAAGCCGTTGCAGGCCAGCAGCAGCATGTCGCAGCCCAGGTGGGCCAGGGTGCCGTCGGGGCGCACATAGCCCAGGCCGATCACGCGGCCGGCGTCGTCGATCCAGAGCTCGCGCACCACCGCTTCGCTCAGGATGTCGGCCCCCGCCTGCGTGGCCGTGCGTTCCAGCGCGGCCATCAGTGCTGCCCCCGTGCGCTCGGGCACGGCATGCATGCGCCGCGCGCGGTGGCCGGGGTAGAGGAAGCCGTCGAGGATCTCGAAAGTGATGCCCTGGGCTTCCAGCGCGTCGATGGCCTCGGGCACGGCGCGGGTGTAGGCCTGCACCAGGTGCGGTGCGGCCTGGCCCTGGGCCTTGGCGGTCACGTCCTCGGCGAACTGCGCCTGGGAATCCGTGATGCCGAGGGCACGCTGCAGCCGCGTTTCGGCGGCGGGGATGAACCCGGACGACAGGGCCGTGGAGCCACTGGGCACCGCGTCGCGCTCGAAGAGCAGGCAGTCCAGGCCCGCGCCGCGCAGGCGGATCGCGGCCGTCAGGCCGCAGGCGCCAGCACCGACGATGGCCACGGCCACGTGGGGCGTGTCCGCCGGCATGTGGGGTGCGCGCACGGTGCGCGCGGGATGGTCATGTTGCATGGGAGTACCTCCGTCTGCGGCGGCGGTGCGAGCACCTTGGGGCGGCCCGGCGGTGCTCATAGAGGGCGGGCAGGCTTGCCGAAACGCAGTCGCAGCTGGTTGAGCAGGCCGCCCGCAGCGGCCATCTCCAGCAGGAAAGAGGGAATCGGGTCGCAGGCCAGGCGGCTGCCGTCGGCGCGCAGCACGGCCGGGGCCTGCAAATCCAGCGTGATCTGCTCGGCTTCGTCCAGCAGTTCGGCCTGCGGGCAGGTGACCAGCAGCAGGCCGAGGTTGAAGGCGTTGCGGAAGTACAGCCCGCTGAAGGACGGTGCGATGACAGCCCGCACGCCGAGCTTCACCAGCACGCCCGCGGCCTGCTCGCGCGAGGAGCCGATGCCGAAGCCGGGGCCGGCCGCGATCACGTCGCCGGGCTGCACGCTGCCAGCGAACTCGGGGCGCACGGACTCCAGGCAGTGCGGTGCGATGCCCTCCAGGCCCATCTTCATGTAGATGCCCGGCGAGAGCACGTCAGTGTCGACGTCGGCGCCGAGCTTCCAGACACGGCGGGGTGTGGACGGCGCGTGCGCGTCCCCGCGCACGCTGGCGGCGGCTTCTGCGGCGCTCATTGCACCATCTCCCGTGGATCACTGATGCTGCCGCGCAGCGCCGAGGCCGCCACGGTGTACGGAGAGGCCAGGTAGACCTGGGCCGTGGCCGAGCCCATGCGTCCCTTGAAGTTGCGTGCCGTGGTGGCGATCACGTTGGCGCCGTCGGGGATGCTGCCGCCATAGCCCGAGCAGGCGCCGCAGGCCGTGGGCAACACCTCGGCACCGGCTGCGCGCAACACAGCCATCACACCTTCGGCCTCGGCGTCGGCCTGGTCCTGCAGGCTGGCGGGTGCCACCATCAGGCGCACGCCGGCGGCCACCTTGCGGCCCGCGAACACGCTGGCCGCGGCGCGCAGGTCGTCGAGCTTGGCACCCGTGCAGGCGCCGATGTAGGCAGCATGCACCGGCACGTTGTGGAAGCTGCCCACGTCGCGCGTGTTGGCGGGGCTGTGGGGCGCGGCCACCTGCGGGGCGAGTGCCGCAGCGTCGAAACGGTGCGTGGTGGCCTCGGCGCCCTCATCGGTGTGCCAGCCTTCGGTCTCGATGTCCCGCACGCCCACGCCGGCCAGCCAGTCACGCGTGGTGGCGTCGGGGGCGATCAGGCCCACCTGCGCGCCGAGTTCGGCACTCATGTTGGACAGCGTCATGCGCTCCTGCATCGACAACGCGCGCACGGCCTCGCCGCAGAACTCCACGGCCTGGTAGTTGCCGCCGTTCATGCCGAAGCGGCCGATCATGTGCAGTGCCATGTCCTTGGCCGTCAGGCCCGCGGGCAACACGCCGTCCCACTGCATGCGGATGGTCTGGGGCACGCGCACCCACAGCTGGCCGGTCACCATCACGCCCAGCATCTCGGTGCTGCCGATGCCGAACATGTAGGCGCCGAAGGCACCACCCGTGGGCGAGTGCGAGTCGCCGCCCACGCAGAACAGGCCGGGGCGCAGGTGGCCCTTCTGGGGCAGCACCACATGGCAGATGCCTTCGCTGTCGTAGACATGCGGCAGCCGCTGCTCGGCGGCCCAGTCGCGCGCGATGCGCACGATGCGGCGCGAGTCGTCGTCCTGCGCGGGTACGTAGTGGTCCATCACCAGCACCACGCGGGACTTGTCCCAGATGGTGGCGCCCAGCTCCTCGAGCATGGGCTGCAGGCGGCGCGGGCCGGAGGAGTCGTGGAACATCGCCAGGTCCACCTGGCAATTGACGATGTCGCCGGGCACCACATGGGCCTGGCCACTGGCCTTGGCAATCAGTTTCTGGGCCAGCGTGCGGGCCGGCGGGGAGGCTACGGTCATTCGGGTCTCGTGTTCTCGCTGGCTCAGGGAAGCAGCTCTTTCGCAGCGATGCGTGCATCGATGCCTCCCACCTGCGACAGCTCCATCAGGTATTCATATCGGTCGGGCCGGTACAGGCCGTGCAGCAGCTGCACCGGCTTGTCCTGGGCGTCATAGACCAGCCGGCGCACCGAGAGCAGTGCCGTGCCGATGACCACGCGCAGCTGCGTGGCCACTTCGGCGTCGGCCTGGCGCGCGGAGATGGTCTGGCGTGCACGCCCCCATTCCACGCCCGACTCCTCCAGCAACTGCAGCAGCGGCTTGGTGGACAGGTCCGCACGGCCGAATCCCTGCACGCGTGCCTCTGGCAGGTAGGTGGTGATGTGCGACACCGGGCCGGCGCTGGAGCTGCGCCGGCGCACCACCTTGCGCACCTTGCTGCCTTGCGGGATCTGCAGGGCCTCGGCCATCTCGTCGGGCGCGGGGATGAGCCGCCACTCCAGCACCTTCACCGAGGTGCTGCGGCTGGCGCTGACGATGTTCTCCATCAGCCCGCTGAGCCGCGTGGCCGGGTGGTCGCCCAGCGGGGCGGCGTGGCCTTGCGCCACCTTCTCCGCGCGCGAGGTGGGGCGCGTGCCACGCCCTGCCGAACGCACGATCAGCCCTTCCTTGGCCAGCTGGTCGAGCGCACGCCGCACCGTCACACGGCCCACGCCGAACTGGGCCGTGAGTTCGAGCTCCGGCGGCAGCCCGCGGGCGAAGCGCCCCTCCTCGAGCTGCTGGCGCAGCACCAGGTAGATCTGGTGGTATTTGGTGATGGGCAGGGACGCGGACATGGATGCGGTCGGAGGAGGGCTGGGAGAACGGCGTGAAGGGCGTGAAGGGTATCGCGTCGCAGGCGAGCAGTCCGGCGGCTCCCCTGCATCTGCGTGTTCAGAGTCCCAGGTAGTTTCTCCGCAGCTCGGGGTCGCGCGCCAGGTCGGACGCCTTGCCCTGCAGGGCCACATGGCCGTTTTCGATGATGTAGGCGCGGTGCGCGATGGCCAGGGTCTGTACGGCGTTCTGCTCCATCAGCAGGATCGACAGTCCCTCCTGGTTGATCTTCTGGATCAGCGCGAACATCTCCTCCACCAGCAGCGGCGACAGGCCCAGCGAGGGCTCGTCCATGATCAGCAGCTCGGGCTCCGACATCAGGCCGCGGCCGATGGCCAGCATCTGCTGTTCACCCCCGGAGAGCGTGCCCGCCAGCTGGCTGAAGCGCTCCTTGAGGCGCGGGAAGATGGCCACCACGCGCTCCAGGTTCTGCTTGCGGTTGGCCTTGCCGCGCACCAGGCTGCCCAGCTCCAGGTTCTCCAGCACGTCGAGGTCGGGGAAGATCCTGCGGCCCTCAGGCACGTGTATCAGGCCGCGCTTGACCACCTCGGAGGAGCTCAGGCCCACCAGGTCCTGGCCCTTGAAGCGGATGCTGCCGCCGAAGGGCCTGTAGAGCGCCGACAGGTTGTTGTTCAGCGTGGACTTGCCCACGCCGTTGCTGCCCAGCACGGCCACGATCTCGCCCGCGGCGACATCCAGATCGATGCCGCGCAGGATCTCCACGCGGCCGTAGCCGGCGCGCAATGCACGGACTTCAAGCATGGGGAGCCTCCTCTCGACCATGGGAGGCGTTCGACTGGGCGATCTGGTCCGCCGCGCCGCGTCCCAGGTAGGCCTCGATCACCGCCCGGTCGCTGACCACCGCGCGGGGTTGCCCCTCGGCGATGATCTTGCCGTACGACAGCACGTAGATGTATTCGGACAGGCTCATCACGGCCTGCATCACGTGCTCGATCAGCAGCACCGTGACGCCACTGGCGCGGATGGCGCGGATCATCTCCACGATTTCCACGATTTCCGACGGGTTCAGGCCCGCCATCACCTCGTCGAGCAGCAGCAGCTTGGGGCCCGTGGCCAGCGTGCGGGCCAGCTCCAGCCGCTTGCGACCGGCCACCGTGAGGCCGGAGGCAGGCTGGTCCAGCAACGCGCCCATGCCGAGTTGCTCGCCGATGCGGCGCGCGTGGTCCAGTGCTGCGGCGCGCTGCGGGAATTGCTGGTAGGCGCCCACCGCGATGTTCTCGTGCACGGTGAGCTTCGCGAAGGGCTGCGTGATCTGGAAGGTGCGCACCATGCCGCGGCGGGCGATGTCGTGCACCGCCATGCCGGTGATGTCCTGGCCGAGGAATTCCACCTTGCCGGTGTTGATCTTCTGGAAGCCCGCGATGCAGGCGAAGAGGGTCGTCTTGCCCGCGCCATTGGGGCCGATGAGCGCGACGATGCGGCCCTCGTCCACCTGCAGCGATGCGTTGTCCACGGCGCGCAGGCCGCCGAAGACCTTGGAGAGTCCCGTGACCTTGAGCATCACGCACCCTCCTTGAGGGTCTTGGTGGTGCGCCGGCCCAGCCGCTGGAACAGGTCCACCAGCCCGTTGGGCAGGAAAGCGATGATCACCACCAGCAACCCGCCGTACAGCACCAGCGACAGGCCCTGCACATTGGTCAGTATGCGCGTGATGTCGCTCACGCCGGCCAGCAGCACGGCGCCGATCAGCGGGCCGTAGATGGTGCCGGCCCCACCGATCATGCTCACCAGCAGCATCTCGACCGACTTGTCGATGCCGAAGGCCACCATCGGGTCGATGTAGAGGAAGTACTGCGCGAAGAAGCAGCCACCCATGCCGGCGATTGAGCCCGAGAGCATCATCACCTTGACCTTCTCGCGGAAGACGTTGATGCCCAGCGCGCGCGCGGCGTCTTCGTTTTCGCGGATGGCCGCCAGCTGTGCGCCGAAGCGCGAATGCTTCAGCCAGATGGCGATCGCCACCGATCCGGTGGTGAGTGCCAGGATCAGGAAGTAGAAGCCGATGCGCTCACTGAACTGGAAGTTCGCCGCGCCAGGCTTGGCCGGGATCAGCATGCCCATGCCCCCGCCCGTGATGTCCACCGAGTTCGCCACGATGCGCAGCACCTCGGCGAAGGCCAGCGTGATCAGCGCGAAGTACGAGCCCTTGAGGCCCGCGCGGAAGGACAGGAAGCCGATGATGAAGCCCACCACCGCACCCGCGACCGCGCTGGCCGGCAGCCCCAGCCAGGGCGAGAGGCCGTAACGCATCTGCAGGATCGTCGAGGCGTACGCCCCTGCGCCGAAGAACACCACGTGCCCGAAGGACAACTGGCCGGCGAAGCCACCGGAGATGTTCCAGGACTGGCCGATGAAGGCATAGAACAGCGCGAGCACGCCGAAGTTGATGGCAAAGCTCGATGGAAAGACGAACGGGAAGGCGACGGCAACGGCGAGCAGCCCGCCGTGCAGCAGCCAACCCGGGCCGCGGGATACCGGGTTCATCGCTTCGCTCCGAACAGGCCGGAGGGCCGGAACAGCAGGATCAGGATGAAGATCAGCGAGATGCCGATCTGCCCCAGGCTTTCACCCAGCAGCAGGCCACCGAAGGACTCGGTCAGCCCCACGATCAACCCGCCCACGACGGCGCCCAGGAAGCTGCCCATGCCGCCGAGCACGACCACCGTGAAGGCCACCATCACGAACACATGGCCCGTGGTGGGCGACACATAGAAGATCGGCATCAACAGGCAGGCGGCCGCGCCCAGCGTGGCCAGGCCGATGCCGTAGGCGATGGCGAAGATGCGGTCCACGTCGATGCCCACCAGGCGTGCACCCACGCGCTCCTTGGCCACGGCGCGGATCGCCTTGCCCAGGTCGGTGTAACGGATCAGCAGGCCGAGCGCCGCGCACAGCGCCATGGACGCTGCGAAGGAGATGATCTTGGGCATCGAGACCAGCAAGGGGCCCAGCTCCACCATCGTGTCGCTGTAGCGCACGGTGATCGTGCGGGTGTCGCCCTTGAAGAACATCAGCGCCAGGTTTTCGATCAGGATCGACAGGCCCAGCGTGATGAGCAGGATGTTCTCGTCCTTGCCGTTGGCAAGCCGGCCGATGAGGCCGCGGTACAGCAGGAAACCGAAGATGAACATGGCAGGCACCATGATCAACAGGGCGGCGTAGGGGTCGATGCCCCACAGCGTGAGCAGGTAGTAGACGCCGAACATGGCCAGCATCAGCATGCTGCCGTGGGCGAAGTTGATGATGTGCAGCACGCCGTAGATCAGCGTGAGGCCCGAGGCGACGAGCGTGTAGATGCCGCCGATCAACAGCCCGTTGATCGTGGCGGCAAGGAGGGTGGTGGCGTCCAGCACGGAGGGTCCGATAGGTAGGTGGCCGCGCCGCGCCGGCCCCGCGGGGCCGGCGCGAGGGCCGGAAAGATCAGCTGAACTTCGGACGCGGGAACACGGCCTTGGCGCTGGCGAACTTGGTGGGCCAGATCACGTCGATGTCGGTCTTGCTGGCCTGCAGCAGGGCGGCCTGGCCGCCGGTGTTCTGGCCGTTGACGAACTTCGTGGGGCCGTAGGGCATGAAGTGGTCGGACCAGGTGCTGGCTTCCAGCGCGGCGATGACCTTCTCGCGGTCAGCCGAGCCTGCGCGCTCCACGGCGTCGAGGTAACACTTGACGGCGTTGTAGCCGCAGTAGACCTCGAAGGTGAACATCGTGTTCTTGGCCTCCACGCGCTTGCGCATGGCCTGCGCCTTGGGGTTCGTGGGGTCGTACCAGTGGTTGAAGTCCATGATGTACTGGGCCACGTCCGGCTGTTCCTTGACCAGGTTGTAGTTGAAGCCGCCACCCAGCACCGAGAAGATGCTGGACTCGACCTTCTGCTGGTACAGCGTGCGCGCCAGCAGCACGTACTCGTTGGTGTAGTTGCTCATGATCACCAGGTCGGGCTTGATCGACTTGATGCGCAACGCCATGTTGGAGAAGTCGCGCGTGGGTGTGGCGTGCTTGAGCACTTCCTTCACCTCGATGCCGATGCCGCCGAGCTTGGTGGCCAGCAGCTTGGCGGTGGTGGTGCCGAACTCGGAGTCCTCGTGCACGACCACGGCGGTCTTGGCCACACCGCCGGCGGTCTTGTTGATCTCGGACAGCGCCAGGAAGGCATCGTCCACGCACTTGCCGTTGCCGGGCTTCAGGCGGAACACGTTCTTCAGGCCGCGGTTGACGAGGTTGTCGGACGCGCCCACGTCGATCATGAAGGGGGTGTTGTACTTGGCGGCGGCCTGCGTGGCCGGCAGGCCGATGGCGCTGGAGTAGCAGCCGACGAAGGCCGACGCGCCCGCCTGGTGCAGGCGCTCCACTTCGGCCACGCCGATCTCGGGGCGCGATTGCGAGTCACCCAATGCGGCCTCCGCCTTGGCGCCGCCCATGGACTTGATGCCACCGGCCGCGTTCACGTCGTCGATGGCCATCTGGCAACCCAGGCGGCCCTGCCCGCCGCCGAAGGCCAGGGGGCCGCTCACGGGGTGGATCAGGCCGACCTTGACGGTCGCGGCTTGCGCCAGCAGCAGGCCGGGGGCGCCCATCACGGCGCTGGCGGCGCCAGCCTGGATGAGCAGTCGACGGGAAATGGAGGTGGTGGTCATGGGGTTCCTCGAAGTAGGGGGGTAAATTGTTCTCATGATGGAACAATTTCGCTGAACTATCGGGTGCCGTGGAGGGCGTGTCAAGTGCTGCCTGAAAAAGTTGTCCGATGCGCGCCGCCCGGGAAGGCGCGAGCACCGATGTCCGCTTGCGATGGTGCACAAACGCGGTGTGCACTGCACCATGAGGTGGCATCGGGCCGCCCCTTTCGGTGCGGCTGTCGCCATCACGACTACCGGTGCCATCCGCGACGGCCATATGCGTGATTGTTCTATTGACAGAACAAATACGGGTCGGCATTATGACCCGACACGAACCACGAGAACCCCATGTTCAAATTTGAAGCCGAAGTCGTAGACCAGCACGGAGTCTCGCCGAGGATTTTTTCCGTTGCGCGCATGTACAACCTGGGCTCGGCCACGCGCGATGCAGCGGTCGCGGTCCCCCACCAGGAGGAGGTGGCGCGCGAGGGCGTGCGCATCGCCCTGCATGTGCCCGCCCCGCGCATCTACCCGATCGACACCTTCGCGCTGACCACGGGAGATGCCGTCGGCGTGCAGGGGCCGCGCAGCTCCGGTGAAGTGGAGATCGTGCTGGTCATGTCCGACCGCCTGTACGTGGGCGTGGGCAGCGACCACACCGAGCGCGACCTGGAGCGCGCCAGCATCGTGTGGTCCAAGCAGACCAACCCCAACGTCCTCGCGCCCACGCTGTGGGACTACGAGGAGATCGCCGACCACTGGGACCAGTGCGTGATGCGCAGCACCGTGGACGGCCGCCGTTACCAGGACGTGAGCGTCAGCGCCTTCCTGTCGCCGCCCGACATCCTGCGCATCCTGGGCGAGCGCGTGCCGGGCCTGCCCAAGCGCGACTTCGTCGTCTTCTGCAGCACCATCGTCGCGCTGGACAAGGAGATCGGCTTCGGCGACGTGTGGCAGTTCGAGATGGAAGACCCCGTGCTGGGCCGCAAGATCGACCACAGCTACAAGGTGGAACAGCTCTTCGCGGAGATCGCCGAGCCCTACCGCGTGCCGCTGGTCACCGGCAGCCTCTGAGGCGCATCGCGCGCCGCCCGCTCCTTCGTCCTTTCTTTGTCCGCCGTCGTGCCCGCGCACGATCTCACCTCCCTGGGGAAACTCCATGACCTGTCTCAACGGTATCTGCCGCACCGCCGGCATCCTGCTTGCGCTGCCGCTGGCAGTGGCGGTGATTCCCGCGCACGCGGCCACGCTCGTCGTCGCGGCCACAAAGACGCCCGGGGGCTTCGATGGCGATGCGCTCAAGCCCAACACCCAGAACGTGGTGGTGCAGGTCTATGAGGGGCTCACGAAGTACGGCTACAAGAAGAACGAGAAGACCGGCCGCATGGAGATCGACTCCAGCAAGATCCTGCCGCACCTCGCCACCGGCTGGAAGGTGTCGCCCGACGGCAAGGTCTACACCATCGAGCTGCGCAAGGGCGTGAAGAGCGCCTTCGGCAACGAGCTCACTGCGGTGGACGTGGTGTGGGGCTGGGAGAAGTCGCTGGCGCAGAAGCGCACCGGTGCCTTCATCGCCAAGGCAGCGGGCGTGACCAAGGTCGAGGTGCTCGACCAGTACACCGTCGAGTTCACGCTGGAGGCGCCCAACGCGATCTTCTTGCCGGCGCTCACCGTCTACACGCCTAGCATCTACGACTCGACCGAAGTGAAGAAGCACGCCACGGCCGATGACCCGTGGGCCCTGAAGTGGATCGACCAGAACACCGCCGGCTTCGGCGCCTACCAGCTGCAGACGCTGAAGTCCGGCGAGGAGGCCGTGTTCGTGGCCAACCCCAACTACTTCGGTGGCAAGCCCTTCTACGACCGCGTGGTCTACAAGGAAGTGCCCAACGCGGGCACCCGCTTCACGCTGATGCGCACGGGCCAGGTGCAGTGGACCGAGGAGCTCACGCTCAAGCAGATCTCCGAGCTCAAGAAGGACAAGCGCGTCAAGGTGGAGTCCGACCAGGGCACGGGCCATGCGAGCATCCGCATGAACCCGACCATCAAGCCCTTCGACAACCCGCAGCTGCGCCAGGCCATCTCGTACGCGACGGACTACAAGGCGCTCAACCAGGCGGTGTTCGAGAACCTCGGCACGCAGGCGAAGTCCATCGTGCCACCGGTGATTGCCGGCTCCGACACCTCGGCCTGGAAGTACGACACCAACCTGGACAAGGCGAAGGCCGCGCTCAAGCAGGCAGGTTATGCGGACGGGGTCGACATCACGCTCGAGTACTCCGGCATTTTCTGGTTTGAGGAGCCGCTGGCGATCCAGATGAAGGACCAGCTCGGCAAGGCCAACATCCGCGTGAAGCTGCAGAAGATAACCGACGCCGACATGCGCTCGCGCACCGCGCCCAACAAGCGTGACCTGGCTTTCTTCACTTTCCTGGATAACCCCATCGTGCTCGACCCGGTCTACGCGCTGTACCTGAATGCGCACAGCCAGGGCGCATCGAACCGCAACAACTACAACAATCCCGAATTCGACAAGGTCATCGATGCAGCCCGCGTGGCGCAGGACCCGAAGAAGCGGCTGGAGCTGGTGCGCAAGGCCCAGCAGATCCACACCACCGATGCCACCTGGGTCATGACCATGTACCCCGGCTCGCACGAGGCGATGGCCCCCTGCATGACCGGCTATGTGTGGCAGCCCGACTACCACGAGCGCTGGAGAGAGCTGAGCTGCAAGTAGGACAGGGCGAGGACGGCGGTTCGGGATGATTGTTCAACTCTTGCGTTTCCTGTTGCGCCGCCTGGCGGTCTCGCTGCCCCTGGTGGTGGCAGTGGTCTTCGTGACTTTCATGCTGGTGCGCATCGGTGGGGGCGACCCCGTCGCGCTGCTGGCGGGGCCCACGGCATCGGCGGCGGAGCACGATGCCATCCGCAGCGGCCTGGGGCTGGACAAGTCCCTGGCCGAGCAGTTCGGCATCTACATCGGCAAGGCGGTCAACGGCGACCTGGGGCAGTCCTGGCTCTCCAGCAAGCAGGTCCTCGACGAAATCACGAGCCGGGCCTGGGTGTCACTGGAGCTGCTGCTCTGGGGCGTGGCCATCGGCGCGCTGGTGGGCATTCCCCTGGGCGCACGCGCCGCGGCGCGCCGCGGCTCCGCGTTCGACCAGGTGGTGCGCGCGGTGTCGCTGGCGGGCTTCTCGGTGCCCACCTACTGGCTGGGACTCATCGCGATCCTGGTGTTCTTCTACGCGCTGGACCTGGCACCCGCGCCCATGGGGCGCCTGTCGGCGATGCTCAGCTCTCCGGACCGCATCACCGGGAGCTACCTCATTGATGGCTTGCTGCAGGGGCAGTGGGAAGTGGCGCGCTCCGCCTTCTCGCACCTGGTGCTGCCGGTGCTCACGGTCGCGGTGGTGGCCTGCGCGCCGATCATGAAACACAGCCGCGCCATTGCCTCCGAGATCGTGGACAGCGAGTTCATCCGCTTCGCGCGCTCCAGCGGCCTGGGAGAGCGGCGCATCCACCGCATGGTGCTGCGCAACAGCATCGTGCCGGTGCTGACCTTCGTGGGGACCGAGATCGTGGGGTTGCTGGGCACGTCGTCGCTGATCGAACTGATCTTCTCCTGGGGTGGCATCGGTCAATGGGGCCTGCAGTCCATCCTCAACGGGGACTTCGCGGCCATCCAGGGGTATGTGTTGTTCGCAGCGTTGTTGTCGGTCGTGGTGTTCATCGTGATCGATGCCGCCAACTATGTGCTGGAGCCTCGCGGCCGGGAGCGGATGTGAAAGCGCTGCGTCTGTCGCCCCTGGCGGGCGTTTTCAAGGGTTTCCCCAGCATTGCCATCGGCTCGGCCATCGTGCTGTTCTTCGCGGTGCTGGCGGTGTTCGCGCCGTGGATCGCGCCCAGCGATCCGATCATGGTGCATTCCGACGCCGTGCTGTCGCCGCCTTCCGCGCGCTTCCTGCTCGGCACGGATGGCAACGGCATGGACCTGCTCTCCCGCATCATCCATGGTGCGCGGTATGCCTTCGGCATCGCCGTGCCGGCCGTGCTGCTGTCGGTGATCATCGGATTGCCCGTGGGGCTGTGGGCCGGTTATCGCGGTGGCTGGGCTGACGAGGTGCTGTTGCGCAGCATGGACCTGCTGCGCGTGTTTCCCTCCATCATCCTGGCGCTCACCATCGTGGCGGCCACGGGCCAGTCCATCACCAACGTGGTGCTGGTGATCGGGTTGCTGGATGCACCGATCTTCGCGCGCGTCATCCGCGCCGAGATCCTGGCGCTGCGCGGCGGTCTGCTGATCGAGTCGGCGCGGGCCATCGGCAACAGCACGGGCCGCGTGCTGTTCGTGCATGTGCTGCCCAACAGCATCTCCGGCGCGCTGACGCAGGTGTCGGTGCGCATGGCATGGGCCATCCGCGTCAGCGCCACGCTGGCTTTCGTGGGGGTGGGTATCCAGCAGCCCACGCCCGAATGGGGCGCCATGATCCGGCAAGGCGCGGAATACATGGTGACGGGCGAGTGGTGGGTCGCGCTGTTCCCGGGGCTGGCACTGGTCACGCTGATCTTCGGGCTCAACCTGGCGGCCGACGGCATCCAGGACTGGATGGGACGCCGGAGGACACAGCGATGAGCACGTTAACCCAAAGTGTCCACGCCGGCGCCGCGATGGCGGCGGCAGCCGCCACGCCAGCAGGGCAGGGCGATGCGCTGCTGGCCATCCGCCAGCTGGTGGTGGAGTTCGCATCCCGCGGCAGCGACGGCCAGCCGCGCACTGCGCGCATCCTCAACGGCGTGGACCTGGACGTTGGCGCCGGCCGCATCGTCGGGTTGATCGGGGAGACGGGTGCCGGCAAGTCCATGACCGCCACCGCCACCATCGGCCTGCTGCCACCGCTGGCGCGCGCTGCGGGTCAGATCCTTTTCGACGGCACGGACCTGCTGGCGCTGCAGGGTGCTGCACTCGACTCCGTGCGCGGCGCGCGCATCGGCTTCGTGGCGCAGAACCCCCGTGCCGCGCTGGAGCCCGTCACGCGCATCGGCGACCAGCTGGTGCGGCTGATCCAGGCCCACGGCAAGTTGTCGAAGGCGGCCGCGCGGGTGCGCGCCATCGAGATCCTGGCAGCGGTGGGCATCCCCGACCCCGAGGCACGTTACCGCGCCTACCCGCATGAACTGTCGGGCGGCATGGCCCAGCGCGTGGTGATCGCCATGGCGCTGGTCAACCAGCCCCAGCTCGTCATCGCCGACGAGCCCACCACGGGCCTGGACGTCACGGTGCAGGCGCAGGTGCTCGACCTGTTGCGCGAACTGGTGCGCGCCCGCGGCGCAGCGGCGCTCATCATCACGCACGACCTCGGCATCGTCGCCCAGTACTGCGACGACATGGCGATCATGTTCGCGGGCAACGTGATCGAGCGCGGCCCCGTGGCGGAGGTGTTCGCCCGCCCGCAGCATCCCTATTCCCGGCGGCTGATCGCCGCCTCGCGTTCGCGTGTGGGCCGTGGCACGGCGCTGCTGCGCTCGGAGCCGCCCGACCCCTTTGCACGCTCCGCGGCCTGTGTGTACGCCGACCGTTGCGAGCTGGCCGCGCCCGTGTGCCAGACGGCGCCGCCGGAGCGGGCCTGCGGCACCGCCGGCAGCGCGCACCGCGTGCGCTGCCATATGGCGGAAGCGGTGCACGGGGCCGATGGGATGCTCCGGGCCGACGGGGCGCCCATGGCGGAGGCCGCATGACGCAACCCATCTCTCCCTCCGGCGCGCCGCTGCTGCGCATGACCCATGTGACCCGCGAGTTCGACGTGGGCGGCAAACGCAAGCTCACGGCCGTGCGGGATTTCTCGCTTGACATCCGTGCCGGCGAGGCGGTGGGGCTGGTCGGCGAAAGCGGTTCCGGCAAGTCCACGCTGGGCCGTATCGCGATTGCGCTGCTCGCGCCCACGCGCGGACAGGTGCATTTCGACGGCCAGGACCTGGCCAGCATCCCCCCGGCCAGCCTGCGCAGCCTGCGCCGGCGCATGCAGATCATCTTTCAGGACCCGTGGGGCGCGCTCAATCCGCGCCACACCATCGGACGGCTCATCGAGGAGCCGCTGCTGCTCCACACCACCATGACGCCGGCCGAGCGGCAGGCCGAGGTAGTGGCCATCGCGCAGCGCATGCAGCTGAGCCCGGGCCTGCTGGAGCGTTACCCCGCCCAGCTCTCGGGCGGGCAGCTGCAGCGCGTGTGCATCGGCCGCGCGCTGGCCACTAAGCCCGACCTGCTGGTGCTGGACGAGCCCACCAGCTCGCTGGACGTGTCCGTGCGCGCCGGCATCCTGGAGCTGCTGGACACCCTGCGCCGCGAGACCGGCGTCGCCATGCTGTTCATCTCGCACGACCTGGAGACCATCCGCGCCGTGTGCGACCGCGTGGTGGTGCTTTACCTGGGCTGCGAGGTGGAAGTGGGCCCCGTGGATGCGGTGTTCGAGACACCGGCGCACCCCTATTCCCAGGCGCTGCTGTCCGCGCAGCTGGTCCCCGACCCGACCGTGCGCACACAGCGCCAGCAGTTGCAGGGCGAGATCCCCAGCCCGCTGGCCGCGCCGCCGGGCTGCCCCTTCTCCACGCGCTGCCCGATCTACGAACCGCGCTGCGACGAAGGGCTGCCCGCATTGCGCGCCGACGCCACCGGCCAGCGCGCCGCCCGCTGCATCAAGCTGGATCCCGTCACATTCACCACCGCCCCTACACCCGCACCGAGCCACGCATGACATCCACGCTATACCCCCGCCTCCTCGGCCCTGGCAAGTTGGGCCGCCACGAGACCAAGAACCGTGTCTGGATGACCAGCCACGCCACCTTGCTGGTCAAAGACCACCTGTTCACGGACGCCCACGTGGACTACTACGTGGAGCGCGCCAAGGGCGGCGCGGCCGTTATCACCATGGAGGCGATGGCGGTGCATGAATCCACGCAGCCCTACCCGGGCAAGGCCTTCGCCTTCGACCCGCGCATGATCGGTGAATTCCGCAAGATCGCCGCGGCGGTGCACAACCACGGCACGCTGATCCTGGCGCAGGCCTGGCACCGCGGCCGGCAGACCCACAGCGTGACCAGCCGCGTGCCAGTGTGGGCGCCCTCGGCGATTCCCTGCTCCGTGTACCGCGAGATGCCCAAGGTGATGGAGCACGAGGACATCGAGAAGATCATCCATGGCTACCGGCTCACGGCGCGCCACGCGGTGGAGGGTGACCTGGACGGCATCGAGCTGGGCGCCGCGTCGCACGGCTACCTGCTCAACCAGTTCCTGTCGCCGGCCACCAACCACCGCACCGACGAATACGGCGGCTCGCTGGAGAACCGCATGCGCATCGTCATGCGCATCATCGACGCCGCGCGCGAAGAGACCGGCCCCGACGCCATCGTGGGCCTGCGCCTGAACAGCGACGACGGCATGCAGGGCGGCCTGGGCCCGAAGGAATGGGCCGAGATCGCGGCGAAGCTGGCCGCCACCGGCAAGCTGGACTACATCTCATGTTCGCAGGGCACCTACCTGAACCGCATGATGATCTACCCGACCTCGCCGGAAGAACACGGCTTCCAGATGGGGGCGACGCGGCAGGTGAAGGCGGCCGTCAACGTGCCGGTGGTGGGCGTGGGCCGCATCACCACGCCCGACGAGGCGGAGAGCATCCTGCGCGCGGGCGACTGCGACTTCATCGGCATGACGCGTGCGCTGATCGCCGACGCCTTCTGGGTGCGCAAGGCCGAGCAAGGCCATGGCGACAAGATTCGCCCGTGCGTCGGTGCGAACTGGTGCATGGAGTCCATCTTCGCGCACGCACCCATCGCCTGCATCCACAACCCCTCCACCGGGCGTGAGAAGACGCTGTCCGAGGAGTATGTGGTGCCCGCGGACAAGCCCCGCAACATTGCCGTGGTGGGCGC
The DNA here is from genome assembly GCA_965278985.1 of Burkholderiaceae bacterium. Classification (GTDB taxonomy): domain Bacteria; phylum Pseudomonadota; class Gammaproteobacteria; order Burkholderiales; family Burkholderiaceae_C; genus CAISIP01. The sequence continues at coordinate 3,574,969 of OZ257131.1, read as the reverse complement.
CGGCCCCGCGGGCCTGCGCGCCGCCTTGACCGCGGCCAAGCGCGGCCACAAGGTCAGCCTGATCGAACGCTCCACCGAGCTGGGCGGCCAGGTGGCCTGGATGGGGCGCGTGCAGAGCGCACGCGAGTTGTCTGACACGGCTGGCTGGCTCATCGCGCAGCTGCGCGACACCGATGTGGAAATCTACCTCGACAGCGAGGCCACGCCCGAACTGCTGACGGAAGGCGGCTACGACGCGGTGATCGTGGCCACCGGCTCCACGCCCCTCAAGCATGGCTGGTCCCCGTTGCAGCCCGCGCGCTGGGACGGCCCGGCCATGGCCGGCAGCGAGCAGGCCTGGGTCCACTCCTGCGGCGATGTGCTGGGCGCGAAGCAGCCCCTGCGCGAAGGCAAGCTGGATGGACAGGCCCGCCGCGCCGTGGTGGTGGACACCCTGGGTGCACGCCAGGGCGTGTTGACGGCCGAATACCTGGCCCGCGCCGGTTGGTCAGTGCACTTTGCCACCCAGCTGGGCCAGGCCGCGCCGAACCTCGCCGCCAGCCGCGACTGGGGCAAGTCCTACGGCATGCTGCGCCGGCTCGGCGTGCAGTTCACCACGGACCATGACCTGAGCGCCATCGGCGACCACACGGTGACGTTGCTGGACGTGTTCACCAAGGAGCCGCTGGTGCTGTCCGATGTGGATGCGCTGGTGCTGGTCAACGGCGCGGCCGCCGAGAGCAGCCTGTTCCACGCCCTGCGCGACCAGTGCAAGGGCCTGGAGGTGCACATGGTGGGCGACGCCGTCGCGCCGCGCCGCATCAACGATGCGATCTTCGAGGCCGAGCTGGTGGCCCGCAAGATCTGATCCTGTTTCGCCCGCTGCCGTCACTGCCTCCATCCGTCGCCATGGCCTTCTCCGCACCTGCCGCGCACCCTTTCGCCGCGCCCCTGGAGGCCACTGCCTACCAGGAGCCGCTGTCCCGCTTCGCGGCCACGTTGTCGTTCCATGACCTGCCGCCCGCGGTGCGGCTGCAGGCCGCGTGGGTGATCGCCGACACCGTGGCCGCCATCGTGGCCGGCTCGGCCGAGCCCGAGCTGCGGGCTTTGGCGCAGCGCCTGGGCCATGGCAGCGGGGCCACGCTGCTGGGCCTGGGTCGCGAAGCGACGCCCGACGTGGCGGCGCTGGTCAACGGCACCGCAGGCACCTTCCTGGAGATGGACGAGGGCAACCGCTTCTCGCGCGGGCACCCGGCCATCCACGTGCTGCCCGCCGCCCTGGCGCTGTGCGAACAGCAGGGCGCGAGCGCCGACACCTTCCTGTCGGCCTTCGTGGTGGGCTACGAGGTGGGTTCGCGCCTGGGCGCAGCCACGCAGCTGCGCGGCAGCATGCACCCGCATGGCACCTGGGGGACGGTGGGCGCGGCAGCCGCGTGTGCGCGCGTGTTGTCCTTCGACGCGGTGGCGATGCGCGAGACGCTGAACATCAGTTCCTCGCTGACCATTGCCACCTCAAAGAAGACCATGCTGCAGGGGGGCCTGGTGCGCAACGTCTACGCGGGCCTGAGCAACCGCCAGGGCCTGCTGGCCGTGCAGCTCGCGGCCAGTGGCTTCACCGGCGAGCGGGATGGGCTGGCGTCCGTCTTCGGCGAGGTGGTCTCCGAGCGCTTCGACCGTGCCGTCCTGCTGCAGGACCTGGGCGACGACTGGCACCTGCTGCACAACTATTTCAAGCTGCATTCCTGCTGCCGATTCAACCACGGCACGCTGGACGCGCTGGACACCATCGCCGCCGCCGGCCTGCTGCCGCAGCCGGAGGAGATCGCCCGCATCCAGGTCACGAGTTACCACTACGCCGCGGAGCTGGACGACAAGGCACCGCGCAACACGCTGGCCGCGAAGTTCTCCATTCCCTTCGCGGTGGCGACCCGCATCGTGCGCGGCAGCAGCGCGCTGGCCAGCTTCACCTGGGACGCGGTGCGCGATGCGCGCATCCTGGCCCTGGCGCAGAAAGTGGACGTGGCCGAAGACCCCGCGATGAGCCGCCGCCTGCCCAACGAGCGCCCCGCGCGCGTGGAAATCACCACCACCGATGGCAGCACCCGCTCGGCCGAGGTGGGCGTGAACCGCGGCGACGACGCCGCGCCCTACAGCCACGACGAGCTGACCACCAAGTTCATGGACCTGACCGGCCGCGTGTGGCCCCAAGCCCATGCACAGCAGGTGCTGCAGGCGACGCTGGCGCTGTGCGATGTCGAGGCCTCGGCCGACGGCGCGCAGGCGCTGCAACAGTGGCTGGCTTTGCTGCGGCACGCGCCGCTGGCCTGAACCACCCGGGCTGCCACCGCTGCGCTTTTTGTTCCATTGACAGAACAATTGCTTGAATGCAACATGTGGCACCGTGCTGCGCTGCCTGGGTCCACACGCGTTGTAGCACCCGGCGCATGACCCCCATTGCTCCTGACTCCTGAAGGTCCCCCCATGCAAACCTCCGACAAGACCGCCCGCCAGCTCTTCGCCGAGTTCAAGGCCAACCCCACCCGCAAGCGCTTCGGTTTCGGCCGCGTGCCCGCCCTCATCAACGTCGACCCGCAGAAGGCCTACACCTGCGTGGGCGAGTTCGCCACGGCGTATGAGACCGACCCGCGCCAGATGGAGCACATCAATGCGCTGGCCGCCGCCTTCCGTGCCAAGGGCTTCCCCGTGGTGTGGACGTACGTGGCCTACATGGATTCGGGCGAGGACTGCGGTGTGTGGGGCACACGCACCGACACGCCCGACTCGCTGCAGAACATCAAGGTCGGCAGCCGCCGCTCCGAGTTCGACGACCGCCTGGTGATCGACCGCCAGCGCGACATCATCGTCAACAAGCGCATGGCCTCGGCCTTCTTCGAGACCAACCTGGGCTCGATCTTCAACTTCCACGGCGTGGACACGGTCGTGGTCACGGGCGGCTCCACCTCGGGCTGCGTGCGTGCCACGGTGGTGGACAGCCTGCAGCGCAGCTACCGCACCATCGTGCCCGAGGAGTGCGTGGCCGACAAGCACGAGAGCCCGCACTTCGCGAACCTCTACGACATGGCCGTGAAGTACGCCGACGTGTTGTCGGTGGAGGAAACCCTCTCACAGTTGGGCAATGTGCCCGCGAAGGCCGCGCGATGACCCAGCGCGACCCCGGCTTCTACGACTACCTGCCCTACGACCAGCGGCCGCAGATCCGCTGGCCCAACGGCGCGCGCGTGGCCTTCTGGGTCGCGCCCAACGTGGAGTTCTACGAGCTCAACCCGCCGCGCAACCCCGCGCGGGCGCCCTGGGCGCGGCCGGCACCCGACGTGCTGAACTACTCCTACCGCGATTACGGCAACCGCACCGGTTTCTGGCGCATGCTCGATGTGATGAAGCGCTGCAACATGCGCGGCAGCGTGTCGCTGAACGTGGCCATGTGCGAGCACCATCCCGAGGTCATCAAGGCCTGCGCCGACAACGGCTGGGAGTTCTATTCGCACGGCACCTACAACACGCGTTACCTCATGGGCATGGACGAAGCGCAGGAACGCGCCGTGATCCAGGACTCCATCGACACCATCCTGAACCACACCGGCCAGAAGCTCGATGGGTGGCTGGCCCCCGCGCTGACCTACACCGACCGCACCATGGACCTGGTCGCGGAGATGGGCCTGACCTACACCTGCGACCTGTTCCACGACGACCAGCCCGGGCCGGTGAAGACGAAGAGCGGAAAGAAGCTGGCCAGCGTTCCCTACTCGCTGGAGATGAACGACACCATCGTCTACAACGTGAACCAGGTCTCGCCGCGGCGTTACGGCGACATCCTCAAGCGCCAGTTCGACCGGCTCTTCGAGGAAGGGGAGAAGTCAGGCACCGTGATGTGCATCCCGCTGCACCCCTACCTGATCGGCCAGCCGTACCGCCTGGCGGCCTTCGAGGAGGCGCTGGACTACATCACGCGCCACGACAAGGTCTGGTTGGCCACGGGGCGCGAGATCGCGCACTATTTCAACGATCACTATTACGACGCCTTCGCGGCCGCGGCGCAGCCGGTGGGAGAAGCACCATGAGCCCCCGCACGGTCGCCCCGAAGGGGGCTCGCACCGCAGTGCGTAGCACGGAGGTTTCCAAATGAGCACCGCAACGCCTCCGAAGCTCCCCGCCGACTACCTGGAATACCCGCTGCGCCGCTACGGCATGGACCACGAGCGTTACAGCTGGTCCATGCTGCCGCAGCGCCCGCCCGTGGCCTGGCCCGACGACGCGCGCATCGCCCTGTGGGTGGTGCCCGCGCTGGAGTGGTTCCCGCTGGACATGAAGGGCCAGCCCTTCAAGCCACCGGGGGCGATGCAGACGGCGTATCCCGACCTGCGCCACTACACGCTGCGCGACTACGGCAACCGCGTGGGCATCTTCCGCATCATGCAGGCGCTGGACCGCCACGGCATCCGGGCCTCGGCGGCCATGAATGCAGCCGTGGCCGTGCGGTATCCGTCGCTGGTCAAGGCCTGCACCCAGCGCGGCTGGGAGATCATCGCCAACGGCATGGACATGGACCACCTGCACCACGGCGGACTGGACGCCGAGACCGAACGCGGCTGGATCACGCAGACGCTGGACATCCTGCGCAAAGCGAGCGGCCAGCCCGTGCGCGGCTGGTTGTCGCCCGCCAAGTCCGAGTCCTTCGCCACGCCCGATCTGCTGCGCGAGGCCGGTGTGGACTATGCCTGCGACTGGGTCAACGACGACATGCCCTATGCGATGCAGACGCGTGCCGGCACGCTGCATGCGATGCCACACCCCATCGACATCGACGACACCACGATCCTGGTGCAGAACCACCACACGGAAGACGACTTCCGTGACCAGCTGATCGACCACTTCGACGTGTTGTACCGCGAGGCGCGGCCGGGTGACGGGCGCGTGATGGCGATCTCGCTGCACCCCTGGGTGATCGGCCAGCCCTACCGCATCCGCGCGCTCGAGGAAGCGTTGGCCCACATCATGCGTCATCGCGGTGTGTGGTCGGCGACGGGCGCCGAGATCCTCGACGCCTGGAAGGCCGGCCAACCGGCTTGAGGCACACACGATGCCCGTCATCTCCGTCACGCTGCTGCCGGTTTACGACGCCGAAACCGAGGCGCGGCTGGTGCAGCGCCTCACGCGCGCCACGCGCTCCGTGGTCGCCGCGCCTGCGGCGGGGACCACCGTCTATGTGCGCCATGCCAGCACTTACATGCGCGATGGCCGCGTGTTCGCCGGTGGCACCGGGGGTGGTCCGGCGGTGCCCGATGGCAGCGCGCTGGTGCAGGCCTTTCTCGGCGCCATGCAGGCGCGCCAGCTGGAGGCTGCGCGCCTGATGCTCGCGCCGGGCTTCACGATGCATTTCCCCGGTGCGGCGCCCATGAACCGGCTGGAGGAGCTGCTGGAATGGGCCCGCCCGCGATACCAGCGCGTCGCCAAGACCTACGAAGGTTTTGACGAATGCTGGGGCGAGGAGCAGACGGTGGTGTATTGCCGTGGCACGCTGCATGGCGTGGGGCTGGATGGCGTGGCTTTCGAGGGCATCCGCTTCATCGACCGCTTCGAGGTCGCCGGTGGCGTGATCCGCCGCCAGGACGTCTGGAACGACCTCGCAGAGGTGCGGCGCACGGCCTGACTTCTTCTTACTTTTCTCCATGTCCTCTTCTCCCCCTCGCCGCGTCCTCGTGGTCGTCCCCTTCGCGATGTCCGCCGACAACCTGCTGCTGCGCGAGGCGCAATTGCAGGGCCTGCAGTTCGGCGACGGCATCCGCTTCGAATACCGCGCCGTCAAGGCTGGCCCGCTGAACTACTCCAGCCACCATGACTTCGTGCTGGCCGATGCCGCCAACTTCGAGGCCGGCTGCCGCGCGCAGGACGAGGGCTTCGACGCCGTGTGCATCGACACCATGAGCGACTCCGGCGTGGCCGCGCTGCGCTCGGTGCTGGACATCCCCGTATTCGGCCCGGGCAAGGTCTCGATGCTCACCGCGCTGATGCTGGGCGACCGCTTTTCCATCCTCACCATGGCCCGCCGCTGGAAGCCGCTGTACAAGAAGGCGCTGGACGAGCTGGGCCTGCACCACAAGTGCGCCTCGGTGCGGGCCATCGAGGTGACGCCCGACAACCAGAACCTGCTCTCCGGCAAGGAGGACGACGTGTTCCCGCTGCTGGAGGCCGCCGCACGCAAGGCCATCGAGGAAGACGGCGCCGAGGTGCTGATCCTGGGCTCCACCACCATGCACCAGTCGCACGCCTGGCTGCAGCCGCGCCTGCCGGTGCCCCTCATCAACCCCGGCCCGCTGAGCTACAAGATCGCAGAATCCATGCTGGCGCTGGGCCACACGCACAGCCGCGTGGGGTACCCCCGGCCCATGCATCCACGGCTGGACATGCTGCAGGCCATGGTGGCGGCCGGCGCTGCGCAGGTGCAGCAGGCGCCGTGATGCCGGGCGCCGATCCCCGCACCGCTGCCACGCCGTCACCCGCCAGGGTGCTGGCCCAGGCCGCCGCAGCCACACACTGGGACACCACACCCGCGCCCGTGCGCCAGCAGGCGCTGGACCTGATGGCCGACACCTTCGCGGTGATCGCCGCAGGCGCCCGCCATCCGTCGATCTATCCGGCCATGCAGCGCCTGCGCGGCGACGCTGGCCCGTGCACGGTCATCGGCCATGGTGCCAAGGCGGCCAGCGCCGCGGCCGCGCTGGTGAACGGCGCCGCCACCACCGTGCTGCAGCTGCAGGACGGCCACCGCGTGGCGCGTGGACACCCCATGAGCCATGTGTTGCCCGCTGCCTTCGCCGTGGCGCAGGAGACGGGGGCCGGCGTGGAGGACTTCCTCTCCGCCGTGGTCGCAGGCTACGAAGCGGCCGCACGCGTGGGCCGTGCGCTGGGTGGCTTGCAGGACCTGCTGCACGACGCCGGCACCTTCGGCACGCTGGGCGCGGCGGTGGCGGTGGCCCGGCTGGTCGCAGGCCCGGACGCGGCCGTGCTGGAACAGGCCATCGAGGGCAGCGCCGCGGTGGCGTTGTTCCCGTACCGGCACACGGTGGTGCAGGGCGCTACCGTCCACCACCTCTACATCGGCCTGGGAGCGTCGACGGGCGTGACGGCGGGCAAGGCCGCGGCCCATGGACTGACCGGCCTGCCCGGCACGCTGGAGAGCTTCTTCGGCCCGCGCGCGGGCGCTGCCTTCGACAGCACATCGCTGCTGTGGGGCGTGGGCCCGGACGCGCGCTGGCGCGACTATGAACTGCTGCAGGCCTACTTCAAGCTCTACCCGACCTGTGCGCACCTCAACGGCATCAACGATGCGCTGCTGTCGCTGCTGCAGGCCGAGGTGCCCGATCCTGCTGCAATCGCGGCGGTGGATGTGGCCGTCTACGGCACCGCGCTGGACTACAACAACCCCACACCCGCGAACGACCTCGCGGCCCGCTTCAGCATGCCTTATGCCGTGGCTATCGCGCTGGTGAAAGGCGCGCTGGACGTGGGTGCCATCACCGACGCCGCGCTGGCCGACCCGCGCGTGCGCGACCTGGCTGCGCGCGTGGTGGTGCGGCACGATCCAGCGCTCGACGCGGGGTACCCGGCGGGGCGGCCTTCGCGCGTGACCATCACCTTGCAGGACGGTTCGCAACGCACGGCCGAGGCGACGGTGCCACGCGGCGACGTGGGCAACCCGCTGTCGGCGGCGGAGCGGCGGCACAAGGTGCTGCAGCTGCTGGCTGTGGCCTATGGCGAGGACCGTTCGGCTGCCATCGCCGATGCGGTCCAGGCCCTGCCGCAAAGCCCGGACCTCGGAGCGCTGGCGGCCCTGCTGGAGGCTTGAGCCTCCAGCGCGCGCGTTAACGCTTCATCGACGTGTGACGCCCGCAAGGTGCTCCACCACCATGCACCCGTCCCACGCCTGGCTTTAGCGGCGCCCTCCTGGGACAACCGAAGCCATGCGCACCAACGCAGTGACGATGCCGCACGCGGCTGCTGCCAGCACTGTGCATGCGGGGCACCCTGCTTGTGCAGTGGTATGCTTTTGATAGCTAAAGGACGAGATTCTGCGCCATTCTGCATCTGTGCAGAACTGGCATGTGGGTTGCAAGGAGAAGGCGGCCATCCTCGCCGTCAACGCGGCAGGCCTTCCACCCCAGCCCAGGATCTCCTCCATGTACTTCCCTCGCAGACTGCTCCTCCGTACCGCGGCCCTTGCCGCGGTGCTGCCTCTTGCCACCATCACAGCCCACGCGGATGCTTGGCCCGCGCGGTCCATCCGCCTCGTCGTCCCATTCGCCCCGGGCGGTGGCGCCGATATCTCGGCACGGCTGATCGCCACCCACATGAGCGCGGCGCTGGGCCAGTCGGTGGTCGTCGACAACAAGCCGGGCGCAGGTGGCGTCATCGGTACGGACCTCGTGGCCAAGGCTCCGGCCGATGGGTACACCATCTTGCTGGGAACCATCGGCCCCATGGCCATCAACCCGCATCTCTACAAGAAGCTGCCCTACGTGGTGGAGCGAGACTTCATACCCGTGTCCCAGGCCGGCAATGCGTTGAACGTGCTGGTCGTGCATCCGCAGGTGCCGGTGAAGAACGTCACGGAGTTCGTGGCCTACGCCAAGGCGAATCCCGTGTCCTTCGGCTCGTCGGGCGTTGGCGCAACCGACCACCTGGCCGGCGAATTGTTCAACACGCTGACCGGGTCGCGCATGACGCACGTGGCCTACAAGGGCGGCACGCCCGCGATGATGGACCTGATGGCCGGCCACGTGCAGGCGGTGTTCTCCACCGTGTCCACGGCCGCGGGTGCCATCAAGGCCGACAAGGTGCGGCCGCTGGCCATGACTGGCGACAAGCGCTACATGGCGATGCCGGAGTTGCCCACCATCGCGGAGGCCGGCGTACCGGCCTTCGAGGTCAACAACTGGTACGGCATCGTCGCGCCTGCGGGCACGCCGGCCGATGTCGTCGCGCGGCTGAACAAGGAGATCGTGGCCGCACTGAAGGCCCCCGAGGTGCAGGCCAAGCTGGGCGAGGCGGGCATCGAGCCCGTGTCGAGCAGTTCGACCGAGTTCGCGAGCTACATCCGCAGCGAGTCCGCCAAGTGGCAGAAGATCGTGCGCGACTCCGGCGCCACCGCGGACTGATCTCTTTGCCACCTTCTCGCCTCACCCTGCCACCCCGTTGGCAGGGTGTGGCAAATTCTTTTCTTCCTTCTGACGAGACAAACATTCAGTGACCGCATTGCACCAGCTCACCGCGACCCAGATCGTCGCCGAGATCCGCGCGGGCCGTGCCACCGCCGAGGCCGTGGTCCGCGATTGCCTGGACCATATCGCCGCCACCGAGCCCGAGGTCCAGGCCTGGGCGTGGCTCGATCCCGACCTCGCACTGGAACAGGCACGCGCCGTGGACCGCCGCCCCACACCGGGGCCCCTGCACGGGGTGCCCGTGGGCCTCAAGGACATCATCGACACGGCAGACATGCCCACCGCGTATGGCACGCCGATCCACGCAGGACGGGTTCCTTCGCACGATGCCGCCTGCACGGCACTCACGCGGCGCGCCGGCGGCATCATCCTGGGCAAGACCGTGACCACCGAGTTCGCGAACCGCTTTCCCGGAAAGTCGCGCAATCCACACGACACTACGCGCACGCCCGGAGGCTCGTCCAGCGGCTCGGGTGCCGCCGTGGGAGGGCACATGGTGCCGCTGGCGGCTGGCACACAGACCACCGCCTCGACGATCCGCCCTGCCTCGTTCTGCGGCTGCGTGGGGTACGTGCCCAGCCGCGGCGACATCCGCATGGCGGGCGTGATGGAGGCGGCGGGCTCCTTCGATGCGCTGGGGCTGATCGCGCGCTCTGTGGAGGATATTCACCTGTGGCGCAGCGTGCTCGTGGGCATGCCCGTGGTGCCGTTGGCGGAAGCTCCCCTGCGTGGTCTGCGAATCGGCGTGGCCCGCACGGGATTCTGGGATGCCTGCGAGCCCGCCACGCAGCAGGCGCTGCTGGATGCGGCGCGCCAATTGTCGGCCTGGGGGGCCCGGGTGAGCGATGTGGCGTTGCCGGATCGCTTCGACGGCATCGGCGAGGCGCACCGCTGGGTGTCGAGCTTCGAGTTCGTGCGAAACCGCACCTGGGAGATCGACCACCACTGGGACGCGATCAGCGAGACGCTGCGCACAGGTCGCATCCGTGACGGCATGGACTGCAGCTTCGAACGTTATGGCGAGGCGCGCGAGGAGCTGCGCAGCTGTGCAGGAATGCTCGACCTCATCCAGCAGGACTGGGATGTGTTGCTTACGCCCGCTGCGGCGGGCGAGGCACCCGTAGGCCTGCATTCCACGGGCGACGCGTCTTTCTCCACCCTGTGGACGGCAATGAACGTGCCTGCCATCACGCTGCCGCTGGCGCGCGGCGCGCATGGCATGCCGGTGGGGCTGCAGTGGATCGGCACGCGGTACCGGGATGGGCGTCTGCTGGCCGTCGCGCACGCCATCGCGGGGGCCTTCGCGCGCAAGCAGGGCGGTGTCTGACGATGGGCGCCGTTTCGAAGACCCTTTCGCGGGGGGGCATGTGGCTGCCCGTGCTGGCCACATTGGCTGCCGGGCTGGCCGGCGCGGCGCTGTGTGTCTGGCTGCACACGCCGCTACCCTGGATGATCGGTCCGCTGCTCTGCGTGGCCGTCTTGCGCATGCTGGACGCGCCGCTGCGCCTGCCATTGCCGCTGCGCAATGGCGGGCAGTGGATCATCGGGTTGGCGCTGGGCCTGACCTTCACGCCCGTCGTGAGCGTGGAACTGCTGCGTTATGCGCCCTGGGTGGTGCTCAGCGTGGCGTTTGCGATGCTCATGGGCATCCTCGGCGGCAGGCTGCTGCAGCGTATGGCGGGGGTAGATGCGAAGACCGCATTTTTTGCCATCGCCATCGGTGGCTCTTCCGAAATGGCGATCCAGGCCGAGCGTTACGGCGGCCGCGTGGACCAGGTGGCCGCCGCGCACTCGCTGCGGATCCTGCTCGTGGTGCTCATCGTACCGGCCGCTTACCGCGTGCTCGGCCTGCACGGTAGCGATGTCTACACCCTGCCGTGGGCACGGTTCGACTGGCAGGGGTTCGTGCAGCTGGCCGCGCTGACGCTGCTGGTGGGCTGGGGCCTGAACCGTGTGCGTGTGCCCAACGCCTGGATCATCGGCCCGTTGCTGGTGGCCATCGCATTGACGGCCAGTGGTGTCCAGTGGTCCACGGTGCCGCGCTGGATGGTCAACGCCGGGCAGCTGTGCATCGGCTGTGCGCTCGGTATCCGCTTCAACCGCGCGTTCCTGCGTACGGCGCCGCGCTACATGGGCAGCGTGGCCTGCGTGACCTTGCTGCTGATGGCCGTCATGGCAGGCTTCGGCAGCCTGCTGGCCGCGCTGAGCGGTATGCCGGGCCCCACGGCGGTCCTGGCGACGGCCCCGGGCGGCATCGCCGAGATGAGCCTGACGGCGGCGGTGCTGCAGTTCGGCGTGCCGATCGTCACCGTGTTCCATGTCTCGCGTGTGCTCGCCATGGTGTTGTCCATCGGGCCGCTGTACCGCCTGATGCGGCCCTGGCTCGAGCGGGCTGTGGGGTGACCGTGGGCCTGGGCGCCTCAGCGCCGCGCGCCGCCCGCCAGGTGCTCCACCGCGCGCAGGGCCAATCCGAACGACTGCGCGAGTCCGTTGCCGGGCAGATACCCATCGCCGCCGTGGCCGGATAACCCGGCGGCGCACCCGCCTGCTGCATACAGGCCTTCCATTGCCCGATCCGCCGTGTCCAGCACCCGGCCGTCGCCGTCGGTGAGGATGCCGCCCTGCGTGTGGGCCAATGAACCGGTGACCCATGATGCGCGGAAGGGCGCCTGCAGTGGCTGCACGAACTGCGTGCGGCCCAGCGGGTCCGTGGCCTCGCCCCGTGCACAGCGTTGGGCCAGTTGCACGCTGTCCTTCAGCGCGGCCAGTGGCACCTGTGCCTGTTCGGCCAGTGCTTGAAGGTCGTCCGCCTCCATCACCCGGCCCGCTGCACGTGCCGCTGCATACGCCGAGTGGTTGCCCAGGCGCTGCTCGATGGCCGCGTCGAACACTTCCAGTGACTGTTGCCCCGGCTGCCCCAGCACATGCGCCGCCAGCGCCGAAGGCCCCACGTCCTCGCGGATGAAGCGCTGCCCGCTGCGGTTGAGCATGATGCCGCCCAGCGTGGGGATGGACATGCCCAGCCGCGTGCGGCCGTCGGGGTGGGTGTGGCCCTGGCCCTGGTAGCCGTCCATGCCGCCGAGCGCCGCGCCCCAGCTGCGCGCCAGGGCGATGGTCGATCCGTCCTGGCTCGGGGCACCGCTGTGCAGTGCGCCTGCCATCTCCGGGATGAACTCCGCCACCATCTGCGGCGCGGCGCCGAAGCCGCCGCCGGCCAGCAGCAGGTGCCGTGCGTGGCTGGGCCCGCCCGCATGCAGCAGCGTGAAGCCGCCGTCTGCGCGCTCCACCTGCGTGACGCCCACGTCGGCATGGCATTGCAGCCCCACACAGCGGCCCAGCGCCTCGCGCAGGCTGGCGTGCAGGGCCGCGCCGGAGGCCGGCGTGACCGAGTGGAAACGCTCCACGCGGTGGCCCGGTGCGGGCACGTCCGCGAGGAAGCGCACCGGCAGCCCAGCCTGCAGCAGCGCCTCGGCCACCGGCGGCAGGGCGCGGGCCACGTCGGCCGCGATGCGCTCGTTGCAGGAGGCACCGGCGAAGCGGCGCAGGTCTTCCAGCCAGGCCTCGGGCGTGTCGGCCACGCCGGCCTCGGCCTGCAGCCGGGAGCCCGCCGCGGGGAACAGGCCGCCGCTGAGCCACAGGTTGTTGGGCTGCGACCAGAAGGGGTCGAACAGCACCACGCGCAGTCCCAATGCGCTGGCGCGCAGCGCGGCCATCATGCCGGCGGCACCGGCGCCGAGGATGGCGAGGTCGTGGGTGGCGGTCATGGTCATTCCTGCTTGACGCCGGAGAGCTGCACCGCGCGCTGGAACTTCTTGAGTTCGCCCTGGTGGAAGGCCGCGGTCTCGGCGGGCGTGGAGCCGACCACGGTCGCGCCCTGGGCTTCCAGCTGGGCCTTGATGGCGGGATCGTTCACTGCGCGCTTCACCTCGGCGGAGATCTTGGCCACGATCTCGGGCGGCGTGCCGGCCGGGGCCATGAGCACGATCCATGCAGAGGCATCGAAGCCGGGCAGGAACTCGGACATCGCCGGCACGTTGGGCAGCAGCGGCGAGCGCTTGGCCGACGTCACCGCCAGCGCCGTGACCTTGCCGGACTGGATCTGCCCCACGAGCGAGGGCAGGCCCTCCACGCCGGTCTGGATCTCGCCCGACATCACGGCCTGCACCGTGGGTGCGCCGCCGCGGTAGGCGATGTGCGTCATCTTCAGGTTGGCGTCGGCCTTGATCAGCTCCATCACCAGGTGGCTGGTCGTGCCCTGGCCCGACGAACCATGGGCGATGGTGTCGGGCTTGGCCTTGGCGGCAGCGATCAGCTCGGGGATGGTCTTGAACGGCGCATTCGGGTTGGCCACCACCACCTGGGGGAAGGACACCAGCTGCGAGATGGGCGTGAAGTCCTTCACCGCGTCGTAGGGCAGCTTGGCGAACAGGAAGGGGTTGATGGCCATGGTGCCGGGCGAGCCCAGCAGCAGCGTGTAGCCGTCGGGCTTGGCGCGTGCGGCGTAGTCGGTGCCGATGTTGCCCGAGGCGCCGGTGCGGTTGTCGGTGTTGATGGCCTGGCCCAGGTTCTGCGTCATCTTGCTGGCGATGAGCCGGGCAACCACGTCCACGGCCGAGCCGGCGGCGAAGGGGTTGACCATCATCACGGGCCGGGTGGGCCAGTCGGTGCCCTGGGCGGCGGCGCCCAGGGGCCATGCGGCGGCGAGCGTGGCGGTGGCCAGGCCCAGCGAAAGGGTTCTGCGGGAGATCATGAAGACAATCCTTGAATGAAGCGGAAACGTGAGCCGGCAACCATGCAATCTGCGTGCCCAGGGCAGTCTACGAAACTGGTGCGAACAAGTAAATGGAACAAATGTCCGATAAATAGGACAATTGGTGTCGGCACTATCATCTGAACCGTGCACACTCCTTCGCTTCCTTCTGGCGCCGCGGCGTTGCTGCCCGCGGCGCATCCCCACTATCCGCATCTCTTTTCGTCCACCGTGCTGGCCGGAAGGAGCTTGAAGAACCGCATCGTGCATGCAGCCATCTCGCTGCACTTCCCTGTGCATGACGACGTGCCCGAGGGCCTGATCGACTACCACCGCACGCGTGCCGAGGGCGGCGCGGCGATGCTCATCGCCGAGCCCGTGGGCATCGCGCCGCACCAGAGCAACCAGCGCGTGACCGCCTGGAACGACCGCATGGCATCCGGCCTTGCTCGCTGGGCCGAGGCTGTGGAGTCGCTGGACTGCAGGCTGCTCGCGCAGGTGCAGGATACGGGGCGTGGGCGCCACATTCCCGGGCGTTACGCGAGCGCCATCGCGCCTTCCGCGTTGCCCGACGACATCACCGGCAGCGTGCCGCGTGCGATGTCTGCGGCCGACATCGAGGCCTTCATCGCGCACACCGCGGAGTCTTGCGCGCGGCTGCAGCGTGCGGGCTTCTCGGGCGTGGAGATCTCGGCGGGGCACGGCCACCTGTTCCACCAGTTCCTCTCCGCCTATTCGAACCACCGCGAGGATGCGTGGGGCGGCGACCTCGAAGGCCGCTGCCGCCTGCTGGTGGCCACCAGCGAGGCGATCCGGCAGCGCTGCGGCAGCGGCTTCATCCTGGGTGTGAAGCTGCCCGGCGACGACGGCATCGCGGGCAGCATCGACGAGCCGCAGGCGGCCGCCATTGCGCGCCACCTGTGCAGCCGTGTGCGGCCCGACTTCCTCTGTTATGCGCAGGGGTCGCACCATCGCACACTGGAGATGCACCTGCCCGACGGCACGTACCCGCGCCTGCCCTTCCAGGCCATGGCACGCCGGCTCGCCGCGCACACGCCGGGCGTGCCGGTGATGGCGTTGGGCCGCTTCACCGATCCCGCCGAGGCCGAAGGTGCCCTGGCGCATGGCGACATGGCGCTGGTGGGCCTGGGCCGCGCACTGATCACCGACCCCGCCTGGCCCCGCAAGGCCGCCGAGGGCTGCGCACGCGACATCCGCTACTGCGTGTCCTGCAACACCTGCTGGAAGGTGATCGTCACGCACACCCCCATCGCCTGCGACAACAACCCGCGCGTGGGGCAACTGCGCGAACTCGCGCCATTGCCGCGGGCCGCACAGCCGAAGCGTGTGGCCGTGGTGGGCGCGGGCATCGCCGGGCTGGAAGCCGCGCTGAGCGCCGCGCTGCGCGGGCACGCCGTGACGGTCTACGGTGCCTCGGCCGAGCCCGGTGGCAAGACCCGCCTGTACGCGGCGCTGCCGGTGGCCGAATCGCTCTCCAGCATCTACGACTACCAGTTCGTCGAGGCGCAGAAGGCGGGTGTGCGTTTCGAGATGGGCCGCGCGGTGGACACCGGGCAATTGCTGGCCACCGCACCCGATGCCGTGGTGCTGGCCGCGGGCGCCGCGATGAGCTGGCCGCCCAGCCTGCCGGAGGCTCTGCGCGCGCAGGGCTGGGTGCCGGACCTGCGCGAGGCCATGGCCGGCCTGCTGGAGGTACGGCAGCCCCAGCCCGGCACGGCGGTGGTGCTGGACATGGACCAGACCGAAGGCACCTATGCGGCCGTCGAGCGGCTGCGGGATCTGTTCACGCAGGTGGTGGTGCTGTGCCCGCGCGAGCGCATCGCCGAGGACTGCGCCCTGGTCACGCGCCAGCGCGTGCAGCGGCGCTTCCACGAGCGCGGCATCACCGTGCATTGCCTGGCCGAACCGGTGTGGAGTGACAGCTTCGAGGACGCGGGCACGCTGCAATGGCGCAGCGTCTTCGGCGGGCCGCTGCACGACATCCCGGACGTGGCCTTCTTCGCCTACGCCACGCCGCGTGTGCCGGACCCGGCGCTGGAGGACATGGAGCATGCGCTGCAGGCTGCCGGCATCGCGGTGCGCCGCGCGGGCGACTGCCTGGCGCCCCGCGGCGTGCTGGAGGCCACCGCCGAGGGCCATGCCGTGGGCCTGGCGCTCTGAGCGGGTTCAGGTCGAAGCCACCACGCATTCGCGTTTGCGCAGGAACTCTTCGAACGCCACCGCCGGCAGTGGCCGGCTGAAGAGGTAGCCCTGGTAGGCCAGGCAGCCGATGCCCTCCAGCAACAGGCGCTGTTCCTCGGTTTCCACGCCTTCGGCGATCACGTGCAGGCCCAACTGCTGTCCCAGCGTCACCACGGTGCGCGCAATGGCGGCGTCGCTGCTGTCGCTCAGCACGTTGTCGACGAAGGACTTGTCGATCTTGAGCTGGTCCAGCGGCAGCCGCTTGAGGTAGTTGAGCGACGAGTAGCCGGTGCCGAAATCGTCCAGCGAGACACCGATGCCCTTCTCGCGCAGGGCGCTCATCTTGGCCATCACATCGTCGATGTTGGCCACCAGCATGGTTTCGGTGAGTTCGACCTTCAGGCGTGCGGGATTGGCGCCGGTACGCGCCAGCACCGCCAGGACGTTCTGGATGAAGGCGGGCTCGCGCAGCTCCGAGGCGCTCACGTTCACCGACAGCGTCAGGTGCGCCCGCTCGGGCTGCCGTGACCACGCCACCAACTGTTGGCATGTGGCAGCGAGCACCACCTGGCCCAGCTCGGAGATCAGCCCGCAATGCTCGGCCAGGGGGATGAACTCCGAAGGCGGCACCAGGCCGCGCACCGGGTGCTGCCAGCGAACCAGGGTCTCGGCGCCCGTGACGCGGCCGTCGTGGGCGACCTGGGGCTGGTAGTACACGACCAGCTGCTGGTTCTTCAGCCCGGCATGCAGGTCGGCTTCCAGCGCGGTGCGCACGCGGATGTCCGCGTGCATCAGCACCATCACGGTGAACAGGCAGGCCAGCGCCGACAGGTTGTTGAACCAGGCACTGAGGGCACGGTGTTCTTCCGGGATGCCGTAGGGCAGGGGGAAGCCGATGGGGCTGCTGGCGAACACCAGGTAGGTCAGCATGCACAGCAGGGGCACGCCGTGGTAGAACACGCGGCGCTCCAGTTGCAGCACCAGGTGGGCCGCGAAAGCCAGGGCCAGCAGAAACACGTGCATGGAGCGCGGGTGGGTGCCGTCGGGCACATCGATGAACAGGCCCAATGCGCAGGTGGTCGCATAGGCACACCCCACGAACACCGCCGCCCCGAGACGCAGGTGGTCATGGCGCACGCAGAAAACCACGATGGCTCCCGCGACGGCGACCACCAGATCCAGGGCAGCGAGCACCCACAGCGCCTGCAGCGTAAAGGCCACCGCCCAGGGCACACCGATGGCCACCATGAGCCACCCCGCACCCTGGAGCACCAGCCGGATGCGGTGGCTGCGGACAGCGATCAGTTCCCCGTGGGACATGGAGGTGCGGGCGACAAGGGATGCCCTACGTTACCCCAGAAAGCCGGGCGCTGCGCCGTGGGGCAGGAGCCATGCGGCCCCAGGCAGGGCCGCTTCAGGTTTTCACGCCCCGCACGGAAAGGGGGCGGGCAGGGCGGCAGACCGGCCCAGGGGAACTCAGAAGGGCATCTTCGGCATGCCCTTCATGCCCCCCATGCCCCCCATGCGCTTCATCATCTTCATCATGCCGCCGCCCTTCATCTTCTTCATCATGTCCTGCATCTGCTCGAATTCCTTGAGCATGCGGTTGACCTCCTGCACATGCACACCGGCGCCCATGGCGATGCGGCGTTTGCGCGTGGCCTTGATGAGCTCGGGCTTGCGGCGCTCCAGTGGGGTCATGCTGTGGATGATGCCTTCCTTGCGCTTGATGTCGCGCTCGGCACGGTCCATGTCCACCTGTCCGGCCTTGGCCGCCATGGCGGCGGGCAGCTTGTCCATCAGGCTGGACAGGCCGCCCATCTGCTTCATCTGCTGGATCTGGGCCAGGAAGTCGTTCAGGTCGAAGCCCGCGCCGCTCTTGACCTTGGCCGCCAGCTTCTGCGCGGCCGCGATGTCCACGCCCGAAGTGACCTGCTCGACCAGCGAGAGGATGTCGCCCATGCCCAGGATGCGGCCCGCATGGCGGTCGGCATCGAACTGCTCCAGGCCGTCGATCTTCTCGCTGGTGCCGGCGAACTTGATGGGCGCGCCCGTGATGGCGCGCACCGACAGGGCCGCACCGCCGCGCGCATCGCCGTCCATCTTAGTCAGCACGATGCCGGTGAGTGGCAGCGCCTGCTTGAAGGCCAGGGCGGTGTTGACCGCGTCCTGGCCCTGCATGGCGTCCACCACGAAGAGCGTCTCCACCGGCTGCAGGAACTCATGCAGTTCCTTGATCTCGCGCATCAGCACTTCGTCGATCGCCAGGCGGCCGGCGGTGTCCACCAGCAGCACGTCGAAGTAGTGGCGCCGCGCATGGTCCAGCGCGGCACGGGCGATGTCCAGCGGCTTCTGGTCGGGCGTGCTGGGGAACCACTCGGCGCCGGCCTGCTGCGTGACGGTCTTGAGCTGCTCGATGGCGGCCGGGCGGTAGACGTCGCCCGAGACCGTGAGCACCTTCTTCTTGCGCTTCTCGATCAGGTAACGCGCCAGCTTGGCCGTGCTGGTGGTCTTGCCGGCACCCTGCAGGCCAGCCATCAGGATCACCGCAGGCGGCTGGGCCGCCAGGTTGATGTCGCTGACGCCTTCGCCCATGGTGGCGGCCAGCTCGCGGTTGACGATGCCCACCAGCGCCTGGCCGGGCGACAGCGAGCCCACCACCTCCTGGCCCAGGGCCTTTTCCTTCACGCGGGCGATGAAGTCGCGCACCACCGGCAGCGCCACGTCGGCCTCCAGCAGCGCCATGCGCACCTCGCGCAGCATCTCGGCCACGTTGGTTTCGGTGATGCGGGCCTGGCCGCGCATTTCCTTGACGAGGCGTGAGAGTTTGTCGGAGAGGGATGAGGCCATGGTGGTGCGCGGTGCGGTGCAGGGTGGAGCTTGCGGGTCCGCGGAAATACCGCGCAAAGGCGCGGTGCCGAGGGCAGCGGAGCGGAGCAAGGGGCTAAACTCCGCCCATGATTCTAGCCAGTGCCCCCGCTTTCGGCCTGGGCCTGACGGTGGCCGTGGCAGTGGGTTATCTCGTGCCTGCCGTGGCGCGTGGAATCAGCCCCGGCGCCACGCGCTGGGTGCTGCTGGCCACCTGGCTGCTGCATGCGGTGCTGCTGGCGGGCAACATGGTCGGCACCCCTGCACGTTTCGGCTTTGCCCCCGCGCTGTCGGTGACCGCCTGGCTGGTGGTGGCCGTGTACACCGTCGAGAGCCAGTTCTACCCCATGCTGCAGAGCCGCTGGGCGTTGTGGCTGCTGGGCTCCCTTGCGGTGGTGCTGGCGCAGGTCTTCCCGGGGTCGACGCTGCATCCCTCGGCCTCTGGGTGGCTGCCGCTGCACTGGGCGCTGGGCATCGGTTCCTACGGCCTGTTCGCCGTGGCCGTGGCGCACGCCTGGTTCATGGGCCGCACCGAGGAGCGCATCCGCATGGCGGCCGACACGCACAGCGGCATGCCGCTGCTGACCATCGAGCGCCTGACCTTCCGCTTCGTGCTGGCCGGCTTCGTGCTGCTGAGTGCCACGCTGTTCACGGCCTTCATGTTCACCGAGTCGCTGTATGGCCAGGGCGTGGCCTGGCACTGGGACCACAAGAGCGTGTTCTCGGTGTTGTCGTGGGTCACCTTCGCGGCGCTGCTGCTGGGGCGCCAGCTCTTCGGCTGGCGCGGCAAGCGGGCGGTGCGGGTGCTGTATGCGGGCTCGGGCCTGCTGTTCCTGGCCTATGTGGGCTCGCGCTTCGTGCTGGAAGTGGTCCTGGGGCGTGCGACGTGAAATTCCTGCTGGTGCTGTTGGTGGTGTTGTTCGGTGTCTGGGTCTGGCGCAACAACCGCACCCGTGACGACGAGGACGCGTCGCCGCCGCCCCCGCGGCCCGCGAAGAAGTCCGAGCCCCAGGCCATCGAGATGGTGCGCTGCGACCACTGCGGTGTACACCTCCCCGGCACGGATGGGGTGCAGGGCCGCCGCGGTATCTACTGCTCGGCGAAGCACCGTGGACAGGCCGAGTCCTGATTCGCAGCTAGGCGCCCTCGACAGCCCCCCGGCCTCCGGGCCTGACGAATTCGAACGCCTGTGGCGCGGCTTCATGACCGGCCGCGTGATGCTGGCCCTGGTGCTGCTGGCGCTGCAGAGCACCTTCTATGTGATGGGGCAGGCGCGCGACGACCTGCTGGTGCTGGTGTGCATCCTGTACCTGGTCATGACCGTCTGGACGCGGCTGTTCAGCACCCCCCGCCGGCTGGGCCGCAGCTTCGACCTGCAGGCGATGGCCACGGTGGGGGTCGATATCGTGGTGTTCGCCGCGCTGCAGGTGGTGCAAGGCTACGGCAGCGTGAACTACGCGCCCCTGCTGGCCCTGCCGGTGCTGTTGTCCTCGGTGCTGGGCTCGTTGCCACTGGCCATGGGCACGGCGGCCTGCGTGACGCTGCTGCTGCTGGGGCAGGCGCTGATCTTCTCTTACCGGCTCACGCTGGACCCCACGCCGCTGTACGGCCAGGCCGCGCTCACGGGGATGGGGTACTTCGTGATCGCCTTCCTGGCCACCCAGGTCTCGGCGCGCGTGGCACGCGAGGAGCAGCGCTCGCAGCGCAGCCAGCTCGCCGTGCGGGTGCAACGCCAGGTCAACGCGCTGGTGATCGAGTCCATGGCCGACGGCATCCTGGTGGTGGATGCCCAGGGCACGGTCTGGGCCGCGAACCCCGCCGCGCGCCGGCTGCTGGGGCTGGAGCCCCACGCACCCGCGCTGTTGTTCGCACTGGGCTCCAACCCCCTGTGGCGCGAGCTGGAGACGCTGGCGCATCGCAGCTTCGCGGTGGACCAGGTGCAGCGTGCCAGCGTGGTGATCCGCCCGCCCCAGGCCGGCTCGCAGCATGTGCTGGTGCGCACCCGCATGGCCGCGACCGACGATGCCGACGTGGAGCGCCTGTGCGTGATGCTGCTGCAGGACCAGCGCGAGATGGAGGCGCGCCTGCGCACCGAGAAGCTCGCCAGCATGGGGCGCATGTCCACGGCCGTTGCGCACGAGATCCGCAACCCGCTGGCTGCCATCGTGCAGGCCAACGCGCTGCTGGACGAGGATATCGCCGCTCCCCACCTCAAGCGCCTCACGCAGATGGTGCGCCAGAACGCGGAGCGCCTGGAGAGGATCGTGGACGATGTGCTCAACCTCTCGCGCGTGCAGCACCTGGGCGACGGGCGGGGTGCAGAGACGCTGTCGCTGCAGGAGACGGTGGTGCCGATCTGCGCCGAATGGGTGCAGCACGGCCACAGCGGCCTGTTGCAGCTCGATCCGGTGCCGGCCTTGCCCGAGGTGGTGTTCAACGAGGGCCACCTGCGCCGGGTCCTGGTCAACCTGCTCGACAACGCGCAGCGTTATGCCAGCGGCACGCCCGGCGCGATCCAGGTGCGATGCCGCCGGGAGGCCGACGGCCGCGTGCTGCTGGGGGTGTGGAGCGATGGCGCACCGATGGACCAGTCCGTGCAGCGCCACCTCTTCGAGCCCTTCTTTTCGTCGGAGAGCCGCTCCACGGGCCTGGGGCTGTACCTGTGCCGCGAGTTGTGCGAGGGGCATGGGGCCAGCATCGGCTTCGAGCGCACGCGCCGGTGGCGCGACGGCACGGAGGTGGAGGGCAACGAGTTCGTGGTGGGCTTCGCGTTGCCGCCCGCGGATCTTTTCTCCGGGGGCCTTCTGACAGAATAGCCGCGACGCCATGGCCGCCAAACCGAACCTCACCGAGACCCACATCCTCGTCGTCGACGACGAGCCGGACCTGCGCACGCTCTATGAGCTGGCGCTGGTGCGCGAAGGGCATGCTGTCCAGTGCGTGGGGTCGCTGGCCGAGGCGAACGAGGCGCTGACCGCACGCCATTTCGATGTGCTCATCACCGACATGCGCCTGCCCGATGGACTGGGCATGTCGCTGCTGCTGCGCCTGCGCGAGGAGCGGCGGCGCGAACGCTCGGTGGTGATCACGGCCTACGGATCGGCCGAGAACGCGGTCGAGGCGCTCAAGGCCGGCGCTTTCGACTACCTGAGCAAGCCGGTGGACATCAAGCAGTTCCGCATGGTGGTGGCCTCGGCGGTGGAGGGGGCGCGCAGCGAGGCGCTGGTGGGGCGGCGCCATGTGGCGGCGGGCGTGAATCCCGAGGGCCACAACCGGCGCCGTTCTGACGGCCTGCCTGGCGACGGCGAGGCCGCCATGCAGCGCCTGGCGGGAGGCTCCGCCATCTTGCGCAGCGTCAAGGAGCGGATCGCCAAGGTGGCGCGCAGCATGGCGCCGGTGCTGGTGACGGGCGAGTCCGGCACGGGCAAGGAACTGGTCGCGCGCGCGCTGCATGCCAACAGCCACCGCAGTGCCGGGCCGCTGGTGGCGGTGAACTGCGGTGCGATCCCCGAGCAGCTGCTGGAGGTGGAATTCTTCGGCGCGGTCAAGGGCTCCTTCACCGGTGCACACCAGGACCGCGAGGGCTTCTTCCAGGCCGCGCGGGGTGGCAGCCTGTTCCTGGATGAGATCGGCGAGCTGCCGCTGCCCATGCAGTCCAAGCTGCTGCGCGCGATCCAGGAGCGCCGCGTGCGCACCATCGGCTCGACCCAGGAAGAACCCGTGGACGTGCGCATCATCAGCGCCACGCACCGCGACCTCGGGGCCGACGTGGCGGCCGGCCGCTTCCGCCAGGATCTGTTCTACCGGCTCAACGTGATCGACATCCACGTTCCGCCGCTGCGGGAGCGCCTGGACGACCTGCCGGCCCTGTGCGAGAGCCTGCTGGAACGCATCGCGGCGGAGTCGGCGATCCCGGTACCGGCCTTGTCGCAGCGGGCGCTGGCGCACATCGCGCAGTTGCCCTTGCGCGGCAATGTGCGCGAACTCGAAAACCTGCTGCACCGCGCAGTGGCGTTGAGCGAGGGCGCGGAGCTGGAGGTCGATTTCCTCGGCGAGCAGACGATGCCGGTGCCGCTGCCGCATGCGACGGAGCCGGCGCCCTCGGCGGCCATGCCCATCGAGCCCTCCGCCGCGGAACACGATGCCGGCATTCCCACCGACCTGCAGAGCCACCTGGACCGCCAGGAGCGCGAGATCCTCGTGAAAACCTTGCGCGAGACGGGCTTCAACCGCACGGCCGCGGCGGCGCGCCTGGGCTTGAGCCTGCGCCAGATCCGCTATCGCATCGCGCGCCTGAACATCGACATGCCCCAGAGCCCCGAGTCCCCGGACGGAGTGGCCTGAGATTGGCGGCATGAAGCACCCGCGATGGCGGGTGTCAAGCAGGATTTTTTTCCATGCCCATCGGGCGCTGGCTGCTGCGGGCCGTGCCGAGCGCTTGACGCCCGCGCATCGCCTGCGCCGCGTGCGTGTGCAGGCGCACATCCAGCAGCCACGCGGCCTGCCCGCGCAAATGCCCCGCCAGGCCCCATGGTCGCGGCGCTGGCGCTCTGCGGTGCGCTGTTCATGCGGCCGAACTGGGCGATCCGTGGCGTGCGTGCAGGCCAGTGCGAAAGCCGTGTTCAGCGTCTCTTGTTCGCGCGCGAAACGAAGATGTTGCGCACGAGCATTTACACTACCGGTAGTGGCTTGTGTTCACTACAGGCCCCATATATAGTGTGTGGCTGGATGCACGGGCAGCAGCGCCAACACTGCGCAGCAGCTCGCCCGGCCATCTGGCCAAGCGCTCCGAATTCCACCGCATTGCAGACCAGACGAGGAAAACTACATGCAAACTGCCCTGGGCACGTCTTCCACGACCAGCACCGTCTCCCCCAGCTCCCTCCAGCGTCCCGCCACGGACCAGGTGGCACCTTCCGCCAGCCCCTTGCAGCAATACCAGATCATCCGGCGCAACGGCGCGGTGGTCCCGTTCGAGCCCGCGAAGATCGCCGTGGCGATGATGAAGGCCTTCCTGGCCGTGCATGGCACGCAGGGCGCGGCTTCGGCCAGCGTGCGCGAAGTCGTCGACGGCCTGACGCAGAACGTGACCCGCGCCCTGGCGCGCTCGCGCCCCGGCGGCGGTACCTTCCACATCGAGGATGTGCAGGACCATGTGGAACTGGGCCTGATGCGTGGTGGCCACCACGAGGTCGCGCGCGCCTATGTGCTCTACCGTGAAAAGCGTTCGCAGGAACGTGCCCGCAAGGCCGAGGATGCCGCCCCCAAGACGCCGTTGCTGCATGCCATCGAGAACGGCCAGCGCGTGCCGCTGGACATGGACTGGCTCGCCCAGCTGATCCGCTCGGCCTGCACCGGCCTGGGCACCGACGTGCGCCCCGAGCCCATCCTCAACGAGACCGTGCGCAACCTCTACGACGGTGTGCCCATGGACGAGGTCTACAAGGCTTCGGTGCTGGCCGCGCGCACGCTGATCGAGAAGGACCCCGACTACACCTACGTCACCGCGCGCCTGCTGTTCCACACCATGGTCAAGGAAGTCATGGGCCGCGACGTGGCGCAGGAGGACATGGGTGCCGCCTATGCCGACTACTTCCCGCGCTTCATCAAGAAGGGCGTGGACGCCGAGCTGCTCAACCCCGAGCTGCAGCAGTTCGACCTGGCCCGCCTGGCCGGTGCGCTGAAGGCGGAGCGCGACCAGCAGTTCGACTACCTCGGTCTGCAGACGCTGTACGACCGCTACTTCCTGCACGTGGACAAGGCCCGCATCGAGCTGCCGCAGGCCTTCTTCATGCGCGTGGCCATGGGCCTGTCGCTGAACGAAATCGACCGCGAGGCCCGTGCCATCGAGTTCTACGAGGTGCTGTCGTCCTTCGACTTCATGTCCTCCACGCCCACGCTGTTCAACAGCGGCACGCTGCGCTCGCAGCTGTCCTCCTGCTACCTGACGACCGTGCCCGACGACCTGGACGGCATCTACGAGTCCATCAAGGAAAACGCGCTGCTGTCCAAGTTCGCGGGCGGCCTGGGCAACGACTGGACGCGTGTGCGCGCCCTGGGCAGCCACATCAAGGGCACCAACGGCGAATCGCAGGGCGTGGTGCCGTTCCTCAAGGTGGTCAACGACACGGCCGTGGCCGTGAACCAGGGCGGCAAGCGCAAGGGCGCGGTCTGCACCTACCTGGAGACCTGGCACCTGGACATCGAGGAGTTCCTGGAGCTGCGCAAGAACACCGGCGACGACCGCCGCCGCACGCACGACATGAACACGGCCAACTGGGTGCCCGACCTGTTCATGCGCCGCGTGATGGAGAAGGGCACCTGGACGTTGTTCTCGCCCTCCAACGTGCCCGACCTGCATGACCTGACCGGCACCGCCTTCGAGAAGGCCTACGTCGCCTACGAAGAGAAGGCGGCCCGCGGCGAGATCAAGCCCAGCCGCGTGATCCAGGCCTCCGACCTGTGGCGCAAGATGCTCACGATGCTGTTCGAGACCGGCCACCCCTGGATCACCTTCAAGGACGCCTGCAACCTGCGCTCGCCGCAGCAGCACGTGGGCGTGGTGCATTCGTCCAACCTGTGCACCGAGATCACGCTCAACACCAGCGACACCGAGACGGCCGTCTGCAACCTGGGTTCGGTCAACCTGCTGCAGCACCTGAAGGAAGGCGCACGCGGCGCTGATGGCATCACCACCCAGGTGCTCGACCACGACAAGCTCAAGCGCACCATCGGCATCGCCATGCGCATGCTCGACAACGTGATCGACATCAACTACTACGCCGTGAAGAAGGCGCGCGACTCCAACGTGCGCCACCGCCCGGTGGGCCTGGGCCTGATGGCCTTCCAGGACAGCCTGTACAAGCTGCGCATTCCTTATGCCAGCCAGGAAGCCGTGGAGTTCGCCGACCAGTCGATGGAAGCGATCTGCTACTACGCCTACTGGGCCTCCACCGAGCTGGCCCGCGAGCGTGGCCGTTACTCCAGCTTCAAGGGTTCGCTCTGGGACCGTGGCATCTTGCCGCTGGACACCCTGGACATGCTGGCGTCCCAACGTGGCGGGTATGTGGAAGTGGACCGCTCCAGCACGCTGGACTGGGAGGCGCTGCGCAAGAAGATCGCCGCCGACGGCATGCGCAACTCCAACTGCGTGGCCATCGCGCCCACCGCGACCATCTCCAACATCATCGGCGTGGACGCCTCCATCGAACCCTGCTTCGGCAACCTGTCGGTGAAGTCGAACCTGTCGGGCGAGTTCACGGTCATCAACAGCAGCCTGGTGCACGACTTGAAGCGCCTGGGCCTGTGGGACGACGTGATGGTCATGGACCTGAAGCATTTCGACGGCTCGCTGCGCCCCATCGACCGCGTGCCGCAGGACATCAAGTCGCTCTACGCCACGGCCTTCGAGGTGGAAACGCAGTGGCTGGTGGAAGCAGCCGCGCGCCGCCAGAAGTGGATCGACCAGGCGCAGTCGCTGAACATCTACATGGCCGGTGCTTCTGGCAAGAAGCTCGACGACACCTACAAGCTCGCATGGCTGCGTGGCCTCAAGACCACCTACTACCTGCGCACGATGTCGGCCACGCACGTGGAGAAATCCACCGTGACCGCAGGCAAGATGAACGCCGTGTCATCGCAGGCCGGTGGTGCCAGCGGGGGTGCTGCGGTGTTGAGCCCGATGGAGAAAGCGGCGTTGGCGGCGCAGGCGCAACTCGCGCAGGTCGCGGCCACCGATGTGAGTTTCTGCGGTGTGGACGACCCCACCTGCGAGGCTTGCCAGTAGTCCCTCTGTGCGCTGTCGCACCCTGCACCACGCGTGCAGTGGTGCACGATGTGGAGAAGCAACAAAAATGGGCAGTGATGTGATCGGACACTTTGTTTTTCACGTCACTGCTCTCATAATCCGCTGATTGGAATCCTCTATGCTGTCCTGGGACGAAGAAGTCAAGCCCACACCGTCGTCACCCTTGTCGAGCGGCTCCTCTGCTAGCCGCCTGCCCCAACATCCCCCCACGCATTTCGCGACACAGCCGACACAGGCGGTAACCAGCCGCACACTCGATGACGGCGCGCCTGTGCCCGTCGCCGTGAAGCCCGTCGCTGCAGCAGTTGCTGCACCCCAGAAGCAGGTCGCCACGGCCGTCAAGGCAACGACCCACCGCGTCAACGCGGCCGACAAGCGCATCATCAACGGCCAGACCGACGTCAACCAGCTGGTGCCCTTCAAGTACAAGTGGGCCTGGGAGAAGTACCTCGCCACCTGCGCCAACCACTGGATGCCGCAGGAAGTGAACATGACGCGCGACATCGCGTTGTGGAAGGACCCCAACGGCCTGACCGAGGACGAGCGCCGCATCGTCAAGCGCAACCTCGGCTTCTTCGTGACCGCCGATTCGCTGGCCGCCAACAACATCGTGCTGGGCACCTACCGCCACATCACGGCGCCCGAGTGCCGCCAGTTCCTGCTGCGCCAGGCCTTCGAGGAAGCGATCCACACCCACGCCTACCAGTACATCGTGGAGTCGCTGGGCCTGGACGAATCCGAGATCTTCAACGCCTACAACGAAGTCCAGTCCATCCGCGACAAGGACCAGTTCCTGATCCCTTTCATCGAGGCCAT
This sequence comes from Burkholderiaceae bacterium, assembly GCA_965278985.1. Taxonomy (GTDB): domain Bacteria; phylum Pseudomonadota; class Gammaproteobacteria; order Burkholderiales; family Burkholderiaceae_C; genus CAISIP01. The sequence continues at coordinate 3,547,311 of OZ257131.1, read as the reverse complement.
CAGCGACCCGAATTTCCACACCGGCACGCATGAAACCGACCAGACGCTGCTCAAGAGCCTGATCGTCTTCGCCTGCCTGATGGAAGGCCTGTTCTTCTACGTGGGCTTCACGCAGATCCTCGCGCTGGGCCGCCAGAACAAGATGACGGGTGCCGCCGAGCAGTACCAGTACATCCTGCGCGACGAGTCCATGCACTGCAATTTCGGCATCGACCTGATCAACCAGCTCAAGCTCGAGAACCCGCACCTGTGGACGTCCGAGTTCAAGGCCGAGATCAAGGCGCTGTTCGAGAAGGCCGTCGAACTCGAGTACCGCTACGCCGAGGACACCATGCCCCGCGGCGTGCTGGGCATGAATGCCTCCATGTTCAAGGGCTACCTGCGCTACATCGCCAACCGCCGCGCCACGCAGATCGGCCTGGAAGCGCTGTTCCCGCATGAAGAGAACCCCTTCCCCTGGATGAGCGAAATGATCGACCTCAAGAAGGAGCGCAACTTCTTCGAGACCCGTGTCATCGAGTACCAGACCGGCGGCGCCCTGAGCTGGGATTGAGCCCACGCACTACGCAGCCGCCTTCACCGCATCACCTATTCGACTCCCACCATGGAGAAACCCCCTTCACAGACCGATGACCGTGGCACAGACCGCGGCGCGTTTTGTGTGACCCCGTTCAGGGTGCTGGGCACTTGCCCAACACCCTGGATCGCTTCCTGCCATCCAACAGGTTGGAAGTGCTCTTCGTTACTTGATTGATCAAGGAGAGAAACATGGCAACTGCAAAGAAAATGGCCGCTAAGAAGGCCGCTCCCGCTAAGAAAGCTGCTCCGGCCAAGAAGGCACCGGCCAAGAAGGTAGCTGCGAAGAAGGCCGCTCCGGCCAAGAAGGCTGCGCCCGCCAAGAAGGCAGCAGCCAAGAAGGCCCCGGCGAAGAAGGTCGTAGCCAAGAAGGCCGCTCCGGCCAAGAAGGCTGCTGCCAAGAAGGCTCCGGCGAAGAAGGTTGTAGCCAAGAAGGCGGCCCCCGCCAAGAAGGCTGCACCGGCAAAGAAGGCTGCTGCCAAGAAGGCTGTCGCCAAGAAGGCCGTCGCCAAGAAGCCCGCAGCCAAGAAAGCAGCCAAGAAGCCGGCTGCGAAGAAAGCCGCGAAAGCACCCGCTGCCCCTGCAGCTGCTGCCCCTGCCGCTCCTGCAGCGCAGACCACGCTGAACCCTCAAGCTGCCTGGCCGTTCCCTACTGCCAGCAAGCCCTGAGTCAGCGAGAAGCCCTGAAAGCCCGGTGTCGCGAGACACCGGGCTTTTTTTTGTCAAAGGCCCAGGTCGGCCGCGCTGAAGCGGTAGTTCTGCGGCCCGCGATCGGCGATCTTGAGGGCGCCCAGCCGGTTGCCCAGCGCGGCACAGCGCTCCAGGGACCAACCCTGCTCCAGCCCGAACAACAGCGCACCCCGGTAGGCGTCACCACAGCCGGTGGGGTCCACCACCTCGGTGGCCATGACGGGCGCGATAGGGGTGCACTTGCCGTCCACCCACACCTCGCTGCCCTGTGCGCCCAGCGTCACGACCAGCCCGCGCACATGGCGTGAGATCTCGGCGTTGTCCCAGCCCGTGCGGTCGCTCAGCATCTTGCCCTCGTAATCGTTGACCGCGACCCAGCTGGCCTGCTCGACGAAGGTGCGCAGCTCCGCGCCGTCGAAGCGTGGCAGCTGTTGTCCCGGATCGAAGATGAAGGGAATCTGGGCGTCCGCGAACTGCTGTGCATGCTGCACCATCGCGTCACGGCCATCGGGCGCGATGATGCCCAGGCGGATGTCGTCGCGCGCGCGGATGGTGTTGCGCCAGGCCTGTTCCATCGCACCGGGGTGGAAGCCGTTGATCTGGTTGTTGTCGCGGTCCGTGATGATCATGGCCTGCGCCGTGTAGGCCTCGGGAATGGTCAGCACGAACTCCGTGCTGATGCCGAACTGCTTCAGCCGCTCCAGGTAGCCACTGCCATCCTGCCCCAGCGTGGCCATCGGCAACGCCGTGCCGCCCAGCATCTTGAGCGCGTAGGCGATGTTGCCCGAGCACCCTCCGAAATCGCGCCGCAGCTGCGGCACCAGGAACGAGACATTCAGGATGTGCAGCTGCTCCGGCATGATCTGCTCGGCGAAGCGGCCCTCGAAATTCATGATGGTGTCGAAGGCCAGGGAGCCGCAGATGAGAGAGGCCATGGAGGAAGTCCTTGCAAAGGTTTCAGGGATAGAAAGCGAACAGGCCGTATCCCGCGATGTCCTGCACCGCGGGTGCGTTGTCGATGCGCAGCAGCAGCGCACCGTTCCACTCGCCGCCGGGTGCCAGCGCCTCGGGAGCGGCATTGAATTCGGAGGCGTCGATGACCCGCCGCACCAGCGTCTGCGCCTGCGAGTTGGTCAGTGACAGTTCCACGGCCGGCAACAGCACGGGCAGCGACGCGGTGTTGCGGATGCCGATGCTCAGGCGGTAGAGGTTGTCGTGCACCCGCCCGAAGGAGGAGCCATCCACCACGATGGCCTCGATGCGGCGCAGGGGCGACAGCGCGCACCGGGTCCACTGGCACAGGAGTTCGAAGGCCGGCCGCGTGTCGGGTGCCAGGGCCACGATGCGGTCCCGTTCATGGCGCGCCGCCTGCAGCGCCAGGGCCAGGCACAACAGCGGCGCCATCACGCGCAAGGTGGTGCGCAGCGCGGGCCGCAGCCAGACCGAATCGGCGGCCTGCGCCTGCTGCATGAAGGACGGGAGCACCGCCGGCACATCGCCCGTGGCGGGCTCCGCGGGCGGGACTTGGATGGGATCGGCGGGCAGGGTGAGCGTGGCGAAACCTGCGCGTGCCGTCGCGGGTGGTTCCGGCACGGCTGCCGGTTCGAGTTCGGGTTCGGGCTTGGGCTCGGCCTCGGCCTCGGGTGGATCGTCGGCCGGTGCCGCCCAAGTTTCGCTGGGTACGACTTCCAGCGCGGATGCTGGCGGCGTGGCGACGATGTCCGTATCCGCACGCGTCACGGAGAGGTCCACCACGGCGTCCGGCGTGGCATCGCTGGTGGCGTCCAGGTCCGCCCCGGGGCCAAAGGGCTCTGCTGCTGCTGCCGCGACGGCCTCGGGTGGCGCTTCCTGGAGCGCCTGCGATGCCGGTGCCGCCTCGATGGCGTACTCGCGGCCGTCGGTTTCCTCTGCAGCGACCCTGTCGGAAGACACGTCGTGGTGGTAGGGCGCGGGGGCCACGCCTGCGTCGGACACCATCGGCGTGTCGGCAAAGTGCTCCGGAGGAGGGGGCACGACCTCGGAGGTGATGGCCGGCCCGCGGTCGGCGGGCGGCACCGGGTCAGCCGATGCCACCTCCGGCGCTACGGCCTCCAAGGGAATATCGACAGGTGCACCCGCGGGCGTGACCAGCTGCTGCGTCGCGTCGAAGATCTCGGCGCACTGGCCGCAGCGGACCCAGCCATCGGAGATCCTGAGCTGGTCCGGCACGACCTTGAACATGGTCATGCATGCCGGGCACCGGGTGATCAGGCTCATGGGGGCCGGATTGTAGAGAGCCGCGTGACGGGCGCGCGCCTCAGCGCCGGCCCGTCATCAGGATCCAGCCGTCGCGTGTGTCGTGCACCTGCAGCGCCAGGTAGGGCGCGTAAGCCGCTTTCAGTTCCTCGGCCTGGCGTTCCAGGATGCCGGCCAGCACCAGGTTGCCGCCGGGTGCCACGCGGCCGACCAGCAACGGTGCCAGCACCTTGAGCGGCGTGGCCAGGATGTTGGCCAGCACGGTGTGGTACGTGCCGCTGGCGATGTCCGGCCCGCCGCAATGGATGGTGACGTGGTTGGACTCCGCGTTCAGCCGTGCGGCCTCGATGGCGGCCTCGTCGATGTCCAGGGCATCCACCTCCGTGGCGCCGAACTTGGCCGCCGCGATGGCCAGGATGCCCGATCCACAACCGTAGTCCAGCACGCGGCCCCAGGGTGCCGCGGTGCCGTGCAGTGCGATCCAGCGCAGGCACATGGCGGTCGTGGGGTGCGTGCCCGTGCCGAAGGCCATGCCGGGATCGAGCCGGATGACGGTGCGCGCGGCCGCGGGCGGCTCGTGCCAAGTGGGCACGATCCAGAAGTCGTCGGTGATCGCCACCGGCTCGAACTGCTGCTGCGTGAGCCGCACCCAGTCCTGCGCCGCGACCTCCCGTATCGCCAGCACGCGCGATTCCGCGAAGAAGTCCTGGGCCGACAACAGGCGTGCCGCTTCCGCCGCATCGGGCTGGTTCTCGTACAGCGCTGTCACGCGGGACTGGTTCCAGCCGATCTGCACCGGCTCCATGCCTGGCTCACCGAACAGCGGCTGCTCGGCGTCGGTCAGCGCATCGGCATCCTCGACACTGACGCTCAGGGCGTCGAGCGCTTCGAGGGCCTCGGAGATGGTGTCGACCCCGCTCTGCGGGCAGACCAGGGTCAGCTCGTACATGGCAAGTTCAGCGTTTGTGGGTGGCCAGCCACTGTTCTAGGTAGTGGATGTTGGTGCCACCGCCCATGAACTTTGCATCCACCATCAGCTCGCGGTGCAGCGGGATGTTGGTCTTGATGCCTTCGATGACCGTCTCGCCCAGCGCCGTGCGCATGCGCGCCAGCGCCTGCTCGCGCGTGTCGCCGTGCACGATGATCTTGCCGATCATCGAGTCGTAGTTGGGCGGCACGAAGTAGTTCGTGTAGGCATGCGAGTCCACCCGGACCCCCGGCCCGCCCGGCGGATGCCACATCGTGATGCGGCCGGGCGAGGGCATGAAGTTGTACGGGTCCTCGGCGTTGATGCGGCACTCGATCGCATGGCCGCGCAGGACGATCTGGCGCTGCGTGAAGGGCAGCTTCTCGCCCGCGGCGACCATGATCTGCGTCTTCACGATGTCCACGCCCGAGATGAACTCGGTCACCGGATGCTCCACCTGCACGCGGGTGTTCATCTCGATGAAATAGAACTCGCCGTTCTCGTAGAGGAACTCGAAGGTGCCGGCGCCGCGGTAGCCGATCTTCTTGCACGCGGCCACGCAGCGCTCGCCGATGCGCTCGATCAGCTTGCGCGGGATACCGGGCGCGGGTGCTTCCTCGATCACCTTCTGGTGCCGGCGCTGCATGGAGCAGTCGCGCTCACCCAGGTAGACGGCGTTCCTGAACTTGTCGGCCAGCACCTGGATCTCGATGTGGCGCGGGTCCTGGAGGAACTTCTCCATGTACACGGCAGGGTTGCCGAAGGCCGCCTGGGCCTCGGCCTTCGTCATCTGCACGGCATTGACCAGCGCGGCCTCGGTGTGGACCACGCGCATGCCGCGGCCACCCCCACCGCCAGCGGCCTTGATGATCACGGGGTAACCCACGGTCTTGGCGATGCGGCGGATCTGCACCGGGTCGTCGGGCAGTTCGCCTTCCGAGCCGGGCACACAGGGCACGCCGGCCTTGATCATGGCCTGCTTGGCCGAGACCTTGTCGCCCATGATGCGGATCGACTCGGGCGTGGGGCCGATGAACTGGAAGCCGCTCTTCTCCACGCGTTCGGCGAAACCGGCGTTCTCGCTCAGGAAGCCGTAGCCGGGGTGGATGGCTTCGGCGTCAGTGACTTCGGCGGCCGAGATGATGGCCGGCATGTTGAGGTAGCTCAGGGCCGAGGGGGCGGGGCCGATGCACACGGCTTCCTCGGCGAGGCGGATGTACTTCGCGTCGCGGTCCGCTTCCGAATAAACCATCACGGCCTTCACGCCCAGCTCTTGGCAGGCGCGCTGGATGCGGAGCGCGATCTCTCCGCGGTTGGCGACCAGGATCTTCTTGAACATGGAATACGTGCGCCGCTTACTCGATCACGAACAGGGGCTGGCCGTACTCCACGGGCTGGCCGTTGTCGCACAGCACCTTGGTGATGGTGCCGGTCTTGTCCGCCTCGATCTCGTTGAGGATCTTCATGGCTTCCACGATGCAGACCGTGTCGCCTTCCTTGATGGCATCGCCCACTTCCACAAAAGCCTTGGCACCCGGCGAGGCCGAGCGGTAGAAGGTGCCTACCATCGGGGACTTCACGACATGGCCCGGGGCGGCGGCGGGTTCGGCGGCCACTGCGGGCGTGGGGGCTGCTGCCACGGGTGCCGGTGCGGGCGCTGCCATCGCGACCGGCGCTGCTGCGACCGGGGCCGCATAGGCCACCGGGCCACTCTTCACGATCCGGACCTTGCCTTCCGCCTCGGTGATTTCCAGCTCCGACACATTCGAGTCCGACACGAGGTCGATCAGTGTCTTGAGTTTTCGCAGATCCATGGATTTTCCCAACGATGTAATTTGGAGGTGCGAATTTACCCCAATTTGCTTCTATTTGTGCCTAATTGGGGTGAATTCCCATCTTTTTGCAAGATGGTGTATCTAGTACTGCGGGGTGCGTGCCGTCAGCGCAGCCCTTGCAGCAACCCGCGATCGTGGCCTAACGCAATGCCGCCCAGGCTTGCAGGTCCGTCGTGGTGACCTGCCCGATTCTACGTTGGACGATATTGCCGTCCGATCCCAACACAACTGTGAAGGGAAGCGCCCCCGAGACGTTGCCCAGCACCTTGCTCAATTCGATGCCGGCGAAACCGGTCAGCGCGATGGGAAATGACAGCGGCACCCGCTGCAGGAAGCTGCGCACGGGCGCCTCCTGGTCCGCGGCCAAGCCCAGCACTTGCCAGCCTTTGGCCTTGTTAGCCTGCGCGAAGCGGTCCAATAGGGGAAGTTCTTCCACGCACGGCGGGCACCAAGTGGCCCAGAAGTTGACCAGCAGCGGCTTGCCACGCAGGCTCCGCAGGGGCAGTGCCGGACCGTCCAGGGTCTGGAAGGACTTCTCCCACAGGGCGTCGGCCTGGGCGATGGCCGTGGTCTCGCTGCGCCGCGACCACCATCCCAGTCCCAGCCCGGTGGCCGTGGCGGCAAGCCCCACGCCACCGAAGATCCAGGCCCGGCGTCGGACGGAACTGCTGCGCCCCGGCGATGCAGGCGCGGAGCCAGCGGGCGGAGGGGCGGTCGTCGCGGGTGTTGCCCGGCTGTCGGCTGCGGTGCGCGCCGCATCAGGCGGCAGGTCGAGGCTCATTCCGGCGCATCTTCCAGCAAGGCCCGCACGGCGTCGAGATGGCCGCGCGGTGCACGGCCACGGTGGTCCGGACGCAACGCGCCCCGCAGATCGTCATGGTCGTAGATATAGAGATGCACACCCACGAGGTCGGACAGGCCGGGGGCGCGGTCATGCAACTGCAACACGTCCACGCTCTCGCCGCGCAGCCCGGCTGCGGTGTGCGGGTCGTAGCGCACCTGCTGGTCGATCAGCGCGATCTCGGCCGACTTGGAATCGTCACAGAACAGGTCCAGGTGCACGGCGGAGTTGCGGGTGGCGATGCCGTACCACACGGGGCCGGCAAGGTAGGGCCGGAAGTTGGCCAAGCGCTCCATCCACCGCAGCGCCAGCCGGCGCAGCGCCACCAGCTCGGCGGGCTGGGTGTCGGCGCAGAAGATCGCGATGTGTTCCCGCACGGCGTCTTCCAGCACGTCGTTGCCGGGCAGGTGGCTGCGCGCCGGCAGCCCCAGCTGCTTGACGGCCAGGCGCTTGGCCTGGCCGAACTCCAGGCCTTCTTCCACGACGATGCGCGCCGCGGCTTGCGCGATCTCGGTGAGGGTCTGGGGATCGCCGGCGTCCATGGCGCGGATTGTGCCCTCAAAGACCAAGGCGCACGGGGCGTGGGGAGGCTGCGCGCTTGGATCACAATCGGCGCCTTCTTCTGCTGTCGCGCGCGCACCGATGCACATCCATATCCTGGGAATCTGCGGTACCTTCATGGGCGGTCTGGCCGCGCTGGCACGCGAGAAGGGGCACGTGGTCACGGGCTGCGACACGGGCGTCTACCCGCCCATGAGCGACCAGCTGCGCGCGATGGGCATCGACCTCGTGCAGGGCTATGGCGTGCAACAGATGGACCTGCGGCCCGATGTCTTCGTGGTCGGCAACATGGTCAGTCGGGCGCGGCTGGCCGATGGCACGCCGCGGTACCCGCTGATGGAAGCCATCCTGGAAGCCGGCGCGCCCTATACCAGCGGACCGCAGTGGCTGGCCGAACAGGTGCTGCAGGGTCGCCATGTGTTGGCCGTGGCCGGAACCCACGGCAAGACCACCACCACGTCCATGCTGGCCTGGATCCTGGAGTCGGCGGGGCTGCAGCCGGGTTTCCTGGTGGGGGGCGTGCCATTGAACTTCGGCGTGTCGGCACGGCTGGGCCGGGCGGATGCCGGGGCACCCTTTGTGATCGAGGCGGACGAATACGACACCGCCTTCTTCGACAAGCGCAGCAAGTTCGTGCACTACCGGCCGCGCACGGCCGTGTTGAACAACCTGGAATTCGACCACGCCGACATCTTCGACGACCTGGCGTCCATCGAACGGCAGTTCCACCACCTGCTGCGCACCGTGCCGGGAACCGGCCGCGTGGTCTACAACGGCCTGGAGGAAAGCCTGGCCCGCGTGCTGCACGCCGGTTGCTGGAGCGAACAGCGCAGCTTCGGCGCGGCCGTGAGCGACTGGACGGCCGAGGGCGAGCCGCATGATTTCTCGGTCTTGCTGCGGGGCGTGGAGGTGGGGCGGGTCCGGTGGGAGCTGTCGGGCGTGCACAACCAGCTCAACGCGCTGGCGGCCATTGCTGCGGCGGAGCATGTGGGCGTCGCACCCGCCATGGCGGCCGACGCTCTGGGAAGCTTCCAGAATGTGCGCCGCCGCATGGAGGTGCGCGGCCGGGTGGCGCTGCCAGGCAGCGGCAACGAGCCTGTCACCGTCTACGACGACTTCGCGCACCACCCCACCGCCATCCGCACCACCATCGACGGCCTGCGCCGGCGCGTGGGGGATGCCCGCATCCTGGCGATCTTCGAGCCGCGCACCAACACCATGAAACTGGGTGCGATGAAGGCCCAGCTCCCCTGGAGCCTGGAGCAGGCCGACCTGGCGTTTTGCCACACGGGTGGCCTGGATTGGGATGCCACGGCGGCGCTGCAGCCGCTGGGCGCGCGGGCCGTGGTGGCGCCCGACATCGACACCCTGGTCCGCCAGGTCGTGGCCGCCGCGCAGCCCGGCGACCACCTGCTGTGCATGAGCAACGGCGGCTTCGGCGGGGTCCATGCGCGCCTGCTGGAGGCACTGGCGGCGCGGCCTGCCGGCGCCAACGGACAGGCGCTGCTTCCTTAGCGCGCGGCCCGGCGCTGGGCCACCGCGTCCGACAGCACCTGCAGCGCCTCCACAGACGGCTCCCAGCCCAGGCAGGCGTCGGTGATGCTGCGGCCGTACTCCAGCTGCGCGGGGTCGTCCTTGCCGGGCGTGAACTTCTGCGCGCCGGCTTGCAGGTGGCTTTCGATCATCACGCCGAAGATGCTGCCCGAGCCACCGGCGATCTGCCCGGCGATGTCGCGCGCCACCTCGCTCTGTTTCTCGTGCTGCTTGCTGCTGTTGGCATGGCTGCAGTCCACCATCAGCGTCGCCGGCAGGCCGGAGGCCGTGAGCTGCTTGCAGGCAGCTTCCACGCTGGCGGCATCGTAGTTGGGCGCCTTGCCGCCGCGCAGGATCACGTGGCAGTGCTGGTTGCCGTTGGTCTGCACGATGGCGACCTGGCCGTTCTTGTGCACCGACAGGAAATGGTGGCCACCGGCCGCGGCCTGGATGGCGTCGGTGGCGATCTTGATGTTGCCGTCCGTGCCGTTCTTGAAGCCGATGGGCGCCGACAGGCCCGAGGCCAGCTCGCGGTGCACCTGGCTCTCGGTGGTGCGCGCACCGATGGCGCCCCAGGCGATCAGGTCGCCCAGATACTGCGGCGAGATCACGTCCAGGAACTCGCTGCCCGCGGGCAGGCCCAGGCGGTTGATGTCGATCAGCAGCTGGCGGCCGATGCGCAGGCCCTCGTCGATGCGGAAGCTCTCGTCCAGGTAGGGGTCGTTGATCATGCCCTTCCAGCCCACCGTGGTGCGCGGCTTCTCGAAGTAGACCCGCATCACGATCTCCAGTGTGTCCTGGTATTTCAGGCGCTGCTCCTTCAGGCGCCGGGCGTATTCCAGCGCCGCGGCCGGGTCGTGGATGGAGCAGGGGCCGATGACCACCAGCAGGCGGTCGTCGCGGCCGGCCATGATGTCCTGGATGCTGCGGCGCGTGCGGGTGATCAGGGACTCCACCGGCGTGCCGCTGATGGGGAAGAAACGGATCAGGTGTTCGGGTGGAGGCAACACGGTGATGGCCTTGATGCGTTCGTCGTCGGTCGGACCGGTGCGGTCCGTGAGGTTCTTCTGGCGTCGGTCCTGCATCGCGGCGTTCCATGCGGGTTCGGTGTTGCTGCTCATGGTGGTTTCCTGTGGGTGCGAAATCGAAGGATGGCGGGAGGGAAGGGCAAAAAAAAACCGCCGGAGACCGGCGGTTTTCAGAGAGGGGGACTTGTGTTCGCGTGCGCTTAAGTCTCTCTGCCGCCTGGTGAGCGTGAGAACCAAAAGTAGGCAAAAAAGAATTGTGCCGAGCGCATGGGGAGCGAATGTACCACGGGGCGTAAGGAATGTTGTCGCCAGCGCGCCACGGCCTCAGCGCGCGTGATCAGGCCGTGCCGCCGACGGTCAGCCCGTCGATGCGCAGCGTCGGCTGGCCCACGCCCACCGGCACGCTCTGGCCTTCCTTGCCGCAGGTGCCCACGCCGCTGTCCAGTGCCATGTCGTTGCCGATCATGCTCACGCGGGTCAGCGCGTCCGGGCCATTGCCCACGATGGTGGCGCCCTTCACGGGGTACAGGATCTTGCCCTTCTCCACCCACCAGGCCTGGCTGGCCGAGAACACGAACTTGCCCGAGGTGATGTCCACCTGCCCGCCGCCGAAGTTGGTGGCATACAGGCCGCGCTCGATGCTGGCCACGATCTCCTTGGGGTCGCGCCCGCCGGAGAGCATGTAGGTGTTGGTCATGCGTGGCATGGGCACATGGGCATAACTCTCGCGCCGGCCATTGCCGGTGGGCGGCACGCCCATCAAGCGCGCGTTCATCGAATCCTGGATGTAGCCCTTGAGGATGCCGTCCTCGATCAGCACGTTGGACTGGCTGGCATTGCCCTCGTCATCCACGTTCAGCGAGCCGCGGCGGTCGGCGATGGTGCCGTCGTCGAGCACGGTCACGCCCTTGGCGGCGACGCGCTGGCCGATGCGGCCACTGAAGGCGCTCGACCCCTTGCGGTTGAAGTCGCCTTCCAGCCCGTGGCCGATGGCCTCGTGCAGCAGGATGCCGGGCCAGCCGGAGCCCAGCACCACGGTCATCTCGCCGGCCGGGGCGGGGCGCGAGTCCAGGTTGGTCAGGGCGGCCTGCACCGCCTCGTCCACGTACTTGGCCACCATCGCCTCGTCGAAGTACGCCAGGCCGAAACGGCCACCACCACCGGCGCTGCCCATCTCGCGACGGCCCTTCTGCTCGGCGATCACGGTCACGGACAGGCGCACCAGCGGGCGCACGTCGGCGGCGAGCGTGCCGTCGGCACGCGCCACCAGCACCACGTCGTATTCACTCGCCAGGCCGGCCATCACCTGCGAGACACGCGGGTCGCGGGCGCGGGCCAGCGTCTCCACGCGGCCCAGCAGGGCCACCTTGGCGTTGCTGTCCAGCGTACTGATCGGGTCCAGGTCGGGGTACAGCGAACGCGATTTAGCGATCGAGGGCTTGCCCACGCGCTGCTTCGCGCCCTTGGCGGCCTGCGAGATCGCGCGCACCGTGCGGGCGGCGTCCAGCAGGGAGGCCTCGGAGATGTCGTCGGAGTAGGCGAAGGCGGTCTTCTCGCCGTTCACGGCCCGCACGCCCACACCCTGGTCGATGCTGAAGGAGCCGGTCTTGACGATGCCTTCTTCCAGGCTCCAGCCCTCGCTGCGCGTGTACTGAAAGTACAGGTCGGCCTCGTCGACGCGGTGGGCCTTGATCTCGGCCAGCGCGCGGGAGAGGTGGCTCTCGTCCAGCCCAAAGGGCGTGAGCAGCAGCTCCTTGGCGATGGACAGGCGTTCGATGGTGGGTTCGCGGGAAATCATGGTGCATTCTAGGACGCGCCCATCGCCCTTGCCGGGCCGCGGGCTCAGCGCTTCTGGCGCAGCAGCCACTGCAGCAGCGCGGCGTCGTCCCGGTCGTCCAAGCCGTCGGCACTGGCCTGCGCGAAGGTGTCGCGCGCGGCGGCGCCCAGCGGCCCTTCGAAGCCCACCGCACGCGCCATGTCCATGGCCAGGCGGGTGTCCTTCTGCAGCAGCGTCATGTGGGCGCGGGGTTCCAGGTCGCCCGCGATGGCGCGGCGCATGCGGTCGCTGCCGATCCAGCTCTGGCCGCTGGACTGCTCGACCACATCCAGCGTGCGGGACAGGTCCAGCCCCAGCCGCTGCGCCAGGGCCAGCACCTCGGCCGCGCCCACCAGGTTGATGCCGGCCGCCAGGTTGTTGACCAGCTTGGTGCGCGCACCGTCGCCGGGGCGCTCGCCGATGCGGAAGATCTTGCTGGACAGCACCTCCACCAGGCCCTGGCAGCGCAGCCAGGCCGAGGGGCTGCAGGCCACCATCAGGCTCATGCTGCCGTCGCGCGCCCGGGCCGGGCCGCCGGACATGGGTGCGTCCACGGCATGCAGGCCGTAGCGGTGCAGGCGTTCCGCGATCTCTTCCACGTCCCCGGGGCCCAGCGTGGGGCACAGCAGCACGGGCTGCCCGAGCTGCATGGCCTCGGCCACGCCGCCGCCCACGAACAACACGTCGCTGCATTGCGCCGCGTCCACGACGCAGACGATGGTAGCCCGCGCCGCACGGGCGGCATCTGCCGCATGCCGGTGGGGCGTGGCGCCCAGCGCGGCCAGCGCCTCCATCCGCGCAATGTCGATGTCACTGACATGGACCGGCCAGCCACGGGACAGCAGGTTCTGCGCCATCGCACCACCCATGTTGCCGACCCCCACGATGGCCACGGGATAGAGGGTCTCGGGCGTTTCCATGGGGATCCTTTGGAAGGTGTCAGGTCTGGACGAGGCGTTTGGACTTGGCGATCGACATCAGCAGCCCCAGCGCCAGCCCGATCGTGACCATCGCCGTGCCGCCGTAGCTGATGAAGGGCAGCGGCACCCCCACCACGGGCAGGATGCCACTGACCATGCCCATGTTCACGAAGGCGTACGAGAAGAACATCGTGGCCATCGCACCCGCCAGCAGCCGCGAGAATTTGGTGGGGGCCTCCAGCGCGATGGTCAACGCGCGCAGCACCAGGAACAGGAAGCCCGCGATCAGCACCAGGTTGCCGACCAGGCCGAATTCTTCGGAATAGGCCGCGAAGATGAAGTCGGTGGTGCGCTCGGGGATGAACTCCAGGTGCGTCTGCGTGCCCTGCATGAAGCCCTTGCCCCATACACCCCCCGAGCCGATGGCGATCATGCCCTGGATGATGTGGAAGCCCTTGCCCAGCGGGTCCTTGGTCGGGTCCAGCAGGGTGCAGATGCGCTGCTGCTGGTATTCGCGCAGCACCACCCAGCGCACACCCTCGGCGCACAGGTCGGGCTCGTAGAGCACGATCAGCGCCAGGCAGATGAGGCCGACCACCACCGGCGGGATCACGAGTTTCCAGCTCAGGCCCGCGAAGAAGATCACCGACAGCCCCGCGCCCATCACCAGCAGGGCTGTGCCCAGGTCGGGCTGCTTCATGATCAGCAGCACGGGCAGGCCCAGCAGGATCCCGGCCGCCACGAAATCCGGCGTCTGCAGCCGGCCCTCGCGTTTCTGGAACCACCAGGCCAGCATCAGCGGCGTGGCGATCTTGAGCAGTTCGCTGGGCTGGATCACGAGCACGCCCAGGTTCAGCCAGCGCGTGGCACCCTTGCGCGTGATGCCGAAGAACTCCACCCCCAGCAGCAGCACGATGCCCAGCGTGTACAGCGGTACGGCGACCGCCATCAGCCGCTGCGGTGGCACCTGCGCTACCAGGAACAGGAGGCCCAGCGCCAGCAGCATGTTGCGGCCATGGGTGGCGAAACGCGTGCCGTGGTCGTAGCCCGAGGAATACATGACGACCAGCCCCGCGCAGGCCAGGATCAGCACGGCCGCCGTGAGCAGCACGTCGAAACCGCGGAACAGCGGCCACACGCGCGCCAGCAAGGAGGGTTTTTCGTACACGACCGACATCGTGGGATTATCGGCGGCGGGGTGGCACCCGCCGGCCCGGATACAACTTGCCATGATCCTGACCCATCTGCTCTACCTGCACGGCTTCCGTTCCTCGCCGCAGTCCGCCAAGGCGCGCCAGATGGCGGCGCGCGTCGCGGCCGACCATCCCGGGGTGACCTGGTGGTGTCCGCAGCTGCCACCCTCGCCGGCAGAGGCGATGGCCCTGCTCGTCGAGGGCACGGCCACCTGGCCGACTGACCGCGTGGGCGTGGTGGGCTCCTCGCTGGGGGGCTTCTATGCCACCAGCCTGGCCAAGCGCCGGGGCTGCCGGCTGGTGGTGCTCAACCCGGCCGTGCACGCGGCGCGCGACCTCGCGCGGCACATCGGCGAGCAGGTGCAGTGGCACGATCCCGCGGAGCGCTTCTACTTCGAACCCCGCTACGTGGACGAGCTGCGCGCCCTGGAGCGCCCCGAGCCGCTGGACCCGGCGCAGGTCTATGGCTTGATCGCCAAGGGCGACGAGGTGCTGGACTGGCGCGAGATGGTCGCCCGCTACCCCGGTGCCCGCATCCGGCTGCTGGAGGGCGGCGACCATGCGATCAGCGACTTCGCGCAGTACCTCGACGAGGTGCTCGAGTTTTTGCAACTGGCGTGAAGCGTCCGGGGAGCGGCCGGATTGCGGGGACAATCCGCCCCCATGTTTCTATTGTTTGAAGACGCCGGCAAGTTCCTGGCCGGCCGTATCCTGTCCGAGGCCGATGCCTCCGCGCAGGTGGAACTCGACAGCGGCAAGCGTGTGAAGGTCAAGGCCGCCAACATGCTGCTGCGCTTCGAGAAGCCCGCGCCCGCCGCGCTGCTGGCGTCGGCGCGCGAGATCGGCGCGGGCATCGAGCTGGAGATGGCCTGGGAGATCCTGCCCGACGAGGAGTTCGGCTTCGCCGATCTGGCCTTCGAGTATTTCAACGACAAGGCCACGCTGGAACAGCAGGCCGGGGCGTTGATGTGCCTGCACGAGGCGCCGCACTACTTCCGCCGTGCCGGCAAGGGGCGCTTTCGCAAGGCGCCCGCCGACGTGATCGCGCAGGCGCTGGCCGCCATCGAGAAGAAAAAGCAGGTGCAGCTGCAGATCGGCCAGTGGGTGGACGAGCTTGCCGCCGGCCGCTGCCCCGCGCCGGTGCGCGAGCAGCTCTACAAGATCCTGTTCCGCCCGGACAAGAACGCGCCCGAGTACAAGGCCGTGGTGGAGGCCTCGCGCGCCACGCACAAGGCGCCGCTGGACCTGCTGCAGCAGGTGGGCGCCATCGACTCGCCCTACGAGTTCCACTGGCGCCGTTTCCTGTTCGACAACTTCCCCAAGGGCACGGGCTTCCCGCCGCTGGAGGCGCCCGCGATCCGCGACGTGTTGCCGGTGGCCGAGGTGCAGGCCTTCTCCATCGACGATTCCGCCACCACCGAGATCGACGATGCCTTGTCGGTGCAGGGCCTGGGCACGGGCACGGTGTCCGTGGGAATCCACATCGCCGCGCCGGGCCTGGCGCTGCAGCCGGGCTCGGCGGTGGACCAGGTGGCGCGTGCGCGCCTGTCCACGGTCTACATGCCGGGCCACAAGATCACGATGCTGCCCGACGCGGTGGTGCAGAGCTACACGCTGCAGGAGGGCCGGGCCTGCCCGGCCGTGTCCCTCTACGTGCAGTACGACGAGGCCACGCTGGAGCGCAAGGGCAGCGAGACGCGCCTGGAGCAGGTGCCGATTGCGGCGAACCTGCGCCACGACCAGCTCGATGCCGTGGTGAGCGAGGCCTGGCTGGACGACCCTGCGGTGCCGCATGGCGAGGGCCATCCCGTCACGCCCGACCAGCGCGCGCAGATGGGTTTCCTGTACCGGCTGGCGCGGCACCTCAAGGCGGCGCGCGAGGTGGTGCGTGGCAAGCCCGAGAACTTCAACCGGCCCGACTACAACTTCCGCCTGGTCGGGAAAACCGGTGACGAGCCCGATGGCAGCGAGCAGGTGCAGATCAGCATACGCCAGCGCGGCGCGCCGCTGGACCTGATCGTGGCCGAGGCCATGATCGTGGCCAACAGCAGCTGGGGCCAGTGGCTGGGCGAGCTGGGTGTGCCCGGTATCTACCGCAGCCAGGCGAGCCTGGCGCCCGGCGTCAAGGTGCGCATGGGCACCAAGGCACTGCCGCACGCGGGCATCGGCGTGCCGAGTTACGCCTGGAGCACCTCGCCCCTGCGGCGCTATGTGGACCTGGTGAACCAGTGGCAGATCATCGCCTGCGCACGCCACGGCCGCACGGCGGCGCTGGTGGCGCCCTTCAAGCCCAAGGATGCCGAGCTGTTCTCGGTGATCTCGGCCTTCGACGCCGCCTACACCGCCTACAACGGCTACCAGGGGGGCATGGAGCGCTTCTGGACGCTGCAGTACCTGCGGCAGAACGGCATCACCGAGGTCACGGCGAGCCTCTTCAAGGACATCTTGGCGCGTGCCGAGACGCTGCCGCTGGTGCTGCCGGTGGCCGGTGCGGCAGGCCTGCCGCGCGGCGCGCGCGTGCGGGTGCGCCTGGGGGACATCGACCTGATTTCGCTGGATGTGGCGGGCACGGTGGTCGAGCGGCTGGATGCCGATGCGCAAGCCGCTGGGGGGGCCGACGAGGCGGAAGAGGCGGACGAGGGGGAGGACGTGGTGGCCGGCCCGATTGCGATCGCCGTGGACGTCGACGAACCGACCGCACCCTCGGGGGATAATCCGACGCCGTGAAGCTCCTGCGCTCGCTCACCACCCTCCAACTCGCCCTGGGCGTGTCCTTGGCGGTGCATGCCGCACTGCTGACGGTGCGCTTCGTGGACCCCGAGCGCTTCAAGCGGGTCTTCGAGGACACGCCGCTGGAGGTGATCCTGGTGAACGCGCGCACCAACGACAAGCCCGAGCGTGCACGCGCCATCGCGCAGGCCAGCATGGCCGGCGGGGGCGAACTGGAAAAGGGCCGCGCCACCACACCGCTGCCACCATCGGCGCTGCAACAGGCAGGCGATTCCCACGAAGAGCAGGTGGATTCGCAGCTGCAGACCCTGCAGGAGCAGCAGACGCTGATGCTGGCCCAGGTGCGCCAGCAACTGGCCATGATGCCGCTGCCCGACCCGCGCCGCAACGGCGTGTCTGCCGAACAGGTGGCGCGCGAGGCCAAGCGCCAGCGGCTGGAGAAGCTGCTGGCCGAGATCGAGCGGCGCATCAACGAAGAGAACGCGCGGCCCAAGAAGCGCTACATCAGTCCCGCCACGCGCGAGGAGGTGTATGCCGTCTACTACGACCGCCTGCGGCGCACCATCGAGGACCGCGGGACCGAGCACTTCCCGCAGGCCCAGGGCCGCAAGATGTACGGTGAATTGACCATGGTGGTCACGGTCAACCACGATGGCAGCGTGCTGGCCACGGAGGTGGTGGAGAGCTCCGGCAACCCCCAGCTGGACCGGCGCGCCGAGATGATTGCGCGCAGCGCCGCCCCCTTCGGCAATTTCAGCGACGCCATGCGGCGCCAGGCCGACCAGATCGTGGTGGTGTCGCGCTTCAAGTTCACGCGCGACGAAACGCTCGAAACCCAGGTGTCGACCAAATAACATGCGGGTGCTGGGTCGTTGGTTGCTGCTGGTGCTGCTCGCCGCCGTGCTCCTGGAGCTGTTCTTCGTGGGCCGCATCGCGCTGATGGTGGTGGTCGATCCGCAGTCCACCGCCTTCCAGCGCACCGAGGCGGCGCGCATCGTGCGCGAGAAGGGCAGCCTGCGCTGGCGCCAGGAATGGGTGCCTTACGAGCGCATTTCCGACAACCTCAAGCGTGCCGTGATCGCCTCCGAAGACGACGGCTACAGCAGCCACGACGGCGTGGACTGGGAGGCGCTGGAGAAGGCCTGGGAGAAGAACGCGCGCGCCGAGGCCCAGGCCGCGAAGCGTGCCTCCGTCGCGCCCGCGGGCAAGCCCGTGCGGAGCCCGAAGATCGTGGGCGGCTCCACCATCACGCAGCAGCTGGCGAAGAACCTGCTGCTGTCGGGCGAGCGCACACTCTTGCGCAAAGGCCAGGAGCTGGTGCTGACGATGCTGCTCGAAGCCTTGCTGGACAAGCAGCGCATCCTGGAGATCTACCTCAACAACGTGGAGTGGGGCGAGGGGGTCTTCGGCGCGCAGGCTGCAGCGGCCCACTACTACCGCAAGACGGCCGACAAGCTCACGGCCTACGAGGCCGCGCGCCTCGCCGTGATGCTGCCGCGCCCGCGTTACTTCGAGAAGCTGCCCAACTCGGGCTACCTCAGCGCGCGTGCCGGCACCATCGTCGCGCGCATGCGCGACGCCCAATTGCCCTGACGGGAGCTGCGCTGGCGCTCTGTATCATCGCCGCCATGCTCGCGAAGATGATGGGCCTCTTTCTGCTGGGCCTGATACGGGCGCTGACCGGTGCGCAGGCGCGCTGGGTCGGTTGCCCGCCAAAGGCCGAACAGCGCATCTATTTCGCCAACCACCAGAGCCATGCCGACCTGCTGCTGATGTGGGCCGCGCTGCCGCAGGAGCTGCGGCCGCTGACGCGCCCCATCGCCGCGCGTGACTACTGGACCCGCACCCCCTTCAAGCACTGGCTCACGCGCGAGGTCTTCAACGCCGTGTACGTGAACCGTGAACGCACCGCGAACGAGGATCCGCTGGAGCCACTGGTCGACGCGTTGGAGTCTGGCGACTCCATCATCCTGTTCCCCGAGGGCACGCGCGGCCATGCCGAGGAACCGCAGGCCTTCAAGGCCGGCCTCTACAACCTGGCGCTGCGTTTCCCCGCCGTGGTGCTGGTGCCGACCTGGATCAACAACGTGCAACGCGTGATGCCCAAGGGCGAGGTCGTGCCCGTGCCGGTGTTGTGCTCCGTGACCTTCGGCGCGCCGATCCGCGTCGAAGAAGGTGAGGACCGCAAGCTGTTCCTGGCTCGTGCTCGCGAAGCCGTCATGGCCTTGCGCGAGGTGTGAAATGAACGCCCCCCGTTACGGACGGTTCACTGCGTGTAACCGTCCTATCCCCCCCACTGGGGGGCGCACCCGGTGGCCCGGCAAAGCCGGTTCCACGGGTGCACTGGTAGCGGGCATTGCAGTGCATGGACTGCGGGTGACGCACAGCGCAACGGACAACTGAAATGAACAGCTACCTGCGCAGTCTCACGGCCGACCAGCAGGTAGGCCTGATGTTCGTGATCGTCTTTGGCTTCCTGGTGCTGTTGACGGCGGGCGTTTTCATGTGGTCGCAGCGCGAGCCGGCTGGAGGAGGCGAGGCCCGCCGTCTCGCCGTGCAGCGCGCCGGTGGTTTGGTGCGCAGCAGCTGGTGGATGGTGGTGGTGTTCTGGATCGGCTGGCTGGCCGGCGAGTCCACGGCCACGGTGCTGTTCGGCATGGTGTCCTTCCTCGCGCTGCGCGAGTTCATGACGCTGTCGCCCACGCGCCGCGGCGACCACCGCAGCCTCGTGCTGGCCTTCTTCGTGATCCTGCCGCTGCAGTACGTGCTGGTGGGCACGCGCCTGTTCAACCTGTTCACGGTGTTCATCCCGGTCTATGTGTTCCTGGCGCTGCCGGTGGTGAGTGCGCTGGCCAACGACCCGCTGCGCTTCCTGGAGCGCAATGCCAAGCTGCAGTGGGGCATCACCGTGTGTGTCTACGGCATGAGCCATGTGCCCGCGCTGTTGCTGCTGGAGTTCCCGGGCTACGGCGGGCGCAGCGCCTTCCTGGTGTTCTTCCTGGTGCTGGTGGTGCAGGTCTGCATGGTGGTGCAGTACCTCGTGGCCCACCGGCTGGCGCGCGCGGCCGTGGCGCCGGCCATCAGCGGCAGCTTCGAGTGGCGCAGCTTCGGCATCGGTGTGCTGGCCGGCAGCCTGGTGGGCGGTGTGCTGGCCGGCATCACACCCTTCAAGCCGGGCCAGGCCGTGGCGATGGCCTGCGTGGCCTGCGTGGCGGGCGGCTTCGGGCACCTGGTCATGAAAGCCATCAAGCGCGACCGCGGCATTCCGAACTGGGGCAGCCAGGGGGCGTCGGTGACGGGTGCCAACGGCTTGCTGGACCGCGTGGATGCGCTGTGTTTTGCGGCGCCCGTGTTCTTCCACTCGGTGCGCTGGTACTTCGGGCTCCAGTGATGCGCATCCTCGGCATCGACCCCGGCCTGCGCACCACGGGCTTCGGCATCATCGACGTCGATGGCCAAGTGCTGCACTACGTGGCCAGCGGCACCGTCAGCACCCAGCACCTGCGCACGCGTGAACTCCCTGCGCGGCTGAAGATCCTGTTCGATGGCGTGCGCGAGGTCGCACAGCGCTACGAGGCCGATGCGGCGGCGGTGGAGATCGTGTATGTCAACACCAACCCGCAGTCCACGCTGCTGCTGGGGCAGGCCCGCGGCGCCTGCATCACGGCACTGGTGACGGTGGACCTGCCGGTTGCGGAGTACACGCCTGCGCAGATGAAGGACTCGGTGGTCGGTTACGGCCGCGCCCAGAAGGCCCAGGTGCAGGAGATGGTGCGCCGCCTGCTGAAGCTGCCCGGCCTGCCGGGGCCGGATGCGGCCGATGCGCTGGGCCTGGCGATCACGCATGCGCATGCGGCGCGCTCACCCATCCTGCAGGCCCGTGCCGCGCTGGCCGACGGTGCGCGCAAACGCGGTGACTGATCGCCTCGGGCTCTCAGCCCGGTAGCTTGCCCAGCATGCGGTCCGAGATGATCTTGAGCTGGATCTCGGACGTGCCCTCGAAAATCTTCGTGAGCCGCGCGTCGCGCCAGTAGCGTTCCACCGCATGGTGCGTGGTGTAGCCCGCGCCGCCCAGGATCTGCAGCGCCTCGCTGCACACGCGCTCGGACATCTCGGAGGCGAAGAGTTTCGTCATCGCGGCCTCGGTGTCGCAGCGCTGGCCCTGGTCGATCTGCGTGCAGACATGGTAGTTGAGCTGGCGCGCGGCCTCGACCTCGGTGGCCATCTGCGCGAGCTTGAAGCGGATGGCCTGGAAGTGCGCGATGGGCCGGTCGAACTGCACGCGCTCCTGCGCATACCGCGTGGCGTCTTCCAGCGCGCCGCGCGCCAGGCCGATGGAGCGCGCCGCCGTGTGGGCGCGGTAGGTCTCCAGCCCGCGCGAGAAGGCCGCGAAGGCCTGGCCCTCGGCGCCCACCAGCGCGCTGGCGGGCAGGCGCAGGTTGTCGAAGGCCAGCTCCCAGGTCTTCCAGCCGAAGTAGCCGATCTTCGGGATCGGCGCACCGGCGATGCCGGGCAGGAAGCCACCGCGCGGCTTGTCGATCAGGAAGGCGCTGATGCCCAGGTGTTTGCGCTGCGGGTCGATGGCGGGCGCGGTGCGCGCCAGCAGGAAGATGAAGTCCGCGCCATCGGCGAAGGTGCACCAGGTCTTGCTGCCGGTGATGACCCACGCATCGCCGTCGCGCCGCGCGCGGCAGGACACGCTGGCCAGGTCCGAGCCGGTGCCGGGCTCCGAGAGCGCCAGCGCGCCCAGGTACTCACCACGCGCGACGCGCGGCATGATCGCGGCGCGCCGTGCCGTGTCGAAGAGCTGCGAACCCATGAAGGTGTTGCCGCGCGCGATGACCGAGCCCACGCTCATCCAGGCCCGCGACAGCTCCTCGGCCACCAGGCAGTATTCGAAGCAGCCCAGGCCCATGCCGCCGTGTTCCTCGGGGATGGTGATGCCGAAGTAACCCAGCGCGGCCATCTGGTCGATCAGGCTGCGCGGCATGTCGGCGCGCTCCGGGTCCAGGCGGTTGGCCAGCGGCAGCACCTCCTGCATCGCGAAATCGCGTGCGGCCTGCTGCAGCATGCGGCGCTCCGGGGTCATGGGGCCGGCGTGGCCGAGGTTGTCCATGGTTCAGTGGCCACCGCGCTGCAGTTGCTGCACGATCCGCTCCAGCGGCACCGCGGCCTCGTCCTTGAACACGCCCAGGCGGCCGAAGACCTCCGCCGCCGCAGCGTGGAAGCCACCGGGCAGGCCACAGGCCGCGAACAGCTGCGCGACCTCCTGCATCTCGCCTTCCCAGCGCCAGCTTTTTCCGACGGTGGAGGGCAGCTGCGCGAGTCGCTTCTCCAGGTCGGGTTGGGAACGGCGCCACTCGGCCTGCAGCGGCTCCAGCACGCGCTCCTGCTGCGCCACCGCGCAGATGCTTTCCAACAAGGCTACGGTGCCCTTGGTCCAGGCCGCGTAGCAGATCTTCATGGCCGAGGCCGCCCCGATGGGGGCGTCCAGCACCACGGGCTCGATCGCGCTGCCGCTGAACACGTCGGCGATGCGGGCTGCCACCTCACCGGCCAGGCACAGGCGCAGCGTGGAGCCGCCGCGCGGTGGCGTGCCGATGATGCCGCCGTCCACGAAGCGCGCGCCGGCCCGCGCCACGGTCTGGCCGATGCTGCGCGCAGTGTCGGGCGAGATGGCGTTCGCGTCGCAATAGACACCCGCGAACCCGCGCGCCGCCACGTCGTGGGCCACCTGGGTGGCTGCATGCGGCGGGCAGATCGAGAGCACGATGTCGGCCTGGGCCAGCGCCGTGGCCAGGTCGGGCACGGCCTCCAGCTGCGCCTGCGCCGCACGCGCGTGCGTGGCGGTGCCACGGCCCTCGGACACCCACACCACGCGGTGTCCGGTGGCATGGGCGATGGCGCCGAAGGCAGAGCCCATGGCGCCAGGGTTCAGCAAACAGAGGGTGGGTTTCTTCATGGCGGGACTCTCCAGGTGGACACGCGGGTGACAGGGGAGGGCAACCTCGGACCGGATAATGCCCGCGGTTCGGGCCCTCGGTGGGCCGGGCCATTCCATGCCGCTGGCCATCCGGTCTTTCCGTCCCCCCCTGGTTCCCCTGATCATCGCCTGTGCGTTGTTCATGGAGAACCTCGACTCTACGATCATCTCCACGGCGCTGCCGCAGATCGCGCGGTCCATCGGCGCGGAGCCCCTGCACCTGAGCCTAGCGATCACCGCCTACCTGCTGAGCCTGGCGGTGTTCATCCCGCTCAGCGGATGGGTGGCCGACCGCCATGGTGCCAAACGCGTGTTCCGTGCGGCGATCCTGGTGTTCACGCTGGGTTCGGTGTTGTGCGGGCTGTCCCAGTCGATGACGCAGCTGGTGCTGGCCCGCGCGCTGCAGGGCATGGGCGGGGCCATGATGGTGCCCGTGGGCCGTCTGGTGCTGTTGCGCAAGACGCCCAAGCATGCGCTGGTGGCTGCCATGTCGTGGTTGTCCATGCCGGCCTTGCTGGGCCCCATCCTCGGCCCACCCGTGGGCGGGCTGATCGTGACCTATGCCTCCTGGCGCTGGATCTTCTTCATCAACCTGCCCATCGGCATCCTGGGCTTCTGGCTGGTGACGCGTTTCATCGAGGAGACGCCCCCCGAGCCGGCGCGCGCGATGGACTGGCGCGGCTGGTTGCTGCTGGGCCCGGGGCTGGCGCTGCTGGTGACGGGTTTCGAGCTGCTGGGCAAGCACATCCTCGGTAACCAGGTGGTGGTTGCCGTGCTCGGCGCGGGGGCCTTGCTGCTGGCCGCCTACGTGCTGCACGCGCGGCGCGCCCGCAACCCGGTGCTGGACCTGGCGCTGCTGCGCCTGCCCACCTTCCGTTCCTCGGTGGGCGGAGGGTCGTTGTTCCGCGTCGGCATCGGTGCCTACACGCTGCTGATGCCGCTGATGCTGCAACTGGGCTTCGGCTTCAGCGCGGCGGTGTCGGGTGGCATCACCTTCGTGTCGGCCATCGGTGCATTGCTGATGAAGGCCACCGCGCCGGTGCTGGTGCGCCGCTTCGGCTTCCGGCCGCTGCTCACGGGCACCGCGGGCCTGAGCGCGGGTTTCCTGGTGGGCTGCGGGCTGCTGGGCGCAACTACGCCCCACGGGCTGATGCTCGGCCTGCTGTTCATCTTCGGTTTCTTCCGCTCGCTGCAGTTCACCTGCCTCAATGCGCTGGCGTTTTCCGACGTGCCGCCCGAAGGCATGAGCGGCGCCACCAGCCTGTCGAGCACCGTGCAGCAGGTGGCGCTCACGGTGGGGGTGGGCATCGCTGCGCAGCTGCTCAATGCCAGCATGGCGATGCGTGGGGGCGCGGTGCTGCAGGCCGTGGATTTCCAGCGTGCCTTCTTCGCCGTGGCCGTGCTCACGGCGGTGTCGGCCTGGATGTTCTGGCGCCTGGCACCCGACGCCGGCCACGCGTTGCGGGGCGGGCCGCGCCGGGCTGGTGGTGCCGCGGATGCCGCAGCGCCCGGCGGTCCGGCACGCGGCTGATTCCCTGGGTTGGCGCACCTGCTGCGCAGGCCTGGCCTGGCGTAGAGTGTGGCATGCGGCGGCCCTGCCGGATGGAAACACCATGAACCAGGACATCGCGCCCCCCCTCGCCCTGCGCGCCGAACTCGAAGCCGCCCTGCAGCTGCAGCGCCAGGCCTGCCGTGCCGATCCGGTGCCCTCCGTGGCCGCGCGCCGCGACCACCTGCGGGCGCTGGAACGTTTCCTGCGGGATCACCAGGAGGGCCTGTGCGCGGCGATCAGCGCGGACTACGGGCACCGCTCGCGGCACGAGACGCTGATCTCCGAGATCTTCCCCGCCATCGACGGCATCCGCCATGCGTTGCGCCACCTGCGGCGCTGGGCACGGCCCCAGGCCCGCCACGTGGACCGCCTCGCTTTCGGACTGGCCCGCAACCGCGTCGTGCCGCAACCCCTGGGCGTGGTGGGGGTCATCGTGCCCTGGAATTTCCCGGTCAACCTGAGCTTCGTGCCGCTGACGGCAATCTTCGCGGCGGGCAACCGCGCATTGGTGAAGATGAGCGAGCATTCGCGCCACCTCGCCGCCTACCTCATCGCCCACATGCCCACGTACCTCGGGCCGGAGAAGCTGCGTTTCCTCGACGAGACCGGTGGCGTGGGCGAGGTGTTCTCCAGCCTGCCCTTCGACCACCTGCTGTTCACCGGCTCGGGTGCCACGGGCCGCGCCGTGATGGCGGCCGCGGCGCGCAACCTGTGCCCGGTGACATTGGAGCTCGGTGGCAAGGCCCCGGCCATCGTCTGCGCCGACTTCCCGCTGCGCACGGCGGCCGAACGCATCCTGTTCGTGAAGTACCTCAACGCGGGCCAGATCTGCACCACGGTGGACCATGTCTTCGTGCCGCGTGCGCAGGTGGCGGAGTTCGTGGCACTGGCCCGCGAGATCCTGCCGCGCCGGTACGCGACGCTGCAATCCGAGGACTACACCTCGATGGTGAGCCCGGCGGCCTTCGCGCGCGTGCGTGCGGCGCTGGACGAGGCGTGTGCACGCGGCGCGCAGGTGATCCAGCTGCTCCCAGGTGCCGCCTTCGACGAGGCCACGCGCAAGATCGCGCCACACCTGGTGCTGGACCTGCCCGAGGACACGGCATTGATGCAGCGCGAGATCTTCGGCCCGGTGCTGCCGGTGCTGCCCTACGACCGGCTGGACGAGGTCGTGGAGCGCATCAACTCCGGCCCGCGGCCACTGGCGATCTACCCCTTCAGCCACGACGGCGCCACGGTGGACCACCTGGTGACCCACGTGATGTCGGGCGGCGTGAGCGTCAACGACGCGCTGTTCCATGTGGGCCAGCACGACCTGCCTTTCGGTGGCGTGGGCGAGTCCGGCATGGGCCACTACCACGGCCGCGAAGGCTTCGAGACCTTCAGCAAGCTGCGGCCCATCTTCCACCAGGCGCGCTGGTCCGGCCTGTCGCTGATGCGGCCACCCTATGGCCGGCTGGTGGACCGGATGATCCGGTTCCTGATCGGCTGAACCTGCTGGTCGCGCATTACTGACCGCGCCTGGCCAGCCAGGCGCGCATCTCCTGGATCTCGCGTTCCTGGGCGCGGATCACCTCCTCGGCCAGCTTGCGCACCTGCGGGTCCTTGCCGTGGGCCAGCACCACCTTCGCCATGTCGATGGCGCCCTGGTGGTGCGGGATCATGCCCTTCATGAAGTCCACGTCGGCATTGCCGGTGAACTGGATGCCCATGCCGGCATGCATCCTGTCGTTGGCCGCCTGGAAGGCCTGGGTGGATGCGGAGGAGGACGTGGGTGCTGCCGATGCCGCAGGGGGCATGGTGCCATGCCCGGCATGGCCGGCTGCGGTTTGCGCAAGGGCGGCATGGGTGGTGGCCACCAGCACGAAGCCGGCGCAGGCGAGGACGATCTTTTTCACGGGGACTCCCATCGGCAAGTACGAATGGGAGCAGGCTAAAGCTTCCTATGGGGGCAATGTCAAACGCGCCCCGGGCTGCGGTACGGGATCGTCGTGCGTCAGGCGATGCGTTCGAGCACCAGCACCGCAAAGAAGCCGAAAGCGGCGATCAGCGTCCACTTGATGATCACCATGCCGATGTTCTTGTAGCGCTGCTGGCCTGTGGCCGCGAAGAACGCAAAGGAAACGATGGCCCCCAGCAACAGCAGGAGGATGAGCCAGCGGAAAAGGAGCATGGAGTGGGGAGGAGGGGGCTGGTGGGAGGATCAGCGACCCCGCACCCTACCACGCGGGCGCCAGTTTGGCGAAACCCGAAGGCGCCTGGGCCTCGTCCTCGAAGCGCACGATCTCCCAGGCATCCTGGCGCGCCATCAGCGCACGCGCGAGCTTGTTGTTCAGGTCGTGGCCCGACTTGAAGGCCGTGTAGCTGGCCAGCAGCGGCTTGCCCAGCATGTACATGTCGCCCATGGCGTCGAGGATCTTGTGCTTGACGAACTCGTCGTCGTAACGCAGCCCCTCGGCGTTGAGGATCTTGTAGTCGTCCATCACGATGGCGTTGTCCAGCCCGCCGCCCAGGCCCAGTCCGTTGACGCGCATGCGCTCCACGTCACGCGTGAAGCCGAAGGTGCGTGCACGCGCGATGTCGCGCGAATACGAGCCGGTGCCGGTGTCGAATTCGAAGCGCTGGCCCGTGGAGTCCACGGCCGGGTGGTCGAAGACGATCTCGAAGCTGAGCTTGTAGCCGTGGTACGGGTCCAGCCGCGCCCACTTGAGGGTGGGGCCTTCGCCTTCGCGCACTTCCACGCGCTGCTTCACGCGCAGGAACTGGCGCGGCGCGTTCTGCCACTCGATGCCCGCGCTCTGCAGCAGGAACACGAAGGAGGAGGCAGAGCCATCGAGGATCGGCACCTCTTCGGCCGTGATGTCCACGTACAGGTTGTCGATGCCCAGCCCGGCGCAGGCCGACATCAGGTGTTCGACCGTGGCGACCTTGGCCGCGCCGCTGGAGACCGTGGTGGCCATGCGGGTGTCGGAGACAGAGGATGCCCGCATCGGGATGTCCACCGGCGTGGCGAGGTCCACGCGGCGGAAGACGATGCCGGTGTCCGGTGCGGCGGGCCGCAGCGTGAGCTCGACGCGTTGTCCGCTATGTACGCCCACGCCGACGGCGCGGGTCAGGGACTTGAGGGTGCGTTGTCGGAGCATCCCACGATTGTAAAAGCCGGCCTGTAGCCGCATGTGTCCCGGGCTTTGCCACATGTTTCGCCGCGCAAACATGCCACGCCGGCCATGCCCTGCGATGGCCGGTGCAACCGGCTCAGCGGCGCGCGGCGCGGTCGTAGGCCGCAGCGGCGGGCAAGCCGATCTGTTCGAGCAGCCCCGCCCGTGCGGCGCGCAGTGCGGCATCGTCGGGGTTGCGCTCGATCAGGCGCGACAGCGCACCGAGCGCGTCGTACCACAGCCCGGCCTCGGCGTAGATGCCCGGCACCGCACGCTCAGCCGCGGCTGCGACCTTCGCCTGCACCGCCGGATCGGGCGCCACGCGGCGGATGGTGCCGCCGCTGGTGACGTCCTTGGAGCGCTGCTGGGTGTCCGAGACCACCGACACGAACCACTCGTATTCGGTCTCGGGCGCCAGCGTCACGCCATAACTGGCGAGGTTGATCGCCTGCACGCCACCGGGCGTCAGCTGGATGCTCTTCGACAGGACCGGCAGCTCGGCATCGTCCGAAATCAGCGTCAATTCGATCAGGGTGTTGGTGGGCTTGGAGGCATACCAGTACAGCGTGGGCTGTGCCTGCGTGGTGAGGCCCGTCTGGTCGGGCGCCAGCACGGTCAGCACCATGTCCGTGGTGCCGGCGCCCCGCGTGGCCCCACCGACCCGCCGGGACGGTGCTCCGCGCATGGGCGGCTTGTAGGTGGAGCTTGCGCTGTCGGCTGCCCCGGAGGTCGCCTGCGCCTGGGCCGTTCCCGGCAACGCCAGGAACACCGAGGTGACGAGAGCCATCAGGGAAATCAGTGCTGCGCGCATGGGAGGGTCCTCGTGGGGTGGCAGGGACGGCCAGCATCGGTGGCGGGCCCCACTTCGGAGATCCAGTATAGGGGTGGTGGTTGCAGAGGGCGTGGTGTGGAGACGCGAATCACATCGCCCGACCCGGCACGCGCTCTTCCTCCACGCGGTAGACCGGGACCACCGTCTCCTTGCCCTTGAGCTTGAGGGCACCCACCGCCTGCGTGATGAAGCCAGGGCCGATGCGCCGGGCGGTCTCCTCCGAGATCAGCACCCGGCTGATGCTGTCCACGGCCGTCACCTTCGGATCGTCCTTGCCGTAGGTTTCCAACCGCGCCGCGGTGTTCACGATGTCACCCAGCGTCGTGAACTTCATGCGCTGCGTGCTGCCCAGGCAGCCTGCGACCACCTCACCGGTGGCGATGCCGACCCGCATGCTGATGCGCGGCAGGCCGGCCGCTTCCCAGTCCCGGTTCATGGCCTCCAGCGCCACGCCCATGGCCAGGGCGCATCGCACGGCGTGGCGTGCGTCCTCGTCGATCGCGGCCTCGTCGGCGCGCGCGATGGGCACGCCGAAGTTGGCCTTGATGGCATCGCCGAAGTAGTCGTCGACCACGCCACCATGCTGCATGACCAGGCCCGCCATGCGGTCCATGTACAGGTTCAGCCAGTCCATCAGTTCCGGCGGCGACAAGCGTTCAGCCACCGGCGTGAAGTTGTGCAAGTCGGTGAACAGGATGGTGGCGGTCAGCAGCCGGGGCTCCAGGCGACCGCCCTGCAGGAACTGGTCGCGCGAACGCCACATCTCCTCGGCCACGTCGGGCGACACCTGCTTGGAGAAGATGTCCATCAGGTAGCGGCGCTCATCGCGCTCCAGGCTGGAGAGGTAGGCGATGGACAGGCCCGCGCTGGCCAGGCCCACCAGCGCCAGCGGCACCACCGGAATCCACCAGCCGGCCAGGAAGGCGGCATAACTGCCCCCCAGCAGGGCCAGGGCCTCGATGCCGGCCAGGGCCGCGAAGATGCCCAGCACCCGCACGCGCAACGCCGTGGCCACGGCCACCAGGCTCCAGAGCAGCATGGCCAGGTAGCCGGTCACGCTGGGGAGGAAGTTCAGCGGCTGTTCGCCGTCCAGCCCCGCGCGCAACAGCTGGCTGACCGCATGGGCATGCACGATGACGCCGGGCGTGCTGGGCGCGTTGCTCTGGCGATGGTTGAAAGGCGTCAGGAAGAAATCCTTCACGCTGTCCGCCGACGCGCCCACCAGCACGATGCGCCCGCGCAGCGCATCGGCCGGGACCCGCCGGTCCAGTACATCGGACAGCGAGAAGATGCGAAACGGCTTCTCGCCGCCCTTGAAGTCCAGCGGGAACTGGTAACCCCCCGCGTCGGCCTGCACATAAGGCCCGTCGTCCGTCTCCATGGGCCGGATCGTCGTGCTGCCCAGGCGCACATGCTCGGGGTTCGGTGCACCGGGCGCGGGCGACACGCCCTGCGCTGCAAGGTAGGGCATGGCCAGCCGCCATGCGAAGGAATAGGCCAGCGTCTCGCCATCGTCCAGGAACAGCAGGCCGCGGCGCACGAAGCCGCCGGGATCGACCAGCAGGTCGGCGAACCCGACCTGTCCGGTGGCGGCCAGCGCCGGCGGCGCCGACACGCGGGCGGTATCGCGGCCACCGAACTTCATCACGAAGAACACATGGTCGTTGGCAGCCAGCAGGCGGGTGAAGCGCTCCGTACCGGGCGCCACCGGCAGGTCGCGGTACAGGTCGAAGCCGACGGCGCGCGGGCCGCCTGCATCCAGGTTCTCGATCACCTGTGCCATGGTGTCGTCCGTGAGCGGCCACTGGCCGACGCGGCGGATGTCCTCGTCGTCGATCAGCACCACCACCACACGGTCCTCGCGCCAGCCCGCATCCGGCCGCGCGCCGAGGTAGAGGTCCTGCACGGCGAGCTCCATCGGCTGCAACCCGCCCAGCATGCGCAGCCCCGCCACGGCCAGGAAGGCCACGAGTCCGATCCCGAGCCCGATCCAGGCGGGCTGCTGCAGCCAGCGGCCGAGGACGCGAAGGGAGGGCAAGCGGGGTGGCACGTGAGGGGGGCGTTGGAGTGTGGAAAGCCGCAGGGCACGGCGCGGTGACGGAAAGCTTTACAGCCGCGTCCTGTCCTGCAGTTAAAAGTGCGTATGACACCTTGATTCTGTGACAAATTGCTGCGTTGGTGCAAAAATTGCTTACAAAAAGTGAGCGGACCCCTCTCTGCGTCCGCGTCACAGGAACCTCCCAATGAACTTCCGACGCTTCCTTGCGGCGTGTGCCGCGGTAGTCCTTTGTGCGGCGCTGGCCGAGACGGTCGAGGCCTATCCCGTCACGGCGCGCAGTGGCATCACCACGGTGACCGGGGTCTACCGGCCGCTGGATCTGGATCTTTCGCTGTCCAATGGCACGAACGCGCTCAGTTACTGTGCGAACTGTTTCAGCGGCGGCACGGCCAGCGGCTTCACGTTCACTGCCACGTTCGGCGGGTCGTATTCCGGGTATGGCACCAGCGGCGACGCCGGGACCTGGGAGCTGTACTTCAGCTACCTGGGGTCGACCCGCCTTTCGGACGACGGCACCACCATCACCTTGACAGCGGATAGCCTGACGAATGCCGTCGGCACATTGACCTACCTCGGAGGCGGTGACTACGCTAGCAACCCTGCTGTTCCGTATGGAGACACTCCCCAAAACGACGATTACTTCAACCTCTTTGCGACCTCGCTGGGTTCGCTGCTGGAGGTGACGTGTTCAAACGACGTGGCGACCTGCACGACGTTCGAGGTGCGTCTCATGCAGGAGCTGAAACACATCGGCCCCTACGTCTACGTGGGGGAAGGCAGCTTCCTGGACGACGGCACGGGCGTAGTGTGCGACTCCAATGGCAACAACTGTGTGCCCCGCCCCCAGTCCCGGCTCAATCCAGAGTGCGTGCTCGGCGATGGCACGCTGGTGCC
Organism: Burkholderiaceae bacterium; assembly: GCA_965278985.1. Taxonomy (GTDB): domain Bacteria; phylum Pseudomonadota; class Gammaproteobacteria; order Burkholderiales; family Burkholderiaceae_C; genus CAISIP01. The sequence continues at coordinate 3,515,908 of OZ257131.1, read as the reverse complement.
TTGCGGTTCGGTCCCTGAGATCGTGGCGTCCAGCGTTCCCGAACCCGGCAGCCTTGCACTGGTCGGGTTGGCGCTTGGCATGTTGGCCTGGGGGCGTCGGCGGGTCGCTGCGCGGCCTGCCTGATCACCGGCACGTCCCGCAACCAGTTGGTCGTCCCACCCCCGGAGCCTGGGCTCCGGGGGTGTTTTCTTTGGTCCGGCAGGCCGGGACGCCCTGCAAGACGGTAGTTTCTTGTTACCCTTCTCGCACGGTTGGGCTAGAACGAAGGAAACGCGCATGGTTTTCCGCTCCCACGCAAGGAAATTTGGCGGCCTCGGATGGATGGCCGCCGTGCTGGCCATGGCCGGCGGAGCGCATGGCGAAGCGGTGTTCACCGGCTCCGGCGCGGTGTTGTCCGGGAACATCGCGGTGGACGCCACGCGCGGCGTGGTGCGCGGCGGCAACCTGTTCCACAGCTTCAGCGTCTTCAACGTGCTCACGGGGGAGACCGCAGTGTTCACCGGCCCTCCCGAGATCCGCAACGTCATCTCGCGCGTCACCGGTGGCACCAGCGACATCACGGGCCTGAAGTCCAGCCTGATCGACGGGCCGCTCAGCGTGGCCATCAGCGGCGCCAACTTCTACTTCATCAACCCCAACGGTGTGGTGATCGGCGAGAACGGCGCCTTCAATGTGTCCGGCTCCGTCTTCCTCAGCACCGCCGACAGCCTTCGCCTGGCCGATGGAGGCGTCTTCCATGCCGACGCCGCCAAGAACAGCGTGCTGACGACAGCCGACCCGGTGGCCTTCGGGTTCCTGTCCGCCACGCCAGCGCCCATCACGCTGAACGGCCCCTGGCTGGGGGCCCCGTACACGCCGGCGCCCGTACTGCCGGGCAAGACCTTCGCGCTGGTCGGGGGCGACATCGTGATCCAGGCCGGCGCCTATGGCAACGCGGCCATCGTCGCGCCGGGTGCGACAGTCAGCCTGGCCAGCGTGGCATCGGCCGGCGAAGCGCTGATCGGTGCCGGTGGGGTGCTCGACCTGAGCGGCTTCGCCACGCTGGGCCACGTCCAGATGTCCGGCAGCAGTTTCATCGACGTGGGCGACCCGCCGCAGTTCGACGGAGACGGCAATTTCCTCGGCTTCGCGGACAGCGGGGCCAGCGGTTCCATCGTCATCCGGGCCGACCAGCTGAGCCTGGCGCCGGCCGGCCTGCTGGCGCAGACCCATGGGGATGCCGACGGCGGCGGGATCGACATAGCCGTGCGCGGCGACCTGCTGGCCCGTACCGACGCGGACTCGGGCATCGTCTCCGTGCTGCTGGCGGGAAGCTACGGGGGACTGGGCAAGGGTGCCGGCATCCGCCTCGATGTGGGCGGCACGCTGGCCATCGAGGGCGGCTCGTTCGTGATCAGCGAGAGTTACGGCCCGGGCGCCGCCGGGGACATCCGTATCCGAGCCGGCGCCATCGAGATCCGCGGCCAGGGCCCTGGCAGCTTCACCGGCATCAGCGCCGACAACTACGACACGGCCGCCGGCCCCTCGCTGTCGATCACGACGGGCGGGAGCCTGGCCCTGCGCAACGGCGGCTTCGTCGGCACGCGCAACCTTGGGCCGGGCACGGGCGGCGCGTTGTCCATTGCCGCGGACAGCATCGTGGCCAGTGGCGCCATCGATCCGGACACCGGCCAAGGCGTCGTCACGCTGAGCCTCTCCACCGAGACCACGGGCGGCGCGGCCGGGCACATGAGCATCCACACCCGCACGCTGACGCTGGCCGACGGCGCGCGCATCAGCAGCTCCACCGGCGGGCCAGGCGCCGCCGGCGACCTGAACATCGACGCCAGCGCGTCGGTGGACATCACGGGCGGACTCAGCGGCATCTTCACTGCAACGTCTTTCGGAGCCACCGGCCATGCCGGCACGCTGCGGGTGGTGACACCGGTGCTGCGCATGGAGGGCGGCGTGATCGACTCCACCACGGTCGGTGATGGCAACGCCGGCGCGGTCGAGGTCAGCGTCGGCAGCCTGCAGCTGGCAGGTGGCGCGCAGATCCGCAGCTTCAGCGGCGGTTTCGATGAGACCAACGGGGGTGCGCTGGTGGTGGGCAGCGGCAACGCGGGCAGCGTGAACGTCGTGGTGAGCGGCCAGGCCACCATCGCCGGCAGCGCAGCCGACCGTCCGAGCGGATTGGTGGCGGAGACCCGTGGCAGCGGGGAGGGCGGTGCACTCAGCCTGCAGGCAGCGGTGCTGCGGCTCACGGACGGTGCCACCATTTCGTCCAGCAGCCTGGGCAGCGGACGGGCAGGCAATGTCGATATCCGCGTCTCCGACAGCCTGGACATGCAGGACAGCCTGATCGCGACCGCTGCCGGGCTGTTCGGCACGGCCGGCACCCTGCGCGTGACGGCCCCGGTGCTGCGGATGAGCGGTGGTGCGCTGGACTCCACGACGATCGGTGATGGCAATGCCGGCGCCATCGAGGTCAACGTCGGGAGCCTGCAGCTGACCGGGGGCGCGCAGATTCGCAGCTTCAGCGGCATCGCATATGACTTCGGCAGCGTGGTGGTGGCAACGGGCGGGCGTGGCAATGCCGGCGACGTGAGCGTCGTGGTGCGCGGGGACGCGACCCTCAGCGGCAGTGGACCCGACGGTGCGAGCGGATTGGTTGCTGAGACCCGTGGCAGCGGGGCGGGTGGCAACGTCAGCCTGCAGGCCTCGGTACTGCGGCTCACGGATGGCGCCACCATTTCTTCCAGCAGCCTGGGTAGTGGCCGGGCAGGCAACATCGATATCCGCGTCTCCGACAGCCTGGACATGCAAGACAGCTTCATTGCGAGCGCCGCCGGCCTGTTCGGCACCGCCGGCACCCTGCGCGTGACGGCGCCGGTGCTGCGCATGCACGGCGGTGCGCTCGACTCCACCACGATCGGTGATGGCGATGCCGGCGCCATCGAGGTCAGCGTCGGGAGCCTGCAGCTGAGCGGCGGCGCGCAGATACGCAGCTTCAGCGGCACCTTCTATGACTTCGGCAGCGTGGTGCTGTTGGGGGGCGGGCGTGGCAATGCCGGCGACGTGAACGTCGTGGTGAGCGGTGGCGCCACCCTCAGTGGCAGTGGACCCGACGGTGCCAGCGGATTGGTTGCCGAGACCCGTGGCAGCGGGGCCGGTGGTGACATCAGCCTGCAGGCATCCACCTTGCGCCTCTCCGACGGCGCCGAGATTTCTTCCAGCAGCCTGGGCAGTGGCCAGGCGGGTCGTATCGACATCCGCATCTCCGACAGCCTGGACATACAGGACAGCACCATCGCCACTGCAGCGGCGTCGTCCGGCAACGCCGGCACATTGCGTGTGACGGCCCCGGTGCTGCGCATGGACGGCGGTGCGCTCGACTCCACCACGATCGGCGACGGCAATGCCGGCGCGGTCGACATCCGCGTGGGCAGCCTGCTGATGACCGGTGGCGCGCAGATACGCAGCTTCAGCGGGGATTTCGACGAAGACAACGGGCGCGCGCTGGTGGTCGGCAGCGGCAACGCGGGCCGCGTGGATGTGGTGGTGAGCGGCGAGGCCACCATGCGCGGCAGTGCCCCGGGCCGTCCCAGCGGCCTGTTCGCGGAGACGCGTGGCAGCGGCGCCGGCGGTGATGTGAGCCTGCAGGCTGCGGTGCTGCAGCTCACCGACGGCGCCACCATTTCCTCCAGCAGCCTGGGAAGCGGCGTGGCCGGGAATATCGAGATCAGCCTCTCCGACAGCCTGGAGATGCGGGGCAGCAGCATCGCCACGCGTGCGGCGACGTCGGATGGCGGCAACATCACCGTGCTCGCGCCCCGGCTGATCCGCCTCACCGACAGCCAGATCACGACCTCCGTGCAAAGCGGCGTGGGTGGCGGCGGCAACATCTTCATCGACCCGCAGTTCGTGGTCCTGCAGAACAGCCAGATCGTCGCCAATGCCTTCGGCGGGCCGGGCGGCAACATCCGCATCGTGGCCGGCCAGTTGATCGCCGATCCCGCCACCGCCATCACGGCCTCGTCCGCGCTGGGCATCGACGGTTCGGTGAACATCGATGCGCCCGATACGGACGTGAGCGCGGGGCTGGCAGTGCTGCCCGCGTCCTTCCTGGATGCCGCGAGCCTGTTGCGCGCGGGCTGCAGCGGCGCACGCGCTGGGTTGTCGAGCCTGGTCGAGGTCGGCCGTGGGGGCCTGCCGCCCGATCCGGACGGGTACCTGCCCAGCATGGGCTTGGGCATCCCGGAGCGCAACGCTGGTGTGGCATCGCGCAGTGTCACCTCGCCGCGCATACCGGCGGGGCTTCCCGCCGCGGGCCTGATGGCGTCCTTGTCCGTCGCGGGTTGCGCACGGTGAAGTCCCCTTGTCGCGCCAGCCGCACGCTGCGGCCTCTGGCAACGCTGCCCGCCTACCTCGCGACCGCGTGGCTGTGCCTGCCCGCTGCGCTGTACGCGCAGGATGTCGGTCCGCCCGCCGTGCCCGGGCGCGATCCGCGTCCGCCCGCGCTGCTGGTCCCCGGCCAGGGCACTCCCCAACTGCAGGCGCCAACGACGCCGCCGCCCGTGCTGCCGTCAACAGGGGGCACGACGCCACGTCTCCGCGTGACCGAGATCCGCGTGGTCGGCAACACCGTCTTCAGCGCCGAGGAACTGGCGCCGGTCACGGCGCCGTATGTGGGGCGCGATGTCACGGCCGAGGATCTGTCAGCCTTGCGCCAGGCCCTGACGTTGAAGTACGTGCAGGCTGGCTACATCAACTCGGGCGCGCTGCTGCCGGACCAGCAGGTTGCCCAGGGTGTCATCGAGTACCGCATCGTCGAGGGACGCCTGAGCGGCATCACCGTGACGGGCACCGAGCATCTGCACAGCGACTACGTGCGCGACCGGCTGGCGCTGGGCGGTGCCGCCCCGCTCAGCGTCAACACCCTGCAGGACCGGTTGCAGATCCTGCTGCAGGGTCCTTTCATCGCCCGCATCAACGCCGAACTGGCACCCGGTGACCGGCCTGGCGAAGCGGTGCTGAACGCGCGGATCCAGGAAGGCCCGCGCAGCCAGATGTCCGCCACGCTGGACAACGACATCTCGCCCAGCCTGGGCGCGGCGCGCGCAACCCTGCGCGGACAGCTGCTCAGCCCCAGCGGCCGGGGCGACATCCTGGGCTGGGACCTGGGCCATGCGCAGGGGTACACGAAAGCCTCGGTCAGCTACGGAATTCCCCTCAACGCCAGCGACACCACGCTGGATGTTTTCGCGGACGTATCCAGGGCCAAGGTGGTCGAGAAGCCCCTCAACGCACTCGATATCCAGTCCCGCTCCCGCACCGTCGGCCTGCGCGTGACCCACCCGCTGCTGCGCACCGCTCGCGAGCAGCTCAACCTGAGCGTGGGCTTCGACAGGCGCCAGAGCCGGTCGGAACTGCTCGACACGGGCTTCGCGTTTTCACCCGGCGTGGAACCCGACGGCGAGAGCAAGGTCAGCGTGTTCCGCTTCGTGCAGGACTATGTGGCCCGCGACACGGGCCAGGTGACGGCCATCCGCTCGACGGTCAGCTGGGGGGTGGGCGCCTTCGGTGCCACCAACCTGGGCAGCAATGTGCCCAATGGCAAGTTCGTCGGCTGGCTGGGGCAGTTCCAGCATGCCCGCCGCATCGGCCAGAGCGACAGCCAACTGGTGCTGCGCTTCGACGGGCAGTTGGTCAGCAAGCCCCTGTTGCCGCTGGAGCAGTTCGCGGTGGGTGGCATGCGCACGGTGCGCGGCTTTCGCACCAACCAGCTGGTGCGGGACTACGGGTATGCCGCGTCGGTCGAGGTGCGCGTGCCGATCCTGCGCAGCCAGGACGGCAGCGCGCTGCTGCAGCTGGCGCCCTTCATCGATGCGGGTGGGGCCTGGTACAAGGGGCGTGCGACGGACACGCCCAGGACCCTCAGCAGTGCCGGCGTGGGCCTGCGCTACGACCCCTTCCCGGGCCTGCACGCAGAGCTCTACCGGGCCCACACCTTCGCGGGCCGTGACGTCGTGAACCCCAGCCGCTCACTGCAGGACCGGGGCTGGCACCTGGCGATACGCGCCGACTTCTGAGCGCCCGCAGGGCCGCAGCCTCACAGCCAGTTGCCGATCATCAGGAACGGGCTCCAGTAGTAGGGGTGGCGATAGCGGCGGTCCGCCATCAGCGCCAGCTGCGCCTGGCGCAGGGCCTCCGCCTTGTTGGACTCCTTGCCCTTGCCGAGTTCGCGGTAGAAGTCGCTGACCAGCTGCGTCGAGGCCACGTCACTGACCGACCACAGCGTCGCCAGCGCGCTGCGTGCGCCAGCCTTCACGGCGATGCCGGCCAGGCCCATGGCCGAGCGGTCGTCGCCCGCGGCGGTCTCGCAGGCACTGAGCACCAGCAACTGCACCGGCTGGTCGCGGTAGGTGGTGCCACCCAGGATGCCTTCGAGCTCGTTCAGGTTGATCCTGCTGTCGTGCGTGAGCAGGAAGGTCGATTGGGCATTCGCGCCGAACTCGCCATGCGAGGCCACGTGCACGATGGTGTAGGGGTCGGCGGCGAGGTCGCTGCGGAAGCGGCTGGACTGGAACGCCTGGTCCAGCAATTCGGTGCCGGGCAGCATCCCCGCGATGTTGGTGATCTCGGTCTTCACACCGGGCAAGGCCGCGAAGCCCTGCACGGACTCCGTCAGCCCCGCCATCAACACCCGGGGCGGCACGGTCGCCAGCGGCCGCGGGTCGGTCAGCGTCAGGCCCGGCGATGTGGCGACGGCGTATTGCTCGACCAGGAACTGCTTGCCGTCGCTGAGCGCGGCCAGGGGGATGGTACGCAGCGCGCCATCCGGAATGAACACCAGCGTCTTCACGCCCGCGCGCTGCAGGTCGGCCAGCGCTGGGCGCACCACCCAGTCGTAGAGCTGGCGCGCGTGTTGCAGGTACTCGCGTGTCATGCGCTTTTCCAGCGTCTGGCGCATCGCCCGTGTCTCGGTCTCGAGCCTTTTGGCGCCCACGGGGCTGGAGTACTCGCGCAGGCCATCCGGGAACGTCACCAGGATGGCCAGCCGGTCCGGCAGCACGATGGGGTAGAACGCGGCCGTCTGCGGCGCCAGCGCATCGATGCCGCTGGTCTTGGACTTGAGCGCGGCGACGCAGTCGTCCTGGAAGAAGTCCTCCAGCTCGGCGCTCTTGAGGGCCTCCATGGTGCGGCGGGCTTCCAGCAGGTCGGCCTGGGCCGCGTCGGGTTTCGCCGCGCGTTCGGCGCGCCGGATCAGCAGGTCCGCCACGCCCAGGTAGACCGGGCTGGCCTTGGCCCGGAAGTCGCCCGTGCCGCTGGCGGCGAGGTCCGGCCGGATGCGTTCGAGTGTGCTGGCCGCCACGCGGTAGGCCGCCAGCGCGGCATCCTCGTCGCCCAGCTGGCGCAGCAGCCGCCCGGCCTGCCACTCCCAGCGGTACAGGCTCTCCAGCGCATTGGCCTGCAGCGCCGCACGTGCTGCCTGGCGCGTCAGGTCCAGCGCCTGCACGGGATCGTTGGCCGCCTCGACCATCGCGCCCTTGTAGCCCAGCGCGTAGCTCAGCACCCGCGGGTCGCCGATCTCGCGGGCGGTGGTGGCGGCGGCGTCGAAGTCCGCGGCCGCCTCGCGGCGCGCGGTGCCCGGGGTCGCGGCGGCATCGGGCGTCTCGCTCTGCAGCCGCGCAACGCTGACCAGTGTCATGGCCCGCAGGTGCGACGGTGGCAGGGCCCGTACCAGGGGCTGCGCGGCCGACAAAGCCCGCAGGCGCTCATCGGCAGGCAAGGGCAGGCGCGCCAGGTTAACGGCGGCAGTGGCCTCCAGCCCCGGGTTGCCGCTGCTGCGTGCACTGGCCATGCCTTGCCGGTACAGCTCGGCGGCGCGGGGGGTGTTGCCCGCTTCGGCTTCCAGCCGCGCCAGGTCGTTGGCGCTCTGTGCGATGACATCCTGGTCGCTGCCATTGCGCCCCAGCGTGATGGCCTGCTCCAATGCGGCGCGGGCCCGCTCGGGCTCACCGGCCAGCAGCAGCGCGCTGCCCAGCGCCGCGGAGATCGGCCCCAGCAAGGCTTGGTCGCCTTGCGCCGTGGCCAGGGTGCGCGCGCTTTCCAGGCGTTGCGTGGCCAGGGGTGTGCGTCCCAGGGCGAGGTAGCTCCTCGCCGCGCCCAGCTGGGCACGTGCCTCGGCTGGGGCATCACCCGCCAGTTGTGCTTGCTGCCGCGCCTGCTCCCAATGTGCGAGCGCGGCTTCGAAGCCACCCGCCTGGTGCTGGCGCGCGGCCGCGCCCATCTCGGTGGCGACGTCTGCATGCGCGCGATGGGGCGCCCCCAGCAGCGACACCAGCAGGACCAGGGGCATCCAGGCAAAGGACCGCGCGGGCGCCGTGTGGCGTCCATGGTGAACCGAAGTCATAGTGGCCATCCTGTGAAAGACACGTTCGCCGCGCTGCTGCGTGCGGCGGCGAGGTAGGTGATCGCGACACGGCCACCACACGGCATCTGCATTTTTTTGATTATGTGCGACACCGTTGATTTTGGTGTTGTCACAAAGCTGGGAGCGCTGCGTCAGTGGCCCCTGCAGCACGGTGTGGCGCGGATGCTGGTGGTAGCGCCACGCCCCAAGGGACACGCCGGGCGCGTGCGGTGGGCCGGTGAGCGCCCTCGCTCAGTTAAAACCAAACCTGTTGGGTTAGTATTCGGCCATGCCCAGCATCCGTTCCCGTTCGCTGCGGATGGTGGTGTACGCCAATGATCACCCGCCACCTCACACCCATGTGATGGGTACGGGTTGGGAAATCCGGGTTGCGCTGTCGCACCCTCCTGCGTTGATGACCGCTTCAGGCAAACCAAAGGCAGCCGAGGTTGCCTTGACGCTGACGGTGGTGGCGCAGCATCTGAGTCAACTTCGTACCATGTGGAGCGACCTTCATGACTAAGCCGGCATGGCCCGCCTGGGTGGAAGCAGAGTTGAAGCGTTTGCCCCAAGCCACGGCGCGCGGCGCTGCGCACAGCAGCCCGCATCTGCAGGCGACTGGCGCGCGTTTCGATGCACGCAAGAAGCGCATCGTGGTCGAACTGGCGAATGGCACATCCTTCGCCTTCCCGCCTCAATTGGCGCAAGGCTTGTCGCAAGCCACATCCGCCGATCTGGCGGAGATCGAGATCACGCCGATGGGGACGGGCCTGCACTGGCCCCGCCTCGATGCCGACTTGACGGTGGAAGGACTGCTGGCGGGTGTTTTCGGCAGCCGAGCCTGGATGCGCCAGCACGCCGCCCGTGCGGGGAGCGTGACATCCGCCGCGAAGACGGAGGCCGCGCGCGCCAATGGCGCGAAAGGCGGCCGTCCGCGCAAGGCCGCGGCGTGAAGACCCAGGCTTGTTAGCGGTTGCGCCGATGACGCAGGGCAGCCTCGCGCTGGACATGGCTGCGCAGCAGACACGCCGCAACCCGAAGTCTTTCAGTCCACACTGATCGCCAACCTCAGTGCCGCGCTCCCTTGGTGACGCTGGTGGCGCAGACACAGCCGCGTTGAACGGCCGGTTCAGCCGCTTCCCGCTGCAGCCGCTCCGGTGGAACGGAGCGCGGCAGCGGGATCTGCTTTGAGGAGGCGCCCGCGAAGGGCGCGCGGGTCAAGGAGATCGGGCGTGCGCCGGGCTCAGTCCGCCTGCTTGCGCAGGAACGCCGGGATCTCGTAGTCGTCCATGCCACCGCTGGACAACGCATCCACCTTGGCTGCGGCCGAGGTGCGGCCGCGCCAGACGGCCGGCGTGCCCATGCTGTGGTAGTCCGGTTGCGTGGCGATCGCGCCAGGCACGGCACCGGCCAGCACACTGCCCAGCGTGGGCACCTGGAAGGGCACGTTGTCGGTGCCGGTGCGCAGCACCTGCAGCGGGGGCGCGTTGCGGCGCTGGCCCTGGCGCGACAGGCCGGTGGCCACCACGGTCACGCGGATCTCGTCGCCCAGGCTGTCGTCGTAGGCCGTGCCGTAGATCACCAGCGCGTCGGGTGAAGCGAAGGCGCGGATGGTGTTCATCGCCAGCTTGGACTCGGAGAGCTTCAGCGAGCCCTTGGACGCCGTGATCAGCACCAGCACGCCCTTGGCACCCGACAGGTCCACGCCTTCGAGCAGCGGGCAGGCCACGGCCTGCTCGGCGGCGATGCGCGCGCGGTCGGGGCCGCCAGCGGTGGCCGTGCCCATCATGGCCTTGCCGGGCTCGCCCATCACGGTGCGCACGTCTTCGAAGTCGACGTTCATGTGGGCCGGCACGTTGATGATTTCGGCGATGCCGCCCACGGCGTTCTTCAGCACGTCGTTGGCATGCGCGAAGGCCTCGTCCTGCGTGATGTCGTCGCCCAGCACTTCCTGCAGCTTCTCGTTGAGCACCACGATCAACGAGTCGAGGTTGGATTCGAGTTCGGTGAGGCCCGTGTCGGCGATGCCCATGCGGCGGCTGCCTTCGAAATCGAAGGGCTTGGTGACCACGCCCACCGTCAGGATGCCCATTTCGCGCGCCACGCGGGCGATCACGGGGGCCGCACCGGTGCCGGTGCCACCGCCCATGCCGGCGGTGATGAACAGCATGTGCGCACCTTCGATGGCGCTGCGGATCTCGGCTTCCGCTTCTTCGGCGGCGGACTTGCCCTTGTCGGGCTTGCTGCCGGCGCCCAGGCCCGAGGTGCCCAGCTGGATCGTCTTGTGGGCGGCGCTGCGGCTCAGTGCCTGCGAGTCCGTGTTGGCGCAGATGAATTCAACGCCCCCCACCTTGCACTCGATCATGTGCTCGACGGCGTTGCCGCCGCCCCCGCCCACGCCGATGACCTTGATCTGGGTGCCCAGATTGAAGGCGTTGTCTTCGATCATTTCGATGGCCATGTTTCTCTCCTGAATGTCGGTTGCAGTTGCCAAGATATTTCGTCAGTTCTTTGTGTGTCTTCGTCGGCGCCGGGCTTTCAGTCCGGTGGTTCCTTGCATCGCCATCGCCACGGCGGGCTGGCGCGTGCCAGCCAGTTGCTGCGTGCATGTTTGTCGCCGGTGCGGCGCGGGGGGGTGGTGCGTTGAAGCATCAGAAGGTCCCCACGAACCAGTCGCGCATCTGGCCCAGTGCCGTCTTCATCGAGCCGGCCTTCTGCGCCACCTTGTGGCCGCGCATGCGCGCGAGCCGGGCTTCTTCCATCAGGCCCATCACGGTGGCGGCGCGGGGTTGCGACACCATGTCGGCAAGGGCGTTCGCATAGTGGGGCACGCCGCGGCGAACGGGTTTGAGGAAGATGTCCTCCCCCAGTTCCACCATGCCCGGCATCACGCTGCTGCCACCGGTCAGCACGATGCCGCTGGATAACACTTCCTCGAAGCCGGACTCGCGGATCACCTGGTGCACCAGCGCGAAGATCTCTTCCACGCGCGGCTCGATCACACCGGCCAGCGCCTGGCGGCTCAGCATGCGCGGGGCACGGTCGCCCAGGCCGGGTACCTCCACCTGCACCTCGGCATCGGCCAGGAGTTGCTTGGCGCAGCCGTTCTCGACCTTGATGTCTTCGGCGTCCTTGGTGGGCGTGCGCAGCGCCATCGCGATGTCGCTGGTGATCAGGTCCCCGGCGATGGGGATCACCGAGGTGTGGCGGATCGCGCCGTTGGTGAAGATCGCCACGTCCGTGGTACCCGCGCCGATGTCGATCAGCGCCACGCCCAATTCGCGCTCGTCATCCGTCAGCACCGACTGGCTGGATGCCAGCGGATTCAGCATCAACTGTTCCACCTCCAGCCCGCAGCGGCGCACGCACTTGATGATGTTCTCGGCCGCGCTCTGTGCCCCGGTCACGATGTGCACCTTCGCCTCCAGGCGGATGCCGCTCATGCCGATGGGCTCCTTCACATCCTGCCCGTCGATGATGAATTCCTGCGGCTCCACCAGCAGCAGCCGCTGGTCGGTCGAGATGTTGATGGCCTTGGCCGTCTCCACCACCCGCGCCACGTCGGCCTGGGTGACCTCGCGGTCCTTCACGGCCACCATGCCGCTGGAGTTGATGCCGCGGATGTGGCTGCCCGTGATGCCGGTGTAGACCCGCGTGATGCGGCAGTCGGCCATCAGCTCGGCCTCCTTCAGCGCCAGCTGGATGCTCTGCACCGTGGCGTCGATGTTCACCACCACGCCGCGTTTCAAGCCCGTGCTGGGTGCCACGCCCAGCCCCGCGAGCTTGAGCGTGCCCCCCGGCAGCACCTCGGCCACCACCACCATGATCTTGGCGGTGCCGATGTCCAGACCCACCACCAAATCTTTGTACTCTTTCGCCATATGCGCACCTGTTCGTGATGTGTGCTACTTCTTCTTGACCGCTTCGGCCGACACGGTGGTCACACCGCGCAGGCGCAGGGCGTATCCGCCCGCATAACGCAGGTCCGCGCTCTCCACCGCATCCGGGCGGCGGCTGTAGCGCGAGGTGACCTGCGTCAATGTCTTCAGGAACCGGTCGTTGCGGGCCAGCACCGTGGCGTCGTCGCCGCGCCCGAGCTCGATGGCCGCGCCCGAATCCAGCTTCGCCACCCAGCTGCCGCGGCGCGACAGCTCCAGCGCCTCCAGCGTCAGGTCCAGCTGGTCGAAGCGCGGCTGCAGGGCGCGGTACATCGCCAGGATGTGCGGTGCCATGTCCACCGGCCCCTGCAGGCGCGGCAGTGCGATGTGCTCCACCTCGCCCAGGTTGGCCTCGAAGACCTCGCCGAAGCTGTTGAGCAGGCGCAGCTCGCTCTCCGCGCCCCAGTAGGCCACAGGGCTGTGCTCCTGCAGGATCACGTGCAGGCGGTTGGGGAACTCGCGACGCACCACGGCGCGGCGCACCCATGGCACGGCCTCGAAGGCCTGCTTGGTGCGCGCGAGGTCCAGCGTCAGGAAGCTGCCGTCGAGCTTGGGCACCACGTTGGCCCGCAGCGTGAGCGCGTTGTTGTGGCTGACCTCGCCGCTCACATGGATGGCCTGCACGGCGAACACGGGCCGGTTCGCGGTCCACAGCAGCAGCATCACCAGCGTACCCAGGCAGAACAGCGCGTACATCACGCTGGCCGTGGCGTTCATCAGGCGCACGTCGATAGGGGGTGCCACCACGTCAGCCATGGTCCACCTCCTTCCGGTGCGCAGCGATGAACATGCCGGCGTGTGTCATGCAGCCTTGTCCAGTCCGGCCGTGGCCAGCAGTTGCACGCACAGTTCCTCGTAGCTCAGCCCCGCGGCCCGTGCCGACATCGGCACCAGCGAATGGCTGGTCATGCCGGGCGAAGTGTTGATCTCCAGCAGGGAGGGCTTGCGGGTCTTCTCATCGATCATCACGTCGATGCGGCCCCAGCCGCGGCAGCCCAGCACGCGATACGCCTGCAGCACCAGCGCGTGGATGGCTTCTTCCTCGCCATGCGGCAGGCCGGCGGGCACGAGGTACTGCGTGACGTCGGTGAAATACTTGTTCTGGTAGTCGTAGTTGCCGTCGGGCGCGACGATGCGGATCAGCGGCAGGGCGCGCGCGTCCTCGCCCGTGCCCAGGATCGGGCAGGTGACCTCGTCGCCGACGATGCACTCCTCGCACAGGATGTCGGCATCACAGGCCGCAGCGGCTTCCACGGCACCCTGCATCTCCGAATAGCCCTGCACCTTGGTCACGCCGATGGAGGAGCCTTCGCGTGCGGGCTTGACGATCACCGGCAGTCCCAGCGCATCGGGGATCTCGATCACCTGCTGGCGCTGGTAGTGGCCGCGGCGCAGCAGCTGGTAGCGCGGGGTCGGGATGCCCTCGGCCATCCACACCCGCTTGGTCATGACCTTGTCGATGGCGATGGAGGAGGCCATCACGCCCGAGCCGGTGTAAGGGATGCCCAGCAGCTCCAGCGCGCCCTGCACCGTGCCGTCCTCGCCGAAGCGGCCGTGCAGCGCGATGAAGCAGCGCTGGTAGCCCTCGGCTTTCAATGCGCCGAGTTCGCGCTGCGCGGGGTCGAAGGCATGCGCGTCCACGCCGCGGCTCTGCAAGGCCTGCAGCACACCGCCACCCGACATCAGCGAGACCTCGCGTTCGGCCGAGGCGCCACCCATCAGCACGGCCACCTTGCCGAAGCCGCGGATGTGTTCGGCCGTGACCGCCGGCAGGTCCAGCGCCATTGCGGTTGTCATGTTCATGCCTGCACCTCCTGCGCCATCTCCACCACACGACCCGGTACGGCGCCGATGGAGCCTGCGCCCATGCACAGCACCACGTCGCCATCGCGGCCGTTGTCCAGGATCGCCTGGGCCAGGTCCTGGATGTCTTCCACGAACACTGGCTCCACCTGGCCTGCCACACGCAAGGCCCGGGCCAGTGCGCGGCCATCGGCGGCGACGATGGGCGCCTCGCCGGCCGGGTAGACCTCGGACAGCAGCACGCTGTCGGCCGTGCCGATGACCTTCACGAAATCCTCGAAGCAATCGCGCGTGCGGGTGTAGCGGTGGGGCTGGAAGGCCAGCACCAGGCGGCGGCCGGGGAAGGCGCCACGTGCGGCCTCCAGCGTGGCGGCCATCTCCACCGGGTGGTGGCCGTAGTCGTCGACCAGCGTGAACTGCCCGCCCGTGCGCGCCGGGCATTCGCCATACCGCTGGAAGCGGCGGCCCACGCCCTCGAACTTCGCCAGCGCGGCCTGCACGGCGGCGTCGGGCACATCGAGCTCGGCGGCCACGGCGATGGCCGAGAGTGCGTTGAGCACGTTGTGGCGGCCCGGCAGGTTCAGTACCACGGGCAGGTCCGGCAGCACCACGCCGTTGCGGCGCTGCACGGTGAAATGCATCTGGCTGCCCACCGCGCGCACGTCCACGGCGCGCACCTCGGCGTCCTCGCCGAAGCCGTAGCTGGTGATGGGGCACACCACCTGCGTGAGGATCTCGCGGATGCCGGGGTCGTCGGTGCACAGGATGGCTGTGCCGTAGAAGGGCATGCGGTGCAGGAAGTCGACGAAGGCCTTGCGCAGCCGGCCCACGTCGTGCTCGTAAGTGGCCATGTGGTCGGCATCGATGTTGGTCACGATGGCCATCACCGGCAGCAGGTGCAGGAAGGAGGCGTCGGACTCGTCGGCCTCGACCACGATGTAGTCGCCCAGGCCCAGGCGTGCGTTGGCGCCGGCGCTGTTGAGCTTGCCGCCGATCACGAAGGTGGGGTCCAGGCCGGCCTCGGCCAGCACGCTGGCCACCAGGCTGGTGGTGGTGGTCTTGCCGTGGGTGCCGGCGATGGCGATGCCCTGCTTCTGGCGCATCAGCTCGGCCAGCATCACGGCCCGCGGCACCACGGGGATGCGGCGTTCGCGCGCGGCCAGCACCTCCACGTTGTCGGGTTGCACGGCGGTGGAAGTGACCACCGCGTCCGCACCGGCGATGTGGGCCGCATCGTGCCCCACGTGCACGGCGATGCCCAGGCCCTGCAGGCGGCGCAGCGTGGCGCTGCCTGAGAGGTCCGAGCCGCTCACGTGGTAGCCCAGGCTCTGCAGCACCTCGGCGATGGCCGACATGCCCGAGCCGCCGATGCCGATGAAGTGGAGATGGCGGACGGCGTGCTTCATGCGGCCACCAACGATTCGATCTGGTCGGCCACGCGGGCAGCCGCGTGGGGCTTGGCCAGCGCGCGCGCCTTCTGCGCCATGCCCTGCAGCATGTCGCGCGTAAGACCTGCGAGCAGCTCGGCCAGGCGGCGCGCCGTGAGTTCCGTCTGCGGCAGGTGGATGCCGGCCTCGTGGCGGGCCAGCCACTGCGCGTTGTCGCGCTGGTGCGAGGTGGTGCTGACGATCAGCGGCACCAGCACCGCGGCCACGCCGGCTGCGCAGAGTTCGCTGACCGTCACGGCGCCGGCACGGCACACCACCACGTCGCAGTCGGCCAAGGCTTGCGCCATGTC
Source organism: Burkholderiaceae bacterium (assembly GCA_965278985.1). Taxonomy (GTDB): domain Bacteria; phylum Pseudomonadota; class Gammaproteobacteria; order Burkholderiales; family Burkholderiaceae_C; genus CAISIP01. Next base: position 3,500,033 of record OZ257131.1, on the reverse strand, counting down.
CTCGATGAAGGGCCGGACCTCGGCCTGGAGTCCGGCCTGTGCGTAGGCTGCGGCCACGGCGGCATCGTTGCCCTGGCCCGTCTGGTGCAGCACCTGCGGACGCGCGGCGGCGCCCATCGCGGCCAGCGCCTGGGGCAGGGTCTCGTTGAGCACGCGCGCCCCCAGGCTGCCGCCCACCACCAGCACGCGCAGCGGGCCGCTGCGGCCGGCGAAGCGTTGTTCCGGCGCGGGAAGCGTCTCGATCTCGGAGCGCACGGGGTTGCCGGTCACGCGGGCGTTCTTCGTGCGCGATGCGGCCTCGCCATCGAAGCCGAAGGCCACGGCGTCGGCGATGGGCAAAAGCGCCTTGTTGCTCATCAGCAGCGAGGCATCGGCATTCACCAGCGCCAGCGGCTTGCCCAGCAGCGTGGCCATCAGCCCGCCGGGGAAACACACATAGCCGCCCATGCCCAGCACCACGTCGGCGCGGCGCTGGCGCAGGATGCGCAGGCAGGACCAGAAGGCGGCCAGCAGCCGCATGCCGCCCGTGAGCGTATGCACCAGGCCCTTGCCGCGCAGGCCGCTGAAGGCGATGGTGTCCAGTGCGATGCCGGTCGGCGGCACCAGGCGGTTCTCCATGCCCGTGCGCGTGCCCAGCCAGCTGATGCTCCAGCCGCGCGATTGCATCTCGCGGGCCACGGCGATACCGGGGATCACATGGCCTCCCGTACCGGCTGCCATCACAACGAGATGTTTGGTCACGCGGAATGCCTCCCGCCCTGCATCATCTGCCGGCTCTCGATGTCGATGCGCAGCACCACCGCGATGGCGATCAGGTTCACGATGATCGCGGAGCCGCCGAAACTCATCAGCGGCAGCGTCAGGCCCTTGGTGGGCAGCGCGCCCAGGTTCACGCCCATGTTGATCAGCGCCTGGAAACCCATCCAGATGCCCACGCCCTGCGCCACCAGGCCCGCGAACACGCGATCCAGCGCGATGGCCTGGCGGCCGATGTGCATGATGCGGCGGGTCATCCACAGGAACAGCGCGATCACGCAGAGGATGCCGATGAGGCCGAATTCCTCGCCGATCACGGCCAGCAAAAAGTCGGTGTGCGCCTCGGGCAGCCAGTGCAGCTTCTCCACGCTGCCGCCCAGGCCCACGCCGAAGATCTCGCCGCGGCCGATGGCGATCAGTGAATGCGAGAGCTGGTAGCCTTTGCCCAGCGCGTTCTTCTCGCTCCAGGGGTCGAGGTACGCAAAGATGCGCTCGCGACGCCACTCGGAGGTGGCGATCATCAGGCTGAAGGCCACCACCAGGATGGTCGCGATCAGCATGAACATGCGCGCGTTCACGCCGCCCAGGAACAGGATGCCCATGGCGATCACGGCGATCACCATGAAGGCGCCCATGTCGGGCTCGGCCAGCAGCAGCAAGCCCACGATGGCGACGGCCGCGCCCATGGGCATCACGGCGCGGAAGAAGTTCTCCTTCACCTCCATCTTGCGCACCATGTAGTCGGCGGCGTACAGCAGCACGGCGAACTTGGCGAGCTCGGAGGGCTGGAAGGTCATGGGACCGAGCACCAGCCAGCGGCGCGCACCGTTCACGCCCTTGCCGATGCCGGGGATCAGCACTGCGATCAGCAGGATCAGCGCGACCACGAACAGCCAGGGCGCGTATTTCTCCCACTGCGCGATGGGAATCTGGAACGCGATCAGCGCTGCCACGAAGGAGATGCCCAGCCACATGGTGTGGCGCACCAGGAAGTAGTTGTGCGTGTAGCCCGAGAAGCGCGGGTTGTCGGGCATCGCGATGGAGGCCGAATACACCATCACCAGGCCCCAGGCCAGCAGCGCCACCGTGACCCACAGCAGCCCCTGGTCGAAGCTGGCCAGGCGCACGGGCGCCGCCGTGAGGCCCGCCCGGCGACTGCCCAGGCGCACGGGCAGGTGGTCCTGCGCCTTGCCCGCAAAGCCGGAGAACCAGCCGCGCAGGCGCTGCAGGCCGGCCAGCGGCGCGGCGCCGGCGTCGTTGCGGGCAGCGGGTTGCGCGCTCATAAACTAACCTCCGCGCTTCGCGCTGCGGTGCTGTTCGCCTTGGGAGCGGCCCGGCGGCTCACAGGATCACCTCCGCACTTCGCGCTGCGGTGCGAGCGCCCTTCGGAACGGCCGTGCGTGCGCTCATGATTGCCCTTCCAGCATCTGCCCGGCATCGCGGGCCCGCTCCGCCACGGCCTCGGCGAAGGCCTGGGCGCGGTGTTCGTAGTTGCGGAACATGTCGAAGCTGGCGCAGGCGGGCGACAGCAGCACGGCGTCGCCCGGCCGGGCCTGCTGCGCGGCCAGTGCGACCGCGTCGTCCATGCTGTCGGCCTGCAGCAGCTCCACGCCACTGCCGTGCAACGCCGCGCGGATCTGCGGCGCGTCGCGGCCGATCAGCACCACGGCGCGGGCATGCTGGGCGACCGGCTCGGCCAGTGGGGAGAAATCCTGCCCCTTGCCGTCACCGCCCAGGATCACCACCAGGCGCCGTTCGGCGCCAAGGCCGTTCAGGGCGGCCACGGTAGCGCCGACGTTCGTGCCCTTGCTGTCGTCGAAATACTCGACCTCATCCACGATGCCGATGGGCTCCACGCGGTGTGGCTCGCCGCGGTATTCACGCAGGCCGTAGAGCATCGGCGCCAGCGCGCAGCCCGCGGCACTGGCCAGCGCCAGCGCGGCGAGTGCGTTCACGGCGTTGTGGCGTCCACGGATGCGCAGCGCCTCGGCCGGCATCAGGCGCTGCAGGTGCAGGTCTTCCGGCGCTTCGGAGCGGCGGCGCTTGAGGCCGTCGCTCTCGAAGGCGCGCACCAGCCAGGCCACGCCGTTGACGACCTCCAGGCCGTAATCGCCGGGGCGCTGGGGCATGTCGGCGCCGAAGCGAAGGTGCGTGCGGGGCGGCTGCGGCTTGGCGCGCGAGCCCTTGGCGGCCACCGGCACGGGCAGCAGGGCCATCACGGCGGGGTCATCGCGGTTCAGCAGCATCAGCGTCGTTGCGCCGAAGATGCGGGCCTTGGCTGCCGCATAGGCTTCCATGCTGCCGTGCCAGTCCAGGTGGTCCTGCGTGAGGTTCAGCACGGTGGCGGCCGTGGGGTTGAACTGCGTGGCGGCATCGAGCTGGAAGCTGGAGAGTTCCAGCACCCAGACCTCGGGCAGCGTATCGGCGGCGATGTGGGCGGCCAGCGTGTCCAGCAGCGTCGGGCCGATGTTGCCGGCCACGGCCACGGTCTTGCCCGCGCGCGCCACGAGCTGGCCCGTCAGGGAGGTGACGGTGGTCTTGCCATTGGTGCCGGTGATGGCCAGCACGGCGGGGTGGTAACCAGCAGGGGGAGGCGGCGGCGGGGCGATGGGAAGCGGGACTTCTTCGTCGTCGGAAGGCGGTGCAATCGGTGCGGCGGTGTCTGCTTCCGTGTCGCCCTCCGTCGTTTCGGCATCTGCCGGCAGGGCGTCGGCGACCACCTCGATGGCTTCCGTGGCCTCGGCAGAGCCGTCCTCTGCAGGTGGCACGGCATCCGCCTCTGCCAGATCGCGCAGGGCCTGTGCGAACAGGTCGAGTTCGCCACCAACGGGCAGCCCCATCGCGCGTGCGGCGTCCACCACGGGCGCCAGCTGGGCCGGCGACAGGCCGGGCGAGCGGTAGACAGCGCGCAGGGCCGTGCCTTCCACCAGTGCGGCCGTGAAGGCGCCACCCACGAAGCGCGCCTGCGGCGCGTCGCGCTGCAGCTCGGCCAGCTGCGGCGGGGCCTCGCGCGTGTCGGCCACCGTCACGTCCGCCCCGTGCGCGGCGCACCAGCGTGCCATGGCCAGGCCCGAGGCACCCAGGCCCAGCACCAGCACGGGGAGGTCCTGAAGATGTTTCATCGCAGCTTCAGTGTGGACAGGCCCACCAGGCACAACAGCATCGTGATGATCCAGAAACGCACGACGACCTGCGTCTCCTTCCAGCCCGTCTTCTCGAAATGGTGGTGCAGCGGCGCCATCTTGAAGAAGCGGCGGCCTTCGCCATACCGCTTGCGCGTGTACTTGAACCAGGTCACCTGCAGCATCACCGACAGCGCCTCGGCCACGAAGATGCCGCCCATGATGGCCAGCACGATCTCCTGGCGCACGATCACGGCGATGGTGCCTAAAGCGCCGCCGAGCGCCAGTGCGCCCACGTCGCCCATGAACACCTGCGCCGGGTGCGTGTTGAACCACAGGAATGCCAGCCCCGCGCCCGCCAGCGCCGAGCAGAAGATCAGCAGCTCGCCCGCGCCGGGGATGTTGGGGAACAGCAGGTACTTCGAGAACACCGCGCTGCCGGTCACGTAGGCGAAGACGCCCAGCGCCGAGCCCACCATCACCACCGGCATGATCGCCAGGCCGTCCAGGCCGTCCGTGAGGTTCACGGCATTGCTGGAGCCCACGATGACCAGGTAGGTGAGGATCACGAAGCCCAGCACGCCCAGCGGGTAGGTGATCTCCTTGAAGAAGGGCACGAACAGGCCCGCCTTGGGCGGCAGGCTCAGGTCGAAGCCCGAACGCACCCAGCTCATGAACAGCTCCAGCACGCGGGCGTTGGAGTTCTCGGAGATGGAGAACACCAGGTACAGCGCCGCGACCAGGCCGATGATCGACTGCCACATGTACTTCTCGCGCGAGCGCATGCCTTCGGGGTCCTTGTTGACGACCTTGCGCCAGTCGTCCACCCAGCCGATGGCGCCGAAACCCAGCGTGACCAGCAGCACGATCCACACGAAGCGGTTGGACAGGTCCATCCACAGCAGTGTCGAGACCGCCACGCACAGCAGGATCAGCACGCCGCCCATGGTGGGCGTGCCGCTCTTGGCCAGGTGCGTCTCCATTCCGTAGCCGCGCACGGGCTGGCCGATCTTCAGCCGCGTGAGGTAGCGGATCACGCGCGGTCCGCCCACCAGGCCCATGAGCAGCGCCGTCATGGCGGCCATGACGGCGCGGAAGGTGATGTACTGGAACACCCGCAGGAAACCGAAATCGGGCGACAGGCCTTGCAGCCATTGGGCGAGACTATGCAGCATCGGCGCTCTCTTTGGCCAAGGCGTCGACCACCACCGGCATCTTCATGAATTTGGAACCCTTGACCAGCACGCTGCCGGTCCGGGGGAGTTGGGCACGCGCCGCGGCGATCAGGCTTTCCTGGTCGCCGAAGTGCCGCGCACCGGGGCCGAAGCCAGCCACCGCGTGGGCGCTTTGCGCGCCCACGGCAAACAGCGTCTCGATGCCCGCGGCCCTCGCCTGTTCACCGGCTTCGGTGTGGAAGCGCGGGCCCTGGTCACCGACCTCGCCCATGTCGCCCAGCACCAGCAGGCGCGGGCTGGGCAGCGCGGCCAGCACGGCGATGGCGGCGGCCACGGAATCGGGGTTGGCGTTGTAGCTGTCGTCCACCAGCGTCAGCGCCCGTCCACCGACCCGCAGCGCCAGCGCGCGCGAGCGGCCCTTGACGGGCACGAAAGCCGTCAGGCCCTCGGCGATCGCGTGCAGTGGCACGCCGGCTGCCAGCGCACAGGCTGTGGCGGCCAATGCATTCTGGACGTTGTGGCGCCCGGCGATGTGCAGCGTGCAATCAAAGGCGCCCTGGGGGGTGTGGACGTGCACCTGCCAGGCGCCATCCGCCCAGCGCGGTTCGTCGGCGGTGACGGAGGCCGGCGTGCCCGCGGCAAGGGCGAAGTCGAGCACGGTGCGGGTGCCCGCCATCTCGCGCCATAGCGGTGTGTAGGCTTCGTCCGCGGGGATGACCACACTGCCGTCGGCGGGCAGGGCGGCGATCACGCTGCCGTTCTCGCGCGCTACGGCTTCCACGGTGGCCATGAACTCCATGTGCTCGCGCTGCGCGTTGTTGACCAGGGCCACGGTGGGCTGGGCCATCGCGGCCAGCAGCGCGATCTCACCGGGGTGGTTCATGCCCAGCTCCACGGCCGCGATGCGGTGCTGCGGGCGCAGGCGCAGCAGCGTCAGCGGCAGGCCGATGGCGTTGTTGTAGTTGCCCTGCGTGGCGAGCGCGGCGTCCTGCCGGAACGCCGTGAGGATCGCCGCCAGCATCTGCGTGACGGTGGTCTTGCCGTTGGAGCCGGTCACCGCGATCAGCGGCAACGTGAACTGCGCGCGCCAGGCGGTGGACAGGGTGCCCAGTGCGGCGAGGCTGTCGGCCACTTCCAGGCCCGGCATGCCGCTGGCTGCCAGGCCCGCGCCCGTGTGGCACAGCGCTGCGGCGGCACCCTGCGCGCGGGCCTGGGCCAGGAAGCGGTTGCCGTCGAAGGTCTCGCCCTGCAGCGCCACGAACAGGTCGCCGGCACGCAGGCTGCGCGTGTCGCTGTGCACGCGCAGCACCGGTGTGTCCGGCGCGCCCACGGGCGTGCAGCCGGGCAGCAGCTTGGCCAGGTCACCGAGGGTGGCCATCACGGCGGTCATGCCGCCACCTCCACGGGGTGGCGCTGCGCCAGGGCCGCACGCACCTGTTCCAGGTCGCTGAAGGGGCGGCGCACACCGGCCACCTCCTGGTAAGCCTCATGGCCCTTGCCGGCCACGAGCACGACGTCGGTCGGGGCGGCGGCAGAGAGCGCCTGCGCGATGGCGCGTGCGCGGTCCACCTCGGCGGACACGGCCGCGTGGCCCTGCAAACCCGGCAGGATCTGGTCGATGATGGACTGCGGTGCCTCGCTGCGCGGGTTGTCGCTGGTCACGATCACCTGGTCGGCGGCTGCGGCGGCGCGGCCCATGGGGGCGCGCTTGGCAGGGTCACGGTCGCCGCCACAGCCGAACACGCACCACAGCCGGCCACCACGCTGCTGCGTCACGGGGCGCAGCGCGGCAATGGCCTTGTCCAGTGCGTCGGGCGTGTGGGCATAGTCCACCGCCACCAGGGGCTGGCCAGGCTCGGCCACGCACTGCATGCGGCCAGGCACGGGCAGCAGGCGGTGGCACACGGCCACGGCGTCCGCAAGCGGCACGCCGTGGGCGCGCAGCGTGGCCAGCACGCCGAGCAGGTTCGACACGTTGTACTGGCCGATCAGGCCGGTGCACAGCAGCGCGCGTGTGTTGCCTTCGACGACCGTGAAGGCCAGGCCACGTTCCGTGTGGTGCAGGTCCTCGGCGCGCAGGCGGGCGGCCTGGGTGCAGGAGACAGTCCAGACATCCAGCGCGGCGTCCAGGCTTTGGAGCAGCACGGCGGACTGCGGGTCGTCGAGGTTCACAACGGCCGCGCGCAGGCCGGGCCACGCGAAGAGGCGTTGCTTGGCTTGCCAGTAGGCGGCCATGCTGCCGTGGTAGTCCAGGTGGTCCTGCGTGAAGTTCGTGAAGATGGCGGTGTGGATGCGCGTGCCGTCCAGCCGGTGCTCGCAGATGCCGATGGACGAGGCCTCCATGGCGCAGGCGCGCAGGCCGCCGTCCACGAAGCGGCGCAGGCTCGCTTGCAGCAGCACGGCGTCGGGGGTGGTCAGGCCGGTCGCAAGCAGCTCGGGCGCCACCGCATCGGCATCAGCGCCCGCGGCAGGGGGCTGGCCCACGCCCAGCGTGCCGACCATCGCACAGGCAAGGGGCTGCGGCAGCGCGGAGAAGGCCTGCGCCAGCCACCAGGCGGTGGAGGTCTTGCCGTTGGTGCCCGTCACGGCCAGTAAGTCCAACTGCTGGGAGGGGTGGCCGAAGAATTCGGCGGCCACCAGCGCGGCATCGGTCTTGAGGCCTGCATACGCGGCCACGCGGTCGTCGTCCGCGAAGCCGAAGGCCTCTGCACCCTGTGCCTCCACCAGGCAGGCGCCAGTGCCAGTCGCCAGGGCCTGGGCCACGTGCTGGCGCGCATCGGTGCGCGCACCGGGCCAGGCCAGGAAACCGTCGCCCGCCTGCAGCGCGCGGCTGTCCGTGCGCAGCGTGCCGCGCACCTGCTGGCGCAGCCAGCCGGCGGCTTCGACGGGCGTCCGCAGCAGGCGCATTTAGAAGCTTTCCTCCACAGCCGTGACGATCTGCGGCTTGACGGCGATGTCGGGCTGCACACCCATGATGCGCAGCGACTGCTGCACCACTTCGCTGAACACCGGCGCGGCCACCGTGCCGCCGTAGTACGTGCCGTTGGAGGGCTCGTCGATCATCACGCCCACGATCACGCGCGGGTGGTCGATGGGGGCCATGCCCGTGAACCAGGCGCGGTACTTGGAGGTGGAGTAGCCCTTGCCCACCTGCTTGCGCGCCGTGCCGGACTTGCCGCCTACGGAGTACCCCACGGTCTGCGCCAGCGGACCCGTGCCGCCGGGCGCGGCTGCCATCTGCAGCATCTTGCGCACGGACAGGGCGGTCTCCGCGGAGAACACGCGCGTGCCCGCGGCCTTGCCATCGCTCTTGAGCATGGTCACGGGGATGATCTCGCCGTCGTGCGCGAAGGCCGTGTACGACTGCGCCATCTGGAACAGCGAAGCCGACAGGCCGTAGCCGTAGGCCATGGTCGCCTGTTCCACCGGCTTCCAGGTCTTCCAGGGGCGCAGCCGGCCGCTCACCGCACCAGGGAACTGGATGCGCGGCTTTTGGCCGTAGCCCAGCGCCGTGAAGGTGTCCCACATCTCCTGCGGTGCCATCTTCTGGGCGATCTTGAGCGCGCCCACGTTGCTGGACTTCTGGATCACGCCCTCGACCGTCAGCACGCCGTAGTTGTGGGTGTCGCTGATCGTGAAGCCGCCCATCTGGTAGCGGCCCGGGGTGGTGTCGATGATGGTCTGCGGCTTGATGCGGCCGGCCTCCAGCGCCATCGCCACCGTGATGGGCTTCATCGTGGAGCCGGGCTCGAAGGTGTCGGTGATCGCGCGGTTGCGCAGCTGTTCACCCGTGAGGTTGCGCCGTTCGTCGGGCACATAGCTGGGGTAGTTGGCCAGGGCCAGCACCTCGCCCGTCTCCGCGTCGAGCACCACCACGCTGCCGGCCTTGGCCTTGTGCTGCAGCACGGCGGCGCGCAGCTTCTGGTAGGCGAAGAACTGCACCTTGGAATCCAGGCTCAGCTGCAGGTCGCGGCCCTCGACGGGCGGGATCTGGTCGCCCACGGCCTCGACCACGCGGCCCAGGCGGTCCTTGATGACGCGGCGCGAGCCGGCCTTGCCGGCCAGCTCCTTGTCGAAGGTCAGCTCCACGCCTTCCTGGCCGTTGTCTTCCACGTTGGTGAAGCCCACCACGTGCGCCATGGCCTCGCCCTCGGGGTATTTGCGCTTGTACTCGTTGCGCTGGTAGACACCCTTGACGTTGAGCGCGGCGATCTCGCGGGCGATGGGCTCGTCCACCTGGCGCTTGAGCCAGACGAAGGTCTTGTCCTCGTCCTCCAGCTTGCGGGTCAGGTCGGCCACCGGCATGTCCAGCAGCTTGGCCAGCTGGCGCAGCGCCTGCGGGTCGCGCGGCACATCCTCGGGGATGGCCCAGATGCTGCGGGCCTGCACGCTGGTGGCCAGGATCAGGCCGTTGCGGTCCAGCACGCGGCCGCGGTTGGCCGGCAGCGGCAGCGTGCGCGCGAAACGCACCTCGCCCTGGCGCTGGAAGAAGTCGTTGGCCACGATCTGGATGTAGGCCGCGCGGCCCACCAGCGCCACGAAGCCGATGGCGAGACCGGCCACGAGCAGCTTGCTGCGCCACACGGGCGTGCGGCTGGCCAGCAGGGGGCTGGAGGTGTAGGGGATGCTGCGGGTCATGGTCGGCGGCGTCTGGCGGCGGTCATTGCACCCGTCCCGCGGCTTCGCGGGCGGAGGTGGTGGCGGGGATCTCGATGCGGGCCGGCGCGGAGGCGGCGTCGGCGGGCACCACATAGTCCGTGATGGCGGGCGTGGGCATGCGCATCTGCAGTTGCGCCTTGGCGATGCTCTCCACGCGCGAGGGCGTGGCCTGGCCGCGGCGCTCCACCTGCAGGCGGTCCAGCTCCACATCCAGGCGGTGGGCCTCGGCGTTGGCGCGGTCCAGCTCGGTGAAGAGGCGGCGCGACTGGTACTGCACGTGCACCAGGTACAGCGCGCTCACCAGCACGGCCAGCAGCAGCATGATGTTCAAGCGGGTCATGCGCCGAAGCCCACATTCGTGCGTTTTGCCACGCGCATGATCGCGCTGCGTGCGCGCGGATTCGCCTTGACTTCCTCGGCCGAGGGCTTGATGCGCTCCAGGGCTTGGAGCCGCATGGGTTTGGCCTCGGCGAAGGGCACGCGGCGGTCGTACTGCGCACGCGCGTGCTCCGCCATGAACTGCTTGGCGATGCGGTCCTCGAGCGAATGGAAGCTGATCACGACGAGTGATCCTTGGGGTTGCAGCACATCCAGCGCGGCCTTCAGCCCTGCTTGCAGGGCTTCAAGCTCGGCGTTGATGAAAATCCGAAAAGCCTGAAATGTGCGCGTTGCAGGGTTCTGGCCCGGCTCGCGGGTTTTGACCGTGTCAGCCACGAGTTGGGCCAGTTCGGCGGTGGTTGAAATCGCGCCCCGTTCCTGTCGGCGAGCAACAATCGCCTTTGCAATGGCGCCAGCAAACCGTTCCTCACCATAGTCACGAATCACCTCCGCAATCTGGGTGGCGGGCGCGTCCACGAGCCACTCGGCCACGCTCTGGCCACGCGTGGTGTCCATGCGCATGTCCAGCGGGCCGTCGAAGCGGAAACTGAATCCCCGGGTGGGGTCGTCGATCTGCGGTGAGCTCACACCCAGGTCCAGCAGGATGCCGGCCACCGAGGCGCGTGGCAGCTCCGACAGGGTGTCGAAGCCCGCATGCCGGATGGACAGGCGCGGGTCCTGCAGCGTGGCCGCATGGGCCACGGCCTGCGGGTCCTTGTCGAAGGCGATCACGCGGTCCTGCTGCCCCAGGCGCGAGAGCAGCAGCCGGGTGTGCCCACCACGGCCGAAGGTGCCGTCCACGAAGGTGCGCGATGCGGCACCGGGCGTCGCCGGGCCCAGCAGTGCGTCTACCGCTTCGTGCAGGAGCACGGTGGTGTGCGTGTGGCTGCTGTGCATCGAGGGGGATCAAAAGCTGAAGCCCTTGATGACGTCGGGCATCGAGCCCTGCATCGCCTCGGCTTCCTTGGCGTCGTGGGTGGCCTTGTCCCACAGCTCCAGGTGGCTGCCCATGCCCAGCAGCATCGCGTCGCGCGTGATGCCTACGGCCTGGCGCAGCTCGGGCGACACCAGCACGCGGCCGGTGCCGTCCATCTCCACGTCCATCGCGTTGCCGAGAAAGATGCGCTTCCACCACTGCGCTTCCATCGGCAGCTGGGCGACGCGCTCACGGAAGCTCTCCCACTCCGCGCGTGGAAAGATCATCAGGTAGCCGTGCGGGTGGCGCGTGATCGTGACGGGGGCGGGTGCAGTGCCTTCATCGCCTTTGGTCCCGCCCAGCGCTTCGCGGTGCCGTGTCGGCACCGAGAGACGCCCCTTGGCGTCCAGGCTGAGCGAAGAGGCCCCTTGAAACACGCGCGATATCCTTGATGGAAGAAGAACCGGGTGGATTTGACGATGAAATCACACCGAATTCCACTTAATTGCACTTTTTTGCACTGTAGCAGCAATCGCATGCCGTGCAACCTGTCGTGCAGGAAATTTTTCCAATGAAATCAAGGACTTAGAACCAACTTTTGCGGAGAAAAATGCGGCAAAAGCGTTCTAAATTAACGACTTAGCAGGGCTAATGAAAGTACCGCCTGAAAAGCTTGCGGTAAAGCATCCTGTGTTTGCCTACAGGATGAAGCGGGACAAATCTTCGTTGTGGCTCAATTCGCCGAGCCGCTGGTTCACGTAGTCGGCATCGACACGCACCGTCTGACCGCCCAGGTGCGCCGCCTCGTAGCTTACTTCATCGAGCAGCCTTTCCATCACGGTGGACAGGCGGCGCGCGCCGATGTTCTCGGTGCGCTCGTTGACCTCGTAGGCGATCTGCGCGAGCCTGCGCACCCCCTCGGGCTGGAAGTCGACGGTGACGCCTTCGGTGGCGAGCAAGGCCTGGTACTGCCTGACCAGCGAGGCGTGGGTCTGCGTGAGGATGGATTCGAAGTCCTGCTCGGACAGCGACTGCAGTTCCACGCGGATCGGGAAGCGCCCCTGCAGCTCGGGGATCAGGTCGCTGGGCTTGCTGAGGTGGAAGGCGCCCGAGGCGATGAACAGGATGTGGTCGGTGCGGATGGTGCCGTACTTGGTGGACACGGTGGTGCCCTCGACCAGCGGCAGCAGGTCGCGCTGCACGCCCTGGCGCGAGACCTCGGCGCCACTGGCGCCGTCGGAGCGCGAGGTGACCTTGTCGATCTCGTCGATGAAGACGATGCCGTTCTGCTCGGCGGCCTGCAGCGCCTGCAGCTTGATGTCTTCCTCGTTGACGAGCTTGGCGGCTTCCTCGTCCTGCACGAGCTTCAGGGCCTCGGCGATGCGCATCTTGCGCACCTGCTTCTTCTGCTGGCCCATCTGGCCGAAGAGTCCGCGCAGCTGCTCGGTCATCTCCTCCATGCCCGCCGGGCCCATGATCTCCAGCTGCGGCGCGGTGGCGGCCACGTCCAGCTCGATCTCGGTGTCGTCCAGCTGGCCCTCGCGCAGCTTCTTGCGGAAGTTCTGGCGCGCGGTGCCGCTGTTGCCGTCCATGCTGCGCGAGACCACCGACTCGCCGCGCGCGGGCGGGATCAGGATGTCGAGGATGCGTTCTTCGGCGGCATCGAGCGCACGTGCGCGCACCTTGGTCTTGGCGGACTCGCGGGTCTGCTTGACGGCGGCGTCCACGAGGTCGCGGATGATGGTGTCCACGTCCTTGCCCACATAACCCACCTCGGTGAACTTCGTGGCCTCGACCTTGATGAAGGGCGCGTCCGCCAGCCGTGCCAGGCGGCGTGCGATCTCGGTCTTGCCCACGCCCGTGGGGCCGATCATGAGGATGTTCTTCGGTGTGATCTCGGGCCGGAGCTCCGCGTCCACCTGCTGGCGGCGCCACCGGTTGCGCAGCGCGATGGCCACCGCGCGCTTGGCCTGGTTCTGGCCGACGATGTGTTTGTCCAGCTCGTGGACGATCTCTTGGGGGGTCATGGAAGACATGGTCGGTGTGCCGTCCCGCGGGGACGCCAGATCAGGGAGTCAGGACAGGGTCTCGATGGTGTGGTGCATGTTGGTGTAGATGCACAACTCGCCAGCGATCTCCAGCGATTTCTTCACGATCTCGGCCGCAGGCAGGTCGGTGTTCTTCAGCAGCGCGATGGCCGCCGACTGGGCATAGGCACCCCCCGAGCCGATGGTCACCACGCCATGCTCGGGCTCCAGCACGTCGCCGTTGCCGGTGATGATCAGCGAGGCCTCCTTGTCGGCCACGGCCAGCATGGCCTCCAGGCGGCGCAGGACGCGGTCGGTGCGCCAGTCCTTCGTCAGCTCGATGGCGGCGCGCACGAGCTGGCCCTGGTGCTTCTCCAGCTTGGCCTCGAAGCGTTCGAAAAGCGTGAAGGCGTCGGCCGTGGCACCCGCGAAGCCTGCCAGCACCTTGCCATGGTAGAGCTTGCGCACCTTGCGGGCCGAGCCCTTCACGATGATGTTGCCCAGCGTGACCTGGCCGTCGCCGCCGATGGCGACCTCGGCCCCGCGTCGCACGCTGACGATGGTGGTTCCGTGAAATTGTTCCATGAGAGAGGTACCACGTCGGGGCGAATAGCCCGAATACAAGGCTGCGCAGCCAGCGCTGCTCAGGTCGTGCGCACCACGACACGGGCATGCTCGTGGATGCCGATGACGTGGAAGAAGGCGGCCACCAGCCGGTGCACCTCGCGGAACTGCAGGTGGCAGCCCTCGGCCTCGCGGGTGGCGACCCAGTTCAGCAGGGAGCCCGCGGCGGAGAAGTCCACGCGGACCAGGTTGGCGCAGGAGATCACCATGCGGTCGGCACCCTGGCGTGCCGCCTCCAGCTTGTCCAGCGCATCGGCCGCCTCGCCGAGGATTTCGCCGGACAGTTCGACCGTGGGCGCGGTGGGGGCGGCGTCCGCCGCCGACGCGCCAGACAGGGGCTGGGTGCCCGAGCCCAGGGGCAGTTCGTCCACCACCGACACGTCGCCCAGCGGACTGGGCTCGCTGTGCACGCCGCAGCGCGGATCCTGCCAGGCGGGTGGCGACACTTCAAAGGTCAGGCAGTATTCCAGGGCCACCAGCTCGAAGGCGTCCTGCAGGCGCATCAGGCGCAGCGCATCCATGCGCAGGCGCCAGAGGTCCGCGTCCACGCTGCGGTCTCCCGCCGGCGTGGCGCCGCGCAGCACCTGCGCGAGCTGGTCGGCGCCCGTGAAGCGCAGTTGCAGCAGGGTGTCGCACCAGTCGGCGAACAGCGCGGCCAGGGGCGTCACGGCCTCGGGTGCGACCTGCCGCAGCGCCGTCCAGTCGAGGTGCCAGACCGCGCCCGGGTTGGCCATCGACCGCTGCATCGTGTCCAGTGCCGCGCGGTCCAGCAAGGCGGGGCTGCGCCACGTCGGGTCTTCGGTCAACACAGTGGGGCGGGTGCGTTCCACGGTGGCGTCGCTGTTGCCCAGCCGCTCGGGGATGGAGAACCAGGCTGGCGCGGACCGGCCATAACGTTCGGCATAGGTGATGGCCACGCTGTCGAAGCGCTTCTGCTGGCCCGTGGCGCGGTACAGGTCGAAGAGCGCCGCGTTCCAGCCATCGGCCTGTTCCTGGCGGATGCTGGCGCCGGCCAGGGCCGCCAGCAGGCCCTGCTCGGCACCCTGGTTGTCGCCGTTGGCGAAGCGGATCGCGGCTTCTTCGAGGTCGGGGTCCGAGACGCCGGCCACCAGCTCGACCGCGAAGGTCTGCGAATGCGCAAAGGCCGGGGCGGGTGGGGGTGGTTTCGCCCGCGCGGCGGGTGGCGGGCCGGGCGCCTGCTCGGCGCCGGAAGGCATCTGGATCTTGCTGGGGCCCGGCACCGTGGTGGCCGCGTTCTTGCCGAAGGTGGAGTTGGGACGCGTGGGCGGGAAGTCGACCGTGTCCGGCGGCAGGGTCTCTTCCAGCATGGGCGAGAGGCGGGTCGGCGCATAGGCCTTCGCGTCGGCCAGTGCGCTTTCTCCCGCGGCCAGCGACGACGGTGCCGCGGGCGCCGGGGCCGGCATGGCCGCCGCGGCACTCGGGGCCTGGCGACCCTGCTGCTTGCCCTGCCACCACTGGTTGGACATCTGGGCTTCGATCTCGTCGATCTTCTTGATCGTCATGGCCCGCTCGTCCGAATTGGCCGGCAGGCTGTTCTGGAAGTACGAGGGACGCGCCATGTCGGGGCTGGCGCCACCCGGGCCACGGCTGCGCAGCTTGCGCAGCTGGTCGAATTCGCGCTTGCGCACGAAGTCGTTCTGGCGTTTGCGCTCGATCATCTCCTTGAGCGCCTGCTTACTGTAGCCGGGCTCCTGTTCGGCTTCCGGGCGCTCCAGGTCGGCCCAGTTCGTCGTCGGGTTGCGGACGAACTTGGCGACCTTGGAGAACAGTCCGTTGGGGGGCTCTTTGGTGGACATGGCGCGCGGAACTAGCGGGTCCGAACCATTCTAAGCACGCACGGCCATTGCCTGGCGCCCTGTTGGGGCCGGCGTTTCAATCGCCGAACATCTTCTGCTTGAGTTCGCGCCGCTGCTGGGCTTCGAGCGACAGCGTGGCGGTGGGGCGCGCCAGCAGCCGGCCCACGCCGATGGGTTCGCCGGTCTCGTCGCAGTAGCCGTAGTCGCCGGCATCGATGCGGCCGATGGACTGCTCGATCTTCTTCAGGAGCTTGCGTTCGCGGTCGCGCGTGCGCAGTTCGAGCGCATGCTCTTCCTCGATGGTGGCGCGGTCGGCCGGGTCAGGCACGACCACGGTGTCCTCGCGCAGGTGCTCCGTGGTCTCGCCGGCGCTGTTGAGGATGCCCTGCTTGAGCTGGACCAGCTTGTGGCGGAACGCGGCCATCTGCTTGTCGTTCATGTACTCGCTGTCGGGCATGGCGAGCAACTCGGCGTCGGTGAGCTCCTCGGCGGACTTGGTCTTCCAGTTGTTGGCCAACTTGGGGTCCTTCTTGGCGGCGGTGTACGAGGGTGGGGCGATCACGGGGGCACTCTCCAACTGGGAAAAACTGGCCTTGGCGGCGGTCGAGGCAACCGACTGCGCCATCGAGGGAACAGTCAGCGCCGCCAGGCGAGAGGAGGGACGTCCTGGACGCTGCACGGGCACGTTGGACGGGCTGGCAGCGGCGGCCACGGGGGCGGCGACGGCTGCGTCCTTGGACGGGGGAGGGGGGGGTACTGAAACGCGCACGGCAGGGTTCTGGACAGGTGGAGTTGCCGCGGGCGGCTTCTTGGTGGAGGGAATGGACGGCTTGTTGGCGGAGGTGGCCGGCGCTGTCTTCGCCGGCACGGAGGTCTTGGTTGCCGCCGGCTTCGGCGCTTTCGCGGGTGCGGCGGGTTTCTTGGCGGCAGGGGTCTTGGGCGCCGTCCTGGCCTTGGCAACGGCCTGGGCCGCCGGCTTCGCCACCGCCGCCTTGCTGCCGGCTACCGCCTTCTTGGCGGGCGCAGCCTTCGGAGCCACCTTGGCCGTCTTCGCAGCCACCTTGGCCGCTGGTTTGGCCGTGGGTTTGGCTTTTGCTGGCGTGGCTTTCACTTATTCACTCCTCGCAGGGATTTCCTGCGCATGCAAGTCTCGACCGGGCGCGTTGAGGGGCCGTCGCGGCTTCCCAAAACGTTCCGGATGAAATGTTGCAGGCGTGCCGCGGCAGCTATCTTCGGCGCGGGAGTGTACAGGCTTATCCTGGCAGCGGGCCGCGAAAAACGAAATCGGGCGATGCCCCCCACCGACGCAAGGGGGCTGCCCCTACCAGTGCACCCGTGGAACCGGCTCCGCCGGGCCACTGGGTGCGCCCCCCAGTGGGGGGTATAGGACGGCTACACGCAGTGAGCCGTCCGTAACGGGGGGCGTTCAAATCAAGCACTGCTCCATACCCTGCAGGAAGATGTCGCGCGGCAGGTCGATGCCTATGAACACCATCTTGCTGACACGCTCCTCGTCCGCGCCCCACTGCGGCCCCAGGTCGCTGCCCATGAGCTGGTGCACGCCCTGGAAGATCACCTTGCGCTCGGTGCCCTTCATGTTCAGCACGCCCTTGTAACGCAGCATGCGCGGGCCGTAGACGTTCACGATGGCGCCCAGGAAGTCCTCGAGCTTGGCAGGGTCGAAGGGGCGGGCGGACTTGAAGACGAAGCTCTTGACGTCGTCGTCATGCGCGTGGTGGTGCCCTTCGTGCTTGTGCGAAGGATGGTCGCAGTCCTCGCCGTGCTCGTGGTCATGGTGGTCGTGGCCATGGTCGTGGTGGTCATGATCGTGGTCGTCTTCCTTCAGGAAGTCCGGGTCGATCTCCAGCTTGGCGTTCAGGTTGAAGCCGCGCAGGTCGAAGACCTCCGACAGCGCCACTTCGCCGAAATGCACGGAGCGCTGCGGCGCGCGCGGGTTCATGTGCTTGATGCGGTGGACCAGCGCATCCACCGCGTCCTTGGCCACCAGGTCGGTCTTGCTGATGAAGATCTGGTCGGCGAAACCCACCTGCCGGCGCGCCTCCTGGCGCTCGTCGAGCTGGGTGTCGGCATGCTTGGCGTCGACCAGCGTCAGGATCGAGTCCAGCAAAAAGCTCTCGGCGATCTCGTCGTCCATGAAGAAGGTCTGCGCCACCGGGCCGGGGTCGGCGAGGCCGGTGGTTTCGATCACCACGCGGTCGAAGTCCAGCTCGCCCTTGCGCTTCTTGGCCGCCAGGTCGGTCAGCGTGCTGCGCAGGTCCTCGCGGATGGTGCAGCAGATGCAGCCGTTGCTCATCTGGATGATCTGCTCCTTGACGTCGGTGACCAGGATGTCGCTGTCGATGTTCTCTTCGCCGAATTCGTTCTCGATCACGGCGATCTTCTGGCCATGCGCCTCAGACAACACACGCTTGAGCAGCGTGGTCTTGCCCGAGCCGAGGAAGCCGGTGAGGATGGTGGCGGGAATGAGGCTCATGTGAAATCCTGTTGCAAAGATGCCGTAGGGCCGAAGTGTAGTGGCGGGCCAAAGCACGCACGGGCGGCCTGACCATTGCCCGGCGCGACTTCAGCGGCGGGTGACGACCAGGCCCTTCAGGTACTCGCCTTCCGGAAACCACAGCGTCATCGGATGGTCGGGGGCGGCCCCCAGCCGGTCGCCGATGAAGCCGTCCACCCGGGCATCGATGCCTGCCGAGGCCACGATCTTGTGGAACAGGTCCACGCCGATGCCGCCGGAGCAGGAGTACGTATGGAGCGTGCCGCCGGGATTCAAGAGGCCCAGTGCGATGCGGTTGATGTCCTTGTAGGCGCGTGCGGCACGTTCGGCGTGCGCGACCGTGGGCGCGAACTTGGGCGGGTCCAGCACGATTGCATCGAAGCGGCGGCCTTCCGCGGCGAAAGCGCGCAGGCTGGCATTCACGTCGGCTTCCAGCCAGCTGCAGCGCGCGGCGTCGAAGCCGTTGCGTGCCACGTTGTCGCGCGCCATGGCGAGCGCCGGGCCGGAGGAATCGATGGAGGTCACCTGGCCCGCGCCCCCGGCCAGCGCCGCCACGGTGAAGCCGCCGGTGTAGCTGAAGCAGTTCAGCACCTGGCCGAAGCCCAGGCGCTGCGTGGTGCGTGCGAACAGCGCGCGGTTGTCGCGCTGGTCCAGGTAGTAGCCGGTCTTGTGGCCTTGGGCGATGTCCAGCCCCAGCTGCCAGTCGTGCTCGCGCAGCTCCAGCGCCGTGGGCCCCTCGCCGCGCAGCCAGCCGGTGGCCTCGGGCAGGCCTTCCAGGCCGCGGCTGCTGGCGTCCGAGCGCTCGTAGAGCCGCTCCAGGCCGGTGTGCTCCAGCAGCGCATCGGCCAGCACTTTCTTCCAGCGCTCCACGCCGGCCGAGAGGAACTGCGCCACCAGCGTGTCGCCATACCGGTCCACGATCAGGCCGGGCAGGCCGTCGGACTCGCCGTGCACCAGCCGCATCGCGTCGCTGTCGATCGCCATGCGGCTGCGCGCGGCGATGGCCCGGGCGCAGCGCTCGGCAAGGAAGGCGGCTTCGATGCGCTGGTGGGCGTCGAAGCTCCAGGCGCGCGCGCGGATGCGCGACTGCGGGCTGAAGGCGGCCCAGGCCAGGAACTCGCCGCTGTGGGATTCGATGCGCACGGTCTCGCCGCTGTCCGCGCCGCCGCGTGCGATCGCCGACTCGAAGATCCAGGGATGGTGGCGCTGCAAGGAGCGTTCCTTGCCGGGGTGCAGGCGCAGTGTCTTCATGGATTCGTCTTGCGGTGGGCGCGCGGATGGGCTGCGTCGTAGGCCTTGGCCAGGTGCTGGAAGTCCAGCCGTGTGTAGACCTGGGTGGTGGCGATGTTGGCGTGCCCCAGCAGCTCCTGCACCGCGCGCAGGTCACCGCTGGACTGCAGCACATGGCTGGCGAAGGAATGGCGCAGCATGTGGGGATGCACCGGCACGGGCAGGCCGGACAGCCGGCTGCGCAGCTGCAGCCGCTGCCAGATGGACTGCGGCGTGAGGCGCGTGCCGCGGCGGCCGATGAACAGCGCGGGTTGGTCCTCGGCGGACAACCCTTCGGCACGCACCAGCAGCCATTGCGCCAGCGCGTCCGCAGCCTTCTGGCCGATCGGCACGCTGCGCCGCTTGGAGCCCTTGCCCAGCACATGCGCCTCGCCGGCATCCAGGTCGATCCAGCCGCGTGCCTGCGGCCCGGCCGTCAGGTCCAGGCCCACCAGTTCGGCCACGCGCAGGCCGCCGCCATAGAGCAGCTCCACGATGGCGGCGTCCCGCAGGTCCAGCCAGGGATCGATGTCGTCGCTGCGGAAATCCGCCAGCTGCACCGCGTCGTCCACGCCCAGCGCCTTGGGCAGCGGCTTGGCGGCCTTCGGCGCGCGCACGTCCAGCACCGGGTTGTGCGCGATGCGGCCCTCGCGCCCCAGCCAGGTGTAGAAGCCGCGCCAGCCCGAGAGGATCAGTGCGATGCCGCGGCCGCTGCGGCCGCCGGCGTGCATCTGCGCCACCCAGCGGCGGATATGGTGGCTTTGCACGGCGTCCAGCGCCACGCCGGCTTCCCCTGCGCAGCGGGCCAGCCGCTGCAGGTCCAGCGTGTAGAGGATCTGGGTGCGTTCGGCCAGGCGCCGGGTGACGCGCACGTGCTGCAGGTAGGCCTGCGCCAGCGGGTCCAGCGGTGGCTCCAGCGGCGGCACCAGCAGCGTGTCAGCGGGGGCCGGCGAGGACATGGCGCGGGCCGGCCCTGTCAGCGCATGCGCTGCAGCGCGGCGCTGGCGATGTCGCCCAGGTGCTGCAGGAACTCGGTGCCCATGCCGCTGTGGAAGCGCTGGCTGTCGGGGGAGGCCAGCACGATCATGCCGAAGGCAGGGCCGGTACGCGGTGCGTTGCGCAGCGGCAGCAGCGCGATGGAGGCGGCTGCCTGCGGGTCGTCCAGCCAGGTCACGGCCTCGAAGCCGGTGTTCGCGCCGCAGAAGGGTTCGCCCAGCGACGAGGCGAAGAGCTGCGCATCGTCGCTGGCGCCCTGCGCGAAGGGCTCGCGCGCCCAGGCCGCGTTCACGCCCCAGACCTTGATGCCCACTTGCGGCACGGCGAACTGGTCGCGGATCTGCTCGGCCACCAGGCGCGGCATCTGCTGCGCGTCGGTCAGCGTGAACAGCGAGGCGGCCCAGCGCAGCAGGCGGTCGGAGAGCAGCACGTTCTCGTTGCCGATGCGCATCATGTCCATCAGCCGGTGTTCCAGCAGCTTGATCTTCTCGCGCAGCATCTCGGCCTGGCGCTCCTGCAGGCTCACGGCACGGCGGCTGTGCGGGCTGGTGAGCTGCACGGCGGCCAGCAGGTCGGCATGGCGCTCGAAGAAATCCGGCGCGTTCGCCAGGTAGTTGGCGATGTCGTCTTCGGTGATGGGGTTGTTGTGTGGGTGTTGGTTCACTGCGGGGGCTCCAGGCGGGGCGCGGTCGCGCCCGGGGGGGTGGCGGAGGGACGTGCCAGCGCCGGCATCATGCCGTCGGCAGCGTGATCTCGCCTTCGAACACGGTGGTGGCGGGGCCGGTCAGGCGCACGGAATGGCCGGGGCCTTCCCAGTGGATGGTGAGGCGGCCACCGCCGGTGGCCACGTCCACGCGGGCGTCCAGCAGGCCCAGGCGGCGACCGGCCACCATGGCGGCGCAGGCGCCGGTGCCGCAGCTCAGGGTCTCGCCGGCGCCCCGCTCGTAGACCCGCAGCCGCACATGGGTGCGGCCGACGATCTGCATGAAGCCGGCGTTCACATGGCGCGGGAAACGGCGATGGGCCTCGATCAGGGGGCCCACCGTGAGCACCGGGGCCTCGGCGATGTCGTCGACGATCAGCACCGCATGGGGGTTGCCCATGGACAGCACGCACACGGGTGCGGCCTTGCCCATGCCCGGCAGTTCCAGCGGCCAGGCTTCCCATTGGCCCGAGACATGGGGGTGCAGGCCGTGGGCATCGAAGGGAACTGCGGTCAGGTCGAAGACGGGCGACCCCATGTCCACGGTGATGCGGCCCTGGGCGTCGCGGTGCAGCTCGAGGATGCGGTTGAGGGTCTTCACGCGCACCGTGTCCTTGGTGGTCAGGCCGTGCTCGCGCACGTACTGCAGGAAGCAGCGTGCACCGTTGCCGCAATGCTCCACCTCGCCGCCGTCGGCGTTGTGGATCACGTAGGCGAAATCGGCTTCCTTGCCCGGCGACGGGCGCACGGACAGGATCTGGTCGGCACCGATCCCCCGGTGGCGGTCCGCCAGGAAGCGGTACTGGGCCGCGCTGAGGTTCAGCGGCTGGCGGGTCTCGTCGAGCACCACGAAGTCGTTGCCCGCGCCCTGCATCTTGGTGAAGCGGATTCGCATGGGCGGCGATTATCCGCGCAAGCCGCGAAGCGCTGATGGGGCGGCCCGCCCCTTCAGCGCCGCGCCAGCAGCTCGCGCAGGCGCTGCACGAGGCGCTGTTCGTCGATGGGCTTCTGCAGCACCAGGTCCTCGGGCGTGCCTTCCAGCGCGGCCAGGTCGGCGAAGCCGGTCATGAACAGCACCGGCAGCGTCGGCCGCAGGGCGTGTATCTGGCCTGCCAGCTCCACGCCATTGAGCTGGGGCATGGCGAAATCGGCCACCACCAGCGCGATGTCCTCGTGCGCCTGCAACAGGGCCAGCGCATCCTGGCCGTTGGAGGCCTCCAAGGTCTGGAAGCCATTGAGCTGCAGCAGGGCGGCAGTGGTCTCGCGCACACCGTCGTCATCGTCCACCAGCAACAGCGGCTGCGCCTGCGGGGCGTGGGGCGACGTGGTGTCCCGTGGCGCAGGCAAGGCCGTGGCGTCCCCGGCCAGCGGGGCGGCCGCGCCTTGGTAGCGCGGCATGAACACGTGGATGGCCGTGCCCTTGCCCAGCTCGGTGTCGATGCGCACGCCGCCGCCGGACTGCTTGGCGAAGCCATAGACCTGGGCCAGGCCCAGGCCCGAGCCCTTGCCCACGTCCTTGGTGGTGAAGAAAGGTTCGAAGGCCTTGGCCAGCACCGCCTCGGTCATGCCGCTGCCCGTGTCGATCACGCTGAGCACGGCGTACTCGCCCGGTTCGGGCTCTTCCGAGCGCGCGGGCGCGTGCTGGCTGCGCAGGTTGCCGGTGCGGATGCGCAGGCTGCCGCCCACCTGCATCGCGTCGCGCGCGTTGATGACCAGGTTGAGGATGATCAGTTCGAGCTGCGTGGGGTCGGCCATGGCCGGCCACAGGTCCTGCGCCAGCTCGGTCTGCAGGTGCACGCTGCCGCCGATGGTGGTCTGCAGCAGGTCGCGCATGCCCAGCACCACCTCGTTGAAGTCCACCTGCTGCGGCTCCAGGCGCTGGCGCCGCGAGAAGGCCAGCAGCTGGCGGATGAGTGCCGCCCCGCGCTCCACGGCGTCCACGATGGCCGTCAGCCGCTGCTCCACGCGGGGGTCGGTGCCAGGCTGCTTCTGCACCAGCCGGCGCACCAGGCTGATGTTGCTCAGCACCACCATCAGCAGGTTGTTGAAGTCGTGCGCCACGCCCGACGTGAGCTGGCCCACGGCCTCCAGGCGCTGCATCTGGCGCAGCGTGTCCTCGACGCGCCCGCGCTCGGTGATCTCCTCCGTCAGCTCGCGCGTGCGTTCGGCCACGCGCACCTCCAGCTCGGCGTTCGCCACGCGCAGCGCCTGCTGGCGGTGGTGCTGCTGCGTGGCGTCGCGCACCGTGCCCACCAGGCGGCCGTGGCCGTCCATGTCCGTGATGTGGCGGCCCTTGAGCGCCACCCAGCGCATGTGGCCTTCGGCTCCGGGGGGCATGCGGTGCTCGATCTCCACCTCCGCGCTGTCGCCACCGCGCAGGGCCTCGCGCAGCAGGCGTTCCACGCGCAGGCGGTCGTCGGCATGCACGGCTTCGTGCAGGTACTCGGCGAAGCGGGGTTGCGCACTCTGCGGCAGGCCCGCCATGTCGCGGAACACGTCGTCGAACCAGAACTCGTCCATGTCCGGCCCCAGCTCCCACACGCCCAGGCCGGTGGCCTGCGCCGCCAGCCGGAACAGCAGCTCGGTGTGGCGCTGGCGCGCTTCCAGCGTGCGCGTGAGCGTCATGTCCTGCAGCACGCCGGAGAGGCGTGCATCGCGCATTTCGGAGGGCTGCAGCCGCTGGCCCCGCATCACGATCCAGCGCAGCGTGCCATCGGCCAGGCGGACGCGGTATTCGTGCCGCAGCATGCCCGAGGACGTGTCGCCCAGCGCCTGCTGCAGCGCGGCGTCCACGGCGGCGCGGTCCGACTCGTGCACGCGGGCCAGGAAATCGGGGTAGTCGATCAGGTCCTGGTCAAGGGCGCCGAACATCTGCCGCGAGCGGGCGTCCCACTGCAGGCGCTGTGCGCGGGCGTCGAACTGCCACAGACCCAGCTCCGCCGCATCCACCGCGATGCGCATGGCGGCCTCGCTCTTGACCAGCGCCTGCTCGGCCAGCTCGCGTTGCGCCCGTTCGTGGGCCTCCGCCAGGGCCCGCGTCACCGCTGCGCCCAGGCGCACCAGGTTGCGCTTGAGCACGTAGTCGGTGGCGCCGCGCAGCAGCGCGTCGGTCGCGAGTTCCTCGCCGCCCACGCCCGAGACGAAGATGAAAGGCAGGCGCGAGGACACGGCGCGCGCCATGTGCAGCGCATCCAGGCCGTTGAAGTCGGGCAGCGAGTAGTCGGCCAGCACCAGGTCGATGTCGCCCGTGGCCAGCGCGGATTCGTAGTCGATGCGCCGCGCGGCACGCACCAGCGTGCAGGCGAGGTGCGAGCGCTCCAGGTGGATCTGGATCAGGTCCGCGTCGATGTCGCTGTCTTCGAGCAGCAGGACGCGCGGCAGGCGTGGTAGCAGGGCCAGGCTCATGCCACCGTGCCGCGGGGCGGGGGTTCGTTCAGCACGCCCCAGAACATGCCCAGCTCCTGGATGGCTTGCAGGAAGGCCTGGAAATCCACGGGCTTGACGACGAAGGCGTTGGTGCCCAGCTCGTAGCTGCGCACGAGGTCGCGCTCCTCGCGCGACGAGGTCAGCATCACCACCGGGATGTGGCGCAGTTGCGCGTCGCGCTTGACCTGCTCCAGCACCTCGATGCCGTCCACGCGCGGCAGTTTCAGGTCCAGCAGGATCACGGCCGGATGCATCGGCGTGCGATCGGACCACGTCCCTTCGCAACGCAGGTACTGCAAGGCCTCCACGCCGTCGCGGGCCACGTCCACGGGGTTGGCGAGCTTGCAGCGCGCCAGGGCTTCCAGGGAGAGTTCCAGGTCGCGCGGGTTGTCTTCCACCAGCAGGATGGACCGCAGGGTCTTGTTCATGGTGTCACCTCCAATCCAGGCTTGGGCAGGCCGATGCGGAACACGGCACCCTGGTCGACGCGCCCTTCCGCCGCGATCCAACCACCGTGGCGGTCGATGATGCGGCGCGCCAGTGCCAGGCCGATGCCCGTGCCTTCGAAATCCTCGGCACGGTGCAGGCGCTGGAACACGCCGAAGATCTTGCCGCCGTACGCCATGTCGAAGCCCACCCCGTTGTCGCGCACCGAATAGACGGTCTCGTGCGGCCGGTCTTCGCCGCTGATCGTGATGACGGCGGGGTCGCGGTCGCGGCTGTACTTGATCGCATTGTCCAGCAGGTTGCCCATGGCTTGGCGCAACAGCCCGGCATCGGCGAAGGCAGGGGGCAACGGCGCGATGTCCCAGCGCAGGTTGCGCTGCCCGCTGTCGAGCTCCATCGAGCGGCGCAGCTCGGCCACCAGCTTGTTCATGTCCACGCGGCCGGTGTCCAGCGCGGCGCGGCCCAGCTGCGAGAAGTTCAGCAGGTCGTCCACCAGCTGGCCGGCCGACATGGCGGCGGCGATGATGGAGTCCAGGTAGTGGCGCGAGCGTTTTTCCTGCACGTCGGACTGCTCGCGCAACAGCTGCGCGTAGCCCACCACATGCCGGAAGGGCGCGCGCAGGTCGTGCGACACCGAGTAGGAGAACGCCTCCAGCTCGCGGTTGGTGGACTCCAGCTTCTCGGTCAGCTGGGCACGCTCCTCGGCCCGCTTCAGCACGAAGGTGGTGATGGCGTTGCGCAGCGAGTCCACGGCGTCGCGTTCGGCCGCGCTCCAGGGCTCGGCGTGGCCGCGCACCTCCTCCACCCACTGCGCGAAGGAGGACCGGGGGTGCAGCCGGCCCTGTTCGTCGGTGGCTTTGGTGGGCTCGCCGCCCCAGCGCACCGTGTGGACGAGCTCCGGCCGGAACCACAGGATGTAGTGGGCATGCAGTGCCGAGATGGGCACCGCCAGCAGTCCACAGGCGCTGTCCGCATACGCCGCGGCTTCGGGCAGGTGCCGGGGCAGCTCGTGCGTCGCGAAGACCGCGCTGCCGGTATGCCGCTGGCGCAGCCAGGTGGCCATGGCTTCGATCTGCGCGGTGCCGGGCGTCACGCCGACGGTCAGCACCTTGCCCTCCTGCACGATGGCGGCGCCGCCGGCGCCGGCCACGCGCAGCCAGGCATCCTTGCTGCTCACCAGGCCGCTGGCGACATCGGGCGCCTGCACCACATGGGAGAGCAGCGTGGATTCCACGTCCTTCAGCACCAGCCGCGCATCGGCGTAGGCGCCGCGCTCACGGCCTTCGATCTGCATGGCCAGCAGCTGCCCGATGAAGTCGCAGGTGCCGCGCCACAGCGGGCCCAGCACGCGCGCCTGCGCGTGGTGGCAGGAGATCAACCCCCACAACGACCCGTTCACGAGGATGGAGATCGACATCGATGCTGCCGTCCCCATGTTGCGCATGTACTGCAGGTGCACCGGAGAGACGCTTCGCAACGACACGCTGGACATGTCCAGCGGCTGGCCGTCCACCGGACTGGTGGCGGGCAGCACGGGCACGGCTTCGTACCAGGCGTCCGGGATCATGCGCAGGCGGGTGCGCGTGTACAGCGCGCGGGCCTGCGCCGGGATGTCGGACGCCGGGAATCGCAGGCCGAGGTAGGAGGGCAGGGTGCCGTTGCCATCTTCGGCGATCACCGTGCCGTGCCACTGGGGGCTGAACTGGTAGACCATCACCCGGTCGAAGCCCGTGAGCGCGCGGACCTGGGCCGCGGCGATGCCGCAGAGTTCGCGCACCGCCTGCACGCCCTCGATGCGGTCTACGAAGCGGCGGATGGCGGGGTACATCGCGTCGAAGCGCTCGGCCTCGGCGCGTGTGCTGGCTTCCACCTCCACCATCAGGCCTTGGGGCCCGGGATGCGACTGCAGGTGCAACCGGTGCCTGTCGACGTCCAGGGTGTGCGACACCACCGATGCGGTGGCGGAGGCAGCGCTCTTGTTCTCGGTGCGAAGCCATTGCAGCATGGCGTCGATGCGCGGATGGCCGTGTGGCCAGTCGGCACCGGGCTGCAAGGCGGGTGCATCCAGCATGGCACCCGCGTTGCGGCTGGCCTGCAGCAGCTGCAGGGAGTCCGCGTCGAGCACCAGCAATGCCCCGTGCGGCTGGATGCTGCCGGGGATGTGAATGGGCTCGGTGGCGCAGAGGTCGGTGGCGGTGGTGTCCATCAGGGTTTGCGGCCCCGTGGGGGTCGGAATTGGGAGCCCGCATTGTCGCGCGTGGGCAGCCGGCCGATCTGTAGGAAAACCGGAAGTTGTCCAGCAGGCCGGCGGGGAAGGTGTGTGCAGGCCGCGTGGCGGCTGTCCACACATTGATAGCACAATGCCGGCCATGGTCCGATCCTCCCAACTCCTTTTTGTGCAGCGTGCGCCGGTCACGCCGCGACCCGCCGCCACCGTGCTGCTGCTGCGCGATGGCCCCGACGGCCTGGAAGTGCTGATGACGCGGCGGTCGGTGACCGCGAGTTTTTCGCCCGGTGCCTATGTGTTTCCCGGCGGGGCCATCGATCCCGCGGACGCCGCGGCGCATGGCGACGTGCTGCGGCGCGAGGGCCAGACCGACCTGCAGCTGACGCAGGCCGTCGCGGCCATTCGCGAGAGTTTCGAAGAGGTGGGCGTGTTGTTGGCACGGCATGCGGATGGCCGCATGGCGGATGCCTCCGACGTGGCCACGATGGACCGCCAGGCGCCGCTGGGGCCGCAGTGCGGGGCGCGCGGCCTGCGGCTGGCGGCCGACGAGGTCTTCGTGCTGGCGCACTGGACCACCGACCGCGACCTGCCCAAGCGCTTCGACGTGCCCTTCCTGGTGGCGCGCGTGCCGCACGGGCAGGAGCCGGTGGCCGACGAGGCCGAGCAGTTCGAGCCGGTGTGGGTGCGGCCGGCGGATGCCTTGCAACGCCATGCGGCGGGCAACTTCCTGCTGATCTTCCCCACCATCCGCACGCTGCAGCGCCTGCAGGCGCATGCCACGGTGGGGGCGTTGCTGGGCGCCTGTGCACAGAGCGGGGAGCCGCTGTGGCGCAGTTGCCCGCGCGCCGGCTTCGTGAAGGGGCAGGAGGCCCGCTTCATGGAGCACGAACACCCCTTCGGCGAGCTGGAGCTGGTGTCGCCCGATGGCCAATTGGTGCACCACCTGGACTGGCAGCACGACCGCCCCGTGGCCCTGCTGAAGCACGTGCAGCGGCTCACGGCACCGAACCCCGGCGCGATGACGGGCCCGGGCACCAACAGCTATCTCGTCGGCGATGCCGCCACGGGGTACCTCGCCATCGACCCCGGCCCCAACGATCCTCAGCACCTGCGCCGCCTGTGGGACGCCGCGGGGGGCGAAATCCGCGCCATCGTCTGCACGCACTCGCATCCGGACCATTCGCCCGGGGCCCGGCCGCTGCAGGCGATGTGCGCCATGCCGCCCGTGATCTGGGGCCTGCCCAGCGCCCCGACTGCCCGCCCCGACAGCGTCTTCACGCCCGACCAGGTGCTGCAGGACCTGCAGGTGCTCACGCTGGACGCGCCCGGCGATCCCCAGGCGCCACGCCACAGCCTGCAGGTGCACTACACACCGGGCCATGCGGCCAACCACCTGTGCCTGGTGCTGCTGGAGGATGGCCTGTTGTTCAGCGGCGACCATGTGCTCAATGGCAGCACCACCGTCGTGAGCCCGCCCGATGGCCACATGACGCAGTACCTGGATTCGCTGGACCGGCTCTCGCGGGCCTGCGAGGAGCACGACATCCATTTCATCCTGCCCGCCCACGGTTACGTGATCGGCCAGGCGCCCGATGCCATCCGCCACCTCAAGGTGCACCGCCTGCGCCGCGAGGCCAAGATCGCGGCCGTGATGCAGGCATGGCCCGATGGCAGCCTGGACGACTGGGTGGCGCGGGCCTACGACGACACGCCGCAGGCGCTGTGGCCGGTGGCCAAGCGGTCCCTGCAGGCGCATGTGGACCGGATCCGCGCGCTCGCGTAGGGCAGCTTTTTACAGGTCGTAGGTCTCGGGCAGGTCCGGCATCCTGGAGAGGTCCAGCGGGCGTATGGCGCCCATCCAGATCGCGCGGTCCCGGTGGTCGACCAGGCTGCTGTCGCTCAAGGGGTGCGTGAACACCGTGAGGCCGCCGCGGTGCATCGCGATCCAGGGCAGTACCTCGGCGAACAGCGCCGGACGGTAGGCGAGTTGGCAGCTCCAGTCCGGGTGCGGGCCCACGGGCCGTTCGTGCACACGGCCCATCTTGATGCCCGGGAAACGCGCAGCGGCCGCCTCGCACAGCGCGCGGGCCTGGGCCACCGTGTCCGGGCCGAAATACACGTGCGTGTGGTAGCCGTGGATGGTGGGAGTGTGGTCGAAGTCCATGCGTGGCACCGGTTTCGGTAAAAGTGTGAAGCCCACCGATACGCCGGATTCTGTGCACCGGGGTTGCCCCCGGCGTGACTGCCATTACTCTGGGCCGCCGGTCACCCGGACGGCTCGGTGCTACCTACCCGCCAGCACGCCTTGCGGAGCCACAAGGTCGGAAGAGGTTGCCCTGCTCCGTGGCTGGCCTATTTGGTATTGCTGCGCGTAGAGATTGCCCGTTTCACCCGAACTGAATCGGCTCGTCTCTGTTGCTCTGATCCTCACCTCGCGGTGGAGAGTCGTTAACTCCTACGCTGCCCTGCGCAGTCCGGACGTTCCTCCAGTGCGGTGTTTCCACCCGGCACCTTGCGGCACCGGCCTTGCGCTCCAGCGCCTTGCGGTGCTGGTTTGCAAGGCTTGCACCAGCGGCAGTCTGGTGGGCTTCACGGGGGCGATTATCGCCTGCCGGGCTGCCGTGGCAGGGACTGAGACAATGGCCTCCTCTTTCGATCCCCTTGCCTGCCTGCTTCCATGATCCGCCTGAGTGAACTGAAACTCCCCCTGGAGCACCCCCCAGAAGCCCTGGACGCGCTGGTGGCCCACGTGCTGGGTGCGCTGCCGGGGCAGGTGCAGCGCGTGGACGTTTTCAAGCGCAGCATCGATGCGCGCAAGGCCGAGCTGTTCTGGGTCTACATCGTGGATGTGGAGGTGGCGGATGTCGCCACCGAGCAGGCATTGCTCCAGCGCGCGGCGGGGCGGCCCCATGTCGTGCCTAGTCCGGACACCTCGTACACGCCACCGGTGCGCGTGGACGCCGGCAGCCATGCGGAGCGACCCGTCGTGATCGGCTTCGGCCCCTGCGGCATCTTCGCGGCGCTGCTGCTGGCGCAGATGGGGCTGCGGCCCATCGTGCTGGAGCGCGGCAAGGCGGTGCGCGAACGCACGCAGGACACCTGGGGCCTGTGGCGCAAGCGCGCGCTGCAACCCGAGTCGAACGTGCAGTTCGGCGAGGGTGGCGCGGGCACCTTCTCCGACGGCAAGCTGTGGAGCCAGATCAAGGACCCGCGCTTCCTGGGCCGCAAGGTCATGCGCGAATTTGTCGATGCCGGTGCGCCGCCCGAGATCCTGGTGGACGCGCATCCGCACATCGGCACCTTCAAGCTGGTGAAGGTGGTGGAGAACCTGCGTGCGCAGATCATCGCGCTGGGCGGCGACGTGCGCTTCGGCCAGCGCGTGGAAGACCTGGTGTTCGACTCTGCCGGGGACGGCACCCGCATGCTGCAGGGCCTGCGCGTGCGCGACGCGACCACGGGCGCGGTGAGCGAACTCGCCGCCAGCCATGTGGTGCTGGCACCCGGGCACAGCGCACGCGACACCTTCACCATGCTGCACGCGCGCGGCGTGGCCATCGAGGCCAAGCCCTTCTCCATCGGTTTCCGCATCGAGCACCCGCAGGGCGTGATCGACCGCGCGCGATGGGGCCGCCATGCCGGCCACCCGCTGCTCGGGGCGGCCGAGTACCGGCTGGTGCACCATGCCAGCAACGGACGCTCGGTCTACAGCTTCTGCATGTGCCCGGGCGGCACGGTGGTGGCCGCCACCTCCGAGCCCGGGCGCGTGGTCACCAACGGCATGAGCCAGTACTCGCGCAACGAGCGCAACGCGAACGCGGGCATCGTGGTGGGCATCGACCTGGCCGACTACCCCACCGACGCCCGTGCATTGCGAGAGGGCCTCGGGCCACTGGCGTTGCTGGACGACGATGCCAAGGGCCCAGTCGCGCATCCGCTGGCGGGTGTGGTGCTGCAGCGGCAGCTGGAGAGCCAGGCCTTCGTGCTGGGCGGCGGCGACTACAGTGCGCCGGGCCAGCTGGTGGGTGATTTCATCGCCGGGCGGCCCTCGACCGACTTTGGCGGCGTGGTGCCGTCGTACAAGCCCGGCGTGCACCTGGGCGACCTGGCCCCGGCCTTGCCGGCCTATGCGATCACCGCCATGCGCGAGGCGCTGCCGGCCTTCGGCCGCAAGATCAAGGGCTTCGACATGCCCGACGCGGTGCTCACGGGCGTGGAAACCCGCACCTCCGCGCCCATCCGCGTGCCGCGCGGCGAGGATGGCCAGTGCGTGAATGTGCAGGGGCTCTACCCGGCAGGTGAAGGCTGCGGATATGCCGGCGGCATCCTGTCGGCCGGCGTGGATGGCATCCGCGTGGCCGAGGCGGTGGCGCGGGCGATGCTCGCACCGCGGCCCTGAAACGACCGCAGGCCCCGAGGGGCCTGCGTCGTTGGTGCGGGGAGAGGGCCCGGCGGGCCCTGCCGCTTACTGTCCGTTGGCGTTCTGCAGCGCGGCGATGCGCTGCTCGATGGGCGGGTGCGTCGAGAACAGCTGGCCGATGCCACCGGCGATGCCGAAAGCCGTCACGCTCTTGGGCAGCTCGCCCGGTTGCATGCCACCCAGGCGCGCCAGGGCGTTGATCATCGGCTGGCGGCGGCCCATCAGCTGCGCGGCGCCTGCGTCGGCGCGGAACTCGCGCTGCCGCGAGAACCAGGCCACGATGATGGCCGCCAGGAAGCCCAGCACGATGTCCAGCACGATGGTGGTGGCGTAGTAGCCGATGCCCGGGCCGGAGTTCTGGTCGCTGCCGCGCTTGAGGAAGCTGTCCACGGCGTAACCGATCACGCGGCTCAGGAACACCACGAAGGTGTTCATCACGCCCTGGATCAGCGTCATGGTCACCATGTCGCCGTTGGCGATGTGGGCCACCTCGTGGCCGATCACGGCCTCGACCTCCTCGCGCGTCATGCCCTGCAGCAGGCCGGTGGACACGGCCACCAGCGCGCTGTTCTTGAACGCGCCCGTTGCGAAGGCGTTGGGTGCGCCTTCGAAGACGCCGACCTCGGGCATGCCGATGCCGGCCTTGTCGGCGAACTTGCGCACGGTCTCGACGATCCAGGCTTCGTCCACGTTGGTGGGCTGCTCGATGATCTTCACGCCCGCGCTCCACTTGGCCACGGGCTTGCTGATCAAGAGCGAGATGATCGCGCCGCCGAAACCCATGACCAGCGCGAAGCCCAGCAGCGCGCCGAGGTTCAGGCCGTTGGCCGTCAGGTAGCGGTTGACACCCAGCAGGCTGGCGACGATGCCCAGCACCACCACGACTGCCAGGTTGGTCATCACGAACAACAGGATGCGTTTCATGTTTCTTTCTACGAAAGCAGCCTTACCACGAAGGCCGTTGCCGCGAATGGTAGGGGCAGATTCCGGGATTTCAAGCGGCGCGGGCACCGTTGGCCCACGGGCGCTCCGGGTATTGGCGGGGCTGTGCCGGTGCGCGGCGCGGCGGCCTGAACACGGTGGCATCGGTGTAGAAATCCGGTGCGGCGTTCGGCGTCCACCAGCCTGGCACGCCGAGAACCGGCAGGTGCACACGGGTCGGATGCGGCGCGTCGCCGCCGGCCAGTCGGCTGGCCACCTCCGCGTCCAGCTCGGGCAGCGTGGCGTGGGCGCCCACCCTGTAAAGATGTGCCGTGTGCGCCTTGCGCGGGGTCGCCAGCTTCTCCAGCAAGGCGTGGCCGAATATCCGCAGCCGGCTGTGCTGCCACAGCGGGCGCAGGGCTCCGAAGGCCGAGGACCAGTCCTTGTGCGCCAGGGCTTCCCACAATGCGTCGGGTGCCTGCAGGAACGCGGCGTTCTCGTCGAAGACCGTGAGCGTGTCGCGCAGCGCACCCCGGGTCGGCTGCACGCCACGGCGCGCGAGCTCCTCGGCCTGCAAGCGGTTCAACTGCGCTTTGGTCCGCGGAAACAGGCTCCAGCACAAGCCGTTGAAGAAATCGTGCAAGCCCTCGCGCGTGGGGCAGCGGCCCGTGGCGGCGATGAAGCTCTCAAAGGCCTGCCCGGCGGGCAGCGCGGACTGCGGGATTCGTTGCACCGGCGCGGGCGCGCCCGCGTCCAGCGCCGCCCACAGCGGCTCGCCGGCCAGGCAATGCTGCGCGACCATCGGTCCGCAGGGTGCGTAGGGCGCATACCAGGGCGCCTGCCAGTCCAGCTGCGCCAGGGAATGGGGCCAGGCCTGCTGCGGGCTTATTGCAGCTTCCAGTCCAGCGTCTCGCCCCCGCCCAGCGGCTTGAGCGTGGCTTCGCCGTAGGGGTAGCCCTCGGGCACCTGCCAGGGCGCGCGGCGCAGCGTGATGCGGTCGGTGTTGCGTGGCAGGCCGTAGAAGTCCGCGCCGTGGAAGCTGGCGAAGCCTTCCAGCTTGTCCAGCGCACCGGCCGCGTCGAAGGCCTGCGCATACAGCTCGATCGCCGCATGGCCGGTGTAGCAGCCGGCGCAGCCCAGCGCATGCTCCTTCAGGTGCGCGGCATGCGGCGCGCTGTCGGTGCCCAGGAAGAAATGCGCATCGCCGCTGGTGGCGGCCTGCACCAGCGCCTGGCGGTGCGTCTCGCGCTTGAGCACGGGCAGGCAGTAGTAGTGCGGCCGGATGCCACCGGTGAAGATCGCATTGCGGTTGTACAGCAGGTGGTGCGCCGTGATGCTGGCGGCGGTGTGCGGCCCGGCCTGTGGGATGTACTGGGCCGCCTCGCGGGTCGTGATGTGCTCCATCACGATCTTGAGTTCGGGGAAGTCGCGGCGCAGCGGGATCAGCTGGGTGTCGATGAACACGGCTTCGCGGTCGAACAGGTCCACCTCGGGGTTCGTGACCTCGCCGTGCACCAGCAGCAGGATGCCTTCGCGCTGCATCGCCTCCAGCACCGGGTAGACCTTGCGCATGTCGGTCACGCCCGCGTCGCTGTTGGTGGTGGCGCCAGCCGGGTAGAGCTTGAGCGCCACGACGCGCGCTGCATGCCCGCCGTCCTGCGTGGCCCTGGCCTTGCGGATTTCGTCGGGCGAGAGCCGGTCCGTGAGGTACAGCGACATCAGGGGCTCGAAGCGGGCACCCGCGGGCACGGCCGCGCGGATGCGTTCGGCGTAGGCCAGGGCCATCTCCACCGTGGTCACGGGCGGCTTGAGGTTGGGCATGATCAGCGCGCGGCCGAACTGGGCGGCGCTGTGGGGCACGGTGGTGGCCAGCGCGGCGCCGTCGCGCACGTGCAGGTGCAGGTCGTCGGGGCGTGTCAGGGTCAAGGAGGCGGCAGAGGTCATGGACGCGGTGTCAGGGGAGGGGGCCGGCGGCAGTCAGCCGGCCGGACGGGGAACGGAAGGGGTGGCCGTGGAGTGGGCCAGGAAATCCCACAGCGCCTGGGCCGTGGTCTTGGGCGGGTTGCGGGCGCGGGACGGCGTGGCGGCCCGCGCACCCTGGCGCGCGGCGTCGGGCGCATAGCCCGGCTTCTCGCGGTAGACGCGCACGTCCATGGTGATCTGCAGGGCGCGCGCACCCTGCGGCACCGCGCTCACGAGGCGGCGTGCACGCAGGTCCTGTCGCACGGCGCTGGAGGGCAGGAAGGCCACGCCATGGCCTTCGAGGGCCATGGCCTTGAGGCCCTCGGCCATGTCGGTCTCGTAGACGCGGTCGAAATGGATGGCCGTGCCCGACTCCTTGAGGATCAGGTCCACCATCTGCCCGAGGTAGGCGCCGGGCGCGTAGCCCAGGTAGGGCAGCGGCTTGCCGGGCCGGCCCGGGAGCACATGCAGCGGATGGCCGTCGGCATCGGGCCGCACATAGGGGGCGAGCGTCTCCTCGCCCAGGCTGACCATCTCGTAACGCGCCGGGTCCAGCTGGTAGGGATGCGAGCTGTGGTGGTAGGCGATCAGCAGGTCGCAGCTGCCCTCGACCAGGCGCAGCACGGCGTCATGCACGTTGAGCGCGATCAGCCGGCTCTTGAAAGGCCCGAACTTCTCGCGCAGCCCGCTGACCCAGGCCGGGAAAAAGGTGAAGGCCAGGGTGTGGGGCACGGCGAAGTCGATCACATCCTGCGCCGTGGCACTGTGGCCGCGCAGCATGGCGCGCGTGCTCTGCAGGGCCTGCAGCATCTCCAGCGACTGGTCGTAGAGCGTCTCGCCGGCGGGCGTGAGGCGCGTGGGATAGGAGCTGCGGTCCACCAGGTCGGTGCCGGCCCAGGCTTCCAGCGACTGGATGCGGCGCGAGAAGGCCGGCTGCGTCACATGCCGCAACTGGGCCGAGCGGCTGAAGCTGCGCGTCTCGGCCAGGCTGACGAAGTCCTCGAGCCATTTGGTTTCCATTGCGGAATTATGCGGCCCCGGGCCGCACGGCTCACCAGCTCAGGGCGCCCGGAAACAGGCCCAGCATGCCGGCCGTCATGAGGCTGTAGCGGGCGAACTTGCCGATGCCCATGTACAGCAGGCAGGGCCAGAACGGGAACTTGAGCCAGCCTGCGACGGCGCACAACGGGTCGCCCACCAGGGGCAACCACGACAGCAGGCAGGCCTTGGGGCCCAGGCGTTCCAGCCAGCGCAGCGCACGCGTGTGCGAGGCGGAATGGCCGCGGCGGTCCACCACGGCATGCGTGCCGTAGCCCATGGCCCAGGTCACGGCACCACCCAGTGTGTTGCCGGCGGTGGCCACCAGCACAGCGGGCCAGAACAGGTCGGCATTGAGCTTCACGAGCCCGAAGACCGCCGGCTCCGAACCCAGCGGCAGCAGCGTGGCCGAAATGAAGGACACCACAAACACCGTGCTGAGCCCGAATTGCGGCAGGGCCAGCAGGGCGAGCAGATGTTCTATCCAGGCATGCATGAGGACGGGCAGTATAGGCAGGCCCCACGGCCGAGTCGGCGACTAAACCGCCGGGTTGCCATGGGGGTGCAAAGATTTCGATTGCTGAAAATTTGCGCAGCTAGAATCCCGTCTCGCCGCCACCGTCCCCGGTGCGTGGCGGCCTCCCTGTCCCGCTTTTCCCGCCCCACACCCACCCCGCATCCATGCAGATCGGTCCGTTCGCACTCGCGAATCCGCTGTTCGTCGCGCCCATGGCCGGCGTCACGGACCGGCCGTTCCGGCAGCTGTGCCGGCGCCTGGGCGCGGGGTATGCGGTCAGCGAGATGGTGACCTCGCGGCCCGACCTGTGGAAGTCGCTGAAGACCTCGCGCCGCGCCAACCACGACGGCGAGCCGGGCCCCATCGCGGTGCAGATCGCGGGCACCGAGGCGGCCATGATGGCCGACGCCGCGCGTTACAACCTGGACCGCGGCGCGCAGATCATCGACATCAACATGGGCTGCCCGGCCAAGAAGGTCTGCAACAAGTGGGCGGGCTCGGCGCTGATGCAGGACGAGGCGCTGGCGCTGTCCATCGTCGAGGCCGTGGTGCAGGCCTGTGCGCCGCACGGCGTGCCGGTCACGCTGAAGATGCGCACCGGCTGGTGCCAGGCCCACAAGAACGCCGTGCAGCTGGCGCGGGGCGCCGAGGCGGCAGGCGTGCAGATGATCGCCGTGCACGGCCGCACGCGCGAGCAGGGCTATGGCGGGCAAGCCGAATACGAGACCGTGGCCGAGGTCAAGTCGCGCGTGCGTGTGCCGGTGGTGGCCAATGGCGACATCCGCAGCCCCGAGCAGGCGCGTGCCGTGTTCGCAGCCACGGGCGCCGACGCCATCATGGTGGGGCGGGCGGCGCAGGGCCGGCCGTGGATCTTCCGCGAGATCGCGCATTTTCTGGACACCGGCACGCACCTGGCGCAGCCGCTCGTGCTCGAGGTGCGCACGTGGCTGACGGAGCACCTGGAGGACCACTACGGGCTCTACGGCGAATTCACCGGCATGCTCACCGCGCGCAAGCATATCGGCTGGTTCGTGCGGCCACTTCCCGGTGGCGAGGCCTTCCGCGCGCACATGAATACGCTGCAGAGCTGCGCCGCGCAGCTGGCGGCGGTCGACGAATTCTTTGGCGGACTTTCGCAGCAGATGGACCGCCTGCCCGAACCCAGCCACGGCGACGCTTCGGCGGATGCCGAAGCCGAATCCCTGCCATGAATGCCTGCACGGGCCTGGCGCGCCGCGCGGCATGGCCGCGTGCGCAGGCACGCCCGGCCGAGGAGCCCTGATGAGCAAGAAACACATCGAAGAGTGCGTGCGTACCAGCCTGGAAGGTTATTTCAAGGACCTGCGCGGCACCGAGCCCGATGGCATGTACGACATGATGGTGCGCGTGGTCGAGAAGCCGCTGCTGGAGGTCGTGATGCGCCAGGCCGACAACAACCAGTCGCGTGCCGCCCAGTGGCTGGGCCTGAACCGCAACACCCTGCGCAAGAAGCTGGTCGAGCACAAGCTGCTGGACTGAGCCCGCGCCGCCGAATTCACTTTCTCTCCATCCACGCATGAACGCTCTGATCTCCGTCTCGGACAAGTCCGGCATCCTCGAATTCGCCACCGCGCTGCAGGCGCTTGGCGTGAAGCTGCTCTCCACCGGCGGCACCGCCAAGCTGCTGGCCGGTGCCGGCTTGGCCGTTACCGAGGTGGCCGACCACACCGGCTTTCCCGAGATGCTGGACGGCCGCGTCAAGACGCTGCACCCCACGATCCACGGCGGCCTGCTCGCGCGCCGCGAGCTGCCGGCGCACATGGCCTCGCTGTCCGAGCACGGCATTGCCACCATCGACCTGCTGGTCGTGAACCTCTACCCTTTCGAAGCCACGGTGGCCAAGGCGGGCTGCACGCTGGAAGACGCCATCGAGAACATCGACATCGGCGGCCCGGCGATGGTGCGCAGCGCGGCGAAGAATTGGAAGGACGTCGCGGTGCTGACCTCCGCCAGCCAGTACGAGGGTGTGCTCGCCGAGCTCAAGGCCAACGGTGGCAAGCTCTCCGACAAGACGCGGTTCGCGCTGTCGGTGGCTGCGTTCAACCGCATTGCCGACTACGACGGCGCCATCAGCGACTACCTCTCCGCCGTGGACTTCGACGCCAGCGTGGGCCAGCCCGCGCCCGTGCGCACGCCGTTCCCCGCGCAGAGCAATGGCCGCTTCGTGAAGCTGCAAGACCTGCGCTACGGCGAGAACCCGCACCAGCAGGCCGCGTTCTACCGCGACCTCTACCCGGCACCGGGTTCGCTGGTCACGGCGCAGCAGCTGCAGGGCAAGGAGCTGTCGTACAACAACATCGCCGATGCCGACGCGGCCTGGGAGTGCGTGAAGAGCTTCGAAGCGCCCGCATGTGTCATCGTCAAGCATGCCAACCCTTGCGGCGTGGCCGTGGGCAAGGACGCGCTGGAGGCGTATTCCAAGGCCTTCCAGACCGACCCGACCTCGGCCTTCGGCGGCATCATCGCCTTCAACCGGCCCGTGGACCTCGCGGCGGCCGAAGCGGTGAACAAGCAGTTCGTCGAGGTGCTGATGGCGCCCGCCTACACGCCCGAGGCGCTCGCCGTGTTCCAGGCCACCAAGGCCAAGCAGAACGTGCGCATCCTGCAGATCGATCTTCCGAGCACCTATGGCGCCGCCGGAGCGGCGCGTGGCGGCGCGACCGACTGGGACAACGGCCGCAACGCCATGGACGTCAAGCGCGTGGGCTCGGGCCTGCTGATCCAGACCGCCGACAACCATGTGCTGCAGAAGTCCGACCTGAAGGTCGTGACGAAGAAGCAGCCCACCCCCGCAGAGCTGGACGACCTGCTCTTCGCCTGGACGGTGGCGCAGTTCGTCAAGAGCAACGCCATCGTGTTCTGCAAGGGCGGCATGACCATGGGCGTGGGCGCGGGGCAGATGAGCCGCCTGGACTCGGCCCGCATCGCCAGCATCAAGGCCGAACACGCCAAGCTCTCGCTGGTCGGCACGGTGGTGGCGAGTGACGCTTTCTTCCCGTTCCGCGACGGGCTGGACGTGGTGGTCGACGCGGGCGCGACCTGCGTGGTCCAGCCCGGTGGGTCGATGCGCGACCAGGAGGTCATCGACGCCGCCGACGAGCGCGGCGTGGCGATGGTGTTCTCAGGGGTACGGCACTTCCGCCACTGAAATCGAGGCGGCCCTGGAAGGGGGAAGGGCAGCGCTTTGCATGCGAAACGCGAAGCAAAAGGGCCGGCAATGCCGGCCCTTCGTGCGTCTGGGTGCGCGGGGCGCGGTATCAGTGGCGGTCGTTGTAATCCGGGCGCCAGTAGGGGCGGTTTTCGCGTTCACGCACATACCCGAACTGCAGGTTCACGCCCACCGGAGGCCGCACGGGCTGCGCGTAGTAGTTGTTGTAGGGGTAGTAGCTGTTGGAGTAGGTCACGACCGGCGGCGCGACCACCACCGGAGGCTGCGTGTACACGACCTGGGGTTGGGTGTAGACCGCCTGCGGCGCGGTGGCCGGCGGCGCGTAGCCCTGGGGCACGCTGTTCGCGGGTGTCACCTGCAGGGGGATGAAGGCGCCCGGGTCCTGCGGCATCTGCACCGAGTACTGCTTGCCGGCGTATTCATAGACCACGTTGTAGTACGCGGTCTGGTTCTCCACCACGTGCTGGGTGCTGCAGCGCTGCACGTTCTGGTACTGCGGCTGGCCGCGGCCCTCGATGCGGTCGCCCAGCATCGCGCCGCCGATCAGCCCGATGATGGTGGCGGCCGCACGGCCGCTGCCACCACCCACGCCATTGCCCAACGCGCCTCCGGCGATGGCACCCATCGCGGCGCCGGCACCGGAACTCTGCGGCTGGACGGCCACGGTTTCATTGGCACAGACCTGGCGCGGCTGCGCGACTTGCTGGATCACGGGCGTGCTGGAAATCACGCGGCCCATCTCCTGCGCAGCGCTGAGGCCGCTGGCCAGGATCAGGATGGCAGGTACAAGGACGGTCTTCATGGCAAAAAGCCCTCATGGAACGGATGGACAGAAGTGTAGGCGTGCGGCCCGAGCACGACCATGCCCGGCCGGTAAAGCTGGCGTAACAAAGTCTTGCGTTGCGGCTTTGTTCCGCTGGCGCTCAAGGAGCCGCTGGGCCCGGCCAAGTACCCGTGTCGCCCTTCGGTGAGCGGCCTGCCCCGCCCCGGGGGCGCTCAGAACGTGGCGAAGACCTCGCGCGCCGCCTGCACCGTGGTCTCCACGTCGGCCGCGCTGTGCGCGCTGCTGACGAAGCCGGCCTCGTACAGCGCCGGGGCGAAATACACGCCACGGTCGAGCATGCCGTGGAAGAAGCGGTTGAAGCGGCTGTTGTCCGAGCGCATCACCTGGCCGTAGTTGGAGGGCAGGGCGTCCAGCAGGAAGAAGCCGAACATGCCGCCTTCGCAGTCCACCTGCAGCGCCACGCCGGCCGCACGGGCCGCGCCCTGGAGGCCGTCGACCAGGCTCCGGGTGCGGGCGGACAGGGCCTCGAAATACCCTGGCGCGCTGATCGCGTTCAGCGTGGCCAGTCCGCAGGCCGTGGCCACGGGGTTGCCGGACAGCGTGCCGGCCTGGTAGACCGGCCCCAGCGGGGCGAGCTGCTCCATCACGGTGCGCTTGCCGCCGAAAGCCGCCAGCGGCATGCCACCACCGATGACCTTGCCCAGGATCGTCATGTCGGGGGCAAAGCCCGGGATGTCGCGCGCGTAGACGCTCTGGGCGCCGCCCAGCGCCACGCGAAAACCTGTCATCACCTCGTCAAACACGAGAAGCGCGCCATGCTGGCTGCACAACTCGCGGCAGCGGCGCATGAAGGGCAGGCTGGCACGCACGAAATTCATGTTGCCCGCGATGGGCTCGATCACCAGGCAGGCCAGTTCCGGGCCGTGCGTGGCGAAGGCGGCCTCCAGCTGTTCGAGGTTGTTGTACTCCAGCACCAGGGTGTGCTGCACCACCTCGGGCGGCACGCCGGCGCTGGTGGGGTTGCCCAGCGTGGCCAGGCCGGAGCCGGCCTTCACCAGCAGCGCGTCGGCATGGCCGTGGTAGCAGCCCTCGAACTTGATGAGCTTGTGGCGGCCCGTGGCGCCGCGCGCCAGCCGGATCGCGCTCATGGCGGCTTCGGTGCCCGAGCTCACCAGCCGCACCATGTCCATGGACGGCACCAGCGCCAGGATGGCCTCGGCCAGCTCCACCTCGCGCTCGGTCGGTGCGCCGAAGGACAGGCCTTCCCGCACGGCCGCCTGCACGGCTTCCAGCACCGCCGGGTGGCCGTGGCCCAGGATCATCGGGCCCCAGGACCCGATGTAGTCGATGTAGCGCTGACCGGCTGCGTCCCAAAGGTAGGCACCCTCGCCGCGCTGCATGAAGCGCGGCGTGCCGCCCACGGCCTTGAAGGCGCGCACGGGCGAGTTGACGCCGCCAGGGATCACGCGCTGGGCGCGGGCGAAGAGGTCCGAATTGGCGGAGGACGCGCGGTCAGTGCTTGGTGTCATGGTCTGGAAAATCGAAATCGGGGGCCGTCACGGCGCCGGAAGGGTCGTTGTCATCGTCGTCGTCGTCCGAGGTCTGGGCCCAGAACAACCGGTCAGGCACCACATGGCCCATGCCGGGGCGGAAGCCGGCATCCAGGCTGCGGTCCAGGTAGGTCAGCGCTTCCTGCATGGCTTCGCCCAGCTCCGAGCCACTGGCCAGCAGGGCCGCCAGGGCCGCGCTCAGCGTGTCGCCGGCGCCGGTGAAGGCGGCCTCGAAGCGCTCGAAACGCACGGTGCGCAGCACGGCCTGGGGCGTGGTCAGCACGTTCTCCAGCTGGTCCTCCGGCCCCAGGATGCCGGTGACCAGTACATAGGGCACACCGAAGGCATGGGCGGCGCGGGCGATGTCGCGCGGGCCCGGGTTGCGGCTGCCGCTCCACTCCGGGAGCAGCCAGCGCCACAGCGTGCTGTGGTTTCCGACCAACACCGTGGTCTGCGGCAGCACGAGGTCGCGAAAGGCGTCCAGGTACAGGTCGATCTGCACCTCGTTCCACCAAGACAGGTTTGGCATGTAGGCCACCACCGGCACATCGGCATAGTCGGCCGTGATCTCGGCGATGGCGCTGAGGTTCTCGGCCGAGCCCGCAAAACCCACCTTGATGACCTGCGCCGTCACGTCCTCGAGGATGGTGCGGGCCTGTTCGGCCACGGCGTCTTCGTCCATCGCGTAGTGGTCCACGATCTCCGCGGTGTCGCGCGTGTAGGCGCCACACACGACGGGCAGCGCATGGGCGCCCACCGAGGCGATGGTGGCCACGTCGGCGGCCAGGCCGGCGGCACCGCTGGGATCGTTGCCATTGAACACCAGGACGCAGGCGTGTACGGCCTCTTCGGCAGCATCGCCGTCGTCGGATTCGGGAAGATCGGGGGTGAGGGACATGGGGCAGGCCCGCGTGGGAGCCTCAGGCAGAATAGTGGAGTTCGCCCCTTGCGTGGCACCTCCGGTGCGCCAGAGGCGGCTCTATACAATCGTTGCATTCTATTCGAAGGCCCCTTAAGCTGTGAGCGACTCTAAAACCTGGATGTGCCTGATCTGCGGCTGGATCTACGACGAGGAAGCCGGGGCTCCCGACGACGGCATCGCCGCTGGCACCAAGTGGGCGGACGTGCCCATGAACTGGACCTGCCCCGAGTGCGGCGCACGCAAGGAAGACTTCGAGATGGTCCAGATCTGACGCCGCGCCCGGCGTCCATGGAACCGACGCATTCCTAATCCCTTGAGGTCTACGGACCAGGAGCGCAGGCTAGTGAACACAGCGGGTGCGAGCTACAAAGTTCTGGTGATCGACGACAGCAACACCATCCGGCGCAGTGCCGAGATTTTTCTCAAGCAGGGTGGCCATGAAGTGTTGCTGGCCGAAGACGGCTTCGATGCCCTGGCCAAGGTCAGCGACTACCAGCCGCAGCTGATCTTCTGCGACATCCTGATGCCCCGCCTGGACGGCTACCAGACCTGCGCCATCATCAAGCGCAATCCCAAATTCGGCCAGGTGCCGGTCGTGATGCTGTCCTCCAAGGACGGGGTGTTCGACAAGGCGCGCGGCCGCATGGTGGGCGCGCAGGACTACCTGACCAAGCCTTTCAGCAAGGACCAGCTGTTGCAGGCCGTCGAGCAGATGGGTGCCGCCCTCACCGGAGTGGATTGAATGCCGATCCGCAAGGTCCTGGTCATCGACGATTCCAAGACGGAGCAGATGTTCCTGAAGGATCTCTTGCAGAAGAACGACATGCAGGTGCGCACGGCCGATGGCGCCGACGAAGCCTTCAAGCGCCTGGCCGAGGACCGGCCCGACCTGATCCTCATGGACGTGGTGATGCCGGG
The DNA here is from genome assembly GCA_965278985.1 of Burkholderiaceae bacterium. Lineage (GTDB taxonomy): Bacteria > Pseudomonadota > Gammaproteobacteria > Burkholderiales > Burkholderiaceae_C > CAISIP01. Next base: position 3,456,739 of record OZ257131.1, on the reverse strand, counting down.
GCAGAACGGCTACCAGCTCACGCGCTCCATTAACCGAAGGCCCGAGTACGCGGGCATTCCCATCATCATGTGCACCAGCAAGAGCCTGGAGACCGACAAGGTCTGGGGCATGCGCCAGGGCGCGCGCGACTACGTGACCAAACCCGTGGATGCGGGCGAGCTGCTGGCCAAGATCCGGGCCCTTGGCTGACCCCGTCGCGCAGCATGGCCAACCGGGAAGCCATCAGGGAACTCCAGACGCGGCTTGCGAGCCGGCTCCAGGCGGCCCGCGATGAAGGACTGTCCATCTCCTGGCTGGCCGTGAAGGCGGGCGGGGCCAACTACCTGCTGCCGCTGGCGCAGTCCGGTGAGATCTTCCCCGCCTCGGGGCTGCAGGTGGTGCCGTATGCGCAGCCCTGGTTCAGGGGCGTGGTCAACCTGCGGGGCGGGCTCTACGGGGTGGTGGACCTGGCACTGTTCATCGCCTCCGAATCGGGCGCTGCGCCCGTGGCCGCCGAAGCCGGCTCCGAATTGCTCGTCGTCACCCTCAATCCCGCGCTGGAGGTCAACTGCGCCTTGCAGGTCGGTGCGCTGGCGGGACTGCGCAATCCCGATGCCTTCACCGCGGTGCATGCGCCAGCGGCCGGAGCCCCGGCATGGTTCGGCAAGGCTTTCGACGATGCCCAAGGCCAGCGCTGGCAGGAGATCAATCTGCAGACCCTGTCGCAGCAGCCCCGATTTCTACTCATCACGGCCTGAGGCCGTTGCAAGGTTTCACCATGTCCGTCTCCGTCGACCGGCTCAAACGCATCTTCTCGAAGACCGTCCTCGACTCCGAGAGCCAGACGACGGTGGGGCCGTCGGACAGCATGGTGGAGGAAATGCTGCCCTCGCAGCCGGCAGCGCTGGGTGGAACGGCTTCCACGCAGGCCGACACTCCCGCTGCCGGCGCAGCGGCCGGCACCGGCATGGTCGCCCTGCCACTGCTGGGCCTGCGCCAGCCTTCCGAGCATCGGCGCGTGCTGATGGTCGCGCTGGTGGCATCGCTGCTGGCCGTGGTGCTGCTGGGCGCGTATGCGCTGTTCAGTTCCACCCGTGCCGGGCAGCAGCTGGCCGCGGCGGGCCAGGCGGTGCTGCAATCGCAATGGCTGGCCAAGGCCGCCACGCAGGCCTCCGTCGGTGAACAGGCCGCGTTCGCGGAACTCACCCAACGCGCGCAGCTGCTGACGCGCAACGTGCAGGGCCTGCAGGACGGCAACGACGCCGTGCCCGCACTGGGTGGTGCCTATGCGGACACGATGGGCCGGATCACGCCGGTGGTCACGCGCGTGGACCAGTCCGTCAAGACCATCCTCGGGCAGCAGAAGATCCTCACGGAGATCGGTGATGCGCTGGCCCGCATCAACAAGCGGAGCCAGCAGCTGCAGAACATTTCCGACTCCATCCTGGCGGTGAAGGTAGAGCAAGGCGCGTCCCCCTACGAGATCTCCGCGGCCGGCCGCCTGTCCACGCTGGCGCTGCGCCTGGGCAAGTCCGCCACGGAAATGCGGAGCTCCGACGATGTCAGTGCCAACCTGGTGTTCCAGATGGGCAAGGACATGAACACCTTCGACGAACTGCTGCAGGGGCTCACGCAGGGCAGCGCGGAGCTGCGCCTGGCGCCGGCCCGCGACGGCGGCGTGCGGCAGAACCTGGAGGCGTTGCGCGCGGCCTTCAACCAGACGCGCACCGAAGTGGCGGGTGTGCTCGATGGCCTCAAGGGATTCACCGATGCGCGCACCGCCATCACCGTCGTCGTGGCCGACAGCGCGCCGCTGGGGCGCGACCTGGAGTCGCTGCAGTCCGAGCTGGCGCAGCGCGCCGGTATCGGCTACGGCGTGGTGTTGCTGATCGCGCTGGCGGTGGCCCTGGCCGTGGCCAGCAGCGTGGCGCTGGCCATGCTGGAGATGCGCGAGGGCCGGTCCCGCCAGGCCATCGTCGAGGAGCAGGTGCACGATGCCGAGCGCCTGCGCCAGGACGCCGAGCGCCTGCAGCTCGATGCCAAGCGCATCAACGATGCCAACCAGGCCGCGATCCTGCGCCTCATGAACGAACTGCAGATGGTGGCCGAGGGCGACCTCACGCAGCAGGCCACCGTGACCGAGGACATCACGGGCGCCATCGCCGACTCCGTGAACTACACCGTGGAGGAGCTGCGCACCCTGGTGGCCAGCGTGCAGAACACGGCCTCGCGCGTGGCCGAGACCACTGCCGACGTGGATTCCACCTCCACCGAGCTGCTGGCGGCCTCCAACGAGCAGATGAACGAGATCCAGGCCACCGGCAAGTCGGTGCTGGACATGGCAGTGCGCATCAACCAGGTGTCGGACCAGGCGCAGCAGTCGGCCGATGTAGCGCGCCAGTCGCTCAAGGCCGCCGAGTCCGGCCTGCAGGCCGTGCACAACGCCATTGGCGGCATGAACGCGATCCGCGACCAGATCCAGGAAACCTCCAAGCGCATCAAGCGCCTGGGCGAGTCCTCGCAGGAGATCGGCGAGATCACCGAGCTGATCTCCGACATCACGGACCAGACCAACGTGCTGGCGCTGAACGCCGCCATCCAGGCCGCGTCCGCCGGCGAAGCGGGCCGCGGCTTCTCGGTGGTGGCCGAGGAAGTGCAGCGTCTGGCCGAGCGCTCGGCGGATGCCACGCGCCAGATCTCGGCGCTGGTGCGCGCGATCCAGACCGACACCCAGGACGCGGTGGCCGCCATGGAGCGCTCCACGCAGGGCGTGGTGGAAGGGGCCAAGCTCTCCGACAACGCCGGCACGCGGCTGGCCGAGATCGACCAGGTCTCGCGCCGCCTCTCCGAGCTGATCCTGCAGATCTCGGACGCCGCTTCGCGCGAGGCGCGGCTGGCCAACAACGTGGCCGACAGCATCCAGAACATCTTCGCCGTGACCGAGCAGACCAGCGATGGCACCCGCACCACCGCCGGACAGGTGCGCGAGCTCTCGCGCATGGCCGAGGAACTGCGCCAGTCCGTGGCGCGTTTCAAGATCGCATAGGACCTCCCCCATGCAAACCAATTTCTCCGCACTGGGCGAAAGCGAAGTGGCCGCCAACGACCTCGGGCCGCTGGCCTGGGTGCTGGACGAGCTGCGCAAGTCGCTGGACGGCGCCACCAAGGCGCTGCGCCGTTTCGTGCGCGATGCCGAGCTCGCGCGCGGTTCCGACCTGGCCGAGCTCGATGCCAGCCAGCTGCGCATCGCGCGCCAGCAACTGCACCAGGCCGTGGGCGCGCTGGAGATGGTGGGCCTGGGCTCGCCGGCCAGGTTGGTGCGGGCCATGGAGGCCCTGGCGCAGAAATTCGTGCAGCGGCCCGAGCAGTGCAGCGACGACGCGGCCAACAAGGTGGAGCGCGCCAGCTTCGCGCTGACGGAGTTTCTCGAAGGCGTGCTCAAGGGCCGCAACACATCCTCGGTGGCGCTGTTCCCGCAGTACCGCGACGTGCTGGAGCTGGTGGGCGGCGACCGTGTGCACCCGGCCGACCTGTGGTCCTTTGAATTCCGATGGCTGGATGTGCCCCTGCCGGTGGACGCCCCGCCGCTGGCCTACGACCCGGCGGTGCGCAGCCGCGTGGACCAGTCGGTGCTCAAGGTGGTGCGCGGCGATGCCTTGGCCGCGCGCGGCATGACCGAGATCAGCCTGGGCCTGGCGAGTGGTGCCGCGCGCACGCTGGAGGAGCAGGTCTTCTGGAAGCTCAGTGCCGCGTTCTTCGAGGCCTTCCGCCTGGGCCTGCCCAACGATGTGTACGTCAAGCGCACGGCCTCGCGCATCATCGCGCAGTACACGACCCTGGCCAAGGGCGAGGCCGGCGTGATCGACCGGCTCGCGCAGGACCTGCTGTTCTACTGCGCGCAGGCGCAGCCTGCGCAGCCCGGCGACGCGCCCGTGCTGGCCGCCGTGCGCCAGGCCTACGGCCTGTCGCAGGCCACGCCGCTGGACTATTCCAAGCCGCAGTTCGGCCGCTTCGACCCCGCGCTGCTGGCGCAGGCACGCAAGCGCATCGCCACGGCCACCGAGACCTGGGCGGCCCTCGCCGGTGGCGACACGAACCGCCTCAAGGCGGCCTCGGAGCAGTTCGCCGCTGTGACCGACTCGATGCTCAAGCTGCATCCCGAGAGCAGCGAACTCGCGCGGGCACTCACCGGCGTGCTGGACCAGACCCTGCACTCCAACGAGCCGCCGTCGGCGCCGGTGGCGATGGAGGTGGCGACCGCGGTGCTCTACCTCGACGCCTCCTACGACGACCTCAACCCCTCCGATGCGCACATGGCCGAGCGCAGCGCGCGCCTGGCGCAGCGGCTGGACCAGTCGATGCGCGGTGAGCCCGCCGAACCGCTCGAGTCGTGGATGGAGGAGCTGTACCGGCGCGTCAGCGACCGCCACACCATGGGCAGCGTCGTGGACGAGCTGCGCGGCACGCTGGGCCAGATCGAGAAGTCGCTGGACCAGTATTTCCGCAATCCCGCCGAGCGCATGCCCCTGCACGAGGTGCCCAGCCAGCTGGCGCAGATGCGCGGTGTGTTCTCGGTGCTGGGGCTGGACCAGGCCTCCCTCGCGGCGCTGCGCATGCGCGACACGGTGGAAAAATTCCTGCTGGGCCAGGACGACACGCCCACCGAATTCGAGCGCCTGGGCAACAGCCTGGGTGCGATGGGTTTCCTGGTCGACATGCTGAGCTACCAGCGCGCCCTGGCCAAGAAGCTTTTCGTCTACGACGAAGAGCATGGGGAGTTCCGGCCCGTCATGGGCCGCGATGGCAAGGCGGCCCCGCCGGTCGAGGCGGTGCCGCCCAGCGCTGCACCTTCTGCTCCTTCTGTTGCTGCCGCTGTGGTGGCGCCTGCACCCGTGTCCGCGCCGGAGGCTGCTGCTGCGGCCCCTTCCACCCCGCAGGTGGCCGCAGCGCCCAACGTCGTGGCGTCGGTGCCCACGCCGCCCCCATCGCCCGCGTCGCCTGCTGCGGCACCGGTCGCGGCCGCGCCCGTGGTGGCCGCGCCCCCCGCGCCGCCACCGGTCGGAGCGCCGGTGGACGACGACGATGCCGAGATGCGCGAGATCTTCCTGGAGGAAGCGCGCGAGGTGATCGGCAATGGGCTGCGGGCCGTGCAGGTGCTCAAGACGAACCCTGCCGACCTGGGCGAGCAGACCACCCTGCGCCGCGCCTTCCATACGCTCAAGGGCAGCTCACGCATGGTGGGCCTCAACGAGTTCGGCGAGGCTGGCTGGGCGCTGGAGCAGTTGCTCAACACTTGGCTGGCCGAACAGAAGCCCGCCAGCGACGACCTGGTCGCGCTCAGCGAGACCGCCATGCAGCAGTTCAGCCTGTGGGTGGAAGACATCGCGCAGCTGGCGCCCACCCCCTGGTCGGCATATCCCTTCCGCGTGGCGGCCGATGCGCTGCGCCTGGACAACCGCCTCGTTGCGCTGCCGCTGCCCGGTGCCGTGCCGACCGTGGAGGCGGTGCCTTCGCAACCCGCGGCGCTGGTGGCCGAGCCCGTGCCCGAGGTGGTCACGCCGTCCGTGCCCCAGCCGGTGGCGCAGCGTGCTGCCGATGTGCCGGCCGCAGTGGCGCCTGCGTCCGAAGTGGCAGAGGCATCCCAGAGGCCCGAAGAGGTCGCAGCGCCCGAGATCGTCGAGCTGCCCGAGGTGTCCGAGGTGCCCGAGCCTGCCGACATCGCGGAAGTGGTCGACATGGCCAACCTAGCCGAAGTGGTCGACGTGCCCGACGTGCCCGAGTCTCTTCCCCAGCCCGCCGAGCCTGCGCCTGCCGACGAGCCGGTGCTGGTGGAAGTGGATTTCTCCGCGACCGAGCTGGCCGACCCGGTGCTGCGCCCCGAGGTGCTGGCGCAGGAGTTCGCCGCCACGCAGATGTTCGTGTCCGTGGACGGCGCGGCGCAGGCCGTGCCGGACGATTCTCTGGTGCAGCAGGGCCAGCCGCTGGACCTGATCGACCTCGACTTCGGCCCCATCGGCGCGCCGGCCGATGCCGACGCGGTCACGGACAGCGAAGGCGCCTCCAGCCTCGATTTCACGGCGCCGTCGGTGTTTCCGCCCGAGGACAACGCGGCTGTCGAGGCCGCACCCGACGCATTCCCCGAGATCGCGCTGTCGCTGGACCTCTCCGCGCCGGAGGAGCTGGTGGCCGATGTGGCCGATTTGGCCAATGGGGCCGATGGGGCCGATGTAGCAGGCCCCGCCACGGTGTTGCCTTCCGCCTTCACGGCCTCCGAGCTGCCGCCCGAGAGCACGCTGGAGGCCGCTGCCGGCCCCGCCTCGGAATCACCCGAGCCCGTGGACGAACAGATCCGCGTCATCGGTGACCTGCGCATCGGCATCCCGCTCTACAACGTCTACCTCAACGAGGCCGATGAGTGGTCGCGCCGGCTGGGCACGGAGCTCAGCGAATGGGAGCTGGAGCTGGACAAGCCCGTGCTGGACTCCACCATCGGGCTGGCCCACTCGCTGGCGGGCAGCTCTGCCACGGTGGGTTTCAAGGCACTGTCGAACATCGCCCGCCAGCTGGAGCTGGCGCTGCAGCATGTGCAGCTGCATGGCAAGGGCCTGCCCGAGCACGCGCGCACCTTCAACCTCGTGGCAGAGGACATCCGCCGCCTGCTCCACCAGTTCGCTGCCGGCTTCCTGAAGTCGCCCGACCCGCAGCTGGAGGCTGCACTGCAGGCCATCCTGGACACCGAGTTCGAAGCCCCTGCCGAGGACGCCGTGGATTCGGCGCAGGTGCCGGACCCGGAGCTGCCCAGCGTTTTCGAAGAGGCGCAGGACACCCGCGAGGTGTCGTTGTCCAGCCTGCTGCCCGACGAGGCCCCCATCGCGCTGCCTTCGGAGGCCGCGTCGACCCTGCCGCTGGAAGCCGCCGCTGCGCCGCTGATCGTGCAGGTCGTGGGCGAAGACCACAGCGACGCCGTCGATGCGCTCGATGCCGACCTGTTCCCGATCTTCGAGGAAGAGGCCATCGACCTGTTCCCGCAACTGGGTGGGGCGTTGCGCCAGTGGCATGCGCGCCCGGACAACCTGGGCGCCCGCAATGAGGCGCTGCGTGTGCTGCATACCTTGAAGGGCAGCGCGCGACTGGCCGGTGCGATGCGCCTGGGTGACCTGGCGCACCGGCTGGAGTCCTCGGTGGAAGCGCTGGGTTCGGAGAACCTGCAGGCCGGCCAGCTGGAGCCGCTTCTGGGCCGCTTCGACACCCTGCAACGCACCTTCGACGGCCTGCGTGCCTTGACGCAGGAAGACCATTCCCCGGTCGAAGCACCCCGTGCCGCGCCAGCGCAGGCGGACGACGCGGCCGCGGCATCCGCCGACGCCGCGGCCGCAACCGCTGCACCTGCCGCCGCTGCTTCCGCCGAATCCCTGGACCGCCGCGCCCGGGGCCGCAATGCCGGTGCGCTGGGTTCGTCGCGCCAGGGGGGTGGCCAGACGGTGCGCGTGTCGTCGCAGCTGCTGGACCGGCTGGTGAACCAGGCCGGCGAGGTGATCATCACGCGCTCTCGCCTCGACGGCCGCCTGGCCCAGCTGCGCGGCTCGCTCAAGGAGCTGTCCAGCGACCTGGACCGCCTGCGCCAGCAGCTGCGCGAGATCGAGATGCAGTCCGAGTCGCAGATGCAGTCGCGCATGGCGCAGACCAAGGACGTGGCGCAGAACTTCGACCCGCTGGAGTTCGACCGCTTCACGCGCGTGCAGGAGCTCACGCGCATCATGGCCGAGTCCGTCAACGACGTGGCCACCGTGCACCGCAACCTGCAACGCACCATCGAAGGCACCGAAGACGACCTGATCGCGCAGGCCCGCCAGGCGCGCGAGCTGCAGCGCGACCTGCTGCGCACACGCATGGTGGAATTCGAGGGCCTGTCCGAACGCCTGTACGCCGTGGTGCGCCAGGCGGCCAAGGACGCCGGCAAGCAGGTCAAGCTCGACATCGTCGGCGGCTCCATGGACCTGGACCGCAGCGTGCTGGAACGCATGGCCCCCGCATTCGAGCACCTGCTGCGCAATGCCGTGGCCCACGGCATCGAGGCGCCCGAGCTGCGCAGTGCGCAGGGCAAGCCGCCTGCGGGCACCATCACCATCACGCTGGAGCAGGAAGGCAACGACGTCTCTGTGAAGTTCAGCGACGACGGCGCGGGGCTGGACCGGGAGCGCATCCTGCGCAAGGCCATCTCCAAGGGACTGGTGCAACCGGGGGCCGTGCTCAGCGACGACGAGTCTGCGGACCTGATCTTCCAGCCGGGCTTTTCCACCGCCGAACAGGTTACCGAGCTGGCAGGCCGCGGCGTCGGACTGGACGTGGTGCGTGCCGAAGTGGCCGCACTGGGCGGACGCATCGAGACCCGCGGCGCCCCGGGGCAGGGCACCACCTTCAAGCTGGTGGTGCCGCTGACCACGGCCGTCACGCAGGTGGTGATGCTGCGCATGGGCGAGTTGTCCATCGGCGTGCCGTCGAACCTGGTGGAGATCGTCCGCCGCGTGCCGCGTGCCGAGGTGGACGCGGCCTATGCCGCGGGGCATTTCACGCACGAGGGGCAGGCGATTCCCTTCCACTGGGGGGGCGCGCTGTTGCAGGCCTCGGCCGCGAGCCATGAGCCGGCGCAGAAGTACACGGCCGTGGTGGTGTTCCGCAGCGCGGGCCAGCGCGTGGCGCTGCATGTGGACGAAGTGCTGGGCAACCAGGAAGTCGTGGTCAAGAACCTGGGCCCGCAGCTGGTGCGGGTGCCGGGGCTCACCGGCATGTCGGTGCTGGCCTCCGGTGCCGTGGTGCTGATCTACAACCCGGTCGCGCTCGTGACCATCTACGGTGAACAGGCGCGCAGGCTGCAGGCCTCGGGTACGTCGGCCCCTGCTGCCGGCGAGACGGCACCGGCCCAAACTGCTGCGGCTGCCCCCGTGCCCCAGGTTCCACTGGTGCTGGTGGTGGACGACTCCATCACCGTGCGCCGGGTCACGCAGCGCCTGCTCAAGCGCGAGGGCTACCGCGTGGCGCTGGCCAACGACGGCCTGCACGCGCTGGAGAAGCTCCAGGAGGAGTTGCCGACCGTCGTGCTGTCCGACATCGAGATGCCGCGCATGGACGGCTTCGACCTGGCGCGCAACATCCGCGGCGACGAGCGCATACGCCACCTGCCGATCATCATGATCACCTCGCGCATCGCCGAGAAGCACCGCGAGCATGCGCGCGAGCTGGGTGTGGACCACTACCTCGGCAAGCCCTATTCCGAAGAGGAGCTGCTGGGCCTGATCCGGCACTATTGCGCCGTGCCCGAAGCGGCGGAATCACTGGCCTGAGTTCGGTGCGCGGCGTCGGCCGCGCGCGGGCGGGGTGCGTGCGCCCTTGGGCGGCGCGGTGCCGCCTGCGTCCTTGACCACCGCATAACGCTGCAGCGTCAGTTCGCGCGCCGCGTCGTGCTGCACCAGCGGTTGCGGGTAGTTCTTGCCCAGGTGGACTCCGGCGGCTTCCAGCTCCAGCGGTGTGGCCTGCCAGGGGGCGTGGACCAGGGCCGCGGGCAGCTCAGAGAGCTGCGGCAGGTAGCGGCGGATGAACTTGCCTTCGGGATCGAAGCGCTGGCTCTGCGTGACGGGGTTGAAGATGCGGAACCACGGCTGTGCGTCGCAGCCGCTGGAGGCCACCCACTGCCAGCCGCCGTTGTTGGCCGACAGGTCGAAGTCGTTGAGCTTTTCGGCGAAGTAGGCCTCGCCCCAGCGCCAGTCGATGCCGAGGTCCTTCACCAGGAAGCTGCCAGCGATCATGCGCAGCCGGTTGTGCATGTAGCCGCTCTGGTTGATCTGCGCCATCGCCGCGTCCACCAGGGGGTAGCCCGTGCGGCCCTCGCACCAGGCGGTGAATACGGCCTTGGCGTGCGCACCTTTTTCCCACGCGATGGCGTCGTAGGCCGGTTTGAACGCACCCTGCGCCACATGGGGAAAGTTGGCCAGGATCTGGAAATAGAAATCGCGCCAGCACAGCTCGGACAACCAGGTGGCGGCACCTTCACTTCCCTGCAGGGAGGCCTGCATCGCCGTGGCCACCAGCCGACGGATCGAGATGGTGCCGAAGCGCAGGTGCACGCCCAGGTAGCTCGGCCCCTTGATCGCCGGCAGGTCGCGCGTGCGGTGGTAGTCGTCCATGCGGTCGAAGAAGTCGGCGAAGAGGTGGCGTGCGCCGGACTCCCCCGGCGGCAGGTGTGCGCGGTCCAGCAGGCCTTCCTTGAAACCCATCTCGTGCAACGCCGGCACCGGCTGCCGCAGGGCCTCCGGCCGGGGCGCGAGATGCCGCAGCCACTCTTTGGGCAGGGGCTGCGCCTGGGGTGCCATCTCTTCGACACGTGCAAGCCAGGCGCGCTTGTAAGGCGTGAACACGGTGTAGGGTGTGCCGCCACCCGTGAGCAGCTCGCGCCGCTCCAGGATGACCTGGTCCTTGACCGTGTGCAGCGCGATGCCCATGTCGGCCAGCGCGCCGAGCACCTTGGCATCGCGGGCGTGCGCCGCGGGTTCGTAGTCGTGTGCCGCGAATACGGCCTGCACACCCAGGTCGTGAGCGAGGGCGGGCAGTTCCTCGGCGGCGATGCCGTGGCACACGATCAGCCCACCGCCTGCTTCGGGGCAGGCCTTGCGCAGGGCCGCATCGAGCTCCTGCACGCAGGCATGGATGAACTCCACGCGGCGGTCGGCGCGCGGCAGTGGCTCCAGGATGGTGGTGTCGAACACGAACACGCACCACAGCTTGCGGCAGCACTGCAGGGCCTCGCGCAACGCGGTGTTGTCGTCCATGCGCAGGTCACGCCGGAACCACATCAGGCCGCTGGGGAAAATCTCGGTGGGGGTGGTGGATGCCATGGCCGTTAAAATTGCGGGATGTCCGGCGATTCTGCCTCTATCAATCTCACGAACCACTTCCTGATCGCCATGCCCGGTCTGGAAGACGCGTCCTTCGCGCGCAGCGTGGTCTATGTGTGCGAGCACAGCAAGCATGGCGCATTGGGCCTGGTGATCAACAAGCCCAGCGACATCAACCTCAAGGGCCTGTTCGAGAAGGTGGAGTTGCCGCTGGAGCGCGAGGACCTGATCGGCACACCGGTGTTCCACGGAGGCCCCGTCAAGGTGGACCGTGGCTTCGTGCTGCACGAGGCTACCTTCGCTGCGGCCGACAAGCCGGGCGAGTCGGTATATGCCTCCACCATGTCGATTCCGGGCGGCCTGGAGATGACAACTTCCAAGGACGTGCTGGAGGCCTTGTCCACCGGCGCGGGTCCGCGCAAGGTGCTGGTCTCGCTGGGTTACTCGGCCTGGGGCGAGGGGCAGCTCGAATCGGAGCTGGCCGACAACAGCTGGCTCACGGTGGACGCCGACCGCGCCGTGATCTTCGACACGCCCGTGGATGAGCGTTACGACCGGGCGCTGGGCCTGCTGGGCCTGCAGTTGTGGATGTTGTCCCCGCAGGCGGGCCATGCCTGAGGACCCTGCGGCCAACACCGCTTCCACCATGCAGGCGGCATCCCCGGCCATTCCCGCCCACCTGCAGACTTTCATGGCCCTGGACTTCGGCACCCGCAGGACGGGTGTGGCCTTCGGCAACCGCCTGATGCGCACGGCGCAACCATTGGGCACTGTGCGCTCGGAATCCAATGCCGACCGCATCCAGCAGATCCAGGCCCATGTGCGCGAATGGCAGCCGCAGGCACTGGTGGTGGGCGTGCCCTTCCACCCCGATGGCGCCGAACACGAGAACACCCGCCTGGCGCGCAAGTTCGCGCGCAGCCTGCACGGCCAGCTGCGGCTGCCGGTCTTCGAGGTGGACGAGCGCTACAGCACCACCGAGGCCCTTGCCGGCGGCGCGCGCGATGCCGACGCCGAGGCCGCCTGCATCATCCTGGCTCAATTCCTGAGGAGTATCGAATGACGAGCGAAGGTGCTTCCACGTCCCGTGACGGTTCGCTGGTGCTGGACGCGGAGGCGCTGTATGCCGACCTGGCCAAGGGCGTGGCGCGCCTGACCACGCCGCAGACCCGCCTGGTGGGCATCACCTCGGGCGGTGCCTGGTTGGCCGAGCGCCTGCACAAGGACCTGCAGCTGCCCGGTAGCGTGGGCGTGATCTCGTCTGCCATGCACCGCGACGACTTCGCGCAGCGCGGCCTGTCCTCGCAACACGCGCCCACCAAGCTGCCCTTCGAGGTGAAAGGTGCGCACATCGTGCTGCTGGACGATGTGTTGTTCACCGGCCGCACCATCCGCGCCGTGATCAACGAGCTCTTCGACTTCGGCCGGCCCGCCAGCGTGCAGCTCGCCGTGCTGGTGGACCGGGGTGGCCGTGAGCTGCCCATCCAGGCCGACTACGCCGCGGCCCGCGTCGCCGTGGCGGCCCACCAGCTGCTGACCCTGCGCCGCGACGATGCCGGCGCCTTTGCCTTCCAGCTGGAGGACATGCGCTGAGTCGCCTTGACTGACGGCCGCGCAGCACCTCCACCTCTCTCCATCCTGAAAGCACGCAGCGTGTTGTACAAAAGAAATCCGCAGCTCAACCGCCACGGCGAGTTGGTGCACCTGCTGTCCATCGAAGGCCTGCCGGCCAGCATCGTCACGCAGGTGCTGGACACCGCCGCCAGCTTTGTGAGCGTCAGCGACCGCGAGGTCAAGAAGGTGCCGCTGCTGCGCGGCCGCAGCGTGTTCAACCTGTTCTTCGAGAACAGCACGCGCACCCGCACCACCTTCGAGATCGCCGCCAAGCGGCTCTCGGCCGACGTCATCAACCTGGACATCGCGCGTTCCTCCGCCTCCAAGGGCGAGTCGCTGCTGGACACCATCGCCAACCTGAGCGCGATGGCGGCCGACATCTTCGTGGTGCGGCACAGTGAATCGGGCGCGCCCTACCTGATCGCGCAGCACGTGGCGCCGCATGTGCACGTGATCAACGCCGGTGACGGACGGCATGCGCACCCCACGCAGGGGCTGCTCGACATGTTCACCATCCGCCACTACAAGAAGGATTTCTCCAACCTCACCGTGGCCATCGTGGGCGACGTGCTGCATTCGCGCGTCGCGCGCTCCGACATCCATGCGCTCACCACACTGGGCTGTGCCGAAGTGCGCGTGGTGGGACCCAAGACCCTGGTGCCGGGCGACCTGGCGCAGATGGGCGTGCGCGTCTGCCATTCGCTGGAGGAAGGCATTCGCGACTGCGATGTGGTCATCATGCTGCGGCTGCAGAACGAGCGCATGAGCGGCGCGCTGCTGCCTTCGGCGCAGGAGTACTTCATGCGCTACGGCCTCACGCGCGAGCGGCTGCAGTGGGCCAAACCGGATGCCATCGTGATGCACCCCGGCCCCATCAACCGCGGGGTCGAGATCGACTCCCACGTGGTGGACGGCGCGCAGAGCGTGATCCTCCCGCAGGTGACCTTCGGCATCGCGGTGCGCATGGCGGTCATGAGCATCGTGGCCGGCAACGAGGCGGGGTGAGCATATGGCGAGCAGTGACACGACAACGATGAACAAGCTGGTGATATCAGGCGGCCGGGTGATCGACCCGGCCAGTGGCTACGACCAGGTCGCCGATGTGGCGGTGGCCGATGGCAAGGTCGTGGCCATCGGCGGCGCGGACGGTTTCGACGGTGCGCGCCGCATCGATGCGCGCGGCTGCGTGGTGGCACCGGGCCTGGTGGACCTGGCCATGCGCCTGCGGGAGCCGGGCCACGAGCATGCCCACATGCTCGAATCCGAAATGGCGGCCGCAGTGGCCGGTGGCGTGACCAGCATCGTCTGCCCGCCCGATACCGACCCCGTGCTCGACGAGCCCGGCCTGGTGGAGATGCTGAAGTTCCGCGCCGAGAAGCTGCACCAGGCACGCCTCTTCCCCATGGGCGCCTTGACGCGTGGCCTGAAGGGCGAGGTGCTGACCGAGATGGTGGAGCTCACCGAGGCGGGTTGCGTGGCCTTCGGCCAGGCCGAGGTGCCGCTGCGCAATTCGCAGGTGCTGCTGCGCACCCTGCAGTACGCCAGCACCTTCGGGTACGCCGTGTGGTTGCGCCCGCAGGACCATGACCTGGGCAGCGGCGTGGCCGCCAGCGGCCCGCTGGCCACGCGCATGGGACTCTCCGGCGTGCCGGTGGTGGCCGAGACTATTGCACTGTTCACGATCCTGGAGCTGGTGCGCGCCACCGGCGCACGCGTGCACCTGTGCCGCATCAGCAGCGCCGCCGGCCTCGCCCTGGTGCGCCAGGCCAAGGCCGAGGGCCTGCCCGTGACCTGCGACGTCAGCATCAACTCGCTGCACCTCACCGACACCGACATCGGTTACTTCGACAGCCGCGCGCGCCTGCAGCCGCCGCTGCGCCAGCAGCGCGACCGCGATGCGTTGCGAGCCGGCCTGGCCGATGGCACCGTGGACGCGCTGGTGTCCGACCACTGCCCCGTGGACGAGGACGGCAAGACATTGCCCTTCGCCGAGAGCGAGCCCGGTGCTACCGGCGTCGAACTGCTGCTGGGCCTGGCCTGCAAATGGGCGGCCGACAGCGGCGTGGGCCTGGCACGTGCGCTGGCCGTGGTCACCAGCGCACCGGCCGGCGTACTGGGCGCCGCACTCGGTCCGCTGCAGCAGGGCCTGGGCCGCCTGATGGTGGGTGCGCCGGCCGACATCTGTGTCTTCGACCCGAAAGCGGCCTGGACCGTGGAGCCCGATGCGCTGCGCAGCCAGGGCAAGAACACGCCCTTCGCCGGCTACGAATTGCCCACGCGTGCACGCTGCACGCTGGTGGATGGTCGGGTGGCGTTCACACAGTGACCATGCTGCGCACCTGCGCACGTCTGGGCGGTGTGCTCAAGCGGGTCTTCAGCGGCCTGCGCCAGATCGTCTTCGACTTTCCCACGCTGCCGCAGGATCAGCGCGAGGCGCGCGTGCAAGCGTGGGCCCTGGAGATGCTGCAGTGCCTGGGCGTCAGCCTGGAGGTGCAGGGCACGGTTCCGTTGCGCGGGCCGCTGCTGCTGGTGGCGAACCACATCTCCTGGCTCGACATCCTGGTGCTGCATGCCACGCGGTACTGCCGCTTCATCTCCAAGTCGGACGTGAAGGGTTGGCCCCTGGTGGGCACCCTGGCCACGGGCGCCGGCACCCTGTACATCGAGCGCAGCTCGCGCCGCGATGCACTGCGCGTGGTGCACGACATGGCGCAGGCCCTGCGCGATGGCGACGTGCTGGCCGTGTTCCCCGAAGGCACGACCAGCAACGGCACGGCCATGCTGCCCTTTCACGCCAACCTGCTGCAGGCCGCCATCTCGGCCAAGTCGCCCGTGTTGCCCGTGGCGCTGCAGTACCTGGAGGCCGATGGCGACACACCCAGCCGGGCGGTCAGCTACGTGGGCGACGAGTCGCTGGTGGGCTCGGTGTGGCGGACGCTCAGCGCGCGCGGCGTGCGTGCCGTGGTGCGCTTCGGCGAACCGCAGAGCACCGAAGGACGGGACCGCCGCGAAATGGCCAAGGAACTGCACGCCGCGGTGGCTGCACTCCGCAGTTGACCCACTGAACTGCTGAGTTGCCGAGCTGGTTCGCGGCGTCGGCCCTGCGGTTCGTCTCGCTCCGTCCGCGATTCCCGGAAATAACTTGCAGCTTGCGGTGTTCCGTCGGCCCGCAGGCGCCGCCTTGGCTGGACAGCCGGGCCCCGAGGTCGCATCATTGGTCGCGGGCGGTAGTTGCAGTCGGCGACCGTCGCGCCTGACTCCCCCGTGACCCGCACGCGGTGGTGACACCTCCCACCGACCCTCCAGGACACACCATGCCCCCTGCCGCCGACTTCTTCACGACGCTCTTCCAGCGCTTGCGCAGTGACCCGGCCGTCGAATACACCCACGTTCGCCTGGAGGGGCCGCCCCCCGAGGGGACCGCCATGCAGCCGGGGACGCAGTACCTGCGCGTGTGGCTGCGCTCCGCGCGCATCACCGAGGTGCGCCGGTGGACGGCGAAGTTCCACGCCAGCGTGCATGCGCATTTCGAGCTGCAGGACCCCGTGCAGGGCCGTCGCGAAGTCGTCTGCGTGGTGGCACCCGACAAGCGCTTCGCCGAGATCGATCCCCGCAACCTGGACCGCCTGATCGTCGTGAACCAGCCGCTGCTCGGGCCGGTGCCCTGGCGCGGTGAGCTCGCGTGCGACATCGGCCTGTTCTCCATCCTCGCCACCGACCTGGCCAAGCCCTACCTCAACCTGCTGGCCGACCTCACGGCCACCGCCGGTGTCACGCTGCTGGGCAAGGCCATGCCACTGGCCGAGCCGATACGGCGCGGGGCCGAAATGCTGTTCTCGGAGAACCAGCGCTCCGAGCTGGAGATTGGCCTGTCCCGCACCGACACGCGCCTGTCACCGGGCCACTGGCTGGTCGCGCGCGTGCCCAAGGGCCGGCTGCCGAAGAACCTGCGGCTCGATCCGGACGACTATGGCCTGCTCGACGCCCAGGGACGCCCGGTCACGGGTTTCCCGTACATGGTGATCGGCGTGGAGGCGCTGGCACAGCGTGACGACTACGCCGCCATACCCGAGGTGTCCGTGGCCTGGAACGCGGTGCGCACGGCCGTCACGGACATACGTCCCGACGCCGAGGTGCAGCAGCGCTTCGACCAGCTGCGCCGTGTCATCGGTGTGTCGCAGGAACTGGTGCCGGCGGACAAGCGGCGCATCGTCCAGGCTTTTGCTGCCGAGATGCGGGATGCGGGGTACGACGTGAACGCGCCCGCTGCGGCACCTGCCTCGGCCCCTGCCATGGCGCCTGCGGCTGCGGCTGCGGCGCCGCGGGGACCGGATGCCCGGCGTGGCCGTGCCGCTCCGCGCCGCCGTGCGCTGCGGCAGGCCAAGGCGCTGCTGCAGCCCGACAAGCTGGCCGCGTTGGCAGAGGACGAAGAGGCCGCGCACGGCCATGACCACTGCGACGCTGCCGATCCGCTGGACCCGCCGGCCACCGCCAAGGCACCGCCCCGTGCGCGTGCGCGGGCGGGCGCTGCTGGGGCGATGGCACCGGCCGCAGCCGCCGTGCGCCCCTGGCGCCTGGCAGCCAGCCTGCAGAGCCTGCGCGACACCGTGAACGCGCTGGCGCCGCTGCGCAGCAAGGCCAGCGACGGCAGCATCGGTGACGCCGCGCATGCCAGCCGTGGCTCCGACCACAACCCCTGGGTGGTGGTGGGTGGCAAGGGGGTGGTCACGGCCATCGACGTCACGCACGACCCTGCCACCGGCTGCGATGCCGAGCGCCTGGCCGAGTCGCTGCGCACCGGCCGCGACGCACGCATCAAGTACGTCATCTGGAACCGCCGCATCTTCAGCGCCACGGTGCAGCCGTGGGTGTGGCGGCCCTACACGGGCAGCAATCCGCACAACCACCACGTGCATGTGTCGGTGGGCTCGGAGGCCGCGCAGTTCGACGATGCGCGGCCCTGGGCGGTCGACGTGTGAACTGAAGGCGCATGGCGGCCTGCGCCGACGCGAGTCTGCGGCCGTTTTCTTCGAACAGGAGCATGGACATGGCAACCGACACACTTTCCTGGTACTGCAGCACCATCGACTTTCCGGACGAGGACACCGTCAAGGCCTACCGCCCGCCGGGAGACCCCGGCGTGTTCGTCCCCATGGGTGTGGCGGACAAGAACAAGCTCTGGAAGCCGGGCAGCACACTGCGCGTGCGCTTCCTGCAGGGCACCGATGCGTTGCATGCGCGCACGCTCCGGGCTGCACAGGCGTGGTTCGTGGATGGCGTGAACCTGTCGATGCGCGAGGCTGCACCGGGCGAGGCCGCAGACATCCGCGTCGCGTTCCAGTCGGGCGGCGGCTCCTGGTCCTATATCGGCACCGACAGCAAGACCATCCGCGCGGGCCAACCCACCATGAACCTTGGCTGGGCCACGATGGACGCGTCCGACGAGGTGTTCGACAGCGTCGTGATCCACGAATTCGGGCATGCGCTGGGTTTGCTGCACGAGCACAACCATCCGGATGCCAGGATCGAATGGGACAAGTCGGCGGTGATCGCCGACCTGGGCGGCGAGCCCAACAACTGGGACCGCGACACCATCGACCGCAATGTCTTCGCGCGTTTCCAGGCCAGCCAGGTCGTCGTGACGAAATTCGACCCGGTGTCGGTGATGATCTACGCGGTGCCCCAGCGCTGGACCACCAACGGTGTGAGCTGCACACCCTCGTCACGCCTGTCGGCGGGCGACGCCAAGACCATCCAGGCGCTGTACCGTTGACGGCCGCTGCGGCATGCCGGCCTGGCGTTTGCAGGAGGACCTCCTGGTGTTCCACGCCTTGCGGATGCGCTTCCATCGCATCGGCCTGTCGCACTGGCAGCCGAACCAGCGGCTGCGCAGCTGGGCGGTTTCGCCGCTCCATGCGGAAGGGCTGCAGCTGATGGCGCCCTGTGGCGAGGCCGAAGCGCTGTGGCTCGGCGCATGGACGGACGACGACGACAGCGCGGCCGATGTCGTGCTGCAACGTGCCGGCGGCGAGGCTGTCGCGCAGCTTGCGGTGCCGGCCAGCTTCCAGCTCACCACGCTGGTCGACAACGATGGCAACCCGTCGCCAATGGGCGAGGGGAGCTACCACCTGCGGATGCGTTGCGGCCAGGCGACGCAAGCGCTCGATCTGCGAGTGCTGGCTCCCAAAGTGTGGGCCGGTTGCAGCGGGCGGCCCGCGCCGCCACCACTGGACGGTCCGCCGCTGTTGCCGCCGCGGCTGGGATGAAGGAGGAGACCACCATGCCACTCGAAATCGATGCCAACGACAAGGGCCTGTGGCGCGCCGCGGACTGGAAGCCCGGCATGCCTGGCCTGTATGCGCTGATCGTGGGAATCAGCGACTACCCGCACCTGGACGGCGGCACGGACGTCGCACCGGGAGGTCGGCACGGCATGGGCCAGCTCTATTGCTCGGCACAAACGGCAGCGGCCCTCTTCCAATGGCTGCGCCGCAACTTCCGGCGCAGGGATCTGCCGCTGGTGTGGGCCAAGCTGCTGCTCTCGCCCAACGAACGCGAGCGCCAGTGGCTGCAGGACCAGGGGATTGCGCACTATGGCACGCCGGACTACCGGGGCATGTTCGATGCCATGCAGCAGTGGACCGGCGTGGTGCCGCTGGCCGCGCCGGCGTCGCGCGCGAGCCGCACCCTGTTCTTCTTCAGCGGACACGGCGTGGCGTCGAACAACCGGCCGATGCTGCTGCCTGCGGACTATCTCAGTCCCAGGACCGGTGCACCCAAATACCAGAACTGCTTCAGCGTGCGCGAAGTGCGCGACTGGATCGAGAGCATCCCGGTGCTGGAGAACCTGGCGCTGTTCGATGCCTGCCAGAACGAGTACGCGCCGCTGCAGGCGCGTGGGGCCAAGGCCAATGACTGCATCGAGATCCCCGATGCTGGGTCGCTGGGGCCGCGGACGGCGGCGGCCGTGAGTTCGACTTCACCCAATACCCAGGCCTACCAGCCCCCGCAGGGGCCGCTCACCTTCTTCGGCGCTGCGGTGCTGGATGCCCTCAAAGGCATCGAGGGTGGCAGCGACACGGAGCTCGCCTTCTCTGAAATGGTGGACTACGTGCGTCCGCGTGTGAACGACCTGTTGCTCAAGGCGGGCGGCAGCATGGTCAGCCAACTCGTCATGCCCTGGGTGTTCGGCGACGACGGCATGGTGGTGACGGAGTTCGATCCACCTGGCCCTGTGGCGGTGGGCGCAGCGGCCGAGCTTGCTGCTGCGGGCGTTGCTCCAGTGATCAGCAAAAGCTTCGGCGCGCCCGCGAAAGTGGGTGCCGTGCCACCCGCACCCCGCGCCGCACCCCGCGCCGCACCCGCACCCGCACCTGCACCTGCACCTGCACCTCCATCTGCGTCCGGCCCCGCAACCGCGCCCGCTTCCGCACGCGCCGGGGCGCCCCAGGGACGGCGTGCAGGGCCGACGCAGCCCGCCCTGGTGGGCACGGCGCGCCAAGGTCCACCCCGCACTCCGCCATCGCGCTCTCGCATGGCGCCGGTGAGCACGCAGCAATTGCTGCGGGCGCAGGCGGCGGCCCTCACGCAGCACACCGACGAGCCCGTGCCGCTGGAGGTGCTTCAACATGACTTCGGGGCCTGCCACGTCCGCTTCGGCCATGAATACGCATCCCACCCCTGGTGCAATGGCCTGGTGGTGCATGCGCTGGACACCGGTGCGTTGGTCGACTTCGGGGCGGCCACGGTCGGAGCGGTCCAACGCGACGAGGCCAGCAGCCGCGTGCAGGTGGACCTGGAACTGGCGCCGCGCAGCGGGGGGCTGCTGCTGGTGTTCCAGGGCGAGCAGCATGTGCACAAGACACGCCTGGCCGTGGTGCTGCCCACTAGCACGCACGAAGTGATCCCCATCCGCCTGGCGCTGGACTTCGGCCCGGCGGACGCCGACGGGCCTTGGCGGCTGCAGCGCATCGAGGCCTTGTTGGGTCCGGGCGTCGCCGACGAAGCGTATCAGTACCTGTGGACCCTGGCGCGCGAGGCCGACCTCGGCAGCCTGCGCCAGGCCGTCGAGCGCGTCGACCCCGCGCGGCTGCACGCAATGGCCGCGCGCCAGGGCGGCCTGCCCCTCGCGGCCGTGGCGGGCGCGTTGCTGCTGGCGCGTGGTGGGAGGCTGGGGGTCATGGGCGACTGGGTGCACGAACTGGTGCAGCAGCATGAGGACGTGCCCGATGCGGCGCTGCTGTGGGCAGAGGCGATTCGGCTGGCCTGGCGGGACGACAAGACCCCCTTCGGCCTCCAAGCGCCCATCGAGGCCGTCCGCCAGATCCTGGTCTCCGTAGCCCGGCAGGGCTTGCCGTTTTTCGCGGCCTCGCACGAGATCGCCAAGCGGCTGCTCCATTTTGTAGGGAAGGTCCGCACGGTACAGGGCGCCGATACGCAGGGTCTGCTCGATGGCCTCGCCCAACGGCTGGAACGGGTCGCCGACCTGGTACCCGCGGGCGGGGGGCACTTCCTCACGCTGGCCGGGCGACCCGCGCCGGACTGGCTGGCGGCCGATCAGGAATCCGTCGGTGTGAACGACATGCTCTCCCTGCTGCAGGGCGAGCGCATCGCAGTGGCCGCCTTCGCGGCCTGAACCCGGGAGAGCAAACCATGGCGACTTCACGCGGCAAGAATGCACCGACGCAGCGGCGCGCAAAGCCTGCCCCAGCACGCAAGCCGGCGGCCAGCACACTTGCCACCGGCGCGGCGCGCAAGCGTGTGCCCACGGCTGCAAACGGTGGACCGCTGACGCTGGCGCAGGCGCAGTCCCTGGTGGCCGCGCAGGCGCCGATGCGTGCCGCGGGTGCACTGGCCCCCAAGGCCGTGGCCGCTGCCACCGCGCCACTCGACATGGCACGTGAGCGGCGCCGCGAGCGGTTGGCGCTGAAGCTGGAGCGCCGCCAACGCATTGACCAGTACACCGCGGTCATGCAACTGCTGAAGCAGCGCGGTGTGCGTGGCCTGGCGAGCGGAGCGGCGCCTCCAGGTGCATCTGCCGCACCGGCTGCAACGGGCGCGCGGCCCCTGCAGGTCTTCGCCGAGGGGGATTCCTGGTTCGACTATCCGGTCCCGCTGTTCGGCGGCGGCATCATCCCGCGGCTGGAGCGGCGCCTGGGGCTGCCGATACTCAACCTGGCCAGCGCGGGCGACGAGGTGCGCTACATGATGGGTGTCGACCAGCGACAGGTGATCACAACCCACCTGCGCAATGGCTGCCCGGCGGGCGGGGCCTGGGATGCACTGCTCTTCTCCGGCGGCGGCAACGACATCGTGGACGACCCGATGGCCTTGTGGGTGCGTGACTACGTGGCCGGCACACCGGTCGAGCTCAGCCTGCACCAGCCTCGATTCATGGCCGCGCTGGGCATCGTGCGCGCAGGCTACGAGGACCTGATCGTGCTGCGGGATCGCCTGAGCCCCTCCACGCACCTGATCTTCCACACCTACGACCACGCGATACCGGACGGGCGTGGCATCTGCGGCAAAGGGCCGTGGCTCAAGCCCAGCCTGGACCTGCGTGGCTACCCCAACCAGCAGTTGGGGTTCGAAACGGTACGCTGGATGCTCACGCAGTTCGCGCAGATGCTGCTTGACCTGCAAGCCACCCATGCGCGTGTGACGGTGCTCAACGGGCAGGGCACGCTGGCGCCCGTGCCGGCGTCGTGGCACAACGAGCTGCATCCGTCGAAGAAGGGCTTCGACCTCTTCGCCGACAAGTTCCTGGTGCTTCTGCGCACGTTGTTTCCCGCGCAGGTGCCGGCCTGAGGCGTTGCAACATCACCAGCTGTTGCGCAGCTCCCGCAGCTTCACGAACACCGTGCGTGCATCGGGCTGCTCCGGCAGCTCCGGGAAGCGTTCGCGCAGCTTGGCGATCACCTCCTGGCTCGTGAGCCGGAAGAAGGTGTTGAAGCGCTTTTCCTCGTCCAGCGTGGTCACCACCGAAGTGGCAGGGTCGTGGTCCTGCACGCTGGGCAGCAGCGCCTGGGCGGCTGCGTTGCCCGGTTCGCGGTCCAGCGTGAAGCGCAGGTTGTTCTCGATGTAGTCGTGGCCGGGGTAGATGCGCGTGTTGCCGGGCAGCCGTGCCAGCTGCTCGGCGAAGGTGGCGTACATCGCCAGCGGGTCGCCGCCGTTGTGGCAGTTGCCGGCGCCGGCATTGAACAGCGTGTCGCCCGAGAACAAGGCAGGCTGGTCGCCGTGCGCACGCAGGCAGATGTGGCACATGGTGTGGCCTGGCGTGTCCAGGCATTCCAGCTCCACGGTCTTGCCGACGCGGATCACATCGCCGGCCCGGACGCCGCGGTCCATGCCGGGGATCTTGCTGCCCGACTGGTGGTGGGCGATGACCTTGGCGCCCGTGGCCGCCACGATGGCGTCGTTGCCACCGGTGTGGTCGCGGTGTTCATGCGTGTTGAGCAGCTGCGTGATCTGCCAGCCGCGCACCTTTGCCGCATTGAGGCATTTCTCATGGTCCAGCGGGTCTATCGCAAGGGCCTCTCCGGTCTCTGGACAGGCGATGAGGTAATTGAAGTTGCGGTACGCGTTGCCGGTCCAGATGCGTTCGACGATCATGGCGGTCCTCGGTTCAGGGCTCGGAGCTCGGGATGGGATGCGTCCATTCTAGGAAGCCCGCATGCGCACCGCGCAGGAGTTCGTGGCGCACACCGGCCGGACCAGTGCCGGCCGACTCTGCTCAGACCGCCGTTTCCACACCTCGCACACGTGCGAAGGTCAGCTGCAGCACGCGCGCATCGTTGCTCGCGCGGTGGCGCGGCAGCTGCACCTCAGCCAGCACCTGCTGCTTGGCGCCATGCCAGGCATCGGCCTCCGTCTCCTTGAGCAGCGTGCGCAGGTTGTCCAGCTTGAAGCTGGGGGTCATCTCGGCCTCGTCGAAGAGCAGGCCGAGCCAGGAATAGTCGTTGGCCCAGCCGTCGGAGTACAGCGTCTGGCCGCGCAGTTTCTCATTGAGCTGGCGTGCCACGTCCGGCACCGGCTTGCCGTGCCGGGCCAGGATCTCGCGCGTGATGTGGTGCACACCCTCGGCGCTGGCGTCCCAGTGTTTCCAGTGCTGTGCGGGGAGGATCAGGCTGCAGTAGGTGTTGCCCTGGGGCAGTACGAAGCCCACCTCGATCGGATAACTGCCGCGTCCGAAACCGGAGGCTTCGAAGTCGATGATGGCGGGAATGGAGGCCATGGAGGGGCTGGAGCGGCTAGGAGTGGCGCGATTGTGCGGCGCCGCGCACGGCCCAACAAGTTGCACTGCAGCAGAGCGCCCGCTCAGGGCATTCCACGCAGCTGTGCTATCAAGCCGCGAGCGCCCGCTTCGCAGAGGTCCAGCACGGCCTCGAAGCCTTGGCTGGATCCGTAGTAGGGGTCGGGCACCTCGATGGTGCCTGCCTGCGGCGCGAATTCCAGGAACATGCGCAGCTTGTGCACATGCTCCGACGGGCACATGCGCCGCAGCGCGTTCATGTTGTCCTGGTCCATGGCAAGCACCAGGTCAGCGGTGGCGAAGTCCTTGTCCGTGATGCGGCGGGCCTTGCCTTTGCCCAGCGCATAACCGCGCTTGGTCAACGCGTCGCGGGCGCGTGGGTCGGGCGGCTCCTTGTAACCGGCATGCGTGCCGGCGGACTCGAAGCTGTGCTGCTTGCCCAGCCCGGCCTGCTGCGCCATCTGGCGCGCCACCAGCTCGGCCATCGGCGAGCGGCACAGGTTGCCGTGGCAGACCATCAGGACCTTGGCCATCTCCCCGCTCCGTGCATCAGGCGCGCGCGGGGCTGATGTCGTATTCCTCCACCGCGTAGCCGAACAGCTCTTCGCCGTCCTTCTGCTCGGTGCTGCGGATATCGTAGCGGTACCGCAGGCGCTGGCGGTCGCGCGGCTCGCTGTACAGTCGGGCGGCCACCACGTGGCCGCGCACCCAGGGGCCGGTCCACAGGCCGCCGCGCTGCTGTGGCTGGAACATCACCGCCTGGCCCACGTCGAAGCGGGCGGGGCGGACTTCGGGTTTGCCGGTCAGGGCCAGGGCGGTGCGCCGTGCGCGGTTGTGCTGGTAGGCAGCGGCACCGGCGGCCACGGCCAGCAGCGCCACCCCGACCGTACAGGCCAGGGCCCACGGCGATTCGGGAAGGGGCGGCCGGCGAAACTGGGACATGAAAAATCTCCTTGGGGCAGGGCGGGCGCTTTCGAATCGCCCTTTGATGAAGTCTGCATTGTCGCGTCCACGTTGGTGCGTTCCCCGGACAAATCACCACATTCGCGATTGGGAATACGGTGGCGTGGGTCCCATGCGACAAGTGCCGCGCAGGGGCTGCGGGCGCGTCACCGCGCGGGTGGCGTCGCCGTGCCACCGATCTCCGACAACACCTGGCGCAACCGCGGGGCCGCCGCGTCGAGGAAGCGGCGCATCTTGAGCGGCATCTGGCCCCGGGCGGCATGCACCAGGTGCACCGGTGCGGGCGCGGGCTCGTAGTCTTCCAGCAGCAGTTGCAATGCGCCGCGCCGCAACCCGTCCACCGCCTGGTAGTGCAGCAGCCGCACCACGCCGACGCCGCGCATGGCCGCATCCGCCGCGGCCTCCGGGTGCGTGACGATCAGGCGCGACGGCACCACGGTGTCGAGCGCAGCACCCGTGCGCGGCGCGCGAAAGCGCCACGCGGGCAGCGGCATGGGCGTGTCGATGGTGATGCAGGGCATGCGGGCGAGGTCCTCCGGCCGCCGCGGCACACCGTGCGTGGCCAGCAGCGCCGGGCTTGCGCAGGCCACGGTGCGCAGCACGCCCACCTGCGTGGCGACCATGCTGCTGTCCGGCAAGCGGCCGATACGCACGGCCATGTCCACGTGGTCGTCGACCAGGTCCATGTTGCGATCCGACAGCAGCAGCCGGATGTCGATCTGCGGAAAGGCGGCCAGGAAGTCGGCCACGATGGGCAGCACGTGCAGCCGCCCGAACAACATCGGCGCGGTGACGACCAGCGCGCCCTTGGGTTCCGTGTACTCGCCCGCCGCTTCCTGTTCGGCCGCATCCACCAGCTCCAGAATGCGGCGCGCGGCAGCGACGTACGCCTGGCCCGCATCGGTCAGCGTGAGCTTGCGCGTGGTGCGCGCCAGCAACCGCGTGCCCAGCTGCGCCTCCAGGTCCGAGATGCGGCGGCTCAGGGTGGGCAGTGGTACATGCAGCGCACGGCTCGCGGCCGACAGGGTGCCGGTCTCGGTGACCTTCACCAGCATCGCCATGGTGTCCAGGCGGTCCATAGATTCACTGCGTCGGATCTTCCATTTTCCGGAAGAGTCATTCTCTGATTTGCCGGATTATCAATGGAACGCGAAAGAGAGACCATAGCGGCACCCAACCAGGAGAACACCATGTCCTACGGATTCCTCGACATCGCCATCACCCCCAGCGTGCGGGCCGCCCAGGCCGAGATGGGGGTCGACAGCCTGTGGAGCGACTTCCAGGGCCACCGCGCGTTCGACCGCTTCACCGACAACGAGGTGGCCTTCATCGCAGAGCGCGACAGCTTCTACATTGCGACCGTGTCGGAGACCGGCTGGCCCTATGTGCAGCACCGTGGCGGGCCGCGCGGATTCCTGAAGGTGGTGGACGATCGCACGCTGGCCTTCGCCGATTTCCGTGGCAACCGGCAGTACATCAGCACCGGCAACCTGCAGGCGAACGACAAGGTGAGCCTGTTCCTGATGGACTACCGGCACCGCGCGCGGCTCAAGGTGTACGCCCATGCCGAGATCGTGGCGCTAGATGCTGATCCGGCGCTGACCGCGAAGGTCGTGGTGCCAGGCTACCGAGCGAAGCCGGAGCGCATCGTGCGCCTGCGTCTGGAGGCCTTCGACTGGAACTGCCCGCAGCACATCACGCCGCGCTGGAGCGAGGCCGAGATCGCCGAGGCGCAGGCGGCAGTGAAGGCGGGCCCGAAGGCGTAGTGCCTCAGGACACGACCTGGTAGTACAGGTTCTGCGGATGCCGGGCCTGCGCGAAGAAGAACCAGCGCTCGGCCAGCAGCCCCGGCACCTGCAGCGCCACGGCCAGCATCCAGGCCAGCGCCGGGCCGCCGGCCAGGGCCCAGGCCGCGCACAGGGCCGGCAGCACGAAGCCACACAACAGGAACAGCCACTTCAGGTTCTTCAGGAACAGGGCCGTGCGGCCATGGAAAAACTCGCGCGTGTTGAACGAGCCCGCCGACATGCCCATGGACTTCTGCACCAGATGCGGCGTGCGGATTCCGGTGGCGCTGTGCAACGTGGACTTGGGCTTGAGCGTGGCATTGCGCGCCAGCGTGGCCGCGCGTGCGCCCAGCGCCACCAGCAGCACCAGCAACGCCGCTGGGCCGGTGCGGGCGAGCAGGGCAGTCTCGCCGGCGACGGCCGCCAGCGCGCTGGCCAGCACCAGGCCCGAGCCCAGGCCGATCAGCGTGAAGTTCACCAGCGTGAGCGGCTGCGCCCATTCCTGGATGAAACGCAGGCAGGCATAGATCATCGCGGTGCACAGCCACAACAGCGCAGCCAGCACCAGAGCCCCCAGTGGTATCCACGCCGGCGCAGTCCCGTCGGCCGGCAACAGCATCCACCACAGCAGCGTCCAGCCGATGAACGCCGGCAGCACGATGCACTCGCGCGACAACCACGAGGTGCGCCACATCAGCACGGCACGCCAGGCCCGCTCCTTGCGGCCCAGGTGGCCGAAGGACGACAGAAGGCCGACGATAGCCATGCCGGCCGCCAGCAGCAACGCACCAGCCACGAAGCCGCGCGCCATGGGGATGCCGGCCAGCGTGGCCACGGCCAGCGCCACCACCAGGCCCTGCGCAGCCCCGGCGATGGCCGTGAACACCACGACGGACATGGCCGGGTTCATGCTTTGTCTCCCGACACGGTGGGCTGGGTGATACGCCGCGGCAGGTACTGGTTGGCCGGCTGCGTGCCCCACTCCGGCATCAGCGGGTAACCGCCGCGCTCGCGGATGGCGATGGAGACCTCGCTGTTGGGGTCCTTCACATCGCCGAAGAGGCGCGCGTTGGTGGGGCAGGCCTTCACGCAGGCGGGCTTGCGGTCTTCTTCGGGCAGCTTCTGGTCGTGCACGCGGTCCACGCACAGCGTGCACTTGGTCATCACCTGGCGCTCCTCGTCGAGCTCGCGCGCGCCGTAAGGGCAGGCCCAGGCGCAGTATTTGCAGCCGATGCACTTGTCGTAGTCCACCAGCACGATGCCGTCCTCGGCGCGCTTGTAGCTGGCCCCCGTGGGGCAGACCGGCACGCAGGGTGGGTCCTCGCAATGCAGGCAGCTCTTGGGGAAGTGGACGGTGTCGGTGAGCGGGAACACGCCGGCCTCGTAGGTCTGCACGCGGTTGAAGAAGGTGCCCGTGGGGTCCGCGCCATAGGCCCGCTCGTCGGCCAGCGGGCCGGCCGAGCCCGAGGTGTTCCATTCCTTGCACGAGGTGACGCAGGCATGGCAGCCCACGCAGACGTTCAGGTCGATGACGAGAGCCAATTGCTTGGCCAGCGTGTCACCGGGCTGCCAGCGGGCGCTGGACCCTGCGCCATCCTTCGGCGCGGCAGGTACAGGGGCGGGTGCATGGGAGTCGACCAGCGCTGCGGGCTGCAGCAGGTCCTTGAGCCACTGGATCATTGCAGTGCCGCCCGGCCGCCCGAAGGCAATGAATCGCCCCCTCGGGGGGCAGCGGACCTCGCGAAGCGGGTAAGCGTGGGGGTCATCTTTTTACTCCTGCAAAGTAGGCCAACACCTTCTGCGCCTTGCCCAGCACACCGGGTGCCGAGGGCACGGAGACGACTTGGGGGAAGGACTCTGTCGCTTCCTCCGGTTCGGCCGGCCGTATGCGCACGCGCACGTCGTACCAGCCGGCCTGGCCCGTGACGGGATCGGAATTGCTGATCGTTCCCGCAGCCGTTCCCGCACACGGCAACTCTTCGCTGATCAGGTGGTTCAACAGAAAGCCCTTGCGCGCCTCGTCGGCCCCTGGCGCGAGCTGCCAGGCGCTGTCGGCTTTGCCGATGGCGTTCCAGGTCCACACCGTGCCGGGCTCCACGGCCTCGCTGTAGCGGACCATGCATCGCACCTTGCCCCACTGGCTTTCGACCCAGCACCAGCCGCCATCCAGGATGCCCGCGGCCTGCGCGGTCTTCGGGTTCACATGCAGGTAGTTGTGGCTGTGGATCTGCCGCAGCCAGGCGTTCTGCGAGTCCCAGGAGTGGTACATGGCCATGGGCCGCTGCGTGACCGCGTTGAGCGGGTAGGCGGCGGTGTCGGTGGCCGCTTCCTCCAGCGGCGCGTACCAGAAGGGCAGGGGGTCGAAATACGTGGCGATGCGTTCGCGCAGGTGATCGGGCGGCTGCCGGCCCGCGCTCTTGCCCTGCGCGGCCAGGCGGAAGCTTTGCAGCGTGTCGCTGTAGATGGCCAGCTGCACCGGGTCGTTCTTCTGGCGCCAGCCCTTGTCCTTGGCGAAGTCCAGATACGCGCGGTTCCAGTTGCGCATGTAGTGCATGCCCTCGGGCATGTGGTACTGGAACACGCAGTTGTTGGCCTGGTAGGCCTCCCACTGCTTCGGGTTGGGCTCGCCACGCAGGTGCTCGGTGCCGTCCTTGCCGCGCCAGCCCATCAGGAAACCGATGCCCGGCTGCGGCTGGAAGTTGACGACGAAGTCCGGGTAGTCCTTGAACTTCGGCGCCCCCTCGGGCGTGGTGAAGGCCGGGAACTTGAGGCGCGTGGCCAGTTCCACCAGCACCTCCTGGAAGGGTCGGCACTGGCCCAGCGGCGGCAGCACAGGCACACGCACGGAATCGACCGGGCCGTCGAACTCGGAGATGGGCCGGTCCAGCATGCCCATCACGTCATGGCGCTCCAGGTAGCTGGTGTCGGGCAGCACCAGGTCGGCGAAGGCCACGGTCTCGCTCTGGAAGGCGTCGCACACCACCAGGAACGGGATCTTGTAGCTTCCATCCGCGTCCTTGGCGTTGAGCATGTCGCGCACGGTCATGGTGTTCATGCTGCTGTTCCAGGCCATGTTGGCCATGAAGACCAGCAGCGTGTCGATGCGGTACGGGTCGCCCTTGACCGCATTGGTGATCACGTTGTGCATCATCCCGTGCGCCGACAGCGGGTGCTCCCACGAGAAGGCATGGTCGATGCGGATCGGCGAGCCATCGGGGTAGATGGCCAGCTCGTCCGGGCTGGCCGGAAAGCCCAGCGGCGCGGCGTTCAGCGGCGTGTTGGGCTGGATCATGCCGGGGTCGTTGAAGGCCCGGTAGTTGGGCACGATGTGCCGCGGGTAGGGCGCCTTGTGGCGAAAGCCGCCGGGCGCGTCGACGGTGCCCAGTACGCTCATCAGCACGGCCAGCGCGCGCACGGTCTGGAAGCCGTTCGAATGCGCCGCCAGCCCGCGCATGGCGTGGAAGGCCAGCGGCCGGCCGATGGTGGTGGGGTGCTGCTTGCCCCAGGCGTCTTCCCAGGGGATGGGCAGCTCGAAAGCCTGCTCCAGCGCCGCCTGGCCCATCTCGCGGGCGAGCTGCGTGATGCGCGCCGCGGGGATACCGCAGATCGCCTCGGCCCATTGCGGCGTGCAGCTGGCCACGCGCTCGCGCAGCAGCTGGAAGGCCGGCGCCACGCGCGTGCCGTCGTCCAAGGTGTAGTGGCCGGAGAGAGCGGGGTCGCAGCCGTCGGCGATGCCTTCGGGGTAGGCGTTGAGTGCCTTGCCGGTGGGCACATCCCACACCAGCTTGTTGTGCGGGTGGCGGCCGTCACCGGGCGGGCCCTTGGCCGGGTCGGGGTCGAAGGCGAACAGGCCTTCGCGTTCGCAGTCGTCCAGCACCACCAGCTGCGGTGCATTGGTGAAGCGCTTGAGGAAGGCGTGGTCCAGCCGGTCTTCCGCGATCAGCACCTGCAGCAGCGCCATGAACAACGCACCGTCCGTGCCCGGCTTGATGGGGATCCACTCGTCCGCGATGGCCGAGTAGCCCGTGCGTATGGGGTTGATGGAGATGAAGCGGCCCCCCGCGCGCTTGAACTTCGAGAGCGCAATCTTCATCGGGTTGCTGTGGTGGTCCTCGGCCGTGCCGATCATCACGAACAGCTTCGCGCGTTCCAGGTCCGGGCCGCCGAACTCCCAGAAGCTGCCGCCGATGGTGTAGATCATGCCCGCGGCCATGTTCACCGAGCAGAAGCCGCCGTGTGCCGCGTAGTTGGGCGTGCCGAACTGGCGCGCGAACAGGCCGGTGAGCGCCTGCATCTGGTCGCGGCCCGTGAAGAGTGCGAACTTCTTCGGGTCGGTGGCGCGCAGGTGGGCCAGGCGATCCGTCAGCATGGCCATCGCTTCGTCCCAGGAGATGGGCTCGAACTCGCCCGCACCGCGTTCGCTGCCAGGCTTGCGCCGCAGCGGCTGCGTGAGCCGCGCGGGCGAATACTGCTTCATGATGCCCGCCGAGCCCTTGGCGCAGATCACGCCCTGGTTCAGCGGGTGGTTCGGGTTGCCGTCGATGTAGCGCACCTCCGGCCCTTTTTCGCCCTCGCGCAGGTGCACGCGGATGCCGCAGCGGCAGGCGCACATGTAGCAGGTGGTGGTCTTGACCGTGGTGGCGTCGGTGGGCGTGGGCGCCGCGAGCGGGTCGTGCAGGGGCTCGGGGGACAGGAACTTCAGCACGAGGGCGTTCTCCCGGAGGGGGTGGACTGGGTGGGCGCGTCCCTGGGAGCAGGGAGGGAAGGGCGCTAGCCTGCGGCGATGGTAGGCGTCGTTGCTGAAAAGAAAAAGTCCATAATTTCCCTCACCATGATCGAAAAATCAGATCAGCGCCTGCGCCTGAACCTGCGCCAGCTGGAAGTCTTCACCGCCACCGCGCGCGAGGGCAGCACGCGCGGCGCGGCCCAGCGCGTCTCGCGCTCGCAGTCGGCCGCCAGCACCGCGCTGGCCGAGCTGGAAGCGGCCCTGGGTGCCCCGCTCTTTGACCGCGTGGGCCGCCGCCTGGTGCTCAACGAGAACGGCCGCGCCCTACTGCCGCGCGCGACCCGGCTGCTGGAGCAGGCATCGGAGCTGCAGAGCCTTTTCCTGGACGACCATGCCGCGCTGCTGCACGTGGCGGCCAGCTTCACGATTGGCGAATACCTGCTGCCCGAACTCGTGGCGCAGTGGACGCGCAGCCACCCCCAGAGCCGCGTGCGGCTGCGCATCGGCAACACCAGCGACGTGATCGAGGCGGTGGTGGGCTTCGTGGTGGACGTGGGTTTCATCGAGGGCCCGCAGACGCACCCCGACCTGGTGGTACGGCCCTGGCGCCAGGACGAACTGGTCGTGTTCGCCGCACCCGACCATCCGTTGGCGCAACGCACCGCCACCGCGCGCCAGCTCTCCGGCGCGGCCTGGGTGCTGCGCGAGCCGGGCTCGGGCACGCGCCAGTCCACCGACCGCTGGTTGCTGGCGCACCTGGAGCGGCTGGACGTGGGCTACGAGCTGGGCAGCACCGAGGCCATCAAGCGCCTTGTCGCGGCCGGTGCGGGCCTGGGCTGCCTGTCGCGCCATGCGGTGGCGCAGGCGCTGCAGAGCGGCTGGCTGTTGGAGCTCAAGACGCGCCTGCCACCGGGCACACGGCAGCTCGCGGTGGTGATGCATCGCGACAAGCTGCTGGGGCGGGCCACGGCGGACTTCGTGGCGCATTGCGCGGGGTGACCGGGCCGGACGGCGGCTTCACGCGCTGCCTTCACAATAGCGCCCTTTCACATCGATGGATCCCAGGGAAGGAAACGCGTGTTCAAGAATTTGATGGTGTACCGGATGGTCTCCGAGTGGACGACCACGCAGGAGCAGCTGGAGGCGGCCCTGCAGGCAGACCGCTTTGCCCCCTGCGGCGCGTCGCAGGAGAAGTCCGTGGGCTGGATCGAGCCGCGCGGTGTCGCCCATGCGCCGCTGGCGGAGGTCGTGGCGGGCCAGTGGCTGCTCAAGCAGATGGTCGAGGTCAAGGGCGTGCCCGCTTCCGTGGTCAAGCGAAAGGTCGAAGAGCGCGCGGCCGAGATCGAGGCCACCACCGGCCGCAAACCGGGCAAGAAGGAGCTGCGCGACCTGCGCGAAGACATGCGCCAGAGCCTGCTGCCCATGGCCTTCACCAAGCAGTCCAGCGTGCTGGTGTGGATCGACCCCGCAGCGCGCCTGCTGGTGCTGGGCGCCGGCAGCCAGGCCAAGGCCGATGAGCTGATGACGGGCCTGATCAAGGCCGTGGACGGCCTGGCGGTGCAACTCGTGGATACCCAGACGTCGCCGGCTGCTGCCATGGCGCATTGGCTATCGACCCAGGAGGCGCCCGCCAATTTCACGGTGGACCGCGAATGCGAACTCAAGGCCGCCGATGAATCCAAGGCTGTGGTGCGCTACACCCGCCACGCGCTGGACACCGAAGAGGTCAGCGCCCATATCGCCCAGGGCAAGATGCCCACGCGCCTGGCCATGACCTGGAACGACCGCGTGTCCTTCGTGCTCACCGAGGCGCTGCAGCTCAAGAAGATCGCCATTTTGGACGTGGTGATGGAAGAGGCGCCCAAGGGTGCAGGCGACGGCAAGGACGACAACTTCGACACCGACGTGGCCATCACCACCGGCGAACTCTCAGGCCTGCTGCCCGACCTGCTGGAGGCGCTGGGTGGTGAGGTGGAGATGCGCCCGGCGGCCGCGCCGGCCTGAGCGCTGCGTGCCATCGGGCACGCAGGCGCTGCCCGCAATCGCGGTGGATCAGATCGGCGTGCTGGCCCGGATCCACGCGTCACGCGACGCGTGCCGCGCATGCTCCCATTCCAGGCGGGACGTGCCCTTGGCCGTGCCCCAGTCGCGGTGCAGGTCGGCCTCGACTTCGTCGAAGCTCCGATCCGGATAGCGCTGGTACGCCGACACACCATAGCGATAGGCCGGGCCGTAGTCTTCGTAGGCGTAGGTGCTGTCGTAGTAGGGCTGGCGCGCGTGGTTGTCGCGCCAGTAGCGGTCGTGCTCTTCGGGGTCGATGACCGTCGCAACGCCCTTGCCGGCTGCGGCGCCCAGCACGGCACCAGCGATGGCTCCCGCAGCCGTGCCCAGCGGCCCTGCGACCGATCCGGCCACGGCGCCGCCGATTGCGCCACCCGCCACCGCACCCAGACCCGTCTCGACCGGATGCGAGCCCAGCGGGTTGGATGAATTGGTGGTTTCGCCGTTCGCCTGCCGGACCGTGCCGGCGTAGGCGTTTTGCTGATGCTGTGTCATGCGAATCTCCTGGTAGGTGAAGTCTGGAGATTGCGCCGCTTTCGGTGTGAGGGGCGTAGGAAAAGGCAGGCAGCGCTCGTCAGCCCCGGCCCTGCGGGAGGTGCATGCATGCGCACTACCGGGAAGGTGATGAAGCTCGACAGGATGTCCACCCCGTCGCTGGAGGCCAGCTCGCAGCAGATCCCGTGCAGCACCGCCGGCGAGCCTTTGCCGGCGGTGAACAGTGAGGGCACGGGCAGGCCGTGTGCATCTTGCGTTGGTCGATGAAGCCGAGGCGATGCAGGCCATGGGCCGAGGTGATGACAGGCCGCAGTGCTTCGAGTTCTTCCGCGCTGATGTTGTCGCGGTATTCTTCTCACCCCAAGCATGCAGCATGCGTTGGGCTGCAATAAAAAAGCCCTTGAGCGTCACCACCCAAGGGCTTCTGGAGCCAACACCGGCAAGGCACGAAGGCCGCCGTTCAATCCTCCAACAACGACAGATCCCGCACCGCCCCCTTGTCTGCCGACATCACCAGCTTCGCATATGCCTTGAGCGCCGCCGACACCTTGCGCGGGCGGGGCTTGGCGGGCTTCCAGCCCTTGGCAGCCTGCTCGGCGCGGCGCTTGGCAAGCTCCTCGTCCGACACCAGCACGTTGATCGTGCGGTTGGGGATGTCGATGCGGATGCGGTCGCCGTTGCGCACCAGGCCGATGGTGCCGCCGGCCGCCGCTTCGGGCGAGCAGTGGCCGATGGACAGGCCCGAGGTGCCGCCCGAGAAGCGGCCGTCGGTGAGCAGCGCGCAGGCCTTGCCCAGGCCCTTGCTCTTGATGTAGCTGGTGGGGTAGAGCATCTCCTGCATGCCGGGGCCGCCCTTGGGGCCTTCGTACCGCACCACCACCACGTCGCCGGCCTTCACCTGGTCGGCCAGGATGTTCTCCACCGCTTCGTCCTGGCTCTCGACCACGTGGGCAGGGCCTTCGAAGACGAGGATGGATTCGTCCACGCCGGCGGTCTTGACCACGCAGCCGTCGACGGCGATGTTGCCGGTCAGCACGGCCAGGCCGCCTTCCTTGCTGAAGGCGTGCTCATAGGAGCGGATGCAGCCTTCGGCGCGGTCGGTGTCCAGGCTGGGCCAGCGGGTGCTCTGGCTGAAGGCCACCTGCGTGGGGATGCCGGCGGGGCCGGCCATATAGAAGGTGCGCACGGCCTCATCTTGCGTGCGCATGATGTCCCACTGGTCCAGCGCGTGGCCCAGCGTGGGCGCGTGCACGGTGGGCACGTCGGTGTGCAGCTTGCCGGCGCGCTCCAGCTCGCCCAGGATGGCCATGATGCCGCCAGCGCGGTGCACGTCCTCGATGTGGTACTTGTTGGTGTTGG
Organism: Burkholderiaceae bacterium; assembly: GCA_965278985.1. Lineage (GTDB taxonomy): Bacteria > Pseudomonadota > Gammaproteobacteria > Burkholderiales > Burkholderiaceae_C > CAISIP01. The sequence continues at coordinate 3,421,614 of OZ257131.1, read as the reverse complement.
GCGCCACCTTGCACAGCTGCGGCACGGTGCGCGACAGGCGGTCGATGTCGGCCATGCCGAAGTCGATCTCGGCCTCCTGCGCAATCGCCAGCAGGTGCAGGATGGTGTTGGTGGAGCCGCCCATGGCGATGTCCAGCGTGATGGCGTTCTCGAAAGCCTTGAAGCCCACCGAGCGCGGCAGCACGCGTTCGTCTTCTTGCGCGTAGTACAGCCCGCACAGCTCCACGATGCGGCGGCCGGCGCGCTTGAAGAGCTGCTCGCGGTCCGAGTGCGTGGCCACCACGGTGCCGTTGCCGGGCAGGGCCAGGCCCAGCGCTTCGGCCAGGCAATTCATGGAGTTGGCGGTGAACATGCCCGAGCAGCTGCCGCAGGTGGGGCAGGCAGAGCGTTCCACCTCGGCCACATCGGCGTCGCTCACCTTGTCATCGGCGGCCATCACCATGGCGTCGATGAGGTCGAGCTTCTTGATCTGGAAGGTCTTGGAGCCGTCCTTGGCGGGCACGGCCAGGCGCACCTTGCCGGCTTCCATGGGGCCGCCGGAGACGAACACCACGGGAATGTTGAGGCGCATGGCGGCCATCAGCATGCCGGGGGTGATCTTGTCGCAGTTGGAGATGCAGACCATGGCGTCTGCGCAGTGCGCGTTGACCATGTACTCCACCGAGTCGGCAATGATCTCGCGGCTGGGCAGCGAGTACAGCATGCCGTCGTGGCCCATGGCGATGCCGTCGTCCACGGCGATGGTGTTGAACTCCTTGGCCACGCCGCCCGCCGCCTCGATCTCGCGCGCGACGAGCTGGCCCAGGTCCTTGAGATGCACGTGGCCGGGCACGAACTGGGTGAAGGAGTTGACCACCGCGATGATGGGCTTGGAGAAGTCGTCGTCCTTCATGCCGGTGGCGCGCCACAGGGAGCGCGCACCTGCCATGTTGCGGCCGGCGGTGGATGTTTTGGAACGGTATGCGGGCATGGTTCTGGCGTAGAAGAGGGTCGCAGGATGGAGGGTGGGCCGGGGATGGGGCCCTGGGCGCACCGGTGCGAACAGCCTGTTGGGCCACGCTCGGGGCAAGGCGGCAATTATCTCCCACCACCCACAGTGGCTGCCGTGGGCGCGCGCGGCGCATGGACGCGCAAGTTTTTTGCAGCGGCGAGCTCGGCGGTGGAATAAAGCGGTGTGTAGCGGTGTTTATCCCATCGCAGGCAATCGGCCTGTGCCTTATTTGCGGAGTCCGCCATGAAGAAGATTCTTGTTCCCACGCGCACGGCCCTGGCCGGCGCCGCGCTGTTCGGCGCCCTGCTGCTGGGTGGTTGCGCCGCCATGTCGATGGGGGAAGCCCCGGCCAAGACCGCCAACGGCATGCTCGTCGGCCCCAACGGCATGACGCTCTACACCTTCGACCGCGACATGGCCGGCAGCGGCAAGTCCGTCTGCAACGGCCCCTGCGCCGCCAACTGGCCCCCGTTGATGGCCATGGACAGCGACAAGCCGATGGGTGACTACACGGTGGTCACGCGCGACGACGGCAAGAAGCAATGGGCACTGCGCGGCAAGCCGCTGTACTACTGGGTGCGCGACACCAAGCCGGGCGACACCACGGGCAACAATTTCCAGAACATCTGGCACCTGGCCCAGCCCTGACAGACCGCCCATCCGGCAGGTAGAGCGTCCAGCAGGCCGACCATCCGGCGTATCCTTCCGCCGTGCAACGCCAGGCGCTCGTCGACCACATCCCCGGCCTGCGCCGCTATGCGCGGGCGCTGACGGGCGACGCCTGGGCCGCCGACGACCTGGTGCAGGACACGCTGGAGCGCGCCTGCAGCCGCTGGCGGCTGTGGGCCGTGGGCACCGACCTGCGCGCCTGGCTGTTCACGATCATGCACAACCTCTTCGCCAACCAGGTGCGCGGCGCGGTGCGCCAGGCGGCCGTGGCGCGCCTGGTGGACATCGACGACGCAGCCGACGAGCTGGTGGCCGCGTCGGGCGATGCCGACACGGCCATGGACCTGCAGCGCTGCCTGTTGCTGCTGCCGGCCGACCAGCGGGCCGTGCTGTTGCTGGTGACGCTGGAGGACCTGCCCTATGCGCAGGTGGCCGAGGTGCTGGGCATTCCGCTGGGCACCGTGATGTCGCGCCTGTCGCGCGCGCGGGCCCGGCTGCGCGTGCTGATGGAAGGTGCCGCGGCCCCGGCCGGAACTCCCGTTGCAACGCCCGGATCCACGGGTACCGAGACCCCCGTGCTGCGCCGGCTCAAGTAGCAGGCGCCGACATCCCTTCAACCCCGCGCTATAAAACGTTCCATGGTCTCGCACACGCCCTCCGACGCTGGCAACCCTTCTTCCGCCGTGACGGAAGAAGCGCTGCACGCGTTCACCGATGGGCGGCTGGATGCGGCCGCCCAGGAGGCACTGGCGCAACGTATAGCGCAGGACCCGCAGGCGCAGGCCACGCTGCAGGCCTGGCAGCGGCAGCGCCGCGCATTGCAAGGCCTGCACGCCGGCCTGCTGCACGAGCCCGTGCCCGCAGCCATGGCCGCGGCGGCCCAGGCCGCGGATACACGCCGTATGCAGGGCCGGCGCTGGTGGGGCCGGGGGGCCATGGCTGCCTCGGTGCTGGCGGCCTTCGGGCTGGGCTGGTGGTCGCATGGCTGGCAGGGCTCGGGGGCCGCGTCGTTGCAGGCCTCGGCCACCGCCGCGCGCGCCAGCGCGGCATCGGAGTTCGCGCGGCAGGCCTCGGTGGCCCACCTGGTCTATGCCCCCGAGCAGCGCCATCCGGTGGAGGTGGGCGCGGCGCAGCAGGAGCATCTGGTGCAGTGGCTCTCCAAGCGCCTGGCGCGGCCGCTGAAGGTGCCCGACCTGCACGCCCAGGGCTTCGAGCTGGTGGGCGGAAGGCTGCTGCCCGGTGCGGAGGGCGCGCGCGCGCAATTCATGTTCCAGGACGCGGCGGGCCTGCGCATCACGCTGTACCTGGGCGCGGTGCAGCCGCCCCCGGGCCAGCCGGCCGCGACCTTGGCACGTGAGACGGCCTTCAGCTTCGCGTCCGACGGACCGGTGCCTGGCTTCTACTGGGTGGACCAGGGCTTCGGCTACGCGCTGGCGGGTCCGCTGCCGCGCGACCGGCTGCTGGCCTTGGCGCAGCGCGTGTACGAACAGCTGCAGGGCCTGCCGCAACCGCTCCCACAGCCTCTCCAACAGCCCTTCCAGCAGCCAGCCTCTCCGCCTGCCAGCAGGCCGTCCGGGCCGTCTTCCTAGGAGACTGGCTAGGAGACCTGCGCAGCGCCCGGCGCGGGGTCGCCATGCACCACCACCGCATTGCGCCCGCGCTGCTTGGCCGTGTAGCAGGCCGCATCGGCGTCGCGCAGCACCTCGGCCGCGTCGGCGTGGTGGCCGTCGACCGACACGAGTCCGATGCTCGCGCCCACGCCGTGTTCCTGTCCCTCCCACTGCAGCCGGTAGTCGATCACGGCGCGGCGCAGGTTCTCGGCCACGGTGCGGCCCTGTCCCAAGGGGCAGCGGTGCAGGATCACGGCGAACTCGTCGCCGCCCAGCCGGGCCACGACGTCGGAGCGGCGCACCTGCGCCACCAGCTGCGCGGCGACGTCGCGCAGCAGCGCGTCCCCTGCCGCATGGCCGGCCGTGTCGTTGACCAGCTTGAAGCGGTCCAGGTCGATGAACAGGGCACAGAAGGGCTCGCGGTCCGCCAGCGCGGTGTGCTGTGCGATCAGCACGTCGAAGGCCGCGCGGTTGGCCAGGCCGGTCAGGCTGTCATGGTTGGAGTTCCACTCCAGTTGCTCGCGCTGCGTCCGGGCATGGGTCACGTCCTGCACGGTCCAGATGGTGCCTTGCGACCGGTCCCCGGGCACGATGGCACGGCCGCGCATGTGGGCCCAGAAGGGCTCGCCGGAGGCGCGTACCAGTGCCACCTCGCCGTCGAAGGCGCCATGGTCCATGAACTCGGGCAGGCAGCGCGCCGAGAAGGCGTCGTAGGCTTCGCGCGAGCCATGCAGGATGTGGGTTTCCAGATGCAGCATCTGGTCCTCGCGCCGGCCGAAGAGCTGGCACAGGCGCGGGCTCACGAGTTCGAAGCGGCCGTTGCGGGTGAAGGCGATGCCCACCTCCACATGCGCGAACACCGCCTCCAGCTGGTACAGCAGGGCCTGCGTCTGCTCCTGCTTGTGCTGGCGCTGCGCCACCACCTGGCCGAAGGCGTGGGCCAGATCGCCCAGCTCGCCGGCCAGCGGAGGCCAGCGCGAGGCTGGCGCGGACTCGTCGCGCAGCAGGGCATGCGCGCTGTCGCGCAGCTGCGTGATGGGCCGCGTGAGCCACCAGGCCGCCACCCCCGAGAGCAGCGCCGCCACCACGCCCACGCCGATGGCCGCCCAGCTGCCGGTGCGCTGCGCCGCAATCACCGGCCCCATGGCGATGTCTTCGGGCAGCATGTCCACCAGCACCCAGTTCGACGTGGGAATGCCGGCCATCGAAATCACGTGGCCGCTCGACACCTCAGCCAGGCCGTTGGTGTCGATGGGGCTTCCGTTGTCGCGCCAGCGCGCGAACACGTCCTGCAGGCCGGGCTCGCTGGCAGCCTCGCCCAGCGTGCGCTCGGGGTCGGCATGGGCCACGACCCGGCCCCCACGGTCGATGACCATGAAGCGCCCGCCATACTCCGTGTCGCCCCCGAGCTCGGCGAAGAGCCGCGTGGAGCGCAGCTCCAGCGCGCCCGCGATCACGCCCAGGGGCTGGCCGTCGCTGCCGCGCACGGACACGGCGATCACCACGATCGGCTCGCTGCCCACCAGGCTGCGGATGGGTTCGGACACCACGGGCTGGTCGGTCTGCAGGGCCTGCTGGAAATAGGCGCGGGTGGCAATGCTGGGCGGGCGTGCCGTGCTGCCGTTGCGCGCGACGCGGGCGATCACGGCACCGTCGGCGCGGGCGACCGTGATGTTGTCGAACAGGACGTGGGCCGCGGCCAGGCTCTCCAGGAAGCGCTGCATGCTGTCATCGCTCTCCCACGCCGCCGTGTCGGCACGGCGCGCAACGGCCTGCATGGAGGCCTGCAGCGTGTCGAGCTTGCTGCCCAGGATGGCGGCAGTGGTCACGCGCTCGTGCCGCTGCTCGGTCAGCAGCATCTGGCGCATGTCCTCGCGTGTGGTGGCCAGCACCAGGTGCGCGGCGGCCAGCGCGGACAAGACGCCCGAAGCCACGGCCAGGGCAACTATTCGGAACTTCAGCGTCTTGAACCAGCGCAGCATGGAGGGGAGGGACTCCGGGCGGTTGCAGCGGGTGGCACCATACCACGGGTGCGTGCGCATCGCCCGCGCCTGCGTGACGCGCGGGCGAGGTGCGCGGGCCCCGTGCGCGCGGTGTGCTCAGCCGCGTGCGGGAATCGCCAGCCCGCGTTGCACCGCGGGCCGCGCCACGAAGGCGTCGAGCACGCGGCGCACCTGCGTGAAGCGCTCGAAGCCCACGAGCTCCCCCGCGCCGTAGAAGCCGACGAGGTTGCGGATCCACGGGAATGTGGCGATGTCGGCGATGCTGTAGTCCTGGCCCATGATCCAGTCGCGGCCCGCGAGGTGCTTGTCCAGCACGCCCAGCAGCCGCGCGGACTCGGCCACGTAGCGGTCGCGGGCGCGCTTGTCCTCGATGTCCTTGCCGCCGAACTTGTGGAAGAAGCCCAGCTGGCCGAACATGGGGCCGATGCCGCCCATCTGGAACATCAGCCACTGCAGGGTCTCGTAACGCGCGGCCGTGTCCCTGGGCAGGAGCTGGCCCGTCTTGGCGGCCAGGTACACCAGGATCGCGCCCGACTCGAACAGCGCCAGCGGTTGGCCGTCCGGCCCGTGCGGGTCCAGGATCGCCGGGATCTTGTTGTTCGGGCTCAGCGACAGGAACTCCGGCGACATCTGGTCGTTGGTCTCGAAGCTCACCAGGTGCGGCTCGTAGGGCAGGCCGGTTTCCTCCAGGAAGATCGACACCTTCACGCCGTTGGGCGTGGGCAGGGAATAGAGCTGCAGCCGGTCCGGATGTTTGGCAGGCCACTTCTGGGTGATGGGGAATGCACGGAGGTCGTTCATGGCAGGGTGTGTGGAGAGGGTTGAAAGCCGCCGCTGGCGGTGGGCCGCATGGCGCCGGCCACTGTAGCGGAAGCGTCCTGTCCTGCACCCCGCCAGGGCCGAGAATGCACGGCATGAGCCCCACCCGACGCATGCCCCTCCCGCGCGAAGAAGTCCAGGCGCTGCCGCCTTTCGAGGGCCTGGGCCTGGACCGCATCCGCCTGCCGGTGGGCGCCGCTGCGCTGGCGCAGGCGCGGGACGAACTACTGGCCAGCCCCTACCTGGGTTTCGACACCGAGGTGCGGCCCTCGTTCACGGCGGGCGAAGCGTTGCGCGGCCCGGACGTGGTGCAGTTCGCCAACCGGGAGCATGCCTTCGTCTTCCAGATGCACGGCGCCGACAACGACGCGCTGGTGCGCGAGGTGCTCACGCACACCGGCGTGGTCAAGGTCGGATTCGACCTGCGCAGCGACCAGAAGCAGCTCATGCACCGGCTGGGCGTCTACGCGCAGCCGATGCTGGACCTGGACAACGTGTTCCACGCGCAGGGTTATCCGCGCACCATCGGTGTGAAAGCGGCGGTCGCGCTGCTGTTCCACCGCCAGCTCATGAAGTCCAAGCGCGTCACCACGTCGAACTGGTCCAACCGCGTGCTGGAGCCGCGCCAGATCCTGTACGCCGCCAACGATGCCTATGCCGCCTGGGCCGTGCTCGACGCCTTGGGGCTGCCGGAGCAGGCGCTGCCGATCTGGTGGGGCGACGCGCCGTAACGCAGCGTGGGCGCGCCGGCAGTGCATGCGCTGACCCTGGCCGTGATCGCCGTGATTACCTTGTCCGGCATCGCCGTGCTTGCCTGACAGCGCAATCGGACCCCTCCTACAGCCCGCTGATGTCGTGCGCCAGATACTGGCCCACGCCGCCCCGCGAGGGGCCTGTTGCTCGCACTGACCCAGCATTTACCAAGGAGGATGCGCCATGCACCGTCACCACTCTGCCCTCGCCACGCGCCTGCTGGCCACGGGTATCGCCCTGGGTGCCGCTTTTGCGGCGCAAGCCCAGACCACCACCATGGGCAGCAGCGGCGGCGGGCTGGACCCCAGCCGCAGCTCGTGGATTCCTTATACGCACAACGGCTACATCGGCTTGAATGCGGGCCGCTCGGACTTCTCCAACGGCTGCGTCGCGGGCTTGCGCTGCGACAACAACGACACCATGGGCAAGATCTACATGGGGGGATATTTCTCGCCCTATTTCGGTGCCGAGATCGGTTATGTCGACATGGGCGATGCCGACATCGCCGGTGGCCGCACCAGCGCCCACGGCGTCAACCTGAGCCTGGTGGCGCGCGCGCCCGTCAGTGAGCGCTTCAGCGTATTCGGCAAGCTGGGTACCACCTACGGCCGTACCCGCGTGAGTGCGCTGCCCGGCACGGGCGTGGCCACTGGCAGCGAGAGCGGCTGGGGCCCGGCGTACGGCCTGGGCGCCAGCTGGGACATCACGCGCAACTGGTCCGCCGTGCTGGAATGGGAGCGCACGCGCTTTCGCTTTGCCGGTGGTGACCGCGAAGGCGTGAGTGCCACCAGCCTGGGTGTGCGCTACAACTTCTGAGCCTGACGCTACGCCGACCACGCCGACCATGCAGCCGCAGGAGACGACCATGCCCCGTTGGACGCACCGCCACCATGCCGCCCTGCTGGCCGCAGGCACGCTGGGGTGCGCCACCACGGTGGCGGCCCAGAACCCTGTGCCGCCTGCGGACGTGTTGCCGGAGTCCGCGCCCGTGGCGGTGATGGAGCGGCTGGCCCAGCAATGCCGCGATGCCTTCGCTGCGCGGCCGCTCACCGAGGTCGCCTACGCGTCGTCGCGCGGCGCCTGGGTCAAGCGCAGTTATGCACCGGCGGACGTGGAGCTGAACGTGCAGAAGACGGCTTCGGCCGTGACACCGTACGTGGCCCAGCTCACCGTGACGGAGCTGGCCTCGGCCCAGCCCGGTGGCGGGGACTTCGACGCCGCACGCGCGATGGACGTGCCGATGGACCGCAACCTGCTGCGCTCCGTGCGGCGCATGCATTTCGCATTCCAGGGCGGCGAGTGGAACCTGATGGGCGCTGCCGTGCTGATGCAGGTCAAGGCCGACGCCACGATGGACTTCGAGACCGCGCGCTCCGCGAAACTGGAGCCGGCCGCTGTGCGCCAGTTCGACGGGCCCATTGCGGCCTGCACGTTGCAGCCGCATTGAATTCACACCGCCAGCCGTCGACCATGCCTGCACCCGCTCCACCCAAAGCCCCGCCCGAAGCACCCTCCACGGACAGGCCCATCGCGCCCCGCCCGGATGGACCGGCCGACCGGCCACCGAGCCCGCCCGTGGACGACCCGTCGCCGCACGCCCCCACCGAGGTGCCGGTGCGCGACTTCCCCCCGGGTACCGAGCCCATCCCGCAACAGGTCCGCGCCTAGCCTTGCCATGACCGGAGCGGAGGGGACGGGACCGCTCTGGCCGACACCCTTCAACCCAGTGTGGACAGCTCGCGCTCCAGCGCGCCCGCGTCGCCAAGATTGACCGCCACCAGGCGGCGCAGCACCGTCACGCTGTCGAGGTCGATGTGCACGCAGCGCAGGCCCAGCCGTGCACTGTCGGCGTGGGCAACTTGCGTGCGCATCTGGATGCGTGCCTCGCCTGCCGTGTCGAGCTGGATGTCGAGCTCCATGACCGCGCCGGCAGGCACCGGCCCCCACCCGGCAGGCGGCTCGACCAATGCGCCCCGCAGTGACAGATCGATCACCCGCACGCGCGCGCTGCCCGCGGGCCCCAGGAGTTGCGCCTCGACCTGGAACGGCACGCGGTGGAAGTGCCGCTGCTCGCCGCCGGGCGAGGCGGGGGACACCGGCAGGTTGCTCGTCGGCGCTGTGGCTGCTATGCGGCGTGGAGGGTTCATGGCACGGTCTCCCGGTAAGGCGTCAGGTGGACCATACACCTGCCCTCGCTGTTGCGCTGTCGGACGCCCGGCGCAGCGGGGCACGCCCAGCGGCGTGTGGTATGCGTTCAAGGCGCTGTCCGACACCGGCACCGTGGAGCTTGTAGTAGCCTCCCGTCGCTGTGTTCGCGCTCACCGCCCCGTCTGGCGGCGAACGATCCAAGGGCCAAGGAAATTGGAAGATGCAGAGTAACGACGACGCGGGTGCAGACCCACGCCTTCTCGGGCGCGATGACGGAACGGACCCCTTCGTCGCGGCGGTGCGCGCAACCCGCATGCCGATGGTCATCACCGACCCGAGGCAGCACGACAACCCCATCGTGTTCGCCAACGACGCGTTCTGCCGGTTGACGGGTTATGCGCGCGCCGAGATCCTCGGCAGGAACTGCCGGTTCCTGCAGGGTCCGCTCACCGATGCCGGGGCCGTCCATCGTCTGCGGCAGGCCATCGAGACGGCTGCGTCGGTGCAGGTCGACATCCTCAACTACCGCAAGAACGGCGAGGCCTTCTGGAACCGCCTCTTGCTGGGCCCCGTGCCGGGCGCCGATGGCGAAGTCGCATACTTCTTTGGCAGCCAGGTGGATGTCACGCCCGAGCGCGACCGGCTCTCGGGCCTGGAGAGTTCGAACGCGTCCCTGACGGCCGAACTCGCCGAGCAGGTGCGTGCGGTGAAAGCCGGCGAAGCGCGGCTGCGGGCGGCGACCGACGCGGGCGACCTGGGAGTCTGGGAGCTGGACATCGCCACACAGACGCTCACGGCCTCCCGGCACTGCAAGCGCCATTTCGGGCGCGACGTCACACAGCCTTTCACCTACCAGGAACTGCAGGACGCGGTGCACCCGGACGACCAGGCGCAGATGCGCGAGGCCGTGGCCCACGCCATCGCGAAGGGCGAGGACTACAACATCGAGTACCGCATCGTGCGTCCCGACCACCGGGTGGCCTGGGTCCGCATCTGCGGCCGCGTGGAGCGTGCCGACAACGGACAGCCGCTCTACATGGCCGGCATCTCCCAGGAGATCACCGACGTGATGCTCGCCCGGCGCCGGGTCGAGCTGCTGGAGGCCCTGGACCGGGACGTGTACGGCATCAACGTGGACGCGGACGAGATCGCCTACCGCGCGGCTCAAGCGCTGGGCCGTGTGCTCAACGTGAGCCGGGCCGGGTACGGCACCATCGACAAGGAGGCGGAGACGATCACCATAACGCGTGACTGGAACGCGCCCGGCATCCGCTCGCTCGCGGGCACGCTGCATTTCCGCGATTACGGAAGCTACATCGAGGAGCTGAAGCGGGGCGAGACCGTGGTGTTCCCGGATGCCCGCCTGGACCCCCGCACGCGGGACACGGCCGATGCGCTGATCGCCATCAGCGCGCAGTCCGTCGTCAACATGCCGGTCAGCGAAGACGGTGGCCTGGTGGCGCTGCTCTACCTCAACCATGCCACGGCGCGGCCGTGGACGCCCGAGGAAATGGCGCTGGTGCGCGAGGTGGCGCACCGCACGCGGCAGGCCGTGGAGCGCCGCCGCGCGGAGTCCGATCTGCGGGCCCTGGCGGCTTCGCTGGAGCGGCAGGTGCAGGAGCGCACGGAAGAATTGCTACGGTCGGAGGCCGCGCTGCGGCAGTCGCAGAAGATGGAAGCGGTGGGTCAGCTTACCGGGGGCCTGGCGCACGACCTCAACAACCTGCTTGGCGCGATCTCCGGCAGCCTGGAGATGCTGCAGCGCAGGCTGCAGGGGCAGGAGCTGTCGCGCTACCTCGACATCGGGCAGACCGCGACCCGGCGCGCAGCGGCCCTCACGCACCGGCTGCTGGCCTTCTCGCGGCAGCAGACGCTCGAGCCCAAGACCTTCCACGTGAACCGGTTGATCCAGGGCTTCGAGGAGCTGGTGCGGCGCACGATCGGCCCGCAGGTGACGCTCGAGGTGGTGGCGGGCATCGGTGTGTGGCCGGTGCATGCCGATCCCGGGCAGCTGGAAAACGCGTTGCTCAACCTGTGCCTCAACGCCCGCGACGCCATGCCCGACGGCGGGCGCCTGACCATCGAGACCGCCAACCGCGCGCTCGACGAGCGCACCGCCGCGACGCAGGAGATGCTGCCGGGCCAGTACGTATCCATCTGCGTCAGCGATAACGGAACCGGTATGGCGCCGGAGGTCGTGGCCCGCGCATTCGATCCCTTCTTCACGACCAAACCGATCGGCGTCGGCACGGGGCTGGGGCTCTCGATGGTCTACGGCTTTGCCCGGCAGTCCGGTGGACAGGCCCGCATCTACTCGGAGGTGGGAACGGGCAGCACCGTGTGCGTGTACCTGCCGCGCCACCTGGGTGGCGTGGAGGGGGAGGGCAGCGCTGGTGCCGTGGAACCGCCACCGGTCGCCAGCGGAGGCGGGGAGACCATCCTCGTGGTGGACGACGAGGCCGACGGCCGCATGCTGATGGCGGAGATGCTGGGCGACATGGGCTACCGCGTGCTCGAAGCAGGCGACGGCCCGAGCGCCTTGCGCATCCTGCAGGCAGAGGGCGCCGTGGTGTTGCTGGTCACCGACGTGGGGCTGCCCAACGGAATGAACGGCCGCCAGGTGGCCGATGCCGCCCGCGCGATGCGCCCCGCCCTGCGCGTGTTGTTCGTCACGGGCTACGCCGAGAATGCCGTGCTGAGCCACGGCCACCTGCCGGCGGGCATGCAGGTGATGACCAAGCCTTTCGAGCTGGACGCGTTCTGCCGCCGGGTGCAGGCTTTGGTGGAGGCTGCCTGAGGTCGTGTCCGCAGGGGGCTTGCCGGTGCAAGATTGGGGCGCTGCGAAGGCGCCTGGGTGTTGGTCCCGCCACCGGGAATCGAACCCAGATCTGCCCCTTAGGAGGGGGCCGTTCTATCCATTGAACTATAGCGAGCGGTGCGCGGGCGATTGTAGGGTGCGCGCTCCGGGGCTTCAGTCGTAGGACACGGTGTAGATCAGGTCGACCGCGCTGCGCCGGCCCGCCTGGCCGCGCAGTGCCAGCCGCTGCGTGAGATCGTAGAACACGTAGAAGGTGCCCAGTGCGCCGGCCAGGCTGTGCTCGTAGGTCACGTAGAGGTTGGCGCTGATGCGCTTCCCGACCGTGATCGCGGAGCTCTTCACGTCGTCCTCGGTGGACTTGCCCTTGAAGCCGATCTCGTCGAGCCCGAAGCGGCTCGCCAGGTTGCCGCCACCCTTGGGCCCGAGGCCGCTCAGCAGCGCGAGCGCGGCCTGTTGCATCACGGCGGCGTCGGCACCGCCACCTGCGGCGGAGCGGCCCAGCACGATCCACGACAGGGTCTCGGCGTCGGCGAGCTGCGGGCTGGAATACAGCTGCAGCTGGGGCGAGTCGGCGGTGCCGAGGATGCGCACGCCGGCGCGCTGCGAGATGTTGGGCCGCAGCGCCAGGATGTCCAGCGACGGGTTGGCGTAGGCGCCGTTGAAGCGCAGGATGCCGGTCTCCACGTCCAGCTCCTGGCCGTAGGCGCGGTAGCGGCCTTGCACGGTGCGGATCTCGCCCGTGATGCGCGGCTCCGAGCGTGTGGCGGCGTTGGCCGTCACTTCGATCTCGCCGCCCAGGCGCGTGGTGATGCCCAGGCCCTGCACCGCGAAGTCGTTGCCCATGTTGAGCGTGACGGCGATGTCGGGTGGCTTCAAGGCCTTGGGCGATTCGGCGCGCGCGGCGCTGGCCTGCTGGGTCTTCTGCAGCCGGGCCGCTTTGGCGGCGGCCTCGCGGTCCTTGGCGGCGGAATGCACCTGCACGTCTGAGCCCAGCGAGGGGGCGGTCTCCTCCGGCAGGATGACCACGCCGCGGTTCACGGTGAGCTTGCCGCGCAGGCGCAGCTGGCCATCGTCCAGCGTGGCCTGCAGCTGGCCCGAGGTGCTGATCTGGCGGTCGCTGCGCACCAGCACGCGCAGCGAGCGCAGTTCGGCCACCAGCGCCATGCGGATCGCCGAGGCCGTGGGGCTGGCCTCGCCCCACTGCATGTCGCCGCGCACGGAAACCAGGCCGCCGTCGCGCGCGGCCTCGCTGCTGACGGTGCTGAGGTTGCCACTGGGGCCGGAGATGCGTGCGCGGCTGGCGGCGCCGCCGCGCAGCAGGAAGTCGTCGATGCGCAGGCGGTTGCCGTCGAGCGTGGCGCGCAGTCGGCCGTCGCGCAGGTCCACGCCCTCGACCGGGATCTTGACCGCAAGCCCGTCGGCACGCAGCGTGCCGTTCCACAGCGGGGCCTTGCGATTGCCGGAAATCGTGGCGTCGGCGGCCATCGATCCCTCGATGCGCCACGCCGGCGGCGCCAGGAACGACCACGCGCCGATGCTGGGCAGCGTGGCCTTGACCACGCCCGAGAGTGGCGCGTTTTCGGGCCAGGCCCAGGCGCCGTCGGCCTGTTGCGCGGTGGTCCGCAGGTCGGCCTGCACCTGGCCGGCGCGTTCGCTGTCCCAGGTGAGCTGGGCGCGCACGGCCTCGTCCTGTGCGTCGAGCTGCAGCACGGCCTGGCGCACGCCGGCCGGTGTGGGCTTGGCGTCCAGCGGCTGGCCGTTGTCGTATTCGGTCTCGCTGGCCGTGCCCGTGCCTTCGGTGCGGATGCGGCGCACGAGGGTGGTGCCCCCCACCAGCACCTGGATGTCGCCGCTGCGCCGCGCCACCTTGGCATGGGCGCGCAGGCGCTCGCCCGCTTCGATGTCCCATTCGCCGTCGAAGACGAGGTCGCCCCGCACGCCCGAATCGTTGAGCGCGCTGAGGTCCGCGCCCAGGGCATCGGCCCAGGCCATGGGCAGGCCGGTCAGCGTTCCCTGCGTGCGCAGGCGGAAACTCCGGCCACCGGAGGCGGCCGGCGCCGCGACGCTGGCGAACTGCAGCGGCTGCCAGGCCAGCTGCGCCGTGCCGGGCACGGGCCCGCTCAGGCTCGCCTTGCCGGCCGTCGCCTCCACTTCCAGCTGTGCGCCATTGGGCAGAGCCTGTGTGGACGTGGCCTGGCGCGCGGTGACGCGCAGTGGCGCGTCGAGCTGCAGCTGCCACGGTGCGGTGTTGGCTGCGGCCGTGTCGGCCACCGCCACGCGCAGGCTGTCGAAGGCGATGCGCCATTGCGCGATGGGCGCGAGGCCGGCCGTGGCGCGCGTGGAGAGCGTGATGCGGCGCGCGTCGATGGTGGCATTGCCGTCCAGGCTTAGCCGCGCTTCTGCGGGGGTGCCGGCCAGCTCGGCGCGCACGTCCTCCAGGTGCAGGCGGCGCGGCGCGGGGGGCTTGGTGCCGTCGGCGTTGACGGCGGCGACGTTGCCCGTGGTGGCCACGGCATCCTGTGCCGGCAGTTGCACGGCCAGGCGCGGTGCGCGCAGCGTGGCCTGCAGGCGCAGGCCCTCCGCGGGGACGGAAGGATTGGTGGCCTGCGCCTGCAGCGTCTGCCAGCCACCCTCCAGCTGTGCCGCGAGCTGTGCGCTGCCATCGGCGCGGGCGCCCGCGAAGACACCGTCCAGGCCGGGCAGGCCTTCGACCCAGCGCTGCAGCTCGGCGGCGTCCTGCAGGTGCAGGTCGGCCTGCAGGTCGCCGGTGCGCGGCGCGATCTTGCCTTGGAGTTTGGCATTCGCACCGGGCAGGACAAGGTCGAGCGCCGCGTCCGCGGATTGCGCCGCCACCTGCACCGTGCCCTGGCCGTTGAGGCGCGCGGTGCCGGCGTCGATGCGCAAGGTGTCCAGCCGCAGGGTCTGGCCCTCGCCGACCCATTGGCCCTTGGCGATGGCCTGGTCGATGCGCAGTGCGGCCATGGGGGCGGTGCGGCTGCGAGGGGCGGCTTCGGCCTGCAGGCCCACGTCGAACAGCAGGGCCGGGCCGCGCTGCTCGACCTTGGCCTTGCCGCTCACGGGCGTGGCGTCGAGCCGCGTGTGCAGCAAGGAGGGCTGCAATTTGTCCAGCGTGGCGTCGATGCGCCAGGGTGCGGGTGCCGGGCTCCAGCTGCCGTCGGCGCGCAGGCGCCCGCTGCCCACCTGCACGGCGGCTTCGGGAATCTCCCAGCGCTCTCCCACGCGGCGCGCGGAGGCATCGATGGCGGTGACCGGCAGCTTGCCGCTGTCCCAGGGGCCGCTGTCGGCGTTGCGCGCAGTGAGTTGCGCCTGCCAGACGGTGGCCGCTTCCGCCGGGGTGGTCGGTGCCGGGTTGGTGGGTGCCGCGGCAGCGGGGCCGGCATCGAGCCGGCCCGTGAGCAGCGTGCGCGGCGCGGTGGGCCACAGGCGCGCGGCATCGATGTCCTGGAAGTCGGCACGCGCGCGCACCACGGGCTGTGGGGCCCAGGGCGCAAGCTCGGCGTCCAGGTCGGCCTGCATGGTGCTGCGGCTGCCCGCCGCGGGCTCCGGCGCCAGGTGGGCGGTGATGCCCAGGCGGGCCGCTGCGCCCGCCAGGGTGCCGTCGACACGCGCCTTGGCCAGCACGGCCAGCGGTGCCACGCCCTGTGGCACCGGTGCCTGCACGCGGCCCGTCAGAGCGGCCTGCAGCGCCATCGGCGCCGCGCCCTGGAGCTTGACCGTGCCCTGGTAGCGGCCATCGGCCACCTCCACGCCCGCCAAGTCCAGCAGATGGTGGCCGGCGTCGTAGCGGTAGCGGCCCTCCAGGGCATGCACGTCCACAGCCGGGTCGCCGGCCCAACGGATGTGCCGGGCCGCAAAGGAAAGGTCCACGTCCAGCGGCAGCGTGATGCCCTTGAGCGGCTGCAGCGGCTCTGGCGGCGGTGGCTCGGCGGGGAGGATTGGCGTGATGGTGACCTGCGCCGTGCGCAGGCTATCCACCTGCAGCCGCCGGTCGAGCAAGGGCATCAGCCGCCAGGCGATCTCGACCTCGGTCGCCTCCACGGCCAGTGTCCGCCCCTGCCAGCGCAGCCAGGCGATGCGGCCTCCGCCGCGCAGCGCGCCTTCCACATCGCGGGCTTTCAGGCTCTGGCCTTCGGGCATGTAGCGCGAAGCCAGGCGCAGCGCCGTGCCCAGCGACTGCGGTGTGCCCGACCACCACCAGGCCGTGCCCACCGCGCAGACGAAGGCCGCCAACAGCAGCAGCCACAACAGGCCGATGGAGCGCACCACGACACGCGCGATGCGGACCGGACGCGAGCGGCGGCGGCGCGCAGGCCGCGGCGCTCCCGGTGTGGAGGGCCGCGTGGGAGGACGGGGCGGGGTGTCAGGTGGGGTGTCGCCGGCCGTCAAAACGTGAATCCCAATCGCAGGTGCAGGCGCACGGCCTTGGTCGCCTCACCGTAGGCGACATCAGCCTGCACCAGGCCCACCGGGCTGTTCCAGCGCACGCCCACGCCCACGCCGGCCTTGTACTTGAGCTGGCGCGGCTTGTCGGCCACGGCGCCCGCGTCGACGAAGGCCACGCCTTCGAAGTCGGTGAACTCGCCGTTGCGCGCGATGGGGTGCTGCAGCTCGGCACTGAGCACGTTCATGTACCGACCGGCCACGGTGGCGCCGGTGCTGTCGGAGGTGCCGATCTCGCGGAACTCGTAGCCGCGCACGGTGGTGTCGCCGCCGGTCAGGAACTGCAGCGTGGCGGGGATGCGCGCGTCCTCCTTGGCCAGCACGGCGCCGGCCTCGGCACGCAGCTGCACGCGGGCACGGCGCGAGCGGGTGCCTTCGCCTTCGCCGGTGGTGACGCGGTAGGCGGGCACGAGGCCCAGCCAGCGCGCCTGCACGCGCGTGAAGGGCAGGCGCTTGCCGTGCATCGTCATGCCCGCGCCGGCCTCCAGCGCCAGACCCTGGCCGCTGCGCGGCAGCTGGTTGTTGTCGAAATAGCGCCCGGTCCAGCCCCAGTTCACGCTCGCCGCGGAGGCGGTCTCGCGTGCCACGTTGCCGGACTTGTCGGCATAGTCGTATTGCAGGTAGTAACTGCGGTCGATGTGGTCGGTGCCTTTGCTGCGGCCGTAACGCGCGCGGCCGCTGGACACGGTGTAGTCGTCGATGTCTTCCTTCTCCAGCTTCGCGGCACCGAACCAGCGCCAGCCTTCGTTGTCCAGCAGGCCCGTGAGGTCGGTGCCGATGGAGCGGATCTTGCCGTCCAGCGAGAGGGTGGACACGGCGCGCCAGTCGAGGAAGGGGATGCGGTTGTGGGTGTGGTCGATGCTGATGCGCGGCCCGCTGTCGGTGGAGTAACCGACGCCGAAGACCACCTTCTGCAGTGGCGCTTCACGCACCGTGGCGACCACCGGCACGTTCTTTGGGTCCGTGCCCTCGGTGTCGAGCGTGAGGAACACCGAGTCAAAGTACCCGCTGCTGGCCAGGCGTGCCTGGGCGTCCAGCAGCTCGCGCTGGTCGTAGTCGGCGCCCTTGGGCAGGCGCGCGATGCGCAGCGCGTTCTCGATGCTGTAGCGCTCGGCGCCCACGATGCGCAGGTCGCCGAAGCGGTAGGCGGGGCCGGAGTCGAAGGTGAGGGACAGCGCGGCCTTGTGGGTGTCGGCGTCGACGTCGGCGCGGCTCTCGGCGATGTTGCCGGTGGGGTAGCGCCGGTCGGTCAGCGCCTTCTGGCTGGCCGACTTGGCGGCGTCCCAGGCCGACTGCGTGAAGGCGTCGCCCGCGGGCAGGTCCCAGTCGCGCGTGATGCGGTTGCGCTGGCGCCGGGAGGCGGGCACGTCCTCGGTGATGTCGCCACGGAACACCATGCGCACGTCGGACACCTGGGTGCGGGGGCCGGGCTCGACCGTGAGCACCACTTCGTGGTCGGCGCGCGGCGCGCCGGGTGTGTCCTTCAGCTGCAGGTCGAGCGTGGGTGCGAAGTGGCCCAGCGTGGCCAGCAGCGCGCGCGCATTCGGCTCCGCCGCGAGCATGAGGCGCGAGATCTCCGCCACGCTCAGGTCGTCGAGCTGGCGGTAGCGCTGCAGATCCAGGTGGGTCGTGAGGTAGTCGCGGGCCTCTTCGGGACCCTGCACCACCACGGTGAAGGCATCGCGCCGGCCGGTACGTCCAGCCTCGGTGGGGGCGTCGGTGGTGCTGACGACCTGCGTGCCGTCCGAGGGTGCCGTGGTGCTGGCGGTGTCCTTGCGCAGCAGGCTGCAGCCCGACAGTGCGAAGGCGAGGAAGAGGGGTATCAGGAGGGAAAGGCAGCGCGGGCAGCGCGCCGAAAGGCGCGGGGCCGACGCTCGGTGCATCTGCCTATTTTGACAGCAAGCGCATCGCCTCTTCGAGCCCCTTGATGGTCAATGGAAACATACGGTGACTCATCAATTGCTGGATCACCGATATGCTTTGCCGGTACTGCCACACGCCTTGCGGTTCGGGGTTGATCCACACGAACTTGGGGAAGGCGTTGGTCAGGCGCTGCAGCCACTCGGCGCCGGCCTCTTCGTTGTTGTATTCGACACTGCCACCGGGCTGCAGGATCTCGTAGGGGCTCATCGTCGCGTCGCCGATGAAGACCAGCTTGTAGTCCTTGTTGTACTTGCGGATGATGTCCCAGGTGGCAAACTTCTCGCTGAAGCGGCGCCGGTTGTTCTTCCACATGAAGTCATAGACGCAGTTGTGGAAGTAGTAGAACTCCAGGTGCTTGAACTCGGTCTTGGTGGCCGAGAACATTTCTTCCACGCGGCTGATGTGCTCGTCCATCGTGCCGCCCACGTCCATGAGCAGCAGTACCTTCACGTTGTTGTGCCGCTCCGGCACCATCTTGATGTCCAGGTAACCGGCATTCGCGGCGGTGGAGCGGATGGTGTCGTCCAGGTCCAGCTCTTCCTCGTGGCCTTCGCGTGCGAACTTGCGCAGCCGGCGCAGCGCGACCTTGATGTTGCGCGTGCCCAGTTCCTGCGTGTCGTCGTAGTCCTTGTAGGCGCGCTGGTCCCACACCTTCACGGCGCTGCGGTTGCGGCCCTTCTCCTGGCCGATGCGGATGCCCTGCGGGTTGTAGCCGTTGGCACCGAAGGGCGAGGTGCCGCCCGTGCCGATCATGCGGTTGCCGCCCTCGTGGCGTTCTTTCTGCTCCTCGAAACGTTTCTTGAGCGTCTCCATGAGCTCGTCCCAGCCCATCTTCTCGATCTTGGCTTTTTCCTCGGGGCTGAGCTCGAGCTCCAGCGTCTTGCGCAGCCACTCCAGCGGAATGTCCTTCGTGAAGTCGGCCACCATCTCCACGCCCTTGAAGTACGAGGCGAAGGCGCGATCGAACTTGTCGTAGTGCTTCTCGTCCTTCACCAGCGCGGTGCGGCTGAGGTAGTAGAAGTCGTCGATGGCGTAGCCCTGCGACGGTGTGTCAGTGTCGTCGTCCTGAACGGTGTTGGGCCCCACCACCCCCGACTTGAGTGCTTCGAGCAGCGTGAGGTATTCCTTGACGGACACCGGCAGCTTGGCGGAACGCAGGGTGTAGAAGAAGTCGATGAGCATGGTTCAGGCTCCAGGCCAGCGGGTGGGGCTCTGCCTGAAATGCAGACAGGCGGCAATCAGCACTTTGTCATCGCGGATTCGGTAGTGCAGGGCGTATGGAAACCTGCGCAATTTGTACCAATGAAAAGGTGCCACCGCGACTGGAAATTTCTTGGGGTCCCGCGACAGGGCATCCCTGCCCACCGCGATTGCCCGCATGAAGTCGGCTCCCAGCCCGGTCCTGCGCGATTCATACCAATCGAAAGCCAGTTCGATGTCTCGCGCCGCGGAAGCTTCAAGTACAACCGCGAAGCTCACAGACGCACGCCCAGCTTCTCGGCAAGCTGCTCCAGGGTCACCTCGTGCCCTGGGTTCGCGTCGCTCCACGCAGCCCTGCGCAACAGCTCCGCGTGGAGCTCATCACTCATGACAGGGACATCGTTTTGGTCAATGCTGTCCCAGAGATCCTCCACAAGTTGCAGCTTTTCATGGGGACCCAAATGGGCAAGATCTTCGAGCGTGGCGTGCATGTGAACCTCCATTGACTGGCAGGAGCAAATACTACTGTGAACGCGGCTTGTCCCGCAGGTACAGCAGCTGCGCCCTCGCCTCCGGCCATTCGCCCGAGCGCATGCTGTACATCACGGTGTCGCGGATGGTGCCGTCGCGGCGCATCACGTGGCCGCGGATCACGCCGTCCTTCTTCGCGCCCAGCCGTTCGATGGCATTTTGTGAGGCGAAGTTGAAGTTGTCCGTGCGCCAGCCCACCACGTGGCAGCCCAGCGTGTCGAAGGCATGGCCCATCAGCAGCAGCTTGCAGGTGGTGTTGATGTGCGTGCGCTGGCAGCGCTTGGCATACCAGGTGTAGCCGATCTCCACGCGTTTCACCGCCGGCAGGATGTCGTGGTAGCTGCTGGAGCCCAGGACCGTGCCGGATGCTTCATCGACCACGACCCACGGAAACCGGGAACCCGTCTCGCGCATGGCGAGGGCTTCCTCGATGTAGGCGCGGGTCTTGTCGGGCTCGGGCACCGAGGTGATGCGCAGGTTCCAGAGTTCACCGTCCGCTGCCGCCGCGCGCAGGCCCGCTTCGTGTTCCAGGCCCATGGGCTCCAGGCGGATGCCGCGGTCGCGCAGGGTGACGGGTTCGATGAAGGCCATGGGTGCTCCGGGGAATCGGTGTGCGGCGCGTGGGCCAGTGGCCAGGCTCAGCGGTTATGCCGCTGCATGAACACCAGCTTCTCGAACAGTGTCACGTCCTGCTCGTTCTTCAACAGGGCGCCCACCAGCGGCGGCACGGCGACCTTCTCGTCCTTGCTGTGCAAGGCCTCCAGCGGGATCTCCTCGGCCAGCAGGAGCTTCAGCCAGTCCAGCAGTTCGCTGGTGGAAGGCTTCTTCTTCAGCCCGGGCAGGTTGCGCACGTCGTAGAAGGTCTTCATCGCCGCAGTGAGCAGCTCCTTCTTGAGGCCGGGGAAATGCACGTCCACGATGGAGCGCATGGTGTCGGCGTCGGGAAACTTGATGTAGTGGAAGAAGCAGCGGCGCAGGAAGGCGTCGGGCAGCTCTTTCTCGTTGTTGGACGTGATGAAGACCAGGGGCCGGTGCTTGGCCTTGATGAGCTCGCGCGTCTCGTAGCAGTAGAACTCCATGCGGTCGATCTCGCGCAGCAGGTCGTTCGGGAACTCGATGTCGGCCTTGTCGATCTCGTCGATCAGCAGCGCCACGGGCGCATCGGCCGTGAAGGCCTGCCACAACACGCCCTTGACGATGTAGTTGTGGATGTCCTTGACGCGCTCGTCGCCCAGCTGCGAGTCGCGCAGGCGGCTCACGGCGTCGTATTCGTACAGGCCTTGCTGCGCCTTGGTGGTGGACTTGATGTGCCACTGCAGCAGGGGCAATTCCAGTGCCTCTGCCACTTCCTCGGCCAGCATGGTCTTGCCGGTGCCGGGCTCGCCCTTCACCAGCAAGGGCCGCTTGAGCGTGATGGCGGCGTTCACCGACAGCATCAGGTCCTGCGTGGCGACGTAGTTTTTGGTTCCTTGGAATTTCATGGTGATAGGCACTTGCGCAGTGGCGACTGGTCGTCGAAGCGGGGAAGGTGGCCGATATAATGCGGGAGGTTCCCCTATCCCATTCCCTGTCTTGATTGTCTCCGCAAAATGATTAAATTGCTGTCGTCCGTGCTCGTCGCATTTGTCACGTCGGTGACCTTCCAGCCGGTGTTCGCGCAGGAGATCAAGGGCAGCGCACAACAGGGTGCGGGCAAGGTCGCGATGTGCATGGGCTGCCACGGCATCATCGGCTACCAGGCCAGTTTTCCCGAGGTGTACAAGGTGCCGATGATCGCGGGCCAGAACGCCAAGTACATCGCCTCGGCCCTCAATGCCTACAAGGCTGGCGACCGCAAGCATCCCAGCATGCGCGGCATCGCCGATTCGCTGAACGAGCAGGACATCGCCGACGTGGCGGCGTATTTCGAGGAACAGGGCAAGCACGGCAAGCCCGTCGACGTCCCCGCCCAACCGCGCGAGCCCAATGCCAAGGTGGCCGAGTTGCTGAAGAAGGGCAGCTGCGAGTCCTGTCACGGCAAAAACCTCAATACGCCCATCGACCCGGCGTACCCCAAGCTCTCGGGCCAGCATTCGGACTACCTCTTCGTGGCCTTGAAGTCGTATAAGACCCAGGGCCACGCCAGCTGGGGCCGGTCCAACGGCGTGATGGGCGGCATCGCCAAGCAGTTCTCGAACAGCGAACTCAAGGAAATCGCGAAGTACGTGCAGTCACTGCCAGGCGAGGTGCAGACGGTGCCCGAGCCGCGCTTCCGCTGACCCTGGGGGCGCAGAGCCCCGCATCGACGACAAGGCCCGCTGCTGCGGGCCTTTGTTTTTTGCGGTGCCGGCCGCGAATCAGTCGCGTGTCGCGTGGCGTTGCACGCAGGCGATATAGCTGTCGCCGTCGGGCGGTGTGCCGTTGCGCTGGCTCTCCCACAGCATCTGGCCCAGGCAGTCCATGGCCACGTGGTGGGCGTCGTGCAGCGAGTCCAGCCGGCGTGTCAGCAACTCCACGGCCTGCCGGATGCCGCGGGGCTGGTCGATGGAGCATTGCTCGCTGATCGAGAGGTGCATCGACAGGTGCAGGAACGGGTTGGTGCGGGCTGCGTCGCTCTCGTAGACACGCGCCACGGCAGCATCCGCGTCGGCCAGGTCCGCGTGGTACTCGGGGTGTTCGTCGATCCACAGGCTGGCCAGTGTCTCCAGCGCTTCCATCGGTGCACCCGCCTGGTGCTTGGCCATCACGCCGCAGAAGAAGCGGCGCACGTCGTCTTGCGAGGGATTGAACATGGCGGGCGAGGGTAGCACGGGCAGGTCGAGGACATGCAGTCAGGACCCTGTCCTACAAGGGCGCCGCGCAGCCAGCTCTACAGTGCGTTGCAGGAGGTAACCCCACATGACCGCAACCCGTATCGCAGGCATCCTGCTCATCGTCCTGGGCCTGGCCGGCTTTTTCACCGGCGGCTTCAGCTTCACCAAGGACACCACGCAGGCCAAGCTCGGCCCCATCGAGCTGTCCGTCAAGGAAAAGGAATCCGTCAACGTGCCCCAGTGGCTCAGCATCGGCGCCGTGGTGGCCGGTGTGCTGGTGCTGGTGGCGGGCGCCCGCAGGCGCTGACATTCCTGCGCCGGACCGGGCTCAGGCGCGGTTCGCCAGCTCCTGCGAGATCGCCTTGGCGGTCCGGCGCAAGGGCTCCAGCATGGTCTCGCGCATCACGCGCGCGCTCGTGCGGTTGGCCTGGCCCGAGATGTTGAGCGCCGCAACCACGCGCCCGCCGCGTCCGGTGACGGGTGCGGCCATCGAGATCAGGCCCTCTTCCAGCTCCTGGTCCACCAGGCACCAACCCTGGCGCCGCGCCTGGCGCACGGCAGCCAGGATCGCCGCCGGGTCGGTCAGCGTGCGTTGCGTGAGGGCTGCACGCTCGACGGCCTGCACGCGCTCCAGCGCCTCCTCGTCGGACAGTGCTGCCAGCAGCATGCGGCCCATCGACGTGCAATAGGCGGGCAAGCGCGACCCCACGCCCAGGTGGATGCGCATGATCTTGTGGGTAGACACGCGCAGCACGTAGACGATGTCGCCGCCCTCCAGCACGGCTGCGGAGCAGGATTCCTTCACGGTGGCGACCAACGCCTCCATCAGCGGCTCGGCCACGCTCCACATCGGCATCGAGGACAGGTAGGCGAAACCCAGGTCCAGGATGCGTGGGGTGAGGGCGAACAGGCGCCCGTCCGACTGCACATAGCCCAAGGTCTGCAGCGTCAGCAGGATGCGCCGCGCGCCAGCACGCGTGAGGCCCGTGCGGGCCGCGACCTTGCTCAGCGTCTGCTGTGGCGCTGCCGCGCTGAAGGACCGGATCACCTCGAGCCCCCGTGCGAAGGACTGGACGTAGCTGTCGCCGGGCGCGGGCGTGGTGCGGGGCTGCATGGTGGGTGGGCTGTGTAGAATTCATTATACGAACACATGTTCGATATACGAACAACCAGGAGCCACTCCCCATGGTCAACAAGATCGTCGCCTCGGTGGCCGAGGCGCTGGCCGACGTGCAGGACGGTGCGACCGTCATGGTGGGCGGCTTCGGCACCGCCGGCATTCCCGTCGAACTCATCGATGGCCTGATCGCCCAGGGCGCCAAGGACCTGACGATCGTCAACAACAACGCCGGCAACGGTGATGCCGGCCTGGCAGCACTGCTCAAGGCGGGCCGCGTGCGCAAGATCATCTGCAGCTTCCCGCGCTCGGCCGACAGCTGGGTCTTCGACGACCTGTATCGCAGCGGCCGCATCGAACTCGAACTGGTGCCGCAGGGCAACCTGGCCGAGCGGATGCGCGCGGCAGGCGCGGGCATCGGTGCCTTCTTCTGCCCCACGGCCTACGGGACCGAGCTCGCCAAGGGCAAGGAAACGCGCGAGATCGACGGCCGGCACTACGTGCTGGAGTACCCGCTGCACGGTGATGTGGCGCTTATCCGGGCCGAGGCCGGTGACCGCTGGGGCAACCTCGTGTACCGCAAGGCCGCGCGCAATTTCGGCCCGGTGATGGCCACCGCCGCGCGCTGCACCATCGCCACCGTGCACAGCCTGCACGCGCTCGGCACCCTCGACCCCGAGACCGTGGTCACGCCCGGCATCTACGTCGACCGCGTCGTGCAGGTGGCACGCCGTACCACCGAGGCGGGCGGCTTCCGCCAGGCCGCCTGACCAGGAGCAGACATGGCCTACACGAAACGGACCAAGGACGAACTCGCGCGCCGCGTGGCGCAAGACATCCACGACGGCGCCTATGTCAACCTCGGCATTGGCCAGCCCACGCTGGTGGCCAACCACATCCCGGCCGGGCGCGAGGTGATCCTGCACAGCGAGAACGGCATCCTCGGCATGGGGCCCGCGCCGGCGGCGGGCCTGGAAGACTACGACCTGATCAACGCCGGCAAGCAACCCGTCTCGATGCTGCCGGGCGGCGCGTTCTTCCACCATGCCGACAGCTTCGCGATGATGCGCGGCGGGCACCTGGACATCTGCGTGCTCGGCGCCTTCCAGGTGTCGGCCACGGGCGACCTGGCGAACTGGAGCACCGGCGAGCCCGGTGCCATTCCGGCCGTGGGCGGGGCGATGGACCTGGCCGTGGGCGCGCGCCAGACCTGGGTGATGATGGACCTGCTTACCAAGCAGGGCCAGCCCAAGGTGGTGCGGCGGTGCAGCTACCCGCTCACGGGCCTGGCCTGCGTGAAACGCATCTACAGCGACCTGGCGACCCTGGCCTGCACGCCCGAGGGCCTGGTGTTCATCGACGCCGTGCCGGGCCTTTCGCGCGAAGCCTTGTCGGAGATGCTGGGCTTGCCGATCGCGCCGGCCACCACGGCTGTCGCGCCAGTGGCTGCCGCTCCGACCGTCGCCTGATACCCTCCCCGGCAACCCTACATTTACCCCGGATTCCCTCATGACCACGCACCACGCCTTCATCTGCGACGCCATCCGCACGCCCATCGGCCGTTATGGCGGCTCCCTCAGCAGCGTGCGCACCGACGACCTTGGCGCGGTGCCGCTCAGGGCGCTGATGGCGCGCAACCCGAAGGTCGACTGGCAGGCCATCACCGACGTGATCTTCGGCTGCGCCAACCAGGCCGGCGAGGACAACCGCAATGTCGCCCGCATGGCCAGCCTGCTGGCGGGCCTGCCGCTGGAGGTGCCTGGCGCCACCATCAACCGCCTGTGCGGCTCGGGCCTGGATGCGCTGGGCACCGCCGCACGCGCCATCCGCGCCGGTGAGGCGCAGCTGATGATCGCCGGCGGCGTGGAGAGCATGAGCCGCGCGCCCTTCGTGATGCCCAAGGCGGAATCCGCCTTCAGCCGCAGCAACGCGGTCTACGACACCACCATCGGCTGGCGCTTCGTCAACAAGCTCATGAAGGAGAAGTACGGCGTGGATGCCATGCCCGAGACTGCCGAGAACGTGGCCACGGACTACCGCATCGAGCGCGAGGCCCAGGACCGCATGGCACTGGCCAGCCAGCTGAAGGCCGTCGCGGCGCAGAAGGCCGGTTTCTTCGATGCCGAGATCACCACGGTGACGGTGCCGCAGAAGAAAGGCGAAGCGCTGCAGGTGACACGCGACGAGCACCCGCGCGAGACTAGCCTGGAAGCGCTGGCCAAGTTGAAGGGCGTGGTGCGGCCCGACGGCACGGTCACGGCCGGCAATGCGAGCGGCGTCAACGATGGTGCCTGCGCGCTGCTGCTGGCCAGTGAATCCGTGGCCGCGAAACACGGGCTGGTGCCCAAGGCCCGCGTGGTGGGCATGGCCACGGCCGGCGTGCCGCCGCGCATCATGGGCATGGGCCCGGCGCCTGCCACGCGCAAGGTGCTGGAACTGACCGGCCTGACGCTGGCACAGATGGACGTGATCGAACTCAACGAGGCCTTCGCGGCACAGGGCCTTGCCGTGCTGCGCGACCTGGGCCTGCAGGACGACGATTCACGGGTGAATCCCAATGGCGGCGCCATCGCGCTGGGCCACCCGCTGGGCGCCTCGGGCGCACGGCTGGCGACCACGGCCGTGAACCAGCTGCAGCGCACGGGCGGGCGGTATGCGCTGTGCACGATGTGCATCGGCGTGGGGCAGGGCATCGCTGTGGTGCTGGAACGCGTCTGAGCCTGGCCATGGCCACCCCCCTCCTGCGGCGCCTGCTGCCCGCCGATGCCGCGGTCTACCGCGACCTGCGGCTGCGCGCGCTCGGGGAGTTCCCGGAGGCTTTCACCTCCTCGGTCGAGGAGGAGGCCCACAAGCCGCTGGCCTGGTCCGAGGAGCGGCTGCGGCCGGATGCCGCCAAGCCGCATGATTTTTTCCTCGGTGCCTTCGTACCCTCCGCGCAGGGCGCCTCGCCGGTGCTGGTGGGCATGGCAGGCCTGACCGGGCGTTATCGGCCGAAGGAGTTCCACAACGCGACCCTGGTCGGCATGTACGTCGCGCCCGAGGCGGCGGGGCAGGGGCTGGGCCAGGCGCTGGTGGAGGAGCTGCTGCGCATCGCGCGCGGCCTGCCCACGCTGGAGCAGGTGGACCTCACGGTGACCGAGGGCAATGGCGGGGCGGAGCGCCTGTACGCGCGCTGTGGCTTCGTGGTCTGTGGCTGTTTGCCCAACGCCATACGGGTGGCGGGCCGGTACCACGCGAAAAAGGAAATGCAGCTGCGCCTGCGGCCACCGGCCTGACTGAACGTGATCTGTCCGAGAGGCTGCGGCTAACATAGGGATTCCGTCCTTCCCGGGACCGACCCCCTCCAGGAGAACGTATGGCGCGATCCGATGTTGCCAGGCCTTGCGCGACGCTTGCGGCAGTGTGCGGGAGGGCCGCACCATGCCGGTGATCGTGGTCGCCAATCCCAAGGGCGGGGTGGGCAAATCCACCCTCTCCACCAACATCGCAGGTTACTTCGCCTCACGCGGCCATTCCGTGATGCTGGGCGATGCGGATCGCCAGCAGTCCTCGCGCCTGTGGCTGGGCCTGCGGCCGGCAGGCGTAGCGCCCATCGGCACCTGGGACATCAGCGCCGACCTGATCGCCCGCCCGCCCAAGGGGACCACCCACGTGGTCATCGACACGCCTGCGGGACTGCACGGTTGGCGGTTCAACGACGTGATGAAGATGGCCGACAGGATCGTCGTGCCGCTGCAGCCCAGCGTGTTCGATATTTTCGCTACGCGGGACTTCCTCGACCAGCTGGCGGCCAGCAGGCACGGCGACGAGCACAAGATCGGCCTGGTGGGCATGCGCGTGGACGCGCGCACGATCGCGGCCGGCAAGCTGCACACCTTCGTGGACAGCCTACAGCTGCCGGTGCTGGGCTACCTGCGCGACACGCAGAACTACGTGCACCTCGCGGCCCGCGGGCTCACGCTCTTCGATGTGGCGCCCAGCCGCGTCGAGAAGGACCTGGAGCAATGGCAGCCGATCTGTCGCTGGCTTGACAGGTGATCGTGGCGGCTTGCCTGGAGGCTTGCCTAGAATCGCCCGTCCTTTGGTAGCCGTTGGAGTGATGGGCCCATGCGTGAATTCAAGACCCTTGCCGAGCTGAGCGCCCTGGTGGGCCAGGAAGTGGCCACCAGCGACTGGATCACGATCACGCAGGAGCGGGTCAACCTGTTCGCGCAGGCCGCGGGGGACCACCAGTGGATCCACGTGGACGTGGAACGCGCCAAGGCCGGGCCTTTCGGCGGCCCCATCGCGCATGGGTTCCTGACCCTGTCGCTGCTGCCAGAGTTCTTCGCCAGCGCCATGCACATCGAACAGACCGGCATGGGCGTGAACTACGGCTTGAACAAGGTGCGTTTCACCTCGCCCGTTCCGGTCGGCAGTCGCCTGCGCGCACGCCTCACGCTGCTCAAGAGCGAACCCGTGGACAACGGGGGCGTGCAGCTCACCTGGCAGTCGCATGTGGAGCGCGAGGGCGCCACCAAGCCGGTGTGCGTGGCCGAATCCCTGGTGCGCCGTTATCCCTGAGTGCGCGGCGGCAGCGGCGCGGCACCGGCGAAGCCATTCTGCCGCCAGGCTTCGAACACCGTCACCGCCACCGCATTGGACAGGTTGAGGCTGCGCTGCCCCTCGCGCATCGGCAGGCGCAGCCACTGCGCCGGCGCGAAGTTCTGGCGCACTGCTTCCGGCAGGCCGCGCGTCTCCGAGCCGAAGACCAGCCAGTCGCCCGGCTGGAACGCGGCTCCATAGGGGTCGGTACGGCCGCGCGTGGTCATCGCGAACATGCGGTCGCGCGCCGGTTGGGCCTCCTGCAGCAGCGCGTGCCAGGAGGCATGGCGCCGGACCTCGGCGTATTCGTGGTAGTCAAGCCCCGCGCGGCGCATCTGCCGGTCTTCCATCGAGAAACCCAGCGGTTCGACCAGGTGCAGCGTGCAGCCCGTGTTGGCCGCCAGCCGGATCACGTTGCCGGTGTTGGGGGGGATTTCCGGGTGGACGAGGACGATGTGGAACATGCCGGAATTGTCGCCGCCACCCGGCTGGGCCGCGGCCACCCGGCGTGGCTCAGGGCGGCTCGGCCAGCTCCGCGCGCGCCAGCACCAGCCCGGTGACATGCGCCGCACCCGCGGCCTGCAGCACGGTGCAGGCTGCATGCAGCGAGGCCCCGCTGGTCATCACATCGTCCACCAATACCACGCGTGCGCCGGCCAGGGCGGCGATGCGCAGCGGCTCCACCAGGAAAGCATGCCGCACATTGCGCAGGCGCTGGGCCCGAGGCAGCGCGCTTTGCGGGTCCGTGTGACGGATGCGCAGCAGCAGCCGGGCATCCAGCTTGTGGGGCGCCAGGGCGCGGGCGAGCAGCAGCGACTGGTTGAAGCCTCGCTCGCGCAGCCGCTGCGGCGACAGCGGCATGGGCAGCACGAGGTCGGCCTGCTCCAGTGCAGGCTCCACCCACGGTGCGCTGCGCAGGATGCGGGCCAGGCTGGCGCCCCAGCCGGGGCGGGCCCGGAACTTGAATTCCGTGATGACGCGCGACCACGGGAACCGGTAGGACACGGCGGCCACGCAGGCGTCCAGGGGAGGGGGTGCGCGCAGGCAGGCGCCGCACACCGCCACGCCTTCTGGCACCGGCAGCGCACACCGCTGGCAACGCGGCCCGGGCTGCGCGAAACGCGCCACGCAGTCTTCGCACACGGGATGGGCTGGCCAGCGGTGGCAGACCGCGCACTGGCTGGGGATCGCCTCCGTTATGCTCGCAAGCCATCGGTAGAACATCGGGCCACGATACGCGCTGGTGTCGCGCCTGCGACTCCCTGCCGCGGCGTTGGATGCTGCTTCCTACCGCTTTTGCCTGACCGGCCCCTTTGCCTGCATGCCCACCGAACGCCCTCCCACCATCGATCCCGTCGCGGCTGCGCGCTGGGCCGCACTTCCGCCCACGGCATCCCCGTGGCTGCACGAGGAGGTGGCACGCCGCATGGCGGAGCGGCTGCAGTGGATGCGGCAGCAGCCACGTGCCTGGGTGGACTGGGAGCCCCTGCGCGGCGGGATGGACGCCCACAAGGCACTCGCCCAGCGCTGGCCCCAGGCGCAATGCGTGGTGCACGAGCCCGATGCCGCGCGTGCGGCCCACGCCACGGCCGCCTTGCGTGGCGCTTGGTGGAGCCCTGCGCGCTGGTCGCCTTCGGCGCCCCGTGTGGCGGCACCGGTACCGGGTGCGGCCGACATGGTGTGGGCCAACATGGCGCTGCACATGCAGGCCGACCCCCAGGCGCTGATGGCACGGTGGCTGGAGGCGCTGCAGCCACAGGGCTACCTGATGTTTTCCGCGCTGGGGCCTGACAGCCTGCGCGAATTGCGCAGCGTCTACCAGGCCTTGGGCTGGTCGCCGCCGTCCCACGAGTTCACGGACATGCACGACTGGGGCGACATGCTGGTGCATGGCGGTTTCGCGGAGCCCGTGCTGGATGTGGAGCGCATCGTGCTCACCTTCGCGTCGGTGGAGCGCGCGCTGCAGGAGCTGCGCCAGCTCGGGCGCAACCTGCATCCGGCGCGGTTTCCCGCGCTGCGCGGCCGTGGCTGGCTGCCGACGCTGGAGGCCGCGTGGCGTGCGCAGTTGCCGCCGGGCACGACCGACTTCGCGCTGACTTTCGAGGTCATCTACGGCCATGCGCTGAAGGCGCCTCCGAAGCTGGCGGTGCAGGCGGAAACCACGGTTTCGCTCGACGCGATGCGCCAGCGCCTGCGGCAGGGCCGCGAGGGTCCACGCGAGCCGGGCTGAGCCCCGTGCGGGCCCCGGCTGTTGCACAAAAGCCGCGAGGCCCGTCGGCTACAATGTTCCGAGGTGAAACCGGGGGATTTCCCTTGGTTTTATGGCATCGCCGTGCTGGCGGGGCGTGGTTCTGGGGTGGCACACACGTGACGAATCTCGTATTTCGCTTCGCGACGGTACAGGGGCACCACATCCAGTGGTTCCTGCGCCGCAACTGCTCGGTGACGCCCCGGCAACTGGGCTTGCTCTACGTGTCGCTGTGCGTCGTGTCACTGGGCATCGCGATGATGTTCTGGGTGCAGGGTGCCAAGCTCGTGCTGCCTTTCGCCTGGTTGGAGCTCGTGGCGGTGGGCGCGGCCTTCCTGTTGTATGCACGGCATGCGACGGATGGCGAGACCATCCGCCTGGCGGGAACGCAGCTGGTGGTGGAGCAGGAAAATGGTGGCAGGTTGCACCGCGCCGAGTTCCGCCGGGAATGGGTGCGCGTCGAGCCTGCAGCCGAAGACAGTTCGTTGATCGAGCTGTCGGCGCAGGGTCAGCGGGTGCGGGTGGGGCGCTTCGTGCGCCCCGAGCTGCGTCCGATGTTGGCGCGGGAAATCAGGATGGCGTTGCGCGCGGCCTGAAGTGTGCCGGGTGTTTGGCCGTGGTGGGTTAATTGAGGCTTAGAAGAGTGAACATGATGACGTGCCTGCAATGCATTCCTGGCAAACTGGCTACCCCGATCCTGGCCGTTGCGGCCTGGGCCGGAAGCGCAGTATTCACCGCTGCGCATGCGGTCAATGACCTGCCCGGAGGGCCCGCGGTCAACCAGCTGAACCTGCACCCCGCCACCACCGAGATTGCGCGCGACCAGGCGTGGCTGCACTGGTTCATGCTGATCGTCTGCAGCGTGATCTTCGTGGCCGTGTTCGCGGTCATGTTCTATTCGATCTGGAAACACCGCCGCTCGGTGGGCTACAAGGCGGCGACCTTCCACGAGTCGGTCCTGGTCGAAATCGTCTGGACCATCGTGCCCTTTGTCATTGTGATCCTGATGGCGCTGCCCGCCACCAAGGTGATCGTGGCGATGAAGGACACCACCAATGCCGACCTGACCATCAAGGCCACGGGCATGCAGTGGAAATGGGGTTACGACTACGTCAACGGAGAAGGCCAGGGCATCGGTTTCGTGTCCACGCTGGACAGCAGCCAACGCGCGCTGTCCGACGCGGGGGGGCCCAAGCCCGGCCAGCCGGTGGACGACTACCTGCTCAAGGTGGACAACCCGCTGGTGGTGCCCGTGGACCGCAAGGTGCGCATCATCACCACCGCCGTCGACGTGATCCACGCATTCATGGTGCCCTCCTTCGGCATCAAGCAGGACGCGATCCCCGGCTTCGTGCGCGACACCTGGTTCCGCGCCGAGAAGATCGGTGACTTCTACGGCCAGTGCGCCGAGCTGTGCGGCAAGGAGCACGCCTACATGCCCATCCATGTGAAGGTCGTGTCCGCCGAGGACTACACCAAGTGGGTGGACGGCGAAATGAAGAAGATGGCCGCCAAGCAAGACGACCCCAACAAGGTCTGGACGCTGGCCGACATCACCGCACGCGGTGAAAAGGTCTATGCCGCCAATTGCGCCGCTTGCCACCAACCCAACGGCAAGGGCGCCGGACCGATCAAGCCGCTGGACGGCTCGGCCATCGTGACGGACGCGGACCACACCAAGCAGCTGCATATCGTGCTCAACGGCGCCAACAATGGGGCCATGCCCTCCTGGAAACAGCTGAGCGACACGGACATCGCCGCCGTGGTCAGCTACACGAAGAACGCGTGGTCGAACAAGACGGGGCAGCTCGTGCAGCCCTCCGAAGTCGTCGCGGAACGCGCGAAGTAACAGCCGCCCAGCAGCAGGTAAAAGGAAATCACGATGAGCGCCGTTCTCGACCACCACGACCACGCCCATGACGACCACCATGACCACCACGCCCCGACGGGCTGGCGTCGGTGGGTGTTCGCCACCAACCACAAGGACATCGGCACGCTGTACCTGCTGTTCAGCTTCACGATGCTGCTGGTCGGCGGCATCCTGGCCCTGCTGATCCGCGCCGAGCTCTTCAAGCCCGGCCTGCAACTGGTGAATCCCGAGCTGTTCAACCAGCTCACCACCATGCACGGCCTGATCATGGTGTTCGGCGCCATCATGCCGGGCTTCGTGGGCTTCGCGAACTGGATGATCCCGCTGCAGATCGGTGCATCCGACATGGCCTTCGCGCGCATGAACAACTTCAGCTTCTGGCTGCTGATTCCGGCGGCGCTGATGCTGGTGGGTTCGTTCTTCATGCCCGGAGGCGCACCTGCTGCCGGCTGGACGCTCTATGCACCGCTGACCCTGCAGATGGGTCCTTCAATGGACGCGGGCATCTTCGCCATGCACATCATGGGCGCCTCGTCGATCATGGGTTCCATCAACATCATCGTGACCATCCTCAACATGCGCGCACCCGGCATGACGCTGATGAAGATGCCGATGTTCTGCTGGACCTGGCTGATCACCGCCTACCTGCTGATCGCCGTGATGCCCGTGCTGGCCGGCGCCATCACCATGACGCTGACGGACCGCCATTTCGGTACCAGCTTCTTCAACCCGGCGGCGGGTGGTGACCCGGTGATGTACCAGCACATCTTCTGGTTCTTCGGCCACCCCGAGGTCTACATCATGATCTTGCCGGCCTTCGGCATCATCAGCCACATCGTGCCGGCCTTCGCACGCAAGCGCCTGTTCGGCTACGCCTCCATGGTGTATGCCACCTCGAGCATCGCGATCCTGAGCTTCGTCGTCTGGGCCCACCACATGTTCACGACCGGCATGCCGGTCACGGGCCAGCTGTTCTTCATGTACGCCACGATGCTGATCGCCGTGCCCACGGCCGTGAAGATCTTCAACTGGATCGCCACGATGTGGCAGGGTTCGATGAGCTTCGAGACCCCGATGCTCTTCGCCGTGGGCTTCATCTTCGTGTTCACGATGGGTGGCTTCACCGGCCTGATCCTCGCCATGGCGCCCATCGACATCCAGCTGCAGGACACGTACTACGTGGTGGCGCACTTCCACTACGTGCTGGTGGCCGGTTCGCTGTACGCCATGTTCGCCGGCTACTACTACTGGTGCCCGAAGTGGACGGGTGTGATGTACAACGAAGCGCGCGGCAAGATCCACTTCTGGTGGTCGCTGATCGCCTTCAACGTGACCTTCTTCCCGATGCACTTCCTGGGCCTGGCCGGCATGCCGCGCCGCTATGCCGACTACCCGATGCAGTTCGCGGACTTCAACGCCATTGCTTCCGTGGGCGCATTCGCCTTCGGCCTGGCACAGGTCTACTTCCTGCTGTTCATCGTGGTGCCCACGATGATGGGCAAGGGTGAGAAGGCGGCCCAGAAGCCCTGGGATGGCGCAGAGGGTCTGGAGTGGGAAGTGCCTTCGCCGGCACCCTTCCATACCTTCGAGACGCCGCCCAAGCTGAATGCGGCCGCCAACCAGATCGTCCACCACTGAGGCCTGACCGCCATGGCGCGCCAGATCGATCCCCGGCAGAAGAAGGCCAATCTGCGCCTCGCGCTGATCCTGGTATCGATCGCCGTGGTGTTCCTGGCGGGCTTCGTGGCCAAGATGGTGGTGCTGGGAGGCTGACGCCATGACCATGACCATGCGCAAGCGTTTCCATAACCTCAGCATGGCCGGCAAGCTGGCAGCGGTCGCCGTGCTGATGCTGGGTTTCGGCTACGCGCTGGGTCCGATCTACGACGCCATCTGCCGCATGACGGGCATCAACGTACTGGCGGTCAGCGAGCGCAACATCTTCGGCCTGCCGACGGGCAAGGCCGTCGACGCGAACACGCAGGTCGACACGTCGCGCACCATCACGGTGGAGTTCGATACCAATGCGCGCGGCCCGTGGGAGTTCTCGCCCAGCGTGCGGTCCTTGAAGGTGCACCCCGGTGAACTGACCACCGTCACCTACGAATTCCAGAACGTGCAGAACCGCCGCATGGCGGCGCAGGCCATTCCCAGCTACGCGCCGCAGCAGGCGGGTGCGCACTTCAACAAGCTGGAGTGTTTCTGCTTCAACCAGTACACCCTGGAGCCCGGCGAGAAAAAGAGCTGGCCTGTGGTCTTCGTGATCGATCCCAAATTGTCCAAGGACGTCAAGACGATCACGCTGTCGTACACCTTCTTCGAGGTTGCAGGCGCCGTAGCGGCAGCCCCTGCCGCCGCGGGCGGTACGCCCTTGCGCGGCGCAGACACCCGGTCGTGATCCGCAGAATTTTCGATTAGCTAGATAGAGCCTGGAGCAGAAATGAGTTCAACGTCCCACAGCGCAACGCCGTACTACTTCGTACCCGGGCCGTCCAGTTATCCCGCCCTCGCGGCCTTCGGACTGTTTTTCGTGATTCTGGGTTCGGCCCAGTGGATCAACGGCCATGACTGGGGCATGTACGCGCTGATCTTCGGCCTGGCTTGGCTGTTCGTGATCCTCTTCAAGTGGTTCGGCGCCGCCATCCACGAGAGCGAGGGTGGCTCGTATGGCCACAAGGTGGACCTGTCCTTCCGCTGGAGCATGAGCTGGTTCATTTTCTCGGAAGTGATGTTCTTCGGTGCGTTTTTCACAGCGCTGTGGTGGCTGCGCACGCACTCCGTGCCGGCCCTGGGCAGCCTGGACAACGCCCTGCTGTGGCCCGACTTCAAGGCCGTGTGGCCCAGCGTCGCCGCCGGTGCCACCGCCTCGCCGGCCGGCATCATCGAGCCCTTCCAGACCATGGGTCCCTTCTGGCTGCCCACGATCAACACCGCCCTGCTGCTGAGCTCCGGCGTGACGCTGACCATCGCGCACCATGCGCTGCAGGTGGGCAACCGCGGCCGCACCATTGCCTTCATGTGGTGCACCGTGCTGCTGGGCATCCTTTTCCTGTTCGTGCAGGGTTACGAGTATTCGCATGCCTACAGTGAACTCAACCTGAAGCTGAGCTCGGGCGCCTACGGGTCGTCGTTCTTCATGCTCACCGGTTTCCACGGCTTCCACGTGCTGATCGGCATGCTGATGCTGCTGTTCATCACGCTGCGACTGCAGAAGGGCCATTTCACGGCCAAGCGCCACTTCGGCTTCGAAGGTGCTGCCTGGTACTGGCACTTCGTGGACGTGGTGTGGCTGGGCCTCTACATCCTCGTCTACTGGCTCTGATTTGCCAACGCCGCCGTTCGGTGGCGGATTGCCATTCGGCCGGCGTGCGCCGGCCCGTTGCTTCGAAGGCCGGGCTGCTCAGCGGCCCGCGCTGATGCCGGTGGGCTGGATGATCCCCAGCTTCCAGGCGATGAGCACGCACACGAACAGCAGGATTGAAAACCCCACGCGGAAAGCCAGGGCGCGTGCCATGTGGTTGGGCTTGTCGTCGGACTCGCGCCCGTTGCGCATCATGAAGTACAGCGCGGCACCCAGGCTGCCGAGGATGGCCAGAAAGGCGACGATGACGAGGTATCCCATGGGCAGGATTATCCCGCGATGCCTGTGAAATTGCCGGCCCGTTTCTGGTGGGTGAGTCTGGCGACCCTTCTGGCCATGGCCCTGACCGCAAGCCTGGGCCAATGGCAGCTGCGCCGTGCAGCCCAGAAGCAGGCCCTGCAAACCCAGATGGACGAGCGGCCGCGCCTGCCGGTGCTGGACAACGCTGCCGTTCTTGCCGCTGCCGATCCCACCGACATCCAGTACCGCAGCGCCCGTCTGCGCGGCACGTGGCTGCCCGAGCAGACCGTTTTCCTCGACAACCGCCAGATGGATGCCAAGCCTGGCTTCTATGTCATCACCCCGCTGCGGCTCGAAGGCTCCGGGCAGGCGGTGGTGGTGCAACGCGGCTGGGTACAGCGCAATTTCCTGGACCGCGCCCAACTGCCTGTCTTGCCCGCGCTGGCAGCGGGCGTGGTCGACGTGCAGGGGCGGATTGCCCCGCCGCCCTCCAAGCTTTATGCCTTTGGAGGTGCCGATGCGGGCACGATCCGGCAAAATCTCGACCTGGCCCAGTACACGCAGCAAGTGGGCATGGCGATGCTGCCGCTGTCGCTGCAGCAGATGGGCCCGGCGTCCGATGGCGTGACCCGCGACTGGCCCGCCGTCGACACAGGCATCTCGAAGCACCAAGGTTATGCCTTCCAGTGGTTCGCCCTGTGTGGCCTGATCGCAATCCTTTATGTCTGGTTCCAAGTTGTCCGACGCTTCCACGCCTCCTCTCGCTGATTCGCTGCGCGCCTCCCGCGCCGACGAGCCCCTGGGCATGACCGTGCATTCCATGCCGGTGCCGGGTGCCAGGGATGCCGACACCGGCCGCCGCACGGTCATGGGCCGCTGGAAGATGCTGGCCGTGATGCTGGTCTGCGCGGCGCCCGTGGTGGCGTCTTACGTCACCTACTATTTCATTCGCCCGGAGGGCCGCACCGCGTTCGGGCAGCTCATCGATCCGCAGCGCCCGCTGCCTGACCTGCAGGTGCAGGGCCTGGATGGTACGAGCAGCAACCTGCGGGCCCTGAAAGGCCAGTGGCTGCTGGTCACCGTATCCGGCGGGGCCTGCGACGAAACCTGCCAGCGGTATCTCTACCTGCAGCGGCAGTTGCGTGAAAGCCTGGGGCGCGAGAAGGACCGGCTGGACCGCGTGTGGCTGATCAACGACGACGCCCCGGTGGCCTCGACCCTGTTGCCGGCGCTCAAGGGTGCCGAGGTGCTGCGCGTGGACTCCAAGGCGCTGTCGCAGTGGCTGGCACCGTCGGATGGCCATGCCCTGTCCGAGCACCTGTACCTCGTCGACCCGCTGGGGAACTGGATGCTGCGTTTCCCTGCGCGCATGGACATGGCGAGCGCGGCCAAGGCCAAGCGCGACGTGGACCGCGTGCTGCGCGCCAGCGCATCCTGGGATTCCGAGGGACGGTGATGGAACTCCACCCGTCTTCGCGCACTGCGGGTCGCTGCGCCCACCCCGTTGCAGCGTGCCCCGCCGGCGGCTCTCCGACATCGGTTGCGCTGCAGCCGCTCGAAGCGTGCATCTGGCGCCTTCCACGTACGAACGCTCGGAGCCCCTGGTGAACGAAGTACCTGCCGTGGACCTCGCGCCCCTGGTCCAGATGCTGCTGGTCGGCCTGGCGCTGGCTTCTATTGCCATCGGCGGCCTGTGGTTGCGCCACGGCCGCCAGTCGGGCACGGGATGGCGGCGGACCTTGACCGTGTTGACGCTGTTCCTGACTTTTGACCTGGTCGTGTTCGGTGCCTTCACGCGCCTGACGGATTCGGGCCTGGGCTGCCCGGATTGGCCCGGCTGTTATGGCAAGTCCACGCCGGTGGGCGCGAAGGCGGAGATCCATGCCGCCCAGACGGCGATGCCGAGCGGACCCGTGACCCACCAGAAGGCCTGGATCGAGATGGTGCACCGCTACCTCGCCACCGGCGTGGGGGTGCTGATCACGGTGCTGGCCGTGATGGGATGGCGCGCGCGTGCATCGGCGAACAAGAGGGGTAGCGCGGTGCGAGCGCGGGATGGCGCGGCCCCGCCGGTCGGCTTCTGGCTCCCGTTTTTCACGTTGTTGTGGGTGTGCTTGCAGGGAGCCTTCGGGGCGTTCACCGTGACCATGAAGCTGTTTCCTGCCGTCGTCACGGCGCACCTGCTGGGCGGACTGGTGCTGCTCGTGCTGTTGGCGGTGCAGGCGGAGCGCCTGCAGCGCCAGCACCTGGCCCGGCCGCTGGTGGCCCTTGGCGCGGCCGACCGGGGCCTCGTGGTGAGCGCCTTGGTGCTGCTGGGGGTGCAGGTGGCCTTGGGCGGCTGGGTCAGCACCAACTATGCAGTGCTGGCCTGCACCGACTTCCCCACCTGCCACGGCAGCTTCTGGCCGCCCATGCAGTTCGCCGAAGGCTTCACGCTGTGGCGCGAGCTGGGCCTTCGCGGAGACGGTGAACTCCTCAGCCTCGACGCCCTGACGGCGATCCACTATGCCCACCGGCTGATGGCGTATGTGGTGCTGCTGGTGATGGCGGTGGTGGCATGGCGGTTGCGTGGCGTACCAGCCCTGCGCGCGCCGCAGCGTTGGCTGGCATGGCTGGCGGCGCTGCAGCTGGCCACGGGCCTGAGCAATGTCGTGCTCGGCTGGCCGCTGCTGGCCGCGCTGCTGCACACGGCCGGAGCCGCCGCGCTGGTGCTGACGCTCACCTGGCTGCTGACGGCGACCCATGGCACGCAGAAAGCGCCCCGGTCCGTACCGTGGACCAAGCGGGACCTGGCTGCATGAGCGGCACCGGTTCCCATGAAAGCAATCCCTTGAAAGCCGAATCTTCCCGTCCCTCCACCGCCGCCGGCCTGTCTTTGTGGCGGCAGTTCTACGCGCTTACCAAGCCGCGGGTCGTGCAGCTGATCGTCTTTTGCGCGCTCATCGGCATGGTGCTGGCCGTGCCGGGCCTGCCCACGCTCAATGAGCTGTGGCTCATCGTCGTGGCCTGTCTCGGCATCTGGCTCGTGGCGGGCGCCGCCGCGGCTTTCAACTGCATCGTGGAGCAGCGCATCGACGCACGCATGAAGCGCACCGCCTGGCGGCCCACGGCGAGCGGCGAGCTGCGCAACATCCACACGCTGCTGTTCTCGGCCCTGCTGTGCGCCGCGGGATCGGTGCTGCTGTATGTGTGGGTGAACCCGCTGACCATGTGGCTGACCTTCGCGACCTTCGTGGGCTATGCCGTGGTCTACACCGTGATCCTCAAGCCCCTGACCCCGCAGAACATCGTGATTGGCGGTGCCTCGGGGGCGATGCCGCCGGTGCTGGGCTGGACCGCCATGACGGGGTATGTGGGGCCCGAGGCGCTGATCCTGTTCCTGATCATCTTCCTGTGGACACCACCGCATTTCTGGGCGCTGGCCTTGTACCGCGTCGAGGACTACCGCAAGTCCGGCCTGCCGATGCTGCCCGTCACGCATGGCAGCGCATTCACGCGCCTGCACATCCTGCTCTACACCTTCGTGCTGTTCGCCGCCGGTCTGCTGCCTTTCGTGTACGGCATGAGCAGCTGGATCTACCTCGTGGCCGCCGTGGTGCTCGGCGCGTGGTTCTGCGTGTATGCGTTCCGGCTGTGGCGCAACTACTCGGACGCCCTGGCACGCCAGACATTCCGTTTTTCCCTGTGGCACCTGGGCCTGCTGTTCGCGGCGCTGCTGGTGGACCACTACGTGCTCTGACGGCGCACTTCGAAAGCTCCCATGCAAAGACGATCCCTCCTGCGCAGCGCGGCCGCCGTGGCGACTGGCGCCACGCTGATGACCCTGCTCGCCGGTTGTTCCGAGAAGGCACCTTCCTTCGTGTCGGTGGATGTGACAGGTGCCGACTATGCCCGTGGCTTCTCCATGCCCGACCAGGACGGCAAGACCCGCACGCTGAAGGATTTCGCCGGCAAGGTGGTGGTGGTGTTCTTCGGCTTCACGCATTGCCCCGATGTCTGTCCCACCTCCCTGGCGGAGCTGGCGCAGATCAAGAAGCTGCTGGGTCCGGACGGCGACAAGCTGCAGGGCGTTTTCGTGACGGTCGACCCCGAGCGGGACACGCCCGAGATGCTGAAGGCCTACGTGGCGAATTTCGACCCGAGCTTCGTGGCGCTGCGCGCCTCCACGCCCGAAGCGCTCGCCGCGATGGCCAAGGACTTCAAGGTCTATTACAAGAAGGTGGAGGGCAGCACGCCCTCGACCTACTCGATGGACCATTCGGCAGGCAGCTACGTCTTCGACACCAAGGGCCAGTTGCGCCTCTTCACGCGTTACGGTACGGGGGCCGAAGCCCTGGCGGGGGACATCCGCCAGCTGCTGAAGTCCGCCTGAAGATGCCATGACAAAGGCCCGCCGGAACCAGGGCTCCGGCGGGCCTTTTTGCGGCGAGGCCGCAGGAGGGCTCAGGCGTATTCGGCCAGCGCCTTCTTCATCTTCTTCATCGCCGCCACCTCGATCTGCCGGATGCGTTCGGCGCTGACGCCGTATTCGGCCGCCAGTTCGTGCAGCGTCATGCCGCCCGAGCTGTCGTCGTTGACCTTCAGCCAGCGCTCTTCCACGATGCGGCGGCTACGGTCGTCCAGGGCGCCCAGTGCCGTGGCAATACCGTCCGTGGCCAGCGTATCGCGCTGACGCGATTCCAGCATGGCGGTGGGCTCGTGCGTCGTGTCCGTCAGGTAGGCGATGGGGCCGAAGGCTTCCTCGCCGTCATCCGACGGGCTGGGGTCGAGCAGCACATCGCCCCCCGACAGCCGGGTTTCCATCTCGATCACTTCCTCGCGCTTCACGTTGAGCTCGCGCGCCATGGTCGAGATCTGCTCTTCATTGAGCGTGTCGCGGTGCGTGCCGGCATCGGCGGCCGCGTCGTCGGCCTTGAAACGCTGCTTCATCGACCGCAGATTGAAGAACAGCTTGCGCTGGGCCTTGGTGGTCGCCACCTTGACCATGCGCCAGTTCTTCAGGATGTACTCATGGATCTCGGCCTTGATCCAGTGCAGGGCATAACTGACCAGACGCACGCCCTGGTCGGGGTCGAAGCGCTTTACGGCCTTCATCAGGCCGACGTTGCCCTCCTGGATCAGGTCGCCGTGGGGCAGGCCGTAACCCAGGTACTGGCGCGACACCGAGACCACGAGACGCAGGTGCGACAACACCAGCTTCCCGGCGGCCTCCAAGTCGTTGTCCGTGCGGAATTTGCGGGCGTACTCCTGCTCCTGCTCCAGCGTGAGCATGGGCAGCCGGTTGACGGCCGAAATGTAGGCGTCCAGGTTTCCCAACGCGGGGACCATGCCCCAAGGGTTGGACACGGCCAAGGCGGAACCCGAAACTCCAGTTTGAACATGCATACCAGAACTCCTTTTATCAACGCATTGATACTAGCACTCGATGTGGCCGAGTGCTAAGTGAATGCCTCAATGACCGTGATAGCGTTGTGTCAAAGGGTGTGCAACGGCCCCTTCTGCTCGACCGTTGGCGTCAGAACGCCAGCGTGGCTGAAGCGCCGGCCAGCCCGGTGCGGCCCGGCGCAGGCTCGAAATAGCGGCCGTTGCCTTCATTGACGATGACCGAGCCGGCATAACGACGCCCGAACAGGTTGTCCGCGCGCACGAAGGTGTTGACCGTCCAGGGTCCGGCCTGGATCAGGTAGCCCACCGTGGCTGCCGCAACGGTATAGGCCGCGGCGGTGTCGCTGTTGCTGTCGTTCACAAACACGCGGCTGACGCGGCGCAGCTCGGCGCCGGCCCGCCAGCCTTCCGCTGGCGCCCAGCCCAACGCGGCGAAAAGGGAGCTGCGCGCGAGGCCCGGGATGCGGTTGCCGGCAGGGATTACCGTGGAGGGCACGGCGCAGGGCGTGGTGGTGCAGGTGGCAAAGGCGTCGCGGTAGCGCGCATCCAGCACCGTGTAGGCGAGCTGGGCGCGCCAGTCCCTGCCGAAATACCGGCTCCAGCCCAGCTCGAAGCCCGTGCGCCGGGTGGCACCGGCGTTCTGGTAGGTGG
This sequence comes from Burkholderiaceae bacterium, assembly GCA_965278985.1. GTDB lineage: Bacteria > Pseudomonadota > Gammaproteobacteria > Burkholderiales > Burkholderiaceae_C > CAISIP01. The sequence goes on along the minus strand of OZ257131.1, from coordinate 3,379,440 downwards.
TGCGCCCGCCCGTGTTGGTCTGGGTCACGATCTCGTCGTGGGTGCCGGTGCGGAACACGGCGGCGGTCGCTTCGCCCCAGTCCGCCGAGCGTGCCTTGACCCCCAGCTCCACGCTGGTACTGCTGGAGGCCTGCAGCCCGAAGTTCAGGCCGGTCCCGCCGCCGGGGCGGTAGGCCAGTTCGTTGAGGGTGGGGGTCTCGAAGCCCGGGCCGGCGGATGCGTAAACATGCAGGTCCGGTGACAGCGCGTACAGCGCGCCCAGCACCGGCAGGTTGGCGCTGTAGGCCACCTTGCCGCTGTCGTCCGGGTTCGGGCCCACGATGTAGTCGTCGCGCGAGTCGAAGCGCACCTTGCTATGGCGCAGCCCGGCGCTGAGACTCCACTGCGGCGTGAGCTGCCACGTGCCCTGCACATACTGGTCCGCGTTCGACACATCGTTGCGCTCATCGCGCCGCAATGCGCCCTCCACACCCAGCACCGGGCTGGCTGCCGTGCCGGTGTAGTTGCGAAAGCCCTGCCGGTGCTCCTGCAAAGCGTCGTAGGCCAGGCCGGCAACCACCGTCAGCGGCGCGTCCAGCAGCTGGGTGGTGACCGTCCAGCGCAGGTCCACGCCGCTGTAGTCACGCCCCAGCGCGATGACACCGCCCGGGTGCAGTGCACTGGCCTGGGTGGCCACGGGGATGGACTGGAACTGCTCGGTGCGGCGGTGCCCGGTGTAGGTGGTCAATGCGAAGGCGTTGGTGCCATCGATGCGCCGCTCGTAGACCAAGCCCGCCTGCGTCTGGTCCACGGTCTTGCGGGTATCGAAGCTGAGCGCGGAGGCATCGACGCCGCGCGGATTGGCCGTGAACTGCGCGCGCGTGAGGCCCAGCGGATCCTGCGCCAGCGGCAGCGACAGGCTGTTGGCCACCAGCGTCAGCTTGCTGTCCGCATCGGGATGCAGCGTGAGCTTGGCGTTGGCCAGGCGGCGGTCGGCGGCGCTGTGGTCCCGGTACCCATCGGTGCGGAAGCGGCTGGCGCCCACCACGTAGCCGATGCCCTGGGCCTCGCCACTGGCCTGCACGCCGATGCGCGACATGCCGTCGCTGCCGGCTGCGGCATCGAAGCGCAGTTGGGGTGCACCGCTGCCTTCCTGCGTGAAGACCTGGATCACGCCGCCCGACGAGTTGCCGTACAGCGCCGAGAAGGGCCCGCGCAGCACCTCGATGCGGCCCACCGAGCCCAGCTCCACGTTCGATATCTGGCCCTGGCCGTCCGGCAGGGTGGCGGGAATCCCGTCCAGGTACAGCCGCACACCGCGGATGCCGAAGGTGGAGCGCGCGCCGAAACCGCGCAGCGAGATCTGCACGTCCTGCGCGTAGTTCTGCCGGTCGCGCGCCAGCAAGCCAGGCACGCCGCCCAGGCTCTCCGAGATGTTGACCTGCGCGCGGTCGGCCCGCACATCGTCGCCCTCCAGGCGGTCGATGGAGGCAGGCACGTCGAAACCCAGGGCATCGGTGCGTGTGGCGGTGACGACCACCGGGCTCAGCACGCGGGGGGCTTCCGTCTGCGCCACGGCAGCGGCGGGCAGCAGCAGGCCACACACCAGATGGCGCAGGGTCAACGGCTGCACAGTGGGGCGATGGAGGGTTGGCATGGAGGGCCCCGGTGTGTCGACGATGCCCACCGCAGTGGGTGGATCAGGAGGAAGATGCGCGGGCCAGGCCCAGCCGCTCGACGTTGCGCCGCTCTGCCGCATAGGCCTCGCGCAGTGCCGCAGCATAAGCCTCCGGCGGCAGGTAGCTGGGCTCCTGGTCGTACTTGGCCAGCTCCTGGATGTGGTGCGGGTCGAACAGCGCGGCCTTGAACGCGGCATGCAGAACGGCCAGCACCAGGGGCTCTAGGCCCGCCGGGCCCACCAGCCCGTAGGGTGACATCGCCACGATGCCGAAGCCCAGCTCCTTGAGCGTGGGCACCTCCGGCTAGCGCCGGGTGCGGGCGTCACCGAAGGCGGGTTATGCATCGGGGCGGGTTGATGAGTGCTCAACGTCTCCCGCGCGAAAATCACCCAAATACCGTAGGTGATTGGCGGGCGGCGTGCATGGCGCCTGCGTGCATGGACGCTGGTGTTGCCAAGGCGGCCACATCGACCGGCGGGGTTCTCGCGTGGACCATCGACGTGGCTCGCCGTGCCAAGATGTAAAGGGCTCGCGGCATCGCCGTGGCGCACAGGGATAATGGATGACGCCTCGAATCGGGCCATCAGCGTCGCCCAGCGGCGCCATCACATCGAAGGAATCTCATGAAACGTTGGACAGTTGTGGCCCTGCTCTGCCTGAGCACGGTGGCCGGTGCACAGACCTCGGCCGCCAAGAAGGACCTCGTTGCCAAGGTGCTGCAGCTGCAGCAGCCCGCCGTGCTGGCGGCCGCGACCCAGTTGGCCCAGCAACCCGCCATCCAGATCACGCAGCAGGCTGGCATGGCGCTGCAGCAGCGCATTCCGCCGGACAAGCGCGAAGCCGTGGCCAAGGAGATCCAGGAAGACCTGAACCGCTACACCAACGAGGCCGTGCCGATCCTGCGTGAGCGCGCGACCAAGCTGGCGCCCACCACCATCGGCCCGCTGCTGGAAGAAAAGTTCACCGAAGACGAGCTCAAGCAGTTGATCGCGATCATGGAATCCCCGGTGAACAAGAAGTTCATCGCCATGGGCGGCGAGATGCACAAGAGCCTGATCGAGAAGGTGGTGGCGGAGTCCCGCCCGCAGATTGATCCCAAGATCCGTACCCTGCAGCAGGCCATCGTTGGCCGCCTGGGGCTGCAGTCCGACGCGGCGGCGCCAGCAGCTGCCGCGCCAGCCGCCGCCGCGCCCGCCAAGCCGGCGTCGAAGTAAGCCACCACGGCTGCGCACACAGGAAGCAGGAGGAGCCGGCCATGGCGGTTTCCATCGTGCGCCTGGGCAGCCCCCGTGCAGTGCAGGAGGGCACCCGCATCGGCACGGTGCGCCGCCCGCCGCGGGGCGTGCCCAAGGCGGAGTTTGCGCGGCAGAACTGGTACGACGTCTGGTACCCGAACCTGGCACCCAGCGTGGAGACCATGAAGTTGGGGCAGGAGGCAGCGGATGCCAAAGCCTGGCAGGTCTTCGTGAGGAAATACCGTGCCGAGATGGCTGAAGCCGAGGCCAGCCGCAGCCTGGACCTGCTGGCCGCGCTCTCACACGGTGCGCATTTCTCGGTGGGGTGTTATTGCGAAGACGAGGCGCATTGCCATCGCTCCGTCCTGCGCGCGCTGCTGCAGGAGCGTGGCGCGGACATCCGCGCCTGAGCGCCTGAAGCCGGGGGTGTCAGGACGCCAGCGTCTGGCGCAGGAAGTCGCCGATATCTCGGATCTCTTGCGGGTGCACGCTGTGGGGCATGGGGTAGCTGTGCCACTGCACCGTGTAGCCCAGCGCGCGCAGCGCATCGCGCGAGGCCTCCGCGCGGGACTGTTCGATCATCGGGTCCGCATTGCCATGCGCCTGGAAGATCGGCGTGTGCTGGTTGGCGGGCGAACGTTCCGCCGCCAGCGTGCCGGCCAGGGGCAGGTACCCGGACAACGCCATGATGCCGGCCAGCCGCTCGGCGTGGCGCAGTCCCGTGTGCAGCACCATCGCGCAACCTTGCGAGAAGCCCGCCAGCACGATGCGTTCGGGCCGGATGCCGCGTTGCACCTCGCGTGCGATGAGCGCCTCGATGGCCTGGGCCGATTGGCGGATGCCGGCTTCGTCCTCGCGCCGCTGCAGTTGCGTGCCGACGATGTCGTACCACGCGGGCATCACATACCCGTTGTTCAGGGTCACCGGAATGCTCGGCGCATGCGGGAACACGAAGCGGATCGCAGGGCAGTCGTGCAGGTCGAGCTCGGGCACAATCGCGGCAAAATCGTCGCCGCTGGCACCCAGCCCGTGCAGCCAGATCACGGCTGCCGTGGGAATGGGGCCGCTGGAGATTTCGATGCAGGGCAGGAGCGTGGTCATGGTCGGGGACTATACCCAACGAGCCCCTGCACCGACCCACGGCCCCGCCTGCCGCGCCGTCACGATCCGAACCTGAACCCGATGCGCCCGAGCCCTCCGAATCCGACACCGCCGCGCTTTTTCCTTTGGCTGGCCCTGCTGCTGGCAGGCTTCGCCGCCATGCCGGCCAGCGCGCAATGGACGCACAACCGCGGTTTCCAGCTGCTGCAGAGGGTGGACGACGTGTTGTTCGGCGTCGACAACCTCGGGCTGGTGATCCTCGACCGTCGCCACGTCGCGGGTTTTCTGGTGCGGGTGAACGCCTCGCAGCCCAACCCCGTGCGCGGCAACACGGCCTTCGTGGCCGATTGCCAGAAGCCCCTGCGCATGGCGCTGGTGCCCGACACTATGAAAGGCCGCCCCGAGCCGGACAAGCTGGAATTCGCCGAGGTCAAGGTGCTGGACGGTTCCTGGGCCGCGGTCGAATTCGCCTGCGAGAGCACGCGGCAGCCCGCGCGCGCATCGGCCGTGGCCAAGGCGCTGTACGAGCGGGGGGGCCCGGACGACGTGCAGACGATCTACTGCGACCTGCAACCCGATGGCAGCGACGAGGCCCGCTCCGGCGTGGAGGTGCGCTACAGCGAGTCGGCCAATGCGGTGGCGGTTAACCGGCAGTGGCTCAGCTCGGGGCATGTCAGCGCCACGGAGGTCGAGTTCGGCGTCAACAGCAAATGGCGCATCCAGCGCCGGAACCTGGACGTGCGGCGTGTCACGGCATCGGGCGAGATGGCGTTCTCGGGCCGCTGCGACAAGCGGCCGCCGGGCATCAGCGCACAGTCCCCACGCTAGCCGCCCCCGGGGGCGTCAGGCCAGCAGCGCCTGCGCGAATTCCCGTGCGTTGAAGGTTTCCAGCTCTTCGAGCTTTTCGCCGACACCGATGAAATACACCGGCACGGGCCGCTCGCGCGCGATGGCCGCCAGCACGCCGCCCTTGGCGGTGCCGTCGAGCTTGGTCACCACCAGGCCCGTGAGCGTGAGCGCGTCGTCGAAGGCCCTGACCTGGTGAAGCGCGTTCTGGCCCGTGTTGCCGTCGATGACCAGCAACACCTCGTGCGGGGCCTGTGGGTCGGCCTTGGTGAGCACGCGCTTGATCTTGCGCAGCTCCTCCATCAGGTGCAGCTGCGTGGGCAGCCGGCCGGCGGTGTCCACCAGCACCACGTCCTTGCCACGCGCGCGGCCGGCCATCACCGCGTCATAACTGACGGCGGCGGGGTCGCCGCCCTGCTGGCTCACGATCTCGACCGTGTTGCGGTCGGCCCAGACGCGCAGCTGCTCCTTGGCCGCGGCGCGGAAGGTGTCGGCCGCAGCCAGCAGCACCGAGGTGCCGCGGTCGCTCATGTGGTGGGTCAGCTTGCCGATGGAGGTGGTCTTGCCGGCACCGTTGACGCCAACGACCATGACCACGGTGGGACGGTATTCACCGATCACCAGCTCTTTTTCCAAGGGGCGCAGCAGGTCAGTCAGTGCGTCGGCCAGCAGCGCCTTCACGGCTGCGGGGTCGGTGGTGCGGCTGTCCTTGACGCGGCGCTTGAGGTCTTCCAGCAGGAACTGCGTGGCCTTCACGCCAGCATCGGCCAGCACCAGCGCGGATTCCAGCTCTTCGTAGAGCGCGTCATCGATCTTCGTGCCAGTGAAGACCGCCGCGATGTTCGCGCCGGTCTTGCGCAGCCCGGTGCGCAGGCGCTGTGTCCAGCTGTTGCGCATCGATACCACGGCGGGCAGCTCTGCCGGCACTTCCATGGGAACCGTGGGCGGATGCGCGATGCGCACGCTGCCGTTCTGCACCACCGCCGGCTCCACCGTGTCGGGGGCCACCGTGGTGGCGCTGGGTACCAGGGTCTGGTCCGGGTCTGCGGCGGGGGAGGGGCTCTTTTTTCGGAAGAAACTGAACATTTGCGGGGGTCCGAGAATCACACATTCTATGAAACGCATTTTTCTGCTGTGCGCCTGCCTCATGGCGGGCTCCGCCTTCTCCCTGGGAACGGTTCCGCCGGCGCCCACCAGCGAGTTCCGCCTCTCCAACGGCATGGCGCTGATCGTCAAGCCCGATCGACGCGCCCCCACGGCCGTGCACATGCTGTGGCTGCGCGTGGGGTCCGTCGACGAAGTGGACGGCCTCTCCGGCGTGGCCCATGCGCAGGAACACATGATGTTCAAGGGCACGCCAACCCTCGCGCCTGGCGTGTTCTCGCGCCGCGTGGCGGCGCTGGGCGGCCGCGAGAACGCCTTCACCTCGCGCGACTACACCGGCTACTACCAGCAGATCCCCGCCAGCGCGCTGGAAGAGGTGATGCGCCTGGAGGCCGACACCTTCACCCACAACCAGTGGAGCGACGACGAGTTCCGCAAGGAGATCGAGGTGGTCAAGGAAGAGCGCCGCATGCGCACCGACGACAACCCGCGCGCGCAGCTCTACGAGCAGCTCAACGCCGTGGCCTTCACGGCCTCGCCGTACCGGCGCCCCATCGTGGGCTGGATGAACGACCTGGAGGTGCTCCAGCCGGACGATGTGCGCGACTTCTACCGCCGCTGGTACATCCCCGCCAATGCGGCCGTGGTGGTGGCCGGCGACGTGGACGTGCAGCAGGTGCGGCAGTGGGCCGAGAAGTACTACGGCAGCATCCCCGCCGGCACCGTGCCCATGCGCAAGCCCCGAGTGGAGCCGGCGCAGAAGGGAGCCCGGCGCCTGGAACTCAAGGCGCCCGCCGAGCAGGCCTACCTGGCGATGTCGTTCAAGATGCCCACGCTGGCGCCCACCGGCCTGCGGGCCGACACGGCCACGGCGCAGGACCGCGACGTGCTGGCACTGACGATGCTGGCGGCGGTGCTTGACGGCTATCGCGGCTCTCGGCTGGAACGCGCGCTCACGCAGGGCCCCGACCGCGTGGCCGTCAGCGCCGGTGCCGGTGGTGGCCTGTGGGGCCGTGGCCCGCAGACCTTCGTGCTCGATGGCGTGCCCGCGCCTGGCAAGACCGTGCAGCAGCTGGAAGCCGCGTTGCGCGCGGAGGTGCAGCGCGTGGCGCGCGACGGCGTGGCCGAGGCCGAGCTGCAGCGCGTGAAGGTGCAGTGGGCGGCGGGTGAGGTCTACCGCCTCGACTCGGTGTTCAACCAGGCGCGTTCACTGGGTGCGAACTGGGCGCTGGGCCTGCCGCTGGAGCCACAGGCTGCGCTGCTGGCGCAGCTGCAGGCGGTCACGCCCGCGCAGGTGCGCGATGTCGCCGCACGGTATTTCGGCGATGACGAACTCACGGTGGCGGTGCTGCATCCGCTGCCGGTGGACCCCGCGCGCAAGCCGCGCAGCCTGCCCGCGGGCGCACGGGAGGAAGAATGATGGCCGTCCGTTTCCACCCCCTCGTGCCGCGCGTTGCCGCGGCGTGCATGCTGTGGTTCTGCGCCGCCTTGTCGCCGGCCTTCGCGGCCATCCCCATCGAGCACTGGACCCAGCCTTCGGGCGCGCAGGTGTATTTCGTCGCCAGTCCCACGATCCCGATGGTGGACGTGCAGGTCGACTTCGATGCCGGTGGCCGCCGGGACCCGGCGGGCCAGGCCGGGCTCGCGCGCGTGACGGCGGCCATGGCTTCGCGCGGCATCCTGGCCGGGCAGGGCCCCGCCGAGCCGGCGCTGGACGAGAACGCGCTGGGCGAGGCCTGGGCCGACACCGGCGGCTCCTTTGACGGCAGCGCGGGCGCCGACAGCATGGGGTTCTCGCTGCGCTCGCTGACCGACCCGGCCCTGCTTGCACGTGCCGTGCGGCTGGCGGCGCGGCAGCTGGGGCAGCCCGCGTTTCCCGAGCAGGTCTGGCTGCGCGAGCGCCAGGGCATGCAGGCCGCGCTGCGCGAGGCTGCCACTCGCCCCGCCACCATCGCGCGCAAGGCCTTCTCGGCCGCCGTCTACGGGGACCACCCCTACGGCAACGAGACCACGGAGGCCAGCCTGTCGGCCATCTCCGTCGCCGACATGCGGCGCTTCTATGCCGAGTCGGTCCGCAGCTGCCGCGCCAAGGTGTCGGTGGTCGGGGCGCTGACGCGCGCGCAGGCCGACGCGATGGTGACGGCGCTGCTGTCCGCGTTGCCGGCTTCCGGCAGCGGTGCCGTCTGCGGGCCGCTGCCGGCCGTGCCCGAGGTGCGGCCGCTGGCGCAGGCGAATGAGCAGCGCCTGCCCTTTTCCTCGGCGCAGGCCCAGGTGCTGATCGGCCAGCCGGGCATCCGCCGCAACGACCCCGACTACTTCGCGCTCACCGTGGGCAACTACGTGCTGGGCGGCGGGGGCTTCGTCTCGCGCCTCACCGAGGAGGTGCGGCAGAAGCGGGGCCTGAGCTACAGCGTCTACAGCTACTTCGCGCCGAGCCTGCATGCAGGGGCCTTCACCATCGGCCTGCAGACACGCGCCGACCAGGCCACCCAGGCCGTGGCCGTGACGCGCGAGGTGCTGGAGCGCTTCCTGCGCGAAGGGCCGACCGAGGCCGAGCTGCAGGACGCCAAGGCCAACCTGATCGGTGGCTTCGCGCTGCGGCTGGACAGTAACGCCAAGCTGCTGTCCAACGTGGCCAACATCGCCTGGAACGGCCTGCCGCTGGACTACCTCGACACCTGGACCGCGCAGGTCGATCGCATCACCGTGCAGGACATCCGGCGCGCATTCACCCGGGTGCTCGATCCGCAGCGCATGGTGACGGTGGTGGTGGGGCCCTGAGCGCGGTGAGCGCCGTGGCGTAAGCTCGCGCCATGGCAAACCCCAAGAAAGCGCCGCCCGCCCGCGCACCCTCCGCTGCCAGGGCGCCTCACGAAGTCCGCATCATCGGCGGGCAGTGGAAACGCACGAAGCTGCCCGTGGTGGACCTGCCGGGCCTGCGCCCCACGCCCGACCGCGTGCGCGAAACCCTCTTCAACTGGCTGGGCCAGGACCTGAGCGGCTGGGTCTGCGTGGACGCCTTCGCCGGCACCGGCGCGCTGGGCTTCGAGGCTGCCTCGCGCGGTGCCGCGCAGGTGCTGCTGGTGGAGCAGCGGGCGGCCCTCGTGCCGCGGCTGCAGGCCCTGCGCGAGCGCCTGCAGGCCGATGCCATCACCGTGCGCCGCGCCGACGGCATCGGCGCGCTGTCGCAGTGTGCGCCTGGCAGCGTGGACCTCGTGTTCATCGACCCGCCTTTCGATGCCAACCTGTGGGAGCGTGCGCTGGCGCCGGCAGCGCGGGCGGTGCGCCCCGGTGCCTTCGTGTACCTGGAGGCGGCCGAGGCCTGGAGCGCCGAGCAGGTGGCGGCCCACGGCCTGGAGCTGTGGCGCCATGCCAAGGCCGGCGCGGTGCACGCCCACCTGCTGCGCAAGCCGCAACCCGTCTAGAACCCGGCGCCTGCGGCCCCCGCACGGGGCTGTGGACATCCACAATTCCGCGCCGGGGTGCCCATGCATAATGCGGCGCAGCAAAAGGCTTCCGGCCTGCTTCAGGGAGACACCGCAGGGCCGCAGGCGCGGCGGTGTTCCGTGGCCCCAACCCATGTCTGCGTGCACCCGGCGCAGCGCTGCAGGAGATCCCCGCATGAGCAGCAAGATCATCGCCGTGTACCCCGGCACCTTCGACCCCATGACGCTGGGGCACGAGGACGTGGTGCGGCGTGCCGCGCAGTTGTTCGACCGGATCATCGTCGCCGTGGCCTCCGGCCACCACAAGAAGACCATGTTCACGCTGGCCGAACGCGTGGACATGGCGCGCGAGGTGGTCAAGGGCTACCCCCATGTCTCGGTGGAGAGCTTCGACGGCCTGATGCGCGACTTCGTGGTCGCGCGCGGTGCCAAGGCCATGGTGCGCGGCCTGCGCGCGGTGACCGACTTCGACTACGAGTTCCAGCTCGCCGGCATGAACCGCACGCTGATGCCCGATGTGGAGACCGTGTTCCTGACCCCCAGCGACAAGTACCAGTTCATCTCGAGCACCTTCGTGCGCGAGATCGCGGTGCTGGGCGGCGAGGTCGACAAGTTCGTCGAGCCCTCGGTGCTGCGCCGCCTGGAAGACAAGGTGCGGGAGCAGCGCGTCGCCAAGGCCTGACGCGATTGCACAGCGCTAGCGGGCCGCGAGGCGCTGCAGCCAGTCCTGCAGCGCACGGGTCACGATCTCGGGGCGCTCCATGGTCAGCATGTGGCCGCACTCCGGCACCATCTGCAGCTCCGCGTGGGGGAGCAGCGCGGCGATCTCGCGTGAACACTCCGGCGGCGTGAGCCGGTCGGTGTCGCCACACATCACCAGCACGGGGCATTGCAGAGATGGCAGGTGCAGGCGCGCGTCGGGCCGACCAATGATCGCGCGGTTCTGCCGCACCAGTTGCGCTGCGCCCGCGCGCTGCACGAAGGCCAGGTAGCTGCCGGTGAGTGCCGCATCGCGCGCCCGGCTCGGGTGGAAGGCGAAGGGCAGGTTCGCGCGCAGCACCTCGTCCATGCGTCCGCTCTCGAACAGCTGGATCGCACCCTCGCGCAGCTGGCGCATGTCCTCGGTCTCGGGGCGTGCGTTGGTGCCCAGCAGCGCCAGGCCCGCCATGCGCGCGGGTGCCTGGCGCGCGACTTCCATGGCGATGATCCCGCCCATCGACGCACCGCAGAGCAGCAGTTCGCCGGGATGTTCGGCCAGCAACGCGGCCGCCATGTCCTCGATGCGCGCGTGGCGCGCATGCACGTCGGTCACTTGCGGCGCGTGGCTGGCTTGCAGGCCCGCGATCTGGTGTTGCCACATGGTGGCGTCGGAGGCCAGGCCGGGAAGCAGAATAAGTTGCGGCATGGCCGGATCTTAAGCGGCGTGCCTGGTGTTGCCGCCCCCTGCCTCCTGCGCGACGGCGCTGTCCGTGCGAACGTTGTACGCTCCGCAGCCTCTGCAGCAGTCTTCCCTCGCATGCCTCCCCTCTCTTGTCGCCTGATCCATCATGGCGGAACCCGTTGACGTCCTGGTGATCGGCGCCGGTGCGGCGGGGGCAGCCCTCGCCTGGAGCCTGGCCGATACCCGCATGCGCATCCTCTGCCTGGAGCAGGGCGACTGGCCCGACCCCGCGACCTACCCCAGCACGGGCCGCGACTGGGAGGCCCGCCAGCTGGCGGACGCGCACGTGAGCCCGAACGTGCGCCGTGGCGTGGCGGACTACCCCGTGAACGACGATGCCTCACCGATCAAGATCGCCAACTACAACGGCGTGGGGGGTGGGACCGTGCTGTACGCGGGCCACTTTCCGCGCATGCACCCGTCCGACTTCCGCGTCCGCAGCCTGGATGGGGTGGCCGACGACTGGCCGCTGGACTACGCCACGCTGGAACCCTTCTACGCGCTGAACGACCGCATGGTGGGCGTGGCCTCGCTGGCAGGAGACCCCGCCTACCCGCCCAAGGAGGCCGTGTTGCCGCCGTTGCCACTGGGCCGCACGGGGGAGGTGCTGGCGCGAGGCTTCAACGCACTGGGCTGGCACTGGTGGCCTTGCGATGGCGCCATCGCCAGCACGCCCTACGACGGCCGCGCGGCCTGCAACAACCTCGGCCACTGCATCGCCGGCTGTGCCCAGGGCGCCAAGGGCAGCGCCGATGTGACCTACTGGCCGCACGCGCTGCGCAACCGGGTGGGCTTGCGCACGCGTTGCCGCGTGCGTGAGATCACGTTGGATGCCCAGGGCATGGCCAACGGCGTGCTGTACCACGATGCCCAGGGCGCCACGCATTTCCAGCCGGCCCACGTCGTGGTGCTGGCCTGCAACGGCGTCGGCACTGCGCGGCTGCTGCTGCACTCCCGCTCGGCGGCGTTCCCCGACGGGCTGGCCAACCGCAGCGGGCTGGTGGGCCGCAACCTGATGCTGCACCCCTATGCCACGCTGCGCGGGTATTTCGACGACCCGCTGGATGGTTACCGCGGTCCCCATATCGGCCTGTGGAGCCACGAGTTCTACGAGACCGATACCACGCGCGGTTTCCAGCGCGGCTACCTGTTCCAGTCCTCGCGCGGCCACGGTCCCGTGACCACGGCCCTGGCGGGCCTGCGCACGGGCCAGATTCCCTGGGGCGCCGGCCACCATGCGGCCTTGCGCCGCGCCTTCGACCATTCGGCCGGCCTGGCGGCGATCTGCGAGGACTTGCCCGAGCCGCACAACCGCGTCACGCTGGACCCGGAGCTGCGCGATGCTGACGGCATTCCCGCGCCGCGTATCCACTACACGCTCAGCGACAACAGCCAGCGCATGCTGGCCCACGCCGTGGCCCGCGGCACCGAGGTGCTGCAGGCCAGCGGTGCCCACGCCGTCACTAGCGAGTCCCCCTCGCCGGGCGCGGGCTGGCACCTGCTGGGCACGGCGCGCATGGGCAACGATCCGCGCACCTCGGTCGTGAACGCCTGGGGCCGCTGCCACGACGTGCGCAACCTGTTCATCGCCGACGGCAGCATCTTCGTGACCGCCGGCGGCGTGAACCCCACGGCCACCATCCAGGCGCTGGCGCTGTACATCGCCGACCAGATCAAGCGCCGCCTGGCAAACCTCTTCGATTGACACCTCCCATGGCAGAACACCTGCTGGCCACGCCCTGGCGCTCCGAGACGACGGCCGCCCTGCGCTGCGCAGCGGCCCGCCTGGTGCCGGACGACGCGGGGCTGGGCCTGCCCGGCGCCGACGACCCGGTGATCCTCGCCGACATGGTGGCCACGGCCGGCGCGGACCGCAGCGCCGTGGAGGCTGCGCTGCGTCAGCTCGACCGTCTGGCGGCCGCACCCTTCGCCACACGGCAGGCGCGGGAACAGGACGCGGCACTGGCGCAGCTGGAGGCCACCGATGCCACCGCCTTCCTGGCCCTCGCGGGCCTCGTCATGCTTTGTTATTACCGCGACGACCGCGTGATGCGGTCCCTGGGCATGGCCCCGCGGCCGCCCTTTCCCGAGGGTTTCGCGCTGCCCCAGGGCGACTGGTCACTGCTGGACCCGGTGCGCAGCCGCGCCGCGCGGATCTACCGCTGAACGCCCTCCGCAGGCGCGCCTGCGGCTTCTTTTGATCGTGAGCCCTTGACAGCGTCGGTCCGCGTATCGATACTCTACATTCAACATTCTATAGAATATGGAGACGCAGCCATGAACCTCCCACGCAGACGCGTGCTGGCCCACTCAGGTGCCATCGCTCTCGCCGCTTCGGCCCTGTTCAGCGCCGGCCCTAGCCTGGCCCAGGGCCTGGGCACCGCGGCCGCGCCGGTCACCATCCGCATGATCGCCAACGAGGCCTTCGCCAGGCAGTGGCAGACGGCCATGGTGCCGGAGTTCAACAAGAGCTTCCCGCACATCAAGGTGCAGATCGACGGTGTGCCCTACCCGGAGCTGCTGGCCAAGAGCCTGCTGGACGTGACAGGCCCCAGCCCCACCTACGACATCATCATCGCGGACGACCCCTGGATCCCCGCCCTGGCCCAGACCGGCGCCCTGCTGGACCTGAAGAAGGACGCTGCGGCCTGGACCGCGGCCGATTTCGACTGGAACGATTTCAACGCCGCGCCGCTGGCCGCCAGCGAATGGAACGGCCGGCAGTACGGCGTGCCGCTGCGTTCGAACATGCTGCTGATGTTCACGAACAAGAAGCTCTACGAGAAAGCCGGCCTGCCTGCCCCCACGCCCAAGCTGACCTGGGCCGAATACTTCGCGCAGGCGCCCAAGCTGGTTCAGGACACCAATGGCGACGGCAAGCCCGACGCCTGGGCAGTCGACACCTACTTCATGCGCGACCAGCTCACGCCCACGATCTGGCAGACCATCCTCAACGCCAACGGCGGCATGCTGCTGGACAAGAACAACAAGCCGGCCTTCAATAACGAGAAGGGTGTGAAGGCGCTGCAGGCCCACATCGACCTGCTGAAGTTCGCGCCCCCGGGCGCCGCGAGCCACGGTTTCAACGAGTCGCTGCAAGCCTTCCGCCAGGGCCAGGTCGCGACCATGTTCATGTGGGGCAGCGTGTTCAAGGGCACGGCCGTGGACGCCGCGACCACCACGCTCACCCCCGAGCAGGTGGGCATCCAGGTGATGCCGGTGGGCAGCAGCGGTGCCGGTGCGCACCGCGGCATCTGGAGCGGTGCCATCACCAACAAGAGCAAGCAGCAGCAGGCGGCATGGGCGCTGTTGCAGTGGCTCAGTTCCAAGAAGGGCGAGGTGTGGCACGCCAATACGCTGGGTGTGTTCCCGGCCCGCAAGTCCACGCTGGCCACGCCGCCCGAGAGCCCCTGGCTGGTGCCGGTTTACAGCGCACTGCAGCAGGCGTATGAGGCCTCCGCCGCCGGCCAGATGTGGCGCCCGCGGCTGGCCAAGTCCGACGCCGTGCAGCAGATCCTGGCCGACGAGACGGCGCGCGCTGTCTCGGGCCAGATCACGGCCGAGAAAGCGTTGCAGAACGCCGCCGAGCGCATCGAACGCACCGTGCGTTGACGGCGGAGCGCGCGGTGCAGGCCTCCACGCTCCGGGCAAGCGACGTGCATGCACGCCGGCGTCGCGCACGCCTGGCCGACGCGCTGAGCCGCTGGGCCTTCATGGCTCCGGCTGCCGTGTTGCTGCTCGCCGTGCTGGCCTATCCGATCATCTACACCTTCCAGATCAGCTTCGCGGAACTGGACCTGGGCACCTTCACGCCCTCCACCTGGGTGGGCTGGGACAACTACCGCAACGTGCTGGAGAACGAGCGCTTCTGGCATTCGCTGAAGGTCACGGGCATCTACCTGGCCTGGGCCATGCCGCTGCAGATGCTGCTGGGTTTCGGCATCGCCTTCCTCATCAATGCCGAGTGGCGTGGGCGCGGCGCGCTGCGCGCCCTGTTCCTGATCCCGATGGTGGTGGCCCCGGTGGTGGCCGGCGGGGTCTGGCGCATGCTGCTCGACCCGTTGTGGGGCCTGGTCAACTGGGGCCTGGCCTTTTTCGGCCTGGGACCGGTGGACTGGCTGGGCGACCCCACCTACGCCATGGCCACGGTCGTGCTCATCGACACCTGGCGCTGGACGCCCTTCGTCACGCTGATCGCCACGGCTGCGCTGCTGGCCTTGCCGCGCGACGTCTTCGAGGCCGCCGAGCTCGATGGCGCCAACTGGTGGACCACGCTGTGGTTCATCACGCTGCCGCTGCTGCTGCCGGTGATCGCCGCCACCTTCATCGTGCGCTGGCTGGGCGCCGTGAAGATGTTCGACATCGCGCTGGCCTCCACCAACGGCGGCCCGGGCAATGCCACCAACGTCATCAACCTCTTCATCTACGAGCAGGCCTTCCGCTCGCTGCACTTCGCCGAGTCCGCGGCCATGGCCGTGATCGTGCTGGTGCTCACGATGGGCTTGACGGCCCTCTTTCTGGTGGGAAGCAAGCGGCTGGAGGACGCGCAGTGAGCCGCCGGGCCGCTCCCAAGGCGAACAGCACCGCAGCGCGAAGCGCGGAGGTTGGCGTATGAACACTGCCCTCGCCACCCCCACGCTGCCCCTGCGGCGCCGGCGCAGGCGCCCCGTCGGCAGGTACGTGCGCATCGGCTGCGGCATCCTGGCCTGCGCACTGTTCCTGTTCCCCGTGTTCTGGATGCTGCTCAGCTCCTTCAAGCTGCCGCGCGACATCTTCACGACGCCGCCCACCTTCTTCTTCACGCCGAGCTGGAACAACTACCTCGACAACCTGCTGCATGCCGACGTGCCGCGGCGCATGTTCAACACCGTGGTGGTGGCGCTGGGCTCGGGGCTGGTGTCCATCGTGGCCGGCTCCATGGCAGGCTACGCGCTCGCGCGCATCCGGCTGCGCGGCGCGGGCTTCATCGGCACGCTGATCCTGATGTCGCGCGGCGTGCCGCCCATCGCGCTGGCCGTGCCCATGTTCCTGGTGGCGCGCAAGCTGGGTCTCACGGACAAACACATCACGCTGGTGCTGGCCTACTGCACCTTCCTGATCCCCTATGTGATGTGGCTGATGCGCGGCTTCTTCCTGTCGTTGCCGCGCGAACTGGAAGAGTCCGCGATGCTGGACGGCTGCAGCCGCTTCGGCGCTTTCTTCTGGATCATCGTGCCCATCACCATGCCGGGGATACTGTCCACCTTCATCTTCAGCATGATCCTCGCGTGGGAGGAGCTGCTGTTCGCGTTGGTGCTGACGAACCGCGATGCCAGCACCATGCCCGTGGCCATCGCCGGCATCGCCGGCGACACCGTCAACGGCGCGAACTGGGGCGCCCTCACGGCGGTGGGCACGCTGGCCGTGGTGCCGGTGGTGGTGTTTGCGCTGCTGGTACAGAAATGGTTGATCAAAGGACTGGCCGATGGCGCTACCAAGGGTTGAGAACCGTTCCCCCTCCGCGATCGCGGAGACCGCGCGCCAACGCGCCGCGTTGCCCATCCAGCCCTTCCAGACCAAGGCGGAAGTGGCGCGCCAGCACATCATGGAGATGGTGGTGTCGGGGGCGGTGCGCGCAGGCGACCGCCTGACCACGCGCGAAGTGGCCGAGGCGGTGGGCATGAGCGACACGCCGATCCGCGAGGCCATGCGCATGCTGGCGGCCGAGGGCTGGCTGGAGTTCCACCCCCACCTGGGCGTGGTCGTGGCCTCGGTGCGGCGCGAGCAGCTGCAGGAGGTGTACGCCGTGCGCGGTGCCCTCGAAGGACTGGCCATCGAACTGGGCGGGCCGCACTACGGCGCCGAGATGCTTGACGCGCTGGACCGCACGCTGGAAGCGGCGGAGCAGGCGGTGCAGGCCCACGACATCCCGCAGTACGTGCTCCTGAACCGCCAGTTCCACCACCTGCTCTCCGACACACCCGCCACGCAGTGGACACTCAAGACGCTGGGCACGCTGTGGACCCAGACGTCCGCCATGCACCGGGGCTTCGAGGCCGTGCCCAGCGCACGCATCCGGCAGTCGCTGGATGAACACTGGGCCATCCGCAACGCGATCCGCGCCGGCGACTACCTGCGTGCCGCCGCGCTGGTGGTGGCGCATGAACGCACCGCGGGCACGGCGCTGGTCGATAGCCTGAGCGCGCCGCGCGGCGACGCCCCGGCGGACGGCGGGGACGGCGCTCCGGCCAGCGGCGGGGACGGCCTCTGATGGCCGCCACCGCCCTCTCCGGCCAATCCGTCCATTTTGCGCGCACCGAACGCGAACTCACGCACGCCGTGGACATGTGCCTGCCCAACGGCCGGCTCAACCCCGAGGCCGTAGGCTGGAGCCGCCGCCCGCTGCACCGGCCCAACCTGCGGGGCTGGGGCCGCAACAAGCGCTTCGAATACTGGTGCGTGATCACGCCGGACTTCATAGTCACCGCCAACATCTCGCACCACGACTACCGCGCGAATGTGGCCTCCACCTGGATCGACCTGCACAACCATGCCGTGCGCGGCGGTCGGCGCAACCGCTGGTTGCCGCGTGGCAACGCGCTGGCCCCGGTAGGCGCTTCCACGCCGCTGGCGGCCACGGCCGGCGACATCCACGTGCGGCTGACGCCGCAGGCGCAGGGCATGCAGTTGTCCACGCGGGCGCCGGGCCTGGAGGTGGAACTGCAGGTCTTCGAGCCGGCGGGCCACGAGTCCATGGGTGTGCTGGTGCCCTGGAGCGAGCGCCTGTTCCAGTACACCCGCAAGAACAACTGCCTGCAGGTCGAGGGCCGCGTGGTGGTGGACGGCCGGGCCCACACCGTGCGCCGTGGCCAGGCCTATGCCATCCACGACCACGGCCGCGGCCGCTGGCCGTACAACACGCGCTGGAACTGGGCCGCCGGCTGTGGCCGCAGCCAGGGCCACGAGATCGGCCTGCAGTTCGGTGGCCAGTGGACCTGCGGCACGCCCTCCACCGAGAACGCCGTGCGCATCGACGGCCGGCTGCACAAGATCAGCGAAGAACTGGCCTGGGAGTACGACCCGAAGGACTGGATGCGGCCCTGGGTGCTGCGCGGCGACCGCGTGGACCTGCGCTTCACGCCCACGGTGCACCACCACCACCTCTTCGACCGTTGGCTGGTGCGCTCGCGCGGCGACCAGTGTTTCGGCCACTTCGACGGTGTGGTGCGGGCCGACGATGGCACTCCGTTCCATGTCGAACGCATTTTCGGCCTGGCCGAGGAAGTACACCGCAGATGGTAGGCGGCATCCTCAAGACTGAGCGCGAGCTCACCGAGGCGGTGGACCTGTGCCTGCCGGACGGCACGCTCAACCCCGCTGCCGTGGGCTGGAGCCGGCGGCCGCTGCACCGCGCCAACCTGCGGGGCTGGGGGCGCAACAAGCGTTTCGAGTACTGGTGCATCACCACGCCCGAGATCGTGGTGGCGCTCAACGTCTCGCACAGCGACTACCGCGTCACGCTGGCCACCTTCTTCCTGAACCACCACACGCTCGCCGCCTTCCCCGAAGCCGAGATCCACTGGTTGCCCTCGCGGACCCGCGTGCCGGCCATGCCGGAGCGCTCCGGCACCGGCGCCGTCACGGGCCAGGGGGACCACATGCGCGTGGAGATGCTGCCGCATGCCGGCGGCACCACGCTGCGCGCCACCACGCCGCGGCTGCACGTGGAACTGGAGGTGGAGGAGCCGCCCGGCCACGAGTCCCTGGGCGTGGTCGTGCCCTGGGACCGCCGCCGTTTCCAGTACACGCGCAAGGACAACTGCCTGCCCGTGCACGGCCGCGTGGTGGCCGACGGGGTGGCCCATGCCGTGGACCGGGCCTCGGCCTTCGCCACGCTGGACCACGGCCGCGGCCGCTGGCCCTATGCCATCACCTGGAACTGGGCCGCGGGCAGTGGCCGCTGTGGCGGCCACGAGATCGGCCTGCAGTTCGGCGCCAAGTGGACGGACGGCACGCCCTCGACCGAGAACTGCCTGCGCATCGACGGCCGCATCCACAAGCTGAGCCAGGAGCTCGAGTGGATCTACGACCGCAACAACTGGCTGGCGCCCTGGACCATCCGCGGCGACCGCGTGGACCTGCGCTTCACGCCGCTGTACGACCGCTACTCGAACTTCGACCGCCTCGTG
This sequence comes from Burkholderiaceae bacterium, assembly GCA_965278985.1. Classification (GTDB taxonomy): domain Bacteria; phylum Pseudomonadota; class Gammaproteobacteria; order Burkholderiales; family Burkholderiaceae_C; genus CAISIP01. The sequence goes on along the minus strand of OZ257131.1, from coordinate 3,360,441 downwards.
GTCTGCAGCAAGGAGCACCAGTGTTTCGGCCATTTCGACGGCCACGTGGTGGACGACGATGGCCGGCGCCTGGCCGTGGAACGCGTGCTGGGCTGGGCCGAGGAAGTACACCGCCGCTGGTGAAGGCCAGGGCCTACATGAGGGAGACAGTCCGTTGGGAAACATAGAGATCCGCGAAGTACGCAAGTCCTACGGCCGCCAGCAGGTGATGCATGGCGTGTCGGTGTCCATTCCCGACGGCGAGTTCGTGGCGCTGGTCGGTCCGTCAGGCTGCGGCAAGTCCACGCTGCTGCGCATGATCGCGGGGCTGGAGGAGATCACCGAGGGTGAGATCGCCATCGGCGGGCAGGTCATCAACGACGTCGCGCCCAAGGACCGGAACATTGCCATGGTGTTCCAGAACTACGCGCTGTATCCCCACATGAGCGTGCGCGACAACATGGCCTTCGCGCTGCGCCGGCGCCGCCTGGAGAAGGCGGAGATCACGCGCCGCGTGGACGCCGCGGCCCGCATCCTCGGCCTGGACACCCTGCTGGAGCGCAAGCCGCGCGCCCTCTCGGGCGGCCAGCGCCAGCGCGTGGCCATGGGCCGCGCGATCGTGCGCGACCCCACCGTGTTCCTGTTCGACGAACCGCTGTCGAACCTGGACGCGAACCTGCGCGGCCAGATGCGTTCCGAACTGAAGGAACTGCACCAGCGCCTGCGCACCACCACGGTCTACGTCACGCACGACCAGATCGAGGCCATGACGCTGGCCGACCGCGTGGTGGTGATGAACGCCGGCCGGGTGGAGCAGATCGGCCCGCCGCTGGCGCTGTACGACCGGCCCGCCAGCCTGTTCGTGGCCGCCTTCATCGGCTCCCCGTCGATGAATTTCCTGCAGGCCACCGTGGACGCGGACGGGCGCCACGCACGCCTGCCCGATGGCTCCATCCTGGCGCTGCCGGACGGGCTCCAGGTTGCTGTCGGCAAGGCCGTGACCCTCGGCATCCGGCCCGCGCATTGGCGGCTGGCCTCCCAGGGCTGCCCGGCCACGGTGTCGATCATCGAGCCCACCGGCGCCGAGACGCAGCTCAGCGTACGGCTGGGCGCGGACACGCTGCGGGTGCTGGTCGCCGGACGCACGGCCGTACGACCCGGCGACGCCGTCCACCTGGCCGTGGACCCGGCCGACCTGCATGTCTTCGATCCGGGCACGGGGGCACGGCTGGGCTGAGCACGCTCGCCTGTCGCATTGGCGTGGCCCGCAGATGCGGGTTGTCCCGCATGCAGCGCTGCCACGCGGATGCCTCGCCGTTCCAGTGGCTGGCAACAGCCGCCCCGTTCCTGCAGAGAAGGTCGAGAAGATCGTGCGCACTTTCCTGCGACAGGACACTGGTGCTCCGTCGCTCCTGCAGCACGGCCGACTATGATGCCGAAAAAAGCAGGTGGACGCAGTCCGCACCAGGGAGTCTTCGCAGAAGGATGGAGCTTCCATGGCAACGGGAAAGACATGGCGCAGGCGCCTGGTGTGGGCGGTAGTGGTGGTGGTGCTGTTGCTCGGCGCCACGGTACTGACCGGCCTGTGGATGGCCGAGCGCCGCATGCATCGGCACATCGATGTGCGGGTGGCTGGTGTGCCCCTGGTGGACGACGCGGCCGCGCAGGAACGCGGCAGGTACCTCTACAACTCCCGCGGCTGCACCGAATGCCATGGCAAGGACGGTGCGGGACGGATGTTCATCGACGATGGCAAGGGCATGCGGGTGCAGGGGCCCAATATCAGCTCGGGCCCCGGCAGTGTCGTCGCAGCTTACACACCGCAGGACTGGGAGCGCAGCATCCGCCATGGCGTGGCCCCCGGCGGGCGCCCGCTGCTGATCATGCCCAGCGAGGACTACAACCGCCTGAGCAACGAGGACTTCGCGGCACTGGTCGCCTGGCTGCGCCACATGCCGCCTGCCAAGGGCGGTGGCCCGGTGCTGGACCTGCCCCTGCCGGTCCGCGTGTTGTATGGCCTGGGTGCGATCCCCGACGCGGCCTCGCGCATCGACCATACCCTGCCGCCTGCGCAGGCCGTGGCCTCGGGAGTCACCGTGGAACACGGCGCCTACGTGGCCGCGATGTGCATCGGTTGCCATGGCGAGCAGCTGCAGGGTGGCAAGGTGCCCGGCGGGCCGCCGGACTGGCCACCCGCAGCGAGCCTGCAGCCCGGCCCCGTGATGGCGCGGTACCCGGACGGCGACAGCCTGGTACGCCTGTTCCAGACCGGCAAGCGGCCCGATGGCAGCGCGGTGCAGGTGATGCCCTTCGATTCGCTGCGCACGATGAGTGAGACCGACGTGCGCGCACTGCAGCTGTACCTGGCTACTTTGAAGTCCACGGCAGGCTGAGCCGGCGGCTGCGGGGCCGGGCCTGTGTTGGCCTCCATCCGGTCGGTTCCACGGTTTCGCGCGCCTGCGCCGCTCGATAATCGCGGGCAAACAATTTCGACGCGCCGACAGGGATGGAGGCGCGCAACCCTTCCGATGACGCAATTGCTGATCCTGAGCGTGAGCGCTGGCAATGGCCACGTGCGCGCGGCGCAGGCACTCGAGGCCGCCGCGCGCGCGCTGCCCGGTGCACCCGACGTGACCCACATCGACGCGATGCAGCACGTCGCCGTCGGTTTTCGCAAGGTCTACACCGACTGGTACATCCAGCTCGTCAATCGCCATCCGGCCGTGTGGTCCTACCTGCACCAGAAGACCGACACCACCCCGCACGACGCGACCAGCCAGCGCCTGCGGCGAGCGCTCGAACGCGTCAGCAGCGGTGCACTGCTGCGCGCGATGCGCGAGGCGCGCCCCGACGCGATCATCTGTACCCACTTCCTGCCCGCCGAACTGCTGATGCGCGAGGCAAACCGGCAGCGCATCGCGTGCCCGGTGTGGCTGCAGGTCACCGACTACGACCTGCACAACATGTGGCTCGTGCCCGGCATGGCAGGCTATTTCGCGGCGACCGACGAGGTCGCGCACCGTATGCGCGCGCGTGGCTTGCCGGCCGAGCGCATCCACGTCACCGGCATCCCGGTGATGCCGGGATTTGCCCATTCCGGCGCACCCGAGCTCGACCGCGATGCCTGCCGGGTGAAGCTCGGGTTGTCGGTCGACCGGCCGGTCGTGCTGATGGCCTCGGGCGGCGCCGGGGTCGGCGATCTGCCGACGATGGTCGCCAACGTCTTGAAGCTGCCGGACAGCGCGTTCCAGGTCATCGCGGTGGCCGGCCGCAACGAAGTCGCGAAAGCCGCGCTCGACGCACTCGCGCTGCGCCACCCCGGGCGCCTGCTCGCGATCGGCTTCACGAACGAGATGCAGACGCTGATGGCCGCCGCCGACCTCGTCGTCACCAAGCCGGGCGGGCTGACGGTCTCGGAGTGCCTCGCACTCGGCCGGCCGATGCTGCTGATCTCGCCGATCCCCGGCCAGGAGGAGCACAACGCCGGTTTCCTGATGGAGCAGGGCGCCGGCTGGCTCGCCTACGACGACATCGGCCTGCACTACAAGCTCGCGCGGCTGATGCGCGAGCCCGCGCAGCTAGCAGCGATGGCCTCGCACAGCCGGCGCCTCGGCAAGCCGGGCGCGGCACGCGTGGTGCTCGAACGCGTGCTCCACGACCGTGGCTGAGGTGGGCATCGGCTGGCCGCGCACCTGCGGCTACCTCGCGTGGGTGCTGGTGATGGCGTTCTTCTTCGCGCAGGTCGAGGTCCAGATCGAAGGCGCCGCCGGCTGGGCCGCGCAACTGCCGACCTGGCGTATCGAGCAACACTGGCTGCTCGACATCTTCTGGGGTGGCCGCGCGATGACCGGGTACCACGCCTGGGTGTTCAGCTTCATGGCGCTGGCGTTCTTCGCGCCGCTCGCGTTCAACGGTCGCTGGCGCTGGCGCGAGGCCGCGCTGGCGCTGGCCGGCCTGATGGCCTTCTGGATCGTCGAGGATTTCCTCTGGTTCGTGCTGAACCCGGCGTTCGGCTGGGCGCGCTTCAATCCGGCGCAGGTGCCCTGGCACAAGCACTGGCTGGCCGGCGCACCGACCGACTACTGGATCGGGCTGGTCGGCGCCGCGCTGATCGTCTGTGTCATCAACCGCCGGGCCGGCAAGGGGCGCGTGCGATGAGCCACCCGAACCGCCACCCTGGCCGCCATGCCCGGGCCAATGCCGCCGTCGAGCGGCCGGCGCACTGGGCCGAGCCGTTGCCGCAGCATGGCATCGAGAACCTGCACCGCATCACGCCGACCCTCTTTCGCAGCGCACAACCACGCGCCGAAGCGGTAGAGTCGCTGCGCGCGCTCGGCGTGCGGACGATCGTCAGCCTGCGTGCCTTCAACAAGGACGACGATGAATTCCGCGGCACCGGGATGCGGCTGGTGCGTGTCCCGATCAACACCTGGCACATCCGCGACCGGCACATCGTGCGCGCGCTCACCGAACTGCGTGCCGCCGAGCGCGACGGGCCGGTGCTGCTGCACTGCATGCACGGCGCCGACCGCACCGGCGTCGTCAGCGCGCTCTACCGCATGAGCCTGCAGGGCTGGAACAAGGATGCGGCGCGACAGGAGATGCTGCACGGCGGCTTCGGCTACCACACGATGTGGCGCAACATCCCGGGCTACCTGGCCGAGGTCGACCCGGCCGCTATCGCCGCGGCGATGCCACGCTGAACTTGGTCATCCGCCGAGGCCGACGAAGAAGGCCGCGGCATCGCGTTGCGCGTATGCTGTGCCCTGAACGTGTGCACAACAAGCAGGGGGAGGGTTACAGCATGAAGATTCTGGTTCCGGTGGATGGTTCGAGCCTGGCGCTGCAGGCGGTGCGGCAGGCCATGCAACTGCTGCAGGAGGGCCTGTCCGGCAGCCTGGTGCTGCTCAATGTGCAGGAGCCCGCCACGCTGTACGAGATGGTGACCGCGCCGCAGCCGGAAGTGCTGGCGCAGGTCAGTGCGGGTGCCGGCATCGACCTGCTGGAGTCGGCCGAGGCGCTGGTGATGGCGGCCGGCGTGGCCTACGAGCGCGAGGTGGCCAGTGGCGACCCGGCGCGCATGGTCATCGAGGTGGCCGAGCGCTTCGGTTGTGGCCTGATCGTGATGGGCTCGCATGGCGCAGGTGCGTTGCGCCATGCATTGCTGGGCTCGGTGTCGCAGGAGGTGCTGCAGGCGTCAACGGTGCCGGTGATGTACGTCAAGCTGCCCCAGACCTAGGGCCGCATAGACGCGGCCCGCCTGCCGGCGCAGGCGCTTCGATTGGGGCTGCGCTCGCAGCTGGGGCTGTAGGATCTGCTGCGCGGCGTTCCAGTTGCCCGAGCGCAGCAGCGCATCCAGGTGGATCTGCGCGAAGAGGTCGCGCTGCGCGTGGCTGCCACCGATCTCCATCATGCGCGGCAGCGCGGTGCCCAGTTCTTCGGCCGCTTCGCCGAAACGGCCCTGTGCATGGGCCAGCAGCCCACGGGCGGCCGGCAGGCACACGCGAGGCCAGATGTCGTCCATGACGGCGTAGTCCGCATCCCCCGAAGTCACTGGCGCGATGCCCATGCAGTGCGCCTCGATGCTGCCGAGCATGGTCTGGGCCTCGGGCCGGCCGGCGCGGGCCAGGCCGTAGAGGTATTGCAGGTCCAGGAAGGGCAGCACATGGTCGTGGACACGGGGCACCAGGTAGTCGGCGAGGTCCTGCCAGCGCTCGCCCACGTCCACCCCGGCGAGTTCAAGCCGCGCGAGCAGCGAGACGGCGCCGATCTGGTCCTGTGAGTAGGCCTTGGCCACACCCCACACCTGTTCGTCGTAGACCCGCAGCACCTCGGCGTGGTCTCCCAGGTCGAGCAGGAACAGCGCGAGATGCCACCAGTTGTGGGTGTCCATGAAGGAGTTGAGCCCGGTCCAGGTCACGCTGCTGTGGCGCATGAACTGCAGGCCCTCGTCCAGCCGGCCTTCGGTGAGCATCACATGGGCCAGCGCATGCTGGGCCCAGGGTTCCTTGGGGCAGATGGCCAGCGCCGTGCGGGCCGCGGACTCGGCCTGCTCGAGCAGATGGCACTGCTCCCAGCCGAAGGCCAGCATGCCGTGCAGGTAGGGCACCTCGCGGGCATGGGGCAGGGCGGTCATGGCCAGGCGCAGCATCCGCGCCGCCTGGCCCTGGTTGAAGAGGTGGTACTGGCCCAGCTTGAGCGAGGCCAGGTCGCGGGGGAACAGGCGGGCCTGCTCTTCGTGCAGCGTGATGGCGCCCGCAATGTCGCCGTCCACCCAGCACGCAATGGCTGCAGCGAAGCGCCGCTCGCGGTCGCTGGCACGCGGTGCGGCCGCCAGTGCGCGCTCGATGTGGGGCCGTGCCGCCGCGGGCGCATCGGGCGTCTCCGCGAACATCTGCAGCGCGGCACAGCAGGCCTGCACGATGGTGCTGCCGTCGTGTTGCGCCACGTCCAGCACGCGGATGGCGCGTGCCTCGCAGGCTATGAAGCCTTCGACGAAATCGTTCAGGGCCGGCAGGCTGGTGGCCTGCTCGAGCCGCACAGGATTGCCCAAGCCGTCGCGCAGCATCGTCAGATCCTCCTCAGGCCGAGGCCGGCGGAACCGGCCACGGCCGCTGTTCCCCGCGCAGCTGCTCGTACGCGCGGCTGGCCTGCAGAACGCCCAGGTCGTCGAATCGGCGGCCGGCGATCTGCAGGCCGATGGGCAGGCCCGCGGCGCTGTAGCCGCAGTTGATGGAGGCGGCGGGTTGCTCCGACATGTTGTAGGGCAACGTGAAGCCGATGTGCTCTAGCCCGTTGAGGGGGTCGTTGGTGGGGGAGGGCATTTCCGCGGCAGCGGGCATGTTGGGCGCCGTGGGCGACAACACGTAGTCATAGGGTGCGCAGGCGGCCACGCTGGCCACGCGGATGGCATGGCTCTGCGAAGCGGCGTGGAACAGCTCGGTGGCCGTGAGTTCCTGGGCGCTGTCGGCCCAGATGCGGATGTAGGGCAGCACTTTCGCGCGCGCCTCGGGCGCCAGCGCCAGCAGATCCAAGTGCGAACGCATGCGCCAGAAGCGGTCCTGGCCGGCCAGCATGGCCTTCGTCAGGATCGGGGGCATGGGCTCGACGAAAGCCCCCGCATCGGCGAAGACCTTGGCCGCGCGAAGTACCGCGGCGGATATCTCCGGGTCCACCGGCAAGCCGCACCCCGCGTCCATCAGCAGGCCGATGCGCTTGCCGCGCAGCCATTCGGGGCGCACGTCGAAGGCATCCCAGGCGATGTCCTGGAAGGGCAGGCACATGCTGTCGCGCGCGTCGGGCTGCGACAGCACCTGCATCATCAGCGCCGCATCGCTCACTGTGCGGGTCATCGGCCCGGCCGCGCGGCCGGTGTAGGGAGGGTCGATGGGAACGCGTCCCGTGCTGGGCTTGAGGCTGAAGATGCCGCACCAGCCCGCGGGCAGGCGCAGCGAACCGCCGATGTCGGTGCCGATGTGCAGCGGGCCGTAGCCTGCGGCCGCAGCCGCACCACCACCCGCGCTGGAGCCGCCGGGCGTGCGCGACAGGTCCCAGGGGTTGCGCGCCAGGTGGTGAAAGCTGGACAGCCCGGAGGACAACATGCCGTAGTCGGGCATGGTGGTCTTGCTGAACGCCACGGCACCGGCCTCGTTCAGCCGCGCCGCCGGGGGCGCATCGCGCACGGCGTCGGGGTTCGACGAGGCGGCCGTGCCCGAGGGCATCGGGTCGCCCGCCGTGGCGATGTTCTCCTTGATGGTGACGGGTACGCCATCGAGCATGCCCTGCGGCGCGCCGCGCTGCCAGCGCGCCGCGGCGGCACGCGCGCCTTCCAGTGCGCGTTCGGGGCGCAGCAGGTAGGTCGCGCAGAGCTTCGGCTCCCAGCGCTGGACATGCGCGAGCACGGACTCCATCACCTCCACGGGCGAGAAGTCGCGGGTGCGGTAACCGGCCAGCAGGGAGCGGGCGTCCAGGGCGTACAGATCAGTCATGGCTAAACAGGAGAGAAGAATGCAAAAGGCCCCTGCGAAGGGGCCGTGGGGTTCAGGGCGAGGCGCGAGTACTCAAGCCCAGGAGAGCACGGACAGATCGTTGCAGAAGATCGGCATGTCCTTCCACAGGCCGCGCACGTTCTTGTTGGCCACCGTCACCCACTGCGGCTGGTACAGGAAGCCGTTGGCGGCATCGTTGGCCAGCATGCGTTGCGCGTCGCCCAGCAGCTTGGCGCGGTCGGCGGGACGCGGCGAGGTCTGGATCTTGTCGAAGAGTTCGTTGAACTTCGGGTTGTTGTAGCCCCAGTAGTAGTCGGGCTTGGTGTAGTTGGCGAGGTCGAAGGGCTCGACGTGGGAGATGATCGTCAGGTCGTAATTCTTCGGTCCGCCGTAGACGTTGCTGAGCCACTGCGCGAACTCGATGTTCTCGATCTTGGCGATGATGCCGACCTTGGCCAGCTGCGCCGCGATCACCTCGCCACCCTGGCGAGCGTAGGGCGGGGGCGGCAGCTTCAGCGACAGCTCCAGCGGCGTCTTGATGCCGGCCTCGGCCAGCAGGGCCTTGGCCTTGTCGGGGTTGTAGGGATTGATGCCGGTGGTGTCCACGTAGCCGAAGGCGCCAGGCACGAAGTGGCTGCCGATCGGGGCCCCATAGCCGTCGCCCGCGCCCTCGATCACGGCCTTGCGGTCGATGGCGGCCAGGATCGCGCGGCGCACGCGCACGTCGTCCAGCGGCTTCTTCTTGTTGTTGATCGCCAGGATGGTCTTGGCGCGCGAACCGGCCACCACCACCTGGAAGCGGTTGTTGGTCTTGAACTGCGGCACCGAGCGCGGCGTGACGCGCGGGAAGGCGTCCACGTCGCCGGCCAGCAGGGCCGCCACCTGCGCCGCCGGGTCGCTGATGAAGCGGAAGGTGACCTTCTTGAGCTTGATGGCCGACGCGTTGCGGTAGGCGTCCCACTTGGCCAGCGTGATGGAGGAGCCCTTGTTCCAGGCCTCCAGCGTGTAGGGGCCGGTGCCGACCGGCTTCGTGCCGTTGGTCTCGGCGCTCTTGGGCTCGACCATGATGGCCGTGCCCTGGCCCAGCTGGAACAGGAACTCGGGGTCGAGCTGCTTGTTCAGGATCACGACGGTGTGCTCGTCGATCACGGCGATGCGCTCCATCGTGGCGTAGGTGCGCTTGTCCTTGTTGGTGCTCTTCTCCGAGCCGGCGCGCTCGAAGGAGAACTTCACGGCCTCGGCGTTGAAGGGCTCGCCGTTGTGGAACTTCACGCCCTTGCGCAGCTTGAAGGTGTAGGTCTTCAGGTCGGGCGAGACTTCCCAGCTCTCGGCCAGCAGCGGCGTGATGGTGCCGTCGGCGTTGATCTTGGTCAGCGTCTCGAAGATGTTGTAGAGCGAGACCTCCGAGATCGCGGTGGCGGCGCCGCCCGTGGGGTCCAGCCCGGGCGCGGGTTCCAGCGCCATGGCCAGCACCATCGTGTCCTTGCGGGACTGGGCCTGGGATGCGAGCGGGATGCTGGCCAGGGCGCCCGAGGCCATGGCGGTGGTGAGAACGGAACGGCGGTTGACCATGGAATATGTCCTTTCGACTGACGGATACGCGGTGGAAGGTTGCCTCGTTGTGGGTCTTGGATTGCTGCCGCGTGGATGGCGGAACGCAACCATAGCACTATCGCATGATGACAGCGGCTCTTCAGCCAAAAGCGCGCAAGCTTATACGGATGCTGTTGCGGCGCTGGCACTGCCAGGGTGGGCGGCAGTGGTGGGTGCCACCGGGAAATGGCAGGAGACGGTGTGGCCCTGCGACAGGGTGCGCAGCGCCGGTGCTTCCGTATCGCAGCGCGGCTGGGCATTCGCGCAGCGGTAGGCATAGGGGCAGGCGCCCGGCACGCGGGGGCGCGCCGCCACGCTGGCGGTGCGACGGCGGGCTTCGCCGGGGCGGCGCGGCTCGGCGCGGGGCACGGCATCGAGCAGCGCACGCGTGTAGGGATGGGCCGCTGCCTGGAACAGCGTCTGCGGGCTGCCCTGCTCGACGATCCGGCCCTGGAAGATCACGGCCACCTCGTCGCAGAGGTGGTCCACCACGGCCAGGTCGTGGCTGATCAGCAGGTAGGTCACGCCGAACTGCTGCTGCAAGTCCTGCATCAGGTTCAGCACCTGGGCCTGCACCGACACGTCCAGCGCACTCACGGGCTCGTCGGCCACGATCAGCTTCGGCCGCGTGATCAGCGCCCGCGCGATGGCGATGCGCTGGCGCTGCCCGCCCGAGAACTCGTGGGGGTATTTGTCCAGGTCGGTGGGGCGCAGGCCCACGGAGACCAGCACCTCCTGGGCCTTGGCACGCTTCTCTGCGGCGGTGAGGGGGCCCAGCACGTGCAGCGGCTCGCAGACGATGCGCAGCACCGTCTGTCGCGGGTCCAGGGAGCCGTAGGGGTCCTGGAACACCATCTGGAAATCGCGCCGCGCATGGCGCAGCGCCGCCGCATCCAGCGTGGCCATGTCGCGGCCCAGAATGCGCACGCTGCCGCTGGTGGGCGCCTCCAGCGCCATCACCAGCCGCGCCAGCGTGGACTTGCCGGAGCCGGACTCGCCGACGATGCCCAGGCTCTTGCCGGCTTCCAGCGTGAAGCTTACGCCTTGTACCGCATGCACCAGCGGCGGCTTGGCCCAGACCTTCTCGCGGGGCAACTGGTAGTCGCGCGTGACCTGGTCGACGACCAGCAGCGCGGAAGATGCCGTGGTGGTCATGCGGGTTCTCCTGCCAGCACGGCATCCAGGCGGATGCAGTTGGCGGTGTGCCCATCGCCCAGTGGCTCGGGCGCGGGGCGCGCGCGGGTGCATGCGTCGACCTTCCATGGGCAGCGGGCCGCGAAGGTGCAGCCTGCGGGCAGGTCCACCAGCTCGGGCACCGTGCCCGGGATGGTCACGAGGCGCTGGCCCGACGGTGCGCCCAGACGGGGCCGCGCGCCGAAGAGGCCGCGGGTGTAGGGGTGCGCCATGTGGCCGAAGACGCTGGTGGTGGGGCCGGCCTCGATCACACTGCCGCCGTACATCACCATCATGCGCTCCACGTTCTGCGCGATCACGCCCAGGTCGTGCGAGATCAGCAGCAGCGCCATCGAGCGCTCGGAAACCAGATCGTGGATAAGGTCCAGGATCTGGCCCTGGATGGTCACGTCCAGCGCCGTGGTTGGCTCGTCGGCGATCAGCAGGTCGGGTTCGCAGGCCAGTGCCATGGCGATGGTGATGCGCTGGCGCTGGCCGCCCGAGAACTGGTGCGGGTAGGCATCCACACGCCCTGCCGCGTTGACGATGCCCACGCGCTCCAGCAGCTCGATGGTGCGTGCGCGGGCGGCTGCCTTGCCCATGCCGCGGTGCAGGCGCAGGGGTTCGGCGATCTGGTGGCCGATGGTGTGCACCGGGTTCAGCGCGGTCATCGGCTCCTGGAAGATCATGCCGATGCGGTTGCCGCGCAGCGTGCGCATCACGGCGTCGGGCTGGCCCACCAGCTCCTGCCCATCGAGGCGGATGCTGCCCGAGACCACGGCGCTCTCGGGCAGCAGGCCCATCAGCGCCATCACGGTGATGGACTTGCCGCAGCCCGATTCGCCGACCAGGCCCATGGTTTCGCCGCGGGCCAGCGAGAAATTCACGCCACGAATGGCATCGGCCGGGCCGCGCTGGGTCTGCAGCCGCACGGCGAGGTTGTGGACTTCGAGCATGGCGGACATCACCGTTTCCTCGCCAGGCGCGGGTCTAGCAGGTCGCGCAGGCCGTCACCGAGCAGGTTCAGGCCCATCACGGCGATGGCGATGGCCACGCCGGGGAACACGGCCAGCAGCGGTGCCTGGAACATCAGCGACTGGGCTTCGGACAACATGCGGCCCCACGAGGGTTGGGGCGGCTGCGTGCCCAAGCCCAGGTAGGAGAGGGCGGCCTCGGCCAGGATCGCGATGGCGAAGCGGATCGTGATCTGCACCGTGAGCACGGAGAGGATATTGGGCAGCACGTGGTGGAAAGTGATGCTCCACGGCCCCTTGCCGCAGGCCCGCGCGGCCAGCACGAACTCGCGCGACCAGACGGCGTTGGCCGAGGCGCGCGTGATGCGCGCGAAGGTGGGGATGTTGAAAATGCCGATGGCGATGATGGAGTTGACGATGCCGGCGCCGAAGACCGCCGTCATCATGATGGCTGACAGGATCGCGGGGAAGGCGAAGGTGAAATCCGACAGCCGCATGATCAGCTCTTCGACCCAGCCGCGCTTCGCCGACGCCAGCAGCCCCAGCGCCACGCCCACCAGCAGGCCGATGCCCACGGCCACGAAACCCACCACGATGGAGTTGCGCGCGCCCACCAGCAGCAGCGAGGCCACGTCGCGGCCGAAGGGGTCGGTGCCCAGCCAGTGGCCGCCGCCGGGAGGCTGCAGCTTCTTCGCCATGTCGATCTCGTAGGGCGACCAGGGCGTCCACACCAGCGACACGGTGGCGGCGAGGACCAGCAGCAGGGTCAGGATGCCGCCCAGCACGAAGCTGCGGTGGCCCATGGCGCGGCGCAGGAAGGACGGCGGCGTGTGGCTGCGTGCTGCCGGAGCAGCGGTGGCCGAGGAGCTCATATGTCGCTCGCCTTCACGCGCGGGTCGATGACGGCATACAGGATGTCCACCACGAAATTGACGATCACCACCATGGCCGCCAGCAGCATCACGCAGTTGCGCACCACGATCAGGTCGCGGTTGGAGATGGACTGGAAGATCAGCCGGCCCAGCCCGGGCAGGTAGAACACGTTCTCGACCACGATGGTGCCCGCCAGCAGCTCGGCGGCCTGCAGGCCCATCACGGTGATGACCGGGATCATCGCGTTGCGCAGCACATGGCCCCACAGCGTGGCGCGTTGCGACAGGCCCTTGGCGCGCGCCGTGCGCACGAAGTCCTCACGCATCACCTCGAGCACCGCCGAGCGCGTGATGCGCGCCAGGATGGCGGCCTGCACGAAGGCCAGCGAGATGGCGGGCAGCAGCAGCGACTGGATGCCCGGCCAGATGCCTTCGCTCCAGCCCTCGAAGCCGCCAGCCGAGAGCCACTGCAGCTTCACCGAGAACAGCAGGATCAGCAGGATCGCGAACCAGAAGTTGGGGATGGCGATGCCCACCTGCGTGAGGCCCATCACGCCTACGTCGCCCAGTTTGTTGTGGCGCGCGGCGGCGTAGATGCCTGCTGCCAGCGCGAGCACGGTGGTCAGTGCCATCGCCATGATCGCCAGCGGGATGGTGAGCGACAGGCGCTCCAGCACCAGTTCGGCCACGGAGGAGCCGTAGGAATAGCTGTCGCCCAGGTTGCCGGTCAGCATGCCGCCCACCCAGTGCAGGTAGCGCTGCAGCGGCGGGTCGTCCAGACCCAGCTTGGTGGCGAGCGCCTGCACCGCTTCAGGGGCAGCGTCGGGGCCCATCATGATCTGCGCCGCGTTGCCGGGCAGGATCTCCAGCACCAGGAAGACCACGATGGACGCGCCCACCAGGGTCGCGATCAGGGTCAGGATACGTTTGAGAAGGAAGAGACCCATCGGAAAATTCTAGACCGCCTGCAGGGGCGCTGTTGCAGTGCCGCAACGACCGGAGCAACCGCGTTGCAGGTGTGGGATGCGAGGGCTGTCGATAATCCGTCCCCATGACGAGGGCCGCTGTACAGGGAACGCGATGGCACTGACCATTACCGACGAATGCATCAACTGCGATGTGTGTGAGCCCGAGTGCCCGAACGATGCGATCTATTTCGGGGCGACGATCTACGAGATCGACCCGCACAAGTGTACCGAGTGCGTCGGCCACTTCGACGAGCCGCAGTGCGTGCAGATCTGTCCGGTGGCGTGTATCCCGGTGCATCCGGACCACATCGAGGACCGGGACAGCCTGTGGGCCAAGTTCCAGAGGTTGCAGGCGCAGGCGAGGCCGCAGCCGGACAGCGGCGCCGTGGGCTGACGCGGCCACTCAGGGTTTCGCGGGCGCCGCCACCCCGTCGGCTGCCACGTCTAGCTTCCCTTTGCTTTTGCTTTTCTTCGGCTTCGGCGTGCTGAACGTCGCCGTGAACGGGACCGCTTTCTGCGGTGTGGTCGCCTTGCCTTTCTTCGGTTTGCCGGTCGCCTGGGCTTGCGCTGCCCGTGGTTGCGCCCGCTGCACGGCGGCGCGTTCCCGCGCCAGGCGCTCGGCCTCCAGGCGATCCGCCTCCTTGCCGGCCCGCAGGGCGGAAGAGGTGGCGGCGGCTTGCTGGTCCGGGCTGCGGGCGTCCTGCAAGGGCAGGGGGGCATCGCTGCCGCAAGGCTGCTGGCTGTAGCTGTTGCCGCAGCGGTACACGGGCTGTGCGGACGCCGCCGCGGCGAACCCCCACGCCAATGCCAGAAGCCCGACGTGCATGCGCAGGTGTGCCATGTCTTCTCCCGTGAGCGGCCCGAAGCAGGCCGCGAGAGCGCTTTTTAGCTCGCGGGGGGCTTGGGTGGGGATGGCGGCACGGAGGGAGGCTTGGGTTTCTCCGCCTTCGTGTGCAAAAGCATCGTGGCCTTGGTGGTATCGCCCTCCAGCAACAGCGGCACGGCCGGGAGGGAGCGGGTGATGCAGTCCTCGATGGCCTGCAGGTGTTCGGCCATGGGCTTCTGCAGCACCCAGCCCACCACCTCGCTCTTGATGCCCGGGTGGCCGATGCCGATGCGCAGGCGCCAGTAGTCGTCGCTGCCCAGCTGCGCGTGGATGTCCCTCAGGCCGTTGTGGCCGGCATGGCTGCCGCCGCGCTTGAGCTTCATCTGCCCGGGCGGGATGTCCAGTTCGTCGTGCGCGACGAGGATCTCCTGGGGCGTGATCTTGAAGAAGCGCGCCAGGGCGCCTACGGACTTGCCGGACAGGTTCATGTAGGTCTGGGGCTTGAGCAGCCAGAGTGGCTGGCCCTTGACCGTGGTGCGCGCCACGTGGCCGTGCATCGACCTGTCGGAACCCAGGCCCACCTTGAGTTCGCGGGCGACGGCGTCGATCCACCAGAAGCCCGCGTTGTGCCGCGTGGCCTCGTATTCCGGCCCTGGATTTCCCAGGCCGACGAAGAGTTTGATCATGCGCAAATTATCGGGGCCGCCGATATGGGGAGCACCAAGCACAACGGCCCACCGAAGTGGGCCGTTGCAGCGCGGTTGCCCGCAGGAGCCGTGTGCTTACTTCTTGGCAGCAGGCGCCTTGGCGGCCGGTGCAGCCTTGGCAGCCGGCGCTGCCTTGCCACCCTTGCCGGCGGGAGCGGCAGCGGCGGCATCGGCGGCAGGTGCCTCGACCACTTCGGCGGCCGGGGTCACGACGGATACCAGCACCGGGTTTTCCTTGCCGTGGGTCACGGCCGTCACGCCCTTGGGCAGCTTGATGTCCTTCAGGTGCAGGGAACCGCCCTTGACCAGGCCCGTCAGGTCGACGGCGATGAACTCGGGCAGGTCGGCCGGCAGGCAGTTGATTTCCACATCGTTGACCACGTGCGTGATCAGGCAATGGTCGACCTTGAAGGCCGCGGATTCTTCTTCACCGCTGTAGTGCAGTGGCACCTTCATGGTCAGGCGGGTCTTGGCGTCCACGCGCTGGAAGTCGCAGTGCAGCACGAGCTGCTTGAAGGGATGCATCTGCACGTCGCGCAGCAGCACCTTGGCGTCCTTGCCATTCAGTTCCATGTCCAGGATGGAGGAATGGAAAGCTTCCTTCTTCAGGGCATGCCACAACGCGTTGTGGTCCAGCTCGATCAATTGCGGCTCACCGGTGCCGCCGTAGACGATGCCGGGGGTCCGGCCGGTGATGCGGAGACGGCGGCTCGCACCCGTGCCCTGCTTGGCGCGCTCAAAAGCGACGAATTTCATGATTCACTCCAGTAGAGGTCCACCGCGACCAGTGCGACCTCGCTTCAACAAAAAGTCCGGCGGCGCCTTGGCGCTGCCGGACCACGATGCCCCGACCCTGAAGGGCCTTTTCTGAGGATCAGAAAAGACCGTCCTGGTCCGAGAACAGACTCATCACCGATTCTCCCTTGGCGATGCGCTGGATGGTCTCAGCGATCAGGGGCGCCACGGTGAGCTGGCGGATTTTCTGGCAGGCCTGCGCGCTGGCGCTCAGCGGGATGGTGTCGGTCACCGCCACTTCGTCGAGCGCACTGCCATTCGTGATGCGGTCGATGGCCGGACCCGAGAAGATGGGGTGCGTGCAATAGGCGTAGACCTTCTTGGCGCCACGCTCCTTGAGCACCTCGGCCGCCTTCACCAGCGTGCCGGCGGTGTCGATCATGTCGTCCATGATCACGCAGTTGCGGCCGTCGATCTCGCCGATCACGTGCATGACTTCGCTGACGTTGGCCTTGGGCCGGCGCTTGTCGATGATGGCCATGTCGCAGCCCAGCTGCTTGGCCAGCGCGCGCGCGCGCACCACGCCACCCACGTCGGGCGAGACCACGATCAGGTCTTCGTAGTTCTTCTGGCGAAGGTCACCCAGCAGCACCGGCGAGGCGTAGATGTTGTCGACGGGGATGTCGAAGAAGCCCTGGATCTGGTCGGCGTGCAGGTCCATCGTCAACACACGCTCGACGCCACTGGCCTGCAGCATGTTGGCCACGACCTTGGCCGTGATCGGCACGCGCGCCGAACGCGGGCGGCGGTCCTGGCGCGCATAACCGAAGTAGGGGATCACGGCGCTGATGCGGTCGGCCGAGGCGCGCTTGAGCGCATCGACCATGATCAGCAGCTCCATCAGGTTGTCGTTGGTCGGTGCGCAGGTGCTCTGCACCACGAACACGTCGCGGGCTCGCACGTTCTGCATGATCTCGACGGCCACCTCGCCATCGGAGAAACGTTCGACCTTGGCCGCACCCAGGCCGATACCCAGGTGGCGTGCGATGTCAGCGGCCATGCGAGGATTCGCATTGCCGGTGAAAACCATGAATTCAGGGGTGTGGACAGACTGCATGGGCACTCCAGCGATCCAGAAAGCTTAGAGCCGGTACGGTGGAATCCGGAACTGACAACATATTTGGCAGGGGAGGAAGGATTCGAACCTTCGCATGCTGGAATCAAAATCCAGTGCCTTAACCAGCTTGGCGACTCCCCTACACGGGTTGGCAGCAAACACTACCGACCGACAATCTATCGCTGGGCGCCCATCCGTGTAGGGGATGAACGTCCATTCCGCTGCACCACCGCACCTGGAAACCGTCAGGCGCTGGGCCTGTGTCGAAGCGTTCCAGGGCTGTTGCAAAGACCGCGCTGCCGGAGCCCGTCATGCGCCCTTGCAGTCCCAGTGCCGTGAACCAATCCAGTGCACGAGGGATGCCGGGGCAAAGACGCTGGGCCACTGCCTGCAGGTCGTTGCGTCCAAACCGCGATGGGTTTGCAGCAAAGCCTGAGAGTATAGCAGCGCTTGTGTCTCTTTTCAGGTCCGGATCGCGAAAGATGTCGGCGGTCGCCAGTCCCTGCGGTGGTTTTGCGACGAGGTAGTTCGCTGCGGCCAGCGTCACCGGCGTGATCTGCTCGCCGATGCCTTCGACCCATGCATTGCGTCCTGCGAGGAAGAAGGGCACGTCGGCGCCCAATGCGAGCCCGATGCGCGAGAGTACGGGCAGGTCCAGCCCCAGTGACCAGAGCCGGTTGAGCGCGAGCAGGCAGGTGGCGGCATCGGAAGAACCGCCGCCCATCCCGGCCTCGGAGGGAATGCGCTTGTCGATACCGATGTGCACGCCCTGCCGCGTGCCCGTGGCCTCCTGCAGCGCGCGGGCTGCGCGCAGGCACAGGTCGTTCTCCGGCAGTCCGGTGCCCAGGTCTTCGCGGCTGAGGGCGCCATCCGCGCGCTTGTCGAAATGCAGGGTGTCGCACCAGTCGATCAGCGCGAAGACCGATTGCAGCAGGTGGTACCCGTCCGCGCGCCGGCCCGTGATGTGCAGGAAGAGATTGAGCTTCGCGGGCGCGGGGACGTCGAAGAGGGATTGCATGGAGCGGAAGTGTGCGCGCATCGCGCACCGGGCTTCAGGGGTCGATGACCAGGCGCAACTCGACGGCCGGTGGTGGCTGCAGCCTGCGCGCGACCAGCCGGCCATCGGCGAGCTGGTCCAGCTCCGCCTGCCAGCCGTCGGTGGTCACGGGCTCACCCGCCAGCCATTGGAACAGGCTGGCGACAGGTATCTCCGCACCCGCCACTTCGGTGGTCAATGCGCCGAGCGAGGGGTATTGGCTGTCCTTGCCGTCGGCGCGCAGGCGGGCCATGCCGGGCGACCATGACATGTTCGCCACCGTGGCGCCGATGGGTGAGAACAGCGACAACTCGCCTTGCTGGGCATTGCCGCGCAATTCGAAGCCTGCATGGAAGGATTGGGGGCGCTGGGCGTCCACGCGCAACGCCAGGCGGCCGCTCCATGCCGTACGGGTCTGGCCCGCCTCGGGCGCCGCGTGGCGCGGTGGCGCGGCGCACCCCGCGAGCACCAGCGCCATTGCCAGGCCCGCCGCCCAAGGCCGGGCGGGCGAGCGCCGTGCGAATCCACCCATCACCGCCCGCGCAGCCGCTTCATGGTGGCGACAAGGGTCTCGTTGTCGGCATTGAGGGCCATGCCCTCGTTCCAGATGGCTTCGGCCTTGCTGCGGTCACCCATGACCCACAGGACCTCGCCCAGGTGGGCCGCGATCTCGGCGTCCGGCCGCGCGTCGAAGGCTTTCTGCAGGATGCGCAAGGCTTCGGGCAGGTTGCCGGCGCGGAATTCCACCCAGCCCAGGCTGTCCGTGATGAAAGGGTCGTCAGGCGCGAATTCCAGCGCCTTGCGCACGAGCTCCCGCGCCTCCGTCAGCCGCACACCCCGGTCCGCCAGGGAGTAGCCCAGGGCGTTGTAGGCCTGTTGGTTGTCGGGCTTGATGGCGATGGCCTGGCGCAGCAGGCGCTCCATCTCGTCGAGGTTGTCGAGCTTCTCGGCCACCATGGCCTGTTCGTAGAGCAGGTCGACGTCCTGCGGCCGGCGCGTGATGGCCTCCTTGAGCAGGTCGTAGGCGGCCTTGTACTGCTGCTGGTCGCGCAGCAACTGGACCTCGGCCGAGATCTTGCGGCGCTCCTCGTCCGCATCGGCGGCCGGCACGGCCTGGATCAAGGCCCGTGCCTCGGCCAGCTTGCCGTC
The DNA here is from genome assembly GCA_965278985.1 of Burkholderiaceae bacterium. GTDB lineage: Bacteria > Pseudomonadota > Gammaproteobacteria > Burkholderiales > Burkholderiaceae_C > CAISIP01. The sequence continues at coordinate 3,341,324 of OZ257131.1, read as the reverse complement.
ACGTGCCAGCAGGCCGGCGCGCATGCTCTGGACCATCAGCATGTCGCTGGCGTCGTCGATGCGGTCCAACCAGCTCTGCGCTGCCTTGAGGTCCTTGGCCTGCATGGCGATCTCGGACAGCCGCATGTAGGCTTGCGTGAGGCTCTGGCGGTTCTCCGGTGTGCGGGGCGCGCGGGCCTGCAGCTCGACGAAGCGCAGCAGCGAGGCCTGCGCCGCGGGGAACTGCCGATTGTGCTGTTCCATCGAGCCCTTGATCAGCCACGCGTTCGCGTTGTCCGGGTCCTCGCGGGTGATGGCCTGCAGCTGGGTGGTGGCCTCGTCATAACGCTGGGCGCCGATCAGATAACGCGCATAGTCCATGCGGACTTCGGCGCGGGGCTTGCCCTGCAGGTATTTGCGCAGGATGTCTTCGGCCTGCGGCGTCTGCTTGGCCATCAGCGCCACCGCCAGGATGGCCGGCCCGTCGGCGGTGGCGTCCAGCGCCTGCGCGCGGCGCGCGGCCTCCAGCGTGCCGGGCAGGTCTTCGGCTTCCAGGCGCATGCGCCCGACCGTGGTCCAGGCGGTGCTGCCCAGGGTGGGGGATTCGAGGTAGGCGGAGACGGCCTGCTCCACCAGCGCGGCCGTGGCTTTCTTGTCAGGCGCGCGCGCGAAGAGGCGCGGTATCGCGAACAGCGCAGCGGTGCGCTCGGTCTCGTTGGCGTTGGACAGCTCGCGGCGCAGCGGCTCCAGCGCCTCTGCGGGGCGGTTGAGGCCGATCAGGATCTGGAGCAGGTAACGGTTGCCCTCGCGCGAGTCGGGCAGGGCCTGCCGCCACGCACGGGCTGCCTGCAGCGCGGATTCTCCGGAGCGGTTCTGCAGCGCGATGTCGGTGGCACGCTTGAAAAGCCGCTCGTCGTTGGTCTTGCGCGCGGCGTCCAGCAGCAGCGAATAACCGACACCCGGCTCGCCGCCCATGGTGTTGAGCTCCCCCAGCAGAAGCTGGTACATCAGCTCGCCGCTCATCGACGAGTTGGCAGGCTCGGAGCTGGTGGGCGGGGTACCAGCGTCCTGGGCCGAAGCCACGTGGCCGGACATGCTTGCGCAGACGGCTGCAAAGGCCACAAGGCGGTTGAATCGGGTCATCGGACCATAATAATCCATGCCCAACATGGGCGAATGAAGCCAATCTGAAGACCATGCCAGAACTCCCGGAAGTCGAAGTCACGCGCCGCAGTTTCGCCGCGCGCATCGAGGGTGCGCGGGTGCTGGCGGTGCGCGCGGGCAAGCCGCTGCGCTGGCCCCTGGGGTGTGATCCGGCACTGCTCGTGGGGCGGACGGTGCGCGGTGTGCGCCGCCGGGGCAAGTACCTTTTGCTGGACCTCGACGAAGGCCTGTTGCTGCTGCACCTGGGCATGTCCGGCAGCCTTGCCTTCCTGTCGACGCCGCCGGCGCATGGCGCACACGACCATTTCGACCTGCACACCACGCATGGCAGCTTGCGGCTGCACGATCCCCGCCGCTTTGGTGCCGTGGTCTACGCGCCGTCGCCGGAGGCGGACATCGTCGGCAAGCTGTTGGGACGCCTGGGCATGGAGCCGCTGTCCGACGACTTCGACCTGGGCCGCTTCGGGCAGGGCCTGAAGGCGCGCCGCTCACCCATCAAGCAGGTGCTGCTGGCGGGCGAGGTGGTGGTCGGCGTGGGCAACATCTACGCCAGCGAGGTGCTGTTCCATGCCCGCATCCGGCCCACGACACGTGCCGACCGCATCGGACGCGAGCGCACGGCCGCGTTGCATGCCGCCGTGCGCAAGGTGCTGGCGCGCGCCGTGGAGCGGGGCGGTTCCACGTTGCGTGACTTCGTGGACGCTGACGGCACGGCGGGGCATTTCCAGATCGAGGCCATGGTGTACGGCCGCGCCGGCCAGCCCTGCCGCCAGTGCGGCACACCAATACGCTTGCTGCAGCAGGGCCAGAGGTCCACGTTTTTCTGCCAGGCCTGTCAGAGAAACTAGGGCAAATTTGTTACCTGATGCTATATTGGCCGTTCATTCGGAGCGGCGCGGCCTTGGCAAATTCCTTCAACGAACAGTTCGACCAGCACGGTGCCTGGCGGCGTGAGTTCGGCCTGCGCCTGAAGCTGCTGGCCGAATGGATGCGCGACCACGAGTTGCTGGACGCCGGCGTTGAAGAGCGCCTGCGACGCCTCGAAATTCAGGTGCGTTCCGACAAGGTCATGGTGGCTTTCGTGGGCGAGTTCTCCCGCGGCAAGTCCGAACTGATCAATGCGATCTTCTTCGCCGGCTACGGCAGGCGCATCATGCCGGCCAGCGCGGGCCGCACCACGATGTGCCCGACCGAGATGGGTTACGACGCCGACGTGCCACCCTGTTTGCGGCTGCTGCCCATCGAGACGCGCCTGCAACCCCAGGCGCTGATGGAGTGGCGCATGGTTCCCGAGAAGTGGACCCGCGTGGACCTGGACGTCAACGATCCGCAGCAGCTCGCCGCCGCCTTCAAGATGGTGGCGGAGACGCGGCTGGTGACGCAGGAGGACGCGCAGGCGCTCGGCCTGTGGCACGGGGACGACGACAGTCCGATGGTCGATGCCAACGGCATGGTGCAGGTGCCGCGCTGGCGCCATGCGCTGATCAACATCGCCCACCCGCTGCTCAAGCAGGGCCTGGTGATCCTGGACACGCCGGGACTCAACGCCATCGGCGCCGAACCGGAACTCACCGTGAGCCTGCTGCCCCAGGCGCAGGCGGTGGTGTTCATCCTGGCGGCAGATACCGGCGTCACGAAGTCGGACCTGGCGATCTGGCGCGAACACCTGGTGGGCGAGACCCAGAGCGATCTGCGGCTGGTGGTACTCAACAAGATCGACACCCTGTGGGACGCGCTGAGTTCGGGCGAGCAGATTCAGGCGCAGCTGGAGCGCCAGCGTCAGAGCACGGGCGAGATCCTCGGTATTCCGAGCGACCAGGTGTTTCCGGTATCGGCCCACAAGGGTCTGCTGGGCAAGGTCACGGACGACAGTGCGTTGCTGGCGGCGAGTTGCCTGGCGCATCTGGAGGGCGCTCTGGCGCAGCGCATCATGGGGCAGCGCCAGCGTATCCTGGGCGCGGCCGTGTCCCAGGGCATCAGCAGCCTGCACCAGGAGACGGGCCGCGTCATCAACATCCGCCGCCGGGACCTGGCCGAGCAGATGATGGAACTCAAGGGCCTGCAGGGCAAGAACAGTTCGGTCATCAAGCACATGCGCGTGCGCATCTCGCAGGAGCAGTCCGAGTTCGACCTGAGCGGCGCCAAGATCCATGCGGTGCGCTCCGTGCACCTGAAGCTGCTGCGCGAGGTCTTCGACAGCCTCAGCGGCGCCGCGCTCAAGAACGAGATGGCGCAGCTGAGCACGGCGCTGCACCAGAAGGGCCTGAAGCTGGGCGTGAAGCGCGCCTACGGCGAGACCTTCGAGCGACTGCGCGCGTCGTTCAACCGCGTGCAGGGCCTGTGCACCGAAATCCACGCCATGCTGGCGGCCACGTTCCGCCAGCTCAATGGCGAGCACGGCTTCTCGCTGCAGGCGCCGGCAGAGCCCCAGCTCGGCGTGTACCTGCAGGACCTGGACATGGTCGAACGCGGCCACCTGCAGTACCTGGGCCTCGGCAATGCCATTCGCCTGGCGCGCGCCGAGTTCTCCGACCGGCTGGTGCGCGCCTTGGCCACCCGCCTGCGCACGATCCACGAGACCGCGCTCGCCGATGTGGAGCTGTGGAGCAAGACCGCGGCCGCGCAGCTGGACGCGCAGCTGCGTGAGCGCCGGCGCAATTTCAGCCGCCGCATCGAGGCGATCGATCGCATCCAGCAGGCCACCGGCGGCCTGGACAGCCGCATCGCCGAGATCACGACGCAGGAAACCACGCTCGACGAGCTGGAAGCCAAGTTGTCCGAACTGACCAACTACCTCATCCGGGGACGCGAGACGCGGCCTGCCGAACTCGCGGTGGCGGCCTGATTTCAGTTCCGTGGGCCTGAAAGCTTCACACGCCACATTGGCAGAACGCGTCGTGCGCTGGCAGGCGCAACACGGGCGCAACCACCTGCCCTGGCAGAACACGCGCGACCCGTACCGCGTCTGGTTGTCCGAGGTCATGCTGCAGCAGACCCAGGTCACCACCGTGCTGGCCTATTTCGCGCGTTTCACCGAACGGTTGCCGACGGTGGCAGCCCTGGCCGCGGCCAGTGAGGACGAAGTCTTCGGCCTGTGGAGCGGGCTGGGCTACTACAGCCGCGCGCGCAACCTGCACCGCTGCGCGCAGCGCGTGGTGTCCGAATGGGGCGGGCAGTTTCCGCGGACCGCCGAGGAACTGCAGACGCTCCCCGGCATCGGCCGCTCTACCGCCTCCGCCATCGCCTCTCTGTGCTTCGGCGAGCGCGTGGCCATCCTGGACGCGAACGTCAAGCGGGTGCTGACGCGGGTGCTGGGATTCGATGCGGACCTGTCGGTGGCCGGCAACGAACGTGCGCTCTGGGCGCTGGCGGAGGAGGTGCTGCCGACCCGGGATCTCCAGTCCAGCATGCCGCGTTACACGCAGGGCATGATGGACCTGGGTGCCACGGTGTGCTCGCCGCGTGCGCCGTCCTGCCTGGTATGCCCGGTGTCCACCCTGTGCGAAGCCCGGCTGCAGGGTCGCCCCGAAGACTTTCCGCGCCGCACGCGCAAGCTCAAGCGCAGCGTGCAGTCGGTCTGGCTGCTGTGGGCCGACAACGCCGAGGGCGACGTGTGGTTGCACAAGCGCCCCGCCACGGGGGTATGGGCCGGCCTGTACTGCCTACCGTGGTTCGACGATGAAGCCGCGCTGCTGGCGGCGCTGCCTGGCCATGAGGCCGCCACGGTGCACCACCTGGAGGCTGTCAAGCACGTGCTCACGCACAAGGACCTGTACCTGCATCCCGTGCGCGTACGGGTGGACGCAGGGTCTATGAACGCGCGGGATGGCCGCTGGTTCTCTGCTGCGCAATGGCCTGCGCTCGGATTGCCGGCGCCGATCCGCCAGCTGCTGGCTCAGGCCTGCAACCAGCCGAAGGACGTGATCGGGTAACGGCCCGGGGTGGAGTCGAGCTCGCGGTGCCGGCTCATCGTGGTCCAGCGGCCCGCGAACATGCGCGTGAGTTCTTCCACGAGGTAGACCGAGCGGTGCTGGCCGCCAGTGCAGCCGATGGCCACCGTCACGTAGCTGCGCTGATCGCGCATGAGGGCCTCCAGCCACGCGTTGAGGAAGCCCGCGATGTGGTTCTGCATCTTTGTCACGTCCGGCTGCTTGCGCAGGTAGGCGATCACCGGCTCGTCGCGTCCGGTCAGGGCCTTCAACTCCGGCTCGTAGTGCGGGTTGGGCAGCATGCGCACATCGAAGACATAGTCTGCATCGGTGGGAATGCCGCGCTTGAAGGCAAAGGACTCGAAGACCAGCGTGAGGTGCCCCCCCGGCAACGTGACCAGCGAGCGCACATAACTCTGCAGCTGCGAGGGTCGGATCAGGCTGCTGTCGATGACGTGGGCATGCTCGCGCAGGTCGGCCAGCAGCTCGCGCTCGAGCTCGATGGCCTCGACCAGCGCGCGCCGCTGCTCGGCCGGGATCTCGTGGGCGTCCTCCTGCGACAGCGGGTGCTTGCGGCGGGATTCGGAATAACGCCGCACCAGCGTGTCCGTGGTGGCGTCCAGGAACAGGGACTTGATGACCACGCCCTGCTGGGCCAGGGTGCGCAGCTTGCCCGGCACCTGGGGCAGCGAGGCGGCACTGCGGACGTCCATCGCGATGGCGACGCGCAGCGCGGCGCGCTCCTGCTGCAGCGCGATGAAGGGCAGCAGCAACTCCGGAGGCAGGTTGTCCACGCAGTAGTAACCCGCGTCTTCCAGCGCGTGCAGGGCCACGGACTTGCCGGAGCCCGACATGCCGGTGATGAGGATGAGTTCGAGTGCCATGGTGTGCGGTCTCTGAAATCAGTCGTGTGTCTGCAGCAGGTCCTTGGCATGTGCCAGGGTGCTTTCTCCGATGCGCTCACCCCCGAGCATGCGGGCAATCTCGGCGACGCGCAGATCCGCCTCGACGCGGCCCACACTGCTCGTGGTGGTTTTGCCCACTTGGCGCTTGGCCACCACGAGATGGTGGTCGGCACAGGCCGCCACCTGGGGAAGGTGCGTGACGGCGAGCACCTGCCGGTCCTGGCCGAGTTGGCGCAGCAATTGCCCGACGGTTTCCGCCACGGCACCGCCCACACCGGAATCAACCTCATCGAAGATCAGCGTCTGCGCCGGCCCCAGCCGGCTGGTGGTGACCGCGATGGCCAGCGCGATGCGGGACAGCTCGCCGCCCGACGCGACCTTGTGCACGGACCGTGGCGTGCTGCCCGCATGGCCGGCCACGAGAAAGTGCACCTCTTCCATGCCGTATTGCTGAGCCTGCGCGGCCGCCGGCAGGGTGACCTCGAAACGGCCGCCGCCCATGCCCAGGCCCTGCATCGCACGGGTGATGGCCTTGGACAACTCCGGCGCAGCCTTGGCGCGGGCACGTGACACGAGCTTGGCCTGTTGCTGGTATTCGGCTTCAGCGTGCTTGGCGGACTGCTCCAACGCCGCCAGATCGGCGCTGGCGTCCAGCTGGGTGAGCTCGGACTTCCACCCCGCCAACAGGGCGGGCAATTCCTCGGGACCGCGCTTGTAGCGTTTGGACAGCGACATCCACTGCCCCATGCGCTGGTCCAGGTCCTGCAGCCGCTCCGGGTCCAGGTCGGTATGGCGAAGGTAGGCACGCAGGCCATGCGCTGTGTCCTCGACCTGCGCCAGGCTGGAAGCCAGCACGTCGGCGAAGGCCTGGAAGGCAGGCTCTACATGCGCGTGCTGCTGCAACTGCTGGAGGGCTGTCTGCAGGCTGTCACCCGCGCTGTGCTCCTCGCCTTGCAGAGCGTCCATCGCGCCCTGCGCGGCGTCCAGCAGCGACTGTGCATTCGACAGCCGGCCGTGGTCCGCATTGAGCTGTTGCCACTCGTCGGCCTGCGGCGAGAGCTTGTCGAGTTCACCGATCTGCCAGGCCAGGCGCTCGCGCTCGCGTTGCAACGTGTCGCGCGAGGCCTGCGCGTCGGCAAGGGTGCGTTGCGCCTGCCGCCAGCGGTGCCAGGCACCCGCCAGGGGTGCCAGGTCGAGCTTGGCGTAGGCGTCGAGCAGGCCGCGCATCGCGTCCGGGCGCGTGAGGCTCTGCCACGCGTGCTGCCCGTGGATGTCCAGCAATTGCTCTCCCAGTTCGCGCAGCTGGGCAGCGGTCGCGGGGCTGCCGTTGACCCAGCCACGGCTCTTGCCCTGCTGGTCCACGGTGCGACGCAGCAGCAGACTGTCGTCGGTATCGAATCCGCCCGCTTCGAGCCATGAGGCCACTGCGGGCGTGCAGTCGAATTCGGCGCCCACCTCGGTGCGGGCGCATCCCTCGCGGATGACCGCCGTGTCGGCACGCGCGCCGGTGACGAGTTGCAGGGCGTCGATCAGGATCGACTTGCCCGCGCCGGTCTCGCCGGTCAGCACGGTAAAGCCGGTGGAGAGGTCCAGCTCCAGCGCGCTGACGATCACGAAGTCGCGCAGGACGATACGTCGCAAGGCCACGGTCAGCTCACTCCCTCGTTCCAATGCAGCTTCTGGCGCAAGGTGTCGAAGTAGCTCCAGCCCTTGGGATGCAGGAAGCGCACATGGTGCTCCGATCTCGTGACAAGAATGCGGTCGCCATGCATCAGCGAGGCCAGCGACTGCATATCGAAATTGGCGCTGGCATCTCGGGCGGCCACGACCTCGATGGAAATCTCGGCCGCATCCGCCAGCACGATCGGGCGGTTGGACAACGTGTGGGGCGCGATCGGCACCAGCACCCAGCCAGGGATCGAGGGATGCAGCAGGGGCCCGCCCGCGGACAACGCATAGGCCGTGGATCCCGTGGGCGTGGCGATGATCAACCCGTCCGCGCGCTGGTTGGCCACGAGGCGGCCGTCGACTTCCACGCGAAGTTCGACCATGCCCGATGTGGCGCCACGGTTGACCACCACGTCGTTCATGGCAAGTGCCTTGAACACACAGTCACCGTCGCGCAGGACATGGGCCTGGATCAGGCTGCGCTGGTCTTCCTCGTAGTGTCCGGCCAGCATCGGCGCCAGCGCGCTGTCGAAGTCCTCGAAGCGAATGTCGGTCACGAATCCCAGGCGGCCCTGGTTGATGCCGATCAGCGGCACACCAAAGGGCGCGAGCTGCCGGCCGATGCCCAGCATGGTGCCATCGCCACCGACGACAAGCGCGAGGTCGCAGCGTTGGCCGATGGCCTTCGCATCCAGTGCCTCGAAATCGGTAATGCCCATGTTCGAGGCGGTGTCGGACTCAAAGAAAACCTCGCAGCCCTGCGCATGCAAGAATTGGCTAACCTTCAACAGTGCCGCCCTGGACGAAGCACCACTCTGCCCGGAGGCTGTCGCCTGGTACTTGCCGATCATTGCGACGTGGCGGAATTTGGAGTCCATTTACAAATTACATCACTAAAGTTTTGCTACCTTGGTGATTCGTTTCCAGACCTGCGCCAACTCTGGATGGCGCTCGCTCTCAACCTCCGCTAAGACCCTGATCGGGTCCATGTTCGCGGCCTCCGCTAAGTAGACGATTTCGGACGCATCGGCCTGCAAGTGGCCCGTTGCGATCTTGCTTAGGCGCGTGTGGTGCTTGTGGCCCATCTCTGCGGCCATGTCCTTCTTTTGCTTCCCTGTGCGAATGCTGGCGAGGGCTACTAGCTCTGCGATCTGCATAGAAAACTCCAATGTGTATCGCGTGTAAAAATAGGTCACGCGTCCTATAATTGCACTTAGCACATTCGTGCAATTTCGGCAACTTTACCCCATGGAGCGACCCATGCAGCTTTCCCTCTTTTCGCCCCCCTCTGGTGCTGCGCAAGCGGCTAACGATTCGGCCTTCGTGGTCGCTCACGCGGCCGAGTCTGGCCGTGAGGGGGGCACCTTTCCTGAGGATTTCGCGTGGGTGCTGCAACGTTGTCGCGCCACGCGCTATGGCCGCGATCTTGCTGGCTGTCAGCGGTGGCTCGGTGGAGCGTCTGCGTTCAACGGTAGCTATCGACGTTTCCAGTACGGCGGCGAGGGAAATTGCCCCATCGCTGGCCCGTCTCAATATGGCTGCGAGTGGTTGCAGTGATGGCCTCCAACCGCGACAAAAACGGCGTGGTGGTGCGTACGGGTCACACCGTGCACCTTGGGGCCTCCACGGGCCGCGTAACGGCCGTCTCTAAGGGTTCCGCCATGGTTCGCTGGATCAGTGGCGTGTCGTCCACGCATGACTGTGTCCGCCTGGACGTGGTCCGCGCCCTCGGCCGCGTCAAGGTCGTGCCGCCAACGCAATGCGAGCTGGACCTGCACGCAGTGCCTCGGTGGCTGATGGATGCCCATCCATGAGGCGCTTCCTTCAAACCATCGTGCGCGGCTACGGCTGGCGTCTCGGGGCCATCGCCGCCACCCTCACGGTGGTCTTCATCCAACAGTTCTTCAAGTGACCCCAGCCCAAAGCATCCGCTCTGCAGGTGCTTTAGGCCGTGATCCTGCGGCGTCCCCTTCTGGACTATTCACCATGAAATCGATGATCGATGTTCTCGCTGTTAACCCTCCGAAAACCGGCGTGTCGCGCAAGACAGGCAACCCCTACAGCATCACCGAATGCGAGTGCATCGTGACCGCTGCAGATGGCTCGCGCAAGGTCGGGGTGCTCACCCTCTCCAAGGAGTTGGACGGCAAGGTGCAGCCCGGCCAGTACGAGGCCACGTTTGATATCTCGGTGGCCTACGACACCCGCAAGATCGGCGCGCAGGTTATCGCCCTGGTGCCGGTCAAGCCCCACCCTGCGGTGGTCCCACCGAAGCCCTGATTACCCAGCCTGGAGCCTCACGTGTGGGGCTCTGTGCTGCGCAATCCCGCGCGGCTGTCACACATCAAGGAGTTCACCATGAACAAGTTCGCCCGCATCGTCCGTCAGAACGCCAAGTCCCTGGCCGTCGCACCCGCAGCCACGCTGCTGGTCCTCGGCACCAAGGTTCACGCTGCGCTGCCCGCAGGCGCCACGGAAGCCATCGAAGACTACAAGGACGACGTCGTCGCCGGGATGGGTCTGATGATCGCGGCCGGCATCGCGATTTTCGCCGTGCGCAAGCTCGGCCAGAAGATGGGCTGGTTCTAAAACAGGCCGGCCTAGGCCCCTGCCTCTGCTCACGCGGGGGCACGGACATGGGAGGTCTTATGCGTCGCGCTCTCGCTGTTGCCGTTGTCGTCACCGCCGTGCTGTGCGCCGTGGTCGTTTTGGTCTCCGGGGATCCGGTCACCGCTGACGTCTTTCAAAAGCTCATGGGGGCACGCTGATGGCCTGGACGTACTGCTCTGGTCAGTATCAGCTTTGCACGCTGCCCGCAGGCACTTATGACATCCAGTACGGCAGCGGTGCCGGTGTCTACACCAAAACCGGCGTTACCGGCTCCATCCAGTGCGAGGGCTGGTATATGGGTGCCCCCGGGATTGAGATAGACCCCAACCCTGGCGGCAGTAAGTACTGCTATTACCAGCCTTCGGCGGCGCCCGACCCGGACCCCGATCCCGATCCCGGGACCGGGCCCGGTACCGGGACCACCATCCAGTGCACGGGTGGCGCGTGCACCGTCACGCTGGACATGAAGCACACGCTCGACCTCAACACCGATCTAAGCCCGGAGCGCATGGCCGACATGGGCCTGCTGTTCGCGGCGTTCTTCGGCGCCGCCGTTGTCATCTTGGGCGTGCGGAAACTTTACGACCTCTTCGACAGGGGGCCACATGGGAGCGATTGAAAATGGGTCTAGAACTTCTCTTCGGCGGTGGTTTGTTGTTGCTGCTCTGGGTTGCGTTTCACTGAGCGTTAGCGCGCAAAGCGGCGGCTACGGCTACACGCTGTCCGGCCCGGTCGCCGCCGCACAAGCGGCCATACTCAACGCCCAAAACTCTAGCAAGTTCACGCTTGCTGTGACAGGCGGTGAGCTGGTCGCAACGTCTGCCGCAAGCATCCCGCTGAAGGCCGGGGGCACCCTTGCCGCGCAGGTTGCAGCACGCCCGAAGATGCTCCAGGCCGCTGCTGCCATCGGTCGCTACATCAAGGGCTTCGGCCCCATCGGTGCCACTGCATTGGCGCTCGAATTGGGCTTCATCCTGACTGCGCCCAGCACGCCCGGCGGTGAGCCTGTCGTTCAACGTAGCGTTACGGTGAACACGTACGTTGCCCAATGCCAAGGGGGCAACGTTAGCGGCACGGTGGAGACCATCGGCGCAGCCTGTGCAGCCGCTGCGCAGGCCTATTGGAGAACGGAGGGTTATCCGTCCTGTACGTTTGGCAGCAGCTATGCAGAGCCTTACAGCAATCCGGCGTTCATGTGGGTCTATCTCGGCACAAATGGAGGCTGCGGCTTCAACAGCAGCCGCGTTCTGGCGTCTCCGGTGTCGAGTAGCAGTGAACAGCAGCCATCGACGCTGCAGGAGTTAGAGGACGCCATAGCGTCGAAGACAGGTTGGCCAACGTCCAGCACCTTGGCGCAGACGGTCCGCGCCGCAGTCAACGCCGGCCAGTCCATCGAGACTGAGGCGCCGACCATCACCGGACCTGCAACGTCTCCGGGCAGCGTGAAGACAAGCACGGCCGCAGACGGCAAGGTGACGACGAGCACCACGGTCAATAACCACACCTACAACGACAACCGGGTGACCACCAACGTCACCACCACCACGCAGGTCTATAACCCGTCGACGGGCACCACTACCACCGAGAGGGTGGATGAGGCACCAGCGGAGCAGGAGCAGCAGTCCGAGTGCGAGCGCAACCCAAACAGCGTTGGGTGTGCCCAGCTCGACACTCCGAGCGGCGAGATTCCCCGCGAGACGCGCACCGTCACCTTCACACCGGAAACGCCATTCGCCACCGAAGGTGCATGCCCGGCTGACGTGTCGCAGTCCATCGCCACGCTCGGCGGGCAGACCTTCACCGTGTGGGACTGGACCAAGGTGTGCGGGTACGCGCAGCCGCTTCGCGCCATGGTCCTGGCCATCGCGACGTTTGCCGCTGCGTTGATCGTCATGCCTGGATCACCGAGGGCCACAGCATGAAGCTCGGTGTTTGGCTTCTCTCCATGTGCGAGCCGCTGCTCGCGAAGGTTTTGCTCTCGCTGGGGTTCAGCGTCGTGTCCATCGTTGGCGTCGAGGCGGCTATCAACGGCCTGAAGGCCGAGATCGTGACCAGCCTGATGGGCATGCCCAGCGTGTGGCTTGAGTTCGCGCTGTTCCTGTGGTTCGGCAAGGCGCTCGGGATCATCTTCGGCGCCATGACCACAAAGCTGCTGCTCTGGTCGATTGGCAACGCGACAAGCCTCCTGGGAAGGGCGCCGTGATCACACTCGAAACGGGCTTGCCGGGCTCCGGCAAAACGCTGTACTGCGTCGACAAGCTGCTGCGTCCCCTCGTCGGTACGAGCATCACGGACGAACACCGCGATGTGCACCCGCGTACCATCTTCACCAACATCAACGGCTTGTGCCTGCCGCACGAGAAAATCGACGGCACGCACCTGGCGACCTGGCACGAGTGGGCCAAGCCCGGTAGCGTCTTGGTCTTCGATGAGGTGCAGAAGTGTTGGCCGAAGTCGACGGTCGGCAGCAAAGTGCCTCCCGCCATCGAGGGCCTGGAGACACACCGGCATATGGGCGTCGACTTCATCCTGCTCACGCAGCACCCGGAGTTGATCCACACCAACGTCACCCGGCTGGTCGGCCGGCATCTGCACATCCGCCGTCTCGGCAATATGGGCATCACCACGGTGTACGAGTGGGACGGGTGCAGCCGCAATCTGTCGTACAAGGCGTGCATGTCCAAAGGCCCGTTCAGGTACAAGAAGGACGTTTTCCAGCTCTACAAGTCCAGCTCGCTCCACACCAAGCAGCCGCGTCGCATTCCGTCGCTCGTCTTCGGTATCGGCTTCGCCATCGCGGCCCTGGCGTACCTCGGGCCCACGGTTGCGTCTCGCGTTTCGGATCGCATCACGCCCAAGCCGCTGGTGGCGGCATCGGCATCCAAGGCCCCGGCATCTGCGCCTGCGCCAAGCCGCCTAGCGGCCTCTACGCCGGCCGCTCCTGGCCCGGTGGCACCACCCGCCGCCGTAGCTGCCGCACCGGCCTTCGCCGGCTGCATGCGCATCGCTGAGCAGTGCAGGTGCCTCGATGCGCGGGGCTCTCTTGTGTCCGTCGAGCCGGCGCAATGCCTCAGTGTGTCCGGCTTCGGTCGTGGCGCACCCGTGGACATCGGCCAGGACACCATGAGGCCCGTTGACCTGGCGCAGGCATCGGGGGACGTGGACACCCTCCGGTGGATGGCATCGCAGCGCAAGGCACGGTGAATCTTCCTTCTGGATGCAAACGGCTGTTTGGAGCCCGGACCGAGCGAATAGCGAAAGGTCGGGGCGACGCGTCACACCCCATCGGCGACCACGCACCGGGGTATGGGGGCTGGGCCCCCATGTCTACCTCACGTACGCGGCTGACTGGTTCCGAAGTGCGCGGATGGTCGTGTTGCGTGTGTTGGGCGGGCCAGCCGGCCGGAGCGGTGCAGAGCGCAGCGATCGCGCCGCGCAGGCCGGCGAAGCCGGCCTTAATTTATCAATAGGGAATATCTCGACCAAGGTGCCTTCTCCGAGGTCGCGAAGCTAGAAAAAGGTGAACCCCGCATGCACGCCAATGCATCGGGGTTCGTGATCAGCAGCAGTAGAAAGGATCTGCCGATGTCCAACATGGTAAACCGGGGCGGGGTGTGGTGTGAAGCGGTGCAACACGGGTGGAAAGCCCGCGTGTGGCACTGCCCCGAAACCGACCAACGCGAAACGTTGATCTATCCCCGCATGCTCTACATCCCTCATGGCGACTGGGACGACCCCGACATCAAGGTGCAGGAGGTGGACCAGTCCGGCACCCTGGTCGATGAGGAGCGCAAAGCCCGGAAAAAGGAGGCCGAGCGCATCAAGGGCCAGACACGTGCAAAGACCAAGTGTAGGCACGCCATCAAGTCGCACAGCCTCGCTCAGTTGCTCACCGGCACGTACCGCGAGAACATGCGCGATTTCGACAAGGTCCGCAAAGACTTCGCCGCGTGGCTGCGGCTGATGCGGAAGTACCATCCCAAATTTCGCGCGGTGTACGCATTCGAGCCTCAGAAACGGGGCGCATGGCACTGGCACGCGGCCGTCGAGGTCATGCCTCCGTTTTTCTGGCACAAGGGCAAGGCGGTGCGCTCCTTCGACTTCTGCCGCAGGATGTGGCAACGGGTCGTGGGCAACGACAACGGCACCGTGAATGTCGACGGGCATCACCATCGCAGGGCGAAGGGGCGGGTCGGGAAGCGCTCGCTGGCAGCCGTGGCGGGGTACGTGTCAAAGTACCTCACAAAGGCCGTGGATAGCGCCATTGAGGGCCGCAACATGTGGGGCCGCACCCAGCGCCTTGTCGCACCCAAACCCTACGTCGTAGAGCTTTCCACTGACTGCACCATCGCCGAAGCCATCATGGCCGCGTGGCACCTCCCTGATGGCCACCGCATCGTGCGCCATGCGCTCTCGAGCGACGGCAAGATATGGCAGCTTTATACAGAGCCCGCTTGATGGGGGTTTACCATGCACGTATGGCTGCAGACAACCGTGATGGTATCGAGACTGGTGGCGCAAGAAAACGGGCTACGTTGAGCGCGCTGATTTCCGTGTGTCTCACGGTGAGATGCAACGCCGTCAGCATCGCGCAGCGTGGCGGCGCAATTGGCTTGTGCTCGCTTGTTTGGTCGGTGCGTTCGCGCTCATAGTGCTACTTAAAAGATAGCTCTTTTTCTAAGATCGGCACGGGGCGTCACGTGCTTTACTGTGGGGAAAACTCCTGCAGGAGGCATGTACAGTGATCGTTGGATACGCTAGGGTCAGCACGTCCGAACAGGACACGTCTTTGCAGCTCGATGCTCTCGCGGCCGCTGGGGCTCATACAGTGTTTGTGGAATCGGGGTCTGGCGTTGGTCCGCGCCCTGAGTTGCAGAGGGCCATACAGCACGTCAGCCGTGGCGACGTGCTGACAGTGTGGAAGGTGGACCGTGCCGCCCGCAGCCTGGGTGATCTGCTCTCGATGCTCGGCCGGCTTCGTACAGTGGGTGCCTCCATCCGCTCGCTCACAGAGCCTATCGACACCAGTACGCCAATTGGCGAGTTCACGTTCCAAATACTTGGCGCCGTCGCTCAGTTGGAGCGCACAATGATCCGAGAGAGGGTTATGGCTGGCCAGCGCGCAGCACGTGCAAGGGGTCAGCGGTGGGGCAGGGTAGCTGCGTTCACTCCCGGGGAGTGCGTGGAGCTCGCCCGCATGTGGCGGCAGGGCTGGGGTCAGCAGGCGCAGCTAGCGGCCATCTTCGGTGTCAGCGTGGCGTGCATGCGTGACGCCATCCACAAGGGCGAAGGCAGGGGTAGATGGCGCGCAACCACGTTACAACAGTAAAATCACACCATGCTGGATGACAGAGCCAAGTTGTTGATGAAGGCGCTGGTGGAGCGCTACATCGCCGATGGCCAACCGGTCGGGTCGCGCACCCTGTCGCGTGCGTCGGGCCTGGAGTTGTCGCCCGCCACGATCCGCAACGTGATGTCGGACCTGGAAGAGATGGGCTTCATCGCAAGTCCCCACACGTCGGCGGGACGCATTCCCACGGCGCGCGGCTATCGCCTGTTCGTGGACACGATGTTGACCGCGAAGAAGGGCGACATCAGCGCGCAGAGCCTCGCTCCCGACCAGCCGCAGAAGGTGATCTCCAACGCAGCGAACCTGCTGTCCAGCCTGTCGCAATTCGTGGGCGTCGTCATCGCGCCGCGCCGCAGTTCCGTGTTTCGACACATCGAGTTCCTGCGGCTCTCGGAACGGCGCATCCTCGTGATCATCGTCTCGCCCGATGGCGACGTGCAGAACCGCGTCCTCTTCACGGAGCTCGACTACTCGCAGTCGCAGTTGGTCGAGGCCGCGAATTACCTCAACAACACCTACGAGGGCATGGCCATCGAGCAGGTGCGCGAACGCCTGATGGCCGAAGTGGAGTCCCTGCGCTCCGAGATCGCGACACTGATGCAGGCCGCGGTGGTGCTCAACACCGAAGCGATCACGGCAGCGCAGGATGAGGTGGTGATCTCCGGCGAACGCAACCTGCTGTCCTTGTCGGACTTCTCCAACGACATGAACCAGCTGCGCCGCGCCTTCGAGCTCTTCGAGCAGAAGGCGCAATTGATGCGCTTGCTGGAAGTGACCGGGCAGGCGGAAGGCGTGCGCATCTTCATCGGCGGCGAAAGCCAGGTCGTGCCTTTCGAAGACCTGTCCATCGTCACGGCGCCTTATGAAGTGGATGGACAGGTGGTGGGCAAGCTGGGCGTCATCGGCCCCACGCGCATGGCCTATGACCGCATGATCCAGATCGTCGACATCACGTCCAAGCTGGTCAGCAACGCGCTGAGCCGCAACAAGTAGCCTCTATACAATCCGCCCTTCGGTCGGGGCGTTAGCTCAGTTGGTTAGAGCAGAGGACTCATAATCCTTTGGTCGAGTGTTCAAGTCACTCACGCCCTACCATTTCATATTGCATAGGGTCATGGTAGACGCGCTTGCCCGAGCGAGCGGATTGATCCGCTTCAAGGTGCGTCTTCCTGCGCTTTGGGCTTGGACGTGAACAGTTTGCGGCCCAAATGGATTGCCAGCAGCAAAGGTGGCATTTTCAGCCAATGCCCTCGCACATAGAGTGCTGCCCTGGCGATGGGGGTCCAAGAGTCCGATGTGCTGGGATGGGCTGGTTGCAAGGCGCGTAAGTAGAGTGCGTCCATCAGGCCGGTCTGGAACCGTGTAGCCAGCGCCCCTTGTGTGCGCGCGGCCGAGGCCGTGACATCGTCTGGAATGGGTGAATCCAGTATCGCCCTGGTGAAGCGCAGGGCGTAGCAGAGTGGTCGGGTCAACTGCAAGTCGATGGCCCGTGGTACCAGCTTTTCCCAAAAGCCCGGGTACGTAGCGAATTCCCGCATCAGCCCGTCGAGGTCCACTAGTCCGCGCAGACCGTGTTCGAGTTCTCCCTCGTAGAACAAATGTGTGGCGCTGTGCAACACCATGTCCACGGGCGACAGCAGCTTGATGTGGCTCTCCCCTTCCACATCCAGCGCTGCGGCCAGCAATGCCGCGCTGCTGGGTCGGGCGCGGGCAGTGATAGGAAGTATGGCGTGATGCACGTCCAAGGAGGTCCCTCGATGGATATGCGTCATGGGGGGCAGTTCGTGCATCCACTGTCGGTAGTACCGCTGGTCGTAGGCATTAGTACTGCTGGAACTCCAACCCCGTTTCATCAGGGCTGACTCCACGGAGCTTAGTTGGGCATGCGGGACGAGAATGTCGATGTCGGACATCATGCGCCCCTTGCACATCCTGAGACCGCGCAAGGCATATGCCGCTCCCTTGAGCAGGACGAACGAGACTCCCGTAGGCGCGAGTGCTTCACGGATATAGGCCACCTCACGGCGAACTTCCCGCAGTTGTCGATTGGCGAGTTTGAGAGCGGACGCCAAATGAACATGAGGGCCGGCGGGACACTGCGCAAGCACTCCCACCTCATCCGCGCGTGCCGCGATTCTGGCGAGAAGATCCGATCTGCGTGCTTGGCGTATGAGCAGATCCCATTGCTTGGGTTGCAGGTTCAGCAGGCTGCGCGGTTCTATCAGCGCATTCAGCAATGGCTGCAGCGGACGCAGATTCACTGGCTTCCTGCTAGTTGAGAGAAAACGGCCAGAGCTTCGTCGACATTGCTGTAGCTGAAGTCGTAGCAGTCCACCCGGTCGATGAGGGCTGAGAGGGCTTTGAACCCTTCTCGTCCATGCACTTGCTGGTTGAAGCTGTTTTCTGCCAGGTGCATGAGGCTATTGGCTTTTCCTCGCGGGAGGAGTTCGGTCGAACTGCCCGCCACATAGCGTGGAAAGACAAGCAGGTGAGGAGTGCCAACTTCGTTCGCGCGTTCCAGGCTCGATGGCGATACCTGCAGATGGGCCACGTTCCCCTTCATCGTGTCGAATGCCACGGGACCCATCACCACATTGGGCGCTCGTTGGCGTATGACCTCGATGGATTGGTTCTTCAGGCTTACCGGCCGAGGGAAAGGCTGGATGGTTCCCTGGCGTGGATTCAGCAATGCCATTTCGTCGGATAGCAGCCTCCACCCATCGAGCATCAACGCCGCGCAGAGAGTGCTCTTCCCTGAGCCCGGAGGGGCTGGCAGCAGTACCGTCTTGCCATGTCGTTCCAGGACTGCGGAATGGATCGTGATCCAGGTATGGCAGTACCCTGTCACGCACCAATTGAGGCCCCACTCGAAAAGGGCGAAAGCTTCTCCGGCAGCGAGGGGGGTGAAGGGCTCTTCCCCATCAATCTTGAATATGCACTGCGGCTTTGGAAAGCGACGGCCGGGTGCGATCTCGATGTGGAAGTCGACAAACTCCTGCGCATCTGGGGGCAGCACTTCGTACTGCGCATAAATCGCAGCCAAGCCCTCCGCCACGACGGGCAACTGGCTGCACACGCACACTGTAAAAGGAGTTAGTCTCAGAACCAGTCCGTCGCCTCGTAGCCGATGGCGCAGGGTGGAGCGAGAAAGGCGAGAAAGTGTGGAGGAGCTCAAGCAGCCAACCGATGAACCAGATGCAGATCGGAGAATTGTCCGAGAACATTCTCCACCATCTGGATGTCATCGTCGAAGGGCACGGCGTCAATGAGCCCGTTCGCTAGCTCGAAAGCCGTGGCGCCATCCTTTTCAAGCAGGAGGTTGAGCAGTTGTCCCGCCACGGGCGAGAGAAGGTGAAGATGACCGTCTGCCTCGTCAAATACTACAGTCCCGTCTTCCCAGTTCCGCAGGAGCAAGTCTTGTGGCCGACTCTCCCATCTCATTTAGCAACTGGCGGGAATTTCTTTGCCGCACACATAAGACAAGTACTCGATGCAGTCCTGGGCTTTCCACTTGACATTGGAGCCCGCAGGAGCGTAAGTGCCACCATCCTTGCAGGCGGTCCACATGTTCTTGCAATCGGTCAATGAAATCGGGCAAGAGGAAGCCCCGTACACCTGGATCTGCAAGTAGATGGCAGCACAGTGCCGACTCAGTTCGTATTTCGCACCGCTGTCCGTAGTGCCGCAGACTTCCTTCACCGTCTTGGCCGATGCCCAGCATGTTGCATCGAAGCCTGCTCCTGTATAAGTCGTTCCACCATTTCGATATCCTGCATGGAACTTATGGCTGCACGATGAGGCACTGGACGTTTTCCAATTGGAATAGTGGGTGCAGGTGCCCTTCTTGGCGATCACCTGACGGCTCAGGCGGCAGCCGGCTGCTTTGATCGATGACCACATCGACGGCTTGCACACAGTTTCTGTGCCTGTCGCCAAAGCAGATTCACTTTTGAGTCCCATGAGGACTGGCGTTGCGGCCAGGCCTGCTCGAATCAACTTCCTGCGATCAATAGTGGTGGGCGCAGAAGTGTCGGCTAGCTCTGCAGCAACGTCTGGATTTGAGCGGCTTGTCATACGATCACCTGAGTTCTGTAGAAAGGGCTCTATCCCTGTCCAATGCCAACTGATTGTAGTTGTCGGAGGCGAGAGAGCAATACAAACGGCTAAGTTGCACCGGAGTCCAGGATACTAAAGCAAGATTGGGGCCACAGTGTGGATGAGCGCCAACACGTTGTTAATGAAGAGTTTTTTTTCGCCACACGCGGTTTTACGGGTGGACGCCCGCTGCCATGTAAACATTGCCGACAACTTGCCTCGATGGGATCTGGGCAAAGTTAAGCGCCGACTCGGGCTTGCACCTATACACTTGCTCAAGCCCATCGAGGCTGCAACTGTCAATGGGAGTTCCAGTGTTTCAAAAAGTTGTGCCCGTCAACAAGGAAGTTCACGCTCAAACGAAGATCAAGGAAATTTCGTCCTTCGAGTTTGCGTCGAAGTTCCACATCGCGTATGTCACGATGCAGGAATTCTCGCGTGCCGCCGCGATCTTTCCGATCGTGTTCCTCGAAGATAAGGACAAAAATGAGTTCCGGCCGGTTGTCCTGCTGGGGCTGAATGCGGGACGCAACCTTTTTGTCGACAGTGATGGCAAATGGCAGGCATCGTACGTGCCTGCGATCATTCGGCGTTATCCATTCGCATTGACGCCGCGTGGCGACGATGGACAGTACATCGTCTGCATCGACGAGGGTAGCAATCTGGTGAGCACGACGGAGGGCGCCGCGCTGTTTGACGAGCGGGGCGAGCCTACGCAGGTGATCGAGAACGTGAAGCGCTATCTCTCCGAACTCCAGCAGATGGACGGGCTGACGCACACGTTCTGCGCATTTCTGAAGGAGAACAACATGTTCACCCCCTTGAACCTGCGTGTGCGAGACAACAGCCAAGTCAAGAACATCTCGGGCTGTTATGTGATCAACGAGGAGCGACTGAACAATCTTTCGGATGCTTTGTTCCTCGACATCCGCAGCAAGCGTTACCTGCCCGCGATCTATGCGCACCTGATCTCACTTGCCCAGACGGAGCGCTTGGTCAAACTGCAGGAAGAGGCCGCGTCGGTGGGCGCCGCTGCGTGAGCGTATTGGCCAATAAACGCCCTCGATGCGGGATGCGGACAATTTTGGTATAGAATGGTGGTCTTCGCGGCTGTAGCTCAGTTGGATAGAGTACTTGGCTACGAACCAAGGGGTCGTGGGTTCAATTCCTGCCAGCCGCACCAAAAAAGTCAACGGGTTAGCTTCCACAAGAAGCTAGCCCGTTTTCCTTTGTGGCGCGCGTTGTTGCCGCAGGTGGTCGATCAACGCAATCGCGGTCACCGAAAGGGGTTCGGCCATCCGCGTGCACAGCACCAGGCGCCGCGCGGCCCAGGGCTCCGCGATGGCCAGCCGATGGAGACCCGCTGAGCGCGCCCATTGACTGGCGACGATCCGGGGAACAACCGCCACGCCCACGCCGCTGCCCACCATGCGGCATACCGACGCCAGGTCCGCGACACGGACGCGGTAGGCCAGTCGCAGGCCCTGGCGGCTGGCGTGTTGGTCCACATGCTGCTGCAGCGCGCTGCCCCGCCCCAGTCCCACGAAGGGCAACGCGGCCACCTCCGACAGCGACGTGCCGGGCTGTCGGCCCAGTGGATGCGCCCGCGCAGCGATGACGCACAACGGATCGTCCCGGAAGACCTCGCTGTGCAGGCCATCGAGGTCCACTGCGTCCGAGGCCAGCCCGATGTCGCAGCGCGCATGGTGCAGCGCATGGACGATCGCGTGGCTGGAGCGCTCCTCCAGTTCCAGCGACACGCGCGGATGCAGGGCGAGGAAGCCGCTCAGGGCCTGCGGCAGGTGGATGGCCATGGCGGAGGTGTTGCACATGAGGTGCACGTGGCCGCGCAGCTGCGCCCCATCGCCAACCAGTTCGGCATCGAGTTCCTCGAGCTGGCGTGCCAGCAGCCGCGCGTGCCGCAGCAAGGTGTGCCCGGCGGGCGTGGGCTGCACGCCCCGTGAGGAGCGCTCCAGCAGCGGCGCGCCCAGGGACGCCTCCATGCCGCGGATGCGCTCGCTGGCCGATGCCAGCGTCATGTGGGTGCGGCGCGCTCCCTCCGTGATCGTGCCGCCCGCGGCCACGTGCACGAAGAGGCGCAGGTCGGTCAGGTCGAATCGCATGCGAAGGACGCTACCACAGGCACCCGTGCCGGCCTATGGCGCTGCCTGAGGAAGGGGTCGGCAATGCCCGATTTCCCTTCGCCCCCGGCGCGCCACAGAATGCCGCCTCGAACGCACGTACACATGGCCCGGATGTCCCCCGCCGATCCGATCCTCCACGGCCTTCCCACCACCTGGCTGGCCGTCGCGTCAGTCTTCCTGCTGGCGGGCCTGGTCAAGGGCGTGATCGGCCTGGGCCTGCCCACGGTCGCGATGGGTTTGCTGGCGCTGTGGATGCCTCCTGCCGAGGCCGCGGCACTGCTCATCGTGCCTTCGCTGGCGACGAACGTCTGGCAGCTCGCGCCGTGGCGCAGCCTGGGGCCGCTGGCCGGTCGGCTGGCGCCGATGCTGCTGGCCGTGGTGACCGGTACCTGGCTGGGCGCGTGGTGGTGGGGTGCCCCCGCTGGCGCCTGGGCATCGGTGTGTCTGGGCGGTGCGTTGCTGGCCTATGCCGGTTGCGGACTCGCGGGTCGCAGCGTCCTGCTGTCCGCCCGGGCGCAGCGCTGGATAGGCCCCGTGGCCGGCGGCGTCACCGGCCTGGTCACCGCCGCAAGCGGTGTCTTCGTGGTGCCGGCGGTGCCCTATCTGCAGGCGTTGGGCCTGCAGCGCGATGCACTGGTGCAGGCCATGGGGCTGTGCTTCACCGTCTCCACGGTCGCCATGGCGATCGGCCTGCAGGCAACCGGGCCACCGGTGCTGCAGGCGGCCGGTGGATCGGTGGCGATGCTGGTGCCCGCGCTGGCCGGCGTGGCGCTGGGGCAGAGGCTGCGTGGCAGTATGTCGCCGCAGGTGTTCCGAACGGTGCTCCTGCTCACCATGGCTGGGCTGGGCCTGCACATGCTGTGGCAGGCCCTTGGGTGAACGCCGCCACCTCTGCCGCGAACAGCGGCTCAGCGGACAGCCGGGCAGCGGTTCAGCTCGAATTGCAAATCGTCGGACCAGTTGCCTACGCGTGCCACCGCCTCCTTCAGCTTCTCGGGCGTCACCGACAGGCGGCGCGCCCATTCCCGCAGAGCGTCTTCGTCCGGTAGTTCGATGCGGGTGCGGTACCAGCAACCCGACTTGCCCGTGGTGTCCATCATGTCGGCGTCCTTGACGTGGATGTGCGTGCAGCCATCCTCATTCAAGTTCCATGCCATGGTTATCGGCCGAAACACGTTGGGCGTGTAGGCGGCGCTGAACCTGCGGCATGCCGATTCACCGACGCGTGGACTCAACCCGGTTGCTCTCCCGGCGGCCAGAAGCGGCAGGACACGCCATGGCCGGGGCACAGCAGGTGCCAGGTCCGGGTGCCGGTGCGTGCATGGTCCTCACCGAACACACACGGCCCGTCCAGCGCCCCACGTCCGTGGAACTGCGGCTCGGGTGGAATGCGGGCGAGCTTCTCCCGCTGGCGCTGCGGGTCCGGCACCGGCACCGCCTCCAGCAAGGTCCGCGTGTAGGGATGCGCCGGCCGCTCGTAGACCTGTGCGGCATCGCCGAGTTCCACCACCTGGCCGGAGAACATCACGGCCACGCGCTGCGCCACATGCCGCACGATGGCCAGGTCGTGGGCGATGAAAAGGTAGGACAGGCCGAGCTTGCGCTGCAGCGATTGCAGCAGCGCCACGATCTGGGCCTGCGTGCGCACGTCCAGGGCCGACACCGGCTCGTCGCAGACCACGAAATCCGGGTTCACCGCCAACGCCCGCGCGATCACGATGCGCTGGCGCTGGCCGCCCGAGAAAGCATGCGGATAACGCTGCACTACCGCCGGGTCCATGCCCACGAGTTCCAGCAGTTCGGCCACGCGCGCCGGGATCTGTGCCGCCGGCACGGTGCCGTGCACCTGCAGCGGCTCGGCGAGTGTCTGCGCAATGGTCATGCGCGGATTGAGGCTCGAATAGGGGTTCTGCAGCACGAACTGCATGTGCCGCCGCATGCCGCGCACCTCGCTGCGCGACATCGCCGTGAGGTCGCGGCCCAGCAGGCGCACCGAGCCGCTGCGGATGGGCTGCAGCTGCAGGATCGCGCGGCCCGTGGTGGTCTTGCCCGAGCCGGACTCGCCCACCAGGCCCAGCGTCTCGCCACGCCGCAGGTCGAAGTCCACGTTCTGCACCGCCTGCACGGCGGGCTTTCCGCGCCGGGGCGGGAAGCTCACGCAGAGGTCGCGCACCTCCAGCAGCGTGTCGTCAGGCGTGGGCTGTGCGCTCATCCCCGCGCTCCGTGTCCGTCCAGCCGCGGCACGGCATCCAGCAGCGCGCGGGTGTAGGCATGCCCTGGCGCGGCGAAGATGGCATCCACGGGGCCTGTCTCGATGATCTCTCCGCCGAACATCACGTTCACCCGCTCCACCATGCCGGCAATCACGCCGAAGTCGTGCGTGATCAGCATCAGCGCCATGCCCAGCTCCTGCCGCAGCCGCATCAGCAGCCGCAGGATCTGCGCCTGCACGGTCACATCCAGCGCGGTCGTGGGCTCGTCGGCGATGAGCAGTGCCGGCTCGCAGGACACGGCGATGGCGATCATCACGCGCTGGCGCATGCCGCCCGAGAACTGGTGGGGGTAGTCGTCCGCGCGGTGCGCAGGATCGCGGATGCCGACCAGGCCCAGCAATTCCACCGTGCGCTGGCGTGCTGCCTTGCGCGACACACCCGTGTGGCGGCGCACCATGTCGTCGATCTGCGCGCCCACGGTCATCACCGGGTTCAGCGAGCTCATCGGGTCCTGGAACACCATGGCGATGCGCCGCCCGCGCACGTCGCCCATCGCGCGTTCCGACAGGCCCAGCAGCTCCTGCCCCTGGAAACGCACCGAACCGCTCCACTGCACGGACGAGCCTTCGGGCGCAAGGCGCATCAGTGCACGCGCGGTCACGCTCTTGCCGCAGCCCGACTCGCCCACGAAGCCCACGGCCTCGCCCACGCCGATGTCGAAGGAGACACCCTTGACCACCGGCGCGCCGCTGCCCGAGCCCGTGAAGCGGGCCTGCAGGTCGCGCACCTGGATCAACGGCGCGTGCGCGGCCATCACCGGTTCCCCACGTCGAGCAGCTCGCGCAGGCCGTTGGCCAGCACGATGAAGGTCATGGTGGCGAACACGATGGCCGCGGCCGGGCCGATGACGGTCAGCGGCGCCAGCTCCATGAACTGCCGCGCCTCCGACAGCATGCCGCCCCAGTTGGGGTCGGGCGGTGGCGGGCCGATGCCCAGGAACGACAGCGCCGTCACGGTGAAGATGGTGTTGGCCAGCGTCAGGCTGGTCTGCACCAGGATGGGTGAGACCACCATCGGCAGCACATGGCGCGTGGCGATGCGAAATTCGCTCACGCCCACGCTGCGGGCGGCTTCGACGTGGTCCCAGCGCT
This sequence comes from Burkholderiaceae bacterium, assembly GCA_965278985.1. Taxonomy (GTDB): domain Bacteria; phylum Pseudomonadota; class Gammaproteobacteria; order Burkholderiales; family Burkholderiaceae_C; genus CAISIP01. Next base: position 3,316,116 of record OZ257131.1, on the reverse strand, counting down.
TCACGCTCAGCACCGGGCCGCGCACCACGCGGGCCATCGTGGGGGTGTAGACGATGGCGATGGTGAGGATCAGGTTGGGTACCGACGGGCCCAGCGCCGCCACCACGGCGATGGCCAGCAGGAACACCGGAAAGGCGAAGACGATGTCGAGCACGCGCATGACGATCTCGTCCACCATCCCGCCCACGTAGCCTGACAGCAGCCCCAGCACCAGCCCCGCTACCAGTGCGATGGCGACCGCCACGAAAGTGATCAGCAAGGTGGTGCGCCCTCCGACGATCAGGCGGCTCAGCACGTCGCGGCCGATGGAGTCGGTGCCCAGCCAATGCGCCGCGCTCGGGCCCGCCAGCGACTCGGTGATGGTCTCCGCGTAGTCATAGGGCGCGATCCGCTCACCGAAGACCGTGACCACCACCATCGCAGCGAACATGAGCACGCCCAGCGCCAGCAGCAGGCGGCCGCTGCGGCGCGGCGGCGTGGCGGCGACCGCCGGTGCCGGACTCTCGGCCAGGGCCGCCTGGGCCGGGGGGGCTTCAGCCATAACTCACCCGCGCGTCCACCCGGGCATAGGCCAGGTCCACCAGCACGTTCATCAGCAGCGTGATCGCTGCCGCCACCAGCACGATGGCCTGGATCACCGGATAGTCCCGGCTCACAATGGAGTCGAACAGGTACTGGCCCATGCCCGGGATGGTGAAGATGGTCTCGATCAGGATGCTGCCGCCCAGCAGCGTGGCCAGCTGCAGGCCCGTGACCGTGATGACCGGTGTCAGCGCGTTGCGGACCAGGTAGTGGCCCAGGATGGTGCTGGCGCGCAGGCCCTTGGCGCGCGCCACCATCACAAAGTCCTGGCCGGCGACTTCCAGCACGGCCGCGCGCGTGTTCTCCGAGATCGTGACGGACACCGCCAGGCACAGCGCCAGCGCCGGCAGCAGCATGCTGCCCAGGTTGCCCAGCGGATCGGTGGCGAAGGGCACGTAGTTGAAGATGCCCACCTCGGGGAAATACAGGCCGGCCAGCAGCACCATCAGCGTGGCCACGACGAAGTTCGGCACCGCCAGGAACAGGCCGTTGAAGAGGCGCACGATCCAGTCGGTGCGTCCGCGCAGCCGGGCCGAGGCCAGGCCGCTGGCCACGCCCAGCACCATCGCCATCAGGCCCGCTATCAGCGTGAGTTCGGCGGTCACGGCCAGGCGTGGCAGCAGCTCGCCCGCCACGGGCTTGTGGGTGACGAAGGAGCTGCCGAGGTCGCCGGTCAACGCCGCGCCCAGCCAGCGCAGGTACTGCTGCCAGATCGGAAGGTCCAGGCCCAGTTCGCGGCGCATGGTCTCCAGCACCTCGGGCGTCACCGTGTTGCTGCCCGCCGCAGCCAGTGCGAAATCCCCCGGCAGCGCGCGCATCAGCACGAAGGCCACCACCGACACGCCCAGCAGGATCGGCAGCGTCCAGGCCAGACGCACCAGCGTCAGCCGCAGCATGGAGGGCGCTCGTCGAACGCAGGGCGGGTTGGCTGGCGGTGCACGGGTCCTACTTGGCCAGCCAGGTGGTGCGCACGAAGGTGCGGATGTTGGCGGCCAGCGGCACGTAGCCCTTCACGTAGTTGCGCCAGGCCTCCCAGCGCAGCGGGTACTGGTAGATCTGCAGCATGAAGGCCTGGTCGGCGATGTACTTCTGCATCTCCTGGTAGGCCGCGGCGCGCTTGGGCACGTCGAGGATCGAGCGGGCATCCTCGATCATCTTGTCGAGCTTGGGGTCCGCCATGCCCATGGCCTTGCCATAGGAGTGCGACGAGCTCAGGCGCGAGAGGATGGCGTCCGGGTCAGGGCTCCAGCTCAATGCCACCGACAGGATGCCATATTCGCCCTTGGCCCAGGCCGCCAGCAGCGGTGCGGTTTCCATGGGCTTGATGTTGACCTTTATGCCGGCCTTGGCCCACTGCTGCTGCAGCACCTGCGCGCACTGCACGTCCAGCGCATTGGCCGCCACCACGATGTAGTCGCCCAGGTCCAGGCCGTTGGGATAACCCGCCTCGGCCAGCAGCTTCTTGGCCGCGGCCACATCGGTCTTGTAATAGGGCAGGGGGCTCACGCCGTCGTAGCCGCCCACCTGGCTTTCGGGCACCATCGCGCCTACCTTGCCGCCGGTGGCGCCCAGCACCACCATCTGGCAGGCCTTGCGGTCGGTCGCCAGGCTCAGGGCGCGGCGCACCTTGATGTCATTGAAGGGCTTGGCCTTCTGGTTCAGCCACACGGGGAAGGTGCGCGATGTCTTGCCCGGCGCGGACACCAGGTCTGGCGAGGTCTTCATGATCTGGGCCGAGACCTTCGGGTCCTTGAACCATGTCATGTCGATGGCCTTGGAGCGCAGCGCCGAGGTGATGGAGGCCTGGTCCTTGAAGAACTTGAAGACCACCGTGTCCAGGTAGGGCTGGCCTTCCTCGTAGTAGTTGGGGTTGGCCTTGAGCGTGAACTGCTGGTTGGGCTCGTAGGACTCGAAGACAAAGGGCCCCGTGCCCACAGGCTTGGTCTTGAGGTCCGCCGCGCCCTTGGGCGTGATGGAGGACATGGGATTGGTGGCCATGTAGTTCAGGAAGGTCGCGCTGGGCGCCTTGAGCTCGAACTTCACGGTGTGTGCGTCCACCACCGTCACGGCCTTGATCACCGAGAACAGGCTGGCGTTCGGGCTGGCGCTGGCCGGGTCGGCGATGCGGTCGAAGGTGGCCTTCACGTCCTCGGCCGAGAAAGGCTGGCCGTTGTGGAACTTCACGCCCTGGCGCAGGCGGAAGATGTAGGTGGTCTCGTTGGGCGTGATGAAGCCGGTGGCCAGGTCGGGCTCCACCTGCATGTTGGCGTTCCAGCGCAGCAGCCCGGTGTAGAGCAGCGCCGTGAAATCGAAGGACGAGTAGGCAGCAATGGTCACCGGGTCCAGGCCGATGGGGTCGGCATCGGCGCCGATGGTGAGCGTGCCGCCGCGCTTGGGCGCGCCTTGCGCCCATGCCAGCGGATGCAGCGCGGAGAGCGTGCCGCCAGCGACGGCCAGGCGCAGCAGCTGCCGGCGCTGCCATCCCGCGTCGTTACCAGGTTCCGCGTCGCCGTGGCCCCGCTGCAGATCCGATGTGCGCATGGTGAATGTCTTTCGAGGTGGTCGGTGGGCGGACAGGTGGGCGCACTGGGCGCCCCGCGATTTTCATGATAACGACGGGGTCTGGCATGGCCGCCGCACGCACGTTTCACCGAGCGAAACGTGGCTGCGGCCTGGGGACGGCCATCGGCGGGGACACAATTCCCGCCACCCCCTTTGCGCATCCTTCACGCTCCCAGGACCACGCCCATGCTCCGCATCGCCACCGCTGGCTACCAGCACGAGTCCAACACCTTCTCCGCGATTCCCGCCAGCCTCGACGAATGGCGACGCTCCGGCATCCTGGAGGACGCCACCGCGATCCGCGCCGAGTACGAGACCTCGCAGTCCACGCTGGCCGGCTTCCTCGCCGCGGCGCGGCAGGATCCCGGCGTGGAACTGGTGCCGCTGTTCTTCACGCGCCTCACGCCGATGGGGGCGCTGACGCAGGAGGCCACGGAGTTCATCTTCGGACGCATCGTGGATACGTTGCGCCAGCACGGACCGTGGGATGCCGTGCTGCTGCCCTTGCATGGCGCGGCCGTGTCCGAACCCGCCCTCGACGCGGATGGCGAGCTGGTGCGCCGCGTGCGTGAGGCGGTGGGACCCGACGTGCCCATCGGTGTGTCGCTGGACATGCATGCCAACATCGCGCAGCAACTGGTGGACAACGCCGACATCGTCACGGTCTACCAGACCAACCCGCACATCGATGCCTTCGCGCAGGCGGTGGCGTGCGCGGAGCTGACCTTCCGCACCGCGCGCGGCGAGATCCGCCCCACCAGCGCGCTGGAGATGCCGCCGCTGGTGGTGAACATCCTGAACCAGGGCACCAGCGACGCGCCCATGCGCGACCTGCTGCGCGTGGCCGAAGTGCAGGCGCTGCGGCCCGGGGTGCTGTCGGTGAGCGTGGTGGAGGGCTACCCCTATGCCGACGTGCCGGAGATGGGCATGTCCTTCCTGGCCACCACCGACAACGACCCGGCACTCGCCCGCGATGTCGCGCGCCGCATGGCCCAGGCGGCCTGGGACCTGCGCGAGGCGCTGAACCAGGGCGGAACGCCGGTGGACGAGGCGCTGCACCGTGCGCAGGCGGCCACCGAAGGACCGGTGGTGCTCTTCGACGTGGGGGACAACGTGGGGGGTGGCAGCCCCGGCGACTCCACCCATATCCTGCATGCCGCGCGCCGCCTGGGCGTGCGCGACCTGCTGCAGGCCGTGTGCGATCCGGAGGTGGTGCGCATGGCCGAGGCGGTGGGGGTGGGTGGGCGCATCGACGCTGCCATCGGCGGCAAGAGCGACATGCTGCACGGCACACCTTTCCCGATCCAGGCGCAGGTGACCGCGCTGTCCAACGGGCAGTACGAAGAAACCGGCCCCACGCACGGAGGCTTCCGTTTCTACAACGACGGGCCCAGCTGCGCGCTGCGCACCGACGACGGGCTGACGCTGGTGTTGACCTCGCGCCCGGCGGGTTCCTCCAGCCTGCAGCAGTTCCGCTCGCTCGGCATCGAGCCCACCCGCATCAAGACCATCGTCGCCAAGGGCGTGCATTCGCCACGGCCCGCGATGGAGCCCATCGCGCGGGAGATGGTGTGGGTCGCAACCCCGGGTGTGACCACGGCCGACCTCGGCACCTTCACCTACCGCCACCGCCGCGTCCCGCTGTTTCCGCTGGAACGCGACACGCACTGGCCTTGAGGATCAGGCCTGCATCAACCGCGCAAGGCGCTGGCCGGAGGGCAGGTGCTCGGCGATCACCTTGAACAGCACGATCAGCGCCGGGCCGAGGAACAGGCCCCACAGCCCCCAGAGGCAACCCCAGAAGACCAGGCCGATGAACACCGATGCCGGGTTCATGCGCGCCGCGCGTCCCTGCAGCCAGGCTGTGACCAGCACACCCACCACCGTGGACACCAGCACGAGGAACATGCCCATGCCCAGCGCCGCTCCGATGGAGGCCTGGGCGAGGAAGGTTTCCGCGCTGCCCAGCACCGTCAATACCGCCATGCCCACGTAGGGCAGCACATGCAGCACGGCCGCCGTCACACCCCACCCACCCGCGTCGGGCAGACCCGCCAGCAGGAACGCCAGCCACACCAGGACGCCGATCAAGGCGTTGGTGATCAGCAGCACGCCCGCGTAGCGGCGGATCTGGCGGCCGCATTCCAGCAGCGTGGCCGTCGCGCGGCGGTGTACCGTGTCGTCGTAGCCCCACAAGTCCAGGAAGCGATCGGACAGCGGGCGCCCGCCGGTGAGCACGAACAGCGAGATGAAGAAGATGATGCTGAGGTTGCCGGCGAAGCTGGCCAGCACGCCCGAACCGGTCACGGCACCTTCGCGCAGCACCTCGGTCGCGGCCTCCGTGAGGTTGCTGTTGGGTGTGGCGTCTGCGGCCGATGCGGCGCTCGCCGGGGGCGCCGGCGCCTTGGCGAGGCGCGTCGGTTTGAGGGTGCGCTCGGGGCGCACAGGCAGTGCCTTGCCGGCGATCACGCCATCGGCGGCCCGGTCCAGCTCCTGCATGGCATTGCGCACGCGCAGCAGCACGGATTCACCACCGCTCTCACGCACCGACAGCTGCGTGGCCGCCATGCTGATCATCTGCGGTGTGCGCTCTGCCACGCGCAGCAGCTGCGTGCCGAACAGCGTCGCTGCGCCTACGAGGACCCCCGCGGCCAGCAACAGTGACAGGATCGCAGCCAGCGCCCGGCTGCGCAGGCGGGCTTCGAGCCACACGGTGAGCGGTACCAGCAGCATGGCCAGCATCAGGCCCACCACCAGCGGTATCAGGAAGCGCTGGCCCCACCACAGCGCTGCCATGACGGCCAGCGTGGCGAGCACGCGCAAGGATGTGCTGGCGGTGGGCCCACGGGCTGGCAGCAGACCGTGGGAGGAGTTGTCCGGATGACCGGGTACTGGCGAGTCCATGGCGGTACCTGTTCGACAAAACGCCCCGGAACCCGCATCACTGCGGACTCCGGGGCGTCCAGCCCTAACCCTGATTTTTGCCTTGACGTTCTGTTATTGCAACGGCGGTGCCTTGGGAGCGGGTTACATGGCCGGCGGTGTGGACCGGCCAGGAGCCCGCGATAACGGCGTGCTTATGTCTGCACGCTCGGTATCCGGCACGTTGGCATCAGGGACGAATGGCGATCTCGTTCTTGACCGAGCGCACGCCGTTCACGCCGGAGGCGATTTCGCCAGCCATGCGCTTCTCGTTGGCGTTCTTGGCGAAGCCCGACAGCATCACGGTGCCGTTCAGGGTTTCCACGCTGATGGCGCCGGCGTCGACCTGCTTGTTCTCCACCATGCGTGTCTTGATAAGGGAGGTGATGCCGGCGTCATCGACGTAAGAGCCGACGGTCTGCTGGCCACGTTGCACGGCGCAACCCGTCATGGTGATGAGGGCGGCAGCGGTCATGGTGGCGGCGAGGATGGTGCGAATTTTCATAATGATCTCCGTTGGGTGAAAAGTGGTTGGCGAAAAGTTGTGGTGGCGGGGAGGAAAGATCGCCTGGCGCGCCTTGCGTTGCGCCAGGCAGGGGAAACTCAATCGGTGAGCCAGTCCTTCAGCTCATCGGCATGCTCCTGCTCCTGGGCGAGGATGTCCTCGAGCATGCGGCGCGTCGTGGCGTCCTTGTCGCCGATCATGGTGATCATTTGGCTGTAGGCCTCGATGGCCACGCGCTCGGCGACGAGGTTCGCGCGGATCATGGACTGCAGGTCCTTGGAGTCGTCGTAACTCGCATGGGCATGCTGGGTCAGCGTGTCGGGGTTGAAGTCCGGTTCGCCGCCCAGCTGCACGATGCGACGGGCAATCTTGTCGGCATGCGCGGTTTCTTCATTGGCGTGCACCAGGAACTCTTCGGCGATGGCGACCGACTTCAGGCCATCGGCCGTGAAGTGGTGGCGCTTGTAGCGCAACACGCACACCAGTTCGGTGGCCAACGCGCCGTTGAGCAAGGCGATGATGTCCTCGCGCCAGGGGCCGTAGCTCGGGTTCACCGCGCCTTCGGACAGGCTGTGGCGTGCGGCCTCGAGCGCGGATTCGTCGAGCTGCAGGCGTTGTGTGTCCGATGCCTCCTGTGCGTTGGCAGGGGCTTGTGCACCCTCTTCCTTGGAGAGCCTGCTGCGTTCGATCGTATGTGTCATGCCGGTGTTCCTTCCGTCGTGGGGTAGCAGGGCTCTTGCGGTCTGCGGCTGGTTCGCCGCTGCACCGAAGGCCCTGACTACGATGGGATGAACTGTATTTTTTGGATGGTTTTGTAACCATCGGCGGCTGGCGCATGGCTGTGTAGGACGCAATCCCGTGTGGTCCAGCAGACACTGTGCTTGCCGCGTCCCACCTCGCTCTTGATGGCAACTTTTTCTGCGTGGGGCGTGGGCCGCGACGCAGCGTATCTCGAGGGTGTAGGAGCGTAACTACATGGGAAGTCGCCTGCTGCCGATAGGCGCTCACTGCCGTGCAGCCGAACATCGCCGCATGACCCAAGCCTCACGATCTGCCACGAAGACCATGCGGAGTACCTGCGCCATGCCGATTCCTGCCACCGGACCCACGCCCATGACCACGCATCCCCGCGACAACCATCTTCTGGCGGTGCTGCCCGACGCCGATTGGGCGCGCTGGCGCGCGCAGGCGCAGATGGTGGCGCTGGAACGCGACCAGGTCCTGCAGGAGGAGGGGGTGGATGCCAGCTACGTGTACTTTCCCACGACCGCGGTGGTGTCCATGATGTACCTCATGGAGAACGGCGGATCTGCCGAGGTGGCGGTGCTCGGGATGGAAGCGATGGTGGGCACGGCGCTCGTGCTGGGTGGCAGTGCCATGCCCGGCCAGGCCGTGGTGCACAGCGCGGGGGAAGCCTGCCGCGTGCGTGCGTCCTTCGTGAAGGAAGAATTGAACCGCGGCGGTGCCGTGCTCAACGTGGTGTTGCGGTATGCCCAGGCGCTGATGGCGCAGGTGGCGCAGACCGCGGTGTGCAACCGCTACCACTCCATCGACCAGCAGCTGTGCCGTCGCCTGCTGCTGGGGCTGGACCGCCAGCCAGGCGATTCGCTGGCCATGACGCAGGAACTGTTGTCGAATCTCCTGGGTGTGCGCCGCGAAGGCATCACCGCCGCTGCACTAAAGCTGCAGATGGCCGGCATCATCCGTTACAGCCGTGGCCACATCGACGTGTTGCAGCGCCAGCGGCTGGAGCAGCGCTGCTGCGAGTGTTATGGCGTGGCCCGCAAGGAGCACCGGCGCCTGTTGCCGATGCCGCTGGCCGCTTGAGGCCGCTGGTGCCACCGGCCCGACCGTGAACACGCATGCCGCACCCGCCTCCGGGCCAGGGCCGCGCACGGGTGGGCAGCTACGGCCCGCGACGGCGCTGTATGGACTTCCCAATGGATTGATCGCCACGCTGCCGGAAGATGACCAGCGTGCGCTGATGGAGCGTGTCGAGTCCGTCGAGCTGCGACAGTGGCAGTTGCTGGGCCGCCGGGGCGAGGTGGCAGAGCATGTGTTTTTCCCCTACAGCGGGTGCGTGTCGTTGCTCGCGGTGGTGGACGGCCGGCCGGGGCCGGAACTGGGATTGGTGGGAAGCGACGGCGTGCTCGGCCTGCAGATCGCCTTGGGCCAGCTGGTGCCCCCGTGGCACACGCTGGTGAACACCGCGGGACGTGCCTGGCGCATGGAAGCCTCCGTGCTGCGCGCCGAGATGGTTCGCCGGCCCGCGCTGCGCCATGCGCTGGAGCGCTACCAGTACCACTGGCTGCTGCAACTGGCCATGGCAGGGGGATGCATGCGCATGCACTCCATAGAGCAGCGACTGGCACGATGGCTGGTCATGCACCACGACTGCGTGGCGCATGACTCCGTGCATGTGACGCACGAAGTGCTGGCGACGCTGTTGGGTGTGCGCCGCGTCGGCGTCACGCGGGCCGCGGGCACGTTGATGCGCCGCGGCCTCATCGCCTACCGCCACGGCGAGCTGCATCTGCTGGATGTGCCCGGCCTGCACGATGCGGCCTGCGGGTGTTACGCCGCGCAGCAGGCGCTGCGGCGTGGTGCCTACGCAGAGCCTGAATGAGCGCCGCCCGGCCTCACCGGGTCGCGCGCGACTACGCCGAGCGCGAGGGTACGGTCGTGCACGCGCGAGGCACCTACAACCGCATGGCGCCCCGTCCTGCCATGGGCGTGCCGCCCTGGCCGCAGGATGGGGCGTGCTGAATTTCTCGACTTTTGAAAGGAGTCCGCGATGGACAAGAACAACCCTCCCAAATCCTTTGGCGTTTTCAAGCCCACGGGGCACACGGTGATCGCCTTCGACACCGAGGACAAGGCCATCGAGGCGCAGAAGGCGCTGTTGCAACGCGGATTCGATGGCGACGCCATCGTGCACTACACGCCGCAGGAGATGCAGGCGCAGGTGGCCTCCGACCTGCACACGGCCAGCCCCATCGCGGCAGTGGGGCAGGAGCTCAACCTGGTGCGTGCGCATGGTGAACTGGCCGATGCGGGCTGCCACTTTCTGGTGGTGCATACGCCCGACAACCAACAGGTGCAGACCGTGAGCGAGATCATCCAGACCATGGGCGCCAGAGCGGCGCAACGCTATGGCGCTTTCATCGTCGAGGACCTGAAGGGCACGCCGAAGGGCGAGACCCAGAGCTTCGAGTCCCCCGACCGCGGCCTCGACCTGAAGGTGACGACCGACGCCGAGAGCCGCTGAGTCGCGGGCCGTCAGGTCAGGGGCGTGCCGGGATCTGCCCGCGCAACTCCCCATCCGGGTAGGCGGCGGTATGCAGGTTGAGGTACCACTTGCCCGCCAGGAAATCCGCGGCCTGTTCGGGTGTCAACACGGCGCTGCCCTGTATGGGGCTCGACAGGTTCCGGTCCGTGATCGGCACCACGGGTGGCGCGTTCTCGCCTGGCATTGCCGGGCCATGGAAGTGCGCTGCTGTGACCGGGCCGCTGAGGTCCGAGAAACGGATCGTCCAGCTCAGGAGCCGGGTCTCGCGGTTCAGGTGCGCTTCCACGCTGCCGCGGCCCGGCGTGCTGACCGGCGGAACTTGGCTCGTGCCCCACAAGCGCGTCGAGTTCGCGCTGCGAAACGCATACCAGGGCGTGTCAGGTCCCGTGGGTTCGACGTTCGCGCAGGCGCCCAGGGCCAGCAGCGCCAACAGGGACAGTCCTCTGGTGATCCGGGAAATGGCGCAGGACATGGTGGTGCTCCGTTGTCAGTGATGCCAGGTCGAGCCTGGGCCAGGGTGGATGCGTGCGCGTGCGCCGAGGCCGGGATCGCACGCTGCGCCGACTGTAGCGCATCGTATCCGTCGACCCGCGGGGCGCCTGGTGGACTGTAGGAACGGGACGACACGGGCAGTCGCCCACAGCTGATTCGGAAAAACGCGAGGACCACCGACCATACGGCGGTTGCAGGAGACACGGGTCTTTTGCCGATGCATTTTTCCGAAAGACCACCATGTCCAGCAATCCTCCCGTCGCTGATCTCCTGCTGCTTCGCAAGCTCACGGAACGTTGTCCCGTGGCGATGTTGACCACACGCGGCAGCGACGGCAGCCTCCTCAGCCGGCCCATGGCGCCGCTGGAGATGGATGCGCAAGGTGCCTTCTGGTTCTTCACGGACTGGCGGCATGTGGAGCTGGACCATCTGGGCGATGCCAACCTGAGTTTCTCCGATCCCGCGCACGGGCCGTGCGTATCGATCTCGGGACGCAGCGAAATCCATGTGGACCGTGAGCGCATCGCGCGCCTGCGCAGCCGCTCGAACCGCCTCGCGGATGCACGCGGCGAGGAGGGATGGAACCTTGCCCTGCTGAAGTTCGTGTCGGTGCGCGCGGACGTGTGGGATATGCCCCGCGAGCACATCCTGCGCATGAGCGATCTCAGCGAATCGGTGCGGGCTGCGCGCTTCATCCGCGTGGGCGCGGCAGCGGCACCAGCACCGGTGCAGGCCCCTGAGCTTCCCACCACGGCCTTCGGCAAGCTGGTGGCCAAGGCCGCCATGGCGCTGGGTGGCCGGGCCCGCCCCGAGCGCCCGTATGCACCGCGCGCTGCTTGATCAATCGGATGTCGCTGTGTGGTGGAGCGCACAGATCGCAACGTATGTTGCAACTATTCTTGAACGCGGAAGGTACACCGATGATGTCCATCGCGCGGGGGCTGAACGCCTCGCATCGTGGCCTATTCCAGGAGGAGAAGAAACATGACTTTGGGAACCATTCTGTTGATCGTCGTGGTGTTGCTGTTGATCGGTGCCATCCCCAGCTGGCCCCACAGCCGCAGCTGGGGGTATGGGCCATCCGGTGGCCTGGGGTTGGTGCTGCTGATCCTGGTGGTGCTGCTGCTGCTGGGCAAGATATAGGGCGTTGACGGATGGCCATGCGACGCCGCAGGGCGGCGCGTGGCGCTGGCAACTCCGCCGGGACCTGGTTCCCGGCTATTTTGCTTTCTCTCCTCTTCCCCAACGACAAGGGCCTGCAAGCCGATCGGCTTGCAGGCCCTTGTCATGTCCGGGCCCGCATCGCGGGCCAGGCTGCGTCAGCGCGGCCGGCGGGGGGTGCTGGTGTGGCGGAACAGGTTCGCCAGCGCCATCAGCAGTGCACCCGTGGCGGCGGCGATCAGCACGGCCTTGACGGGCTCATCGCGGATGTAGCCCCGCGTGGTGTCCGAGGCGTAAAGCGCCTGGTCGCGCAGCCGCTGCGACAGTTCGTGTGCGTAGTCCGCGGCCTGGCTCTTGGCGCGCTCCAGCGCCGGAGATCCGCGGTCACGCAGGTCGTTGACGGAGCCGGCCAGTTGCTCGAGCGCATGGTTGGCGGCGTCTTGCGTGCTGCGGATGGCGTGCTCGGCACCCTCCGCAGCGGAGTCTACGAAGTTGTGGGCGCGGGAAATCTTGGCGATGGGCATGGAATCCTCCTGGTGGTCGTTGTTGTGTGTTGTTGGGTAGGTGTGGGGCCGCTCAGAGCGTCCAGCGTAGTCAGTTGCGCTTGATCAGGCCGACCAGGAAGCTCGCGATGGCCAGCACGGCGAAGACCACGAAGAGGATCTTCCCGATGCTCATGGCACCGGCGGCGATGCCGCCGAAGCCGAACAGGGCAGCGATCAGCGCGATGACGAAAAAGACGACGGCGTAGTGCAGCATGGCGAAACTCCTGGTTGGGCGTTCGAGCCCTGGTTGGTGGCGCTAGGCCTTGGTTGAGACGCGCGTCCAGTGTCTCGCGGCAGCGCATGTGCAACGATAGGGCGCGTCCATGCGCCACTGTCGGGTGAGGGCGTCGGGCAGTGTAGGACGGGGCTGACGGCGGGGCGTGGCGCTGCCGGCCGCAGCGTGTGCGCAGTGAGCCCGCAGCGCTCAGTGGGCGGGGACGGCGTCCTCGGGCACTTCCTGGGGTTGCGACAGCGGCAGCCGCGCCAGGATGCGGGTGCCTTCGCCCGGCACGGAGCTGATATCGAGGCGCCCGCCCTCGGCCTCCACGCGGAAGCGCATGCCCATCAGGCCGTGCGCCGACTTCGGACGTTGGCGTGCGTCGAAGCCGATGCCGTCATCGCGTACCGTTACCTCCACGCCGTCGTCGTGCTTCACGAGGTCGATCCACACGTTGCCGGCCTGGGCGTATTTGGTGACGTTGGTGATGGCTTCCTGGACCACGCGGTAGATGGCCAGCTCCGCGGACGCCGCCAGGCGCACCGGCGCGAGCGCCACGTGCACGCCCAGGCCCGAGCGGTCCGCGTATTCGCGCGCCAGGATCTCCAGCGTGGCGATCAGCCCGAGGTTGTTCAGCGACGAAGGCCGCAGGTCCTCGATGATGCGCCGCTTCAGCGCGATGCCGCTGTTGAGCGTGCCGACCAGGTGGTTGAGCCGCTCAATCGCCTCCGGCGCACTGCCGCCAAGGCGTGACTTGATGCGCGCCGCGTCGAGCTTGGCGGAGGTGAGCAGCGCGCCCAGTTCATCGTGCAGGTCGCGCGCGAGCCGGCTGCGCTCATCCTCGCGCGCCGTCTGCATGTGTTGGGCAAGCTCCGTCAGTTGCGCGGTGCGCTCCTGCACCTCGCGCTCCAGCCGGTCGCGCTCGGCCTTCACCGTGCGCTGCTGGTCCTGCTGGTACCGCTTGAGCGCGGTGGCCTGGCGCAGGTACATGAACAGGCCCAGCAGGCACAGTGCGTTGAAGGTTGCCAGGCCGATGCGTGCCAGCATCAGCGTGTCAAAGACCTTGGCACGGCTGGCTTCCACGGCCTGTGTCTCGTTGTCGAGCAACTTCTCGCTCAACGTGCGCACGGCGTCCATGTTCTCCTTGCCGATGCCGCTCAGCACCATCTCCCGGGTCGCGTCGCCCTTGCCTTCCTGCAGCAGCCGCATGCCCAGCGCCAGCTCGGAGATGCGCGTGCCGATCAGGTCGTGCAGCTGCTGCATCAGCTTCTGCCGGTCGGGGTCCTTGGCGTAATACGTGTCAAGCGCGCGCAAGGCGTCATCCACGCGGGCCAGTGCCTCGTCGTAGGGCTTCTGGTAGTCGGGGCGGTTCGTCAGCAGGAAGCCGCGCTGGCTGGTCTCCGCGTCCAGCATGCCGCGCACCAGCGTCTGCATCTGCATCTGGGCCGCGGCGCGGTCGCGCAGTTCGTCCAGCATGCGCGCGGAGCGCAGATAGGTTCCTTCACTGATGAAGACCAGGGTGATCGCGGCGACGCAGGCCAGTGTGAATACCAGTTGTTGTGGCCGGACGCGTTGGAGAAAACTCATGCTGAACCTTGGCTGGGAAATATGGGATCATGCGCGCTGTCCAATCGAGAGGTCGCATGATTCGTATTGCCATTGTTGACGATCACGCCATGGTGCGTGTAGGCCTGCGCCAGTATCTGTCCGAGCAAATGGATTTTTCCGTCGTCGCGGAAGCCTCCAACGGACGCCAGGCGCTCGACATCGTGCGCAAAGGAGAGGTCGACGTGATCCTGCTCGACATTTCCATGCCCGACCAGAGCGGGGTCGATGCCCTGGCCGGCATCAAGGCGCGGGCACCGGACCTGCCGGTGCTGATCCTCAGCGGTTTTCCCGAGGAGCACTACGCCACGACGCTGTTGCGCCAGGGCGCCAGCGGCTACCTGAACAAGGAATGTGACCCCGAGGAGATTGTCAAGGCCATCCGCACCGTCTACCGTGGACGCAAGTACATCACCGCGGGTGTCGCGGAGCGTCTGGCGGACGGGCTGGGTAACACGGGGGGTGTCGAGAAGCCCCTGCACGAGCAGCTGTCCGAGCGGGAACTGCAGGTGTTCCTGCGCCTGGCCAAGGGCGAGACCATCGGCAACATGGCGGTCAGCATGTCGCTCAGCGTGAAGACGGTGAGCACCTACCGCACGCGCGTGATGGAGAAGATGAAGCTTGAGACCAACAGCGACCTGACCTACTACGCGCTGAAGAACGGCCTCATCCAGTAGGCCCACCGCGCGGCGTGGGTCGCGCCGCGCACCCACGGCTCAGGCGAGTTTTCCGGCGCCGGTCTGGCCTTCCGAGAGACGGCTGCAATACTGGATCAGCGCGTCGATCTCATTGGACTTGTCGAATACATGGTCCGCGCCGAGGTCCATGCATCGCCGGCGCATGTCCGGTGTGGCGTAGTTGCTCAACACGACGAGGTTGCGGCGACCCGGCAGCTGGCTGGCGGCGCGCAGCACGCCCAGCCCCGATCCCCCCTTCAGGAAGATGTCGATGATGACCAGGTCGGCGCGGTTGTCCGCGTTGGCGAGCCACTGCACGGCCGAGGTCTCGTCTTCTGCCGTGCCGATGACCTTCACGGGCACCAGCTCTTCCAGCGTGGCGATCAGGCTATCCCGGATCATGGGGCTGTCTTCGACGATATAGGTGTGTAGTAGCTGCATACTGGCCTAGGGTCCGGGGTATCCGATGGTTCTGGCAATCCAGCCTCCGTGCGCACCCCACCGCGATCGATCGTTCGCGATGCATGCTGTTTACGCCCCGGGAAAGTATGACGGCCAAGCAGTGTGGAGCATATCGGGCACTACTGTGGTTGACTGTCAGATGATTCCTACAAGCTGCGGGTTGTGGGGGTATCGTCCCCTGCCCGTAGGACATCTACTACGCGGGTGCATCGCCGCGTCCGCTGTGCCTGCGCTGGGGGCTGCCCCACACTGAAATCCACCGTCGGTGCCACCCGGGCGCCGCCACTGCACAGGATTTGCAGAACCTGCAGGATCTCCATGAAAAGTTCCAAGCCCGATGGCGATGCGCCGAGCCCCGAGAAGCGGCGTGATGGTGCGTCACCGTCACTTCCGCACGAGCGCGACGAGTCCGCGGGGGTGACGGGCGGCGTGGCGAGCGAAGCCATCGAACAGGCCCATCGTGACGTGCAGCGTGGGTTGCAGGACACCGATCGCGGTCCGGTCGCGGACCGCGCCTACCGCAAGCTCAAGGATGGCGCCTGAAGGCCGTCCGTCGATCTGGAGCCCACCATGACTGCTGCTGCCACCACGCGCGAGAACGAAGACGCCGATCCCGTAGGCACACCGGTGCCGGCGTCGGTGCGCCATGCCATGCCCGCCGCCCCGGTGTCTCCGCCGCCCACCCCGGCCGAGCCGCGCAAACCCCGAGCCCTGGACCAGGAAAAGGAAGACTTCACGTCAGAGGGCGCTCCGCCTCCAGGCAAGGTCGCCACCGAGGAACCGGCATTGCCTGCAAAGGGCGGCGCCGGAGCACCCCGCCGCTGACAGGCTGGGGGCTTCACCTCCCGGCTCAGTCCGTCGTCCTCGGCACAGGTGCCTTGTTGCGTTGGTTCCGGCGCGCCGCACGGCGGATCGAACCGTCGCCCTTCGGTGTCTCGTGGCGCAACACGCTGACCGCGCCGTTGGTCTCCAGGATGGCCAGGTCCACCTCCGAGGGCTGCAGGCACCCGTGCTGGCGTAGCACCGTCAGCAGCTCCGCGTCGGAGATGCCGGCGCTGGCCAGCGTCTTCGTCGACACCACTCCGTGCCGGATGAGGATCTGCGGGCTGCCGTCGATGATGCGCTCCACGGTCTTGCTGCGGTAGGTACCCCGGTTCACCACGTAGTTGAGCGCCACCAGCGTCACGGCCGACACCAGGCCACCGACCAGCGAGTTGTCGCCCGCGTTCATCGAGTTCTGCACCGCGTTGGACAGCACCAGCAGCAGCACGAGGTCCGTGGGTGCCAGCTGGCCCACCTGGCGCTTGCCCGTGAGGCGCAGGAGCACCAGCAATGCGCCGTAGACGATGGTCGCGCGGACCACCAGTTCCCACCACGGTACCGACATTTCCAGCATGGCGCGCCTCCTTGTTGCGTGGACTCGATCATCTCCGCAAACGGAGCCCCAAGGCGTGCACGGCGTGCATGGCGTGCGGTATGGCGCCGGAAGCGGCGCCCGCCAGGAGTCGGGAAGGCAAGGGGCGGATCAGCCGTTGACCACGAAGTGTTCCGCCCGTGCCGCGGCCAGGACGGCGGCGTGGTCGCCATCCAACTTCGTCACCGGCGCGTCGCCGCGCAGGAACGCATTGGGGGCGGCGAACCAGTGCACCGTGTCCCAGGCGTCGTAACTCCCGGGGAGCTCGGCGTAGACCTGCAGCAGCTCGGTCCGCAGGGCACCGCGGGCCGCATCGAACTGGAAGCCCGGCATCCAGTGGTCGCCCATCCAATGGAAGTCCAGCACCACGCCCTCCGCCACCACGGCTTCCAATGCGTGCGCCGGGCCCAGCAGGCGCCGTACCTGCGCCACACGCAGCAGGCCGCCGTGGCCTCGCAGTTGCCGGCGCATGCGATGGAACTGGTCCTGCCGGAGCCAGGCCGCCGGCATCCACGGCAAGGCGGGTGGAGAGGACCGGTGCGGGCCCGCGGGTCCGCCGCTGCGCAGCCACTGGCCCGCGTCGCCGGAGTAGGGCGTGTGTGTCATGGCAATCAGCTTAGGCCCGCCGCAGTGCGGCTTCTGTGCGTCGCCGAACACAGGGGGCACACTACTCCGCCGCATGCCCGCCGCCTGGACGCGCCGCTACACTGCCCTGACCATGAACAAGGCCTTCACCAAGGAGTCCGACGACGCGGACGATGACGACGCGCCCCAGCTCCCGGCCATCGCCGGTGGCGGCAAGAACTACATCACGGCGGCAGGCTATGCGCGGCTGCGGGCCGAGTTCGTGGAGCTGATGGATGTCGAGCGCCCGAAGGTGGTGGAGATCGTGCATTGGGCCGCCAGCAACGGTGACCGCTCCGAGAACGGGGACTACCTGTACGGCAAGAAGCGCCTGCGCGAGATCGACCGCCGCATCCGTTTCCTCGGCAAACGGCTGGAGATCGCCGAGATCACCGACCCTAGCGTGCACCACGGCAACGACCAAGTCTTCTTCGGTGCCACCGTCACCTACGTGGACAGCCGGGGCCACGAACAGACCGTGACGATCCTGGGCATCGACGAGGTGGACAGCGCGCGTGGCGAGGTGAGCTGGATCTCGCCGGTGGCCCGCACGTTGCTCAAGTCACGCGTGGGCGATGTGCTCCACCTGGTGACGCCGGCCGGCGTGGAGGAGATCGAGGTCCTGCGGGTGCAGTACCCGGCGGGCCCGGCCACGCCGGTCTGAGGACCGGCGCCTTGCTCAGCCCCGCTGGGCCCTCAGCACGGCGCTGGTGCGGCGCAGGCTGCGGAGCGCGGCTGCGAGATGCGTGCGGTCGCGCACCTCCACGATGAAACGCAGGTCCGTGGCCTGCTGGCCGGAGTCCTGTCCCATGTCGATGTGCGTGATATCGGCCTCCACACCCGCCAGTGCCGCGGCGACCCGTGCCAGCACGCCCTTGCTGTTGGTCACCGAGACCACGATCTCCACTTCGAACGCGCGCACCGGTTCGTCCGACCAGTCCACGCCGATGAAGCGTTCCGCATCCTTGTGCAACAGCTTGCTGCCGACCGGGCATTGCTGGGTGTGCACCACCAGCCCCTCGCCGCGACCGAGGTAGCCCACGATGTTGTCGCCGGGAATGGGGCGGCAGCAGGTGGCGTAGTGCACCGAAGCGTTCTCGCTGCCATCGAGCGTCACCACGCCCTGCGTGCCGGCATCGGACTCGTGGGCCGTGAAGCGCTCCTGGGTCAGCAGCAGCGCATCGGGGCGCACGCCGTTCTCTTCGGCCAGCAGGTGCACCATGCGCTTGGCCACCATGGTGGCGATGCGTTTGCCCAGACCGATGTCCACCATCAGGTCGGCCTGGTTGCGGTTGCCGGTGAAGCGCAGCACCCGCTCCCACACGTTGTGGTAGGCCTCGCTGTCGTCAGGGAAGATGCGGATGCCTTCGGCCCGCAGCGCCTGGGCCAGCAGCTTGCGGCCGAAACTCTCGGACTCGGCCTGCGCCAGCGTGCGCAGGTGGTGGCGGATCTTGGAGCGCGCGCGGGCCGTGCGCACGAAGCTCAGCCAGGCCGGGTTCGGGCTGGAGATGGGGGCGGTCACCACCTCCACCACGTCGCCGTTCTTGAGCTCGGTGCGCAGCGGAACCTGCTCGCCGTTGATGCGCGCGGCCATGGTGCGATCGCCCACGTCGCTGTGGATGGCATAGGCGAAGTCCACCACCGTGGCGCCGCGCGGCAGCGAGAGGATCTGGCTGCGCGGCGTGAAGACGTAGACCGCGTCGGGGAACAGGTCCACCTTCACGTGGTCCCAGAACTCGGCCGCGTCCCCGGTCTCCAGCTGGATGTCGAGCAGCGATTGCAGCCACTTGTTGCCCAGCCAGTCGTTGGTCGTCGCTTCGGGGTGCTTGGCCTTGTAGAGCCAGTGGGCGGCCACGCCGGATTCGGCCACCAGGTGCATGGCCTCGGTGCGCAGCTGGAACTCGATGTTCACGCCCGAAGGGCCCACCAGCGTGGTGTGCAGCGACTGGTAGCCGTTGATCTTGGCGATCGCGATGTGGTCCTTGAAGCGTCCCGGCACCGGCTTGTAGAGCTGGTGCAGCATGCCCATCGCGGTGTAACAGTCCAGCAGCGTGGGCACGATGAGCCGGAAGCCATAGATGTCCGTCACCTGCGCGAAGCTCAGGTGTTTCTGCGTCATCTTGCGGTAGATGGAATACACGGACTTCTCACGCCCGGCGATGCGCAGCGCCATGCCGCTGGCCTGGAAGGCGTTTTCCAGCTCGCGCTGCACCTTCTGGATCAGGTCGCGCCGTCGGCTGCGCGCGCGCGTCACGGCCTTGGTCAGCGTGGCGTGGCGCCAGGGCCGCAGGTAGGTGAAGGACAGGTCCTGCAGCTCGCGGTAGACCTGGTTCAGTCCCAGGCGGTGGGCGATGGGGGCGTAGATCTCCAGCGTCTCGGAGGAAATGCGGGCCCATTTCTCGCGCGGCACGTCGGCCAGTGTGCGCATGTTGTGGGAGCGGTCCGCCAGCTTGATCAGGATCACGCGCACGTCGCGCGCCATCGCCAGCAGCATCTTGCGGAAAGACTCGGCCTGGTTCTCCTCGCGGGTCGTGAAGTGCAGCTTGTCGAGCTTGGTCAGGCCATCCACCAGCTCGGCCACCGGCGAGCCGAAACGTTCGATCAGCTCGATCTTGGTGACACCGCAGTCTTCGAGGGCGTCGTGCAGCAGTGCGGCCATGAGGGCCTGGGCGTCGAGCTTCCACTCGGCGCACTGCGCGGCCACGGCGATGGGGTGGGTGATGTAGGGCTCGCCGCTGTTGCGGATCTGGCCCAGATGGGCTTCGTCCGCGAAACGGTAGGCCTGGCGGACTTTTTCGATGTCCACCGCGGGCAGGTAATCGAGCTTGGACGTCAGCGCGGCGAAGCTGGCAGCGGCGGCGTTGGCCGCCGCCGTGTTCTGCACGCTGGCGCTGCCCGGCTTGCGGGGGCGGCGGGCCGTGGCGGCGTCGGGGGCGTTGAGGGAGCTCACCCTCCGAATATAGCCTGCAGGGAAAATCGAAGCGCCCGCAAAAAAAATGGCACCGTGCGACGGTGCCATCGGGCCGGTGTCGTGTGCACCGGCGAGGAGCGAAAGGCGTTTAGACGGGCACTTTCTTGAGCATTTCCACGCCCACCTTGCCGGCGGCGATCTCGCGCAGCGCGGTGACGCCGGGCTTGTTCTTGCTCTCGATCTTGGGCGTGTGGCCCTGGCTGAGCATGCGCGCGCGGTAGGTCGCGGCCAGCACCAGTTGGAAGCGGTTGGGGATCTGGACCAGACAGTCTTCGACGGTGATACGGGCCATGCGGATACTCCAGTGGCGGGAACGGCGGGATTTCAGGAGATGTTCAGGGAGCGGAAGGTCTCGGCGCGGGCCCGGCGTTGGGCTTCGAATCGCAGCCGCTGCGCATGCACGATCACCTTGAGGTCGAAGAGTGCACGGTCGAACAACTCATTGATTATAACGAAGTCGAAATGCCGGGCCTGGGCGACCTCGTGCGCGGCATTGCGCAGCCGCAGCTCGATGGTGTCGGCCGCGTCCTCGCCGCGGCGCTCCAGCCGAGAGCGGAGTTCTTCCCAGCTGGGTGGCAGGATGAAGATCGAGATGGCATTGGCGAAAACCTTCTTGATCGCCAGCGCGCCCTGGTAGTCGATCTCCAGCACCACGTCGGAGCCTTCCTGCATGCGCTGGGCGATAGCCTGGCGCGAGGTGCCGTAGCGGTGGCCGTGCACCTGGGCCCACTCGACGAAACCGTCGGCCTGGACCATGGCTTCGAACTCGGCCATGGGCACGAAATAGTATTCGCGGCCGTCTTTCTCCTGCCCCCGCGGCGCACGCGTGGTGTGCGAGACCGACGGCCGGACCAGCGCATCGATCTCCAGCAGGGCCTTGACGAGGCTGGATTTGCCGGCCCCGCTGGGCGCGGCCACTACGAACAGATTTCCGGGATATTCCATGGTGGAGGGGCCGTGACGGGGCGCGTGGGCGGCAGTGTAGCGCCCGCGCGCGGGCTTTCGGCCATGACCGACAATCCCGGCCCGCCGGGGACCCCGTGTCTGCAGGGACCGGGGCGGGCTTGCAAAGGAGAGGATATGGGGGAGTTTCAGGCGATACAGATGCCGACGGGGCAGGCCGCGCAGCTGTTCCTGCTGTTCCATGGCGTGGGTGCCACGGAGCAGGACATGGTGCCGCTGGGGCGGCGGTTGGCCGCTGCGTTTCCCGCCGCGGCGGTGGTCTGCGTGCGCAGCCCGGTCGCGTCCGACCTGGGGCAGGGCTTCCAATGGTTTTCCGTGGTCGGTATCACCGAGGATGGCCGCCCGGCGCGCATCGCCGCAGCCATGCCGGGCTTCGTGGAGACCGTGCGCCACTGGCAGCGCCAGACCGGCGTGCAGCCCTCCGCCACGGCGCTGGTGGGCTTTTCGCAGGGCGCGATCATGGCGCTGGAGTCCACCCAGCAGCGCCTGCCCACGCCGTTGTGCGGCCGCATCGTGGCACTGTCGGGCCGTTTCGCCGGGGTGCCTGCGGCGGTGGGCGCGGAGACCACCGTGCACCTGGTGCACGGCAAGGAGGACGGGGTGGTGCCCTACGCCCACACCGTGCGCGCGGCCGAGCAACTGGTGGCGCTGGGCTCGGACGTGACGGCCGATGTGATCCCCTTCCTGGGCCACACAGTGTCGCCGGAGGTGGAGGCGCTGGTCATCGAGCGCCTGACCGGCTACATCCCCCAGGAACGCTGGCGCCAGGCCCTGCGCAGCGCGCCCGAGGCGTAGGCGCGCCATGCCGCTGCTGTCCACCGCGGCGCTGTTCCTGGTTACGGCCGTGGCCGAGATCGTCGGCTGCTTCCTGCCCTCCCTGTGGCTGCAGGGCAAGGCGCCGGCGTGGGTGCTGGTGCCGGCCGCCGGGGCGCTGTGCCTGTTCGTGTGGCTGCTGTCGCTGCATCCTGCCGCCTCGGGGCGGGTGTATGCGGCCTATGGCGGTGTCTACGTGGCCACGGCTGTGGCCTGGCTGTGGCTGGTGGATGGCGTGCGCCCCTCGGCCTACGACCTCGCCGGGTCGCTGGTGGCCCTGGCGGGCATGGCGATCATCGTGTGGGGCGGCATGCGGGCGGCGTGAGCGCGCCCGCCCGGGCGTTCCGAAGGGCGCTCTTACCGCAGGGGCGCCGGAGGGCAATCGTCACCGCGGCCGGCGGCACAATATGGCTCTCACCCCAGGAGCAGGCCCATGGCCATCGAGATTTCCAAGGATGCGCGCAAGCAGGCCATCACCTCCATCGAACGCTATTTCCAGGTGAACATGGAGGAGCCAATCGGCAACGTGGCCGCCGGCGCATTGCTGGGTTTCTTCCTGGAGGAGCTGGCGCCCCTGGTGTACAACCAGGCCGTCTCCGACGTGCAGGAGCGCATGCAGGCCCGGGTGTCCGAGCTGGACATCGAGGTGCACGAGGACGAATTCGCCTACTGGCGCAAGTTCGATCGCCAGAAGGCCGGGCGCTGAATCCGCGCGTTTCCCCCGCACATTCCCACCGAAAGGCTGCCATCCATGTCCATCGAACTCTGGCTCGCATTCGTCGCGGCATCGTCGCTGATGCTGGTCATCCCCGGGCCGACCATCCTCACCGTGATCAGTTATTCCATGGCCCATGGCCGGCGTGCGAACGTGCCGCTGGTGGCGGCCGTGGCGCTGGGCGACTCCACGGCGCTGGCGGGCTCGCTGGTCGGGCTGGGCGCGTTGCTGGCCGCGTCGGCCTTCTGGTTCACCATGGTCAAGTGGGTGGGCGGGCTGTACCTGCTGTACCTGGGCTTCAGGATGCTGCGCGCGGGCATCACGCAGGTGAGCCTGCAGGCGCCACCGGCGCCCGCGTCCGCCTGGCGCCTGTTCCTCAACACCTACCTGGTCACCGCCCTGAACCCCAAGGGCATCATCTTCTTCATCGCGTTCCTGCCGCAGTTCCTGCAGCCGGGCGGCGACGTGGCGCGGCAGCTGTGGATCCTGGCCATCACCTTCGTGGCACTGGCCACGTTGAATGCCACCCTGTACGCGCTGTTCGCCGCCTCGGCGCGGCGGCTGCTGAGTTCGGCGCGTGCCCAGCGCCGCTTCAACCTGGCCGGCGGCGCACTGCTGTCGGCTGCGGGGCTGTGGGCTCTGATGGCCCGCCGTCCGGGCTGACCCGCTGTCTTTCGCTCCGGAACCTCACCATGCTGGAACTGCGCCCTTCCTGTGAACACTGCAACACCGCGCTGCCACCCGACTCCACGGCGGCGCGCATCTGCAGCTTCGAGTGCACCTTCTGCGCCGCCTGCGTGGACGGCGTGTTGTCCAATGTCTGCCCCAACTGCGGTGGCGGCTTCGCGCCCCGGCCCATCCGGCCCGCGCACGACTGGCGCGGTGGCAACTACCTGGGCCGCCACCCGGCCGGCACGACCGTGCGGCACCGCCCGGTGGACCCGGTCACCCATGCCGCCCTCGTCGCGCGCCAGCACGGTGCGGCGCCTGAGCGGCGGTAACCCCTGCCAAGGAAACTCGCATGTCCCACGAAGCACATATCCAGGCGATCATCGATCCGCTGTTCCCCGGCCTCATGGGCGTGCGCATCACGCACTGCAGCCCGGAGCGGGTGGTGGCCGAGATGACGGTGCGCGCCGACCTGTGCACCGCAGGTGGCATCCTGCACGGTGGCGCGTACATGGCCTTCGCCGACACGCTGGGGGCGGTCGGCACGGTGCTGAACCTGCCGCAGGGCAAACGCACCACCACCACGGATTCCAGCACCAAGTTCATGGCCGGCGCACGGGTGGACACCGTGGTGATCGGGGAATCCGTCGCCCTGCACCGCGGCCGCACCACCCAGGTGTGGCAGACATCGGTGCGCAATGCCGAGGGCAAGCTCTGCGCGATCGTGACGCAGACCCAGCTGATCATGGACAACTGAGCGTGCCGGGCGCGGGCGGGCGCAGCCTGCCCTGCGGGTGGCAAGTCCACCGGAACCATGGGTATTCCAGAAGAAGCGATCTACGCCATTCGTACTAGGATGGCCGGGTGCCCTGCGCCCCGATCTGGCCCGACCGGCCATCGCGCAGACCCGTTCAGCGATTCACCCAAGGAGATCCCAGGAGATGCAACGCCGCGCACTGTTCGCCCTGAGCCTGCTGGCCGCCAGCGGAACCGTTCTGGCCCAGGCCTATCCCAACAAGGTCGTGAAACTGCAGGTGCCCTTCGCACCGGGCGGCACCACTGACATCGTCGCGCGGGTGATTTCCGAGCCTCTGGGCAGGATCCTCGGCCAGTCGGTCATCGTCGAGAACAAGGCCGGTGGCGGCGGCATCATCGGCGCGGCCGAGACGGCGCGCTCCGCGCCCGACGGGTACTCGCTGGGCGTGGCCACCGTGTCCACCACGGCCGCGAACCCCGCCATCAACCCCAAGATGCCCTACAACGTGGAGACCGACTTCACGCCCATCATCAACATCGCCGCCACGCCGAACGTGATCGCCGTGAACCCGAAGTTCCCGGCCAAGAACTACAAGGAGTTCGTCGCCGAACTCAAGCGCAATCCGGGCAAGTATTCCTATTCCTCATCAGGCACAGGGGGTATCGGGCACCTGCAGACCGAACTGTGGAAGGGCCTGCAGGGCGTGTTCGTGACCCACATTCCGTATTCGGGCGCGGGCCCGGCCCTGCGGGACACGGTGGGTGGCCAGGTCGAGATCATCTTCGACAACCTGCCCTCCGCACTGCCCCACATCCAGGGCGGCCGCCTGGTGGCGCTGGCCGTGGCGGCACCGGCCCGCCTGCCCAGCCTGCCCGACGTGCCCACCTTCAAGGAGCTGGGGCTGGAGCCGGTCAACCGCATGGCCTACTACGGCATCGTCGGCCCCAAGGGCCTGCCCAAGGAGGTCGTGGACAAGGTCAATGCCGCGACCCGCAAGGCGCTGGAAGACCCGGCCGTGCGCAAGCGCATCGAGGACACCGGTTCGCTGGTGATCGGTAACTCGCCCGAGCAGTTCGCCACGCAGATGAAGGAAGAGCTGGTGGTGTACCGCAAGGTGGTGGAGACGGCCAAGCTCACGCTGGAGTGACGCGCCCCGCCGCCGCCCCGTCCAACGCCCGCATCGCCGGGCGTTGTGCGTTTCCGGGGGGCCGGCGCCGGGCAGGGGCAGGTCCTAGAATCCCGCCATGACCGCCGCCAAAGCCCCTGTTTCCGGCAAGACCAGCAGCCGGAAATCGGCCATCCAGCAGGTCCGCGCGCGCCGCGAGGCCCAGCTGGCGGGCATGGGCCTGCGCATCACCACGCACCGCCTGGCAGTGATGGCCGTGATGGAAGCCGCCCACGGCGCCATGAGCCATGCCGAGGTCGAGGCCGCGCTGCCCGAGCCCATCGACCGCGTGACGCTCTACCGCACGCTGGACAGCTTCGTGGACGCGGGCTGGCTCGCCAAGTCGGTCGGTGCCGATCGGCAGAACCGCTTTGTGCTGCGCCAGGGCGAAGGCGCGGACCACCATGCCCATGCGCACTTCCAGTGCGACGACTGCGGGCGCGTCTACTGCCTGGACGCGAAGGCGCCGCGCCGGGTCAACGTGCCCTCGGGCTTCGCGGTGGAAAGCGTGGACCTGCAGCTGCACGGCCACTGCGCGGACTGCGCGCCTGCCGTGGCGTCGCGCGCCTGATCCCGCCGTCGCCTTCGTGCGGTCGGC
The DNA here is from genome assembly GCA_965278985.1 of Burkholderiaceae bacterium. GTDB lineage: Bacteria > Pseudomonadota > Gammaproteobacteria > Burkholderiales > Burkholderiaceae_C > CAISIP01. The sequence goes on along the minus strand of OZ257131.1, from coordinate 3,290,408 downwards.
CGCCGCTCAACCGCCCCACTGCACACACACCACCAGCACGCCCGCGGCCACCATCAGCAGCCCCGCGACCTCGTGGCGCGTCATGCGCTCGCGGAACACGCGCCGCGACACCACGTAGCTGAACAGCACCTCCACCAGCCCCAGGGTGCGCACGTCGCCGGCGGGCCGCATCGCGGTGGCCGTGAGCCAGCCGATGGAGGCCAGCGCCCCCATCAGCCCCGCCACCGAGGACAGGCGCCAGGCAACGAAGATCGCGGTGATCGCGCCCGGCTGGCGCAGCCGCAGCCAGGTACCCAGCAGCAGGCTCTGGAGCGCCTGGGCCAGCAGCACGTTCCATGCGCCGATCAGCCACGGCGAGGTGCCATCCAGCGCCAGCGCGGCGCCGCGGTAACCCACGCTGGACAGCGCGAAGCAGGCCCCCGAGCCCAGGCCGAACCAGGCCGCGGTGCCGGCCCAGCTGGCCGACCCCGTGCCTGCGGCCTTCCTGGGCATCGAGAGCAACACGACGCCCACCGTGGCCACGATCATGGCAACCACGCCCAGGGCCGTGGGCAGCTCCTGAAGGAACAGCGTCGCGAAGATGCCCACCTGCAGCACCTCGGTCTTGGAGAAGGTCACCCCGACGATGAAGTTGCGCTGCTTCATGGCCACCAGCAGTAGCGCCGTGGCGGCCAGCTGCGCCAGCGCACCCACGGCCAGCCAGCCGGCATAGACGGGGTTGAAATGCGGCAGCGCCATGCTGCCCGGCGTGAGGCGGTAGGCGATCACCAGCCAGGCGGCCGCGAAGGGCAGTCCGTACAGAAAGCGCACCAGCGTGGCCGACAGCGTGCCCAGTTCGGTGATCAGGCTGCGTTGCGCGGCGTTGCGGATGGTCTGGGCGAAGGCGGCCCAGATGACGATGGGGATCCAGGCCCAGGCGGCCGCGGTGGGGAGTGTCATGGGGCAGTCGAGGCTGCCGGCAAGGCAGTACGGCTGCCATTGTCACCGCGCGATGGTGGGCACTGCCATCGTATTGCGGCAGCAGGGGGCTCGTGCCGCGAGGGCACGAGGGCACGACGGCGGGCGACGGGCGGTGGCAGAGGCGTCAGGGCGCCTTGGGTGCGAACTCGATGCGCAGGCCTTCGTCGGTCACGGTCAGTGTGTCCGGCCGCAGCCCCATGGTGTCGGGCAGGGCGAGGTCCTGCGCGCTGAGCCGGTGCAGCACCACTTCGCCCAGCGCCTCGTCGGCCAGTGCCGGGCCGAAGGCGGCGATCTGCTGCGTGACCTCGGCGCGCAGCCCGGGCAGCTCCAGCGCGTTGAAGCGGATCTGGTGCGCGCGGATGCTGCGGTCCTCGGGCGCGTAACGCAGCGCGAAGTCCAGGTCCAGCAGGCCGTTGTAGCGCTGGCGCAGCGCAGGGCCCGCGGCCACGAGCGTGACCAGTGCCTGCATGCGGTTGCGCGCGGGCTGCAGCCGCAGCTCAGGTGCCTGCAGGTCCAGGTTCAGCAGGCCCGCAACGGGAAAGCGCAGCGGGAAACGTTGCGCCACCTGGGCCTGCAGCGTGGCCAGCGACACGGTGTGGCGGGCCTGCGCCCGTGCGGTCAGGGCGAGCGGCAACAGGCCCAGCAGTAGCGCCAGGGCCCGCCGTCGGCGCGGTGCGTCGGGCCGTGTCACTGCGGATAGGTCCCCGGCAGGAGGATCGACTTGTCCACGGTCTCGATGTTCGTGTGGCCGCAGAAGGCCATGGTGATGTCGAGTTCCTTGTGGATCAGCTGCAGCGCCTTGGTCACGCCAGCCTCACCCATCGCGCCCAGGCCGTAGAGGAAGGCGCGGCCGATCATGGTGCCGCGCGCACCCAGCGCACGCGCCTTCAGCACGTCCTGCCCGCTGCGGATGCCGCCGTCCATCCACACCTCGATGCGGTGGCCCACGGCATCCACGATGGCCGGCAGCGCGCGGATGGACGAGGGTGCGCCATCGAGCTGGCGCCCGCCGTGGTTGGACACCACCAGCGCATCGGCGCCGCTGTCTGCGGCGAGCTTCGCGTCCTCCACGTCCTGGATGCCCTTGAGGATCAGCTTGCCGCCCCATCGCTTCTTGATCCACTCCACGTCGGCCCAGCTCAGGGCGGGGTCGAACTGGCTCGCGGTCCAGTCGCTCAACTTGCTCATGTCGGCCACACCCTGCACATGGCCCACGATGTTGCCGAAGCTGCGGCGCTGCGTGCCCAGCATGCCCATGCACCAGCGCGGCTTGGTGGCCAGGTTGATCAGGTTGGCCAGCGTGGGCTTGGGCGGTGCGGACAGGCCATTCTTGATGTCCTTGTGGCGCTGGCCCATGATCTGCAAATCGAGCGTCAGCACCAGCGCCGAGCAGTTGGCGGCGCGGGCGCGTTCGATCAGGCGCTCGATGAAACCCCGGTCCTTCATCACATAGAGCTGGAACCAGAAGGGGTGCCGGTCGGTGGCGGCAGCGACGTCCTCGATGGAGCAGATGCTCATCGTCGACAGCGTGAAGGGGATGCCGAACTGCTTGGCCGCACGCGCCCCCAGGATCTCGCCATCGGCATGCTGCATGCCCGTGAGGCCCGTGGGCGCGATGGCCACGGGCATGGCCACGTCGTGGCCGACCATGGTGGTGCGCGTGCTGCGGTTCTGCATGTTCACGGCCACGCGCTGGCGCAGCAGGATGCCCTGGAAGTCCGCGGAGTTGGCCCGGTAGGTGCCCTCGGTCCACGACCCCGAGTCCGCGTAGTCGTAGAACATGCGCGGCACGCGTTTCTTGGCCAGGATGCGCAGGTCTTCGATGGTGGTGATGGGGGCGGGCATGGGGCGTCGGTGGGCAGAGGGCTCGGATGGCTCGGGTCGCCCGAATGGTAGTGGCTGCCGGGCGCAGGGCGGTTGAAAACAGCTGCCGGCGGCATGAAATTACCGCAAGCCCCTCACGGTGTTTTCACGCCCGCGCCACGCACCTCCAGCCCGATGCGGTCCACCACCTCGCCGCGTGCATTGGCCAGTTGCAGCTCGTGCCGGCCCGGCCAGGGCAGCCAGGCCAGGCGGTTGCCGCGGCCCAGGGGTTTGCCATCGAGCAGCCAGCGCGGGTCGTGGCCCTCGGCCTGCAGCCACAGGCGCTGGCGCGTGGGCGGGATGTCCGGGTCCAGCGCGACCACCGTGCCGTGGACCGGCGCCGTGATGCGGGCCGTGCCCTGCGCGCGTGCCGCCGGTGAGGCCAGCGCGAAGCGCGCCTGCTCCGTGCCCTGCAGGAACCATTCGGTGCGCCGGGCCTCGGTGGCGCGGCCCTGCGCATCCGTGATGTCCACGGTGCGTTGCACCACGCCCGCAGGGGCCTGCGGCGCGACGCCCGGTGTGCCGCGGTGCAGGTACCGCATCAACGTGGCCCACACGGGGGCCGCGCCGCTGATGCCGCTCACGTCGTGCATCGGCGCGCCGCCCGCATTGCCCACCCACACGCCGACGGTGTAGCGCGTGGAAAACCCGATGGCCCAGTTGTCGCGCATGTCCTTGCTGGTGCCGGTCTTCACGGCGCTCCAGAAGGGTGTGGCGAGCACGCTGTCGCTGCCGAAGGTGGGGGCGCGCGCCAGCGGGTCCGACAGCATGTCGCCGACGATGTACGCGGCGCGCGGGTCCAGCACCGGCTGCAGCGCCGGCGCACTGCCGGTCTTCCAGCGCAGCGGGCTGTAGCGGCCACCATTGGCCAGCGCGCGGTAGGCGTTCGCCAGGTCGGCCAGCGGCACCTCGGCGCTGCCCAGGGCCAGGCTGTAGCCGAAGTAGTCGCCGGTCTCGGCCAGTGGCAGGCCCAGCGCTCGCAGCTGCCGGTGGAAGGCCTCGGGCGACACCATCACCAGCGTGCGCACGGCCGGCACGTTCAAGGAGGCGGCGAGCGCCTGGCGCGCCGACACCCAGCCCTTGAAATGCAGGTCGTAGTTCTGCGGCACATACAGGCCCGCCGCGGTCTGGATGTGGGCCGGCGCGTCTTCCAGCAGCGAGGCCGCCGTGAGGCGCCGCTCCGCGATGGCCTGTGCGTAGAGGAAGGGCTTGAGCGTGGAGCCGGGCTGGCGCGGCGCCAATGCCGCATCCACCTCGGCCGCGACGCTGAGCGCGCCCGACGAGCCCACCCAGGCCAGCACTTCGCCGGTGGCGTTGTCCAGCACTACCACGGCGCCATCCTGCACCTTGCGGCCCTGCAGCTCGCGCAGCTGCTGCTGCAGCGCTTCCTGGGCCACGCGTTGCACGTCGGCGCGCAGGCTGCTTGCGAGTGTGGTGGGTACCGGGCCGTCGCGCCGGGCCTGCTGCAGCAGCAGCCGTGCGGCATGGGGCGCGATGCCCTCGCTGGCATCGAAGGCGCGGCGTTGCAGGGCCAGCCCGGTGTACGCGTCCAGCCCGGCACAGGCCTGTGCGGCGCTGGCCTGCTCCAGCTGCTGCAGCACCTCGCAGGCTCGCCGGGCCACCACGGCGGGCGCGGCGTTCGGGGCGCGCACCAGTGCGGCGGCGACCGCGGCCTCGCGGTGGTCCAGGCCGTGCGGTGCCTTGCCAAAGAGGCTGCGGCTGAGCGCATCGACACCCACCAGCTCGCCGCGGAAGGGCACGAGGTTCAGGTAAGCCTCGAGGATCTGGTCCTTGCGCCATGCCCGCTCCAGTTGCTGTGCCGACGCGCCCTGGCCGATCTTCTGCATGAGGCTGCGGCCACCGGCGCCAGCGCGCAGGTCGTCGTCCAGCAGGCCGGCCAGCTGCATGGTGATGGTGGACGCGCCGCGCGTGCGCGTGTTCCACAGGTTGGCCCAGGCAGCGGCCGACACGGCGCGCCAGTCCACGCCACTGTGGGCGTAGAAGCGCTGGTCTTCGCCGAGCACCAGTGCCGTGCGCAGCGCGGGCGATATCTCCGCGAGACTGGTCCACTGGCCGCGGCGCACGCCTGGGTCGCTGCGCAGGCGCTGCACCACATCGCCGTTGCGGTCGAGCAGCAGTGTGTCGGAGGGCGTGTAGGCCTGCCGCACGGTGTCGTAACGCGGCAGGGCCAGCGCGGCCGTCGTCGCCAGGCCCGCGACCATCCAGGCCGCCAGCAGGCGCAGCCAGGGCCGCCGCCGCGCGGAATGCGCGGGCAGGGTCGTGGTTGAAGGCACGCAACGCGACATGGAAGAGAAGGAGGAAGAGGAAGAAGACCGGGATCGGGAGCGTGGTCGTGTGAAGGGGCCGAGGGCAGTGTACGCAGGTGACACCGCTTCGCTGGCCCATCGCGTTACATTGAATCTTTAGCCCCGATACAAGGAGATGACGCGATGGATGCACCCGTGTTGTATGCGGTGAAGTTCTGGGTGGACCCGAAGGGCCGCCGCGAAGTGTTCGACTGGCTCGATGGTGGCCATTGCGCCGAGGTGGTGGCGCAACCCGGCTTCGTGTTCTACCACCGCGTCGCGCTGGAGCAGAGGGCCGAGGACGGCTGGCCCGGCTACATGATGCTTTACGGCCTGGAGTCGCGCGAGGCGCTGGAGAACTACTTCAACCAGAAGGCCCTGCACGAGAAGTTCAACCGCGAGCGGGCGCCGTTCGCGCATTTCATCCGCACGGACCGCGCCTGGGGAACGATCGAGGCCAGCCTGAAGAGGTGAGCGTGGTGACGGGCGTGCAGCGCGTCCAGGGCGCGCAGCGGCGGCTTGTCGCGCCACCGTCACGCCACTGACACGCTGCCGAAGTACCGTGGGGCCAGGATCTCCCAGCCTCCCCCATGCCCCCTGAACCCCTTCCGGCGCAGGCGCTCGCCGATCCGCCGGCGCTGTTGCGCCTGGCGGCCCATGTGCGCAGCCCGCAGAGTGAACTGTCGCGCCTCCTGCGCAGCGCCGCGCTGTACTGCGTGTTCCAGCCCATCGCCTCGGTCGAGGACGGGACAATCCATGCGCACGAAGCCCTGATCCGCGGCCCGCAGGGTACGCCCCTTGCCGGTGCCGACGCCTTGCTGGCGCTGGCGCGCAGCGAGGACCGGATGGTGGAGTTCGAGATCTACTGCGCCCGCCTGGCCCTGCAGCAGTGGGGCCGCATGAACCAGCCCGGCCGCCTCTTCGTGAACGTGAGTGCCGATGCGCTGGTGCACGGCGCGCGCACGCAGGGGCCGGCGGGGCTGGTGGAAGAGTTGCAGGGCTGCGGCATCAGCCCGCGCATGGTGGTCTTCGAGCTGACCGAGCACGAGCGCGTGACCGACATGCCGGCGCTGGTGGCCGTCACGCAGGCGTTGCGCGACACCGGCATCGGCCTGGCGCTGGACGACTTCGGCGATGGCCATTCCAGCCTGCGCCTATGGGCCGAGCTGCGGCCCGACTACGTGAAGATCGACAAGTACTTCAGCCGCCACATCAGCCAGCATGCCGACCGGCTGCAGACGCTGCGCGCGCTCAAGCAGATCGCCACCGTGTTCGCCACGCAGCTGGTGGCCGAGGGCATCGAGACCGTGGAAGACCTGCAGGTGCTGCGCGACCTGGCCATCGGCTTCGGCCAGGGCTACCTGCTGGGGCGCCCGCAGACCGCGCCGGTGGAGGCCGTGCGCGACGAGGCCCGCGCGGCGATCACGGACCACCGGCTCTTCGTGCTGCCCGAGTTGCGCCGCGCCGCGCACGCAGGCGCCCTCAGCCGCATGGACGTGCTGGACGCACCGACCGTGTCACCCAGCGCCCCCAACAACGCGCTGGAGGCGATCTTCCACGAACACCCCGACCTGCATGCCGTGGCCATCGTGGACGAAGGGCGGCCGGTGGCCATCGTGAACCGCCAGGTTTTCATGCAGCACTATGCGCAGCAGTACTTCAAGGAGATCTTCGGCCGCAAGTCGTGCATGCTGCATGCCAACCATGCGCCGCGGCTCATCGAGCGCACGCACGATGTGGACCACCTGGTCGGTATCCTCACCTCGCAGGACCAGCGTTACCTGGCCGACGGTTTCATCGTCACCGAGAACGGCCGCTACGTGGGCCTGGGCACGGGCGAGCAACTGGTGCGCTCCGTGACCGAGGTGCGGCTGGAAGCCGCGCGCCATGCGAACCCGCTGACCTTCCTGCCCGGCAACATCCCCATCAGCCAGCACATCGAGCGCCTGCTGCGCAACGGCGCCGAGTTCGTGGCCTGTTATGCGGACCTGAACCACTTCAAACCCTTCAACGACCACTACGGCTACTGGCGCGGTGACGAGATGATCCGCCTGGTGGCCAAGGTGCTGGTCGCGCACTGCGATGCGCAGCGCGACTTCGTGGGCCACGTGGGCGGCGACGATTTCGTGGTGCTGTTCCAGAGCAGCGACTGGCAGCCGCGCTGCGAGCGCATCGTGGAGGAGTTCCGCCACCTGGCGCGGGGCCTGTACGAAGAGGTGGCACGCGCGGCCGGCGGCATCGAGGCCGAAGACCGGGAAGGGCAACTGCGCTTCTTCCCGCTCACGCCGCTGGCCCTGGGCGCGGTGCGCATCGAGCGCGGTGCCTGCCGCAGCGCGGAGGAGGTGGCCACGCAGGCGGCCCTGGCCAAGCATGAGGCGAAACGGCAGGGGGTGGGGTTGAGCGTGATCCGCAGGAGTGTCGGAGCCAGCGTGCACGCAGGGCATTGAAACAGGGAGGGGAGGCCGGTGAGTCATCACGACGTTGCTATCCCAGTGCGCATGCAGAGTCATGGACTTCACGGCCCTCTGCTTCGGGCGCATGGCAGCCTGTCGCTTGTCGTCTCGTCAGCCTCCTGAATTGGCGCGCGCGTTCCCCTTTCTCCGCACAAGGCTGCTGACGCGATAGCCACACCGTGCGTCGAGCCAACCAATGTTGTACCCAGCATCGTTGGTAGTCGTTCCCAACTTGATGTTGCCCAACTGGAACTGGCCCTGGCGCTGCAGGGCGATCACTTCCCGCGTTGCGCGTGTTGCGAAGCCTTGACCCGCCGCCTGCGTTTGCGCCGCACCGCGAGTGTCCAGGCCACGCGGACCAGCGCCCAGGTACCCACACCTCCCACCACGGCAAACACGAACAGGCCCAGCACCAGCGGCTTGCCGATGTCGCGCAGGCGTTCCCACCAGGGCGCCTTCGGTGCGCTGGCCTCGGTGGCCGCATCGGCGTCCTTCTGCTCCGCGGCGCGGGCGATGGCGCCCTCGGCATCGGACCGGGGGGACTCGCCCAGCAAGGCGCTGCCGGTCTGGTAGGCGGCCACGGTGATGGGTACGAAGGTCAGCGGGTTGGAGATGAATGTGGCGACGGTGGCCACCGGCAGGTTGGCACGCAGCGCCAGCGCTAGCAGCGCCGCACCGAAGATCTGCGCCACAGGCACCAGGAAGCCGAAGAACACACCGATGCCCGCGCCCAGCGCGACGCGTCGGCGGCTGAAGTGCCACAACCAGCGACGCTGCAGCAAGGGGCCCATCCAGCGCAGGCCGCGGTGGTTGCGCAGCTGCTTCTCATCGGGAATCCAGCGCTGCGGCCAGGGTCGCCGCACGGCCGGCAGGTCGTGGCCCGAAATCGGGTCAGGCATGGTGGCAGCTGCGGGCGGTGGGCGATGGCATGCAGCCATTGTGGTGCACGGAGCGGACAGTTCCGTGTCGGACGAGCAGCCAGCCCGAGGCGTATCAAGGCGCCGTGACCTTGATCCTTCCCTGCACCGCCTCTCCCATCACCTCGGGCGCGTACAGCGCCTCCACCCGCGCTGGTGGCAGCGCGAAGTCGCCCACGGTGTTGAGCCGCACGGTGTACTGCAGCGTGGTGCGCCCCTTGGGCATCCACTCGTAGTAGGCGCGCAGGGCGTCGAAGGCGCGTTCTTCGTAGGCGGGCCAGGCCTGGCCGGAGCGGGTCTCCCCGCCGCTGGCGATCTGGCTGTCGCGGCCCAGGCCGCTGCCCAGGATGGTGGCGCCCGCCGGAATGGCGTCGCGCAGCGCGACCCAGGTCATGTCAGCCGCGGCGTTGACCTCCAGCGTGATGCGCAGCACGTCGCCGCGCGTGTAGCTGCCGGCGGGCAGCCGGGGGTTGGCCTGCTCGACGGGCGTCACCGTGCGTGCGATGTGGTAGCCGGCGTTCATCGGCGTGGTGCGGGGCACGGCGGCCAGGGCCTCCATGCTCAGCCAGGGGCGGCCACTGCCCTGGTGCTGCAGCTGCAGGGTCTGGGGCGCGGAGGCGGCATTCGCGCCCCAGGGCAGGAAGGCGGTGCGCGGGGCGCCGGCCGTCCAGTCCACCGTGGCACGCGCCGCGCCGAGCTGGGCCTGGGTGCTGCCGGTCACGGGCGTGGACTCGTAGCGGCGCGAGAACTGCTGCAGCGCCAGGCTGGCCCACAGGTTAGCGGTGGTGGTGCCCCAGTGGCCGCGCTGCTGGCGGCCCACCAGGCCGCTGGCCAGCGCCGTGACCTCGTCCTTCCAGGCCGGGTCGTCCATGGCCAGCAACAACAGGCGCGCGGCGTTGCGGTTGCTGTCCTGCATCTGCCACCACCAGTGGTCCTCGACCTCGGTGCTGAACACGGTGCGCACGCCCTGGTTGTTCACGCGCGCGCGCAGCACCTGCGTGGCCTGTTGGATGCGCTGGGCGCGTTGCGGCACGTCTTCCACGCGCTGCAGCACCAGCAGCCAGTCGATCAGCGCATGCGAGGGCCACTGGTTCGGCGTGACGGTGATGGAGGTGGTCATGCGGCCCGTGGCCAGGCCATGCCGCGACAGCGCCTCGAGCGCTGCCAGCTTGCGCACGTCCAGATCGGTGCCGGCGCCACTCTGCGGGGACCATGCCTTGCGCTGGATGCGCCCTTCGACGAAGGCGACCAGCCCCTGGGCCAGGCGCTCGCGCAGCGCATCGGTCAAGGCCATGGTGGGGTTGAGGCGCGCGGCTTCGGCGCTGGCCGAGAGCAGGTAGGCAGCGAGCACGTCGCTGCCCCGGTGGGCCACGCCATCGCCCGGCGGGAAGTAATAGGCCAGGCCGTCCTCGTCCAGGTAGGCCGGCATGCGCTCCAGCACTGCCTGCCAGCGTGCCGCGTCGCGCAGGCCGAGCGCCTTGCTGGCGGACTGTTCGAGGCAGCTGTAGGTGTAGGCCTCGAACCACGCGCGCAGCGAGGCCGGGCCGCCATCGGCGGCATTGGCCAGCGTGGCCTGCAGCCCCAGGCGCAGGCCACCGCGCTCGGGCAGGGCGGCCGCAGGGGGCTGCACCGGCAGCTGCAGCGTGCCATCCACCTGCTGCAGGCTGGCCTGCTGCACCTCCATCGGCACGGCGGGCAGCAGTTGCTGCTGCACGCGCAGCGCATCGCGTGCGGCCTTGGCACCGGTGGCGGTGGCCTGGATGTCCCAGGCCAGCGTGCCGCTGTTGCTGCCCTGCGCGAGGCTCGGCGCCGCCAGGTCCCACACGATGTCACGCGCCTGGCCCGCGGGCAGCGTGACGGCCTGGGGCGCCGGTGCCAGCGCATACGGCGCCGCGGCGCGGGCCTGCAGCTGCACCTGCATGTCGGCCGCGGTGGTGTTGCGCAGCGTGAACTGCGCGCGGAACTGGTCGCCCTCGCGCAGCACCGGCGGCAGGCCGCTGATGATCTGCAGGTCCTGCGCCGTGCGGATGCTGGCCTGGCCGGTGCCGAAGAGGCCCAGGCCGGCGTCGGCCACGGCCACGATGCGAAAGCTTGTGAGGCTGTCGTTGAGCGGCACGGTGACGCGGGCCTGGCCCTGTGCATCGAGCTGCACGCGCGGGTTCCACAGCAGCAGCGTGTCCAGCAGCTCGCGCGTGCCGCCCTGGCCGCCGCCACCGCCCGCGGGCACGGCCTTGCGCCCGTAGTGGCGCCTGCCGATGATCTCCATCTGCGCGGTGGAGGTCTCCACGCCCCAGGACCGGCGCTGCAGCATCGCGTCCAGCAGGTTCCAGCTGGTGTTGGGCATGAGCTCCAGCAGCGCTTCGTCCACGGCCGCGAGCGCGACCTCGGCATTCGCGGCCGGCTTGCCATCGGGCAGCTGCACGCGGATGCTGACCTGCGCCTGGCTCCGAACGGCGTAACTCGCGGCGTCGGGCTGCACCTTCACATCGAGCTGGTGGCCGCCCAGGCCCACCCGCAGCTCTGCCACGCCGAGGCGGAAGGCGGGCTTGCTCAGGTCCACCAGCGCGGTGGGCGCGGTGTAGCTGCGGCCCTCGTACCAGAAGGTGGTCCACCAGGCCCGGGGCGCCTTGTAGCCCCAGGTGAAGAACGAGTACCACGGCACCTCGCGCAGCCGGCCGCGCAGGGCCAGCACGCTCACGTAGACATTGGGCCCCCAGTCCTCGCCGATCTTCACTTCCACGGTGGGGTTGTCGCCGCGCAGCTGCAGCACCTGGGTCTCGATGATGCCTTCGCGTTCCACGGCCAGCAGGGCAGTGGCCTGGCGGAAGGGCATGCGCACCTGCAAGCGGGCGGTCTGGCCGGGCTCGTAGCTGCGCTGCTCGGGCACCAGGTCGATGCGGTCGTGGTTCTCGCCGCCGAACCACAGCTCGCCTTGGCGCGTGACGTAGACGGAGGTGGCGGCCTCGGTGCTGCGGCCCTGCGGGTCCTGCGCGCGCACGATGAGCTCCACCTCGCCGGGCTGCTTCAGCGGCGCCTCGCAATGCAGCAGGCCCTGGGCGTCGCTCTTGCCGCTGCACACGCTGCCCAGGTCGCGCAGCTCGGTGTGGTTCTCGTAGGCGTAGAAGCCGCCCACCAGGCGCTTGCGGCTGCTCGTGACGATGCGTGCCTGCGCGCGCACCTCCAGCGGCACGCCGGCGCGCGGCTTGCCCTGCAGGTCCAGCGCCAGCGCCTGGATGCCGGCCGAGCGTCCCGCGGCGATCCAGTCCTCGGCCCGGATGCCGGCCACCACGCCCGCGGGCCAGAGCGTGTGCACGCTGCGCAGGGTCTGGATCTCGCCATTGGGGTCGGCATAGGTGGCCTCCAGCAGCAGCTCGCGCGGCACCGTGATGGCAGGCAGGGCGTCCAGCGGCAGCCGGCCCGTGCCGCTGGCATCCAGCACCAGCGCACGCTTGTCGGCCACCACCTGCTGCCCGGCGGTGGATGCGCCGTCCTCGTCCTCGTCGCCCCGGTTGGCGTCGCCGGCCGGGCGTGGTGGCTGGAAGCGGAAGCTCTCGTAGTCGCCGTAAGAGGGATAGCGGTCGCGCAGCAGCGCCGACACCGTGACCGGCATGCGTGCGGCAGGGCCGCCCTGCACATACTGCAGCTGCACGTCCACCGGCAGGTTCTTCGGCGCGACCAGCGCGGCGTCCCCGCCCACCGGCGTCACGCTTCCGCGCAGCACCGGCAGCCGGAAGGCCTCCACGCGGAAGCTGCCGCTGGAGAGCAGGCGCTCGCCCTTGGCATCCCCCAGCGCGACCTCGTACTGCCCCAGCTTGCTGCCGGCCGGCAGCGCGAAGCTGCTTTCGGCACTCTGGCCGCCGGTGGCGGTGCGCCGCCAGGCCAGTGGCTTGGACTGCTTCTGCCCGCTGCCCACGTGCGTGATGAACACGGTGGTGGGCGGGGTTGCCACGGCGCTGAAGCCTTGCAGGCTCTGCTGGCGCAGCAGGTGTTTCATCGACACCGTCTCGCCCACGCGCAGCAGGGTGCGGTCCAGGATGGTGTGGGCGCGCAGGTCGGCCTCGGGCGAGAGGTCGGTGGGCAGCTGGAAGCGCCAGGGCTCGATGCCGCGCTGCCAGTCGCTCCAGGTGAAGGCCATGTCCTCCACCATCGCACGGCCCTCGCGGGCCGCGGGCTGGGCCGCGCGGGCACTCACGAAGTACGCGCGGGCATATCCGGCCTCGCCGGTGCACTCGGGTGGTTCGGGGGAGATGTCCTCGAAGCGTGCGATGCCCTGTGCGTCGCTGATGGCCTGTGCCACCTCGCGGCCGCGGCAGTCCGACACGCGCACGCGGGCATTCGCCACCGGCTGCCCGCGGTCCAGGGTGGTCACCCACGCCAGCGCGTTCTCGCGGCCCAGCTTGAAGTGCACGGCCAGGTTCGTGACCAGCGCCGCTGTGCGCACGTACATCGTGCGGCGCTCGCCGTGTGCCGGGTCCAGCAGGGCCGCGCCCAGCAGCGGCGAGGCGATCTCCACCACGTGGAAGCCCGGCGTGAGCGGGATGCCCACCACCTCGAAGGACCGCGGGTCCCCCGGCACGGACTGCGGCAGCGCCAGGCTGCGCACGCCGCTGCGTCCCTGCAGCAGGGACAGCATGCGCGCCTGCACCTGGTTGCGATCGTCCGGGCCGGTGGGGGGCGGCAGCGGCGCCGACGCCTCGGTGGCGGCAAGTTTGCGCGATACGGTGCCTTCGTCGTAGCGCTGCACCCGCCGGTACCAGGCGATGATGTCGGCGTCGTTGGCCACCAGCAGGTCGCGCACCTGGGCACCGGACGCGGCCGGCGTGGCGGCGGGCGAGGCTGCGGGTGTGATGGCGGGCGTGATGGCTTCCACCTTGCGCAGCGTCACGGGCAGCAGCACCGTGCCATCGGGCTCAGCGAAACGCTCGACGATGCCGAAGGGGGATGCCGGGAACTTGGCCAGCGGCGGCAGGCTGCCGGTGGCCACCTGCATGGGGAAGCTGTCGGCATTGCGCAGGGGTCGCCCGGCGGCATCCTGCAGGCCGATGGGCAGGGTCAGTGTGTAGCGCGTGTTCTCGGCGAAGGGCCCGGCGAAACGCACGGAGTCCACCAGTGCGCCGGCATCGGCGGCACCGGCCTCCGGTGCCACGGGTGACAGGCTGCGGCCCCCCTGCGCCAGGCGCACACCCATGGCGACGCTGCGCGCCACGGGGGCGCTGAACTGCAGCGACATGCCGCGGATGGGCAGGCAGGCGGCCTGCGCGTTCTCGCGCTCGCAGGAGAAGCTCGCGCTGAATTCCCCGCGCACCTGGAAGTCGTAGCGCTTTTCCACCGACTGCGGCATCGATGCCGGCGGCACACCGGCCGGTGCCGGCGCGACCACGCCCTTGCCGAACACCAGCTGCACCCGCGTGCCCGGGGTGAGGCGGCGGTTGCAGGACACGGTGGCGATGCGCAGCGGTGCCGCGGCGGCCTGGCGGTCCCAGCGCAGCGCGCGCAGGATGGCGTCGCGTTCGGCGCCCTGCACCGGGCGCACTGGCACGCGTTCGCCCAGGCCGTCCGCCACGCAGTAGGTGTTGGCGAGCAGGCTCTCGGTGGTGGCGGGGCCATTGAGGCGCAGCACGAAGGTCTGGTCCTCGTCGACCTCGCTGTCCGGGTAGGGCCGGAGCTGCTGCACGAAGGGGCCTCCGGTGGAGAAGCGCAGCGACCGCTCGCCCTGCAAGGCCTCGCCCTGCAACGACTTCAGGTCCGCCGACAGCGTGACCTCGCAACGCAGGCCTGGTGGCAGGTCGTCCTGGAAGTCGTAGTTCCACTGCCGTGGGCCGGCCCAGCGGGCGCTGCCAGCCGGGGGTGCCGCACCGTTGCAGCGCAGCGTGGCGGGGGCGGGCGCATCCGTGCGGCCCGCGGGCACCACGTCGGCATCGAAACGCAGCACCAGTTGCCGGACCTGGGCGACCTCGCCCTGCGGGCGCACGCTGGCCAACTGCAGGGCCTGGGCGCTGAGTGCCCATGCGCCCAGCACGAGCGCGGCCAGGATCCTTCTTGTTCTGCCGTGGATGGTCAAATCGCCTCCTGCCTCCGAAGGCGCCAAGGGTAACGGATGCACGGCGCCGGGCGCGGCGCAGGTGTGTGTGGCTGTGTCACGCGGCGGTCGTCGCGCCGCCCGGTGCGCGCCGGGTATCAGGGGCGCAGGCCCATGCGGCCGGAATCGTCCACGGCACCCTGGGGCCGCAGGCTGCCATCGGGACGCCCCTGCCAATCCCGCACCATGGCCTGCACCTCGCTCGCACGCCGGTAGCCACCGAAGAGGCTGCCCTGCACCTCGGTGCATTCCTCGTCGCTGAGGATGCGGAACTGGGCCTCGTTGTCCACCCCTTCGACGGCCGACATGATGCCCATGCTGTCGCACAGCGCCGTGAGCGCGCGCACGATGGCGTCGCCCTCCTTGCGCACGCCCACGTCGCGCACCAGCGCCGCGGCGATCTTGACCTTGTCGAAGGCGAAGCCGCGCAGGCAGCCCAGCGCCGAGTCGCCTGCGCCGAATTCGTCCATCACGATGCGCACGCCCAGGGCCCGCAGTTCCGACAGCATCTGGGCCACGCCCTCGGGGTTGCGCAGCAGGCCGGACTCGCTGATCTCCAGCTCCAGCCGGTGCGGGTCGAGGCCGGAGCGTTCGAGGGCACGCCGCACGTGGGCACCGAAATTGCGGTTGTGCAGGTGGGTGCTGGTGATCTTCACGGCCACGCGCGGCACCTCCGGCCAGAGAGCCACGTCCGCGCAGGCATGTTCCAGGATCCACTGGCCGATGTCCACCAGCAGGCCCATGCCCGCGGCCAGCGGAATGATGTCGCGCACCTGCAGCTCGCCGCGTTCGGGGTGCTGCCAGTACAGCCGCGACTGCAGGCCGCTGGGGCTGCGGCTGCGCGTGTTCACGAGCGGCTGGTAGCGCATCTCGAACTCGTGCTCGGCGAGTGCGCGGCGCAGTTCCATCTCGGTGCGGCGGCGCTCGCGCATCAGGGCGTCCATCCCGGGCTCGAAGAAGCGATGGCGGCCCTTGCCCTCTTCCTTGGCGCGGTACAGCGCCATGTCGGCCTTCTTGATCACCTCGTCGGCGTCGACGTCTTCGGACGTGATGACGTGCACCCCCACGCTGGCGCCGATCTGCACCACCTGGCCGCTGAGCTCGTACGGCGCGCCCAGGGCCTGCACCACGCGCGTGGCCAGGTCCGCCGCGTCCGCCGGCTCCCGCACCTGGGCCTGCGCGATCACGAACTCGTCGCCGCCCAGGCGCGCCACCGTGTCGCCGCTGCGCACCAGGGCCTTGAGGCGCTCGGTCACGGCCAGCAGCAGGGCATCGCCCACGGGATGGCCCAGGGTGTCGTTGACCTCCTTGAAGCGGTCCAGGTCGATGTAGAGCACGGCATGCTGCTCTCCGCGGCGCGCGCGGTGCAGGGCGATGTCCACCTGCTCGCGGAAGCTCAGGCGGTTGGCCAGCCCGGTCAGCGCATCGTGGTGCGCCATGTGCGTGATGCGGGCCTGGGCCTTGCGCCGCTCGTCCACGTCCTCGATCACGCCGATCCATTCCTCCGGCCGGCCCTCGGCGTCGAACACCGGTGCGCTGCGCACGCGCACCCAGCGCCAGCTGCCGTCGGCCACGCGGATGCGGATCTCCAGGTCCGCGCGGTAGGGCGGCGCGGACGCCTCCTGCCGCGCCGCCCACAGCGCGCCGCGGTCGTCCGGGTGGATGTGGTCGATCCAGCGCCCGTCCAGGCCCGTCTGCTCGTCCTGCCCGGTGAGCGCCTGCCAGCCGGTGACGGCGGAGATCTTTCCGGTGACATCGTGCGACCACAGCACCAGCGCCCCTGCGTTGGCGATGGCGCGGTAACGCCGCTCGCTGGCCGCCAGGCTCTGCTTGCTGCGCCGCTCCGACTCGGCGCGGCGGCGCAGCGTGTCCTCGGCGCTGGCGATGCTCTCGCGCAGGTCTTCGAATTCCGCGATGCGCAGCGTGGCGGCGGTGGGTGCGGCGGGGCCGGAGGCTGCCGCCGACTCCGGGCTCGTCACGCGGCGTGCGTTGTCGGCGAGCTGGCGCACCGGCCGCAGCATCTGCCCCGACAGCCAGCGTGCCAGCAGCAGCGCGAGCAGCACGGCCGCGGCGCCCCAGGCGGCCATCTCGCGCAGCGGCTGCTGCCAGCCGGCGTTGAAGGCCTGCAGCGGCTCGCCGGTCACCACCATCCAGCCCGGGGTGTTGCGCAGGGTCTGGAAGGCGAAGATCACCTTGCCACCCTCGGCCGTGGTGGCCTCGAACAGGCCCTGGGGCGCGCCCACGTTCTGCAGCGTCTGCCAGTCGGGTACCTTGCGGCCGATGAAGCGCTCCTGGTCGCGCGAGCGCGCCACGATGCGTCCCGTGCCATCGGTGACGGCCATCAGCAGCTGCGCCCCCTGCGTGCCGGGCTGCGCGGACTGGGCTGCTTGCGCTGCGCGCACCAGTTGCTGGGGCGCCATCACCAGCGAGAGCAGCCATGGCGTCTGTCCCAGGGGTTGGTAGGCCACCGTGAGCGCGACACGCGGGCTGCCGTCGTCCGGGGCGGCGTGGAGGTTGGAGAGGGCCGGCAGGCCGGTGCGCGCCGCTTCCTGCGCCGTGCTGCGCGGGATGCCACGCGGCGTGAGGCCGGCGTCCGCACCGGGCAGCGTCAGCACCGACAGCGGCTCCAGGAACACCTGGGCCTGCGTGGCGAGTTGGGCGCGCTCCAGCCAGGCGTTCATCGCCTGCGGCTCGAGGCTCGCCAGCGAGGGCGCGGCGGCCAGCGCGCGCACCAGGGTGCCGCGGTTGTCCAGCTCCGACTCGATGGCGCGGGCCAGCGCGCGGGCGGTCTCCAGCAGCCGCTCGCGGGACGCCGCGTGGTGCGACTGGGCCGCGCGCCACACGGCCAGTCCCGCGGTCACGAAGGCGGGCAGCGCGGCCACCAGCACCAGTGCCACCAGGTAGCTGCGCAGGCGCAGCGCCTTCAGGCGGGGCGGGTTCTGCGGGTCCATGCAGGTTGCCGGATGCGGGACGATGCGGCCATGCAGCAAGCGGCGCGGGTGGTGGTTGCGCGAGTTGGAAGGGCCCCCATCTTAGGGGCGCGGCGCCCTCTTGGGAACCGTGGCGCGTGCGGCGCGGCCCGTTCAGGCCGTGCTGGCGCGGGCACGTGCGGCCGCGATGTGGTCTTCGATGGGGGCCGGCCGGCCATAGAGGTAGCCCTGGTGGCGCTGGCATCCCAGCGACAGCAGCCAGTCGCGCTCGGCGGCGGTCTCGACGCCTTCGGCCAGCGGCACGATGCCCATGCCCAATGCCAGGTTGATGACGGCGGCGACGATGCGCTGGTTCGCGGGGTCGGCGCTGCGCCCGCGCACGAAGCTCTGGTCGATCTTGAGCACGTCCAGCGGGATGTGCGTGAGGTAGGACAGCGACGAATACCCCGTGCCGAAGTCGTCCAGGTAGACTTTCAGGCCCATGGCGCGCAGCGTGCCGATGCGCTCGATGCACTGCTGCGGGTTGTCCATGAAGGCCGACTCGGTGATCTCCAGCGCCAGCAGCCGTGGCGGGATGCCGGTGTCGCGCAGCGTGTCCTCGATGGTGCGCACGAAATCCGTCTCGGTGAGCTGGCGCGGTGACACGTTGACGGACAGCAGCGCCTCCGGGAAGGCCGCGCGCACCTGCGGTGCCATGAAGCTCTGGCAGGCGGAGCGCAGCGCCATCTCGCCCAGCGCGAGGATGTGGCCGGTCTCCTCGGCCACGGCGATGAAGTCCACCGGCGAGATGAAGCTGCCATCGGGCAGCCGCCAGCGCATCAGGCATTCGAAGCCCGTGACGGTACCGGCGAGCGCGTCGTGCACCGGCTGGTAGACCATGAAGAGTTCCCGCTCTGCGATGGCCCGTGGCAATGTCAGCTCGATGCGCCGCGCGCGTTCGCGCGCACGGCGGTAGGCCTCGTCGTGCACCACGTAGCCGGGCAGCGCCTGGGGACGCGCGCGGCGCGAGGCGATGGTGGCGTTGGTCACCAGCTCCTTGAGGTCGCCCAGCGTGCCCATGGCCACGCCCACGCGCCCGGGCGTGGTGGCCTGGGCGTCGCCGTAGGCCAGCGGCTCCTCGCAGGCCCGCAGCACCTCGGCGGCCGCGGCGTCCAGGTCGGCCGTGGTCCCCAGGTGCACGAAGGCGAACTCCGAGGCGCCGATCTGCGCGACCACGTAGCGCGCTCCGAAGCGTGCCTGCAGCCGCCGCGCCATGGCCTGGACCACGGCCACGGCGAAATCGGCGCCCAGGGTCAGGGTCAGGTCCTCCAGCCGCACCAGCTGCAGCAGCAGCACGGTGCATGGTGTCTCGGGCGGGCCGCGGTCCGCGAGCGCATGGGCCAGGCCCAGGCGGTTGGGCAGGCCGCTGTCGGGGTGGTGGAATGCCTGCTGCTGCAGCTGGCGGTGCACGCCCGCGAACTCGTCCAGCGTGTCGTTGAAGCGGTCGATCAGCGCGCGCCAGGCGCCGCGAAAGCGCGAGCCGTCGGCGCGGGCCTGCAGGTCGCCGCGCGCCACACCCGCCCGCGCCCGCACCATCTCGGCGTTGAACAGCGCGATGGTGTCGATCAGCACCTGCAGGGAGCGCGCGAGGTAGCCGACCTCGTCGTTCTTGTGGTAGTCGATGCTGGTGTCCAGCTGGCCCGCGATGGTGGCCTTGGAGGCCTCGGTGATGGCCCGCAGCGGTTGCGCGATGGAGCGGTACAGCAACCACATCGCCACGCCCATGACGACCACCAGCATCGCGCTCAGGGCCATGACCTTGGCGAGGTCGTCACGCATCGCCGCTGCCTGGCGTTCGGCCAGGTCGATGAAGCCGTTGGCCAGTTGCAGGCGTGACTCCTGCGTCATGTCCACCAGCTTGTCGGCGTCCTCCAGCAGCGCGCCCCAGCGTGGCTGGTAGTTGGCGCTCCAGGCGCCCAGCGCGAGCTTGTCGCAAAAGTCCTGGATGGATCGGTTGGCCGCGGTGTTCTGGATCGCGCGCGCCTGCTGGGCCACGGCCCGGTCGCTGTGCGCGGCCAGTGCCGACAGGATCTGGTCGCTGCGCCGATGCGACTCCAGCAGCGGACCGAGCGCGCCGCGGTCCTGCGTGAGTGCGCCGCCGGCGCTGCTGCGCTCGATGCGGCGCAACATCGCGGCCTGGCGCGACATTTCGTCGACCAGGGTGGTCACGCTGAGCAGGCTGTTGGTGCGCAGGCCCAGCGCGGGCGCGATGTCGCGCTCCTCCACCAGGCCGGCGATGCGCAGGTATTGCTGCACCGCTTCGCTGTAGAGCGTCTCCACCGTGCTCTCGCTCATGGTCTTCTGGTCCAGCCGTGCGCGCAGGCGGGACAGGTACCGTGGCAGTTCGTCGATGCTCGCGTCCTGCTGCACCAGCGCGCGTACCGTGCTGGAGCTGTCCAGAAAAGCCTGCAGCGCCGCATGGGCTTCGTCGACGTCACGGCGCGCGGCCACCGTGCGGCGCGGGGCGCTGGCACCCAGCGCCTCGGCGTTCTGCGCGAGGTCCCGTTCACGGACCAGCGCGAAGACCAGCTGGCCCACCCGCTGGCCGAAACGCAGCCCGTCCACCGAGCGCGTCTGGAGCATGAGGCCGTTGTACTGGCCGGCGAAGAACATCGCCAGCAGCGACAGGATGATGCCGGCCGCCAGCAGTGAGAACAGCGCGAGTCGCTCGCCGATCAGCAGTTCGCCGGCGCGCAGCCGGGCACGCCATCGGCCCGAACGGTGCAGCGCGACGGGCGGGGACGGCGCAGAGGCGAGGGCAGACATGGTGGACACCTCAGGGTACGCGCGTGGATGCCTTGGCCTGCACGCTGGCGCCGTCTTTGTCTGGCGCGCCCGTGGTGCGTGCCAGCTCCTGCTGCACCTGCCAGCCACGCCAGCTGCGGTCGATGCCGGCCGTGACCTCCGCCACGGACGCGCCACGCAGCTGCTGCACGGCGCCGTTCCAGAAGGCGGCCGTGCCCAGGGCGCCCGGCATCATGTCGGAGGCGTCCATGCGCATCAGGTCGGCGCGCCGCCACACGGTGGACAGGCGCGCGGACAACGGGTCGGCATAACTGTTGGGGAGCACATCGGCATGGGCCGACAGGTAGGCCCCCACGGCGGCGCGGCGCCGCGCGAAGTCGGCGGACGCCATGTAGCGCAGCACGCGCAGGGTGTCCGGGCGTGCATTCAGGGCCGCTGCCACGTCGCCGGCCACCAGCAGCTCGGTGGTGGACGCGTCGTGGCCGGGCAGCACGAAGAAGTCGATGGGGTCGTTGGGGCCGATGGCGTTGCTGTCGGGGAATTCCGAGGTGACCCACTCGGAGTTGCGCATCATCATGCAGACCGGCGGATCACTGGCGAAGCGGCGCGCGGCTTCCTCGACGGGCGTATCCAGGATGCCCTGCGCACCCCCGGCCACCAGGCCCGGTGTGCGGACCATCCTGTCCCACGCCGCGAAGGCGGCGCGGACCGGGCCCGAGCTGAAGGGCAGCTCGCCCGCCACCCACATGTCGTATTGCATCGGGCCGGCCTGGCGCAGCATGAATTCCTCCACCCAGTCGGTGGCGACCCAGCCCGTGGCGCCCCGCGCCGCGACGCCGACGCACCAGGGCGTGAGCCCGCGCCGCATCATGGCCTGCTCCAGCGCCATGAGCTCCACGTCCGTCCGGGGCACGCTGAAGCCGTATTGCGAGAACAGCGCGCGCCGGTACCACACCAGGCTCTTGATGGCCACGCGCGCCCAGATGCCGTAGTGCCGGCCCTGGTAACGCAGCACGGGGTCGAGGAAGGGCGGGAAGTCGCGCTCCGCCTGCGCCGACAGGTCCGCAGGCAGGGGCTGCACGAAGCCGGCGGCCACGAGTTCGCGGAACACACCGGGTTGCGCGAAGACACCGATGTCCGGCGGGTCGAAGCCCGGCGTCGCCACCTGCACATGGTCCGCGAAATCACCGCCCGCGGCGCGCAGGATCACCTCGATGCCGGTTTCCTTCTCGAAATGGGCGAAGGCCGACTGGTAACGCGCGCTGTCCTGGATGGAGAAGGCCGTGAGCAGCGTGACGCGCCGCGAGCTCTCGTCGGGCGTGGCCCGATGTTGTGGGCTGTCACCCGCATTGCTGCGCAGCTGCACCACCAGTGCCACCAGCAGCACCAGTGCACACACCAATGCATTGGCAGGCGTCAAGTACCGCTTCAGCCGCATGGCCACCCTCCTTGCGCGGGGGGGCACGCTTCGTTCCTGATCGCAGCGGCGCGGGCATATACGCCGTTTGCAGGAGAGGTGCTGAGAGGCCCCGCAGTGGTATTGCGGAGCACTATCCTCTCTTGAATGTGAATCTGCAATAGTGGATGTGTGATTTGTTCACTTGCTCACACACCTCATCCAATTTGATTCTGCTGCTCGCAAATTAATAGTGCGAATGAGCTAATCCGTTTGAATTAGTCCGTTGAAATATTCCGTTGAATTGGTGCTCGCCACGCGAGACATGCGCCATGTGCGCGCAGGCAACCTCAGACCGTGGCTTCGTCCACCCACGCGTCCTGCAGGTGCGCCGTGTCGGCCCAGCCCACCACCGACATGCCGTCGGGCGTCCACAACAGGCGGTTGATGCTGGCATTGCCCAGCTGCCAGGTGCGGGGCGCCTGGATGTCCAGGTGCATGGCCACGCGGTAGAGCGCGTCAAGCACGCCGCCGTGGGTCACCAGCACGATCTGTTCGCCTTCGTGGCGCGCGGCCAGGCGGTTCACGGTCTGCGTGATGCGCTCGCGCACGGCGTTCAGCGTCTCGCCGCCGGGCGGGGCCCAGTCGGGATCACGCTGGCGCCAGCGGGTGGTGTCCAGCGGGGAGTGCAACTCCAGCTCGGCGAAGGTGAAACCTTCGAACTCCCCGAAGCCGCGCTCCCGCAGCCCGGGCTCGGGCGTGACCTGCAGGCCGGTGGCGATCCCGATGGGGGTGGCCGTGTCCATGGTGCGCTGCAGGTCGCTGCTGTAGATGGCCGCGAAGGGGGCATGCGCGCGCAGGGCCTGGCCAACACGTTCGGCCTGCCAGACGCCCTGGGCGTTGAGGGGGATGTTGCGTTGGCCCTGGATGCGGGTGTCCACGTTCCAGGCGGTTTCGCCGTGGCGGACGGCAATGATGCGGGTGGCTTGCATGCCGCCGATTGTAGTTTTTGCGCTGCAACATGGCGGCGCCCGCCGCGCGGCGCATGCCGGGTCAATTCGCCGTGGCGGCCTCGCGTCGCATCAGGGCCTGGCCCATGCGGATGCGGCTGCCTTCGGCGATGCCCTCGGCCAGCGCGAAGCCGGGCGGCGCGAAGACGATGATGGTCGAGCCGTGCTCGAACCAGCCCATCTCCTGGCCTTTGGCAAACGGTGCGTGGCAATGCACGGGCCGGGCGCCCAGCGTGCGCAGGTGCAGCAGCGTGTCCAGGAAGCGCAGCCGGATGCTCGCGACGAGGATGGCCGCCACGGGCACCAACGCGATCGGCGCGCCATCGGCCAGGCGCAGCTTCAGCACGGCGCGTTCGTTGCGGCAGAACAGGCGCTCGACGCGTCGGAGCGCGATGGGGTTCACGTTCCAGGTGTCGCCCGAGAGGTAACGCATCTGTTCCACGGTGCAGTCGTGCGGCGCGTGGAAGCGGTGGTACATCGCGGAGGTCAGCCGCAAGGTCACGTAGTGGCCGTCGTGCCAGGGCCGCGCGGCACGTTCGTCGCCGAAGAGGTCGCCGATCTGGTAGGGGAAGCCCTTGGCCTGGAACAGCTGTGTGCCAGCGACACGGCCGCTGGCGCCCACGATGGCGTCGCAGGGGCTGGCGAGCACGGCCGGGTCGGTGTCGACGGTGCGCGCGCCGGGCTTCAATTCCCGTGTGAACATCGCATGCAGGCTGCGGAACTGCTGCTCCTTCGCGTCCGACAGGTCGATCTCGGTGCAGGCACGCCAGAGTGCGATGGAGGCGCGGCGCACCAAGGGCTGCTCGATCTTGCTGAACCAGCCCATCCAGCGCGTGAGTGCAATGCGCGGCACGCGGTTGGTCAGCAGGAAGTTCAGGTCTTCCTGCAGCAGCAGGCGGTCGCGCCAGCGGCGCCAGGCCGAGGGCCGGCCTGCCGGCGCGGGGACGCCGGCTGCGGTGTCTTTTGCGGAGTACTCAGCGACCATGGCCCAGCATCTCCATCACCATGCGCTGCGCGATGCTGCGCTTCGTCAACCCGGTGTCCTGCCACCACCAGCCGTCGGCGCGCATGGCCTCGCAGCCTGCGACGAAGCGGCGCGCCACCTCGTCGAAGTCGTCCTGCGTGTAGTTCAGGCTGAAGATGAGGCGGCCCGTGCCCACCCAGCTCAGGGCCAGGCCCTGCGCGCGCAGGTAGAACTGCAGCATCCAGTGGTAACGCGAGGGCTGGGTGTGGCCCACGGCCCAGACGGTGGACATCGCGCCCACGCGCACCGGCAGGCCGGCCTTCTCCAGCATCACGTTGAGCTGGCGCGCCCGATCGTCCCAGGTGCTGTCCATGTCCTGGTACAGCGCCTGCACGGCGGGTGTCTGCAGCCGCTCCAGGAACACCTGCATCGCACCCATCACGTAGGGGTGCGCATTGAAGGTGCCACGCGCGAAGCAGATGTCGGCCGGCTTGTCGTCGCGCCAGCGGCGCATCAGCGCATGCGGGCCGCAGACCACGCCCACCGGCAGGCCACCACCCAGTGTCTTGCCGTAGGTGACCAGGTCCGCCTGCACACCGAAGTATTCCTGCGCGCCGCCCGGCGCCAGCCGGAAGCCCAGGAACACCTCGTCGAAGATCAGCACGATGCCGCGCCGCGTGCAGACCTCGCGCAGCCGGTGCAGCCAATGGGTGTAGGCGGCGCGGTCGTAGTGCGCGGGCGCACGGCCGGCCACCAGCGCGGAGTCGGACGGCGCATTGGCGTTGGGGTGCAGCGCCTGCAGCGGGTTGACCAGCACACAGGCGATGTCGCGCCGCGTGGCCAGCACCTTCAGCGTGCGCTCGTCCATGTCGCGCAGCGTGTAGGTGCGCTCGGCACCCACGGGGTTGCCCACACCGGGCTGCACGTCGTCCCACCAGCCGTGGTACGCGCCGCAGAAGCGCACCAGGTGCGTGCGGCGTGTGTGGTAACGCGCCAGGCGCACGGCCTGCATCACGGCCTCGGTGCCGGACATGTGGAAGGAGACTTCCTCCTTGCCGGAGATGGCGCGCAGGCGCTGCATGTTGTGCAGCACGGCCGGGTGGTAGCTGCCCAGCACCGGGCCGAGCTCCTGCACGCGCGCGCTGCCTTCGGCAATGCAGGATTTGTAGAAGTCCGTGCCGAAGAGGTTGACGCCATAGGAGCCAGCCAGGTCGTAGAAAACATTGCCGTCCAGGTCGGTCAGCTGCACGCCCTGGCTCGCGCGCAGGAAGGCGCCCACTTGCAGGTGTTCGCGCAGCACGCGGCTGTACTGGAAGGGCACGCGGTAGCGGCCGGTGAACTGCAGGTCGGCCACGCCTTCGCGCGCGGCCTGCGTCATGGCCCGTGTTTGCGGGTAGCGCTGTTCGAAGACGGTGGCCAGTCGCTCCAGGCCGGCGCGCCGCTGCGCGGCCACCTCGGGTGGCGCACCGTCGGAATCAAAGAAGCGCTCGGCGCCAAAGTCATAGAAGGGCAGCCGCCGCGCCAGGCGGCGCGAGAGTTTCGAATGCCCCGCCAGCGAGCGGTGCTTGGCGCGCGACAGGGCGAGGCGCTGGTGGGCGGCGGGCACGAGGGCGGCCGCGGCGGCTGCGGCCACCAGGCCCATGCCAGCGAGCAGGCTGAGTTCGAGCATGAAGGGCGTGTGGAAGGGCGTAGCGAAGGGCGCGTCGCGGTGTGCGTCAGACGGGCGCGTTATCGGCGGGCCGTGCCGACCGCGTGCATCGGGTCGATCAGCTCGCCGCGCAGCAGGTACAGCGGGCTCCTGGCGTAGAGCTTGATGTCGTGGAAGGGGTCGGTGAGGATCTTCGTCATCCACGCCAGGCCGGCCACCACGCCCTGCAGGAAGAACAGGTGCACGGTGCGCATCAGCACCGCTGCCACGCCCAGTGCCAGCCAGGCCATGCCGACCTGGCGCAACCAGCCCTCGATGCCGGGAGCCGGCGGGGTGACCAGACCGAACAGGCTGGGCTGCAGCCACAGCAGCATCGGCAGCAGCACCCACAGGCCCATCAGCACCACTTTGCGGCGCAGGTTGTAGCCGACCTTGATGGCCTCCTTGTGGTCGTGCGTGGCCTGGTTCACATGGTCATAACCCTTGGGCTCGAAGAAGAAGTGGCCGGCCTGGCGGCTGGTCATGGCCACCGTCCAGGCCAGCAGCGCGGCCACGGCCGGGTCGATGAACAGCAGCACATAACTCGCCACGAAGGTGCAGGCGCTGAGCAGGTGCAGCGACTGGTTGATGCGGCTGTGGTGGTAGTAGCGGTGGTCATCGTCGCGCTGGATGCGCAGGGTCTCGAAGAAGTCGTGCACGGCGGCTCCGGTTCGGGTTGTTGCGGGCAGCGCCATCGTGGAATGCGCGCGTGAAGCGCCGATGACGGATGCGTGGCAGCGGTGTGTCGTCATGGCACTGTCTTGCGCCCGTCATGGCGTTGACGCGGCGGCGCGGCAGCATGGCGGCGTCGTCCACTTCGCCCGCATTGCCATGGACATGTACCCCCGCCTTCCCCGGCCCCTGCGCCTGGCCGTCGTCACCGAAACCTACCCACCCGAGGTCAACGGCGTGGCCGCGACCATTGCCAGCACCGTGGCGGGCCTGCGCGCGCGCGGCCACCAGGTGCAGCTGGTGCGCCCCTGGCAGGGCAGCAGCGATGCGGTGCCCTCCTGCGATCCGCTGCACGGACCGCCGGAGGTGCTGCTGCGGGGGCTGCCCATCCCGCGCTACCCGCATCTGCGCATGGGGCTGCCGGCCGCGGGGGCGCTGCGCCGCCTGTGGCAGGGCGCGCGGCCCGATGTGGTGCATGTCGTCACCGAAGGACCCTTGGGCTGGTCGGCCGTGCAGGCCGCACGCGCGCTGGACGTGCCGGTGTCGTCCGATTTCCGCACCAACTTCCACGCCTACGGCGCGCACTACGGCCTGGGGTGGCTGCGCCGGCCCGTGGCGGCCTACCTGCGCGCCTTCCACAACCGCACGGACCTCACGATGGTGCCCACGGAGGGCTTGCGCCGGGAGCTTGCCGCGCAGGGCTTCGAACGGCTGCAGGTGGTGGCGCGCGGTGTGGATGCTGCGCTGTTCCATCCGCACCGGCGCAGCGATGCGCTGCGGGCGCAGTGGGGCGCGGACGAACACACGCCGGTGGTGGTGCACGTGGGCCGGCTGGCGCCCGAGAAGAACCTGGGCCTGCTGTGGAATGCCGTGCAGGCCATGCGCCAGGTCGCGCCGCGCACGCTGCTGGTGATGGTGGGCGACGGTCCGCAGCGCGCGCAACTGGAGCGCGAGTGGGGCGGACAGGGTGTGGTCTTCGCCGGGCTGCAATCCGGCGAGGCACTGGCCACGCACTACGCTTCGGGCGATATCTTCCTGTTCCCCAGCGAGACCGAGACCTTCGGCAACGTCACGCCCGAGGCCATGGCCAGCGGGCTGGTGCTGGTGGCCTATGACTATGCCGCGGCGGCCGGCCTGTTGCGCAGCGGCGGCAACGGCCTGCTGGCGGCCTGCGGCGAAGCGGCGCATTTCGTGCAGTCGGCCTTCTGGCTGGCGCGCATGTGGAGCGACCAGCCTACCCAGGTGGCGGCGATGCGCGAGGCGGCACGGCACACCGCCGTGGGCCTGACCTGGCCGGCGGTGGTGGGGCAGATCGAAGGGCACTTCGCCGCGCTGCTGCGCGAGCGCGGCGTGGTGGATGCCGTTCCTCGGCCGGCGCTGCGGGCCGGCACGGCAGCAGGAGGGTTCTGATGCGTCCGTCCCCCGCGGCCATCCCACGCGCGCCCACGGCCGCGCCAGCACGCAGGCCTGCGATGGCATCGGTACCGGGACAGCTGCCGGCCCATGGCGCAGTGCGCGCAGCACCGATGGGCAACGGCAACGCCACGCCCATCGACGTGCTGTATTTCAACGCCGGCGGCGGCCACCGTGCCGCCGCGCTCGCCCTGCAGGCCGTGTGTGACCGGCAGCAGCGCCCCTGGACGCTGCGGCTCGTGAACCTGTTCGACGTGATCGACCCGCAGGCCCTGTTCCAGCGCTGCACCGGCATGGCACCGGAGGACCTCTACAACCTGCGCCTCGCGCGCGGCTGGACGCTGGGCCTGGCGCAGGAGCTCAAGCTGCTGCAGGGCGGCATCCGCATGGCGCACAACCTGCTGTGCGAACGCTTGTCTGCCCACTGGCGCCAGAGCCGGCCCGAGATGGTGGTGTCGCTGGTGCCCAACTTCAACCGCGCGATGTGCCAGAGCCTGCACGCGCTGCAACCGCACACGCCATTTGTGACGGTGATGACCGACATGGCGGACCTGCCGCCGCATTTCTGGGGCGAGCCCGACCTGCCGCAGCACCTGGTCTGCGGCACGCCGCATGCGCTGGCGCAGGCGCGCGCGGCGGGCCATGGCGACGACTTCCTGCATGCCACCTCGGGCATGCTGATGCACCCCGACTTCCATGCGCCGCTGGAGATGGACCGCGAAGCCGAGCGTGCAGCGCTAGGCTTCGCGCCGGGGCAGCCGGTGGGCGTGGTGATGTTCGGCGGTGCGGGCTCGATGGCGATGGACGCAATAGCGCGCAAGCTGCCCGACGTGCCGTTGATCCTGCTCTGCGGCCACCACACCGCGCTGGCCCAGCGGCTGCGCCAGCACAAGGCCGCGGCACCACGCAGGGTGGTGGGCTTCACGCGCGAGGTGCGGCGGCACCTCGCGCTGGGCGATTTCTTCATCGGCAAGCCCGGGCCCGGCAGCCTGTCCGAGGCCGTGCACATGGGGCTGCCCGTGGTGACGGTGCGCAACGCGGGCACCATGCCACAGGAGCGCTACAACACGCAGTGGCTGGACGACAACGGCCTGGGCGTGGTGCTCAACAGCTTCCGCGATGTGGGGACGGCGGTGCCCGCGCTGTGCGCGCAGTTGCCGGCCTTCCAGGCGCAGGTGCGGCGGCAGCACAACCGCGCGATCTTCGAGGTGCCGGAGATCCTGCAGAGGCTGCTCGCCGACGCCGCGGGTGCGCAGGCCATGCCGCGTGCTGCCTGAAGGCGGTCAGTCCAGCTTCGCGCCGGACACCTTGATCACCTGCGCCCACTTGGTGGTTTCGGCGCGGATGCGCTGCGCCAGCTCTTCGCTGGTGCTGGGCAGCGGCTCCAGGCCGGCGGCGGCAAAACGTTCACGCACTTCGGGCAGGCGCAGGATGGTGGTGATCTCGGTGTTGAGCCGCGCCACGATGGCCTGGGGTGTGGCGGCCGGCGCGAGGATCGCGAACCAGCCGGCGGCGTCGAAGTCCTTGAGGCCGGACTCGGCCAGCGTGGGGAACTCCGGTGCCAGCGACGAGCGCCTGCTGTCCAGCACGCCCAGCACCTTGAGCCGGTTCGACTGCAGCTGGCCGGCCACGGTGGCGAGGTCCACCACGGCCAGTTGGGTTTCGCCCGACATCACGGACAACATCGCCGGGCCGCTGCCGCGGTACGGGATGTGCAGGATGTGCACGCCGCCCATGGATTTGACGAGTTCGCCCGACAGGTGCATGGCCGTGCCGTTGCCACCTGAGGCGTAACTCAACTTGGCGGGCTGCTGTTTGGCCATCGCGATCACCTCGCCCACGGTCTTCGCCGGCAGCGACGGGTTGGCGATCAGCACGAAGGGGCTGGTGCCGAAACTCGTGACGGGCGCGAAGTCGCGCACCGGGTCGTAGGCGAGGTTCTTGTAGAGCGAGGGGTTGGCCGTGAGGCCGCCTGCGGCTGCCAGCACGATGGTGTAGCCGTCCGCCGGTGCCTTGGCTACCAGCTCAAGGCCCACGCCGCCACCGGCGCCGGGCTTGTTGTCCACCACCACGGGCTGGCCCAGGCGCTCGGCCAGCTTGGGCGCGACGATGCGTGCAGCCGCGTCGCTGCTGCCGCCGGGCGGGAAGGTGACAACCAGGCGGATGGGGCGCGTGGGCCAGGCCGGCTGCTGCGCCGGGCTGGCCAGCGGCAGGCCGGCCAGCGGCAGGCCGGCCAGCGGCGCGGCGGCCAGCGTCATCACGAGGTGTCTGCGGGTGGGGTGCATGGGGTGTCTCCTGTGTGTGCGTGGCCGGCGGTGCGGGCGCGGCTCAGAGCCGGAACAGCCGCACCGCGTTGCCTTCGAAGAAGGCGTGTTTCTGCTCCGGCGTGAGTGCCAGGGCGTCCATGGCCTGCACCTCCTCCAGAACGTACTGGTAGGGATAGTCCATGGCGTACATCACGCGGTCGTGGCCGATGTTGTCCTGCACGAAGCGGATAGCCGGCTCCCAGGCCATGCCGCTGGTGGTGTACCAGAAGTTCTGGCGCAGGTACTCGCTGGGCTTGCGCTGCAGGGGCCTTGCGCCTTCGCTGCGGTTGGCGCGCACGATGCCGGCATGCATGAAGTCGATGCGGTAGAGCCAGAAGGGCAGGCCTTCGCCCAGGTGGCCCAGCACGACCTTGAGCTTGGGGAAACGGTCGAACACACCGCTCACGATCAGGCGCAGCACATGCAGGCCGGTCTCGGCCTGGAAGCCGAAGATGGCGGCGTCCAGGCAGCGAGAGAGGAAGGGCTGCACCATCTGCGGTGAGGGCGAATTCGGGTGGATGTACAGCGGCACGTCCAGCGCCTCGCAGGCCGCGAAGATCGGATCGTACTTCGTGTCGTCCATGTATTCGCCCTGCGTGTGCGAATTGACGAGCGCGCCCTTGAGGCCCAGCTTCGTGATGCTGCGCTCGATCTCCTTCGCAGCGGCTTCGGGCGCGTGGGGTGCGAAGGCAGCCAAGCCAGACAGGCGCGTGGGATGGCGCGCGATCACCTCGGCCAGCTGGTCGTTGGAGGACGTGGCCAGCGCGCAGGCGGTGGCGGCGTCGAACATCTGTACGCCGGGGGCCGTGAGCATCAGCAGCTGCAGGTCGATGCCGGCGGCATCCATGTCGGCGATGCGGCGCTGCTCCAGGTCCTGGATGCGGTGGAACAGGTCGCGGGCGCGGGGCGACTCGCTCTTGGCGAAGAAGCCCCAGAGGTTCTGGAAGCCCGGGTCGTTGTGGGTGCCGGCCTCCAGCAGCGCGAGGTAGCGCTGCGCCAGTTCGGGCGGGGCCCAGGCTTCTTCGGTGGCGATGCGGCGGTAGCCGCGGCTCTGGGCCGTGTCGGGCATGCGGTCTCCTCGTGTTCCAGGTGGGGTCGGCCCGGCATTGGAGCGCATCTTCATTCATGCATCCATCGAAATATTCTGCACATTCGTTAAAGTCGCTTCATGAATCAGAATGCCCTGCCCACCGTGCGCCAGCTGCAGGCCTTCCTGGCCGTCTACCGGCTGCGCAAGCTCAGTGCCGCTGCGGCCCAGCTCTTCGTGACGCAGTCCGCGGTCAGCGTGCTGATCCGCCAGCTGGAGGAGGGGCTGGGCGTGCGGCTGTTCGAGCGCACCACACGCGCGCTGCAACCCACGCAGGCCGCCACGGATGCCGCGGTGCTGGCCGAGCGCATCCTGCGCGACATGGGCGCCTTCAGCAGCGGCTTCCGCGACCTGCGCGAGCTGCGGCGCGGCCAGGTGTCGGTGGTGATCACGCCCACGCTGGCGGGCATGCTGATGCCGCGCATCGTGCAGGTGTTCCGGGCGGCGCATCCGGACATCGTGCTGCGCGTGGACGATTGCGCACCCGACCAGTTCCTCTCGCGCATCGTGGGGGAGCACGTGGATTTCGGGATCGGAACGCCGGAGCACGCCGGCAACGCGGTGGACCAGCAGACCTTGCTGCGCGACCACCTGGCGCTGGTCTGCCTGCCCGACCATCCCTTGGCCAAGCTGCGTCGCCTGCGCTGGGCCGATTTGGAGGGGCATCCCGTGATCGCCGGGCGTCCGGGCTACGGGGTGAGGCAGCTGGTGGACCTGGCGGCCACCGGTGCGGGCATCGGCCTGCGCGTTGTCAACGAGGTGTCGTTCCAGTCGACGGCGCTGTGGATGACGGCCTGTGGCCTGGGGCCGTGCATCATGCCCACGGCGTATGCGCTGCAGTCCAGCTACCGGGGCCAGCTGGTGGTCAAGGCGCTGAACGAACCGAAGGTCTCGCGCGACATCTACATCGTGACCAAGCGCGACCGGCACCTGTCACCGGCCTGCGACGCCTTCATCGCGGCCGCGCGCAGCAGCCTGAAGGGGGCGTGGAAAGCCTCCGGCTGAGCACCGCGTCAGCGTGGGATCTCGATGGCGATGCGCCGCGGCCCCGACACCGGCGTCGGAAAGCCCTGCAGCGCCGCCTGCACCATCGCCGGCAATACGGCCTGGTCGTCGGGCCAGCGGCCGTCGTGCTGCGCGCGGGTCTCGTAGACCACCTGCGCATCGGACAGGCGGCGCAGCACCAGGTGCAGCTCACGCCGGTAGTAAGGCATGTCGAACTGCATGACGTTCATCGAGGGGTTGCGCATCCACACGCCATAGGGCGTCATGAACGGGTAGGCCCGCACGTAGCCCTGCACATAACGCGGGTCGTCCCAGGGTGCCTGCGGGTCGCGGAAGGTGCGCACCGTGACCTGTACGCTGTACTGGGCGGCCGCGTCATTGCGCTGCAGGCCGGCCTGCGCGAGCACGGGCTCCAGCAAATGTTCGAGGGCGTCTTGCTGTGCAGGCACGGACTGCTGCGAGGGCAGGCGTTCGAAGCGGTAGGGGGCGGGCAGGGTGATGGCGGGCGTGGGCCCGATCGCGGCCGTGAAGCTGCTGACGTCCGAGTCCACGATGCGCATGCCACCGCATCCGGCCAGCAACAGCGCGGCGCCCAGCAGCAGAGCGAGGGTTCTTGTCTTCATGCCATGTTCTCCTGGCCGGCGCATGCGGTGCGCACCGACCTGCAAGGGCGCGGCGCGTCCCGCGCCGTCGCCCACCACCATCAGTCGAATCGCACCACCTGCAGGGCCGGTGCGGCGGGGGGCGTGAAATCCTCGCTGTCGAAAGCCTTGTCGCCGTCAACGCTCGGGACGCCCGTAGGAGTCAGACCCTTGAAATCGAAACGCGTTCCATCCATCAGGTGCGAAGGCACCACGTTCTGTAACGCGGAGAACATGCTCTCGATGCGGCCGGGGAACTGCTTGTCCCAGCTGCGCAGCATCTCGGCCACCTGCACGCGCTGCAGGTTGGTCTGGCTGCCGCACAGGGTGCAGGGGATGATCGGGAAGGCGCGGTGCGCGGCCCAGCGGACGAGGTCCTTCTCGGCCACGTTGGCCAGCGGGCGGATCACGACGTGGCGGCCATCGTCACTGACGAGCTTGGGCGGCATGCCCTTGAGCTTGCCACCGAAGAACATGTTCAGGAAGAAGGTCTGCAGGATGTCGTCGCGGTGGTGGCCCAGCGCGATCTTGGTGGCGCCCAACTCGTCGGCGACGCGGTAGAGGATGCCGCGGCGCAGCCGGCTGCACAGGCTGCACATCGTCTTGCCCTCGGGAATAACGCGCTTGACGATGGAATACGTGTCCTGGTTCTCGATGTGGAAGGGCACGCCCAGTGCCTGAAGGTACTGCGGCAGCACGTGTTCGGGGAAGCCTGGCTGCTTCTGGTCGAGGTTGACGGCGATCAGCTCGAAGTGCACCGGCGCGCGCGCCTTGAGCTTCAGCAGGATGTCGAGCAGGGCATAACTGTCCTTGCCGCCGCTCACGCAGACCATGACCTTGTCGCCTTCGCCGATCATGTTGTAGTCGACGATGGCCTGCCCGACCTGGCGGCACAGGCGCTTCTCGAGCTTGTGGGCCTCGCGCTCGATCTTCAGGCGCGAATCGCGCGGGGGGGCTTCGATGGTGGGGGCTTCTTCGAGCCAGGTGGTTTCCATGATGGTCCTCAGAAGGTGTTCACCACTGCCCGGTTTCCACGCGGATGGCGACTTCGCAGTCGTCGAAGATCTCCAGCTTGGCGATCTTCACGCGTACGCCCACCACGCCGGGCAGCAGCATCAGCCGCGCGGCCAGCTTGCCGATCATCGTTTCCAGCAGGTTCACGTGCACGGCGCGGCATTCGTCGATGATGATCTGGCGGATCTTGCGGTAGTCCAGCACGTGGTTGATAGCGTCGTCCTGCGGGTGCAGCGCCTGGGTGCCCAGGTTGAGCTCGGCGTCCACCTGGATGGGCTGCGGGTCCAGCAGTTCGGATTCGAGGATGCCCAGGCTCGCGTCGAAGCGCAGCCCGGTCAGGGTCAGGATCTGGGTGCCGCGCGGGGAGTTCATGGCCATGTGGGGGTGGATGGATCGGGGGCTGAGGGGCTACATCAGCGAGAAGTCACGCTCGAAACGCATCAGGTGCTGGCCACCGTCCACCAGCAGCGTGGTGCCGGTCAGCGAGTTGTTCTCCAGCGCGAAGCGCACCGTGGCAGCGACGTCCTGCGGGGTGGAGGAGCTGTCCAGCAGCGCGAGTTTGTGGCGGCTGGCGAACTGCGCCTCGCTGAGCATGCTGCTGGTGAGCGTGAGCCCCGGCGCCACGCCCACCACGCGCAGCTGCGGCGCCAGGGCCATCGCCAGCATGGTGGTGGCGGCTTCCAGCGCGGCCTTGGACAGGGTGTAGCTGATGAAATCCGGGTTCTGGTTCCAGAGTTTCTGGTCCAGCAGGTTCACGACGGCGCCGCGCAAGGGGGCAGCCTCCTCGTCCAGCCGGCCCTGGCGCTCGGCCAGGTGTTCGTACAGCGCCTGGGCCAGGATGATCGCGGCGCCGGTGTTGGCGCGCAGGTGCTTGTCCATGGCCGTGAAGCTGAAGCTCTGCGGCGTGTCATGCTCGAAGGTGGAGGCGCTGTTGACCACCGCGTCCAGCTGCCCGAAATGCGCCACCACGCGTGGCAGCAGGTTGCGCACGGCGCTCTCGTTGGCCAGGTTGGCGCGAAAGGCCGAGCTGTTGCCCGACAGCAGTGCGCAGTCGGCGCTGGTCTGGCGAGCGTCCTCCACCGAGTCGCGGTAGTGCACGGCCACCTGCCATCCAGCCCCTGCCAGCGCCAGCGCGATCTCGCGGCCCAGGCGCTTGGCGGCGCCGGTGACCAGCACGGTGCGGGGAGCGGGGGGTACGGCGAGGGAAGGAGACGGCGGCATTCGCGGACAATCCGGGGACAGATGGAAACACAGGCAAGTTTAACGAGCACCCCACGTAAGCCCGAGGCCCAGGGCTTTGCGGCGCCCGCGATGGCGCAGCACATCCGGCGCGCGCTGGACGCAGCAGGTGGCTGGATCGGCTTCGAGGCCTTCATGGCGCTGGCGCTGTACACGCCGGGCCTGGGCTATTACGCGCGCGGCGAAGGCATCCTGGGCACAGGCCTGCATGCCGAGGCCTTGCAGCGGGGCGCACCCGCCAGCGATTTCGTGACCGCACCCGAGCTCAGCCCCTACTTCGGCCGGGCACTGGCTGCGCAGGTGGCGCAGGCGCTGGAGGTCACCGGCACCACCGAGGTGTGGGAGTTCGGTGCGGGTTCGGGGGCGTTGGCCAGCCAGTTGCTGGAGGCGTTGGGTACCCGTGTGCAGCGCTACACCATCGTGGAACTCTCGGCCGGCCTGCGGGAACGCCAGCAGCAGCGGCTGCAGCCCCATGGCGACACCGTACGCTGGGTGGATGCTTTGCCAGAGCGCTTCGAAGGCGTGGTGGTGGGCAACGAGGTGCTCGATGCCATGCCCGTCACGCTGCTGCACCGTGTGGCGGGGCAGTGGCATGAACGTGGCGTCGGCCTGGATGCGGACGGTGTGCTGGCCTGGCGCGACCGGCCCACCACGCTGCGCCCGCCACTGGAGCCGGAGGGTGCGCACGACTACCTCACCGAAGTGCATCCGCAGGCCCGGGCCTTCGTGCGCACGGTGCTCGACGGGCTGGGGCGCGGCGCGGCCTTCTTCATCGACTATGGCTTTCCCGAACGCGAGTACTACCACCCGCAGCGTTCCATGGGCACCGTGATGTGCCACCGCGCGCACCGCATGGACGAGCAGCCGCTGCGCGACGTGGGCGCCAAGGACATCACCGCGCATGTGGACTTCACCGGCATCGCGCTGGCCGTGCAGGCCGTGGGCGACCAGCGGCTGGCGCAGGGCCTACCCGATGTGGGCCTGCTGGGCTACACCAGCCAGGCGCGCTTCCTGCTGAACTGCGGCATCCTGGACCTGCTTGGCGATGCCAGCTGGCAGCAAAAGACGCTGGCGCAGAAACTTTTCATGGAACACGAGATGGGCGAACTATTCAAGGTCATCGGTTTCTATTGCGGCACGCCGTGGGGGGCCCTCGGCTTCGCGCAGGGTGACCGCAGCCACGCGCTGTGAAGGAGCACGCCGCATGATCCGCTGGATGCTCGTGATCTTCCTGGCCCTGGTGCTGATCAGCTGGGTCTCGCCGCTGCTGGGCAAGCTGGGCGTGGGCAAGCTGCCGGGCGACTTCCGCTTCCGGCTCTTCGGCCGCGAGTGGTTCATTCCATTGACATCGACGGTCCTGTTGAGCCTGGTGGCTGGCGTGATCGCCAAGCTCGTCTGAGATCAAGATGCCCCCACGCTCACCCGCTTCGCAAGGTCCGCTGCCCCCCGAGGGGGCGCGTCAGCCGCTTCGTGCGGCCGGGCGCGACTGACATGGGAACGCCTCGGCTGCTGGCCATCATCTACCTGGCCTTCGTAAGTTTGGGCCTGCCCGACAGCGTGCTGGGCGTAGCCTGGCCCGCCATGCGGGTGGACTTCGCCCAGCCGCTGCAGGCCGCCGGGCTGGTGGGCATGGTGATCACCGGTTGCTCAGCACTGTCCGGTTTTGCCAGCGGCTGGATGCTGCAGCGCCTGGGCACGGGGCGCATCGTGGTGCTGAGCGGCCTGCTCACGGGCGGGGCGCTGCTGGGCTTTGCCATGGCGCCGGCCTTTGGCTGGATCCTGTTGCTGGCCGTGCCCTTGGGCCTGGGCGCGGGGGCCGTGGATGCCGGGCTGAACCACTATGTCGCGGACCACTATTCCTCCCGCCACATGAACTGGCTGCACGGCTGCTGGGGCGTGGGCGCCACGCTGGGGCCGATCCTGATGGGCGCCGCGTTGCTGCAGCAGGCGGGCTGGCAGGGCGGCTACAGGGGCATTGGTGCCATCCAGCTCACGCTGGCGCTGGTGTTCCTGGCGACGCTGCGCTGGTGGCCGCGCGCGGACGCTGCAGCGGCCACACACGGCAGCGCGGAGGCGCGCGCGGGCGGCGACGGCAAAGTGCCACCCGCATGGGCCGCGTGGTTGGCGCCGGGGCTGTTCATGGTCTACAGCAGCGCGGAGCTGGGCACGGGCTTGTGGATCGCGTCCATCCTGGTGGAGAGCCGCGGTGTGGCCGCGGGCGACGCGGGCTTCTGGGTGTCGTGTTATTTCGGCGCCATCATGGCGGGGCGCTTCGCCATCGGCACCGTGTCGGCGCGCTGGAGCAACCGGAGCATCGTGCAGGGTGGGTTGATGCTCGCGCTGGCCGGTGCGCTGCTGTTCGCCGTGCCGGGACTGCCCATCGCGCTGTCGGTCGCGGGGCTGCTGTTGATGGGCCTGGGCCTGGCGCCCATCTACCCCTCGCTGATGCACGAGACCACGCGGCGCTTCGACGCCGCCACGGCCCGCAAGGTGGTGGGCCGGCAGGTAGCCTTCGCCTGCATGGGCGCGGCGCTGGGGCCGGCGGCGCTGGGCGTGCTGGGGGCCTGGCTGGGGCTGGTGGTGGTGATGCCGGCCGTGGTGCTGGCGCTGGTCACGCTGATCGTGCTGTCGCGCTGGGTGGACCGGGTGAGCTGATCGGCCGCCCGTGCCCGCGCGCTCTCTTGAACACATCGTGAAGGTCCCCAATTGGTTGGGACCCGCTCCT
Source organism: Burkholderiaceae bacterium (assembly GCA_965278985.1). Taxonomy (GTDB): domain Bacteria; phylum Pseudomonadota; class Gammaproteobacteria; order Burkholderiales; family Burkholderiaceae_C; genus CAISIP01. Next base: position 3,252,957 of record OZ257131.1, on the reverse strand, counting down.
TGCCTCCGACTGCCATGAACACCGCCAGCACCTCCCACATCGTCTGCCCGCACTGCCACACCACCAACCGCGTGGCCCCGGCCGACCTGGGCAACGCGCCCGATTGCGGACGCTGCCACGCGCCGCTGTTCACGGCCCACTCCGTAGCGCTGGACCAAGCCGCCTTCGCGCGCCACACGGAGCGCAGTGACATCCCCGTGCTGGTGGACTTCTGGGCCCCGTGGTGCGGCCCCTGCCGGCAGATGGCGCCGGCTTTCGAGCAGGCTGCGGCGCAGCTGGAGCCCCACGTGCGGCTGGCCAAGGTGGACACCGAGGCCCAGCGGGCCTTGGGTGCGCGCTTCCAGATCCGGAGCATCCCCACGCTGGCGCTGTTCCGTGGCGGCCGTGAGATCGCGCGCCAGCCCGGTGCCATGGGTGCGGCGGACATCGTGCGCTGGACCCGCGCTCAGCTGGCGCAGGCGCGCTGACCCCGCACTGAGCCGGCACTGAATCCGCGCTGGCCCGCCGCGGTGCCGGCCCTGGCGGATGGTGCTATCGCATGGGGAGCATCGGGGGTGCGGGAGCGGGGGGTGTCCCGCATAATCAAACGCACCATGCCCCACAACGTGTCCCTCATCGTCACCATTGCCGCCATGCTGGGCCTGGCGCTGGTGCTGGGGCTGGTGGCACAGCGCGTGCGCCTGCCGCCCATCGTGGGTTACCTGGTGGCGGGCGTGATCCTGGGGCCCGGCACACCGGGCTTCGTGGCCGATGTGGAGCTGTCGGCCCAGCTCGCCGAGGTGGGCGTGATCCTGCTGATGTTCGGCGTGGGCCTGCATTTCTCGTTCAAGGACCTGCTGGCGGTGCGGCGCATCGCGCTGCCAGGCGCCACCGTGCAGATCGCGGTGGCCACGCTGATGGGCGGGGCACTGGCCTGGAGCTGGGGCTGGAGCATGGGCGGGGCGCTGGTCTTCGGGCTGTCGCTGTCGGTGGCCAGCACGGTCGTGCTCATCCGTGCGCTGGAGCAGCGGCGGCAATTGCAGTCCACCAACGGGCAGATCGCGGTGGGCTGGCTGATCGTCGAAGACCTGGCGATGGTGCTGGTGCTGGTGTTGCTGCCACCCGTCGGGGCCTGGCTGGGGGGGGATGCCGGTGGCCTGGCCGCGTCGGTGGCCTCTGCGTCGGCCGCGGGCGGTGGCGGCCTGGGCGAGGCGCTGTTGTTTGCCGTGGGCAAGATCGCAATCTTCGTGGCGCTGATGCTGGTCGTGGGGCGGCGCCTGTTCCCCTGGTTGTTGCGGTATGTGGCGGACACGGATTCGCGCGAGCTGTTCACGCTCTGCGTGATCGCCGTGGCCATGGGCATCGCCTACGGGTCGGCCAAGCTCTTTGGCGTGTCCTTCGCACTGGGCGCTTTCTTCGCGGGCATGGTGATGCGCGAGTCCAGCTTTGCCCACCGCGCGGCGGACGAGTCGCTGCCCTTCCGCGATGCCTTCTCGGTGCTGTTCTTCGTCTCGGTGGGCATGTTGTTCGACCCGGCGATCCTGACCGAGAAACCACTGCAGGTGCTGGCCGTGGTGGCGATCATCGTGGTGGGCAAGTCGTTTGCGGCCTTCGGGCTGGTGCTGTTCTTCCGCTACCCGCTGAACACGGCGCTCACCGTATCCGCCAGCCTGGCGCAGATCGGCGAGTTCTCTTTCATCCTGGGCGGGCTGGGCGCGGCGCTGGGCCTGCTGCCCAAGGAGGGCATGAGCCTGATCCTGGCCGGCGCGCTGATCTCCATCTCGCTGAACCACCTGGTGTTCCAGACCATCGAGCCCGCGCAGCGGTGGATACGCGCGCGCTCGCGGCTGGCGCGGGCGCTGGAGCGCTCCGAGGACCCGCTGGCGGAACTGCCGATGACCGTGGCTTCGCACGACGTCACGGGCCACCTGGTGCTGGTGGGCTACGGTCGCGTGGGCCGCCTCATCGGCGACGCGCTCGCCGCGCACAACGTGCGCGTGGTGGTGGCCGAGGAGAACCGTGAACGCGTGGAGGCGCTGCGTGCGCAGGGCCGGCATGCCGTGGCCGGCGATGCGTCGGACCCGGCCGTGCTGATCCAGGCCCATATCGCGCGTGCGCAGGCGCTGATCATCGCCACGCCCGACACGCTGCGCGTGCGCCGCATGATCGAGATTGCGCGTGCGCTGAACCCCGGCATCGACATCCTCGTGCGCAGCCACAACGAGGAAGATGCGATGCTGCTGCGCTCCGAGCATGCGGGCACGGTGTTCCTGGGCGAGCATGAGCTGGCCAGCAGCATGACACGCCATGTGCTGGAGAAATCGCTGCGGGGCCGCGTCGCAACCTGAATGGCTTCAGCCCGCCTGGAAGCGGTAGGGGTCCTGCTGCTCCGCCGCGTCCTGCTGACGGAAGGCCTTGGGCGAGATTCCCACCGTGCGCTTGAACACCTTGGAAAAGGTGAAGGCATCCTGGTAGCCCACCGCCGCCGCCACGGTTTCGAGTGTGCGCGTGGTGGCGGAGAGCAACTGCATGGCGCGCTGCATGCGCAGCGTGCGCAGGTGGTTCAGCGGCGTGTCGCCCATCGCGCCGCGAAAACGCTCGGCCAGCGCGGTGCGTGACAGGCCGGCGCTGCGCGCCAACTCTTCGAGCGTCCAGGGATGGGCCAGGTCGTCGTGCATGCGCGTCACGGCGCGGCCTACCTGCGGATCGTGTACGGCCTGGCTCCAGCCCGTCCGGGCGCGGGCGCATTGCGCGATGACCTGCCGCAGCGCGTAGGTGAAGACCACGTCCAGCAGGCCATGCACCACGATGTTGGCGCCGGGTTCGGTGCTGCGCAGCTCTTCGGCCAGCAGGCTGCTGGTCAGGGCCAGCGGACCCAGGCGCGGCATGTCGGCCGCGCGCAGCACGGACCAGGCCGGCATTTCGGCGAAGAGGGGGTGCAGCGGCGTGTGCCACAGTTGGTAGGCCCCGCTCAGCACCAGGCCGCCGCGGCCTGCGGCATCCGCGCTGGCGGCAACACGGGCATCGATGCGTTCCGTGACCTGCCCCGCCAGTGCAGGGCGCAGGCTCAGCACATGCTCACAGCCCCGGGCCATCACGGCCACGTCACCGCTGGCCAGCACCACGGGGGCGGGCAGTCCGGGTGCATGCAGGTGCACGGGGCCGCGCAGCGCGATGTGCAGGCCCATGCTGCGCTCGCAGGGAAACTGCAATGCGTGGGTGTCGGAGAGTTCGCTCAGGTCGAGCAGCCGGCGCGACAGGCCCGCGTCGCGCAGCACATGGGTCAGCAGGTCGGTGGGCATGGTGTTGGATTCTACGAAGCTGAACGCAATGACATGAAATATGGATTTTCATGCATTCAATCTGTTTTGCAAGCGTCCTACGATGGACTCTTCACCCACCACAGGAGTTCACACCATGATCGTCGTCACCGGCGCCACCGGCCAGCTGGGCCAACTCGTCATCCAGGATCTGCTCGCGCGCGGCGTGCCTGCGTCCGGCATCGTCGCCGCCGTGCGCAACCTCGCCAAGGCCGCGTCGCTGGCCGCCCAGGGCATCACCGTGCGCGAGGCCGACTACGCACGGCCCGAGACGTTGGTCCCCGCGCTGGCGGGGGCCTCGCGCGTGCTGCTGGTCTCGTCCAGCGAGGTGGGCCAGCGCCTGGTGCAGCACCGCGCCGTCATCGAGGCCGCGCGCGAGGCGAAAGTGGGGCAACTGGTCTACACCAGCCTGCTGCGCGCCGACAGCTCGCCGCTGGGTCTGGCCGACGAACACAAGGCCACCGAGGCGCTGATCGACGCATCTGGGATGTCGCACGTGCTGCTGCGCAACGGCTGGTACACCGAGAACTACCTTGCCAGCGTGCCGGCCGCGCGCCACCACGGGGTGTTCATGGGTTCGGCGGGCGAAGGGCGCATCGCCTCGGCCACGCGCGCCGACTATGCCGCCGCGGCAGCCGTGGTGCTGACGCAGTCCGTGGGGCCGAACCGTGTCTACGAGCTGGCGGGCGACACGGCCTACACGCTGGCCGAACTGGTCGCCGAGTTGAACGGGCAGACCGCAGGCAGCGTGAAATACCTGAACCTGCCGCAGGCCGACTTCGCTGCGGCGCTGGTCGGTGCGGGACTGCCGAAGCCCTTCGCGGAGCTGCTGGCGGACTCGGATGCCGGCGCGGCGAAGGGGGCGTTGTTCGACGATGGCCATCAGCTGGGCACGTTGATCGGCCGGCCCACCACGCCGCTGGCGACGGCCTTGCGCGCGGTGCTGGCATCGGCCTGAAAGGCCGGTCAGCGCCTGTTGCGAGACGGCTCCATGGGGGCCTCCCCGCAGAGCGGAGATGTTGAACGCATGCAGCGGCTTGCGTATGGCAACATGCAATGCCCCTCCGCGCGCAGCCCGTTCTTCCCGCACCGCATGACACCAGGCAACCTCTTTGCCGATTCGGCAGTACCCGCCACGGGCGAGCGTTTCGAGGAGCTGCTGCGGCACCGCAACCTGGTGGTGGAGCGCATCGTCAGTGCACGCGACGCGATGCCCACAGAGTTCGTGCAGGCGCAGGACGAATGGGTGCTGCTGGTGCGCGGGGATGCCACCCTGGAGGTCGCGGGCCAGTTGCGGGAACTGAACGCAGGCGACTACCTGTTCCTGCCTGCGGGCATGCCCCATACCGTGCGCAGGGTGTCGGACGGTGCGCTGTGGCTGGCCGTGCACCTGCATCCCGACCCGCCAGCGTCCTGACTGCTGCTGCGATATCGTCGGCGGGACGCCCGGAAACGGGTGCCCCTCCTACGTTCCACCAAAGGGTTCCTCATGTCCCGTATCCGCATCACCGCCGCAGGCCTTCCATTTGTCGCCGAGACGCACCCCGACGCACCCGCCACCGTGGCCGCGTTCCGCACGCTGCTGCCCTACCGTCAGAAGATCATCCACGTGCGCTGGAGCGGCGAGGGTGTCTGGGTGCCGCTGGGTGGCTGGCAACTGGCGCATGCGGGCCAGGCCGTGGGCTTCGAGAACCACACCGCCCACCCCTCGGCCGGTGACATCCTGTTCTATCCCGGCGGCTACAGCGAGACCGAGATCATCTGGGCGTATGGCGCCTGCAGCTTCGCGAGCAAGATGGGGCCGCTGGCGGGCAACCACTTTCTGACCATCGTCGAGGGGCGGGAGCAGCTCAAGGAGCTGGGGCGGAGGGTGCTGTGGGAAGGGGCGCAGGAGGTCGTTTTCGAGGAGGGGTGAGCGGCGCGGAGTAAAAAATCCGTAGAATGACCATATAGTCATTTTTAGAGGCCGGCCATGCACAGCGTATCCGTTGTAGACGCCAAAACCCATTTTTCAGCGCTGCTGGCCCGCGTGGAAGCGGGCGAGCAGATCGCTGTCACCCGGCATGGCAAGGTCGTGGCGCGTCTGGTCCCGGACGAGCCACGCACAGCCGCAGATGCGTTCAGGGATTTCTGGGAAGACTCGGAAGACATCGACTTCTCAGCACCACAGGACGCGGCAGCCGAGCCGGTCCGAAGCCTGGACTGACCATGGCGGCGACGATATATGTGCTGGACACGAACATCCTCATTGCATCGCTCAAGGGTGTCGCAAGCGCGCGCAACCGGCTCGAAAGCCTGCCGCTCGAGAGCTTGCGGCTGTCGGCAATTGTGCTGGGGGAGCTGGCCTTCGGCGCGGAGAAGTCGGCGTACGGTGAGCGCAACCGTGCCCGCCTGAATGAACTGGCCACGCGGCTGCCCCTGGTCGGACTGGATCTCCCGACCATCCAGTGTTATGCCGAGATTCGCGCGGCGCTGGAACGCAGTGGCACACCCATCGGGGCGAACGACACCTGGATTGCGGCCCAGGCGGTTGCACTGGGCGCCACGCTCGTGACTGACAACGAACGCGAGTTCAGGCGTGTGCCGGGGCTGGCGTTGGAGAACTGGCTGGACTAGTACCATGAGAACGCTGCGGGACAGCGCTCTGGCGTTGGCCCCGCCGCACCCTTAAGCCAGCACCGCCCCGAACCCCGGCACCCCCACCGGCAACTCCAGCAGGTCCAGCATCTGCCGCGCGGTGCACGCCGCCGTGGAGGTGACAGGAATGCCCAGCCGGTCCTGAGCGATCTGCAGCGCGGGCAGCGAGGGCATCTGCACACACGCCGACAGCACCACCACGTCGGCGTTCGCAGTATTCAGGCGCTTGACGTCTTCCAGCAACTGCATCGGATCGCGCCGGCCGACCTCGAGGTTGTCTGGGATCTCGAAGCACAGGCTGTCCAGCACCTCGATGCCCTCGGCCTCGATGTACGCCACCACCTTGTCGGTCAACGGCCGCATGTAAGGCGCCATCAATGCGATCTTCTTGGCGCCGAGCTTCTTCAGGCCATGGATCAGCGCACCGGCGGAGGTCATCACGCGGCTGCTCGCGCCGTTCTCGGCCACGATGCGCGCGAAGTCGGCCTCCACCTGGCGGTGGTAGCCCAGGCCCTGCGCCATGATGGCGACCAGGCAGGCGGTGCTCATCACGTCGACGCGCGCATCGGCGAGTTCGGCGGCGCAGCGCAGGCCCTGCTGGTTCATCGCGGCCAGTTCCTCGGGCGTGACCTTGTGCATGCGCATGCGCGAGCCGTGGAAGGTGAAGCGCTCGGGGTACAGCGCCTCGCGTGCGCGCAGCATCGCGGGGATCTCGGTCTCCATCGTAGTGTTGGAGCTGGGCACGATCTGGCCGATGCGGATGGGACGTGTCATGGCGTCGGTTTTTCGGAAGGAGCGCGCTGGTGCGCACGCAGCGCCTCCAGCATCGCGGGGGGGATGGGGGCGCGCGCACGCACGCCGCGCTGGATGCAGATGGGCGAGAAGCGGCCGCTGAAGATGCGCCGGCCGTCCTCTTGCGTGGCCTCCACGTGCAGGTCGTAGCTGTGCTCGCGGATGGTGCCCACGTGGCAGGCCATCTGGAACGCGTCTTCGGGCCACAGAGCGCCTTGGAACGTGAGGTCCAGGCCCTTGCAGGGCGTGTCCACCTCCAGCGACTGCACCCAGCGGGAATAGTGGCCCTGGCCAATCTCGTCGAGGAAGTAGCCCACGGCCACCAGCAGGTACTCGCTGAACTTGCCGGTGAAGACCACACCCGCCGGGTCGCAGTCCGCCCAGCGCACGCGCTTGTGCACGACCAGGGGGCGGCGCGAGAGGACGGCTTCGTAGGGCCCTGGGGCGTCGTGTGCCGTCATGAGGGCTGCGCTGCAGGCGCCTTGGATTCCGCCTCGTGCAGCAGCCCCGCCTCGCGCCACTGCGCCACCAGCTCCGGATACGCCTGCGCCAGCCGCGCCTCTGACATGCGCCCAGTGCGTGTCATGAAAGCATGCACGAAGGCCAGCGGGGAATAACGCCGCATCCAGTCGCCCACGTGTTCGTACCAGAGGTAGGACTTGCGCGAGGCCGAGAGCAGCTTGGCCTTCTCGGGTCCGTGGTGCGCGGCGAACTTCTGCAGCCGCTCCAGCGGCGTGGGTTCCGGCTTGCCGGTGGTTGCGGGATCGGTGAGGGCCTTGGCCAGCGCGATGGCATCTTCCATGGCGATGCGCGTGCCCGAGCCGATGGAGAAGTGCGCGATCGTCTGCGCGTCGCCGATCAGCACATGGCGGCCGTGGGTCCAGCGGGCGGTCTGCACCACGGGGAACTGGCGCCAGTTGGAGTTGTTGGAGATGAGTGGCGCGCCGTCCAGCTCGGGTGCGAACACGCGCTCGAACAGGGCCTGGCGCTGGTCGTTGGTCATGGCCTCCATGCCGAAGCGCTGCCAGGTGGCGTGGTCACACTCGGCCACGAAGGTGCTGCCCGTGGCGCAGTAGGGATAGTAGTGCGCGATGAAGCTGCCGCGCTCATGGTCGCGGAAGACCAGCGCCGTCTTCTCGAACACGCGTTGCGTGCCGTACCAGGCGAAGTGGTTGGTGAGCGAGGAGCGCGTGGTGCCGAACTCCTGGTCGTACGCCGCGCGCACCACGGAGTTGGCGCCGTCGGCCCCCACCACGATGTCCGCATCGCCAAGGCCCAGCGCGGTCAGGCCGTCGGGGTGTTCCACGCGTTGTCCGAAACGGATCTGCACGCCCACACGTTGCGCGATGGCCTGCAGCTCGTGCAACAGGTCGATGCGTGCGATGGCGCCGCCCTTGGCGGGGTGGTTCAGGTCGATGGGCTGCTCCTGCACCTTGATGGTCTGCACGCCGTTGAAGGTCATGCGGGCGATCAGCCGCTCGTAGACCTCGGGGTCGGCGGCCTGGATGCGGCTCAGCCCCGAGTCCGCCAGCACCACGCCGAAGCCGAAGGTGGCGTCGGCGCTGTTTTGTTCCACCACGTCGACGGACCATTCCGGTTGGCGGCGCTTGAGCAGGATGGCGAGGTACAGCCCCGAGGGGCCGCCGCCGAGGATGGCGACCTTCATGATGCAGCCTCGCCGATGACGAGTTCGTCATTGTCGAAACGGCCGATGGCGCCCACCAGGCCGCCGGTCAGTGCGCCGTGCCACACGGCGGGCTTAAAGCCCAGATCCTTGCGGCGGAAGGACATCGGCTGGCTGCTCTTGAGCCGCCAGTAGCCCAGCCGCGGGCCGTCGACCTGGCAACCCGGGGCCGTGCGCGCGGCGTCCACCAGCGCACGGAATTCGGGCACGTCGAGCACGAAGACTTCGGGCATGGTCATGCCTCCGCCGCTTCGAAAGCCTGCGACAAGGCCTTGCCCTTGGCGGACCAGACCTGGTCGATGGAGGCGAATGGTTGGTCCGTACTGGCCTGCTCCAGTGCGATGGCCGCCTCGATGGTGCGTGTGGCATCGTCCAGGTCCACGGTTTCGAAGGGCCGCACCTGCCATGTGACTTCCAGCCCGTATCCATTCGGATCGTCGAAGTAGATGGACTCGATCACCTCGTGGCGGATCTGGTACTTCAGCGGGATGCCCGCCGCCTCCACCTTGGCGCGGCACTCCAGCAATTGCTCGCGGGTCTCAACGCGCCAGGCCGTGTGCGAGGCGCGGTAACGGTAGTCGTCGCGCACGCTCACGAACTCCGGCGGCGTGGTGCCGATGTAGTAGAAGAACGCGATGGTGCTGCCGTTCCCGCTGTCGAAGAAGAAGTGCAGGAAGTCCGCATGGTCCTCCGGTCCCCAGCCCCGCGCGGAGATCGCATGCACCAGCGGCAGGCCCAGGAGGTCGCGGTAGAAGTGCACGGTCTCGGCGAGCTTCCAGGTGGGTCGGGCCGTGTGGTGCACGCCGGCGATGGGTATGGTCTTGGGATGGGTGGTCATGGTTTCCTCCTGCTTGGATGAAGACGGGTTGCTCAGGCGGGTGCAGCCTCTGCCTTGAGCTGGTCCGTGATGCGTTGCTTGAGCGTGGGCTTGCTGAGCTTGCCGGCGTTGGTCAGCGGCAGCTCGGCCAGCACCTCGATGCGTTCGGGCCACTTGAACTTGGCCAGGCCCAGCTGTTCCAGGAAGGTGCCGAGTTCCTTCACGGTGGGCGCGGTGCCGCCGGGGCGCAGCGTGACGAAGGCGCAGACGCGCTCGCCGTACACGCGGTCGGGCATGCCCACGATGGCGCAGCTCTCCACCGCGGGGTGCTGCGCGACGAGCGTCTCCACCTCCTCAGAGTTCACCTTCTCTCCTGCGCGGTCCACCACGTCCTTGGTGCGGCCGCGGAACTGGTAGTAGCGCTGGCCGCCGATGTCGCGGAACAGCATCAGGTCCCCGGAACGGTAGTAGCCGTCGCTGGTGAAGGTCTGGGCGTTGCGCTCGGCCGCGTCGTAGTAGCCGTGGATGGTGTAGGGGCCGGCGAAGGCGCATTCGCCTTCCACGCCGGACTCGGTGATCTCTTCCTCGGTGCCCGGGCGCAGGATCTTCACGCTGTCCAGCGCGGACACGGGGCAGCCCATCATCGTGTCCTGCACCTCCTGCGGGTGGTCGGCGCGGGCGAGCATGATCACGCCCTCGGTCATGCCGAAGATGTGGTGCACCGTGGCGCCCAGCAGCTTGCGCAGCGCGGGGGCGCTGTTGGCACTGATCACGCCGCGCAGCCGGGTGAGCGGCAGCTGGCCAGACTCGATGGCCGGACGCAGCTTCTCCACCAGCGGGCCGGCGAAGGCCGTCCAGGTGGGTGCGAAGCGCTGGAACACCTCGCACAGCGCCTGCGGCGTGAGCCCGGTGGCGATGGCCACCGTGCCGCCCGTCAGCATGAACGGGCCCCAGCAGCATCCCATGTTGAGGTTGTGCACCATCGGCATGGGCATGAACAGCACGTCGTCCGCGCGGTAGCCCAGGTGATCGGCCACTGCGCGCATGTTGTAGGCGTATTCGTTGTGGAAGCGCGGGATGATCTTGGGCACGCCCGTGGTGCCGCCCGAGAGCTGGAACACCGCCACCTGGAAGGGGTCCTGCGGCACCTGGGCCAGCAGGTCGCGTGCGGCCTCCCGTGTGATGCCGTCGATCAGAGCGCGAAGGTACAGCGCAGGATCACGCCTTTCGCCGCGGGCCTGCACGATCCATTGCAGGCTGGGGATGCCCTCGCGCATGCGCGCCATGAAGGCCACGTCGTCGAACTTCGCATCATCGCCCTGCACGAAGGCCATGCGCGCGGCGGCGTGGTTGCCGAGGTACCCGATCTCCTGCTCGCGGTGCGCGGCCAGCGTGCACACGGGAATCAGCCCCGCCTTGAGGCAGCCCCAGAAGCCCAGCACCAGCTCGACGCAGTTGCCGATCTGGAATACCACGCGGTCCAGCGGGCGCAGGCCCAGCTGCAGGAAGGCGCCGCCGATGCGGTCCGTCAGCGCGTCAAGTTCGGCATAGGTGTGGCTGGCCTCGACGCTGCACACGGCCACGTTGTCGGGGTGCGCGCTGCAGGCCGCGCGCAGGGCCTCGGCCAGGGTTTCGTGGCGCAGCATGCCGGCATCGACGTAGCGGCGCAGCTCGGCCTCGGGCGCGTAGACCACGCCGGGCAGCGGGTCACGCACGCCGAAGGGGGTGGTGGTGGACATGGGCAAGGGTTCCCGGGAGTTCATCGATGGATGGGTATGGCGTAGTCAGCAGGACGTGTCACTCGGCCTTCATGCCCAGCGACTTGATCGCGTTGCCGAACAGCGTGTTCTCGGCCTTCACATACTTGGCAGCATCGGCCACGGAGCCTGGCGTAGGGTAGGTGCCGAACTCGTGGAATTTGGCGACCAGGTCGGGCTGCTGCTGGGCGGCGCTGGCCTCGGCATTCATGCGTTGCACGATGGCGGCCGGTGTGCCCTTGGGCGCGAACAGGCCGAACCAGCCGTAGATGTTGAGACCCGGCACCGACTTGTTGGCCAGCGGGTACTCCTCCAGCCCCGGCAGCACCGTGTCGGAGGCGACCGCCAGCACGCGCAGCTTGCCGCCCTTGGCCAGTGGGATCAGCGGCGCAGCGCCGTCCACATAGAACTGCACGTCGCCAGCCACCACGGCCTGCACACCGGAGGCGGTGTTGCCGAAGGACACCTGCATGAACTTCGAGCCCGTCTGCATGCCTGCCATCTCCGCGGCCAGGTGGGGGATGGACGTGCGCGTGGGGTTGCCTACCGGCACCTGCTCGGGCTTGGCCTTGGCCTGTGCCACCGCGTCAGCCAGCGTGCGGGCCGGGTTGGCCATGTTCGCCACGAACATCATCGGCGTGCGTCCCACGACGGACACGGTGTCGAAGTCGCGGTCCATGTCATAGGTCGCCTCCTTGTAGGTGAAGGGCGTGACGGTCACCACCGCCGCCTGCGCGAAGGCGAAGGTATAGCCGTCAGGCGGCGAGGCCTTGACGTGGTTCATGGCGATGAGGCCGCCCGCACCGGGGCGGTTGTCGATCAGCACCGCCTGGCCCAGCGCGCGGGTGATCTTGTCGCCGACCAGGCGTGCGGCGATGTCCGGTGCGGAGCCGGCGGGCGCCGGCACGACGAAGCGGATGGGCTTGCTCGGCCAGGCGGGGGTTTGCGCGTGGGCGGTGAGCGGGCCCAGGGCCAGGGTCAGGGTGGCCAGGGCGAGGGAAGAAAGTTGGCGGCGTTGCATGGTGGTGTCTCCGTTTGGGGTGGTGCGAAAAAAGGGAAAGGCGGTGATCGGTGGTGCGACGCGGCGTGGTTCAGAGCCGCACCAGCGTCTTGCCCAGGTGGCTGCCCTGCAGCATGGCGATGAAGGCGGTGACGGTCTGCTCCAGCCCGTCGTAAACGCACTCTTGTGCGCGCAGCTGGCCTTCGCGCACCCACGCGGTAGCGTCGCGCAGGAACTCCGGTTTGCGGTCGAGGTGGTCTGAGAGGATGAAGCCCTGCACGCGCAGGCGCTGCGTGAGCAGCGGGAACCAGCCGGGCCCGGGCTGCGGCGGACTGTTGTATTCGGCGATCAGGCCGCAGAGCACCACGCGGCCGTTCTGGCGCATCAGCGGCCAGACCGCGTCGCGCACGGTGCCGCCCACGTTGTCGAAGTAGATGTCCACGCCCGTGGGGCATGCTCCTCGCAGTGCCTGGGCCAGGTCGGGCGCGCGGTGGTCCACGCAGGCGTCGAAGCCCAGTTGCTCCACCACATACTTGCACTTCTGCGGCCCGCCTGCGATGCCCACGACACGGCAGCCGTGGATGCGCGCGATCTGGCCCGCGGCCGATCCCACGGCGCCACTGGCCGCGCTCACGACGACGGTCTCGCCGGCGCGGGGCTGGCCTATGTCCAGCAGCCCCACATACGCCGTCATGCCCGAGGTGCCCAGCATGCCCAGCCAGGCGGTGGCCGGCGCGGTGTCGAGGTCCACGCGGGTGAGCAGCGCGGCGGGTGCCACGGAGTATTCCTGCCAGCCGCCGGCCATCGCCATCACCAGCTCGCCCACGCGGAAACTGTCGGTGCGGGATGCCACGACCGTGCCCAGCGCCTGGCCGAACACCACGTCGCCGAGCGCCATGGGCGCGACGTAGGAGGCGACGTCGTCCATGCGCGGGCGGGCGGCCGGCGCCAGCCCCAGGTGGCTGTGGCGCACCAGCACTTCCCCCTCGGCAGGCGTGGGGACGGCGGCCTCTTGCAGGCGAAAGTCACTGGGCCGGGGCAGGCCCTGCGGACGCGCGGCCAGCACGATCTGGCGCTGCAACGTCGGCACGGGATGCGCAGTGGGGGACATCGGGGGTGGATCCGTCGTTGCGCTCAGCCGCGCGGCGCCTCGCGCAGCCATTGCTGCACCATGCGCCCCGCGACGATCTGGCCCGACTCCTCGCCCTCGGCCAGCGCCTGCCCGTGGTGGTTGCCGCGCACGCGCTCGTAGGGCTTGTGCGTGGCGCCCAGGCCATCGTGGATGGCTGCCATGTCCGAGGGAAAGGCCGCCTGGTCACCCGTGTATTCGATCAGCAGCGTCGGCACGGTGACCTCCGGCCCGCAGCGCTCGAAGCTGGCCTGCGAGCTGATGCCCGACCACGTCGACAACCACGACTCGGGCGTGACGATGCGCGCGAAGCCCACGCTGCCCCAGTTGGAAGCGAAGGGGTCGCGGCCCCAGAGGCCACCGACCTCCCGGTCGGAAGGGTCCAGCGAAATGTCCCAGGCGCGCAGGTCGGCATCGGTGCGCCAGACCTGGAAGATGGGCGCGTGCGCGGCGCGGCGGCGCGTGTCCGCCGATCTATCGCCTTCCTTCAGGCGCTTGCGGACCTCGGCCTTCTGCGCCAGCAAGGCGCGGGCGTAGGTGTCGAGCCGCTCCACGCGGGCGTGTTGTGCGGCGCGGTAACTGGCCACGAACTCAGGCGCGTAGTGCGAGGAGACGGGCGGCGCCACGAAGCCGTTGGCGGCATCGAAGGGGTCCAGCGAGGCGTCGACCGCATAGGGGTCGTTCTCGTCCGTCACCGAAGGGTCAATGCCGGCCATCAGCAGCTTGCCCTGGCCCGGGTGCGGCGACACCAGCACCACGTCGTCCGGCGGTGGCATGTCGGCCTCGGCCAGCGCCACGGGCCGCCCAGCCGGCGTGCGCGCCAGCCGGCGCTCCGGCGCGCGCAGCGACTGCTGCGTGTAGAAGGCATACAGCCCCGCACCGCCCGAGTTGCCCAGCAGCACCACGCGCGTGAAGCCCAGCTTGCGCAGCTGCACCATACCGGCCGCCACGTCCAGCAGCGCGAGCTCGTGCTCCAGCCGCAGGTCGCTGCCGATGCTGCGCGGCGCCTGCACCCAGGCGGCGCAGCCGGCGTCCAGGATGTCGGGCACGAGATACGGCGTGCCGCTGAACTCGCGCGGGTGCATCAGGCACACCACGGTCTTCTCATCGCCGCTCTGCGTGTACAGCAGGCCCAGCGTGCGCTGGTGGTCTGCCGTGCGCAGCGCCATCGGCCGCGTATGGAAGGGGCGGTCCATGCGCCGCGGATCCCAGCCGGCGCCACGCAGCCCTGCGGTAACCTTGCCTTTGCCTGCCTCTGCCATGGTGAGCCTCTGTAGCGAATTAATTTAGACTGTCTCAATTAGACATTTGTGAGGCTCACAATTTAATAAGGGAATACCCTGATGCCTGTGTCCGCACCCAAAACTGCCCGCTCCACCGACGCCGTTGCCCCCCGGGGCAGCGCCGCAGAGAAACGGGGCACGCGGGCCGCGCAGGGAGTGGTCCAACCGCCAGCCGTGGAGGCGCCCGTGCGCCGCCGCGGCCGCCCGCCGCGCCGCGATGCGGAACCCGGCGCCGCCGCGCCGCAGATCTCGCGCGAACAGATCCTCGAGCGCGCCACCGAACTCGCCCGCAGCGAGCCGCTGGGCGAGATCTCGATGGTGGGCCTGGCGCGCGAGCTGGGCGTGGCGCCCACGCTGATCCACTACTACGTGGGCAGCCACGACGACCTGATCTCCGGCGTGGTGAACCGCTATTTCCGCGCCCGCGCCGCCTGCATGCCGGCGCTCACGGGTGACTGGAAGGAAGACCTGCGCACCGACGCCACCCACACCTTCAAGCTGAACCTGGAATACGGCGGCGTATTGCGCTACACCATGTCGCACAACCGCTTCCGCCTGTTCCAGCGCGTGGGGCCGGGCGAGACGGACTTCGGCATCCTGTACCTGGACCGCACCGCCGAGACGCTGCGCCGCGCGGGCTTCACGCAGGCGCAGGCGGCGCTGGCCTTCCACCTGGTGTCGCTGTACGTGATGTCATCGGCCTACGCGGAGATCAGCAAGCAGCTGCCGGCCTACCACGGGCGCTACATCCGTGAGCAGATCATGGCCCATCCGCTGGAGGAGACGACCGGTGCGCACTTCATCGCCGAGGCCTTCTCGGCGATGGATTCCCAGACGGCGTTCCCGGCCGGGCTGCAGCTGCTGATCGACGGCTTCGCGGCTTGGTTGCCACCGCCCGAAGCGCCTGCACGTCGCAAACTGCCACCACGGCGGCAGGCATGACGCTGCGGCGCGGGCGACGCCGCTGAAGGCGTGCGTCAGCCCTGCGCCTGGCGCAGCGTTACCGTGAAACGCAGGCCGCCGCTGCCGTCACGGGGCTGCACGTCCACCGTCGCCCCCTGCCGGGTGGCCAGCGCATGCACGATGGACAGGCCCAGCCCCGAGCCGCCGCCTGCATGCCCGGGTGCGTGGGGAAAGCGTTGGAAAGGGTTGGCGAGCTGGCTGGCGGGCAGGCCCGGCCCGTTGTCGCTCACGCTCAACCGGACCTCGCCACCACCTGCTTCGACGGCCACGCCCAGCCACCCGCCCGCACGCGCATGGCGCAGGGCGTTCTCCACGAGGTTGATCAGGATCTGGCGCATCCGGTCCGGATCGACCTCGACCTGTGCCGAACCTGGCACGGGGGGAAGCGTCAGTTCGAGTGCCATGCCCTGAGCAGCGATGCGGGTGGTGTGCGCAGAGAGGGCATCCCGCACCAACTCCGCCAGATCCTGCCGTTGCAGACGCATCGACAACTGGCCCGCCTCCGCCAGCGACAGGGTGTGCAGGTCGTCCACCAGGCGGCCGAGGTGCTCGACCTGGTCGAGCAGGAGCCGCGACTCCGCCGCGTCCGCCACGATCACGCCATCGCAGATGCCGTGCAGGCGGGCCCGGAGCACCGTGAGGGGCGTGCGGAGTTCGTGCGAGATGGACGCGGCCGTGGCACGGCGTTCACGTGCCGCGCGCTCGAGGGCATCGATCATCTGGTTGAAGTGGCCCAGCATGCCCGCCATCTCCCCCGTGTGCCGCGACGCATCCGCCCGCACCGAGAAGTCGCCGGTCGCGACCAGGTTCGCGGCCTCGGCCATGGACGCCAGCGGCCGCGTCACCATGCGCGACACGAAGAATCCCACGACGAGCCCGAACGGCAGGCAGACCAGCAGGCCCACCACGAGCGACAGCTTCTCGCCGAAAAGCAGGTCGCCTGCCCAGTACTCGCCGTAGATGGCCCGGGCGCGCGGACTCTCCTCGAGATCCTGCGCGTTGAGCGCATCCAGTTCGGACTGCAGCGCGGTGGGCAGCCCCTTGTAGAAGCCCCGGTACTGCCATTCGTTGTACACCGTCACGCTGGCCGCCAGCAGCCCGATGGTGACGACCACCGTGGCTGCGATGTACAGCCCGAAGCGTATCCATATGCGGTCGAACACCGACTTCCTGCCCAGCATCGTGCTTGCCCCTCAGCCCTGCGCCGCGTCGCCCGGCCAGAACCGGTAACCGATGCCACGGACGGTTTCGATCAGCTCGCCCTGGCCCGCCTGCTGCAGCTTGCGCCGCAGCTTGGACAGGTGCGAATCGATGACCCGGTCCAGGGCATCGCTTTCGGGCAGGCAGTGCTCGATCAGGTGGCTGCGGGAGAAGCAGCGCCGTGGCTGCGCCGCCAGGCAGGCCAGCAGCCGGAATTCCGTCAACGTGAGGGGCAAAGGCACCGTCCGTCCGTCCGTCTCGTGGCACAGGGCCTCGTGGGCATGGTGGTCGATCTCGATGCGCCCGACGCGGATGGAGGCGGTCAGTCTGGCGGTGGGGGGCTGTGAGGTGCGGCGCAGGACCGCGCGTACGCGGGCCACGACCTCGGGTGGGCTGAAGGGCTTGACCACGTAGTCGTCCGCGCCAAGGCGCAGGCCCAGCAGCTTGTCCACGTCGTCCGCCAGGGCCGTGACCATGATGACGGGCGTCTGGCCCTCGTCGCGGATCGCGCGCAGGATGTCCAGGCCGTCGATGCCCGGTAGATGGATGTCCAGCAGCACGAGGTCGGGGCGGAGCTGGCGGAAGAGCTGCAGCGCGGCAGTCCCGTCGCCCACCTGCCGGGCCCGCAGGCCTTCGCGTTCGAGGTAGGCGGTGAGGATGCTGGCGATGCTGGGTTCGTCCTCGACGACGAGGACGAGGGGCCCCGGCTGCGTCGGTGTGCTGGTCGTGGTCATGCGAATGAAACGTTCGGGCGGCGCGGAAGTTACACGCCGGGCGCGTGCATTGTGAACCGCATCGCGCGCCCACGCCGGAGCCCGCGTCTCCACGTGATCTCCACATGGCGTGCATGGCGGCGCAAGTTTGCCCGTGCCCAATAGGCGCCACGGACGGCCCGGCCTCCTGCGCCGGGTCGGCAGACTTGCAGGGCCTCCACGGCTTGAACCGCTTGAATCGTTTGAACCGCCTCACCCTTTTCCTGTTGTCCGCCGTGGCCGTGGCTGTGCTGGCCACCGGCTGCGCGGCGCCCGTCCCGGTCGAGCCGCCTGCGCCCCTGGCGTTGCCGACGGCGTGGTCGCAGCCTACCCCCGCGGGGCCCGGGCAGGCCGACCTGCGCGGCTGGTGGAAGGCCTTCGGCGATCCGGCGCTGGATGCGCTGGTGGACGAAGCGCTGGCGCGCAACCTGGACGTCGCCATCGCCGTGGCCCGCCTGCGCGAGGCACGCCTGCAGGGCCGGCGCGCGGACGTGGCGTTCCGGCCCTCCCTGCGCGCCAATGCGCAAACGCTGCAGGACATCTCGGCCACGGACACCTACTTCCACGCCAGCATTGACATGGTCTGGGAACTGGGCCTCTTCGGCGCGGGGCAGAGCACACGCGACGCCGCCTCGGCCGACACCGATGCCGCCGGGGCCGATGCACAGGGCGTGCGTGTCGCCGTGGTCGCCGACGTGGTGCGCAACTACCTGGACCTGCAGGCCGCCAAGCGCCAGCTGCTGCTGCAGATGCAGGTCTCCGGCGTGGACGCCCGTGCCATCGAACTGGCCGAGGTGCGCCGGCGCACGCGCACAGGCCAGGACGGCGAGGTGGAGCAGGCCCGTTTCCGTGCCGACCAGGGCCGTGCCGCGCAGCTGCTGCCGAGAGAGGCGATGGCACAGGCCGCGCAGTCGCTGGCCACGCTGCTGGGGCGCTACGCCCCCGACCCGGCCTGGGGCACGATGCCCTCCACCGTCGACGGCCGCGCGTTGCAGCCGGGTGCGCTGGGCGAAGTGCCCGCGGACCTGGTGCGCACACGCCCGGATGTGCGCAGCGCCGAGGCCGAGGTGCACAAGGCAGCCGCGGCGGTGGGGCTGGCGCGCTCCGAGCTGTATCCCCGCATCTCGCTCATGGGCTCGCTGCTGTATTCGTACAACCTCACGCGCAACTTCCGCACGCGCACCGACAACATGCCGGCCTTCGGTCCCGTCATCGACATCCCCCTCTTCGACTGGGGCCGCAGGAGCCTGCAGGTGGAGGCCCAGCAGGCATCGCTGGATGCGGCCCTGCTGGGCTACCGGCGTGCCGTGGTCGCCGGCATCGGCGAGGCCGAGCATGCCCTGGCGGCCTACGCTGCCCAGCAATCCCGTGCGGAGGTGCTCGACGCCGCCTGGACCACCTCGAAGGCCCAGGCCGCGGCCGTGCAGGTTCGCCAGGGCCTGGGCCTGTCCAGCGAATACGACGGCCTGGCGCTGCGCCGCGCCGCGCTGCAGGCGCAGGCCGAGCTGCTGACGGCGCAGGACGCGCGCGCCCTCGCCTATGTCGCGCTCTACAAGGCGCTGGGGGGCGCGCCGCTGCCGGCCGCCGAGCCACCGACCGCGGACGCCGGAGGCCATCCATGATCCCGCTGGCACGCAAGACCCTGGTGTACGAATGGCGCCGCTTCGTGCCCGCCGTCTTCGCCGTCGGCTTCTCGGGGCTGCTGCTGGCCGTGCAGGCGGCGCTGGTGTTGGGCATCTTCGGCAGCGCCGCGGTCTATGTGAACACGTCCAATGCCGACCTCTGGGTGGGCTACCCCGGCACGCAGAGCGTGAGCTTCGGGCGCACCATCGGCGAGGACGTGGCGTCCCGGCTGCGGATGGACCCGGCGGTCGTGGCCGTCGAGCCCTACCTGTGGGTGGACGCCGACTGGTACGGATCGGACCGCGGCACGGGCGGGGTGCCCGTCTACGTGTCGGGCATCCGCACGGCCACGGACGGGCTGATGTTCGCGCGCTTGCTGGCGCCCTGGCAACGCGAGGCCCTGCGGGAACCGGGTGCCGTGATCGTCGACCGGTCCGACCTGCAGACGCTCGGCGCCCGGGCCGGGCAGGTGGCCTGGATCAACGGCCACCGCGTGCGCGTGGCCGCGACCGTCGAGGGCCTGCGCGGCCTGGGGGGCGTCAACGTGCTGGCCTCGCTGGCCACCGCCCGCGTGCTGGCCGATGCCGACCAGGACACCGGCGCCACCTACTGGGTCGCCAGCACCCGTTCGCGCGCCGATGGCGAGGCCGCCCAGGCACGCCTGATGCAGCCGGCGGCGGCCCTCGGGCCCTTCGAGGTCTGGACCGCGCAGCAGTTCTCGCGCCGCTCGCAGCGCTACTGGATCCTGGACACGGGCGCCGGCGTCGCGGTGCTGTTCATGGTCATCGTGGTGTGTGTGGTGGGCGTGGTCATCACCAGCCAGTCGCTGCTGGCGGTGGTGGCCGGATCGGCGCGCGAATATGCCGTGCTCAGCGCACTGGGCGTGGGGCGGGGATCGCTGGGGCGGCTGGTGGTGGCGCAGGCCGGCTGGGTCGGTGGCATCGGACTGCTGCTGGCCGCGCTCGCCAGTGCCGGGCTGCTGGGCCTGGCGGCGGCCCGTGGCGTGCCGGTGGCCATGACCACCGCCGTCGCCCTCTCCTGCGCGGGCATCGTGGCGGTGGTTGCCCTGTTGTCCGGCATCGTGGCCATGCGGGGTCTGCTGCGTGCCGACCCGTCGATGTTGTTGCGCTAGCCATGCCCAGCCACCGTGACGCCATCGGGGCCGGAGCCAGCCTGCAGGCCCACCAGGTTCGCAAGTCGTTCCTGTCGGGTTCCGTCCGGGTGCTGGGGCTCTCCGAGCTGTCCATCGCCGTGCTGCCGGGCGAACTCACGCTGATCTCCGGCCCCTCGGGCTGTGGCAAGAGCACCTTGCTGTCGATCCTGTCCGGCCTGCAGCATCCCGATGCGGGCCAGGCGATGGCGCTGGGGCAGGACCTGGGTGCGATGGGCCGGCGCGCGCTGGAGCGCTTCCGCCTGCAGCACACCGGCTTCGTGTTCCAGGGCTTCAACCTCTTTCCGGCGCTGACCGCGCTGGAGCAGGTGCAGGTGCCGCTGGGCTACCTCGGCATGCGCGACCGCGACAGCCTGCTGCGCGCGCGGCGCGCGCTGGAAGAGGTGGGCCTGGCCCACCGCATGGACATGCGCCCGTGGCAGCTGTCGGGCGGCGAGAAGCAGCGCGTCGCCATCGCGCGTGCCATCGCCAAGGAGCCGCAACTGCTTTTTGCCGACGAGCCCACGAGTGCGCTGGATGCCGAGAGCGGCCAGCGTGTCATCGACATCCTGCACCGCGTCGCCCACACGCACGGCACCACCGTGCTGTGCGTGAGCCACGATCCGCGCCTGGTGCGCCATGCCGACCGCGTGGTGGGCATGGAGGACGGCGCCATTCGCAGCGACTGGCGCCAGCCGTCACGTCTTCCGGAAGCGGTTACCCCATGAGCAAGCCTTCGACATCCCCTTCCCTGCACTGGTGCTGGCCCGTGTTGCCCCTGGCGATGCTGCTGGCCGGATGTGGTGACGGCACCCCCGGCACTGGTGGCGCCATCGCCGCCGTGGCGGCAGCCCCGGGGCCGCAGGCGGCAGCCATGGCCCGGGGTGTCATCGAGGTCCAGGGCGGCCTGCTCGACCTGTCGCTCGAACAGGACGGGCTGGTGTCCGCCGTCCGCGTGAAGGAAGGCCAGGCCGTGCGGCGTGGCCAACCGCTCGTGGTGTTGTCGGATGCCGCGGCCACGGCGGAACTGGCCGTTGCGCAGTCGGAGCTGCGGCTGTCGCAGGCGCGCATCGAGGCCCAGGCGCAGAAGCTGCCCACGTTGCGCCAGACGGCCAGCCGCCTGGGCACGGCCGCGCATGCGGGTGCGGCCGAACCGCAGCGGGCCGAAGAGGCCCAGCAGGCCGTGAAGGACCTGGAGTCGGACATCCTCGTGGCGCGCGCCGAGGCCGACGTGGTGCGCAGCCGCATCGCCTTGCTCCAGGCCCAGCGTGCGCGGCTGAGCCTGCCGGCACCCGAGGATGGCGTGGTGCTGCATGTGGGCGTGAAACCCGGCCAGCGCGCGCAGGCCGCCACGACGGCGCTGACCCTGCTGCCCGGCCGCCCCCTGCAGGTGCGCGCCGAGGTCAACGAAAGCTTCATGGGCAAGGTGCATGTGGGCCAGCGGGCGGTCGTCACGACGGACGGGGATGCCGCGCCCCTGTCGTTGCCGGCCGCGCGCCTGGTCCGCATCAGCCCGGTGCTGGGCGCCGGCCGCCTGCAGGACGATGCCCACCGTGGAGCGTCCCGCACCCTGGAATGCATCCTGGAGTTCGACAGCGCGCCCGATGCGCGTGTCGGGCAGAACGTGAAAGTGAGCTTCTATGACTGACGACAAGCACTGCGCCCCGGTGTCCTTCGTTTCCGCGCGCCCCGCGCGGCGCGGCGGCTGGATGGTCCAGTGCGACTTCGACGGCACCATCAGCACCGAGGACGTGACCGATTCGCTGCTGCAGCGCTTCGGCCGCGATGGGTGGCAGGCGCTGGAAGACGCCTGGGAGCGCGGCGAGATCGGCTCGCGCGAGTGCATGAAGGGCCAGATCGCGCTGCTGGACATGGACCGCGGTGCGCTCGATGCGCACCTGGCCACCCTGGCCATCGACCCGCACTTCGCTGCGTTCGTGCGCGCCGCGCGCGATGGCGGCATGCCGGTGCAAGTGGTGAGCGACGGCATCGACCATGCGATCCACCAGGTGCTGCAGCGCCATGGCCTGGGGGACCTGCCGGTGATCGCCAACCGCCTGGTGCAGACCGGGCCGCGCAGCTGGCAATTGCAGTCGCCCTGGGCCAGCGCCCACTGCGTGCGGGCCAGCGGCAACTGCAAGTGCGAGCGCCTGGCCGAGCAGAAGCTGCAGGTCGACCGGGTGCTGTACGTGGGCGATGGCAGCTCCGACTTCTGTGTCTCGGGCAAGGCCGACTTCGTGCTCGCCAAGCACCGGCTCATCGACCACTGCCGGGCTCAGGGCATCGCCCATGCACCCTTTACCGGCTTCGACGAGGCGCTGGCGCTGATGCAGGCGCTGGTCCGCGAACCTGAGCGCCTGATGGCGTGACGTGCCTTCGGGCAGGAGAACCTCGATGACCCTGCAGGACATCTGCGTCACGCCCCACGAATTCGTGCTGGAAGGCACGGGTGCGCACGCACGCACCGGCGTGCTGCTGCTGCACGGCATGACCGGCACGCCCAACGAGATGCGGTTGCTGGCCAAGGGGCTGCACCGGCAAGGCTTCACCGTCTACGCGGTGCAGCTCGCCGGCCATTGCGGCAGCGTGGCCGACCTGGTGGCCACGCGCTGGGGCGACTGGCTGGCCAGCGTGGAGGCCGGCGCCGATCGCCTGGCCCGGCACGTGGACCGCGTGGTCGTGGGCGGGCTGTCGATGGGTGCAGTGTTGTCGCTCGCGCTGGCGCAGCGCCAGCCGGAGCGCATCGCGGGCGTGTGCGCGTTGTCGACCCTGTTCCGCTACGACGGCTGGAGCATTCCGGGATACACGAAGCTGGCCTTCCTGCTGCCGCTGTTCCGGCTGCTGGGCATTGGCCGCAGCGCCGTCTTCATGGAGCAGCCACCCTATGGCATCAAGGACGAGGCGCTGCGCAAGCGCATCGTGGCGCAGATGCACAGCGGCGACAGCGCGGCCGCCGGCCTGGTGGGCAACCCGTGGTGGACGATCCTCGAGATGCGGCGCCTGTCGGCGCATGTGCTGCGCCGGCTGGGCGAGGTGCGCGCGCCCTGCCTGGTGGTGCATGCCACCGAGGACGACGTGTCCACGCCGTCCAACGCGCGCGACATCGTCAACGGCGTCAAGGCCGCTCCGGTGGAGCTGGTGCTGCTCGAGGACAGCTACCACATGATCACCATTGACCGCGAGCGGCGCACGGTGGTCGCGCGCACGGCGGATTTCGTCGCCCGCATCGCGGCCGGTGGCCTTGTGCGGGCGGGCGGAGCGGCCGGTGGCTAGCGCGCTGTCGCCGCTGGTCATCACGCTGTGGGTGCTCAACGTGCTGGTCGACAGCGGTGGCCAGCTCGCGTTCAAGGCCGCGGCGGCGGGGCCGGGCATGCGCGACGGCCTGGCGCGCTGGCGCTTCATGGCGGGCCAGCCCTGGATCTGGCTGGGCGTGGGCTGCTACGTGGCCGAGTTCGTGCTGTGGCTGGCCTTCCTGTCGCTGGTGCCGCTGTCCGAAGGCGTGCTGCTGGGCTCCATCAACATCGTGGCGATCATGGTCGCGGGGCGCTTCCTGTTCGCCGAAAAGCTGTCGCCGCTGCGCGTCACCGGCATCCTGCTGGTGTCCGTCGGCGTGGCCGTGGTGGGGCTGCAGTGAGCGCCGCACGGCCGCCCGAAGGCGCTCGCACCGCAGGCGAAGCCGGAGGTGGAGTGGTCATGCGCGCCACCGGCAAGCGGCGCTTCTACCTGCTCGGCTTCCTGGCACTCATGGCCTTCGACACGCTGGCCCAGTTGAGCTTCAAGCAGGCCGGCACACAGGCGCTGCCGTTGGAGCTCTCGGCCGCCTGGCTGCTGCGCGTGTTCGGCCAGCCCTGGATCTATGGCGCGCTCGTCGGCTACGTCGGCGCCTTCTTCTGCTGGATGACGCTGCTGCGGCACGCGCCCATCGGCCCGGCCTTCGCGGCCTCGCACCTGGAGATCGTCTCGGTGATGGCCCTGTCTGCCTGGCTCTTCGGCGAGACCATCGGCTGGGCGCAGCTCTTCGGCGCTGCCTGCATCGCGGCCGGCATCGTCTGCCTGGCCATCAGCGAGACGGCCGAGGACCCGCCCGGCGGCGCGCCGGGCGCGGGCTCGGCGAGCGCCGGCGCGGCCGGGCTGGCGCATGGCAACGAGGCTGCGTGAGGCGCCGGCATCCGGCCAGGCATCCAGCCCGGCATTCGGTCCGGCATCCGGTCCGGCATCCGCTCAGGCACGTGCGGCAATGATGCGCGCCCCGTCCACCGTGCCGCCCACCGCGGGCTTGCCGCTGCGCACGGCCGACCTGTGGCCCGGCGGCGATGCCGACCTGGCCGGTGCGCTGGCGCGCCACCTGGGACTGCCGCATGCGCAGCTCGAATGCTCGGGCACCGCGGCGCTGGTCATCGCGCTGACGGCCCTGCACCGGCTGGCGCCCGCGCGTTGCGAGGTCATCGTGCCGGCCTACACCTGCCCGCTGGTGGCGCTGGCGGTGGCGCACTGCGGCCTGGAACTGCGGCTGTGCGACCTGCAGGCCGACACGCTGGACCTGGACGCGGAGCATCTGGAGTCCCTGGCCGGCCCGCGCACGTTGGCCATCGTGCCCACGCACCTGGGCGGGCGCATCGCCGACGTGCGCTCTGCGCTGGCCTGTGCGCGCCGCGTGGGCGCCTGGGTCGTGGAAGACGCCGCCCAGGCCCTCGGCGCACGGGTGGCCGGCGTGCCCGTAGGGTTGCAGGGCGACGTGGGCTTCCACAGCCTGGCCGTGGGCAAGGGCCTGACGCTGTACGAAGGCGGGCTGCTCTTCGCGCGCGCCGCTGCGCTGCGCGAGCCGCTGCGCCAGGCGGGCGCCGCCATCGCGCCGCCGCGCTTCGCCATGGAACTGCGGCGCAGCCTGGAGCTGCTGGGTTATGCGGCGCTGTACCGGCCCGCGGGCCTGGGCTGGGCCTACGGTGCGCCGCTGCGCCGCGCGCTGGCCCGGGACGACTGGGAGCAGGCGGCCGGCGACGACTTCGCTTCCGCCATCCCCTTGCACCGGCCCGGCCGCTGGCGCCGCGCGGTAGGCGTGCGTGCACTGGCACGCCTGGCGGACTTCCAGCGCCAGGCCGCGCTGCAGGCGGCCGAGCGCTTGCAGCGGCTGGCGGCCATCGCCGGCCTGGAGGTGGTGCACGACAGCCCGGCCGTGGCGCGGGCAGAGGGCGTGTGGCCGGTGCTGCTGCTGCGCCTGCCCACGCGTGCGGCACGCGATGCCATGCTGCAGCGCCACTGGGGCGCGGGCTGGGGGCTCAGCCTGCCGTTCGTGCAGGCCCTGCCCGACTACCCGCGTTATGCCGGCGTGGTGCCGCGCGCCGTGCCACAGTCGCTGCCGCATGCACGCGACTGGGCCGGGAGGTTGCTCGCCGTCAGCAACAGCCCGTGGCTGGACGACGCGCGCTTTGCCGCGGTGTGCGCCGCGCTGCGTGCCGTGCTGGGGTCGGGTCAGCCCGCCGCCAGCGCGCGCTCGCGCGCCAGCAATGCGGCCTCGCGCGCGGCGATGTAGTCGCGCGTGAGCGGCACCGCATCCTGCCGGCGCGCGAGCTGCACCTGGAAGATCGCGATGTCCTGGTAGCGGAACGCCGTCTCCGACATGGCCAGGTAGAACTCCCACATGCGGCAGAAACGCTCGTCGTACAGCGCGGCGGCCTCGGCCCGGCGCGCCAGGAAGCGCTCGCGCCACAGCCGCAGCGTGCGCGCGTAGTGCAGGCGCAGCACCTCGATGTCGGTCACCACCAGGCCCGCGCGTTCGATGGCCGGCGTGAACTCCGACATCGACGGGATGTGGCCGCCGGGGAAGATGTAGCGCTCGATCCAGGGGTTGTTGAAGTCGGGCACGTCGCTGTTGCCGATGAAGTGCAGCAGCATCACGCCGTCCTCGGTCAGCAGCTCGCGGCACTGGCGGAAGAAGGCGTCGTGGTGGCCCGTGCCCACGTGTTCGAACATGCCCACCGAGACGATGCGCTCGAAGGCGCCGCGCGTGTCGCGGTAGTCCTCCAGCCGGAACTGCAGGCGGGCGCCATGCGGCGAGGCCGCGGCCCGCTGCTGCGCGCCGGCAAGCTGCTCGGTCGAGAGCGTGATGCCCGTGACCTGGCCGGCCTGCGCCACCTCGGCCAGGTACAGCGCCATGCCGCCCCAGCCGCAGCCGATGTCCAGCACGCGCTGGCCGGGCTCGACCAGCAGCTTGGCGGCGATGTGGCGCTTCTTGGCCAGCTGGGCCTCGTCCAGGCCTTCGTCGCCGTGCGCGAAGTAGGCGCAGGAGTATTGGCGGTCGGCGTCGAGGAACAGGCGGTAGAGCCGGTCGTCCAGGTCGTAGTGGTGGGCCACGTTGGCGCGCGCGCGGCGCCGCTGGTTGTGCTGCAGCAGCGGGCGCAGGCGCATGCGCCAGGCGTCCAGCATGCGCACGAAGGGGCGCACGGGCACCTCGCGCGCGCCGCGCAGCACGAGCTCCAGCACGTCGTACACCGTGCCGCGCTCGAGCCGCAGGCGCTCTTGCATGAACAGCTCGCCGAACTGCAGGTCCGGATCGCGCAGCAGCGCGAACACCGCGCGCCGGTCGGTGAGCCGCATGCGCGCCTGGGGCGTGCCGCCATCGCCGAAGGCAAGTAGGCGGCCCGCGGGCGTCACCACCTCCAGTAGGCCCTGGCGGACCAGCGGCGTGAAAGCGTGGCGCAGCAGGCGGTCGATGAGGGCGTCGAGCATGGCGTCAGGTCTCCTCGGTGGCGGGTCAGGTGTGGGCCTGGGCGATGGCCGCCGCCAGGCGCAGGTTCAGCGCATGCTGCGCGGCTTGCCAGTCGGCCAGCGGCTGCGCGGGCAAGGCGGTGTCCTGCCCGTCGCGTGCGCTGAGCCAGCGTTTCCAGGCCGTGGTGTAGCGGTGCGAGGAGACCTCGCCCGTGATGTCGCTGCCCACCACCTGGCCCTGCAGTGCGCTGACGATCCGCAGCGCCTGCGCCGCGCTCATGCGGCCCTGGTCCCAGTTGGTGTGCACGACCTCGGGCGCGAATACGTCCTTGTCGATGCTGAGGTAGGTGGGCTGCGGCGTGGTGCGCAGGTGCGTCACCAGCGCATCGGTCAGCTGCGCCACGTCGCCGAAGCGATGCACCGCGCGCGCCACGCCGAGCCAGCGTGCCCAGCCCGTGTCTACGCCTGCCTGCCAGTAGGTGAGCTTGCCGGCGCGCAGCGGCGCGAGGTAGTTCTCCCAGGCATGGCCGTTGCCGATGTCGGCGGAGGTGATGCCCGCCACGTGCACCTGCGCCACCCCGGGCAGCAGCGCCACGCGCCGCACCCAGGAGCCGCAGTGCACGCCGAAGGGAAAACGCATGTTGTCCGGGTGGTTGTCCAGCACCACCACGCGCAGCGGGGCCGCGGCCGTGTGGGCGCGTGCGGCGATGCAGCGCTCCACCAGCGGCCAGCTCAGGTGGTGGAAATCGCCGCTGCCGAGGAACACCGTGCCGTGCGCGGCGAAGGGGGGCAGGTCGCTCTCGAGCGCGGCCGCGAAGCCGCGCAGCGCGCCCAGGCCGCAGCCGAAGCGCAGACGTTCCTGCCAACCGGCCAGCGACAGGCGGTGCTCGCCGGGCATCGGGCGCACCGCGCCGTCCAGGTCCAGCACGGCGGGCGGCAGAGCCGGCGTAGTCATGGCACCCCTGCCTGCTCGCGCCACTGCCGGTCGCTTTCGAAGCGCCCCACCAGGCGCCGGCCCAGCGCGCGCAGCAGCGGCTGGCGCACATAGACCGCATGCTGCGTGAAGGTGAAGCGTGCGCCCAGGCTGCGCTTGACCTCCGGGTCCGTCCAGCCGGCGATGTAGTGGCTCAGGCCGTGGGCCAGCGCGTACTGCAGGTTCTCGATCCAGCTCAGGAAGTACAGGTTCAGCGCGCGTGCCGCGGGATAGGCCAGGCCGATGTACTTGTCCACGAGCCGGCCCTGGTGCACGTAGCACAGGTTCCAGCCCAGCAGCGCGCCGGTGCCGCGGTGGCGGTACTCGAAGACCACGCCGCCGCTGGCTGCATCGTGCAGCAGCGCCCCGAAGAACGCCGGCGTGAGCCGGTCGAAGTGCAGCGCGCTCTGCGCGTAGACGCCTTCGTAGAGCGCGTAGTAGGCGGCGATGCGGTCTCCGTCGAACGCGGCGCTGCCGGTCGGCAGCACCTGCACATCCACCTGCGCCCGGCTGCGCAGCTTGCGGCGCAGGTTCTGCCGGCGGCTCGCGGACAGCCGGGCCAGGTAGGCCTCGATGTGGGGGAAGTCGATGGGCACGTAGGCCAGCGCCTGCCCCTCGACCAGCAGGAAGCCCTGGTCCGCGCAGGCCTGTGCCAGGCCTTGGGCGTAGGCTTTGTCGGCCTCGCCCAGCAGCGGCGATTGCTGCGGGATGTCCTTGACGATGGCGAGCCGGAAGCGCCGGCCCAGCGTGCTGCGCACCGCGCGCGCGAAGTCGTCGGGCTGCAAGGACGGGGCCGCAGGCAGCGGCGCGTACTCGGTCACCGTCGTGCCGACAAAGGCAGTGCGGATGCGCAGCCAGCGCGACCAGTGCCGGTACAGCGGCAGGCCGCGCAGCCGCGCCTTGAAATCGTCGTCGGCCGTGGTGAGCAGATCGAACGGTGCCTCGAAGGCCGGCACCGCCAACCCCGCCAGCGGCGTGAAGCCATCGGGCGGGTGCGCCTGGAAGTGGGCGACCAGTGCCGCCGGCTCGACCAGGTTGCGGTAGTCCATCAGCCGCGTTTGGCGCGGATCAGCAGCTGCTCCAGCAGCACCAGGGCTTCGTCAATCTCGGGCCGCGTGATCATCAGCGAGGGCGCCAGCGTGATCACGTTCTTGTAGTAGCCGCCCACGTCCAGCACCAGGCCGCGCTTGCTCCCCTTGTACTCCAGTGTGCCTTCCAGGCCGATGTCCACCATCTTGTCGAGCAGCGCGCGGTTGGGCGTGAAGCCGTCGTCGGTGCAGATTTCCGCGCGCAGCGCCAGGCCCATGCCGTCCACGTCGCCGATCTCCTTGTGGCGCTTTTGCAGCTCCTTCAAGCCTTCGAGGAAATAGGCGCCGCTGTTGCGCACCTGCGCGCCGAAGTCGATTTCGTGCGTCATCTTCATGACCTCCAGGCCCAGCGCCGTGCCCAGCGGGTTGGAAGCGAAGGTGGAGTGCGTGGAGCCGGGCGGGAACACCGTGGGGTTGATGAGTTCCTCGCGCGCCCACAGCCCCGACAGTGCGTTGAGCCCGTTGGTCAGCGCCTTGGCGAAGACCAGCACGTCGGGCTTCACGCCGAAGTTCTCCACCGACCAGAGCTTGCCCGTGCGCCAGAAGCCCATCTGGATCTCGTCCACCACCAGCAGCACACCATGCTCGTCCAGCACCTTCTTCAGGCCCTTGAAGAAGTTGGCCGGCGGCACGACGTAGCCGCCTGTGCCCTGGATCGGCTCGACGTAGAAGGCCGCGTACTCACATTGCTGCGTCTTCGGGTCCCAGACAGCGTGGTACTCGTTCTCGAACTTGCGCGCGAAATCCTTGACCAGGGACTCGGAGTATTCCTCGGCCGTCATGCCCTTGGGCCGGCGGAAGGGGTAGGGGAAGGGCAGGAACTGTGCGCGGTCCGAGAAATGGCCGAAGCGGCGGCGGTAGCGGTAGCTCGACGTGATGCTGGAAGCGCCCAGTGTGCGCCCGTGGTAGCCGCCTTCGAAGGCGAACATCAGGCTCTTGCCGCCCGTGGCGTTGCGCACCACCTTGAGCGAGTCCTCGATGGCCTGCGCGCCGCCCACGTTGAAGTGCACGCGGCCATCCATGCCCCACTTGGCCTTGGCGTCATCGGCGATGAACTTCGCCAGCTCGATCTTGGTCGGGTGCAGGTACTGGCTGGCGATCTGCGGCAGCGTCTGCAGCTGCTCGATCATCGTGCGCTCCAGCCGCTTGTTCTTGTAGCCGAAGTTCACGGCCGAATACCACATCTGCAGGTCCAGGTAGGGCGTGCCCTGCGCGTCGAACATGTAGCTGCCATCGCATCCGTCGAAGATCTTGGGCGGGTTGACGTAATGCACGGTGTCGCCGAAGGAACAGTATTTCGCTTCGTCGGCCAGCAGTTGTTCGTGGGTGCGCATGGGGTGGAGGCTCCTGAGAGAGGGGGCATGCCTTGACACTGGCTTCGTGCGGCGAAGCGGTGCGGCATGGCCCGAATTCTCGGAAGCCAACCTTGCCCGGGCGTCGAGCGATTGTGTGGATCGTGTGGAGGCGCGGTGGGGCCGGACGGCACTGCGAGAAGTGCCCGGCAGGGGGAGGGCCCCGAGCTAAGCTACGCGCGGACTGCCTCGGACGGGAGCACTGCAGTGGCAGCCTCGCCTGTCACCGACCAGCCTTCGCAGCACCCTGGGGCACGCGCTCGAGTTGTGCGGTGTCATAGCCCATGGCCCCGACCTGCTGGACCATCGCATCGTAGTCGGCCTGCGGCAGGGTCGGCGTGCGCGCCATGATCCACACATGGTCGCGTTTTTCGCGCGCCACGATCACCCGGCTGTAGTCCGGTGCCAGCCACGCGATGCGGTAGTCGGCCCGGATCGGCCAGATGAACTGCACGCCCCAGATGGCGTTGTCGCCGTTCTCGACGAACCCGCGCGAGCCCAGGGATTGCTCCGCGTCGCCCGGGCTGCGGCGGTAGCGGAAGTCGATGTCCACGCTGCCGTCCGGACGCAGGGTGTAGTTTTCGGTCGCATCCACCACCCCGCGTTCGGGGAAAGTCGGAATGCTGCTGATCACATACCACCGGCCCATGTAGCGTGGCAGGTCGACCGCGCTGGCATGGGGCAAGGGCGGTGCTGGTGGGCGCCGGGCCATGCTGCTGCAGGCTGCCAATGCCGCGACGGCTGTGGCGGCGCCCAGCCATAAGGCAATGGTGCGTGCGTTCGTGCGTGTTTTCGTGCGTGCTTTCATCAGAGTGCCTTCGATGCAAAAGCCCTATGGTGGAAACACGACCCCACCCTGTGATTCGGCGCTCACGCCGTGTGCAGGTCAGCCAGCGCGCCGTCGGTGCGCTGCTGCATGGAAGGCCCGGCAGCCATTCCTGGATGCGATCCCCCGCTGCTTCTTGCAGGCCCCAGCCCGTTCACCCCGGCGTCTCCTCCCCGGTCGGCAACCGCAGCGCGCCCGTGCGGAAGTCGTACTCGAAGACCTCGCCGTGCCGGGCCCAGCTGATCGCCGTGCGCAGCACGCTCTGGGCCTCGGCCTCGCCGAGCTGTTCGCTGAGCAGCCGCAGGAAGGGCGCGTCCGGAAGTTCGCCGGCGGTTTCCTGCTCCAGGCTGTGGCGGATGTGGGCGATCAGCGGCACGTGGGCGAGCAGCTGCTGGCCGAAGAGGTCCTGGCGCAGGCCGTGCACACCGTCCACATACCGCCGGCCCAGCGGCGTGATCTGCAGGTCGCCGGCGGCCAGCTGGGCCAGTCCGAGCTGGGCCAGGGCGTTGGCCACGGGCAGCAGTTCGGCGTCGGTGAGGCTGGCTTCCTCGGCCAGCTGCGGCAGGTCGGCGCGGCCGTCGAAGGGAGGCTCGGCCAGCAGCTCCAGCAGGCCGTCCATGCGGGCCACGTCGGCGGCGGGCAGGCGGTCCGTGAGCGTGGCGGGCGCGGGTTGGTCCACCGGCGCTTCGCCGGCCACTGCCGCGCGGCGCGTGGCGCCGACGGTCATCAGCGCATAGACCTCGTCGACCAGTGCACGTACCTGCTCACTGTCGACATCGCGCGGGCGAGGCAGCTGGATCGCCAGCTGGCAGCGGATGCGGCCCGGGTCGCTGGCGAAGATCAGCACACGGTCGGCCATCATCACGGCCTCCTCGATGTTGTGCGAGACCACCAGCATGGCCTTGGTCGGCATGCTGCCGCTGCGCCACAGCTGCAGGATGTCTTCGCGCAGGCGCTCGCCGGTCAGTACGTCCAGCGCGGAGAAGGCTTCGTCCATCAGCAGCACGTCGGGCTCGGTGACCAGCGCGCGCGCGATGCCCACGCGCTGGCGCATGCCGCCGGACAGCTCACGCGGCAGCGCGCCCTCGAAGCCGGCCAGGCCGATGAGGTCGATGGCGGCGGTGGCGCGCGCCGCGCGCGCGGCCTGCGGCACGCCCCGCGCTTCCAGCCCCAGCTCCACGTTCTGCTGCACCGTGAGCCAGGGGAACAGTGCGAAGGACTGGAACACCATGCTGATCGCCCGCGCTGGCCCGTGCAGCGGCTGGCCGCGGTACTTGACCTCGCCCTGGTCGGCCTGCACCAGCCCGGCCATGATGCGCAGGAGCGTGCTCTTGCCCGAGCCGGACTGGCCCAGCAGCGCGACGATCTCGCCCTCGCGCAGCGTGAAGTCGACCTGCCGCAGCACGGGGCGTTCGCGGCCGTCGGAGGAGCGGAAGGACTTGCCAACGCCCTGGAGTTCGATGATGGATTGCGTCATGTCACTGATCTCTTGCGCGATGCGCTGCAAGCCGGGTCACAGCTCGCCTCGCAAGCCGATGTTCGGAAGGCCGCGGAGCAGGCCATGCCAGCAGACGCCGCGGAACTGGCTCTGCCAGGCCGCTGGCGGCGCCCCTGGAGGGGGATGGGATGTCTACACGCAGTGAGACATCCAAACGGGGTGGTCTCATAGGTGCATGCGGTCTTCGGCCAGGCGGTACAGGCGCCGCCAGAGGAAATGGTTCAGGCCCATCACGAACACCACCATCGTGGCGATGCCCAGCGCGATGCGCGGGAAGTCGCCGGTGGCGGTCATCTGCGCGATGTAGCTGCCCAGGCCCTGGGCCTGCAGCGTGGTGTTGCCCCAGCTCACGTATTCGGCCACGATGCTGGCGTTCCACGAGCCGCCGCTGGCCGTGATGGCGCCGGTCACGAAGCTGGGGAACACGGCCGGCAGCAGGAAGCGCTTCCAGCGCAGCCAGCCCGACAGGCCCAGGTTCTGCGCGGCCAGGCGCAGCTCATTGGGGATGCTGGAGGCGCCTGCGATCACGTTGAACAGGATGTACCACTGCGTGCCCAGGATCATGAGCGGCGAGAGCCACACGTCGGGGTTCAGCTTCCAGTGCACCACCATCACCACCGCCACCGGGAAGAACAGGTTGGCCGGGAACGCCGCGAGGAACTGCGCCACCGCCTGCAGCCGGCCCGACCAGCGCGGGTTCATGCCGATCCACACGCCCACGGGCACCCAGACCAGCGCCGCCAGCGCGATGAGCACCAGCACGCGCGCCAGCGTGTAGTCGCCCAGCACGAAGACGTGGGCCACCTCGTGCCAGCCGACCTCGGTGTGCACGAACTGCACGAGCCGGGCGATGGCGAACAGGACGCCGGCCGCCAGCACCGCGTCCCACACGCGCTCGGCGCGGGCCGAGGGCGTGCGCGGGCGCGCGCGGATCGAGGTGCCGTCGTGGCTGCGGCGGAACCAGGTGAGGGTGCGCGCCAGCTGCATGCGGCACCAGGCCGCCACGCCCTGCACGCCGCGCGCGCGGTGCAGCCAGTCCAGCAGCCAGGAGCGTGGGGCGGCGTCGGCGCCGCTTTCCTCGAAGCGGAACTTGTCGGCCCAGGCCACCAGCGGGCGGAACAGCAACTGGTCGTAGAGCAGGATCGCCACCAGCATGCAGGCGATCGCCCAGCCGATGGCCGGCAGGTTGCGCGCCTCGATGGCCAGCGCGATGTACGAGCCCACACCGGGCAGCTTGATGTCCTGGTGCGCCACCGAGATGGCCTCCGACGCCACCACGAAAAACCAGCCGCCGGACATGGACATCATCATGTTCCACAGCAGGCCCGGCATCGCGAAGGGCAGCTCCAGCCGCCAGAAGCGCTGCCAGCCCGAGAGCTGGAACACGCGCGCGGCCTCCTGCAGCTCGGCCGGCACGGTGCGCAGCGACTGGTACAGGCTGAAGGCCATGTTCCAGGCCTGCGAGGTGAAGATCGCGAAGATGGCGGCGCATTCCACGCCCAGCAGGCTGCCGGGAAACAGCGCGATGAAGCCCGTGACCGTGATCGACAGGAAGCCCAGTATGGGAATGGACTGCAGCATGTCCAGCAGCGGCACCAGCACACGTTCCGCCAGCCGGTACTTGGCCGCCAGCACCGCGAACACGGCGCTGAACACCAGTGCCAGGCCCATCGCGATGGCCATGCGCAGCGTGGTGCGCAGCAGGTAGTAGGGCAGTTGCCACGGGTCCAGCGACACTGGCAGCACGTCGCCCACGTGGAAGAGCTGGGCCATCTGCTGCGCGCCATAGGCCAGCAGCACCACACCGGCCAGCACCAGCGGCAACAGCGCCCAGTCCCAGCGGTTCGGGGGGGCGTCCACGGTCTGGCGCGGAAGGAATTCGCGGCGTTGGGGTTGGGTCATGGCGATGCCGACGGCGTATTCGAATCTGTCACCGGAGGGGGTGTGTGCGGCCAGGAAACGGCGGGCGTACGCGCTCAGGCCAGCGCGATGCCACCCACGAGCATCGCCGCCGCCAGGTCTTCCAGCGCCGTCCCCACCGACTTGAATACCGTGCGCTCCGCGGCATCGCGCCGTCCGCCACAGTCGCCGCGTGACAGGCCCGCCAGGGTGCCCTGGATGTCCGCGGCCGCGAACACGCCGCGGGCCATCGGCTCCAGCAGCTCTCCGCTCTTGGCCAGCGCTTCCTCGGTGTCGACCCAGATGCGTGCGCCGCGGAAGGCATCGTCGTCGGCCTCGCGCATCGCGGGCGTGAAGCTGCCGATCAGGTCCAGGTGGGCGCCCCCACGCAGCCAGCGGCCCTGCACCACGGGCTCCCGGGCCAGCGTGGCGCAGCTGACGATGTCGGCTGCGACCACCGCGGTGGGCAGGTCGGGTGCGGCCTGGGCGTCGAAACCATCCTGGCGCAAGGCATTGGCCAGCGACTCAGCCGCCGCGGGTGTGCGGGCCCAGACGCTCACGCGGTCGATGGGCCGCACGATACGGTAGGCCGCCGGCAGCAGCCGGGCCACCCGGCCCGCTCCAACGAGCAGC
This sequence comes from Burkholderiaceae bacterium, assembly GCA_965278985.1. GTDB lineage: Bacteria > Pseudomonadota > Gammaproteobacteria > Burkholderiales > Burkholderiaceae_C > CAISIP01. The sequence goes on along the minus strand of OZ257131.1, from coordinate 3,217,897 downwards.
AGGTGGTGGGCGTCAGCCGGTGCGAGCCAGGAGGCGGCCAGCGCCGAGGCCGCGGCGGTGCGCCGCGCTGTCAGTTCGTTGCCGTCGATCAGTGCCCGCGGCACGCCCGTCGCCGCATCGTGCAGCAGCACGCTGCCGTGCAGTCCCGGCAGGCCGCGCGCCGCATTCCCGGGGGCGATGTTGATCGTCTTGACGGCGTAGGCCACTCCCGGCAGCCAGGCCGGCATGATCAACGAGGTCAGCGCGTCCGCGGCACCCGCCGGGCCGAGCTGGTGCACATGGCGCGGCGGCACCGTGCAGCCGTGCGCGAACAGCGCGCGCAATGCAGGGATGAGGCGCTCGAAGGGGAGGGCGGCGCGGGTGCGCTCGGCGTCGAAGATGTCCATGGTGTGCGCGCAGTGTAGGACCAGGCCCTGCGCAGCCCCACGACCGCCAGGGCGGTTCGCAAAGCTGGTAGGCTGCGCCCCGCGCGGCCATCGCCGCAACCTGAGCCCATGGGAGATTCCTGCATGCCATCCACGCCTTCCGCCACTCCGTCGCCTTCCCCTTTTGCCGCCTTGCGCGGCCCCCGTGCCTGCGTGGACGTGGGCGGCACCAAGGTGGCCGTCAGCATCGCCGATGCGCGCGGCATCCATGGCCGCGTGCAGGAGCCCACGGCCAAGGAGGGGGCCAGCGACGCGCTGGGCCAGCAGGTGCTGCGGATGATCGCGCAGAGCTGCCGCGAAGCCGGTATCCAGGACAGTGCCGTGGAGGCGGTGGGCGTGTCCTCCTGCGGCCCCTTCGTACTGAACCAGGGCTTGGTGGAACTGGCCGCGCCCAACATCTGCGGCGGCCTCGCCGGCCCCGAGCGCGGCCTGCCCAACGACTGGATGAGCGCCATTCTTGAAGCACCGCTGCGCCAGCGCTTCCCCGGTGTGCGTGTGACCAATGACGCCCTGGCCGCGTTGGAGGCCGAGCGCCGCTGGGGTGCGTTGCAGGGGCTGGACCATTGCGCCTACATCACCTGGAGCACGGGCATCGGCTGCGGCGTCTGCGTGGACGGCCATGCGCTGCGCGGCAAGAACGGCAACGCCGGCCACGCGGGCCACATGTTCGTGATCGACAACGACGACGCCCTGTGCGGCTGCGGCAACGTGGGGGATGTGGAGGGCTTGATCGCCGGCAACGCCATCCCGCGGCGCTTCGCCGAGCAGGGCGTGCAGGATGCGGCCGGCCTGTTCACCGCCGCACGCAACGGCGATGCACAGGCCACCGCGATCGTCGACGGCCTGTGCCGCGTGATGGGCCGCATGCTCTACAACCTGGTCGCCACGCTGGACCTGCAGCGCATCAGTATGGGCGGCAGCGTGTTCTGGCACCAGCGTGACCTGCTGCTGCCCAAGCTGCAGGCGCAGCTGAAGGGCCATCTGCCGGCGCTGACCGATGGCGTGTCCATCGTGCCGGCGGGGCTGGGCGAGCAGGTGGGTGACTACGCGGCGCTTGCCCTGGTGGCCTGAGCGCCGCCGCCCGCTCCCTCACTGCGCGGGGGTGGGGAATACATCACAAGACAAACCGGAGCAGGGTGCGCATCGTCCATTTACGATACAATTTAGTTTCGATACTGATTTGTTCCGTAAATCAAGATGCCCCCCGTTGCCAGGAAAGCCGGAGAACCCGCGGTAGGCCGCCCGCGTGACGCCGCGCTGGATGCCAACATCCTGCGCGCCGCGATGGAGCTGCTGGGCGAGAGCGGCATGGCCGCCGTGACGATGGATGCCGTGGCCCAGCGCGTGGGGGCGGGCAAGGCCTCGCTGTACCGGCGCTGGAAGTCCAAGGACGAACTGCTGGCCGAGGCGCTGGCGCTGTATTCGCCGTCGGATTTCGCCATCGACACCGGCAACCTGCGCGACGACCTGGTGCGGTTCTACGAGCGCAGCTACGGCATCGGAAACCATGTCATGCAGGCGGCGGTGCAGGAGATCCTGGGCAATGTGCGCCAGCATCTGGACTGGATCGAGACGGTCGCCCCCGGCCGCACCCGTGCGCGGCGCAACGCAGCGCGCGCTCTGTTCGAGCGCGCCGTGGCGCGCGGCGAGATCGCAGCGCCCGACGACCTCAACCTGCTGCTGGACCTGGTGCCAGCCATGCTGTTGCATGGTTTCAACACGCGCGGGCAGAAGGTCAGCCGCGCGTCGATTGCGCGGTATGTGGACGTGCTGCTGATGCCGCTGCTGCCCTCACCGGGCAAGAAGCCGCCATGAGCACCACGCCTGCGGCCCTACCGGCATCTGCCGCATCCGCACCCGCAGCCGCAGCCCCGCCTGCACCTGCGGCCCCGCCCGCACCGCCGCCATACGTCCTGCGCGACGGCCTGGTCTGCATCGCCGTGTCGCTGCTGCTGGGCCTCACCCAGGGCCTGGGCGTGAACCTCGTCAATTCCAACCTCACGGGCATCCAGGGCTCGCTGGGCGCCACGTCGGTGGAGGTCAGCTGGCTCACCACGGCCTTCTACGCCACCAACATCTCGGCCTCGGTGCTGCTGACGAAGATCCGTTACCAGTATGGGCTGCGCTGGTTCGCCGATATCGTGCTGGGCGTGTACCTGTTGCTGGCGCTGGCGCACCTGTTCACGCAGCACCTGGGCTCGGCCATCCTGGTGCGTGCGGCGCTGGGGCTGGCCGCCGCGCCCATCAGCAGCCTGGCCGTGTTGTACATGGTGCAGGGCTTTCCGCCTGCCAAGGCCATGACGGGGCTGTTGCTGGGCTTCGGGGGCCTGCAGATCGGCATGCCGCTGTCGCGCATCGTGTCCGAGGACCTGCTGCAGATCGGCCAGTGGCATGGCCTGCATTTCGTCGATGCCGGGTTGGCCATCCTGAGCCTGGCGGCGATCAACGTGGTGCGGCTGCGGCCCATCGTCACGCAGCAGATGTTCTCGCGCGGTGACGGCATCGTCTTCGCGCTGTACGCCGGCGCGTTGGGGCTGCTGTGCGTGGTGCTGACCCAGGGCCGCCAGCACTGGTGGGTGGACACGCCCTGGATCGGCGTGTGCCTGGCGGCGTCCGTGGTGTGCCTGGGCCTGTACGTGGCCATCGAGCTGCAGCGCGAAAAGCCCTTCCTGGACCTTCGCTGGGTCGCCAGCCCCTTCATGCTGCGCTTCACCGGCGCGGTGTTCCTGTTCCGCATCGTGTTGTCGGAGCAGACCGTGGGCGCGGTGGGCCTCATGAACACGCTGGGCTTCACCAACGACCAGATGCACACGCTGTTCCTGTGCATTTCGGTGGGCACCATCACGGGTTTCCTGCTCGCATTGGTGGCGTTGCCGTCGCAACGCTTGTCGGTGCTGGGCGATGCGGCGCTGGTGCTGATCATGGCTGCGGCATGGATGGACGGACACTCCACCGTGCTGACGCGCCCGCCGGACCTGTATGTCTCGCAGACGCTGCTCGCGGTGGCCAGTTCGATGTTTCTGGCCTCGGCCATGCTGCAGGGGCTGGTGCACCTGGCGGCCAACGCCATGAAGAACATCGTCAGCTTCATCGCCATCTTCAGCGGTGGCCAGGCCCTGGCGGGGCTGGTCGGGCAGGCTTGGTTGTCCACGCTGTTGGCCGACCGGCAGCGGTTGTATTACGGCCAGCTCGTCGAGCAGTTGCAGGCCGGCGACCCCCAGGTGGCGCAGCGCATCGCTCAGCTGGGTGGCGCCTATGCCTCCAGCCTGGTGGACGCCACCACGCGGGGCACGCAGGCCCTGGGGCTGCTGGGGCAACAGGTCACGCAGCAGTCCTTCGTGTTGGCCTACAACGATGTGTTCCATGCGGTAGCGCTGGTCTCGACGCTGGGTTTCCTGGTGTTCGCGGGCGCCAAGACGCACCGCTGGCACCGCGCGCGCCACGCCGTGCCGGTGGCCGCTCCCGCTTCTTCTTCCTGATCGCCTGTTCCATGTCCGCAACCTCGCAAGCTCTCCGTTCCCGCAGCCTCTGGATTGTGCTGGCAGCCACGCTGGCCTGTGCTGCGCTGGTGCTGTACGCCTGGCGCCTGCCGCCCTTCGACACCGGCACCGAATCGACCGAAAACGCCTTCGTGCGCGGCATGGTGACCATCGTCGCGCCCAAGGTGGACGGCTACGTGGCCGAGGTGCTGGTGCAGGACTACATGGAGGTGCGTGCCGGCCAGGTGCTGGTGCGCCTGGACGACCGCAACTACCGGCAGAAGCTGGAGCAGGCGCGCAGCAACCTGGCGGTGCAGGAGGCCAACCTGGCCAACACCGCGCAGGCGCGGCGGGCCCGCGAGGCCGCCATCGGGAGCACCGAGGCGCAGATCTCCGGCCTGGATGCGCAGCTGGCCAATGCCCAGGCGCAGCTGCTGCGTGCGCAGGCCGACATGCGCCGTGCCACGCCGCTGGCGCAGGACGGCTCCCTGTCGCAGCGCGAACGCGACCAGACCGAGGCGGCCCTGCACCAGGCCGAGGCGGCCGTGAAGCAGGCCGAGGCCGCAGCGCGCCAGGCCCAGGCCGGCAAGGCCGTGGCCACGCAGGACCTGCGCACCGTCGTGGTGGGCCGGGACGCGCAGCTGGCCGCGGTGGATGCCGCACGGGCTGCCGTGCGCCTGGCCGAGATCGACCTGGAGAACACGATGGTCCTCGCGCCGCGTGACGGCCATGTGGGCGAGGTCGGCGTCAAGCTGGGCCAGTACGTGGTGCCGGGCACGCAGCTGCTCGCCGTGGTGCCGGCCCAGGTGTGGGTGGTGGCGAATTTCAAGGAGGCGCAGACCGCGCGCATGGTGCCCGGCCAGGTGGCGCGTTTCCGGGTGGATGCGCTCGCGGATGCGGAACTCACGGGCCACGTCGAGCGCCTGTCGCCCGCCACGGGTTCGGAGTTCAGCGTGATCAAGCAGGACAATGCGACCGGTAACTTCACGAAGATTCCGCAACGCCTGGCGGTGCGCATCGTGGTGGACCCGGGCCAGGCGCTGGCGCAGCGGTTGCGGCCCGGCATGTCGGTGGTGGTGCATGTGGACACGCGCTCCGTGCGGTCTGGCGCCGTGGAGGCGACATCATGAAGCCGCTTGACGCGCTGCTGCGCCGCGTGCGCCACGGGGGCGCACTGGTGCTGGCCTGCGTGGCGTTGCTGCAAGGCTGCGCGACGCCACCCGCCACGGGTTCGGCGCCTGGCGTGGTGCCGCCGTCGATGTGGCAATCCGCCGACACGGCCGGTAAGGGCGTAGCGGTCCAGGACGGCTGGTGGCAGGCCTTCGGCGACCCGGTGCTGGATGCCCTCGTGGCGCAGGCCCTCGCCCACAACACCGACCTGCGCATGGCCGCTGCACGTGTGGCCGAGGCGCGGGCGCTGGACGCGGCACAACACGCCGCCGACGGCCCCACGCTGGACTTCGGCCTGGGCGGCACACGCAGCCGCAGCATCAGCGCCGTGAGCGGCAAGCCCTACCTGTCCACCACCCTGCAGCCGCAGTTCCAGGCGGCCTACGAGGTGGACCTGTGGGGCCGCATCGGCGACCTGGGCCGTGCGGCCGACGCGCAGCTGCTGGCCAGCGAGGCGGCGCGCGACAGCGCCCGGCTCAGCGTGGCGGCCACGACCACGGCCGCCTACATCGGCCTGCGCGCACTCGACGCCCGGCTGGAGGTGGCGCAGCGCACGCTGGCGGCACGCGAGTCGGCATTGCAGCTGGCCCGTTCACGCCAGCAGCGCGGTTACAGCTCCGCCCTCGAAACGCAGCAAAGCGAGGCCGAATACCGCGCCACGGCACAGGCCGTGCCGCAACTGGCGTTGGCCATCCGGCGCCAGGAGCACGCCATCAACCTGCTCACCGGCACCACCCCGGCGGCCGTGCCACGCGGGCTGGCGCTGCAGGCCTTGCAGCTGCCGCCGCAGCCGGGCCTGGGCCTGCCCTCGGAGCTGTTGCGCCGGCGGCCGGACTTGGCGGGCGCCGAGGCGCAGCTCGCGGCCAGCGATGCGCAACTGGCGGCCGCGCGGGCGCAATTGCTGCCGTCCTTGCGGTTGTCGGCCACGCTCGGGAGCATCAGCTCCAGCGTGCTCACGGGAGACCCCTTCACGTTGTGGGGCTTGGGGGGCAGCGTGCTGGCACCGATCTTCGACGGTGGCCGCCTGCGCGCGCAGGTGAACGCGTCCGACGCGCGGCGTGAGCAGGCGCTGGTGGCCTACGAGAAGGCCGTGCTCACGGCCTTCGGCGAGGTCGAGGACCAGCTCGCCACGCTGGACGGCCTTGCGTAGCAAGCGCGTGAGGTGGAGGCGCAGCGGGTGGCCCTGCAGGAGGCCGTGCGGGTGGCCACCAACCGCTACCGCGAGGGTTACGCGTCGCACCTCGATGAACTCGACGCGCAACGAAATCTGTTCAGTGCGGAGCAGAGCAGCTTGCAGCTGCGCGCCGACCAGCTGAGTGCGCAGGTGGGTCTGTATCGTGCGCTGGGGGGTGGCTGGCAGGCACCGGCCATCGGGTCGACGGCGTCCGCGCACTGAGCCACACTGCGCGCGGCAGCGGCTCAAGGCTGCGGAATATCCACCCAGCCCCCGCTCTTCTCCGACGCGAACACCGCGTCGATCACGCGCATGTTGACAATCGCGTCCTCCACGCCCCAGGGCAGCGCCTTGCCTTCCGCCACGGCCTGCGAGAAGGCATCGCCCTGCAACGTGTACTGATCGCAGGGGTCGAAGGTCTCGCGTTCGATGGCGCTGCCGTCCAGCGGTGGCCCCTTGTCCAGGAACAGCGTGCAGGCCTGCGCGGGCGCGGGGTTGAAGGGGATCTGCACCTCCACGCGCATCTTCTCGCCGAGGATCTGCACGCGCTGGTAGGGCACGCTCTGCGTGGACACCGTGAAGTCCATGCGCCGGCCCTCGCCGAAGTCCAGCAGCGCGCTCACGCAGCGGTCCGTGCCAAAGTTCGCGTCCCTGTCCACCAGCGCCACCACGCGCTGCGGCTCGGCGTCGAAGAGGAAGCGCGCCACGGCGATGGGATAACAGCCGATGTCGTAGAGCGCGCCGCCGCCGATGTCGGCCTTGTTGCGGATGTTGGCCGCGTCCACGTTGTAATACGAGAACCAGGCCTGCAGGCTGCGCACCGGGCCCAGCTGGCCCGAGCGCACCAGCTCGCGCGCACGCAGCCACTGCGGATGGAAACGCACCATGAAGGCTTCCATGACCGTCACGCGGTCGGCCACCTCGCGTAGCGCGGCGGCCTCGTCCGCCGTCAGGGCGATCGGCTTCTCGCACAACACGTGTTTGCCCGCGCGGGCGGCGGCGAGTGTGAGCGCCACGTGTTCGTGGTTGGGCAGCGGGTTGTAGACCACATCGATGGCCGGGTCGGCAAACAGCTCTGCATAGCTGCCGTAGCTGCGCGGGATGTTCAGCGGCGCCGCGAACGCCCGCGCACGCGCCAGCGAGCGTGAGGCCACGGCCTGCACATCACACCACTGGCTGCGTTGCAGCGCGAGAATCACCTTCTCGCGGGCAATCTTGGCGGTGCCCAGAATGCCCCATGCCACCTTCTTCTGCATAGCCGTTGCTCCATGTTGTAGTGGTCGAAGCCCGGAGTATGGCGCCTCGGATCACCGGGTCACGGTTGGACATGGATCACCGGCGTCACCGACATCCCGACCCGTAGCCGGGCCGCCGCCGGCTGCTCCGGCTGGATGCGGATGCGCACCGGCAGGCGCTGCACGATCTTCGTGAAATTGCCCGTGGCGTTGTGCGGCGCGATGGCGGAGTAACTTACGCCGCTGGCCGGCCCCAGGCTCTCCACCGTGCCCTTGAGCCGCTCGCCCGGCAGGGCGTCCACGCCGATGTCCACGGCCTGCCCGGGCTGCACGCGTGCCAGCTGGGTTTCGCGGAAGTTCGCGGCGATGTAGACCGCGTCCAGCGGCACGATCGCCAGCAAGGGTTTTCCGGCTGTGACGAAGGACCCGACGCGCACCGTGTTCTGGCCGACCGTGCCATCCACGGGCGCCGTGATGCGCGTGTAGGACAGCTTGAGTTCCGCCGCCGCTTCGGCGGCTTGTGCCTGGGCCAGCGCGGCCCGTGCCTTCTCCAGGTCTGCGCGCAGGATGCCGACCTGTTGCTGCGCGGCCAGCAGGCCCGCCTGGTTCTTGTCGAGGCTGGCCAGCTGGATGCTGCGTTGTGCTTCGGCCTGCTGCTGCGCCTGCAGCGTTCCGGAGCCGTCGGCCGCCAGGTTGCGGTAGCGCGCCTGGTTGGCAGTGGCCAATGCCAGGGCTGCATCGTCCGCCGTCACCGTGGCACGGGCCTGGCTGATGGCGGTCTGCTGGCGGACCAGTTGCGCCTGCAGGCTGGAGATGCTGGCCTGGGCGCTGGCGACCTGCGCCCGCGCCGCCTGCACGGCCACCTCGAAATCGCGCCCGTCGATGACGGCGAGCAGATCGCCGGCCCTGACCGGCTGGTTGTCGGTGACCAGCACCTTGACCACCACGCCCGCCACCTGCGGCGCCACCGCCGTCAGGTCGGCTTGCACGTAGGCGTCGTCGGTAGACTGCGCGGCTGCGCTGGATGCGGGGCTGTCGAGGTAATACACGCCGGCGCCGATCAGCGCGAGCAACAATACCGCGCTGGTGGTCCTGGCTTGAATGGGGAAGGCCATGGTGTCTATCCTTTGGAAGAAGAGAGGGACGAAGGCGCGGCCCGCGCCGCGCCCAGATCGGGCGCCGGGATGCGCACGAGGCACAACACGGCCGGGATCATCAGCAGCGCCAGCATGCCCAGCGCGTGGTAACCGTCAGCCACCGACAACACCAGGGACTGCTGGGCGATGAGGCCCACCAGCTGCGACGGCTCCAGCGGCTGCAGCAAGGCGTTGCCGGCCAATGCCGCCTGGTCCAGCAGCATCTCGGTGTGGAAGCGGCTGCGCACCGTCAGCAGCTGCGCGATGGCCGCACCGCCTATCAGCGAACCGAGGGCGCGCAGCGTGTGGACGCTGCCCATGACGTAGGGGCCTTCGGATGGCTGCACGACGCTGGTGGCGAGGAACAACATCGAGACCAGCGCCATCGGCTGGCCGACGGCCTGCAGGGTCTGCGCCAGCACGAACTGTGCCCAGTTCCAGTCGGCCGTCAGCTGCGCTCCCAGCCAACATGCCAGCGCGATCAGCACCAGGCCCAGCGAGAAAACGATACGCGCATCCACCCACTTCTGGTACAGCAACAGCGCCACCATGGGGCCCAGCACCAGCTGCGGCAGGGCGATGAGCAGCCCGATGGGTGCGGTCTGCAGCGCGCGGTATTGCTGTACCTGCGCCAGGTACTGGGATGGCAACAAGGCGCCCGAAGGCAACACGACCAGCAGCAACACCAGGAGCGTGAAACCCAGGCCCAGGTTGCGCCTGCCCAGGATCTGCGGCTTGAGGAATGGCGAGGGGTGGTACCACTCGGTCAGCAGGTAGATGGCCAGCAGCGTCAGCCCACCGCACAGCGACAGCGTGATCAGAGGCGAATGCAGCCAGTCAAGCCGAACGCCCTGGTCGAGCGCCACGGCAATCAGGCCCAGCGCCATGGCGCCGAACACCATGCCGGCCCAGTTGGCCTGGCGGAAGCGCTGCGTCTGCACCGCCTCGCCTGGCAGGCCCCAGCCCACCAGCAGCGCTGCGACCGCGCTCAATGGAACGATCTGCCAGTACACCCAGCGCCAATCGACGACCGTATCCGTCCATTGCCCGGCCAGCCAGATGGACAGGTTGGGGATGAATGTGGCCGTCATCGCATACAGCGCCAGGCCATACAGCCGGATGGCGGGCGGCAGGAACTTCAGCGCCGCCATCATCAGCAGGGGGATCAGCGCGCCGCTGCAGATGCCCTGCACGAAGCGCAGGCCCAGCACCAGGTTCAGGTCCTGCGCGAACGGGAGCCACAACGCCAACACTGCGCAGGTGCCGACCATCCAGAGGTGGAAGCGCCGCACCGAGAAGGTGATGGCGAACCAGGGTGCGAAGGCCATGGCGATCAGCTCGCCTGCGGCGTAGGCGGTGGAGATCCAGGACCCATCGTCCAGGCCGAAGCCCAGCGCGCCGCGCACATCGGCCAGTGCCAGTGCACCTACGCGGTTGTTCATGCCGGCCATCATGGCCGCCAGGAAGATGCCCAGCAGTCCGGCGATGGCCCGCTTGGTGGGTTTGGCCGCAGGCATTGCGGAAGCCCTGGGCGCCACGACCGCCGCTGCAGGGCCCCGCAAAGCAACGCCGGTCACGGCAGCACCTTGGCGCTGGCCGCCGCCGTGGTGTTGCCCTTGGCCATGGAAGCGGATGCATCCAGTTCCTCCGGGTTCCACCCACCGCCCAACGACTTGTAGAGGTTAACCAGCGTGAGCGTGGCGTTGGTGGCGCTGGTGTTCAGCTGGGTCTGGCTGGCCAGCACATTGCGCTGGGCCGTCAGCACGCTCAGGTAGTCGGCCGCGCCTTCCTGGTAGCCGCGTTGCGCCACCTGCAGCGCCTGCTGGTTCTGCGCATAGGCGATCTGCAGCTCGGCATGCTGGCGTTGCTGCGCGGCCCAGGCGTCCAGCGCGTTGTCCACCTCATGCCAGGCCTGCAGCACGGTCTTGCGGTAGGCCAGGGCCGCGGTCTTCTGCTGGGCTTCGTTCAACGCCAACCGCTGGCGCAGGCGCCCGCCGTCGAAGATGGGCAGGTACACCGTGGGCCCGACGGAGAAGAAGCGGGAGTCCCAGGTGCCGAGGTCGCCAGGTTCGAAAGCTTCCACGCCGATCCGGCCCTTCAGCGAGATGCGCGGATAGAAGTCAGCCTGGGCCACACCGATGGAGGCCGTGGCGGCATGCAGTTGGGCCTCGGCACGCCGGATGTCCGGCCGCCGTTGCGCGAGTGCGGACGGCAGGCCGACGGGAACGTTGGTGGGCAGCGACGGCAGGGGCATGGCATCGCGCAGGCGTGTATCGAGCGCACGCGGTGGTTCCCCCAGGAGCAGGGCGAGTGCGTTCATGAGCAGGTTGCGGCGCTGTGCCAGCTCGGGCAGCAGGGCCTTGATGGTGGCCGACTGCGCCCGCGCCGAGGCGGTCTCGAAACGCGTGGCCACGCCATTGCGCTCGCGGCTCTCGGCCAGCGCCAGTGTGTGTTCTGCCAGCGCCAGGTTCTGCGTGGCGATGTCCAGCTGCGCCTGCGTGCCGCGCAGCTGCAGGTAGGTGCGCGCCACTTCGGCGGACAACGCGACCCGCACCGCCTCGCGTTCGTAGGCCGTGGCTTGCAGGCTGGCCGCGGAGCCTTCGCGGGCACGTTGTGCACGGCCCCACAGGTCGAGCTCCCAGCTGGCATCGAAGCCGAGTTGCCAGAAATCGCTGGGTTTGGTGGGCGCGCCCAGGGCGGCGAACTTGCCATGTTCGCTGAGTGCGTCGCGCGAGTAGCTGGCGCCGGCGCCTACGCTGGGCAGCAGGTCCGAGGAGGCGATGCCCAACTGCGCGCGGGCCTGTTCGATGCGCGTGGCGGCGATTTGCAGGTCGAGATTGCCGTCCTGAGCGCTTGACTGCAGGCGCTCCAGCTCCGCGTCGTTGAACAGGCCCCACCACCGCGAGGGGACCGGCATGGTGGTGGTTGCTGCGGAGCCGGCGTGTTCCGTGCGGGGCGACAACACGGCGTTGTCGAGGCCGCTGTCGGGCTTCACGAAATCCGGGCCGACGGCGCTGCAACTGGCGAGCAGGGCGGCGCAGAGCAGGGAGCTGGTGGCGCTTCGCAATGGAAAGCGCGAGGCGATCCACCACGAGGGGGGAGCAACGGTATCGATCGGAGCATGGGATGTACCGAACCGACCGGTATTATTTGATAATGCACCTTGGGAAGGCGATGTTGTCAGCATAAAACATACCAATTAAAGGCCATTTAACAAGTGAACTGACGCGGAATTTCCATTTCCATGTCTTGTTCTCTGTATCGAACCGAGCGGTATAGTATCACTCATGTAAGATGCGTGCAACACCCCAAGACGAGAGACCACCCCATGCAAAAACACGCCTCCCTCACCATCCCAACGCAGGACACCCACGGCATGGAGGCGGAGCCGAACGCCAAGGCCCAGACCGTTCTGCGCGCAGGGCGCACGGTCTTCCTGATGCACGGCTTCAACGCCGCGACCACGGACATGATTCAGCGCGAGGCCAAGGTCTCCAAGTCCACGGTCTATGCGCACTATCCGAACAAGGAAGCCCTGTTCATCGCGGTTGTGGAGGCGGAGTGCGCGGAATTCGCGCGCAGCGTGCGGGGCCTCACCTTCAGCCCGGGCCAACTGCGCGAGACGCTGACGGCCCTGGGGCGGGCCTACCTGAAGATCGTCTTGTCGCCACCGGTGCTGTCGCTGTTTCGCGTCGTGGTGGCGGAAGCCCCGCGCTTTCCGGCCCTGGCCCGCACCTTCTACCTGGCGGCCCCAGGCGTGGTCGTGGGCATCGTGGCCCAGCGCCTGGCCGAGGCCGGGGCTGCGGGCGAGATCGATCTGGGTGTGCTGGGGTGCGATGCCACCGCCAGCCAGTTCGCCAGCCTGGTGCGCAGCGAGCCGCACTTGCAGTGCCTGCTGCACCCCGAAGCCATACCGTCCGAGGCGCAGTTCGACCAATGGGTGGCTGCTGCCGTGACCACCTTCATGCGTGCCTATGGCCGTGTGTAGCGCGCAAGCCGCCGGATGATCTGGGTGAAAGGTCGATGAACACCCTGGAAGCGACACCCACCGACACGCGCATGGCGTAGTTGTTCGGCCCCGCCGAAGGCTGATCGCTGGAGCCCGTGGGCCGTTGGCCGACAAGTGAGGCCCGCGGCATCCTGGATCCGCTGCGGCTGGTGACGGAGCTGATGCAGCGCCTCGACGCGCTGGACGCGCAGCGAAGGCGCACGACCATGGTCGCGCGATCACGGCGCATTGCAGAGCGGCAACGACTTGGGCAGCCCGATGCAGTAGGTGCGCGAGCAGCAGCGACGGGTGTGTCGCTGTTGTTGTCGTCGGACTTCGCACGCCATGTGCAGCGGCCGTTGCGCAGCGTGGGGAGTCACCCCATGCGTGGCATCGCGAAGACTTCCCAGTTGTTCACGCCGACCGAAACCTGAGGCCGGGCGGGACAACGCCGCGGTCGGCAGGCGAACGCCATCGCACCTGCGTGCGCCTTCTCAGCGGTCTCCCCACGGAAACTTGCAGCGCTGCTGCTCCAGCAGGTAGACGGCCTGCTGGCAGTCGCGCACGTGTTCGTGGGTCTGCAGGGCCTGCACGATGCCGGCCCTGGCCGTGCTGACCGCCTGCGCCGAGCTGCCTTCCACCAGCAGCAGCCAGCGCGGGATCTGTGTGCCTTCGCTGCGCGCGCGTTTTTCGGCCGTGACGATCTGGCTGCCCTGGTCATCGGCGCGGCACAGGTGCACGCCGGCAACGCCGCGCGCATCCACCAGCGGGGGCAGCGCCTGTTGTCATGCGGCGGGCCGTCCCGCCAACTTTCCCGCCAGCCGTGCTGCCACCGCCTGCACACGCGATACCCTGATGCGTTCGGCGATCTGCGGCCCGACCAGACCCTCGGCCTGCGCCAGTCGGGCGATGTCGGCAGTGGACACGCTATGGACCGCTTCCTGGGCGCTGCGCAGGCGTTGGTGCAGCACGCGGGCTGGGTCGGCGTCGCCAGCGTCGATGGCGATATCCAGGACGACCTGCAGCAATGCCCGGTAGCGTTCCGGCCGCCGGAAGGCATCGCAGCGCTCCATGCCATCCACGATCCGGGCCGCATCCCAGGCCATGCCTGCTGCCAGGCGTGGCCCTTCGCGGTGCAGCAGCAGCGCCATCTCGCGGCAGTCCACCGGCACGCGCAGGCGCTCACACAGGGCGCGCAGCGCTGCCTCGTCCTGCAGGGGGTGGCACAGCAGCGCGAAACGCTGTGCCAGCGTCCGGTGCGCGGAGTCGGCGCTGTCCAGCACGTCGTGGATCCGTGGGGCATCGGCGTCCAGACCCTGTGCCAGTTCGGGCACCAGCACCGGAAGGGCGTCGCACTGCGTCAGCACCTGCAACATGCGCGAAGGCGCCTTCTCCATCAGCCCTCGCGCCAGCTCCTGCCACACGCGTTCGGCCACCAGCGCGCCCACCTCGCCAGCATCGACCATGTCGCGCATCAGCGCCAGCGTCTCGGATGCGACGCTGAAGTCCGTGAAGCGCGCCGCGAAGCGCGCCAGCCGCAGGATGCGCACCGGGTCCTCGCGGAAGGCATCCGTCACGTGGCGCAGAACGCGTTGCTCCAGGTCGCGCCGGCCGCCGAAGGGGTCTTCCACGGCGTCGCGGGAGAAGCTGCCGTCGGCCGCGACATCGCGCTGTGCCACGGCCATGGCGTTGATCGTCAGGTCGCGCCGCGCCAGGTCCTGTGCCAGCGTCACATCGGGCGCGGCATGGATGGCGAAGCCATGGTAGCCGGGCGCGGTCTTGCGTTCGGTGCGCGCCAGCGCGTATTCCTCGCGCGTGCGCGGGTGCAGGAACACGGGGAAATCCTTGCCCACGGGCAGGTAGCCCTGCGCGAGCAGCGCCTGCGGGTCCGCGCCCACCAGCACCCAGTCGCGGTCCGCGACCGGCAGGCCGAGCAGGGCATCACGCACCGCGCCGCCCACCATGTAGATCTGCATGGCGCGCAGTGTAGGGCCCGCGAATACTTCAGCGGACGCCTCGACGAACGCCTCGGCGGCCGCTCAGCGGCGCAGCCGGTAGGGTTCTTCGAAGTCCAGGAAGTCCTTCTCCGCCAGTGCCTGCGTGATCCACGCCTGCACCCCCGGCAACGCGCGCACCCGTTCGACGTAGGCCGCGATGTGCGCGGGAATGGGCAGCGCGTAGGTGTGCAGCCGCATGCAGACCGGCGCGAAATACGCGTCGGCGATGGAGAAGGCTCCGAACAGCAGCGGGCCGCCATGGGCCTCCAGCAGGCCGGTCCACATCTGCACCAGGCGCTCCACGTCGGACCGGACGGCCGGCTTGTCGCGCCAGATGAACGCACCTGTATCCGGCAGCGATGCCTCCACGTTCATGGGGCACGCACTACGCAGCGCCGAGAAGCCGGAGTGCATCTCCGCACAGACGCTGCGGGCCTGGGCCCGGGCCTTCGGGTCTGCAGGCCACAGCTGCTTGTCGGGGAAGCGCTCGGCCACGTATTCGGCGATGGCCAGCGTGTCCCACACCACCAGGCCATCATCGACCAGCACGGGCACCTTGCCGGTAGGCGACACGTCGCCCAGGCTGCGCTTGAACTGCGAGCCGGGGTCGAAGGAGTCGAAGCGCACCATGACCTCCTCGAAGGGGATGCCCGCCTGGCGCAGCAGCACCCAGGGGCGCATGGACCAGGAGGAGTAGTTCTTGTTGCCGATGTAGAGCTTGATCATGGGATGTCGTCCGTAGAAGGGTCCCGCATGCTATCCCGCAGATGCGGTGGGATTCATGCCATCGGTGCGGCCGATTGATGCGCGCAGGTACCCCGGCACCTCGGCGGCGGGCAGCGGCCGGCTGTACAGGTACCCCTGGAACATGTCGCAGCCGCGCGCCGCCAGCGCCTGGGCCTGCGCCTCGGTCTCCACTCCCTCGGCCACCACGCGCAGGCCCAGCTGGTGGGCCAGCGCGATCACGCCGGCGCACAGGTCGGCGTCGCGCGGGTCGGTGGCGATCTCGGTGACGAAGACGCGGTCCAGCTTGAGCGTGTCCACGGGCAGGCGCTTGAGGTAGGCCATGGACGAATACCCTGTGCCGAAGTCGTCGATGGACAGCTGCACACCGTGCTCGTGCAGGTCGCGCAGGATGGCGATGGCTTGCTCGGGTTCGTCCATCATCATGGACTCGGTGACCTCCAGTTCCAGCTGGCCTGCAACGATGCCGTGGCGCTCCACGCTGTCGCACACGCCATCGAGCAGGCTGTCGCTCTGGAGCTGGCTGGGCGAGAGGTTCACGGCCACGGACACGGAGCCCAGGCCCTGCGCGCGCCAGTCGGCCATGCGCTGGCAGGCTTCCTCGACCACCCACTGGCCGATCTGCACCAGCAAGCCCAGCTGCTCGGCCAGCGGGATGAACTCCAGCGGCGAGATGCGGCCGTGGCCGGGACGGTTCCAGCGCAGCAGCGCTTCGAAGCCGGCCACCGTGCCATCCGCGCTGCGCACCTTGGGCTGGTAGTGCAGCACGAATTGGTCCGCGGCGAGGGCCGCGCGCAGGGCGTTCTCCATCTCCAGGCGGCGCGATGCGGCCGCGCCGAGTTCGGCGGTGTAGCGGCGCTGCTGGTCGCGGCCGCGTTCCTTGGCCAGGTACATCGCGGTCTCGGCGCCCATGAGCAACGCACTGGCGCCGTCGGCGTCCTGTGGATAGGTCGCCAGCCCCGCGCTCGCCGTGGCGCGGAAGGCCTTGCCCAGCAACAGGAAGGGTTCGGACAGCACCGCGCGCAGGGTCTCGACCTGGCGCACCAGTGCCGCGTCATCGGCGGCGGGCAGGATGGCGGCGAACTCGTCGCCACCCAGCCGTGCCAGGCTGCAGTGGGCGGGCAGCGCCTCGCGCAGGCGCTGCGCGGCCTCGCGCAGCAACTGGTCGCCGGCCTTGGCGCCCATGTGGCTGTTGATGTACTTGAACTGGTCGATGTCCAGCATGACGACTGCCACCGAGGCGCCGTCGCGCCCGGCCAGCCGCAGCTCCAGCGCGAGCTCCTCTTCGAGCTGCACGCGGTTGGGCAGGCCGGTCAGCGGGTCGGTGGTGCGCTGGCGCTCCAGCGTCTGGCGCAGCCGCAGCAGCTCGGTGATCTCGGTGGAGAAACCGATCAGGCCGCCAGGCTGGCCCGGCAGCGCCAGCGGCAGCTGGATCGACCAGTAGTGGCGCTCCCTGCCGTCGGCGCCGATGACCACCTCCTCGCAGGCATGCCGGGTGGAGCCGTCCATGACCGCGCGGTCGATATGCGCAAGCCGGGTGGCGACGTCGGGCGGCAGCAGTTCGGCATCGCAGCGGCCCAGCACGTCGGCCGCCACGCGGCCATAGAGCGCCAGCGTCTTCTCATTGGCGTAGAGGTAACGCCCGGCATGGTCCTTGACGTAGACATGGGCGTCGATGTTCGAGAGCACCATGTCCAGCAGGTGGTGGTGTTCGAGCACGCGACCAGGGTGGGCTGCCAGGTCGGAGAGAAGCGCATCGGGCGCTGGCGGGGTGTGCATGCGGCGAGGGCAAGAGATGAAATCCGATGTTAGGGGCTGATGCTGCACCGCGGGGTGGAACATGGTGGCCGGCGGCACTCTCACCACCGGCAAGACCACCGGGAATGCGGGTGAGGACGCGATGACTACAATTTAGGGTTTTCCCTAGGTCCGGCGCATGCGCATCGGACCACCCCTCCCGCCACGAGAGGGGACTGTCCCCGAGGTTTCCATGTCCGTCACCACTGCGGAGTCGTCCTCCGCCACACCTTCGCGTTCCACCCCGCGCGCACCCACGAACTCGCCCCGGAAAGTCGCCGTCGCCTCGCTGATCGGCACGGCCATCGAGTTCTACGACTACTACATCTATGCCGCGGCAGCGGTGCTGATCTTCAACTCGCAGTTCTTCCCCAAGGGCGATCCGTCCGCGGCCACGTTGTTGTCGCTGTCCACGCTGGCGCTGGCCTTTCTGGCGCGGCCCGTCGGCTCGGCGCTGTTCGGCCATTTCGGCGACCGCATCGGCCGCAAGCGCACGCTGGTGGCTTCGCTGCTGACCATGGGCGTGTCCACGGTCGCCATCGGCCTGTTGCCCACCTACGAGCAGATCGGCATCGCGGCGCCGTTGCTGCTGTGCCTGTTCCGCATCGGCCAGGGCATCGGCCTGGGGGGAGAGTGGGGCGGCGCGGCGCTGGTGGCCACCGAGAACGCACCGGCGGGCAAGCGCGGCTGGTACGGCAGCTTTCCGCAGCTGGGCGCGCCCATCGGCCTGTTCGTGGCCAACGGCGTGTTCTTCACCATCACGGCGCTGATCGGGCCCGATGCCATGCTGGAATGGGGCTGGCGCGTTCCCTTCGTGTTGTCGGTGGTGCTGGTAGGCGTGGGCCTGTACGTGCGCCTCACGCTGCATGAGAGCGCCGTGTTCCAGCAGGTGGAGAAGGACGGCCGCAAGCTGCAGGCGCCGGTCAGCGCGGTGTTCCGCCAGCATGGCGGGCGTGTGCTGCAGGGCACGCTGATCATGAGCACGACCTACGTGTTGTTCTACCTGATGACGGCCTTCGTGCAGGTGTTTTCCAAGAGTCCCGCGGGGCTGTCGCCGGCCGGCCATCCCACGGGGCTGGGCATCCCGGCCAACACCTTCACGGGCATCC
This sequence comes from Burkholderiaceae bacterium, assembly GCA_965278985.1. Taxonomy (GTDB): domain Bacteria; phylum Pseudomonadota; class Gammaproteobacteria; order Burkholderiales; family Burkholderiaceae_C; genus CAISIP01. The sequence continues at coordinate 3,199,643 of OZ257131.1, read as the reverse complement.
TGCTGGTGGGCGCCGTGGTCTTCGGCATCTTCTGCATGGTCGGCGGCCTGTGGGCGGACCGCATCGGCCGGCGCCGCTGGCTGATCGCCGTGACGCTGGGCATCATGGCCTTTGGCTCCGCGATGCCCGCGCTGCTGACGCATGGCACGCCGGGCAGCGTGCTGCTGTTCATCGTCATCGGCATGGTGCTGATGGGCTGCACCTTCGGGCCCATGGCGGCGCTGCTTCCGGAGCTGTTTCCCACGGAGGTGCGTTACTCGGGCGCCTCGATGGCGTACAACTTGGCCTCCATCGTGGGGGCCTCTTTGCCCACGCTGGTGGCCATCGAGCTGAACTGGCAGTACGGGCTGGGCGGCGTGGGACTGTACCTGGCCGCCAATGGCGCGTTGACGCTGGCGGCGTTGGTCAGCGCCCGGGAGACCAGCCAGGTGGATCTGGCGGCCGTGGGGCGTTGAGGTGGACCGGCTCGCACCTGGACCTCGGGCCGGTCTCAGTCTTAACGCCGCTCGTTCACCACCTTGTCCGCCACATCCTTACTCGCCTGCGCATAGTGCTTGAACTCCATGCTGTAGGTTGCCCGCCCCTGGCTCAGCGAGCGCAGCGTGGTGGAGTAGCCGAACATCTCGGCCAGCGGCACCTCGGCATGCACCAGCTTGCCGCTGCCGCCGGGCATGTCCTCCATGCCCTGCACCATGCCGCGGCGGGATGACAGGTCGCCCATCACATTGCCCATGTAGTCCTCGGGCGTTTCCACCTCGACGCTCATCATCGGCTCCAGCAGCACGGGCGTGGCGCGGCGCAGGGCCTCGCGCATGGCCATGCTGCCGGCCATGCGGAAGGCGTTCTCGTTCGAGTCCACGTCGTGGTAGGAGCCGAAGGTCAGCGTGGCCTTCACGTCGACCACGGGGAAGCCCGCCAGCACGCCGGACTTCAGCGCCTCCTGGATGCCCTTGCCCACGGCCGGGATGAACTCGCGCGGGATCACGCCGCCCTTGATGGCATCCACGAACTCGTAGCCACCACCCTCGGGCTGCGGCTCCACGGTGATCACCGCGTGGCCGTACTGGCCCCTGCCGCCCGACTGCTTGACGAACTTGCCCTCCACATCGGCGGCCGTGCTGCGGATGGTTTCACGGTAGGCCACCTGGGGCTTGCCCACGTTGGCCTGCACGCCGAACTCGCGCTTCATGCGGTCCACCAAGATCTCCAGGTGCAGCTCGCCCATGCCGGAGATGATGGTCTGGCCACTCTCTTCGTCGGTGTGCACGCGGAAGGACGGGTCCTCCTGCGCCAGGCGGTTCAGTGCGATGCCCATCTTCTCCTGGTCGGCCTTGGTCTTGGGCTCCACGGCCTGCGAGATCACGGGCTCGGGGAAAATCATGCGTTCCAGCAGCACCACCTTGTTGGGGTCGCTCAGCGTGTCGCCGGTGGTCACGTCCTTCAGGCCCAAGGCCGCAGCGATGTCCCCGGCATACACCGAGTCGATCTCCTGGCGTTCATTGGCATGCATCTGCACGATGCGGCCGATGCGCTCCTTCTTCCCCTTGACGGGGTTGTAGACCGTGTCGCCCGAGTTCACCACGCCCGAGTACACGCGGAAGAACACCAGCTGGCCCACGAAGGGGTCGGTCATGATCTTGAAGGCGAGCGCCGAGAAGGGCTCGGCATCCGAGGGATGGCGTTCCACCACTTTGTCGTGGTCGTATTCGTCGTGGCCCGCGATGGCGGGGATGTCCAGCGGCGAGGGCAGGTAGTCGATGACCGCGTCCAGCATGGCCTGCACGCCCTTGTTCTTGAAGGCGCTGCCGGCCAGCATGGGCACGATCTCGCCGGCGATGGTGCGCTTGCGCAGGGCCGCCTTGAGCTCGGCCTCCGTCAGTTCGATGCCATTGAGGTACTTGTCCAGCAGTTCTTCGCTGGCCTCGGCCGCGGCCTCGACCAGCTTGCCGCGCCATTCATCGGCGAGCGCGCGCAGCTCCGCCGGGATGTCGCCGTAGCTGAAGCGCACGCCCTGGCTGGCATCGTCCCAGGCGATGGCCTGCATCTTCACGAGGTCGATCACGCCCGTGAAGCCGTCTTCGGCGCCCACGGGCAGTTGGATCGGGATGGCGTTGCCCTTCAGGCGCTCGGCGATCTGCTTGCGCACGCGCAGGAAGTCCGCGCCCACACGGTCCATCTTGTTGACGAACGCGACGCGCGGCACGGCGTACTTGTTGGCCTGGCGCCAGACGGTCTCGCTCTGCGGCTGCACGCCGCCCACGGCGTCATACACCATCACCGCGCCATCGAGCACGCGCATGCTGCGCTCCACCTCGATGGTGAAGTCCACGTGGCCAGGCGTGTCGATGATGTTGATGCGGTGCTCGGGGTAGTTGCCCGCCATGCCTTTCCAGAAGGCGGTGGTGGCAGCCGAGGTGATGGTGATGCCGCGCTCCTGCTCCTGCTCCATCCAGTCCATGGTGGCGGCGCCGTCGTGCACCTCGCCGAGCTTGTGGTTCACGCCTGTGTAGAACAGGATGCGCTCGGTGGTCGTGGTCTTGCCAGCGTCGATGTGGGCGCTGATGCCGATGTTGCGGTACTGGGCGAGGGGGGTCTTGCGGGTCATGATGGTGCTCTTGATCGAGGACCGGCCCGCAAAAGAAAGATGTTGGTGCGGCCGGCCCGGTCTTCAGGGCGAGCCGCGGCAGCGCGGCTCAGTGGCGTTGGGAGAGGGCGCGTGGGTACATCGGAGTTCCAGGGACAGGTGGGATGGCGGAGGTGCAGGATAACGCACAACAGCTGGTGCTGCAGGCCGCGATTGCAAGGGCCTGCCTACAACGTCAATCGCGCGCGCGCCGGAACATCGCTTCGGGTTCGAACACGAAGTCGGGGTCGCTGGCCAGCCGCACGACCACCGACCCGATCCACAGCAGGCTCAGGCCGATGGCTGCGTCGCGCATCGCGGAGTTCACGAGGGCGCTGACCAGCAGGACCAGTGCGGCGATGAACCCCAGCCTTCCGGTCAGGTCGCGCCGGCGCCAGCCGGTCCACAGCGCCACCAGGGGGATGCTCAGCCAGATCAACGCGCCTGGCAGGCCGGCCTGCGAGCCATTCCACAGGAAATCGTTGTGCGGCATGTTGAGGTCGCTCAGCATCGGCGGCACACGGCGGCGCCACTGGTCGTTCCACCCGCCGATGCCCCAGCCCATCCAGGGGCGCTCGGCGATCATCTCCGTGGTGTGGCGGATCATCTGGACCCGGATGTTCCAGCTCAACCTGGCGACTTCTCCGTTCAGTGCCTGCTGCACCTCGCCCACGCCGGTTTCCAGGTTGGCACGCACCGGAGGCACGGTCGTTACGAAGAGCGATGCCGCGATGGCCGTCAGCACCACCGCCGTGGCGATGCGCGCGCGCTGCTGCCGCCACTGGTGCAGCGCCGTTGCGGGCACTGCTAGCACCAGCAGCAACAGGGAGGTGCGGTTGGGCAAGGACACCAGCAGGCAGAGCAGTGCCACGGCCGCCATGCCCAGGCCGATCCAGCGAAAGCGTCCGGCTTGGCGCAGCGCCAGCACCACGCCCGATCCCGCCAGCAGCGCCAGCAGCAGGGCGTTGGAGATGGCCTTGTTGCCGCCGTACACGAGCAGCTTCTCCCAGATGTTCCACATCGGCAGGCCGACGGTATGCCCCAGCGCGATGATGAGCACGGACACCACTGCTGCCACCAGGAAGCCGCGCAAGGCCATGGAGGCCTCTTCGCGCGTGAGCGCCAGCGCCAGCGCGATCGTCAGCACGATGCGCAGGGCATGCCACAGGTTGGACGGCGTCTCCGCGTAGTACGCTGACTGCGTGGCCAGCACCACCAGTGTCCATGCGATGTACAACAGCATGGGCAACAGCAGCGGATGGTTGCGCACGCGTCGCAGGCGGTCCATGCGCGGGCCCTGCAGCAGCATGGTGATCATGAGCAGGAACAGCGCAAGGTAGTTGACGCCCAGGGGCATGAACACCACGAAACCCCAGAGGGCTGCAGCCCATCGGACCAGGAATGCGCTGGTCTCGGGGGCATGGGGATGGGACAGGGTCGCAGAAGTCACAGCAGGGCAGCGGATAGCGCAGCGTGCGGGGCACCATGCCCGGCGCGCAACGCGACGGTGCGGATTGTCGCCCAGCGGCCCGGTCCGGCCCGCGGGGTCGCAGCGCACGGCGTTACGCGGTGTGTCGCGGCGGGCCCGCGCCATGCCTGGGACGGCGCAGGGGGCAGGGGCCTATCCGCGACAATCCCGCGATGCCCAACCACCCGCCTTCCACCGCCCCGCCCCATGTGTTCGAAGCCCTGTCGCCCGACCTGGTGCTCGACGCGCTTGACAGCGTGGGCCTGCGCGGGGACGGAAGGCTGACGGCGCTGTCGTCGTACGAAAACCGCGTCTACCAGATCCACTTGGAAGACGGCGCCCAGGTGGTGGCGAAGTTCTACCGGCCCGGGCGCTGGAGCGAGGCACAGATCCTGGAGGAGCATGCCTTCGCGGAGGAACTGATGGCCGCCGAGGTGCCGGCCGTGGGGCCGATGCGGCTGCAGGGCCGCAGCCTGAACCACTTCGGGGGCTTCTTCTTCAGCGTGAGCCCGCGCCGTGGCGGCCGTGCGCCGGATCTGGACGATGCCGAAGTGCTGGAGTGGATCGGGCGGTTCCTGGCGCGTATCCACACCGTGGGTGCTGCCCGGCCTTTCGTGTGTCGTCCGGTGCTCGACGTGCAGTACTCGGCCATCGCTCCACGCGAATGGCTGCTTGCGCACGACCAGGTGCCGCTGGACGTGCAAGGAGAATGGACGCGGCTGTCGCAAACAGCGATCGACCTCATCGGCGGCATTGCCACCTTGTCCGGACAGGCGCGGCCCTCCGCCGAGGACGATGGCATCCGGCTGCTGCGCCTGCACGGCGACTGCCATATGGGCAACATTCTCTGGACCCCCACCGACGTGCCGGCCGCGGCCGGGCCCGGGCCGCACTTCGTGGACCTGGACGATGCCTGCATGGGCCCCGCCGTGCAGGACTTCTGGATGCTGCTCAGTGGCGATCGCGCGCAGCGTACCCACCAGCTCGGTGCGCTGGTGGACGGCTACGAGCAGTTCCGCGACTTCGACCGCCGCGAGCTGGCCCTGATCGAGCCACTGCGCACCCTGCGCCTGATCGCTTACAGCGCCTGGCTGGCGCAACGCTGGCACGACCCGATCTTCCGCATCAACTTCCCCTGGTTCGGCAGCAGCGACTATTGGCGCGGCCAGGTCCAGATGCTGGAAGAACAGATCGAGGCCATGCAGGAAGCGCCGCTGGTCGCCTGACTTCCCTCTCTCCATTCGAGGACACACCGCATGCAACATCTCACCATCCTCACCGGCGCCTCGCGCGGAATGGGCCTGGCCATGGCCCGCCAGCTGTGCACGCCGTCGGCCACGTTGCTCTGCATCTCGCGCAACACGAACGCCGCGCTGCAGGACCACGCCGCCGCGCAGGGCACGCGCCTGCTCCAGTGGGAGGCGGACCTGACCCAGCCCGAGGCCGTGGCCGAGCGCCTGCAGGCATGGCTGCAGGAACAGCCGCCAGGCGCCTGGGCCTCGGCACACCTCATCAACAACGCCGGCATGGTGGGCCGCCTGGGCCCGCTGGCGCCGCGCGACAGCCGCGCCATGGCCACCACCCTGCGCCTGAACCTGGAGGCGCCGGTGCAGCTCACGGCGGCCTTCCTGGACGCCACGCGGGGCTGGAGCGTGCCGCGCAGGATCCTCAACATCTCATCCGGCCTGGGCCGTCGCGCGCTGGCGGGAGCGAGTCTCTATTGCGCGTCCAAGGCCGGCCTGGACCATTTCAGCCGCTGTGTCGCGCTGGACGAAGCACAGGCGCCGCAACCTGCGCGCATCGTCTCGCTGGCGCCGGGCATCATCGACACCGACATGCAGACCGAGCTGCGTGCGGGCAACGCGGGCGCCTTCACCGAGCACGGGCACTTCGTGAAGATGAAGGAAGGCGGCATGCTCGCCTCGCCCGAGGCGGCCGCGGCGAAGGTGCTCGCCTACCTGGCGCGGCCGGACTTCGGCGACAACGTGGTCGCGGACGTGCGCGACGCCTGAAGCGCAGCGACGACGGTCAGCGCGCCGCCGGCCGCGCGGCCAGGCGCAGCGTGAGCTCGCTCTTGTTGTTGACGGCCAGCTTGCGGTAGGCCCGCGCCAGGTGGTTGCGCACCGTGGCAGGTGACAGGCCCAGTGCGGCCGCGATCTGCGCATGGGTCTGGCCGGTCGCATAACGCTGCGCGATCTCGCGTTCGCGCGGTGAGAGGCTGTCCACGGCGCTGCCCGCTTGCACTTCCACATAGCGGTAGCCGCCGCGCCGCACCACGGCCATGCCCGTGGCCGGGCCTGCATAGTCCTCGGCCGTCTGCACCTGCTGCAGCAGCGCCTCCGGCAGGCGGCTGCCCTGCCACTGCGGCCAGCGGGCCTGCAGCTGGTGGACGAAGCCGGGCGTCGCCTCGCGCAGGAAGCCACGTTCGTCGCAGATCGCCCACTGGCCGCTCTGCACCGTGGTCTCGCCCATCACGCTGGCGAGCAGCTTGCTCCGGTGGGCCTGCGCCAAGTGCGGCATCAACAGTTCCTTGGCTTGGCGCTCGGCTTCGCTGAAAGGCCGCTTCGCGTCGTGGCGCCACAGGGTCAGGAACTCGTACAGCGACGACACGGGCTCCACCAGCAACGTGCCCAGGGACCATTCCACGCGGTACTTGCGGCCGAAGTCCTGGTAGAGCGCCGTGCGTTCCAGCTCGGCATGGGTCATCAGGTCGCCGACCGAGACGGTGCGGCCGGGGTTGGCGATCAGCGTGGCGCGGAAGAAGTCCTGTTCCATGTAGGGCGCGTAGTCCTCCAGGATCGACGGTGCGCAGTTGCACAGGTGCAGCCGGTGGATCTCGGGCATGTCCGCGACCGCGTTGGCCCACCAGGCCGAGTCGAAGGGGATGCACTGCTGCACCGCATCCAGCGCCGCGGCCTGGAAGCTCGCATAAGGCGCCTCGCGGCCCAGCCGGTAGATCTCCAGGATGGTCGCGTTGAGCTGCGTGGGCGACACGTTGCCGCGCTTGCGCGGGGAAGGGGTGCGGGGCATGGGCGCGCGGGAGGTCGTTCGGTAACGGTCAGCATCGCACAAAGGCCTGGTGCATGCCGCGCCGCGGGCCCCCTGGATCGGGGGTGATGCAAATGCATCCATGCCGTGGTTGACAGGGTCGACAGGTCCCGAGCCGTTCGCGCCATTGCCTGCCTTCTTCAGCGTTCGGCGGCCGCATGCAAGTCCTTGCCGTGCTTCGTTTTTGCAAGAGCGACTGCTACAGCGGCGTTGGAATGGCGCGGCTTTTGCATAGGCGGCGCATCACTGTTGCACACAAGGGGAAACACGACATGCTGCGCAAGACCTGCTGTATCGCCGCCATGCTGGCCATGGCCTGGAGTGGCGCCAGCCACGCGGAACAAGGGGTGTCGCTTGCCAGCGGCTTCACGGACTTCACGAGCTGGACGAAATTTGGCAGCGCGACCGCGGTCAACACCACGCCGGGCAATGGTTTCACCTACAGCCTCCTGAGCCTGACCTCGACGGGCATCGGCGGGCAAGCTGGCGCGGCGTTCGCGCCACAGGCCATCTCGCTGGATTTGAACCAGTCTTTCAGTTTCAACTTCAACTTCTTCATCCGCGCGAATTCCGATATCGATCCCGACAAGAACGTTCGGGGAGACGGCTTGACCTTCACGCTCGCGGCCACGCCGGGCGTTGGCAATGCAGGTTCAGGCCTCGGATATGAAGATCTGTCCAACAGCGTGGCCTTCGCGGTCGATACTTTCCATTTCGATGGGGAGCCTGTGTCACCCAGCCTCCAGATCCTGCAAAACGGGTCGGTCACTCCTTTGGCTGTGACGGAGACGGGGCTGGGGAATGGCATCCGCGATACTGGTTTCCAGCTGCTGGGTCGCGTGCAATACACGCCCTCCGGAGGAGGAGACGATAAGGGCACGTTGAAGGGCTCGGTCCTCTACGGAGCACAGACCTTCAGCGTATCCACCGAGGTAGACCTGAGTGGCCTGGGGAATACGGTGTACTACGGCTTCACGGCCTCCAACGGCCTGGCGACCGATGGCCAGTTCATCACGGCGGCCGCACCCGTTCCGGAACCCTCCACGTACGCGATGCTGCTGGTTGGCATGGCCTTGCTGGCTGCGGTGGCGCGCAAGCGCATGGCCCCTGCTTCCTGACGCTGACCCTGCCGCTCAGCCGCGCGCCGTCAGCCGGTGCAGCGTCACCTCCGGAAGGTTGTTCAGCCGCACGTCGATGATCGACGAGCCGCAGCCCACCGAGGTGTAGCCGGCCATCGCGCCCTCCTGCCAGGCGCCGCGCACATACCGTCGCGGCGTGCGCAGGCTGGCCATCACCGGAATGCCGCCCGGCAGGCAGACCTGGCCGCCGTGCGTGTGACCGCTCAGCATCGCGTCGAAGCCCAGCGCCGCGGCCTGGGCGTAGGGCTCGGGTGTGTGGCACAGCAACAGCTTGCAGTCCTGCGGTGCACACGCCGCGAAGGCCCGGGGCAGGTCCTGCAGGCGGTAGGCGTGGGCATCGTCCACGCCGGCCAGGGCCAGCACGGCGCCCTGGTGCGCGAGCACTGTGGCCTCGTTCAGCAGCACGTCGATGCCCATCGCCTCCATCACCGGCACCATCTCCAGCGCATCGTGGTTGCCCAGCACGGCCCAGACTTTCTCCCCCAGGCTTGGTCGCAGCCGCGCCATCGCCGCCATGGCCGGGCCGGTGGGGCCGAAGCTGCGGAAGCGGTAATCGCCCGTCAGCACGCAGGCGTCGAACTGCAAGCCCTGGACGCTGCGCGCCAGCGTGTCGACGAACGCGCGGTCGATGTCCAGATGCAGGTCGCTGAGCTGCAGCAGCCGCAAGCCTTCCAACGACGCGGGCAGGCGGGGCATCACCAGGGCGTGGTGCACATGCTGTATCGCCAGTGCATTGCGCCGGCCACGCGCGTGCAGGCCGCTGGCCCGCAGGCCGGTGCGTATCAGCGTGTGCTTGTTGAACCAGCGCCAGGGGAGCGACTCGCTGCGTGCGCCACGGGCCTCACGCAGTCGCTCGCGTGCCAGCCGATGCTGCACGTAGTCCAGCCCCGCCCGCGCCACCAGCGGCAGCAAGGCCGCGGGGATGGCGGGCGGGGCGGACGCGGATGGCAACGTGCTCATCGGCGCGAGGACACCACGATGCCCCCCACTATCAGCAGGAAGGCCACCAGGTGGTAGGCATGCGGCGCCTCGCCCAGGAACAGCGTGGACATCAGCGCCGCGAACAGCGGCGTGAGGTTCGTGAAGAAGCCCGCGATGGCGGGTCCGGCGCGTTGCACGCCCAGGCCCCAGAAGCGGTAGGCCAGCACGGCGGGCCCCACGGCGACGAAGGCCAGCGCACCCGCCAGCGGCCAGCCCCACTGGATGTCGGTGTAGCCCAGGCTCCATTCCGCACCCGCGAAGAGCCCGGCCCAGCCCAGGCCGAAGGCGGTCTGGGCCAGCAGGAAGGCGGCCCAGTCGCCACGGATCGCCGTCGGTTCGTCGGGGCGCGACAGCAGCCAGCTGTAGAACGCCCAGGCGCAGGTGGCAAGCAACACATACGCGTCACCGGGCACGATGCGCAGCTGGGCCAGCACGGCCCACTGGCCGCGTGACAGCACCACCAGCACGCCGCACAGCGACAGCGCCGCGCCCACGATCTGCATGCGCGTGACGCGTGCGCCGAAGAACAGCGCCCCCACGCCCAGCATCCACAACGGGATGCTGGCGGCCACCAGCGTCACGTTGAGCGGGGAGGAGGTCTGCAGCGCCAGGTACTGCAGCGCGTTGTAGCAGCCCACGCCCAGAAAGCCCAGCAGCGTGAAGCGCTTCCAGTGCGGCCACAGGCCCGAGTCGCGCCGCAGCACCCAGTGCGCCATGGGCAGCAGGATGCACAGCGCCAGCACCCAGCGCAGGAAGTTCAGCGTCATGGGCGGCACCAGCGCGTGCACCGCCCGGCCCATCACCGCGTTGCCGGCCCACATCAGTGGGGGGATGCTCAGCATCAGGGCGGTGGAAGGCGTCAGTCTCGTTGTCATGCCGCCGACTTTAGCGGGTCGTTTGCAGGGTGAATGCGCGCCGCACTAAGATGGCCCATGCCCATCACGAACCAGGACACTTCCCCCGAATGGAGCGACGTCGCCTTCGACGCCGCATTACAGGAGGCCCTGCGCCTTGCCGAGTGGGCCGCCGTGCGCCACGTGCGCGAGACCACCACCCTGCGCGCCGTGCGCAACGGCCTGCCCGTGCGCAACGACAGCGCGCTGGACGAAGGCCTCATGTGCGAGGTGCTGGTGGATGGCCAGATCGGCTACGCCGCCACGGCCGACCGCAGCCCGGAAGGCCTGCGGCGCGCCTTCGCGCGTGCCGTCGACACCACGCGCGCCGCGGCCGGCCACAAGGTGCACGGCTTCGACACGCGCGCGCGGCCGCCGGCGCAGGGGCGGTTCCGCAGTGCACGCGCGCAGCCGCTGGAGCAGGCGACGCCGCATGCCATCACGGAATGCCTGCTGGCCGCGACACGTGCCATGGACGGGCTGGACGCGCGGCTGGTCACGCGCAGCGCGTATGCCACGCTGGTCCAGACCCGCGTGCGCTACCGTTCCACGAACGGCGCCGACCTCGCGCAGGAATTCGACATGGTCGACCTGGGCCTGTCGGCCACGGCGGCTGAAGGCGTGCAGTCGCAGACCCGCACCTGGTCCCGCACGGGCCAGCTCGGTGCCGAGGTCTTCGACCCGGCGCGGCTGGAGGCCGAGGCGCAACGCATCGCGCGCGAGGCCGTGGACCTGCTGCAGGCCGAGAACTGCCCCACCGGCCGCATGGACCTGGTGCTGATGCCCGACCAGATGATGCTGCAGATCCACGAGTCCATCGGCCATCCGCTGGAGCTGGACCGCATCCTGGGGGACGAGCGCAACTACGCGGGCTGGAGCTTCGTGCGGCCCGAGGACTTCGGCCGGCTGCAATACGGCTCGCCGCTCATGAACGTGGCCTTCGACCCGCAGCGGGAGCACGAGTTCGCGAGCTACGCCTTCGACGATGGCGGCAACCCTGCGCGGCGCGAACTGCTGATCCAGGGCGGCATCCTGCAGCGCGGCCTGGGTTCGCTGGAGTCGCAGGCACGCTCGGGCCTGCCGGGCGTGGCGAACTTCCGCGCCTCGTCCTGGAACCGCGCGCCCATCGACCGCATGGCCAACATCAACCTGGAGCCCGGCACCTCCACGCTGGAGGAACTGGTCGCGCAAGTGGAGCACGGCATCCTGATGACCACCAACCGCTCCTGGTCCATCGACGACTACCGCAACAAGTTCCAGTTCGGTTGTGAGCACGGCCAGCTCATCGAACACGGGCAACTCACACGCGTGGTGCGCAATCCCAACTACCGGGGCGTGACGGTGGACTTTTGGAACCGCCTCGCCGGTGTGGGCCGCGAGGACGCAGCTTACGGCACGCCTTACTGCGGCAAGGGCGAACCCAACCAGGTGATCCGCGTGGGCCATGCCTCGCCGCCCTGCCTGTTCCGGGGCGTGGAAGTGTTCGGGGGTGCATCGTGAGCGGCGCGGCAGCAGAGGACTTCGGCGCGCGCCAGGAAGCCCATTTCGCCGCGCTGGGCGATGCGCTCCTCGATGCCCTGGCGCCGGGCGAGGAGCTGACGCTCAACCTCGCGGCCGAGGAGACGCTGTTCCTGCGCTTCAACAACAACCGCGTGCGCCAGAACACCGATGTGCAGCAGTCCGTGCTGGCGCTGCAGTTCCAGCGCGATGGCCGCACCGTGGACAAGAGTTGCACGCTCAGCGGCCAGCCCGCGCAGGACCAGGCGCAACTGGCGGCGCTGCTGCAGGCCTGTCGCGACGAGGCCGCGGTGCTGCCCGCAGACCCGAACCAGGTGGTCCTGCAGGACCACGGCCGCAGCCGCGCCGTGTTCGAGGGGCGTTTGATGTCAGCGCCCGAGGTGGTGCAGGCGGTGGTCGATTCCGCGGCGGGGTCCGACCTGGCCGGGCTGTATGCCGGTGGCAGCGTGTTGCGCGGCAACCGCAACTCGCGCGGCACGGCGCATTGGTTCGGCACGCGCAGCTTCTTCTTCGACTACTCGCTCTACCACGGCGCCCGTGCCGCCAAGGGCGTGTATGCCGGCGCGCAGTGGGAGCCGGCGACCTGGGCCGCGCGGCTGCAGCGCACCCGCGCCCAGCTGGCGCTGCTGGAGCGCCCACCGCAGCGCGTGGCGCCCGGCGCGTACCGCAGCTACCTCGCGCCGCAGGCTTTCGCGGACTTCATCGGCATGATGGCCTGGGGCGCGATGTCCGCCGCGGCCTGGAAGCAGGGCCGCAGCCCCTTCAAGCAGCTGGTCGAGAAGAGCGTGCAGCTCTCGCCGCTGCTGCGCGTGGACGAGAACTTCGAGCTCGGGCTCACGCCGCATTTCAACGAGCGCGGCGAGACCAGCGCGACACGCATGCCGCTGCTGGCCGATGGCGGGCTGCAGAACCTGCTGGTCAGCGCACGCACGGCGCGCGAATACGGCCTGGTGGCCAATGGCGCGTCCGAGGGCGAGTCGCCGCGCGCGCTGGACGTGCAGCCCGGCAGCCTCGACGAACACGACGTGCTGCAGGCCCTGGGCACGGGCCTGTACCTGTCGAACTTGCACTACCTGAACTGGAGCGACCCGGTGTCGGCGCGGGTCACCGGCATGACGCGCTATGCCTGTTTCTGGGTGGAGGGCGGTGAGATCGCCGGGCCGCTGGCGGCCGACCTGCGCTGGGACCAGAGCCTGTTCGAGGCCCTGGGGCCGCAGCAGCTGCTGGCACTGACACGGCACACGGAGATCGAGCCAGCCACGGGCACTTATTCGCAGCGCTCGCTGGGCGGCATGCGGGTGCCCGGTGCGCTCATCGAGGGTTTCCGCTTCACCCTCTGAAAGGGCATGCGCATGGCACTGCACATCGGCATCGTGGGCTGCTCGGCCGAAGGCGCGGCGCTGTGTTACCGCACGGTGTGTGCCGAAGGCGCGCAGTGGCTGGGCCCGCATGGGCATCCCGAGGTGTCGATGCACACGCCCTCGCTCGCGGACTACCTCGTGCACATTGCGCGCGACGACTGGGCGGGCGTGGGCGACCTCATGCTGGCCTCGGCGCGCAAGCTCGCGGCCGCGGGAGCGGACTTCCTGGTCTGCCCCGACAACACCATCCACCAGGCCCTCACGCCGCAGGTGCTGGCGGCCTCGCCGCTGCCGTGGTTGCACATCGCCGAGGTGGTGGCCAACGAGGCCCAGGCCCTGGGCTACCGGCGGCTCGGCCTCACGGGCACGCGCTGGATGGTGGACAGCACGATCTACCCCGTGGTGCTGCAGGCACGCGGCATCGCCTTCGAGCGGCTGCCGGAGCCGGCGCGCGACACCATGAACCGCATCATCATGGACGAACTGGTGCAGGGCGACTTCCGCCCGCAATCCGTGGCCTGGTTCCAGCAGGCCATCCGCGACCTGCAGGGCCTGCGCTGCGACGCCGTGGTGCTGGGCTGCACCGAGATCCCGTTGATCATCCACGCGGGCAATTCGGCGTTGCCCGTGCTCGACTCCACGCGCCTGCTGGCGCGCGCCGCATTGCGCCGCGCGCTGGGGCCCCTGAGCCTGGCGGAGCAGGCCACGGTGCCCGCGCGGCTGTGATCAGGTCGGCGTCCGGCCTTCTACCAGCTTGAAGGTGCCGGTGGCCAGCGCCAGCAGCTGGCCCTCGGTATCGCGCGCTTCGCCGCGCACGAAACACAGGCCGCGGCCCCGGCGCTCACAGGTGGCGGTGGCCAGCACTTCGCCCTTGGTGGACGCCAGGTAGTGGGTGCTGAGGTCGACCGTGACCACGCCGAACTCGGTGGGCGCGTGGGCGCGTGCGGCGGCCGACAGGGCGCAGTCCATCAGCACCGCCATCGCGCCGCCGTGCACGTCGCCACGGCTGTTGGTGTGGCCGGGGTGCGGGGGCATGCGCACCTGCACCTGGAACTCGCTGATGGACACTCCGCGCAGGCCGAAGCTCTGGATCATCGGCATGCGCAGGGAGAAGAGGTGGTCGGGGGCTTCGTGCTCGAAAGGGTTCATCGTGCGGGAAAGTGGCTCGCAGGGTCCCGGGAGGAGGGCGCTGACCGAGGAGTCGGCATTCTCTTCCAGCGGGCCCGCGGAAGGTGCGCGCGGTTGCCTCCTGGGTGACACCGGTACGACCCGTCGGCATGCCAAAGGCCACCGCGAGGTGGCCTTAGAAGGGAACTGGCCGCCGGCCAGAAGGAGCTGGTCAGTAGTAGTAGCTGCGGCGCGCACCCAGTTCGTGGACGGCATCGCGCAGCGCCACGCTGCCGTTGGGAAACGTCAGGGGTGTGGCCATGCTGGACGCGCGCTTCACACGGGCGGGCAGCGCGGCGCGTGACGGTTCCACTTCCGCTGGCGCAACCTCCGCACGGGACATCGCCGCCTGCAGGTCGCCCATCACGCGGGCATCGGCGCGGGCCACGGCCCACAGGCGCTGGTCGGCACGCGCCTCGGCGATGGCGACAGACCAGTCTTCCAGGCCACGCGCCAGTGCGGCAGCCAAGCGGCGCGCGGGTGCAGCGAACAGCACCAGGGCCACCCATGTCACCAGCCACGTCGCGAGCAGGCCGTTGCCACTGTCCATCAATCGGCCGGCCATGACCAGCACAGCGGACACCGCCGCAGCCAGCAGCAGCGCTGCCACGCCGCGCGCGCCCTTGAAGCCCTGTCCCAGGCGGCCAGCGGCCTCGAATGCGGCCTCTGCACGGGCGACGCCGCGGTGTTCCGTGGGGAAATCTGTATGGGTGAACGTGGTCATCGGGGACTCCATGCACCGCGAGCAGTGGCGGCGTGGAAGGAATATTAGGGTTATCCCTATGACTATTCAAATTTATAGTGATGATGGATGACATTCACTCGAATGATGAATGATGTCGACTGCGCATTGGCGCTGGAATGTGCGACATGGTCGCACATGTGCATCGAGGTGGCGGTACGGAATGGCCTTGGATTCGGCGCACCATCGGTCTCACAGTAACACCGCTGCAACATTCGAAGGAGTTGAACATCATGGCCCGATTCACCCACAAGCAAGTCCTGGTCACCGGCGGCGGAAGCGGCATCGGACTGGCAGCCGCGCAGGCTTTTGCAGCCGAAGGCGCGCGCGTCGCCATCACCGGGCGCGATACCGCGGCACTGGACCGCGCCGTGGCGGATATCGGCCGTGGCGCTCTGGCACTCACCAACGCCACGGGAACCGCAGCGTCCGCCCGGGAACTGGCGGCGGCGTTGAAGGCGCAAGGTTTCACGGCCCTCGATGCCGTGTTCATCAACGCGGGCATGGTGCGCATGGTGCCGTTCAGCGATGTGGACGAGGCCGCGTGGGACCAGAGCTTCGACGCCAACGTGAAGGGGGCCTACTTCCAGATCCAGGCGCTGCTGCCGCTGCTGAACCAGGGCGCATCCATCGTGCTGAACGGCAGCATCAACGCGCACATCGGCATGGCCAACACCAGTGTCTACGCCGCCAGCAAGGCCGCGCTGATCTCGCTGGCCAAAACCTTGTCGGCCGAACTGCTGCCGCGGGGCATCCGCGTCAACGTGGTCAGCCCGGGCCCGGTGGCCACGCCGCTCTATGGCAAGCTGGGCATGGACGCCAGCACGCAACAGGCGGTGGCGGCACACATCCAGGGGCAGATCCCGCTGGGGCGCTTCGGCACACCCGAAGAGATCGCGTCCACCGTGCTGCACCTCTCGGCGCCGGAGTCCGCGTTCATCGTCGGCACCGAGATCATCATCGACGGTGGCATGAGCCAGCTGTGACCTGGCGGCTCCTCGCGTGAAATTTCAGCGCGCGACAGCGACTGGGGGCTCGAAGGCGCGGATCGGCGGCAGTGGTTCTTCGAAGCGCTCGACCTGTACCGACGTCAGCTGGCCAGGCGTGCCCTGCGCCAGCGACGAAGTGCCCTTGTCGCGCGTCAATACGTTGGGGTTGCCGTGCACGCACAGCGGTCGACCCTGTGCATCCGTGGCAGGGTCGTACCAGGCGCCCGTGGGCAACTGCACCACGCCGCGTGACACGTCCTCGGAGATGCGCACGCTGGACAGGCAGGCCCCGCGCGTGTTGAACAGCCGCACGATGTCGCCCTCGGCGATGCCGCGCGCAGCCGCGTCCGCCGGGTGCATGCTGCAGACCTCGCGGCCCTGGCGCTTGCTCTCCATGCTGTAGCCACCGAAATCCAGCTGGCTGTGCAGCCGGGTCGAAGGCTGGTTGGCCACCAGCCACAACGGGTGCTCCGCAGTGGGCGCGTCCGTGGGCGGCAGCCAGGCCGGGTGGCCAGGGCAGTCGGCATAGCCGAAGCTGGCGATCAAAGGCGAGCTGATCTGGATCTTGCCGCTGGCCGTGGCCAGGGGTTTCTTCACCGGGTCTTCGTAGAACTCGCGCAGCACGCCGCCGTCGTCCTCCTGCTGGGGCATCAGCAGCTCGCCGCGCGCCCAGAAGCCGTCGAAGTCGGGCGCGTCGACGCCCTTGCCTTCCAGCTTGGAGCGCATGCTCTCGTACATGTGCTGCAGCCACTGCTTGCTGGTGCGCCCGGCCGTGAAGGCTTCCTCCGCGCCCAGGCGGCGCGCCAAGTCCTTGAAGATCTCGAAGTCGTCGCGCGCCAGGCCGTGCGGCTCGGCGATGCGGTGCATGGCCACGGTCAGCGGGTCGGTCACCGAGGCGGCGATGTCCTCACGCTCCAGCGTCATGGTGGCGGGCAGCACGATGTCGGCATGGCGCGCGGTGGCGGTCCAGGCGAAGTCGTGCACGATGAAGGTGTCGAGCTGCTGGAAGGCCCGGCTCAGGCGCTGCAGGTCCTGGTGGTGGTGGAAGGGGTTGCCGCCGGCCCAGTAGGCCAGGCGGATGTGCGGGTAGGTGTGGCGCTTGCCGTTGTAGTCGAAGGCCTCGCCGGGGTGCAGCAGCATGTCGGAGATGCGTGCCACGGGGATGAAGGCCTTGACCTTGTTGTTGCCCTGCGGCAGCGCCGTGGCCGGCACGATGTTGTGGCGGCGGCCATAGTGCGCCAGCGTCCCCAGCGCATAGGAATAGCCCCCGCCCGGCAGGCCGATCTGGCCCAGTGCCGCGGCCAGCACCATCGTGGCCCAGACGGGCTGCTCGCCATGCTCGGCGCGCTGCAGCGCGTGCGCCACCACCACCAGCACCCGCTTGCCGGGCAGCGAACGCGCAAGCTGGGTGATGGTGTCGGCAGGCAGGCCGCAGATGGCCGCAGCCCATTGCGCGGTCTTGGGCGTGCCGTCGGCACGGCCCATCAGGTAGTCCTCGAACACCTCCCAGCCGTCGCAGTACTTCTGGATGTAGGCGCGGTCGTGCAGCCCCTCGCTGACCAGCACGTGCAGCAGGCCCAGCACGAAGGCCGTGTCGGTGCCCGGCGTGGGAGCCAGCCATTCGGCCTTGGCTTCCTCGGGCAGGTCGCTGCGCAGCGGGCTGATGTTGACGAAGCGGCAGCCGCGTTGCGCCGCGGCCAGCATGTCGCCACGCTCGGTGTGCCGGCTCACGCCGCCGCCGGCCACGCGCGAGTTCTTCAGCGCCATGCCGCCGAAGGCCAGCACCACGTCGCTGTGGGCGACGATCTGCTCCCAGGTCACGTTGCGGCGCGCGACCTGCTCCAGCGGGCCCAGCACGTGGGGCAGGATCACCTCGGAGGCGCCCGCACTGTAGCTGTTCACCGAGCGCACATAACCACCCAGCGAGGTGTTCAGGAAGCGGTGCACCTGGCTTTGCGCGTGGTGGAAACGCCCCGCGCTGGACCAGCCATAGGAGCCGCCGAAGATGGCCTCCAGGCCGTGCGTGTCCTTCACGCGGCGCAGCTCGTCGGCCAGGCGGTCCAGCACCTCGGCCCAGGGCATGGCCACGAAGTCGTCGGAGCCTCGACGGGCATCGGGCCCTGGCCCGTGGTCCAGCCAGCCCTTGCGCACCATCGGCGTGGTCACGCGCGCAGGATGGTGCAGCGCGGTGGGGAAGTTGTCGATGATGCGGTTCGGGTCCGGGTCCCCGGGGTGGGGTGCCACGCGGAGCTGGCCGTCCTGCCAGGTCGCGCTGAAGGTGCCCCAGTGGGCGCTGTGCGAATGGGTGCCGCGTTCGGCGGTCACGGGCAGGGTGTGGTCGGTCATGGGTGTCTCGCTGGGAGGGGCAGGCGGGGTGCGGGCAGGAGCGATGGTTGTTCTATTTTATGAATTTGTGCGTTCCGTAGATGGGAACGTGTAACACGCTCACTTATTCGGTCACTTATGCGCTCACGTATGCACTCACGGTGGCCGCCCGAAAGACTGCGCCCAGTAGGTGCCCATGCGGCTCGCCGGGTTCACAGCGAAGGCCGCGCCCATCTCGGTGAAGCGGTCGTTCATCAGCGCCGCGCAGTGGCCGGGGCTCTTGAGCCAGCCGTCCATGGCGGTCTCCAGTGTCAGGTTGCCGGCGGCGATGTTCTCGCCCGTGGCGCGGTAGCGGTAGCCCTGGCGCTCCACGCGCGCGGCCGGTGTGCTGCCGTCCTGGCCCGTGTGGCTGAAGAAGTCGCCACGGGCCATGGCGCTGGCATGGACCTGGGCCGCAGCGGCCAGGGTGGTGTTCCAGGTCAGTGGTTCGGCGGCGGCGAAGGCCTTGTCCCCGCAGCGGCGCGGTTGCGCGCGTGCCCGGTTCACCAGCGCCAGCATGCCGTCGCGCAACTGCGCGGGCGTCAGGTCCACGCGTGGCGCAAAGGGCGCGGCCAGGAGGATCCACCAGCGGTCCCCGCGCGCGTGGAAACCCAGCTCGGACAGCTCCGCCGCACCCACCTGCGCGCAGTAGCGCTCGGCCAGGAAACTCGGCAACTGCATCCGCAGCGCCGGCCCTTCCAGGCGCAGCACCTGCGCACGCGTGGCGCGGTAGCCTGCAGTGCGCAATGCAGCCTCGATGCTGTTGCCGGCCGCGATGCCGGCTGCCGCCTGGTCCAGCACCGGCTGGCCGCGCAGCGGCGCCGCACCGTGGGCACAAGCGCCACCCGTGGCCCGCAGGCGGTTGATGGTGGCCAGCACCTGGTCGGCCTGGGCCATGGCGGCTGAGGAGCCGGCGAGCAGGCAGCATGCCAGCAGCCGCGCAATGGCCTTGGGCAGGGAGACTAAGAAGGACGCCGGCATCGGCGGCAAGTATCGGCCAGCCGGCGTGTGCCTGAAGGGGCACCGCCCAGCGCCGCCGGCGTTGCGGTGGGTGCCACAGCGCGTGGCCGGCACCAGGCGGTAGTCAGTCCGGATGGACCGCGATCACGGCCTCGATCTCCACCGTGATGTTCCCCGGCAGCGAGCCCATCCCCACGGCGGAGCGTGCGTGTTGGCCCTGCACGGGTCCGAACACGGCCACCAGCAGGTCGGAGCATCCATTGATCACGCGCGGATGGTCGGCGAAATCAGGTGTGGCGTTGACCATGCCCAGCAGCTTCACGACCTGCCGAACGCGTGACAGGTCGCCCAGCGCATCGTGCATCACGGCCAGCAGGTTGAGTCCCACCAGCCGCGCGTGCGCATAGGCCTCTTCCCAGGACACATCGGCACCGACCTTGCCCGTGTGCTGGCGCCCATCGGCGGTGCTCGGCCCCTGGCCGGACAGGAACACCAGCGTGCCTTCGCGCACATGGGTGGTGAAGTTGGCGATGGGCCGGGGCGCGGGCGGCAGCACCAGCCCCAGTTCCTGCAGACGTTGGTAGGGGTTCATGGCGTGGGCTCGGGGGACTAGAGGAGGCCGCATCAGGGGGCGACCGATGCAGCGGGTGCGGACCGCCAGCCCAGGCTGGCCTCGATGCGGGCCGCGGCAGCCTGCACGGCGTCGGTGTAGTAGCGCTCGCGCTGTATCGCTTTGACTTCCGGCAGCACGATGGAAATGGTGATGGCGCATTCGCCCAGGTTGTTGACCACCGGGGCGGCCAGGCAGGCGACCGAAGCCTCGGACTCGCCGATCTGCACGCTCAGCCGCTGCGCGAAGGCCTGCGCGGAGATGCGCGCCAGCTTGGACGGACTGGTCTCGGCCAGCCCGGTGGGCGAGGGGCGGCTGTATTTGGCGAAGAAGGCCGTGCGCTGGGCCTGTGGCAGGTGGCCCACCAGCACACGGCCCGAGGCCGTCCAGTTGATGGGCAGGCGCGAGCCCACCCGCGAGGTCACGCGGAAGTGGCCGGGGCCTTCGGCCATCTGCAGCACCACCATCATGCCCTCGTCGCGCCCGCAGATCTGCACCGTCTCTTCCACCTCGCGGCTCAGGCGCAGCATCTCGTCGCTGGCCGCGGTCAGGAAGTCGATGGAGCCGGCGTAGGCCAGGCCATACATGTACAGGCGGTTGCCCAGCCACAGCGTGCGGTCGTCGCGCCGCACCAGCAGGCCACGCTCCACCATGCCGTCGATGAGGGTGTAGATGGTGGAGAGCGGGGCCTCGGCGCTGCGCGCGATGTCGTAGGCCGTCATGGGCGAGCCCACGGCCTGCAGCTGGTCCAGCACCTGCAGCACGCGGTCCAGGGCGCCCATGCGGCCCTTGGGCACAACGGCCTCGCCGGTGTCTGGCGGGGGGGGCGGGTCCGCTTGCGCGGGGGCAGGGAGGGGCAGCTTGCGACGCGGCACGGGTGTCCTTTTGTCCAGGCTCAAGAGCGGTTGACGTGCCGGCATTCTACGCTAGAATATTCCTCAGTAAAAGACTATATTCCTCAATTGAGGAATAAACCTCCACAACTTCCTGGAGCTCTTCCATGCATCTTCCGGCAGGAACCGCAACGCACCCGGCGCGTTTTCGTGGGGCGAAATGCGGCTGGTTGCAAGCCTTGGCGGGAGTCTCCGCCGTTGCAGGGGAAGCCTGATGGCCGTGCTGGCCCATCAGACGCCGGTGCAACTTCGCGCGCGCATCGCCAAGGTGCCCCGGGTGCCCATCGCCATCACGCCCACACCCCTGCACGAGGCGCCCAACCTGGCCCGTGCGCTGGGCGGGCCGCGCATCTTCCTCAAGCGCGACGACCTCACCGGCGTGGCGCTGGGCGGCAACAAGCTGCGCAACCTCGAGTTCCGCATGGCGCATGCACTGAAGGACCGTCCGGACACGGTGATCGTCGGCCTGGACCTGCAGTCCAACTCGGCGCGGCAGACCGTGGGGGCATGCAACAAGCTGGGTCTCAAGACCATCCTGGTGCTGGAAGGTGCGGCACCCGCACAGGTGCAGGGCAACCTGCTGTGTGACTACCTGCTGGGCGCCGAGGTGCACTTTGCACCCGATGCGAAGGCGCAGCGCCGCACCATCGATGCACTTGCCGCGGAATGCCAATCGCGCGGAGGCAGGCCGCACATCCTCAACGACAACCCCATGTTCGACGTGGCCTCGGCCTTGGCCTACATCGAGTGCACGCTGGAGATCATGGAGCAGATGCAGGCGCTGGGCGTGCGTGCCACCGATGTCTACATGTCCTCGTCCGGCAAGGGGCAGGCGGGCATCGTGCTGGCGCAGCACCTGCTGCAGGGCGCGCCGCGCATGCGCGGCGTCACCGCCACCTCCGAGTTCCACGTGCCTTCGCGCACGGCGGCCATCGCCAACGAGACCGCGCGTGCCCTGGGGCTGGACCTGGTGATTGCCGACGAAGACATCGACAACGACGGCGGCTTCGTCGGCGAGCGGTACGGCGTGCCCAGCACCGCAGCGCAGGAAGCCATCGCCCTCTTCGCGCGCACCGAGGGCGTGGTGCTGGACCCGATCTACACCGGCAAGGCCGCCGCCGGCATGGTCGCCCACGTCCGCGCGGGGCGCTACGCGCCCGACGACGTGCTGGTCTTCGTGCACACGGGCGGCACGCCGGCCATCTTCACCTGGAATGCGTTGTGGGCGCCAGCCGCAGTGGACGCATCCACCCCCACCACCGTTTGACCGTCCACACAAGGAGTTCCTATGCAACGCCGCCAACTGTTGTCCGTCCTGGGGAATACCGCGGTCGCGGGTGCGCTGTTGCGCCCCGACCTGCGCGCGCTCGCGCAAACCAAACGCGACACCCTCACCTACGGCCAGGGCACTGCTGTGCTCACGCTGGACCCGGCCCAGGGGGCCTTCACGGGCTACCCCGCCGGCTACGAGGCCGCGTTGTGCGTGTACGACCGCCTGCTCGATTTCGATGCGCAGATGAAGATCGTGCCGCAGCTGGCCGAGAGCTTCAGCTTCGCGCCCGACCTGATGTCGGCCACGCTCAAGCTGCGGGCCGGCGCGAAGTTCCATGACGGCACGGCGGTGGACAGCGCCGCCGTCAAGGTCAACCTCGAGCGCCTGATCGACAAGGCGCGCAACCCCACCAACCGCCCGTTGTGGGACCCGCTGGCCAGCGTGGACACGCCCGATGCGCGCACCGTGGTGGTCAAGCTCAAGATCCCTTTCTCGCAGCTGCCCAACTCGCTGGCGCACGGCTCCGGCTCGCTGGTGTCGCCCGCGGCGCTGAAGCAGTTCGGTGAGTCCGGCATCGCCAAGAACCCCGTGGGTGCCGGTCCATACAAGGTCGCGACCTTCACGCCCGGCCAGGAGCTGGTGCTGGAAGCCTTCGACGGCTACTGGGGTGGCGCGCCCGCCACCCGGCGCATCGTGTTCAAGGCGATTCCCGAGGCCGCCACGCGCATCTCCGCGCTGCGCACCGGCGCCGTGGACGTGATCGACAACATCCCCGTGGCGCTGGTCGGCCAGCTCAAGCAGGACCCGGCCGTGGAGGTGGTATCCGCCCCCAGCCTGCGGCCCATCGGCTGCGCCTTCAACCTGTCGCGCGACACGCTCAAGGACCCGCGCGTGCGCCAGGCCCTGAACATGGCGGTGCCGGTGAAGACCATCGCCGAGCGCGTGTTCTTCAACTTCGCCAAGGCGCCGGATTCGCCACTGGCCTTCAACACCACGGGTTACCAGTCGGTGGCGCCGCTGGTCTACGACGTCGCCAAGGCCAAGGCGCTGCTGGCCGAGGCGGGGTATGGCCCCGCCAAGCCGCTCACGCTCAAGCTCTTCGTGTCGCAGGGCCTGTTCCCCGGCGATGTGTCGGTGGCCGAGATCGTGGCCAATGCGCTGCAGCAGGTCGGTGCCAAGGTGGAGATCACCAAGATCGAAGGCGCCTCGTACTGGGATGCGATCCGCCAGGACCGCGCCAACATGCAGTGGGACCTGGCCATGTTCGGCTTCAACCCCTCCAACGCGTCGGGGCTGTACCACCTCAACTCGCTGTTCAAGTCCAACGCGGACGACGCCGGCAAGCCCGATGTGTGGAACATCGCGCGCTACCGCAATGCCGACGTGGACCGCCTGCTGAAGGAGGCCGATGCCACGCCCGACGCGAAGAAGCAGGCCGAGGCCATGGCCAAGGTGCAGGAGATCGTCTGGAAGGACAACCCCTACCTGTGGCTGCAGATCAACGAGAACGTGACGGCCGTGCGCAAGGGCACCACCGGCGTGGAGGTGTGGCCGATCATCTTCACCGTCGTGCGTCGCGCCAAAGTCTGAGGGATTCCAGGGAGTGCTGCGGTTCCTCGCCTTCCGCCTGGCCACCATCCCTCTGGTGGCCCTGGGCGTGGTCACGATCCTGTTCCTGATCTTCCAGCTGGTGCCGGGCGACCAGGCCGCGATCGTGGCCGGGTCCACGGCCACGCAGGCGGAGATCGAGAACATCCGTGGCCGCCTGGGGCTGGACCGGCCGCTGCTGGAGCAATACCTGCACCACGTGGGCGGCCTGCTGCAGGGTGACATGGGGTATTCGTCCACCTTCCGGAGCAACCCGCTGCCGCAGATCATGGAGCGCGTGCCGGCCACCCTGGCGCTGATGCTGTCGTCCATCTTCGTCATGGTGGTGGTGGGTCTGCCCGCGGGCGTCGTGTCTGCGGCCTACCAGAACCGCTGGCCCGACTTCGCCATTTCCAGCGGCGTGGTGGCCTTGCTGGCCATCCCCAATTTCTGGCTGGGGCTGGTGCTGATCGCCGTGTTCTCGGTGCAGATGCGCTGGTTGCCCAGCTTCGGCTGGACCGGCGCGGCGTCCCTGGTCATGCCCACGCTGGCCTTGTCCGCGCGGCTGATCGCGCTGCTGGCGCGCATGACGCGCGGCCTGGTGATCGAGGAGATGCGCAAGGACTACGTGCGCACCGCGCGCGCCAAGGGGCTGGACTGGGGCACGGCCTTGCGCCGCCATGTGCTGCGCAACGCCATGGTGCCCGTGGTCACGGTGATCGGCCTGCAGGCCGGTTTCCTGCTCGGCGGATCGGTGGTGGTGGAACGCCTCTTTGCCTGGCCCGGCATCGGCGACCTGCTGCTCAGCGCGATCAGCGTGCGCGACTACAACCTGGTGCAGGGCATCACGGTGCTGTTCGTAGTCTTCTTCCTGCTGATCAACCTGGTGGTGGACATGCTCTATGCGGTGATCAACCCACGCCTGCGCCATGGCTGAGGCGGTGCAAACCGTGGCACCGGTGACCACGGCGCGTGGCGGGCGGCGCAACGTCTACCTGCTGGTGGGTTCCCTGCTGCTGGGCCTGTTCGTGGTGCTGGCGCTGCTGGGGCCGGCCATCACGCCCTACGACCCCAACGCCCAGGACCTGATGCTGCTGCTCGACCCACCGTCGGCACAACACTGGCTGGGCGCCGACCAGGTGGGGCGCGACATCTTCTCGCGCCTGATCGTCGGCACCCGTACCACGCTGGCCGTCGCCCTGACGTCGGTCGCCGTGGCCGGTGTGCTGGGCGTGGGCTTCGGGCTGCTGGCGGGCTACTTCGGTGGCGCCCTGGACAAGGCCATTACCGTGGTCATGGACCTGCTCATGACCGTGCCCAGCATGGTGCTGGCCATTGCCATCGTGTCGGCGGTCGGCGCCAGCGCGCAGGGGCTCACGGTGGCCATCACCGTCAGCTTCGTGCCGCCGCTGGCCCGCCTGGTGCGCGGGCGCGTGATGGAGCTGCGCGATGAGGAGTTCATCAGCGTGGCCCGCACCATCGGCGCGGGACGCACCCGCATCCTGCTGCGCCACGTGTTGCCCAACGCGGTGTCGGTGATCGTGATCGAGCTGAGCCTGCTGGCGGGCCAGGCCGTGCTGGTGACCTCGGCGCTGGGTTTCCTGGGCCTGGGCGTGCAACCGCCGGATCCGGAGTGGGGTGCCATGCTAGGTTCGGCGCGCGAATACTTGGACAGCGCGCCGCACCTGGTGATCGCGCCCGGCGTGGCCATCAGCTTGCTCGTCTTCGCCTTCAACATGCTCGGCGACGGCCTGCGTGACCGCTTCGACCCCAACATCGCGCCATGACACCACAAGGAAGCCCCGCCATGGATTTCGGCATCGTCGACGTGCACTGCCACATCTTTCCGCCGCTTGCAGGCGCCTCGGGGTTTGCGGATGTCGCCACGCACCGGCTGCACCAGCAGCGCGCGATGCACGTGCACGGCAACCAGCCTTACCGCCGCCTGCGCGACCATGCCGTGCTGCAGCAGCGCCCGCTGTGGGACGCGAACGACCCTTCCGAGGCCGGCCGCAAGCTCGACTGCGACTTCCGCGTGGAAGCCTGTGGCCGCTTCGGCTGGACGGCGCAGGGCGAAGATGGCTATGTGCAGTTCCTGCCTCCGTACATGGCCGACATGTCGGCGCCGGCCGAGGTGGCCGTGCGGCAGATGGACTATGCGGGCATCGCCACCGGCGTGCTGCAGAACGACCACATCTACGGCAACCTGGCAGAGGACTTCGCCGCCGCGCGTGCCCGGTACCCCGGCCGCTTCATCGGACTGGCCCAGGTCGAGGAAGGCTTTGCCGACCGCGACAGCGAGATCGCGCGCGTGGTGGACCAGATCGACCGGCTGGGCATGTCCGGCCTGTACTACACCACCACCGGGCTGTTCCGCGACGGGTACCGCCGCATGCCCAGCCACCCCGCCTTCGACGGCCTGTGGACCGAGCTTGCGCGGCGCGACGTGCCGGTGTTCTGGGTGCACTCCGCCAACTCGCCGGTGGGCAGCTACGAGGACGAGATGGGCCACCTGGCACGCATCGTGGAGCGGCATCCGTCCCTGCGCCATGTGCTGGTGCACGGCGTGCCCACGCCGCGCTACCTGCGTGACGATGGCCGGCTGGCGCTGCCGCCCCTGTTGGACGAACTGTTGCGCCACGGGCGGGTGTTCGCCGAGATCCTCTACCCCATCGGCGTGGGCGGGTGGCAGCCCTATCCCTACACCGCCACGCTGTCGCCGATCCGCCAGCTCATCGAGCAGTATGGGCAAGGGCGGTTCATGTGGGGATCCGACATGCCCAACGTGGAGCGCTATTGCACCTACCGCCAGAGCCTGGACTACCTCTGGAACCATGCCGACTTCCTGGACGACATTGCGCGACGCGCGATCTTCCGCGACAACGCGTTGGCGCTGTTCGCGCCGTGGGTTCCTTAGCCATGGCCGACGCGGCAGCCGTCCTGTCGGTCACCGGCCTGCGGGCCTCTTTCCGTGCGCAGGGCGTGTGGCGCCCGGTGGTGCAGGACCTGTCCTTTGACATCCAGCCCGGCGAGACGCTGGCGGTGGTGGGCGAGTCGGGCTCGGGCAAGAGCATCACCGCGCTGTCGATCATGCGGCTGCTGCCGGAGAACCACAGCCGCATCGAGGGCAGCATCCGCCTGGCCGGCACCGAGTTGCTGTCGCTGACCGAGGCGCAGATGCAGCGCGTGCGTGGCAACGACGTGGCCATGATCTTCCAGGAGCCGATGACCAGCCTGAACCCGGCCATGAGCATCGGCCGCCAGATCGGCGAGGCGCTGATGTGGCACCGCGGCATGGCACGCGCGCAGGCTGATGCCGAGGTGCTGCGGCTGCTGGAGAAGGTGCGCATCCCCGCGGCCCGCTCGCGCTTCCACGAGTACCCGCACCGCTTCTCGGGCGGCATGCGCCAGCGCGTGATGATCGCCATGGCACTGGCCTGCCAGCCCAGGCTGCTGATCGCCGACGAGCCCACCACGGCGCTGGACGTGACCATCCAGGCGCAGATCCTCACGCTGGTTCGCGAGCTGCAGCGCGAAGAGCCCATGGCGGTGTTGTTCATCACGCACGACATGGGCGTGGTGGCCGAGATCGCCGACCGCATGGTGGTGCTGCGCGGTGGCGAGGCCGTGGAGACCGGTGCGACCCGGGACATCTTCGCGCGGCCCGCGCATCCCTACACGCGCAGCCTGCTGGCGGCGGTGCCGCGCCTCGGGTCGATGCAGGGCCATGCACAACCGACGCCGTTTCCGCGCGTAGACGCCGCGACCGGGCAGGTGGACCCGCCCGTGGAGGGGCCGGACACGGTGGTCTGGAGTGCGCCACCCGCGTTGTCCGTGCAACACCTCACGACGCGTTTCGACATCCGCGAAGGGCCGCTGCGCCGCTTGTCCGGCCGCATCCATGCGGTGGAAGAGGTGTCGCTCACCGTGCAGCCTGGTGAGACCCTGGCCATCGTCGGCGAGTCGGGTTGCGGCAAGTCGACGCTGGGGCGCTCCATCGTGGGCCTGGTGCAACCCCGCGGTGGCAGCGTGCTGGTGGGTGGCGAGGACGTGCTGCACCTGCGCGGCCGTGCGCTGCAGGCCATGCGGCGCAAGGTGCAGATGGTCTTCCAGGACCCCTTCGCCAGCCTGGACCCGCGCGTGCGCATCGGCGATGCGATCGCGGAGCCGCTGGTGGTGCACCGCATCGGCACCGCTGCCACCATCCGCGCCAAGGTCGCGGCGCTGCTGCAGCGCGTGGGCCTGAGCGCCGCGATGGCAAGCCGCTTTCCGCACGAATTCTCGGGCGGGCAACGGCAACGCATCTGCATCGCCCGCGCACTGGCACTGGAGCCCTCGGTGATCGTCGCTGACGAGGCCGTGTCCGCACTCGATGTGTCGGTGAAGGCACAGGTGGTCAACCTGATGCTGGAGCTGCAGGCCAGCCTGAAGATCGCCTACCTGTTCATCTCGCACGACATGGCGGTGGTGGAGCGCGTGGCCCACCGCGTGGCCGTGATGTACCTCGGCGAGATCGTCGAGACCGGGTCGCGGGCGGCGATCTTTGGCAACCCTCGCCACCCGTACACACAGCGTTTGATGGCCGCCATCCCCGTGCCCGACCCGACGGTGCTGCGCGCGCCGGCCAGCGCAGGCAACGCCGAGCTGCGCAGCCCCCTGCGCGCACCCGACTATGTGCGTCCCGCGCGCGCACTGCACGAAGTCGCACCCGGGCATTGGGTGCAGACCTGGGGACCCGAGTGGACGGCGGCCGCCTGACGGGGTCCGGCGGCAATCCCGTGCACGCAGGCTTGGCGTAGTCACCACGGCCATGCGGCTTGTGCGAGGCTTTATGCTCGGCGGCGTGCCACGCCATCGGGAGACACCGCCATCAACCTGCGCCAACTCCAATACTTCGCCCGCATCGTCGAGACCGGCAACATCACGCGCGCCGCCGAGCAGCTCTATGTAGCGCAGCCCGCACTGGGCCTGCAGATCCGCCAGCTGGAGCAGGAGCTGGGCGTGGCGCTGCTGCAGCGCCATTCACGCGGTGTGTCGCCGACACGCGCGGGCCAGATCCTCTACGAACGTGCCTGCGAAGTGCTGCGCCTGGTGGACGAGACGGGGCGGCAGGTGACGGCCGCGGGCCGGCAGGAGCGCGAGGGCATCGTGCTGGGCCTGACCAACGGCTTCGCCAACATCGTGGGCCGCGACCTGGTGCAGCGCGCGCGGCGCGAGCTGCCCGGCGTGAACCTGAGCCTGGTGGAGTAGCGCAGCGGGGTGCTGCTCGACGGGTTGGAGAAGCACGAGATCGACATCGCGCTGGCCTACGAAGTGCACGAGCGCCCGGGGCTGCTGCGTGTGCCGCTGGTGCAGGAGGAGACGCTGTTCGTGGCTGCGCCCGGTGTGTTGACGGGCGAGGCGGGCAGCACCAGGACCAGCAAGCCGGTCGCCAAGGCAGCAGGAAAGGCAGCAGGCAAGTCAGCGACCCGCGCCCGTACCGGGCCGACGGACGCGCACGCGGACGCCGAAGGGAAAGCGAAGGCGAACGGGAATGCAGGCCCGGCCTTGCCCACACTGGAGTTCGCCGAGCTGGCCCGCTTCGCGCTCGTGATGCCCGGCCCGCGCGATGGTGTACGCCAGCAGGTGCTGGCCACCGCCCGCCGCCTGGCGATGCGGCTGGACGTGATCCTGGACGTGTCGTCGGTGTCGATGATGAAGCACATGGTGGCCAACGGCGATGCCGCCGCCGTGATGCCCTATGGCAACGTGGTCGACGAGATCGCGCGCGGGCACATCGTCGGCCGGCGCATCGTCAACCCGCCCCTGGCGCGCACCCTGTACCTGGTGCGGCCGCTGCGCCGCGCGCAGTTCACCTACGAGGCCGAGGTGCTGGAACTGCTGGCCAGCGCGACGCGGCATTTCGCCGGCCAGCTGGGCGTGCTGGCCACGCCGCTGGATGCGTTGCGGGCCGCATCGCTGTCGGACACCGTGGCCGCACTGCAGGCGCGCGCGCAGCCTACCTGAAGTTCTGGCGCTCTGCGCACCGGCCGCGAGGCTGTGTGCGCCAGCCCCGAGGCTGCGGACTCACGCCTCCGCCAGCCGCAGCACTGGCCCCCCGGCTGCCTGCGCGTCCGCCTCGTCATGGGTCACCAGCACGGTGGGCAGGCCGTGCTGCCGCGCGTGGTCGAGCACGAATCGGCGGAAGTCGTCGCGCAGGCGGGCGTCCAGCTTGTTGAAGGGTTCGTCCAGCAACAGCGCGCGCGGTTGCGCCAGCAGCGTGCGCATCAGCGCCACGCGCGCGCGCTGGCCACCGGACAGCGTGGCGGTGTCGCGCGCCGCGAAGCCTTCCAAACCGCACTCGGCCAGGGCCGCATCGATGCGCGCGCGCCGCTGGGCCGTGCCCCGCACTGCGGCCGGCAACGCGAAGGCCAGGTTGCCACCCACCGACAGGTGCGGGAACAGCAGATCGTCCTGGAACAGGATGCCCACGCGCCGACGCTCGGGCGGCAGGCGCGTGAGCGTGTCACCGCCCACGCGCACATGGCCGCTGGCGCGGAATACGGCCGGCAGGGTGCCCGCCAGGTAGTTCAGCAGGCTGGACTTGCCGCAGCCGCTGGAGCCCATCAGCGTCAGGCATTCGCCCGGTGGCACCACCGCGTCCAGCGGGCCGATGAGCGTGTGGCCATGCAGCGTGATGGCCACGCCTTCCAGGTGCAGGGCATCGGCGTTCATTGGCGGACCCTCTCAGCGGCGCTCACAGCGTCCGGCTCCGGTGCGGATGCACCAGCCGCGGCAGCAACGCCGCCAGCAGATAGGCCAGCATCGGGAACAGGGCCTGCAGCACAGCCCACACGCCGATCACCAGCCGGTCGGCGCCCGAGGACAACGTGACGGCCTCGGTCGTCAGCGTGGCGACTCGGCCTGCGCCGGCGAACAGCGTCGGCAGGTACTGGGCCACGCTCACCGCGAAAGCCACGGCGCAGGCGATCAGCACGGGCGGCAACAGGATGGGTAGCTTCACCCGCCAGAACACGCGCCAGGGCGAGGCGCCCAGGCTGGCCGCCGCACGGGCATACCGCGCATCGAAGGCACGCCAGGGCTCGGCCAGGCTCAGGAACAAGTAGGGCAACACGAACACCAGGTGCGCCCACACCACCGCCAGCCAGCGGCCGTCCAGCCCGGTGCCCACCAGCAGCACCTGCAGCCCGAACAGGAAGGCTACCTGCGGCACCAGCAGCGGCAGGTACAGCAGCCACAGGCTGGCCGATACCGCCGCCACCGCCGGTACAGAAGACACTGTTGATCCCTGGCGGCGCGCGGCATCGGGGGCGGCGGGCCGGCGCGCCTCGTTCTCCAGGCACGCCAGCGTGAGCACCAGCGCCAGCGCGGTGGTGGCCAGCGCGATGCCCAGCGTGTTCCAGGCCGGCCCGCGCAATTGATCGGCCTGGCGCACCCAGGTGGCCAGCGTCAGGGCCGGCGGCAGCGCATCGGGAAAGCGCCACGGCGTGGCGAAGGACCACAGCAGCAGGCCGGCCATGGCCAGCAGGGCCAGCGTGGCCAGTACCGTGCCTACGCCCGTGCCTGCCGCGGCCAGTGCCGGGAGCATGCTGGCCCGCTGGCCACGTGTTATCCAGCCGCGCGCCACCGCGGCCACGCAGCGCTCGGCCAGTGCCCACACGCCGATGCTGCCCACCACCACGGCCAGCAGCAGCGTGGCGGCAGCCGCCGCCGGGAACACCATGGCCACGTCCGGCGCCGCGAACCAGCGCACCGCCTGCACGGCCAGTGTGGAGGGATTGCCAGGACCGAGGATCAGGGCCACGTCCACGACCGAGAGCGAGAACGCGAGCACCGCGAACACCGGCAGCCGGATCTGCGGGTACAGCTGCGGCAGCACCACCTTGCACCACGCCAGCACGGGGCCATAACCCAGCGCGCGTGCCGCCGCCACCTGCGGGGCCGCCTGCACCTGCTGCTGCGCGCCCAGCACCATCAGCAGCAGGAAGGGCAGCTCCTTGACCACCAGCGCCAGCACCAGCGGCCAGCCGGATGCGTGGCCCACGGTGGCCACATCGGGGGGCACGGTCCAGCCCGTCCATGCCGGCGACACCCAGCGCACCAGCCAGCCCGAAGGCAGCAGCAGGAAGGCCAGGCCCAGCGCCAGCGCCGCATGCGGCATGGCGAGCAAGGGCGCCAGCAGCCGGCCCAGGCGCGACCAGACCGCACGGTGGTGCAGCACGGCCGCGATGGCGAAGGCCAGCAGCACCGACACCAGCGTGGCCATCCAGCCCGTCACCAGCGTGGCCTGCAGGCTCAGGGCGAAGCCGGGGCTGGCGAACAAGGTGCGCCAGGGATCCAGGCTCGCGTGCGCGCCGCCGATGGCGGGCAGGTAACCGAAGGCCGGCAGCAGCGTGCCGGCCAGGCCCGCCACGATGGGCAGCGTGAAGGCTGCCACCGTGAGCGCCGGCGCCGCGCGCAGGCCGGGGTGTGCCGTGCTCAGCGGCTGGTGCGCCGGCGCCATTCGGCCTCGATGCGCGTCATCCACGAGGCATGCGGTTCCAGTTGCGGCGCGCCGAGTTCGGCCGCGGTGGGCACGGCGGCATTGCGCGGCAGCTGCTCGAAGCGGGCGCGTTCGGCAGGCGGCAGGCGTGCCAGGTCCAGCACGTTGAGCACGCCCAGGTGCGCCAGGTCCTGCGCACGGGCCTGGGCCACCGGGTCGATCAGGAAGTTGGCCACCACCAGCGCACCGGCCTGGTGGGCCGCGTTGTAGGGGATGGCCACGAAGCTGGTGTTGCCGATGGTGCCCTTGCGCCAGGTGAAGGCGCGCACCGTGTCGGGCAGCAGCCCGGCGCGCACCGAGGCAGCGGCCTCGGCCGGGCTGAAGGACAGCGTGATGTCCACCTCGCCGTCAGAGAGCAGCTGGCGCTGTGCCGGCCCGCTCTCGGGGAACTGCCGGCCCTGGCGCCACAGGTGGGGGCGCAGGGCGTCGTACCAGGTCCATAGGGGCGCGGCGGTGGTGACGAAGCTCGCATCGGTGGCGCTCTGCTGCAGCACCGCGGGGTCGGGCACCATGTCCACCAGCGCCTGCTTGAGGAAGCTCGCGCCCAGGAAGTTGCCCACCTGCGGATGCGTCAGCCGGCCCGGGTGGTTGCGCGCCCATTCCAGCATGGCGGGGGCGGATCGCGGCACGTCGGCTGGCTGCAGTCGCGCGCTGTTGTAGACGAACACCAGCTGCGCCAGGCCCCAGGGCACGGCGAAGCCTTCCACGGGCGTGGTGAAGTCGATCACGTTGGAGCGCTTGTTCACCGTGTCCACGTACTGGAAGTTGGGCAGCCGCTGCGTGACCGGCCCCAGCAGCAGGCCCTGCTGCTTCATGGTGAGGAAGTTGGGCCCGTTGATCCAGATCAGGTCCACGCTGCCGCCGGTGGCGCGGCCCGCCGCCTTCTCGGCGATCACACGCGTCACGGCCTCGGCCGTGTCCTGCAACCGGGTGTGGACCAGCGTCACGCCGTGACGTGCCTTGACCTCGCTGCCCACCCAGGCGATGAAGGCATTGGTCTGCTCGTCGCCGGCCCACGCGTTCCAGTAGACGGTCTGGCCGCGGGCTGCGGCGAGCGTCTCGGCCCAGGCGGGGCTGGCCTGTGCCAGGGCAGGGCCTGCCATCCAGGGGCCTGCGAGGCAGGCGGCGGCCATCGCCGAGAAGTGGCGACGGTGGAGCTTGGGGTGAGGGGGCATCGGTAGAGCAGGGGTGTTGGGTGCGCCGCATCGGCGCGCAAGGCCACGTATTCTGACCATACCGGCCAGCCCGCACCGCGCAGAGGGCATCGCGCGAGTGGTCCCGAAATCGGCTCCAATCGCCGCAGCAGCCACTTCCGTCGCACCAACCGGCCCATGCACCCATCCGCCAACACCTCCGCCTCCTGCGGCAACACCTCCACCGCGCTGGGTACCCCATGCGTCTAGGCACCCGCTGGTGGCTGCTGCTCGCGCTGCTCGGCGGTGTGGTGCTGTTCTTCGCGCTGGACCTGGGGCAATACCTGAACCTGGCGTCCATCAAGGAGCGGCAGGCGGAGCTGGAGGCCTGGCGCGCCGCGCAGCCGCTGCAGGCCGCCTTGGCCTTCTTCGCCGCCTATGTGCTGGTCACGGCCCTCTCGCTGCCCGGCGCCGCCGTGATGACGCTGGCCGGGGGCACGGTCTTCGGCCTGGGCTGGGGCCTGCTCATCGTGTCCTTCGCCTCCAGCATTGGCGCCACGCTGGCCTTCCTGGCCGCGCGCTGGCTGCTGGGCGACTGGGTGCAGGCGCGTTTCGCCGACCGGCTGGCCGCGCTCAACGCCGGCATGGCGCGCGACGGCGCCTTCTACCTGTTCACGCTGCGCCTGGTGCCCATCCTGCCCTTCTTCGTCATCAACCTGGCCATGGGGCTCACGCGCATCCGCCCGCTCACCTTCTACGGCGTGAGCCAGCTCGGCATGCTGCCGGGCACGCTGGTGTATGTGAACGCGGGCACGCAGATCGCGCGCATCGACTCGCTGGGCGGCATCGTGTCGCCGGGTGTGCTGGGTGCGCTGGTGCTGCTGGCGGTGTTCCCCCTCGTGGCCCGCAAACTGGGCGACATGCTGCGCGCACGCAAGGTCTATGCGGCTTGGACGCGGCCACGGCGATTCGACCGCAACCTGCTCGTGATCGGCGGCGGTTCGGCCGGGCTCGTTACGGCCTACATCGCCGCGACCGTGCGCGCCAAGGTCACGCTGGTGCAGCAGGGCGAGATGGGTGGCGACTGCCTGAACACCGGCTGCGTGCCCTCCAAGGCACTGATCCGCTCGGCGCGCTTCCTGTCGCAGGTGTCGCGCGCACCGGAGTTCGGCGTGCGCGCGGCCAGTGCGGACTACGACTTCGCCGAGCTGATGGAGCGCGTGCAGCGCGTGGTGCGCACGATAGCCCCGCACGATTCCGTGAAGCGTTACACCGCGCTGGGCGTGGACGTGGCGCAGGGCCGCGCGCGCATCGTCTCGCCCTGGGAGGTGGAGATCACGCAGGCGGACGGCCAGGTGCGCACACTCACCACCCGCAGCATGGTGATCGCCACCGGCGGCCAGCCGCTCGTGCCTGCCATTCCAGGCCTTGCGCAGGTCGACTACCTCACCTCCGAATCCGTGTGGGCCCTGCGCCAGCGCCCCGCGCGGCTGCTGGTGCTGGGCGGCGGGCCCATCGGCTGCGAGCTGGCGCAGACCTTCGCGCGGCTGGGCAGCAAGGTCACGCAGGTGCACCGCGGCCCGCGCGTCCTGCCGCGCGAGGACGCCGATGCCGCCGAGCTCGTCGCGCAGAGCCTGCGCGCGGACGGCATCGACCTGCGCCTGGGCCACGAGGCGGTGCGCTTCGAGGTGGTGGACGGCGAGAAGACGCTGGTCGCCACCCACGCAGGCACCGAGCTGCGCATCGCCTTCGACACCCTGCTGCTGGCCGTGGGCCGGCAGGCGCGCGTGCAGGGCTTCGGCCTGGAGGAGCTGGGCGTGGCGACGGAAAGCACGATCACGGTCAACGGCCTACTGCAGACGAATTTCCCCAACATCTACGCGGCGGGTGACGTGGCCGGGCCCTACCAGTTCACGCACGTGGCCGCGTACCAGGCCTGGTACGCCGCGGTGAACGCGTTGTTCAGCCCGCTGCGCAGCTTCCAGGCCGACTACCGCGTGATCCCCTGGGCCACCTTCACCGAGCCGGAAGTGGCGCGCGTGGGCCTGAACGAGGACGAGGCCCGCGCGCGCAAGATCCCGGTGGAAGTCACCGTCTACGACATCGCCGACCTGGACCGCGCGATCGCCGACAGCGAGGCGCACGGCTTCGTCAAGGTGCTCACGCCCCCCGGCCGCGACCGTATCCTGGGCGTGACCATCGTCGGCGCCCACGCGGCCGAGCTCATCGCCGAATACGTGCTGGCCATGAAGCACGGCATCGGCCTCAACAAGATCCTGGGCACCATCCACATCTACCCCACCATGGCCGAGGCCAACAAGTACGCGGCCGGCCAGTGGAAGCGCGCGCATGCGCCGCAGAAGCTGCTGGCGTGGGTGGAGCGCTTCCACACCTGGCGGCGCGGATGAACCAGCTGGTGCTGCTCGGCGGCGGCCATGCGCACCTGGCCGTGCTGGCCGACCTGGCCACGCGCCCGCTCGCCGGCTGGCAGGTCACGCTGGTCACGCCGTACCGCCGGCAGATCTACTCCGGCATGCTGCCGGGCTGGGTGGCCGGGCACTACGCGCTGGACCAATGCGCCATCGCGCTCGACACGCTGGCCGCGCGTGCCGGCGTGCGGCTGCACACCACAGCCTGCACCGGGCTGGACCTGGGGATGGGCACCGTCATCTGCGCGGACGGTACGCGGCTGCCTTTCGACCGGCTCTCCATCGACACCGGCCCCGTCGCGGCCGTGCAGCACCTTCCCGGCGCAGCCGAACACGCGCTGTGTGTGCGGCCCATCGAAGGGCTCGTGGCGGCATGGCCCGCCCTGGCCGCGCGCATGGCGCGCACCGACGCGCAGCGCATGCCTTTCGCGTTGGCGCTGCTGGGCACCGGCGCCGGCGGCATCGAGCTGGCGCTGGCCGTGCACCACCGCGCACAGGCCGCGGGCGGGCCGGTGCCGCGCATCACCCTGGTGGGGGCCGACGCGTTGCCCCTGGCAGGCTTTGCCGACGGTGTGCGCCAGCGCGTGGCGCGGCTGCTGCAGGCACGTGGCATTGCCTGGCGGGGCGGACAGCGTGTGCAGGCGGTCGAGGCGGGGCGGCTGGTGTTCGCGCAGGGCGACGCGCTGGCTTCCGACGCCTGCCTGCTGGCCACGGGCGCAGCCGCGCCCGACTGGCCGCGTGCGGCGGGCCTGGCCACTGACGGCAAGGGTTTCATCCGCGTCACCCGCGGCCTGCAGAGCGTGTCGCACCCGCAGGTGCTGGCCGCGGGCGACGTGGCGGCCTATGCCGACCCGCGACCCAAGTCCGGCGTGTTCGCGGTGCGCGCCGGGCCGGTGCTCGCGCGCAACCTGCGCGCACTGTGCGAAGGGCGCGCTCCAGAGGACTGGACGCCACAGTCCCGCGCGCTCTACCTGCTGGCCACGGGCGGTCAGCATGCCATCGCGGCCTGGGGCCCGTGGTCCTGGTCGGGTGACTGGGTGTGGCGGTGGAAGGACCGCATCGACCAGCGCTTCGTCGCCCGCTACGGCAGCGACGCCGTGTTTCAACCGAACGCCCGCCAGCCCCAGTAGATCCGCGTGGCAATCGTCAACGCGCAGATGCCGCAGAACACCCACGCCAGCAGCGCGAAATGCTGCGGCCACAGGCACATGGCGATGAAGAAGGCCAGTGTTTCGCCAGCCTCGGCCAGTCCGCCCAGGAAGAAGAAGGACTTGTCGGGATAGGCGGTGCTGGCCATGCCGCGCTTGGCCGCGATGGTGGCGAAGGCCAGGAAGCTCGACCCGGTGCCGATGAAAGCGGCCAGCAGCGCGGCGGCCGCCAGTGCGTTGCGCGCGGGGTCGGCGATGGCGAAGGCCAACGGGATCGCGGCGTAGAACAGGAAGTCCAGCGTGATGTCCAGGAAGCCACCCCGGTCTGTGGGTGTGGACAGCCGCGCCACGGCGCCGTCCAAGGCATCACACAGGCGCGACAGCACGATGGCGGCTACGGCCCAGGCATTGAGCTGGCTGGCGATCAGCACCGCGGCCACCATGCCGATGGCAAAGCCCGTGAAGGTCAGCGCGTTGGCACCCAAGCCCGCTGCAACCAGGCCGCGCGCCAGGCGCGTGATGGCAGGGCGCAACAGCGCAGTGGCGTGGCGGTCGAACATCCTTGGAGAGTGTGTGGGCGTGAGGTGACCTGCTCGCAGACGGTTCAGCCGGCCGGCTTTTGCGAACCTTCGCCTGGTGATTCGTCCGCCGAGCCTGCCGGCATCGACTGCCGCGCCACGCTGGCCAACGCACCTTGCAGCATCAGCGTGGCCAGCGTGCTGTTCAGCGGCTGGCTGATCATGCGCGAAATGCCGCTGGCCACCAGTGCGCCGGCCATCAGGCTCAGCACCATGGCGTGGCCATCTGTCATCTCCATCACGATGATCATGGCCGTGATCGGGGTCTGCGTGACGGCCGCCAGGAAGGCGGCCATGCCCACCGCGATCAGGGCGTTGGCGTGGGGCAGGCCAAAGAGCCAGGCCATGTCGGCACCCACGCTGGCGCCCAGCGACAGGCCGGGCGCGAACACGCCACCGGGCACGCCGGTCCACACCGACAGCCAGGTGGCGACGAACTTGAGCAGCGTGAACAGCAGGGGTATCGCACCGGCTTCTCCGTCCCGCGCCAGCAGCGCGGCCGTGTGCTCGTGCCCCCCGCCGAAGGTGTAGCCGGCGCCTACGGTGCCGATGCAGGCCACCACCAGTGCACAGGCCGCGGCGAATCGCAGTGGATAACGTCGCCGCAGGATGCCCAGTCGCCGGGGCATGCCGGCGATGGAGGTGAGCAGCAGGCGTGCCAGCAGCCCGCCCAGCAGTCCGCAGATCACGGCGACGAGCAGGCCGGGCAGCAGCAGCGTCCACCACTGCGCGACCTCGGCGTGGATGCGCCCGAAGTACGACAGGTTGCCGAAGATCGACACCGCGACCAGGCCCGCTACCACGATGGCGACGAGCATCAGGCCACTGCTGCGCGTCTCCAGCCGCCGCGACAGCTCCTCGATGGCGAAGACGATGCCGCCCAACGGGGTGTTGAAGGCTGCGGCGATGCCGGCCGCGCCGCCGGCCACCAGCAACTCGCGCTCGCTGATGGGACTTTGGGCCGACAGATAGCGGCGTGCGTGCAGCATCACGCCCGCCGCCACCTGCACCGAAGGCCCCTGGCGGCCCAGCGACAAGCCGGCCAGCACACCGCCGGAGACGCCCAGGATCTTTGCCACGCTGAGCCGCAGCGAAACGAAGACGCCCCTGCGTTGCGGCGGCATCTCGGGTGACAGGGCCGCCAGCACCTGCGGCACCCCGGAGCCGCTGGCCCCGGGTGCCCAGCGCCGCACGGCCGCCAGGACCAGCACGGTGCACACCGGCGTCCACACCAGCGGCAACCACCAGGCGCCTGCGCGCGCGCCCTGGAACAGCGCCAGCGCGTGGTCGGCCAGCCAGGTCAGCAGCACCACGGCCAGGCCGGCAAGCACTGCAAAGCCGATCACCACCACACGGTCGCGCCACTGCGCCATGTTCGCCACCTCGGCGCGCAGGTTGTGCAGGAAGTCGGGATGCTGGCGCATGCTGCAGAGTGTAGGCAGCCTGGAGGGCCACGACGCGCCTACGGGGTAGCCCCGGTGACACCAAGCCCCGGCTGCCCTAGAGTGCGGGGTCGCAAAGTCGCACCGACCCGCTGCAGGAGACACACCATGAAGACGCTCGAAGACCAGCTCAGCCAGTACGCCGCCTACCACCGCGACCGCCGCAACATCGCCACGCATTTCGTGGGCATCCCGATGATCGTGGTGGCCGTGGCGACGCTGCTGGCACGGCCGGTGCTGGCGGACGTGGGTGGCGTGGCCGTGTCGCCCGCGACCTTCGTGACACTCGCCACGGTGCTGTACTACCTGCGGCTGGACCTGCGCTTCGGCGTGGCGATGGCGCTGCTGCTGGCCCTGAGCCTGTGGTTCGCGCAAGCCTGTGCCGCGGCGTCCACGGCCGTGTGGTTGTCCGCGGGCATCGGCCTCTTCGTGGCGGGCTGGGTCATCCAGTTCATCGGCCATGTCTTCGAGGGCCGCAAACCCGCCTTCGTGGACGACCTGGTGGGCCTGGTCATCGGGCCGCTGTTCGTGGTGGCCGAGCTGGGCTTCATGGCCGGGCTGCGCATGGAGGTGCACGGCGAGATCGAGCGGCGCGTGGGCGGGCTACGGGGCGCTGTGTCGCACGCGGCCTGAACCAGTACGCTGCGGCCGCGCTGCGGTAGTGCGGCGTTGTCGATTTCCTGCGCCTGCGCACGTCGTGCAGTCACAGCCGCACCCGCACCCGCAGCCGTGCAGCGCCAGCGGTGCTGCCACAGCCCCTCTATCCTGAATCGCCCCATGCCACCACCGCCCGAGTCCATCGACGCCTACATCGCCACCTTCCCGCCCGAGGTGCAAGCGCGGCTGCAACAGGTCAGGGAGGTCGTGCAGGCCGTGGCGCCGCAGGCTACCGAGCGCACCAGCTACGGCATGCCGGCCTTCTTCCTGAACGGGGCCCTTGTCTACTTCGCGGCCTTCAAGGCGCACATCGGCCTGTATCCACCGGTGCAGGCCCTGGCTCTGCAGGCCACGCTCGCGCCTTATGCAGGGCCGAAGGGCAACCTGCGGTTTCCCCTGGATGCGCCGTTGCCGCTGGCATTGATCCGGCGGGTGGTGCAGGCGCGGATGCGCGAGTCCCGTGCGGCGGCGCCGTCAGCAGCACCCGCCGGTCGTGGACGCCGCACCAAGGCTGCGCCTGCGCCGGCTCAGCGCTGACACGCAGCCCCCGGCAGACATCGCACCCCGAGTGCCGCCACCGCCGCCGCCGTCGCGAACGCGGTCACCGCCATCCAGCCCCACTGCGCGAACAGCAGGTTGCCCGCTGCCGCACCCGCCGCCATGCCGACGAAGATGCCGGTGAACAGCAGCGCGTTAAGTCGGCTGCGCGCACCCGCGTCCAGGCCGTAGACGATGGTCTGGTGCGCGATCAGCGTGGCCTGGAAGCCCAGGTCGAAGCCGACCGCGCACACCACCAGCAGCACCAGCTGCGCCTGGGTCGACATCATTGGTGCCAGCGCCATGGCCACGAACGACAGCGCAGCGAGCCCCGCGCCCAGCCGCGTGACCAGCTCCGGACCGCGCCGGTCGGCCAGGCGGCCCGCCAGCGGCGCGGCCAGCGCGCCGGCCGCGCCCGCCAGGCCGAAGGCGCCGGCCGCAGCGCTGCCCAGGTGGAACGGTGCGCCATGCAGCATCACCGCCAGCGTCGACCAGAACGCGCTGAAGCCCGCCGCCAGCAGGCCCTGCGCCAGCGCGGCCCGGCGCAGCGCGCCGTGGTGCAGCCACAGCCGGGCCAGCGAGCCCATCAACGCGCCATAGGTCAGGTGCGTGGTGGCCTTGAAGCGCGGCAGGCCGCGCCAGCAGGCCAGCCCGATCAGCGCCACGCTGGCGGCCGCCGCGATGAACATCGCACGCCAGCCGAAGTGCTGGGCCACCGCACCACTGACCACGCGCGACAGCAGGATGCCCAGCAGCAGCCCGGTCATCACCGAGCCCACCACCTTGCCGCGGTGCGCGTCGGGTGCCAGCGTGGCGGCGGCGGGCACGATGTCCTGCGCCATCGTGGCCGCCGCGCCGATGGCCAGGCTGGCCACCAGCAGCACGCTGATCGTTGGCGCCGCCGCGGCCAGCAGCAGGGCCGCCACCAGCGCGGCGGCCTTGAGCAAGATGATGCGG
Source organism: Burkholderiaceae bacterium (assembly GCA_965278985.1). Taxonomy (GTDB): domain Bacteria; phylum Pseudomonadota; class Gammaproteobacteria; order Burkholderiales; family Burkholderiaceae_C; genus CAISIP01. Next base: position 3,158,604 of record OZ257131.1, on the reverse strand, counting down.
CGGCGGTCGTAGCGGTCGCCCAGCGGCGCCAGCAACAGGATGCCCAGCGCATAGCCCAGCTGCGTGAGCGTGGGCACGAAGCCCAGCGTGTGGGCCGAGGCGCCGATGTCGGCCCCTAGGTCGCCCAGCATGGGCTGGCTGTAGTAGAGCGCCGCCACCGAGATGCCGGCGCTGGTGGCCAGCAGCAGCACCAGCGGCTGGGGCAGCCGGTCGGCCGCGCTGGCCGGCATCGGTGTGTGGAGAGTGGGGTTCGCGGTGTGTGGCATGGAGCATCCCGGTTGAAGCGGTGCAGCCAGTCTCGGCGCGCCCGCTTTCAGCGCGACGACCGGCTGCGTACACCTGTCATCGGGCCGTGTTGCGTTTGCATTGCAAGGCCCGCCGCAGGACACGCGCCGGCAACCGCCCCTGCCGACACTGGCCCCGTCCCCACTTCCAGACGGCACCCATGACCCCCGCCCACGATGCGCCCCAACCCGCCCGGATCCGCCTGCTGGGCGCGCCCCACTCGGTGCAGGCCTTCGAGATCCGCGACTTCCTGAGCCGCAGCGGGGTGGCCTACGACTGGCTGGAGCTCGATAGCGCGGCATCCCAGGCGCTGGCTGGTGCACAGCCGATGGACAGCGCCCGGTTGCCGGTGTGCGAGTTCCCCGACGGCACCCGGATCGACGCGGCCACCGTGCCCGCCGTCGCCGCGCGCCTGGGCTGGATCACCACGCCGCGGCTGGCCACCTACGACGTGTCGATCTACGGCGCCGGGCCGGCGGGCTTGAGTGCCGCGGTGTACGCCGCGTCCGAAGGGCTCAAGACCGTGCTGGTCGAGCGCCAGGCCATCGGCGGGCAGGCCGGCAGCTCGTCGCTGATCGAGAACTACCTGGGCTTTCCGCAAGGTGTGAGCGGGGCCGAGCTGGCCGAGCGCGCACGCCAGCAGGCCGCGCGCTTCGGTGTCGACATCCTTCAGCTGCGCGAGGGCACCTACGCCACCTTCCGCGACGACGGCATCCACGTGGACATGGCCGACGGCAGCCAACTCGCCGCGCGGGTCAACATCTGCGCCACCGGCATCGCGTGGCGCCGCTTGAAGCTGGCCAACGAGGACCGGCTGCTCGGCGCCGGCGTGTTCTACGGTGCCGGCGCCAGCGAGGCACCCATGTGCCAGGGCGAGACGGTGTACGTGGTGGGCGGCGGCAACTCGGCCGGGCAGGCGGCGATGCACTTCTCGGCCTATGCGCATGCGGTGGTCATGCTGGTGCGTGGCAACAGCCTGGCCGACACCCTGTCGGACTACCTGGTCAGGAAGATCGCCGCCACCGCCAACGTGCGCGTGGTAACGCACTGCGAGGTGGCAGCGCTGCGGGGCGAGGCGTCGCTCGAGGCCATCAACGTGCGCGACCGCCACAGCGGCAAGGAGGAGACCCTGCCCACCCGCCACCTGTTCGTCTGCATCGGCGGCCTGCCCAACACCGACTGGGCGCGCGACACGCCGATTGCCCGCGACTCCGCCGGCTACCTGCTGACCGGGGCCGACGTGCTGGCCGCCGCCACGCCGGCCCGGCCCTGGCCGCTGCAGCGCCCGCCGTACCATCTGGAGACCAGTGTGCCGGGTTCCTTCGCCATCGGCGACGTGCGCCACGGCTCCATCAAGCGCGTGGCCACGGCCGTCGGCGAAGGCGCCATGGCGGTGGCCTTCATCCACCAATATCTCCACCAATCCTGAGGAGTCAAGGCATGCGACCTGTCTGTTCCCACACCGGCGGCATCCTGCGCGTGCACCCCAGCGCGCTGGGCTGCGAGGAATGCCTGAAGATCGGCAGCGAATGGGTGCACCTGCGCCTGTGCCGGCACTGCGGCCACGTGGGCTGCTGCGACGATTCGCCGCACCGCCATGCGCGCGCCCACTTCAAAGCCACTGGCCACCCCATCATCGAAGGCTACGACCCGCCGGAGGGCTGGGGCTGGTGCTTCGTCGACAAGGTCATGCTCGACCTGGGCGAGGACACCACGCCGCAGAACGGGCCGATTCCGCGCTACGTGTGAAAGGGGCCGCGGTGGCTGCCGCTGCGGTTGCGGCGGTGGTTTCCGAGGCGGTGGGCGCGCTGGTTCAGTTCAGCGCCTCGACCTGCGCGTCGAACAGGTAGCCCACGCCACGCTCGGTGCGGATGAACTGCGGCGCCGACGCGTCCACCTCGATCTTGCGGCGCAGCCGCAGGATCTGCACGTCGATGGAGCGGTCGTACACCTCGGCGCCGTGCAGGCGCGACAGCTCCAGCAGCTGGTCGCGCGTGAGCGCGCGCTGCGGCGCCTCGCACAGCGCCAGCAGCAGGTTGAACTCGCCGTTGCTGAGCTCCACGCGGTGGCCCTGCGGCGCGGTCAGCCGGCGCGCCAGCAGGTTCAGCTCCCAGCCGGCAAAGCGGTAGGCGCGCCGTTGGGATGGACGGCCTGGCGCCGCCGCCTCGCTGCTGGCCTGGCAGCGCCGCAGCACCGCGCGGATGCGCGCCAGCAGCTCGCGGTTGCTGAAGGGCTTGGTCATGTAGTCGTCGGCCGCGATCTCCAGGCCCATCACGCGGTCGGCCTCGTCGCGCTTGCCGGTGACGATGATCACGGGGATCTTCGTCGTGGCCCGCAGCTCGCGCGCCAGCTGCATGCCATCCTCGCCGGACAGGCGCAGGTCCAGGATCACCAGGTCGATGACCTGGTCCTGCAGCACGCGGGCCATCTCGGCACCCGAGGCGGCGGTGGACACGCGCAGCTCGTTCTCTTGCAGATACTCGCCCATCAGCGCGCGGATGGCGGGGTCGTCATCGACGACAAGAATGTGGGGTGCCGAGGTGTGTGCCATGCAGTGGAGGCTAGAAGGGGTTTGCTACGCGACCGTGAGGACCGTATTTCAACTGAAATATGCCAAGCCGGCACGACATCATGCCGGCACACGCCCATGCGCCAATGCAAGTCAGCGGCAATGGGTGCCGTCTCGGCTCGATGGATGGGATGATGTTGACAATCGTGGTGATCGAACAGGACGTGGCCATGCGCACCTTGTTCTGCGAATGGCTGGAGGCCGAAGGCTACCGGGTGCAGGGCCGCAGCGCGCGCGGGGCGGCCGTGGAGCCGGGCATCGACCTGGTCATCGTCGATCTTCTCAACCTACCCACCCAAGGGGCCGAAGCCGTGCGACAAGTCAGGACCATCTACCCCGGCGCAGCGCTGATCGGCATCTCCACGCAGATGACCCGCACGCTGGGTGCGGACGCCGCGCAGGCCCGCACGCTGGGCGTGTCCGCGCTGGTAGGCAAGCCTTGCACCCGTGGCGAACTGCTCGCGGCCGTGCTGGATGCCGTTGGCGCCGCCGAACGCCACTGAAATGAAACCACCCCCACGCTCCCCCGCTCCGCGAGGTCCGCTGCCCCCCGAGGGGGCGCGTCAGCGGCTTCGGGCGGCCGGGCGCCACTGACATGCACCGCCGCGACGCCCTGCGCCTGCGCACCATCGCCCTCGGCGCGGCCCTGATCGTCGCGTTCATCGGCTCGGCCGCTTACGACGGTTGGCGCCTGCACCAGCAGATCACGGCGGCCAACGAGCGCGAGCTGGGCAACCTGGCCAAGGCCCTCGGCGCCGAGGCTGCGCGCAGCCTGGAGGCGGTGGACGTGCTGCTGCGCGAAACGGCCGACTGGTACGAGGGGGCCGGTGCGCCCCGCGCAGCCAAGGCCATCGCCAACGGCCTGGCGTCGCGCGCCGCAGGTGTGTCGCAAGTCAGCGTGCTGAGCATCGTGGACGCCCGGGGCCAGCAACTGGCACGTTCGCGGGAGACCGGCGAGCCCATGGCCAATGTGTCCGACCGGCCGTACTTCCAGCGCCAGCGCGAGCAGGCGCTGGACGGACTGTTCATCAACGAGCCCATCGTCACCCGCACCGAACGCATCCCCGCGCTGGTGCTGTCGCGCCGGCTCGACGGCCCGGGCGGCGGCTTCGACGGCGTCGTCACCGCCATTGTCACGCTGCAGCAGTTGCAGACGGCCTACACCGCGCTCGACCTGGGCGAGCGCAGCTCCCTCGTGCTGACCCTGGCCGACGGCACGCTGGTGGCGCGCCAGCCACCGGCCGCCGAGCTGGTAGGCCGCGTCAAGTACCCCGAGCTGGTGGCGCTCAAGGGCGGGCAGCTGGTGGACCGCAGCACCAGCCCCGTGGACGGGCGCACCAAGCTGGTGGCCGCGGTGGGCGTGGGCAACCAACCGCTGGTGCTGTCCATCACGCGCGACGAAGAGCAGGCGCTGCTGCCGTGGTACGACGAGATGCGCAGCGCCGTTGTGCGCACCCTGCTGCTGTCGTTGCTGGTGCTTCTGACCATCGCCGGGCTTCTGCGCCAGATGCGCCGGCTCGAACGCGGCGACGCCGCCCTGCGCGCCAGCGAGGAGCGCTACGCCATGGTCATGGAGGCCGCCAACGAAGGCCACATCGAATGGCACCTGGCCGATGGCGCCGTGTTCCCGTCCGAGCGTTGGGCCACGCTGCACGGGGTGGCGCCGTCGGTCCGCCTGGCCAGCGCGGACGACCTGCTGCGCCACGTGGCCGTCCACCCCGAAGACGCGGTGGCCGTACGCCAGGGTATCCGCGACCACCTGGAGGGCCGCACACCCGCCATCGAGATGGACTACCGTGTGCAGGGCCAGGACGGCACCTGGCGCTGGATCCATGCGCGCGGACGCGGGGTGCTGGACGAGGCGGGCCAGCCTGTGCGCGTGTTCAGCTCGGCCATCGACGTGAGCGAACGCCGGCGTGCGGCCGAGGAGCGCGCCCAGCTCGACGCCCGGCTGCAGCAGACGCAGAAGCTGGAGGCGCTGGGCACGCTGGCCGGCGGCATTGCGCACGACTTCAACAACATCCTGGGCGCCATCCTGGGCTTTGGAGAGATGGCCCAGCAGCGCGCCGAGCACGGCACCGCCATCCGCCGCCACATCGACCAGGTGATGCAGTCCGGCGCGCGCGCGCGGCTGCTGGTGCGGCGCATCCTCGACTTCAGCCGCAACAGCGTGGCCGAGCGTGTGCCGGTAAACCTGCAGGGCGTGGTGGAGGAGGTGGTGGCCATGCTGTCGCCGTCGCTGCCGGCCAGCTTTCATGTGCAGACGCAGCTGGCCGCAGGCACCGCCGCCGTCATCGGCGACGCCACCCAGCTCTACCAGGTGGCGATGAACCTGTGCACCAACGCCGTCCAGGCCATGGGCGACGCCGGCACGGTGGAGATCCGCCTGGCCCGCGCCGAGCTGGCCGAGGGCCGCGCGCTGCTGCACGGGCAGCTGCGACCCGGGACCTGGCTGTGCCTGTCGGTCGGCGACACCGGCCCCGGCATCCCGCCCGAGGTGCTGGCGCGCATGTTCGACCCCTTCTTCACGACGAAGAAGGTGGGCGAGGGTACGGGGCTGGGCCTGTCGGTGGTGCACGGCATCGTCTCCGACCTGGGCGGCGCCATCGACGTGCGCGGCCGTGCGCCGCACGGCACGCTGGTGAGCGTGTGGCTGCCCGTGTGCGGCGAGGTGGAGGTGCCCTCGGCCTCAGCGCCAGCGGCCGACTGGCCCACCGGCGCGGGGCAGACCGTCATGGTCATCGACGACGAGCGCGCCCTGCTGGACCTGGCCGAGGAACTGCTCGCCGGGCTGGGCTACGAGCCCGTGGGCTACGCCACCGCCGAAGCCGCGCTGGCCGCCTTCGAAGCCGCGCCCCAGCGCTTCGACGCGGTGGTCACCGACCTGGCGCTGCCGGGGATGCAGGGCGATGCGCTGGCCGAACGCCTCCTGGCGCTGCGGCCGGGGCTGCCGGTGCTGCTGATGAGCGGCAACCTGGGCGCGGCGACGGAGCAGCGGGTGCTGGCGAGCGGCGTGCGGGCGGTGCTGCACAAGCCGCTGGCGTTGCAGGAGTTGGCGGAGGGGCTGGCGGGGGTTCTGTAGCGGCGGTTGCTCAACGTTGGAAATGCCACGGCCTGCTAAGCTCCATGCACGCTTGCATGGTGCGACCGGCCCATGGGGCCGAGACGCCATCATCCCGTGCATACCAACAACCTCGATCTCCATCTGCCGCGCGCCTGCGATGCGATCCACCGCGCCGATAGCGTCCACCCAGCCGCACGGGACCGCTCCGAGAGACCGGTCAGGGGAGAGCCCACACCGGCAGGGGCGACGCAATGACGCGCTGCCTGATCGTCGACGACGATGCCGACATCCGTGCCTCGCTCCAGCAGCTGCTGCAACGCTTCGGCATGACGGCCACGGCCGCGGCCGATGGGAGAGCGATGCGCCGCCTGATGGATGCGAGCCGCTACGACGTCGTGGTGCTGGACCTGATGTTGCCCGACGAGAACGGCCTGGCGCTGTGCCGCTGGGCCCAGCAAGCGCACAACGTGCCGGTCATCATGCTGACTGCGCATGGCGATCCGGCCAGCCGCGTGCTGGGCCTGGAGACCGGTGCCGACGACTACCTCGGCAAGCCATTCGAGCCCCGCGAGCTGGTTGCGCGCATCCATGCCGTTTTGCGCAGGGTGAAGAAGGCAGCCGGCGCGCCCGACAGCCCTTCGGTCGATGTGTCCTTCCACGGCTGGCGCTTCGACCGGCTGCGCCGCCAGCTCGTGTCGCCCGCCAACCTGGTGCTGCCGCTGTCGCAGGCGGAGTTCCGGCTGCTGTCGGCTTTCGTCGCCAGGCCGGGGCGGGTGCTCACGCGCGAGCAGTTGATCGAGCTCACGCGCGCACCGGGCGTGGAGGTCAATGACCGCAGCATCGATCTGGGCGTCTCGCGGCTGCGCCAGAAGCTCGACGACGATGCGCGCCAACCGCGCCTGATCCGCACCGTGCGCGGCGAGGGCTACCTCTTCGATGCCGAGGTCCAACGATGAAGACACCGCCCCGCCGCTGGCTCGCCGACACCCTTGCGCTGCGCCTGTTCCTGCTGATGTGGGTGGCACTGATCGCCAGCCATCTGGTCGGCTATGCGAGCGTGAAGGGACTGCTGGCCATGGCGGGCCATGCGCTCGACGAGACCGTGCAGATGGCGCCGCTGCCCTCGCTGCCGCCCACGCCCGGTGTGCCCGAGGTGCGCAGCGCCACGCGTTCGGCAGAGGAATCCGGCCCCGAGGTCCCGACCCGCATTCTGCTGCTCGACTACGGTGTTCGCATCCTCGTCATCGCGTTGGCCGCGGCCTGGGGATCGCGCTGGTTGGCCGCGCCGGTGCGCCAGCTGGCGGCGGCTTCGCGCTCGCTCAACGCGCATCTGAGCGACAGCGCGGAACCCGTCGAACTCGACGAGCACCGCGGCACGCGCGAAGTGCGCGAAGCCTCGCAGGTCTTCAATCTGATGGCGCGGCGCCTGCGCCAGCAGTTCCGCGCGCGGGGCCTGATGGTCGCGGCCATCTCGCACGACCTGCGCACCCCCCTGACGCGGCTGCGCATGCGCATCGATGCGATGGGTGGCGACCCGCAGCTGGCGCAGCGCTCGGTGGACGACATTCAGGAGATGAACCGCCTGATCGACACCGTGCTCGGGGTGTTCCGCGGCGACGCACTCGGCCCGCCCGAGCCTCCGCAGGAGCTGGCGATCGGAGCGCTCGTCCAGGCCCTGGTCGATGACCGGGTCGAGCAGGGCCAGCCGGTCGAGGCGCTCGCTGCCGCGGGCGATGCGATGCAGGCGCGCGTCCGGGCCCAGCCCGACGCGCTGCGGCGGGTCATCGACAACCTGCTGAGCAATGCCCTGCGTTACGCCGGCGCGGCACAGGTGTCGCTGCATGCCACCCCCGGCGGGATCTGCATCGCCGTCGAAGACCGCGGCCCGGGGATCGACCCTGCCCAGCTGGAGGCCGTGTTCGAGCCGTTCTATCGCGTGGAGGCCTCGCGCAACCGCAACACGGGCGGCGCCGGTCTGGGCCTGTACATCGCGCGCGAACTGGCGCATCGGCAAGGCGCCAGCGTCACACTGGCCAACCGCCCCGATGGAGGACTTCGCGCGGATCTGGTCGTGCCGCGCGCCTGAGCGGGCGGCACCTGCCGCGCTGGTCGCACGGTGTGTGTCGGCCTCGACACAAAGCGGCGATAAGCCCGACATACGGGTGCCGAACAATCAGCTCCTGGTGCACTGGCTGCACTGGCAAAAAAGGACCTCTCCATGATCTCGATCCGCCTTCTTCGTTCGTTGGCCCTGTGCGCAGCGGTTGCGCTGGGCTGCGCCTCCGCGCAAGCCACACTCACGCCGCAGGAACAGGCGAGTAAGGATGCCGTGCTGGCGTTCTACGAGGCCGCCATCAACCGCAAGGACGTGGACGCCGCCGTCGCCTTCATCGGCCCCAGGTACATCCAGCACAACCCGCGCGCGGCCGACGGTGTCGAAGGCCTGAGGAGCTTCATCGGCGGCTACCTCAAGAAGATGAACCCCCACCTCCAAGCCACCGTCAAGCGCGTCATCGTGCAGGACGATCTGGTGGTGTTGCACGTGCATTCGCTGCCGGAGCCGGGCGTGCTCGGCACCGCGATCGTGGACATTTTCCGGGTCGAGAACGGCAAGATCGTCGAGCACTGGGACGTGATGCAGCCGGTGCCCGACAAGATGGCCCACGGCAACGGCATGTTCTGACGCCGGCCCGGCATCCCACCGGAGGCTCTGGCGCGCAGGGCTGCGGGCGGTGTGTCCGAATACACTCACATTGGACCGGCTGCCATCGACTGGAGCCCGGTTGCGTGGCGCGTGGCAGGGCACACGCCTCTCCTCGGTCGTTGGGAACGGCCTGACACCTGGTTCAACGGGGAAAAACACATGCGCAAGCCGATGTCGACCCGGGCGGTACCTCTGATTCCGGCATCCTTCTTTGGAATGGTGCTGGGGCTTGCCGGGTTGGCCGGCGATTGGCGAGCTGCCCACCTGGTCTGGGCGCTTCCTGCTGCCATTGGCGAATTTCTCTACGCATGCGCCCTCGCGGCGTGGCTGGCCGTCGTCACGCTCTATGCGCTCAAGTGGCGCGTCGCCAACGCTGCGGCCATCGAAGAAGCGCAGCATCCCGTGCAGTGCTGCTTCATTGGCCTGGGCGGGGTCAGCACCATGCTGATGGCGCAGGGTGCGTTGCCGTACTCCCGGCCGCTGGCGATCGTCCTCTTTCTGGCCGGCGCCGCCTTCACTTTTGCCTTCGGCCTGTGGCGCACGGGTCTTTTGTGGCGCGGCGGGCGCGATCCTGCAACCAGCACACCGGTGCTGTACCTCCCCATGGTGGCGGGCGGCTTTGTCGCGGGCACCGTGTCGGCGGCACTGGGCTGGCGGGATTGGGGGCAGCTGGCATTCGGCGCCGGCTTCTTCACCTGGCTGGCCGTCGAATCCGTGCTGCTGCACCGGCTCTACACCGGGCCCACCATGGCGCCGGCGTTGCGGCCGACACTGGGCATCCAGCTGGCGCCGCCCGCCGTGGGGGCGGTGTGTTACCTGTCCATGGGTGGCACCGAGCCGGATCTGGTAGCGCACATGCTGGTCGGTTATGCATTGCTGCAGGCGATGCTGCTGGTGCGCATGAACGGGTGGATCCGGGAGCAACCCTTCGGCGCCTCTTACTGGGCCTTCACCTTCGGCGCCGCCGCCCTGGCCGGCGCCGTGTTGCGCCTGGCGGGGCGCGACCAGGGCGGTGCCCTGTCCACGCTTGCTCCGATCCTGTTCGTGCTGGCCAACGTCCTGGTCCTGGCCATCGCAGGCGGCACCGTGCGTTTGCTGCTGCAGGGGCGGCTGCTGCAACCGGCACCAGCCACTGCCGTCAAGCCGGGCTGAGCCGCTGCGCCAGTTTTTTTCTGGCCGTCCAGACCGCTTGCTCGCGGTGGCGCACGCAGCGAATCGACAGATTCGCCATCGCGCGAACCCCACATTGCATCTGAAACCCCACCGCCTACACCCGTATTCCCGCGCACCCTCCTGCAATGCCCGGGCAACGCCCGGCACGGATAGTTCACTGCGCGACAGGAACTTTTCAACTCCCAACCAGGAAGTGCACCATGACCACTCTCACCCGCTCCCACCCCGCTGACGCCACGGCCGCCAAGCCCCGCCTGGGCGCCGTGCTGCGCACCCCCACCGACCTGCAAGCCAGCGCCACGCGCGACATCGCCGCGGCCCTGAACGGCGTGCTGGCCGATGTGTTCGCGCTGTACCTCAAGACCAAGAACTTCCACTGGCACATGAGCGGCCCGCACTTCCGTGACTACCACCTGATGCTGGACGAGCAGTCCGACCAGATCTTCGCGATGACCGACGCCATCGCCGAGCGCGTGCGCAAGGTGGGCGGCACCACGCTGCGCTCCATCGGCCACATCGCCCGCAACCAGCGCATCCTGGACAACGACGCCGACTTCGTCGAACCCTCGGACATGCTGGCCGAGCTGTGCGAAGACAACAAGACGCTGGCCGCCCGCCTGCGCGCCGCGCACGCGGTGTGCGACGAGGGCCAGGACATTGCCACCGCCAGCCTGATCGAGAACTGGATCGACGAGACCGAGCGCCGCACCTGGTTCCTGTTCGAGGCGGTGCGACCGGGAGATTCCAGCGGGCATTGAACGCATGCGGCGGTGCGCGCGGGCGTATCCCGCGGGCCGCCACGGGCATGCCACGCAGATGCGCTGTCCTGTTGATGGCTGGCGCATCATCGCTTCTTCCTCATGAACCAGAGACCTTCACCGTGACCCAGTCAGCCGCCGCCTACCTGGCCGAGACCTTGCACCAAGCCGGCGTGAAGCGCGTCTACGGCGTTGTCGGCGACTCGCTCAACGGCTTCACCGACGCCTTACGGCGCATGGAGGCCATCGACTGGATCCACGTGCGGCACGAAGAGTCGGCCGCGTTCGCGGCCGGGGCCGAGGCACATCTCACGGGCGAACTCGCGGTGTGCGCCGGCAGCTGCGGGCCGGGCAACCTGCATCTGATCAACGGCCTCTTCGACTGCCAGCGCAGCGGCGTGCCGGTGCTGGCGATCGCGGCGCACATCCCCAGCAGCGAGATCGGCATCGACTACTTCCAGGCAACCCATCCCGAGAGCCTGTTCAAGGAATGCAGCCACTATGTGGAGCTGGTCTCGCACCCCGAGCAGTTGCCGCAGGTGCTGCACCGCGCGATGCGCGTCGCGGTGGCCAGGCGTGGCGTCGCGGTCGTCGTGCTGCCGGGCGACGTGGCGCTCCAGCCACTGGCGGCCAAGGTGCCGAAATGGCTGGTGCCCGCCAGGCCGGTGCAGCTGCCCGACGCCACCGGGCTGACGCAACTGGCAGCGCTGCTGAACGGCGGGCAACGCATCACGCTGCTGTGCGGCGCGGGTTGCGCCGGTGCGCACGACGCGGTGGTTGCGCTGGCCGAGCGCCTGAAGGCACCCATCGTGCATGCCTTGCGCGGCAAGGAGCACCTGGAGTACGACAACCCCTACGACGTGGGCATGACCGGCCTGGTCGGCTTCGCGTCGGGCTACGCGGCGATGAAGCGTTGCGACACGCTGCTGATGCTCGGCACCGACTTTCCGTACCGGGCGTTCTACCCCGAGGGCGCGCGCATCGCGCAGGTCGACCTGCGGCCCGAAGCGCTCGGCAACCGTTGCCCGCTCGATCTGGGGCTGCTCGGCAGCGTGAAGGAGACGATCACCGCACTGCTGCCCCAGCTTCCCGAGAAGACCGACCGCCGCCATCTCGACCAGGCACTGGCCGACTACGCCAAGGCGCGCGCCGATCTCGACGCGCTGGCCGAAAGCGGCCCGCACAGCACGCAGATCCATCCGCAGTACGTCTCGCGCCTGGTCAGCGAGCTGGCCGACGACGACGCCATCTTCACCTGCGACGTGGGAACGCCCGTCGTCTGGGCGGCGCGCTACCTCCGGATGAACGGCCGGCGCCGGCTGGTCGGCTCGTTCAACCACGGCTCGATGGCCAACGCCATGCTGCAGGCCATCGGTGCGCAGACGGCGTACCGGGACCGGCAGGTCATCTCGATGTCGGGCGACGGCGGCTTCACAATGATGATGGGCGAGTTCATCACGCTGATCCAGGCCGGGCTGAATGTGAAGGTGGTCGTGCTGAACAACGGCACGCTGGGTTTCGTGGAGATGGAGATGAAGGCCAACGGCTTCCTCGACACGGGCTGCGATCTGAAGAACCCCAACTTCGCCGCGATGGCTGAGGCCATGGGCGTGAAGGGCATCCGCGTCGAGCAGCCGCAGGATTTGCGCGGCGCGCTGGCGCAAGCCTTCGCGCACGACGGGCCGGTGCTGGTGGACGTGGTCAGCGCGCGGCAGGAGCTGGCGATGCCGCCGAAGACGACGCTGGACGAAGCCGGGCACTTCGGCATGTTCCTGATCAAGGCCGTGCTGGACGGGCGCGGCGCGCAGTTGATCGATCTGGCAAAGACCAACCTCACGCGCTGACCCGCGACACCCGCCTCAGGCGCAGACGGCGCGCGCATGGTCGGTGTAGCCCGCGCTGTCCTGCGTGAACCAGGTCGCCATCTTGTGGCGTGCCAGCGCCAGCTTGTGGCGCAGCCGCGCCGGCGGAAAGCGATCTACCGCAGTGGTAGCCCAGCATCACCGGCAACAGGATGCTGGCACCACCCCCTCACCGCCCCGCGCCGCCCAGCCCCACGATGCTGTTGCCCAGCGCGATGCCCCTGTCGCACATGGCGGTGCCCACACGCATCTGCGCGCGGTTCCAGCCTGCGAGTGCCTGGTCGATGTCCGAAGAGGCGCGCAGGGCCTGGGCCAGCACCATGGCGTCGACGGCCGCCTTTGCTGCGCCGCCGGCCGTGTGCGGGCGCGGGATGAAGGCCGCATCGCCGAGCACCACGGCACGGCCGAGGACCATCCGCGGCACGCGCAGGTCGGTGATGGCCTGTGCGAAAGGTTCCTCGGTCGCGGCCACCATGTCGGCGAACGACGGCGCGAGGTGGGCACGGGCCGCATCGCGCAGGTCATTCGCGATCTGCGGGCGCAGCGCGCCGGGCGGCACCGAGTAGGCGCGGCGCCGGCCTTGGATGTCGGTCATCGCGGCGTCCAGCGGCGCACCCGCGTCCAGCCGGCGGTGCCAGACCCAGTTCCAGCGGCGCTCGCCCGGCGTGGTGTCCTCGTCCAGGCCCGGCACCAGGTAGGCCAGGAACTGGAAGCCCGGGCCGTCCTGGAACGCGAAGCTGCCGGTCAGCTGGTCGGTGGCCCGTGCGGGCAGTGCACGCTCGGGCAGCAGGCCGCGCCAGGCCGTGTAGCCGGCGTAGGTGGGCGCCAGTTGCGGCAGCAGGGTGGCGCGCACGGTCGACAGCGGGCCGTCGGCGCCCACGAGCAGGTCGCCTCGCTCCACGCGCCCGTTGGCGAAGCGCGCGGTGACGGTGGGGCCTTCCGTGTCGAAGCCTTCCAGGGTTTCGCCCCGGTGGACGATGCCCTCGGGAAGCGCGCGCGCCAGCGTGCCATGCACCAGGCTCCACGAGGTCTGCGTCTGCGGCATGGCCATGCGCTGGAGCACTTGGCCATGGCGGTCCAGGAAGATGCGGTCGTCCGAGCGCACACCCAGCGCGCCCGCATGCTGGATGCCGGCGAACCGGAAGGCCTGCACCACCTCGGGCTGCAGCACGATGCCGCCGCCGCGGCTGTCCAGCGCGCTGGGCGAGCGCTCGAACACGTCGACGCGCCAGCCCACTGCGCACAGGGCGGTGGCGGTGAACAGGCCGGCCAGCGAGCCGCCGATGACCAGCGCGCGCGGTGCTTTGGCGCCGCGCTTGAGGGCATCGGTCATGGTCGCTCCCGCTGCGTGGCGTGGTGCTGGCAGGTCATGCGCTGAAGAACTTCAGCAGGTCGGCGCTGACCTCGTCCTTGCGCGTGGTGCACAGGCCGTGCGGCGCGCCGGCGTAGACCTTCAGTGTGGCGCCCTTGACCAATTCCACGGTGCGCAGGGCCGAGGCGGCGATGGGCACGATCTGGTCGTCGTCGCCGTGCAGCACCAGCGTGGGCACGTCGATGCGCTTGAGGTCTTCCGTCATGTCGGTCTCGGAGAAGGCCTTGATGCAGAAGTACGCGGCCGGAAACCCCGCCTGCATGCCCTGCAGCCAGAACGACTGGCGCACCGCGTCGGACTTGGCCGCGTCCGGACGGTTGTAGCCGTAGAAGGGCAGGCTCAGGTCCAGCCAGAACTGCGAGCGGTCCTTCAGCACGCCGGCGCGGATGCCGTCAAACACCTCCATCGGCAGGCCACCTGGGTTGGTGGCGCTCTTGAGCATCACCGGCGGCACCGCGCCGATCAGCACCACCTTGGCCACACGCCCCGTGCCGTGGCGGCCGATGTAGCGCACCACCTCGCCGCCGCCCGTGGAATGGCCCACGTGGATGGCGCCCTGCAGGTCGAGGTTCTTGACCAGCGTGGCCAGGTCGTCGGCGTAGGTGTCCATGTCATTGCCGGCCCAGGGCTGGCTGGAGCGGCCGTGGCCGCGCCGGTCGTGCGCGATGCAGCGGTAGCCGCGTTCGGCCAGGTAGAACATCTGGTCTTCGAAGGCGTCGGAGCTGAGCGGCCAGCCGTGGCTGAAGACCACGGGCGTGCCGCTGCCCCAGTCCTTGTAGAAGATCTCGGTTCCGTCTTGCATGGTCATGGTGGGCATGGCTGTTCCTTTGCGTTGGGTGGGGGTTGAAGGCGCACGTTGTTGAATGCGTGGGCTTGACTGTGGCGGCCGAGCATTGCAGCGGCGTTGCCACGCGCGCGGTCCGCAATGCACCAGCAACGGCGTTTGTTGCAAACGTAGCAATCGGTGCTGGCCAGAGACAACCTTCTGCCGGCTTCGCCGGGAAGTCCCGGAAAAGCCACGAAAACCTGCCGCGCCACAGGGCACCGTTGTGGGTTGGCATGGCTTATGCTGCAATGGCCTCGTGTTCCTTCCCACCCAGGAGTCCGTGATGCCCTTGTCCACCACCGAGTCCCACCTGCCTGCACTGCGCCTGCCCCTGGCCAGCATGCGCACGGTCTTCCAAATGCAGGAGGTGGAGCGCAAGTTGTCCAAGCTGCCAGGCAAGGAATCCGACAGCCTGCGCAGCACCTACGAGCGCATGCTCGAACGCGGGCCCGACCGCTTCCAGGTCAAGCCCTCGGGTATTCCCGACATGGCGGGCCTCTACCACGCGCTGCCGAATTTCACGGAGGCGCTGGACGATGTGAAGCGCCATGTAGCGCTGAGCCACAACAGCAGCGACGGCCTGGAGCTCACCCCCATGCTGCTGCTCGGCCCGCCGGGAATCGGCAAGACCCATTTCGCGCGCCGCATGGCCGAGTTGTTGGGCACCGGCATGAACCTCGTGCCCATGAGCTCGATGACCGCGGGCTGGCTGCTGTCAGGTTCGTCGTCGCAGTGGCGCGGGGCACGGCCCGGCAAGGTCTTCGAGGCGCTGGTGGACGGCCAGTATGCGAACCCCGTGCTGGTGGTCGACGAGATCGACAAGGCCGCCACCGACACGCAGTACGACCCACTCGGTGCGTTGTACAGCCTGCTGGAGCACGACACGGCGCAGAATTTTGTCGACGAGTTCGCCGAGGTGGCCATCGACGCCAGCCAGGTGATCTGGATCACCACGGCCAACGACGAGCGCGCGATCCCCGATCCCATCCTGAACCGCATGAACGTGTTCAGCATTCCGGCACCCACGCCCGACCAGGCCCGGCAGATCGCGGCGCAGCTCTACCACGCGATCCGCAGCGAGCATGGCTGGGGCCAGGGCTTCGCCCCCGAGCCGCGCGACGACGTGCTGGACCTGCTGGCCGAGCTCGCGCCGCGCGAGATGCGGCGTGCGCTCATGACGGGCTTCGGCAATGCGCGGCTGGATGCGCGCGATGAGGTGCGGGTGGAGGACCTGCCGCGGCCCGCAGGGGCCAAGAGTCGCATCGGCTTCGTGCACTGACCCGGGGGCGCGCGGGCCGCCCCAGGCCTATTTCCCCAGCAGGAACTCCCGCACCGGCACCAGCGAGCGCTCCGGCGCCTCTTCGTGCGGCAGGTGCCCCACGCCGTCCAGTGCCACCAGGCGGCTGTCCGGCAGGGCCTGGGTGTAGTCGGCCGAATTGGCGAAGGGAATCATGCCGTCCTGCTTGCCCCACACCAGCAGCGTCGGCGCCTGGATGCGGCGCAGCAGCGGCACCGGGTCCACCAGCACGGTCTGCTGCATGCGGGCGATCATGGCGTCGCGCGCACCGGGTGCCAGCATCAGGTCGTGGTAGCGCGTGGCGAGTGCGTCGGTCATGACCGATGCATTCGCATAGGCGGGCTGCAGGCTCATGCGCAGCAGCCATCGGGGCAGGCTGAAGCGCATCGCCTTGACGGCCGCAGGCACCTCGGGCGCCTTGCCATATTCGAAGCCCGGGCTGGCAAATCCATCGGGCGACACCAGCACCAGTTTGTGGACACGCTCCGGGTGCGTGGCGGCGAAGGTCCATGCGATGCGCCCGCCAATGGAATTGCCGACCAGGCTGGTCCTGGCGATCTTCCGTTGGTCGAGCAGCGCCAGGATGAGCGCCATGGAACGTTGGTCGGAATAGTCGCCGGTCGGGTCCGGCCTGCTGAGGCCATTGCCCGGCAGGTCGATGCGGATCACCCGCATCTCGCGTGACAGGCCCTGTGCCCACGGCTCCCAGGTGTGCAGGCTGGCGCCGAAGCCATGCAGCATCAACACGGCGGGCGCGTCCCTCGGACCGCTGTCGCGAACGTGCAGGTCCACCCCCAGCACCGTCACCATGTCGCCGGGGGCGGCGAGGTAGCTGCGCTCCAGCGTGGCGCGGTCCTTGTCGGGCGTCCACAACGCCCAGGCGGCGATGAGGAGCAGCAGCACGATGCACACGGCAACTGTCATGGAGGTCCTGGATGTCATGGATGTTTTCATGCGTCCGCCATCCTACGCGCGCCTCACTGCCGAGAACGCCGCATAGGCGAAGGATCTTGCAACGCTCCGCATCCCCAGCCACAACAAAAAACTTGCATCAGCCAGACACCGACGGTTTTGGACTTGTACGGGTGCTTTGGTTGTAATCCTTTTGCCGTCGATGGCGCCTGCTGCATGCATGCACAACGCAGGCGACACGACAGGCCCGGTGACACGCTTGCAGGAGGCATCCCCATGACCATTTCTTCTTCCGAACCGCACGGGCAGGGCCCCGACACCGAAGGCCGTGGCCGCATCGCGGTGGTGCTGGGCGGTGCCAACGGCATCGGCGCGGCGACCGCGCTGCTGCTGGCGCGGCGCGGTTGGAAGCTGGTGATCGCCGACATCGACGAGGCCGCTGCAGCACGCACGGCGGCGGAATGCAACGGCCATGCGTTGCGCGTGGATGTCCTGGATGCCGCATCCATTGCAGAGGTGGCCGAACGCACCGAATCCGAGGTCGGCCCGATCTACGCGCTGGTCAATTCTGCCGCGATCTTCCAGCCGCAGATGCAGCCCGAGCAGTTGCCGCTGGAGACCTGGGAGCGCATCGTCGACTCCGCCTACCGTGGCACGTACGTGGCCTGCCTGGAGTTCGGCAAACGCATGGCCGCGCACGGCGCCGGCAGCATGGTCAACATCTCGTCGATGGTGGGGCAGCGTCCCAACCACGGCCACGCCTACTACTCGGCCAAGGCGGCGGTGAACATGCTGACCGAGGGCATGGCCGGCGAATGGGGCCGCAGCGGCGTGCGCGTAAACGCTGTAAGCCCCGGCTTCGTGGCCGTGCCCCGCATGGTGGCGCAGATCGCCGAAGGCAAGCGGTATGCCGTGTCGCCCATCGAGGTCAGCGCGCTGGGCAAGCTGGTGGAGCCGGCCGAGGTGGCCGAGGTGATCGCCTTCCTGCTCTCGGACAAGGCCTCGGCCGTGACGGGCACCAACCTGCCGGTGGATGCCGGCGTGTTGGCCACGAACGGCTGGGTGGTGCATGGCGGCGTGCCGCCCGCACGGCCGCGCGCCTGACGCCCTCGACCACAGCGAACGATTCAACAAAAGGAGCACCCCATGAACCATCCCAACCCCAAGATCTCTCGACGCCAGCTGCTCGCCGCCAGTGGTGGCCTGGCCGCCGGTCTGGCAATACCCTCCATCGGCCTCGCGCAGTCCGCCACCTGGCCCACACGCCCCATCAAGCTGATCGTGGGCTTCGCGCCCGGCGGCCTGACGGATGCCCTGCCGCGCCTGCTGGCCACGCCCATGCAGGAGCGCCTCGGCCAGCCCGTGGTGGTGGAAAACAAAGTGGGTGCGGCCGGCAACATCGCCACCTCCTTCGTCGCCAAGGCGGCACCGGACGGCTACAACCTGCTGGCCTCGGGCGTGGGCCAGATCGTGGTGCTGCCCCACACCTCGAACCTGGACGTGAACCCCATGACCGACCTGGTCCACATCGCGATGACCGGCGACGGCGACCAGATCCTGAACATCGCGGCCGACGTGCCGGCGAAGAACCTGCAGGAGTTCATCGCGTATGTGAAAGCCAACCCCGGCAAGATCTTCTACGGCGATGCGGGCGCGGGCGGCAACCAGCACCTGTATCTGGCCTACTTCAACATGCTCGCCAAGCTCGACATGCAGGCCGTGCACTACCGCGGCGGCGGCCCGATGATGGCCGACCTGCTGGGCAACCGCGTGCAGATCAGCCTGAACGCGCCTTCGGTGGTGGAGCCGCACATCGCCGCCGGCAAGCTGCGCCCGATCATGATCGTGGGCAAGAAGCGCAACTCCAAGATGCCCGAGGTGCCCACCTGCCGCGAAGCCGGATTCGCCGAGCTGGAGGCCTGCAGCAACTGGTTCGGCCTGCACGCGCCCAAGGGCACGCCGGCCGACATCACGCGCAAGGTCTACCAGGCGTTGGCGGAGAGCCTCAACACCGACGCGGTCAAGAACGGCATGGCGCAGATGGGCGTGGAGCGCATCGCCAGCACGCCCGAGAGCTTCACGGCGCGCATCACCAACGACTACGACCTGTTCGGCAAGGTGGCACGCACCGCGAACATCCGCGCGGAGTGAGCTCCATGGGGGAGGTGGCCGGGTCCCGCGTCGCGCTGGCGTCGCTGCGCCGCTTTGTGGCCGATGTCTTCGAGGCCGCGGGGCTGGGTGCCGCGCATGCCGCCACCATGGCCGAGAGCCTGGTGATGGCGGACCTGCGTGGCACGCATTCGCACGGCGTGATCCGGCTGCCCTTCCTCGTCGAACGCCTGGAGCGCGGGGGCGCGAAACGCGAGCCCCAGCTGCGCGTGCTGCGCGAAGCACCGGCCACGGCGCTGCTCGATGGCGACCAGGCGCTGGGTGCCATCACCGCCACGCGCGCGATGGAAATCGCGGTGGACAAGGCGCGCACGCAGGGCATAGCCTGCGTGTCGGCGTGCAACAGCGACTTCATCGGCACCTGCGCGCACTACGCCATGATGGCGTTGCCGCACGACATGATCGGCATCTGCTGGACCAACGGCTTCCCGGGCATGGCGCCCTGGGGCGGACGGCGCAACACCATCGGCAACAACCCCCTCGGCCTAGCCGCGCCCAGCCTGTCGCACGGGCCCATCGTGCTGGACATGGCCTTCAGCGTGGCTGCCGGTGGCCGTGTGCGCCTGGCGGCCAAGCATGGCGAGAAGATCCCGCTGGACTGGCTGGTGGACAAGGACGGCCTGCCCACCGACGACCCGCAGCAGCTGCCCGCGGGCGGCGCCCTGCAGCCACTGGGCTACAAGGGCTATGGGCTGGCGGTATTCGGCGAGATCCTGGCCGGCGTGCTCGGTGGCTCGCGCATCCTGTCCGAGATCCCGTCCTGGTTCAAGGACACGGACCAGCCCGTGGGCAACGGCCACCTGCACATCGCCATAGACCTTGCGCGCTTCGGTGATGCGGCCGCGTTCAAGGCGCGCATCGACGCCATGGTCACGCTGCTCAAGGCCACGCCGCTGGTGCCCGGCGTGCGCGAGATCCTGCTGCCCGGTGAGCGCGCCTGGCGCACCCAACAGCAGCAGGCGCGCGACGGCATTCCCGTGCCTGCGCCCGTGTTGGCCGACCTGCGGGCGCTGGCCGCGCGCCTGGGCGTCGCGGCGCCCGAGGCGGCGCCCACCGCCACGGCCTGACCCTCTCTCTTGTCCTGACGGAACCGAACCCATGAGTGCATTGACCCTGGCCCACCTGACCCTGAGCACCACGCCCGCGCAGACCATCGACGCCGCCGCGGCCGCCGGCTTCGCGGCCGTGGGCCTGCGCATCTGCGCACGCCGCCCCGGCGACCCGTATGCCGGTGAGCAGCTGCTGGGGCGCCCCGACGCCGCCCGCGCGTTGGCGCGCCGCGCGGCGGATGCTGGCATCCGGCTGTCCAACGCCTCGGCCTACCAGTTCTACCCCGATGTGGGGTGGGACGATGTGGCACCGGCCATCGAGGCCGCGCAAGCGCTGGGCATGCGTACGGTGGTGGTCAACGGCTTTAATCCCGACGAGGCGGCGTTCACGGCGCTGTTCACGAAATACTGCGCACTCGCGGCCCAGGCCGGCATCACGGTCGCGCTGGAGTTCCTGCCCTACAGCGCCGTGCGCAGCCTGGCGGACTGCCTGCGTCTGATCGCTGCCAGTGGTGCACCCAATGCCGGCGTGTTGCTCGATGCATTACACATGGACCGCTCGGGCATCACGCCCGTGGCCATCGCCGGCATCCCGGCCGGCCGCATCGCTTTCGCGCAGCTCTGCGACGCGAAGAAGCTCACCGGCCCGCGCAGCGATGCCGAGCTGCTGCAGGAGGCCCGCACGGCACGCCTGCCGGCGGGCCAGGGCGAATTGCCGTTGTACGACTTCCTCGACGCGCTGCCCGCGGGGCTGGAGATCGAGTACGAGGTCGCGCGCAGCGACCTGGCCGATGCCACCCCGCTGCAGAAGGCCCAAGCCGCGCATGCGGATGCCGAGGCCTTCATGCAGGCCTACGCGGCGCACAGGAAGGGGCGCTGACCATGGCGGCGACCATCCCGCTGCGCATAGGCGTGCTGGGCTGCGGCATGATCAGCGCGAACCACTTCACAGCCTGGGCGAACTGCCAGGGCGCGGAGGTGGTGTCGGTCTGCGACCCGGTGCTGGCACGGGCCCAGGCGCGTGCCACCGAATTCGGCATCGCCAAGGCCTACGACAACGCCGATGCGATGTTCGCGGCCGAGCAACTCGACGTGGTCGACATCATCACGCCGCGCGAGACCCATGCGGACATGGTGCTCCTGGCCGCGCGCCATGGCGTGCGCGCCGCGCTGTGCGAGAAGCCCCTGTGCCCCACCCATGCCGAAGCCGTGGCGCTGGTGCGCCAGACCGAAGGCCGCATCCGCGTGATGGTCAACGAGAACTGGCGTTACCGCGCGTACTTCCGCCAGGTCGCGCAGTGGCTGCAGGACGGCAAGCTCGGCACCGTGACCATGGCACGCATCGCGCTATGGCGCTCCAACATGCTGCGCCGGCACGAGGATGGCCTGGTGCATTCGCTGACGCGCCAGCCCTTCCTGGCGAAGGAAGAGCGCGTGTTGATCGCCGAGTCGCTGATCCACGAGATCGACGTCATGCGGGCCTTGTTCGGTGAGCTGCAGGTGCTGGGCTGCAGCACCGCGCGCCAGTGTGACCAGATCCTCGGTGAGGACTCGGCGACCATCCTGCTGCGCTCAGCCCATGGCATCCCGCTGACCATCGATGGCGTGATGACCGCCGCAGGCCACGAGCGCCGCGCGCCCGACCGGCTGGAGATCGCCGGCACGCGGTGCAGCGTGGTGCTGGAAGGGGCGGTGCTGCGGCTGATCGGCGCCGAGGAACAGGCCATCACCTACGACGAGGATGCGGTGCGGCAGGGCTGCTTCGACGCATCCATCCAGCACTTCACGGACCAGGTCATCGGGGGTGGGCCGTTCTGGACGTCGGCAGAAGACCAACTGGGCAGCCTGAAGGTCATGGAAGACGCATACCGCCTGGCAGGCGCAGTGCCCGTCTTGCAGCGTGTTGCGCTGCCCCCCGTGGCCGTGCCGCGCATCACCGGCGTGGCCTGACGACACATTCACTCCACAAGGAATACCCCATGGCATTGGCAGGCAAAGGCGCCGTCATCATCTGGAACGGCATCCGCGACGAGCTGCGCGAAGATTTCTTCGAGTGGCATCCGCGTGAACACATGGTCGAGCGGCTGGGCATCACCGGTTTTTTGCGTGGGCGGCGTTGCATCGCGCTGGACGGTGCCACCGAGTTTCTGACCCTCTACGAGCTGCGCGACACCGATGTGCTGCTCAGCGACGAATACAAGACCCGGCTCACGAACCCCACGCCCTGGTCCACCAAGACGCTGCCGGCCTTCACGGACAACACGCGCGGTGCCTGCCAGATCGACTT
This sequence comes from Burkholderiaceae bacterium, assembly GCA_965278985.1. Taxonomy (GTDB): domain Bacteria; phylum Pseudomonadota; class Gammaproteobacteria; order Burkholderiales; family Burkholderiaceae_C; genus CAISIP01. Next base: position 3,136,277 of record OZ257131.1, on the reverse strand, counting down.
TACGGACGGCCACGCGATGGGTGGCTTCGTTCTGACGCTGCGCTTCGCCGCGCAAGAGGGCCGCTCGGAGCCACTGGTCCAGGCGTTGAAGTCGCAAGTGATGCCCCAGCTCTGCCCGCTGCCGCGCATGACGGGAGCACACCTGCTGCACAACGACGTCGCGTTGACCGGTGGCAACGCCGGCAACCAGCGCGGGCGTGTCATCCACCTGCCCGAACTGGTCGTGGTGCTCGAAGGCTCCGATGCGCAGGCGCTGCAGGCCGTGGGGGAGCAGTACCTCGGCGACGCGACGCTGCAGGCGCTGGGCGCCAAGCCCGAGGTGGTGCGCGGGCTGTACCAGATGGAATACAGCATCCAGAACCTGGCGGGCTAAAGGCGGGGGCGGCGCGGTGTCGCTTCGTGCAACGGAAGGGGCTGCCATCGCAGCCCCTTCTTGCGTGGGTGCGTGTGGTGCGGCGGCGGGGCAGCGATAAACTGCGTTCGGCCAGGAACGGCAGCTCCCCATCAACCTCCGTTCACCTTGGCACACTGCAGGAATGCCCACGAACGATCGGTGGATTCACCACCGCGCAGGAGAAACACTTTGAAGCTAGCCCTCTTCCTCATCCTGTCATGGACCCTCTCCGCGACCGTCATGGCCGGCCCCTCTTGCAGGGAGCAGGGCCAGGAGAAAGGCCTCTCCGACCAAAGCGGCAAGTTGAACGACTTCGTCACGAAGTGCCGTAGACAGGTGCTGTACGTCTGCAGCACCGCAGCGAATGAGAAGAACCTCACGGGCGGCAACAAGGGCGCGTTCATGAAGCAATGCAAGAAGGCCGAGGGGTATTGAACGGAGGAGTGCTGGACAGCAACGCTCTGGGGTGCGACGCCAGCGGATACTTGGGTGCCCGTCGCTATCTGCAGTGGGATCCTAGGGCCGTGCCGGGCTGGCTTTAGGACGGTGGGTGTTCGGGGCGGCCGCTTGCGGCCACCAGCGGACGTTGGTGTCAACACTCCAATTCGCATCTTGACTCTTCCTGACCTACGGAAACGCCTCATCTCGCTGCATTCATGATCGACACTCTTATCACCAGGGATGAGGTGGCGATTCGTCGCGAAGCTCGTTCCCTGCCTGACGGATACTTGCCTGCCTTGTAAGAGATAGGTCAACCGTCATGATCATTGCCGATTCTGAGAAAGAATTTAGTGCTTTCCTCGCGTCTCACGGCAAGGTGTTGAAGGCGCTCTTGCCTGAGGAACTATTGCAATTGGGCTTTGACTTCTTTGCACAGGTGCGCGCGGATGATGCGCTCCCTGTCACACAACAACATATGGGCGACGCTTTGCTGTTTCAGTGGGGCACACGTCGCGCTCTCCCAGGACACTATGGCGCGTGCTTTTACTTTGACCTCACGCGTCAATTCATCTCTCAGACAGGAGAGGATGACGACGCGATGTTCCAACTCACTTGCGAACTGCGATATGAGGCGACCGAAGAGCTGGGAGCCATTGGCTCAGGAAATCGGTGGTGCGAATCGCTGGAAGTTTTGCCAGAGTTCAAGAACTTCGCTTTTGGGCACTCGGCGCTGGCGGCTGTTCGTGGCAAGACTCCGAATGAAGTGGAGTTCCACCTGAGCGGCGTATGAGGGTTCACAAGTCTTGCCATCAGACCGCCTGCGGGGTCCGCTGAAATTCAGCGAGCGACTGCTTTGCGACGGCGTGAACTTCCGCTATGAGCGGCCTCATGAAAGACGATCGCGATTTCTTCACGCTTGAAGCCTTCCTTCAATCCGTGCCAGGGATCCAAACGCCATTCAGTCATGGTTTTGAAGACGACGGGCAATGGTGGGTCAAGTTCTCCATCGATATCAAGGATGGTCTTGCTTGGCATGTAGTTCAGGAACTTGGCCATGTACTCAACTATCTGTCAGTTCATGAGCGCTTGCCCACCGTGTTCAAACCCGTATCTCCACCGCCTTACATGAACGGAGGCCCTGCGGAATTTCTCTCATGGGTCATCGTATGTTCGGACCCGGCCTTCAAGCCCGGTGCAGTGACAACGTGGCTTCAGGGAAGGTTGCCTTAACCTGTAGATGACACGAGTAAGTGGGTCGACGGCGATGATGCTTAACATGTAAGTTGAGCGAACACCGCAGGCGGTCCGCCACCTTCAAATTGAGCGTCGGCATTCGGAACGGTGCGAGGACTGCTACGGGCGCAGAGCGATGAGTATTTTCGTCGAGGAGCAGGCCGCGATAATGTGGCAGGATTCGACTGCAACCCTTGGACAGCATGAAGTACGACGACGCTAGTTGGCATTGTGATGGCGATTTTCCAGAAGGCCAGCCAGAAGAGCATGGTGGTACCCACATTGCGCTTTTCCTTAAGTGGTGTGTTACCAAGGGCTGGGCGGGCGACTTGCTGGTAGAGAACGAACCAGAAGCTTTGAAGGCAGTAATGGACGGCACCATGTCTGCAACTGACTTCCTCTTCACCTATTGCGACGGGAAGCTGATAGATGACATGTTGAATGAAGCTGGCAATGCTTTCGCAGAGCGGTACTACGGAGACTCAGGTCTCTACTTCCAGGACTACGCTGACCACTTTGGAGAGTTGATGTACGTAGCACCGGAGGCCGCCCACGATTTCCGAAGATTCACAACAGTGTTGGATGCGCGGTTGCAGAGCGGCGTGCTCACCAAGGATTAAGCCAAAGCCAAGATCCGTGGAAGCTCTGGTGAATCACCCTTATTCGGATTCGTACGGGCGCACACGCCATATCTTACGCAGAACGACTGGACAAATTCAGATCGCAGCCTGCGTAGCAAGGCCGCTTAGTCCGGAACCAGAAGGAGTGAAGGAGTGAAGGAGCAGCGACGCATGCGTTATCAAGCGCCCGTCGCAGCGCAACAGGTCGCTCCAGCGGACTGCTGCGCCGCCCGGTGAGCTTCGGCGTTGTAGTGACCGTTTTTCGCGTGATCCGCCGACCGCTCAGGGCGCGAGGCCGACCTCCGGTAGCATGTCGTGTACCGGCCGGAAGCGGTCGCCCATGTTATCAAGTACGGGTCGTCATCAGGCTCGCGCAAGTCGGAAGACGTCAAAGTTGAAGCCTATGACAGACATACTTGGCTACTGCATCACAGCAGTATTTCTCGTTGTTCCAGTTGCTTTGTTTGGCTTGTCGATCCGCCACGTTCCCCCTACGCGCGGTTCGAAGGTGCGAGAAACTAGAGCCGTGGTCTCGTTCCCTGGACGGCTGTTGCTGTCGTTTGCGTTGGTGCTCAATTTTTTGGAATTTCTTGTACTGGCCTATTTCCTATTTACGCCGCACTTCGTGTCGCAAATAGGAAAATTTGTGGGTGGCACCATCGCGCTGGTTGCCTTAGTCAGCGCAGCGTCATTGTTTCTGCGACAGGTCGTCACGCTATTTTGGGTATCTATCGCACTGAACAGTGTTACTTGGGTGCTCACTTGGTGGACTTACGCCACTACATCGTTCAAGGCGGACTATGACCCATCGTCGGATCCCAATCTGATAGTGCTCCTCCTTTTGTTCTCAGTACCTACGCTCACGATCTGGAGCTTACTTGTGACTCGGGGAAAGCGACAAGGTCACCGCCTAACCAAGGGCTTATCGGGCGGCTAGCGCATTGATTTGGTCGCCAAACGGACCGAATTCGGCGTCCGTTAAAAACAGTCGTTAGGTTCCATTAACGGAGCACTGCTATGGCGCAATGCGGCAGGTACCTTATCGGCCAGAAGCGGTCGTCGGAGTTGCGAATCTGATGCGGCGTCTGTCGAGTGGCTGGTGGCGCCTTTGTCGAATCTGATATACCTGTGCGCTGACTCGGCACTTCGCTCAATGGCATTGCGAGAGAAATAGGAGTAGCCATCACATGCTTTATTCAATCGCTCTGGCGGCAGGGGTAGTTTTCGCCCTATCCGCCGCGTCGATGGCCGTTGAGCGCTTGCTCCGCCGAAGCCGCAAGGAATTTCGCAAGCCCGGTTGGTTTGTTTTGTTCTACGCGTTGCTTGCACCTGGTTTCGCCATGGTCTATTTTCTCGTCTCGGTGGACAGCCCGCTTCTCTATGCCGCGTATGCGCTGGCTGGCGGCGTTGCTGCCCTCGCTGCACAGTGCTTCTATGGAGTCAAACTCCCCGTGCCACCTGAGAAACCGGGCAATGCCTAACCCGTCACTTGGGACGCCTGCGGTATCCGCTCACCTTCACGTTGGATGTCTGCTTTGCGGAAGCACGGACTTCCGCAAAGGGCGCATAGCGGGCTTTTGCTGAGTCGGGAACTTCTTGCTGCCGCGGTACCTCATTTCCCCATCGTTCTCCACGGGCCCTGCCGATGTCGTCCACCTGTATTTCCCGCCACATCGGCGCTCCGCGCGCTCAGGTCTATGCAGCCTTGATCGATGCCGCGGCGGTCTCCCAATGGAAGGTTCCCGACGGCATGACCGCCGTGGTGCATGGCTTCGACGCGCGGGAGGGTGGGCGGTTCCGGATCTCTCTGGCCTATGACGCGCCCGATGCTGCGGGAAAGACCTCTGCACACACCGACACCTACCACGGGCATTTCAGGCAACTCGTGCCGAATCAACGGGTCGTGGAAGTGATGGCCTTCGAGACCAGCGATCCGGCCATGCAGGGCGAGATGGTGGTGACGATGGTGCTGCGCGACGCGGCCGGCGGCACGCGGATCGACGCGCTGCACGAGGGCGTGCCACCTGGCGTCGCTGCAGCCGACAACGAAGCGGGTTGGCGCATGTCGCTCGACAAGCTGGCGGCGCTGGTCGAAGCCGGATGACGCGGTGCGCGCAGTGCGGAGCGGTCGCCGCGGCAGCCGCATGAAGTGGCTGTCAGCGCTGGTGCTCGCCGGCATCGCGGCGGCCGTGGCCACCCATGGTGCGTGGTGGTCGGTGCCGGACCGGCACAACCCCTGGACGCCCCTTGCTTACGAGGAGCCGCCCAACTGGCTCACGGGCCACAAGCTGTCCCGGCTCCAGGAGAGTCCGGCCGCTTGCACGGCGTGGATGGCCAGCACGCCCTGGCAGTTCGAGGCTGTGCCCGACCGCGTGACCGGGCCGGGTTGCGGGCTCAGCAATGCATTGCTGGTGCGGCGCACGGCGCTGCAGGTCGGGCAGGCCTTCACGCTGAGCTGCCCCGCGGCAGCCTCGCTGGCCTTGTGGGAGCGCCATGTGCTGCAGCCGCAGGCGCTGGAGGTGCTGGGGACCGAGGTGCGCCGCATCGACCACTTCGGCAGCTACGCCTGTCGCAATGTCTACGGCCGCGAGGCAGGCAGCCGCAGCCAGCACGCCACGGCGGACGCGTTTGATATCGCCGGGTTCGTGTTGCGGGACGGCCGCCGCGTCACGGTCGCGCGTGGATGGGCAGGCGGGGGCGCCGAGGCCGAATTCCTGCGCAGGGTGCATGGTGGGGCGTGTGGTCTGTTCGATGGGGTGCTCGGCCCGGCCTACAACCAGGCGCATGCCGACCATTTCCATCTTGACCGTGGTCCCTACCGGATCTGCCGCTGAGGAACAGCGCACGCGTGGACCGCAGGGCGCGTGCGGCGTGAGGGATCAGGGCTGGTGGGTGTCCGGCTCCTGCAGCACATCGGCGTCGCGGGCCGCATGCGCGCCCCCCAGGCCCAGCATGCCGCCTGCGGCCATGCCACCTCCCGCACCACCGCCACCGCCACCGCCTCCCCCGCCCCCGCCGCCGCGCCCCCCTCCATTGCCGCCGCTGCCACCACCACCACCCCCGCTGCGTCCGCCCGATGCTGCCGTGCGCAGCGGTCCCTGGTTGGGAATGGCCAGCTCGGCCGGCACGGCGTCGAGGTCCAGCACCTCGCGGATGAAGTCGCGCAGCGAGCGCACCAGCGCGGCGGTCTCAATGTCGCGGCCCGCGACCATGGCGTTGGCCGCCTCCGCCGCCAGCCGCACCTGTTCGGCCGTGCCCAGCAGGATCACGTCGGACAAGGCCGCTTCCACCGCGTCGCGAATGCGGCGGCGGCGCTCCGAGCCGTTGCTGTCTGCCACCGTAGGCTCGACGGGCACGGCCGCCGCATCTGCGGCACGCTGGCGCAGCTCACGCAGCTCACGCAGCTCGCGCAGGTGGCGCGGGTCCACCACCAGGTTGCCGGTGAAGGAGCCGCCCAGCGTCTTGTAGGCGGCGATGAGTGTCTTCAGGCGTTCGTTGATCTGCCGGTTCTGGCGCTCGCGGCGTTGCTGCACACGTTGCATCACCAGCAGGCGGATGCCCACGGCCACGATGGTCACGATGACCAGGCCCAGCAGCGTGGACAACACGCCCTGCCAGGAGCTGAAGTCGATGAGGTTGCGCATACCCTGAGGGTAGCAGCGCCGTGCCGCCCACGAGGGCGGCGTGGTGCATCACTGTCCCCAGACCAGCGCGCGCGAGATCCAGGCCTTGCCCTGCGAGGTCTCTACATGCACCCAGTCGCCGCGGCGGCCCAGCGCGCGCAAGACGTCGCCGTAGCTGGCCTTGCCCACGACGGCACCGCGGGCGCTGGCCGTGCCGCGCAGGTTCACGGTCTTGCCGGTCACGATCACATGGGGCTTGTTGCGGGCCACCAGCGGGCGGTAGATCCAGCCGGTGTCCTTCTCGAAGTCCTGCACCTGCAGCCACGATCCCTGGCGTTGCAGCACCTGCAGCGGGTAGCCGCGCGTGAGCTCCCACAGCGCATCGTGGTGCGTGCCTGCGCCGGCGCGCAGGCGCACCAATTCGCGGTCCACGCTGACCATTTCCGCTTTCTTCTGGGCGTGGGCAGGGGCGCTCGGCGCAAGCAGCAGGGTGCACAACAGCAGCAATACCAGGAAGAGGGGCAGGCGGTGGATGCGGGACATGGGCTCCGGCGGGTGTCAGCAGGGTGGGAGGGCGTGCCGCGCGGCACGGTAGCGGTAACGCGACATTGTTCCAGTGATGGGACCGGTTTTCAAATCTGTGCCAACTCTCGGTCCTGCGAAGGGGATCGCGACAGGGCATGCGGCGTGGCGGGGGCTTTGTGATAGCCCTGTGCCTGCTGCGCAGTCAGTGCTGCAGGCCGCGTGCGCGGGCTAGCAGCAGCGCGCGTTCCTGCTGGTTGCGCGTGAGCTCGGCGGCGCGTTCGAACTCCGCGCGGGCCTCCTCGCGCCGGCCCAGCTTCGCCAGCAGGTCGGCGCGCACACTGGGCAGCCAGTGGTACTGCGCCAGCGCTTCGTCGGCGGCCAACTGGTCCACGATCGCCAACCCCGCGGCCGGGCCCAGCGCCATGCCCACGGCCACGGCCCGATTGAGTTCGACCACGGGCGAAGGAGCCACCTGCACCAGGGTGTCGTACAGCGCCACGATGCGCGGCCAGTCCGTGTCCTCGGCGTGGGCGGCGCGCGCATGGCAGGCGGCCAGGGCGGCCTGCAGCGCATAGGGGCCGCGCCCGCCCTGCAGGGCCTCGGCGCTTTCCAGCGCGGCCAGACCGCGGCGCACCAGCAGGGCGTCCCAGCGGCTGCGATCCTGGTCCATCAGCAGCACCGGCTGGCCCGCGGCATCGGTGCGTGCAGGCATGCGCGACGCCTGGATCTCCATCAGCGCCAGCAGGCCATGCACCTCGCTCTCCTGCGGCATCAGGGAGGCCAGCACGCGGCCCAGGCGCAGCGCCTCTTCGCACAGCGCGGGACGCGTCCAGTCCTCGCCGGCCGTGGCCGCATAGCCCTCGTTGAAGACCAGGTAGATCACTTCCAGCACCGAGGCCAGGCGCTCGGCGCGCTCGCCGGCCTGCGGCACCTCGAAGGGAATCTTCGCCGTGCCCAGCGTGCGCTTGGCGCGCACGATGCGCTGGGCGATGGTGGGCTCGGGCACGAGGAAGGCGCGCGCGATTTCGTCCGTGGTCAGGCCCCCCAGCAGCCGCAGCGTCAGCGACACGCGCGCATCCTTCGAGAGAACGGGGTGGCAGGCCGTGAAGATCAGCCGCAGCAGGTCGTCGCCGATGTCGTCCGCGCGCGCGGCGTCCAGGCCGTCCACGAAGTCGGGCACCACGTGGGTCTGCATCGCGTCCATGTCGGCGCCCAGCTCCTCGTGCTTGCGGGCGTGCAGCGCGTCCTGGCGCAACCGGTCCAGGGCGCGGTTCTTGGCGGTGGTCATGAGCCAGGCTCCCGGGTTGTCGGGGATCCCGCGCGTGGGCCAGTGTTCCAGCGCGGCCACCAGCGCGTCCTGCGCGAGTTCCTCGGCCAGTCCCACGTCGCGCACCATGCGCGCCACGGTGGCCACGACCTTCGGGGACTCGATACGCCAGACGGCGGCGATGGTCTTGTGCGTGGGGCTGGGGTCGGCGGGTTTCACGGTGGCGCGTGGTGTCACTTCGCTTCCGCAAGCTGCTTCAGGTTCGCCAGGCCGTCTTCGAAATCCTTGCCCACCATGGCGTCCATGCTGAAGAACAAGCCCATCACCTTGGTCATGTAGTTGGCCGGGCCGTGCATGGCCCAGACCACGGTGGTGCCGTCGGCCGCGGGCGTCAGCGTGAATTCGGCCACGTTGTGGGCTTCGAAGGGCTTGAGGAAGTCCAGCTGCAGCGTGACCTTGGTCGGTTCTACCGCGGTGATGGTCATGCTGCCGCTGCCCAGCTCCTTGCCCTCCCAGGCCGCGCGGGCGCCGGGGCCCTGGGGCGGGCCGCTGTAGGTCTGCCGGGCGGAGGGTTCCTTGCGGACCCAGGGGTTCCAGGTGTTGAAGGTGTGCAGGTCGTTGATCAGCGGCAGGATCTTCTCCGGCGGCGCCTGCATGCGCAGGCTGCGCTCGAGGCGGAAGCTGTCGGGGCGCGTGGCGGCGAAGCCCAGCACCAGCACGATGGCGGCGAGCAGCACGAGGCCGATGGTCTTGAGCATGGTCCGGACTCCTAGGGCCGAGATGGGGGGGATGCAGGCACCGTTTGTACCGCAGTGGCGGCCGGGGCGAAGTTGGCGCTGTCCAGCAAGGGCCGCACCTCGATCTCGCCATCGCCCAGCGGACCGAAGGGCAGTGGACAGCGGCGCGCCCATTCCATGGCCTCCTCGCGCGAACGCACCTGGATCAGGGTGTAGCCCACCACCGGCAGTTCGTCGGTGCCGCCGAAAGCACCGTCCACCACCTCGCGCTGCCCGGCATGGCACCGGATGCGCCAGCCGTGTTCGCCACAGCGCAGGCCGCTCGCATCGAGCAGCACGCCGGCCCGCGCCAGTTCGCCGTGGTAACGCGCCAGGGCGGCCAGTTGCGTGTCGGAGGGCAGGTTGCCGGCGCCGCCGGTGCCTTCCTTGGGGGCGGCCTTGACGAGCATCAGGTAGCGCATGGCGCCTCCTTGGCAGGCGGGGGCGGCGCGATGCCGTGGGGATGGTGGGACATGGGCGGCTCCTGGTTCGGGTGGGCACTGGCGGCGGAGGCGCCACCGTGGCGACCTCCTGCCGGTACGACGTGCCGGGCCCCGGCATTTCGACAAGCTGCCTCCGGTCGGGAGAGCCCCGCTTCCGATCAGCCTGCCAGAGGCACGCGCTGTCCCTTTCCCCTGGGGATTACGCTTTCAATGCGCTTGCGCCGCTTCGGCCAGCACCTTCACGGATATCTCGCCTTCGCGTCCCGGTTGTCGCTCTTGTCAGAAGGGCTGCAGCCTCTCTACGCGTGGTCGGGAGAGGCTTGCAGCTGAGGTAGTTGTCCGGGCAGTGGCCTCTCAGACTGTGCTTCGTGGCCCAGTGCGCGTGGGGGGCCTTCTGGCCGCCATGCCCAGCGTTGCTTCGGCCCACTTGTTCAGGCTGATCCCACTCCTGGCCGCAGCTTTGAGCGCTGCGGCGTGCACATCAGGCGCGATCCTCAGCATGACTTTGCCGCTGGCGGGCTTCTCTGGCGGGGTGCCGAGTGCCTGGGCCGCTGCCAGATAGTCCTCGATGGCATTTTGAAAGTTGGACTCGAAGTCCGCCACGGATACACCGTGGAAAGCAATGATGTCGTCAATGTCCAGAACACGACCCACGATGATCTTGTCCTGCGTGTCGAAGGACATGCTGGCGGTGTAACCCTTGTATGACATGGTGTTGTTCATGGCGTGATCCCCATTCGCTGAATGAATTCCCTGACGGCCAGCACGCGGTATCGCAACGCTTCCTTGCCGGGGTGCGGGCGGTGCACCGTCAGCCTCCTGCCGCCGAACTCGAATGTCACCGAAATCAGGTAGGCGACCTGGTGTGGGCCGGTGGCGGCGCGATTTCAGAGGAAACAGGGCCCCGTCTCGCGCACTTCCACGCTGGCCCATTCCGCCGCCGGACATTCGGCCGCGATGGCCAGCGCCTCCTCGCGCGTGGCGCAGTTCAGCAGGAAGAAGCCGCCGACCATTTCCTTGGCCTCGGCGAAGGGGCCGTCCAGCAACTGCGTCTTCTTGTCGCGGCGCTGCACGCGCACGCCGCGGTCGTCGGAGACCAGCGACTCCACGGCCTGCAGCACGCCGCGTTCCTTCAACCCGGCGGCGAACTGCAGCATCTGGTCGTAGACCTTTCGGCCTGCGGCCTCGCCGCGCTCGGCACGCTGGCCGCGGGGTTCGTGGATCATGAGCACGTAGGACATGGTGGGCAGCGTGGAAGTGGTGGGATCAGCCTGCGGCCTTGAGCCGTTCGTTCTGCGGGAACATCGCGCGGTGGGCCTCGGCGTCCATCTCGGTCTTGAAGCTGTGGCGCTTGAGCATGGCTTCCGCGCGCTGGGCTGCGGGCCGGGCGTTGATGGCGTCGAACAGGCGCTTGAGGTGTGGCAGCTTGCTCCAGGCATCGGCGTCGAGCACGCGCGGCACGGCGCGGGCCCAGCCCCAGACGGCCATGTCCACCAGCGTGTAGGTGTCGCCCAGCATCCAGGGCTGGCCGGCAAGGCGCTGGTCCAGGATGTTCCAGTGGCGCCACGCCTCGAAATCGTAGCGGTTCACGGCATAGGGCTGGGGCTGCGGCGCGGCATGCTTGAAGTGCACGGACTGGCCCGAGTACGGTCCCACGCCGGTGGCCACGAACATCAGCCACGACAGCATCTGGCCGCGCGCGGCGGGCGTGTCGGCCGGCAGGAACTGCCCCGTCTTCTCGGCCAGGTACAGCAGGATGGCGTTGCTGTCGAAGACCACCGCGTCGCCGTCGACGATGGCGGGCAGCTTGGCATTCGGGTTGACGGCGCGGAACTCGCTGGTGTGCTGCTCGCCCTTGCGCGTGTCCACGGGCAGGGCCTCGTAGGGCAGGCCGCTTTCCTCGAGGAACAGCGCGACCTTGGCGGGGTTGGGCGCGGGGGAGTAATGGAACTGGATCACGGCGTCTCTCATTCTCGGGTCGGCGATGGCCGGCCATTATGGCGCGCGGCCATGACACGCCGCCGCGGCGCCGCACGCCGTCGGTCAGGGCGCCGCCATGGCCTGCAATGCGGCCAGCACCGCTTCCCGCTGCCGCGGCCCCGTGCGCGGCACCCCCCGCACACCTTGCGCCACCCACTCGGCCCGCGCCAGGTTGATGCCGCCGTCGCGCGTCCAGGCGCCTGCCTCGGCGTCCGGGTTGTGCAGCATGGCCGCGAGCCACACGGCCTGGGCGGGCTGCAGCGTGCGCGCGCTGCGCTGGAAGTAGTGGCGCGCGGCCGCCTCGGCGCCGCAGAGGCCGGCGCCCCAGGGTGCGTTGTCCAGGTACAGCTGCAGGATGCGGGCCTTGCCCAGGGTCTGCTCCATCTCCACGGCGTAGAGCAGCTCGCGCAGCTTGCGGCCGGCACTGCGTTCGTCGCCCGTGACCAGCCGCTTGGCCAGCTGCTGGTTCAGCGTGCTGCCGCCGCGCCGCACGCCGTCGCCGGCCTGGTTGGCCTTGAGCGCGGCTTGCAGCTCCTGCAGGTCGTAGCCGGGGTGTTCGAAGAAGCGCTGGTCCTCCGCGGCCAGCACCGCGCGCGTGAGCCAGTCCTTCGCGCCCAGGCGGCTGGGCTTGCCGCAGCCCGAGGCGGCATGTGCGAGCACTTCGGTGCCCAGGCCCTGCACGGTGAAACCCGCCACCTCGGGCTGCAGCTGCAGCCGGTTGTCGGGCAGGCTCCAGCGGGCCTGCAGGGCCAGCGTGCCGGTGATGCGGGCCTGCTGCAGCTCCGGCAGCCGGGGCGCGAGCACGGCATACCAGTCGACGATAGGCGTGGCGCGCGCCTGCAGGTGCAGGGCCATGCCGTCTTGCCGCAAATGGCCCGTGAAGCTGGCCTGCACCACCGCAGGCGAGGCCTGCGCGGTGGATGCGATCACCGAGCCTTCGAGCGCATCGAAGCTGCGCCGCAACGAGACCGTGAGCCTCGGCACCTGCAGGGCTTCCTCGCCCAGTGCCGTAACGGGTATGCGGCAGGGTGCGCAGTGCAGTTGCAGCGTGTGGGTGGCGGCGTGCCACTGCAGCCGCACCGGACCCCAGCGTGTGTCGCGCTGGCGGCCGTCCAGCCACGGGCCGAACCATGGCGCGGACACCAGCCGCAGCAGCGACGGCACGCCCACCTCGGTGCCCCACGGGCCGGCGCGCAGCGTGGTGGCCCATTCACCGGGCGTGGGGGCGAGCAGCAGGCGCAGCACCAGCCACAGCGCCAGTAGGGCGGTGGCCAGGGTGGCCAGCAGGCCGAGAAGCACATTGCGCAGGCAGGGCCGCCGCGGGGCGCCATCGGTGCCGGACGCGCGGGCGAAGCGGCGCCGCATTGGAATCCCTGCGCCTTCGGCTGCGGCACGTGCCTGCTGCGGCCCGGGCGGATGGGCGGTCATGGCGTGCCCGCGATCACGACGTGCTGCGCAGCGTCCGTCGGCGCGGCCACCGTGGCGGTCGTGACGGCCAGCCACGGCCCCGTGGACCGCCCGCGCAGCGCGGCCCAGTACCAGGCAGAGGTGTCGGTGAAGGCCAGTCCCTGTGCGTCGGTGATGCGTTCGCAGACCCGCAGCGCTGTGCCGTCCGCCCGCGTGGCGATGAAGCAGCGCCAGCGGCGTCGTTGACCGTCCTCCTCCAGCTGGTGGCCGGTGATGCGGTAGCCCAGCGCGCGGTAGCAGTCCGCCGCGGGATGCAGCATGCGCGTGGGTGCCGTCACGTGCCGCATCACCAGCACCTGCCGCCCGTCCGTCAGGCGCGCCAGGCTGCCCGGGAACTGGCGCGCGAAGCGTTGCTCCACGGGGGTCATCGCCAGTGGACGCAGGGCTGCACCCTCCCACTGCGCGGGCCATTCCCAGGCGGCGGTGGGGCCGTCGGCGGGCCTGGACGATGACGGCGATATCGACAGCGACAGCGCCTGCGCCAGGGCCCACACCACGCAGGGCAGCAGCACGGCCGCCAGGCCCATCTTCTGCACGGCGCGTTGCACGAAGCGGTATGCGAACAGTGTCTCAAGCCGGGTGGGCATGGGGGGCTCCGTGGGCGTGGATGACCGGCAGGAAAAAGGGCGCGGGCCGGTGCACCAGCGCTGCAATGGCACCACACACGGCGGCCAGCACCACCAGGCCCACGGCCTCGTGGCCCCACCCGGGCAGCGCCGCGCCGGCGCCCTCGGCGGCCACCAGCACGCTGTTGCGCAGGATGTTGCCGGTGAGCACCAGCAGGCCCACGAAGGGCAGGCGCCGGAGCACGGTGCCATCGTGGTGCCGCGCCCACAGCGCCACGGCGAAGGCCGTGAAATACCCCAGCCACACCATCTGCACACCCGAGCAGGGCGCGTCCACGATGATCTGGTGCCCGTCCACCACCAGCGTGCTGCCTTCGCGCCAGACATGGTAGGCCGGTGCCAGCAGCCAGCGCGTGGCTTCGGCCGTGGCCACGCGCAGTGGGTAGCCCGCATAGAACTGCAAGGAGGACAGCAGCGGCAGCGCCAGCACGGCCAACCCCAGCACGGGCACGGCTGCCACCGCGCGCGGCAGGAAGGCCAGCAGCGCAGCGGCCATGGCCAGCACCGCCAGCAGGCTGGTGAACAGCGGCGGCCAGTCCGCCAGGCCACCGCGTGCCAGCGTGGCCACCAGCGTCAACAGCAGGGCCAGCCCCATCCAGGTGAAGGCGGGTGTACTGCGCAGGTCGCGGCGGTACACGGCCACCAGCGCGGCCATGGACGTGAATGCGAGCAGGCCCAGCGGGTCGTCCGAGCCGTCGGCCATGCGGCGCGCCATCCAGAGCCAGGCGGGCAGCAGGGCCGCGGCCTGCAGCAGCAGCCAGCCCCAGGCGGGCATGTGGTCGATGCGCAGGGCCCAGCGCACGAAGCGGGGGTTGCGGACCAGTCGGTGGACGGTGTGCATGTGCTGCCCCTTCATGCGGTGTAGCGTTGGCGCTTCTGGCGGCGTGCACGACGGTGCAGCATGGCCAGCATGGAGACCACGACCAGCACCGCACCCAGGGCTTCGGGCTCGGGTGTGCTGGGCACCACCGCGCCGTTCACCACGGCCTGGGCTTCACCTACGGCCAGCGCGCTCACGCCCTGGGGCAGCGGCTGGGGCTGTTGCACGCGGGTGCTCTGCGCCGGGTCAGGGTTGCGCACGATCTCGTCCACCGCGAGGAAGCTGGTGTAGGCGGTGAGCAGGCTGTAGTCCAGCCCCAGCCGCGTGATCTGCGCCTTGAAGCTGTCGCCGCCTTCCATGGCTTCCTGGTCGCCCAGCGCGGTGATGCGGTGACGCGCCCACAACGCGCGCAGGGCGCCGGACGGGGAGGGGGTGGCGTCCACCGCCACCTCCTGCTGCCAGGGGCCGCTGGCCGTGTGGCCCTTGACCACCATGCGGCCCTGCGGTGTGCCGCGCCATTTGCCGAAGACCACCACCGGGCGCTCACCCAGCACGTCGGGCTGCACCGCGGGCTCCAGGTCGTAGACATCCAGCCCGTCGAACTGCAGCTGCACGCCGGTCAGCACGGGCGACTCCACCATGCGGCGGAAACGTGTGGCCTGCTCGGGGGCCTGCAGGGGATCGGTGATGACGAAGGGCTCGCCGCCACCCGCACGCGCCAGGCCCTCGATCAGCGCGCGGTTCACGGAGGAGCCGATGCCGAAGGCGAAGAGGTTGGCCTGGCCCAGGTGCTTGCGCACGAGGGCGAAAGCCTCCTGTTCCACCGTCACGTAGCCGTCGGTCACGACCACGATGGTGCGGGCCACGTCGGGGGCCTTGGGCTCGGCGTACACGCGGCGCAGCGCAGGGACCAGCTCCGTGCCGCCACCCCCGGCCGTCTGGCCCAGCGAGGCCAGCGCGCGATCGATGTTGGCCTGCGTGGCGGGCACGGACTGGGGCGCGAGCATGCGGCTGCTGCCCGAGAACAGCAGCACGTTGAAGCTGTCGCTGGGCCGCAGGCCGCCGATCAGGCGCTGCAGCATGGCCTTGGCCGTGTCCAGCGGGAAGCCGTGCATCGAGCCCGAGATGTCCACCACGAAGATGTATTCGCGCGGCGAGATCTGCGTGGCCGCAACGGACTTCGGAGGCTGCACCATCGCGAGGAAGAAGTTCTCGGCGTCCGGCCCCTGGCCCTGCGACAGCATCAGGCCCGCGGCCACGGCGTCACCCGCCAGGCGGTAGTCGATGACCACGTCGCGGTTGTTCGCTGCGCTGTCGCCCTCGGCGAGGCGCAGCCGGGCATGGCGGGTGTCGGTGCCGGCCTGCTGCAGTTCGATGGCGTGGGTGCGCGAGCGGATGTCCAGGATCGGCAGCGGTGCGGCCAGCGTGGCCTGCAGCGTGAAGCGGCTGGTGGGCGCCGCGCCCTCGGGCAGCGTGGGTTGCGCGGCCAAGGCATTGCCCGAGGAGCCCGCGCTGCCCGCGTTGCCCTCACTGGGCGCGCCCTGGTAACGGGGGCCCACCACCGTGGGATAGACAAATTCGTAGCGCCCGTTCTGCGGCAGCAGCAGCTCGGTGTAGCGCAGCTCCACGCGCACGTCGTCGCCGGGCAGGATGTTGGCCACGCGCATCTGGAACACGTTGGGCCGGTGCTGCTCCAGCAGCGCCGTGGTCTTGCCCTCCTGTTTCGCCTGGGCGAATTCGATGCGGGCCTGCTGCTTCTCGCGGATCTTCGCCGTGATCAGCCGATCGCCCAGGCGCACCTGCATGCCCCCCACAGCGGCGCGTGTGGAGCCGGGGAATACATAGTCGGCCTCGATGGGTGTTTGTCCCTCGTTGCGGTAGTGCTGCACCACCGTCACCTCGGCGATCACGCCGGAGACCTGCACGTCCACGGCCGTGCTCTTGAGCGGCAGGCTCTCCACGCCGGGCTGCGGGCCGCGCACGAGGAAGTAGGGGCTCTCGGTCCGCTGGCGGGGTACGGTGTCGTCGCGCGACTGCGCATGCGCAGCCTGGCCACACAGCAGGATGAAGCCGGACAGGGCGGCCATCAGGACCGTGGCGGCCCACAGCCAGGCGGCGCTTCGGGGGGTGGACATGGGATCGTTCCTCATCGTGGTTGCAGTGCATCCGACTGTGCAAGCCGGGTGCGAAGCCCATGCGAAGCGCAACGCGGTGTGCAGGGCCTGTGTGAAGTCCGTGTGAAGTGCGCATGAAGGCCGCGGGCGCGCGCACTTCATACCGCCTTCGCATGTGGCAGCGAGCATCCGGCCCCACCACCGGCGCACGTCGTGCCGGCCCCCACCCGAGGAAACACCATGCTCCGAAATTTCCGCCATTCCGTGCTGGCCAAGGTCATGACCCTGTTGTTCATCACCCTGCTGCTGGCGATGGCCATGGGCCGCATCGGCATGCTCGTCGAGGAGCGCGGCATGTACCAGCAGATGGCCGGCGACGAGCTGGCGCGCACGCATGCCGGCAGCCAGCGGCTGGTGGGTCCGCTGCTCGTGCAGCCCTACGTGGAGCACTGGAACGAGCCGCAGAGTGCGGCGGATGGCAAACCGGCGGGCACCCGGCCGCGCAGCCAGCGGCTGGAGCAACTGGTGTTTCCGCGCCAGCTGCACCTGGAGGGCACGATGCAGCCGCAGGAGCGTTACCGGGGCATCTTCAGGATCCCGTTCTACACGCTGCAGGCCACGGTGGACGGCAGCTTCGGGCCCGAGGACGGGGCGCGCATCGTGTCGTACAAGCCGGGCGGGCGCATCGAGCTGCTCACGCCCTTCATCGTCTGGCAGGTGAGCGACCTGCGCGGCCTGGACGGCTCGCCCCGGCTGGACGCCGATGAGCAGGCGCTGGCCTGGCGCCAGGGCCCGCCGGAACCGGTGCAGCACGGCATGGGCGGCGGCAGCCTGCAGGCCATGCTGGACGGGCCAGCGCTGGCGCAGTGGCGTGCGGGCAAGCCGCTGCCGTTCCGCCTGGTCTTCTCGTTGGTGGGCCAACGCACCTTGTCGGTGGTGCCGCTGGCGGACGAGACCACGGCCCATATCCGCTCGCCGTGGCGCAGCCCGAGTTTCGGGGGCGACTTCCTGGCCGCGGAACGCCGCGTGGACGATACCGGCTTCGAGGCACGCTGGCGCGTGTCCTCGCTGGTCACGCAGGCACGGGCACAGACCCTGGCGCAATTCGCGCTGGCGCCATCCACCGACGCGGTCGACGTTGCCCGCGGCGCCACCACCACGGCTGGCGCCACCGCCACCGCCGCCAATGCCGATGTGCAGCCCGCCAGCGTGGCCGCCCCCCAGAGCTTCGACGTGTCCCTGGTCGAGCCACTCAATGTGTATGCCTTATCGGAGCGCGCCGGCAAGTACGGCCTGCTGTTCGTCGTGCTGGTGCTGCTGGCCGCCTTCACCATCGAGCAGTTGCGTGTGCTGCGCCTGCATCCCGTGCAGTACGGCCTGGTGGGCATGTCCATCGCGCTGTTCTTCCTGCTGCTGCTGGCGCTGTCCGAGAAGATGGCCTTCTGGATGGCCTACGCCAGCGCGGCGTCGGCCGGTGTGTTGCTGCTGGTGCTGTACTTCAGCGCGGCGCTGGGTGGCTGGCGGCGTGGTGTGGGCTTCGGTGCCTATGTGGCGCTGCTCTATGCCGCGTTGTACGGCCTGCTGGTCTCCGAGGACAACGCCCTGCTGCTGGGCGCGTTGCTCACCTTCGGGCTGCTGGCGATCCTGATGCTGGCCACGCGCCGCGTGGACTGGTATGCCTTGTCCGAGGCCAGGGGGCAGGCCCCGGTGCCGCAGCGCGCAGACACGCTACATTCCTGATCGATCCATCTACCTTCCCACCTACGATGACCACCAAGACCGAGATTGCCGCCTTCCTGGCCGCCGAGTTCCCGCAGAGCAAGTGCGTGGTGGAAGCCGTGGGCAAGGGCAGCGCCACCATCCGCCACCGCGTGGGTTTCGAGGAACTGCGCCCCGGCGGCACGGTGTCGGGCCCGGTGATGATGACCACGGCCGACGTGGCGCTCTACGTGGCCATCCTCGGCGACATCGGCATCGTGCCGTTGACAGTCACGACCAGCCTGAACATCAACTTCCTGCGCAAGCCCGCGTCCGACCGCGACATCCTCGGCGTATGCACGCTGCTCAAGCGGGGCCGCACGCTGGCGGTGGGCGAGGTGACGCTGTACTCCGAGGGCAACGACGATCCCGTGGCCCATGCGGTGGGCACCTATGCCATTCCGCCGGGGGCCGTGGCGCGCTGAAAGGCGATCCACCCTTCAAGGGCGCGCCGGCCGGGTTCCTAGGCCTTCGGGGTGAGCAGGCGCAGCAGCGCCGCGGTGGCCGCGCGCACGTGGGCGCCGGCCGAGGGGTTCACGCGGCACAGGCGCAGGAACCCATGCGCCATGTCCAGCGCATCCTGCACTTCCACCTCCGCACCGGCGGCACGCAGCAACTCGGCGTAGGTCACGCCTTCGTCGTGCAGCGGGTCGTGCCAGGCCAGGCTCACCACGGTGGGCGGCGGCGGGCGGCTCCAGCGTTGGCGCATCAGCACCGCACGGGCATCGTCCGATGGCGACGCCGTGCCCAGGAACTGCTCCCAGTACCAGCCCATCGCCCCGCTCGTCAGGCCAGGGCCGGTGTCCTGCCGCAGGTAGCTGGGCAAGGAGAAATCCATGTCGGCCACGGGATAGAACAGCAGCGCGGCGCTGGTGGGCACCGTGTCCTGGCAGGCGAAGAAGGCGTGGCCGGCGAGGTGGCCGCCCGCACTGTCGCCGCTGACCGCGATGCGTGTGGCGCCCCAGCGCGCCCGTTCCTGCCAGGCCCAGGCATAGGCTTCGGCGACGTCGTCGCAGGGTTCGGGAAAGCGGTGCTCGGGGGCCTTGCGGTATTCCACGCTCAGCAGCGTGCAACCCAGCTGCTGCACCATCGCCGCGCAGGCGTTGTCATGGGTTTCCAGGTCGCCCTGCACCCAGCCGCCGCCGTGGAAGAACACCAGCAGCACATCCTGCGCGGCCGTGGCCACGGCATCCGGCAGTGGGCGATAGAGGCGTGCAGGCAGCGCGCGGCCAGGCAGCGGCACCTGCAGGTCCTCGCGCGGCACGGGCAGGATGCCCTCGGGCGGCATGTGCAGGTCGTTGGCCTCGCGTGCCAGGGCGCGGCGCCGTGCCAGCGTGAGCTCGGCAGCGGGCACGGCCATCACGCGGTCGGCTGCTGCCTGCAGCAGGGCCCGGATGTGCGGGTCGAGGGGCTGGGGAATGGACGGTGTGGGCATGGCGGAACTGTACCTGCTGCCGGGGCGGCACGCCCTTGGCACGCTGGTGGCGTGGTTGCGCTTCCCCTACGGTCGTGCTGTGTATCTGGACGCCCGGGCGCGTGCCGCACACAATGGCAGGAATGCACCTCCCACGGCATACCCTGGCGCACGCCGTTGCGCCGCGCCGCGTCTGCTGAATGGCCCTGCCCGGCGCCCCTCCTCCCACGGGCGTGGCCCGCAGCGCGGAGCGCCGTTGGCGGCTGGCCACGCTGGTGCTCGCGCTGGTGACCTTGCTGTTCGTGGCCTGGGCCATCGCACGCGAGATCGAATCGCAGCGCCACCGCGTCGCGCTCGAGGTGCAGGCCCTGGCGGAACTGCATGTGGAGCGGGTGGAGAACTGGATCACCGACCGCATCCGGCTGGCCCGGTTCCTGGACGACAGCGTGTCCTTCAGCGAAATGTTCCTGCGCTGGCAGGGCGGCCAGCCGGGCGCCGGTGACACGCTGATGGCGCGCGCGGTCGAGCTGCGCAAGGCCATGGAGTTCGACGAGGTGCTGCTGACGGACGACACCGGCACCGTGCTGCGGCGCGAACATGGCGGCCCGCTGGACTCGGATGCGGTGCTGCGCCAGGCCGTGCAGAAGGCCGTGGCGCAGCGGGCCCCGACCCACACCGCGCTGCACCGCGTCGAAGAAGCCGACATCCCTGTGCGCATGGACACCGTGGTGCCGCTGCTGCACACCGGCGAGCGGGTGCGCGGTGCGCTGGTGCTCCGCAGCGATCCGCAGCGTGTGTTGTTCCCCAAGCTGGCCAGCGCCGTGCAGTGGCCCGATCCGCGCGGCTCCGCGCTGTGGCACAACAACGGCGACCACATCGTGCGCATGAGCCCGGTGCCCGGTGGCGATGCGGCGCAGGGCAGTGCCGCGCCGCCGGCCCAGCGGATCCCGCTCGGTGGACAGCCGCCGCAGGCCGAAAGCGCGCGGCGTGCCGCCGACGCGCCGGGCGGGCCGGCGAGCCATGTGGTCCATGTCGTGCGGGGCGACCTGTCCCCCGGCGAGACCCGCCGGGGCGAAGATGGCCGCGGCGAGGCCCTGCTCTCGCATGTGCTGCCCATCAAGGGGACGGACTGGTGGCTGGTGGCCGAGGGCAGCCTGGCGGACGCCGACGCGGCGGCCTGGCGCAGTGGCCGGTGGATCGCGCTCGGGGGGCTGCTGGTGGCGCTGTGCATCAGCATGGGAATGCGCTTCCTGGTGCAGCGGCAGGCGCTGCAGATGGCCGCGCGCGAGCGCACGCTGCAGGACGAGCGCCTGAAGTCGCTGCTGTTGCTGGAGGCCATCGCGCAGAGCGCCAGCGACCCCATCTTCGCCAAGGACCTGGAGGGGCGCTACATCTTCTGCAACCGTGCCGCGGCCCACAGCATGGGCCTGCGCCCCGAGGACGTGGTGGGGCGCACCAATGCCGAACTCTTCACGCCCGACGTGGCCGCGCAGGTCACGGCCAACGACCAGACCGCGATGGCGCAGGAACTGCCCGCCGTGTTCGAGGAGGCGATGTCCACGCCGGAGGGCGCGCGGGTGCTGCTCAGCACCAAGGGGCCGCTGTTCGACGCACAGGGCGCCGTGGTGGGCATGATCGGCGTGGGCCGGGACGTCACCGAGGCGCGGGAAGCCGAGCGCGCGCAACGCGACAGCGAAGCGCATTACCGCTCGGTGGTCTCCGTGCTCAAGGAAGGCATCCTCGTGTCCGACCCGCAGGGGCGGCTGCTGAGCTGCAACCCGGCGGCCGAGCGGCTGGTCGGCTCCACGCAATCCGATTGGGAGGGCCGCAGCGTGCTGGCCCCGGGCTGGACACTGCTGGACGACGATGGGGAGCCGATGCCGGTGGAGGCGCTGCCTCCGGCCAAGGTGGTGGCGGGCCTCGGCCCGCAGTACGGGGTCCCCGTGCGCACGCTGAATCCCGACGGGGACACCGTGTTCTTCGAGGTCAGCGCGGTGCCCGTCATCAGCCCCGACACGGGCGAACTGATGGCGGTCGTGACCTCCTTCTCCGACGTGACCGAGCGCCGGCGCTCCGAGCGCGAGCTGGAGCTGTACCGCAGCAAACTCGAGACCATGGTCAAGCGGCGTACGCTGGACCTGTCCATCGCCAACGAGCGGCTGGAATCCACGGCGCGCTTCAACCATGCGCTGACCGACACCATTCCGGGCCGGGTGGTGTACTGGGACCGTGACATGCGCTGCCGCTTCGCGAACCGGGCCTACGCCGAGAGCTTCGGCCTGACGCCGGACGAGATGGTGGGCCAGACGCGCCAGGAGATGCGGGGGGTACGTTCCTTCGACGAGGTGCGGCCCGATATCGAGGCGGCGCTGCAAGGCCGCCGCCACACGATGGTGCGGGAAATTCCGCGCAGAGATGGTGGCATGGGCCAGCACCAGGTGCACTACATCCCCGATGTGGCCGACAGCGGCGAGGTGCAGGGGTGTTATGTGATCACCTTCGACATCACCGACCTCAAGGATGCCGAGGTCGCACTGCAGCGGGCCAACGACGCCTTGGCCCAGTCGCGCGACGAGGCCGAGTCCGCCAACCGCGCCAAGAGCGCCTTCCTGGCCAACATGAGCCACGAGATCCGCACGCCGATGAATGCCGTGATCGGCCTCACGCACCTGATGGCGCGCGACACCCGCGACGCGCGCCAGCGTGACCGGCTGGGCAAGATCAGCGACGCGGCCCAGCACCTGCTGCGCGTCATCAACGACATCCTGGACCTGTCGAAGATCGAGGCGGGCAAGCTGGAGCTGGAGGAGTCCGAGTTCGCGCTGGAGACGCTGATGGCCCGCGTCACCGAGATGGTCGCGGGCCGCGCGCGCGACAAGGGGCTGGAGCTGATCGTCGACACCGACCACCTGCCCCCGCGCATGGTGGGCGATGCCACGCGGCTGTCGCAGATCCTCATCAACCTGCTGGCCAACGCCGTGAAGTTCACCGAGCACGGATGGGTGCGCCTGCGCTCCGAAGTCGAGCTGGAGGATGGGCCGCGCATGCGGGTGCGTTTCGAGGTGCGGGACACGGGGCCGGGCATCGCGCCGGCGCAGCAGAAGGTGCTGTTCAACGCCTTCGTGCAGGCGGACGGCTCCACCTCGCGCCAGTACGGTGGGACCGGCCTGGGCCTGGCGCTCTCCCGCCAACTGGCGGTGGCCATGGGGGGTGACGCCGGCGTGCGGAGCGCGCCCGGCGCGGGCAGCGTGTTCTGGTTCACGGCCTGGCTCGCGCGCGGCCAGGAGGCCGAGGCCCACGATGACGCCGTCGACACCCGTGGCCTGCATGCGCTGGTGGTGGACGACCTGCCCGAGGCGCTGGAAGTCATCTGCGAGCGCTTGCGAATGATGGGCGTGGAGGTGGACGCCGTGGGCGACGGGCCCGCGGCGCTGCGCAGGGTGGACGAGGCCCTTGCGGCCGGCCGGCCCTTCGACGTCTTCGTCATCGACATGCGGATGGAGCCGCTCGACGGCATCCAGACACTCACCGCGCTGCGCGAGCGCCTGGGCGAAGGCATGCCGCCCAGCATCCTGGTCACGGCCTCGGACGAGCCCGGCCTGCGCGAGCGTGCGCTGCGTGCCGGCTACGACGCGATGATGGTCAAGCCCCTGTCCTCCTCCGGCCTGCAGGACCATCTGGCCGAGGTGCTGCAGGGCCGCGGCGGCACGCGCTGGGTCCAGTCGGCGGCCCAGGACGTGCCTTCGGGCGCCGAGGAGCTGCTGCGCAAGCGCCACGGCGGACAGCGCGTGCTGCTGGCCGAGGACAACCCCGTGAACCGCGAGGTGGCCGAGGAGCTGCTGCGCTCGGCCGACCTGGTGGTGGAGACGGCCTACGACGGCGCGCGGGCCGTGGAGATGGCGCTGTCACGCCGCTACGACCTGGTGCTGATGGACGTGCAGATGCCGATCATGGACGGGCTGGAGGCCACGCGCACCATCCGCGCGCGCGCGGGACAGGCCATGCCCATCATCGCCATGACGGCCAATGCCTTCGTGGAAGACCGCAGCCTGTGCCTGGCCGCCGGCATGAACGACCACGTGGCCAAGCCGGTGAATGCCGCGCTGATGTACGAGACCCTCCTGCGCTGGCTGCCCCTGCGCGACACGGCGCGCCGCGACAGCATGCCGGCCGAACTGCAGGCCGCGCCGGAGCCCGCGCAGCAGGCGTCGCTGCAGGACCGGCTGGCGGTGCTGGACGGGCTGGACCTGCAGGTGGCGTTGCAGAACGTGGGTGGCCAGGTGCAGGTGCTGGCGCGGGTGCTGCGCCGCTTCGTCGACACCTACCACTACGGCCTGCCTGCCCTGCTGGACACGGCAGACGAGGAGCGTGAGGGCCTGCTGCGCTGGCGCACGGCCTGCCATTCGATCCGGGGTGCGCTGGCAACCATCGGCGCGGCCGCGCTGGCCGCGCGGGTCACTGCACTGGAACGTGCGCTCGAGGCCGGGACCACGCGCTCCGAACTCGCGCCGCAGGCGCGGCAGCTCCACCAGGGCCTGCTGGATTTCGTGGAGCAGCTCTCGGCCGCCCTGGACGCCTGACCACGGCCACCGCGGAATTCACTTCTTGGCGGTGGTAGCCACCAGCCGCTGGACGGCCTGCAGCGCGCTGGCCACGTGCCCGTCCGGGTTGCCGTCGTGGTGAACGTGCGCGATGCGGCCGTCCTTGCCGATGACGTAGGAGATGCGGTCGGCCATCTCCACCTGCGCGGCGACCTGCGCCTCGTAGGCGCGGATGACGCGGGCCCGCTCGTCTGCGGCCACCGCGAACTTGTTGCGGCAGGCCTCCACCGAGAAGCGCTTGAGGGTGTCGATGTTGTCGGCCGAGACCCCGATCACGGTGGCACCCAGCGCGGCGAACCGCTCGCTGGCCTCGGCGAACTGGTGGGCCTCGTAGGTGCAGCCCGAAGTGAAGGCCTTGGGATAGAAGTACAGCACCACGGGACCCTTGGCCAGGGCTTCGGCGAGCTGGAAGCGGAAGGTCTTGCCACCCAGCGCGGCATCGGCCGTGAAGGCCGGTGCCACGGCTCCGGGCTTGAGCACGGCATGGGCGGGCGGGTTGGACAGCAGCAGGGCGGCCAGCAGGCCGGCGAGGCAAAGCGGACGGGTGCGCAGCGACATGGGGAGCTCCTGGGGATGGCATGCGTGCCAACACGGTTGGTGTGCACGGATCCGCCGAAGTTCAACCTGCAGCCTCGCGTACCACGCCGTTGCCTTGGCGCGCCGCGCGCACGCCAGTGCATCCGCCTGCACCGGGATCAACACGCGGCGCACCTGGCGTGCGTCGCGCTTGGGGCCTTGGCCAGCATCGCAGGAGATGGTGGTGGGTGAATGCCCCGCCAGGGCCTGCGGACTTGGCTGCACGTGGCGAAATTGTCGGATCATCGGCGCGCCGTCCGGCCGTCCGAAGGAGAAAAAATTGGAAAGTCTGCAAGCCCTCTTCACCGATCCAGCGGCCTGGGCCGCGCTCCTGGCGCTGGTCGTCATGGAGATCGTGCTGGGCATCGACAACCTGATCTTCATCTCCATCCTGTCCAACAAGCTGCCCGAAGCCCAGCGTGCCCGCGCGCGCCGCATGGGCATCACACTGGCCCTGGTGATGCGCCTGGCGCTGCTGTCGATGATCGCGTGGATCGTCGGACTGACCGCGCCGGTCTTCGACCTGGGCTGGACCGGGCCGGTGGGTGCCAACGGTGTGCCCAGTTTCGAGACGCAGTTTTCATGGAAGGACCTGATCCTGATCGCCGGCGGGCTGTTCCTGATCTGGAAGGCCACCAAGGAGATCCACCACAACGTCGATCCCGTGCCCACGGGTGACGTCTTCGACACCAAGGGTACGGCGGCCATTTCCTTTGCAGCGGTGATCGTGCAGATCATCCTGCTGGACCTGGTGTTTTCGGTCGACTCGATCCTGACCGCGGTGGGCATGACCGACAACCTCGCCGTGATGGTGATCGCCGTGCTCGTGTCCGTGACCGTCATGCTGGTGGCGGCGGAGCCGCTGGCCAACTTCATCCACCGCAATCCCACGGTCGTCATGCTGGCGCTGGGTTTTCTGCTCATGATCGGCGCGGTGCTGATCGCGGAGGGATTCGGCGTGCATGTGCCCAAGGGCTACATCTACGCCGCGATGGCCTTCTCGACGCTGGTGGAGATGCTCAACATCTTCTCGCGGCGGGCGAAGCAGCGCGCCGCGGCAAAACACTGAAGAGATCCCCCCTGCGGGGGCGCCGCGGCGCCTCCGCGCCCCGCGCGTGGCCGGTGAGAGGCCACCCGCCTCAATCGCGCCTGGTGTTGTGCACCGAGGGCCTGTCTTCCCGGCCCCGTGCGCGGCCGACAAGCAACCAGGCCAGCAGTAGCGGCACCCCGAGCACCAGCAGTGCCAGCAGCATGCCGGTGACGTCGCTCCACATGGTCAGCGCTCCCCGGTCCGCACGCCGCGACCGCGATCCATCCACGCGCTCGACCGGCGAACGAGCGTTGCGAAAGCCGCGACGACGAGGCCTACAAAAACGGTGTCTTGAAGAAGCTGAAGCATGGGGGCTGCCCGGAATGACGACAGCCCAGGACCTTAGCGCGCGGCGCCTTTGCGCGCCGTAAATTCGCCGTAAATCCTGCGGTTTCGGACCCCGTCACCGCTATCGAATTTATGCCGAATTTATGGGCGGTCACGTGTTGGCCGCCGAGAATTCTGGCGTGGCAACAGCCTGTGCAAGGCAGTTGCCCATTTCCCAACCACTCTCTACGGCATTCAAGGTCTTCCGAGTCGATCCCATGTCCTCTTCGTTGAACCAACGAGCTACCCACCATGCTTGAGTCACTACTCCTATTGGCCATCGTCCTCGTGCTGGCCTGGCCCCTGGGCCACTACCTTGCGTCCGTCATGCGCGGCGAGCCCTCGCGCGGCGACGCCCTGTTCGGCTGGATCGAGCGTCCGATCTACGCGCTGCTCGGCACGCGCCCCACCGTGGGCATGAGCTGGAAGGGTTACGCCAGCGCCTTCCTGCTCTCCAGCCTTTTCCTGGCCATCGTGGTCTGGGTCCTTTTCATGACCCAGGCCTGGTTGCCGCTGAACCCGGACGGTGTGCCCAACATGTCCTGGGACCTGGCGTTGCACACCACGGTGTCGTTCCTGACGAACACCAACCAGCAGCACTATTCCGGCCAGGCCCAGCTGTCCTATCTGTCGCAGATGACGGGCATCGTGGGCCTGCAGGTGATCACGCCGGTGATGGGCCTGGCGCTGGTCGTGGCGACGCTGCGCGGGCTGTTCGGTGGCCGCCAGGCCCTGGACAACCCTTCGAAGGTCGCCCCGGCCGAGGGCCACGCCGCGGCCGTGGATGTGGGCAACTACTGGGCCGACGTGGTGCGCGCCACGCTGCGCTTCGTGTTGCCCTTGTGCCTGGTGTGGTCCGCGCTGCTGACCTGGCAGGGTGTGCCCGCCACGCTGGCCGCCGGCCCCGTGGCCACACCCGTGGAAGCTTCCGCTGAGTTCAAGGAGCAGAAGATCCCGCTGGGGCCCGTCGCACCGATGGTCGCCATCAAGCAGCTGGGCAGCAACGGCGGCGGCTGGTACGGTCCCAACAGCGCCGTGCCGCTGGAGAACCCCACGCCGCTGGCGAACTTCCTGGAACTCGTCGCCATTGCGCTGATCCCCGTGAGCATCGTGTTCATGGTCGGTCCCTTCACCGGGCGGCGCCGCTTCGGCACCATGGTGTTCGGCACCATGCTGGCCATGTCGGTGGTGTCGGCGGGCCTGTCCGTGTGGTCCGAAGGCCATACCGCCACCGCCACCGACATCGCCCTGATGGAGGGCAAGGAAGTGCGCCTGGGTGCGGACGCGTCCGCGCTGTGGGCCTCGATGACCACGCAGGTCAACAACGGTTCCGTCAATGCGATGCTGGACTCCACGGCACCGCTGACCGGCCTGGTGTCCATGGCGAACATGCTGATCAACGCCATCTGGGGCGGTGTGGGCTGTGGCCTGCAGCAGTTCATCGTCTACCTGCTGCTCGCCGTGTTCCTCGCGGGCCTGATGACGGGCCGCACGCCCGAACTCTTCGGCCGCAAGATCGAAGGGCCCGAAGTGCAACTGCTGGCCATCCTGGTCCTGTTGCAGCCGCTGGTGATCCTGGGCTTCACCGCCGTCACGCTGGCCGTGCCAGCCATCACGGGCAACTCCAACCCGGGCTTCCACGGCCTCAGCCAGGTGTTCTACGAGTATGTCTCGGCCTTTTCGAACAACGGCTCGGGCTTCGAGGGCCTGGGTGACAACACGCCCTGGTGGAACGTCAGTGCCGCCATCGTGCTGGCACTGGGGCGCTTCCCCTCGCTGGTGATCCCGCTGGCCATCGCCGCCATGCTGGCCGCCAAGCGCCGTGCCCCGGAGAGTTCAGGCACGCTGCAGGTCGAGACGCCCACCTTCGCGCTGACCCTGATCGGCATCGTCATCATCCTCACGCTGCTGCAGTTCATGCCGGTGCTGGTGCTGGGCCCCGTGGCCGACCACCTGACGCTGACCCCCCTGCTGGCCCATTGAACCGGCCCGTTGGACGGACCGTTTTAGGAAATTTCACCATGAGTACCGCTTCTACTGCACCGGTTGCCGACGCCGGTTTTCCCATCCGCTCGGCGATGAAGGACGCCTTCGTCAAGCTCGCGCCGAGGCACGCCTTCCAGAACCCCGTCATGGCCGTGGTCTGGCTGGGCACCTTGTTGACCGCCGCGGCCACCGTGTTCGGCTGGACTACGGCCGGTTTCGGCTGGGCCGTGACCTTCGTGCTGTTCATCACCGTGCTCTTCGCGAACTTCGCCGAAGCCGTGGCGGAAGCGCGCGGCCGCGGCCAGGCTGCGTCGTTGCGCCGCGCACGCAAGGATCTGGTGGCACGCCGTCTCGATGATGCCGGCCGGGAAACGTCGGTGCCCGCTGCCGAGCTGCGACCGGGCGACCGGATCCTGGTCGAAGAGGGCCAGTTGATCCCCGCTGACGGCGAGATCATCGAAGGCGTGGCCACCATCAACGAGGCCGCCGTGACCGGCGAGTCCGCACCCGTGCTGCGCGAGGCCGGCACTGACCGCTCCGGCGTGATCGGTGGCACCAAGGTCTTGTCCGACCGCATCGTGGTGCGTGTCACGGCCGAGCCCGGCCACAGCTTCCTGGACCGCATGATCGCGCTGGTCGAGGGCTCGAACCGCCAGAAGACACCGAACGAGATCGCCCTGGGCATCGTGCTGGTCGTCATGACGATCACCTTCCTGATCGTGGTCGTGACGCTGCCCTTCATCGGTGGTTTCGTCGACGTGCAGATCAACGTCGTGCTGCTCGTGGCGCTGCTGGTCTGCCTGATCCCCACCACCATCGGCGGCCTGCTGCCGGCCATCGGCATCGCCGGCATGAACCGCGCGCTCAAGGCCAATGTCCTGGCGAAGTCCGGCAAGGCCGTGGAGGTGGCGGGTGACGTGGACGTGCTGCTGCTGGACAAGACCGGCACCATCACCTACGGTGACCGCCAGGCCACGGCCTTCCATGTGCTGGCCGGGGTGGATGCCACGCAGCTGCGCCAGGCCGCGCTGCTGGCCTCGCTGGCCGATCCCACGCCCGAGGGCAAGTCCATCGTCAAGCTGGCCCGTGAGAAGGGCGAGCAGATGGTCGATCCGGAGGGTGCGCATTTCATGCCCTTCACGGCCCAGACCCGCATGTCGGGCGTGGACGTGCCCGGTGAGCGCGGCGAGGTCCGTGTGATCCGCAAGGGCGCCCTCGACGCGATCGCGGCCCATGTCAAGGCGCTGGATGGCCGCGTGCCGGCCGAACTGGAAGCCCGTGTGGCGGAAGTCGCCAGAAAGGGCGCGACGCCCCTGGTGGTCAGCGATGGCCGCCATGTGCTGGGCGTGATCGAACTGTCCGACGTCATCAAGCGCGGCATCAAGGAACGTTTTGCCAAGCTGCGCGAGATGGGCGTGAGGACGGTCATGATCACCGGCGACAACAAGCTCACGGCCGCCAGCATCGCCGCCGATGCCGGCGTGGACGACTACATCGCCGAGGCCAGGCCCGAGGACAAGCTCGCGCGGATCCGCGCCGAGCAGGCTGGCGGCCGCCTGGTGGCGATGGTGGGCGACGGCACCAACGACGCCCCGGCGCTGGCCCAGGCCGACGTGGGCCTGGCCATGAACTCCGGCACCCAGGCCGCCAAGGAGGCCGGCAACATGGTGGACCTGGACTCCGACCCGGCCAAGCTGCTGGCGGTGGTGGAGATCGGCAAGCAGCAGCTGATCACGCGCGGTGCCCTGACGACCTTCTCGCTGGCCAACGACGTGTCGAAGTATTTCGCCATCCTGCCCGCGCTGTTCGCCGCTGCGATTCCGCAGATGGCCGTGCTCAACGTGATGCAGCTGTCCAGCCCGAACAGCGCGGTGTTGTCGGCGCTGATCTTCAACGCGCTGATCATCCCCGCGCTGATCCCGCTGGCGCTGCGTGGCGTCCGTTTCAAGCCCGCGAGCGCCACCCAGCTGTTGCGCAACAACATGCTGGTCTACGGCGTGGGCGGCGTGTTGCTTCCCTTCATCGGCATCAAGGTGATCGACCTGGTGCTGGCCGCATTGTTCAGTCTGTAAGGAGCCCATCATGACCATGGTTTCTGCCATTTCCGCAAACGTCCCCAAGGCCCCGGCCGCCGCCCACCCGCCCTTGGCGGACAACGGTGCCGTCCGTGGGGCCCTCGGCCTGACGGCGTTGTCGCTGGTGGTGTTCGGCTTCGTGTATTCGCTGGTCGGCGTGGGCATCGGCCAGGCGCTGTTTCCCGATGCGGCCAACGGCAGCCTCGTGCAGCGCGAGGGCAAGGTCCTCGGCTCCACGCTGGTGGCCCAGCCTTTCGCCGGCGACGGCTACTTCCAGCCGCGTCCCTCGGCCGCCGGCTACAACCTGATGTCGCTGGCCGGCAGCAACCAGGCCCGCACCAATCCCGACCTGCGCAAGCGGTTGGAGGAGACACGCGCCGCCATCGCCAAGCGCGAAGGCGTGCAGCCGTCCGCCGTGCCCGGCGACCTGGTGACACAGTCGGGCGGCGGCATCGACCCGCACGTGAGCCCGCAAGCGGCGGCCATCCAGGTCGCGCGCGTGGCCCGCGCACGCGGCCTCGCTGCGAGCGTCGTGGAAGGGCTGGTGCGGCAGCACACCGAAGACAGGCAGCTGGGTGTGCTGGGCCAGCCCCGCGTGAACGTGCTGGGGCTGAACCTGGCGCTGGACGCCCTGAAGGCCCCTGTGGCGAAAGCAGGACAGCAAGGATGAGCGGGCTGAGCCGGTTCCTGAGCGAAGAGGACATCCTGCTGGATGTCCTCGCCACCAACAAGCAGCAGGTGTTCGAGGAGATCGGCGCGCACATGCAGCGTACGCACGGCAAATCGGCCAGCGATGTCTCGACGGCACTGGAGCGGCGCGAACGCATCGGCTCCACGGCCCTGGGGCACGGCGTGGCGATTCCGCACTGCCGGGTCCAGGGGCTGGAGCAGATCCGCATCGTGTACGCGCGCCTGCGCGCCGGCCTGGCCTTCGACGCGCCGGATTCGCGCGCCGTCACCGACATCGTGGCCCTGATGGTGCCCGTGCCTGCGACGCAGGAGCACCTGGATGTGCTGGCCCTGGTGGCGGCCCTGTTTTCCGAGGAGGGGTTCCGCACCGCGCTGCACGAGTGCGTGCTGCCACGGCAGGTGCGCGAGCTGTTCGTGCAATGGCCGCGGTAGGGCTGCATCCACGGGAGACAATGCCGGCATGGGCACTGACAAGACAGAACAGGCCGACGCACTGATCGGCGCGCTGCGCCGCCAGGCGGCGGGCCGCCTTACCGTCTTCCTGGGCGCGGCGCCCGGTGTCGGCAAGACCTACGCGATGCTCGCCCGCGCGAAGGAGCTCAAACGCCAGGGCGTGGACGTGGTCATCGGCATCGTCGAGACGCATGGCCGCAGCGAGACGCTGGCCATGGTCGAAGGCCTGCCGCAGCTGCCCCGCCAGAAGGTGGATTACCAGGGTCGGACGCTGGAGGAGATGGACCTCGACGGCCTGCTGGCCCGCAAGCCCGCCGTGGCCCTGGTCGATGAGCTGGCGCACCGCAACGCCCCTGGAAGCCGCCACGACCGGCGTTGGCAGGACGTGGAGGAGTTGCTGGATGCGGGCATCGATGTCTACACCACCGTCAATGTGCAGCACCTGGAGAGCCTCAACGACGTGGTGCACCAGATCACCGGCATCCGCGTCAGCGAGACGGTGCCCGACGCCGTGTTCGAGCGGCTGCGCGACATCCGGCTGGTGGACCTGCCGGCGCGCGAACTGATCGAGCGGCTGAACCAGGGCAAGGTCTACCTTCCGGAGCAGGCATCGCAGGCGCTGCAGGCTTTCTTCTCGCCCTCGAACCTGACGGCGTTGCGCGAGTTGGCAATGCAGACGGTGGCCGACCATGTCGATGCGGACCTGCGCGAGACGCGCCAGGCACGGGGCCTCGGCGACATCGCGATCCAGCGGCATGTGCTGATCGCCATCGACGGGCTTGGACAGTCCGAATACCTGGTGCGCGCCGGCGCGCGCATCGCCGAGCGGCGCGGCGCGCCGTGGTCGGTGGTCACCGTGGACACTGGGGAATCGGCCGGGGCCACGATCTACTCGGATGACACGGACCTGTCCGACGTGCCTCGCCACCCCACTGCGCAGTCGGAGCAGCGGCGCCAACTGGAGATCGACAAGGCCTTCGCGCTCGCCCGCAACCTGGGCGGCGAGACCGAGGTGCTGCACAACACCGACATTCCCCAGGCCCTGCTGGACGCGGCAGCGGCGCGGGGCGCGCGCTCGCTGGTGATCGGCCGCACGCGCGAGCGTCCCATCGCACGCATCTTCAACCGCACGC
Organism: Burkholderiaceae bacterium; assembly: GCA_965278985.1. Classification (GTDB taxonomy): domain Bacteria; phylum Pseudomonadota; class Gammaproteobacteria; order Burkholderiales; family Burkholderiaceae_C; genus CAISIP01. The sequence continues at coordinate 3,103,845 of OZ257131.1, read as the reverse complement.
TCACGCAGCAGCTGCTGCAGCGTGGCGCGCGTTACGAGCTGACCATCGTCAGCACCCCGGAGGCACGTCAGCGCGCGCGCCGCTTCCAGGATCTCGCTGGCGAACGCCTCGCCAAGGGCGAGCCCGCGCTGATCGTGGGGGTCACGGCCGGGGCGGTGGCCACCGCTGCCATCGCGGAACAGTTCGTGGACCTGCAGGAACTGACGCCGGTGTTCCTGATCGCGGTGATCCTGGTGGCCTCACGCACCCGCATGGTGGCAGCGTTCGTCACGGCGATGCTGTGTTTCCTGTGTTACGACTTCCTGTTCATCGAGCCCCGCTTCACGCTGGTCATCTCCGCCCCGCGCGGGGTGGCGACGGTACTGCTTTTCCTTGCAGCGGCACTCATCGCGGGGCGGCTGGCCTCGCGCCTGCGCATGCAGGTGGTCGCGCTGCGGGCCGCCAACGCCCATGCCACGGCCATGCAGAACATGGCGCGCCAGCTGTCGAAGGCCGCCGACCTGGGCCAGGTCATCGCCGCCAGCGCGGTGGTGCTGCAGTCCACGCTGCAGGCCGAAGCCTGGGTCCGGATCAACGCGGAATCCGGCCCGGCCGCGGCCGCCGGCAAGCTGGGTGAAAAGGACCAGGCCGCTGCCGATTGGACCCAGCGGCATGGCCAGCCCAGCGGGCGGTACACCGACACCCTGTCCAACGCCGAGTGGTGGTTCCTGCCCATCGCCTCCGACGCCAGCACCCTGGGCGTGGTGGGCCTGCGTTTCCCCACGGCGATGACGCGGCTGTCCTTCGAGCAGCGCCGGCTGGCCGAGACCATGGCGCAGGACATCGGCGAAGCCGCCATGCGCGCGCGCCTGGTGTCCGAACTGGAGGCGGCGCGGGTGTCGGGCGAGACCGAGCGGCTGCGCTCCGCGTTGTTGTCCTCCGTGTCGCACGACCTGCGTTCGCCGCTGGCCTCGATCATCGGCGCCGCCGACAGCCTGAACCACTACGGCAAGGACATGGGCGCCGAGGACCGCAGCAGCCTGCTGGACACCATCCGCGTCGAGGGCGAAAGGCTGGACCGCTACATCCAGAACCTGCTGGACATGACCCGCCTGGGCCAGCAGGGCCTGTCGCTGGCGCGCGACTGGATCAGCATGGACGAGCTGGTGGGATCGGCGTCGCGCCGGCTGCAGCGTTATGTGCCATCCACCCGCATCGAACACGAGATCGCGCCCGACATCGGCCTGATCCATGTGCATCCGGCGCTGGTCGAACAGGCGCTGTTCAACGTCATGGAAAACGCGGCCAAGTTTTCTCCACCAGGGGAGGCCATCCGCGTGGTGGCGAAGCGGGACAGCGCGGGGGCGTTGCGCATCGACGTATCCGACAAGGGGCCTGGCATCCCCGAAGAGGAACGGCGGCGCATCTTCGACATGTTCTACAGCGTGGAGCGTGGGGACCGCGGCAAGCAGGGCACGGGGCTGGGGCTGACCATCGTGCAGGGCATCATCGGCGCCCACATGGGCCAGGTGGAGGCACTCCCGGGGCCGGATGGCACAGGCACTACGATACGGTTGACCTTGCCCCTGCAATGAGCCCGCCTCCGGAGGACGCCGCCATGCCCCCCGTGCCCGAACCCACCGCCGCGACGCGCGCGGCCCGCATCCTGATCGTGGACGACGAACCGCAGATCCGCAGGTTCATCGACATCAGCCTGCGTTCCCAGGGCTATGCCACGCTGCTCGCCGAAACCGGGCGGCAGGGGCTGAAGCTGATGGCCGATCCGGGTGCGGATGTGGTCATCCTGGACCTCGGCCTGCCGGACCTGGACGGCCGCGAGGTGCTGCTGGACCTGCGGCGCTGGTCCGCCGTGCCCGTCATCGTGTTGACGGTGCGCTCGGACGAAGCGCAGAAGGTGGCGCTGCTGGATGCGGGTGCCAACGACTACGTGACCAAACCCTTCGGTGTCGCCGAGCTGCTGGCACGCATCCGCGCCTGCCTGCGCAACGTGGTGCTGAGCGAGGAGACGGCTGGAGTGTTCGACGATGGCACGCTGCGCATCGACCTCGCGCGCCACGAGGTCGCCCTGCGCGGCCAGCCGGTGGCCCTGGCGCGCAAGGAGTTCGAACTGCTGAGCCTGCTGGTGCGCCAGCCGAACCGGCTGCTGACCCAGACCTACCTGCTGCACACCATGTGGGGACCGACCCACGAGGACCATACGCATTACCTGCGCGTGCTGGTGGGCAAGCTCCGCAACAAGATCGGGGACGATGCCTCCGCGCCGCGGTACATCGCCACGGAGCCCGGAGTGGGGCTGCGGTTCGTCGCCGACGGTGCCGCGCCGTGACCGTCAGGGTCGATCGTCGCCCGCCATGCCGCGCGCAGTGGGCAGCGTGAGTGTCGCCACGGCGCCGCCACCTTCCGCATTGCCCAGCGCCACCAGCCCGCGGTGCTGGCGCGCGATCTCGCGCACGTAGGGCAGGCCCAGCCCCGTGCTCTTCTTGCCACTGCGCGGACGGGCCAGCGAATAGAACTTGTCGAACACCTTGTCCAGCGCATAGTCCGGAATGCCCGGGCCGAGGTCGCGCACGGCGATGTGGGCGCGGCGGCCACGCGCGCTGGTGGACAGCGTCAGCACCACCGCCGTGCCGGCCGGTGCGAAATCCAGCGCGTTGGCCACCAGGTTGCTCACGGCCCGGCGCAGCAGGAAGGCGTCGCCCTCGCAGTGGGGCCGCTGTTGCAGCGCCACCTGCAGTGTCAGGCCACGTGCCTGGGCGGCGGCCTGGTGGCTGGCGGCCACCTCTTCCACCAGCGGGGCCAGGGCTACGGGGCCGGTGTGCTCCAGCACGCGGCGGCTCTCCAGGGCCGTGAGCTCCATCATGCGGTCCACGATCTCCTGGATGCGCAGCGTCTCGCGCGTGATGTTGCCCAGAAAGCGCGCGCGCTCGGGCGCCGGCATGGCCTCGTCCTCCAGCAGCTCGGCGGCGCCGCGGATGGCCGACAGCGGGCTCTTGAGCTCGTGCGTGAGGGTCTGCACATGGTCGGTCAGTGTGTTGTGGCCGGTCATCGCGTCGCGCAGCTCGTGCAGGCCGGCGCGCAGCGTCGCGGCCGCGCGCCGCAGCATCGGGCGCACGCCCAGGCTGGGCTGGGCCCGGGCCCAGGCCAGGTAGTCGCGCAGCAGGCCGAAGGGGCGGATCAGCCAGATGGAGACGATCAGTGTGAGCAGCAGCAGCGCGGCCGCCGAACCCACGCCCACCCAGATGGTGCGCCAGCGCGCGTCCTCCACGAACTGGCCGAAGCTCTGCACCGGCTTGCCCACGCTCACCACGCCCACGATCTCCTCGTTCCAGCGGATCGGCGCGGCCACGTACATCACCGAGCTGGACGGGTCCACCTCCAGGTCGCGCGAGGTGCGCGCGCCGTACATGCCGTCCAGCGTGCGCTGCACGTCGCGCCAGCGGCTGAAGTCCTGGCCCACGTGGCGGCCCAGCGAGTCGAAGACCACGCGGCCGTGCGCGTCGGTCACGTAGACCCGCAGCTCCACGCGGGTCTTCTGCAGGTTGTAGATCTGGGCGGCGAAGCGGCGCGCGTAGAGGTCGCGGAACAACGGGCCCAGCGGCACCGGGTCGATGGCGCCGGCCAGCACGTCCTGTTCGACGATGCTGGCCATGAGCTGGGCCGTGTCCACCAGCGACTCCTCGGCCGACTCGCGGTAGCGCGGGTCGATGTCGCCCACCACGCTGTACAGCAGGAAGGCGATGCCCGCTACGTAGATCAGCAGGATGCCGAGGAAGATGCGGGTGCGCCGGCTCACGGCATGGCCGCAGGGGCGGGCGGAAGCTGCTCGTGCAGGGCATACCCCGTGCCGCGCAGCGTGCGGATGGGTTCCACCTCCGGCGCGATGGCCTTGAGCTTCGCCCGCAGGGTCTTCACATGCGCGTCCACGGTGCGGTCCAGGCTCTGGGCGGCGTCGTCCCAGACCATTTCCAGCAGCTCGTCGCGGGTGTAGACGCGGCCCGGGCGCTGTACCAGCAGCGCCAGCAGGCCGTATTCGTAGCGCGACAGCTCCAGTGCGTGGCCGTAGTAACGGATGCGGCGCCGCTCGCCGTCGATCTGGAACACTGGGGGCGGCGGTGGGACGGCGGTAGAAGTGGCAGGGGTGGGGGCTGCCACCGAGGGTGGCGTGGCGGCCCGTGTGCTGCGCCGCAGGATGCTGCGCACGCGGGCCACCAGTTCACGCGGCGAGAAGGGCTTGGCAATGTAGTCGTCGGCGCCCAGCTCCAGCCCCACCACGCGGTCTATCTCGTCGCTGCGCGCGGTCAGGAAGACCATCGGCACGCCGTCCGCGCCGGGCAGGGCATGCAGCTGGCGGAACAGCTCGAAGCCGTTCATGTCGGGCAGGCCCACGTCCAGGATCACCAGTGCCGGCGGTGCGGCCTGGAACTGCTGCAGTGTTTCACCCGCCGTGGCGCACCAGATGGGTTCGTAGCCATCGGCACGCAGCACGTAACACAGGGTGTCGGCGATGCCGGACTCGTCCTCGGCGATCAGGATGCGCAGGCGGGTGTCGGACGGGGTGGACATGGCGGAATGGTAACCAGCCGCCTGGCACCTCCTTCTGCCACCGGCCGGTGCACAAGGCTGTGGAGGACCCGTGGGCAAGGGGCTCCACGGGCTGGGGATAAGTCTGTGTACAGCCGGTGGACCGGGCGGGGGACAGGGCGTGGACAGCCTGGGGGCGGGCTGTGGGTCAGCGGGGGACAGGCGTGCCGTCGGCCCAGCGCAGCAGCCAGGCATTGGCCACCGCAGCGGCTTCGTATTGCACCCAGTGGCCGGCGTTGTCGACCACGGTGGCGTGGCGCAGCGGGTGGCGGTCGGTCAGCGCGGCCAGCAGGGGGCGGGGGTCCGCCGTAGCGTCGTGGGCGCCCCACAGCAGCCACTGCGGCACGCCCCGTGTGTCCAGTACCGCGAGGGCGTCCTGCAGCCCGCCGGCCATCGAGGCTTCCTTGCTGCGCAAGCGCGTGCCGTGGCAGGCGATGTCGTGGATCTCGAAAGCCAGCGCGTCCAGCGCGGCGGGATCGTGCAGCATCAGCGCCATCAGGTTGTGGCGCAGCGCGGCCACCTCGGCTGGCCGGTCCACGGCGGCCCGCCAGTTGACCATCGGGGTCTTCAGGCGCCGCAGGGTGGCATGGCCCGCGGAGCCCAGCAGCGCCAGCCGTGCGACGTTGCCGCGCCGCACAGCCAGTCGTGCCGCGACGAAACCACCGAAGGAGAAGCCCCCTAGGGCGATGGGCGTGCCGGCACCGAGCAGGCTGTCGAGCGTGCCCTGCAGCACGGCCACCAGCGGGTCCAGTGCATGGTCTTCGGGGCCGGGTGGCGGGGGCAGGTCGGACTGCATGAAGCCCGGCATGTCCGGCAGCCACAGCACGTGGCGTGCCGCCAGCGCCTCGATGTTGCGCAGCCAGTGCATCCAGCTGCCGTGGCCGCCGTGCAGCAGCACCACGGGTGGGGTGGTGGCCTTAGAGGGGCCGAAGCGGTGCCAGAACACGCGGGTGCCAGAGTGGACGGCCTCGTGTACCGTGCCCGTCGCGGCGATGCGGGCGATGGCGGCACGCGCGCTGGCGGCGTCGGTGGCGGTGGGGATGGCGGCGTCGTGGGGCGTTGGCAGCATGCGCTCAGCCCGCAGCAGCGCCAGGTTGGCGGGCGGCGGCCACGGGCCACAGCTTGGGCGCTGCACGCGCGTACTGCGGTGGCAGCGGAATCTCCGGTGAACCCAGCGACTGGGCCGCGTGGATGCCCCAGCGCGGGTTGTCCAGGAAGGAGCGCGCCAGCGCCACCAGGTCGGCGTCGCCGGTGGCCACGATGCGATCGGCCTGCTGCGGGTCGGTTATCAGGCCCACGGCGCGGGTGATGATGGCGGCACCCGCGCGCACCCGGGCTGCAAGTGGAACCTGGTAGCCCGCGGAGGGTTTGACGTCGGGCCGCGGCACGTTGCCGCCGCCGGACACACACACGAAGGCCGTGCCCTCGGTCTTGAGCGCTGCGGCGAAGGCCACGGCATCGTCCACCACCAGCCCGCCGGCCGCGTAGTCGCTGCCGGTGATGCGAGCGCCCAGCGCCACCTGCGGCGGCAGGGCCGCGCGCACCGCGGCTGTCACCTCCAGCGGGAATCGCATGCGCGCCTCGGCACTGCCGCCATAACCGTCCTCGCGGTGGTTGGACAGCGGCGAGAGAAATTCGTGCAGCAGGTAGCCATGGGCTGCATGCAGCTCCACCACGTCGAAGCCGATGCGCGCGGCGCGTTGTGCGGCCTGCACGAAGGCGGCCTGCACGCGCGCCAGGCCTGCTGCATCCAGGGCTTCGGGCGTCTGCCAGCCGTCGGTGAAAGCCAGCGCGGACGGTGCCACCGTGGCCCAGGGGTCCGCGTCGGCCCCCAGCGCCTGGCCGCCTTCCCAGGGCCGCTGCACCGAGGCCTTGCGCCCCGCATGCGCGAGCTGGATGCCAAAGCGCGTGCCCGGCGGCGCCACCTGCCGCATGCGGGCCAGCAGCCGCGTCAGCGCGATCTCCTGCGCGTCGTTGTACAGGCCCATGCAGCCATGCGTGATGCGCCCGCGCCGCTCCACGTGTGTGGCCTCCAGCACCACCAGCCCCGCGCCGCCCATCGCCAGCGACAGGTAGTGCGGAAGGTGCCAGTCGCCGGGCACGCCATCGTTGGCGGCGTACTGGCACATGGGGGCGACAACGATGCGGTTGGGCAGCTCGATGGGGCCCAGGGAGAAGGGAGTGAAGAGGGTCGGTGTGGCGGGCATGGCAGACATGGCGGAAGGATCGAAGGAGGGATGGCGGAACCTGCGTGCATCCTAGTGGCAGTGCGCATGGTGGCGCACGCCAAGGGGAGATTCGCTGTCGCCTGCGTGTCCTATGATCCCTCCCGCCCCCACTCCCGGAGACATGCCATGAAAGTCACAGCCTTCAAGACCTACCGTGTCGCCCCGCGCTGGATGTTCCTCAAGATCGAGACCGACGAGGGCGTCTGTGGCTGGGGCGAACCGGTGATCGAGGGGCGCGCGCGCACGGTGGAGACCGCCGTGCACGAGTTGTCCGAGATGGTCATCGGGCAGGACCCCGCGCGCATCAACGACCTGTGGCAGACCATGTACCGCGGCGGCTTCTACCGGGGCGGGCCGATCCTGATGAGCGCCATCGCCGGCATCGACCAGGCGCTGTGGGACATCAAGGGCAAGGTGCTGGGCGTGCCGGTCTACCAGCTGCTGGGCGGCCTGGTGCGTGACCGCATGAAGGTCTACAGCTGGGTGGGCGGTGACCGTCCGGCCAACGTCATCGCCGGCATGCAGAGCCTGCGCGACATCGGCTTCGACACCTTCAAGCTCAATGGCTGCGAACGCATGGGGCTCATCGACAGCAGCAAGACGGTGGACGCGGCCGTGGCGGTGGTGGCCGAGATCCGCGAGGCCTTCGGTAGCAGCGTGGAGTTCGGCCTGGACTTCCACGGCCGCGTGGCCGCGCCCATGGCGCGGGTGCTGATCAAGGCGCTGGAGCCTTTCCGCCCGCTGTTCATCGAAGAGCCGGTGCTGGCCGAGCAGGCCGAGCTGTATCCGAAACTGGCGGAGATGACCTCCATCCCCATCGCGGCCGGCGAGCGCATGTTCTCGCGCTTCGAGTTCAAGCATGTGTTCCAGCGCGGCGGCCTGTCCATCGCGCAGCCCGATGTGTCGCACGCCGGCGGCATCACCGAATGCGTGAAGATCGCCGCCATGGCCGAGGCCTATGACGTGGGATTGGCGCCGCACTGCCCCCTGGGGCCCATCGCGCTGGCATCGTGCCTGCATGTGGACTTCGTCTCACGCAATGCCGTGTTCCAGGAGCAGAGCATGGGCATTCACTACAACCAGGGCGCCGAACTCTTCGACTATGTGCTGAACCCCCAAGACTTCCGCTTCCACGATGGGCACATGCTGCCGCCTACCAAGCCCGGCCTGGGCGTGGAAGTCAACGAGGAACTGGTGATCGAACGCAGCAAGCAGGCGCCTGACTGGCGCACGCCCGTGTGGCGGCATGACGACGGTGCCGTGGCCGAATGGTGATCCCCGGCATGGCGATCAGCTCGCGGGAGAGCAGCTCAGCGTTGTGAAGGGCTGTCCGCCGGTTTGTTGGGGTCGTGGATGACAGTGCTGGTCCCCACCCCCACGCCAACGCGCGCCGGGCCCACGCCGGTGCTCACACCGACACCTGCCCCGGCGGATACCTGACCGTCCTGGTTCACTCCCACGCCCACGCCGATGGGCCCAGCCCCGGTGCTCAGGCCGATGTTGGCCCGGCCCCCGGAACCCACCCCCACCCCCAGGCTCACGCCGGGGAAGATGGGCACCCCGATGCCCACACCGGCCGCGCACCCGCTGAGCAGTGCGGCGCACAGCGCAGCAGTCACCCATGGCAGGGTGCGGGCGGGGCGCTTGTTGGGGCGAAGTGTCATGGGCGAATGGGACGAAGGGGTCATTGTGGTCTGGTGCATGTCCCTGGTGGAACCCCAGGGGCGGCAAAGGTTCACCCTAACGCCGCCTGTTCTGCAACGGCAAGTACCCGACCTCCACGGGCCGGGCACCTGAACGCCGCTTACACCAGCAACGCGTTCACGCGCCGCACATAGGCGGCAGGATCGTCCGGCAACCCACCCTCGGCCAGCAGGGCTTGGTCGAACAGGATGTGCGCCAGGTCGTCGAAATGCGCCGAGCCTTCGAGCTTCTTCACCAGCGCATGGTCGGCGTTGACCTCCAGCACCGGCTTGGTGTCCGGTGCCTTCTGGCCGGCCTGCTTGAGCATGCGGGCGAGCTGCGTGCTCATGCCGTGGTCCTGCACCACCAGGCAGGCGGGTGAGTCGACCAGGCGCGTGGTGACGCGCACGTCCTCGGCCTTGTCCTTCAGGGCCTCCTTGAGCTTCTCCAGCAGGGGCTTGAAGCTCTCTGCCGCTTCCTCGGCCTTCTTCTTTTCGGCCTCGTCCTGCAGCTTGCCCAGGTCCACGGCGCCCTTGGCCACGCTCTGCAGCGGGGTGCCGTCGAAGTCCTGCAGGTAGTTCAGCGCCCACTCGTCCACGCGGTCGGTCATCAGCAGCACCTCGATGCCTTTCTTCTTGAAGACCTCGAGCTGCGGGCTGTTCTTGGCGGCGGGCAGGGAGTCGGCCGTGATGTAGTAGATGGCCTCCTGGCCTTCCTTCATGCGCTCCTTGTAGTCGGCGAAGGACACGGTCTGCGCATCGGTGGTGGTGGAGGCGAAGCGCAGCAGCTTGGCGATGCGATCGCGGTTGGCGAAGTCCTCGCCCAGGCCTTCCTTGAGCACCGAGCCGAACTCGGCATAGAACTTGGCGAACTTGCCGGACTCGTCGGTGAAGGTCGCGGCGACTTCGGCGGCGGGCTCGGCGGTCTTCTTGTCCACCACATCGGTCACGCCTTCGGTGGGTTCGGGGGCCGGCGTCGAGTCGCCCGATCCGATGTCGATCTTGCCCTCGCTGCTCTCGGGCACGGTCTTGGCCTTCTTCGCCAGGTCTTCCAGCATGCCCAGCACGCGCTTGGTACAGCCTTCGCGGATGGCCTTGACGTCACGGCTTTCCTGCAGCAGCTCGCGGCTCACGTTGAGCGGCAGGTCGGCGGAGTCCACCACGCCCTTCACGAAACGCAGGTAGCTGGGCAGCAGGGCCTCGGCGTCGTCCATGATGAAGACCCGCTTCACATAGAGCTTCAGGCCGCCTTTCTTGTCGCGGTTCCACAGGTCGAAGGGCGCCTTGCCCGGCACGTAGAGCAGCTGCGTGTATTCGGTGCTGCCTTCCACGCGGTTGTGGGTGTGGGCCAGCGGGGCTTCGTAATCGTGGCTGATCTGCTTGTAGAACTCATCGTACTGTTCGGGCGTGATGTCCTTCTTGGCGCGCGACCAGATGGCGTTGGCCTTGTTGACGGCTTCCCACTCGTCGGTGGTGACCATCTCGCCGCCCTTGGTGGCGCCGGACTCGTCGCCCTCGATCTTCTCGCCTTCCTTCCATTCTTCCTTCTGCATCAGGATGGGCAGGCTGATGTGGTCGGAGTACTTGCCGATGATGCTCTTGAGCTTCCAGGCGTTGAGGTACTCGTCGGCGTCGTCGCGCAGGTGCAGCGTGACGCTGGTGCCGCGCTGGCTGCGCTCGATGGACTCGACCTCGAAGTCCCCGGCGCCACCGCTGATCCAGCGCACGCCTTCGGCGGCCGGCGCACCGGCGCGGCGCGATTCCACCGTGATCTTGTCGGCCACGATGAAGCCCGAGTAGAAGCCCACGCCGAACTGGCCGATGAGCTGCGAGTCGGCCTTCTGGTCGCCGCTGAGCTTGGACACGAAATCCTTGGTGCCGCTCTTGGCGATGGTGCCCAAGTTGTCGATGGCTTCCTGCTGGCTCATGCCGATGCCGTTGTCGGCGATGGTGAGCGTCTTGGCCTTCTTGTCGAAGGACACGCGCACTTCGAGGTTGGGCGCGTCCTCGAACAGGGCGGCGTTGTTCAGCGCCTCGAAGCGCAGCTTGTCGCAGGCGTCGGAGGCGTTGGAGATCAGCTCGCGCAGGAAGATCTCCTTGTTGGAATACAGCGAGTGCGTGACCAGGTGCAGCAGTTGCGCGACTTCGGCCTGGAAGGAAAGGGTTTGCTTGCTCATGGGCGTGATGGGATGGTTTTTTCTGTCTCAGGAAAAAGCAGATGCCGCGCACCCTCCTCGGTGGAAGGGGCGCACGGCGCGGGCAACCGGCAATTATGGGCGAAGGCCCGGGCTTCAAGCCCCCTCGGCGACTTCGCTGGCTGGGGCGGGACGCAGCCAGCGCACGATCTGGCGCGCCACCTCGGGGTTGCTCAGCAACTGCAGGTGGTTGGTGCGGTAGGCGACCCATTGCGCGTCCCGGGCGAACACCAGGGACTTCGCGTCATCCGCACTCCGGCCCAGCGCGCTGTGCAGCGGCACCAGGCCGTCGCCGATCACCCGCTCCGCCAGGGCATGGCGCTTCGCCGCCACCGTGGCCGCCACGGCGTAACAGGCCACGCCCTCGGGCAACGGCAGGGTCTGGCGTGCGTCAGGGCCGCGCTGGAAGCGGTCCAGGCCCTGCCAGTTGGCTTCCACCAGGTTGCCGTGGCGCAGGTCCGTGATGCCCGCGCTGCGCAACGCCACCAGCCGCGTGAAGGGGCGGGTGGCCGCATTGCGGCCCAGCAGCTCGTGCAGCCATTGGCTGGCGCGCTCCAGCGGGGCGCCGTGGTGCGGCGTGCCCAGGAAGACCAGGTGCTTCAGGTGGCCGGGCCAGCTCAGCCCCGGTTTCTGCGCGGCGGCGTGCAGGGCGCTGCGGGCCACCAGGCCGCCCATGCTGTAGCCCAGGATGGCCAGCTCCTGCACCGGCACGGGCCAGTGCTGCAGCAGGTGCTCCAGCGCGTCGGAGAGCTGTTGCCCGTTGTCGGAGATATGCAGCCCGGTGTTGTAGCGCAGGTAGATAGGGGTGTAGCCCAGCGCCTGCGCGATAGCCTGGCCGTGGTCGTGGCCGTTGGCAATGCCCTCCGCAGGCGCCTGTTCCGGAGCTTCTGCTGCGTGGCCTGTGTGCCACTGCAGGTCGTTCATGCACAGGCCATGCAGCAGCAACAGCACCTTGCCCGTCACCTCCGGATGCGGTGGCATCGTGTGGCCTGCGAGGGGGCGCCCGTTGTAGCGCAGGGCCATGCGCGTTGCCAGCGGGTTGTTGGCGGCGGCAAGCCGGTCGCCCAACACCCCGTTGAGCGCCGCCAGCACGGCGGCCCGCTGCGGTGTCTCGGGCCGGATCTGCCCCGGCTGCTCCACGAAAGGTTCGATGCCGGCCAGCACCGCGTCCACGCTCTGCCCCGCGAGCCGGGTGGCGCCACGCACGCCGCGGTACACCATGCCCGTGAGTCCGGCGGTCTCGTCGGTGGCGGCGCCACTGCGCGCACCGAGGCGGGCACGCACCGACTGGTGCACCCCTTCGGCAATGCGGGTCACCTCCGTGGTGGCCTGGGTGGCCAGCATGGCGACGCTGCGCAGGTCGGACATGCGCAGGTGGCGCAACAGTCCTTGGGGGGTGGGTGTGGCCATCGCGTCAGGTCCTTCCAGAATGTTTCAGAACTTCTCGTGCGGTGCCAGATAGCGCCATTGCCCCAGCGGCAGGTTGCCCAGCATCACGTTGCCGATGCGCACACGCTTGAGGCCCACCACCTTCAGCCCCACCAGCTCGCACATGCGGCGGATCTGGCGCTTCTTGCCTTCGGTCAGCACGAAGCGCAGCTGCTCGGGGTTCTGCCAGGCGACCTTGGCGGGCTTGAGTGCCTGGCCATCGAGCTGCAGGCCGTGGCGCAATAGGGCCAGGCGCTCGGGCGGGAACACCGCCTGCACGTTGGTGCGTACGGGGTCGTTCTCGTGGATCTCATCCAGCTGTTCGTGGCCGCGCTGCGGCGTGCTGCCTGTCACATCGGTGAAGGCCACGCGGACGAGGTATTCCTTCTCCATCACCGAGTCCTCGCCGATCAGCTGGCGCGCCACGCGGCCGTCCTGCGTGAGCACCAGCAGGCCGATGGAGTCGATGTCCAGCCGGCCCGCTGGCACCAGGCTCTGCAGCTGGCGGGGGTGGAAGAAGAAGCGTGCGTTGTCCTGCGCCCAGCGGTTCTGCGGCTGCACCAGCGTGATGGCGGGCAGGTGGCCGTCCTCGGCCTGGCCGCTCACGATGCCCATGGGCTTGTTGATCAGCACCGTGACCTGGTTGGCCTGCTGGCCCTGGGCCTGCTTGTGGATCTGGATGCGCGCGTCCGCCGTCACCTGCATGCCCATGCTCGCCACCTCGCCGTTCACCTGCACCCAGCCCTTGGCGATCCAATCGTCGGCTTCACGGCGCGAAGCGAGGCCCAGCTCGGCCATGCGCTTGTTCAGGCGGGTGGTGCCGGTGGCCGTAGCGGTGCCGGTTGCGGCGTTTCCGGCGAGGGGCCTGGCCGCGGAGGCAGGAGCCCGCCGCGGCGGTGTGCCGGGGGGCGGGGCGGCTCGGCGCAGCGTGGTCAGGGGTTTGGGCGGGGGCGTGGACATGGTCAATCGGAAAGGGAATGCGCGGAGGATGCGGCGGAAGACGTTGGAAGTGGGTTTTGCAACGAGGTTGCTGCTCCGGTCACGGTACGGGTCTGTGGATCGCGCCGCAGCGCCTCCAGGTCCAGCACCCGCACGCCGCCGTATTCCACGCGGATCAGGCCCTGCGCCTGCAGGATGCTGAGCGACTCGTTGACGCGCTGGCGCGACAGCCCCACGAGGTAGGCCAGCTCCTGCTGCGTGATGCGCAGCAGCTCGCCCACTCCTGGGTACAGCACCGGGTTGAACAACGCGGCCAGGCTGCGCGCCACGCGGGCATCGGGGTTGTTGAGGCGGTCGGTTTCCAGTGCGCCGATGAACTGGCCCAGCCGCTCGTTGATCTGGTTCATCACGAAGCGGTTGAAGCCCAGGGAGTGGTCCAGCAACCAGTGGAAGGAGTCCACCGGCAGGCCGGCCACGACGCTCTTGCGCAGGGCCTGGATGTTGTAGCGGTAGGGTTCGCGCTTGAGGGCCGTGCCCTCGCCGAACCAGCCACCGGGTGGCACACCGGTGAAGGTCATGCTGCGGCCGTCGGCGTTGTCACCGCTCATCTTGAGCAGGCCATCGACCACGCCGAACCAGTAGGTGACGGCACGCCCGGTGCGGCACACGAAGTCACCGGGCTTGGCATCGCCCACCTGGATCTCGCGCTCGGCCAGCGGGCGGTGTTCGGGCTCCAACACGCGCAGCCACGGAATGGCCGCCAGCTCCTGGGGCGTGGGCGCGCGGCGGCGATGGTGCAGGGAGATGTCGGAAGACATGGGCGGGGAGGGCAGGGCAGCCCGCGCGACATCGCGCGGAGTGTGCCTAGGGAAAGTACCGATCTCTTAAACCCTGGATTGTCGTTGGACCGACATCCCGGCGTCAAATATGTTTCTATATTCGCGCCAACGAACGAGGCACCATAGGCCCGACGAGACACCGAAGGATCCGCGCGTGCAGACCACATTCCCCCAACTGCTGTTGAAGCATGCCACTGAGCGGCCCGCTGCGACAGCCATGCGCGAGAAGGAATACGGCATCTGGCAGAGCCTCAGTTGGTCCGCGCTGGCCACGATGGTGGGCCAGATTGCAGCGGGCCTGCACCTGGCGGGCATGCGCCGCGGCGAGCACATGGTGGTGATCGGCACCAACCGGCCGCGCCTCTATGCCACGATGCTGGCCGCGCAAGTGCTGGGCGCCATCCCCATCCCGCTGTACCAGGATGCGGCGGGGCCGGAGTACGAGTTCCCCATCACCAACGCCGACGTGCGTTTCGCCTTCGCCGAAGACCAGGAGCAGGTCGACAAGCTGCTGGAGATCCTTCCGCGCTGCGCCTGCCTGGCACATATCTACTACGACGATCCACGGGGCCTGCGCAAGTACGGCCATGCGGCGCTGCAGGCGCTGGATGTGCTGCTGGAGGCCGGTGCGCGGCATGTCGCCAGCCATCCAGGCTTCATGGCCGACGAGGCTGCAAAGTCCCGCCCCACTGACGTGGCTGCCATGTTCTTCACCTCGGGCACCACCGGCAAACCCAAGGGCGTGGTCCACACGCACCGCAGCCTGCTGGACCGCGCGCAAGCAGGTGCCGCCTTCGACCGGCTCACGCACGACGAGGAAGTGCTGGCCTACCTGCCGCCGGCCTGGATCGGCCAGAACATCTTCAGCTACTCGCAGTGGATGGCCTGCGGTTACGTCGTCAACTGCCCGGAGTCGGCGGGCACGGTGCAGATCGACCTCAAGGAAGTGGGCCCCACCTACTACTTCGCGCCGCCACGGGTCTTCGAAGGCCTGCTCACCAGCGTGATGATCCGCATGGAAGACGCGGGCTGGCTCAAGCGGCGCATGTTCCACTATTTCATGGACGTGGCGCGGCGCGCCGGCCCGGCGCTCATGGACGGCCGCAGTGTCTCGGTGGGAGACCGCCTGCTCTACACGCTGGGCAACTGGTGTGTCTACGGGCCTTTGCGCAACACCCTGGGCCTGTCGCGCGTGCGCCTGGCCTACACGGCGGGCGAGGCCATCGGCCCGGACCTGTTCACCTTCTACCGCTCCATCGGCGTGAACCTCAAGCAGCTCTACGGCTCCACCGAGACCGCGGTGTTCGTGTGCCTGCAGCCCGACCACCAGGCCCATGCCGACACGGTGGGCATCCCGATCCAGGGCGTGGAACTCAAGGTGGCGGACAACGGCGAAATCCTGGTGCGCTCGCCGGGCCTGCTGCAGGGCTACTTCAAGAACCCGGAGGCCACCGCCGAGGTGCTGACGGCCGACGGCTGGTACCACACCAGCGACGCCGGCTTCCTGGACGCGCAGGGCCACCTCAAGATCATCGACCGCGTGAAGGACGTGGGGCGGCTGATGGGCGGCGCCAACGACGGCGCCATGTTCGCGCCCAAGTACGTGGAGAACAAGCTCAAGTTCTTTCCCTACATCAAGGAGGCAGTGGCCTATGGCGACCGGCGCGATCGTGTGTGCTTGATGGTCAACATCGACTTCGCGGCCGTGGGCAACTGGGCCGAACGCCGCAACCTGCCCTACGCGGGGTATACCGACCTGGCGGGCAAGCCCGAGGTCTACGGCCTGATCCAGGACTGCGTGGACAAGGTCAATGCTGACCTGGCGCGCGACAAGCTGCTGGCGGGCAGCCAGGTGAGCCGCTTCCTGGTGCTGCACAAGGAGCTGGACGCCGACGACGGTGAACTCACGCGTACCAACAAGGTGCGCCGCGGCTTCATCGCCGAGCGGTACCAGCCGCTGGTGGACGCACTCTACGGGGGCAAGACCGAACAGTTCATCGAGACCGCCGTGAAGTTCGAGGACGGGCGCACGGGCAGCGTGAGCGCGACGCTGCAGATCCGCGATGCGAAGACCTTCGCGCCGCTGCAGGAGGCTGCATGACCGACATCAGCGACATGCATGCGGCGGCTGCGGTGAGCACGGCGAGCACAGAGCTTGGAGGCGCGGCCAAGGCCATCGGCGACGTGATCCTCGACGTGCGCAACATCAGCCTGTCCTTCGGCGGCGTGAAGGCGCTGACCGACATCAGCTTCGACGTGCGCGAGCACGAGATCCGCGCCATCATCGGCCCCAACGGCGCGGGCAAGAGTTCGATGCTCAACTGCATCAACGGTGTCTACACGCCGCAGCAGGGCAGCATCACCTTCCGTGGCCAGAGCTTCAAGCACATGAGTTCGCGCCAGGTGGCCGAGATGGGCATCGCGCGCACCTTCCAGAACCTGGCCTTGTTCAAGGGCATGAGCGTGCTGGACAACATCATGACCGGGCGCAACCTCAAGATCCGCAGCAACATCCTGCTGCAGGCCTTGCGCATCGGGCCTGCGGAACGCGAAGAGATCCGCCACCGCGAGTTCGTCGAGCACATCATCGACTTCCTCGAGATCCAGCCCTTCCGCAAGACGCCCGTGGGCCAGTTGCCCTACGGCCTGCAGAAGCGTGTGGACCTGGGCCGCGCGCTGGCCATGGAGCCGCAGGTGCTGCTGCTGGACGAACCCATGGCCGGCATGAACGTGGAAGAGAAGCAGG
This sequence comes from Burkholderiaceae bacterium, assembly GCA_965278985.1. Classification (GTDB taxonomy): domain Bacteria; phylum Pseudomonadota; class Gammaproteobacteria; order Burkholderiales; family Burkholderiaceae_C; genus CAISIP01. The sequence goes on along the minus strand of OZ257131.1, from coordinate 3,087,207 downwards.
ACATGTGCCGCTTCGTGCTGGACGTGAACGACGAGTTCGGCACCACGGTGGTCCTGATCGAACACGATATGGGCGTGGTGATGGACATCAGCGACCGCGTGGTGGTGCTGGACTACGGCAAGAAGATCGGTGACGGCACGCCCGACGCGGTGCGCAACAACACCGACGTGATCAGCGCCTACCTCGGAACCTCGCACTAAAAATGGCATTCTTCCTTGAAACCCTCCTGGGCGGCCTCATGGCCGGCATGCTCTATTCGCTGGTGGCCCTGGGCTTCGTGCTGATCTTCAAGGCCTCGGGCGTCTTCAACTTCGCGCAGGGCGCGATGGTGCTGTTCGCGGCGCTGGCCATGGCGCGCTTCAGCGAATGGATTCCGCGCTGGACGGGGCTGGAGAGCAAGCTGCTGGCCGGCATGCTGGCCTTCCTCGTGGCCGGCGCCATCATGTTCGTGGTGGCCTGGGTGATCGAGCGCCTCGTGTTGCGGCACCTGGTCAACCAGGAAGCCGCCACGCTGCTCATGGCCACGCTGGGCATCGCCTACTTCCTGGAAGGCCTGGGCCAGTCGCTGTTCGGCAGCGACATCTACAAGATCGACATTGGCATGCCCAAGGAGCCGGTCTTCATCCTGGAGCAGATGTTCCAGGGTGGCATCCTGGTCAACAAGGAAGACCTGTATGCAGCGCTCATCGCCGCTGCGCTTGTGGCCATGCTGAGCCTGTTCTTCCAGAAGACGGCCACGGGCCGCGCCCTGCGCGCGGTGGCGGATGACCACCAGGCCGCGCAGTCCATCGGCATTCCGCTGGGGCGCATCTGGGTCATCGTGTGGTGTGTGGCAGGCGTCGTCGCGCTGGTCGCGGGAATGATCTGGGGCAGCAAGCTCGGGGTGCAGTTCTCGCTGGCGAATGTGGCCTTGCGTGCGCTGCCCGTGGTGATCCTGGGGGGACTGACCTCGGTGCCCGGCGCGATCCTGGGCGGGCTGATCATCGGCGTGGGCGAGAAGCTCTCAGAGGTGTTCCTGGGGCCCTATGTGGGGGGCGGCATCGAGATCTGGTTTGCATATGTGCTTGCGCTCGGCATCCTGGTTGTCCGGCCGCAGGGTTTGTTCGGCGAAAAGATCATCGACCGCGTGTAGGCGCCAACAACCATGTTCTACAGAGAAAACGGCCAGTTCAAGACCACCTACCGGGCGGACCAGCAGATCTTCCCGATCCTGCAGGACCGCGTGGCGATGGCGCTGCTGCTGGCAGTCGCGTTCGTGGCGGTGCCGCTGCTCGCGAGTGACTACCTGTTCCGCGCCGTGCTCATTCCCTTCCTGATCATGTCCCTGGCAGCGCTGGGCGTGAACATCCTGGTGGGGTATTGCGGGCAAATCTCGCTGGGCTCGGGCGCATTCATGGCGGTGGGGGCCTATGGCGCCTACAACTTCTTCGTGCGCATCCCCGGCATGCCGCTCGTGCCCGCGCTGATCCTGGGCGGCCTGTGCGCCACGGCCTTCGGCATCCTGTTCGGCCTGCCCAGCCTGCGCGTGAAGGGGCTGTACCTGGCGGTGGCCACGCTGGCCGCGCAGTTCTTCAGCGACTGGATGTTCCTGCGTATCAAGTGGCTGGTGAACGACTCGCCCTCGGGCTCGGTGTCGGTCAATGGCCTGCAGGTCTTCGGCTTCTCCGTGGAAAGCGCCATCTCCAAATACCTGTTCTGCCTGGTGATCCTGTCGCTGATCGCCTTGATGGCCAAGAACCTGGTGCGTGGCGCCGTGGGCCGCGAGTGGATGGCGATACGTGACATGGACGTGGCAGCGGCCGTGATCGGCATTCGGCCGATGTACGCCAAGCTCACGGCCTTCGCCGTCAGCTCCTTCATCATCGGTGTGGCGGGTGCGTTGTGGGCCTTCATCTACCTGGGCGCGTGGGAGCCGGCTGCTTTCTCGGTGGACCAGTCCTTCCGCCTGCTGTTCATGGTGATCATCGGCGGGCTGGGCTCGATTTCGGGGGCCTTCTTCGGCGCGGCCTTCATCGTGGTGCTGCCGATCTTCCTGGGCCAGTTCCTGCCGTTCGCCGCGCGACTGGTGCAGCTGGAGGTGTCCACCGCGGCCACGTCGCACGCCGAGCTGATGATCTTCGGCGGCCTGATCGTGTGGTTCCTGATCGTGGAGCCGCATGGCCTGGCGCGCCTGTGGTCCCTGGGGCGGCAGAAGCTGCGGCTGTGGCCGTTCCCGCATTGAGTGGTGGTTGAGTTGTTTGAGTTCCTGGTTCCATACGTCAGTCCAATCAAGAGGAGATACACATGAAAATTCGCAACCTGATCCTGACCGCCGCCGCGCTCGCGGCGGGCGCGTCCTCGCTGGTGTCCACGAATGCCCTGGCGCAGGCCAAGGAGCAGTTCTTCCCGCTGCTGTCCTACCGCACCGGGCCCTACGCGCCCAACGGCGTGCCCTGGGCCAACGGCAAGCAGGACTACCTCAAGATGATCAACGCCCGCGATGGCGGCATCAACGGCGTGAAGCTGACCTACGAGGAATGCGAAACCGGCTACCAGACCGACAAGGGCGTGGAGTGTTATGAGCGCCTCAAGGGCCGGCCCGGCGTGGCGCTGTTCGACCCGCAGGCCACCGGCATCACCTTTGCATTGACGGAGAAGGTGCCCACCGACAAGGTGCCGCTGATCACGCTGGGCTACGGCTTGTCGGTGTCGCAGGACGGCCAGGCCTTCAAGTGGAACTTCCCGCTGATGGGCAGCTACTGGACCGCCGCCGACATCCTGATCCAGCACCTCGGCAAGAAGGAGGGCGGGCTGGACAAGCTCAAGGGCAAGAAGATCACGCTGGTCTACCACGACTCGCCGTTCGGCAAGGAGCCGATCCCCCTGCTGCAGGAACGCGCCAAGATGCATGGCTTCGACCTGCAGCTGGTGCCCGTCACCGCGCCGGGCGTGGACCAGAAGGCCGCGTGGCTGCAGGTGCGCCAGAGCCGGCCGGACTACGTGCTGCTGTGGGGCTGGGGCGTGATGAATTCCACCGCGCTCAAGGAAGCCCAGGCAACTGGCTACCCGCGCGACAAGATGTACGGCGTGTGGTGGGCCGGTGCCGAGCCCGACGTGAAGGACGTGGGCGAGGGCGCCAAGGGTTACAACGCGCTGAACCTCAACACCTCGGGCACGCAGCCCAAGGTCATCCAGGACATCCTGAAGCTGGTGCACGACAAGGGCCAGGGCACGGGCCCGAAGGACGAAGTGGGGCAGGTGCTCTACACGCGCGGCGTGATCATCCAGATGCTCAGCATCGAGGCCGTGCGCCGCGCGCAGGAGCGTTTCGGCAAGGGCAAGGTCATGACGGGTGAACAGGTGCGCTGGGGCCTGGAGAACCTGGCGCTGGACCAGAAGCGGCTGGACGCGCTGGGCTTCGCCGGCATCATGCGCCCGCTGTCCACCTCCTGCTCCGACCACATGGGCTCCACCTGGGCCCGCGTGCAGACCTGGGATGGCAGCAAGTGGAGCTTCAGCTCGGACTTCATGCAGGCCGACGAACAGATCATCAAGCCGATGATCAAGTCCGGTGCCGAGAAGTACCTGGCTGACAAGAAGATGGTGCGCCGCGACGCGGCGGACTGCCAGTCCTGATCTGCGTTCCCGCGCCCCTCCGGCAAGGAGGGGCGGCGGCTGCAGCGGCAGCCGCCAGATGCAAGGGCCGCCATGCGGGCCCTTGCATCTGGTCAAGACCTATTCCTATGAGCACCCCCAACATCGTCCTGAACGTCAACGGCATCGAGGTGATCTACAACCACGTGATCCTGGTGCTCAAGGGGGTCTCGCTGCAGGTCCCTGAAGGCGGCATCGTGGCCATCCTGGGCGGCAACGGTGCCGGCAAGACCACTACGCTGCGCGCCGTGTCCAACCTCCTGCGCGGCGAGCGCGGCGCCGTCACGAAAGGCTCCATCGAGCTGCGGGGCGAACGCATCGAGAACCTGTCGCCCGCTGACCTGGTGCAGCGCGGCGTGGTGCAGGTCATGGAAGGGCGCCACTGCTTCGCGCACCTCACCATCGAGGAGAACCTGCTGACCGGCGCTTACACGCGCAAGACCCGCAGCGAGGTGCAGGCCAACCTGGAGAAGGTCTACGCTTATTTCCCGCGCCTGAAGACCCGCCGCACGTCCCAGGCCGCCTACACCTCAGGCGGCGAGCAGCAGATGTGCGCCATCGGCCGCGCGCTGATGGCCAACCCCTCGCTCGTGCTGCTGGACGAGCCCTCCATGGGCCTGGCGCCGCAGATCGTGGAGGAGGTCTTCGGCATTGTGCAGGACCTCAACCAGAAGGAGCGCGTGACCTTTTTGCTGGCCGAGCAGAACACCAACATGGCGCTGCGGTATGCCGACTACGGCTACATCATGGAATCGGGCCGCGTGGTGATGGACGGAGCCGCGGCCGACCTGGCCAGCAACGAGGACGTGAAAGAGTTCTACCTGGGCGTGGGCGGCGGCGAGCGCAAGAGTTTCAAGGACGTGAAGAGCTACAAGCGCCGCAAGCGTTGGCTGGCATGAACCTGTTCCCGCATACACCATGACCGAGTACTACGACGCGCTGGAGACCCGCAGTGCGGCCGCACGCGAGGCCGACCTGTTCGCGCGCCTGCCTGCCCAGGTGGCCCATGCCCGCGACCGCAGCCCGGCCTTTGCCGAATTGCTGGCCGGCGTGGACCCGGCCCAGCTGCATGACCGCGCGGCCCTGGCCCGCTTGCCCGTGGTGCGCAAGAGCGAACTGCTGGAGCGGCAGAAGGCCTCGCGTGCCGCCGGTGGCAACGCGTTTGGCGGTTTCGCGGCGGTGGGCTACGGCGCCGCAATGCGGCGTGTCTTCGCCAGCCCCGGCACGCTCTACGAGCCGGAGGGCACGGCCAGCGACTACTGGCGACTGGCGCGGTCCCTCTACGCGGCGGGCTTCCGGCCCGGCGAGCTGATCCACAACAGCTTCAGCTACCACTTCGTGCCAGCCGGCTCGATGATGGAGACGGGGGCGCATGCCTTGGGTTGCACCGTGTTCCCCGGCGGCACCGGCCAGACCGAGCAGCAGGTGCAGGCCATGGCCGAACTGCGGCCCGCGGGCTACATCGGCACCCCCAGTTTCCTCAAGATCATCGTCGAGAAGGCAGCCGAGATGGGTATCTCCATCGCCTCCGTGCGCAAGGCGCTGGTGGGTGGCGAGGCCTTTCCGCCCAGCCTGCGTGACTGGTTCACGGAGCGCGGCATCGCGGCCTACCAGTGCCTGGCCACGGCGGACCTGGGCCTCATCGCCTACGAGACCACGGCGCGCGAAGGGCTGGTGCTGGATGAAGGGGTCATCGTCGAGATCGTGCGGCCGGGCACCGGCGATGTGGTCCCCGAGGGCGAGGTCGGTGAACTGGTCGTCACCACCTTCAACCCCGACTACCCGCTGGTGCGCTTCGGCACCGGCGACCTCTCGGCCGTGTTGCCGGGCGACTGCCCCACAGGCCGCACCGCGACGCGCATCCGCGGCTGGATGGGCCGCGCGGACCAGACCACCAAGGTGCGCGGCATGTTCGTGCATCCGGGGCAGGTCGATGCCATCGCCAAGCGCTTCCCCGAGGTGCGCAAGGCGCGCCTCGTCGTCACTGGTGAGATGGCCGACGACCGCATGATGCTGCAGGTGGAGAGCGATTGCTCCGGCCCCGACAGCCTGGCGGACAAGCTGCGCGAAGCCATCCGTGACGTGACCAAGCTGCGTGGCGAGGTGGAAGTGCTGCTGCCAGGCAGCCTGCCGAACGATGGCAAGGTGATCGAGGATGCCCGCAGCTACCGTTGAACCCCGGGCCAGTGTCCCTCCACGTGGTGGGGATTGAGGGATATCCCTAGTGCGCCGCACGTGGGATGCGCCTCAGGCGCCCGTAGACTGTGCCATCGTTTTTTCCGTAGGACCCCTCACCATGATCAAGCAACTCCTCGCGGCCACGCTCGCCGCCACCGCGCTGGTCGCCGGCGCCCAGGACTATCCCAACCGCCCCGTCACCATCGTGGTGCCTTTCGCGGCCGGCGGCCCGACCGACGTGGTGTCGCGCCACCTCGCCGAGGCCCTGCGCAAGGCCATGGGAGGTTCGGCGAACTTCGTGATCGACAACGCAGCCGGCGCGGGCGGCACCATCGGTGCGGCCAAGGTCGCACGCGCGGCGCCCGATGGCTACACCCTGCTGCTGCACCACATCGGCATGGCCTCCTCGCCCGCGCTGTACAAGAAGCTGTCGTACAAGACCGAGGAGTTCGAGTACCTCGGCCTGATCAACGAAGTGCCGATGACGCTGATCGCCAAGCCGCAGATGCAGGCCAACACCTACCGCGACTTCGAGAACTACATCCGCACCAATGCCGGCAAGCTCAACATCGCGCACGCCGGCCTGGGTTCCGCGTCGCACCTGTGCGGCCTCATGTGGCAGTCGGCCGTCAAGGCCAACGAGGCCATGACGACCATCCCCTTCGGTGGCACGGCCCCGGCCATGAATGCCCTGCTGGGCGGCCAGGTGGACCTGATGTGCGACCAGAGCACCAACACCACGGGCCAGATCGAGGCCGGCAAGGTGAAGGCCTTCGCCGTGACCACCGCCAAGCCGCTGTCCAACAACAAGGTGCTGAAGGACTACCCCACGCTCAACGAGATGGGGTTGAAGGGCTTCAACCTGACGATCTGGCACGGCCTCTACGCGCCCAAGGGCACGCCGGCGCCGGTGCTCAAGAAGCTCAACGATGCGCTCAAGGTCGCGCTCAAGGACCCCGAGTTCATCAAGAAGGAAGACGCCCTCGGCGCCGTGGTGGTGACCGACAACCGCGTCGATCCCGCGGCCCACAAGGCCTTCGTGATGGCCGAGATCGCCAAGCTCAAGCCGGTGATCGAGGCGGCGGGCCAGTTCGCGGACTGATTCCGGCACCGGCAGGTGCCGCACACGCCAAAAGCCGCAAGGGTTGCCCGTTGCGGCTTTTTCGTTTGCGGCGCAGATTCCCATACACCAAGGAGGCATGCACCATGACTACAAGTTATCCATCCATTCCCGCGGCGGGGCTCGGTCGCCGCCATGTGCTGATGGCCGCAGGCGCTGTGGCGCTGGGCGCTGCGGGCGCTGTGCGCGCGCAGTCGGGCTGGCCCACCAAGCCGGTGCGCATCGTCGTGCCCTTCGCGCCGGGCGGCACCACCGACATCCTGGCCCGCGCGGTGGCGCCCGAGCTCTCCCGCGCCCTGGGCCAGCAGTTCGTGGTCGACAACCGCGCGGGTGCGGGCGGCAACATCGGCGCCGAACTGGGTGGCCAAGGCTGCGCCGGACGGCTACACGCTGCTCATGGGCACAGTGGGCACCCAGTCCATCAACAAGTGGCTCTATGCGAAGCTGCCTTTCGATCCGCAGAAGGACTTCGCCCCGGTCACGCTGGTGGCGGGCGTGCCCAACGTGATGGTGATGGGCGTGGACACGGCGGCCCGGCTCAACATCCACACGGTGCCCGAGTTCATCCGCTACGCCAGGGCGCACCCCGGCAAGCTGAACATGGCCTCCAGCGGCAACGGCACCTCGATCCACCTCGCGGGTGAACTCTTCAAGACGATGACCGGCGTGTTCATGACCCACATTCCCTACTCGGGCTCCGGGCCGGCGCTGCAGGCCCTGGTGGCGGGCCAGGTGGACGTGATGTTCGACAACCTGCCTTCGTCCATGCAGCTCATCAAGGGCGGCAGGCTCAAGGCCTTCGCGGTCACCAGCGCCGGCCGTGCCGCGGCGCTGCCCGACGTGCCCACGGTGGAGGAGGCGGGCCAGCTCAAGGGCTTCGAGGCCAGTTCCTGGTTCGGCCTGCTGGCACCCGCCGGCACGCCGGCCGAGATCGTGCAGCGCCTGCAGCAGGAAACGGCGCGCGCCTTGACCACGCCGGCGATGAAGGAGCGCCTGCTCGCCAACGGTGCCGTGGCCAGCGGCAACACGCCGGCGGAATTCGCGGCGGTGATCGATGCCGAGCTGAAGAAGTGGCAGCCGGTGGTGAAGGCGTCCGGCGCCAAGCTGGACTGACGGGGCCTTTTCGGTTGTCCGCTGCGCCGCGCGTCACGGCGGCGTTCGCTTCACACCCCCCAGACCACCTCGTGGCGCTCCGCCAGGCTGCGCTCCAGCATGTCGATGAAGGGGCGCGCGCGCTGGCGCAGCGTCACGTCCTCGGCGCGCAGCGTCGCATCGGGATCTGCGTCGCTGGTGGCGCCGGCCTCGCGCGCGGCCTGCGCGTGGTGCTCCTCGTCGCTGTGGATCGCCGCCTGCAGCGCAGCGATGGCGGCCGGGATCTGTTCCACCGTCACGATGCCGGTGCGCGCGTCCGCGTCCTTGCCGAGGATGCCGAGCACCTGCCGGGCCACGGCGTCGAGCATGATGAGGTTGCCGGTGGCGCGTGATTTGAAGGTGATGCTCATGGTGCGGTGGCAGGTGTGGGGTACATGTAGCTGCGGTTGAAAGGGTACAGGGAGCGTGCACCGCGCGGATGGTCGAAGGCCGTGTCCTGGCTGGGCCGGGCCGACAGCATCTGGTGCAGCGCGATCCAGCCCTGCTCGAAGCTCATCGCGCTGCCTGCCAGGTAAAGCCGGTAGGCCCGAAGGATACGCTCGGCCTGCTCAGGCTTGCCGGTCGAGCGCTCCAGCGTCTGCCGGGCCTCGTCGAGCCGGGCTTCCAGCCCGTCGGACCAGGCCCACAACGTGCGCGCGTAGTGCGGCCGCAGGTTCTCGGTGTCGAGCATCTCCAGCCCCGCCACGGCCGTGGCCCGCAGCAGCTCGCTCACGTGCAGCAGCTCGCCACCGGGGAAGATGTATTTCTCGATGAAGTCGCCCATGCCCGCTCCGAGCTGCTCGGTGCCGGGCTGGTACGAGGTGATGCCGTGGTTCATCACCAGGCCGCCGGGCTTGAGCAGCGCGTGGATCTGGTCGAAGTAGGTCGCCAGGTTGGCGCGGCCCACGTGCTCGATCATGCCCACCGAGGCGATCTTGTCGAACTGATGCTCGCGTGGGTCGAGCTTGCGGTAGTCGCGCAGCTCCACGCGCACACGGCCCTGCAGCCCCCGCTCCGCGATCAGGTGCTCCACATGGGCGCGCTGGTTGTGCGACAGCGTGATGCCCGTGGCATCCACGCCATAGTGCTCTGCGGCCCACAGCAGCAGCGCGCCCCAGCCCGAGCCGATGTCCAGGAACTTGTCACCGGGCTGCAGCCGCAGCTTGCGGCAGATGTGGTCCAGCTTGGCCTCCTGCGCCTGGGCCAGTGTCATCGCCTCGTCGGCGTAGTAGGCGCAGGAGTAGACGCGGCGCGGGTCGAGCCACAGCGCGTAGAAATCGTCGCCCACGTCGTAGTGGAACTGGATCTGCTGGGCATCGCGGTCCAGGGAATGGCGTGTCGCGGAGCGCGCACGGTGGAGCAGGCTGCTCCACCAATGGCTCTTGCCGGCCTCGGCGGGGCTTCCGGGCAGCAGCTCGGTGGCCGCGGACATCAGGTCGCGCATGCGGCCGCGGATGCGCACCTTGTCCTCGACATAGGCTTCGCCCAGCGTGCCTATCTGGCCCGCCGCCAGCAAGCCGACCGTGGGCCAGCTCGTGAATTCCAGGGTGACGGCGGGTTGTTGCGGGCCGGCGGTGCGGCCCCCGGGAAATTGCAAGGCCAGCGGGGTGCTGAGCCGCGCAAGCTGGGCCTGCGCTGTGCGAATCAGATGTTCCATGGACGCTGCGGACGGTCTACAGACGGAAACGATGGTGCTGCCATCCTAGCGCAAACCCTGACTTCGCATCGGGGTATGGTTGTCGCGCAGATTGCAGTTGACAGCAGATTATTGAGACCTAAACTATTTTCCCATGAACATGCTGTGCCGCCACATCCGCCCGGGCCCGTGATGGACAAGGAAGCCCGCCTGGAAGGCACCACCGAGGCCGAGCATCCGGAGGCACTGCGCCTGTGGTTGCGCCTGCTCACCTGCACCCAGCTCATCGAGAACCAGGTGCGCGGTGGCCTGCGTGCGCAGTTCGACACCACGCTGCCGCGTTTCGACCTGATGGCCCAGCTGGAGCGCGCCCGCGACGGCCTCAAGATGAACGAGCTGTCGCGCCGCATGATGGTCACCGGCGGCAATGTCACGGCCATCACCGACCAGCTGGTGGCCGAGGCGCTGGTGGAACGCGTGGCGGTGCCGGGTGACCGGCGCGCCTACCGCGTGCGGCTCACGCCGAAGGGTCGGCGCCAGTTCGCCGAGATGGCGCAGGCCCACGAGGCCTGGATCGTCGACGCCTTCGCCGCCCTGTCCGAGCGCGAGGTGACCACGCTGCACCGGCTGCTGGGCAAGGTCAGGCAACACGCACGGGCCGCGGCGGCCCTGGAAAACCGATGAAGCGTTGCCGGCGCTGAGGGCGCTGATGACGCTGCAGACCAAGGTGGAGATCGAGAGGACCGCGCTGCCGCCGGATGGATGCCGTGGCAACGCGCCGCTAATTGGGCATCCAGGCCCCGCACGCCCAGCACTGCTCGAACCCACCCTCCACCAGTTCGCCGCAGGGGCAGTTCCAGCGCCGCTGCGGCACATGGCGCAGCGCGTGGAGCACGCCCTGGGCCTGGTCGAACTGCTCTGCATGCGTCACCCAGACTTCGGGAAGGCACTGGTCCGGTGGCAGCTCGCCGGCCACTCCGCTCAGGTACATGCGCTGCACGCTGCTGGCGATGCCCTCCGCGTTGAGCGCGTCCGACCACAGCGTGGCGATCGCGATGTTCGGCGCTTGTGTCAGGCGGGGCATGGAAGGGAGCATACGCCTGCCTACGAACGGCAACAGACCGTCGCGAGGCTTTGCGACACAATGCCGCGCATGTCCCTCCAGCCCGCCATGCCCTTGCGCCGTGTCGCGCTGCTGCTGACGCTGGCCGCTGCCGTGCTGGCCGCGGGGTGCGCCGATACGCAGTACTACTGGCAGTCCGCCAGCGGCCACCTGCAGCTGATGCGCTCGGCACGCCCGGTGGAGGACTGGCTGGGCGACGCGGGCACACCGGCCGAGCTGCGCCGGCAACTGCAGATGGCGCGCGCGATGCGCGGTTTCGCGGTCGAGCATCTGAAGCTGCCCGACAACCCCAGCTACCACCGCTACGCGGACCTGCAGCGGCGCGCCGTGGTGTGGAACGTGGTGGCCACGCCCGAACTCTCGCTGACGCTGCAGACCTGGTGTTTCCCGGTGCTGGGTTGCGTGGGCTACCGTGGCTACTACAGCGAGGCCGATGCGCGGGCCGAGGCCGATGCCCTGAAGAAGCAGGGGCTGGAGGTGGCCGTGTACGGCGTGCCGGCCTACTCCACGCTGGGCTGGATGAACTGGATGGGCGGCGACCCGCTGCTCAGCACCTTCATCCACTACCCCGAGATCGAGCTGGCGCGGATCATCTTCCACGAGCTGGCGCACCAGGTGGCCTACGTGGCAGACGACACGCGCTTCAACGAGTCCTTCGCCACGGCCGTGGAGCGGCTGGGAGCCGCACAGTGGACGCTCTACACCCACAGCAGCACCGGCCAGGCGGATTCGGACGCCTTCGACGAGCGCCGCCACGCGTTTCGCGCGCTCACGGCCGCCACGCGCGAACGGCTGCGCGACATCTATGCACCGACCTCGTCGCTGGCGCAGGACCGCACGTCCAAGCTGGCGCTCAAGGCCCAGGCGATGCAGGACTTCCGCACGCAGTATGCGGCCCTGCGTGCCGGCTGGGGCGGCTATGCGGGCTACGACCAGTGGGTGGCGATGGCCAACAACGCCAGCTTCGCGGCGCAGGCCGCCTACGACGATCTCGTGCCGGCCTTCGAGGCCCTGTTCGCGCAGCAGAGCGGCGACTGGCCCGCGTTTTATGATGCGGTGCGCCGGCTGGCAGCCCTGCCGCCGGGAGAGCGCACGCGCCGGCTGCAAGAGCTGACCGGCCGTTGAAGAACACCACAAGGAAGACCGGCAGTGGCTGACATACACATGGTGCGCCCGCATGCGCTGGGCTTGGCACAGGCGCGCAAGACCGCGCTGCGCTGGGCCGAGCAGGTGGAGCAGGAACTGGACATGGAATGTGTCTACGAAGAGGGGCGGGGCAGCGACACGGTGCTGTTCAAGCGATCGGGCGTGGACGGCCAACTGCGCGTGACCAAGGACAGCTTCGAGCTCGACGCGAAACTCGGCCTGCTGCTGGGCGCCTTCAAGGGGCGTATCGAGGCCGAGATCTCGAAGATGCTGGATGCCATGCTGCCCGCACCGGACACCGTACCGGCGCCCAAGGCGGCGCGCGCCAAGCCCGCAACCAAGCGATGAGCCAGGACACGTTGCTGCCGGGCCCCGGTGCCCTGGACGGCATCAAGGTGCTGGAACTGGGCCAGCTCATCGCGGGCCCCTTCGCTGCGAAGACCCTGGGCGATTTCGGTGCCGATGTGGTCAAGATCGAGCCGCCGGCCGACCCGGCCTCGCCCGCACGCACCGGCGGCGACCCGCTGCGCACCTGGCGGCTCTGCAAGGACGGCACCTCGCTCTGGTGGCAGGTGCAGTCGCGCAACAAGCGTTCGCTGGCGCTGGACCTGCGCCAGCCCGACGCGCAGGAACTGGTGCGCAGGCTGGCGGCCCAGGCCGACGTGCTGGTCGAGAACTTCCGCCCCGGCGCCATGGAAGGCTGGGGCCTGGGGCCCGAGGTGCTGCAGGCCGCGAACCCGGGTCTCATCATGCTGCGCATCAGCGGTTACGGCCAGACCGGCCCCTACCGCGACCGCCCCGGCTTCGGCGTGGTGGCCGAAGCCATGGGCGGCCTGCGCCACCTGTCTGGCGAGCCGGGCCGTGCGCCGGTGCGCGTGGGCGTGAGCATCGGCGACACGCTGGCCTCGCTGCACGGCGTGATCGGCGTGCTGATGGCGTTGCACCACCGACAGCGCACCATCGGCCCCGACGCGCCCAAGGGCCGCGGCCAGGTGGTGGACGTGGCGCTGTACGAGGCCGTCTTCAATTGCATGGAGAGCCTGCTGCCGGAGTACGGCGTCTTCGGTGCGGTGCGCCAGCCCTCGGGCAGCGCGCTGCCGGGCATCGCGCCGACCAATGCGTACTGCTGCGCGGACGGCGGCTACGCGATCATCGCCGGCAACGGCGACAGCATCTTCAAGCGCCTGATGCGCGCCATCGGCCGCGACGACCTGGGCAGCGACCCGCAACTGCAGGACAACACCGGCCGCGTGGCGCGCGTGGAGGAGATCGATGGTGCCATCGGCGCATGGGCCGCGGAGCGTTCCATCGACGCGGTGATGGCCGTGCTCGAAGGTGCCGCCGTGCCATCGGGCCGCATCTACACCGTGGCCGACATCGCGGCCGACCCGCACTACGCTGCGCGTGGCATGTTGTCGGAGGTGACGCTGCGCGACGGCACGGCGGTGCCGGTGCCGGGCTTCGTGCCCAAGCTCTCGGCCACGCCCGGCCGCCACCGTCGCAATGCGCCCGACCTGGGGCAGGACACGGACGCCGTGCTGCGCGAGGTGGGCATCACGCCGGAGCAGATCGCCCGCCTTCGTGAGCGCGGCGTCATAGGCTGATCCTACCAGGGCACCCGCGGAACCGGCTTTGCCGGGCCGCTGGGTGCGCCCACTTCGCGCGGCAGAAGGGGGAGCGGCGAAGCCGCCTGGGGGATGCTTCAGCTGAGGGAGTCAATCAGGTCGGCGTACTGGCCCATGGCATCTTCCTGCGAGGTGCCCTTGAGCTTGTTCCACGCGTCCCATTTGGCGCGGCCCACCATGTCGCTGAAGCCCGGCTTCTTGTCGTTGTTGTCGCCCACGCTGCCCTGTTTGTACAGCGCATAGAGCTTCAGCAGCGTGGCGTTGTCGGGGCGCTCGCTGAGGTTCTTCGATTCGGCGAAGGCGGCTTCGAAACGGGCTTTCACATCAGCCATTGGACATCTCCGGTACGGTGGCGTTGGGGTATTCGCGCATTATCGCCAGCGCTGCTTTGCTCCCACAATGGCGCAGCAGGAGGCACGATGGTCACGCGAATCCGAACATCCGCGGCAAAGGGCAGTGCAGGGACGGGGGCTCTGGCCTCCGTCCGCTCCCTGCCCGCCCTGGCCGGCAAGGTGCTGTTGCCCGGTGGCGAGCGCATGAGCCGCGTCGACACGGCCTGGCTGCGCATGGACAGCCCGCGCAACCTCATGATGATCGTGGGCGTGTGGATCCTGCGGCCCGGCGTGCGCTATGAAGACCTTTGCCAGCGCGTCGAGGAGCGGCTGCTGACATACCAGCGCTTCACGCAGCGCGTGGTACAGGACGCGGCTGGTGCGCTGTGGGTGCCCGACAAGGCCTTCGACATCCACCACCATGTCGTGCGCGAAGCGCTGCCGCGCCACGCAAAGGGCAAGGCGCGCGAGGCCCTGCAGAACCGCCTCGGCCAGCTCGCCATGCAGCCGCTGGACCCGCGCCGCCCGCTGTGGCAGTTCCACCTGGTCGAGGACTACGACGGCGGCTCCGCGCTGCTGGCGCGTATCCACCACTGCATCGCCGACGGCATCGCGCTGATCGCGGTGATGCAGTCGCTGGTGGACGGCGGGGTCGCGCCGCCCACACGCCGCGCACGCCAGGCGCCGCGCGAAGGCTGGGGCGCGGCCGAGGACTGGATCGCCGGCAGCCTGGTCAAGCCCCTCGCCGGTGCCGCCGTGCGGTTGCTCGATGGCGCGGGTAGCGGTGCGGCCGGTGTGCTGGGCCTGCTGGGCCAGCCCCAGGCTGGCGTGGAGAAGGGCCTGGGTGCTTCCATGGACACGGCCCGCATGGCGTACCAGGTGCTGCGCGACGCGGCGTCGCTGGCGCTGATGCCCGACGACTCCGCGAGCCGCCTCAAGGGTTTGCCCGGCCAGCGCAAGGCCGTGGCCTGGGGCGAGCCGCTGCCGCTGGACGAGGTCAAGGCGGTGGGCAAGGCCCTGGGCTGCTCGGTCAACGACGTGTTGCTCAGCTGCGTGGCTGGCGCCATCGCGTCCTACCTGCGCGCGCACGGCGATGCGCTGCAGGGCCGGGAGATCCGCGCCATGGTGCCCGTCAACCTGCGGCCGCTGGAGCAGGCCCACAAGCTCGGCAACCGCTTCGGCCTGGTGCCGGTGCTGCTGCCGCTGGGCCTGCCGAACCCGGTGCAGCGCGTCTACGAAGTGCGCCGGCGCATGCGCGAACTCAAGGGCAGCACGCAGCCGCTGATGACCTTCGGCCTTCTGGCGCTGGCCGGCCTGCTGGTCAAGCCCGCGCAGGACGCCATGCTGGAGCTCTTCTCCAGCAAGACCACGGCCGTGATGACCAACGTGCCGGGGCCGAGCACGAAGATGCGCTTCCTGGGCGCCACGCTCGAACAGACGCTGTTCTGGGTGCCGCAGAGCGGCAACGTGGGCCTGGGCGTGTCGATCCTGACCTATGGGGGCGGCGTGCAGTTCGGCCTGGTCGCGGACACCGGGCTGTGCCCGGAGCCGCAGCGGATCATCGATGGGTTCGCGCCGGAGTTCGAGCAGTTGAAGCTGCTGGCGCTGATGTTGCCGTGGGGCGGGTGACCGGAGCCTTCCCCGCCGGGCGGCTCACTCGCGCAGGCCGGCCTTGGCGCGCTCCACCTCCAGCCGCTCCGCCGCATCGATGGGCGTGACGGCCGCGGCCTTGCGGTACCAGGAGGTGGCTTCCTTCATCTTCTGGTCGCCTTCGAGCATCATGAGGGCGTTGGCGTATTCCACCATGGCCACGATCGAGGCCATGTTGATGCGCATGGCCTGGTGCAGCAGCGTGAGGCCGATATCCTTGCGGGCGCCGTAGGTCATGCTGCCGATGAGCGCGCCCACCTTGTCGATCACGTCGGCATGGAAGGCACCCAGCGCCACATGGGCATCGGCATGCGCGGGCTGCAGGCGGATGGTGCGTTCCAGCGAGCTCTTGACCTTGCCCCCCAGGCCCTGCGCCATGGACTTGGCGACACTGATGCCTTCGTTGTAGCGGCCCAGCGCGTAGGCGTGCCAGTAGTGGGCATTGGGGTTCTCGGGGTCCTGCCGGATCTGGGCCTGCGCGCGTTCGGCGACCTCCAGCAACAGCTCCAGGCGGGTCTTTTCCTTCTGCTCCAGGTAGGTGGCGTAGATGCTGGCGGCCTTGTTGGCGAGCGTCATGCCCGAGATGCCGATCTTCAGGCCCGCGTCCATGGCGCGCTGGAATTCGCCGTTGTGGAAGAGGGCCCAGGCCTCCAGCAGCTGCGGGTCTTCGGGCAGGGGTTCCATGTCGCCGCTGTGCAGCCGGCTCCAGTGCCGGCGCACACTGGCCGCGTCGAAGTTGTAGTCCGCGGTGTAGGGGAAGATGGTCCAGGTGGCCATCGTTGTCTCCTCGTGCGGTTCGACCGCTTCTGTCATGCGTGGTGAACGCACTGTAGTCCTGTCTCGTGACGCTACTGTAACGGACGGCTCCCGCCGTACGCGCTGACCAGCGTCAAGAAATGCGCACGCTGGCCACTTTCCAGGTAGGGCAGCAGCAGCCCCAGCACATGGTGTGCACCGTGCAGCGACGCGGCCTGTGCGCCCTCGTCCTGCAATGCCGTGCGCGGCGCACGCACGTATTCGAAGCTGAGCCAGTAGGTCAGCACCACCACCATGCTGGTGGCCACCGTGTCCAGCTCCGGGCCGTCGATGCGCAGGGCACCACCGCGGCGCATCCCGGCCAGCAGGTCGCGCACCGCGCGGGTCTTGTGCTGCAGCAGCAGTTGCACATGGGTTTCGAGATGGCGGTTGCGCGAGAGCAGGTCGTTGAGGTCGCGGTAGAGGAAGCGGTACTCCCAGATCCGCTCGAACAGCGAATGCAGGAAGAACCACGCGGCCTCGACGTCGCGCACCTCGTCGGCCGCCTGCAGCAGGGCCTGCATGGCGTGCTCGAAGCGGTCGTAGAGCGCGTTGACCAGCTCGTCCTTGGCGGGATAGTGGTAGTAGAGGTTGCCGGGGCTGATGCGCATCTCGGCGGAGATCAGCGTGGTGGAGACATTCGGTTCGCCGAAACGGTTGAACAGCGACAACGTCGTCTCGAGGATGCGTTCCGCCGTGCGGCGTGGTGCCTTCTTGGCCATGGAGGTCAGTGCGGGGCGGTACGCCGCGGGGCAGGGGCGGCGGTAAGGCGCCCCAGCCGGTCCAGGGCGGTATCCAGCGCCGACAGGGCCTGCTTCAAAGGACGCGCGGCCGCAGCGGGCGATGTCGCTGCCATGTGTGCCGTGTGTGCCATGCGGGCCGACAACGGTGTCTGCAGGTCCTGCAGCGCCGCGGTGTCGAGCGTGATGCCATGGCGTTGCAGCATCGGCGCCAGCGTGGGGGCCTGCGCGCGCAGCCACGCCAGGGTCTGGCGGAAGGCGTGGTCGGCCAGTGCGCTGCGGCGGGCATAACCGAAGGTGTTGGCCTGCTGCAGCACGGGGTCGTGGCGCGCGGGCTCCAGCAGCAGGATGTCGGTGTCGGGGTAGCTGTGCGCGTACTGCCGCATGCCCAGCTCCACGCGGGAATGGATCATCGAACGGAAGGTCTGGTTCATCACGGCGGGCAGGCCGCCATCGACGACGCGACGCGGCCAGGGGTTGTCATCACCTTGCGCCTGTGTGTGGAAGGGCACCAGCGGGTTCAGGCACAACAGCAGGTCCACGCCTTGCTCCAGTGCCACGGAAGCGTGCAGTGTCTTCTTCAGCGCGCCGTCCACGTACCAGTGGCCGCCGATCTCCACCGGCGGGAACATGCCGGGGAGCGCGGCACTGGCCTGCACGGCGCGCGTGATGGGCACCGCGTCCCAACCCGGGCTGCCGAAGGGCGCGGCGTCGCCGGTGTCCAGGTCGGTGGCCACGAGCGTGAGGCGCGTGGAGAGCCGGCGGAAATCGTTGCAGAAGCCGGACTGCACGAAAAACTGCTCCAGCCGTTCGTGCATGCCATCGCTGGAAAAGACGCCGGTGGGGATCGCCGCGCCCAGGCGCTCCAGCGATTGCGGCCAGCCGCCGCGGCCGCGCAGCAGCTCCCAGCCCGCATCGGCAAGCAGGCCGGGCATGCGCAGGCCGCGCTGCATGAATTCGCCATACGCCGGCGCCATCAGCCACGCGGGATCGAAGGTTGCGGCCTGCTGCGGATCGGCGGTGATGAAGGCCGCGTGCAGCGCCCGTGCGGACATGCCGTTGGCCATGGCTGCTGCCAGGAAGGCCCCGGCCGATACACCCACGTAGTGGTCCAGGTGCTGCAGTGCGAGGCCCTGCAGCGCATGCTCCAGCGCGCACAACGCGCCGACTTCGTAGATGGCGCCCAGCGGCCCCCCGCCGGCCAGCGCCAGCGCGATGCGGGGGTGCCTGGCGGCCGCCCGCGCGCGCCGGGGGCGGCTGCGGCGAGGCGGTGGTGCAGAGGGCATGGGAGCCAGTGTAGGGGGCCGCATCGCGCACGGCTGCTGCGGCGCAGCAGCCCCTGGCAACACGCCGGGCCTGCGGGCCGGCGTGCGGGACCGGCAATGCCTCAGGCGCTGCGGCTGGCGGTCTTGCGCGCGGGTGCCTTGCGTTTGGCAGGCGCCTGGGGTGCGGCCGCGTCCGTGCCGGTCGCCGCCTTTGCCGCCGCTTTCGCAGTTGCCTTGGCCGGTGCCTTGGCGGGAGCCTTGCGGGTGGCCTTCGCGGCGGGCTTGGCAGGGGTCGCCGTGCCTGCGCGTTCAGCCAGCGCCTGCACATGGCGGTTGAGTTCGTCCACGCGGACGATCAGCGCCTGCACGTCCTTGGCCGAGGGCACGCCGAGCTTCTGCAGCGCCTTCGCGACGCGCTCCTCGAAGATGTTTTCCAGCTTGTCCCACTGGCCCGTGGCACGTGCCGAGATGTCGTTGGCCATGCTGCTCATGCGGCTGGTGGCTTCGTTGACCTTTTCCTCGGCGGCGGACTGCGTCTTGCGCTGGAACATGCTGCCTTCCTTGACCAGGGCCTCGAAGGCCTTGCTGCCTTCGGCCTGGGCCTTGGCGAAGGCGCCCAGGCCGGCTTGCCAGATCTGCTGCGCGGACTCGCGCACCATGTCGGCCAGCTGCGGGCCGCGTGCGGAGGTGGACTGCGTGTCCTCGCTGCCGGTGGTGTCCTGGCTGCTGCTGGCGGACTTCTTGATCTTCGTGACCATCGTGGCTTCCTGTGGTGAATGCGGATGGGGCACTGTAGCCACGCGAGCGCCGCGCGTGTAGGTGCGCGCTTCTAAAGCACGGCCATTTGCAATGGCTCCCCACGTGCTCGCCACGGGTTTGTGCGGAATCCCGGCGCTGCGCTTTCGCGCAAGAATGCCCGAGGCACCCGCCGTCCGTGGCGGTGCAACCGATGGAGGTAGGGCATGCAGTATTTCGTGACCGGCGCGTCCGGGTTCATTGGCAGGCGGCTGGTGAAGCAGCTGCTGGCGCGCAAGGGTGCGGTGGTGCATTTCCTGGTGCGGCCAGAGAGCGAGGACAAGGTCGCGGCGCTGCGGGCGTTCTGGGGCGTGACGGCCGCGCGGGCCATCGCGGTGCCGGGCGACCTGACGCAGAAGAAGCTCGGTGTCGCTGCCGATGTGCTCAAGAAGCTCAAGGGCCAGGTCGACCACGTCTACCACCTGGCCGCCATCTACGACCTCGGCGCCGATGCCCCGTCGCAGGTCGCGGTCAACATCGATGGCACACGCAACATGGTGGAGTTCGCCAAGGCCATCGATGCGGGCCATGTGCACCATGTGAGCTCCATCGCCGCCGCGGGCTTGTACGAAGGCGTGTTCCGCGAGGACATGTTCGACGAGGCCGAGAACTACGACCACCCGTATTTCATGACCAAGCACGAGAGCGAGAAGATCGTGCGCACGGAATGCAAGCGCCCCTGGTCCGTCTACCGCCCTGCGATGGTGGTGGGCGACAGCCAGACCGGCGAGATGGACAAGATCGACGGCCCCTACTATTTCTTCAAGCTGATCCAGCGCATGCGCCAGCTGCTGCCGCCGTGGATGCCGGCCGTGGGCCTCGAAGGCGGGCGCATCAACATCGTGCCGGTGGACTTCGTGGTGGACGCCCTCGATGCGATCAGCCACCAGCAGGGCATCACGGGCCGCTGTTACCACCTGGTCGATCCCGTGGGCTACCGCGTGGGCGACGTGCTGGACATCTTCGCCAAGGCCGCCCATGCGCCGAAGATGAACCTGTTCGTGAACGCGGCGCTGTTCGGCTTCATCCCGCGCAGCATCACCAAGGGCCTGATGGCGCTGGCGCCGGTGCGCCGCGTGCGTGCCGCCGTGATGAAGGACCTGGGCCTGCCCGAGGACATGCTCACCTTCGTCAACTACCCCACGCGCTTCGACTGCCGCGACACGCTGGCCGCGCTCAAGGGCACGGGCGTGGCCTGCCCGAACCTCAAGGACTATGCCTGGCGGCTGTGGGACTACTGGGAGCGGCACCTGGACCCCGACCTGCATGTGGACCGCTCGTTGCGCGGCACGGTGGGCGGCAAGGTGGTGCTGGTCACGGGCGGCTCTTCGGGCATCGGCCTGGCGGCGGCCCACCGGTTCGCCGAGGCCGGCGCCACCACGGTCATCTGCGGCCGGGACGCCGACAAGCTGGAAGAGGCCTGCAAGGAAGCGCGCGAGCGCGGCTACCGTTTTCTGCCCTATGCCGTGGACATTGCCGACATGGCCGACTGCGACCGCTTCATCGCGCAGCTGCTGATAGACCACGGTGGCGTGGACTTCCTGATCAACAACGCGGGCCGCTCCATCCGCCGCGCCATCGAGTCCAGCTATGACCGCTTCCACGACTACGAACGCACCATGCAGCTGAACTACTTCGGCTGCCTGCGCGTGACCATGGGCCTGCTGCCCGGCATGGTGGCCAAACACCGGGGCCATGTGGTCAACATCAGCTCCATCGGCGTGCTGACGAATGCGCCGCGCTTCTCGGCGTATGTGGCCTCGAAAGCCGCGCTGGACGCCTGGACGCGGTGTGCCTCCAGCGAGTTCGCCGACCAGGGCATCTCGTTCACCACCATCAACATGCCGCTGGTGCGCACGCCGATGATCGCGCCCACGGGCATCTACAACAACGTGCCGACCCTGTCACCCGAAGAGGCCGCCGACATGGTGGCGCAGGCCTGCATCCTGAAGCCGGTGCGCATCGCCACGCGCATGGGCATCACGGGCCAGGTGCTGCATGCGCTGGTGCCGCGCGTGGCGCAGATCGTGATGAACACCAGCTTCCGCATGTTTCCGGATTCGTCCGCCGCCAAGGGCCACAAGCCGGGCGAGAAGGCGGCGCGGCAGCAGTTATCCGCCGAGGCGGTGGCGTTGCAGCAGATGATGCAGGGGATTCATTTCTGAGCGTTCTGCGTGCGGGGCTGCACATGGCGTGACACCCATGCGCCCAGAGCCAGCAATGCCAGGCCGGCGACCACGAAGGCAGGTGTCAGCCAGTGGCGGTCCAGCAGGGAGCCGACGGTCAGCACGCCCACCGACTGGCCCATGAACAGCGAGCATGCGAACAGCGTGACCGCCACGCCCCGCGCCTCGGGCGCCATCTGCGTGGCCTGGGTCTGCAGCGTGTTGTGCAGCATGTACAGGCCCAGGCCCGCGAGCAGGCAGCCGGCCATGGCGACCTCGGCGCTGCGTGTCCAGGCCAGCGCGGCCAGGCACAGCGCCATCAGCGAGCCGCCCAGCAAGGCCAGGCCACGTTCGCCCAACAGGCCCAGCCAGCGTTTGGCGAACTGTGCATAGGCGAGCCCGCCCACGGCGAAGAGCATCATCGTGCCGCCGGCCGCGGCCACGCTGAAGCCGAAATGCTCCACCAGCCGGCTGGGAAAGAAGGCCAGCGGCCCATAGGCCAGCACGCCCTCGAGGGCAGTGACCGTGAGCACCCACCGCACGCGGGGGCGCTGCAGCAGGCCCAGGCTCTGGCGCAGGTAGGCGGGCAGTGGCGCGGCCGCGGCGGTGGATGTGTTGGGAGCGGCGCGCTCGGCCCGTGACTTCACGAACAGCACGCTGGCGGCCAGCAGAAAGAGGCCGCCGATGACGATGAAGGCGGTGCGCCAGCCCAGTGCCTGCGCGGCATAACCGCCGAACCACTGGCCGACCATCATGCCGGTGAGCGTGGCACCCATCAGGCGTGCCAATGCTTCCTGGCGCTTGTCGTAGGCCACCTGGTCGCCCACCCACGCGATGGTCAGCGGGATGATGCCCGCGGCCGCGGCACCCATCGCCGCGCGGCTGGCCACCAGCAGCGGGAAGGTCGGTGCGAAGGCCGTGAGCACGCTGAAGAGGGCGCAGCCGAAGGTGGCGGCCATGATCACCCGTTGCTTGCCCAGGCGGTCGCCCAGCGGCCCGTAGAACAGCTGCAGCAATCCGTAGGCCACTGCGAAGGCCGAGACGATGGCCGAGGCATCGCCGGTGCTGACATGGAACTCCGTGCCCACCGCGATCAGCATCGGATCGGCGACCCGCATCGAGACCGAACTGGTGAAGGCCGCCAGGCTGATCAGGCGCAGGGTGGGCAGGTAGGAGGGGGCCATGCGGGAGGGGAGGGACGCGCGCCCGCGGTGCAGCGCGCGTCCGGGGAGAAGGCCACCGGCTGTGCGCCGGTGGCAGGGGCGCAGGTCAGGCCGCGCCGGAGAGCGCAGCGTTCAGCGTGGCGCTGGGCCGCATGATGGCCGCGGTCTTGGCGACGTCGGGCATGTAGTAGCCACCGATGTCCACCGGCTTGCCCTGCACGGCGGCCAGCTCGTCGACGATCTTCTTCTCGTTGGCGGCGAGCTTCTCGGCCAGCGGCTTGAAGTGCGCCTGCAACGCGGCATCCTTGGTCTGCTCCGCCAGGGCCTGGGCCCAGTACAGCGCTAGGTAGAACTGGCTGCCGCGGTTGTCCAGCTGGCCCGTCTTCGGCGACGGGTTCTTGTTGGTGTCCAGCAGCTTGCCGGTGGCCGCGTCCAGCGTCTCGGCCAGCAGCTTGGCCTGGGCGTTGTTGTTCTTCAGGCCCAGGTCTTCCAGGCTCACGGCCAGCGCCAGGAACTCGCCCAGCGAATCCCAGCGCAGGTGGTTCTCCTCCACCAGCTGCTGCACGTGCTTGGGCGCGGAGCCGCCGGCACCCGTCTCGTACATGCCGCCACCGGCCATCAGCGGCACGATGGACAACATCTTGGCCGAGGTGCCCAGCTCCATGATCGGGAACAGGTCGGTCAGGTAGTCGCGCAGGATGTTGCCGGTGGCGCTGATGGTGTCCAGCCCACGGATCACGCGCTCCAGCGTGTAACGCATGGCGCGCACCTGGCTCATGATCTGGATGTCCAGGCCCTGCGTGTTGTGCTCGTGCAGGTACATCTTGACCTTGGTGATCATCTGCGCCTCGTGCGGGCGGTACTGGTCGAGCCAGAACACCACCGGCATGCCGGAGTTGCGTGCACGCGTGACGGCCAGCTTGACCCAGTCGCGGATGGCAGCGTCTTTCACCTGGCACATGCGCCAGATGTCGCCCTGTTCCACGTCCTGCGACAGCAGGACCTCGCCCGAGGCCAGGTCGGTGATGTTGGCCACGCCGTCTTCGGCGATTTCGAAAGTCTTGTCGTGCGAGCCGTATTCCTCGGCCTGCTGCGCCATCAGGCCCACGTTGGGCACCGTGCCCATGGTCCTGGGGTCGAAGGCGCCGTGCCACTTGCAGAAGTTAATGATCTCCTGGTAGATGCGGGCGAAGGTCGATTCGGGCATCACGGCCTTCACGTCCTTCAGGCGGCCGTCGGCGCCCCACATCTTGCCGCCGTTGCGGATCATCGCGGGCATGGACGCGTCCACGATGATGTCGTTGGGCGAGTGGAAGTTGGTGATGCCCTTGGCCGAATCGACCATCGCCAGCTCGGGGCGGCCTTCGTGGCAGGCATGCAGGTCGCGCTTGATCTCGTCCTGCTTGCTCTGCGGCAACGCGGCGATCTTGTTGTACAGATCGACCATGCCGTTGTTGACGTTGACGCCCAGTTCCTCAAACAGCTTGGCGTGCTTCTCGAAAGCCTGCTTGTAGAAGATGCGCACGCAGTGGCCGAACACGATGGGGTGCGACACCTTCATCATGGTGGCCTTGACGTGCAGCGAGAACATCACGCCGGTCTTGTGCGCGTCCTCGATTTCTTTCTCGTAGAACGCCACCAGCGCCTTCTTGCTCATGAACATCGAGTCGATGATCTCGCGGTCCAGCAAGGCGACCTTGGGCTTGAGCACGATGGTCTTGCCGCTCTTGGTGATCAGCTCCATCTTCACTTCGCGCGGGCGGTCCAGCGTCATGGACTTTTCGCCGTGGTAGAAGTCGCCGGCGTGCATGTGCGACACATGCGAGCGCGAGGCCTGGCTCCACTCGGCCATGCTGTGCGGGTTCTTGCGCGCGTATTCCTTCACGGCCTTGGGCGCGCGGCGGTCGGAGTTGCCTTCGCGCAGCACGGGGTTCACGGCGGAGCCGGTGCACTTGTTGTAGCGCGCGCGGATGTCCTTTTCCTCGTCCGTCTTGGCGTTCTCGGGGTAGTCGGGGATCTTGTAGCCCTTGTCCTGCAGTTCCTTGATCGCGGCCTTGAGCTGGGACACCGAGGCGCTGATGTTGGGCAGCTTGATGATGTTGGCGTCGCGGCGCAGCGTGAGCTTGCCCAGTTCGGTCAGGTTGTCGGGCACGCGCTGGGATTCGCTCAGGTACTCGGGGAACTGGCCCAGGATGCGGCCGGCCACGGAGATGTCGCTGGTTTCCACATCGATGCCGGCCGGCGCCGTGAAGGCGCGGATGATCGGCAGGAAGGCGTGGGTGGCCAGCAGGGGTGCTTCGTCGGTGAGTGTGTAGATGATCTTGGGGTTGCCGGCAGCCATGGTGGTCCTCTCGTGCGGTGTGGGGATTGCGCCTGGCGGGCGTGGTGGCGATGGTTCTCGCGTGTGCGCCCGCGCAACCCAGGACTGTAGCAAGTCCCGGAGCCCTTCCGCTTTCCGTGGTGGCTTTTCGCTATCTGGAATCTGAGGGTTGCGCGCGGGGTGGCGAATCCGCCTTGCCCATGCGCCGTTCCACCAGCGGTACCGCGCACAGGATGGCCAGGGCGAGCGCGGTGCTGAGCACGGCAGTCGCCTCCAGCCCCAGGCCGGCCGCCACGCCGATGGCGGCGGTGAGCCATACACCGGCCGCGGTGGTCAGACCCTGCACGCGCTCCTCGTTTTCCGCCTTGAGGATCGTGCCCGCGCACAGGAAGCCGACGCCCGCGATCACGCCTTGCAGCACGCGGCTCATGTCGGCCTCCAGCACGCCCGCCAGCTCGGCGCTGAGCACGAACATCGCCGAGCCCATGCACACCAGCATGTGCGTGCGCAACCCTGCCGCCTTGCCCTTGGCCTCGCGCTCGAAGCCGAGGACGCCACCCAGCAGCGCGGCCAGCGTGAGCCGCAGCACGATGCGCGTCGTCTGCTCCGCGTCGGCCACGTCCGAGAATTCTTCCGCCACGGTGTTGCCCACACGCTCCCACATCGACGCGGCCATGCCTGCTCCTTGTTGCGGCGGCCGCGCTCCTCCCGGTGCGGAGGCCGCCACGGCGCCAGCGGCAGGGTAGCCGCGCCGGGGCAGGGTGTTTGTCAGCGGCGGGCCATCGCGCGTGTCGGTGGACAAGCCGACACAGATACCATCGGCCCCCATGCGCCTGCCCTCGATGCCGCCCACCTGCTGCATGCTGGCCGCGGCCGTTTGCCTGCCGGTGTCCATGGCATGGGCCGCCACCGTTGCGCCCGCCGGCCCGTGCCCTGTGGCGGACGACCCCGCGCTGATCCAGGTGGTGTACGAGGACCGCCTTCCGACGCGCGACGACCGCCGCAGCCTCGAGGAACTGCGCGGCCTGTCCGGCAGCGGCGCGCGGGCCTACCACACCGTGCTGGGCCTCACGGTCGCCGAGCCGTCGGTGCGCAGCGAATGGGCCCTGCAGGTGCAGCCGGCAGTGGGTGGCGGCGTCTGTGCGCGGCCCGCGTTGCGCGTGCGCCTGGGCTTCTCGGTGTTCCAGATCTACCTCGCGCGTGAACTCACCGATGCCTGCCGCCGGCGCATCGTGGACGAACATGAACTCGAGCACGCCGCCGCGTGGCGCAGCCACCTGCGCGCCGGGGCGCGGCTGATGGAGGTGGCGCTGCGCACCCAGCTGGGGCCGCCCGCGCATTTCGAGAGCGCGGCACAGGCCGAAGGCGCCTTGCGGGCGCAGTCCGAATCGCTGGTGGCGAACCTGCTGGAACGCCTGCGTGGCGGCATCGAGGACACGCACCGCGCGATCGACTCGCCAGCCTCCTACCAGTTCACGGGCAACCGCCTGCGCGCCTGCCCCTGACCGCGCCAGGTCAGGCGACCATGTCCTCGTCGTCGCGCAGCGCCGCGCGGCGCACCACGGAGGCCGGCGCCAGCAGTGCACCGGGTGCGAGTACCGCATTCGCGCCGACGCGGCTGTGGTCGCCGATGAGCGCGCCGAACTTCTGCGCCGCAGTGCGGTACAGCGCTGTGCCGATGCGCACGTGGATGTGCTTGTCGCTGCGTTCGTTGCGGTAGTTGCATACGATGCTGCCGGCCTCCAGGTTCACATCCTCGCCCAGCAGCGAATCACCCACGAAATTGAAGTGCGCGAGCTTGGTGCCGGCGAAGACGAAGGACGATTTGAGCTCCGATCCCGGCCCGATGGTGCAGCCCTCGGCCAGCCAGCTCCCGCCGCGCAGGTAGGCACCGGAGGCGACGAAACATCCGGGGCCCAGCACCAGCGGACCCTTGAGCACCGCGCCGTCCTCCACGCGCGCGCTGTGGTGGATCGCGACCTCGCCGGCGATGCGGTATTCCTGTTCCGGCAGTGCCGCGAGCAGCTGGCGCACGATGGACTCGGACTGCGCCGTGACCTCCCACGGCGCCAAGGGCGCCCATGGCGCGAGCGGGGACCGCTGCCAGGTGGCGATGAAATCGGCGATGTGCAGGGCGGGTGGAGAGGTGGGCATGGCTGCGATCCTGAAGATGCATTGCATTGTCGGATGGCGGCCAGGGCCTACACACATTGGCGTCGGTGGCCGATGGCGCCTGTGCGCCGGTGTGTTTAGCCTCGGCCATCGATACCTCGGAGCAATCCCCCATGGCACAGACGGACACCCCCACCGCGGCCCTGCCGCCGCACACGCGCAAGCTCGGCCAGGTGCGCGAAGGCATGGCCTTTCGCGAAGGTGATGGCCCGGAAATCAAGATTCCTCCCGGCCCGTGTGAACTGATCATCACCGAGGCCGACGTCACCATCACCTGGGAGCGTGGGGACGTGCGGGGTGCAGCCGCCATCCCGCTGGCGGATTACCACCAGCGCATCCAGGAAGGTCTGCTGGTGGTCGACTGACCGCGCGCGGCAGGCCCCTTCGCCGCCGCAGGCCATTCCATGTGGCGGCCCTGGGGCCTGGCCACAATGTCCCTCCCCCCATCCAGGAGCCTTGCCATGCAAACCCAGCAGCTGCACCGCGGCCGCCTCATCGACCACCTCCATCTGGTGGTGCGCGACCTGCCCGCCAGCCGGCGCTTCTATGAGAACGTGCTGCGCGTCCTCGAAGTGCCGCTGGGCGGTGAGGGGGACGATTATTTCTGGGCCGATGAGCTCTTTGTATCCTCGGCCGACAGCCAGGCCGCGCAGGGCCACCTCACGGGCCGCCACCACCTGGCGTTCCAGGCTCGCGACCGCGCGATGGTCGATGCCTTCCACCATGCGGCCCTCGCTGCGGGCGGCCAGGACCACGGCGCGCCGGGAGAGCGGCCCTATCACCCCGGCTACTACGCGGCGTTCGTGCTGGACCCCGACGGCAACAACATCGAGGCGGTCTACCACGGCGAGGCCGAGCGCAGCGCAGCCTCGGTGGAGATCAGCTTCGCGGCCTGAGCCGCGCGGCGCGGGTGCCCGGTCACAGCAGCAGGAAGGCCGCTGCCGCGATGGCCGTGGGCAGCAGGGCGCCCACCAGCAGGCCAGCCGCGCTGACCGTGCCGTCGGCGAAGCCCTCCTTCAGCAATGCCACGCCGGCAGGATTGGGTGCATTGGCGATCACCGTGAGGCCGCCACCTGCCACGGCGCCTGCCACCAGTGCGTACTTCGCAGCCTCCGAGATGCCATCGATCAGCGAACCCAGGTAGGTCAGCGCCGCGTTGTCGGTGACCGCCGTGAGCCCGGCCGCGCCGAAGAACAGGACCTGCGGCGACATGCCTGCCACGATGGGCTGCAGCCACCATTGCTGCATGCCCCCCAGGACCACCAGCCCGGCCAGGAAGAAGGCCACCAGCAGCGCCTCCTTCACGATCAGCGGGCCCTGGTGCCGCGCATAGGCCTGTGTGTAGCCCAGGAACATCAGGAACAGTCCCAGGAACGCCACCGGGTGGTGCGCCAGCACCACCACACCCGCCAGGAAGCCGAAGTGCACCAGCGTCACGGTCACGGGCACGCGCGCGTCCACCGCCTGCGTGGCGTCCGGTGTGCCGTGCAGGTGGCGCGCCAGCACCGCCGTCGCCAGCATGGCATTGACCAGCACCGCCAACGCGGCCTTCCAGCCAAAGTGCGTGAGCATGAAGGCGCTGTCCCAGTTCCATGCCGCCGCGACCATCAGCACGGGCGGTGCCGCAAAGGACGTGAGCGTGCCGCCGATCGACACGTTGACGAACAGCACGCCGAGTGCGAAGTACTTGGGGCCTTCCGGCACGCCCGGGCGAAACACCTGCGGGGCCAGCATCAGCGCCGCGATCGTCATCGCCGCCGGCTCCGTCACCAGCGACCCCAGCAGGGGAACGGCCGCCAGCCCGAGCCACGCCATGGCCACGGGCCGTCGCACGGGCAACCGGCGCGCGATGCGCTCCATGCCGCCCGTCACGGCCCGGAAGATCGGGCGGGACGCCGCGATCACCATCACGGCAAAGACGAAAAGCGGCTCGGTGTACTGGCGCGATTCGGCATAGGCCAAGGCTTCACCTGGCCCCGCCACCAGCGCCATGGTGGCAACCAGCACCATGGCCCAGAAGCCGAACACCACTTCCACTTCGCCGAGGAGGTGGAACAGGCCGGCGTGGGCCGGATAACGATGGGAGAGCCGCTCGAACTGCCTGGCGGCGAAGGTGTGGACCAAGGCGAGCGCGAAAAGAGCGGCAGCGATCCACTGGATGGGGGTGACGGTCATGGTGTCAGGCACGCAAAAGCCGCGAGGCGGCCCGACCGTCGCTGAAACCTGGAACGCCCGGCAGGGCCGTCCACCCGGTATAGATTGTAGAAGGGGACGGAGCTGCGGCAGGTTCAGCGCGGCAGTATCCGCCGGCGACGATGCCGTTCGGCGACCGCGCAACGGCGGGTGGCGCCCATCCGACTTCTCGGCAGTAGACCCCATTCGTGGCGACGCCTGCGCACTTGGCAGGACTGCACTCTCGCGCGGCATCGCAATGCCGCGACGCCACGCCGGGTCAGTTCGGAATGGCTTGGTTCGCAGGCGGGCCGGATGCGCTGTCGGCCAGTATGCGCAGCACTTCCGACTGCACGGTCGCCACGTTGATGGGCTTGGTCCAGTAGGCGCTGAAGCCCTTTGCCAACGCACGTTCCATGTCCCCCGGCATCGCATCGGCGGACACCACGATGGCGGGCGTGTGGGCCAGTCCGGGCAGCTGGCGCAGCCTGGCCAGCAGTTCGATGCCGTCCATGTCGGGCAGCTGCATGTCGAGCAGCAGCAAGTGCGGCGGATGTTCCTTCGCGATACGCAGCGTATCCTCGCCGTTGGTACCGATGCGGACGGCGAGCCCGGGGACATCTTCCAGGACGGCCTCCAGCAATGTTGCGTTGACCGGGTTGTCCTCCGCGCACAGCACCGTGCGCGTCGGCAGCTGCAGGCTGCGGGGCCCGGCTGCCATCGCGTCCTGGGGGCTGTCGTCGGTGGGCGCCGCCGTGCTGCGCGGAAGGACGAGGGTGAATGTCGAGCCCGCGCCCTCCTCGCTGTCCACGTCCATGCGCCCGTCCATGGCCTCGACGAGGTTGCGCGTGATGACGAGCCCCAGCCCCACGCCCTGGATGGCGGTTTTCTCCGCACCGAGGCGGTTGAAGGGCTGGAACATCTGCTGCAGCTGTTCCTTCGCCATGCCCCTGCCGGTGTCCGACACCGAGATGGCAACGGCGTCGGAGCCCTGGGCGGCCACGGAAACCGTGATGCTGCCGGAGTGGCGGTTGTACTTCACGGCGTTGGACAGCAGGTTCGCCATGACCTGCTCCAGCCGGTCCGTGTCCGCCAGGACCACGATGTCGGGAGGGCAGTGCAGCGCTGCGGTCACGTCCCTGTCCCGCATCATCGGCTCCAGGGCCGACACGGCGCGCTGCAGCAGTGGCAGCAGCGGCACGGCGCGCGGGTGCAGGGCGAGCTTGCCCGCCTCGATGCGGGCGATGTCCAGCACCTCGTTGATCAGCGCCAGCAGCAGGTGGCCCGACCCTTCGATCAGTTGCACGCGCCGGGATTGCTCCGCGTCCAGCGGCCGGCGCCGGTCGGACGCGAGCAGCTTGGCGAAGCCGATGATGCCGTTGAGCGGCGTGCGCAACTCGTGGCTCATGCGCGCGAGGAATTCGCTCTTGGCCTTGTTGGCCTGGTCTGCCACATCGCGCTCCAGCGCCGCTTCCTGCAGCGCCAGTTCACGCGTGATGTCGGTGATGGTGCCATGCCACACGACATGCCCGTCCAGGCGCCCCTGCGAGGTCGCGCGCAGCGCATGCCAGGACCACGGTTGGCGGGCGGACTTGCGGGCACGGTACTGGAAGATCCACAGCTGGCCACCGTCCTGTGCCGCGTCGCGGGCCGCCAGCAGGGCGGTGCGGTCATCGGGGTGGACCTGTTCCCACACGGCGCCGTCCGCGTCACGCGCCGCGTCCGGCGGCATGCCGTAGAGCGTGCGCAGACCGGCGCTGGCGTAGCTGAACCTGCCGCTCCCCCCGTCGTCGCGCTCGTACTCGAACAACAGTGCCGGCGCGGCGTCGGCGGCGCGCTGCACGCGCTGCAACTCGGCCTCCACCCGCAGGCGCTCGCGCATGGGGGAGAACGCCAGCTGGACGACGGGTTCGTCGCCGTCGTCTCGCAGCGATGCGCAGGTCAGAACGTGGATCGGCCCATCGCGCGCGTCCAGCGCCAGTGCCAGCTCCTGGACCTGTCCGTGCACCCGCAGCGTCGGCAGCAGGTAGGTGTGGTACAGCACCCGCCCACCGCGCGTGAGCAGCCGGTCGATGTGCTGCGACTGCAGCTCGGCCGGGGCGTTGCCCAGCCATTCCGCGAGGCAGCGGTTCGCGGCGAGCACCTGCCCGCCCAGTGACACGCTGAGCACCCCGACCGGCAGCGCATCGAAGTCAGCCGCCTGCGGGTCCATCGAGCCTGCCGCGGATGATGGCGATCACGTCGTTGGCATGGCTCACATGCGGGCAGTGGCCCGAGGCCTCCAGCTCCAGCAGCTCGCTGCCGTTCAGATGCCGGTGCAT
Organism: Burkholderiaceae bacterium; assembly: GCA_965278985.1. Taxonomy (GTDB): domain Bacteria; phylum Pseudomonadota; class Gammaproteobacteria; order Burkholderiales; family Burkholderiaceae_C; genus CAISIP01. The sequence continues at coordinate 3,055,725 of OZ257131.1, read as the reverse complement.
CCAGCGGCCCACCTCCACGGGGACGATGCTGTCTGCCTGGCACTGCACGATCACCGAGGGGCTGCGCACATCCTGCAGCCGGTCGCGCACATCCACGTGGAAGACCAGCCGCGCGAAATGCTGCGCGATGCGCGGTTCGAGCGCCCGCAGCGACTGCTCGAACTCGCGCGTCAACGCCACCGGATTCTGTTCACCGATGGCCAGGGGCGCCAGGAATTGCGCCCACCCGAAATGGTTGGACTCCATCAGCTGGAACAGCCCCTCGAGGTCGCCGCGCTCGAACCCGCCCCGGTAGTCGGGCGGGTCGTTCAGGAAGCGGGGCGAAGGGCACAGGAAGAAGAGCTTGGAGAACCGGTGGGGTTGTGCAATGGCCGCGAGCATCATGATGATGCTGCCGATGGAGTGGCCTACGCAGACGACCTCTTCCAGTCCCGCGTCGTCCAGGACCTCCAGCAGGTCCTGCGCATAGCCCGCCAGGGACGCGTGGCGTGCAGGATCCCAGGCATCCACCGATTCACCGTTGCCGGCGTGGTCGAAGACCAGCGTGCGGTAGCGGTCCTCGAAGGCTGGCGCAACGAAGCGCCAGATGGTCTTGTCGCATCCGAAGCCGTGCGAGAACACCAGGGTTTTTGCGCCGGTGCCGGCGACTCTGGCGTGGTGGCGTTCGACGGCACTTGCATTCACAGGCGATTGCATGGCGTTCTCCGGATGGGCGCGTGGCGCGGGACCGCTCTCTGGAGAGAAATTCTAGACCGCAAACCGAAGTCCTGACCGTTTGGTTGGTCTTGCGCAACGCCGTGCGCTGCGCGACGTCGCCGCGGCGCGTGGCCTTCACAGCTGCGATCGCAGCAATCCGCTCAGGACTTCCTTGGCCCGCTCGACCAGCGGCCGCGCCTGCCACTCCTGCAGCGTGACGCGCCGGGACCGCTTCAGGTCTTCCTCGAACACGTCGGCCTGCTGGGCGGCGAAGGCCGCGTCGTAGACGTTGAGGTTTGCCTCGTCGTTGATGCGGAAGGAGCGCTGGTCGAAGTTCGTCGAGCCGACCGAGGTGAGCAGCCGGTCGACGACCATGACCTTGCAGTGGTACATCGTGGGCTGGTATTCGTAGATCTCCGCGCCCGCCTCCAGCAGCCGGCCCCACATGGCCTTGGAGGCCGCGCGCACCGTCTCCGAATCGGTGATCTTGCCCGGCACGATGATGCGGATGTGCACGCCGCGCCGCAGGGCATCGACCATCAGCTCCACGCTGCGCGTGTCGGGCACGAAATAGGCCATCGACAGGTCGATGCTGCGGTCCGCTGCGGCGATGGCCATGTGGTACATCAGCTCCATGTTCTCGCTGCCGCCCGACGGCGAACTCGAGAACATCTGCGCGGCCGAAGGCCCCGCCGGCGCGACCGGTGGGAAGTAGGCGTCGCCATGCAGCACCTCGCCCTGGACCTTGATCCAGTTGTCGAGGAACGTGGCCTGCAGCTGCGCGACCACCGGGCCCGTCACGCGAAAGTGCGTGTCGCGCCAGTGGTCCGCGTCCTGGCCCGCACCGGTCCATTTGGGGGCGATGCCCACGCCGCCCGTGAAACCGACCTCGCCGTCGACGACCAGCAGCTTGCGGTGCGTGCGGTTGTTCAGGCGGCCGATGGTGTACCAGTGCGGCTTGTGGAACTTGACGATCTGCACACCGGCGCCCCGCATCTCGTCGAGCAGCGCTTCCTCCATCTTCAGGCTGCCCACCCAGTCGAGCAGCACGTGCACACGCACGCCGGCCCGTGCCCGCTCGCTCAGCGCGTCGGCGAATGCCTGGCCGATGTCGCCGGACCAGTAGATGTAGGTCTCGAAGGTGATGCTCTTGCGCGCACGGCGGATCGCATCGAGCATGGGCGGGAAGATCTCGTCGCCATTGCGCAGCACCTCGACCCGGTTGCCCGCCACGATGGACGGACCCAGCAGGCTGCCCATCGCACGCTGGAACTGGGGATCGGATACGGCGTAGAGGCGTGGAATCTTCTGGCGGACCTGCGTCTCCGTGGACGACAGGTTCATCACCAACAGCACGAGGGCGATCAGGGCCAGGCCCAGCCCGGCTGCCGTGGCCACGCGGATCGTCACTGCCGGATCAGCTGGAATGCCACCAAGGCTGTGCGGTGTCTGGCCGGGATGCGCTTGGCACGCTCAGGAGCCACCCACCTGCGCGATGTCCAGCCCGGTCGAGCAGATCGCCTGGGCAATCGACTGCCAGCCTTCACCCACCGCGGCATTGCCGGTCTGCACATAGTGCGCGGCGGCGGCCGAGGCGTGGCGGCAGGCGCCGACCACGTCGTTGCTCTCGATGCTGGCGACGTACTGGTCGATGGTGGGCTGTGCGGCATCTTCGTGGAAGGGCGCGACGGTCAGCACTTCCGCGGCCGCGACGGAGCCTGCACCCACGGCAACGCAGGCCCAGAAGGCTTTCATGCTGGTGCCCATGGAAAATGCGCGTGCGGTCATGGTGGTGCTCCTCGGTGGTCGATGCGGGGGGTGGTAGCGGGGTGTGTGAAGAAGTATCCGCAAGACCTTGCGCAGTCTTTGTAGGACAGGCCGTGCTTCCGTGGTAGGCCGCACCGCAAAGCGCGGGTCTGGGTAAACATGATGGAGCCGGGGTGAACCTGGGCTAACCTGGGAGAGTGCGGGTGCACCGACCGCTGGCCGTGCGTTGCAGGCCGCTTCCTACGCGCCAATCAGATGGCGGTGATCGACGGATCGGTCTGAACACTGCATGATCGCAGCTACCCACGAAATGCATGCCCTTTGGCAACGACACCAGCGACCTCCGAATGCGCAAGACCTACGACATCGACTGCGAGCTGAACTACGCAGTCCACAGCCCCACCACCTTCGTCTTCAAGATCGAGGCGGCGCTCACGCCGGACCAGAGCATCCTCGTGGAGTCCCTGTCGAGCTGGCCGGCCTTGCGCGTGGACCGGCACACCGACGCGCTCGGGAACCGGACGGCCAAGGTGACGGTGCCGCCCGGCGCCTTCAGCATGCGTTACTGCGCAGCAGTGTCCGTGGAGCGACCCTCTCACGGGAGCAGCTTGCTCGAAGCCGAGGTAGCGGACCTTCCCATCGACGTGCTGCCGTACCTGCACGGAAGCCGCTACGTGGAGTCGGAACTGCTGTTCGACGACGCCGTGCGCTGGATCGGGAGCCACGACCGCGGCGTGGCGCGGGTGGAGCGCATCTGCCGCTGGGTCCGCGAGAACATCCGCTACGAGATCGGCACCTCGCTGCCCTACGGGACCACCCGCGATGTGTTGTCGCGGCGCACCGGCGTTTGCCGCGACTACGCGCACGTGGCCATCGCGCTGTGCCGGGCGCTGAACATTCCCGCGCGCTTCGTGGTGGGACATGTGATGTGGGATACGCCACCACCCGACTTCCATGCGCTCTTCGAGGCTTGGCTGGGTGGGCGCTGGGTGCTGTTCGATCCCACGCAGATGGCGCCGACCGACGACGTGATCCGCATCGGTTCCGGCCATGATGCGGCGGATCTACCGTTTGCGACCTATTTCGGCAGCGCGACCATGGCGCGCATGAGCCCGCTCGTGTTTCCAGCCGCGCAGGACGCACGGCTGGCTGCCTGAGCGGGGCTGCGGGAGCATGCGCTAGCTAGCGCTACTAGGCGGACGCTGATCGCCTTCCGCAGGCCGGTGCGGCCGCAGCGCACTACGGCAATTTGGCGTGTTGCATCCGAGTGCCGCGAGCCTGCAGGCGATCCGCCCACGCGCGCTGCGATGTCTCAGCGCACCCAATGCCTTTCCTTGCGAGGCTTCATCTCTATCTCGACCTTCTTCTTCAAAACGGGCCTGCCCTGTACATCGGTGTCCACCACATCCTGCAGGTCGACATCCGCGACCTCCCCGCCGGTGTCTTCTTCGAGGCCCTGGAGGACGTTACCCACCCTGCGCTCCGCCGCGTCCACTTCGTCATCCGTCCGGTCCGGGCGGTGCTGTGGCGTGGAGGGTGAGTCGGAGCCGGCGCGGTGATGGATTTTCATGCGGCGATTGTGGGTGTGCGGGCCGGGGAGCGCTGTCAGCCGGCGCAGCGTGATGGAGTAGGTGTCTGGTCAGTGGGCGCAGGGTGCACGGGCCGTTTCCGCCAGCGTGGCACGGCGGCGTCCTACGCCCACAGGGCAAGGAGGGAATTAGCCTCAAGCCATGCAGAACACCTTCTCCGCGCAACTCTTCCAGTTCACCGACAAGCTGGCCGATGTGGCCTTCGCCGCACCGGTGGTCGCTTCGCACCGGCTGTGCCGAATGGCCTGCACCGGCCCCATGCCCTCGGGTCAGGACAGGGAGGAGCTGTCCCGCATGGTCGATGAAAAGGGGCGGGCCTTCCTGGACGCCTGGACCTCGATGGGCGTGCAGGCCACCGTGGCCACCAACCTGCTTTCCAGCTGCTTCGCATGGGCCGGCCTGCGGCCATGGAGCGCCACCCAGGCGGATTGGTACCGGGGCCAGCAGGCATTGATCGACGCGCCCGAGAAAGGCCTGGACCCGGTGCATCAGACGGTGCTTGCGAACGCCGAGCGCTTGAAATACCAGCCGACATAGGCGCTGCTGGGGCCACCCGGCGCAGGGGAACCCGGTGCGGGGGATCGTGCCTTGTGCAGGACTGGAATATGCAATGGCTGCCGCCACGGGATGGCGGCGCAATGGACGGATACCGACCAGGACAAGCAATGAAACTTCAAGGACTTCTGGGCTCGATGCTGATAGGCGCGGTGGCCAGCGCGCGGTCGATGACGCCCATGGCCAGCATTGCCGCCGCGCGCCTTCTGGGCGGACGCACACCCGGGCGGCTCGCGCTGCTGGACCGGCCGCTGTTCCGGTTCGGCGCATTGGCGATGGGGGTCGGCGAGTTGTTCGGCGACAAGATGAAGACCGCGCCCGACCGCACGGTGCTCCTGGGGCTCACCGCACGCGTGAGCAGCGCGGGCATTGCCGGTGCGGCCCTGGCGCCCCGGGGACGTGAGGCCGCCGGCGCGGCCGTCGCCATCGCCACCGCGGTGCCATTGGCCTACGCCACGCTGGCCGGCCGCAAGCGCGCGATGGCCCGCATGGGGCAGACGCGCAGCGGCCTGATCGAGGATTTCCTGGTGGTTGCCGCCGGCGTTGCGATCGTGGCGCTTGCCGTCATGCCCGACGACAAAGCCTGACGCAGACGCAGCGGCGCATCGGCTGGAACCCGGTAGGGCATTGCCCTGGAGTGATGGGATCGATGTGCCGGAGCCTGGCCCCGCCGCAGGCGAAGCGCCGCGGGCGTGGCCCGGCGCACCCGCGCGGGATGGGCGGCGGCGCCGGAGGGTTTGGTCAGGCGCCGTGTTTGCGCGCGAAGGCCCAGGCAAGTTCTGCCATCGGACGCACGCGCGCTGCGGATGCGGAAGCCTGGTCACTGGAGGCGGTGCCGGCTTCGATGCGCTTGGCGATGCCTTGCAGGATCGCGGCGATGCGGAACATGTTGTAGGCCAGGTAGAAGTTCCAGTCCTTGGCCAGTGCCTCCGGCGTCGTGAAACCGGTGCGGTCGCAGTAGCGCTGGATGTACGCGGCTTCGCTCGGGATGCCCAGGCTCGGCAGGTCGAGGCCACCGATGCCGCGGAAGCTGCCCGGTGGGATGTGCCAGGCCATGCAGTGGTAGGCGAAGTCCGCGAGCGGATGGCCCAGCGTGGAGAGCTCCCAGTCCAGCACGGCCAGCACACGTGGCTCGGTGGGGTGGAACATCAGGTTGTCGAGGCGGTAGTCGCCATGCACGATGCTGACCTTGGAGCTGTCCAGCGCGCTCTGCGGGATATTGGCCGGCAGCCAGGCGATCAGCTGGTCCATCTCGGCGATGGGTTGCGTGACGGAGGCGGCGTACTGCTTGCTCCAGCGGCCGATCTGGCGCTCGAAGTAGTTGCCGGGCTTGCCGTAACCTGCCAGGCCCTGCTGTGCGAAATCCACCGTGTGCAGTGCGGCGATGACACGGTTCATCTCGTCGTAGATCTCGCCGCGCTGGGCGTTCGTCATGCCGGGGAGCGACTGGTCCCACAACACGCGGCCCTGCACGAATTCCATCACGTAGAAGGCGCGGCCGATCACGGATTCGTCCTCGCACAGGCAGTGCATGCGTGCCACGGGCACCGCGGTGCCTGCCAGGCCGCGCATCACGGCGAACTCGCGCTCGATCGCATGGGCCGAGGGCAGCAGTTTGGCCACCGGCCCGGGCTTGGCGCGCATCACGTAGCTGCGCTGCGGCGTGACCAGCTTGTAGGTGGGGTTGGACTGGCCGCCCTTGAACATCTCCACGGTCAGCGGGCCCTGGAAACCCTCCAGGTGCGCCTGCAGCCAGGCGGCCAGCGCGCCGATGTCGAAGCGGTGCTGCTCGCTGACGGCGCGGGTGCCCTCGTAGTGGTCGAAATCGCTCATGGCAGGGGTGTCTCCAGGAATGGGTGGTACGGGGCATCGCCGGCCGCACCCGCGGGCACGCTCAGCGATCGGATTCGATGATGCGCAACAGGCCCGGTCGGTCGCGCACGACCAGGCCGGCGGGGTCGATGCGGATGATGTCCTCGCGCTCCATGGACTTGAGCTCCTGGTTCACGCGCTGGCGCGACGCGCCCAGCAGCTGCGCCAGCTCTTCCTGGGCCAGATGCAGGCTGATGCGGATGTCGCCGGAGTCTGGTGCGGCCTGCACGCCATAGCTGCGCACCAGGTGCAGCAGTTGCTTGGCCAGGCGTGCACGCAGGGGCAGGGTGTTGAGGTCTTCCACCAGGCCGTAGAGCAGCCGGATGCGCTTGGCATGCAGGCGCAGCATGGCGTCGTAGAGCTCGACGTGCTCGGACAGGATCTTCCTGAAATCGGCGCGCGACACGCACAGCAGCGTGCAGTCGCCATGTGCATAGGTGTCGTGCGTGCGGCTGTCGCCGTCGAACAGTGAGGTGTCGCCGAACCAGATGCCCGGCTCGATGTAGGTGTAGGTGATCTGCTTGCCCGACATGGACGTCGAGCTCACGCGCACTGCGCCCTTGGCGCAGGCATGCCATTCCTCCGGTGGGTCGCCCCGTGTGCAGATCAGCTCGCCATCGCGAAAACGTCGGACATAGGCGCATCGCAGGATGTCGTGGCGCAGGGAGGGGGACAAGGAGGAAAACCAGCGACCGGAGTTGATCGCTTCACGTTCCTCGATGGTAAGGATGGGCTCGTCCATCGGGTGTCCTTTGGGTGACTGGTTCCAAGCGCATTGTCGCCCGGGCGACGCTCCGCTGCGGTCATGCGGCGGAGTGCATCCGGCGGGCGGGTCAGGCGGGCCAGTCTTCCTGTTGCAGCAGGCTCAGGCCGATGGCGCCGCGGCGGCGCAGCCAGGGGCTGGGGCGGTAGCGCTGGTCGCCATACACGGTCTGCATGTTGAACAGCACCTCCAGCACGTTGGCGGGGCCGTAGAGGTTGCCCATCTCCAGCGGTCCGAGGGGATAGCCCAGGCCCATCTTGACGGCGGTCTCCAGGTCCTCGGGCGAGCAGATGCCCTGCTGGCACATGTCGGACGCGATGTTCACGATGGTGGCGACGACGCGCTGGGTCACGAAGCCGCCGCTGTCGCGCACCACGCTGACCGGCTTGCCGTCCCGGGCGAAGAGGGCGTGCGCGGCCCGGCGCATGTCGGCGCGGCTGGCGGGGTTGGTGGCCAGCACGCGCCGCCGCGTGGTGGCGTCGTCGACCAGCATGTCGATGCCAACGGTGCGGGCCGGGTCGAGCCGTTCCACCACGGCCACGGTCGTCACGTCGAAGCCCAGCGGGGCCACGATGGTCAGGGCCTGCGGCGAGGGGGACTGGCCGGTCTCGATCTTCGCGCCCAGGTTCTTCAGCAGCTGGAGCAGCTCCATGCGCCGGGCCGCGCGGGTGGACACCCAGACGGGTGGCATCTCGTCGACCACGGGGGCGGGCGGCTCATCGGGCACCTGGGCCTTGTTGTCCTGGTAGCGGTAGAAGCCCAGGCCGGTCTTGCGCCCCAGCAGGCCACCGGCCAGCCGCTGCGCGGTGATGACGCTGGGCCGGTAGCGGGCCTCGCCGTAGTACTGGTTGAACACCGACTCCATCACCGGGTGCGAGACATCCAGCGCCGTCAGGTCCATGAGTTCGAAGGGGCCGATCTTGAAGCCGACCTGGTCCTTGAGGATGCGGTCCACGGTCGCGAAGTCGGCCACGCACTCGCCGACGATGCGCAGGGCCTCGGTGCCGTAGCCCCGTCCGGCATGGTTCACGATGAAGCCAGGGGTGTCGGCGGCGTTCACCGGCGTGTGGCCGGTGCGGCGCACATAGGCGGACAGGGCCGTGCAGATGGCCGGATCGGTCTTGAGGCCGGCGATGACTTCGACGACCTTCATCACAGGCACGGGGTTGAAGAAATGCAGGCCAGCGAAGCGCTGCGGTGTCTGCATGCCGGCGGCGATGGCCGTGATCGACAGCGAGGAGGTGTTGCTGGCCAGGACGGTGTCGGGCCGCACCAGCTTCTCCAGCGTGGCGAAGAGCGTAATCTTGGCGTCCAGCCGCTCGACGATGGCCTCCACGACCAGGTCGCAGGGCGCCAGGGCCTCCAGGCTATCGAGGCAGCGCAGGCGCGACTTGAATTGTGTGGTCTGGTCGGTGTCGAGCCGGCCCTTGGCCAGCAGCGTGTCCCATTGCTGCGAGATGGCGTCCAGTGCGCGCTGGCTGCCCTGAGGCTGGGCGTCGTAGAGCAACACGGTGCTGCCGGCCTGCGCAGCGATCTGGGCGATGCCGCGGCCCATGGCCCCTGTTCCAACGATTCCTATGGTGTCGAAAGAGCGATTCATGCAATCGATTATTGTCCGATTCCGTGTCGTGCCCGCAACGGTGGGGCGGGCCGCGGGGGCGCCAACGGAAGGGCTGGCGAAAGTGCTGTGCGAGAATGAATCACGATATGAAACCTCCCTGCGTCGTGCCTGGCCTGTGCGTTGCCCATGGATTCTTCCCGGGACGGCTCGCGCCGGCAGGGTTCCCGGAGTGGCAGACCCTCGGCGGCGTCGCATGCCGGCCTGACCGGCCTGACCGACGTGTGGCACTGCACGCCTGCGACGCGCTCCGAGCCTAGTTCCCCACTGCCTTGCCGACAATGAAATTCAAACTGATTGGCATCGCTCTGTTGGTGTCCGCCATGGCGAGCCAGGCGTTGACCTTGGGTCGCGTGCGCGGTGCGGCATTGATCGGCCGCGGGCTGGACGTCGTCGTGCCCATCCAGCTGGATGCGGGCGAGAGCCTGGCGCCCGGCTGTGTCGAAGCCGACGTGTTCCACGGCGATGTGCGCCAGGACGGCTCCCGGGTGCGTGTCTCGGTGGATCCCGCCACCGCGGGATCGGGCGGCGTCAATCTGCATGTGGTGTCCAGCGCACTGGTCGACGAGCCGGTGGTGTCCGTCTATGTGCGCATGGTCTGCGGCCAGCAGACCAGCCGCCGGTATGTGATGCTGGCGGATGTGGTGTCGGAATCGGCCGCGCCCGCCGCTGCCACCGCCGTTCCCCTGCCCCTGGTCGATACGCCCGTGGCGGTGCCTGCGCTGCCCGGTGGTGGCGGGGCCCGGCCATCGACGGCGCCGGTGGTGGGCGGCAATGCCGACGCGGCGTCCTCCGCTGCGCCGGCCGCAGCGGCCCCGGCCAGCGCCCCTGCGGCTGCCACCCGCCCCCGTGCCACGGCCCCCGTCCAGCGCGCCAAGCGGCCGGTCGCACGACCCGCCCCGGCCCCGGCACCTGCGCCGGCTGCAGTGGCCGCCGCTCAGGCGCCTGCCGTGGCAGCCCCGGCCAGGCCCGCTGCATCCGCATCCGCATCATCCGCCGCCGGTGTCACGGCCACCGCCTTGGCGGAACGCCTGCGGGCAGGTCGCACTGCCGGCCAGTCGCGCTTGCAGCTGGACCAGATCGAAGTGCTGGCCGAGCGGGTCGCGACGCTGGAGTCCACCACGGCCAGCCAGCCCGCGGAAGCTGCCGCGCGTGATGCGCGCGAGTCTGAACGGGTCGCGGCGATGGAAGCCAACATCCAGCGCCTGCTGACATTGGCCGCGAAGAACGAGGCCAACCTGCAGGACATGCGTGCGCGGCTGGAGGAGTCCGAATCGCAGCGTTATGCCAACCCCCTGGTCTACGGACTGCTGGCCATCCTGCTGCTGCTGTTGGTGGCCTGTGTGCTGCTGCTGCGGCGCGGCAGCCAGTCGTCTGCCAGCGCGCAGAGCAGCAACTGGTGGAGCCATGGAAGCCAGGCCGCGGACACGGCCGTCGCGGCTGGAGGGGGCGCCGAGCCCGCCTCTCCCTCGGGATTGCAATCGTTGTCCGAGCCGGTGCCGCTCTCCGTCCCCGGGGTGTTGTCAGGCGGGGATGGCGCAGCCGCGACCCTGCGCAACGGGCCGCGCACCGCCGCCGCGCCCATCACGCAGGTGGATGTGAGCCTGGTGGAGATGAGCGAGTCCACCTTCGACCGCCTGATGCAGTCGGGTGTCTCCCACAGCGCCGTGCGCAAGACGCGTGCCGAGGACGAGCAAAGCCCCGTGCCGTCGCCGACCGCCGCACGCCAGCGGTCGATCAATTCCGAAGAACTCTTCGATATCCGCCAGCAGGCCGAATTCTTCGTCTCGCTGGGGCAGACGGACCAGGCCGTGCGCATCCTGGAGAACCGCATCAGCCAGAACGGCGAGTCCAGCCCGCTGGCCTATCTGGACTTGCTGAAGATTTTCCATTCGCTGGGCCTGCGGGCGGACTTCCGTCAGTTGCGCGACGACTTCAGCCAGCTCTTCCATGCCAGCGTGCCGGAGTTCGCGTCCTTCCAGGAGGAGGGGCGGGAGCTGGAGGATTACCCGCAGGTGCTGGCGCACATCGAGGAAGAGTGGGGCATGCCGGGCGTGTTCGGGGCCATCGAGGAGCATATCTTCAGGGGCCAGTGGAACGCCGGCTCGGAGCCCTTCGACCTGGCCGCATTCCGCGACCTGCTGCTGCTCCACGCCGTGGCGCAATGGGCGCAGTCGCCTTCCGAAAGCCTGCCCGCACCGTTGGTGCCGAGCCTGCCCGCATCGGCCGTCGCCGGGCGCCAGGGTTCCGCCGCGTCCGCCTTCGGCGCCTTGTCCACGACCGGCCTGGAGCATGACAGCCAGCAGCCCGAAGACCGGGATGCACCCTTGCCCACCATCACGGGCTCCGCGGACCTGGACATCGACCTGTCGGACATCGTGGGCGACGCCGCGCCAGGCGCTGGTGGCAACAGCGTGATCGACCCCATGGAGCCCAGCGAGCGGACGCTGGCGCTGAACCGCCCGGTCGTGGGCGAGAAGGACAACCTGATCGACTTCGATCTGTCGGGGCTCGAGTTCAAGAATCCCAAGGATCCGGGCTGACCCTGCGCGCACTGCGACCCACCGGATGGGAAGGTCGCGCCTGCAGCATCGCTTGCGGCCGTGGCCTCGCTTGGTCCGGTCGTCAGCGCCGCACTTGCAACGCGCCCGGGTTCACGATGTTGCTGGGCGTGCCGCGGATGAAATTCACGACGTTGTCGAAGGCCGCGCCGAAGTAGCGTTCGTAAGACTCGACTTCCACATAACCGATGTGGGGCGTGCAGATGCAGTTCTCCAGGCGCAACAGCGCATGGCCCTGCAGGATCGGTTCGGCTTCGAACACATCCACCGCCGCCATGCCAGGCCGGCCCCTGTTTAGCGCGGCGATCAGCGCATCGGTCTCGATGAGCTCTGCGCGCGAGGTGTTCACCAGCAACGACGTGGGTTTCATGCGCGCAAGGTCTTCGGCGCTGACGATGCCGCGGGTCTCGTCGTTGAGCCGCAGGTGCAGGCTCAGCACGTCGCTCTCCGCGAAGATCTCTTCGCGCGAGCGCGCCACGGAAAGCCCATCGGCGGCGGCGCTCTGCAGCGACGACGCGCGTCCCCAAACCATGACCTGCATGCCGAAAGCCTTGCCGTAACCCGCGATGATCCTGCCGATCTTGCCGTAGCCCCAGATGCCCAGTGTGCGGCCCTTGAGCACGTTGCCGATGCCGAAGTTCAGCGGCATGGATGCCGACTTGAGCCCGGACTGTTGCCACACGCCGTGCTTGAGGTTGGCGATGTACTGCGGCAGCCGACGCGTGGCCGCCATGACCAACGCCCAGGTCAGCTCCGCGGGCGCCACCGGGTCCCCGAAACCTTCCGCGACGGCGATGCCGCGCTCGGTACAGGCCTGTACATCGACGTGGCTGCCGATCCGACCCGTCTGCACCACGAGCTTGAGCTTGGGCAGCTTCTCGATGACGGCACGCGTCAGGTGCGTGCGTTCGCGGATCAGCACGATCACATCGGCGTCCTTCAGCCGGACCGACAGCTGACCGATGCCCTTGACGGTGTTGGTATAGACCTTGGCCTGGTAGCTTTCCAGCTTGGTGGCGCACTGCAGTTTGCGCACGGCATCCTGGTAGTCGTCGAGGATCACAATGTTCATGGCGACATTGTGCCTCGGCGGGGTGCGCGACCCCGCTGGCGAGAGGCTGCTGCCGCTCAGTTCTGCAACGCTGCTTCCCGCTCCACCATGCGGTCCAACTCCGCGCACACGTCTGCCATGCGGCCCGAGATGCGCATGCGGCCACCATCGTGCGCCGCGCCCGTTGCTTCCACGACGCGGAGCACGCGCAATGGTTGATGGCTGGAGCGTGCGCGCAAGGCTTGCGTGGGCGGTGAGAACGCGCGTGCGGACTGCGGGGGCAAGGCGCCGGCGGGCGCATCCGCGCCGCGCAGCCGGTGGGAGGCGGCGATTCTGGAGGCGGTCGGCTTGCGCCACATCGCGGCCATGGCATGCACAAAGCCAGAGAGGCCGGAAGTGGGTGCTGGGTGCAGGGACATCATCACGGTGCTCCTCACATCAGCATGGTGTTGCGGATCAGCCCCACGGCCAGGCCCTCGATCTCGAAAGGCTCGCCGGGCTCCACGATGATGGTCTGGTAGTCCGGGTTTTCCGGATGCAGCTCGATCAGGTGCTTGTTGCGCTTGAATCGCTTGACCGTCACTTCGTCGCCCAGCCGTGCGACCACGATCTGCCCGTTCTTCGCGTCCTTGGTGGCCTGCACGGCCAGCAGATCGCCATCCATGATGCCCGCGTCGCGCATGGACATGCCGCGCACCTTCAGCAGGTAGTCGGGCCGTCGCTGGAACAGGCTGTTCTCGACATAGTAGGTCTGGTCCACGTGTTCCTGCGCCAGGATCGGCGAGCCGGCTGCCACGCGACCCACCAGGGGCAGGGCCAGCTGGGCCAGGCCGGGCAGGGGGAGGGAATACTGCTTGACGCGGGATTCGTTGATCGACCGCAGCGTGTCGCTGCGCAGGCGGATGCCGCGCGAGGTGCCGCTGACCAGCTCGATGACCCCCTTGCGGGCCAGCGCCTGCAGGTGCTCCTCGGCCGCATTGGCGGAGCGGAAGCCCAGCTCCGCAGCGATCTCCGCCCGGGTGGGCGGCGCCCCGGTGCGGGCGATCGCGCTTTGGATCAGATCCAGAATCTGCTGCTGGCGCGCGGTAAGCTTGACTTGCGGCATATCCATCATGGCCACTCCTTGCGGGTTGCGTGGGCGCTTTCGCCGACGACGCTGTTTGGATAAACAGTACCTGTATTTTTAGACAGTTTTCAAAAGATTGCAAGCCATGGCCACAACTATTCGCAACCGGCTCGTGGTGCTGGGCACGGGCGGCACCATCGCCGGCAGGGCGTCGCAGGCGTCGGACAACGTGGGCTACCGGGCCGGGCAGGTTGGGGTGGCGCAGTTGCTGCAGGGCGTTCCTGCCGTCGACGCGTATGCGGACCGCCTGGAGATGGAGCAGGTCGCGCAGGTGGACAGCAAGGACATGGACACCACTGTCTGGCAGCACTTGCTGGCGCGTTGCATCCACCACCTGCGCCGCGAGCAGGTGCGGGGGCTGGTCGTCACGCACGGCACCGACACCATGGAAGAGACGGCGTTCTTCCTGCATCGCGCGCTCGAAGGGCTTGGGTTGCTGAAGAAGGCTGTCGTGCTGACGGGGGCCATGCGTCCCGCCTCGTCCGCGGCGCCCGATGGCCCGCAGAACCTCGCGGATGCGCTGGCCACGGCCGATACCCCCGGCTGCGCGGGTGTGGTGGTGGTGTTCGCGGGCGTGGTCCACCATGCCTTGCGGGTGCAGAAGCAGTTCACCTACCGGGTGGACGCCTTCGGTTCGGGGGAGGGCGGACCGCTGGGCGTGGTGGAAGAGGCGGCCGTGCGCTGGTTCGCGGAAAGCCCACCGCAGCCGTCGCGTGGTTCAACGGCGCCGCCGCAGTCGGACCCGGATGGCGCGTTCGAAACGAGGCTGCTCCAGCGCATGCAGAGCCATCCCTGGCCGCGGGTGGAGATCGTGCTCAGCTACGCCGGTGTTTCCGCCGCGAACATCGATGCATTGCTGTCCGTGGAGGCTGCCGCAGATGGCACCGAGGTGCTGCGCGGACTCGTGATCGCGGGCACCGGCAACGGCACGGTGCACCAGCATCTGGAGGCTGCCGCCCGGCGCGCGCAGGCGCGGGGCGTGGTGGTGTGGCGGGCCAGCCGTTGCCCCTGGGGCACAGTGGTGTCAGGAACAAACCCCGGTGCGCTGCCCGATGCCGGCAGCCTGTCCCCGGTGAAGGCGCGTATCGCGCTGCAGCTGCAACTGCTGGAAGAGGACCTGCGCCGGCAGGCGTAGTCGCTCAGTGGTCCAGCGCCGCCGCCACGCGGTTGCGGATCTCTTCCACGGTGCCGTTGCCGTTGATGGTGCGATATTTCGGCGCCACGCCAGGCGCGCTGGCGGCCCAGCGCTCGTAGTAGTCGACCAGCGGCCGCGTCTGCGCGCTGTAGACCTCGAGGCGCTTCTTGACGGTCTCTTCCTTGTCGTCGTCGCGCTGAACCAGGGCTTCCCCCGTGATGTCGTCGATGCCTTCCACCTTGGGTGGGTTGAACTTCACGTGGTAGGTGCGGCCCGACACCGGGTGCGAGCGGCGGCCGCTGATGCGTTCGATGATCGCTTCGAAGGGCACGTCGAATTCCAGCACGTAGTCGAGATCGATGCCGGCGGCCTTGAGCGCGTCGGCCTGGGGAATCGTGCGGGGAAAGCCGTCGAAGAGGAAGCCCTTGGCGCAATCGGGCTGGCGCAGCCGCTCCTCGACCAAGCCAATGATGATGTCGTCGCCGACGAGGGCGCCGGAATCCATGACCTTCTTCGCAGCCAATCCCATGGGGCTGCCCGCCTTGACGGCCGCACGCAGCATGTCGCCGGTCGAAATCTGGGGAATGCCGTACTTGTTGCAGATGTAGGTCGCTTGCGTTCCTTTGCCTGCCCCAGGCGCGCCCAACAAAATGAGTCTCATGGAATTCCTTGAATAGGTAGCTGCGATCGGCGTTGCTGCCGGGGTGCAACGCACTTTTTTACGCGCCGAGAATAGCATGGCGCCTGGGCCGTGCCCGGGTCGTTCAGCGGGCGAACAGCTGCCGGACGCGCTCCAGATCCTGGGGCGTGTCGACGCCGGGACCTGGATCCTGCAGGGTCACATGCACGGCGATCTCGTAGCCATGCCACATGGCGCGCAGTTGCTCCAGCGCCTCCGATTCTTCCAGCGGAGCCCGCGGCAGCGTGGGAAAGCGACGCAGGAACCCCACGCGGTATCCATAGATGCCGATGTGGCGCAGCGGCGCTGCTGGATGGGCCTGTGCGCCTTCCGTCCACCATGCCCTGTCGGCAGGTTGGTCTCGCGCGAGCGGAATCGGCGCCCGGCTGAAATACAGGGCCCGCTTTCGGGCGTCCAGCACGACTTTCACCACGTTTGGATTGCGAAAGTCTTCCAGTGTGTGGATAGCATGGGCCGCCGTGCTCATGCTGGCTTCGGGACATTCCCGCAGCAGACCGGCGACCGCATCCACGAGGGAGGGATCGATCAGAGGCTCGTCCCCTTGCACATTCACGACGACATGGTCATCAGCCAAGCCCAGCAACTCGCAGGCCTCCGCGAGTCGGTCGCTCCCCGAGGGATGGTCGCTGCGGGTCAGCACGGCGTCGATTCCGTGTTCTGCACAGACGTCGAGGATCGACATGCTATCGGTCGCCACGACGGCGCGCCGAGGTTCCGATGCCGGTCCCTGCGACGCCACCCGCTGGGCGACGCGCACGATCATCGGTATGCCCCCGATATCCGCCAGCGGCTTGTTGGGCAGGCGGGTGGAGGCGAGGCGCGCCGGAATCAGTACGGTGAAAGCCATGGCAGGAAGAATGTGGGCAAGGTGTGGCGCATGCCAGGAACTCGCATCAGAGCCCCAGCTCCTCGTCCGTCATCGGACGCGCTTCGTGCTCCAGCAGGATCGGGATGCCGTCGCGCACCGGGTACGCGAGGCGCGCGCTGCGGGAGGACAGCTCCTGCCGTTCCCGGTCGTATTCGAGGGGGCCCTTGGTCACCGGACACACCAGAAGTTCGAGAAGGCGAGAGTCGATCATCCCCTGATCATAGCCGCGGGGCCGGCGAGGGCGGCGCTCGCCGTACTGCGTCGATCCGCGCCCGCAGCGCCGGCCAGAACGCGGGATCCACCGTCAGCTCCAGGGGCACCGCCAGGGCGTCGGGACGCAGCGGCCAGAGCTTGGTGGCATCCTTTTCCGTGCACAGCAATAGCCCCGTCTCGGCGCCGGCCGCGCGGTAGTCCTGCTCGCGGGCATGGTCTGGCAGTGCATGGCTGTCGGTTAGCGCGAGGCCTTCGGACCGCAGCATGCCGAAGAAGTGGTGAGGCTGGGCGATTCCGGCGACCGCTACCAGCCGGACGTCCCCGGCGCGCGACATTTCCGCGAGGTCCGCGAGCGTGGTGCGCGCGCCGTCGGCGCGCACGGCGTGGGAGGCCAGGCGGCGCGTGGCGTGAAAAGCACCGGGCGCGGTGGACGCGCGCGTCTGCACGACCAGGTCGACCGCGCGCGGCCAGGGCTCGCGCAGCGGCCCCGCTGGCAACAGCCATCCGTTGCCGACGCCGCGATCGTCGAACACGCAGACCTCCACGTCACGGTGCAGGGCCATATGCTGCAACCCGTCGTCGGCCACCAGCACATCGATCTCGGGATGCAGGTGCAGCAGATGCCGCGCGGCGTCGATGCGGCGCGGCGCCACGGCCACCGGCGCGCCCGTGGCGCGTGCGATCAGCAGCGGTTCGTCGCCCACGTCCTGCGCCGTGTCGCGGTCACCGACCTCCCGGCAGTCGTCCCCGCGGCGGCCATAACCCCGCGACACGACGCCCGGGTGCAGTCCCCAGGACTGCATCTGCCGCAGCATCGCGATGACCAGGGGTGTCTTGCCCCCGCCGCCGGCGACCACGTTGCCAACGACGACCACCGGCACCGGTACCCGTTCCGCGCGCAGCAGCAGGCCGCGGCGGTACAACGCGCGGCGCACGGCGATGACGGTGCCGTAGAGCCAGGAGAGGGGGCGCAGGCTCCAGGCCAGCAGGCCACGGCGGGTCCAGGCGTCGACCAGCGTCTGCTGCCAGGCCATCGGAGGCTCCGCGGCGCCGGGGTCAGCGCCGGACCGCGTTCGCCGAAGGCTGGGTGGCGAAGGTGATTCGCTGCAGCCCGGCGCGGCGGGCTGCTTCCATGACGGTGATCACGGCCTGGTGCCGCGCGCTGGCATCGGCATTGATCACCACCACGGTCTGCGGGCCCTTGGCGGCGGCCTGCAGCGCCTCGGCCAGCGCCTCCGGCCCGCCACCGGGCACGCCGCGGCCGTTGATGCCGTAGTTGCCGTCGGTGCCCACCAGGACCTGGATCTCGGCGGGGTAGTCGCGTTGCGCCTGGGCATCGGCCACCGGCAGCTGCAGCTGGATCTCGGTGAACTTGCTGTAGGTGGTGGACAGCATCAGGAAGATCAGCACCACCAGCAGCACGTCGATGAACGGGATCAGGTTGATCTCCGGCTCGTCGCGCGAACGTGAACGGAAATTCATGGGCCGTTGCGCAGGTTGTGAAGGTGGCGCGCCAGCCGGTCGGAGGACAGCTCCAGCGTCAGCAGGTGCGCGTCCACGACGCCGCGGAAGTAGCGCCAGAAGATCAGCGCGGGGATCGCGATCATCAGTCCGAAGGCTGTGTTGTAGAGCGCGATGGAGATGCCGTGCGCGAGCTGCGCCGGATTGCCGCCTGCCATGCCCGAGGCCGGTGCCTGCGAGCCGAAGATCTCGATCATGCCGACCACCGTGCCGAACAGCCCCATCAGCGGGGCGGCGGAAGCGATGGTGGCCAGCGCACTGAGGTATTTCTCCAGCCGGTGCGCCACCAGACGGCCGGTGCCTTCCATCGTGGCGCGCAGGTCGGCATCGCTGCAGCGCGGGTTGGCGTTCAACGCCCGGAAGCCGCTGGCCAGCACCTCCCCTAGCGCCGAACTGCGTTCGAGCTGGGCCACCATCTCGGTGGACGGCACCCCGTTGCGCGAGACGGTCAGCACCTCTTCCAGCAGCTTGGGAGGCGCGACCTTGACCGTCTTGAGGCTGACGAGGCGCTCTATCACCAGGGCCAGCGCCAGGATGGAGCACACGATCAAGGGCCAGATCGGCCACCCTGCCGCTTGTATGATGGAAAACAAGAAGTGATCTCCGCTGGAAGGCCTACAAATGCCTTGCGATTATGGCCCAGCGTGGTGTAGCGGCCCGTGCGGCCGACATGCCCGTCAAGATGCGCGGTTGCCGCGCAGCCTCACCCACAGCTTGTGTGGATAACTTTGTGCAAAACCACGGTACGGTTGTGCCAGATCACGCATTGGCGCGGCCTGGCGCCGGATTGGTTAGAAAAGTGGCAGCAGAAAATCCAATGAAATCAATGTGTTATCACGAGTTTTCAGGCTTCGATGCGTTGACGCCGAAAGAACTGCCGATACGCGCCGCTTGTGGAGTACTCACGTCGCGCTGCCTGCGGCGGAGCGGCGCGGTTGCTGGGTCGGGGCTGTCGAATGGCTGAATTGGCGCCCCGTGTCTGGCAGGTCGGGGCGCTGTGCCGCGCCATTGCTGATGTCCTGGATGCACGCTTCAATCCTGTCGCGGTGCGCGGCGAGATATCGGGCTTTTCGCGCGCCGCCAGCGGGCATTGTTATTTCACGCTGAAGGACGGCGCGGGCCAGCTGCGCTGTGCCATGTTCAAGCGCGCGGCCAGCCTGCTGAACTTCGTGCCGCGCGAGGGTGACCTGGTCGAGGTGCGTGGGCGGCTCGGCGTCTACGAGGCCCGCGGCGACCTGCAGATGGTGGTGGAGTCGCTGCAGCAGGTCGGCGCCGGGGCGCTCTTCGAACAGTTCCTGCGGCTCAAGGCCAAGCTCGAGGGTGAGGGGCTCTTCGACCCCGCGCGCAAGCGGCCTTTGCCGGTGCTGCCGCGCGGCATCGGCCTGGTGACCTCGCGCGGCGCGGCGGCGCTGCACGACGTGGCCACGGCGCTGGCACGCCGCGTGCCGCATGTGCCGGTGCTGCTGCGGCCTGCTGCCGTGCAGGGCGCCTCGGCACCTGCCGAGCTGATCGCGGCGCTCGAGGAACTCTATGCCTGGTCCGGGGCGCCGGGTGGGCCCGCGGTCGACGTGATCCTGCTCGTGCGTGGCGGCGGCGCCATCGAGGACCTCTGGGCTTTCAACGACGAGGCGCTGGCGCGTGTGATTGCGCGCAGCCCCGTTCCGGTGGTCAGCGGGGTGGGCCACGAGACCGACTTCAGCATCGCCGACTTCGTGGCCGACCTGCGGGCCCCCACCCCCACGGCCGCGGCCGAGCTGGTGGCGCAGCCCCAGGCCCTGTGGCGCGAGGCGCTGCTGCGCTTGCAGCAGCGTCTGCAGGACGGCCTCGAGCGCGGGCTCGACGCCCGCGCGCAGCGGCTCGACCATCTGGCGCAACGGCTGGGCCGCCCCTCGTCGCGGGTGGCGGGCCAGCAGCAGTACGTGCTGGCGCTGGAGCGGCGCATGGCGCAATCCCTGCGTGCAGCGCTGCAGCAGCGCCGCCGCGTGCTGGAGGACCGCGCCGACGCATTGCCACGGCGTGCGCGCCTGGGACTGGAGCGTGCCGGGGCGCGTCTCGACCGCGCAGCCCTTCGCCTGGGCCTGCTCGACCCTGCGCTGGTCCTGCAGCGCGGCTACGCCTGGCTCAGCGATAGCAATGGCCGCACCGTGTACGACGCCACGCAGGTCCGCCCCGGTGAAGCCGTGCATGCGACGCTCGCACAGGGCCAACTGGAATTGCAGGTGCTGGCCTCGCGCTGAAGCCAAACTTCCTACAATGTTTTGGTCACCAACAACCTGAAGAGGTCCAATCCATGGAGCACACACTCCCCCCGCTGCCGTATGCCATCGACGCCCTGGCCCCTGAGTACTCGAAAGAGACGCTGGAGTACCACCATGGCAAGCACCACAACGCCTACGTGGTGAACCTGAACAACCTGCAGAAGGGGACCGAGTTCGAGAGCATGACGCTCGAAGAGATCATCAAGAAGTCCTCCGGCGGCATCTACAACAACTCCGCGCAGATCTGGAACCACACCTTCTTCTGGAACTGCATGAAGCCCGCCGGTGGTGGTGAGCCGTCCGGCGCGCTGGCCACGGCCATCAACGCCAAGTGGGGCAGCTACGCCGCTTTCAAGGAAGCCTTCGTGAAGTCCGCCGTGGGCAACTTCGGCTCGGGCTGGACCTGGCTGGTGAAGAAGGCCGACGGTTCGGTGGACATCGTGAACACCGGCGCTGCCGGCACGCCGCTGACCACCGCCGACAAGGCCCTGCTGACCGTCGACGTGTGGGAGCATGCCTACTACATCGACTACCGCAACCTGCGTCCCAAGTTCGTCGAGACCTTCCTCGACAAGCTGGTGAACTGGGGTTTTGCCGAAGCCAACTTCAAGTGATCGCGGGCCCCTCGGGCCCACTGTCCTCGCAACAACGCCGGCCTCGCGCCGGCGTTGTTGTTGGTGCATGCGATGCGCGCGCCATGTCGGCGTGCTGTTTCGCCGGGCTGTTTCGGCGGACTACTTCGCGGCCAGTGAGGGCAGGCCGCCCAGCTTGAAGCCGGCCTTGATCGCGCGCTTGGCAAACCAGCCCTGGTGCATCTCGAGCACATAACGCACGGGCTTGGCCGAGCAGTGCGAGTCCGTGGTCTTCGGCTGCATGTCGGCCAGGTTCACGATGGTGCCGTCATCGGCCACGAAGGCGGCCGTCAGGGGCAGCAGCGTGTTCATCATCCAGAAGCACTGTTGCGCGGGTTCCTCGAAGACAAACAGCATGCCTTCGTGCTGCGGCATCTCGGCGCGGTGCATCAGGCCGATCTGGCGCTGCTGCGGCGTCAGCGCCAGCTGGGCGTCGATCTGGTACATGCCGGCCTGCAGTTTCGTGCGTTGCAGGTCCAGCTGCGGGCGGTCCTGCTGGGCCTGCGCCCACGGGGCAGTGAGGAGCCACAGACCGATGAGGAAAAATGCGCGGAGTGTCATGGAAGGCATTGTGCGGCAGAACGACGAAATGCCCGCGGGCAGCGGGCATGGGAGATGCGCGGGGTGCTACGCGAACATCCGGCGCAAGGGATCAGCCCTTGTTTTCTTCCTTCTTGACCTTGGTCTTCGCGACCTTCTTGGTGTCCTTGTGCGGGACCTTGGCCACCTTGGCTTCCTTCTTCGGCGTTTCGGCCTTGGCTTCGGCCTTCATGGCCGGTGCAGCCGCAGTGGCGGGAGCGGCCGGTGTGGTCGTGGTGGTCGTGGTGGTGGCGGCAGCCGCTGCAGGGACGACCGGCTTGGTCGCCGTGGTCGAGGGAGTCTGCGCGAAGGCGCCAGCGGCAAACAGGCCAGCGACGAGTACGGACAGGAGTTTGCTCATGGTGAATTCCTTGGAGGGTCAGAGAGGTCAGAGGTGTCGTTCTGCTTTGTGGAGGCCGGTGGCCTTCACTGGGCTTACCTGAAACGGCCTTGCGTGCCGCGCCGTTGACCGGTACTTTGTAAAAATGTTTGAAGCTAGAATTCTTCGGACCTCCGCACCCGGCTCCCGCGCCCTCTCCCGGGCATGTGCATCGCCCGGCCTCCCGCGACCGCGAACAACACCACCCCGCCCATGTACCAGCACATCCAGGTCCCCGCCGCGGGGCAGAAGATCACCGCCAATGCCGACATGTCCCTGAACGTGCCGGCCCAGCCGATCATTCCGTTCATCGAAGGCGATGGCATCGGCATGGACATCACGCCCGTGATGCTGAAGGTGGTGGATGCAGCCGTGGACAAGGCCTATGGCGGCGAGCGCAAGATCCACTGGATGGAGATCTACGCCGGCGAGAAAGCCACGCGCGTCTACGGCCCCGACGTATGGCTGCCCGACGAAACGCTCGCGGTGGTGCGCGATTACCTCGTGTCCATCAAGGGGCCGCTCACCACGCCCGTGGGTGGTGGCATCCGGTCGCTGAACGTGACGCTGCGCCAGGAGCTGGACCTGTACGTGTGCCTGCGGCCCGTGCAGTACTTCAAGGGCGTGCCCAGCCCGCTGCGCGAGCCTGAGAAAACCAACATGGTCATCTTCCGCGAGAACTCGGAGGACATCTACGCCGGCATCGAATACGAAGCCGAGAGCGACAAGGCGAAGAAGCTCATCAAGTTCCTCACCGAGGAAATGGGCGTGCGCAAGATCCGCTTCCCCGACACCTCGGGCATCGGTGTCAAGCCCGTGTCGCGCGAAGGCACCGAGCGCCTGGTGCGCAAGGCCATCCAGTACGCCATCGACAACGACAAGCCCAGCGTCACGCTCGTGCACAAGGGCAACATCATGAAGTTCACCGAGGGCAGCTTCCGCGACTGGGGTTACGCCCTCGCGCGCAAGGAGTTCGGTGCGCAGCTGATCGACGACGGCCCGTGGTGCAAGCTGCGCAACCCGCGCACGGGCCGCGACATCGTGGTGAAGGACGTCATCATGGACGCGTTCCTGCAGCAGATCCTGATGCGCCCCGCGGAGTATTCCGTCATCGCCACGCTGAACCTCAACGGCGACTACCTCTCCGACGCGCTGGCCGCGCAGGTGGGTGGCATGGGCATCGCGCCCGGCGCCAACCTCAGCGACTCGGTGGCCATGTTCGAAGCCACGCATGGCACGGCCCCCAAGTACGCGGGCAAGGACTACATGAACCCTGGCTCGCAGATCCTCTCGGCCGAGATGATGCTGCGCCACATGGGCTGGACCGAGGCGGCCGACCTGATCATTCGCTCCATGGAGAAGTCCATCGCCTCCAAGCGCGTGACCTACGACTTCGCGCGGTTGATGGACGGTGCCACGCAGGTGAGCTGCTCCGGATTCGGGCAGGTCATGATCGACAACCTGTGATCGACACCCTTTGATCGCACCGGGCACGCTGCCGCCAGCGTGCCATTCGTATGCGACCAGCTACGTCGGTTGCATGGCTTGGACTACAGACGGTAGCGAGTGCGCCGGTCGCAGCGCGGCTTCGCTGTTGTGAATCGGCAAATTCCGACCCTTGTCGCATGAGGGTTCCCTGCAACGGTGGCGCAGGTCCCATCCTTGCATGTAGGATGCGGCCACCTCCCTTGCTGCTGGGCAGAAGCCCGTCTCGCGCAGACCATGACCCTAGAGCATGTTGTTGCGACATCCACCATCACCGTAGCCGCGGTGGATGCTTCTGCGTTGGGTGCGCTGCACCTGCAGGCGCGCGTGCTGGCCCATCGAGATTTCGCCGCAGCTGCCACCGCCTTTGTTTCCGAGCTCGCCGCCGCGCTGGGGTGCACCCGCGTCACGCTGGGCTTCACGCGCCGCGACGCCATCGGCCTCGTCGCCGTCTCCGGCGGTGGCCACGACAAGCTACAGGGCGATGACTTCACCGCCATCGCCGACGCGATGGACGAGGCCCGCCAGCAGGCCGCCAGCATCCATGTGCCCGCGGACGGTGCCACGCGTCCGCTCGTGACGCTGGCCCACGTGCGGCTGCGCCAGCGACAGGGCGGCGCGGTGGCCAGCCTGCCCATCATGCAGTGGGGTGAGGCCGTCGGGGTCGTCACCTTCGAGTGGATGCATGTTCCGCCGCAGCTCGCAGCGCAGGTGCATGCGCTGGAGTCGCCCGTGAACCTCGTGGGGCCCGTGCTGGACCTGATGCGCCGGCGCGAGAAGGCGCTGTGGTGGCATGGCATGGACAAGTTGCGCACCGCGGCGCGCCACGTGTCCGAGCGCCCCCGCCTGCGTTTCGTGCTGGGCGCCGCGGCCGTGGGCGTGCTGCTGCTGGCGGTGGTGCCCGTGCCCTACCACGTGGGTGGCATGGCGCGCGTCCAGGGTGAGGAGCAACGCAGCGTGGCCGCGCCCGCCGACGGGTTCCTCAAGGCGGCCCATGTGCGCCCCGGCGACCGGGTGCAGCGCGGCCAGGTGCTGGCCGAGATGGCCACCGACGACCTGCAGCTGGTGCAGCAGAAGTGGAACAGTGAACTGGGTCAGCAGCAGCATGCGTACGCCGCGGCCCTGGCCAACGCGGACCGCGCGCAGATGGTCATCGCGCTCGCACGCGCCGACCAGGCACAGGCGCAGCTGGCGCTGGTGGACGCGGACCTGGCGCGCAGCGTCATCCTGGCGCCTTTCCCCGGAGTCGTGCTGGAGGGCGACCTGAGCCAGTCCATCGGTTCGCCCATCGAACGGGGCAAGCCGCTGATGGTGCTCTCGCCCGGCGATGCGCAGCGGGTGGTGGTGGAGGTGGACGAGCGCGACGTGGCCGAGGTGCGGGTCGGGCAGAGCGGCCGCCTCGCGCTCTCGGCCCTGCCGTGGGACACCATCGCGCTGCAGGTGACGCGGGTCACGCCCATTGCGCGCGTGGCCGAGGGGCGCAATGTCTTCGAGGTCGAGGCGCGCATGGCGCCGGAGGACGCGGCGCGCGTGCGGCCCGGCCTGCGGGGCGCGGCCAAGATCGCGGTGGGCCGTGCGCCGCTGTTGTGGAACTGGTCGCACCATGCGCTGGCACAGCTGCGGCTGGTGCTGTGGCGCTGGTGGGCCTGAGCGGGGCGCGGCGCGGCCATGGCAACCTCCCTCTTCAGCCAGCACTGGCACCGCGTGGCCCGGTTGCGCCCGCAGCTGCGGCCGCAGGTGCAGCTGCGTCGCCAGTCGCAACGCGGCTCCGAGTGGTTCGTGCTGGTGGACCCGTCCACCGACGAACTGCGCCGCCTCAACCGCGGCGCCTACGAGTTCGTGGGCCGCTGTGACGGCCAGCACACCGTGGACGAAATCTGGCAGTCGATGCTGCAAAGCGACCCCGAGCAGGCCATGACGCAGGAAGAAGCGCTGCGGCTGATGATCCAGCTGCACGCGCGCCGGCTGCTGCAGTTCGACACCGCCGTGGACGTGGAGGTGATGTTCGTGCAGCAGGGTCGCGAGCGCCGCCAGCGCCGCCAGCGGCGTGCCAATCCCCTGGCGTTCCAGCTGTCGCTGGGCAATCCCGAGCGCCTGCTGGCACGCATGCACGGTGTGGGCCGGGCGATGTTTTCGTTCGGTGGGCTGGCGGCCTGGGCCTTGCTCGTGGCCTGGGGCGTGCTGGCCGCGGCATTGCAATGGCCCGAGCTGCAGGCGCATGGACACGAGCTGCTGTCCTCCACGCGCTGGATGCTGCTGGCCTGGCTGTTGTATCCGCTGATCAAGCTGGTCCACGAGACCTCGCACGGCCTGGCGGTGCAACGCTGGGGCGGCGCGGTGCGCGAAGCGGGCGTGTCCCTGCTGGTGCTGATGCCCGTGCCTTACGTGAACGCCTCGGCAGCCGATGCCTTCCGCCACCGCTACCAGCGCGCGCTGGTGAGCGCCGCGGGCGTGATGGCGGAGCTGGCGCTGGCGGCATTGGCGATGCTGGCCTGGCAGTGGCTGCAGCCCAGCCTGGCGCGCGACATGGCGCTGCTGGTGATGGTCACGGGCCTGTTGTCGACGCTGCTGGTCAACGGCAATCCGCTGCTGCGCTTCGACGGGTACTACCTGCTCTGCGACGCGCTGGACCTGCGCAACCTGGCATCGCGCAGCGCACGCTGGTGGGCCGAGTTCGCCGCACGGCGCCTGCTGGGCGCCGCACCCGAGTCGCCGCTGGAGCCCCTGCCGGGTGAGCGCCCCTGGCTGGTGGCCTACGCACCCCTGTCGCTGGTCTATCGCGTGGTGCTGTCGCTGGGCATCCTGCTGTGGCTCGGCGGCTATTCGGCGCTGCTCGGAACGGTGATCGGCATCTACCTCGCGGTGACGCTCATCGCCTGGCCGCTGTGGCGGCTGCTGCGCGCCACATGGCGCACCATCCGCAACCAACCCCGGCGCCTGCAGCCGGCGGGCCGCGCGGCGGCGGTGCTGGCGCTGGTGGCGTGGCTGCTGTTCGCCGTGCCGCTGCCTTTCGGCACCGTGGCACAGGGCGTCGTGTGGCTGCCGGAACACTCGCAGATCCGTGCCGGCGCCGATGGCTTCGTGGCCAAGGTCGCCGTGGCCGATGGCCAGTCGGTGGCGCCGGGCGATGTGCTGCTGCGGCTGCAGGACGCGCGGTTGGACTTCGAGATGGCCAGGCTGGTGGCCGACCAGGCCGAGCTGGAGACGCGCATGTTCCGCGCCATCGCCGAGGCCCCGCAGGACGCGCCCGGCCTGCGTGCGCAACTGCTGTACGTGGAGGCCGAGATCACGCGCGTGGCCGCCCGCCAGGCCCTGCTGGAGGTGCGTGCGCAAGTGGCGGGCCAGGTCGTCATGCCTGGCGCCGCCGAACACCTGGGACGCTTCTACCACCAGGGCGACCTGCTGGGGCATGTGGCCACCGGCGAGCCGGTGCTGGTGCGCGTGGCGTTGCCGCAGGGCGAGGCCGCGCTGGTGCGGGATCGACGCGGCCCCATCGGCGTGCGGCTCGCCGAAGACGGCCTGCGCGCCCATGCGGCACGCCTGCAGCGCGACCTGGAGGCTGCCGTGGCCCGCCTGCCCAGCGCCGCGCTGGGCGACACCGGCGGCGGGGGCATCGTCACCAGCGCCGCGGATACGGAAGGCCTCACGCCGTTGCAGCCCGTGGTGCTCATGGACCTCGAAGTGCCCGACGTGCGCAGCCCCTGGGTCGGCTCGCGCGTCGCGGTGCGTTTCGACCATGGCAGCCTGCCGCTGGCAGGTCAGCTCGCGCGCGGGTTGCGCCAGCTGGTGCTGCAGCGATTCGACGCGATGGGTTGACGCTGGAACAGCGGAACAGAGGCTTGGCATGCCACCCACCCTCGCACTCCCCATTCCGGGCATCTTCTGGGGCGACTACCCGGAGCGCGCCGAGCCGCTGGACCCCAAGGCGCCGCTGCGTCGGCGCCTGAGCCGCGGCGGCATGCCCGGCGCGGCGGCCTGGCAGCGGCGTGTCGCGGGCGTGCGGGTGCAGGCCGCCGCGCTGCAGGCCTTGCCCGACGCAGCCTTTCAGGCCCGCCGGCACGCGCTGCAGGCCCGCTTGGCCCATGAGCAACTGGCCAGCGCGGCCGTGGACGCCGCCTGTGCCTACGTGGTCGAGGCCGCGCGCCGCAGCCTGGACCGCGTGGCCTTCGATGGCCAGGTCCAGGCCGCCCTGTGCATGCTGGACAACTGCCTGGTGGAGATGGCCACCGGCGAGGGCAAGTCCCTGGCCACCGCGCTGGCCGCCGCCCTGGCCGCGATGGGGGGCATCCCGGTGCACGTGCTCACGGCCAACGACTACCTGGTCACGCGCGACGCGGCCGCGTTCCGCCCGCTCTTCCGGCTGCTCGGCCTGGAGGTGGCGACCGTGGTGGCGGGCGACAGCCGCGAGTCGCGCCAGGCGGCCTATGCACAGCCCATCGTCTATGCCACGTCGCGCGAGGTGGCCTTCGACTACCTGCGCGACCGCCTGCGCCATGGCGGCGGCGCGCCTGCCCTGGTGCAGCGCCTGCGGCTGGAGACCGGCGGTGACCGGGAGCGCCCGCTGCTGCGTGGCCTGTGCATGGCCATCATCGACGAGGCCGACAGCGTGCTGATCGACGACGCCATGATGCCGCTGGTGCTCTCGCGCGAGGTGGTGGACCCGGCCGCGCGGGCCTTCCTCTGGCAGGCCTGGACGCTCTCCGCGCGTCTGCAGGCCGGCCGGCATTTCCTCGAAGTGCCCGGAGCCCAGCGCGTGGTGCTCACCGAGGCCGGCCGCCAGGCGCTGGCGGAGATGGCCCAGCCCTTGCCCGCGGTGTGGAAGAACACGCAGCACCGCGAGGACACCCTGCAGTCCGCCCTTGCCGTGCGCCATTGCCTCCACCGTGACCGCGACTACCTCGTCACGCCGGCGCAGGGCCAGACGCCCGCGCGCATCGCGCTCATCGACGTGGTGACCGGTCGCATCGCTGACGGCCGCAAGTGGTCCGCCGGCCTGCACGCGCTGGCGGCCTTGAAGGAAGGCATCACGCCCGAAGGCGAGCTGCATACGCTCAAGAGCATCACCTTCCAGCGCTTCTTCCGCCGTTACCACCGTCTGGGCGGCATGAGCGGCACGCTCACCGAAGTGCGCGGGGAGCTGCGGCGCATGTACGGCATGGAGATCGTGCGGGTGGCGCCGCGCCGGCCCCTGGCGCGGCAGGTCTGGCCCACACGCCTTTTCGCGGACGACGCGCGGCGCTGGCAGGCCGTGGTGCAGCGGGTGGCGGCCCTGTCCGCTGCCGGCCGCCCGGTGCTGGTCGGCACGGACTCGGTGGCCGCCTCGCAGGCCTTGTCCACCTGCCTGCGCGAGGCCGGCGTCGCCCACGTCGTGCTCAACGCGCGCCACGATGCCGAGGAGGCCGCCGTCGTGGCGCAGGCCGGGCGGGCAGGGCGCATCACCGTGTCCACCAACATGGCCGGCCGCGGCACCGACATCCTGCTCGCACCCGAGGCCCTGGCCGCCGGTGGCCTGCATGTGTTGTGCTGCCAGTACAACCCGTCGCGCCGGCACGACAGGCAGCTCGCGGGCCGCGCCGGTCGCCAGGGCGAGCCCGGCAGCGTGGAGACCTGGATCTCATTGCAGGGGCGTGTGCGCGCGGAGCCCGCGCGCCTCGGTGCATGGCTTTTGCGCAGGCAGGTCCCTGGTATATCCCCCTGTCCCTCGCCACTGCTCGACGCTATGCTACGGATCGTGCAGTATTTCCAAGAAACCCGCAGAAGCCGCCAGCGGCAGATGCTGTTCCGGCACGACGCCGAGCTGGAACAGGGCCTGTCCTTTTGCGGCCCCCACGGATGCTGAAAACCCGCGCCGTCCTCCCGACGCTCCAACGTCACGTTGCTTGTACGCTGGCCATGGCCACCTCTCTGCTTGCACCTTCCGTGATGGCCCAGCGCGCCCTGGCACCTGCCGACGCACCGCCGCTCGTGCAGGCCGTCCCGATGCGCCCGGTGCCGGCCGCACGCCCTCTGCCGGTGCCCGCGGCACGCAGCAGCGGCCTCATGGCCTGCCTGGTGCTGCCGCAGCGCACCGCCGACCTGGGCAGCCAGCTCCCTGGGGTCGTCGAATCCGTGGCTGTGGACCGGGGAGATACCGTGCGCCAGGGCCAGGTGCTGGTGCACCTGCGCGCCGACGTCGAGGCCGCGCAGCGCGATGCCGCGCGGGTGCGGGCCGACAGCGAAGGCGAGCTGCGCGGGGCCATGGCGGCCGAAGACCTGGCGCTGCAGCGCTTGCAGCGCGCGCGCAGGCTCGAAACCGAAAGCTTCGTGTCCACGCAGGCCGTGGAACAGGCCGAGACCGAATGGCGCATCGCCCGCGAGCGCAGCCTGCAGGCGCGCGATGCACGCGACCTGGCGCGGCGCGAGGCCGGCGTGAGCAGCGCGCAGGTAGGTTTGCGCATCCTTCGCGCGCCCTTCGATGGCGTGGTCACCGAGCGCTTCGCCCATCCGGGTGAGCGATTCGAGGACAAGCCGCTGCTGCGCATCGCCGCCATCGACGCGCTGCGCGTGGAGGTGGTGGTGCCGGCCGCGATGTTCGGCGAGGTGCGGCAGGGCCAGCTCGCGGACGTGCAGCCTGAACTGCCTGGCGTGGCCGCGCGCGAGGCCCGCGTCACGCAGATCGACCGCGTGCTGGACCCCGCCAGCAACACCTTCCGTGTCCGGCTGGACTTGCCCAATGCCGACCGCGCCTTGCCCGCGGGCATGCGCTGCCGCGTGGACTTCCGCATAGCCGCCAAGGACGGAGCCGGCGCGGCCGGGGTCGCTGGCGTGGCTGGTGTAGCCGGTGCCGCCGCCGTCCGGCCAGCTTCCACGGCCAGCCCTCCGGCCCCTGCGGCCTCTCGCTGAAAGCCCGCTCCCATGGCCCTCCCGATCCACGGCACCGAGCACCCGATGTCCTGTACGCCGGGAGCGCGCTGATGGCTGCCACCGACGCACCCGCCGCCGCGCCGGCCACCGACACGCGGCCCACCATCCTGGTGGTGGACGACACGCCCGAGAACCTGGCCCTCATGAGTGGCCTGCTGCGCGAACGCTACCGCGTGAAGGTGGCCAACAGCGGCGAGCGCGCGCTGCGTGTGGCGACCTCGGATGCGCAGCCCGACATGATCCTGCTCGACATCATGATGCCGGGCATCGACGGCTACGAGGTCTGCCGCCAGCTCAAGGCCGAGGCGCGCACGCGCGACATCCCGGTGATCTTCCTCACCGCCAAGTCCGAGGTCGAAGACGAGACCCATGGCCTGGAGCTGGGCGCGGTGGACTACATCACCAAGCCCATCAGCCCGCCCGTGGTGCTGGCCCGCGTGAAGGCCCACCTCACGCTCAAGGCCAACCTGGACTTGCTGCGCCACAAGAGCGCGACGCTGCAGGAGGACCTGGACCGGCGTACCGCCGAAGTCGCCGCCACGCAGGACGTGACCATCATGGCCCTGGCCTCGCTGGCCGAAACGCGCGATAACGACACCGGTGCCCACATCCGGCGCACGCAGCTCTACGTGAAGCGGCTGGCCGAGCAGCTCAGCACGCACCCGCGCTTCGCTGCCTTCCTGGATGCGCGCACCATCGAGATCCTGTTCAAGTCCGCACCGCTGCACGACATCGGCAAGATCGGCATTCCCGACAACGTGCTGCTCAAGCCCGACCGCCTCACGAACCCCGAGTTCGAGGTCATGAAGTCCCACACCACGCTGGGCCGCTCAGCGATCGAGGACGCCGAGCGTGCGCTGGGCACCAAGGTCGAATTCCTGTCGCTGGCAAAGGAGATGGCCCACAGCCACCAGGAGAAGTGGGACGGCACCGGTTACCCCGATGGCCTCAAGGGCGACGAGATCCCCATCTCCGCGCGGCTGATGTCGCTGGCCGACATCTACGACGCGCTCATCAGCAAGCGGGTCTACAAGCCCGCGTTTTCGCACGAGAAGGCCTGCGACATCGTGCGCGAGGGCAGCGGCAAGCATTTCGACCCCGACGTGGTGGAAGCCTTCCTCGCCGTGGCCGCGGACTTCCAGGCCATCGCCAGCGCGCACCAGGACGATGACTGAGTTCTAGCCCGGCCTCCACCACGCCCGCAGGACCATGCGCAACGCCCCCCGCATCCACCGCCTGCGTCCTGTCCTGGAGGACATCGAGCCGCGCATCCTGATGTCGGCGGACCATCCGCTGGCCGCTGCGGCGGCGGGTGCCATGGTGCTGCACGGCACGGAGGGCGTGGCGGCACCCGCCCCGAATGCGCAGGCCGCCGCGGCCGTGGACCTCGTGTTCATCGACCACCGCGTGCCGGACCGCGACCAGCTGGTGGCCGACCTCCAGGCCCAGGCCGGTGCTGGCCGGCGCATCGAGGCCGTGTTGCTGGGCGAACAGGACGATGCCATCACGCGCATCACCGACACGCTGGCCCAGCGCCAGGACGTGGCCGCGCTGCACCTCGTCGGCCATGGCGAAGACGGCCGCATGCTGCTGGGCAACGGCGCGCTGGACCGCGATGCCGTGCTGCTGCGCGCGCAGGACATCGCGGGTTGGGCCGGTGCGCTGACCAGCAATGCCGACCTGCTGCTGTATGGCTGCGACATGGCATCGGGCAGCGACGGCCGGGCGCTGGTGCAGGACCTGGCCCAGCTCACCGGCGCCGACGTGGCGGCCTCCACCGACCGCACCGGCAGCGCGGCCATGGGCGGCAACTGGACGCTGGAGATGCAGACCGGCCACATCGAGGCCCAGCTGGCCTTCGACCTGCAGACCCAGGCGCAGTGGCAGGGCGTGCTGGCCACCTACACCGTGACCACGACGGCCGACAGCGGGGCGGGCTCGCTGCGCCAGGCGATCACGGATGCCAACAACAACGCTGGCGCGGACACCATCGTCTTTGCCATCCCAGGTGCCGGCCTGCAGACCATCAGCCCCACGTCGGCGCTGCCCACCATCACCGGCGCGGTGGCGATCAACGGCTACAGCCAGTCCGACGCCACGGCCAACAGCGCCAGCACCGGCAGCAACGCCGTGATCCGCATCGCACTCAACGGCACGGGCGCCGGGGGCGGCGCCAACGGCCTGAACTTCGGCGTCGGCAGCGAAGGCAGCAGTGTGCGCGGCCTGGCTATCGGCGGCTTCAGCGGCGCGGGGATCCTGACCAGCGTGGGCGGGCTCACCGTGGCCGGCAACTTCATCGGCACCAATGCGGCCGGCTCGGCCGCCAGTGCCAACGCCAGCGGCATCTCGGTGGCGGGCAGCGGCGCCACCACCATCGGCAGCGTCCTGCTGGCCGATCGCAACCTGGTCTCGGGCAACACCAACAACATCGTCAGCAGCGCCACCGGTGCGGTGACCATCCAGGGCAACCTGGTCGGCACCGGTACGGACGGCAGCACCACCATCGGCACGCCCACGGCGGGCATCAGCATCTCGGCCGGCACGGCCAACGTGGTGGGCGGCAGCAACGCGGGCGAAGGCAACGTGGTCGCCGGGGGCGCACGCGGCGTGGTCGTCACCAACACCGGCACGGTGGCCAGCATCGTCGGCAACACCATCGCGCAGACCAGCGTGCAGGGCATCGACCTCGCCAACGACGGCGTGACCGCCAACGATGCGGGCGATGCCGACACCGGCGCCAACAACCTGCAGAACTTCCCGGTCATCACCGCCAGCCAGACCAGCGCCGACGGCTACGTGGCCGTGCAGGGCACGCTCAACAGTACGGCCAGCACCAGCTACCGGATCGACTTCTACGCCTCCCCCGCCGGCACTACCAGCCGGGAGGGCCGGGTGTACCTGGGCTATGCCCTCGCCACCACGGACGGCTCCGGCAACGCCACCTACGCGGCCACGCTGTCGGGCGCCACCGTGGCCGTGGGTGGCCTCGTCAGCGCCACGGCCACGCGACTGAGCGGCACGGCGCTGGCAGAGACCTCGGAGATCTCGGCCTACCAGGCCACCACGGCCATGAACGTGCAGACCGTGACGACGAACGCGGACAGCGGCGCGGGCTCGCTGCGCGCCGCCATCACCGCGGCCAATGCGGCATCCGGGCCGACGCTGATCCGCTTCAACATCGCCGGCAACGTGGTGCACACCATCACGCTGGCAACCCTGCTGCCCAGCATCACCAAACAGGTGGTCATCGACGGCAGCACGGACACCGGCAGCGTGGCGGCCAATGGCGGGCGGCCCGCCATCGTGCTCAACGTGAATGGCATCGCGGGCGACGGCCTGCGGCTGGACACCGGCTCGGGTGGCTCCACCATCCGCGGGCTGGTGGTGCAGAACTACGGCGCTGGCGCGGACACCTCGGCCATCCGCATCATGGCGGGCTCGGGCGGCAACACCATCGCGGGCAATTACCTGGGCGCCATCGACGCGTCCGGTGAGCAGGCCGCGGTGTCCTCTGGCGACGACGGCATCTGGATCGAGAGCGGCAACAACATCATCGGCGGCAGCACGGCGGCCGACCGCAACGTGATCGGCCTGGATGGCCGCTCGGACATCACCACCTACGGCATCCTGGTCACCACCGGCAACGGCAACCAGATCCTGGGCAACTACGTGGGCGTCAACGCCGGCGGCACGGCCGGCTTCACCGGCCTGCAGTCCGGCATCTGGCTCAACGGCAGCCCCGCCAACACGGTGATCCAGGGCAACCTGGCCTCCGGCGCCGGGGACTTCGGCGTCGCCGTCAACACCAGCGGCGCCGGCACCCAGGTGCTGAGCAACCGCGTGGGCATCAATGCCGCCGGCACGGCGCGCATCAGCACCACCGCCAGCACCGGCATCATCGTCTACGCCTCGGGCAGCGGCATGTTGATCTCGGGCAACTGGGTCGGCACCACCGCGCTGTCCGGCATCTCGCTGCAGGCCGGCACCAGCGGCGTCACTGTGCAGGGCAACCGCATCGGCACCGACCTGGCCGGCACGGCCAACTGGGGCGGCCAGCAGAGCGGCATCCGCGTGACGGGCACCAACCACCTGATCGGCGGCACGGGTGCTGGCCAGGGCAACGTGGTCGCGTTCTCCAACCAGCAGGGCACCACGGCCGACGCGATCAGCGTGACCAGCGGCACCGGTAACGCCATCCTCGGCAACAGCATCTACGGCTCCAATGGCGTGACGGGTTCGCTGGGCATCGACCTGAACCCCAGTGGCGTGACGGCGAACGACACAGGTGACGCCGACACCGGCGCCAACAACATGCAGAACTACCCGGTGCTCACGCTGGCGCGCACCAACGGCAGCGGCAGCCTGGAGATCAGTGGCACCCTCAACAGCACGGCCAACAGCTTCTTGCGTATCGAGCTGTTCGCCAACACCGTCAAAAGCGGCAGCGGCTACGGCGAGGGCCAGACCTACCTGGGCTTCGTCAACGTTACCACCGACGCTTCCGGCAACGCCAGCTTCACCACCACGCTCGGCGCCACCGTCGCCGCGGGTGCGTTCATCTCCGCCACGGCCACCAAGAGTAACGCGGCCTTCAACGCCTTCACCGACACCTCGGAGTTCGCCAGGAGCGTGGTCGCGATCTCCACCACGCAGACCGTGCTGGTGGTGGACACGGCCGCCGACACGCTGGACGGCGACACCACCAGCCTGTCGACGCTGCTGGCCAGCAAGGGCTCGGACGGCTTCATCTCGCTGCGCGAGGCCCTCACCGCCATCAACAACACGCCGGCCGGCAGCCTGCCCACGCTGGTGAACTTCAACATCAGCGGCAGCGGCGTGCACACCATCACGTTGGGCTCAGTGCTGCCCACCATCGACCGGGCGGTGGTGCTCGACGGCACCACCGACACGGCCAGCGTGACCGCAAATGGCGGCCGCCCGGCCATCGTGATCAACGGCAACGGCCTGAATGTCGACGGCCTCACGCTGAGCGCCAATGCCGACGGCTCCACCATCCGCGGGCTGGTGGTGCGCAACTTCGGCGGTGCCGCGATCAACATCGCTGCCGCCTCCGACGGCAACACCATCGTGGGCAACTACCTGGGCGCGGTGGCCGCCACGGGCAACCTGGCGGCAGCGGCCAATGCCTCCTACACGGTGTTGGTGGCTGGCGCCAACAACACCATCGGCGGCAGCACGGCGGCCGACCGCAATGTGCTGGGCACCAGCGGCGCGGGTGGCGTGTACGGCCTGCTGGTCACGGGCGCGACCGCCACCGGCAACCAGGTGCTGGGCAACTACATCGGCATCGGTGCGGACGGCAGCACGGCGTTTAGCGGGGAACAGGCGGGCATCTCGGTGCTGTCGGGGGCGGCGACAACCCGCATCCAGGGCAACGTGATCGCGGCCAATCTGGACAATGGCGTGTTCCTGTCGACCGCCGGCACCGGCACGGTGGTCAACAACAACCTGATCGGCGCCAACGCCGCCGGTACGGCGCGGGTCGGCAGTCCGCTCAACGGCATTCAGGCAACCCAGGCGGGCGCCGGCACGGTCATCACCAACAACGTGATCGCGGGCACGAGCCAGGCGGGCATCGTGTTGACCGGATCGGCGGGCGGTGTGACCGTGCAGGGCAACCGCATCGGCACCGACGCGGCGGGCACGGCCAACTGGGGCACGTCGCGCAGCGGCATCCAGATCGCTACCAGTAACAACCTGATCGGCGGCACCGGCGCCGGCCAGGGCAACACCATTGCCAACAGCAACCAGGCCGCCGCCGCTGCCGACGGCATCGCCGTCAGCGCAGGCACCGGCAACGCCTTCCTGGGCAACAGCATCTACGGGACGCGGGCCGGCACCACCGGCCTCGGCATCGACCTGGACACCAGCGGCGTGACGGTCAATGACACGGGCGACGCCGACACCGGCGCCAACAACCTGCAGAACTTCCCCGTGCTGGACCGCGCCCTGACCAACGGCGCGGGCGCGGTGGAAGTCAGCGGCACGCTCAACAGCACGGCCAGCACCAACCTGCGCATCGAACTGTTCGCCTCGCCCGCGGGATCGGGCAGCAACGGCGAAGGCCGCACCTACCTCGGCTTCGTCAACGTCACCACCGATGCATCGGGCAACGCGAGCTTCAGCACCACGCTGTCCGCCACCGTGGCGCCGGGGGCATTCATCACGGCCACGGCGACGCGTGCGGACGGCAGTTTCAGCAGCTACAGCGATACCTCCGAGTTCTCCGCGCGGCTGCAGACGGCGGCCATCCTGACCGTCGACACAGTGGCCGACACCCTGGGCGGCGACACCAGCAGCGTGGCGGCCTTGCTGGCCAACAAGGGGGGCGATGGCCTGGTCTCTCTGCGCGAAGCCATCGAGGCGATCAACAACACCGCGGCGGGCACGCAGCCCGCCGTGATCCGCTTCGCCATCGCAGGCACCGGTCTGCACACCATCGTGCTGACCTCGGCGCTGCCCCACATCGGCCGCCCGGTGGTCATCGACGCCACCACGGACGACAGCTTCGCCGCCAACGGCAACCAACCGGCCATCCAGATCGACGGCAACAACAACGAGAGCGGCCTGGTGCTGCAGGCCGGTGCCAGCGGCAGCACCATCCGCGGGCTGGCGATCACGAACTTCTACTACGCGGGCATCTACGTGGAGGCCGGCTCCAACAACAACGTCATCGCCGGCAACTACCTGGGCACCATGGGCGCCGGCGGGCAGGTGCTGGGCACCACGGTCACCAATGGCATCTGGGTCGACAACGGCGCCAACACCCGCGTCGGTGGCAGCACGGCGGCCGACCGCAACATCATCGCCGGCGTGACGCAGAACGCCATCTTGGTGCAAGGAGCCGGCGCCGCGGGCACCGTGGTGCAGGGCAACTGGATCGGCGTGATGCCCGACGGCCTGTCGGCCGTGAGCAGCCCCGGCCAGGGCATCACCGTGGCCGACGGCGCCAGCAACATCCAGATCGGCGGCCTGGGCGCGGGCGAAGGCAACTGGATCGCCCGCACTGACTACAGCGGCATTGCGCTGGTCGATGCCACGGACGTCCGGGTGCAGGGCAACCGCATCGGCACCGACGCGGCCGGCACGGCCAACTGGGGCGTGGCCCTGGCCGCCGGCATGTACATCGCCAACGGCGCCGCCGACAACCTGGTGCAGGGCAACGTGGTGGCCTTCGGCGGCTTCAACGGCGGTATCCTGCTCGACAGCGATGCGGGCGCGGGCAACGCCCTGGTAGGCAACCGGATCTACGGCAATGCGGGCCTTGGCATCGACCTGGGCTTCGACGGCGTCACGGCCAACGACGCGGGCGATGCCGACACCGGTGCCAACGACCTGCAGAACTACCCCGTGCTGACGCTGGCGCGCACCGACGACGTGGA
The DNA here is from genome assembly GCA_965278985.1 of Burkholderiaceae bacterium. Taxonomy (GTDB): domain Bacteria; phylum Pseudomonadota; class Gammaproteobacteria; order Burkholderiales; family Burkholderiaceae_C; genus CAISIP01. The sequence continues at coordinate 3,018,051 of OZ257131.1, read as the reverse complement.
CCAGTTCGAGATCACCGGCAGCATCGACAGCACGGCCAACACCTACATCCGCATCGAGCTGTTCTCCAGCATCGACAACGATCCCAGCGGCTATGGCCAGGCCGAAACCTTCCTGGGCTTCGTCAACGTGCTGACCGATGGCGCGGGCCATGCCGACTTTTCCACCACCCTCACGGTGCACGTGGCGCCCGGCGCATTCATCTCGGCCACGGCCACGCGTGCCACCGATGGCAGCTACACCACGTTGCGCGACACCTCGGAGTTCGCCCGGAGCGTGGTGGCCATCAACAACCCGGCCATGTTCGGGCCGTTCGAGGATGTGTCGAACGTGCTAGTGGTCGACACGGCCGCCGACACGCTGGACGGCGACACCACCAGCCTGTCGACGCTGCTGGCGAGCAAGGGCGCGGACGGCCGCATCTCGCTGCGCGAGGCCATCACCGCCATCAACAACACGCCGGCCGTGGCGTTGCCGGTGGGCATCTACTTCGACATCAGCGGCAGCGGCGTGCACACCCTCACGCTGGCGTCCGAGCTGCCCACCATCGCCAAGCCCGTCGTCATCGACGGCACCACCGACACGGCCAGTTTTTCGAACAACGGCAACCGGCCCGCCATCGTGCTGCGCGGCAACGGCAGCGGCGGCATCTGGACGGGCCTGAGCCTGGGGGCCGGAAGTGCTGGCAGCACCATCCGCGGGCTGGTGGTCCAGAATTTCTACACCGGCATCATGGTCGGCTCGGACGGAAACACCATCGCCGGCAACTACATCGGCCAGTTGGGCACGGACGGCAGCCTGGGTGGCAGCGCCACCAATTCCTACGGCATCGTGCTGCGCGGCGCCGGCAACACCATCGGCGGCACGACGGCGGCCAATCGCAACGTCATCAGCGGCAACATCAGCAGCAATGTGACGCTGGACGCCGTCGCGGCCACCGGCAACCGGATCATCGGCAACTACATCGGCACCAACGCGGCGGGCGCGCCCAGCGGTGGTGGCGGTTTCTACGGGGTCTGGTTGTCCGTCGGCGCCAGCAACAACCGGGTTGGCGGCACCGCAGCGGGCGAAGGCAACGTGATCGCCGGTGCCACGGGGCGCGGCGTGTGGATCGACAACACCGCGGGCACGGGCAATGCGGTGCTGTCCAACAGCATCCATTCCAACAGCGGGCTGGGCATCGACCTGCGCACCGGCGGCGTGTCGGCCAACGACGTGGGCGACCCCGACACCGGCCCGAACAACATGCAGAACTTCCCGGTGCTGACGCTGGTGCGCACCAATGGCAGCGGCAGCGTGGAGGTCAGCGGCAGCATCAACAGCAACGCCAACAGCTACATCCGCATCGAGATCTTCGCCAACACGGCCAACGACAGCTCGGGCTACGGCGAGGGCCAGACCTTCCTGGGCTTCATCAACGTGCTGACCGATGGCAGCGGCAATGTCAGCTTCTCGCAGTCCTTCGCGGCCACGGTGGCGGCCGGTGCCTTCATCTCGGCCACGGCGACGAAGTCGGTGGCCGGTTACGGCAGCTTCAGCGACACCTCGGAGTTCGCGCGCAGCGTGGTGGCCCTGTCCGCCACGCAGACCGTGCTCGTGGTGGACACGGCAGACGACACGCTGGACGGCGACACCACCAGTCTGTCCACGCTGCTGGCCAGCAAGGGAGCGGACGGCTTCATCAGCCTGCGCGAGGCCATCACGGCCATCAACAACACGCCCGCCAGCAGCCTGCCCACGCTGGTCAACTTCAACATCGCCGGCAGCGGCGTGCACACCATCACGCTGGGCTCCGCGTTGCCCGTGATCGACCGGCCCGTGGTAATCGACGGCACCACGGACACGGCCAGCGTCACGGCCAATGGCGGCCGGCCGGCCATCGTGCTCAACGGCAACGGCGCTGCCATCGATGGGCTCGTGCTGGGCGCCAATGCCGACGGCAGCACCCTCCGCGGCCTGGTGGTCACGAACCTGACGGGCAGCGGCATCCGCATCCTGGCAGGGTCGGATGGCAACACCATCGCCGGCAACTATGTCGGCCGCGTGGGCGCCAATGGGCTGGCCAATGCCCTGGCCTCAGGCACCGGCATCCTGGTCGAAGGCGCCGGCAACACCATCGGTGGCAGCACGGCGGCCGACCGCAACATCCTGGCCGGCCTGGCCCTCGATGCCATCCGCACCGACGGTGCCGGCGCAACCGGCAACGTGGTGCAGGGCAACTGGGTCAACGTGCTGCCCGATGGCCTCACCACGGTGGCCAGCGCCGGCACAGGCATCTTCGTCACCAACGGTGCCACCAACACCCGGATCGGCGGCCTGGGCGCGGGCGAAGGCAACTGGATCGTGCGCACGGCCTTCAGTGGCGTGGGAAGCACCGAGTCCGCCGGCACCGTGATGCTGGGCAACCGCATCGGCACCGACCTGGCCGGTACCACGAACTGGGGCACGACGTCGGCCGGCATCTACTTCAGGGGCGTGTCCACCGGCGCCCTGGTGCAGGGCAACGTGGTGGCGTTCAGTGGCGTCAACGGCGGTGTGTTGATCGACACCAACGCCACCGGCGTGGCACTGCTGCAGAACAGCATCTACGGCAGCGCGGGCCTGGGAATCGACCTGGGCTTCAACGGCGTGACGGCCAACGATGCCGGCGACGCCGACACCGGTGCCAACAACCTGCAGAATTTCCCGGTGCTGACGCTGGCGCGCACCAACGGGGCCGGCAGCTTCGAGATCACGGGCACGCTCAACAGCACGGCCAACACCTACCTGCGCATCGAGATCTTCGCCAATACGGCCAACGACGGCTCGGGCTACGGCGAGGGCCAGACCTACCTCGGCTTCATCGACGTGCTGACCGACGGCAGCGGCGATGCGACGTTCTCGGAGACGCTGTCGGCGACGGTCGCGGCCGGTGCCTTCATCTCGGCCACGGCCACGCGCTCCAACAGCAGCTTCAACACCTTCAGCGACACCTCGGAGTTCGCGCGCAGCGTGGTGGCGATCTCCAGCTCCCAGGCCGTGCTGGTGGTGGACACGGCGGCCGACACGCTGGATGGCGACACCACCAGCCTGTCGACGCTGCTGGCCAGCAAGGGCGCGGACGGCTTCATCAGCCTGCGCGAGGCCCTCACCGCCATCAACAACACGCCGGCCGGCAGCCTGCCCACGCGGGTGAACTTCGGCATCGCCGGCACCGGGCTTCACACCATCACGCTGGCGTCGGCGCTGCCCCACATCGCGCGCCCCGTGGTCATCGACGCCAGCACCGACGACAGCTTTGCCGCCAACGGCAGTCGGCCAGCCATCCAGATCGACGGCAACAACGAAGAGAGCGGGCTGGTGCTGCAGGCCGCTGCCAGCGGCAGCACGATCCGCGGGCTGGCGATAACGAACTTCTTCTACTCCGGGATCTACATCGAGAGTGGCTCCGACAACAACGTCATTGCAGGCAACTACCTGGGCACGGTCGGCGCGGGCGGCACCCTGCTGGCCACCACCGTCTACACCGGCATCTGGGTGGACAACGCGAGCAACAACCGCATCGGCGGCAGCACGGCGGCCGACCGCAACCTGATCGTCGGCGTGCCATCCAGTGCCGTGCTCATCGATGGCCCGGGCGCCGACGCCAACATCGTGCAGGGCAACTGGATCGGGGTGATGCCCGACGGCGTGACGACGGTTGCCAGCCCCGGCGAGGGCATTGCCGTGACGGGCGGCGCCACCCAGACCCAGGTGGGCGGCCTGGGCGCGGGCGAGGGCAACTGGATCGTGCGCACCGACTTCAGTGCCATCTCGCTGGTGGATGCGGTAGCCACCACGGTGCAGGGCAACCGCATCGGGACCGACCTCGCCGGCACCACCGACCTGGGTACCGGGTCCAGCGCGGGCATGTACATCACCGGTGCCACCAGCGGCGGCCTGATCCAGGGCAACGTGGTGGCCTTCAGCGGGGCCAACGCCGGCATCCTGTTCGACGGCGGTGCGCCCACGGGCATCACCTTGCTGGGCAACCGGATCTACGCCAACGCCGGCCCCGGTATCGACCTGGGCTTCGACGGCGTGACACCCAACGACGCGGGCGACGGCGACACCGGCGCCAACGACCTGCAGAACTTCCCCGTGCTGACGCTGGTGCGGACCGACGGGGCGGGCAACGTCACCGTCACGGGCAGCATCAACAGCACCGCCGACACGTACATCCGCATCGAAGTCTTCTCCAACACGGTCAACGACGCCACGGGTTACGGCCAGGGGCAGACGCCGCTGGGCTTCATCGACGTGCTGACCGACGGCAGCGGCAACGCCACGTTCTCGCAAACCCTGGGCGCCACGGTGGCGGCGGGCGCCTTCATCTCGGCCACGGCCACGCGCTCGGTGGCCGGCTACGGCAGCTTCAGCGACACCTCGGAGTTCGCGCGCAGCGTGGTGGCGATCAGCACCACGCAATCGGTGCTGGTGGTGGACACGGCGGCCGACACGTTGGATGGCGACACGACCAGCATCTCCACCCTGCTGGCCACCAAGGGGGCCGACGGGTTCATCAGCCTGCGCGAAGCCATCACGGCCATCAACAACACGCCAGCCGGCAGCCTGCCGACGCTGGTGAACTTCGCGATCAGCGGCACGGGCCTGCACACGATCTCGCTCGCGCAGGATCTGCCCCACATCGCCCGCCCCGTGGTCATCGATGGCACGACCGACGACAGCTTCGCCGCCAACGGCAGCCGGTCCGCCATCCAGATCGTGGGCAATGCGGACCCGAGCAAGAACGAAAGCGGCCTGGTGCTGCAGGCGGGCGCCAGTGGCAGCACCATCCGCGGCCTGGCGATCACGAACTTCGACTACACCGGCATCTATCTGGAAGTCGGCTCCAACAACAACGTCATCGCGGGCAACTACATCGGCACTGTGGGCGCTGGTGCACAGGTGCTGGGAACGACGGTGCAGAACGGCATCTATGTCGACCGTGGCAGCGGCAACCGCATCGGCGGCAGCAGTGCGGCGGACCGCAACGTGCTCGCGGGGACGACATTCGCTGCCATCTTCGTCGTCGGCACGGCCGGCACGGTGGTGCAGGGCAACTACATCGGCGTCATGCCCGATGGCCTGTCTGCACTGGCCAGCACGGGCGTGGGCATAGCGGTGAGTGCCGGGGCCAGCAATACCGTGATCGGCGGCCTGGCTGACGGCGAGGGCAACTGGATCGCCCGCACCAGCGGCAGTGCCGTGCTGCTGGACAGCGCGACCGGTACGCGGGTCCAGGGCAACCGCATCGGCACGGACGCGGCCGGCACGGCCAACTGGGGGACGACAGCCTTTGCGGGCATCTACCTCGACAACGGTACGGCAGGCACGCTGGTGCAGGGCAACGTGGTGGCCTTCAGCGGCGCCGAGGGCGGCATCGTGCTGCTCGCCGCAGCGGGCGCGGGCAATGCCCTGCTGGGCAACCAGGTTTACGGCAACACCGGCCTCGGCATCGACCTTGGGTCGGATGGCGTCACGGCCAACGACACGGGCGACGCCGACACGGGTGCCAACAACCTGCAGAACTTCCCCGTGCTGACGCTGGCGCGCACCAACGGCGCGGGAAGCTTCGAGATCGCCGGCACGATCAACAGCACGGCCAACACCTACATCCGCATCGAGCTGTTCGCCAACACCGCCAACGACGCCTCGGGCTACGGCGAAGGCCAGACCTACCTGGGATTCGTGAACGTGCTGACCGACGGCGCGGGCAACGCCACGTTTTCCACCACGCTGGCGGCCACGGTGGCGGCCGGGGCCTTCATCTCGGCCACGGCCACGCGCTCGGTGGCAGGCTACGGCAGCTTCAGCGACACGTCGGAGCTCGCGCGCAGCGTGGTGGCGATCAGCACCACGCAGAACGTGCTGGTGGTCGACACGGCGGCCGACACACTGGACGGCGACACCACCAGCATTTCCACCTTGCTGGCGAGCAAGGGCGCGGACGGGTTCATCAGCCTGCGCGAGGCCATCACAGCCATCAACAACACGCCGGCCGGCGGCCTGCCCACGCTGGTAAACTTCGACATCGCCGGCAGCGGTGTGCACACTATCGTGCTTTCTTCGGCGCTGCCGGTCATCGACCGGCCGGTGGTGATCGACGGGATGACGGACACGGCCAGCGTGGCGGCCAACGGCGGCCGGCCCGCCATCGTCGTCGACGGCAACGGCGCCGCCATCCACGGCCTGGTGCTGGGTGCAAACGCGGACGGCAGCACCCTGCGCGGCCTGGTGGTGACGAACCTCACAGGCAACGCCATCTGGGTGCAGGCTGGCTCGGACGGCAACACCATCGCTGGCAACTACGTGGGCGCCGTGGCGGCCAGCGGCACCGCCACCGCGGCCGCCACCGGCAACGGCATCCGCATCGAGGGCGCCAACAATGTGGTCGGCGGCAGCACGGCAGCCGAACGCAATGTGCTGGCAGGCGTGACTGTCAGCGCCATCGCCATCAGCGGTGCCTCTGCCGCCGCCAACGTGGTGCAGGGCAATTGGATCAACGTGCTGCCCGATGGCGTGACGACGGTGGCCAGCGCAGGCGATGGCATCGCGGCTACCGGGGGCGCCACCAACACGCGCATCGGCGGCGCCAATGCGGGCGAAGGCAACTGGGTGGTGCGCACCGCCTTCAGCGCGGTGGGGGCCATCAACGCGACCGGCACCACCGTCGAGGGCAACCGCGTGGGCACGGACCTGGCCGGCACGACCAACCTGGGCACCACGGCGGCCGGCATGTACTTCGCGGGCCTGACCGCGGGCACCCTGGTGCAGAACAACGTGGTGGCCTTCAGCGGCGTGAACGGTGGTGTGCTGGTGGATGCCAGCGCCACCGGCGTCGCGCTGCTGCGCAACAGCATCTACGGCGGTGCGGGCCTGGGCATCGACCTGGGCTTCGACGGCGTGACGGCCAACGACACGGGCGATGGGGACACCGGCGCCAACAACCTGCAGAACTACCCCGTGCTGGCCTCGGTGGCCTATGCCAGCAACCAGTTCACGGTGACGGGCAGCCTCAACACCGAGGCCAACAAGACCTACCGCATCGAGTTCTTCGGCATTCCCTACGGCAGTGCGGACGCCAGTGGCAACGGCGAGGGCAATGTGTTCCTGGGCTTCGTCGAGGTCACGACCAACGCCAGCGGCAACGCCACCATCAACACCGTGCTGGCGGCCAACGGGCTGAGTTACGGCGCCTACGTCACCGCCACAGCGACCGAGAAGACCGGTGCCAGCAGCTACGGCTCGACCTCGGAGTTCTCGGCCAACGTGCAGGCGGCCAACACGGCGCCGGTGCTGACGGTGGCGGCCAGCGCGGGCTACACGGAGAACGCCGCCGCAGTGGCCCTGGCGCCTGCGGCCACGGCCGTGGACACCGAACTGGCCGCCGCTGGCAGCTACGCGGGCGCCACGCTCACGCTGTCACGCAATGGCGGCGCCAACGCGCAGGACCTGTTCGCGGCCACGGGCGGCTCGCTCTCGGCGCTGACGCAGGGCGCCGCGCTGGTGTATGGCGGCACCACGGTGGGCACGGTCACCACCAACAGCGGCGGCACGCTGGTGCTGAGCTTCGACGGCAATGCCACGCAGGCGCTGGTCAACAACGTGCTGCGCGCCATCGGGTATGCCAACAGCAGCGATGCACCGCCGGCCTCGGTGCAGCTGAACTGGTCGTTCAGCGACGGCAACGGTGGCGCCCAGGGCAGCGGCGGCGCGCTGGCCGGCACCGGCAGCACCACCGTGAACATCACGGCCGTGAACGACGCACCGGTGGTCACGGCCACGGGCACGGCGCTGGCCTACACCGAGAACGCGGCGGCCACGGCCATCGACCCGGGCCTGGTGGTCAGCGACGTGGACAGCGCCAACCTGGCCGGTGCCACGGTCGCCATCACCGGCAACTACGCCAACGGCCAGGACGTGCTGGCCTTCACGAACGCCAACGGCATCACGGGCAGCTGGAACGCGGCCACCGGCGTGCTGACGCTCTCCGGCAGCGCCACGGTGGCCAACTACCAGGCCGCGCTGCGCAGCGTGACCTACGTCAACACCAGCGACAACCCGAGCACGGCCACGCGCACCGTCTCCTTCACCGCCACCGACGGCGCCTTGGGCAGCACGGCCGCGACGCGCGACATCGCCGTGACAGCCGTGAACGACGCGCCGGTGGTGACGACCACGGGCACAGTGCTGGCGTACACCGAAAATGCGGCGGCCACCGCCATCGACCCGGGCCTGGTCGTCAGCGACGTGGACATCGCCACCCTGACCGGCGCAACGGTGGCGATCAGCGCCAACTACGTCAACGGCGAGGACGTGCTGGCCTTCACGAATGCCAACGGCATCACCGGCAGCTGGAATGCCGCCACCGGCGTGTTGACGCTCACGGGCGCGGCCAGCGCGGCCAACTACCAGGCCGCACTGCGCAGCATCACCTACCTCAACACCAGCGACAACCCCAGCACGGCCACGCGCACCGTGTCCTTCGCGGTCACCGATGGCGCCGCCACCAGCGCGACGGCCACGCGCGACATCACGGTCACGGCCGTGAACGACGCGCCGGTGGTCACCACGACCGGCACCACGTTGGGCACCACCGAGAACGCGGCGGCCACGGTGGTGGACGCTGGCGTGACGGTCAGCGACCTGGACAACACCACGCTTGCCAGCGCCACGGTGAGCATCAGCGCGAACTACGCCAACGGCCAGGACGTGCTGGCCTTCGTGAACGCCAACGGCATCACCGGCAGCTGGAACGCCGCCACGGGTGTGCTGACCCTGTCGGGCACGGCCAGCGTGGCCAACTACCAGGCCGCGCTGCACAGCATCACTTACGTCAACACCAGCGACAACCCCAGCACCACCACGCGCACGGTCTCGTTCGTGGTCAACGACGGCGCGGCCGACAGCACGGCCGCCACGCGCAACATCGCCGTGACGGCGGTCAACGACGCGCCGGTAGTCACGACCACGGGCACGGCACTCGCCTACACCGAGAACGCCGCCGCCACGGCCGTGGAAGCCGGCCTGACCGTCGCAGACCCCGACAACGCGAACCTCACGGGCGCCACGGTGTCCATCAGCGCGAACTATGTGAACGGCGAAGACGTGCTGGTGCTCACGAACGCCAACGGCATCACGGGCAGCTGGAACGCGGCCACCGGTGTGCTGACGCTGTCGGGCAGCGCCAGCGTGGCCAACTACCAGCTGGCGCTGCGCAGCATCACCTACGTCAACACCAGCGACAACCCGGGCACGGCCACGCGCACCGTGTCCTTCAGCGCGACGGACGGCACGGCCACCAGCGCGGTGGCCACGCGCGACATCACGGTCACCGCCGTGAACGACCTGCCGGTGCTGACGACCACCGGGAGCACTCTGGCCACCACCGAGAACGACCCTGCCACGGCCATCGATCCGGGGCTGACCGTCAGCGACGCCGACAACGCCAGCCTGAGCGGTGCCACGGTCACGGTCAGCGGCAACTACGTGAACGGCCAGGACGTGCTGGCTTTCGTCAACGCCAACGGCATCACAGGCAACTGGAACGCGGCTACAGGCGTGCTCACGCTGTCGGGCACGGCCAGCGTGGCCAACTACCAGGCCGCGCTGCGCAGCGTGACGTACCTCAACACCAGCGACAACCCGAGCACGGCCACGCGCACCATCTCCTTCGTGGCCAACGACGGCACGGCCGACAGCCTGCCCGCCACGCGCGACATCGCTGTCACGGCAGTCAACGATGCGCCGGTGGTCACGACCACGGGCAGCACGCTGGCGTATACCGAGAACGCCGCGGCCACGGCCGTCGACCCGGGCCTGACCGTCAGCGACGTGGACAGTGCCAACCTGACCGGCGCGACAGTGGCGATCGGCGCGAACTACATCAACGGCGAGGACGTGCTGGCCTTCGTGAATGCCAACGGCATCACCGGCAGCTGGAATGCCGCCACCGGCGTGCTGACGCTCACGGGCAGCGCCACCGTGGCCAGCTACCAGGCCGCGCTGCGCAGCGTGACCTATGTGAACACCAGCGACGACCCGAGCACGGCCACGCGCACCGTGGCCTTCACGGCTACGGACGGCACGGCCACCAGTGCGGTGGCAACGCGCAACATCGCGGTGACGGCCGTCAATGACGCGCCGGTGGTCGTCACCACGGGGACCACGCTGGGCTATGCCGAGAACGCTGCGGCCACCGTGGTCGACCCCGGCGTGACGGTCAGCGACGCGGACAACACGACGCTGGCCGGTGCCACGGTCAGCAGCAGCGCGAACTACGCCAACGGTCAGGACGTGCTGGCCTTCACGAACGCCAACGGCATCACGGGCAGCTGGAACGCCGCCACCGGCGTGCTGACGCTGTCGGGCACGGCCAGCGTGGCCAACTACCAGGCCGCGCTGCGCAGCGTGACCTACGTGAACACCAGCGACAACCCGAGCACGGCCACACGCGCCGTGTCGTTCACCGTCAACGACGGCGCGGCCGACAGCACGGCCGCTACGCGCAACATCGCCGTGACGGCGGTGGACGACGCGCCGGTCGTGGCGACCACCGGCACGGCGCTGCCCTCTACCGAGAACCATCCCGCCACGGCCGTCGATGCCGGCGTCACGGTCAGCGACGCGGACAACACCACGCTTGCTGGCGCCACCGTCGCCATCACCGCCAACTATGCCAACGGCCAGGACGTGCTGGCCTTCGTGAACGCCAACGGCATCACGGGCAGCTGGAACGCCGCCACCGGCGTGCTGACGCTGTCGGGCACGGCCAGCGTGGCCAACTACCAGGCTGCGCTGCGCAGCGTGACCTACACCAACACCAGCGACAACCCGAGCACCGCCACGCGCACCGTGTCCTTCACGGTCAGCGACGGAACAGCCAGCAGTGCAGCCGCCACGCGCGACGTCGCGCTCACGGCCACCAACGACGCACCGCTGGTCACGGCCACCGGCACGCCGCTGGGCATCACCGAGAACGCGCCCGCCACCGCCATCGATGGCGGTGTCACGGTCAGCGACGTGGACAACACCACGCTCAGCAGTGCGACGGTCAGCATCAGCGCGAACTACGCCAACGGCCAGGACGTGCTGGCCTTCGCCAACGCCAACGGCATCACCGGCAGCTGGAACGCTGCCACTGGCGTTTTGACGCTCACCGGCACGGCCAGCGTGGCGAACTACCAGGCCGCGCTGCGCAGCGTGACCTACACCAACACCAGCGACAACCCCAGCACCGCCACGCGCACCGTGTCCTTCACGGTCAGCGATGGCGCGCTGAACAGCACGGCGGCCACGCGCGATATTGCGGTCACTGCCGTCAATGACGCGCCCGTGGTGACGACCGCGGGCACTGCTCTGCCCACCACCGAGAACGACCCCGCCACGGCCATCGACGCCGGCATCACGGTCAGCGACGTGGACAACACCACCCTGTCCGGTGCCACGGTCGCCATCACCGGCAACTACGCCAACGGCCAGGACGTGCTGGCCTTCGTGAACGCGGGCGGCATCACCGGCAGCTGGAATGCGGCAACGGGGGTGCTCACGCTCTCGGGCACGGCCAGCGTGGCCACCTACCAGGCCGCGCTGCGCAGCGTGACCTACGCCAACACCAGCGACAACCCCAGCACTGCCACGCGCACGGTTGCCTTCGCGGTCAACGACGGCGCGGCCATCAGTGCAGCGGCTACCCGTGACATCACGGTCGCGGCCGTCAACGATGCGCCGGTGGTGGCGACCACCGGCACGGCGCTGCCCATCACCGAGAACGCTGCAGCCACGGCCATCGACCCTGCTCTCACGGTCAGCGACGTGGACACCACCACACTGGCCGGCGCTACGGTCGCCATCACCGGCAACTACGTGAATGGCCAGGATGTGCTGGCCTTCACGAACGCCAACGGCATCACCGGAAGCTGGAACGCAGCCACCGGTGTCCTGACACTGACCGGCACGGCCAGCGTGGCCGACTACCAGGCCGCGCTGCGCAGCGTGACCTACACCAACACCAGCGATAACCCCAGCACCGCCACACGCACCGTGTCCTTCACGGTCAGCGATGGCGCGCTGGGCAGCACGCCGGCCACGCGCGACATCGCCATCACGGCCGTCAACGACGCACCGGTGGTCGCTACCACGGGCACAGCGCTGCCCTATGCCGAGAACGCCGCTGCCACGGCCATCGACCCGGGCCTGGCCGTCAGCGACGTGGACAACACCCTGCTGGCCGGTGCCACGGTCGCCATCACCGGCAACTACGTGAGCGGCCAGGACCTGCTGGCCTTCGTGAACGCCAACGGCATCACCGGCAGCTGGAATGCGGCCACGGGCACGTTGACACTGACCGGCACCGCCTCGGTCGCCAACTACCAGGCCGCGCTGCGCAGCGTGACCTATGCCAACACCAGCGACAACCCCAGCACGGCCACGCGCACGGTGGCCTTCACCGTGCGCGACGGCAGCGCCACCAGCGCCGCCGCCACGCGCAGCCTGAACGTCGTGTCGGTCAGCGACGCGCCTGCGGGTGCCGACAACAGCGTGACCACGCTGGAAGACACGCCCTACACCTTCACCGTGGCGGACTTCGGCTTCAGCGACCTGGACGGCGACGCGCTGCTGGCCGTGCACATCACCACGCTGCCCAGCGTGGGCAGCCTGCGCCTGGACGGCGTGGCCGTCACCGCGGGACAGACCGTGGCCGTGGCCGACATCGCGGCCGGCAAGCTGCGCTTCACGCCGGCGGCCGATGGCAACGGCGCGGCGTACACGAGCTTCAGCTTCCAGGTGCAGGACAACGGCGGCACGGCCAACGGCGGCGCCGACACCGACCCCACGCCGCGCACGATGACCATCGATGTCACGCCCGTGAACGACCCGCCCGCCATCACCAGCAACGGTGGCGGCGCCACGGCGGCGGTCGGGATCGACGAGAACACCACCGCCGTGACCACGGTGGTCGCCAACGACATCGACGGCCCCACGCTGACCTACACCATCAGCGGCGGGGCCGACGCGGCGCTGTTCGGCATCGACAGCGCGACGGGCGCGCTGCGCTTCACCACGGCGCCCGACTACGAGGCGCCCGGCAGCGCAGCGGGCAACAACGTCTACGAGGTGGTGGTGCGGGCCAGCGACGGCACGTCCACTGCCACGCAGGCCATCACGGTCACGGTGCGCGACGTCAACGAGTTCGCCGTCGGCGCGCCCATCGATGCGGACGCTGCGCCCAATACCGTGCCCGAGAACGCAGCCACCGGCACGCTGGTGGGTATCACCGCGCAGGCCGTGGACCCGGATGGCACGGCCACGGTCCGCTACAGCCTGGCCAACAGCGCCGGCGGCCGCTTCGCCATCGACGCGGTGACCGGCGTGGTGACGGTGCTCGACGGCACGCTGCTGGACTACGAGACCGCGACCAGCCACCAGATCACCGTGCTGGCCACGTCCTCCGACGGCAGCACGGCCAGCAGCAGTTTCACGATCGCGCTGACCGACGAGAACGAGGCCGTGATCAGCCCCGTCGTCGACACCGATCCCGCCCCCAACCGGGTGCCGGAAAACGCGGCAACTGGCGCGACCGTGGGCATCACCGCTTTCGCCCGCGACCCGGACGCGGGCGCGACCGTCAGTTATTCGCTGCTCGACGATGCGGGCGGCCGCTTCCGCATCGACGCCGTTACGGGCGTGGTGACGGTGGCCGATGGCAGCCTGCTGGACTTCGAGGGGGCCACCAGCCACCAGATCGTGGTGCGCGCGACCAGTTCGGACACCTCCACCACCGACCTGGCGTTCACCATCGGGATAGGTGACGTGAACGAGTTCAGCGTGGGCGTGCCCGTGGATGTGAATGCCACGCCCAACGCCGTGGACGAGAACGCCGCCAACGGCACGGCGGTGGGCATCACGGCCTTCGCCAGCGATGCGGATGGCAGCAACAATGCCGTGACCTACAGCCTGCTGGACGATGCGGGCGGCCGGTTCCGCATCGATGCCACCACGGGAGTGGTCACGGTCGCCAACGGGCAGCTGCTGGACTTCGAGACCGCCGCCAGCCATGCCATCACGGTGCAGGCGCTGTCGCAGGACGGGTCCAGCGCCACACAGGTCTTCACCATCGCCCTGCGCGATGCCAACGACGCACCCACCGGCACGCCGGTGGTGCAGGGCCTGCCCGAGCAGGGGCAGGTGCTGCAGGCCGACACCAGCGCGATCCGTGACGCGGACGGCCTGGGAGCCTTCGGCTACCAGTGGCTGCGTGATGGCCAGGTGGTGGCAGGTGCCACGGGCAGCACTTACACGCTGGGCGCGGCCGACGTGGGCACGCGCATCTCGGTGCGTGTGCAGTACACCGACGGCCTCGGCACGGCCGAAGCGCTGCTCTCGCTGCCCGCGGGGCCGGTGGGGCAGCCGAACCAGGCGCCCGTGATCGTGAGTGATGGTGGTGGCGCCACGGCGCAGGTGCGGATGGACGAGAACGGCGTGTCGGTCACCACGGTGTCGGCCACCGACGTGGACCGGCCGGCGCAGACGCTCACCTACCGCATCGTGGGTGGTGCGGACAGGGCGCTGTTCGCGCTGGATGCCAGCACCGGGGCCCTGCGTTTCGTGGCCGCGCCGGATTATGAAAAGCCCCTGGACAGCGGCGGCCGCAACGTCTACGAGGTGGTGGTCGCGGCCAGTGACGCCCGGGCCACCACCACGCAGACCGTGTGGGTGAACGTGGCGGATACCAACGACAACCCACCCGTGATCGCCGGCCCTGCGCAGGCCGTGGCGGTGGTGTCGCCGGGGCAGGGGGATACGGTGTTCACGGTGTCGGCCAGCGATGCCGACCAGAGCTTCGCGGCGCCGGTGTACGCCATCGTGGGCGGCGCGGATGCGGCGCGGTTCCAGATCCAGTCCAGCACCGGCGCGCTGCGGTTGGTGCAATGGCCCGTGGCGCCTGCCGGCGGTGGCACGGTGGTGCTGGAGGTGATCGTGCAGGCCAGCGACGGCATGCACCAGGCGACGCAGCGCCTGCTGGTGGCGGTGGATTTCGGTGCGGTGGCGGAAGCCCTGCCCGAGGAGTCCGCCCCGGTGGCGGCCCCACAGGTGGCCCCGCAGGTGGCCGCCGCGTCCGTGGACGCGCCGGCGGGTGTGGTGGTGGAGGCGCTCCAGCTCGCGCCGCCTTCCAGCCAGGAAGCGCGGCTCGCCGAGCTCCTGCGGCCAGCAGGTGGTGCCCGTGGCGGGGATGGCAACGAGGCCACGCGTGCTTTCAATGTCGGAGGCCTGATGCCCGGCGCGGGTCGCCGTGGCATCGATGTGCTGCTGCCGCGCGGCGCGGACGACATCGCCTGGGCGCAACAGCCGATGGAGTTCGCGCTGCTCAGCTTCCTGCGTGCGGTGTCCATCGCCTCCGATGGCATGACCCCGGTGTCGCCACCCGAGCGCATGGTGGCCGAGGTGCCCACGCTGCCGGCGGTGGACGGTGGCCTGAACCTGACGATGGTGGATGCCGCCGGCATCGCCTTCACCTTCTCCTTCGCATTGTGGATGGCGCGGGGCGGCTCGCTGCTGGCGAGCATGCTGGCCAGCAGCCCGGTGTGGGTGCGTTTCGACCTGTTGCCCGTGCTGGAGCGCCCGCGCAGCCAGTTCGCCAGCACGCGCGAAACCGACCGCGCCCGCGGCGCCCGCCGTGCGGGGCCGCGGCTGAGCGCCGAGGAACGTTTCTTCGCGGCCCTGCCGCCCACCGCAGAATGACCACCCTGATGCTCCGCCACTTCCGCCCCTCCGCCTGGCCCCTGTCGCCCGCTGCGCGCGTGGCCATCGGGCTGGTGGCGCTGATGGTCAGCATCCTGATGCTGGTCGACCTCTTCGTGCCGGGCTTCCTCGGCGACCCGGTGCGCGAGACCCAGCGCTACCGCGCCGTGGCCGCGCAGCTGCTGGCCTCCGAGGTGGTCCAGGCCATCCAGGGGGATGGCGACACCCGCCCGCTGGCCACGGTGCTGGGAGACGCTTTGCGGCGCGAGGAGACGCTGCGCGCGGCCAGCGTCGTCTCCTCCGGGCAGACCGTGGCCGCAGCCGGCGACCCTGGCGCCGCCTGGACGCTGGGGGAGGGTCAGGATTCGACGCTGGAGCAGATCCGCGTGAAGCTGCTGGCCGGCGGCCAGCCCTGGGGCGAGTTGCGCATGGTGTTCCGTCCCGTGCAGGCCGCCGGGCCTTGGGGCTGGCTGCTGCATCCCGTGGTGCGGGGCGTCGCGCTGATGGTGCTGCTGGCGCTGGTGGGCTACCAGCTCTACGTGCGCCGCGCCATGCGGTACCTCGATCCCGAGAAGGCCGTGCCCGAGCGCGTGCGCACCGCATTCGACACCCTGACCCAGGGCGTGGTGGTGCTCGACACGGAGGGGCGCGTGATGCTGGCCAATTTCGTTTTCCGCCGGCAGCATCGCGTGGAATCCTCGGCGTTGGTGGGCCAGCACCTGGAGTCGCTTCCGGCGCTGCATGCCGCGGTGCAACGGGCCTGTCCCCAGGGAATGCCGTGGACCCGCGTGCTGGCCACGAACCAGCCCTCCATCGGCCATGAGATCCGGCTGGAGGCGCAGGGCGACGCCGAACGGTGCGACCTGGTCATGAACTGCTCTCCCATCGGCGACGGTGGCCGGCATGCCAAGGGCTGCCTGCTGACCTTCGCGGACGTCACCGAGCTGCACGAACGCAACGAGCAACTGCGCGTGGCGCTGCAGGCGCTGTCTGCCTCCAAGGCCGAGATCGAGAGCCAGAACCAGGAGCTGGTGCGCCTGGCCACGCGCGACTCCCTGACCGGCAGCCTGAACCGCCGCGCCTTCATGGCCGAGGCCGACAAGCTCTTCGCCAAGGCCCGCGCCCAGGGCACGCCGCTGGCCTGCGTGATGTGCGACATCGACCATTTCAAGTCCATCAACGACCGCTTCGGCCATGCCGCGGGAGACCAGGTGATCCAGGCCGCCGCCAAGGCGCTCGATGGCGCAGTGCGGCTGGGCGCCATCGTGGGGCGTTACGGCGGCGAGGAGTTCTGCCTGATGGTCGACGGTGTGACGCTGCCGCAGGCGCTGGAGATCGGCGAGCGCATGCGCGCCGAGGTGCAGGCCACGGTCGGCGGCTCCATGCGCGACCACCCCGGCGTGGTGGTCACCATGAGCTTCGGTGTGGCGCCGCTGGAGCCCGGCACGCGCGACCCGGCTGCGCTGATCGACTTCGCAGACCAGGCGCTCTACCACTCCAAGCAGCACGGCCGCAACCGTGTCACGGCCTGGCCGGAGGTGCGTTCCCAACGAACGGCGGAGGCGGCAGCCTAGCAGCGCGTGATACGCTCCAGGCCACTTGTGTCGAGGGCCTTTTCACCGTGATTTCCCTGCCTGTGCGCCGTTGCGCAATCCTGAGCGCCGAGTGTTTCCATGGCCGTTGAAGGTGGCGCAAGCGAGCTGGTGAAGGTCGTCACGCTCCTGGGTGCGGCGGTGGTGGCGGTGCCGCTGTTCAAGCGGCTGGGGCTGGGCTCGGTGCTGGGTTACCTGGCGGCGGGCCTGGCCATCGGGCCCTTCGGCATGGGGCTGTTCACCGATCCGCAGACCATCCTGCACACGGCCGAACTGGGCGTGGTGATGTTCCTGTTCGTGATCGGGCTGGAGATGCGGCCCTCGCACCTGTGGGGCCTGCGCCGCGAGATCTTCGGCCTGGGCAGCCTGCAGTGCCTGGTGTGCGGCGTGTTGCTGACGATGGTGGGCATGGTCTTCGGTTTCCCGTGGGAGGTGTCCTTCGTGAGCGCCATGGGCTTCGTGCTCACCTCCACGGCCATCGTCATGCAGCTGCTGGGCGAGCGTGGCGACATCGCCGCGCCGCGCGGCCAGAAGATCGTCTCGGTGCTGTTGTTCGAAGACCTGCTGATCGTGCCGTTGCTGGCCACCGTGGCCTTCATCGCGCCGCACGATGCGCAGGCTGCGGCAGAAGCCCCGTCGCGCTGGATCGCCGTCGGCCTGGGCCTGGGCGCGGTGGCCGCGCTGGTGGCCGCGGGCGTGTGGCTGCTCAATCCGCTGTTCCGCGTGCTGGCCAATGCCAAGGCGCGCGAGGTCATGACGGCCGCCGCGCTGCTGGTGGTGCTGGGCGCGGCTTTGCTGATGCAGCTGGGCGGGCTGTCGATGGCCATGGGCGCCTTCCTGGCCGGTGTGCTGCTGTCCGAGTCCACCTTCCGCCACCAGCTGGAGGCGGACGTGGAGCCCTTCCGTGGCCTGCTGCTGGGGCTGTTCTTCCTCGGCGTGGGCATGTCGCTGGACCTGGCCGTGGTGGGGCAGAACTGGCAGCTCATCGCCGCCGGCGTGGTGGCGATGATGGTGGTCAAGGCGCTGTGCATCTATGTTGTCGCGCGGCTGGCGAAAAGCTCGCACACCGATGCGCTGGACCGCGCCGTGCTGATGGCGCAGGGCGGCGAGTTCGCCTTCGTGCTCTTCGCCGCGGCGCTGGGGGCGCGTGTGATCGATCCCACGGTGAATGCCAACATGACCGCCATCGTGGTGCTGTCGATGGCGTTCACGCCGCTGGTGGTGCTGGTGCACCGCCGCTACGCGCAGCGCGCCGCCGTGTCCATGGAGGGGGTCGAGGCCGTGCGCGAACGCACGGCCAATGTGCTGGTGATCGGTTTCGGCCGCGTAGGCCAGATCGCCAGCCAGGGCGTGATCGCACGCGGCGCCTCCATCACCATCATCGACAACGACACGCAGGTGATCCGCGACGCGGAGTCGTACTTCGGCTTCCGCGTCTATTACGGCGACGGCGGCCGCGCAGACGTGCTGCACGCCGCCGGTGCCCACAAGGCCTGCGCAATCCTGGTGTGCCTGAACGACAAAGCCGCGGCGGTGCGCATCGCCGAGATCGCGAAGACCGAATTCCCCCGTGCCCGCGTGCTGGTCCGGGCTTTCGACCGGGAGCATGCCATCGAACTGGCCAAGACGGGCGGCGCCGATTTCATGGTGCGCGAGACTTTCGAATCGGCGATGGTGCTGGGCCGCGAGGCGGTGCTGGCAACCGGCGCCAGCGCCGAGGAGGCGGAGACCGTGATCGCCGACCTGCGCCGGCTGGACGCCGAGCGCTTCGACCTGGAGATGGCCGGTGGCATCTTCGCCGGCCGCGCGCTGGTGGTGGGCAACATCGTGAAGAAAGAGCCTGCGCATGAAGCAAACCAACAATCCGCCGTCTGAACCGGCGGGCACCACCGCGATGCCCGCGGACGCCGCTGCGGTGGTGGCCTTCTGGCGCGAGGCCGGGCCGGCGCGCTGGTTCCGCAAGGACCCGGCCTTCGACGCGGACTTCCACACGCGTTTCCTGGTGCTGCACATGGCGGCGGCCCGCCGCGAGCTGGACGCCTGGGCCGCGACGCCGGAGGGCAGCCTGGCGCTGCTGATCCTGCTGGACCAGTTCCCGCGCAACGCCTTTCGCGGCACGGCCCACATGTACGCCACCGACCCGCTGGCCCGCGACTTCGCGCGGCGCATGGTGGAAGCGGGGCAGGACCAGCGGGTGGAGGAGCCGTTGCGGCTGTTCTGCTACATGCCCTTCGCACACTCCGAAGACCTGAAGGACCAGCACCGTTCCGTGACCCTGCAACGCGCGCTGGGAGCGACCCAGTTGGAGCATTCCCAGGGCCACCGCAACATCATCGTGCGCTTCGGGCGCTTCCCGCACCGCAACGCGCTGCTGGGCCGCATGACCCGGCCGCAGGAGCAGGCGTTCCTGGACGAAGGCGGCTTCGCGGGCTGAACGAACGCCCCCCGTTACGGACGGTTCACTGCGTGTAACCGTCCTATACCCCCCACTGGGGGCGCACCCGGTGGCCCGGCGAAGCCGGTTCCACGGGTGCACTGGATGGAGACAGGCCTCGTTCCGCTGCGCCATGGATATCCACACGAAGGCCATCAGGCCGGGCTGGAGCGCAGCCCGTACCACTGGCCCGCGACGACGAGGTATTCCACGCGCAGCATGCCGGGCTCCTTGCTGTCCTTGAGCGCGTAGCCCACGGCAGCGACGGTGTCGCCCGCGTTCGGCTCGGGGATCTTCCAGGCGTTGATGCGGGCCATGGGCGCGAGCTCCAGCGTCCAGTCGCCGCGGCGCGTGGGCAGGGTGGTGGCACCGAGCACACGGGCACCGTCCACCGGGCTGCTCTGCGCCGGCACGGCCTGCTGGGCCAGGCCGGCGGGCAGCTGTGCATCGGCGGCCATGGTGACAACGATCTCCGCGTGCGGGTTCTTCCATTGCACGGTCTTGGCACGGCCCACGACGTAGATCGGCTTGCTGTCGTCGAAGCTCGCCCAGCCATGGTGGGCGAAGGCGGGCCGCAGCGCGGTGCCGGCGGCGAGCAGGGAGGCGGATTGCAGGAGAAGGCGGCGTTGCATGGTGGGGGTTCCTCCAGGGTCTACGGGTTGCACGGTTTGCACAGGGATGATCAGGCGTAGGCGATCCAGCGTCCGCTGGTGATGGCCGCGGTCCACAGCAGCATCGAGGCACGGGCCTGCCAACGCGTCCAGGCCTGTGCGCCATCCAGCGGGCCGCGCGCGTGCAGCAGGCCGGCATTGAGCGCTGCCAGCAGCAGCACGCCCATCTTGACGAGGAAGGCGTTGTTCGTGAGCAGGTCGCCGGCCATGGTGGCGAACATCGCCAGGCCGCTGGCCAAGGCCAGTGCGAATCCGGTCCAGGTCCAGGGCAGCAGGCGGCGGGCGAGGGTGCGCAGGTCCAGCCCCTGCATGCGGCCCAGGATGCCCAGGTCCACGGCGCAGACCGTGCCGAAGAGCAGGCCCAGGCCGACCAGGTGCACGGTCTGCAGCGCGGGGAAGGCGTAGTCGTCGGTGCGCAGCCAGACCAGCGGTGCCCAATGGCTCAGCGCGTCCAGGGATTGCAGCAGCTGCGGCGGGATGAGGCCGTCCATGGCCCCATCATCGGGGAAGCCCTATTTCAGGTTGCCGGAAAGGAATTGGCCCAGGCGTTCGCTGCGGGGCCGCGACAACACCTCGGCCGGTACGCCTTCTTCTTCGACCAGGCCCTTGTGCAGGAAGATCAGGTGGTTGGCCACCTCGCGCGCGAAACCCATCTCGTGCGTGACCACGACCATGGTGCGGCCTTCCTGGGCCAGGGTTCGCATCACCTTGAGCACCTCGGACACCAGCTCGGGGTCGAGCGCGCTGGTGGGCTCGTCGAAGAGCATCACTTCGGGCTCCATGGCCAGTGCGCGGGCGATGGCCACGCGCTGCTGCTGGCCGCCGCTCATGTGGGCCGGGTAGCGGTCCTCGGTGCCGCTAAGCCCCACCAGGGCGAGGTACTTGCGTGCCCGTGCAATGGCCTCGTCGCGCGACAGCTTCATCACATGGATCGGCGCCTCGACGATGTTCTGCAGCACCGTCAGGTGTGCCCACAGGTTGAAGTGCTGGAACACCATGGCCAGGCGCGTGCGCAGCCGCGCCAGCTGGCGCGGGTCGGACGCGGCCAGGCCATCTCCGGTCCTTGCGGGCGCGAGCTTCAGTTCCTCGCCGGCGACGATGATGCGTCCCCGGTTGGGTTTCTCCAGCAGGTTGATGCAGCGCAGGAAGGTGCTCTTGCCCGAGCCCGAGCTGCCGATGATGGCGATCACGTCGCCCGCGCAGGCGTTGAGCGAGACGCCCTTGAGCACCTCGTGGCTGCCATAGGACTTGTGGACCTCGAGGGCCTGGAGCTTGAGGGGGGCAGCAGCGTTCATGCGTGAAGGGGAGAGGGGGTCTTATTCGCTGAGCAGGTTGCCGGTGCGAAAGGGTGTGCTGCCGGCGATGTTGCCCAGCTTGTCGCCGGCAAGGACGTAACGCTCGTCGAAGCGCGCGTACAACACGCCGTCGACCTCGGCCAGCACCGCCGTGCAGGTGCCACTGATGGGATCGATCACATCGGCGACCTTGTCGCCCGTCCGCATCGTGCTGCCCACGGCCACGGCATAGACCAGCACACCGGCATGTGGCGCGCGGATGACTTGTGCGCCGGCCAATGGGGTGGCTTGGCAGGGCGCTGCGGGCGCTGGCGGGGGATCGCCGGCAATGACGCCGACCTCCTGCAGCCAGGCGTGGATGGCGGCGGCATCGCCCTGCGCCAGCGGATGTGCCACATCGGCTTCGCCGCGCAGTTCGACGGTGGTGCTGGCGCAGGCCTGGGGCAGGGGAATGTCACGGCCCGCCATTTCGGGGTCGGCGGCGATGCGTTCGGCGAGCTGCCACCACAGGCCGGAGAAACATTCGTCGAAGGAGGCGCCGCCGGAGTTCTTCGCCAGCAGCACGGCCTTGGCTTCGAGGCGTTGCGCGAGGGTTTGCAGCGCGGGCCAGCAGGCCTCCTCGATGTAGAGGTGCATCACGGCCTCGAAGTCGCAATGCAGGTCCAGCACATAGTCGGCGTCATGCGCCAGCGTGGTCAGCTGCTTGCGCAGGCCTTGCAGGGGCGTGGTGGGTTGCCAGCCTTCGAGGTAGCGCTGTACGGCCGCGCGCACGCGTGCCACGTTGGCTGCGGCGTCCCTGTCGAGCGTATCGCGCACGGTGGGCCACACCGCTGCCGCCAGTTCGGGATAGTGGCGGTTGAAGTTCTCGGAGGTACCCAGTTCGAAGCGTCCCATGGACTTGTGGTCCAGCCGTTGCGCGAGGCCGATGGGGTTGGCGGCCGGCACCAGCACGACCTCGCCGGTGATGGCGCCCCGGGCCTCGGACGCTTCGAGCAGCCCGCGCAGGTGGTGCGCCGTCAGCATGCCCGGGATTTCCTCCGCATGCAGGCTGGCCTGGACGTAGACCTTGGGGCGTGCGCCCGCCGTGCCGAAGTGCAGGCTGGTGACCTGGGTGTGATGGCCCAGGCTCTGGCCGGGCAAGGGGTGGTCGTTGCGTCGCATGTGCGTCAGTGCTTGCGCGGCGCCAGGTGCGCCAGGAAACGGCGCTCGGCCAGTTTGAACAAGCCGATCAGGCAGAAGGTGGAGATGAGGTAGATGCAGGCCGCTGCGATGTAGGGCTCGAAAGCCACGTAGTAGTCGGAGTAGATCCGGCTGGCCGCGGCCGTCACGTCGAGCATCGCGGGCACGGCGCTGGCGAGGCTAGTGGCCTGCAGCATCATGACCACCTCGTTGCTGTAGGCCGGCAACGTGCGCCGCATGGCGCTGGGCAGCACGATGCGCCACATCAGCTGGTTGCGCCCCATGCCGTAGGCCTGCGCCGCCTCGATCTCGCCCGCGCTGGTCTCGCGGATCGCGCCGGCCAGCATCTCGGCGGTGTAGCCGGCGGTGTTGAGCGCGAAGGCCAGCAGCGCACAGAAGAAGGGTTCCTTGAAGTGCGTCCAGGGCCACATGGTGTCCCAGCGCGCCTGTATCCACTCCAGCTGGCCCAGGCCGTAGTAGATCATGTAAACCTGCAACAGCAGCGGGGTGCCGCGCACCACGAAGGTGTAGGCGCCCACGAGCCGCTGCAGCCACTTCCACGGACTGGTGAGCGCCAGCGCGAAGGCCACCGCCAACACTCCGCCCACCACCAGCGACGCGATCAGCAGCTTGAGCGTGGTGACGATGCCCTCGCCCCACATGGCGAGGCTCTCGGGCTGGAAGACGACTTCCCAGTTCATCTACAACGACACTTTCTTGGTGCCCAGGCTGTACCGCGCGTTGACGCGCTTGAGCACCTCCAGCGAGACCCAGGTGTAGAGCAGGAAGAGCGCGCCCGTAAACAGGAAGAAGGCGAAGGGCGAACGGGTCGCGGCGCTGGCCTGCTTGGCGAGGTAGGTCATCTCCTGCAGGCCGATCAGGCTCACCAGCGCGGTGGCCTTGATGAGCACCAGCCAGTTGTTGGTGAAGCCGGGCAGGGCATACCGCACCATCTGCGGCAGCGTGATGCGCACGAAGGCCTGCACGGGCCCCATGCCATAGGCCATCGCCGCTTCCATCTGGCCAGGGGGAATGCTGAGGATGGCGCCACGGAACGTCTCCGTCATGTAGGCGCCGTAGATGAAGCCCAGCGTCAGCACGCCGGCGGTGAAGGGCTCGATGTTGAGTGAGGCCTCGGAGCCGGCCATCTCCATCAGGGCGTTGATGCCGATGCTGCCGCCGTAGAACACCAGCAGCATCAGCACCAGCTCGGGAATGCCGCGGATGACCGAGCTGTAGACCGTGGCCCCCAGCACCAGGGGTTTGCTGGACGACAGCTTCGCGGCTGCGCCCAGCAGGCCCAGCACCACGGCCACGGCCAGCGCGCCGAGAGAGACGCCGATGGTCAGCAGCGAGCCATGCAGGATCGACCAGTAGTAGTCACTCAAGGCGGATGCGTCCGGTCATCGGTCCCGCGGCAGGCCCGTGTCGGCAATCACTTGCCGTAGACGTCCATCTTGAAGTACTTGTCGTTGATCTTCTTGTAGGTGCCGTCGGCGCGAATGGCCTTGATGGCGCCATTGAGTTCGGTCTTCAGCGCTGCATCGCCCTTGCGGATCGCGAAGCCGGCACCACCACCGAAATACTTGGGAATGAACAGCTCTTCACCGACCAGCTTGTAGTCCTTGCCTTCGGGCTTGCTGAGGAAGCCGCCCGTGACTTCGAGCACGTCGGCCACGGTGCCGTCCAGGCGGCCGGCCTTGATGTCCAGGTAGACCTGGTCCTGCGCCTCGTAGGGCGTCACGACCACACCGACCTTCTTGAGTTCGCCGTTGGCGTACTTCTCCTGCGTGCTGCCCTTGAGCACGCCGATCTTCTTGCCCTTGAGCGAGGCCACGCCATCGAACTTGATGTCGTTCTTGACGACGATCTTGCTGGGCGTGTTGTAGTACTTGTCCGTGAAGTCGACGACCTTCAGGCGGTCTTCCGTGATGGACATGGAGCTGATGATGGTGTCGTACTTCTTGGCCTGCAGGCCGGGGATCATGCTGTCCCAGACCTGTTCGACGAACACGCATTTGCGCTTGATGTGCTCGCACACGGCGTTGGCGATGTCCACGTCGAAGCCGGTGGGCTTGCCGTCCGGCGTCTTGTAGGTGAAGGGCTCATAGGTGGGGTCGATGGCCACCTTGAGTTCCTTGGTCTGGGCGAATGCGCCGGAGGTGGCGACGGCGGTCAGTGCAAGCGTGAGCAGGAGTTTCTTCATGGGGTTTCCTTGTTCGACCCGCGGCGAGGATAGTGCCGCGGATCCATCCCGACGGGGAATGAAAGTCCATTCTAGGCGTGGATTTCCGCGCGAAGGGGCTAGTGTTTGCCCTGAAATTCACGTCCTCCGGGCCCGATCTCACTACCATAATCCGCACGATGTACCACGCACCACAACTAGCACCAAAATGAATCGCTCATCACATTGCTGGGGCGTCGTTCTCGCCTGTCTCGGCCTGGTCCAGTCCAGCGCCGGCTTCGCGCAGACAGGCTCCGCGTCCGCCAATCCCACCATCCGCAGCTTCACGGTCGATCAGGTCCAGCGCGTCGATCCTGGCACCGAACTGGTCTTCCGCGTGCAGGGCACCGCGCATGGCGCGCTGACGCTGGTGCTCGATGGCGTGGCCACTCCCATCGGCTTGCCGGAGACGCGGTCTGGAACCTACGAAGGTGCCTACACCATCAGCATCCGCGACAAGGTGCGTTACGACAGCCGGGCCCAGGCGACCTTGCGCGTGGGTGATCGCCAGGCGACGATGGCACTGGGCCAGACCTTGCTCACTGCGCAAGCCCAAGCCGCTGCCGTCGCGGCAGCCACCCCCACACCGGAGATCCAGCGTGTCGAGACCCGCAACACGGGCGCACTCACGGGTGGCCACGAGTTGAGTTTCCTCGTCAACGGCACGGCCGGTGGCAAGGCCAGCGTGTCGCTGGATGGCGGCAAGACATCGATCGCGCTGGCGGAAGAGAAGCCGGGGCAGTACGTCGGCAGTTACACCGTCAAGACGCGCGACCAGTTCAGCGACGCGACGCCGGTCAGCGTGAGCCTGCTGGTCGGGGCCAAGACCACCAGCGCGGTGAAGCCGCTGGCGGCGGGCGCCGTCAACGTCGCTGCGGCCGTGGCGCCGGCAACAACCTCGCCGGTCACCATGGCCTGCGATGTCTGTGGCGTGGTGCAGGCCGTGAACCAGGTCAAGGTCAAAGGCAAGCCCAATTACATCGGGGCGATCGCGGGTGGTGTCGCAGGTGCGGCCCTGGGCTCCCAGGTGGGCAAGGGCACCGGCCAGAAGGCTGCGACCGTCGTGGGCGCGCTGGGTGGCGCCGTCGCGGGCCGCGAGATCGAGAAGCAGGTGCGTGCCGGCACGTATTACGACGTGGTGGTCAGGCTCGACAACGCCACGACACGCACCGTGCGCTTCGAAGGGGACCCGGGCTTCAAGGTCGGCGGCAAGGTAAAGCTGAGCGGTGAGACCCTCGTCTCCAACGAGTGACGGCACGCGGGGCGGCCGTGGTCGAGAATTTCTGCACTTTTTGGGCGTCATCGGCGCATCATTGGAAAACGGCCAATTTCTGCGCTATACTTCGAGGCGTTGAAACGCGGGAATAGCTCAGTTGGTAGAGCGCAACCTTGCCAAGGTTGAGGTCGAGAGTTCGAGACTCTTTTCCCGCTCCAGATTCCATAGAAAGGGAAGCCCAGGCTTCCCTTTTTTGTCGGCGCATCCGGAAGCGATGCAGCCCGGTGAAAAGAATCTGGCGCGATAGCAAAGCGGTTATGCAACGGATTGCAAATCCGTCTAGCCCGGTTCGACTCCGGGTCGCGCCTCCATGACTCACCTTCCATCCAGCGCCCGGGTGGTGAAACTGGTAGACACATCGGACTTAAAATCCGCCGCTTCCTTGATCGGGGCGTACCGGTTCGATTCCGGTCCCGGGCACCACGGCTCCCTGAGCCAGGTTGGGTTTTCACCCCAGCCTTACGCGCTTACACTCCCACAAATGCCACGCGCCCACACCCCTTTCGAGATCCACCTGCACGGCGATGTGCCATTGCGCAACGAGGTGAAGTTTGAGCAGATCCAGGAGGCGCTCAAGCCGATCTGGAAGTATGCGGGTGCACGATCACTGGCCGATGGCGCCAAGAGTTCCTACGAGGACGAACCTGGCATCCGCTTCGATGTGCCGCAGCACCTTTTGCAGATCTGCTGGACCGTGCCAGGCGACGAGGATTTCCGCCAGTCGCTGGACGAGATGTGCATGAACCTCAACGAGCTCACCGAATCCGGCGCGGCCATCGAGGTGAGCTTCTATGACACCGAATACGACGAAGAGGAAGAGGAAGAGTGGGAGGAGTCGCGCGACGACTTCATGATGGTCTTCGTGGGCCCCAATCCGGCTGCCATCATGCAGGTCCAGCGCGACCTGCTGGTGCAGGATGTGGTGGGTGTCATCGAGCGCCATTTCGACGGCTCCGAGCTTTCGGGCGTGGTGGCCGAGATCGACAAGCTCTTCGCCCAGCGTTTCGATGCCTTGGTCAGCTCGCTCGACATCGGCAAGCGCCCACCGCGTGGGCCCGGTGGCGGCTACGGTGGCTCGGGGCATGGTGGTGGGCGCAAGCCCCGTCACCTGCACTGAGCGCAGCAGTTCCTCCCACGCTGCGATGCTCCGCAAGGTCGCCGTCGAGCAGCTGGCCGTCGGCATGTACCTGCATGCCATCGAAGGTTCGTGGATGGCCAATCCGTTCTGGCGCTCCAGCTTTCTGCTGGACGAGCCCCAGCACCTGGCCACCTTGCGCGAGAGCAAGGTGCGCGAAGTCTGGATAGACACCGACAAGGGCCTGGATCTGCCGACGGACGCGGAGCACGAGGCCACCGAACCGTTGCCTCTCGAAGCCGCCGCCGTGCAGGGCGGCCGGGAAGGCAGCGTGCCCATCGCCGAGGAACTGCAGCAGGCCGCGCGCATCTGCCAGCAGGCGCGCCAGGCCGTCACGACCATGTTCCAGGAAGCCCGCATGGGCCGCGCCGTGGACGTGGATGGCGCGCAGGCGCTGGTGGAGGAAATCTCTTCCTCGGTGTCGCGCAACGCCAGCGCACTGATCAGCCTGGCGCGCCTCAAGACCGCCGACACCTACACCTTCATGCACTCCGTGGCCGTGTGCGCCATGATGATGGCGCTGGGCCGCGAGCTGGGTCTCGATGCCGCGCAGATCCGCTCCGCGGGCGTGGCCGGGCTGCTGCACGACATCGGCAAGGCACTGGTGCCGCTGGAGGTGCTCAACAAGGCGGGGTCGCTGACGCCGGCCGAGATCGCGGTGGTGCGCCGGCATCCGCAGCTCGGCCACAACCTGCTGCGCAAGGGCACGGGCGTCGATCCTGCGGCGCTGGATGTGTGCCTGCACCACCATGAAAAGGCCAACGGCAGCGGGTATCCCGAGCGCCTGCAGCGCGAGGGCATCAGCCTGATGTCGCGCATGGGCGCGGTGTGTGATGTCTACGATGCCATCACCTCCAACCGGCCTTACAAGCTGGGCTGGGACCCGGCCGAGTCGATGCGCCTGATGGGCCAGTGGGTGGGCGAGCATTTCGACCACGACGTGTTCCAGGCATTTTCTCGAAGCCTGGGCATCTACCCCGTGGGTTCGCTGGTGCGCCTGGCCAGCGGCACGCTCGCGGTCGTGGTGGAACAGTCGGAACGCGCGCCCACGGCGCCCAAGGTGAAGGCCTTCTACGCGGTCAAGACACAGCAGCGTTTCGGCCCCGAGATGCTGGACCTCTCCCTGCCGGGCGGAGGCGACAAGATCATCGCGCGGGAAGACCCCACGCGGTGGAAGTTCGCCGACCTCAACAGCCTGTGGTCCGGGCTGCCCGAGCTGGATGGGCAGTTTGCCAAGTGACGTGCGCCGGCGTCATTTCACGCGGTCCCCGTAGCTGATCTCCGCCAGGCGGCCGGATTCGAAGCGCAGCGTGGTCATGAACTGGCCATACCCCGGGTTGTAGGTCCACTCGTCGACGGTGACGCACGTGTTGTTGTTCACCACCACGGGCGCCCGCCGATGGTGTGCAAAGGGTGGTTGCACAACCGCCGGGTAGGGCGTTTCCACCACCGCGGCCTTGCCGGAGCAGTAGCTGTCCTTCAGCAAGGGCTCGCCGCACTTGAGCAGTGCGGACGACTTGGCGTCGCCCAGGTTGACCAGGTCGTTCTTGCAGCGAAAGCTTTTGGTCTGGGCCTGCGCCGCAGGCACGCCAGCCACCATCAGCGATGCCGCCATCGATGCCAGCAGCACATAGTTCATCGCGTCCACCATTCTCGGTTGCAGACCCGCAATGGTAGGGCCGGCACCGCGCTCCCCAACCTGCCGCGACGTTACGGGGTGTGACGAAGCGGGTCCGTGCGTACACTGCGCGCCATGTTTCACCAGATCTGGTCTTTCGTCCTCCCACTGCTGCGCCGATCGTGGGCGGCCGTGCGCCGCCATCCCGTGCGCGCCGCGCTGGTACCGCCGGCGCTGGTGCTGCTGTACGTGCTCGCGCTGATTCCCTTCACGCCCGGCATCGACGACCTGCGCAAGGCCAAGAGCGAAGTGCCTGCCGTGCTGCTCGCGTCCGACGGTTCGGTGCTGGCGGAATACCGTCGCATCAATCGCCAGTGGGTCACGCTGGACCAGATCGCCCCCAGCGTGAAGCAGGCCCTGATCTCCACCGAAGACCACCGCTTCTACGACCACCACGGCATCGATTTCCGCCGCACAGCCGGGGCGATGCTCAACACGCTGCAGGGCGACCTGCAGGGCGGCTCCACGCTCACGCAGCAGCTCGCGCGCAACCTCTACCCGGAGGAGATCGGCCGCGCCGCCAGCGTCACGCGGAAGGTCAAGGAGGCGATCACGGCGCTGAAGATCGAGTCCGTGTACTCCAAGGACGAGATCCTGGAGACCTACCTCAACACCGTGCCCTTCCTCTACAACGCCTACGGCATCGAGATGGCGGCGCGCACCTATTTCGACAAGTCCGCGGACAAGCTCGACGTGCTGGAGAGTGCCACGCTGGTGGGCATGCTCAAGGGGACGAGCTACTACAACCCGGTGCAGAACCCCGAGCGTGCACGCGAGCGCCGCAACCTCGTTCTGGCGCAGATGGCCCGGCACGGCCACCTCGACGAGGCGCGCGTCGCGGCCCTGGCCAAGCGCCCGCTGAAGCTGGACTTCGAGCGCCAGGTGGCCACGCTGGGGCCGGCGCCCCATGTGGCGCAGTACCTGCGCAAGTGGCTGGTGGGCTGGGCGGATGCGCACGGCTACGACATCCATTCCGACGGGCTGCGTGTCATCACCACACTGGACGGCCGCATGCAGAAGGTGGCCACCCAGGCCGTAGCGCGGCAGCTCACGCAGTTGCAGCGGATGGCCGACGCCAATGTGCGTGCCGGGCAGGAGAAGCAGCCCCTGCAGGCCGGCTTCCTGGCCATGGACCCGCGTGACGGTGCGGTGCGCGCCTGGGTCGGCAGCCGCGACTTCGCGCAGGAGCAGTTCGACCATGTCATGCAGGCGCGCCGGCAGCCGGGCTCGACCTTCAAGCCCTTCGTCTACGGTGCGGCCTTCGTAGCCGGCATGAGCCCCGACGACACCTTCGTCGATGAGCCCGTGTCCATCCCCGGCGAAGGGGGCGGCCCTGTCTGGACACCCAGCGACGTGGAACCGCCTACGGGCTTGCCGATGCGCCTGCGCGAAGGCCTGGCCTATTCGAAGAACACCATCACGGCGCAGCTGGTGCAGAAGATCGGCGCCGCGCCGGTTGCGCAATTGGCGCAGGCGCTGGGCGTGCGCCAGAGCAAGCTCGACGTCGTGCCCTCGCTGGCGCTGGGCACCAGCCCGGTGACGCTGCTGGAGATGGTCACCGCATACGGCAGCATCGCCAACGGCGGCAACTACATTCCACCGCTGATGGTGCTGCGCGTGGAAGACCGCCACGGTGGTGTGCTGGAGCAATTCGCGCCCAACGCGCAGGAGCCCGAGCGCGCCATGCTGCGGGACAAGGCCCTGATGCTGGTGGACGTGATGCGCGGCGTCGTCGACGGTGGCACCGGCTCCGCCATCCGGTCACGCTACGGCATCCAGGCCGACGTGGCCGGCAAGACCGGCACCACGCAGGACAACACCGACGGCTGGTTCATCATGATGAGCCCCCAACTGGTGGCCGGGGCGCGCGTGGGCTTCAACGACAACAGCGCCACCATGGGCAACTGGGGGCAGGGCGCCCGCAGTGCCTTGCCAATGGTGGGCGAGGTCTTCCAGCAGGCGCTGCGCAACCGCTGGATCGATCCGAAGGTGGAGTTCGCCATCCCGCGTACCCCGCTGCAGCCTCCGGTCGTGCCCGAGCCCCCCGCGGCGCCCGCGCCGTCGAACCCCGTGGTCGACATGGTGAACAACGTGCTGGACGGGTTGTTCAGGCGCTTGCGCGAATGACGCCCGGCAGCGCGCCGGGGCGTCAGGCTTCGGCGGAGTGCCGCAGGCTGTAGAGCCCCACATCCACCCGCCCGCTGCGGAAGCCCGCCTCGCAGTAGCACAGGTAGTACTCCCACAGGCGACGGAACGCGGCGTCGAAGCCCAGGGGTTCGATGGATGGCCACGCGGCGAGGAACCGGCGGCGCCACTCCGCCAGTGTGGCCGCATAACTCGCGCCGAAACAGCGCTCCTCGCGCAGCTGCAGCCCTGCGCGCTCGGCCTGCGCGCGCAACGCGCCGGGCGATGGCAGCATGCCGCCGGGGAAGATGCAGTGCTGGATGAAATCCGCCCCGCTGCGGTACTGCGCGAAGTGCGCATCGGCGATGGTGATGGCCTGCAGCACCGCGTGCCCTCCGGGCTTGAGGCGCTGGCGCAGCGTGTCGAAATACGTAGGCCAGTAGGCCTCGCCCACGGCTTCGACCATCTCGATGGACACGATGCGGTCGTAGCGGCCCTGCACATCGCGGTAGTCCTGCAGGCGCAGGTCCATGCGCGCGGCCTGCCCCGCATCCTGCGCACGCTGTTGCGCGAAGGCCAATTGCTCGGTCGAGAGCGTGAGCCCGGTCACCTTGGCACCATGGCGCTCCGCCAGCGCCGTGGCAAGCGCTCCCCAGCCGATGCCGATCTCCAGCACCTCGGCCTGCGCGGGGGTGTCCATCAGCGCCAGGATGTGGTCCAGGCGCTGCGCCTGCGCTTGCTCCAGGGATTCGTTGCCCGTGGTGTAGAGCGCGCTGGAATACAGCATGCTCGGGTCCAGCCATTGCGCGTAGAAGCGGTTGCCCAGGTCGTAGTGGAAGGCGATGTTGTCGCGGCTGCCGCGCCGGCTGTTGCCGCGGCGCGCATGCGCCAGCCGCGCCAGGCCGCGCGCCCATGCGCGCCCTTGCAACGCGGATCCCCAGTGCGCTTCGTTGGCGGCGCCGAACTGCAACAGCGCCACGAGGTCGGGCGTGGACCAGTCTCCGTCACGGTAGGACAGCGCCAGCCCCAGGTCGCCCCGCGCCAGCAGCTGCAGGAGCGGGCGCCACCGGTGCAGCACCAGCGTCGCCTCGATGCCCGGCAGGGCGCCACGCGCCTCCAGGCGCTTGCCGTCGGGCAGCTCGAGGTGCAGCGTGCCGTGGCGCACTCCCTCCAGCAGCCGGCCGATCACCCGCGCCCACAGCGGCCGCAGCGTGCGGGCCAACCGGCCACCGGCGTCGCGCAGCGCTGCGGTGGGATCCGCTTCCTGGGGCAGGGACAAGGGGTTGCTGGCAGGCTGCGCGGGTGCGGTCACGGAGTCGGTGGAGAAATGCATGGGTCCTCTGCAAAAAGACGGGGCGAGCGGTCGGGGTTCAGGACGGGTCCGCGGGGGGTACGAGTGTGACGGCATGGGCGGGCGCACGGGGGCGTGGCTGCAGCTGCGCGCCCTTGAGCCACAGCCGCAGCGCTTCCCAGTGGATGGCGACGATCACCTTCAAGGTCAGCAGCGGATGCGTCACGAAGGCAGCCAGCAGCGCAGTATCCGTGAGCGCCTTGCGCCGTGCATCGAAGCGGGCCACCAGCATCGGGCCCTGGGCATCATGGGCCTGCACGCCGATCGACAGCGCCGGCCCGGGCGGCTCGATGCGGAAGCGGTAGTGCATGTCCAGCCCCAGGAAGGGCGACACGTACAGCTCCTTGTCGCAGCGCTGTTCCACCACGGCCTGCGGGCCATCGGCGCCCGGCTCCACGGCGATCAGGTAGCTGTGCCGATCACCGAAGGTGTTGTTGACCTCGTAGAGGATGGCCTGTAGCCGGCCCGCGGGGGCGTGGCAAAAGTAGACCGACAACGGGTTGAAGGCATAACCCAGGATGCGTGGCATGGCCAGCAGGCGGATCGCACCGCCCGTGGGCAGCCCGGCGGCCCGCAGCTGCCGGTCCACATGCGCACGCGGTCCGGCAGCGTCGCCGGACCCGTGGTCGGCCAGGTGGATGCTGAAGAGGTTGAAGCGGTTCAGCGACAGCCAGCGCAAGCGCCCCGCCAGCGCGGGCAGTTCGTCCAGGTCCAGCAGCAGCGAGAACACGCGGTAGCGCAGGCGGTGGCGCATCGGGCGCGTCCGCTGGTGCATGACGATGCCGCTGTAGATCGCGCTGTGGACCGTGCTGGAGAGCCCGGCGTGCGGCTCCGTCATGCGGCGACCTCGTGCGGCGTTGCTTCCGGCGCATGCAGGTGGATGCGCCCGGACTCCTTCGCCACCTGCCACGGCCGCCGCACCCCGCCCAGCGCCTCGGCCACGGCCAGGCCGGCCTGCAGGCCATCCTCGTGGAAACCGGCACCGAAATACGCACCGCAGAACCAGGTGCGCCGCTGCCCCTGGAGGGACCAGAGCTGGCGCTGTGCGCGCAGCGCCGCCTCGTCGAACAGCGGATGTTCGTAGACATCGGTGCGCAACAGGTGTTCGGGCCGGGGCGGGACGATCGGGTTCAGGGTGACGAAGAGCGGGTTGCTGTCGGGAATGCCTTGCAGGCGGTTCATCCAGTAAGTCACGCACAGTGCGTCCGGGCGGCTGCGCTCGGCGGCGTAGTTCCAGCTCGACCACACGGCCCGACGTTTAGGCATCAGCTGCGGGTCGCTGTGCAGCACGGCATGGTTGCGGCTGTAGCCGAAGACGCCCAGAAGGCGCGTCTCCTCTGCGTCCGGCTCCGACACCAGGCGCAGCGCCTGGTCGGCGTGGCATGCCATCACGACCTGGTCGAAGCGTTGCGGATGCCAGCCCGCGCGGGTGCGCAGGCGCACCCCCTCCGCGCTGCGCAGCACTTCCTGCACCGCGCTGTCCAGCTGCAGCCGCTCGCCGAAGCCTTCGGTCAGGCGGCGCACGTAGTTGCGGCTGCCGCCCGCCACCGTGCGCCACACCGGCCGGTCGTGGACTTGCAGCAGCCGGTGGTTCTCGCAGAAGCGGACGAAGGCTTCCGTCGGGTACCGTCCCACCTGCGCCGCGGGCGTGGACCAGATGGCCGCGGCCATCGGGTAGAGATGGTCTTCGCGGAAGGCGCGCCCGTAGCCGCGCAGCGCCAGGTAGTCGTCCAGGGGCATCAGGCCCATTTCGGCGGCGTCGCGCGGTGCCTCGCGGTAGAAGCGCACCAGGTCGCGCAGCATCGACCAGAAGCGGGGGCGCAGCAGGTTCGCGGGCTGGGCGAAGAGCCCGCGCAGGTCCGTGCCGGCGTACTCCAGGGCGCCGTGGTCCATGCTGACGGCGAAGGACATGTCGGAGGCCTGGGTTTCCACGCCCAGGTGGGCGAACAGGGCGGTGAGGTTGGGGTACGCGGGTTCGTTGTAGACGATGAATCCGGTGTCTACCGCCACCTGTCCCTCCGCGGTCGAGGCGTCCACGGTGTGGCTGTGGCCACCCGCGCGGCCTTCCGCCTCGAAGACATGCACCTCGTGCCGCTGGGACAGCAGCCAGGCCGCCGACAGGCCGGCGATGCCGGAGCCCACCACCGCGATGCGCAGGCGGCCGCCATCCGCATCGCTGCGCGGCTGGATGCGGGGTGGGGGGCCCTTGGGCCTGGTGGCAATGCTCATCCGGACTCCTTGCTTGCAGAGGCTAAGGCTTATACAGCGCCTTGTACGCACCGATTTTCCATTTGGATCGGCCACGGCGGCCGGCAGGGCCGCCATGCGGTGATCCATGCGCGCAACGGCTGCGTAAGATCGGCATGGACCCGCTGCCCCTGCCCTCCGAGCACCTCGCGCCAGCGCAGCGGCAGCGTCCACCCTACCTCACGATCGTGAAGCCTCCCACCTCCGGCCCGACCCTGCCCAGTCCCGAAGACCTTGCCCAGTGGGTGCGTGCCGTGGCGCAGGCGGAGGACCGGATTGCTTTCGGGCGGCTGTTCGCGCATTTCGCGCCGCGCGTGAAGTCATTCCTGTTGCGCGGCGGCACCGACGACGAACTGGCCGAGGAGCTGGCGCAGGAAACCATGGTCACGCTGTGGCGCAAGGCCGCGCTCTTCGACGGGCGGCAGGCGGCGGTGTCGACCTGGGTCTTCACCATCGCCCGCAACCTGCGCGTGGACCGCTTCCGGCGCCAGGGCGGTGCGGCGGCCCTGCAGACCGACGAGGTGGACATGGACACGCTGGTGCACGGCGCGCCCTCGCCCGACGAGCAACTCCACACCGCGCGCATGGCCCACCGCCTGCGCCAAGCCATGCGCCAGCTGCCGCCCGAGCAGGCGCAGGTGCTGCGGATGTCCTACTACGACGACGAACCCCACGCGCGCATCGCCAGC
This sequence comes from Burkholderiaceae bacterium, assembly GCA_965278985.1. Taxonomy (GTDB): domain Bacteria; phylum Pseudomonadota; class Gammaproteobacteria; order Burkholderiales; family Burkholderiaceae_C; genus CAISIP01. Next base: position 2,982,396 of record OZ257131.1, on the reverse strand, counting down.
GCGCTCGGTATCCCCCTGGGCACCGTGAAGTCCCGGGTGCGTCTGGCGGTCGCCCACCTGCGGCGGCTGCTCGACGCATTGCAAGAGCCTGAGAAATGAGCATCCGACACCATCCCGCCGACGAACTGCTGCTGTCCCATGCCGCAGGCCGCCTGCCCACCGCCGCCGCAATGATGTTGGCAAGCCATGTGGAGGTCTGCGCCCGCTGCGGCGCACGCATGCGCATGCTGCAGGCCGTGGGCGGCGCGCTGCTGGAGGAGTCGCCGCCCGCCGCGATGCGTGCCGACGCCTGGGAGCAGACCCTGGCCGCCATCGAGGTGCCGCTGATTCCGCAAGCCACCTCCCAGCCCGCGCTGGGCTTTCCACCCTTGCCGCAGGGCGCCACCTGGCCGCGTGCGATGGCAGGCTGCACCGCCACGCGCTGGCGCTGGATCGGCCCCGGCATGTACTTCAGCCGCGTCTCGGTGCCGCACGATGCGGCCGCCAACGTGTTCCTGCTACGCATCGCGGCGGGCAAGTACCTGCCGCGCCACAGCCACAGCGCGCGCGAATTCACCCAGGTGTTGTATGGCTGCTTCCACGATGGCCGTGCGCAGTTCGCGGCGGGCGACTTCGATGCGGCGGATGAGGGCGTGCACCACCAGCCCGTGGTGCAGGCCGGCAGCGAATGCATCTGCATCGCGTCGGTGGAAGGTCGGGTATTGTTCGAGGGTTTCCTGGCGCGCAAGTTCGGCGCGCTCGTGGGCATGTAGTTCCCGCGGCGGCAGGTCGGCGGGTGCCCGCCCGCCCCCGTTCAGGACCGCGTGAACCAGCCCTGGACGATGGGCAGCAGCGCCGTGGCAGCGGCCGCCGACGCCCCGGTCACGAAGGTGCCCCACGCCAGGTCGGCGATCGTCACGTGCCAGGGCCAGCCCTTGAGGGTGGCCTGGTTCGTGAGGTCGTAGGTGGCATAACACAGCAGGCCCAGCAGCGCGCCCAGCCCTAGGGCGGCCAGTGCGGGGCGGCGTGACCCCACCGCGGGTGCCACGGCGAAGAAGACCACTCCCGCCACGTACAGCAGGTAGAACAGCGCCGCGGGCCCCACCACGAAACGCTCCGACATCAGGTGGCCGATGGCGGGGCGGTACAGGCGGTCCGCCATGGTGCTGAGCCACACGGCGTCGAGCGCCAGGAACACCAGGGCGACGAGGGGGTAGGCGATGGCCGCCTGGACGAGGTTCATGGAGGCTCCGGCGACGGTAGGTTCAGGATGGCTGCTGTACGCAGGGCGCGACGGGTCGGATCACACCACCGTGTGCGAGGGCTTCGGTCACCACGCGCATCAGGGAATCGCGCTGTAGCTGCCATAGCCCTCGGGCCAGGGCGTCAGCACCTCGAAGCCCGTGTCGGTCACGGCCACCATGTGTTCCCATTGCGCCGACAACGAATGGTCCTTGGTGACGACGGTCCAGCCGTCCGGCAGTTCGCGCGTCTCGGCGCGGCCCACGTTGAGCATCGGCTCGATGGTGAAGACCATGCCGGCTTCCAGCCGCAGGCCTTCGCCGCGGCGGCCGTAGTGCAGCACCTGGGGTTCGTCGTGGTAGATCTGGCCGATGCCGTGGCCGCAGTACTCGCGCACCACGCTGAAGTTCTCGCGCTGCGCGACCGACTGGATCGCGTGGCCCACGTCGCCCAGCGTCGCGCCGGGCTTCACCTGCAGGATGCCGGCGCGCAGTGCCTCGTAGGTGGTGAGCACGAGGCGCCGGGCCAGCGGGCTGGGTTCGCCCACGAAATACATGCGGCTGCAATCGCCGAACCAGCCGTCCTTGCGCACCGCCACGTCGACGTTCACGATGTCGCCCTTCTTCAGCTGCTTGGCCGACGGGATGCCGTGGCACACCACATGGTTGACCGAGGTACACACCGTCTTGGGGTAGCCGTTGTAGCCGACGTTGGCCGGGATCGCCTGCTGCACGTTGACGATGTGGTCATGGCACATCCGGTCGATCTCGTCGGTGGTGATGCCGGGCCGGATGTGCTGGCCCAGCATGTGCAACACCTCGGCCGCCAGGTGGCCGGCACGCCGCGACATCGCCAGCTCCTCGGCCGTGCGCAGGCTGACGCCCCGCCCCTTCATGCCCGGGCCCTGCGTGGAAGTTCGGCCACACGGGCTTCGGCCCCGATCTCGTCCTGGATCAGCAGGCGGCACAGCTCACCGTACTTCATCTCGGGGTGCAGCTCGCACATCATGCCGATGCGCAGCCAGTGCTCGGCCTGGGCGTTGATGGAGCGGTTCAGTGCGCTGCTGGCGACCCGCACGTTGTCGTGCATCGGTTCGGAAATCTTGACGAGGCCCATGGTGGCGGTTCCACAATATACGAAACGTAGATGATACGTATATTCCTAGCCCCCTGCCAGCGGCGGGCCTTGGTCGGCAGCGCGGCGATCAGCGCAGGCGGTAGCGCAGCGTACGTCCCCCTGCGACGGTCGCGTCCAGCCCCAGCCAGTCGCCCTGCGGCGAGTACCACAGTGTGATCGGTTGCGGCGGGCCCTCGATGCGCCACTGGCGCGCCTCGCGGTCCTCGCCGCGCACGCGGATGCTGCCATCGGGGAGCTTACGGAACTGCACGCTTTCGAGCTTGCCGTTCTGCACGTTGAGCAGCTGTGTCTGCGCCTGGATCGCCGGGTTCCAGTAGGCGAAGCCCATCACGCAGCCCGGCAGGGTGCGGCTGCCGTCGGGGGTGGTGACCTCCAGCGCGTCCCCGCGCGCCTGCGCCTGCACGCGTGCGGGGCTGCCGTTGTCGTCGGTGTTCGACGACAGGCTCTCCAGGCAATCCCCTTTCCATTGCTCGGTGGCCTCGTGGTGGTAGCGGTACACGGTGAGGCCCAGCAGCTTCACGGAGAAGTCGGCAACGCTGGCGACCTTGCGCGCGGTGGCAGGCCCGGTGACGCTGAAGCGGTGGCTGCCGATGGGCTGGTCGTTGAGCAGCACCTCGAAATTCCACTCGCCCGCCTTGCCGCCCGTGTCGGCCGCGGCGCCCAGGCCCAGGCCGGCGAGCAGCAGCGCGATGCCAACTATCGCCGCCACGCGCGGGCCGCGATGCTGCGTCATGGCGATACCTCCCGCCGCACCGGGCCCGGGACGAAGGCATTGGTGCGTGCGATGTAGGCACGGTAGGCGGGCCGGCGCTCGCTGATGTCCTTCTCCAGCAAGCTGACGCCCGACACGCGGAGCAGCAGAACCGTCATCAGCAGCGGGGAGACGATGCTCCACACGCCGCTCCATCCCGCGCCGGCGACCACCACCAGCCACAGGCCCCACCATACGCAGGCCTCGCCGAAGTAGTTGGGATGGCGCGTATAGCGCCACAGGCCCCGGTCCATGACCTGGCCGCGCTGGGCGGGGTCGGCCTTGAAGCGCGCCAGCTGCGCGTCCGCCACCGCCTCGAAGCCGAAACCGAATGCCGCCAGTGCCAGGCCCGCCGCATCCAGCAGCGTCAGCGGCGCGTTGGCGGCGTTGGCGATGGTCGCGGCCAGGAACGGAGCGGAGACGATCCACGCCAGCACGGCCTGCAACGCGAACACCAGGTACAGGCTCTTGAACCGGAAGCCGGGCTGGTTGCGCGCGCGGATCTCCTGGTAGCGCCGCTCCTCGCCGTGGCCCCAGTTGCGCCAGGTGATGAACAGCGACAGGCGCAGCGCCCACAGGCTGGCAAGCACCAACATGCACAGCACCCGCGTGCCGACCGCGGGCTGCAGCGGCACATAGGTCCACCCGGCTCCGGTGATCATCAGCGACCAGACGCGGTCCACCAGGCTCACATCGTCGCGCACCAGGCTCGCGGCCCAGAGCAGCAGGGCCATCAGCACGGTGAAGGCCAGGCCCGCCAGGGCCGTGGGCAGCAAGGGTGTGGCCTCAGGCATGCGTGCCTCTCGCAGGGGTCACGCCGTCCAGGCGCACGGACAACCAGACCAGCAGCGGCGTCAGCAGGCTCCAGGCCACCGCCAGTGTCAGCAGTGCAGGCCGTGCCTGCACGAACTGCGCACCGCCCAGGCGCACGCCCGAGGCGAAGGCGGCCGGCCCCGCGACCGCACCCAGCAGCGCAGCCAGCCAGGGCTTTCCGCGCAGCCAGCGCATCGTGACATTGAGCGCGATGGCCAGCAGCCCCCACAGCGCCACCATCCAGTAGGGGGCGAGGCCCGCGATGGGCTGTCCGGAGGGGTAGCGCACATGGCCCTGCCACACCACGAAGCTCTCGAAGACGAGCCCGATGGCGCAGGCCGCCAGCACCAGCCATGCCTCGCGCGCCGGCCGCGCCGATACCGCGAGGTGCCAGGCAATGGCAGCCACCACGCACAGCGTGCCGAGCGCGGGCTGGCCATGCGCCGCACCCAGCACCGCGGCGAACCACGCGGCCTGGAACACGACGAAGTTGCCGATCTGCAGGCGCAGGCCGGGACCCGGCCGATGGTCCGGCGATGGCGCCGGTGATGGGGCTGGTGATGGGGTCATGCCCGCCGTTCGCGCGGTTCGAACAGGTAGTGGCTGACCCACCATTGCTGCCCCCCCGCGTAACCGAAGAGTTCTTCCACCGCCATGAAGAAGATGCGCCAGCGGTGCCACCACAGCGTGGCCTGTTCCGCGCCGTAGGTGCTGGCCAGCAGCGGCGCGATGGTGTCGCGCTGCCGGTCCATGTTGGCCAGCCAGGCGCCGGCCGTGCGCTGGTAGTGCGTGCCGTCCCAGCGCCAGCGCGACAGCACGCGCAGGTCGTCCTGGCAGTGCAGCGCCAGATCGTCGCTGGGCATCATGCCGCCGGAGAAGAAATAGCGGCTCATCCAGTCGCTGGCGTCCCGGGCTTCGAAAGGGTAGGGCGCTTCGCGGTGCGTGAACACGTGCATGAAGAAGCGCCCGCCCGGCGCGAGCCAGCGGGCCACGTTGGCGAAAGCCTGTGGCCAGTTGCGCAGGTGCTCGAACATCTCCACCGACACCACGCGGTCGAAGCGCTGCGCGGTGTCGAAGACGTTGATGTCATGCGTGAGCACGCGCAGGTTGCCCAGGCCGCGGCGTGCGGCCTCCGCCATGATGAACTGGCGCTGCGAATGGGAGTTGGACAGCGCCGTGATCTGGCTGCCTGGGTATTTCTGCGCCATCCACAGGCTCAGCGAACCCCAGCCGCAGCCCAGCTCCAGCACCTGCTGGCCGTCCTGCAGCTGGGCACGTTGGCAGGTGGTGGCCAGCGCGGCGGCCTCCGCCTCTTCCAGCGTACGGGTCTGCGGCCCCCATTCACAGGAGCTGTATTTGCGGTGCGGGCCCAGCACCCGGGCAAAGAATTCTGAGGGCACCTCGTAGTGCTGCTCGTTGGCCTTCTCCGGCAGCGGCGCCAGGTCGGCGCTGCGCAGCCGCTGCACGAAGTCCTGCGTGAGCGCCGCCGTGGCCTGTGCATCTCCGCTGTGCAACTCCTGCAGCCTCTGGCGCAGCAGGTGGCGGATACCGCGGCGCAGCAGGCTGTCGGGCAGCCGGCCCCGCTCGGCCCACTGCACGGCAGCGGCGAGGGCGGCAGCGACAGGGCCCGTGGGAGAGGTTGGAAGCGCCTGAGGTTCGGAGAGCGGCGGGTGGCTGGACATCGGTACTCCAAGAAAGGGCGACGCGGTGCCGCGCAGAGATGTTGCGGGTTGTACGCTACCTGCGCCGCTTTGGATCGCTGCGCCCCGCGAAGCCCATGGCGCAGTAGGACATCGATTACCCGCGATGCCGAACCCGTCCGCTGCACGCTGCGGTCCGGTCGGCCCACACTGCGCAGCATGAACACAGACCCCGCAGGGCAAGGAGGACACACCATGCACACCATCCAGAATACCGTCCACGTCAGCTCCCACCGCCGGCACAAGGCCGTGCGGCATGCGCTCGCGCTGGCCGCCGTGGCCGTCGCCGCACAGGCTTCGGCCCAGGTCACGCTGTACGAGCGCGAAAACTTCCAGGGCGACTCCTTCACCACGCGCAAGCAGGTGGTGGACATGGGCCGCTTTGGGTTCAACGACAGCGCGGCTTCCGTGGTCGTGGGCGGTGATGCCTCCGAACGCTGGCAGCTCTGCGACAGCACGCGCTTCGGTGGGCGCTGCGTGGTACTTGCACCGGGCCAATACCCCACACTGCAGTCCATGGGCCTCTCCGGGCGCGTGTCCTCCGTGCAGGCCATGGCGCGCGAGTTGCCGCCGCCCGTGGCAGCGGCCCGTACCGCGCGCAGCAGCGCGGTGTTCTACGAGCGTGAATCCTTCGGCGGCGGATCGATGCTGGTGCAGGACGACATGCGCGACTTCAGCCGCACGGGATTCCAGCAGCGGGCGGCATCCGTCGAGGTGATCGGCGGGCCGTGGGAGATCTGCCAGGGCGGCAATGCCGCGACGCCCTGCGTGGTGTTGCGTCCCGGCAAATATGCCTCCCTGCGCAGCGCAGGCATCTACGGGCCCATCGCCTCCGCGCGGGCCATCGAAACCACGGCCGCGGCCAGCACGCCGCGCGTGGTGTTCTACGAAGGGGAGGGGTTCGGAGGGCGCTCCTTCTCCACGGGCAGCGACGTGACGGACTTCCGCCGCGCGGGCTTCCGCGGCGAGGCAGCCTCGGTGGAGGTGGTGGACGGCTGGTTCGAAGCCTGCCAGGACGCAGCCTACCGCGGCCAGTGCGTGTTCCTGCGACCGGGCCGTTATCCGTCGCTGACCTCCATGGGCCTGAACGAGCGCATCGCCTCCGTGCGCGTGGCGTCCTCGGCCGACCCGCGCATCCAGGAATACAGCAACGGTGCGCCAGCCGTGTCGGGCTTCGTCTACGACGCCCGCCGCCGTGACAACGAGCCGCTGTACCAGGCCAACGTGGTGGCGGTGCGCGCCGTCGTGGGCCCGCCCGAACAACGCTGCTGGGTGGAACGCGAACAGGTTGCGCAGAGCGCACCCCGCAGCAACGTGCCGGCCGCCATCGCGGGTGCCGTGATCGGCGGGATCCTGGGCCACCAGGTGGGCGACGGCCGTGGCCGCGACCTGGCGACGGTGGGTGGCGCGGTGGCTGGCGGTGCGCTGGGGTCGCGCGTGGGCCGCGGCGACCGTGGCGCCGAGACGCAGGAGGTGCAGCGCTGCGCGAACGCCCCCACCAGCCAGACCGCTGCGGACCTCTGGGACGTGACCTACAACTTCCGCGGGCAGGAGCACCGCGTGCAGATGGCCACGCCTCCCGGCGCCACCATCACCGTGAATGGCAATGGGGAGCCGCGCATCTGACGCCCCCCGGCGGCCCGCGGGCCCGCCGGTGCGCTCCGCCGCCGAGCGGCTGGCCCGCCTCGTGTTGGTGGCAGGCGCCGTGGCACTCGCCGGTGCCGCGGCGCTGGCCCAGGACGGTGGCGTGCGCGTGTTGCCGCAGGTGACCGTTACCGCCAGTGGCGAGGCGCCACCGATCGTCGAAAAGTCGTATCGCAAGATGCAGCGCGGCGTGGCGCTGTTCGAGCGCGAACACCGCCTGGCGCCGCTGGCCGCATTGCGCTTCAAGCTGCTGCCCCGGCAACGCGACACCGACATGGACGTGCGCAGGATCGAGATCTTCGGCAGCACCCATTACGCGGAGGTGCCCGTGGCCGAGGACGGCAGCTTCGCCCTGCCGCAAGACCCGGTGGCTGCCGCGCAGGACGCGCAGGTCACCTCCGACCGCCAGCGCCGCAGCATGACATGGCGCGCGGACATCCGCACGCCCGGCCTTCCCCCTGGCACCCGCCGCCTGGGTGACCTGCGGCTGGAATGCCGCGTGGGCATGGAGTCCGGGCTGGTCTCCGAGGACTACAGCGTGATCGGCAAGCTGTCCCAGGTGCTGGACTCGCCGAGCTACTGCGACCAGCGCGAGCCGCGTTACTACTTCTTCGCCGACCGCGCCGTGTTCGACGTGATGCTGGTGGAGGGATCGCGCCGCGAGTCGCTGCCAGTGCACCGCCTGTATGCGGGTGCCGTGGACGAGCCCGCGCTGGCACGCGACCTGCCGTACTGCGATTGCCAGGTGCTGGTGGACCGCACCTACGAGTTGCCGCTGGGTGATGCCAGCTGGTCCGACAACACGCTGGTGCAGTTCACCTACATGGACGGTCCGTGATGCGTGCGCTCCCGTTCCTGCGGATGCCGGCCCTGGCCGTTTGCCTGGCTGCCTGCCTGTCGCTGGGTGGCTGCGGGCTGCTGTTTCCCGGGCTGTTCTCGGGCGCCGCCGTGGGGCCGCCGTTCCAGGACGCCAGCCTGTCCATCCAGGCCGCCAGTGAACGCATCGTGGCGGGCCGCGACACCCGTGCCGAGGTGCGGGCCGCGCTGGGGCCCGGCACGGTGGTGCGTTTCGACAACGGCTACGAGCTGTGGGCCTACCGGGGCAGTGCCACGCCAGGGGATGCGGCGGCCAGCGAATTCGTCGTGCTGTTCGCGCCGTCGGGCGTGGTGCAGAAGACGCGCATCCGGCCCGCCTACGCCACCCAGGCCGTCCGCTGAGCTCAGACTGAAGTCAGAGGATGCGGCTGTGCCACAGCGTGGACAGGCCAGCGGCCGCGATGGCCAGCAGCGCGGCCACCAGGGCCAGCAGGCTGGAGAGCTCGGTTTCCTTCTTCTCCACCTGCAGGCGCGTGCTGAGTTTCTCGTAGACCTTCTTCAGGCTGTCGGCCGTGCCGGCATAGAAGTATTCGGCCTGCGTGGCCTGCGCCACGGCCTTGAGCGAGGCTTCGTCCAGCCGCAGGAACATCGACCAGCCCTCGAAGCCCTGCACCTCGCCATTCACCGTGCCCAGGCCCACCGAATACACGCGCACGCCATGGTCGGCCGCCATCTTCGCCGCCTCCATGGTGTCCACGCCCGTGGTGCGCCGCCCGTCGGTCAGCAGGATGATGGCCGCGGACTCGTAGGAGCCCGGTGGCACGGGCACGAATTCCTTCTTCGGAGCTTTCTTGCCCACGTCGTCCAGGCTGCGGCCGCGTGACGAGCTGCCGTAGGTCATCTGCTCCAGGTCGATGCCTTCGTCCGGGAACAGCTCGGCCAGGCTTGCGACGATGCCACTGCCCACCGCCGTGCCGCGCTGCATCTGGAAACGGTCGATGGCGGCCACGAGGTCCTCGCGGTTCAGCGTGGCGGGCTGCACCAGTTGCGCCGTGCCCGCGAAGGTGACGATGCCCACGCGCACGTTCTTGGGCAGCTCCTGGAGGAAGGCCTTGGCCGCCTCCTGGGCCGCCACCAGCCGGTTGGGGGCCACGTCGGTGGCGCGCATGCTCAGGGACACGTCCATGGCCAGCATGATGGTGGCATGCGAGGAGGGCAGGGTGATGGTCGCCAGAGGGCGCGAGGCCGCCAGCAGCATCAGCGCCAAGGCCAGCAGGAACAGCGCCGGCGGCACGTGGCGGCGCCAGTGCAGGCCCTTGCCCATGGCCGGCTTGACCAGCGACAGGCTGGCATACCGCAGCGCGACCTTCTTCCTGCGCCGCAGCAGCCACACGTACAACCCCACCAGCAGCGGCACGGCCAGCAGCAGCCACAGGAACTGCGGCCACAGGAAATGCATTGGAAGGTTCATGGTTCCCCCGACGGTGGGCGCCCAGGACCGGAACTCCCACACCAGGAGGATTCCAGCCACCCATTGTTACGTCCCGATTCTGGCAGTTTGGTTCCCTGGATGGCGGGCCGTCTGCTGCGCCGACGCCCGCTGGCCCGCGCCGCCGAGGCTCGGATGCCGCGCCCGCACCCTCCAGGTGCACGGTGCGCAGTCGCCCCTGGGACAGGGCGGCTGCCATGGCCGAAGGCTGGCGACGCAGAATCGCCGCTCCATCCATTCCCGCCCTGCGGGACCCCGGAGACCCGCATGCACAACGCTTCCACCCCCTTCCCGGGCGTCCGGCCCGAATGGCTGGCCCGCCTCCCCGAGGAGGAGGTCATCGCGCCCGAGCTGCCCATCGTCGACGCCCACCACCACCTCTGGAACCGGCCGGACTGGCGCTACATGCTCGACGACCTGCAGGCCGACCTGGCCAGCGGCCACAACATCGTCAGCACCGTGTTCGTGCAGTGCCATGCGATGCACCGCGCCAGCGGCGAGGAAGCCATGCGCCCCGTCGGCGAAACGGAGTTCGTGAACGGCGTGGCGGCCATGAGCGCCAGCGGCATGTATGGCCCCACGCGCATCTGCGAGGGCATCGTGGGCTTTGCCGACCTGCGGCTGGGCGAGGACGTGGGCCGTGTGCTGGACGCGCACCTGGCCCGGGGCGGTGCGCGCTTCAAGGGAATTCGCCACATCCTTGCCTGGGATGCGGACCCCCTGGTGCGCCAGCCAGCGTTTCCCTCAGAACACGGCCTGATGGGCGATGCCCGCTTCCGCCGGGGTTTTGCGCAGCTGGCGCCGCGCGGACTGAGCTTCGATGCCTACCTGTTCCACACCCAGCTCGGTGACCTGGTGGACCTGGCCCGCGCATTCCCGTCCACCACCATCGTGCTCAACCATGTGGGGACACCGCTGGCGGTGGGCTCCTATGCCCACCGGCGTGACGACATCCTGCGGCAATGGACCTCCGACATGCGCCAGCTGGCAGCCTGCGAGAACGTGGTGGTCAAGCTGGGCGGCCTGGGCATGCGGCCGCCGCTGATGGGCTTCACGGACCCGGAGGTGCCCATGGGCTCCGACGCGTTGGCGCAGGCGATGCGGCCCTATGTAGAGCCGTGCATCGAATTCTTCGGCGCGCAGCGTTGCATGTTCGAGAGCAATTTCCCGGTGGACAAGGTGTCATTCAGCTACCGCAGCTGCTGGAACACCTTCAAGCGCCTGGCCGCCGGGGCCTCTGCCGAAGACACGCGTGCGTTGTTCCATGACACGGCAGCACGCGTGTACCGCTTGGGCGCGAGCGCCTGATCAGCGGTTGCTCAGCACCACCTGGGCGATCACGCCGGTGGCGATGGCGATGAGCGCGTAGTCGGCCCCCACCTGCACCCACTGCTGGCCGCGTGCGGGCGCATGCAGGCGGTGCGCGCGCCAGTCGTTGACCACGTACTGGTGGCGGCGGTATTCGGCGGGCATGCGCCCGCCGCGGTGGAACTGCGGGCCGACGGCCACCGGCCGGCGGTCATTGCGCGCGTCGCGGTGGTTGTCGTATCCCTGCGGGCCATTGAACTGGGGCCGGGGCGCATCCACCCGTGGCGGCTGCCCACGGGGGTCCACCCCACGTGGGTTCTCCCTCGGAGGCTCACGGCGGTCATGGCCCTGCGCGAAAGACAGCGAACTGCATCCCAGGGCGGCCACGGTGAGTGCGGTGATGAGGGTTCTGGATCGCATGGAAATCTCCTTCGGTTGCTGAGACCCGATGGTCCGTGTGGCAGGTAACGCTGTGATGAAGTGTGCGAGCCCATTTGTAAAGACACTGCAAGCGCGGTGGGCGCAAACGCTTGGGGGTGTCAGCGTCCTACACGGCCAGTTCGCGTGCGCCGATGGGCAGAGGCCCGGCCCGGCCGCAGGATCAGCGCTTGGGATCGCAGGACGTGGCGGCCGCTGCGGCAATGCCGCGGCAACCCCACCACTGCGCCGATCCTTCACTCTGCACAAAGGGAACACCATGACCATGCAAGCAACCTCCACCCACGACGTGATTTCCTCGGATCGCGTCGAAGGCACGGCCGTCTACAACACTGCGGGCGAAAAGCTGGGCTCCATCGACGACCTGATGATCGACAAGCTGAGCGGCCAGGTGCGGTATGCCGCGCTGGAGTTCGGCGGGTTCCTGGGCATCGGCACCGACCGGTATCCCCTGCCCTGGAGCATGCTGAAGTACGACGTGGAGAAGGGTGGCTACGTGGTGCCGCTGGACAAGGAACGGCTCGAAGGCGCGCCGCACTATCCCCACGACGATGTGCCGCCCTACACCCAGGAGTACGGCCGCCGTGTGGACGGGTACTACGGCCCCTACATCGCCTGACAGTCCGGCATGGTTGAGCGGTCGTGCTGCGCTGGCTGATGGACCACCTGCGCGCGCGCGCTCCGCGCGCCGCGTCCGACCTCCCACCACCACCTGCCGGGCAACGCGGCGACCACCCCGACACATTGTCGGGTGCAGGCCTGCCGGACGTGGTGGACGAGAGTTCGGAGGAGGCCTGGGCGCGTTGGAACGAAGCCGTAGAGGCATCACGCAACTGGGACAGCGAGACGCAGCCCCTGGAGCTGTCGCCCGATCGCAGCGACGAGCAGGGCGCAACGCGTCCATGACACGAAGGTACCCGATGAACATGCTGGCGTCCCACACCCCACCCACCACGCCGCCCGACGAAGAGCCTGCGCCCCCGATCCAGGATCCGTCGCCGGCTATGCCCGACCAGGCGCCTATGCCGGAGGCGCCTCCGGGGCATATGCCGGCCTGACGGGCGTCTACGGCGCCTGCATGGCAGGTATCAGGCGATTTCCGGCTGCAACTGCAGTGCGGAGGATTCGGGCGCGGTGGGTGCTGCGGAGGGCGCGTGTGTACGCCTCTGCGCGATATGCTCTACCAAATAGGCAGCATCCCGCGCAACCCCCGAGAAGCGCCCAGAGCCCCAGGTGTGCAGCCACGGCAGGCCCAGGAAGTAGAGGCCTGGCACGGCCGTCACGCCACGCTGGTGCACCGGATGGCCGCGGCCATTGAAGACCGGTGCGTCGAGCCAGCCGAAGTCCGGCGCGAAGCCGATGCACCAGACCACGGCTGTGATGCCGGACTCGTCCAACGACAGCGTAGTGCGCTCCGCCCCAGGTTGCCAGACCGGGACGTACGGTAGGCCGGCCGGCGCCGCGATGCCGTGCTGGGCGATGTACTTGTCGATGGACGCGTTGATGCCGTTGTAGGTGGCGTCGGCCCGGTCCAGCACCTCTTGAAGGCGCGGCGCGAAGCGCAGCGTGTCGCCGTCGGCGTCCAGCCCTTCGAGCACGCCGAACAGGTCCATGCCCTCCAGTGCGAAGCGGCGCAGGTCGATGTCGCGCCCGCCATCGCGGCCGGTCACGTAGTGGTTGGTGTTGTCGCGCACGCCCTCGCGCAGCGGGTGCTGGGTGACGGGCATGTCGTAGTACCGCATGTCGGCCAGCCAGTCGACCACGTCGCGGCCGCGGTAGAAGCGCGCGCAGCGCGGCGCATCGCCCACGGCCAGCACCACCTGGCGGCCTGCCAGGTGCAGGTCTTCGGCGATCTGCGCGCCGCTCTGGCCTGAGCCCACCACCAGCACCTTGCCGGGGGGCAGCTGGTCGGCGTTGCGGTAGTCGGCGGAATGGATCTGGCGAATGGACGCCGGCAGGCGTTCGGCCAGGCGCGGCACGATGGGGGTGTGGTAGCCGCCCGAGGCCACCACCACCTGTTCGGCGAAGCATTCGCCCTCGCTGCTGCGCACGATGAAGCCGCCCGGCGCGGGCCGCACCTGCTGCACCGCCACGCCCTCGCGCAACGGCGCGTTCACGGCAGCCTTGAAGGCCGCGAGGTATTCGATGATCTGCGGCTTCTTCATGAAGCCGTGCGGATCGTCGCCCTGGTACGGGTGGCCAGGCAGGGCGCACTGCCAGTTGGGCGTGACGAGGCAGAAGTTGTCCCAGCGCTGGGTGCTCCAGGCGTGCATGGCGCGGTGCTTCTCGAACACGACGTGGTCCATGCCCTGGGCCTGCAGGCCATGGCTCAGCGACAGGCCGGCCTGGCCACCGCCGACGATGACGACGCTGTGGCGGGGGATGGGGGAAGTGGTCATGAGGATCTCCAAGGGGTGTTCAGGCGGGGGTGAATGCGAGCACGTGCACACGCGCGTCGGGCAGACCGGCGAACGGAGCCGCGCGCGCCTCGGTGTCGGCCAGTTGGTCGTGGGCGCGTGAGCATGCGAAGCCGTACTTGGCCTCGACGCGGGCGCTGGCAATGGCCGTGGCTTCGCGCACGCGGCGCAGGAAGTCGCCCAGCGGATAGTCCTGCCCGGGCTTCAGGAAGTCCTCGATGACCAGCGACGGCGAATAGGCGAGGCTCTCGCTGGCGTCGGGCCAGCGCAGGCGGTAGTGCATGGCGGGCATGGGCTTCCTTCAGGCGAGGGCGGGTTCAATAGCCCGCACGCGCTGGTACCAGTCTTCGTGCAGTGCGGCGCTGCGGGCCCAGCTGTGTGCCACGCAGACGGGCGGCGGCGCCGGCAGGCACGGCAGGGCCAGCGCCTGCTGCAGGCCGGTGGCGATGGAGGCCACGTCCTCGGGATCGCACCAGGCCACGGCCGGCGTGTCGTGCAGCGTCTCGGTGAACGGTGGCCGGCGCGACACCAGCACCGGCGTGCCGCAGGCCAGCGCCTCCAGCGCGGCCAGGCCGAAGCCTTCCATCAGCGAGGGCATGGCCAGCACGCTGGCGCGGCGCATCAGCGCGGGCAGCAGCGCGTCGGGCAGCGGGCCGGTGCGCAGCACGGGCAGCTGCGGGCCTTCGGCGAGGCCGGTCGTGGCCAGCACGGCCAGCCAGTCGCGGTGCGCGGCGCCATGGTCCAGCATGCTGGCACCACCGGCCACGACCAGGCGCGCGTCGGCCCAGGCGGCATCGGTGGCGCGCAGTTGGGCGAAGGCCTGCAGCAGGCGCACGCTGTTCTTGCGGTGTTCGACGCCGCCCACCAGCAGCAGCACCGGGCCGGTCTGCGCCGGCAGGCCCAACGCCTCGACGGCCGCTGCATCGCCCCGCTCTGGCGCGGGCCGGTAGCGCGCCAGGTCCACACCGTTGAACATGCGTTCGGCCCGCTGGTTCAGCTGCTCGCGGAAATGCCGGCACCAGGAATCGCTGACGCAGGCCACGCTGTCGGCGGCGCGCCAGGCGCGCTCCTGCCAGCGGTTGAGCAGCGGTTGGCTGAAATCGTCCAGGTGGTGCACGGTGCGCAGCCAGGGCGGCAGCACGTGGCCGGCTTCGCGCAGCAGCGCCAGTGCGTTGCCCGAGAGGCTGTCCTGCGCATGCAGCAGGTCGAAGCCCCCGCGCGCCAGCAGCGGCGGCAGGGCCGCCACCAGGGTGTCGATGCGCTGCGTGACCTGGGCCACGAGCTCGCCCTGCAGCGGCGGCAGCGCGATGGTCTCGACCGGGAAGCCCACCGTGCGGAACAGCCGTTCGCCGGGTTCGGCCGCGGCGAGCACGGTCACGGCATGGCCGCGCCGCACCAGCGCCTGGGCCAGCTCCAACGTGTGGACCACGCCGCCGCGCGGGCGCAGCGAGTGCGTGAACAGGCCGATCTTCATGCGGCTCTCCGCGGCTCGACGGCCGGTGCGATGAAGGGCTGGTCCGCCAGGTCCCACAGGGGCACGCGCGCGTCGCCGAGCTGCAGGGCCAGCACGCTGCCGCGGTGCACCGTGCCCACGTCGGCGCAGGCGATGCCGCGCTGGGCGAAGCGTTCCATGGTCTCGTCGGCCTGCCCCGGCCGCACGCTCAGCACGTAGCCGAAGCTGGGGAAGGCGTTGAGCCAGCGCAGGCGTTGCGCCGCCGCCGCGTCGCCTGGTGCCGACCAGTCGGGCACGCAGGCCGGGCGCGGCAGGCGCGCCAGGTCCACCGTGGCGCCCACGCCCGAGCACTCCAGCAGCATCAGCGCCGTGCCCAGCACGCCGGCCATGCTGACGTCCTTGCCGGCGTCGACGAGGCCGGCCTCGGCCAAGGCTGGCAGCAGCGCCATGTCGCCGCGCAGGCGCTCGGCCGGTGCAGGGGTGGACGCGTTCCAGAACGGCGCATCGCCCTGCCACTGGCCGCGCAAATCCACCGCCACCAGCAGCCGGTCCCCGGGCCGGGCCGCGAAGCTGCTGATGAGGCGCTGCGCGCGGCCCAGCACGGCCACGGCGAGTTGGCCGCTGGCGCTGCGCAGGTTCGTGTGGCCACCAACCAGCGGCACGCCATAGCGCTCGGACGCAGCGCGCATGCCGGCCAGCACCTCGCGGCCCTGCTCTGCGCTGCCGGCCCACAGCGCGTCGACCACGGCCAGCGCGCGTCCGCCCATGGCGGCGATGTCGGAGAGGTTGACCATCACCGCGCTGTAGCCCGCGAACCAGGCCTGCTGCTCGACGAAGTCCTGCACCATGCCTTCGATGGCCAGCAGCAGGTGGCCCTGGCCGTCGGCGTCGGGCAGCACGGCGCAGTCGTCGCCGTTGGGCACAGCGGTGGCGAAGCAGCTCTGGCCGAGCTGCGGCAGCACTTGCGCGATGTCGCGCTTGTGCGCGAAGCCGCGGCTGGCACGCAGCGCCTCGGCCAGTTGCTCCAGCATGGGCGTTTCCAGGATGGTGCTCATGACGGCCTCCGCGGCGACACCACGAAGCCCGCATAGGGCGTGTCGCACGGCGGGTAGTGCGCCAGGTCCGCGCGCATCAGCGCGTGCATGCGGCCGTGCAGCACCATCTCGTCCAGCACCTGCCAGTGCAGGCGCTCGAACAGCGGCACGTTCTGCGCCTGCACATGGGCCAGGAACTCGCGGCAGCCCAGCGCGTGCGCGCTGCTGACGGCCAGGCGGATCAACTCGGTGCCGAGCTGGCTGCTCTGGCGGAACGCGCGCCGCACCGCCAGCCGCGAGCCCCACCACAGCCCGGGCGAGGCCTCGTGGATGCGCACGGTGCCGACCATCTGGTCGGCCTCGCCGGCGAGGACCGACAACGCGACCAGCTGGTGCAGGCTGGGGTCGTCGTCGATGGCGTCGCGGTCGTCGCCGTCGCGACCACCGAAGAGGCCCTGCTCGGCGCAGAACACCTGGCGGCGCAGGGCTGCGGCCTCGCGCTGCATCCAGCCGTCGCTGGCCCATTGCACGCGGTAGGCCTGCGGCCGGTAGTCGGTGGCGAGTTCGCACCAGGGGATGGCATGGGCGGTCAACATGGTGGAACTCCTTCAGACGGCCAGAGGGGCTTCAGTCACTTCGTAGCGTGAGAGGGTCGAACAGGCCGCACAGCGGCCGCAGCCGGCCTTGATGTCCGATGCACGCACGCCGGCCTCCACCACCATCGCACCCAGTGGCTCCAGCACGCTGCGCATGAACGCGGGCGTGGGCGCGGCGTGGTCTTCCAGCGGCGTGCCGCTGATCGGCACGAAGGGCACGACGAAGGGGTAGACGCCCAGGTCCAGCAGGCGCCGGCTGGTGGCGAGCAGGGTCTCGGCGCTGTCGCCCAGGCCGGCCAGCAAATAGGTGCTGACCTGGCCGCGGCCGAAGACATCGACGGCGGCAGCGAACGCATCCCAGTAGCGCGCCATCGGCACCTCGGCCTTGCCGGGCAGGATCTGGCGGCGCAGGTCGTCGCCGATCACCTCCAGGTGCATGCCCAGCGTGTCGACGCCCGCGTTCTTCAGGCGCTGGAACCAGGCGTCGGTGTCGGGCGGCTCGCACTGGGCCTGCAGCGGCAGGTCGACGGCCGCGCGGATCGCCTGCGCGCTCTCGCACAGGATCTGCGCGCCGCGGTCGGGCGTGGGCGGTGTGCCGGTGGTCATGACCATGTGCTTGACGCCGTCGAGCTCCACGGCGGCCTTGGCCACCTCGGCCAGCTGCACGGGCGTCTTGCGCGCGATGGTGCGGCCGGCCGCCAGCGACTGGCCGATCGCGCAGAACTTGCAGGCCTTGCGCCGGCTCTCGTAGCGGATGCAGGTCTGCAGCACCGTGGTGGCCAGCACGTCGGCGCCGTGCAGCGTGGCGATCTGGTGGTAGGGCACGCCTTCGGCCGTCTGCAGGCCGTAGAAGCGCGGCGCGCGTGGGAAGGCGATGCTGGCGATCGGGATGCTGCCCCGGCGCAGCAGGCTGCGGCCGTCCGGCCCGGGCGCGTCGGCCACGAAGGGCGAGCTGAAGGCGGTGGCGGTGTGCACCGGCACCATCAGCGTGACACCGTCCACCGTCACGGCCTTGTGGTCGGATGGGCCGGCACCGCCGCGGCGGCTGGCCGCGCCTGCGCTCGGGTCGATCAGGCGCAGGCCCTGGCTTTGCAGCTCGGTCATGAGCTGGCGCGTGCGTTCGGTGGATGCGTCGACAAGGTCGAGGACGGCGGTGTTCATGGGCAGGGCTCCGAACGTGGGGGTGTCAGGCAACGCGGCGCAGTGGCGCGTCGGTTTCAGGCAGGGCGAAGGCGACTTCGTCGGCCAGCGGTTCGCCCTCGGGAGAGCCGGGCGGCAGGGGCATCGTGGTGCGTGCCGCATCGCGCCGGATCGCCAGGCGCAGCAGCTCGGGCCGCGCGTAGTGGCCCACCGAATCCATCATGCGTTTGCGCTTGGCGATCAGCGCGAAGTCGAGGTCGGCGATGACCAGGCCCTCGCCCTCGGTCAGCGGTTCGGCCAGGTACTTTCCCTCGGGCGAAATGATCGCTGTGTGGCAGCCGCCGCGCAGCGCGACCTGCAGCTTCTCGTCCGGCGTGATGGCGCGGACCTGCGCGTCGTGCAGCCAGCCCGTCGCATTGACGACGAAGCAGCCCGACTCCAGCGCATGGTGGCGAATCGTCACGCCCATCTGGTCCGCGAAGATCGGGCCCACGAGAGAGCCCGGGAACTGCGCGCAGTGGATCTCTTCGTGCGCGGCCATCAGCGCGTAGCGCGCCAGCGGGTTGTAGTGCTCCCAGCAGGCCAGCGCGCCGACACGGCCGGCGCGCGTGTCCACGGCCGTGAGGCCGGCGCCGTCGCCCTGGCCCCAGACCATGCGCTCGTGGTAGGTCGGCGTGATCTTGCGGCGCTTGAGCACCAGCCGGCCATCGGCGTCGAAGACGAGCTGCGTGTTGTACAGGCTGCCGTGGTCGCGCTCGTTGACGCCCAGCACCACCACCATGCCCAGCTCGCGCGCGGCGGCGGCCACGGCGTCCGTCACCGGGCCGGGCACCGTGGGTGCGCGCTGCATCAGCAGCAGGTGGTCCGCGCCCTGCAGCACGGGCGGCTGCACGAACGAGAAGTAGGGGTAGTAGGGCACGAACGTCTCGGGAAAGACGATCAGCTCCACGCCCTGCCTGGCCGCGTCGCGCATCGTTTCCAGCACGCGCGCCAGCGTGCCGTCGGCGCTGGCCAGATCGGGCGCGATCTGCGCCGCCGCCGCGCGGACCTTGCGGTGCTGCTGGTCCATGGCTTACAGCGTCCAGGTGTCGATGATCACGGCGCCGGCCTTCTTGTGCAGCAGCACCACGTCGAGCACGTCCAGCGGGTTGATCGGGCGGATGCCTTCGATCAGCGAACCCTCGCCATGGCCGTACAGCGCCTGCAGCGCGAATCGGCAGGCATAGACCTTGCCGCCCTCGGCGATGAACTTGGTGATCTGGTTGTTGAAGTTCTGGTGGCCGGGGAAGGCCTCGTCGCCGATCTTCGGAAAGCCGCGCTTGACGCCCAGCGTGACGCCGGGGCCGTACAGCAGCACCGAGGTTTCGAAACCCTTGCGCTGCAGGCGGGTGGCCTGCAGCAGATTGACGAAGCCGATGGAACCTTCGAAGGCCACGGTGTGGAAGGTGACCAGGGCCTTCTGGCCCGGGTCGGCCTTCACGTCCTCGAAGACCTTCTCTTCGTAGTCGACCAGGAAGTCGCCGTTGCGGTGTGCGGTGTGTGTGACTTGGGGCATGGTGGGTCCTCGTGCGGTGGGGTGGGGCGCCGGGCCGGCGGAACGCCACCCGGACGCATCTCGCCTTGCGAGGCACGTGCCAGCGGCCGCCTGGGCCATCCGATCAAGTGCCGATCAAACCAATGGACGGGGCCGTGGGCGCCGACCCGCATGCACGAGACGCGAGCCGCCGCCGTGCAACGCCATGCACCAGCGCAACGCGCCGGCCATGCAATCAATGCACCCGATCAATGGCCGGCGTGCACCATCTCGCACGGGCCGAAGTTGCAACAGGGCATGCGATCAGCGCGCCCCGCAGGCACACTAGGGCATGCCCTTCGCCCACTGGGTCCACCGCCTCAAGTCCAGCCCGCTGCCGGCCTACCAGCTGATCCCCGACCTGATCGCCGAGGACCTGCAGCAGGGCCGGCTGGCGCCGCGCGAGCGCCTGCCGCCGCTGCGCGACCTGGCAGCGAAGCTGCAGCTGAACTACACGACCGTGGTGCGCGGTTTCGCCGAAGCGCGCGAACGGGGCCTGATCGCCTCACGGCCTGGCATGGGCTCCTTCGTGCGCGGCTCATTCATCGGCCTGCCCTTGCGTGCCGGCACGGGCGCCGAGATGACGATGAACATGCCGCCCGAGATCGAGGACCACCCGGCCATGCAGGCGCTGCTGGAAGGCGCCAACGCGGGCCTGGCGGCCGTGCCGCTGCACGACCTCATGCGCTACCAGGACTTCGGCGGCACGCCGCGCGACCGTTCGCTCGGCGCGCAGTGGATGTCGCAGTGGGTGGAGGCCGATGCCGCGCGCGTGCTGGTGGCGCCCGGCATCCATGCCGTGCTGCTGGCACTGGTGTCGCTGCTGGTCAAACCCGGCCAGAGCCTGTGCGTGGAGGCGTTGACCTACCCGGGCATCAAGGCCATCGCGGCGCAGCTCGGCACGCGGCTGCATCCGCTGGCCATGGACGAACACGGTCTGCTGCCCGACGAGTTCGAGGCCGCCTGCAAGAGCACGCCCATCGGCGCCCTGCACCTGTGCCCGAACCTGCACAACCCCACGACTGCGACGCTGCCGATCAAGCGGCGCGAGCAGATCGCCGACATCGCGCTGCGCTACAGCATCCCGATCATCGAGGACGATGCCTACGGCATGCTGCCGGCGGCGATCCCGCCCTCGCTGGCCGAGTACGCGCCAGACCTCGTGTACTACGTGAGCGGCATGTCCAAATGGCTGGGCGCGGGACTGCGCGTGGCGTACGTGCAGGCGCCGTCGTCCGCGGCGCACCTGCGGATGGCGGGTGCCCTGCGTGCGACGACCGTCATGGCATCGCCCCTGGTCAACGCCATCGTTGCCAACTGGATGGAGAGCGGGCAGGCCGAGTCCGTGCTGCAGGCCGTGCGCAGCGAGTGCGCATGGCGCAGTGCGCAGATGTGCCAGGTGCTGGGCCCGTACGGCCTGCGCACGCAGCCGCACGGCTTCCACGGCTGGTTGCCGGTGCCAACCTCGGGCGGGGAGAGCAGCCCGGCCACGCGCATCGCGGGCGAGCTGCGCGCGCTGGGCATCGCGGCCGTGGACGGTACCGCCTTCTCGACCGACCGCCAGCCACCCGAGGCGCTGCGGCTGTGCCTGGGCGGCGGGCTCACCCGGGACGATTGCGGGCGGGCCCTGCAGGCGGTGCAGGAGGCGCTGGCGGGCGGCAGCGGCGAGGCTGCTCCGTCTGGTGCGTGAAGGGGTCTGCCTTACGCCGGCTAAGCCGGATAAGGGTCGCGCACCGCGAACACCCGCACCTCCGCCGTCTTCCCCTTGAACAGCACCTCGCCCAGGTCCTCCACCGCCACGCGGTCGCCGAGCGCGTCGCGCGTCTCGCCGTCCACCAGGATGCCGCGCTGCGCGTCCTTGGTGTGGGCCTCCAGCCGCGCCGCCAGGTTCACGGTGTCACCGATGCAGGTGTAGGTGGCGCGCTGCTGCGTGCCGGTGTACCCGGCGATGACCTCGCCCGAGGCGATGCCCACGCCGATGCGCACGGGTTGCTTGCCCTGTGCCGCGCGCTCCTGGTTGAAGAGCTGCAGCCGATGCTGCATGTCCAGCGCGGCCTGCACGGCCGCCAGGGGCGCGTCTTCGAGCGGGGAGGGCGCGCCGAAGATGGCCATCAACCCATCGCCGATCATCTGGTTGACCACGCCACGGTGGCTGCCGATGGCCTCGAACATCAGCGCGTAGTAGGCGTTCAGCAGCGCGATGATCTCCTCGGGTGGCTGGGCCTCCACCAGCGTTGTGAAGCCGCGGATGTCGGTGAACATCACGGTGCAGCGCAGCTTGCGCCCGCCCAGCGCGAAGCCCGATTCCTGCAGGTCCTCGGCCACCTCGCTGGTGGCGAAGCGCCGCACCATGTCGCGCATCTGGTCGCGCAGCCGCTTCTTCTCCAGGCTGGAGTCGATGCGCGCCTTGAGCAGCACCGGGTTCATGGGCTTGTGCAGGTAGTCGTCCGCGCCCAGCTCCAGGCAGCGCACGACGTTGGACAGCCCTTCGAGCGAGCTGGTCACGATGACCGGCACGTCGCGCAGGTGGTGGTCCGCGACCATCTGCTCCAGCACGCCGAAGCCGTCGAGCTCGGGCATCTCGATGTCCAGCAGCATGAGGTCGAAGTCCCCCTCGCGCAGCATGTCGAGCGCGATGCGGCCGTTCTCGGCCATGGCCACGCGGTGGCCCTGCAGCTCCAGGCTGCGCTTGAGCAGCATGCGGTTGACCTTGTTGTCGTCCACCACCAGCAGGTGGGCGTGGTGCTCAGTCACGGCACTGGTCCTGCAGCGCTGCCTGCACCTTGGCGAACTCGGATTCCAGGGTGTCCAGTGCGGCTTCGGAGGCGGTTGGCAGCCCGCCGAGTTCGAGCGCCCTCGCCAGTTCACCGAGGTGCATGGCACCGAAGGTGTGGCTGTTGGACTTCAGGGAATGGGCAGTGCGCCGGAAGGCATCGGTGTTCTGGGCCGCGAGCGCGCTACGCAGCTCGGCGAGCATCGCTGGCGCTTCCTCCAGGAAGGTGGCCACCAGTTCGTGCACGAACTCCTCGCCGGCAGTTTCTTTCAGTTCGGCGAGCACGCTCAGGTCAAGGGTAGAGGAGGGCATCCGGGCTCCTGGGAGGGAATAGAGGTAGAAATTGGGAGAAAATGGGAAATAAGGGTATATTTCCAACCATTCCTTGACCACGAAACGCGCCATGGCCTTCGCATTGCAATTGGATTCTCTCGATACCTTGCCACAGACGCCTGCAACGGATGTCAAGAGGCTGGGCTGGAGGGGCGTCATGAAGTCGGTCGGCCGCACAGGCAAGGTGGTGGTCACCAACCACAACACGCCCGAGGCGGTGATCCTCTCCGCACAGGAGTATGGCGCCATCCAGTTGGCCCTGCAGGAAGCCGCGGCCCGCGCCGAGCCGGCACTGGACACGCTGCGGCAGCGTTTCGATGCGCGGCTGGCAGCGCTGCAGGCCGAGGACGCGGGCGACCGCCTGCGTGCCCTGATGCAGACGCCCGCGCGGCTCGGCGGCGAGGTGAAGGCCGGCACTGGTTACTGACGTCTCCATCGCATGCCGCGCCCCGTCCTGTTCGTGCTGGCCGGCGTGAATGGCGCGGGCAAGAGTTCCATCGGCGGCCACCTGCTGGCGCGTGCGGGCCTCTCCTGGTTCAACCCCGACACCTACGCGCGCGAACTGGTGGCCGCGACCGGCTGCAGCCAGGCCGATGCCAACGCCGCCGCCTGGCAGGAAGGCCTGCGCCGGCTGGACGAGGCACTCGCCCAGGGCCGGCACCATGCCTTCGAGACCACGCTGGGCGGCACCACCATGGCGGCGCGCATCCGCGATGCGGCGCGGACCCATGACGTGATGCTGTGGTACTGCGCGCTGGCCTCTCCCGAGCAGCACATCGCGCGGGTGCGTGCACGGGTCGCGGCGGGTGGGCACGACATTCCCGAGGCCAAGGTCCGCGAACGCTGGACGACCTCGCTGCGCAACCTCATCGCGCTGCTGCCCCATCTGGCGCAATTGCAGGTCTACGACAACAGTGCCGAGGCCGCGCCCGGCAGCCCCGTGCCCGACCCGGTGCTGGTGGCGGAGATGCAAGGTGGCCGGCTGGTGGCGCCCACCACGCTGGCGGCGTTGCAGCGCACGCCCGACTGGGCCAAGCCGCTGCTGGAGGCTGCCTTCTCCGTGTGACGTCATGCGCGTGCCTGCGTGCGCTGCAGCGCTTCGACCAGCGCCTCCACGCGGATCGGCTTGGTCACGTAGTCGTCCATGCCGGCAGCCAGACACGCCTCGCGGTCGCCCTGCATGGCGTTGGCGGTCATGGCGACGATGCGTGGGCGTTCAGCGGCATTCCACCGCGCGGTGATCCGGCGCGAGGCCTCCAGGCCGTCCATCTCCGGCATCTGCACGTCCATCAGCACCAGGTCGTAGGTCTGGCGCGTGAGGCTCTCGATGGCCTCGACGCCGTTGGAGGCCAGGTCGGCGCGGTAACCCATCTGCTGCAGCAGGCGCAGCGCGAGCTTCTGGTTCACGACGTTGTCTTCGGCCAGCAGGATGCGCAGCGGATGGCGCTCGGCCATCTGCGCGTCCATGCGGGGCTTCACCGGCGCCGCGGTGGGGCGGGGTGCCGCGTCCTGCCCCAGCAGGGCCACCAGCGTGTCGAAGAGCTGGCTCTGGTGCAGCGGCTTGCCCAATGTCGCCGCGAAATGGCGCTCCGCAGCCTCGTGCCTGCCGAGCGAGGTGAACAGCACCAACGGCAGCCCATGGCCGGCCTCGCGGATGTGGGTGGCCAGCGTCGCACCGTCCATGCCGGGCATGTGCATGTCGAGGATGGCCAGGTCGAAGGCCTGCGCCTGCAGCAGGGGGAGCACCTGCGCCGGATGGCCGGTGTCCTGCACGACCATGCCCCAGCGGGCCGTCTGCAGCGCAAGGATGCGCCGGTTGGTGGCGTTGTCGTCCACCACCAGGATGCGCTTGCCCTTGAGCGCCGGCTGCTCGCCCAGGAACTCGCGCCGGGCGCCCACGGGCAGCGCGGCGGGCGTCAGGCCGATCGTGAAATGGAAGCTGCTGCCCTGGCCCGGCCCGGCGCTCTCGGCCCACATCGTGCCGCCCATGAGCTCGGCCAGCAGCTTGCTGATGGCCAGGCCCAGGCCGGTGCCGCCGTATTGGCGCGTGGTGCTGCTGTCGGCCTGGCTGAATTTCTGGAACAGCCGGCCCAGCCCGGCTGCGGACAGGCCGATGCCGGTGTCGCGCACCGTGAAGTGCAGCAGCGGGCCTGCGTCGCCGTGCGCCGGCCGCACCGTCAGCACCACCTCGCCGCGCTCGGTGAATTTGACCGAGTTCGACAGCAGGTTCAGCAGGATCTGGCGCAGCCGCGTCACGTCGCCCAGGATGGCTGCGGGCAACTCGGCCCCGATTTCGTCCGGATCGAACTGGTAGGCGATGTCCAGCCCTTTCTCGGCCGCACGGGTACCGACCAGGTCGAGCGCGGACTCCACGCAGTCGCGCAGGTCGAAGGGGTGCGCCTCGATGTCCATGCGCCCGGCCTCGATCTTCGAGAAGTCCAGGATGTCGTTGATGATCGTCAGCAGCGAATCGCCGGAATCGCGGATGGTGGCGGCGAACTCGCGTTGCTCGGCATCCAGCGCGGTGTCCAGCAGCAGGCCGCTCATGCCGATCACCGCGTTCATGGGCGTGCGGATCTCGTGGCTCATGGTGGCCAGGAAGGCGCTCTTGGCCGCGTTGGCCGACTCGGCCGCGGCGCGCGCTTCCTGCGTCTGCTGGAACATGTGCGCGTTCTGGATCGCGATCACCGCCTGGTCCGCGAAGGTCTTCAGCAGCGCGATCTCGCGACCGGTGAAGGGCGCAGGGGGCTGGCGCGTGACATGGATGGAGCCGATGTCCTGGCCCTCCCACATCAGCGGCGCGACCATGATGGCGTAGTTGCCGATATGGTCGGCGATGCGGCGCATGAACTCCGGCAGCAGCGGCTCGGCCAGTGCATCGGCCAGGTGGATCACGCTGCCGTCGTCCCCGGCCTCCCAGATCGGCGAGGACTCGACGGCGTGCGGGAAGAAGCGCTCCAGCACCTCGCGCGCCGCGCCGCGGTGCGCCGCCAGGTGCACCAGCCCGTCGCCGCGCATCAGCGAGATGCCGATCTGCGCGCTGGCGAAGAGGTGCTGGCAGCTGTCCAGGATCTTGTCGAACACCGGCTGGGGGTCGGCCATGGAATTGCCGATGACCCGCAGCACGTCGGCCGACGCGGTCTGCTGCTCCAGCGCCTCGCGCGTTTCGCGGAACAGGCGCGCGTTCTGGATCGCGATCACGGCCTGGCTCGCGAAGGTCTGCAGCAGCGCGAGCTCTTCGTCGCTGAAAGGCCGTGGCGGGCGGCGCAACACACTGATGGAGCCGACCCCGCCGTCCTTCCACAGCATGGGTGCGTAGGCCGCCGACATGTGGCCGGTTCGCTGCACCACCGCGCGCAGGCCGGCGTCCCGGGTCGCGGGCAAGGTGGTGTCGGGGATGTGCACCACCTTGCGGCCGCGGATGACGCGCGCGGTGTAGCTGCGCTCCAGAGGGATGGGGCTGTCATGGTCGATGGCGCTGCCGATGGCGCCCCGCCAGGCCGCCGTGCGCACCATGCCGTCGTCACCCACGAGGAAGATCGCGACGTCATCGGCCTCGACCAGCCGCTCGCAGCCGTCGATGATCTTCTCGAACACCGGCCGTGCGTCCCATTCCGAGCCACCGATGGCCCGCAGCACCTCTGCGGTTGCCGCCTCGCGGGCCTGCGCGGCCTGCAGCGCCTGCAGGGCTTGCGCCAGCTGCTGTTCAACCGCCTGCAGGCGCTCGTGCGGGTCCACCGCCGCGGGGTCGTGCGGGTCGGGGTCTGCAACGTTCATGCAGATGCTCCAGAGGTCCGGCGGGACGGGCGCCTGTGCATGCCGCTCAGGCGCGCGCCTTCGCCTGGTTCAGCGCATCGACCAGCGCGTCCACGCGGATCGGCTTGGCGATGTAGTCGTCCATGCCGGCGTCCAGGCAGGCCTCGCGGTCACCCTGCATGGCGTTGGCGGTCATGGCGATGATGCGAGGCCGCTGGCCCGCCTGCCATTGGCCGACGATGCGGCGCGTGGCCTCCAGGCCGTCCATCTCCGGCATCTGCACGTCCATCAGCACCACGTCGTAGACCTGCCGGCCCACGGCGTCCACCGCCTCGGCGCCGTTGTTGGCCAGGTCCGCGCGGTAGCCCATCTGCTGCAGCAGCCGCATGGCGAGCTTCTGGTTCACGACGTTGTCCTCGGCCAGCAGGATGCGCAGCGGGTGGCGGGCCGCCATGCCGGGGTCGATGCGCGGGCGGGTGGCCACGGGCGCCGGCTGCGGAGCGTCGTCCACCTGCGCGAACAGGCCCGAGAGCGTGTCGAAGAGCTGCGACTGCCGCAGCGGCTTGGCCAGGTAGGCGGCGAAGCGCGCCTTGTCGTCCCCGGATTCCTTGCGCCCCAAAGAGCTGAAGAGCACCAGTGGCAGGCCCGGGCGCAAGGCGTGCATGCGCTCGGCCAGGGCCAGGCCGTCCATCTCGGGCATGTGCATGTCCAGCACCGCCACGTCGAAACGTTCGCCGCGTTCGAGCCAGCGCAGGGCCTGCGCGGCGGACTCGGTGTCGCGCGGCGCCATGCCCCACTTGGCGGCCTGCAGCGAGATGACCTTGCGGTTGGTGGCGTTGTCGTCCACCACCAGCATGCGGCGGCCCGCCAGCTCGGGCTGCTGGCCGGCATAGTCCCGCCGTGTGCCCACTGATTCGGCCACCGTTGCCTGCAGGCTGAAGGAAAAGGTGGCGCCCAGGCCCAGCCCGCGGCTCTCGGCCTGCATCGTGCCGCCCATGAGTTCGGCCAGGCGCTTGCTGATGGCCAGGCCCAGGCCCGTGCCGCCGTACTTGCGCGTGGTGGAGGAGTCGGCCTGCGTGAAGCTCTGGAACAGCCGCTCCATGCCCTTCTTGGACAGGCCGATGCCCGTGTCGCGCACGGCGAAGCGCAGCGTCACCGTGCCGTCGGCGCCGGGGTCGGCGTGCACGGTCACCACCACCTCGCCGGCCTCGGTGAACTTCACGGCGTTGGACAGCAGGTTCAGCAGGATCTGGCGCAGGCGCGTCACATCGCCGTTGATCACCGGCGGCACGTCGCCCTCGAAGAGGTAGGCCACGTCCAGGCGCTTCTCGGTGGCACGCGGGCTTACCAGCTCCAGCGCCGACTCCACGCATTCGCGCAGGTCGAAGGGGCGCAGCTCGATGTCCATGCGCCCGGCCTCGATCTTCGAGAAATCCAGGATGTCGTTGATGATCGCCAGCAGCGCGTCGCCGGAGTCGCGGATGGTGGTGGCGAACTCGCGCTGGTCATGGTCGAGCGCGGTATCGAGCAGCAGGCCGCTCATGCCGATCACCGCGTTCATGGGCGTACGGATCTCGTGGCTCATGGTGGCCAGGAACGCGCTCTTGGCCTCGTTGGCGGACTCGGCCGCGGCGCGCGCCTCCTGCGCCTCGTTGAAGAGCTTGGCGTTCTGGATGGCGATCACGGCCTGGTCGCCGAAGCTGCGCAGCAGGCTCAGGTCGCGGTCGGGGAAGGGCCCGGGCGGTTGCCGCGAGACATGGATGCTGCCGATCACGTGGTCTTCCCACAGCAGCGGCGCGAGCATCATGCCGTAGTTGCCCGTGTGCCGCGCGATCTGGTGCAGGAAGGGCGGCAGCGCGTCGTTGGCCATCACGTCGGGGATGTGCACGACCCCGTGCACCTTCTGCGCCATCGCCACCGGCGACTGCTGCATGGGGCGGGGGTAGATGCGCTCCAGCACCTCGCGCCCCGAGCCGCGGTGCGCCACCAGGTGCACCATGCCGTCGTCGCCCGCCAGCGAGATGCCAACCTGATCGGCGCCGAACAGGCACTGGCAGCTCTCCAGGATCTTGTCGAAGACGGGCTGCGGGTCTTCCATCGAGCTGGCGATCACCTGCAACACCTCGGACATGGCGGTCTGCCGCTCCAGCGCTTCCTTGGTGTGGCGGAACATGTTCGCGTTCTGAATCGCGATCACTGCCTGGTCGACGAAGGCGCCGAGCAGGCGCTGGTCCTTTTCGTCGAAGGCCTGTGCTTCCTTCTGCAGCACGGCCAGCCCGCCGATGGCCTGGCCGTCGCTGATGAGCGGCGTGTACAGGCCCGAGCGGAAGCCGCTGCCCGCGCCGAGCTCTGACAGCAGCGGGTGCTGCGGGATGGCGGCCACGAGGTCGGGGATGTGGATCACGCGCTGTTCCACCACGCAGGCGCCGATGGGGCTGCTGTGGTCCAGCGGGACGGGCTTGGACGGCATGCTGCCGTTGCTGGCGCGCGCTCGGAGCCCCTCGGGCTCCACCAGCCACAGCACCACGCGGCTGCCATGCAGCAGGTGGCCGCCGTGCGTGACGATGGCGTCGAAGACCGGCTGGGTGTCGGTCAGGGAACTGCCCAGCACCTTGAGCACTTCGGCCGTCGCGGTCTGGCGTTCCAGGGCTTCGCTGAGCTCGGAGGTGCGCAGCGCCACCTTGCGTTCCAGCGCGCGGGCCCAGCGCGCATTGGCCAGCGCCACCGCGCCCTGCGACGCCAGCATGGCCACCAGGTCGCTGTCGGCCTCGTGGAAGCGGCCGAAGGCACCATCGATGTCCACGTACAGGTAGCCCAGCAGCTTGGTCTGCGCCACCAGCGGCGCCACCAGGCAGGAGCGCTGCTTGATGCGGCCCACGCCCTCGGGGCCATGGCGCAGCCGCACGGCGCGGGTGGTGCGCGCCTCCAGCAGCCAGGGGTCGATGGCCTGCAGCAGGGCCGGCGCGTTTTCACCCGCGGGCAGGAGTGCGCCACCGATCTCGAAGGCACCGTCGTCTTCGATGACCAGCAGCACGCGCTCGGCGCCGCTCAGCTCGGTGACCTCGTCGATCAGGAACTCCTGCAGCTCGTCGCTGCTGCGCAGCTCGTTCATGCGCGTGCCGGTGTCCACCAGGCGCTGGAACGGCTCGCCCAGGTTGCTCTCGATGTAGAGGTGCGCGAAGCGCTGGGCGCGCGGCAGCTTGCGCAGCGTGGACTCGCGCAGCCAGGCGCGCACGATGGCACGGTTGACCTCCACCTTGTTCAGGTAGCTGCGGCGCAGGCCCTCGTCGTGCAGGTTGCGCACGGCGTCCAGCAGCAGGCCGTAGGCACGCTGCAGGGCATCCCAGGCCTGCTCATCGAGCCCGTTGGCCAGCAGCGCGCGGGTGTGGGCCCACCAGATGTCCTGGCTCTGGCCGTACTGCGCGCGCGCGAAATTCTGCGCTTCGTGCAGCTTGGCGGCGCGCCGGCTGGTGTGCAGTGCCGCGCGCAGATTGCCCTGCACCAGCAGCGCATCGACCAGCGGCACCAGCACCTGCAGCTCGAAGCCTGAAAGCTTCGCGGCGTCGCCGCGCAGCCAGGTGCGCAGGAGCCGCACGGACTTGGCACTGTCGCCGTCGGCCAGCGCCAGCGTGCTGGCCAGGCGCACCCACATCACGCCCAGCGTGGCCGAATCCTGGGACTTGATCATGTCCTCGTATTCCTGCCAGGCGGCGTGCACGCTGTCCACGTCGCCCATCTGGAGCTTCCAGGCCAGCAGGCCGCTGAGCTGCAGGGCCCGGCTGCCCTGGCCCCCCATGTTGGTGATCAGCGTATTGACCTCGTCGCCGAGCCGCCCGGCACGGCGGTACAACCCCAGCTCCGCGCAGGCAATGGCCAGGTTGGCCTTGACCATCGCGCGGCCGGGTTCGTAGGCCGCGCTTTCGAAGGCCTGGTCGGTCTGCGACAGCAGCGTCATGCGCTCGGCGATGTCCTGGCTGCTGAAACTCAGCACGTTGAGGGCATTGCCGGCCCCCATGGCATCGCCCGTCTGCCGGGCCAGCGCCAGGGCGCGTTGCGCGGCCACCTGCGACTGCGCGTCCTGGGACATGTTGGAGTGCGCGAAGGCGATGACCCAGTGCGCACGGCCCAGCTGCACGAAGTCGCGCGATGCCTCGAAGAGCTGCGCCGCACGGCGCGCGCGCGCCAGCGAAGGCTCCAGGCGGTCCACGCGCAGCAGCGCCTCGGCCAGACGCAGCAGGGCGTGGGGCAGCAGCTGTGGCACCTGCCTGCGCGTGGCCAGCGCCACGGCGCGTGTGGCCACCTGCACGGCGGTGCGCGCATCGCCCTGGCGCATCAGCACCACGGCGCGGCGGTTCAGGGCCTGGATGCCCAGCACGGGATCCTTCTGCGCCTTGGCCAGCGCCACCATCGTGTCGGCATCGGCCGCGGCGTCGGGGAAGCGGCCCGAGGCGATGAAGGCCTCTGCTCGCAGGTCCAGCAGGTCCATGCGCAGCGCGGGTGCAGGCTGCTCCTCCAGCGCCTGGGTGCACATCGCGATGGCAGGCGCGTGCTGGCCCGACCAGGACTGCGCGCGGGCCTTCGCCAGGGCGGCTTCGGCGGGGCAAGACGGCGTCTGGGGCTGGCGTCGGCTGCGGGTGCGTTGGCGCGGCGCGCGCGCAGGATGGGCGGGTGTGGCGGATCGGGGGGACTGCATGCGGGAGATTCCTGGGTCCATCGGCGCTGGGACGTGGCCGACGGCGAGCGGAAACCAGTGTAGTACCGCCGGCCCGGCGCCGCCCCGCGCGCCGAGACCCTGCGCAAGGTGGAGCATTGGCAAGAAATCCTCACGCCATTAGTGAGGGTCTTCAAACAATCCCTGGCTACAGTGACCCAGGTAGTCAGTGGACAGGGGCGCCATGCTGCGGCAGGGCCCTTGCAGATTTCTTTCAGCAGGAGACACACATGGTTCGCACATGCATAGGCGCGTTCATTCTGGCCACCTTGGGGAGCACCGCGCTGGCCCAGGGCAGCGGGTCTGCAGGGGCAGAAGCCTATCCCACGCGCCCGATCACCGTGGTGTATCCGGCGGCGGCCGGTGGCGCAGGCGACCCTTCGGTGCGCATCGTGATGGAGCAGGTGGCCAAGATCCTCGGCCAGCCGGTGGTGGTGGAGAACCGGCCCGGCGGCAACTTCACCATCGGCCCGCGTGCGGTGCTGGCCGCGCCGTCCGATGGTTACACGTTGCTGGAGACCTTCCCCGGGCACATCAACATGAAGGCCTTCATGACGCTGCCCTACGACCCCATCGAGAGCTTCACGCCCATCGCCAAATTGTCCAAGGCCACCTACTGGTTCGTGGTCAATCCCAAGCTGCCGGTGAAGGATTTCAAGGAGTTCGTCGAGTACGCCAAGACCAACCAGGTCAACCATGGCACGCTGGCCACGGGCTCCAACGGCCATGTGTTCGCCGAGCGCGTCAACGCCCAGTTCGGCACCAAGATCCTGAGCGCGCCCTACAAGGGGGAAGCGCCGATCATGACCGAGCTGATCGGCGGCACGCTGGACGCCTGCTTCTGCTCACCCAGCACGGTGATCAACCACGTGCGGGCGGGCAAGTTGCGCGTGCTGGCCTCCACCTCGCTCGCGCGCAGCGCCGTGGCGCCGGAAGTGCCGACCTTCAAGGAGCAGGGCTTTGTGGGGAGCCACTTCGAATACACCACGTGGCTGGGCGTTTTCGGGCCCGCCAGGATGCCGCCCGAGAGGGTGGCCAAGGTGGCGGCCGCCTTGCAGACCGCGATGCAGCAACCGCACATCGTGGACTTTCTGAAGGGCAACACCACGGAGGTGGACTACAAGGGCCCCGCCGAATTCAAGGGCTTTTTGACAGCGAGCCTTGCGGACTGGGTCTCGGACGTCAAGAAGTCGAACATCAAGCTCGATTAGGCACATCCCCATGGCCACCATTCTTGGCAATGTCCGCATCCTGGACCTTACCCGCATCCTCGCCGGCCCCTGGTGCACCCAGATCCTGGGTGAAATGGGCGCCGAGGTCCTGAAGGTCGAAAACCCCGAGGGCGGTGATGAAACGCGCGGCATACCACCGTTCCACCAGCCCCTCGATGGTTCACGGCAGGACCTCTCGGCTTTCTTCGTCGCCTGCAACCGCGGCAAGAAGTCGGTGGTGGTGGACATCCGCCAGCCCGAAGGCCAGGACGCACTACGCCGCCTGGTGGCCCGCAGCGACGTGTTCGTGGAGAATTTCAAGGTCGGCAACCTTGCCAGATACGGCCTGGACTACGAGAGCCTGCGCGCGGTCAATCCGCGCCTGGTGTACTGCTCCATCACGGGCTACGGCCAGAGCGGGCCGATGGCGGGTTACCCGGGCTACGACATCCTGTTCCAGGGCATGTCGGGGGCCATGAGCACCTGCGGCCTGCCCGACGGCGAGCCCGGTGGCGGGCCCATGCGCACGCTGGTGGCCTATACCGACATCCTGACCGGCATGTACGCCTGCACCGCCATCCTGGGCGCCCTGCACCACGTCAAGGCGACGGGGGAAGGGCAACACATCGACGTGGCGCTGCTGGATGTGGCGGTGGCCGCGAACGCGCACATCGCCGCCAACTACCTGCTCACCGGAGTGTCGCAGCAGCGCATCGGCAATGCGGGCATCGCGGCGGCGCCCTCGGGCGTGTACCGCTGCAAGGACGGCGACGTGATCATCCAGTCCAGCAGCCGCCAGTGGAAGCGCCTGTGCACCGTGCTGGACAAGCCGCACTGGGTCGATGACCCGCGCTTCGACTCGGTGGTGGCGCGGCTGCAGAACATCCCGGCGCTGGACGCGCTGATCCGCGAGGCCGTGCGCGACTGGCACCGCGCCGACCTGGTGGAGGCGCTGGGGCGCGCCGCCGTGCCTTGCTCGCCCGTCAATACCATCGGCGAGGCGCTCGATGAACCACAGGTGCGCCACCGCGAGATGGTGCAGTCCGTGTCGGTGGACCAGCATGCCGGGATGCGTGTGCTGCGCAACCCGATCCGCTACTCGAAGACTCCGCTGCACACGGCGCCACCGCCCCGGCTCGGCCAGCACACCGACGAAGTGCTGACTAGCGCACCCGCAGTAGCGGCGTAGCACCATGACCGTGGCGGGGATCGTGCCGAGGGCGGTGCAACGCCTGTGCGCCGGGCAGAATGCATCGTTCACTTCTCCCCCGGACGGCGCGGCCCATGAACTACACCCTCAAGCATCTGCAGGCGCTGGTGGCGCTCTCGCGCACCGGCAGCTTCACGGCAGCGGCGGCGCAGTTGCACCTCACACGCTCCAGCCTGTCGCTGACCATCAAGGAGCTGGAGAACCAGCTGGGCTTCACGGTGTTCCATCGCACCACGCGGCGCGTGTCGCTGACCGAAGGGGGCAAGGCGCTGTTGCCCCATGCCGAGCGCATCGTCTCCGAATACCAGGCATCGTTGTGGGTGGCCCGCAACCTGGGCCGGCAAAGCGATGGCGTGCTGCGCGTGGCCTGCAGCCAACTGATGGCTGCCACGTTGCTGCCCGATGTGCTGACCGAGTTCTGCGCCCTGTACCCCCGCGTGGACGTGCAGGTGGTGGATGTGCGTATCGAGAACCTGGCCGAGGCGGTGATGTCGGGGCAGGTGGACCTGGCCGTCGGCCCGGAGCGGCCCTTTCCGGACAAGCTGTCGGCCCAGTTGTTGTTCAGCCTGCCCATCGCCTGCCTGTGTGCCGGTGGGCACCCCTTTGCAGCGCGCGAGGCGGTCACCTGGAAAGAGATGGCGCAAGAGAAGCTGGTGTCCGCGGACCGGGCCGCGATGCTGATGCAGATGCGCGACATCCGGTATGCCGAGCAACTGGTTGCCTCCATCCAGGCCAACCACCTGCTGACCTGCCTGGCGCTGGTCTCCCGCAACACCGGCGTGATGCCCTGCATGGTGCATGTGGAGCCGCTGTTGCCGATGTTCGGCATCCGCATGGTGCCGCTGGTGGCCCCGGAGGTGGAGCGCCGGCTGGTGCTCATGAAGGTGGCGGACCGGCGCTTGTCGGTGCCCGCAGAGGCCTTTGCGAAGCAGCTGCAGGACCTGTTGCCCAAGTACGCGCTGGCGCAACCCGGCGTGGTGGCATGGAAGGCGCGCAAGGCGGGTGACGGCGACTCAAAACTGTCCGGCGCACCCGCGTCGGACGACATGACCTGAAAGGATGGGAAAACCATGGCGGAATGCGTGAAGATCGAACAACGGGGCCACGTGTGCGTGGTGACACTCGACCGGCCCGAGGCCCGCAACGCGTGGAACGAAGACCTGGTGCAGGGCCTGCACGCCGCCTGGGTGGCCTTCGAAGCGTCCGACGCCCGGGTGTGCGTGTTGCGCAGCTCGGGCAAAGTGTTCTCGGCCGGCGTGGACCTCAAGTCGCCACCGCGCGATGCGCTCACGGCCATGCCCAATCTCTCCGTGCCCTGCAACAAGCCCATCATCGCGGCCGTGGAGGGCCCTGTGCTCGGCGTGGCCTGCTCGCTGGTCATGATGAGCGACATCGTGATCGCCGACACCACGGCCTGGTTCGCCTACCTGGAAGGGCGCATCGGCATCTTCCAGGGCCTGATGGGTGGCTTCAACGGGCGATTCAGCTACAAGCCCGGACTGCAATGGATCATGACGGGGGACCGCATGGAGGCGGCCCGTGCGCTGGAGATCGGCATGGTCAACGAGGTGGTGGCCGAGGGCGGCAGCTTCGACCGGGCCATGGAAGTGGCCGAGCGCATCGCGCGCAACGCGCCCCTGGTGATCCAGGCGATGAAGGCGCTGGCCCTGCAGACCCTGCCCAAGGGGCCTGTGGAAGCGAACTACGCCACGCAGGAGCTGCTGCGCCGCGTGTCCCAGAGCGAAGACCGGCACGAAGGCGTGCAGGCGTTCCGCGAAAAACGCGAGCCGGCTTTCAAGGGGCAGTAAGCGGCGGGGCTGGCACGCGGCCCTTGCATCCGGGAAGGCCGCTTAACATCCCGCCATGCAATCCTCAATGGCCGACATGGCGGGTGCGAAGAACGGCGTGGTAGCCGGTGTCCCTGCGGACCTGCCGCAGGACGCCGCAGGCATCCTCGCGCTGGCCGCGCGCTCGATGTTCCACCAGTTCTCCAGCATCAGCCAGGGCATGTTCCTGATCGACCGCACGGGGCGCATCGTGTGGGTCAACGAAGGCTACAAGCGCTTCCTGCCCGCATTGGGCTTTTCGCGCGAGGACGAGTTCGTGGGCCACATGGTCGAGGACGTGATCCCCAACACGCAGATGCGCCGCGTGCTGGAGACCGGCGAGTCCTTCCTGATCGACCTGCTGACCAACCGTGCCGGCACCTTCGTCGTGAGCCGCATCGCGCTGCGCGACGAGGCCGATGCCGTGATCGGCGCCATCGGCATCGTGCTCTTCGACCACCCGCAGGACACGCTGGCGCCGCTGATCGGCAAGTTCGCGCTGCTGCAGCGCGACCTGGACGACGCACGCCGCGAGCTCGCCACCGAGCGCCTTCGGCAGGGCCAGCAGGTGCGAGCAGGCAATGCGCGGGCCTCCAAATACACCTTTGCCAGCTTCATCGGCACCAGCCCCGCGGCCGTGGACGTGAAGCGCCAGGCCCGCCGCGCGGCGCAGTCCGCCAGCCCCGTGCTGCTGCTGGGCGAGACCGGCACCGGCAAGGAGCTGCTGGCCCATGCCATCCATGCTGCTTCGGCGCGCGCGGCCGGACCGCTGGTCAGCGTGAACATCGCCGCCGTGCCCGACACGCTGCTCGAGGCCGAGTTCTTCGGTGTCGCCCCGGGTGCCTACACAGGGGCCGAACGCAAGGGGCGCGACGGCAAGTTCAGGATCGCGGACGGAGGCACGCTGTTCCTCGACGAGATCGGCGACATGCCGCTGGCGCTGCAGGCCAAGCTGCTGCGCGCGCTGCAGGAGGGCGAGATCGAGCCGCTGGGCTCCAACGAGCTGGTGCCCTTCGACGCCCGCGTCATCGCCGCCACCTCGCGCGACCTGCCCGTGCTGGTGCGCGAGGGGCGCTTCCGCGAAGACCTGTACTACCGCCTCAACGTGCTGCCCATCCGCGTGCCGCCGCTGCGCGAGCGCCGCGCCGACATCCCGGCGCTGGTGGAGGCCTTGGGCGAGGACGCCGCGCTGCGCAACGGCGTGGCGCTGCCCGAGCTCACGTCCGGCGCGCTGGCTCTGCTGTGCGCGCAGCACTGGCGCGGCAACATCCGCGAGCTGCGCAACGTGCTGGAGCAGGTGGCCATGCGCAGCGACTCGATGCACGTGGACGCCTCGCAGCTGGAGCGCATCTTGCGCGAGTCGGGCCTCGCGCAGATCGCACCGGCCGTGGCGTTGCCCACCAGCCCGGCGGCCGACGCGGCGCAACTGCTGCGGCCCCTGGCCGAGCAGGTGGCGGCGCTGGAGCAACGCGCGATTGCTGCGGCGATGCAGGCGACGGAGGGCAACAAGCTGGCGGCGGCGCGGATGCTGGGGATTTCGCGGGCGACGTTGTACGGGCGGCTGGAGGGTGGGCCACCACGGCGGTAGCGCGATGCCGGCCTGGGATGGCCTGGGGCGCAACCCGCGAGCCGTACGCACCTCTTCTGCGTTGCTCACCCTGCGGCGCCGGCACCTCGCGCTCCGCACGGACACGTGCCTGACGCGCAGGGCCCGAATGCGCGGGGCTTGAACCCCCTGCGTGTAAACTGCCAGGTTTTTCCAAGCTGGCGGTATGGTGCAGGCATCAGGGCGCACAGGGTTCACCGGCTCGGCGCTTGTGCGCTTGCTGGCCCGACTCACGGACGTCGAGGTCGCCGAATCCAGCCAATCCTTTTCGGACCGATTGAGCCAGTGGCTGCGCTGGACGGATGGGATCGCCCTGTCCTCGGTGCTGGACGGGCCACGGCATTCGGTCCCCCACGATCCGGGAGCGGGTTCGGCGCAGTCCGAGGCGGACGCTTGCGTGCGGCTGCGTGCGCACCTGGCCCGCGCCATCGCGGACGACATCGCGTTCCTCGGTGACCGGCGGGCCACACCGCTTGACCACAAGAAGTCCGACTTCGCGCCCTTCCGCGTGCGTTACCACGCACGGCAACAGGCGATGGAGGCGAGCGTGGCGTCGCTGCGTGCGCGCACGCGTTCCGCACTGGCCGCACACTCGCCCGCGATGGCGCGGCTGGCGTCGGTGGATGCCGTGATGGAGCAGGCCCTGGCCGCGCACGAGCGTGGCCTGCTGGCCACGGTGCTGGGCCTCCTGGAACAACGTTTCCGCCGCCTGCGCCAGGCCGCGCAGGACGATGCAGGCGATGCGCCGGTGGCCGATGCCTGGCAGGACGCCTTCTGCGAGGACCTGCGGGCCGTGATGCTGGCCGAGCTGGAAATCCGATTGCAACCGGTCGAAGGGCTGCTGGAAGCCCTCCGCAAAGACGTAGTGAGCGCCTGAGTTTGTCCATGAACCGATCCCTTCCCCTCATCGCCCTCCTGCTGGGCCTGGCCACCGTTTGCTGGGTGGGCGCCGGTTATGTGGCCACCAACCCGCTGGCGCTGGCAGTCACGCTGCTGATCGCGGCCTTCTACATCGCGGGGGCGCTGGAGCTGCGGCACTTCCAGCAGGCCACGTCCAGCCTGGCGCAGGCGCTGGGCGCATTGCCGCAGGACACCACATCGCCGGGTCTGGCGGCGTGGATCGGGCGCCTGCACCCGTCGCTGCACAACGCCGTGCGCCTGCGCATCGAGGGTGAGCGCGTCGGCCTGCCCGGCCCCGCGATGGCGCCGTACCTGGCGGGCCTGCTGGTGCTGCTCGGCATGCTGGGCACGTTCCTGGGCATGGTGGTCACGCTCAACGGCACGGGTGCCGCGCTGGACGGCGCCACCGACCTGGAGACCATCCGCGCCTCGCTGTCCGCGCCCGTGAAGGGCCTGGGCCTGGCCTTCGGCACCTCGGTGGCCGGCGTGGCCGCGTCGGCGATGCTGGGCCTGGCCACGGCACTGTGCCGGCGCGATCGGCTCCAGGCCGCGCAGGGCCTGGACGCGCGCATCGCCACCACGCTGCGCGGCTTCTCGCAGGCGCACCGGCGCGAGGAATCGCTGCGCCTGCAGCAGCAGCAGGCCGAACTCATGCCCGCGCTGGTGGATCGGCTGCAGGCCATGATGGCCACGCTGGAGCAGCAGCACCACCAGCTCAACGAACGCCTGCTGGCCAGCCAGGACCGTTTCCACGGCCAGGCCGAGGCCGCGTACACCACCCTCGCCGTGTCCGTGGACCGCGCGCTCAAGGAGAGCCTGACCGAAGGCGCCCGCGTGGCCGGTGCCACCATCCGGCCCGTGGTGGAAGCCACCATGGCCGGTATCGCGCGCGAGACCACGGCCCTGCACGAAGGGATCGAACACAGCGTGCAGCGGCAGCTGGAGGGCCTGTCCACGCGGCTGGAGGCCAGCACCACCACGGTCGCCGAGATCTGGAAGGGCGCGCTGGCCGAGCACCAGCACAGCAGCCAGGCGCTGTCCGCGGAGCTGCGCGGCGTGCTGCAGGATTTCGGCCAGACCTTCACGCAACGCTCCTCCGAATTGGTGGAAGGCGTGGCCGCCCGCTTGGACACCACCGTGGGCCAGCTGTCCACTACCTGGGGCCAGGCCTTGGCGCAGCACGAGCGCACGAGTGCAAAGCTATCCGCCGATGCCCAGCAGGCCTTGGTGGCGGCGTCCACCACCTTCGCAGAACACTCCGCGGCGCTGCTGCAGGGCGTGGGTCAGGCGCATGGCGACCTGCAGGCGCAGGTGGCCTCGCAGGATGCCGCGCGGCTCGCGGCATGGCGCGAATCCCTGCAGGGCATGGCCGGCGCGCTGCAGCAGGAGTGGCAGCAGGCTGGCGCCCACGCCATGGGGCAGCACAAAGAGATCATCGACACGCTGGCGCAGCAGCAGCGCGCCAGCGCACAGCTGTCGGGCGACATGCAGCAGGCGCTGTCGGCTGCGGCGACCACCTTCGAGCAACGCGCGGCAGCACTGTTGCAGACGGTGGGCGAGGCGCACGCGGCGCTGCAGACCCAGGTGGCGTCGCGCGACGCAGAGCGGCTGGCGGCGTGGACTGCTTCGCTGCAGGCGATGGCCGCATCGCTGCAGCACGAGTGGCAGCAGGCCGGTGCCCAGGCCACGGGCCAGCACCGCGAGATCCTCGACACGCTGGCACACCAGCAGCGCGCCACCGCCCAACTGTCGGGCGACACGCAGCAGGCGCTGGCGGCGGCGGCCTCCACCTTCGAACAGCATGCGGCCGCGCTGGTGCAGCAGGTGGGCGAGGCCCATGGCAACCTGCAGACGCAAATGGCCGCACGCGACACGGCGCGGCTGGCCGCCTGGACCGAGGCACTCGCATCCATGGCCGGCGCGCTGCAACAGGAATGGCAACAGGCCGGCGCGCAGACCGCCAGCCAGCAGCGCGCGATATGCGACACGCTGGCGCAGACCGCCCGCGACATGTCGGCGCAGACCGAGGCTCACGCGAAGAACACCATCGCCGAGATCGCCGTGCTGGTGCAGACCGCGTCCGAGGCCCCGCGCGCAGCAGCCGAAGTCATCGGGGAACTGCGCCAGAAGCTTTCCGACAGCATGGTGCGTGACAACAGCCTGCTGGAGGAACGCAGCCGCATCCTGGGCACGCTGGAGACGCTGCTGGGCGCCATCAACCATGCCTCGACGGAACAGCGCGCCGCCATCGATGCGCTGGTGGCTGCATCGGACGATCTGCTGCAGCGCGCCGGGGTGCGCTTCACGGAGCAGGTCGACGCCGAGGCCGGCCGCATGACGGAGGTGGCCGCGCAGCTCACCGGCAGCGCGGTGGAAGTGGCCAGCCTGGGCGAGGCCTTCGGCACCGCCGTGCAGCTCTTCGGCCAGTCCAGCGACAAGCTGGGCAATCAGCTGCAGCGCATCGAGGCCGCGCTGGGCAAGTCGCTGGCGCGCAGCGACGAGCAACTGGCTTACTACGTGGCCCAGGCCCGCGAGGTCATTGACCTGAGCATCCTGTCGCAGAAGCAGATCATGGACGACCTGCAGCAGCTGGCCAGCCAGCGTGCGACGGCGGACAACGCATGACCTCCGACGAGATCGACGCCGGCCTGGAGCAGAGCGTGCCCGTCTGGGCCGTGTTCGGCGACCTGATGGCTGGCCTGCTGGGCGCGTTCGTGCTGATCCTGGTGGCGGCGCTCGGCATGCAGCTGGAGCTCACGTCCAAGCTGCAGACCGAGGTGCAGCAGCGCCGCGTGGAGGCGCAGCGCCTGCAGGCGCTGGAGCAGGCGCTGGCCGGCCCGCTGGCGGCGGGCCGCGTGACGCTGGACAACGGGCGCATTGGCATCAGTGGCAACCTGCTCTTCGCCTTCAACTCCGCCGACCTGCAGCCCGAGGGCCGACAGCTGCTGCAGAGCCTCGCCGCGCCGCTGGCCACCTACCTGCAGGCGCGCGACCAGATCCTGATGGTCAGCGGCTTTACCGACGACCGGCAGGTGCGTGGCGGTTCGCGCGCGTTCGCCGACAACTGGGAGCTGTCCGCGCAGCGCGCGCTGACCGTGACGCGTGCGCTGGTCGAGGAGGGCATCCCTTCGGCCTCGGTGTTCGCCGCAGCCTTCGGCTCACAACAAGCCGTGGCTTCCAATGCCGATGCCGAGGGGCGTGCGAAGAACCGGCGTGTGGAGATGTCGCCCACACCGCGGCCCACCTCCGCCACGGCGGCAAAGCCCCGTGGCTGATCCAGCCGCCGTGTCCGAACCCGAAGGCCCCGGCGACGCCGCGGCCACGGTGGCCGACTGGCGTGCGCGCGGCGTGCAGCGCGTGGACCCGCTGCGTTTCGCGTTCCTTGAAGCCATGCTCCGGCGCACGCAGGGGCGCACGGGAAAGGTCCGCCGCCTGCTGGATGCGCGGCTGGCCCAGCTGGTCGCGGCGTACGCCGCGCTGGTGGAGGCGGCGCCTGCCAAGCCTGCTGCCCGCGTGGATGCCCAGCCCGGCGCACTGGCCGAGCTGACGCAGCGCCTGGCCCGGCCCGCTCCGGCGTCCGAGGGGCCCGCACCCGCTGCTGCCCGACCAATGGTTCCCTCCGAACCTGCCCAGCTCGCATACTTCCGCAAGACCTGGTCGCGCCTGAGTGCCGACAGCCGCGTCTCGCAATCGCAGGCCAAGGTGCCGGAGAACGCCGGCCCCCTGAACTCGCACCACCTGGTGCACCGCGCCCTCGCCGAGATGCGGGCCTTGTCGCCGGAATACCTGCAGCACTTCCTGGCCCATGTGGACACGCTGATGTGGCTGGCGCAGGTGCAGGAGGCCGCGGCGTCGCCCGCACCCGCGGCCAAGGGTGAAGCGGAGCGCAAGCCCGCGCGCGCGCGCAAAGCCGCAAAGCCGTCCTGAGGTGCCAGCCTCGCCACTTGCCAGTTGCCACTTGCCAGTTGCCACTTGCCACTTGCCACACCATGACCTCCGCAACCTCCTTCTTCCGCCCCGTCGCGCTCGCCCATGCCAGCCGCCTCGTCAACCACGGCCCCACGGTGCTGGTGACCAGCGCGCACGGTGGCCGGCGCAACGTGATGGCGGCGGCCTGGTCCATGCCCGTGGAGTTCACGCCGCCGCGCATCGCGGTGGTCATCGACAAGAAGACCTTCACGCGGGAGCTGGTCGCCGCGAGCGGCGCCTTCGGCATCTGCATTCCGGGTGCGGCGGCCATCGACTT
This sequence comes from Burkholderiaceae bacterium, assembly GCA_965278985.1. Taxonomy (GTDB): domain Bacteria; phylum Pseudomonadota; class Gammaproteobacteria; order Burkholderiales; family Burkholderiaceae_C; genus CAISIP01. The sequence goes on along the minus strand of OZ257131.1, from coordinate 2,940,294 downwards.
CACCTACGCGGTGGGCAACACCACGGGCCGCACGGAAGACAAGTTCACCCGCCATGGGATCGACGCGCGTGCGGGGGCGCTGGGCGTGCCGCTGATCGAGACAGGATGCGCGGCCTGGCTCGAATGCCGGCTGATCCCCGAGCCGCACACTGAAGATGCGTATGACACCTGCTTCGGCGAAGTGGTGGCCGCAGCTGCCGACAGCCGCATCTTCGCGGACGGGCATTGGAACTTCACCGACCACAACACCGCGCTGCAGACCATCCACCACCTGGGCGCGGGGAACTTCGTGCGGGCGGGTGGGGTGGTGCAGGCGCGGAGCGCCTGAGGCCACGCGCTGGCCGGCCGGTTCAGGCCTGCAAATGCCGCACCAGGAATGCGTGCGTGCGCCCGTTCGCCAGGCGGGCCGCGGTCGCGTCATAGTGCGTGCCGCCGTGCCGCGCGAAGGCATGCATGCAGCCCGCATACCGGTGGACCTGCACGTTGGCGCAGCCCTGGGCCGCGGTGGTGATGGCGCGCTGCGCGTCCTTGGAGATGAATTCGTCCTCTTCGCCCAGGTGCATCAGTAGCGGGGCGGATACGGCCGGCATCTCCTGCACATACTTGTCGGTTTCGGCACCGTAGTAGGCCACCGCGGCATCGACGGGCGTGCGTGCGGCGGTCAGGAAGGTCATGAGCCCGCCCAGGCAGTAGCCCATGATGCCCACCTTGCCCGAGGCACCCTGCAGCGTGCGTGCGGCCTGCAGCGTGGCCGCGATGTCGGCCACGCCCTTGTCCCGGTCGAAGGCCATGTAGAGCCGCAGGGCATGGTCCCAGTCGTGCAGGTGCGACAGCTCCGCGCCGGGCTCCATCCGCCAGAAGAGGTCGGGGCAGATGGCGATGAAGCCCTGCGCGGCCAGCTCGTCGCAGGTTTCGCGCATGTCGGCATTGATGCCGAAGATTTCCTGGCCCACCACGATGGCGGGCGCCACGGCCCGCGCGGGGCGCGCCACGTGGGCGTGGAAGCTGCCGTCGGGCGTGGTGATTGTGATGCGTTCGTGCATGGCGGCGTCCTTCTTGGTGGCCCGGTCAGGACTTCAGGAAGACCAGCAGGTCGGCGTTGACCAGGTCCGCACGCGTGCTGCAGATGCCGTGCGACTCGCCGGCATAGACCTTGAGCGTGGACCGCTTCACCAGCTTGGATGCCATGTGGGCCGAAGCCCCGATGGGCACAATCTGGTCGTCGTCGCCATGCAGGAAGAGCACGGGCACGTCGATCTTCTTCAGGTCCTCCGTGAAGTCGGTCTCCGAAAAGGCCTTGATGCAGTCGTACTCGGGCTTGATGCCGCCCAGCATGCCCATGGCCCAAAAGCTGTCGATGGTGCCTTGCGACGGCTTTGCCCCGGGCCGGTTGTAGCCGTGGAAGGGCACGGCCAGGTCCTTGAAGAACTGCGAGCGGTTGGCCGTGACGCCGTTGCGGATGCCATCGAAAACCTCCATGGGCAGGCCACCGGGGTTGGCCGCGGTCTTGAGCATCAGCGGGGGCACGGCGCCGATCAGCACGGCCTTGGCCACACGCTTCGTGCCATGGCGGCCGAGGTAACGCGTCACCTCGCCGCCGCCGGTGGAGTGGCCCACCAGCGTGGCCTCCTTCAGGTCCAGCGTGTCGATGAGCGCCGCCAGGTCGTCGGCGAAGGTGTCCATGTCGTGCCCGCCCACCGGCTGGCTGGAGCGCCCGTGGCCGCGGCGGTCGTGCGCGATGACGCGGTAGCCCTGCTGCAGCAGGAACAGCATCTGCGCGTCCCAGGCGTCGGCACACAGCGGCCAGCCGTGCGAGAAGACGACGGGGCGGCCGGTGCCCCAGTCCTTGTACCAGATCTGGGTGCCGTCGTTGGTGGTGATGGTGGGCATGGTGCGGTTTCCTTGCGGTGGTGGTTGGAGGGGAACGGAGGTGGCGGCGCAACCCGCCAGCGCGGGCAACACCAGCATGGCCGCCATGGCGGCACTGCCGGCCAGCACATCGCGGCGCGAGACGGTGAACGGTGGGATGGAAGCAGGTGGCATGGCATGGACCTCGGTGGCTGTGCTGGTGAGGGCAGTGTCGGCAGCCCTGCGGCCCTTCGCCTCCCCTGCAAGGCGGGTCTCATCGCGCGCGAAGGTTGCAGGCGACGCTGCCCCTGCGGCACGGGCGCAACCTGTGCTTTCGGGGGATGGTGCCGTGGGGCTGTCGATTCCGTGGCGCATCCCGTCAGCTCCCATGGCAGAACGCGACCAACGCCGCATGGATCTGCTCCGCATGGGTCCACAACAGCCCGTGTGGCGCATCGGCAATGATCTGCAGCCGCGCATCCGCCAGCTGCCGCGCCGTGTGTGCGGCCGTCAGGGCTACGGGCAACACCTGGTCCTGCCCGCCGTGAAGCACCAGGCAGGGGATGTCGATGCGCCGCAGGTCGTCGCGGAAGTCGGTCGCCCAGGCGCGTACGCATTCGGTGGTGCCGAAAGGGGCGTTGGCCACGGCCGCCTGCCAGTGGGCGAGCTGGGCCTCGGGGCTGGCGGTGGTGGCGCCAGTCGCGGTGGTCTGGTACGTCGTGGCCAGGAACTTGCGCAGGAAGGCGGGCCGGTCCGCCGTGATGCCCTGCAGGTAGGCCTGCAGCACCGCGGGGTCGAAACCAGCGGGGTTGTCAGGCGCGCGCAGCAGGCAGGGCAACATGCCGCCCACGAAGGCGGCGCGGCGCACGCGGGCCGGGCCGTAGGTGCCGAGATACCGCGCCACTTCACCGGCGCCCATGCAGTAGCCCACCAACGTGCAGTCCTGCAGGTCCAGCTGCTCCAGCACCTGGCGCAGGTCGTCGGCGAAGCTGTCGTAGTCGTAGCCCGTGGAGGGCTGGCTGGAGCGGCCGAAGCCGCGCCGGTCGTAGGTCACGACGCGGAATCCCGCTGCCAGCAGCGGCCCGACCTGGCGTTCCCAGACCATGCTGCCCAGGGGCCAGCCGTGCACCAGCACCACTGGCGGGCCGTGGCCCAGGTCCTCGCAGTGCAGCGAGATGGGGGTGGTGTTTTCCTTGCCGATGGGCAGTTGCATCGCCGGACTCGCTTCTCCGTGTGTGGGTGGCAGGGTCCGGCGGGCCCTGCGTGTGCCGACTGTGACACTGCCGGCACCATTGCGCGTCCGGCCGAGGGGCGAGGTCGGGCTCCCTCCAAAGGGGAAGGGCGGCTGCGAAGCGGTGAAGTGGCGTCGTGGCGCCGGATTCACAACGATTAACACCACGCCTCACCATGGCGACCCATGATCGGGTCCTCCCAACAGCCCTCCCACAGGACACACCATGGACACCACCACCACCGCCACCGCCACCGCCGCAGCTTCCTTCGATATCTGTGTGATGCACCGCGACCCGCTGCTGGCCGCGGGCGTGACAGCCACCCTGGCACAGGCGCCCGGCCTGCAATTGCGCGCTGCAACGGCACCCGCAGGCGTCCTGGGTGCCGTGGTGGTGGCCGACTACGACACGGCCATGGCGCTGCTGCAGCCCGCGCAGGACCCCGGGCGCATGGGCCCTGCCACGACGCCGCCGCGCGTGCTGGTGGTCACACCGCGCTGCACCGAGGCCGAGATCCGCCATGCACTGCAGGCAGGTGTGCGCGGCTACCTGCCGTCGGACTGCACGCTGGCCGAGCTGGTAGATGCCGTGCATGCGCTGCAGCGCGAGGTGCGTTACCTCGCGCCGCGCATCGCCGAACGCATTGCCGACAGCCTGAACCATGTGCAACTCACGGCCCGCGAGACCGAGGTGCTGCGGCACATGGCCACAGGCTGCCCCAACAAGCGCATCGCGCTGGCGCTGGACATCTCGGTAGGCACGGTCAAAGCCCACACCAAGGCCATCTTCGGCAAGCTGGACTGCGCCAGCCGCACGCAGGCCGTGGTGCGGGCCGAACAGCGCGGGCTGCTGGCGGGCTCGCTGGCGCGCATCGTGCTGCCGGCCGCGGGCACGGCCCGCATGGGGGCGGCGTCCGTGGCCGCAGGCCGCATGCAGGCCGACCGCCACCAGATGCCACGCCTGGCGATGTAGGCCTACAGCTGGTCCAGCACCGTGCGCGCCCGCTGCAGGTCCTGCGTGCCGAAGCCCTCCGTGAACTGCGCGACCACCGGCTCCAGCAGCGCGCGGGCCTCGGGGCTGCGGCCCTGGCCCTGCCAGAGCCTGGCCAGGGTGGTCGCCGAGCGCAGCGTCCACGCCAGGGATTCCTGTCTTCGCGCGGTGGCCAGCGCGCGTTGCAGCAGTTGCTCGGCCTGCGCCGCGGCCTCGGGGCTGCCCTGCGCCAATGTCTGCAGCGCGTGGCTGCGCAGCACTTCGGGTGCGACCCAGGCGTGGTCGTCGGCCAGGATGCGCTGCACGGTCGCGGGGGCCGCCAAGCCGGGGCCGAAGGTGGACAACATGTCGAACTGCGTCGGGTTCAGCGCGCCGGCGTCGGCCAGCGCGAAGTGCTGCAGCGCGTCGATGCCGGGCGCCGCCGCACGCGCGGCCAGCGCGAGTTCGTAGCAGCGGGCCCAGCCATGCCACAGGGCCAGCTGGTGCTGCTCCGCATGGCTGCGCATGATGGCCGCGTGGCGCCCCACGTCTTCCACGCGACCGGACCAGAAGCCCACGGCACAGGGGGCGAAGGCCAGCGCGTACAGCATCGAGAGCATGTGGCCGCGGCGCACGCTCTCCGCGTAGGTGTGTTGTGCCGCGTCCCACGCCTGGTCCGCCAGGCCCTGCAGCCACAGGAACTGCGTGTGGAAACACAGCGCCAGGATGGTCTCGTCCAGCGCCAGGGGGTTGCGCTTGAGCCGGTTGGCCACCACGTCGGGATGCGCCAGCAGGCGGTCCAGGTGCTGGCGTGCCACACCCAACTCGCCCAGGCAGTGGTGGCCGATGGCCAGCAGCCGGTGCTTGAGCGGCTGGTCGCTGGCCGCGCCACCGCGGTCGCAGACGGCGGCGTATTCGCGCGCGGTCGCCAGCGTGTCGTGGAAATGGCCCAGCGCCAGGTGGCTGTGCCACAGGCGGTACAGCATCTGCGTCTGCTGCGCGTCGTCGCCCAGCGAGCGGGCCAGCGCCAGCGTGCGCGCGCAATGGGCGATGTGCACGGGTGCGGAGGGGCCTTCGAGGTAGGCCAGTGCATGGCACAGGGCCACGCAGGTTTCCAGCTCCACGCGGGGCTCGATGGGGGTGGTGCCCTGCGCGTCGGGCGCGAGCATCCGTTCGGCGCGGTGGCGGAATTCCGCCATCAGTGCAAGCCGGAACCACAGGACTGCCGAGACCGCCAGCAGCTCCCGCCCCAGCCCCACGTCTCCGGCCTCCGAAAAGCACCAGTCCAGCGCCGCGCGCAGATCGTCGATGCGCCGGCCATAGGCCTCCAGCCAGGCCGCGTCGGGCTTGTCGCTCCAGTCGCGGCCGGCCTGCTGCAGCAGCGCATGCAGGTCGGTGGCATGGCGGCGCAGCACGGCCCGCTGTTCCTGCGGGTGGTCGCGCAGCTGCTCCCGCGCATGGTCGCGCGTGGTCTGCAGCAGGCGGTAACGCGCGTCGTCGCCGCTCACGTCCACCATCACCAGCGACTTGTCGACGAGGTCGGAGAGCAGCGGCAACAGCAGCGCCTCGCGGCCCGGGTCCGCGGCCACGGCGCGTGCCGAGGCCAGCGTGAACTGCGCGCTGAACACCGACAGGCGGCGCAGCAGCTGGCGCTCGGGCTCCGACAGCAGGCCGTGGCTCCAGTCCAGCGTGGCCTGCAGGGTGCGGTGGCGCGGCAGCGCGGTGCGCCGGCCGGCGCTCAGCAGCGTCAGGTGGTCGTCCAGCAGGGCCGCGAGCATCTGCAGGCCGAAGCCGGCCAGCCGCGCTGCCGCCAGCTCGATGGCCAGCGCGATGCCGTCCAGCCGCCGGCAGATGCCCGCCACGAAGGGCATGTCCGCGTCCTGGAACACCAGGCCCTGCTGCAACGCGCCGGCGCGCTCCATGAACAGGGCGGGCGCCTCGTAGGCCAGCGCCTCTTCGCGCGTGAGGGTGGACGACTGCGGCGCCAGCGGCGGCAGGGACAAGGGCGCCAGGCGCTGCAGCCATTCGCCACCCGCGCGCAGCGGCTCGCGGCTGGTGGCCAGCAGCTGCACGCGCGGCGCGGCGCCCAGGATGGCCTCGGCCAGCGGGGCGGCCTGGGCCGCCACGTGTTCGCAGTTGTCCAGCAACAGCAGCAGCGCACGGCCGCGCAGGTGCTGCACGATCTGCGGCGTGGGGTCGGCATCGCGCACCGGCAGGCCCAGTGCGGCGGCCACGGCGCTGGGCACCAGCGCACCGTCGGCCAGCGCGCCCAGGTCCACGAAGAACACGGCCTGGGCATGGTGCTCGGCGAACTGTTCTGCCGCCGCGATGGCCAGCGTGGTCTTGCCCACGCCGCCGGGGCCGATCAGCGTGACGAAGCGGCGCTGGGGCAACACCTCCAGCAGCGCCTGCAACGCGTCGCCGCGGCCGATCATGCGGGTCAGCCGCACCGGCAGGTGGTGAACTTCGGGCGGGGGGGCTGGATCAACGGCTGCCGGTGTGGGCTGAGCCTGCACCACCTCCACCGGCGCCACGAAGCTGTAGCCGCGCAGCGGCGCGTTGCCGATGAAGCGCGCCTCGCGCCCGCCGTCGCCCAGCAACTTGCGCAGCGCCGCGATGTGCACGCGCAGGTTCGATTCTTCCACCACGCTGTGCGGCCACACGCGCGCGATCAGCGCGTCGTTGGACACGACCTGCCCCGCATGCTCCACCAGCATCGTCAATATCTCCAGCGCGCGGCTGCCCACGCGCGTGCTGCGCCCGCCCGCCAGCAGCTGGCGCTGCGCGGGCTGCAGTTCGAAGCTGCCGAAGCGGTAGGACAGGGTGGGCAAGGGTGTGTGAAAGGGCGTGTAAAGGGGGTGGGTGTGGTCAGTCCTGCATGGGTATTTTTGCCTGCCGCGTGGCGTCGGTCCACAACGCGAGCTGGCGGTCGAAGTAACGCTTCGCCTCGTCCAGCGGCGTGTCGAGGTAGTCCATGGTGCTGCCGGCGCGTGCGGCACGGCCCTCCTGCGCGATGGCCTCGCGCAGGGCGGTGTTCAGCCGTGCCATCACGGGTGGCGGCGTGGCGGCCGGTGCCGAGACCATCAGGTGCAGCCGGAACTCGAAGCCGGCCAGGCCCGGCGTCTCTGCCACTGCCGGCACGCCGGGCATGGCGGGCGAGCGCTGCGCGCCGGTCTGCGCCAGCACCTTCAAGCGGCCGTCCTGCACGAAGGGCAGGGCACCGCCCAGGTCCGTGAAGGTGAAGTCCACGCGGCCGGCGGCCATGTCGGTGAGGATCTGCGGCGCGCCTTTGTAGGGCACCTGCGTGAGTGCCACGCCCGCCTGCTGCTCCATGCGCACGGCTGGCAGGTGCGAGGCGCCGCCGGTGGACACCGTGCCGTAGTTGAGCCCGCCGGGCCGCGTCTTGGCCAGTGCCAGCAGCCCCGCCACGTCCGACACGCCCAGCGCGCTGCTGGCGATGAGCGCGAAGCTCTGCTCGCCGATCACCGCCACGGGCACGAAGTCGCGCACCGTGTCGTAGGGCAGCGTGCGGTAGACCGCCGCGTTGGTCAGGAAGGGGTTGGAGCTCACCATCAGCGTGTAGCCGTCCGGCGACGCCTTGGCCACGAAGGCCGGCGCCAGCAGCATGTTGCCGCCCGGGCGCGGCTCCACCACCACCGGTTGGCCCAGCGTCTTCTCCATGTGGCCCGCCAGGTTGCGCACCAGCGCGTCCGTAGGGCCGCCGGCGGGGAAGGGCACGACGATGCGCAGGGGCCGCGAGGGAAAGGGCTCGGGCGCCTGCGACCACGCGGCCAGGGGCGTCAGCGCGATGGCCAGAAGCAGGCCGAGCGCTGCGCGGCGCAGGGGAGGGGGAGTGGGGAAGCCGGGCTGCAGCATCGGTGGGCTCCTGGTGGAGGTGGTGAAGATGCAGCCGGGCAACGCGCGTCAGCGCACCGGCTGCGGGGAGAAATCCGTCTGCGCCGCCTGGCCACCTGCCAGCCGGTCGTGGCTGGCGGCCACCACGTCGTGCGGGAAACCCAGGGTGATGGCGCTGGCCGCGTCGAGCCGGCGCAGCTGTTCGGCAGACAGGCGCACCTGCGCCGAGGCCAGGTTGTCGTCGAGTTGCGCCAGGGTGCGCGGGCCCAGGATGGGCAGCGTGCCTCTGGACAGCACCCAGGCGATGGCCACCTGGCCGGGTGGCCGGTCTGTCTCCTGGGCGATGGCCAGCACGGCATCCAGCGTGGCCGTCTTGCGGGCATCGCTTTCGGCATGGATCACCGCGCCCAGGCCCTGCGCGCGGCCGGTCTCGCCCTGGCGGTATTTGCCGGTCAGCAGGCCGCCACCCAGCGGCGACCAGCCCACCACACCCAGGCCGAAGGCGGCCGCCATGGGCAGCAACTCGCGTTCGGCCGTGCGTTCGACCAGGCTGTATTCCAGCTGCACGGCGGCGATGGGCAGCGTGCCGCGCAACTCTGCCAGCGTGGCGGCGGACGCTACGCGCCACGCCGGAAAGTCCGACAGGCCGGCATACAGGATCTTGCCCGCGCGTGCCAGGTCGTCCAGGCCGCGCACGATCTCGTCGATGGGTGTCACACCATCGGGCATGTGCACCCACATCAGGTCGATGCGGTCGGTCTTCAGGCGCCGCAGGCTGGCCTCGACGGAGCGCTGCATGGCCTTGCGGCTGTTGCCGGTGGACTGCAGGCCGCCAGCCGGGGTGTCGCCCAGCGAATACTTGGTGGCCAGCACGATCTCGTCGCGGTCGCCCGCGATGCATTCACCGACGATGGTCTCGGACTGGCCGAACTGGTACTGGTCGGCCGTGTCGACGAAGTTGCCGCCGGCCTCGCGGTAACGGCGGTAGATGGCCTGGGCGTCGGCGGGCGAGGCGCCGTAGCCCCAGCCGGTGCCGAAGTTGCCCGTGCCCAGGGCGAAGGAAGAGACGCGCAGGCCGGTGCGGCCGAAGAGACGATATCGCAGTGCGTTTGGCACGGAATCATGCATGGTGGGAGCTCCTGGGCGCGGGCGGCTGCGGGATGCAGCCGGATGCCGCGGCCAGGCCAGTGTGGGCCGGCAACCCCTGCCCGCGCATCGCGCCGCAGCAGGGGGGCGTGCTCGCTCGCCGGTGGGCATGGCGCTCTCCCTTCGGTGCAATGGCGAACCTGGCGCACCGTGGTGCACGCACGAAGCGGCTGCAACACGCGTTGTCGCCATCACGGGCCAGGAGGGCGCGAGAAGATCCATGCAAGGGTTTCCCGGGAAGAGGGCGGTCAGAGCCGGGAGGGGCTGGAGGGTGCCGCAGCCGCATCTTGCCACCATCGCACCCGCCGTCGTATGTCATCTGACAACCTGCGGACATGGCGCGTCACACGGCCATCCGGTGACCTGCTAAAAACGCGGTGCCGGTGGCGGCTGGCGTGGCCCGCCGCGACACACAAGCCGCGCGCCACGTGTCCGATGACACAGGTGACGCACCGGCGCCATCCTCCCGTCTGTCCCGATCCCCGGAGTCGCCCTGTGCCCATCGAGCCCCCCGCCGTGCCAGCCCCACCGGACCCGCCCGCGCTGGAGCCCGCAGCGCTGCTGCAGCAGGTGCAGGCGCTGCAGGAGAGCGAGGCCCGGTTCCGCCGCATGGCCGATGCCTCGCCCGACTGCATCTGGATCACCGACCTGGTGCCCGAGCGCGTGGTCTACGCCAGCCCCAGCTTCGAGCGCATCTGGGGCCACACGGTGGAGGACCTTTACCGCGAGCCGCGCCTGTGGGTGGACGGCATCCATCCCGACGACCGCGCCAGCGTGGGGGCGAGCTTCGGCGGGTGGGTGCAGAGCGGCAGCGCCGAGCCCTGGAGCATGGAGTTCCGCATCCTGCGGCCTGACGGCAGCGTGCGCTGGATCCACGACCGCGGCCGGCGCATCGCCGAGGGCGACCAGGACCGCGTGAGCGGCATCGCCACCGACATCACCGAACGCGTGCTGGCCGAGGCCGCGCTGCGCGAGTCCGAACAGCGCTTCGCACTCGCCGTGGCCGCCGCCAACGAAGGCATCTGGGACCTGGACCTGGTGACGGGCAGCAACTTCGTCTCCGAACGCGCGCAGGCCCTCTACGGCATGGAGATCGGCCCCACCCTGCGCATGCGCTACGAATGGCGCGGCATGATGCAGATCCACCCCGACGACGTGCCCCTGCACGAGCGGCTGCTGGAAGGCGTGCTCTCTGGCCGCGACCCGGTCTACGAGGGCGAGTGGCGCATCCGCCATCCCGACGGCCAGTACCGCTGGCTGCGCGTGCGCGCGATGTGCGTGCGCGACGCCGAAGGCCGGCCCACGCGGCTGGCCGGCTCGGTGGGCGACATCGACGCCCACAAGCGCGCCGAGGCCGCGCTGCGCCAGGGCCAGCGGCTGGAGGCCGTGGGCACGCTGGCCGGCGGCATCGCGCACGACTTCAACAACATCCTGGGCGCGATCCTGGGCTTCGGCGAGATGGCGAAACGCAGCACCCGCGCCGGCAGCCGCGCGCGGCGCGACGTGGACTTCATCCTGACCGCAGGCGAACGCGGCCGCGCGCTGGTGGAGCGGCTGCTGGCCTTCAGCGGCAGCGGCCTGGGCGCGCGCGTGCCGGTGCACGTGGAGGGCGTGGTGCAAGAAGGCTTGAGCCTGCTGTCGGCCGCACCGCCCACGGGCGTGCGCATCGACGCCGCGCTGCAGGCCGGCACCGCCGCCGTGCTGGGCGACCCCACGCAGCTGCACCAGGTGGTCATGAACCTGGCCCACAACGCGCTGCAGGCCATGCCGCAGGGGGGCGTATTGCGCGTGGCCTTGCGCGTGGCTCCCCTGGACGCGCCGCGCGCCATGACCACCGCCACGCTGCCGCCCGGCGAGTACCTGGTGCTGGAGGTGGCCGACACCGGCAGCGGCATCGCGCCCGCCGTGCTGCTGCGCATCTTCGACCCCTTCTTCACCACCAAGGAGGCCGGCGCGGGCACGGGCCTGGGCCTGTCGCTGGTGCACGGCATCGTGAGCGAACTCGGCGGCGCCGTGGACGTGGCCACGGAGGAAGGGCAGGGCAGCCGCTTCACCGCGTGGCTGCCGCGCGCCGGCGACGTGGCACCCGCCGTGCCCCGCGACCCCGCCAGTCCACCACGCGGCGCGCATGAACAGATCCTGCTGGTGGACGACGAGGAGGCGCTGGTGCGGCTGATGACCGACACGCTGCTGGAGCTGGGGTACGTGCCGGTGGGCTTCACCGCGCCTGCGGAGGCGCTGGCGGCCTTCACGGCGCACCCCGAGCGCTTCGATGCACTGGTGACGGATGAGCGCATGCCGGGGATGGCGGGGGCTGCGCTGATCGAGGCCGTGCGGAGGATCCGGCCTGGGTTGCCGGTGTTGTTGCTCAGTGGGTACCTGGGGGCGGATGTGGTCCAGCGAGCCGGGCGGGCGGGGGCGGATGCGATGTTGCGGAAGCCGGTGTCGCGGGTGGCGTTGGCGGAGGGGTTGGCGGGGGTCCTGGCGGGGGTGTTGCCGCCTGTCGGTAGTTCATGAGCTGATCGAGAAGCTCCGTTGCGGCCGGTCGTTGCAGATGCGAGCCCCTCGGTTGATCAGAGCAACTAGAAGCCCACGCTAAGGCTGATCTGTGCTCCGGTGCTTCCCTGGTCGTGCCTATGAGTTTCACGGCCATAGCGGTCGTGGACATGCCTCGGCAAAGTGGAGGCACGGGGAAGGTGTATTCGGCCTTCCTTGTCGTCGTGAATCCCACGCTGCCGAAGAAGATGCAGCTTGAAATGGGAGGTGACACAGGCGCGCAGGTTTGCGCACCAATTCGCGCTGAAGTAGGAAAGCAAGAGCGCTCTTGCGGCCGAAAGCATTCCGGTCGTCACCGTGTCTTTCTCGCAAAATACTGCGGTGCAGGGAGCCCACTCAGTTCGGTTAAATGGGTAAAGCACAGCCCCTACGGTTGGAGACTGAGGTAGACGATGACCAAAGATCTTTTGGATGATTACTTCGCCCAAAGTACATGGCTTAAAGACGGCTTGTACGGCGGGCAGAGGATTGAGTATGCGGAAGAAGCATTTTGGGCGGCCACCACGTCTGCCAAGATGAGCATAAAAGTGCTTGACGCTGCCTTCGCGAATGATGAGTTGGCGGCTAGCTTGATGGGTCTGGCATTGTTTGACGATGCGTTTCGGGGCGGGGTCGGAAAAGAGTGGGAGGAAGAGTGGGAGGCTAGTGCCGAGCAAGAGGCGAGTGACTTCAGTGCAAACTGGCCTCATATGCGGGAGCATCTGCGCAATCTACACATGGTCTCGTGGGTCAGTGCTGCGGAGAACTATGTGAAGGGACTACTACTCCAGTTTTCGTCAGCGACTGCCATCGTAAATGCCTCGTCAGACGATGCAGCTGCAACTGAAGAGAGGCAATGGAATGAAGTTGATAAGCAGTACAGAAAGGCAGTGAAGAATAGGGAATCGACTTCAGCAGCCTGGGTCGACCTTTGCGTCGAGTCCAGTATTCCGGATCAAGTCAAACAGAGCGTCAAGCATTGGAGAGCGGAAGGAGACGTGCGTGCAATCGATGAGATGGTTCTACTTCGGAATGCAGTCGTGCACAAAGGAGGACTGATCGGCATGGAGGCAGGCCAGACGCTGGGCTTAAGGCCATTCGAAAGAGTCCGCATTACAGCTGCACAGATGGCCAGATACACACGTGCGTTTGGAGCCTTCGCGATCTGCATTGATCCGACGTTTTGACAATTCGAGTGAGCTAGCCATGAACTATCGAGACTACGAATACGCCGTTGAACAATGCGATGTCGCAAGCACGCCGAAAGCTCGGCGACGACTGCAGGCATATCGCGAGTTTCGAACGTCGTGCCTGGAGCGCCTGAATGGCAACGAGAACATCTCGGTATCGCGCCAGATTCATGAACTGATTTGGCACACGATGGTTTTTTACTGTCTGAACGAAGCACGCCGGATCGAAAGTAGTCGCATCGTCAACGGACCATTGTTTGAACTGCTGGGTGCAGGGTTCTCAAACATCATGACTCTGGGGATTCGCCGACTTGTCGACACTGATGGGCAGACTATGTCGCTCGTGACGCTGATTCAGAGTATCGAGAAGCAGGCGGACCTCCTGACGCGTGAGCACTTCGTTTCGTACGACGGCATTCCTTTTGACGGCTCAGCGGCGGAAGCCGAGTACGTCGAACAAATTTTGCGAGAAGGTGCTGGGATGGCACGGTGGCTCCCCACCAAGGGACCGAAAGCATGGAGTACATCGCAAATGATGCACGCTGCATTCGATAGGACATCAGGGAAATCTGGAAGCCGAACCCGCGGCGATGCTATAGGCGCACATGTACTTGTGAACTTGAAGGATGCACTGTCATCTCCTGAAATTACAAGAGTAAAGACGTTTGCTGACAGAGTAGTTGCGCATGCGGATCGCCTCGCAGCAGCGAACCAAGTGGAAATTCCCAGTTTCGACGACGTTCAAGCCGCATTGAAAACGCTGACTCAAGTTGCACATTTTTTATCTTCACAGCTCTTCTATGACGGGTTTGGCACCGTGGTTCCGGTCCCCCAGTTCGATGTGTTCTCGTCCCTTGATAAGGGGTGGGTGCAGTCCGAGACGGTCCCTGCTCTTCATGACTATTGGCAGACGCAGCAGAGAGCAATGGACGATTGGGTGTCCGAAGATTTGAGTCACTTCTTGAAAGTGCCGTCTTGAATATCCAGACGTAGGGATCAGATCTTGGATTCCGACGCTTTGGTCACTGGACTTGGCGATATGAGAAATGACCCCGGCATACCGAACCCGCAGCTCACGCGACTAGCAGCGCAGAAGTCGGACCCACCGGCATCGCGCTGCTGACCATTGACCTGTAATCCTCCTGAGTCGCGGGCCAGATCAAGAAGCGCTGCCCTTCACAATCAGGACAACCAACACCCACGCGCAAAGGATCAGCGCCAGCGCAGCCAGCTTGATCCACGGTGGGTCCTTGCTGAAATGCTTCAGCGGATCGGGCAGCGAAATCTGGAATTGGTTGGCTGGTTTTTGCGGGTCCATGTGGAGAAGTCTACGACGTAGACCCTCGCAACCCAAGCCACTACCGGTAGTGTAATTGCCGCTGTCTTCGAGCGCATATGGACCGCTAATCAAGCTACTACGCGCTGAGCGGTAATCGCAACCGCACGCCTCGGGGCGACGCGGTCGAAATGGGCCAGGAAGGCGCATGAAACCTAGCGCCACGTGGCATGCCTAAGGTGCGCGATTTGGTAGCGGGTCAGGCGCTGGTGGTAGTCCGCAAAGTCCCACTCGTATCTGAAGACCCACCGCATTCCGGCCCAAGCCGGACGATCGTCCTATGACCTGCCAGCTATGTGCAGGATCTTTTTCTCAATCCGGCGATGTCTGGGTCAGGTCTTGTATTGCAACGTTTTGCCTAACGAGGCTGGCCAAAAACCCTGATTTGCACGCGCCAGCCACGGTGCTGCGTACATTCTGAGATCGCGAATTTCACCACTGCGTCACCTCCGGTTCTCGGGCCCACTGGCCCGTCATTTGCTCGCCCAGGCTGGCATCCTCGATGGCCTGCAGCACCGCCAATACCGGTGACGGCACGCGGCCGACCTTCGACGCCTTGTTGAGCCGATCAGCGTCTAGCACCGCGCTGCGCAGGCTGCGCAGCCGATCCTCCAGGCTGCGCTTGCGGCCGCTGAACTCCTCGGAGGCCCGTTCCGTCTCGAGCGAGCGTGGCCCCACGCGGCGCTGCCGGCCATCCGGCTGCGTCTTCACCTGGTATTCATAGTCGCGCTGGCGTTTCCAGTACATGCCGCGTGTACAGGCACGTGCCTGCGCCTGCACGCCGCGCCATTCGGTGAACACGGTGATCGAGTCGAGCCGTTACCTGGTGGCGTTGTCCGGAAGTGGAAGATGGTCCATTGGCCGCGTGTTTTCGAGAATTCGATTTTCTGCGGCCAATTGCTTGTCGACCACCCCGCCTTCGCCTTCCCCGCCAACTCCTGAAACACCGCATCGGTTGCCCCACGCACCTGCGCATTCAGCGTCAGATGGATAGCAGGAATCGTGAACCCACCCGGCTCTTGGACGACGCGGAGGCACTGGCGGCCATGGCGGGTGCGGCGCTGATCGAGGCGGTGCGGCGTATCCGGCCCGGGTTACCGGTGTTGTTGCTCAGTGGGTACCTGGGGGCGGATGTGGTGCAGCGGGCGGGGCGGGCGGGGGCGGATGCGATGTTGAGGAAGCCGGTGTCGCGGGTGGCACTGGCGGAGGAGTTGGCGGGGGTGTTGCATCCTATGGTCAGTTCCCCGTTGTGAGCTCAACGCAGATCCACGCCCAGAGGTGTCACTCCGAGTTCAACGACAACATCGCGTCCTTCGCCGACATGGACGCCGGCGTGATCACCATCGGGACTTCGCGGCCAGCACGGGCACGTGCATCAAGGCGGCAACCTGCTCGGCCGAGGTCCCGGCTGCGTCGGCGCCTACTTGTTCGCCGGCATCGGATTGCTCGAAGAACACCCGACCGCCGACCACGATGCGCAGCCCCGGGTTCCTGGAGGCACGCCGCGCTTGCCGGATCGTCTCCGCCATGCGCACCAACCGGTCGCTGCGCTGAAACGCCAGGCTCATCGACAAGTCCAAAGCGTCGAACCAGGTTTCGGCAAGCAGATCCTGCAGGGCCTGGTCCGTGGCCGGATGTTCGCGGTGCGTGTTCCAGCCAGCCTGCCAAAGCATGTCGGCATCCAGTGCCGCCCCCAGCATATGGAGTTCGCCCGGCTGCGGGACGACCAGTGCGATGCCAGGCCGTGCACGCTGGATGGGCGACGGATCGCCGATGCCAGCACGGCGCAGCGCCGTCTGAAGCCGGCACATCCCCAGCGTCACGTCCACGTCGCTGCAATCGTCGGAACTCCAAAGATCTCCCAGGCGCCGGGCGGATGGCTCCATCACACTGGCGTAGAAGTTGCCCGTTGAAGGGGCCTGGGCATGGAGGCTGCTCACCAGTGCGTAGGCCGCAGTCGGGTCCACCGCTATCAGCAATCCGGCCAGTTCGGCGACCCGTGCACTGGGCAGTGGCAAGGGCGGTAGCGCAAGACCTGGGGGGTGACGGGCGAGCAGTTGCGGAATCACCACGTCCGCAACGACACTTTTCAGCAATGTTTCTGTGCTGACGTCCTGGCCATGGAGCAGGGGCACTGCCTGGAGCAGCGCATCGGGCGGGCGGCGCAACATGCCGGCCACGACCGGCGCTGATGCTGCCTGCTTCAAGCCCGCCCCGCCCTTGCCGCGACGGTCCGACAGCTTCAGGCTCCAGCCCCCGAAAAAGCGGACCGGCGTGGGCGCGTCACCCACGATTTCAATCGCCGTGTGGCGGGCGTCGTTGCGTATCGACTGCCACACCCGCGAGAGGCTCTCTGTCGGCCCTTCTAGCCACTGAAAGAAATAACCATCCTCGTGGACCAACAGGCCGGTGATCGATTCGGCCTCGTTGCGCGCCCGCGCTGCGCCGATCATCCGTTGCAAATCGATCGGCGCCATCGGCTCAACGGCCCGACTTCGATAGACCAATGTCGACAGCGGTGTCAGAAAAGGGGAGTTGGCTGCGGCGTCGCCCGACACGCCGTTGGAATAATCAGACCAGACTGCCGACATCAGTTGCTCCTTGTCCCCTGGGGTCCAGGATCAGGGCACCTTGGGACGCGCACAACCGTGATGTCAGCGTGAAGCTGCCGGCTGACTGGCATCTCTAAGGTGCACCCCGCCCAAGGACTCTCAATGCGACGGCAGGTCTCCTGGCTCGCGGGTCGATGTTGCCGCCTGGCCTTCCCGATGGCATATCACCGGTGGCACGCGCTGACAGCGAACTTCCCACTTGGCTTTCAGGACCTCAGCAGTCCTGAAAGACCGTCACTGGATCATTGTGTGCTTTGCACAGCATCGCTGTCAATAAAGTTTCACAGCGATTACGTCAACCACCATTGACGATCACAAACGGCCACTTGCAGCAATTCGCCACATGTCAGCGTTTTTGGATCGCAGCTGACCAGGGCCAATCCGCATCGGTCGCCCCAGGCACCGCGCATTCAGTGGCGCGAAAGCGCAGCGCATCCCAGAAGCACACGGCCTTCGCTGACAGCCAGCACGGCCCTCGCCGAGGATGATCGAAGCCTTTTGTCGGAGAACACCATGGCAGGATCATCGACTTCCAAGCTGGAGAAGCGCCACGCCGCGATCCAGCGGGCACAGGACGCGCTGGACCGCAAGCGGCCGGCGGCTGCTAAGTCCACCAAGGCTGTGCAGGCCGGGACGCGTGTGCAGCCGAGCCGGTTGACGGGGGAGAAGCAACGCAAGCCCGGCCGCGAGTCGGACATGCAGCTGAAGCCGCGCTTCATGGCGCCGGATTACCAGGGCAGCGGAAAGCTCGAAGGCATGGCCGCCATCGTGACCGGAGGAGACTCCGGCATCGGGCGCGCCGTCGCCGTGCTGTTTGCGCGCGAGGGTGCGGACGTGGCGATCGTCTATCTCAGCGAGACGAAGGACGCCGAGGACACGTGCTCGGCCATCGAGCAGGAAGGGCGCCGGTGCATCCTGCTCCAAGGTGACGTGCGCCGCACGGCCTTCTGTGAACGGGCCGTCCGGCAGACCGTCAAGTCCTTCGGAAAGCTCGACATCCTGGTCAACAACGCCGCATTCCAGATGCATGCGGACCGCCTGGAGGACATCACCGACGAGCGCATGGACCTGACGCTGCAGACCAACGTGGCGGGCTACATGCGCATGGCGCGCGCAGCGGTGCCCCACCTCGGCAACGGCAGCTCGATCATCAATACGGGATCGCGGACGGGCCTCAAGGGCAGCCACAACCTCATCGACTACTCCGCCACCAAGGGCGCCATCCATGCGTTCACCAAGGCGCTGGCGCAGAACCTCATCGGCAAGGGCATCCGGGTAAATGCGGTGGCTCCGGGGCCGGTGTGGACGCCGCTGAACCCCGCAGACAAGCGGGCCGCGGACGTGAAGAAGTTCGGCAAGGACACGGCCTTTAAACGCGTCGCACAGCCTGAGGAACTGTCGCCGGCCTACGTATTCCTTGCTTCGCCCGTCTGCGCAAGCTACATCACCGGGATCGTGCTGCCGGTCACCGGCGATGTAGGTGCCATCTAGCGGCGGGCCCGGGCATCAGGCCACCAGTTTGGCCTCCAGCGTGATGGCGGCGTTCAGCACCTTCGACACCGGGCACCCCGCCTTCGCCTTGCCCGCCAACTCGTGGAACACCGCATCGGTCGCCCCGGGCACGTTCGCATTCAACGTCAGGTGGATCGCGGGAATAGCGAAGCCGCCGGGCACCTGCTCCAGCGTCACGCGGGCCGTGGTCTCCATGCGTTCTGCCTTCAGGCCGGCCTCGCCCAGGATCAGCGAAAGCGCCATGGTGAAGCAGGCCGCGTGCGCCGCACCCAGCAGCTCCTCGGGGTTGCTGCCCGGCTTGCCTTCGAAGCGGCTGGCAAAACCGTAGGGGTAGTCCTTGAGTGCGCCGGTCTGCGTGGAGATCAGGCCCTTGCCGTCCTTGATACCGCCGCTCCAGACGGCCGATCCTGTCTTTTCGATCTTCATGGGTGTTCCTTGGTTGGGAGTGGATGGGTGGGTCGGGCGGGTTCAGCCCAGCCGCAGCGCCGCCGCCACACGGGCTCCGTAGTCCGGATCGGCGCGACTGCAGTTTTGCACATGTCGCTGCGTCATGGCGAGTGGTGCGTTCCCGTACCAACCGGCTACACCTGCCGCCGTGGGTTCAGGGCACGGCGCGGCCGATGGCGGCCATGAGCTCCTGCCGCGTGAAGGGCTTGGCCAGGGTGGCGGCCACGCCGAGCTGGCGCGCCAGTGTGTCGGTGGCGGCCCGGCCGAAACGCGCGGACAGCAGCAACAGCGGTGCGCCGTGCGCTGCGCGCAGCGCGCGCACCACGCCGGCGGCCGAGCGCGGGCTGGACACGTTCGCGATCACAAGGTCGAAGCGCTGGGCTGGCGCGGTGCCCGGGTCCAGCAGGTGGGTGGCATGGCCCGCGTCATGGAGCCAGAGTTCCACCAGCTGGCGGATAAGGTCGTCGCTTTCCGCGATCGCGATACGCAATGGTCTGGGCACGGTCCCTGTCCGTTCGCCGCGCGGGCCGGGGGCGGGCTCCGCGCACAGCGTGGCGCTGTGTGGGCATTAGATGCCGCACGCGGCCGGTGGGCGATGTCTTGCCTGGCGCGTTGTGTGTCACATGACACGCGCCGGACATCGGCGATACATTCCACCGGGCATCATCCCGGCGAAGGAACCTCCCATGCTCCAGACTTCCGCCCCGGCTGCCCACGTGCTGGCCGTGGACGACGACCCTTCCGTGCGCGACCTGATCAGCACCTACCTGGGTGACTACGACATGCGCGTGACGGCCGTGCCCGGCGAACCCGAGATGGCCTCGGTGCTGGAGCGCGAGCATGTGGACCTGGTGCTGCTGGACCTGCGGCTCAAGGGGCAGGACGGCATGCAGATCGCGCGCCAACTGCGCGCCACTTCCAAGCTGCCCATCATCATCCTCACCGGTCGGCAGGAGGAGGCAGACCGCGTGATGGGCCTCGAGCTGGGTGCCGACGACTACCTCACCAAGCCCTTCTCTCCGCGCGAGCTGCTGGCGCGCATCCGCGCGCTCTTGCGTCGCACGCGCATGCACGAGAACCTGGCCCACAGCCTGGCCCATGTGCGCGCCTACCGTTTCGAAGGCTGGGAGCTGAGTCTGCGCCTGCGCCGGCTGATCTCACCGGCCGGAGCGGTGGTGCCGTTGCGCAATGGCGAGTTCAACCTGCTGCTGGCCTTCGCGTCAGCGCCGCAGCGCGTGCTGACGCGGGAGGAACTGCTGGACCTCTCGCGGCTGCACAACGCGGAGGTCTACGACCGGTCCATCGACGTGCAGGTAGGACGGCTGCGTCGCAAGATCGAACGCGATCCCAAAGCGCCGGCGCTGATCGTCACCGAGCGCAATGCGGGCTATGTGTTCAAGCCGGCCGTCGAGACCGTGCACGACTGACCCTCTCTTGCACTTTGGGGTGAGGCGCCGCTGCGGCGGCGGGGGGATGGCGAAGCCAGGCGCGGCGCGCAGGATGGCGAGGTTCGCAAGTCGCAAGTGTTCAGTCGTATGTCCGTGGTCTCCGGGCCCGGTCCCTCCCTCGTCCCTTTCACCGGAGCAGCAGCATGTTCGGACTCACCCCCCTCGGCACCATCCACACGGCCATCAGCCTCGTCGCGCTCTTCGCGGGTTACGTTGCGCTGGTGCGCGCCTTCCGCATCGATCCGCAGACGCGCCTCGGGCAGGTCTACATCTGGTCCACGGTCATCACCTGCCTCACGGGCTTCGGCATCTTCCAGCACGGCGGCTTTGGCAAGCCGCACATGCTGGGCATCCTGACCTTGCTGGTGCTGGGCGTTGCCGCGTTGCCGGGGGCATTGGCGCGGTTCGGCCCACGCTGGTACTACGTGGCCACGGCCTGCTACACCCTCACGCTGTTCTTCCACATGGTGCCGGGCATCACCGAGACCTTCACCCGCGTGCCCGTGGGTTCGCCGCTGTTCTCGGGGCCGGAAGACCCGCAGCTGGAGAAGGTGGTGGGCGTGGTGTTCCTGGTGTTCGCGGTGGTGATCGTGCTGCAGTTGCGGCTTGTGCGTGGGCGTATTCGGCGGGGGGAGGGGTTCGGGCAACTGGCCTGATGCCCGGTGCCATCGTCATGTCCTTGCGGGCCCCGAGTCACCCTTTTTCGCCGGAGCGACAACGCAGCGCTGTGGCATGGCTGCCAGGCAACGCTAAGCCATCCGGAACACCAGCTCCCGCTCATGCTTCAACGCCAGCAGCAGCACACGGTCGCGACCGTGGGCGTAGAGCAGCACATACGGTTTGACCACCAGCTCGCGCAGCGTTGGCACGCCGTGCTCGGCGGCCATGGCACTGGCTCGGGTGGCCAACGCATGGCCCTGGACAGACCCTGAATGCAGGAAGCGTGCTGGTCGGCCGGCTGCCGGGTTCCAGCGCAAGTGCGCGCGGGCTTCCTCCAGCTGCACAAGCAGCGCCGCGTAGCGGGCATCTGCACGTGTGCGGTCCTGCTGCAGCAGAAAGTCGTGGGCCGCCCGTACGTTGTGGACAAAAGTCTGCGCAATCTGGATGCGCGCGTTGACCGGCAGTGGCATCGCCTGGAAGTGTTCAGGCTTTCTTGCGCGACTTCGGCGGCGCGATCGCCACCGCGCGGTCGAACGCCGCCTCGTCCATCACGCGGCCCGCCCCCAGGTCTTCCAGGCCCTCCAACGCTGCCTGGACCAATACCAGGCCCGCGTGCTCGGCCTCCAATGCGTGGTAGTAGTCCAGCTTGCGGGCATCGACCAACGCGACGTAGCTGGCGCCGTTCTTGGTGAGCAGCTTTTCGGTGCCACGGCCGACGACGTCCTCGGCCAGCTCGGTGAGCCGGGCTCGGGCTTCGCTGATGGGAACCACATCGCTGGCGCGTAGGCTCATGCCGTTTCCCTTAAGAATTTCGTTAACGAATAATGTAACTCAGGGGTGCCGGCTCGGCCGCATCGGCCGCCTTGTTGCGCGTGCGTCTCTCACACCCGCCCAGGCAGCCGTATCCCTTTCGGGAGAGTGGGGGCCGCTGCCTAGGAGGTTCGCTGTCAAGACCGCGCGCACCTAACCTGGAGTTTTCATTCTTTCCAGGATCTCGCATGCCATCCACCCCCCGCGCCATCGACGCCCCCAACCAGTTCGTGGAGGCCAACGGCCGCCGGCTGGCCTACCGCAGCATCGGCACCGGCCAGCCCATCGTGTTGTGCACGCGCTTCCGAGGCAACATGGACGCCTGGGACCCGGCCTTCCTGGACGCGCTGGCGGACCAGGGCTTCCGCGTGATCACCTTCGACTACAGCGGCCTGGGCCTGTCCACGGGCGAGCGCACCTACCACCCGATGGCGCTGGCCCAGGATGCGCGCGACCTCATCCACGCCCTGGCGCTGCGCGAGGTGGTCATCGGTGGCTGGTCGCTGGGCGGCATCGCGGCGCAGGTGCTGTTCACGATGCACCCCGAGCACATCAGCCATGCGGTGCTGATCGGCACCAACCCGCCGGGGAACATGGTGCAGCTGGCCGAGCAGCTGTTCTTCGACACGGCGAGCATCGCGGACTATGGGCTGGAGGAAGAGGTGATCCTGTTTTTCGAGCCTCGCTCGGCCGCCAGCCGCGCGGCGGCCGAGCGCTCGCACGCGCGCATCGCGCAGCGCACCCGCGACCGCAGCGTGCCCGTGCCGGCCGACTGGGCGGTGGCCAACCTGGGCCCGGGGCCGCGCAACCCGGCCTTCCCGCTGGACGCGGTGCGCGAGGCCTTGCTGCACACGCGCATCCCCATCCTGCACGTGGGGGGCGACCACGACATCATCTTCCCGGTCGAGAACTGGTATGCGCTGAACCCGCAACTGCCCACGCTGCAGCTGCTGACCTACCCGCGCGCGGGACATGGGCCGCAGCATGAACATCCGGAGGCCACGGCAGTGCATATCGCGGCTTTCGTGCGCAGCACGTCCATGGACTTGGCGGTTTAGGAAAGGCGCCATGGCACGTTGCTTGCTGCGGAGCTGGGAGCGGCTTGCCGGTCAGTCCGTTACCACCGGGTTACGAGGGTTTCCCCGCCGGGATGGGGCGGAAACTGCCGACGGCGCGTCCCTATAATTCGCCGCTTCGCGCCCCAGTGGCCGGTATCGATTACGACATCCAAGGGATTCCACGGAGTACGCCATGCAGCGTGAACGCAAAGATACGCGGATCCTGATCTACAGCCACGATACCTTCGGCCTGGGCCATCTGCGGCGCTGCCGCACCATCGCGCACGCGCTGGTGGACCGGTTCAAGCACCTGTCGGTGCTGATTCTCTCGGGCTCTCCCATCATCGGCAGCTTCGATTTCCGCTCGCGGGTGGACTTCGTGCGCATCCCCGGCGTGGTCAAGCTGCGCAATGGCGAGTACACGCCGCTCAACCTGCACATCGACGTGGAGCAGATGCTGGAGATGCGCGCCTCGCTGATCCGCCACACCGCCGAGATGTTCGACCCCGACATCTTCATCGTCGACAAGGAGCCCCTGGGCCTGCGCGGCGAGGTGGAAGAGACGCTGACCGTGCTCAAGGCGCGGGGCACCAGGCTGGTGCTGGGCCTGCGCGACGTGATGGACGAGCCCAAGCTGCTGGCGCCCGAGTGGCGCCGCAAAAAGGTGCTGCCCGCGCTGCGCGACCTGTACGACGAGTTGTGGATCTACGGCCTGCCGCAGATCTGCGAGCCGCTGGAAGGCATCGCGCTGCCGGCCAGCGTGCGCAAGAAGATCACCTACACCGGCTACCTGGCCCGCGAAGTGTCCACGGCCGGTGCGCCGCCGCGCCTGCCCGACATCACCAAGCAACCCTACATCCTGGTCACCACCGGTGGCGGTGGCGATGGCGAGGCCTTGATCGAAGGCGTGTTGCGCGCCTACGAGCACGACGCGCTGCTGCCGTACCCCGCGCTGCTGGTGCTGGGCCCCTTCATGCAGCCCGAGCGCCAGGCCGAGTTCATGAACCGCGTGGCGAAGTTGAAGCGCGTGGATGCCATCACCTTCCACAGCAACCTCGAGGCGCTGGTGGAGCGCGCGGCCGGCGTGGTGGCCATGGGCGGCTACAACACCTTCTGCGAGGTGCTGTCGCTGGACAAGCGTGCGCTGATCATCCCGCGCACCACGCCACGCCTGGAGCAATTCATCCGCGCCTCCAGCGCCGCCAAGCTGGGCCTCATCAGCACGCTGAGCGAGGATGCCGCGCTGGACCCGGCCACCATGGCCGCCGCGCTGCGCGCGCTGCCGCGCCAGCAACTGCCCTCGCAGGTGGTGGTGCCGGGCCTGCTGGAAGGCCTGCCCAACGTGGCCAAGCTGGTTGCCCCCTGGGTGCGCGAGAACGACCAGTCCGATGAGTCCTCCAAGGTGACGCGTATTGGGTGACTGGACGCCCCCCGTTACGGACGGCTCACTGCGTGTAGCCGGACTTACCGTGGCGGTGCCAGAGGCACGCGCCCCTTCGCCCCGTCCAAGCCTGCGCAGGCAGGCTTGGAGCCGCGGGGCTCAGCCCCACAGGGGGAGCGCAGCCAGTGGCCCGGCAGAGCCGGTTCCACGGGTGCACTGGATGGGTTCCCTCTGTCTGTCAAGGGTGCTGGTGCGCGTTGCCATGGGCAGCTGGAATGTCGGGTAGTCCGCCCGGCCCGGGCCGAGTTGCCTTCGTGCTCAAGGGCTACCCCCGCCTGTCCGAGACCTTCATCGCGCAGGAGATCCGCCAGCTGGAGCTGCGCGGGCTGGACATCCTGATCGCCTCGCTGCGCCTGCCCACCGACAAGACCACGCACCCGGTGCACGCGGAGATCCGCGCGCCGCTGCTGTACCTGCCCGAGTACCTGCGCGACGGCCCGCTGCGCGTGTTGCGTGCGTGGTGGCAGGTGCGTCGCCTGCCGGGCTACGGCGCCGCCTTCCGGCAGTGGCTACGCGACCTGTGGCGTGACCGCACGGCCAACCGCGGCCGGCGCTTCGGCCAGGCGCTGGTGCTGGCGCATGAGCTGCCAGCCGACATCGTGCGGCTGCATGCGCACTTCCTGCACACCCCGGCGTCCGTGACGCGGTATGCGGCCATGATCCGCTCGCTGCCCTGGTCCGGCTCGGCCCACGCCAAGGACATCTGGACCTCCGAGGCCTGGGAGCTGCGCGATAAGCTGACGCACTGCGACTGGCTCGTCACCTGCACGGCCGCCAACCGCGACTACCTGGCCACGCTGGCGCCGCCGGGGCGCGTGGAGCTGGTCTACCACGGGCTGGACCTGCAGCGCTTTGCCTACCTGCCGCGCCCGCCGTCGACGCGCGATGGCAGCGATCCGGCGAATCCCGTGCTGGTTCTCAGCGTGGGCCGGCTGGTCGAAAAGAAGGGCACCGACATCCTGCTGAAAGCCCTGGTGCGCCTGCCTGCGCACCTGCACTGGCGCTTGGTGCACGTGGGGGGTGGCCCGCTGGGCGCGCCGCTCAAGCTGCAAGCTGAGACACTGGGCATCGCGCAGCGCATCACCTGGAACGGCGCCATGGCCCAGGCCGAGATCCTTGCGCTGTACCGCCAGGCCGACCTGTTCGTGCTCGCCAGCCGCATCGCCGCCGATGGCGACCGCGATGGCCTGCCGAACGTGCTGATGGAAGCGCAGAGCCAGGCCCTGGCCTGCGTGGCCACGGAGGTGTCGGCGATTGGCGAGCTCATCCGCAGTGGCGAGACCGGTGTGCTGGTGCCGCCCGAAGACCCCGTGGCGTTGGGCGATGCATTGCAGCGTCTGGTCGCTGATCCGCAGCAGCGCGAAGCCCTGGGACAGGCGGGCAGGGCGCGCGTGCACGCGGTGTTCGGTGTGGACGCGAACCTGCAGCGGCTGGCGGCCAAGTTCGGGCTGCCGACTGCACCTATTCCCGCTGCCCCGGGGCCCTGAAACCGGGTGCGATACTGCGCGCGGGTTCGCCCCCTGCCAGGCATCTGCCCCATGGGCGGCCTCCTCCCACCGCTACCGTGAAAGGCATGTGACATGCAACAGGGTCAGGGCGCTCCATCGCCCCGCGCTGCCCACTTTCTCCCCGACGGAACACCCCAGGCCGCGTTGCTGCGCGGGCATGACTGGAGCGCTTCCAGCCTCGGGCAACCGGGCACTTGGCCGCAACCCCTGCGCGCTGCCGTCTCCCTGCTGCTGGACTCCCCGGTGCCGATGTGGCTGGCCTGGGGCGATGCGCTGGGCATGGTCTACAACGAGGCCTATGCGCGTGTGCTGGCGGGCAAACATCCGCGGGCGATGGGCGCGCCGCTGCAGCAGGTCTGGGCCGAGATCTGGCCCGATGTGGCACCACTGGTAGCCACCACCCTCACCGGCGAGGCGCTGTACCGCGAGGACCTGCCGCTGGTGGTCAACCGGCAAGGGCATGATGAACAGACCTGGTTCAGCTTTGCCTATTCTCCCTTGCGCGCCGACGATGGCGCCGTGCGCGGCCTGGTCTGCACGGTATGGGAGACCACCGACAAGGTGCTGGCGCAACGCCGCCTGGCCGAGAGCGAGGCGCGGCTGAAGGCCCTCACGCTGGCCAACACCAATGTCATCTACCGCATGAACGCCGACTGGAGCCGCTTGCTGGAGCTCAACGGCCAGGGCTTCGTCGCCGACACCGCGGCGCCCGACGCGGGCTGGATGCCGCACTACATCCACCGTGACGACCTGCCGCGCGTCGAAGCGGCCATCCAGGAGGCGGTGCGCACGCGGGGCAGGTTCGACATGGCGCACCGCGTAATCCGCGCGGACGGCACACCGGGCTGGACGCTCTCGCGCGCCATACCGGTGCTCGACGACCAGGGTGCCATCACCGAATGGTTCGGCACAGCCACGGACATCACGGCCCAGCGCGAGGCCGAACTCGCGCTGCGGGACGCCCACCACGCGTTGGAGCGCCGGGTTGCCGAGTCGGAGCAGCGCCAGGCGCAGACACACGAATCCGAGGAACGCTACCGCCTGGCCGGCCTGGCGACCAACGACGCGATCTGGGACTGGCGCCTGGCCGATGGCCATGTGGTCTGGAACCGCGCACTGGCCACGCTCTTCGGCCACACGCTGGACGCCACCAGCGCCGAGTGGTGGCTGCAGCACATCCACCCCGACGACCGGCCGCGCATCGACGCGGGCATCCATGCGGTCATCGACGGCAGCGGCACGGCGTGGTCCGATGAATACCGCTTCCTGCGCGCCGACGGCAGTTATGCCCACGTGTTCGACCGCGGCACCGTGCTGCGCGACGCGCAGGGCCGCGCGCTGCGCATGATCGGCGCGATGCTCGACCTGAGTGCCCGCAAGGCCGCCGAGGCCGCGCTGCGCGAGAGCGAGCGGCAGTTCCGCGTGCTCTTCGAGACCATCGACGAGGGCTTCTGCGTCATCGAGTTCCTGGACGGCCCGCACGGCCCGCTGAGCGACTACGTGCATGTGATGGCCAACCCGGCGTACGCGGCCAATGCCGGCATCCCCGACGTGGTGGGCCAGCGCGTGCGAGAGATGGTGCCTGCGGAGGCCGAGGCCTGGGTCGAGGTCTACCGCGACGTGTTGCTCACGGGCGAGCCCGTGCGCTTCGAGCGCGAGCTGGTGGCCACCGGGCGCTACCTGGAGTTGGCTGCCTTCCGCGTCGAGCCGCCCGAACGCCGCCAGGTGGCGGTGCTGTTCCAGGACGTCACCGCGCGGCACCGTGCCGAAGTCGCGCTGCGCGACCTCAACGACTCGCTGGAGCGGCGCGTCGCGGACGAGGTGGAGGCGCGCCTGAAGACCGAAGAGGCCCTGCGCCAGTCGCAGAAGATGGAGGCCGTGGGCCAGCTCACGGGCGGCATCGCGCACGACTTCAACAACATGCTGGCCGTGATCATGGGCTCGCTGGACCTGCTGGGCCGGCGCTTCGCCACGGGCGATGCACGCGCCTTGCGTTATGTGGACACGGCCAAGGACGGTGCGCGGCGTGCCGCCCAGCTGACGCAGCGCCTGCTGGCCTTCGCGCGCAAGCAGCCGCTGCAGCCCGAACCGCTGGATGCCAACAAGCTGGTGGCAGGCATGTCGGACCTGTTGCGCCACTCCCTGGGCGGCGCCATCCGGCTGGAGACCGTGCTGGCAGGCGGGCTGTGGCGCGTCCATGCCGACCCGAACCAGCTGGAGAACGTGATCCTGAACCTCGCGGTCAACGCGCGCGACGCCATGGCCGACGGTGGACGCCTCACCATCGAGACCGCGAACTGCCATCTCGACGAGCGCTACGCGGCCGAACACATCGGCCTCGCACCCGGCCAGTACGTGCTGATCGCGGTCAGCGACATCGGCGCGGGCATGACGCCCGAGGTGGTCGCCAAGGCCTTCGACCCCTTCTTCACCACCAAGGAGGTGGGCCGCGGCACAGGCCTGGGGCTCAGCCAGGTCTATGGCTTCGTCAAGCAGACCGGCGGGCACGTGAAGATCTATTCCGAGGTCGGCCAGGGCACCGTGGTGAAGGTTTACCTGCCACGCCTGACCGGTGTGGTGGGAGACAGCAGCGCCTCCACGCAGGGCCAGGACGTGCCGCTGGGCGACCGGCTGGAAGTGGTGTTGGTGGTGGAGGACGAGCCGGCCGTGCGCCTGCTCTCCGTGGAGACCCTCGTCGAGCTGGGTTACGAGGTGCTGGAGGCCGATGGCGCCGCCACCGCCCTGAAGCTGCTGGACGCGCACCCGGAGGTCGCGCTGCTGTTCACCGACGTGGTCATGCCCGAAATCAATGGCCGCATGCTGGCCGACGAAGCACGCAAGCGCCGGCCAGACCTGAAGGTGCTGTTCACCACGGGCTACACGCGCAACGCCGTGGTGCACAACGGCGTGCTCGACCCGGGTGTGCAGCTGATCGGCAAGCCCTTCACCATCGAGGAACTCGCGGCACGTGTCCGCGAGGTGCTGGACGCGGCCTGAGGCGCTGCCCGCCGCACGGGTAGGGCGCCTTCAACCCCTTCAACCCATTACCGAGCCCACGCCGCGCATGGGCTCGATGGTGCCGCAGAGGAGGCGGGCACCGGAGTTGCCTGCCGGGTTGCTCTGGTAGTCGTCGGGGTCGGCGTGCACCACGAGTGCCCGCCCGACCACCGAGGTGACACCCGGCGCCAGCGTGACCTGGGTGTTCACGTAGCGCATGGTGCCATTGCCGCTGGCGTCCACGTCCAGGTTGGGCAACTCGCCCGCATGGCTCTTCGTGGCTGGCTCGCCCGGGCGGCCGTGCTGGTGGGCATTGCCGGGGTCGAAGTGGCCCTGCGCACCGCCGAAGTCGATGGTCTTGCCCTGCGGGTCCGGGCCGGGCGTGCAGGCGGTGCCGGTGTGGATGTGGAAGCCGTGCCGGCCCGGCGGCAGGCCGGCCACGGTGATGGCGATTTCCACGCCCGTGGGCACGGCCGTGAGCATCGCCTGTCCCTTCTGTTCGCCGGTGGGCGAGATCAGTACCACCGAGGCCGTGCGCGGCGAGGTTGCGGCGGCACCCATGGATTGTTGCGGCGGCGTGGGAGGCGCGCTGCTGCAGGCCACGCAGAGGGCGGCGACGGCGACCAGGCAGCCGTAGCGCAAAGGGGTGGAGGGGTGGGTCATGGAATGTTCTCCTGGTAGCGTGAAAAGTTGCAAGCCATGCCGTGCCGGGCGGTATGCGGCGCGGCACGCGTCCCTGCGGGACAGGCTTCTCGCCGCATCATGGGCATGGCGCGCCATGCCGGCCATTGGCGCTCGGCCCGTGCTGGTGTCGGAGCTGTCCGACGCGGCGGACCGCACGGCGGCCGCTGCGGGTCGCCTCCGTCCTACGCAACGCGTCATAGCACGCCTACGGACAGGTCGACGGTGGTGCCGAACAATGCCCTCACACCAACCACCGGAGGAGAACCCCCATGAAAAACCAACTCACCGCCATCGTCATCGCATGTTCCACCCTGGCTTTCGGCGCAGCAAACGCCATGACCAAGGACGAGCACAAGGCCGCCGAGCAGCAGATCGAAGCGACCTACAAGGCCGACAAGAAGGCTTGCGACGGCATGAAGGACAACGCCAAGGACGTGTGCGAGAAGGAAGCCAAGGGCAAGGAAAAGATTGCCAAGGCCGAGCTCACGCAACAGTACAAGCCCAGCGACAAGAACGCCATGAAGGTCGAGGAAGCCAAGGCCGATGTGGCCTATGACGTGGCCAAGGAAAAGTGCGATGACCTGAAGGGCGACCCGAAGAAGTCCTGCGAAAAGGATGCCAAGTCCACGCACGAAGCCGCCGTGAAGTCGGCCAAGATGGTCAAGCCCGTCAAGGGCTGATCGTAGCCCTGCAGGGTTGAGGCCAGCGTGTGCTGGCCTTTTTGCTTTGTGCGCGCCGCGTGGCGCGGCATGTGACCGCTGTTGACCGTTGTCGCCATGGGAGGGCCTGATGACCACCACGCTGAAACCCGCCGCCGATCTTGCCCAGGGCGCGAAGACGCCATTCCCCGGCGCCTCCGCGGCCTACACGTCCGCGCGCCAGGCCCTGCTGGCCGAGGAGATCGAGTTCCGTCGCCACATGACGCGGCTGGTGGCGCAGCGCCAGGCCCTGCCCCCCGGCCCGGTCATCGACAAAGACTATCGCTTCCTGGATGCGCAGGGCGCTGACCTGGGGCTGGCCGATCTCTTCGACGGCAAGGACACGCTGGTCACCTACTTCTGGATGTACGGCCCGCAGCGCGAGCGGCCATGCCCCATGTGCACCAACTGGCTGGGCTCGGTGGACGGCAACGCGCCCGACATCCAGCAGCGCGTGTCGCTGCGCATCCTGGGCCGCTCGCCGGTGGAGCGGCAGCTCGCCTTCGCGCAGGAGCGCGGTTGGCACCACCTGGTCTTCATGCAGACGGTGGGCGACGACTACGCGAAGGACATCGGTGTGCTGCAACCCGATGGCAGCGAGTACCCCGCACTCATCGTCTACCGCCGCGACGGCGACAAAGTGCGCCTGTTCTGGTCCAGCGAGATGACCCGCGACATGGCGGACCCTGGCCAGGATCCGCGCGACGCGCCCGACATCGCCGCGCTGTGGTCCATCCTGGACCTCACGCCCGCAGGGCGTGGCAAGGACTGGTATCCCCAACTGAGTTACTGACGCTCCGGCCCCGGCGCCGCCCCCCTTCCCAAGGGGGCGCTTGCCCCATGAACATGGGGTGCTGCCGCTCCTTCGCGCCTCTAGAGTGCACAGCTATTTGCATGTGCCGGAGGAACGGATGCCGCGAGCCGAGGGCCTGACAGTCACCACCACCTACCCGGGTAGCCACCCCGGCAACCACCGCGTCACACACGGGCGTTGCCAGGCATGGTTGTCCGCATGCCTGGCCCTGGCTTTCGGCGCAGCACACGCCGCCGAGCCAGCGCAACCAACACCGGACGCCAGGCCCTCGGTCCAGGCATCGGTGGCGGCGCCACCGCTGCAGAACGTGTTGCTGCAGCAGCGCGGCGCTGGTTTGCCGCCGTCACGCGTCCGGCCCTACTTCGAAGCCCTGCTGGGCCGCCCCGCCGATGCCGCGCTGCTCGAACAGCTGCGCTTGGCCGTGGCGTCGGCGTACGACGAAGCCGGCCAGGGGCTGGTGGCGGTGGAGGTGGGTGGGGTCTACGAAGGCGTGGCCATCGTGCGCGTGCAGCCGCTGCTGTTGCGCAGCGTGCAGATGCAGCCCGCGCAGGGATCGGCGACTGCGCTGGATGACGCGGCAAGCGCTGCATTGCCCGCCTTGCAGCCCGGCAGCAGCCCGCAGCTCCATGCCCTGGACCGCCAGCTGCGCCTGGCCAATCTGCAACCCCACAGGCGCTGGGCCATCGACTTCCGCGAGGCGGGGGCACCGGGACCGATGTCCGCCGTGGCTGCGCCACCTGCGCCCGTGCCACCAGCCCCACTGGGCTTCGGCAGCCTCCCGGGGCAAGGCGGAGCGGCGGCGCTGGACCCGCCCGCGGCTGCCCCCACCCCGGCACCGCAGGCTCCTTCGGGCACGCAGGGTGGCGTCGACGCCTATGTGCTGGTGGACGGTGCCTCGCCCTGGTACGGCCGCGTGCGCGTGGACAACGACGGCCAGGACGCCACCGGTCGCGAGCGCGCGCGTCTGCAGCTGGGGCATGGGGATGCACTGGGCCCCGGCCGTGCGCTGGACCTCACGCTGCTCACCTCGCTGCACAAGCCTTCGGCCCAGCACCAGCTGGCCCTGCGTTACCAGCACCCCGTGCCGGCATGGGGCAGCCTGTTCTCCGTGGAAGTGTCGCGCGCCGTCAGCCGCCCGGGCCTGGTGCAGAGCTTCTTCGATGTGTCGGGCGACAGCCGCAGCCTGAACCTGTCGCTGCGCCACCTGCTGGCACGCCAGGGGGCGCTGGAGCCGTATGTGGAGGCCGGGCTGGAGCGCAGCGTGCATGACGACGTGGTGGGCTTCTTCGGCGTCAACCTGGGCTCCAAGGTCAGCACGGCGCCCTTGTCGCTGGCGTTGGGCGCCACCTGGCAGGGCCAGGGTGCGAGCGCCTTCGGCCAGGTGCGCCTGCGCCACGACACGGGCTGGGGCGGCTTGTCGCAGCGTGCGGACTATGCATCGGCCCGGGCCGGCGCTGCACCGCGCTGGAATGCGCTGGACGCGGCTGCCGAAGTGCGCCGTGCGGATGGTTCTGGCGGCGAGTTCGTCGCCCGTGCGCAGGCGCAGTGGAGCGGGGACCCGCTGATCTCGCCGCAACAGTTCCGCGTGGGCGGCGCCAGCCTGATGCGTGGCCTGAAGGAGGGCGAGATGTCCGGCGACAAGGGCGTGGCGCTGGCCTTCGAATACTGGTGGCGGCTGCCTGCGCAGCACCGCGTGGGTGTGTTGTTCGACACCGCTGCCGTGCGACGCAACCAGCCCCAGCCGGGCGACGTGGGCCGCGCCAGCGCCGCCAGCGCGGGCCTGGCCTGGCAATGGCACGCGCTGCCATCGCTGCAACTGCAGGCCAGCGTGGCGCGGCTGGTGCGGGTGCACCACCTTCCGCAGCGTGACACCGGCGATACGCGTGTGCATGCCGTGCTCGATTGGAGTTTCTGAATGCCACGCTGCAAAATCTCCGCGCAGGCACCCTGCCGCGTATTCCGCCCGTTGGCCCTGGCCGCATGGCTGGCCTGCCAGGCCTCGCCCACGCTGCACGCGCAGACATTGCCCGGCACGGCCACGGTCACCAACGGTGTGGTCGACGTGCAGCGCTTCACCAACGGCGTGCAGGTCACCAACACGCCCGGTGCCATCATCCACTGGGACCGTTTCTCCATCGGCGCTGGCAACACCGTGCGCTTCGTGCAGCAGAACGCGGGCAGCGCGGTGTTGAACCGCGTCACGGGCAACACGCCCAGCCAGATCCACGGCGCACTGCAGTCCAATGGCCGCGTGTTCCTGCTCAACCCCAACGGCATCCTGTTCGGTGCCGGCGCGCGCGTGGATGTGGCGGGCCTGCTGGCCTCGACGCTGGACATCCGCGACCAGGATTTCCTGGATGGGAAATACGAATTCAAGTGCTTCAACGCTATCGCATGCGAGGCGGGAGTGGATTCCCTCAATCCGTACAACAACCGCGTCGTGCTCGAAGACGGCAGCCAGATCACCACGCGAACGGCGGGCGAGGGCGGGCAGGTGTGGCTGATTGCGCGCGACCGCGTCATCACAGAGAAAGGCAGCAGGATCGAGGCACCCAGCGGCCAGGTGATGGCGGCCACGGCGCGCGAGGTCAGCATCAGCAGCCCCGTGCTGGGCCAGATGCGCTTCACGCTCACGGGCACGGCGGGCAGCCGCATCGACCTGGCTGGCGACATCGACGTGCCGCGCGGTGCTGCGGGATTCTTCGCCGACAGCATCCGCTTCGCGGGGCTGGTGCGGGCCCGGTCGGAGGTGGGTGCGGCGGGCCAGATCGTGGCCAGCGCGGCGGCGAACCTGGTGGTGGATGCCGACGCCCGGCTGGATGTGTCGGGCACATCCCGGGCGGATGCGGGCGCCGTGCGGCTCGCTGCCACGCAGCAAATCACGGTCTCTGCCGCCGCCGAGATCGCGGCCGACGGCGGCAGTTTCACGGCGCAAGGCGCCGGCGGCATGGGCGGCCTGATCGAACTCAGCGCGGCGGCCGTGGTGGTGCCGGGCGTATTGGGCGACGACAGGGACAGCCCGGTGCAGCTGCATGCGCGCGGCAGCGGTGCGCAGGGCCTGGACCTGGCGCGTTACGGCCGGGTGGACATTCTGGAGTCCGGCAGCTTCGTCTACGACGTGCTGAGCGGGCCTGTGCTGACCGGTGGCTCCGTGAGCACGGTCTCATCGCGCACCGGTGTCGGCCACGGCAGCGGGTTGACGCTTGCCGATGTAGACCAGACCCGGGTCGAGGCGATCATCCCCGCAGGTGATGGCAGCTTCCTTGTGCTGACACTGCGGACAGACCTGCAGGACAGCCGCGACGTGAACAGCTCCGCCAGTCTCAGCACCAGTGACGTGCGGCGCACCGAGGCCAACATCCACACGGCACTGCTCATCGGGGCTGACGGCCAGTTGCTGAGGAGCCAGACCCTCGGCAGGTCCGACTACAGCCGGCAGGAGTTTTCCTCCAGCCAAGGCTTGCCGACGGTCAACGAGAGCGCCACCCCTTTCCTGTACTACACGGCCGTGGGCCTGAGCAAGGGCGGCTGGGCCGTGATGGAGACGGGTGGCGCGCAGCAGCGCGTGTTGTTCCTGCAGGCAGGTGTGGCCTCGCCGGTCAGCGTGGGTGTGGCCGATGGCGCCACGCTACGCCCGCTGCTCGGCGGCGGTGTGCTGGTGCAGGCCACGGTCAATGGCGAACTGCAGCGGCAGGTCTTCGACAGCCTGGGCCGCGCCGTGACGGACGTGGCCGCTGCATTGGCTGGCGAGAACCTCTATGCGCCGCAGTCCAACACCAGCGTCGCCTTCACACCGGTGGACGAGCGCCGCGGATGGAGAACCCAGGCTGCGGGTGTGCTGCAGTACGTGGACCGGCTCGACAACACGGTGGAGCGCAGCGCGCAGACCTCGCCCGCCATCCAGGCGATCCATGCGGGGCTCAACGGCGCGCTCGTGGGATCTGCTGCGACGACCACCATCGGCAGCGGTACCGTGCGCACCGACACGACGCCAATAGGCATCTGGGAGGGCACGGCCTTCACGCCGCTCGCCGACACGCGGTACCAGCTCCGTGACGTGAGCGCAGGCAACCGCGAGGACACCGTCTTCTCCGATTCGGGCCCGGGCTTCTTTCGCGCCCTGAACAGTGGCGCCATGGCCATGCTCCAGTTCGAGGAGACCGTCAACAACCAGGGCCTGCGGGTGCCGAATGCGGGCCCCAACCTGGAGACCTACGAGCGCCGGTCCACGGTGGACACGCGGAACACCATTCAGGTGCTTACACGGCGGCTGCAGACCACGCCCTTCGCCACCACGGGCACCGAAGGTGCCTTCGTGGCACCGGTGCTGCTGGCCAGCCAGGCCGGGCTGACGAATGGCGTGCGCGGTGGCATCGCGACGCCGACGCCGGACCTGCAACCACCCCCGGTGCTGGAGCCGACGCCCACTCCCAAACCGACACTGACCCAGCAAGGACCCGCGCCCGTTCCGGCGACGCCCGAGCCCCCACCCGGGCCCGTTGCAACGCCCACCGAGCCCACCGCGCCCCCCGTGGGCGACATCCCGCCACCGCCCTACCAGCCAGCCACCCGCCCGGCAGGCGCGACCGCGCCTGTGCCCGGCCTGGGCGTCATCGACGTGGCCAAGCTGCGCACGGGCGACGTGCGGGGCGGCAACCGCACGCAGGTGACGGGCGAATTCCTGGAGAGCGCGCGCGAGATCGTGCGCAATTCCCTGGGCGATGCCGCCGAGAAAGACTTCGTCGCGGGCAATGACCAGCAGCGCCGCCAGATCCTCGACGAGGTGATGTGGGTCAACATGATCGACGAGCCCGAGATGGTCGAAGCCACGCGCAGCATGGGCCGCGACATGCGCGGCGCCATGCTCAACGTGCTGGCCGGGCTGCAGCGCTACGAGACCCTGGAAGCCCCGGCGCTGCAGGCCGGCCTGCGCAAGGCGCTGAGCGTCAAGCGCGAAGGCCCCACCCCCGATGACGGCTCGGCACCCACGCGTGCGCGCACCGCGCTGGAGCTGGAACTCGAGATCCTGGAAGGCGAACTGCACCAGGCCGTGCGCGAGCGGATGCGTGCCGACAGCTTCGACGAGGCAGCCCGCAAGAAGGCCGACGATGCGCAGAAGCGGGTCTCCGGCAAGATCACGCGGGCGCTGGTGATCGCCGCGCGTGAAGAGGCCGGAGAGACCGTGGACGACACGGGCGACATCGAGCTCGGTGGCGACGACCAGTTCTCCGTGCGCGTGACCGAGGCGGGCGAGATCGTCCAGGCCAGGCGATGAGGTCCGCCCCTGCATGCCCCGGTGATTGTGTGAACACCCTGTGGACGGAGGCGTAACGATGAAAACCCTGCAACCCCTGCTGCACCCACTGGCATGGGCCGCGCTGCTGGCCTGCCAGGCCACTGCTCTCGCGCAGACATTGCCGGGCACGGCGACGGTCATCAACGGTGTGGTCGATGTGCAGCGCTTCACCAACGGCGTGCAGGTCACGAACACGCCCGGTGCCATCCTGCACTGGGACCGCTTCTCCATCGGCGCGGGCAACACGGTGCGCTTCGTGCAGCAGAACGCGGGCAGCGCGGTGCTCAACCGCGTCACGGGCAACACGCCCAGCCAGATCCACGGCGCGCTGCAGTCCAACGGGCGCGTGTTTTTGCTCAACCCCAATGGCATCCTGTTCGGCGCCGGGGCGCGCGTGGATGTGGCGGGATTGCTGGCCTCCACGCTGGACATTCGCGACCAGGATTTTCTGGATGGGAAGTACGACTTCAAGTGCTTCAACGCCATCGCCTGCGAGGCGGGAGTGGATTCCCTCAATCCGTACAACAACCGCATCGTGCTGGAGGACGGCAGCCAGATCACCACACGCACAGCGGGCGAGGGCGGGCAGGTGTGGCTGATTGCGCGCGACCGCGTCATCACAGAGAAAGGCAGCAGGATCGAGGCACCCAGCGGCCAGGTGATGGCGGCCACGGCGCGCGAGGTCAGCATCACGAGCCCGGTGCTGGGCCAGATGCGCTTCACGCTCACGGGCACGGCGGGCAGCCGCATCGACCTGGCGGGCGACATCGACGTGCCGCGGGGTGCGGCAGGCTTCTTTGCCGACAACATCCGCCTGAACGGAACGGTGAATGCGCGCTCAGACGTAGGTGCGGCTGGCCAGATATCTGCCAGCGCGGCCAGCAACCTCGTGCTCGATGGCGATGCGCGGCTGGATGTGTCGGGCAACGCAGGCGCCAACGCCGGTGCCGTGCGCCTGGCTGCCACGCAGACCATCACGGTGGCGCCCACCAGCGAGACCGCCGCCGATGGGGGGCTGCCCACTGGCAGCCATGCTGCCCCGCTGGGCGGCCTGATCACGCTGGACGCCTACCAGCTCAACCTGCCCTGGGCCATCGGCTCCAACGATCCCGACGGCAGCAGCGAATTCATGGCCTTCTCGTACCGCACCGGCAGCTCGCATATGCCGCTGCATGCCGGCGCGCAGGGTGCGGCTGCGGGCGACGTGCAGCGGCACGGCACCGTGCGCATCCAGGAGCGTGGCAGTTTCACCATCCAGCAGACCGATGTGGACCTGCAGTTCCAGACCAGTTACTCCAACGAGTTCGGGAACAACGCCGTGTTCGAGCAGGTGTTCGCGGTGGTGCCCTCCGTGGGCCAGGATCTGCTGCTGGTCGCGGGCCAGGGCGATTCCCTCGGGAACTACCAGGTCCGGCTGCGCGTGGTGTCGCCCACGGGCCAGGTGTCGGCGGCATCGTCCGTCGCGGTGTTCGCCGGCACCGTGTCGACCCGTGCGCTGCCGCTCAGCCAGGGGGGCTGGCTGGTGCTGCTGGGATCGGAAGCCAACAGCGTGCTGCCGATGGCGCCGCGCGTCGTGGTGGTCGGTGCCGACGGCGCCGTGCTGCGCGAGATCCCGGTGGCCGGCGCGGTGCCCGGCGTGGACACAGGCCTGGTGTTCGACCGTGTCTGGGCCGTCCAGGGTGGCGGCTTCGCCATCACCACACAAGAAGGTGGTGGCCTGGTGACCCGGTTGTACGGTGCCAATGGCGCGCAGGATGTGCAGGCGTCGGCCAGCCGTATCGCGGCCGAGGAGGCCAGCCGCGCGCGGCAGCCCACCGCTCCTTATGCCGACAAGATGAACATCAATTTCGACGCGCGGCTGCAGCAGCGCTTCGTGACCAGCGGCTTCACCCACCTCGGTGAAAAGCTGGTCGACCGCGTGACCGGGGAGACACGCTTCGAGGCCGTCAACCCCCCGCTGGTGGCGGGAACGGATCCGACCTCCACGGTGGGTAGCATGCTGGCGCCTGGCCTGTGGTCGGCCGACCAATCCAGCCGGGACGCCAATGGGAGCCGCTTCGTGTTGATCACGCCAGACGGCAGCGTGCAGGCTGTACTGGGCAGCACCCGGGGCTACACGACCGGCGGGGTCGGCACGCGGGAGTTGGTCGATGCGATCTGGACCGGCAGTGGCAGTGGCCTGGTGCTGCGGGAAGTGAACACCGAGCGCCAGGACAACGGCGTGACGCGCTCCACCAACGCCCAGTCCATGGCACTGTTCGGTCGCGTGCCGGTGGCGCTGCCGTTCTCGGCCGCCGGCACTGCGGGGGATGTGTTGTCGCCGCTGCTGCTGGCCAGCCAGCCGGGGCGCACGAACGGCGTGGCGGGCAGCATCGGCACGCCCAGTTTTCCGGCGGAAGGCGACACGCCTATGGCGCCACCGACGTCCCCCACGCCGCCCCTCAGCGGTATTCCCGCCGGTCCAGGCGACGCATCCCCACCGCCCACGCGGCTGGAGATTCCGCCCCCACCCTACCAGCCGCCCACGCGCCAGACGGCCGGCCTCACGCCCTTGCCTGGCCTGTCCGTGGCGGATGTGGCGAATCTGCGCACCGGCGATGTGATCGGCCCGGTGCGCAACAGCGTGGCCAGCGAAGAATTCCTGAACGATTCGCGCGCGGTCATCGCAGATGCGCTGGGCCCGGAGGCCGTGGAGGCGTTCAACCGCGGCACCGACGAGGTACGCCGCCAGATCCTCGACGAGGCGCGCTGGGCCTACTTCCTCGACGACAAGGACCTGCAAGCCGCCACCCGCGACATGGGCCGCGACATGCGGGGTACCACGCTCAACGCGCTGTCGTTGCTGCAAGGGTATGGCACGCTGGAGAGCGAGGCACTGGACAAGGGGTTGCGCCAGGCCTTGACCGTCAAGGTGACGCCACCGCAGCCGGCGAGTGGCTCCGCGCCCGGCCCCGCGCGCACGGCGCTGGAGACCGAGTTGCAGATCCTGGAGTCCGAGCTGATCGAAGCCAACCGCGAGCGCCTGCGCGCCGAGGCGCTGGGCGAGACCGAACGCGAGGCGGCCGACGAGGAACACAAGCTGGTGACCGGCCGCATCGCCCGCGCCCTGGTGGTCGCCGCGCGCGAGGCAGCGGGCGAGGACGTGAACGACAGCGGCGACGTGGAAATCGCCAGCAATGGCGAGACGCGCGTGGTGCTGACCGAGAAAGGCGAGCTGCGGTCCGTGCGCCAGTGACACCCCCGACAGTGGTGCCCTGGACCTGCCACTACCATTGGCCGCACCTGTCGCTGCTGTCGCCCATGCCCATGCCCGCGTTCCTTCCCACATCCCTGACATGACCACGACCCGCTGGCGTGTGGTGCTGCTCGAAGACGACGCCGACATGCGCGGCTTCTTCGAGGGCAGCGTGAACGCCCATCCATCGCTGGAACTGGTCGCCTCCTTCGGCATGCTGGCGCCTGCGCGCGCCTGGTTCGCGCAGAACACGGCCGACGTGCTGCTGGCGGACCTGGCGCTGCCCGATGGCCATGCGCTGGAACTGCTCAGGACCGTGGTGCGCACGCAGCCGGCTTGCGATGTGCTGGTGGTCTCGGTCTTCGGCGACGAGGACACGGTGATCGGCTGCGTGGAGGCCGGCGCCGTGGGCTACATCCAGAAGGACGCCACGCCCGCCGATGTGGCGCAGACCATCGTGGACGTGAAGCAGGGCGCTTCGCCCATCTCGCCCATGATCGCGCGCAAGCTGCTGGCGCGCATGCAGCAGCGCCACGGCCGCGGCGTGGCACCTGCGGCCCCGCCTTCGGCCGCGGAGCCCTCCTTGCTCACGCCGCGCGAGACCGAAGTGCTGGAGCTGATCGCCCGCGGTTATTCCTACGCCGAGATCGCGCGTCTGCAGGCCGTGTCCAAGCACACCGTACAGAGCCACATCAAGAACCTCTACAGCAAGCTGGCCGTGCATTCGCGCAGCGAGGCCGTGTTCGAGGCCAGCCGCATGGGCCTGCTGGGCACGCCGCCCGTGGCGCCGTGAGGCACGGCCTCGTTCATGGCCTGCTGCGCTGGTGGTGGGCCGGCCTGTTCGCGGTGTGGGCGCTGTGTGCGGGCGCCGCGGACAGTGCACCCCCCGCGCTGGAGGCCGGCGTGCGCGAGCTGCGCGACGCCGAACTCATCGTGCGGCTGCGTGGGCAGGCCGCACCCATCGCCTCGCGCACGCAGCTGCCGCTGCACTGGGACGTATCCCTGCGCCGCAAAGCCGGT
Organism: Burkholderiaceae bacterium; assembly: GCA_965278985.1. Lineage (GTDB taxonomy): Bacteria > Pseudomonadota > Gammaproteobacteria > Burkholderiales > Burkholderiaceae_C > CAISIP01. The sequence continues at coordinate 2,899,943 of OZ257131.1, read as the reverse complement.
TGGGCGCGCGTGCGCCTGCACTTCGCCGACGACCCCACGCGCGGCAATGTGCCGCAGGCCCTGTTCATCGCCCGCATCGCCAACGCCTACCGCGTATCGCTCAACGGCGTGTTGCTGGCCGAGGAGGGCGTGCTGCTGGAGCCCCAGCATGGCTGGAGCGGCAAGCGCCCGCTGTGGCTGCGCATTCCGGCGCCGCTGCTGCAGGCGCAGAACGTGCTGGACATCGACATCCGCGCCGACTACCTGCGCCGTGCGGGTGTGTCCACCGTGCAGATCGGGCCTGAGGCGCTGCTGCGCCAGCACTGGCATGCCAGCGAATGGCGCGACGTGACGCTGCCGCGCGCGGCGTCCCTCTTCGGACTGCTGGTCAGCGCCTTCTGCATCCTGCTATGGTGGCAGCAGCGCGAGGCGCTGTACGCTGCGGCGGCCGCATGGCAACTGCTGTGGTGCCTGCGGGTGGCCGCCCGCTGGTGGGAGGACGCGCCGCTGGCATGGCCGGCGTGGTTCCAGGTGGCGCAATTTCTGTTCTGGCTGGGCTGCGTGGCCGGTTACGGCCTGGTGCTGGCCGTGTGGGGGAGCCGCCCGTTGCGCGAACGTGTGGTTGCGGGAGTGGTGTTGCTCGTCTGCCTGGTGGCCGGCTGGCTGGGTCCGAACGCCGTGCTCGCCAGCACGGCGTTGCTGGTCGCGGCATGGGCACTGCTGGTGGCGCGGCTGGCATACGGCACATGGCGCGCGCCCGACGCGGCGCGTGTGTGGATGCTGCTGGCCGCCGCGGTGTGCTGGGCTGCGCTGGTGGCCGACATCGGTGCCGCCCGCCTGTTCCCGGCGCTGTACGACGAAGCCGGCTGGACCATCGTGGCGGCCGCCTTCACCGGCGTGGCCGTGCTGGCCATCGTGGGCCAGCGCTTCCAGCGCGCGCGTCAGCAGCTGCGCGAACTGACCCAGTCCCTGGAGCGCCGCGTGCAGCAGCGCGAGGCCGAGCTGGCCACGCGCCACGAAGAGCTGCGCGGCCTCGAGCGCATTGCCGCCAAGACCGAGGAACGTGCCCGCATCCTGCGCGACATGCACGACGGCGCGGGCGCCCACCTCATCACGGCCATGCGCCAGGTCGAGGGTGGCCGCGCCACGCAGGCCGAGGTGCTGCAGACCCTGCGCGAATCGCTGGACCAGCTGCGCCTGTCGGTGGATGCCATGTCGCTGCCCGTGGGCGACATCAACGCGCTGCTGGCCAGCCTGCGTTTCCGCCTGCAGCCGCGCATCGAGGCGGCGGGCATGGCGCTGCAGTGGGAGGTGGACCTGCTGCCGCTGTGGGCGGGCTGCACGGAAGAGGCGATGCACCACCTGCAGTACATCCTGTTCGAAGCCCTGTCCAACGCGCTGCAGCACGCGCAGGCCAGCCAGCTGACGCTGGCCGCCCATGCCACGGGCGGCGCGATCACCATCGACCTGCGCGACGACGGGGTGGGCTTCCAGCGCGCCGGGGGCAATGGCATGCGCACCATGCAGGAGCGCGCGGCGCTGGCCGGCGTGGAGCTCCAGCTGCAGAGTGGCGAGCACGGCAGCGGGGTGCGGATCGTGGTGCCTGCGGATGCGGCCGCAGGCATGCCTCTGCGTGGACAATCGGGCGCATGATCCGAACGCCTTGCGCCATCTGCCATCCCCCGGGGGATGATGCAGACGCACCCCTGGCCCGCCGCCACGGCCCCGCATGCGGCTGACCGACATCATCCAGCGCCTGCAGGCCGCGGGGGCGGGCCCCAGCCATGTGCAGCGCATCCTGCGTGGATGGGCGCATGCCTTGCCGCGCGACAGTGGCAAGCGCCGCCCGTCGAGCTTCTTCCCCGCGCAGTTGCTGGCTGCGATGCCGGCCATCGAGGCGGAGCTGGCGGGGCTGGCACGCATCCACGCCGTCCATCCCGGCACCGGCGGGGCGGAGCGGCTGCTCGTGGCCCTGGGGGACGGCCAGACCGTGGAGAGTGTGCTGCTGCCCCGCGACGGCGTGTGCGTGTCCTCGCAGGTCGGTTGTGCCGTGGGCTGCCAGTTCTGCATGACCGGCCGCGATGGCCTGCTGCGCCAGGTGGGCAGCGCCGAGATCGTGGCGCAGGTGGCACTGGCGCGGGGCCGGCGGCATGTGCGCAAGGTGGTGTTCATGGGCATGGGGGAGCCGGCCCACAACCTGGACAACGTGCTGGAGGCCATCGACTTCCTGGGCACCGTGGGCGGTATCGGCCACAAGAACATCGTGTTCTCCACCGTGGGCGACCCGCGGGCCTTCGCCCGGCTTCACCAGCAGCGCGTGCGGCCCGGGCTGGCGCTGTCGCTGCACAGCACGCGGGCGGAGCTGCGGTGCACCTTGCTGCCGCGTGCCCCGCAGCTGGCGCCCGAGGAACTGGTGGAGGAAGCCGAGCGGTATGCGCGCGCCAGCGGCTACCCCGTGCAGTACCAGTGGACGCTGCTTGAGGGCGTGAACGATGGCGCGGACGAAGTCGAGGGCATCGTGCGCCTGTTGTCCGGCAAGCTCGGTGTGTTGAACATGATCCCCTTCAACGCCGTGGAAGGCGCGGACTTCCGACGCCCGGCCTGGGCGCATTGCGAGGACATGGCGCGCAGCCTGCGTGCGCGCGGCATCCTGGCCACGCTGCGCGATTCGGCGGGGCAGGATGTGGACGGTGGCTGCGGCCAGCTGCGCGCGCGGGCCACCGTGGGCGCTGCCCTGCCGGTGCCGGTGTGGCGGCGGGACGGCATGCCTGCCTGAACGGTTGCCGCAGTGTCCGGTGGCGGCCATTCGCCGCGCCGCGTCACAGTTGCATCACACTTGCGGCCGGCCCCACGCCTACAGTCATCCCGTCTCCGGCCCCGCCGGCATCCACACAAGGACGATGACGATGACCACCACGACTTCCCGCAGCATGCGCACCAACTTCGCCCTGGCATCCGCCGTGATCACCGCCTCGGTCGTGGCGATGACCACGCTGGTCCTGCTCCAGCGATCCGCCGCGCACGACCAGTTCATGCAGCAGACCCAGACGCTCCAGTCGCGCCTGGCCCTGTCGTCGACGATGCGCACCGCTGCCACCGCGCCCGGTGCCCCCGTGGTGGCGTTGCGCGAGGCGGCTTCCACGAAGCTTGCGCTGGCGACGCCGCGCTGATCGTTCAGGCGGCCGCGCCCCCTTCCCCGGCGCCCTGGCCCAACGGGCCCTGGGCGGCTTCCCCGATCCGGTCGATGTCGTAGCGCAGCTCGACCATGCTGCTGCCGATCTGGCGCACGGCCGTGAGCCGCAGCGTGGGGCTGAGCACGCGCCGCGGGAACAACGGGCGTCCCCGACCCAGGGTGACCGAGCCCAGCTGCAGGATGAGCTCGTCCAGCAGCCCCGCGTCGTGGAACTGCCCCGCGAGATCGCCGCCTCCCACCACCCAGAGGTTCTTCCCTCCGGCCGCCGAACACATGGACGCATGCACGGGCCGCACGTCCCCCTGCACGAAGCGGATGTCGGCGCCATCGATGCGGGGCAGCGTGCGGCTGCTGAACACCCAGGCGGGCTGCGCGTAGGGCCATGCAGAACCCGTCTCGGCAATCACCTTGTCGGCGTTGCGCAGCATCCATTCGTAGGTGGTCGAGCCCATGGCCAGAGCACCCACTTCCGCGATGAAGGCCGGGTAGCTGGAAGCGCCCAGTTCCCCGAGCGGGAACAGCCATTCCAGGGAGTCGTCTTCGGTGGCGATGAAGCCATCGAGGCTGGTGGCGCTGTAGTACTGCGTGCGCATGTTTTTGGGGTGGCGTTGCGAGTGGATGGCCGCGTCGGTCGCGGTCTGCCATCTTACGCATGCCTCGGAGCCGGCGTTCGTCAACCACGCTCGTCACAGTCGCATCACACTTCCCGGCGCGTGCGAACCTACAGTCTCGGTGTTCCCCATACGACCTGCACCGCCACTTCTCAAGGACCACCGCCATGTTGCCCTCTTTCAGCATCCGTACACGCCTCACGTTGGCCTTCGGCATCCTGGCCGCCGTGGTCCTTGCCGTGGCCGCCATGGCCTTGCTCGGCCTGTCCTCCGCGAACGAGCGTTTCCTGCAGTACACGCAGGGCCTGAATGCCCGTGCTACCGTGGCCGCGCATGTGCGTGCCGCCGTGGACGAGCGGGCCATCGCCGCGCGCAACCTGGTGCTGGTATCGCGCCCCGCGGACCTGGAAGTCGAGAAGACCGCCGTGACCGTGGCCCACCAGCGCGTGCAGGACCAGCTGGCACTGCTGCAGCGCATGCTGGCGGCCGACACCGCCGTCTCCGACAAGGCACGCCAGTTGGTGGGCGAGATGGTCAAGGTGGAGCAGTCCTACGGCCCCGTGGCCCTGGGCATCGTGGACCTGGCCCTGAACCAGCACCGCGAGCAGGCCATCGCCCGCATGAACGACGAGTGCCGTCCGCTGCTGACCGCGTTGGTGCGTGCCACCAGCGCCTATGCCGAATACACCGAAGCCCGCACGCAAGCCCTGCAGCAGCAGGCCGCGCACGACTACGCCCTGCAGCGCAGCGAGCTGGTCGCGATCTGCCTCTTCGCGATGGTCGCCGCCATCGTGGCGGGCTGGCTGATCACGCGCAGCATCACCCGGCCGCTGAACCAGGCCGTCCAGGCCGCCGACCGCATCGCCGGCGGCGACCTGGCGGGCGAGATCACGGTCGCCTCGTCCGACGAGACCGGCCGCCTGATGGCCTCCTTGCAGCGCATGCAGCAGAGCCTGGTCCAGACGGTGCACACGGTGCGTGGCAACGCCGAGAGCGTGTCGGTCGCCAGTACCCAGATCGCCCAAGGCAACAGCGACCTGAGCCACCGTACCGAAGAGCAGGCCTCGGCGCTGCAGCAGACCTCCGCCGCGATGGAACAACTGGGCAGCACCGTGCGCCACAACGCCGAGAACGCTCGCCAGGGGGGTGAGCTGGCCCAGGCCGCTGCACAGATCGCCGCCCGCGGTGGTGACGTGGTGGGCCAGGTGGTCAGCACCATGCACGACATCAACGAAAGTTCGCGCCAGATCGCCGAGATCACGAGCCTGATCGACGGCATCGCCTTCCAGAGCAACATCCTGGCATTGAACGCGGCCGTGGAAGCGGCACGCGCCGGTGACCAGGGTCGTGGCTTCGCCGTGGTGGCCGGCGAAGTGCGCAGCCTGTCGCATCGCAGCGCGAATGCCGCCAAGGAAATCAAGGCGCTGATCGCCTCCAGCGTGGCCCGCGTCGAACAGGGCGCGACCCTGGTGGAACGCGCCGGCAGCACCATGGCGGAGATCGTCGCCTCCGTAGGCCGCGTGTCCACCATCATGGGCGAGATCAGCACCGCCACCCGTGAACAGAGCGAAGGTGTGAACCAGATCGGCCAGGCCGTGACGCAGATGGACCAGGCGACGCAGCAGAACGCGGCGCTGGTGGAGGAAAGTGCCGCGGCAGCCGAGAGCCTGCAGATGCAGGCCGAGGAACTGGTGCATGCCGTCGCGGTGTTCCGCATCGACGACGCCGCCGTGCCCGTGGCGCAGGTGGTGCCGGTGGTGCCGGTTGCAGGGCCGCAAGCACCCGTGCGCGCCGCCGCGCCACGCGTGGCCCAGGTGCGGCCGGCCGCGATTCCGCTCCAGGGCCAGTGGGCCGCAGCCTGATGCATCGCCTGCGCGGGCAAGGGTACCGCGCGACCATCTCCTGGCGCAGCCTGTCGAAGGCTGCGCCATTTTTTCTGGGGGGGTGGTGTTAGGGTGAATGTCCTACGCGAGGCCGCCGGGGCCCGGCCGCATACTCGTGGATCCGGTGTCCCCACGGTCCTCCATGGAACCCCACCTCAGGCAAGCCAGTGCCGATGACTACGAGTTCGCCTACGCAGCCAAGCGGGAGGCGCTGGGGCCCCACGTCGCGCAACGCTGGGGCTGGGACGATGCGTACCAGCGCAGCCTGCACCACCAGCGCTGGACCGCCAAGCCCTGGCAGATCATCGGGCTCGACGCGATGGACGTGGGCACGGTGTCCATCGACGTCCTGCCCTCGCACCTGCATTTCGGTGAGTTCTACGTGCTGCGGCCCTACCGGGGGCGCGGCGTGGGTGCGGCGGTGCTGGAGGGGGCGTTGCAACTTGCCGCCTTGCGCGGCCTGGAAACGCGCCTGGAATGCCTGCGCTGGAACCCGGCGGCCATGCTGTACCTGCGCCATGGCTTCCATGTCGTGGGCGAGAGCGAGACCCACTACCTGCTGTCCCGGCCGCCGCGCTGATGCCGGCGCGGGCGTGCCGTTCAGCCCGGTGCAGGAGGCTCGGGCCTGGTGGCTTCGACGCGCTCGCGCAGCACCGCGTTCACCTCCGCGCCGTAGATCAGTGTGGAGGCCGTGATGTACAGGAACACCAGCGTCGCCACCACGCCGGCGAAGCCGCCATACACCAGCGCCAGCTTGCCGGCCGTGCGCAAGGTGTACGACAGGGTGGCTGCGGCGCCCACCCACAGGGCCGCCCCGACGATGGCACCGGGCACCACGGTGCGCAGCCGTTGGCGGATGTCGGGCAGCCAGCCGTAGAGCAGCGCATAGAGCACCGTCAGCACCAGGAAGGCGCCACCGTAGCGCACGCTGTTGCGCAGCCAGGGCACTTCTTCTCCCGCCCCGACCTGCTGCTCCAGCAGCTGCCACAGGTAGGGCATGATGATCACCGAGCTGAACGCCGCCAGGATGCCGCTGCCCACGATCACCGTGAACAGCGTGACCTTGATGCGCGCTTTCCAGAAGGGCAGCCCGCGCTGTATGCCGTAGGAGCGGTTCAGCGCCGAGCGCACCGCCTGCATGCCGGAGGAGCCCGTCCACAGCGTGACGACCAGGCCGACCGCCAGCAGCGCCTGGTTGCGCTGGGCCAGCACCTGGTCGATGACCGGCTGCACCGCATCACGCACGACCTGGGGCGCGTAGCCCATCACGCGTTGTACGAGTGCGGCAGCGTCGCCGGGCTGGCCGAAGTAGCCCGCAGCGGCCGACAGCAGGAGCAACAGCGGGAACAGCGCCAGCACCGACGAGAAGGCGAGGCTGCCGGCCTGGTTGGCGCTCTGGTGCATCACGTAGTTGCGTATCGCCAGCAGCAATACGCCCAGCCCCGGCGTACCCACCACGGCCTGCCGCAGGCGCAGCCAGCGCTGGCCGATGCCGCCCGCGGGGTGGGCGGCTGATGCAGGCAGCGGGGCTGCAGGAATTTCGTGCGCGCTGGTCATGGAAGCCTGAATTGTTGGGCTGCGCCATGCGGGTGTACAGGTGCCCAAGGCCTCGCGCGGCTGTAGGAGAAGTCGGGGGTGACGGCGCCCGCAACCTCGCGGGGCCATGGCCTACAGCGCCAGGGGGCCAACGACGATACGGGCCGCGCAGGTCGCACCCTAGAGTCGGGGCTCGCCTTGCAGAACCGCTGCACAGGGCATAACCGACAGGGAGAAACCACATGAACACTGCTTACACCGACATCCGCGCCGGCGCCACCGCCAGCGAATCCTTTTCCGACAAGGACGTGGTCGCGGTCCTGAACGACCTGCTGGAGAACGCACGCGACGGCGAGTACGGCTTCAAGACCTGCGCCGAGCAGGTGGAAACCGCCCGCGCCAAGGCGCTGTTCGCGGCGCGCGCCACCAGCTGCCGCCAGGCAGGGGAGGAACTCATCCAGCTGATCCGCAAGTATGGCGGCGAGCCCGCTGACGGTGGCACGGCAGCCGGCGCGCTGCACCGTGGATGGGTGCAGGTCAAGGGCGCCGTGGGTGCGGACAGCGAGCTGTCGATCCTCGAGTCCTGCGAGCGCGGCGAGGACTCGGCCGTGGCCCGTTACCGCAAGGCGCTGAAGCAGGCCCTGCCGCCGGACGTGCTGGCCGTGGTGCAAGCCCAGGCCGACGGCGCGCAGCGCAACCACGACGATATCCGCGACATGCGCAACGCAGCGCGCGGCACGAATTGATGCGTGGCGCCACCGCAGCCATGCGCTGCGGTGGTGCCAGAGCCGTGCTCAGCCGCGGCGGGCGGCCTCGATGGCAGCCACGTCGATCTTGTGCATGGTCATCATCGCGTCGAAGACGCGCTTGGCCACGGCCTGGTCGGGATCGCTGATGCCTTCCGTCAAAACGCGTGGCGTGATCTGCCACGACAGGCCCCAGCGGTCCTTGCACCAGCCGCACGCGCTTTCCTGACCGCCGTTGCCGACGATGGCATCCCACAGGCGGTCCGTCTCGGCCTGGTCGTCGGTGGCGATCTGGAACGAGAAGGCCTCATCGTGCTGGAACGCTGGCCCGCCGTTGAGCCCCAGGCAGGGAATGCCGCACACCGTGAACTGCACCGTCAGCACATCCCCCTGCTTGCCCGCCGGGTAGTCGCCAGGGGCGTGGTGCACGGCGTGGACCGCGCTGTCCGGAAAAGTCTGGGCGTAGAACTGCGCGGCGTCCAGCGCCGTGCCGTTGTACCAGAGGCAGATGGTGTTTTTCGCGGTCATGGGGTCTCCCTGAATGCGGTTGAAAGGGTGGCGAGCCAGAAGGGTACCCGGATAGGGCGCGCTCAGGCCGCTGTCCTTCAACTTGCGTGAAACCAGAGGTTCACGGTCCCTTTCCGCTGCGTACCGCACCGTCCATCGCCTGCTCCACGCCCGCCACGCTCAGCGCCCGCTGCAGCAGGCTCGACTCCCGCCACGCCTCGTTGGAGCGCGCTGCGTCCAGCAACCGGCCGGTGTCGATGAGTTCAGGCAGGCACCGCGAGGCGGCGATCAGCTCGAGGATCTGCGCCTGGTTCTGTTGCAGGAAGCGGTGGTAGACCCAGCGGAAGCCCTGCTTGTCGCGCCGCCATTGGGTGGGCAGCGGCGCGAAGGTGTCGAAGAGCTGGCGCAGCGCCATCTTGTTCCACGGGCCGCTGAATTTGCCCGCCAGGCCACTCGCCATGCAGGGCGCGATGCGGTGGTCCAGGAAGGGGCTGCGGTTCTCGATGCCGTGGGCCATGGCGTTGCGGTCGTTCTGCCACAACCATTCCAGCAGGCGGCCCTGCTGGGCATCCCCCACCAATGCTTCGCCCAGCGGGCCGGCGAACATCCGCAGCGGGTCCACGGGCGTCGCGGTTGCCACGCCAGGGTCGCGCAGCAAAGCGTCCATGCCCGGCGGGTCGCCGGCCTGGCCCTGGATGCCGGGGGCAGGCGCAGTGGGAGGCGTGCCCGCGCGCGCATCGGCGAGGGCCTGTTGCAGCAGGCGATGCAGGCGCTGGTCGTCCGCGTTGGCCTGCAGCAGCGTGCCGATCCATGCCTCGTCGCCGCGCTGCACCGCCTCCCACAGGGCAAAGCGGGCATAGCGGTCCCAGTAGCCTGCGAACACCTCGTCGCCACCCGTGCCATCCAGCACCACCGGCACGCCGTGGCGCGCGATCTCGGCATACATCTGCGGCATGGCCAGCACGTTGCCGATCAGCGGGAAAGGCTTCTCCTGGTGGCGGCAGGCCTGCAGGAAGGCGTCCATGCCGGTGGCGGAATAGTCCAGCGGCAGGCGCACGGCATGGATGCCGAGTTGCGCGATGCAGGCCTCTGCGTAGCGTGCATCGTCGCTCTTGCCGGCGTCGCCCGTGAAGCAGCTCACCTGGTCCTGCACGCCCATGCGGTGCAACACGGCCAGCAGCAGCGAGCTGTCGATGCCGCCCGACAGCAGCAGGCCCACGCGGCGGTCGGCCACGAGGCGCAGGCGCACGGCGTCTTCCAGCGTGGTGGCCAGGTCGTCGGGGGCGGGCGTGTGCGCGACATGGGCCGCCAGATCGAACCAGGGCTGCTCCTGCCACTGCCAGCGGGCCAGATCGATGTGCAGCGCGGCCCCGGCGCGCACCTGGCGGATGCCTTCCACATGGGTGCTGCCGTCGGCGGCGGGATACAACCAGCCCCAGCGCAGGAACTGCCGCAGGGCCTCGGTGCGCATGCCGTGGGCCCGGCCCAGGTAATGCAGGATCGGTGCGATCTCCGAAGCGAGGCAGATGCGCGCGTCGTCGGCATACCAGAACAGCGGCTTCTTGCCGTAGCGGTCCCGCGCGGCCGTGAGGCGGCCCGCCTCGGCATCCAGCAGGCAGAAGGCCCACTGGCCGTTGGCCTGCGCCAGCCCTGGCACGCCATGCCGGCGCAGCAGCGCAAGCAGCACCTCGGTGTCCCCTTCGGTGCCGAAGGCCTCACCGCCTTGCGCCAGCTGTTGGCGCAGCGCGCGGAAGTTGTAGATCTCGCCGTTGTAGGCCAGCGTGTGGGGGCCGCGCCGCAGGGGCTGGTCCGAGCGGGCCTGCGGGTCCTGGATCGCCAGACGCGTGTGGCCCAGGAAGACCTGTACCGGTGGCGCCTGCTCGGGCGTTATGGTGTCCAGCGTGTGGTGCCAGCCATCCGGACCGCGGTGCCGCAGCATGCGCGTGGCCTCCAGCGCTTCGTCCAGCGCCACCGGGGTACCGCGCTGCAGCACGACGAAGAGGCCACACATGGGCGTTGGAAGGGAGAAGGGCGGCGAAGGAGGGAGCCGGCGCGGGTGCGCCGGCGGGAGCCGCGATTCTAGGGTCCGCCCGCCATCGGCCGGTGCCCGTGGTTCCTTGCCTGTTGCCCCGTGGCGGGCGTCAGGCGTCGACCGTCGCGGTTTCCTTCTGCGGCACGAAGTGGAAATGCGCGTAGCCGTTGGCCGCGGCCGCCTGGCAGTATTCGCGGTACTTGAGGTAGCCCCCGGTGAACAGCGTCAGGCCCTGCGGCTTGTCCTTGACGTTGGCGCCCACGTACCAGGTCTTCGCCTTGGACACGAGGGTGCGCTTGGCGAATTCGCGCACCGTGTCCATCCAGTCGTCCTCGCGTTGCGCGTCGGCGTCCACCGCGCCCAGACCGTTCTTCTGCATGTGCGTGATCATGCCGGCGATCCAGTCCACGTCGTTCTCGCTGAGGCGGATGATGTTGGCCAGCGCGGCCGGGCCGTTGGGGCCGGTGGTCATGAAGAGGTTGGGGAAACCCTCCATCATGAGGCCCAGGTACGAGCGAGAGCCGTCCTTCCACTTGTCCTTGACCGTGCGGCCGTTGCGGCCCGTCACGTCGAAGGCCAGCATCGCGCCCGTGAGGCCGTCGTAGCCGGTGGCGAGGATCAGGATGTCGAGTTCGGTCTCGCCGGACTGGTTGCGCACGCCGCGCTCGGTGATCTCCACGATGGGGTCGGTGAGGCAGTCGACCAGGTGCGTGGTCGGCAGGTTGTAGGCCTCGTAGTAGCCCGTGTCCAGGCAGGGGCGGCGTGCCAGGATGGGGTAGCCGCGCGGCTTGAGCTTTTCGGCGGTGACGGGGTCCTTCACCACCTCGCTGATCTTGCCGCGCACGAACTCGGCCACGTGCTCGTTGGCCTCGGCGTTGGTCAGCAGGTCGGAAAAGGTGCCCATCAGCGCCAGGCCGCCCTGCTGCCACGCCTGTTCCATCAGCACGGCGCGCTGCGCCGGCGTGGCCGTGAAGAACATGCGCGAGGACTGCGGGCGCGTGCCGCCGATGGGCGTGTTGCGCGCCGTCTCGCGGATGGTGGGGTAATGGCGCTTCACGTCGGCCATGTGCTCGGGTGTCATCACCTCGTTGCACATCGGCATGCTGAAGCTGGGGGTGCGCTGGAACACGAAGCACTCGCCTGCCTGCGGTGCCACGGTCTGCACGATCTGGATGCCGGTGGAGCCCGTGCCGATGATGCCCACGCGCTTGCCGGCGAAGTCCACCGGCTCACGCGGCCAGCGCGCGGCGTGGATCACCCGGCCCTGGAAGCGCTTCAGGCCGGGAATGTCGAGCTCCTTGGGGATCGACAGCGGGCCGGTGGCCATCACGCAATACGTCGCCTCCAGCACGTCGCCCTGGTCGGTCTTCACGGTCCACAGCTGGCGCGCCTCGTCCCACACGGCGCTGTTCACGCGGGTGTTGAACTGGATGCTGCGGCGCAGGTCAAGCTTCGTGGCGACGAAGTCGATGTAGCGCATCAGCTCGGGCTGGCCCGCGAACTGCTCGGACCAGCTCCACTCCTGCTCGATCTCGGGCGAGAAGGAATAGCTGTAGTCGATGCTGGGCAGGTCCACCCGCGCGCCGGGGTAGCGGTTCCAGTACCACACGCCGCCCACGTCGCTGCCGGCCTCGAAGCCCTGGATGTCCAGCCCCATCTGGCGGAACTTGTGGACCGCGTACATGCCGCCGAAACCGGCACCGACCACGACGAGGTCGAGCCGGCGGAGGGCCTTCTGCGGATGTTGCGAGGAAACGGGTGCATGTTCGCTGCGGAACTCTGCCTGCATGCTGACTCCTGTTGTGCGCTATGGACCGCCCGGGTGCAGGTGGTCTCGATGGCCGGGGATGATGGGGTCAGATGCGCGCCGCGGCAACTAACCGGCTGCCCGGCCGTGGAATATCACGTATCCGAATTGTTGGAAACTGGACAGCACGGAGTGGGTACCATGCCCGCCAAGCCTCCATGCAGCGCACCACCCCCATCGACTTCCACGTGCCCTCGGTCGACGTGGCCCGCGTGCGCATCGGCACCGCGGGGTGGAGCATCCCGCGCGCGGTGGCCGCGGAATTTCCGGGCGAGGGCAGCCACCTGGCACGGTATGCGCGCGTTCTGCAGGGCGCGGAGATCAACACCTCGTTCTACCGCAGCCACCGGCCCGAGGTGTATGCGAAATGGGCTGCGCAGACGCCGCCGGGCTTCCGCTTCGCCGTCAAGCTGCCGCGCAGCATCACGCACGACCAGCGCCTGCGGGCCGCGCGCCTGCCGTTGCAACGCTTCCTCGCCGAGGTGGCGGGCCTGGGCGAGCGGCTTGGCGTGCTGTTGGTGCAGTTGCCGCCGTCGCTGGTGTTCGAGGCGCGCCCGGTGCGCAGCTTCTTCACGCTGCTTTCGGGCATGCACGCCGGTCCGGTGGTCTGCGAGCCTCGCCATGCCACCTGGTTCGAACCCGCGGCTGACCGCCTGCTGGTGAAGCTGCGGGTCGGGCGCGTGGCCGCGGACCCCGCGCGCTCGCCGGCGGCCGCCGTCCCGGGCGGCTGGCTCGGCCCGGCGGGCGATGGCGCCGGTGCCGTCGTCTACCAGCGCTGGCACGGATCTCCCAGGATGTACTACTCCGCCTACGGTGACGACTGGCTGCACGCGCAGGCTGCCAGACTGCGGCGCTGGCCCCAGGGCACGGACCGCTGGTGCATCTTCGACAACACGGCATCCGGCGCGGCGGCGTCGGATGCGCTGCGGCTGCGGGCGTGCCTGTGACGGCGATGCCGACGGTGACGCACGCCACCATCGAAGAGACCATCTTCGCCCTGCTGGCCAGGCGCCAGGCCGACGCGACCATCTGCCCCTCGGAAGTGGCGAGGGCGCTGGCGCCCGAAAGCGGGCGTTGGCGCGACCTCATGCCCCAGGTGCGTCAGGTGGCGCAACGCTTGGCGCATGCCCAGCGCCTGCGCGTGACGCGGGGCGGTGTGCCGGTGGATGCCACCAGCCAAGGCGGGCCGATCCGGCTGGGCCGCCCGCACCCGGGTGGTGTCAGCTGAGAGGTTGCCCTTTACGAAACGGGGCCTGTCCGATCCGTGGCATGGCGTGCGGGTCCAGACCGCCTGCAGTGCCCTGCTGCACGCTGCGGACCAATCCGCGCAGCAAGGTGCGCAAGAACTGCGGCTGCTCCAGCGGCACATAGTGCCCGCAGGAAGGCACCACATGCAGCTGGCCCTGCGCGACCTTGCGGCACTGCGCGCGGCAGCTGTCCACACCCGGCGCCGGGTCCGCATCACCCGTCACGAAGTGCACCGGGCATGTGAGCGACCCTAGCTGCGCGTCACGTGCCGGCCTGCTGTGGAAGGCGGCTACGCCCCGGGCCAGGTCTTGCGAGGACTGTTGCAGGGCGATAGCCCTGGCACGGTCTTTCACGCTATCGCGTACTGCTGGCGAAAATAGCGGGCTCCAGTAGCGCATCCAGGCGTCTTCGATTCGTCCCTCACGCAGCGTCTGCAGCACGCCGTCACGCAGCGCGGCATCCGGCCGGTGGCCCGCCTTGGTGCCGATCAGCACCAGCGCGGCGATCCGGTCCGGCGCGGCCAATGCCATCTCCACAGCGCAGGATCCACCGACGGAATGGCCGACGACCACGAGGCGGTCTCCCTGTACCTGCTGCAAGAGGGCCGACGCCCATTCCGGCACCGTGTGGCCCAGGCGGTAGAGCGTGGGCGCGTGCTCGGCGCCGGGGAGGATGCCCCTTTGACCGGACCACATCTCGGCGTTCAGCGGCAGTCCGTGGAGGAAGAGAAGCTGCAGGTCGGACATGGCGGGAATCGTAGTGTCTGATGCATGCTGTTCCGCCCCTGTGGAGCTTGCGACCATGGCGCGGAGCATGCAGAACCGCATTGGATAGGAAGCGACTGGAGTGAAGGATGAGTGATCTGCCCGCCGGCCTGACAACACCTCCTGAGGGGTATGCCGACTGGCTGGCCGACCTCAAAAGCCGCATCCAGTCCGCCCAGCAACGTGCCACGCTGGCCGTCAACCGGGAACTGGTTCTGCTGTACTGGCAGATTTGCCGTGACATCCTGGCGCGCCAAGCCGAGCAAGGTGGGGCGCCAAGGTCATCGATCGGCTGGCCCACGATCTGCGCGCAGCCTTTCCTGAAATGAGGGGTTCTCCCGCGCAAACCTCATGTACATGCGGGCTTTTGCCCAGGCGTGGCCAGACGCCGAAATAGTCCAACAGGCTGTTGGACAACTTCCCTGGGGCCACAACCTGGTGCTGCTCACCCGCCTGAAGGATGCACCGCAGCGACTTGCCTATGCCCAAAGTGCCATCGCAAACGGCTGGTCACGCAATGTGCTGAACATCCACATAGAAACACGGTTGCTGGAGCGCACCGGCAAGGCCGTCACCAACTTCGATGCCAGTCTGCCAAAGCCCCAGTCCGATCTGGTCCGCGAGTCATTGAAGGACCCGTACCGTTTGGACTTTGTGGGACTTGGCCGCGAGGCAGGCGAGCGCGCCATAGAGAGTGCCCTGGTGCAACACGTCACTGAATTCCTGCTGGAACTGGGCGCGGGCTTTGCCTTTGTCGGTCGGCAGGTTTTGCTGGATGTGGGCGGCGACGAGTTCTTCATCGACCTGCTCTTCTACCACCTCAACTGCGTTGCTACGTGGTGATCGAGCTGAAAGCCGGCAAGTTCAAGCCCGAGCACCTTGGGCAACTGGGGTTCTACCTGACCGCTGTGGACCGTCAGGTCAAGGGCGAATACGACAACCCGACGATTGGTCTCTTGCTGTGCAAGAGCAAGAACAAGGTCGTGGCCGAATATGCATTGGGCGACAAGAACCAGCCCATGGGCATCGCCGAATACAAGCTGCTTGAATCCCTGCCTGCCGAGTTGCTGACGAGTTTGCCTAGCATCGAGCAGATAGAGCGTGAGTTGACGGGCGGCAGCACGCGGTTAGACGAGGGGCCTGGAGATGCATGACGCCGCATCCTTCCCATGCATGCGGCCAAGGTCGCCACGTGTTGACTTCGGTAACGTGTGCCGCGCGTCCGGCAATGCGAACATTCGAGCCGGCCCACATGGGCGGACCACGTCCTGTCACTGAACGGGTTCATCCCTCCCGATTCAATCAGCCATCCACTGGCAAGTTCTGCGCACCTCGGCTTTCCCTAAGGGCGCATCGCCGCCAGTCACAACGGTGCCGGATGCCCTGTTCATGAACCTCCGGAAGGAGTGGGGCAGTGGCGCTGAAGTACGCATGGACGGCGAGGCGGGCGTTCCTGGTTCTGTGTCGCTCACGCACTGGCGGTCTGGCAATGGGTATCGACGACCCGCTGCACCATCGCCGCGTAATACCCAAACGCCGGCGTCTGCATGTCCTCCCGCTTCCCCGCTTCGTCATACACCCGCACCTTGAGGATGTCCTTGAGGTGCGGATGGCGTTCGAAGGCGGCCACTTCGTCCGCGTGCATCGGCCCGCCCTGCAGGCCCAGCGTGTGGACCGAGGCCGGGGAGAGCTTGTTGAAATACTCCGGCCGGGTCGCGCAGAGGTAGCGCTTGGCGGCCACGTGGTGGCGCACGCAGTCGACCACCCGCGGCGGGAAGAACGGCGCCAGGATGTCGCCTCCGGCGTCGTCGTGGTGCCGGTCCTCGGTGTCGTCGGGCGAGTAGGTGCCGAACTCGCTGGTGAAGTGGCCGATGTCGTGCAGCAGGGCGGCCACGATCACCTCGTCCGGCTGGCCCGCCTGCTCGGCGAACCGTGCGGCCTGCAGCATGTGCTGGGCCATCGTCACCGGCTCGCCCAGGTATTCCTCGCCGCCGCGGCGCTCGAAAATGTCGGCCAGGAACTCGACGATGGTGGCGGGCGTCAGCGTCACGGGTGCACCTTCGCCACCGGCTGTGGTGGTGCCTGCAGGTTCTGCTGCTCCAAGGCAGCCAGCGTGGACAACAGGCCGTCCTTGTCGGGGTAACACCCCTGCAGCCAGCGCTTGCCGCTGCCGGAGTAGCCCTTGCGGGCATGCAGCACGCGCGTGTTGTCGACGATGAAACATTCACCCGGCGCGAGCTTGAAGGTCACCTCCATGGCGGGGTCGTCGATGATCTCGCCCAGGCGCCGGTAGGCCGCGTAGTAGTCGGCCATCTTCTCGAAGGGCACGTCGGTGATGGCGGCCGTG
The DNA here is from genome assembly GCA_965278985.1 of Burkholderiaceae bacterium. Lineage (GTDB taxonomy): Bacteria > Pseudomonadota > Gammaproteobacteria > Burkholderiales > Burkholderiaceae_C > CAISIP01. Next base: position 2,883,290 of record OZ257131.1, on the reverse strand, counting down.
GAGCGGTTGTTGAAGCGCACCGCCACCAATTCGCCATCGGGTGCCAGCTCGATCATCGGGCGCCGCGCACGCAGGCGCACACCCGCCTCGCCCGCGTATTCGTAGCGTGCGCAGTGCTGCGTCAGCAGGTCGAACCAGGCCGGGTTCTCGTCCTTCAGGCGCAACGCGGCGTGAAAGCCATCGACCACCATGTTCTCGCCGCCCTCGGCGGAGTTCTCCAGGCAGTACAGGATCTGCATGGTCGGCACCGGGTCGCGGTAGGGGTTGTCGGTGTGCGCCTGCAGGCCCAGGCTGGTGTAGGCCAGGTTGCTGGGGTTGACCTCGGTGCGCACCTCGAAGTACACGCCGTAGTTGGTCTCGCGCACGTAGCCGAAGAGCGCCGCCACCTGCAGCAGCGCGCCGGGTTCGACGGGGCCGCCGGTCAACTTGGCGAACCCGTAGCGGCGCACATGGGCCAGCCAGTCGCGCAGGGCGGCGGGGTGCTGGCGCACCGTGTCCAGGTCGCCGACGGGAACCGCACCACCCAAGCCACTGTCCCAGGTGCTCGTGGTGTCCGCAGTCCAGCCCGGCGACCGTTGCGCGGGCCTGTCATAGGCATGCGCCTGCAGCCAGGGGATGTCGTACTCGACGCTTTTGCCTTCGGGGGCGAAGTGCACCGTCAGGAGGTCGCCGCCGATGGCCGCCGAGGTGATGCGCGTGTCGGCGGGAATGTCGCGCAGCGCGATGAGGCGCTGCCCGTTGCCCGGCGCGCGGGTCTGCGCATCCCAGGCGTTGTCGCGCAGCCAGAGGGCGTGGAAGCGCAGCGCCGCACCCGCTGTGCCGCCGAGCGTCAACACCCCGCCGTCTTTGGACACCTGAACTGTCACCATGGCCTTGAACCCCTTGCCGGATCGGCATGCATCGAGGCCAGCAGTGTCCAGCCGGCCATCCATAATGACAAACAATCATTTCGATGGCTGAGAGGCGGTTGCAGTTATGGCTGTGGGCAACGAACGCATGGACAAGCTGCCGCTGGAATGGGTGCGGGTGTTTGAGGCCGCGGGGCGCACCGGCAACTTCACGGCCGCAGCGCAGGAGGTGGGGTTGACGCAGGCGGCGGTGAGCCAGCGCATCCAGCACCTGGAGCAGCGCGTGGGGGCCCGGCTGTTCACCCGCCAGGCCCGCGGCGTGACGCTGACGGTGGAAGGCGAGGCCTGGCTGCCGTACGTCAGCGCTGCCTTGCGCAGCCTGAACCGTAGCGCCGACGAGTTGTTCGGCAAGCCGCTGCAGAAGCTGGTGCTGTCTGCCAGCGCGTCGGTGATCCAGCTGTGGATAGTCCCGCGGCTGGCCGCGCTGGACCCCGGCGCGCAGTTCCAGTTGTCGCTGACCACGATGGCCATCGAGCCCGACTTCGCGAAGTCCAACGCCGATATCGAGGTGCGTTACGGCAATGGGGGCTGGCCGGGCATGGTCGGCGCCAGGCTGTACCAGGAGGTGCTGGCACCGTTGGCAACTCCCGCGCTGCTGCGGCAATCGCGCCATTGGCAAGAGCTGCCGCGCATCGCCGTCTCCGGCCCGCGGCCGGGTTGGCAGGAATGGGCCGAGCGCACCGGCGACGCCGCCGCGCCGGTGCCGCGCTGGCGCTTCGACAGTTTTGTTGCCGCGCTGGCAGCGGCAAGGGCCGGGCTCGGCGTGCTCCTGGGCTCCGTGCCGCTCTGTGCGCCGGAGCTGCAGGACAACACACTGGTGCGGCTGTCGAAGGATGCGCTGGTGCTGGAGGATGGCTACTGGATGACGGCGCGCGAAGACCATTTGCCGGCGCGGCAGTGGAGCCAGTTGAAGGCCTGTTTCTGCGAGCCGGCGGGCGCGTGACCGGGTCGTGGCGTTCCCGTTGCTTCCGGTAGGGACGCCGCTGCTCTCCTGGCTGCCGAGCGGCTTGTCGCCGGTGGCGTGCGCTCAGCGCGGCAATCCCGCCAAGGGCGATGAAGCCGGGTCCCTCGGCGGCAGCCACTTCAGGAGCAGCGCGTACATCGCCTCCGGTTGGAACGGTTTGGCAAGGTGGTCATTCATGCCGGCGTCCATGCAAGCCTGGCGGTCCTCCGCAAACGCGTTCGCCGTCATGGCGATGATGGGCAGGCCGTGCTGGCCGGCGCGGATGGCACGCGCTGCTTCCAGTCCATCGACGCGCGGCATCTGCATGTCCATCAACACCAGGTCGAAATGCTCGGACTCCACGCGGGCGATCGCTTCCTCACCGTCGTTGGCGGTGGTCACCCACAGCCCCACGCATTCCAGCAGCGACACCGCCACCTCCTGGTTCACGGGGTTGTCTTCCGCCAGCAGGATCCGTCGCTCGGCATGCAAGGCGCGCATGCGGGCCTCCAGCGCGGGGAGCGTGGCGTGGCGCTGCTCCGGCGTGCCATGCGCCGGGGCCTGCGTGTCGGTGCTGGCACGGCCCGCGTCCAGCCACGCGTCGAACCAGAAGGTGCTGCCCACGCCCAGGCAGCTTTCCACGCCGGCCTCGCCGCCCATGGCACGTGCGAGCTGGCGCGAGAGCGCCAGGCCCAGGCCCGTGCCGCCGTGGCTTCGCCGAATGGAGCTGTCGGCTTGCGCGAACGCGCCGAACAGATGGGACTGGTCGCTCGCTGCGATACCGATGCCGGTGTCTTCCACCTCGAAACGCAGGCGGTAGCGGCCGTCCATCGCTTCCAGGGTGGCACCACGCAACGTGACCGAACCCCGCGCCGTGAACTTGACGGCGTTGGACAGCAGGTTGATGAGGATCTGCGACAGCCGCAGTGCGTCGCCGCAGACGGTGGCCGGCAGACCCGATGTCTCATGCAGCAGCTGCAGACCCTTGGCCTGCGCCGACGCGCGCACCATCTCCAGCGCGCTGTCGATGATGGCCGTTGGCGCGAAATCGTTGTGCTCCAGATCGAGCTTCCCGGCTTCGATCTTCGACAGGTCCAGCACGTCCGATATCAGGTTGAGCAGGTGGTTCGCAGCGTTCTCCACCTTGGCCAGCTGCTGCAGTTGCCCGGCGTCGGAAATCCGCCGCGACAGGAGGTGCGTCATGCCGAGGATCGCATTGAGCGGGGTGCGGATCTCGTGGCTGATGTTCGCGAGGAAAGCACCCTTGGCGCGGCTGCCTGCCTGGGCCGCGTCGCGGGCGAGGGCCAGGTCGTCATTGGCTGTCTTCAACGCCGCCTCGGCCTGCTTCAGGGCGGTGATGTCGAAGCCCATCACGAAGATGCCCGGCGGGACACCGTTCACGAGGGCATCCGGCAGGTAGTGGACCTGGTTGGAGAGCACGCTGCCGTCGGGTTGCCGGGCGTGCGTCTCGAATATTTGCGGGTGGCCTGCCAGGGCGCCATCGAGGTAGGGGCGCACGCCGTCGAGGGCATTCGGGCCGAACATTTCCATGGGGGTCCGTCCCACCATGTCTTCGGGCGCCATGCCGAACCACTGGGCGAAGCCGCGGTTGGCGAAGAGGCAGCGCGTCTGCGCGTCCCAGTAGGCCACGCGCCCGGGGATGCTGTCCGTGACCTTGCGCATGAACTGCGCGGCTTGTTCGAACGCGGCGCTTTGCTTCGCGAGCCGGGTCTGGGAGTCCATCGCCTCGCGGAGCAGATGCTGGGTATGTTCCAGTGCGGCGCTGCCTGTGCTATCCATCACCGCCACGATCAGCCCGGCGGAGATCCCTTGCGCGTCCACCACGGGCGTGAGCTCCAGGCGCCTTTGCACGCAGTCGCCTGCATCGGAGACAAGCATGGAACAGCTGTCCACCGTGCAGGCCTGTCCGGATCGCATCGCCTGGTCGACCCCCGGTTGCAGAGCGGGCCATGCGGCGGCCCAGAACTGCGTGGCTCGGTGTTCCGTGGCGGCCTGCGGCTCCCGCTGCACGTCGGCCAGGAACGCGTCGTTGGCGAACTGGACCAGGTCCTGCCCCCACCACAGCAGCGTGGGGCGCGGTGTCCTGAGCACGATGCCCAGTGCGATCTTCAGCGTGGGGGGCCAATCCCTCCATGGGCCCAACGGCGTGCGCGTCCAGTCCATGGAGAGGATGTAGCGCGATGCCGCGCCATCTCCGGCCAGGAAACGGAAGGCGGGTTCCGGGTGGTGGGAGGGAGGCTCTTTGTCCATTTGGCAAGCCTGCGGGACACAGCTTTCAGTATAGGCACCGGTGTTTTCTCCAGGCTTGCCCGGTAGCGGGCAGGGCTTTCTTCGGCTGATGGACGTTGCGCTCCAGCGGCACGCGGGACTCGCGCTGGGCGCGTGGGGCTGCAGGCGGCCAGCGGGGCGGTGGCGTTTCTGGTGATCGTTTACGGAATATGGTGTGTTCATCCGTTCAGTGACGGCACAGGTCGCATGCGCCGGCAAACCCACAGGTCCACGAGTTGACATCATTTCACCATGATGCAATGATGCGCCATGAGAACGACCATTGACTTGCCAGCAGACCTTCACCACGCAGTCACTTCCATCGCCGCGCATGGCCGCAAGAGCATGAACCAGACGGTGGCCGAGCTGCTTCGGCGTGGCTTGTCCAACCCTCCTCTCGCAGCGGATGCTGCCGGAAATGCGGCTCTGAGGATCGACCCGCAGACGGGTTTGCCACTGATCCGCTCACCGCGCCCGGTGACGGCTGAAGACGTTCGCGTGCTCGAGGACGAGTGATGCCTGGACGGCCCGTTTCCAGGCGCAAGGTGTCGGATGCCGTGTATCTACTGGACGGCAATGTGCTCTACGCGTTGATCGACGAATCGCATGTGCACCATGCACCGGCACGCCGATGGTTCGCGGAATCGAAAAGCGGGTTCGCAACGTGCCCGATCACGCAGGGAACGCTGCTGCGCCTGGTCATGCGCCTCGGCAACCACGGAGTCGATCAGGCACTTGCGTTGCTAGGTGTGGTGACTGCCCATGAGAGACATCATTTCTGGCCCGACGTGCTGCCCTATGAAGAAGTACGCTGGTACGGGGTCATGGGCCATCGGCAGGTGACCGACGCCTACCTTGCGAGTTTGGCTCGCCACCATGGTGGCAAATTGGCCAGCTTCGACAAAGGTCTGATTGCCTTGCACGCGGATGTCGGCGTCGCGGTGGAGGCGTAGGGAGGACGAGGATTCCCCAATGCGCATGGCGACATGATGGATGCCGCATTTTCCAGATCCTCTTGATCGAATTCTTGGGCAGCACCCAGCGCTGAACATCCGGGCCAGCGTTTGGCCCCCGGTCTCTGCCTCGCTACCCCTGCCAGCCACCCATGTTGAGGCTTCCCATCAACCCGTTCGCCAACCCGCCGTCCACCAGCAGGTCCACCCCGTTCACATAGCCCGCATCCGGCCCCACCAGGAACGACAGCGCATTGGCCATGTCCTCGGCAACGGCGATGCGGCGCAGCGGCACACGGGACTCGCGCTGGGCGCGGGATCTCGGGTCGGCGTACACCGGTGCGGTGCGGGGTGTCTCGGTGATGCCGGGTGACAGCGCGTTCGCGCGGATGCCGTCCGGCCCCCATTCGAGCGCCATCTGCTTGACCAGCATCAGCGCGGCTGCCTTGCTGGGGCTGTAGGCGGCCAGCGGCGCGGTGGCATTGCTGCCAGAGATGGAGGTGGTGATGACGATGCTGCCACGCGCGGCCTTGAGCAGCGGGTGTGCGGCCTGGCCCAGCAGCCAGGCTGCGCGCACGTGCACGGCGAAGACCTTGTCCCAGTCGTCCATGCGCGCGGTGAGCAGCGGGCTGGGGATGGCGAAGCCGGCGTTGCTGACCACGGCTTCCAGGCCGCCGAAGGCCTGGGCGGCATCCACCAGCCGCGTGGGGGAGGCGGGGTCGGCCATGTCGGCGGTGACGGGGATGACCTCGTGGCCTTGGGCGCGCAGCGTGGCGGCCAGCGCTTCCAGCTCGTCACCGTGCAGGTCGGCCAGCACCATGCGCGCGGGGGCGCCATGGCGTTGCAGGGAGTCACGGGCCAGGCGTTCGGCCATGGCGCGGCCGATGCCGCGGGCGGCGCCGGTCAGGAGGAAACGCATGCCTTGGGTCGTTGCCATGGTGCGGTCTTCAGGTTGCCAGCACGCCGCCATCCACGGGCAGCGTCACACCGTTGATGTAGCTGGCCATGCTGGATGCCAGGAACACCGCTGGCGCCGCGATCTCGTCGGGCTGCCCCACACGGCCCAGCGGGGTGCGCTTGAGGAAACCTTCCAGGCGCTTGGCGTCGCCACGCGTGGCCTCGGTCATGGGGGTGTCGATCACGCCGGGGGCGATGGCGTTGACGCGGATGCCGTCGGGCGCCAGGTCCACGGCCATGGTCTGCGTGAGCATCTTCACGGCGCCCTTGGAGCCGGAATACCCGATGCAGCCGGCCTGCGCGATGAAGGCCGCGCCCGAGGCGATGTTGATGACGCAGCCGCGTGTTTTGCGCAGCGCGGGCAGGAAGGCGTGCAGCACGTTGAAGCCACCCATCACATTCACGTCGAAGACCTTGCGGATCTTGCGGTGCACGTCGGGTGTGTCGATGCCTTCGCGGATCAGGATGCCGGCGTTGTTGACCAGCGTGTCCAGCGTGCCGATCTCGCGGCCCACGCGTTCGGCCAGCGCGGCGCAGGCCTCGATGTCGGTGATGTCCAGCGAGAAGGCCCAGGCCTGGCCACCGGCCGCGGTGATCTCGGCCACCGTGGCGGCACAGTCCTCGGCGCTGAGGTCCGCCAGCACCACGCGGGCGCCGGCCTGGGCGTATTGCAGGGCGATGGCGCGGCCGATGCCGGCGCGCGCGCCGGTCACCAGGGCCAGGCGGCCTTCGAGCAGACGGGGAGAAACGGTGTTCGTGGTCATGGGGTGGTCTCCGGTGTCGAGTGCGTCAGACAGTGTCACGGGATGCGCGGCGGTTCAGGAAGGCGTTGACCTCTCCCACGATGCCCTTGCGGAACAGCATCACCACCAGCACGAAGACCGCACCCTGGATGATCATCACGGCCTCGGCGAAGCCCGACAGCGAGTTGGCCATGGTCACGACCACGATCGCACCCGCCACGGGGCCCAGCATGGTCTGCAGCCCGCCGACGATGCCCATCAGCAGGGCTTCTCCGGAAGTGGTCCAGCTCACGTCGTTGAGCGTGGCGATCTGGAACACGATGCTCTTCATGCCGCCGGCCAGGCCCGCGAGCGCGGCCGACAGCGTGAAGGCCAGCAGCTTGTACTGGTTGACGCGGTAGCCCAGCGAGATGGCGCGTGGCTCGTTGTCGCGGATGGCGGTCAGCACCTGGCCGAAGGGCGAGTGCACGATGCGCCAGATCAGCCAGAAGGCGGCCACCACGACCACCATGACCACGTAGTACAGCGTGGTGTTGTCGGCCAGGTCCAGCAAGCCCAGCAGGTGGCCGCGCGGCACGTTCTGGATGCCGTCTTCTCCGCCCGTGAAGGGCGAGCGCAGCGCAATGAAGTAGACCAGCTGCGCGCAGGCCAGCGTGATCATCGAGAAGGCGATGCCCGCGCGACGGATGGCCAAGAGGCCCGTGGTGGCGCCGATGAAGGCGGCGACAGCCGCGCCGAAGAGCACGCCCAGCGCCGGGTCGAAGCCCCAGACCTTGGTGGAATGGGCCGTGGCATAGGCGGCTGCGCCGAAGAACATGGCGTGCCCGAAGGACAGCAGGCCCACGTAGCCGATCATCAGGTTCAGCGAGGCGGCCAGCAGTGCGAAGCACAGCAGCTTCATCAGGAAGATCGGGTAGGCCAGGAAGGGCGCAACCAGCAGCACGATGGCGCCGGCGATCAGGAACGGGCGCTGGTAGCGCGCGAGGCGGTGGGTGGTGTCGGTCATGTCGTTGTCGTCCTGTTCACTTCAGGTCTTGCTGCCGAAGAGGCCGTTGGGCCGCACGGCCAGCGTGATCAGCATCAGCACGAACACCACCATGCCCGCGCCGTCCGGATAGACCACCTTGGTGATGCCCTCGATGATCCCCAGCGTGAAGCCGGCCACGATGGCGCCCATGATGGAGCCCATGCCGCCGATCACCACCACGGCGAAGACCACGATGATCAGCTGCGAGCCCATGAGCGGGTTCACCTGGTAGATGGGCGCGGCCATCACGCCGCTGAAGCCGGCCAGCGCCACGCCCAGGCCGTAGGTCAGCATCAGCATGCGCGGCACACGCACGCCGAAGGTCCGCACGAGGTTCGGGTTCTCGGTGGCGGCACGCAGGTACGAGCCGAGCTTGGTGCGCTCGATCACGAACCAGGTCACGAGGCACATGCCCATGGACGCGACGATGACCCACAGGCGGTACCAGGGGAAGAAGGCCATGTCGGTCTCCAGCCCGCCCGCGATGGGGTTGGGGTAGGGCTGGCCCGTGGCGCCGAACTTGTAGCGGAAGGCGCCTTCCAGGATCAGCGCGAAGCCGAAGGTCAGCAGCAGCGCGTAGACGTGGTCCAGGTGGTAGAGCTTGCGCAGCAGCGTGCGCTCCAGCGCCAGCCCGGTGGCGCCCACCACCAGCGGCGCGATCAGCAGCGCCCACCAGTAGCTCAGGCCCACGTATTCCAGCAGGCCCCAGGCCACGAAAGCGCCCAGCATGTACTGCGCGCCGTGCGCGAAGTTCACCACGCGCAACAGGCCGAAGATGATGGCCAGCCCCAGGCTCATGAGGGCGTAAAGCGAGCCGTTGATCATGCCCACCAGCACCTGCCCGACGATGGCGGCCATGGGAAATCCGAACAAGGTATCCGGCATCTGCGATTCTCCAGAGATTCTTTTGTGTGGCCGAGGTGCGCTTACACGCCCAGCAGGGCCTCGATGCGTGCGCGGTCGGCGGTGATGGCTGCGCGGTCGAAGGTCTCGATTACGCGGCCTTCTTCCACCACATAGAAACGGTCGCCCACGCCGGAGGCGAAGCGGAAGTTCTGTTCCACCATGAGGATGGTGAAGCCGCGCTGGCGCAGGATGCCAATGGCCTCGCCGATCTTGTCGATGATCACGGGCGCCAGGCCTTCGGTGCATTCGTCCAGCAGCAGCAGCTTGGCGCCGGTGCGCAGGATGCGGCCGATCGCCAGCATCTGCTGCTCACCGCCCGACAGGCGCGTGCCCGGGCTCTTGCGGCGCAGCTTGAGGTTGGGGAACAAGGTGTAGATCTCGTTCACCGTCATGCCGCCGGGCATCAGCACCGGGGGCAGCATCAGGTTCTCCTCCACGTCCAGGCTGGCGAAGATGCCACGCTCCTCGGGGCAATAGGCCACGCCCAGGCGCGCGATGTCCTCGGGCGCCATGCCCTGCGTGTCCTTGCCGTAGACGGTGATATTGCCCTGGCGCTTGGTCAGCAGGCCGATCACGGCGCGCAGCGTGGTGGTCTTGCCGGCGCCGTTGCGGCCCAGCAGGCAGACCACCTCGCCAGGCTTCACCTGGAAGTCGATGCCGTGCAGGGCCTGCGTCTCGCCGTAGTGGCCGGTGAGGTTGCGCACATCCAGCGCGAGGGTGTTCTTGTCGTTGTGGTCAGGCATGGGCACCTCCGCCGACGTACGCCTCGCGCACGCGCGGATCGTTCGAGACTTCCTGGTAGCTGCCTTCGGCCAGCACTTCGCCGGACTGCAGCACGGTGATGCGGTCACACAGCTCGGCGACCACCTTCATGTTGTGTTCCACCATCAGCACGGTGCGCTGCTTTGCCACCTCTGCGATGAGCTTGGTGACAGGGCCGATGTCTTCGTGGCCCAGGCCGGCGATGGGTTCGTCCAGCAGGATCAGCTCGGGCTCCAGCGCCAGCGTGGTGGCCAGCTCCAGCGCGCGCTTGCGGCCGTAGGACAGGTCGGCGGCGGTGTGCTGTTCGTAACGCGTGAGGTTCACGGAGGCCAGCAGTTCGCGGGCGCGCTCGTTGTGGCGGTCCAGCACCTTGTTGCTGCGCCAGAAGGCGAAGCTGCCGCCCGACTTGCGCTGCAGTGCCACCCGCACGTTGTCCAGCACGCTCATCTGGCCGAACACGGCCGAGATCTGGAAGGAGCGCACCATGCCGCTGGTGGCTACCGCGGCGGGGTCGCTCTTGGTGATGTCGCGGCCGTTGTACCAGATGCGTCCTGCGCTGGACGGGATCGTCGTGGTCAGCAGGTTGAAGCAGGTGGTCTTGCCGGCGCCGTTCGGGCCGATCAAGGCGTGGATGCTGTGGCGCCGGATGTTCAGCGCCACGTTGCGCACCGCGTGGAAGCCCAGGAACTGCTTGGACAGCCCCTCGGTGCGCAGGATGATGTCGTCGCCGGAGAGGGTGGTTGCGCTCATGGCAGGTTCCTGTCGTCGAACAGCACCTCGGGCAGGCCCTTCACGCCCAGGCCGTGGAAGGCCACCATGGCGCCGGCATCGGGATGGTCGCTCTTCATGAGGTTGCCGCTGTTGCTGATGCTGGTCACGTAGAGGATGTCGAGGTCGGTCCCGCCGAAGCAGGGGCAGGTAGGGTAGGGCGCGGGCGAGTCGAGCAGGCGCAACAGCTCGCCCGTGGGTGTGAAGCAACCGACCTTGTTGGCCTGCACCAGGGCGACCCACAGGTTGCCGTCGGCGTCCACGGTGGTGCCATCGGGCGCCGAGCCATGGGGTCGCGTGTTGAAGGCCGCGCGGCGCGGGCCCACGGCGCCGGTGGCGGGGTCGTAGTCCACGGCGCTCACGGTGTCGCTGAAGCTGTCGGCGTGGTACAGCGTGCGGCCGTCGGGGCTGAAGCAGGTGGCGTTGGCCAGTGCGATACCGTCGAAGAGCTTGGTGGCGCTGCCGTCGGTGTCGAGGCGGTAGTAGGCGCCGTCCTTGTCATGGCGGCCCATCACCATCGAGCCGGCGACGAAGCGGCCCTGGCGGTCGGTGCGGCCGTCGTTCATGCGCATCGAAGGGCCCTTGTGCACGATCTCGGCCAACCGGCGCGTGGCGCCGGTGCCCAGCTCCAGCAGGTGGAAGCCGTCTTCAAGCGACAGCACCACGCGGCCTTGCTGCGTGAGCGCGATGGAGCCCACGTCGCTGGGCGTGGCCCATTCACGGTACTCACCGCTGCGCAGGCGGCGCACCAGGCGCGCCTTGGAGTCGATCCAGTACAGCGACTGGTCGCGCGTGTCCCACAGCGGGCATTCGCCCAGGCGGTCACGGGTGGTGCCGACGATTTCCGTGCGTGTCTCGGTGGTCTTGTGTGTCATGTTGTTGCGATCCTTGCGGCTTTCGCGATGGCTGTTGCGCGCACGGGGTCGGCGGCGGCAGCGCGGCGCACCAGGTAGGTCCGGTAGTTCTGCGGCCAGCTGCTGTAGTCCTGGTTGGCGCCCAGCGCCAGCTCGGCGTGGTGGGCCCAACTGGGGTTGTAGAGTGCCTCGCGGCCCACGGCCACCAGGTCGGCCTGGCCGGCCTGCAGGTAGGCTTCCGCGTCCTGCGGGTCGATGACCAGGCCCACGGCCATCACCGCCAGGCCCGTGGCTGCCCGCAGTCGCGCGGCTTCTTCGGCGCGGAACAGCAGGTTGTTGGAGACGGACTTGCCCTGCGTGGGGTAGCTGGAAATGCCACCGCCCGAGGAGCAGTCCACCACGTCCACGCCGCGTTCCTTCAAGGCGCGCAGCAGGCCCACCATCTCGTCGAATTCCAGGCCACCGTCCTCCACGGCGGCCAGCGACACGCGCCAGAACAGCGGCTTGTCCTCGGGCCACTCACGGCGCACGGCCTCGGCCACGTCGAGCGCGAAGCGCCAGCGGTCCTCGCCGAAGCGGTCCGTGCGGTGGTTGGCCACGGGCGAGAGGAACTGGTGGATCAGGTAGCCATGGGCACCATGCACTTCCAGCGCCTCGAAGCCGGCGTCGCGCGCACGGCGTGCGCCTGCGCCCCAGGCCTGCACCAGCTGCTCCACATCGGCCGTCTGCAGAACCTCGGGCGTGGGCCAGCCAGGCCCCACGGGCAGCGGGCTGGGGGCCGCGGCGGGCCAGGCGGGCTCCCCACGTTCTGCGTCGGCCGGCGTCAGCGGGCCATGGCCCAGCCACGACTTCTGCATGCCTGCCTTGCGCCCGGTATGGCCCAGCTGGATGGCCGGCACCGCACCGTGGCTGCGCAACGATTCCGCGATGCGCGCCAGCGGCGCGGCATGCGCGTCCGTCCAGATGCCGATATCCCCGTGTGTGTTGCGCCCGCGCGCTTCGACGGCGGTGGACTCGACGAAGACGATGCCCGCACCGCCCATGGCGAAACGCGCAAGGTGTGCCAGGTGCCAGTCACCGGCCATGCCATCCACACCAGCAGACTGCTGCATGGGCGGGATGACCACACGGTTGCGTGCGGTCATGCCACGCAGCGCAATGGGAGAGAAAAGCTGTGTCATGGTCGGACCTTCAGGCCTTGCTCACTTCTTGACGAAGTCGCAGCCACCTTCCGCGAGGGGCCGAAAGACCTGCTCGGGCGGGATCGGCGCGCCGACCTTGTAAAAGTCGTATTTGTATTTGGACTCGGCGGGCGTTTTCACTTCCACCGGGTAGATCGCGCGCATGACCTGGCCGTCCTCGCGGATCGGCGCGTTCAGTGTCATGAAATCACTGACGCGCGTGGCCTTCATCCTGGCGATCACCTTGGGGCCGTCGTCGGTACCGGTGTCCTTGATGGCCTTGAGGTAATGGGCCACGGCGCTGTAGACCCCGGCATTGGTGAAGGTGGGTGGCACACCGCCGTTGCTGCGGGCCATGAAGCGCTTGCTCCAGGCTCGGGTCGCGTCGTTCTGGTCCCAGTAGAAGGGGACGGTGATGTTCAGGCCCTGCGCCACGTCCAGGCCCATGGCCGTGACGCTGTTGATGGTCATGCCGAACACGCTGACCGTCTGGCCACTGCGCGTCAACCGGAACTCCGCGGCCTGCTTGAGCGAGTTGGACAGGTCCAGGCCGGCGTTCAGGATCACGATGCCCTTGGCGCCACTGGACTGGGCCTGCAGCAGGTACGAGGAGTAGTCGGTCGCGCCCAGCGGATGCTTGACCGACCCCACCACCTTGCCACCGGCCGCCTCGATGAAGCGCGTGGCCTCGGCTTGCAGGGCGGCGCCGAAGGCGTAGTCGACGGTGATGAAGAAGAAGTCCTTGATGCCCTTGTTGATCAACAACTGCACGCCCGCCTTGGGCATGGCGTAGGTGTCGTTGAGGAACTGGATGGCCATCGGCGAGCAGGCCTTGCCCGTGAGCTCGGAGGAGATCGAGCCGGAGATCAGATAGGGCTTCTGCTTCTCCTTCATGAAGGACTGCACACCGAGCGCGATGGACGTCGCCGAGCCGCCGACGATGGTGTCGACCTTCTCGGTGTCAATCCATCGGCGCGCGGCGGCCAGGCCCACGTCGGGCTTGTTCTGGTCGTCCACGGAGACCAGCTCGATCTTCTTGCCGGCGACGGTGCCGCCGAAGTCCTCGATGGCCATGCGCGCGGCGAGCACCGAGCCCGCGCCACCGGCACCCGAGTAGGGCCCGCTGGCGTCGTTCATGACACCGATGCGCACCACATCGTCCGAGATCTGCGCATGCGCCGCCCCCATGGCGAGAGCGATCACGGCAGCCACGGCACCCGCGGTGTACTGGAAAGTCTTCTTCTTGGTCACGCGTGTCTCCGGCGCGGTGGGTGGCTTACTTCTTCACGAAGTCGCAGCCGCCTTCGGACATCGGGCGGAAGACCTGCTCGGCGGGGATGGCACTGCCGATCTTGTAGTAGTCGTACTTGCCCTTGGACTCGGCGGCGGTCTTCACTTCCACCGGGTACACGGCGCGCATGACCTGGCCGTCTTCGCGGATCGGCGCGTTCTTGGTCATGAAGTCGTTCACGGGCGTGGACTTCATCTTGGCCATCACGGCAGGGCCGGCATCGGTGCCTGCGTCCTTCACGGCCTTCAGGTAGTGGTTGACCGCGCTGTAGACACCGGCCTGGATGTAGGTGGGCACCACGCCGTTGTTCTTCTCCATGAAGCGCTTGCTCCATGCGCGGGTGGCATCGTCCTGGTCCCAGTAGAAGGGCACGGTGATGTTCAGGCCGGCAGCGGTGTCCAGGCCCATGGCCGTCACGCTGTTGATGGTCATGCCGAACACGCTGACCGTCTGGCCGCCGCGCGCGATGCGGAACTCGGCTGCCTGCTTGAGCGAGTTGGACAGGTCCAGGCCCGCGTTCAGGATCACGATGGCCTTGGCGCCGCTGGACTGCGCCTGCAGCAGGTAGGACGAATAGTCGGTGGCGCCCAGCGGGTGCTTCACCGAACCCACCACCTTGCCACCCGCCGCCTGCACGAAGCGCGTGGCCTCGGCCTGCAGCGCGGCACCGAAGGCGTAGTCCACGGTGATGAAGAAGAAGTCCTTGATGCCCTTGTTGATGAGCAGCTGCACGCCGGCCTTGGGCAGCGAGTAGGTGTCCACCAGGAACTGCACGCCCATCGGCGAGCAGGCCTTGCCCGTGAGGTCGGACGACACGGTGCCGGCGATCAGGTAGGGCTTCTGCTTTTCCTTCATCAGGGTCTGCACGCCCAGTGCGATGGACGAAGCCGAGCCGCCGACGATGGTGTCGACCTTGTCCGTCTCCAGCCACTTGCGCGCGGCGTTCAGGCCCACGTCGGGCTTGTTCTGGTCATCGACCGAGAGCAGCTCGATCTTCTTGCCGGCCACGGTGCCACCGAAGTCTTCGATGGCCATGCGGGCTGCGAGCACGGAGCCGGGGCCGCCGTTGCCGGAGTAAGGGCCGCTCACGTCGCCCATGACGCCGATGCGGACCACGTCGTCCGAGATCTGGGCGTGTGCGCTGCCCGCTGCGAGTGCGATGGCTGCGGCGACGGTGGTCAAGGCGGCGCGCAGGCCGGTGGTGGAATGTGCACGGTTTGTCATGGCAGTCTCCTGGGGTCGGTGGGGTTGAGGAAAGGGAACGCGGGGAAGAAAACAACGAAAGAAGCGGTGGAGCGCATCAGCCCTTGGCGCTGCCCGAGGGCAAGGCCAGGATCTGTTTGGCGAGGATGTTGCGCTGGATCTCGTTGGAGCCGCCGAAGATGGCGGGCATGCGCGAATCCAGGTACTGGCCCATCACGTCGGCCGCGATGCCACCGATGACCACGTCATCCATCTGGCCGCCTTGATCGCCGGCGAGCTGCACCAGCTCGTCGGTGATGCGCTGGTAGGTCTCGGTGCCCCAGATCTTGAGGTAGGACACATCGGGGCCCAGCTCCTCGCCATTGCGCAGGCGGCCCATGAAGAGTTCGAAGGCGGCCTTGAGGTCACGCACGTCGAGCACGATCTGCGCATAACGGTCGCGGAAGCCGGCATCGTCCAGCGCGTTGGTGGCTTCCACCAGGCGGTCCAGCTGGGCCAGCGCGTATTCACACTGGCGTGGCGTGCCGAAGAAGATGCGCTCTTCGCGCAGGAAGGAGTTGGCCACGTTCCAGCCGTCGTCGATGCGGCCCACCACGTTGGAGACAGGCACGCGCACGTTGTCGAAGAACACCTCGCTGAACTCGCCTTCGCCCTTGAGGTTGACGATGGGGCGCACCTTGACGCCGGGCGTTTTCAGGTTGATCAGCAGGAAGGTGATGCCGCGCTGCTTGGCCATGCCTTCGGCCTTGCTGGTGCGCACGAGGGCGAACATCCAGTCGGCGCCCGGGCCCAGCGTGGTCCAGATCTTCTGGCCGTTGACGATCAGGTCGTCGCCGTCGCGGTCGGCCCGCGTGCGCAGGCTGGCCAGGTCGGAGCCGGCGTTGGGCTCGGAGTAGCCCTGGCACCACATGATCTCGCCGCTCAGCACGCGCGGCAGGTGGTAGTCGATCTGCTCGGGCGTGCCGTGCATCAGCAGCAGCTTGCCGATGGCGAGACCATGGTCGGGGATGCGCGCGCAGCCGTAGCGCGCGATCTCTTCGGCGTAGATCACCTGCTTGGTGGCCGACAGGCCCATGCCGCCGGCCGACTTGGGCCAGGCGGGCGCGAGCCAGCCTTTCTTCGACAGCGACTGGTACCAGTCGGAGATGTCGGCATAGAAGGCACGCTTCTTCATGAAGCGCTTCTCCGCGGGATAGTTCGCGGCGATCCAGGTCGCCAGCACGCGGCGGAATTCCTCGTCGGGCAGCTCGGCCACGTCCACGTCGTCGGCCACCACCACGGGTGCGGGATCGCCCTGGCGCACGCGGCCGCTTTTCTGCAGCTCGGCGATGAACTGGCCCCGCTGCCACAGCGGGTTGCCCAGCCAGGCGGAGAGTGTCAGGCCGCGCTTGAGGCACAGGCCGATGTCGGTCTCGTCAGCGATGCCCATGCCACCGTGCAAGTGGATGGCGGCCTTGCCCACCAGCAGGGCCGTGGCGCCGGCGCGCGCACGCGCGGCGCGCAGCGACTGGACGCGCGTGACCTCGTCTGCGGGGCGGGTCCAGTCCAGCAGCGCGTTCTCGGCCGAGGCGCGGGCCAGCTGGCAGTGCATCCACATGTCGACCATGCGGTGCTGCAGCGCCTGGAAGGAGGCGATGGGTTTGCCGAACTGCACGCGCTGCGAGGTGTAGGCGACCGTGGTCTCCAGCGCGCGCTCGGCCACGCCCACAAGTTCGAAGGACGAGACCAGGCGGGCGAGTTCGATGGCCTGTGCCACGGCTTCGCGCACGGCAGGGCCGCGGGCCAGCAGCGCGTCCGCAGGCAGCGTCGCGCCGTCGAAGGCGATGTCGCCGAAGTTCAGGCCGTCGACCGTGCGGCTGTTCTGCACAGTGAGACCGGCCTGGTCGGCCTTCAGCCAGAACAGCGCGGGGATGCCGGCGTCGAGTGCGTAGACAAGGAAGCCGTCTGCAGCGGAGGCCAGCGGAATAAAGCGCTTCTGCGCGCCCTGCAGTTGCCAGCCGTCGCCGTGTTTGCGGGCCTGCAGCTGGATGTTGTCGAGATCCAAAGCGCCGGCGGCTTCCTGCCAGGCCAATGCAGCGACCGTCTCACCACCCACCACGGCTTCCAGCAATGCGCGCACGGCGGCCGATTCGGGTGCCGATCCGGTCGCGAGCGGTACCAGCGCCTGCACCACCAGCACACCGCTGGCCACGAAGGGTTCGGGCGTGAGGCCGCGGCCCAGCTCGCTGGCGATCAGCGCGGCCTCAGTCGCACCCAGGCCATGGCCACCGAGCTCTTCGGGCACCAGCACGCCGAACCAGCCGGCCTCGGCCATCTCGCGCCACACGGCGCGGTCGAAGGGCACCGCGGTATCGCGGATGCGGCGCACGCGCGCCGGGGCGGGTAGCCGTTCGTGGAATGCCTGCACGCTGTCGCGCAGCATCGTCTGGGTTTCGTCGAGATTCGTCATGGGGTCCGGAAGTCGATGCATGCCGCCACCGTGGCGGCTTGCGGGGTAGTCAGGCCTTGTCGGTAGGAAGGGTGTGGCCGCGGAACTGCTCGCGCAGCTTCAGCTTCTGCAGCTTGCCGGTGGCGGTGTGGGGTAGCGATTCGACGAACACCACGTCATCGGGCATCCACCACTTCGCGACCTTGCCGTCCATGAAGGCCAGGATCTCTTCGCGCGTGGGTGTCTGGCCCGTCTTGGGCAGGATCAGCAGCAGCGGGCGCTCCTGCCAGCGCGAGTGGGCCACGCCGATCACGGCGGCTTCCTGCACGGCGGGGTGGCCCACGGCGGCGTTTTCCAGGTCGATGGAGGAGATCCATTCACCGCCGGACTTGATCACGTCCTTGGAGCGGTCCGTGATCTGCACGAAACCATCCGCGTCCAGCGTGGCCACGTCACCCGTGGCGAACCAGCCATCCGGGTCCAGCACCGAGCCGCCTTCGGCGCGGTAGTAACCCGAGGCCACCCAGGGGCCGCGCGCCTTGAGGTCGCCGAAGGCCTTGCCATCGTGCGGCAGCGGTTGGCCGTCTTCGCCGAAGATCTCGATGTCCACGCCGTAGATCGCGCGGCCCTGCTTGGCCTGCATGTCGAAGCGATCCTGCAGCCCGATGCCTTCGTGCTTGGCCAGCGGCATGCCGATGCTTGCCAGCGGGCTGGTCTCGGACATGCCCCAGGCGTGGATGACGTAGGCGCCGAACAGCGTCTCGAACTTCTCGATCATCGCGCGCGGGCAGGCCGAGCCGCCCACCACCAGGCGCTTGAGCGCGATCTCGGACAGGTCGAGCTTGTCGCGGTTGCGCTCCACGTAGTCGAACAGGCCCAGCCACACGGTGGGCACGCCCAGCGAGAAGTTGCAACGCTCCTCGCGCAGCAGGCGCCAGATGTTCTCGCCCGCCAGGTTGGGGCCGGGCAGCACCAGCTTGGCGCCGCACATCGCGCCGGCATACGGAATGCCCCAGGCGTTGACGTGGAACAGCGGCACCACCAGCAGTACGCTGTCGCGCGCCGACAGGCCCAGGCCGTCGGTGGTGCAGGCCGTGAAGGAGTGCAGCACCGTGGAGCGGTGGCTGTAGAGCACGCCCTTGGGGTTGCCCGTGGTGCCGGAGGTGTAGCACAGCGACGAGGCGGTGTTCTCGTCGAAGCGCGGCCAGGTGTAGTCGGGCGAGGCGGCGTCCAGCAGGTCTTCGTAACACATCAGGTTGGGCAGCGCGACCTTCGGCATCTGGTCGCGGTTGCACATCGCGACGAAACCCTTGGCATGCGTGAGCTGCGGTGCCACGCTGGCCAGCAGCTCGGCGAAGCTGGTGTCGAAGAAGACGTAGCCGTCTTCGGCGTGGTTCAGGATGTAGACGATCTGCTCGGGGAACAGCCGCGGGTTCACAGTGTGCGTGACCGCGCCCATGCCCGAGACGCCGAAGTACAGCTCCACATGGCGGTGCGTGTTCCAGGCCAGCGTGGCGACGCGGTCACCGGGCTGCACGCCCAGCGTGGTCAGCGCGTTGGCCAGGCGCTTGGCGCGCTGCTGCACCGCGCGCCAGTTGCTGCGGTGGGTGCTGCCGTCGACCAGGTGCGAGACGATCTCGCGCTCGCCGTGGAAGGCGGCGGCATGGTCGATGAGTCCGGAGAGCAGCAGCTGGTGTTGCTGCATCAGGCCTTGCATAGAGACTACTCCTGTCATGTCAATTTAGTTGGCGTCCGATACCAGGGGCCGCCGCGCACGGCCGCTCCGAAGCGGCCGGCCCGCCCCCCAGTGGGGGGAGGAGCCGAAGGCGGATCGGGGGGCGTCCATGTCTCAGTGGTAGCTGCGGCCACCGTCCACTGCGAGGACGATGCCGGTGACGAACGAGGACTCCGCGCTGCTGAGGTAGAGCGCCGCCATCGCGATCTCCTGCGGCTCGCCGATGCGCTCCAGCGCGTAACGCGGGCCCACCTGCGTGCGCAGGGTCTCGGCGCTGTAGCCGGCGCGCACCATGGGCGTGTCCACCGCGCCGGGGCAGATGGTGTTGACGCGCACCTGCGGCGCCCACTCCATGGCGATGCATTTCGAGAAGGCGATCACGCCGGCCTTGGAGGCCGCATAAGCGCTGCGCTGCTTGAAGGGCTGCAGGCCCTGGCCCGAGGACAGGTTGACGATGGTGCCGGCACCGGCCGTGCGCAGGTGCGGCAGGGCGGCGCGGCTGACGTTGAAGGTGCCCGTGAGGTTCACGTCGATCACGCGCTTCCAGTCCTCCAGCGACACGGCATCGGCCCAGTCGGTGTTGGCGATGCCGGCCGCGTTGACCACACCGTCCAGCCCGCCGAAGCCTGCCACGGCCTGCTGCACGGCGCGCTCCACGGCCTGCGGGTCTGTGATGTAGGCCTCGCAGCAGAGGGACTGCGCGGCAGCGCCGGCCAACGGCTCAGGCTGCCGGCGGTCCAGCGCCGCCACGTGGGCACCGGCGCGCACGAAGAGTTCGGCAATGGCCCGGCCGATGCCGGAGGCGGCGCCGGTCACCAGGATGCGCCGGCCGGCCAGGCGGTCGGCGACCTGGGTGTCGGTGGGACTGAAAGGTGCGTGTGCGGTCATGGGATCCATCCGGATCAATCGGCCTTGATGTTCTTGGCCTTGATGACGGGGCCCCACTTCTCGCCCTCGGCCTTGAGGTAGGCGCCGAATTCGGCTTGCGTCATCAGCACGGGTTCCACGCCGGAGCGGTCGATGGCTTCCTTCATGCCTTGGGTTTCCAGGACGGCGCGGATGTCCGCGTACAGCCTGGCCTGGATGTCGCGCGGCACGCCTTCGGGCACCAGCACGCCGAACCAGCTGCCGGTGGCGAAGTTCGCCAGCGCGGGCACACCCTGCTGCGCCAGGGGCTTGAGCTCCGGTGCGATGGAGCTCGGGGTCAGCGAGGTGACGCCCAGCGCCTTGAGCTTGCCGGCCTTCACGAAGGACATCGTGGCCTTGGAGTCGAAGAGCGCGTTGACTTGCCCACCCACGAGGTCGTTGATGGCCGGGCCGTTGCCCTTGTAGGGCACGTGGATGATCTCCACGCCGACCTGCGATGCGAAGAGCTCGGCGCCGATGTGCGGGCTCGAGCCGTTGCCCGAGGATGCGAAGGTGAAGGGCTTGCCCGAGGTCTTGATGTACTGGATCAGCTCGGGGATGTTGTTGGCCGGCACCGAGGCGTTCACGAACAGGATCGCGGGCGCGTTGGCGATCAGGGCCAGCGGCGTGAAGGCGCTTTCCTTGTACGGCAGGTTCGCCACCATGAAGGGGTTGGTGGTGAAGCCGAAGCTGGTCACCAGCAGCGTACGGCCGTCGGCCGGTGCACGCGCTGCGGCGGCCGTGCCGATGACGGTGCCGCCACCGGCCTTGTTGTCCACCACCACGGGCTGGCCCCATTTCTCGCCCAGTCGCTGGCCCAGTGCGCGTGCCAGGTTGTCGGTGAGGCCGCCGGCGGCGTAGGGCACGATCATCGTGACCGGGCCGCTGGGGAAGGTGGCGGCCGTCTGCGCGAGTGCGAGGGACGGCAGCAAGGCGACTGCGGCGGTGGCCACCATGGCTTGCACGCCGCGGCGCAGGATCGTGCTGCGGTGCACAACCTTACTTGCCGACAAGTAAACCAAAGGGGCGCGCAGGGGCGATGGTGTTTTTTGCATGGAGTCTCCGTGTGGGGTGGTGGTGAACGCCGCGGGCGGCGTCAGGCCGTGGCTGTCTTGCGCCGCCGCGCGGGCGCAGCGGCTGCGGTGGTGTCGGTAACGGCGGGTGCGTCAGCACGTTCCTGCACCAGGCCATACATCAGCATGTCCAGGAACTGCTGCATCACCTGCACGGCGCTGAGCTTGCCGTCGGGCTTGTGCCAACGCGGCATGTGGTTCAGCGCCGAGAGCAGGAAGCGGCCCGCCATGGCCGGGTCCACGGGACGCAGCTCGCCGGCCGCGACGCCCTCGGCGATGCACTGGCGAAGCAGCTGCTCGTAACTGTCCCGCAGCTTCAGCGCCGCGAGCCGGTGCCCTTCCGTGGCAGCCTGCCAGAAGGCGTTGGAGCCGGCGATCCAGCGGTCGCGCCCATGGTCCTGCACATAGGCCGAGGACTCCATGAAGGCGCGGATGCGTGCCGTCGGCCCCTGGGCCTTGGCGACCGCCGTGGACACCTGCTCATGCAGCCGCTGCAGCGACTCCAGCACCACGCGCTCGAAGAGCGCGTCCTTGTTGGGGAAGTAGTAGTACAGCGCGGCCTTGGTGATGTTGGCGGCCTCGGCGATGTCGCGCAGCGAGGTGCGGTCGTAACCGTTGCGTGCGAACAGCGTGCGCGCGATGCCCAGCAACTGGTTTTCGCGCGTGTCCAGCGGATCAGGGGCTTCGGTGGTGGCGGGCACGGTGTTGGCGGCTTTGCGCGTGGACATGGAGATGGTCTTCCGATCAGGTAAATCAACGGACCATCATAGAGAAACGGCGCGGCGGGAGGTCAAGTGCGAGCAGCGGCTGCTCAGCGGCCGACGTAGACGGGCTTGCGCTTTTCCAGGAAGGCCTGCTGGGCTTCCTTGGCGTCTTCGGTCTTGGACAGGGCCACCGTGTTGCCCTGCTCGTAGCGGTAGGCTTCGCGCGTGGGCATGTGCAGCGTCATGCGGGCGGCTTCCTTGGCCAGGCGCATGGCGATCGGGCTCTTCGAGGCGATCTCGCGGGCGATCTCCATGGCGTAGGGCATCAGCTCCTCGGGCGGCAGGCAGGCTTCGACCAGGCCCAGGCGGTACAGCTCCTGCGCCGGGACCTGCATGCCCGTGAAGAACATGCGGCGTGCGCGCGACTGGCTGAAATGCTTTTGCAGGAAGGTGGCGCCGCCAGCGAGGCCCACGTTGATCTCGGGCATGGAAACGTACGCGTTCTCCGAGGCCACCCAGATGTCGGACCCCAGCACCAGGCCAAAGCCCGCGCCCAGCGCGGCGCCGTTGATGGCCGCGACGATGGGCTTGGAACACTCCAGCATGGCATTCGTGCACTCGCGTGTGAGCCGGTTGTGACGGCCATAGGCGCCTGGGATGCCGGCCATGTTGGGGCGCTCGCGGATGTCGGCACCGGCAGAGAACACCTTGCCCTGGCCTGTGAGCACGATGCAGGCCACCTCGGGTGTGTCGCTCAGCGTGTCGAAGCACTCGATCAGGTCCGAGCGCATCTCGGCGTTCTGCGCGTTGACGGGCGGTCGGTTCAGCGTGATGACGGCCACGCCGTCTTCGATCGTGACGAGCAGGGTCTTGAATTCCATGGCGTGTGTTCCTGTGAGAAGGGTGTTCAGTGCGTGGAGATGAGGGCGTCGAGGCAGACGCCGCCCTTTACCTGCACCACGAAGGGGTTGATGTCGATGCCCGCCAGCTGGTCGGCATGGCGCACGGCGAACTCGGAAAGTTTGCTGAGCGCATCGGCCAGCGCCTGCACGTCGTATTGCGGGCCGCCGCGCCAGCCCTTGAGCAGGGCCGAGGCGCGCACGGAGTCCACCAGCGCCAGGCCCTGCGCGGGTGTGAGCGGCGCGGAGGCGAAGGCCACGTCCTTGTAGAGCTCCGCGGCCGTGCCGCCGAAGCCGAACATCACCATGGGGCCGAAGACCGGGTCCATGTGGACACCGATGATGGTCTCCACGCCGCCGCGCACCATGGGCGCGACGAGCACGCCGTCGATGCGGGCGTTGGGCGCGCGCTCGGCCGCACGGGACAACAACGTGTCATAGGCCTGCGCCATGGCGGCAGCATCCTGTACACCCACGATCACGCCGCCGACTTCGGTCTTGTGCGGGATGTCGGCGGAGACGATCTTGGCGACCACGGGGTAGCCCATGGCGTCGGCTGCGGCCACGGCGTCGGCCGCGCTGTTCACGGTCTTCTCGGGCAGCACGGGAATGCCGGCTGCGCCGAGGATGGCCTTGGCCTGGGTTTCGGTGGCGACCTCGGGCAATTTCTCTGTCGCCTTGGCGATGGCCGTATTGCCCTGGCGCATCTCGCGGCGCAGGCGCGCCATGCGGGCGGCACCGGCCACGGCGCGCACGGCGCGTGTGGGGTCGGCGAAGACGGCGACGCCCTGGGCTTCCAGGCGCTGGGCCACCTCGTCCGTGGACAACATCACGACGACCAGCGTGCGGTCCGGGTGGTTGCGGTGGATCTCGATCAGCCGGTCTTCGGTGGACTGGAAGCGCACCGGCGACAGGCCCACGTGCGCCAGGTAGGCGAAGAGCGTGGCATAGGGCGCGCCGGGGCGCAGCATCGCCTCCAGCGTGCGGGCCACACCGTCCTGCACCGACGTGACCTGCGCCGTCGTGTCGTAGGGATTGGCCGGCACGGCATAGGGCAGCAGCGCGCGCAGCGCGGCCGAGCCATCTTCGGTCAATGCGGGCAGGATCATGCCCTCTTCGGTGGCGTTGTCGGCCATCAGGATGCCGATGCCGCCCGAGCCGGTCATGATGCCGATCTGCTCGTTGAAGGGCAGGGTGCCCTTGCCGGTGGTGATGACGGCGCACAGGTGCGCGATGTCCAGCATCTCTTCCACCGACGTCGCGCGGTGCGCGCCGCATTCGGCAAACACCGCGTCGTAGACCGCATCGTTGCCGGCCAGCGAGCCCGTGTGCGTGGCAGCGGCTGCCGCGCCCACGTCGGTGCTGCCGATCTTCATGATGACCACGGGCTTGCCGGCGGCTGCAGCCTTGCGCAGCGCGGCGCGCAGGCGCTCGCCGTCCTTGCAGGCTTCGAGCGCTGCGCAGATCACACGCGTGTCGTCGTCCTGCGCCAGGTAGTCGATGCATTCCGCCACGTCCACATCAGCCTCGTTGCCGGTGGCGATCACGCGCGACAGGCCGATTCCGCGCAGCGTGGCCATGGCATAGGTGGCCGAGCCAAAGGCGCCGCTCTGCGTGGCCAGGCCGATCACGCCGTGTTTCGGCCGCAAGCCGTTGAGCGCGGTGGAGAAGGTGGCGAAGAAGTTCTGCGAGGGGTTCAGCAGGCCCAGCGAGTTGGGGCCCAGCATGCGCATGCCGGCGTCGCGGCAGATCTGCACCAGGCGCGCCTGCAGTGCAGCGCCAGCAGCGTCCACCTCGGCAAAACCGGCCGTCAGCACCTGCACGGCCTTGACGCCCTTGGCGGCACATTCCAGCAGCGCGGGCTCCACACCGGCCACGGGCACGGCGATGATGGCGTGGTCCACCGGGCCGGGCACGTCGCTCAGGCTCTTGAAGGCGGGCAGGCCCTGGATCTCGGCGGCGCCGCTGCGGTTGATGGGGTACAGCTTGCCGGCAAAGCCTGCTTCGAGCAGGAAACGCAGCGGCCGGCCGCCGATGCGCTCGGGGTCGGACGACGCGCCGATCATCGCGACGGCGGTGGGGAAGAAGAGAGGGTGCAGTGCGTGCATGGTGGTTGCGGTGCGCATTACAGGAATGCGTGCGTCACGCCGCCGTCGACCAGCAGCGATTCACCGGTGATGAAGCTGCTTTCGTCCGAGGCCAGGAAGGTCGCGGCATTCGCGATGTCCTCCACCTCGCCCAGGCGGTTCATGGGCGTGCGCGCGCGGCGCTTGGCTTCCATCTCGGCGTTGACGTTGATGCGCACGCCTTCGGTCAGCACGGTGCCGGGGCACACCGCGTTCACGCGGATGTTCTGCTTGCCCAGGTCCACCGAGGCCGAGCGCGTGAGGCCCAGCACGCCGGCCTTCACGCCGCAATAGACCATGCCCTGCGGCGTGCCCAGGAAGGCGGCGGCCGAGGCGATGTTGACGACGGCGCCCCCGCCCGAGCGGGCCATGGCGGCTGCGCCCACCTGGATGCCCCAGACCACGGAATGGAAGCCGGTGGCCGTCATGCGCGTGAGCATCTCGGGCGTGATGTCGGCGATGGGGCCGTAGCGCACCCAGATGGCGTTGTTCACGATGATGTCGAAACGGCCGTAGGTCTTTTCCAGGTCGCCCACGGCGGCCTCGAAAGTGGCGCGCTCGGCGACGTTGCCGGCATAGGCATGCGCCTGGCCACCTGCGTCGCGCAGGGCCTGCGCGGTGCGCTCGGCGTTCTCGCCCTTGATGTCGAGCACGCCGACTGCGGCGCCTTCGGCGACGAACATCTCGCAGATCGCGCGGCCGATGCCTTGTGCGCCGCCCGTGACCAGAGCCACCTTGCCCTTCAGACGTGTTCCCATGACTTGCCTCCTTCAATGACGAAAAATTCTACCTGCCGGTTAGTAAAAATACAATAATGCAAGTGCATCAACTTATGAGGAGATACCCTATGTCCGAATCCATGGACGAGCTGAGCCGCCAGGTCGGCGAACTGCGCGACCGCGAAGCGATCCGCGAATGCATGAACCGCTACTGCCGCGGCATCGACCGCCAGGACGAAGCGGCCTTGCGCAGCGCCTACTGGCCCGACGCCACCGACCGCCACGGCCCCTACCAGGGAAGCGCCACCGGCTTCATCGACTGGGCGCTGAAGAAGCTGGCCACGGACGGTGAACGCTCGATCCACAACATCACCAACCTGTCCATCACGCTCAATGGCACGGTGGCCGCGGTGGAGACCTACTTCCTCGCGCTGCAGCGCGACCGCGATGCGACGGGCGTTGCGCGCGAGATCTTCCTGGCGGGGCGCTATGCGGACCGCTTCGAGAAGCGTGGCGACGAATGGCGCATCGCCGCACGCACCGTGATCTACGACTGGATGCGCCCGTTGGGCACGCCCGGGGTTTCCGAGGCCGAACACTTCGGCCCGCGCGGGCCGCTGGGTGGCGTGCGCGGCAACGACCCGATCTACGAGCTGTTCGCGGCGTTGCAACGCTGAGCTGTCACCGAGGGGGCAGGCTGCGCGGCCTGTGGCGCTACGATAGCCGCTGCGCCAGCGTGATCCATATGTGTCCTGTCTGGCTACGTATGTGATCGCGTTGCAGGAGAGACGTCCATGGCCACCGCCCCTTCCACGGTGAAATCCGCCACCCGCGTGCTGGAGGTGCTGGACTACTTCCGCACCGAGCGCGCGCCGCGTTCGCTCAAGCAGATCATGGACGCGCTGGGGTACCCGCAGTCCAGCACCACGGTGCTGCTGCGCAGCCTGATCGCGCTGGGTTACATCAACTACGACCGTGTGCGGCGCGTGTACTTCCCCACGCTGCGCGTGGCCGCGCTGGGCGACTGGATCGGTTCGGCGCTGCTGGGGGGCAACGAGGAGCTGCTGGAAGCGCAGCGCGACCTGCACAATGCCACCGGCGAAACCGTGTCGCTGGGCGTGCAGAACGATGTCTACCTGCAGTACATCCGCGTCATCCAGTCCACGCACGCGATGCGCTTCTTCACCGAGGAGGGCATCATGCGGCCGCTGGTGCAGTCCTCGCTGGGCTGGCTGCTGATGTCCACGCGGTCCGAGGAAGAAATCGAGCGCCTGGTGCGGCGCGCCAACATCGCCATCGGCAAAGCCTCGGAGCGTGTGAACGTGGACGAGATGGTGCGCCGCGTGGTGGCGCTCAAGGACGAGCCGCTGGTCTACGTGGAGGGCGCGCCCTTCACCGGAGGGGCGACCATCTGCGCGCTGGTGCCCGTCACCATCAACGACCAGCCCGTGGTGCTGGGGCTGGGCGGCATGCTGGAGCGGGTGCGCACGCACCGCGTGAAGTACACGGCCGCGCTGCGCAGGGCGGTGGCGTCCGTGCGTGCGCACGCGGGCTGAATCCCCGCGGCGTTCTCAGGCCGCCAGCGCCGCCTTTTCCCGCGCGGGCGTGAAAGCGAGTCCCTTGTAGCCCCCTGCCACTTCCGCGGCGCAGTACTCGCGGTACTTCAGGAAACCGCCCGTGAACATCGTCAGGCCCTGCGGCTTGTCCTTCACGTTGGCGCCCACCCACCAGGTCTTGGCCTTGTTGATCAGCGAGCGCTGCGCGATGCTGCGCACGATCTCCATCCAGGCGTCCTCAGCCTGCACGGTCGGCTCGGCGGCGCCCATGCCGTTCTTCTGCATGTGCGTGATTGCGGCGGCGATCCAGTCCACGTCATGCTCGCTGGTGCGGATGATGTTGGCCAGTGCCGAGGGGCCGTTGGGGCCGGTGGTCATGAAGAGGTTGGGGAAGCCTTCCATCATCAGGCCCATGGCCGAACGCGGGCCGTCCTGCCACTTCTGCTTGACCGTGCGGCCGTTGCGGCCGACCACATCGAAGGCCATCAGTGCGCCAGTGAGGCCGTCGTAGCCCGTGGCGAGGATCAGGATGTCGAGTTCGGTCTCGCCGGACTGGTTGCGCACACCCTTCTCGGTGATCTCCACGATGGGGTCCGTGATGCAGTCCACCAGGTGCACGTTGGGCAGGTTGTAGGTCTCGTAGTAGCTGGAGTCCAGGCAGGGCCGGCGCGCGAAGATGGGGTAGCCCTTGGGCTTGAGCGCCTCAGCGGTCTTGGGATCCTTGACCACTTCGCCGATCTTGCTGCGCACGAACTCGGCCACGTGTTCGTTGGCCTCTTCGTTGACCATCAGGTCGGCGAAGGTGCCCAGCATGGCCAGGCCGCCCTGCTTCCAGGAGTCTTCGAGCAGCGCACGGCGCTGGTTCGGCGTGACGCTGAAGAAGGCGCGTGTGGACTGCGGGCGCGAGCCGCCCACGGCGCTGTTGCGCGCGATCTCGCGGATGCCGGCATAGTGGCGCTTGACCTCTTCCACGTAATCGGGCGTGAGGGTCTCGTTGCGCATCGGCATGGTGAAGCTCGGCGTGCGCTGGAACACGAAGAGTTCGCCGGCCTGCGGGCCCACCTCCTGCACCACCTGGATGCCGGTGGAGCCGGTGCCGATCACGCCCACGCGCTTGCCGCTGAAATCCACCGGCTCGTGGGGCCAGCGGGCCGAGTGCACCACCATGCCCTTGAAGCGTTCGACCCCGGGGATCTCGGGCAGCTTGGGGATAGACAGCGGCCCCGTGGCCATGATGCAGTAGGGCGCCTCGAAGCGCTCGCCGCGCTCGGTGGTCAGCGTCCACAGCTGGCGCTCCTCGTCCCACACGGCGTTGTTGACGCGCGTGTTGAACTGGAAGTGGCGGCGCAGGTCCAGGCGCGTGGCGACGAAGTCGATGTAGCGCAGCAGCTCGGGCTGGGCGGCGAACTGTTCGGACCAGGTCCATTCCTGCTCGATCTCTGGCGAGAAGGAATAGCTGTAGTCGATGCTGGGCAGGTCCACGCGGGCGCCGGGGTAGCGGTTCCAGTACCAGACACCGCCCACGTCGCCGCCGGCCTCGAAGGCCTGCAGCGTGAAGCCCATCTGGTGGAACTTGTAGACGGCGTACATGCCACCGAAGCCGCCACCGACGATCAAGATGTCGAGGCGTTTGGCGGGGGTGGACGAGGGGGATGGGCGAATCTCTGCGTTCATGCGTGTCTCCGGAAAAGCTCCTGCACCGGCTGGTGCGGCCTGCTGGGTGCGGATCATGGCCGCGCAGGCCGTGAACATCAAGTGGAAATTCATCCGTGTTTTTTACTATCACATATGTATTTGCATTTTCCGCATCCCGGGGTGATGGCGCGGCACGGAGCGCGGATGGCGCAGGGCGCGCTCCTAGAATCCGCGCATGCGAATCGCCTTCTATGCGCCCCTGAAGTCGCCGCGCCATGCCACGCCTTCAGGTGACCGGCGCGTGGCGCGGCTGCTGGTGCAGGCGCTGGAACTGGCGGGGCACGAGGTCCGTCTGGCCTCGGAGCTGCGCAGCTACGAAGGGCAGGGCGACCCCATGCGCCAGCAGGCGCTGTGCGACGAGGGATGGGCCATCGCCGCGGCGCTGGTGGCAGCCTGGCGTGGCCCCGAGGCTGCCGATCGGCCGGAGCTCTGGTTCACCTACCACCTCTACTACAAGGCGGTGGACTGGATCGGCCCGGCCGTGTGTGCGGCGCTGGACATTCCCTATGTGGTGGCAGAGGCCTCCCACGCGCCCAAGCGTGCCAAAGGCCCCTGGGCGCTGAACCACGCGGGCGTGGAGCAGGCGCTGCGTGCCGCCGACCTGGTGTTGTGTCCCACGCGCGACGACCTGGCCTGTGTGCGTGGCAGCACCCGCCCCGGCGTGCCGGTGCTTCAGCTGCCGCCTTTCCTCGATGCCGTGCCCTACGTGGCCGCGCGGGCCGGGCGCAGCCAGCACCGGGCGCGGTTGGCCGCGGTCCACGGGCTGGACAGCGCGGTGCCCTGGATCGTGGTGTCCGCGATGATGCGGCCGGGCGACAAGCTGACCTCCTACCGTGAACTCGCGGCCGCCCTGGCGCGCCTGCAGGACCTGCCCTGGCGCGTGCTGGTGGCCGGTGACGGCCAGGCGCGCGACGAGGTGCATGCGCTGTTCCAGTCCGCCGTGCCGGGGCGGGCCTGGTATGCCGGCTTGCTGGACGCCGAGGCCATGGCCGCGTTGTACGCCGCCTCGGACATCTGCCTGTGGCCCGCCGTCAACGAGGCCTATGGCATGGCGATGCTCGAGGCCCAGGCCAGCGGCGTACCCGTCGTGTCCTGCCGCCTGCGCGGCGTGCCCGACGTGGTGCAGGACGGGCTCACGGGACTGCTGGTGCCCGGCGCCGATGCGCAGGCGCTGGCCGATGCGACGCGGCGGCTGCTGGTGGATGCTGCGCTGCGCACGCGCATGGCCGATGCGGCGGCCTGCTTCGTGGCACAGGAACGCAGCGTGGCGCAGGCCGCCGGGCGCTTGCGCCAGCTGCTGCCGCGTGCACGCGCAGGGGCGCCCGCATCATGACGCTGCTCGCGCTGTTGCGGCATGGCGAGACGGACTGGAGTGGCGCCGGGCGCATCCAGGGCCGCACCGACCTGCCGCTCAATGCCAACGGCCACGCCCAGATGGCGGCACATCGACTGCCCGAGGCCTGCGCGGGCATGGCGCCTTTCAGCAGCCCGCTGCTGCGCTGCCGGCAAAGCGCGGAAGCCCTCGGCCTGCGACCGGCCATCGAGCCCCGCCTGGCCGAGATGCAATGGGGCGCGTGGGAGGGGCAGTACCTGCAGGCGTTGCGCGCGCAGCTCGGCGAGGCCATGGTGTACAACGAAGCCCGTGGCCTGGATTTCCGCCCCGAGGGTGGCGAGAGCCCGCGCGAGGTGCTGCAGCGCGTGCAGCCCTGGCTGGCCGAGGTCGCGGCCTCGGGGCGCGACAGCCTGGGCTTGAGCCACCGGGGCGTGATCCGCGTGGTCTTCGCCTGGGCGCTGGACTGGGACATGCGCGGCAAGCCGCCGGTGAAGCTGCGCTGGGAGCACCTGCATGTGTTCCGCCTGGATGCCACCGGACGGCCGCGCGCGGAGGCGCTGAACATGCCGCTGGCGCCGCGCGAGGCCAGGCCATGAGCCGCCCGGTGCGCGTGATGCTGTATGTGCAGCACCTGCTGGGCGTGGGCCACCTGCGCCGCAGCGCCACGCTCTCCGCCGCCATGCAGCGCGCCGGGCTGCAGGTGACGCTGGTGACCGGTGGCGTGCCCGTGCCGGGGCTGGTACTGGAGGCGCATGAAGTCGTGCAATTGCCGGCAGCCGCGGCAGGCGACCTGGGTTTCAAGACCCTGGTGGACGAGCACGGTGCGCCCGTGGACGATGCCTGGAAAGCCCGCCGTAGCGCGCTGCTGCTGGAGTTGTGGCAGCGCGTGCAGCCCGATGTGCTGCTGGTGGAGCTGTTCCCCTTCGGCCGGCGGCAGATGCGCTTCGAGCTGCTGCCCCTGCTGGAGGCCGCGCGTGCCGCGGCGCCGCGGCCCGTGGTGTCCTGCTCGGTGCGCGACGTGCTGGGTGGCACCGGGGATCCCGCGAAACTGCAGTGGATGCAGCAGACCTTTGATCGGTACTTCGACCACCTGCTGGTGCACGGCGACCCGGCGCTGCTGCCCTTCGGCAACAGCTACCCGCTGGCCGATGCACTCGGGGAGCGGTTGCTTTACACGGGCTATGTGGTGGAGCCCGCGCGCAGCGTTGGCGGCGATGCGCAGGCCTATCCCGACGAGGTGCTGGTGTCGGCGGGAGGTGGTGCCGTCGGGCAGCCACTGCTCGAGGCCGCCATCCGCGCACGGCCCCGCACGGTGCTGGCCGACCGGAGCTGGCGCGTGCTGAGCGGCGTGAACGCCTCCGATGCCGACCACGCCCGCTTGCTGCAGCTCGCGGCCGCGTCGGGTGACGGCCGGGTGGTGGTCGAGCGCTTTCGCCCCGACCTGGCGCAGCGCATGGCGCACTGCGCGCTGTCCATCAGCCAGGCCGGCTACAACACCGTCATGGAGCTGTTGCGGGCGGGTGCGCGTGCGGTGGTGGTGCCCTTCGCGGGCGGGCAGGAGACCGAGCAGACCCAGCGGGCGCGCCTGCTGGCCGCGCGCGGCTGGCTGGAGTTGGTGGACGAGGCGGCGCTGGACGTGGCCACGCTGGCCGCCGCCATCGACCGTGCAGCGGCGCGGCCACGGCCCGTCGTCGACGCCCGCATGCTGCGGGGCGCAGAGACCACGGCGCGGCTCGTGGCGGAATGGGGCAGGGAACACATCCGATGACACGCACACCCACCGGGCCTGCCTGGCAGGCCTTCTTTGACGAACTGGCGCGCTGGCGCGACGGGGGCCGCACGGTACGCTTCTGGTGGCGCGACGACGACGCGCAACGCCCCGACCCCGCACTGCAGCAGCTGGTGGCGCAGTCGCGCCGCCATGCCGTGCCGCTGGCGCTGGCGGTGATCCCGCAGGCGCTGCAGCCGGGCATGCTGGACGCGGCCGAGCCGCTGTTGAACATCCTGCAGCACGGCGTGGACCACCGCAGCCGCGCGCTGGAGGGCCAGAAGAAGACCGAGTTCCCGCCGCAAGAGGCGGTGGCGCAGGCGCAGGCGCGGCTGGCGCAGGGATGGGTGGCGTTGCAGCGCCTGCAGGCTGCACTGCCCACGCTGCGCATCCTGCCGGTGCTGGTGCCGCCCTGGAACCGCTTGGCCTCCACGGCGCTGCTGCCCCGCCTGCCCGGCGCGGGCTACCGGGGCATCAGCCGCTTCGGCGCACGGCAGGCCCGCCTGGCGGCGCCCGGCCTGGTGCAGGCCAATACCCACGTGGACATCATCGACTGGCGCGGCAGCCGCGGCTTCGCGGGCGAGGACGCGGTGCTGGCCCAGGCCGTGGCCCACCTGCAGGCGCTGCGCGTTGGGCGCGCCGACGCCGACGAGGCCACCGGATGGCTCACACACCACGCGGTGCACGACGCGGCCAGCTGGGCTTTCATGGACCAACTGCTGGACGCCACGCGCCAGCGGGAAGGGGTGGCGTGGGTTCCTGCCGAGTCGCTGTTCGACTGTCCTGGCGAGCAGCCTTGAAGGCACGCGGCCGATCTGCCACATGGGGGAAATCACCCCACGGGACCGGCGGATTTCTTCTCTATACTGTTCGATACAAGTCGTCCGGCAAGCTTTTTGCGTAGCCACCGGGCGGCGTTGTCCGGTACACGAGAGCTGATCGCTTCGGCCACTCTCAGGGCAAGCTCGACAGGTCTCATTCAGCGCTGGACATGCCAAACGTTCTCACGGTCAGGGATCTCAAGGTCTATCTCAAGGTCGATGGTGGCACGGTCAAGGCGGTGGACGGGGTCTCCTTCCGCATCCCCGCGGGGCGCACCGTGGCGCTGGTGGGGGAATCGGGCTCCGGCAAGTCCATCGTCGCGCAGTCCATCATGGGCATCCTGCCGCGCGTGGCGCGCATCGAGGCCGGCGAGATCGTTTTTCGCGATCCCAAGGCGCCCGACACCCCCATCGACATCGCCAGCCTCCCACCGACCTCCAAGCGCATGGAGTCCTTGCGTGGCGGGCGCATCTCCATCATCTTCCAGGAGCCGATGACGGCGCTGTCGCCGCTGCACACCATCGGCAACCAGATCGGCGAGACCCTGGGGCTGCACCGCGCGGGCCTGGGCAAGGCCGAGCGCCAGGCGGCGGTGGTGGAGATCCTGCGGCTGGTCGGTTTCCCCAACCCCGAACAGGCCGAGCACAAATACGCTTTCGAGCTCTCGGGCGGGTTGCGCCAGCGCGCCATGATCGCCATGGCACTGATCTGCCGGCCGGCGCTGCTGATCGCCGACGAACCGACCACGGCGCTGGACGTGACCATCCAGGCCCAGATCCTCCAGCTCATCAAGCAGTTGCAGGGCGAGCTGGACATGGCCGTGCTGATGATCACGCACGACCTGGGCATCGTGGCCAACATGGCCGACGAGGTGGTGGTGATGTACCACGGCAAGGTGATGGAGTCCGGCACGCTGGAGCATGTGTTCCGCGACCCGCGCCACGATTATCTCAAGGCCCTGATGCGCGCGGTGCCGCGCTTCAACATGGCGCCGGGCGAGCGCCTCACGCCCATCCGCAGCATCGACGTGTCGGTGGGCACCCTGGTGTCGGGCCACGATGGCCGTGCGCTGGACACCGACCCTGGCGCTCCAATGCTTGTCGTGCGCAACCTGCACAAGCGTTTCACCACCCGCAAGACCTCGCTCTTCGGCAGCAAGCCCGGTGGCGAGACATTGGCGGTGGACGACGTGAGCTTCGAGGTGGCCAAGGGCGAATGCCTGGGGCTGGTGGGCGAGTCCGGTTGTGGCAAGACCACCACGGCCAAGATGATCCTGCGCTCGATGGCGCCCGACTCCGGCGAGATCGTCTTCAACGACCGCGGTCAGTCACGCAATGTGCTGCAGCTCGAAGGACAGGAGCTCTTCGACTACCGGCGCCGCGTGCAGTTCGTGTTCCAGGACCCCTTCAATTCGCTGAACCCGCGCATGACGGTGTTCGACATCGTCAGCGAGCCGCTGGTGATCCACGGCATCGGCACGGCGGACGAGCGTTTCGAGCGCGTCAAGGAGTTGATCGCCATGGTCGGGCTGGACGTGCGCCACCTGCGGCGTTACCCGCACAGCTTCTCCGGTGGCCAGCGCCAGCGCATCGGCATCGCGCGCGCCCTGGCGCTGGGGCCGGACCTGCTGATCTGTGACGAGCCGGTGTCGGCCCTGGATGTGTCGGTGCAGGCGCAGGTGCTCAACCTGCTGCTGGACCTGCGCCGCGCCATGCACCTGACCTACCTCTTCATATCGCACAACCTGGCGGTAGTGCACTACGTGGCCGACCGCATCGCCGTGATGTGCGCGGGCCGTCTGGTGGAGCTGGCCACGCCCGAGGCGCTGTTCGCGAATCCGGTGCATCCCTACACGCGGGCCCTGCTGGCGGCCGTGCCCGACCCGGACCTGGACCACAAGCTGGACTTCAGCGCGCTGATGGAGGGCAAGGCCTCCATCCCCTCGGCCTGGCCCGTACCTTTCCGGATTGACGGATCGACCCGGACCGGCATGATCGATATCGGGGATAAGCATTTCGTCCGCGTGCATGCGGATGTGGACGTTTCGGAGTTGAAGCGATGATCGAACACTCTTTTGCCCGGCCTGTACACGGCCTGTTTCACCGGACCCTGCGCGCGGGGGTCGCGGTGGGGCTGTTGGCCTGGGCCTCGCAGAGCCTGGTGGCCATGGCGGCCGTACCCGTGGAAACACCCATGTTGCGCGACGACGTGGCGGCCAAGAAGCTGCCGCCCGTGAAGGATCGCCTGCCCGAGAAACCGCTGGTCGTGCCCATGGACGGCAAGACCGTGCTGCCGGGCCAGCATGGCGGCACGCTCAACATGCTGATCGGGCGCTCGCGCGATGTGCGCATGATGCTGGTCTACGGCTACGCGCGCCTGGTCGGTTATGACGCCAACCTCAAGCTCGCGCCCGACATCCTGGAGAGCGTGGAGGTCAAGGAGGACCGCATCTTCACGATGAAGTTGCGCAAGGGCCACAAGTGGTCCGACGGGCAGCCCTTCACCTCCGACGACTTCAAGTATTTCTGGGAGGACGTGGCGAACGACCGCGACCTGAGCCCGGCCGGGCCGCCTGCCGATCTGCTGGTGGACGGCAAGCCGCCCAAGGTGGAGTACCTGGACAAGACCACGGTGCGTTACACCTGGGACAAGCCCAACCCTGAATTCCTGCGCCGCATGGCCGCACCCACACCGCTGTTCATTTTCCGGCCGGCCCACTACCTCAAGCAGTTCCACAAGAAGTACAACCCCAAGGTGGTCGAGCTGGAGAAGAACGACCCGGGCAAGCGCAGCTGGGCCGCCACGCACAACCGCGAAGACAACATGGTGAACTACGACAACCCGAACCTGCCGACGCTGCAGCCCTGGGTCAACACCACCAAGCTGCCGGCGGACCGGTTCATCGGCGTGCGCAACCCGTACTTCCACCGCGTGGACCCCGAGGGGCGGCAGCTCCCTTACATCGATCGCGTGGTGATGCCCGTGGCCGATGGCAAGCTGATTCCGGCCAAGGCCGGTGCCGGCGAATCCGACCTGCAGGCGCGCGAGATCATGTTCAACAACTTCACGTTCCTGAAGAAGGGCGAGAAGGCCAACAACTACCACACCAAGCTGTGGCGCACGGGGCAGGGCGCACACTTCGCGCTGTTCCCCAACCTGAACGTGACCGACCCGGCATGGCGCACGCTGTTCCGCGATGTGCGTTTCCGCCGGGCCTTGTCCATGGCCATCGACCGGACCCAGGTCAACCAGGTGCTGTATTTCGGCCTGGCATCGGAGAGCAACAACACGGTGGTGCCCGAGAGCCCGCTGTTCCGCGACAGTTACCGTACCCAATGGGCCAAGTTCGACCGCAAGGCGGCCGACAAGCTGCTGGACGAGATCGGCCTCAAGAAAGGCCCGGACGGTATCCGCCGACTGGCAGATGGGCGGCCGCTGGAGATCATCGTGGAGACGGCGGGCGAGTCCACCGAGCAGACCGACATCCTGGAACTGATCCGCGAGACCTGGAAGGAAGTGGGCGTCAAGCTGTTCTCCAAGCCGTCGCAGCGCGAGGTGCTGCGCAACCGTGTCTTCTCCGGAGAGGCCATGATGTCGGTGTGGAGCGGTGTTGACAACGGCCTGCCCAGTGCCGACACCAGCCCCGACGAATTCGCACCGGTCAACCAGATCCAGCTGCAGTGGCCCAAGTTCGGCCAGTTCTTCGAGACCGCCGGCAAGTCCGGCGAGGCACCCGATTTCCCCGAAGCCATCGAACTCATGACGCTGCGCGACGCATGGCGCACCGAGACCCGCGAGGGCCGCGAGAAGATCTGGCACCGCATCCTGGCCATCCATGCCGACCAGCAGTTCAGCTTCGGCGTGGTGAACAACGTGCAGCAGCCGGTGGTGGTGAGCAACACGCTGCGCAACGTGCCGGAGAAGGGGCTGTACAACTTCGACCCCGGCTCGTTCTTCGGCATGTACCGCCCGGACACCTTCTGGTTCACCGAAGAACGCAGGAAGTGATGCTGCCATTCCGTTTCACACCCGCTTGCGGGAGGTTGTGCTGACATGCTGGCCTACACGCTGCGCCGCATCCTGCTGATGATCCCCACGCTGCTGGTCATCAGCATCGTGACCTTCGCGATCATCCAGCTGCCACCGGGCGATTACCTCTCCAACCAGATCATGGAACTGCGCAGCCAGGGTGACACCTCGGCCATCGAGAAGGCGCAGTTTTTGCGACAGCAGTTCGGGCTGGACAAGCCCTTCCTGGAACAGTACGCCACGTGGGTGGGCATCTGGCCGGGCGACAGGGGCTTCTCGGGATTGCTGCAGGGCGACTGGGGCTGGTCCTTCGAACACAACCTGCCCGTGCTGGACGTGGTGGGCGACCGGCTCACGCTGTCCTTCGTGCTGAACTTCACCGTGATCCTGTTCACCTGGGCCGTGGCATTCCCCATCGGCTTCTACGCTGCCACGCACCAGTACAGCTGGGGCGACCATGGGCTCTCGCTGCTGGGGTACGTGGGCCTGGCCACGCCCAACTTTTTGCTGGCCTTGGTGCTGATGTACTTGGCCAATGCCTGGTTCGGGCTGTCCATCGGCGGCATGATGGACCCGCAGTATCTCAACGAGCCCATGAGCTGGCCGAAGTT
Organism: Burkholderiaceae bacterium; assembly: GCA_965278985.1. GTDB lineage: Bacteria > Pseudomonadota > Gammaproteobacteria > Burkholderiales > Burkholderiaceae_C > CAISIP01. The sequence continues at coordinate 2,846,101 of OZ257131.1, read as the reverse complement.
CGCGTCAGTGCTGTCGCACCTGTGGATCCCGGTCATCGTGATCGGCACGGCGGGCACGGCCGGCATGGTGCGCCGCCTGCGGGCCAACCTGCTCGATGAACTGCAGAAGCAGTATGTGGTGACAGCGCGCAGCAAGGGCATGCCGCAGACGCGGCTGCTGCTGAAATACCCGCTGCGCATGGCGCTGAACCCCTTCGTGGCCGACATCGGCAACCTGTTGCCGGCGGTGATCTCCGGCTCGGCCATCGTCTCGGTGGTGTTGTCGCTGCAGACCGAAGGCCCGATGCTGCTCGATGCGCTGCAGAGCCAGGACCAGTACCTGGCAGGCTCGTTCCTGATGTTCCTGGCCCTGCTCACCGTGGCCGGCACCTTTGTCTCGGACCTGCTGCTGGCCGCGCTGGACCCGCGCATCCGCCTGTCCGGAGGCGTCGCCAAGTGACGACCGCGACCGCCACCGCGACCGTGCTCCCCGACGAGCCGCTGGCGCACTATGTGTCCGCGGCGCCTTTCGAGCCCTTCGCGGCCGAGACGCTGAGCCCGGAGCAGGAGGAGTATTACCGCGCGTCCCAGTGGCGCATCATGTGGTGGAAGCTGCGCCGCCACCGCATCGCCGTCGTCTGCGGCGTGATCCTGCTGCTGCTGTACAGCTCCGCGCTGGTGTCGGAGTTCCTGGCGCCCTATGGCCTGAACACCCGCAACTCCACCCACATCTACGCGCCGCCCCAGGGTGTGCACCTGTTCCACGAAGGCGAGTTCGTCGGCCCCTACGTGTATGGCTACACGATGAAGCTGAACCTGGAGACGATGAAGCGCGAGTTTGAGCCCAACCTTGCCAAGGTGCAGCCGCTGCGCTTTTTCTGCCGGGGCGACGACTACGCCTTCTGGGGCATGGTGGAGACCAATGTGCACCTGGTGTGCCCGGCCGAGGACGGCACTTTCTTCCTGCTGGGCACGGACCGGCTGGGGCGCGACATGTTGTCGCGCATCATCTATGGCACGCGCATCTCGCTCACCGTGGGCCTGCTCGGCATCGCCGTGAGTTTCATCATCGGCATCACGCTGGGCGGCATTTCGGGCTATTACGGAGGCTGGATCGACAACGTGATCCAGCGACTCATCGAGATGGTGCGCTCATTCCCGGAGCTGCCGTTGTGGATGGCGCTGTCGGCCGCGCTGCCGGTCACCTGGAGCCCGATCCTCATCTACTTCGGCATCACCATCATCCTGGGCATGCTGGACTGGCCGGGCCTCGCGCGGGCCGTGCGTTCCAAGTTCCTGTCACTGCGCGAGGAAGACTTCGTGACGGCGGCGGTGCTGATGGGCGCTTCGCCCAAGCGTGTGATCGGCAAGCACCTGATGCCCAGCTTCGCCAGCCACCTGATCGCCTCGCTGACGCTGTCCGTGCCCAGCATGATCCTGGGCGAGACGGCGCTGTCCTTCCTGGGCCTGGGGCTGCGGCCGCCCATCACGAGCTGGGGCGTGCTGCTCAACGAAGCGCAGAACATCAACGTGGTGGCGCTGTACCCCTGGCTGATGCTGCCGGTGCTGCCCGTGTTCGTGGTGGTGTTGGCTTTCAACTTCTTCGGCGACGGCCTGCGCGATGCGGCCGACCCGTACAACTGACGTCCCCCTCGTCCAGGGCCTCCCACCATGGAACGCAGCCTCTTCGGCTTCATCCTGAAGTACAGCAAGCGCGATCAGTGGATGATCGTGCCGCTGGTGGTGTTGTCGATGGTGTTCTATTACGCCTCGCTGGACCTGCCCAAGACCATCATCAACGAGCCGATCCAGGGCAAGGGCTTCTCGACGCCCGAGTCCACGATGCAGTTCCTGCGGCTGCATTTCAAGCTGCCCGATTTCCTGGGCGGCGTGCAGTTCCAGCTGTTCGACGGCTTCGCGCTGGAGCGCACCGAGTACCTGCTGGCGCTGACCTTCACTTTCCTTTCGCTGATCATCATCAGCGGATGGATCAAGTACCAGATCAACACCATGAAGGGCTGGATGGGCGAGCGCATGCTGCGCCGCCTGCGTTACGACCTGTTCGACCACATCCTGCGCTTCCCGCTGTCGCACTTCCGGCGCGTCAAGTCCGCCGAGATGGCGACCATGATCAAGGACGAGGTGGAGCCCATGGGCGGCTTCGTGGGCGAGTCCATCATCACGCCGCTGTACCTGGGCGGGCAGGCGCTCACGGCGCTGTTCTTCATCCTGTTCCAGCACATCTACCTGGGCATGGTGGCCTTCGGCATGGTGGTGGTGCAGGCCGTGATCATCCCGCGCATGCGCCGGCGGCTGCTGGTGCTGTCGCGCGAGCGGCAGATCGCGGCGCGCCAGCTGGCCGGGCGCATCGGGGAGTGCGTGGACGGCGTGGTGGAGATCCATGCCAACGACACCTCCAACTACGAACGTGCCGAGTTCTCGGCGCGCCTGGGGCGGCTGTTCGTGATCCGGTTCGAGCACCACCAGCGCAAGTTCATGATCAAGTTCCTGAACAACCTGCTGTCCCAGATTACGCCCTTCCTTTTCTACCTGGTGGGTGGCTACCTGGCGATCGTGGGCCGGCTGGACATCGGTGCGCTGGTGGCCGTGATCGCGGCCTACAAGGATTTGCCGGGCCCCGTGAAGGAACTGATCGACTGGGACCAGGAGCGCATGGACACCAGCATCAAGTACACCCAGGTGATCGAGCAGTTCACCGTGGAGAACACCGCCTCGCCCGCGTTGCAGGCGCTCACGGATTCACCGAAGCTGCCGGCCGATGGCGACGTGCGGGCCAGCAACCTGTCGCTGCTGGACGAAGCGGGCAACAAGGTCGTCAACAGCCTGAATTTCGAGACTGGCTTGCACGAGCACGTGGCGGTCGTGGGCTCCGGAGCTTCCGGTGGTGGCGAACTGGCGCAGCTCATTGCCCGGCTGGTCCCGCCCAGCGCGGGCTTTGTGGAGATGGGGGGCATCGACATCACGCGCTCGCCGGAAGCCGTCACGGGCCGTGCCATCGCCTACGTCGGGCCGGCGGTCTATCTGTTCGCGCTCAGCGTGCGTGACAACCTGCTGTATGGCCTGAAGCACCGGCCCGTCGGCGAGGCCGTCTACGAGGGCGAGGCCCGCAAGCAGTACCTGTGGCACCAGCGCGAGGCGGAGCGGGCGGGCAACACCACGCTGGACGTGCGCGCCGATTGGGTGGACTACGAGGCGGCGGGCGTGGCGGACGCGCAGGCGCTGCAGGCGCGGCTGCTGGAAATCGTGTCGGTGGTGGGCCTGGAGGAGACCTTGTTCGAGATCGGCCTGCGCAGCGCCGTCGGCACGGGGCACGATTCCGAACTGGCCGAAAGCATCCTGCGTGCGCGCGACCGCATGCACGAGCGCCTGCGCCAGCCCGAACTCAGCGAGCTGGTGGAGCGCTTCGATCCCCACCGCTACAACCGCAATGCCAGCCTGGCCGAGAACCTGCTGTTCGGCACCCCCGTGGGCAAGGTCTTCGACATCGACAACCTCCCTTCGAACCCCTACGTGCGCGAGGTGCTGGACAAGTCGGGGTTGTCCGAAGACCTGCTGGTGGTGGGACACAAGCTGGCCGAGACGATGCTGGAGCTGTTCAGCGACCTGCCGCCGGGCCACGAGCTGTTCGAGCGCTTCAGTTTCATCGCCTACGACGACCTGCCGCGCTTCAAGGACATCGTGGCGCGCGTGGCCACATCCTCGCTCGAACGCATTCCCGAGCAGGAACGCAACCTGCTGCTGGCGCTGCCCTTCAAGCTGATCCTGACCCAGCACCGCTTGGGCCTGGTCGACGAGGCGCTGGAAGCGCGCATCCTGGAGGCGCGGCACGACTTCGCGGCCAACCTGCCCGAGGACATGCGCAAGTCCATCGAGTTCTTCGACCCCACGCGTTACAACGGTGCGGCTTCGCTGCAGGACAACATCCTCTTCGGCAAGATCGCGACCAGCCAGGCGGGCGGCGCGGCGCAGATCGGGCGCCTGCTGCGCCAGATCCTGGAAGAGCTGCACCTGCGGCCCATGGTGCTGTCCATCGGGCTGGACTACCAGGTCGGCAACGGCGGATCGCGCCTGTCCATGCCCGACCGCCAGCGTGTCGCAGTGGGCCGGGCCTTGTTAAAGCGGCCCAAGGTCCTGATATTGGATCAGGCGGACGCCGTGTTGGACCCCGGCGCGCAGGGCCGGCTGATCCAGAACGTGCTGGCCTGCCGCAAGGATTGCGCCGTGTACTGGGTGCTGAACCGTGCGGAGCTCGCCGAGCGCTTCGGCCATGTGCTGGTCCTGGAAATGGGCCAGCTGGTGGAGCGGGGTACGTACGGTGAATTGATGGGCAAGGCGGGTGCACTGCATGCGATGGTGGCACCTGGGGTCCCGGTGGTGAAGGAGGTGGAACATGAGTCTTGAACAGGAAGTGGAGCTGATCCGCAGATTCCCGATCTTCAGCAAAATCGCGCCAGCCAAGCAGAAGCTGCTGTGCTTCAGCAGCGAGCGGCTGACCTACGCGGCCGGGCAGGAGCTCTTCCATGCCGGGGCCGTGGGGGACGCCTGCTACATCGTCATCGACGGCACCATCGACATCACGGTGGACGTGCCCGCCAAGGGGCGCGTGCTGCTGAGTGTGATGGAGCGCAATGCGCTGATCGGCGAGATCGCGACCTTCGGCAATGTGCCCCGCACGGCCACGGCCACCGCGAAGACCCGCGCGGAGGTGTTGCGCATCTCGGCGGAGCTGTTCCGCAGCGTGATCCGGGAGAACCCGGATGCGGCCGTGGAGCTGATCCGCATCCTGGCGGCGCGCCTGGCCAACACCACGGACAAGTTGTCGCGGCTCTCGCCTGCCACGTCGGCCTGACGGCAAGCGCCTGGCGCCTGGCGCGTGGCGCCGGACGCCGTCGGCTCAGGCGTCCAGCACGTAACTCTGTATCGGCAGGGGAAAGCCCTTGAGTTGCAGGGCCGTGCCCGCGCGCAGGGGGCGCCGACCTGGCGCCGTGCCCAGCAACTCGCGGGTGCGCCCGTCCACCAGCACCTCGCCATCGGCGGCCTCGGCACAGATGCGGCAGGCCAGGTTCACAGGTGCACCCACCGCCGTGTATTCCAGGCGCGAGGCGCCGCCGATCACACCCACCGTGACATAACCGCTGGCCACGCCCACGCCCATGCCCAGTTGCATTTCTTCGTTGGACCAGCGCTGCGTGAGCACCAGGCCCGCCGCCCGGATGCGGGTGGCCATCTCCGCCGCGCGTTGCGCGTGGTCGGCATAGGGAATGGGCGCGCCGACCAGGATCAGCACCCCGTCGCCTGCCTGGTCCTTGATCGTGCCGCCGGAGGCCGCGGCCGCGGCGCCCACCATGTCGTAGTACTCGCGCAGGATCGCGATCACGCGCTCCGAGGAGGTGGCCGACGAGAAGGCCGTGAAGCCGCGCAGGTCGCAGCACACCACCGAGAGCTCCAGCGTGCGTTCGTCGGTGGCGCTCTTCAGGCCCCGCTTGGTCACCATCTCGGCGACCTGCGGCGACAGGAAACGCGAGAGGAACTGCGCCCGCTGGCCCTGCACCACGTGGTACTGGATGGAGCCAACCAGCAGGATCAGCAGGCCGATCGCCCCTGCCAGTGGCGCAGCCACCGGGGGAACGACCAGCGACAGCGCCATGATCGGCGCGCCGATGGCGAAGGCGACCAGCCGGCTGCTCTCCGCGCGGTCCGGGCGCCGGTTGAGCGTGAACAGCGTCGCGGCCGTGGCCAACAGGATCGCCAGCGCCAGCGGTCCACCGAAGAGCCAGAAGGCACTGTCGATGCGTTCGCCGGGCTCGAGCACGACGTTGCTGAAATGCGCCGCACGCAGCTCGGGGAACACCACCGACACCAGACCATAGAACAGCGCCAGGCCCTGGGCACCCCGCAGCAGCCGGTCCGGCCCCTGCGTGTTGAGCTTGCCCGCGGGAATGGTGTGGCGCACCCGCAGCACCCATTCGAAGCCCGTGATCATGGCCAGCACCTGCGGCAGGGTAATCAGCGCCTCCGAGGCCTGCAGGCCCACCGCATGCTGCATCGGAAACCAGAACACCACCTGCACGGCGATGCTGACCCCCACGCAGGTCAGGAAACTGGCGAGCGCCTTGCTGGTCGGCGAGTGGCCATCGGCCACGATGAAGGCCAGCGCCATCCCCAGGGCGAGCAGGGACACGATGATGGGCGCGATGCTCTGGGGGTTCACGCGGGGATTCTAGCCAGGGGGTCTTCGCCGGAAGGCGCTTCGCGTGCGGGGCGATGGCGGGGCAGATAATGCGCTGTTTATCTCCACCGAGCTGCCATGACACGACTTGACGCATTCATCCAGCGCATGCAGGCCCAGCGCGCCTGCATCGACCACGTGGCCGACCACCTCGGTGGACTTTCCGGTCCGGTGCTGGAACTGGGACTGGGCAACGGACGTACCTACGACCACTTGCGCCACCGCTTTCCTGCGCAGCCGATCTACGTGTTCGAGCGCCAGGTCGCGGCGCATCCGGATTGCATTCCGCCTGACCACCTGTTGCGCCTGGGCGATTTCCGCACCAGCCTGCCGGACTTCCTGGCCGAAGGCCTGCCGCCGGCGTGTTTCGTCCATGCCGACATCGGGAGCGGCGACAAGCAGAAGTCGCTCCAGCTGGCAGCCGAGCTGGCGCCCACCATCCACCGCCTCCTGGCACCCGGGGGTTTCCTCGGCTGCGACCAGGAAATCCATTTCCAGGGACTGGATCCTTACCCCATGCCGGGCGAGGCCTTTGCCGCCGGCCGCTACCACATGTACAGGCGCGCAAACGCGTGAACCAAAAAAAAGGCCCCATCTTCCGATGAGGCCTTGAAGGGATCCCTGAACCTGTTGGTTACGAAAGGACCCGAGGAGACAACTGGTTGAACGGACTGTAATCCTCAATGGATTGCAAGTGCGTCACTGGTATGAAGTATGTCAGGGTTTTCCCTTGACTTCCAGAGGTGTGCCGAATTTTTTTGCGGTTGCAGCATTCTCGCGACACACCCTCGCCATCAGCGCTTCTTGGCGACGGTCTTGCTGGCGTTCACCGCGGTCGCAGCCACGGTGTTGAAGTTGCTTTCGGCGACTTCGGTGGCTTGCTTGACAGCCTTCTGGATCGACTCGACGGCGTTGTTGGCGGCGGCCACGGCGCTCTTCATCACGGCCACGGCGGTTTCGGAACCGGCAGGGGCGTTCTTGGCGGCGGAATCCACCAGGCCCAGCAGCTTCTTCTGGGCTTCGGCAGCCTGGTCTTCGAAAGCCTTCGTGAACTCGGCGCTGGAGCCGGAGGCGATGTCGTACAGGTGGCGGTTGTAGGCGGCGGTCTTCTCAGCCATGGGCTGGACCATGCTGGTCTGCAGCGCCACGAGTTCCTGGGGATCCTTGACGCTCAGCAGGGCCTTGGCGTGGTCGGTGAATTCCGACAGCGCAGCCTTGGAGGCCGTCATGTTCAGTTCCACGACCTTTTCGACGCTCTCGAAAGCCTTGCTGGTGAGACCGGCGAGGGTCTCGACGTTGGACTTGTGGGCGGCGAGGACTTGTTCGACGGTCAGCATGTTCTGTACTCCGGTAGGTGAGGGGTTATCTGGGGCGCTGCAGCATGTTTGTTGCACTGCAGCATGGAGCGAATTATAGGGATGGAGGCCGGGCTGGCAAGCAGTTTTTGTTGCGATGCAGCAAATTAGAGTCGGGCTCCTAGTTCCGTAGACTCCGGTGTACCGCATGCACAGGAGTCCGACCCCATGAACCCCACCGCACTCGACTCGGCCGTGTCCACGCGCATGTCGATCCGTGCTTTCCAGCCCACGTCCGTGCCCCGCGCGCAGACCCTTGCCCTGCTGCAGGCCGCTGCGGACGCGACCTCGGGAACGTCGATGCCGCCCTGGCGTGCGCATGTGCTGGAGGGAGAGAGCCTGCGCAGCCTGTGCGACAAGACCTGTGCGGCGCACGATGCGGCGCGCTCCGACCCGGCCGTCCTGGCCGCGCACCCGGAGCGGTATGCCTACTACCCCGAGCGCTGGTTCAGCCCCTACATCGAGCGCCGCCGCGAGAACGGCTGGGGCCTGTACGGGTTGCTGGGCATCGGCAAGGCCGACAAGGACCGCATGCATGCGCAGCACCAGCGCAACTACCGCTTCTTCGATGCGCCCGTGGGGCTGCTGTTCACCGTGGCCCAGGATGCGGGCTGGCACAGCCTGCTGCACTACGGCGCTTTGCTGCAGAGCGTGATGGTGGCCGCACGGCTGCAGGGGCTGCACACCTGCCCGCAGGCGGCCTGGAACGTCTTCGCCCACATCGCCATGCCGCATGTGCAGGCGCCTGACGATGCCGTGCTGGTGTGCGGCATGGCCCTGGGGTATGCAGACACGGACGCCATCGTGAACACCTACGTCACCCCCCGCCTGCCTGCAGGGGAATTCACGCACTGGCGCACCGATTGACCCGCCTGCCGGCGCTTCGTGACACCTCCACTACACTGGCGCACCGGGCACGGGAGCGCCCGGTCACGGACGCGACCACGATGATCATTACAAGCCTGCTCGACACCGACCTGTACAAGTTCACGATGATGCAGGTGGTGCTGCACCAGTTCCCGGGTGCGCAGGTCGAGTACCGCTTCAAGTGCCGCAACGCGCACAACACGCCGGCGGCGGGCGCACCCACCTTCGACCTCGCGCCATTCGTGAGCGAAATCCGCGAGGAGATCCGCGGCCTGTGCAGCCTGCGTTTCCACGAAGCCGAGCTGGCTTACCTTCGCTCGATGCGCTTCATCAAGAGCGACTTCGTGGACTTCCTGGGCATCTTCCAGCTCAACGAAAAGTACATCACCGTCGACGCGCTGCCCTCGGGCGAGATCGAGATCCAGATCAAGGGCCCGTGGCTGCACACCATCCTGTTCGAGATACCGGTGCTGGCCATCGTCAACGAGGTCTACTTCCGCAACACCCGGCCCAACCCCGACCTGTCCGAAGGCCGCCGCCGGCTGCACGAGAAGCTGGGCCAGATGCGCGGTGACGACCTGGGCGAAATGAAGATCGCCGACTACGGCACGCGCCGCCGCTTCAGCAAGGCCTGGCACGAAGAGGTGTTGCGTGCGCTGCGCGAGCAACTGGGCGCGGTGCCGCAGCGCACGGCCACGGGCGCCATCCAGGCGCAGTTCGCCGGCACCAGCAATGTGCTCTATGCGATGAAGCTGGGCCTCACGCCGCTGGGCACGATGGCGCACGAGTACCTGCAGGCCTGCCAGGCGCTGGGGCCGCGGCTGCGCGACAGCCAGATCTACGGCTTCGAGTCGTGGGCGAAGGAATACCGTGGCGACCTGGGCATCGCGCTGTCCGACGTCTATGGCATGAATGCCTTCCTGCGCGACTTCGACATGTATTTCTGCAAGCTCTTCGACGGTGCGCGCCACGACAGCGGCGACCCCTTCAGTTGGGGCGAGCGCATGGTGGCGCATTACGCACGCAACCGTGTGGACCCGCTGACCAAGACCCTGATCTTCAGCGACGGCCTGACCGTGCCGCGGTCCGTCGAGTTGTACCGCCGCTTCCGGGGCCGCTGCCAGCTCGCCTTCGGCATCGGCACCAACCTCACGAACGACCTGGGGTACGAGCCGCTGCAGATCGTCATCAAGATGGTCCGCTGCAACGGGCAGCCCGTCGCCAAGTTGTCGGACACCCCCTCCAAGAACATGTGCGACGACGAACACTACCTGGCCTACCTGCGCCAGGTGTTCGAGATACCCCAGGTACCTGCGACGTGACCCGCCCGACCATCGCCCTGGCGCGCGCGGTGTTTCCAGAGGTGGTGGAGCGCCTGCGCGGGCACTTCGAGGTGCGCGACAACACCACCGATGCCTCGCTCAGCCCGGCCCAGCTGGCCGAGCACGTGCGCGGCAGCGACGGCCTCTTCACCACCGGTACCGAGCGCGTGGACGCCGCGCTGCTGCAGGCCTGCCCCGGCCTGCGCATCTGCGCCAACATGGCCGTGGGCTACAACAACTTCGACCTTCCGGCGATGACGGCCGCGGGCGTGCTGGGCACCAACACCCCGGGCGTGCTCACCGAAAGCACGGCCGACTTCGGCTTCGCGCTGCTGATGGCCACCGCCCGGCGCATTACTGAGTCCGAGCATTTCCTGCGCGCCGGCAAGTGGCAGCGCTGGTCCTACGACATGTTCTCGGGCGCCGACATCCATGGCAGCACGCTGGGCATCATCGGCATGGGCCGCATCGGCCAGGGCATTGCCCGGCGCGCCGCGCACGGCTTCGGCATGCAGGTGATCTACCACAACCGGTCGCGGCTCGATGCCGCCGCGGAAGCGGATTGCAAGGCGACCTACGTGTCCAAGCAGAAGCTGCTCGTGCGCTCCGACCACGTGGTGCTGGTGCTGCCCTACAGCGCGGAATCGCACCACACCATCGGTGCGGCGGAGCTGGCACTGATGAAGCCGACGGCCACGCTCGTCAACATCGCGCGCGGTGGCATCGTGGACGATGCCGCGCTGGCACTGGCCCTGCGGCAGCGCCGCATCGCGGCCGCCGGCCTGGATGTGTTCGAGGGCGAGCCAACGGTCCAACCCGACCTGCTGGCTTGCACGAACGTGGTGCTCACACCGCACATCGCCAGCGCCACGGTGCCCACGCGGCTGGCCATGGCCAACCTCGCGGCAGACAACCTGATCGGCTTCCTCGTGCAGGGCAAGGCACTGACGCCGCTGAACGCCGACGCCCTGGCAGGGCGCTGATGTGCTGATCGAGGCCTTGCCCTGGGTCGTGCTGGCGACCGGCGGCATCGCGCTGCTCACGCTGGTCCTGCTCTTCGCCCTGCTGGCACGCCAGGGAAACGGGCGCGACGCCGAGGCACTGGAGGAACTGCGCCGCGGGCTGCAGCAGATCGCCCAGTCCAGCCAGGCACGCATGGATGCGATGGAACGCAGCGTCTCACGTCTCGTGGAGGACCAGGCGCGCGGCACGCGGCAGGAGCTGGTGCAGACGCTGGCGACCTTCCAGCAGACCGTGCTGGGACAGGCCGCCGAGGCCAACCGCACGCAGAACACGCAGATCGACACCTTCGGCCAGCAGCTCGCGGCCCTGCGCCAGGGCCTGTCGGACACCTTGGCCACGCAGCTGCAATCGCTGGGGGAAAACAACGCGCGGCGCATGGCCGAGGTCCGCCAGACGCTGGAGGCCCAACTGCAGCAACTGCAGGCCAGCAACGCCGCGCGGCTGGAGGAGATGCGCGTCACAGTCGACGAGAAGCTGCAGGCCACGCTGCAGGCCCGCCTGGGCGAGAGCTTCCGCCAGGTGGCCGAGCGGCTGGAGCAGGTCCACAAGGGCCTGGGCGAGATGCAGACGCTGGCGCAGGGTGTGGGCGACCTCAAGCATCTGCTCACCAACGTGAAGACCCGCGGCATCTTCGGCGAGGCGCAGCTGGAGAGCCTGCTGGAGCAGGTGCTGGTGCCCGACCAGTACGCGACGCAGGTGGCCACGCGCCCCGGCAGCACCCACCGCGTGGACCTGGCCGTGCGCCTGCCCGGGCGCAGCGACGACGGTGCGCCGGTCTGGTTGCCCATCGACGCGAAGTTTCCCAGCGACGACTACGAGCGGCTGTTGGAGGCCCAGGGCCGGGCCGATCCGGTGGCGGCCGATGCCGCCGCGCGCGCCCTGGAGGCACGTGTACGGCTGGAGGCGCGCAGCATCGCCGAGAAGTACATCGAGCCGCCGCACACCACCGACTTCGCGATCCTGTTCCTGCCCACCGAGGGGCTGTATGCCGAGGTGCTGCGTCGTCCTGGCCTGATGGAAGCCTTGTCGCGCGACCACCGCATCACCCTGGCCGGCCCCACCACGCTGCTGGCGCTGCTGGGTGCATTGCAGATGGGCTTTCGCACGCTGGCGCTGGAGCGGCGTGCCAGCGAGGTGTGGCAGGTGCTGGGGGCGGTGAAGACCGAGTTCGGCCGCTTCGGCGATGTGCTGGGCAAGGTGCGCAGCCAGACCGAGACCGTGCTGCGCACGCTGGACGCCGCGCAGACCCGCAGCCGCGCGATGGACCGCGCGCTTAAGGACGTGGAGGCGCTGCCCGAGGAGCGCGCACGCGCGCTCGTGGGTCTGCCACGCGAGGAAGGTGCGCGCGAGGATGGATGAATCCCGGCAGACCCGCCAGCTGGTGCGGCTGATCGGCGCGCAGATCTGCCTGCACACCTGCATGGCCGGCATGCGCATGGCCACGCCGCTGCTGGCGCTGCGCGAGGGCTACAGCGCCATGGCGGTGGGGGTGTTGCTGGCCCTGTTCTCGCTGGCACAGGTGTTCCTGGCCATTCCCGCCGGGCGTTTCGCCGACCGCCACGGGCTGCGCCGCCCTGCGGGCCTGGCGGTGATCGTGTCCATGGTGGGCACCGGGCTGGCGACGCTGTTTCCGGTATTCGGCCTGCTGTGCCTGGCGGCCATGGCCACGGGCGCTGCCACCGGATGCACGGTGATCGCCGTGCAGCGCCATGTGGGGCGCATGGTCACGGACCTGACGATGCTGCGCCGGGCCTTCAGCTGGCTCGGCATCGGGCCGGCCTTCTCGAACTTCCTCGGACCGTTCGTTGCGGGGCTGTTGATCGACCATGCGGGCCGCGTGCCCGGTGACACCTGGGGCTACCAGGCCGCTTTCCTGTTCCTGACGCTGATGCCCCTGCTGACGTGGTGGCTGGTGCGCCGCACGCCAGGTGCCAGCGAAGGTTCCGGTGTGCAGCAGGGGCGCCGCGGCAGCGCGTGGGGACTGCTGCGCGAACCCCTGATGCGTCGGCTGATGATCGTGAACCTGTGCGTGTCGGCCTGCTGGGACATCCACACCTTCGTGGTGCCTTTGATCGGCCATGAACGCGCGCTCAGCGCCTCGGCCATCGGCACGCTGCTGGGGGTCTTCGCCATCGCGGCCGTGCTGGTGCGGCTGGTCATGCCGATGTTCGCGGCCCGCCTGGCGGAGCATGCCGTGCTCGCCGGCGCCATGGTCATCACGGCACTGGCCTTCGCGGTGTACCCCTTCATGCTGGTGGCCTGGACCATGGGCATTTGCTCGGTGGTGCTGGGCATGGCGCTGGGGTCCGTGCAGCCCATGGTCATGAGCATGCTGCACCAGATCACGCCCATCACGCGGCATGGCGAGGCCCTGGGCCTGCGGCTCACGCTGATCAACGCCAGCAGCCTGTCGCTGCCGCTGCTGTTCGGGGCCGTGGGCTCCGTGGTGGGGGTGTCGCTGGTCTTCTGGGTGATGGGCGCGGCCGTGGGGGCGGGTTCGCGGCTGGCCTGGGGCCTGCGCGCCGTGGAGGGCACGCAGGCGCCGCACTGAACCCGAACACGCGCGGGCGGGCGGGCTACAGCTTGTAGAAGGCGCGGATCGCTTCCCACGCCGCCTCGGGTTCGTCGACGAAGGTCAGCAGGTTCAGGTCTTCAGGGGAGATGGCGCCTTCCTCGATCAGCATCTCCAGGTTCAGCAGGCGCTTCCAGTACGCCGTGCCGAAGAGCACGATGGGCACCTGCCTGGCCTTGCGTGTCTGCACCAGCGTGACCACCTCGAAGAGCTCGTCGAGCGTGCCGAAGCCGCCGGGGAACACCACCAGCGCCTTCGCCCGCATCATGAAATGCATCTTGCGCAGCGCGAAGTAGTGGAACTTGAAGCTCAGCGACGGCGTGACGTAGGGATTCGCCTGCTGCTCGTGTGGCAGTGCGATGTTCAGGCCCACGGTGAGGGCGCCCTCCTCATGGGCGCCACGGTTGGCAGCTTCCATGATGCCGGGGCCGCCGCCCGTGGCCACATACAGCTTGTCGGCGGCGGGTTTGTCGGCGCTATAACGCGCCACGATCTGGCCGAAGCGGCGGGCCTGCTCGTAGTAGTAGGCGTTGCGCATGCGCCGCTCCGCCACCTTGACCAGTTGCGCGTCGCCGGTGGCGCGGGCGGAATCGAGCTCGATCTGCGCTTGTTCCTGCGCGGGAAAACGGGCACTGCCGTAGACCACCACGGTGTGTTCGATGCCCTGGCGGGCCTGGTCCAGGTCGGGCTTGAGCAGCTCGAGCTGGAAGCGGATGCCGCGCGTCTCGCGCCGCAGCAGGAACTCGGGGTCCGCGAAGGCCACGCGGTAGGCATTGGCCTCCAGGGGCTCACCCTGGTCGGAATAGTTCTGCAGCTCGGCCCAGGCGTCGGCCAGGCGCTGCGCACTCATGTCGTTGGTTTGGTCCATCCAGTTGCTCCAGGCGGGTCAGGCGCCCAAATGGCCCTGTTACCCCAGCCTTCCATTGTCCGTGCTTCCCGTGTCAGTGTTGCCGTATGCGCTGCACGGCCTGTGCCAGCAGCGGCGCCATCGAGGTGGCATTGGTACTGTGCACGATGCAGTCGGTGCTCCAGATCTCGCCCACGCCGCTGTTGCGCAGCATGCGCATGGCATCCTCGGACAACAGCGCGTGGGTGACGGCGGCATCGACCGAGGCTGCGCCTGCGGCCTTGGCCAGGCGCGCGGCGGCGGCCAGCGTGTGGCCGGTGCTGGCCACGTCGTCCAGCAGCACGACGGCGCGGCCGGCCACGTCCACCTCGGGCAGTGCCACCGCCACGTCGCGGTCGCCGGAGCGCACCTTGGTGCAGACACCGTAGTCCAGGCCATGGCGGGCGGCGGCCACCTGCACCCATTGCGCGGATTCGGCATCGGGCCCCAGCAGCAGCGGGCGCTGGCGCCGGGCCACGATCAGGTCGGCCAGGGTGTCTGCCCCCGTCAGCACCACGGGGTGGGCCACGGGGCAGGCTTCTTCCAGCGTCGCGACACGGTGCAGGTGCGGGTCCACGGTGACCACGCCGTCGAAAAGGTTGGCCAGGAAGCTGCCCACGATGCGCTGGCTCACGGCCTCGCCGGGGTTGAACTCGATGTCCTGGCGCATGTAGGCCAGGTACGGGGCCACCAGCACCAGCTGCTTCGCGCCATGCTTGCGCGCGGCGCCGGCGATGATCAGCAACTCGACCAGCTTCTCGTTGGGGTCGGCCAGGCTGCGGAACAGCACGACCCGCGGCGGCAATTCGGCGGGTATGCGCAGCTTGAGTTCGCCGTCGGGGAATCGGTGCCGCTCCACGCAGACAGGGCGCAAGTTGGCGGCTTCGGCCAAGCGGGTGGCGGGGATGTGTTCGTCGTCCAGATAGAGCAGCATCGGTGTCCTCGGAAATCGCGTGCACAGTGTCGCCGGCCTGCGCGTCCTCGTGGGGCGGCGCCCCAAAAGCAAAAGGCTCCCCATGGAGCCTTTGCACGGATCAGCGAACTACCTCAGACACGGCGGCGGTATTCGCCGGTGCGGGTGTCGATTTCGACCTTGTCGCCCTGGGCCACGAAAATCGGCACGCCGATCTCGAAGCCCGTGGAGATTTTGGCGGGCTTGAGCACCTTGCCCGAGGTGTCGCCCTTGACGGCGGGTTCGGTCCAGGTGATCTCGCGCTCCACGCTGGTGGGCAGTTCCACCGAGATGGCCTTGCCGTCGTAGAACACCACTTCGACCGGCATGCCGTCTTCGAGGTAGTTCAGGGCGTCGCCCATGTTCTCGGCCTCGACTTCGTACTGGTTGTACTCGGCGTCCATGCAGACATACATCGGGTCGGCGAAGTAGGAGTACGTGCAGTCCTTCTTGTCCAGCACGATCTGGTCCATCTTGTCGTCGGCCTTGAACACGACTTCGGTGCCGAAGTTGGCGATCAGGCTCTTGAGCTTCATGCGCACGGTGGCGCTGTTGCGGCCGCCGCGGCTGTATTCGGTCTTGAGCACGACCATCGGGTCCTTGCCGTGCATGATCACGTTGCCTGCACGAATTTCCTGTGCGATTTTCATAGCGCGCTGCTTCTTTCCATCAAGTGTGGCAAACGGCCGCACTGCGTGCTGCAGTACGAAGAATCACCGTGCCGTGGATAGCGGGGTTGCGGAGCAGCCGTTGGGAAGACAACCCGGGCTGGCATGCCCGGGGCAGGCATTTTCCGCAAAGCCCGCGATTTTAGCGGGTTTCGCGCGCACTACTGCGCATGGGCTACCGCAGAGCGCTCCGGCCGGCTTCTGGCTCCCTGGCCTGCGCGAAGGCCAGCAACTTTTGCGTCAGGTCCGGCAACGCCAGCAGGCGCTCGCGCAGGGCGGTCGCATCCGCTGCCCAGTCTGCGGGCACGTACGGCACCCAGCTGGCGGGCGGGGTGTCGGCGTTCCATTGCCGGTGGAAGGCTTGCCAGGCTGCCGGCAGCCCGGCCGTGTGCATCAGCGCCTGCAGCTTGGCGTGGTGGGCGCCGTCGTCCTGCGGGTAGATCTGCCAGACCCAGGGCTTGCCCGCCCACAGGGCGCGCACCAGCGAGTCCTCCCCGCGCACGAAATTGCTGTCGCAGGCCCACAGCAGGTGGTCGTAATCCAACTGGGACAGCGGGGACAGCCAGTGCAGCCGCCCGAGGTCGATCTGCGGGGCCAGTCCACCGTCCAGCAGCACTTGTACCGCGGACTGCGCGCGGCCATGGGTCACCAGCACGCGGTCCGCGCGGCCTTGCGCCAGCAACTGCTGCAGCAGCGCGGCGAGGGCGGGCGGCTCGTAGCAGAACAAGGAATGCCATGGGCCGGCGTCGGCGGGCAGGCCCTGGGCGGCACGCCATGCGATGGCGTCGAATCGGGCCTGACGCACGGCGAGGTCGGCCTCACGCAGCAGCCCGCCGGTGCCCGGCGTGAAGCCCGGATAGAAGAAGTGCCGCGTCTGGCCGGTGGCAGGCCCGTGCAGGATGGGGGAGGGCAGGCCGTGCGAGCGCTCCACATAGGGCTCGGCGCTGAGGTATTCAAGGTTGATCCACACTGGGGGCGCAGCGGCGGGGTCCGCGAAGCGGTGCGCCACGAAGGCTTCTGGCAGCGTGCAGCCGAAGCCTTCGATCCAGACCTCTGCCGGTGACAGGCCTTGCAGAGTCTCGGCCTCGCTGGCAGCGTGCCAGTCCAGTACCTCCACGCCGGGCCACTGCCCCTGCAGCGCGCCCGGCGCCATCCAGGGCAGGGCGCGGCTGTCGTCCACCCACAGCCGCACGGCATGGCCGAGCGCAGCCAGTTCGGCGGACAGGCGCCAGCACACACCCAGGTCTCCGTGGTTGTCGATGACCTGGCAGAAGATGTCCCAGCGTTTTGCGGTTGCCACGGCTCCATTGTCCACAGCGGGAGCGTGGGCCCTGGGCAGGGGGACCGCGGTGAGAGGACCACAGGGTGTGCCGCAAGCCACAATATCCCCATGTCTCCCCGACGCGATTCCATCCCCGACAACGCTGCCGGCCCGGCCACGGCGCCCGAACTCTCTGAACCATCCGAGCCGCCGGCCTCCCGGCACAGCGAGCAACTGCTGGCAGAGGTCGCGGCCCTGCCATCGCTGCCCGGCGTCTACCGCTACTTCGATGCAGCCGGCGCCGTGTTGTACGTGGGCAAGGCCATCAACCTGAAGAAGCGGGTCTCCAGCTATTTCCGCAATACGCACGGCGGCACGCGCATCGGCCACATGGTGGGCCGCATCGCCTCGCTGCAGACCACGGTGGTGCGCTCCGAGGCCGAGGCGCTGCTGCTGGAGAACAACCTCATCAAGGCGCTGAGCCCGAAGTACAACATCCTGTTCCGGGACGACAAGAGTTATCCCTATCTCAAGATGACCATGGCACGTCCGGCGCCCGACGATGGCAAGCCGGGCAGCGCACCGCAGCCCACCGCCTTTCCGCGCGTGGCCTACTACCGTGGCGGCGTGGACCGGCGCAACCGCTACTTCGGCCCTTATCCCAGCGCCTGGGCCGTCAAGGAAGGCATCCTGCTGGTGCAGAAGATCTTCCGCCTGCGCACCTGCGAGGACACGGTCTTCGCAAACCGCACACGGCCCTGCCTGCTGTACCAGATCAAGCGCTGCTCCGCGCCCTGCGTGGGCCACATCAATTCGCAAGACTACGCGCAGGACGTGGCCAATGCCGAGCGCTTCCTGGAAGGCGATGCGAAGGACGTGATGGACTCGCTGGAGGGCCGCATGCTGGCGCACTCCGAGCGGCTGGAGTTCGAGCAGGCGGCCGAGCTGCGCGACCAGGTGGCGGCCCTGTCCAACGTGCTGCACCAGCAAAGCATGGACACCGGCTCGGACCGCGACGTGGACATCCTGGCGGTGAAGGTGGAGGGTGGCAAGGCCTGCGTGAACCTGGCGATGGTGCGCGGCGGCCGCCACCTGGGAGACAGGCCGTACTTCCCGGCGCATGTGGAGGAAGCCACTGGCATGGAAGACCTGCCGGAGGGCGCCGACGGCGAACCGACGCGGCCGCAGTCCGTGGAGGCGCAGCTGCTGGAGGCCTTCATCGCGCAGCACTACATGGACATCGCGATTCCGCCGTCGCTGATCACCAGCGAGCCGGTGCGCCCCGCGTTGGTGGAGGCGCTGGCAGCGCAGTCGGGCGTCAAGGTCAGCGTGGTGCACCAGCCGCGCGAGCAGCGCCGGGCCTGGCTGCAGATGGCGCAGACCAATGCAGGCCTGCAACTCGCGCGGCTGCTGGCGGAGGAGGGCTCCCAGCAGGCCCGCACGCGCGCGCTGGTGCAGGCGCTGGATCTGGCGGTGGACGACCTGGACCAGCTGCGCATCGAGTGCTTCGATATCTCGCACACGGCAGGCGAGGCGACGCAGGCGTCCTGCGTGGTGTTCCAGCACCACAAGATGCAGGGCTCCGAATACCGCCGCTTCGGCATCGAGGGCATCACGCCTGGCGACGACTATGCGGCCATGCGCCAGGTGCTCACGCGCCGCTATAGCAAGATCGCACAGGCCCTGCGCGAGTCGCCCGAGTCCGCCGAAGCAGCGGGTGCGGCGTCGAGCCCAGTGGCGGGCACCGCGCGCATGCCCGACCTGGTGCTGATCGACGGTGGCAAGGGCCAGGTCGGCGTGGCCCGCGAGGTCTTCGAGAGCCTGGGCCTGGAGCTGTCACGCATCGTGGGCGTGGAGAAGGGCGAAGGGCGGCGCGTGGGCCTGGAAGAGCTGGTCTTCGCCGACGGTCGCGAGAAGGTCTACCTGGGCAAGGACTCCGCGGCGCTGATGCTGATCGCGCAGGTGCGCGACGAGGCGCACCGCTTCGCCATCACCGGCATGCGCGCCAAGCGTGCCAAGGTGCGCGTAGGCGGCGGCCAGCTGGAGGAGATCCCGGGTGTGGGTCCCCGCAAACGCGCACGGCTGCTGCAACGCTTCGGTGGCGTGCGCGGCGTGGCACTGGCCAGCGAGGACGACCTGGCCAGCGTGGAAGGCATCTCGCGCGACCTGGCGGAGCAGATCTACCGCGCGCTGCACTGAGGCAGCAGCCTGCCGCGATCGATGCTCATCCGGCAGTCGGAGCCCGGTAGGTCGCATCCACTACCAGCTCGCTGTTGCCCGTCAGTGCGACCACCTCCGCGAGCGACGCCTTCAGCGATCCCCCCACGACCAGCTTCTGCGACAGCTTGACTTCGGTGAGCTGCAGCGGCCTGCCGCCGATCGGCAACTCGGCGCGTATCTGCGCCAGCATGCCGTCGACCAAGGCCATCACGTACTGGCGCAGCTTCGCGCGCAGCGCCAGGGCCACCTCGCCAGCGCTGCGGCCGGCCTCGGTCAGAACACGGTCGATGGTCTCTTCGGCTGCCTCGATGGCCGGGCGCGCGGCGTCGACGCCCATGCGGTAGACACGCTCCAGCGCCTTGCGCACCGATTCCCACGCTTCCTGCACACGCCCGGTCAGAGCGCCGTCCACCGGCGCGTTCATCCCCGACTCGATCTTTTCCAGGCCCAGCGCCTCGGCGGCGCGAAGTGCCTTCTCGAAGGCCGATCCGTCGACGATCAGGGTGACTTGCATGGTGGATTCCTTTCTAGGGCTGGGCGGGGGGAGCCGATCGCCACCACGTCGATGTGGCCGGATGTATCGCAGGCGAAGAGCCGGGACCATTGTGCCGCGTACCGGCGGATTGCTGCGCTGCCGTCGGGCCGCAGGGCGGAGGCCTGCAGCACACGCACCGCCTGCGATACCAGCGCCGCATCGTCGTCGGCGAGGCCGCCAAGCCCCTCGCGCACCACCGTGTCGGCGAGTGCCATGTCGCCGACCAGCAGCGCCAGCAGGCACCGCGCCACCTCATCGCGGACCCCGCTGGGTCGGTCGTCCGCGATGTCGTCCGCCATGGCCCGCACATGGGCCGCCCACGGGCCCAGCTCCATGTCCTCGCCGTGGAAGTACCAGGCCTCCACCGTATCCAGCCAGCCGAGCGTGCGCCGGGCGCCGGCGACGCCGGGGGCGATCCATTGCTGGTCGAACACCGCCACGGGGTTGGGGCCGGTGCGCATGCAGATGTCGTTGCGCCAGGACTTCGATACGGCCTGGCCATGGACGAGCAAGCCCACCGGTATCACATGCGACCAGGTGCCCACCTGCATGGCGAGCGCATGCCGGCCGAAACCCCGGTCCTCGTCGAAGCCGCTGCCGAGCAGATCGGCCAGGCGGGTCACGCGCATCCGGGTTGCACCCGTGCGCCGCACTTCCTCGCGCAGCGCCGCGAACTCCTCGGCCGGAAGTCCCATGTACATCCCGTTGTAGCTGGGCGTTCCGTGGGCGTGGTGCACCTCCGTGGTCCGCAGCAGCAGGTACAGGCTGTGCGAGGACTCCACGAGCCAGAACGGGGCCTGCACCTCGCCGACGGGCAGCACCATGAGGCAGTTGGTGTAGTGCCTCGCCAGCGCCCGCGTCAATGGTTCCGGCACGGGCGGGCGCAGGTCCAATGCGTTGGCCACGACCCGCATCGTCTGGTGGCATGCCTCGGATGCCTCCGGTACGCGGTCCAGGGGACTGCGGGCACCTGCGAGGGAGTCGTAGGCCCGGGCCGCGAGCTGCACCACGCGGTCCTCGATGGTGCCTTCCAGGCCTTCCTCGGCTGGCGGCTCGCCGGCCTGCACAGTGACACGGCCGAGGATGCGTTGCAGCAGCTCGGCCGGCGCGCGGGCGATTTCCCGGACCCACCCGAGATGGCGCTGCACGGCCTCCTGGCGGAACTCGACGAGTGGCAGGTCCAGCTCCGGGACAGCCTGGGCCGTGCGCGCACGGGTCATGTAGACGAGGATACGTCCTGCCTGGGCGCCGCTGATGGGCGTGGCCAGGTTTCGCCGCCAGGCAGCCACGACGCCCCGCACCGCGAGATAACCGCACAGGTAGGCGGGACCGAGGCCTGACATGTAGGTGATGAGCCGGGCCTGGCCGACGGCGCGCAGGGCCTCGGCGTACCGGGCCTCTGCATCGGCCAGGGCCTGCTGGAGCGCAGCCACCTTCTGCTCCTGTGTGAGGTCGTGCGGCGTGGGCAGCACCAGCTCGACCAGGTTCGCGAGCATCTGGAAGGCCGGTGCATGCGCATCCTCGTCGAGCATCGGGTCGCCCGCGAGTTCCTCGAACACCGCGACGCCTTCGAACCACGGGGCCCAGCAGTCTTCCAGCACCCGGCGCTTGTGCAGCACCTCCAGTGCCTGCTCGGCACGGCCCAGCATGAGCAGTTCGCTGCCCGTGATCGGCGCCACGCCCTGGGCGAAGATGCCCTCAGCCGTGGCCGGAGCCGACGGACCCCAGAGGTCGAGCTCGAGCGCGCACTGCGCCGCTCGCAGCGCCATGTCCGCGACGCCCACGGCGCCGAACATGCATTGCAGGTGCGTGAGTTCATGCCGCATCACCAGCAGCAGCTGGTGGCGGTCGCGCTCGCGCAGGAACGAATCACCGTGCGGGATCGCCGCGCGAAAGGCGTGGTGGCGGAAGGACCAGCTCGTCCATTCGGCCGCCACCAGGGTGCCGGTGGCGCGGCTGTGGGCTGTCTCGTATGGCAGGCGCTGGTCCTCGGTGGTCTGGACCAGCTTGGCAAGCGCCGGCATGCCTTGCAGGAACTGCTGCTCGGAGCCCTTGTAGAGCACCGGCAGCCAGGGCGCGAGACCCGCAGCGGCGGCCTGCGGCGGGGCCGGCATGTCGGCGGTGATCAGGCCCAGCCATGGGCGCAAGGCCTCCATGCCGGGGTGCCGGCATGCGGTGGCGACCCAGGACAGGCCTGCGCGTATCGCCTCCTCGCCATGGGGCAGATGCCGGATCACGGTCTCGCACGCGTCCTGTGCCGTGAGCCAGAGTCCGCTGCCATGTTGCGCATGGGCCAAACGGGCCTGGGCCACACGCATGGCGCTGCGTGTGGCGTCGTCGTGGAGGCTGGCCGCTCTCGCCATGGCGGCGGCGGATTCCGACAGGCGCAGGAAATCCGGCGAAAGAAGGTCGCCCACCAGGTCGCAGGCGGCCCCCAGTGCGGCGACCGCGTGTTCCGCTGCGCCACGCTGCTGTACGGCATGCGCGCAGGACTCCACATGCAGGCAAACATCCGTGATCAATTCGTGGGGATCGATGTCGTCATGGGCCAGTTGAAGGTGGGCCAGAGCTTCCAGGGCGCTGACGGCGCGGTAGACCAGCGCACGGTCGTCCGGTGCCTCGTCCCAGGACCGTAGCGCCAATGCGGTCTCGAGGTGGAGGATCTGCCGCGCTCCGTGGTCCTGCCAGTGTTCGCAGACCAGAATGGAGACGAGCGCGGCGGCCAGCCGCGCATCGACCGGCGTTCCAGCCGCATCGCCGGCCTCGAAGTAGTCCTGGCCCGTGGCCCTGGCCGTGGCATGCAGGCGTTCCAGCGCCGCTGCGACGGTAGGAGCGAAGGGATCGGTCACCACCAGCATGGCGCAGGTCGCCAGGGCCGAGGCTTCCACTGCGGCGAGGGAGGGGAATGACCCGGTGTTGCTGTCGGTGGCGTCGTCAGCCATCGTGTTCTCCTGGCAGGCCGGGCCTGGATTCTCCATGATGCGATGTTCCGTGTGGAAGCCTCGGAGTGTGGTGGGGGCGCCTGACACCGTTGCGCCGCGAAGCCCTCGGGCGCGCATGCCACAATTCCGCGCATGTTCTTCACCATCCCCACCCTCATGACCTGGACGCGCATCGTCGCGATCCCTTTGATCGTGGGGGTGTTCTATCTGCCGGAGTCGACCGCCACGGCGCAGCAGCAGAACCTGATCGCCACGGTGATGTTCGTGGTCTTCGCGGCCACCGACTGGCTCGATGGCTACCTGGCGCGCAAGCTCAACCAGACCTCGGCCTTCGGCGCCTTCCTCGATCCCGTCGCCGACAAGTTCCTGGTCTGCGCATCGCTGCTGGTGCTGGTGCACCTGAACCGCGCGGACGTGTTCGTGGGGTTGATCATCATCGGGCGCGAGATCGCGATCTCGGCGCTGCGCGAATGGATGGCGCAGATCGGCGCCTCGCGCAGCGTGGCCGTGCACATGCTGGGCAAGCTCAAGACCACGAGCCAGATGATCGCCATTCCCTTCCTGCTCTACGGCGGGATGCTGTTCGGCCACATCGACACGCTGGTGTGGGGCACCTGGCTGATCTGGGTCGCCGCGGTGCTGACGATCTGGTCAATGGTGTATTACCTGCGCAAGGCCATTCCGGAAATACGCGCACGCGTCAAGTAAGCGTCAGCGGATGCCAAGTGCCCATGAGGTGCCTACGAGGTGCCGGGGCGTCCTCCATTCCAATCCACACAATCACAGGAGCAGTGCATGGCAAAAAAACGTATCGCGGTGATCGCGGGAGACGGCATCGGCAAGGAAGTGATGCCCGAGGGCCTGCGCGTGATGGACGCGGCGGCGCGCAAGTTCGGCATCGACCTGCAATTCGACCACTTCGATTTTTCGAGCTGGGACTATTGCGAGCGCCACGGCAAGATGCTGCCCGACGACTGGAAGGACCAGATCGGTGGGCATGACGCGATCTACTTCGGTGCCGTGGGCTGGCCCGAGAAGATCGCCGACCATGTGTCGCTGTGGGGCTCGCTGCTGCTGTTCCGCCGCGAGTTCGACCAGTACATCAACCTGCGGCCCGCGCGCCTGATGCCCGGCATCATCGCGCCCGTGGTGCGCCGCGACGGCAGCCCGCGCCTGCCCGGTGAGATCGACATGTACATCGTGCGCGAGAACACCGAGGGCGAGTACTCCAGCGTCGGCGGTCGCATGTACCCCGGTACCGAACGCGAGATCGTGATGCAGGAGTCCATCATGTCGCGTGTGGGCGTGGACCGCGTGCTGAAGTTCGCCTACGAGCTGGCGCGCTCGCGTCCCAAGAAGCACCTGACCAGCGCCACCAAGTCCAACGGCATCGCCATCACCATGCCCTACTGGGACGAGCGCGTGGCGGAGATGGCCAAGGCCTACCCCGATGTCTTCGTCGATAAATTTCATATCGATATCCTGACTGCGCATTTCGTGCAGCGCCCCGACCATTTCGATGTGGTGGTGGCCAGCAATCTCTTCGGCGACATCCTCAGCGACCTGGGCCCGGCCTGCACCGGCACCATCGGCATCGCGCCCAGTGCGAACCTCGATCCGGAGCGGCGCTTTCCGTCCCTGTTCGAGCCGGTGCACGGCTCCGCGCCCGACATCGCGGGCAAAGGTATCGCCAACCCCATCGGGCAGATCTGGTGCGGCGCGATGATGCTGGAGTTCCTTGGGCACAAGGATGCGCACGACGCGGTGCTCTCGGCCATCGAACGCGTGCTGGAGCCAGGCAGCGGCGCACCGCGCACGCGCGACATCGGCGGCACCGCAGGCACGGCCGATCTGGGCCGTGCGATCGCAGAGGCGCTGTAGGTGCGCGTTGCGCACTTCACCATGGGCTGTTTCGCCATGGCGATGGGCCATGCTGGTGCGCCGGAAGACAGTGCAAAAGCGCATAGAATTCGCGTCCGCGCCAATGCGTTGGCCCAGGACTTATTGACACAGTGGTAGTCCGTGGCTCTAATGGGTCGCGGCATTCCAGCCGCTGTTTTTTTTGACCAGACACGAGACGCACCGCAGGGCTCGCAGCATCCAGACATGTCTGCATGCCGGTCCCTGCGGTCCGATTGACTCTGTATCTCTACAAGGGGTTCTTTGTGAACAAAACCGAGCTGATTGAACACATCGCAAAACACGCTGACATCTCCAAGGCCGCCGCGACCCGCGCGCTGGAATCCACCATCGGTGCTGTCAAGACCACGTTGAAGAAGGGCGGCTCGGTGTCGCTGGTCGGTTTCGGAACCTTCGCTGTGGCCACGCGTGCAGCCCGCACCGGCCGCAACCCGCGCACCGGCGCGGAGATCAAGATCAAGAAGGCCAAGGTGCCCAAGTTCCGTCCCGGCAAGGCCCTGAAGGACGCCCTCAAGTAACAGGCATTCAGCGTGGGGTGCTTAGCTCAGTTGGTAGAGCGGCGCTCTTACACAGCGTAGGTCGGCGGTTCGAGCCCGTCAGCACCCACCACCCACCTCAAGCCGACCGGCGAGTGCCTCGCCAACCGACCCGATGGGCCTGGAGTTATCCAGGCCCATTTTGTTTGGGCCGCCCTGCGATGGCTGCGGACCTCCGCAGGTCCACCGAGGTCCGAAGGATCCCCTTGCGGCCGACCGTGCATCCCGGCTGGCGCGCGGGTGGCACCCGGTAGAATCGGGCGATTTTCCGGCACCGGTGGCTTCCCGAATGGTGCCGTTCCCCGTACGAAGGCGAACCCGGTTCGCCTTTTTTGTTATGCCTGGAGAGTTGAGTCATGTTCGACCTGGTTCGCAAGCACACCAAGGTTCTGATGGTGCTGATGTTCCTGCTGATCATCCCCGCCTTCGTGCTGGTGGGCGTGGATGGATACAGCCGCATGAACGAAGCGGGGCAGGACGTGGCCAACGTCGCAGGCAACAAGATCACCCAGGCCGAGTGGGACTTCGCGCACCGCAATGAGGTGGAGCGCGCGCGCGCGCAGGCGCCTTCGGTGGATGTGGCCTTGCTCGACACGCCGCAGGCGCGTTATGCGACGCTGGAGCGCCTGGTGCGCGAGCGCGTGCTGGCCGAGGCGGCCGACAAGTTGCACCTGGCCACCAGCGATGCGCGGCTGGCGCGGGACCTGCAGCAGAACCCGACCATCGCCGCATTGCGCCGGCCCGATGGCACGCTGGACATGGACCGTTACCGCGCCCTCGTCGCGGGGCAGGGCATGACGCCCGAGATGTTCGAGGCGCGCGTGCGCCGTGACCTGTCGCTGCGGCAGGTCGAAGCCGGCGTGCTGGCGACCAACTTCTCGGTGCCCGCCGTGGCCGACGTGTCGCTGGGCGCGTTCTTCGAAAAGCGCGACATTCAGGTGCAGAACTTCGCGGCCACGGCCTATGCCGACCAGGTGAAGATCTCGGACGCGGACCTCGAAGCCTTCTACAAGGCCAACACCACGATGTTCCAGGCGCCCGAGTCGGTGGACATCGAGTACCTCGTGCTCGACCAGGACGCGGTGAAGAACGCCGTCGCCATCAACGAGGCCGACCTCAAGTCCTACTACGATCAGAACGTGGCGCGCCTGAGCGGCGTCGAGGAGCGCCGCGCCAGCCACATCCTCATCACCGTGCCGAAGGACGCGCCCGCCGCGGACCGCGAGAAGGCCAAGGCGAAGGCCAGCGGGATTCTGGCCGAGGTACGCAAGCATCCGGCGCAGTTCGCCGAGCTGGCGAAGAAGAACTCACAGGACCCGGGTTCCGCCCCCAATGGCGGCGACCTGGACTTCTTCGCGCGGGGCGCCATGGTCAAGCCTTTCGAGGACGCGGCCTTCTCGATGAAGAAGGGCGACATCAGCGACCTGGTGGAGTCCGACTTCGGCTACCACATCATCCAGCTCACGGACGTGAAAGCACCGAAGCAGAAAACCTTCGAAGAACTGCGCGCCGGCCTCGAGTCCGACCTCAAGGCGCAGATGGCGCAGACCAAGTTCGCCGAATCGGCCGAGGCCTTCATCAACGGCGTCTACGAGCAATACGACTCCCTGCAACCCACCGCTGACAAGTTCAAGCTGAAGGTGCAGACCGCCACCAACGTGGTGCGCACGCCGGCCGCGGGCGCGACCGGGCCGCTGGCCAATGCCAATTTCCTGGCCGCGCTGTTCAGCGACGACGCCATCAACGGCAAGCGCAACACCAAGGGCTTGGAACTCGGCGGCACGCAGGTGGTGTCGGGCCGCGTGGTCAAGCATGTGGCGGCCCACACGCGCAGCTTCGCCGAGGTCAAGGACGCGGTGCGCAGCCGCCTGCTGGCGCAACGTTCCGCCGACCTCGCACGCGCGGCCGGCGCGGCACGCCTGGCGGCCTGGAAGGCCAAGCCGGAAGACAACGGTTCCGCGACCACGGCCGTGGTGTCGCGTGACGAGGCGCAAGGTGTGCCCGGCCCCGTGGTCGACGCGGCGCTGAAGGCCGACCCCGCCGTGCTGCCCGCCTTCGTCGGCGTGGACCTGGGCACGCAGGGGTATGCGGTGGTCAAGGTGGTGCGCATCGCCAGCCGCACGCCGCCGGCCGCCATGCCGATGCAGCAGGCCCAGGCGCAGATCGCCCAGCTGTGGGCCTCGGCCGAGAACCAGGCCTACTACCAGATGCTCAAGGACAAGTACAAGGCACGCATCAATGTGCCCGCCGTGGCGTCGGTGCCGGCGGGCTCCGCGGGAACCCTGCCGCGCTGACGCTATAATCGCGCCTCTACGGTGGCTGTAGCTCAGTTGGTAGAGTCCAGGATTGTGATTCCTGTCGTCGTGGGTTCGAGTCCCATCAGCCACCCCAAGATACATGCCTGACGGTCCTGCCGTCGCAAGTCAATTTTCAGAACCCCTGTGCCGCAGCCCGACGCAGGGGTTTTTTGTTGGGCAGCGGGCATTCCGGGGAGCCTTTCATGGACAGCACCGTATCCACGCCAGCCACCGCCGCGCCACTGCGCCTGACCAGCTTCTCCCACGGCGGAGGTTGCGGCTGCAAGATCGCCCCAGGCGTGTTGTCGGAGATCTTGCGCAACGGTGGCACGGGTTTCCTGCCGCCCGAGTTGCTGGTGGGCATCGAGACGGCCGATGACGCGGCCGTCTACCAGCTCAATCCCGAGCAGGCGCTGATCGCCACCACCGATTTCTTCATGCCCATCGTCGACGATCCCTTCGACTTCGGGCGCATCGCCGCCACCAACGCCATCAGCGACGTCTACGCCATGGGCGGGCGGCCGATCATGGCGCTGGCCCTGGTGGCGATGCCCGTGAACCAGTTGCCCACCGAGGTGATCGGCCGGGTGCTGGAAGGCGGCCAGTCCGTCTGCAAGGCCGCGGGCATCCCCATCGCCGGGGGCCACACCATCGACTCGGTGGAACCCATCTACGGGCTGGTGGTGATGGGCCTGGTGCATCCCTCGCGCGTGCGGCGCAACCGCGATGCGCGCGCGGGCGACGTGTTGGTGCTGGGCAAGCCGCTGGGCGTGGGTGTGTTGTCGGCGGCCCTCAAGAAGGGCCGCCTCGACGCCGCCGGGTATGCCCGCCTGATCGACACCACCACGCGCCTCAACACGCCCGGCATCGCGCTGGGCGAGCTGGCGGGTGTGCATGCATTGACCGACGTCACCGGTTTCGGCATCGCTGGCCACACGCTGGAGCTGGCGCGTGGCGCCGGCCTGCGCGCCGTGCTGCAGTGGCCGCGCCTGCCGCTGCTGCCGGAGGTGACCGACATGGTGGTGCAGGGCCACGTCACAGGCGCCTCGCGCCGCAACTGGGAGGGCTACGGCGCCGAAGTGCAGCTGGATGCGCAACTGCCCGCGCAGGCCCAGGCGCTGCTGACGGACCCGCAGACCAGCGGGGGCCTGCTGGTGAGCTGCGCACCCGAGGCCGTGGATGCCGTGCTGCAGGTCTTCCGTTCGCAAGGTTTCGGTGAGGCCGCCGTCGTGGGCCACATGGAGCAGGGCCCGCCGGGCCTGACGGTCCGCGCATGAAGGCGCCGATCCGCGTGCAGGACCGGGGCGGCTTCGACACGCTGGTCGACGCCCGCTCCCCCGCCGAATACGCCCTCGACCATATTCCCGGCGCGCTCAACTGCCCGGTGCTGGACAACGAGGAGCGGCACATCGTGGGCACGCTCTACAAGCAGCAGGGTGCCTTCGAGGCGCGCCGCGTCGGCGGCGCGATGGTGGCGGCCAACCTGGCGCGCCACCTGCGCGGGCCCTTCGCCGACCGCTCCGCGCAGTGGCGGCCGCTGGTCTACTGCTGGCGCGGCGGGCTGCGCAGCGGCTCCATGACGGCCTGGCTGCGGCTGGTGGGCTGGGATGCGCAGCAGCTCGCCGGGGGCTACAAGGCATGGCGGCGCCATGTGATCGACACCATCGACCAGATGCCCACGCCGCTGGCGCTGGTGGTGGTCTGCGGCGCCACGGGCAGCGCCAAGACGCGGCTGCTGCATTCGCTGGCCGCGCAGGGCGAGCAGGTGCTCGACCTGGAGGGCCTGGCACGGCACAAGGGTTCGCTGCTGGGTGCGTTGCCGGATGTGCCACAGCCCTCGCAGACCGCCTTCGAGACCGCCATCGCGACCGTGTTCGAAGGCCTGGACCCGCGGCGCCCGCTGTATGTGGAGGGCGAGAGCCGCCGCATCGGGCGCCTGAATGTCCCCGTGGCCCTGGTGGAGCGGATGCGCGACAGTCCCCATGTGGTCGAGGTGCAGGCCAGCCTGCCGGCACGCGTGGAATTCCTGCTGCGCGACTATGCCTACCTCGGCGATCGGCCGGCCTGGCTGGCGGGCCAGCTGGAGATGCTCAAGGCCCTGCACGGCAAGGAGACCATCGCCGCCTGGCAGGCCATGGCGCATGGCGGGCAGCTGCCAGTGCTCTTCGAGCAGCTCGCCACGCGCCACTACGACCCGACCTATGCGCGTTCCCAGCGCGCACATTTCCGGGCCTGGGAAGGGCGCGAGGTCTTCGAGACGCAGGACCTGTCGCCGCAGGGCATCGCTGCACTCGCACAGCGTGTGGCACAGGTGCCCCGCGCGGCCTGAACCCGGGAACAATGTGTTGCCAAAGGCTGGCGGGGAAGTCCGGCCCGCCGGAACGCCGGGGGTACATTCGAACCTTCGTGGACCCCATGCAGGAGGCAGGGCGATGAAGAACTTGTTGCGCGGGCTGCGCCGGGCAGCGGCCCTGGTGGTGCTGGGCATCGTGGCAGGCTGCGCAAGCGTGCCGCCCCAGCTGCAATCCACCACCACCACCTTCGGCGATCCGGCCTTCCGCCCCGGCGGAAAGCTGGCCGTGATCGCGGCGGACTCCGCGCAGAACGACAGCCTGGAGTTCGCGTACTTCCGCGGCCTCATCGGCAACCGGCTGGCCGCCACCGGCTTCGAGATCGTGCAGGACCTGGCGGCGGCCGACCGCATCGCGATCGTCTCCTACGGCGTGGACGGCGGGCGTGCCAGGCTGGTCGCGGTGCCGGTCTATGGCCACTACGGGGGCGGCACCTCGTACATCACGCGCACCTATGCCGACGGGTCCGGCCAGCTGCGCACCTACGTGGCGCCGGTCTACAACATGCCGCAGTTCGGCATCGTCGGCAGCACCACGGAATCGGTCACGACCTACAACCGCGCGCTGGCCATCGACATCGTGGACGGCGCGTCCTTCCGCCAGAACGCCACGCGCAAGCTGCTGGAGATCCGCACGCGCAGCGAAGGCAACTGCGGCACGGTGGCGGCCCTGCTGCCGACGATGGTGGACGCGGCGCTCGCGGTGTTCCCCGGCGAGTCCGGCAAGACCCGCGTCGACCGCCGGCCGCTGCCGGCGGACTTCGGCTGCTGAGCTCCGGCTTACTTCGCGAGCGTCAGCTCGCCCTTCATGATGCTGGAGTGGCCCGGGAACGAGCAGAAGAAGGTGTAGGCGTCGCCGGCCTGCAGCTTGGCTACGTCGAAACTCACCGAGGCCGACTCGCCGCCGCCGATGACCTTGGTGGCCGCGATCACGCGGGCGTCACCCGCCTTGACGTAGTCCTTGGTGGGCCGGCGGCCATGCCGTCGTTGGCGATGCCCTGCACATCCGCCGTCTTGCCCAGCACCCAGTTGTGGCCCATGGCGGCCTTGGGCAACTTGCCCACGTGTTTGAGGTTTACCTTGAACTGCTTGCAGCTGGCGGGCACCGCGATGCTCTTGGTGTTGAACTGCATGGCGTCGTTGCTTTCGACGTCGACCTCGCAGTTGTCGGCGGCGAGCACCGGGCCGGCGACCAGGAGGGCGGAGGCGATGAGCAGGGACTTGACGGAGAAGATCATGGGGCGTCGATGGAGATGGTGATCGGGAGGGTGCGGCGAGCTTAATGCATGGCCGCTGGAGCCCCCGGCGGATGCAGGCCATCGCCCCTGCATCAAGCCGGAAGGGGTACCCCTCCGTCGCGACGGTTCACGTCGTGCAACACACCGCGCAGCCACATGTGCGCGGCATCGCGCTGCATGCGACGGTGCCAGTACTGCTGCACATGGATCACGGGCGGCTTGAAGGGCAGGGCGATGCGCGCCACCGCGATGTGCCGCCCCACGGCAGTGGCGATGTCGTCGGGCACGGTGGCCACGAGGTCGCTGCCGGGCAGGATCACCAGCAGGCTCATGAAGTGCGACAGCTCCAGCACGATGCGCCGGTGTTGTGCCTTGGTCTCCAGCACGCGGTCCAGCAGGTGCTCGCGCCCCTCGGGCCGCACCACCACATGGCTCGCAGCCAGGAACTCCTTGAGCCCCATGCGCGCGCCCGCGCGCGGATGCCGCGCACAGGCGATGCAGGTGTATGAGGTCTTGAACAGGCTCTGCTGGAAGTAACCCGCCTTCTGCAGGTCCGGGAAGAAGCCCACCGCCAGGTCGGCCGCGCCCGTCTCCAGCGCCTCGGCAGCCGCCTGGCGCGGCAGTGACAGCGTGCGCAGCTGCACCTGCGGCGCCTCGCCGCGCAGGCGGCGCAACACGCCGGGCAGGAAAGCGATCTCGCCGATGTCGGGCGTGAGGATGGTGAAGCTGCGCTCGCTGCGCGCCGGGTCGAAGCCCGCCTGCTGCAGGATCTCGGTGTTGATGGCTTCCACCACGCGGTGCACCGCGGGTGCCAGCTCCAGCGCGCGCGGCGTGGGGCGCATCTCGGCGCCCGCGCGCACGAACAAGGGGTCGTCGAAGAGTGCACGCAGACGCGCCAGCGCGGCACTCGTGGCCGGCTGGCTCAGCCCGACGGCCTCCGCCGTGCGCAACACGCTGCGCAGCCGCGCCATGGCGTCGAAGATCACCAGGAGGTTCAGGTCTACCTTGCGTATATCCATGGCATGGATAGTAGCAATCCACCGAATCGGCTTTGCAGATTTCACCACGCTGCCTACGATCCGCAGCCATTGGAGACACCCCGGCCACCACGCCATGACCACGCACCCGAACGACTGCCCCTGTTGCGGCATCGACATCCATGCCCACGTGGTGCCGCACGACTTCCCGCGGTACCTCGGCGCCGTGGTGCCTGCGGACTGGCCGTCGATGGCGCAGGCCCAGGCCTGCCACCGCAGCGTGATGATCGCGGGCAAGAACTACCGCACCGTGTCCGACCGTTGCTGGGACACCGGTCGGCGCCTGGCCGACCTGCCGGACATGGGGCTGGACCTGCAGGTGGTCTCACCCATGCCCGAGCTGCTGTCGTACTGGATGGCGACGGCCGATGCGCAAGCGCTGCTGCGCTACCTCAACGACCAGATCGCCGGCATGGTGGCAGAGTCCGGCGGGCGCCTGCGCGGCTTCGGCGCCGTGCCGCTGCAGGACATGGACGCCGCGCTGCGCGAACTGGAATACGCCGTGCGCACGCTGGGCCTGGTGGGCGTCGAGGTCGGCAGCAACATCAACGGCCGGCCCATCGGCGCGCCGGAGTTCGAGCCCTTCTTCGCGGCCTGCGTGGAACTGGGCGCGGCCGTGTTCGTGCACGCGTTGCGGCCCGCGGGCATGGAGCGCCTCATCGGACCCGCGCCGCTGCAGCAGGTGCTGGCCTACCCCGGCGACGTAGGCCTGGCCGCGGCCTCGGTGCTGACCAGCAATCTCATCGAACGCCACCCCGCGCTGCGCATCGCCTTCAGCCACGGCGGCGGTACGCTGGCGTCCCTGCTGCCACGGCTGCAGAAGGGCTGGACGGTGTTTCCGGCGCTGGCCGAGAGCGTGACCGCTTCGCCTAGCGAGCAAGCCCGCAAGCTGTACTACGACACCCTGGTGTTCGACGCGCCCACGCTGCGCCACCTGGCGCACAGCTTCGGCGCAACGCAGCTGATGCTGGGCACGGACTATCCCTTCAACTTCCACGATGCGCGCCCCGTGCAGAGCGTCGATGCCGCGGGCTTCGACGCCGCCACGCGCGCACTGCTGCTGCATGGCAACGCGCGGCGCTACCTGCAACTTCCCACCGAGGACACCACCCCATGACACGCGGACTGGTCAGCGCATTGCGCAGCGTCGAGATCGGCATCGCCGACGGGCCGGCAGCCGAGAAATTCTTCACCGAGGTCTGGCAACTGCGCGTCGCGGCGCGTGCGGGCGATGCCGTCTACCTGCGCGGCACGGGCGCGGACCACCACCTGATCGCGCTGCATCCGCGCGCGCAGTCCGAACTGATCGCCGTCACGTTGCGTGCCAGCTCCGCCGAAGCGCTGGACCAGATCGCGGAGAAGGCGGTTGCACACGGCGGCCAGGTGATCGCAGCGCGCGCAGCCGTGGCCGAACCCGGTGGCGGCCAGGCCGTGACCATCCGCGACCCGCAAGGGCGTGTGCTGCGCTTCGTCCATGGCGATACGCAGCACGTTGACACCGCAGGCGGTAAGGACCTGCCCATCCGCCTCGCCCACGCCGTGCTCAACAGCCACGACGTCGCCGCCGCCTTGCCTTTCTACGAGCAGGCGCTGGGCATGCGCCTGTCGGACCGCACCCGCATCATGGCCTTCGTGCGTATCCCGCAGGACGGGGCGGGGGACCACCACAGCATCGCACTGGCCGATGCCGACAACGACTGCCTGAACCACATCGCCTTCGTGATGCCGGACGTGGAGTCGGTCATGCGCGGTGGCGGCCGCATGAAGGACGCGGGGTACGGCATCGAATGGGGCCCAGGCCGCCACGGCCCGGGCGACAACGCCTTCAACTATTTCGTCGGCCCCGGTGGCTTCGTCATCGAATACACCTGCGATGTCCAGCAGGTCGACGACAGCTACCGCGTGGGCGCGCCCGAGGACTGGAAGTGGCCGCCCGGCCGCGTGGACCAGTGGGGCATCTCGGCGCCGCCCTCGGCCCGGCTCAAGGAAGCGCAGCGGCAGATCGGCTTCGCGGCCTGACATCCCCTTTTTTTGTTCCTCCCTTTTCAGGACCCTCTCCATGCAATTCATCAGCTTCCGCCAAGGCAATACGACCCGCCTGGGCGTCGTCGCCGGCAACGACCTCATCGACCTGGCCGCCGCGCAGCCGCAGGTGCCGCCAGACCTCGGCGCCGCACTCGCCTCCGGCGTGGACCTGCTGGCCGCGGCCCAGGCCGCCATCGCGTCGAACGCAGCGCGCGTGCCGCTGGCGGGCATCACCTACGCCCCCGTGGTCACGCGCCCCGGCAAGATCATCTGCCTGGGCCTGAACTACTACGACCACGCCAAGGAAGGCGGCCGCGAGAAGCCCGACTACCCCTGGTTCTTCTTCCGCGGCGCGACCTCGCTGGTCGCGCATGGCGAGGCCGGCATCCGCCCGCGCGTATCCGAGCGCTTCGACTACGAGGCCGAACTCGCCGTGGTCATCGGCACACGCGCGCGCCACCTCACGCGCGACAACGCGCTGGCTTGCGTGTTCGGCTACAGCTGCTTCAACGACATGTCGGTGCGCGACTACCAGAAGAAGACACCGCAGTGGACCATCGGCAAGAACTTCGACGGCACGGGTGGCTTCGGCCCCTCGCTGGTCACGGCCGATGCGTTGCCGCCCGGCGCTGCGGGCCTGCGCATCCAGAGCCGCCTGAACGGCAAGGTCATGCAGGACGCGAACACCACCGACATGATCTGGGACGTGCCGGAGACGCTCACGCTGCTCACCGAGTGCATGACGCTGGAGCCTGGCGACGTGGTCATCATGGGCACGCCCGCCGGTGTGGGCCAGGCGCGCACGCCGCCCGTGTGGATGCGTGACGGCGACACCATCGAGATCGAGATCGAGCAGATCGGCACCCTGTCGAACCCGATCCGCAACGAGGCCTGACCCGCATGGCCGACGACGTGATCGACTGCGACGTCGCCATCGTGGGGTACGGCCCCTGCGGCGCCGCGGCCGCCGCGCTGCTGGGCGCCCGGGGCATCCGCACCTGGGTCTGCGACAAGTCCTTCGAGGTCTACGACAAGCCGCGTGCCTTCGCGCTGGACCATGAGATCCTGCGGGTGTTCCAGCAGATGGGCATCCATGAGCAGGTGCTGCAGCACGCGGAACCCTTCACGCCCTCGGAGTTCTACGGCGTGGACGGCCAGCTGATCAAGCGCTTCAGCACCGTCGAGCCGCCGTTCCCGCTGGGCTTCGATCCGTCGATGGTCTTCAACCAGCCAGCCATGGAAAGCGTGCTGCGTGCGCATGTGGCGACGCTGCCCAGCGTGCAGGTGGCCCTCGGTGTGGAAGCCATTGCGCTCACGCAGGACGGCACGCACGCCACGCTGCGTGTGCGGGACCACGCGGGCCGCGCGCAGACGGTGCGGGCGCGTTACGTGATCGCCTGTGATGGTGCGTCCAGCAGCGTGCGTGCGATGGCCGGCATTCCCCTCGAAGACCTGGGCTTCGACCAGCCCTGGCTGGTGGTGGACGTGATGGCCACCGACGCGGGCGCCGCCAAGCTGCCCAAGGTCAGCATCCAGTATTGCGAGCCCGCGCGGCCCAGCACCTACCTGGTGGGGCCGGGCAACCACCGCCGCTGGGAGATCTCCATCAACGAGGGCGAAGACCCGCGCGAGGTCGCCACGCCCGAGGGCATCTGGAAGCTGCTCGCGCGTTGGCTGACCCCGCAGGACGGCCAGCTGTGGCGCCAGGCCAGTTACCGCTTCCACGCGCTGGTCGCGTCGCAATGGCGCGCGGGCCGCGTCTTTGTGGCTGGCGACGCGGCACACCAGCAGCCGCCCTTCCTGGGCCAGGGCATGTGCCAGGGCATCCGCGACGTGGCCAACCTCGCGTGGAAGCTGCAGGCCGTGTTGCAGGGCGATGCGCCCGATAGCCTGCTCGACACCTATGGCGTGGAGCGCAAGGCCCATGTGCAGGCCCTGACCACCCGCATCAAGGGCATCGGCCAGCTCATTGGCGAACGTGACCTCGGCACGGCGCGCGCACGCGATGCCAGGCTGCTGGCCGAGTGCGGCGGCGTGGTGCCCTCCGTGCCGCGGCAGGACGTGCAGCCCGCGCTGGAAGGCGGCCTGATCGCCGGCAGCGCCGACAGCGGCGCAGGGCGCATCTTTCCGCAACCCTGGCTGCAGGACGCGCACGGCCGGCGCACACGCATGGACGAGGCCGGCGGGCGCGGCTGGCGCGTGGTGCTGGCCGATACGGCTGATACGGCCGACACCGCACTGCGCGCAGCGGCCCAGGCGCAGAGCTTTGCACGCGTGTTGCCGCTGGGCCCCGCCCCGCTGCACGATGCCGAAGGCGTGGCGCAGTCGTGGTTCTCGCGCCATGGCTGCCAGGCCGCCATCGTGCGGCCGGACCACTATGTCTACGCAACAGCCAGCACAGCGCCGCAATTGGCGGCGCTGATCAAGACCTTGACAACCACGATCCACCCAGAAGGAGACATTCCCCATGCAACGCCGTCACTTTGTAGTTAATGCCGCAGCCCTGATCACCGCGGCCCTGCTGCCCCATTCCGCTGCCTGGGCGCAGGCTGCCGCCTGGCCCGACAAGCCCATCAAGTGGGTCCTCTCGCAGCCGCCCGGCTCGGGCCCCGACACCGTGGCGCGGCTGCTGGGGGATCCGCTGGGCAAGGCGCTGGGCCAGCCCATCGTCATCGACAACAAGCCGGGTGGCCAGAACATCATCGGCGCGCAGACGGCCGCGCGCGCCACACCGGACGGCAGCAACTTCTACTTTGCCACCACGGCCGCGCTGGTCACGAACAGCTACCTGTTCAAGACCATGCCCTACGACCCGCGCAAGGACTTCATCCCCGTGGCGTTCATCGGCAAGAGCCCTTTCGCGGTGCTGGTGCGCACGGAGTCGCCCATCACCTCGATGCAGGACCTGATCGCGCGCTCCAAGGCCAACCCCGACACGCTGTCGCTGGCCAACGAAGGCCCGCGCACCTTCGGCGGCATCGTCGCGCGGCTCATCAACGCCCGCACCGATGCGCGCGCCAACCTGGTGGCCTACAGCGCGGTGAGCGCCGCGGTGACCAACGTGGTGGGCGGCCAGGCCGATGCCGTGGTGGCCGACCTGGCCTCCACGACCCAGCTCGCCCGGCAGGGTCGCCTGCGCGTGCTGGCCGTGACCACCCCGAAGCGCCTGCCCGCCTGGCCGCAGGTGCCCGCGCTGGCCGAGCTGATCCCCGGCTTCGACATGAGCGGCTGGTTCGCCGTCGTAGCGCCCGCCGGCACCCCCGCGCCCGTGGTGGCCCGCATGCACAAGGAGATCAACACGCTGCTCGCGCAGCCCGAGATCGCGGAGAAGATCCTGAACATCGGGCCCATCGCCGAACCGCTCGCGTCACCCGAGGCCGTGGGCGCCTTCCTGCAGGACGAACACCGGCGCTGGGGCGAAGCAGCGAAAGAGATCGGCCTGCTGCCCGAGTGAGGGCACAGGATGCTGCCGGGAGCGCGGTCGAGCACGTTGATCCGGACGACCCACAACGAACAAGGAAGGGGACAGGCATGCTTTGGAAACACATGGTGCGCCATGCGCTCGCGGGGCTGGTGACGGCCATGGTCGGATCTGCCCTGCAGGCACAGACGGCCGCGCCACTGCCCGACGGCGGCGGCATCCCGCCCGACATCGCTGCCGTGCTGCGCCAGCGCGGGCCGGTGATCGATCCGCCGGGCATGAAGGCCCTGTATGCGCCGCTGCTGGCGGCCCAGCCGAGCGGAAGCGCAGCCTGCCACTGCGACCTGGCGTATGGGGACGATCCACGGCACCGTCTTGATGTTCATGTGCCGGCAGCAACGGGTGCGGGCGCCACTGGCGCGTCGGCGCAGGAACGTCGCCCCGTGCTGGTTTTCTTCCACGGTGGCGGCTTCGTACGCGGTGACAAATCCGAGCGCCTGAACCTGGCGCAAGCCTTCGTGCGCGAGGGTTTCGTGGTCGTGCTGCCCAACTACCGCCTGGGCCCCACCCACCGCTGGCCTGCTGGCGCGCAGGATGTGGCCATGGTGATGCAGTGGACTGCCGCCCACATCGCGGCCCACGGTGGCGACCCGCGCCGCGTGGTGCTGGCGGGCGAATCGGCCGGTGCCGCGCATGTCGCCGCCAGCATGCTGGTACGCCGTCTCGGCCCTCCGGCTGCGGCAGCACCCGCAGCCGTGGTGCTGATCTCGGGTGTCTACAACGCACGCCTGGAAGCACTGGCCCGCCCGCAGTTCGGTATTGCCACGCCCGACACGCGCAACGAGGCCTACTTCGGCCAGGATCTCGCGGCCTGGTCTGGCATGTCCACCGTGGACCTGGTCGATGCGGCGCCGTTCCCGCTGCTCATCACCTATGCCGAGATCGATCCGCCCCAGATGCAGGTGCAGGCTGGCGAACTGTTTGCCCGCCTGGTCAGCCGCCACGGGTTCCAGCCAGCGCTGCATGTGGTGCGCGGGCACAACCACATCAGCCAGCTCTCGGCCATCGGCACGGGCGACACCACCCTGACGCAGCCCCTGCTGGTGTGGATGCGCGCGGCGCTGGCAGCCGCCCGATAGACCCGGCTGCGACTGCCGCGCGGTGCGCCGGGCCGTCCGCAGCCGGTGCCTCTGGCCTTCTCACGCCGAATCCTTGCGCCACTCCGGCGGCAACCCGATCCCCTGCGCGATCGCCGCGCGGTAGGTGGTGGGCGACTGCCCCGCCAGCTTGGCGAAGAAGCGGCTGAAATACGCCGGGTCCTCGAAGCCCAGTTCGTGCGCGATGTCCACCACCGTGGCGGGCGTGTAGGCCAGGAGCCGGCGCGCTTCGAGCAGGATTCGCTCGTGCAGCAGGTCCAGCGCGCCGGTTCCGGTGGTGGCGCGGCAGATGCGGCTCAGGTGGTCGGCGGTGACACCGAGCTTCTCCGCCAGCATCGTGACCGAGGCCTGGCTGCGGAAGTGCTGCTCCAGTAGCGTGCGGTAGCGCTGCACCAGCGTGTCGCGCAGCACCTGGCGGCGCTGGGTGGCGCGCGCGGCACCGTCACCGCGGCGCAGGAACCACAGCGCCAGCAGCAGCGCATGGCCATGCAGCGCCTCCGTGCGGCCGGGCCGACCGTGGTCGAACTCGGCCGCCAGGCGCAGGAACAGCGCCTCGCATTCGGCCGCGTCCTCGCCCAGCTCGCGCGGCGGCACGAGGATGGGGCTCTGCAGCCGTGTGCGCAGCGCTGCGTTGTGGGCCAGCAGGCCGCGCAGCGCCGCGCTGGGCACGGTGACCTGGTGGCCGGCGCTGTCGCGGGCGTAGACAAAGCCATGCACCACGCCGGGCGCGACCATCAGCGCCGCAGGGGCCGTGAGTTCGTGGTGTTCACCGTCCAGCGTGCAGTGCGCGGAGCCACGCAGCAGCAGCTGGAACTGGTGCAGCCCTTCGTGGCGGTGCGCCGGAATCGTCCATTCGTGGATACGGCCGCGCACGTTGACCGGCTCGTAGTGCAACACGTCGTCGGGCAGGTCGTGCCGGACTTCGCGGAAAGGAATCATCAGGAGCGGGGCGGCGGGTTTCATGCGTGGGACCCATGCAGGCGCGTGCTACGCCCATGCCGGAAATCTACAGGCTGCGGCCCTTTTCGTCCATGGTGGATACCGCTCCCGCGGCCTATCGTGCAGGCTGCTTTTGTACAGCCTCTTTCAGGACCTCCAGGAGACATTCCATGACCGATCGCCGCTCCCTGTTGCTGGCCAGCGCCTCCGGCCTGCTGGCCACCCTCACACCGCCCTTCGCACGCGCGCAGCAGCCCGCTGCCAGCCTTGCCACGCCGCCCGTGGCGGGCACGGCATCGATCATCTCGGGCTTTCCGGCAGGGGGCATGGGCGACTATGTAGCGCGCCCGCTGGCCGAGAAAATGCGCGGCCGTTATGCCCCCGTGGTGCTGGTGGAATCGCGCACCGGCGCGGGCGGCCGCATCGCTGTGGAATATGTCAAGCGCGCCGCACCGGATGGCCTGACCATCCTGCAGATCCCCAGCTCGCCGATGGTGCTGTACCCCAACACCTACAAGAAGCTGAACTACGACCCTTTTGCCGACTTCGTGCCCGTGAGCACCACCGTGACCTATGGCTTCTCGATCACGGCGGGGCCGGGTCTGCCGGCCGAGATCAAGACCGTCGCCGAGTACCTGCAGTGGGCCAAGGCGAATCCCAAGCTGGCCAGTTACGGCGTGCCTGCCGCGGGCTCGGCCCTGCACTTCGTGGGCATGATGCTGGCCCGCGCCTCGGGCGTCGAGCTCACCAGCGTGCCCTACAAGGGCGGCGCGCCGCTGTTGCAGGACGTGCTGGGCGGGCAGATACCGATCACGGTCAATGTGATCGGTGAGGTGGCGCAGTACGTGGCGTCCGGCAAGCTGCGCTCGCTGGCCGTGACCACGGCGCAGCGCTCCCCGTTCCTGCCCAACGTGCCCACGCTGGTGGAGCAAGGCTTCAAGGACATCGCGGTGCAGGAATGGCTGGGCTGGTTCCTGCCGGCGAAGACACCCGCTGACACCGTGAACCGCCTCAATGCCGTGGTGCGCGAGAGCCTGCAGGCGCCCGAGTTGGTCGAGTCCCTGGCCAGGAACTCGCTGCAGCCCGTGACCCAGTCGCCACAGGAGTTCGCCGCGCTGCTGCGCCAGGACCACGCACGCTGGGCCGGCATCGCCAAGGCCACGGGCTTCACGGCGGAGGATTGAGCGCAGTGGCATCACATCCCGCAGCTTCCTTCAACGGCGCACAGGCGCTGGTCCACACGCTGCTGGCCGAGGACATTGGCCATGTGTTCGGCATCGTGGGTGGCAAGCTCACGCCGCTGCTGCACGCCATCGTCCAGCAGCCCAGCCTGCGCTTCGTGGGAGTGCGGCACGAGGCCGCCGGGCCGATGATGGCCGCGGCCATCCACGCCGGCTCCGGGCGCATGGCCGTGGCGCTGGGCGAGATGGGGCCGGGCGGCCTCAACATGGCCTCGGGCATGGGCGTGGCCTTCAACAACAACCTGCCGCTGCTGGCCATCACGACCAACCAGCACCGCGCCGCGGCCTACCCGCACAGCGGCATGTTCATGGACATGGACACGCGCGCCGTGCTGGCGCCGCTGACCAAGTGGAACGCCGTGGTGCACGACCCACGCCGCATTCCCGAGCTCGTGCGCCGCGCCTTCCGCGAGGCGCTGGGCGGCCGGCCCGGGCCGGTGCACCTGGACATTCCGCAGGACGTGTTATCTGCGCCCTGCCAGTTCGCAGCCGACGAATTCTCGCTGGCGCCTTCGAGGTACCGCGCCACCAGCGGCGCGCGGCCCGCAGCGGTGGAGGTGGGGCGCGCCGTGGCCCTGCTGCGCGCGGCCCGGCGCCCCCTGGTCGTGGCGGGTGGCGGGGTGGTCGCCAGTGGCGCTGCTGCGGCCGTGCGCCAGCTGGCGGCGCTGCTGCACGCCCCCGTGGTGCCCACGCAGATGGCGCTGGGCGTGGTGCCCTCCGGCTCACCGCACTGGATCGGCCATGGCGGTCTGATCGCGGGCGACGCGGTGAAGACGGCCTTCGCGCAGGCCGATGCCATCGTCTCCATCGGCTGCCGGTATTCCTCGTGGATGTGGGACGAGCACGGCGCCTTGGCGCGGCGCGACAGCCACCACATCAACATCAACTGCGACCCCTCCGCCCTGGGCCTGGCGGCGCTGCACGAAGTGGGCATCGTGGCCGATGCCGCGCTCGCGCTGCAGGACATCCTGCAGGCGCTGGGCGAGGCGCCGGACCTGGCGGTGGAGGCGGACTGGCTCCCCCGCATGCGCGCCGTGCGTGCGCGTTATGACGCGAAGCTGGCCGTGATGGCGCGCGACACCTCCGCCACCATGCACCCGGCCGCGTTGGCCAAGGCTGTGGCCGATGCCATGCCCGCCGACGCGCTGGCCGTGTTCGACGGCGGCCACACCACCTTCTGGAGCAACGACCTCACGCCCGTGCACGACGTGCGCACGCGTTTCCACGAGCCCGGCATGAGCCACCTGGGCTTCGGCCTGCCCTATGCGCTGGCGCTGCAGCTGCAGCAGCCCGCGCGCCGCGTGCTCAACATCACGGGCGACGGCTCCTTCGGCTTCACGCTCAACGAGCTGGACACGGCGCGCCGCCAGCGCCTGCCCGTCATCAACGTGGTCCACAACAACGCGGCCTGGGGCATCATTCGCCAGGGCCAGAAGATGCAGTTCGACTTCGAGATGGGCACCGGCCTCGAAGACACGGACTACGCCGCCGTCGCACGCGGCTTCGGCTGCTTCGGCGAAGTGGTCACACGCGCCGAGGACGTAGCCGGCGCCCTGCAGCGCGCACTGGACTCGGGCCTGCCCGCCGTGCTGGACTGCCGCACCAAATTCCTGCCGCACCCAGCCATGCCGGGCTTCGGCAGCATGAACCGTTTCGGATTCGACGCGCTCACGCGCACCACCCCCCACAAGGAGAACAAGACCATGAACACCATCCGCATGCTGATCGGCGGCGAGCGCGTGTTGGCCGAGGGCGAACGCAGCTTCGAGCGCCACAACCCACTGGACGGCAGCGTGGCCACCCGCGCCCCGGCCGCTACACCGGCCGATGCCGTGCGTGCCGTGGAGGCTGCGGCCGCCGCCTTCCCCGCCTGGTCCGCCACGGGCCCTGGCGCGCGCCGCGCACTGCTGCTCAAGGCTGCCGAAGCACTGGAGGCGCGCACACCGAAGTTCATCGAGGCCATGGCGGCCGAGACCGGTGCTGGCGCGCCTTGGGCCGGCTTCAACGCCCACTTGGCCGCCAGCATGCTGCAGGAGGCGGCCTCCATCACCACGCAGATCAGCGGCGAGGTGATCCCCTCCGACGTGCCGGGCAACCTGGCCATGGGCCAACGCGTCGCGGCCGGTGTGGTGCTGGGCATCGCTCCATGGAACGCGCCCGTGATCCTGGGCACACGCGCCATCGCCACGCCGCTGGCCTGTGGCAACACGGTGGTGCTCAAGGGCTCGGAGCTGTGCCCAGCCACCCATGGGCTGATCATTGAGGCGCTGGCCGAGGCCGGCCTGCCGCCGGGGGTGGTCAACTTCGTCACCAACGCACCGGCCGATGCTGCTGCCGTGGTCGAGGCCATGATCGCCCACCCAGCCGTGCGCCGCGTGAACTTCACCGGCTCCACCAAGGTGGGCCGCATCATCGCCCAGACCTGCGCCAAATACCTCAAGCCCGTGGTGCTGGAGCTGGGCGGCAAGGCACCGTTGCTGGTGCTGGACGACGCCGACCTGGAGGCGGCCGTCAACGCCACCATCTTCGGTGCCTTCGCCAACAGCGGGCAGATCTGCATGTCCACCGAGCGCATCGTCGTGGACGAGGCCATCGCCGACGACTTCGTGCACAAGCTGGCCGCGCGGGCCGTGGGCCTGCCGCTGGGCGACCCGCGGAAGGGCCCGGTGGTGCTGGGCTCGGTGGTGGACCAGGGCACGGTGGACCGCTGCAACGCCCTCATCGACGACGCGCTGGCCAAGGGCGCCACGCTGGCGTGTGGCGGCAAGGCCGAGAACACCCTGATGCCGGCGACCGTGCTGGACCATGTGACGCGCGAGATGCGCATCTACC
Source organism: Burkholderiaceae bacterium (assembly GCA_965278985.1). Lineage (GTDB taxonomy): Bacteria > Pseudomonadota > Gammaproteobacteria > Burkholderiales > Burkholderiaceae_C > CAISIP01. The sequence continues at coordinate 2,802,276 of OZ257131.1, read as the reverse complement.
ACGAGGAAAGCTTCGGCCCGGTCAAGCCCGTGGTGCGGGTGAGGGGCGTGGAGGAGGCCGTGGCCTGCGCCAACGACAACCCCTACGGCCTGTCGGCCGCCGTGTTCGGCCGCGACATCGCACGCGCCATGCAGGTGGCGCAACGCATCGAGTCCGGCATCTGCCACGTGAACGGCCCCACCGTGCACGACGAGGCGCAGATGCCTTTCGGCGGTGTCAAGGATTCGGGTTACGGTCGCTTCGGCGGCAGGGCCGGCATCGAGGCCTTCACGGAGCTGCGCTGGATCACGGTGCAGACTACGCCGCGCCACTATCCTTTCTGATTGCTTTCCGAATTACCCGAGGAACCCCATGTCCGCACTTACCCTGGCCCAGGCCCAGACCATCGTCACCGCCGCACTCGCGGCATCCAAGCAGGCCGGCTACCAGCCCATGGGCATCGCCGTGCTGGACGCCTCCGGCAACCTCAAGGCCTTCGCCAGCGAAGACGGCGCCAGCATGTTCCGCTTCGACATCGCGCGGGCGAAGGCCTGGGGCGCGGTGGGGATGGGCGTGTCCAGCCGCACGCTGGGGCAGCGTGCCAAGGACAACCCGAATTTCTTCGTGTCGTTGTCGGCCACGTCTGCGGGCAAGTTCCTGCCGCAGACGGGCGCTGTGGTGATCAAGGATGCTGCGGGTACCGTCATCGGCGCCGTGGGCGCGAGTGGTGGCACGGGTGACGAGGACGAGGCGATCTGCATTGCCGGCGTTACGGCTGCCGGTTTGCAGCACGGCTGATCGCCCTGCGCCTGAACCTCAGGCGCGCAGGACGGGGGCTTCTGCTTCTGCGGAGGACGGCTCTTCCGCAGGCGCCGGCTCGCGGGCGCCACCCAGCCCCATGGCGTACAGACGCGCATAGGCCCCCTCGGCCTGCAGCAGCTGCTGGTGCGTGCCCATCTCCACGATGCGCCCCGCGTCCATCACCACGATGCGGTCGGCATGCTGCACCGTGGCCAGGCGGTGCGCGATGACCAGTGTGGTGCGCTGCTGCATCAAGCGCTGCAGGGCCTCCTGCACGGCGCGTTCGGATTCCGCGTCCAGGGCCGAGGTGGCCTCGTCCAGGATCAGCAGCGGCGCATCCTTGTACAGCGCGCGCGCGATCGCCAGCCGCTGGCGCTGGCCGCCCGAGAGCTGCATGGCGTTGTGGCCCACCACGGTGTCGATGCCCTGCGGCAGCTCTTCCACCATGCTGCGCAAGTTGGCGGCGGCCAGGCAGTCCAGCACACGCTGGCGGTCCACCGCCTGGCCCAGCGCCACGTTCGCAGCAATGCTGTCGTTGAACATCAGCACATGCTGGCTCACCAGCGCGAACTGCTGGCGCAGGCTGGCCAGGTTCCACAGGCGCACTGCGTGGCCATCCACGTAGACCTCGCCACTGGTGGTGTCGGTGAAGCGGGGCAGCAGGTTCACCAGCGTGGTCTTGCCGGAGCCGGACGCACCGACCAGGGCCACGGTCTCGCCCGCGAGGATCTCCAGGTCCACATGGTCCAGCGCGTAGCTGGTGTTGTCTCCGTACCGCACGCTGGCCTGCGCGAAGCGGATATGCCCTTCGGCGCGGGGCTTCTGGAAGCTGCCCCCTTCCTCGCTGGGCGTCAGCGCGAGCAGGTCCAGGCCGCGCTCCATGGCGGCCAGGCCGCGCGTGATGGGGTTGGCCACCTCGGTGAGGTGCTTGAGCGGGGCTATCAGCATGAGCATGGCCGTCACGAAGGCCACGAAGCCGCCCACCGACGTGGTCTGGTCGGCGCTCTGCAGCAGTGCCACGGAGATCACGGCCGACAGCGCCACAGCGGCCAGCAGCTGGGTGATGGGTGTCATGGCGGCGGATGCGGTGGTGGACTTCATCGACAGGCGTCGCAGAGTGTTGCTGAGCGTATCGAAGCGCAACGCCTGCGCAGCCTGTGCCGCATGCAGCCGCACGTCGCGGTGGGCCATCACGTTTTCTTCCACGACGTAGGCCAGGTCGTCGGTGGCGGCCTGGCTGTTGCGTGTGACCTGGTACAGCCGGCGCGACAGCCGCTTCATGACCCAGGACACGGCAGGGAACAGCGCCACGACGATCAGCGTGAGCCGCCAGTTGAGGTACATCAGGTAGCCCACCAGTGCGACCAGCGTGAGGCCATTGCGGCTCAGCGTCATCAGGGCGCCCACCAGCAGCGTGGCGCCGGTCTGCACCTCGTAGACCACGGTGTTGGCCAGGGCGCTGGAGGACTGGCCCTGGAACAGCACGAGCCGCGCGTCCAGCAGCTTGTCGAACATGGCACGGCGCAACACCATCAGGCCATGGCTGGTGATGCGGGTCAGGGCCACCTGGGAGATGAAGCTGCAGATGCCACGCAGCCCGAACAGCGCGATCAGCGACACCGGCACGGTCCACACGGGCAGTGAGCCTTTCTGGAAACCGCGGTCCAGCAGCGGCTGCAGCAGCGCGGGTACCAGCGGTTCGGACAGGGCCAGCAACACGGTGGCCACCATGGCGGTGATCCACACGGACGCTGGTTTGCCGAAGTAGGGGCGCAGACGCATCATGCGCCGGAACACGCTGGCGGCTTGCGCCACGGGCTGGGTCATGGGGTCCGTCGAGGCGGGCCGGCGTGGGCCGTGCGCGCCTTCGTGAAAAAGGGAGGCTGCATTATCGTGTCGCCTACCGGCGTCGCCGCATCGGCACGCGCGCCTCGCGGGGCCGCGCCAGCGCTGCGGCTGCAGTTACTGGTTGCAACAGCTTGTGGCACCCCTCGGAACATGGGTGTTCCTTGCGCGTGTTACGCTTATCCGATGCCTGCATATGCGGGGTTTCTCGTATCCAGTTGTTCTCGCCCCGCCTTCTACCCACCGCCCCAAAAGAAGAAAAGCTGCAGTGAAAGCGCCATCGCCCATCCTCCACGATCCTCAACTCCATGCGCAGTCCGCGCTGCGCTCCGCTGGCAGGCTCCTGCAGTCGGTGCTGCTGGCGTGTTCGATGGTTCTGGTGGCGCCGGCGGCGATGGCCCAGTTCCGGGTCGATGTGTCCGGCGTGGGGCTGACACAGCTGCCCATCGCGATCGCGCCCTTTCGGGGTGACGATGCCGCGCCCCAGAAGATCGCCGCCATCGTCCAGGCCGACCTGGACCGCAGCGGCCAGTTCCGCAGCCTCGACGCGTCAGGGGTCCGTCTCGACGAACTCGCGCGGCCGGATTTGTCGATGTGGCGCCAGCGTGCGGCCGATTCGCTGGTCACCGGCAGCATCACGCGCCTGTCCGATGGGCGTTACGACATCCGCTTCCGCCTCTGGGACATCGCCAAGGGCGTGGACCTGGGAGGGCAGAGTTATGCGGTGGTGCAGGGCGACCTGCGGCAGGCGGCGCACCACATCTCCGACTTCGTCTACGAAAAGCTCACGGGCGACAAGGGGGTGTTCTCCACCCGCATCGCCTACGTCACCAAGGACGGCAGCCGATTCAGTCTGTGGGTGGCGGATGCCGATGGCGAGAACGCGCAGTCGGCACTGAACAGTGCCGAGCCCATCATCTCTCCGGCATGGGCATCCAACGGCACGCAGCTCGCCTACGTGTCCTTCGAGTCCCGCAAGCCGGTGGTCTATACGCACGAAGTGTCCACAGGGCAGCGTCGGCTGCTTGCGAACTTCCGGGGTTCGAACAGCGCCCCGGCCTGGGCACCCAGCGGGCGTTCGCTGGCCGTGACGCTGAGCCGCGATGGCGGATCGCAGCTCTACATCATCGATGCGAATGGCGGCGAGCCACGTCGGCTTGCGCAGTCCAACAGCATCGACACCGAGCCCGCATTCTCCGCCGATGGTGCCACGCTGTATTTCGTGAGCGACCGCGGAGGCTCGCCCCAGGTCTACAAGATGCCCGTCACGGGGGGCTCCGCCGAGCGCGTCACCTTCACCGGCAACTACAATATTTCTCCTGCGCTGAGCCCGGACGGCCGCTGGATGGCCTACATCTCGCGCGTCGGCGGCGGCTTCAAGCTGCACGTCATGGAACTTGCCACCGGCACGGTCACGGCCATCACCGACACCACTGCCGACGAGCGCCCCAGTTTTGCCCCCAACAGCAAGCTCATCAGCTACGCGACCCAGCAACAGGGCCGCGAGACCCTGATGACCACCACGCTGGACGGCAAGATCAAGGCCCGCCTGGCGGGCCGCAGCGGCGATATCCGCGAGCCGGACTGGGGTCCGTTCATGAACAAGTAATTGGCAATTCAGGAGTGATTCGATGAAGCGTTTTCTGGCAGCGTTTGCGTTGGTGGCCTTGTTGGTGGGATGCGGCTCGTCCGTCAAGCTCGACGACGTGGCGGTAGAGGACAAGAGCGGCACGCCCGTCACGGCACAGGCCGGTGCGGGACAGGGCGCCGCCGGTTCGGGTGCGGGCGCGGGCGTCGCGAATTCCAACGTGCCTTCTGTCGACCTCACGCAGAAGAACAACGATGCCGCCGTGCCCACCGGGCCGCGCATCGTGTACTTCGACTACGACAGCTTCGTGATCAAGCCGGAGTTCCAGGGCTTGATCGAGAACCACGCCCGCTTCATCCGCGCCGACCGCAACCGCAAGGTCGCCATCGAAGGCCACACGGATGACCGCGGTGGCCGCGAATACAACCTGGCGCTGGGCCAGAAGCGCGCCGAAGCCGTGCGCCGCGCGCTGGGCTTGCTCGGCGTGCCAGACAACCAGATGGAAGCCGTGAGCTTCGGCAAGGAAAAGCCCGCGGTACAAGGCAGTGACGAATCCGCCATGGCACAGAACCGCCGCGCGGAACTGAGCTACCGCTGATGCCGGCGGGAGCGTTGCGCATGCACCGCCGCTGGACACGGTGCCTGGTGGTCGCCGCGGGGTTGGGTGCGGGCCTGGCCCACGCGCAGCTGTTCGCGGACGACGAGGCGCGCCGCGCCATCATCGACCTGCGCCAGCGCGTGGAGACGCAGCGCCAGAGCACGGATGCCGCGCTCCAGCGCAGCAAGGAGTCGCAGGACGCCTTGCTGCAGCGGACCACCGATGACAACGCGCAACTTCGCCGCAGCCTCCTCGAGCTGCAGAACCAGATCGACCTGTTGAAGGCGGAGATCGCGCGCCTGACCGGTGCCAGTGAGCAGCGCACGCGCGAGCTTGCCGACATGCAGCGGTTGCAGAAAGACCTGGCCCAGGGCCAGCAGCAGCTGCAGCAGGGCGTGGACGAGCGCATTCGCCAGCTGGAGCCGACCAAGGTCACGGTGGATGGCCGCGAGATTTCGGCTGAGCCTGCTGAACGCCGCGCCTTCGATGCTGCCATGACCAGCTTCCGTGCCGGTGACTTCGCGGCCGCGCAGTCCGGGTACCTGGGCCTGATCTCGCGTTATCCCAAGAGTGGCTACCTGCCCTCGGCGCTGTTCTGGCTGGGCAACGCGCAGTACGCCCTGCGGGACTACAAGGAAGCGATTTCCAACTTCCGCATCATGCTCACAGCCGATGGTGACCATATGCGCGCGCCCGAGGCGATGCTGTCGATCGCCAACTGCCAGATCGAGCTCAAGGACCTGCGCGCCGCGCGCAAGACGCTGGAAGACCTCGGCAAGCGCTATCCGCAGTCCGAAGCCGCGGCGGCCGCCAAGGAGCGCCTGGCGCGCCTGCGCTGAGGGCCTGTATCCGGGTGTGCGCCGCCGGGCGCCGCACCGTTATGCTCTTCCCCCATGGACGATCTGAACGACGCCGATCTGGCGCGCCGCTTTGGCGGCATTGAGCGCCTGTACGGGGTGCCCGGTGCGCGCCGCATCCGCAACGCCTGCGTGGCTGTGGTGGGGGTCGGCGGTGTCGGCTCCTGGACGGCGGAAGCACTGGCCCGCAGCGGCGTGGGGGGCCTTGTGCTGATCGACCTCGACCACGTGGCCGAATCCAACATCAACCGCCAGGTGCATGCGCTGCACACGACCATCGGACAGGCGAAGGTGCAGGCCATGCGCGAGCGCATTGCACTCATCAATCCGGCATGCCGGGTGCAATGTATCGAGGAATTCGTCGAACCAGGCAATTGGCCGGCGCTGCTGCCAGCCGGCGTGGGCGCGGTGGTGGATGCCTGCGATGCCCGCCCCGCGAAGGTTGCCATGGCTGCATGGGCGCGGCATGCAACGGTCCCCTTCATCACCGTGGGAGCCGCAGGCGGCAAGCGCCTGGCGCATCTGGTGCAGATCGACGACCTGTCCCAGTCGACCCACGACCCGCTGCTGGCCCAGGTGCGCAACCAGCTGCGCCGCGAGCACGGCGCACCCCGTGAGGGCAAGAAGATGGGCGTGGCCTGCGTCTTCAGCAAGGAGCCCGTCGCGCCGGTGGATGCCTCGTGCGCGGTCTCCACCGACAGTTCGCTCAACTGCCATGGCTACGGATCGGTGGTCAGCGTCACGGCCACCTTCGGGCAATGCGCGGCCGGCTGGATTCTCGACACGATCGCAAGATCCTGATCGCTCCCGCTGGAATCATGGAAAAACCACGCTATACTCTTAGGCTTTGCAGAATGCCTCTGGGTAGTTTGCAAAAGACAGAGAGCAGCAGTCAAAGAACAAAAAAGACGGGACGTTAGCTCAGTCGGTAGAGCAGCGGACTTTTAATCCGTTGGTCGGCAGTTCGAGCCTGCCACGTCCTACCAGAGTGAGAGAGTGCTCCATGTCTTCCGATATGATTGCACGGTGCGAATTTGGGTTGATGCTGGTAGCACACGCTGGCATCACGAGCAGGTTTCAAGTGGGCTCTTAGCTCAGTTGGTAGAGCAGCGGACTCTTAATCCGTAGGTCGAGTGTTCGAGTCACTCAGGGCCCACCACTTGAATGCAGTTGAATCAAGCACCTGGCGGAAACGCCAGGTGCTTTTTTCATGGCGCTCTCACATAGTCTTCAGCTTTCCAGTACCCAGGCGGCGTTGCTGTTCACGGAAGGCGCGTATCGATGCAGCACAAAGACGGGCCGATGGGTCTCTGCGTCATGGTCTTCAGCGTAGATCGAAGTTGCCACGTCTGACGCCTTCGTGGACAACGGTCTTGGACCTGGAAGTTGGACCTCCATGGTCATCAACTTCGAACCCATGGCATTCCAAGAAAAAAGCCCCTGAAGATCAGGGGCTTGGATCACTTTGGCGGAGAGGGTGCCACCCTTATGATGGGCTGCAGGGCGCATGAATGCTGTGTTTGTGGCCTGTCCGGTGGAGGCGCTTCCCCCGTTCGTTCCCCCGCTTTGCAGCAGCCGCCCTCCAATGCCGCGGCGCCGCGCGCGGGAGCCGCTGTGTCTGTTGGCATTTGGCGACATTACGTAGCGCGATGCGCCTGAAATGCCTGATCGATGGCGGACGACGCCGAGAGAAGCAGTGCGTGGGCGCGATCAACTTCACTTTGTACCGCGTTGATGGCGAAATCCTTGGCCAGCACATTGCCCGGATTGATTGCTGTCTCTCCCATGCTGCGGATATGCCCCATCACAGTGACGGCTTCAGCGAGCGTCTTGGCTACACCCCGTCGCAAGGGAATGAGCGCCAGCATGGTTTCCTCGGAGGGTAGAGGCGCATTGATGGCTTGCGAGAAAGCAACGGTCGCGATGAACGGCTTGCCCGCCTTCTTCTGCTCGTATTGGTACTGTGCAATGCCGAGGGCGAATATGCAGTTCTTGATAAGCGGGTGGGCCGAGGTCGCTACCACAAGAGCCGTCGCGATTTCCGCCTCGGTCCTGGCAGCGAAGTCTTTGCGATGCAGCCAGTACGGGACCGCGATGGCAACAGCGAGGCCGATGATTGAACCCCATGCCTGGACCCACCCCGAGCAGTTGTTTTCGCTCACGCCTGGCACCAGCATGCACGTCTGCAAAATCTCGTAGGCCATCGTCCACTCCGAAAGGTTGAGCTGGAGTATGGCAGGCCAAGCGCGCATCTACCTGCGCAGAAATCAGGCCGCTATCCGGGCCTTGGCCCGGCGCAAGCCAGTGTTCTGCAAGGCCTTTCGACTGTGGAGGGGTGCGCAGAAATCCGGGCGGCGAAACGTGCGCGGGGGAACAGCTGGCGGTTCAGCTCCGCCAGGTAAGGCCCATGCGCGCGGGCTGCTGCGGCGCCGCGCGCATGGTTCGGATGCTCTGAGTGCGGCAGTGCCGATCAGGCCACCGCCGTGGAGCTTGCGCGGTGCCCACCCGCCAGGAGCATCCTGGCACGGGCGATATCCGACGGCGTGCCGAATGCGGCCGCGCCGAGCTCGTTGTCCTTGTCCTCGGTCTCCAGCAGCGCCAGCAGCGCCCATTTGCCATCGATGCCAGTGACGTTCAGGGCAACAGCCGCGCACATGCGCAGCGCGTTGATTGCCCACTCGGAGGCCTCGAAGTCGTTGTCCAACTCCATGGCCTGGGTGGGCTTGATGGAGCGGATGCCGGCGCGCCACGTTTCCATGATGGGCAGCATTGCGGCGCTGCCCAGGGGGATGGGGCTGCGCATCAGTGCGGCCAGTGCATCGTGTCCGGCTGGGTCGCTGGCCATCCGTTGCAGCTCCTTCGCCTGCTGGACTTCGGACAGGCCGCGCCACCACGTGCGGATCTCCTGATCGATGGCGATGGATGTTGCGGTCATGGACGCGGGCTGTGCCGAGTAGAGATTCGCTTCAGCCTTACGCAAGTTCTCGCGCATGCCCACCACGCTGGCGAAGTAGGTCGCGATGGTGGACAGCACGTCCTTGCGCGGCTTGTCCAACGCAGTGGCCTTGCCGTGCGCGCTCAGGTCGCGATTCGCGTTCACCTCCTGGGCCCTGCGCAGGAACTGGTTGATGGCGGCCACGGCCTGGTTCACGATGACGCCGTAGCGGCCGGCGGCGGTTGTGAGTTCCTCGGGGGTGAGCTGCGCACCGTCGGTGCCCATGCTGTTGCCCTGGAAGGCCTCGATGTGGAACAGGTGGCCGTTGTACAGGCGGAAGGCCACGCGGGCAGTTTCGGTGACGCGGCCGACGGCGGCGTCGAGTGTGATGGGTTGTGCCATGGTGTGAGTGCTTTCTGTGTTTGTGGGTGAAGGGGATCAACGGCCGTAGAGGTCGGCAGAGCGGGGCTGCTGGGCGAACCATGACAGCTGCTCCAGCGTGCCGAGGGACATCGGCGCGTTTTCCTGCAGCATCTGGAGTTGGGCCATCTTCAGGCGCATGTATTCATCGTCACTGAGGCTGCTGTGCTCCTTGACCTTTTCGCCGGGCGTCGGTGCCACAGGAAAAGGGAAGCTCGGATGGCGGCCGCCCAAGGGCGCGTCGGTGTACGTCGACGCAGTCCACGGGTTGCGCCAGAACTTCGAGCCCACCTTGATGATGGTGGTGACGCCGGAGTCATGCGCGGGGAGAGGCGGCGCGAACGTGGCTACGGCGGTGGTGCCGTTCCAGTTGAGGGTGGCGCTTTGGCCGGCGTCGCCGGGCATCGCGGCGCGGAGCACTACGGTTGCAGTGGTTGCCATGGGTGAGTACCTTTCGTTGTTGGTGGTGGTGGGGATGGGTCAGGCGCCAATGACCCCCATCTGCTCGAGCTGCGCGGCCCACATGCGGTTGTTCGCTTCCAGGGCTTGGGTCACCGTGGCATGCACCTCCGCGCGGTTCATGCCGCCACCTACGTTCACGACAGTGGATGGTGCAAAGCCGCCACCCATGCCCTTTCCGTTTGGAATGACGTTGCCGCCCTGCGAACCCATCATGAGGAAGCTGCTACCGCCTACCTCGAGCATCTCCGGGCCGCGCTCGTTCACGCGCTGGATGGACCCGGGGGGCGCGTAGCCGCCATTTGCTTTGTCGTAGCTCCAGGACAGGCCGCGCGTGCCGCCGGCGGTGAATGCGTTCCCGCTGATCAACTTGAAGAGTTCCGGCAGCAGGTTGCTCGCCGTCTCCGCCACGGGCTGGATGATCGGCCGCAGCACCGTCTTGGCGAACTGCGCTTCCAGCTCGCGCCGGAAGATGTCACCGGCCTTTTTGCCATCACGGAAGCCCGTGAGGATGCCTTGCTCGATGCTGTCGGCCAGGCCCTCGGTGCGGCGCTTGTTCTCGTCGCGGTCCTGGACCAGCTGCGTGCGCGTGTTGGTGTTGGACTGGATGTCGCGCTGCTCGCGCAGCAGCCGGACCTTCTCCACGAGGATGTCGACCTCGGCCTGGTCGTTCGCTCCGCGCTGCGCATCGGCCAGGGCGCGCTCCTGCACAGCGATGGTCTCGTCCATGCGCGCGAGGCGCAGGCGGCCAAGTTCCTCGGTGGTGAGACCCATCTCCTGCAGGTGCTCGGTGGCGGTCTTGTTCGTCGCCGCCAGCGCGTCGTTTTCCTTCATCAACGTGGCGATGTAGTCTCGCCCGCTCTGCGTTGCCTGCTCCACGACCTTACGCACGTCCTCGCGGGCGCGCTTCTCGTCGGCCTGTTGCTTCTCCAGCAGCTTGGCGGTGTCGATGCTGGCGGCGCGGTTGAAGGCCTTCTGCGCGTCCTCCAGGCTCACGCTGCCCATGCGCTGCAGCTCCGCGCGTGTGCGCTGCACCTGGGTGAGGTCGTTCTCGCGCTCGAGCTGCTTGTCCAACTGCTCGATGTAGTTGGCGATGCCGCCGGTCTCCAGCTGGAACGGCGCCTTGGCGCTACCCGTTTGGAAGGACTTGCGCACCGCGTCCTGTAGCTTCTTGATTTCCTCCGCGGACAACTTGCCTTCGCGCCCGAGTTCCGTCACCTGCTGGATCTGGTCCTTCATGCGCTGGTCAGAGCTGCGGTATTGCGACTGCAACTGCGCGAACTTTTCGGCGGCGCCCTGGCTTTTCACCTGGTCGGCTGCCGCCTTGGCCAGCCCCTCCGCAGCCGTGCGCTGCGCCTGCAGGACCACCAACTCTGCGCGCGCACTGGCCAGGCGCTCGGCCGTGCGCGCAGGGTTCGCGGTGTTCGCGATAGTGGGCAACTGCAGGTCGGCGATGCGCTGCTGCACCTTGGCGATGGAATCCTCGACCGTCTTGTCGCGGCCCAGGCCTTTGTATTCGTCGGCCAGCTTGCTGGCGGCGCGACCAACGGCGTTGTAAGCACGCTCCAAGAAGCCCAGGTTGGCGGTCGCAGAGGTGAGACGCGGATTCAGCGCGTCGAAGGTGATGGTCAGCGCGCGCTGCGCATCACCGCTATCCTCCGCCGACTTGATGGACGCAAGCTGCGCCGCGTCGAGGAAGTGGTATCGGGCGTTCAGCTCGGTGGCACCGCGGGCAACGCTGCCCACCATGCCGGTGAAGCGCTGCACGATCTGCTCGGTGGATTCGCCGGTGGCCTTGGACAACAACTGGACCGACTGCGCCGCGGACCGCAACGCATCACCGGAGAAGCGGCCGGTGGACACCAGCTGCTCCAGGGTGTCGCGCGTGCTGCCGATGCTTGTCTGCGTGCCCGCCGCGATGTTCTGCGCCAGCAGATTGAACTGGCCCGCCGTGATGCCGGCGGCGTTGCCGGTGAGGGTCAGCAGGTTGGTGAGGCGACGGCTCTCCTCGCTGCCCTGGTAGGCCGCAAGAACCACGCCGGCGATGGAGCCAGCCAGACCCCCGGCCGCCACGCGGGTGGCCGTGAACACTGTTCCCAGCGCCGCCATGGCGGGCCGCAGCCCTCCGAACACGGCATGCAGTTGGGAACCCTGCTGAAGCAGCGCCGTCACCGGCGATTGCCCGGCCTGTACCTGCACGAAGAAGTCCTGCAGCTGCGCGGACAGCTGCACGGTCTGGTGGGCGGACAACTTCGTTGCGGCCGCCACACTGGCCTGCGCGCTGCTCAGCGTCTTCGCTGCAGCGGCCGACTGCTTCCACTCCCGCTGCAGGGCGGCCGTGGCAGTCTCCGACTGCCGGCCGGCCGTGGACAGCTCTTGCAGGGTCTGCGTGGCAGTCTTCACCTGGGTGGAGTCCACCGCGACGGTAAGGGTCGAGGTCACGTTCGTCATGGTTACTTTCAGGCGCTCTGCGCGCCGGTTTCGGGGGAAAAGGCAGGGGCACCAGAGCGATGCGGCTGCAGGGAAGCCGCGCCGTTGCTGGCGCGGTGGGTGTCGTGCTGGTGCTGGTGCAGCATTCGAACGGTCATTCGTGGTCGCCGCGCTCGGCGACTGGCGCATTGATGAAGTCCATCAAGGGAGCGTCGTGGCGGCCGAGGAACTGATTCGTAGGCCGGTCGAACCACAGGCCGATGTTTCCTTCCCAGCCCTCGCCGTTGCGCTGCTTGTCGACGATCAGCATGGTGTCGGGCTGCTGCAGCTTGAGGGCGCGCTCGGCCGGCTTGGCCCGCTCCTTGCCCTTGTCCCGCCAGACCGCAATGACGTTGTCGACCTGGTCGGTGATGGCGCCGGTGCCCTTGAAGTCGTACTTCGACGGCTTGTGATCGTCCGAGGCCGGCTTCTTGATGTGGTGCACCAGGTGGATGTGCATGTCGTGGTCGCGGGCGATGGCGCACAGCTCGTCCACGAAGGCCTTCTGGCCGTTGTAGTCGTCCTCGCCCTGCACGCACTTCATCAGGCTGTCGACGATGAAGTGCCGGATGCCCAGCTCCATGGCGCAATAGCGGGCCACCGCGCAGACCTGGCGCCATGCCACAGTTCCCTGCTGGTCGTACAGCCACAAGCGTGTGTCGGTCCAGTCGCGAAACTGCTCGTACAGGCCCATCATGCAATCGAACTCGTGCGCGTCGGCCAGGATCTGCGGGTCGTTGGGGTTGCACTTCGTCCACTGGCGGCCCATACGCTCCATGGTCTCGGTGGGCTTCATTTCGAAGCTGGCGATGGCCACTTTCTGGTCCTGTGCGCACAAGCTCAACGCCACTTGACCCGTCACCAGGCTCTTGCCGCTACCGCTCGGGCCGCCCCACACGGTCACTTCCCCCGGGCGGAACTGGATCAGGTTGTGGGTCTTGCCCCATGGCATGAACTGGTGGTTCCTGCGTTGGGGCGAGCGCATGCGGTCGATCAGCACCTGGGCATAGAGCGCGGCCGATTTCACGCGCTGGCGGGCTTCGGTGGCGCGCTCGTAGACAGCAAAGTCGATGTCGTCGCGTTCGATCACTGGCATGCAATGAGTCCTTCGGTGTCGGTGGTGCTGGTGACTTCCCACCAGCCGCTGGCGTTGGAGAGTGTGCTGGCGATCACGCGGGAGGCCGTTGCCCGGCAAGCTGCTGCCAAGCGCTCCACGCGCCCTGCATCGGGGCCTTCTACGATCACGGTGGTGCCCGCGAGGAATCGCAGGTCCAGCAGCTCGGGCACGTCACCATCGACGCGCACGGTGCAGCCGTCCAGGAAGGCGAAAGGGAAGTCGGACACCCACACGAAGGCGGGCTTCATGCCGGCGCGGCGCATGGCCAGGATCTCGCGGTCGCCGGTCATACGAAGGCCACTTCCTCGGCAGGCTGCGCGCGCGCAGCACCTGCACCGTTCAGCTTCGCCCAGTCGGCACGGATGGCGTTCATCAGGGCTTGGTCCCAGTCGAGGTAGGTGTAGCCGTTGGCCAGGGCCTTCCCCCGGAATGCCTCCAGGTGCTCATCCAGCCGGCCGAAGCCCTTCTCGGTCGCCCAGGCCTGCACGCGCTCCGACACCGCGAAGTCTTCGGGCATCGATGTCTTGCGTGCGCGCGCTCTCCCTGGTTCCTGACGGTTCAATGACGGTTCGGGTGCAATTGGTTGCACCCCTTTCGCGCACTGTGTTGCACCCCCCCGCGAACTGGGTTGCATGGGTGCAATGCTTTGCAGGGGTGCAACCGGTTGCACCCCCTCGGGCAAGGTGATGCGGTAGAGGTTGGTCCCGCGGGGGCCCTCGTTGGGGCGAATTTCCAGCTCGCCGCTGGCCTTCAGAGCCCCAAGCACGTACTGCGCATTGCGCAGCTGCATGCGGCACTTGGTCGCCAGGGTCGACACGGCGGGATAGGCCTGGCCGTCATCGTCGGCGAAGTCAGCGATGGCCAGCAGCATGAGAAGCTCGCTGCCAGACTGGCGCGAGCGCTCCCAGACGCGGGTGATGGAGCGGACGCTCAAGCGGCCCCCTCCACTGGGTGCCGCAGCGCGCCCTCGATGCCCATCAGCAGCGCGGCCATCAGGTCGACGTCTTGCTGGCTCAGCAGGCCGACGAGGGCCAGGATCAAGCCCTGGGGCGCCCCCGCGCGGATCTCGGCCACCACCATGGCGGCCATCCGCTGGCCGCTGGCCATCGTGTGCACCTCGGCGTCCTCCAGCTGGCGCTTCGCCATGAGGGCAGCCGCATCGCGGGCGAGGGAGACGGTGGCCTGCATGTCGGTCATGCGCGCTGCTCCAGGCGCTTCTGCAACGTGCGGCAGAAGGCGCGCAGGCGCTCGGGCTCGTTGGTGGCCAGGACGGCCCGCAGGAGGTCGTGCAGTGCATCGGGCAGGGCCTGGCCCCCGCTGATCTCCGCCAGGGCCAGGGAGGCGGCTTTCTGGCCCTCCACGGACTGCATCACGAGGTTTGAGAGGGCGGAGTACTTGCCGGGCTGCGGCGCGCGCGGCGCGGACGTGGTGGCGTCCATTACGCGGCCGCCTGCTCTTCCACCTCCCGGCGGTAGTCGGCAGGCGGCTCTGCGCTCAGCGATTCGATCCAGGCCACCACCTCCGTGTAGCGGAAGCGCGTGCAGCGCTGGGAGAGACGAATGGGGGTGGGGAAGCCCTTGGTGCCGTAGCGATTTTCAAGCGACGTGCGCGAACGAAACTTCGCCATCGCCATGAACGTCTTGGCGTCGATGAGGGCGGTTTGCGCCTCGTTCGGGAGTGGGGCTGGTGTGTAGGGTTGGTCGTGCATCCTTGGGGCTCCGTGAAGTTGGAGCCTGGATGGTCTTGCGGTCGGGCAGTGCCGGGTAGCCGGTGCCCGCCGGAGAGCGTACGGTGTCCGATGGAGGGCGTACGCTCTATGGCGCAAAGGGGCTGGATTTCTTCGGCTTCTTGTGCTCGGTGATCCAGTCGCGAATGGTGCGGAACTTCATGGGCACCACCTTCATCAGCTTTTCGGCTGCTTCGTCGTCGCTGCCGCATTCGTGCCGATGCTCGTCGTACCACGCCATCGCAGTAGCTCGGGAATCGCGGTTTTCAGCGTGTCGTCCATCGATCATTTGCTTTGACGCTTGGGCCCTGTGGTGGCGGTCTCTGCCGAACACGCCTTCGGTGATTCCCGCGAGCACCCCGCCGTAGTAACTGGCCATGCTGGCGTGATGCCATGCCAATTCCATGTAACCTTCTGCCTCGTATGCATCTGCCTCTTTTGCGTACAGGACGACGAGTGTGAGAATGTCCCCGTGCATCGCGTTCATGGCCTCCACGCTGGCTTTGTCCGAAGTGTCCCAGCTCGCTCGCGCCGCCTGTGCCACCTCTGCGGCCGATGTGCCGGCGTGAGAATGCTCTCCTGCGTAGACCCATTTCCGAAGAGCTGCTTCGCGGTCGGTCTCGTTTAGATCGCTGGCTTTGAGGCCTGAAGCGGCGAATGCGCGCTCCCGTGCATGGGCTGTATGCCATGCCACTCCCGGCAGGTCGTCGTCGGCTTCATCGTCGTCGTCATGTTCTGATGGAATGGGCATGGCTTTTCAATGTTGTGAGGGGGCAAATTGCGGGGGCACATGCGCAACGCGAATTCGCGCTTTGCAGTGCTGGTGCGGGCTGGCGGGTATGGTGGCGAGTCCTTGGGAGAGTTCGAATCGTTCGGTGGGCTGGTGCTTCAGCGGGAAAGCCCGCACGCGGCGGGCTTGGTGGTGGGGGTGGGTGAGGTCAGAGCGGCCCCTGGAAATCCCGCCTGAGCGTGGCAATGGCGTCCGATGGCCCCCACTCCCCTGCAGGGTCACCATGGAGCCTCATGGCGTGGAACATGATGCTGTTCAGCTGCTGAATGCGCTGCAACATGCCGCAGTACAGCGTGGTGTTGTCGTCGGCTTCCAACTCCAGCAGCCGCACGATCCCCTCGGCCATCTTGGCAAGCTGCGCGTTCGCGTCAAAGGCCAGCCGGCGGCGGGCGTCCAGCTGTTCGGCGGTTTCGGGGCTATGCATGGCGGCCTCCCTGGATCACGCGCCAGCCTTCTGGCAGCACGGGGCGGGGGCGGGTGGACATGTACCGCTGCGGGAAGCCGTGCCGGCCGGCGATGTAGCCCACGCCGTAGCCCTCCTTGTAGCTCTCCATAACGTCCGCGTTGGCGGCGGGCTGCTGCTGGGCCCGGTGCAAGGCCTCTTGCGCGTGGTGCTGGGCGAGCCGAGCCTCGGCGACCTCGTCCGACACCCACACGGTGACCTCGTACGCCTTCCCGCGCCGCGTGATGCGCTTGCAGCCGGCGCGTGAACCGCGCTTGTTCGCCGACCGCGGCTGACCGTCGGGCCGCAGCATGATGGACACCTTGTTTTGGCCAGGAGCACCGGGCACGCGGTCGGCCTGCACAAGGCCCGCTGCCACCAGGGCTTCGAGCGACCCGAGGTATTCATCGACCCACACGGATTGCACCAGCGAGACCCCGGGCGCATAGAGCGTGGTTGCGGGCTTATGCATGGGCCACCTCCGCAGCACGACTTGCCTCGCGGCGGCGTTGCTCGTCCACGTTGACCCAAGCGCAGCCCGCGCCTTCGGCCAGGGAATTGATGCAGTCGCCCACATCCTCGGCCCTGCCAGCGATGGCCCAGAAGGCATGCGCGATGCTCTCCATGTCGCGGCTGCCCTCGGGGGTCTCCAGGCTGCGCAATGCCAGCCCGGCAATGGCCCTGATCTGGCCGAAGCCCTCCTGCGAAAGAGCGTCCATGTCCTTGATCGTGACGCGCAGGGTGTTGATGGTCGGGGCCGCCATCACAGCGCTCCCTGGGCCTTGGCCCGTACCTGGTCGCGGCGGATCTGCGCGACGATGCTGCCGATGCTCTTCTGCTGCTGGACGCCTTCGCGCACGGCCAGGCTCAGGAGGGCGCGCAGGCCCGGGTCCATGCGGGCCGCGGTGCTGCGCAGGAGCTTGCCCTGGAAGGGGCGGGCCTGGGCCTTGCGGCGTGCCTTGGTCTGCTTCGCGGCGGCGAAGTCGTAGACCTGGGCGGTGGGGGTGGTATCGTTCTGGGTAGCCATGGTGTGCTCGCTTTCAGAGTTGCACGTTGTGGTCAGACGGTCCTTGGTGGTGGTACACCTTGGGCCGTCGCTTTTTGTGCCTCGGATCAACTGCACGAATATGTGCAGTTCCGCCCCGAGGCGCGGCGGTCATTCTTGCCGGGGCTGCACCTCGGCGTTCATTTCGATGGCGCTGCCCTCCTTCTGCCAAGCTCCGACGACCAGCGTCGTGCCATCGGAAAGCAGTGCGACAAACTCCTCGTCGCCCGTTTCGGTGTGCTTCTTGATCGACGCCGACTTGATGAATTTGCCGACAAGCTCCGGCAGTTCTTGGACTTCGCTCATGTTTACTCCTTCGGCAGCTTGGCCTTGTCGATACGGGCGCGAATCCATGGCGCGCCGCCGAGGATTGCCAGCTTGTCGCGCTGCTCTTCGGTCATGCGGGTGACGACGGGCACGGTGGTGGCGCCTTCCTTCAAGGGTTTCCGTCCACCGCCTTCACGGGCACCGCCTCGGCCTGATTTCTTCGTTTCCATGTTTGTTAATGTATTCGCTTTTCAAACATGGTGCAAGCACTTTCTCCAGCACGGCACAATGGCTGCTCAACTACTGGAGACAGCATGCGCATCAAGACGATTCTTCAGGACGAGACCACTGCCAAAGAGTTGGTTTTCGCCATGGATGGAGAACCGAATAAGGAGATGGTCGACCTGGTGCGTGAGCGGGGGAATTACAACGTAAGAGCCGAAGGACATGTGCTTCACATACACCTCCGCGACCAACAGACCTTCAATCACACAGACTTGCACGAGCTGAATCGGCTTTTTGACTACGCCGAAGCAATGGTGCTGAGCCGGCTGAAGAAAATTGAGACCGAGCGCATCAACTTCATCAAGGGGTTGGCCGAGGCGACTGGCTTGCCGGTGCACCCGCCGCTGGATTGACCGTCTGCTCAAAACTGAGCAGACGGTGCCCAGCTGAAAAGTCAGCCGGGCCGACTTCCTCAATCTGAGGGGGTATCTCCAAAACTGGAGACACCCCGGGGGTGTCGCTCTGATACCCCCCTGCAGCACCTTAGCAAACCTTAGCATTTCGGACGCGTGGGGGAACGATTTGGGGTAGAGAGATGCGTCCAAATGCGGGCGCACCAGCATTGACGCGGGCCGGCGCCGGTGGTGGTGATGCTGGGGCGGCAGCGGGGCGGGATTCACCTTGACGGACTACCTGCACGACCGGCTAAGTTTTCAGCCGATCTGCGGCGCGTCGACGGGGCCGATCTCGTCAAGGGTGGTCAAGGTAAACCACCCTTTGATCTGTTCGGAAATCGGGGGCGGAATGAGGTGCTGCCCGCGCTCAACTGCTTGATCTGCAAGCGCTTTCCCCGCCGCGGGGCGTTCGGAAACCCGTCAAGCCAGGTCAAGCCTGGCGAGAGGTCAACCGCCCCCGCGTGTGGGCCTGCGTGGCAGGCTGGGCAGGCCTCCCGACACCACGTGCGGATCGAAGCCCAACGACTCCTCTGGCACCCCTCGGGCACGCGGCGCAGGCATGCGCTCGGTTGCTTTGCGGTGGGCCTCCGCATCGGTCAAGTCTCGCCCGTGCACTTCCCGGTAGTGGGTCTGGATCTCCCGCGCAGTGCGGGGCAGCGCGAACGGTTGGGCGCAGTCCGTGCACCGCGGCACGTCCTCCGCAGCGCGCAGCATCAGGCCGCCCTCAGCGGGATCACCTTGCCCCCCTGGCGCAGCGCGTCCAGGTGGTCGGCATACCACTGCATCATCTTCCGCCGCTGGGGCAGGTAGGTGGCGAAGTTGTACGCGGCGCTCACCTCGTCGCGCTCCATGTGCGCCAGCTGCAGCTCGATGTGCGCGTGCTCGAACCCGGCCTCGTGCAGGATGGTGGACGCCACGCCGCGGAACCCGTGCCCTGTCATGCGGCCGGCGTACCCCATGCGCTTCAGTGCCCCCAGGATGGCTCCGTTGCTCATGGGCTTCTCGTGGTCCCGCTCGCCGGGGAACAGCAGGCCGGCCAGCCCGCGCATCTCGTGCAGCGTGCGCAGCAGGTCCAGGGCCTGCGTGGACAGGGGCACGATGTGGGGAGAAGCCATCTTCATGCGCTCGGCCGGGATCCGCCACTCGGCCGCCTCCAGATCGAACTCATCCCAGCGGGCCGCGATCAGTTCGGTGGTTCGCACGAAGGTTAGCGCGATCAGCTCCAACGCGAGCCGGGTGTAGGGCGTGCCCTGGTACCCGCGCATCTTGCGCAGCAGCTCGGGCAGTTCCTTCGTCTCGACGCGGGCGTAGTGCTCCTTCTTCCGAGCCTTGAGGGCGGTGCCGGGCTTCAGATCCTTTGACGGGTTGCGGGTGATCATGGGCCGGCCGTCCTCCGTCTCCAGCGTGGCCGCGTACTCGAACACCTGCCCGCAGGTCTGCCATGCCCGGCGGGCGATGTCGGTGGCGCCGCGGGCCTCGATCACACGGGCGGAGCGCACGAGGTCGTGGGCCGTGATCTCGGCGATGGGCTTGGTGCCCAGCTTCGGGAACACGTCCAGCTCCAGGCGGCGCATCACGTATTCCGCGTGCCGGGCGGACTTGCCGTCCTTCCAGTGCGCATGCCAGGCCCTGGCCACCGCTTCGAAGTTGTTCGCGATGGCCTGACGCTTCGCGGCCTTGGCGGCCTTGCGGGTCTGCACCGGGTCTTCCCCCCTGCCCAGCTGCAGCCGCGCGGCATCACGGTCGCGCCGCGCCTGCGCCAGGCTGATCGCGGGGTAGGAGCCGAGCGCCAGCCGCTTCTCCTTTCCCCCGTAGCGGTACTTCCAGAACCAGTGCTTTCCTCCAGCGGGGGTGACTTCCAGGTACAGGCCGCCGGAGTCGGCGAACCGTTGCCGGGGCTTGTCGGCGGAGCAGGCGGCGTTCTTGCAGGCTGGGTCTGTGAGGGCCATGGTGGGGGAAGAATCCGGGTTGGGGCGGGGAAATCCCGCTTTCTTCCCCACAGTGTTCCCCCAATCGGGCGTGGTTGTCAAAGTGCCTTGGTGGGCATCCGGACGCAAAAAAGCCCCGATTTACGGGGCTTTGCGGGCGATTCGTGGTGCTTTGTGGGCTTCCGGAAGTGCATCCGTGGCGGAGAGGGTGGGATTCGAACCCACGGTACCTTGCGGTACGCCTGATTTCGAGTCAGGTACATTCGACCACTCTGCCACCTCTCCTGGTGTCGCCGTGGCCGGCGAGCCGCGCATCTTAACAGAAGAATGGCGCAGTTCTGGATGCCGATGCCGATGGTGGCCCGGCTACTTCGCTTCGCGCGCAGCCACGATCTGGCGCAGTGCTTGCAGGGCGCGGTCGGGGTCGATGCCCGTGGCCAGAATGGATGCTGGATCGGCGCCAGGTGTCAGCAGCTGCGCGATGGCAGCACCGGCGTCTTTGGGTGACGCAAAGGCCGCGCTTTGCAACAGCAGCGTGCCGTCGCCGTCCACCAGCTTGAAATAGAACTGTCCGTCGTTCTCGCGGTACTGTTTGAAGCTCGGCACGGCGGCTTTCGCGGTCTTGGCGGATGGCGTGCCCGTGTCGGCAGCACCCAGGGTTCGCAAGCCGACGGCGAAGCGCAGGCGCACCATGAAGGGGGTGGCGATGCGGCGGGCTTTCTCGGCGCCGAGCAGCAGGGCGCGCTCGATGCTGGCGGGTTCGCGCATGAACGCGTCGTAGCGCTCGCGCATCGGCGACAGCTCACGGTCCAGGCGTTCAAAGACACTCTGCTTGGCATCGGCCCAACTGATACCGTCGGCGTAGGCCTTGGCCAGGGCGGCCGTCTCCTGTTCGCTGGCGAAGGCTTGGAAGATCTGGAACAGCGCCGAGCCTTCGGTGGACTTGGGCTCGCCGGGGGCGCGCGAGTCGGTCACGATGCCCATGATCTGCTTGCGCAGTTGCGCACGGGGTGCGAAGAGCGGGATGGTGTTGTCGTAGCTCTTGCTCATCTTGCGGCCGTCGGTGCCGGGCAGCGTCGCGACGGACTCGTCGATCACCGCCTCGGGCAGCACGAAGTGCTCACCGTAGCGGTGGTTGAAGCTCGCGGCCATGTCGCGTGCCATCTCCAGGTGCTGCACCTGGTCGCGGCCCACGGGCACCTGGTGGGCGTTGAACATCAGGATGTCGGCGCCCATGAGCACCGGGTACATGAAGAGGCCCGCCGTGACGTCAGTGTCGCTGTCCACGCCGGCGGCGGTGTTGCGGTCCACTGCGGCCTTGTAGGCGTGCGCGCGGTTCAGGATGCCCTTGCCTGTCACGCAGGTCAGGAGCCAGGTGAGCTCGGGAACCTCGGGAATGTCGGACTGGCGGTAGAAGGTGACGCGCTCGGGGTCCAGCCCCGCCGCAAGCCAGCTGGCAGCGATCTCCTGCGTGGACCGCTGGATGCGTGCCGGGTCGCCGGTCTTGATCAGCGCGTGGTAGTCGGCCAGGAACAGGAAGCTCTCGGTGTCGGGCCGCAAGCTGGCCTGCACGGTGGGGCGGATGGCGCCGACATAGTTGCCCAGGTGCGGGGTGCCCGAGGGGGTGATGCCGGTGAGGACGCGGTTGGGGCTCATGGAAGCAGCAGGTGGGTGATCAGGAATGGCCGGGTGTGTCAGCCGAACAGCATGCGGAAGGGTTGCAGCAAAACGTCGAGCACGGAGTAGGTGACTGACATCAGGGGCGCCATCCAGAAGTCGTGGATCACGCGCGTGACCACCAGTGCCATCACGATGAAGAAGCCATAGGGCTCGATGCGCGAAACGGCTGCGGCCTGGCGGTAGGGCAGCAGCCCCACGAGCACGCGACCGCCGTCCAGCGGGGGCAACGGGAAGAGGTTGAAGACGAACATCACCACATTGACGAGCACACCGCCTTGGCACATGGTGATGAAGAACGTTACATCCACGCCCAGTCCATGCAGGGCCATCAACAGGATGCCCCACAGCAGCGCCTGGATCAGGTTGGAGCCGGGCCCTGCCAGCGCCACCCACACCATGTCGCGCTTGGGATTGCGCAGGCGCCCGAAGCGCACGGGCACGGGTTTGGCGTAACCAAAGGCGAAGGCGCCACCACTCATGAACAGCAGCACCAGCGGTATGGCGATGGTGCCGATCGGATCGATGTGGGGAATCGGATTGAGCGTCACCCGGCCCATGACGTAGGCAGTGTCGTCGCCGAGATAGCGCGCCACGTAGCCGTGTGCGGCTTCGTGCACCGTGATGGCGAAGATCACGGGCAGGGCGTAGATCAGGATGGTCTGGATGAGTTGGGCGGTGTCCACGGGCCCGATTGTCTCAGACGGTTTTTTGCAGTGGCTGAAGCCGGCCTGATGGCGGCGGCCTGCGGCAGAAGGCTGCGCTCACAGCCCCAGCAACGCCGGGTCTCCGCCGCCCCGGCGCACCAGCACCGGCTCATCGCCCTGCGACAGGTCCACCACGGTAGTGGGCTCCATCGCACAGGCGCCGGCGTCGATCACGGCGTCCACGCTGTGCTCGAAGCGTGCGCGGATCTCCTGTGCGTCGTTGAGCGGCTCGGTCTCGCCCGGCGGGATCAGCGTGGTGCCCAGCAGCGGCGCGCCGTGCAGCTCCAGCAGCTGAGACAGCACCTTGTGCTCGGGCACGCGCACGCCGATGGTCTTGCGTTGCGGGTGGCTCACGCGGCGCGGCACCTCCTTGCTGGCCTCCAGCAGAAAGGTGTACGGCCCGGGCGTGGCGGCCTTCAGCAGGCGGTACTGGCGGTTGTCCACACGGGCGTAGTTGGCCAACTCGCTCAGGTCGCGGCACAGCAGCGTGAGGTGGTGCTTGTCGTCCACCTGGCGAATCCTGCGCAGGCGGTCGACGGCCGCCTTGTCGTCCAGGTGGCAGACCAATGCGTAGCTGGAGTCGGTGGGCACGGCCAGCACCTTGCCTTGCTGCAGCATCTGCGCGGCCTGCTTCAGCAGGCGGGCCTGCGGGTTCTGGGGGTGGAGTTCGAAGTATTGGGCCATGGTCGTGGATCAACGGGGGCGCAGGCGCGGGTTGGCCTGCCGCGCACGCAGCCAGCCGGACGCGAAGCCGCTGGCGCCGATCACGAGCATGCCCAGCACCGCCCAGCCATCGGGAGCATGCGCGAACACCAGCCAGCCTGCCAGCATCGCAAAGACTATCTGCACGTAGGAATACGGCGCGAGCGCGGGCGCGGTGTCCAGCGCAAAGGCTTTCATCAGCACAAAATGGCCCAGCGCACCGAGCGTGCCGATGGCCAGCATGATGCTCCAGGGCCACCAGCCCAGCGAGGCGTCCCAGTTGCCGGGCCAAGCCACGAGGGGCAGTAGCACCAGCACGCCCACGCAGCCCGCGATCCATTGCGAGAGCACGGGGTGTTCGGACAGGCTCGCCAGCTTGCGCGTGACCAACTGGAACAGCCCGTTGAGCAGCGCCAGCGCCAGCGGGAAGAGCACGGCCCAGCCGAAGATATCCGCGCCGGGGCGAATGACGATGAGCGCACCGGCAAACGCCACCATCGCCAGCAGCCAATGGGCCGGTGGCACATATTCCTTCAGCAGCCATGCGCACAGCACCATCGCCACCATGGGGGCGAGGAACGCCACCGCCGTGAATTCGCCGACCGGCATGGTGCGCAGCCCCACGAAGCTGACCGCGGTGCAGGCCAGCAGGAGCAGGGCACGCAGCAGGTGGAAACGCCACTGCCGCGTGCGGAAGAAGCCCCAGCCGAACTCGGGACGCAGCCACAGCAGCCACCACAGCCCCATGATCACGGCCTGCATCGCATAACGCACCCACAGCAACTGGGGCACCGGGACCAGCGTGCTGCCGTACTTGGCCAGTGTGTCCATGCCGGCGAAACACGCAGCGGCCACGGCCACGTAGCCGATGGCGCGGCCGTGGTCGCGCCGCGCATCGTGGTGGGGGTCCGAGGACGGCGTGACGCCCCGCGCCTGGGCGGCGGGCGTGGCGGGATTCACTGGATGCGCGACTCCAGCAGCTCCCATACCGGGGTCAGCCCCGCGGGCAGGGGCGGCAGCGTGCCCAGGTCGGTGTGGGACTCGTCGGGGCAGTGGAAGTCACTGCCACGCGAGGCGGCCAGGCCGAATTCCTTGGCCGTGTCGGCATAGATGGCGTATTCGGGCACGCTGTGGCTCCCGGTGACCACTTCCACGCCCTGGCCGCCGTGGCCCTTGAACTCGGTGAAGAGTGCGTATTCCTCGTTGGGCGTGAAGCGGTAACGCGCCGGGTGGGCGATCACCGCCATGCCACCGGCCTTCGTGATCCAGCCCACCGCGTCGGCCAGGGTGGCCCATCGGTGCTCCACGAAGCCCGGCTTGCCCTCGGTGAGGTACTTGCGGAACACCTCGTTGGTGTCGCGGCAGACCTTGGTCTCCACCAGGAAGCGGGCGAAATGCGTGCGCGAGATCAGCTCGGGGTTGCCGGCGTATTTCAGCGCGCCTTCGTAGGCACCGCGGATGCCCACGCGCGCCAGCTGGTCCGACATCTCCTGCGCCCGGCCGCCCCGGCCACCGCGGGTGCGCAGGAGACCGTGGTAGATGCCCGGGTCGTCGGCGTCGAAGCCCAGGCCGACGATATGGACCGTCTTGCCCAGGAAGGTGATGGAGATCTCGGTGCCGGTGAGGTAGCGCATGCCGTTCGCATGCGCGGCCGCCAGCGCGCGGGCCTGGCCGCCGATCTCGTCGTGGTCGGTCAGCGACCACAGCTGCACGCCGTTGGCAGCGGCGCGTGCCGCGAGTGCTTCGGGGGTGAGGGTGCCGTCGGAGACCACCGAGTGGCAGTGGAGATCGGCATTGAGGGGGGCGGTCACCCCCGCATTTTACGGCCGCCGGCTCCGGCGTGCTGGCGCGGGGCCGGCAACCGGTGCGCTCAGCCGTCGGCGTTGATGCGCGTGATGAGCGCTTTCAGCACGTCTGCTGCCTCGTCGTTGGCCACCTGGCAGGTGCCGGCGTTCTCATGGCCGCCACCGCCGTATTGCAGCATCAGCTCGCCGATGTTGGTCTTGGACGTGCGGTTGGTGATGGACTTGCCGGTGGCGAAGACGGTGTTCTGCTTCTGCACGCCCCACATCACATGGATCGAGATATTGGTGTCGGGGAACAGCGCGTAGATCATGAAGCGGTTGACCGCGAAGATGGTGTCTTCATGGCGCAGGTCCAGCACGGCGAGGTTCCCGTGCACGGTGGTGCAGCGGCGGATCTGGTCCTTGGCCTTCTGCGCATGGTCCATGTACAGCGTGACGCGCTCCACCATGTCGGGCAACGCCAGCACCTGGTCGATGCTGTGGTCGCGCACGTACTTGATCAGGTCCATCATCAGCTGGTAGTTGCTGACGCGGAACTCGCGGAAGCGGCCCAGTCCCGTGCGCGAATCCATCAGGTAGTTCAGCAACACCCAGCCTGTGGGATCGAGGATCTCGTCACGCGAGAACTCGGCCGCGTCGCTCTTGTCGACGGCGGTCATCATGTCGTCGAAGGACGCGGGGAAGCGCGACTTGCCGCCGTAGCTCTCGTAGACCACGCGGGCGGCCGAGGGGGCACCGGCGTGGATGATGTAGTTCTTGGGGCGGTCACCGGTGTTGCGCACCGTCTCGGAGGCGTGGTGGTCGAAGACCAGGTGCGCGCCCGCCACGTAGGGCAGGTTGGTCGTGATGTCGCGGCTGGTGATCTCGACCTTCCCGTCCTGCATGTCCTTGGGGTGGGCGAACTTGATGTCGTCGATCAGGTTGAGCTCGTTGAGCAGGATGGCGCAAGCCAGCCCGTCGAAGTCGCTGCGGGTGACGAGCCGGTATTTCTGGTCGGACATGGGAGCTCCATGGAAGGCGTTGGATGGAAAAATGATTCTATGCGCGCAGTGTGGCAAGGCGCTCAGGCGAAGTCCAGCAGAACTTTCATGGCCTGTGAGCGGTCCGCCGCCAGCGCGAAGGCACGGCCGGAATCGCGGTAGGGCATGGTGGCCGAAATCAGGGGCCGCACGTCCACCAGCCGCTGGTTGAGCAACGCCACCGCGATGGCGAATTCCTCATGGAAGCGGAAGGCGCCGCGCAGCTCGAACTCCTTGGCCACGAAGGTGTTGAGCGGCAGCGTCACGTCGCCGCCCAGGCCCAGCTGCACCAGCACCCCGCGCGGGCGCAGGGCGTCCAGCGCGCCGCGCAGCGCGGCCGCGTTGCCGCTGGCTTCGAACAGCACGTCGAACTGGCCCTTTTCCGCGCGGTACGGCGCCAGGGCCTCGGGGTCCTGCGCCACGTTCAGGGCCTGGTCCGCGCCCACGGTGCGGGCCGTGCGCAGCGTGAACTCACTGACATCGGTGGCCACGATGCGCGTGGCGCCGGCACGCCGCGCCGCGATGATGGCCAGCGCGCCGATGGGCCCGCAGCCCGTCACCAGCACCTGCTTGCCCAGCAGCGGACCCGCGCGGCGCACGGCGTGCAGGGCCACGGCCAGCGGCTCGGCCAGCGCACCTTCGGCGTCGCTCACATGCGCCTCAAGCCGATGGGCCTGCGAGGCCTCGCAGACGATCTGCTGGCGGAATGCACCCTGGATGTGCGGCATGCGCATGGCGCTGCCGTAGTAGCGCATGTCCAGGCAATGGTTCTGCAGCCCTTCCTGGCAGAAGCGGCAGGCGCCGCAGGGCCGGCTGGGGCTGATGGCCACGCGGTCGCCCGGTTGCCAGCCCTTGGCCTCGGGTCCGGCGGCTTCCACCGTGCCGGCGATCTCGTGGCCCAGCACCATCGGTTCCTGCAGCCGCACGGTGCCGAAGCCGCCGTGGCGGTAGTAGTGCAGGTCCGAGCCGCAGATGCCGCCCATGCGCACCCGCACGCGCAGCTGCGTGGGGCCCAGGGGCGGGGTCTCTATGGGCTCGACCCGCAGGTCGCCAGGGGCGTGGATCACGAGGGCGTCCATGGGGTTCCTTGTCGTCGTGCTGCTCGCCGGGATGGCGCTACAGCGTGGCCGTCACGCCGCCATCCACGTACAGGATGTGGCCGTTCACGAAGTCCGAGGCGCCGCTCGCCAGGAACACGGCCGGACCCACCAGGTCCTCCACGTCGCCCCAGCGGCGCGAGGGCGTGCGTCCCGTGAGCCATGCGCTGAAGGTCGCGTCCTTGACCAGCGCCTCGGTCAGCGCGGTCTTGAAATAGCCCGGCCCGAGGCCGTTGACCTGGATCCCGTGCGGGCCCCAATCGATGGCCATGCCCTTGGTCAGCATCTTCACGGCGCCCTTGCTGGCGGTGTAAGGCGCGATGTTGGGCCGGCCCAGCTCGCTCTGCACCGAGCAGATGTTGATGATCTTGCCGCGCCCCCGGGGGATCATGCAGCGCGCCACAGCCTGGCCCACCAGGAACACGCTGTCCACGTTCGTGCGCATCAGCTCGCGCCATTGCGCGGGATCGACATCCTGCAGCGGTGCGCGGCGCTGCATGCCCGCGTTGTTGACCAGGATGTCGATGGGGCCGCTGTCGCGCTCGATCTGCGCGATGCCGGCCGCCACGGCCTCGGCATCGGTCACGTCGAAGGCCGCCTCATCCACCTGCGCGCCTTCCTGGCGCAGGGTCTGGGCCGCCGCATGGAGCTTGTCCGTGCCGCGCGCATTGAGCACCACGCGTGCGCCCGCCTGTGCCAGGCCGCGTGCCAGCGCGAAGCCGATGCCGGCGCTGGCGCCGGTGATGAGCGCCAGCCGGCCGCTCAGGTCGAAGGCGCGCAGTGCGGCGGGACCGGGCATGGGTGTCTCCTTCGTCCTTTGTGGACATGCCATTCTTCCATGGCGGACGGAAGGTTACTCCGCCACGCCCTCGATCAGGAAACGCAGGCGCCGCTGGCCGTTCCATTCGTCGGCGTCCAGCCGGAAGGCGATGGTCGCGCGGGCGGGCAGGGTGTCGGTGTGGCCGAACCACATGCCGTCCACCGGTGTGCCCTGGTGCCGCAGCTTGAGCGCCAGGTGCTTCTCACCCACCAGGCGCTGCGACAACACCTCCATTTCCTCGCTGAACGTGGGCGGCGCGAAGCCCTGGCCCCAGACCTCCTTGTGCAGGGTGTCCACCAGGTCCACGCGGCGGTACTCCGGGGCCAGCGGGCCGTCGGTGTCCAGGCGGCGCAGCAGCGTGGCGGGCTCCAGCCATTCCTGCGCGACCTGGGCCAGGCCCTGTTCGAACTCTGCGAAGCGGTCCTGGTGCACGGTGCAGCCCGCTGCCATCGCATGGCCGCCGAAACGCAGCAGCACGCCGGGGTGGCGCTTGGCCACCAGGTCCAGTGCATCGCGCAGGTGGAAGCCCGGGATGGAGCGGCCCGATCCCTTGAGCTCATGGCCCTTGCCCTCGGCCTGGCTGGCGGCGAACACGAAGGTGGGGCGGTGCAGCTTGTCCTTGATGCGTGAGGCCACGATCCCCACCACGCCTTCGTGGAAGTCGGGGTCGAAGACGCAGATGGCCGGTGGGGGCGCCGCGCCTGCGTCGAAGAGCGACGCCGCGTGGTCCAGCGCCTGCTCGCGCATGCCCCCCTCGATGACGCGCCGTTCGCGGTTGATGCCGTCCAGCGTGCGTGCCAGCTCGTCGGCGCGCAGCGGGTCATCGGTGCGCAGGCATTCGATGCCCAGCGTCATGTCGCTCAGGCGGCCCGCTGCATTGATGCGCGGTCCCAGCGCGAAGCCGAAGTCGAAGGTCGTTGCGCCCGCCGACTTGCGGCCTGCGGCCGTGAACAGGCTGGCCATGCCCGGTGGCATGGCGCCGGCACGCACGCGGCGCAGGCCTTGCGCCACGAGCCGGCGGTTGTTGATGTCCAGCTTCACCACGTCCGCCACCGTGCCCAGTGCCACCAGCGGCAGCAACGTGTCCAACCGCGGCTGCTGCGCCGCGGGCCAGGCGCCGCGCTGGCGCAGTTCGGCACGCAGCGCCAGCAGCACATAGAACATCACGCCCACGCCGGCGATGGACTTGCTTTCGAAGCCGCAGCCAGGCTGGTTCGGGTTGACGATGACATCGGCCTGCGGCAGCGTGGGCGCGGGCAGGTGGTGGTCGGTCACCAGCACCTGCAGGCCGAGGCGGCGCGCATGGGCTACGCCGTCGATGCTGGCGATGCCGTTGTCCACAGTGAGCAGCAGCTGCGCGCCCTTGGCATGCACGCGCTCGGCGATGGCGGGCGTCAGGCCGTAGCCGTCGCGCACGCGGTCGGGCACCAGGTAGTCCACCTGGCGCGCGCCCAGCATGTGCAGGCCGCGCAGGCCCACTGCGCAGGCCGTGGCACCGTCGCAGTCGTAGTCGGCCACGATGCAGATGCGCGTGCCGGCGGCGATGGCGTCGGCCAGCAGCACGGCGGCCTGCTGCGCGCCCAGCAGCCCGGATGGCGGCAGCAGGCGGCCCAGGCCGTCGTCGAGTTCGTCCTTGTGCACCACGCCGCGCGCGGCGTACAGGCGGGCCAGCAGAGGGTGGACACCAGCCTGCTCCAGCGCCCAGGCGGCGCGGGGGGGAACGTCACGGGGAAATATCTTCATCGGCTCAGAGGTCGGAGAGGACGGGCTGCAGGTCGATGCGTCGGCGCCGCATGCCTAGCTTGCCCAGCCATGTCGCCCATCCCGGCGCACGGGGCTGCCACGTGGCGGCATGGCGCGCGCCGCAGAGCGTGAGGCGCAGATCGGGCTGGCCCTGCCGCAGTGCCTGCAGCAGGCGCTCTCCGTATTCGGCATCGATATGTTGCCAGACCTCGCGCCAGCCGCCCCAGTCCCCAGCCAGCGCGGGGTCGCGCAGGCGCTCCTCGACCACCAGGTCTGCGGGCGGCTGGACGGCCGCCCCGGGCGCGAGTGACCCGGTGCCGCTGAGCCAGAAGGCGTTCACAGGCAACTGGCCGGCCTGCGCGCGCGTGTCGTTGACGGGGTGCGTGTAGAGCAGCATCTGCATCTCGTTCTGCAGCCGGTGCAGCAGCGGGGAGGCGGGCATCCAGTCGCCCATGTCACGCCCGGCCACGCGGTCGAGGGAGGCCGTAGGCAGGGCCGCGAAGTCCGCCGCGCGGGCCAGCCAGCGTTCGGGTGCGGCGTAGTGCAGTGTGATGCCGTCCTCCGCGAAGAACGGCGCCATGCTGGCGAGCAGGGCTCGCGCATCGGCTTCGGCCAGCGCCAGCTGGCCGGCGGGCTGCAGGCTCACACGGCTCTGGCCCACGGTGCAGTGCATCGGGGTGATCCAGCCCCATCCGCCGGAGGGGTCGTACACGCCCATGCCCTGCGCGTCGTGGGCGGCCCAGGGCAGCAGGCCGTCCTGCACCGACCATCCCCGCAGCCGCGCGATGGCGCGTTCGTGCGGCGGCGACAGGTCGTCCATGCGTCCCGTCTGCCGATCCGCCGGTTGAAGCTCCGCCAGCAGGCGCTCGAGCCGGGGCAGGCGCAGGCCGGCCAGGGCCGCCACGCAGCCAGGGTCGGTGTCGCTGGCGAAGGCAATGAGCAGGTGCATAAGGCGTGGATTGTCGGGTAAGGGCCGCCGGCGGGCCGGCCTTGTGGGGGATGCCACAATGGCGGGCACTTTTTCTTCCCACGCCCTTCCCACCTGCAAGCCCCATGACGGATTCGCCCCACGATGCAATGGCCCTTTGAACTGGCGCTGGGCTGGCGCTACACGCGTGCCGGGCGGGGCAGCCGCCGCAATGGGTTCATCTCCTTCATCTCCGGCGTGTCGATGCTGGGCATCGCGCTGGGCGTGGCGGCGCTGATCATCGTGCTCAGCGTCATGAACGGCTTCCAGAAGGAGGTGCGCGACCGCATGCTGAGCGTGGTCTCGCACATCGAGCTGTATGCGCCCAACGGCACGGCGTTGCCCAACGTGCAGCGCACCCTGTCCGAGGCCGGGCAGAACCCGCAGGTCATCGGTGCGGCCCCGTTCATCGCGGCGCAGGGCCTGCTGGCGCGTGGCGAGGACATGAAGGCGGCGCTGGTGCGTGGCATCGATCCGGCCCGCGAACCCGAGGTGTCCGACTTCACGCTGCAGATGCAGGGCGAGGGCCTGAAGGCGCTGGTGCCCGGCGGCTTCGGCATCCTGCTGGGCAAGGAGCTGGCGGCGTCGCTGGGCCTGCGCGTGGGCGACCCGGTCACGCTGATCACGCCCAGCGGCCAGATGACGCCGGCCGGCGTGGTGCCGCGCTTGAAGCAGATGACGGTGGCGGGCATCTTCGAGTCCGGCCACTTCGAATACGACTCGGCGCTGGCGCTGATGCACATCGACGACGCCGCGCGCCTGTACCGCCTGGAAGGCCCCAGCGGCGTGCGCCTGAAGCTGCGTGACCTGCACCAGGCCCGCGAGGTCGCGCTGCAGCTCTCGGGCACGCTGTCGGGCGACATCCTGATCCGTGACTGGACGCGCCAGAACCGCACCTGGTTCGCGGCCGTGCAGGTCGAGAAACGCATGATGTCCATCATCCTCACGCTGATCGTGGCCGTGGCGGCCTTCAACCTCGTGAGCACGCTGGTCATGACCGTGACCGACAAGCGCGCGGACATCGCGATCCTGCGTACGCTGGGCGCGAGCCCCGGCAGCATCATGGGTATCTTCGTGGTGCAGGGCGCGATGGTGGGCGTGATCGGCACGCTGGCGGGCCTCGGGTTGGGCCTGCTGATTGCCTTCAACATCGATGTGATCGTGCCCGCGCTGGAGCAGCTGTTCCAGGCCAGCTTCCTGCCCAAGGACATCTACCTCATCAGCCGCATGCCCAGCGACCCGCAGTCCGCCGACATCCTGCCCATTGCGATCATCTCGCTGGTGCTGGCCTTCCTGGCCACCATCTACCCCAGCTGGCGCGCGAGCCGCGTGAACCCCGCGGAGGCGTTGCGGTATGAATAGCGAGATCGCGAGCGACGTGGTGTTGCAGGCCGACGGCCTGAGCAAGCAGTACAAGGAAGGCCGCCTCGACGTGCAGGTGCTGCGCGGCGTGGACCTGCAGGTGCGCCGCGGCGAGACCCTGGCCATCGTGGGTGCGTCGGGCTCGGGCAAGAGCACGCTGCTGCACCTGCTGGGCGCGCTGGATGCGCCCACGAGCGGCAAGGTGGTGCTGATGGGGCGCGACCTGTCCACGCTGTCCGCGTCCGAGCAGGGTGTGCTGCGCAACCGCCACCTGGGTTTTGTCTACCAGTTCCACCACCTGCTGCCCGAGTTCAGCGCGCTCGACAACGTGGGCATGCCGCTGCGCATCCGGCGGCAGAGCGCCGAGGAATGCAGCACTGCTGCTGCCCGCGTGCTGGCCAGCGTGGGCCTGCAGGAGCGGCTGCATCACCGGCCGTCGGAGTTGTCGGGGGGAGAACGCCAGCGCGTGGCCATCGCGCGGGCGCTGGTGGGCAATCCCGCATGTGTACTGGCCGACGAGCCCACGGGCAACCTGGACCGCGGCACGGCCGACGGCGTCTTCGCACTGATGCTCGGGCTGGCGCGGGAGCAGGGCACGGCCTTCGTGATGGTCACGCACGACGAGAGCCTGGCGGCGCGGTGCTCACGCCAGATGCGGCTGGACCGGGGCGTACTGTCCGCGGGTTTGGCAACCGCTACCCGCTGAAGCGCGGGGGCACCGAGACACCGGAGCCGCGGCGGATGCCGCAGCGGGCGAGGCGGCCTACAGGATCCGGTTGAACCAAAGCAGCGACAGGCCTGCCGAGATCAGTGCGAACACCGAGGCCACGAGCGCCAGCAGGCCCGAGATCTCGGTCTCCTTCTTCTCCACCGTGAGGCGCGAGCTCAGGCTTTCGTAGACCTTGGTGAGCGATTCGGCGGTGCCGGCGTAGAAGTACTCCGCCTGTGTGCTCGTCGCCACCGATTTCAGCGTGGCCTCGTCCAGCCGCACGCGCATGGACCAGCCTTCGAAACCGATGGTCTCGCCATCCACAGTGCCCACGCCCACGGTGTAGACCCGCACGCCGTGGTCCGCCGCCATCTTGGCGGCTTCCATCGTGTCGACGCCGGTGGTGCGCTGGCCGTCGGTCAGCAGGATGATCGCAGCCGAGTTGTAGGAGCCGGGTGCCACGGGCACGAAGTCCTTTTTCTCGCCCTTGGGCTTGTCGTCCAGCGAGATGCCGCGCTGCTTGCCGCTGCCGTAGGTCATGGCGGCGAGGTCGATGCCCTCGTTGGGGAACAGCTCGGCCAGCGACACCACGATGGCGCTGCCGATGGCGGTGGCGCGCTGCAGCTGAAACTTGTCGATGGCGGCCACCAGGTCCTCGCGGCTCAGCGTGGGTGGCTGCACCACCTGCGCCGAGCCGGCGAAGGCGACGATGCCCACCTTCACGTTGCGCGGCAGCTCCTTGAGAAAGGCCTTGGCGGCGTCCTGCGCGGCGACGAGCCGGTTGGGCTTGACGTCGGTGGCGCGCATGCTGCCCGACACGTCCATGGCCAGGATGATGGTCTCCTGCGTGGAGGGCAGCGACAACACGGCAAAGGGCCGCGCGGCGGCCAGCAGCATGGCCACGATGGCCAGCAGGAACAGGATCGGCGGCACATGCCGGCGCCAGGAGGTGCCACTGCCCATGGCCTCGCGCACGATGGACAGGCTGGCGTAGCGCAGCGCCAGCTTCTTCTTGCGCCGCAGCAGCCAGGTGTAGAGCAGCACCAGCAGCGGGACGGCCAGCATCAGCCACAGGAACTGGGGCCACATGAAGGTCATCGGGATGTTCATGGCGGGAGGTCCTTCAGGGGGCGTTGTCGTGCGGCCGGGATCAGGCGGCCTGCTGCAGGTGGGCCGGCATGGCGCTGGCGCCCGAAAGGCGGCTGCGCCGCTTGCGCATGTCGGCGAAGCGCATCACGGCGCCTATCAGGTCACCGCCCGTGGACAGTTCCAGGGCGTCGACGCCGGCGCTGACCAGGGCCTTGCGCAGCGCCGCCTCGCGTTCGGAGGCAATGCGGGCGAAGCGTTTGCGAAATCCGGGGTCGGAGGTGTCGACCAGCAACTGTTCACCCGTCTCCGCATCGCGGATGGGCATCAGGCCCAGGTCGGGCAGCTCCATCTCCAGCGGGTCGACGAGGCGCACGGCCACCACCTCGTGGCGCTGCGCCAGCATTCCCAGCGGTTTTTCCCACCCTGGCTCGCTGATGAAGTCGGAGACCACGAACAGGGTCGAGCGGCGCCGGATGTTGGCGGCGGCGGTCTGCAGCAACTCGTGCAGGCGGGTGCCACCGGCCTCGTCGCCGCTCGGCCGGGTCTGCATGGAATGCAGCAGCTGCAGCACATGCAGCCGCCCCGCGCCCGCGGGCAACACGCGCGTCTGGCCGTTGCCGTAGAGCACCGCGCCCACGCGGTTGCCGTGGCGTGTGAGCAGCCGCGCCAGCACGGCGACGAATTCGACCGACACGTTGCGTTTGCGTTGCTCCCCGGAGCCGAAGTCCATCGAAGGGCTCAGGTCCACCAGGAACCAGGCTGTCATCTCGCGGTCTTCGGTGAACACGCGCACGTAGGGTGTCTGCATGCGCGCCGTGACATTCCAGTCGATGTGGCGCACGTCGTCGTGGTGCTGGTACTCGCGCAGGTCCGCCAGGTCCAGGCCGGCGCCGCGCAGGAAAGTGCGGTAGTCGCCCTGCAGCAGGCCGTCGAGGCGGCGCACTACGGTCCACTCCAGGCGCTTGAGCATGTGCTCCGCGTTGCCCGAGGGCAGTGGCAACGGCACCACGCTGGCGCCGTGGCCTCCGCTGCGGGCCACGGTCTTGTTGCGGGAGCGGAGGAAGCCGAACATGGACGGTGGCTTCCGGTCAGGCCGCGATCTTCTCGTGCTCCAGCGGCTTGGCCGGCGCGGGGATGCGCGCCATGATCTTGGCGATCACGGCGTCGGCGTTCAGGCCCTCGGCCAGCGCCTCGTAGGACAGCACCACGCGGTGGCGGAACACGTCGGGCACCAGGTCCACCATGTCCTCGGGCAGCACGTAGGTGCGACCGCGCAGCATGGCCAGGGCGCGCGCGGCCTCGGTCAGGTTGATGGTGGCGCGCGGGCTGGCGCCGTAGGTGATGAAGCGGCGCAGGTCTTTCAGGTCGTGCTGTTCGGGCCGGCGCGTGGCGGACACCAGCCGCACGGCGTACTGGATCAGCGAGGGGTCCACATACACCTGCCGGCAGGCCTGTTGCAGCTCGGCGAGTTGCGCCGTGGTGGCCACGGGGTTCACGGTCACGGGCGGGCCGATCACGCGCTGCACCACCACGAACTCCTCGTCGTCGGTGGGGTAGTCCACCAGCACCTTCATCATGAAGCGGTCGACCTGCGCCTCGGGCAGCGGGTAGGTGCCCTCGGTCTCGATGGGGTTCTGCGTGGCCATGACCAGGAAGGGCGAGGGCACCTTGTGCGTCTCGCCGGCGATGGTGACCTGCCGCTCCTGCATCACTTCGAGCAGCGCGCTCTGCACCTTGGCGGGCGCGCGGTTGATTTCATCGGCCAGCAGCAGGTTGGTGAACACCGGGCCCAGCGAGGTGCCGAATTCGCCGCTCTTCTGGTTGTAGATGCGCGTGCCCACCAGGTCGGAGGGTACGAGGTCGGGCGTGAACTGGATGCGCTTGAAGTGGCCCTGGATGGTGTTGGACAGGGTCTTGATGGTCAGCGTCTTGGCGAGACCCGGCACGCCTTCGACCAGCAGGTGACCCTGCGCCAGCATCGCCACCATCACGCGTTCGAGGAAACGGTCCTGCCCCACCACGACGCGCTTGACCTCGTAGAGGATCTGTTCCATCAGTTGCGCCGTGTCGCCGTGGTTGCTCGCGCTCGATTCCATGGGCTGTGCCTTTCGTGTCGTAGGGGTGGGCGGGTGTGAAGGATGGAGGCCAAAAAGTCCGGCGGGTTCCGGGCGCTGGATGTTTATTCGCAGGCGCCCCGTGGCGGGGTCAGAAGGGGTGCAGCCCCACGGCGCCGGCCGCGTTCTCGATGGGCACGGCAAAACCGATGCCGATGAAGGTGCGGGCTGAGGTGGGGTTCAGGATGGCGGTGACGATGCCCACCACCTGTCCGTCCATCGTGACCAGCGGCCCGCCCGAGTTGCCGGGATTGGCGGCGGCGTCGAACTGGATCAGGTTGCTCATCTCCTGCTTGCCCTCGGGCGAGCGGAAGGAGCGCTTGAGGCCGGAGACCACGCCAGCCGAGGTGGAGGGGCCGATGCCGAAGGGAAAGCCCACCGCCACCACCTCGTCGCCCGGCAGCAGCTCGGCCGTGGAGCGCATGGTGGCGGCGATCAGGTCGTCGGGGATCTTGTCGGCCTGCAGCACGGCCAGGTCGTTCTCGGGCTGCACATTGCGCACGCGGGCGGTGGTCTCCAGGCCGTCGGCGAATGTGACCTTCACGACCTCGGCGCCGTTGATGACGTGCAGGTTGGTCAGGATGATGCCGGTGTCCACGATGACCACGCCGCTGCCGACGCCGTTTTCCTGGATGTCGCGCTGGGTGTTGCCGGTCTCGTAACTCGTCACGCGCACCACCGACGGCGCGATGGCCGCCCAGGCCTTGGTGGCGGGGGAGGGCAGGGTCGTGGTCTCCAGCGTCTTGAGCACGGCCGCGTTGATGTCTTCCTGGGTCAGCTTGCGCTGGCCGGGTTGCAGCCAGATCGAGGCCATGCCGGCGACCAGCGCCAGGCTGAGCAGCGTGATGGCGGCCCACAGCGCGCGGGGATCGGAGGCAGAGGGCCGCCGCTTCCACCAGCGTTGGCGCGCCACTGCGGCTGCGGGCTCCGCGGTGGGCGCCTCGGCGGCGGGGGTCACGGGGCTGGACTGGCTATAGAGAGCGGGTCTGCGCATCGGGTCACCTGTGCACGGAGTGGGAGGAGGCGGGCGGTGATGGACAGTACCATGGTTCCCGCCCCTGTGCACGGGGGGACATAGGACCCCCGGCGGTGCGCGCGCACCGCGAGAGTGCGGCGAGACGCGCCTTTTTCAGGGCTGGCCGTCGCGGCCCTCGGCGGGCCGGCGCATCAGCACCAGTGCGATCAGTGCCGACGCCAGCATCAGGAACAGGCTCACGGCGTTGAGCACCGGCGACGCGCCCTCGCGCATGCGGCCGTACATCATGACCGTGAGCGGCGGGTCGGATCCGACCAGCATCAGGGTGGTGTTGAAGTTCTCGAAGGACATCAGGAAGGCGATGGCGCCGGCGCCGATGAGTGCGGGCCGCAGGTAGGGCAGGGTGATGGTCCACAACACGGCCACCCGCGAGGCGCCCAGGTTGTAGGCAGCGTCTTCCAGCGTGGCATCGAAACGCTTGAGCCGGGCCGAGATGGTCAGCGTGGCGATGGACACGATGTAGCTGAACTGGCCCAGCACCACCAGCGGCAGGCCGGGCCGCAGGAACTCCAGCTCCAGGCCCCAGACATCGTCGGCAAAGTTCGCCAGCCGGCTGGCCAGCGCCAGGATCGAGATGCCCAGGATCACGCCGGGAATCACCAGCGGCGCGAGCATCAGCATGGCCAGCGCCGGCTTGCCGGGAAAACGGGCACGCTCCAGCAGGAAGGCGTTGGCCGTACCCACCAGCACGCTGAGCAGCGTGACCCAGGCGGCCACCACCACGCTGGTCCACAGGCTGCCAAGCAGCTGCGCATCCGCGAACAGGCCCACGCGTTGCGCTGCCGCGTTGCCACGGAACCAGTCCAGCGTGAAACCGCGCCACGGGGGCGCGGGATACGGTGCGTCGTTGAAGGCGAAGACCGCCACCACCACCAGCGGCAGGAACAGGAAAGCGAAGAACAGCACCGCATACGCGACGGTGCTGGCGCGCAGCCAGGCGGGGCGGGGCAGGGAGGGGATCATGGCAGCGTGGGGGTCATGTCGGTGCCGCCCGGCCGCCCGAAGGCGCCGATGCGCCCCCTCGGGGGGCAGCGATACGCGAAGCGATGAGCGTGGGGGTCATGTCCTTCGCATGACCTCGCCAAAGCTCTGCCCGGCCAGCCGCAGCCCCAGCCACACGATGGTGCTGGAGAGCGCCAGCAGCAGGAAGCCGAAGGCCGCGCCCTGCTCCCAGTTGAAGCGCGTGATGAACTGCGTGTAGATCTGCTCGGTGAACCACAGCGAATTCTTGCCGCCCAGCAGCGTGGGCGTGAGGTAGTTGCCCAGCGTGAGCATGAACACCACGATGCAACCCGCGGCGATGCCCGGCGCGGCATGCGGGATCACGATGTGGCGCAACACCGACCAGCCGTTGCCGCCCAGGTCGTAGGCGGCCTCGACGAGGCTGTTGTCCAGGCTCTCCAGCGCGCCGATCAGGGGCACCACCATGAAGAGCATCGAGGTGTAGACCAGCCCCGTGAGCACCGTGGCATCGTGGTACAGCAGCTCGACCGGCGCGTCCGTCCAGCCCAGCTGCACCATCAGCGCAGGCAGCACGCCGGACTCGCGCAGCAGGATCATCCAGCCCAGCGTGCGCACCGTCTCGCTGACCCAGAAGGGGATCAGGCAGGCGACGAACATCAGC
The DNA here is from genome assembly GCA_965278985.1 of Burkholderiaceae bacterium. GTDB lineage: Bacteria > Pseudomonadota > Gammaproteobacteria > Burkholderiales > Burkholderiaceae_C > CAISIP01. The sequence goes on along the minus strand of OZ257131.1, from coordinate 2,763,859 downwards.
GCGCGCATGCGGCCGCGCGCGATCTTGGCGATGGTCCAGGCGATGGGGAAGGCCAGCAGCAGCGTGACGAAGGTGGCCAGCAGCGACATCAGCGCGGTGCGCATGAAGGTGCGCCAGTACAGCGGCTCGTCGATGAAGGTGCGGTACTGGTCCAGGCTCGGCGCGTACTCGCCCGGCGCCACGCGCACGCGGAACGACAGCACCGCCAGCTCGGCATGGGGCAGCACCACCAGCCCCAGCAGCCACAGTAGCGCGGGCGCCAGCAGCAGGCCCAGGAGCAACCTGCCCTGGCGCGCCGCCGAGCCGGCGTCAGTGGCCGTGCGCATGGAGGGCATCTGCCGTTGCGGCACCGGCAAAGCAGTGCGCCCGAGCGGGGTCGAAGCTGAAGGCCACCGGTGTGCCCACGGCGAGGTCCGCCAACTGGCCGGTCTGGGGCAGCGCGATGTGGAATTCGGCGCCACAGGATTGCTCGCGCACCAGCACGGAGGAATTGGCGCCGTCGAACAGCAGGCTGCGCACGCTGCCCTGGAAGCGCGGCTGGCCCGCGGGGAGGTCCGTGGCGTCCCGGGCCAGGCCGGCCACCTCGGGCCGCACGAAGACCTGGGCCGCGTCGCCCACCACCAGCGGGTCGCGGCTGCGCGCGGGCAGGAGCAGGCCGTCGGCGGTCCGCACCTCGGCCACGCCGCCGTGCACGGCCGTCACCCGGCCCTGCAGGCGGTTGGTGGCGCCCACGAAGCCGGCCACGAAAGGCGTCTGGGGCTCGTAGTACAGCGACTGGGGCGTACCCAGTTGCTCAAAGCGGCCTTTGTTCATCACGGCCACATGATCGGACAGCACCAGGGCTTCGGACTGGTCGTGCGTGATGTAGACGAAGGTGGTGCCGAAGTCGGCCTGCAAGGCCTTCAGCTCGATCTTCATGTGCTCGCGCAGCTTGAGGTCCAGCGCACCCAGCGGCTCGTCGAGCAGCAGCAGGGTCGGCTCCAGCACCAGGCTGCGCGCGATCGCCACGCGCTGCTTCTGGCCGCCGGAGAGCTGGTCCACGCGCTTGGCCTGCGTGCCGGGCAGGCCCACGCGCTCCAGCATGGCGCCCACGCGCCGGGCGGTCTCGTCCTTCGCCACGCCCCGGCGCGCCAGGCCGTAGCCGATGTTCTCGCCCACCGACATCATCGGGAACAGCGCCAGGTGCTGGAACACCATGTTCACCGGCCGGCGGTTGGGCGCTACATCCGCCATCGACCTGCCGCCGATCAGGATGTCCCCGCTGTCGGGCGCCAGGAAGCCGGCCACCATGCGCAGCAGCGTCGTCTTGCCGCAGCCCGAGGGGCCCAGGATGGAGAAGAAGCTGCCCTTGGCGACGGCGAAGGACAACGCGTCCACCGCCGCCTGCTGCGCGTAGCGTTTGGCGACCTGGCGGACCTCCAGGTCGGGTGTGTCTGCCATGCGGCCGCGTCAGCCTAGTTGGCGGCCTTGATGCGGTCGAGCACGCGGCCTTCGATCTCTTCCAGGCCGGCCGGCACCGCCGGGTACCACTTCACGTTGGACAGGGCGGCTGGCGGGAAGCTCGCGGCGAACTGGGCCTTGAGCTTGGCGTCCATCAGCGCATCCGCACCCTTGGAGGCCGTGAAGTTGCCGGCAGCGGCGGCCACCTTGGCGGCGATGTCGGGGCGCATGTTGAAGTTGATCCAGGCGTAGGCGGCCTCGTCGTTCTTGCCCTTGGCCGGAATGGCGAAGGTGTCGATCCAGCCCAGGGCGCCGGACTTCGGCGCGATGTATTGGAAGTCGGCCTTCTCGCCGTTGAGCTTCCAGCCGCCCGTGTCCCACATCATCGCGCCCACGATCTCGTCGCTGCGCAGGCCGTTGAGCAGCTGGTCGCGGTTGTCCCAGTAGAACTTGACGTTGGCCTTGCAGGCAGTCATGGTCTTGCCGACCTGGTCCATCAGCGCGGCATACGCTTTGGGGTCGTTATAGAGCTTGAACGGGTCCTTGCCCGAGGCGAAGGCGAAGGCCAGCAGGGCGGGGCGCTTCAGGCGCATCGAGACTTTGCCTTTGTAGTCGGCCTTGCACAGGTCGGGGTAGTCGGCCATCTTGGCCAGCTTGGTGTTGACCACCAGGCCGTCGGTGCCCCAAATGTGGGGCAGGCCGTACACCTCGCCCTTGAGCGCCGTGTTCTTCTTGGTGGCGTCGAGCATCGCGGGGATGAACTGGTCGGTCTTGATCTTCTTCAGGTCCATCGCCTTGTAGATCTTGAACTCCTGTTGCGGGCCGGTGATGCGGTCCTGCGAGGGCTGGGCCAGGTCGAAGCCCGCGCCGCCCGTGGCACGCAGCTTGGAGATCATCTCCTCGTTGTTCGAGAGCGTGAGTTCCACCGTGTAGCCCGACTCCTTCTCGAACTGGGCCTTCACCTCGGCGGGCACGTAGCCGTCCCAGGTGAGCAGTCGCAGCGTCTTTTCCTGTGCGAATGCGGCGCCGGACAGGCCCAGGGCAACGGCGAGGGCGATAAGGGTCTTGGACGGTTTCATGGTGTTCCTTGGTGGGTGAGAAAAGGGCGCCTGCGTCGCGGCCGCATCCCGCCGCGGCGGGAGGAGGGCGGAGGCGTGATAGAAACCAAGCATGCTGGCGAAGGATGACCTCGGCGTGACAATCGGATGTCAATGTACGCCACCGGCGGCGGCACCGCCGCCTAGGGCTTTCCCGCAAGCCGAATGCATGCCCGCCGGCCGCGCCGGAAGGCGGGCGCACCGCAGCCGAATGCGAAGCTTCACCGAATGACCCACAGCACCTGGATCGACACCCACTGCCACCTGGACGCGCCCGAGTTCCGCGCCGACGTGGAGGCCGTCTGCGCACGCGCCGCGCGGGCGGGCGTGCGCCACTGCGTGCTGCCCGCGGTGGGGCGCTTCGATTTCGACACCGTGCGTGCGCTGGCCCATGCGCATGGCTACAGCTACGCGCTGGGCATCCACCCGCTGTTCGTGGAGCGCGCCGAGGACGGTGACCTGGAGGTGCTGGACCAACTGCTCTCCCATGCGGCCCGGGATCCACGCCTGGTGGCGGTGGGCGAGATCGGCTTGGACTATTTCGTGCCGGCGCTGCGCGAAGGGCCGCTGCGCGTTCGGCAGGAGGCGTTCTACACCGCACAGCTGAAGCTGGCCCGCAGGCACGGGCTGCCGGTGCTGCTGCATGTGCGCCGCTCGGTGGACAAGGTGCTGGGCGGCTTGCGCGCGGTGGCGCCGGGCAGCGGTGCCTGGCGCGGCATCGCCCATGCGTTTTCGGGCAGCCTGCAACAGGCGCAGGCCTGCCTGGATGTGGGCCTCAAGCTGGGCTTCGGGGGCGCCGTGACCTTCGAGCGTGCACTGCAGCTGCGGCGCCTGGCCGAGGCCCTGCCGCTGTCGGCGCTGGTCATGGAGACGGATGCGCCCGATATCCCTCCCCATTGGATCTACCGCACCGCGGCCGAGCGCGAGGCCGGCCAGCCGCAGGGCCGCAACGAGCCGGCCGAGCTGCCCCGCATCGGCATGGAGGTGGCGCGGTTGCGCGGCGTGGCGGTTGACGTGCTGGCCCAGGCCACCACGGCAAATGCCTGCGCAGCACTGCCGAGGCTGCAGGCCGTGCTGGTATAACGCCGCATGGCATCGATCCCTCCCGAGTTGTTGCCCGACGTCCAGTTCTCGGACGAAGGCAACCTGCGCCACCTGCACCTGGATTCGATCTGGGTGCAGGGCTCCATGCGCACCGATGCACCGCTGTTGCTGGTGCACGCCTATATCCAGCGCATGATGGCCTGGCTGCTGTTCGTGGAACCTGACAGCGTGCCCGAGCGGCGCGCCATGCAGCTGGGCCTGGGCGCGGCATCGCTCACCAAGCACTGCCACAAGGTGCTGGGCATGCGCACCACCGCCATCGAGATCAATCCCAAGGTGCTGGCGGCCTGCCGCGGCTGGTTCAAGCTGCCGGCCGACAACGCCCGCCTGCAGGTGCTGCTGGCCGACGCGGCCACCGAGATCCGCGATCCCCGCTGGTGGGGTACGGTGGACGCGCTGCAGGTGGACCTGTACGACCACGATGCCGCCGCACCCGTGCTGGACGACGAAGGCTTCTACGCCGACTGTCGGCGCCTGCTGACGCCCGAGGGCTGCATGACGGTCAACCTGTTCGGACGCTCCTCCAGTTATGCGCGCAGCGTGGAGCGCATGGCGGCGGCTTTCGGGCACGACGCGATCTGGCCCTTCAAGGCCACGCGCGAGGGCAATACCGTGGTGCTGGCGCAGAACCGCGCGTCCCGCCCGGCCCGTGCGCTGCTGTCCCAGCGTGCCGAGGTGATCGAATCCCGCTGGCAATTGCCAGCGCAGCAGTGGGTGCGGGTGCTCAAGCCCCTGGTGCCATGAAGCGCGCGGGCACAGAATCCCCCGCGCGCGCGCCCACGGCATTCCAGGGTCCCATCGACTGGCGGCGCCTCGTGGAATGGTTGCGCGAGGACGGCGTGATCGCCGACGCGGAAGCCCAGCGCACGATTGCCCGCTGCGCGCAGGCCGAGAGTTCGCAGCATCCGCTGGTGCGGCTGGCGAGTGTCTCGATGCACCGCGTGTCGGACGGGCGCGCGCTGGACATCGAGTCCCTGACGCAATGGCTGGCCAGCCGCGCGGGCCTGGACTACCTGCGCATCGACCCGCTGAAGGTGGACGTGGGCAAGGTGGCCGACGTGATGAGCGCGGCCTACGCGGGCCGGCACCGCGTGCTGCCTGTGCAGGTGACGCCAGGCGAGGTGGTGATCGCCACCTCCGAGCCCTTCATCACCGACTGGGTGCCCGAGGTGGAGCGCCAGTCGCGCCGCAACGTGCGCCGCGTGGTGGCAAGCCCCGGCGAGATCACGCGCTTCACGGCCGAGTTCTTCGCACTGGCCAAGTCCGTGCGTTCGGCCATGAAGACCTCCGGCGCCAATGTCGGCGCCAGCTTCGAGCAGCTGGTGGAGCTGGGCAAGGCCAACAAGCAGCTCGACGCCAACGACCAGGGCGTGGTGCAGGTGGTGGACTGGTTGTGGCAATACGCCTTCGACCAGCGCGCCAGCGACATCCACCTGGAGCCACGCCGCGAGCAGGGCGTCATCCGCTTCCGCATTGACGGCATCCTGCACCCGGTCTACCAGATGCCCATGGGCGTGCTCAACGCCATGACGGCGCGCATCAAGCTGCTGGGCCGCATGGACGTGGTGGAGAAGCGCCGGCCACAGGACGGGCGCATCAAGACGCGCAACCCGCGCGGCAGCGAGGTCGAGATGCGAATCGCCACGCTGCCCACGGCCTTCGGCGAGAAGATGGTGATGCGCATCTTCGACCCCGAGACCGCGGTCAAGGACCTCGATGCACTGGGTTTCGCCGCGCACGATGCCGAGCGCTGGGAGGCGCTGGTCAAGCGGCCCAACGGCATCATCCTGGTGACCGGGCCCACGGGTTCCGGAAAGACCTCCACGCTGTACTCCACGCTCAAGCGCGTGGCCACGGAGGAGGTGAACGTCAGCACGGTGGAAGACCCCATCGAGATGATCGAGCCTTCCTTCAACCAGACGCAGGTGCAGCCGCAGCTGGACTTCAATTTCAGCGAAGGCCTGCGCGCGCTGATGCGGCAGGACCCGGACATCATCATGGTCGGCGAGATCCGCGACCTCGCCACCGCCGAGATGGCCGTGCAGGCGGCGCTCACGGGGCACCTGGTGTTCTCCACACTGCACACCAACGACGCGCCCTCGGCCGTGACGCGGCTGATGGAGCTGGGTGTGCCACCGTACCTCATCAATGCGACCCTGCTGGGCGTGCTGGCGCAGCGCCTGGTGCGCACGCTGTGCAAGCAATGCAAGGTGCGCGACGAGGACGAGCAGGGCCGCACGGCCCTGGCCGAGGCCATCAAGCCCTGGCAGATGAACGGCAGCTACCGCGCCTACAAGCCCGTGGGTTGCGTGGACTGCCGCATGACGGGCTTCCTCGGCCGCACGGGCCTGTACGAGCTGCTGGTCATCAGTGACGCGTTCAGGGACACCATCACGCGTGAGCCCCATTCCGATGCGTTGCGCCGGCAAGCCGTGAAGGACGGCATGCGGCCGCTGCGCCTTGCGGGCGGGCTGCGCGTCGCCGAAGGTGTCACGCTGCTGTCGGAGGTGCTGGCCGCTACACCACCTTTGTCCTGAGGCCTGTCGCCTGGTTGTCTGCGCGTTTTCGCTGTGGCCGAGGCAAGCACATATAGGTGAAATCCACAAGAAAGTGTGCAGAAGTTGGCATGCACAATCGCCCCGGCACTTTCTGCCGAGGAGTCATTTGATGCGCATAAAAAGTGAGAAGGACTTTCTTTCCGGGCTGGTTTTCATCGGCGTCGGAGTGGCCTTCGCGGTGGGAGCCCAGGGCTACAAGGTTGGAGATGCCGCCCGGATGGGGCCTGGCTACTTCCCGCTGCTGCTGGGTGTTTTGTTGGCCATCCTCGGGGTGGTGGTCGTCTTCCTGGCCTTGACGGTCGAGACGGAAGATGGCGAGAAGTTTGGTGCCATGGCCTGGCGGCCTCTGTTCTTCATCATCCTGGCGAACCTCGTCTTCGGTGCATTGCTCGGCGGATTGCCGAGTATCGGTTTCCCGGCCTTCGGCCTGATCGTCGCGATCTACGCGCTCGTGTTCATCGCAGCCTTGGCAGGCAACGAATTCAAGTTCAAGGAAGTGATCGTGCTGGCGACCGTGCTGGCGGCCATGAGCTACTTTGCTTTCGTCTGGGCGCTGAACCTGCAGTTCCAGGTCTGGCCCACCTTCCTCTCCAAGTGAGCCGCGTACCACCATGGAACTGATGCAACATCTGGCGCTGGGCTTCGGCGTCGCCTTCACCCCGATCAACCTGCTGTATGCGTTGATCGGCTGTCTGCTGGGCACGCTGATCGGCGTGCTCCCCGGCATCGGCCCGCTGGCGACCATCGCCATGCTGCTGCCCGCGACGTATGCGCTGCCGCCCGTGTCGGCACTGATCATGCTGGCGGGTATCTACTACGGTGCGCAATACGGCGGATCGACCACGGCCATCCTGGTGAACCTGCCGGGTGAGGCGTCCTCGGTGGTAACCGTGATCGACGGCTACCAGATGGCGCGCAAGGGGCGGGCGGGGCCTGCGCTGGCGGCGGCCGGTATCGGCTCGTTCTTCGCGGGCTGCGTCGGCACCCTGGTGCTGGCGGCTTTCGCCATTCCGCTGACCGAAGTGGCCTTCAAGTTCGGTCCTGCCGAATACTTCTCGCTGATGGTGCTGGGCCTGATCGGTGCCATCGTGCTGGCGTCGGGCTCGCTGCTCAAGGCCATCGGCATGATCCTGCTGGGCCTGCTGCTGGGTCTGGTGGGTACCGACGTGAACTCGGGTGTGGCGCGTTACAGCTTCGACATCCCCGAACTCACGGACGGCATCGGCTTCATTGCCCTCGGTATGGGTATCTTCGGCTACGGGGAAATCATCAGCAACCTCGGCAAGCATGAGAGCGAGCGTGAGGTCTTCACGGCCAAGGTGACCGGCCTGTTCCCCACCAAGGAAGACTTCAAGCGCATGACGCCGGCGATCATCCGCGGCACGATCCTCGGATCGGCACTGGGCATCCTGCCCGGCGGCGGTGCGGCGATGGCGGCCTTCGCGGCCTACACCATCGAGAAGAAGACCAAGCTGCATCCGGGCGAAGTGCCCTTCGGCAAGGGCAACATCCGCGGCGTGGCGGCGCCCGAGTCGGCCAACAACTCGGCCTCGCAGACCTCCTTCATCCCGCTGCTGACGCTGGGCATTCCCCCCAACGCCGTGATGGCGCTGATGGTGGGTGCCATGACCATCCACAACATCCAGCCTGGCCCCCAGGTGATGACCAGCAACCCCGAGCTGTTCTGGGGCCTGATCGCCTCGATGTGGATCGGCAACGCGATGCTGATCATCCTGAACCTGCCGCTGATCGGCATGTGGATCAAGCTGCTGACCGTGCCTTATCGCTGGTTGTTCCCGTCCATCGTGCTGTTCTGCGCGATCGGCGTGTACTCGACCAACAACAACACCTTCGACATCTGGATCGTGGGCCTGTTCGGTGTGATCGGTTATCTGTTCATCAAGATGGGCATCGAGGCCGCACCGCTGTTGCTGGGCTTCATCCTGGGCCCGATGATGGAGGAGAACCTGCGCCGTGCCCTGCTGTTGTCGCGTGGTGACTGGACGGTGTTCCTCACGCGGGGCCTGTCGGCATCGCTGCTGGCCGTGGCCGCCCTGCTGCTGATCATCGTGCTGCTGCCTTCGGTGAAGAAGAAGCGCGAAGAAGCCTTCGTGGAAGACTAGCCAGGCGCTCCAGCCTTGCTTCGACGGCACCTTCGGGTGCCGTTTTTCATAGGTGGTGCCTTGGGTGGTGCGGTGGCATCACCATGGCGCCGCGCCGGCCCTTCGCCGCTTCGCTGGCACCCATGTTGCGCGCTTTGGGGGCGACAGGCGATATTATGTTTGTCCTGTTCGTTCCCTAGGCACATGACATGGTCGCACTCCCCGATCTTCCCGTCCCTGGTGGCATGCCGCAGCGGCCCTCCACCACCATGGCGGTGTTGTTCGCGGACATTGCCGGCAGCACCAAGCTCTACGACACGCTGGGCGACACGGTGGCCAAGGCCATGGTCGACGAGTGCATCGCGCTGATGCGCTCCATCGTGGCGCAGTACGGCGGCCGCGTGATCAAGACCATCGGCGACGAGGTCATGTGTGTGTTGCCCGACGCGGACAGCGGTTGCCTGGCAGCGACCGACATGCAGCTGAAGATCATGGCCCTGCCCGCCGCCTCCAATGTAAAGCGCGCCATCCGGGCCGGCTTCCACGCCGGGCCGGTGATCGAGGAGAACAACGACGTCTTCGGCGACACGGTCAACCTTGCGGCGCGCATGGCCGGCTTGGCCAAGGCGATGCAGATCATCACCACGCAGGCCACCGTGGCGCAGTTGTCGCCGATGTTGCGCAGCTCGACCCGCGACATCGCGGCGCTGGCGGTGAAGGGCAAGGGGGACGACGTGGCCGTCTGCGAGGTGATCTGGCAGGCGGGGGAAGAGCTCACGATGGCCACGCCGTCGATCTTCGCGCCGGCCCGCCAGGCGAGCCTGCAACTGCGGCATGCGGGCCAGGAGTTCCAGCTGGACCAGAACAACAGCAGCATCGTGATGGGCCGGGACGCAGCCTGCCAGATCGTCATTGCGGACCGCATGGCCTCGCGCCAGCATGCACGCATCGAGCGCCGGCGCGACAAGTTCTTCCTGGTCGACCAGAGCACCAACGGCACCTTCGTCAGCGTCGCGGGCGAGGTGGAGATATCGCTGCGCCGGGAGGAGGTCATGCTGCGCGGGCAGGGCCGTATCGCCTTCGGCCGCAGCGCCGACGAAGAAGGCGCCGAGACCACGGACTTCGTGGTGCGGGACTGACGCGCCGCGCAGGGCGCCGCGGAAAAAGAAGAGGCCCCGCGAAGGGCCTCTGTTTTGTTCAGGCCACCGTCTTCGACGGCAGGCCCTTGAGCAGCGGTTTGCTGCGTTCCGGCGCGGCATCGATCAGGCCCGCTGGGGGCATGGTCTCCAGCTTGCCGCGCACCGCCACATCGGCGCAGGCGGCCGCGAAACTCAGGTTGACCTGGTTCTCGGACGACCCTGCCAGCGCGAAGCAGTTCTGGCCCAGCTTGGCATTCAGCGGCTTCAGGATCGCGTCCTGCACCACGTCCGCCGCGGCGCTGCCCTCGGCCAACTGCACCTGGAACTGGCCGCCCTCCGACACCATGCGGGCATCGAGCACCTGGCGCACGCCACGCAGCTCGCGCAGGAAGAGTTTCGCGGTTTGCCCATCGGGCAGGCCCGTCACGTTCAGGCTGGTGCGGCGTGTGCCGAAGTTGAAGTGCTGCAGGAAAAAGTCGCGCGAGAACTCGTTGCCCATCAACTGGCCGATCTCGCTCAGTGCCTGGTCCTCGGTGGCCCAGCTCTTGCCCTGCGGCGTGACGGTGTTGAGGTAGATTTCTTCGCCGGTGGCCTTGTCGATGGCCTTGACCGTCCAGGAGGTAAGGGCTGTCTTGCTGACCGTCAGGCCGGAGGCTGGCAGCTTCATGGACAGGACCTTCACCTTGGCCTCGCCCATAACCTGGAAGTCGGCCTCCTTGCTGTTGGGGCCGGTCTTGGTGTCGCCCTCGTTGGCCCAGACGCGGAAGCCGAAGGACTTGATGCGTTCCTTCAGCACGTTCTCGGCCAGCTGCGAGCGCGTGGGTGGCAGCGCCTGGGCGCTGTCAGCGTCCCCGATGGTCATGTGGATCGCCACGCGCGGATCGCCGTTGTTGCGGATGAAGGCGATGCGCTCTTCCTTGGACAGCTGGTTCAGCGACTTCTGGACGTCGCGCATCTTGACCACGGCGCGGGTTTCGGTCTCCAGCAGGCCGTCCTTGCCCGTCACCGGTGCACCTTCCTGCAACACCGTCTTGATGAAGCTGCCCGACTGCGAGAGCAGTTTCTGGTCGAGCACGGCATAGTTCTTTTGCAGCGAGGCGTTCTCGATGTAGAGCGCCAGCACCTTCTCCACCACCTGGCGCTTGGCGTCCTCGCGCGCACCGGCCTGGGCCGCCGCGGCGTCACCCTTGAAGCGGGGGTCGGCCGGGTCCACCAGGCCCAGGGCGCTGATGACCACCGTGCCGTCCTCGGGGGCGGGCTCCGCCGCTGCAGCGGGCGCGGGGCCTGTAGGGGGCGGCGTGCCTGCGGCGGAAGGGGTTGCGGTGGCCGTTCCGGCTGCACCGGCCTGTGCCATGTCGCCTGCCGGCGTGCTGCCCTTGTTGAACAGGGCGAAGGCACCGCCCGCGAGGACCACCACCACCGCGGCAGCCACAGCGGCCAGCGCGAAGCCGCGTTTGGGCGCTGGGGCGGTGGCCACGGGTGGCACGGGTGAAGGCGCCGTGGCCTGTGCAGGGCGTGCGGCCGGGGCCGATGCCACCGGTTGCGGTGCCGCCGCAGCGGGCGCGGCGGCGGGGGCTGCGGATGCAGGCGGCCGCGCGGCGCTGACCACCGTCGCATCGTTGTCCGCTGCGGCGGGTGCGGAGGCCGGCGCCTGCACCGCCACGCGGATGGCCGCCGCGAACTCCGCCGCGGTCTGGAAGCGCTCGTCGGGGTTCTTGGCCATGGCCTTCTTGACCACGGCATCGAAGGCGCTGGGCAGTGCGACGTTCAGGATCGATGGCGCCAGCGGTTCCTCGCGCAGCACCTTGTACATGATGGTGGTGGTGTTGCCCGTGAACGGCTTCTCGCCCGTCAGGAACTGGTAGAGCATCACGCCGCAGGAGAACAGGTCGCTGCGGCCGTCCACGGTCTGGCCCATGAACTGCTCGGGCGACATGTAGGAGGGCGTGCCCATCACCGTGCCGGCCTGTGTCAGCTCGGACTTCTCGATGCGTGCGATGCCGAAGTCGGCGATCTTCACGCGGCCGTCTTCCAGCACGATCAGGTTGGCGGGCTTGATGTCGCGGTGCACCACGCCCTGGCTGTGGGCATGGCCCAGTGCGCCGAGCACCTCGCCCATCAGACGCTCGACCTCGCGCAGCGGGAAGCGCTCGTTGGCCTCGAAATAGTCGCGCAGCTCGCGGCCCTTGACGAACTCCATTGCGATGAACGCGATGCTGCGGCTGGCATCGGCCACGTTGGCCGGCGTGGCGACCATCGTGTGGTCGTCCTCGGGTACCACTTCGCCGTAGTCGTAGACGGCCACGATGCCCGGATGGTTCAGGCGGCCGGCGGATTGCGCCTCGCGCTTGAAGCGCGCCATCACGTCCTTGGCCTCGGCCGAGTTCAGCTGCTGCGGCAGGATGGTCTTGATGGCGACCGTGCGTTCGATGACCGGATCGAAACCTTCGTATACCACGCCCATCGCACCCTTGCCGAGTTCGCGGCGGATGAGGTATTTGCCGATTTTGGTGATGCCGGTCATGTGCTGGTCCTGGGGGCCACGCCTGGGAGGGCTGAAAGAGCTTCGCGAAAGGCGGGGGCCTGCGCGGCCCCGGGCTTACTTGTACTTGGAGTCGATTTCCCAGACCGCCGTCTGCACCAGGCGCTGCACCATGGTGTCCAGGCCCACGCCGCCCTTGGCGCCTTCGGAGATGCCCATCACGCTGGTCTGCGTGGAGCCGACTTCCATCTTCAGCTCGCTGTAGCCCTGTGCCACCTGCTCGGTGGTGTTGGCATCCATGATCTTGTAGCGCATGCCGATCAGCCACACGCCGGTGGAGTCCTGCGTGTTGACCGACCCTGCGACCTGGCCGGCCGCACCGGCGCCGAACATCGACATCAGACCACCGAGCGCGCGGCCATCGAAGCCCTTCTTGTTCTCGGCGATCTGTTCGGCCTTCAGGATGTCGAACTTGACGATCCACTTGGTGGACCGCAGCTTGCCCACCTGCATGGTCTTGCGCGCAGCCTGCGGGTCACCCAGGTTGTAGGCGATCGAGATTTCCTGCAGCAGGTTGCCCAGGTTGCTGCGCTCCAGCACCGGGAAATTGGCGTTGGAGAGCTCCAGCTCGCCGAAGTCGGCGATGTTGTTCGGCCCGAACTTCTGCATGAAGCCGGCGTTGTTGCTCTTCACCTCGCCGGGGATCACCACCAGCGCGGGGCCGCGCTTGCCCTTGTTGGCATAGTCCACGGGCTTGTAGGCGGCCGCGTCGGCCGCGGCGTTGGCCTTGTCGGAGGTGGAGGTGCCGGCCGTGGGCGAGGGGTTGCCGAAGCTGGGTTGCGCCTGGACCGAAGCGGCCAGGCAGCAGAGCGCCAGCCCCGCCAGGGTGGCGGCGATCTTGCGCGAGGGGGCGGTGGTGGACATCATGGGGTTGCCTTTCTTCGGGTCGTGAGACGAACTGGACTGCTGGATCGGTGGAGGGTTGCGATGCGCCGGCTTCAACGGCCCGGCTGCCTGCAATAGTCGCTGTACAACTTGGCGACCACTTCGTCGGCGCGCTCGTTGATGAGGGTCAGCGCCATGCCGGAGACATCCTGTCCCGCGTAGCTGGCGTTGTCGGCACTGGCCTGCGAGATCATGCGGCCGTTGGCGCCCGTCAGCGTGAAGGCCATGCTGATGTTCACCTGGTTCACGTTGACCATCGCGTTGCGACTGGCCTGCGAGGTGATCAGTCCCTTGAGGCTGTACTGCGCCGCGAGGCGCTTCGAGGCATTGAGCGCAGCATCGGGGTCGTTCTTGAAATAGGCGTCGATCTCGGCCTGGGCGATCTGGGCGCGGATCTGGGCCTGCGTGTAGGTGCGCAGGCCCATGGCCCGCAGGCGCGAGTTGATGGCGTCGAAATGCGTGCTGAACTGGCTCTGGTTGGCCTGCACCACGCCATTGCGGCTCTCGCCGATCAGCACCAGGATTTTCTGGTTCTTGATCTTGTCGCGGCAGGGGGTGTCGAGCATGGACTGCACGGCGGCAGCGCGCTCGGCTTCCTGGGCTTTTTCGGCGTCATCCTGGTTGGAGAACTTGAAGCCTTGCGCACAGGCCGCAGTAGCCAGGACGCCGCTCAACAGGACAGTAAAGAGATTGCGCATCGGCTGTTACGGAGCCCGGGGGACCGGGTTTGTATCTCGGGTTGTAACGGTCAGCGGGAAGAAAATCAGTCTCAATTATAGGCAGCGGCCTCTTTTTCGCGCCCATCTTGCAGGCATTTGCGGGCGAATGGCGTGCAAACATCACGTTGAGCCCCGCATCTCAACGCAGCCGAGGCGTGCCGGGTCGATACCGAAGCTTACGGACCCTTACGCGCCCGTCGCGCAGCTTCCGCGCGAATCACTCCAGGGGCTGGAGCACCGAAGCCCGCAGGCGGTTGGGCGCGAGGGCCCCTGCGGAATCCAGGATGGGATAGGCGATGGAGCAGATGTGCGAGTTGATGCGCTTCAGGTCGCTGATCAGGTCCAGGTGCAGCGAACTGGTCTCGATGCTCTGCATGGTCTTCACGGCCAGCCGCCCGAGGTGGGTCGCGGCGTATTCGTGTTCCAGCTCGCGGAAGCGGGTCTTTTCCTCGAGCAGCTTCTGGGCGTCGCGCACGTTGCCGTGCAGGAACACGCTCATGCCCAGGCGCAGGTTGTCGACCAGGCGGGTGTGCAGGTCGCTGATTTCCGCCAGGCCGGCATCCGAGAACTCGCGGCCCTTGTCGATCTTCTTGTCCTCGATGTCCAGCAGCACGCGCTCGATGATGTCGCCGATCTGCTCCATGTTGATCGTGAAGCTGATGATGTCGGTCCAGCGTCGGCCTTCCTCGTCACTGAGGGCCTCGCGCGAGATTTTCGTGAGGTAGTACTTGATGTCCGAATACAGCTCGTCCACCACGTCGTCCATCTTGCGCAGCTCTTCCGAAAGCTTGCGGTCGTTCTGGCGGATCACGCGGAACATGCCGGTCAGCATCGACTCCACCACGTCGGCCTGGTGCATGGCTTCGCGCACCGCGCAGGAGATCGCAAGAGACGGTGTGGCGAGCGCAGACGCATCCAGGTGGCGCTGGCGCCCGGCCACGGTGGTGCGCTGCGGCTCCGGCAGCAGCTTGCGCACCCAGCCCGCGACCACATCCGTGAGGCCCACGAAGACCAGGCAGATCAGGGTGTTGAGGCTCAGGTGGAACAGCACCACCAGCGTCGTGGGATCGTTGACGATCTCCTGCATGTAGCGCAGCCAGATGCCGATCAGCGGCGAGGCCAGCGTGACACCGATGATCTTGAACAGCAGGTTGCCCAGCGGCACCTGGCGTGTCTGCACGTTGGCGCTCAAGGTGGTCAGCACGGCCAGCAGGCCGCTGCCCAGGTTGGCGCCCAGCACCAGCCCCAGCGCCACATCGATGGGCACCACGTTGGTCGTGGCCAGGGTGGCCGTCAGCAGCACCACCGCGAGGCTGGAATAACACATCACGGCCAGCACGGCGCCGACGGTGATCTCCAGCAACACATCGCTGCTGAGCGTGCCCAGCAACGCCTTCACGGCCGGCGCCTTGGTCAGCACGCCGGCCGATGCCGACACCAGGCTCAGCGCCAGCAGCATCAGGCCCAGGCCGATCAGGATGCGGCCCACCCGGCCGACCGTGGTGGCCTGCCGCGAGATGAACAGCACCACACCAACGAAGATGAACAGCGGCGACAGCCAGGACAGGTCGCGCGAGAACACGACCGTCATGAGGCTGGTTCCCAGGTCGGCGCCCAGCATCACGGTGAGGGCCGAGGCCAGGGACATCAGGCCCTGGCCGACGAAGGACGAGACGATCAGGGCCGTCGCGGTGCTGGACTGCACCAGGGCCGTGACGGCGAGGCCCGAGGAGACGGCTGTGAGGCGGTTGCTGACACTCTTGGCGAGGACATTGCGCAGGCTGGCCCCAAGCACGCGCAGGATACCGGTGCGCACCAGGTAGGTTCCCCACACCAGCAGGGAAATCGCCGCGAGAAGGTTCAGCAGGTGGGTCAATCAGTTCCTTGACGGCTGCGGCGCAGGCGCAGAATCTCGTCGAGTATCAGGGAGGTGGCACCGATCGTAATGGCGGTATCGGCGAGGTTGAACGAGGGGAAATACCAGCCCGCGTAGTGGAATTGTAGAAAATCCACGACGTAGCCGAAGACCACGCGGTCGATCACATTGCCCAGGGCGCCACCCAGGATGCAGGCCAGCGCGAAGGCCATCAGGCGCTGGCCGGCATGCTTGCGCAGCATCGTGAGGATCACGACCGTGGCCACGATGCCGATGGCCGTGAAGAACCAGCGCTGCCAGCCCGAGGCCCCCGCCAGGAACGAGAAAGCCGCTCCCGTGTTGTGGACCCGGGTCAGGTTGAAGAAGCTGGTGACCACCGTGGTGTCCCCCAGCTGGTAGGTGGAGGCGATCGCGAGCTTGGTCAGCTGGTCGGCGACCAGGATCGCGAAGGCCAGGGCAAGCCAGGGCCACATGCGCGCGGGCGCGGAACGGAACAACCGCACGCTCAGGCCACCAGGCGTGTTTCACCAGCACCATAGAGGTTGCTGGTGCAGCGGCCGCAGAGCGTGGGATGCGCGGCATCCTGCCCCACGTCGACGCGGTAGTGCCAGCAGCGCTCGCACTTCTGCGCTTGCATGGGCTCCACCATTACCGTCAATTCCGGTCTCTCGGCGATACCGGCTTGCGAGGTGATGAGCACGAAGCGCAGGTCCTCGCCCAGCGAGGCCAGCAGCGGCAGATCGCCCGCAGGCAGCCCGAGCTGCACGCGCACCTGCAGGGAGGAGCCCACTTGCCCTGCCGCCCGCAGGGCCTCGATCTCCTTGTTGACCACGTCGCGGATCTCGCGGATGCGTGCCCATTTCTGCAGCAGCGCCTCATCCGCCGGCGCCAGGCTGCAGTATTCGTCCGTGAAGATCGAGATGCGCTTGTCTGCCGGCACCTTGCCTGCTGCACCGAGCACGGTCCAGGCCTCCTCGGCCGTGAAGCTCAGGAACGGCGCCATCCAGCGCAGCATGGCCTGGGTGATCTGCCACAGGGCCGTCTGTGCAGAGCGGCGTGCCAGCGAGCGCGGCGCCGTGGTGTAGAGCCGGTCCTTGAGCACGTCGAGGTAGAAGGCGCCCAGGTCCTCGCTGCAGAAAATCTGCAGCTTGGCGACCACGGGGTGGAACTCGTAGCGCTCGAAGTGCGCCAGGATGTCCTCCTGCAGCCTGGCCGTGCGCGACAGCGCCCAGCGGTCGATCTCCAGCAGCTGGTCGGCCGGCACGCTGTCGGTGGCGGGGTCGAAGTCGCTGGTGTTGGCCAGCAGGAACTTCAGCGTGTTGCGCACGCGGCGGTAGGTGTCGACCACGCGCGCAAGGATCTTGTCGTCGCCCGCGATGTCGCCGGAATAGTCGCTGGCGGCCACCCACAGGCGGATGATCTCCGCGCCCATCTTCTTGCTGACTTCCTGCGGGTCGATGCCGTTGCCCAGCGACTTGCTCATCTTGCGGCCCTGGCTGTCCACTGTGAAACCGTGGGTCAACAGGCCGCGGTACGGCGCGCGGCCATACATCGCGCAGGCCGTCAGCAGCGACGAGTGGAACCAGCCGCGGTGCTGGTCATGGCCTTCAAGGTACAGGTCGGCCTCGGGGCCCTGCGCATGCGCGTTGCCCGCGTGCGAGCCGCGCAGCACCGTGGTGTGCGTGGTGCCGGAGTCGAACCACACTTCCAGGATGTCGGGGCTCTTGGTGTAGTGGGGCGCATCGGCCGCGCCGAGGATTTCTTCGGTGGTCACGCGGCTCCAGGCCTCGATGCCGCCCTTCTCGACGATGTCGGCCGCCTGGTCCAGGATCTCCATGGTGCGCGGGTGCAGCTCCCCCGTGTCCTTGTGCAGGAAGAAGGGGATGGGCACGCCCCAGCTGCGCTGGCGGCTGATGCACCAGTCGGGCCGGCCGGCGATCATGTCGTGCAGGCGGGTCTTGCCGTTCTCGGGGTAGAACTGCGTGTCCTCGATGGCGGCCAGCGCCATCTGGCGCAGTGTCTGCGGCGCCTTGTCCTTGGTGAAGATGCCATCGCCTTCGTCCATGCGCACGAACCACTGCGCCGCCACGCGGTAGATCACGGGCGACTTGTGGCGCCAGCAGTGCGGGTAGCTGTGGCTGATGGTGGCCGTGGCCATGAGCCGGCCGGCGGTGCGCAGGCGCTCGATGATGACCGGCACGGCCTTCCAGATGTTCAGGCCGCCGAAGAGCGGGAAGTCGGCCGCGTAGCTGCCTCCCCCCTGCACCGGGTTCAGGATCTCGTCCTGCTTCAGCCCATGGGCGATGCAGGAGTTGAAATCCTCCACGCCGTAGGCGGGCGCGGAGTGCACGATGCCGGTGCCGTCGTCGGCGGTGGCGTAGTCGGCCAGGTAGACCGGCGAGAGGCGGCGGTAACCCGCATCCTCGTCGTAGAAGGGATGGCGGAACTGCAGGCCGGCCAGGCGCTCACCCTTGGCGGTGGCCAGCACCTGGCCCTGCAGGCCGTAGCGCTGCAGGCAGGCTTCCACGAGGGCCGAGGCCAGCAACAGGATGCCGCGCTCGGTGTCCACCAGCGCGTATTCCAGCTCGGGGTTCAGGTTCAGCGCCTGGTTGGCAGGGATGGTCCAGGCCGTGGTGGTCCAGATCACCACATAGGCGTCCTTGTCCAGCGAGGGCAGGCCGAAGGCGGCCGCCAGTGCGGCCTTGTCGTCGGCCTGGAAGGCCACGTCCACCGTCTGCGACTTCTTGTCGGCGTATTCGATCTCGAACTCGGCCAGCGCCGAGCCGCAGTCGAAGCACCAGTAGACGGGTTTCAGGCCCCGGTAGACGAAGCCGCGCTCGATCACGCGCTTGAAGGCACGCAATTCCCCCGCCTCGTTGATGAAGTCCATGGTGCGGTAGGGATGGTCCCAGTCGCCCAGCACGCCCAGGCGCTTGAAGTCGGCGCGTTGCAGGTCGATCTGCTCGGTGGCGAAGGCGCGGCTCTTGGCCTGCATCTCGTCACGGCTCAGGTTGCGGCCGTACTTTTTCTCGATCGCGTTCTCGATGGGCAGGCCGTGGCAGTCCCAGCCCGGGATGTAGCTGGCGTCCAGGCCTTTCAGCTGGCGCGCCTTGACGATCATGTCCTTGAGGATCTTGTTGACGGCGTGGCCCATGTGGATCTGGCCGTTGGCATAGGGCGGGCCGTCGTGCAGGATGAACTTCGGCCGGCCCACGCGGGCGTCGCGCAGCTGCTTGTAGACGCCCTGGTCCTCCCATTGCTTGACCCAGCCCGGCTCGCGCTTGTTCAGGTCGCCGCGCATGGGGAAGGGCGTGTCGGGCAGGTTCAGGGTGCTGCGGTAATCGGTCTTTTCGGCGGTCTTGTCGGTCATGGCGCTCTTTCGCGGGCAGGATGGCTGCCGGCGCAGGATATGGCGAGATTTGCAGGGGGCGCAGAGGGCGTCCCCGCAGGCGGCGAAGGCTATCGGCGAAGCACCAGGACAGCCGTGGAGACCACGGCCCGCCCGATCCTCCGCCGCCTAAATTCGGTCCCGGGTGGTCTGCCGGTGCGTCTCGGTGTGCATCGACGCGAAATGCGCCCGCGCGTCATCGCAGTCGCGCGCGATGCCACGCTGCAGGGCCTCCAGGCCGTCGTAGCGCAGTTCGTCGTGCAGTTTGTGTAGCAGTTCCACCCGGATGATTTTACCGTAGGCCCCCTCCGTGCCCAGGTGGTCGGGCCATTCCAGGCAGTGGGTCTCCAGCAGCACCCGGCCACCGTTGACGTCGTTGGGGTCCAGCGAGGGGCGCACTCCGAGGTTGGCCACGCCGGGCAGGGCTTTGGTACCGAGCCCGTGCACCAGCACCACGAAGATCCCGCTGGCGGCGGGTTTCCAGTGGTCGAAGCGCAGGTTGAGGGTGCGGAAACCCAGCTCTCGCCCCAGCTTGCGGCCGTGCATGACGTGGCCGGAGATGGCATAGGGCCGGCCCAGCAGGCGGCCCGCTTCGTCCATGCGGCCCGCGCGCAGCGCCTCACGCACCGCGGAGCTGGACACGCGCAGGCCGTGCACCTCGTAGCTGTTCATGCGGGCCACGTCGAAGCCCTTGGCGTCGGCCCAGGCGTCGAGCAGGGCGTAGTCTCCCGCCCGTTGGGCGCCGAAGCGGAAGTCGTCGCCGACCAGCACGTACCGGGCGTGCAGGCCCTGGACAAGCACGGTGTCGACGAAGGTCTGTGGCGACAGCGCGGCGAAGCGGGCGTTGAAGGGCAGTACCACGGCCTGGTCGACCCCGCAGTGCGCGAGGTCGGTCAGCTTGTCGCGCAAGGTGCCCACGCGCGCGGGCGCCAGTTCCTTCTTGCCATGCAATGCCGCGAAATAGTCGCGCGGGTGGGGCTCGAAGGTCAGCACGCAGCTGCGTACGCCACGCTGCGCTGCCTCGCCCCGCAGCAGGGCGAGCATGGCCTGGTGGCCGCGATGCACGCCGTCGAAGTTGCCGATGGTGAGTGCGCAGGAGGCTGCCAGTTCAGAGTGCTGCAGGCCGCGGAAGACTTTCATGGGAGTGGTATGCAATTGATAGCAGCACCCGCCACGTCCATCCCGGTCGGCGGTGCCTGTCATTGAAAGCGGTTATATTGTGGCTCAGTGGGCACGCGACGGCGCACAGGCCATTGTCCCAGGTGGCAGGCGCAGGGTGTCCACACCGTGGCAATCTTTCAGGAGGCGTGTCTTGAAGGTCTTGAAGCTGTCGGCCCAGGGGCTTCCCCAGTCCTGGATCTCGCTGGAGCAGGCGGTGATCCACTATGCCTCCGGCGAGGTCCGCTGGGAGTCTGGGGGCGAGGTCGCGGTGTTCCGCGGTGGCCACAATGCCATCACGGGCAAGCAATCCGTCATCGCCATCAACAGCATCATCGGCACCAAGGGCGTGCCGAAGATCAACCCTTTCAACCTGCGGCCTGGCCTCACGAACAGCAAGCTCTTCGCACGCGACCGCAATGTCTGCGCGTACTGTGGCGAGACGTTCCACGAGGAGCTGCTGACCCGCGAGCACATCATCCCCTTCGCGCAAAACGGCGTGGATACCTGGATGAACGTGGTCACGGCCTGCAAGCCCTGCAACCACCGCAAGAGCAGCCGCACCCCCGAGCAGGCGCACATGCCGCTCCTGTATGCACCCTATGTGCCCAACCTGTGGGAAGACTTCATCCTGCGCAACCGCCGCATCCTGGCGGACCAGATGGAGTTCCTGATGCACCACCTGCCCAAGACATCGCGGCTGATGTCCTAGCGCGGGTCCTCGGGCGTCTTCGGGCCCAGCAGGAAATAGGTTTGCATGGCTCCCTTGCCTTTGACCTCGATGGGGGCGCGGCGCTCGAAGGCGAAGCGGTCCTGCAAGGCTTCGAACACCTCCTCGCTGACGTGGATGCGGCCGTTTTCTCCCGTGGATTCCATGCGGCTGGCGGTGTTCACGGTGTCACCCCAGACGTCGTAGAGAAAACGCTTCAAGCCGATCACGCCGGCGACCACTGGCCCGACCTGGATGCCGCAGCGGATGCCCAGCGCATAACCGTGCTCCCGGCTGTAGGCATCCAGTGCCTCCTGCATGCGCAGCGACAGCCGCACGACGGCCTCCAGCTTGTCGTTGCCCACCACCATGTAGGCGTCGCCGATGGTCTTGATCTTCTCCACGCCGTATTCGTCCACGAGGGTGTCGAAAGTGGAGAACACCTCGTTGAGCACCCGCAGCACCGCGTCCGGTGATCGCGCGGCGGCGAACTCCGTGAAGCCCACGATGTCGGCGAACAGCACGGCCATGCGCGGGTATTTTTCGGCCTTCACCATGTTGTGGCGCTTGAGCTCGTCGGCGATGGATTCGGGCAGCGCGTTGTAGAGCACGCGGTCCGCCCGGGCACGCTCCAGCTCCACGCGGCATTTCTCCTCATACAGGGATTGGTTGAGATCCGACAGGTAGCGTCCGACCAGCAGTGCGGCCACGGCTAGGCATACGAGGTTGACGGCGGCGCCGCTTGCGAAGAAGTCCGGCCCGCCGCCAAAGACCAGGATACAGCCCACCAGCGTGCCGGTGGCGGCGAGGTTGATCCACGTCCGTGTGCGCCCCGGGTATCCGAACACGCAGACCATCGACAACAGGAAGATGGCGTAAGTCGTCAGGTCGCCGCCCAGGCGCCAGGAGGTGAACGCGAAATACGTGAACAACACGGCGCTGGCGACGAAGAAAGCCAGCAGCACGGTCTTGCGTCGGCGGTGGCTGTGGCCAAAACGCGATGCCACCAGGAACACAACGAAGTAGAGCAGCGCGCAGGCATGCCAGACGACGAGGCGTCCGTGTTCCGGCGCCGCGCCCCAGACGCCGCTGCTGTACAGCAGCGGGTCGACAAGGACCAGCAGCAAAAGCGTGAGCAACACGCCGATGCGGCACATCGGCACGAGCATCGAGAAGGACTTGTCGATGAGCCAGCGCTCGAAGCCTCTCTTGTCGACGAGTGCCGATTCCGTGGTCTGCCGCTCCTCCATCCGCATGCCCTCCCGAACTTCAGGCGGGCTAGTATGACGGTGACGCTCAGGCGAAGACGCCCGCCGTCTCCTGCATACGGATGGAAACCTCACCCAGATGGTGCAGGCTGTCGCCGAAGCTGAGTTCCAGCTGCGTCAGGCGCTTGAAGTAATGGCCGGCAATGTATTCGTCGGTCATGCCGATACCGCCGTGCAGCTGGATCGCCTGCTGGCCCACGAAACGCATCGACTGCCCCAACTGGTACTTGGCCCGCGCCATCGCCGTGCGCCGCTCGTCGGCCGGGGCATTGAGTTTGAGCGAGGCGTAATAGCTCATCGAGCGCGCCAGCTCCAGCTGCATCTTCATGTCCGCCGCGCGGTGGCGCAGCGCCTGGAAACTGCCGATGGTCACCCCGAACTGCTTGCGGGTGTTGAGGTACTCGGCGGTGATGGCCACCAGCCGTTCCATGATGCCCACGCCTTCGGCACAGGCCGCGGCGATGCCGATGTCCACCGCATGGCGCAAGGCCGTGAGGCCATCGGCCGTGACCAATGCGGCGGGGGCGGCATCCAGCTGCAGCTCGGCTGCCCGGCCGCCGTCGAGCGTGCCGTAGGCGCGCATGGATACGCCATGGGCCGCGCGCTCCACCAGGAAGAGGGCGATGCCCTGGCCCGTGGTGGCAGGCACGAGGAAGGCGTGGGCCTGGTCGCCCACCGGCACCACGCTCTTGGCGCCCTGCAGCTGCCAGGCATCTCCCTGTCGCGTGGCACGGGCCGCGCATTCGTCGAGCCGGTAACGCGCCGCACGCTCCTGGTGGGCGAGCACCACGATGGCCTCGCCGCTGGCGATGCGCGGCAGCCATGCCGCCTGCAGGGCCTGCGGCGCATACCCCGCCAGGACCCCGCCGGCGATCAGCGCCTGGGCCAGGGGCTCCAGCACCAGGCCGCGCCCGAGTTCCTCCTGCACGACCATGCCCTCGACTGGGCCCATGCCCAGGCCGCCGTGCGACTCGGGTACGTAGAGGCCACAGAGGCCCAGTTCCGCCAGTTCGCCGTAGGCGCCTGCATCGAAGCCGCCTGCGCTGGCGATGGCGCGCCGGCGGTCGAAGCCGTAGGCCCGTGCCACCCACTTGGCCACGGCGTCGCGCAGTTGCTGTTGATCGTCGCTGAATTCAAAGTCCATGCTGCACCTGCTGGTTGTTCGTTGGATGTCGCGTGCGGCCTCAGCCCAGCACGAACTGCGAGACGATGTTGCGCTGCACCTCGTTGGAGCCGCCGTAGATGGTGGTCTTGCGCATGTTGAGGTAGCTGCTGGCCAGCGGCGCGCAGTGCAAAGCGCCCACGGCGTCACCTTGCCAGCCCGCCTCCATGGCCTCGTGGATGAGCGGGACCGCATAGGGGCCCGCGGCCAGCATCATGAGCTCGGTGTAACGCTGCTGGATCTCGCTGCCGCGGATCTTCAGCAGGCCCGCCACGTCCAGCGACTGCTTGCCGGATTTCTCGGCCGCCAGTACGCGCAGCACCATCATCTCCAGCGCCACCACGTCCACCTCGAGCTTCGCGATCTCGTCGCGGAACCGCAGGTCGTCCCAGACGCCTTCGGCCTTGGCGATGCGCTTCAGGCGTTCGAGCTCCCGCTTGGCACGGTTCACGTCGGCGATGTTGGTGCGTTCGTGGCTCAGCAGGTGCTTGGCGTAGGTCCAGCCCCTGTTCTCCTCGCCGATCAGGTTCTCGGCGGGCACCTCGACGTTGTCGAAGAACACCTCGTTGACTTCCACGCTGCCGTCCATCAGCTTGATGGGCCGCACCGTGACGCCGGGCGATTTCATGTCCAGCAGCAGGAAGCTGATGCCGGTCTGGGGCTTGCCCTCGTTGCTGGTGCGCACGAGGTTGAACATCCAGTCGCCATGCTGGCCCAGCGTGGTCCAGGTCTTCTGGCCGTTGACGATGTATTTGTCGCCCTGGCGTTCGGCGCGGGTTTTCAGCGAGGCCAGGTCGGAGCCCGAGCCGGGTTCGCTGTAGCCCTGGCTCCACCAGACTTCGCCGCTGGCGATGCCGGGTAGGAAGCGCTGGTGCTGCTCCGGGCTGCCGAAGGCCATGATCACGGGTGCGACCATCACGGGGCCGAAGGGCACGATGCGCGGCGCACCGGCCTGCGCGCATTCCTCCTCGAACAGGTGCTTCTGCACGGCGTTCCAGCCCGGGCCGCCGAATTCCTTGGGCCAGCCGTAGCCCAGCCAACCCTTCTTGCCGAGGATCCTGGCCCAGCCCTGCAGGTCCTCGCGGGTGAGGTGCAGGTCGTTGTGGACCTTGTGGGAGATCTCCCTGGGCAGGTTCTGCGCCACCCAGGCGCGAATCTCGGCCCGGAACGCCTGTTCCTCAGGGGTGAAAGCCAAATCCATATGTCGGTCTCCGGAATGGGGGTTGCTGCGGCACGAGGCTGCGTATTTTCCGCACGGTCGTTCGATTATGGCTGTCCGCTGCGGGACGTAGCGCGGGCAGATGGCGCGGGGCGGGTGGCTCCTAGAATCCTGCCCCCATGCAGAACATCGTCATCCTGATCTCGGGCGGAGGCTCCAACATGGCCTCCATCGTGCGCGCCGCCCAGCGCGAGGGGTGGCAGCAGCGCCACGGCGCCCGCATCGCGGCCGTGCTCAGCAACAAGGCCGACGCGGGCGGCCTGCGGTTCGCGGCAGAACAGGGCATCGCGACCCACGTGGTGGACCATCGGCCCTTCGCATCGCGCGAGGCCTTCGAGGCCGTGCTCGCGCAGGCCATCGACCCCTACGACACCCCCTCCCGGCCGGCGCTGGTGGTCCTGGCAGGCTTCATGCGGATCCTCACGCCGCAGTTCGTGGCGCGGTATCCGGGCCGCCTGCTCAATATCCATCCTTCGCTGCTGCCGGCGTTTCCGGGGCTGCACACCCACCAGCGCGCCCTGGACGCGGGATGCGCGTTCGCCGGCGCCACGGTGCACGAGGTGACGGCCGAACTCGACCAGGGACCCTTGCTTGCGCAGGCGGTGGTGCCGATCCTGCCCGGCGACACCGCCGACAGCCTGGCAGCCCGCGTGCTGAGCCAGGAGCATCTGCTGTACCCACGCGCGATCGCGGCCTGGTTGTCCCGGCGTCCCTTTGTGTAGCCGGTGTAACGGGGGTGGGGTGCGAGGGAGCGTGGGAGAATCGCGCCACATGCACCCCCAAGCCTTGCTCGACAGCTGTACCGACATGCTGCGAGCCGTCCTGAAGTTCGACCATCCCACCGACGCGGTACTGGCCCGCTACTTCCGCGAGCACCGCGGGCTCGGCCCCCGCGACCGCGCGACGCTGGCCCAGGTCGCTTATACGGTGTTGCGCAAGAAGCTGCGCTTCGAGCATTTCGCGCCTTTCGGCAGCGGCCCGCGTGAGCGGCGCCTGGCGATCCTGGGGTTTCCTGAGGATGCGAGGGATTTCCTGCGCGCCGCGCTGTCCGACGCCGAGAAGCGTTGGCTGGACGATTGCCTGCAGGTGCAGCCTGCCGATCTGCTCGAGCGCCATCGCCACAACCTGCCCGAGTGGCTCGCCACGGCGCTGAAGGCCCAGTTGGGGGAACAGTTCTGGCCCTTCGTCCAGAGCCTGGAGCAGACCGCGTCGTTGGACCTGCGCGTCAATACCCTTCGCGCCAAGCGCGAGGCCGTGCGGGCCGCCTTGGCACATGCGGGCATCGAGGCGGCACCCACGCCCTATGCGCCGGACGGGCTGCGTGTGGTGGGCAAACCTTCCCTGGCCAAGGTGGATGCGTTCGTCAAGGGCGACGTGGAGGTGCAGGACGAAGGCTCGCAGCTCTTGAGCCTGCTCGTGGATGCCCATCGTGGCGAGCTGGTGGTCGACTTCTGCGCCGGCGCGGGGGGCAAGACATTGGCGCTCGGGGCCGCCATGCGCAATACGGGGCGCCTCTATGCCTTCGACGTCTCGGCGCACCGCCTGGAGGCGCTGCGTCCGCGCCTGGCCCGCAGCGGCCTGTCCAACGTGCACCCCACGGTGATCGCCCACGAGCGGGACGACCGCATCAAGCGCATGGCCGGCAAGGTGGATCGGGTGCTGGTGGACGCCCCGTGTTCCGGCCTGGGCACGCTGCGCCGCAGCCCCGACCTGAAATGGCGCCACACCGAGCAGACCGTGGCCGACATGGCCTTGCAGCAGGCCAGGATCCTGCACGGTGCGGCACGCTTGCTCAAGCCGGGCGGCCGGCTGGTCTACGCCACCTGCAGCGTCCTGCCGCAGGAGGACGAGGCCGTGGCTGCGGAGTTCTCTGCCAGCCATGCGGATTTCCTGCCCTTGGAAGCGGCCGACCTGCTGCGCAGCGCCAAGGTGCCGGAGCCTGCGGCCCTGTGCGCAGGAGGGGATGGCGGTGGGCGGCATTTGCGATTGTGGCCGCACGTCCATGGTACGGATGGGTTTTTCGCCGCTGTTTGGCAAAAGAAGTAGCTTTTTCGCCGCAGATTGCAGGACAAAGCGCCGTGTGAAGCCCCATGCGCTTTACGCCATAGTCTTTTGGGCCGCCAGACCCTAAAATCCAGCCTTGCCAGATTGGGGCGCCGTCCGATGAAGGACGGGTCATGGATATCTGGAGTTTCATACGTTTAATAACCCGGAAAGAACACATATGGTCTTGCCCGATTGGGTGGTACTGAATGCAGCGGTGGATTGGCTGGCGAATGGCCTGTTGAACCTGTCGTGGTGGGAGATCGTGCTGTATGCGCTGGTGACGACCCATATCACCATCTGCAGCGTCACGATCTACCTGCACCGGCACCAGGCCCACCGGGCTATGGACCTGCATTGGCTGCCGGCGCATTTCTTCCGCTTCTGGTTGTGGATCGGCACAGGTCAGGTCACGAAGGAGTGGGTCTCGATCCACCGCAAGCACCACGCCAAGTGCGAGACCATTGACGATCCGCACAGCCCCGTGGCGCATGGCATCAAGAAGGTCTTCTGGCAAGGCGCCGAGTTGTACCGTGCGGAGGCCAAGAACAAGGAGACGCTGGCGAAGTTCAGCCAGGGTGTTCCGAATGACTGGGTGGAGCGCAATGTCTATTCGCGCTACAGCTGGCAGGGTGTGGGCCTCATGCTGATCCTGAACCTGGCGCTGTTCGGCGCTGCGGGCTTGGCCGTGTGGGCCGTGCAGATGGCCTGGATTCCCGTCACCGCTGCCGGCGTGATCAACGGTATCGGCCATTACTGGGGCTACCGCAATTTCGAGGCGGCCGATGCCAGCACGAACATCGTGCCCTGGGGCATCCTGATCGGTGGCGAGGAACTGCACAACAACCACCACACCTACCCCACGTCCGCCAAGTTCTCGGTCAAGCCTTACGAATTCGACGTCGGCTGGATGTACATCAAGGCCATGCAGGCCGTTGGCCTGGCCCGCGTCAAGAAGACGCCGCCGCGCCTGGTGTTGGGTGCCGCACCCCGCGTCGCGGACGAGAAGACGCTGGAAGCGCTGATCGCGAACCGTTACGAAGTGATGGCGCGTTTCGCCAAGGACATGCGCAGGGCTTGCAAGAGCGAGATCGCGGAATTGAAGGCCAAGCAGGCCGATGTGAGCTTGCTGGTGGCTGCGAAGCGCTGGCTGCATCGCGACGCCGACAAGGTGCCGGCTGCTGCCGTCCCGACGCTGGTCGAGGCGAGGGCAGCGCATCCGGTGCTGGACCAGATGGTGGTGATGCGCGAAGAGCTTCGCCAGTTCTGGCTCAACACCTCGCATTCGCGCGAGCAACTCGCTGCCGATCTGCAAGCATGGTGCCATCGCGCGGAAGAGAGTGGTATTGCCGCCCTGCGCGAGTTCTCTTTCAAGCTGCGCACGGCGCACGCCTGATCGGGGTCAGCTCGCTGACCGATCTCGAAGCCCGGCATTGCCGGGCTTTTTCTTTGGCCGCCGTACAGGCGAAAAAAAGCCCGATCTGCATCGGGCTTTTTCCAGGGTATCCCGCCGAATCACTTCAGCTTGATTTCCTTGTATTCGACGTGCTTGCGTGCCTTGGGATCAAATTTCTTGATCAGCATCTTCTCGGGCATCGTCTTCTTGTTCTTGCTGGTGGTGTAGAAGTGGCCGGTGCCCGCGGTGGACTCCAGCTTGATCTTTTCACGTGCGCCTTTGGTTGCCATGGTCGTGCTCCTTCAGTTCATCAAGCCTGGCCGCGGGCGCGCAGGTCTGCCAGCACCGATTCGATGCCATTTTTGTCGATCAGGCGCAGGGCAGCGCTGGAAACGCGCAGGCGGACCCAGCGGTTCTCGGCCTCCACCCAGAAGCGGCGGTACTGCAGGTTGGGCAGGAAGCGGCGCTTGGTTTTGTTGTTGGCGTGGGAAACATTGTTCCCCACCATCGGGCCCTTGCCCGTGACTTCACATACGCGTGCCATGTGGACACTCCGGTTGGCGCGGCAGGCGCAAGCCGCCGCGCGGTCATTAACGGCTTTCGCCGCACCTCGCCATGGGGTGCATGGCGGTTGAAGGTAATCTACCAACGGGCCCGCGCCAGGATGGACGGGCCGCCTGCGCAGGACGCAGGAATTCGGTAAAGCCCGTGATTATAGCCAGACTCGTGGAAGCCGACGGCAGCCTGGCACGCGTATCTGCCGGTGCCATGCCGGGCGCGGGCGGCCTCAACCCTCGTGCTGCTCCAGGAAGCGCTGCGCGTCCAGGGCGGCCATGCAGCCCGTGCCGGCGCTGGTAATGGCCTGCCGGTAGATGTGGTCCTGGACGTCGCCCGCGGCGAACACCCCCGGCACGCTGGTCATGGTCGCGAAGCCCTTGAGTCCGGACTGGGTCACGATGTAGCCGTTCGCCATCTCCACCTGTCCCTGGAAGATGTCGGTGTTGGGCGCATGCCCGATGGCAATGAAGCATCCCGTGAGCGCGAGTTCTTCCGTGCTGCCGTCCTGGGTGTTCTTCAGCCGCACGCCGGTCACGCCGCTGTCGTTGCCCAGCACTTCGTCCAGTGTCCTGTAGGTCTTCAGCTCGATCTTGCCGGCCGCGACCTTGTCCATGACCTTGTCGATCAGGATGGCTTCGGCCTTGAACTTGTCACGCCGGTGCACGAGGTACACCTTGCTTGCGATGTTCGACAGGTACAGCGCTTCTTCGACCGCCGTGTTGCCGCCGCCGATCACGGCACAGACCTGGTTGCGGTAGAAGAAGCCGTCACACGTTGCGCAGGCCGAGATGCCCTTGCCCATGAATGCCGTCTCGGAGGGTATGCCCAGGTATTTCGCGGATGCACCGGTGGCGATGATCAGCGCGTCGCAGGTGAAGCGGTGGTTGTCGCCCTGCAGCGTGAAAGGGCGCCTGGAGAAATCCACGGTGTGGATGTGGTCGAAGACGATGTCGGTCTTGAAGCGCTCGGCATGCTGCTGGAAGCGCTGCATCAGGTCCGGCCCCTGCACGCCGTGCACGTCGGCGGGCCAGTTGTCCACGTCGGTGGTGATCATGAGCTGTCCACCCTGCGCCATGCCCGTGACCAGCATGGGTTGGAGATTGGCGCGGGCTGCATAGATGGCTGCGGTGTAGCCGGCTGGACCGGAGCCCAGGATCAGCACACGGGCATGTTTGGTGGTTGTCATGGTGTAAGGTGGATGCAAAAATAGAATGGATGGGCAGAACCCGCAGGAGGGGAACCGTCCAAACATGGGGGAAGCCGACCAGGCCTCAAGCGCTTTACCATTCGCTTTTGCCTATACAGGGCATGGCCCCATTGTATGAAGTCAGTCATTTCCAGAGGGATTGCCGGATGTCGATGTTGACGAACCTGGACCTGATCCGCCGTGTACCGCTGTTCTCCATGCTCACGACAGCGCAGGCGGAATCGCTTGCCGGGGCGGTGGGCAAGCGCCGGTTCAAGCGGGGGGAGTACCTGGTGCAGCAGGGACACCGCTGCGAATCGCTGTTCATCATCCTGGCAGGCCGCGCGCGCGTGGTGGTGACGGACCGCCGCGACCGCGAGGTGATCCTGGCCACGATGCATCCCGGTGACTACGTGGGCGAAATGAGCCTGATCGACCACGAGCCGCACTCGGCCACGGTGGAGGCCGAGGTGCAGACCGACGCCCTGGTGCTGGGTGGTGAGGACTTCAAGCGCTGCCTGCTGGAGAACATGACGACGGTGTCGGCCGTGATGCGGGGCCTGGTGCAGCGCCTGCGCAACGCGGACCGCAAGATCGAGTCGCTGGCGCTGATGAACGTCTATGGGCGCGTGGCGAACGTGCTCATGGAAACGGCCCCCGTGAATGCCGACAACCAGCGCATCATCAAGGAAAAACTGTCGCGCCAGGACATCGCCAAGATGGTCGGGGCCTCGCGCGAGATGGTCAGCCGCGTGATGAAGGACTTCGAGGAGCAGGGCTTCATCCAAACCCGCCCCGACGGCAGCATCCTGGTGCGTGAGCGTCGCCTCAAGGAACGCTGAGTGTTACGGCTGCCGTAGGCCGCATGGCGTGGGGTAAGCTTGCGGCCTTCCGGCAGACGCATGACCTACTCTCTCGATACCCTGACCTCCGGCGCCCGCGCGCCTTCCTCCTCGGTGCTGCGCAGTGGCCTGGGCCGCTTCGCCGTCGAACTGGTACTGCTGGGCACGCTCCTGTGCCTGGCCTTCTGGCTGCTGGCGATGCTGACGTACTCGCCGCTGGACGCCGCCTGGTCCACCTCCGGCGACAGCGCCATCGTGCTCAACCGTGCGGGCCGGCTGGGGGCCTGGGTCGCGGACGCCAGTTACTACCTCATGGGGTACTCGGTGTGGTGGTGCTTCCTCGCGGCGGTCATGGCGTGGCTGCGGACGCTCGCGTCCTGGCTGCGCCACGCGCAGCCGGTGGACGATGCGCCCGCCGCGGCACTGGCTTGGCACCACGGTCGCATCGCCTGGTGGCTGGGTCTGGCGATGCTGCTGGTGGCGAGCTGTTTCCTGGAATGGTCCAGGCTGTATGCGCTGGAGAGCCGCCTGCCGGGCCACAGCGGCGGCGTGCTGGGCATCGTCCTGGGGCCTTTCGGCCTGCGCTGGCTGGGCTTCACGGGCTCGGGCCTGGTGGCCATCGGACTCGGTGTCGTGGGGACATCGCTGGTTTTCCGGTTTTCCTGGGGGCAGGCGGCCGAACGCCTGGGAGCGCAGCTGTACGGACTGGTCGAAACCCGCCGCAAGAAGCGCGAAGTGGTCGAAGACCGTGAACTGGGCGAGCAGGCGGCGCGTGAGCGCGAAGAGGTGCTGATCGAAGAGCGCGTGGTCATCAAGGCGAGTCACCCGGAGCCGGTGATCGTCCTAGAGCCCGTGGCGGCCGAGGTGCCCAAGAGCCCGCGCGTGGCCAAGGAGCGGCAGAAGCCCCTGTTCACCGAAATGCCCGACAGCCGCCTGCCGCAGGTGGACCTGCTCGATGCGGTGCAGGCGCGCCAGGAGACGGTGTCGCCCGAGACACTGGAGATGACCAGCCGCCTGATCGAGAAGAAGCTCAAGGACTTCGGCGTCGAGGTCTGGGTCGTGCAGGCTATGCCCGGCCCGGTGATCACGCGTTACGAGATCGAGCCGGCCACCGGTGTGAAGGGCTCGCAGATCGTCGGGCTGGCCAAGGATCTCGCGCGCAGCCTGAGCCTGGTGTCCATCCGCGTGATCGAGACCATCCCCGGCAAGAACTTCATGGCGCTGGAACTGCCCAACGCCAAGCGCCAGTCGATCCGCCTGTCCGAGATCCTGGGCTCGCAGGTCTACCATGAGGCGAAGTCGCTGCTGACCATGGGCCTGGGCAAGGACATCATCGGCAACCCCATCGTGGCGGATCTGGCAAAGATGCCGCACGTGCTGGTCGCCGGCACCACCGGCTCTGGCAAGTCGGTGGGTATCAACGCGATGATCCTGAGCCTGCTGTACAAGGCCGAGGCGCGCGACGTGCGGCTGTTGATGATCGACCCCAAGATGCTGGAGATGTCGGTCTACGAAGGCATCCCGCACCTGCTGGCGCCGGTGGTCACGGACATGCGCCAGGCCGCGCACGGCCTGAACTGGTGTGTCGCCGAGATGGAGCGGCGCTACAAGTTGATGAGCAAGATGGGTGTGCGCAACCTGGGCGGCTTCAACAACCGCATCGACGAAGCCAAGGCTCGCGGTGAGTCCATCTCCAATCCCTTCAGCCTCACGCCCGAAGAGCCTGAGCCACTGGAGCGGCTGCCGCACATCGTGGTGGTGATCGACGAACTCGCCGACCTGATGATGGTGGTGGGCAAGAAGATCGAGGAACTGATCGCGCGGCTGGCGCAAAAGGCCCGGGCCGCAGGCATCCATCTGATCCTGGCCACGCAACGTCCCAGCGTGGACGTCATCACCGGCCTGATCAAGGCCAACATCCCGACGCGCATCGCCTTCCAGGTGAGCAGCAAGATCGACAGCCGCACCATCCTCGACCAGATGGGTGCCGAGGCCTTACTGGGCATGGGCGACATGCTCTACATGCCCAGCGGCACAGGCCTGCCGATCCGCGTGCATGGCGCCTTCGTCAGCGACGAGGAAGTGCACCGGGTGGTGAGTTATCTCAAGACGCAGGGTGAGCCGAACTACGTCGAAGGGCTGCTCGAAGGTGGCACGGTCGATGGCGAGGGCGATGTTTTCGGCGATGCGCCGGGCGGTGCCGGCGGCGAGAAGGACCCGATGTACGACCAAGCTGTCGAGATCGTGCTGAAGAACCGGCGCGCCAGTATCTCGCTCGTGCAGCGCCATCTCAAGATTGGTTACAACCGTGCGGCCCGGCTGGTGGAAGATATGGAAAAGGCCGGCTTGGTCAGCGCGATGAATGGCAGTGGCCAGCGCGACATCCTCGTGCCGGCCCGCCAGGAGTGATGACCATGTTCCGTTTCGTACGCCCACGTCCCTTGCTCCGAAGCCTCGGGCTCATGGCCCTGTTGTCCTGCGCGGCGCTCGCCCGCGCGGACGGCCTGCAGAGCCTCGAGCGTTTCCTTCAAGCCGCGAAGAGCGGCCGCGCCGATTTCACGCAGGTGGTCACCTCGCCCGCGCGTGAAGGCCAGGCCGAACGCAGCAAGACATCGACCGGCAGCTTCGAGTTCGCGCGCCCCAACCGCTTCCGCTTCGACTACGCCAAGCCCTTCGAGCAGACCATCGTGGCCGATGGCCAGACGTTGTGGCTGCATGACAAGGACCTGAACCAGGTCACGGCGCGCAAGCAGGCCGATGCGCTGGGCTCCACGCCCGCCGCGCTGATCGCCGCGGCACCGGACCTCTCCTCGCTGCAAAAGGAATTCCAGCTGCAGGCCGCGCCTGACAAGGACGGCCTGGAGTGGGTGGAGGCCAAGCCCAAGGCTGCCGACGGCCAGCTGCGCAGCGTGCGCGTGGGCCTGCAGGGCGAGAAGCTCGCGGTGCTGGAGATCCTCGACAACTTCGGCCAGCGTTCCGTGCTCAGCTTCAAAGGGCTGCAGACCAACGTGGCGCCACGCGCCGATGCGTTCCAGTTCAAGCCACCTGCCGGGGCGGACGTGGTGCGCCAGTGAGGCGCCAGTGAACGCATGAGCTCCGTCGCCGCCCGCCACCAGCCGCTGGCGGAACGCCTGCGGCCGCGCACGCTGGGTGAGGTGATCGGCCAGCAGCACATCCTGGGTGAGGGCATGCCCCTGCGCATCGCCTTCGAGTCCGGCCAGCCGCACAGCTGCATCCTCTGGGGGCCACCCGGTGTGGGCAAGACCACGATCGCGCGCCTGATGGCCGATGCCTTCGACGCGCAGTTCATCAGCATCAGTGCCGTGCTGGGGGGCGTGAAGGACATCCGCGAGGCCGTGGAAGCGGCGCAGCAGGCGCGCGATGGCCTGGAGCAGCGGCGCACCATCGTGTTCGTGGACGAGGTCCACCGGTTCAACAAGAGCCAGCAGGACGCGTTCCTGCCCCATGTGGAGAGTGGCCTTTTCACCTTCATCGGTGCCACCACCGAGAACCCGTCCTTCGAGGTCAATTCGGCGTTGTTGTCGCGCGCGGCTGTGTATGTGCTGCAGTCGCTCACCGAGGACGATCTGCGCGCCATCGTGGCCAAGGCCAGTGCCATCGACGCCGTGCCTGACATCGAGGAGGCTGCGCTGGCGCGCCTCGTGGCCTATGCCGACGGCGACGCACGCCGCCTGCTCAACACGCTGGAAACCCTGACCGTGGCGGCCACGCGCGAGAAGATGGCAACGGTCACGGACGCCTGGTTGCTGCGGGTGCTGGGCGAACGCATGCGCCGCTACGACAAGGGCGGCGACCAGTTCTACGACTCCATCAGCGCGCTGCACAAATCCGTGCGTGGCAGTGACCCCGACGCCGCCCTGTACTGGTTCGTGCGCATGCTCGACGGCGGCGCGGACCCGCGCTACATGGCGCGCCGCCTGGTGCGCA
Source organism: Burkholderiaceae bacterium (assembly GCA_965278985.1). Lineage (GTDB taxonomy): Bacteria > Pseudomonadota > Gammaproteobacteria > Burkholderiales > Burkholderiaceae_C > CAISIP01. The sequence goes on along the minus strand of OZ257131.1, from coordinate 2,729,520 downwards.
TGGCCAGCGAGGACATCGGCCTGGCGGACCCCCGCGCGTTGCGCATGGCCCTCGATGCGGCAGAGGTTTATGAGCGGCTGGGCTCACCCGAGGGCGAGCTCACGCTGGCGCAGTGCGTGATCTACCTGGCCATGGCGCCGAAGTCCAACGCCGCCTACAAGGCATACAACGAGGCTCGTGCGCTGGTCAAGCGTGAAGGTTCACGGCCGGTGCCCATGCATTTGCGCAACGCCCCCACCAAGTTGATGAAGGAACTGGATTTCGGCAAGGGCTACCGCTATGCCCATGATGAGGCAGGCGGCTTCGCAGCGGGTGAAAGTTATTGGCCCGACGGCATGGCGGCAGCGGAGTTCTATCGGCCGGTAGAGCGTGGAATGGAGATCCGCATCGCCGAGAAACTGCGCGATCTCAAGCAGCGCAACGACGCCGCGCGCTAGTTTCTGCGCACCCGCTCTGGCTTGGTGGCTCCTCGCGCGGAGTGGCCCGCTCCTTGCTATTTCCCCTATGCAAGTCACGAGGGAAAACACCACCCCAGCTGCGTCCAAGATGTGAAATTGCGTCACTAGAATCTCGCGACGGGCTACAGGCCCTCTGGCGGTGCATGGTCCATGACCCTTGCACCGCGTCGGGGACCGGGTCGTGGTGCTAACAGTGCGGTGACCCGAAGCAGATAACAACCCCTACAACCTCGGAACACCCATCCATGGATATTTTTCTCCAACAGATCATCAATGGCCTGGTGCTGGGCAGCGTGTACGCGCTGGTCGCACTGGGCTACACGATGGTGTACGGCATCATCCAGCTGATCAACTTCGCCCATGGTGAAGTGCTCATGGTCGGCGCACTCACCGCGTGGACCGTCGCCGGCGCGATGCAGGAGGCCTTTCCCGACATGCCGGGCTGGATCATCCTGATCGTGGCGGCCCTGGTGGCCTGCATCGTGGCGGCGGTGCTGAATTTCAGCATCGAGAAGATCGCCTACCGGCCCCTGCGCAATTCACCGCGCCTGGCACCGCTGATCACCGCCATCGGCATGTCGATCCTGTTGCAGACGGTGGCCATGATCATCTGGAAGCCCAACCCCAAGCCCTTCCCGAACCTCATCTCCGTCACGCCCTACGAGATCGCCGGCGCCGTGATTTCACCCACCGACCTGCTGATCCTGTCCATGACGGCGGTCATCCTGGTCGCGTTACTCTGGCTCGTGAACTACACCTCGCTGGGCCGCGCAATGCGCGCCACGGCGGAGAACCCGCGCGTGGCGGGCCTGATGGGCGTGAAGCCCGACATGGTCATCTCGGCCACCTTCATCATTGGCGCCGTGCTCGCGGCGCTGGCCGGCATCATGCTCGCCATGAAATACGGCACCGTGCAACACGCGATGGGTTTCCTGCCCGGCCTGAAGGCTTTCACCGCGGCGGTGTTTGGTGGCATCGGCAACCTCGCCGGTGCCGTGGTGGGCGGTGTTCTGCTGGGCCTCATCGAAGCGCTGGGCTCGGGCTACATCGGCGTGCTGACCGGGGGCATCCTGGGCAGTCACTATTCGGAGATCTTCGCGTTCATCGTGTTGATCGTGATCCTCACGCTGCGTCCCTCGGGGCTGCTCGGGGAACGCGTGGCGGACCGGGCTTGAGGAGCAGACACCCATGAACCTCAAGAAAATCGTTCTCTATTTCGTGGCGGGCCTGGCCGTGGTGGCCTTGCCCTTCTTCCTGCAGCAGTTCGGCAACGCCTGGGTGCGCATCGCCGACACCGCGCTGCTGTATGTGCTGCTCGCCATCGGCCTGAACATCGTGGTGGGTTACGCGGGCCTGCTGGACCTGGGCTACGTCGCCTTCTTCGCCGTGGGTGCCTACCTCTACGGCCTCATGGCGTCGCCGCACCTCACGCAGACCTTCCCATGGTTCGCGGCCATGTTCCCCAACGGGCTGCATACCTCGATCTGGCTGGTGATTCCACTGGCAGGGGCGATCGCCGCGTTCTTTGGCATGCTGCTGGGGGCGCCCACGCTCAAGCTGCGCGGGGACTACCTGGCCATCGTCACGCTGGGCTTCGGGGAAATCATCCGCGTGTTCCTGAACAACCTGGACCATCCGGTGAACATCACCAACGGTCCCAAGGGCCTGAGCGGCATCGACCCCTTCACCATCTTCGGCGTGCCGTTCTCCAAGCCGCTGATGGTGGGTGGCTTCCAGGTCAGCGCGGTCACGCTGTACTACTACCTGTTCCTCATCGTCGTGCTGTTCAGCATCGTGCTGAGCCACCGCCTGGCGCTCTCGCGCGTGGGCCGCGCCTGGATGGCCATCCGAGAGGACGAGATCGCCGCCAAGGCCATGGGCATCAACACCCGCAACCTGAAGCTGCTGGCCTTCGGCATGGGCGCCTCCTTCGGCGGTGTGAGCGGTGCGCTGTTCGCGTCCTTCCAGGGCTTCGTGTCGCCCGAGTCCTTCACGCTGATGGAGTCGGTGATGATCGTGGCTATGGTGGTGCTCGGTGGCCTGGGCCACCTGCCTGGCGTGGTGCTGGGTGCCTTGCTGCTGGCCGCGCTGCCTGAGGTGCTGCGGTATGTGGCGAGCCCGCTGCAGGCCTTGACCGGTGGCCGGCTGGATGCCTCCATCCTGCGCCAGCTGCTGATCGCGCTGGCGATGATCATCGTGATGCTGCTGCGTCCGCGGGGGCTGTGGCCCACGCCCGAACACGGCAAGTCGCTGGCTGGCGCTGCGGGAGCCGCAAAATGAGCAATACCGTCCTCAAGGTCGCTGGCATCTCCAAGCGTTTCGGCGGGCTGCAGGCGCTCAGCGACGTGGGCATCACCATCGAGCGTGGCCAGGTCTACGGCCTGATCGGCCCCAATGGCGCGGGCAAGACCACCTTCTTCAACGTCATCACAGGGCTCTACACGCCCGACAGCGGCAGCTTCGAGCTCGATGGCAAGCCCTACAAGCCCACGGCCGTGCACGAGGTCGCCAAGGCCGGTATCGCGCGCACCTTCCAGAACATCCGGCTCTTCGCCGAGATGACGGCACTGGAGAACGTGATGGTGGGTCGCCATGTGCGTACCGGCTCCGGCCTGCTCGGCGCGATTTTCCGCACGCCGGGCTTCAAGACCGAGGAGGCCGCCATTGCCAAGCGTGCGCGCGAGCTGCTGGACTACGTGGGCATTGGCAAGTTCGCCGACTACCGCGCCCGCACGCTGAGCTACGGCGACCAGCGCCGGCTGGAGATCGCACGTGCGCTGGCCACCGATCCCCAACTCATCGCGCTCGACGAGCCCGCCGCCGGCATGAACGCCACCGAGAAGGTGCAGCTGCGTGAACTGATCGACCGCATCCGCAAGGACCAGCGCACCATCCTGTTGATCGAGCACGACGTGAAGCTGGTGATGGGCCTGTGCGACCGCGTGACGGTGCTGGACTACGGCAAGCAGATTGCCGAGGGTACGCCCGACGTGGTGCAGAAGAATGAAAAAGTGATCGAGGCCTATCTGGGCACGGGAGGACATTGAGATGCCGAATACCTTGCTCAAGGTCAGTGGCCTGAAGGTGGCCTATGGCGGTATCCAGGCCGTGAAGGGCGTGGATTTCGAGGTGCACGAAGGAGAACTGGTCACGCTGATCGGCTCCAACGGCGCCGGCAAGACCACCACCATGAAAGCCATCACCGGCACGCTGGCGACGACCGGCGGTGACATCCAATACCTCGGCAAGAGCATCAAGGGCCAGGGCCCCTGGGACCTCGTGCGCCAGGGCCTGGCGATGGTGCCCGAGGGCCGTGGTGTGTTCGCGCGCATGACCATCATGGAGAACCTCCAGATGGGCGCCTACATCCGCAAGGACGCGGACATCATGGCAGACGCCGACCGCATCTTCACGATCTTCCCGCGGCTGAAGGAGCGTCGCAACCAGCTGGCCGGCACCATGTCCGGCGGCGAGCAGCAGATGCTGGCGATGGGCCGCGCGCTGATGAGCCGGCCCAAGGTGCTGCTGCTGGACGAACCGTCCATGGGCCTGTCGCCGATCATGGTCGACAAGATCTTCGAGGTGGTGCGCGACGTCTACGCGCAGGGCGTGACCGTGATGCTGGTAGAGCAGAACGCCAGCCGTGCACTGGGCGTGGCGAACCGCGCCTACGTGATGGAGTCCGGACTGATCACGATGAACGGCGACGCCAAGGAAATGCTCAAGGACCCGAAGGTCCGCGCGGCCTACCTCGGCGAGTAGCAAGCCTGGTCCACTTTTGGAAGGCGCCCTGCGGGGCGCCTTTGTCGTTTCAGCGCACGGCTCCGGAGCGTGGAAGGTTGGCCTGGATCAGGTGGCCCGCGATGGACAGGCCCAGCGGCGGCACGGGGGGCATGCCGTCGTCGGGCCCGAACCAGCGGGCCTCGGCGATCTCGCTGGTGTCCAGCGCGATGTCGCCGCCCGCGTATTCGGCCGTGTAGGCGATCATCAGCGAATGCGGGAAGGGCCAGGGCTGGCTGCCGAAATAGCGCAGGTCCCGTACCTCCAGGCCCACCTCCTCGCGCACCTCGCGGTGGATGGCATCCTCCACCGACTCTCCAGCTTCCAGGAAGCCCGCCAGCGCCGTGAAGAAGCCGGTCGGCGAATTGTGGTGGCGTGCCAGCAGGATCTGGTCGTCGCGGCGCACCAGCACCATCATGGCCGGCGAGATGCGCGGATAGGCCATGTGGCCGCAGGCCGGGCAACGCGCACAACGCTCGTGCTCGAGTTTCGTGGTGGGCGTGCCGCAGGCGCCGCAGAAGCGGTGCGTGCGGTCCCATTCGGCGATCTGCCAGCTGCGGCCTGCCACGGCCACCAGTTCGTCGGGCAGCTTGCCGAACAGCGAGCGCAGCTTGCGGTAGCTCCAGCCCACGGGCGGCACGGTGCCCATCGGCAACCAGGCGGCACGGCAATAACGCTCGGCGAGCAACCCCACGGCCAGCCAGCGCGTATCGGCGGGCATCAGCGCGTCCAGCAGGTCGTTGCCGGGCAGGCCCAGGTCCGTGTCCTGCACCAGCAGGCTGTCGCCGCAGAACACCATGTTGAGGGTGTGGGCGTCGGGTTCCTGCAGGCGCTGCAGGTGCGTGAAGTGGGTGGGGGTGCGCAGCATGCGGTTCCTGTCGGCGTGTGGTGTTACTTGCCCCAGCTGTCGCGCAATCCCACCGACAGGTTGAACACCGGCTTCTCCGGGCGGTGGTCCACGCGGTCGGCCACGAAGTAGCCGTGGCGCTCGAACTGGAAGCGGTCGTCCGGTTTCGCCGCCGCGAGGCCCGGCTCCAGCCAGCCCTGCACAATGCGCAGGCTGTTCGGGTTCAGGCTCTCCAGGAAGTCGCGCCCGCCCGCGTCGGGCTGGGGCTGGGAGAACAGCCGGTCGTAGAGGCGGATCTCGGCCTGCACGGCGTTGGCCACAGCCACCCAGGTGATCACGCCCTTGACCTTGATGGCGTCGGCGCCGGGCGTGCCGCTCTTGGTGTCGGGCAACAGCATGGCATGAACCTCGGCGATGCTGCCGTCCGGGTTCTTCGTCGCGCCCGTGCATTCGATGACGTGGCCGTACTTCAGCCGCACCTTGTTGCCGGGGAACAGCCGGAAGAAGCCCTTGGGCGGCGTCTCCTCGTAGTCGCTGCGTTCGATCCAGACTTCGCGGCCCAGCTGGAAATCGCGCCGGCCCAGCGCGGGCAAGTGCGGGTGCACGGGCGCATGGCAGGCGTCCAGCGTGCCGGCACCCATGAGTTCGTCCCAGTTGGTGATGACCAGCTTCACCGGGTCCAGCACGGCCATCGCGCGCGGCACCGTGGCGTCCAGCGTCTCGCGCAGGCAGCCCTCCAGCACGCTGTAGTCGGTCCAGCCGCCGGCCTTGCTGGTGCCGGTGCGCTCGGCCAGCATGCGCAGGCTCTCGGGCGTGTAGCCGCGGCGGCGCAGGCCCACCAGGGTGGGCATGCGCGGGTCGTCCCAGCCGCGTACCTTGTGGTCGTAGACCAGCGCGGCGAGTTTGCGCTTGCTGGTGATCACGTAGGTGAGGTTCAGCCGCGCGAACTCGTACTGGCGCGGCGGCGGGGCGGTCAACAGGCCTCCTTCGATCAGGCGCTCGAGCAGCCAGTCGTACCAGGGGCGCTGGTCTTCGAACTCCAGCGTGCAAATGCTGTGCGTGATCTGCTCCAGCGCGTCCTCGATGGGATGCGCGTAGGCGTACATCGGGTAGATGCACCACTTGTCGCCGGTGTTGTGGTGCTCCGCGCGCCGGATGCGGTAGATGGTCGGGTCGCGCAGGTTGATGTTGGGGCTGGCCATGTCCACCTTGGCGCGCAGCACCATGGTGCCGTCCAGGTGCTGGCCGTCGCGCATCTCGCGGAAGCGTGCGAGGTTCTCGGCAGGAGCGCGGTCACGGAAGGGGCTGTTCACGCCGGGCGTGTTGAAGTCGCCGCGGTTGTGGCGCATCGCTTCGGCGCTCTGCTCGTCCACGTACGCGTGACCGGCCTCGATCAGGTACTCCGCTGCCCGGTACATGAAGTCGAAGTAGTTGCTGGCGTAGTAGAGGTGGCTGGTCCCATTGGCGTTCCAGTCGAAGCCCAGCCACTGCACCATCTCGGGAATGGCATCGACGAATTCCTGCTCTTCCTTCTCGGGGTTGGTGTCGTCGAAGCGCAGGTGACACACGCCCTGGTAGTCCTGCGCCAGGCCGAAGTTCAGGCAGATGCTCTTGGCGTGGCCGATGTGCAGGTAGCCATTGGGCTCGGGCGGGAAACGCGTACGGATGCGCGCCGGGTCCAGCGGGCCGGCCGCGTGGTGGGCGCCGTCGCCGGGGCCACCGCCCCAATGGCGCTGGGCGTTGGTGCCGTTAGCCAGGTCGGACTCGATGATCTGGCGCAGGAAATTGCTGTGTTTCGCGGGCTCGGCCGGGGCTGCGTGGGCGGCTTTGGGGCTGGGGGACGGAGGGCTGCTCATGCGGGGATTCTAGGAGGAGGTGGTTTCCGCGCTGGTCATCGCGGGTACCACAGGCCACGGCAGGTTCGAGAGAGGCGCCATCTTCGGGACTTTCTCTCGCCATTCCGGTTTGCCGTGGAGCAGCGATGCTGGCACACGATGGACGTATGGTGCACACTCAGACACCGGCGGTGCGCGCCCCTCGGCACGTACCGTACACGCAGGAGACCCTCATGCCATTGCCCTTTACCCCTTCACGCCTCGCTTTCGCGGGCGTCTTGTCCGTAACCCTGCTGATGCTTGGAAGCGCCGCACAGGCCCGTGACGTGCAGTGGTCCATCGGGATCTCGTCCGGTACCCAGTTCGGCTGGTCGGATCCCGCTCCGGTGGTGGTTGCTCCCGCGCCGATCTATTACCACAGCGCCCCACCCGTGGGGTACCCGCCGGCGGTGTATGCGCAGCCCCCGGTGGTCTATTACGGAGCACCTCCGGTGGTGTATGGTCCCCCGCCCGTCGTGTACGGCCCGCCACCCGTGGTGTATGGGCCTCCGCCGGTGGTGTACGGAACGCCCCGCGGGGTCTACGCTCCGCCGCCCGTGGTCTATGTGCCGCCACGCCACGCGGGGCGCATCCATGGTGGCCCGCCACCGCGCCAGGAGTTGCCGCGCCAGCCGTGGCCGGGCCAGAACAACGGCTGGAGACGTTGAGGCAGGTCCCAGACCAGCTTCGATCCAAGTAGGGCGCTGGAGTGATCCAGCGCCCTTTGCTTTGTACGCGTCTTTCCCCTGGGCAAGTCAGTGGGCATAAATTGTGTTGTTCAATATAATTGGTAGTAGTTCCATAAAACGGGATTGCGCACCATGAGTTCCCAACCCTCCGATCGCCGCATCGCCTTGCTGACCATCGGCCAATTGCCCCGTCCGGATCTGTGTGAAGCTGTGCTGCGCGCACTGCCATCGCAGCGCAATGTGCAGGAAGTGGGGGTACTCGATGGCCTGGATGCCGGTGCCATTGCGGCAACCTTCACCGTGGCTCCCGGTGCGCTGCCACTGATCACCCGCCTGCGCGATGGCAGCACGGTGTCGCTGGACGCCGAGGCCGTGGGACGCGGCCTGCAGCGCCGCATCGACCGGCTGGAAGAGGAGGGTGTGGACGTGATCGTGGTGCTGTGCACGGGGCAGTTCCCGCACTTGCGCACGCGCGCCGCCTGGCTGGTCGAGCCAGATCGGGTGGTGACCGGTGCGGTGGCAGGGCTGGTGGGTGCTCTATGCCTCGGTCTGCTGGCGCCCTTGCCGGAGCAGGTGGAGATGTTGCGCGCCAAGTGGGCGCCGCATGTGACGGCGCTGCAGGCCGCTGCGGCGTCACCTTACGGGCCGCTGCAGGAGGTGGTGGACGCGGTCCGTGGCCTCGTGGCGCAGGGGGCCCAGGCGGTGGTGCTTGATTGCATGGGCTACACCGAGGCCCATCGCCAGGCGGTGCAGGCAGCGGGGGTGAAGGTGCCGGTCTTTGTATCCGGTGCCGTGCTGGGCGCGGTGCTCAGCCTGTTGTAAGAAGTCGAAGCGCGCCGACAGCGCAGGGGTTGCTTCAGCTGGCGGGATCCTGGAACGCCAGCCAGTACGGGTCGCCCACGCTCTTGCCGATGGTGCGCGCCGCGTCGCGCACCAGCAGGCCCAGCTTGGCCGCCGCACTGTCGGTGGCCAGTTCCACCGGCAGCGCGATGCCGAACCCATAACGCTGGCGGCTGGCCGGGTCCATCACCGCGGCCGCGATGCCCGCGACGTTGCTGACGTATTCGTCGCGCGACAGCGACCAGCCCTGCGCCCGCACCTGCGCCAGGCGGGCCAGCAGGTCCTTGCGCGTACGGGGCGCGTTGCCGCGGCGCAGCTCCAGCCGCCCGCCCGTGAGTTGCACGACCTCGGCATCGGACAGGCCGGCCATCAGGGCCCGCCCAGGCGCCGTGGCATAGGCCGGTGCACGCGTGCCGGCGGGGGTGTAGATCTGCAGCGAGCCCGTGCCCACCCGCATGTGGATGACCAGCGAGTCCGCGCCATCCAGCACATTGATGTAACCCGTGAAACCCGTCTCGCCCACCAGCGCATGCAGAGCCTCTTCGACCATCGAGGTGGTGTTGCGTGAGGCGCGGAAGTGGTAAGAGGCCTCCATGATGACGCTGCCCGGCCGGTAGGCGCGTGTCACGGCATCGCGCTCCAGGAAGCCGTAGGTGGCCATCATGCTCAGCGTGCGCGAGGCCGAGCTCTTGGGCAGCTTCAGTTCGGTGGCAACGTCCGTGACGGTGATGTCGCGCCGCAGCCGCGTGATCAGCTTCAGGACATCCATGGCGTTGGCAAGCGTGCTCATCGGGTTCTCTTCGTGGGGCTGGCCGGATCATAGACGCCGACCGCGTGGCGCATTGACAAGGCCCGGCGGCATGGTGATCATCTGTGCCGAATAATTGGATTTGGTTCCAATATACGGCACTCTTGCGGCAGTATCGCCGCACCGGTGCATTCCCCTCCGCCCCATCCTCTTCAAGGAGATCCCATGACTTTCCACGTCCGCATCCTCACACCCCACGTCGCCCCGGTCCCACGCAAGCTGGAGGAGGTGCAGGACCTGGCCTCCGCCCTGGACTTGCACATCTCCCAGGCCAACATCCTGCAAGGGCCGACTTCCATCGAGAGCGCCTTCGACGAAGTGTTGTGCGCCCCTGGGCTGCTGGCCCGCGCGTTGCAGGCCCAGGCCGAGGGCGTGCAGGCCCTTGTCATCGACTGCTTCGCAGACCCGGGGCTGGAGGCCCTGCGCGAGGCCGTGTCCATCCCCGTCATCGGCCCGGGCCAGAGCGCGATGCATGCGGCCGCGACGCTGGGGCACCGCTTCGGCATCGTGACCATCCTCGACAGCGTGGTGCCCATGATCGAGGCGCGGGCGCGCCTGGCGGGCCTGCATGCGCAACTGGCCGGCGTGCGCACGGTGGACACGCCGGTGCGCGAGATCGCGCATGACCACGCGCAGTTGCTGGACCGGCTGCTGCAGGCCTCCGAGCGCAGCGTGCGCGAGGACCGTGCCGACGCCATCGTGCTGGGATGCACCGGCTTCCTGGGCCTGGCGTCCGCACTGCAGGAGGCGTTGCATGCGCGGGGCCTGCCCGTTCCGGTGCTGAGCCCGCTGCGCACCGCCGTCGGCTGGGCCGCGACGCTGCTACGGCTGCAGCTGTTCCACAGCCCGCTGGCCTACCCCGTGCCGCGCGCAAAGCCGCTCACCGGATTCGACCTGCTGCCTGTCACCAAGGCCTCCGCCACGCGCTGATGATGGCCACGCAGGGGCGGAGCGTCCTAGGGCGGACCCCGCTTGACAGCGCTGAAGTGGCCGATATCATCGAGTTCAATAATTTGCATATGAGTTCAATAATATGGAACTTCATGAAAACCAGCATCCGCGCGAAGTGCGCTCCACGACGCGCTGATGCCGAACCCGCCGGTCGCCCTTCCACCCCTGGAGATCACCCCCATGTCCTCACCGAGCACCACGGCCCGTATGGAGCCTGAGTCCCATCTGTCCGCATCCGCGCCGGAGCCCGCACATCCGCGCGCACTCTCACCCGTCAACCTCTTGCTGACCATCGTGCTGAGCGTGTTCGGCGCCATCGTGGGCATCCAGATCCTGGCCAGCCTGGGCATCACGCCCAGCACCTCGCTGGTGGGGGCGCTGGCGGCGATGGCGCTGGCGCGCGTGCCGCTCACGATGTTCCGCGGCCTGCGTTCGGTGCATGCGCAGAACCTGGCGCAGACCAGCATCTCCTCGGCCACCTTCGGCGCGGCCAACAGCCTGTTCCTGCCCATCGGCATCCCGTTCCTCTTCGGCATGCCGGAGATGGTGCTGCCGATGCTCACGGGTGTGGCGCTGGCGATGCTGCTGGATGCCTGGTTGCTGTACCGGATGTTCGACACGCCGGCCTTCCCCGCGAAGAACCCCTGGCCTTTGGGCATCGCGGCGGCCGAGGCCATCAAGGCCGGCGACAGCGGTGGCAAGCAGGCCTGGATCCTGGTGGGCGGGCTGGGCGTGGGCGTGGCTGGCGCTGTCTTCGCTCTGCCCATGTCCGCCTTCGGCGTGGCGCTGATCGGCAGCCTGGGCGCGATGCTGGCCTTCGGTGTGGGCCTGCTGACGCGGGGCTACTCGGCCTTGCTCTTCGGACTGGACATCGCCAAGCTGTACGTGCCGCACGGCATGATGATCGGCGCGGGCGTCGTGGCCCTGGTGCAGGTGGGCCGGGTGGTGCTACAGCGCCGAGCGGCGACCGCGACAACCGGCGGCAGAACGGACGCCGACCCCGGACGTCTGGGCCGCTCGCTGCGCCTCGGCGGACTGGGCTACCTCGCCATCATGCTGCTGCTCACCGCGGGCACGGGGGTGTACGTGGGCATGTCGCCCACCATGCTGGTGTGCTTCATCCTCTACGGCGCTTTCGCGGCCTTCGTGCACGAACTCATCGTGGGCATCGCGGCCATGCACTCCGGCTGGTTCCCGGCCTTCGCCGTGGCGCTGATCACATTGCTGATCGGTATCTTGCTGGGTTTCCCGCCCGAGGCACTGGTGGTGCTGGCCGGCTTCTCGGCAGCCACCGGCCCGGCTTTTGCCGACATGGGCTACGACCTCAAGGCCGGCTACCTGCTGCGCGGCGAGGGCGCCGATCCAGCCTTCGAGATGGAAGGCCGCCGCGAACAGATGATCGCCGGCATGCTGGGCTTCGGCGTGGCCATCGTGGTGGTGGCGCTGACCTACAAGATGTACTTCGCCAACAACATGACCGCGCCCATCAACGCGGCCTACGTGGCGGCCATCAAGGCCGGCATCTCCGGCGAGACGGCGCGCAACCTGGCACTGTGGGCCATTCCCGGCGCGCTTCTGCAATGGGTGGGCGGCCCCCGCCAGCAATTGGGCGTGTTGCTGGCCACCGGCCTGCTGATCGCCAGCCCCATGGCCGGCTGGATGGTGGCATTGGGCATCGTGCTGCGCCTGCTGGCCGCACGCCTGATGGGCGCCGGCACGCGCGAAAAACTCGAAGTCTTCGCTGGCGGTGTGATCGCCGGCGACGCGCTGTACAGCTTCTTCAGTGGCGCCTTCAAGACGCTGCGCAAGTAGGCCCTTTCCTTTCTTCCCCCTTTTCCATTCGAGGAGTACGAACGATGAAACGCAAATTGACCAATGACGATGTCCAGGCCGGTGTCTGGGGTGGTGCCATCCTGGGTGGTGGTGGCGGCGGCCTGATCGAGGCCGGTGAGCGCGCCGCGCGCCTGGCCATGCTGGTGGGCACGCCCGAACTCTGGAGTGCCGACGAGTTCCAGGATAGCGACCTCACGGCCACCGTGGCGCTGGTCGGTGCGCCAGGCGCCAAGGACCAGCACGTGCAGCCCGCCCAGCTGCTGCGCACCATCGAGCTCATGCGCCGCGAGCTGCCGCGCGGCCAGGAGCTGGTGGCGCTGCACACCAACGAGAACGGCGCCGAGACCACGGTAAACGGCTGGTTCCATGCGGCGATGACGGGCCTGCCGCTGATCGACCTGGCCTGCAATGGCCGCGCCCACCCGTCCAGCGTGATGGGCGCGCTGGGCCTGCACACCGAGGCCGGCTACGTCTCGCTGCAGACCTATGCGGGCGGGGACACCGCACACCAGCTCGAAGGCGTGGTGTCGGGCCGGCTGGAGCGCACCTCGGCGATGGTGCGCCGCGCCTCCGTGGAAGCCGGTGGCCTGGTGGCCGTGGCGCGCAACCCGGTGTCGGTTGGGTATGCCCGCAAGCATGGCGCGCCGGGCGCCATCAGCCATGCCATCGCGCTGGGCCGCGCCTACCTGGAGGGTGGCATGGACGCCGCCGTGCGCCACCTCGGCGGCAAGGTGGTGGCCGAAGGCGTGGTGGGCACCTACCGCTGCGAGCAGCAGGAAGGCCTGGACGTGGGCCTGGTGGAGCTGGACGATGCGCGGCGCACCACGCTGCGTTTCATCAACGAGTACATGCTGCTGGAGCAGGGCGGCGAACGCACCAGCCAGTTCCCGAACCTCATCATGACCTTCGGCGAAGACGGCAAGCCCGTGGTCTCGGCCCACGTGCGCACTGGTGCACGCATCCGCGTGGTGGTGGCGCCAGGCTCCGGGTTGTTGTTGTCACGCACCATGTTCATGCCCGAGCTGTACCAGCCGCTGGAGCGCTCGTTGGGCCAGGCCTTCGCGCCGCAGGCACGCGAGGCAGCGCATGCCTGAAGCGGCAGCACCACCGCGCCAGGCCGACCCGGCGCGGCTGTTCCAGCGGCTGGACGCACAGTGGGACGCAGATGTCCTGCCCCGGCTGCAGGACTACATCCGCGTGCCCGCCAAGAGCCCGGCTTTCGATGCCGACTGGGCCCGCCATGGCCATCTGCAGCGGGTGGTGCAGGAGGCGCATGGCTGGGCGCAGGCGCAGCAACTGCGTGGGTTGGAGGTGGAAGTGATCACGCTGCCCGGCCGCACACCGCTGCTGTACTTTGCGCTGCCGGGCGAGGCTCCGCCAGACAGCGACGCCGTGGTGTTCTACGGCCATCTGGACAAGCAGCCCGAGTTCGAGGGCTGGCGCTCGGACCTGGGCCCCTGGACACCCGTCTACGACGGCACACGGCTCTATGGACGTGGTGGTGCCGACGATGGGTATGCGCTGTTTTCCGCCCTGGGCGCGCTGCAGGCCCTGCGCGCACAAGGTGTGGCGCTGCCGCGCTGTGTGGGAATCATCGAGACCTGCGAGGAGTCCGGCAGCTTCGACCTACCGCCCTACCTGGACCTGCTGGCCCCTCGCATGGGCCCCGTGGGGCTGGTGGTGTGCCTGGACTCGGGCGCGGGCAGCTACGAACAGCTGTGGATGTGCACCTCGCTGCGCGGCTACGTGGCCGGCACGCTGGAAGTGCAGGTGCTGGACGAAGGTGCGCACTCGGGGGACGCGGGTGGCATCGTGCCCTCGAGCTTCCGCATCCTGCGCCATGTGCTGGACCGGCTGGAAGACAGTGCCACCGGCCGCCTGCTGCCCGCCAGCCTGCACTGCGAGGTGCCGGCCGAACGCCTGGCGCAGACGCGCGACGCGGCTCGCGTGCTGGGCGACAAGGCCTGGAAGCGCTTCAGCTGGCACGTGGAGGAGGGGCAGAGCATGTTGCCCGTCAGCACCGACCCCGAGCACGCATTGCTCAACCGCGCCTGGCGCCCCAGCCTGGTGGTGACGGGGGCCGAAGGCCTGCCGCCCCTGCAGTCCGCGGGCAACGTGTTGCGGCCCCGCACGGCCTTCAAGCTGTCGCTGCGCCTACCGCCGCTGGTGGACAGCGCCGCCGCGCTGGCCGAAGTGCAGCGGGTGCTGGAGGAGGTACCGCCCTACCAATCGCGCGTGCAGTTCCGGCCCGATGCCGTGGCAGCGGACGGCTGGTGTGCCCCCGCCTTCGCCCCCTGGCTGCGGCGCGCGCTGGATACGGCGAGCCAGGCGCATTTCGGCGCACCCTGCGCATTCATCGGCCAGGGCGGCACCATCCCGCTGATGGGCATGTTGCAGAAGGCCTTTGCGCAGGCGCAGTTCATGGTCTGCGGGGTGCTGGGGCCGCATGCGAATGCGCATGGTCCCAACGAGTTCCTGCACGTGCCTTATGCCAAGCGGCTCACGGCCTGCGTGGCGCAGGCGGTTGCGGCCTTCGCGACGCGTGGCACGCAGGAGGCGGCGGCTACATCGCCTTGAAGAGGTGCGCGTAGAGCCGGCTCACGGCCAGCCGCTCCTCGCGCCCGCGCAGCTGCAGCCACAGCTTGCCTGCCTCGTCGCGCTGCACGGCGCTGATGGCCTGGGCCTGCACCACGGTGCCGCGGTGCACCTGCCAGAACGCTTGGCCATCGAGCTGGCACAGCAGCTCGCGCAGCGGGGTGCGGATCAGGTACTCGTGGCCGGCCGTCACCACGCGCAGGTACTTGTCGGCGGCCTCGAAATACAGCACCTCGGTGATGGGCACCATGCGGATGCTCTGGCCCACGCTGACCTGCAGCAGTTGCAGGGCCGCCGGCGGCGCAGCAGCCGCTTGGCCCGGCGCTGCCAGCAGCTGGCGCAGCTGGGCCAGCGTGGCCTCCATCGCCGTGTCCTGCGCCGCCGTCGAGGAGGCGGGCGGGACAGACCCACGAATCACCAGTGCCTGCTGCAGCCGCTCCACCGTCTTGCGCAGCCGCTCCGCCTGCACGGGCTTGAGCAGGTAGTCCACGGCCTGCGCCTCGAAGGCCTGCACCGCGTACTGGTCGTAGGCGGTCACGAACACCAGCAGGGGGAAGGCGCGCGCACCGGTGTTCTCGTCGTCCCAGGCCTCGGCCAGCGCGGCGGCGGCTTCCAGCCCGCCCATCCCCGGCATGCGGATGTCGAGGAACACGATGTCGGGCCGGTGCTGCAGCGCAACGGCGACCGCGGAGCCACCGTCTCCTGCCACCGCCACCACCTGCAGCGCGGGCCAGGTGCGGGCGAGCGCCGCCTGCAGCGCGGTGGCCAGCAGCGGCTCGTCCTCGGCGATGACGGCGGTGGGAGCGCTCATGGTGGGGTGGCGGGGTAGTGGATACACACGCGCGTGCCGTGCGGCTGCAGCGGCACGCACTCGAAATGCGCACGGTCCTCGAACGCGACCGCGAGGCGTTCGCGCACCTGGGCCATGCCGAAGCCAGTGCCTTCAAGCGCGTGCGGCGGCAAGCCCACGCCGCTGTCCTCCACCTCCAGCAGCACGGTGCCACCCTGCAGCTCGGCACGCACGCGCAGTTGCCCGCCCTGCACCTGCGGCTCCAGGCCGTGCTGGATGGCGTTTTCCACCAGGGGCTGCAGCAGCAGGGCGGGCACGGGCAGGTGCGCCAGCGCGGGCGGCAGATCCAATGTGTAGCGCAGGCGCGGGCCCATGCGCACGGCCATCAGCTCCAGGTAGTCGCGCAGACGGTCGAATTCCGCCTGCAGGTTGTGCGTGCCGGCGCGCGAGGCGCTCAGCGTGGCGCGCAGGTAGTCCACCAAGTGGTCCAGCATGGTTTCGGCGCGTTGCGCGTCGGTGGCGATCAGCACGCGCAGGTTGGCCAGCGTGTTGAACAGCATGTGGGGTTCGAGCTGGGTCTCCAGCAGCTTCAGGCGGGCCTCGGAGGCATGGCGCCGTGCCTCGGACATGCGCGTCTCCAGGTAGCTGGCCTTGCTGCGCGAATAGAAGTAATAGGTGCCCGCCACGCCTGCCAGCGCCGTGATCAGGATCGAGGCGCCCATCTGGCCCGTGGCCTTGTCCCAGGAGGACCAGCCGAACCAGCCGTCACCGATCCAGGTGCCGACGAGGAAGCCGCCCGTGATGCCCGCGGCCGGTAGCACGAAACCGCCCAGGCCTTCCGGCCAGCCCGTCTCGCGCGCCGAGGGGAAGGCGTGCCGCCCCAGGTCGATCAGCAGCCAGATCGTGAGGCCGGTGGCCAATGAATAGACCATCGGCACTTCGTAGGAACGCGAGGGCAGGAAGGCGTAGTGCAGCGTGGCCACCGCAAGGCAGAAGGCGGAGGTTTGCAGCAGCGTGCCGAGCTTGGACAGCCAGTCGATACGCATGGCGTGGGGCGATGGCAGTGCGGCCGCCTGCAAGGGGGTCAGCGGGGATCCCGGCCCTGCTGGCGCAGCAGCCGCTCGCGTTCGCGCTGGACCATGCGTTCGCGCAGGCCGCTGCCCGTGCCCAGCACGAACACCGCCAGCCCGTGCAGCACCAGGCCCAGGCCCCAGAACATCGCGGGCTTCATGGTCCAGGGGCGCTGCTCCTTCCAGCCCATCACCGTGGCGCCGAACATCGCCGCATTGACCAGCACATAGACCGCGAAATGCGCGTACCAGCCCAGCTTGGCGCTGGCGCGCTTGCGTGCCATGCGGTCGATGTCTTCGGGGCTGAGCGGCGTGGTCATGGGGGCGATTCTAGGAAAGGACGCGTTCACCACGGGTCGCGCTGCGGCTGCAGGCGCAGGCGCTCCTGCTGCAGCATGCGCTGGTACAGGCCATTGCCGGGCAGCACCATCCACACCACGGCGCCGTGCAGCAGCAGGCCCAGCCCCCAGCCCATCAGCGGATACACCGCCCAGTGGCGCCCGCTGAGCCAGGACAGGGTGAAGAGCAGCGCATTGACGGCGACGTAGACCATGGCGTGCACGAGCCAGCCCATGCGCACGGCGGCGCGCTTGTGGGCGCGGTGCTCGATCTCGGCATCGCTGAGGGTATTGGAGGTGGGCATGGCAGGTCCTTTTTGGAAAAGAAGTGATTGCGCGGGCTCAGCCCCACGCCACGGGCGCCGTGGGGGCCTGGATGGTCGGCTCGCGGCCCAGCACCAGCCGCAGCAAGCGTGCGCTTCGGCCCAGGAACACGCCGCTGAGCGCGCCGTAGACACTGGCAGCCATGGCCGCCATGCCGTCGTCGGTGGCCCATTGCGGATGGTGGTGCAGCGCGACCGCCACGGCGTAACGGATGGCGAAGATGCCCATCATCATGGCCAGCGGTGTCCAGCTGCCGGGCTGGTGCAGCACCTGTGCCTCGCGGTCGTACCAGGTGCCGGCGGGCCACTGGCCGGTGGCGAACCATGCCGCCGACAGCCCCGCTGCACCCGCCCAGACCACCAGGTTCATGGGCGTGCCATGGAACACCGAGAAGGTACCGTACAGCGACAGGCCGACGATCACCAAGGGCATCAGCAGCGCCCTGCGCAGGCCCGTGCGCCGAGCGCGGGCATGCCGCAGGCCCAGCAGCACGAGCATGGCAAACACGCCCCAGACCCAGGTGGGCGTATGGCGCAGGGTCTCGGTGATGGCAACGAGGTTCATGGCAACTCCTTGGGAAGTGGGAAGCGGGAAGTGGGTGAAGGTGAGGGGATCAGATCCAGCCCAGCCACTGGTGCCAGACCAGGTGGCCGAGGTAACGGGCCGGCAGCAGCGTGAACACGCCGGCCACGATGCAGGCACCGACGTACAGCGCCTGCATGGCCATGCGGTGGCGCCGGATGTCGCCCTTGGCGAGGGCGCGGAAAGCCCCGAACAGCGAGACGAAGACCACCGGCACCAGCAGGTGGATGGGCGTGTAGCCGGCGATGTTGGGCAGGCCGGTGTCCCGGATGAAGATGGCGGTGGTGGCCGTCACCAGCATCATCGTGACCCAGGCATACCCGAAGGCCCGGTGCAGCCGGGGGTGCGGGAAGCGGCCCTTGCGCGCCCACAGCGCAACCGGGCCCAGTGCGACCGCGGAGAGCGCGGCGCTCAGGTGGATGGCGATGAGGGGGGTGAGCTGCATGGGCGGGACTGTGCCCGCCCGTTGTCCGGGCCGCTACCTGGATGGGACGAAGTGCGGCCTGGAAGGGGTGAAACGCATCCGGAGCGCGTGAACTGCGCGCCCTGGATCAGTGGCCGTGGCGTGCGGCGCGGTCCTCCGGCTCGGCTTTGCCGCTGTCCACGTCTGTGGATTCGTCCTCCGAGGCTTCGCGGATGGGGTCGGTGATGGCCTTGCCAAGGGATTCCAGAACCGAGTCCTGGTGGCCCGGCTTCAGGGGGCGGCCGTCGGGGGTGGAGTGGGGAGTGTTGGGGCTGGCGGATGTATTGGATGGCATGGTGGCTCCTTGTAGGTACTGCCGGGTTGGCATGGGTCCATGGTGCTTCCTGCACCTGCCAACGGCAAGCCGTGGTGGCCGCGCATCACCGTCAGGCTGCTCCTACAGCCCAGCCATTGTTTTTTCCAATGGCTGGATATGGGCTGGGACATGCCCCCATGCGGACTGGACTGCGGACGGATCGCGGCGCGCACGCGTCCTGCGGAACATGGCAGGCAGAGCAGGTGGGGCGTGCTACTTGCTGAGAGGCCCGCTATGGCGCCATGTCCTTGCCCGTATGGCGGCCCTCCTGGCCCCCTGGTCGCGCGATGGGCACTTTCCTAAGATGGCTCGGAACCCCCTTTTCTCATCTCCTGGAATCTGCCATGGCCTCTTTCACCACCCTCCTGTACCGCGCCACCGTCGTGGCCGCCCTGTCCGTTGCCAGCTTCGCCATGGCACAGGGCACCGCCTACCCCACCAAGACCGTGCGCATCATCGTTCCCTTCCCGCCGGGCGGCCCTTCGGATGTGCTGGCGCGCACGCTGAGCCAGCACCTCAGCACCAAGTGGGGCCAGTCGGTGGTGGTGGACAACAAGCCCGGCGGCCTGACCGTGACCGCCGCCGTGGAGGCCAAGAACGCACCCGCCGACGGCAGCGTGATCCTGGTGGCCACGGATGCCACCTTCGCTATCAACCCCTTCATCTTCGACAACCTGCCCTACAAGCCGATGGAGGACTTCGAGCATGTGTCGCTGATCGCCTCGCAGTCCACCGTGGTGATGGCCAACAAGACCCTGCCCGCCACCGACCTGCGCGGCCTGATCGACTATGCCAAGAAGAACCCCGGCACGCTGAACTACGCCGCCGGCATCACCTCGCTGCAGCTGGCGGGCGCGATGTTCGACAAAATGGCCGGCGTGAAGACCGTCTACGTGCCCTACAAGGGCGGCGCGGAGATCGCCAAGGCCATGCTGTCGGGCGAAGTGCACTTCGCCTTCGACGGCATCCCCGCCAACGTGCCGCTGATCAAGGCCGGCACCCTGCAGGCGCTGGCCACTACCGGTCTGCAGCGCACCCCCGCGTTGCCCGACGTGCCCACCTTGCACGAGCTGGGTGTGACGGGCTTCGAGGTGCGGCCCTGGAACGGGCTGTCCGTGCCCAAGGGCACGCCGCGCGCCGTGATCGACAAGATCCAGCGCGACGTGCGTGAGGTGCTGCAGACCCCGGCCGTGAAGGCGCAGCTGCTGACGCTGGGCCAGGAGGTGGTGGGCAGCACGCCGGAGGAGTTCGCCGATGCCATCCGGCGTGACACCGCGAAGTACGGGCCGATCGTGAAGTCCATCGGGCTCAAGGTGCAGTAAGGCTGCCGTCAGCTTCGGGCACGGATAATCCCACTCCTTTCAGGAGAATCTGTGGATACCGTGCTGTTGTTGAAGGCCGCGATCATGGGCGTGGTCGAGGGCCTGACCGAATTCCTGCCCATTTCCTCCACCGGGCACCTGATCCTGGCGGGTTCCCTGCTGGGCATGGACGACGCCAAGGCCAAGGTCTTCGACATCGCGATCCAGACTGGCGCGATCCTGGCGGTGGTCATCGTCTACTGGCAGAAGATCCGCAGCACCCTGGTGGAATTGCCCACCCAGCGCCAGGCGCAACGCTTCGCGCTCAATGTGCTGATCGCTTTCTTTCCGGCAGTGGTCCTGGGCCTGCTTTTCGGCAAGACGATCAAGGAGCATCTGTTCACCCCGGTGGTGGTGGCCAGCGCCTTCATCCTGGGGGGCTTCATCATCCTGTGGGCCGAGCGGCGCCAGAGCCAGGCCGCCACGGCGCCCCGCATCCTCGACGTGGACCAGATGACACCCATGGACGCACTCAAGGTCGGGCTGGTGCAGTGCCTGGCGATGATCCCTGGCACCAGCCGCAGCGGCGCCACCATCATCGGCGGCATGTTCATGGGCCTGTCGCGCAAGGCCGCCACCGACTTCTCGTTCTACCTGGCCATCCCCACGCTGATCGGCGCGGGCGCGTACAGCCTGTACAAGGAACGCGCGCTGCTCTCCATGGCCGACCTGCCGATGTTCGCGGTGGGCCTGCTGTTCTCGTTCATCAGCGCCTGGATTTGCATCCGCTGGCTGCTGCGCTACATCGCCACCCACACCTTCGTGGGGTTCGCGTGGTACCGCATCGCCTTCGGCATCGTGGTGCTGGTGACGGCGTACAGCGGGTTGGTGGTCTGGGCGGAGTAGTTCGCCCCCCCGTGGACTGAAAGTCTGCTCTCACACCCGCTGAAGCCGTCGCATCAATCCACCCGTCGTGCGCGGCCACCCCACGCGGCCGAACCAGGCGCCGCCTGCGATGGCCAGCGCAGTGACCACGCCGTAGAACACCAGGGCGACTCCCTGGGCCGCGAAGACATGGCCCAGCTCCCCGCCCCAGCGCAGTGCCAGCCAGCCGCCGATGCCAGCCACCGCCAACCGCGCCAGGTTGCCGATGATGGGCCACATCAGACGGCCCGCGCCCTGCGAGGCGAAGTACAGCACCAGCCCCACGCCGAAGAAGCCATACAGCGGCCCCACGGTGCGCAGGTAGAGGCTGCCGGTGTCCAGCATGGCGGGATCGCTGCCGAAGAGCAGGAGCCAGGGGCGCGGGAACAGCGCCGCGGCCAGGCCGATGGCTTCTGCCAGGGCGAAGGCGATGGCCGCGCCGATCCAGGTCGCCCGCATCGCGCGCTCGCGCTGGCCGGCGCCCATGCAGGTGCCCACCATCGCCACCAGGGGCGCGCCCAGGCCGAAGACCAGTGGCACCAGCAGGTACTCCAGGCGGGAAGCGGTGCCGTAACCGGCGATCGCGCCCGCGCCGAAGTGGCCCGCCAACGCGGTGGCCGTGCCGATGGCCAGGTTGGTGGACACCGTGGACACGGAGCCCAGCAGGCCGATGCGCAGGATGTCGCGGAACAGCGCCCAGCGCAGGCGGATCCCCGCGAAGCGGGCCCGCAGCAGGCTGCGGGGGGAGCGCAGGTAAGCCAGCAGCACCAGCGTGCCGACCAGGTAGTACAGCAGCAGCGCCAGCGCGCCGCCGGCGATGCCCATGCCCGGCAACGGGCCCCAGCCGAAGATCAGCAGGGGCGAGACAGGGATCAGGAACACCACGCCCGCCACGGTCACGTTGGCCGGCACCGCCATGTTGCCGGTGCCGCGGATCACCGCTGCCAGCGAATTGAACAACCACACCAGGATCGCGCCACCGAAGACCCAGTGCGAGTAGACCAGCGCGGCCTCCAGCGCGGCACCGCTGCCACCCATCAGCGTATACAGCCAGCGCCCGCCCGGCAGCAGCACCAGCGTGAAGGCCAGGCCGAAACCCACCGCGATCAGCACCGCATGCAGCACCAGCGCGTTGGCATCGTCACGCCGCCCTGCACCCAGGGCGCGCGCGATGGACGAGGCGATGCCGCCCCCCATGGCGCCCGCCGAGGTCATCTGCATCAGCATCACGATGGGGAAGACCAGCGCCATGCCGGCGAGAGCATCGAGCCCCAGGCGGCCCACGAAGTAGGTCTCTATCAACCCCACGGCGGCCTGTGCGACCATCACCAGCACATTGGGTGCCGCCAGCCGCAGCAGCGTGGGCACGATGGGTCCTTCCAGCAGCAGTCGGGTGCGCGGGTCGAGCGCGCGCGCGGCGGCTGTCGGGGGGGTGGTTGCGGTGGCCATCTGATGATTGTAGCTACAATCATTGCATATACATTGACAAGGACATTGCCATGGATTCCAGCCCCGTCACGCCCGATGCGCCTCGCGCGCTGTACCTGGAAGACCTCGCGGTCGGAGCCCGCTTCACCTCCGCCGACCATCTGGTGGACGCAGCGCAGATCAAGGCCTTCGCGCAGCAGTTCGACCCGCAGCCCTTCCACCTGGACGAAGAGGCGGCCAAGGACACGTTCTTCGCGGGGCTGGCCGCCAGCGGATGGCACACGGCGGCGCTGACGATGCGCCTGCTGGTGACCAGCGGCATCCCACTGGCCGACGGCATCATCGGCGCGGGCGGCGAGTTGTCATGGCCCCGGCCCACGCGGCCCGGTGATGTGCTGCATGTGGAGAGCGAGGTGCTGGAGATCACGCCTTCGCGCTCCAGGCCCGGCCGGGCGATGGTCGCCATGGTGTGCGAGACGAAGAACCAGAACGGCGAAGTGCTGCAGCGCTTCACGCCCAAGCTGGTGGTGCACCGGCGGCCTGCGTAGGCGCCTGCACGGGCCCGCCGCGGCGCGGTGTGCTCGCTCAGCCCTCGATGCTCTGCAGGTTGAGCAGTGTCGCTTCGATGGCGGCCGCCGTGGCCAGGGGCCTTTCCATCGGGAACAGGTGGCTGCCGTCCACCATCGTGATGCGGCCCTTGGTGATGCGCTGCGTCAGCGCCATGCCCACCTGCCGCATCTCGCGCGACTGCAGCGCGCCGATGAACGCAGCGGGGCACTGCAACGGGTGGCGTCGCAGCAGCTGGTCCAGGTCGTGGGGCAGGGTGTTGTAGATCGCGGTCTCGACTTCGCGCGAGAACTTCAGCACACGCTGGCCTTCGGCATCCTGCATGCCGTGGTCCACGTAATCCTGCAGCACCTGCGGTTCCCAGATGGAGAAGGCCTTCTTGCCCTGGAAATGCGCGAGCGCCGCGGCGGCATCGGGCCAGCTGGTGCGGCGCCGCCGGCTCACGGCGCCGGGCGACACCCGCTCCACCATCTGCGCGGTCTTGAACATACCCACCGTGGTGGCACGCCAGCCGCCCAGCAGCGGCGAGTCGAGCATCAGCACCCCGCGCGCCACCAGTGGATGGCGGGCCGCCGCCATCAGGCTCAGGAAGCCGCCCAGCGAATGGCCCACCAGCCAGGCCGGCTCACCTGCCTTGGCGCTCTCTTCGGCCGCGAAATCCGCCAGCTGGCGCACCAGGTGCGGCCAGTTGTTGCTGACGGGGTATTCGGGCGCGTGGCCGAACATCTCCACTGCGCGGACCTTGAAGCCCCGCGCGCGCAGGTGGCGGAACAGCTCGCGGTAGGTGCCGGCCGGAAAGCCGTTGGCGTGCGAGAAGACCAGCAGCGACATCGCGTGGCGCCGCTTCCGTTCAGATGAGCTTGTCCTGCGGCGTGGCGATCTTGCGCAGCGGCTTGTGCCGCGGCGACTCCACCACCAGCGGCACCGGCGTCTGCTCGCCATGCCAGCTGGGGTCTTCGATGCTGTCGAAGACCTCGCGCAGCTTCTTGCCCCAGTTGTTGTGCATCATCTGGAAGTAGGGGTTGTTCTGGTCGATGCACACGACCTTGTCGGTCTGGAAGCTGTTGGCCTCGTAGACCACCATGTCCAGCGGCAGGCCCACCGACAGGTTGGACTTGAGCGTGGAGTCCATGGACACCAGCGCGCATTTGGCGGCCTCGTCCAGCGGGGTCTCGGGGGAGATCACGCGGTCCAGCACGGGCTTGCCGTATTTGGATTCACCGACCTGGAAATACGGCGTCTCGGGTGTGGCCTCGATGAAGTTGCCAGCCGAGTACACCTGGAACAGGCGCATGCCCTCGCCCTGGATCTGGCCGCCGAAGATCAGCGAGACATTGAAGTCCAGGCCCGCCTGTTGCAGCGACTCCGCGTCGCGCGTGTGCACATGGCGGATGGCCGAGCCCAGCACCCGCGCGGCGTCGAACATGCTCTTGGCGTTCCAGATCGTCACGGGCTCGGATTCGGGCGAGTCGCGCAGTTGCTCCGACTGCAGGATCTCGCGCACCGACTGCGAGATGCTCAGGTTGCCTGCCGATAGAAGCACCATGAAGCGGTCGCCAGGGCGCTCGTACACGATCATCTTGCGGAAGGTGCTGATCTGGTCGAGCCCGGCGTTGGTGCGGGAGTCGGAGAGGAAAACCAGGCCGGCGTTGAGTTTGATGGCGACGCAGTAGGTCATGGAGAAAAGCGCGGCGCAGCGCAGGCAGGAAAGCTGCGAGTTTAGTCGTGCGCTACTGCAGCGCATGGCGGGCGGGCCTCTTTGCGGGCTGCGCAGAGGACGATGGGTTCTAATCCAGGTTGCCTCTCTCCACCCATCGCCATGCCTGTTTCCGCACCCGATCACCTGTTGCGCGTCGCGCATGCCCTGGCCGATGCCGCCAAGGCGCAGTCCCTGCCGCACTTCCGCACACCGCTGGATGTGTTGACGAAGGCCGATGACAGCCCCGTGACGATGGCCGACCGAGCGGCCGAGGCGGCCATGCGCGAGATCCTGGCGCGCGAATGTCCTGCCGATGGCATCTATGGTGAGGAGCATGGCAACGAGCGCCTGGATGCGGATTCCGTGTGGGTGCTGGACCCCATCGACGGCACGCGCAGCTTCATCACCGGCTCGCCACTGTGGGGCACGCTGATCGCGGTGCTGCAGGGCACCACCATCTCGCTGGGCATGGTGGACATGCCAGTGCTGGGCGAGTGCTGGGTAGGGCAGGGCGGTGTCGCACGGCGCAACGGCATCCCGGTGCGCGTGCGCGACTGCCGCAGCCTCGCCGAGGCCCGCATCGTGACTACCTCGCCCGACATCTTCCAGCCCGCGGACTGGCAGGCCTACGACCGCCTGAGCAAGGCGTGTGGCATGCGCCGCTTCGGGGGCGACTGTTATGGCTACGCCCAACTTGCTGGCGGCACCATCGACCTGGTCGTGGAGACCGGGTTGCAGCCCTACGACTACCTGGGGCCCGCGGGCCTCATCCAGGCGGCGGGGGGCATCGTGACGGACTGGGAGGGCAGGGCGCTCGGCCTGCAGTCCGATGGGCGTGTGGTGGCGGCGGCGACACCGCAGCTGCACGCCGCGGCACTTGCAATGCTGGCCGCGGGCAGCTGAGGCCGCAGCTCAGGCGACCGAGCGCGCCGCCTTCTTGAGCTGGTAGAGCGCCTCCAGCGCCTCGCGCGGGCTCATGCTGTCCGGGTCGATGCCCTGCAGCGCGATCTCGACCGGTGAAGGGCCGCTGGTGGCCACTTCCGGTGGCGCCGCGAACAGGTCCACCTGCGCCTGGTGCGCCGAGGCGGCGCGCTCCAAGGTTTCCAGCGCATGCTGCGCGTGGTTCAGCACCCCCGCCGGCATGCCCGCCAGGCGCGCCACCTGGATGCCGTAGCTGCGGCTCGCGGGCCCGGGCTGCACCTCGTGCAGGAACACGATGTCGCGGCCCGACTCGGTGGCGCTCACATGGATGTTCACCGCATGGTGGTGGTTCGCGGGGAACTCCGTGAGTTCGAAGTAGTGCGTCGCGAACAGCGTGAAGGCCTGGCTGCGGTTGTGCAGGTAGGTGGCAATGGCCGAGGCCAGCGACAACCCGTCGAAGGTCGAGGTGCCGCGGCCGATCTCGTCCATCAGCACCAGCGAATGGGCCGTGGCGCTGTGCAGGATCTGCGCGGCTTCCGTCATCTCCAGCATGAAGGTGGACTGCGCGTTGGCCAGGTCGTCCGCGGCGCCGATGCGGGTGTGGATCGCGTCGATCGGCCCGAGCCGGCAGGATTCCGCCGGCACGTAACTGCCCATGGAGGCCAGCAGCACGATCAGCGCCACCTGCCGCATGTAGGTGGACTTGCCGCCCATGTTGGGGCCGGTGATGACCTGCATGCGCGCGCGGGCGCTGAGGCTGGTGTGGTTGGCGATGAAGTTGCCGCTGCTCATCCGCTCCAGGCGCGCCTGCACCACGGGGTGGCGGCCGGCGCGGATCTCGATGCAGGGCTCGTTGGCGAACTGCGGCGCGCACCAGTCCAGCGTGAGCGCGCGCTCGGCCAGCGTGCACAACACGTCCAGCGTGGCCAGCGCGCGCGCGGCCTGGGTCAGGGCCGGTACATGAGGCTGCAGGTCGTCCAGCAGGCGCTCGTAGAGCCACTTCTCACGCGCCAGTGCACGCTCCTGCGCGCTCAGCGCCTTGTCCTCGAAAGCCTTGAGTTCGGGCGTGATGAAACGCTCGGCGTTCTTCAGCGTCTGGCGGCGCCGGTAGTCGTCGGGCACCTTGGCGGCCTGGCCCTGCGTGACCTCGATGTAGAAGCCGTGCACCTTATTGAACTGCACGCGCAGGTTGCCGATGCCGGTGCGCGTGCGTTCGCGCTGCTCCAGGTCCAGCAGGAAGCCGTCGCAGTTGTCCTGGATCGCGCGCAGCTCGTCGAGTTCGGCGTCGAACCCGGTGGCGAAGACACCGCCGTCGCGCACCAGCGCGGCGGGGCTGTCCATGATAGCGTTGCGCAGCAGCGCTTCGCAGCCGGGCGGGGGTGTCAGTTGCCCCGCCAGCAGGTCCAGCCAGCTGTCCAGGCCGCCCAGCAGCGGCAGCAGCGCCGCCACGCGGCCCAGCGTGAGCTGAAGGCCCAGCAGCTCGCGCGGCCGCACCTGGCGCAGCGCGATGCGGGCGGTGATGCGCTCCATGTCACTGCAACCCTTGATCTGCTCGCGCAGCGTCTGCCAGGGGCCTTCGCGCAACGCGCCGATGGCGGCCAGGCGTTGGCGGGCTATTGTTCGGTCACGCGGCGGCTCCAGCAGCCAATGCCGCAGCAGCCGGCTGCCCATGCCGGTCATGCAGGTGTCCAGCAGCGAGAACAGCGTGGGCGATGATTCGCCACGCAGGGTCTGCGTGAGCTCCAGGTTGCGCCGCGTGGTCACCGGCAGGTGCAGCAACGCGTCGCCATGCTGCACGCGGATCGCGTGCACGTTCGACAGCGGGCGGCCCTGCGTATGTTCGGCATAGGCCAGCAGGGCCGAGGCTGCCGCGTGTGCCATCGGCAGCTCCTGCGCGTCCCAGGCCGCGAGGCTGGCCACGCGCAGCAGCTCCTGCAGCTTGCGCTGGCCCAGCGCAGGGTCGAACTGCCATTGCGGGCGCATGGTCATGGCCATGGGCTGCGCCTCGCGCCAAGTCTGCAGGCGCGCCTCGAAGCCAGGCGTGAGGTCGGCGCTGTACAGCAGTTCGCTGGGGTTCGTGCGTGCCAGCCAGTCGCCCAGCGCGTCGGGGTGGCACTGGGCCAGCTGGATCTCGCCCTGTGTCACGTTGATCCACGCCAGGCCGCAGACATTGCGTGGCCCCTGGTGCACGGCCAGCAGCACGGACTCCTGCTTGTCCGACAGCAGCTCGGAGTCGGTCAGCGTGCCGGGCGTGATGACGCGCACCACCTTGCGCTCCACCGGCCCCTTGCCACCCACCTCGCCCACCTGCTCGCAGATGGCCACGGACTCGCCCAGCGCGATCAGCTTGGTCAGGTAGGACTCGAGCGCATGGAAGGGCACGCCACACATCACTACCGGCGCCCCAGCCGACTGGCCACGCTGCGTGAGCGTGATGTTCAACAGCCGCGCGGCCTTCTGCGCATCGGCATAGAACATCTCGTAGAAATCGCCCATGCGGTAGAGCAGGAGCGTGTCGGGGTGTGCCGCTTTCAGGCCTAGATACTGCTGCATCATCGGCGTGTGCTGGGCCAGCTCACCTGGGGGCGTTTCGGTGCGGAGATTGTCTTTGTGCATCACGGAGGAACGGTGCCCGCCGCAGGCAGGCGAGGCTGGGGGTGCGTATTGTCCGTCAGTGGCGGCGCCTTGTCGGTGCCGATGGCGTCACTCCCCCGCCACCGCCCCCAGCGCACGCAGGTGCGCGATCTCGTCGGCGCTGTACCCCGCCTGCTCCAGAAGTTGCGCGCTGTGTTCCCCCGTGCGCGGCGGCTGCAGCCGCACGCCGGGGCGCTGGCCGCCGATGGTGAGCGGCAGCAGGGGCACCTTGGCGGTGCTGCCGTCGTTCATGCGCACCGGCGCCAGCCCGCCGCTGGCATTGAGATGCGGGTCATCGAAGAGTTCCTGCGGCTTCGTGATGGGCGCGAAGGGCAGTTCATGGGCCTCGAAGATCGCGGCGAGTTCGGCGGCGCTGCGATCGGCCAGGTGCGAGCGCAGCAGCGGCATCATCCAGTCGCGGGCCAGCACGCGGTCGTTGTTGGTCTTCAGGCGCGGGTCGGCCAGCATGTCCTCCAGGCCGAAGGCTTTGCAGAAAATGCTCCATTGTTTGTCGCTGACGGCGGCCAGGAAGATCTGTTCGCCGTCCCTGACCGTGAAGACGTCATACAGCGCCCAGGCCGAGATGCGGCTGGGCATGGGGGCTGCGGCCTTGCCGGTGGCGGCGAACTGCATCATGTGCTGGGCCACCAGGAACACGTTGTTCTCGAACAGCGCGGACTGCACCTCGCAGCCCTCGCCGGTCTGCTCGCGCTGGCGCAGCGCGGCCATCGCGCCGATGGCACCGAACATGCCGCCCATGATGTCGTTGACGCTGGTGCCGGCCCGCAGCGGGTCGCCGGTGCGGCCCGTCATGTAGGCGAGGCCGCCCATCATCTGCACCACCTCGTCCAGCGCCGTGCGGGATTCGTAGGGGCCGGGCAGGAAACCCTTGTGGCTGACGTAGATGAGGCGGGGGTTCAGCTTGCGCAGGCTGGCGTAGTCCAGGCCCAGCTTCTTCATCGTGCCGGGCTTGAAGTTCTCGCTGACGATGTCGGCCGTGGCCACCAGTCGCAGTGCAGCCTGCACGCCCTCGGGCTGCTTGAGGTCCAGCGCGATGCTCAACTTGTTGCGGTTGAAGGTGGGGAAGAAGCCCGCGCCCGAGCCCAGCAGGCGGCGCGTGGCGTCGCCCTCGATGGGCTCGACCTTGATGACCTCGGCACCCAGGTCGCCCAGCACCAAGCCGCAGGTGGGGCCCATGACCATGTGCGTGAATTCGATGACGCGAATGCCGGCGTAGGGCAGGGGCTGGGGCGGGTTGTCAGGCATGGAGTGTTCCTTGAGCGAAGCCCTTGGGCAGGCCGGCCTCCGGCGTCATGCCGTAGAGCGGTTCGCCGGGCAGGCCGGCGGCCAGCGGTGCACGCGCCGCGATGAGTGCATGCAGGTCGATGCCGGTGCGGATGCCGCTGGCCTCGAACATGAAGACCAGGTCTTCGGTGACCACGTTGCCCGAGGCGCCCGGCGCATAAGGGCAGCCGCCCAGGCCGCCCAGCGAGGCGTCGAAAGTGCGCACGCCTTCCTCGTAGGCCGCCAGGCAGTTGGCCAGCCCCAGCCCGCGCGTGTTGTGCATGTGGGCGGCGCCGGCCTTGTCGCCGAGCTCGGCGCGCAGGCGGCGGAACAGGCGGCGCACCTGGGCCGGGTTCGCGTAGCCCACGGTGTCCGACAGGCCCACCTCGTCGGCACCAGCCTCGGCGCAGGCTGCGGCCAGGCGGATCACGTCGTCCTCGGGCACCTCGCCCTGCAGCGTGCAGCCGAAGGCGGTGGAGATGCCCACTTCCAGCTGCACGGGCCGCGCCAGCGTTGCGCGCATGTCCGCGATGGCACGCACCTCCTGCACCATCTCCTGCGGGGTCTTGCGCACATTGGCCAGGGAATGGGCCGCGCTGGCGGACACGGGCAGCGTGATTTTGTGCACACCCGCGTCCAGCGCCGCCTGGGCGCCCTTGCGGTTGGGCACCAGCGCCATGACAGTGAGGCCCGGCAGCGTGATGGCATGGCGCACCACCTCGGCCGCGTCGGCCATCTGCGGCAGCAGTTTCGCGGGCACGAAGGAGGCCACCTCGATCTCGCGCAGGCCGGCGGCGTGCAGCGCGATTATCCAGCGCAGCTTCCATTCGGTGGGCATGGTGGCACGCACCGACTGCAGGCCATCGCGCGGGCCGACCTCGCTGACCAGTATGGAGCTTGCGGTGGGGTGCGTCATGGGCGGGAGCGTGTCTGTCAGCATGGGTGTGGTGCATGAAATTATGCAATCCCGCATGCCGCTGCCTTCGCGCTGGAGGCCATGGTGTGAATGCGCGTGTGAAAGCGCATGTGCGCGTGCGAGCTGGAGGGTGCCAGCTCACCCCAGGTACTGCGCCACGTCCACCGCGTCGATCTGCGCTGGCTGCAGGAAGCGCTCTGCATAACGCCGGTACACGCCGGAGCTGAGGAACAGGTCGAAGAGCACCGGGTCGATGTGGCGGTCCTTCTTGAAGCGGTGCAGGATGGCGATGGACTCCGACAACGTCTTGGCCCGCTTGTAGGGCCGGTCGGAGGCGGTCAGGGCCTCGAAGATGTCGGCGATGGCCATGATGCGCGCGGGCACCGACAACTGGCTCGCGTCGAGCTTGCGCGGGTAGCCCGTGCCCAGCAGGGTCTCGTGGTGCGTGCCGGCGTATTCGGGCACGCGGCGCAGGTGCGCAGGGAAGGGCATGCTCTCCAGCATCACGATGGTGTGCATGATGTGCTCGTTGATCTTGAAGCGCTCTTCCTCGTTGAGGGTGCCGCGCACGATGCACAGGTTGTGCAGCTCGCCCTGGTGGTAGAGGTGTTTCGGCACCTTCATCTGGAAGCCGTGGCGTGCATCCAGCACCACGCTGCG
This sequence comes from Burkholderiaceae bacterium, assembly GCA_965278985.1. Lineage (GTDB taxonomy): Bacteria > Pseudomonadota > Gammaproteobacteria > Burkholderiales > Burkholderiaceae_C > CAISIP01. The sequence continues at coordinate 2,698,628 of OZ257131.1, read as the reverse complement.
CTCGCGCGGCACGATGTGGCCGGGCTTGTCGGCCAGCAGCGTTTCCTTTGCTGGCAGTGCGGCCGCAGGAATGCCGGAGACCCGCTCGGCCTCGGCATGCGAGAGGCCAAGGCGGTCGTCGAAATGCCGTTCCCAGGGCTGGGACGCGATGGCCCGGATGCGGGCGATGTCCTCGGAGGCCATGTGTTCGCTGCCGAGGTTGGCAACGGCCACGAAGGCAAAGTCCTCCTGCAGCTGCCGCTCGCGCGCCGCGCAGGTGGCCCAGGCGGTGTCGCGGTCGGTGCCGGCGAGAATGGCCTGCAACGCCGCGATGCGCGCGTCGCGCAGCAGCACCTCGAAACGCGTGCGCACCTCGTGGATGCGGTTGTAGAGGGTCTCCAGCTTGGTGGCCTTGTCCACCACGTACTCGGGCGTGGTGACCTTGCCGCAGTCGTGCAGCCACGCGCCCACGCGGAACTCGCGCCATTCGTCTTCATTGCGGAAGCCGAAGTCGGCGAGTGGCCCTTCCTGCACGCGGGTGGCCTCCTCGGCCAGCATGAAGGCCAGCTCCGGCACGCGCTCGCAATGGCCTCCGGTGTAGGGGCTCTTGGCGTCGATGGCGTTGGCCAGCAGACGAATGATCGAGTCCAGCAGCTTCTGCTGGGCCTGGACCAGGTTCTGGTTCTCCAGCGCCACGGCGGCCTGCGAGGCCAGCGCCTCCACCAGCTCCACCGTCCCGGCGTCGAAGGCGGCCACTTCGCGCGTGACCGGGTCGCGGGCGTTGGCCAGCATCAGCACCCCGAGCACCCGCCCCTCGGGCGTGCTCAGGGGCACCGAAAGCACCGAACGGATGGGCACCGGCAGACGCTTGTTCGCCTCCCGCAGGTTGCCCACGTCGACCACGGTCTCGGTCTGCACGTCATCCACCACCAGGGTCTTGCCGGCCCAGGCCGTCTGCGCCGCCATGTAGCGGCGCCAGGGCTGGCCGGTGGCGGGGTCGCGCATCGGGATGTCGGCCAGGGTCCAGCCAGGGTCGCCGATGCTGGCGGCGGTGCGCAGCATGTCCTGCGCATCGCGCAGGCGCAGCAGGACCACGGGGCAGTCCGCGATGTCCAGCGCCGCCGCGGCAACGCCTTGCAGCAGCTTCTGGCGGTCGCGCTCGCGGCTCAGCGCGATGCCCTGGCGCACCAGGTGGGCCAGGCGCTGGCGGGCGTGCTCCAGCGCCCGGGTGCGTTCGGCGATGGACTCCCGCGTGACCTCCTGCGCCTGCGCCAGCACCTGGATCTCGTGCACGAACGAGTTAATGGGCTGCTGCGGCGGCGCGAAGTCGAACTGGCTGATGCGTTCGGAGCGTCGCGCCAACAGGGCCAGCGTGGCGGACACGCGCCGGGTGCCGAACCAGGCCAGCGGTAGCAAAAGGGCAAGCACCACCCCGGCTGTGGCCAGCGCTTCGCGCCGGCTGCGGTCCACCGTGCCGGTGAAGTCTGCCATCGGCGCCAGCACGAGCACGCGGTAGCGCACTCCTGGCAAGGGCTCGAGGGTGTGCGTGGCCAGCAGGAACTCTCGCTGGTCCAGCGTGGTCCGTTGCGGTGCGCCATCCGGGGGCCAGTCCGCCCGTGCCGCGAGCTGCGCCAGCAGCAGGCTGCCCGTGTCGCGCAGCCGCACCAGCCGGCCGGGAGCGGCATCGATGGTGCCGTAGCGGCCGCCATCGGCCCGCAGCGCCAGCACGTTCTGCGATGCGTCCACCACCGCCACCAGGCCGTTCGGGCTGAGGTGGAGCGCGTCCAGCACGGCGTCGAAAGTGTCCAGGCTGATGCTGGTGGTGACCACGCCCAGGCCGTTGTGCAGCGGCGCGGCGATGGTGAGCCGGATGCCCGGATAGCCCGGGTAGGCGAGGGGTGCGCTGAGGGAGGTGGAGCCGCGGGCGAGGGTGTCGCGCAGCCAGGGGCGCTGGCTGGGCCGGTAACCGCTCGGTGCATCCTGCTGCGCGAGCGGCGTGCCGTCGGTGCCCATGAAGCGCTCGCTGGAGCTGCGCTGGCCACCGGGATCCTGCTGGAGGCGCAGCACCGAGTACCGCGTGCCGGCCGGCACCGGCTGCCCGGATCGGGCATGTGGCCCGTCGTCGACCTGCGAGATGAGCAGCAGGTCGTCGTTGGACCAGCCGACTGCCACGGATTCCAGCGCCGGGTTCACCAGCAGGCTGCGGACCAGTGCCTGTTCGTCCGTCCGACCCGTGGCGAAATCCGGCCGTTCCGAGAAAGCCGCCAACTGCTCCACGTAGCGGCGGTGCAGTTGCAGCATGTCCCGGATTTCGGCGGCGCTGCTCTGCGCTATGCGCCCGAAGTCGGCCTCGGCCTCGCCTGCGCTCTGGCGTGCCAGCTTGCCCAGCACCAGCCACAGGAAGGTGCCGGTCAGGGACAGCACCAGCAGCAGCATGGTGCCTGCCACCCAGTGCTGGAAGCGAACCGCGGGGCGGCGTGCCATCGTCCTTCTCCAGGGGGTGCCGGAACCGTGCGGCACCGGGCGACAAAGCCGGCGATTGTGTGGCGGGCCCTCGCCATTTCGGAGCAATGGGCACAGAACCGCGGTTTTCGGGCAATTTGCACGCTGGCGAACCTGGCGTTATCACTCAAACAAATGATTTCCCTGTGCGGCCGCCCGCGCGTATCGCGGCGGTGCCGATATGGCGACAATGCGCGGCCCCGCAGCCAGACGGGACGCATCCGATGCCCACAGCCCCTTTCCCGCCCATGCATTCCTTTTCCCCGTCAACGCGCCCATGATGGCCGGCCAGTTCCAGACCGGCCCGGTCACGCTGTACGCGCAGGTGTGCATCGTGCTGCGCGATCGCATCCTCAGCGGCACCTGGAAGCACGGCGAGGAAATCCCCACGTTGTCCGCGCTGGTGGAGGAGTTTGCCCTCGCGCGCGTGACGGTGCGCCAGGCGGTGCAGATGCTGGTCAAGGAAGGGCTGCTGTCCAGCCAGCGCGGGCGGCGCACGGTCGTGACCTACGAACCGGTGGGCGGTGCGGCCAATCCGCTGTATTCCTCCATCGGCTCCATCGACCGGCATCTCGAGAATTACTCGATCCAGATCCTGTCGATCGACGAGGTGGAGGCCCTGCCGCCGCATTTCGACGGGCCGGGCCACGGCAGCGGCCGCTACATGCGCATTCGCAAGGTGGACTGCAACAACGCACAGCCCTACTGCGTGGCCGACAACTTCGTGGAGCTGTCGGTCTACAAGCGTTTCGCCCCGGGCGCGGAGCAGCATGCGATGCTGACACCGCTGGTGCGCGACCATGCCAAGCCCGCGCTGGCCGGGGGGCACGAGAGCATCGCCGTGGGCACGGCCACCTACGAGGAGTCCACGCTGCTGGGCGTGCCCCTGGGCAGCCCGGTGGCGCGCGTGGACCGCGTGCTGCTGCTGCCGGGCGAGAAGGTCGCCTACTTCGGCAAGGTCGTTTACCGCGGTGACCGCTTCCGCATATCGCGCGACATCACGGCCCTGCTCGACAAACCGAAGGCACGGTAGCCACGCGGGAGCGGGCCGGCGGCAACCGTATCAGCCAGGCCCCAGCGGGTCCTTGGCCGTGACGCCCGCCTTGGCGAGCGCCTCGATCTCCTCGGCCGAATACCCTGCCTCGGCCAGCACCTCGGCGCTGTGCTCGCCCAGGCGCGGCGGCAGGCGGTAGCCGGTGGGTGGCGTGCCATGCCATTCGCTGGGCACGGCGGTCTCGCGCATCTTGCCGATGGTGGGGTGGTCCACCTCGAAATAGAAGCCGATCTCCTTCAGGTGTTCGTCTTCCAGCAGGCTCTGCATGGTGTGCATGGGGAACACGGGGATGTCCCCGGCCTTGAGCAGCTCCTGCCATTCGGCGGTGGTCTTCTTGGCGAGTTCGTCCTTGGTGAAGGTGGCGAGTGCTTCGGCATGGGCCGTGCGCGTGGTCATGGACTGCAGGCGCGGGTCGCTGCGCCACATCTCCGACTTGCCGATCACTTCCAGGAAGGCCTTCCAGTGCTGGTCGGAGTAGATCGTGCAGCACACATAACTGTCCAGGGTGCGGTAGGGTGTGCGCTCACGGGCCAGGATGCGCGGGTAACCGAAGTCGCCCTGCGCCGGGATGAACTTCTGGCCGTAGAGGTGGTCGCCCAGCATGTAGGGCACCATGGTCTCGAACATCGGCACGTCGACCTGCTGGCCCCGTCCGGTGTTGCTGCGGGCGTAGAGCGCCGCGGTGATCACGCCGAAGGCGTACAGGCCCACCGAGCGGTCCGCGATGTTGACAGGCACATAACGCGGCTGGCCGTCCGAGTTCGCGGCCACCGTCCAGGGCAGCCCCACGGCGGCCTGGATCAGGTCGTCGTAGGAGGGCGAGCGCGCGTAGGGGCCGCGTTGCGAGAAGCCGACCATGCTCACGTAGATCAGGCGCGGGTTGTTCTTCGACAGTTCCGCGTAGGTGAGGCCCAGGCGTTCCATGCCCTTGGGGCGCACGTTGCAGGTCAGGACGTCGGCCTTCTCGACCAGCCGCAGGAAGGCTTCGCGGCCCTCGGGGCGCTTGAGGTCCAGCACGATGCTGCGCTTGTTGCGGTTCAGTCCCAGGTACAGCGGGCCCATCTTCTTGTCGCCGCTGGGGCCGATCTTGCGTGTGGAGTCGCCGTCGATCCCCTCCACCTTGACCACGTCCGCACCCAGGTCCGCCAGCATCTGCGTGGCGGACGGGCCCATCAGCACGGCGGTGAGGTCCACCACCTTCAGGCCGGCGAGCGGGCCCGAGGCAGGCGTGGAAGAAGGGGCGGATGTGGGAGCGCTCATGGTGGGGTGTGGGACAGCCGTCGTAGCGTTATGATCAATGTAGTTCTAATTGTAGTTCAATAGGATGTATGGCCCCAGGTGTGTCGTACATCTTCTTCTTCAGGAGACCGCATGTCCACCCACCGCCGCATCGTCCTGGTGTCCCGCCCCGAGGGGTTGCCACGTGCAGAGAACTTCGCGCTGCAGAGCGTGCCGGTGCCCGAGCCCGGCGAGGGTGAGTTCCTGATCCGCCACAGCCACCTGGGCCTGGCGCCCGCAGCGCGCCTGCGCATGGGCGAGGCCAGGTCTTACGCAGCGCCGATGGCGTTGGGCGATGTCGTCTATTCGCAGGCCGTGGGCGAGGTGGTGGCCTCTCGGCACGCGGATTTCCGGGTGGGTGATCCCGTGGTCTCCATGGCGGCGGGCTGGCAGGAGTATTCGGTGTCGAAAGGGGCCGGCGTGTCGCGCATCGATCCGCAGTTGGCGCCGCCCACCGTGTGGCTGGGGGCGCTCGGCACCTCCGGCCAGACGGCGTGGGTGGGCCTGCACGAGGTCGCCGTGCCTGTGGCCGGCGAGACCCTGGTGGTCTCCGCCGCCTCCGGTGCCGTGGGCTCGATGGTGGGCCAGATCGGCCGCCAGCTCGGCTGCCGCGTGATTGGCATCGCCGGGGGCGCGGACAAGTGTGGGCATGTGGTGCAGACGCTGGGCTTCGATGCCTGCGTGGACTACCGGGCCGACGGCTTCGAGGCCGCGCTGGCGACTGCCTGCCCGCAGGGCGTCGACGTCTACTTCGACAACGTGGGCGGGCACGTGCGCGATGTGGTGTGGCCGCTGCTGAACCAGAACGGCCGGGTGGCGGTGTGCGGCCTGATCTCCGAATACAACGACGCCTTCGGTGCCGGCCCGGGCTGGTTCCAGGTGCTGGCCAAGCGCCTCACGGTGCGTGGCTTCATCATGTCGGACCACCGCGGCGCGCGGGAGCGATTCCTGGCGGACATGGGGCGCTGGTACCGCGCGGGCGCCATCCACGTGCAGGAAGACATCGTCGACGGCATCGCGCAGACGGTGCCGGCGTTCATCGGGATGTTGCAGGGGAAGAACTTCGGGAAGACGATCATGCGGCTGTGAGCCCCGCGGCCCATCGGGGAGGGGTGGCAATGGCCGGTGCCGGAAGGTTCAACCCTCCAGGCCTTTCAGCGTCAGCCACTCCGGCGCCGCTGCACGTCCGGTGCGGTAGCCGTTCATCGGGGACGACGTATCCGCATAGCCCAGCGACATCCCGGCGAAGAGCTGCAGCGTGGATGCCGCGTCGCAATGGCGCGCCACGGTTTCGGGCCAGTTCGACCACACCTCTTGCGGGCAGGTCGCCAGGCCGCGTTCCACCGCCAGCAGCATCAGCGTCTGCATGAACATGCCGACATCGGACCACTGCGGTGGCCCGACGCGCCGGTCGAGGAAGAAGAACAGGCCCACGGGCGCACCGAAGAAGCGGTAGTTGCGCCGCTCCAGTTCCTGTTGCCCGTTCTGTTCGCGCGTCAGACCCAATGCGTCGTAGCGCTGCGTGCCGGCCTCCTGCCGGCGGCTGCGCAGCGGTTCCCACAGGCCTGGAGGGTAGACCGCGTACTGCGCGGCCTCCCGCTCGCCGGCATCCAGCTTGCGCGCCACCTCGTCCATCAACGCCTGCTGCGGCGCGCCGGCCAGGGCGACGACCTGCCAGGGCTGCAGGTTGCCACCCGACGGTGCCCTCTGGGCGAGCTGCAGGATCTCGCGCACCACGGCACCTTCCACGGCGCGCGGCAGGAAGGCCCGTATGGACTGGCGCTGCAGCACCGCTTCCGTCACGCTGAGCCGGCTGCCTGCCATGGACAGCGCGCTCATTCGCCTGCGATGACGCCGTCGAAGCCCCTGGACACATGCGGCAACCATTCCACCGGCACCTGCACCGGGTGCGTCAGCAGCACCTGGCCGAAGGTCTTGCCCAGCGGGTCGTTGCGCAGCGAGGCGGCACCCCCACCGCCCAGGGCCTCGCGTAGCACGTAGTTGTAGGCGTTCACGCCGGGCACGTCATAACGCGTGGTCTCGCCCTTGGCCAGGTGCGCGAACCAGTGACCCACAGCCTGGGCCGTGAGCTGTTCGCCGATCAAGTCCGCGAACTCCGGGCGGCGCGCGATCAGCGCCACATGCGCCAGGTCGCCCTTGTCGCCGCTGCGTGCCACCGCGATGGCCGACAGCGGCAGCGTGACACGCTCGCCCTGGGGCAGTGCCGTCTTGCCGTGCCGGCTGCCCTCGGAAGCTTCGTAGCGCGAAGGGCCCTCCGGCAGCGCCACCGTGTGGTGCGCACCGTCCATCTCCACCGTGATGGCGAAGCGGGCCTTGGGCCACAGGAACGAGAACAGCCGGAACACCGGCTGCACCTTGGGCCGGCCGCTGAAGCCGGTGGTGCCGGGCGCGCCGGCGATGCCCATCGGGGCGACCTCGACCGCCAGGATGCCCAGCGCCTTGGCATTGCTGTGGCGTGCGGACAGGCGCACCACCACCTCGCGCGCGTCGGCGCGGGCCTGGGCGCCGAAGGTGGGTTGCTCGCTGCCCAGCACCTCGACGTTCACCTCGGCGAAATCACCATGCCCGGCCTCGCGCAGCAGGCGACGTGCGCGGGTCAGGATCGCCTCCACGGCGCGCCGGCCCATCGCGATGGCGTCGGCCCCCACGAAGGTGAGCGTAGTGGACAGGCGGTAGCCGTCCAGCCAGGTGCCGCTGACCTTGTAGGTGGGCGTGGGCGCACGGCCGCGCGCGCCGCGCACGCGCACCTGGTTCGGGCCTTCCTGCGTGAGCTGCACGCCGGTGAAGTCGCAGGCCACGTCGGGCAGCAGGTAGTTGGCGGGGTCCGTGACCTCGTAGAGCATCTGCTCGGCCACCACCAGCGGCTCGATCAGGCCACCGGTGCCCGGCGGCTTGCTGAGCACGAACTCGCCGCTCGCCTCGCATTCGGCAATCGGGTACCCCATGTCGTCCCAGCCCGGCACGCGCCACCAGTCGGTGTACAGGCCGCCGGTGACCTGCAGCGTGCATTCGAGGATGTGGCCCACCAGGCTGCCGGCAGAGAGCCGGTCGTAGTCCTGCGCGGTCCAGCCGAAGTGGTGGACCAGCGCGGCCAGCGCGAGCGCGGAGTCGGCGCAGCGGCCGGTGATGACCACGTCCGCACCCTGGCGCAGCGCCTCGACGATGGGGAACGCGCCGAGGTACGCGTTCATGCTCGTGAAGCCGCCGGGCATGGAGGCGCCGGAGAACATCTCGCGCACGCCTTCGGCCTGGATCTGCGCCTGCACGGGCAGCAGGTCGTCGCCTTCGATGACGGCGATCTTCAGCGCCACGCCGGCGGCGTCCGCCGCCTTGCGCAGGGCGGCCGCGCAGGACTGCGCGTTCATGCCGCCCGCATTGCTCAGGACCTTCGTGCCGCGTTGCTGGATGTCCTTGAGCACCGGCGTGAGCGCAGTCACGAAGTCGGTGGCATACCCCATCTCGGGATTCTTGGACTTGGCGCTGGCCATGATGGACAGCGTGAGTTCCGCCAGGTAGTCGAACACCAGCACGTCCACGTTGCCGTGGCGTACCAGCTGCTCCACGCCGCGGTTGCTGTCGCCCCAGAATGCGCTGGCACCCCCAATACGGAGATTCTGTGAGTTCTTCTTGCTTGCCATGGTGTATCGTTTTCGATGGAGGTCAGTACGAGCGGGGCAGGCCCAGCACCTTCTCGCCGATGAAGTTCAGGATCATTTCGCGGCTCACCGGCGCGATGTTGGGCACCATGATTTCGCGGAAGTAACGCTCCACGTCGTACTCGGCCGCGTAGCCCATGCCACCGTGCGTACGCACCGCCTGCTCGCAGGCATGCAGGCCGGCCTCGGCCGCGAGGTACTTGGCGGCGTTGGCCTCCGCGCCGCAGGGGCGGCCTGCGTCGTAGAGCTGCGCGGCGCGCCACATCAGCATGTCGGCGGCCTCCAGGTCCATCCAGTTCTTGGCCAGGGGATGCGCGATGCCCTGGTTCTTGCCGATGGGCCGACCGAATACCACACGCTCCTTGGCATAGGCCGTGGCTTTCGCCAGTGCGCGGCGGCCGATGCCGATGGCTTCTGCCGCCACCAGGATGCGTTCGGGGTTGATGGCGTCGAGCAGGATGCGAAAGCCGTCGCCTTCCTGCCCGATGCGGTGGTTCTCGGGCACGGGCAGGCCATCGATGAAGACAGCGTTGGAGTCCACCGCGGCGCGGCCCATCTTGGCGATCTCGCGCGCCTCGATGTAGCGGCGGTTGAAGTCGGTATAGAACAGCGTCATGCCCTCCGTGCGCTTCTTGCACTGGTCCAGCGGCGTGGTGCGCGCGAGCAGCATGATCTTGTTGGCGCGCTGCGCGGTGGAGATCCACATCTTGCGGCCGCTCACCAGATAGCCGTCGCCCTGGCGCACTGCGCGTGTGCTGATGCTGGTGGTGTCCAGACCGGCATCGGGCTCGGTCACGGCGAAGCAGGTCACGTCCGTGCCCTTGATCAGCGGTGGCAGGATCGCGGCCTTCTGTTCGGCCGTGCCATGCACCACGATCGCATGCGGCGCAAAGATGTTGATGTGGATGGTGGTGCAGGCCGCGAGCGTGCCGGCCGAGTTGCCCACGATCTGCATCAGCTGCGCGGCCTCGGTGATGCCCAGGCCCGCGCCGCCGTACTCCGGTGGCATCGTGATGCCCAGCCAGCCCGCCTCGGCGATAGCTTTCTGAAATTCGGTGGGGAAGCTGTGGGTCTGGTCCTTCTGGCGCCAGTAGTCGTCGCCGAATTGGTCGCAGAGCGCCTGCACCGCCTCCTTGATCTGCTGGCGTTCGGGACTCAGGTCGAGTTCCATCATGGTGGGCAGTCCTTCTCGGGTTATTCGGGCTTGATGCCCAGTTCGTTGATCAGTTGGGTCCACATCGCTGCGTCCCCCTGCATCTGTTTGTCCAGCACCTCGGCGGGGCCGGGCACGGGCGTGATGCCCATCGCCAGCAGCTTGCCCTTGACAGGTTCCGTGGACAGGGCCTGGTTGAGCTCGTCGGTGTAGCGCTTGGCGATCGCGTCCGGTGTCCTGGCCGGGATCAGCAGCGCGAACCAGCCCACCGACACGAAGTTCTCGATGCCGGATTCCTTCAGCGTGGGGGTGTCGGGTGAATCGGGCAAGCGCTCCGCGCTCGTGACCGCGAGGGCCTTGACCTTGCCGGCCTTCACCTGGGGCATGCCGAGACTGGGTGTGGACAGCGTCATGTCGACATGGCCCGCCATCACGTCGCTCTGCGCGGGCGCGCTGCTCTTGTAGTGGACCATCGTGATGTCCACCCCCGTGAGCTGCTTGAGGCGCTCCATCATCAGGTGCTGTGGGGTGCCGGCGCCGGGCGTGGCGTAACTCAGGCGCCGCTTGCTGGCCTTGGCCTGCGCGATCACCTCGGCGAAGTTGCGGCCCGGCACATTCGGATTGGCCACCAGCACGTATGGCGTGGTGCCCACCATGCCCACGGAGCGGAAGTCCTTGATCGGGTCATAGGGCAGGTTGGGGAACAACGCGCCCACAGCGGGGTGCGCGTTGTAGATCAGCAGCAGCGTGTTGCCGTCCGGCGGGGACTTGGCCACATGGTCGGCAGCGATGTTGCTCGACGCCCCGGGCCGGTTGTCGACCAGGAAGGTGCGGCCCATGGTGCGGGAAAAACTCTCCGCCAGCAGGCGCGAGACCGCGTCCGAACTGGCGCCCGGTGCACTACCCAGCACGATGCGCACCGGAGTGGACGGCGCCTGCGCCAGGGAGAGGGAGGCCGTGGCCCATGCGATGCAGGCCAGGAGCAGGGGGCGGGATCGCAGTTGCATCGGTTTCGTCTCCGTCGCGTGATGGGTGTAGACAACGCGGCGACTTTAAAATTATCATATAGTTCTGTCAATAGTACTTCCATGGCACTCCTGCTGTGGAGACGATTCCACACAGGAGCAACCTCTTGAGCGCATCGCCCTCCAATGCCCCCACCGTCGCCGGTGACGACCTGCTCGTCGAGCGCCAGGACGGCGTCGTCCGCCTCACCATCAACCGCCCGCAGCGCCGCAACGCGTTGACCGACGCCGTGATGACCGGCCTGGGCCAGGCCATCACGCAGGCAGGACAGGATCCTTCCGTGCGCGCGATCGTGCTCACGGGCGCGGGCGAAAAGGCCTTCTGCGCCGGGGCGGACCTCACGCCTGGCGACACGCCCTTCAAGCCCGACTTCGCGCGCCTGCAGCTGCCCCTGGCCAACCTCGCGCGCGCGGCGCATGCCTGCCATGTGCCCATCGTCGGCCGGCTCAACGGCCTGTGCCTGGCCGGTGGCATGGGGCTCTTCGGCCTCTGTGACATGGTCATCGCCAGCGAGGACGCCCGCTTCGGCATGCCCGAAGTCAAGATCGGCCTGTTCCCGATGCAGATCCTGACCATGCTGCGCGACCTGATTCCGCCGCGTTTCCTCAACGAGATGTGCATGACGGGCCGGCAGATGGACGCGCGCACCGCCTTCTCCATCGGCATCCTGAACAAGGTAGTGCCCTTCGCGGAGCTGGACGCGGCCGTGGACGCACTGGTGGCCGAGATCGTCGCCGTGTCGCCCATCGCCGTGCGCCGCGGCAAGTACGCCATGCGCGCCGTGGAGTCCATGTCCTTCCACGAGATGATGGCCTTCACCGAGACCTCCATCTCCGCCATGATCCAGACCGAGGACGCGCGTGAAGGGCTGGCCGCCTTCAACGCGCGGCGCCCGGCGCAGTGGCAGGGCCGCTGACTTCACCGATTTCCGTTCCCCACCTACCCCCCCACAGGAGACACCCATGATCGATCGCAGACGTTTCTGCGGGAGCCTTGCCGCGGCCCCCTTGCTCGCTTCCCCCTTCGGCAACCTGCTGGCGCAGGAGAGCCGCCGCCAGTCCACGATGGTGGTGCCCTACACCCCCGGTGGCAGCACCGACATCCTCGGCCGCCTGTTCACCGAAGCACTGTCGGCGCAGGTGGGCGACAAGTTCATCGTGGAGAACCGGCCCGGCGCCAACGGCAACCTGGGCTCTGCCTTCGTTGGCAACGCGCCTGGCGATGGGCGAACGCTGCTGTACTCCTACGGCAACCTGCTGCTGAACCAGGAATTCATGATGAAGGAGTCGCAGTTCCGGCCGCTGGAGTCGCTGGTGCCGATCACGCGCACCTGCATCATCCAGGCCGTGATCGTGGCTGCGCCGGGCTTCCCGGCCAATGACCTGCGCGAGCTCATCGCCATGGCCAAGCGCAGCCCGGGAAAACACACCTACGCCTACTACGGCGACCTGGGCATCGCGTCGATGGCGGGCGAGGCCGGCATCGACCTGCTGCGCATCCCCTACAAGGGCGGCGTGCCGGGCATGACGGACGTGGCCGGTGGCACGGTGGACGTGATCACCAGCTCGCTGGCGCAGGCCCTGCCGATGCTGCGTGCGGGCCGACTGAAGGCGCTGGCCGTCTTCGGCGACGAGCGGCTGGCCGAGTGGCCCAAGGTGCCGACGGTGAAGGAGGTCCTTCCCGCCTTCAAGGCCTTTGACTACCAGGTGGTAATGGCGCCCAAGAGCACGCCGCGCCCCGTGCTGGAGCAACTGGCCCAGCGCGCCAACGCTGCGCTGCAGGCTCCGGCCTTCAAGCAGGCCTTCCTGGAGCGCGGCGCGATCGTGAGCCCCATGCCGCTGGACGCCGTGCGTGCCTTCATGGAGGAAGACCGCGTCAACATCGGCCGCATCGTCAAGCAGGCGGGCATCCAGCCTGAATAGGCAACCAGCTGAAGTGGCTCAGGCGGCTGCCGTGGGGTGGCGCCGGGCCTGGGCCGTGAATCCGCGGAAGAGCTGCCCGCGTGCGGCGTCGGTGATGGCCAGCAGGCAGGGGTGCGTGATGTGGCGTTCCACCGAGATGGCGAAGAGCTGTTCCTCCAGCTCGTTGCTGCGGCCTATCACCTCCACGCCGTACTGCGCGACGGTTTCTGCCTCCAGCACCGAGGGCCCCAGGAAGACGCCGCGCGCCTCGCGCCCGAAGGCGGTCATCAATGCGCCGTCGTCGAACTCGCCCACGATGCGCGGCCGCAACTGGTGCAGCGTGAACCAGCCCTCCAGCTGGTTGCGCACCGACGCAGCGGTGCCTGGGATCAGCATGGGCGCATCGTCCAGGCAGGCAGGGAAATCGCCCTTCAGTGTGGCCTTGAGGCTCGGCGCGCAGAAGAAACTCATGTGCGTACTGCCCAGCAGGTGGTTGAAGGCACGCACGCTGATACGCCGCGACATCGGCTCGTCGGCCAGCACCAGGTCCAGCCGGTGCAGGGCCAGCTGCGACAGCAGGTCCGTGAACTTGCCCTCGCTGCAGATCAGCCGCACGGGCTTTGGCACCGACAACGCGGGCTCCAGCAACCGGTAGGCCAGGGACTTGGCCACCGAGTCCGCCACCCCCACCCGGAAGTCCAGCGGCTGGCCGCCATCGCGCGGCTGCTGCACAGCGGATTCCAGCGCATTGCCCAGCGTGAAGATCTGCTCCGCGTAGCCCAGCGCCACACGACCGTCGTCGGTCAATTCCAGATTTCTTCCGTTCTTGCGGAACAATTTGTGTCCCAGCGCGTCTTCCAATAACTTGATCTGTCCGGAAACGGTCTGGGGTGTGGTGTTGAGCTGCTCGCTGGCGCGCATCACGCCACCCGCCTTGGCGGTGACCCAGAAGTAGTGGAGATGCTTGAAGTTCACGGGCAGTTCAGGAGAGTTGCTGGCGCGTTGCTGTGATTGTCAGTTTTTTTCGAATTGAAAAATATTGAAATACGAATTTACGCGAAGTGATTTGCCCATTAAAGTGCAGCAGTCACCTGTGTTGTGACCAACTGGTTAAGGAGATTCCGCCATGCGCATCAGCACCAAAGGCCGTTTTGCCATCATCGCCATGATCGATCTGGCCCTGCACGAAGGTGCGGTGCCGGTGCCGTTGTCGAGCATTGCCCTCCGCCACCGCATCTCGCTCTCGTACCTGGAGCAGATGTTCAGCCGCCTGCGCCAGAGCGGCTTGGTGGAAAGCACCCGGGGCCCCGGTGGCGGCTATACCTTGAACCGCGCGGCTTCCACGATCACCGTGGCCGACATCGTTGGTGCCATCGAAAGCGGTGAGATGGCCGGTGGCGCCACGCGCCCCTCCGAGCCCGCCGCGCTGGACATGGCGCAGGAGCTGTGGGACGCGCTGAACTCCAAGATGGTGGACTACATGCAGTCGATCACGCTGCAGACTTTGGTGGCCGACCAGCGCGCCAAGGGCTACAAGGTCGAGGACCGCAAGGCCGTGCGCCAGAGCATCGTGCGCCAGCCCAAGCCGGAGCCGCTGCGTACCAACGCGCCCAACTCCGTGTTCGCGCTGGGCAAGTCGCTGCTCGCACGCGGCTGATCCTGCAGATCACGTGCAAGGGCCCGCTGCCTGGCGACAGGCAGCGGGCCCTTTTCTTGGATGCTCTTCGGTCGAAGCCGGTGACGCGTATCAGCCCGCGTCGTCGCTGGGCGCTGTGGGCGCGTGTTCAGCAGCGTTGGCAGCAGCCTCCGCCTTCGCTGCGGCCGGCGCGAACTTGCTGTACTTGCCCAGGATCGGCACCAGCTGGCCGTAGATGCGCGGGCTGCCCGCCAGGCACTCCTGCTGGTCCAGGAAATTCGCCTCGCCCGTGAGATTGCCCACCAGGCCGCCGGCCTCGGTGACCAACAGCGAGCCCGCTGCCACGTCCCATGGCTGCAGGCCGGTTTCGAAGAACGCGTCGGTGAAACCCGCCGCTACGTAGGCGAGGTCCAGCGCGGCTGCGCCGGGGCGGCGCAGGCCCGCGCAGCGGGGCATCACCTCGGCCATCATGGCCAGGTAGTTCTTGAAGTTGTCGCCCGGGCGGAAAGGGAAGCCGGTCGAGACCAGGCATTCCTGCAGGCGCGAGCGCTTGGAGACACGGATACGCCTGTCGTTCACGTAGGCGCCGCGCCCCTTGGTGGCGGTGAAGAGGTCGTTGCGCGTGGGGTCGTAGATGACCGCCTGTTCCACGATGCCGCGTACCGCCAGCGCGATGCTCACGCAGTAGACCGGAAAGCCATGGATGAAGTTGGTGGTGCCGTCGAGCGGATCGATGATCCAGACGAACTCCGAATCCTTGGCACCGTGTTCGCGGCCAGACTCTTCGGCCAGGATGCCGTGCCCCGGATAGGCAGTCAGCAGGGTCTCGATGATGGCCTTTTCGCTGGCCTGGTCCACCTCGGTCACGAAGTCGTTGACCTGCTTCTGCGAGACGCGTACCGATTCCACGTCGAGCGCGGCGCGGTTGATGATGGAGCCGGCGGCGCGTGCGGCCTTGACGGCCACATTGATCATGGGATGGAGGTTCGGGGACGGCATAAATTGTGGTGGTTGGCCCGGGCCGGTCTTCCCTCGGGGAAGGCCGCTCGGCTTGCTGCGATGGAGGCTCCACGGGCGCGATGGCGCGTGGGCGAGGTGGCATTTTCCCATGAAACGCGTGGTCCAGGCGGCTGAGACAATCGCGCCCCATGCAGACGCGATTCATCCTGATCCAGCCCAGCCACGCCGGCAACGTGGGCGCCGCCGCCCGCGCCATGAAGACCATGGGCTTCGACGACCTGGTGCTGGTTGCGCCGCGCTGGGCCAATGTGCTGCGGCGTGAGGAAACCATCCAGCGCGCCAGCGGGGCGCTGGACGTGTTGTCGAAGGCACGTATCGTCGATGACCTGTCCGAGGCCGTGGATGGCGTGCACTACCTCTGCGCCACCGCCATGACGGCGCGCGACTTCGGTCCGCCCACGATGGCGCCGCGCGCATGTTTCGAGCAACTGCTGGACACCTCGCCACCCGTGGCGGAGCCGCCGCAGTCCGTGGCCTTCCTGTTCGGCTCCGAGCGCTTCGGCATGCGCAACGAGGACGTCTACCGCTGCCACGTGGCGCTGAGCATCCCCACCAACCCGTCCTTCGGCTCGCTGAACATCGGCGCGGCGCTGCAGGTCATCGCCTACGAATGGCGCATGGCGCTGGGTGCATATCCGGTGGCCTCTGCCGTGCCCGAGGCGCGCGAGGCCGATGCCCGCCAGGTCGACGGCATGCTGGGCCATCTGGAAGAGGCGCTGGTGGCCATCGACTACCTCGATCCCGCGGCCCCCAAGAAGCTCATGGGCCGCCTCACGCGGCTCTTCAACCGCGCCCGCGTGACCGAGGAAGAGGTGCATATCCTGCGCGGCGTGGCCAAGGCCATGCTGCAGGCAGCGTCTCGTACAAAAGGCTAGACTGCGCGCCATGTTTTCCCGCCTGCGCTCCGACATCCAGTGCATCCTCGACCGTGATCCGGCCGCCCGGACGAGCTGGGAGGTGCTCACCTGTTATCCCGGCCTGCATGCCCTGATGCTGCACCGCCCCGCGCACTGGTGCTGGACGCATGGCTTCAAGTGGATGGGGCGCTTTCTGTCGCACCTGGCGCGCTGGCTCACCGGCATCGAGATCCATCCCGGCGCCAAGATCGGCGAGCGGGTGTTCTTCGACCATGCCATGGGCGTGGTGGTGGGCGAGACCGCCGAGATCGGCGACGGCTGCACCATCTACCAGGGTGTCACGCTGGGTGGCACCTCGCTCTACAAGGGCGCAAAGCGCCACCCGACGCTGGGCCGCGACGTGGTGGTGAGTGCCGGTGCGAAGGTGTTGGGCGGCTTCGAGGTGGGCGATGGGGCCAAGATCGGCAGCAATGCCGTGGTCATCAAGCCCGTGCCGGCGGGCGCCACGGCGGTGGGCATCCCGGCCCGCATCATCGCCTCGAAGGCCGGTGCCAGCGCGGATGCCACGCCGGACCGCAAGTTCTCGGCCTATGGCGTGACGCAGGAGGACGACCCACTGAGCTTGGCGATGCGCGGCCTGATCGACAACGCCTCGTCGCAGGAACACCAGATCGCGCTGTTGTGGCAGGCCATCGCCACGCTGTCGGAAGCGCGTGTGGCCACCAAGGACTGCGTACCGGCGGATGCGGCGCGCAAGGAATGTTTCGAGGCCGAGAAGCTGTCGCAGTACGTCGGCAAGTAACAGCCGTTCAGGCCGGGGGCCGCTGCGCCGACTTGGGCCGGAAGGCCTTGCACACCGCCGCATCCGTCTCGATGTAGGGCCCACCGATCAGGTCCACGCAATAGGGCACGGCCGCGAAGATCCCCGGTACCACCGATTCGCCCGCCTCGTTGCGCAGCCCCTCCAATGTCTCGGCGATGGCCTTCGGCTGCCCTGGCAGGTTGATGATCAGGCAGCGGTCGCGGATCACGGCGACCTGCCGCGACAGGATCGCCGTGGGCACGAAGCGCAGGCTGATCTGGCGCATCTGTTCGCCGAAACCCGGCATCTCCTTGTGCGCCACGGCCAGCGTGGCCTCGGGGGTCACATCGCGCAGGGCCGGGCCCGTGCCGCCGGTGGTGAGCACCAATGCGCAGCCTGCGTCCACCAGCGCGACGAGCGCGGCGCTGATGCCGGCCTGCTCATCCGGGATGAGGCGCGATTCGAACTCCAGCGGATTGCGCACGGCGCGTGTGAGCCAATCCTTCAGCGCCGGCAGACCCTTGTCTTCGTAGACGCCGGTGGAGGCGCGGTCGCTGACCGAGACGATGCCGATGCGGACGGTGTCCAGCGTGCCCATCGTTCAGGCCTCCTCGCCGGCTGCAAGCTGAGCGCGAACCAGCTGGAACAGCTCGCGGTAGGCCTTGCCGTGGCGCGGCGTCTCGCCGGCAATAGTGGGCTTCGCATCCTTGCGGGCCTGGCGGATCAGTGCGCGCAGCTGCTGCCCGTCGGTCTGCGGATGCTGGGCGAACCAGCGCTCCAGCGCATCCTCTTCGGCGATCAGCGCGTCGCGCCATTGCTCGGCCTGGTGCAGCGCGGCGGTCTCCTGCGCGGAGCCGCTGTTCTGCGTCTCCAGGGCGGCGCGGATCGCGTCGTGCTGGTCGGGCTCCAGCTGCCGCATCAACTTTCCGATGAACTGCATCTGGCGGCGCTTGCCTTCGAAGTTGCTGATGCCCTTGGCGGTCTGCAAGGCGTCCACCAGCTTGTCGGGCAATTGCAGGCCGGTGAGCAGGTCCGCACGCAGGCCCATCAGGTCCGCGCCCAGCTGCTGCGCCGCATCGCTCTCGCGCTTGAGTTCGGTGCGGCTCGGGCCATCACCGCCCTTGAGCTCGCGTTTCAGCTCTTCGTCCAACGCACTGCCGGCCTCCACGAACTGGCCGGAGACGAAGTAACCTTTCTTGAGTTTGCGGGGCATGGGGTGCGGGGGGGGACGGGGATGTGGGGCGTTGCCTGCGGTGCAGGTGCGTCAGGCGTTTGAGGCGGGTAGCCAAGTATCATAGCCGCCGACATGAACGGGGCAAGATGAAAAACACATCCACATTGGCGGGCAGCGGTTTCAGCTACACACGGGAATTCTTCGAGAACCTCGTCGATTCGGCGCTGGACGCCGCACGGATGCTGGGCGCCAGCGATGCGGCCGCTGAGGCATCCGAGGGCTGCGGCCTGGGCGTGTCCGTGCGCAAGGGCGAGCTGGAGAACGTGGAGCGCAACCGCGACAAGGGGCTCTCGGTCACCGTGTACATGGGCCAGCGCCGCGGTAACGCCAGCACTTCCGATTTCTCGCCCAAAGCCGTGCAGCAGACCGTGCAGGCCGCCTTCGACATCGCGCGTTTCACGGCCGAGGACCCGATGGCGGGCCTGCCGGATGCGGCCGACGTGGCGCCACCCGCATCGGCCGTGGACATCGCCGGCCTGGAACTGTTCCACGCGTGGCCCGTGACCAGCGAAGAGGCAGCCGAATTGGCGCTGCGCTGCGAAGAGGCCGCGATGGCCACGGACAAGCGCATCACCAACAGCGAAGGTGCCGGAGTGTCGGCGCAGCAGTCGCATTTCTTCAGCGCCCACACCCATGGTTTCCGTGGTGGGTATGCGAGCTCGCGCCATTCGTTGTCGGTGTCGCCGATTGCCGGCAGCGGCGACGACATGCAGCGCGACTCCTGGTACAGCTCGATGCGTAACGCCGAGGAACTGGCCAGCCCGCAGCGCGTGGGCCGCTACGCCGCAGAGCGCGCGCTGAGCCGCCTGGGCGCGCGCAAGATCTCCACGCGCCAGTGCCCGGTGCTCTTCGAGTCGCCACTGGCTGCGGGGCTGCTGGGCAGCTTCGTGCAGGCCATCAGTGGCGGCGCGCTGTACCGCAAGAGTTCCTTTCTGCTCGACTCGCTGGGCAAGCAGGTGCTGCCCAAACACATCGACATCTTCGAAGACCCTTTCATCGTGCGCGGGAAGGGCAGCTCGCCCTTCGACGAAGAAGGTGTGCGCGTGGCTGCGCGCCAGGTGGTGGAGGCAGGCAGGGTGCAGGGCTACTTCCTGAGCAGCTACACGGCACGCAAGCTGGGCATGCGCACCACGGGCAATGCCGGTGGCTCGCACAACCTCACGATGACCTCGCGCCTGACCCGCCCCGACGACGACCTGGACGGCATGCTGAAGAAGCTGGGCCGCGGCCTGTTCGTCACCGAACTGATGGGGCAGGGCGTGAACTACGTGACGGGCGACTATTCGCGCGGGGCCAGCGGCTTCTGGGTGGAGGACGGGCGCATCGCCTACCCGGTGCACGAGATCACCATCGCCGGCAACATGAAGGCCATGCTCAAGGACATCCAGGCCGTGGGGGCCGACGCCTACACGTACGGCGCCAAGAGCGTGGGCTCGGTGCTGCTGGGCAAGATGAAGGTCGCTGGGAGCTGAAGGCCCCGCAGGCGCGCGGGGCGAGGGGTTCAGGCCGCCAGCGCGGCCTTGACTGCGGCAGACACCTGGGCCATCTCGGCGGTGCCTGCCAGGCGCGTCTTGGCCAGACCCATGACCTTGCCCATGTCTGCGGCACCGGGCTTGTGGCCCAAGGAAGCGGTCAGTTCCTCCACGATGCCACGCACGGCGGCAGCAACCTGCTCAGCGTCCAGGCGCTGGGGCAGGTAGCCCTGCAGCACGGCCATCTCGGCGGCTTCCTTGTCCACCAGGTCCTGGCGCTGCGCGGCCGTGAAGGCGGCGATGGAGTCCTTGCGCTGCTTGACCAGTTTGTCGACGATGGCCACGACGGCGGCGTCGTCCAGCACGATGCGCTCGTCCACCTCGCGCTGCTTGCAGGCCGCCAGCAGCAGGCGGATGGTGGCCAGGCGCTCGCTGTCCTTGGCGCGCATGGCCGTCTTCATGTCCTCGGTGATCTGTTCTTTCAGTGTCATGGTGGTTCCTGCAAAAGACGAACGCGAAACGTGGCGGCACAAAAACAAAAACCCGCGCTCGGAAGTTCCAAGTGCGGGTTGGGAGCTGACGCCGGTGCGCGGGTGGCGCGCGCCGGATGCCGCTGGGTGCTCAGTACAGCTTCTTGGGCAGCTGCATCGAGCGGATGCGCTTGTAGTTGCGCTTGACGGCGGCTGCCTTCTTGCGCTTGCGCTCGGCGGTGGGCTTCTCGTAGAACTCGCGGGCACGCAGGTCGGTCAGCAGGCCCAGTTTTTCGATCGTGCGCTTGAAACGGCGCAGGGCAACGTCAAACGGCTCGTTCTCTTTTACGCGGATGGTGGTCATGTATCGGTGGTATGGTGAAGGTGGCCGGGGAAGATCAGGCCCTGGCCGGGGTTCCTCAACTTCAGTTCTGTGTGGCCCGCTGAGGGAAGGCCGAAGTTAGCCGGGCATTATAGCCACTTTCAGCCGGGCGCCAATGCCTGCGCGCAGGCCCAGGCACTGGCCCAGGCCCACTGGAAGTTGTAGCCGCCCAGCCAGCCCGTTACATCCACCACTTCCCCAATGAAATACAGGCCGCGGTGGCGCGATTCCATGCTCTGGCCCGACAGGCTGCGCGTGTCCACGCCACCCGCCGTGACCTCGGCCTTGGCATAACCCTCGGTGCCGCTGGGCAGCAGCTCCCAGCGTGCAAAGCGTTCGGCCAGTGCGTGCAGCGCCTTGGCGGGCGTGTCCTGAAGGGGGCGACCCCAGTCCTGGCCCTCGGTGGCGCCCTGCTGGACCCAGGCCTCCGCGAGCCGCGACGGCACCCACTGGGCCAAGGTGTTGGACAAGGTCTTGCGCGATTGCAGCTTGGCCTCCCGCAGCAGCGCGGCCATGTCGTGTCCGGGGGCCAGGTCCAGCCGCAATGATCCGCCCGGGGTCCAGTAGCTGGAGATCTGCAGCACGGCGGGGCCGCTGAGGCCGCGGTGGGTGAACAGCAGGTCCTCGTGGAAGCCCATCTTCTGCCCCGGCCCGCCCTTGCCACCTTTCGCGGTGCCGGTCTGCACCTGTACCGGCAGCGACAGGCCCGCCAGGGACACGTACGGCGCCCACTGCTCGGGGGCGAACACCAGCGGCACCAGTGCTGGCCGGGTGTCGATCAGCGGAATGCCGAACTGCCGCGCGATGCGGTAGCCGAAATCCGTGGCGCCGATCTTCGGGATCGACAGTCCGCCCGTGGCGATGACCACGGCCGGCGCCGTGAATTCGCCCAGGTCGGTGGACACCACGTACTGGTCGCCTTCCATGCGAACCGCCTGCACGGCGCAGGGCTGCTGGTGCACCACGCCACCCTGCGCGCACTCGGCCTGCAGCATCGTGATCAGGTCCTGCGCGGAGCGGTCGCAGAACATCTGGCCCTTGTGTTTTTCGTGGAAGGCGATGCCGTGCCGCTGCAACAGCGCCATGAAGTCCTGCGGGCTGTAGCGCGACAGGGCAGAGCGGCAGAAGCGGGGGTTGTCGGAGAGGAAGTTCGCGGCCGTGGTGTCGCGGTTCGTGAAGTTGCAGCGCCCGCCGCCGGAGATGCGGATCTTCTCGGCCACCTTGCGGTTGTGGTCCAGCAGCAGCACCTTCAGACCCCGCTGGCCCGCCACACCGGCACAGAACAAACCGGCCGCACCGGCCCCCACGATCACCACATCGAAACGCTGCATGGCCGGCAGTGTAGGGGCGTCAGGCGGCTGGCACGGAGGGCGTGAACGGGTCGTGCGCGCTGAACACCGCCACCTCCGGGTGCGTGGCCGTGAGCTGGCGCAACCGCGCCTGGTTGGCCAGCCGGCTGGCGCGGTCCATCTGCATAAAGGCCTGGAACAGGCCCACGCCCAGGGCGCACTGGCGCACGGGGCCATGCACCTCGCGCGGGTCGAAGAAGGCGTCACCTGCATGCAGCATCCACTGCGCGCCGGTGTCCACCGCGATGCCGCAGTGGCCCTTGGTGTGGCCAAACAGCGGCACCAGCAGGATCTCGGGCGGCAGCCCCTGCAGGCCGCGCACGGCCCGGAATCCGAACCAGGCCTCACCCTCTTCCGAGTAGCTTGCGAAACGCGGCCCATGCGCCCACATGGGCGGCTTGTAACGCATGCTGCAGCGCAGGCCCCGGTCGTGCATCGCGGCATGCAGCTCGGCCGCATGGAGGTGGACCTGCGCGTCGGGGAAATCCGAGAGCCCGCCCACATGGTCCAGGTCCATGTGGGTCAGCACGATGTGACGCAGGTCCTTCGGGTCCAGCCCCAGCGCGCGGATCTGCGCGATAGCAGCCAGGCGCGGGTCTACCAGTGGCCGCGCCATCACATGCGCGAAGGCGGCACCGAGCCGCGAGGCGGGCCGCGCGTAGTCCGAAGCGCCCAGCCCGGTGTCCACCAGCACCAGCCCGCTGGAAGGCGTCTCGATCAGCAGGCAGTGGCAGGCCAGCGGGCTGCCGCGCAGCGACATGCCACGCAGGCAGGCGCAGTTCAGGTGGTGGACGCGGAGCGTGGAACGGGTCATCGCGGGCCTCGGCGGTGGGAGGCCCCTATTAGCGCACAGGGTCTGCGCGAAACGCGCTATCGCCGTGCGGCTGTGGGGGCTGCCGATGGCAACGCTGCGGCGGCCATTCCACGCAGCACGTCGCCCACCACGATCACGGCGGGGCTGGCCAACCCCGCCTCGGAGATGCCTGCATGCAGCCGCGCCAGCGTCGTCACGATGTGGCGCTGCTCCGGCAGGCTCGCGTCCTGCACCACGGCCACCGGCGTGTCGCCCGGCAGGCCGTGCAGCAGCTCGTCCTGGATATGGGCCGCACCCGCCACACCCATGTAGACCACCAGCGTGAGCCGCGCATCGCGGGCCGTGCGCGCCAGCGCGCGCCAGTCGGTGGGGTGGATGGCGGTTTCGGCCTTGGCATGGCCCGTGACGAAGACCACGCCCTGGGCATGGTCGCGGTGCGTGAGCGGCACGCCCAGCGCAGTCACGGCCGCCAGCCCGGCGGTCACGCCATTGACCACGGTGGCCTCGATGCCAGCCGCGCGCAGGTGCTCCACCTCCTCGCCGCCGCGGCCGAAGATGAAGGGGTCGCCGCCCTTGAGCCGCACCACGTGTTCGCCCTCGTGCACGGCGGCGATCATGAGCTTCTCGATGAAGGCCTGGGGCGTGCTCTTGCAGCCGCCGCGCTTGCCCACGTGCACGATGCGCGCACCGGGCCGCGCCCATTCCAGCACCGCATCGTTGACCAGGTCATCGACCAGCAGCACGGTCGCAGCCTGGATGGCCTTGACGGCCTTGAGCGTCAGCAGCTCGGGGTCGCCGGGGCCGGCGCCCACCAGGGTGCAGCTGCCAGCCTTGGAAGACGAGGTGTCGTTCATGCGTGGGCCGCCAGGTAGTGGATGTGGCGCACCTGCGCCGCGATGGCCGGGGGAATCGGCAGATCGCCCGCCAGCACGCGGCGCGTGTAGTCGGCCGTGGCGGCCACGTCGATGGCGGCGGGCAGGCCCGGCACCTCGGACAACGTGCCGGACTCCTGCGCCTGCAGGCGCTGCGGCGCGCCGCGCACGAATCCGTCGATCTGCGCCGTGCGGCGCGGGTCGCTCACCACCTCACCCTCCATCCCGCGCGACAGCAGCGCCGTCATGCCCAGCAGGGCGAAGAGTTCGGTCATCACCTCGGCGAAGGCGGGGTGCGTGTAGCTGCCCACCACCACCGCGCGGCCGGCGACCGGCTGCATCAGCTTGACCACGCTGTGGCCCGCATTGCGCAGGCCCACCACGCGGCGCACGTCCAGCAGCCGCTGCAGGCCGGGGTGCAAAAGACTGGTGGCGACCACGGCCACCTCGCCCTCGGCGATCCGGCCCAGCGTGCTGCGCGCGGGCACGTCCAGCGCCTCCAGCACGGCGCTGGCGAGCACGCGGCTGGATTCGGTGGCGCTTCCGTGCACCAGCACGGGCAGTCCCTCGCGCGCCAGCAGCAGCGCAAGCAGGGGTGTGAGCACCGGCAGCTTGCGTGCGCCGTTGTAGCTGGGCAGCACCACGACGGGGCGCTCACTGGCGGGCAGCATCTGCAGGCGCGCGTGGGTGGCGTCCAGAAAGCCCGCCATCTCCTGCGTGGTCTCGCCCTTGATGCGCATGGACAGACAGAAGGCGCCGATCTCCAGATCCGTCACCGCGCCGTCCAGCACCTGGCCGAAGAGGTCGGCCGCCTGCTCGCGCGCGAGCGGCTTCGCGCCGCGTGCGCCGCGGCCGATTTCCTTGATGTAGTGCGCGATGCTGCCCATGGGTGTGCTGGTGTGGGGAGCGATTGTCCCGCAAGCCTTATGCCGGTTTCTGTCTGCGCTTATTCCGGGCCGCAGGCAGGTGGCTGCGCCGGGGGCGGCTCTTACACTCACTGCATGCTGATTCTAGGAATCGAATCGTCCTGTGATGAAACGGGCGTGGCCCTGGTGGAGACCACCGGGCAGGCAGTGCCGCGCCTGCTCGCGCACGCGCTGCACAGCCAGATCGCGATGCACCAGGACTACGGCGGCGTGGTGCCCGAGTTGGCCAGCCGCGACCACATCCGTCGCGTGTTGCCGCTGTCCACCACCGTGCTGCAGGAGGCCGGGCGCGACCTGGCGCAGGTGGATGTGGTGGCCTTCACGCGCGGTCCGGGCTTGGCCGGGGCCTTGCTGGTGGGGGCAGGGGTCGCGAGTGCCATGGCCGCCGCGATGGGCAAGCCCTTGCTGGGTGTGCACCACCTGGAAGGGCATCTGTTGTCGCCTTTCCTCAGTGCCGACCCGCCGGAGTTTCCCTTCGTCGCGCTGCTGGTCTCCGGCGGCCACACGCAGCTGATGCGCGTGGACGGTGTGGGCCGCTACACGCTGCTGGGTGAGACCATCGACGACGCGGCCGGCGAGGCCTTCGACAAGTCGGCCAAGCTGATGGGCCTGGGGTATCCGGGAGGCCCATCGCTGTCGCGCATGGCGCAGCAGGGCAATGCGCATGCATTCAAGCTCCCGCGCCCGCTGCTGCACAGCGGCGACCTGGATTTCTCATTCGCGGGGTTGAAGACCGCCGTGCTCGTGCAGGCCAAGAAACTGGTGGGCGGCGAGGTGTCTGCCACGGCACTGCCCGATGCCTTTGCGGCGCTGCCATTGCAGCTGCGTGCCGACCTGGCCGCTTCCACGGAGGCGGCCATCGTCGAGGTGCTGGTGAAGAAGTCGATGGCCGCCATGCAGCACAGTGGCCTGCGGCGGCTGGTGGTGGCCGGTGGCGTGGGCGCCAACCGGCGCCTGCGTGAACAGCTGAATGCGGCGTGCGCGGCACGCGGCATTCGGGTGCACTACCCCGAACTGGACCTGTGCACCGACAACGGCGCCATGATCGCGCTGGCCGCTGCCATGCGCCTGCAGGCGGACAAGCAAAAGGCCAGCACGGTCTACGCCTTCGACGTGAAACCGCGCTGGCCTTTGGACCAGTTGGTGGGAGCGGGCTGAGGGTCCTCAGCACACCCGCTGGACTGCGCAGACGATCAGAGGATCGCCAGTTCGGTGGCCTTGCTGACCGGCACGACCTTGCCCAGCTTCAGCGTGAGCACGCCGTTTTCCAGCTTGGCTTCGCTGGTGGACACGTCGATGTCCTGGGCCAGTTCGTAGGCGGCACGGTAGGCGCGGGGTGCACCTTCCTTGGTGGCGATGCGCACCACATTGCCTTCGATGGTGATGCCCACCTGGTCCTTGGCGATGCCGGGCACGTCGAAGCGCAGGGTCACCGAGGTGTCGTCCTGTTCCACCTTCGCGGTGCGTTGGCGGCTGGTTTCCAAAGTGTCGGCCAGGAAGCGCTCCAGCGAGCGGCTGGCGGGCGAAAAGAAGGAACGGTTCGAGAGAGCGGGGACGGTAGCTGCGTAGAACATGTGAAGTACTCCTTGTACACTGCGCGGCGCTCAACCCTGATTGCCGCATGCATCGAATCTGCGTGTGCGCTTCGTGTTTTCAAGCCGCGTGCTGCCATGTTTATTTCCATCCCCCGTCCCTTGAAATCGTTAGTCGCAGCGTTATGTGTCTGCGCCCCCGCGATGGCCGCCGAGCCTGTGAAGCTGGCGTTGATCGAGGGGCTGAGCGGGCCTTTTGCGAACACCGGCGAGGCGGTCTACCGCAACATCGCCTGGGCCGTGGAGCGCGTGAATGCGCGCGGTGGCGTGGCGCTGCCGGCATCGGCCGGTGGCAACCGCCCGCTGGTGCTCACGCGTTACGACAACAAGGGCCAGAACGAGGACACGCTGTCAGCGCTGCGTGCGGCCATCGACGACGGCGCGCGCATCGTGCTGCAGGGCAACTCTTCGGCCAACGCGGCCGTGCTGCTCGACGGCATCAACAAGAACAACCAGCGTGAACCAGCCAATCGCGTGCTGTTCCTGAACTACTCAGCCGTCGAGCCGGTGCTGACCAACGACAAGTGCAGCTTCTGGCACTTCCGCTTCGACGCCCATGCCGACATGCGCATGGGCGCGCTGATGCAGGTGCTCAAGGACGACAAGGAGGTCAAGAGCGCTTACCTCATCGGCCAGGATTACAGCTTCGGCCAGGCCGTGCTGCGCGAGGCGCGCCGCCAGCTGGGCGAGCAGCGGCCCGACGTGAAGATTGTGGGTGACGAACTGCACCCTATCGGCCGCGTGAAGGACTTCCTGCCCTACGCGCAGAAGATCCAGGCCAGCGGCGCGCAGGCGGTGATCACGGGCAACTGGGGCAACGACCTCACGCTGCTGGTCAAGGCCGCGCGCGAGGCCGGCTTCCAGGGCAAGTTCTACACCTTCTATGGCAATGCATTGGGGGCACCGGCCGCCATCGGCGAGGCGGGTGTGGGCAAGGTGATTGCCGTGGCGGACTGGTTGCCGAATGTGCAGACCACGCAGAGCGAAGCCTTCTACAAGTCTTTCCGTGCACGTTTCCCGGCGCCGGCCGACGATTACGTGCACATGCGCATGCAGCTCATGGTCGAGATGCTGGTGCAGGGCATCGAGCGCGCGGGCGCGGCCGGCAAGGTAGGCGCGAACACCGTGGACATCGCGGCCGTGGCGGCGCGCATGGAAGGCGCCTCGCTGAACTTCCAGGGCCAGAGCGCCACTATGCGCGCATCTGACCACCAGGTCCAGCAGCCGCTGGTGGTGGGCGTGATGGAGCGCCAGGGCAGCCCCGGCGTGCAGTTCGACGTGGAGGGCTCTGGCTTCGGTTTCCGCGTGGTGCGCAGCATCACGGCGGCCGCGGCCGAGCAGCCCACGACCTGCCGCATGGAGCGGCCGGCGGGGCTCTGAGCCCTGCATGAGATTTTTTTCTTCCCAATTGACGAGAACCCGCCATGCGCACCGTGATCCAGAACCTGCAGGAATCCAAGATCCGCGAGGTGGCCAACGCCGGCCTGGGCCGTGCCGATGTGCTGCCCTTCTGGTTCGGCGAGAGCGACGAAGTCACCCCGGACGTGATCCGCCAGGCCGGCATCGACTCGCTGCAGCGCGGCGAAACCTTCTACAGCCACAACCTCGGCATGCCGGCGCTGCGCGAGGCCATCGCGGCCTACATGTCGGGGCTGCACGGCGCCATCACGCCGGATCGCATCGCCGCCACCTCGGGTGGCGTCAACGCGCTGATGCTGGCGGTGCAGGCGCTGGTGGAGGCGGGCGACGAGGTGGTGGCCGTCACGCCGGTGTGGCCCAACCTCACGGCGCAGGCCTTGATCATGGGCGGGCGGCTGCGTTGCGTGCCGCTGCAACCCGTCGAAGGTGCCTGGGTGTTGGATGTGGATGCCTTGTGCGCGGCCATCACGCCGGCCACGCGGCTGCTGCTCGTCAACGCGCCCAACAACCCCACTGGCTGGACCCTGACGCGCGCGGAGCAGCAGCGCATCATCGATCACTGCCGCACGACTGGCACCTGGATCCTGGCCGACGAGGTCTACGAGCGTCTCTACTACGGCGACGACCTGCCGTGTGCGCCCAGCTTCCTGGACGTCTCGGTGCCCGAGGACCGGCTCGTGGTGGTGCACAGCTTCTCCAAGAGCTTCCTGATGACCGGCTGGCGCCTGGGATGGATGGTGATGCCGCCGTCCATGACGCCCCACGTGGGCAAGCTGGCCGAGTTCAACACCTCCTGCGCGCCGGTGTTCGTGCAGCGCGCCGGCATCGTGGCGCTGGAGCACACGGCCGAGGTCACTCCGCCCATCGTGGCCCACCTGCGGCGCTGCCGCGACACGCTGGTGCCGCTGCTGCAGGCCGTGCCCGGCGTGCAGACCGCGTCGGCGCCGGGGGGCATGTACGCCTTCTTCCGGCTGCAAGGGCATGCGGACTCGCTGGAGACGGCCAAGCGGCTCGTCCGGGAGGCCGGCCTGGGCCTGGCGCCCGGTGCGGCCTTCGATCCCGATCCGGCGGCGGCCTCGGCCAGCTGGCTGCGCTGGTGCTTTGCGTCCAAGGACCTGGGGCGCCTGGGGCAGGGCGTGGAGCGGCTCCAGGCCTGGCTGGCGGTGCAGGGCCGCGGCTGAGCGGCTTCCCGCGGCGGTTGACGCCCCCACGTGCGGCGGGTCCTTGGGCTCGCCTATAATCCGCAGGTTTTGCATTTCGCGAAACGCACGGTGCGTGCAGTTCCAGCGCACACCGCAAGTCAAACACCTCGGAACAGGAAAACACACCATGATCGCATCCAGCGTCAAGGCGACTGTCGTTCAGGACAACGCCCGCCAGGCCGGTGACACCGGCAGCCCCGAAGTGCAGGTCGCCCTGCTGACGGCTCGTATCAACGAGCTGACCCCCCATTTCAAGACCCATGCCAAGGACCACCACGGCCGTCGCGGCCTGCTGCGCATGGTGAGCCGCCGCCGCAAGCTGCTCGACTACCTCAAGGCCAAGGACGCGGACCGTTACACCGCCTTGATCACGAAGCTGGGCCTGCGCAAGTAAGCCTGGACCGTGCCACGAAGCGTCTGAGTTGGGTAGCACTGGCTCAGGCGCTTTTTGTCTTTTTCCACCCCGGAGATTCCCAGCGCAGAGCGAAGCTGTGTCATTCCAAGGATTCCTGCCCCCGAGCGGTTGTCCCTGGAATGGCATCGTGTTCTGCCAGGCGGATCCGGATCCGGCAAGGCGGCGAGTGCCGCCCTGCATTCCTGACAGGAGATGAATGCCATGAGCATGTTCAATAAAGTCACCAAGACCTTCCAGTGGGGCCAGCACACGGTCCGCATGGAAACCGGCGAAGTCGCCCGCCAGTCCAACGGCGCCGTGCTGCTCGACATGGACGGCACGGTCGTGCTGGCCACCGTCGTGGCCCGTACCGAAGGCAAGCCCGGCCAGGATTTCTTCCCACTGACCGTCGACTACCTCGAGAAGACCTACGCCGCCGGCAAGATCCCCGGCAGCTTCTTCAAGCGCGAAGGCCGCCCCAGCGAATTCGAGACGCTGACGAGCCGCCTGATCGACCGTCCGATCCGCCCGCTGTTCCCCGAAGGCTTCTTCAACGAAGTGCAGGTGGTCATCCACACGCTGTCGCTGAACCCCGAGGTGGACGCTGACATCGCCGCCATGATTGCCACCAGCGCCGCGCTGTCGGTGAGCGGCGTGCCTTTCTCCGGCCCCATCGGTGCCGCGCGCGTGGGCTACGTCAACGGCCAGTACGTGCTGAACCCCGGCCAGACCGCGCGCAAGGAATCCAGCATGGACCTCGTGGTCGCTGGCACCGAAGCCGCCGTGCTGATGGTGGAATCCGAAGCGCAGCAGCTGTCCGAAGACATCATGCTGGGCGCCGTGGTCTTCGGCCATGAGCAGGGCAACATCGCCATCAACGCCATCCACGAGCTGGTGCGCGACGCCGGCAAGCCGGTGTGGGACTGGAAGGCGCCTGCCAAGGACGATGTGCTCATCGCCAAGGTCGCGGCCCTGGCCGAGGAAAAGATGCGCGCGGCCTACCAGCTGCGCAACAAGCAGGCCCGTACCCGTGCGACGCGCGAGGTCTCGGCATGGACCGCTGCAGGCCTGAAGGCCGAGGGCGTCGAGTTCGACCGCGTGGCGGTGGAAAACATGCTCTTCGACATCGAAGCGAAGATCGTCCGCAGCCAGATCCTGGCCGGCGAGCCCCGCATCGACGGCCGCGACACGCGCACCGTGCGTGCCATCGAGATCCGCAACAGCGTGCTGCCCCGCACCCACGGGTCGGCGCTGTTCACGCGCGGCGAGACCCAGGCGCTGGTGGTCACCACGCTGGGCACCGAGCGCGACGCGCAACGCATCGACGCGCTGTCCGGCGAATACGAAGACCGCTTCATGCTCCACTACAACATGCCTCCCTTCGCCACGGGCGAAACGGGCCGTGTGGGCAGCCCGAAGCGCCGCGAGATCGGCCACGGCCGCCTGGCCAAGCGCGCCCTGGTCGCTGTGCTGCCGAGCAAGGACGAGTTCCCCTACACGATGCGCGTGGTCAGCGAGATCACCGAATCCAACGGCTCCTCGTCGATGGCGTCCGTCTGCGGCGGCTGCCTGTCGCTGATGGACGCTGGCGTCCCGATGAAGGCCCACGTGGCCGGCATCGCCATGGGCCTGATCAAGGACGGCAACAAGTTCGCCGTGCTGACCGACATCCTGGGTGACGAAGATCATCTGGGCGACATGGACTTCAAGGTGGCCGGCACCACCAACGGCATCACGGCGCTGCAGATGGACATCAAGATCCAGGGCATCACCAAGGAAATCATGCAGGTTGCACTGGCCCAGGCCAAGGAAGCCCGCATGCACATCCTGGGCAAGATGCAGGAAGCCATGGGCACGGCCAACACCGAGGTCTCCAGCTTCGCGCCCAAGCTCTACACGATGAAGATCAACCCCGAGAAGATCCGCGACGTGATCGGCAAGGGCGGCGCCGTGATCCGTGCGCTGACCGAGGAAACCGGTTGCCAGATCAACATCGAGGAAGACGGCACCATCACCATCGCCGCCACCGACGCCGCCAAGGCCGATGTCGCCAAGAAGCGCATCGAGCAGATCACGGCCGAAGTGGAAATCGGCAAGGTGTACGAAGGCCCGATCACCAAGATCCTCGACTTCGGCGCCCTGGTGAACCTGCTGCCCGGCAAGGACGGCCTGCTGCACATCAGCCAGATCGCCCATGAGCGCGTGGAAAAGGTGACCGACTACCTGAGCGAAGGCCAGGTCGTCAAGGTCAAAGTGATGGAGACGGACGAGAAGGGCCGCATCAAGCTGTCCATGAAGGCCCTGCTGGACCGCCCCGAGCGCCAACCGGCGCCGGCTTCTGCTCCCGAGCAGGGCTGAGAGACCGCATGGCGCTGATGCAGGCCATCGAGATCCAGGGCTACGGCGCCCCTGAGGTGCTGCGCCCGGTGCAGCGCCCTCGGCCCGTGCCCGGGTCGGGTGAGCTGCTGATCCGCGTCACGGCCAGCGGGGTGAACCGCCCCGACGTGTTGCAGCGCACGGGCCAATACCCCGTGCCTGCGGGTGCCTCCGACATTCCTGGCCTGGAAGTGGCCGGGGTGGTGGTCGAAGGGGATGCCGGCGAACTGGCGCAGGCCGGGTTGCAGGTGGGTGGCCGTGTCTGTGCCCTGGTGGCCGGAGGCGGTTATGCCGACCACTGCGTGGCGCCCATCGCGCAGTGCCTGCCGGTGCCGGCAGGGCTGAGTGATGTGGAGGCTGCGTCGTTGCCCGAGACCTTCTTCACCGTCTGGAGCAATGTCTTCGACCGCGGCCGTTTGCAGAAAGGTGAGACCCTGCTGGTACAGGGTGGCACCAGCGGCATCGGCGTGACGGCCATCCAGCTGGCAAAAGCCTGGGGCTGCACCGTGATCGCCACGGCCGGCAGCGACGAGAAATGTGCCGCCTGCGTAGCGCTGGGTGCCGACCTGGCCATCAACTACCGCAGCCAGGACTTCGTGCAGGAGGTGAAGACCTTCACGAACGGCAAGGGCGTGGACGTGGTGCTGGACATGGTGGCGGGTGCGTACGTGCCACGCGAGATCGACTGCCTGGCCGAAGATGGCCGGCTGGTCATCATCGCCGTGCAGGGCGGCACCAAGGCCGAGATCAATGCGGGGTTGGTGCTGCGGCGCCGGCTCACCATCACGGGCTCCACGTTGCGCCCGCGTCCGGTGGCATTCAAGGCGGCCATCGCGCAGGCCTGCCTGGCGAACGTCTGGCCGCTGCTGGCGAGCGGGGCGATCAAGCCCGTGCTGAACGCCACCTTCGACGCCCAGGCGGCCGACGCACAGGGGCACAGCGGTGCGGGGCAGGCCCATGCCCTGATGGAATCGAACCAGCACATCGGCAAGATCGTGCTGACCTGGAACAACGAGGCTGCATGACGACCAAACTGATCGCCGGCAACTGGAAGATGAACGGTGGCCTGGCCACTAACGGGGCATTGCTGGATGCCGTGCGCGCGGGGCTGCCTGTGAAGGCCTGCCACGTCGCCGTGTGTGTGCCGGCGCCATACCTGGCGCAGGTCCAGGCCCTGGTGGCTGGCAGCGGCATCGACCTGGGTGCGCAGGACGTGTCGGCGCGGGACAGTGGTGCCTACACCGGCGAGGTGTCGGCTGCCATGCTGCGCGACTTCGGCACGCGGTACGTGATCGTGGGCCATTCGGAGCGACGCCAGTACCACGGCGAGACCGACGAACTGGTGGCCGAGAAGACGCGCAAGGCGCTGGCGGCTGGCATCACGCCCATCGTGTGTGTGGGCGAGACGCTGGCGCAGCGCGAGGCCGGCGCGACCGAAGAGGTCGTGAAGCGCCAACTGGCTGCGGTGATCCACGTCAACGGCCACTGCATCAGCGAGATCGTGGTGGCTTACGAGCCCGTCTGGGCCATTGGAACCGGCAAGACCGCCACGCCCGAACAGGCGCAGCAGGTGCACGCGGTGCTGCGGGCCCAGCTGAAGGCAGCGTCGACCCAGCCCGAGCGTGTGCTGCTGCTGTACGGCGGCAGCATGAACGCTGCCAATGCGGCGCAGCTGCTGGCCCAGCCGGACATCGACGGCGGCCTGATCGGCGGTGCATCGCTGAAGGCGCCGGACTTCCTGGCCATCGTGGCGGCGGCGAGCCAATGAATGCATAGGGTGCCCCGAGGGGGCGCCATCGACGAATCGGAACTGGAGAGAAGATGAACTGGGTATTGAATATCGTGTTGGCGGTGCAGCTGTTGTCAGCCCTGGGCATGATCGGCCTGATCCTCGTGCAGCACGGCAAGGGTGCGGACATGGGGGCGGCCTTCGGCAGCGGCGGCTCGGGCAGCCTCTTCGGCGCCACGGGCAGTGCCAACTTCCTCTCGCGCACCACGGCGGTGCTCGCCACCGTGTTCTTCGTCTGTACGCTGGCGCTGGCCTATTTCGGCAACGCGCGTCCGGTGGCAACCGGTGGTGGCAGCGTGCTTCAGGGTGCGCCGATCACCGCGCCCGCAGGTGCTGCTTCTGCGCCTGCCGTGCCCGTGACGCCGGCCGCTCCGGCGTCGGGTGCCGCGCTGATTCCAGCCAAGTGACATGACTTGGCAAATGACCTGTTGCGAGGCGAATCTCCCCTCGAAATCAGGGTAAACTCTTACGGTTCCGGAGAGCCAATGCCGCAAGGCGCCTCAAGCCATCCGGGACAACGCAAGCCGCGGTCGTGGTGAAATTGGTAGACACGCTATCTTGAGGGGGTAGTGGCGAAAGCTGTGCGAGTTCGAGTCTCGCCGACCGCACCAGACAAGCAACCGGGTATGGCAGGGGCCAGCCGGTTGATCCCGTAGATCACGCAGATCGTCTCGCGCATGAACCTCGAACCCTATCTGCCTGTCCTCTTGTTCATCATGGTCGGCGTGGCGGTCGGGGTGATTCCGCAGGTGCTGGGCTACATCCTGGGGCCGAACCGCCCCGATGCCGCGAAGAACTCCCCCTACGAATGCGGCTTCGAGGCCTTCGAAGACGCGCGCATGAAGTTCGACGTGCGCTACTACCTCGTGGCCATCCTCTTCATCCTGTTCGACCTGGAAATCGCATTCCTGTTTCCCTGGGCCGTGGCGCTCAAGGACGTGGGCCTGGTGGGCTTCTGGTCGGTCGTGGTGTTCCTGAGCATACTGGTCGTGGGCTTCATCTACGAGTGGAAAAAGGGCGCGCTCGATTGGGAGTGAGTCTGGCCGCGGTGGAATCTGAGCAGGGATAAATCATGATCGAAGGTGTGTTGAAAGAAGGCTTCATCACCACGAGCTACGACTCGGTGGTGAACTGGGCCAAGACCGGCTCTCTGTGGCCCATGACCTTCGGCCTCGCGTGCTGCGCGGTCGAGATGATGCACACGGCCGCGGCGCGCTACGACCTCGGGCGCTTCGGTGCAGAGGTGTTCCGCGCCAGCCCGCGCCAGTCCGACCTGATGATCGTGGCCGGCACGCTGTGCAACAAGATGGCGCCTGCGCTGCGCAAGGTCTACGACCAGATGAGCGAGCCGCGCTGGGTGCTGTCCATGGGCTCCTGCGCCAACGGTGGCGGCTACTACCACTACAGCTATTCGGTGGTGCGCGGCTGTGACCGCATCGTGCCGGTGGACGTGTACGTGCCGGGCTGCCCGCCCACGGCCGAAGCCCTGCTTTACGGGATCATCCAGCTGCAGCAGAAGATCCGCCGCACCAACACCATCGCCCGGGTCTGAGGGATCGCGCATGTCCGATGTAGCTGTTCATCCCGAAGTCCTGCGCGAAAGCATTTCCGCCGCGCTGGGCGACTTGGCGCGCAATGTCACGGTCGCACTCGGCGAAGTCACCGTGGTGGTGACGCCCGCCAACTACCTGGCCGCCATGCGCACGCTGCGCGACGCACCCCGCTGCCGCTTCGACCTGTTGTCCGACCTCTGTGGCGTGGACTATTCGACCTATGGCGATGGCCTGTGGGAAGGCGCGCGCTTCTGCGTGGTCTCGCACCTGCTGTCGCTGGAGCTCAACCAGCGCGTGCGCGTCAAGGTGTTCTGCACCGACGACGACATGCCGGTCGTGGCCTCCGTCAATGTCCTGTGGAACTCGGCCAACTGGTTCGAGCGCGAGGCTTTCGACCTGTTCGGCATCGTCTTCGAAGGCCATGAAGACCTGCGCCGCATCCTGACCGACTACGGCTTCATCGGCCATCCTTTCCGCAAGGACTTCCCCATTTCCGGGCATGTGGAGATGCGCTACGACGCTGAAGCACAGCGCGTGGTCTACCAGCCCGTGAGCATTGAACCGCGCGAGATCACGCCGCGCGTGATCCGCGAAGAGCAATACGGCGGCCCGATCCACTGATGTCTTCCATCTGTCTCGCCTGACATGGCCGAAATAAAGAACTACACCCTGAACTTCGGCCCGCAGCATCCGGCCGCGCACGGCGTGTTGCGCCTGGTGCTGGAGCTCGACGGCGAGGTCGTGCAACGCGCCGACCCGCATATCGGCCTGTTGCACCGCGCCACCGAGAAGCTGGCCGAGACCAAGACCTATATCCAGTCGCTGCCCTACATGGACCGGCTGGATTACGTGTCGATGATGTGCAACGAGCACGCCTACTGCCTGGCCATCGAGAAGCTGCTGGGCATCAGCGTGCCGATCCGGGCGCAGTACATCCGCGTGATGTTCGCCGAGATCACGCGCCTGCTGAACCACCTGATGTGGCTGGGCTCGCATGGCAACGACTGCGGCAGCTCCACGATCCTGATCTATGCGTTCCGTGAACGCGAGGACCTGTTCGACGTCTACGAGGCGGTGTCGGGCGCGCGCATGCACGCGGCCTACTTCCGCCCGGGTGGCGTGTACCGCGACCTGCCGGACACGATGCCGCAGTACCAGGCCAACAAGATCCGCAATGCGCGTGGCATCGCGCAGCTCAACGAGAATCGCAAGGGCTCGTTGCTGGACTTCATCGACGACTTCACGCAGCGTTTCCCCAAGCTGCTGTCCGAATACCACACGCTGTTCACCGAGAACCGCATCTGGAAGCAGCGCACCGTGGGCATCGGCGTGGTGACGCCGGAGCGCGCCAAGAGCCTGGGCATGACGGGCCCGATGCTGCGCGGCTCGGGCATCGCCTGGGACCTGCGCAAGACGCAGCCCTACGACGTCTATGACCGCATGGATTTCGACATCCCCGTGGGCAAGACCGGCGACTGCTACGACCGTTACCTGGTGCGCATGGAAGAGATGGCGCAGTCCAACCGCATCATCAAGCAGTGCGTGGACTGGCTGCGCGTTAACCCCGGCCCGGTGATCACCGACAACCACAAGATCGCGCCGCCCGCGCGCGAGTCGATGAAGGCGAACATGGAGGAGCTGATCCACCATTTCAAGCTCTTCACCGAAGGCTTCCATGTGCCGCCCGGCGAGGCCTATGCGGCCGTGGAGCATCCGAAGGGCGAGTTCGGCATCTACCTGATCAGCGACGGTGCCAACAAGCCGTACCGACTGAAGATACGCCCGCCGGGGTTCGTGCACCTGGCGGCGCTGGACGAAATGGCGCGTGGCCACATGATTGCCGACGCGGTCGCGATCATCGGCACGCTGGACATCGTTTTTGGGGAGATCGACCGATGATCTCGGACAGCACCCGAGTGCGCTTCGACCGCGAAGTCGCCAAGTACCCGCCCGATCAGAAGCAGTCGGCCGTGATGGCCTGCCTGGCCATCGTGCAGCAGGAGCAGGGTTTCGTGAGCGTGGAGAGCGAGCGCGAGATCGCCGACTACCTCGGCATGCCGGCGATCGCCGTGCACGAGGTCACGACCTTCTACAACATGTACAACCAGCGGCCGGTGGGCAAGTTCAAGCTCAACGTCTGCACCAACCTGCCCTGCCAGCTGCGCGACGGCGCCAAGGCGCTGGAGCACCTGGAAAAGAAGTTGGGCATCCACATGGGTGAAACCACGGCGGACGGCCTGTTCACCCTGCAGCAGAGCGAGTGCCTGGGCGCGTGCGCCGATTCGCCCGTGATGCTGGTCAACGACCGCACCATGTGCAGTTTCATGAGCAACGAGAAGCTCGACCAGCTGGTCGACAGCCTCAAGTCGGCGGAGAACTGAAACCATGCCCACGGCTGATCAGGTATTGGCGCAGTTCCGCGCCACCGGTGTGGAAACCTGCTTCCATGATCGTCACATCACTCCGCAGATCTATGCGGATCTCAACGGCAGCAACTGGCGCCTGAAGGACTACGAGGCGCGTGGTGGCTACCAGGCGCTGAAGAAGATCCTGGCGGGTGACGGGGGCGAGGGCCTCACGTCCGACCAGGTCATCGCCATCGTCAAGGAATCCGGCCTGCGGGGCCGCGGCGGCGCGGGTTTCCCCACGGGGCTGAAGTGGAGCTTCATGCCCCGCTCGTTCCCGGGCCAGAAGTACCTGGTCTGCAATTCGGACGAGGGCGAGCCCGGCACCTGCAAGGACCGCGACATCCTGCAGTTCAACCCGCACATCGTGATCGAGGGCATGGCGATTGCCGCCTACGCGATGGGCATTTCGGTGGCCTACAACTACATCCACGGCGAGATCTTCGACACCTACGACAGGTTCGAGGAAGCGCTGGAAGAGGCGCGTGCCGCCGGGTACCTGGGCAACGCGATCCTGGGGAGCAAGTTCAACTTCCAGCTGCATGCGGCGCACGGTTTCGGCGCCTACATCTGCGGTGAAGAGACGGCGCTGCTGGAATCGCTGGAAGGCAAGAAGGGCCAGCCGCGCTTCAAGCCGCCGTTCCCGGCCAGCTTCGGCCTCTACGGCAAGCCCACCACCATCAACAACACCGAGACCTTCGCGGCTGTGCCGTGGATCATCCGCAACGGCGGTGCGGCGTACCTGGCCTGCGGCAAGCCCAACAACGGCGGCACCAAGATCTTCTCGATCAGCGGCGACGTGGAGCGCCCCGGCAACTACGAGATCCCGCTGGGCACGCCGTTCGCGAAGCTGCTGGAGCTCGCCGGTGGCGTGCGCGGTGGCCGTGCGCTCAAGGCCGTGATTCCCGGTGGATCGTCGGCGCCGGTGCTGCCTGCGTCGATCATGATGGAAACCACGATGGACTACGACAGCATCGCCAAGGCCGGCTCCATGCTGGGCTCTGGCGCCGTGATCGTGATGGACGAGACGCGCTGCATGGTCAAGTCGCTGCAACGCCTGTCCTACTTCTACATGCACGAGTCCTGCGGCCAGTGCACGCCCTGCCGCGAAGGCACGGGCTGGTTGTCGCGCATGGTGGACCGCGTGGAGAACGGCGAAGGCCGCCCCAGCGACATGGACCTGCTGAACTCCGTGGCAGACAACATCCAGGGCCGCACCATCTGCGCGCTGGGCGACGCAGCGGCGATGCCGGTGCGCGCCATGATCAAGCATTTCCGCCACGAGTTCGAGCACCACGTGCAGCACAAGACCTGCATGGTCCCGACGTACGTATGAAGCTCGGTCGTCTGAGCAGGTAAACACCCCATGGTTGAAATAGAACTCGACGGCAAGAAGGTCGACATCGTCGAAGGCAGCATGATCATGCATGCCGCCGACAAGGCCGGCACCTACATCCCGCACTTCTGCTATCACAAGAAGCTGAGCATCGCGGCCAACTGCCGCATGTGCCTGGTCGACGTGGAGAAGATGCCCAAGCCCATGCCCGCCTGCGCCACACCGGTCACGCAGGGCATGATCGTGCGCACCAAGAGCGACAAGGCCATCAAGGCCCAGCAGTCGGTCATGGAGTTCCTGCTGATCAACCACCCGCTGGACTGCCCCATCTGCGACCAGGGCGGCGAGTGCCAGCTGCAGGACCTGGCCGTGGGTTACGGCGGCTCCGCCTCGCGCTATGCCGAGGAAAAGCGCGTCGTCTTCCACAAGGACGTGGGCCCGCTGATCTCCATGGAGGAGATGAGCCGCTGCATCCACTGCACACGCTGCGTGCGCTTTGGCCAGGAAGTGGCCGGCGTGATGGAACTCGGCATGTCGCACCGCGGTGAACATGCCGAGATCGAGACCTTCGTGGGCCAGTCCGTGGACTCCGAACTCTCTGGCAACATGATCGACATCTGCCCCGTGGGCGCGTTGACCAGCAAGCCATTCCGCTACAGCGCCCGCACCTGGGAGCTGTCGCGCCGCAAGTCCGTCTCTCCGCACGACTCGACGGGCGCGAACCTGATCGTGCAGGTCAAGAACCACAAGGTCATGCGTGTGGTGCCGCTGGAGAACGAGGCCGTCAACGAATGCTGGATCGCCGACCGCGACCGTTACTCCTACGAAGCCCTGAACAGCGCCGAGCGCCTGACCAAGCCCATGCTCAAGCAGGGGGGCCAGTGGCGTGAAGTGGAATGGCAGGTGGCGCTCGAATACGTTGCCAACGGCCTGCAGCAGATCAAGACGGACCACGGCGCCGCCAGCATCGGTGCGCTGGTGAGCCCGCACAGCACGCTGGAAGAGCTGTACCTGGC
This sequence comes from Burkholderiaceae bacterium, assembly GCA_965278985.1. Taxonomy (GTDB): domain Bacteria; phylum Pseudomonadota; class Gammaproteobacteria; order Burkholderiales; family Burkholderiaceae_C; genus CAISIP01. The sequence goes on along the minus strand of OZ257131.1, from coordinate 2,659,142 downwards.
CGGTGCGCTCATGCGCGGCCTGGGCAGCCAGAACGTCGACCACCGCCTGCGCCATGCCGAATTTTCCAAGGAGCAGGGCGTGCGTTGGCTGGGCATGCCCATTGCGGCGCTGTCGCAGTTGCAGAGCGTGCTGGTCGTGGGCTCCAACCTGCGCAAGGACCATCCGCTGTTCGCCCAGCGCATCCGCCAGGCCCTGCGCACGGGTGGCAAGCTCTATGCGCTGAACGAACGCAGCGGGGACTGGGCCATGCCCGTGGCCCAGTCGCTGCTGGCGCCCGCGCACCAGTGGGCGCAGGGGCTGGCCGACGTGGCTGCTGCCGTGGCCGCGGAGAAGGGTGTCGCGGCCCCCGTGCAGGGTGAGGCCCATGACGCCGCCAAGGCCGTCGCACGCGGACTGCTGGCGGGCGAGCGCAAGGCGATCCTGCTGGGCAACGCTGCCGCGCACCATGCCAACGCCTCCGGCCTGCTGGCCCTGGCGCAGTGGCTGGCCGAACACACCGGTGCCACCGTGGGTTACCTCTGCGAAGCCGCCAACACCGTGGGTGCGCCGCTGGCCGGTGCGCTGCCGGGTGCGTCCGGCCTGCATGCGGGCCAGATGCTGGCCGGTGGCCTGAAGGCTGCGCTGCTGCTGCACACCGAGCCGCAATTCGATTCCGCCGCGGGTGCCGCGGCAATGGCCGGCCTCAACAAGGCCCAGATGGTCGTCAGCCTGAACGCCTTCAAGGCCAACATGGACATCGCCGATGTGCTGTTGCCCGTGGCCCCCTTCACTGAAACCTCCGGCAGCTTCGTGAACGCCGAGGGCCGTATCCAGGGCTTCCATGCCGTGGTGCGCCCGCTGGGCGACACGCGCCCTGCCTGGAAGGTGCTGCGCGTGCTGGCCAACCTGCTGGGCCACGCCGACGTGGCCTTCGAGTCTTCGCAGGATGTGCTGGCCCAGGTGGCCGGTGGTGCGCTGGCGGGCCAGTCGCAGGTGCCGTCGGACCTGTTGTCCAACACCACGACGGCCGCTGTGTCGCTGGGCCGCGCCGACGAGGCAGCGCCCGTCACGGCATCCATCTACCAGCTCGATGGCATCGTGCGCCGCGCGGTGTCGTTGCAGCTCACGGCCGATGCGCGTGCCGCCACGGCCGTACAGCAGCCCGCCCTGCAGGGAGAGCCCGCATGATCGACGCGCTGTACAACGGTGGCCAGGGCCTGTTGGCAGCCACCTGGTGGTCGGGCGGTGTCTGGCCGGTGATCTGGAGCCTGATCAAGATCGTGGTCGTGCTCGCGCCGCTGATGGGCGCCGTCGCCTACCTCACGCTGTGGGAGCGCAAGCTGCTGGGCTGGATCCAGGTGCGCCATGGCCCCAACCGCGTGGGCCCGATGGGCCTGCTGCAGCCCATCGCCGATGCGCTGAAGCTGCTCACCAAGGAAATCATCCGTCCCACGGCGGCTGCGCGCGGCCTGTTCGTGCTGGGGCCGGTGATGGCCATCATGCCGGCGCTGGCGGCCTGGGTGGCGATCCCCTTTGGCCCCGAAGCCGTCATTGCCAACGTCAATGCCGGGCTGCTGCTGATCATGGCCATTACCTCCATTGAGGTGTATGGCGTGGTGATCGCAGGCTGGGCGTCCAACTCCAAGTACGCCTTCCTGGGCGCGTTGCGTGCCTCGGCGCAGATGGTGAGCTACGAGATCGCCATGGGCTTCTGCCTGGTGGTGGTGATCATGGTCTCGGGCAGCATGAACCTCGGCGAGATCGTCGCGGCGCAGGGGCGTGGAATGGCGGCCAACCAGGGCTTGAGTTTCCTGTCCTGGAACTGGCTGCCGCTGCTGCCGATCTTCATGGTCTACCTGATCTCCGGCGTGGCCGAGACCAACCGCCACCCCTTCGACGTGGTGGAAGGCGAGGCCGAGATCGTCGCCGGCCACATGGTCGAGTACTCGGGCATGGGCTTCGCGATCTTCTTCCTGGCCGAATACGCCAGCATGTGGCTGGTGTCCATCCTGGCCGCGCTGATGTTCCTGGGTGGCTGGTTGTCGCCGTTCGCCTTCCTGGACTTCATCCCCGGCTGGATCTGGCTCGGTGCCAAGACCTGCTTCGTGGTCTCGCTGTTCATCTGGATCCGCGCCACCTTCCCGCGCTTCCGCTACGACCAGATCATGCGCCTGGGCTGGAAGATCTTCATTCCCGTGACGCTGGTCTGGCTGCTCCTGGTGGGCGGCTGGATGCAGACCTCCTGGAACATCTGGAAATGAGCGGAGAAACCCCATGACCACCGCAACCGCTTCCCACTTCTCCATCAAGGACTTCCTGTCCAGCTTCATGCTGGCGGAACTCTTCAAGGGCATGGCCCTGACCGGCCGCTACATGTTCCGTCGCAAGGTGACGGTGCAGTTCCCCGAAGAGAAGACCCCGTTGTCGCCGCGCTTCCGCGGCCTGCATGCGCTGCGCCGCTACGAGAACGGTGAAGAGCGCTGCATCGCCTGCAAGCTCTGCGAGGCCGTGTGCCCGGCGATGGCCATCACCATCGAATCCGACGTGCGCGACGACGGCTCGCGCCGCACCACGCGTTACGACATCGACCTGACGAAGTGCATCTTCTGCGGCTTCTGCGAAGAGAGCTGCCCGGTGGACTCCATCGTCGAGACCCACATCTTCGAATACCACGGCGAACAGCGCGGTGACCTGTACTTCACCAAGGACATGCTGCTGGCCGTGGGCGATCGCTACGAGTCCGAGATCGCCGAGCGCCGGGCTGCCGACGCCAAGTACCGCTGAAGCAGCGGGCCAACCCGAACAAGCGTCATGGATGTAAAAGCCAGTCTGTTTTATGTGTTCTCGGCAGCGCTGCTCTTCGCGGCGTTCCGGGTGGTGACGGCGCGCAACCCCGTGCATGCCGTGTTGTTCCTCATGATGTCCTTCTTCCAGGCTTCGCTGATCTGGATGCTGCTGCGCGCGGAGTTCCTGGCCATCACGCTGGTGCTGGTCTACCTGGGCGCAGTGATGGTGCTGTTCCTGTTCGTCGTGATGATGCTGGACATCCACATCGACACCGTGCGCAAGGGCTTCTGGCGCCACTTTCCGCTGGCTGCGGCCATCGGCGTGGTCATCGCGCTGGAGATGGCTGCCGTGCTGATGGGCGGCTTCCGGCCCGTGGGTGCGCCGCAGGCCGCCGTCGCCGCCGTGAGCGAAGCCGGCACCTATTCGAATACCCGTGAACTCGGCTACCTGCTGTACACGGAATACATCATTCCCGTGCAGATCGCCGCCGTGATCCTGCTGGTGGCCATCATCGCCGCCATCGCCCTGACGCTTCGCCAGCGCAAGGACAGCAAGGCGATCAGCGTGGAGGCCCAGGTCCGTGTGCGCGCCAACGACCGCCTGCAGGTGGTCCGCGTGGCCGCCACCAAGGCCGCGCCGCCGCCACCGGCACCCGTTGTCGAAGTGCCGGCAGCACCCGCTGCGGCAGCGGCGGCACCCGCGCCCGCACCTGCGGCGGAGAAGAAGCCATGACCTTGACCCTGGGCCATTTCCTGTCGCTGGGCGCGATGCTGTTCTCGCTCGCCGTGGTGGGCATCTTCCTGAACCGCAAGAACCTGATCATCCTGCTGATGGCCATCGAGCTGATGCTGCTGGCCGTCAACATGAACTTCGTCGCCTTCTCCTACTACCTGGGTGACATGCGCGGCCAGATCTTCGTGTTCTTCATCCTCACGGTCGCGGCAGCAGAGGCGGCCATCGGCCTGGCGATCCTGGTGCTGCTGTTCCGCAACAAGTCCAACATCAACGTGGACGAACTCAACACGCTCAAGGGCTGACGCAGACGATGGCAAATACTCTTTCCGCCTCCGTGCTGCTGACGGTCGCGCTGGCGCCGCTGGTAGGCGCGGCCATCGCGGGCATCTTCGGCACCGCCTTCGGTGGCAACCGCATCGGCCGCCGCACCAGCCACTCGCTGACGATCCTCGGCGTGGCCGTCTCCTTCGTGTTGTCGGCCATGACCCTGTGGGACGTGGTGCACGGCGCGCGCTTCAACGAGACGCTCTACACCTGGATGGTGGTGGGCAACCTCAAGATGGAAGTGGGCTTCCTGGTCGACGGCCTCACGGCCATGATGATGTGCGTCGTGACCTTCGTGTCTCTGATGGTGCACATCTACACCATGGGCTACATGGAAGAGGACGACGGCTACAACCGTTTCTTCGCCTACATCTCGCTCTTCACCTTCTCCATGCTGATGCTCGTGATGAGCAACAACATGCTGCAGCTGTTCTTCGGCTGGGAGGCCGTTGGCCTGGTGTCGTACCTGCTGATCGGCTTCTGGTTCAACCGGCCGACCGCGATCTTCGCCAACATGAAGGCGTTCCTCGTCAACCGCGTGGGCGACTTTGGCTTCATCCTGGGTATCGGCCTGGTCATGGCCTACACCGGCAGCCTGAACTACACCGAGATCTTCGGCAAGACCAACGAGCTGGCGCAGCTGCGCCTGCCCGGCACCGACTGGATGCTGGTCACCGTGATCTGCATCTGCCTGTTCATCGGTGCGATGGGCAAGTCGGCGCAGTTCCCGCTGCATGTGTGGCTGCCGGATTCGATGGAAGGCCCCACGCCCATCTCCGCGCTGATCCACGCCGCCACCATGGTCACGGCTGGCATCTTCATGGTGGCGCGCATGTCGCCACTGTTTGAGCTGTCCGACACGGCGTTGAGCTTCATCCTGGTGATCGGCTCCATCACGGCGCTGTTCATGGGTTTCCTGGGCATCATCCAGAACGACATCAAGCGCGTGGTCGCGTATTCCACGCTCTCGCAGCTGGGCTACATGACGGTGGCATTGGGCGCTTCCGCGTACTCGGTGGCGGTGTTCCACCTGATGACCCACGCCTTCTTCAAGGCGCTGCTGTTCCTCGGGGCCGGCTCGGTGATCATGGGCATGCACCACAACCAGGACATCCGCTGGATGGGCGGCGTGCGCAAGTACATGCCCATCACCTGGATCACCTCGCTGCTGGGCTCGCTGGCGCTGATCGGCACGCCGTTGTTCGCGGGCTTCTACTCCAAGGACAGCATCATCCTGGCGGTGCACGACACCAAGCTCTGGGGTGCGGGCTTCGCGAACTTCGCGGTGATGGCGGGCGTGTTCGTCACGGCCTTCTATTCCTTCCGCATGTACTTCCTGGTCTTCCACGGCAAGGAGCGTTACGACCAGAACCCGGACGCGCACCACGACGACCACCATGCGCATGACGACCACCACGGCGATCACGGTCATGGTCACCACGACGCCAGGCCGCACGAGTCGCCCTGGGTGGTGTGGGTGCCGCTGGTGCTGCTGGCCATCCCCTCGGTGGTGATCGGCTACATCACCATCGGCCCGATGCTCTTCGGTGAGTTCTTCAAGGACGCGATCTTCGTGGACACCGCGAAGCATCCCGCCATGGCCGCGCTGGCCGAAGAATTCCATGGCCCCGTTGCGATGGCATTGCACGGCCTGCAGACCGCACCCTTTTGGCTGGCCCTGGCCGGGGTGGCACTGGCCTACTACATGTACATGGTCAACCCGGCGCTGCCCGCGGCGATCAAGCGCGCCGTCAGCCCGATCTACACGCTGCTGGAAAACAAGTACTACATGGACGCGTTCAACGAGCGCATTCTGGCACCGTTGGCCCGCGGGCTGGGCACCGCCTTCTGGAAGGGCGGAGACCAGGTTCTGATCGACGGTGTGGTGGTCAATGGTTCCTGGAAGCTGGTGGGCTGGATCGCGGGCATCGCGCGGCGCCTGCAGACCGGTTACCTCTACCACTACGCGTTGTCGATGATCCTGGGCATCTTCGTGCTGATGACGTACTTCGTCTGGCGCAGCTAGAGCCCCGAACAGGAGAAAAAGAAAAATGGGATTGTTGAGCCTGGCCATTTGGACGCCCATCGCTTTTGGTGTCCTGCTGCTGGCCCTGGGACGCGATGAGCATGCCCGCGTCGTGCGTTGGTTCGCGCTGGTGGGTGCGGTCGTGTCATTGCTGGTCACCTTGCCGCTGTACAAGGGCTTCCAGCTCGGTACGGCCGCCATGCAGTTCGTCGAGAAGGCGCCGTGGATCGAGCGCTTCAATGTGCACTACCACCTGGGTGTGGACGGCATCTCCTTCTGGTTCGTGCCGCTCACGGCCTTCATCACGGTGATCGTGGTGATCGCGGGCTGGGAGGTGATCGCGCGGCGCGTGAACCAGTACATGGGCGCGTTCCTGATCCTCAGCGGCCTGATGATCGGCGTGTTCAGCGCGCTGGATGGCCTGCTGTTCTACGTGTTCTTCGAAGCCACGCTGATCCCGATGTACCTGATCATCGGTATCTGGGGCGGGCCGAACAAGATCTACGCGGCCTTCAAGTTCTTCCTCTACACGCTGCTCGGCTCGCTGCTGATGCTGGTGGCCTTCATCTACCTGTACACCAAGTCCGGTGGCAGCTTCGACCTGGCGACCTGGCACACGCTGCCGCTGTCCAGCCACGCGCAGACGCTGCTGTTCTTCGCTTTCCTGGCGGCCTTCGCGGTCAAGGTGCCGATGTTCCCGGTCCATACCTGGCTGCCCGACGTGCACGTCGAGGCGCCCACAGGCGGCTCCGCCGTGCTGGCCGCCATCATGCTGAAGCTGGGCGCCTATGGTTTCCTGCGTTTCAGCCTGCCCATCCTGCCCGATGCCTCGCGCCAATGGGCCTGGCTGATGGTGGCGCTGTCGCTGATCGCGGTGATCTACGTCGGCCTGGTGGCGATGGTGCAGAAGGACATGAAGAAGCTCGTGGCGTATTCGTCCGTCGCGCACATGGGCTTCGTCACGCTGGGCTTCTTCATCTTCAACGACCTGGGCGTCTCGGGCGGCCTGGTGCAGATGGTCGCGCACGGCTTCGTGTCGGGCGCCATGTTCCTGTGCATCGGCGTGTTGTACGACCGTGTGCACTCGCGTGACATCGCCGCCTACGGCGGTGTGGTCAACACCATGCCCAAGTTCGCGGCCTTCGCGCTGCTGTTCTCCATGGCCAACGCCGGCCTGCCCGGCACCGCCGGCTTCGTGGGCGAGTGGATGGTGATCCTGGCGGCCGTGAAGTCCAACTTCTGGATCGGCATGGCCGCCGCCACGGCTTTGATCTTCGGCGCGGCCTACACCCTGTGGATGTTCAAGCGCGTGTACCTCGGTGCCGTGGGCAACGACCATGTCAAGGCGCTGAAGGACATCAACGCCCGCGAATTCCTGATGCTGGCTTTCCTGGCCATCGCCGTGCTGGCGATGGGCGTGTATCCCAAGCCCTTCACCGACGTGATGGACAGCTCGGTCGCGCAGTTGTTGCGGCATGTGGCGACCTCCAAGTTGAACTGAGCGAATCGAGAGAAGCGCCCCCATGATTGACGAATTGAGCTGGATCACGGTTTACCCCGAGATCGTCCTGTTGGCCCTGGCCTGCGCGGTCACGCTGATCGACCTCGGGGTCAAGAGCGCCGGCCGCACCACGACCTACGTGCTGACCCTTGCGAGCCTGGCGCTGGTGGCGTGGATGCAGGCCGAATACGCCATCAGCGGCATCAGCCAGTACGGCTTCGGCAAGCTGATCGTGAGCGACCAGATGGGCCACTGGCTCAAGTGCTTCGCCACCATCGCGATGATGGTCACGCTGGTGTACAGCCGCGCCTATGCCCGCGACCGCGACATGTTGCGCGGCGGAGAGTTGTTCAGCCTGTCGATGTTCAGCCTGCTGGGCATGTTCATCATGATCAGCGGCAACAACTTCCTGGTGATCTACCTCGGCCTCGAGCTGCTCACGCTGGCCAGCTACGCGCTGGTCGCGCTGCGCCGCGACGACGTGCGTGCCACCGAGGCCGCGATGAAGTACTTCGTGCTGGGGGCCATGGCCTCGGGCCTGCTGCTTTATGGCCTGTCCATGCTCTATGGCGCCACGGGCACGCTGGACGTGAACCAGGTGGCCGGGGTGATCGCCAGCGGACAGATCCGCCACCAGGTGCTGGTCTTCGGCTTGGTGTTCGTGGTGGCGGGCCTTGCCTTCAAGCTGGGCGTGGTGCCCTTTCACATGTGGGTGCCCGACGTCTACCACGGCGCGCCCACCTCGGTCACGCTGCTGATCGGCGGCGCACCGAAGCTCGCGGCCTTCGCCATCGTGATCCGCCTGCTGGTCGAGGGCCTGTTGCCCCTGGCGCTGGACTGGCAGCAGATGCTGATGCTGCTGGCGATCTGCTCGCTGCTGGTGGGCAACCTCGCCGCCATCATGCAGACGAACATCAAGCGCATGCTGGCCTTCTCGACCATCGCGCAGATGGGCTTCGTGCTGCTGGGCCTGATGTCGGGCGTGGTCAACGGCAACAGCATCTCCACGGCTGACGCCTACGGCTCCTCGATGTTCTACGTGGTCACCTATGTGCTGACCACGTTGGCGAGTTTCGGCGTGGTGCTGCTGCTGTCGCGCAAGGGCTTCGAGAGCGAGGAGATCGCCGACTTCGCCGGCCTGAACCAGCGCAGCCCGCTGTACGCAGCGATCATGGCGGCCTGCCTGTTCTCGCTGGCCGGCATCCCGCCGATGGTGGGCTTCTACGCCAAGCTGTCGGTGCTGCAGGCCCTGATCGCCTCCGGCCAGGCGGTGCACATCGGCCTGGCGGTGTTCGCGGTGGTCATGTCGCTGGTGGGCGCCTTCTACTACCTGCGCATTGTGAAGCTGATGTACTTCGATGCCCCCCCGGCCCACGTGGGCAACATCGAGGCCACCACCGACGTGCGGGTGGTGCTGACGGTCAACGGCGCGCTGGTGCTGCTGCTGGGCCTGCTGCCCGGCGGCCTGATGGCCCTGTGCGCGCGCGCCGTCGCGGCCATGATGGCTGGCTGAGGCCATCGCCTTGGCCGAGCAGCACCGCCACGACGACGCCCACCTGCGCGAGGAATTGCGCGGGCGCGAGGTGCTGGTGCAGGGCAAGTTCCTGCAGGTGCGGCGCGACACCGTGCACCTTCCCGACAACGGTGAAGCCACGCGCGAATATGTGGTGCATCCCGGCGCGGTGATGGTTGTGCCGCTGCTGACGGATGCCGATGGCGGTGTGCGCCTGGTGCTGGAGCGCCAGTTCCGCTACCCGTTGGGCCGCACGATCGTCGAATTCCCCGCCGGCAAGCTGGACCCGGGGGAAGACCTCTGGACCTGCGCACGCCGCGAGCTGCGCGAGGAGACCGGCTACACCGCGTCCGAGTGGGCTGAAGTCGGCATCCTGAACCCCGTGCCGGCCTATTCCACCGAATTCATCTCGATGTGGTTCGCGCGCGGCCTGCAGGGTGGGGCCCGCAACCTCGACCAGGGCGAGTTCATCGACGTCTTCACGGCCACGCCGCAGGAGTTCTTCGGTTGGTGCCGCGACGGCACCGTCACCGACGGCAAGTCGCTAGCCGCCGCGCTGTGGCTGCAGAATTGGCTGTCCGGCGCATGGTCATTGGACTGGCGCAGCCCGGGGAGCGCCACCCCGGCTGGATAATGCCGCCATGAAGGTCCTGGATATGGCCTGTGGCCAACAGCATGTGTTCGAGGGGTGGTTCGCCTCCGAGGATGACTTCGCGCAGCAGCACGCACGGGGCTTGGTGAGCTGCCCGCTGTGCGGCGACACCGCCATCCAGAAGAAGCTCAGCGCCCCGCGGCTGAACCTCGGTGCCCAGCCCGAGCCGAAGGAACGTGCGCCTGCCGGGCGCCAGGAAGTGGCGGTGTCGGCTCCCTCCGAAGAACAGGTCGCGATGCAGGCCGCCTGGCTGGCGCTGGCCCGCCGCGTGGTGGCCAACACCGAAGACGTGGGCCCGCGCTTCGCCGAAGAAGCACGGCGCATCCACTACGGCGAAACCGAGGAGCGCGGTATCCGGGGCCAGGCCACGCGCGAGGAGACCCAGGCGCTGCAGGAAGAGGGCATCCCGGTGATGCAGATGGCCCTGCCGGAATCGCTCAAGACGCCGCTGCAGTAATCAGCGGCGGCCCTGCATGCGGCAGCTGCCGCGTGGGCACACCACCACCCGTCAAGCCGTGAATTGCAGCCGCGCGAGTCGTGCGTAGGCGCCTTCCAGGGCCATCAGCTCCGCGTGGCTGCCTTCCTCGACGATGCGCCCTTGCTCCAGCACCACGATGCGGTCGGCCTTCTGCACGGTGGCCAGCCGGTGCGCGATGACCAGCGTGCTGCGGTCGCGCATGGCGGATTCCAGGGCCGCCTGCACCTTGCGTTCACTCTCGGCATCCAGCGCGCTGGTGGCCTCGTCGAGCAGCAACAACGGCGGGTTCTTGAGCATCGCGCGGGCGATCGCGATGCGCTGCCGCTGGCCGCCGGAGAGGCGCACGCCGCGTTCGCCCAGGAAGGTGTGGTAGCCCTCGGGCAGGTTGCGGATGAAGCCGTCCGCATAGGCAGCACGGGCCGCAGCCTCGACCTCCGCATCCGTGGCCGTGGGAAGGCCGTAGCGGATGTTTTCCATCGCCGTGGTCGAGAAGATCACGGCCTCCTGCGGCACGATGCCGATCTGGGCGCGCAGGTCCTCCAGCGCCAGCGCGCGCGTGGATTCGCCATTGAGCAGGATGTCGCCCGCCTGCGGATCGTAGAAACGCAGCAGCAGCTGGAACACGGTGGTCTTGCCGGCCCCACTGGCGCCCACCAGCGCCACGGTCTCGCCGGACCCCACCTTCAGCTGGAAGTCCGTGAGTGCCGCATGCTGTGGCCGCGAGGGGTAGTGGAAGCCCACGCCGCGGAACTCCACGGTGCTGCCCGCGGCCTGGCGGCGGGCGGGCAGGGGGTGTTCGGGCGAACGGATCGGCGAGCGCGTGTCCAGCAGCTCCATCAGTCGCTCCGTGGCGCCCGCGGCGCGCAGCAGGTCGCCGTAGATCTCGCCCAGCACCGCGAAGGCACTGGCCAGGATGATCACGTAGACCACGGTCTGGCCCAGGTGGCCAGCCGTGATGCGCCCGGCCATCACGGCCTGCGTGCCTTCGTACAGGCCCCACAGCATCGCCGCGGAGGTGGCGATGATGATGAAGGCCACCAGCACCGCGCGCGCCTTGCTGCGCCGCACGGCCACCAGGAAGGCGTTGCGCGTGGATTCGGCGAAACGCGTGCTCTCGCGCTCCTCGGCCGTGTAGCTCTGCACCACGGGGATCGCGTTGAGCACCTCGGCGGCGATGGCGCTGGAGTCGGCGATGCGGTCCTGGCTGGCGCGCGAGAGCTTGCGCACGCGCCGGCCGAACCACAGGCTGGGCACGACCACCGCCACCAGCACGCCCAGCACCTGCAGCATCACATAGGGGTTGGTCCACACCAGCATCGCCAGCGCGCCCACACCCATGACGAGGTTGCGCAGCCCCATGCTCAGCGACGATCCCACCACTGTCTGCACCAGCGTCGTGTCCACGGTGATGCGGCTCAGCACCTCGCCGCTTTGCGTGGTCTCGAAGAACTCGGGGCTCTGGCGCAGCACATGGGCGTAGACCGCGTTGCGCAGGTCGGCCGTGATGCGTTCGCCCAGCCAGCTCACCATGTAGAAGCGCGCCGCCGAGAACAGGCCCAGTCCCACGGCCACGGCGAAGAGTTCGGCGAAGTGCGTGCGCAGCGCCATCACTTGCGAGCCCGGCTGGCCGGAGGCCAGGGCCGCGGCCGTGTCCTTTCCCACGAGGCCGCCGTCGATCAGGCTGCGCAGCGCGACCGGGAACAACAAGGTCGTCACGGCGGCCAGCACCAGGAACACGCCGGCCAGCGCGATGCGGCCTCGGTACGGACGCAGGAAGGGCCCCAGCCCGGAGAGGGAGCGGGGAGTCTGTGCTTTGGCGCGGTCTGTGCTCATGGGGTGTGTGCGGACAACCCCATAGCCTAACAGGACGGTATGGCCGGTTCCTTGCTACAACACCAGGGGACGCGCGTAGCCCGTCATCTCCAGGTACCCGCGGCCCACGGGCTGGCGCGCGCCATCGAGCAGGTCGCACAGGCCCTCCCAGTAGACAGCGCCCGTGGAACCGCGGCTGTCCAGTTCCTGGTTGTCCATCAGGGCGCGCACGATGTAGTTGTCGGCGGGCGTGCGCAGCAGCCATTCCACCGGATAGCGCGCCTGCGTGAGCGGGCTCGTCCAGTACCGCAGCGGCTGGAACACCGCTTCGCCGGGCGCAAACACGTAGGGCTTGCGCCCGCCGTCGAGCGCCGGATGGCGGAAGGAGCCGCCGTCCCACACCGTGCCGCCGGACTTGTCGCGCATGCGGAAAGCCGTGAGTGCGCTGCCGTCGTACAGGTTCATGCCCACCCAGTCCCAGCCGACAGCGGTCTCGGGCATGATGCCGTCGCTCCACTCGTGGTCGTACCAGGCGGCCCCCGAGGCGGTCGTGGTCTGCGTGCCCGGCACCCGTGCCGCGTCGCCTCGTACGGCGATGCGCTGGCCGCCCAGCGTGATGCTGCCCTCCAGCGACAGTTGCGGCAGGCTGTAGTAGTTGCTGAAGTGGCGCGGGTCCGGTCCCTTGCGCGAGCGGCCCTGGTCGCCCTGCAGCAGCACGGGCTGCGTGGGCGACAGGCGCAGCTCCAGCGAGAAGTCCTTGGCGGGAAGGCGGGCCACATACACACCGTCCTGCCGGCGCAGCGACCAGTCTTGCAGCCGGATGTCCGTGTCGTCCTCGCCGGCCTGCGCCACATCGAAGCCCGCGCGGGCGATGCGCTGGTCGTGCCAGAAACGGTTGCCATCGATGTCGGCCACCGCCGCATGCGCGAACAGCAACTGGCGCGCCGCGAAGCGCGAGCGCATGGCCTGCGTGGCGTCGATGCGGGCACGGAAGAACGTGAGCTGGAAGCCCAGCACCCGCGCGCGACCCTCGACCTGCGCGTGGCAGTGGCCCGTGATGTACCACCACTCGGTGCGCTGGTCCGGGTGGCTGCCGTGGTCGCGCGGGAAGCGCAGCGGCGTGGCCGGGGGCGTGGCTGCGTCCACGGGGCCGGGCCACAGCACGGCGCCTGCACCCGACACCACCCCCGACGCGATGAGCCGTCGGCGCAGCGGGGAGGGCAGGCGATCACGGTGCATGCGGGGATTGTGGCGTGAGATTCGCGCAACACACTGCGCCCGCGCGTGGCAGCCAGTCCCGCGAACGGCGGTCGTGTCCCCTGCGTCTGCCACAATCCGCGCATGACCTGCACCGTGCCGACTGCGGCGTGGGGGCGGGCCCCGTTGCCCCGCCCGCGCCTTGACCGCCCAGTCCCGGACGCGGATACTGCATTGGATCGGTCGCCCTCTCACCGCGCTGCCGGTGCACGAACGCCATGATGACGAACTTCCTGGACCTGTTTCACCTCTACCTGATCCCCTTTGCGATCGCGGTGCCGATCGCCATCTTCGTCATCTACATCAGCACCCGCAACGTGGCGGACCGCCAGGTCGGCGCCAAGGAACAGGAAGAGCAGGCCCGCGAGAAGCTGCGCATCGAAGAAGAGAAGATGCTGCAGTACCAGCAGGAGAAGCGCCGCGCCGAAGAGGCCGAAGGCGAGCGGCGCCGCCTGGCGGAGGAGCAGGAAGAACGCCGTCGCGTGGCCGAGCTGCAGGAGACCGAGCGGCGCATCCGAGAGCTGCGCGAAGCCGAACAGCGCCTGCAGGAGCTGGCCGAGGAAACCCGTCGCAACGCCGAGCGTGCCTACCCGCCGCCCATCGACCTCAGCGCACCCGCCGTCAGTGAACAGGTCGCCATCCTGGTCGTGGATGACTCGACCGTGGCGCGCGTCAAGCTGAAGAAGCTGTTCGAGGCCAACGGCTACCTGGTCGAGACGGCCGAAGACGGCCATGGCGCGCTCGAGACCCTGCAGAAGACCCACTTCTCCGTGCTCGTGACCGACCTGGAAATGCCCAACATGGACGGCTTCGAGCTCATCGCCGCCGTGCAGGGCAGCCTGGAGACCGAGGACCTGCCCATCCTCGCGATCACCGGCCACGACGAGATGCAGGCCCGCGTGCACGACATGAAGGGCCTCTACGGCATCTTCAAGAAGCCCTGGAACGACCGCGAGCTGCTCAAGCGCGTGCAGGCCCTGTCGACCATGCGCAGCAGGACTGCGTAACGCCCCCGTTGGGACGGCTCACTGCGGGTAGCCGTTCCATCCCCGCACTGCGGGCGCAGCCGGTGGCCCGGCGAAGCCGGTTCCACGGGTGCACTGGAAGAGGGGCCCTCGTTGGATGCGTGCGAGGCGCCACCAAAAAGGAATCACTGCCCGCCCAGCAGCCCCTGGCGCAGCCGCTTGTCCACGGCATGGTCGCCTGTGAAGATCGCCATCACCGCATCGTAGAAATCCGCACCGGGTATTGCCGGCCCGTTCGTCTTGCCGTTGACGGCCAGCGTGGTGCCGGTGCCGGGCACGTAGTCGAAGTCCACCACATCGCCTTTGACCGTGCGGCCGAAGGACTGGATGGAGCGCTCCAGCTGCGCCCGGCGCTCGGCCAGGTTGCGCAGTTCCTCCTCGCCGAGGTGCTTGCGCATGCCGCTGTCCAGGGCCTCGATGAAGATGTCGGGTGTGACCTCGCGCAGCATGCGCATCTGCAGGCGCTTGGGCCCGGGCGTCTCGCGCACCTGCGCATAGGTGGTGGCCTTGCGCGTGAGGTACAGGCCGGCCGCATACCCCTTGATGAAGGCCACGGCGCGCACGCCCACGCCATTGAGCCGCAGCTCCTGGTGGGCGAGCTGGATGCCGTCGTCGAAGCTCTGGCCTTCGATGCTGGTAGCGGCCCAGGCCGGTGGCACGGCCAGCACGGCACACAGCGCCAGGGTGTGGAAGTGGATGCGTCGCATGGTGGCGCACAGCATAGCCGCCGCACGTGACGGCAGCGCGGAAGCCTGGGTGACAATGGCAAGCAATCGTTGGCGGCAGGGTGCTGCCGCTCCCTGAAAGAACCGCCATGCATCCCGCTGCCGTGCGCACCTCCGACGCGCGCCATCTCCATCCCACCCTCGAGGCGATCCGCGCCAACCGCGCGCGGCTGGGTGACCGCGTGCTCACCACGCCCGTGCGCCTGCTGCAGGACGATGCGCTGGACGCTGTGGTGGGCGAGGGCACGCGGGTGTGGCTGAAGGAAGAACTGTTCCAGCGCACGGGCAGCTTCAAGCCGCGTGGTGCCCTGTCCGTGATGCTGGACCTGGACGCCGAGGCCCTGCGCCGCGGCGTCACGGGGGTGTCCGCCGGCAACCATGCGATCTCGCTGGCGTATTGCGCGCGCGTGCTGGGCACCACGGCCAAGGTCGTGATGCCCCGCAGCGCCAACCCCTTCCGCATCCAGCGCTGCCGCGATCTCGGTGCCGAGATCGTGCTGGTCGACAACGTGCACGCCGCCTTCGCGCACGTGCGGGAGATCGAGGCAGCGGAGGGCCGTGCCCTGGTGCACCCCTATGAAGGCCCCAAGACCGCGCTGGGCACGGCCAGCGTGGGCCTGGAGTTCATGGACCAGGTGGCCGCGCAAGGGCAGGTGCTGGACGCCGTGGTGGTCGCCGCCGGCGGTGGTGGCCTCACCGGCGGCGTGGCCTGCGCCGTGAAGCAGATGCGGCCCCAGACCCAGGTGTTCGTGGTGGAGCCCGAAGGTGCCGACAGCCTGCACCGCTCCCTGCGCGCGGGCAGCCCGCAGTCCATCGAGGCCGTGCGCACCATCGCCGACTCGCTGGGTGCGCCGTGCTGCGAGCCCTATTCCTTCGCCCTGAACCAGCGCTTCGTCGACGAGGTGGTGCTGGTCAGCGACGACGCGATCCGCGCGGCCATGCGCGTGCTGTTTGGCACCGCCAAGCTGGTGGTGGAGCCTGCCGGCGCCGCTGCCCTGGCGGGGCTCATGGGCCCGCTGCGCGACCGGCTGCAGGGCCGCAGCGTCGGCCTCGTCGTGTGTGGTGCCAACATCGATCCCCAGACCTATGCCCAACAGATCCTCGACTGACCCCGCTGCGGACCGGGCGGCCTCGGCCACCCCTGTCACCGAACACGGCCTGCACGCGGTGCGCCTGCGCGCCGCCGATGGCGCCGAGGCGCTGGTGAGCCTGCACGGCGCGCATGTGTTGTCCTGGAAGCCCGCAGGCGCGCCGGAGCAGCTGTACCTCTCGCCGCGTTCGGGCTTCGCCGCGGGCCAGGCCATTCGCGGTGGCGTGCCCGTGGTGTTCCCGCAGTTCGCCAACCGCGGCCCCTACCCGAAGCACGGCTTCGCGCGCAACCATCCCTGGCAGCTGGTGCATGCCGGCGCCGACGGGGATGCGGCGGTCACCACCCTGCGGCTGGTCGACGACGCCACCACCCGGGCCGTCTGGCCCCACGGATTCCTGCTCGAACTGCAGCTGCGCGTGCTGGGTGACGTGCTGGAGATCACGCTGCACGCCCGCAACACCGGCACCGCGCCCTGGAGTTTCAGCGCCGCGCTGCACACCTACCTGCAGGTGTCACGGCTCGATGCGGTGGTTGTGCAAGGCCTCGAGCCCCATCCCTTCCTGGACACCGTGATCGACCGCCAGCAGCCCGCCGAGGGCGCGGGCCTGCGCATCGCCGGTGAGGTGGACCGCATCTATTTCGACGCCCCCGCGCCACTGCATCTGCGCGAAGGGGAGGGCCCGGCAGAGCGCGTGGTGGAGCTGCGGCAACGCGGCTTCGAGGACGTGGTGGTGTGGAACCCCGGCGCGGAGAAATGCGCCGCGCTGCCCGACATGCCGCCCGATGGGTATCTCCAGATGCTGTGCATCGAAGCCGCCCGGATCGGGCGGCCGGTCACCCTGGTGCCGGGTGGCGACTGGCGCGGCACGCAGCAGCTGCGGCGCGTGTCCTAGGGCTTGGAGACTGCGGCCATGCGCATGGCGACGCCCGCAGCGGCGCGCAAGGCCTCAGCGGCCCATCAGCCCCAGCACGCCGATCACGATCAGGTACACGGCCACGATGTAGTTCAGCAGCCTGGGCATCAACAGGATCAGGACGCCGGCGACCAGCGCGGCGACGGGACCAATGTGGGCGGTGATGTTCATGGCGGCTCCTCTTCAGTCTTGGTGCACAGCGCTCATCGTATGCCGCTGTCCTGCAGCCTTCTGTAGGCCGACGCGGCACCCCGATGTAGTCCACGGTGCAGCAGCCGCAGCACTGCGTTGGCTCACTTGTAGAAAGCCTCGACCTCGCCCTTGAGCGTGATCAGCAGCGGCCGGCCCTTGCGGTCCACGGTCTTGCCGGCAGGCACCTTCACCCAGCGTTCGCTGATGCAGTATTCCTCGACATTGAACAGCTCCTTGCCATTGAGCCGGATGCCGATGCCGCGCTCCATGATGGCGGGCTGGTGGTGCGGGCTGCGCGGGTCGGTGGACAGGCGGTCGGGGAGCGCCGGCGTTGCGGGGGTCGGAGCAGGTGCGGGGGCGGCGTCATGGGCATCGGTCATGGCGATATTTTGCCTTTGTTCCCACGCCCTTCCTTCTTCGCCAGCCGCTCCGCGTCCAACTGCTGGCCGGCTGCCAGCCATTGCGCGAATTCCTCCGGTGTCTCCACCGTGAGGCGGCCCAGCGTCGCGGAGCGGAATTCGCCGATCACGATCTCGGCCGCCTTCTGCAGGTTCACCTTGCCCTTGCCCAGCAACGCGCCGCGCTGGCGGCCGATGGCGGTGAGCAGCTCGTCGTCCTGCATCGCAGCCACACCCGCCAGGCGGAAGCGGGCTTCGAGCGCAGCCGCATAGTGCTGGCGCAGGTAGTCCAGCAGCTCGAGTGCCACCAGCTCCTCGTCGTAGGCATTGCGGCCGATGGCGCCGCTGGCCGCGAGGTTGAAGCCGCTTTTCGCCACGATGATGCGCGGCCACAGAATGCCGGGCGTGTCGTAGAGGTAGAAGTCATCGGCCAGCGTGATGCGCTGTTCCTGCTTGGTGATGCCGGCCTCGTCACCCACCTTCGCATGACGCTTGTGCGTGAGCGTGTTGATCAACGTGGATTTGCCGACATTGGGCACACCGCAGATCAGCACGCGCAAGGGCTTGGCCATGCCACCGCGCCCCGGTGCCAGGGCATGGCAGGCCTGCGCCAGCCCTTGCGCCGCGCCGGTCTGGTTGGCCTGCAGCGCCAGGGCGCGGGTGCCGGGCAGGGCGTTGTAGTGGTCCAGCCACCGCTGCGTGACGGCCGCGTCGGCGACGTCCTGCTTGTTCAGCACCTTCAGTGTCGGTTTGTGGCCCGTCATCTCGGCCAGCAGCGGGTTCGCGCTGGAGCCGGGCAGGCGCGCATCGAGCACCTCGATGACCACGTCGATGTCCTGGATGCGCTCGGCGATGGCCTTGCGCGTGAGGTGCATGTGGCCGGGGAACCATTGGATTGCCATGGTTGGATCATCCCATGCCGGTGGCTGCGGTTTACGGCTGGCAGACGCCTCAACGCTTCACATTCAGGCTGCGTGCAGCAGGACCTATGTTCCGCAAAAGACTATACTTGTACAGAATATTGACCAAGTTGAGGGTCCTGCCATGCGCATCATCTCGTACTCCGAAGCCCGCAATTCACTCAAGTCCGTTCTCGATACCGTGTCCGATGACGCCGACGTCACGGTCATCAGCCGGCGCGATGGTGCGGACGCCGTGGTGATGTCCTTCGACCACTACCAGAGCATCATGGCCACGATGCATCTGCTGTCCACGCCGGCCAATGCCGCACACCTTGCGAAATCCATCGCGCAGTACCGCAAGGGAGAAAGTGCGCGCAGAAAACTGGCCGACGCCGAATGAGGCCTGGATGGCACGCGGCATCCGGTTTACCGCAGCGGCGTGGGAGTCGTACCTCTGGTGGCAGGGGCAGGACCGCAAGACGCTCAAGCGCATCAATGTGCTGGTCGAATCCAGCACACGCACGCCGTTTGAAGGCATCGGCAAACCAGAGCCGTTGACTGGAAACCTGGCGGGATTCTGGTCCAGGCGCATCGATGAAGCCAACCGGCTGGTGTACGCGGTGGACGATGCGGACATCACGGTGATCAGTTGCCGCTTCCACTACGACGATTGACCGTGGGAGATTCCCAGGACGCTACACACGACGTAGGTGGGCGCTCTGGATCAAGGATGGATGCGGCGGTCGGGTACCTGTTTCTACTTCCCCAACGCCCCCACCACCTTCGCCACCGACCCCGCATCGGGCAGATGCGACAAGGCGCCCACCAGGTCATCCCGCACCTGCGCGAGGTGCGCATCCAGGCGCTGGGCGTCCACGCCCAGCGCGGTGGCGATGGACTGCACCTGGATGCGTTCGGCATCGGTGAACGCGCCGTCCGCGTGGCCCGTCATCAGGCACATCCGCACCACCGTATCGGCGAAGCCGGCGGGGCTGCCGGCGAGGGACGTCAGGTCGAGGGACGCGGTATCGGCCAGCACCTGGGTAGTGGCCTGCATGTCCGCGCTGCGCGAGCTCTCGTAGAACTGTCCGATCAACGCGGCTTCGGCCGGGTGGATGCCGTCCACCTTGGCGACGGACAACATCGCCTGGGTCAGCAGGACGAGTTGGGTGGGGCTGAGTTCCTGATCCTGCATGGCGTCCATGGGGTACTCCTTGGTTGTTTGAAAGAAAAAGAAGAAGGGGCCGACGCTCAGCGCGCCAGCGCCAGCCGCTTGGCGCGTTCCAGCCGCTGCTGGATCTCCGCGGTCGGCATTTCGCGGTAACGCTGCGGCAGCAGCGAGCGGCGGGAGGTCTCGGACACCGCCAGCAGCTCCATGAACTCGATCATGTCGCGCTCCTGCGGCGGCATGAAGTCGGCGGCGGCGGCGGCCAGCACGGTGGCGTCCAGGGGTTGCTTCTGGGTGCGGGCGCACTCCACGGCCAGCAGGGCGAGCGCCTCCAGGTCGGCGTTGGAATAACCGTCCAGCGAGGCGCACAGCGCCAGCAGCTCGTCCGGCGTGGCCACGCTGCGTTCGCCATACCGGCCCAGCACGGCCTGCAGCACCTGCGCGCGTTCGTCGGCGGACTCGCAGTAGAAAAAGGGGATCTTGCGGTCCAGGCGGCCGGGGCGCTTGATGTCGGTGTCGAGCTTGTCCGGGCGGTTCGTCATCATCACGAACAACACGCGGCCGCGGTTCTCGGTCTCGGACATGAATTCTTTCAGCCGTGCGATCACGCGCGAGCCGGTGCCGCCGTCACCCTCGCCACCGTCGCCACCCGAGCCGAAGCTGCGGTCACCCTCGTCGATGATCACGGCGATGGGCCCCATGGCCTGCACCGTGGCCAGCACACGTTCCAGGTTGGCCTCGGTGGAGCCGACCCATTTGGAACGGAAATTCTTCAGCGCCACGGCCGACAGCCCGGCCTCCTTGAGGAAGGCCTTGATGACGAAGGTCTTGCCCGAGCCCATGGGCCCCACGGCCAGCAGGCCCATGGGCGTGAGTGTGGTGTCGCCGGACTTGAGGTTCGCGGCGATGGCCATCAGTTCGCCCTTGATCTGCGTGTGGCCGCCCACGGCCTCCAGGCCATGGCGCGGCTCGATGAACTCGATCAGCCCGGCGCACTCCTTCTCGATCATCTCGCGCTTGCGTGCGTGGATGACTTTCAGCAGTTCCTGGTGCTTCTGGTCTTCATCTGCGGGCGCGAGCTTGCCGGGTTCGATCAGGCGCGTGATCTCGGTGGGCGTCATGCCGGCCGTGATGGTGGCCAGCGTGGCGGCGCGGGTGTCGGCGTCCGGCGTGCCCTGCAGCAGTTGTGCGATGAGTGCGCGGCGCGCGGGCTCTTGCAGGCCGTGCTCGGGCGGGCTGGCCAGGATGCTGGCCAGTTGCACGGTGCGCAGGCCGCCGGTGCGTTCGGACAGCAGTTGCAGCTGCCTCGCTGTGAGCGTGGGCGCGAGCTGCGCGATCACGCGGCGGCGCAGCGGCAGGTCGGGCATCGGGATCTCGATGGCGACGACCTTGGGATTGGACAACAGGCCCGGGTTGATGGCGTTCAGCGATTCGCTGATCAGCAGCGTGATATTGTTGCCACGCGTGAGTGTCGGGTCCAGCGACCAGCGGTGGAACACCAGGTACAGCTGGCGGTCCTGCTGCGCCATGAAGCTGGGGTCACCGGCCGGCAGCAGCGCGTCGGCATAGGGCACGATCAGCGCGGTGGACTGCTCGCTGCGCATGCGCGATTCCAGGCTGTGCAGCGACTGCAGCAGGTCGGGCGCGCCACCGGCCTCTGCGTCCAGGCTGGCCAGGCGCGCCGCATCGGTGGGCGTGCCGCGCAGCGTGCGGATGCCACGCTCCAGGCTCACCTCGTGGATCTGCCGCTTGGTGTCCTTGAGCACTTCCGAGAGCAGGAAGGACTGCAGGTCGTGCCAGGTGTCACCGACCAGGAAGGTGTCGAAGACGTTGCGGTACAGCACGAAGGTGGAGGCCTCGCCCGCCAGGTATTTCTGGCGCAGGGTCTCGGCCCAGCGCGGCAGGGCCTCGGTGCTCGCGGCGACGGCAGGCAGCGTGGCGGACATGGCAGCGGCGCCTGCTCAGAGCGTCTTGGTGGGTGCGGCCTGCGCGGCGGCGCGCGCCTGCTTCATGGCCTCCAGCTGCGCCTTGGCCGTAACACCGGCGCTGCTCTGGCGCAGCTTGTTCAGGCGCGTGTCCAGGTCGGAGCTCTGCAGCTCGGCGCCCAGGTTGGCCTGCGCCACCTGGCCCTTGATGTGGTCGCGCACGGCGCCCAGCGCCTGCACCTCGGCGTCCACCGACAGGCCATCGAGCTGGCCCTGGATCTTCAGGCGGGCCTGGGCGCTGTGCATCTGCGCCAGCATGCGGTCCTTCTCGGCCTTCAGGCGGTCGATCTCGGACTTCATCTGGATCAGCGAATCCTTGGCCGCATCGGCATCCGACACGGCCTGCGTGGCATCGGCGCGCAGCTCGGTGATGGCGGCGTCCAGCGCGTTCTTCTTCTGGATCAGCACCACCGCCAGGTCGTCCTGGTTGGTGGCCAGCGCGGTCTCCAGGTCGCTGCTCACGCCGGCCAGTTCGCGCTCGTGCGTCTTCAGACGGTCTTCCACTTCCTGGCGGCGCGCGATGATGGCGCCGGTGGCGGCCTTGAGCTTGGCGTACTTGTCGATCATCGAGACGATCGCGTTCTGGTAGGCGATCTCGGGGTGCTCCTTCTCGATGTCGGACACCCACAGCGAGATGAAACCGGTCCACAGGTTGGACAGGCGGGCGAAGATTGCGTTGTTGGCCATGGGGTTCTCCAGGGTGGGTAATCGGGGAAATCGGGGGTGATCGGGGGTTGCTGCTTCAGGTCTTCATGCCCTGGCGTGCACGCTGTTGTGCGCCGAGGTTGCGGCTACCGGGTTGCGCGGAACTGGTGGGGCTGGCGGCAACAGGGGCGGACTCAAGTTCCGCGTACACGGCCGGATCGAACTCGGCCGCCACCTCTTCCGCAATGCGCAGGCGCTGCAGAGATTCTTCGAGTTTCTGGCCGGTGTCCGATGCGTAGGGTGCGGTCAGCACCATCTGGTAGACCTCTTCCATCTTGTCGGGCATGGACACCAGCGTCGCCTCCAGCGCGCTGCGGCGTGCGGCCAGGCGCCGGGCGCGCTGCTGGCCGGCAGCGTATTCGGCGTGGGCGGTGCGGAGCTGGCGCAGCTCGTCGTCGGCCAGCCCAGGGGTGCGCAACTGCTGCTCCAGCACCGCGATGCGCTGCGCGAAGACGGCGGCATTGCTGACGTCCTTGTGCTGGCGCAGCAGGCGGTCGGTGACACACAGCCCGAGGTAGTCCAGCGTCAGGTCTTCGAGTTTCTCGACGTCGGCGCCGGAGAGTCCGTTCTGGTGTGCACCTGCCATGCGGTACAGGTCCTGCACACGGGCGACCATGTGGTGGTAGGCCGCCAGGTCCTTGCCCTTGGTGTCGGTGCCCAGGCGCGCCATCAGTTGTTGCTGGCGGGTGGCGCGCTCGGCCATGCGTTGTTCACGGTCCACGGCGGCCTTGAAGGGGGGCAGGCTGGGCACCATCAAGGCGGCCAGGAGCTCCGTGCCCAGCGCCAGGATGCCCACCAGTGCCAGGCCGTTCCAGCCGTAAGGGATGGACGCGAAGATGCTCGCACAACCGGCCGCCAGCAGGCTGACACGGTTGATCGGATGGCGCAGGAACGCGCCGAGGTACGAGGGCTTGGCGGTGGGAGGGGTCACCGGTTATTTGGCAAAACGTGCCCAGAGCTGCGTGATCGCCTGCTGGTCCTGTGCCGACAAAATCGGCATCGGCGATGACTGGCTCAGCGAGGCCGGGCTGGGGATCACCGCCGGGTTGTTCTTGATGCTGTCGCTCATGAACGCGCCGGCCTTCAGGTTGGCATTGGCGTAACCGACGGTGTTGGAGACCTTGGCGATCACTTCGGGCCGCAGCAGGTAGTCGATGAACAGTGCCGCCTCGCGCTTGTTCTTCGCGTTGGCCGGCACCGCGAGGGCATCGATGGTCAGCAGGCCGCCATCCGTCGGCACGCGGTACTCCACCGCACCGCGCGAGCGGGTCTGTGCCTGCACCGCGTCGCCCGAGAAGCCGATGGCCACACACAGCTTGCCGGTGGCCAGGGCGTCGATGAATTCGTCGGTGGGCACCACCTTCACCGTGCCCTTGATGCGGTCCAGCACCTGGCTGGCGGCGGCAATGGACTTCTGCCCATCCCAGGCCGCCTGCCCACCGGCCTTGGCGGCCAGCGGCACCACGTCGCTGGCGGAGTCGACGATGCCGATGCCACAGGACTTGAACCTGGCCGCGTTGCCGGGGTTGAACACATTGGCCAGCGAGTCCATGGCCTGGCCGGGCGCGGCCTTGGCCGTGAGCTTGGGGTTCCAGGCGATGCCCACCGTGTACCACATGTAGGGCAGGCTGTAGGCAGCGTCCTTGTCCCAGTTGCGCAACGTCGCGTCCACGCGCGGGTCGATGTTGGCGAGGTTCTTCAGCGCAGTCTTGTCGATCTTCGCCAGCAGGCCCTTGGCCGCCAGGGCCGGCACCGCGTTGCCCGTGGGCACCACCACGTCATACGGCGTGCCGCTGCCGGCCAGGCGGTCCTGCAGGTCGTCGTTGCTGGAGAACACGTCGTAGATGACGCGGATGCCGGTCTCCTTCTCGAAGTCCTGCAGCACGCTGGGTTCGATGTAGTCGGGCCAGTTCAGCACGCGCACGGTGGCCTTGGCCGACTTGCCCACGCCGTTCACGGCGCGGCGCAGGTTCATCAGCATGGTGGGCGTGATCAGGCCGTCGGCCGTGGTCTCCAGCGACTGCTGGAAGGCCTCGGCCGCCACCTGGGTCTGCGGGCCGAAGGTGCCGTCCAGCGGGCCGGCGTCGAAGCCCAGCTTGCCCAGGAGCTGCTGCGCCTCGCGCAGGCCGGCCGCATCCACCAGCTTCTCGCGGCCCTTGTAGTTGCCGCCGGCCCAGTTCTGCGACTGCCACAGCGTGCGGCGCATCGCGTTGAGCAGGCCGTCCGTGACCTGGTCCGTGCTGGCGATGCCGGCCTGCGCCGTG
This sequence comes from Burkholderiaceae bacterium, assembly GCA_965278985.1. Taxonomy (GTDB): domain Bacteria; phylum Pseudomonadota; class Gammaproteobacteria; order Burkholderiales; family Burkholderiaceae_C; genus CAISIP01. The sequence goes on along the minus strand of OZ257131.1, from coordinate 2,634,709 downwards.
AAGGCGCGGATGGCCTGCTGCGTGGCCGGCGTCAGCGTGCCGGTGAAGGGCTCTCGGTACAGCTGCATGCGGGCGAGCAGGCGCTGGGCGGTCTCGATCTTGGGGTTGCGGGCGCCAGGCGCCACCGGTGCGGCGGCGGGTGTGGCGGCCTTGTCGGTGCCGAAGACGAAGCCCTGGGCGTTGGCGCCACTGGTGGACCAAAGGGCGCTGCTCAGGCTCAGCAGCAAGGCGAGGGTGCGAAGTTTCATGCGGGTGTCCCGAAGTGTCCTGTGAGGTCAATCAGCTGCCGGCGGCGAAGCAGATCGTGTTGCGGGCCTGGGCCGTCTGGTAGAGCACTGCGGCCTTGTCCTGGCTGGCGGGGATGCCGCCCTGGCCTTTCAAGGTCATGTCGCCCAGCAGGCAGGCGGCCGCGCCGCTGCCGTCACGCACGGCCTTTTCCAGGTGCGTGCGGGCTTGGGCGTAGTCGCCGCGGGACAGGGCCTGGCGGCCTTGTTCGGCGTTGCTGTCGGCGGATGCGGCGTTGGACGGCGCGGGGCTGGGCGCTGGCGCAGGGGAGGGCGTCGGGGCGGCGGTCACGGGTGCAGGCGTCGGGGTTGGTGTGGGTGGTGTAGGTGGTGCTGGTGGTGTTGGTGCGGCCGTGACAGCGGGGGCCGGGTCCGGCGCAGGCACCGGCGCGGAGGACGTGCCTGGCGTGGTCGTTGAAGGCGAGGCCATCGGCGCGGAATCAGCCTTCGCCGCGAAACGTTCCTTCAGCGCCAGGTGCCACACGGCCGATGCCATCGCGCCGACGATCGCCAAGCCGATGATGCCTTTGGACAGCGGGGTCAGACTAGCCATGGGACGCCTGCGCATTCGTGGACGGGGTGGACGGGTTGGCGAACTGCGTGCCCAGCGACTGCAGGCGCTGGCTGGTCTGCTGGATGCCGGCAATGGTGCGGGCCGTCTGTTCGCGTGCGGCCTGCAGCTGGGCTTCGTGCGTGGCGGTCTCCTGCGCGGCGCGGGCGCTCTCGCGTGCCGCCAGTGCTTCGAGCTCCGTGATCTGCTTGCGGATGTCGCCCACCACCTGGTCGTGCCGCTGGGCGACCCCTTGCAGGCGGGTGGCTGTGTCCTGCTCCAGCGCACCCAGGTTGGCCTGCAGCTGCTGCACGTGCTGGGCCAGCGCCTGCACCTTGGCCGCGGCATCGGCCAGCGGGTCGTCGATGCTCCAGGCATCGTCGGCGGCGTCCATCGCGCGGATGGCCATCAGGCGTGTGGCATCGTCCATGGCGCTGAGCCCGTCCACCAGGCGCAGCAACCGCTCGGCCGGAAAACCGGAGGCCGGCACGCCTGCGCTGGCGTAGATGTCGGTCAATGCCTGCGGCACGAGGGAGGCCGCCGCGTCGGTCGCGGGGGCACTGGCGGCCGGAGGAGGCGGCGCCGCGGGCGCGCTGCCCTCCGGCAGTGCTGGCTCGGGCGGCGTGTCCCGGGTCACCAGGCCCGCCCGTTCCAGAAATCCCATCATCCCCTTCATCGTCTGTGCTCCCTGTGCTGTGCCACACCGCGAACGGGCCGGGTGGTGCGCCGAAGTTTAGGGCAACGCTGCAGCGCCACTGCGCGCCATGGCCCCGCGCGGTGCACGCCATGGTGGCATGGTTGCATGCGGTTTTATACTGGATGAATGCACAGCCTTCTAACCGCCTTCATACCGGGCGCCAGCCATGGACCTGGACGCTGAGGCCTTCCCCGCTGCGACCGTGCAGGTCGCCTTGGGCCGCCTGCATGCCCGCCGCCTGCGCGACATGTACCGCTCGGCCGGCTGGCCCTGCCAGGACGCCATCGAGGTGGACCTGCTGGCGGCAGGGCTGCTGCAACGTGTGGCGGACGCAGACGGGCGCGAGCGGCTGCGCCTGACCGATGCCGGCATCACCCACCTGGCAGGCGCCCAGCAAGTCAACCGGCAGGCGCTGTCGGCGCACGACGCGCTGGTGCACCACATCGCCCGCGCGATGCTGCGCGATGGCCGCGTGGTCTGGACGCAGCTGAGCCTGCGTGCGCGCCTGCCCGACCTGCCCGTTTCAGAATGCCCCCAGGGCCGGGCTACGCCCAGCCCGCCCCCCGAGGGGGGCAAGGCAACTTGGGGCGGCCCTGCGGTTCCTCCCGAAGGCGAGACGCCGAAGCCGCGCTGGAAGATCTGCCGGCCCGATGTCTTCTCCATCCGCAACACCACGGTGCCGGCCTATCTGGAGCCCGTGGTGCACGAGATCAAGGTGAGCCGCGCCGACCTGCTGGGCGACCTGCGGGTCAGCGACAAGCGCGACAGCTACCTGGGCCTGGGCGGGCAGTGCTGGTACGTGCTGGGGTGTGACCGCAAGGGCCGGCCCATCGCCGAGCCTGAAGAGGTGCCGGATTGTTGCGGTGTGCTGATGGCCCGCGTGGAAGGCGACGCGGTTCATCTGGAGGTGGCGCGCCATGCGCCGCGTGCCCCCGTGCGCGACCTGCCTTTCGCGTTGTGGATGGAGCTGGCCAAGGCCACGCCGCTGCCGCGGCCCTGGGCCGGCATGGACGATCCCGACCAGGCCCTGCTGCAGGAGCCCCCGGCATGAAGCCTGCGGTGGCGGACGTGGACGGCGAGGAGCGAAGTGCCACGGCACCGCTGTACACCGTGTCCGTGCGCGACCTCTGCGCCTTCGCGGCGAAGGCCGGCGACCTGGACCTGCGCTTCACGCCCTCGCCGACCGCGCAGCAGGGGCGCGAGGGCCACCAGCTGGTGGCGCAGCGCCGCGGGCCGCACTACGAGTCCGAGGTCTCGCTGTCCACCGTGTGGCGGGGCCTGCGCGTTCGGGGCCGGGCCGATGGATTCGACGCCGATTCGCACACGCTGGAGGAGGTCAAGACCTTTCGCGGCCGGCTGGACGCCATGCCCGAGAACCACCGGGCCCTGCACTGGGCGCAGCTCAAGGTCTACGGCTGGATGTTGTGCCAGGCGCGCGCGCTGCAGGGCCTGCGCCTGGCGCTGGTGTATGTCGACGTGGCCGACCACGGCGAGCATCCGCTGGACGCGCACTACACCGCGCAGGCGCTGCGCGAATTCTTCGAGTCGCTGTGCCGCCGGTTCCTGACCTGGGCGCTGCAGGAGTCCGCGCACCGGTGTGCGCGCGACGCCGCGCTGGGCACACTGGTGTTCCCGCAGCTGCCGTTCCGCGCCGGCCAGCGCGACCTGGCCGAGGGCGTGTACCGCTGCTGCGTGCAGGGCCGCTCGCTTCTGGCCCAGGCGCCCACCGGTATCGGCAAGACCCTGGGCACGCTGTTCCCCGCATTGCGCGCCATGCCCGTGCGTGGCACCGACAAGCTCTTCTTCCTGACTGCCAAGACACCCGGCCGCCAGGTGGCGCTGGAGGCGCTGCACGCGCTGCGTGGCATGCCGGTGCGGCCGCTGCGCGTGGTCGAGCTCGTCGCGCGCGGCAAGGCCTGCGAGCACAAGGACAAGGCCTGCCACGGCCAGTCCTGCCCGCTGGCCAAAGGCTTCTACGACCGCCTGCCCGCCGCGCGCGAGGTCGCTGCCGCAGAGGGCTGGCTGGACCAGGCGGCACTGCGCCGCGTGGCACTGGCGCATGCGGTATGCCCCTATTTCCTGGGCCAGGAGATGCTGCGCTGGAGCGACGTGGTGGTGGGCGACTACAACTACTACTTCGACCGCACGGCCGTGCTGCATGCGCTGGCGCTGGATGCGCCGTTGCGCGTGACGGTGCTGGCCGACGAGGCGCACAACCTCTACAGCCGCGCCTGCAGCATGTACAGCACCGACCTCAGCCACGCCGAAGCCGTGGACGTACGCCCGCATGTGCCGCTGTCGCTGCGGGGCCGCGTGGACGAGATCCTGAGCCAGTGGCAGATGCTGCCCATGGCCCCGGCCACCGCGCTGCCAGCGGCCACGGACACCACCCCCGCGTGGCGCGTGCTGGACGAGCTGCCCGCGGGGCTGCTGCGCGCGGTCTTCAAGTTCAATGCCGCCGTGTCCGAGCACCTCGAGGCCTTGTCCACGCAGGCGCCGGGGCCGGTGCTGGAGTTCTACTTCCGCTGCCTGTCCTTCGCCAACCTGGCCGAATCCTTCGGCGACCACAGCCTCTGCGAACTCGATGCGAACGACGCGGTGCAGACCGGCGACGGCAGCGACGCGGGCCGGCTCACGCTGCGCAACATCGTGCCCGCGCATTTCATCGCCGAGCGGCTGCGCACGGCCGACGCGCTGGTGCTGTTCTCGGCCACGCTGAACCCGCCGCGGTACTACCACGACCTGCTGGGCCTGCCCCAGGACGCGCTGGCCATCGACATTCCCAGCCCCTTCCAGGCCGCGCAGCTGGAGGTGCAGATACGGCCCATCTCCACGCGCCGCGACCAGCGCGCCGCATCGCTCGCCACGCTGGTGGACACGCTGCAGGCCCAGTACCGGCGCCAGCCCGGCAACTACCTGGCCTTCTTCAGCAGCTTCGACTACCTGAGCATGGCCTTGCAGGCGCTGCGCGAGCAACACCGCGACATCCCCGTCTGGGCCCAGCAGCGGCAGATGGACGAGGGGGCGCGCCAGGACTTCCTGCAGCGCTTCGACGCCACCGGGCAGGGCATCGGCTTCGCCGTGCTGGGGGGCGTGTTCGGCGAGGGCGTGGACCTGCCCGGCAAGCGCCTCATCGGCGCCTTCGTGGCCACCCTGGGCCTGCCGCAGTTCGACGCGCCCAACCAGGCCATCTGCGCGCGGCTCGAGGCGCGCTTCGGCAAGGGACATGACTACACATATGTCTATCCGGGCCTGCAAAAGGTGGTGCAGGCCGCCGGCCGCGTGATCCGCACCGAACACGACACCGGCACCCTCGTGCTGCTCGACGCGCGCTACCAGCAGCCGCGCTACCGGGCGCTGCTCCCGGCGTGGTGGGCCCTGCCGGGACGCACGCCGGGCGGCGCCTGAGCCCCCGATTCCACTGCCCCGCTGCTGTCACCTGGGTGATTCCGGCGAGGGTTAACCTGTATATACAGGTACAGTGCTAGCCGCAAAATACGCATCGTTATGGTGCATCGGTCACATGTAATTGGTGCGCTATTGAGATTTTGAAGCGCTGCTCGGCCAATTTCGTACCTCCCATGGTGGTTGACCGGTTGGCGCATGGCTTTCAGTTGTTCATCCAAGGAATCCCATGACCCGTGTGATCGATCTCGAAATCAGCGTGCCCAAGAGCGAGGCAGACCCCTCCATCGCCGAAATCACCAATGGCCGGCCCGGCACGCCGTTCCCGGGCTCGCTGCCGCGCCCGCCGGGCTACGGATTCGACAACTACGCCCATGTGTTCCGCCAGTCCAGCACGCGCAAGGCGGCTACCGAGAAGCCTGAAGAAAAGAAGCACGACGGCGGCTACAAGCAGCTCGTCGCCGACATGGACGCGGCAGGGGTCGAGCGCGGCCTGCTGGTGGGCGCGAACAACAACGCCATAGGCAAGATCCACCAGGAATTCCCCAACCGCTTCTTCACGCTGGTCACCATCAACCCGATGGACGGCATGCGCGGCGTGAAGGAACTGGAGCGCCTGGTGCGCGAGGAGGGTGCAGGCGGCATTCGCGTCTCGCCACTCTACACCTGCATCCCCGCCAACGACAAACGCTACTACCCGCTGTACGCCAAGTGCGTGGAGCTGGACGTGCCCGTGCGCATCTACACGGCGATGACGTATGCGAACGACCGCCCCTACGAGATCGCCCACCCCCGTCACCTTGACGAGATCTGCATCGACTTCCCCGAGCTGCGCGTGATCGCGGGCCTGGGCGGCTGGCCCTGGATCACCGACATGGTGGGCCTGCTGCGCCGCCACCCCAACCTGTACGCCGACACCGCGGCCCACCGCCCCAAGTACCTCGCGCAGGAGGGTTCGGGCTGGGAGCAGTTCATGCAGTTCGGCAACACGCTGCTGCAAGACAAGATCATGGTCGGCCTGTCGCGCTACCTCTTCGGCACCAGCTTCGAGGCACTCATCAAGGAATACCAGGAGCTGCCCATCAAGGAGAAGGTCATGGAGAAGTGGCTCTACGGCAATGCGGCCAATTTCTTCCGCCTGGGCTGAGCGGGATCGTTCTGCGACATGCTGCGCTTCACGCTCTTCCGGATCCTGCACGCGATCCCGCTGCTCATCGCAGTGATCCTGGCGATCTTCCTCATGCAGCAGCTGATCCCGGGCGACCCGGTGCAGGCCATGGTCGGGGACTTCCCCGTGCCGCAGGCCTTCCGCGACGCCATCGAGGCCAAGTACCACCTCAACGATCCACTGTACGTGCGCATCTGGACGTATTTCGGCAACCTGCTGCAGGGCGACTTCGGCTTCTCCTACCAGTCCCAGCGCCCGGTGCTCGATCTGATCCTGGAGCGTGCACCACGCACCATCCTGCTGGCCAGCGCGGGCTTCGGCGTGGCCATCCCGCTGGGCATGCTGATCGGGGTGATCACCGGCACCACGCGGCGCAAGGGTGTGGACCAGACCTGGACCACGGCCACGCTGATCATCTACGCGATCCCCACCTTCTGGCTGGGCCAGCTGCTGGTGCTGCTGCTGGCGATGCAGCTGGGCTGGTTCCCCACCCAGGGCATGGGCCCGCTGCTGTCGCAGGCCACGGGCCTGGAATGGGTCATGGAGCGTGCCTACTACATGGTGCTGCCCGTGGCGGCCTTCGCCATCCATGAGGGCATGCGCTTCGCCCGCATCATGCGCGGCAGCGTGGTCGACACGCTGGGCCAGGGCTACATCGTCACGGCCCGGGCCAAGGGCTTGAAGCGCAACGCCATCATCTGGCGCCACATCCTGCGCAACTCCAGCCTGCCGCTGGTGACCATCGCCGGTTATGCCTTCGGTGCCGCCCTGGGTGGTGCCGTGCTGCTGGAGACGGTGTTCACCTGGCCGGGCCTGGGCCTCTTGCTGATCGAGGCCATCCGCACCAGCGACAACATGACCGTCATGGGCGTGGTGATCTTCTCCGCGCTGGCCGTGGTGATCATGAACTTCGTCGTGGACGTGGCCTACGCCCTGATCGACCCCCGCATCCGCACCCACTGATGAGTTCGCCCATGACTTCCCCTTCCGTGGCTGCGGTGCGCCCCGTCAGCCCCCTGGTCGCCCTGTTGCAGAGCACGTGGTCCGGCATCCGCGGCATCCTGCGCACGCGCCACGGCGCCATCGTCTTCATCGTGCTGGTGGTGCTGGCGCTGCTGGCCATCTTCGCGCCCTGGATCACGCCCTACGGCCCCTTCGAGCAGACGCCTCACAGCCTGGCCTCGCCGGACGGCACGCACTACTTCGGCACCGACAACGTAGGCCGCGACATCTTCTCGATGGTGGTCTACGGCACGCGCGCGTCGCTCGCCATCGGCTTCGGCGCGGCCTTCGCAGCGCTCTTCGTGGGCGGCACCATCGGCATCCTGGCGGGCTACTTCGGTGGCTGGGTCGAGGCCGTGCTGATGCGCGTGACCGAGCTGTTCCAGACACTGCCCGTGATCATGTTCGTGCTGTTTGCGGTGGCCATGTTCGGCGGCAGCTTCTGGCTGCTGATCGCCGCCGTCACGCTGGCCATCTGGCCGGTGGAGGCGCGGCTCGTCTACGGCCAGTACCTGAAACTGCGCGACCGCGAGTTCGTGGCCGCGGCGAAGGTGATCAATCTCTCTACCTTCCACATCATCACGCGCGAGATCCTGCCCAACGCGATGCAGCCCGTCATCGTGCAGGTGGCGCTGGACGCGAGCATCGCGATCCTGATCGAGGCCGGGCTGGGCTTCCTGGGCCTGTCGGACCCCAACATGATCAGCTGGGGCCAATTGTTGTTCTCCGCGCAGGACTTCATGGGCCAGGCCTGGTGGATGAGCATCTTCCCCGGGGCGGCCATCTGCATCGCCGTGATCGCCTTCAACCTCTTCGCAGATGGGCTCAACGAGATGTCCGACGCGCGCCGCAAGGGCACGCAGGGCGGACTGGAACACTGACGCAATGCGGACCATGCAAGAACAACCTTCCGCCACTGTCGCCGCCACGGGATCTCCTGCGAAACCCGGCTCCAAGCCGGTCCTGGACGTGCGCAACCTCAAGGTGCACCTGCGCACCGGCGGCACCGTGGTGCGCGCCGTCGATGGTGTAGACCTGCAGGTCGCCCCCGGCGAGTGCGTGGGCATCGTGGGTGAATCCGGCTCGGGCAAGAGCACACTGGCGCGGGCCGTGTCCCGGCTGATGGCCAATGTGGAGTTCGCCGAACTCAGCGGCACGGCGCACTTCAACGGCGTGGACACCCTGACCATGCCGCATGAGAGCCTGCGCGCCCTGCGCCGCAAGTCCGGCTTCTCGATGATCTTCCAGGACCCGCTGGGCTACCTGAACCCCACCATGCGGGTGGGGCGGCAGATCAGGGAAGCGCTCAGCCCCGGCGAGTACAAGACCACCGAGCAGGAACGCATCTACGTGCTATTGCGCGAAGTCGGCCTGCGCGACGTGGAGCACGTGGCGCGCCGCTACCCGCATGAGCTCTCCGGCGGCATGCGCCAGCGCATCATGATCGCCATGGCGCTGGCCAGCGAGCCGCTGCTGCTGTTCGCCGACGAGCCCACCACGGCCCTGGATGCGACCGTGCAGCTGCAGGTGCTGGAGACCATGCGCCGGCTGCACCATGAGCGGCAGATGGCAATGGTGATCATCACGCACGACCTGGGCGTGGTGGCCGCGCTGTGCGACCGCGTGTATGTGATGAACGGCGGCAAGGTGGTGGAGAGTGCGGAGACCCTGGAGCTCTTCGATGCGCCCAAGCACCCGTACTCGGCCCGCCTGATCAACCTTACCCGGCGCGGCCGGCCCGAGGCCCAAACCGGGAGCGCAGCATGAGCACCACCACAACGTCGACGGCCAAGGCCCCCATCCTCAGCCTGCACAACGTCAGCCAGGTCTTCATCAGCCGCAACCAGGAGGGCTGGCGCAGGCGCTACCAGCATGCGCTGGACGGCGTGGACCTGGAGGTGCACGAGGGCGAGACGCTGGCCATCGTGGGCGAATCCGGTTCGGGCAAGAGCACGCTGGCCAAGCTGCTGCTGTCCCTGAACAAACCCACCAGCGGCGAGGTGCGCTTCCGCGGCCAGCCGCTCACCAAACTGTCCTCGGCCGAACACGACACCTACCGGCGCAGCGTGCAGGCGGTGTTCCAGGACCCGGCCTCCTCGCTGAACCCGCGCATGCGCGTGGTCGAGTCGCTGGGGTACGTGGTGCGCCGCCACAACCTGGCCAGCCCCGCGGAGCAGTCGGCCTTCATCGAGGCCCACTTGGCCTCGGTGGAGCTGAACCCGCCGGCCACCTTCATGCAGCGCTACCCGAACCAGCTCTCGGGCGGCCAGCAGCAACGCGTGGCGATCGCGCGCGCCATGATGCTGGAGCCGCGCATCGTGGTGGCCGACGAGCCGCTCTCGAGCCTTGACATCTCGATCCAAGGCCAGGTGCTGGACCTGATGCGCGAGCTCAAACGCAAGACGGGCGTGGGCTTCGTGATCATCAGCCACGACCTGAACGCCATGGAGTCGATTGCCGACCGCGTGGCCGTGATGCACCGCGGTCGCATCGTGGAGCTGGGGCGCGATGTGTTCGCGAACCCGCAGCACGACTACACCAAGCTGCTGCTGGCGGCCCGCCTGCCAGCCGATCCCCGCCAGGCGCGGGCACGGCTCGCTGCGGCCATGGCTGCCAGTGCGTCCGCGGCCGCAGATGCTTCGAAGGCTGCGAAGGCTGCGAAGGCCACGGCCTGACCCTTCCTGGTGAAGACAAAGAAGAGGAGGTTTCCCTGACTGCGATCCGATCCCCCTTGGCCTGGACCCCCTGCGGGGTCTCCCCGTGTTTCCCGTTGGTGTTCACTTTCGTTTGACTGCCCCACCCCTGAAGGACCCCCGAACCATGAACAAGAGTTTTCAAGACCGCCCTGCATCCCTGCTGCGCGCCACGCGCCGCGGTGTGCTGGCACTGAGCGCCGCCACGGCCCTGGCCTTCGGCCTGTCCGCCCCCGCGGCCATGGCCCAGGGCAAGCCGCAGCATGGCGGCACCGTGATCGCCGCGCTGGACCCCGGCGCCATCTCCAGCTTCAACACGCACCTGACCTCGCTAACCTCCATGCTGTTCATGGCCGACGTGTGGGCGGATGGCCTGATGACGTATGACCGCAACGGCAAGCGCCTGCCGCGCCTGGCCACGGAGTGGAAGGTGTCGCCCGACGGCAAGGTCTATACCTTCAAGCTGCGCCCCAACGTCAAGTGGTCGGACGGCCAGCCTTTCACCTCGGCCGACGTGGTGTTCACGCTGAACAACTTCGCAAAGTTCAACACCTACCTGGGCAAGCTCATCCCCGTGGTGGACAAGGCCGAAGCCCCGGATGCCAACACCTTCGTGCTGACGCTGAAGGAGCCGCTCACGGCCACGCTGGACCTCTTCGACAAGGAAGTGTTCCCGCTGATGCCCAAGCATGTGTATGAGACCGGTGGCGATGTCGCCACGCACCCGGCCAACCGCAACCCCGTGGGCCTGGGCCCGTTCAAGTTCCAGTCCTGGGACAGCGGCCGCTCCATCACTTTCGTGCGCAACCCCAACTACTGGGAAGCCCCCAAGCCCTACCTGGACCAGGTGGTCTTCGCGCTGATCCCCAACGCGCAGCAGCGCCAGAACGCCATGATGCGCGGCGAGGTGCACTGGTTCCGCCCCGAGGCAGCCCAGATCATGACCACCAAGGCGGGCGAGAAGGCCGGCCAGTACAAGGTGGTGCGCATCGAGAACAACGCGCCCGAGCGCGCCGTGATCGACTTCAACATGCGCAAGCCCCCCTTCGACAACCTGAAGGTGCGCCAGGCGCTGTTCCACGCCATCGACCGCCAGCGCATCGTGGCCGACGCCTACCAGGGACTGGCCGTGCCGGCCACCAATGCCGTGCCCACGCAGTTCAAGGACCTCTACGACCCGTCCGTGGACTACACGAAGATGTACAACTACGACGTGAAGAAGGCCGCCCAGCTGCTGGACGAAGCCGGCTACACGATGAAGGACGGCAAGCGCATGACCGTCGAGTTGACCTACATCACGCGCCCGCCGTACGACTCGGTGTCCAAGGTGGTGCAGAGCATGTGGAACGCCGTGGGCGTGGACGTGAAGATGGCCGGCCTCGACCCGCAGATCTGGACCGACAAGGTCTACAAGCAGAAGAACTTCGACGCCTCGGTGATCTCGCTGACCGGCCGCACCAACCCCGTGCTGGGCGTGGACCGCAGCTACATCTGCAACACCGGCGACCTGCCCTTCGTGAACCCCACGGGCTATTGCAGCAAGGAGATGGACAAGGCCGTGAACGATGCCGCCTCCGCACCGCTGGAGAAGCAGCGCGCCTACTACAAGGTGTATGCCGAACTCGCCGCGCGCGACCTGAACCAGGCGGTGCTGGTGAGCCAGCAGATGCACGAAGCCGTGTCCACCAAGCTGCAGGGGCTGGATGCGCAGTTCAACTTCGCGTTCAACACCCATCCCAACTGGGCCGAAGCCTGGTTCCAGAAGAAGTAACGCCCCCCGTTACGGACGGTTCACTGCGTGTAACCGTCCTATACCCCCCACTGGGGGGCGCACCCAGCGGCCCGGCAGAGCCGGTTCCGCGGGTGCACTGGTAGCTAGCGATGGTTGTTCGCTGAAGAGGAATTGGGTCTGGCATGCCGGGCCCATTCCCGGGGGCGTGCGCGTGGTTGCGCGGCCCCGGGAATGTTGTAAACCCTCAGGAGAAGATTTTGTACAGAGACGTCGCGGCGCTGGTCCAACCCCAAACCGTCGCCATCGTGGGCGCATCGTCCAAGCGCAGTTCGCAGGGCAATGTGGTCATCCAGAATTTACAGGGCTGGGGGTATGCCGGCCGCATCCTGCCCGTGCACCCCAGCGCCACCGTGATCGATGGGCTGCCCGTGTTGAACAGTTATGACGCGTTGCCCGCTGCGGTGGACACGGCCATCGTCGCCGTGCCGGCTGCCGAGGTGCTGGAGACCTTGCGCAAGCTCGACGCCGCCGGCGTGCGTTCGGCCAACGTGTTCTCCAACGGCTTCTCCGCCGAACAGGAAGCCGCCGTGCGGGCCTTCGGCGCGCAGACGAAGATGTCCATCAACGGCCCCAACTGCATGGGACTGGTGAACTTCACGGACAAGGCGCCGCTGTACCCGTCGCGCCCCTCGCTGCGCTTGAAGCCAGGCAAGGTGGCGCTGGTGGCGCAATCGGGCTCGGCCGCCATCTCGGTCATGAACAGCATCACCACCGGCCTGTCCAAGGTGGTCACGGTGGGCAGCGAGTACCAGGTCACGGCGGCCGACTACCTGGTGTGGCTGGCGCAGGACCCGGCCACGCAGGTGGTGGGCGTGGTCGCCGAGTCCATCCACGATCCGGTGGCCTTTGCCTATGCGGCCGAAAAGCTGCACGCCGCAGGTAAGCCGCTGGTGGTGCTGAAGGTGGGCGCTTCCGAGATGGGGTCAGCGGCCACGCAGGCCCATACCGGTGCGTTGATCAGCAGCAGCGACGCCTTCGACAGCTACTTCCGCGCCTGCGACATCGCGGTGGCGCATGACTACGACGAACTCGTGGCGTCGCTCGAATGCGCCGTCACGGCACGCCGCATGCCCGCGGGCGGGCGTATCGCGGTGGGCGGCATCTCGGGTGGGCAGACAGCGCTGGCCTGCGACGTGGCCGAGTCCGCCGGCATCCAATTGGCGGTGTTCTCCGAGGCCACGCAGGCCGTGGTGCGCACGTCCCTGCCGGGCACGCCGGGCCACAACCCGGTCGACGTGGGTGCCGTGGTGCAGAAGGAAGGACGCAATACGCCCGCCGCCTTCGCGGCCGTGCTGGCGGACCCGGGCGTGGGTGCGCTGGCGCTGCTGCAGGATTCGCAGGCTGCGCTGAACCCGCGCACCTACGAGAACTACATGCTGCACATCCCGGGTTATGGCGAGATCGGCCGCAGCACGGACAAGCCGGTGGTCATGGTCTCGCCCACGGGAGAGGGCCTGCACGAAGGCATCATTGCGGCGCTGGCCGACTCCGGTGTGCCCGTGGTGCGGGGCCTGCGCGAAGGCCTGGTTGCCATCGACCACCTGGGCAAGGGCCAGGTCGGGCGTGCGGGTGCCTGGGCCGATGCCCACCGTGCCGGCCAGCCACTGCGCAACCCCGAAGCCGCCGAATGGCGCCGCGTGTTGAAGGACGCTACGGGTAGCCTGGCACCGGAGCTGTGCTTCCGCATCCTGCGCAGCTATGGTGTGCCGGTCGTCAAGTCCATGGTGGCCACGAGTGCCGAGGACGCCCTGGCACACGGTGCCGACATCGGCTTCCCGATGGTGGTCAAGGTGGCGTCGCGCCAGATCAGCCACCGCTCCGATGTGGGTGGCGTGGTGCTGAATGTGCGTGACATCGGTGGCCTGCGCGAGGCGCTGGACACCATCACGCGCAACGTGGGCAAGAACGCACCGCATGCGCACATCGACGGCTTCGAGATGCAGGAACAGATCGCGGGCGACGTCGAGGCTGTGGTCGGTTTCGCCGCCGCGGCGCCGCTGGGCACGCTGATGGTGGTGGGCACGGGTGGCACGATGGTGGAGCTGTATGCCGACCGTGCCGTCGACCTCGCGCCGGTATCGGCTGACCATGCCAAGGCCATGGTCCTGCAGACCCGCCTGGGCAAGCTGCTCGATGGCTACCGCAACCTGCTGCCGAAGACGGACCTGGCACCGCTGGCGGCAGTGCTCACGGGCCTGTCGGACCTGGCGATGGACCTGGGCGACCTGATCGGCGCCTGCGACCTGAACCCGGTGCTGGTGAAGAAGGGCAGCGGCGAGGTCCGCGTCGTCGACGCCCTGATGATTGCACGCGCGCCCGCGTCCGGCACGCACTGAAACGGGCTACGCAGGAACCTCCCATGCCGCTGTGCCACCGCTGCGCTCCAACCCGATGAACTACCCGACGTCCAGCAAGGTCACGGGAGCCCTGGCGGCCGGCGCGGGGGGCACGGGCGGCATGGACCCTGCCGTCGCGCTGTACGAGCAGGTCAAGATCTACGTCACGCGCAAGATCCAGGACGGCTCCTGGCCCGCCGGCCACCGCCTGCCCTCCGAGCAGGAGCTGGTGACGCAGTTCGGCATCTCGCGCATGACCATCAACCGCGCCCTGCGCGAGCTGGTGGAGCAGGGCCGCATCGTGCGCGTGTCGGGCGTGGGTAGCTTCGTGGCGGCCGACAAACCGCAGTCCACGCTGCTGCAGATCGCCAACATCGCCGCCGAGATCCGCCAGCGCGGCCATGACTACCGTTGCCAGATGCTCACGGCCGAACGCATCGCCGCCTCGCCCGACGTGGGCATGTGGCTGGACCTGGCGCCGGGAGATTCGGTGTTCCACACCGTCTGCCTGCACCACGAAGACCTGGTGCCCGTGCAGCTGGAAGACCGCTACGTCAACCCGCGCATCGTGCCCACCTACCTGGAACAGGACTTCGCGCGCACGCCGCCCGCCGAGTACCTGATGCGCAACGTGCCCTACGACCAGATCGAGCACGTGGTGGACGCCGTGTTGCCCTCGCCCGAGCAGGCCCACCACCTCGCCATGGCCGCGCGCGACCCCTGCCTGCTGCTCACGCGCCGCACCTGGTCGCGCGGGGCGTTGGTGACCATGGTGCGCTGCCTGCACCCCGCATCGCGTTACCGGCTGGGGAGCCGGTTCCGGGTGGATGGCAACGCGAACGCGGGGTAGGTGGCGCGAAAGAATCGCGCGACGTGGTATTGGTCGTGGACTCTCCCGCGGTCCACGTTTACGCCCTGTGAAGGGATTGTCCCGATGCGCTCGGGACGGGCGGAAGATGACTGCTCTTCGGCAGCCCACACGGCCCGGTGGGAGGGGAGCCGAAGCTCTGGCATGGATTCTGGCGCAGCGCTGCGTCAATTCCGTGACGCTTCCGCGTGAAGATGCCCATTCCTGCGCAATAGTCGGGATGCGCGCGAGTTTGTTTCAGCCTTGGCTGCGCCAATCGAATTCCGGTCCCTCGTACAAGCCCGCCAGTTCCCCCTCGCCTGCCGCCATGCGCTGGACCCAGGGCGCCAGTGCGTCGCGGTGCGCGGGCGGTACATCGGGCGCCAGTACCAGCCGCACGTAGTCCGGGTCTTCCACGCCGTGCACGCGTGTGCTGCCCGGCGCCATGCGGCCCCGGGCGAAATCCTCGATAGCCTCGTGGATGCAGCGGCCGGAGTCGGCCCAGGCCGAGGCGTAGAAGACCTGCGGGTCGCACGCCACCCAGTCGATGACGTTGCCGATCTGGCGGATGGGCAGCGCGCGGCAGGCCCGCGACACGCCGTCGCGCCCGCCGTCGATCATCGCGAAGACGAAGTCGGCCCCGGCGCGTTGCAGTGCGGCCGTGACGGCGTAGGCCAGATCGGGGTCATGCTGGTGGCCGCAGAAGGTAGTGAGCAGCCTGCAGCCGTTGCCGGCTGCCGCCACGCCCTGCGCGAAGGCCGCGCGGCCCTTTAGGCCGGGGCGCACCTTCTCGCCCGACATGTGGGCCACGGTGCCGGTGCGCGAGGCCAGCGCCGCCAGCACGCCGGCCAGGAAGGCCGACTGCTCCTGCAGCACCTCGTAGCAGGCCACGTTCGGCGCCTCGAAGCCGCCTTGCGTGATGGCGAAGGCGACGTTCGGGAACTCCGTGTGCACCGCAGCGACGGGTGCATCGCCCTGGCCACCGTGGGCCACCACCAGATCCGTGCCCGCACGGCAGATCGCGCGCAGGGCTTCTGCGCGTTGCTCGGTGCTCTGGCCTTCCACCCAATGCACGTCGAGGGCGTGTCCTGCCGTGCGTGCACGTTGTGCGCCCGCGAACCCCGATTCGTTGAAGCTGCCGCGGCCCTCGGGACCGAACAAGGCCACCGCGATGCGTGGTGTCGCGCCCGCAATCAGAGCGTGGCTCCCGTGGCCTTCACGGTGGGGCCCCATTGCTGCGCCTGCTGCTGCACCAGCGCCGTGAATTCCACGGGCGACTTGCGTTCCAGCACGAAACCCTGCTGCTGCAGCCTGGCCTGGATGTCGGCGCTGGCGACCACGGCCTCGATGGCTTCCACGAGCTTTTGTGCCACGTCCGCCGGCAACCCGGCCGGCGCGGAGATGCCCACGTAGTTCTCGGCCACGAGCCCGGGGAAGCCCAGCTCGGCCACGCTGGGGATGGTAGGGGCCTGCGGCACACGTTTTGGCGCGGTCAGCGCCAGCAGCTTGAGCTGGCCTGTCTGCTGGAACTGCAGATTCGCGGGCAGGGCGTCGATGGCCACCTTGAGCTGGCCCCCCAGCAGGTCGTTGCGCATCGGGCCCGCGCCCTTGTAGGGGATGTGCTGCAGCTTGATGCCGGCCTGGTCCGCCAGCAGCTCGCCCACGATGTGTCCCACCGAGGCGCCGCCGCCGCTGCCGAAGGGGATCGGGTCCTTCTGCGCCCTGGCCCAGGCCAGGAAGCCCGCGAAGTCGTTGACCGGCAGCGACGGGTGCACCACCAGCACTGTCGGCACGGCGCCGATGTAGACCAGGTGCGTGAAGCTCTTGAGCGGGTCATAAGGCGCCTTGGCCAGCAGGTGCGGCGAGATCGATTGCGTGGCCGAGTTGGAGGTCAGCAGCGTGTAGCCGTTGGGTGCGGCCTGGGCGACCTGGGCACCGCCGATGGTGGCGCCGGCCCCCGGCTTGTTGTCGACGACGATCGACTGGCCCAGCCTGTCGCTCAAGCCCGGCACCAGCAAGCGCGCGACGATGTCGCTGGAGCCGCCGGGCGGGAAGGGTACGACGAGGCGGATGGGCTGCGACGGCCAGGCCTGGGCGAAGCTGGAGGGCAGGGCAAGGGCGGCGGCGGAGCCGAGCAGCACATGGCGGCGGTGGAACATGGGGAAGACTTCGCAGAGAGGATCGGGAGGACCGCGCCGCAGCGCGGCCGGAGGCAGCCTCGTGGCGCAACATCCATGCCATGCGTTCAGGGGCGGAGATGCACCAGCAGCGGGCGCGCGATCTTCCTGCGTCCCCTGGCGCGATGGAACGACGTTCTGCGCAGGTGCTTATGCGGAAGACGCGGAAGGTTTCGAAGCCCCTGCACGCGGGCGCTCCGGCATCTGCCGGAACAGCTCTGCGATCACACCGCGCAGCCAGCGGTGCCCCGTGTCGTGCTGCGAGCGCCGGTGCCAGAACTGCGAGACCTGGGTGGACTCCAGCGGGTAGGGCAACGGCAGGCTGCGCAACTGCAGTTGTGGCTCGAAGGCGCGCGCCACGGCCTGCGGGATCACCGCCATCAGTGGATGCTGGGCCAGCACCAGCGGCATGGTCAGGAAGTGGTGCACCTCCAGCGCCACGTGGCGCTGGGTGTAGTCGGCGCCCATGGCCTTGGCGATGCGGGCCTCCATGGTGACCTCGGAGCGGATGGCCACATGCGGTGTGTCCAGGAACTGGCGCCGCGTCACCTGCGTGGCGGTCTCCGCCGGGTGCCCGCGACCGAGCAGGCACACCCACGGTTCGTCGCTCAGGCGCTGGTGCACCAGCTCGGGCTGGCCCGCGGGCACCTGGCCCAGCGCCAGGTCGGCCTCGCCTGCGGCCAGCATGTGCGCGTAGCGGTCACGCTCCACCTGGCGGCAGGCGATGCGGATGCCCGGTGCCACCTGCTGCGGGTGGGCCGTGAGGCGGGGCATGTACATCATCTCGCCCACGTCCAGTGCCAGCAGGTGGAAGGTGCGTGCGGAACGTGCCGGCTCGAAGCTGCGGTATTCGTCCAGCGCCGCCTGCAGCGTGCGCAGGCTGTGTTGCACCGTGGGCAGGATCGCATCGGCCATGGGCGTGGGTTTGAAGCCCTGCGCCGTGCGCACGAACAGCGGGTCGCCGCAGTAGGCGCGCAGGCGCTTGAGCGCATTGCTGGCGGCCGGTTGCGACAGGCCCACGGCCGCGCTGGCGCGCGTGATGCTGCCCTCGCGCATGACGGCCTCGAACAGGCGCAGCAGGTTCAGGTCCAGGTGGTCCAGGGGGCGCATCATTCAATCCGTGAATTTTGAAACCGGTAAATTATGTATTTGCCAAGGGGTGATGCGCTTTCTACAGTGCAAGTCGCCGGCACCCACCAGAGACTTCAAGCCAACACGCCCCTCGGAGACATCCATGCCATTGCCCCTCCCAAGCGACGCAGCGATTGCTGCGCCTCCCCTTGTCCCTCGCATCACCCGCCGGCGTTTCGCTGGTCTTGCCGCAGGCGCCGCCAGCCTGGCCGCCTGCCCGGGGCTGCTGCATGCCGCGCCGGACTACCCCTCCAAGCCCACCCGCCTGATCGTGCCGCTGGGCGCGGGCGGCTCCATGGACCCGCTGGGCCGCGCCATCGCCAGCGGCCTGGCCGAGGGTCTGGGCCAGCCCGTGGTGGTGGACAACAAACCCGGCGCGGCCGGCCAGATCGCTGCCGATGCGGTGGCCAAGACGCCGGGGGACCCCTACAACCTGATCCTGGGCTCCATGGGCATCATGTCCATCTCGCCCTGGCTGTACCCCAACCTGCCCTACGACGTGCAGCGCGACTTCACTCCGCTGGCGCTGTGTGCCGAGGTGCCGTACGCGCTGGTCATCAACCCCACGGTGGTGCCTGTGCGCACCGTGGGCGAGTTCGTGCAATGGGCGCAGGCGCAGAAGGTGCCGGTGCCCTACGGCTCGGTGGGCAGCGGCTCGGTGGCCCACATCGGGGCCGTGATGCTGGGCGCCACCGCGGGTTTACGCATGACCCAGGTGCCCTACCGCGCCCCGGCGCAGATCGCCACGGACATGGTCAAGGGCGACCTGCCGATGATCTTCGACTCACCCACCGCCTACATGGGCTTCGCGAAGGAAGGGCGGCTGCGCATCCTGGCCGTGACCTCGCGCGAGCGCATGCCCATCCTGCCGGACGTGCCGACCATGGAAGAGTCTGGCCTGAAGGGTTTCGAGCTGGTGAGCTGGTTCGGGCTCTACGGGCCGCGCGACCTGCAGGCGCCCGTCACCGACCGCCTGCGCAAACACCTGGACCAGTCGCTGCGCGCACGCAAGCTGCAGGACCAGTTCACGCCCATGGGCCTGCGCATCCCGCCCGATGGCGCCACCGACTTCGCCGCCTTCAGTGACCGCGACCGTGCGCGCTGGAAGACCTTCATCGAGCGCAACAACATCCAGCTGGACAAGGCATGAACCCCACGACCGAGCACCACGAACCCGCACCCTGGCTGCGCAACGCCTGGTACGCCGCCGCCTGGAGCCGCGAGGTCGGCGAGGGCCTGCTGGGCCGCACGCTGCTCGACACACCGATGGTGCTCTTCCGCAAGACCGACGGCAGCGTGGCCGCCATCGGCGACCGCTGCCCGCACCGCTTCGCGCCGCTGTCCATGGGCAAGCGCGTGGGGGATGCCGTGGAGTGCCCGTACCACGGCCTGCGTTTCGGCAGCAGCGGTGCCTGCGTGCACAACCCGCACGGCAGCGGCGCGGTCCCGAAGGCGGCGCGTGTGCCCGCCTTCCCCGTGCAGGAGCGCCATGGCCTGGTGTGGTTGTGGGCGGGCCGGCCGGACGAGGCCGATCCTGCGCGCATCCCCGACCTGTCCCACCTGGACCGCGAAGACCTCGCGCACGTGACCGGCACTATGGAGGTGCAGGCCCACTACGAGCTCTATGTCGACAACCTCATGGACCTCACGCACGCGCAGTTCGTGCACGGCGAGTTCGTGATGTCGCAGCGCTTCGAGACCGCCGAGCAGCAGGTCGCGCAGGAGGGCGAGCGCATCGCCAACCGCATCCTCATCCCGCGCAGCGACGTGCCGCCCACCTTCCGCAGCCACTACCCTGAGGCGGGGCAGGAGGTGGACTACTGGATGGACTCCTTCTGGGACGCGCCCTCCGTCGTCACCAACTGGGTCGGCGTGACGCTGCCCGGCCGTTCGCGCGAAGAGGGGCGCTATAGCCACGGCACCCACATCGTCACGCCGGCGTCGAAACACCGCTCGCACTACTTCTTCGGCAACTCGCGCAACCACGGCCTGGGCGACGCGGAGGCCGACGCCAAGGTGCGCGACTGGCAACGCGTGGGCTTCGGCCTGCAGGACAAGCCCATCATCGAGGCCAGCGCCCGGCTCATGGGGGATGCGGTCGATCCGCTGGCGCTCGGGGCCGTGCTGCTGCCCAGCGATGCGGCGGCGGTGCGGGTGCGCAGGACGGTGGCGCGGTTGCGGCAGAAGGAGGCTGCGGGGGCGGTGCCCATCAAGGTGGTGCAGGCCGCCTGAGAGCGCACGCCGGGGGAACGGCTCGGGGGGGGTGGGCAGCAGCGTTGTACAGTGCCCGCTGCGCGCACCGCCCCGAGGAGAACCCTGCTTGCCCCTGTTCCTGCACACCGCCGACTGGCAGATCGGCCGGCAATACACCAGCTTCGATGCGGAGCAGGCGCCGATCCTGGCCGAGGCGCGCATCACCGTGGTCGAGCGGCTGGCGGCGCTGGCCACGCAGCATGGCGTGGATGCCGTGCTGGTGGCGGGCGATGTCTTCGATGCGCAGACGGTGTCCGAGCGCACCGTGCGCCGCCTGTTCAATGCCCTGGCGGGCTACACGGGGCCCTGGCTGCTGATCCCCGGCAACCACGATGCGGCGCTGGCGGAGAGCGTGTGGACGCGCGCGCAGCGCATGGGCGCCGTGCCCGCCAACGCACATCTCTTGCTGGCGCGTGAACCTTTGGTGCTGGCCGAGGCCGGCTTTGCCGTGTTGCCCGCACCGCTGACACAGCGCCACACCTTCGAGGACACCACGGCCTGGTTCGACAGTGCGGACACGCCCGCGGTCCTGCTGCGCATCGGCCTGGCGCATGGCAGCGTGCAGGGCATCCTGCCCGACGAGATCGATTCGACCAACCCCATCGCGCCCACGCGTGCGGCCACCGCGCGGCTGGACTACCTGGCGCTGGGCGACTGGCATGGCTGCAAGCGCGTCGACGACCACACCTGGTACGCCGGCACGCCGGAGCCCGACCGCTTCAAGGACAACGGTGCGGGGCAGGCGCTGCTGGTGCGCATCGATGCGCCTGGCGCGCAGCCCCAGGTCACGCCGCTGCCCGTGGCGCAGTACCGCTGGCAGAGCCTGGAGGTGAGGCTGCAGGTGGCCAGCGATGTGGATGCGCTGCTGGCCCAGCTGGAGGCGCTGCCCGCCCAGGCCGTGGTGGACCTCCGCGTCGCCGGCCAGGTGGACCTGGCGAACCGCCAGCGCCTGCAGCACGGCATCGCCCAGGCCGAGGCCCGCGTGCGCCTGCTGCAGGCCGACCTGGGGGCGTTGCGCATGGAGCCCACCGACGAGGACATCGCCGCGCTGCACGCGGATGGCTACCTCGGCGAGGTGATCGCCGAGCTGCGAACGGCACAGACCGGCGCGGATGCCGAACAGGCCCGCACCGCACAGGATGCATTGGCCATCCTGACCACGCTGCTGGCGGAGCGCGGGGCATGAGCACCGCCGGGCCGCCCCAAGGTGCTCAGCACCGCAGCGCGCAGCGCGAAGGTGTGAACACATTGAGCACCGCCGGGCCGCCCCAAGGTGCTCAGCACCGCAGCGCGCAGCGCGAAGGTGTGAACACATCCACCTTCCAGATCACCCGCCTGCGCGTCGAACAACTCCGGCGCTTCCGCGAGCCACTGGAGCTGCGCGATTTCGCGCCCGGCCTCAACATCCTGTCCGGCCCCAACGAGGCCGGCAAGAGCACACTGGTTCGCGCCATCCGCGCTGCCTTCTTCGAGCGTTACGGCTCCAGCGCCGTGGCCGACCTGCGCCCGCATGGCGAGGCTGGCGCCGCACCCCAGGTGGAGCTGGACTTCGTGTTCCAGGGTGTGCCGCACCAGCTGGTCAAGCGTTTCCTGGCCCGCGCGCGCTGCAGCCTGCAGGTCGGAGGTCAGCACCTGGACAGCGGCGAGGCCGAGGACCACCTGGCACAGATGTTCGGCTTCGCGTTCGCGGGCCGTGGCGCCAGCAAGCCTGAGCACTGGGGCATTCCGGGGCTGTTGTGGGTGGAGCAGGGCACGGGGCAGGAGCTGGACGTGAGCCACGCGCGCGCCCACCTGCAGGATGCGCTGCAGGGCCAGGCCGGGGAGGCAGTGGGTGCCCTGGCGGCGACGGGCGGCGACGACCTGCTGCTGCAGCTGCGCAAGCAGCGCGATGCCTTGCTGACCAAGACCGGCAAACCGCGCGCGGACTACGAGGCCGCGGCCGACCAGGTGCAGGCGCTGCAACAGCGCCTTGCTGCGCTGGACGCCGATATCCAGCACTACCAGGCGCAGGTCGACAAACTCGCCCAGCTGCGCCGCGCCCACGCGGACGATACGCAGGCGCCGCCCTGGCTGCCCATGCGCAGCGCGCTGCAGGCCGCGCAGCAGCAGCTGGAAGCGCTGCGCCAGAGCGAGGCGGCCCTGCAGCAGGACCGCACGCGCCATGCCCAGCTGCGCGCGCAGGCCGAGGTGCTGGACCAGTCTCTGCAAGGCTTCGCGCAGCAGGACACCATCTTGCGGCAACGCGCCGCGGCGCTCGCCGAGTCCACGGCACGCGCCAGCGATGCCGCGGCGGCCGTGGCCCCGGCCCGCGAGCGGCTCGACGCCGCCGCCTCGCGCCTGCAGGATGCGGAGCAGCAACGCCAGCGCGCGCAGCAACGCGCCCAGCAGCAGCGGCTGCAGCGCGATGCGGAACACGCCCAGGCCGACGTGGCACGTTGTGCCGCGCACCTGCAGCGTGCCGAGCTGGCCGCCAAAGCCTTTGAGGAGGCCCGCGCGCAGGCTGCCGCCGTGCCCGCCATCACCCGTGCCGATGTGCAGAAGCTGCTGAAGCTCGAACGCAGCGAGGGCGATGCCGCGCTGCGGCGCGACGCCGTGGCGACGCGGCTGGCCTTTCGCCTGCCGGAGGGCCAGCAGCTGGAGCTGCGCCGCCGCGGCGTACCAGACCCGTTGCACGGGACGGGCGAACGCTGGTTGGATGCCCCCGCCGTGCTGCAGCTGCCCGGTGGCGGTGAACTGGAGATCACGCCCGGCGGCAAGGACGTGGCCGAACTCGCGCAGGCCCATGGCGCCGCGCAGGTAGCGCTGCAAGTGGCGCTGTCCTCGCTGGCCGTGGCCGATGTTGCCGAGGCCCAGACCCGCCTGGGCCAGGCCGAGGCCCTGCAGCAGCAGGTGGGGCTCGCGCGCAAGGGCCTGGGTACCGAGGCGCCCGAAGGCCTGGAGCCGCTGCGGCAGGCCCTGCACGCCGCGAGAGGCCGCCTCAGCACCGCGCAGGAAGCCGTGGCGCGGCTGCCGGTGCAGGACGAAGCCGCGCAACCGCTGGCGCTGGACGAGGCCGAGGCGGCCCACCGCGCCGCCTCGCAGCATCTGCAGACCGTGCAGGCCACGCTGACCACGGCGCTGGAGCATGCCGCGCGCGCGCAGGCCGACGCCACGTCCGCGCAGCGCGAGCACGATGCGGCGCAGGCGCTGCTGGCCGATCCCGCGCGCGCGCAGCGACTGCTGCAGACCCAGCAGCAGTGGCAGGCCGCCCGCACGGACCACGACCTGCTGGGTGCCCGCATCACGCAACACGAACAGGCGCTGCAGGCCGCCCGACCCGACATCGTGGCGCAGGACATCACGCGGCTCGAGCGCAGCATCGCCGCCAGCCTGGACACCCACCAGCGCCGCCACAACGAGGTGCTGGTGCTGGAAGGCGCACTGCAGCAGGCGGGCGCCCAGGGCCTGGAGGAAAGCCGTGCCAGCACCGCCGGTGCCCTGGCGCAGGCCGAGCGCCGCCATGCCGAACTGCAGCGCCGCGCCAACGCACTCGCCCTGCTCTGCGACAAGCTCGAAGGCCACCGCGCCGCCGCGCTGGCCCGCCTGCAGGACCCGCTGTTGCGCCGGTTGCAACATTACGTGCCCCTGCTGATGCCCGGTGCGGTGCTGCAGATGGATGCGCAACTCGCGCCTTCGACCCTCACCCGCACCGGACCGCGCGGCCTGGCGGAAGCCGGCGATCTGCAGACCCTGAGCTTTGGTGCGCGCGAGCAGCTGGGGCTGATCAGCCGCTTCGCCTATGCCGACCTGCTGAAGGAGGCCGGCCGGCCCACGCTGCTGATCCTCGACGATGCGCTGGTGCACAGCGACGCGCAGCGTCTGGGCGCGATGAAACGCGTGCTCTTCGATGCGGCGCAGCGCCACCAGGTGCTGCTGTTCACCTGCCACCCCGAGGCCTGGCGCGACATGGGTGTCGCCATCCGCGACCTGTGAGCGCCATGGACGCCACCAACGACGCCATCGCTCCCGGCTTCATGGCCGTGCACGGCAACCATCCCGAAGCCCTGCGCGACCTGCTGCTGACCTGGGTCGCGCGGCATCCGCTGGAGCCGCTCGAAGACGAGTGGATGCTGGTGCAGAGCAACGGCGTGGCGCAGTGGCTCAAGCTGGCGCTGGCGCAGGATGTGGGGCAGGGTGCGAACCAGGGAGGATTGGGCATCGCGGCTGCGCTGCAGACCGAGCTGCCCTCGCGCTTCCTGTGGCGCGCCTACCGCGCCGTGCTGGGGCAAGACGCGGTGCCCGCCACCTCGCCCTTCGACAAGGGCCTGCTGGTGTGGCGCTTGCTGCGGCTGCTGCCTTCGTTGCTGCACGAGCCGGTGTTCGCGCCACTGGCGCGCTTCCTGGCGGACGATGCCGACCTGCGCCGCCGTCACCAGCTGGCCGAGCGCCTGGCGGACCTCTTCGACCAGTACCAGGTCTACCGTGCCGACTGGCTGGCCGCCTGGGCCGCGGGCGACGACCGCATCACCACGAGCCGGCAGGGCCCGCAGGCATTGCCGCCCGAACTGCAATGGCAGCCCCGGCTGTGGCGTGCGCTGCTCGAAGACGTGGGCCCGCAGGCCGCGACGGGCAGCCGCGCGGCCGTGCACCAGCGCTTCATGGCAGCGGTGTCCGGCGGGCAAGGCGCGCGCCCCGCGGGCCTGCCGCGCCGCCTGGTGGTCTTCGGCATCTCCTCATTGCCGCAGCAGGCACTCGAGGTGCTGGCCGCGCTGGCGCGCTGGGTGCAGGTGCTGATGTGCGTGCACAACCCTTGCGCCCACGACTGGTCGCACATCGTGGCCGACAAGGACCTGCTGCGCGCCGAGCGCCGGCGCCAGCAGCGGCGCAGAGTTGGGGCCACCGAGGTGCCCGAGGCCCAGCTCCACCTGCACGCGCATCCGCTGCTGGCCGCCTGGGGCAAGCAGGGCCGCGACTTCATCCGCCTGCTGGACCTGCACGACAGCCACGAGACCTATGCCGCGCGCTTTGCCGCCATCGGCCAGCGCATCGACCTCTTCGACGCCAACCCGCGCGACACGCTGCTGCGCCAGCTGCAGGACGACATCCGCGACCTGCGACCGCTGGCCGAGAGCCGCGCGTTGTGGCCCGCGGTGGACGCCTCGCGGGACCGCTCGATCCGCTTCCATGCCACGCACGGCCCGCAGCGCGAGGTGGAGGTGCTGCACGACGCACTGCTGGCCGCCTTCGCGGCCGACCCCACGCTGCGGCCGCGCGACGTGATCGTGATGGTGCCCGACATCGCGGCCTACGCGCCGCATGTGCAGGGTGTCTTCGGCCTGCTGGAGCCGGGCGACGCGCGCCACATCCCTTACACGCTGGCCGACCAGGGCCGGCGCCACCACGACCCCCTGGTCGCCGCGCTCGAAGCCCTGCTGGCGCTGCCGCAGTCGCGCGTGGCGGCCAGCGAGGTGCTGGACTGGCTGGAGGTGCCCGCGCTGCGTGCACGTTTCGGCATCGCCGAGGCCGACCTGCCGCTGCTGCAGCGCTGGATCACGGCCGCCAACGTGCGCTGGGGCCTGCACGCCGAGCAACGCCGCAGCCTGCAGCTGCCCGATGCGCTGGCCCACAACAGCTGGGACTTCGGCCTGCAGCGCATGCTGCTGGGATATGCCGTCGGCGAGGGCGCGGCTTGGCAGGGCGTGGAGCCGCTGGACGAGATCGGCGGGCTGGACGCGGCGCTGCTGGGCCCGCTGGTGGCGCTGCTCGCGGCACTCGAACACCATTGGCGCACGCTCGCCACCCCCGCCACGCCCGTGGAATGGGGCGCACGCCTGCACGCGTTGCTGCAGGATTTCTTCGCGGCCGAAGAGGGTGTGGACGGCTTCACGCTGCTGCGGCTGGAGAGCACGCTGCAGGACTGGCTTGACGCCTGCGCGGCCGCGCAACTGGTCGAGCCGTTGCCGCTGTCGGTGGTGCGCGAACACTGGCTGGCGCAGATCGACGACGGCGGCCTGGAGCAGCCCTTCTTCGCCGGCGCCGTCACCTTCGCCACGCTGATGCCGATGCGTGCCATCCCCTTCCGCGTGGTGGCGCTGCTGGGCATGAACGACGGCGACTACCCGCGCAGCCGCGTGCCGATGGACTTCGACCTCATGGGCCACGACTACCGCCCCGGCGACCGCTCGCGCCGCGAGGACGACCGCTACCTGTTCCTCGAAGCGCTGCTGTCCGCGCGCGAGCACCTGCACATCAGCTGGGTCGGCCGCAGCATCCACGACGACAGCCCGCGCCCGCCGTCGGTGCTGGTGGCGCAGCTGCGCGACCACCTGGCGGCCGGGTGGCGGTTGGTGGGCGACGATGAGCAGCCTGCGGCCGAGGCCGGCGCGCGGCTGCTCCATGCCTTGACGCTGTCGCACCGCTTGCAACCGTTCCATCCCGACTATTTCCGCGCGTCCGGTGACACGCGGTTGCAGAGTTATGCGCACGAATGGCAGGCCAAGCCGGCAGCGGGCGCTGACGCGCCGCCGCCGCCGCTGCCGCTGCTGGCGCTCGAAGGGCCGTTGACGCTGCGTATGGTGTCAGACTTCCTGAAGTGCCCCGCACGCAGCTTCTTCCAGCGGCGCCTGGGGGTGTTCCTGGGCGAGGCCGACACGGCCGGCGATGACCAGGAGCCCTTCGCACTGGACGCGCTGCAGAACTGGAAGCTGCAGGACCGCCTGGTGCAAGCCCAGAAACAGGCCATGCTGGCCGGCCAGCCGCGTGATGCGGCGATGGCGGTCGAACTGGCGCGCATGGACGGCGAGGGCGTGTTGCCCGCAGGTGCCTTCAGCCAGCTGCAGCAGGCAGAGCTGGCCGCGCCCATGCAGCCCATGTTCGTGGCCTATGCCGAGGCATTGGACCGGTGGGCCGAGCCGCTGCCCGATGTGCTGCTGGATTACCTGCCCACCGGTGCCGACGCGGCGCTGCGGCTCGAAGACTGGCTGGGCGACCTGCGGCGCGATGGGGCCGGCAACCTTTGCCGTGTGGTGCTCTACAGCGGCAGCCTCGTGAAGAACAGCCGTTGGCGCTACGACAACCTGCTGCCCTTCTGGGTCGCGCATGTGGCTGCGCACCTGGACGGCCCGGCCATGCAGACCCAGGTGGTCAGCAAGGCCGGCAACGCACTGCTGCAGCCGCTGGCGCAGGACGAAGCCCGGGCCTGGTGGGCCGTGCTTCTCGACGCCTGGCAGCAGGGCTGGCAGGCGCCGCTGCCCTTCGCGCTGCAGACCGGCCTGGCCTGGCAGTCCAAGGGCGGCAGCACCGCGTCTCCGCCGGGCCCCGCGGCCTTCGAGGCGGCGCGCGCGGCCTATGAAGACAACCAGCCAGGCTTCCAGCGCTTCGGCGAACGCGACGGAAATGGGTACCTTGCGCGCAGCTTCGGGGATTTCGAGGCGTTGTGGTCACAGGGTGCTTTCGCGCAGTGGTGCGACAACCTGTTGCCGCCGATGATGAGGGCTGTGTAGACTGGCATGTTCGTATATATTTGCTATATATTTTTTGAGGGCCTCGCCATGTCCACCGCCACGTCCAGCTTGCTCCTGAAATTCCGTGCACGCGATACGCAGTTCGGCGTGACCCGAGAGACGGTGAAGACCATGGCGGCGCATTTCGACCTGTCGGAAACCGAGGTCGTGCACATGGCGCTGTCGCGCATGGCGAAGGAAGAGTTGCCGGCCTACGAGGCCGACGAAGGCCCGCTGTCCGCGCGCGACATCAAGGCCCTGCGCACAGTAGCCCGTGCGACCTTGCCCAAAGGCAAGGTCGTGACGAAGAACTCGCTGTTCTGATGGCCTCTTCCTGGGTGCCGCCGGAACCGGGCGACATCGTCTGGTGCCGCTTCCCCCATCTGCCGCGTCGCACACCCGGGCCGAAGCCACGGCCCGCATTGGTATGCGACGTCACGGAGCACGAGGACGGCGTGGCCGTGACGGTGGCGTATGGCACATCCCAGGGACTGGCCCGGCTCCATGGAGGTGAGTTCGTCATCACGAGGCGCGGGACACCTGCGGCCTACGGCAACGCGGGGCTGTCCTTCGACACCAAGTTCGATTTCCGGCAGACGGTGGAGCTGTCGTGGAACGAGGATTTCTTCGCCGTGCCGCCGCAGGCACGGCATGGCCAGCATCCGAAGTTGGGCAGCCTCCATGCCTCGATGATGCGTGCCGCGCAGGCGGCACACCGCGCTGTCAGTGACGGAGCCTGACACCGTATGCTTGCCGCGGAGAGCACCATGCAATGGCATCTTGCCGACACCGTCACCACCTCCGCAGGCACGGTGGCCTCGGGCCGCGCCGGCGACGGCCCACCGGTCGTCTTGGCCCACGGCTGGCCCTGGTCGTCCTATGCCTGGCACCGCGTCATCCCTGCGCTGGCGCAGAGGCATCTTGTGTACTGGTACGACATGCCCGGCTACGGGCGCTCCGCGATGGACCCTGCGCAGCGCACCTCACTGGACGTGCAGGGCACAGTCTTCGCCGAGATGCTGCAGCATTGGGGGCTGGACCGCCCCGCCGTGGTAGCCCACGATTTCGGCGGCGCCACGACGCTGCGCGCGCACCTGCTGCACGGCTGCGACTTCGACCGCCTGGTGCTCATGAACGTGGTGGCCATGCGCCCCTGGGGCTCGGCGTTCTTCGACCATGTGGGCCGCCACGTGGAGGCCTTCACCGGCCTGCCGCCGCATATCCACGCAGCGGTGGTGCAGGCCTACATCGGCGGCGCCGTGGCGGGTGCAGTGGATGCCGAGGACCTGCGCGCCCTGGCCGCACCGTGGCTGACGGAGGCGGGCCGGGGCAGCTTCTACCGGCAGTTCGCGCAGGCCGACGAGCGCTTCACGGCCGAGGTCGAGCCGCTGTACGGCGCGGTGCGTTGCCCCGTGCAGATCCTCTGGGGCGAGGCGGACCCGTGGATCCCGCTCTCGCGTGGCCAGGCGTTGCATGCCTGCATGCCGCAGGCGGGGTTCACGACCCTGCCAGGGGTGGGCCACCTGCCGCAGCTGGAGGCGCCGCAGCAGGTGCTGCAGGTGCTGGAGCCCTTCCTGCAGGCGCCGGCATGAGTCCAGCGGCTCCGGGCCCCGCGCTGTTCCGCCACGACCTGCCGCGCTGGCAGCACCTCGTCCATCCACGGTGGCTGCAGGCCCTGCTGTTGGGGCAGCACGTGGAGGCCGTACCCGCCGGGGACTGGCGGCTGTTCGATGTGGACTGCGAGCGGCCCGAAGCCTTCCTGCAGGCCCACATCCCCGGCGCCGTGTACCTCGATACGACCCTGCTGGAGCGCGAGCCTTTCTGGAATGCCGTGCCCGATGCCGAGCTGCTGCAGGTGCTGGCGGACGTGGGCATCACGCGCCACACCACGGTGCTGCTCTACGGCCGCAACACCACGGCCGCGGCGCGGGCCGCGCAGCTGATGTTGTACGCGGGCGTGGCGGATGTGCGGCTGCTGGATGGCGGCCTCGCGGCCTGGACGGCGCAGGGGCTGCCGGTCGCACAGGGCACGCAACCGCCGTATCCCGCATGCCCGGGCTTCGGAGCCGATGCGCCGCTGTGCCCGCGGTACCTGGTGGGCACGCCGCAGGTGCGCTCCCTGCTGGCGCATCCGGGCAGCGGGGTGCTGGCCAGCATCCGCAGCCATGCGGAATTCACGGGCCAGACCTCGGGCTACGGCTACATCGTGGCCAAGGGCGAGATTCCCGGCGCGGTGTGGGCGCATGCGGGCCGCGACGGTGACGTCAACGACATGTCGGACTACCAGGACGCCCAGGGCCGCATGCTGCCCGCCGCGCGCATCCGCGACCTGTGGCGCGAAGCCGGTATTGTGCGAGAGCGGCCTGTGTGTTTCTATTGCGGCACGGGTTGGCGTGCCTCCCTGGCCTTCTTCTACGCCTGGCTCATGGGCTGGGAGCAGATCAGCGTGTACGACGGTGGCTGGTTCGAATGGAGCCAGTCACCCCCTCTTGCCACCGAGCAGCTCTCCCGCCAGGATTTCGAGAACCACCAGGAACCATGATGCAAGCCCACGCACCCACCGATGTCCACGGCGCATGCCGTGCCCTTCTCCATCTCCCCGTCCGCACCGCGGCAGTGCTGGTCGCGGCGTGCGCGTTGGCAGGCTGTGCCGCGCCCGGTGGCGATGCCCCCGCGGCCGGCACCACGCTGCGCAACTCGCTGGACATGGTCTTCGTGCGCATTCCCGCCGGCAGCTTCCAGATGGGCCTCGCCGCCACCCCGGAGCAACTGCGACAGATCTACGCCACCACCGACCCCGAACGCCTGCAGAGCCTCGGCGACGAAACCCCGGTGCACCAGGTGACCATCACCAAGCCCTTCTACATGGCTCGCCACGAACTGACCGTGGGCCAGTTCCAGGCCTTCCTGCAGAAGTCAGGCCATGTGCCCGAGTCCATCGCCGACGGCACGGGCGGGTATGGCTACAACCCGGCCTACGACCCCACCAAGACCGAGCGGCAGGACGCCTTCGAGGGCCGCTCGCCGAAGTATTCCTGGCGCAACCCCGGCTTCGCCCAGGGCGACGACCATCCCGTGGTCAACGTGACCTTCAACGACGCGCAGGCCCTGGTGCGCTGGTTGTCGGCGACGGAGGGCCGCCGTTACCGGCTGCCCACCGAGGCGGAATGGGAGTACGCCTGCCGCGGCGGCAGCGGCCAATACCAGTCCGGCGACACACCGGCCGCGATCGAGGGCCGGGCGAATGTCTTCGACACCGACTCGGCCGTGAACTGGCCGCAGTGGAAGGACCAGGCCTTCCCCTTCCGCGACGGCTACGCCTTCACCTCGCCCGTGGGTGCGTTCCAGCCCAATGCCTTCGGCCTGTACGACATGGTGGGCAACGTGTGGGAGTGGACCAACGACTGGTACGGCGAGGACTACTACGCCAGGTCTCCGTCCAGCGACCCGCAGGGCCCGGCCGACGGCAACGTGAAGGTGCGCCGCGGCGGCTCCTGGCACACCTGGCCGCTGTACGCGCGCTGCGGCTACCGCAACTGGAACACCACCACCACCCGCTACACGCTGGTGGGCATCCGGCTGGTGGTGGAGGCGCCGTAGCGGCCGGCCCGCCCCCCAGTGGGGGGATGGGGCGGTCGACACGCAGTGCGACCGTCCAAACGGGGGGCGCGTTTTACGCCAGCATGCGCCAGCCCAGCCCCGGCGTGACGGCCTTCGCGTCGCCTTCGCCCAGCACCACGGGCGTCAGCAGCCCGGTCTGCACCGCCTCGTGCGTGAACTCGCGCAGCGTGCGCACGCGCGCGGCCGGCACGCCCACGGCGTTCAGTGCCGACTCCAGCTCGGCCGCGCTGCGCGGCGCGATGCGCCCGGCCAGCAGTGCGCGGAAGCCCGCGGGGTCGCGCGCCTTGGCGAAGGTGGCCGCACCCGCCGTGGTCTTTTCGAGGAAGGGCTCGGCCTGCTGCGGCGTGATGTCCAGCACCTGCAGCAGCTTGGCGATGTGTTCGAGCTTGTTGGCGCCCAGCGCGATCCAGCCGTCGGTGCAGGGGAAGGTGTCGGCCGCGGGGCTGCCCGAATAACCCTTGTTGCCCACGCGTGCGATCTCCTGGTCGGTGGCCAGTGTCTCGCAGGCGAAGGGGTACATCAGCTGCAGCGCGCTGGCCCACATGCTGATGTCCAGGAAACAGCCGCCGCCGCCGGGCATGTCGCGCTGGCGCAGTGCCGTCACGATGGCCAGCGCACCCACGATGCCGGTGGCCGCGTCGATGACCGGATAGCCCGTCTTCACCGGCGGGTCGCCCTCGTTGCCAGCCAGCATGGTCATGCCCGTGAAGGCCTGCACCACGTGGTCGTAGGCGGCCTGCTTGGCGCGGGCCGGGTCGCTGTAGCCGTAGCCCGAGATGGCGCAGTAGACGATGCGCGGGTTCACGGCGCGGATGGCATCGAAGCCCAGCCCATGGCGCTCCAGCACGCCGGGGCGGTAGTTGTCGACCATCACGTCGCAGCTGCGCGCGATCTCCAGCACCTCGGCGCGGCCCGCGTCGGTGCTGATGTCGATCTCGCGGCTCTGCTTGCCGGCGTTGAAGGCCGTGAAGGCGCGTGCGCCGGAGGCCGAGCGGCGCATCACGTCGCCGCCGCCGGGTTTCTCGATCTTCAGCACCTCGGCGCCCATCTGCGCGAGGTGGAAGGTGGCGAAGGGCCCGGCGATCACGTGGCTGAAGTCCAGCACACGCACGCCCTGCAGCGCGCGCAGGGGCAGGGGGGAGAGGTCTGGCAGCGGCATCAGTTGATGGTCAGGTTGGCGGCCTTGACGATGCGTTCGAACTTCACGGTCTCGCTCTGCATGAACTGCATGAACTCGGCCGGCGACGCGCTCGGGGCCACGGTGGAACCGGAGGCCTCGTTGTCGGCACGCACGCCGGGGTCGGCGTAGGTCTTGATCAGCGCCTTGAACAGGACGTCGATGATCTCGGGCGGCGTGCCCGCGGGCGCCCAGAAGCCGCCCCAGGAGTCCAGCGCCAGGTCGTCGGTCTTGTAGATCTCCTTGAGCGTGGGCACGTTGGGCAGCGTCGGTGTGCGCTGCGCGCTGGTCACGGCCAGGGCGCGCACCTTGCCCGCCTGCACCAGCGGGATGGCGGTGGACGCGACCGGAAAGGCGAACTGCGTGGCGCCGGAGATGATCGACGGCGCGATCTCCACCGAGCCCTTGTAGGGCACGTGCACGGCGTCCATCTTCGTGAAGACCACCGTGGCAGCCGCGCAGAGGTGGGCCGCGCTGCCCACGCCGCCCGAGGCGTAGTTGAGCTTGCCCGGCGCCTTGTGGGCGGCGGCCACCAGGTCGTCCACCGTCTTGTAGGGCGACTCGTTGGCCACCACCAGCACCGCCGGCGTGAAGGTGGCGCGCGTGATGGGCGCGAAGTCCTTCAGCGGATCGAAGCGCACGCTGGGCTGCATGGCCTTCTGGACGATGTGCGTCGAGGCGCTGGTGAGGATGTTGTAGCCGTCGGGCGCCATGCGCGAAACCTGCTGCGCGGCCAGGATGCCCCCCGCGCCGACGATGTTGTCCACGATCACGCCACCCTTGCCCAGCACCTCCGCCAGCTTCACGCCCATCTTGCGCGTCTGCACGTCGGGGCCGCCACCGGCTGCGAAGGGCACGATGAGCTTGATGGGGCGGTTCGGGAAGTCGCTGCCGCCCTGCGCGAAGGCGGGCAGGCCCAGCGTGGCGGCGCCCAGGCCGAAGGCGCGGACGTGGAATTGGCGGCGGCTGATCATGGATGTCTCCTGGCGTGCGCGGGGTAGGGCCCCGCAGGGAATGAAGGCGCAGTGTAGGAAGGGCATCGGATTAAGGAAACTGATTTCTTCTTAACAAGCAATCAGTTATGCTGAAACGATGGATCCTCTGCTGCCCCCGCGTTTTGCCCAGCTGCGCCTGCGAGACCTCATGCTGCTGGACCACCTGGAAACCCTCGGCTCGATGACCGAAGCCGCGGCGCAGCTGCACGTCACGCAGTCCGCCGTGACGCAGGCGCTGCAGACGCTGGAGCAGGCCTTCGGCCACCAGCTGGTGGAACGGGGCCGCCGCGGCCAGCGCGGCGTGCGCCTCACGCCCGCTGGCACCGCCGCGCTGCAGCACCTGCGCGTGGCGCGCCATGCGCTGGCCGGCGCGCTGGAGGCGGCGGCCGAGCCGGCGTGGCCCACGCTGCGCATCGGCGCGCTGCCGCTGGCGCTGGTGGCGCCGTTGCCAGCCGCACTGGCCCGCCTGCGGCGCAAGCTGCCGCAGCTGCACGTGGCGCTCACCGAGTCCACCGTGCCCGTGCTGTGGCGCCAGCTGGAGGAAGGCGAGCTCGATGCCATCGTCAGCCGGCTGCCCACGCGCAACGAGCAGCAGGCGCTGCCCCAGGGCATCGCGCACCGGAGCATCGGCCGCGAGACGCTGGTGCTGTGCGCGGCGCGGGCGCACCCCGCGGTGCGCCCGCGCCGCGTGGACCTCGCGCGGCTGCGCCAGCACCCCTGGGTGCTGCCGCCCGCGGGGTCGTACACCCGGCTGGCCATCGACGCGATGTTCCTGCGCGCCGGCCTGGAAACCCCCCGCCCGGCGATCACCTCCGTCAATTTCCACGCCAACATGCGCCTGGTCGCCGAGGGTGAGCTGCTGTGCGTGGCGCCGCGCGCCGCGGCCCGGGCCGCCGCGCCCGTCGTGGGCCTGGCCCTGCGCGTGCTGCCCTGGGGGCCGCAGGACGCGGACATCGTGCTGGCCTGGCGCGAGGCCAGTGCTGCGCACCCGGCGCTGGAGGCGCTGCGCGGCTGCTTCTAGCAAAACCACGTAGAAAAAACCCAGCCATATGAATTAGAGTTTGCCCGACAGTGCCGCCGGCCGGCGGTCTGCGCTTGCGACGCACCAGCCCTTCAGGAGGCTCCCATGCACCGACACCATGGATCCCTGCGACGCCCCGGCACGGCCGGCAGGGGGTGTGGTTCCGGTGCTGCGGGACGTCCCGTGACCGACGGTCGCGGCACGGCGCCGTGCGCGGCTCGGGTGCGCCCGCGATGAGCAACCTGTCGTGGATGCAGCGCTGGCGCGGGTGGTGGCGGCGCTGGTTGCCGGCCCTGCCGGCCGAGGCGCCCGGTGCCAGGCTGCTGCAGATGACCGAAGCGCTGCCCTGCGTGGTGTTCCAGTTCCGCCAGCGGGGCCCGCGCGCGGGCAGCTTCGCCTTCGTGGGCCGGCCGGCGCTGGACATCCTGGGGCTGTCCGCCCAGCGCCTGCGTGACAACGCGGGCGCTGCCCTGGAGCATGTCCATCCCGAGGACCGGCGGTTGTTGTGGCGTGCACTGGCACGCGCGCGCAGCAAGCGGACCGCGCTGGCCGTCAACTACCGCGTGTGCATCGAAGGGGGTGAGCGGTGGGTGCGGCTGGTGGCGCGCTGCATGCGGCAGGGGCCGGGCGGCCTGTGGACGGGCTACTGGCTGGACGTGAACGACCATGCCAAGGCGCACAACGACCTGCGCGAGCGCGAGCGCGAATTGCGCCGCGTGCTCGAGTCCGCGCCGGCCACCATCGTCGTCGCCGATTCGGAAGGCCGGGTGCTGCTGCACAACCAGACCTCGCTGACGATGTTCGGCGTCACCGAGGCCCAGCTGAAAACCGGCGGCATGCGCAGCCGCTACGTCGACGCGGCGGACCGCGATGCCCTGGTGGCCCAGCTGCATGCCCAGGGCGAAGCGCAGGCCGACGCCGTGCGCATGCGCCGTGGCGACGGCAGCGCCTTCTGGGCGCGCATCCGCATGAGCGTGGGCCGTTTCGCGGGCCAGCGCAACGCGGTGTTCGGATGGTCGGTGGACATCACCGCCGAGCAGGAGGCCAACGAGGCGCTGCGTGCGGCCAAGGAACTGGCGGAGGCCACCGCGGCCGCCAAGTCGGACTTCCTCGCCAACATGAGCCACGAGATCCGCACGCCGATGAACGCCATCATCGGACTGGCCCACCTGGCCCTGCAGACGCCGCTGGACGGGCGGCAGCGGGGCTACCTGCAGACCATCACCGATTCGGCCAAGGGCCTGCTGACCATCGTGAACGACGTGCTGGATTTCTCGCACCTGGAGGGCCAGGGTCTGGTCCTGAAGGACGAAGATTTCCACCTCGACGGCGTGCTGGCCGAGCTGGCTTCCAGCCTAGGGCCCGTGGCCGCGGGCAAGCGGCTGGAGCTGGCGTACCGGATGGAGGGCGCCGTGCCCGCCCGGCTGCGGGGCGACGCCGCGCGCCTGGGCCAGGTGCTGCGCCACCTGCTGGGCAATGCGATCAAGTTCACGGAACGCGGCTGCGTGGTGCTCCACTGCGGCATGCCGGACGCCGGCCTGCTGGTCTTCGAGGTGCGCGACACCGGCATCGGCATGGACCCGGCCACGCAGGCGCGGCTGTTCCAGCCCTTCCAGCAGGCTGACGGGTCTTCCACGCGGCGGTTCGGTGGCATGGGGCTGGGCCTGGCGATCTGCCAGCGGCTGGTGCAGGCCGCGGGCGGCAGCCTCACGGTGGACAGCACACCGGGCCTCGGCACGCGGGTGGGCTTCACGTGGCCCGCACCGGCCGCTGCAACGGCCGGTCCGGTTGCGCCGGTGCCGCTGCACGCGGGCCTGGGCGCGTTGCTCATCGGCCCGGACCATGCTGCCCGCGCTGCCCTGGCCGGCACGCTGGCCGCTGCCGGGCTTGCGGTGGACGCGGAGGCCCAGCCGGCCGACGCCCATCGCCTCTGGCTGGACCGCGGCCACAGCGTGCTGCTGTGCGACCTCGAGCATCCTGGCGCCGATGCGCTCGCCGTGCTGCGCGACTGGCCCGCCGCGCCCGGCCATCCGCCGCCACGGCGCATCCTGGTCGCCGCGCGGGTCGATGGCGCGCTGCAGGCCGCTGCGCGCGAGGCGGGCATCGGCCAGGTGCTGGCCAAACCCGTGACGCGTACGGCACTGGCGGCCGCGCTGGCAGGGCTGCAGGCCGGAGCCGTGGACGACACGATACAGGCGCAGGCCGCAGGCGCGGTGCAGGAGCCGGTCGCGGCCGCGCCGGACGACCCCGCAGCGGCGTTGCGCGGCCTGGTCGCGGCGCTGGAAACGATGGATGGCGATACGCACGCGCAGCTGGAGCGCATGGCGCCGTGGCTGCAGCGGCAGATGGGGGTGTCGGCCTGGCAGCTGCTGCAGTCGCACCTGCACCGCTTCGACTTCGAGGAGGCGCTGGCGGTGCTGCGGCAGGCGCCGGGGCTGGCGCGGTGGCTCGACCCGGCCTGACGCCCGGGGCCCGCGGCGCCGGCCGCGCAGTCGTTATCCTCGCAGGGCCATGCCTGCGTCTTTGCCCACTCCCCTGGACCCCCTGCGTTTCCCGCTGCGCGGCAGCCGCCTGATCGAAGCCAGCGCGGGCACGGGCAAGACCTTCACCATCGCCGCGCTGTACCTGCGGCTGGTGCTGCACCACGGCGGTGACGCGGCCTTCACGCGTGCGCTGGTGCCGCCCGAAATCCTGGTCGTGACCTTCACCGAGGCGGCGACGAAGGAGCTGCGTGAGCGCATCCGTGCGCGCCTGGCCGAGGCGGCCGAAGCCTTCGATGCCGATCCGTCGAACGAGCCTCCGCATGCGCCCGGCGCTGACCTGCTGCACGACCTGCGCGCGGACTACGCCCCGGCGCAGTGGCCCGGCTGCGCACGCGCCCTGCGCCTGGCGGCGGAGTGGATGGACGAGTCCGCCGTGTCCACCATCCACGGCTGGTGCAACCGCATGCTGCGCGAACACGCCTTCGACAGCGGCAGCCTGTTCACGCAGAGCCTGGAAACCGACCAGCGTGCGCTGCAGGCCGAGGTGCAGCGCGACTACTGGCGCACGTTTTTCCTGGCCTTGCCCCAGGAGCAGGCGGCGCTGGTGCGCGGCTGGTGGCGCACGCCCGAAGACCTGGGCCGGGCCTTGCAGGGCCTGCTGCCCATCGCCGACACGCTGCAGCCCGGTGCGGCGCCCGCGGACGCGTTGGCGCAGGCAGCCGCCGAAGCAGCCACGCAGCTTGCGCGGTGCAAGGCACCCTTCGGGGGCGACGCGGGCTGGGCTGCCGCGCTGCTGGCGGGCCTGGAGGCCGCGGTCGCCGCCAAGCAATGCAAGATGCCCAAGCGCCGTGACTGGATGCAGGCGCTGCGCGACTGGGCCGAGGGCGATGCGCTGTGGCCGGCCCTCACAGACACCGCGTGGAAGCGCCTCTCGCCCACCGGCATGGCCGAGGGCTGGAGCGGAGACGGCGCCTTCCTGGCGCACCCCGCGTGGGAGGCGCTGGGCTGCCTGCGGCAGGCGCTGGCGCAGCTGCCCGATGGCCGGGTGGACATCCTCTGCCACGCCACCCACTGGAGCGTCGCCCGCATGGCCGCCGAGCAGGCCCAGCGCGCGCAGATGGGTTTCCAGGAACTGCTGACGCGCCTGGACGCCGCGCTGCAAGGCCCCAACGGCGCGCGCCTCGCGGCGCTGGTCCGCACGCAGTTCCCTGTAGCGCTGATCGACGAGTTCCAGGACACGGACCCGCTGCAGTACCGCATCTTCGACGCCATCTACGGCGTGGCGCGCAACGCGCAGGACACGGCGCTGCTGCTGATCGGCGACCCCAAGCAGGCGATCTATGCCTTCCGGGGGGCCGACATCCACACCTACCTCGCCGCGCGCGAGGACACGGCCGGGCGCCATGCCACACTGGGCACGAACTTCCGCTCCACGCAGGCGATGGTGGCGGCTGTGAACGCGTTGTTCGAGCGTGCCGAACAACGGCCCGAGGGCGAAGGCGCCTTCCTGTTCCGCGGCGCCGATGGCGACAACCGCCTGCCCTTCATTCCCGTGCAGGCGCGGGGTAGCACGACCCGCTGGGAGATGGAAGGCGAGGGGGACGGTGAGGGCGCACCGGCCTTGCGCTTCTGGCATGCGGGACATGGCGACACCGTGGCACGCGGCGCGGCGCGGCAGGCCTTCGCCGCGGGCTGCGCGGGCGAGATCGTGCGGCTGTTGCGGCAGGGGCAGGCCGGCACGGCCGGCTTCCGTGGCGGCGACGGCGTGCTGCAACCCGTGCAGCCGGGTGACATCGCCGTGCTGGTGAGCAGCGGTACCGAAGCCGACGCCGTGCGCGAGGCCCTGTCGCAGCGTGGCGTGCGCAGCGTCTACCTTTCCGACAAGGCCTCGGTCTTCAGCGGCGGCATCGCCGGCGAGTTGCAGCGCCTGCTGGCCGCCTGCGCAGAGCCGGAGGACGACCGCCTGCTGCGCGCCGCGCTGGCCAGTGCGCTGCTCGCGCTGGACTGGGCGGCGCTGGATGCGCTGAACCACGATGCGCTGGGCTGGGAGCAGCGCGTGCTGCAGTTTCGCCGCTACCAGCAGATGTGGCGGCGCCAGGGCGTGCTGCCCATGCTGCGCCACCTGCTGCAGGACTTCGGCGTGCCGCAGCGCCTGCTGGTGGCGGGTGACGAGCGCGCGCTGACCGACCTGCTGCACCTGGCGGAACTGCTGCAGCAGGCCAGCACGCTGATCGCGGGCGAACACGCGCTGATCCGCTGGCTGGCGGAGGCGCGCGCCGATGAGGTGGCCGGTGGTGGCGACGCCGAGGCACGCAAGCAGCGGCTGGAGAGCGACGCGGCACTCGTCAAGGTGGTCACGGTCCACAAGTCCAAGGGCCTCGAATACCCGCTCGTGTTCCTGCCCTTCGCCACTGCGTTCCGCGCCACCAAGCCCGACGACCTGCCGCTGCTGTGGCACGACGATGCGGGCCGGCCGCAGGCCGCGTTGCATCCCGATGCCGACGCGGCGGCCCGGGTCGACCGGGAGCGCCTGGCAGAGGATCTGCGCAAGCTCTACGTGGCGCTCACGCGGGCCCGCTTCGCCACCTGGGTCGGTGCCGCGGCGCTGGAGCAGGTGGAGCGCAGCGCGCTGGGCTACCTGCTGGCGGGCGGCCAGCCGCTGTCGCCGGACGGGCTGGTGCAGGCCCTGCACGACCTGGCCCGCGATGGCGCGGCGGTGGCCGTCGACCGGCTGCCCGAGGCTGGTGCCGCGCGGTATGTGCCCGATGCGGCGACCCCCGCACTGCGCGCACCGCCGCCCCTGCCCACCGGCCCGCGCGAGCCCTGGTGGATCGCGAGTTATTCGGCGCTGCGCCTGCGCCAGGATGCCAGCGACGCGCTGGTGGCGGAGGCTGGCCTGGTGGATGGGCCTGCGATGCCTTCGGCCGCCGGGCCGGCGACCGCGCTGGAAGATGTCCACGGCGAGCGCCTCGACGAAGAGGACCCGGACGCCGCCGATGCGCAGCCTGCGGACGGCGAGGCGACGCAGGCCGGCAGCCTGCACGCGTTCCCGCGCGGTGCGCGGCCCGGCACGTTTCTGCACGGCCTGCTGGAGTGGGTGGCGCGGCAGGGCTTCGCGCGGCTGCGCGACGAACCCGCCGTGCAGGCGGACCTGGCGGACTTCGTCGCGCGCCGCTGCAACCTCAGCGGCTGGAGCCGCTGGACGCAGCCGCTGCAGGCTTGGCTGCTGGAATGGGTGCGCACGCCCTGGCACCTGCCGTCCCCCGGCGGCGTGGCCGAGGCGCCACCGCCCGTCGCGCCCGACGGGCTCGGGTCGCCGCGTGCCGAGATGGAGTTCTGGTTCTCCGCGCAGCAGGTGGATACGACCACGCTGGACGCACTGGTCTGCCGCCACACGCTCGGCGGCGCGCCGCGTGCACCGCTGCAGCCGCAGCAGGTCAACGGCATGCTCAAGGGCTACATCGACCTGGTGTTCACGCATGCGGGGCGCTACTACGTGGCCGACTACAAGTCGAACTGGCTGGGCCCGGCCGATGCCGACTACGGCCCCGCGACGCTGCGGCGCGCGGTGCTGCAGCACCGCTACGAGCTGCAGTACGTGTTGTACGTGTTCGCGCTGCACCGCCTGCTGCGCCAGCGCCTGCCGGGCTACGACTACGACCGCCATGTGGGTGGCGCGGTCTACCTGTTTTTGCGCGGCCATGCGGCGCCGGGCCAGGGCCTGCACATCGACCGGCCGCCGCGCGTGCTGATCGAGGCGCTGGATGCGCTGTTCCGCGGCGAGGCGCTGCCCGCCGCGGCGGGAGCCACCGCATGACGCAGGCTGCACCGGTTTTTCTTGCGCCGCCTGCGGCCTCCCATGCCGCGCTGCTGGCCGCGCTGCAGCGCTGGGTGGCGCAGGACTGGCTGCGTGCGCTGGACCTCCACTTCGCGGCCTTCCTGGGCCGGCAGGCGCCCGATGCCGACCCGCTGCTGCTGCTGGCCGCCGCGCTGGCCAGCCACCAGCTGGGCCGCGGCCATGCCTGCCTGGACCTGCGGGCCACGTTGGCGGACAGCGGCGCGGCGCTCGCGCTGCCACCCGAAGGTGCGCGCTGGCGCCCGCGACCGGAAGCAGTGGATGCCGTGGAAGAGGAAGCGCCTCCCCAGACCCCGGCCACGCTGCTCGCGGGGCTCACCGCCGCACGCTGGACACGGGCCTTGGCACACCCGGGCCTGGTGGGGGATGGACCCGGCAGCACGCCGCTGGTGCGCGTGGGCCACCGCCTGTACCTGCGCCGCTATTGGCAGTACGAGCAATCGGTGCGCTCCGCCATCCGCGCGCGCGTGGCCCTGCCCACGCGCGCGGCCGATCCCGCGCTGCAGGCCGCGCTGGCCCGGGCGCTGGACCGGCTGTTCCCACACCGCGACGGCGGCGGCACCGACTGGCAGAAGATCGCCTGCGCGCTGGCGTCGCGCCAGGCTTTCGGCATCATCACCGGCGGCCCGGGCACGGGCAAGACCACCACCGTCGTGCGCCTGCTGGCCGTGCTGCAGCACCTGGCATCCAGTGTGGACGGGGCCGATGGTGCGGGCGGTGCGTGCGCAGCGCGGCCGCTGCGTATCCGCATGGCGGCGCCGACGGGCAAGGCCGCAGCGCGGCTCAACGCTTCCATCGCCGGTGCCGTGGGCACGCTGGACCTGCGCGGCCTTCCCGATGCCGAAGCCCTGCGCGGGTCCATCCCCACGGAGGTGACGACCGTGCACCGCCTGCTGGGCAGCCGGCCCGATACGCGGCACTTCCGCCACCATGCGCGCAACCCGCTGGCGCTGGACCTGCTGGTGCTGGACGAGGCCTCCATGCTCGACCTCGAGATGATGGCCGCCGTGCTGGCGGCGCTGCCCGCGCAGGCGGGCCTGATCCTGCTGGGCGACAAGGACCAGCTCGCCTCCGTGGAGGCCGGCGCCGTGCTGGGCGACCTGTGCCAGCGCGCCGACGCCGGCCACTACCGCGCGCAGACGGCCGGCTGGCTGCAGGCCGTGACCGGCGAGGTGCTGGGCTCGGACCTGTGCGACGCCGCCGGCACCGACCTGGACCAGGCGGTGGTGAAGCTGCGCGTGAGCCACCGCTTCGCCGGCGACAGCGGCATCGGGCGCCTGGCCGAGGCCGTCAACACGGGCAACGTGGTGGCG
The DNA here is from genome assembly GCA_965278985.1 of Burkholderiaceae bacterium. Taxonomy (GTDB): domain Bacteria; phylum Pseudomonadota; class Gammaproteobacteria; order Burkholderiales; family Burkholderiaceae_C; genus CAISIP01. The sequence continues at coordinate 2,592,427 of OZ257131.1, read as the reverse complement.
CTGCGCCGGGTGCTGGGCGCGGGCTTCGCCGACCTGGCGTCGCAGGCCTTGTCGGACGATGCGGCCCTGCGCCACCTCGTGCTGGACGGCCGCGCCCAGGCCTTCGGTGCGGCGCAGGTGGCTGCATCGCACACGCCGCCCGTGGGCTACCGGCACTACCTGCAGGTCCTGCGCGACACGCGTCCTGCCATCGACGCGCCGCAGGCGGACTTCGATGCCTGGGCGCGGCGTGTGCTCGAAGCCCATGGCCGCTTCCAGCTGCTGTGCGCGCTGCGCAGCGGGCCGCAGGGCGTGGAGGGCTTGAACCAGCGCGTGGCCGCGCTACTGCGCGCCGACGGCCTGCTGGAGCCCGACCAGGGCGGCTGGTACCTCGGGCGTCCGGTGCTGGTGATGCGCAACGACTACGGCCTGGGCCTGATGAACGGCGACGTGGGGGTGACGCTGGCGCTGCCGGTGCAGGTGCGTGCGGATGGCATGCGCGAGGGCCTGCCACCCGGCGCGCCGCGCAGCATCCTGCGCGTGGCCTTTGCCGACGTGAACGCGCCCGATGGCATCCGCTGGGTGCTGCCCAGCCGCCTGCGCGCGGTGCAGACCGTCTTCGCGATGACGGTCCACAAGTCGCAGGGCTCCGAGTTCAGCCATGCCGCGCTGCTGCTGCCCGCGCAGGCCAGCCCGGTGCTCACGCGCGAGCTGGTCTACACCGGCATCACGCGTGCGCGCCACTGGTGCACGCTGGTGGCCGAGCGGCCAGTGCTGGAAGCGGCCGTGCAGCGGCGCGTGCAGCGCGTGGGCGGTTTGGCGGAGGGCTGGGACCTGTGATGCGCATGCGCGGCCCGGCGCGGCGCCCCATGTGACCCGGGTCATGCCCCTGCGGGCGGCTTCACCCATTCACGCGATGGGTAGCTATGCTCCCTTGGGCGGGCATGGCCACGGCGGTGCCCTCCCCGTGCCGGCGGGCGTGCCGGTGCCAACCATGGCCAGGCACAGCGGCTTGGCCTGGCCCGAAGGGAGATTCCTGTGAAGAAAAAAACCATGGCCGTCCTGCTGTGCACCCTGTTGTCCGCCGCGGCGGCCCAGGCTGCGCTGGTGCGTTCGGCCAGCACCGAGATCCACGGCACGTTCCAGTACGACTTCGACGCCGGGACGGAAGTGATATTCAACGGTGCCGATGTGCACTGGAACCAGTACACCCAGACCACGCGGGGGCTGACCGTGGGCCTCAACAGCTCGGCGCTGCTGCGCTCCCTGGGCAGCGTCGACTTCAACACCATCACCGAGGCCATGCTGAAGGGATATACCTACGGCAGCGCAGCGCTCCCCGGGCCGCCGGACCCGGGCAGCCTGCTGGAGGTGGGCGACGTGTTCGCGGTGCGGACGGACGCGGGCAACTATGTCAAGGCGCTCGTGACGGGTTATGACGACGGGAATGTGGGCCGGCCCTTCTATGACCTGCATCTCGACTACGTGCTGTACGACGGCCGTGTGACGCCAGGCGAGGTTCCCGAGCCCGCGGCGCTCGCGCTCGTGGTGCTGGGCCTGGGCGCGCTGGGGTGGGTGCGGCGCCGCGCGCCTCAGCGCTCCGCCAGCGCCTCCTCTGCCATCTGAGAGAAAGAGGTCTGGTTGCGGCCGGCCTGCTTGGAGTTGTAGAGCGCCTTGTCGGCGGCCTGCAGCAGCTGCTCCAGCGACACCCGGCCGGCTTCCGGTGCGTCGGCCACGCCGATGCTGAGCGTCACGGCCAGTGACGTGCCATCCTCCAGCACCGCCGCGCTGTGCTGCACGTTGGTGCGCAGGCGCTCGACCACCTCCATCGCATGCGCGCGCCCGGTCTCGGGCAGCAGGATCACGAACTCATCACCGCCGATGCGGCCGAAGAGGTCGCCGTCGCGCAGCGTCTGGCGCGCCGTGCGTGCGAAGGTGGTCAGCACCTGGTCACCCGCCGCATGCCCCCAGCGGTCGTTGATCTGCTTGAAATGGTCGATGTCCAGCATGACCAGCGCCAGGGGCCGGCTGCGGTCGGCGGCATGGTCGATGGTTTCGCGCGCGCGCTGCTCGAAGGCGCGCCGGCTCATGGCATGGGTCAGGAAGTCGTGGCTCGCGGCATGGCTCAGGCTTTGCAACAGCTCGTTGCGCACCGAGTTGATGGTGGCCACCGTCAGCGGGCCCAGCGCCATGAAGGTCACGCCCAGGCGGATCGAGATCATGTGGTCCTGCAGGCTGCCCATGTGGGTGAAGCCGAAGATCCCCATGGACACGGCCAGGATCTCGCCGATGGAGAACACCAGCGTCAGCAGCGTGGTCGAGAACAGGCTGTAGTGCAGCGCGCACCAGAGCAGGGCGGGGATGGGGAAGGCCAGGGCCCCCGGCCCGCCGACCAGCAGGCTGCACAGCGCGGAGGCCAGCAGCGCGACGAAGGGCAGCGCCCGGCGCAGTTGGGCCATGGCATCGTTCCACCCCACGCGCAGCCGCCAGTGGCGCAACGCCGGCGCGGTCAGCACCACGGGCAGCGTGACGGCCAGGCTGGCGATCTCCGAGACGAACCAGATGATCCAGCGCCGGCTGGTCAGCGAGCCGGTCTGCACCAGATGGAACGTGCAGGCCAGGCTGGCGGCCGCGACGGCCGCGACCGCGCAGATCGCGAACACATAGAGCACCGAAATGGGCGTGCGCAGCTGCTGGTCGGCCCGGCGCAGCCGCACCAGCAGCAGGTAGGCCACCAGCGCCTCCGCGACGTTGATGGTGGTCAGGCGCAGCGTGGCATTCCAGGCGCTGCCCGTGAGCAGGTCGGCTGCGAGGTAGCCAAGCAGCGCGCCGGCCCAGCCCCAGGGCGTGGCGAGTTGCGGCTTGCGGACCATCACGCCGACCAGCAGGGCGTTGACGGGCCAGAACGCCGCGAGGAAGCCCGAGGGCCGGGTGAAGATCCCGAACAAGGCCGCTGCGAAGACCAGGCCGCCCACGATGAGCATCTTGACACCGGCCCGTGGCAGCGATGCGGGAGTTTCCAGCGCGGCCGGCAGCGAGGATTTGGAGGAAGGTTCTCTCAACGTGTCGACCTTGGGAGGAGGGGTCGTCGCATTGTTCCCACCGGGGTGAGGCCCTGCGTGCGCGAACGATGTCCGGTACGGAGCCTGGGGCGGTGGACCGCAAAACGCGGAGTGTAACCGTGATGCTTGCGCGGCGTAGGCCTGCCGCGGACGCCCGCCGCGGACACTTGCCGCGACGGGTCTGCCGCGACAGGGACCGCGAGCGGACCCCGGAAGGGCTCGGGCCCGCGGCCGGATGTCAGGCCGCCGGCAGGGCGCGCCAGGCCGCCACGAAGGCGCTGGCGTCTTCGGCCACCGCGGCGGCGGTCTTGCCGGGCTTGTACAACGCGCTGCCGATGCCGAAGCCCCGCGCGCCCGCGGCGCGCCAGGGGGCCATGTTCTGCGGCGAGATACCCCCGACGGGCAGCATGCCGGTGCCGGCCGGCAACACGGCCAGCATGGCCTTGACCACCGCGGGCGTGGCCGCCTCGGCGGGAAAGAGCTTCAGGGCATGCGCGCCCGCGTCCAGCGCCGCGAAGGCCTCGGTGGGTGTGGCGATGCCGGGCAGGCAGACCATGTCCAGCGCCACGGCGGCGCGGATGACATCCGGGTTGCAGTTCGGTGACACGATGAGCCGGCCGCCGGCGGCGTGCACGGCCTGCACCTCCGGCACGCGCAGCACCGTGCCCGCGCCGACCAGGGCCTGGGGATCCTGTTGCGCCAGCAGGCGGATGCTCTCCAACGGGTTCGGGGAATTGAGCGGCACCTCGAGCAGGCCGAAGCCCGCATCCACCAGGGCGTTGCCGATGGCCGGCGCTTCGGCGGGCGTGAGGCCGCGCAGGATGGCGACCAGCGGCAGGGAGGCGAGGGCGGATTGCAGAAGTTGGCTGGCGGACATGGTGTTCACGAGGAGGAGGTGGTTGCCTGTGCCAGCGCATGCAGCCCTGACCAGGTGGCTTCGGCGCCGAGGGTTTCGCAGGACACGCCGTGCAGCGACAGCGCCAGCGCATAGCGCTGCGTGAGCGCGCCGCTCCCGATCAGCACCACCTTGCTGCCGGCGGGGACCAGCTGCGCACGCAGCTCTTCGCCGATCACCAGGCCCGAGAGGTAGCTGGCCAGGGCGGCGGGCGGCATGCGCTCGAACAGCCCCAGGGTGCGAGTGCTGAAGGCGTTGTGTAGCAGCCCCATGCCCTGGTCGGCCTGCACCAGCCCCTGCATGTAGGCTGCTTCGTCGAAGGGTGCATCGGCCTGGATGGATTTGGCCAGCAACGAATGCTGGCTCAGCAACGCGTAGAACTCGCCCGTCATGTGGGTGCGGAAGTCGCGGATGCGGCCACCCTCCACACGCGCCCATTTGTTGTGGGTGCCGGGCAGCACGAACAGGCCGTCCTGCACCTCCAGCCGCAGCATCGCGCCGAAGACCTGCACCTCCTCACCGCGCATCACGTCGGGCACGGACGGCACCTGCGGCGTGGCGCCCGCGTGCTCGCAGCGCAGGCCCGGCACGATGGCCAGCGGGATGGTCAGCAAAGCGTCCTGCACGGGCACCAGCTGCGCCGCGACTTCGTCGAAACCGGCAGGGCAGGCGCAGTAGGGCGCCTCCACCCAGCCCTGCTTGCTGCCGGCCATGCCTGAGATCAGCACGCGGCGCACGCGGCCGCGCGTGAGCCAGTCGCTGAAACAGTAGTGGAAGACCTGGCCGAACTCGCCCGCGCGCACGGCGAGGATGCCGCGCGGGAAGCTGCGTTCTTCGAGCACCTCGCCGTCGGCATCCACCAGCGCGCCGCGCAGGGAGGAGGTGCCCCAGTCCACGGCCAGAAGATGGTCGCCCGGCGTCACGGGTAGGGGGCCGGTCCGGGTCGCCGTTGGTGTGCGCTTCAGGATCACAACACGGCCTCCACCTCGGCGCGCCGCGGCAACGGGGCCACGGCGCCATACCCCTGCACCGCCAGCGAGGCGGCGGCATTCGCATACCGCGCTGCTTGCACCAAGTCGTCGCCCTGCGCCAGGCGTGCCAGCAGGTTGCCGCAGAAGCAGTCGCCGGCGCCGGTGGCGTCGCGCAGTTCCACCTTGCGCACGGGGATGCGCGTGCGGGCCTGGCCGTCGCTGACCAGCACGCCCTCACCGCCGAGCTTCAGCACCACCTGGCGCGCGCCGCGGGCATGGCTCCAGTCCACGATGGCCTCGGGCTCGGACAGGCCGGTGAGCACGGTCATGTCGTCCAGGCTGGGCAGGAACAGGTCGCACAGCGCGATGGCCTGGGCCGTGCAGGCGCGGGCACGCTCCAGTGGCCAGAGTTTCAGGCGCAGGTTGGAGTCGAAGCTCACGCGCGTGCCAGCGGCGCGGGCCAATGCCATGGCCGCGAAGGCCGTGTCGCAGGCGCTGCTGGAGATGGCCAGGGAGATGCCCGAGAGGTGCAGGTACTCCGCCTGCGCGATGACGTCGCGCGGGCCGTCCTCCAGCCAGGGCGGTGCCATGCGGCTGGCGGCGGAGCCTGCACGCAGGTAGCTGAACTCATTGCCCTGCGGGCCATGGGTGACGAAGTAGATGCCGGTGGCGGCCTGTACGTCGTCCTGCACGGCGCGGGTGTCCACGCCTTCGGCGGTCCACAGCTGGCGCAGCGCGCGGCCGAAGGCGTCTTGCCCCAAGCGGGTCAGGTAGGCGGTCGAGGCGCCCGCGCGGGCCGCGGCGATGGCGGCATTGCTGGTGTCTCCTCCGAAGCCTTGCAGGTACTGTGGTTCGCCGGCACGTGTCTGGTTGAACTCCAGCATCGCTTCGCCCAGCGCCACCACGTCGAATCGCCGTTGTTGTCGTTGCTCCATGGTCCTCGTCGCATCATCCCCCCGTCGCCATGCGGCCAGGGGGGCGCGGACGCGGGAGGTTAGTGATTGTCGCGTGGAACGAAGCTGCCGCGGCACCCCACCAGGAAGTCCAGGTCCACCCCCTGGTCGGCCTGCAGCACCGTGTCCACATAGAGCTTCCAGTAGCCGCTGGTCAGCGGGATCGTGGGCGGCACATGGCCTTCCAGCCGCTTGGCGAGTTCCTCGTCGCTGATGTGCAGCTGCAGCCGGCGGTTGGGCACGTCCAGTTCCACGATATCGCCGTTGCGCACGGCCGCCAGCGGGCCGCCGGCCGCGGCCTCGGGCGCGGTGTGCAGCACCACGGTGCCATAGGCCGTGCCGCTCATGCGCGCGTCGCTGATGCGCACCATGTCCGTGATGCCCTTGCGCAGGATCTTGGGCGGCAGCGGCATGTTGCCCACTTCGGCCATGCCGGGGTAGCCCTTGGGGCCGCAGTTCTTGAGCACCAGGATGCAGGTCTCGTCCACGTCGAGGTTCTCGTCGTCGATGCGGCGGTGGAAGTCGTCGCTGTCCTCGAAGACCACGGCGCGGCCCTTGTGCACCATCAGCGCGGGCGTGGCAGCGCTGGGCTTGATGACGGCGCCGCGTGGCGCCAGGTTGCCACGCAGGATGGCGATGCCGGCCTTCTCCATGAAGGGCTTGTCCAGCGGGCGGATGACATCCGTGTTGAAGTTCTCGGCCTCGGCCAGGTTTTCGCCCATGGTCTTGCCGTTGGCCGTGGGCGCGTCCAGGTGCAGGCTGCCCTGGATCTCCTTCATCAGCGCGGGCAGGCCGCCAGCGTAGCAGAAGTCTTCCATCAGGTACTTGCCCGAGGGCTGCAGGTCCAGCAGGCAGGGCATCTCGCTGCCCAGCCGGTCGAAGTCCTCCAGTGCCAGTGGCACACCGATGCGGCCCGCGATGGCCGTGAGGTGGATCACGGCGTTGGTGGAACCGCCAATGGCCGCCAACGTGCGGATCGCGTTCTCGAAGGCCTGCCGCGTGAGGATCTGCGACAGGCGGATGTCCTCGTTCACCATCTCCACGATGCGCCTGCCGGCCATGCGGGCCAGCACGTTGCGCCGGCCATCGACCGCGGGGTAGGCGGCGTTGCCGGGCAGGCCCACGCCCAGTGCCTCGACCATGCTGGCCATGGTGCTGGCGGTGCCCATGGTCATGCAGTGGCCGTGGCTGCGGTGCATGCAGCTCTCGGCCTCGAAGAAGTCCTGCAGCTTCATGGTGCCGGCGCGCACCTGCTCGCTCATGCTCCACACGCCGGTGCCCGAACCGAGCTCCTGCCCGCGCCATTTGCCACTCAGCATGGGGCCACCACTCACGCCGATGGTGGGCAGGTCGACGCTGGAGGCGCCCATCATCAGCGCCGGTGTGGTCTTGTCGCAGCCCATCAGGAGCACCACGCCGTCCAGCGGGTTGCCGCGGATGCTTTCCTCCACGTCCATCGAGGCGAGGTTGCGGTACAGCATGGCCGTGGGGCGCAGCAGCACTTCGCCCAGCGACATCACGGGGAACTCCAGCGGGAAGCCGCCGGCCTCGTAGACGCCGATCTTCACCTGTTCGGCGATGGTCCTGAAATGTGAGTTGCAGGGCGTGAGCTCGCTGAAGGTGTTGCAGATGCCGATGACCGGCTTGCCTTCGAACTGGTCGTGCGGGATGCCCTTGCCCTTGAGCCAGCTGCGGTAGGCGAAGCCGTCGCGGTCCTGGCGACCGAACCATTGCTGGCTGCGCAGTGGGGTCTTGCGGGAGGGTGGGGGGGATTGGGTCATGGCGGTGGCTGGAGGTGGTGGGGTGGGTTGTCTCTTGGAGGAATGCGGCTAATGGAGGCACCGTCAGCGCCAGGGTTTTCCCGGGCAGAAGGGGCTTCCAATCGTCATATCATAAACATCCGTTGCGCGCACTGCCAAGCAGTTTCAGGGGCTTTTTCCCGGCGTGCGGCGCTTTGAAATTCTTCTGGAGAACGCTGCAGTGCCTGGTCCCGACATCCTTTGTGCCGTCAAGCTCTGGCCCGTTTACATGGACATGCTGCGCGGTGCCTACACCGTGCACGACCGCACGCACATGGAGGACCCCGCAGCCTTCGCGGAGATCGCGCCGCGCATCCGTGCCGTGGCCGCTTCCGGAGAGAGCAAGGTCACGGCGGAGATGATCGCGCAGATGACCTCGCTGGAGATGATCTCGGTCTTTGGCGTGGGCTACGACGGCGTGGACGTGGCGGCCGCACGGGGCCGTGGCATCCCCGTGACCAACACGCCCGATGTGCTGACGGACGACGTGGCGGACCTGGGCATCGCGCTGTTGTTGTCGGTGGCGCGCCGTATTCCGCAGGCGGATGGTTTCGTGCGGAGAAACGATTGGCCCAACGGGCCGTTTCCGCTGGCGCGCAAGGTCAGCGGATCGCGCGTGGGCATCGTGGGCCTGGGCCGCATCGGCATGGGCATCGCCAAACGCGCCGAGGCCTTCGGCATGCAGGTGGCCTACACCACGCGCACCCGCCGCGCCGACGTGGCCTATCCGCACTACCCCGACGCGGAGTCGCTGGCGCGCGAGGTGGATTTCCTGGTCGTGATCACCCCGGGCGGCGCCGCCACCAAGGGCCTCATCGACGCCAAGGTGCTGGCGGCACTGGGCCCCAAGGGCTACCTGGTCAATGTGGCACGCGGCTCGGTGGTGGACCAGGACGCACTGGTTGCCGCGTTGCAGGCCGGCACCATCGCCGGGGCCGGGCTGGACGTCTACGCAGCCGAGCCCCAGGTGCCCGAAGCGCTGCGCACGATGGACAACGTGGTGCTCACGCCGCACATGGCCAGCGGCACCTGGCAGACGCGCCAGGCCATGGCCGACCTGGCCTTCGGCAACCTGCAGGCGCATTTTGCCGGCAAGCCGCTGCTGACTCCGGTGCCCTGATGATCAAGAACGTGCACGGCAACACGGTGGACTACCTCGGTAGCGCCATCGTGGCCGGGCGCTTCGGCGACGACGGTGCGCTGCCGCCCGAGCCGATGTTGTGCGAGGAACTGGGCGTGAGCCGCACCGTGGTGCGCGAGGCCGTGAAGTCGCTGGTGGCCAAGCGGCTGATCCACACGGGTCCGAAGGTGGGCACGCGCGTGATGCCGCGCGCCGAGTGGAACTGGTTCGATGCCGACGTGATCGCCTGGCAGGCCCACGCAGGACTCACGACGGAGTTCATCCGCGACCTGCAGGACCTGCGGTTGATCGTCGAGCCCGCTGCCGTGCGCCTGGCGGCGGCACGCCGCACGGACGCCGACATTGCCGCCATCGAAGACGCCTACGCTGGCATGGCGCGTGCCATCAAGGGCGAGCCGGGTTGGGACTACGTGCCCCACGACCTGCGTTTCCACCAGGGCCTGCTGCACGCGGCCCACAACCGCATCCTGATGCAGATGGGCCACACGCTCTCTGCGTTGTTGCGCACCAGCTTCGAGATATCCACCTCGCGCAAGAACGGCCCACGCAATTCGCTGCCGCTGCACCGCGCGGTACTCGACGCCATCATCGCGCAGGACCCGCAGCGGGCTGAACATGCGGTGCACGTGTTGATCGACGGCGCGCACCAGGACATCGAGACGGTGCTCAAGTCGCAGCGCGGATTGCCACGCCTGCACGAGCAGCCCCGCGCACTTGCCCGGAAAGCGGCCTGATCGCGCTCCAGAGGCCTTGCCTGACCTTCCTTTCGCTTCCCCGTTCCCACCCCCGCAACCAAGAAGGAGACACACGATGAAGCTGCAGTGGAAAAAAATCGCCCTGGTGGCCGCGCTGGGCGCGGCCGCGCTGGGCGCCGGACCGGCCAGCGCGCAGGAAAAACTCACCATCTGGTGGGTCAAGGGCTTCTATCCTGCCGAGGACGCCGCGCTGTTCGAGGCGATCAAGAAGTACGAAGCCAAGTACAAGGGCGTGAAGGTCGAGCTCTCGCAGTACCCCGTGCAGGACATGATCCCCAAGACGGTGGCGGCGCTGGATTCCGGCAATCCGCCCGACGTGGCTTATGCGGATGTGTACGACTTCCAGGTCACGGGCAAGTGGGCCTTCGACGGCAAGCTGGAAGACATCAGCAGCGTGATCGACCCGATACGCGCGCGCTTCGCGCCGAACACCGTGGAGACCACCTTCCTGCAGAACGACGTGGCGAAGAAGCGGGCTTACTACGCCTTCCCCATCAAGCAGCAGACCATGCACATCCAGTACTGGATCGACATGCTGGCCGAGGCGGGCTTCAAGGAATCCGACATTCCCACCGACTGGAAAGGCTACTGGAGCTTCTGGTGCGACAAGGTGCAGCCCGCGCACCGCCAGAAGACTGGCAAGCGCACCTTCGGCATCGGCCAGCCGCTGGGCGTGGATTCCAGCGACGCGTTCTATTCGTTCCTGACTTTCATGGACGCCTACAACGTGAGCGTGGTCAGCGACAGCGGCAAGCTGCTGGTGGACGACCCCAAGGTGCGTGAAGGCCTGGTCAAGGCGCTGGACGACTACACGCAGCCGTACATCAAGGGCTGTGCACCACCGTCGGCCACGAGCTGGAAGGACCCGGACAACAACGTCGCCTTCCACAACAAGACCACGGTGATGACGCACAACGCCACCATCTCGCTGCCCGCCAAGTGGCTGGACGACATGAACAACCAGACGCTCAAGCCCGAAGAGCGCGAGACGGCGAAGAAGAACTACACGGAGAACATCCGCACGGCCGGTTTCCCCAACAAGCCCGACGGCGGCAAGATGGTCTACCGTGCAGCCGTGAAGACCGGCGTGGTCTTCTCGCAGGCCAAGAACAAGGTGCGTGCCAAGGAGTTCGTGGCCTTCCTGCTGCAGGACGAGAACATCACGCCCTACGTGGAAGGCTCGCTGGGCCGCTGGTTCCCGGTGATGAAGGCAGGGCAGGAGCGGCCGTTCTGGAAGGCCGACGCGCACCGCACCTCGGTCTACAACCAGTTCAAGGCCGGCACGGTGAATTTCGAGTTCGTCAAGAACTACAAGTTCACGATCCTCAACAACGAGAACGTCTGGGCCAAGGCTGCCAACCGCGTGATCAGCGACAAGGTCCCGGTGGACAAGGCCGTGGACGAGATGATCGCGCGCATCAAGACGGTGGCGAACTGAGGCGCGTGACGCGCCTGCTGTAGAAGACATGCCGCCGCCCCACGGGGCGGCGGCGGTTTGAGGGAGACAAGCACCATGAGCACCATCGCTGCCACTGCGGCCAGCACCGCGGAACCCGCATCGGTTTCGGCGGGTGCACGGCCTCGCAAGTCCAGCTCCTGGCAGACCTGGGGCCGCATCCTGGTGGTGCCCTATCTGCTGGTCTTCGCCATCTTCGTGTTGTACCCCGTGGGTTATGGCCTGTGGCTGGCCCGCCATCCGGCGACCTACGAGCACCTGTTCGCCGACCCCATCTTCTTCCGCTCGCTCGTCAATACCGTGGTGTTCGTCGTGGTGGCGGTCAACGTCAAGATGGTGGTGGCGCTGTTCCTGTCGGGCTTCTTCCTGCACACCCGCTGGTGGATCAAGATCCTCTCGCTGGTCTTCATCCTGCCCTGGGCGGTGCCCTCGATCCCGACCATCCTGTCGATGCGCTTCATGCTGAACCCCGAGTGGGGCGTGATCAACAGCCTGATCTTCAGGCTCACGCTGCATGACGGGCCGAACTGGCTCAATGACCCCACGCTGGCGCTCACCCTGGCCATGCTGGCGCACATCTGGAAGTCGCTGCCGTTCTGGACGCTGATCCTGCTGGCAGGGCGCATGTCCATCCCCGGCGAGCAATACGAGGCCGCATCGGTGGACGGCGCCCGCACCTGGCAGAAGTTCCGTTTCATCACCTGGCCCTCCATGCGTTCGCTGTACCTCACCTCCACCATTCTCTCGATGATCTGGACGCTGGGCGATTTCAACAGCATCTACCTGCTGACTGGCGGTGGCCCCGCCGACCGCACGCATGTGCTGGCCACGCTGGGGATCCGGTACCTGCGGTTGGACCAGGTGGACCTGTCGCTGGCCTCCATCGTGGTGGCGCTGCCGCTGATATTACCGCTGGTGTATTTCATGATGAAGAGGTTGTCCAAATGAAAGCCCCCAGCCTGCGCGCCGCGCTGCGCGAAGCGCGCCTGCTGCTGATCGGCATACCGGTGCTGCTGTGGACGCTGATCCCCATCTACCACATGGTGCTGTTCGCGATCTCGCCGCGCGACCAGGCGACCAAAGGCCACCTGTGGCCAGAGAACCCCACGCTGGACAACTTTGCGCTGGTGTTCCAGCAGAAGCATTTCTACCTGGACCACTTCTGGCGCCAGATGGGCAATTCGCTGGTCATCGCGATCTCGGTAGGCTTCCTGACGCTGGCCGTGTCCACCTGCGCGGCCTTCGCCATCAGCCGGCTGCGTGTGCGCGGCGGGCGCACGGTGATGAACCTGGCGCTGTTCACCTACTTCATCCCGGCCGCCTTCCTGGCCGTGCCCATGTACAAGACCATGGGCAACTACGGCCTGCTCAATTCCCAGTGGGCGCTGATCCTGGCGATGGTGACCATCGCCTCGCCGTACTGCATCTGGGTGCTCAAGCAGGCCTCGGACAAGCTGCCCCTGGAACTGGACGAAGCCGCCAAGATGGACGGCGCCACGGCCATGCAGCTGTTCCGCCTGGTCTATCTGCCGCTGATGGTGCCCTCGCTGGTGGCGGTGGGCACGTACGCGTTGCTGCTGGCCTGGAACGAGTACCTGTATGCTTTCCTGTTGTTGTCCAACGACCGGGAGGTGACGCTCGCGGTCGCGTTGGGCAATTTCCTGGCGGCGGACGATTCGCCGTGGGAGCTGTTGATGACCACGGGGCTGATCTATGCGCTGCCTCCGGCGGCCATCTACTACACATTCAAGCGTTACATGGTGTCCGGCTTGACCGCCGGCGCAGTGAAAAGTTGAGAGAGGACATGCAATGAGGAACAGGCAATGGCATCGGTAAGTTTCAACCAGATCGAGAAAAGTTTCGGCAAGACAAAAATCATCCACGGCATCAGCTTCGACATCGCCGACGGCGAGTTCGTTGTGCTGGTGGGGCCGTCGGGCTGCGGCAAGTCCACGCTGCTGCGCATGCTGGCGGGGCTGGAGGAGATCAGCGGTGGCGAGATCGCCATCGACGGCAAGGTCATCAACGACCTGGACTCCAAGGACCGCGACATCGCGATGGTGTTCCAGAGCTACGCGCTGTACCCGCACATGACGGTGCGCGACAACATGGCCTTCAGCCTCAAGCTGCGCAAGGCCGACGAGGCCGTCACCAACGAACGCGTGGGCAACGCAGCGCGCATCCTGAACCTCGACCCGCTGCTGGACCGCTTCCCGCGCGAGCTCTCGGGCGGCCAGCGCCAGCGGGTTGCCATGGGCCGCGCCATCGTGCGCGACCCCAAGGTCTTCCTGTTCGACGAGCCCCTGTCCAACCTGGACGCCAAGCTGCGCGTGGCCATGCGCGCCGAGATCAAGTCGCTGCACCAGCGGCTGAAGACCACCACGGTCTACGTCACGCACGACCAGATCGAGGCCATGACCATGGCGGACCGCATCGTGGTCATGCACGACGGCATCATCGAGCAGATCGGCACGCCGCTGGAGCTCTTCGACCATCCGGGCAACCTGTTCGTGGCGCAGTTCATCGGCTCGCCGGCGATGAATGTCTTTGAGGGCACGCTCAAGATTGCGAATGGTGTGGCCACGGTGCAGGGCGCCGGCCAGTCCTGGCCCGTGGCCGACGTGGGCACCGGCCGCGATGGCCAGCGCGTGCACTACGGCATCCGGCCCGGCGACATCGGCATCACCGCGCAGGGCCAGGGCATCCCGGCTAAGGTGGTGGTGGTGGAGCCCACAGGCGCCGAGACCGAGCTGCTGCTGCAGGTGGGCGAGCAGAACATCATCGTGGTGCTGCATGGCCGCACGTCCGTGCGCCCGGACGACATCGTGGGCCTGGACGTGGATGCCTCCAAGGTCCACCTCTTCGACCACGCGAGCGGCAAGCGCGTGGAGTGAGCCTGCCGTGACACTGAAGCCGTCGGACGCCCCGCCGCTGGTGGTGGTGATGGGGGTGTCGGGCAGCGGCAAGAGCACGGTAGGACAGGGCCTGGCGCGGGCGCTGGGCGTGCCCTTCTTCGAAGGGGACGACCTGCATCCGCCCGAAAACGTGGCACGCATGGCGGCCGGCATCGCGCTGACCGACGCGGACCGGCAGCAGTGGCTGGAGAGCCTGTCCACCCGCCTGGCGCAGGCCCGGGTGGCCCGGTCCGGCCTGGTGGTGTCTTGCTCTGCTCTCAAGCGCAGCTACCGCGACATCCTGCGCCGTGGCGCACCGGGGCTGCGGCTGGTCTACCTGCACGGCCCGGCGGCGTTGCTGGCGCAGCGCACCGCGGCCCGCAGCGGGCACTTCATGCCTGTGTCGTTGCTGGACAGCCAGCTCGCGACCCTGCAGGCGCCCGATGCCGGCGAGCATCCCGTGGTGCTCGACGTCGCGCAGAATCCGCAGGTGCTGGTGCAGCAGGCACGCGATGCGCTGCGGACCGCGCCCGCACCCACCACAACCACAACGACTCTCCCCATGGCCATCTTCACCAAAACCATCCTCTTCACCGACACCGACGGCCGGGCCCGTTTCCGCGAGGAAGCCGTGCCGCTGACCGAAGGCACGCCCCAGACGATGTTGTCGCCGTTGGCGGCCTCGGGGGGTTACCAACTGCGCGAGAGCCCTGTGGGCTACCGCAGCCAGTTCCACTGCACCGTCACGCAGCAATGGGTTTTCATCCTGCGCGGGCGCATGGAGGTCGGGCTGCAGGATGGCAGCACGCGCAGCTTCGGGCCCGGTGAGCACTTCTATTCGAACGACGTGTTGCCCGCGGGTGCGCAGTTCGACCCGGCCGTGCATGGGCACTGGAGCCGGCAGGCGGGCCCCGAGCCACTGGCCACCCTGTTCGTGCGCGGTTGAGCGGCTCTGCGCACGTGGTGCAGCCCACCCTGCTGGTGCTCGCTGCCGGCCGGGGATCCCGCTTCGGCGGCGCCAAGCAGTTCGATCCCGTGGGCCCGCAGGGCGAGTCCATGCTCGACTACGCCGTCTTCGATGCCGTGCGCGCGGGCTTCGGGCGCGTGGTCTTCGTCGTGGCGCCCGATGCGCTGGACAGCTTCCGTGCGCGCGCCGAGCCGCGATACGCGGGGGCGCTTGCCGTGGACTGCGTGGTGCAGGACCTGCAGGATGTGCCTGCCGGCTTCGTGGTGCCAGCGGCCCGCACGCGGCCCTGGGGCACGCTGCATGCGGTGCTCGCTGCGCGGGACGTGATCACCACGCCTTTCGCGGTCATCAATGCCGACGACTTCTACGGACGCGAGGCCTTCGCGCAGCTGGCAGCTTTCTTCGCGCAACCGCAGGACGGCGAGGTTCCTGTCCATTGCATGGTCACCTACGCGCTGGCGCGGACCTTGTCGGGACATGGCGGGGTCAACCGCGGCATCTGCGACGTGCGGGATGGTTACCTGCACCAGGTGGAGGAGCACACCGGCATCGTGGCCCGGGCCGATGGCCTGTGCGAGGGCCGCAACGTTGCCGGCGAGCGCGTGCCGTTGTCGCCACAGGACTGGGTCTCGATGAATGTCTGGGGCTTCCAGCCCTCGGCATGGGAGCCCATGCAGGCGCATTTCGCGGCCTTTCTGCAGACCCACGGCCAGGGCCTGGAGGCGGAGTGTTATCTGCCCGCGCTGGTCGACGCGCTGGTGCGCAGCGGCCGAGCACGTTGCAGGGTGCTGCACATCGAGGACGCGTGGTGCGGCATCACCTACCGCGAGGACAAGCCGCATTGCGTCCAGGCGCTGGCAGCGCTGGTGCAGGCCGGGATTTACCCTGACAGGCTCTGGACGGGGGTTTGAAACCGTCACAATTCAGTCATATTTACTTACCGGAGATCGGTCCATGCAATCTTCCATGCGCACATTCGTCGCGGCCTTGGCCGTGGGCCTATTGGCCGCCGGCCAGGCCTTGGCCCAGGCCAAGGTCGTCATCTACACCGCCGCCCCGCAGGACCTGGTGGACCGCGTGGTCCCGGCCTTCGAGAAGGCCACGAACATGAAGGTCGAGCTGATCAAGGGCGGCTCGGGTGACCTGATCAACCGCCTGAAGGCCGAGAAGGGCCGTACCACCGCCGATGTGTTGTTCAGCGTCTCCACCGAGGTGGTGGACGCCAACGCCGCGCTCTTCACCAAGTTCACGCCCGACAACGCCAAGTTCCTGGCCGACACCTTCAAGATCGACAGCGCCGCCGTGCCCTTCACGGCTGTGGCCACCTCCATTGGCGTGAACACCAAGCAGCTCACCCCCGCCCAGTACCCCAAGACCTGGATGGACCTGGCCAAGCCCGAGTACAAGGGCAAGATCTCGGCCGCACGTGTCGACAAGTCCGGCTCGGCCTTCATCCAGCTGGCCACCATCCTGCAGCTTTATGGCGAGGACAAGGGCTGGGAGCTCTACGCCAAGATCCTGGACAACAGCGTGTTGTCCAACAGCTCGGGCGCGGTGCCGAAGTTCGTCAACGACGGCGAGGCCGCCATCGGCCTGTCCAACGAAGACACGCTGCTGAAGTTCAAGGTGGGCGGTGGCCCGGTCGAACTGCTGTACCCCACCGACGGTACCTCCGCCAGCGCTGACGTGATGGCCCTGATGGCCACACCGCCCAATCCCGACGGTGCCAAGGCCTTCATCAACTTCATGCTGTCGAAGGAAGCGCAGGAGATCCTGGACGGCGTCGGCCGCCGCTCGGTGCGCACCGACGTCAATTCCAAGAATGCGCTGACCCCGCTGTCCAAGATCAAGCTGATCAAATACAACGAGGAGTGGGCCGGCACCAACCGGGCGCGCATCCTGACCAAGTGGAACGACATGCTCCTGAACAAGAAGTAAGCAGGCGACGACACCGGGGGCAGGGGAATCCATGGCGCAAGTCCGACTACAGCAGATCCGCAAGAGTTATGGCCAGCATGTCGCCCTCAAGGAAATCAACCTGGACATCGAATCCGGGGCCTTCTTCACGCTGCTGGGGCCCAGCGGCTGCGGCAAGACCACCCTGTTGCGCGCGATCGCGGGCTTCCACCAGCAGGACGCCGGCCGCATCCTGGTCGGTGAGGAGTCCATCGGGAACCTGAGTGCCTCGCAGCGCAACGTGGGCATGGTGTTCCAGGACTATGCGGTGTTCCCGCACCTGAGCGTGTTCGACAACGTGGCTTTCGGCCTGGTGCAGCGCAAGGTGCCCGCGGCCGAGATCCGCGCGCGCGTGGCGGCCATCCTGGAGACCGTGCAGCTGGGCCAGCATGCCGAGCGCATGCCCCACCAGCTCAGTGGCGGCCAGCAGCAGCGCGTGGGCCTTGCGCGCGCGCTGGTCATCCGCCCCAAGGTGCTGCTGATGGACGAGCCGCTGTCCAACCTGGATGCCAAGCTGCGCGTGGACCTGCGGCGTGACATCCGGTTGCTGCAGCAGGACCTGGGCATCACCACCATCTACGTCACACACGACCAGGAGGAGGCGTTGTCCATCTCCGACCAGATCTGCGTGATGTACGACGGCGTGGCGCAGCAGGTGGGCACCCCGTGGGACATCTACAACCTGCCGTCGAACCGCTTCGTGGCGACCTTCGTGGGCGCCAACAATTTCTTCGAGGCCCGTGCCGACGCGGCTGGCGCCTTGCCGCTGTGGGGCCAGGCCCTGGCGGCACCGGCATCCGTGCGGGAGCAGGGCGCCGTGGTGGCGGCGGTGCGGCCCGAAAAAGTGGTGGTGAACCAGCCGCTGCAAGGCCCGGGCATCCAGATGGACGGGGCGCTGCGCCAGTCCATGTTCACGGGGCGCGAGCTGCAATTGAGCATCGACGTGCTGGGCCATGGCGCCATGGAGGCGCTGGTGGCGCCCAACCCCACGATGGTGGGGTTGAAGAAGGGCGACAGCGTGCACTTCGGCATACACGCCGCGGACATCCTGTACTTCGCGCCCGGCGAGACCGGGCGGCGTCTGCCATGACGGCCGGCACGGCCACCACACGCTCTGGCGGGGCGCCCGCGTGGATCGCCGCGCTGGGGCGCTTCGACTTCTGGTCCATCACGCTGCTGGTGGCGGTGGTGGTGATCGGTTTCCTGCTGGTCTGGCCCATCGCGCAAGTGCTGAAACTCGGCTTCGTGGACGCCGACAGCGGGGGCTTCACGCTCGCCAATTACGTCAAGGTCGTCACGCACCCCTATTACGTGGGGGCGCTGATCAACACGCTGGTCGTGGGCATCGGCGGCATGGTGGGCGCCTGCCTGCTGGGCATCCCGCTGGCCTATTGCACGGCGCGCTACGTGGTGCGCGGCCGCAACCTGCTGGCCACGCTGGCCGTGCTGGCGCTGGTGTCGCCGCCCTTCATCGGCGCCTATTCCTGGATCGTGGTGCTGGGCAGCAACGGCTGGCTCACGAACGTGTTCAAGGGCTGGGGCATCACGCTGCCCACGATCTACGGCGTGCACGGCATCATCCTGGTGTTCAGCCTGAAGTTCTTTCCCTTCGTCTACCTGATGACGGAGAGTGCGCTGCGCAACATCAACCGATCGTTCGAAGAGGCGGCCGAAAACCTGGGCTGCAGTTCGCTGCAGCGCTTCTGGAAGATCACCATGCCGCTGGTGTTCCCGGCCGTGAGTTCGGGCGCCATCCTGTGCTTCGTGTTGTCGATCGCCGACTTCGGCACGCCGTCCATCATCGGGCGCGACTTCCGCACGCTCTCCACCATCGCGTACAACCAGTACGGTTCCGAGATGGGCGGGCCACCCACGATGGCGGTGAGCATCTCCATGCTGATGATCGTGGTGTCGATGATGGCGGTGTTCCTGCAACGCTGGCTGATCAACAAGCGGCGGTATGCCGGGTCGCTGACCAACCTGGGCACGCCCAAGCGCGTGACGGGCGCCTACGGGGTGTTCATCCATGTGCTGAGCTACACGATCGTGGCCCTGGCCACCTTGCCTATCGCCGTGGTGGTCTACACCTCCTTCCTGCAGACCAACGGCCCGGTCTTCACGGGCGGCTTCGGCTTCAACAGCTACCTGCGCGTGATCCGCGAGGTGCCCGATGTCATCGGCAACACCTTCCGGTTCGCGCTGATCGCCACCGTGCTGATCACGGTGGCCGGCGGGCTCATCTCCTATGTGGTGGTGCGCCGCGAGAACCCGGTCTCAGGCCTGCTGGACTCCATTCTGATGGTGCCGTATGTAGTGCCGGGCGTGGTCATGGCCATCGGTTTCCTGCTCACCTTCAACACGGGGGCGCTGGATCTTGTGGGCACAGCCTCGATCATCGTGCTGATCCTGTTCATCCGCCGCCTGCCCTATGGCGTGCGGGCGACGAGTGCGGTGCTGCGGCAGATCAAGCCCTCCATCGAGGAGGCCGCCGTGAGCCTGGGCGCCGGGCCGCTCAAGGCCTTCTTCAAGGTCACGGTGCCGCTGATGATGCCCGGCATCATTGCCGGCGCGATGATGAGCTTCATCACGGCCATCAACGAGTTGTCGTCCACGCTGCTGCTGTACACCGGCCGCACCACCACCATGCCGGTGCGCATCTACAGCGCGGTGCTGGATGGGGAGTTCGGCATTGCCGCGGCGCTGTCCACGATCCTGCTGGCCAGCTCGGGGCTGTGCGTGTACGTGGTGCTGCGTTTTTCGCAGTCCAAGCAGAGCGCATTCGTTTAGTCCATGCTGATCGAATCCCTGTCGATCCCGAAAGTCCGGGACCAGTCGCAGTCCGGCGACGATGTGCTGGTGGTGGTGCCGCAGCGGCTGTACGCCGTGTTCGATGGCGCCACCGACCCCATCGGCACGCCGGTGGACGGCAGCACCCCCGGTCGTTTCGCTGCCTCGCAGGCGGCGCGGGCCATGGTGCAGTGTGCGACGGGACCGCAGCGGGGCCAGCTGTCGGCGGCGCAGTGGATGGAGGCGATGAACCTGGCCATCGTCCAGGGACTGGCAGAGGCTGGTGCGGCTGGCGTGCGCGCCAGTTCCACCGCAGCCATCGCGGAGGATGCCGGTGACAGCTGGCGCTTCCTGGTCGTGGGTGACTCCGGCATCCGCATCAATGGCACCGAGCTGCACCACTACACGAAGGACGTGGACCAGCTGTATGCCGCAGGGCGCCTGGCCATCCGCCGCCGCCTGCAGGCGCTGGGGCACACGGGCGATGCGCTGGAGGCGAGCACGCGCAAGCTGGTGTTCAGCGGCCTGGGCCAGCCGGGACAGAATCTGTTGTCGCCTGCCGATGTGCAGGAGATCCTGGCGCAGGCCGTGCAGGCCTGCACCGGGCGCCTGCAGGCCGACGCCATCGACCTCATGCCTGCCATGCTGATGGCAGGCATCGGTGGTGCGCAGGCGCGCTACAGCAACCTGGCCGGCCATTCGCTGGGTTATGGGTCCATCGACGGCGGCACCACGCAGGGCCCGGACGTGGTGGCCTTCACGCGTCCGAAATCCGAAGTCCGCAGCATCGAGTTCTTCACCGACGGCTACGTCGGTATCCCCGCCGGTACCCGCGTGCGGGACTGGGAAGCCGAGTTCGAGCGCGTGGAAAAGGAAGACTTCCACAAGACGACCGCGTATCCTGGCGTCAAGGGTTCCAGCTCCGTCTATTTCACGGATGACCGCACGGTGCTGACGCTGCACCTGCCGCACTGAGTTCCCGCCGGCCACCGCGCCGGTTGTCTGCAGACTACGGACAAGGAGACAACATGGCCTCGCTCAGCCCCGCGGAGATCGCCCAGTACCACGAACAGGGCTACCTGATCCCGGCCTTCCGTTTGTCGTCGGAGCGCACAGACCAACTGCGTGCATCCCTGGAGCGCCTGATCCGAGACAACCCCGGTGTGCGCCCCGAGAAGCTGGTGAGCGCGCATGTGGTGGGGGCGGGCGGCGCGGCCAATGCCGAGGGCGTGCGCGGCAGCCGCGATTTCCTGGACCTGGCCATGGACCCGGACATACTGGACCTGGTGCAGCAGGTCATCGGCCCCGACATCATCCTGTGGGGCTGCCATGTGTTCAGCAAGCCGGCCGGCGACGGCATGGAGACACCCTGGCACCAGGACGGCCAGTACTGGCCCATCCGCCCGCTGGCGAACTGCACAGTGTGGGTGGCACTGGAGCCCTCCACGCGCGAGAACGGTTGCCTGCGCGTGATCCCGCGATCGCACCTGCCGCGCGTGACGCATCCGCATCTGGTGGAAGACCGCGACGACCTGGTGCTGAACCTGCGTGCGCGTGAGGACGTGTTCGACGAGCGCGAGGCGGTGGACCTGGAGCTGCAGCCGGGCCAGATGTCGCTGCACGATGTCTACATGGTCCATGGCGCTGCCGTGAACCGCTCCACGCAGCGGCGCACCGGTGTCGCGCTGCGCTACATGCCGGGCACGTCGGTGTTCGAACGCGCCATCAATCCCACCAACGGCCGCTCGGGCGTGCCGGTGTCCTTCGCGAACCGGCCGCTGTGGCTGCTGCGCGGCCAGGACCGCACGGGGCGCAACGACTTCAAGGTGGGTTTCGAGAGCCCGCCGCCTTGAGCACCGGCGCGGCGCGCTGCCGCCAGCCAGCCCACGCCAGGTGCGCCATGATCGCCACGAACACCAGCAGGCCGCCCACCACGGTGGCCTGGCCCGGCACCTCACCGAAGGCGATCAACACCCACAGCGGCGCCAGCGGCGCGTCCAGGGCGCCGATCAGCGCGGTCTCTGTCGTCGGGAGCATCTTCGAGCCGATGATGAACAGCGCCAGACCCAGGGCGGAGTTCACGAGGCCGAACAACGCCAGCTGCAGCAGCGTGGCTACATCCGGCACGGGCCAGCGCGCGAAAGGCAACGCCACCAGCGCACACAACAGCGCCGACAGGAAGGTCGCCGGCAGCATGGGCAGGCCCTGGTAACGCCGGGACAGCACCATCATCACCGCCATGGCCAGCGTCATCACGAAGGCCACCAGGTCCCCGGCGAAGTTGCCTTCCACGCCCATGCCCACCATGATCCCCACGCCCAGCACGGCCACGATGCTGGCGGCCAGTGCGCTGGTGGAGGGCCGCTCGCGCAGCCAGATCCAGCCCAGTGCGGCAGCCACCAGCGGCACGGTGGCATAGACCACGGACACATGGGCTACGCTGGTCATCTTCAGCGAGGCCACGAAGCTCACCATCGCCACGGCCGACACCGCCGCGAAGGCCCAGCCAGGCGCACCCAGGCGCCGCAGGCCCGCCAGCGTGCGTCCCCGCTCCATGGCCAGCATGCACACGAAGATGCCCAGGGCGCCGAACAGGCCGCGCCACCACAGCGTGGTCCAGGTGTCGAGCGGGATCAGGCGTGTGAAGAAGCCGGCGGTGCTCCAGGCGACGGCCGATGCCGTGACCAGCAGCAAGCCCATGCGGTAGCGCCAGGCGGGGGAGTGCGTCGTATCCAAACAGGTGTCTCCAAGGGGAAAGTGCCGCAGGATGGCGGCAGGCCAGGCCCGCGCTGCGCCAGGGCGCTGAACGGGCCTGCCACACAGGCAGTCCGCGCGGGCCGGTTCAGGCCGCCTGCATCTCGCCCGACATCAGCACCTGTGGTCCAGGTGTGCCACGCGCCACCGCCGCGACCAGAGCGCGTGCAACGCTTTTGGCGCGGATCGCCCGGTAGTTGGCGGGAATCAAGGGCCGCAGCAGCGTGCTCACCACGCGGCCTACGGTCTCTCCGGGCCGCGAGGGTTGGTGCAACGCACCGCGGTTGCCCACCAGCAGCGAGGGCCGGGCGATCACCAGGGTGTCGAAGCCGACCTGCGCCAGCGCGCGTTCGGCCTCGCCCTTGACGCGGTTGTAGAAGATCCAGGAGTCCGGATCGGCCTCCATCGCGCTCACCACCCCGAGCCGCGACGCCCCTGCCGCGTGGGCGGCGCGGGCCACGGCCAGCACGGCGTCGAAGTCGATGGCACGGAAGGCCGCCTGGCTGCCCGCCACCTTGATGGTGGTGCCCAGTGCGATGTAGGCGGCCTGCAATGGCGGCAGGGTCGGGATCTGTTGCAGGTCCGAGGGGTGGTGCTGCAGGCGCGCATGTTGCACGGCAGGCGCCTTGCGGCCTACGGTGTGGACACGCTGGATATCCGGGTCGGCCAGCAGCAGCGCCAGGATTTCCCGGCCCACCAGCCCCGTGGCCCCCGCGACCAGAACCGCCCGTTCCGCCGATCCGTGCTCTCTCGCCGTCGCCATGCATTTCTCTCCCGTGTTTGGCGCGCATGGTGCCACACCGTGGAGCAGATGCCACGCCGTGCGGCTCCTGCATGCACAAAAAAAGCCGGACCCCGCAAGGGACCCGGCTCGTCTGCCCGCCGTGTCGGCGAGGCGGGGGAATCAGCGGTTGAAGGACCCGCGCGAACCGCCGCCGGCGCCGCGGCCACCGCCACCGCCACCACCGCCGCCATATCCGCCACCACCACCGCCACCGCCACCGCCACCCGCGCGGCCACGGCCACCGCCGTATCCGCCACCACCACCGCCGCGGCGGCCGCTGCGCTCGGCCATCATGTCCACGCTGGTGCGCATGGGATCGGGCTCGCGCGGCGCCGTGGCACGCGGTTGCGGGTTGCCGGCGCTGCGCAGCGGGTCGGGTTGGCGATCCTGGCGATCCACCGGTGCATGGCGGGGCGGGGCGCTGCGGCCGCCACCCGGATGGTTGCCACCGGCATGGTGGGCCGGGCGGCCTGCGCCCTGGCCGTTGCCGCGAGCAGGGCGGCCACCGCCGTTGCCGCCGCCACCGTTGCCACCACCGCCATTGCCACCCCTGCCGCCACCGGCCCCGGTCGCGGTCTTGTTGTCGCGGATGCGCTGCAGCATCTCGGTGCGGGCGGCCTTGGCGGCTGCCATCATCACGTCGCGGCTCGGGGGTTTGCCCGCGCCGCCCCAGATGGTCTGGCGGCCCATGGCGATAGGCTCGGCGCGTTCGCCTTCTTCAGGGCCGAAGCCGTCCACCACGCGGACCTCGATGGTCTGCTTGGTGAAGCGCTCGATGTCCTGCATGAAGCCTTCCTCGTCCAGCGACACCAGGCTCACGGCTGCGCCATCGGCACCCGCGCGGCCCGTGCGGCCGATGCGGTGCACATAGTCTTCGCTGACGTTGGGGATCTCGTAGTTCACGACGTGCGGCAGGTCGTCGATGTCGATGCCGCGTGCCGCGATGTCGGTGGCCACCAGCGCGCGGATGTCGCCGCTCTTGAAGCCGCCCAGGGCCTGGGTGCGGGCACCCTGGCTCTTGTTGCCGTGCAGCGCCATGGCGGTGATGCCGTTCTTGTTCAGGAATTCGGCCACGTTGTTGGCGCCGAACTTCGTGCGCGTGAACACCAGCACCTGGCTCCAGTCGTGCTCCTGGATGATGTGGGCCAGCAGCGCCTTCTTCTTGCCGCGGCCCACGGGGTGGATGGTCTGCGTGATGCGCTGCACCGTGGTGTTGCGTGGCGTAACCTGCACGCTCTGCGGGTTCTTCAGCAGGGTCGCGGCCAGGTCGCGGATCTCGTCGCTGAAGGTGGCCGAGAACAGCAGGCTCTGCTTGTCCTTGGGCACGGCGGCCAGGATCTTCTTCACGTCGTGGATGAAGCCCATGTCCAGCATGCGATCGGCTTCGTCCAGCACCAGCATCTGCACCTGCGCCAGGTCCAACATACCCTGGCCCAGCAGGTCCAGCAGGCGGCCGGGGGTGGCCACCAGGATGTCCACGCCCTTCTTCATGCGGGAGATCTGCGGGTTCATGCCCACGCCGCCGAACACGACGGAGGAGGACAGCTGCAGGAACTTGCCGTAGGTCTGCACGGACTCTTCGACCTGCGCTGCGAGTTCACGCGTGGGGGTCAGCACCAGGGCGCGGATGCCGGTGCCGCCGAACTTGTTCTGCGCGCTGCGGTTCATGCTGAGGCGGTGCAGCATCGGCAGCACGAAGGCCGCCGTCTTGCCGGTGCCGGTCTGTGCGCCGCCCAGCAGGTCATGGCCCTCCAGCACGAGGGGGATCGCCTGGGCCTGGATGGCCGTGGGCGTCTCGTAACCCTGCTCGCGCACGGCCTTCAGGATGGCCGGGGCCAGGTTCAATTCGTCAAAATTCATAGTGTGGCGCCCGAGCTGGGCGCTTGGCATGTCAACCCGATCCGGCGTTGTGGCGCCGGTCCAGACACAGGGAGACGGGGAACAAAATCGGGACGCCGGCGAGAGGCCTGGTCCCCAGCAGATGCTGTGGCCGCGAGCAGCTGGAGGCGCGCGACAAACTCCATTCTCGCATGATCGGAGGATGGATGACCGCCGACCCTGGCACATTCGTGACCTTTGATGCAGGCGGGCCCGTCTTCTCCGCGCGCCGCCTGCGCGACCGTGGGGTTCGATCAAAATAACCCACGGCCGGCTTCCCCAGCCACCTATGCTCGAGGCGCGATGAACAAGTACCGTATGCGGCGCATCGGCGTGGCGAACAACGCACCGCCCACGCCGCCCTCTCTGTCGGACTGCGTGGAGATGGTGCTGGCCCAGTCCACCACCCTCGCGCAGGACGTTCTGGACGCGTTGCAGGCCCGCTTCTGCAGCGAGGCGTCGGAGCCGCAGTCAGCGGCGGCGGCCCTCGAGGTCGTGCTGGCCAAGGAAGTGCGGCTCACCGTGGCCTCGCTGCACCTGGAGGCATCCGCGTTCATTGCGGAGTTCGCCGCCGAACTGCGCAGGCTGGCCTACCAGCGTGGCGGCCCGGCGCATCAGCGCGGGCCGGAAGCGCCCCCGGCTGCCGGCATGCCGGCTTTCGAACTCAAGGAACTCGATGGCCATATCGAAGAGTCCCTGGCCTACCAGGAGGTGGCGCGGGCGGTCGATGACGTGATGCCGCTGTTCGACGCGCTGGTCAGTGCGCTGCTGGGCTGGAGTTCGGTGCAGTCCGCGCTGAACCCCCTCAAGTCCGACACTTTCGTCCAGGCTTTCATGACCACGCTGTTGGCCTGGGTGCCGGACGCTGCCCAGCGCCCCGTGCTGATGCGGCCTGCCTCCGCGGCCCTGGGCGTGTCGCTCCACCCGCTGCTGCGCGAGGCCTGCGACTGGCTGTTGTCCCTGGGCGTGAACCCGGTGGTGGCGCTGGATGGGCGCAGCGGTGGGCGCGTGGCCGAGGAGGCCGAGGCCCTGGAACGCAGCCTGGCGACGCTGGACCAGTTGCGCCTGCTGCTGGGAGCGGCCGCGCCGGAGCCTGGCAGTGGGAGGGATTTCAGCAACACGCTGCCGGCGTCCTTCGTGGCGTTGGAGGAGATGCGCCTGGTGGAGCCGCTGATGCGCCGCCTGGCCAGCCGTCGCCCTGCGACACCTGCGGCGCCTGCGGCGGTGGTGGGGTCTGCGGCCCCTGCAGGCCCTTCATCCTCGCCGGCTGCACCAGGCCTGGTGTCCACTTACCACCAGGTGGGCCGCCAACTGGGTGCAGAGGTCGTGAGCCTGATGCTGGAGCAGACGGCTCGCGACCCCAGCCTGCCACCCCCGCTGCGCCGCGAACTGCGTGAATTGGAGCCGGTGCTGGTCGACCTGGTGCAGGACGACCCTCGCTTCTTCAGCGACCGGCAGCATCCCGCGCGCCAGTTCCTGGACCGTGTGGTGCAGCTCAGCCGGCCCTATGGCCCGGAGGACAGCGACGGCGTGCAAAGCTTCCTGGCCTGCGTGGTGAGTGCCGTGCAGGGCCTGTTGGACGGGGCGGGCGATGCGGCGGCCTTTGCCCGCGCGCTGGAAACGCTGGAGGAAGACTGTGCCGCCTTCGAAGCCATGCGCCGGCGCCACCAGCAGCAGGCGATGGACGCACGCGCGCGTGCCGAGCGCCGCATGACCCTGGCCCAGCGTATCTCCGCGGCGATGGGCATGCGCCACCACGCGCCTAGCGTGCCCGAGCCGGTGGCCGCCTTCCTGCGCGGCCCCTGGTCGCAGGTTCTGGCGGAGGCCCACCTCCGCGCGGAGGAGGGAACGCTGGACCCGTCGCCCTTCGAGGCCGTGGTGGAGGACCTGGTCGCCAGCGTGGACCCGCCGCAGTCGCGGCAGGAATACGCCGTGCTCGTCCAGTCCCTGCCGGGGCTGCTGGCGCGGCTCAACGAGGGCCTGGTGATGGTGCGGTACCCGCAGGAGCCCATCACGGCGTTCCTGGACCAGCTCAGTGCGCTGCACGAAGGGGTGCTGGAAGATCACCGCCGGGCAATGGCGTTTGCACGCGAGTCCGGATGGTCGCAGTCGATGCCGCTGCAGGAGTCGGCAGCGGCGCCGCTCGCGCCGCAGGAACCGCAGGAGCTTCTCATGGAGGCCGCTGCACACACCGAGGAGCCCCTGCCGCTGCCGGAGCCGGTGGCACTGCAGGACATCCTCGTGGGTGCCTGGGTCGACTTGCTGCACGAGGGCGCCTGGGTGCGCGCGCAGCTCACCTGGATCGGCCAGAACCGCAGCCTGTTCATGTTCGTGTCCACCTCCGGCCTGTCGCATGCCATGTCGCGCCGCATGATGGACCGCCTGGAGGGCCAGGGCCGTCTGCGCGTGGCCGCCGGCGCCCTCCCGGTCGACCTGGTGGTGGGCGACCATCCCCCCGCTGCCGCCATGGAGTGATCGCGCTTGCGCGGGAGTGGCTGCAAAGCCACGAAGCGCGTCGGCGCGTGGCACTCGGGTCGATAATGCTGCGACAGGGCCCCCGCAGGTGGGGCCCGCTGGCACGTTATCGACAGAGAAAGCTGCATTCACCGCCATGGCGCAATACGTTTACACGATGAACCGCGTGGGCAAGATCGTTCCGCCCAAGCGCCACATCCTCAAGGACATCTCGCTGTCCTTCTTCCCCGGCGCCAAGATCGGCGTGCTGGGCCTGAACGGCTCGGGCAAGTCCTCGCTGCTCAAGATCATGGCCGGCGTGGACAAGGACATCGAGGGCGAAGCCACCCCCATGCCAGGCCTGTCCATCGGGTACCTGGAGCAGGAGCCGAAGCTGAACGCCGAGCACAACGTGCGCCAGGCCATCGAAGAGGCCATGGGCGAGGTCAACGCCGCCAAGGCCCGCCTGGAAGAGATCTACGCCGCCTATGCCGAGGAAGATGCCGACTTCGACGCCCTGGCCAAGGAGCAGGGTGAGCTGGAAGCCGTGATCGCGGCCTCGGGCACCGACTCCGAGCACCAGATCGAGATCGCCGCCGACGCCCTGCGCCTGCCGCCGTGGGACGCCAAGATCGGCCTGTTGTCCGGCGGCGAAAAACGCCGCGTGGCGCTGTGCAAGCTGCTGCTGTCCAAGCCCGACATGCTGTTGCTGGACGAGCCCACCAACCACCTGGATGCCGAGTCCGTGGAATGGCTGGAAGTGTTCCTCAAGCGTTTCTCGGGCACGGTGGTCGCCATCACCCATGACCGCTACTTCCTGGACAACGCCGCCGAGTGGATCCTGGAGCTGGACCGCGGCCGTGGCATCCCCTGGAAGGGCAACTACAGCACCTGGCTCGAGCAGAAGGGCGAGCGCCTGGCACAGGAGCAGAAGAGCGAAGAGGCGCATGCCAAGGCGCTGAAGAAGGAGCTGGAGTGGTCGCGGCAGAACCCCAAGGCCCGCCAGGCCAAGAGCAAGTCGCGCCTGGCACGCTTCGAGGAACTCTCCGACGTCGAATACCAGAAACGCAACGAGACCAACGAGATCTTCATCCCCGTCGCCGAGCGCCTGGGCAGCCAGGTCTTCGAGTTCAAGAACGTCAGCAAGAGCTTCGGCGACCGCATGCTGATCGATAACCTGAGCTTCAACGTCCCCGCCGGTGCCATCGTGGGCATCATCGGCCCCAACGGCGCCGGCAAGTCCACGCTGTTCAAGCTGATTGCCGGCAAGGAAAAGCCGGACAGCGGTGAGGTCGTCGTGGGCCAGACCGTCAAGATGGCCTTCGTCGACCAGCACCGCGATGCACTCTCCGACAGCAAGACCGTCTGGGAAGACATCTCGGGCGGCCTGGACATCATCAACGTCGGCAAGTTCCAGATGGCCAGCCGCGCCTATGCCGGCCGCTTCAACTTCAACGGCCAGGACCAGCAGAAGAAGGTCGGGAACCTCTCCGGCGGTGAACGTGGCCGCCTGCACCTGGCCAAGACGCTGATCCAGGGCGGCAACGTGCTGATGCTGGACGAACCCTCCAACGACCTGGACGTGGAAACCCTGCGGGCGCTGGAAGACGCGCTGCTGGAATACGCGGGCACGGTGCTGGTCATCAGCCATGACCGCTGGTTCCTGGACCGCATCGCCACGCACATCCTGGCGGCCGAGGGCGATTCGCAATGGGTGTTCTACGACGGTAATTACCAGGAATACGAGGCGGACAAGAAACGTCGCCTGGGCGAGGAGGGGGCCAAGCCCAAGCGGGTGCGCTTCAAGGCACTCAAGTGAGTTCGCCGGGGTGCCCTCCCTCGGCGCCGTGAGTTCCCTTCTGTCTGCTTCCTTCCAGGAGCGGTGATATGCAGCCTGCAGATCCGGAAGTGTCTTTGCAGCACGCCGCGCTGTACCGGGCCACGATGGGCCAGGTGGTGCTCGGCGCCCCCGACCTCATGGCCCGGCTGGTGGCCCACAACCGTGCCATGCTGCGCGCGCAGGAGGAGCAGGCGCCCGACCTGCGCGAGCGTGACCGGCTGGAGAATGGGCGGCGCCTGCTCAACCAGTTCGAATCGGTGCTCTGCGCGCGTTTCACCGAGGAGGTGACGACCACCTTCACGCGCATGGTGACGGCCGAACGCGCGCGGCCGATGGTGGACCCGGAGCTGCATTTCGAGCAGATCGCCGCCATGACGGCGCAGCAGCTCCAGCGCAGCGTGGAAACCGCCCGGGCCCGCCAGGGGGCGGACTCCGGCATGGACCCCGCGTTGCGCTCCCTCAACTCCGCCCTGTGCGCGCATCTCGGCCTGCCCAAGATGCAGCTGCAGCCGCATCCCCTGCGCTCTGCCGTGTTCGTGGAAGCACTGGCCAGCGCCGTCACGCACCTGCCCGTGCCGCCGCTGGTGCGCCAGGGGTGGATCACCGTCATGGGCGGTGCGCTGGGCCAGACGGTGAAGACCTGGTACGAGGACATGGCGCAGGCCCTGCAGGCCAAGGTGGCCTCCGGCGTGCCCCTGCTGCCGACGGCGATGGCCAGCTTCGATGGCGCCGCGCCGCATTCCCCGCCGCGCGTGTCCTCCAGCCTGACACTGGAGCGCCTGCGCAACCTGCTGGCGGCCGCCGACACGCAGGACGCTGCGGGCGTGGGCCACCGCTATGCGGTGGAAGGCCTGCAGGTCGAGGCCGCGGGCGACGAGACCAGCACGCTGCAGGCCTCGCTGCCCGTGGCCTTCCGCCCCACCGTGCCCGCGGCGCTGGATGCGATGCGGGAGGCCGGCCTGGTCGACCAGGTGGCGGCGCGCATCGAGCGGCGCCAGTCCCAGCTGCCCGGCAAGCCCGGCGACCCGGCGGACGGCCTGCGCGCGCAGGCCCGCGCGGCCTCGCTGGGCCTGGAGCAGAGCCTGGGTGTCGAGGTCGTCTCGCTGATGATCGACAACATCACCCAGGACCCGCGCCTGCTCTCGCCCGTGCAGCGCCTGGTCGCCGACCTGGAGCCCGCGCTGCTCCAGCTGGCGCGCCAGGACCCGCGCTTCTTCAGCCACAAGCAGCATCCCGCGCGTCGGCTGCTGCACGAGATCACGCACCGCAGCATCGCCTACGAGTCGGTGGACTCGCGCGGCTTCAGCGGCTTCATGGAGCCGCTGCGCGAGGTGGTGGCACCGCTGACCCGCGGCGTGGTCGAGACCGCCGAGCCCTTCGACCAGGCGCTGACCCGGCTGACGCACCTGCTCGACGACCAGGAGGCGGCCGAGAAGCGCCAGCTGGCCCGGGCCGTGCGGGCATTGAAGAAGGCCGAGCAACGCAACGCGCTGGCCGCCACGCTGGCCATGGACGTGCTGGCGCGGCCCGAGGCTGCCCTGGTGCCCGATGCGATCCTGGACTTCCTGTGCGGCCCCTGGGCGCAGGTGGTGGCCCACGCCCGCATGAGCGACCGCAGCGGCGACAACGACCCCGGCCACTACATCGGAATGGTGGACGACCTGTTGTGGAGCGCGCAGCCGCATCTCACGCGGCAGAAGGTGTCGTCGCTGACGCGGCTGGTGCCCAAGCTGCTGTCGCAGCTGCGCGCGGGCCTGGCCACCATCGACTACCCGGCCCACAAGACCAGCCAGTTCTTCGAGGTGCTGATGCAGCTGCACCAGCGTGGCTTCAAGCCCGAGGCCGAGGTGGTGTCCTCGGCCACGCGGCAGAGCCGCGAGGCGCTGGAGCGCCGCTCCAACACCGTGCGCACGGATGCCGCCTGGGTGGCGCCGGCCGAGGCGCGGGCCTCGGGCTTCATCGACATCCAGGCCTTGCCCGACGTGCTGCCCGAGCCCGTGCCATTGGGCGGGCTCAAGATCGGCGCCTGGGTGGCGCTGCTGGCCGATGGCGGCTGGACCCGCACGCGCCTGTGCTGGATCAGCGGCAACGGTGGCCTGCTGCTGTTCAGCGACGCACTGGGTTTCCTGCAATCCCTGACGCGCCAGGCCTGCCAGAACCTGCTCATGGCCGGAAAGCTGCGGCTGATCTCGGCCGATCCGGTCGAGGACGCACTGGACGCCGTGGCGCGCACCGCGATGCGCAACAGCGTCGATATCCGCGTCTGACCAGCCTCGCCGCGCGGGGCCTCTGGCCGATGGGCGTCAGCCCGCTGCCCGGGGCGGCTTCATGCGCTGGCGCACCATGCCGATGTGGTTGCGCAGCGCATAGAGCTCGTCGGCATAGGACAGCGGGATCACGACCTTGCCCACATTAGCTTCCAGCCCGTCGAGCTCTTTCTGCAACTGCTCCACGGACATGGCGCCGTCCTCGTGGCGCAGCTCGATGTCGCGCAGCTGCGCATACCAGCGGAACACGCGCGAGCGGATGCGGAACTCGTAGAGCGGCGGCACGATGCGCGACAGTGGCAGCAGCAGCGCGATGATGATACCCAGCGACAGCCACATGCGCTCCAGCAGGTTGGCCAGCGTGAAGGGCAGATAGCGCTGCAGCAGCGGCACGCCGCCCTGGATCGTGCGTTCAGCCTCTTTGGCCACCGGGTATTCGGCGTTGCTTGCCACCGGGAACTCGCGTGGCCGGCTGAACCAGTTGGCCTTGCCATGCAGCGAGAGCGAGGCCTGCGAGAGCAGCTGCAGCACGGCGGGGTGCACGCCCTCGCGGCCCAGCATGGTTGTGGTGGAGGCCACCAGCCGCACGTCGCGCGGCGGGATGTCGGCCGCGAGGTCCACCACACCGCGCGGCAGCCGCACCGGGCTCAGGAAGGGCAGGCGCCGCGAGTAGGCTTCGTTCTGCACGAAGTTGAAGAGCTTCACGCCCGGCGCCTGCAGCAGCATCTGCACCATCAGCGACTCGGGTGCCGAGGCGAAGACCAGCGCATCGAGTTCACCGCCGAGGAAGGCCACGGTGGCGGCGGTCTGGTCCTGGCGCGAGAGGTGCATGCCTGCGGTGTCCATGCCGTTCTGCCGGAACAGGGCCTGCATCATGTTGGGCACGCCGCTGCCGCTCTCGCCCACGTTGACCCGCAAGCCCTTGAACTGCGACAGGTTCGTGAGCGTGGCATCGCGGTCCAGCTTGCGGGCGGCATCGGCGCGGTAGAACAGCCAGACAGGCTCCAGGAACAGGTCGCCGATGGACACCAGGTCGGCCGCATCCGGCTCCTCGGTGCTGCCGCGGGCGCTGCCGCCTTGCACGAAGCCCAGGTCCACCTTGCCCTCGCGCAGCAGGCGCAGGTTGTCGGAGGAGCCCTCGCTCTCCACCAGCACCACCTCGATGCCGTTGGCGGCCAGCGCCTGCCGGTAGTGCTTGCCGAATTCGGCATACGCGCTCTGCGCGGGGCCGGTGGCCAGCGTCACGCGCTTGGGCGGCATCGGGTCCAGCCACCAGTAGGCCAGCGCCAGCAGCCCCACGGCCAGCAGGATGAAGGGGCCGAAGGAGGCCAGCAGGTCGCGCAGCGACAGCAGCGTGAAGCGGATGGAGCGGGGCACGGTTGCCGGTGTACGAAAAAGCGAGCGGGCCGCTTCAGCGGCGCGCTGCCATGTCCCGCGCGCTGGGCCATGCCTGCGCGCCGATCTGCACGCCCTGCGCGGCCAGGATGGCACGCACCGTGGCGCGGCTGCATACCTCGGCGGCCATCGTGGCCAGCTGCATCATGCCGGGGTTGCGGCCGGCCTTGCCGGTGCCCAGGGCGAACACCGTGTCACCGTCGGACATGGTGTGCACGGGGTTGATCGCGCGTGCCAGGCCGTCGTGCGCCACCTGTGCCAGGCGGTGGGCCTGGGCCTTGCTCAAGCGTGCGTCGGTAGCGACCACGCCCAGCGTGGTGTTGGTGCCGGCCAGCAGCGGCGTCGGTGTCTCGCCCGACAACACGGCGCGGCGGATGTCCAGCAGCGCTTGTCCGTCGGAGGTGCGCGCACCCGCCAGCACGCGGCCGGTGGCCGGGTCCACCACGTCGCCCAGCGCGTTGCAGGCCACCACCGCACCGACCGTGATGCCATCGACGCAGACGGCAGCCGTGCCGATGCCGCCTTTCATCGCGCGGTCGATGCCGAAGAGCTTGCCGACCAGCGCGCCCGTGCCCGCGCCCACGTTGCCTTCGGCAGGCGGCGCCGTGCTGGCGGCCACGCAGGCTGCGTACCCGGCATCGGCACCGGGGCGGATGCGTGCGTCGCCGACCGGCAGGTCGAACAACACCGCGGCGGGCACGATGGGCACCAGGCCGTAACGCACATCCAGGCCGATGCCCTGCTCCTCCAGCCAGCGCATCACGCCGCCGGCCGCGTCGAGCCCCCAGGCGCTGCCGCCGGCCAGCAACACGGCATGCACCTGGTCGACGAGGTTGGAAGGGTGCAGCAGGTCGGTCTCGCGCGTGCCGGGCGCGGCGCCGCGCACGTCCACGCCGGCAACGGCGCCTTCGCGCGTGAGGATGACGGTGCAGCCCGTGGGACGCCGCGCCTCCGTGAAATGGCCCAGTTCCACACCCGGAACGTCGGTGATCGCGTCGTTGCGGCTGCGTGCGAGGGTCGCGGCCGTGGGCAAGTTGGAATCAGGGACGGGCGGGGGGCGACTCATGGCCGGGGGATTATCCATGCGCCTCCGCGCGGAGGCCCCCTGGAAGCTGCTTACACTGCAGCCCCATGACGTTCGTGCGCTGGGTGGTTCTCTTGTGGGTGTTGCCGTTGGCCGCGATGGCCGCCCCGGACAGCGTGTACCTGGAGGAGCTGACCACCGCCGAGGTCAGCGCCGCCTTGAAGGCCGGCAGCACCACGGTGCTGATCCCCGTGGGCGGCACCGAACAGAGCGGTCCGCACATCGTGCTGGGCAAGCACAATACGCGGGCGCGGCTGCTGTCGGGCCGTATCGCGCAGACGCTGGGCCACACGCTGGTGGCGCCGGTGCTGGCCTACGTGCCCGAAGGCCGGATCGCACCGCCGACCGAGCACATGCGATTCGCCGGCACGATCTCCATTCCCGATGCGGCCTTCCGCAGCATCCTGCAGGCCACGGCGCAGGGCATGCGCCAGCATGGCTTCCGCGACATCGTGCTGCTGGGCGACCACGGCGGATACCAGGCTTCCCTGCGGGCCGTGGCCGACGGGCTCAACGCCGAATGGCGCGGCACCGGCGTGCGGGCGCATTTCCTGGGCGCTTACTACCAGGCGACCCAGACCACCTACGTGCAGCAGCTGCAGGCCCATGGCCTGAGCGCGGCGCAGATCGGCACCCATGCGGGCACCGCCGACACCTCCTTGCAACTGGCGCTGGACCCCTCCGGCGTGCGCACCGCGCTGCTCGAGTCGGCTGCGCGCCAGGGGCATGCCGGCGGCACGGCCGGCGACCCGCGCCCTTCCACGGCCGCGCTGGGCCAACTGGGTGTGGACGCGGTGGTGGCACAGTCCGTGGCGGCGTTGTGCCAGGCGCTGTCATCCGCCAGGTGAGTTGGCGCGTTAAGCGTCTTCGACGAATTTCTCTACAACGGATATTGCTCGCATGCAAAAGACCTGGGGTGCCGCCGCTGCGGCCACGGCATTGGTGGGGGGCCTGGGTGCCATCGGATGGGCCGTGGCGCAGACCACGAAGCCGGTTGCCGTGGCAGCGGCAGGGCAGGGCGTGGTCACGGTGCCGGGCATGCCAACTGTGGCAGACGCCGCCAACCTGTATGGCGAGATCGGTGCCGGCAAGTTCAGCCCGGCCGTGGCCGGCGCCCTGGAGCGCGTCTACGTGCCCAACCGCGTGGGCAATTCGGTGTCCGTCATCGACCCGGCCACGCTGAAGGTCATCGACACCTTCAAGGTGGGGCGCAACCCGCAGCACGTGGTGCCGTCCTGGGACCTGCGCACGCTGTGGGTGGCCAACAACGCCGAAGGCCGCGCGGATGGCAGCCTCACGCCAATCGATCCACGCACCGGCAAGCCGGGCGCCGAGATCTCCGTCGATGACCCCTACAACATGTACTGGACGCCCGATGGCCGCATGGCCATTGTCGTGGCCGAGGCCTTCAAGCGGCTCGACTTCCGCGATGCGCACACCATGGCGCTGCAGTACTCCATCCCCACGCCGGAGTGCAAGGGCATCAACCACGCCGACTTCTCCATCGACGGGCGGTATGCCGTGTTCACCTGCGAGTTCGCGGGCCGGCTGACCAAGGTCGACCTGCAGGAGCGCAAGGTGGTGGGCACCATCGCGCTGAGCCAGTATTTCGCACGCCCCGACGCGCTGGCGCTGATCGCCACCGTCAACAAGGGCGGCAAGGCGCCGAAGAGCGGCAAGATCCCCGACCCCGGCCAGCCCGGCAACGAGATCTGCACCACGCCCGGCATGCCGCAGGACGTGCGCATCTCGCCCGATGGGCGCTTCTTCTTCGTGGCCGACATGATGGCCGATGGCGTGCATGTTGTGGATGGCGCCGCCTTCAAGCAGGTGGGCTTCATTCCCACGGGCATCGGCGCGCATGGCATCTACCCCAGCCGCGACGGCAGGAGCATGTACGTGGCCAACCGCGGCACCCACAGCGTGGTGGGCCAGAAGAAGGCACCCGGCAGCGTGTCGGTGATCGACTTCGCGACCCAGGCCGTCACCCACAACTGGCCCATCCCCGGCGGCGGCAGCCCCGACATGGGCAACGTGAGCGCCGACGGCAAGTACCTGTGGCTCTCGGGCCGCTACGACGACGTGGTCTTCCGCATCGCCACCACCAACGGCAAGGTCGACAAGATCCCGGTGGGCCGCGAGCCCCATGGCCTCACCGTCTGGCCGCAGCCGGGGCGCTATTCGCTGGGGCATACGGGCAACCTGCGCTGAGGCCGGCTCCGCGGCGCGGCTGCCTGTACGATGGGGACCTCGAACAAGAGGTCCCCGCCGTGAAGATCGCCACCTGGAACGTCAACTCCCTCACCGCCCGCCTGGCCCATGTGCTGGCCTGGCTGGCCGCCAATCCGGTCGATGTCCTGTGCCTGCAGGAACTGAAGATGACCGACGACAAGTTCCCGCTGGACGCGCTGCGCGAGGTGGGCTATGAGGCCGCGGTCTTCGGCCAGAAGACCTACAACGGCGTGGCGCTGCTGAGCCGCACGCCCGTGGCCGACGTGGTGAAGAACATCGTGGGCTTAGACGACGAGCATGCACGCGTGATCGCCGGCACGGTGGACGGCCCGGCCGGCCCGATCCGCGTGGTCAACGGCTACTTCGTGAACGGCCAGGCGCCGGACTCCGACAAGTTCGTCTACAAGATGAAGTGGCTCGACGGCCTGCAGGCCTCCCTGCGCGCGGAGCTGGCCGCGCATCCGCGGCTGGTGCTGCTGGGCGACTTCAACATCACGCCCGAGGACCAGGACTCCTATGACCCCGTGGGCCTGAAGGACACCATCCACCACACGGTGCAGGAGCGCGCGCATTTCCAGGCGCTGCTGGCATTGGGCCTGACCGACAGCTTCCGCATGTTCGAGCAGCCGCCCAAGAGCTACAGCTGGTGGGACTACCGCATGCTGGGGTACCAGAAGAACCGCGGGCTGCGCATCGACCATATCCTGGTGAGCGAAGCCCTCAAACCGCTGGTGCGCAGCTGCGTGATCGACCGTGTGCCCCGCAAATGGGAGAAGCCGAGCGACCACGCGCCGGTGGTCGCGGAGATCCTGGCCTAATGGCGCCGCAGCCGGAGATGTCGCCGGAGCGCTTGGCGCGCCTCACGACGCTGCAGATGCCCTTCGGCAAGCACAAGGGCGTGCTGATCGCGGACCTGCCGGGCAACTACCTGGCCTGGTTCGCGCGTGAAGGCTTTCCGTCCGGAGAGCTGGGCCGCCTGCTGGCGCTGATGCTGGAGATCGACCACAACGGCCTGCGGCCTTTGCTGGACCCGCTGCGTGCGGTGCCTGTGGCGCCGCGCAGGCCATCCACACCCGCCGTGCGCGCCGCATCGCGTTGAGGGCGCCGATAGCGCCGTTGAACGGGCCGCCGAAGGGGGCGCCGCGTGGGGCGTCAGAACCCCATGCTGGCCAGCAGGTCGTCGACCTCGCTCTGGTTGCTCACCACGTCGGTGCGGCCCTCGGGGTTGACCACCGGGCCGCTGAGCGCCTGCGCCGGTGCGTGCTCGGGGCCCAGTTCCGAAGGCGCGGAGCGCACCAGCAGGTTGACCAGGCTGCCCTCCAGCTCCAGCACGATCGACACGACCTTCGCCACCACCTGGTTCGTCAGGTCGTGGAAGTCCTGCGCCATCATGATGTCGGTGAGGTGGCCGTCGATGTTGTTGGCGCGCGTCTCCAGCTCTCCCACCAGCTTCGCGACCTCGCCGCCGGCCGTGCCCGCGGCCACCAGTCCGCCGAGGGCCTGCGTGGCGTGCAGCAAGCCCGCATAGTCCTGCTTGGCCTTGTCGACCGAATTGAGCACCTTCTCGGCGGCCTCACCGGTCTTGTTGGCGATGTAGGTGAGGCGGCTGCGCGCGTCGGGAAGGCCCTCGACCGTGTCCTGCAGCTTGGGCATGTAGCCCAGGTGGGTCAGCGTGTCATGCAGTTGCCGCGTGATCACCCCCAGCTCGCGGAAGACGTCGGGAGTGGCATCGGCCAATGACGGTGTGGACGAGTGGTTCATGGCATTGGGAGGGGCGGAGCGTGGTGTGGGGAGGGTCGGCGCCGCGGCCCGCGGGCCGCGGCTTTGGACGGTCAGGCGGACTAGCCGCCCGCCATCTTCTGGAGGATCTTCTGGATCTTGTCTTCCAGCGTGGCCTTGGTGAAGGGCTTGACGATGTAGCCCGCCGCGCCGCTCTGCACCGCCAGCACGATATCCTCCTTGCGGGCCTCGGCCGTCACCATCAGCACCGGCAGGTGCTTGAGGCTGTCGTCGGCCTTGATCGCCTTGAGCATGTCGAAGCCGTTCATGTTCGGCATGTTGATGTCCGAGATGACGAAGTCGTAGTTGGCGCGTTTGAGCATGGTCAAGCCGTTGGCACCATCCTCCGCCTCGTCGGCATCGGTGTGCCCCATTTCCTTGAGCAGGCCCCGCACGATGCGGCGCATGGTGGAAAAGTCGTCGACGATCAGGAATTTCATGGTATCGCACCCCTGGGAGGGGTCTGTGGGTGGCTCGAAGCCCCAACGATAAAGGAAGTCGGACCGCTTGTGTCAATCGACAGCGCATTTGGCAGGCATTCGTGCGCGCCGCGAGGCCGTTCGGTCGTTTGCATGAATGTCGTATGGATGATGGCTAAGGTGTTGGCGCAACAGGGAAAAAACTTGTTCATAAAGTCGTGCAGAGCGCAAAAAAGTAGAGCACACTCGTGCCTGTGGTGGCAGGATATCCTGCCTTCGCAACCTCTGAACTTTCCGGGCAGCACGCTGCTCCTCCCAACCGGAATTCAAGGATGACAACTCGGCGCCGATACAACAACAGGGTCCTCGGCAGCGGCTTCCAGGTCCGCGCCGTGGACATGGAGCAAGGCGCTTCGATGCTTCCCTGTACCGATTTCCCGAACCCCCGCGCAACCCACCACCACCTCGCCTCGGCCCGGTGGGAGCGCGCCTGATGGCCGACGCACGGCGCACCATGGCCCCTACCGCCACCCCGGACAACCTGCGCGGAGGCGAGTTCGCCTTCTCGTCGGCCGATTTCGAACATGTCCGCAAGCTGATCTACCAGCGCGCCGGCATCAGCCTGCACGCGGGCAAGCAGGCCATGGTCTACAGCCGGCTCTCACGCAGGTTGCGCGAGGTGGGCCATACGTCCTTCGCGGCCTACCTGCAGTCGCTGGAGCAGGCGCGCGGGCACGAGGCCGATGTCGAATGGCAGGAGTTCATCAACTGCCTGACGACGAACCTCACCTCCTTCTTTCGCGAGGAGCACCACTTCCCGCTGCTCGCCGAAGAGCTGCGCGCGCACCGCGGACGGCGCATGCGCATCTGGTGCAACGCCGCATCCACGGGCGAGGAGCCCTACTCCATCGCGATCACCGTCGCGGAGACCCTCGGCGCGCAGGCGGGCGTGGAGGTGGTGTGCAGCGACATCGACACCCAGGTGCTGGCGCGTGCGCAGCGCGGCGTCTACGCCTCCGATGCGCGGGGCCTGTCGCCGGAGATCCTCAAGCGCTATTTCCTGCGTGGCGTGGGCTCCAACAGCGGCTCCATCCGCGTCAAGCCCGAGCTGGCCAACCTCCTGAGCTTTCGCACCTTCAACCTGATGGACAGCCACTGGTCGCTGGGCGAGCCTTTCGACATCGTGTTCTGCCGCAACGTGATGATCTATTTCGACGCGCCCACGCAGCGGCGCGTGCTCGAACGCATGCGCCAGGCCATGCGGCCGCGCGGCCTGCTGTTCGCGGGGCATTCCGAGAATTTCACGGACTCGCGCGACCTGTTCCAGTTGCGCGGCAAGACGGTCTACGAAGCAGTCTGACATCCGCAGGTGCAACGACCATGGCCATCACCGCTCCCTCGCCCGACACCGCTTCCTCCGCGCCCTGGGCCGCCTCGCTGCAGCGCCTCAAGGCCGTGCGGCGCAAGCCGGGGGAGGCCTCGTTCTTCTGGTACGAAACGCACTTCCAGAGCGTCGCGGTCAAGGTGCTGCCGGGCGAGTATTTCGTGGACTCGCAGGAGATCCTCATCATGACGACCCTGGGCTCGTGCATCGCCGCCTGCCTGTGGGACCGCAATGCCAATGTCGGCGGGCTCAACCACTTCATGCTGCCCGAGGGCAGCTCGGACGACGGCCGCTATGGCTCCTACGCGATGGAGCTGCTGATCAACGAGATGCTCAAGCGCGGCGCCTCGCGCTCCGCGCTGGAGGCCAAGGTCTTCGGTGGCGGCCAGGTCATCGCCGGCATGGACACGCTCAACGTCGGCACGCGCAACACCGCCTTCGTGCTGGACTACCTCAAGACCGAGCGCATCCCCGTCGTCAGCAAGGACGTGATGGACATCTACCCGCGCAAGGTCTGCTTCATGCCGACCAGCGGCAAGGCCATGGTCAAGCGCCTCGCCCCCACCAATGCCTCGGCCCTGCTGGCGCAGGAGCGCGCCGCGGCGCGCGATGCCAAGCCCACTGCCGCCAGCGGTGGATCGGTCGACCTGTTCTGAGACGCCATGGTCATGCAAACCCGAAAGATTCGCGTAGTGGTGGTGGACGATTCGGCACTGGTGCGCAGCCTGCTCACCGAGATCATCAACCGCCAGCCCGACATGGCCTGCGTGGGCGCGGCGGCCGACCCGCTGGCGGCGCGCGAGATGATCCGCGAACTCAACCCCGACGTGATCACGCTGGACGTGGAGATGCCACGCATGGACGGGCTGGATTTCCTCGAGCGCCTGATGCGCCTGCGGCCGATGCCGGTGGTGATGGTCTCCACGCTCACCGAGCGCGGCGCCGACGTGACGCTGCGTGCGCTGGAGCTGGGCGCCATCGACTTCGTGGCCAAGCCCAAGATCGGCGTGGCGGACGGGCTGCAGCGCCTGGCCTCGGACATCGCGGACAAGGTGCGCGTGGCGGCTTCCGCGCAGGTGCGCAAGCTTCCCGCCGCGCCGGCGCGTGGCGATGGGCACGCCGCATCCGGCCAACCGGCACGCCCCGCCGCGCCGGTGGCTGCGCTGGGACGCCTGTCCACCGAGAAGATCATCTTCATCGGTGCCTCCACCGGTGGCACCGAGGCCACGCGCGAGCTGTTGATGGCGCTGCCGGCCGATGCACCCGCCGTGATGATCACGCAGCACATGCCGCCGGGCTTCACGCGCAACTATGCGGCACGCCTCGACGGCCTGTGCGCCATCAACGTCAAGGAGGCCAGCGACGGCGAGCGCGTGCTGCCGGGCCATGCCTACATCGCACCGGGTGGATTGCACCTGAGCGTGGAGCGCTCCGGCGCCAACTACATCGCGCGGGTGGCCGATGGCGAGCCGGTCAACCGCCACAAGCCGTCCGTGGAAGTGCTGTTCCTCTCCGCCGCCCGCGTGGTGGGGCCGAACGCGCTGGGGGTGATGCTCACGGGCATGGGGGCCGACGGGGCCCGTGCCATGAAGGTGCTGCGTGACGCCGGCAGCTGGAACCTGGTGCAGGACGAGGCCAGCTGCGTGGTCTTCGGCATGCCGAAGGAGGCCATCGCGGCCGGCGCCGCGCACGAGGTGCTGCCGCTGCGCGAGATCGGCCCGCGGCTGATCGAGCGGCTGCGCAGCACGGGCGGCCTGTCGGCCAACCGCGTATGACGAAGGGAGACTGCCATGAGCAATGAAGTGTCGACCCCCGAACTGCCCGTGCCCTGCGGCATGCCGCTGGCCGTGGCCAGCGAGGTGCAGGACCACCTGCTGGCCGCATGCAACGACCTGGAGCGCTTGCAGGTCCTGCTGGCGGATGCCTTCCATGTGCTGATGGACAGCTTCCACGGCGCCTCGGTGGAGCTGAGCCAGCACCGGCGCCGAAGCTCGGAGCGCGAACTCGCGACCGTGCTGGCCCATGTGCAGGTGGAGCTGGGCAACGCCGCCACGGCCTTGCAGTTCCACGACATGAGCACGCAGCTGATCCAGCACACGCACCAGCGGCTGCGCAACTGCGTGGACCAGGTCGCGGCCGGCATGTTTCCCGACGACGAGGACGGTGTGGCCGTGATCGAGCAGGCGCCGCTGCGCCCCAACCCCGTCACGCAGTCCGAGATGAGTTCGGGCTCCGTCGAGCTGTTCTAGTGCAGCGCCAACGTATCCTTTCCGCAGAACACCTGGAGTGAGCAAAATGCATTCGATACTCGCCGTCGACGATTCCGTCTCCATGCGGCAGATGGTCTCCTTCACCCTGAAGAACGCCGGCTTCGAGGTCGTTGACGCCGTGGACGGCGAAGACGCCTTCGAGAAGGCCCAGCAGCGCAACTTCGACCTGGTGCTGACCGACCAGAACATGCCCCGGCTCGATGGCATCGGCCTCACGAAGCGCCTGCGCGGGCATCCGGAGTTCAAGCAGACGCCGATCCTCATCCTCACCACCGAGTCCAGCGACCAGATGAAGCAGGCCGGCCGCGCCGCGGGCGCCACGGGCTGGCTCGTCAAGCCCTTCGACCCGGTCAAGCTGATCGAGGTCATCCGCAAGGTCCTGCGTTGAGGTGTCCCCTTCCTTCGCCTACCAGCCGAGACCACCATGGCCGAGAACACTGACAACGCGGGTGCCGATGCCGGCATCGACCTGAGCCAGTTCCACCAGGTCTTCTTCGAGGAGGCTGGCGAAAACCTGGAGCGCATGGAGTCGCAGCTCCTGGACATCGACATCGAGTCCGCCGACGACGAGATGCTCAATTCGATCTTCCGTTGCGCGCATTCGGTCAAGGGTGGCGCCGCCACCTTCGGCTTCAACGACGTGGCCGAACTCACGCACGAGATGGAGAGCCTGCTGGACAAGCTGCGCCGCCACGAACTCGCGCCCAACGTCGCCATGGTCGACGTGCTGCTCCAATCCGGCGATGCCCTCAAGGCCCAGCTGGCGCGCCACCAGAACGGCGGCGGCGATCCCATTCCGACGCAGGACCTGCTGGCGAGCTTCAAGGCCTTCCTGGGCGGAGGGGTGCCCGCGGCCAAGGCGCCGGCCACTGCTGCCGTGAATGCCGCTGCTGCCGCACCCGCGCCCGCGGCCAAGCCTGCAGCGCCCGTGGTGGACCACAAGGTGCGGGCGATGGAGCTGCTGGTGGGGCCGCTGGACAAGCCCGCCGAGGCCGATCAGCTCGTGGAGCTGTTCTCCGAGATCATCGACCTGGGGCACATCGAGCCGCTGGACGGTGGCCAGGCCGCCGACGGCATGCGCCGCTTCAAGATCACCACCACCAGCACCGACGACGATTTGCTGGACCTCTTCACCTTCCACGTCTCTCGCGACAAGCTCAAACTGCTGCCCTACGGGCCGGGGTATGGATTCCACGAAGGCGCGCCCGGCCTGCCCGTGCCGATGGTGATGGAAGATCCCGCTTACGGCTTCTTCGAGAACGCGCCCGGCGCGCCCGTGGAAGCCGCCGAGCCTGCCGCGGAGTCCGCTGCGGGCGCATCCGCCGCCAAGCCGGGCGGTACGAAGCCCGCGGCCCCGCGCGCCGCGGCGCCGGCTTCGGCGGAGGCCTCCACGCTGCGGGTGTCGGTGGAGAAGGTCGACCAGCTCATCAACCTGGTGGGCGAACTCGTCATCACGCAGGCCATGCTGGCGCAGACCAGCACCAAGCTCGACCCCGCGCTGTACCAGCAGATGGCGGCCGGCCTGGCCGACCTCGAGCGCCACACGCGCGACCTGCAGGAGTCGGTGATGTCCATCCGCATGATCCCCATGTCGGTGGTGTTCAACCGCTTCCCGCGCATGCTGCGCGACCTCGCGGCCAAGCTGGGCAAGCAGGTGGAGTTCGTGACGCGCGGCGACTCCACCGAACTCGACAAGGGCCTGGTCGAGAAGATCACCGACCCGCTGACCCACCTGGTGCGCAACAGCTGCGACCATGGCATCGAGCTGCCGGCCGACCGCCGCGCGGCGGGCAAATCGGAGACCGGTACCCTCACGCTCGCTGCTTCGCACCAGGGTGGCAGCGTGGTGATCGAGGTCAGTGACAACGGCCGGGGCCTGTCGCGCTCCAAGCTGCTCAAGAAGGCGCGCGAGCGCGGCATCGACTGCTCGGACGACATGGCCGACAGCGATGTCTGGAACCTGATCTTCGCGCCGGGCTTTTCCACCGCCGAGGTGGTCACGGACGTGTCAGGCCGCGGCGTGGGCATGGACGTGGTCAAGAAGAACATCACGGCCCTGGGCGGCTCGGTGGAGATCGAGTCGGCCGAGGGTTTCGGCATGAACGTGCGCGTGCGGCTGCCGCTCACGCTGGCCATCATGGACGGCATGAGCGTGGGCGTGGGCAAGGAATGCTACATCCTGCCGCTGGCCTCGGTGGTGGAGTCCTTCCAGATCGGGGACGACAGCATCCGCACCATCGGCGGCTCGGGGCAGGTGGTGCAGGTGCGCGAGGAATACCTGCCCGTGGTGGAGCTCAAGCGTGTCTTCGATGTGCCCCTCATGCAGACCGCCACCACCAAACCCGTGATGGTGGTGGTGGAGGCCGAGGGCCGCCGCGCGGCGTTGCTGGTCGACGAGTTGCTGGGCCAGCAGCAGGTGGTGGTGAAGAACCTGGAGGCGAACTACCGGCGCGTCAGCGACGTGTCGGGTGCCACGATCCTCGGCGATGGCCGCGTGGCGCTGATCCTGGACGTGGGCTCGCTGGCGCGGAGGGCACGGCATTGAGGTATCGACGGCGGGCACGCGGTGGCCGCCACGGGTGGGAAAGCTACAAAAAAAATGGGGGAGTGGATCCATGCAGAGATGTTCAGAAAGGCGATGCCATGAAGGTCTTCTTCCGGTCCTTGAACCGCTCCATCTTCTTCCTCGGCACCATCGGTGTCGTGGCGGCCCTGGTGATCGCCGTGCAAAGCTACTGGCTGCAGGGACAGATGTCCCGCAGCGCCGGTGAGACCTTCGTCGGCATGGAGGTGGTGGCCGACATCCTGCCGCCACCGATGTACCT
The DNA here is from genome assembly GCA_965278985.1 of Burkholderiaceae bacterium. GTDB lineage: Bacteria > Pseudomonadota > Gammaproteobacteria > Burkholderiales > Burkholderiaceae_C > CAISIP01. Next base: position 2,547,447 of record OZ257131.1, on the reverse strand, counting down.
GATCGAGCTGCGCCTGGTGCTGTCGCAGGCGGTGGAAGGCACCTTGCCGCCCGCCGAAGCGGCCAAGCAGGTGACGGAGCTCGCGGCTGCCTACCAGCAGCGCGTGGACCGCTGGACCAAGGAGCCGCCCTACGGCCTGGAGAAGTACCTGCTGGGCCGCCAGCATCTGGCGGCCCAGATGCTCATCGCGGCCGCGCAAACGCAGGTGCTGGCCCCGCTGCAGGCGGGCGATGTGGAGACCGCGCGCAAGAACCTGGCCGCGGTCCATGTCCTGTACCTGGAGCACCGCGCCGGCGTGGACGAGACCGTGCGCGAAGGCAACCGCTTCGCCGAGGAGACCATGAGCAACTTCCACGCCATGCATGTGCGCTCGGGCCAGTACACGCTGGCGATCGCGCTGGTGGCACTGGTCCTGCTGATCTGGTCCTTCCGCGTCGTGCTGCGCAGCATCCAGGGGCCCGTGGGCCGGGCCAGTGCGCAGGCGCGCCGCATCGCCGAGGGCGACCTGACCCCGCAGAACATCGCCGGGCATGGCACGCGCGCGGACGTGATCGGCGAGCTGGAGCGCTCACTGGACACCATGGCCGCCAACCTCACGCGCATCGTCGCCGCGGTGCGCGACGGCTCCGAGAGCGTGGCCACCGCCAGCGCCGAGATCGCGCAGGGCAACAGCGAGTTGTCCTCGCGCACCGAACACCAGGCCAGCGCGCTGGAGGAGACGGCGGCGTCGATGGAAGAACTGAGTTCCACCGTGCAGCAGAACGCCGAGAACGCACGCCAGGGCAACCAGCTGGCCCAGGGGGCCTCGACGGTCGCGGTGAAGGGCGGCGAGGTGGTGGGCCAGGTGGTGGAGACGATGAAGGGCATCAACGACTCGTCGCGCAAGATCGCCGACATCATCAGCGTGATCGACGGCATCGCGTTCCAGACCAACATCCTGGCGCTGAACGCGGCGGTGGAGGCAGCCCGCGCGGGCGAGCAGGGCCGGGGCTTCGCGGTCGTGGCGGGCGAGGTGCGCAATCTCGCGCAGCGCAGCGCCGAGGCGGCCAAGGAGATCAAGACACTGATCAGCACCAGCGTGGGCCGGGTGGAGCAGGGCACGGCGCTGGTGGACCAGGCCGGGACGACGATGACCGAGGTGGTGTCGGCGATCCGCCGTGTGACGGACATCATGGGCGAGATCAGCGCGGCGAGCTCGGAGCAGAGTTCGGGCGTGGGCCAGATCGGCGAGGCGGTGCAGCAGATGGACCAGGCGACGCAGCAGAACGCGGCACTGGTGGAGGAAAGCGCCGCGGCGGCCGAGAGCCTGCGGCTGCAGGCCGAGAACCTGGTGCAGGCGGTTGCCGTGTTCAAGCTCTCACCGGATGCGGCGCGGGTGCGTGCCGCCACGCCGCTCCCAGCCCAGTCCCGCAAGCTCGCCCCGCACGGCAAGGCTCCCGCACCGCAACGGCGTGCGCCATCCCCTCCGATGCAGTCCGCCAGGGTCTCCGGCCCGGCGGCGGCGCGCATGCCCGCCCTGGCGGGCGGTCCTGGCGCCGACAATGGCGATGGATGGACGTCCCACTGAACATGTTTCCCACCACCACGAAGGTCCTCTGCCTTTTTTGCACCTGAAAGACACCGCCATGAGCCTCCAGACACACACCCCTTCCGCCTCCACGTCCGGTGCGGCGAACGGCAACGTCGCCACCAAGCTGCGCGAGTTCCTGGCCTTCAAACTGGGCTCGGAGGAGTACGGCATCGACATCCTGCGGGTGCAGGAAATCCGCTCCTACGAAGAGCCCACGCGCATCGCGAATGCACCGCCCTTCATCAAGGGCGTGGTGAACCTGCGGGGCGTGATCGTGCCGATCATCGACATGCGGCTCAAGTTCAACCTGGAACAGAGCAACTACGACAACTTCACGGTGGTGATCGTGCTCAACATCGGCTCGCGCGTGGTGGGCATGGTGGTGGACGCGGTCAGCGACGTGATCACGCTCACGCCCGACCAACTGCGGCCGGTGCCCGAGTTCAACTCCACGATCGCCAGCGATCACCTGCTGGCCATCGGCGCGGTGGAGGACCGCATGCTCATCCTGGTGGACATCGAGAAACTCATGACGAGTGCGGAGATGGGGCTGATCGAGAACGCGGTGCAATGACGCTGAGCATCTGGATACGAGGACCCGCGATGCGCCCGCGGGCCATGGCGGTTCGGAGCTGGCACAACCATAGCGAGAAAAGGCAACAACCATGAACAACCTGAAGATCGGACGTCGCCTGGAACTGGCTTTTGGCCTCATGCTGCTGATCACCGTGCTGATCGCCGCTGTCGGAATATGGCGATTGGGCACCCTGGGCGACACGAGCCAGCGCCTGGTGGACGTGGACCTGCAGCGCACCCAGCTGGCCCAACGGTGGAACGGCAGCATCAACCTGAACTGGGTGCGTGCGGCCTCGTCGCTGATCGCCACCGACCCCGCTTACATCGACCAGCTGGGCAAGGACATGGCGACCACCACCAGCTCCGTCAACGAGTTGCAGAAGCAGCTCGAAGCGCTGATGCAGGACGATGCGGCCCAGGCGCTGATGGCGGAGGTGGCCAAGCGGCGCTCGACGTACATCGCGGAGCGGGCCAAGTTGCTGGAGCGCAAGAAGTCGGGCGAGAACGTCGCCGGGGCCGTCAACGCGGAGCTGCGTCCCCTGGCCGACCAGTACCTGCGTGCCGTGGACGACGTGTTGACCTACGCCACGGCGCGTTCCACCGAGGTCGCCGACGAAGCCATGGCCATTTCCCGGCGCGGCCAATGGGCGCTGGGCATCGCGGCGCTGGTGTGTGTGCTGCTGGGGGTGGGCGGCGCCTATGCGGTCACGCGCTCGATCACGCAGCCGCTGGACAGTGCCGCCCGCACCGCCGAGGCCATCAGCGGGGGCGACCTCACGGTGCCCATCCAGGCCGACGGCAAGGACGAGTCCGCACGGCTGCTGCAGGCCTTGCTGGGCATGCAGCAGAACCTCTCGCGCATCGTGGGCGACGTGCGCAGCAACGCCGAGGGCGTGGCCACCGCCAGTGCGCAGATCGCGCAGGGCAACAACGACCTCTCCGCACGCACCGAGCAACAGGCCAGCGCGCTGGAAGAAACGGCCGCCTCGATGGAGGAGCTGAGTTCGACGGTGCGCCAGAACGCCGACAACGCACGCCAGGGCAACCAGCTGGCGCAAGGCGCCTCGACCGTCGCGGTGAAGGGTGGCGAGGTGGTGGGCCAGGTCGTGGAGACCATGAAAGGCATCAACGATTCGTCGCGCAAGATCGCGGACATCATCAGCGTGATCGACGGCATCGCGTTCCAGACCAACATCCTGGCGCTGAACGCGGCCGTGGAAGCAGCACGCGCGGGTGAACAGGGCCGTGGGTTCGCGGTGGTGGCCAGCGAGGTGCGCAGCCTGGCGCAGCGCAGCGCGGAGGCGGCCAAGCAGATCAAGGGGCTGATCAGCACGAGCGTGGAGCGGGTGGAGCAGGGCACGGCGCTGGTGGACCAGGCCGGGACGACGATGACCGAGGTGGTGGCGGCGATCCGCCGCGTGACGGACATCATGGGCGAGATCAGCGCCGCGAGCTCCGAACAGAGCGCGGGCGTGGGGCAGGTGGGCGAGGCGGTGCAGCAGATGGACCAGGCGACGCAGCAGAACGCGGCGCTGGTGGAAGAGAGCGCGGCAGCCGCCGAGAGCCTCAAGCTGCAGGCCGCGCAGCTGGTGCAGGCCGTCGCCGTGTTCAAGCTCGACAACGCGCACGCTGCCAGCCGTGCGATGCCGGCCGCGACGGCGGTGCGCAAGCCGCCACCGAAGGCGCCCCCGCTGCGGCCCGCGCCGCTGGAGCGCCGTGCGGCAGCGCCCAAGGTGGCGGCGCCCGCCAAGGCCGACCCCAGCGTGACATTGCTGACCACGCGCGCCGACACGCGCAAGACCGGATCCGACGACGAATGGACCTCCTTTTGAAACCCTCACCCTCCTGACGCTTCCTGGCGGCGGCGCGCCGCGGACTCGTCCTCCCTCGACCCGCATTTGTCCTGAAGGAACGCCATGAAGCTCAGTGCCAAACTCCCATTGGCTTTTTGCACGGTGCTGGTGCTCGTGCTGCTCGGCGCGCTGTACGGCATCTTCAGCCTGAACCGCGCGGTGGCGACTTTCGAGACGGAGGTGCAAAGCAATGACCACCACGTGCAGGAGGCGTTGCGCATCGGCTCGGACTTCAAGACCCAGGTGCAGGAGTGGAAGAACACGCTGCTGCGTGGGCATGTGGTGCAGGACCGTGAGCGCCATTGGGCAGCGTTCATGGACCGCGAGCGCGAAGTGGGCGAGGAGGCCCGCGCGCTGCTGGCCGGGTTGGAGCACGAGGCCGAGGCCAAGGCCCTGATGGCGAGCTTCATCAAGGCGCACGAGGAGATGGGCGGGCGTTACCGGCAAGCCTATGCGCAATTCGGCGCGGCCTCCTTCGATCCCGTGGTGGGCGACAAGGCGGTGCGCGGGCTGGACCGGGAGCCCACGCAGCTGCTGGAAAACCTGGGCAAGAAAGTGTCCGAAATCAGCGCCGCCGCCGCGGCAGCGGCCGCATCGGATGCGCGCCATGCCACGGTGGTCAGCGTGGTGTTGATGCTGGTCGTCTGCCTGGCCAGCGCCGTGGGGGCATTGTGGTTCAGCCGCAGCATCACGCGGCCCCTGCACCAGGCCCTGGGTGTGGCCCAGGCCACGGCCGGTGGCGATCTCACCTTGGCCATCGAGGTCCGCGGACGCGACGAGACGGCGCTGCTGCTGCAGGCACTCAAGGAGATGCAGGCCAGCCTGGTGAGGCTGGCGCGTTCGGTGCGCGAAGGCGCCGAAAGCGTGGCCATGGCCAGCGCGCAGATCGCGCAGGGCAACAACGACCTCTCCGCGCGCACCGAGCAACAGGCCAGCGCGCTGGAAGAGACGGCGGCGTCGATGGAGGAGCTGAGTTCGACCGTGCGCCAGAACGCCGACAACGCACGCCAGGGCAACCAGCTGGCACAGGGTGCTTCCACGGTCGCGGTGAAGGGCGGCGAGGTGGTGGGCCAGGTGGTGGAGACGATGAAGGGCATCAACGACTCGTCGCGCCGCATCGCCGACATCATCAGCGTGATCGACGGCATCGCGTTCCAGACCAACATCCTGGCGCTGAACGCGGCGGTGGAGGCGGCGCGCGCGGGCGAGCAGGGCCGCGGCTTCGCGGTGGTGGCCAGCGAGGTGCGCAGCCTGGCGCAGCGCAGCGCGGAGGCGGCCAAGCAGATCAAGGGCCTGATCAGCACGAGCGTGGAGCGGGTGGAGCAGGGCACGGCGCTGGTGGACCAGGCCGGGACGACGATGACCGAGGTGGTGGCGGCGATCCGCCGCGTGACGGACATCATGGGCGAGATCAGCGCGGCGAGCTCGGAGCAGAGCGCAGGCGTGGGGCAAGTGGGCGAAGCGGTGCAGCAGATGGACCAGGCGACGCAGCAGAACGCGGCGCTGGTGGAGGAGAGCGCAGCGGCCGCGGAAAGCCTCAAGCTGCAGGCAGCGCAGTTGGTGCAGGCCGTGGCGGCGTTCAAGTTCGACGGTGCGCAGCAGGGCCTGCTGCTGGACGAGGCCCCCACCGGTGCCTCACAGCGCCCTGCAACGTCCCAGCGCACGGGAACGCTGGCCATGGGTGGGGCGGCGCGCGCGCTGCCTCCGGAGCGTCGCAAGCCCGCCGCGGCCGCGAAGCCGCCTGCGTTGCGGGCCGGGGGGGCGCAGGATGCACGGCCTGCTGCGCCCACGCCCAAGCCCGCTCCAGCGCTGGCTGCTGGCAACGATGAATGGACCTCGTTCTGACCATGAAGCTGCGTACACAGATCCTGTCCCTGGGACTTGCGGGCGCCGTCATCGCGGCTGCCGTTGGCACCATGGGTGTGCTCGCGACCGGCGGTGTGGATGGCGCCTTGCACGAGGCGCTGGAGGCCAACGAAGCGCTGCATGCCAGCCAGGAGGCCGACATGATGCACGACGCCATCCGTGCCGATGCCTTGCTGGCCTGGGTGGGGGCGCTGGACAAGGCCTCCGCGCGTATCGACGAAGCAGAAGCCGGCTTCAAGGAGCACGTGGAGATCTTCGAGAAGTCCATGGCGAAACTCGACGGCATGGCGCTGTCGCCGGAAGCGCGCGAGGCGCACCGCACCGCGCAGCCCCTGGTGCGCAAGTACATCGACGCCGTGCGCGAGGCGCAGCGCCTGGCCCGTGCCGGGGCATCGAATTCCGAGGCTTCCCTGACGGTGGTGCAGAAGGCCTTCGAGGAGCTGGAGGACCGGATGGCCGCCATCTCGGATGCCATCCAGGCGCGCAGCGATGCGGTCGAGGCCTCCGCCACCGCGCGCGTGCGCCAGGCGCAGCTGCTGATCGGCGCGACGCTGGTGCTGGCTTTCATCGTCGCGGTGGTGGCGGCCCTGTGGCTGGCGCGGCGCATGACGGGGCCCATGGACCAGGCGGTCGGGCTGGCCCAAAGCCTGGCGCAGGGGGACCTGCAAAGCAGCGTGCGACCGCAGGGGAACGAAGAGACGGTGCGGCTGCTGGAGGCCATGGCCCGCATGCAGCATAACTTCGCGCGCATCGTCTCCAGCGTGCGGGACGGGGCGGATGGCGTGGCCACCGCGAGCGCGCAGATCGCGCAAGGCAACAACGACCTGTCGGCACGCACGGAGCAACAAGCCAGCGCGCTGGAAGAAACGGCGGCGTCGATGGAAGAACTGAGTTCGACGGTGCGCCAGAACGCCGACAACGCGCGCCAGGGCAACCAGCTAGCGCAAGGTGCTTCCACGGTCGCGGTGAAGGGCGGCGAGGTGGTGGGCCAGGTGGTGGAGACGATGAAAGGCATCAACGACTCCTCGCGCAAGATCGCCGACATCATCAGCGTGATCGATGGCATTGCTTTCCAGACCAACATCCTGGCGCTGAACGCGGCCGTGGAAGCGGCGCGCGCGGGTGAACAGGGCCGGGGCTTCGCGGTGGTGGCCAGCGAGGTGCGCAGCCTGGCGCAGCGCAGTGCGGAGGCGGCCAAGCAGATCAAGGGCCTGATCAGCACGAGCGTGGAGCGGGTGGAACAGGGCACGGCGCTGGTGGACCAGGCCGGGACGACGATGACCGAGGTGGTGGCGGCGATCCGCCGCGTGACGGACATCATGGGCGAGATCAGCGCGGCGAGCTCGGAGCAGAGCGCAGGCGTGGGGCAGGTGGGCGAAGCGGTGCAGCAGATGGACCAGGCGACGCAGCAGAACGCTGCGCTGGTGGAGGAGAGCGCGGCGGCCGCGGAGAGCCTCAAGCTGCAGGCCGCGCAGCTGGTGCAGGTGGTCGCTACCTTCCGTTTGCCGCAGGATGGCACCGGGCCGGCACGCGCGCCGATGGCGGTGGACCTCGGCGCTGCGGCCCGTGCGGCACCGAAGGCTGCGCGTCCACCCCTGGCGCCGTCGCGCGCGCCCCAGGCCTTGGCGCAGCAGCGCGCGCCGGGCGCCCCGCGGCTGGCATCTGCTGGCCACACCGGCAAAGCCGCCTCCCCGGTGGCCTCCCCCACGCCGCGCAGTCCCGCCAGGACCGAGGACGAAGGAGCGTGGACGTCCTTCTAGCGCCGGCCGCGCAAGTCGGCCGCGCAATGGCCACTGATTTCGTAAGCCTGACCATTGGAGGTAGCCATGGCCGAACAGCCGCAGCCAATCCGCCCGATCGCCCGCACCATCACATGGGTCACCATCCTCGCCATCCTGGCGATGACGCTGGTGATCATCGGCTTCTTCTACATCGACGCCTCCCGAGAGCACCAGCAAAGCGCTTCGCGGTATGCGCAGGCAAAGGCGGAAGCCGTCGCGGGCTCCATCGATGTGTTCGACCAGGCGATGCGGGTCACGGCGGAAAATGCCCACGGCGTCTTCCGCCGCATGTTCGCGCCCACGATGACCGTGGTGGATGCGCAGCGCGGCCTGCTGAGCAGCGCAGGCACGCCGGTCAACGACAGCATTGCCGAGGTGGACCGCTTCGCGCGGGATTTCCCCGGCGGGAATGCAACCATCTTCGTGGCCCAGGGCGAAGAGTTCCGCCGCATCGCCACCTCGGTGAAGCAGGAGAATGGTGCACGCGCCGTTGGCACGCTGCTGGCGCGCACCAGTGCCGCGTACCCCGAGCTGCGGGCCGGGCGCCGCTTCGTGGGGCGCGTGGTGCTGTTCGGTCGCCCCTTCATGACCGTTTACGACCCCGTGCGCGACGATGCCGGCCGCGTCGTGGCCGTGGCCTACATCGGGCTGGACATCTCCGGCCAGCAGGCGCGCCTGGCCGAGGTGTTCGCGGGCACCCGGATCTTCGACAGCGGCGGGCTCTACGCCGTATTGCCTCGGGAAGACGCGGCCCAGTCGGAGCTGGTCTTCCACCCCACGGCGGCGGGCAAGACACTGGGCAGCCTGCTGCCTGACGATGCAGCCGCCTGGGTGCAGCGCCTGCGCGGGCAGGACGTGCAATACCTGGACCAGGCACCGGCGCTGCTGCACGCCGACAGGCCAGGCCGCCGGTTCGCCAGTGTGGCCCGCAGCGCCTCCACCGGTCTGCTGGTCGTCGCCGAGGTGCCCCATGCCGAGGCCATGGCCGACCTGTACCGGCAGGTGGCGGTGCTCGGGGGGGTCGTTGCCCTGATCGCGGCCTTGCTAGGCACGGGCCTGATCGTCTTCGTCCGTCGCATCGTGGCGCCTTTGCAAGGCCTGGGCGCACAGGTCGAAGCCATCGGGCGCGGCGACCTGTCGCAGACCCTTCACTCCGACCGGCGCGACGAGATCGGCGCCATCACGCGCGCGGCGGAGACCATGCGAGAAAGCCTGACGCAGGTGGTGCAGGCCGTGCGCAGCGGCTCCGAAGGCGTGGCCACGGCTAGCGCGCAGATTGCGCAAGGCAACAACGACCTGTCGGCACGCACGGAGCAACAGGCCAGCGCGCTGGAGGAGACGGCGGCGTCGATGGAGGAGCTGAGTTCGACCGTGCGCCAGAACGCCGACAACGCACGCCAGGGCAACCAGCTGGCACAGGGTGCTTCCACGGTCGCGGTGAAGGGCGGCGAGGTGGTGGGCCAGGTGGTGGAGACGATGAAGGGCATCAACGACTCCTCGCGCCGCATCGCCGACATCATCAGCGTGATCGACGGCATCGCGTTCCAGACCAACATCCTGGCGCTGAACGCGGCGGTGGAGGCGGCGCGCGCGGGCGAGCAGGGCCGCGGCTTCGCGGTGGTGGCCAGCGAGGTGCGCAGCCTGGCGCAGCGCAGCGCGGAGGCGGCCAAGCAGATCAAGGGGCTGATCAGCACGAGCGTGGAGCGGGTGGAGCAGGGCACGGCGCTGGTGGACCAGGCCGGAACGACGATGACCGAGGTGGTGTCGGCGATCCGCCGCGTGACGGACATCATGGGCGAGATCAGCGCGGCGAGCTCGGAGCAGAGTGCGGGTGTGGGGCAGGTGGGCGAGGCGGTGCAGCAGATGGACCAGGCGACGCAGCAGAACGCGGCGCTGGTGGAGCAGAGCGCGGCAGCCGCGGAGAGCCTCAAGCTGCAGGCAGAGCAATTGGTGCAGGCCGTCGCCGTGTTCAAGCTCGGCGCCGACGTGGCCGTGCCCCCGCGTGCAGCCCCGCCCAAGGCCCCGCCGCGCGCGCCTGCGGCCAAGCCGCCTCTGGCGCCGCGAAAAGTGCCGGCGGCATTGCCGGAACGGCGAAGCGCGGCCGCGCCGCGCCTGGCGGCGGGTTCAGCACCCCGCGCGGCAGCCCCGCAGCCCGCGGCCGGCGGCCGTGGGGGTGCCGACGACGAATGGACGAGTTTCTGATCCGGTGGCGCCCATGCCACAGGGCGGCACGGGCTGCTCGACCGTAAGTCCGCCAGCTCGGCGTTTATCATCCGGCCTTCGTACGTATAAATGATGATGTAGCCGTGCCCAGCGCGCGTGCCGCCTCCTCTTCACACGATCCCCCGGAAGACGGAGCACCACCCACCCTTCGCATGGCTGTCGAATCCCCCTCCGCACGCACGACCCGCGCCCGACGCAACCGCCGCCTCCTGCCCCCTGTCGCCGTGGCGGGTTTTGTGCTGGCCATCGTTGCCATCGTCCTCATCGCGTATTTCTCCTTCGCTGCACTGCAGAACCGCGAGGCCACGGCCGAACGCATCACGCGTTCCACGCTGACCATGTCCGAGCTCCGGGGTCTGCTGTCGGAGATGCAGGACGCCGAAACCGGCCAGCGCGGCTACCTGCTGGTGGGCACGGAGATCTACCTGGAGCCCTACAACCGGTCCCGGGCTGCCATCGCGCCCGCCGTGAACCGCGTTCGCGAACTGTCGGAGGACGACCCCGAGCAGCTCCGGCGCCTGGGTGCGCTGCAGGTGCTGCTGGCCGAGAAGTCGCAGGAGATGGAGCAGTCCATCACGCTGCGCCGCAGCGGCGACACCGAGGGCGCGCTGGCGCTCGTGCGCTCGAACCGCGGCCGCATCGTGATGGACAACATCCGCGAGGCCGTGGCCGGCATGCTGCGCGCCGAGCAGCTCAAGCTGGAGCGCCGCCAGGCCGACTGGCAGGCCGCCATCGCGCTGTCCTCCTGGGTCCAGGCCGGTGGCTCGGGGCTGCTGCTCGTGCTGGTGCTGATAGCCGCGGCCATGATCTCGCGCGACTACATGCTGCGCGAGGACCAGATCTGGCTGCGCGCCGGGCAGGCCGGCTTGAGCGAGCGCGTGCAGGGGGAGCAGCGGCTGGAGCTGCTGGGTGCCGGCGTGCTGGACTACCTGGTGCGCTACCTGGATGCGCGCGTCGGCGCGCTGTACCTGGCGGAACCCGGAGACCGCTTCCGGCGTATCGCGGGGTACGCGGTACCTGCTGACGCCCCGCTGCTGCGGCCCGGTGACGGGCTGCTGGGCCAGGCGGTGCAAGCCCGCCACCCGCTGTTGGTGAGCGACCTGCCGGAGGGCTACCTGCCCGTCAACTCGTCCCTGGGCCAGGGCCGGCCACAGGCGGTGATGCTGGCGCCCGCGGTGATCGATGGCCGCGTGGAAGCGGTGGTGGAGCTGGGCTTCCTGCGCCGCCTGGACGCCACCGACGCCGAGCTGCTGGAGCGCCTGTCCGAGGTGCTGGGCATGGCCGTGCGCAGCTCGCGCGACCGCACCCGGCTGGAAGAGTTGCTGGAGGAGACCCAGCGCCAGGCCGAGGAGCTGCAGGCCCAGCAGGAGGAGCTGCGCGTCAACAATGAGGAGCTGGAAGAGCAGGGCCGCGTGCTGAACCAGTCGCAGCTGCAGCTGCAGAACCAGCAGGCCGAACTCGAGCAGACCAATGCGCAGCTGGAGGAACAGGCCCAGATGCTGGAACACCAGCGCGACGAGCTGTCCCAGTCCCAGGGTGTGCTCAGCGCCAAGGCCGACGAGCTGGAGCGCGCCAACCAGTACAAGTCCGAGTTCCTGGCCAACATGAGCCACGAGTTGCGCACGCCGCTGAACTCCACGCTGATCCTGGCCAAGCTGCTGGCCGACAACAAGGGTGGCAACCTCACGCCCGACCAGGTCAAGTACGCGGAGACCATCACCTCGGCCGGCAACGACCTGCTGCACCTGATCAACGACATCCTGGACCTCTCCAAGATCGAGGCCGGCAAGATGGAGCTGCAGGTCGAGGCGGTGTCCATCGCCGGCACTGTCGAGACGCTGGTGCGCAGCCTGCGCCCCCTGGCGCAGCAGAAGCAGCTGCAGCTGGATGTCGTGCTGGACGAGGGCATCCCCGCGCAGATGCGCACCGATTCGCAGCGGCTGGGCCAGATCCTCAAGAACCTGGTGTCCAACGCGCTGAAGTTCACCTCCAAGGGGCGTATCACCGTGGAGGTGTCGGCGCCCGCCGACGGGGGCATCGTCTTCGCCGTGCGCGACACCGGCATTGGCATCGCCGCGCAGCATCTGGACCTGATCTTCGAAGCCTTCCGCCAGGCCGATGGCAGCACCCATCGCAAATACGGCGGCACGGGCCTGGGGCTGTCGATCTCGCGCGAGCTGGCGCAGCTGCTTGGTGGCGAGCTCAGCGTGCACAGCGTGGTGGGCGAGGGAAGCGTGTTCAGCCTGCGCCTGCCGCTGGCGCCGGGCCAGGCCTTGCCACGCACGCCTGCACCCGCGCCGGCCGCGGCGCGCGCCGAGCCGGCGGCCCGCGTGGAGGCCGCGGATGCGGACCTGCCCGCCGCCGCGCCGCCCGGCCTGCGCATGCCGCCCCCGGACGCGGGCCGCAGCGTGCCGGCACTGCCTGCAGGCAGCAAGGGCCGCGTGATCCTGGTGATCGAGGACGACCTGCGCTTTGCCGACATCCTGCGCGACCTGGCCAGCGAGATGGATTTCCACTGCCTGCTGGCCCATACCGCCACCGATGGCCTGGCCGTGGCCGCGCTGCACAACCCCAGTGCCATCCTGCTGGACATGCACCTGCCGGACCATTCCGGGCTGTCGGTGCTGGACCAGCTCAAGCGCGATGTGCGCACGCGCCATATCCCCGTGCACGTGTTGTCCGTGGCCGACTATGTGCAGGAGGCCATGGGCATGGGCGCGGTGGGTTACGACCTCAAGCCGGTCAAGCGCGCGCAGCTGGTGACGGCGCTGCAGCGGCTGGAAGCCAAGTTCTCGCAGCGTGTGCGCCACGTGCTGGTGGTGGAGGACGATGACCGCCAGCGCGAGAGCATCCGCCAGCTGCTGGGCCACGCCGATGTGGAGATCGTGGGCGTGGACAACGCGCGCGCGGCGCTGGAGCAGCTGCGCAACGCGAGCTTCGACTGCATGATCATGGACCTGAACCTGCCCGACCTGAGCGGCTACGAGCTGCTGGAGCAGATGGCGGCGCAGGAGCAGGCGGCCTTCCCGCCCGTGATCGTCTACACCGGGCGCTCCATCACGGCGCAGGAGGAGCAGCAACTGCGCCGCTTCTCCAAGTCCATCATCATCAAGGATGCACGCTCGCCCGAGCGGCTGCTCGACGAAGTCACGCTGTTCCTGCACCAGGTGGAGGCGTCGCTGCCGGCCGAGGCGCAGCGCATGCTGCAGGCGGCCCGCGACCGCGACAGTGCGCTCGATGGCCGCACGATCCTGGTCGTGGAGGACGACGTGCGCAACATCTTCGCGCTCACCAGCGTGCTGGAGCCCAAGGGTGCGAAGGTGGAACTGGCCCGCAACGGCATCGAGGCACTGGCTTCGCTGGAACGCAGCCGCGGGCCCGACGGCCAGCCCATCCACCTGGTGCTGATGGACATCATGATGCCGGAGATGGACGGCCTGACCTGCATGCGCGAGATCCGCAAGCGCCCCGAGTGGAAGAAGCTGCCCATCATCGCGCTCACGGCAAAGGCCATGCGCGACGACCAGGAGCGTTGCCTGGCCGCGGGTGCCAACGACTACATCGCCAAGCCGCTGGACGTGGAAAAGCTGATGTCGCTGCTGCGGGTGTGGATGCCCAAATAACGAGCCGCGCGCCATGCCCTCACGCACCCAGGACCTGGAGATGCGCCTGCTGGTGGAGGCGATCTACCAGCGTTTCCATTTCGACTTCCGCGGCTATTCCACGGCCTCGCTGAAGCGGCGCCTGACGGCCGCGATGACGCAGTTCGGCTGCAAGAGCCTGTCGCAGCTGCAGGACCGCGTGCTGCACGAAGAGGCCGTGTTCCCGGCGCTGCTCGAATACCTGACCGTGCAGGTCAGCGAGATGTTCCGCGACCCCGACTACTTCCTGGCCCTGCGCCGCGAGGTGGTGCCGCTGCTGCGCACCTACCCGTCGCTGAAGATCTGGGTGGCTGGCTGCAGCGCGGGCGAAGAGGTGTATTCGCTGGCCATCCTGCTGCACGAGGAGGGGTTGTTGGACCGCTCGCTGATCTATGCCACCGACATCAACCCGCATGCGCTGCGCCGCGCCGAGGCCGGTGTCTACGACCTGGAGCGCATTCCCGGCTTTACCACCAACCACCAGCGCGCGGGTGCACGCGGCTCGTTGTCGGACTACTACACGGCCGCCTACGGACGCGCGGTCTTCGACAAGGCGCTGCGCCAGCGCATGGTGTTCTCGGACCATAGCCTGGCGACCGACAGCGTGTTCGCGGAAGTGCAGCTGGTGTCCTGCCGCAACGTGCTGATCTATTTCGACCGCCCGCTGCAGGACCGCGCGCTGGGCCTCTTCCGGGAGGCCCTGTGCCGCAAGGGTTTCCTGGGGCTGGGCTCCAAGGAGTCGCTGCGCTTCTCGGCCAATGCCGATGCCTTCGCCGACTTCGTGCGCGACGAGCGCATCTTCCAGAAGGTGGCCTGATGGCGACGCACCACGCGCCCCTGCCTCCGGAGCCCGCCATGGCCCAGGTGGTGCTGCACGCACCGGCATGGCAGTCGCTGCAGGGCCGCGGTGTGGCGGCCATCGCAATGGGCACCTCCGCCGGTGGCGTGGAGGCGCTGTCGATGCTGCTGCCCGCGTTGCCGCCGGACCTGCCCGTGCCGGTACTGGTCGCGCTGCACTTGCCGCGCGACCGGCGCAGCCTGCTGGTGGGGATCTTCGGCCCGCGTTGCGCGCTGCCGGTGCTGGAGGCCACCGACAAGATGCCGCTGGACCGTGGCGTGGTGGTCTTCGCGCCGCCGGACTACCACCTGCTCGTCGATGCCGGCCGCACGCCGGGCGCGGGTGCACCCCGCGTGGCGCTGTCGGTGGATGCACCGGTGCATTTCTCGCGCCCGTCCATCGACGTGTTGTTCGAGTCCGCGGCCGAGGTCTATGGCGAGCAGCTGCTGGCCATCCTGATGACGGGCGCCAACCAGGACGGCGCGGCGGGACTGCAGGCCGTGCGCCGGGCCGGTGGCATGGCCGTGGTGCAGGACCCGGAGACGGCCGAGGCGGCTTACATGCCTGCCAGCGCGCTGGGCGCGGGGCCCGTGGACCTGGTATTGCCGCTGGCGCAGGTCGCCAGCCTTCTGCATTCGATGCGTAAAGGAATCACAGCGTGAAATCTTCCGCCGCGGCGGACCTGCCGCTTGCCAAATGCCTGATGGTGGACGACCTGGACGACAACCTCATCGCCCTGCAGGCGCTGCTGGAAGACCAGGGGATCGAGCTGCTCATGGCGCGCTCCGGCCCCGAGGCACTGGAGCTGCTGCTGCTGCACGAGGTGGCGCTGGCGCTGGTGGACGTGCAGATGCCGGGCATGGATGGCTTCGAGCTGGCCGAGCTCATGCGTGGCAGCGAACGCACGCGCCACGTGCCGATCATCTTCGTCACCGCCGGCTCGCACGACCAGCAGCGCCAGTTCAAGGGTTATGACAGTGGCGCGGTGGACTTCCTCTTCAAGCCCATCGAGCCGCGCATGCTGCGCAGCAAGGTCGGCGTGTTCTGCCAGCTGTACCGGCAGAAGCAGCAGCTCGCGCGCAACCTGCAGCAGCGCACGGAAGACCTGCGCACACACGAGATGTTCACGGCGGTGCTGGGCCACGACCTGCGTGCACCCCTGTCCTCGATCATGATGGCGTCCGAGCTGCTGGTCCGCAAGCCGGACGAATCGGTGCAGCGCGTGGGCACGCGCGTGCAGCAAAGCAGCCGCATGATGAGCCGCATGATCGAAGACCTGCTGGACCTCGCGCGTGCACGCGTGGGCGGCGGCCTGGCGGTGACGCGCACCTCCTGCGACATCTGTGCCGTGGTGGAGCGCGTCGTCCATGAGCGCGGCATGGCCCGCCCCGAGCGACCTGTCAGCCTGCAATGCACCGGCGACTACCTCGGCCAATGGGATGGGGACCGTATTGCGCAGGTGGTGTCCAACCTGGTGGGCAATGCCCAGCAGCATGGCGCACCGGAGGCGCCCGTGGAGGTGGAGGTGGATGGCCAGCACCCGGAGCACCTGGTCATCCGCGTGTGCAACGCGGGCCATATCCCGGAGGAGCTGCAGCCTTCGTTGTTCGACCCGTTCCGCAGTGGACGCCGGACCTCGGGGCGCGGGGAGGGCCTGGGCTTGGGCCTCTACATCGTGCAGCAGATCGTGCTGGCGCACGGAGGCCGCGTCACGCTGCAGTCCCGGCCGGGCGAGCGCACGGTGTTCACCGTGACGCTGCCAAGGGGATGAGCTGGGGCTGAGCCGCAGGGCTCAGCGGCTGTCTTCGATATCGCCGGAATCGTCCAGGAAGTCGTCGTAGGCGTCCATGGCATCGAAGTCGTCGGAGGCTTCGAGCGTCTCGCCCACCCAGCCATCGTCCAGTACCGCGGCCGGTTGCCGGTCGCAGTAACTCGGCAAGGCACCGTGGGACGGTACACGGGCATGGTCCGGCGCCTTGTCCTTCGTGGGGATCGCAAACGGCGTGCCGAGCGTGCCGAGGGCCTCGGCCTGCACACGCGCCGCACGGCTGCGGCTTCGTGGACTGCGCACCGGGGCTGCGGCAGTGACGGGGCGCGAGGCGCGCGAAGAAGCAGTCTGGTTACGCATGGCTGGTCTCCGTGAAGGTGGGATGGGAGTCAGTGTAGGAAGTCTGCTCCGAAGGCGTCTGTAGGTCAACCGGCCAGCGCGACGGTAGGAAAAGAAGCGTGTCGTGCGGGCGGCTGCCGGGAAAATTCCACGCAGTCGACGCGTAGGATTCGGCCGACCCCTATTGCCGACCCCAGGGAGCTGACGCGGCGCAGCATCGACACCATAATGGTCGGGCAGGCTGTCGAACACGTGGTTCGCAGCCACCGGGCGCGAGGCAATTTGTGCGATCACGCGGCCGGGCTTTCCAAGCCTTCCATGACCCATGCGCTGGTTGTCGATGATCTGCCGGAGTTTGCCCAGTCCCTCGGGGAGCTGATCGCGGACGAAGGCTTCACGGTGGCCACCGTCGGCTCCCTGCGCGACGCGCGCGCGCAGATCGCCCTGCAAAAGCCCGACCTGGTGCTCCTGGACCTGCACCTGCCCGACGGCAACGGCATGGAACTCATGGAGGATCTCAAGGCGCTGCCGGGCACGGACGTGGTGCTGGTCACGGGCCAGGCCAGCGTCGAGAATCTGGTGCAGGCGCTGCGCCTGGGGGTGTCCGACTACCTCACCAAGCCGCCGAACGTCAAGCAGCTGCGGGGCATGTTGTCGCGGCTGCGCCGGCCTTCCACGCTGCACGCCGATGGGCAGGGCATGCAGCACGTGCTGGAAGAGGAAGGCCACTTCGGCCTGCTATGGGGGCGCTCCCTGTCGATGCGGCGCGTGCACGAGCAGATCCTGCGCGTGTCCGGCACGGCGGTCACGGTCTTCGTCACGGGCGAGAGCGGCAGTGGCAAGGAGCTGGTGGCGCGCACCGTGCACGACTTGAGCCGCCGGCGTGGCCGCCCTTTCCTCGCGGTCAATTGCGGGGCCGTGTCGCCGCACCTGATCGAGAGCGAGATCTTCGGCCACGAGAAGGGCAGCTTCACCGGCGCGGACCGCCAGCACCAGGGCTTCTTCGAACGCGCCAACGGCGGCACGCTCTTCCTCGACGAGGTGACCGAGATGCCGCTGGACCTGCAGGTCAAGCTGCTGCGCGTGCTGGAGACCGGCACGTTCATGCGCGTGGGCGCGATGCAGACGCAGGAGTCCGACGTGCGCATCATCGCGGCATCCAACCGCGACCCGGTCATGGCGGTGGCCAGCGGCAAGCTGCGCGAGGACCTGCTGTACCGGCTCAACGTCTTTCCGATCCACATGCCCGCGCTGCGCGAGCGGGCGGACGACATCGCCTTGCTGGCGACGCATTTCCTGGACGAGATCGGGCAGCGGGAAGGCCAGCGCAAGCGCCTGTCCCGCGAAGCGCTGGAGCGTCTGCGCGCCTATGCCTGGCCGGGCAACGTGCGCGAGCTGCGCAACATCGTGTACCGCGCCTATGTCATGGCCCGCGACGCGACCATCGTCGACGACTGCCTGCCCACGGTGGACGCCACGCCGGCCGCTGCGCCGCAGGCACCCGGCGCGACGGGTGCGCCGATGCTGCGCTTCGAGGTGGGAACCTCGCTGGCCGAGATCGAGCGCCAGATGACGCTGGCCACGCTGGAGCATTTCGGCCGCCACAAGGAGAAGACGGCCGCGGCGCTGGGGGTGAGCCTCAAGACGCTCTACAACCGGCTGAAGGAATACGCCACCGTGCCCCACGCCGAAGGCACGGGGCCCTCCGGTTTCGGCAACCTTTGAGACTTGCTGGCCCGCGCCACGGCGGCGCAGGCGGCCAGCGACGCCCTGAAGTCCTGCCGTCCTACGCAAGCAGCACGGTGCCGGCCGTAGCATTCGCGCCCATGCCATTGCACCCTCCATGCCACCCATGAATGCCGCCGTCGATACCCCTTTCGCCCCTGCCGCACCTGTAGCACCTGACGCTCCTGTTGCCCCGGGCAGCTGGACCTCGGCGCTGCCTTTCATGGGGCGCGTGTTCCACTGCGTATGCGAACGCCCCGTGTTCTTCCGCAACAGCCAGTGCCTGCATTGCGGCCATGCCCTGGGCTACCTGCCCGAGGCCGCCGCCCTGTTGCCGCTGGAGCCGGATGCAGAGGTCGCAGCCGATGGTGCACCGGCGCTGTGGCGCATCGTGGGCGAGGCCAGCGACGGCCTGCGTTACCAACGCTGCGCGAACCTGGACTCGCCGGCCGGCTGCAACTGGCTGCTGCGCCCCGAAGACGCCGGAAACAACGGCCTGTGCCGCTGCTGCCGCCTGAACCGCATGGTGCCCGACCTGGGCGTTCCCGCCTACGCGGACCTGTGGCGCCGCGTGGAACTGGCCAAGCGCCGGCTGGTGTCGTCGTTGATCACCCTGGGCCTGCCCGTTGCCTCCCGGCTCACCGAGGACATGCAACGTGGCATGGCCTTCGACCTGCTGGTGGGCGCGCTCGCGCCCGCGCCGGTGATGACGGGCCACCAGAACGGCATCATCACGCTCAACGTGGACGAGGCCGACGACGCCGTGCGCGAGGCGGTGCGCAGCGCCATGCAGGAGCCCTACCGCACGGTGCTGGGCCACCTGCGCCACGAGTCCGGCCACTACTACTGGAGCCGCCTGCTCGATGGCGGGCCGTGGCTGGAGCCCTTCCGCGCACTCTTCGGCGACGAGCGGCAGGACTACGGCAGCCTGCTCGCGAACTACCATGCCAACGGGCCGCAGCCGAACTGGGCATTGAACTTCGTAAGCGCCTATGCCAGCGCCCATCCGTGGGAGGACTGGGCAGAGACCTGGGCCCACTACCTGCACATGCTCGACGCGCTGGACACCGCGCTGAGCACGGGCGTGGACATCACGCGCGTGGAGCGGCAGCTGCAGGATCCTTTCGACCAGAATGCCCTGTGCCAGGTGATGCTGCCCACGCTGGAGTCCATGCCCCAGCCCGAGGTGGCGGCCGATGCGCCCCCCACGCTGGCCACCAGCGAGCAGCATTTCCTGGCCTTCGTGAACGCCTGGGTCGCGCTCACCGGCATGGTCAACGAGCTGTCACGCAGCATGGGCCAGCACGACTTCTATCCCTTCGTGATGAGCGTGCCGGTGGTGGCCAAGCTGCATTTCATCCACCGCTTCGTGACCTACTGCCGCGAAAGTGCCGGCGTGGCGCCGGCGGCACCCGGCACGCTCTCGGTCGCGGGCGAGGAAGACCCCGGTGCGGCGATGTTGCAGCCCGTGGCAGAGGGCGCACCCGCGATGTGAGGATGCGCGCGGCGCGCTGTCAGCGCCGCGTGTAGGTCACGAACGCGAAGGGCGTGCCGTCCAGCGCCGTGTGGGGCTCGCGCTGCGTGGGCTGCCAGACGGCAGGGTCCAGCGCGGGCATGGACACGTCACCTTCCACGTCGCGCTCGATTTCGGTGACCAGCACGGCGTGCGCCATAGGCAGCGCCTCGCGGTAGATCTGCGCGCCACCTGTCACCCACACCTCGGAGGGCAAGGGCGTCAGCCCCTTGCACAGTGCGAAGGCCTGGTCCACGCTGCCAGCCACCAGCGCCCCGGTGGCTTTCCATTCCGGCTGGCGCGTCACCACCACATTGGTGCGGCCCGGCAAGGGGCGGAAGCGCGGCGGCAGCGAGTCCCAGGTCTTGCGGCCCATGACCACCGGATGGCCGCTGGTGTGGCGCCGGAAGTGCGCCATGTCCTCGGGAAGGTGCCAGGGCATGCCGTTGTCGCGCCCGATCACGCCGTTGCGGGCCCGTGCGTAGATGAGGTAGATGCGCATGGCCCATTGTCACACCGCCGTTGCCTCGCCCTGGGCGCGGGGCCTTGCCCGCCGCCGCTCAGGACTCCTCGCGCCGCCACATGTCGTCGATGTGCTTGAAGCCCCATGTCGCGGGCTCCTCGCGGCTGACGATCTTGTCGTTGGCGCCCGGCTGTGCCAGGTCCAGGACGCGTTCGGGGATGTGCGACTGCGACTTGGTGGAATAGAAGATCTTCACGCGCGGCGCCGTGAGCGCGTCGCCGCTCTGCTCCATCACCACGCCCAGGCGGCCGGACTGCAGCTTCACCAGCGACCCCACGGGGTAGATGCCGACGCAGCGGATGAAGGCGTGGAACACCTTGGGGTCGAAGTGCCCCTTCCACTGCGCCATGCGCGCCAGCGACGCGGACGGATCCCAGGCCTGCTTGTAGGGGCGGTTGGAAGTGATGGCGTCGTACACGTCGCAGACCGCCGCCATGCGCGTGATGATGCTCGTCCTGTCGGCGGTGAGCTTGTGCGGATACCCGCTGCCATCGGCCTTCTCGTGGTGGTGCAGGCAGACGTCCAGCGCCGGGTCGGGCACCTGGCCGCCGTTGCGCAGGATCTCGAAACCCCGCTCGGGGTGGGATTTCATGACCGCGTATTCGTCGTCGGTCAGCGCGCCCTGCTTGTTCAGCACTTCCTGCGGCATCATCATCTTGCCGATGTCGTGCAGCAGCCCGGCCAGGCCGGCCTGGCGCACCTCGTCCTCGCTGAGCTGCAGCTGCCGGCCCAGCGACACCATCAGCGCGCACACCGCCACCGAGTGCATGAAGGTGTAGTCGTCCTTGGTCTTGAGCCGTGCCAGGCTGATCAAAGCCGAAGGGTTGCGCGTGACCGAGCTGGAGAGTTCATCCACCAGCGCCATGCAGTCATCGGTCTGCACCGCCTTGCCCAGCCGCGCTTCGCCGAAGAGGTCGATCACCGCGCGGCGCGACTTGTTCACCAGTTGCTCGGCATGGGCGAGTTCATCGCGCATGGAGGTGGGGGCGTTGCGGGGGCGGGGGGCCGCCGGGGCTGCGGCGAGGAGGGGTGCCGCAGCCGGTGCAGCGGGCAGGGGCACCGCGGCGGCTGGCGTGGGTGGGGTAGGTGGGGTGGGCGCCGCATCCAGCCCCTGTGTGGTGTCGATCCAGCAGAAGGGGATGCCACTGCGCCGCAGCGACTCCAGGTCGGCAGGGTCCTTCAGCACGAACTTGGTCCGCCAGAAGGGGTGCGACATCCACGACCCTTCCAGGGCATGGATGTACATGCCCAGCGTGACCTGGCTGACGGGAATCTTTTTCCGAGGGTCCATGGACTCTGCGTGCTTCCGGCCCGGTGCCTGAGGCGCCCTGTCAGCCGGGTGGCAGCTGCATGCCCCGCAGGAGGGCCCGGACCGAAGCGCTCACCTCTTCCTCGGTGGGCAACGGCACGCGGCCATTCGTGACCAGGCGATCCACCACCGCGAGCAGCGCATCGACGTCGAAGGGTTTGGTCAGGAAGGCGTCGTAGTCGCCGAAGGCCTGGTGCACGGTGTCTTCGGTGGTGGCGCTCATGAACACGAAGGGCACCTGCGCGAGTGCCGCGGTCTGGCGTACCGCGACGCCCAGCTCGCCGCCGTTGAGCACGGGCATCATGAAATCGGACAGGATCAGGGCGGGGATCTCGCCTTTCAAAAGCTCGAGAGCGAGCTGCCCGTTGGAGGCCAGCGCGACGCGGTAGTTGTCAGCTTCGAGAATCATGCGCAGCATCTCGCTGATGCCGTACTCGTCCTCGACAACCAAGATCAGCTTTTTCAAGGGATCCCTTTTCAAGCCTTGTCAGGCACGGTCTCTTTCAACAACGCGAGATTCACATCCACCACGCCCAGGCCGCCCCGGTTGCCCCGCACCTTGCGCATCTGCAGCGGCCTCGCACCCACATCCTTCCGCGACTCCGCGCTGCCCTCGAAGACGAAGGCGTTGTCGAACCATCCGACCACACCTTCGGCCAGTGCCGTGCCCGCCGCGACGGCCAGCGCATCCGGATCGACCGTGAAGATCGAGGTCACGCCGCGGTGCTTCAGCTCCAGGAGCAGCCGGCCCAGGAACCGGTAACCCCGTTCGGAAAAAGCCAGCGTGTCCGCCAGCCCCTCCAGGCCATCGACGACCAGGCGGCGCACCCGCCCTTCGTCGACCAGCCGCAGCAGCTTGTGGCCCATTTCATCCATCGACTCGTCTTCGAGACCCATGTGCGAGATGGTCAGGGCGTTCGCGCCGATCGCTTCTTCCACCTGCAGGCCCAGGGCCGTCGCGACATTGCGAAGGTCCGCAGGCAATTCCGAACAGGAGATGAACAGACCGGGGTGCGAAGCCGTGGATGCCGCCGCAAAGGCCAGCGCCATCGTCGTCTTGCCGGACCCACTGTGCCCGATCACCACCGAAGCGCCGCCAGCGAATAATCCACCGCGGTGTAGGACGGAGTCGATCATCGCCAATCCCGACGGCGCGGTGTCCTCTCCATAGACCTTGTGGGGCGTGGGTGGTGGGAGGCTTTCCAGCCGCGGGAAGAACTGCAGCCCCCGGCTGGAGATGCAGAAGGTGTGCTGGCCCCGGATGACCTGGCAGCCGCGGAATTTGCGCACCTGCATGCGCCGCTCGGCGCGCCAATGGAAGCCGTGGTCTTCGAAGGCCAGCAGTCCGTCGACCATCGTCTGGTCCGCGCTCAGGGCGTTCGCGCGTCCGCTGGTCAGGATCAGGCAGGTGCAGGACAGCACGTTCACCAGGCTTTGCAGCTCGTGCACGAACTGGCGCACGGAGTCATCGGCATTGGACTCCTGCCCTTCGATCACGAGCCCGTCGATCACGAGGAGCGCGGCGCGGCTGCGCGTGATCTCGCCGCGCAGCAGTTCGACCACGGAGCGCAGGCCCCCCTGCACCAGCTCGCGGTAGCCGCTGACGTAGAAGACGCGCGAATTGACTTCGCTCTGGTCGAAGAAGCTCTGGTGCTCCATGTGCTGCAACATGCGCGCATGCGACTCCGCCAGCATGGTCACGTAGAGCGTCTTGGCGTCGCGCCTGGCCAGCGTATACGCCACCTGGTTGGCCAGCGTGGTCTTGCCGACGCCCGGCGGACCTTCCAGGATGTAGACGCCACCTTCGAACAGTCCTCCGTTGAGGATTTCGTCAAGGCCTTCGACGCCGGTGGGCAATCTGTTCATGTAGGTCACCGCGGGGGTAGGAGGATGCACTGGCCACGGACTCTCGCAAGAGGCGCGCAGGCAGGGCGGCAAGGGATTCTAGTGGTGCGGTGCCTGGTATCCGGCAAGCGGCTTCGCCCCTGCTGCGATCCGCCGCTCACTCGACTTTCAGGCCCTTGAGCGCCGGGTCCGCCGGGGGATAGCGCAGCTTGAGCCCCCGAAGCGCCTCCCGCAGCAGCGTGGCCACCATCAGGTTGCGGTGGGTCTTGGAGTCGGCGGGTATGACATGCCAGGGCGCCCACGGGGTGCCGGTGGCGGCGATGGCCTTTTCGTAGGCGCGCTGGTAGTCGCTCCATTGCTTGCGCGCTTCGAGGTCACCGCCGGCGAACTTCCAGTTCTTGGTGGGATCGTCCAGCCGCGCCTGCAGGCGCAGGCGCTGCTCTTCCTTGGAGATGTGCAGGAAGCACTTGAGCACCAGCGTGCCGGTCTCGGCCAGCATGCGCTCGAAGTCGTTGATGTGGGCGTAGCGCTGCTGCGTCTGCTGCGGCGTGAGCTGCCCGTTGACCACGGGCACCAGCACGTCTTCGTAGTGGCTGCGGTTGAAGACCGTGATCTCGCCCAGCGCAGGCACCTGCTGGTGGATGCGCCAGAGGTAGTCGTGCGCGCGTTCGGCCTCGCTCGGCGCCTTCCAGCCAATGGTGTGCACGCCCAGCGGCGTCATCTGGCCGAAGACGCCGCGGATGGTGCCGTCCTTGCCGCTGGTGTCGGTGCCCTGCAGCACCACCAGCACCTTGAAGCGCTTGTCGGCGTACAGCAGGTCCTGCAGTCCGTCGAGCTCCGAGGCCAGCGCGGCCACGCGCTCCTTGTCCTGCTGCTTGTCGCCGCTGGACAGGGGCTTGGCGGCGGGGTCGAAGCGCTTGAGCTGGAAAGCGCCCGCCTTTGCTTTCTGGCCGGCCAAGGGGGCATCGGCAAAACGGTAAGAGGCAAGGCCAGGGTCTGCGGATTTGGGCATGGTGGGCGACGGGGTGGTGGCGATGTGGGTCGAAGGTGGGGGTGAATGGCGCCGGGTGGCAGTGTGGCATGCCGCACTGCCGGGTGCGTGCCTAGGCCCGCGTGGCGGCCGATACGGTACACCACGTTCAGGAGATGGCTTCGATGGCCAGGCCCCGGTCCGCCGCCGCTGCGCGCATCGCCTCCAGCGCGGCATCGAAATCGAAGCCCTGCACGGCCTGTTCGATGACGGCGAATGCGGTGTCGCCGAAGAAGCCGTGCAGCAACGCGCGGTGCCGCGCCAGGAAGTCCTCGGCGTCGCCGTCGCTGGCGGCCAGCAGCTGGGCAAGGCGTGTCGCGCTCTCGGCAGCGGCCTCGCCGTCGACCGCGGACCCCGGCGCGGTGGGCGGGGGCGCCGAGGCGGCCTCCGGTGCCGAGGCCGACCAGGCCGCGCGCAACGCGCCGACGACGGCGCCGACCTCCGCGCCGAATGCCGCGAGGCTGGCGGGCGTGTCGCCGCCGTGGCGCAATGCCTCTTCGAGCGCCGTGGCCACGGCGTGCAGGCTGCCCAGGCCCAGGTTGCCGGCCACGCCGCGTACCGTGTGGGCCATGCGCTCGGCCTCGTCGCGGCGGCCCTCGGCCACGGCGTCGGCCACGCGTTGCGGGGCATCGGCCTGCCCGTCGACGAACTGGTGCAGCAGGCGCAGGTACAGCGCCCGGTTGCCGCCCACGCGCCGCAGGCCCGCCACCGTGTCCAGCCCGGGGATCTGCGGCAGTGCTTCCTCCGCCGTCGGCGCGGCGCGCACCGTCGTCGGCGTGGCCGAGTCCGCCGTTGTGGTGGTGGCTGTTGCGGTGGCGATGCCGCTGGCCGCCGCTGTCGAGGCCGTTGTCGGGGCCGCATCGGCCGGCCGTGGCCGCACCCAGCGCAGCAGCGACTTGAACATGGCCGGTGGGTCCAGCGGCTTGGTGATGTGGTCCACCATGCCGGCGGCGATGCAGCGGTCCCGCTCCTCCACCATGGCATGCGCGGTCATGGCGATGATCGGAATGTCCTGGAAGCGCGCGTCGGCGCGGATGAGGCGGGTGGCCTCCAGGCCCCCCATGACGGGCATCTGCAGGTCCATCAGCACGGCGTCGAAGCTGGCGCCGGAGGCCACGAAGTCCACCGCCTCGCGCCCGTTCTGGGCCACGCGCACCTGGGCGCCCGCGCCTTCGAGCAGCTCGATGGCGATCTGCTGGTTGATCTCGTTGTCCTCGGCCAGCAGCAGCTGCACGCCGCGCAGCAGGTCGGTGGCGATGTCCTGCGTGGGCGCCGCACGCACCGCCGTGGCCGCACCGGGCGCCAGCGCGGTCATCAGCGCATCGACCAGGGCCGAAGGCCCCACGGGTTTGACCACGAAGGCTTCGATGCCCACGGATTCCGCCTGTGCGCGCAACTCGTCGCGGCCGTAGGCGGTGGCCATCACGATGCGGATGCGGTCGTCGAGGCCGCGCACGCGGCGCGCGGTCTCGATGCCGTCCATGACGGGCATCTGCCAGTCCACCACCATGAGCCCGTAGGGTTTGCCACCCTGCGCGCGCGCCACGGCGGTGAGGGCGTCCTCGCCGCCAGAGACGGTGTCAACGACGAAACCCATGCCACTGAGCTGCGCATCCATCAGCTCGCGTGCGATGGCGTTGTCGTCCACCACCAGCGCGCGCATGCCGCGCATCGGCCCCAGGGCTGCGGCGTCGCGTTCTCCCTGGTCTTCGCCGACGCCCACCTGCAGCGTGAACCAGAACAGGCTGCCCTGGCCGGCCGTGGATTCGGCATGGATCTCGCCGCCCATCAGCTCCACCAGCCGCTTGCTGATGGTCAGGCCCAGCCCGGTGCCGCCGTACTTGCGCGTCGTGGATCCGTCGGCCTGCGTGAAGGCCTGGAACAGCCGGGCCGCCTGCTCGGGCGTCATGCCGATGCCCGAATCGCGCACGTCCACGCGCAGGCGCACCTGCTCGCCCTCCTGTTCGAGCAGGCGCACCGAGACCACCACCTGGCCCTTCTCGGTGAACTTCACGGAGTTGCTCACCAAATTGGTCACGACCTGGCCGATGCGCAGCGCATCGCCCACCAGCACGGGCGGCACGTCGCGCGCGGTGTCGAAGAGCAGCTCCAGGCCCTTGTCGCCGGCCTTCTGTGCGAGCAGGGCGGCCACGTTGTCCAGCACCTCGTCCAGGCGGAAGGTGGTGGCCTCGATGTCGAGCTTGCCGGCCTCCACCTTCGAGAAGTCCAGGATGTCGTTGATGATGCCCAGCAGCGCCGTGCCGGCGTTGTGGACCTTGGAGACGTAGTCGCGCTGGCGCTTGTCCAGGTCGGTGCGCAGGGCCAGCATCGACAGGCCGATGATGGCGTTCATCGGCGTGCGGATCTCGTGGCTCATGTTGGCCAGGAACATCGACTTGGCCTTGGCCGATTCCTCGGCCGCCTGCTTGGCGTCGGCCAGCGCGAGGGCGATGGCACGCTCCTCGCTCACGTCTTCCATGAACCACACGCTGCCCTGGCGCACGTCCTCGTCGATGTGGCGGGCCGTGATGCGGCACCAGAAGCGCGTGCCGTCCTTGCGCACGAACTGCTGGTCGTGCAGGCTGTCGCGGGGCATGCCGATATGCGCTTCCAGCTGCGTGCGCACCTGCACAGGGTCCGCGCCGTCGCCGCGCCAGATGCCCATGTCCCGGCCCTGCAGGTCGCCCGGCGTGTAGCCGAACATCGCGTCGAGCTCGCGGTTGCAGCGCACGATCACGCCGTCGCGCACGAAGGCGATGCCCACGCCGGCTGTCTCGAACATCGCGACCTGTTCCTTCTGCGCGACGCCCAGGGCGTTCTCGGCGGCCTTGAGCGCTTCCAGGTCCACCAGCACGCCGACCAGGCCACCGGGGCTGCCGTCGCGGTTGCGGAAGCCGCTGACCGAATACAGCACCTGGTGGATGCGTCCGTCGGCGAAGCGAAAGCGGGTCTCGCGGCGCACGTTCGAGGCCTCGGCGATGACGCGCTCCTCCTCGGCCTGTATCTCGCTGCGCAGGGGCTCGCTGATGTGGTCCAGGTCGTTCAGGGTCTTGCCGATGAACGCTTCGCGCCGCAGGCCGAAAGCCTGCTCGAAGGCCTCGTTGCAGCCCAGGAAGCGCGAATCGGGGCCCTTGTAGTAGACCGCGTTGGGCATGCGGTCGATCATGGTCTGCAGGAAGACCGCCATCTCCTTGACCTGGCGCTGCACCTGCTTGGCGGCCGTGATGTCGGTCAGCGTGATCTGGATCAGCGTCTTGCCGCGGTATCGGAACGAAGTGCCACGGCATTCGGCCATCCACTCCGTCCCGTCCGGCCGGCGGTGGCGCCATTCGAAGCTGGAGGTCTCGCGACCCTTGCTCACCTGGTTGCGCCGGCCGCTGGCCAGCAGCACGTCCGACGGGCCCAGCTCCTGCATGGGCGCCGAGACCGACAGCACGTTGCGTCCCACCAGGTCCTCGGCCCGCTCCAGGCCATAGAGCTTGCGGGCCGACTCGTTGCATTCCACGTAGCAGTCTGCCGCCGGGTCGTAGATCACGATGGCGATGTGCGACTGCTGGAACATCCGGCTGTAGCTCTCGTTCTCCTGCCGGGCGTCCCGCGCGGCGCGGGCCTGCGCCTCGTCCTCGACCATCCACACCGCGGCATCGCGCACGCCCGGCACCTCGACGGCCTGGGCGTTGGCCAGCACCTGGAAGCTGCTGCCGTCCTGCCGCAACGCGTGCCAGGTGGTGCTGCAGCTGCCGTCCTGCGCGAAGGCCCGCCTGCGCTCGGCGTCCAGCCGCTGGAACTCCGCGTCGTCCTCGCAGAGGCTGCTCAGCGCCAGGCCCACCAGGCCGTGGTGGTCCGCGAAGCCGAACATGTGGGCGAAGCTGGCATTGGCATGCAGCATCCTGCCGTCGCCCACCAGCACCACGCCGGCCTGCAGACGGCCCAGCATGAGGGCCTGCGCGGCGTCCGTGGAGAGGGGCGCGCCATGCGGCACGGCCGGGGTCATGCCGGATACCGACGATGTGCCCGCGCAGGCGCGGGGGAGGTACAGCGGGTTGCCGTTGGATTGCACACTGTTGGCATGGGAGGCGCGTGGCCGCAACGGTAATGGTCGTTTATAGAAGAATTCGACCGTTGCCACAATGTCGGCTTCACGCGGTGTCCCCGGGGCCGCGGCCCTCAGGACACTGCTTCGATCAGGAGCCCGCGCTGCGCGGCGGCATCGCGCACGCTTTGCAGGGCCGTGTCGAAGTCGAAGCCCTGGACGGCCTGGTCGATCTCGGCGAAGCGGCCCGCCCCGAACACCTGTTCCAGCACAGGGCGGTTCGCCGCCAGGAAATCCCCGGCGTCACCGTCGCTGTCCGCCAGGAGCTGGGCAAAGCGGTTGACGCGGTCGGCCTGCTGTGCCGGGTCCGACTGGGCCGCCGCCGGCGGTGCAGGCGCCTGGGCCGGCGCTTCCGTGGCGCTGCGCCACGCCGCCAGCGCCTGCACCACGTGGGCGACCGCATCGGCGAAGGGCGTGATCAGGGGCGCCACGTCGCGGCCATGGCGCAAGGCGTCCTCCAGGGCCGTGGCCATCTCCTGCAGGCCGGCCAGGCCGATGTTGCCGGCCACGCCCCGTACGGTGTGGGCGATGCGTTCTGCCTCGTCCTTGCGGCCCTCGGCCAGTGCGGCGGTGATGCGCTGCGCCGCGTCGGCCTGGCCCTCGCTGAACTGGTGCAGCAGCCGCAGGTACAGGCTGCGGTTGCCCGCCACCCGCCGCAACCCCGCTTCCACGTCGAGACCGGGAATCCCGGGCAGGGCCTGCGGCGGCGCGGCCTCCGTGGAGGGCGCCGCCTTGGGCGCGGCCGGCGGTGCGAGCGAGGTGAGCGAGGTGAGCGAAGTGGGCAAAGTGGCCGATGGGGCGGATGCGCCGGCGGCATCCGCCGGCCGTGCCCGCACCCAGCGCAGCAGCGACTTGAACATGGCCGGCGGGTCCAGCGGCTTGGTGATGTGGTCCACCATGCCGGCGGCGATGCAGCGGTCGCGCTCTTCCACCATCGCGTGCGCGGTCATGGCGATGATCGGCAGGTCCTGGAAGCGCGCGTCGGCGCGGATGAGGCGGGTGGCCTCCAGGCCCCCCATGACGGGCATCTGCAGGTCCATCAGCACGGCATCGAAGCTGGCGCCGGAGGCCACGATGTCCACCGCCTCGCGCCCGTTCTGGGCCACGCGCACCTGGGCGCCTGCGCCTTCGAGCAGCTCGATGGCAATCTGCTGGTTGATCTCGTTGTCCTCGGCCAGCAGCAGCTGCACGCCGCGCAGCAGGTCGGTGGCGATGTCCTGCGTCGCCACGTTGCGTGCGGACGGTGTGGAATGGGGCGTCAGCGCGGTCATCAGCGCATCGACCAGGGCCGAGGCCCCGACGGGCTTGACCACGAAGGCCTCGATGCCGGCGTCTTCGGCCTGCGCGCGCAGTTCGTCGCGGCCGTAGGCGGTGGCCATCACGATGTGCAGGTCGCCATCCAGCGCGCGGGCGCGCCGGGCGGTCTCGACCCCGTCGATGCCGGGCATCTGCCAGTCCACCACCATCAGGCCGTAACGCTCGCCGGAGCGGGCCTTCGATACCGCGGTGATGGCGTCTTCGCCGCTGGCCGCCGTATCGACGGCAAAACCCATGCCACTGAGCTGCGCATCCATCAGCTCGCGTGCGATGGCGTTGTCGTCCACCACCAGCGCGCGCATGCCGCGCATCGGCCCCAGGGCTGCGGCGTCGCGTTCTCCCTGGTCCTCGCCGACCCCCACCTGCAGCGTGAACCAGAACAGGCTGCCCTGTCCGGCCGTGGATTCGGCATGGATCTCCCCGCCCATCAGCTCCACCAGCCGCTTGCTGATCGTGAGGCCCAGCCCGGTGCCGCCGTACTTGCGCGTCGTCGACCCGTCGGCCTGCGTAAAGGCCTGGAACAGGCGCGCCGCCTGCTCGGGCGTCATGCCGATGCCCGAATCGCGCACGTCCACGCGCAGGCGCACCTGCTCGCCCTCCTGTTCGAGCAGGCGCACCGAGACCACCACCTGGCCCTTCTCGGTGAACTTGACGGAGTTGCTCACCAGGTTGGTCACCACCTGGCCGATGCGCAGCGCATCGCCCACCAGCACAGGCGGCACGTCGCGCGCGGTGTCGAAGAGCAGCTCCAGGCCCTTGTCGCCGGCTTTTTGCGCGAGCAGGGCGGCCACGTTGTCCAGTACCTCGTCCAGGCGGAAGGTGGTGGCCTCGATGTCGAGCTTGCCCGCTTCCACCTTCGAGAAGTCCAGGATGTCGTTGATGATGCCCAGCAGCGCCGTGCCGGCGTTGTGGACCTTGGAGACGTAGTCGCGCTGGCGCTTGTCCAGGTCGGTGCGCAGGGCCAGCATCGACAGGCCGATGATGGCGTTCATCGGCGTGCGGATCTCGTGGCTCATGTTGGCCAGGAACATCGACTTGGCCTGCGCGGACTCCTCGGCGACCTGCTTGGCCTCGGCCAGGGCCAGGGCGATGGAGCGCTCCTCGCTCACGTCCTCCATGAACCACACGCTGCCGTGCGGTGACTCCGGGTCGATGTAGCGGGCCGAGATGCGGCACCAGAAGTGCGAGCCGTCCTTGCGCACGAAGAGCTGGTCGTGGTGGCTGTCCCGGGGCATGCCGATGCGCGCGTTGAGCTTGGCGCGGCTGGCTTCGTAGATGGCGTCGTCCTGGTACCAGACGCGCGTGCGCTGGTTCTCGAGTTCGCCCGCGTCGTAGCCGAACATGCTTTCCAGCTCGCGGTTGCAGCGCATGATCACGCCGTCGCGCAGGATGGCGATGCCGACGCCGGCGGTCTCGAAGATCGCCACCTGCTCGCGTTGCGCCATGCCCAGCGCGGTTTGCGCGGCCTTCAGCGCATCCAGGTCCACCGTCACGCCCACCAGGCCCCCGGGTGAACCATCGCGCTTGCGAAACCCGCTGACCGAATACAGCACATGGTGCTGCCGGCCGTCGGCGAACTGCACCTCCATCTCTTTCTGCTCGTGCACGGCCATGGCGATGATGCGCTCGTCCTCGGCCTGGAGCGCGCTGCGCTCGGCTGCGGGCAGGTAGTCCATCTCGTCCACGCGCTTGCCCACCAGGTCTTCGCGCCGCACGCCGTAGGCGACTTCGAAAGCCTGGTTGCAGCCCATGAAGCGGGCGTCCGGCCCCTTGTAGAACACGGCGTTGGGCATGCGGTCGATCATGGTCTGCAGGAAGACCGACATCTCCTGCATCTCGCGGCGCGCCGCCTTGGCGGCCGTGATGTCGCTGACCGTGAACTGGATGTAGGTGCGGCCCCGGTAGCGGAAGGGCGTGCCATGCACCTCCGCCATCCATTCGGTACCGTCGGGCCGGCGGTGCAGCCACTCGAAGGTGGGCATCTCCTTGCCGCGGCTCTGCAGGTTCTGGCGCCCCATGGCCAGCATCTCCGCCGACTTCTTGCCGTTTTCCTGGAATTCGGCGGACACCGCCAGCACATTGAGCCCGAACAGGTCCTCGCGCCGCGGCAGGCCATAGAGCTTGCGCGCGGCCTCGTTGCAGTCGGTGTAGCGGTCATCCACGGGGTCGTAGATCGACATCGCGATGTGCGAGTCCTGCAGCATGCGGCTGTAGGTCTCGTTGTCCTGCCGCGCCTCCTGCGCGCGGCGAATGTCCGCCTCGTCGTCGATCAGCCAGACCGTGGCGTAGCGGTAGCCCGGCACCTCGATGGCGCGGGCCCGCGCGTAGGCATGGAAGCGGCTGCCGTCCTGCCGCCGGGCGGCCCAGGAGCCGCTGTAGGTGCCGCTCTCCGCGAAGGCGCGGGCCACCTGCGTACCCAGGCGCCGTAGCTCCACCTCGTCCTCGTACAGGCACAAGGTGCCCTGGCCCACCAGGGCTTCGGTGTCGGCGAAACCGAACATCCGCGCGAAGGTGGCGTTGGCGCGCAGCATCTTGCCGTCGCCCGTGAAGACGATGCCCACCTCCAGGTTGTCCAGCATCAGCGCGTGTTCGGCGAGCTGGCGGCGCAGGCTTTCGCTGTCCTCGCGCGCGGGTTCCTCGGGGGTGATCCAGGCGGTGTACCAGGTCTGGCTGCCGATGGAGAGGGTGGTGCACTGGACCCGCGCGCCGAAACTGGCACCGTCTCGGCGCAACCACCGCATGCGCAGGTCCGCGGCGCCCTGCTCGCAGGCCTGGAGCAGCTGGCGCGCGCCCTCGGCGCCGTCCGCGTACAGCGCGGGGTCGAACAGCGCCGGCACTTCTTGCGGGGGCAGCCCGAACAGCTGCGTCCACTGCGGGTTGCTGCGCTGGACCTGGCCGTCCCGGGTGCAGACGATCAACGCGGGCGCTCCGGCGTCGGGAAGGCCGGCCGAAGCGGCATCGGGATGCTGCGCGGGGGGGATCATGGCCGGTTGGCGCCCTTCACGCGCCGATGGACATCACCACGGCGGCAGGCAGGACACACCGGAGGCGCTCTTGTTGCATGGGAGGAAGAGACGTGCGACGGGTCGGAGCTGTTTATAGATGAATTCCATCCAGGCCACAAACCCCTGCGCGGAGCGCTGTTGTCATCCCGGCACGCCGGGGGCGCGCCGCTACACGGCGACGTCGGCCTGGATGGGGGGATGCGGGTCGTATCCCTCCACCACGAAGTCGTCGATGGTGTAGCCGTCGATGCTTGCCGGCTTGCGCGCCAGGCGCAGGGTGGGCAGGGGCCGCGGTGCGCGCACCAGCTGCTCTCGGGCCTGGTCCTGGTGGTTCAGGTAGAGGTGCGTGTCGCCGCCCATCCAGACGAACTCGCCCAGCGCCAGGCCGGCCTGTTGCGCCAGCATGGCCTGCAGCGCCACCGCGCCGACCCAGTTGAAGGGCACGCCCAGCAGCACGTCGGCGCTGCGCTGGTACAGGATGCCATTGAGCCTGCCGCTGCTGGTCACGTGGTACTGGTACAGCAGGTGGCAGGGCGGCAGCGCCATCTGGCCCACCTCGGGCACGTTCCAGCCGTGGAACAGCATGCGCCGGCTGCCGGGGTTGTGGCGCAGGCTGTCGATGAGGGCGGCGATCTGGTCGTGCTCGCGCCCGTCGGTGCCCAGCCAGCGGCGCCATTGCTTGCCGTAGACCGGGCCCAGGTCGCCCCAGCGCGCGGCGAAGGCCGCGTCGTCGAGGATGCGCTGCTCGAAGGCGGCCTGCGTGATGTCCTCGCCGCTCTCCTTGCGGTAGCGCGCCAGCGGCCAGTCGCTCCAGATGCGCACGTTCTGCTGCAGCAGCTCGCGGATGTTGGTGCCACCGGTCAGGAACCACAGCATTTCCTTGACGGCGGTCTTCCAGTAGACACGCTTGGTCGTGAGGAAAGGCACCTGGCCCTTGGACAGGTCGAAGCGGGCGATCTCGCCGAAGCACGACAGCGTGCCCACGCCCGTGCGGTCGACGCGGCGGTCGCCATGCTCCAGGATGCGGGCCAGCAGGGCCAGGTATTGCTGTTCGGGGTGTTGCTGCATGGATGTGGGGTGCGGACCGGCCACCGATGGGGGGCGCCGCGGCCCGGTGATTGTGCCCGATCAGGTGTTTTCCATGCCGTGCGCCCGCAGCCGAAGCACGCGGTCGGCCCGTGCTGCGGCCGGCTGCGAATGGGTCACCAGCAGCATCGACGCACCGTGGGCACGGGTCTGTTCCACCAGGGCATCGAGCACCTTCGCCGCAGTGGTGGGATCGAGGTTGCCCGTGGGTTCGTCGGCCAGCAGCAGGGCAGGGCGGTGCACCAGGGCCCGGGCGATTGCCACGCGCTGCAACTGGCCACCACTGAGCTGCTGCGGCAGCCGCGCGCCCAGGCCCTGCAGGCCCACGGCGTCGAGCATCTGCGCCACGCGCGCCGCCTGGCTGCTGCGCTCTACGCCCAGCAACATCAGCGGCAAGGCCACGTTCTGCGCCACGTCCAGGTGCGGCAGCACGTGGAAGGCCTGGAACACGAAGCCGACGGCGCGCCGGCGCAGCAGCGCGCGCGCCGTGCCGTCCATCGCACCGATATCCTGGCCTTCCAGCAGCACCTGGCCGCTGTCCCAGTGGTCCAGTCCGGCAATGCAATTGAGCAGCGTGGACTTGCCCACGCCGGATTCGCCCACGATGGCCACGAACTCGCCGGGCGCGACGCGAAGGTCCACGTCCTGGAACACGGGCGCCTCCGCATAACGCTTGGACAGCTGCCGCAGCAGCAGGCGCGGGGCGGTGCTCACCTTGGGGCCCCCGGGTGCTCGTGGGCCAGCCGCAGCAGCGTGGACTGCGCCACGGGCAGGGCGTCGGGCGCGTCGCAGTCCACCACCACGCGCTGCGGCATGCCGCGCAGCCAGGTGACCTGGCGCTTGGCCAGCTGCCGCGTGGCATAGAGCGCGCGCTCGCGCAGTTCGGCCATCGGCCATTGCCCGTCGAGCGCCTCCCAGGCCTGCCGGTAGCCGACGCAGCGCATGGAAGGCAGCTCGGCATGCAGGTCGCCGCGCGCGCGCAGCGCACGCACCTCGTCCAGCAGCCCCTGCGCGAACATTGCGTCCAGGCGTTCGGCGATGCGCGCGTGCAGCCAGGGGCGGCTGCGTGGCTCCAGCGACACCATGGGCATCGCGATCCGTGCGGTGCGCGCACCGGCGCCGACGTGGAACGCGCTCAGCGGCCGGCCCGTGAGCGCATGCACTTCCAGCGCGCGCTGGATGCGCTGGCTGTCCTGCGGTGGCAGCCGCGCGGCGGATGCGGGGTCGACCTCGGCCAGGCGGGCATGCAGGGCGGGCCAGCCCAGGCGGGCGGCCTCGGCGTCGAGCGCGGCGCGCACCGAGGCGTCCGCCGCAGGCATGTCGTCCAGCCCTTGCTGCAAGGCCCGGAAGTACAGCATCGTGCCGCCGGCCAGCAGCGCCAGCCGGCCACGGCCGTTGATGTCGCGTACCAGGGCCTGCGTGTCGCGCACGAACTCGGCGGCGCTGTAGGCCTGCAGCGGGTCGCGGATGTCGATCAGGTGGTGCGGCACGCTCGCACGCTCGGCCGGCGTGGGCTTGGCCGTGCCGATGTCCATGCCGCGGTAGACCAGCGCGGAGTCCACGCTGATGATCTCCAGCGGCAGCCGGTCCGCCAGGGCCAGTGCCGCCGCGGACTTGCCGGCGGCGGTGGGACCGGCCAGCGCCAGGCACCAGGGCGGTGCTTCATCCATGCGCGGGCTCTCCATGCCGCTGCACCAGCGTCCAGGCAAGCAGGGCGACCACGGCGCTCCAGAACCAGACCCCTGCGGCCAGCGGCCAGGCACTGCCGTCCAGGTGCCGGCCCAGCCAGGTGCCGATGCCGAAGGCCAGCACCATCATCAGGAAGCCGTTGAGTGCCGAGGCCGCACCCGCCGCGTGGGGGAACGGGCCCACCGCACCGCTCTGGCCGCAGGGCTGGTGGATGCCATGGCCCACCATGTACAGGCACATCGGCGCCATCAGCGCCCAGGCGCCATGGGGGCCGTCCGCCCAGCCGGCCAGCGCCATCAGGCCCATGGCGCTGCCCGCCACCAGCGACACCCCGCCGCCCAGGGCCACGGTGCGGCGCAGGCCCCAGCGCCGCAGCCAGCGCCGGCACAGCACCGTGCCCAGCACGTAGCTCAGGCAGGCCAGCGCCATCAGCAGCCCGTAGGTGCTGCGGCGCAGGCCCTGGCCACCGATCAGCACGAAGGACGATGCGGCCAGGAAGGTGAACAGCCCGCCGTAGGTGGCGATGGCCAGCCCCGCGCAGGCCACGAAGGTGGGGTGGCGCAGGATCTGGCCCCAGGTGCGCAGCAGCGTGGCCGGCCGCAGCGCCTGCGGGTTGCGTTGGCGCAGCGATTCCTCGAAGCGCCAGGCCACCAGCCCCAGCGCGAAGGCGCCGAAGAAGGCCACCGCGAGCAGCGCGATGCGCCAGTGGAGCAGGTCGGCCAGCAAGCCGCCCAGCAGCGGGCTCAGGCAGGCCACCACGCCCATGCCGGCCAGTGCGCGCGTCATCGCGCGTGCACCCTCGGCGGGCGGGTACAGGTCGCGCAGGATCGCGCGGGCGCCCATGACGCCGGCGCCCAGGCCCACGCCCTGCAGTGCGCGCCACGCGATCAGCTGCTCCATGGTCGGCGCCACCACGCAGCCCAGCGCCGCCACGCAGTACAGCGACAGCCCCGCGAGCAGGATGGGGCGGCGGCCGAAGCGGTCCGACAGCGCGCCCCAGACCATCTGCGAGATGCCGAAGGCCAGCAGCAGGGCGGTCAGCGTGAGCTGGGCCTGGGCCACGCCGGCGCCCAGGCTGGTGGTGAGCGCCGGCAACGCGGGCAGGTAGAGGTCGGTGGTGATGGGCTGCACGGCCAGCAGCACCGCCAGCAGCAGGACCACGGTGCCTTCGCGCATGCCGGCGGACGAAGGGGCGTGCAGGCGCTGCGCGCTGGGAGAGGAGGACCGGGGCATGGAGCGTCGAGCGTAGCAGATGGTCCGCGCTGTCCCCGCGCGGACAGGCTTGCGCGGTGCGGGCGCATACACTTGCCGGCTGCCCGCCAGCCCATGACTCCTGCCTCTTCCGGCGCCTCTCCTGGCGCCGACCCCTCGCCCTCCGCCCGCCCGCAGCTGCCGCTGTGGCCGCTGGTGCTGATCACCTTCAGCGGCACCTCCGCCATGCACATGTTCGTGCCGGCGCTGTCGCTGGCCACGCGCGACCTGCAGGCCAGCAGCGCGCTGGTGCAGATGACGATCACGGTCTACATCCTGGGCCTGGCCTTCGGGCAACTGGTCTGCGGTCCGTTGTCCGACGCCTTCGGGCGGCGCCCGGTGCTGATGGCCGGTCTGGTGATGTTCACCGTGAGCGGCCTGGTGGCGGTGTTTGCACCGAATGTCCAGGTGCTGCTGGTGGCGCGTCTGTTCCAGGCCCTGGGCGGCTGCACCGGGCTGCTGATGCCACGCGCCATGCTGCGCGACACGGCCGAGGCGCGTGTCGCCGTCAAGCGGCTGGCGCTGTTGAACCTGATCACCTCCGCCGGGCCTGGCCTGTCACCCATCGTGGGGGCCAGCATGGCGGGTAGCCTGGGCTGGCGCTCCATCTTCGTGCTCCTCACGCTGATGGGGGCGGCGAACATGTGGCTGTGCTGGAAGCTGCTGCCCGAGACCACGCCCGGGCGGCGCGTGCTGAGCCTGCGCAAGGTGGCGGTCGACTATGGCCGGCTGCTGCGGGTCGGCCCCTTCGTGGCCTACGCCGTGGGGGGCGGCTGCGCCATGACCTCGATGTATGCCTTCATCGTGGCGGCGCCCTTCATCTTCGTGGAGCAACTGCACCGGCCGGTGCACGAGGTGGGCCTGTACCTGGGCTTGATGGTGCTCGGGGCCTCGGTGGGCAGCGCGCTGTCGGGATGGCTGGTGAACCGCTGGACCATCGGCCAGGTGATCATGCGGGCGCAGACGCTGAGCGTGGCCTGCGCGGTCGGCCTGGCCCTGGCCGTGCTGCCCGACGAACCCTCGGTGGCGCTGGTGGTGGGCCTGGTGACCGTCTACGCCATCGGGGCGGGTGCCTGTGGACCGGCGGTGAGCGTGCAGGCGATGAACACGCTGCCGGGCCTGGCGGGCTCGGCCGGTGGGTTCCTGGGCTTCATGCAGATGCTGATCGGCGCCCTGTGCACCGCCCTGGTGGGGCTGGGCGACAACCCGGCCCATGCCGCGGCGACGGTGCTGGTCGTCAGCGGCACCCTGGGCCAGCTACTGTTCCGCTTTGCCACCCGGCAGCGCTGACTGGCCCACCCGCAGGCTGTCGTTGCGGGGCAGCCCGAAGAGCTGCGTGAGGGCGGCGCGGTACTGCGCCTGCCC
The DNA here is from genome assembly GCA_965278985.1 of Burkholderiaceae bacterium. GTDB lineage: Bacteria > Pseudomonadota > Gammaproteobacteria > Burkholderiales > Burkholderiaceae_C > CAISIP01. The sequence continues at coordinate 2,509,241 of OZ257131.1, read as the reverse complement.
CATGCCCATGGTGTTGTGGTGCGTGCCGCCTTCCACCATGACGAAGGCCTTGGGCTCGGCGGCTGCCTCGTAGAGCTGCCGGCCCAGCGTGGGCTGGATCAGGCTGTCGGCGCTGCCATGCACCACCAGCAGCGGAGAACCGATGCGCGCCACCTTCTGCACGGAGTCGAAGCGCTGCGTGATCAGCGGGCCCACCGGCAACCAGCCCCACTTGAAGCTGCGCACCACATCGGGGATCGACGTGAAGGTTCCCTCGACGATGGTGCCAGCCTCGTCGTGGACCTGGCTGGCCAGCTCGATGGCGATGGCGCCGCCCAGCGAGTGGCCGAAGATATAGCGCTTGCGCTGCGGGTACTGCTTGGCGAGCCAGTCCCAGGCGGCGCGCGCGTCCTCGTAGGCATTGGCCTCGGTGGGTGGGGCAAAGTCGCTCTTGCCGAAGCCCCGGTAGTCGATGGCCAGCACGTCGAAACCCATCTCCTGCAAGCGGCGCGCGCGGAAGACGGAGCTGCTGACGTTCCAGCGCGAGCCGTGCAGGTACAGCACCACCGGAGGCTCGGCTGCCGGGCCCATGCCCACGGGCGTCATCGCGGGGGCGTCCATCCACAGCGCATGCAGGCGTGCGGGCTTGCCGCTGCGGGGTGATTCGACGTCCAGCCACAGGTCGCGCGTGTCGTCCAGCGGGCCCATGCCGCCCCAGTTGGTGGCACTGGGCTGGAAAATCCACTCGCCCTGCTTCTCGTCGAAAGCGGCGCAGCCCGACAGCAGGGCGGCGCAGGCGAACAGCAGGGAGAGCAGCGAGAGCAGGAACTTCAGGGGCCGGCGTTGCATGGTGGTGTAACGGTGTTCAAGCAAAGAGGTTGACACAGCGGTGAAAGCAAGGGCCGGGCCATCGCGTCGGCCAGCGCACCGCAACGCGCTTGGAAGGCAGGACAGTGGGGAAGTTCCGTCCCGGCGTTCCTGGTTTTCCCCAGGTCAGGGGCGCACCGGGACGACAGGGTCGGCGGACCTTCTCCTACAGCATTCCGATGTGCTCGACGGTACAAATGGAGCCCAGGACAGCCCGGCCACCCGGGCGCACACGCCACCATGCCAAAGACCAATGCCCCCATCCAATCGCTGCGCGTGATGACGGTCAACACCCACAAGGGGTTCACCGCCTTCAACCGCCGCTTCATCCTGCACGACCTGCGCGCCGCGGTGCGCGCCGTGCAGGCCGACCTGGTCTTCCTGCAGGAGGTGCAGGGCGACCACCAGCTGCACCTGGGCCGCTTCGCCGACTGGCCCGCGGTGCCGCACTACGAGTTCATGGCCGACGAGATGTGGCCCGAGTTCGCCTATGGCCGCAACGCGGTATATCCCCACGGGCACCACGGCAACGCGGTGTTGTCGCGCTTTCCCATCGTGCACCACCGCAACCTGGACGTGTCCATCGCTGGCCCCGAGCGCCGCGGACTCCTGCACTGCGTGATCCAGCTGCCCGCCGGCAGTGGCCAGGTGCATGCCATCTGCGTGCACCTTGGGCTGCTGGAGTCGCACCGCCAGCAGCAGCTGCGCAAGCTGGCGCAGCTGATCAACGACGACATCCCCGCCGAAGCGCCGGTGGTCGTGGCCGGCGACTTCAACGACTGGCGCTGCCAGGCCACGCGGCGCCTGCAACGCATGGCGGGCATGCACGAAGTCTTCGAGAGCACCAACGGCCGGCCTGCGCGCACCTTCCCCGCGCGCATGCCCGTGCTGCGGCTGGACCGCATCTACGTGCGCAACGCCGGTGTGCACGCGCCCATGGTGCTGCCGCGCCGTCCCTGGTCGCACCTGTCGGACCACGCGCCGCTGGCGGCCGAGATCATGCTGCGCGAAGACGCACCGAAGGGCGCCGGCAGGGTGGTGGCCACACGGGACGAGGACATCACGGACGAGGAACGCGCGCAGGCCGAGGCGCTGGTGGGTCGGGTCGCCGTGCCGGGAGGTGCGTCATGAGCGCCCTCGAGGTCATGGCGAAGGGCGCTCGCCCGGACGGCGAAGGCGAACGCACGCCCGTGCGCACAGCCGGGCCCTCCGAACGTGCCCCGCAACGCAGCGCGCCGCGCGAGGCAACCGCATCGGGCGGGCGCTGGACCACGGGCAACCAGGTGCAGCTGCTGGAGAACGGCGAGGAGTTCTTTCCCGCCGTCTTCGCTGCCATCGCCGAGGCGCGCCACGAGGTGCTGCTGGAGACATTCATCCTGTTCGAAGACAAGGTGGGCTTCGAATTGCAGGCCGTGCTGATCGCGGCGGCCCAGCGTGGCGTGCACGTGGACGTGCTGGTGGACGGCTTCGGCAGCGCCGAGCTCACACCCGCCTTCGTGGGGGCCCTGACGGCGGCGGGCGTGCGCATGCGCGTCTTCGATCCGGGCAAGCGCGTGCTCGGCCAGCGCCTCAACGTGCTGCGCCGCATGCACCGCAAGATCGTGGTGGTGGACGGCGAGCGCGCCTTCGTGGGCGGCATCAATTACTCGCTGGACCACCTGGCCGAGTTCGGCCCGCAGGCCAAGCAGGACTACTCGGTGGAGGTGCGCGGCCCGGTGGTGGAGGAAATCCACCGCTTCACGCGCGCCGTCTTCGAGGACGTCGATGCGCCCCGGCCACGCTTCCTGCGTCGCTTCGCGCGCCGCTGGGCCGGCCCCGCGCCCTCCGAAGGCGCGCAGGCACTGTTCGTGACCCGTGACAACCACGAGCACCGCAACGACATCGAGCGCCACTACCGCGCCGCCATCCGCACCGCGCGCGAGCGCGTGCTGATCGCCAACGCCTATTTCTTTCCGGGCTACCTGCTGCTGCGCGAGATGCGCCGGGCGGCGAAGCGCGGCGTGCGGGTGGAGCTGATCCTGCAGGGCGAACCCGACATGCCCATCGTCAAGACCGCGGCGAACCTGCTGTACGAACACCTGCAGCAGGCGGGCGTGCGCATCCACGAATACTGCAAGCGCCCGCTGCACGGCAAGGTGGCGGTGGTGGACGACATCTGGGCCACCGTGGGGTCGAGCAACCTCGACCCGCTGAGCCTGTCGCTGAACCTGGAGGCCAACGTGGTCGTGCGCGACCGGGACTTCGCGCGCACGCTGGGTGCGAACCTGGACAACCTGATCGCGCACAGTTGCAAGGAAGTGCCCCACGCGACGAAGGCGCGTCCGCCCTGGTGGGCGTTCTGGCGTTCGTTGCGCAGCTCGCTGGTGTTCCACTTCCTGCGGGGCTACCCGCTGTGGGCCTTGTGGCTGCCACGCCATCAGCCGACGCTGGAGATGGCCGAACGCTGCATGGGCAGCGAGTCCAACGGCACGCCAGCCTGCCCACCGGAAGGCGCCGCGCTGGCGGCGGCGGGGCATGACCCTGGCGCTGCCCGCTGACCCTGCGCGCGCACCCGCCGGTGCCCGCCCACAGGCTGTGCGTACGGGCATCGCGGCACGCCCCTGGTGGCCTGCGGCGCGGCGCGCCCTGTTGCTGCTGTTCTTCGGTGCGGTGCTGGTGCTGCTGTGGACGCTCGCGCGCGAGCTGGACTGGCCCGCAGTGGGCCGCAGCCTGCGCGACTATCCCGCGCGCACCCTGCTGCTGGCGCTGGCCCTGGGCGCGGCCAGCCATCTGGTCTACACCTGCTACGACCTGATCGGTCGGCACGTGACGGGCCATGCCCTGTCCACGGGCCGCGTGATGGCGATCACCTGGCTGTCCTATGCCTTCAACCTGAACTTCGGTGCCATGGTGGGCGGCGTGGGCTTCCGCGCGCGGCTCTACACGCGCCAGGGCCTGGACGCCGCGCGCATCGCGCAGATCTTCACGCTGAGCCTGGTGACCAACTGGCTGGGCTATTTCCTGCTGGCGGCCGTGGCCTTCGTGGGCTGGCCCTTGCATTTGCCGCCGGACTGGGCATTGGGTGTGCAGGGGCTGCAGATGCTGGGCGGGGGCCTGGCGCTGCTGGCCGTGGTCTACGTGGGCCTGTGCGCCAAGGCCTCGCGGCGCAGCTGGCAGGTGCGCGGACACACCCTGCCATTGCCTTCCGCGCGGCTGGCGGTTCTGCAATGCGTGATGGGCGTGTGCAACTGGTCGCTGATGGCCAGCATGCTGTGGGTGTTGCTGGGGCAGAAGGTGGCCTACGGCCAGGTGCTGTCCTGCCTGCTGCTAGCCTCCGGCGTCGGGCTGGTGGTGCGCGTGCCGGGCGGCGTGGGCGTCACGGAGACGGTGTTCGTGGCACTGCTGCGAGAACAGATGCCGGTGCCAGAGATCATCGCCGCGCTGGTGGCCTACCGCGCGCTGTATTTCGTGTCGCCACTGCTGCTGGCATTGCCGGGGTACGCTGCCATGGAGTGGAACCTGCGCAGGGCGGGGCGGGTGGCCTAGCCGCCGCAGAGCGACCACAGCTGCAGCCAGCCGGCTGCATGGGCAGGGTCGCGCCACTCCGCCCAGGCGATCATGCACAGGCCAGCCAGCAGCATCCCGCTGGCGATTGGGCCGAGCCACCGGCGGATCATGCGGCAGCCCCGCGCAGTGCCGGCGGCACCACCTGGCGCGCATCGATGGGCCAGTGCAGCAACGCCGCCAGCACCCCCAGCGCCACCGCGCAGGCCCATACCAGGTCGTAGCGGTGCGTGGCTTCGAAGATCGCGCCGCCCATCCACACGCCGGCGAATGCGCCCAGCTGGTGGCCCAGGAACACGAAGCCGAAGAGCGTCGTGATGTAGTGCAGGCCGAAGATCTGTGCCACCAGCCCGCTGGTGAGGGGCACCGTGCCCAGCCACAGCAGCCCCATGGCGATGGCGAACATGTACAGGCTGGCCGTGGACAGCGGCAACAACACGAACAACGCCATGGCGCCGCTGCGGGCCAGGTAGATGCCCGCCAGCAGGCGCTGCTGCGCGTGACGCGCGCCCAGCAGGCCGAACGCATAGGTGCCCGCCACGTTGGCCAGGGCGATCAGCGCCAGCGCCGCCATGCCATCGGCCGGCCGCATGCCGGCGTCCAGCAGGTACGCGGGCAGGTGGTTGGCGATGAAGGCCAGCTGGAAGCCGCATGCGAGGAAGCCCAGGTTCAGGAGCCAGAAGCCCCGGTGGCGGAAGGCCTGTTGCAGCGCCTGCCGCAGCGGCGCGGCGGGCGATGCCTCCGGCGCGGCCGCGCGCGGTGCCTTCAGCGGCCGCGCCAGGGGCAGCACCAGCAGCATCACCACGGCGGCCGCCAGCAGCGTGGCATGCCAGCCTACCCGCACCAGCAACGCCTGCACGCCCGGCACCAGCAGGAACTGGCCCAGTCCACCAACGGCCCCGGCCAGGCCCAGCGCCCAGCCACGGCGCGCGGCTGGAACGAGTCGGCTCAACGCGCCATAAACCACGCCGAACGTCGTGCCCGACAGCCCCACCCCGATGCACAGGCCCGCTGCCAGCACGAAGGCAGTGGGTGTGCCGGCCCACACCATGCCGGCCAGCCCCAGCGCGTACAGCAGCAGGCCCGCAGCGACCACGCGCGCGGCGCCCCGCCGGTCCGCCACCATGCCCGCGAAAGGCTGGGCCACGCCCCATGCCAGGTTCTGCACGGCCATCGCGAAGCCGAAGAGTTCGCGCGACCAGCCACGCTCCAGCGTCACCGGCAGCATGAACAGGCCCTGCACATGGCGCATGCCCAAGGCCAGGCCCATGACCACGCCGCCGACGATCACGAGGGCGAGAGGGTCGCGCCAGCAGGGTATGTCTTGTGTGGGTTCCATGCGCCCATTACAGCCCGTGCGGCAACGGCCTTCCAGCGATCTCTGGGAAGGCTTGCCATGCGCAGCATGCATGGCAAGGGGGCGGTGCTGTAGCAGAATGCCGCCATGTCCACGCCCCTGCTGCGCCTGTTCTCGCTCGATCTGTTCAGGGGCTTCGTGGCCGTGGGGCGGCGGCGCAGCATCACGCTGGCGGCGCAGGACCTGTGCCTCACGCAGTCGGCAGTGAGCCGGCAGATCCATGCGCTGGAAGAACGCATGGGCATGCCGCTGTTCGTGCGGGAGCACCGCGGCGTGGCTCTCACGCCCGAGGGGGAACGCCTGTTCCGCAGCGCCGACGGTGCGTTGCAGCAGCTGCAGGACGTGGTGGCCGAGCTGCGCCGCGTCGACGAGCGCCGGCCGGTCACCGTCAGCGCCAGCATCGGCGTGACCGGCCTGTGGCTGCTTCCCCGGCTGGGCGCGCTGCAGCAGGCGCAGCCCGGGCTGGACGTGCGGCTGTCGGCCAACAACCAGCTCAACGACCTGCGCCGGGACGGTATCGACCTGGCGCTGCGTTACTGCAGCGATGCCGATGCCCCCGCCGGGGCCGAGCGCCTGTTCGGCGAACACCTGTGCCCTGTGGCGCATCCCGCACTGGGGCTGCTGCCCGACGGGGCCCGGGCGCCGCTGGCGCAGTTGCCGCTGGTGGAGTTCGACGACCCGCGCCCCTGGCTGCAGTGGCGCAGCTGGCTGGGTGCGCGCGAGTGGAAACAGGCCAGCCGCCACGGCGTCCTGCGCTACAACCAGTACGACCAGGTGATCCAGGCCGCCCTGGCGGGCCAGGGCGTGGCGCTGGGTCGCCTGGAGCTGCTGCGCGACCTGCTGCACCGCCGGCAATTGGTGACGCTGCCTGCGCCACGCGCGGTGGTGCCCAGCCCGCAGTCCTATTGGCTGCTGCAGGCCGAGGTACAGCCCCGCGCCGAGGTGGGGCTGGTGGCGCAGTGGATACGCGCGCAGGCCGCGCTAGTGCGCGCCGAAGACGCATCGCGCTGAGGCCTGGACGGCCCACGCCAGCGCGTCGCGCCATGGACGCCATGGCATGATCCGGCATGCCTCCCGCACCCGTTCCTTCGGCCAGCAACAGCGATGCGCTGGACCAGTTCCGGCTGCTGGTGCACTCCGTGGTCGACTACGGCATGTTCATCCTCGACCCCGGCGGCCACGTAGCGTCGTGGAACAGCGGGGCGCAGCTCATCAAGCAGTATTCCGCCGAAGAGATCATCGGCCAGCACTTCTCGGTCTTCTATCCGCCCGATGCGCTGGCCGCGGACTGGCCCAACGAGGAGCTGCGCCGCGCCGAGCGGCTGGGGCGCTTCGAGGACGAGGGCTGGCGCGTGCGCAAGGACGGCAGCCGCTTCTGGGCCAACGTGGTCATCACCGCGCTGCGCGCACCCGACGGCAGCCTGCAGGGGTACGCCAAGGTCACCCGCGACCTCAGCGAACGCCGCCAGCATGAAGAGGCGCTGCGCATCAGCGAGCAACGCTTTCGCCTGCTGGTGGAGGGTGTCAAGGACAGCGCCATCTTCATGCTCAACCCCCAGGGCCTGGTGGAGAGCTGGAACAGCGGGGCCGAGCTGATCAAGGGCTATGCGGCCGCCGAGGTGATGGGACGGCACTTCAGCATCTTCTACACGGCGGACGAGGTCGCCGCGGACCGGCCGGCCGCGGAGCTGGACAGCGCGCGCCAGCAGGGGCGCGTGGAGAGCGAGGGCTGGCGCGTGCGCAAGGACGGTTCGGCCTTCTGGGCGCAGACCGTCATATCGACCATGCTGGGCAGTGCGCAGGAGCTGCTGGGCTTCGCCTTGCTCACGCGCGACCTCACGCAGAACCGGCGCGTGGAGGAACTGGAGAAGTCCAGCCGGCGCATGAGCGAGTTCCTGGCGATGCTGGCGCACGAGTTGCGCAATCCGCTCGCCCCCATCCGCAACGCCGTGAGCGTGATGCAGCTCGACCCCGTGGCCAGCCCGGTGATCCGCAAGAGCCGCGACGTGATCGACCGCCAGCTCACCCACATGACCCGGCTGGTCGACGACCTGCTGGATGCGGGCCGGTTGACCACCGGCAAGATCGCGCTGCAGCGCGAGCGGCTGCGTTATGACCAGGTCGTGGCCCGCGCCGTGGAGGTCGTGCAGCCGCAGATGGATGCGCATGGCCACCAGCTGGTGGTCGACCTGCCGCCGCACGAGCTGTTCGTCATGGGGGATGCGGTGCGCCTGTCGCAGGTGCTGCAGAACCTGTTGCTCAATGCCGCGAAATTCACGCCCGAACGTGGGCGCATCGGCGTGGAGGTGCGGATGCGGGGCACACAGGTCCACACCGCCGTGCGCGACAACGGCGTCGGCCTGACGGGCCGGGAGATCGAGGAGATCTTCCGCCTGTTCGCGCAGGGCGACACCCGGCAGGGTGACAAGGAAGGCGGCCTGGGCATCGGCCTCACGCTGGCGCGTTCGCTGGTGGAGATGCATGGCGGTGTGCTGCAGGCGCACAGCGAAGGGCCCGGCCAGGGGAGCCGCTTCGAGTTCTTCCTGCCCGACGCCGAGCTGGGACCCCGGCTGCATGCGGACACCGATGGCGTGGTGTGCCTGGTGGTGGACGACAACCGCGACGCCGCCGGACAGCATGGCCGAGATCCTGCGGCTCCTGGATTGCAGCGCCTACGTGGCCTACGACGGTGCACAGGCGCTGCTGGTGATGGCGGAGCGTGCGCCGCAGGCGGTGTTCCTCGACCTGTCGATGCCCGGCATGGACGGGTACGAGGTGCTGCAGCGCATGCGCGCAATGGAAGGGCTGCGGCCCTTTGTGGCCGCGGCCGTGTCGGGGCACGGCACCGCGGAGGACCGGCGCCGATCCCTGGCGGCGGGATTCAATACCCACATCACGAAGCCGGCGGACCTGGACGCGTTGCGCCTGTTCCTGGAGTCGGCCCAGGGCCTGCCGCGGACGGCATAACAGCCACTGCCCCACGCGCCGGCCCTCCCGTCTCCTACACGGTGGCGCCGCGGCGCGCGGCACACTGCAGCTTCGCAATTGTCCTGCTCTGGTCACACCAGAGCCGTGGTAACCAGGCATGCCGTCTCCTTCTTCCGCGCACAGTGTCCGCCCCCGCTTCCGCCCCTGGCAGGGTGTCGTGGCGGGCGTGGTCGTCGCGCTTCTGGTGCTGTGGCTTATCTTCGACTGGAACTGGTTCCGCAGGCCGCTGGAGAAGTACGTCACGCAGCGCACCGAGCGCGAATTCCGCGTGGGGGATCTGCATGTGAAACTGGGCTGGCGCCCGGTGATCCGCCTGCGCGACGTGTCCTTCGCCAACGTGGATTGGGCGCACGACAAGTCGCCCATGGCACGCATCGGAGAGCTGGAGTTCAACATCTCGCTGCGCGACCTGTGGGACGGCCTGATCTATGTGCCCCACGCCACGCTGTCCGACGCTCAGATGGTGCTGGAGCGCGCCGAGGACAAGCGCCGCAACTGGACACTGAAGGAACCTGCGAAAAGCGCCGAACCCAGCCGCTTTCGGCTGGGCAGCCTGTCGGTGAAGCGCAGCACGCTGCACTTCGACGAACACGGTGAAGACTTCGTCGTGGACGTGCGGGTGGACACCGCCCCCGCGCGCGCCGACGCCCAACTGAAGGAAGCCGCTGCGGACAAGGCAGCGCAGACGCAGTACAGCACGCACTACCGCTTCACCGGCGACTACCGTGACGCCAAGTTCCAGGGCGAGGCCTGGACGGGCGACATCCTGAGCTTCCAGGAGTCGAGCGTGCCCTTCGCCCTCAAGGGCAACCTGCAGGCCGGCACGACCCGCGCGCAGGTGGAAGGCACCATCGCCGACGTGATGGAGCTCTCTGCCATCGATGTGCGGCTGGACATCGAGGGCCAGACGCTGGCCAGCCTCTATCCGTTCCTGCTGCTGCCGCTGCCGGCCTCGCCACCCTACCGGTTCAGCGGCCATCTGGTGCAGAAGGGCCCCAGCTACACGGTCAACGATTTGAAGGGCCGCATCGGCAGCACCGACGTGGCGGGCAGTGCGGGCTATGTGAAGCGGGAGCCGCGCCCGCTGCTCACCGCGCAGCTGAAAAGCAACCAGCTCAACCTCGCCGACCTGGGGCCCATCATCGGCCTGGAGACGAAAAGCAAGACCGCAGCCGCGGCGGAGCCGTTGACACAGCAGGAAACCAATACCCGCCCGAAGGCGCAGGCCGCCGAGCGCCAGCGCGCGGGTGAACGTGTGTTGCCCGAGGGCACGCTGGCGTCTGGAGAGGGCGTGCTGCCACGTGGCAAGTTCGACGGCGGCCGCCTCAAGGCCATCGACGCCGAGGTGGACTTCGCCGCCGCGCGGCTGGAGGCGCCCAACGCGCTGGCCGTGGAGAACATGCGTTTCAGCTTCCGCCTGAAGGACGCGGTGGCCAAGCTGGTGCCCCTCGAGTTCGGATATGCGGGTGGCCGCATCGTGAGCGAAGTGACCATCGACGCGCGCGAGCCGCAGCTGCGCACCACCTTCAACAGCGACTTCCGCAACCTGCAACTGTCCAAGCTGATGCCCACGCTGCCCAAGCCCGCGCAGGGTGTGGGCTCGGTGGGGGCGCAGGTGCGCCTGAGCGGCGTGGGCAATTCCATCGCCGAAGCGGCCGCGGGTGCCAATGGCTCGGTGACGGCCGCCGTGTCCAAGGGCCAGCTGTCGAACCTGCTCGATGCGCTGGCGGGGCTCAACGGTGGCAAGATCCTCACGCTGCTGGTGGGGGGCGACCGCGACATCGCGGTCAACTGCGGTGCCGCGTCCTTCAAGGTCAACGACGGCGTAGGCCAGTCGCAGTTCTTCGTCATCGACACGGCGCAGACCCGCATCGACGGCTCGGGCACGTTCAGCCTGAAGAACGAGCAACTCAACCTGCGCGTGGAGCCGCAACCCAAGTCCCCCGGCATCCTGTCGCTGCGCACGCCGCTGTATGTGCGCGGTACCTTCCGGCATCCCGATGCCGGGCTGGAAAAGGCGCCGCTGGTGGCGCGTGCGGGCGGTGCCGTGTTGCTGGGTCTGGTCAATCCACTGGCGGCCTTGTTGCCGCTGATCGAGACCGGCCCGGGCGACGATGTGGACTGTGCGCGGGTGTTGGCGCCGGTGCAGGGCGCCAGCACGCAGGCGAAGTCGCAGACCAAGAACCTGCCGGGCGGCAAGGCGCCCGCGGCAGCAGTCAAGCCTCCGCAGCAGGCGGCGTCCGCAGCCCGCCCGTGAGCTGTCCCTGTCTCAGCCCTTTTGCGCGATGTAGCGCGTGTAGTTCTGGAACAGCCAGCGGTTGAATTCCGGCAGGATGGCTTCCAGGTGCGAGTAGCGACCGCGCGGCGCGAAGCGTGACTTGAAGGCCTTCTGCATGGTCTTGTTCGTCAGGTCGTCCTGCTCGCCGAAGGCGCCCGTGGTGGCGACCTGCATTTGGCGCATCCACTGGAAGTTGCGCAGTTGCGTGGTCTCCTTGGGGTAGTAGAAGTTGACCAGCAGGTCCATGCGGTTCGCGGCGCGCGGGAACACCCGGAAGGTGAAGGCCTGGTCGGCCAGCAGGCAGAAGAACAGCGTCGGCGGCGCGGCCGAGAAGATCACGCGGCTGCGCTCCTCGTCGCTCAGGTCTTTCAACGCGGGGAAGATGATCTTGCCCAGCGGGTTGAGCGCCGAGTTGGGGATCTTGCCTTCGTACCAGGTGAGGTGGGTGACGTAGTTGTCGCCTTCCTTCCAGTCTTGGAAGTCGCTGAACTGCGCGTTCTCGGCCGGGGCGCCTTCGTGGATGCCCCGGTGCACGTAGTCCGTGTGGTAGGGCTCCAGGCCGTTTTCCAGCGTGATCTTCCAGTTCCAGGGGTTGTCCAGGAAGCTCTGCGTGGGCTGCACCACCATGTCCTCGAAGTGGTAGTTGCGCAGCTCGGCGTCGGCCTTGGCCATGGTCGGGGCCAGCGGCGCGGCATGCGGGTCGAAATTGGCGAAGACGAAGCCGTGGAAGAGTTCCACCTTCAGCTCGGGCAGGTGCGTGTCTTCGCGCTGCTGCGCGATGGGGATGGTCTTGCCCATCTGCGGCGCACCGCGCAGGCCGCCGTTGATGTCGTAGGTCCAGGAGTGGTAGGGGCAGGTGAAGGCGGCGCAGTTGCCGGTCTTCTCTTCCTCGCAGTTGAAGATCAAGGGGTGGCCGCGGTGCTGGCAGATGGCCGACAGCACCTTGATGGACATGTCCTTCTGGCGCACCACGATCAGCGGCTCGTCGGCGATTTCCACCGTGAAGTAGTCGCCTGCCTTGGGGATCTGGTTCTGGTGGCCCAGGGCCAGCCAGCTCTTCATGAAGATCGCTTCCTTCTCGAATTCGTAGAACTCCTGGGAGGTGTAGGCAGCGCTGGGCAGCGAGCGGGCGTTGTCGTTGTACTGGCGCACCGAGTCGACCATCGCCTCTACGATGCGGCGGACTTCGGGCGAAATTTCGGGAGAGAGGGCGGGGCGGGCAGGCAGGTTGTCGAGGGGCATGACGGGGCTCCGGTCAGAAGGAAGAGGAAAAGGATGACAAAGAGGGCGAAGAAGGCGGTGTGACCAGCTCCATCTGCTGGCCCCATGGCGTGAGGAAGTAGACCCATCGGCGGCCAGCCAGCGCATGGCCCGGGGGCAGGGTTGCGGGTCCCGCCAGCACCTGTACGCCAGGCTCGGCGCGCAGGCGCGTGATGGCGGCCTCGATGTCGTCGACCAGCAGGCCGATGTGGCCGCCGCCGGCGTCGCAGTTGCGGCGCGTGTGCTGGTGGTCGATGCCGCTGCCGCGGTATTCGAACAGCTCCATGGGCATGCCGGCCAGGTCGATCTTGGCCAGGCGGTAGGCGGCGTCGGCGGGGGCGTGGAAACGCTGCTCCATGTCCGGGATGGCGCCGGCCGGCGCAGCGTTGCGGTACTGCAGCCGCGCGCCCAGCACGCGCAGGAAGAAGTCCAGTGCCTGCTCCAGGTCGGGCACGGTGATGGCCACGTGGTCCACCGCGCGCACGGCCAGTGGCGTGGTGGTGTCAGCGTGCGGAGTCATCGGTAGGCACCAGCGTGGCGAAGCGCTCGGCATGCCAGCCTTTTTCATACGGCGTGCGGAACTCGACCCACAGCCGCAGGTGGCGGATGCGCCAGACGCCGTCGCGCCGCTCGAAGTCGTTCTCGTAACGGCCGCCCATCCACAGCGCCTGCCGGTCCTGGAAGGTGCAGGGCTCCAGCAGCTTCCAGTGGCCGGTGGCGCGGTCGCCGTCCACGCTGATGGACTCGTTGGTCAGGTAGTGCGTGGTGAAGCTCAGGCGCCGCGGGCTGGCTTCGAACATCGCCGCGATGGCGTCGTGGCCCTGCACGCGGCCGCCGGCCGCGCCCCCCAGTCCTTCCCAGATGCCGTCGGGCCAGAACAGGCCGGCGATGGCCGCGCCGCGCTGGTCGTCGCAGGCCTGCATGTATTCGGCCTGGCGCTGGCGCACGGCGTCTTGCGACTCCAGCCGGTCCAGGCGCTGCAGCACCGCATGCAGGTCCTCGGCAGAAAAAGGGGTGGCTGGCACCATGGCTTGTTTTGGATATCTAATTGGATAAAATTCTGTATGAAATGAATTACACCAGCCTCGCCCGGGCCTTGTCAACCGCTGCGGCCCAGGTTCCAACCACCGCTTTGTCCACCTGCACGCGCCCATGACCCCACCCCTCACCACCACGGTCCACGATGTCTTCGACCCCCTGCGCGGCTCGCGCGTCTCGCTGCGCTGGCAGGGCCGCATCCCCATGGCGCCGCTGCAGGGCGCACAGCCGCGCGGAGGGCGCGACATCGACGGCCAGGCGCTGTGGCTGCTGCCGCCGCTCTACGACGCCGACGCCCACGGCCCGCTGGTGCAGTACGGCTGGCGGCACAGCGATGCGCAACGTGCCTTCGCGGGCGGTGTCACGCAGGTCAATGTGGCGCTGCCCTGGCAGTTGCTGCGCAAGACGGACCTCGACGGCCTGCTGGCCGAACTGGCTTTGCAGACCTTCCCGCGCCTGATTCCGCTGTTGTCCGTCTGGCCCAACGCCGAGAGCGCGGAATTCCCTGCCTGGCTCGCGGCCCACGGCGAGCGGCTGGCCCAGTCCACGCCCCGCATCTGCAAGCTGTATTCCAACGACCCGCACCTGGCGCAGAATGTCGACGCGTTGTGGCGCGCCGGCTGGAAGCCCATGGTCTGGAATGCGGAGCTGCCGCAACTGGAGCAGCTGGTCGCGCGCGCGGGTGACCAGCCGCTGCACCTGCGCCACGCCACCACCCCGGCCATGCTGGCGCTGATGCGCCGCGCCACCCGCGCCACCGTGCAGACCAGCCCGCATTTCCTGCTGGCGCTGGACGAGGCCCACAAGAAGACGCTGACCGTGTTGCCCCCGCTGCTGGACAACGCCCGCGCCGCGGAGATGGCCGCCGTGTTCCTCGATGGCATCGACATGGTCGCCAGCGACCATGTGGGCCCGCACTACCAGGGCGCGCCCATCAGCCCCGGCCTGCAGACGCAGCAGCATTTCCTGCCCGCGCTGCTGACGCTGGCCGAACAGCATGGCTGGCCTTTGGATGCGGTGCTGTCCAAGGCACGTGAAGCGGCCGCGGCCGTCTTCGGCGTGTCGGCGCCGCAGGGCTGGCTGCTGGTGGACCCGGAACACCGCGAGCCCGTGCAGCCCTGGCTGCAGCAGGGCCCGGAGCGCGCGCCCTTCGCCGGCCTGCCGCTGCGTGGCCGCGTGCTCGCCGCGGCCGATGCCTCGCGCGTGGAACTGCTGTGAGCAATGCGGGCATACAAACCACCCACGTGGGTCGCAGCGGCCTCGTGGTCTCGGCATTGGGCCTGGGCTGCAACAACTTCGGCATGCGCCTGGACCAGTCCGCCACCGACGCCGTGGTGGCGGCCGCGCTGGAGGCCGGCATCACGCTCTTCGATACGGCCGACATCTACGGCCACGGCCGCTCCGAGGAGATGCTGGGCCGGTCCCTGGGCACGCGCCGGCAGGACGTGGTCATCGCCACCAAGTTCGGCATCCGCAAGGGCCAGCCCGTGCCGGGCGGCGGCGCACGCAGCCATGTGATCCGCGCCTGCGAAGCCAGCCTGCGCCGCCTGGGCACGGAGTACATCGACCTCTACTACCTGCACATGCCCGATGCCGGCACCCCCATCGCCGAGACGCTGGACGCGCTGGACACCCTCGTCGCGCAGGGCAAGGTCCGTTATGTAGCGTCGTCCAACCTCGCGGCCTGGCAGATGGCCGATGCCCACCACACCGCGCTCTCGCGCCAGCGCCAGCCCTTCGTCGCCTGCCAGGTGGAGTGGAGCCTGCTGCAGCGCGCCGTGGAACGTGAGGTGGTGCCAGCTGCCCGCCATTTCGGCCTGGGCGTGATCCCGTATTTCCCGCTCGCCTCGGGCCTGCTTACGGGCAAGTACCGGGGCGGCGACGCGCCTGCGCAGGACTCGCGGCTGGGGGCATTGCCGGCCTTCGCAGGCGTGTGGACGGCGGATAACCTCGCGCGCGTGGAGCGCCTGGCGCGCATCGCCGAAGCGCAGGGCCACACGCTGCTGGAACTGGCCATGTCCTGGCTGGCCCAGCGGCCCGAGGTGAGTTCCGTGCTCTTCGGGGCCACGCGGCCCGAGCAGGTGCAGGCCAATGTGCGCGCCAGTGCGTGGACGCTGCCGGCCGAGGTGCTGGCGGCCGTCGACCAGGCCGCTCCATGACCTGGCTGGCCGTAGGCCACAATACCCAGCGCGCTACCGAGCGCATTCCGGCGACCACGCCGGTGCGGGGCGCTGCGCCATCTGCCGGCACCCCTGAAAACCAAGACCCCATCGTGCACATCGTCAAAGATTCCAAGCGGCGTACCGTCAGCAGCGTGACCACCGAGCGCCTGCGGCAGCTCATCCTGACCGGCCAGCTCTCGGCCGGCGAGCCGCTGCGGCAGGACGATCTGTCGGCCCGCCTCGGCGTGTCACGCACGCCGCTGCGCGAGGCCATCATCGCGCTGGAAGCCGAGGGCCTGGTCGTCAACCACGCCCACAAGGGCGCAGTGGTCCACAAGCCCACGGCCGCCGAACTGCGCGAGATCTACGAGATCCGCATGCTGCTCGAACCCCATGCCGCGCGCGAGGCCGCGACCCGCGTGACGCCCGAGATGCTGCAGTCGCTGGAGGCCATCGTGGACGAGATGGAGCGCACCACCGGCGTCTGGCCGCTGGTGCAGCTGAACCAGAAGCTGCGCCGCAGTTTCTACGAATGCGCCGGCAAGCCGCGGCTGGCCGAGATGATCCGCGGCCTGATGGCGCGCGCCGAGCCGTATGTGACGATGCTGGTGGGTGGTCAGCGGCATCCTTTCACGCACCGCGAGTTCGACCAGTTGCTCGATGCGATCCGCCAAGCGGATGGTGAGAAGGCGGCGGAGGTCACGCGTGCGCATCTGGCGATGACGGTGGAGAACGTCATGCCGATGTTCGAGCGCTGAGCGGCGGCGGGCGGCAAGGTTTGGGCGTTGGACGAGGCGGTAAAACGCCGTCACCATCCTGCGGCCAAAATGACGGGCTTAGCGCGGCGGGAAGTCATTTCATGGGCATTCTGGTACCCCCGGGGTTGAAGTACGATGCTCGCGCACTCATCCCTACATTTTCAAGTCGAAATGAAACTTACCGTAGAACAATTTTCCTGCATCAAGAGTGCCAATATAGACTTGGCCAGCTTGAACGTCGTGATTGGTCCACAGGCGAGCGGCAAGAGCGTGTTGTCGAAACTGCTTTATTTCATGATCGATGTGCACCAGCAATTGGTGGAAAACATCATGCAGGAAAAGACGTTCGACGCCTTCAGTGACGAACTGAAAGCCAAGTTCGTCGAGTTGTTCCCCATTAGCGCGTGGGGCCCTTCCAAGTTCAAGATCATCTTTAAAGCTGTGGACATGGAGGTCCGTATATCCCGCGGAAGCTACAACGAAGAGGTGAACAACAACATCCGCATCGTTATGTCGCCCTCAATAAAGTTACTTTATAAAGAAGCACTAGACCTAGTCAAAAGTGCTCCAAAGGAGGCAAAGTCAGGCCGCCATCGCGCTGTCAATGACTTCGAGGTGATGTGGAAAATACGGGATCAAGTCTCAATTCTTGCTAGGAGGCAGTTCGCCACTAGTTTCCCCTCAAACCTTACCTTCATTCCGGCGGGTCGATCATTCTTCACAAGTTTGGGAAAAGCGTTTGCAGCGTTCGATGGCAGATTTATAGATCCTATTACTGCTAGATTTGGAAGAATGTATAGCAGCATGGTTGGGGAGGGGTTTTATGTTGATTCCCCAAAGTCTCGAGAAATCGTCGATGACCTCGCGCAGATCTTAGGTGGTGAAATATCACGACAAAACGATAGGGTAACAATAAAGTGTGCTGACGGTAGAGAGATTCCGGTTTCCGCTCTATCCTCTGGTCAGCAAGAAATTCTTCCGCTTCTGGTGGCGTTTGAATTTCTCACTGTTTTCACTAGGCACGCTCAAGGTAAAAGCAAGCTGCCGGAAATAACCATAATTGAGGAGCCCGAGGCGCATCTTTTTCCGAGCGCGCAAAGTCGCTTAGTACAAGCGTTAGTGGGGTTTGTGAATACTTCGCCAAATAGGGTGCTGCTACTCACTACCCACAGTCCGTATGTACTTTCAAAGATTAATAACCTGATTAAGGCTGGTGACCTTGATACCAAGCTTCCAAAACAATCCATTGCAAAGCTTGCTGATATTATTCCCCGGCGATCGAGGCTAGCACCAGGCTCGATTCGAGCCTACGCGATCAAAGACGGCGTCACGGTCTCCATAATCGGTGAAGAGGGTTTGATCGAAGCCGACTACTTGGATGAAATATCTAACGAGATTGGTACAGAATTTGCCAAGCTTTTGGAGCTGGAGTATTCAGGTGATTAAGGATTCGTGCACTACTCGTACCCGCGATGCAATTATTAAAGTTAGTGAGAAGAAGAGCCGCCACGCCACATTTAAGAACGCTGAAAAAGGTGAATTTCTAAAGATTGCCTATGATGGGTGCTGCAAACTCAACGAGACTGCTTGTGACTGGCTTCTCGCGCGTGAGGGAATTGGAACTTTGGCGATCGAATTAAAAGGATGCGACATAGACCATGCCTGCGAGCAAATTGAAAAGACTTTTGACGATATTAGAAAAGACGGCAGGCTGCCGCAGAAACTGGCTGGCCTCATCGTTTGTTCACGAGTGCCGAGGGTTGATACTAAGTTCCAACGCGCAAGCTTGCGACTAGCGAAAAAATACAAAGCGCCATTACGTTTAAAAGAAGATGCTCGCGAGGTCAGTTTTACTAACTTGTTCAACTTTGGGTAATGATCGGCAATGTCTGCAAAATCCGGCTATCGGTGTGAATGGCCAACACGCCACCCGGTGATCTAAATCGGTAACTCCTGCTTGGTGGAAGCGCGACCTTTCGCAAAAGGCGCAAAGCGGCCTCCCATCCACACCAGCAATTCGGCCGATGGTGGTACCCCGAAAGCTATTGGCAACGGCGCGAAGCAGCTTGACACTCACGCGGGCGCGGCCTGAATGCAATCAGCCGCAAAAACTCCAGACATCCTCATTGAACCGCGCCGGATGCTCCAGCATCGGCAGATGCCCGCAGCGGTCGTAGCCGACCAGCCGCGCGTCGGGGAACAGCGGCATGCACTCTTCGGCCCGGGCATAGGACGAGCGGGGGTCCTGCTTGCCCCAGATCACAAGCGTGGGCACATGCACCTCGCCCAGCCGCTCACGCGTGCGGAAGGCACGCGCGCGTTCCACATCCAGCATGGCCTCCAGAAGCTCCTGGTAGGCCGCACTCGCACCCTCGCGCGCATACGCCGTCATCTGGCTGAGCAGTAACTGGTCCGTGCCGGCAGGCAGGTCCACGCACAGGTTGCCCAGCCGCGTGCGGCAGGCCTCCCAGGTGGGGTTGGCGTACGCCAGCGAGGCATTGGCCAATGTCTTGCGCAAGGTCGCGACGGTCTCTTCCTCGGTCTGCAGCGCGGTGCCGCTGCCCACCACCACGAGGCGGGGGATGCGCTGGGGCCGGCGCAGGTACAGCAGCAGCGCCAGCAGCCCGCCGAAGGAGCTGCCCACCACGGTGCACTGCTGCAGGTCCAGCACATCCATCAGTGCTTCCAGGTGTTCGACCACTGCCGCATGGCCTTGCCGCCCGTGGGGATCGCGCAGGTCCGTGAAGCCGTGCCCCAGCAGGTCCGGCGCGATCACGCGGAAGCGCGTGGCCAGCGGCGCGATGTTGAGCAGCCACACGTCGGCGGAGAAACCCACCGGGTGCAGCAGCAGCATCGCTGGGCCGTTGCCGGCCTCCAGGATGCGCGTGCGGATGCCGCCGGCGTCAAGAAAGCGCGCGCGCATCTGCGGGAGCCTCGGACAGCAGCGTATCGGCGCGGGTGGCCTGTGCGGGCATCGCGTCCATGCCGGCGTACAGCGCCAGGCCGATGCCGTTGGGGTCCAGCGCGTGGCAGCGCTTCGGTGCGCTGCGGGTGATGCCTTGCGCGGGCGCGTGCAGGGCGTCGGAGCCCTCGGCGATCAGGAACCACAGGCTGTGCAGGCCCACGCGGTCGCCTTCGCGCGCCTGCACCAGCGCCATGCTGGCATGGTGCTGGCCGGGCAGGGCCAGCAGCACGGCCTCGGCAGACGCCTGATGCACCTGCAGCCCGCCCACGCGGCAGTAGAAGTCGCAGGAGGCCGCGAGGTCCGATGCGATGAGCGTGGCGCCGCAGATCTCGGTGGTGTGCAGCGGGGCCTCCTCCACCACGGTCTGCTGGCGCGCGGGTGCGTCGAAGCCGGGCAGGATGTCCTTGCGGGCGGGGCGCCACATCGCGCTTATCAGGTTGCCCTGGTTCTCGGCATAGAAGCCGCGCCAGTCGGCAACGGTGTCGATGTAGAACTCCACGGCGTTGCGGTCCGGGTCGAACAGGTACAGGCTGCGCGACATGCCGTGGTCAAGCGCCTTCTCCAGCGCCACGCCGCGCGCGGCGGCCTGCTCGAAGGCGTCCACCAGCGAGGCCTCGCTGCCCACGTGGAAGGCGATGTGGTTCAGGCCCGGCACGCGGCCGCGCTCCATGGAGTTCTGCACCGTGCCGTCCTTGCCGATCAGCGGCTGGCCGGAGACCTGCATCAGGCCCACGTCGTGGTGCGTGGCGCCGTTGCTGAGGAAGCCGGCCTTCACGCCGGGCTCACGGAACACCTCGGTGATGCCGCAGACATCGCGGTAGAAGGCCACGGACTCCTCGACGTCACGCACGAAGAGGTTGGCATGTGCGAAGCGGTCGGGCTGGAACAGGGGGGCGGAAGGCAGGGGCATGGTGGTGTCGTGTTGTTATGGAGGAAGGGGCTGCATCAGCGGAAGCGCCGCGCCGCCGCGCGCTCGGCCAGCGTGGCCAGCAGGTAGATGGCCACGCCGGTCAGGCCCGAGAGCAGCGTCGCGGCCCAGAGTTCGGCCAGGCGGTAGTTCTGCATCGACGAGATCAGCAGCGGGCCGATGCCCACGTCCAGGCCGAACCACTCGCCGAAGATCGCGCCCACGATGGCAGCCGGTGCGGCCACCTTCAGGCCCGCCATCAGCGTGGGCACGCAGACGGGTGCTTCCAGGAAGAACAGCCGCGCGCGGCGGTTGGCACCCAGCACGGTGAACAGGTCGTGGTGCGCACGCGAGGCCTCGGCGAAGCCCGAGAGCATGGCGATGAAGACGCTGAAGAACACGAAGAAGGCCGCCACCGCGATGGGCAGGTGGCTGCGCTCCACGGTGGCCATCAGCACCGGCCCCAGCGCGACCACGGGCGTGGCATTGGCGATGGCGCCGAAGCGCACGATGCCGGCGCGCGCCGGCCCCACCAGCAGCGCCAGGATGGCCATGCCGCAGCCCACCACCACACCGATGAGGTAGCCGCCCAGGGCCGCGCTGGCCGTGTGGCCCAGGGCCGTGCGGTACAGCGCCCAGTCGCCGGCGAACCACAACGCATGGCCGATGGCGCTGAGCGCGGGCACGATGTCGCCCATGGGTGTGAAACGCGCCAGCAGTTCCCAGGCAATGACGAGCACCGCTACGCCGATGGCGAGGTGGCGGCCGCCATGGGGCGTGGACGCGGAAGCGGTGGTGGCGGGCAGGTTCATGGGGCTCCCACGGAGTTGGGCAGGTCGCGGCGGTTGATGAAGTGGTCTGGCAGCGGCGTGGCCAGCGCGCGGCGCTGCATGGCCTGGATGGACGGCAGGATGCGCGCCGTGCCCTGCTGCATCGCGGGCCAGTACGCGTGCCGGAAGACCTCGGCCGCCTCGGCGATCTCGTCGCGGATGGCGTCCTCGTCGATACACGTCAGCCGGCGCCCCTGCATCACGATGCGGCCCCGCGCGATGACGGTGTCGATGGCCTCCGAGGTGGCGGAGAAGGCGAGTTGGCGCACCGCGTCGTAGAGCGGCACGAAGCCCAGGTGGCGGCGATCCAGAAGCACCAGGTCGGCGTCCTGCCCCACGGCGATGCGGCCCGTGGTGGTGCCCAGGCCCGCGCTGCGCGCACCGGCCACGGTGGCCATGTGGAAGGCATCCTGCGCCGAGACCCAGTGTGCTTCCGGCGTGCCCGATTGCCGGTGCAGCAGCGCGGCGAGGCGGAAGGCCTCGACCATGTCAGGCGTGTCGCTGGTGGTGGTGCCGTCGGTGCCCAGCGCCACGTGCACGCCGGCTTGGCGCAGCCGGTCCACGGCGCAGATGCCGCTGCCCAGCTTGAGGTTCGACAGGGGGTTGTGCGTGATCGACACGCCGCGTTCGCCCATGCGCGCGACGTCGTCCTCGGTGAGCCAGATGGCATGGTTCAACGTGAGCCGCTCCGTCAGCAGGCCCATGGCGTCGAGGTGCGCGACCAGCGATTTACCGAAGAACATGCGGCTGGTGAGGGCCTGCGTGCGTGTCTCGTCCACATGGCAATGCACGGGCACGTTGTCGGCCGCGGAGATCTCGGCGATGCGGCGCAGCAGCCCCGGCGTGCAGCGTTGCGGGCTGATGGGGCCCAGGATCACATGGGTGCCGTCCCCGGGCCGGTGCCACGCGGCGCGGTTGCGTTCGTACAGCGCGATCTGTGCCGCGGCGTCCGCCGGCTTGCGCGACTCGAAGTGGGTGATCAGGTCCGCGGGCAGCAGCTCGCGCAGGAAGGGCCGGCCTTCGAGGAAGGCCGTGTCCAGGAAACTCGTGGTGATGACGGCGCGGATGCCCGCATCGCGCCAGGCACTGGCCACGGCGTCGAAGGCCACACCGTCGCCCGCATCGTCCAGGAAGTCGTCCTGGATCGTGGTCACGCCGCTGCGGATGCTCTGGATCGCGCAGAGCATGGTGCGCAGGTAGTGCTGGCGCGGCGTGAGCAGTGGTGCACCGAAGGGCGGGTAGCTGTGGACCAGCCAGGTCTCCAGCGTGAGCCGGTCGTAGGCGCCCTGCTCGAAACTCTCGTTGGAGTGCATGTGGGCGTTGACGAAGCCGGGCAGCACGATGCGTCGCTGCGCGTCGATCTGCGTGCAGGTGCCGTCCGCACAGGTGGCGGGACGCTGCGCAATGTCCTCCGAGGCCCACACTGCGGCGACGCGGCCGTGCTGCACCAGGATGTCGGCGCGCGGCAACACCGTGCCCGCCGCGTCGTTGGTCACGACGTGCGCATCACGGATCCACAACACTCCCGTGTTCATGCTTCGCCGTGCCCCCGCTCGATCTCGTCCAGCGCTTCCGTGAGTTCATCGGACAGTGCATGGAATTCCGGGCTGCGCATGATGTCGGCCGTGCGAGGGCGCGGGAAGTCGATCGTCTTCTCCATACGGATCTGGCCCGGCCGCGGCGACATCACGACCACGCGGTCGGCCAGGAAGATCGCCTCTTCCACCGAGTGCGTGACCAGCAGCGTCGTGAGCTTGTCGCGGCTCCACAGGGTCTGCAGCTCGATGTTCAGGCGCCGGCGCGTGACGGCGTCCAGCGCGCCGAAGGGTTCGTCCAGCAGCAGCATGTCGGGCTGCAGCACCAGCGCACGCGCGATGGCCACGCGCTGGCGCATGCCGCCCGACAGGCGGCGCGGGTGCGCCTGCTCGAAACCCTTCAGGCCCATCAGGTCCAGCAGCGACTGGATGCGCGCCGCATCGGGCTTGCGGCCCGTGACCTGGTAGGGCAGGGCGACGTTTTCCCAGGCCGTGAGCCAGGGCAGCAGCGCGTGGTCCTGGAAGGCCACGCCCAGCCGGTTGTCGTGCAGCAGCACGGACGGGTCCGCATGGCCGTCCACCAGGATCTTGCCGCTGCTGGGCTGCTCCAGCGAGGCGAGGAGGCGCAGGATGGTGGACTTGCCGCAGCCCGAGGGACCGATCAGCGCGATGAACTCGTGCCGTGCGATCTCCAGCTGCACGTCCTGGAGCGCGAGGAACTCGCCCTTGCCGCTGTCGAAGCGCTTGGAGACACCATCGAGTGCGATGAACGGCCGCTGCGCGCGCACCGCGGGGTCGGACGGGACAAGGGACATCACGGGCGCGGCTTCCCGGGGGTGGCGTGGCAATGCGGACACGGTGGTGCTCAGAGCAGGGTGGTCTTGGAGCCGTAGACCTCCTGCAGCAGGCTGGTGTCCACGTAGGAGTCCACGGGCGGCAGGTTGCTTTCGCCCGCGGCCGTGAGGCCGGCGTAGATGGGGCCGGAGATCTTGCTTTTGTCCACCCACAACATGCCCTTTTCCTTTGTGAAGGGGCTCTGCGTGAGGGCCGTCAGCGCCTCGTTGACCTTGACCTCGTAGGGGATGTCGATCTTCTTGGAGCCGGCGTATTTCTCGGCCAGCAGTTTCGGTGCGAGGTTCTTGTCGCGCGCATTCATCTCCCAGCCCTTGATGGAGGCGCGCAGGAAACCCAGCATGGCCTTGCGGTTGGCCTTGAGCGCCGCGCCGTTGACCACGATGGGGCAGGTGTAGGTGGGCAGGCCCATGTCGGCGTACATGATCATGTTGGTCTTGACACCCTTCTCGGCCAGCGCCAGCGGCTCGGAGGTGGCGAAGACGCTGATCACGTCCACGTCGCGCTTGACCAGCGGCGTGGAGTCGTACCCGATGGGCACGAAGCGGTAGCCGTTGTCGGGCAGGTTGTTGATCTTGAAGACGGCGTTGAGCTCGCGCTGGCGGCCCTGCGCGGCGCCGATCTTCTTGCCCACCAGGTCCTTGGCGCTTTTGAGCGGCATGTCGTCCAGGCTGATCAGCGCCAGCGGCGAGGTCTGGAACACGGCGCCGATCACCACCAGGTCGGTCTTGCGCTGCACGGCCTGGATGGTGCTGGTGAGGAAGGTGGGCAGGCCCGCATGCGCGTTGCCACCGGCCACCACCTGTTCCACGGCCTGCATGTTCGGGCCGCCGGGCAGGAACTTGATCTCCACGCCCTCGGCCTTGTAGTAACCCAGGGCGTCGGCGATATAGAAGCCCGCGAAGTCCATGCTGGGGATCCAGTTCAGCTGCAGCGAGACGGTGTCGCCGTCGGCGGACAGCACCAGGCCGGGCGTGGACAGGGCGCCGGTGGCGAAGGCGGCCATCCCGGTGGTGCGCAGGAAGTCGCGGCGGGAGAAGGGGGATGCGGTCATCGGGAAGTCCTTTTGCGGTGGGGGTTAGAGTGGAGAGGGGAGAGGGGGGAAGGCGACGAAGAATCGATCAGCGGAAGCGGGCGGACACCCGGCGCTCCAGCAGCGTGGCCAGGCCGAAGATCAGCAGCGAGAGCAGCACGCCCAGGATGCTGAAGGTCCAGGCGTCCTCGGTGGCCATGGTCTGCTGGGCCAGGGCCAGGCGGTAGCCCAGGCCGCGCGTGCCCAGCAGCCATTCGGCCGTCAGCGCGCCCAGCACGCTGAGCATGGCGCCGATGCGCAGGGCGGTGACGATGTTCGGTATGGCGGCGGGCAGCGCGATGCGCAGGTATTGGCGCCAGCGCGGCGCGCCCAGCACACCCATCAGGTCGGCCGCGCCGGGCGGCAGGCTGTCCAGGCCCGAGCGGGTCATGACGAAGGCGGGGAAGAAGGTGATCAGCGCGGCCACCACCACGACGGTCACGTCGTTGAAGCCGAAGATGGACGCGACCACCGGGATCAGGGCCACCGAGGGAATCGCATTGAGCAGCACGGTCACCGGCGTCATCAGACCCGAGAGCAGCGGCGAGAACCAGGTCAGCGAGGCCAGGCCCACGCCAAAGCCCATGCCCAGCACCAGCCCGGCGGCGATCACGCCCAGCGTGGCGGCAAGGTCCGGCAGTGCGCCGGGCAACTGCCGCACCGCGCTCTGCGCTGCCTCGGCCGGCGTGGGGGCCACGATCGCAGGCACGTTGCCGATCGCGATCCAGGCCTGCCACAGCAGCAGGATCAGCACGAAGGGCCACAGCAGGCTGGCCAGCGCGCCGAGGCGACGCCACGCGCCGCGTGCCGCGTACGGGGTGGTCACTGGGCGGACTCCGGCAGCGCCACGATGGCTTCCACCTCGACCAGGAATTCTTCCTTCACCAGACGGTCCACGATCAGCAGCGTGTTGGGCGGGTACAGCGGGCCCGCGAAGATCTTCGGGAAGAGTGCTGCGCGCAGCTGCATGAACTTCTCGATGTCCTGCGCATGCACCAGGTAGGTCGTGAACTTGGCGACGTGTTCGAAGCCGCAGCCGCTGCCGCGCAGCACGTCGCCGAGGTTGTCGAACACCTGCTGGAACTGGGCCGCGAAGTCGCCCTTTCCGGCCACGCTGCCGTCCGCCGCCACCGACAGCTGGCCGGCGACGTACAGCGTGTCGCCACCGCGGCGCACCCGCGTGGTGTGGGAATACAGGCCCTGGGCAGGGCAGGCACCGGGTGGGTTGGCGTAGGCGAGATGGGCGGGCATCGGCGGCTTTCTGTGGTTGGTGCAGAGGGCACCTGCATGGTGCGCATCTGCTGTTTCAAGGGGCTGGTCCGGGCTTCCGGAACCACGCTGAAAGTCATTGTATGGAAGATTGGATTTTTTATGCAATACTTATGCCATGGGATCCATCGCTGCCACCAGCGGCATGCGAAGTGGTCGTTTCAAGGAAAATCAAGGACTTGGGTGATTTCCAGTCGCTCGTCTTTTTGTATAAAAAAATTCAATCTCTACCACGAATGCCTATGGATATCACCGCCACCGACTCGGATCTGGAGGCGCAGCTGTCGCTGCCGGAGCTGGTCTACCGCAAGGTCAAGAACGCCATCGTCAACGGCCTGTTCCTTCCTGGGCAAATGTTGCGCCAGGAGGAACTGGCGGTGCGCCTGGGGGTCAGCCGCAACCCGCTCCGAGAGGCGCTGCCGCGCCTGGAGGCGGAGGGCGTGGTGGTGCTGCACCCGCGCCGGGGCTACGCGGTGGCCGCGCTGGACGAGACCGAGATCGTGGAGGTCTTCGAGCTGCGCGTGCTGCTGGAATGCAGCCTCGCGCGCAAGGCCGTGGCGCGGCGCAACGACGCCGACATCGCGGCCGTCTACACCGTGCTGCACGCGATGGCGCGTCTGGAGTCGCAACGCGACGCGGCGGACCGCGGGCAGTGGTTCGACCTCAACGTGCGCTTCCACGAGACGCTGCTGGCACCGGCCGGTGCGCCGCACCATGCACGCGCGCTGCAGAACTCGCGCACCTTGCTGGACAGCTACATCCGGACCGAGGTGAACCTCACGGGCGACCTGACGCAGGCGCAGCAGGAGCATTCGCAGCTGGCGGCCGCCTTCGCGGCCGGCCAGGCCGACGTCCTGGAGACGCTGCTGCGCCAGCACTCCGAACACACGCGCGACCGCCTGCTCGAAGGGCTGCGGCGCGCGCCTTCTTCCACTGCCATTTCCGAAGGAACCCCGTCCCCATGAAATTCGCCACCCTGCGCCTGGCCGGCGCACTGCGTCCCGCGCTGGTCGCCCTCGATGCGGGTTACGCCTCGCCGGTGCGCAGCGCACGCGGCGCCACCGTGCACGACCTGCAGCAACTGCTCGAGATGCCGGCGCTGCAGGCCGCCGACATCGAGGTCGACACCGGCGTGCGTGTGCCGCTGGATCAGGCCGTGTTCGCGGCACCCCTGCCGCGGCCCCGCCGCAACCTGATGTGCGTGGGCAAGAACTACCACGCCCATGCGCAGGAGTTCACGCGCAGCGGCTTCGACAGCAGCGCGCGCAATGCGTCGGAAGCCATTCCCGAGCATCCCATCGTGTTCAAGAAATTCCCCGAGACCGTGATTGCCACAGGCGAGGACATCGTCTGCCCGCGGCCCCATGCGGATTCGCTGGACTACGAGGCCGAGATCGCCGTGGTCATCGGCACGGGAGGCCAGGGCATCGCGCAGGCCTATGCGATGCGCCATGTGTGGGGCTACGCGCTGGCCAACGACGTGACCTCGCGCGACATGCAGGGCCGCCACAAGCAGTGGTTCCTGGGCAAGTCGCTGGACACCTTATGCCCGATGGGTCCGTGGATCACCACGGCCGACGAGCTCGATGGCGCGGCCATCGATGTGCGCTGCTGGGTCAATGGCGAGCTGCGCCAGTCGGCCAACACGCGTGACCTGATCTTCAACATCCCGGTGCTGATCGCAACCATCTCTGCCGCCATCACGCTGCTGCCGGGCGATGTCATCCTCACGGGAACGCCCGCGGGAGTAGGCATCGGCTTCACGCCGCCGCGTTTCCTGCAAAGCGGCGACGAGGTGCGCATCGAGGCCACCGGCCTCGGCACGCTGGTCAACCGGGTGCGTTGATGCCCTGTGCGGTGCGCAGCGTCGACGGTGCGGTCAGCACCGCCATCGAATGCGCGGCGAGTGCCCATTGCGCACCGCCTTGGAGTGCTGGCGCGTCCGGTGGCGGCACCTGCGCGCTGCGGGTGTCCACACGCACCGTCCACGTGCGCTCGGTTTCCACCTGGGCCAGCGTGAACAGCACTTCTTCCGGCGTGCTGTTGAACAGCAGCATCACGGAGTCGTCGCCGTAGGGGCTGTCCAGCAGGGCCGCGACGCAGCGCACCTGCGGATCGTCCCATTCCTCGGCGGTCATGGGAATGCCCCAGACGCTGTGCCAGGCGATGGCGGGCGCGGCGGCTTCGGTGTCGGTGCCCACGGGCCAGGCGGGCAGGCGCAGCACCGGCAGTTCGCTGCGCAGCCGCGTGAGGGCCTGCGTGAAGGCAAGCTGCGCCTTCTGGGCCTCGTCATGGTCCCACTGCAGCCAGCTCAGTGCGCTGTCCTGGCAGTAGACGTTGTTGTTGCCCTGCTGGCTGCGCGCGGATTCGTCGCCCGCCAGCAGCAGCGGCACGCCATGCGATACGAACAGCGTGGTCAGGAAGTTGCGCATCTGGCGCGCCCGCAGGTCCAGGATGGCGGCGTCGTCGGAGGGGCCTTCCGCGCCGCAGTTCCAGCTTCGGTTGTGGCTCTCGCCGTCGCGGTTGCCTTCGCCGTTGGCGTCGTTGTGCTTCTCGTTGTAGGCCACCAGGTCGTGCAGCGTGAAGCCGTCGTGCACGGTCACGATGTTGACGCTGGTCCACGGCGGGCGGCGCTGCGGCATCAGCATGTCGGCCGAGCCGCACAGGCGTGCCGCGAACTCCGGCAGGCTGGCATCGGCGTTGCGCCAATAGTCGCGCACGGCATCGCGGTAGCGGCCGTTCCATTCCATCCAGCCCGAGGGAAAGCCGCCTACCTGGTAGCCGTCGGGTCCCATGTCCCAGGGCTCGGCGATGAGTTTCACGCGGGCCAGCACCGGGTCCTGCGCCACGGCGAGGAAGAAGGCCGCGCGGTGGGCATACTGGCCCGTGGGGTCGCGGCCCAGCGTGGTGGCCAGGTCGAAGCGGAAGCCGTCCACGTGCATCTCGGTGACCCAGTAGCGCAGGCTGTCCATGACCAGCCGCAGCGCGGCCGGCGAGCTGGTGTCCATGCTGTTGCCGGTGCCGGTGTAGTCCACGTAGTAGCGTGGGTCTTCCGGCGATAGGCGGTAGTAGGCGGTGTTGTCGATGCCTTTGAGCGACAGCGTGGGGCCCAGGTGGTTGCCCTCCGCCGTGTGGTTGTAGACCACGTCCAGGATCACCTCCAGCCCGGCCGCGTGCAGCGCCTTGACCATGCCCTTGAATTCATCCACGGGCTTGCCCATGCCGTAGCGGGGCTCGGGCGCGTGGAAGGCGATGGTGTTGTAGCCCCAGTAATTGGCCAGGCCCGCTTCCACCAGGCGTTGGTCGTCCACGAAGGCCTGCACCGGCAGCAGCTCCAGGCTGGTCACGCCGAGCGCCTTGAAGTGGGCAATGGCGGCCTCGCTGGCCAGGCCGGCGTAGGTGCCGCGCTGCGCCTCGGGCACGCCGGGAAGGGTTTGCGTGAAGCCCTTGACGTGCAACTCGTAGAACACCGTGTCCTGCGGCGCGATGCGGGGCCGGTGGTCCTCGCCCCAGTCGAACTGGAGGCGCACCACCTTGCCCTTGACGGCGGTGCGGCCGTTGTCCTTCGCGTCGACGTCGAAGTCTTCCTTCTCGCTGCCCACGGCATAGGCGAACTGCGTCGCGTCGCCGCGCACGGGGCGGTCCAGCGCGCGGGCATAGGGATCGATCAGCAGCTTGTTCGGGTTGCAGCGCAGGCCACGTGCCGGGTCGTAGGGGCCGTGCACGCGCAGGCCATACAGCTGCCCCGCACGCAAGCCCGACACGAATCCGTGCCACACGCCTTGCGTGTAAGCGGGCAGCGAGATGCGCTCCACCTGCGTGGTGCCGTCCTCGGCATAGAGGCAGACCTCGACCTTGTCAGCGATGGTGGCATACACCGCGAAATTCACGCCGCCCGTGGTCGGGGTGGCGCCGAGGGGATAGGGCCGGCCAATGTCGACACGGTGGTGGCGCGCGCGCGGGCGCCGGGTGCGGATCTGCACGGCGGGGGGCGCGCCGGTCATGCGGCCGCCTTCAGGCCGGTCTCTGCCATCAGCCGCTCGATGCCGGGCACCTCCGCGGGCTGGAGCTGCTGCACGCTGTGCATGCGCGGTCCAAAGAACTTGGCCGGCACCACCACGATGCCGCTCTCCGTGACGTGGAAGCGCTTGCGGTCTGCTTCCAGGTCGTAGCCGATGCGCTCGAAGGGCGGAATGTCGTTGTCCTGGTCCACGATCGCGCGGCGCAGCTTCGCTCCGCGCCCGATGCGCGATCGCTCCATCACGATGCAGTGTTCGATCAGTGCATCACGCTCCACCTGCACCGAGCGGCGCAGCATCGCGTGGTCCAGGCGCGCGCCGTCGACGACGCTGCCCGAGCCCACCACCGAGCGGTGGATGATGCCGTTCTCGATCTGGGCCGACTCGGCCTGGTCGGGGCTGGCGTAGATCGGCCAGGCGCGGTTGGTCATGCGGAATTTGGGCGCCGCGCCCAGCGTGTCGAAGTGCGCTTCGAAATACGCGTCGATGGTCCCGACGTCGCGCCAGTAGGCATGTTCCTCGTAGGGCTCGGTGCCAGGGATGGCGTTGGTCTCGAAGTTGTAGGCCATCAGCCGGTGCGAGCGCGTCATCGACGGCAGGATGTGCTTGCCGAAGTCGCTGTGGCCCGTGGCATGGGCCTTCTTCAGCGCTTCGAGCAGCACGCCGGCGTCGAAAATGTAGTTGCCCATCGAGGCCATGGCATGCGTGCTGCTGCCGGGCATGGGGGCGGTGCTCGACGGCTTCTCGACGAAATCGGTGATGCGTTGCTCGCGGTCCGTCTCGACGATGCCGAACTGGTTGCAGTGCGCCAGCGGCACGGGGA
Source organism: Burkholderiaceae bacterium (assembly GCA_965278985.1). Classification (GTDB taxonomy): domain Bacteria; phylum Pseudomonadota; class Gammaproteobacteria; order Burkholderiales; family Burkholderiaceae_C; genus CAISIP01. The sequence goes on along the minus strand of OZ257131.1, from coordinate 2,478,739 downwards.
GCGTGGCCACCGACACATCGGCGCGCGTGGCGGTGTGGAAGTCGATCATCTGCCGCACGTCCATGCGGTAGATGTGGTCGGCGCCGAAGACGGCCACGATGTCGGGCTGGAAGGTCTCGATCAGGTGGATGTTCTGGTAGACCGAATCGGCCGTGCCCTGGAACCACTCGGGGCCGTTGCGCATCTGGGGCGGCACCACGGTCACGAAGTGGTTGGACATGAAGCGGGTCATGGTCCACGACTGGCGGATGTGCTCGATCAGCGACTGGGACTTGTACTGCACCAGCAGGTAGATCGAATAGATCTCGGAATTCACGAGGTTGGACAACACGAAATCCACCACGCGGTGCTTGCCGTTGAAGGGCACGGCAGGCTTGCACCGCTCCGCGGTCAGGGGATGCAGGCGCGATCCTTCGCCACCCGCCATGACGAAGGCGAGGACGTTCTTGGAGTGGGGCATGTTGGGCTCGGTAGGGCTGCTGGGATGCCCCATTCTGGGGTGGGCTCAGAGCCGGGTATGCAGGAGTGTCGAGGGGGCGGATGTAGGTGGGCGCCTACGGATGCATGACGCCGGAAAATCAGGCTCGCTACAGCGGAGCTGCTACAGGCGGGCTGCCTGCAGCGCCTTGAGGTGGAGCTGCGTGCGGGCGAGCAGGGCGATCACCCCGTCGATGGCCTGCATGTTCTTGCGCGGCTCGCTGTGCAGCGCAGTCAGCCGTTCCTTGAGGATGTCGTACCGCATCGCGAGGCGCTGGGCCCGTTCGGGCTGCGCTTCCGTGTGGTGGAAGGTGTCGCTGCGGTGGACATGGCTGCCGTGGCCATGGCGCGGCTCGCGGGAACGGAGGGGCTGGCGATGGATACCGTGGGCGAAGTGCATGGGAAGTCGGGGCTGGAAGAACTGGAATTTGCTGCAATTTTCCTGGGAGCCCTGCCACGCACTGTAGGAGCAGTCCTAGGAATCGCGTCAGCCAAGGGCCTCGCACAAGGCTTTGGGTGCTATCAAAAACGGATTGCGGGAAAAAACTGTGTGCCATGGACCCGTGGTTCGTGCCGTACGACGAAAAGGTCGAGCAGGCAGGCACCACGCACAAGGGGCATGCCCCGCGTGATCAGCCGGGCGGCTGGAGCGCCGCGGCGAGTTCGGCCGCGTCCACCGACCGCGCCGCGCCGAAGCCGGCGATGTGGCGTGCGGACTGCGCCAGCACCGCGATGAAGCGGAAGTCCGGCAGCGCCGTCATCGGTTCCGCTTCGGGGAAACGTGCCAGGTAGGCGGCGCGGCAGGCTTCCCACGCGGGCGTGCCGGCCACGAGCGCGCGGGCCAGGCCCGACACCGTGGCGCGGGGCAGCGCATGCACCGGTGCGTCCGCGGCCTCGGCCTGCATCACCAGCATCGACACATCGGGCCGGAGCAGCAGGTGGCCTGTGTGGGCGGCAAGGCCGCTCACATGCAGCACCAGGCAGCGCTCGGCCGCACAGGGGGCGAAGGGCACCATCGACACATGGGGCGTGCCGTCGTCCGCCAACGTGCCGAGCGCGGCCACGCGGTGCGTATGCAGCAGCGCACGCAGCGCGATGGTGAGGCGGGGTTCGTGGACCATGGTGCGCAGAGAAAGCCAGTGTCGCCATTGTCCCAGTTGTCCCAGGACTTGCGCGGACCGCCTCCTAGAATGCCACGCAGCAGCCCTCCCACACCGGCATTTCCTTTTACCCGCCCTGCACATGCCCCACGCTTCGCACTCCACGACCTCCTGGCAGACGCCTGCGGCGCAAGCCTTTTCGCGGCAGCCCGTGCCGCGTGGGCTGGTCGAAGAGATCCTCGACCGCTCCGCGCGAGCGCCCTCCGGTGTGAACACGCAGCCCTGGCAGGTGGTGGTGGTGGCCGGCGCGGCACGGGCCCGCCTCGTGCAGCAGCTGCGGCCCCAGGTGGATGCGCTGGCCGAGGATGCCGATGCCCTCGCGGATTTCTGGCGCCGCTTCGGCACACACCCGCTGGCAGCTGGCTGGAACGCCGCGGACGTCGCGCACGCCGGGGATGCGGCCCTGACGGTGGCCATGGGGCAGCGCGGGGCCGATCCGTCGGCGTTGCGGCACTACTTCGACCTGGCCGGCGCCCCGATGGGCCTCTTCTTCTTCCTGCACGAACAGCTGGGCGTGGGCTCGGTGCTGGACTGCGGCATGTTCATCCAGAACATCGTGCTGACTGCGCGCGCACGCGGCCTGCACGCCGTGCTGCAGACCGGCTGGCGTGGCCTGGCGCAGGCGGAGATCCAGGCGGCACTGGCGCCGCCGGCGTCCAGCGGGTTGCTGGCGGTGCTGGCGCTGGGCCATGCGACGCCAGCGACGGTGGGTGCGGACGCCGTTGCGCCGGTGCCCGACATGGCCACGCGCACCACCTGGCACGACTGACCCGGCCGCGCGGCGTCACTCGAAGCGTCGCCGGTCGCGGAACTGGTTCGTGGCGCGCACCAGCGCGGCCTCGATGCCGGGCTCGAAGGCCGAGTGGCCTGCCGCATCCACCATCTGCAGGCGCGAGCCGGGCCAGGCCTGGTGCAGCCGCCAGGCGGTGGCCGGCGGGCACACCACGTCGTAGCGGCCCTGCACGACCACGGCCGGCAGGTGCCGGATGCGGGGCAGGTTATGCAGCAACTGGTCGGGTGTGAAGAAACCCTGGTGGCGGAAGTAGTGGGCCTCCAGGCGGCCGACGCTCAAGGCCACCTCCGGCGCTTCCACCGCCTCGACGGCCGCCGGGTCGGGCACGAGGTGCAGGCAATGGCCTTCGTAGCCGCTCCAGCGGCGTGCGGCCTCCACGTTCTGCGCGTGCGTGCCCTCGAAGAGCCGCCGGCAATAGGCGCCCAGCAGATCGCCGCGTTCGGCTTCGGGGACGGCACGGACGAACTGCGCATGCGCCTCGGGGAAGAACCATCCCATGCCCTGCAGGAACCAGTCGATCTCCGCCTGCGTGCACAGGAAGATGCCACGCAGCACGAAGCCCAGGCAGGCCTCGGGATGGGTCTGCCCGTAGGCCAGCGCCAGCGTCGAGCCCCACGATCCGCCGAAGACCAGCCACTGGCGGATGCCCAGCATCACGCGCAGGCGTTCGATGTCCTCCACCAGCAGCGGCGTGGTGTTGTCGCGCACCTCGCCGAGCGGCTTCGACTTGCCGGAGCCGCGCTGGTCGAAGAGCACGATGCGGTAGTGCTCGGGGTCGAAGAACTGGCGCTGTCGCGGTGCCGTGCCCGAGCCCGGGCCGCCGTGCAGGAACAGCACCGGCACCCCATCGGGGTTGCCTGATTCTTCCCAGTACATGGTGTGCAACGCGTCGAGCGGGAACATGCCGCTGCGGTAGGGCTCGATGGGCGCGTAGGCGATGCGGGGGCTGGTGTGCATGGTCGGTGTCGTGGAGTCGGCCTGCCCGGAAAGTGGGCATCACCAGGCTCCATTGTGGCGCGCTCCGCGTGGCATGCCCGTGGCTGCGGCCGATGCGTGGCCGCACCCCGGCCGTGCCAGCGTTCCATGGGGAATTGAGCCCGGCGATGTGAAGAGGGTGGTCGATAGAATTGGCCGCGATGCCCCTGTTCCTTCTCGTCCTGCTCCCCTTCATTGCCAGCGTCGTCGCGGCCCTGCTGCCCTCCGACGCGCGCAACCGGGAGTCGACACTGGCAGGCCTCGTGGCCCTGGGCTGCGCCGTGCAGGTGGCGTGGCTGTTCCCGCAGGTGGCGAGCGGCGGCGTGCTGCGCGAGGAGATCACCTGGCTGCCCGCGCTGGGCCTGAACCTCGTCTTCCGCCTGGATGGTTTCGCCTGGCTGTTCTGCATGCTGGTGCTGGGCATCGGCTCGCTGGTGGTGCTGTATGCGCGCTACTACATGTCGGCATCGGACCCGGTGCCGCGCTTCTTCGCTTTCTTCCTGGCCTTCATGGGGGCGATGGTGGGCGTGGTGCTCTCGGGCAACCTGGTGCAGATGGTGCTGTTCTGGGAGCTCACCAGCCTCTATTCCTTTTTGCTGATCGGGTATTGGCACCACCGGCGCGATGCGCGGCGCGGCGCACGCATGGCGCTCACCGTGACGGGTGCCGGGGGCCTCTGCCTGCTGGCCGGCGTGCTGCTGCTGGGCCGCATCGCGGGCAGCTACGACCTCGATGTGGTGCTGGCGGCCGGTGACAAGGTGCGCGCGCATGCCTGGTACCCGGCGGTGCTGGTGCTGGTGCTGTTGGGCGCCTTCACCAAGAGCGCGCAGTTCCCGTTCCATTTCTGGCTGCCGCGTGCGATGGCCGCGCCCACGCCGGTCTCGGCCTACCTGCACTCGGCCACGATGGTGAAGCTCGGCGTGTTCCTGATGGCGCGGTTGTGGCCGGTGCTCTCGGGTACCGAAGAGTGGTTTTGGCTGGTGGGTGGGGCAGGGGCCATCACGCTGTTGCTGGGCGGCTTCATCGCGATGTTCCAGCGCGACCTCAAGGGGCTGCTGGCCTATTCGACCATCTCGCACCTGGGGCTGATCACGCTGCTGCTGGGCATGAACAGCCCGCTGGCGGCTGTGGCTGCGGTCTTCCACGTGATGAACCACGCGACTTTCAAGGCTTCGTTGTTCATGGCCGCCGGCATCATCGACCACGAGACGGGCACGCGCGACATCCAGCGCCTGAGCGGGCTCATGCGGTCCATGCCGATCACCGGTGCACTGGCCATCATCGCCAGCGCGTCCATGGCCGGCGTGCCGCTGCTCAATGGCTTCCTGTCCAAGGAGATGTTCTTCGCCGAGACGGTGTTCATCCAGTCCGTGCCCTGGGTGGACCGCGGCCTGCCCGTGCTGGCCACGCTGGCGGGCATTTTCAGCGTGGCGTATTCGGCGCGTTTCGTGTTCGACGTTTTCTTCGGGCCGCGCTGCGATGCCGACGTGCCCAGGCCGCCGCACGAGCCACCGCACTGGATGCGCGTGCCGGTAGAGCTGCTGGTGCTGTTGTGCCTGGTGGTGGGCATGGCCCCTGCGTGGTCCGTGGGGCCGCTGCTGGCAGCGGCCGCCACACCGGTGGTGGGTGGTGTGTTGCCCGCATACAGCCTGGCCGTGTGGCATGGCTTCAACCTGCCGCTGGTGATGAGTTTTGTCGCGCTGTTCGGCGGCGCGGGCCTGTACCTGCTGCAGCGGCGCGGGCGAGCCGCGGGCCGGCTCACGCACACGCCGCTGCTGCACCACCTGGACGGCCAGCGGATGTTCGAGCACTGGCTGGCGCAGTTGAGCGAGATGGGCCGGCGCGGGCGCCGCGTGCTGGGCACGCAGCGCCTGCAGGGCCAGCTGATGCTGCTGGTGCTGGTGGCGCTGGGGGGCGCCTCGGCCGCGGTGTTCTTCTCGCCGCTGCTGCGCGGGGAGCGCGCGCCGCTGCCGTTCTCGCCGATGTTCGCGATGATCTGGCTGATTGGCGGCGTGTGCGCGGTGGCGGCCGCCTGGCAGGCCAAGTTCCACCGGCTGGCCTCGCTGATGCTGGCGGCAGGCTCCGGCATGATCTGCAGCCTTACCTACATCTGGTTTTCCGCACCGGACCTGGCGTTGACCCAGCTCGTGGTGGAGGCCGTCACCACCGTGCTGGTCCTGCTCGGCCTGCGCTGGTTGCCGATGCGCAGCCGCGAGGCGCTGCAGTCGGCACGTGAGCGCATCGTGCCCTGGGGCCGGCGCGGCCGCGACCTGGCGATCGCGGCAGCGGCGGGCCTGGGCATGGCCGCGCTGGCCTGGGCCATGATGACGCGCGAGTTCCCGCAGAGCATCTCGCCGTTCTTCCTGGAGCGCGCGCTGACCGAGGGTGGCGGCACCAACGTGGTCAACGTGATGCTGGTGGACTTCCGCGGCTTCGACACCTTCGGCGAGATCACGGTGCTGGGCGTGGTGGCGCTCACGGTGTATGCACTGCTGCGCCGCTTCCGTCCCGCGCCCGAGTCGATGGCGTTGCCGGCCCAGCAGCGCGCGCAGGCCGATGACGGCAGCAGCGACCTGCTCAACCCGCGCTTGGCCAAGGACACGGCTGTGGGCTACCTGATGGTGCCGGCCGTGCTGGTGCGCCTGCTGCTGCCGCTCTCGGTGCTGGTGTCGGTGTACTTCTTCATGCGCGGCCACAATTCACCCGGGGGCGGCTTCGTGGCCGGCCTGGTGATGTCGGTGGCGCTGCTGCTGCAGTACCTGGTGTCGGGCACGGAATGGGTGGAGGAGCACCTGCGCATCTACCCCCGGCGGTGGATCGCCATCGGCCTGCTGCTCGCGCTGGCCACGGGTGGCGGCGCGGTGGTGCTGGGCTACCCCTTCATGACCACGCACACCGCGCACCTGGACCTGCCCGTGCTGGGCGAGATCCATGTGCCCAGTGCGCTGTTCTTCGACACCGGGGTGTTCGTGCTGGTGCTGGGCGCGACCATGCTGATCCTCACCGCGCTGGCCCACCAGTCCGTGCGCAGCCACCGCTGGGCCGAGGAGCAGGCCGAACGCGACGCCGCGGCCGCGGCCGCGGCAGCGGCCATGCCGCAGCCGGAAGGGGCGCGCTGATGGAGATCGTGCTGGCCCTGGCCATCGGCGTGTTGACCGGCTCGGGCGTGTACCTGCTGCTGCGTCCGCGCACCTTCCAGGTCATCATGGGGCTGACGCTGATCTCCTATGCCGTGAACCTGTTCATCTTCAGCATGGGCCGGCTCAAGGTGGATTCGGAACCGGTGCTGGTGCCCGGCATCCAGGCCACGCTGGCCAACACCGCCGACCCGATGCCGCAGGCGCTGGTGCTGACCGCGATCGTGATCGGCTTCGCGATGACGGCGCTGTTCCTGGTGGTGATGCTGGCCTCGCGCGGGCTGACCGATACCGACCATGTGGATGGCCTGGAACGGCGGGATGTGCAGGAATGAAGGAATGAGCCGGCCATGAACGAGATCGTCCGCCTGCTCGACCGGCTGCTGGAATTCAGCATGCCGCACCTGATCGCGGTGCCCATCCTGGTGCCCATGCTCACGGCCGCGCTGATGCTGCTGCTGGAGGAGCGCCACCGCCGCACCAAGGCAACGCTCACCGTGGTCTCGGGGCTGATCGGCCTGCTGGCCGCCTTGGCGTTGCTGCGCTGGGTCAACGCCGCCGATACGGGTGGCGGACCGGGCTCCATCGGTGTCTACCTGGCCGGCAACTGGCAGGCGCCCTTCGGCATCGTGCTGGTGGCGGACCGGTTGTCCACGATGATGGTGGCGCTGACCGGCGTGATCGCCTTCGCCGTCTCCATCTACTCCACCTCGCGCTGGGACCGTGCGGGCGTGCATTTCCATCCGCTGCTGCAGCTGCAACTGATGGGGCTCAACGGCGCATTCCTGACCGGCGACCTGTTCAACCTCTTCGTGTTCTTCGAGGTGATGCTGGCCGCGTCCTACGGGCTGCTGCTGCACGGCTCGGGCCGCCACCGCGTGCAGGCCGGGCTGCGCTACATCGCCATCAACCTCGGTGCCTCCTCGCTGTTCCTGATCGGTGCGGCCATGCTCTATGGCGTGACCGGCACGCTGAACATGGCCGACCTGGGCGTGCGCATCGCGGCGCTGGACCCGTCCGACCGCGGCCTGGTGCATGCGGCCGCGGCAATCCTGGCCACGGCCTTCCTCGCCAAGGCGGGGTCGTGGCCCTTGAACTTCTGGCTGGTGCCGGCCTACAGCGCGGCGGTGGCGCCCGTCGGTGCCGTGTTCGCGCTGCTCACGAAGCTGGGCATCTACACCATCCTGCGGCTGTGGTCCGTGCTCTTCGCGCCCGACACCGGCATCTCGGCGCAGTTCGGTCAACCCGTGCTGGTGGCGCTGGGGCTGGCAACGCTGCTGTTCGGCGCGCTGGGCATCGTGGGCACGCAGCGGCTCTCGCACCTGGCGGGCTACAGCGTGGTGATCTCCTCGGGCACGCTGCTGGCCGCCGTGGGGCTGGGCCAGCCGCGCGTGTGGGCCGGCGCCCTGTACTACCTGCTCAGTTCCACGCTGGCCGTGAGCGCGTTCTTCCTGCTGGGCGACATGGTGGAGCGCTGGCGCAATGCGGGCCACAGCGTCGCGCCGCACGAGGCCGATGGCGCGGCGCCCTTCCTCAGCGAAGACCTGCGCCGCATGGACGACGTGAACCTCGACGACGACGCGCAGGCCCTCTATGGCCGGGCCATTCCCGCGGGCATCGCCTTCCTGGGCCTGGCCTTCACGGCCTGCACGCTGTTGCTGGCCGGCCTGCCGCCGCTGCCGGGCTTCATCGGCAAGTTCGCGATGCTGTCGGGGCTGCTGGCCCTGCCCACGCTCTCCAACGCGGGCATGTTGTTCATCGGCATGCTGCTGGTGGCGGGCTTCCTGTCGCTGGTCGCGCTCAGCCGCAGCGGCATCCGGCATTTCTGGACGCAGCAGCATGTGGCCGTGCCCTCGCTGCCGGCCGTGGAGGTGCTGCCGGTGGCCGCCTTGCTGATCGCCAGCGTGGCGCTGGCCATCGAGGCCGGCCCCGTGATGCAACACGCCAGCGACACGGCGCAGGGCCTGCGTGAACCCGTAGCCTACCGCGCGGCCGTGCTGGGCACGCGGCCCCTGCCATCTCCCTCCACATCGGCGCCGGCGGGAGGCGTTCCCTGATGAAGCGCTGGCTCCCCTCCCTGCCGCTGACGCTCGCGCTCTTCGTTGTGTGGCTGCTGTTGAACCAGTCGCTGCACCCGGCCACGCTGCTGTCGGCGGCTGTGTTGTCGCTGGTGGTGCCGGTGCTCACCCAAGGCCTGCGGCCGGCCTCGGTGCGCATGCGCAAGCCCGGGCTGGCGTTGCGGCTGGTCGGGGTGGTCGTCCACGACCTCACGGTGTCGGTGTTGGCCGTGGCGCGGCGGTTGCTGACGCGGCGCAGCGCCGACATCCATGGCCGCTTCGTGCATGTGCCCCTGCGCATGCGCGACCCCAACGCGCTGGCCGTGTTGTCGATGATCATGTGCCTGACGCCGGGCACGGCCTGGGGCGAGGTGACATTCGACCGCTCGGTGCTGCTGCTGCACATCTTCGACCTGGACGACGAGGCGGCGTTCATCGCAATGGTGCACACACGCTACGAACAACCGCTGATGGAGATCTTCGAATCATGAGCCCCCTGCTGTTCTGGGCCCTGCGGGCCGCCTTGTTCCTGCTCGCTGTGGCGATGTTGTGTGCGTTGACCAGGCTGCTGGCCGGCCCCACCGCGCAGGACCGCGTGATGGCGCTGGACTGCCTCTACATCAACGGCATGCTGATGATGCTGGTGCTGGGCATCCTGTACACCAGCAACGTGTACTTCGAGGCCGCGATGCTGATCGCGCTCTTCGGGTTCGTGAGCTCCACGGCGCTGGCCAAGTTCCTGCTGCGCGGCGAGGTCATCGAGTGAAACGCGGTCAACTTGCCTGGAAGGGGGCCTGAGATGGACAACGTACCTGCCTGGGCGGAGGTCATCACCGCCATCTGCGTGGTGGCCGGCGCCGCCTTCGCCGCCATCGGCTCCTTCGGCCTGGTGCGCCTGCCCACGTTCTTCCTGCGCATCCACGCGCCCACGCTGGGCGCCACGGCGGGCGTGTGGAGCATGACGCTGGCCACCATCGTGTACTTCTCCATGCAGGGCAAGAGCCTCTTCGTGCACGCGGTGCTGATCGCGCTGTTCGTGGCGCTCACCGCGCCGGTCACCACCATCTTCCTGATGCGCGCGGCGTTGTTCCGCGAGCGGCAGAAGGGGGGCAATGTGCCGGTGGCGGAGAAACCGGGGACAGGGGCCTGAGAAGGGCCAGCGCCGCCGCTGACCCTGAACGTGCACCGCAGGTTGACACCGCCCATGCACCCACAAGCTGCTGCTCCCATCGACACCGGGTTACCGGTGTTGTATTCCTTTCGCCGCTGTCCTTATGCCATGCGCGCGCGCATGGCCTTGCTGGCCGCAGGCCAAGCCTGCACGTTGCGAGAGGTGGTGTTGCGGGACAAACCGGCGGCGTTGCTGGCGGCGTCGCCGAAGGGCACGGTGCCCGTGCTGGTGCTGCAGGATGGCCGTGTGATCGACCAGAGCCTGGAGATCATGTGCTGGGCATTGCAACGGCACGACCCCAGTGCATGGCTCGTGCCCACGCTGGGCGATCTGCCGCAGATGGAGGATTGCATCGCCCGGTGCGATGGGGATTTCAAGCTCGCGCTGGATATCTACAAGTACCCTGAGCGCCACCCTGGCACCGATGCCCTGCATGCGCGTGCGCAGGGCAGTGCCTTTCTCGCGGAGCTGGACGCGCGGCTCCGGGAGATGCCCTATCTCTTCGGCTCCCACATTGCCCTGGCCGACATGGCCATTGCGCCTTTCGTGCGGCAGTTTGCGGCGGTGGAGCCGGCGTGGTTCGCAGCGCAGCCCTGGCCCGCATTGCAGTCCTGGTTGGGGGCCTGGCAGGCGTCCCCGCTGTTTGTCTCGGCCATGCGCAAGTTCGCGCAGTGGCACGAGGGATGTCCTGGCGAGGATTTCAGGTTGGCGGCCTGAGCTTCGCTTCAAACGCCATTCCTGCAGCAACATCCACATCGCCGGTCGTGGCCAGGCCACGATGGTGCGAACTAACGGCTTCGGCTGTGACCGGAATGGGTGGCGGCTGATGCCCGCATACGAAGGGCGCGTCCAGACGTTTGTGCTTCGATCTGGTGAGCAGCGGAAAGTCGGACCTCGCCTCCGACCAGCCCCTCGAGTACGAGCAGTTGCAAGGTTTCGCCGCCGACGTGGTCGAGATCGTGCAGGAGCTGGCCGAGGGCCCGGTGTGTCGTCGGCCATTCCGTCAATGCAAATATCGGCATGCGCTAAGCCGGGCTAGATCCAGCACGGCGCGTTTGCCTGCGGCATCGGAGGCCGAGGTCGATGCCCAGTACGCGGAAGATGGATGCACCGGATCGCTGCGCTTCTTCTCCAGCCTGTTCTGGAGTGCTTGGATCACGTTCGAAGCGGCATAGACGCGGTCGCGCCAGTGGCCACCAGCTCGGTGGAGATTTGGGTCATAAGTCGGATTCGCCGGGCCTCCGTGTTTGTAAGCAGACGTGTATCCTTCTGCGCAACAACCATTCCCAATGAACACTGATGCTTCGCACCTTCCGCCGGATCTGCACTTTGGCCCTGATCATGGGTTTTTCCTTCTCGGCGTTGGCAGTCGAATCGCTGACCCCCGAGCAACGGCAGGCGAAGATGCGCGCCCTCAAGTGGCAGGATGGCCCCGGCAGTGGTGCGATCGGAAGCAACGCAACGCTGGCCATTCCGGCGGAAGCCGCGTTGCTGGATGGCACGGAAGGGTCGAAATTCCTGGAGTTGACAGGCAACCTGCCATCGCCCGGGACACACATTCTGGTGAGCAAGCAATGGTGGGCGACATTCGATTTCTCTGACGACGGGTACGTGTCCGACAAGGACAAGATCGACGCGGATGCATTGCTGAAATCGCTCAAGGCTTCCGACGGGCCTTCGAACGAGCAGCGCAAACAACTGGGCTTGATGCAGATCGAGACAGTCGGCTGGGCGGTGCCCCCGCACTATGACCCGGCAACGAATTACCTGGAATGGGGTACCAAGCTCCGTTTGGTCAATTCGAACGAGACCACCGTCAACTACACGGTGCGGATACTGGGTCGCAAGGGCTACGAGGCCGCCACGCTGGTCACGGACGAGGCCTCGATGGCACAGGACATCGCGGATTTCAAAACTAAATTGAAGGGCTTCAGCTTCAACAGCGGCGAGAAGTACTCGGAGTTCAAGCAAGGCGACAAGATCGCTGCCTACGGGCTTGGCGCGCTGGTGTTGGGCGGTGCAGCGGCAGTGGCCTCCAAGACAGGCTTCTGGAAGGTCATCGTCGGATTCGTCGCAGCTTTCTGGAAGCTGCTGGCGGTAGGCGCCGTCGCCATCTTCGCGGCGATCGGCAAGCTGTTCGGCGCGAAGAAGTCTTGAGCGTGGTCCGCGACGAGGTTGTGCTGATGCTCGTCCTGGCGGGCCTGTATCTGTACGACTCGCTGCTGCTGCTGGAGACCCACCAGGCAGTGATCGTCCGCCGGTGGCGCAGCTGGGGTGTCGGATTCGGGGCGCAACGCTGGCGGCTCGCCGGCAAGGAGCCCTACCTGCCCAACCCGCTGACGCCGTGGCGCAGGCTGTATGTGCTGCAGTGGGATATGGATGTCCCGCAGCGTACGGCCGGTGCCCCCCCACTGGCTGGAGACACGCTCCCGGTGCACCACGCCCTCGACAGGCTCACGCTGCCCATCCTGGCGATCGCCGTGGCACTTTTCATGCTGCTTCCCCTTGGTTTTTTTTCGCACGCAGGCCTGTTGGCATTGGGTGCGGCGGTGGTCACCTTTTATGCCGGAACCCTGCTGGCTTTGTGGCGGGTACACCGGATGCGGGCCACCGGCGAACTGCGGATGGGCTCCAGGAGTTTCGGAGCCCTGGCGTTCCAGTCCCTGGTCTGTCCGCCCTTTGCGCTCAACCTCGTGCGCAAGCTGAGCATGCAGAGTGCCGGTTCTGCCGAATTCCTCGCGACGGCCGGTGCGCTCCTCGACGACAGTGCCATGGAAGAGGTACGGCGTGCGTGTTATTCCAGGGCCGAGGAGAAAATCCAGGTCGAGGGTGACGAAGGCATGCAAGAGAGCCTGCTGGCGCAAGCACGGCAAAGGTTCCAGCCAAAGGATCCCTCGTGAGTGCGGCGGAAATCGCGGCCGTGGTCATCGGCTCCCTGGTCGGGTACTGGATCATCTCCGCCGTCATCTCCAGCTTCGGTTCCAGATCCAAGGCACCACCGCCCGCACCCGCCGAGTCGTCTTCAGCACAGTGGCATGAAGTCCTCGGGGTTTCGGAGACCGCATCTCCCGACGAGATTCGCGTGGCCTACCGGGCCCTGGTCAGCAAATACCATCCCGACAAGGTGGCTTCCCTGGGCGCCGAATTCGGCCTGCTTGCAGAGGCCAAGACAAAGGAGATCTTGGCGGCTTACAGGGAGGGCATGCGGCAGCGTGGCTTGGAGGCATAGCGGCATCCCGGCACCTTCCCCGGTCTGCGCACCATGCCCGGTCAGGATTTGCGGGCTGGCAACTTGAGCACCCCCGTCGACAAGGCCGTGCCCAGCACCACCACGGCCCCGCACACCAGCATCCACAGCGTCAGCGTCTCGCCCAGGAACAGCGTGCCGTACAGCACCGCGAACACCGGCACCAGGAAGGTCACGGTCACGGCACGCGCCGGGCCCAGTCTTTCGATGAGCCGGAAGTACAGTATGTAGGCCAGCCCCGTGCACAGCACGCCCAGCACCAGCAGGGCACCCCAGGCGCGCAGGCCGGGCATCTTCGCTGGCCAGGTCCAGATGGTGGGCAGCGCCAGGGCCAGTGTGGCGCCGAGCTGGCTGCCGGCGGCCGTGGCCAGCGAGTGCACGCCCGTGAGGTACTTCTTCGTGAAGTTGGCGGCGTAGCCGTAACACAGGGTGGCGGCAAGGCAGGCCAGCACCGCCCATCCGCTGCCGCCGGCATGGAACGACGCCTTGTCCCAGGCCAGCGCCACGATGCCCGCGAAGCCCACGGCCAGGCCGGCCACGCGGCTGGTGTTCAGCCGGTCCCCCAGCCAGACCCAGGCAATGATGGCGCCGAACAGCGGCACGGTGGCGTTCAGGATGCCCGACAGCCCGGTGCTGATCGAGGTCACGGCATAGGCGAAGAACGCGAAAGGCAGGCCGGAGTTCATGACACCGGCAAAGAGGATCGGCCGCGCGCGTTGGCGCAGTGCCTGCCAGTGCCCGCTGAACCACAGCAGCGGCAGCAGCACCAGTGCGCCGATGGCGACGCGCACGCCGGCCGTGGGCAACACGCCGAACTCGGCGCCGCCCACGCGCATGAACAGGAAGGAGGAGCCCCACAGGGCCGCGAGCAGCAGGTATTCGAGAACCGGCATCAGGCGGTCGCCTCCAGCTGCAGCAGCGCGGTCTTGCGCTCCAGGCCACCGGCATATCCCGTGAGGCTGCCGTTGCTGCCCACGACGCGGTGGCAGGGCACGATCATGGAGAGCGGGTTGCGCCCCACCGCGGCACCCACGGCGCGTGCGGCCTGTTCGCGACCCAACTGCGCGCCGATGGCGCTGTAACGCGTGGTCTGGCCGAAGGGGATGCCGAGCAAGGCGCGCCACACGGACTGCTGGAAGGGTGTGCCTGCGCGCAGGTCCAACGGCAGGTCGAATTGCTGGCGCTTGCCCGCGAGGTATTCGAGGAGCTGCGATTGGGCGCGCAGCAGCAGCGGGTGCGTGGCGTCGCTGGTCCAGTTGCGCGTGTTGGGCCAGTGGCGCTGGCCGGCGAACCAGACACCGGCCAGGCCCTGCGGCGTGGCGGCGACGGTGATGCTGCCCAGCGGGCCGTCGAAGCTGTGCTGGATGATGGGGGTGGTGGGGTGGTGCATGGTGTCCTTCTTCTTTCTCAAGCGTTGTTCAGGGTGTTGTCTTGCGGGTGCTGCCGGGCGCGGGCAGACCGCTCCAGGCACGCAGCACGGCATAACTGCGCCAGGGCCGCCAGGCCTGCGAGAGCGCCTCGGCATCGCGCGCCGCATGCCGGCCGGGTTCCACGCCCAGCGCCTTGTGCAGGGCCACGTCGCCGGCCGGGAAGGCATCGGGCCAGCGCAACGCGCGCATGGCAATGTACTGCGCGGTCCAGTCGCCGATGCCGGGCAGCGCCTTGAGCTGCTCGATGGTGCCGGCCACGTCCGCGCCGGAGCCCAAGCGCAGCCGGCCTTCAGCCACCTCGCGGGCCAGCGCCAGGATCGCGCCCTGGCGCTGGCGCACGATGCCGAGCGCACCCAGCGCGTCGGGGCTCGCGGTGGCGAGTGCCTGCGGCGTGGGAAACAACCGCGTGAGCCCCGCGTGCGGCGTGTCGATCGATTCGCCCAGCCGATCCACCAGCCGCTGCGACAGGGTGCGCGCCGCGGCCACGGTGATCTGCTGGCCCAGCACGGCGCGGATCGCCAGCTCGAAGCCGTCCAGCGAGCCCGGCACGCGCAGGCCCTCGCCAGCGGGAAAACGCTCGCCCAGCACCTGGTGGATGGCCTGCGGGTCGGCGTCCAGGTCGAAGGCATTGCGCACGCGCCGTATCAGCAGCGGCAACACGTCGCGCAGGCTGTCGCTCACCTGCAGCACCAGCCGGTGGCGCGCGGGCTCGAAATGCGCCTGCAGCCATCCGCGGTAGCTGCGCCCGCCCGTCGCCACCTGCCAGGTGCGGGCGATGCCGGGGTGCGCGGGGTCGTTCGACACCACCTCCACGCCATGTACCTGCCGGGTGCGCAGGAAGCTGCAAAACGCCTGCACATCGAAGGGCGGCCGGTAGCCGAGGTGCACTTGCGTACCACGGCCCGGCGCTCCGCTGCCCGCGCGGCGCAGCTGCGTGGGATTGAGCTTGTAGTGGGCCGCGAAGGCATCGTTGAAGCGCCGCACGCTGGCGAAGCCACTCGCCAGCGCGATCTGCGTGATGGGCAGGTCAGTGTCGGCCAGCAGCTGCTTGGCCGTGAGCAGGCGGCGGGTCTGCAGGTATTGCAGCGGCGACACGCCCAGCCGCGCCTCGAAGATGCGGCGCAGGTGGCGGTCGCTCACGCCCAGGCGGTCTGCCAGGGCTTGCGCCGAAGGGCCTGCGGCGTCCCAGGCCTCCGGGTCGTCCAGCAGCCGCGCGGCCTGCTGCGCCAGGATCGCCGAGGCATCCTGGATCGACCAGGCCAGGGCCTGCGGCGCGAGTTCGGGCCGGCAGCGCAGGCAGGGTCGGAAGCCCGCGCTCTCGGCGCGCGCGGCATGCGCGAAGAAGCGGCAGTTTTCGCGGCGCGGCGTGCGCACGCTGCACACCGGCCGGCAGTAGATGCCGGTGCTGGTCACGCCGGTGAAGAAGCGGCCGTCGAAGCGCGCATCACGGGCCTTCAGCGCGAGGTAGCAGGCGTCTTGCTCGGGCAGGGTGTAGCTGTCGTCCATGGGCTGGATGGTACGCGCCGCGCCGGGCCGGACTGGCCGTTTCCGGACATGTTCCTGAAGCTGGTGCATGCATCACGGAGTTGCTCAAGTCTTATATAAGACATAAGATGTTGGTCAAGTACACCCCCATGAAAGGGCCTTGCCATGAGCGACTGGAACCCCACCCTCTACACACGTTTCGAGGAAGAACGCACGCGCCCCGCAGCCGAGCTGCTGGCCCGTGTGCCTTTGCACTCGCCCGCGCAGGTCGTCGACCTGGGCTGCGGCCCGGGCAACTCCACCGAGCTGCTAGTGCGGCGCTATCCGCAGGCGGCCACACTCGGCGTCGACAACTCGCAGTCCATGCTGCAGAGCGCACGCGAGCGGCTGCCCGGCACTCCCTTCGCGTTCGGCGACATCGCGCAGTGGTCGCCCGACGGCCCCGTGGACCTGCTGTATGCGAACGCCGCCCTGCAGTGGGTGCCCGACCATGCGCAGCTGATGCCCCGGCTGCTGGGCATGCTCGCACCGGGCGGCGTGCTGGCCGTGCAGATGCCCGACAACCTGGACGAGCCCAGCCACCGCCTGATGCGCGAGACGGCGGCCGACCCGCGCTTTGCCGCGCACATCGGCGACGCCGACAAGCTGCGTGCCCGCATCCTGCCCGTGCGCGCCTACTACGACCTGCTGGTCGGCGAGGCGGACGTGGACGTGTGGCACACCGTCTACTACCACCGCATGGCCGATGCCGCCGCCATCGTGGACTGGCTGCGTGCGACGGGGCTCAAGGTCTTCGTCGAAGCGCTGCCCGCGGAATCGCGGCCGGTCTACCTGGCGGAGTACGAACGCCGTATCGCCGAGGCCTACCCGGTGCAGGCCGATGGCAGCCGGCTGCTGGCCTTTCCGCGGCTGTTCATCGTGGCGCGGCGCCGCGCGGCCGCCTGAGGTGCTGGGACGCGGTCAGCGCCCGGCGCTTTCGCGGATCGCGCGCTCGATGCGTTCGGTGCGCTTGTCCGCGAGGTGGCTGTGCACCACGAACAGCGCATGTATGGCGCCCGGCACCCAGAGGCACAGCGTCAGGATCAGGTTCAGGATGAACTGGAAGGGCTTGCCGCACAACAGCACGGCGACGGGTGGCAGGATGATGGCGAGCAGGTAGCGCATGGGGCAACCTCGTAGACAGGCTGGCGCCCATTGTGCCTCCCAGAGCGCGTAGGGATTCAGCCGCCGCGTGCCATCACACGCGCCAGCACGCCAGGCGCCCAGCGGTGCAGCGTCTGCGCCGCGCGGGCCTTGCCGATGACGACGACGGGGCCACCGCGTTGCAGGCCGCGGACCAGTGCCGCGGCGGCGTCCTGCGCCGACAGCTTGCCGCTGCCGCGGCCCGCGGTCATGGGCGTGTCCACCAGTGGCAGAGCCACATCCACCACGGCGACCCGTGACGCCTGCAGCTGCAGCCGCAGTCCGTCGCCGAAGAGGCGCAGGCCGGCCTTCGTGGCGCTGTAGGCTGCAGCCGTGGGCTTCGGCGCCAGGCCCAGCACCGAGCCGATGTTCACGATCCACGCCGCCGGCTGGCGCAGCAGGTGCGGCAGCAGGGCCTGCGCCAGCAGCATCGGTGCGAGCAGGTTCGTGGCGACCTCGTCCTGCAGCGCCTGCGCGCCGTAGGCCGGATCGTCCAGGCGGCGCGCGTGCTGGATACCGGCGTTGTTGACCAGGCAGGCCAGGTCCGCATGCGATGCCAGGGCCTGCTGGACCAGCGTCGCGATGGCCGCCGGATCCCGCAGGTCGGCCACCACCGGGGTGATGCCCGGACGCAGCGCTGCCAGGGCCTGCAGGCGGCGTGTGTCCCGGCCGACGGCGATGACGCGGGCGCCGCTGCGCGCCCACTGCAGGGACAGCGCGTGCCCCAGGCCCGAGGAGGCGCCGGTGATCAGCACGGTGGGCAATGGGGTGGTGGTGGGAAGGCGGGAAGGGGACATGCGGGCAACGGTACGATGCCTGCCGGCCTGGTGCATCAACCCAGGTTAATCGGAGCCCCCGTGGAGCATCGAGACAGCGTACTGCGCCAGTTGCTGGAGATGGCGGCCGGCGAGACCCTGCCGCAGTGGGCGCAGGTGCGGCAGGCGCTCGCGCTGTGCAGCTTGAGGGCCGGCGAGACCCTTTTCACGCAGGGTGTGGTGCATCCTTTTGTCTACGCCGTGCGCAGCGGCCTGTTCAAGCTCTGCTACCTGGATACCGAGGGCACCGAGTGGATCAAGTCCTTCGCCTGCGAGGGGCACTTTTTCGCCAGCATCGCGGCGTTGGTGCCGCACGGCGCCACCAGCTTCATGGTGTGCGCGCTGGAGGCCGGCCACCTCGAGCGCATCGACTACGGCGTGCTGGCTTCGCTGGCGCGACAGCATCTGGCCTGGTCGCGCGCGCTGCAGGTGCTCACGCTGCAGTTCGCGGCCCGCAAGGAACAGCGCGAATTCGAGCTGCTGACACTGTCGGCCGAACAACGTTACCGCCGCTTCTGCGCGCAGCAGCCCCAGCTCGTGCCGCGCATTCCGCAGAAGGACCTTGCGCGCCACCTGGGGGTGACTGCCGTGGGCCTGAACCGCATCGCCATGCGTGTGCGCCGGTCTCCGTAACCGCTGGATACGGCCCGAAGGGACTTGCCCGTGCCTGGCCCCCGCGAGCCGCGACAATAGGCCTTCCGGCCTGGCCTTCGCCAGGCCGTTTGCCTTGTCCGTCCAGCTCGACCATGACACCCACACCCGAACTTCCCTTCTTCTCCCGCCTGTCCCTGGCCATCGGCAGCTTCTTCGCGCTGCTGGGGGACGGCCGCCTGGCCGCGCGCGTGCAGGCGGTGCGCGACGGCGCGCCGCTGGCCAGCGAAGTGCCGCCGCCCGCACCCGTGCAGGCCCCGCCGCCGCCCGCGCCGGCTCCCGTGCGCGCCACGGCGAATGTCGATGCCGCGCTGCAACTGCTCGCCCTGCTGCAGCGCGAATCGCGCTTCGTGGACTTCCTGCAGGAGGACATCGCCGCGTATTCCGATGCCGACGTGGGCGGTGCCGCGCGCCTGCTGCATGGCGGTGCGCGCAAGGTGCTCAAGGAAACCTTCGACCTCGAAGCCGTGCGCAGCGAGGCCGAAGGCAGCCGCCTGACACTGCAGCCCGGCTTCGACGCCGCCTCCGTGCGCGTGACGGGCAACGTGGTGGGCCAGCCGCCCTTCGTGGGCACGCTGCAGCACAAGGGCTGGCGCGCCACGGCCGTGCGCCTGCCGGCATTGACCGCGGGCCACGACACGCGTGTGATCGCGCCGGCGGAGGTCGAGTTGTGAGAGCCGCACGGCCGCCCGAACGCGATCGCACCGCAGCGCGCAGCGCGGAGGTTTCGCAATGAGCGCAGCGCGTTATGCCATCGGCATCGACCTGGGAACGACCCACAGCGCCCTGTCCTGGGTCGACTTGCAGACCGAAGGTGCCACGCCCGAGATCCTGCCCATCGCGCAACAGAGCGGACCCGGTGCGGTGCAGGACTACGACCTGCTCCCGTCCTTCCTGTACCTGCCCTACAGATCAGCGGACTCCAGCGAATTCGCTCCCGGCGACCTCGCATTGCCGTGGAATGCCACACCCGACGCCGTCACCGGTGAATGGGCGCGCAGCCATGGTGCGCTGACGCCGATCCGCCTGGTCTCCAGCGCCAAGAGCTGGCTGGGCCATGGCGGCGTGGACCGGCGCGCCGGCATCCTGCCGGCCGATGCGCCGCCCGAGGTGGAGCGCATCTCGCCGCTGGCGGCCAGCACGCGTTACCTGCAGCACCTGCGTGATGCCTGGGACCACCGCCATCCGCACGCGCCCTTCGAACAGCAGCAGGTCACGGTCACGATCCCGGCGTCCTTCGACCCCGCTGCACGCGAACTCACGGCTGAGGCCGCGCAGGCCGCAGGCTACCAGGGCGTGACGCTGCTGGAGGAGCCGCAGGCCGCGCTCTACAGCTGGATTGCCAGCAGCGAAGGCGGCTGGCGCAAGCAGGTGCAGGTGGGCGACATCATCCTCGTCGTCGACGTGGGCGGCGGCACCAGCGACTTCTCGCTGATCGCCGTGACCGAGGACGCCGGCAACCTGCAGCTCACGCGGGTGGCCGTGGGCGACCACATCCTGCTGGGTGGCGACAACATGGACCTCGCGCTCGCCCACGGCGTGGCGCGCGAACTCGCGGCCACCGGCAAGACGCTGGACCCGTGGCAGATGCGTGCGTTGACCTACGCCTGCCGCCTGGCCAAGGAGCAGTTGCTCGGCGACGCGACGCTGCACTGTGTGCCTCTGGTCGTGCCCAGCCGCGGCTCCAAGCTGATCGGCGGTGCGATCCGCACCGAACTGAAGCGCGAGTTGCTGACGACCATCCTGCTCGAAGGCTTCTTTCCTGCCGTGGCCAGCGATGTGCGCCCGGTCAGCCGCCCGCGCGCGGGCCTCACGCAGATCGGCCTGCCGTATGCGCAGGATGCCGCCGTCACGCGCCACCTGGCCGCGCTGCTGGCGCGCCAGGTCGGTGCGACCGCGCAACTGGCCGGCTTCGCGCAGCCCGAAGGCGCGAGCTTCCTGCACCCCACGGCGGTGCTGTTCAACGGCGGCGTGTTCAAGTCCGAGCTGCTGGCCGAACGCGTCCTGTCCACGCTCAACACCTGGCTGGCCGCGGACGGTGCACCCGCTGCGCGATTGCTGCAGGGCGCGGACCTGGACCACGCCGTGGCACGCGGCGCCGCCTACTACGGCAAGGCACGCCAGGGCCAGGGCATCCGCATCCGTGGCGGCACGGCCCAGGCCTACTACGTGGGGATCGAGTCCAGCATGCCGGCCGTGCCGGGGCTGGAGCCGCCGGTGCAGGCCCTGTGTGTCGCGCCCTTCGGCATGGAGGAAGGCTCGGAGGCGCCGCTGCCGCCGCAGCAGCTGGGGCTGGTGGTGGGCGAGTCCGTGCGCTTCCGCTTCTTCGGTTCCTCGGTGCGCCGCGAGGACCAGCCTGGTACGCTGCTGGATTTCTGGGCGCCCGACGAGCTGCAGGAACTGGCCGGCATCGAGGCCACGTTGCCGGCCGAAGGCCGTGCGGTGGGCGAGGTCGTGCCCGTGCAACTGCGTGCACGCGTAACCGAGATCGGCACTCTGGAGCTGTTGGCCGAGGCTAGCGGCGGTGCCGCCGGTAGCGCGCAGTGGAAGGTGGAGTTCGAGGTGCGCGGGGACAGCGCGGCTGGATGAGCACCCGCCTGGGCGTCCCGAAGCGGGCTTGGACCGCAGCGCATCGCGCGAAGGCACCCGTGTGAGCGCGAGGTTTCGCGTCGGCATCGACCTGGGCACGACCCACACCGTGCTGGCCTTCGCGCCGGTGGCGGGTGGTGAGATCCAGGTCTTCGCGGTCGCGCAGACCGTCGCGGCGGGCCAGGTCGCGCCGCGGCCACTGCTGCCCTCGCTGCGCTTCCATGCGGCCGCAGGCGCGCTGGCCGCGTCGGACGTGCAACTGCCCTGGGCTTCGGAAGAGCCGGCCGTGCTCGGCGCCTTCGCACGCGAGCTGGGCCAGCAGACACCGGGCCGGCTGGTCGCCAGCGCCAAGAGCTGGCTGTCGCACCCCGCCGTGGACCGCACGGCCGCGATCCTGCCCTGGGGCGCACCCGACGAGGTGCCCAAGATCTCGCCGCTGGATGCCAGCGCGAGTTACCTGCGCCACCTGCGCCAGGCATGGGACCACGCGCATCCCATTGCACCGCTCGCGCAGCAGGACATCGTGCTCACGGTGCCGGCCTCCTTCGACGAGGGCGCGCGCCAGCTGACGCTGCAGGCCGCCACGCTGGCCGGCCTGCCGCAGGTGCACCTGATCGAGGAGCCGCAGGCCGCTTTCTACGACTGGGTCTACGCCCACCGCGGCGACCTCGCGCAAGCGCTGGCCGGCACGCGCCGCCTGCTCGTCGTGGACGTGGGCGGCGGCACCACCGACCTCACGCTGATCGAGGTCGCGCTCGGCGACGACGGCCAGCCCCAGCTGGCCCGCACCGGCGTGGGTGACCACCTGGTGCTGGGCGGCGACAACATGGACCTCGCGTTGGCGCGCTGGATCGAGCCGCGCCTGTCTGGCGGGCAGGCGGGCGCCGGGCCGGGCACCGCCGGGTCGCCCCAAGCTGCCCCGCACCGCAGCGCGCAGCGCGAAGGGGTTCCCCTGTCCGCCATCCAGCTGGCGCAGCTCACGCAGGCCTGCCGCAGCGCGAAGGAACGCCTGCTCGCCCCTGGCGGTCCGCCCGAGACCACCGTCACGCTGCAGGGCGGCGGCAGCCGCTTGATCGGTGGCGCCCGCACGGCCACGCTCACGCGTGGCGACGTGGACCGCCTGCTGGTCGAGGGTTTTTTCCCGCGCGTGGATGCCGATGCGCGGCCGCAGCGCGCACGCGGTGCCCTCGTCGAGTTCGGGCTGCCTTACGCCAGCGATGCAGCCGTCACGCGCCATGTGGCGGCCTTCCTGCAGCGCCAGGGCGGCGCCTTGCCCGACACCGTGCTGCTCAATGGGGGCGTGTTCCATGCCGAGGCGCTGCGCGCGCGCCTGTTGGAGACGCTGCGGGGTTGGCAGGCACCCGGTGCCACGCCGGTGCGGCTGCTGGACACACCGCAGCTCGATGCCGCCGTGGCCCGCGGCGCCGTGGCCTATGCGCTGGCCCGTGCCGGTGCGGCGCCGCGCATCCGCAGCGGTGCCGCGCGGGCCTATTACCTTGTGCTGGACGACGGGCAGGGCGTGTGCCTGCTGCCGCACGGCCAGCCCGAGGGCGAGGCCGTGCAGCTCGCGGCGCGGCGCTTCAGCCTGCGCCTGGGCCGGCCGGTGCGCTTCAACCTTGCGACCAGTTCCGTGGACCGGCAGCATCGCGCGGGTGATCTCGTGGAGATTGCCGCCGCGCAGGCGGGCCTGTACCAGCGCCTGCCGCCCATCGCCACCGTGCTGCAGCCGCGGGCGGGCGCGGCCGGCCAGGTCCAGGTGCAGCTCGCCACGCAGATCACCGAGGTCGGCACGCTGGAGATGTTCTGCGTGGCCGTGGATGCACCGCGCCAGCGCTGGCAGCTCGAGTTCCAGCTGCGCGGCGCGGTGGCCCCGGAGGCCGCCGCCGATGCACCCGTGGCCGCGCACCCACGCCTGTCCGAGGCGTTGGCCGCCGTCACCCGCGTCTACGGTGACAAGAAGCAGGGCGTGGAGGCCAAGGAGGTGCGCCAGCTGCGCGCCACCCTGGAGCGACTGCTGGGCGAACGCGGCGGCTGGGATGCCACGCTGCTGCGCGCGCTCTTCGGAGCCCTGCTGGAAGGCGCGCGCCGGCGCCGCCGCTCGCTGCAGCACGAGCGCACCTGGTTCAACCTCGTGGGCTGGACGCTGCGCCCCGGGTACGGCGACCCGCTGGACGGCTGGCGCATGCAGCAGATGTGGGAGCTCTTCGGCCCCGGCATCGCCCACAGCCACGACAGCCAGCAATGGTCCGAGTGGTGGACCTTGTGGCGCCGCATCGCGGGCGGGCTGGACGCGGAACAGCAGCAGATGGTGTTCGAGGTGATCGCCTATTACCTGCAACCGGCCGGTGGCACCGACATCGAGAAGCCGGAGGGTCCTCCCATGCAGGCGCTGGACGAACTGCTGCGCATGGCGGCGAGCTTCGAGCGCATCGACACGGCCCAGAAGACGCAGTTCGGCGGTTGGCTGCTGCAGCGGCTGCAGGCCGGTGCCACGGCCGAACTCTGGTGGGCGCTGGGCCGACTGGGCGCGCGCCAGCCGCTGTTCGCGAGCCTGCACCACGTCCTGCCACCGCAGACCGCCGAGGCCTGGCTTGCGCGCATAGCGCGCGAGCACCCGGACTGGGCGCGCCACGAAGCCTCCGCCTTCGCCGTGGCGCAGATCTCGCGCGCCACGGGCGACCGTGCACGCGACCTGCAGCCACCGCTGCGCCAGCAGGTCGCGGAACAGCTGGAAGCCGCGAACGCCGCGCCGAGCTGGGCCGCGATGGTGCGCGCGGTCACGGTGATGGACGAGGCCGACACCCGGCGCGTGTTCGGCGAGGCCCTGCCGGCGGGGCTGGTGCTGGTGCCGGGATGAAGGGCAGGGCAGCGCGGCGCGGCAGCGTCAGCGCGCCTTCGGCACCCGCGCCACCAGCGGCCCCAGCTGGCTTGTCGCTGCCTGCGGCAGCCGTGCGATCAGCGTCTTCTTGTTCTCACGGCTGCGGAAGGCGTGTTCGCGCATGATGGCCTCGGCGCGTGAGCTGGCGCCGGCCTCGATGGCGGCCACGCAGTCGCGGTGGTCGTTCTGCGCGCGGCGGATGAACTCCGCCTCCAGCTCCGGCATCACGCCCTGCAGCGTGAGGGCTCCGGCGCCCGCCATGGGCGTGCGGCTGATGTAGACCAGCGCCGCGTCGAGCGCTGCATTGCCCGAGGCGCGCACGATGCAGCGGTGCAGCCGCAGGTTCATGTCGGACCACTGCGCGGCGTCCAGGCTGCCACCGGGGCGCATGGCGGCGTCGACGATGCGTTGCCCCTGATCCACGCAGTCGTGCATCTCCTGCAGGTCCGCGGCCGAGGGACGGCGCTCCGCGGCCAGCCGGGCGGCCATGCCTTCGAGCACGCCCCGCACGTCCACCGCGTCGGCGATCTGGTCCACCGTGAAGGCGCGCACGCGGAAACCCCGCGTGGGCAGGCGTTCCAGCAATCCCTCCTTCTCCAGCTCGCCCATCGCCAGGCGCAGCGGCGTGCGCGACACGTCCAGCTCCTTGGAAAACTGCAGCTCCACGATGCGGTGGCCGGCAGGCAGCGCACCGCTGAGGATGCGCCCGCGCAGCGCTGCAACGGTCTTGTCGATCTGGGAGCTCATCGGTGTGTTTCCTGGAATGCGGGTCGCACTGTAGGTGAAAAAATTGCATGCAATATAGGCGACATACCTAGGGTTTTCCTGGGTTATGCAGCACGGATTCCCTTTGCAAAATTTGACTTAAATCAAAATTGCATGCAATTAAACAAAATCCGAGGAGATGAGATGAAAAAGACCCTGCAGTGGTCGGCCGGTCTGGCCGCCTGTTTCGCGCTGCTTCCCGGCCATGGCCAGACGCTGGCGCAGCTCGCCGAAGTGGCTGCCAAGAAGCCGGTCGTGACGTGGTACGAAAGCTCCCCCGCGGAGCAGGGCGACAAGGTGATTGCCGCCTTTTCCAAGAAATACCCCAACGTCAAAGTCAAGCAGACGCGCCTGGTCGGCGGCAACGAGCTGGCGGTGCGCACGGTGCAGGAAATGCAGGCGCGTGGCTACACCGGCGACGTGCTCACGGGTGGTGCCGACCACCTGTTCCAGATCAAGGGCCGCGGCTACCTCGAGGACGTGAACTGGGCGGCGCTGAACGTGCCCAAGGCGCTCAACCCCAACCCCTTCATGATGGCCACCACGGCGTCGGTCTACGTCGTGGCGTGGAACACCAAGAAGGTCAGCGACGCCGAGGCGCCCACCACCTGGGAGCAGGTGCTGGACCCGAAGTGGACCAACCGCATGGGCTCGTGGGTGCGGGCCGCGGCCTTCGCGCAGCTCGCCGCCACGCAGGGGCCGGACTCGGCGCGCAAGCAGCTGGAGCGCTTCATCGCGCTCAAGCCCATGCTCTTCAAGAGCACCTTCCCGCTGGCGCAGGCCGTGGGATCCGGCGAGGTGGACGTGGGCATCGGCTTCTACCACTCCACGCTGCCGCCCATGAACGCGGGTGCCCCCATCAAGATGCGCGCGCTGGACGTGGTGCCCATGCACATGATCTATTCCGGCATCAGCAAGAACGCGCTCAACCCCGAGGGTGCGAAGGTGTTCCTGTCCTGGCTGGCCACGGAGGAAGGCGCGCTGGCCTACGAGGAGGCCACCGGCCGTGGCAACCCGTTCGTCACCAAGACCAAGACGGCCCAGTTCATCAAGGGCAAGAAGCTGTCCGAATGGGCGCCCGAGAAGTCCGACGAGCTGGGCGCACTCAACGAGTACTACAACAAGATGCTGGAAACGGTCGGTGCCGCTAAATGATGTCTGAAGGACCCATCATTGCCATGGCCGTGCGCGGCGGATAGCTGAGGTGCCGAAGATCGCTGCTGCCGCGCGCCCGCGCGGCCTGGGGGTGCTGAACGCCTTTCTGCTGCCCCTGCTGCTGTACCTGGTGGCGGTGCCGCTGGTGCTGCTGCTGGTGGCCAGCTTCACGCCCACCGGCCTGCCGCTGGACCCGGGCTGGAGCCTGGTGCATTTCCGCACCGTCTATGGCGACCCCGGTTTCTATACGCTGGTGTGGAACACGACCGTGTTCGCCTTCGGTTGCACCGTGGCCGCGCTGCTCGTGGGCGGCGTGCTGGCCTGGCTGGTCGAGCGCACGGACCTGCCCTGGCGCGGTGCGGCGCGCGTGATGATCGCGCTCCCGATGGTGCTGCCGCCCTTCCTGCTGGCCATGGGCTGGGCCTTGCTGGCCAGCCCGCGCAACGGCTGGTTCAACGAGCTGCTGAAATCCGCCTTCGGGCTGCAGGCCGGGCCCTTGAACATCTATTCGCTGGGCGGCATGGTGTTCGTGGAGACGCTGGCACTGGTGCCTTCGGTCTACCTGATCCTGGCCAGCGCCTTCCGCAACATGGACCCGGCGCTGGAGGAAGCTGCGATGACCAGCGGTGCGCGCTGGCCGCGCATGGTCTGGCGCATCTTCGTGCCGATGCTGGCGCCTGCGCTGCTGGCCGCGGCGGCCTACCTGCTGATCGTGGGTTTCCTGGTCTTCGACGTGCCGGGCACGCTGGGCATGCCGGTGGGCATCTTCGTGGTGTCCTCGCGCATCGTCTATCTCGCGACCGACCAGTCCGGCGGCATCTCGGCCTACGGGCAGATCGCGGCCATCGGCATCACCTTCCTGGTGCTGTTGCTGGCGCTGGCCTGGGGCTACCGCCGCATGACGGCGCAGGCCAGCCGCTTCGTCACGGTCACGGGCAAGGGCTTCCGGCCACGGCTGCTGCACCTGGGGCCGCTCAAGCCCTTCGCGGTGGCGCTGGTGCTGCTGTATTTCTTCCTCTCGGTGCTGGCGCCCTTGGGCATGCTGGTGTGGACCAGCCTCACGCCGTACCTCGCGCCGATCAGCCTGGAGATGCTGCCGCGCTTAAGCCTCGACCAGCACCGCGCGCTGTTCGACAACGTGCGCCTGGGCCACGCGGCCTGGAACTCGGTGTGGGTGTCGCTGTTGAGCGCCACGCTGGTGTGTACGCTCGCGCTGCTGGTGGCCTGGTCCACGCTGCGCGGCCGGCGCCAGGGCAATGGCGCCATCGACATCCTGGCCTTCATGCCGTTGGCCATCCCCGGCACGATGATCGGCATGGCGCTGGTCTATGTGTACCTGAGCCTGAGCGCCGTGCCCATCTACGGCACCGCCTGGATCCTGGTGATCGCCTACATCACGGTCTACCTGTCCTTCACCTCGCGTGCGGCCAGTGCCACGCTGATCCAGCTGCACCCCGAGCTGGAGGAGGCGGCCCGCACCAGCGGCGCCACCACCTCCGTCGCCGTGCGGCGCATCGTGCTGCCGCTGATGCTGCCTGCGCTGCTGGGTGCGTGGATCTGGGTGGTTGCGCACGTGATGCGCGAACTCTCCACGGCCCTGCTGCTGCAGGGCGACGACAACGCCACGGTGGCCGTGCAGCTCTGGAGCTACTGGTCCGGCGGCGAGCCCAACAAGGCTGCGGCGGTGGGGGTTTGG
This sequence comes from Burkholderiaceae bacterium, assembly GCA_965278985.1. Lineage (GTDB taxonomy): Bacteria > Pseudomonadota > Gammaproteobacteria > Burkholderiales > Burkholderiaceae_C > CAISIP01. Next base: position 2,451,076 of record OZ257131.1, on the reverse strand, counting down.
CTCGTTATGGCGATGACGGTCGTCACGATCCTGTGGCAGTGGCTGTCTGCGCGCCGGCCTGCGGTGGCCTCCAACTGAACCTGCGAACGACACAACGATGGTAGAAATCCAAGACCTCTGGCTCACCTACGACGGTGCCGCACAGGCCTCCGTGCAGGGGGTGTCGCTGCAGATCCCCAAGGGCGAATTCCTGACGCTGCTCGGCCCCAGCGGCTGCGGCAAGACCTCCACGCTGCGCAGCGTCGCTGGCCTGGAGACGCCTTCGCGCGGCAGCATCACCATCGCCGACCAGAGGGTGTTCGACCACACCACCGCCCGTGTGGTGCCCACGCACGCACGCGACATCGCGATGGTGTTCCAGTCCTATGCCATCTGGCCGCACATGACGGTGGGACAGAACGTGGCCTTTCCGCTGGAGGTGATGAAGCTCTCGCGGGACGAGACCCGCCGCCGCGTGGCCGAGGCGCTGGCCATGGTGGGCCTGGGCGACTACGCCCAGCGCAGCGCCACGCAGCTCTCGGGCGGGCAGCAGCAGCGTGTGGCCATCGCGCGCGCGCTGGTGCGCCGCGCGGCCGTGATGCTGCTGGACGAGCCGTTGTCCAACCTGGACGCCAAGCTGCGCGAACAGATGCGCGTGGAGCTGCGCGACCTGCTCAAGCAGGTGGGCATGACGGCCATCTACGTCACGCACGACCAGGAAGAGGCGCTGATGCTCTCCGACCGCATCGCGCTGATGCAGGGCGGCCGGCTGGTGGAGATCGGCACGCCGCGCACGCTGTACCTGCAGCCCCGCACGGAGTTCGGGGCCGTGTTCCTGGGGGCCGCGGAGATCCTGCGGGTGGAGGGCTACGAGGGCCGCAGCCTGCGCACGGAGATCGGCGCACTCGAACTCCCGCAGGAAGTGGGTGGTGTGGCCAGCGTGGCCATCCGGCCCGAAGCCATCCTCGTGCGCCAGGGCGCCGAGGTGCTGCCGCCCGGGCCCAACCGTTTCGCGGGCCGCCTGTTGGCCGTGGTGTTCTCGGGCCGCCAGCAGCAGTTGGCCGTGCAACTGGATGGCGGGCGCCGCTTCCATGTGCTGGCAGAAGCCACCCGCCCCTTCGATACCGATGCGCCCGTGCAGGTGGAACTGCCGGCCGCACGACTGATGCCATTGCAGAAGGAACTTGCATGAAGATCGACGTTCGCCCCTACAGCCTGGCGCTGCAGACGCCCTACCGCTGGTCCAAGGGCACCCAGCACCACCGCGCCGGTCTTATCCTGCGGCTGGAACATGCCGGCCATGTGGGCTGGGGCGAGGCCGCGCTGCCGCCGCATGTGGACTACGCACCGCAGGCCTTCGCCCGCGAGTGCGAGGCGTTGCTCGATGGACTGGACCCGCTGGCGGATGATTTTCTGCACCAGGTCGACCTGCGCGAATGCCCGGCGCGCATCCGCTGCGGCATCTCCACGGCCGTGCTCACCTGGCGCGCTGCCCAGGCCGGGCTGCCGCTGGCCGGCTACCTGCAGGGGCCGGGCGTGGCGCTGCCCGCCAGCGTACCGGTCAACGACCTCATCGGCGATGCCGAACCCGACTCCTGCGTGCGCCGCGCGCAGGAGGCCGTGGCCCGTGGCCAGGACACGGTGAAGGTGAAGTGCACGCCCGAGCGCGAACTCGATATCGCGCGCATCCGCGCCATCCGCGAGGCGCTGCCCGATGTGAAGATCCGGCTCGATCCCAACGAGAGCTGGCCCGTGGAATGGGCGGCCGACCAGCTCAATGCCATGGCCGGCTTCGGCATCGAATACTGCGAGGAGCCGCTGCCCCGCGGCACGCCGCTGTCGGTGTACGGCGAATTGCGGCGCGCGACCCGCGTGCCGATCGCCCTGGACGACAGCATCCGCACGCTGCGCGACGTGGACCTGGCGGTGCTGCACCAGGCCGCGGACTATTTCATCCTGAAGGCGCAGCGCGTGGGCGGGCCCGACAAGTTGCTGGAGATCGTGCGCGCCGCCACGCCCGCCGGCATCCGCATCACCGTCACCTCCAGCATCGAGACCTCGCTCGGCCTGTACCTCGGCATCCACTGCACGGCCATGACGCCGCAGCCCATGTCGCCTGCCGGCATCGGCACGGCGCGCTTCTTCGCCGAAAACGTCTGCGAGCCGCCGCCCATCGTGGACGGCCGCATGGTGCTGCCGAAAACGCCAGGCCTGGGCTTCGATCCGCAGCCCTGGTGGGACGCGCAGCGCTGACACGACTCTTCTCACGGAACCCCCACCGCATGACAACCGCCATTCCCTACCAGGGCCTGCCCATCCCGGTGGCGCCGAACCTGACCGAGACCAAATACTTCTTCCAGGCGCTGGACAACTTCACGCGTGTCATGGCCGTGCGCGCGGGCGACCGCGTGCTGATGCTGGCCGACCCGCTGCTGGACCCGCGCATCATCGACGCCGTGATCGGCATCGCCAGGTCGCGCGGCGCCAGCGTGCGCGTCTACATGGAGCCCAGCACGCAGGTCACCGCGATTCCCGAGGAGGTAGAGGCGATGCTGCGCAAGGCCACCTTCGTGGTCTCGACCTGGTTCTGCTCCATCCTCGACCCCTTGTGCATCCAGCTGCGGCGCGAGGGCCAGCGCTGGGTCAAGATCACCTACTTTCGCAACCTGGACCTGCTGCACACGCCGCAGGCGCGCATGCCGATGGACGTGATCGGCGAGATCATCCGCGGCACCGCACGCCGGTACCCGACCGAGGGCGATTTCGACCTGCGCTTCACCGACGCGCGCGGCAGCGACTTCCGCATCCGCTTCAACCAGGCGATGCGCGCCAACCAGCTGGCGACGAACCGCTGGCGCGGCCAGATGACGGCGGAGGAAGCGGGTTGTTATGTGCACTACCTGGCCACGCATGGCCCGAACCTGTGGGACCACAACTCGGTGAAGAACGACTTCAAGGCGGTGGTGCACATGGAGGGCGTGCTCTACCCGCAATGGGCCGTGGGCTTTGCGAGGCCCTTCACCGAGCGCATCGGTGTGTTCTTCGAAGGCGACACCGTCTCGCGCGTGGAGGGTGCGTCCGACGATGCCCGCATCCTGCGCGAGATGCTGGTGGGCGGGCGCATGATCGAGGGTGGCGGCTGCGGCTTCAACCCCAAGGCGCCGCGCCACACGGTGTACCCGGCCGGCTCCAATTCTCCGGGCGCGCTGCACTTCGGTATCGACCTGGCGCAACCCAGCGACTACATCCGCCGCGTGATGCCCGACTGGGAAGAGCCGCCGGTGCACATGGACCTGATCGCGCTGGACGCGACCGTCACCGCCGGCCCCAACACACTGATCGAGGACGGTTTCCTCTGCGCGCTGCGCGACCCCGAGGTGGTGGCCATGGCCGCAAGGTATGGCGACCCGGTGGAGCTGCTCGAAGCCTTCGTCGATTGAGCCGGCTCAGCCGCCCGCCGCACGCAGCAGGCGCGCGATGGCGGTGAAGCCGCGCTGCTCCGCATGCTGCAAGGGTGTGACGCCATCCTTGTCGGCCAGCTTCGGGTTCGCACCACGTGCCAGCAGCAACTGCACGATCTCCGTGTGGGCGGCTCCGCCCGTGCCCAGGATCACGGCCTCCAGCAGCGCCGTCCAGCCCAGGCGGTTCACATGGTCCACGGCGATGTCGGTGGCCAGCAGCACGCGCACGGTGTCTACATGGCCGCGCTCGCAGGCCGGGATCAGGGCCGTGCCACCGAAGCGGTTCGTCAGGCGCAGGTCGGCGCCGGCGGCCAGCGCGGCGCGCACGATCTCGGTGTAGCCGCGCGCACCGGCCAGCAGGAAGGCGCTGTCGCGCTGGTTGTCCTGCGCATTCACGTCGGCACCCTCGGTGATCAGGTACTGCGCCACGGCGATGCGGTTGCCATCGGTGGCCACCAGCAGCGGCGTGCGGCCGCGCGCGTCGCGGGCCTCCAGATTGGCGCCCTCGCGGCGCAGGCGTTGCACGGTCGCGAGGTCACCTTGCGCGGCGGCGGACAGCAGGGCTTCGGAGGTAGCGGTCATGGCATTTCCTTCACGCGGCGGTGTACCGCTCTGGGCCTGTACGCCATGGCTGGCCGCCAGTGCTGCTGCGCCCACCGCGAGCCACGCGCGGCGCTGCATCAGCGCAGCGGCGCCAGCACGTCCAGCAACCGCTGCGGCAGCGGCACGGGGCGGCGGGTCTGCGGGTCGACATAGACATGCACGAAATGCCCGGCGGCGGCACAGGTCGTGTCGCCGGGGCCGAACACACCCAGCCGATACCGCACGCTGGTGCGGCCCACATGCGCCACCGACAGCCCCACCTGGATATCGCCGGGGAAGGTGAGCGACGAGAAATACTGGCAACCCGTCTCCACCACCAGCCCGATGGCCTCGCCCGCGCCCGGGTTCAACGCGCCGGCCTCGATGAGGTACTGGTTCACCACCGTGTCGAAGTAGGCGTAGTAGACGACGTTGTTGACATGGCCGTACTGGTCGCAGTCGGCCCAGCGGGTGGCGATGGTGGAGACGTGGGGGAAGTCGGTGCGCTGGAGGGCGCGCAGGGCGTCCTTGGTGTCGGGATCGGTGGATGTCTGGGTCACGGAGGCTCCGGAGCGGGGGGAATGCTGACAGTCCGAGAATACACAGTCACGTTGGTGGTGGCGCCGTGCCATGCGCTTCGCGAAAAGGCCCTTGGCTCGAAACATTGAGCTTGACTCTCTTTAGCGCAGAATGGTTGTTGGACAATACGTACGTAAATGCGTACCATTGCGATGCTTACTGGAGAATCGCTCATGACCACTCTCACCGCCAGCGAGGCGCGTGCCAACCTGTACCGCCTCATGGACCAGACTGCGGAATCGCACCAGCCGATTCACATCGCAGGCAAGCGCACGAGTGCGGTGCTGGTGTCTGCGGAGGACTGGCAATCGATCCAGGAAACGCTGTACCTGCTCTCCATCCCCGGCATGCGCGAGTCCATCAAGGAGGGCATGGCCGAGCCGGTGGACCAGAGCGCCAAGGAGCTCGGCTGGTGAGCTGGCAGGTCGTGTTCGCGAAGCACGCTGAAAAGGATGCGAAGAAGTTGGTGGCTGCGGGCCTCAAGCCCAAAGCGCAGGAACTGCTTGCCGTTCTTGCTGACGATCCCCTTCGAAATCCGCCTCCCTACGAAAAACTCGTGGGTGATCTGGCTGGTGCCAATTCCCGGCGTATCAATATCCAGCACCGCCTGGTCTACGAGGTGTTCGCCAAGGAGCACATCGTGCGTGTCCTGAGGATGTGGTCGCACTACGAGTAGTCCGCAGGCCTCCCTGGCCGCAGGGCCTACCGCCTGTACAGCCCGCACAGCTCCCGCAAGCGCGCGGCATGCTCCGGCCGCACCTGGTCCCAACTGAAGCGCCATTCCCAGTACCCGCCTTGCTTGCCCGGAAGGTTCATTCGCGCCTCGGTGCCCAGGCCCAGCACGTCCTGCAGCGGGTGGACCGCGGTCTCGGCGACGCTGGCGCAGGCGGCGCGGATCAGGTCCCAGTGGATCTCGCGGCCGTCGGTCTGCAGGTAGGCCTGTGCGTGGCTGCGCTCGGCGTCGGTGGCGTGGGCCCACCAGCCCTGCGAGGTGTCGTTGTCGTGCGTGCCGCCATACACCACGGTGGAGGCGTCGTAGTTGTGGGGCAAATAGTTGTTGTCGTTGCCGCTGCCGAATGCGAAGTGCAGCACGCGCATGCCGGGCAGGTGGAACTGGCGGCGCAGCGCTTCCACGTCGGGCGTGATCAGGCCCAGGTCTTCGGCGATGATGGGCAGCGGGCCCAGCGCGGCCTCGATGGCGCCGAAGAGGGCCGGGCCGGGGCCCTGCACCCAGCGGCCCACGATGGCGGTGGCTTCGGTGGCCGGGATCTCCCAGTGCGCCGCGAAGCCGCGGAAGTGGTCGATGCGCACGATGTCCACCAGCGCGAAGGTGCTGCGGATGCGGGCGATCCACCAGGCATAGCCCTCGGCGGCATGCGCGCTCCAGCGGTACAGCGGATTGCCCCAGCGTTGCCCGGTGGCGCTGAAGTAGTCGGGCGGCACGCCGGCCACCACCTGTGGACGGCCGTGGACGTCGAGTTCGAACAGGTGCTGGTGGGCCCACACGTCCGCGCTCTGGTAGGCCACGAAGATGGGCGCATCGCCCACGATGCGGATGCCCTTGTCGTTGGCATAGGCGCGAAGGGCATTCCACTGCCGGAAGAAGCTCCACTGGCAGAACTTCCAGAAGCTGATCGCCTCGGCGTGCTCTTGCGTGGCGGCCTGCAGCGCAGCGGGTTCGCGGCGCACCAGGGCCGGTTCCCATTCGGACCATTCGCACCAGCCATGCGCATCCGCCAGCGCCATGAACAGGGCGTAGTCGTCGAGCCAGATGGCCTGTGTGTCGCAGAAGCGCTCGTGGTCCCGTGCCATCGCGCTGCCGCCTGATGCGGCCTGTGCATGGAAGCGCCGCGCGGCGCGGTGCAGCCGCTCCATGCGCCAGGGCACCACCGTGGAGAAGTCCATGCGATGCGCTTCGAAGCCCGGGTTCGCCAGGTCGGCCTCGGCCAGCCATCCCTGCGCCTGCAGCTCCCGCAGGTCGACCAGCAGCACATTGCCCGCGAAGGCCGAGCTGCTCATGTACGGCGAATTGCCCGGGCCGATGCCGCCCAGCGGCAGGATCTGCCACAGCTTCTGCCCCGCCGACACCAGCCAGTCCACGAAATGCCGCGCTTCGATGCCGATGTCGCCCGAGCCGTGGGGGCCGGGCAGGCTGGTGGGGTGCAGGAGGATGCCGCTGGCGCGCTGGAAATGCATGGACCCGATCTTTCGCGAAAGGCGTTGGAGCTGTGTGACGTGGGCGTTTATGCCACGTCCGCGCCAGCCGCTGCCATCAGCACCACGCTGTGCCCCTGCAGCGGGAAGGGGACTTCGCCCTGGCCGTGCCACGCGATGTTGCCGCAAGCATCGGCACTGTCCAGCAACCCGAACCACACGCCGGCGGGCAGCAGGAACGGGGCTGCCTCTGGGCTCCCATTCACCAACAGCAACAGCGGCGCGCGCGCGCGGCCGGGCTGGCCGATCAGGCAGCCCAGCACCCGCACGGCGGGCAGGTCCCAGGCGTCGCCCTGCAGCGGGCTGCCGTCGGCCTGCAGCCAGGCCAGGTCGTGCAGGCCTTTGGCGTCGGGCAGGCCGCTGTACCAGTGGTGGTCGAAGGGCAGGGCACTGCGGCGCACGGCTATCAGGCGCGCCGTGAAGGCCAGCAGCTCCTGGTCCTGCAGCGACCAGTCGATCCAGCTCGTGCGGTTGTCCTGGCAGTAGGCGTTGTTGTTGCCGCCCTGGCTGTGGCCCAGCTCGGCACCGGCCGTGAGCATGGGTGTGCCCTGCGACAGCAGCGTGCAGGCCAGCAGCGCGCGCTGCATGCGGCCCCGCAAGGCGATGATGGCATGGTCCACCGTGGGGCCCTCGAAGCCGAAGTTGCAGCTGAGGTTGTGGGCATGGCCGTCGCGGTTGTCCTCGCCGTTGGCCTGGTTGTGGCGCTCGTTGTAGCTCACCAGGTCGCGCAATGTGAAGCCGTCGTGCGACACGATGTAGTTCACCGAGGACTGCGGGCTGCGCTGGCGCGGCTGGTACAGGTCGCTGGAGCCACACAGGCGCCGCGCGAACTCGCCGCGCGTGCCGTGGCCCTGCACCCAGAACTTGCGCATGCTGTCGCGGAACTGGTCGTTCCACTCTAGCCAGCCGCGCTGGAAGCCGCCCACCTGGTAGCCGCCGGGGCCGATGTCCCAGGGCTCGGCGATCATCTTGGCGCGGCACAGCACCGGGTCTTGCGCCACGGCCGTGAAGAAGGCGCCGTCGCGCTCGAAGCCGTGGTCGCCGCGGCCCAGCACGGGTGCCAGGTCGAAGCGGAAGCCGTCCACGTGCATCTCGGCCACCCAGTAACGCAGGCTGTCCATCACCAGCCGCAGCACATGCGGCCGGCGGATGTCCAGCGTGTTGCCGGTGCCGCTGTGGTTCTCGTAGTGCGTGGGGGCGCTGGGCTCCAGCCGGTAGTAGGTGGCGTTGTCCAGGCCGCGGAAGCTGATGGTGGGCCCGCCGGTGCCCGCCTCGGCCGTGTGGTTGTAGACCACGTCCAGCATCACCTCCAGGCCCGCCGCATGCAGCGTGCGCACCATCTGGCGGAATTCGTCGCGCGCACGGGCCGCGTTGCCTCCGCTCACCAGATGCGGATCCAGGCAAAAGAAGCCGATGGTGTTGTAGCCCCAGTAGTTGCGCAGGCCCATCTGCGCGAGGCGTTCCTCGTCCAGCGCCAGGTGCACCGGCATCAGCGACAGCGAGGTCACGCCCAGGCGCCGCAGGTGGGCGATCGAGGCCGGGTGCGCCAGCCCGGCGAAGCTGCCGCGCAGCTCGGGCGGCACGGCGTGCTGCAGCTGCGAGAAGCCGCGCACATGCAGCTCGTACAGCACGGTGTCGGCCAGCGGCACGTGGGGCGCATGGTCGTCGCCCCAGTCGAAGCCCTCTTCGGGCACGCGGGCCTTCAGCGCCAGCGCGGCGTTGTCACGCGGGTCGCGGTGCTGGGGGTGGTCGCGGTCGGCACCGAAGTGCGCGTCGTTCCAGGCGAAGTCACCCACCACCTCGCGCGCATAGGGGTCGAGCAACAGCTTGGCGGGGTTGAAGAGCTGGCCGCGGTCCGGCCGCCAGGGGCCGTCGGCACGCAGGCCGTAGACCAGACCCGGCTGCGCACCGGGCAGGTAGCCGTGCCAGATGTCGCCGGTGCGCGCGGGCAGCGGCGTGCGCGAGATCTCCTGGTGGCCTTGCGCGTCGAAGACGCACAGGACCACCTGTGTGGCCGCGGACGAGAAGACCGAATAATTGATGCCCTGGCCGTCCCACTGCGCCCCCATGGGCCAGGGATGGCCTGGCTGCAGGGTTTCGGTGCGCAAGGAGGCAGGAGCGGGGCCCAGGGCTTTGTCCGGAGGGGGCATGGTGCAGGCGGTGCGGGTGGTGCGGGCGTCAGCGCGCCAGCCCTTCGGTGTGCCAGATCTGCGCGGCGTATTCCTGGATCGTGCGGTCGGCCGAGAAGGGACCCATGCCGGCCACGTTCGCGATGGCGCGCGTGGTCCACTCCTCGGGCTGGCGGTACAGCGCATCCACGCGCTCCTGCGTGGCCACGTAGCTGGCGTAGTCCGCCAGCAGCATGTAGGGGTCGCCGCCCCACAGCAGGGAGTCGACCAGCGCGCGGTAGCGGCCCGGCTCGGAGGGCGAGAACAGGTTGCCCGAGATCGCGTCCAGCGCGGCGCGCAGCTGGGCGTTGGTCTCGTAGTACCGCATGGGCTGGTAGCCGCTCTGGCGCAGCGCACGCACCTCGGCCGTCGACAGGCCGAAGATGAAGATGTTGTCGTCGCCCACGTTCTGGCGGATCTCGATGTTGGCGCCATCGTCGGTGCCGATGGTGAGCGCGCCGTTGAGCGCCAGCTTCATGTTGCCGGTGCCCGAGGCCTCGGTGCCGGCGGTGGAGATCTGCTCCGACAGGTCCGCGCCGGGCATGATGACCTCGGCCGCCGACACGCTGTAGTTGGGCACGAAGACCAGCTTCAGCAGCCCGCCCACGCGCAGGTCGTTGTTGATGACCGAGGCCACATCGTGGATCAGCGCAATGATCGACTTGGCGGCCACATAGGACGATGCCGCCTTGCCCGCGAAGATCACCGTGCGTGGTACCCAGCCCGCCAGCGGGTTGGCCAGGATGGCCTGGTAGCGCGACACCACGTGCAGCACGTTGAGCAACTGGCGCTTGTATTCGTGAATGCGCTTGACCTGCACGTCGAAGAGGCTCGCGGGATTGACCGTGATGCCGGTGCTGCGCTGGATGAGCTCCGCCAGGCGCGCCTTGTTGACACGCTTGATGGTCGCGAAGCGCGCGCGGAAAGCGGCGTCACCCTGGAACTCGCGCAGGCGCTGCAGCTGTCCCAGGTCCTGGCGCCAGCCCTTGCCCAGGCTTTCGTCCAGCAACCCGGCCAGCCCCGGGTTGGCCTGCGCCAGCCAGCGGCGCGGCGTCACGCCGTTGGTCATGTTCGTGAAGCGATCGGGCCACAGCGACGCGAAGTCCGCGAAGATGGTCTTCACCAGCAGCTCGGAGTGCAGCGCCGACACGCCGTTGACCTTGTGGCTGCCCACGATGGACAGGTGCGCCATGCGCACGCGGCGCTCGCCGTGTTCGTCGATCAGCGACAGGCGCGCCAGGAACTCGTTGTCACCCGGCCGGTGGCTGGCGGCGAAGTCCAGGAACTCCTTGTTGATGCGGAAGATGATCTCCATGTGCCGCGGCAGCACCTGCTGCATCAGCGCCACGGACCAGGTCTCCAGCGCCTCGGGCATCAGCGTGTGGTTGGTGTACGAGAAGATCTTCGTGCACAGCGCCCAGGCCGGTGCCCAGGCCATGTGGTGGTCGTCGCACAGCAGGCGCATGAGCTCGGCCACGCCGATGGCCGGGTGCGTGTCGTTCAGGTGGATGGCCACCTTGTCCGCCAGGTTGTCCAGGCTGGGGTGCTCGCGCAGGTGGCGCTGCAGCATGTCCTGGATGGACGCGCTGACGAAGAAATATTCCTGCTTCAGGCGCAGCTCCCGGCCGGCCGGGGTGCTGTCGTTGGGGTACAGCACCCACGAGATGTTCTCGTACTCGTTCTTGGCGCTGGCGGCGCGAGCGTAGTCGCCGGTGTTGAAGGCGCTCAGGTCGATGTGCGAGGGCGCCACGGCCTTCCACAGCCGCAGGGTGCTGACCTTGTGCGTGCCGTGGCCGGGGATGACCATGTCGTAGGCCTTGGCCTCCACCTCGGCGCCGTGGCGCCACAGGGACTGGCCGTTGACCGACTCCACCCAGCCGCCGAAGCGCACGGGAAAACCCGTGCCCGGACGCGGGAACTCCCACGGCGTGCCGTCCTGCAGCCAGGGGTCGGGGTGCTCCAGCTGGCGGCCGTTCTTGATCTCCTGCGCGAACATGCCGTACTCGTAACGGATGCCGTAGCCGAAGGAGGGCAGGCCCAACGTGGCCATGGAGTCCAGGAAACACGCCGCCAGCCGGCCCAGGCCGCCGTTGCCCAGGGCCGCGTCGGGCTCGCGCGACTCCACGTCTTCCAGCTTCTGCGCGAAATGGTGCAGGCCTTCGCGGGCGGCGTCGCTCAGCTCGAGGGCGGCCAGGGCGTTGCCCAGGCTGCGGCCGATCAGGAACTCCATCGACAGGTAGTAGACGCGCCGCGCCTTGGCGTCGCGCTCGACCTGCTGGGTGCGCACCCAGCGCTCGGAGAGCTGTGTTCGCACCAACTGGGCCACCGCCTGCATCCATTCCGTGCCATTGGCGCGGGTGGCATCGGTGGCCACGGTCTGCAACAACTGCGCGCCGATGGCCGGTGCCAGGTCATGCGGCACCGGCGTGGAGCTGGCCGTGGAAGCGGCGTGGGGGGCTTGCGAGAGAGAAGAAGCGGTCACGGAGAGGTCCTTGTGGCTGGCGGCGCTTTTGTGCCGGCTGGGACAGCGGTGCGCGAAAGGTCGCGGATTTTCGCATGCAGTAACCATGCCGTACCTTGGCAACGCGGCACTGGCCTTGGTCGACAGCAAGGCGGCACGGCGCACGCGACCCGCATTAAGATGCAGTTCCCAGCCAACGACACAGCCCCCATTTCATGGCCAGCGCCCTGGCCGCACGACGAGGAGAGGATATGCAAACCCAAGAGCTGGCACAGAGCCTGGACCTGCCCAAACGCGCCGTGGCGCTGGTATTGGCGGGGGGCCGGGGCAGCCGCCTGATGAATCTGACGGACCGGCGCGCCAAGCCGGCCGTGTACTTCGGGGGCAAGTTCCGCATCGTCGATTTCGCGTTGTCCAATTGCCTTAATTCGGGCATCCGGCGCATCGGCGTGATCACGCAGTACAAGTCGCACAGCCTGCTGCGGCACCTGCAGCGCGGCTGGGCGTTCCTCAAGACCGAGATGAACGAGTTCGTCGACCTGATGCCGGCGCAGCAGCGCAACGACGACGAGAGCTGGTACCGCGGCACGGCCGACGCCGTGCAGCAGAACCGCGACATCCTGGAGAGTTACGGCGCCGACTACATCGTGGTGCTGGCCGGCGACCACATCTACAAGATGAACTATGCGCTGATGCTGGCCGACCACGTCGCCAAGGGCCGCCCGTGCACAGTGGCCTGCATCGCCGTGCCGCGCGAGGAGGCCACCGCCTTCGGCGTGATGGCCGTGGACGAGAACGACCTGATCACGGATTTCCTGGAAAAGCCCGCCGACCCGCCGGCCATGCCCGGCGACCCGAGCCAGTCGCTGGCGAGCATGGGCATTTACATCTTCAACCGCGATTACCTCTTCGCCGAGCTGGAGCGCGACATCGCGGACCCGAGCTCCAGCCACGACTTCGGCAAGGACATCATCCCGCGTGCGGTGCGCAATGGTGACGCGGCCGCCCACCCCTTCGCGCTGAGCTGCGTGCCCAACGGGGCCGCTGGCGAGCACTACTGGCGCGACGTGGGCACGGTGGACGCTTACTGGGACGCCAACATCGACCTCACGGCCACCGAGCCCAAGCTGAACCTGTACGACAAGCATTGGCCCATCTGGACCTACCAGGCACAGCTGCCGCCGGCCAAGTTCGTGCACAACCAGGAGGACCGCCGCGGCATGGCCATCGAGTCCACCGTGTCGGGCGGATGCATCGTCTCGGGGCGGGTGTTCCGCTCCCTGCTGTTCTCCAGCGTGCGCGTGCATTCCTATGCCGAGGTGAACTGGAGCGTGGTGCTCCCCGACGTGCAGGTGGGCCGCGGCGCGCGGCTCACACGCACCGTGATCGACCGTGGCTGCGTCATCCCCGACGGCCTGGTGATCGGCGAGAACCCCGAGCAGGACGCCGCGCGCTTCCACCGCAGCAAGAACGGCATCTGCCTGGTGACGGCGGACATGCTGGCGCGGATCGGTTCATGAGCGCCCGCCCGGCCGTTCCGAAGAGCGCTCGCACCGCAGCGCGCAGCGCGGAGGTTTCACGGTGAGGGTTCTGCACGCGGCGGCGGAGATTTTTCCCCTGGTCAAGACTGGCGGGCTCGCGGATGTGCTCGGGGCCTTGCCGCAGGCGCTGGTGCGCGCGGGCGCCGATGTGCGCCTCGTGCTGCCGGGCCTGCCGCGGATCCTCGCGGGGCTGGAGCAGCAGCAGAAGGTGTGGGAGGGCGGGCCGCTGTTCGGCGCGGCCCGCGTGCAGCTGCTGCGCGGGCGCATCGGCGGCGTGCCTGCCTATGTGGTGGACGCGCCATACCGCTACCGCCGCTCCGGCAATCCCTACCTGGATGCCGAGGGCCGCGAATGGTCCGACAACCCCGAGCGCTTCGCGCTGCTGGGGTGGATGGCCGCGCACATCGCCAGCGGCGACCTCGACCCCCTGTGGGTGCCGGACGTGCTGCAGGCCCACGACTGGCATGCCGCGATGGCCTGCGCCTACGTGCGCGCGCATCCGGCCACGCGCGCCTCCAGCGTCTTCACGGTTCACAACCTGGCGTTCCAGGGCCTCTTCGATGCGGGCGACTTCGCCATGCTGGGCTTGCCCGCGCGGATGCAGGGCCAGCAGCACCTCGAGTTCCACGGCCAGCTCTCCTTCATGAAGGCCGGCCTCACCTGCGCCGACCACGTCACCACCGTGAGCCCCACCTACGCACGCGAGATCCGCAGCGAGGAATTCGGCTCCGGGCTCGACGGCGTGCTGCGTGCGCGCGGCGACGCCGTCTCGGGCATCCTCAACGGCGTGGACGGTGCCGTGTGGGACCCCGCGCACGATCCAGCCCTGGCCAGCCCCTATTCGCTGGCGCGGCCCGAAGGCAAGGCCCTGTGCAAGGCCGCGCTGCAGCAGGCCATGGGCCTGCATGGCGATCCCCAGGCGCCGCTGTTCGTCGCGGTGAGCCGCCTGACCTCGCAAAAAGGGCTGGACCTGGTGCTGTCGTCGCTGCCCACGCTGATGCAGCTCGGCGGCCAGCTGGCCATCCTCGGCACCGGCGACGCCGACCTGGAACAGGCCTTTGCATCCGCGCAGTCGCTGTACCCGGGCTCCGTGGCCGTGCGCCTGTCGTATGACGAGGCGCTGGCCCACCGCATGGTGGCTGGCGCGGATGTGGTGCTCGTGCCCTCGCGTTTCGAGCCCTGCGGCCTGACGCAGCTCTACGGCCTGCGTTACGGCAGCATCCCGCTGGTGCGCCGCGTGGGGGGCCTCGTGGACACGGTGGTGGATGCAGGGCAGGGTGCCGAGCTGGCACCGCAGGCCACGGGTTTCCAGTTCGGCACGGCCACCCCCGCGGCGCTGGCCGTGGCGCTGCAGCGCGCCGTGCAGCGTTACCGCATGCCGGACCAGTGGCAGCAGCTGGTGCGCCAGGCCATGTCGCAAGACTTCTCGTGGGAGCGCTCCGCGGAGCAGTACATGGCGCTGTACCGCGGCCTCCTGGCGCGGCAGGTGCCTGGCGAGGGCCGTGCGTAGGTCGGTTCCGCGCGGCGCGACTTTTGCCCGTGGGTCCGCCACACGCGTTGCCTACAATGATTTGCACCTGCCCGAGGCACATCGGGCCGCGGCATTGCACCGCGCAGGCGCGCGACGGCGCCACCCCATTTCTTCACTTCCAGGGAACCCTTCATGCACGCTGACGCATCCATCTTCAAGGCCTACGACATCCGTGGCATCGTTCCCAAGACGCTGACCGACGAGATCGCCGAAGGCCTGGGCAAGGCCTTCGGCACCATCGCCCTGTCACAGGGCGAGAAGACGGTGGCCGTGGGACGTGACGGCCGCCTGAGTGGCCCCAGCCTCTCCAGCGCGCTGATGCGGGGCCTGGAAGCCGCCGGCATCGAGGTCGTCGACGTGGGCATGGTCACCACGCCCATGCTGTACTTCGCCGCCAACACCGAATGCCGCAGCGGCATCCAGGTCACCGGCAGCCACAACCCCAAGGACTACAACGGCTTCAAGATGGTGATGGCCGGCCGCGCCATCTACGGCGAAGACATCCAGGCCCTGCGCCGCATGATGGCCGACGAGAGCTGGACCCTGCGGACCGGTGGCAGCGTGCGCAAGGCGGACGTGTCCACGGCCTACCGCGAGCGCATCACCTCCGACGTGAAGCTCGCGCGCAAGATGCGAATAGTCGTGGACAGCGGCAACGGCATCGCGGGTGCCTCGGCCCCGGGCATCTTCCGCGCGCTGGGCTGCGAGGTCATCGAGCTGTTCAGCGAGGTGGACGGCAACTTCCCCAACCACCATCCCGACCCCAGCAAGCCCGAGAACCTCAAGGACCTGATGGCCAAGCTGCAGAGCACCGATGCCGAACTGGGCCTGGCCTTCGACGGCGACGGCGACCGCCTGGGCATCGTCACCAAGGGCGGCAACAACATCTTCCCCGACCGCCAGATGGTGCTGTTCGCGCGCGATGTGTTGAAGCGCGTGCCCGGCGGCACCATCCTCTTCGACGTCAAGTGTTCGCAACGCCTGGCGCCCGCCATCGAGGCCGCTGGCGGAAAGGCCGAGATGTACAAGACTGGCCATTCGCTGATCAAGGCGCGCATGAAAGAAGTGGACTCGCCGCTCGGCGGCGAGATGAGCGGTCACATCTTCTTCAAGGAGCGCTGGTACGGTTTCGACGACGGCACCTATGCCGGCGCGCGCCTGCTGGAGATCGTGAGCCAGTCGCCCGACGCCAACGCGGTGCTCGACGGCCTGCCCACCAGCTTCTCCACGCCCGAACTCAACGTGTCCTGCGCCGAAGGCGAGCCGCCGAAGGTCGTGGCCCAGGCCGTGGCGCTGGCGAAGTTCGGCCCCGAGGCCAAGATCAACACCATCGACGGCCTGCGCGTGGACTGGCCGGACGGCTTTGGCCTGCTGCGCTCGTCCAACACCACGCCCGTGGTGGTGCTGCGCTTCGAGGGGCACACCCCCGAGGCGCTGCACCGCATCGAGACGGACATGCTGGCGCTGTTGCACCAGGTCAAGCCGGATGCGAAGGTGGGGGCGGCCGCGCACTGACGCCGATGGAGGCCATCCCACGCTGCCGCTGCCGCTGCCACGGCCGTCCAACGGATATCGAAACGCCGGAGCACACGGCGGATGCGGTGTCCCGGCGCAGCCTTGCCGCTGCGGCCATCGGTGGCATGCTCTTGCCGACCAGCCGTGCCACATGGGCCGCCGATGTGCTGTTGGACCCTTCGAGGTTGGTGCAACCTCCAAAGACGCCGGCATTGGCCGGCGGGGCCTCCAGTACAGGGCTTTCTGCGCGGGTGGCAGGCACGCCCAAGACTCCTGCGCAGGATGTCGCGCGGTCCATGGCCGCAACGGTGGTTGCCAGCTTGCGAGGCTTGACCCAAGCCGCGGGCAGACTGGGCGATGAGGTAACCACTTTGCAGCGGCTGTTGCGCGAGGCACAGGCGAAGCTGGATGCCCTGAAAGCCGACAGGGAGGCCAAGCTCCAGGAGTACCGCGAAGGCCTGTTCTGTTCGGGCTGCGGCCAAACGCGGTCCGAGATCCTTGCCAAGCACGAGGAATTTCCGCATTCGGGACAGACTATCGTGAAGGCTACCGAAGACCAGATCAGGGCGAAAGACCGCCAGATGCAGGCCCCCATCCTTGCCCTTGAGCGGCAATCCACGGCCAATCGGGAAAAGCTGGCCAAGGTCACCGCGCAGCGGGCCGAGGCCATGGAGCAGATCGACGCAGGGTTGTCGTTGTGGAGCACCGCGACCACCTTCGAGGACTCCATCGTCCGACAGGAGTCGCGGGCGAGTGAGGACCACTTCCAGCGCTCGTTGGCACAACCCCGCGCCGACAAACTGCTGCTGAATGCGCAGCAGGCCGCGAACCGCCGCCACATCCAGGCTCGCCTGGAGCGCGCGGATGCCGCCGCGCGCAACGAATGCGACGAACTCAACGGGTTGTTTGCCGAGCCTGCGTTTCGCCAACTCACGACGCTTTTGGCAACGGTCGTGATGGTGAGCCCCAAGGCCGATTTCAACGATCTCGGTGGCATGTACCGCATGGGTGATTTCACGGTGGCAAGCCATGGCGACACCTTGCCGCGGGTGGAATCGTTCATCGCCGATTTCCGTAGCGTGCCGCGCGACGAACGCCGTGACGCCATTGCTGGGCCGGGTGGGACTGCTCCGCGGCCCGAGGGTCGGGATGCGCTGGTGCGCAAGAACATCCAGGATTTGCTGAAATGAAAACGCCGCAACGATCGCGCTGTGTGTTTCCCTTGTCTCGCGCGCTGGTCGCTGGAGCATCGCTGTGCATGGTTTTCCTGGCCGGGGCCGCGGACTTCGAAGCGCTGGTGCGGCAGGCACGAAGCGAACTGGAGAAAGACAAATATGCCGCCGCGCTGACCAGTGCACAAAGTGCCCTGGCGCTCAAACCGGGTGACTTCCGGGCCAGCTACTATGTCGGCATGGCACGCATGGGACTGGGTGACCTGGATCAGGCCAGGGCGGCGGCCATGCAGTCCCTGGAGCAAGCGCCCGCCGGAGAAAAGGCGCGGGTGCAGAAGCTTGTGGATGCCATTGACGCCACTCGCAGCGCCGCCCCCTCTGCAGTGGCCGCGGTGAGCGCCTCTCAGCCGATCTTCGTCGAGTGCAAAGGGACCAATCGGCATCTCGACAACGGCGTACCGGCCCGTGAATGGATCGAGCAGCCCATTTTGCGGCTGGCTCCCAATGATTTCAAGAAATGGGATCCTCGCTTTCCGCCAGCTCGGTTCGGCGCCAACCGATGTGAATACCCGGGTGCGGCCTGTACCTTGACTGCCACGGGCTTCCGCATGGTCTGGAACACCAAGCAGACCGAAGCCAATGGTGACACGAGCGAATTCGTCAGCGAGCAGTACATTGACAGGACGAACGGCAGCTACAAATACACCATGACCCGCACCGTGAAAAGCAGCCAGACCGGCGCCACGACCGTCAGTACCGACGTTCTGGACGACGGCATTTGCAAACCACGCTCCAATCCCGAGACAGAGATACCTCGTACCAAGTTCTGATCTCACTGCTTGCGCATCGCGCTTCGCTTCCACCCCTCGCCGCAAGCTCTCTGCTGCACCGGGACCGACATGCTGCAGACGTTGCACGGGACCAGACCGGATGGGAAGCTTTGGTCGCGCCGCATCGAGTGGCTTTCCGACGGCGCGCTTGTGCGGAGCGCGTGGGTTTTGCGCCACGCGGGCTCCGCAGCCGCGCTGTTGCTGGCTTGCCTGGCCCCGTCGCAGGCACAGGACGAAGTGCCGGTGAAACAGCCCTGCGCAGGCTCCGACAAGGCCTGCGCGAGCCAGGCATTGCGCACGCACCCCTTGCGTACCATCGCGGCCTGGGGTGAGGCGCTGCGGCAGCCCGTGCGTACCCGCGTGGGGCCGGCGGCCGCAGCACTCGTCGAGTTCCTGACGCTCGACAACATCCAGCATGGTTATCCGGAACGGCCACGATCTGCGCGGCCTGACGCCGCGTTCATGGCGGACGTGCAGGGTGCGATGGCCGAGCTGCCACCAGCGGTCTGGCGCGTGCTGGGTGAGCAGCTGTTGGGTGTGTACCTGGTGGACGATCTCGGCGGCACGGGCTTTTCGGACTATGTGGTCGATGCCAGCGGCAAGGCCGTCGGCGCCTACGTGGTGCTCGATGCCGCCGTGCTGGGTGCACGCACGGCCAATGCCTGGGCCAGCTGGAAGGAAAGCTCACCTTTCCAGCCCTCACACAGATACCAGCTGCAGGCACGCATCGCCGATGCGCCGCAGGACAACCGCCGCAATGCGATCCAGTACATCCTTCTGCACGAGCTTGGGCATGTGGTGGCGGCCATGCGTGGCGGCATCCATCCGCCATGGACGCTAGCGCCGCGCGCAGTGGAAGACACCTCTGCCTATCCGTTCTTCAATCTGTCCTGGCGCGTGGACCGCAGCGCCAATGCCTACCGCTCGCTCTTCGACGGCGCGTTTCCCCAGCGCCGGCAGGTGGTCTACTACTTCGGCGCACGGCTGCAGGCACGGGACATGGTGGAGGTCTACACGCAACTGTCGCGCACCAACTTCCCCTCGCTGTATGCCGCCACGCAGCCCGGCGACGATTTCGCCGAGTCCTTCGCCAGTTATGTGCACACCGTGCTGCTGCAGCGGCCGTGGCAGGTCACTCTCCTGCGGGATGGCGAAGTGGTGAAAACCTATGGCGCCTGCTGGTCCGATCCGCGGTGTGCGCAGAAGCGGTCAATATTGGAGGCCTTGCTAAGGTAGCGATAGAGGCAATCTCTCACTGACCGCTCCATTGCATTCCAGAGATTCCACCAGGGAGAAAGACTTGACCATTTTGCACACGGCGCGCCTGCGCCTGGAACCCGTTTCTGCCGGGCATATCGACGGCATCCACGCGATGGACCGGATGCCCGAGGTCATGCGCTACATCGGTGGCGAGCCCGAAACACGCGAACAGACCACGGCCTGGGTGGCCGGCAGGCAGCGTTGCTGGCAGGCATGGGGTACCGGCTGGTGGGCCTTCATCGAGCCGACCAGCGGCCGCGTGGCCGGTGCAGGTTGCATCCAGTATGCGCGCCGGGAACCCGAACTCCCCGACGACCTGGAGAGCCTGCGGTGCAACCCCTTGGAAATCGGCTGGCGTTTGCATCCAGACTTCTGGCGACAGGGTCTCGCCAGCGAGGCTGCCCTGCGGATGGCCTCCTTCGCGTTCGACGACCTTGTCGCACCGGAACTCATCGCCGTGCGGGACCCCGACAACCTCGCGTCAGCGCGTGTGATGGACCGGCTGGGCATGCGGTACCGCGGCCTCGAGACGTGGTATGGCGAACTGGCGGCCACCCATGCCATTGGCCGCGACGCGTGGCAACAGCGGTGAACTGAAGGGAACGGGCTGGCACCTGCGGAATCCGCGGCGATGAGGCCTGGTGGTCTTCTCGACAGCTCCTCCACCACCGGCTAGCCGCCCGCTGCAGCCGGCGCCGCCGGCGGTGTCGCCGCCGGCCCCGGCGTCACACCCGGCCACAACCCCCAGCCTGGCAATCGCAGCCGCAGGTCGTTGACATCCACGCCCGCGCCCAGCCCCAGCAGGTTGACCTCGATGCCTTCCTCGCGTGCCAGCGTGATGCCCAGCAGTCCCCACAGCGAGACCTGCCAGCCCGTGCCGCTGGGCGCTCGGCCGAAGAAGGTGGTGGGCCCGAGGTAGTCCTTGCCCAGCGCATGCGGCGGCAGGTCCAGGCGCAGTTCGGGCACGTGGCGCGCCACCCAGGCCACGAAGGTGTTGCTGTTGGGGCCGGGCCAGACATGGTACTGGTGGCTCCAGGGGTAGCTCTGCACGGCGGCCTCGATGCGGTCGATCATGGCTTCCGCCGCGGGGCCGCGGTGGTCGACCAGCAGTTGCGGGTAGGCGCCGTACCAGTAGGTGTCGGGCGTGTCCACGGTGTTCTCCACCAGTGCGTCGCCTCCATTGCGGGCGCGCCAGCCCACGATCTGGTAGGTGGTGTAGTGGTCCGCGCCCTTGCGCTTGACGGCGATCCACGGGTGGATGCCGAAGGCGCCGCGCCAGCGTACGGTGCGTGCGCCGTAGATCTGCACCACGGCGCCGCGTTCGGCAGCGGGATCAGGTGCCTGCCGTGTGCTGCTGCGTTCCGTGCGGTGCCAGGGCGTGTCCAGGTCCAGCGTGCCCGAGGCCAGCACGCCGATGGGGCCCATCAACAGCAGCAACACCAGCAGGAGGAAGGTGGTGACCCAGCGCAGCCCGCGGCGCCACCAGCTGCGGCGCAGCACGGTGGCGACGGGACGTCGCGATGGCGGTGGAGGGGTCTGCGGCGGACGCTCGGGCATGGGTGCAGTATGCCGCCGCAGCCTCCGCATCCGCCCATGGGGTCATCCGTGTGACGGTATCCGTTTGTACATAAAGCTTCGCCCGTCCAGCTTTTTCGCACATGCTGTCCAGGGTGCGGGAGGAAGAAGATCTCGGTGAAATTGCACATGCTATTTGCATGGACCGACCTGTGCCTGGTGCGCCGGCAGTGGCTAGGATCGCACGAACGCACACACGCACACACGATCGAATACATGCACGCGCGTGTTCGCGGTCGGTGCGAAAGGCGCGCAACGTCTGGTCGAGGGCTGCGATCGCGGCCATTGCAAACCCACCTTGAAGGCAGCACCCATGTCCGAACCGCGTTCATTCTTTCTCCGCGCCTCCATGCAGAAGGCGCGCTACCTCGCGTTCATGCAGGCGCCCCCCAGCCCGCCACGGCTGAATGACCACTGGCAGGCATGGTGGAACAGCAGGCAGATGAGTGGCAGCCTCGACCTGGCCAAACAGCTCCGCGCCTGGGACGATGCGTGCAATCAGGACATCGTGGAAGGTTGGCTGGCCGCGGAAGACACCATGGCGTTTTCCACATTCGACGAGGCCACGGAGACATGGGAGTTCGGCATCATCATGTGTTCGGAGAACTACACCGAGATACTGCCGCTGCTGGTTTTCTGCGAGAGCGTCTTCCCGCACACGAAGGTGTCTGCGGACGACTTCGCCATCATCTACCCCTACTTCTGGGGTGACAGCAATGTCATGGCCTACATGCGCTTCGGACCGGAGGGCGCTGCGCTGTCGCCCGCGCAGTGGCTCGAGGACGTCGCCCCGGCGCACCTGGCGCACGTGGCATCGCGGCTTGGCGATGCTTGGAAAGTCTTCGAAGCCAGGGCGCCTCGTGACTGATGGCCATGCTGCGGCAGGTGCTACGTGGTCGCGGCGGCGGGCAGGGCGTTCACGGGATTGGCCACGGAAGGGGTCGGCATGCGGTCCGTGTCCTGCTTCTTGCCCGGCGCGTCGTGCGCACCCCGCACCATCTCCGACATCCAGTGCACCAGCAGGCGGGTGTAGGCCTGGTTCGACGCACCGTCGCTGAGGCCGTGGTCGGCGCCCTGGATCATGCGGTAGGTCATGGAGTGCGCGCCCGCGAAGGCCGTACGGTAGTTCTCGATCACGGTGTGCGGCACGCGGTTGTCGAACTCCGACTCGATGATCATCACGTCGCCCCGGAACCCCGCGCACGCCGCGAGCGCACGGTTGTGGTTGGCCGTCACCACGCTGGCACGGTAGGCCGAGAGTTCGCTCCACACCAGCGACTGCTTGGGCGTGCTCCAGTCCTCGTCCTTGTACAACGCGGGTGCGCGCAGCGAGAGCCAGCGCACCGGCCGCTCGGCGCAGAGCAGCGTGCCCAGGTAGGCGCCGTAGCTGCTGCCCGCCACGGCAATGAGGTTGCCGTCCACGGCCGGGTGGCCCACCAGCAGGTCGTAAGCCGCCAGCACGTCGCGCAGGTTGTCTTCACGTGTAACGCTCGCACGGCGCGCGCGGTCGCCCGCATGGCCCTGCATGTCGAAGGTCAGGCACACGCAGCCCAGCGCAGCGATCTCGTGGGCCCGCGCGAGGTACTGTTCCTGGCAGCCGTCCCAGCCATGCACCAGCAGCACGCCCGGCAAGGCGGTGTCGGGCGCGACCAGCGTGCCCAGGATCGTGTGGTCGCCGACCGGAATATGGATCTGCTTATGCCGCGTCGCCATCGTCGATCACCATCGCGTATTTGAGCATCGGCCCCAGCTGGTCGTCCACGCCCTGGAAGTAGAGCGTGGCACCAGCCGGCAACTGCGCGTCCTCGCCATAGGCCTCCACGCACCGCGTATGGACGCGGTTGCACGAGGGGTCGACCGCCAGCACCTCCAGCGCCGCCAGCTCGGCGCCCGTGGCACCGCCGAGGCGCCAGGACTGCTCCAGCACACCCGAGCGCCAGCGGCCCTGCGCATCCTGGCCCTGGGCGATGTCGTAGTTGGTGCGCGAGGCGAAGAAGCCGGGGTAGAGGTGCGTCACGGCCGTGTCGTAGACCAGCGCCTGTTCCACGGCCACGCGCACCGCGTCCGGCAGCTCGGAGGTGAGCAGCGCGTCGAATCCACCACGCACCACGTGCAGCTCCGAGCCGGCATACACCTCCCGTCCGGTGTTGTTGCGCGTCAGGTGCTGCTGGCCGTAGTAGGTGGCCGTGGTGTCGCCCACCACCACCTGGCCCACGCTGAGCGTCTCCACGGGGGTCAGGTTCTGCTCCAGCACCAGGCCGTAACGTTCCACGTTGTGCTCGTCCAGCAACTCCAGGCAGGCTTGCAGCTCCGCCATGTCACTCACCACCGTCTGGCCGCGGCCGCCGGTCTCGTGGACCAGCTTGACGCGCACTGATCCGTGCGCCAGCAGCTTGCGGCCGGCGGCCATCGCATCGGCGCAGTTGAAGGCGCTGTGGCCACGCAGCACCGCGGAGGCGATGGCGGCGTGGAAGTCGTGGCGCCAGCCTTCCGGCGCCTGGGCGTAGGTTTCCACCAGCGGGTGCGTG
Source organism: Burkholderiaceae bacterium (assembly GCA_965278985.1). Classification (GTDB taxonomy): domain Bacteria; phylum Pseudomonadota; class Gammaproteobacteria; order Burkholderiales; family Burkholderiaceae_C; genus CAISIP01. Next base: position 2,427,680 of record OZ257131.1, on the reverse strand, counting down.
ATGGCCTTGGTGGCGATGAAGGCACGCGGCACCACACCGCCGAACAGGTCCTGGCGCCCATGCACGCCCAGCGCGGCGGCATGGGCCGTGCCGACCAGCGTGTCGCTGGGCACGAGGTAGGTGGGCTGACCGAGCTGTCCCATCGGCTCCGGTGTGAATTCGTCTCCCACCGCGAAGCCCTTGAGGCGTGCGAGCCGACGCACGACCTCCATGCGCGTGAGCTGCTCGTGCTGGCTGGCAAAGCCGCGCATGCCCTGCGTGTAGGCTGCGACCGTGCCGGAGCGGCGCGCAGGCGGCATCTCCAGCCGCGGCCGCGAGGGCATCAGGGCTGCCGCAGTCGGCAGCGCGGAGGCGACGGCGATGCCGGAGTTGAAATACGTCATGGCAGGCCCCTTTCGTGGTGTGGTTCCAAGGTCCCGCACAAGCCAGCGACGTGTTGAGAGCGATGCACGGTCGAGAACGGCGCACAGCGGCGGCGCACGGCGGGAGACGGACCCAGTATGGAAGCAGCCCCCGCAGCTTGGCCGTCGTCCATGGCCACCAGATGGGGTCGGCGAAGGCCTACATCGGCTGTACGCGTCCGTCCGATATTCTCGCCATGGCGCTTGGTAGCCATGGCTTAGCATCCCGCCACGATGCTGCACACCCTGGCGATCCGCAACTACCGCACCCTGCGCGACCTGGTGGTGCCGCTGGCGCCGCTGAACCTCATCACCGGCGCCAACGGCACGGGCAAGTCCAACATCTACCGCGCGCTGCGCCTGCTGGCCGAGACCGCGCAGAACGGCGTGGTGGGCGCTTTGGCGCGCGAGGGCGGCCTGTCGTCCACGCTGTGGGCGGGGCCTGCGTCGTTCTCGGCCGCGATGCGCAATGGCGAAGCGCCGGTGCAGGGCGCGGTGCGCAGCCAGGGCCTGAGCCTGGGCCTGGGCTTTGCGGGCGAGCACTTCAGCTACGCCATCGACCTGGGGTTGCCGATTCCGGACAGCACCTCGGCCTTCGCGCTGGACCCGGTGATCAAGGGCGAATACGTGTGGCACGGCCCGGTGCCGCGGCCGGCCGCGATGCTGGTGGAGCGGCGGGGCGCCGTGGTGCGCAGCCGCGCCGACGACGGCCGCTGGCAGGTGGTGCACGAGCGGTTGGCCGGCTTCGACAGCATGTTGTCGCAGGTGGCCGACCCGCAGCGCGCGCCCGAGCTGCTGCAGTTGCGCGAGCAGATCCGCTCCTGGCGCTTCTACGACCACTTCCGCACCGATGCTGGTGCCCCGGCGCGCCAGCCGCAGATCGGCACGCATACGCCCGTGCTGGGGCATGAGGGCACCGACCTCGCGGCCGCGCTGCAGACCATCCGCGAGATCGGCGACCCGGCCGCGCTGGCGCACGCCGTGCAGGACGCCTTCCCCGGCGCCACGCTGTCCATCGAGGCGGTCGATGGCCGCTTCGAGACCACCATGCGCCAGCACGGCCTGCTGCGGCCGCTGCGTGCGATGGAGTTCTCCGACGGCACGCTGCGCTACCTGCTGTGGATCGCGGCGCTCCTCACGCCGCGCCCGCCCGCGCTGCTGGTCCTCAACGAGCCCGAGACCAGCCTGCACCCGGACCTGCTGCCCGCACTGGGCCGCCTGATCGCGCAGGCCGCGCAGCAGGCGCAGGTCTTCGTGGTGTCCCACGCGCCGCGCCTGATCGCCGCGCTGCAGGACGCGGGCTGCCAGACGCTGGCGCTGGAGAAGGAGCTGGGCGAGACGCGGGTGTGGGGGATGGAGGAGTTCGACCGGCCCGCGTGGCGGTGGATGCCGCGCTGAACCGTTCGCGGGAGTCAGTCGCGCGTGACTTCGCGCAGCCACGCCGCGCATTCCGCGCTGGCCTGCACCGGCCAGTCCACGGTCAGAACCGTTCCGGACTTGTGCAGTTCGATGTGGATGTGGCCGGCCGGCACAGTGCCGTTGGCCTGGCCCAGCAGCCGCGTCCACCAACCGGCGCGGGCCGTCGACGTGGTGGCCACAGGCGCACCCGCCGACACCGGGAGGGTGCGCGGCGCGAGCCGGACGCCCTGGCCAGCGGCCTCTGCGGGTGCGGGCGCTGGCGCTGCAGTTTGCGGCGCTTCGGGTGCGCGTGCCGCCGCTGCAGCGGCCGGCGGCGTGGCGGCAACGCCCAGCAAAGGCTTCACCGGAGCATTCGCCAAGAGGGTCGCGGTGGGGGCTGTGGGCGCGATATCCTGTGCGGCGCCATCCCCGACCCGCTGCACCAGGTTCGCGCAGAACTCCTCCCACATGCGGTCGGCCTTGGTCTTCATGACCGACAGGCCGAACGTGCCCAGCCGGCCCGTCACGTCCACCACCACGCGTGTACGCAATTCGGTGCGGCCTTCGCCCAGGTCGGTGAGGAAGAGCTCGCTGGTCTGCTTGAGCGCACTGGCCACGGACTTGTCCTCGCCCGTGCCTTCGGTGCGCAGGTACGCGGGTGCGCGTTGCTCCACGATGGTGGTGCGCAGCTTGAAGCGTGCCGTGATGAAGGCGATCTTCACCTGGATGAGCGCCGTGTATTCGGTGGGGCTCAGCACTTCCACCGACTGCATGCCGGGCACACACGCGGCCATGAGCTGCGGGTCCAGCAACATGGCCCAGGCCCGCGCGGGCGGCGCGGGCAGCACGAAGGTCTTCTCAATTTCCATGGGGATGCATCTCCTGGGCGGCGTGGAGCACGGACTCCACGATCTGCGTGTAACCCGTGCAGCGGCACAGGTTGCCGTTCAGGCCGTGCTGCACCTGTTCCACGGTGGGGCGGGGGTGGGCCTCGAGCACTGCGCACGCGGCCATCAGCATGCCGGGCGTGCAGTAGCCGCACTGCAGGCCACCGCATTGCATGAAGGCTTGCTGCAGCGGGTGCAACGCCTCGCCATGGCTCAGGCCTTCGACGGTGCGGACCTCGCAGCCATCGGCCTGCACGGCCAGCATCAGGCAGGACTTGACTAGGCGGCCGTCGACCGAGACCGAGCAGGCGCCGCAGGTGCCGGTTTCACAGCCTCGCTTGGTGCCCGTCAGGTGCAGGTCGTCGCGCAGCATGTCCGACAACATGCGGCGGGACTGCACGCGGACGGTGCGGGTGTCGCCGTTGACCTGCAGCGTCAAGGAGTGTTCGCTCATGGGATATGTTCCTCGGGGATCGGGCCGGTCATGCCGCAGAGGCAAGGCCGAACAGTTCGTGCAGCGTGCGCTGCGTGACCACCGCGACCATGGCGCGGCGGTGCTCGGCATCGCCGCGCAGGTCCGACAGCGGCGTGATGCCTGCGGCCACCTGGCGTGCCACGTCGGCGGCCAACGCGGGGGTCACCGTCTTGCCTGCCAGCAGCGCCTCGGCGGCGGGCTGGCGCGCGGGCACGGGCACGGAGGCGCCGATGACCAGGCGGGCGGAATGGCACACGGCCCCGTCCCGCTGCACATGCAGGCCCACGTTGACCAGCGGCCGGTGTTCTGCAGCGGTGCGCAGGAAGCGTGTGTAGCGCCCGTCACTGCCCGCTGCGGGTGGTGGCACCTGCACCGCGACAACGATCTCGCCCGGCTCCAGCGCGGTGGTGTAGTAGTCGACGAGGAAATCCTCCAGCGCCAGCGTGCGCTGGCCGGCTGGGCCCTCCAGCAGCACAGAGGCGCCCAGCGCCATCAGGCAGGTCGGCGGGTCGGTGGCCGGGTCGGCGTAGCAGATGTTGCCGCCCAGGGTGCCCTGGTTGCGCACCTGCGGGTTGGCCATGCGCGCGGCCATGTGCGCCAGCATGGGGTAGTGGCGCTGCACCTCGGCGGATTCCGCCACCTCGGCATGGCGGGTAAGGGCGCCGATGCGCAGGCCCTGCGCCGCGTCGAAGCGGATGCCACGCAGCGCCTGCAGCTTGCCCAGCGAGACCACGTGCGTGGGCGCAAGCATGCGCTGGCGCATCGCCAGGATCAGCGCCGAGCCGCCGGCCCACGCGCGGGCGTCCTCGCCCAGGCGCTGCAGCAGGCTGCAGGCCTCGGCCACGGAGTCGGGCTCCAGGAAGTCGAATTCACGCATGGGAGGCTCCCTGCTCCTGTTCTGCCGCCCGCAGCGCACGCAACCCTGCCAGCACTTTCTCGGGCGTGATCGGCAGGTCGCGGATGCGCACGCCTACGGCGTCGAACACCGCGTTCGCGATGGCCGGTGCCCCGGGCAGGATGGCCGTCTCGCTCGCACCCTTGGCACCATAGGGGCCGTTGGGGTCGTTGGATTCCACGAAGCCGCCACGCAGCATGGGCACGGCATCGGCGGTCGCCATGGTGTAGTCGGCGAAGTTGCCGTTCTGCAGCCGGCCGTTCTCGAAGTGCAGCTGTTCATACAGCGCCCAGCCGATGGCTTGCACCGTGGCGCCGTTGGTCTGGCCGTGGATGGCCACCGGGTTGAGCGCCTTGCCGCAGTCGTCGGCGACCCAGCTGTCGAGCACCGTCACGCGGCCGGTCTCGCAGTCCACCTCCACCTCCACGGCCTGCGCCGCGAAGGAGTAGGCCGGGGCGATGTTGCCGTACAGGTCCTTGTCGTGCATGGTGGTCTGCGGGTCCCAGGTTGCACGTTCCTGGAGGCCCTCGCCGCCGTGCCGCCAGATGTGCAGGCGGCCCAGTGCGGCCAGCGTCAGTTGGCGCTCAGGGTCGGCCGCCACCCGCACCGTTCCGGCGGCGATCTCCAGCATGTCCATCGGCACCTTCAGCTCGGTGGCGGCCAGCGCCAGCAGCTTGCCGCGCACTTGGCGCGCGGCCAGGATCGCGGCGTTGCCGGCCGCGATGGTCACGCGCGAGGCCAGCGTGCCGATGCAGTAGGGCGAGGTATCGGTGTCGGGCGGTACCACGTGCACGTGCGCCAGCGGGATGTCGAGCTCGTGCGCGACGACCTGGCTCAGCATGGTCATGGCGCCCTGGCCCGCATCGCACTCGCTGCTGTGCACCACAGCGCGGCCGTCCTCGTTGAGCTTGACCACGACCGTGGACCCGTCCCAGTTGCCGATGGTGCGGTTGCCGCTCACGTGCATGGCCGCGGCCATGCCCACGCCCCGGCGGCGCACGCCATGGCCGGCCACTTTGCCGGGCACGCCGCGTTTCGCAGCCCAGCCGATGGCGTCCGTGGCCTGGATGATGCATTCGGCCAGGCCTGTGCTGCCGATCTTCCAGCCATGCACCGAGGTCTCGCCGGCGCGGATGGCGTTGCGCTGGTGCACCTCCACCGGGTCCAGCCCCAGCATGCGGGCCATGGTGTCGATGTGGCTGTTGAGCGCGAACAGCATCTGCGTGCCGCCGAAGCCGCGGAAGGCGCCGCGTGGCGGGTTGTTGGTGTAGACCAGCCGCGCGTGCGAACGCACGTTCTGCAGCCGGTGCATGTTGTCGCTGCGCATGGCTGACACATGCATGACCTCGCCCGAGAGGCCGGCATACGCGCCGCACTCGGCCACGATCTGCACGTCCTTGGCGACGATGCGGCCGTCCTTCGTCATGCCGAGTTTGAGCGTGATCTGCTCGGGCAGGCTCAGGCAGCAGGCCTGGAAGTCTTCCAGCCGGTTGTTGACCAGCCGCACGGGGCGGCCGGTCTTCACGGCCAGCAAACCGGCGACGAGCTGGTTGTCGTCCTCGACGATCTTGCCGCCGAAGCCCCCGCCCGTGGTCGCCTGGTGCACGCGCACGGTGGAGACGGGCCGACCCAGCGCCGAGGCGATGCGTCCGCGCGCGAGGAACACCGACTGCGTGGAGGTCCACACCACCAGCCGCCCGTCGGCGTCCACCATGGCCACGCTGCCCATCGGCTCCAGGTAACCGGGGTACTGCGAGTGGGTGCTGTAGTGCTCTTCCAGCACCAGGTCGGCCTCGGCGAAGCCCGCATCCACGTCGCCCCGGTGGAAGCGGATCTCGTGGGCGATGTTGTTGGTGCTGCCGGGGTGCAGCGCCGGGGCCTCGTCGTCCAGCGCCTCCGCGGGCGTGAGCATCGCGGGCAGCTCCTCGTACTCCACCTGAAGCAGGTCCAGCGCATCGCGGGCGATGTCCTCGGTGTCCGCCGCGATGGCCGCAACCTCTTCGCCGCAGAAGCGCACGATGCCGCGGGCCAGGACGTGGCGCTCCTTGTGCGGGCCACCGCCCCAGCAATGGGCCGGAGCGTCGTCGCCCGTCAGCACGGCGCGCACGCCTGGCAGGGCGCGTGCGGCGGCCGTGTCGATGCGCAGGATGCGTGCGTGGGCGTAGGGGCTGCGCAGCACCTTGGCGTGCAGCATGCCGGGCAGCGCAAGGTCACCTGCGTACTGTGCGCGGCCCAGCACCTTGCTGCGCGCATTGACCTGCGCGACAGGCTGGCCAAGGGTCGACGCGGCGCCAGCAGCCGGCACGGCGGCGGGAGCCCGCGCGGGCCCCGCAGCCACCGCGGGCGCAGGCGTGTCGAGGAGGGCGGCGGTGTCCATGCGCTCACTGGGCCTTGATGCCCAGCTCCTGGATGATCTTGCCCATCACTTCGTAGTCCGAGGCGTTGGTCTTCGCCAGCACCTCGGGGGATCCGCCGGCGGGCAGCGCGCCGTATACGGCCAGCTTCTGCACCACCTCGGGCTCCTTCAGGATCTCGTTGAACTGCGTGTTGAGCAATTGGACGACGGCGGGCGGCGTGCCCTTCGGCGCGAAGAAACCGTTCCACGCACCGACCACCACGTCCTTGTAGCCTGCCTCGACCAGCGTGGGCACCTGCGGCGCGAGCGAGGAACGCTGCGCGTCGGCGATGGCCACCTGCACCAGCTTGCCCGCCTGCACATACTGCGCCACGGCGCCCAGCGTGACCCAGGCCGTCTGTACATGGCCAGCCGTCACGTCCACCACCGACGGGCCCACGCCCCGGTAGGGCACGTGCGCGATCTTCGTGCCCGCCGACTTGTTGAGCCATTCCGCCACCACATGCATGGGCGAACCGGCGCCGGGGCTGGCGTAGTTCAGGGCCTTGCCGGACTTGGCCTGCGCGACCATCTCAGGAATCGTCTTGAAGCCCGCCGACGGGTGCGCCACCAGCACCAGCGGTTGTGTCGCCGTCTTGATCACGGGCTCGAAGCCGCTCAGCACGTCGTAGCTCTGGGCTGTGGACAGGCCCATGGTCATCGGCGCGGTGGTGAAGGGGTTGGGCGTGAACAGCAGCGTGTATCCGTCAGCAGCGGCACGCGACACGAAGCTGTTGCCCACCACGCCGCCCGCGCCGGCCTTGTTGTCGACCACCACCGTCTGCTTGAGGCGCTGCGACAGCTTTTCCGCAAACAGCCGGGCGATGGCGTCGGTGTCCCCACCGGGCGGGTAGGCGACCACGACTGTGATGGGCTTGGTGGGGTAGGTTTGCGCGAAAGCGGGGCTACAGACAGCCGCGCAGCCCAACAGGGCGGCGGCGACGAGGTAACGGCGATGGAGGGACATGCGGAACTCCTGAACGGTTGGAAATGGATGTTGTCTCTTTGGTGAAACCGGCATTCATCAATGAACCGTTGAGGATTCTCAAATCTCTTTGTTGATCAATCAACTTAGAGTCAATACTAATTGACTAGTAGACTTTTTATGATCTAAAAGATACGAACGAGGCTGTGGAACAATGCCACCCCTTCGCCACTCTCCGGTTCGGCTCGGTCCCTCCATGCATCCTCACGACGACACCCTTCCCTTGCCCGCGTCTGAAGGCGATGCGTCTCCGTGGGACGGGCTGGATGCTTTCGGCACCGGGTTGACCGTCGACAACTTCCTCACCACGCGCATGAGCCAGGCGATCAGCCTGCTGCGCCGCACGGTGACGCTGCCTTATGCCAAGGCGGCGGGGCTCACCGTGTCGGAGTGGCGAATCCTCTCGCTGGTATCGCATGCGCAGAAGATCGCCTTCGCGCTGCTGGTGCAGCAGTCGTCCTCGGACAAGGCGCTGGTGAGCCGCACGGTGCGCCTGCTGGAGTCACGGGGCCTGGTGCGCACCGAGAGCGACGGCCCCACGCCGCGCAAGCGGCTCACGGTGTTCATCACGCCCGAGGGAGATGCGCTGCATGCGGGCGTGATCGACATCGCTCGCCAGCGGCAGGCGGCCATGATCCGCGTGATGACGCCCGAGGAACGGCGCGGCATGTACCACGGCCTCACGAAGCTGATCGGGCAGTGCCGCGCGCAAGGGGTGGTGGACGACGAGGGCGCGGACGGGGTGGACGCCTGAAGGCGGCTGGGCGCCTCCAGCGCGGTAGGGCCGGCCTTCAGGCCTGGAACTTCAGGGCGATGTGCCGTGGTAACCCTGCAGCAGCGGCGCCCAATCGGTTTCCTGCCAGCGGAAGCCGGCGTCCAGCCGTAGCTCCTTGCGCAGCGACCGCAGGAGGCGTTCCAGGTTGGCGGCCTTCCAGTCGTCGCCGGAGCGGAAGCCGCATTTGTCGAAGTCGACGATCCAGGCCTGGCCGCTCGCGTCGAGCATGAGGTTGTGGCAGTTCAGGTCGCTGTGATGCACCTGCTCGTCGTGCAGCCGGCGGATCGCGCGGCCCAGGCGATGCCATTCGGCGGGGCCCAGGGCGCGTTCGGTGTGCAGCAGGCGCGCCACGTCGGTGCTGTGCGGGATGCGTTCGACCAGGATGTCGGCGCGGTACCAGAACAGCGCATGGCGCGTGCGCCGTGCGGCGCAAGGCTGGGGCACGGGCAGGCCGCGCACGCGCAGGGCGGAGAGCAGCGCGAACTCCTGCATGGCGCGCGACTCCGGGACCGGTTGCAGCAGGAACAGGTCGCGGCTGAGGCGCGCCATCAGGCCGCCGCGGTAGTAGTGGCGCAGCAGGTAGTGGTAGCGCCCGTCCGAGACATGGTGGACCTGCCCGCGGCCGGCCTGGCGTGGTGTGGCGGGGCTGGCGGGGCTGGCGGCGGGGTCGGTGCTCCAGGTCGCGGCGTCGAGCAGCTTTGCGTCGGGCGCGTCGAAGTAGCCGGGATGCACCCACACGTCCGCGTTGCCCTGCCGTGCGGTGCGCGGTGCCACGGCAGGCGCGGCCGGTGCGGGGCACGCCGCCTGCAGGTGGGCCATGGTGCGACCGGTGGCGCCTGTCAGGCGCAGGAAGGCCGCATGGCCACGGGAGGCGAGGGCCTGCGCCTGTGCGGGATCCTGCAACAACTGGCGCAGCGTGGCGAAGACCGCCTCCGCATCGGCCACGCGCAGCAGCGCACCCTCGGCCTGCAGTTCGCTGCACAGGGGCTCGAAGTTGTGGGTGTGCGGTCCGGTGAGCAGGGGGCGGGACTGGGCCAGCACCTCCAGTGGGTTGTGGCCTCCGCGGCCGATCAGACTGCCGCCGACGAAACACACATCGGCGGCACCGTACCAGCGCATCAGCTCGCCCATGGTGTCGACCAGCCAGACCTGGGTGTCCGTGGCGGGCAGCGCCTGCTGGCTGCGCCGTGCGAGGCGCAGGCCTGCCTGTTGCGCGGATTGCGCCACCGCGTCGAAGCGCTCCGGATGCCGGGGCACCAGCACCAGCAGCGTGTCGGGAGATTGCCGCAGGTGGCGCGCGAAGGCCTCCAGCAGCGGCTCGTCCTCGCCTGCATGCGTGCTGCCCGCCGTGAGCACGGGCCGCGTGCCCAGCGCGGCGCGGATCTCCGCGACCTGTGCCTGCAGGCCGCCGTCGAGCTGCAGGTCGGACTTGATGTTGCCCGTGACCTGCAGGCGGTCGGGGCGCACGCCCAAGGCCGCGAAGCGCGACGCGGCGGTGGCGTCTTCGGCGCAGACCAGCCGCAGGCCGTCGAACGCGGGCACCATCAGCCTGCGCCAGCGTTGGTAGGTGGCGGACGATTTCTCGGAAAGCCGGCCGTTGACGAGCACCACCGGCACGCCGGCGCGTCGGGCCTGGTGCAGGAAGCCGGGCCACAGTTCGCGTTCCATCAGCAGCACGCGGCGCGGCTGCCAGGCCCGCAGGAAGCGTCGCGTGGCGCCCGGCAGGTCCAGCGGGAAGTACACATGCCGCACCCGCTCGCCGTAGCGCGCGCGCACGATGCGCGAACCCGTGGGCGTGGTGCAGGTGATGACGATCTCGCCGGCATGCGGCTCCGCGAGCAGGGCCTCGATCAGCGGCCGCGCGGCCAGCACTTCGCCGACCGAGGCGCAGTGCAGCACGGTGCCGCCGCGCCACGCGGGGTCCACCGGTGTGCGGGCCAGCCGCTCATTCCAGCGCAACCGGTAGTCGGGGTCCTTGCGGCCACGCAGCCACAGGTAGGCCAGTGCCAGGGGCAGCAGGCAGCGTGCCAGCAGGCCGTAGAGCGTGATCGCCAAGCCGTTCACTGAAGGACCTCCGTGCCACGCACTGCGGTGCCGCGCGCCCGTGGGCGGCCGAGCGGCGCGCACGCCGGGCTCAGCGCCAGTGCTCCGCGACCCACGGTGTCGGCGGCACGCGCCGGTACCACTTGCCGCTGCGGCCCTCGATGGCGTCGGGCGGATTGGGCTTGCCGTGGAAGGCGATGATCTTCGCGCCCGGCGGGATGGTGGGTGGCCTGAACCAGCTCAGGAGCACCGGCGGCACGCAGTGGCGCTTGAAGCTCACGCACCAGCCCTCGGGCCAGTAGGCGATCTTTCCCTGCCGCGACAGGTAGCCCGTGATGTATTCCTGCTCGTTGCGCACCTCGGCGATGGCCGCGCGCCAGTCCTGCTTCAGCGGCTCCAGCGCATCGGCATGCGCGCCGATGGTGTAGAGGTAGACCGAGGTGTTGCCCGTGCCGTCCGTCTTGTCCCATTCGCGGATCACGCGAAAGCCCGGTGGCTGGTCAAAGAAGCAGTCGATGTCGTCGACGATCACGATGTCCAGGTCCAGGAACAGCGTGGGGCCCTGGAGGTCGTAAAGCGGGTCGGCGAAGCTCGTGAGCTTGAGCCAGCCGTGCGCGAAGCTCCAGGGCTGGCGCGTGTCGAACTCGGAGAAACCGACCTTCGGGATGGGGTGCAGGTCGATGCCCGCGGCCACGTCGATGCCCTCGGGCTCGTCGCAGAGGCAGACGAAGCGGAAAGGGCGTTTGAGATGGCGGCGCACCATCGAGTGCAGCCGGTTCACATAGTCGGGGCCGTACTTGCGGCCCCATTTGATGCACAACACGTTCACGGGCTGCTGCATGGGACGGTCTCCTGAGGGTGCAGCACCAGCGCCGCGATGGCCGGCGCCCCCTAGCAGAGCGCCGCTTGAGAGGCTACTTCTGCAGCATCTGCTCGATGGCGAGCAGGTCGTCGGCCTTCAGCGTGCCATTGGCCTGGCGCAGGCGCAGGCCGTTGACCAGCACGTCGTAACGCGCCTTGGCCAGGTCGCGCTTGGTCTGGAACAGCTGGCTTTGCGCGTTGAGCACATCGATGTTGATGCGCACGCCCACCTGGTAGCCGAGCTTGTTGGCGTCCAGCGCGCTCTGGCTGGAGGCCTCTGCGGCTTCCAGCGCCTTGACCTGGCCCTGGCCGGACAACACGCCGAAATACGCAGTGCGGGTGTTCTGGGCCACGGTACGGCGGCCGGCTTCGAGGTCGGTGCGGGCCTTGTCCTCCAGTGCCATCGCTTCCTTCACGCGGTTCTGGATCGCGTAGCCCGCGAAGATCGGCATGTTGAAGGCCAGTGCCACCGAAGCCGAGTTGGTGCGGTAGTCCAGCCGCGAACTGGCGGTGCCGTCGTTGTGGCTCACGGCCACGCTGCCGTTGAGGTCCAGCGTGGGTTTGTGGCCGGCTTGCGCCTTCTGCGTCTCCAGCTGCGCCACCTCCAATGCCAGCGCGGCCTGGCGCAACACGGGGTGCTCGATGTCGGCCTGGGAGATCCAGGCGTTCACGTCGGCCGGCAGCAGCGCGGGCAGCGCGGCGGGCAGGGCCAGGGGCTTGGGGTCGACGCCGGTGCGGCCGACGAGCTGGTCCAGCGCCAGGCGCTTCACGCGCAGGTCGTTGTCGGAGGCGATTTCCTGCGCCTGCACCAGGTCGTAGCGGGCCTGGGCTTCACGGGTGTCGGTGATGGTGCTGGTGCCCACCTCGAAATTGCGCTTGGCGGCGGCCAGTTGCTCGGCCACGGCGGATTTCTGCGCGGCCACGAAGGTGGCCGCATCCTTGGCGCTCAACACATCGAAGTAGGCCTGCGCCACGCGCACCACCAGGTCCTGCTCGGCCGCGAAGAGCGCCGACTGGGCCGCGATGGCGGATTTCTGGCCTTGCTCGTAGGTGATCCTGTTGGCGGGCCGGTAGAGGGGCTGCGACGCCGAGATGGTGGCGCTCTGCGCGCCGAAGGCCGGCGGCAGGGGAATGTTGGCATCCAGTACCGTGCGCGATACCTGCATGCCCAGCCCCACCTGCGGCAGCAGGCCCGCCCGCGCCTGGTCGGCGCGTGCCAGCGTGGCGTTGTACTGCGACTGCGCGGACTGGAAACTCGCGTCGTAGGCCCGTGCGGCGTCGTACAGGCTTGCGAGGCTCTGGGCACCCGCGGAGGCCGCGCACAGGGCCGCCCCGAATGCCACCACGAGGGGGCGCAACCGGCTGGATGTCATGGGAGTCCTTTCGGGACGTGGGATGGAATGGCGCACGGGCATGAGGGGGCGGCTCAGTACCGGGGCACGCCGGGGTCCCGTTCCTCGGACCAGGCGTGGATGCCGCCGGCGATGTTCGCCACCTCCGTGAAACCGTGGCTGCTCAGGAAGTGGGCGACCTGCATGCTGCGCGCGCCGTGGTGGCAGAGGCAGGCGACCGGCTGCTCCGGATCGAGCTCACCGATCCTGGAGGGAATGGAGCCCATGGGGATGGTCACCAGCGTGAAGCCGTCGGCCGTCACGCTGGCGGCCTGCAGCTCGCCAGGCTCGCGCACGTCGAGCACGATGGCCGGGCCATGGGGGCTGACGCGTTGCAGCCAGTTGCCGAGGTCTCGGGGGCGGATTTGCTCGATCATCGAGGGTGGTGTGGCACGCGGCCTGGCGGCTCAGAAGCTGAACGCGGAGGGTTCGGGGAAGTTCCGCAGGCGCGGCGCGATGGTGTCCCAGGGTTGGGTACTGCGGTACTCCGACTGCCCGACCCGCGTCACGATGGTGGCGCGCATCATGGGTTCGAAGCCGGTCACGGCGAACAGGCGACCACCGACCTGGAGCTGCGCGAGCAGGCCGGCGGGCGCTTCGGCCACCGATCCACTGAGCACGATCACGTCGAAGGGGCCCTGCACGGGCAGTTTGCCGGCACCGTCGGCCTCGTGCACTTCGGCGTTGAGCACGTTGGCGCGCTGCAGGTTGGTGCGGGCCATGGCCGCCAGCGTGGGGCTGAGCTCCAGGCTGATCACGCGCTGGGCGCGGTGGGCCAGCAGGGCCGCCATGTAGCCGGAGCCGGCGCCGATCTCCAGCACCTTCTCGTGCTTCTGGACGGCCAGGTCCTGCAACGTGCGAGCTTCGACGCGGGGTGCCAGCATCACCTGCCCGTCGGGCAGCGGCAGCTCCATGTCCACGAAGGCCAGGGACTTGTGGGCCACCGGCACGAAATCTTCCCGCTTGACCACCGACAACAATTCCAGCACCTGGGCGTCCAGCACGTCCCAAGGACGGATCTGCTGCTCGATCATGTTGAAGCGGGCTTGTTCCAGATTCATTGCGCGGGTCACTCCTATCACTAAGCGGCAGGCATTCAGGTCAACCTTGTGATTTTAGGGGCTCGGGGGCCTTGACAGCCCCCCCAAACACCCTTTTAGCCCAGTTGGAGAGGTCGTCCATGTAGCAATAAACAACAGGTACCACCACCAGGGTCAGCAGGGAGGAGGTGATCACCCCCCCGATCACGGCCTGTCCCATGGGCGCGCGCATCTCCGATCCTTCGCTGATCGCGAAGGCCAGCGGCACCATGCCGAAGACCATGGCCAGGGTGGTCATGAGGATCGGGCGCAGCCGCACCCGGGCCGCCAGCAGCAGCGATTCCTCGCGCGGCAGGCCCGGTACGGGATTGCCCTGCGCGTCGGTGCCGCCCTCGCGCGTGCGGATGGCGAAGTCCACCAGCAGGATCGCGTTCTTGGTCACCAGGCCCATCAGCATCACCACGCCGATGACCGAGAACATCGACAGCGTGGAGCCGAAGAGCATCAGCGCCAGCACAACGCCGATCAGGGTCATGGGCAGTGCCGTCATCAGCGCCACCGGCTGCAGGAAGCTCTTGAACTGGCTGGCCAGGATCATGTAGATGAAGACGATGGCCAGGACCAGCGCGGAGATGGCGAAACCGAACGCCTCGCGCATGTTCTTGGTCGAGCCGCTGAACTGGTAGCGGTAGCCAGGGGGCATCACGATGTCGGCCATCACGGTCTGGATGTCGGCCGAGACCTCGCCGGCGGAACGGCCGTAGCTGTTGGCGCTGATGCCCACCTCGCGCATGAGGTCGCGCCGGTTGATCTGGTTGGGACCGGTGGCGGCACGCACCTCGGCCACCTGGTTCAGGCGCACGATGCGGGTGCTGCCATCGGGGTTGGTGCCCAGCGCGAAGGGCAGCCGTTCCAGGTCCTCGGGGGCGGTGCGGGACTCGGGTGCCAGGCGCACGTTCACGTCGTAGGTCTGGTCGTCCGGTGCGCGCCAGTTGCCCACGGTCTGTCCCGCGACCATGGTGCGCAGGGCGCTGCCGATCTGCGCCGTGCCCAGGCCCAGGTCGGAGGCGGCATCCCGGCGGATGCGCACGTCCAGCGTGGGCTTGTTGGGCTTGACCGAGGAGTCCAGGTCCACCAGGCCGGGGATGGTGCGCAGTTGCTCCATGGCCTGGGCCGTGAGGCGCTCCAGCGTGGCCTGGTCGGGCCCCTGGATCGAGAACTGCACCTGCTTCTGCCCGCCCACGGCATCCATCAGCCCGGCCTGCGTGACCGTGATGCCCGGCACGCGGGACAGGCGTGCCCGCATGTCGGCCGACAGCACCAGCACGTCGCGCGTGCGGTCCTTGCGGTCCACCAGGCGCACATAGATGCTGGCGTACATCTTGCCCTGCGCGTTGCCGGTGTTGATCGTGGCCAGCGAGTAACGCACCTCGGGGTACTCGTGCAGGATGGCCTGGACCTGCTTGGCCTTGGCCTCCGTGGCTTCGAGCGAAGAGCCCACCGGGGTGTTGAAGATGACCGTCGTCTCCGAGAAGTCCGAACGCGGCACGAACTCCGTGCCCAGCAGCGGCACCAGCAGCACGCTGGCCACGAAGATGCCGACGGATGCCAGCACCGTGGCCAGCCGGTGGCGCAGCGCCCAGCGCAGGATGCCCTGATAGCCGTCGGCCAGCCGCTCGGTGCCGCGGTCGAAGGCATGCGTGATGCGACCCAGCGTGCGGTCGTAGAGACTGTTGCCCGGGGGTTTACCGTGGTTGTCGATGGCCGGGTCGTGCCAGATCGACGACATCATCGGGTCCAGCGTGAAGCTCACGAACATCGAGATCAGCACGGCCGCCACGATGGTGATGCCGAACTGGTGGAAGAACTTGCCGATGATGCCTTCCATGAAGCCGATGGGCAGGAACACCGCCACGATGGACAGGGTGGTGGCCAGCACCGCCAGGCCGATCTCCTGCGTGCCCTCCAGCGAGGCCTGGTACGGGGACTTGCCCATCTGCACGTGGCGCACGATGTTCTCGCGCACCACGATCGCGTCGTCGATCAGCAGGCCCACGCACAGGGAGAGCGCCATCAGTGTGATCATGTTGATGGTGAAGCCGAACATGTCCATGAACAGGAAGGTGCCGATGATCGCGATGGGCAGGGTCAGCCCCGTGATCACGGTGGAGCGCCAGGAGTTCAGGAACAGGAACACGATCAGCACCGTCAGCACGGCGCCCTCGATGAGGGTCTGGCGCACGTTGGACACCGACACGCGGATCTCGCGCGACGCGTCCATGATGGGCTCCAGCCGCACACCGGGTGGCAGCTCCTTCTGCAGGGTGTCGAGCGTGGTGCGCAGGCCGTCGACCACGGCGATGGTGTTGTCGTCCTGCGTCTTCTGCACGCTGAGCACGAGCGTGCGCTGGCCGTCGTAGAGCGCGAGGTTCTCGGTCTCCTCGGCGCCGTCGGCCACATGGGCCACCTGCGACAGCCGCACCGGCGCGCCGTTCTTGCGCGCCACGATGATGTTGCCGAAATCCTCCGGCCGCCCCAGCCGCGACTGCACCTGCACCGTGCGCTCCTGCAGCCGCGACTTGATGGCGCCCAGCGGCAGGTCCTGGTTCTCGCTGCGCACCGCGGCCACGACCTGGTCGGGCGTGATGCCGAAGGACTCCAGCGCGGGCGGGTCGAGGTAGATGTTGATCTCGCGCTTGGTGCCGCCCACCAGGGTTACCGAGCCCACGCCACGCACGTTCTCCAGCCGCTTCTTGAGCACCTGGTCGGCCCAGTTGGTCAATTCGACAGGGCTCAGCTCCTTCGCACCCGCCTCGGCCTTGGGCAGCACGGCCACCGACCACACGGCCCGCGCGGCCGGATCGAAGCGCAGCACGCGCGGCTCCTCCACCTCGTCGCGCAGCAGCGGCTTGACGGTCGAGATCTTCTCGCGCACGTCGTCGGCGGCCTTGCGGCCATCGATGTCGAGGTTGAACTCGATCACCACCACCGACTGGCCCTCGTAGGTGCGCGATGTCAGCGCGTTGATCCCGGCGATGGAGTTGACGCCTTCCTCGATGCGTTTGGTGACTTCGGACTCGACGATCTCGGGCGAGGCCCCCGGGTACTCGGTGATCACCACCACGATGGGGAAGTTGATGTCGGGGAACTGGTCGATCTTGAGCCGCTGGTACGAGAACAGGCCCAGCACCACCAGGGCCAGCATGACCATGGTGGCGAAGACGGGGTTCTTCAGGCTGACGCGCGTGAACCACATGGCTCAGGGCTTCGCAGGAGTGGCGGCGGGCAGGCGCACGGGCGTGCCTTCGCGCAACACGCCGGTGGCCCCGGCCAGCACCAGGGTGCCGGTGGCCAGGCCCGGCACCTCCACCAGCGTCTGTCCGGCGGCCTGGCCGCGCGCGCCGGGCGTGACGCCCTGGTGCACCACCTTGCCGTCGCGCACCAGCTGCACATAGGGCTGCGGCTTGTCGGTGCGCACGGCGTCCAGCGGCAACACCGGCGCTTCGGTATCGCCCGTGACCAGCGTGCCCTGGGCGAACAGGCCTTGGCGCAGGCCCTCGGCAGGCGGCAGCTCCAGGTAGGCCAGCACCGCGCGGCTGCCGGCCGTGGCACTGGGGTTGATGCGCACCACCTTGGCCTGCAGCGGGTTGCTGGCGCCTTCCACGCGCACCTCGCCGGTCTGGCCCAGGCGCAGCCGCAGCGAATCGGCCGGGCTCAGGCTCGCCTCCAGCTCGATGCGCGACAGGTCGACGATCTCCACCACGCGGCCGTCCACCGCCAGCCGCTCGCCGTTCTGCGCCAGGCGCTGTGCCACCTGGCCGGTGATCGGCGCGCGCAGCACCGTGTCCTGCAGCGCCTTGCTGGCCAGGTCCACCGCGGCCTGCGAGGCGCGGTGGTTGGCCTGCGCGGCTTCCAGGCTGGAGCTGGAGGTGTCCAGTGAACTTTTCGAGATGAAACCCTGCGCCACCAGCGCGCTGTTGTTGTCGAAAGTGCGCTGGGCCATGTCGACCTGGGCCTTGGCCGAGGCGGCCTGCTGCTCGGCCTGGCGCAGCCGCGCCTGGGCGTCGGTGGCGTCGATGCGGCCGATGACCTGGCCGGCGCGCACGCTGTCGCCTTCGCGCAGCGTGAAGCCCTGCAGCTCGCCCGCCACCTTGGCTTTCACCGACAACGCCGTGGCGGCCTTCAGCGTGCCCGAGATCGCCAGGCCCTGCGCCAGTCGGCGCGTCTGCACCTCCACCAAGTCGGTGGCGGCGAGTTCCAGCGGCGCCTCGGCGCGTTGCGCCGCCTGGGCCGCGGCGCTGGCCTGCTGCGCCTTGCGTGACGCGATGGTGCGCGCCACACCGGCGACCAGTCCGGCGGCCACCAACACGAGGAGGGTCCATTTCACCCAGCGTTTCATGGGGAGGATGCTTTCGAAGAGGAAGGGGAGAGGGGTGCCGCGGCGGGCTGGTGCAGGCCCCGCAGCACGATGTCGAGCTGCGCGGCGATGTAGTCCTCGGGCACGATCTGCTGGGCGCCTTGCGGGCCCTGCGCGCCATGGGCCAGCCGGCCGGTGTGTTTCCAGGCCACCAGGAACAGCATCGGCGCGAGCAGGGCGTAGACCGCATACCGCGTGTCCATGGGCCGGAACTCGCCGCGGTCGATGCCACGCTGCAGGATGCGACGCAGCAGGCGCTGGCCCGGCAGCACCACTTCCTGCTGGTAGAAGCGCGCCAGTTCCGGGAAGTTCTGCGCCTCCGCCAGCATCAGGCGCAAGATCGCCGAGGCACTGGTGTTGCCCACGCGCTCCCACCAGGTCTGCAGGCTCAAGCGCAGCAGCGCGTCGGACGGGCCGGCAAAGGCATCGATCTCGGTGTCCCAACTGGGGAAGCGGTTGGCGATGTGTTCGCGCACCACCGCCTTGAACAGCGCTTCCTTGGAGGCGAAGTACAGGAACAGCGTGCCCTTGGACACCCCGGCGCGCGTGGCGACCTCTTCGGCACGCGTGGCCGCGAAGCCCTTCTCGGCAAACAGTTCCAGTGCGGCGGCCAGGAGTTCGCCAGGGCGGGCTTCCTTGCGGCGCGCGCGTTTGGTGGAGGTGTCCGGCGTGGCCATGAATTTAGTGACTGACTGGTTAGTAATATAGCGAAGGGGCTTCCACCGCGTCAATCGGGGGCCAAATCCCGGCGATGCAAGGTGTGGCGCAGGGGCGACACAGCCCTGCCGCCGTGGTGCGGCCGGGTGAAGGTGAAACGGATTTCTACAGCCGGCGAACGCTGCTGCTGGAGGAGTGGCTCAACCGCCCAGCGACCGCGTGCTCGCCTGCGCGAAATAGAACCACTCGTTACCCGCCGCCGCGTTGGCATTGGGGAACACCACGAAACCGTCCGCCGGTGCGTTGACCGGCGTGCCGTCATGGCGCGTGCCGATGGCCTGTCCCTGGCGCACGGCGTCGAAGCTGGTCCAGGGCTGCGTGAACCGGTCGCCCGCGTGCAGCCGGTCCGTGACCTCGGACAGCCGCAGGAACTGGATGTCGGTGCTGGGCGCAGGGGTTGCTGCACCCGCCAGCAGGCCGACCTGCGCCAGCGTGCGCAGGATGGCCTGGTAGGCGACCTCGGGTGCGGCCGGATCCTGGTGCTGGCCGCATTCCAGCGTGAGCGCGTATCCGCCCTGGCTGCGCATGTATTCGGTGGTGCCCACGCCGTATTTCGGGTCGGTCGACAGCAGGTGTGCGCGGTCGCCGTTGCCGGTGCGCTCCAGCCGGCGCTGCACACCGACGGCGTAGGTCTGTAGCCAGCCCTCGACGATGCGCCGCGGGCCCAGGCGCAGCGCCAGCGCCTGTTCCCGGGCGGCGTGGGCGAAGGGCTCCAGCGTGCCCTGGTTGTCCTCCGGGCCCAGCATGACGAAGGGCTCGCCGCCCTGGGCCTGGAAGGAGTGCAGGTCCAGCAGCACGTCGTGTTCCGCGATCAGCGGGCACAGCACATTGGCCAGCCGGTCCTCGAAGTCCTGTGGCTGCGCGTTGGGGTATAGGTTGCGGTTGAGGTTGCGGTCGCCGTTGCGCTGCTGGCGGCGATAGGCCAGGGCGTTGGTGATGGGCACCATGCTCAGGCTGCCGCATTGCAGCTCGCGTGCGCCGCTGTCGAGTTCCGCGGCCAGGCGCAGGATGCCCTGCGTGCCGCAGGTCTCGTTGCCGTGCACCGCCCCCAGCACCAGCACGCGCGGCCCGGGCTGCGGGCTGCGCCAGGACAGGATGCGCAGGCTGCTGGTGGGTGGATTCGGGGGCAGGGCGGGGGCAACGGACGGCATGGGCCGGGACTATACCGGCCTGCCATCCCGGGGGTTGAGCCGGTGTTCAGGCCGTCGTGGAGGTCCCCTGCTGGCGCACCTCGTCGGGATGGATGGTCTTGCGGCGGAAGCCCTCGCTGTCGTCCGCGAAGCGCATGCCGGCGGCCTTCAGCGCCCCATCGTCCACCTTCTGCAGCGGCGTGTAGCCAGGGTGGCCGTGCTGCTTGTAGGGGTCGTTGCGCGCGGTGTTGTAGCAGCACAGTAGCGTCCAGCGCCGGTCGGCGGAGCGGTTCTGGTCCGAGCGGTGCAGCGTGTTGGCATGGAAGAACAGGCCGTCGCCGGGCTCCATCTCGGCATAGACCAGCTCCATGCGCTTGAGCAGTTCGTCGACCCGCTCCATGTTCGCGCCGATCTGCTCGCCCGGCAGCACGCCGTGCTCGATGCGGCCGCACAGGTGCGAGCCACGCAGCACCTGCAGGCAGCCGTTGTCACGCGTGCAGCGGTCCAGCGCCACCATCACGCTGCCCATGTCGGGCAGGAGGCAGCCGTTGTGGTACCAGTAGCCGTAGTCCTGGTGCCATTCCCAGGCGCCGCCTTCGAAGGGATCCTTGGCCGTGAGCTTGGAGTGGTAGTGGTAGACCTCGCCGCCCAGCAGGTCCTCCATGGTGTCGACCACGCGGTGGCTGCGCGCGGCCAGGCCGTAGGCGCTGTCGCCAGGGTGGTTCCACAGCGCGATCTTGGTGGCCAGGCCACCGCCGTCCTGGCGGTTGTAGAAGTTCTGGCGGATGGCAGGGTCCTGCTCGATGGCGCCGCGCATCAGCGCGATCTCCTCGGTGTCGAACAGGCCGCGCACGAACACGAAACCGTCTTTGTGGAAGTCGGCGCGTTGCGCGGGCGTGAGGATGGATCCGGGCATGGTGTCTCCAGGTGGTGGGTGGCGGCGCTCTGGGGCGCCTGCCGCGACTCTACTCCCCCCGGTGGGGCGTCAGGGTGCCAGCCGCTGGCGCAGCCACTGCGTGCCGTCCAGCCGGTAGCACAGGCGGTCATGCAGCCGGCTCTTGCGGCCCTGCCAGAACTCCCACCGGTCCGGCACCAGCCGGTAGCCGCCCCAGTGCGGCGGGCGTGGCGGATGGAGCAGGTACTGCGCGCCGTACTTCGCGGCGTTGGCCACCAGCGTGCCACGGCCGCTGATCACCTGGCTCTGCGGGCTGGCCCAGGCGCCGATGCGCGAGTCCAGCGGGCGGCTGGCGTAGTAGGCGTCGCTTTCTTCGGCGGAGGTTTTCTCGATGCGGCCCTCGATGCGCACCACGCGTTCCAGCTCCACCCAGTGGAACTGCAAGGCGGCAAAAGGGTTGCCGGCAAGCTGCTGCCCCTTGCGGCTCTCGTAGTTGGTATAGAAGACCAGCCCGCGCGCGTCGTAGCCCTTGACCAGCACGATGCGCGTGGAGGGCCGCAGGTCGCTGCCCACGGTGGCCAGCGTCATGGCGTTGGGCTCGGGCACTTTCGCGGCCAGGGCTTCGCCCAGCCACTGGTCGAACTGCAGGATGGGGTCGGCGTGGGAGGCCGACTCGTCGAGTTCGGCGCGCTCGTAACTCTTGCGCAATGCGGCGATGGAGGTTTGCAGGTCACTCATGGGGCCATTGTGCCGCCGACTGTTTGGTGGTTTGTTCCGTCGTCTGATCCGCCGTCTGTGGCAGGGCCAACTGCAGCAGCCGCGCCAGCGCCTTGTCGTGGATCTGGTGCTGCTGCAGGCTCTGGTAGGTCTCGCGCGCATAGTCCAGCGTGGTGCCGAAGCGGCCACAGGACTGCGCGAACACGCGCTGATAGTCCGCATCACTGAGCTGGTCCGTGAAGCTGGGGCTGTGGCGCGAGAGCGTGAAGGCCAGCGCACGCACCGTGCCGGTGGCCGTGCTGCAAGGCAGCCAGCGCGGGTCGTACACGCCCATCAGCATCTCGCGGTCCCACAGCCGCTCCAGCACGGCCTCGCCATCCTCGCGCGGAATGCGGAACACCACGCCCTGGCAGCTGCCGCCCGTGAGCAGCGCGAACACCAGGCCCGGGCATTCGGGCGTGCCGCGGTTCACGCGGCTCCACATCTTGAGCGCGCGGTGCCAGCCATGCACGCGCGCCAGGCGGTGCTCCACATGGTCGAACTCAGGGCGCCAGATCAGCGAGCCGTAGCCGAAGACCCACAGGTCCTCACGGCCACCCCATTCGCGGCGGGTGCGCTCCAGCAGCGGCGCCGGATCGCGCAGCGGGGTCGGGCGAGCAACGTCGGTGCGAGCTGCTTGCGGAACGGCAGGGCGGTTGCGCGTGACGGGCTTCATGTCCCGGAATGCTACGGCAACCGCTGCTGCGCCGATTTTCGTAACCGCTTGGTTATCGCCAGCCGCGCGCGGACGCCCACTGCGCGGTACGATGCGCTTGTAATCAAATTACATTGAATTGGAGCCATGATGAAACTGCACGAACGCCTGCAGCAGGTCACCGCGCGCATCCGCCAGCGCAGCGCCGATACGCGCACGGCCTACCTGGCGCGGCTGGATGCGATGGCGCGCCGCCGGCCCGGCGTGGAGCGGCTCGGTTGCGCCAACGTGGCCCATGCGCTGGCCGCGATGCCGGGCGCTGACAAGGCCGCCGCAGTGCCCTCGGGTGCGGGCTCGAAGCTGCCGCCCGTGGTGGCCGCGCGGGCACCCAATATCGGCATCGTCACGGCCTACAACGACCTGCTGTCGGCCCACGCGCCGCTGCAACACTACCCCGACCTGATTAAGGACGAGGCCCGCCGCTGCGGTGCCACGGCGCAGGTGGCCGGGGGCGTGCCTGCCATGTGCGACGGCGTCACGCAAGGCACGCCGGGCATGGAGCTGAGCCTGTATTCGCGCGACGTGATCGCCATGGCCACGGCCATCGCGCTGTCGCACGATGTGTTCGACGTGGCGCTGATGCTGGGCGTGTGCGACAAGATCGTGCCCGGCCTGCTGATCGGCGCGCTGCATTTCGGCCACCTGCCCACCGTCTTCGTGCCCGCCGGCCCCATGACCTCGGGCCTGTCGAACAACGACAAGGCCAAGGTGCGCGAACTCGCGGCGCAGGGGCTGGTGGGCCGGCCCGAGCTGCTGCAGTCCGAGTCGCAGGCCTACCACGGCGAGGGCACCTGCACCTTCTACGGCACGGCCAACAGCAACCAGATGCTGCTGGAGGCCATGGGCCTGCATGTGCCGGGCACGGCCTTCGTCAACCCCGGCGCCAGCCTGCGCGCAGAGCTCACGCGCGAGGCCGCGCGCACCGTGCTGGGCCAGGGCCGGGCGCTGCCTGCCGATCCCACATTGGCGGCACGAGACGCCGGCTGGCGATGTCCGCCCATCGGCGTCCAGGTGGACGAGCGCTGCATCGTCAACGCGATGGTGGCATTGCTGGCCACTGGTGGCTCCACGAACCACCTGATCCACTGGGTGGCGGTGGCGCGCGCCGCCGGCATCGTGATCGACTGGGACGACTTCGCGGCACTGTCCGAGGTGGTGCCCCTGCTCACGCGGGTCTATCCCAATGGCTCGGCCGACGTGAATGGCTTCCAGGAAGCGGGGGGGCCTGGCCTGGTGCTGCACCATCTGCTGGAGGCCGGGCTGATGCACGAGGATGTACTGACCGTGCGCCCCGAGGGCCTGCGCGCGTGGACCTTCGCACCCGAGGTGCAGAACGGTGCGTTGGGCTGGCGGCCCCTGCGGGTGTCGGGCAACGACACGGTGGTGCGTGGCGCCGACGCCCCCTTTGCCGCCACCGGCGGGCTCAAGCTGCTGCAGGGCAATATCGGCCGCAGCGTGATCAAGGTGTCGGCCGTGCCCGAGGACTGCCATGTGATCGAAGCTCCTGCGCGGGTCTTCGATTCGCAGGATGCGGTGCAGGCCGCCTTCAAGGCCGGCGAGCTGGACCACGACGTGGTGTGTGTGGTGCGCTGGCAAGGCCCGCGCGCCAACGGCATGCCCGAGCTGCACAAGCTCACGCCGCCGCTGGCGGTGCTGCAGGGCCGCGGCTTCAAGGTGGCGCTGGTCACCGATGGCCGCATGAGCGGCGCCTCGGGCAAGGTGCCCGCCGCCATCCACGTCACGCCCGAGGCCGCAGCCGGTGGACCGCTGGCTCGGGTGCGAGACGGCGACATCGTGCGCATGGACGCCGTGGCCGGTACGCTGCAGGTGCTGGTCCCCGCCGACGAGTGGGCCCAGCGCACACCCGATACCATGCCGCCAGAACTCGCCCAGGCCAACGGCCTGGACATGGGCCGCGAACTTTTCGCGGGAATGCGCCGCAACGCCCTGGCGGCCGAAGAAGGAGCATGCGGATGGCTGTAGACAACGAGCAACTCACCGCCCTGCAGGTGATGCAGGACGCCGCGGTGATCCCGGTCATCGTGCTCCACGACGTGGCCCATGCCGTGCCCATGGCGCGGGCGCTGGTGGCCGGCGGCATCCGCATGCTGGAAGTGACGCTTCGCACGCCGCAGGCGCTGGCCTGCATGGAAGCCATCGCGCGCGACGTGCCCGAGGCCGTGCTGGGCGCGGGCACCGTGCGCAGTGCGGCCGATGCGCAGGCCGCTGCCATGGCGGGTGCGCGTTTTGCCGTGAGCCCCGGCTACACGCACAAGATCGGCCAGGCCTGCCATGACCTGGGCCTGCCGCTGCTGCCCGGCGTGGCCACCGGCAGCGAGGTGCTGATGTGTCAGGAGGACGGGCTGACCGAACTCAAGTTCTTCCCCGCGATGCAGGCCGGCGGCATCGCCATGCTCAAAGCCCTGGGCGGCCCCTTCGGCGACGTGCGCTTCTGCCCCACGGGCGGCATCACCCTGCAGAACGCACCGGAGTTCCTGGCGCTGCCCAACGTGGTGTGCGTGGGCGGGTCGTGGCTGGTGCCGGCCGATGCGCTGGCGCAGGGGGATTGGGCGCGCATCACGCGGCTGGCGGCCGAGGCTGCGGCCTTGGTGCGCAAGGCGGTCTGAGCGGCCGTTGCCGAGGCCGGCGGCGGGCGGCACCTGCGCCCTGCCTATGATCCGCACCATGCGCTGGTCCCGTTCCCTGGCCGCCTTGCTGGCGGCCTTTTTGCTCATCCTCTGCCTGGCCCCCGCAGGGGCCCAGGCCGCTGCCACCACGCCCGTGGCGGCAGCGACCGCCCCTGAACCCGACGTCGGCGCCTTGCGTTCGCGCCTGGACCGCCTGCCTGCGACGGCCGCGGGCGGAGAGGCCGTGCGGGGACTGGTGGCGCAGCTCAATGCCGTGGTCGCCGATGCCGAGAAGGTCATCGCCACCCGCACCGGCCAGCTCAACGACCTGAACGCGCGCCTAGGGGAGCTTGGTCCGGTGCCCGTGGAGGGTGCGAGTGAGGATGCCGACATCACGCGCCAGCGGCAGACGCTCACGCGGGAACGCAATGCCGTGGATGCCGACATCCGCCTCGCGCGGCTGGTGGTGGTGGATGCGCGGCAGCGCGGCGACGAGTTGCTGGGCAGGCAGCGCGAGGTCTTCGAGGCCGAGCTGACGGGGCGCGGGCCGTCGCCGCTGGGGGTGGTCTTCTGGCGCGATTTGGCCGAGGCCTGGCCGCAGGACCTGGTGCGGTTGCAGCCGCTGATCGACGAGTTGCAGACGGCGGCGGCGCGTGCCTTGTCGCCCGAGCACCGCTGGCCCGTGCTGTGGGCACTGCTGCTGACCGTGCTGGCCATCACGGCCGGCGACCTGCTGGCCGAGCACGGGCTGGTGCTGCTGGCGCAGCGCCTGCTGCCCGTGGGCAGGCTGCGGCGTTCGCTGCTGGTGATCGCCATCGTGGCGGTGAACATGGTCGTGGTGGCGCTGGCCATGCGGGGGCTGCAGGCGCTGCTGGAGTCGCACGGGCTCTTCGGCCCGTTGAGCGGCAAGCTGCTGGGCATGGCCGACGAGTCGATGCTGTTCATCGCCTTCGTCACCAGCCTGGGCCGGGCGCTGCTGGCCAATGCGCGGCCTTCGTGGCGCCTGCCGCGCATCCCCGACGCGCTGGCCGCGCGGCTGAGCCCCTACCCCTGGCTGACCGCGCTGGTGGGTGTGGCGGTGTGGTTGCCGGCGCGCATCAACGTGCTGGTGCAGACCAGTGCGGCGGCCATCCATGCCACGCATGTCGTGACGGCGCTGGTGCTGGTGCTGCTGGTCGTGGGCCTGTTGCTGCGGGTGCGCGGCACGGCGCCCGTCGCGGCGGCGGCCGAGGTCGACGCCGCCCCGCAGCCCGAGCCGGTGCGTCCGCTGTGGGTCGTGCTGCTGCTGGGCGCGGTCACGCTGGTGGTGATCGTGATCGTGTTGCTGGTGGGCGTGGGTTATGGCGCGCTGGCCAGCCTGCTGGCGGCCCAGATGGCGTGGACCGGCCTCGTCGCGGCCGCGTTCTACGTGCTGTTCACCTTCGCCGATGACCTGGCGATGGCGCTGGTGTCCTCGAAATCCGAATTCGGCCATCGGCTGCGGCACAGCTTCGACTTCGCGCCCGCCACGCTGGACCAGGCGGCCGTGGTGCTGTCGGCGCTGGCGCGCGTGGCGCTGTTCTTCTACATGGTGATCGCGCTGGTCGCGCCGCTGGGCACGGGGCCGGGCGAGGTGGTGGAGCGCAGCGGCAGCCAGCTCAGCTCGGGCCTGAAGGTGGGCGAGTTCCAGCTCGTGCCCACGGCGCTGTTCAGCGCGGTGCTGGTGCTGGTGGTGGGGTTCGTGGTGCTGCGCCTGTTCAAGCGCTGGCTGCAGGAGCGGTACCTGCCGACCACGTCCATGGAGCCCGGCATGCAGAGCTCCATCCAGACGCTGCTGGGCTACGCGGGCGGCACGCTGGTGGTGGCGGCGGCGCTGTCGGCGCTGGGCATCGGCGTGAACCGCATCGCGTGGATCGCCAGCGCCCTGTCGGTGGGCATCGGCTTCGGCCTGCAGGCCGTGGTGCAGAACTTCATCTCGGGCCTGATCCTGCTGGTGGAGCGGCCCGTGAAGGTGGGCGACTGGGTGGTGCTGGGCACGACGGAGGGCGACATCCAGCGCATCAACGTGCGTGCCACCGAGATCCGGCTGGGCGACCGCTCGACGGTGATCGTGCCCAACTCGGAGTTCATCACCAAGACCGTGCGCAACATGACGCTCACGAACGCCGAGGGCCGCGTGCTGATCCGCATGCCGATGCCGCTGTCCACCGACGCGCCGCGCGTGCGCGACCTGATGCTGGCGGCCTGCGCGGCGCATCCCCAGGTGCTGCCCGACCCCGCACCGTCGCTGACGCTCGAAGGTATCGAGAATGGCATGCTCATCTTCCAGGCCATCTGTTACGTGGGCAGCCCGCGCCTGGCGGGCGGCGTGCGCAGCGACCTGCTGTTCACCGTGCTGGAGGCGCTGGCCCAGGCCGGCCTGCCGCTGGCCGTGCCGACGATGGTGGTGGCAAGCGCGCCCGCCGCGCCTGCGGCCTGAGCGGCAGCGGGCAGAAGCCGCAGCGGCCAGAAGCCGCGGCGGCCAGAAGCCGCGGCGGCCTCAGGACCCCAGCACCCAGCCCCGCGCCTGCAGGCAGCTGGCCAGCAGGCTGCGGCGCTGCTCCACGAGGGCCTCGCACATGGCATGGTCACGGGCCAGCACCTGGCGCCCGCGGTCGCCCCATTGGTCCTGCCAGGGGAGGGCGGCGGTGGATTCGTGCATCGAGGCGCAGGCCGAAAGCAGCAGCAGCGCCATGGCGGCCAGCAGGTGGAGAGGACGAAGCGGGATGTGCATGGCGCTGCCTGCTCAGGAGGAGAGGGCCGGTACCGGCGATGCCCGCATGCTAGCCGGGATCGGTGCCGCGGTCACGGTGGCCGTGGCCACGAGCCGTTGTTCTACCGCGATTCACACCACCGACACGGCCGCCGATGGCCCTGCGGCGTCGCTGCCCGGCGGTGCCGTGACGATGGAATCCAGCGCCGGCACGGCCGGTCGCAGGGCCCCGAGGTCGGGCCGGGGACGGCGCAGTGCCGGGAGGGGCGCGAAGGCCCGCTCCATCGCCAGCGCAGCCGACAGCAGCGGCAGGTCGCCGCGGAAAGGCGCCACCACCTGCAGCCCGAAGGGCATGCCCTGGCCGTCTGTGCCGCAGGGCAGCGAGAGGGACGGATGCGTGGTCAGCGTGGTCGCGTAGGTCAGCGCCAGCCACTGGTAATAGTTGGCCTGGGCCTTGCCGTCGATCTCGCGCGCGAAGGGCACGGTCCAGGGGAACGGCGACATCGGCGTGGTGGGTGCCAGAACCAGGTCGTAGTCGGCGAACACCGCCTGGAAGCGCTGCAGGATGCGGGTCTGCTCCGTCTGCGCCCAAGCGGCGTCGAGCAGGCGCATCTGCAGGCCCATCTCGTAGTTGGCTCGCGGGTTCGGCCCCAGGCTGGCCGGGTCCTTCTCGTAGGCCTCGCGCGAGCCGGCCATGAAGGCCTCGGCGCGCAGCACGTCGAAGCAGCGGTGCACCTCCCCCAGCGCGAGGTCCACCTCGTCGCAGCGCGCGAACAGATGGCGCATGGCGGCGATCTTGGCGGCGAAGGTGCGGCGGATCTCCGGGTCCACGTCGCAGCAGCCGAAGTCGGTGGTCCAGGCCACGCGCAGCCGTCCCAGGTCGGCCGGCACGGGCGCGCGGAAGGCCAGCGGGTCCAGCGGATAGCTCAGCGGGTCGCCGGGGTGCATGCCGGCCGTGGCCGCCAGCTGCAGGCAGGCATCGGCGACGGTGCGGCCCATCGGGCCCACCACCGAGATGGACGACCAGCCCATGGGCTTGCGCACGCTGGGCACCACGCCGGGCGAGGGGCGCATGCCCACCACGCCGCACAGCGCCGCGGGGATGCGCAGCGAGCCACCCGTGTCCGACCCCGTGCACACCGGCAGCATGTCGCAGGCCAGCGCCGCGGCCGAGCCGCCGGAGGAGCCGCCGGCGTTGCGGTTCGGGTCGAAGGGATTGCCCGTCGCGCCCCACACCGGGTTGCGCGAATTCGCGCCTGCGCCCATCTCGGGCACATTGGTTTTGCCCGCGACGATGGCGCCCGCCCGGCGCAGGCGTGCCACCAGCTCGATGTCCTGCGCGGGCACGTGGTTGCGGTACGCGGGCGAGCCGAAGGTGGTCAGCAGGCCGGCCGTGGGCTCCAGGTCCTTCACGCCCAGCGGCAGGCCGTGCAGCAGGCCCAGCGGTTCGCCGCGCAGCACGGCGGCTTCCGCGGCGCGGGATTCCGCCCGGGCGCGGTCGAAACACGTGGCCGTGACCGCGTTGACATACGGGTTCACGGCCTCGATGCGCGCGATGCAGGCCTCCAGCAATTCCACGGGCGAGATGTCACGCGCGCCGACCATGCGGCGCAGGTCGACGGCGGTGTGTTCGACGAGGGAAGACGTAGCGGTCACGGGATGTCCTGGTGCAGGGCGGGCCACCGCCGGGCGGCCCGCGCGGGGGAGCGGGAGTAAGCGTGTTCAGTCGACCTGGATGTTGGCACGCGCGGCCACCGCACGCATCTGCGGCAGCTCGGCTTCCAGCAGCTGCGCGGCCTGGGCCGAACCCATGAAGCTGGCTTCCACGCCCTGCCTGGCCAGGCCTTCGCGGACCGCCGGCAGGGCCATGGTTTCCTGCAGGGCCTTCTCCAGCCGGGCCACCACGGCAGGTGGCGTGCCACGGGGCGCGGCCATCATGCCCCAGGCGTCGAGTGTGACGCCGGGCAGGCCGGACTCGGCGAAGGTGGGCACCGAAGGCAGCAGGGCGGAGCGCTGCGCCGTGGTGACGGCGATGGCCTTGACCTTACCCGCCTTGACCTGTGGCACGGCCGCAGTCATGGTGTCGAAGGAGAAGGGCAACTGCCCGCCGATCAGGTCGGTCATGGCGGGTGCGCTCCCCTTGTAGGGCACGTGGGTCATCTTCAGCGACATGGCCTGCAGCACGAGCTCGGCGGCGAAGTGCGAGCTGGTGCCGGCGCCGAAGGAGGCGTAGGCATATTTCCGCGGATCGGCCTGCACGGCGGCCATGAACTCCTTCACGGTGTTCACCGGTACGGCGGGATTGGCCAGCAGCACCAGGCCCACGCGGCTGTAGATGCCGATGGGCTGGAAGCTCTTGACCGGGTCGTAGGGCAGCGACGCGCGGATCGCCGGGTTCATCGTGTAGGTCGAATTCGAGCTCAACAGCAGCGTGTAGCCATCGGGTCTGGCATTGGCCACGTAGGCCGCGCCGATGGCGGTGCCGGCGCCGGGCCGGTTGTCCACGATCACGCTCTGTCCCAGCTTCTCGCCCAGCGCCTGGGCCAGCAGGCGGGCCTGCGCGTCACCGCCGCCCCCCGGCGGGAAGGGCATCACCAGCGTGATGGGGCGCGTGGGGTAGTCCTGCGCCCAGCCCGTGGAGGCGGGGGCTGCCAGCGCGCAGAGCATGGCGGCGACTGCGCAGAGGACGCGGCGGCGGGAGAAGGGCGTGGGGGACGTGGGCGATGGCATGGCGGTGACCCTGCGGTGGATGGGGTGGAAAGGATCGGTGGCGAGGGGCGAAGGCAACGTTGCCCACGCATCGTAGAAAGCGCCTGCCTTGCGAGCAATGGCCAGTTCATGAAACTGTCGTTGCGATAATCGCAATCCTCGACGCCGCCATCCCTGGAGGATTCCGTGACCAAGGCCCTGAACCAGCGCGTGCTGCAGGACGTATCGCTGCGCCATTTTCTGGAGGTGGTGCGCACCGGTTCGGTCACCGAGGCCGCCGAGCGGCTGCATGTGGCGCCTTCGGCCGTGAGCCGCCACATCGCGCGGCTGGAAGCGGAGCTCGACACGCTGCTCTTCGAACGCCGTGCCCGCGGCATGGTGCCCAACGCGGCCGGCGAGCTGCTGGCCGCACATGCCAAGCGCGCCTGGCAGGACATCGAACGCGTGGCCACCGACATCGGCGCGCTGCGCGGCGTGCAGACGGGCATCGTGCACATCGCCGCGACGGACGGTTACGCGGCCGACCTGCTGCCCACCTTGATCGCCGCCTTTCAGCGGCGCCATGCGGGCATCCGCTTCGTGCTGCAGGTGCGCTCGCAGGTGGAGATACCGCAGCTGGTGCGCGACGGTGACGCCGACATCGGCATCACCTTCGCCGTGCGCTCGGAGCGGTTGATCCACGTGGAGCTGCGCCACCCCGCGCCCATCTTCGCCGTCATGGCGCGCGACCATCCGCTGGCGCGCCGCCGCCACCTGTCGCTGTCGCAGGTGGTGGGTTATCCCATGGGGCTGCCCGCACCCCTGTCCTCGCTGCGCCAGCTGTTCGAGATCAGCTGCAGCCGTCAGGGCCTGCAGTGCGAGCCCGTGTTCGAGGGCCACCGGCTGGACATGCTGCTGTCCTTCGCCGCGGCCGGCGGCGGGGTCACGCTGTGCGGCGAGGCCGCGCTGCGCACGCGCCTGCAGGTCGGCGACGTGGTGGGCGTGCCGTTGCGCGACCGCGAGATGAACGAACGCCACCTGGAGGTGCAGACGCTGGCCGGCCGGACCCTGCCGGCTGCCTGCAAGGCCTTCCTGGAAGACCTGCGCGAGGCCTTGAACCGCGAGGCATGACGCGTCCCCGGTGGATTGCGCACGGCGCAACGCAGTTTTCCGGATCCGCCGATTCCTGGCGGTCTGCGGCTGCCGGACAATCTGCGCTGAATCCTTCCTTGTCCCTTCCTTCGATCCATCTGTCCATGGCTTCTCCCGCCCCCTCCCTGCCGTTCTCCAAGCTGCGCGTCGCGAACGGCTTCGTCTTCCTGTCGGGCGAGATGCCCTTTGCCGCCGACGGCAGCATCCCGGAGGGCATCACTGCGCAGACGACGCTGGTGCTGCAGCGCATCGCCGCCACGCTCGGCACCCAGGGGCTGGGGCTGGACGACGTGGTGCAGGTGGCCGTGCACCTCGTGGACGGTGCGGACTTCGCGGCCTTCAACGCCGCCTACCGCCAGCACTTCCAGGACCCGCTGCCCGTCCGCACCACCGTGGTCGCGCAGCTGCTGGCACCCGGCGCGCGGCTGGAAGTGACCGTCACGGCGGCGCAGCGCACCTGATCCGCCAGGCTATCCGAGAGCGCTTCTTGGCTACCGACGTTCTGGTCCTGGGTGCGGGCATGGTCGGCACCTGCACGGCCCTGCAGCTGGCGCTGCGCGGGCATTCCGTGGCGCTGGTGGACCGCAAGGCACCGGGCAGGGAAACCTCCTACGGCAATGCCGGTGTCATCCAGCGCGAGGCGGTCGACCCCTATGCCTTTCCGCGCAGCTGGGCCAAGCTGTGGGCCGTGGCGCGGGGCCGCGGCATGGACGTGCACTACCACGCCGCCGCGATGCCGGCGCTGCTGCCGAAGCTGGCGCGTTACTGGCGGGCCTCCGCGCCGGCGCGGTATGCCGGCATTGCCGCCGACTACAGCCGCCTCATCGCGCACTGCCTGAGCGAACACGGCGCCCTGGTCGCCGAAGCGGGGTCGGAAGACCTGGTGCGCCGGGAAGGCTACCGCTTCGGCTACCGCACCGAGGCCGCGTTGGCGCGTGCCGTGGCCGAGGCCGACGACGTGGCGCGGCGCACCGGCCTGCGGCATGCCGTGCTCGATGGTGCCGCACTCGCGCGGGCCGAGCCCGGCCTGCTGCGGCCCCTGGCCGGCGCGGTGCATTGGCAGGACCCCTGGTCCGTCAACGACCCCGGTGCGCTGGTGGCACGGTACGCGCAGCGCTTCGTCGCGCTGGGCGGTCAGCTGGTGCAGGCCGATGCCGGCAGCCTGCAGGCGCATGCCGGGGGCTGGCGCGTGCAGACCCCGGCCGGCCCGCTGGCGGCGCGCCATGCGGTGGTGGCGCTCGGGCCGTGGTCCGATGCGCTGGTGTCCAGGCTGGGCTACCGCCTGCCGCTGTTCGTGAAGCGGGGCTACCACCGCCACTACACCGGTGGGCCCGGCCTGCGGCTGCCGCTGTTCGATGCCGAGAAGGGCTTCGTGATGGTGCCCATGGCGCAGGGCCTGCGCCTGACCACGGGCGCGGAGTTCGCACGGCTCGGGGCGCCCGCGACGCCGGTGCAGCTCGCCAAGGTCGAACGGGCGGCGCGTGAACTGCTGGACCTGCCGCACGCTGTCGAGGCCCAGCCCTGGCTGGGTAACCGGCCCTGCACCGTGGACATGAAGCCCGTGATGGGGCCGGCGCCGCGGCATGCGGGCCTGTGGTTCAACTTCGGGCATGCGCACCATGGCTTCACGCTGGGCCCGGCCAGCGGCCGCCTGCTGGCCGACCTGGTGGAAGGGAACACCCCATTCCTGGACCCCGCGCCCTACGCCGCGACACGCTTCTGACCGGTCGCGGCGCCACGGGTGCCGCTCCTACACGACGCCGGGGCGCCGCGCACCGCGCTGCGCGGCTGCCTGCGCGGCGGCTTGGGCACAATCGCCGGCATCCCTCGCACTCACCCCAGGACCCATTCCATGGCCACCAGCCTGCTGCTGCTGCTCGATGACATTGCCACGGTGCTCGACGACGTCTCCGTCCTGACCAAGGTCGCGGCGAAGAAGACAGCCGGCGTGCTGGGCGACGACCTGGCGCTCAACGCGCAGCAGGTCGCGGGTGTGAAGGCGGACCGTGAACTGCCGGTGGTGTGGGCCGTGGCCAAGGGTTCGATGCTCAACAAGGCCATCCTGGTGCCCGCCGCGCTGGCCATCAGCGCCTTCGCGCCCTGGGGCGTGACCCCGCTGCTGATGCTGGGTGGCGCGTTCCTGTGTTACGAGGGCTTCGAGAAGCTGGCCCACAAGTTCATGCCCGGCCAGCACGGGGACGATGCCCACCGCGCCGAACGGGCGCAGGCGGTCGCCGATCCGGCCGTGGACCTCGTGGCGATGGAGAAAGACAAGGTCAAGGGTGCGGTGCGCACGGACTTCATCCTCTCGGCCGAGATCATTGCCATCACGCTGGGCACGGTGCAGGAGAGCGCCTTCATGACCCAGGTGGCCGTGCTGGTGGGCATCGCCGTGGTGATGACGGTGGGCGTCTACGGGCTGGTGGCGGGCATCGTGAAGCTCGACGACGCGGGCCTGTACCTCAGCCAGCGCCCGGGCGCGGCAACGCAGGCGCTGGGACGCGGCATCCTGGCGGCGGCACCCTGGCTCATGAAGGCGCTGTCGGTGGCCGGCACCGCGGCCATGTTCCTGGTGGGCGGTGGCATCCTGACACACGGCGTGCCAGTGCTGCACCATGGCATCGAGTCCATCGCCGAGGCCGCGGCGGCCTGGCCGCTGGGCGGGGTGTGGCATGCGCTGGCGCCGATGCTTGCCAACGCGGTGGTGGGCGTCGTGGCAGGCGCCATCGTGCTGGGCGGGGTGCTGCTGGTCAAACGCCTGCGCGGGTGAGCGGGCCCGGCCCGACGCCCCGGTGCATGGCGTCCGCATCGTCTCAGTTTTCCATGGCGTTGCTCGCCGCCCACATCGTTTGAAAAGCACGGCCTGTACCAGGGCACCCGCGGAACTGGCTCTGCCAGGCCGCTGGGTGCGCCCCCTCGAGGGGGGATGGGACTTCTACACGCAGTGAGAAGTCCAAACGGGGGTGTTTCATTTCATGCGATGGTCATCAGGCTGGCGTTGCCGCCCGCTGCGGCCGTGTTGGTACTGGTCGCACGTTCCATCAGCAGGGCCTCGACCGGCCAGGTGCCGTCCGTGGCGGGTAAGCGCCGCAGGTTGACGATGGGGCCTTCGCGGTCGGCCAGGCGCAGTGCGGCGGCGCGCAGGCCGGCTTCGTCTCCATCGAACAGGGCGGTATCGAACTGCACGCCCGGTGCGCTCCAGTCCTTGGCCAGCGCCACGTGGTCCTGCACGTCTGCGGGCATGCTGCGGTGCAGTGCCTGCGTCGTGTCACGCAGCGGAAAGATTGCGCGGCTGCCGACCGCCAGTGCGGCGGCAAGTTGCAGCAGCAGTGCGTCGTCGGTGCCCGCGAGGCACAACACGGCGTCGCGTGGCAACAAGGCGTAGACGTTGCGTTCGCCGGTGGAGCCCGCCAGTACCCACGCGCGGTGCGGGCCCAGGGCCTGGTCCAGCCGCGCGCAGTGCGCCAGCAGCCGCTGGCCTTCGCGCAGGCCGCTGAACCAGTGCAGCAGGGATGCATAGGGCGCTGGGCGGGGTACCGCTGCCGCGTCGGCCGGTGCCGCGCCGGGCAGGGCGTCGGCGACGGCATCGCGCAATGCAGCGCCGGTGCCGGATGCCAGCAGGCGGTGCATGTAGAGCGGACCGCCGGCCTTGGGACCGGTGCCCGACAGGCCCTCGCCGCCGAAAGGCTGCACGCCCACCACGGCACCGACCATGTTGCGGTTGATGTAGAGGTTGCCCACATGGGCCTGCTCCGCCACCTCGCGGATCGTTTCGTCGATGCGGGTGTGCAGGCCCATGGTCAGCCCATAGCCCGTGCCGGCGATCTGCGCCATCAGCGTGCCGAGGGCAGGGCGCGCGAAGCGCAGCACGTGCAGCACGGGGCCGAAGACCTCGCGCTGCAGCTCGGCGATGTGGTCCAGCTCTATCAGCGTCGGCATCACGTAGGTGCCGTTGGCGATGACCTCCGGAGCGTAGCGGCCCAGCCGCTGCACCTTGCGGCCGGCGGCCTGCATGCGGGCGACGTGGGCCTCGATGTTGTCCCGCGCCTCGGTGTCGATGACGGGGCCGACGTCGGTGCGGAGCTCGGCTGGATTGCCGACCGCGAGCTCGGCCATGGCGCCCTGGAGCATGTGCAGCACGCGGTCGGCCACGTCGTCCTGCAGGCACAACACGCGCAGCGCGGAACACCGCTGCCCTGCGCTGTCGAAGGCGGAGCCGAGCACGTCGGCCACGACCTGCTCGACCAGCGCGGACGAGTCCACGACCATGGCGTTCTGTCCGCCCGTCTCGGCGATCAGCGGCACGGGTGCACCGCTGGCGCCCAGGCGCCGGGCCAGCGTCTTCTGGATCAGGCGAGCGACTTCGGTCGAGCCGGTGAACATCACGGCCTGCACGCGGGCATCGGCCACGAGTGGGGCGCCCACGGCCGCACCGTCGCCCGGCAGCAACTGGAGGGCCGCCGCGGGAATGCCGGCGGCATGCAGCAGGCGCACGCCCTCAGCGGCGACCAGCGGCGTCTGCTCTGCGGGTTTGGCGAGCACGGGGTTGCCCGCGGCCAGCGCGGCGGCAATCTGCCCGATGAAGATCGCAAGCGGGAAATTCCAGGGGCTGATGCAGGCGACGGGGCCAAGCGGTGCGTGGCCGGCCGCTCCGAGGCTCGCGCGCGCCTGCGCCGCGTAGAAGCGCAGGAAGTCGATGGCCTCGCGCACCTCTGCGATGCCGTTGGCGCAGGTCTTGCCCGCTTCGCGGGCCAGCAGGCCCAGCAGCACCGGCAAGCGCTGCTGCAGGTGGTCGGCCGCGCGCTCCAGCGCTGCTGCACGCTCGGCTGCGGGCGTGGCGGCCCAGGTCGGCGCGAAGGCGTGGGCCGCGGCCAGGCCGTGTTGCAGTTCCTGCGCGCTGGTGGGCCGCACTTGGCCGACTACGTCGGTGGCATCGGACGGATTGACGACCGGCGTCCAGCCCCCGCCATCCGCCGCATCCGCGGCATCCGTCTTTTCCCCCGCATCCGCCGCGTCCACGGATTGCGATGTCGCCACGGCGGCCAGCATGGGCGCGGCCACCCATGCCTTCGCGGCACTGGCCAGCAGGGCATCGCCCAGCGCGCGCAGGCTGTCGTCGTTCGAGAGGTCGAGCCCGTCGGAGCTGCGCCGCGCGCTGCCATAGAGCTGCGCCGGTGCGGGGATGGCGGGATGCGGCGCACCCAGCACCTGCTCCTGTTGCGCGATGCGTTCGACGGCTGCCACCGGGTCTTCCACGAGCGCCGCGATGGAGATGCTAGGGTCCGCGATGCGGTTCACGAAGGAGGTGTTCGCGCCGTTCTCCAGCAGGCGGCGCACCAGGTAGGCCAGCAGCGTCTCGTGCGTGCCCACCGGCGCATAGATGCGGCAGGGGCGGCCCAGCTTGCCGTCTTCGGTGCGGCCGACGACCTGCTCGTACAGCGGCTCGCCCATGCCGTGCAGGCACTGGAACTCGTACTGGCCCGGCTGCCACCTGGCGGGGTCGGCCAGGGTATAGATCGCCGCCATGGTGTGCGCGTTGTGCGTGGCGAACTGCGGATAGATCTCCGCGGGCGCGGCCAGCAGCTTGCGTGCGCAGGCCAGGTACGACAGGTCGGTGTAGACCTTGCGGGTGTAGACCGGAAAGCCGTCTTGCCCGTCCACCTGCGCGCGCTTGATTTCACTGTCCCAATAGGCGCCCTTGACCAGTCGGATCATCAGGCGATGGTGGCTGCGCCGCGCCAGGTCGATGACGTAGTCGATGGCGAAGGGGCAACGCTTCTGGTAGGCCTGGAGCACGAAGCCGATGCCGTTCCAGCGGGCCAGCGAGGGCTCGAAGCACAGCTTCTCCAGCAGGTCCAGCGACAGCTCCAGCCGGTCGGATTCCTCGGCGTCGATGTTCAGGCCGATGTCGTAACGCCGGGCCAGCAGCGCCAGGCTGCGCACCACGGGATAGAGCTCGTCCATCACGCGCGATTGCTGCGCACGGCTGTAGCGCGGGTGCAGGGCCGACAGCTTGATGGAGATGCCGGGCCCCTCGTACACGCCGCGGCCGTGGGAGGCCTTGCCGATGGCATGGATCGCATCCTCGTAGGACTTGCGGTAACGGTCGGCGTCCTCGGCCGTCATCGCGGCCTCGCCCAGCATGTCATAGGAGTAGCGGAAACCCTGGGCTTCGAGGTCGCGCGCATGTTTCAGCGCATCGGCGATGGTCTCGCCCGTCACGAACTGCTCGCCCATCATGCGCATGGCCATGTCCACGCCCTTGCGGATCATGGGCTCGCCGCCCTTGCCGATCAGGCGCGTGAGCAGCGTGGACAGCGTCGCCTCGCTGTGCGTGGACACCAGCTTTCCGGTCAGCAACAGGCCCCAGGTCGCGGCGTTGACGAACAGCGAGGGGCTGCGCCCGGCGTGCTCGCGCCACTGGCCCTGGGCGATCTTGTCGCGGATCAGTGCGTCGCGCGTGGCCTTGTCGGGGATGCGCAGCAGCGCCTCGGCCAGGCACATCAGCGCCACGCCCTCCTGCGACGACAACGCGTATTCCTGCAGCAGGCCTTGCACGAGGCCGGCCCGGCCCGCCGCGTTCTTGCGCTCGCGCAGGCGCTGGGCGATCTGCACCGCGAGGTCGTTGGCACGCTGCGTGGTGTCGGCATCCGCCCGGGCCTGCGGCAGCAGCGAGGCTACGGCCTCGGGCTCGGGGGTGCGGTAGTGCGCCGTGATGCGCTCGCGCAAGCCCGACCGGCCGGGCGCCAGGTCTGCAAAGTTCTGGAAGAGGGCGTGCGCGCCGGAGGTGGGGTGGGGTTCCATGGTGCGATCGGGCATAGGGGAGCAAAGAATGATCCGCATAATGCGCGCAATGGCGCTGAATATCTGTTCGAAGTTTGCCGATGAAGCCGAGTAATTCACTGGAAACCGCCGCCCAGGAGCTGGGCCTGGACCGCCTGGACCTGCGCATCCTGCACGCGCTGCAGGAGGATGGCCGCATGACCAACCTCAAGCTGGCGGAGGCCGTCGGCCTGTCGCCCACCGCCGTGCTGGCGCGTGTGCAGCGGCTCACGCGGGAGGACTACATCCTGGGCTACGAGGCGCGGCTCAACCCCATCAAGCTCGGTGCCGGCATGCTGGTCTTCGTGGAGGTGTTGCTCGACCGCACCACCCCGAACGTCTTCGATGCCTTCAAGGCGGCTGTGCAGGTGCGGCCCGAGATCATGGAGTGCCACATGGTGGCCGGCGGCTTCGACTACCTGTTGAAGACCCGCAGCGCCGACATGAACGACTACCGCCAATTCGCGGGCACCGTGTTGTGGCAGCTGCCGGGCGTGCGCGAGACACGCACCTATGCCGTGATGGAAGAGGTCAAGAACTCCGCGCGGCTGGCGTT
This sequence comes from Burkholderiaceae bacterium, assembly GCA_965278985.1. Classification (GTDB taxonomy): domain Bacteria; phylum Pseudomonadota; class Gammaproteobacteria; order Burkholderiales; family Burkholderiaceae_C; genus CAISIP01. The sequence goes on along the minus strand of OZ257131.1, from coordinate 2,388,928 downwards.
GCCGGCTGCCTAGGACAGCGCAGGGCTCAGGGCGGCAGCGCGCCCAGGATCTGGGTCGCCACCGCCTCGTAGGCACCACCGAGATGGTGGTCGCCCGGCAGCTTCAGCACGCGCGCATGGCGCGGTGCGAGTCGCGGGCACAGGGTGTTGCGGTCGTCGGCCCCGTGGATGCACAGCGTGGTCGCCGCCTGCAGCTTCTGCACCTCGGGCAGGATGGGCCGGTCGCCGCCGGGCCCGAGCCAGTTGGTGACGCGGAATTCGAAGGAGGCCTTCTCGCCCAGGCTCAGCAAGGCCGTGAGCTTCACGGCGGCACGCGTGCGGGCCGGCAGCCGGTTGATCGCGAATGGCAGCACGTCCGCGCCCTGCGAGAAGCCGATCAGCACCACCTCGCTGCGCTGCCAGCGCGCTGCGTAATAACGCACCAGGCGGTCCAGGTCGGCGGCCAGGGCCTCGGGCGTGCGGGCGCTCCAGAAGTAGCGCAGCGAGTCGAAGCCTGCCACCGGCATGCCGCGTGCGGCGAGCGCCGCTGCGATCTCCTTGTCGATGGTGGCCCAGCCGCCATCGCCGGAAAGCAGCACCGCGAAGCGGCGTCCGGGCTGCCGCACAGGCACTTCCACCACCGGCAGGTCGGACAGCTGGGCCGGAGGCGGCTCCAAGGCCAGGCGGCGTGTGGCGATCTGCGCGAAGGCGGCGTCGAAGCCCGTGGCATCGGCGACCCAGCGGGCGGAAGGGGTTTGTTCGACGAAGGCCTGGGCGTCGGCCGCGCTGCAGGCTGCGGGGGGCGCGGAGGCCGAGGCCATCGCAGTCCACGGAGCGCCGCCGGTGCTGCCGGGCACCATCTCCACCGAGCGGCCATCGGCACCATTGCGCCAGCGCAGGCCGTTGGTCGCGCACAGCGGTGGCCGGGTGTCCAGGCGCGGGCAGAAGCCCGTGGTCAGCGTGGCAGAGAAGGTGCCCGCGGGTGCCTGTGCTGTCACCGCATAGGCGATGGCGGCGTTGTCCCCAGCGCCGACGACGATCGGTTCGAAATAGGTGCTGAGCTTCTGGCTGGCCTGCAGGTGGCGCGCCAGGTTCTCGAAGGCGCCGGCAGCGTAGGAACAGGTGCCGCCCTGCGCCGACAGCTTGTCCAGAAAGGGCGTGAGGGGTACCACCGCGACCATGGCGCCGTTGGCCAGCATGCTGCGGCGGGAGGCTTCTTCCGCGGCTGCGGCCGCGCCGCCTTCGGACAGCTGCAGCACGAACTGCTGCACGGTGCCGACGGGCGCAAGCAGCCGCACATCCGTGAACAGGCCATGCGACATCGTGACCGGGGCAGTTTGTGCCTGGGAGGCCGTGGCCAGCACGGCCGCGGCCAAAGACAAGGCCCAACGCTGCAGGACATGCGCCCTCATTTGGCCACCACGCCTTTCACGCCGCCGCCGATCAGCGTGGCCACGTCGGCCAGCACGAACAGCGGCGCCATGCGCCCCGGCGCGGCGAGGTACCGCGCTTCCCACACCGGCTCGAACTTGTCCTTGAAGCTGTGCAGGCCGCGGAAGTTGTAGAAGCGTTCGCCGTGTTCGAAAAGCAGCCGGCCGATGCGTTGCCAGCGCGGTGCGCGCCGGCGCTCGGCCATGCCGGCCATCGGCGCCATGCCCAGCCCGAAGCGCTGGTAGCCCTCGGCCTGCAGGTGCAGCATGGTCTTGGCAAAGAGGTAGTCCATGGTGCCGGGTGGGGCATCGGGCAGGTAGCGCATGAGGTCGATGCTGGCCTCGTCCTTCGCCGCGGTGACCAGCAGGTTCGCGAAGGCGATGATGCGGCCCTCGCGCCGCGCCACGGCCAGCGGCAGGCGCTGCAGGTAGGCGTCGTCCAGCCGGCCCACCGAGAAGCTCTTTTCGCGCGTCTTCTGCTTCTGCAGCCAGGCGTCGGAGACCGCATGCAGCTCCGGCAACAGGGCTGCCACGTCCTGCGGCGCAATCACTTCGAAGACCAGCCCCTCGCGTTCGCCACGGTTCATGCCGGAGCGCAGGTTGGCGCGCTTGGCGCCCTTGAGGTTGAAGTCGTTCAATGTCACATGCGCATGCTCGCCCAGCTTGAAGGCCTGCAGACCGCAGTCCAGGTACAGGGGCAGGGCGGCCGGGCGCACCTGGTAGAAGGCCGCGCGGCCACCGTGCGCGTTCGCATGTTCGATGAAGCGCCACACCAGGTCGGCCCATTCGCGGCGTTCGCCGAAGGGGCCGAACAGCGAGACCCAGGAGCGGCCCTGCTTGCCGAACATCAGGAAGCTCTTGCCGCTGTCCGAGAACATCAGGTGCTTGTCGCCCAGCAGGGCGTAGCAGCCGTCGGCGGAAGGGCTGGTGCGCAGGATGTCGACGGCGCGCTGCAGGTCCTCGGGCGTGGCGCGTGCCACCTCGCCTGCCGGTGGCCGCAGCAGCTGCCACACGCCCAGCCCCAGCACCACCAGCGCCACGCCCAGCAGCGCACGCAGCGAGCGCGGGGCCTGCGCGTCCAGTTCGAACTGCCACCACAGCCGGTTGCTGTAGGCCACCTCCTGGTAGGCGAAGAACAGGATCCACACGCAGGCCGCCAGCACACAGCCCATGGCCAGCAGCCAGCCCGGCTCCAGCCGCTGCGCGAACAGGGAGGAGCGTCGGTCGAACTGGCGGCGCGAGATGCCCAGCAGCAACGCCAGCACCGCGAGCAGCGCGGCCTCGTGGAGGGCGATGCCCTTGGGCAGGGCCAGCGCTGCGGCGGCCAGCGAGAACACCAGGGCGGCCCACCACGCGGCGTCGAGCCGGTGCAGCAGGCCACGCGCCACGAGCAGCAGGCCCAGCCCCATGATGCTGCCGAAGAAGTGCGCCGCCTCCACGAGCGGCAACGGCACCTCCAGCGCCGTGAGCAGCAGCTTGCTGTCTTCGGTGAACGGTGTGACCCCCGAGACCAGCAGCCACAGCCCCGCCACCAGCGTGAGGGCGGCCATCAGCCGTGGACTCAGGCGGGACGCGGCGCGCACCATGGGCATGGTGGCGCGCCCCATCGGCGCCGCCACCCCGGCGCGCACTTCGAAGCCCGCCAGCAGGGCCGCGGCCAGCACCAGCGGCACGATGTAATAGAGGCCGCGGTACAGCAGCAACGCACCCAGCATCGCCTCGGTGGGCAGGTACGGCTCCGCGGCCAACAGCATCACGGCTTCGAAGATGCCCAGCCCGCCCGGCACATGGCTCAACATGGCTGCACTGATGGCGATGGCATAGAAGGCGATGAAGGTGGGCAGCGGAATGCGTTCACCCGGCAGCAGCACCCACAGCGCCAGCGCCGAGGCCGTCAGCTCCAGCGCGGAGATGGCGAGCTGGCGCAGCACCAGCGGCAGGGGCGGCAGGCGCATCGACCAGCGGCGGATGTGCAGCACGCGCTGGCGTGCACACAGCCACAGGAACGCCGCCATGGCCAACAGCACGACAAGGGCCACGCCCTGCAGCGCTTCTGCGGGCAGGCGCAGAAGGCGTGCCACGTCGGCGGCGCCCCAGAGCAGGGCCATTGCACCGAAGACGGACATGCCCAGCAGGAAGGCACTGGCATTGAAGGCCACCACCTGCGCGATCTTGGCGGGCTCCACGCCGGCAGCCGCATACAGCCGCATGCGCACCGCGCCGCCGGTGAGCGTGCCCAGGCCGATGGTGTTGGCCAGCGCATAGGCCACGAAGGAGGTCAGCAGCAGCATGCCGCGCGAGACCTGGGCCCGCGCGTATTCGAGCGACGATGCGTCGTACCCCGTGAGGGCCAGGTAGCTCAACGCGGTGGCCAGCAGTGCCAGCGCCACGTCCCATGAAGGGGTAGCCTGGATGGTGTCCATCACGTCGGTGTAATGCACATCGCGCAGCAGCGCGTGCAGCGCCACGCCGACCATGGCGATCAGCGCCGCAGCGAGGGCACCCACTACCCAGGGTTGCAGGCGTGGCCAGGCATCGCGGATCCACGGCGCAGGCGGCGGCGGGCCGGCCTGGGCGGCCAGCTCGGGCGTGGTCACGGTGGCTTGGGCGGTGGTGGTGGGGCTGTTCATCCTGGACTGTGGCAGGATACCCAGTCGCCATGGTCGAGTGTGTAGGCCACCATGCAACGCGCATGCCAGATGCGGGGGCGGCCACCGCCGAGGAGGCGCCACCGAGGCACCGGCGTGGCGCCGCGCGCCGTTCAGTCGCCGCCGGGGGCGCTCGCGTAGGCCTGCAGCACCAGCTCGAAGAGCGACAGACGGCGGGGCTTCGGTGGCGCATCCGCCCCATCCGGAGTCGGTGCCTGACCGGGCATCGCACAGGGGGCGGAGGGCGGCGCGGTGGCGCCCGAGGGCGCCTCCTGCGGCGAGAACGCTGCATGGCGCCAGCGCGCGGCAGGAATGAGTTTTTCTACAATCTTCGGGAATGGCATGCGTCCATGCTAGGTGCCATGGCTGCCACTGAAAATCGATATCTTCTCGCCGAAACATGAATCCATCTCATGCCACTGTGGACATGCCGCCGGTGCTGCCGGTGCGGCGCCTGCCCTCCCTGAACATGCTGCGCGCCTTCGAGGCCGCGGCACGACTGGCCAGCGTGACGCGTGCCGCGCAGGAGCTGCACGTCACCCAAAGTGCGGTCAGCCACCAGATCAAGGCGCTGGAGGCCTGGCTCGGCGTGCCGCTGGTGGCGCGTGACGGGCGCCGGCTGGGGCTCACGGCCCAGGGCGCGGCGTACCTGCCCAGCCTGAGCAGCGCCTTCGACATCATGGCGCAGGCCACTGCGCGCGTGGAGCGGCGCACGCACCGCGCACGCCTCACGGTCAATGCGCTGCCCACGCTGGCCACGCAGTGGCTGATCCCGCAGCTCTCGCATTTCTGCAGCGGCACGCCGGAGGTGGACGTGCAACTGGTGACCACCATCGGCGTACTCGATTTCGACCCGGGGGCCTACGACGTGTCGGTGCGTTGCCTGTCGGCCGCCGAACGGGCGGCGCTGCAGGCGCGGCCTGCCTGGCGCGGCACCCGCTTCGGCCGCTTCCTGAGCGATGCGCTCACGCCGGTCTGCAGTCCGCAGTGGCTGCAGCGTGCGGCGGCCTTGCGCAAGCCGGCCGACCTGCGCCGCCACACGCTGCTGCACAGCCGCTCCACGCCGCTGATCTGGCGCCAATGGTTTGCCGCGGTGGGAGAGGGGCCGGTGCGTGCGGCCGGTGAGCTGGTCTTCGACCATGGCCACCTGGCCGTACAGGCCGCGATGCAGGGCCTGGGTGTGGCACTGGGCAACCCCGAGCTGCTGCAAGATGCCTTGCGCAACGGCTTGCTGTTGACGCCTTTCGCCGCGTCCAGCACCCACGAGAAAGATTTTTACTGGATGCTGCCGGCGCGCGCGGCCGAGGATCCGGCGGCACGTGCCTTCTGTGCGTGGCTGGAGGAACGGGGCGCGCCTGCGGATGCCACGCCTGCGCCGGCGGCGGCCACGCGCGGCCGTCGCGCCCGCACGCCAGGCTGATGCGCGCAGCGCGGCGCGGTGGGTGGGTTCAGGCCAGCAGCTCGTGCAGGCTGCGCGCGATTACCTTGGTGGCGCGGCGCAGGTCTTCCAGGTCCAGGCGCTCGTCGGCGCGCTTGGCGTGGGACTCCAGCACCGTGCGTGGCCCTGCGCCGTAGATCACACCGGGGATGCCGGCCTCGCAAAACAGGCGCACGTCCGTGTAGAGCGGCGTGCCCAGCGCGGGGATGGGTTCACCGAACACGGCCTCGCCGTGTTTCTGCAGCGCCTGCACGAGCGGCGCGTTGCCGGGCAGGGGGCGCATCGCGTTGGCCAGCAGCAGGCGCTTGATGTCCACGGTGATGCCGGGGCGTTTGGCGGCGGCTTCGCGGATCAGGGCGTGCAGCTTGGCCTCGACCTCGGCCGGGTTCTCCTCGGGGATCATGCGGCGGTCCAGCTTGAAGCTGACACGGCCGGGCACCACGTTGGTGTTGGTGCCGCCTTCGATCATGCCCACGTTCAGGTAGGGATGGCTGATGCCCTGCACCTGTGACCACACGTCCTTGTAGAGGGTGTTCTGCTGGTACAGCACGCCCAGGATCTCGACGGCGGCCTGCATCGCGTCCACGCCGCTGTCGGGAATGGCGGCATGCGCCATCTTGCCGTGCACCGTCACCTCCATCTGCAGGCAGCCGTTGTGGGCCGTGATGACCTGGTAGCTGAAGCCGGCGGCGATCATCAGGTCGGGGTGGATGATGCCCTTGCGCAGCAGCCAGGCCGGTCCCACCTCGCCGCCGAATTCCTCGTCGTAGGTGAACAGCAGCTCCACGCTGCCCTGTGTGGGTTTGGCCACGGCCTCCAGCGCCCGTACGGCGAAGGTGTAGGTGGAGAAGTCGCACTTGCTCACGGCGGCCGCGCGGCCGTAGATCTTGCCGTCAGCGATCTCGCCGCCGTAGGGGTCCTTGGTCCAGCCCTCGCCGGGTGGCACCACGTCGCCGTGGGCATTCAGCAGCACGGTGCGGCCCTCGCCATACTTGCGGCGCACCACCAGATTCGTCACCGACTCCAGGCCCACGGCACGCACTTCCGCCTCGGGCACCACATGGCGTTCGGCCTGCATGCCGAAGCCTTCCAGCAGTTGCGCGGTGCGTTCGGCATGGGGTGCGTTGTTGCCTGGCGGCGTGTCGGTGGGGACGCGGATCAGTTGCTGCAGGAAGCCGACCTGCTCGTCGAAGTGGGCGTCGATCCAGGCGTCGAGGCGGGCGGTGGTGTCAGGGGTGTTGCTCATGGCGCGGAAAGGTCGGTAAGGGTGTCGGTGGCGAGCTGGTCGACGAGGGCCGCAAAGGCGTCGATGGCCAGCTGCATGTCATCGGCGGTGGTGGATTCGAGGGGGTTGTGGCTGATGCCGGAGTTCTGTCCGCGCACGAAGAGCATGGCCTGTGGCATCACGGTGTGCAGCTTCATGGCGTCGTGGCCCGCGCCGCTGGGCATGCGGTGCAGGGGCACGCCCAGGCTTTCGACGGCGCGCTCCCAGCGGGCCTGCCACTCGGGTGCGCTGGGCGCGGCGGCGGCGCGCATGGTTTCCTCCAGCGTGTAGCGCACCTGCCGCCGCTCGGCGATGGCCTGCAGGCTGGCCAGCACGTCCTGCACCATGGCATCGCGCTGCGCATCCAGCGGCGCACGCATGTCCAGCGAGAACTGGCAGCGGCCCGGCACCACGTTGACGGAGCCGTTGGGCACCACGAGCTGGCCCACGGTGGCCACCGAATCGGCATCCTGGCGCGCGCGGGCTTCGGCCGCCAGCACCACCTCGGCCACGGCGGCAGCGGCATCGCTGCGCCGGTCCATGGGTGTGGTGCCGGCATGGCAGGCGGTGCCCACCAGGTCCACCACATAGCGCGCGCTGCCGTTGATGGAGGTCACGATGCCCAGCGGCAGGTCCAGCTCGTTGAGCACGGGGCCCTGCTCGATGTGGACTTCCACGAAACCCAGGTACCGCGCAGGATCGCGCTGCAGTGCGGGGATGGCGGCGATGTCCAGCCCCGCGTGTTCCATGGCCTCGCGCAGTGTGATGCCGTGGGCATCCTTCTGCGCCAGCCAGTTCATGTCGAACGCGCCCACCAGCGCGCCCGAGCCCAGGAAGGTGGCCTTGAAGCGCTGGCCTTCTTCTTCCGAAAAACCCACGACTTCGATGTGGAAGGGCAGCCGACGGCCTGCACGGTGCAGCGCCTGCACGCAGGCCATGGGCACGAAGATGCCCAGACGGCCGTCGTACTTGCCGCCGTTGCGCACGGTGTCGTAGTGGCTGCCCGTGAGCAGCGTGCGGGCATCAGTCTGGTCGGAGAGGTAGCGCCCCACGACATTGCCCACGGCATCGATGTGCACCTCGTCGAAGCCGCAGTCGCGCATGCGCTGCACCAGCTGCGCGGCGCAGGCGCGGTGGGCGTCCGTGAGGTAGGTGACGGTGAGCTGGCCCTTCTCGGCATACCCCGGGTCGGTGAAGGCGGCCAGTGCCTCGTGCCAGTCCCAGGCTTCGTTGCCCTGTGCGGGTACATGACCGAACTTGTCGTTGAGCCGGATCTCGACGATGCGGTGGATGTTGCGCAGTGCCTCCTGCAGCTCGAAGGCCGGGTGGTGCTGCAGCCTGCGCTCGAAGGTGGCGAGGATCTGCGCCTTGGACAGGCCGTCGCCGCGCGGCCCGCGCACGGCCAGCACGAAGGGGAAGCCGAAGCGTTCGGCATAGGCGGCATTGAGCCGCGCGATGTGGGCCAGTTCCGCGGGTGTGCAGCGTGTGAGGCCGGCCTTGTTCTGTTCGACGGTCGATTCGGCGGTCAGCGTGTTGCTGGCCATGGCCTTGCCCGCGAGCTCGGGGTGCGCGCGGACCAGGGTTAGCTGCGCGTCGTGGCCCGCGGCCTGCAGCACCTGCACCATGCGGTGCTTGAGCTCGGCGAGCGAGCGGAAGGGTCGGTGCGCGAGCGCCTGTGCGGCGATCCACGGCGAGTGTTCGTAGAGGCCGTCGAGCATGGCGGCCGCGTCGGCCGGTGCTGCAGTGTTGAGTTGCTCCAGGGTCAGGGGCATGGTGCGTGCCTTCTCCTTCTGTCAGGCGGCGGCCTGGCCGGGATAGGGGTGCGTCGCGCGCCAGTGGCGTGCGATGTCCAGGCGCCGGCAGATCCACACCTTGTCGTGGTTCTGCACATGGTCCAGGAACTTCTGCAGCGCGCGCATGCGGCCGGGCCGGCCCAGGATGCGGCAGTGCATGCCGATGGACAACATCTTGGGCGCGTTGTCACCGGCCGGGTCGCCCTCGGCATACAACACGTCGAAGGCATCGCGCAGGTAGGTGAAGAAGTCTTCGCCCTGCGAGAAACCTTGGGGCAGGCCGAAGCGCATGTCGTTGGTGTCCATGGCGTAGGGCAGGATCAGCTGCGGCACCACCACGCCGTCCGTGCGCTGCACTTCCATCCAGAAGGGCAGGTCGTCGCCGTAGTAGTCGCTGTCGTATGCGAAGCCGCCGTAGTCGGCCACCAGGCGGTGGGTCTGCGGGCTGTCGCGGCCGGTGTACCAGCCCACCGGGCGCTCGCCCGTCAATTGCTCGATGGCCTGCATGCCGAGAACCATGTGTGCACGCTCGGTGGCCTCGTCGATGGTCTGGTAGTTGATCCAGCGCCAGCCGTGGCAGGCGATCTCGTGGCCCAGGGACTGGAAGGCGGCCGTGAGCTCGGGGTGGCGCTGCAGCGCCATGCCCACGCCGAAGACGGTGAGTGGCAGGCTGCGGCGCTCGAACTCGCGCAGCAGCCGCCACACGCCGGCACGCGAGCCGTATTCGTAGATGCTCTCCATGCTCAGGTGCCGGTCCGGGAAGGCCGGCGGGTTGAACATTTCGGAGAGGAATTGCTCGGAGCCTGCATCGCCGTGCAGCACCGCGTTCTCGCCGCCTTCCTCGTAGTTCAGCACGAACTGCAGCGCGATGCGGGCGCCGCCCGGCCAGGCAGGATGGGGCAGGTTGCGGCCGTAGCCCACGAGGTCGCGGGGGTAGGGCGCGGTGGTCCGATAGACGGGAAAAGAAGGCATGGTCGGTTCAGGTCAGTGCCAGGGAAATGTCGTTGGTGGGGACACGCCGGTCGAAGCTCAGGCTGGCCTCGACATTGCGCAGGTGGTCGTCCATCAGGTGCACGGCGCGCTCCTCGTCGCGGGCCGCGAAGGCCTTGAGGATTTCGGCATGTTCTTCGTGCGAGGTGGCGGCGGCAAGCGGGCTCTGGTACATCAGCGTGATCAGCGCGCAGCGCTCGATGAGCTGACGCAGCATCTGTGCCAGCACCTCGTTGCCCATCAGCTCGGCCAGGCGCACATGGAAGTCGCCCAAGAGCTCGGTGCGGCCGGCCGCGTCTTCCTGCTCCACGGCGCGTTTCTCCTGCGCGATGTGCTCGCGCAGGGCCTTGAGCCGGGCGGGGGTGAGTTCACGCACGAAGCTGCGCACCATGCCGGACTCCAGCATGCGGCGCACCGCGAAGACCTGGCGCGCTTCATCCGCGGAAGGGGCGGCCACGAAGGCGCCCCGCGCCGGCTCCAGCGTCACCAGCTGGCGCTGCGCCAGCTGCAGCAGCGCCTGGCGCACCAGGGTGCGCGACACGCCGAAATGGTCCGCCAGCTTCTGCTCGGCCAGCTTGCTGCCAGGCAGCAGGCGGTGGTCGACGATGGCCTTGGTGAGCGCCTCCACGATCTGGCCGGTGGGAGAAGAATCCATGCCGGAATGATAGCCGTGGCGTGCAAAAGTGTATACACTTTTGTTCCATATCTTGCCCGGAGGAACCATGGGACTGAGCACACATGTACTGGACACCATGCACGGCACGCCGGCGGCGGGCATGGGCGTGGCGCTGTACACCACGCAGGGCGACGCGGCCACGCTGGTGAAGCGCTTCACGCTCAACGCGGATGGCCGCAATCCGGACGGCCCGCTGTACGACAACAGCAGCCTGCGCAAGGGCACCTACCGGCTGGTGTTCGAGGTGGCGGCGTACTTCAAGGCGCGCGGCGTGGCGCTGCCGGAGCCGAATTTCCTGGACCGCGTGAGCCTGGACTTTGGCGTGGCCCACACGGACCAGCACTACCACGTGCCGCTGCTGGTGAGCCCGTGGAGTTATTCCACCTACCGGGGCTCGTGATGCCGCCGGAGCGCGCCAGCCTCTTAACGCTGGCCCTCGGTCAGCGTGTCGAGCTGGAAGCGGCCGCTTTCGTCCCACAGCCATACGTCGGTGTAGGTGACGCGGTTCATGCGGTTGGGCACGGGATACGGCGCGGCTGCGCGCACGGTACGCAAGATCTCGGTGATCACCTCCGGGCGGCGCGGTGGGCGCAGCCAGCGCGTGGCCGTGACCTGGCCGCGCCGGTCGATATCGACCTCCAGCACGCCGATGGAATAGATGTTGGGCGGCAACATGCCCTTGTAGATGCGTGCGGCGTTCAGGGCATAGAGGTGGCGTGCGGCGTCCACGCGGTAGGCCTTGGCATTGGTGGCCTGCGAGGGGGCGGGCGGCTGGCCGGGCTGGGGTGCGGGAGCCGCCGCGCCGGGAGCTACGGGAGCGGCCGGTGCCGGTGTCTGCGGCGTGGCTTGGGGCGGTGTGCCGGGCAAGGGCTGCGGGGCCTGGGGCGGCGCGGAAGGGGCTGTGCGCGTGGCGCAGGCCACCACCAGCAGGGCGAGCAGCGCAGTGCCGAGGATCGCCGTCAGGCGGAGCGGGGACAGCGTGGGCAGGGGTGGCATGGTGCGGCGTCGGTGTCTGTAAGAAGGAGCGTGCCTCTGCGGGCTGGCGGATTGTGCCCGAGCCGCTACCCGCGCTCTGTTTACAGAGGTATCCGTGGAGCAATCGCTTGAACGGTATGGAGGATGTCCCCGGAGGAGGCCGTGACCAGGCTTCCGTGGCCCTGGCCCTGTTGGCGCAAGAGCCGGCGGTCTGGGTCAGCGTGGACCGCTCCCAGGGGTCGGTGCCCCGCGAGGCCGGCACCTGGATGGCCGTGTTTGCCACCGCCGTGGTGGGCACCATCGGTGGCGGCCAGGTGGAGTTCGAGGCCATCGCCGAGGCCCGCCGGCGCTTGCCATGCGCCGCGCAGGAGGCCCCCATGCCGGTGCAGCGTTATGCGCTGGGCCCCAGCCTGGGGCAGTGCTGCGGCGGCGTGATGTACCTGCGTTTCGAGCCTGTGCGTGCCGCGGACGCACCGATGCTGCGGCAGCGGCTGGCCCGGCATCACACCCCCGTCGCCCTGTTCGGCGGCGGCCATGTGGGGCGTGCGCTGATCGAGGTGCTGGCGCGCCTGCCGTTTGCGGTGCACTGGATCGACAGCCGCGACGAGATCTTTCCATCGCACCTGCCCGTGCACGTGGTCTGCGAGCACTCCGAGCCGGTGCAGGCCGCCGTGGCCGGCCTCGCGCCGGGCAGCCATGTGCTCATCATGAGCTTCAGCCATGCGGAAGACCTGGACGTGGTCGCGGCCTGCCTGCGGCGCCAGCGCGAGCGGGCCGACCTGGCGCACATCGGCCTCATCGGCAGCAAGACCAAGTGGGCCACGTTCCGCCACCGGCTGCAGGCGCGCGGCTTCACCGAGGCCGAGCTGGCGCGGGTGCAGTGCCCCATCGGCCTGCCGGGCATCGTAGGCAAGGAGCCCGAGGTGATCGCCGTGGCCGTGGCGGCACAGTTGTTGCAACAGCGCAGCATGGACCCCATCCCGCGTTGAAACCGCGTTGAAGCCGCACCGCCTTATGGATACACTCGCGCCTCCATGTCGCAGCGGAGCTGGCCCGGTTGCACCGGCCATGTTCGCGACGCCAATGCCTGCTTACAGCGCCCGCAGTGGTGAGCAGTGCCCTGATCCCGGCGTGCCCGCGGCACGCTGAACGACTGAAGAACGACATGGAAAGCTATTACCTCGACTGGGCCAATCTGCTGCTGCGTTGGGTCCACGTCATCACGGCCATCGCCTGGGTCGGATCCTCCTTCTACTTCGTGTTCCTGGACAGCAGCCTGGTGCCGCCCACCTCTAAGCACTTGAAGGAGCAGGGTGTGGGCGGCGAACTGTGGGCGGTGCACGGCGGGGGTTTCTACAACCCGCAAAAGTACGCGGTCGCGCCCAAGGTGGTGCCCGACCACCTGCACTGGTTCTACTGGGAGAGCTACAGCACCTGGCTCAGCGGCTTCGCGCTGTTCACGGTCTCCTACCTCTGGAGCGCCTCCACCTACCTCATCGACAAGTCGAAGATGGACTGGGGCAGCGGCGCGGCCATCGGCGTGGCGGTGTCCTTCCTGATCGTGTTCTGGATGTTGTACGACCTGATCTGCCAAGCCTTCGGCAAGCGCAAGAACGGCGACGCCATCGTGGGCTTCCTGGTGTTCCTGGTGGTGTGTTTCGCCGCCTGGCTGGCCTGCCACTGGTTCGCGGGCCGCGCGGCCTTCCTGCTGGTGGGGGCGATGATCGCCACGGCCATGAGTGCCAACGTGTTCTTCTGGATCATTCCGGGCCAGCGCACCACCGTGAAGGCACTGCGCGAAGGCAAGCCGGTCGACCCCATCCACGGCCAACGCGCCAAGCAGCGCAGCGTGCACAACACGTACTTCACGCTGCCGGTGCTGTTCGCGATGCTGAGCAACCACTACAGCTTCACCTACACGAACGAATACAACTGGGTGGTGCTGATTTTGATGATGCTGGGTGGTGCGCTGATCCGGCAGTTCTTCGTCATGCGCCACGGCTACAAGCTGGGGCGCAACGGGCATCCATGGCCTTATGCGCTGGTGGGTGTGGTGGTGATTGCCGGCGTGATCCACTGGCTCAAGCCGCCGGCGCAAGCCGTTGTGCCAGCCTCCGCTGCCCCAATGGCGATGGCGCCGGTGGCCTATGCCGAAGTCCGTGGGGTGCTGGAGCAACGCTGCTACATGTGCCATGGTCCTACGCTGCAGATGAAGAACGTCCGGCTGGATTCGCCCGAGGCGCTGAAGCTGCATGCGCAGCAGGTCTACCAGCAGGCGGTGGTGACGAAGATCATGCCGATGAACAACTCCACCGGCATCACGGACGCAGAGCGTGCGCTGATCGGCCGATGGTTCCAGAGCGGCGCGCGCACGCAATAGCTTCGGCGCCTGGTCTCGCCCGCCGGGCAGGGTGGAATACGCCTTGGCGCATCCGCTGGCCATCGAGCTGGGGATGTGGGGCCTGGGGATCTGGAGTTTCTACTTCCTGATCATGGTGGCGCTGACGGGGCCTACCAGTTCCTGAACTCCCAGAACCAGCACGTGGGGCTGGTGGTGATCGCGTTGTATGCCTTCGTGCTGTACCGCATGGTGGCCCTGCGCGGCGCGGCGCCGCGCCGCGGCTTTCCTGAGGCGCCCTGCCCCTACCGCCCGACAGAAGCCCCCTGAAGCGCGGCGTTCAACAGATGCACGGGCCTGCCCTGCAGGAAGGCCTGCACCGCCGCGACCGTGGCGCCGTAGAACCCCTGGAACGTGTCGTGCGTCGCATACCCCAGGTGCGGCGTGAGCACCACGTTGTCCAGCGCCAGCAAGGGGTGGCCGGGCGGCAGCGGTTCGGTCTCGAAGACGTCGAGGCCGGCGCCGCCGAGCCGGCCTGCCTGCAGCGCATCGACCAGTGCCGCCTCGTCGACGATGGGGCCGCGGGCCGTGTTGACCAGGATCGCTTCGGGCTTCATCCAGCCCAGGGCCGTTGCATCCACCAGGTGGCGTGAGCGTTCGGACAGCACCACGTGGATGCTCAGCACGTCGCTCTCAGTAAACAGGGTCTGCTTGTCCACGCGCGTGGCGCCGTGCGCGGCAGCGGTGGCGGCGTCCAGGTTCGGGCTCCAGGCCAGCACCCGCATGCCGAAGGCGCGGGCAATGGACGCCATGGTCTGGCCCACGCGCCCCAGGCCCAGCAATCCCAGGGTCTTGCCGTCGAGCAATGTGCCGGTGGTGGTCTGCCAGTGGCCGGCGCGGATGCGGCGGTCTTCCAGCGCGATGTGGCGCGCGGTGGCGAGGATCAGGCCCCAGGCGAGCTCGGGGGTCGCGCGGCTGCCGACCTGGCCGGCCGAGGCATGTGAGACCAGCACGCCGCAGTCGGTGGCTGCCTGCATGTCCAGCGTGCGGTGGGCCTTGCCGGTGATGGTCATGAACTCCAGCTGCGGCAGGCGCTCCAGCAGCGCGCGTGGCATGGGGGTGCGCTCGCGCAAGTGGCACAACACGTGGTAGGGCGCGAGCACCTCGGCCGCCTCGTCGGGCACCTGCAGCTTGCGGTCGATGACGTCGATCTGGCACAGCCCGTCCAGCACCGACCAGTCGGCCGAGCGCATCGCGAGGTGCAGGTAATCGTCGAGGATCGCGATCTTCTTCATGGCCATGGCGGCGTCATCCTGCATCACCCTGCGTTGGCCAGGCGCACATGGCCCACGCCGTCGCGCTGCTCGATCACCGTGCCGAAAGGTTGAGACAGGCGCGTGATGCGGTCCAGGATGGTCGCTGCCGTGGCGCCGCTGGCCAGCAGGGGCCGTCCGCGCTGCGCACGCGGCCGGCCGTGGCCCAGGTCCAGCGGCAGCAGGCGCAGGCCGCTCAAGCGTCCGCCCTGGAAGTCGCACAGCGCGGCGCAACCATGCCAGAACTCTGGGGAGGCAGGGAAGCCCCGCGTGTCGTTGCCGGTGCGCGCGTCCAGGAACTCGGAGGGCGTGGCCTCCGTGCCCAGCCCGAAGCGGCCGTAGGCCTCGGACGGAAAGGCGTCGATGGTTTCGTTCTGGAACACGAAGTTGCCCAGGCTGCAGAGGATGGGCCGGCCCTTGTACAGCTCCACACCCATGGTGAGGTGCGGGCCATGGCCCACCACCACATCGGCCCCGGCATCGATGGCCGCATGCGCGAAGTCGATGACGAACTGCGCGGTCTCTTCCAGCTCCACGTCGGTCGGCGCGGTGTTGCGCCCCGCGGCTCCGAATTCGTGGTTGTGGAACGAGAACACCACCCAGTCGGCCTGCTTGCGCGCCTCGCGGATCCACCGCAGATTGGCCTCGGCGTCCTGGCGGTCCACGCGTGTGGAGACGGAGAAGGTGGTGCCGCGCGTGAAGCGGGAACCGAGCAGCATCACGCTGTGGTCCTCGTCCTTCGGCGCCTCGGCGGCGCTGTAGAACTGCGCGCGGTGGCGCGCACGCTCCTGTGTCATGCCGAGCTGATCGCTGACGGTGCGCAGCGCGTCGAGCGATGCGGCATCCACGGTGTAGCTGGTGGCGAAGCCCAGCGGGTTGATGCCCGGGCGGCCCGGGCTGTCGGGGCGCGAGTCGGCGGCGCGATTCCAGGGTCGGAAGAAAGAGGTCGCAGCGACCAGGCCGACGCGGCCGGCCGCAGTCTCGAGATAGCCAGGTCGCCGGGCCTCGGTCAGCGCCAGGCCGGCGCCGGCGTAGGGCATGCGGGCCTGCTGCAGGTGCTGCAGCGACGCGGCCAGCCCCGTGGGGCCGTAGTCGGTGGCATGGTTGTTGGCCACGGACACCAGGTCGATGCCGATCCAGCGCAGGTCGTCCAGCAGCGCCGGCGGCGTGGTCATCGGTGTGCCCTGCGTGAAGTTGGCCAGGCCCTCGTCGGGCCGGCGCACGGTGCTCTCGAGGTTCGCGAAGCTGAAGTCGGTGCCACGCAGCGCCTCGGCCAATGCCAGGTAGGCGGGCTCCGTGTAGGGCGTCAGTGCGCGCGAGAGCATGGTGTCCCCCACCAGCCCCATGCGCATGTCGCCCCGCTGCGCCTGGTACAGCACGGGCTGTTGCGCTGGCGCGGCAGCGGCATCGCCGGACGGCGGCACGCGCTCGCTCATTCCAGGCTCCCCACGGTCTCGTAGATCAGCTTGCCGGTGCGCGACGGGAAGCCGCCACGCACGGCGCCGGCACTCTGGTCCTGGTAGATGGTCTGCAGCGCGGGACTCAGGGCGCGGCTGTTGGGCACCGACAGCCACATGCGCAGCAGGTGGCGCTTGCGCTCGGCTTCCTCATGGTCCTCGAAGGCCGTGCGGGAGTGCAGCGTCACATGGTTGTTCAGCAACTGGATGTCGCCGGGCTGGAACATCATCGAGAAATGGAACTGCTCGTTACCGGCCAGGCTGTCCAGCAATGCCATGGCCTCCTCCTGCGCGGGTGTCAGGCGCGGCACATCCTCGAAACGCTGGGCCGAGATGATGTGCGTGCGCACGTAGCGGCAGCTGAAGCGGCCGTCGCGCGACGAGAACACCGGCTGCTGGTAGTAGGGCAGCCCGCCCGCCGGCTCCTGCCCCTGCCAGCTCCAGTGGAAGGGCTGGTACAGCACCTCCAGCAGGTCGGGCCGGATGCGCGCGATCTCGTTGTGGATGGTCACCGAGCTGGCGATCATGCTCATGCCGCCGCTGCGCGCCGTGCGCAGCACGAACAGGCCCACCACGTCGCAGCTGTCGGTGTGGTAGGTCAGCTTCTGGTTGGAGGTGTAGCCCCGGCCCGTGGGGCTGTTCATGTCGACGTTCATGTTGCGGACGTCGCCCAGGATGTCGCCGTTCTTGCTTTGCGACACCGCCGTGCCCAGGTGCTTGCCGATGCCCCAGTAGAGCGTTCGCAGTTCCTGCTTGTCGTGTTCCAGCGCCGGGAACCCGCGCAGCAGGAACAGGCCCGCGCCGTCTTCCAGGAAATCGCGCACCTTGCCCAGCAGGTGGCTGACGGCGGGCAGCGGAAAGTCCTCGCGGGTCATGGTGGCCAGCGTCTTGCCCAGCGAGCGGGCGTGGGTCAGCGCGGCGCGCAGCTCGGCGATCTGCGCCGCGCTGAAGGTGTGGACCCAGTCGTTGCGCCGCGGCATGTCGGCGGCGTTCCAGGCGGTGGGACCTTGAATGATGTGGTGCATGGATAGGCTCGGGTTCTCAGTCGACGGTGACGCCGGTGGACTTGATGACGGCGCCCCAGCGGTCCCGCTCTTCGCGGGTGAAGCGGGTGGCTTCCTCTGGCGTGTTGGCGATCACGTCGCGCATGTCAAAGCCCTTGACCTGCTTGCTGGCGTCGATGGCTTTCAACTCCTGGGCGATGGTGTCGGAGAGCTTCTTGACGATGGCCGCAGGCGTCTTGGGCGGCGCCACCAGACCCGACCAGGACACCGAGACGAAGCCGGGCAGGGTCTCGTTCAGGGTCGGTGTCTGTGGCAGGGCGGAGTGGCGCTTCTCGCTGCCCACCGCCAGCACGCGCAGGCGGCCGTCGGTGATCTGCGGCATGGCCGTGGCCAGGCCCTGGAACATCATGTCCACTTGGCCGGCCATCAGGTCGGCGTAGGCCGGTGGGCCGCCCTTGTAGGGAATGTGCGTGATCTGCACGCCCGCCAGCTGCTTGAACAGCTCGCCCGCGAGGTGGGTGGTGGAGCCGGCGCCGCTGGAGGCGTAGTTCAGCTTGTCGGGGTTGGCCTTGGCATAGGCGATCAGTTCGGCCAGCGTCTTGGCGGGCACCTTGGGGTGCACCAGCAGCACGTTGGGGTTGGCCGCGATGATGGAGACCGGCGTGAACTGGTCCGAGTCGAAGGCCATCTTGGTGTACAGCGACTTGTTGATCGCCAGCGGGCCGGGCGGCGACAGCAAGAGTGAGTAGCCATCGGGCGCCGACGTGAACACGTTCTCGGCGCCGATGTTGCCGCCCGCGCCCGCGCGGTTCTCCACGATCACGGGTTGGCCCCAGCGGGTGGTGAGCCGTTCACCGATCAGCCGCGCCAGCGAATCGGCGGCGCCGCCCGCGGGCACCGGTACCACGATGCGGATGGGCTTTTGCGGGTACTCCTGCGCCATGGCGGCGAAGGGAACGGCCAGCGCCGTGGCCAGCAGGGTGCGGCGTGAAAAGCTGCTTGTCATGAGCGAGTCTCCTGGGTGGTATGTCAACGGAAATGGCGGTGTTTGAAGGTGCATGGACTCAAAAGGGCAGGGCGTGGAGCGCCTCGCCGTGCCCGGCATGCAGTACCACCGGCGTGGTGGCCAGCCAGTGGCCGGCGGGCGTGCTGGCGCGCACCGACAAGACGCACAGGCTGCCTGGTGGGGGCACTGCGTACGCTCCGATGGGCCCGGTGGATGCCACCACGGGCGTCAGCGGATGGGCGGCCGTGCAGGCCTCCAGCATCCAGTCGATCTGCACACCGGGCGGCGGGGCCAGGCGGCCTGCGAGCAGGGCCGGCAGATCGGCTACGGCCAGGGTGAACCAGTCTTCTGCCGTGGCCCACCATGCCGGTGGTGTGGACGCGGCGAAGCTGCGGCCGTGGCGCACCCACACGCCCTTGTAGGCCAGCGACAGCTCCACCGCGAATGGGGGCGACAGCGGCAGATCGCCCTCCAGGCGCTGCAGCGCGGCACTGCGCTCCAGGTCGGGCGCCACCTTGTGCAGCAGCTCCTCGGCGCCTGCCAGGCGCGCCACGCGCTCCATCTGCGCGGACAGGGTGGCGGTGCGCACATGGCCGGCGGGTGCGGTGTCCATGGCGCTGGCGGCGATGCGGCAGGCCGCGCGTGCCAGCGCGATCTCGTCCGCATCCGCGGGTTGGCGCAGCGCCTGGTAGAGGGCGCTGGCATCGTGCAGCCTCTGCGGCCCCAGGGCATCGTGCAGCGCCTGGGCCACGGGCCAGGGCAGGGCGGGCAGGTCGATGACGCCCACCGCGGCGCCGGGCGCGATGTGCGTTGTCAGGTACTGCGCGCAGGCCGGGCCGAGCTTGGGCGCGGGCACGATGTCCCCTAGGTGCGCCACCTCGCGTATCCAGCCGTAGACCCGTGGTGTCAGTGACGCCAGCAGCACGGGGCGGCCTTCCGGCAGCACTACCAGCATGGCCTCATTCCAGTAGGGCGTGAAGTTGCTGAGCCAGTGCACGGGGGCGGGCCGTGCGAAGGAGGTGTAGGCCAGCACGGCCGCCAGCCCCTGGGCGCGCGTTGCTTCCTGCAGTCGGGCGACGCGGGCGTCCAGCGTGGCTTCGGGCAGCTCTTCGCGCGACCAGTGCATCAATCCTCGGCGCATGTCAGGTGCCTCCCTGCGTCGACAAGGCCGTGAGGGAACGCGTCGTGCGTGTCAGCACCTCGCAGCCGGAGTCCGTGACGCGCACGGTGTCGCCGAGCACGATGTAACCTGCGACGGGGTGGTAGGTATTGGGGTGCACCACCAGCGTCATGTCGGGCTCCAGCACCTGCTCCACGTCCTCCAGCACGTGCGGGCCGTCCACGTACAGGCCCATGCCGTGGCCGCGCACCCGCGTGTATTTGGAGGTGATGTATTCCGCCAGCCCGTGCCTGCGGAACACGTCGTTCTGCGCGCGGGCCACGTCGGCATGTGTGGCGCCGGGGCGCACCACGGCGATGCCGGCTTCCAGGGCCTCTTCATAGACCGCGTAGGCCTGCAGCTGTGCACGCGTGGGCGTGCCGATCACCAGCGTGCGGCAGATCTGGGCGTAGTAGCCGTCCAGGCAGGGCGTGAGCTCCGTAGTGACCATGTCGCCGTGCTGCAGCACGCGGGTGCCGGGCGGGCGCATGGTGCGCACCTCGGTGCCGCCGGAGCCCATGATCATGAAGTTCTCGATGCAGCCCTGGCTGCGGAACCAGGCCTCGAGTTCACCGATCAACGCGTATTCCGTCTTGCCGGGCTGTGCGGCCTCGCGGAACACCGCATAACCGTCGTCGGCCAGCCGGGTGGCGCGGGCCACGATGTCCGCCTCGGCCGCCGATTTGCGCACCATCAGCGCGTCCATCAGGGCCGTCGCGTCGTGCAGCGCCGCCGCGGGCACGGCCTGGCCCAATGCCCAGGGAACGGCGTGCGACGGTGCCATGCCGATGCGATCGGCGGGTGAGGCTTGCAGTGCCTGCCGGGCGGCGGCGGCAGGGTCTGCCTCGCACTCGACCTTCAGGGACGGCAACTCTGCCTGCAGGCGACGTTGTTCGCCAGGGTGGCTCACGTACACGACGGCGTCGCCCTGCGCCGGCACCAGGGCCACCATCAGGCCTTCCATGGGGGTGACATCGATGGCGAAACGCAGGTAGTCGCTGCGCCAGGCATCGCCCACCACCACGATCAGGTCCCAGCCCTGCCGCGCCACGGCCTCCCGCAGCCGGCGGCTGCGGTCCTCGCGCATTGATGCTCCCATCCAGTCTCCTCTGGTTGCCGCATGCCAGGCGTGCCTGCGGCTTCATGTGGCTGCGAGGTTAGCCCCGGGGGTTATATTCTTCCAATACATTGTTCTGTGCCAGCTATCGGCAATTCCGATAGCAGGCGTTTCGCAGGAGGGCACCCGCCATGCATCTGCGCGCGCTCAAGCGCTTTCTTGCCGTCGCCGAACTGGGCAGCATCAACAAGGCGGCGGCCCACCTCAACGTCTCGCAGCCTTCGTTGTCCAAGGACATCCAGGACCTGGAGGCGGAGCTGGGCATCTCGGTGTTCCTACGCTCCGCGCGGGGCGTGAGCCTCACCCCCTTCGGGCAGAACATCTTCACGCGCGCGAAGCTGGTGGATGCGGAGTTCCGCAAGCTGGAGGCCGAGGTGCAGGCGCTGCGTGGCGTGTCCATCGGCGAGGTGCATGTGGGTGTGGTGCCCGGGTTCCTGCAAACCCGCGTGCTGCCCACCGCCACCCTGAACCTCACGCGGGATGCTCGCAGCCTGAGCGTGAACTACCGTTTCGGCACGCGCGGCAGCCTGTTGCAGCCGCTGCTGCGCGGGGACCTGGACTTCGTCATCGTCGGCATCGAGGACGACGAGTTCAGCGCCGACCTGGTCTCCGAGCCGCTGGTGCTCGACCGCAATGCGCTGGTGGTGCGCGCCGGTCACCCCATCCTGGAGGCGAAGGAGGGGCTGTATGCCGGGCTGAGCCTGTACCCCTGGCTGGTGCAGTCGGAGTGCACCCCCATGGAGGCGCTGCTGCGCCGGCAGGTCCGCGAGCACGGCAGCCATTTCACGGGCAGTGTGATCCGCACCGATTCGTTCCACTTCTTCCGCACCACCTTGCTGGCGAGCGACTGCGTGGGCCTGACGCGCTACGACGCTGCGCGCCTGGAGCAGGAGGCGGGCAACGTCATCGAGATACCGCTGGGCGCCGACGCGGCGGAGCGCCTGACCGGCTCGCACATGATCGGCATCGTCTACCGGCGCGGCTCCAGCCTGTCGATGGCCAGCCAGGCCCTGGTGCGCGAGATCCGCAAGTTGACCGGGGAAGTGTTCCAGGTGAAGCCCGCGCCACGCGGCAAGGTGCGCGGCAACAAGCCTTGAAAGGGCCCGGGTGCGCCTCAGGCCTGCGAGGCCAGTGCCCTCGCCAGCGCGTTGTGCCGCTCCACCAGCGGCGCCAGTTCCACCGTCGCAAGTTGCCCCTCACGCACCACCACGCGCCCGTTGACCACTGTGTACGCCGCCTGCGGACTCGCGCAGAACAGCAGCGCGGCCAGCGGGTCGTGCACGGCGCCGCCTGCAAAGCCCAGCGTGTCCAGGTCGAACAGTGCGAAGTCGGCGCACATGCCGGGCGCCAGGTGGCCGATGTCGTTGCGCCCCAGCACTTTCGCGCCGCCGCGCGTGGCCAGCGCCAGCGCATCGCGCGCGCCCATCTCGGCGGGCCCGTGGTCACAGCCGAAGGGCTCCAGCGAGCGCCCCACGCGCGCCAGCAGCAGCGCCTGGCGGGCCTCGTTGACCATGTGGCCAGCGTCGTTGCTGGCGCTGCCGTCCACGCCCAGGCCCACCGGCACACCCGCGTCCACCATGCGGCGCACACGCGCAATGCCGCTGGCCAGGCGCATGTTGCTGCAGGGGCAGTGGGCCACGCCCGTGCGCGTAGCGGCGAAGAGGCTGATGCCTTCGTCGTCGAGCTTCACGCAGTGCGCGTGCCACACGTCGTCGCCCAGCCAGCCCAGGTCCTGCGCGTACTGGGCAGGCGTGCAACCGAACTTCTCGCGGCTGTAGGCGATGTCGTGGTCGTTCTCGGCCAGGTGGGTATGCAGGCGCACGCGGTGGCGGCGCGCCATGGCCGCGGATTCGCGCATCAGGTCGCGGCTGACGCTGAAGGGCGAGCAGGGTGCCAGCGCGATCTGCAGCATGCTGCCGCGGGTGGCGTCGTGGTATTGCGTGATGAGGCGTTCGGAGTCGCGCAGGATCGCTTCCTCCTGCTCCACCACGCTGTCCGGCGGCAGCCCGCCCTGCGACTGGCCCACGCTCATGCTGCCGCGGCTGGCCGTGAAGCGCATGCCGATCTGCTGCGCGGCCTCGATGCTGTGGTCCAGCCGCACGCCGTTGGGGTAGATGTAAAGGTGGTCGCTGCTGGTGGTGCAGCCTGAGAGCAGCAGTTCGGCCATCGCCACCTGGGTGGAGACCTGCACCATCTCTGGCGTGAGGCCGGCCCACAACGGGTACAGGCCACGCAGCCAGCCGAAAAGCTCCGCATCCTGCACTGCGGGGATCGCACGGGTCAGCGACTGGTACATGTGGTGGTGCGTGTTGACCAACCCCGGCACGACGAGGTGGCCACGCGCGTCGATGACCTCATCGGCCTGTTGCGGCAAGTCCGCAGCAGGCCCGATGGCCTCGATGCGGTTGCCGCGCACCAGCAGCGAGGCGTCGTGCAGTTCACGTGCCTGGCGCGGGTCTTCGTGGTCGAAGGTGGCGATGCAGCGGGCGTTGCGGATCAACAGGCTTTTCATGGGTCGGATGCGAAGGCGCGGGAACGCCGTGAAGAAGAGGCGGAGGGCACAATCGTGGCCGGAGACCCGACCCGATGACCACCACCCATCCTATCCCGCAACCCGCCACCGATCCACGCGCTTTTCTCGAACACCTGTACCGCGTGGCGGTGGACCGGGCGCTGCCGGCACAGACCCTGGGAGTGCACCTGCCGCCCCCGCCACAGCATGGCCGCACGCTGGTGCTGGGCGCCGGCAAGGCCGGTGGCGCGATGGCGCAGGCGGTGGAAGCCCTGTGGCCAGCCGATGCGCCGCTGTCAGGCCTGGTCGTGACGCGTTACGGCCATGTGCCGCCGCGCCCGGCGAGCCTGCCGCAGCGCATCGAGGTGGTGGAAGCCGCGCACCCGGTGCCCGATGCCGCCGGCATGGCCGCCGCCGAACGCATGCTGGCCCTGACGCAGGGCCTGGACCCGCAGGACCTGGTGCTGTGCCTGATCTCCGGTGGCGGCTCGGCGCTGCTGACCTTGCCGATGGACGGCCTGGACCTGGCGCAGAAGCAGGCCGTCAACAAGGCCCTGCTGGCCAGCGGCGCTGGCATCGGCGAGATGAACTGCGTGCGCAAGCACCTCTCGCGCATCAAGGGTGGCCGACTGGCCGCGGCCTGTACACCGGCGCGGGTGGTGACGCTCACGATCAGCGACGTGCCGGGCGACGACCCCAGCACCATCGCCAGCGGCCCCACGGTGCCCGATGCCAGCACCTGCGCCGAGGCGCTGGCCATTCTGCGGCGGTACCGCATCGAGGTACCCGAGGCCGTGCGGCGCGCGCTGGAGGACGGCAGTGCCGAGACTCCCAAGCCGGGCGATATCGCATTCGAGGGCCACGCGGTGCACCTGATCGCCACGCCGCGCCAGAGCCTGCAGGCCGCCGCCGACGCCGCACGTGCGATGGGGCTTGCTGCCCACATCCTCAGCGACGAGATGGAAGGCGAGTCGCGCGAGGTCGGCAAGGTGCATGCCGCGCTGGCCCGTTCCGTGGCGCGACATGGCACCCCTTTCGTGCGGCCCTGCGTGATCCTCAGCGGTGGCGAGACCACGGTCACCCTGCGGCCCCGCCAGCCGGGTGCTGCCAGGGGTCGGGGCGGCCGGGCCGGCGAGTTCTGCCTGGGCCTGGCGCAGGCGCTGCAGGGGCAACCCGGCGTGTATGGCCTGGCCGCCGACACGGACGGCATCGATGGCGTGGAAGACAACGCGGGCGCCTGGGTGGCACCCGAAACGCTGGCGCGCGCGGCGGGCCTCGGCCGCAAGGTGGAGGACCACCTGGAGCGCAACGATGCCTATGGGTACTTCGAGGCGCTGGGCGACCTGATCGTGACCGGGCCTACCCACACCAACGTCAACGACTTCCGCGCGTTGCTGGTGCTGTAGGCGGCCGTCTGCCATCGCGCCTGTACAGGCCCTCGAAGCGCTGGAGATCGCGTCAAGCCAGCAACGCGGGCAGCAGCTCGGCTTGCCGCTGGATCTCCATCTTCTGGTAGATCTGCCGCGTGAAGTAGATCGCCGTGGCGGGCTTGACGCCCATGGCCTGCGCCACACCCGTGTGGCTTCGGCCGGCCAGCAGGTGCAGGCAGGTTTCGCGCTCGCGCGGGGAGAGTTCCAGGAAGCGTGGCGCCCGAAAGAGCCTCAATGCCAGCGGTACCTGCCGCTCGATGTGCAGGGATATCTGCGGCTGCGCGCCACCGTCGGCGCCATGGAGTACATAGGCCCGCAGGCAGAACCGTCCCCAGGCGTTGTGCAGGGTTCGGGACGGAGGCGCCGCCAGGGGCTCCTGCGGCAGCCGCAGCAACGGTTGCACGAAGGACCGCAACAGGCTTTGCACGTCGCCTTGGGCCGACTTGCGCAGCAGCGCACCCGTCAGCGTGGTGCCCGCGGCCAGGTGCAACAGGTCCAGGCCCCCAGCGCTGGCAGACAGCAGCTTGCCGGTGGCATCGAGCAACAGGCTGGCCGATTCGCCGCTGGACACGAAGGCACCGTCGTCGGGGCTGATGGCATCGCGCCGCAGCAGATGCTGGACCCACGGCTGCGCCTCGCGCAGGGATTGCATCTCCCTGGCATTGAAGTCCCTGGCATGCAGCGCACGGCCCATCCCGATGCCGCCCAGTGGGCCACCGTCCTGCCCGCGGCACAGGAGGCCGGCTCCCCAGCCGTTGCCGATGGGACGCAAGATGCGGTTGTAGAACTCGGAGTGCTTGAGTGCCTGCACGTCGAAGTGGGGCGATGCCGAGCTGCGGTAAGTGCCTTCACCGGTCTGGTACACCGCGCGCGGCAACATGCCTGCCACGCGTTGCAGCTCTTCATGCGGCGCGAAGTTCTCGATGAAGTCGGCCTGCACCGCCAAGGGTGCGGACTCCGCATGGACGATGTTGGTGATGTTGAACCCGGCATCGTGCCAGTAGATGCTGATCGTCTCGCAGCCCACCATGCCACGCAGCAGGGCAAACACCTCTGGCAGGGCCGCGGTGGCGGCCGGTGCCGTGAGCGCCAGCTGGCGCAGGGCCAGGAGATTCTTCTTTGGCGAACTGGGGGAGGACCGTGCCATGCCTCCCATCTTATCCACGGGGTGCTGCGTGCGCACGCCCCGCTGGATGCCCATGTGTTCGCCATGCGAGCTGCCCTTTTTCACCATGCGTGGGTCGCGTTGGCCAAGGCCGCGCGGGGCGTATCCCTGCCTCTCCACGCGACTACGGCGTGACGGCGATCGTGAAGGGCCCCGTCCCCGCCGCGAGTGCGATGCTGCCCACCTTGGCCAATGCGCCACTGGACGCGTCGATGCCGTAGACCCACACGTCATTGGCCAGGCTGTTGGCCACGTAGGCGAAGCTGCCCGTGGCATCGACGGCGATGGAATAGGGCCCTGACCCCGCCGACGCCGCAGCACCCACCGTCGTCAGCGTGCCACTGGCCGCGTTGATGGCATACACCGAAACGGTGTTGGCGCCGTAGTTGGCCACGTAGGCGAACTTGCCGCCAGGCGCCACGGTGACGGCGAGCGGGCTGGTACCCGCCGCGACCGGCGCGCCAATGGAGGCCAAAGCGCCTGTGGTGGCATCGATGGCATAGGCCGACACCGTGCCCGCATTGGTGTTGGCCACGTAGGCGAACTTGCCGCCAGGCTCCACCGTGACCGATGCCGCACCCGAGCCCGCTGCCACGGGCGATCCGATCGCGGTCAAGGCGCCCGTGGCGGCGTTGATGGCGTAGGCCGAGACGTTGTTGGAGTTCAGGTTGGCCACATAGGCGAATTTGCCCGAAGGATGCACGGTGACCGATGTCGGCCCCGTGCCTGCTGCCACCGCTGCCCCGACCGACGTCAAGCCGCTCGTCGTGGCATCGATGGTGTAGGCCGAAATGTTGTTGGAGGTGAAGTTGGCGGCATAGACGAACCTGGACGCGGGGTCCACCGCGATGGACGCCGGCCTGCTGCCCGCCGCCACGGCCGCCCCCAGGGAAGACAACGCACCGGTGCCGGCATCGATGGCGTAGGCAGAGACGTTGTTGGACGTGAAGTTCGCCACGTAGGCGAACTTGCCATTGGGCGCCAGCGCGATGGCATAGGGATCGGTCCCCGCGGCGATGGGTGCGCCCACCGCGCTCAACGCCCCGGTGGCAGCGTCCAACGCAAAGGCCGAAACGCTGTTGCCCAGCTGGTGCACGATGTAGGCGAAATGCGGCGCAACCACCGGCGCTGCGTTCACCGTGGCGGTCGCAGTCGCGCTGGTGCTGCCCCCGGCGCCGGTGCAGGTCAGGGTGTAGGTCATGTTCCCGGTCGCCGCAGGCGTGACGCTTTCGCTGGCCGCCACGCTCTTGGCGCCGCTCCAGGCGTCGCTCGCCGTGCAGGCTGTGGCATCGGTGGAGGACCATGTCAGCACCCATGCGGCACCCAGCACCACCGAAGACGGGCTCACCGAGATGCTGACGGTGGGCGCGGGTGTCACAGTGGGCGTGGTCCCCACGGGTACATCACCCCCGCCGCCGGCTCCGGCTCCTGCTCCTGCTCCACTTTCCCCGCCACCACCGCCACCACCGCAGCCCGCAAGCGCCGCGATGGCCAGCAACATCACGCCAGTACGGCGTGCGCCGAGTCGTTTCATCATGATTCCAACCTGCCTTTTTTGCATTTTTCTGGAGGGGTCCACCGGCCGCGATGGCCAAGGACACGCGGGTGTTCGGGTGCGTGCCGGATACACGTGTGTTGCACCGCTCGCCAGTGTGCGGATTTGTGGCTGCAATTTCCCCCCCATGCCGGGGAGGATGTGGGGCCCGGCATGGAAGGTGTGCCCCCCGGCGTGAAGGACCACGCAACAACGACTGCCGCGCCATTCCAGTTCAGCGTCGCCATGCAGCGGATGCCGCGCAGCGCGTGCTGGTTGGTGGCATGGTCACCCTGGCGCAGGCTGGCGTGCGGCGATTCAGCGCGGACGCGGCGTCGTTGCAGTCCGTTGAGGGGTGTGCGTGTGGTTGCCCCGCGCCGCAGTGGATGCTGCACCTGTCTCGCGGATGAGTTCGACCATGGCGCGCAGCCCGGCCGGCACATGCCGCCGCCCGGGGTAGTACAGGCACAGGCCGGCGAAGGCCGGTGTCCAGTCCTCCAGCACGCGCAGCAGCCGCCCCGCGGCCAGGTCTTCCGCCACGTTCCATTCGGTCAGGTACGCCAGGCCTACGCCGTCCCGTGCTGCATCCAGCATCAGCCCGGGCTCGTCCAGCGTGATCGGCCCGGCCACGTCCACCGCGATGGACTCGCCCCGCCGCGCGAACTCCCATCGGTACATGGCGCCGCTGGGCATGCGGCTGCGGATGCAGCGGTGCTGCTGAAGGTCGGCCGGCGTCTTCGGCAACGGGCGCTGCGGCGCTTGCGCGAAGTACGCCGGCGCGCCCACCACCGCAAAGCGCTGGGTGGGGCCGAAGGGCACGGCGATCATGTCCTGGGGCACGCTCTCGGCCAACCGGATGCCGGCATCGAAGCCGCCCGCCACGATGTCGACCATGCGGCCTTCGGTAACGATGTCCACCTGCATCTCCGGGAAACGGCGCAGGTACTCCAGCACGATGGGCCCCATCACCTGGCGCGCGGCGCCCGCCGAGGTGTTGATGCGCAGCGTGCCCGTGGGCGTGTCGCCGCGGTTCGCGGCCTGCTCCATCGCTGTTCGGATGGTGGAGAGCGCGGGCGCCACCTGCGCCACGAACTGCTCGCCGGCCTCGGACAGGGCCACGCTGCGCGTCGTGCGGTTGAACAGTCGCACACCGATGCGCGCCTCCAGCGCCGCCACGGCCTGGCTCAGCGCCGAGGTGGACATGCCCAGCTCGGTGGCGGCGGCGCGGAAGCTGCGCTGGCGCGCCACGGCCAGCACGGCGTCAAGTTCGGTCAGGCCGGCGTTGCGCATTGTCCCGATTCCATGAATGCCTCGTGCAGGTTTGTGTGGCTTATCAAATCAATGATACGTCCTTATCGTTGGTTGCAGGGACACACCCTCACCCCCAACGACGCCCCCCAACTTACGGAATCACCATGCACGACATCACGCAGATCTACATCGACGGCGCATTCACCACGCCCCACGGCGAAGAACGCTTCGAACTCTTCAACCCCTCAACCGCCAAGGTGATCGGCACCGTGCGCCTGGCCGATGCCGAGGACGCACGCCGCGCCATCGCCGCGGCGAAGCGGGCATTCCCGGCCTTCAGCCGCAGCACGCGGGAAGAACGCATCGCCATGCTGCGCCGCATGCACGCCGCCGTCGCCGCGCGCGCCGATGCGCTGACCGAAGCCATCGTCGAGGAATATGGCGCGCCCGTGTCCCGCGCACGCTGGATGGCGGACCACGCGGCCACCGTGCTGCTGGACGCGGTGACACTGCTCGAAGACTTTGCGTTTCACCGCCGCGCCGGCACAGCCGAGGTGGTGATGCAACCGCTGGGCGTGGCGGGGCTCATCACGCCCTGGAACAGCAACGCCGGCTTCATCTGCGGCAAGCTCGCGGCCGCGCTGGCGGCCGGTTGCACGGCCGTGGTCAAACCCAGCGAGATGAGCGCGCTGCAGACCCGCATCGTGACCGAGGCGCTGCACCAGGCCGGCCTGCCGCCGGGTGTGGTCAACATCGTCACCGGCCGCGGCGACACAGTCGGCGCGGAGATCAGCAGCCACCCCGACGTGGCGAAGATCTCGTTCACCGGCTCCACCGCCGTGGGCAAGACCATCCTGCGCGCCGGCGCCGAGACCCTCAAGCGGGTGACGCTGGAACTCGGTGGCAAGTCGCCCGTGGTGGTGCTGGACGATGCCGATCTGGCCGTCGCCATCCCCATGGCCATCCGCGCCGGCTTCATGAACAGCGGCCAGGCCTGCATCGCCGGAACCCGACTGCTGGTGCCACGCAGCCGCCTGGCCGAGGCCGAGGCACTGGCCAAGGCGGCGGTAGAAGCTACGCGTGCCGGCGACCCTGGTGACGCCGCGGTAGAGGTCGGCCCGATGGTCAGCTGCAAGCAGTGGGAGCGCGTGCAGGGCTACATCCGCCTCGGCTTGGAAGAAGGCGCGCGCGTGCTCGCGGGCGGCGAAGGGCTGCCCCAAGGCGTGGAGCAGGGCTGGTTCGTCCGGCCCACGCTGTTCACGGGCGTGCACAACGGCATGCGCATCGCGCGCGAAGAAATCTTCGGCCCGGTGCTCTGCCTGATCGCCTACGACGACGAGCAGGACGCCATCGCGATCGCCAACGACTCGGTCTACGGCCTGCAAGCCTATGTGATGTCCGCCGATGCAGCCCGCGCCCGCCGTGTCGCAGCGCAGCTGGAGGCGGGGCGTGTGCTGATCAACACGCTGGCGCATGAGCCGCTGGCGCCGTTCGGCGGCTTCAAGCAGTCGGGCATCGGGCGGGAGTATGGCAGCTACGGGCTGGAGGCTTTCATGGAGCCGAAGTCGGTGCTGGGGCATTCGGAAACTTGACATGCAATGGGCGGCCGGGGTAGCCGCGCCTGGTAGCCCGCGGCATGGAGATTGCGCGTCGGAAAGACTTTCCACCCTTCGGCGCAGGAGGCGCCTTCCAGAATGCTCAACAGACGACAGATCCACCGAGGGCTCGCCGCATCGGTCATCGGAACCGCTGGATGGTTGACCGGCTGTGCCGGGACACCCTCCGCAT
This sequence comes from Burkholderiaceae bacterium, assembly GCA_965278985.1. Lineage (GTDB taxonomy): Bacteria > Pseudomonadota > Gammaproteobacteria > Burkholderiales > Burkholderiaceae_C > CAISIP01. The sequence continues at coordinate 2,358,661 of OZ257131.1, read as the reverse complement.
CCACGGCGGCGGCCACACCCGCCCGCCGCGGGACCTATCTGATACGCGGCGGCTCGGTGATCACCGTGGACGACACGCTGGGTACCCTGCCGCGTGGCGATGTGCTGGTGCGTGACGGTGCCGTCGTGCAGGTGGCACCGTCGATCCCGGTGCCGGCGGGCGCGGAGGTGATCGACGCGGCCGACATGATCGTGATGCCGGGGCTCATCGACACCCACTACCACATGTGGAGCGCGCTGGCGCGCAACTTCCCCGGTGACGCCGGCTTCAGCTACTTCCCGGCGAAGAACGCCGTCTCCAAGCTGTTCACGCCCGAAGACACCTACAGCAGCGTGCTGCTCGGCCTGGCCGAGATGGCCAGCGGTGGCACCACCACCGTGCACAACTGGTCCAACAACACGCGTTCACCGGCCCATGCGGATGCCGAGTTGCGTGCGCACCGCGACGGTCTGCTGCGGGCGCGTTTCGCCTATGGCCACCCTGATTTGATGGACCGCAAGGCATTCATCGACTTCGCCGACATCGAGCGTTTGCAGAAGGAGTGGTTCGGCGCGGGCTCGCCCATGGAAGGCCGCGTGCACCTGGGGGTCAACCTGCGCGGCCCGGGGCAAAGCGAGGTGGCGGTGTTCCACGAAGAGATGCTGCGTGTGATGAAGATGGGCATTCCGCGTGCGATCCACACGGGCCAGGCGCCACCGAATACCAACAACGCCAGCGATTACGAGCGCCGTGGCTACCTCGGCCCTGACCTGCTGGTGTGCCACTACATCGTGGGCGACGACAGCGACTTCGAGGCCATGGCGCGCACGAAGACGCCGCTGAGCTTCTCGCCCTACTCGGAGATGCGCCTGGGCCTGGCGGGCGATCCGCACAACGCCATCATGCGCATGCGCAAGGCGGGCCTGGAGATCTCGCTGTCGGTGGATGCGAGCCTGATCGCGCCGCCCAACCTGTTCGAGCAGATGCGCGTGATCTGGAACACCGGCATCCCGTGGCGCAACACGCCGCTGGCCGACCAGCCGCCCATCAGCTTCGCGGAGGTGCTGCGCATGGCGACCATCCATGGCGCACGCGCGCTGGGGCTGGGCCAGGTCACGGGGTCGCTCACGCCGGGCAAGCAGGCCGACATCATCCTGATCCGCACCACGGACCTGAATATCGCGCCCATGGGCTTGATCGAGACTACGGTGGTGCAGTCCGCCACGCCGGCCAACGTGGACACGGTGCTCATCGACGGCCGCATCGTCAAGCGCGCCGGCAAGCTGGTGGGCTTCGATGTGGCACGCATCGTGGCGCAGGCGGGTGCTTCGGCTAGGCGCCTGCGCACGGAGGCAGGAGGGCGCCTCGCGATGCCGACGACGGCCTGCTGCTGACAGGGGCTGCGCCGCGGCGGTACCCGGAGCCGCCGCCCCAGGGCGCCGGCCACGGCGCGCCGAGGACCCGCAGCACGTTCCCCGCCGTCGCCGGCGCCTTCAACGGGACAGGATCGCAGGGATCGTCCGACGCTGCCGGCCACGATGTCGACCCTGCGGTCCTCGGTCCCGATCTCCTGTGCATGTCCGGGCAACGGCAGCGCTTCAACGGAGGATGCCCTGATGAACCAGCGCTTCCTGAACCAGCTTCGCAATGGCGAATGCTCCGGTCGTCGTCAGATGGACTTTGTCTTTGCCGTCGTGCGTCACCATGAACCACGCACGCACGCGCTCTTCACCTTCGCGCTCCATGGTCATGGAACTGAGGATGGCTAGGTCGATGAGGGGGGTGGCGGTCTGTCGGGCCAAGGAACGCACAGCCTGCGCGTAGTCTGCATGGATGCCCTGGATTTTTCCGTGCATGAAACCATAGGTCGCCACTGGCGTCACCAGCACAGGGTGCGCCCCGGCAGAGCGTGCCCTCTCCACGAAACGCTGCAGCATCTCCCGGTACAGTCCTTCCGCCGGGGCGTGCTGCTGGACATCAGGCAATGCGTCGATGTGGCCGAACTGCATGAGAAGAAGGCTTCCCGCTCGCATTGCACGCTGCACGCCGGACCATCGCTCCGAATCGAAGCGCCGCGTTCCAAAGCCCGGTGCCGCGAGGTTGAGGACTTCGGATCGGCCGCGCAATTGTTGTCGCAGCGCCTGCCCCCAGCCCATGAGCGGTGCCTGTGAAGCGGGGTAGTCCGCAACCGTGGAGTCACCAATGAGAACAAGTCGATTCTCTGGAGCGCTGCACGCGCTGATGGCGATGGACAACGGGCCGAGAACCAGCAACCGTCTATGCATCCATCTTCCCAGCCATGGCGCCAAGCCGCGGTCGGGCGGAACCGCCGAACCCGTCCTTGAGCGCACTCACCAGCGGCAACTCCACCAGCCGTCCCACCAGGCAGGTCGCGAACAATGCAACGCCTACGGCAATCAGGAAAACGGCAAGTTCGGGAAGTCGATGGTACAGCCCTGTTTTCAGCAGCACCACGTAGGTAACGCTGACGAACAATATGTGCCCCAGGTAGATCGAGTAAGACACGGATCCTGCGAACGCCAGCCATCGGGGAACGCGCACCTTGTTTTCGTTCTCAAGCGAAACCAGCGCAGCCAGCACAGCCGCCGCTGCCAATCCCAGCAATAGCCGCCCAGGCTGTGAATGAGCGCCCCAAGGCCCATACACCTCGAATCCGACCGCCGACACGAATGCCAACGCGATGAGCGGAAAGCTCCATGCCGGTAGCCGCAATCCACGGCGGCGCGCCAACACGCCAACGGCAATGCCGAACAGGAATTGAATGCAGTGGGCGTTGTCGAGCTTCGCGGGCAGAGGGACGTTGATCCAGCCAAATACGGTGCATAGCAGGAAAATGGCCCACGCAATCAGCAGGGCTGCTCCAACCCGCGCGTGAAGCAGAAGCACGCTGAACATCAGGTAGAACATCACTTCGAATTGAAGCGTCCAGGCGACACCGATGTACTTGGGCTCGTCGTAGTCCATGACAAGGAAAACCGTCCCCAGGATGTCCTGGGGCCCAATCTCGAATCCGAATCCTTTGCCGGATGCCACCCGGCCCAGACCGGTGAGCAACATCGCAACGACCAATAAGAACCAGTAGATGGGATAGATCCGTGAGAACCGGCGCCAAAGATAACGGGGAAGCCTGCCCGGACGACCGATATCGAAAAAATGTACGTACGTGATGATGAACCCGCTCAAGACAAAGAAGAAGTCGACACCTACGTAGCCGAAGTCGAATATTCCGCCGAGTCCCACGTGGCCAGACAGATGCTCCACGCGCATCAGATTGGCCGCGTGCATCAGCAATACGGAAACTGCAGCCACCGCGCGGGCCGCTTCGATGGACTGCATCTTGCCTGCGCTTTGCGCAGTGCTAATTTGCTTGGCGTTCAATCACGTACTCCCTCGGTCTTCATTCGCAATGGGAATCTCGCGCAACGGCGCCGCTGGCCCTGTTGGGGCGACACCCACGCATATTCTCGAGGTTGGCAGCTCGGGCCCCACCATTCCACGGGTGGAGATACTGTAAGGCCAGTCGCGACCTGGGTTTCACAGCTCCGCGTGGTGCCGGGCTTTCACCGAGATCCGGAACATTGCTGAAGCGCATGGTCGGGTCGTCACGGTGCCCGGCAAGGGAGCAGGAAAGACACGTCCCGGTCCCGAATACTCCGCGGGTATCTATCGAATGGCGTTCAATTCAAGCCGGATCCAGCGCCCGCAACACATTCTCCGCCGTCGCCGGCGCCACCAGCTGCACCGGCGCCTTCGCATCCTCCGCCGCCGCCCCCACCGCCTCCCGCAACGCCTCGAACACGCTGATCGCCAGCATGAACGGCGGCTCGCCCACGGCCTTGCTGCCGAAGACGTTGTCTTCGCGGTTGGGCTCGTGCCACAGCGCCACCTTGAAGTGTGCGGGGATGTCACCCGTGGCCGGAATCTTGTAGGTGCTGGGGGCGTGGGTGCTGAGGTAGCCCTTGTCGTTCCACACCAGCTGCTCCGTCGTGAGCCAGCCCATGCCCTGCACGAAGCCACCCTCGATCTGGCCGATGTCGATGGCCGGGTTGATGCTGCGGCCCACGTCGTGCAGTATGTCCACCTTGAGCACGCGGCTCTCGCCGGTCAGCGTGTCGATGACCACCTCGGAACAGGCAGCACCGTACGCGAAGTAGTAGAAGGGCCGGCCGGTGAGCGTGTGCTTGTCGTAGTGGATTTTCGGCGTGCGGTAGAAGCCATCGCTCCAGAGCTGGATGCGGTTCGCATAGGCCTTGTCCACCACGTCCGCGAAGGGGCGCGTGGCGGTCGGCGAGATCACGTGGCCGGCCTCGAAGCGAATGGCGCCGGCGCCGCAACCGTCCAGCCCGGCGACGAAGGCCGCCAGGTTGTCGCGCACATTTCGTGCCGCGAACTGCGCCGCGCGGCCATTGAGGTCGGTGCCGCTGGAGGCGGCGGTGGCCGAGGCGTTGGGCACCTTGCTGGTGTCGCTGGCCGTGCACAACACGCGCTCGAAGGGTACGCCCAGTTCGTCGGCCACGATCTGCGCCACCTTGGTGTTGAGGCCCTGGCCCATCTCGGTGCCGCCGTGGTTCACCTGCACGCTGCCGTCGGTGTAGACATGCACCAGCGCGCCGGCCTGGTTGAACAGCGTGGCGGTGAAGGAGATGCCGAACTTGACCGGCGTGATCGCGATGCCGCGCTTGAGCACGGGGCTTGCCGCATTCCATTGCGCGATGGCTGCGCGGCGCGTGCGATAGTCGGCGTCCCGTTCCAGTTGGTCTATCAAGGGATGCAGGATGTTGTCCTCCACCTGCATCTGGTAATGCGTGACGTTGCGCTCGGTGATGCCGTAGAGGTTGCGCTTGCGCACATCCAGCGGGTCGAGCCCGAGCACCCGCGCGATGTCGCCCAGGATCCGCTCGATGATGATCACGCCCTGCGGCCCGCCGAAGCCGCGGTAGGCCGTGTGGCTCTGCGTGTTGAGCTTGCAGCGGTAGGACGTGATGTCCACGTCGCTGAGGAAATACGCGTTGTCGCTGTGGAACACCGCGCGGTCGGCCACGGGGCCGGACAGGTCCGCGGAGAAGCCGCAGTTGGCCGCCATCATGAGCTGCAGGCCGGTGATGAGCCCGTCGTCGTCGAAGCCCACGGTGTAGTCGTACTCGAAGGGGTGGCGCTTGCCCGTGACCATGAAGTCGTCGTCACGGTCCAGCCGCAGCTTCACGGGCCGCTTGAACTTGCGCGCCGCCACTGACGACCACACGGCCAGGTGCCCGGCTTGTGTCTCCTTGCCACCGAAGCCGCCGCCCATGCGCCGGCATTCCACGGTGACGGCGTTGTTCTCCAGGCCCAGGGCATGCGCCACCCAGTGCTGCACCTCGCCAGGGTGCTGGGTGCTGGAATAGATCCACCACTGGTTCTGCTCCAGCGGCAGCGCATAGGCGATCTGGCCTTCGAGGTAGAAGTGTTCCTGCCCGCCCACCGAGAAGCTGCCCTCCAGCGTATGGCGGGCCTTGCGCAGCGCGGCGGTGGCATCACCTCGGCGCACGTGCACAGGCGGCAGCACGAAGTTCTTCGCCGCCAGCGCCTCGCGTACGCCCAGCACGGCCGGCAGCGCCTGGATGTCCATCTCGACCTTGCGTGCCGCGCGGCGCGCCTGCATGACCGAATCGGCCACCACCAGGCCGACGACCTGGCCGATGTGCTGCACCGTCTCGTGCGCGAATACCGGTTCGTCGTGCGCGAAGGCGGCCAATGTCTTGTCGCCGGGCACATCGTCCGCCAGCACCACGCCACGCACGCCCGGCATCGCCAGCGCGGCACGGGCATCCACGCCCCGGAGCCGACCGTGGGCGATGGGGGAGAGGATGGGCGCGGCGAACAGCGTGCCGCGCACCTCGGCGATGTCGTCGATGTAGGTTGCGCCACCCGCTACCTGCGCGCGGGCGCTTTCATGGAAGCGCGAGACACCGGCGGCGGCCAGGGGCGTGGTGATGGGGAGCTTCTCCGGTGCGTTCATGGTGCAACCTCCTCCTCCAGGCTGAAGTTCTCCAGGTTGATCTGCTGCTGGCCCTGGCTCTCCAGCCACAGGCGGTGCAGCAGGTTGCCCAGCACGGCACTGCGGTAGGCAGCCGAGGCGCGCATGTCCGAGATGGGCTGGAACTCGGCGCGCAGCACGTCGGTGGCGGCCCGCACGCGTTCCTCGGTCCAGGGCTGGCCGCGCAGCGCCTGCTCGGTGCGGACCGCGCGCACCGGCGTTGCAGCCACGCCGCCCACACCGATGGACACCTCCGCCACGGTACCGTCCGCGATCTGCAGCCGCACGACCAGGCAGATGGCCGAGATGTCGTCGTCGTAGCGCTTGGAGATCTTGTAGGCGCGCAGAAACTCGCCCGGTGCCGGCCGCGGCACCTTGATCCATGCCAGCAGCTCGTCCGGTGCCATCACGTTCTGGCGGTAGCCGGTGTAAAGCTTTTCCAACGGCATCTCGCGGTGGCCCCGGCTGCTCATCAGCACGACGTTCGCGCCCAGCGCGATCAGCAGCGGCATGGAGTCGCCGATCGGCGAGCCGTTGGCCACGTTACCGCCCAGCGTGCCCGAGTTGCGCACCGGCAGGCCCGCGAAGCGGTTGGCGAAGCTCTTGAGGACGGGTCGGTCTGCCACGAGCGCGGCATACGCCTCGGTGAGGCTCACGGCCGCGCCGATGGCGATATGGTGGGCGTGGCGCTCGATGTGGCGCAGTTCCTCCGCGCGCGTGACGTCCAGCACCTGCGCGAACTGCCGGTGCATCTTGGTGACCCACAGCCCCACGTCGGTGCACCCTGCGACCACCTGGGCCTGGGGATGCGCCGCGCGCGCGGCCAGCAGCGCAGCCAGGGTGGTCGGCGCGAGGTAGGCGCTGGCGGAGGCGGGGGTTGCCCCACGGCGCAGGGCTTGCAGCTGCGCCCGCAGCCGGGCCTCGTCCAGCCGTACGGGCGGCAGGTCGCCCATCGCCTGGGCGGCCTCCAGGATCGGCCGGTAGCCCGTGCAGCGGCACAGGTTGCCCGAGAGTTCCTCCTGCGCCAGGCCGCGCGTGATGGCCCGTCCCTGGACCACGTGGTTCTGGTACATGCCGAAAAGGCTCATCACGAAGCCCGGCGTGCAGAAGCCGCACTGCGAGCCATGGCACTGCACCATGGCCTCCTGGCAGGGATGCAGCGCGCGACCGGCGGAGGACGGGGCCGGGCCCGCGTCACCGAGGCGGCGCAGCAGCGGGTCCTCGGCGAGGTCCTCCACGGTCCACAGCGCCATGCCGTCGACGGAATGCGCCAGCCGGATGCAGCTGTTGATGGCCTGGTAGTGCATGCCGTTGCCGCGCAACTCGCCCAGCACCACGGTGCAGGCGCCGCAGTCGCCCTCGCCACAGCCCTCCTTGGTGCCGGTGCAGGCGAGGTCCTCGCGCAGCACCTCGAGCAGCGTGCGGTCGGGTGGTACATTTTCCAGAGTGACCGGCTGGCCACGCTGGACGAAGCGGATGGGCTGGATATTCATGCGGTGCGTGTCCTTGCGGACGAGGGTAAGAGGGGAGTTGCCCCTGCGGCATACGCGCTAGCATATGGTTGCAATGTTCATGCCGGTATGAGAGACCACGCCATCTTCGACAAGATCGACCTCCACCTTATCAGGGTCCTTCATACCGTGTTGACCGAACGCAGCGTCTCGCGTGCCGCCATCCGCCTGGGCATGCACCAGCCGGCCGTGAGCGCGTCGCTCAAGCGCCTGCGCGACTTCGCGGGCGATCCGCTGCTGGTGCGCTCGGGCAGCGGCATGGTGCCCACCGAGGTGGGACTGCGCATGATCGAGCCCGCGGGCAGCATCCTGCGCGGCGCCGAGATGCTGTTCGCCGATGCGCGCGGCTTCGACCCCCTGCTGGCGCGCAACACCTTCCGCATCGCTGCCAGCGACTACCTCGACAGCCTGTTCCTGCCCCGGCTGGTGGCCCTGGTGAAGGCCCAGGCTCCGCATTGCCACATCGAGCTCACGGCGCTGACCTCGGACGGCGACTACCGCGACCGGCTGGCGCAGGGCGAGGTGGACATCGTCATCGGCAATTGGAGCGCGCCGCCCGATGACCTGCACCTGGGCGTGCTCTTCGACGACGAGGTGGTGTCGATGGTCTCCGACCAGCACCCGGCAGCCCGGCGCGGCTGGGACGTGGAGGCCTGGCTGGGCGCCGACCATGTGGCGCCGAGCGCGACCCATCCCGGCGCCAAGGGCGTGATCGACGAGCACCTGCAGGCCCTGGGCCTGGCGCGCAACATCACGACCCGTGTCGCGCACTTCAGCCTGATCCCGGCCATGGTGGCCTCCACGCTGCTGGTGCTCACCACGGGCCGCACTTTCTGCGAGCGTTACCAGGGCCGGCTGCCCGTGCGCCTGCTGCCGTGCCCGGTGGACTTTCCGCGCATGCGCTACTACCAGCTGTGGCATGCGCGTTCGCATTCCTCGGCCTCCACGCGCTGGCTGCGCGAGCGCGTCAAGCTCGTGGCATCAAAGTTGCATGAAGACCTGAGCACACCAGTGGCGGCTGCGTGATGGCTTCGTGTACCCGACCGCATTTCCCACGGACGCCGCGAACCGCGGCCCATCGACCAGAGACATCCCCCGCATGACGACCCCCAGACTGCAGCTCACGGGCATCACCAAGCGGTACCCCGCGGTGGTGGCCAACAGCGATGTGTCCCTGACCGTGATGCCCGGCGAGACCCATGCGGTGCTCGGCGAGAACGGCGCCGGCAAGTCCACGCTGATGAAGATCATCTACGGCTCGGTCAAGCCCGACGAGGGCAGCGTGATTTTCAATGGCCAACCGGTGCACATTCGCAATCCGCAGGAAGCGCGGGCCATGGGCATCAGCATGGTGTTCCAGCACTTCAGCCTGTTCGACACCATCACCGTGGCCGAGAACGTGTGGCTGGGCCTGTCCAAGACGCTCACGCTGGAAGAAGTCACGCGCAGTATCGTGGCCAAGGCGCAGGAGTACGGGCTGGACATCGACCCGCTGCGGCCGGTGCACACGCTGTCGGTGGGCGAGATGCAGCGCGTGGAGATCATCCGCGCGCTGCTGACCAGCCCCAAGCTGCTGATCCTGGACGAACCCACCTCGGTGCTGACGCCGCAGGCCGTGGACAAGCTCTTCGTGGTGTTGCGCAAGCTGGCCTCCGAGGGCTGCAGCATCCTCTACATCAGCCACAAGCTGCACGAGATCCGCGCGCTGTGCACGGCCTGCACGGTGCTGCGCGGCGGCAAGGTCACGGGGGTGTGCAAGCCCGCCGAGGAAACCAACGCTTCGTTGTCGCGCCTGATGATCGGTGCCGAGCCGCCGCAGCTGGCGCACCGCGCCCACAAACCCGGTGCGCCCGTGTTGCGCGTGCAGCAGCTGCGCCTGGCCAAGGAAGACCAGTTCGGCGTGGATCTGGAGGACATCGCGCTCGAGGTGCGCGCCGGCGAGGTAGTGGGCATCGCGGGGGTGTCGGGCAACGGCCAGAAGGAGCTGCTGTACGCCCTGTCAGGTGAAGACTGCCGCGCGCCCAGGGGCAGCATCCGCATGCGCGACACCGACATGGGGGCGCTGCACCCCGGCGCGCGGCGCAAGCTGGGCCTGCACTTCGTGCCCGAGGAGCGCCTGGGCCGCGGCGCCGTGCCCACGCTGGGCCTGGCCCACAACCTGCTGCTCACGCGCCACGAGGCGCTGTCGGGCGGCGCGCTGGCGTGGATCAGCACCAGCCGCCTGCAGGCCCAGGCAGCCGACATCATTCGCCGCTTCAACGTCAAGGCGGGCGGGCCGGATTCGGCGGCACGTTCGTTGTCGGGCGGCAATTTGCAGAAGTTCATCGTGGGCCGCGAGATCGATGCCAAGCCGACGCTGCTGATCGTCTCGCAGCCCACCTGGGGCGTGGACGTGGGGGCGGCCGCGCAGATCCGCGGCGAGATCCTGGCGCTGCGTGATGCGGGCTGCGCGGTGCTCGTGGTCAGCGAGGAGCTCGACGAACTCTTCGAGCTCAGCGACCGCCTGCATGTGATCGCCAAGGGGCGGCTTTCGCCCTCGGTGCCCATCGCCGAGGCCACCATCGAGAAGATCGGCGAATGGATGAGCGGGTTGTGGCAAGGGGCTGCAGAAGCGAAGGTGGCCCATGCTTAAGCTCGAAGCCCGCCCCCAGCCTTCCAAATTCTGGAGCTACGGCTCGCCGGTGCTGGCGCTGCTGGTCACGGTGGTGATCGGCGTGATCCTGTTCATCGCGCTGGGCAAGGACCCGCTGCGTGGCCTGGAGATGTTCTTCTGGCAGCCCATCCGCAACGCCTATGCGCTGGGCGAGTTGATGGTCAAGGCCACGCCGCTGCTGCTGATCGCGCTGGGCCTGGCCGTGTGTTTCCGCTCCAATGTGTGGAACATCGGCGCCGAGGGCCAGTACATCATCGGCGCGATCTTCGCCGGCGGCGTGGCACTGATGGCCACCAAGGACAGCAGCGCCTGGATCGTGCTGCCGGTGCTGCTGGCCGGCGTGCTGGGCGGCATGCTGTGGGCATCGCTCACCGCGTTGCTGCGCGACCGCTTCAATGCCAACGAGATCCTGGTGAGCCTGATGCTGGTCTATGTGGCGGTGCAGATATTGAGCTACTTGGTGGGCGGGCCGTGGAAGGACCCGATGGGCTTCAACTTCCCGCAGACCAAGACCTTCGAGGCGGCCACGCGGGTGCCACGCCTCATGCAGGGCTCGCGCGTGAGCATCGGCGTGCTGGTGGCGCTGGTGGGTGTGGTCGTGATGTGGATCTTCCTGTTCCGCACGCGTGCGGGTTTCGCGCAGCAGGTGGGCGGGCTGGCGCCGGCCGCGGCACGGTATGCGGGCTTCTCGTCGCGCAAGGCGTTGTGGACGGCGCTGCTCATCTCGGGTGGCACGGCGGGCCTGGCGGGCGCGCTGGAGGTGGCCGGCCCCATCGGCCAGCTCACGACCTATGTGCCGGCGGGGTACGGCTTCGCGGCCATCATCGTGGCGTACGTGGGCCGGCTGCATCCCGTGGGCATGGTGTTTTCCGCCATCCTCATGAGCATGTTCTACATCGGTGGAGAGATGGCGCAGTCCCGCCTCGGGCTGACCAAATCGCTGACGGGCGTGTTCCAGGGGCTGCTGCTGTTCTGCCTGCTGGCCTGCGACACGCTCGTGAACTACCGGATCAAGTTGCGGCGCTGAGCCATCGGAGATAAACGCATGGAATCCTACGCACTGCTGCTGGCCGCCACGCTGAACGCGGGCACCGTGTTGGCCCTGGCTTCGCTGGGCCTGCTGATCAACGAGAAGGTCGGCATCGTGAACCTCGGCGCCGAGGGCATGATGCTGTGCGCCGCCATTGCGGGCTTTGCCACCGTGGTCCACACGGGGCAGGACTGGCTGGGTTTCGCGGCGGGCATGGGGGTGGGGGCGTTGCTGGCGGCGATCTTCGGGCTGCTGGTGATCTGGCTCAACACCAACCAGATCGCCACGGGCCTGGCGCTGACGCTCTTCGGCACAGGCTTCTCGGCCTTCGTGGGCATCAACTACGTGCAGGCGCGCATGCCGGAGCGGCCCCGGTTCGCGATTCCCTTTCTCTCCGACATCCCCCTGGTGGGGCCCGCGCTGTTTCGCCACCATCCCGTGGTGTACCTCACGGCGCTGCTGGCGCTGGCCATGATCTGGTTCATGTACCGCACGCGTGCCGGGCTGGTGATGCGAAGCGTGGGCGAGAGCCCCGAGTCGGCCCATGCACTGGGCTACCCCGTGCGGCGGATCCGCCTGGTCGCAGTGGTGGTGGGCGGTGCGTTGTGCGGCCTGTCGGGCGCCTACATCTCCATCATCTACACCCCGCTGTGGGTGGAGGGCATGGTCTCCGGCAAGGGCTGGATCGCGCTGGCGCTGACCACCTTCGCCACCTGGCGGCCGGCGCGCGTATTGCTGGGCGCCTACCTCTTCGGCGGCGTGACCATGCTGCAGTTCCACCTGCAGGGCGCGGGTGTGGAGGTAGCCAGCCAGTTCCTGAGCATGTTGCCCTATGTGGCCACCATCGTGGTGCTGGCACTGATCTCGCGCAACCCGCAGTGGATCCGCATCAACATGCCGGCCTCCATTGGAAAACCCTTTTATCCCGGCTCATAATGGGCGTTTTTTCGACCGTTCCTTCCCCTCATCCTCCAAGGACAACCATGGCAGACATGACCAAACGCAATCTTTTCAAGGTGGCCGCCCTCACGGCCATCGCGGCCGCCGCACTGGTGGGCTGTGGCAAGAAGGAAGAGCCGGCTCCCGCTGCCGCTCCGGCCGCAGCAGCGCCTGCGTCCGAGCCTGTCGCCGCCGCGCCCGCCAAGCCCGAGCCCTTGAAGATCGCGTTTGCGTATGTCGGCCCCGTGGGCGATGGCGGCTGGACCTATGCGCACGACCAGGGCCGCAAGGCGCTGGAGAAGGAATTCGGCGACAAGATCGTTACCTCCTTCGTCGAGAACGTGCCCGAGTCGGCGGACGCCGAGCGTGTGCTGCGCGACATGGCCAGCACCGGCAACAAGCTGGTCTTCGGCACCACCTTCGGCTACATGGAGCCCATGCTCAAGGTCGCGGCCGACTTCAAGGACGTGAAGTTCGAGCATGCCACCGGCTACAAGCAGGCCGACAACATGCGCACCTACGACAGCCGCACCTATGAAGGTGCCTACATGGCCGGCGTGATCGCGGGCAAGATGACCAAGACCAACACGCTGGGCGTGGTGGCCTCGGTGCCGATCCCCGAGGTGATCCGCAACATCAACAGCTTCACGCTGGGCGCGCAGTCCAGCAACCCCAAGATCAAGACCCGCGTGGTCTGGGTCAACGAGTGGTTCAACCCGCCGAAGGAAACCGAGGCGGCCACCTCGCTGATCAACGGCGGCGCCGACGTGCTGTTCCAGAACACCGACTCCCCCGCCGTGCTCAAGACCGCGCAGGACAAGGGCAAGCGCGCCTTCGGCTGGGATTCAGACATGACCGCCTACGGTCCCAAGGCCCACCTGGCCTCGGCCGTGATCAACTGGGGCCCGTACTACATCCAGGCCACCAAGGAAGCGCTGGATGGCACCTGGAAGGGCAACTCCGGCGTGTGGTGGGGTGTGAAAGAAGGTGCGATCGACCTGGTCTCGATGGCCGAAGACGTGCCCGCCGAAACCAAGGCCAAGGTCGAGGAGATCAAGGCAGGCCTGAAGGCCGGCACCTATTCCATCTGGAAGGGCCCGATCATGGGCCAGGACGGCAAGGAAGTGCTGGCCAAGGACGCCGTGGCCGATGACAAGTTCCTGGGTGGCCTGAACTTCTACGTCAAGGGCGTGGAAGGCAAGGTGCCCGGCGGCAAGTAAAAGGCGGGACACGCGTCCTGGCCCCGAAAGGCTGCCCCCGACGGGCAGCCTTTTTCTTTTGGAAGCAAGGGAGAACCACATGGCGACCACCGTCCCACAGGTACCGCAGGAACGCCTGCCCGAACTGTTGCGCAGCATGCCCAAGGCCGAGCTGCACATGCACATCGAGGGCTCGCTGGAGCCCGAGATGATCTTCGCGCTGGGCCAGCGCAACGGCGTGCAGCTGCCCTATGCGAGCGTGGAAGCACTGCGCGCCGCCTACGACTTCACGAACCTGCAGAGCTTCCTGGACATCTACCACGCGGGCACGACGGTGCTGCGCACCGAGCAGGACTTCTACGACATGACGCACGCCTACCTCGCGCGTGCCCATGCCGACAACGTGCTGCATACCGAGATCTTCTTCGACACGCAGACCCACACGGCCCACGGCCTGGAGGCCGCCACCGTGGTCAAGGGCCTGCACCGCGCCTGTGTGGACGCGCAGAAGGAGTTCGGCATGACGGCCTCGCTGATCATGTGTTTCCTGCGCCACCTCAGCGAGGAAGAGGCCTTCGAGGCCCTGGAACAGGTGCTGCCGATGCGCGACATGATCGTGGGCATCGGCCTGGCCTCCAGCGAGGTGGGCCATCCGCCGGAGAAGTTCGCGCGTGTCTACGCGCGGTGCCGGGAGCTGGGCTTCCGCCTGGTGGCCCATGCGGGCGAGGAGGGGCCGCCGGCCTACATCTGGAGCGCGCTCGACGTGTTGAAGGTCGAGCGTATCGACCATGGTGTGCAGGCCATGAAGGACCCGGCGCTCATGCAGCGGCTGGCCCAGGACCGCATCCCGCTGACCGTGTGCCCGCTGTCCAACCTCAAGCTCTGCGTGTTCCCCACGCTGGCGCAGCACAACCTGGGGAAGCTGCTTGACGCCGGTATCGTGGCGACGGTGAATTCCGATGACCCGGCTTACTTTGGCGGGTACGTCAACCAGAACTACACGGAAACTTTCGCGGCGCTTGGGCTCACGTCGCAGCATGCCTGGCAGCTGGCCAAGAACAGCTTCGATGCGAGCTTCATCGAAGCCAGCCAGCGCCAGCGTTACCTGGACCGGCTACAGCAGCACTTCGACACCTTCTCCTGAGCAACGTTCTCCGGCGTTGCTAGTGTTGCAGCCACTGCTGCAGCACGCTGCGCACATCGCCCTGCGCCGCGCGCCACACCAGCTCGGGTGAGGCCACGTGGATGCCGGGCGGCGCCAGCTGCAGCGCCACGTCCAGCATTTCCGCGACCTTGGTGGCGCGTACGGGCTGCTCGGCGTTCGGCAGCATGAAATGCGCGTTGGACAACATCCAATGTGCCAGCCGCTGGGGTGCGGAGGCTCCGGGCGGCAGTCCCCCGGGTTTGCGTGCTGCCCGCAGGAACAGCACGCGATCGAAACCCAGCGTGGCCACGGCATGTTCGTCCAGGCTGGCCAGCCCTGCGCGCAGTGCCGTGGGCAACCGGCCCTGGTCGTGCGGCAGCACCACGGCCAGCGTGGACACGCCGCTGCGGCGCATCCACTGCGCCAGCGGCAGCAGTTGCTCGGGCCGCGGCGTCCACAAGGCGCGTTCGCGCTCCTGCAGCAATTGCGGGCGGTCGAACATCACCACGCCCACCGCGGCGCCCCGCGCCAAGGGCCAGGTGCCGATGTCATCCCCCTCCACGCGCAGCGGCCGCACGGTCTGCAGCAGCGTGGTCATGGGCTCGCTGGCCAGCACCTGCACCTGTACATACCGTACGCCCGACGCCAGACGGCGCAGCACCTCGTTGCCCAACGTGCCCGTGGCGCCTGCCACCAGGGCGCCGGGAAGATGCGGTGCTGCAGGCGCGCGGCGTTGCTGGGCTTGCAGCAGGTGGCTGGGATCGGCGGACATGGCGCGATGCTACCCCCCCACAGGCGAGGCGCCTGCTGCGGGTGGACCACCTCGATAGAATCCCGCCCTCGGGTGCGCCGTGCCGACGCAGCCTGCACCGTGTTCATTCGGCGCCATGTAGAGGACTACCATGTACAAAAACCTCGCAGCCACGCTCGTGGCCGCTTGTTGTTGCTTCCCCGCTTTTTCGCAGGCCCTCGCGCCCGTCACGCCGCCGCTCAAGGCGGCTTTCGTCTATGTCGCGCCGCTCACCGACGCAGGCTGGGTGCGCCAGCACGACGAGGGCCGCAAGGCCATGGAGGCGGCGCTGAACCAGGGCCTGCCGCGCGGCGCCGCACCCCGCGTCACCACCACCTACGTGGCCGATGTGCCCGAGGGCCCGGATGCCGAGCGCGTGATCCGCGACCTGGCGTCCCAGGGCCACCAGCTGATCTTCACGCCCAGCTTCGGCTACATGGAGCCCACGCTGAAAGTCGCGCGCGACTTCCCCAACGTGCGCTTCGAGTCCATCACCGGCTACAAGACCGCGCCCAATGTGGCCACCGCGAATGCGCGGTATTACGAGGGCCGCTACCTGGCCGGCGTGGCCGCGGGCCGCATGAGCAAGACCCACATCGCGGGATACGTCGCGGGCTTCCCCATCCCCGAGGTGCTGCAGGGCATCAACGCCTTCACGCTGGGCATGCGCTCGGTGGACCCGCAGGCGCAGGTCAAGGTGATCTGGCTCAACGCCTGGTTCGACCCGCCGCGCGAACGCGACGCGGCCATGACGCTGTTCAACCAGCAGGCCGACGTGCTGGCCTTCCACACCGGCTCCAACGCCGTGATGGTGGCGGCCGAGGAGCGCGGCAAGATGGCCGTGGCCTACCACTCCGACATGCGCAAGGTCGCGCCGACGGCGCAGATCGTCGCCGTCACGCACGAGTGGGGCGCCTACTACACGCAGCGCGCCCAGGCGGCGCTGGACGGCACGTGGAAGAGCGGCAACCTCTGGGGCGGTGTGAAGGAAGGCATGGTGCGCGTCGGCGACTTCGGCCCGCAGGTGCCCAAGGCCGTGCAGGACGAGGTGCTGGCGCGCCAGAAGGACATCGGTGCCGGCAGGTTGCATCCCTTCCGCGCGGGCGCGCAGCCGGTGCGCGACAACCAGGGCCGCGAGGTGATCGCGGCCGGCACCACGCTCACGGACCCGCAGATCCTGGCGATGGACTGGTTGGTGCAGGGCGTGGCAGGCGGGTTGCCGAAGTAACGCACCCGCTCCACTCGGCCAAAAAAAAGCCGGGGCGCTGCACACGCCCCGGCTTGCTGGAGGGAGCCGCGTTTACTCGACCTGGATGCCGGCTTCCTTGATCACCTTGCCGTAGCGGGTGTGGTCGCTGGCGATGACCTTCTGGATGGCCGCGGGCTCGCCGCCGGCGGGAACCAGTGCCATGGTCTTCATCTTCTCGACCATGTCGGGCATCTTCAGGATTTCGTTGAGGTGCGTGTTCAGCGTCTTGACCACGTCGGCGGGCATGCCCTTGGGGCCGAGGAAGCCTTGCCAGGCACCCACTTCGGAATCCTTGAAGCCGGACTCGGCGAAGGTCGGCACGTTGGGCGCCAGCGGCGAACGCGCCGGGTCGGCCACGCCGATGTTGACCAGCTTGCCGCTGGCCAGGTGCTGTGCCACGGGGCCGAGCGTGGTGTAGAAGACCGGGATGTGGCCACCCACGAGGTCCACGATGGCCGGGCCCGAGCCACGGTAGGGCACCTGCGTGAGCTTGATGCCGGCGGACTTGTTGAAGGCTTCGCCCAGGATGTGCATCGGCGAGCCGCTGCCGGGGCTGGCGTAGCTCGTGATCTTGCCGGACTTGGCGGCGGCCACGAAGTCCTTCATGTCCTTGATGCCGGTGCTGGTGTTGGCCACCAGGAACAGCGACTGCGTGCCGGCCAGCAGGATCGGCGTGAAGTCGGTCAGCGGGTCGTACACGGCGCCACTGCCGGGCTTGAGCACCAGCGGTGCGGTGGCCATGGTGTTGGGCGTGAACAGCAGCGTGTAGCCGTCCGGGGCGGCCTTGGCGACGTAGGAGTTGCCGATGGTGCCGCTGGCGCCGGTCTTGTTCTCCACCACCACGGGCTGGCCCAGGCGTGCGGCCAGCTTCTCGGCGAAGCCACGCGCCAGCGCGTCGGTGTCGCCACCGGGCGGGAAGGACACGATGACATTGATGGGCTTGGTGGGGTAGGCCTGGGCGGCGGCACCGCCGGCCATGACCAGGGCCGCCAGCGCGACGCCGGTGGCCAGGAGGGTTCTGCGAACGTTCATGAAAGGTCCTTCAAAAAGAGGGCTTGGGGCTTGGGTCCAAGAGGTGCCGCAGTGTAGACCAAGGAAGCCCGCAAAGCCGCATGAATGCTGGGTCTCCCGGGTTTTCCATGGTCTTGCACGGTGCCGGTTTCGCATATGAAATCCGTGCACCGTTCCCGCCCGGCGCGTGCTGCTGCATGCCCCATATCGGCGTCTGCGGCACCACCCTCGTGCCCGCATTCGTTTCTTACCTGAACCATAGAGGCTATGCGCCCGCGCGTATGCGCCGCGCCTGTGTTCCTCGTTATGCTGCGCGCCATGAAAGCCTACCGCGCCGCCATCCTGCGTTTCGATCCTGCTCAGCAGGCGGTCTATGAACCCGACGGCATGCTGGTCACGGGCCCGGGCGCCGCAGGATGCGAGGTGGTGCTGGACGTGGGACCCCATGCGGAGCTGGCGCAACGCTTCGCGCATGTGCCGGTGGAACACCTGCCGGGCCGCATCCTGGCGCCCGGTTTCGTGGACCTGCATGTGCACTTCCCGCAGGTGGACGTGATCGGCTCACCGGCGAGCGGCCTGCTGCCGTGGCTGGAGAACTACACCTTCCCGCAGGAGTCGCGTTTCGCCGACCCGGCCCATGGCGCGGGCGTCGCGCCCTTCTTCCTCGACGAGCTGCAGCGCCACGGCGTGACCACGGCGCTGTGTTTCTCCACTTCGCATCCGGCCTCGGTGGAAGCGTTGTTCCGCGAGGCACAACGCCGCCACCTGCGCCTGATCACGGGCAAGGTGCTGCAGGACCGCCACTCGCCCGACGGCGTGCGCGACGAGGCCGTGCAGAGCCTGCGCGACAGCGAGGACCTCATCGGCCGCTGGCACGGTGTGGACCGGCTGGGGTATGCCATTACGCCGCGTTTCGCGCCCAGCTGCTCGGATGCGCAGATGCGCGGTGCGGGTGAACTCGCGGCGCGCTACCCCGATGTCTGGATCCAGTCGCATGTGGCCGAGAACAAGGACGAGGTGGCGTGGGTGCGCACGCTGTACCCGCAGGCACGCTCCTACCTCTCGGTGTACGAGGACTTCGGCCTGCTGCGCGCGCGTGCCATCTATGCCCACTGCATCCACTTCGACGACACCGACCGCGCGCTGATGCGCGACACCGGCGCCGCCGCCGCCGTGAGCCCCACCAGCAACCTGTTCCTGGGCAGTGGCTTCTTCGACTACGCGGGGGCAGACCGCATTGGTTTCCGTTACGGCCTGGCCAGCGACGTGGGCGGTGGCACCTCGCTTAGTCCGTTCCACACCATGCTGGCCGCCTACTACGTGGGCCGCGAGGGCCAGACCAAGCCGGGGCTGAGCCTCACGCCGCAGCAGCTGTGGTGGCAACACACGGCGGGTGCGGCGCGCGCGCTGGGGCTGGAGGGCGTGGTGGGCAACCTCGCGCCGGGTTGCGAGGCGGATTTCCTGGTGCTGGACCCGGCCTGCACGCCGCTGCTGGCGCGGCGCACGGCCAGCGCAGGCACGCTCGACGAGTTGCTGTTCGCGATGGTGGTGCTGGGTGACGACCGGCTCGTGCAGCGTGTGCACATCGCCGCACGCAGTTCCACGCCAACGGCCTGAGCGTCAGCCCGGACGCTGCGCGATCCACTGCCGCGCGGCGGCGCGCATGCGGGCCAGTTCGGGATGGGCCAGCGTGGCCTGCAGCGCCGCGTCCCAGCGCGCGGCGCCATGCCTGGCCGCCAGCGCGGCGATGCCCGCGCGCATCAGCGCCGTGCGGCGTTCCGGGTCGCGGTAACTCGCGGACTTGGCGTGGTAGACGAAGGCGTCGGTGGCGACATGCAGCGTGTAGCCAGCATCCGCCGCGCGCAGGCAGAAGTCGTATTCCTCGCCATACCCCTGCGGGAATCGGGCTTCGTCGAATGCGCCGATGGTGTCCACGAGGCTGCGGCGCAGCAGCATGCAGAAGCCGTGCACCAGCGGCACCTGCGGTGGTGGGTGGCCTTGGGCCCACAAGGCGCACAGCGCGTCCATGCCCTGCGTGTCCACCCCGTCGGGCAGCGGATTGACGGCGGTCTGTTGCGCGCTGCTGGCGGACTCGGGGATGGACTGGCCGTGCGCCGCGTTCGACAGCGGCCCCACGATGCCCGCATGGGGAATGCCCTGTGCCAGGCGCAGCATCTTCTCCAGTGCGCTGCGGCACAGCAGGGTGTCGCTGTTGAGCAGCAGCACCCAGGGCGCGCGTGTGTGTGCCAGGCCGTGGTTGGCGGCGCGGCAGTAGCCGCGGGGCGTGCCGTCCAGGCGCAGCAGCTGCACCCGCTGGGGCGCTGCCGCGGCCTGCGCGCGCAATGCCTCCGCGCATGTGGGGCCGGAGGCATCGTCCACCAGCAGCAGCCGGTCGCCGGCACGCATGGCGGTGGCCAGCGACGCCACGCAGGCGGTGGTCTCTTCGAGCGCGTCGTGCACGCACACCACGATGTCCACCGTCGCTGCCAGCGCATCGTCTGCAACAGGCGGTGGTTTCGCGGGGCTCCGCGCAGGCACCTGCGGCAATCGCACCTGCCAGCGTGGCATCCACGCGGCTGGTGGACGTGGCGCGGAGGGCGCTGGCTGCTGCCACAGCGCGGCGAGCGACCATTCGGCGATGTGCACGGGCGCCACGCGCGAGGCCGGTGGCGCGTCATGGTCGGGCTGATCGTTGTGTTGCAGCAGCAGCGACAGGATGCCGTCGCGCTGCCAGCGCGGATGGTCGATCACGGGCTCGCAGAAGCCCAGGGGCTCGGGCCACAACACACGCAGGTCCTCGGGGTCCGGCGCGGCATAGGGCGGCTGCAGGCGCTGGGCCACCATGCGTTGCGGATGGCGTGCGTCGTCGCTGCGGTAGACGATGTACACGCTGCCGTCGGCACCGGCCACGATGGAGGGGCGGCTGATCGGCAGCCGCAGCGTGCCCGTGCCGCGCGTGCCGAAGGCCTGCGTGCGCCGCGTCACGGCGTGCGCCTGCCATTGCCGGCCATCGTGGTGCAGGTGCCAGACCTGGGGGATGCCCGCTCCGTCCGGCGCATGGAAGGCGATGTGCGGCCTGCCCTGCGAGTCCAGCGCCATGCCGCACTGGTTCATGGGCGCGACGTGCGGCGGCAGCGGAATCGTGGGCTCCGGCGCGCCGGGACGCAGGGGCAGGGCGCAGGGATGACCATCGATGGTGCTCCACTGCACGCCGCCATCCATGGAGCGCAGGTAGCTAGGCTGCCGGTGGTCCAGCGCCTGGTCGGTCGGGTGGTGCGTGGCATGCCGCCACACGAAGGACAGGTGCAGGCTGCCGTCGGGCGGCGTGGCCACGGTGTTCCAGTAGGCATTGGCCGTGGGCTGGTGTGCGCGGCCATCGAGCAGCGGCGGATCGAGGTCGTGCCAGCAGGCGCGCTCCTCGTCGAAGTGCTTCAGGCGCGCGGCCCCGCGGTCCCAGCGGCCGTCGCGGTAGAGGAAGACCAGGCCACGGCCGGCCTGCGGCAGCAGGAAGCTCGGGTAGGTCAGCTCCTGCTCGTGCACCCCGGTCATTTCGCATTCGCCTGTCCATGCATCGATGGCCAGGGGCTGCAGGCCCCGCCGGTAGCGCAGGGGGCTGCCATGATGGCCGTAGGCCAGGTGCAGGCAGCCTCGGCGGTCGATGCCGAGGCTGATCGTGTGGTGCGCATCGTCCAGCGCATAGTGGCCCGGCAGGTCGTGCACCCGCAGCGCACCCGTGGCCAGCGTGCGCCGCAGGATGCGCAACCGTCGGCTGTCCACATACCAGGCGGCGAACTGCCAATCCTGCGCACTGAACAGGCCGTGTGCGCGAAAGATGGCGGTATTGACCGTGTTGCCGGCCCAGGCGTCGCCGAGGTGAAGGTGGTGCAGCATGGCTGCGGGACATGATAGCCAGCGGCGGCGCGCGGTGGTGGGTGGTGGCAGTGGGGCCCACTGCCTACAATCCAGCCCTTCTTTTCGCACCCGCACCGCACACGAGGCCCGAGCCCATGACCATCAAGAGCGACAAATGGATACGCCGCATGGCCGAGACCACCGGCATGATCGAGCCCTTCGAGCCCGGGCAGATCCGCGAGCGCGAGGGCCACAAGATCATCAGCTACGGCACCAGCAGCTACGGCTACGACATCCGCTGCGCGCCCGAGTTCAAGGTCTTCACGAACATCCACAGCACTGTTGTCGACCCCAAGAATTTCGACGAGAAGAGCTTCGTGGATTTCGAGGGTGACAGCTGCATCATCCCGCCCAACAGCTTCGCACTGGCCCGCACGGTCGAATACTTCCGCATCCCGCGCAACGTGCTGACCATCTGCCTGGGCAAGAGCACCTATGCGCGCTGCGGCATCATCGTCAACGTCACGCCCTTCGAGCCGGAATGGGAGGGCTACGTGACGCTGGAGTTCTCCAACACCACGCCGCTGCCCGCGCGCATCTATGCGGGCGAAGGCTGCGCCCAGGTGCTGTTCTTCGAGAGCGACGAGGTCTGCGAGGTCAGCTACAAGGACCGGGGCGGCAAATACCAGGGCCAGGTGGGCGTCACGCTGCCCAAGGCTTGACAGGGACGCGCTCCGTTACGGACGGCTCACTGCGTCTCGCAGTATCTGGCTCGCCAGTGGTTCAATGCTCCGCGCCGGCGGCAAGCACCACGTCGGTGGTGGTTCGCAGCGCCGCCACCAGCGCTGCGCGCAGGCCGCGCGCCATGTCTTCCAGCGCCATCGCCGGCTGGCCTTCGCCCTGCAGGTGCGGCACGTGCAGGAAGCCGCCGCGCGTCCGGCGCAGCGCCGGGTCCTGCGCCAGCCGGTGCATCAGGCCATAGAACACATGGTTGCAGACGAAGGTGCCGGCGGTTTGCGACACCTCGGCCGGCACGCCCGCGTCGCGCACGGCTTGCAGCATGGCCTTGATGGGCAGCGTCGTGAAATAGGCTGCCGGGCCGCCGTCCACCACGGGCCGGTCCACCGGCCGGGCACCGCGGTTGTCGGGGATGCGCGCATCGTCGACGTTGATGGCCACGCGCTCGAGCGAGAGGCCCGTGCGGCCACCGGCCAGGCCCAGGCAGAGCACCAGGGCCGGGGGCTGCTGCCGCAGCTGCGCGTCCAGCACCTGCAGCGCATCGCCGAAGACGGTGGGCAGCTGCGCGGCGACCACGCGGTGCCCCTGCAGGGACTCACCCTCTATGGCTTGGGCCAGCAACCAGCTGGGGTTCGAGCGGGCTCCACCAAAAGCGTCGAAGCCCGTCAACAGGACAGTGGGTGGCATGTCCGTGGCCGGCGGGGCGGCCGCGTGGGATCGGAGGGCGGGCGGGCGTAACATCGTGCCCAATGTACCGCGCCCACGCGGCGCGTGCAGGCCGAGCACCACTGATCGCCACAGGGAGAACACACATGAAATGGGAAGGCAACCGCGAGTCTGACAACGTCGAGGACCGCCGGTCGAGCGGTGGGGGCGGCGGCATGATCGGCGGCCGCAGCATCGGCATCGGCACCATCGTGATCGCGCTGGTCGGCGGCTGGGTGCTGGGCGTCAACCCGTTGACCATCCTCTCCATGCTCAGCGGCGGCGGTGGCCCGGTGGCGGTGGAGCAGCAGGGCCCGGCCCAGAAGCCACCGGCCGACGACACCATGGCGCGTTTCGTCTCCACCGTGCTGGGCGACACCGAGGATGTGTGGGGCCAGATCTTCAAGCAGGGCGGCGGCACCTACCAGCAGCCCAAGCTGGTGCTGTTCCGCGGTGCCACGCCCACGGCCTGCGGCACGGGGCAGTCGGCGATGGGTCCGTTCTACTGCCCCGGTGACCAGAAGGTCTACATCGACCTGGCCTTCTACCAGACGCTGCGCGACCGACTGGGTGCGCCGGGCGACTTCGCGCAGGCCTATGTGATCGCGCACGAGGTGGGCCACCATGTGCAGAACCTGCTGGGTATCACCGAGAAGATGGACCAGACGCGCCAGCGCGTCAGCCAGACCGAATACAACGCCCTGAGCGTGCGCCTGGAGCTGCAGGCCGACTGCCTGGCCGGCGTGTGGGCCCACCATGCGCAGAATGCGCGCCAGATCCTGGAGAAGGGCGATGTGGAAGAGGCCATGAACGCCGCCGCCAAGATCGGCGACGACGCCTTGCAACGTGCGGGCGGCGGCGCCGTGGTGCCGGAGAGCTTCACCCATGGCACCAGCGCGCAGCGCCAGCGCTGGTTCAACAACGGCCTGCAGAACGGCAACGTGAAGGGCTGCGACACCTTCTCCACGCGGCAGCTTTGACGCGGGTCAGTCGGGCTTGAGGTCCCGGGCCCGCACGATCTTGCCCCACTTGTCCATCTCGGACTGGATGAAGCGGCCCAGTTCCTCGGGGGTGCTCGGGTCGGGCAGCATGCCGTTCGTGTGCATGTTCGCCTGCACGGCCGGATCCTGCATGGCCAGGCGCAGCTCCTTGTTAAGGCGTTCCACGATGTCGTGCGGCATGCCGGCCGGGCCCACGAAGCAGTACCAGTTGTTGGCCACGAAGCCCGGCACGCCGGACTCTGCGATGGTCGGCACATCGGGCATCGACGGTTCGCGTGCCTCGGTGGTCACGCCCAGCACCCGGAGCTTGCCCGCCTTCACCTGCGGCAGTGCCGACGGCGGGCTGGCGAAGCTGATCTGCACATGGCCGGCGATCAAATCGTTCATGGCCGGGCCGCCGCCCTTGTAGGGCACGTGGACGATGTTCGTGCCGGTCATGGCCGCGAACAGTTCCCCGGCCAGGTGGCCCGCGGTGGCCGTGCCCGAGGAGGAGTAGTTGATCGTCCCCGGCTTGGCCTTGGCCAGGGCGATGAGCTCGCGCACGTTGTTCGCCGGCACGGACGGGTGGACCACCAGGATGTTGCTCAGCAGCACGCCGCGAGAGATGGGCGTGAAGTCCTTGATCGGGTCGTAGGGCAGGCTCTTGTACAGCGATGGCGAGATGGCCAGCGGTGCGATGGCACCTATGAAGAGGTTGTAGCCATCGGGTGCCATCCGGGCCACCTGCTCGGCGGCGGTGTTGCCGGCCGCGCCGGGGCGGTTCTCGATGACGAAGGGCTGCTTCATCTGCTCCGACAGGCGCTGCCCGATCACGCGCGCCAGCGCGTCTGCGCCGCCACCCGGCGGCGTGGGCACGATGAGGCGGATGGGCTTGCTGGGGTATCCGCTGCCCTGCGCCCAGGCGGGCACGGACAACGCGCCCAGGGTGGCTGCCAGCGCCGTGCGCCGCGAGATGGTGGGGGGATGGCCCATGGTGTGTCTCCTCTTTGTCAACGGTAGGGTGGGTCAGGCGGGGTCGCCCGGCATCAGCAGGCGGCGCAGGTCGCTGGTGCGCGGCAGGCGCTCCAGGTGGGTGAGCTGTTCGATCAGCGCGTTCGTGGTGGGCAGGCCCAGCACAGGCGCCATGAGG
This sequence comes from Burkholderiaceae bacterium, assembly GCA_965278985.1. Classification (GTDB taxonomy): domain Bacteria; phylum Pseudomonadota; class Gammaproteobacteria; order Burkholderiales; family Burkholderiaceae_C; genus CAISIP01. Next base: position 2,333,694 of record OZ257131.1, on the reverse strand, counting down.
TCGCGGGCCTTGTCCTGCACCTCGGCCGCCGTCATGGGGTCGGCCGGCGTGCCGCGCACGTGCAGCGTGTGGTGGCGCAGCGTGCGGCCGTCGTGCAGCTGCGCGGTCACGATGGCCTGGCGCGAGTTGTCGATGAAGGCCTGCTCGGGCCGCGCGTCGATGTGGATGCGGTCGCACAGCGCCACGATGTCGGGGGCCTGCATGCGCGCCGTGTCGTGCGTGGACTCGAAGGTCAGCCGGCCGTCGCTGAGCAGGCTGGCCATCTGGAACTGCAGGTTCACGGCGGGCATCGCGCGCCGGTCCACCACGGGTGCGGACTGGCGGGGCAGCGCCACCGCGATGCGCGCCACGTCGGCGGCGCGCAGGCCCTCGTGCTGCATCAGGTGCAGCGTGGAGTCCAGTGCGGCCTGGATCGGCGAGCCCACGCACCACTTCTTGATCGCGGTGCGCATCACCTCGTAGCGCTCGCCGAGCGCCTGCGTGGCCAGCGTGATGTCGGCCGAGGCCGCATGCGCCGCGAACAGGCCGGGCGTGCCCTCCAGCGGCTCCAGCGAGCCGGTGAAGCCCGCCTGCACCAGCGTGGCGGCGGTGACGGCCTGGTAGGCGGGCATGCCACCGAAATCGAAGGCCTTCTCCACGTGCTCGGGGTCGCGCCGCCAGCAGGGGTTGCCCGAGGCCTGCTGCACGGCATAGGCCAGCATGTAGGCGCAGTGCGCTGGGTCGAAGTCCATCACCACCGCGGTGGCGGCCGAGGCGCCGAACAGGCCGCCGATGGCATGCGAGCTGTGGTGGCGGTCGAACAGCCGCTCGCCTCCGAGCGCCTGCGACACGCGGGGTCCCACGTCGTAGCCCGCCGCCACGGCGCGCACCAGCACCTCACCGGGCACGTCGAGCCATTCGGCCACCGCCAGCGCGGCGGGCACGATGGCGCAGCCGGGGTGGGTGAGCGACAGCGCGTGGGAGTCGTCGGTCTCGTCGGCATGGGCCAGCACGCCGCCTGCGAGCGCGGCCCAGGCAGCATGCGTGCGCACGGCGGAGCCCACCACCTGCGCCTGGGCCGGCCCACCCTGGCCCTGCGCCCACGGCAGGATGCGCAACCCGGCTTCCAGCCGCGTGCCCGAGACCATGGCCGCCACGGTGTCGAGCACATGCAGGCACGTCTTGCGCACCACCTCGGGCGGCAGCGTGCGCCTGCGTGCGGTGGCGATGTGGGCCGCGAGCAGCTGCGTGACTGGCGTGGCTGGCGTGGCCGGTGTGGTCGATGCCTTGGGTGCCGCGGGCGTCACCATGGAAAGACCCCACCGTTCACATGCACCGTCTGTCCCGTGCAGTAGGCCATGTCGTCGCCGGCCAGCGTGGCCACGGCCAGCGCCACGTCCTGCGGTGTGCCCACGCGGCCCAGCGGGATCTTCTCCAGCGGCGTGTGCTTGCGGCGGAACTGCGTGGAGACGTCGTCGTCCTCGGGCGACTCCACCAGGCCGGGCGCGACGCAGTTCACGGTCACGCCGTGCGGCCCCAGGTCCAGCGCCAGCGCCTTGGTCAGGCCCATCACGCCGGCCTTGGCGGCCACCACGTGTGCGCGGCCCTGGGCGCCGATCTGGCCCGTGATGCCGCCGATGTTGACGATGCGCCCCTGCGGGCTGGCCTTGAGCAGCGCCTGGGCCGCGTGGCAGCACAGGTACGTGCCGTCGAGGATGATGCCCATGATGCGGCGCCATTCGGCGTAGTCCAGGTCCTCGAAGGGCACCGGGTGGCGCACGGCCGCACTGTTGACGAGGATGTCCAGCCGGCCCCAGGCCCGCTGCGGCACGGCCATGAGGTCGCGCGCGCCCTCCACGGTGCACAGGTCGGCTCTGCAGACCTCGGCCTGCACACCCTCGGCGCGCACCAGCCGTGCGGTCTCTTCGGCCGAGGCCGTGTCGGCAAGGGTGTGGACGACGACGTGCGCGCCGCGGCGCGCCAGCTCCACGGCGATGGCGCGGCCGATGCGGCGTGCGCTGCCCGTGACGACGGCCACGCGGCCGTCCAGGGGGCGGGAAATGCTCATGCGGGGTTCTCCAGAGGTGAGGAAGCGGTGTGCAGCGGCGCGAGCCAGTCGCGCACGGGAAGGTCCAGCGGACCGTCCAGGGTGGCATGGGCGAGGCGCTCGGGGGTCTCGCCGTCGAGCACGCCGGCGCAGCAGCCCTGCCACTTGGCCAGCAGCTCGTCGCGCTGCAAAGGGTTCAGCGGATGGCCGGGCGGGTGCGCATGCAGGGCCTCCAGCACCGTGCCGTCTTCGAGCGTGGCGTGCAGCTGGGCCTGGAACAGGCCCTTGCGCTCCACGGGCAGCGTGCAGTCGAAGACCAGGCGGTCGGACATGGCGAGCACATCCGCGTCCTGGTAGCGGCCGGCCGCGAACTGGCGTGGCACGAGGTCGCCATCGCACAGCGTCATCGCGGCCAGCGAGAAGAAGCTGTGGTCGGCGGTCTCGCGGTTGCGCGGGCGCCGGTAGGCCTCGGAGGTCTGGTGCACGATCAGCGGCGACGCGGTGAGCCGCAGCTGCACCTGCTGCAGGCGGCGGCCTGCGGCCTGGCGGTGGATGTCCCGCGCCGCGGCCACGGTGGACTGCGCCGTGCCGATGCAGGCGAAGCGCTTGATGCTGACGCGCGCGATGGCGCTGCCGAATCCTTCGGCCGCGTCCAGTCCCGCGACGAGGCCGGGCTCGCGCAGCCAGGCGCCCAGGCCCAGCGGGCCCAAGCATGCGCTGCGCGGGCCGCCGATGCCGGCCTGCGCCAGCTGCGCGGCCACCACGCCGCTCAGGCCCGCGGTGGCGGGTGCCGTGGCCTTGGCCTCGCAGATCTCGCCATGGCGCATGGCGGACATCGCGGGCCCGCGCACGCAGGCGATGGCCAGCGCGTCGGTGGTGGCGTCCGCATCCAGCCCCAGCAGCCGGGCCGCCGCCGCAGCCGAGGCGGCCGTCATCGCACCCGTGTGGTCGAAGACGCCATGCGCTGCCATGCGGTCGAGGATGCGCAGGTACAGCTCGTAGCCCACCAGCGCCGCCTCCAGCAGCTCTGCGAGCGAGGCGCCCGTGTGTTCGGCCAGCGGAATGCAGACGCCGAACAGGTCGCTGGGGTGGCCACCGATGCCCGGCCCCCAGTAGAAGTCGTTGTAGTCCAGCGCGCGGATCGCGGCGCCCGAATCCACGATGGCACCCAGCAACGATGCCGGTCTGCCGCTGCCCAGGCCGGTGGCCTGCGCGCTGCCCCAGGTGGCCGCCGCGCGCGCGGCCTTGACCACGGCCGGGTGCCCGCGCGCCGCCAGCGCGCAGCCCACGGTGTCCAGCAGCAACCAGCGCACGGCACGCCGCACCTTGGCATCCTGGTCCTCCAGTCGCAGCGCCAGGCACTGCTGCGCGAGCAGGTCGATGCGCGCGGGGATGTTGTCCTCAGGCTGCATGCTGCGCGAACTCGTTCTCCAGCACCGCCCAGCGCTGCAGCGCCTGCGCCGGCTGGGTGCTGCGCACGGCGCAGTCCAGGTACTTCTCGCGCAGCGCGTCCAGGCCGAGCGGCCGGCTGGCATGGCCCAAGGCCCGCACCACCGGCTCGGAGGCCAGCTCGGTGCCGTCGGCGAGCACCAGCAGCACGCGGTCCGCGGGCGCGAAGATCGGCTCCTGCGGATCCTCGCCCGGCACGATGCGCACCTCCACACGCGCCATCATCGCGCGCAGCGCGGGCTGCTGCACCACGGCATCTTCCAGCTCCGCCAGGCCCACGCGCCCGTGCAGCAGGGCGCAGGCCATGGCGAAGGGCGCGCTGAATTTCGCGTCCAGCCCGTTTGCCGGCAGCGCCTGGCGCAGCATGCCGGCCTGGTGCACGCCGAGTTCCACGGTGATGCGCTCGACCGCGCGCCCTTCCAGGCGGCGGTGCAGCGCCAGCGCGGCGTCGGTGGCACGGTGCAGCGCATAACAGATCGGAAAGCGCTTAATGTTCAGGCCCTGCTCCAGGATGCGCCAGGGCCGGCCGCGCGCTGCGGCGCCGTCCAGGCGGGGCGCACCGGCAGGCGACAGCGCCACCAGCAGCCCTCGCGGGCCTTCCAGCGCGTCCTCCGACGCCGTGATGCCGCCCCGCGCGAGCAGCGCGGCCTGGATGCCGTTGTGCGCCGCATACCCCACCTGCAGCGGCTTGGTCATGGAGCCGAAGTTCGCCACCACGCCGGCCGCCATCGAGGCGGCGATGCCCAGCGCGTGCTGCGTGCGGGCCGCGTCCAGGCGCAGCAGCCAGGCCGCAGCCGCCGCCGTGCCCACGCAGCCGAACACCGCCGTCGGATGCCAGCCCTTGGTATGGCGCGGCGCGTCGCGCTGGCTCAGCTCGGCCCAGGTCTCGTAGCCCAGTGCATAGGCACAGCGGGCCTCCAGCGGCGTGCTTCCCTCGGCAGTGGCCAGTGCGGACGTGGCCGACGCCAGCACCACGCTGGGGTGGCCGTCGAGCCCGGTGTCGTCGTAGTCCAATGCGTGCGCGGCGGTGGTGTTGAGCAGCGCTGCCACCGCGGGTGCGGCCCAGCCCCGGTCGACCAGCACCGGCGCGTCGCCGGCCTGCGGCGCGCTGCGCACGGCGAAGGCCTGCAGCAGGTGTTGCACGACCGGCTCGTTGCGCCCGGCCAGCAGCACGCCCTCGCAGTCGATGCCGCCGCGCAGGATCGGACCGTGCGCGCCCGCCGGGATGTCTGCCGACGCCGTGGACGCGATCCACTGCGCGAGCTGGCGCGTCAGGCCGCGGGGTTCGGAAGTGTCTGCCATGTCAGTTTTCCAGAGCGCTGCGCGACACCCGCATTGCATGAGACGAGCGGCCTGTACCAGTGCACCCGCGGAACTGGCTCTGCCAGGCCGCTGGGTGCGCCCCCTGGAGGGGGGATGGGACTTCTACACGCAGTGAGAAGTCCAAACGGGGGTGTTGCATATCAATAGGAACGGGGCAGCCCGAGCACGTGTTCGGCCACGTACGACAGGATCAGGTTCGTGGATATCGGCGCCGTGCGCTGCACGCGCGCCTCACGCCATTTGCGCTCGATGTCGTATTCGCAGGCGTAGGCGAAGCCACCGTGCGTCTGCATGCAGGCCTCGCCGGCCTCCCAGGCGGCTTCGGCGCTGAGCAGCTTGCTCAGGTTGGCCTGCTCGCCGCAGGGCACACCGGCCTCGAAGAGGCTCGCGGCCTGGCGCACCATCAGCTCGGCGGCCTGCGCGGAGGCGTAGGCCTTGGCGATGGGGAACTGCACGCCCTGGTTCTGGCCGATGGGCCGCTTGAACACCACGCGCTCGTTGGCATATTTCACGGCCGTGTTCACGAACCACTTCGCGTCGCCGATGGACTCGTGCGACACCAGGATGCGCTCGGCATTCATGCCGTCCATGATGTAGCGCAGGCCCCGGCCTTCCTCGCCGACCAGGCTGTCGGCGGGGATGCGCAAATTGTCGAAGAACACCTCGGTGGTGTTGTGGTTGATCATCGTGCGGATGGGCCGGATGGTCATGCCGTGGTCGCGCGCCGCGCGCATGTCAACCAGGAACACTGACAGGCCCTCGGAGCGCCGCGCCACCTCCTCCAGCGGGGTGGTGCGCGCCAGCAACAGCATCAGGTCCGAATACAGCGCGCGCGAGGTCCAGATCTTCTGGCCGTTGATGACGTAGCTGTCGCCTTCGCGCACCGCACGCGTCTTGAGCTGCGTGGTGTCGGTGCCGGAGGTGGGCTCCGTCACGCCGAAGGCCTGCAGGCGCAGCGCCCCGGAGGCGATCTGCGGCAGCCAGTGCGCCTTCTGCTGCACGCTGCCGTGGCGCAGCAGCGTCCCCATGGTGTACATCTGCGCGTGCGTGGCGCTGGCGTTGCCGCCACAGGCATGCACCTCCTCGAGCACGATGCCGGCCGCGCGCAGGGGCAGACCGGCGCCGCCGTATTCCTCGGGGATGAGTGCGGCCAGGTAGCCCGCCTCGGTCATGGCGCGCACGAATTCGCTGGGGTAGTCCGAGCGTTCGTCGAGCGCGCGCCAGTAGGCGCCGGGGAAGTCGGCGCAGATGCGGCGCACGCCTTCGCGGATCTCGGGAGAGTCGTCGCGCGGCAGCAGCGGCGCGGCAGCGTCGGCGGCGTCTTGGGGGGCGTTCATGCCGGGGTTCCTTCGTGGAGGGCGGGGGAGGGGGTGGCGGGATGGAAGCCCTGCGGCAGGCCGGCCCTGGACAACGCGCCGAACCAGGGCGCGTCACCCAGCACGGTGGGCAAGTGGCGGCGCAGCGCGAGCAGCATCTGCAGGTCGATGCCGGTGGCCACGCCCATGGATTCGAAGAGGAAGCAGAGGTCTTCCATCGCCACGTTGCCGGTGGCGCCGGGCGAGTGCGGGCAACCACCCAGGCCCCCGAGCGAGGCGTCGAAGAGGCGTACGCCGGCCTGCCAGGCGGCCACCACGTTGGCGATGCCCAGGCCGCGCGTGTCGTGGAAATGTGCGCCTACAGGAATGCCGCCCACCTCGCGCTGCACGGCCTCGAAGGCTGCATGCACCTGCGGCGGGTTCGCGTAGCCCACGGTGTCGGCCACAAGGATCTCGTCGGCCCCGGCCGCGGCCAGTTCGGCGGCGCAGTGGCGCACGTCGTCCAGCGACACGGCGCCCTCGTAGCTGCAGCCCAGCGCGGAGGACAGGCCGGCCGACAGCGTGACCTGGCCGCGCAGGCCGGCGGCGTCGCGCGCCTGCACGATGCGGGCGAAGTCCGCCAGGGATTCCTCGCGCGGCCGGCGCACGTTCTTCAGGTTGTGCGTGCGGCTGACCGAGACCACGAAGTCCAGCTTGTGCACGCCCAGTTCGAAGGCGCGTTCGGCGCCCTTGAGGTTGGGTGCCAGCGCCACCACCGTGAGGCCGGGCAGGGCGCGCGCGGCGGCCACCACCTCCGCGGCGTCGGCGAACTGCGGCAGCAGCCTGGGCGGCACCAGCGAGGTGACCTCGATCTCGCGCACGCCGGCGGCGTGCTCGCGGCGGATCCAGTCGATCTTGGTCTCGGTCGGCACCAGCTGTGCCAGCATCTGCAGGCCGTCGCGCAGGCCCACCTCGCGCAGGGTGACGGAAGGCATGGGCATGGTGCTCACTCCCCCGTGAAGCGCGCTGCGCGCTTCTCGTTGAAGGCGGCCACGCCCTCGTGGCGGTCCTGCGAGGACACCAGGCGGTTGTAGGCCTCGATCTCCAGCCGCGAACCCGTGAGCAGGTCGGACTGCAGGCCCAGGTGGATGGCGGTCTTGGCCTGGCGCACGGCCAGTGGGCCGTTGGCGGCGATGTCCTGCGCGCAGCGCAGAGCGGCGTCCATCAGCTGGGCCTGCGGGTGCACCGCGTTGAACAGTCCCCACTGCAGGCCTTCCTGCGCGCCGAAGGGCGCGGCGCGGAAGATGAGCTCCTTCGCGCGGCGCTCGCCTACGGCGCGCGCAAGGTTCTGCGTGCCGCCTCCGCCGGGCATGATGCCCAGGCGTGTCTCGGTAAGCGCGCAGCGTGCCGTGTCCGAAGCCAGGATGAAATCACAGGCCAGCGCGGTCTCCAGTCCCCCGCCGTAGGCCACGCCGTTGAGCACGGCGACCACGGGCATGGGCAGGTCCAGCAGGCGGAAGTAGGCCTGCTCGAAGACCAGGTGCTGCGCGCGCCATTGCGCGTCGGTCATGCCCTGGCGTTCCTTCAGGTCACCGCCCGCGCAAAACGCGCGCTCGCCGGCGCCGGTGAGTAGCACGCAGCGCAGGCCCTCGCCATCGGTGGCCAGCTGCGTCCACAGCGCGCGCAGCTCCTGGCCCATGCGGGTGTTGATGGCGTTCATGACCTCGGGGCGCTGCAGCGTCACGCGCAGCACATGGGGCAGCGGCTCGTCGAGCCGCAGGGTTTCGCATTCAGGCAGGTGCATGGGTGGGGTGGAAGGTTTCGAGTTCGGCGATCAGGTCGTGCAGCGAGCCCGCCTCGCCCAGGGCGGGCGGTGCGCTGCGCGGCACGGGGCGCACGCTGTCCAGCGACAGCGGCAGGCCCACGAGGGGGATGGAGCTGCCGGCGACCTGCTGCAGCATGCCGGTGGCCAGCGTCTGGGGGTGGGCCAGCATCTGGCCCACGTCCTGCACGGGCGCGCAGGGCACGCCGGCCTGCTCGAGCCGCTGCGTCCACTGCGCGCTGGTGGCCTGCAGGAAGCAGGGCTCGAGCAGCGCATACAGCGCGGGCGCGTGGGCCACACGTTGCGGGTTGCTCGCGAAGCGCGGGTCGGTGGTCCATTCAGCATGCCCGAGCACGCCGCACAGCGATGCGAATAGGCTGTCGTTCCCGGCCGCGACCACGAGGTCGCCATCGGCCGTGCGGTAGGCGCGGTAGGGCACGATGCCGACCTGCCCCGAGCCCTGCTTGGTGGGCATCTGGCCGCCGGCCAGGTACTGCGCGCAGTACATGCCCATCCAGCCGATGGCCGTCTCGAACAGCGACACATCCACGATGCCGCCGCGACCCGTGGCATGCCGCCGATGCAGTGCCGCCACCACGCCCAGCGCGGCCCACAGGCCGCAGCCCATGTCGATGATCGAAGGACCCACCCGCACCGGTGCGCTGCCGGGCTCGCCGACCACGCTCATGATGCCGCCGAAGGCCTGCATCAGCGGGTCGTAGCCGGGCTTGTTCGCCAGGGGCCCGGCTGCGCCGAAGGCACCCATGTTGCAGTAGACCAGGCGGGGGTTGAGCGCGGTGAGGGTCGCGGCATCCAGCCCCAGCGCGTCGACCTGGCCGGGGCGCATGTTCTGCACCACGGCATCGGCACGTGTCTGCGTCAGTTGGCGCAGCGCGGCGATCTGCAGGGCATCGCGCAGGTCGACCACCACCGAGCGCTTGTTGCGGTTCATCGCGCGGAAGGTGGCGGAGGCGCCGTCCACGAAGGGCGGGCCCCAGTGGCGCGCGTCGTCGCCCTTGGCTTTCTCGATCTTGATGACCTGCGCGCCGAGATCGCCGAGGATCTGCCCCGCGAACGGGCCTGCGATGCTGTGGCCCATCTCGATGACCAGGCAGCCCTGCAGCGGCAGCGGGGATGGTGGGGTGGCCGAGGAGGGTGGCGAGGCGGAGGCCGCCGGAGCGTCCGGGGAGGGGGAGGTGTCTCGTGGATTCATCTGAACGTCCAAACGTCCGGATGTTATGCTGCGGCCACAATCGCTGTCAACGCAAATTTCCGACGCACGTCCCCGCATGGCACCCGATACCGCAGCGCTGTCCTCCTCCCGACTCGTGGCCTCCGCGCCGCGCTACCAGCGCGTGGCCGCGGAGCTGCAGGCGCTCATCGCGCGCGGCGACTTCGCCGTGGGTGCGCTGCTGCCGCCCGAGCCGCAGCTGTGCGAACGCTTCGCTGTGTCGCGCCACACGCTGCGCGAGGCGGTGCGCATCCTGTGCGACATGGGCCTGCTGGTGCGTCAGCAGGGCGTGGGCACGACGGTGCAGCTGGCCGCGCCGGAGCGGCGCTTCGTGGCGACCTTGGGTTCGCTCGGCGAGCTGCTGCAGTACACGCAGGAGACGCGGCTGAAATACCTGGGCAGCCGCTGGGTGCATGTGAAGCTGCCGCTGTCGGACTGGCTCGGCTGCCCGGTGGGCGAACGCTGGCTGGAGCTGGACATGTGCCGTTATCCGCTGCACGAGCAGGTGCCCATCGTGCACATGAAGGTCTATGTGCGCCCCGAATGCGAAGCGATCCGCGACGAGCTGCAGAACGGCGACGGCGGCAGCTGGATCTACGGCCTGATCGAGAAGCATGGTGGCGAGCCCATCGTCGCCGCGCGGCAGACGGTGAGCGCCGTGGCCATGCCCAAGGACAGCGCCCGCGTGCTGCAGGTGAAGGCCGGTGAGCCCGGCCTGCGCGTGCGCCGCCAGTACACCGGCCAGCACCGCGTGTTGTCGATCTCGGTTAACACCTACCCGATCGACCGCTTCGAGTTCGAGACCACCTGGCGGCTGCACGAGAGCTGAAGCGTCGCACTGCGGCCGGGCCGACGGATCATTCCGGCTGGATGCCCGCCTTGCGCGCCACGTTGAGCGTCACCTCCAGTTCCTTGCGCAGGAATTTGTCGAAGTCCTCGGGGCTCTGCGGCCAGGGCGAGACCGAGAGCACGTCCATGCGCTTCTTGACCTCCGGCGAGGCCAGTGCGTCGCGGATCGCGCTGTTCAAGGTTTGCAGGATCGGCTTGGGCAAGTTCGGCGGCGCCAGGATGCCCCACCAGGCCACCACGGTGATGTCGGGCATGCCCTGTTCGGCCAGCGTGGGCACGTCGGGCAGGAAGGGCGAGCGCTCCGGTGCCATGGCGGCGAGGTAGTTGATCTTGCCCGCGTCGCGGTGTGCGAGGGTGGAGGCGATGGTGGTCACCGTATAGTTCACATGGCCACCGGCCACGTCGGTCACGGCCGGTCCCGTGCCCTTGTAGTAGACCGTGTTCATGGGCAGGCCCGAGACGCCGCTCATCATCTCCACGGCGAGCCGCGAGGAGGTCTCGGACGATGCGAAGTTCAGGCTGTTGGGCGTGCGTTTGCCGGTTTCCAGCATGTCCTTGACGTTCTTCACGCCCGTCGGGGCGGCAGCGATCAGCACCAGCGGCGAGCGCGCCAGCGAGGCCACCGGCGTGAAGTCGTTCAACGTGTCGTAGGGCAGCTTCTTGATGATCGCCGGGTTGACCGTGTGGCCGTTCTGCACGATGGCGATGGTGTAGCCGTCGGGCGCGGCGCGGTACAGCATCTCCGAGGCGATCACACCGCTGGCGCCTGGCCGGTTCTCGGGCACCACCGGCTGCTTGAAGGTTGCAGCCAGCGTGTCGGCGATCACGCGGCCGATGGCATCGGTGCCGCCACCGGGCGCCGAGGCGATGATGAAGCGGATGGGCTTGTTCGGGTAGGCCTGGGCCATGGCGGCCGGGGCGATGGCCGACAGGGCCAGTGCAGCCATGGAGGCCAGCGCGAGGCGTCGCGTGGGGGTGCGAAGGGTGGGCATGGGTGTCTCCTCGAGGTCGATGTCGTCGTCGTTGTCTTTGACATTGCTGCGGGTCGGGCGGGGAGGCCGCGCGCCCGCGCGTTTCAGTGCAGCCGCGGCAGGCACAGCACCATGATCTCGCTGGCGGTGGTCGCATGCAGCGCGGCTGTCTCGCCGGCGTCCACATGCGCGGCCGTGTGCTGCGACCAGATGCCGGCGTCGCCGAGGCGGCCCTCGCCGGACTTCACGAACAGGATCTGGGTCTGCGGCAGCGCCGGCAACGCGAAGTGCGCGCCGGCGTCCAGCCGCAGGAAGGACACGCCCACGCCCCGCTCGGTGAAGTGGCCGATGTCCTTGCGGGCCACGCCGGGCTGGGCTTCTTCGGGCAGCCATTCGAAATTGGTTTCACGAAAGTGCACCGGATCGAGGAAGCGCGGCTTGCTGTAGCTGATCGCGCGGCCGTTCTGGTGCTCCCAGATGGCCTCGTAGGCGTCCTGGTTCACGCGGCCGTCCTCGGCCGGCGTGTGGCGGCGGAACACTCCGCCCTCGAAGCGGCCCACCGCCTGGAGCTGGTCGAAACCTTCGTCCATCTGCCGTTTGCTCATGTAGCCGTTGCCCGAGGGCCCGCCGAACTGGATCACCATCGCCAGGCTGTTGGCGCCCACCGATTCCTGGTCCTGCGGGCCATAGTGCGTGCCCTCGGGGAAATAGGCCAGGTCGCCTTCCTCGAGGTTGCGTTTCACGCCGATGTTGGTCGCGCCCTGCAGCGAATAGCGCACCTGGTCGAAGTTGTGGCGATGCCGGGGCGACTTGAAGCTGACGTCGGTGTTGGCCAGCAGCAGCTGGTAGTTGTCGGGGGTGCGTTCCTGCCCTTCGAGCAGGGTCTTGAATTCGATGGTGCCGCCGCGCACTGGGCGCACGATGGTCCAGGGGGTGGTCTCGGCGTGGGCGAGTCGCATGGGGTCTCCGTGGTGGTCAGAAGTGGCAGGGAAGGGTGGATGGCAATCCGCTCAGAAGCGGGGATGCGTGAACACGAGCAGCTGCGTGGCGTCGCCCGTGGCCTGCAGGCGCAGCGTGTCGCCGGGCTCGGCATGCAGGGTGTCGAAGGGCGCGAGTGCCTTGGGCGCCTGGTCATCGGGCATCGCGTGCCACAGCGGCGTACCGTGTTCGACGAAGCACGACAGCGGCCCCGCGAGCGTGATGTCGGCGCCCGGCGCGAGCCGGTACTGCAGCAGGCCCACCGTGTGCGGGCCGAAGTCCCACAGGCGCTTGAACTCCACGCCCGGCCGCTCCGGCAGCGGGCTCCACGCCATGGCGCCGGGGTGGCAGAGCATCGGCTTCTCGAAGCGCGCCGCGGGGTAACGCATGCGGCGCCCGCGGGCCTGCTCCCACGCCGCCTGGAAGGCGTCCATGCCCGGGCCGGTGCCGTCCTTGCTGCGGTAGTAGCGCCCCTGGCGGAACACGCCTTCGTGCGACAGCGCATCCACCGCCGCGATGCGTTCGGCCTCCGACAGGTAGCCGCCCCCGCTGGCGCCACCGATCTGCATCACCAGCGCGATGGTGTCCTCGTTGGAGGTCTGCGGGCCGTAGGGCGTCCCTTCGGGAAAGTAGCCCACGGTGCCCGGGGCCATGGAACCGTCGGTGTCAAAATGGAAGTTGCCCTGGATCTGCACCCGCACCTGGTCGAAGTTGTGCATGTGGCGCGGCGAGAAGAAATCGCTTTCCGACCACACCATGCGCAGGTTGAAGTTGCCGGGGGTGCCGGGTTGCCCCTCTCCCAGTTCCTTGTACAGAAAGGTCCCCACGCGGTGGTTGACGCTGCGCGTGCGCCGCTCGGTGGCGGCATAGTCGATACGTTGCATCCGCTGCTGTCTCCGTGTGCGGGACTGTGCCCATGCTGTCCCCGGCAACGCCGGGGCATTGCCTAATCGTAGTAGTTATCTGCCTAATGTCAATAGGTAACCGGAGTACCATCCCGCCATGTCCATCCCCTGGGAAAAGCTGAGCATGTCCCCCATGCTGCCGGCGCGCGCCCGCCCGCAGATGGCGCAGGGGGAGCCTGCGCCCCGGCGGCGGCTGGACCGCGCACAGGTGCTGGAAGCGGCGCGTTCCCTGGCCGACACGCACGGCGTGGAAGCGCTGTCCATCAAGCAGCTCGCCGACACGCTGGGCATCAAGCCGCCGTCCGTCTACGCGCATTTCGCGGGCCTGCCCGAACTGCGCCGCGGCCTGGCGCTGTGGGGCTTTCGCGCGCTGGAGCAGCAGCTCTCCACCGCTGTGGTCGGCCTCACGGGGCGCGAGGCTTTGCTGGCGCTGGGCCATGCGTATCTGGATTTCATCCGCCGCTCGCCGGGGCTGTATGCGGCCACCGTGCCCTCGCCCGATGTGGACGACACCGAGCTGCGCTCGGCCGCCAACGCGTGGATTGCGGTGTTCTACCGCGTGCTGGCGACGCTGTCGCTGCCGACCGACGACGCGATCCACGCGCTGCGCGGATTGCGCAGCATCGTGCACGGCTTCGGCATGCTGGAGATGCAAGGCGCCTTCCGCACCATGGTCGACCGCGACCTGAGCTTCCGGCAGGTGTTGCAGACCTTCGTGGGCGCGATTGCGCAGGTGCCCGACCCGGCCGCACCGGCGCCCGCGGAGCGCAAGCCGCCCGTGGGGCGCAAACTGCCGATGGCAGCCGAGCCGCCCGCAGCGTCCAAGCGGCCCGCGGCAGGCAGGCAGCCGGTGGCACGCAAGCAGGCGCAGGCGCGCGCGCCGCGACAGCCTGCGCGCAAGACGGGTCCGCAGGGCGCGTAAGCGGGGCATGTAAGCGGGCGCGCCTTGGTGTCCACCAGCGGCGTGCCGATGATGCCGTCGGTGTCCGTGTGCGCATGCCAGGGCGGCACGCCGCACTGCACGAAGAAGTGGCGCGACGCAGCGTCGATCCATCGGAAGAAGTTGGGAAACCAGACGATGCGCGCGGGGTCGCAGTCGCCGAATTCGACGTGGACGGTAGAGGTGATTTCTCGGGACATGGGTTGCAGCCGCGCCCGTGCGCGGCAGTCGAAAAGCGGTTTGATCGCTGCGCGTTTGCCCCTGCGATCGACGAGACCAGGTGGTGGTGAGGACAAGGTGGCGCTCGCCACACCGTGCCGGCGCGCGACCTGCCATACGCGTGTGGATCCGCCGGCCCTCAGTTCCCACCCGCGGCGCGCACCGGCAGCCGCGGATTGCGCACCCAGCGTATCGGTTGCTCGGGCACCGGCCGCGCGGGCGCGCCGTGGTGCACCAGCGCCTGGTCCAGCGCCTTGCCGGCTTCGTCGGCCAGCGCGGCCTGGCGCACCGCGGCGATGGCCGCGGCTGCGGCGGCCGGGTCGGCCACGGGGCCGGTGGGCGCCAGGTGCGACATCACGTGCAGCAGAGTCTGCTTGCCACGCTCGTTGGTGCTGCCGTAGCCCTTGATGAGCTGACCGCAACGTGCCAGCTCGTGCCCACAGGCCCAGCCGGCGCGCGCGCCGGCCACCACCGCATCGAGCCAGCGCGTGATCAGCGCCTGCTCCTGCGCGTAGCGCTGGCCCAGCGGCCGCAGCCGGCGCATGGCCGCCAGCAGGCGCAACGCGAGCATGCCGCCCACGGAGTGCGAGCCCACCTTCAGCGGCAGCGCCCAGGCGGGTCGGCCCGCCGTCCGGCGGCGGTGGTCCCAGGCCTCCAGCCGGCGGCCCAGCGCGGGCGGCAGCATCGCGGCGAACTCCGGCACACCGGGCTTGAAATGGTCGTACACCTTCAGCAGCTCTGCTTCGCCGGCTTTCACCTCGCGGCGCACGCGCTCCCAGCGGCTGGCGCGGCTCTTGAGGTCGGCCACGCGCACGATGTCGTCGAAGGCCATCCACAGCGCCAGCCAGCGCGCCATCTCGGTGGTGGTGGCGAAGGCCTGCGCGCCCTGCGGGTCGGCGGCGCGCTCGGCCTCCAGCACCTGCTGCAGGCGCTGCACGTACAGCTGTGCGTAGCGGCTGCCCTGGTATTCGACGAGGCGCGCGTAACCCAGCGACAGCATGCGGTGCACGGGTGCCGGAAAGGCGGCCAGCACCTCCGCGGGCAATGCAGATGCCTCGTCCACCATGTCGGCCAGCAGGGCCTGCACCTGCTCGGCCTGCCGGCGCGGCGCGGCCACGGCCTCCCAGCCCGCCGCGAAGCCGCGCAGGCTGGCGGTGGCCTTCGGGCCGATGGCCGCCTCGTAGGCTGCGCGCGGCATCGGCAGCAGGCCGCTGCCGGCCACGGCGCCCAGCATCACGGCGCTCACCATCGTGCCGGCATCGCGCGCCATCGCCGCCATGTCCAGCACATGGTGTGCGCGGCTGGCGGCGCGCACCACGCCCAGCAGCGCCTCGGTGTCCGCACGCCCGTCGCCGGGCACCATGCGCTCGGCGGTGGTCAGCGTGCGGGCCGAGGAGGTGATGAGCAGCGTGCGCTCCGGCGAGGGCAGGCCCAGGCTGCACTGGCGCGTGGTCTCCAGCAGCTCGGAAGACACCATGCCGTCCAGCATGCCGGGCTGCGGCCCGAGGCCGAAGACCGGCAGGCGTGCACCCAGTTCGGCCAGCGGCACGGGGAAGACCTCGAGGTAGTAGGTGGTGGCGCCCGTGCGCTGCGCCACGCCGGGCACGGAGGTGCTCTGCGCGGCGTAGCCGGCTCCGCGCGCGGCCTCGACCAGCCATTCGGTCAGCACCCCACCGCCTTCGCCGCCCAGGGCGCATACCAGCAGGGACACGGGACGGGGAGAGGGCGATATGGGCATGGGGTGTCTCAAGCGGGTTGCAACATGCGCACGAATGCGCCGCGGAGCGTGGCGACCAGCCGCTCGTGCCAACGCGGGTTCTGCACGATTTCGGCGCGGTAGAAACTCGGGCACAACGTGGCGGCATGCGCGTTCTCGCCGCACAGGCCGCAGCCCACGCAGCCGTCGATGACGGTGGCGATCGGGTCCACCTTCAGTGGGTCGGGGTTGTCGCGCAGCGTGAGGGTGGGGCAGCCCGAGAGGCGGATGCAGGCATGGTCGCCGTTGCAGACGTCCTCGTCCACGCCGTACTTCACGCGCTGCACGCGTTCGCCCCGCTGCAGCAGGCCGGCGATCCAGGGCTTGATGCGGCGCTGGCGCTCCAGCTGGCATTCGCCCTCGGCGATGATGACCTTCAGCCCCGCGAAGTCGCTGGTGAAGGCCTCCACCAGCGTGCGGCGCATGGTGGCAACCTCGTAGGTGGTCACGGTGCGCATCCACTGCACACCCATGCCCTGCAGCGTGCGTTCGATGGACTGGTTGGTCTGCACCACGCTCGCGCTCTTGTCCGATGCGCCGTCCTTGGCCGCGCTGCTGGGCGTGGACAGGATGTCCTGCGTGCCGGTTGCCGAGGTGTAGCCGTTCTTGAAGATCAGCAGCACCGCATCGTCGCCGTTGAAGAGCGCGCTCTGCACGCCCGTCAGCAGGCCGTTGTGCCAGAAGCCGCCGTCGCCCATGATGGCCAGCGTGCGCCGCTGCATCATCGGCGAGACGCCGGCGCGGCTGGCCAGCCCCATGCCATAGCCGAGGATGGAGTGCCCGGTGTTGAAGGGCGGGAAGGTGCCGAAGGCGTGGCAACCGATGTCGGCCGCCACGTGCAGCGCGCCCACCTCCTGCTGCGCCAGCTTGATGGCCGAGAACACCGGCCGCTCCGGGCAGCCGATGCAGAAGCCCGGCGGGCGCGGCGGCAGCGGCTGCGCGAGCTGCTGCGCGATGGCCGCGCGGCGCTGCGTGGTCGCAGCCAGCCAGCCCTGGCCGGCCTGCACCTCCTCGCCCGGGCGGTGCTGGGCAAGGAATGCGCCCAGGCCGCGCGCCATGGTTTCGGGCGTGTATTCGCCCGCCGTGCCGAAGACGTCCTTGCCATGCAGCGGCGTCTGGATGTCGCGCCGGCGCAGCAGCGTGGCGACCTCCTGCTCGATGTATTCGGGCGAGCCTTCCTCCACCACCAGCACGGCCCGCTTGCCGCGCGCGAAGTCGGCCAGCTGCTCGGGCACGAGCGGGAAGGTCACGTTGAGCACCAGCAGCGGGATGCCGCTTTCGCCGAAGGCGTCGGCCGCGCCGAACTGCTGCAGCGCGCGGACGAGCGTGTTGTACAGGCCACCCTGCACCACGATGCCGATGTCGTCCGCATCGGGTGCATGCAGCTCGTTGAGGCCCTCGTCGACGATGTAGCGCCGTGCCGCCGGAATGCGCTCCTCCAGCTTGCGCTTCTCGTGGCCGAAGGTGACGGGCGGGTGTGCCAGCTTGTCGTAGTTGAAGGCGGCCGGCTCGGCCATCAGCGCGCGCGTCGAAATGGCGGGGCGCTGGTTGTCCTTGCAGGCGAAGCTGCCGCGCAGGTGGCAGGCGCGGATGCGCAGCTCCAGCAGCGCGGGCATGTTGGAGGCCTCGGACAGGCGAAAGCCGTGCTCCACCATGCGCACCATGTTGTCCAGGCTGGGCCGCGGGTCCAACAGCAGCATGGTCGACTTCAGCGCGAAGGCATGCGTGCGCTCCTGGATCACGCTGGCGCCTTCGCCATAGTCCTCGCCCACCACGATCAGCGCGCCACCCATGACACCCGGTGAACTCAGGTTGGACAAGGCATCGGCCGCCACGTTGGTGCCGACGATGGACTTCCAGGTCACGGCGCCGCGCAGCGGGTAGTGGATGGATGCGCCCAGCATCGCCGCGGCGGAGGCCTCGTTGGAGCAGGCCTCCACATGCACGCCGAGCTCGTCCATGGTGTCCTTGGCCTGCACCAGCACGTCCATCAGGTGCGAGACGGGCGCGCCCTGGTAGCCGCCCACGTAGGCCACGCCGGACTGCAGCAGCGCCTTGGTGATGGCGAGGATGCCCTCGCCGTGGAAGGTGTCGCCTGCGCCCAGGCGCAGGGATCGGATTTCGGAGGCGAAGGAGACTTCCATGCGGGGACTCTCGGAGGATGAATAGGAGGGCGGATCGAAGGGGCGACGGCCGGCGCTCAGTCGCGCGCGGCGGGGTTGTCGGCCACGACCTTGGCCCAGTAGGCGACGTCGCGCTGCATCGTCTTGTCGAAGTCCGCGGGGGCGCGCACCACGATCACCGCGCCCGTGGCACTCAGGGAGGACTGCAGCTCCGGGTCGCGGGCGACCTTCGCCAGCGCCGTGTACAGGCGCTGCACCACGTCGGCCGGTGTGCCCGCGGGCGCGAAGAAGCCCTGCCAGCCGTCCTGCACGAAGTTCGGATACCCCTCTTCGGTGAACGTGGGCGTGTCGGGCAGCAGCGCCGAGCGCTGCGGCGCCACCACCGCCAGCGGCACGATCTTGCCGGCCTTGATGAACGACGCCACGCTGGGCACGGTGACCATCGCCAGCGGGATCTGGCCGGCCAACAGGTCGGTGACGGCCGGCGCGCCGCCCTTGTAGCCGACGTGCGTGAACGGCGTCTTGGTCTCGCGTGCGAACTGCATCATCGTCAGGTGCTGCATCGAGCCGCTGCCCGCCGTGCCGAAGTTCATGGGCTCGCGCTGCGCCTGGGCCAGCAGCGCGCGCAGCGACGTGATCTTCGACGCGGGCGTGGCCACCAGCACCATCGGCAGCGAGACCAGCTGCGCCACGGCGATGAAGTCCTTGGCGGGCTGGTAGGGCACCTGGATCTGCGCCGGGCTCACGGCCAGGCTGCCGGGCTCGCCCATCAGCAACGTGTAGCCGTCGGCAGGCGCGCGGGCCACGGCCGTGGCTGCAAGCGTGCCGCCGGCGCCAGCCTTGTTCTCGACGATGACCTGCTGGCCGAGCTCCGTGCCGAGCTTGGTGGCGAAGGCGCGGGCGACCACGTCGGTGGCACTGCCGGGGGCGAAGCCCACCTGCAGCCGAATGGGCTTGGTGGGCCAGGCGGTCTGCGCATGGGCGCCATGGCCCAGCGCCGTGATCGCCAGCGCGGCGATGCAGGTGATGGCACGGCGTCGGTGGGTGTGTGGCATGGTGTGTCTCCTCGTTTGGTGTGGAAATGGAATTCAGGGGTGCAGGGCTGGCGTTGTCAGCGGCGTGGCGTCCGTCGTGGCGGCGGGTTGCCCTGCGGTGACGACCAGCGCGTCGACCGCCACCAGGCGCTCGCCCGCCAGCAGCAGCGGGTTGACATCGACCGAGTGGATCTGTTCGCCCTGTGCGCGCACGAGCTCCTGCAGCGCCCACAGCGCGGCGACGAGGTCTTCACAGGCCTGCCCTGTGGGCTCCATGGCGCGCAGCAGCTGTCCCGTGCGCGAAGCCGCCACGGCATGGGCGATGGTGGCGCGCGCCGATGGCAGCGGCAGCAGCGATGCCGTGTCCAGCAACTCGGTGTGGACCCCGCCCAGCCCGAACACCAGGAAGTGGCCGAGGCCGGGTTCGTGGGAGACGCCGGCGATCAGCTCCACCCTGCCGCGCAGCATGGGCTGCAGCAGCCAGTAGGGCGCGTCGTCCACGCCCAGTTCGCGCGCGCGCTGCGCCTGCCGAAGGAACTCCGCCTGCAGCGCCGCGGCATCGGCAATGCCCACGCCCACCAGGCCGGCCTGGTGCTTGTGCGCCACACCACGCACCATGCCCTTGAGCACCACGGGATATCCCGTCGCGTCCGCGGCCTGCAGGCACTCGGCCAGGTTGTGCACCGCGGTGGCGGGCACCATCGGCACGCCCGCCAGGCGCAGCACGTCGGCGCTCTGCTCTTCCGACAGCACATGGCCTGCAGCGTGGCCTTGCAGCAGGCGGGTGATGGCCGGATGCGCGCTGGCGGGGGCATCCGGAAGGGCACCCACCGCGGTCTGGTGCAGGCAGGCGGCCAGGCTGTCGAAACAGGTGGTAGTGTCGTGGAACACGGGGATGCCGGCCTCTCCGTAAGCGGCTTCCACCTCCGCGCCCAGCCCGCCCGGGGCGAGCACGGCCATGGCCTGGTCGACCCGCGCGCGGCGGGCCGCCAGCGCATCGCGCAGCTGGCGCGCCATGCCCGGGCTCGGGGCCACGTGGGCGTACACCACGGCAGGGCCGCGGTAGCCGTCGTGCTCCAGGGCCTCCAGCGTGGGGGCGAGGAGGCCCCAGTCGCCCAGCGAGCCCATGTCGATGGGATGGCGCACGGGCGCCGCACTCGGCAGGGCCGCGATGGTTCGCGCGGCGTGGCTGTCGGTGGTGTCCCACTGCGGCGCCATCGCCAGGCCGCGCTCGGCGGCGAAATCCGCCAGCAGCGCGCCGCCCGCGCCGGAAGTCGTCACGCACAGCAGGCGCTCGGCGGCCGCAGCCACTGGCGCGCGCTCGAGGAGCGCGCAGGCGCCCGCCAGGGCCTCGACGGTGCGCACGCTGGCGAATCCACAGGCCTGCAACAAGGCATCCCAGGCGCGGCTGCTGCCGGCCAGGCGACTCGAATGCGCGAGCGCCGCGCCGGCACCCTCGGCCGAGCGGCCGATCTTCATGACCACCACCCGCTTCTGCGCAGCGTGCAGCCGCGTGGCCACCGCGCGCAACCGCGCGCCATCGTCCATGCCTTCGACCACCAGGCCGATGACCCGCGTGTCGGGGTCGTCGACCAGGAATTCCAGCAGCTCCAGCATGGACACATCGGCCTCGTTGCCGACCGCGACGAATTTCGACAGGCCGCCGCCATAACCTTGCAGGCGCTTGGCGATGCCATCGAACAACGCGCCGCTGTGCGACAGGATGGAGACCGAGCCGCTGCGGAAACTCTGGCCGTGCGATGCGTTGTAGCCCAGGGACAGCTGGTGCCGGTTGTCCAGGAGGCCGTTGGTGTTGGGACCGATGAGGCGCATGCCGGCTTCGCGCGCGGTCTGCGTGAGCTGCCGCTGCAGTGCGCGGCCGGCCTCGGTGCCCAGTTCGGCAAAGCCGCTGGCGCCCACCACCACACAGCGCACGCCCTTGGCCGCACAGGCCTGCAGCGCCGCCGGCGCGCGCGCCGCAGGGATGGCCAGGAAGACGCAGTCCACGGGGGAGGGCACGGCCTCCAGGCTGCGGAAACCGGCACAGCCCTCGACCGCGGCGCCGTCGGAGTTGACCGCGACCACGGTGCCTTCGAAGCCGCGCTTGAGCAGGTTGCGCAGCACCGCGTTGCCGAGCTTGCCCGCCGTGGCGGAAGCGCCGACCACGGCGATGCTGCGCGGGCGGAAGAAGGGCGTGAGCGAAGCCGGGGCATGCGCGCTTGTGGCGCTCGAGGGGGAAGGGAACACGGGCAGTTGTCTCCGGATGGCACCCTGGCTTGCAGGGCAGGCGAGTGTCCGGCCCGCCGCACCATCCATCAATACAATGAGCTGACTAACTGGGATTAGGCCAATGCATATCAAGGACATCGACCTGAACCTGCTGCGGCTGTTCGACGCGGTCTACCAGACGCGCAACGTGAGCCGCGCGGCCGAGGCGCTCGACATCACGCAGCCCGCGGCGAGCCAGGGTCTCACGCGGTTGCGGTTGCTGTTGAACGACCCGCTGTTCGTGCGCGCTGCGGGTGGCGTGCAGCCGACGCCAGCGGCCGTCCGGCTCGCCGACGCGGTGCGCCATGCGCTGGCGATCCTGGAGCAGGCGCTCATCCCGGCAGCGACCTTCGAGCCGGCCTCGTCGCGGCGCAGCTTCCGCATCCACATGAGCGACATCGGCGAGGCGCGCTTCCTGCCCACGCTGATGGCAAGGCTCGGCACGCGTGCGCCGGGCCTGCGGCTGGAGACGGCGCCCGTGCCGGCCGCGGAGATCGCTTCGTCGCTGGACAGCGGCCGGCTGGACTTCGCCTTCGGCTTCCTGCCGACGGTGCAGGACACGCGCAGCGCGGTGCTGCTGCGCGACCGCTACATCGTGCTGCTGCGCGAGGGCCATCCGCTGCTGCCGCGCCTGCGCCGCCTGAAAGGCGACGCGCTGGTGGCCCAGATGCAGTCGCTGGAATTCGTCGCGGTGCGCAGCCATTCGGAGACATTGCGCATCCTGCAGATGCTGCGCCTAGAGGACCGCCTGCGCCTCGTGACCCAACATTTCCTGGTGTTGCCCGGCATCGTGAAAGCCACGGACCTGGCGGTGGTCATGCCGCGCAGCATCGCGCTGGGGTTCGGTGCGGGCGGCGGGCACGCGGTGGTGGAGCCCGCATTTCCGTTGCGGGAATTCGAGGTATCGCTGCACTGGAGCCGGCGCGCGCAGGACGACCCGGC
The DNA here is from genome assembly GCA_965278985.1 of Burkholderiaceae bacterium. Classification (GTDB taxonomy): domain Bacteria; phylum Pseudomonadota; class Gammaproteobacteria; order Burkholderiales; family Burkholderiaceae_C; genus CAISIP01. The sequence continues at coordinate 2,311,563 of OZ257131.1, read as the reverse complement.
GCACCGGTGGATGCGCGAGACGATCACCGAGACGTTTGCGCACCACCGCTGATGCCGCGCCGGCTCCGTGCCGGTTGTCTGGAAGGCTTTGTGATATAGGGGGATAATGCCGCTTTGCCCGAAAACCGGGCACCCACCCGCCCCGGCGCCGTTGCACGGCCTTCGAGGCGATCTCTGCCCGAAGGTATTGATGTCCGACTCCGTGATTTCCGAAGCTCCCGCGCTAGCCGAATCCACTCTCCCGACCCATGCGGTCGACGCGTTCCAGCAGCTGCAACTGGCTGCCCCCATCGCCCGTGCCGTGGCCGAGATGGGTTACACCTCCATGACGCCGATCCAGGCCCAGGCCATTCCCGTGGTGCTGCAGGGCCGCGACGTGATGGGCGCGGCCCAGACGGGAACCGGCAAGACGGCCGCCTTCTCGCTGCCGCTGCTGCAACGCATGCTGGTGCACGAGAACGCCTCTACCTCGCCGGCCCGCCACCCGGTGCGCGCCCTGGTGCTGCTGCCCACGCGCGAACTGGCCGACCAGGTGGCCCAGCAGATCAAGCTGTACGCCAAATACACGCAGTTGCGCAGCGCCGTGGTCTTCGGTGGCATGGACATGAAGCCGCAGACGCTGGAGTTGAAGCGCGGGGTCGAGGTGCTGGTGGCGACGCCGGGCCGGCTGCTGGACCACATCGAAGCCAAGAACGCGGTGCTGAACCAGGTCGAGTACGTGGTGCTGGACGAAGCCGACCGCATGCTGGACATCGGCTTCCTGCCCGACCTGCAGCGCATCCTGTCGTACCTGCCCAAGCAGCGCACCACGCTGCTGTTCTCGGCCACCTTCTCGCCCGAGATCAAGCGCCTGGCCAACAGCTACCTGCAGAACCCGGCCACCATCGAGGTGGCGCGGCCCAATGCCACGGCCTCGACGGTGGAGCAGCACTTCTACAGCGTGGGCGATGACGACAAGCGCCGCGCCCTGCACCAGGTGCTGCGCGAGCGCGACGTGAAGCAGGCCTTCGTCTTCGTCAACAGCAAGCTGGGTTGCGCGCGGCTGGCGCGCTCGCTGGAGCGCGAGGGCCTGAGCACCACGGCGTTGCACGGCGACAAGAGCCAGGACGAACGCCTGAAGGCGCTGGACGCCTTCAAGAAGGGCGAGGTCAACCTGCTGGTGTGCACCGACGTGGCGGCGCGTGGCCTGGACATCAAGGACGTGCCCGCGGTCTTCAACTTCGACATCCCTTTCAACGCCGAGGATTACATCCACCGCATCGGCCGCACGGGCCGCGCCGGGGCTTCCGGCCTGGCCGTGAGTTTCGTGTCCAAGACGGATGGCCGGCAGATGGCCGAGCTGGAAAAGCTGCTCAAGGCCAAGGTCGAGATCGAGCCGCTGGAATTCGCCGAGGACGCACCCGACATCCGGCGCCAGGGCCGCATCAACGACGGCCGCCGCATGTACCGCGAGGACGGCGGGCCCGAGGAAGGCCGTGCGCCGCGCGCGCGTCCCGCTGCCGCCGCAACCGACAGGCCACCGCGGCGCGAGCCCACGCGCTCGGCCTCGCGTGACCCGTTCTTCGACAAGCCATACGAGCCGCCTGCGGCCGTCGGCGAGGCTGCCATGCCGTCCTGGGAATCCGCCGCCCGGCCGACCACGCGCAGCATCTCGGCCAACATCAAGCCCAAGCGCCGCGTGGCCGCGTTGTTCAAGGCCGAGTCCGAGCCCGCGCCCGCGACCGCGCCTGCGGCGGAAACCACGGGTTCCTGACCGGGCCCGTTCAGGCCTTCTTCGGCGCCAGGGCCTGTTCGCAGTGCACCTGGATGCGCTCGAAGGCGAGGCCGGTGTCCACGCGCACGGCCGTCAGGCAGCCGCCCCACACACAGCCGCTGTCCAGCGACCACAGGTCGCTGCGGTCCAGCCAGCCCAGCGTGGACCAGTGGCCGAAGGCCACCACCGCATCCGCCGTGCGACGGCCCGGGATGTCGAACCAGGGGCGGAAGCCTTCCGGCGCAGCCCCCGCGCCCTCCTTGGTCGCGAACTCCATGCGGTCGTCGGCCGTGCAGAAGCGCAGGCGCGTGAGCACGTTGACGATGCAGCGGATACGGTCCATGCCTTCCAGCGCGGGATCCCAGCGGTCGGGCGCATTGCCGTACATCCGGGGCAGGAACTCCGACCGTTGCGGGCTGCGCAGCACGGCCTCCACCTCCGCGGCGAGCGCCAGGGTCTGCGTGACCGACCACGACGGCAACACGCCCGCATGCACCATCAGCAGCGGTCGGCCGGCGATGTCCTCGCGCAGGGCCATGGACTGCCCCGCCACCCAGTCCAGCAGCGTGTCGCGGTCTTCGGCGTGCAGGATGGTGTCCAGCGTGTCGCTGCGGTGCGGGCGGCGCACGCCCTGTGCCACGGCCAACAGATGCAGGTCGTGGTTGCCCAGCACGCAGCGCACCGCGCCCCCCAGCGCCATCAGCCGGCGCAACACCCCCAGCGAATCCGGGCCGCGGTTCACGAGGTCGCCCAGCAGCACCAGCCGGTCGCGGCTGGGGGAGAAATCCACCGCGTCCAGAAGCTGGCCCAGGGCCGCGTTGCAGCCTTGCAGATCCCCGATCAGGTACAGTGACATGGTGTTGAACTTCGATGTGCTTGCATGGACGTAGTGTTGATTGTGCTGTTGACGCTGCTCAACGGCGCGTTTGCGATGTCCGAACTCGCACTGGCTGCCAGCCGCAAGGCCCGTCTGCAGGCGCTGGCCGATGAAGGGGACCGTGGCGCCCAGGCCGCGATCCGCCTGCTGGACGATCCCACGCGTTTCCTGTCGTCCGTGCAGGTGGGCATCACCTCCATCGGCATGCTCAACGGCATCATCGGTGAAGCGGCGTTCAGCGACGGCCTGTCCATCTGGTTCGAGACCCTGGGCATGGCCGAGCGGGTCGCCAACATCTCCGCCACCGCCATCGTGGTCGTGGTGATCACCTTCACCACCATCGTCTTCGGCGAACTGGTGCCCAAGCGCATCGGCCAGCTGCATCCGGAGGCCGTCGCCCGCATGGTGTCGCGCCCGATGACCTGGGTGGCCATGGCGACCAAGCCCTTCGTGTGGCTGCTCTCCACCTGCACCCATGCGGTGCTCAAGCTGCTGCGCATCGACACGGCAGGCAACCGCGCTGTCACCGAGGCCGAGATCAATGCCAGCCTGGAGGAGGGGGTGGACGCCGGTGTCATCGAAGAGAGCGAGCGCCAGATGGTGCAGAACGTGTTCCTGCTCGATGACCGGCCGCTCACGTCCATGATGCTGCCACGCTCCGAGATCGACTGGCTGGAGGCGCGCCACTCGGTGCGGGAATGCCTGGAGCAGGTCAGCCGCGCGGGCGAGCAGGGCACGCATTCCTGGTACCCGGTGTGCCGCAACTCGCTCGACGACGTGGTGGGCATGATCAGCCTGGGCAGCCTGCTGCGCCTGGGCCCGGACCACCCGGGCAGCGTGGGCCAGCATGCGTTGCCGGCGATCTTCATTCCCGAGACGCTGAGCGGCAAGGAGCTGCTGGAGCAGTTCCGCGTCAAGGCCACGCGTATGGCCCTCGTGGTGGACGAATACGGCGGCCTGCAGGGCATGATCACGCCCGGAGACCTGCTGGAGGCCATCACCGGCGAGCTGCAGCCGCATGCGCAGGGCGACGCCTGGGCCACGCCGCGCGGCGATGGCAGCTGGCTCATCGACGGCGCGATGCCCGTGGACGAGTTCAAGGCGCGCCTGGACATCGACGAACTGCCAGGGCAGGACCGGGGCCGTTACAACACCGTGGGCGGCCTGCTGATGGCCGTGGCGGGCAAGCTGCCCGAGACGGCGGAACGCATCCTGTGCGCGGGCTGGATGTTCGAGGTGGTGGACCTGGATGGCCGGCGCATCGACAAGGTGCTGGCGACGCGCCTGCCCGCCGAGCATCCGCACCACGACGAGGCGCAGGACGACTGAGCTTCAGGCCCGCCCGGCCCATCGATAGGCCAGCAGGCCGATCCATTCGTGCAGCGCCAGGGTCCAGGCCTGGGGGCCGTAGTGGAGCGAGAAGTCGTACCACGAGGCCCTGGACCCGGTGCGGTAGTCCACGGGATAGGGTCGCACGTTCCATCCCGCGGCCTCGAACACGGCCATCGAACGGGGCATGTGGTAGGCGGACGTGAGCAGCAGCCAGCGCTGGCGCGGGTCCACACCGGGCACCCGGGCGCTCAGCGTGGCGTTTTCCGCGGTGGTGCGTGCGCCGGACTCGTACCACACGCGGCCCGCCGGCACGCCCTGTTCGTCGAAGAACTGCCGCGCGCGTTCGGCCTCGGTAAGGCCCTTGTCGACGACTTCCACACTGCCACCGGTGAACAGCAGCTGCAGGTGGGGATAGCGGTGGGCCAGGCTCGCGGCGGCGGTCATGCGCTCCGCGGCCTCGTTCAGTGCCGGCTGGCCGTGTTCCGCCCACAGGCGCCAGTTCGACAGTGCACCGCCCAATACCACCACGCCGACGTAGTCCTGCATCTGCGCGGGCGCGGGCGGCGGCGGGTACCGCAGTTCCATGCTGCGCAGGATGGCGTTGGGAACGGCCTCCCAGCCGCTCAGCAGCAGGGCCGCGAGTGCGGTCGCGCACAGCAACCGGCCGCCGCGGGGGCGCCTGCGCAGTACCACCACGCCCGCCACCAGCGGCACCAGCACCCAGATCAGGGGTTCGAGCAGGAAACCCAGCAGTTGCGAAGCCAGGAACATGCGTGCGGGCGCCGTGTCAGCCTGCGGCCGGGTGCGCCGGCACGGGGGCGGCGCGCAGGCGCTGCGCCACGGGCAGGCCGCTGCCCAGCAAGGGCCGCAGGTAGTCCAGGAAGGCCGGCGTCACGTCGCTGCCGCAGGCGGCGATGAAGGCATCGTCCATGGTGCGTGTGCGCGCGGCCACGGTGGAGAGATCGATCAGTTCGTAGGCGGCGCTGTGGTCGGCCTGGCGCCGCACCGCCACCGACCCGGCTTGGTGCCCCTGCAGCGCGAAACGCACGGCCAGTTCGCCCACGGCGCGGGCCTCCTGCTGGTCCACGTCGGACACACAGCCCAGGAAGGATCGCTGCAGGTAGCCGAAGGTGTCGCCCCGCACGCGTTGCAGGCCCAGCCGGGTCTTGATCTGCTCGCACAATAGGTCGGCCAGTGCCCCGGTGCCCGAGAGCTGCACGTTGCCATGCGCGTCCTTGGCGAGCGCCTTGCCCAGCTGTGCCAGGATGGGTTGCCCACTGGCGTCGTGGATGCCCTCGGACACCGCCACCACGCAGCGGCCCAGGCGCTGCACCGTGGCCTGCACCTCGGCCAGGAAACGGTCGGTGTCGAAGGCGCGTTCGGGCAGGTAGATCAGGTGCGGGCCGTCGTCCGGGTGCTGTCGCGCGGCGGCCGAGGCGGCAGTCAGGAAGCCCGCATGCCGGCCCATGACGACGGCCACATACACGCCCGGCAAGGCGGCGTTGTCCAGGTCGGCCCCGGCGAAGGCCTGGGCCACGAAACGCGCGGCCGACGGGAACCCCGGCGTGTGGTCGTTGCCCATCAGGTCGTTGTCGATGGTCTTCGGGATGTGGATGCAGCGCAGGTCGTAGGCCTGCGCCCGTGCGGCCTCGCTGACGATGCGCACGGTGTCGGACGAGTCGTTGCCGCCGATGTAGTAGAACTGGCCGATGCGCCGGGCACGCAGCACCTCGAAGATGCGGCGGCAGTAGTCCGCATCGGGCTTGTCGCGCGTGGAGCCCAGCGCCGAGCCGGGCGTGGCCGCCACACGCTCCAGTAGCTCGACACTCTCCGCGCCCAGGTCCAGCAGGTCGTCGCGCACGATGCCCTTGACGCCGTGCCGTGCGCCGTACACCCTTCCGATGGACGCATTCCGCCGTGCCTCCAGCACGACGCCCACGAGCGACTGGTTGATGACGGCGGTCGGGCCGCCGCCCTGCGCCACGAGGATATTGGTGGGTTCCATGGTGTCCTCCAAGATGCGGTGGAAGGCTCAGCGCCCGCGCAGGAACAGCGCGTCCAGCTCCCGCAGCGTGACCTGCCGCCAGGTCGGGCGGCCATGGTTGCACTGGTCCGAGCGGTCGGTGGCTTCCATCTGGCGCAGCAATGCGTTCATCTCTTCGAGCGTGAGCCTGCGGTTGGCGCGCACGGCGCCGTGGCAGGCCATGGTGGCCAGCAGCTCGTCGCGGGCCCGCTGCACCACGGTGCTGGCATCGTGCTGCGCCAGTTCGGCCAGCACGCTGCGCGCGAGCTCGGTGGTGTCGCCCTGCGTCAGGGCCGCGGGCACGGCACGCACCGCCAGCGTGCCGGCCGACAGTGGCGAGATGTCCAGGCCCAGCTGGCGCAACGTGTCCTCGTGGGTCTCGGCCGCGGCCACCTCCTGCGGCGTGGCGGCGAAGCTCACCGGCAGTAGCAGGGGCTGGCTCGCGAGCGAAGCATGGCTGCCATCGCTGGTGGCCGCCTGGGCTTCCCACTGGGCCTTGAGCCGCTCGTAGACGATGCGTTCGTGGGCCGCATGCATGTCCACCACGATCAGGCCCTGCGCGTTTTCCGCCAGGATGTACACGCCCTGCAGCTGGGCCAGGGCGCGGCCGAGTGGCCATATGGGGTCTTCCGCGTGGGGCGTGTCGGCCGGCGCCGAAGCAGGGGCCACGGCGTGCGCCTGCGGCATGCCATACGGCTGGCGCGGCGCATCCAGCGTAGAGAGCGGCGCGCGGTCCTCAGTGCGTGCACGCCCGGGCCAGAGCGCCTCGATGTCCGAGACGCGGTGCCCGACGGCCGGGGTGGTGCCCCACGGCATCGACGGCTGGTGCCAGCGTGGGGCGGCAGGCACTGCCGGTGCGTCCTGCGCCAGCTGGCCGGCCGGCAACCCGGCGGCCGGCGCCACGGCCGATCCCGCGCGGGGCGCCGCCAGCGCGTCCTCCACCGCATGGCGTACCGCCTGGTGCACATCGCGGCTGTCGCGGAAACGCACCTCGATCTTGGTCGGGTGCACATTCACGTCCACGCGGCGCGGGTCGACCTCGATGTGCAGCACGTACACCGGCTGGCGCTGGCCATGCAGCACGTCCTCGAAGGCGGCGCGCACGGCATGGGTGATGACCTTGTCGCGCACGAAGCGGCCGTTGACGTAGCAGAACTGCTGGTCGGCGCGCGCGCGGGCCGCATCGGGAATGCCCACACGGCCCCGCACCCGCACGGGCTGCGCGCCACCCTGGTGCGCCAGCGCGCCTTCTCCCTGCGCGGCCTGGTGGTCCAGCGCCACGGAGCGTTCCACGAAGTCCTGGCCCAGCACATCGGCCGTGCGCAGGTCGGCGGCCTCGGTGGCTCCGGGGCTGGCGAGGTCGTTGCCCGTCTGCCGGCGCCACTGCGCGACCAGCCGGCCTTCGTGCCACAGCGCAAAACCCACGTCGGGCCGCGCCAGCGCGGGGCGGCGCACGGCCTCCAGGCAATGCGCCAGTTCGGTGGCGTCGGTCTTGAGGAACTTGCGCCGCGCCGGCGTGCTGAAGAACAGCTCCTTGACCTCCACCGTGGTGCCGATGTTGCGCGCCACGGGGCGCAGTTCGCCGGTGCGGCCGTCGAGTGCGAAGGCGCTGGCAGCGCCCGCGGCGCGCGACGACACGACGCAGTCGGCGATGGAGTTGATGGCCGCCAGCGCCTCGCCGCGGAAACCGAAGGTGCCCACGGCCTCCAGGTCCTGCAGGTCGCCGATCTTGCTGGTGGCATGGCGGCGCAGCGCCAGGGGCAGCTCCTCGCGCGGAATGCCGTTGCCGTCGTCCTCCACCGCGATCAGCCGCACACCTCCGGCCAGCAGGCGCACCGTGACCTGGGTCGCACCCGCGTCCAGCGCGTTGTCGATCAGCTCGCGCACCACGGAGGCCGGGCGTTCCACCACCTCGCCCGCGGCGATCTGGCTGATCAGTTCATCGGGCAGTTCGCGGATGACGCGCCGCGGTGCGGGGGAGAGGAGGGCGTTCACCCGGAGGATTCTAGGCCGCGCCTCTCCAGGAAGCGTCGCGCCGCCCCGCGGTTTCTGGTCCGCCCCGGGGGGCTGGCCGGGGCGCTGCAGGCCCTGGGGCCTCAGGACACGAAGGGACTCCCCGGCAGGGCTGTCACGGTGCCCGGCGATAATCCCGCGCCATGGAACTCGCCGCCTTCGTCCTTGATTTCATCCTGCATGTCGACAAGTACCTGGAGGCCTTCGTGCAGAACTACGGCACCTGGGTCTACGCGCTGCTGTTCCTGATCATCTTCGTCGAGACAGGGCTGGTCGTGATGCCTTTCCTGCCGGGCGACTCGCTGCTCTTCGTGGTGGGTGCGATGTGTGGCGTGGGGCTGATGGACTATTCGCTGGCCGTGGGCCTGCTGGTGGTGGCGGCGGTCCTGGGCGACCAGTGCAACTACAGCATCGGGCGGTTCTTCGGGCCGAAGGTCTTCCAGTGGGAGAGTTCGCGCTTCTTCAACAAGCGGGCCTTCGACCAGGCCCATGCCTTCTACGAAAAGTACGGCGGCGTGACCATCATCACGGCGCGTTTCCTGCCCTTCATCCGCACCTTCGCCCCCTTCGTGGCCGGCGTGGCGGAAATGACGCGCACCAAGTTCACGATGTTCAACGTGGTGGGCGCGGTGGTCTGGGTGGTGGGCATCGTGACGGTGGGCTATGTCTTCGGCAACATCCCCTGGGTCAAGGCCAACCTGGACAAGATCATCTGGGCGATGATCTTCATTCCCGGCCTGCTGGTGCTGGTCGGCGCCTGGCGCGCCAAGCGCAAGGCCCAGGCGCAGGGCGCCTGAGCCCCTCCTACACCGAACGATTGCGCGCCAGCGGCGGGTTGCGCGCGAAATACTGCTGGATGCCCCGCATCAGGGCGTCCGCGAGTTCCCTCTGGTAGGCCTCGCTGTTGAGCCGGGCTTCTTCCTCGGGGTTGGAGATGAAGGCCGCCTCCACCAGCACGCTGGGGATGTCGGGCGCCTTCAGCACCGCGAAGCCCGCCTGTTCCACGCGCGGCTTGTGCAGCTTGCCCACGCGGCTTATCTCGCCCAGCATGGCCGTGCCCAGCTTGAGGCTGTCGTTGATCTGGGCCGTGGTGCTCATGTCGAGCATGGCGCGCTGCACCTCGGCGTCCTTGACCGCCATGTTCAGGCCGCCGATCAGGTCGGCCTTGTTCTCCTTGTCGGCCATCCAGCGCGCCGCGGCGCTGGAGGCGCCGCTCTGGCTCAGCGCGAACACGCTGGCGCCCTGCGGCCGCGGCGTGTAGAAGGCGTCGGCGTGGATGCTGACGAACAGGTCGGCCTGCACGCGGCGCGCCTTTTGCACGCGCACCTGCAGCGGCACGAAGAAGTCGGCGTCGCGCGTGAGGTAGGCCCGCATCGCGTTGCCGTTGACGGTGGTGGCGTTGATGCGGTCGCGCAGCTGGTGGGCGATGCGCAGCACCACGTCCTTCTCGCGCGTGCCGTTGGGGCCGGTGGCGCCGGGGTCTTCGCCACCGTGTCCGGGGTCCAGCGCCACGATGATCAGGCGATCGGTCTTGCTGGCCACGGCGGGAGGCGGCGTCAGGGGGCGCTTGGCGGCGATGGGCGGGTTCACAGGCGCGGGTGGCGCCTCCGCGACGACGCTGTCGGGCTGCGCGGCGCGTTGCTGCCGCTGCGCCATGAAGTCGCCCAAGGGGTCGTGCACCGCGGCCGGTGGTGCGGAGGCGCCCGCAGCGGGTGCAGCCGGTGCGTTGGTCGAAGCCGCCGACGCCCCCGTGGCCGCTGCGACCGATGGCGTGCCCACCGGGGCCTTGGGGTCGCGCAGCCGTTCGGCGATCAGCGCCTCCAGCGGGTCCTGCACGCGCGTGGGGTAGAGGTCCAGGACCAGGCGGTGCTGGTAGGCCGCGACCGGGGGCAGGCTGAAGACCTGCGGCAGCACGGGTTGCTTGAGGTCGAGCACCATGCGCACCAGGTTGGGCGCGTTCTGTCCCACGCGGATGCCGGCGATGTTGGGATCGTCGCTGCGCACCTTGGCCACCAGCTCGCGCAGCGCGGGGCTGATGTCGATGCCCTCGATGTCCACGGCCAGCCGCGGCGGGTCGCTCACGAACATCTGGCGCGCCGTGAGCAGGCCATCGGACTCGATGGTCACGCGGGAATAGTCCTCGGCGGGCCAGATGCGGACCGCCACGATGGTGGCGCCACGGGCGAGCTGGGCTCGGCCCAGCAGCAGGACCAGGGAGCCGGTGCCCAGGAGGGTGCGCCGCTTCATGGGCACCAGGGCGCCAGCAGCCGCGCGCCGCGCTCGGTGGGCGCGCGCAGCTCTACATGGCGGTGTTCGTTGGCGAGGGTGTGGATGTGGATCTCCAGGTCGGCGGTGGGCAGGAGTGGCGCGGCCTTCTCGGGCCATTCGCTGATCTTGAGGCCCGGGCTGGCGAAGATGTCGCGAAAGCCCGCGTCGTCCCATTCCTGCGGGTCGTTGAAACGGTAGAAGTCGAAATGCCAGATGCGCAGCGCGCCGCCGCCGTCAGGCGTGCGCGCCAGCTCGTAGGGCTCCACCACCGCATAGGTCGGGCTCTTGATGCGGCCCTGCACGCCCAGGGCCTGCAGCAGGTGGCGCACGAAGGTGGTCTTGCCGGCGCCCAGCTCGCCGTGGAGTTCGATGCGGGCATCCCGCAGCGCTTGCAGCGCCGGCTGCGCGGCCAGCGTCTGCGCGAAGCGGCGCGTGGCGTCCTCGTCCTGCCAGGCCAGGCTTTCTACAATCGCCGGGTGACTGACTCCCGCCTGCAGGTCGACGGACGCGAATTGCTCTCCAGGATTCAAGGTTGGGGGCATGAGCTCGGATTCTCCCAAATCGCGGTGTCCGGCATAGACCTCTCCGCTGCCGAAGAGGGCCTCCTGACGTGGCTTCGCAACGGTTTTCACGGCGAGATGGCCTACATGGCGGCCCACGGCCTCAAGCGCGCACGGCCCGCCGAGCTGGTGCCCGGCACGGTGAGCGTGCTCACCGCGCGCATGGACTACCTGCCTGCCGACACACCGGAAGGATGGCAGGGCATCGAGTTCGCGCGGCTCCAGGACCCGCAGCAGGCGGTGGTCTCGCTCTATGCGCGGGGCCGCGACTACCACAAGGTCCTGCGGTCCCGCCTGCAGCGGCTCGCAGAGCGCATTGCAGGGGCGATAGGCCCTTTCGGCCACCGTGTGTTCACGGACTCCGCACCCGTGCTCGAAGCCGCGCTGGCGGTGCAAAGCGGGCAGGGCTGGCGCGGCAAGCACACGCTGGTGCTGAACCGCGAGGCGGGCTCGATGTTTTTCCTGGGCGAGGTCTACCTGGACTTCGCGCTGCCGCCCACCGAGCCCGTGAGTGGGCATTGCGGCAGCTGCGGCGCCTGCATCGATGTGTGCCCCACGCAGGCCATCGTCGCGCCCGGTGTGGTCGATGCACGCCGTTGCATTTCTTACCTCACGATCGAACACCCGGGCCCCATTCCGTTGCATTTGCGCAGCGCTGTCGGCAACCGCATCTACGGCTGCGACGACTGCCAGCTGGCATGCCCCTGGAACAAGTACGCGCAGCGCAGCCCCTTGCCGGATTTCGACCCCCGCGACGGCCTCGCCGGCGAGACGCTGGTGGCGCTGTTCGGCTGGACCGAGGACGAGTTCCTGCGCCGCACCGAGGGCAGCGCGATCCGGCGCATCGGCCACACGCGCTGGCTGCGCAATATCGCGGTGGCGATGGGCAATGCCCTGCGCGCGAATGCAATGTTGCAGGACGAGGCCCTGGGCATCCAGCAGGCCCTGCAGACCCGCGCCGCGCATCCCAGCGACCTTGTGCGTGAACACGTGGCCTGGGCCTTGGGCTACCATCCCGCATCCCCTGACGCCCCTGGCGTGGAAGACCTGCCGTGAACCACCTGCGCCTGCTTGCCATCGACCCCCAGAACGACTTCATGGACATCGCCGGTGCCACCCTGCCGGTGCCGGGGGCCGATGCCGACATGCGCCGCCTCGCCACGTTCCTGGACGCCGCGCAGGCGCACCTGGACGACATCGTGGTCACGCTGGACTCGCATGCCAGCGTGGGCGTGGAGCGCACCAGCTTCTGGCTGGACGCCCAGGGCCAGCCGGTGGCGCCTTTCACGCTGATAAAGGCCGCCGACCTGCGCGCCGGCACCTACCAGCCGCGCAACCCGGCGCTGCGGGCCCAGGTGCTGCAGTACCTCGAAGCCCTGGAAGCCGCCAGCGCACGCACGCTGATCGTCTGGCCCGTGCACTGCGTGCTGGGCACCTGGGGCCACAACATCCATACGTCCTTGGCCGAGGGCATTGCGCGCTGGGAAATGCAGCGTGGCTTCACCTGTGAGAAGGTGCTCAAGGGCCTGAACCCGCTGACCGAGCAGTACAGCGCCTTCCGCGCCGAAGTGCCACGCACCGACGACAGCCGCACCGCCAACAACGCCACGCTGATGGCGCGCCTGGCGGAGGGCGACGCCACGCTGCTGGTGGCCGGCGAAGCATTGAGCCACTGCGTGGCCGCCTCGGGCGACGACATGCTGGCGCAGATGGACGCGGCGCGGCTGCGCAACACAGTGTTCCTCACCGACTGCATGAGCCCGGTCGCGGGATTCGAGCAGGCGGGGTTGGAATTCCTCGATCGCGTACGCGCGGCGGGCGGGCGCACCATGACCACCGCCGAGGTGCTGCAGGCGCTCTGACCGTCCTGCCTGCCTGCTTGCCCGCCTGTACGCCTGTACGCCTTGTACCCACCGATGGAAGAACCCTCCTCCGCGCCGTCGCTGGGCCTGCTACCAGACCAGATCGCCAAGGCCACTCTGCGCCAGGGGGAGCGCTGGTGGATGGTGCTGGATTTCGCGGCCCAGATGCTGGTGCTGGCACTCTCGCCGTCGAGTTATCGCCGCAGCCAGCACCGCACGCTGTACCGGCTCCTGATTCTCGCGACCGCGCCGCTGCTGCCGGCTTTCTGCGCGATCTCGGCGCTGCTGAGCCTGATCCTGATCCGCATCGTGATCGTCACGGCCGCAGGCTATGGGCTCTCACAATACGCGCTGGAGGTGCTGGTGCGCACCCTGGTCATCGAGCTGCTGCCGCTGCTGGTGGCGTTGTTCGTGGCGTTGCGCTACACCATGCCTGCGGGCGAGCAGGTGACGGAGATGCGGGCCAAGGGGCAACTGATGGCGATGTGGCGCCGCGGCGGCGACCCCGCGCGCGACGAGCTGCTGCCACGCGTGCTGGCCGGCGTGTTCTCGGTCGTGCTGCTGCTGGCCATCGGTTGCCTGCAGGCGCTGGTGCTGACCTACTGCATGGTCTATGGCTTCAACGTCTCGGGCCTGGCGGCCTACACGCGTGCCTTCGGCCAGATCTTCAACCCGGCCTTCACGCTGATCTTCAGCCTCAAGACCTTCTTCTTCAGCCTGGTGGTGGCGATCATGCCGCTGGCACCGCATCCGCGCCGCGCGGGAGAACTGGCACGCCGGCGCGACGACATCCGCCAGCTGGGACGGATGTTTGCCGTGGTGCTGCTGGTCGAAGCCCTGTCCCTCGTGGGCAACTACTACTGAGAAGCTTTTTTGCACATGGCGCAGGAACCCGATCCGCATCCCCCGGTCCCGCACCTGGAGCGCAAGGCACGGCTGCTGCTGCTGGTCATGGTGCTGCTGGTGGCTGGCGCTGTGGCCTACCTGATGTACGCGCGGGGCGCCTTCGAGCGCACGCAGGACCTGGTGCTGATCGCCGACGATGCCGAGGGTATCTCGGTGGGCCTGGACATGACCTTCTCGGGCTTCCCCATCGGCCGCGTAGGGCGCATCGAGCTGTCGCCAGAAGGCAATGCGCGCATCATCGTGCGCGTGCCGCGCGACGATGCGCGTTGGCTGCGCGAGTCCAGCGTGTTCACGATGGAGACGGGCCTGGTCGGCGGCACCAAGATCCGCGCCTTCAGCGGCGTGCTGACCGATCCACCGCTGGCCGATGGCGCCGAGCGCCGCGTGCTGCGTGGCGACGTGGCGGCGGAGATCCCGCGCATGATCGCCAGCGTGCGCGACCTGGTCACCAACATCAACGACATGACCACGCACGATGCGCCGCTCAATGCCAGCCTGCGCGCGCTGCAGGCCACCGCCGAGCGCCTGAACGGCCCGGGGGGTGCCCTGGCCGTGGCGCTGGGTGGCGACGCGGAAGCGAAGAAGGTGGCGCTGGCGCTGGAGCGCACGAACACCCTGCTGGCGCGGCTCGATGGCCTGACGCAGCAGGCCTCCGGCATCGCCCAGCGCACCGACGGCATCATGTCCAAAGCCGACCAGCAAGTCTTCGGCCCGGATGGCCTGATGCCGCAGACCCGCGCGACCGTGGTGCAGCTCAATGGCATGCTGGCCGATGCCCGCACCACCTTGAAGAAGGTGGATGCCGTGCTGGTCGAGGCCCAGGCCGTGGCGGCCAACACGCGGGAGGCCACGACCGACCTGGGCAGCCTGCGCGCCGAGGTCGAGGCCAGCCTGCGCAAGGTGGACGGCCTGGTCAACGAGATCAACCGCAAATGGCCTTTCGCGCGGGACACGGAGATCAAGCTGCCATGAAGCGCGCATTCTGTGGGCGATGGACGGCTGCCGTCATGGCGCTGCTGCTGGCCGGTTGCGCGGGCAAGCCGCCCGCACCCGACTGGCAGATGAACGCCCAGTCCGCGCTGGAGCGCAGCGTGCAGGCCTACCTGGTGGGCAACACCCGGCTGGAGGCGGTGGATTTCGCACGGGCGCGTTCCGAGATCGCCGGCACGGGCCGCGCCGACCTTCTGGCGCGGGCCGAACTCGTGCGCTGTGCGTCCCGCGTGGCCAGCCTTGCGCAGGAGCCCTGCACCGGCTACGACACGCTGGCCGCCGACGCCGCGCCGCCGGAGCAGGCCTATGCGCGTTACCTGCAGGGGCAAGCCCGTGCCGAGGACCTGCCCTTGCTGCCTGCGCAACACCGCGCTGCGGCGGCGGCCACAGCCACCGGTGCGGCATTGCAGGGGATGGAGGATCCGCTGGCGCGGCTGGTCGCCGCGGGCGTGCTGCTGCGTCAGGACCGCGCCGACCCCGCCGTCATCGGCAAGGCCATCGAGACGGCTTCCGCGCAGGGCTGGCGCCGGCCCTTGCTGGCCTGGCTGGGTGTGCAGGCCCGGCGTGCGGAGCTGGCGGGGGATACCCAGGCGCTGGCAGGTATCCAGCGCCGCATGGCGCTGGTGACGGAGGCTATGCCGCGCTGAGCGAGGCAGTCAGGCACGCAGCCAAGCAGGCAAGCAGGCAAGCAGGCCTGCTGGCGCCTACTGCATGAACCAGCCGTGGCTGACCACCAGCGACTGCCCGGTCAGGGCATTCGTCGGGAAGGCCGCGAACATCAGCGCCACCTGCGCCACGTCGTCGGTGGTCGTGAACTCGCCGTCCACGGTCTCCTTGAGCATCACGTTCTTGATGACCTCGGCCTCGCTGATGCCCAATGTCTTCGCCTGTTCGGGAATCTGCTTTTCCACCAGCGGCGTACGCACGAAGCCGGGGCAGATCACGTTGGCGCGCACACCATGGGCCGCGCCTTCCTTGGCTACCGTCTTGCACAGGCCGATCAGGCCGTGCTTGGCGGTCACGTAGGGCGCCTTGAGCACCGAGGCCTCCTTGGAGTGCACCGAGCCCATGTAGATCACGCTGCCGCCGCGCTTCTGCGCATACATGTGCTTGAGGCAGGCGCGCGTGGTGAGGAACGCGCCATCCAGGTGGATCGCCAGCATCTTCTTCCAGTCGGCGAAGCTGAACTCTTCGACCGGGTGCACGATCTGGATGCCGGCGTTGCTGACCAGGATGTCGATACCACCGAAGGCTTTGGCCGCCACTTCCACCGAGGCATCGACTGCGGCTTCGTCGGTCACGTCGACCCCCACGCCGATCGCCTGCGCGCCGGTGGCCTGGAGTTCGGCTGCCGTAGCATCCGCCGCGGCCTTGTTGAGGTCGGCGATCACGACCTTGGCGCCTTCGCGGGCGAAGACGGTGGCGATCTCCTTGCCGATGCCGCTGGCCGAGCCCGTGATGTAGGCGACCTTGTCCTTGAGTTGTTGCATGGTGGATTCCTTGTAGTGAAAGAGAGGGATTGGAGGAGGAGATCAGGCGAGGTAGTCGAGTTCGACCGTGCCCAGCGCCAGCGTCATGTCGGCGATGTAGTGCACGGCGGACTCGACCTTCAGCACCGGAAGGTCGGCCACCGGTGCCAGCGCATGCGGGTGCAGTTCCAGCGCGGCCGGGCCGGTCCAGGCGCCTTTGAGCTGCACATCGGTCATGTAGTAGCGCACCAGTTCGCAGATGCGCGGTGTGCCGTCCACGTGCGGGATCACCTTGAGCAAAAAGTTCGGCTGCGCCAGCGCGGCCAGGAGGGGTGCGGCCTCCAGCGCGCGGTGCTTGAAGCCCATGGTGGCGGTGGCCACGCGCACCTTGCCGTAGTCCAGCGTGCCGACGACGGTGTCGGTCTCATAGTCCAGCACCGGCGTGGCGAGTTTCTTGGGGAAGCCCCAGAGCTCGCGTCCACCGGCAATGGGCGGATGGTCGTTCAGGTACATGGAATGCACATAGGAACCCTGCTCCAGGCCCTTGGCCGTGCGCAGCTGCACCGGAATGACCTGCCCGGACTCGGTGTAGTCGCCAAAGCCCGTGGAGTCAGGCATGCGGATGAACTCGTACTTGACCACCGGCTCCACCACCTCCAGCGGCTCGGGCACCACGGCGCGCAGGGCGTCCATGTCGGTGCGGTAGGTGATGACCACGAACTCGCGGTGGACGAAGCGGTAGGGGCCGCAGGGGAATGCGGGGCTGGTCGCCGGCATGGCAAAGGCCCGGCGAACTGCGTCTATCTGCATGGAAGCTTTCTGCGAGTGGCAATGCCGCCAGTCTGGAGACCCGACCTTAGGCGAAGCTGAATGGCAGGCCGGTTCGCCCTGGCCATATTTATCCGCTGCGCAGGACGCCGAGCGCGAAGGGCAGGCTGAACATGCCCAGCAGCGTGGAGGCCGTGACCAGGCCCGCGACGTAGGCGCCGTCGTACCCCATGCGCGCGGCCAGCACATAACAGCTGGACGCGGTGGGCACCGAGGCGAAGACCATCAGCACCGTTGTCTCCGTCGGCGGCAGCGCAAACAGCTGCGCCAGTCCCCAGGCCAGCAGCGGCAGCCAGAGGTGGCGGATGGACAGCACCGACACGCTCAGCGTGCGGTTGCGCAGCAGCCCGCCCAGTTGCAGGCCGGCACCGGCCGCGAGCAGCCCCAGCACGATGGCGGCGGAGCCGATGCGTGCGACGGTGGGCCGCAGCGCCTCCGGTATCGACAGGCCCAGCAGGTTGAAGCACAGGCCACCCAGCGTGGCGATGACCAGCGGGTTGCGCAGCAGCTCGCGTAGCACCCCGCGCTGCGCATGCCGTGCCATCGGCCACACCGCGCCCACGTTGAGCACCGGCACGCACACGCCCACCAGCACCGCCATCAGCAGCGTGCCCTGCGCGCCTCCGAGCCGCTCGGCCAGCGCCAGTGCGATGAAGGAGTTGAAGCGGAACGCGACCTGGGCGGCCGAGGCGTGTTCCCGCTGCGCGATGTGGCGCCGCAGGCCTGGCCACCAGGGCAGGGAGTAGGTGAGCGCGATGCCGCCGGCGCACAGCAGCCAGGCCGCGGTGATCATGCTGGACGCCGCCCGAAGGTCCAGCGGGCTGCGCGTGATGGAGTAGAACAGCAGCGTGGGAAACAGAAAGTAGTAGACCAGGCTGTCCACCTGCGACCAGACTGGCCGGCCCAATGCCGTGAAGCGGCACACCAGGTAGCCGCACAGGATCACCAGGAAGTCCGGCAGCAGCAGTTGGGCGTAGTTCACCGCCGCGAGAATAGCAGGCACCATGTCCGACACCGCACCGCCGCCACCCCTCAGCCCCGCGCACCAGGACACCATCGACCGCTTCGTCGACGCCCTGTGGCTGGAGGAGGGGTTGTCCAGGAACACCCTGGCTGCCTACCGGCGCGACCTGGTGCCGTTCGCGCAATGGTTGCAGGCGCGCGATGTGTCGCTGGACGGCACGCTGGAACACCACCTGCACGGCTACTTCGCGGCGCGCCACGACCAGACCCGCGCCACCACGGCCAACCGGCGGCTGTCGGTGTTCAAGCGCTACTTCCGCTGGGCCGTGCGCGAACACCGCATGCAGCAGGACCCGACCCTGCGCATGCTGGCCGCGCGCACGCCGATGCGCGTGCCGAAGATCATCACCGAGGCGCAGGTGGAGGCCCTGCTGGCCGCGCCGGACCTCGACACGCCGCTGGGCGTGCGGGACCGTACGATGCTGGAGCTGATGTACGCCAGCGGCTTGCGCGTGAGCGAGCTGGTGGAGATGCGGGTGCTCAACGTGTCGCTGCAGGAGCATGTGCTGCGTGTGGTGGGCAAGGGCAACAAGGAGCGGCTGGTGCCCTTCGGCGAGGAGGCTGCTGTCTGGCTGCGGCGTTACCTGGCCGATGTGCGGCCGCAGCTGGTGCAGGCGCGGCCAGGCGTGGCGCTGTTCGTCACGGCGCGCGGCACGCAGGCCGGCAGCGGCATGTCACGCATGATGTTCTGGAACATCGTGAAGAAATATGCCCGCATGGCGGGCATCGCCGTCGACCCTTCGCCCCACACCCTGCGCCACGCCTTCGCGACCCACCTGTTGAACCACGGCGCCGACCTGCGCGCCGTGCAGATGCTGCTGGGGCATGCGGACATCTCCACGACCACGATCTACACCCACGTGGCGCGCGAGCGGCTCAAGCAGCTGCATGCGCAGCACCATCCGCGCGGCTGAAACGAAACACCCCCGTTTGGACTTCTCACTTCGTGTAGAAGTCCCATCCCACCTCAAGGGGGCGCAGCCAGCGGCCTGGCAGAGCCAGTTCCGCGGGTGCCCTGGTACAAACCACCCGTTTCTTGCGATGCGGGTGGCGCTCGACGCCATGGAAAATTGACACGGCTCGGCGGTCAGGTCTGCAGCATGTCGGCCCAGCCCAGGGCCTGGAGGTGCGCCATGTTGATCTGCCGGCTGCTGAGGTGCAGGGCGTCGGCCAGCTGGGCGAAGGTCTCTTCGTCGCCCCCCTCGCAGGCCTCGGCCAGCGCGAGGTAGGGGGCCAGCGCGCCGCGGCGCAGCAGCAAGGCCGAGATGACGGTCTCGGGCAGCGAGATCGACTCCAGCGCCTTGTCCATGGGCACGCCGAGCATGGTGTCGAGCAAGGAGAACACGCCGGTCACGAAGGCGTTGTCGCATTCCTCCGGGCCCAGCTTCAGCTCCTCGACCAGCATCTCCATCAACCGGCCGCGGACGATCGCCGTGGTACCCACGGCGGGGGACAGCCCCCCGACGCGCGACGTGGTGAGCAACAGCGCCGCCCACCGGAACAGTTTCTTCAGCCCCAGCAGCATCACCGCGTGCCGGAAGGACGTGATCTCGGTCCCCAGGCCGAAACCCGAGGAGTTGATGAAGCGCAGCAGGTTGAAGGACAGCGTGGGATCGCGCTTGAGGACATCCTCGATCTCCGCCGTGCTGGCCTGTTTGCGCACCAGGTTGATGAGCTGGATGATCACCGCCTGCGCCGGCCGGATGGTCTGGCCGCGCACCAGCACCGGCTTGGCGAACCAGTAGCCCTGGAACAGCGTGATGCCCAGGTCCACCGCCATGGCATGTTGTTCAGCGGTTTCCACCTTCTCGGCCACCAGGCGTGCCGGGCTGCGGGCCGTCGCGGCCTGTACGGCCGGGCCCAGCTGGTCCGCGCGCAGGCGTGACAGGTCGAGCTTGATGTAGCTGGCCAGCGGCAGCCACGGCGCATAGGGCGCCGTCAGCACCGTGTGGTTGAAGGCCAGCGCGAAGCCGCGCTTGCGCAGGTCCTGCAACATGGGCAGCCGCGCTTCCACATCGTCCACCCCGTGACCGGGCACGGGTGGGATCTCCAGCACGAGGCGATCGGGCTTGACCAGCTCCAGGTGCCCGCCCGCCAGGCTGTCATGCGTGCAGTTGAGGAACATCGTGCGGCTGTCCACCAGCGCGCCGTGGTCGGCATGCGACAACACGTTGAACAGCAACTGGGCATCGGTGGCGGCGTTGTGGCCGTTGGCGGGCTGCGCGCGGTTGAAAAGCTCGTAACCGAACACCGCGCCCTGCGCGTCCAGGATGGCCTGGCGTGCGATGGCTGTTTCGTCGACGTCGGCTGCGTCACGCGTTGCGTGGCCCTCGGCAGAGGAGCGGGTGTCGTGCGAATTGTCGGCCATGGGCATACGGTGGAGTTTGGGCGCATTCTAGGGACGAGTGCCCTGCGCCGCGTGGCGGGCGTGCAACGTGGCCCATTGCCATGGAGACCGGGTTCAGTGTCCTGCGCCTCTGGCGAGCATCGCGGCCCGGGCCAGGCGGTGCAGCACCTCCAGTTCCCGGGCTTCGAAGCCCGCCGCGCGCCGCGCCTCCAGATTGAATGGACCGCGCAACGCAGGTGCACCATGGGCCCGGGCCAGCGGCTCCCATGCGGCCACGGGATCCAGGCCACGCTGTTCGCAGACATGCCGGTACCAGCGGTTCCCGATGCCCACATGCCCGATCTCGTCGGCCAGGATGCGGTCGATGATGGCGGCTCCCGCGTGGTCGCCGATGGACGCCAGGCGCTGGCGCACGGCGGGCGAGGCGTCCAGGCCGCGGGCCTCCAGCGTGCGGGGCACCAGGGCCATGCGGGCGAGCACATCGCCGCGCGTGGCGTGCACCATCTCCCACAGGCCGTCGTGGGCCGGCAGGTCGCCGTAGGCGCAGCCCAGGCTTGCCAGGTGGGCATGCAGCAGCTCGAAGTGCAGGGCTTCCTCCTGCGCCACCTGCATCCAGTCGCGGTAGTAGGCGCCGGGCATGTCCGCGAAGCGCCAGCAGGCATCCAGCGCGAGGTTGATGGCGTTGTGCTCGATGTGGGCCAGGGCATGCAGCAATGCCGCATGCCCCTCGCGGGTGCCCACTGCGCGCTGGCGCAGTTGTGATGGCGGTACCAGCAACGGTCGTTCGGGACGGCCCGGCAGATCCGCGGGCTCGGGGATCTGCTGCGCTGCGCCGTCAAGCAGGCCGTCGAGTGCGGTCGCACGGACCTGCTGCGCCTTGGTCACCGGGTCCGTGATCCGCAGCAGCGTAAGGGCGTGGTGGCGCAGGCTCGGCACGGGGGCGGCTTCTACAATGGTCCGGACAGGCAAGGCATTCAACGAGGAGGAACGGATGGCAGTGTATTCACTCGACGGCGTGGCGCCGCGCATCGCGGAGTCCGCCTGGGTGGCGGAGAACGCGGTGGTGGTGGGCGACGTCGAACTGGCCGAGGACACCAGCATCTGGTTCGGCGCCGTGCTGCGTGGCGACACGGACCTGATGCGCATCGGCAAGGGCACGAACATCCAGGATGGCAGCGTGCTGCATGCGGACGCGGGCAAGCCGCTCACCATCGGCGAGAACGTGACCGTGGGCCACCAGGTGATGCTGCACGGCTGCACCATCGGCGACGGTTGCCTGATCGGCATCGGGGCCGTGGTGCTCAACGGCGCGAAGATCGGCAACGGCTGCCTTGTGGGCGCGGGTGCGCTGGTGACCGAGGGCAAGGAATTCCCCGATGGCTCGATGATCCTCGGCAGCCCCGCCAAGGTGGTGCGCCAGCTCACGCCCGAGCAGATCGAGGGCCTGCGCAACGGGCCGCGCTTCTATGTAGACAACGCGCGGCGTTTCAAGAACGGCATGGTCCGGGTGGCATGAACGTGTCCGAGCTGCACAAATTCATCTTCGATGGCATGCCCGTGCGTGGCATGCTGGTGCGCCTGACGGGTGCCTGGACCGAGATCCTGCGCCGCCGCGCATCCAACACCACCACGGGTGCCTATCCCGTGCCCGTGCGCCAGGTGCTGGGCGAGATGCTGGCTGCGGCCACGCTGATGCAGTCCAACATCAAGTTCGATGGCGCGCTGGTGGTGCAGATCTTTGGCGATGGTCCGCTCAAGCTGGCGGTGGCCGAGGTGCAGGCCGACCTCGCGCTGCGTGCCACGGCCACCGTGGTGGGCGAGGTGCCGGCCGAGGCCTCGCTGAGCCAGTTGGTCAACGTGTCCAATGGTGGACGCTGTGCAATCACGCTGGACCCGAAGACCCGTTTCCCTGGCCAGCAGCCCTACCAGGGCGTGGTGCCGCTGTACGGCGATCAGGGTGAAAAGCTGGAAAAGCTCAGCGAAGTGCTGGAGCACTACATGCTGCAGAGCGAGCAGCTGGACACCACGCTGGTGCTGGCCGCTGACGACGAGGTGGCCGCCGGCCTGCTGGTGCAGCGCCTGCCCGTGAAGGGCGAAGCCAACCTCGAAGGCACGGCCGGCCGCGAGGCCAACGAAGACCAGATCGGCCGCAACGAGGACTACCTGCGCATCGCCATGCTGGCGCGCACGCTCAAGCCCGAGGAACTGCTGACGCTGGACGCCGACACCATCCTGCGCCGCCTGTTCTGGGAGGAGCCGGTCACGCGTTTCGCCCCCGAGGCGGGCGAAGCCGCGCCACGTTTCGTCTGCAGCTGCAGCCGTGAGAAGGTGGCCGGCTTGATCGTCGGGCTGGGCCGCGAAGAAGCCGAGGGCATCCTGGACGAGCGCGGCAACATCGAGGTGGGATGCGAGTTCTGCGGGCAGCAGTACCACTTCGATGCGGTGGACACGGTGCAGCTGTTCCGCTCACCGGGCGAGTTGCCGCCGGCCAGCAGCCAGCCGCAGTAGCAGTGTTGCCGGGCCCGCGACTGCGGGCCGGATCGCGGTGCCGCTCAGTCCCGGAACGCGGGCGACTGCACCAGGTCGCGCCAGCGCAGCGTCTCCGCCCGGTCACGTGCCTGCAACGCAGCGCTGCCGCTGCCGCTGCCCTCCACGTTGAGCGCATGTTCCGCGAGCAGTGTGCGCAGTTTCGGATCGGCCAGCACTTGGCCCAGTGCACGCGACAGCGTTGCCGCCACGTCGGCGGGCGTGCCTGCGGGCAGGTAGGCGCCGTAGTACAGCTCTGCCACCATGCCTGCCAGGCCCGCTTCCTGGAACGTGGGCACGCCAGGCAGCAGCGGGCTGCGCTGGGGCGATCCGATGGCCAGTCCCCGCAGCCTGCCGGTCTTGACGAAGGGCAGGGTCGCTGGCAGAGGCGCCATCGCGACCGGCACCTGGCCCGTCACCACATCGCCCATCAAGGTGTTGTCGCCGCTGTAGGGGATGTGCTTCAGCTGCACGCCTGCGGCACGGCTCCACTGCAGCACGCCCAGGTGCTGCGGCGTGCCGACGCCGGGTGAGCCGTAGTCGATGCGCCCCGGCGTCGACCGGGCCTGCGTGGCCAGTGCCTGCAGGGTGGCAGGCCCCGAGGCAGTATGGGAAACCAGGATGTTGGGCGTGGTGGCCACCAGTGCCAGCGGCTGCAGGGCCTGCTCGGGCTGGAGCTGCGGGTCCTTGCGCTGCAGCACATGGATGGCCAGCGCGCTGCCTTCGGTGAGCAGCAGCGTGTAGCCGTCGGGCCGCGCGCGGGCCGCCTGGCCCACGCCGATCATGCCGTTGCCGCCGGCGCGGTTGTCCACCAGCACGCGCTGTTGCAGCACCTGCGACAGGCCCTGCGCCAGGTTGCGGCCCAGGGTGTCGATGCCGCTGCCGGGCAATCCCGTGACGATGATGCGCACCGTGTCGCGCGGGAAGCCCTGGGCCCGTGCCGGGGGCAATGCACACAGCAGGGGAAGCGACAGGAAGGTCAGGCGGCGCATGGCATCGAAAGGTGGGAGGAGCAGGGGGTAGAAAAGGACAAGGCGCCCGCGGGCGCCTTGCTTGGCATGGAACGGCCTGCGGGCGCGGGCGCGGGTGCGGACGCGTCAGCGGGCAATCTGCACGAGGATCTCGTTGGGGCGCACCATGCCCAGTTCGTAGCGCGCCTTCTCCTCGACGATCTCCATGCCCTCCTGCAGGTCACGCACCTCTTCGGAGAGCTGGGTGTTGAGCTGCTGGGCCTGTGTGTTCTTGGCCTTCTGGGCTTCCACCGCCTCGCCGAGGGCCTGCACATCCGGTATGCTGCCGCGGCCGATCCACAGCTGGGCATGGACCACCACCAGCAGCGTGATCAGGGCCAGGGCGATGACGCGGTTGTGCACGGCAGCTCAGCAGCGGGCTGGATGCGGAATGCTCAGCGCAGGTTGTAGAACGCGCCGCGGCCGGGGTAGGTGGCGATGTCGCCCAGGTCTTCCTCGATGCGCAGCAGCTGGTTGTACTTGGCCATGCGGTCCGAACGCGACAGCGAGCCGGTCTTGATCTGGCCAGCGTTGGTGCCCACCGCGATGTCGGCGATGGTGCTGTCCTCGGTCTCGCCCGAGCGGTGGCTGATCACGGCGGTGTAGCCGGCACGCTTGGCCATCTCGATGGCGGCGAAGGTCTCGGTCAGCGTGCCGATCTGGTTGATCTTGATCAGGATGGAGTTGGCAATGCCCTTGCTGATGCCTTCCTGCAGGATCTTGGTGTTGGTGACGAAGAGGTCGTCGCCCACGATCTGGACTGATCTGCCCAGGCGCTCGGTGAGGTGCTTCCATCCGTCCCAGTCACCTTCGGCCATGCCGTCTTCGATGCTGATGATGGGGTACTTGTCGACCCAGGTGGCCAGCATGTTGGTCCACTCCTCGGCGGAGAGTGACAGGCCTTCGCCTTCGAGCACGTACTTGCCTTCCTTGTAGAACTCGGAGGCGGCGCAGTCCAGACCCAGCGCAATCTGTTCGCCGGCCACGAAGCCGGCCTTGTCGATGGCCTCCAGGATCAGCTGGATGGCTTCCTCGTGGTTGGCCACGCTGGGCGCGAAACCGCCTTCGTCGCCCACGGCCGTGCTCATGCCCTTGCCGTCGATGATCTTCTTGAGCGCATGGAACACCTCGGCGCCGTAACGCAGCGCTTCGCGGAAACTCGGCGCGCCCACCGGGATGATCATGAACTCCTGCAGGTCCAGCGTGTTGTTGGCGTGTGCGCCGCCGTTGATGACGTTCATCATCGGCACGGGCATCTGCATGCCACCCATGCCGCCGAAGTAGCGGTACAGCGGCAGGCCGGACTCTTCGGCCGCGGCGCGGGCCACGGCCATGGAGACGGCCAGCATCGCGTTGGCGCCCAGGCGCGACTTGTTCTCGGTGCCGTCCAGGTCGATCAGCGTCTTGTCCAGGAAGGCCTGCTCGGAAGCGTCCAAGCCCATCACGGCCTCGGAGATTTCGGTGTTGATGAACTCGACGGCCTTGAGTACGCCCTTGCCGAGGTAGCGGCCCATGTCACCGTCGCGCAGCTCGATGGCCTCGCGCGAGCCGGTGGAGGCGCCCGAGGGCACGGCCGCGCGGCCCATGGTGCCGGATTCCAGCAGCACGTCGCATTCGACGGTGGGGTTGCCGCGCGAGTCCAGGATCTCGCGGCCGACGATGTCAACAATTGCGCTCATTCGCTTCCTTCAGAGATAAAAAATCAGAGACCCTCGACCAGCACCATGCGCATCACGGCCGCGCCCTGGCGGGACGTGCGGGCGAGGCCATATTCGGGCGAGTCGTTGAACCGCTTCGCGGTGGCCACATCGGGGAATTTCAGCACCACCAAGCGCTCGGGCGACCAGTCGCCCTCCAGGACCTCGATCTTGCCGCCGCGGACACAGACCTCGGCCCCATAGGCCTGCATGGCCGCCGTGGACAGGCGCTTGTAGTCTTCGTATTGCGCGGGGTTGGTGACTTGCACGTGGGCGATGATATAGGCGCTGCTCATGGGGGTGTCCGGTGCTGTGGGAGGCGGGTCAGGCCACGACTTTCAGGTTCTTGCCCTCGGCATGGTGGTCCAGCGCCGCCTTGATGAAGGCGTTGAACAGCGGATGCCCACCCCAGGGTGTGGAACGGAACTCGGGGTGGAACTGCACACCCACGAACCAGGGATGCACATCGCGCGGCAGTTCCACCATCTCGGTCAGTTGCTCGCGCTGCGTAAGGGCCGACACCACCAGGCCCGCGCTGCGCAGCTGGTCGAGGTAGCGCACATTGGCTTCGTAGCGGTGGCGGTGACGCTCGGTGACCACGTCGCCATAGATGCTGTGGGCCAGCGTGCCGGCGGCGACGTCGGAGCTCTGTGCGCCCAGGCGCATGGTGCCGCCCAGGTCGGAGTTCTCGTTGCGGCTCTGGATCGTGCCGTCGGCATCGGCCCACTCGGTGATCAGCGCGATCACCGGGTGCGGCGTGGTGGGCTCGAACTCGGTGCTGTTAGCGTTGGTGAGACCCGCCACATGGCGCGCGAACTCGATGGTCGCCACCTGCATGCCCAGGCAGATGCCCAGGTAGGGCAGCTTGTTCTCGCGCGCGAAACGGGCCGCGGCGATCTTGCCTTCCACACCGCGCTTGCCGAAACCGCCGGGCACCAGCACGGCGTCGAAACGCGCGAGCTGCGATACGTTCTGCGGCGTGAGCGTCTCGGAGTCTATGTATTCGACCTTCACGCGCGCATGGTTCTTCATGCCGGCGTGCTTGATGGCTTCGTTGAGTGACTTGTAGCTGTCGCTGAGGTCCACGTACTTGCCGACCATGGCGATGGACACTTCGCGCTGCGGGTGCTCGGTCTCGTAGACCAGATCGTCCCAGCGCTTGAGGTTGGCGGGCGGCGTGTTCAGACGCAGCTTGTCGCAGATGAGCCCGTCCAGCCCCTGCTGGTGCAGCATGCGCGGCACCTTGTAGATCGTGTCCACGTCCCACATGGAGATCACGCCCCATTCGGGCACGTTGGAGAACAGCGAGATCTTCGCCAGCTCCTCGTGCGGCACGGGCCGGTCGGCGCGGCACACCAGTGCATCGGCCTGGATGCCGATCTCGCGCAGCTGCTTGGCGGTGTGCTGCGTGGGCTTGGTCTTGAGCTCGCCAGCCGCGGCGATCCAGGGCAGGTAGCTCAGGTGCACGAAGGCGGAGTTGTTGGGGCCGAGCTTGAGGCTCATCTGGCGCACGGCCTCGAGGAAGGGCAGGGACTCGATGTCGCCCACGGTGCCGCCGATCTCGACGATGGCCACATCCACCGCATCGGGCTCGCCGAAACGCGCGCCGCGCTTCACGAACTCCTGGATCTCGTTGGTGACGTGCGGGATCACCTGCACCGTCTTGCCGAGGTAGTCGCCGCGGCGTTCCTTCTCGAGCACGCTCTTGTAGATCTGGCCGGTCGTGAAGTTGTTGGTCCGGCGCATGCGCGTCTCGATGAAGCGCTCGTAGTGGCCAAGATCGAGGTCGGTCTCGGCACCGTCTTCGGTCACGAAGACTTCGCCGTGCTGGAAGGGAGACATCGTGCCCGGATCCACATTGAGGTAGGGATCGAGCTTGATCAAAGTGACTTTGAGGCCTCGCGATTCGAGGATCGCAGCGAGGGAGGCTGAAGCGATTCCCTTGCCCAGGGAAGACACGACACCGCCGGTGACGAAGACGAATTTGGTCATTGTCAGGGGCGAACCCACAGGTTCGTTGAGGTGGTAAAGCAGGATTATAGGCGTCTGCTACATTGCGGCCGTCCGCAAACCGCCTCATTCTTCGCATTGCGTGCCTCGGTGC
The DNA here is from genome assembly GCA_965278985.1 of Burkholderiaceae bacterium. Classification (GTDB taxonomy): domain Bacteria; phylum Pseudomonadota; class Gammaproteobacteria; order Burkholderiales; family Burkholderiaceae_C; genus CAISIP01. The sequence goes on along the minus strand of OZ257131.1, from coordinate 2,283,975 downwards.
GCGATCCCCCATCCATGGACCTTCTGAACAAGCATGTGCTGCTGGGCCTGACCGGCGGCGTGGCCTGCTACAAGGCGGCAGAACTCTGCCGCGCCCTCGTCAAGCAGGGTGCCACCGTGCAGGTGGTGATGACGGACGCGGCCACGCAGTTCATCACCCCCGTGACCCTGCAGGCCCTGAGCAACCGGCCCGTCTACACCTCGCAGTGGGACGCGCGCGAGGCCAACAACATGCCGCACATCAACCTCACGCGCGAGGCCGATGTGATCGTCATCGCGCCCTGCAGCGCCGACTTCATGGCCAAGCTGGTGCAGGGTGCGGCGGATGAGCTGCTGAGCCTGTTGTGCCTGGCGCGGCCCGCGGCGCGTGTGCCACTGCTGCTGGCACCGGCCATGAACCGCGAGATGTGGCTGCATCCCGCCACGCAGCGCAACGTCGCGCAGCTGGCGCGGGACGGCGCCACGGTGCTGGGCGTCGGCTCGGGCGACCAGGCCTGCGGCGAGACTGGTGACGGCCGCATGCTGGAGCCCTCCGAGATCGTGGAGGACCTGATCGCGCACTTCCAGCCGCAGCTGCTGGCCGGCAAGCATGTGCTGGTCACGGCCGGCCCCACCTACGAAGCCATCGACCCGGTGCGCGGCATCACGAACCTTAGCAGCGGCAAGATGGGCTTCGCCGTGGCCCGCGCGGCGCGCGAGGCGGGCGCCCGCGTGACGCTGGTGGCCGGCCCCGTGGCCCTGTCTACCCCACGCGGCGTGGCGCGCGTGGACGTGCGCTCCGCGCGCGACATGTACGCCGCCACGGTGGCCGAGGCCGAGCGTGCCGACATCTTCATCGCCACGGCGGCCGTGGCCGACTGGCGGCCTGCCGAGACGGCCGCGCAGAAGATCAAGAAGGACGGCTCGGGCGCCACGCCCGAGTTGCGCTTCTGCGAGAACCCCGACATCCTGGCCACGGTGGCCGGCTCCGACCGTGCGCGTTCGGGCGCGCTGTTCTGCGTGGGTTTCGCCGCCGAGAGCGAGCATTTGCTGGCCCATGCGCAGGCCAAGCGTGCACGCAAGGGCGTGCCGCTGCTCGTGGGCAACATCGGTCCGGCCACCTTTGGCCAGGACGACAACGCCTTGCTGCTGGTCACGGCGCAAGGCGTCGAGGAATTCGAACGCGCGCCCAAGCTGGACCTGGCGCGCCGTCTGGTGGCCGCCTGTGCGCGCCACGCCGCAACCCCTTGGAACAACGCATGAAAGTGGATGTCAAGATTCTCGATGCCCGGCTCTCCGAACAGATGCCCGCCTATGCCACGCCGGGCAGCGCCGGCCTGGACCTGCGGGCTTGCCTGGACGCGCCGCTGGAACTCGCGCCCAACGCCTGGCAGCTGGTGCCCACCGGCATGGCGATCCATCTGGCCGACCCGGGGTATGCCGCATTGATCCTGCCGCGCTCGGGCCTGGGCCACAAGCACGGCATCGTGCTGGGCAACCTCGTGGGCCTGATCGACAGCGATTACCAGGGGCAGCTGATGGTGAGTGCCTGGAACCGCAGCAGCACGGCCTACACCATCGCGCCGATGGAGCGCATCGCCCAGTTGGTGGTGGTCCCGGTGGTGCAGGCCGAGTTCAATCTGGTCGAGTCCTTCGTGGCCAGCGAACGTGGCGAGGGCGGGTACGGCTCCACGGGCCGGGGTTGAGGCGGCGGGTTTCTCGGCAGGGGTGGCCAGGATGGCAATGCGTTGGATCGTCGGTGCGGTGCTGATGGGGTGTCTCTCGTCCGCCTCCGCGGACCGGTTGCAAGACCATTTCGATGCGGTCTGGGAAAGCCTTTGGTACCAGGGCGGGTCGCCGATGGAGGTGGCGCGTTGGGAGCAGCCATTGCGGGTCTATGTGCATGGTCCGGGTTCGGGCAGCGAGCAGGCACGCATCCTGAAGGCGCTGGCTTCCGTGGCCTCCGAAGTGGGTCTGCAGGTGGAGGACGTGACCGCATCGCCCGAGGCCGAACGCAAGGCCAATGTCGACGTGCAGCTGGTGGAAGAGAACGAGGTCCCCGATGGCCTGGCCTGTTCCGTGCGCAAGTACGACACCCGAGGCGTGATCGAGAGCGCGAAGGTCAAGATGCGCCGCACCATCGTCTACGAGTGCGTGTTGCATGAGGCCATGCACCTGATGGGCATCCCCGGACATCCCATGGGGGAGACCATCCTCAGTTACTTCCATGGCCGCGTGGACACCATCACCCCGCTGGACCGGCTGATGCTGCAGGCCTGGTACTCGAAGGAGATGCGGCCCGGCATGCAGCCCTTTGCCGCGCTCGCCGTGCTGACCCAGGCCGTGGTGCAGGCCGATGCCGGCGCCACGCGCGATGCGCCGGCGCGGCGCGAAGCCTTCCATGCCGAAGTGCTGCGGTCGATGGAAGCCTTCGCCAGGGGCGAGGGGGATGTGCCACGCGTGCTCAAGCGTTCGGGTACGGCGTCCGACGCCACCATGCAGTACGCGCGCAAGGCGGTGCCGCATTTCCTTGGCGTGTCCTACCTGCGGGGGCAGTTCGTGGCCCGCGATCCGGCCAAGGCGCTGGACTGGTTCCGCGTGGGCGCGCAGGCAGGGCTCGGCGCCTCCAAGTACGTGTATGCGGAGATGCTGGAAAAGGGCATCGGCGGCCCGGCCGATTCTGCGCAGGCCTATGTCTGGTACCGGTTGGCGTCGGCCCACAAGATCGCTTCTGCCGAGGAAGGGGCCAAACGCCTCGTGGGATCCCTGTCGCAGGAGCAGTACACGGCCGCCGAGGAGCGCGTGGCCGCTTACAAATAGGCCGTTCGGACCCCGGGCAGGGCGTGCGGGCGCAGGGGGGCGCGCCTCAGGTCAATGCAGGGAACCCGATCCCGGAGCCTGCGCCTGCACCTTGAAGAAGCCGGTCCCAGCGCTGCCGGCACCGATTTCCGCTTCCGAGGCTTCGCGCACGCCTTGCACCGTCAGCCGCAGCCGCAGTGCAATGCCCGATAGCGGATGGTTGCCGTCGAGCACCACGTGTTCCGGATAGATCTCGGTGACGGTGTAGAAGGCGTGGCGCGGAATCTCGTCGCTGGCACCGGCGGGCAGGGCGTGGCCGTCGTAGGTCATGCCTTCTTCCAGCTCTGCCGGGAACAAGGTACGGGGTTCGAGGAACAGCAACTGGTCGTTGAAGTCTCCGAAGGCCTCTTCAGGTTCGAGCTGCAGTTCGACCACGGCGCCCTGGCCGTGGCCTTGCAGGGCCTGTTCGATCTTGGGGAACAGGTCGTCACCACCCACGAGGAACTCGACCGGTTCCGCGAGCACGTCCAGCGTCTCTCCGAGCGTGTCCTGGAGGGTCCAGGTGAGTGCGACCACACATTGCGGGCTGATTTCCATAGGAGAATTGTCGCAGCTTCGGCGTCGCTTCCTGCGCATCGCCACCGACGGACATTCCATGGATACGAACCAACCGCTGCCGCTGCTGGGCGGCTTGAGCGCCGCCGCCTTCATGCGGCGGCATTGGCAGAAGAGGCCCCTCGTGGTCCGCCAGGCCATGGCCGGCTTTCGCACGCCGCTGGACCGCGGCGCCTTGCTGGCGTTGGCCGCGCAGGAGCAGGTCGAGTCCCGCCTGGTGTCCGCCAAGGCGGGTGACTGGCGCCTGCGGCATGGGCCCTTCGCGCGGCGCGCGTTGCCGCCGCTGTCGCAACGGCAATGGACGCTGCTGGTGCAGGGCGTTGACCTGCATGTGCCGGCCGTGCATGACTTCTTGTCGCAGTTCCGTTTCGTGCCCGATGCGCGGCTGGACGACGTGATGGTCAGCTTCGCCACGGATGGTGGTGGCGTGGGGCCGCATTTCGACAGCTACGACGTGTTCCTGTTCCAGGCCGCGGGGACCCGGCGCTGGCGCATCGGCCGGCAGAAGGACCTGTCGCTGGTGAAGGGCGCGCCGCTGAAGATCCTGCGCCACTTCGAACCCGAAGCCGAGTTCACGCTGGAGGCGGGCGACATGTTGTACCTGCCGCCACGGTACGCGCACGACGGTGTGGCGGTCGGCGAGTGCATGACCTGGTCGGTTGGGTTCCGTGCACCCGCGCGCGACGAGCTGGCCGGCGAGGTGCTGCAGAGGCTCGCGCAGGAGGTCACCGACGTCGTCGGTGATGCGCTGTACCGTGACGCCGCGCAACCCGCGCAAGCGAACCCGGGCGCGATTCCCGTGGCGATGCGCGCGTTCGCCGAGGCCGCCTTGCAGCGCTTGCTGCAGGCGCCGCATGCCGTGGACCGGGTGCTGGGCGAGTACCTGTCGGAGCCGAAAGCGCAGGTGTGGTTCGAGCGTGTGGACGCGGTGGACCTGGAAGCGGGCGTGCGCCTGTCCGCCAGGACGCGCATGTTGTATGACGCGCGCCACGTGTTCATCAACGGGGAGTCCTTCGAGGCCTCAGGACGCGATGCGCGGCTGATGCGCAGCCTGGCCGATGCGCGGCAGCTCGCTCCGAAGGAAGTGGCCGCGCTGAGTCCGCAGGCGCGTGCGTTGCTGGAAGAATGGGCGCAAGGAGGGTGGTTGCATGGATGCTGATTCAACGCAGTCAACGCAGTCAACGCAGTCAACGCCGTCGACACCGGCTCCATCGACGGCGCCACGTCCCACGGGCCGCTTCGCAGGCCGCGAGGCCTTCGTTCGCAACGTGCGCGAGGCGCTGGCCTGCGCCGCGGACGAGGGTTGGCGGGAGCTGGTGCTGGTCGATACCGATTTCGCCGACTGGCCTTTGCACGAACGCGAGGTGGCGGAGTCGCTTCGGCGCTGGGCGAAAGCGGGTCGGCGCTTCGTGATGCTTGCGCGCAGCTTCGATGCCGTGCGGCGGGACAAGCCGCGCTTCGTCACCTGGAGGGGCACCTGGGACCATCTCGTAGAATGCCGGGTCGCACGCGGCGCGGACCGTGCGGACTTTCCCTCCCTGATGTGGAGTCCGGCCTGGGCCTTGCGCCGCCTCGATCTCCAACGCTCCACCGGCGTGAGCTCCGAGGATCCCCGGATGCGTGTCGATGTGCGGGAAGTCATCGACGAGTTGCTGCTGAACAGCACGCCCGGTTTCCCGGCATCCATACTCGGCCTTTAGGATAAAAGTCAAAATATATTCGGGTAATCCCTGAATTTTGGCTTGTCTATTCGTATAATCCACAACTTGGTTGGAGACATTGGCGCAGGGAACTGGGCTGGCGCCTCTGCCAAGGCCAGGTGCCTCCAGGTACCGGCAATTATTCTGAACACCACTCCATCCTTTAGGTATCTCAACAATGAACAAGTCGCTTGTTTTGGCAACGCTGATCGCCGCTGCTGCCCTGGTCGCCTGTGGCAAGAAGGAAGAGCCCGCTGCGCCGGCTCCCGCACCTGCTGCTGCTCCCGCCCCCGCTCCTGCTCCCGAGCCAACGCCCGTTCCCGCAGCGCCTGCCGCTTCGGACGCACCCGCAGCACCCGCATCCGCCGCTTCGTCCTGATAGAAGCGTCAGGTCAGTGACAAAAAGCCACCGAAAGGTGGCTTTTGTACTTTCAGGGGGCCGATTCGGCCGAAGAGGTTGCCAGCCCGCTCACACCGCGATCCAGGCGGTGCCTTCCTTGGGATCGGCCACGCCGACCTGCTCTTCACACCAACCCAATTCCGCCGCCAGCGCTGCACGTGCCAGATCGGCGCGGTTGTTTCTCTCGCTCAGGTGCGCGGCCACCACCGTGTGCAGCCGGGGGTGCCGCAACGCACGGGCGATCTCGGCCGAGGCCTGGTTCGACAGATGGCCCAGCCGGCCGCCCACACGCGCTTTCAGGAAGGGCGGGTAGGCCGACGCAGCCAGCATCTGCGGATCGTGGTTGCATTCCAGCAGCAGCGCCTGGCAGGCGGCGAGCTGGTGCAGCACATGGCCGGTGGCATGGCCCAGGTCGGTCAGGATGCCGAGGTGGGAGGCGCCATCCGAGCAGCGCAGCTGCAGCGGTTCGCGGGCATCGTGGGGCACCTTGAAGGGCCGGATTTCCATGTCCCCCAGGTCGATGCGCGCTCCGTCCGCCACGACGTGCAAGAGGTCCTCGAAATCCGGTGCGCCGATGGCGTGGTAGGTGCCATTGCTCATCCACACCGGCACGCGCCAGCGCAGCGACACGGCCCGCGCGCAGCCGATGTGGTCGGAATGCTCGTGCGTGATGAAGATGGCGTCGAGGTCTTCCATCCGCAGCCCGGCCCGGACCATGCGGGCTTCGAGCTGGCGGATACCCAGGCCACAGTCCACCAGCAGGCGGCAGGTGCCGATGAGGCTGCTGGCCTCGACCAGCGTCGCGTTGCCGGAGCTGCCGCTGCCGAGGTTGCGGAAGCGCAGCATCCGGGCGGGGCGATTACTTCAGGTCGTCGGCGATGACGTTGACGATGCGCCGCGCATTCGCCGAGCTGTCCACGGCACCGTTGGTGTCAAGCACCGACACGACCGTGGCATTGCCCTGGCTGCGCACCACGACGCGGTACTTGATCGGCAGGTTGGCCTTGGGAGAACTGCTGAACAGGCGTCCGAAGAACCCGGGCTCGCTCTTGTCCGGATTGGGTTCGACGTAGCGGACGAAGTAGGTGCCCTGGCTGCGGTCGCGGTCTTCGACCGTGAAGCCCGTGCGGTCCAGCGACAGGCCCACACGGCGCCATGCGCGATCGAAGTCTTCGTCGATCTCGACCACCGGCTGCCCGTTGACCGTCGATGCGCGCGCCACGGAGCGGGTAGCCCCGGCTGCGATCACGGCGCGGGACTGCTCTTCGGCGACACCCAGCTTCACCATCAGGCGGCGCAGGAACTCGGCTTCCAACTCGGGGTCGGCAGGGCGGACGGTCCAGACGGTACCGGTCTCGTTGCCGCGGTGGTCGGTGGTGGCGCCGGAGGCGTAGACCTCCTGCATGCCGCGGTGGCTGATGTAGATTTCGGTGTTGCCGTCGGCCGTGCGTTCCAGGCGCGTGCGGAACTTGTCACGCTCGGCCGTGGAATACAGCGAGTCGAAGATCTTGCCCAGCGAGTTGCGGATGAAGTCCTGCGGAATCTTGGCGCGGTTCTCGGCCCAGTCGGTCTCCATGATGCCGATGTTGCGCTGGTCCAGGGCCAGCAGGAAACCGTTCTCCTGCCAGAAATCGCGCACGGGGTCCCACAAGGCGTCCGCGGGCCGCTTGACGACCAGCCAGCGCTGGTTGCCCTGGCGTTCGATGCGAACGTCCGACAGCGTGGCCAGCGCCACGGGCACCCCTTGCGCCTGGGCCTGCTGCTGCCCCAGCTGGAAGGACGAGGCCGTAACCGCCGCACCCGGGATCGCATACCTGTTCTCGCGCGAGAGCTGCGTGAGATCGGGCGGCACCGCGAGCGACGGCCCCTGGGATGCGCTCTTGTAGTCGATCTTGTCCCCTTCGAGCACGCTGCAGGCCGACAGGCCCAGCGCGAGGCCGAGCAGGCTCAGGCGTTGAATGCAATTCACCAGGATGGTCCTTCGGAAAAAAAGAGGGGTCAGAGCAGGCCGGCGCTGACCAGGGCGGCTTCGACGGCCGGTTGGTATTCCGCATCCAGCGGCGTCATGGGCAGGCGCAGCGTGCCGCCGCACAGGCCCATGCGTTCCACCGCCCATTTCACGGGAATGGGATTGGCCTGCACGAAAAGCGCCTTGTGCACCGGCATCAGCTGCAACTGCAGCTCCATGGCCCGGCGCGTGTTGCCCGCCACGGCGGCGAAACACAGCTCGTGCATCATCTTCGGCGCGACGTTGGCCGTCACGCTGATGTTGCCCCTGCCGCCGCACAGCATCAGCGCCACGGCCGTCGGATCGTCACCCGAATACACCGAGAACTCGCGCGGCACATCGCGGATCAGCCACTGCGCGCGTTCGATGTTGCCCGTGGCTTCCTTGATGCCCACGATGCCGGGCACCTGCGCCAGGCGCAGCACGGTGTCGTGCTGCATGTCGGCCACGGAGCGGCCGGGCACGTTGTACAGCACCATGGGCAGGTCCACCGCCTCGGCGATGGCCTTGAAGTGCTGGTACTGGCCTTCCTGCGTGGGCTTGTTGTAGTAGGGAACCACCTGCAGGTGGCAGTCGGCGCCGACCTCCGCCGCGAAACGCGTGAGCTCGATGGCTTCGCGCGTGGAATTGGCGCCGCAGCCGGCCATGATGGGCACGCGCCCCTTGGCCTGTTCCACCGACACCCGGATGATTTCGCAGTGTTCCTCGACATTGACCGTGGGCGATTCACCCGTGGTGCCGACCACGCCGATGCAGTCCGTGCCTTCGGCGACGTGCCAGTCGATCAGCTTGCGCAGCGCGGCATAGTCCACGGTGCCGTCGGGGTGCATCGGGGTCACCAATGCCACGATGCTGCCTGTAATTGGGGTCATATGCGCACAGAAAAGTCGATCCGGCATTCTACCCAGACGCCACCACGCGCCCGCCTGCTCGGCCGGCCGGCTGGTTCAGGCTTGTAACGGGTAGCGCGGCGGCGCGCCGGGTTGCTCCGTCGGCAACGAGGGCTGCGGCTGCATGGCCGCGATGCGTTGTACGAAGCGTTGCGCCTCGGGCAGGAAGCCGTCCTCGTAGGCCACGATGCGCAAGCCGGCGCAGACCTCCAGCAGCTCGCCATGGCGCAGCAGAAACTCTGGCCTCGCGGGGCGTCCGATGCTCGCGTGGTCCACCGAAAAGGTCTCGTAGAGCAGCACGCCCCCTGGCGCCAGGCTCTGCAGCAGCACGGGCCACAGCGGGCGCCACAGGTAGTTCGTGACCACCAGCGCATCGAAGCGGCGCGGCTGCGCGGAGGAACCGTGGAGCGGCCAGGGGCCGGCCTCGATGTCGGCCGCGATGCGTTCTATCGACGGGCCGATATCGTCCAGCGCGGCCAGCGCCGCAGGCGAACGGTCGAGCGCCGTGACCCGGTGACCGAGGCCCTGAAACCAGCGCACATGGCGGCCCGCCCCGCAGGCCACGTCCAGCACCGTGCCACCGGCGGGCATCAGCGCCGACCAGCGACGGACCCAGGCCGAGGGCGATTCTCCGCCATGCAGAGGCGCCGAAGGAGCGGCCAGCGCCATCCTAGAAGCAGGCCCAGAGCTGCTGCGCCAGGTCGACCATGAAGTCGGGTTGCAGGTACAGGCTGAACACGGCCAGCAGCAGAAGCAGCGCCATGCCGTAGGCGATCCAGGAACTGAAACGGCGCGGCAGCATGGGGGACCTGCCTGGCGCCTCAGGCCGCCGCGCCAGCGGTGCGCGCGATGCTGCGCTCCTGGACCGGCAGGTTGATCAGTGCCGCGAAGATGCCCAGCGCGATGGCGATGTACCAGACGATGTCGTAGCTCCCTGTGCGGTCGTACAACACGCCGCCCAGCCAGACGCCCAGGAACGACCCGACCTGGTGGCTCAGGAACACGAAGCCGCTCAGCATCGACAGGTGGGCCACGCCGAAGATCTGCGCGATGGCGGCATTGGTCGGCGGTACCGTGGACAGCCACAACACGCCCATCGTTGCCGCGAAGACATAGACCGAGAGCGGCGACAGCGGCACCACCAGGAACACCGTGATGACGATCGCACGGCCGAAATAGATGCAAGCCAGGATGTTTTTCTTCTGGAACACCTGGCCCAGGGACCCGGCCGCGAAGGTTCCGAAGACGTTGAACAGGCCGATCAGCGCCAGCGCGTAACTGGCCACCTGCGGCGACAGGCCCTTGTCCTTGAGGTAGCTGGGCATGTGCACGCCGATGAACACTACCTGGAAGCCGCAGACGAAATACCCCGCCATCAGCATCTGGAAGCTGGGGTATTTGAAGGCTTCGCGCAGGGCCTGCAGGATGGTCTGGTCCCGGTGGACCGCTGCACCGCCCGCGAAGCCGGGCTCGCGCAGGCCGAAGGCGAAGGGCGCGATCAGCAGCACCACACCCGCCAGCACCACCAGCGCCGTCTGCCATCCCAGGTGGCCGATCAGCCAGCCTTCGACCGGCACCATCAGGAACTGCCCGAAGGAGCCCGCCGCGGCCGCGATGCCCATGGCCCACGACCGCTTCTCGGCCGGCACGTTGCGGCCGATGACGCCATACACCACGGCATAGGTGGTGCCGGCCTGGGCGATGCCGATCAGCACGCCCGCTCCCAGCGTGAAGAGCCATGGCGTGGGGGCATGGGCCATGCCCAGCAGGCCCAGTGCATAGCAGAACGCCCCGACCACGATGACCCGCAAGGCCCCATATTTGTCTGCCGCCATGCCCGCGAAGATGCCCGCCAGGCCCCAGGAAATGTTCTGGATCGCCAGCGCGAACGAGAAATCGCCGCGTGTCCATTCGCGTGCCTGCGTGATGGGCTGCAGCCACAGGCCGAAGCCGTGGCGCACGCCCATGGAGAGGGTCACGATGAGGGCGCCGCACGCAAGGATCTGCGTGATGCTGAGGCTTCGAGGGGTGGTGTTCATGGGCGGAGGGACGGCAACGTGCGGGAACAGGGACCCAGGGCGAAGGCAGGCTTACTGTTGTTTTATCCAGCCTTCATGGCATCCTGCACCTAGAATGCGGGATTATGGCAAGCAACCCCACCGTGCGCAGCGACAGCAGTTATTCCGAGCATTCGATCCGTGTCCTCAAGGGCCTGGAGCCCGTCAAGCAGCGGCCGGGCATGTACACCCGCACCGACAACCCGCTGCACGTGATGCAGGAAGTGCTGGACAACGCCGCCGACGAGGCGTTGGCCGGCTTCGGCAAGAAGGTCCGTGTGACGCTGCATGCCGACGGTTCGGTGTCGGTCGAAGACGATGGCCGTGGCATCCCCTTCGGCATGCACCCGACCGAGCATGCGCCCGTGCTCGAGATCGTCTACACCCGCCTGCACGCTGGCGGCAAGTTCGACAAGGGCAAGGGCGGCGCCTACAGCTTCTCCGGCGGCCTGCATGGCGTGGGCGTGAGCGTCACCAACGCCCTGGCCAAGCGGCTGGAGGTGCATTCCTACCGCGAGGGCCAGGTGGCGAGCATGGCCTTTGCGGGTGGCGACGTGGTCGAGAAGCTTCAGTTGCGCAAGGCGGGCGAGGGCGATCGCAAGAGTGGCACCACGGTGCGCGTCTGGCCCGACGGCAAGTATTTCGAGACCCTGGCCCTGCCCATGGGCGAACTGGTCCACCTGCTGCGCAGCAAGGCCGTGCTGATGCCCGGCGTCACCGTCACCCTGACGCAGGAAAAGAGCCGCGACACCCAGACATGGCTGTTCAAGGGCGGCCTGCGCGACTACCTGGGGCAGTCGCTGACGGCCGATCCGGTGATCCCGTTGTTCGACGGCGAGTCCTACGCCGATGCCGGCCATGAGAGTTTTGCCGAAGGCGAGGGCGCCCAGTGGTGCGTGGCCTTCACCGAGGATGGCAACCCGGTGCGCGAGAGTTACGTCAACCTGATCCCCACCAGCGCCGGTGGCACGCACGAGAGCGGCCTGCGCGAGGGGCTGTTCACGGCGGTCAAGAGCTTCATCGAGCTGCACGCGCTGTTGCCCAAGGGCGTGAAGCTGATGCCCGAGGACGTGTTCGCCCGCGCCAGCTATGTGTTGTCGGCCAAGGTGCTGGACCCGCAGTTCCAGGGCCAGATCAAGGAACGGCTGAATTCCCGCGACGCCGTGCGGCTGGTGTCCGGCTACGTGCGCCCGGCGCTGGAGCTGTGGCTGAACCAGCATGTGGAATATGGCCGCAAGCTGGCGGACCTGGCCATCAAGGCCGCCCAGACGCGGCAGCGCGCCGGCCAGAAGGTCGAGAAGCGCAAGGGTTCCGGCGTGGCGGTGCTGCCCGGCAAGCTCACCGACTGCGAAAGCCGCGACATCGCCCACAACGAAGTCTTCCTGGTGGAGGGCGATTCAGCCGGTGGCAGCGCCAAGATGGGCCGCGACAAAGAGTCCCAGGCCGTGCTGCCATTGCGCGGCAAGGTACTCAACACCTGGGAGGTGGACCGCGACCGCCTGTTCGCGAATACCGAAATCCACGACATTTCGGTGGCCATTGGTGTCGATCCGCACGGAGTGGCGGATACTCCCGATCTCTCCGGCCTGCGTTACGGGAAGGTCTGTATCCTCAGCGACGCCGATGTGGACGGCTCCCATATCCAGGTGCTGCTGCTGACGCTGTTCTTCCGCCACTTCCCCAAGCTGGTCGATGCGGGACATGTGTACATAGCACGTCCGCCACTGTTCCGAGTGGACGCACCGGCCCGGGGGAAGAAGCCGGCGTCCAAGGCCTATGCGCTGGACGCGGGCGAGCTCGACGTTATCCTGGACAAGTTGCGCAAGGAAGGTGTGCGCGAAGGGGCCTGGAGCATCAGCCGCTTCAAGGGCCTGGGTGAGATGAACGCGGAGCAGCTGTGGGACACCACGCTGAACCCGGACACGCGGCGCCTGCTGCAGGTGCGGATCTCCGACACGGATTTCGCCGGGACGGAGCTGCTCATCGGCAAGCTGATGGGCAAGGGCGAAGCGTCGGCACGGCGCGAACTGATGGAATTGCACGGCAACGCAGTGGAGTTGGACGTTTGAACTGGCAAGTGGTCATCCGCAAAGGCAGGCAGGCATGGCCCCGGCAGTGGCGCCGTGGGGTGCTGGCCTGCGCGCTGGCGCTGGGGCTGTCGCCGGCCTGGGCCGATGTGTGGGGCTTCGTCGATGCGCAGGGGGTGCCCCATTTCGCCGACCAGCGGCTCGACGACCGCTACGAGCTGTTCTTCCGCGCGACCGAAACCTTCGACACCACGCTGGACCCGCCCGCACCTGACGTGTCCGGCGCGGGCCCGGTGTCGGGCGTCGTCTCCCCCCGCATGCTGGAGTTCTTCGAGAGTTCGCCCACCTTCAAGGCCCTGGCGCCGCACCTGAAGGAAGCCTCCAGTGCCCACAGCATCGACTTCGAGCTGCTGCAGGCGCTGATCATTGCGGAGTCCGCCTTCAACCCCTATGCGGTCTCGCCCAAGGGCGCCGTCGGTCTGATGCAGATCATGCCCGACACCGCGCGGCGGTATGGCGTGGACGGCGACAAGCGCGTGGCGCTGGAGCAGAAGCTGACCGATCCGCGCACCAACATCCGCACCGGCAGCCGCTACCTGCGCGACCTGATCAACATGTTCCCCGGCCAGCTGGAGCTGGCGATCGCCGCCTACAACGCCGGCGAGGGTGCGGTGCAGCGCGCGGGCAACCGCATACCGAACTACAAGGAAACCCAGAACTACGTCAAGACGGTGCTGGGTCTCTACGCCGTCCTCAAACCCCCCGCGCCACCCGTGGCCCGGCATCCCGTGTCGCGCACGCGCCCCGGTTCGCCGGTCCAGGGGGGCGCCTTCAAGCGCGGCAACCTGCCCGCCGCCTCCGCCGACGAACGCCCTTAGTGCCCGCTCACGGATCTTCCCCCGCTCCCCAGCCAGTCAGTAGATGAGTGACCAACCGACCCTGGACTTCCCCATGAGTCCACCACCGGGTGAGGGCGACGACGCCCTGAACCTGGCCAGTTATGCCCAACGTGCCTACCTCGAATACGCTTTAAGCGTCGTCAAGGGCCGTGCCTTGCCGGATGTCTGCGACGGCCAGAAGCCGGTGCAGCGCCGCATCCTCTACGCCATGGGCCGCATGGGCCTGGCCTACGGGGGCGCCAATTCCACCGTCGGCGCCAAGCCCGTCAAGTCGGCGCGCGTGGTGGGCGACGTGCTGGGCCGCTTCCACCCGCACAGCGACCAGGCGGCCTACGACGCGCTGGTGCGCATGGCGCAGGATTTCAGCCAGCGGTACCCGCTGATCGACGGCCAGGGCAATTTCGGCAGCCGCGACGGCGACGGCGCTGCCGCCATGCGGTACACCGAGGCCCGCCTGGCGCGCATCGCCACGCTGCTGCTCGACGAGATCGACGAGGGCACGGTCGACTTCATCCCCAACTACGACGGCTCCACCGAGGAGCCGGTGCGCCTGCCCGCGCGGCTGCCTTTTGTCCTGCTCAACGGCGCGAGCGGCATCGCGGTGGGCCTGGCCACCGAGATCCCCAGCCACAACCTGCGTGAGATCGCGGCGGCCTGCGTGGCGCTGGTCAAGCAGCCCGAGCTGCCCGACGACGAACTGGCCGCGCTGGTGCCGGGCCCGGACTATCCCGGCGGCGGCCAGATCATCAGCAGCACCGCCGACATCGCCGACGCCATGCGCACGGGACGCGGTTCGCTGAAGGTGCGGGCGCGCTGGAAGATCGAGGAACTGGCGCGCGGCCAGTGGCAGCTGGTGGTCAACGAGCTGCCGCCCAACGTCAGCACGCAGAAGGTGCTCGAGGAGATCGAGGAGCTCACCAACCCCAAGGTGCGCACCGGCAAGAAGGCGTTGTCGCAGGAGCAGACCCAGCTCAAGGCGGCCGTGCTGGCGGTGCTCGATGCGGTGCGCGACGAGTCCTCCAAGGAAGCGGCCGTGCGCCTCGTCTTCGAGCCGCGCACCAGCCGCATCGAGCAGCAGGAGCTGATCACCACGCTGCTGGCCCACACCTCGCTGGAAACCTCGGCGCCGGTGAACATGACGATGGTGGGCGCCGATGGCAAGCCCAGCCAGAAGTCGCTGCGCCAGATGCTGCTGGAGTGGATCGACTTCCGCCGCGGCACCATCGAGCGCCGTTCGCGCCACCGGCTCCAGAAGGTGCTGGACCGCATCCACATCCTCGAAGGCCGGCAGCTGGTGCTGCTCAACATCGACGAGGTGATTGCGATCATCCGCCAGGCCGACGAGCCCAAGGCCGCGCTGATCGCGCGCTTCAAGCTGTCGGACCGCCAGGCCGAGGACATCCTGGAAATCCGGCTGCGCCAATTGGCGCGGTTGGAGGCGATCAAGATCGAGCAGGAGCTCTCCAGCCTGCGCGACGAGCAGAAGAAGCTCGAGGAAATCCTCGGCAGCCCCGCCGCGCTGCGCCGCCTGATGGTGCGCGAGATCGAGGCCGATGCCAAGACCTTCGGTGACGACCGCCGCACGCTGATCCAGGCCGACAAACGCGCCGTGGCCGAGGTGCGCGTGGTGGACGAACCCATGACCGTGGTGGTCAGCAGCAAGGGCTGGGTGCGCGCGCGCACCGGCCATGGCCATGATCCGGCCGGCTTCGCCTTCAAGGCGGGCGACGCACTGCTGGGTACCTACGAATGCCGGTCCGTAGACCCGCTGCTGGTCTTCGGCAGCAACGGACGTGTGTACACGGTGGCGGTGTCGGCGTTGCCGGGTGCGCGCGGCGATGGCCAGCCCATCACCACGTTGATCGACCTGGAGGCCGGCACGCAGGCGAGCGCGTATTTCGCCGGCCCGCTGGCCGCCACCCTGTTGCTCAGCAGCTCCGGCGGCTACGGTTTCCTCGCCAGTGTGGAGAACATGCTGTCGCGCCAGAAAGGCGGCAAGGCCTTCCTGAGCTGCGGCGAGGGCGAGACCCTCAATGCGCCCTCGCCGGTGGCCGGTGGCTCGGGGAGCGCGCCCTGGCCGGCCGCCACGCACGTCGCCTGCGCCTCGGCGGGCGGGCGCATCCTGACCTTCCCCATCGGCGAACTCAACGCCATGGCCAACGGCGGACGCGGCCTCAAGCTGATCGATCTGGAGCCCAAGGACACCCTGGCAGGCGCTGCCGCCTATGTGCGCAGCATCCGCATCAGCGGCATCGGCCGCGGCGGCAAGGCGCGCGAGGAAACGCTGGAGATCCGCAGCCTCAACAACGCCATGGCCGCGCGCGGCCGCAAGGGCAAGGCGGCCGACCTGGGGTTCAAGCCTGCGGCCATCACCCGCGTGGTCTAGGCGCTGGCAATGGCGCAGCAGCCCACCACGGTACGCGCGGTCGAGCGCGCGATCGATCTGCTGCAAAGCCTGAACAGCCAGCCGGCGTACGCGCTCGCTGTGTGCACTGGCAGACCTTGTCCAAGCCCTCCTCGCTGATTCGCCTGCTGCAGACGCTGATCACTCAGGAGCTTGCGGGGTGCGCCGCGGTCAAGCGCGCACTTCCTTGCGCCTGCCGTCGACATCCACCCCTACATCCTGCCGCAGGCCCGTTTCGCCGAACTCCTGAAGTCCGACATCGGCAAGCACCAGAAGATCGTCAAGGACGCCGGGATCAAGGTGAAGAGGTGCCGCAGTCGTTAGGATCATGGCCAAGGAGCACCCTGCACGATGAAACACGACAAGCGCCATGTGGCGGTATTGGGCGGCGCGGGCGGCATCGGCCGCGCCATCGCCACCCGCTTCGCGCAGGAAGGCTGCAGCCTCTACTTGCTGGGGCGCCAACTGGAAAAAGCCCAGGCCGCGGCCCGCGAGCTCGCCGCGCAGACGGGCGCCGATGTGCAGGCACTGGCCTGCGACCTGGAAGACCCGGAATCCACCGCGCAGGCCTTCGCGGCGTTGCCGCGTGTCGACGTGCTGGTGAATGCCGCGGGCAGCATCCCGCGCAAGTCGCTGCTGGAGTCCAGGCCGGAAGACTGGCACGGCGCATGGTCGGGCAAGGTGCTGGGTGCCATCGAGTCCAGCCGCCTGGCCTGCGAACGCATGCGGCAGGACGGTGGTGGCGTGATCGTCCACGTCATCGGCATCTCGGGCGTGAAGCTCAATGCCAGGACCATCCTGACCACCACGGCCAACGCCGCGCTGATCGCCTTCACGCAGGCGCTGGGCGCGCAGTCGGTGGACTGGAATGTGCGGGTGGTCGGCATCAACCCCGGCCTGACGGCGACGCCTCGCACGGCGGACATCGCCGCGGGGACGGGCGGGGATGCGTACAAGGCCATGCTGAAGAACCTGCCGTTCCAGCGCATGGCCCAGTCCATGGAGATCGCCGACTGCGCCTGGTTCCTGGCCTCGGATGCGGCGCGCTACATCTCCGGCACGGTCATCGATGTCGATGGCGGTGTGCGGTGGAGAGGTTGAAGGGGTGAAGACAGCGGCTGGGAAGGCGGCGTTCCCTCGCAGCGTGTCGCCGTGCCTGGCGGCACATGACGCAGAATCCGGATTTTGGGACGGGAGTGCAGCATGACGATCCGTTGGGAAACCGTACAGGTGCAGGGCCGGGCCATGCGCGCGTATGTGGGCGTGCCGAAGGGCGCGGGGCCCCGGCCGGCGATCCTGGTCGCCCAGCACCGCAGCGGGGTGGACGAGCAGATGCAGGATGCCGTGCACCGCCTGTACCGCGCGGGCTACATCGTGGCGGCGCCCGAGCTGTTCCACCGGCAGCCCGCCGACACCGATCCGGCCCAGCAGACCAGCCTGTTGCGCGACGACGAAATCGTCGCGGACCTGCAGGCGACCATCGCGCACCTGCGCAGCCTACCGACGCCCGTGGGGCCTATCGGCATCGTCGGCTTCTGCATGGGTGGGCGCGTGGCCTACCTGGCGGCGGGCAGCATTCCCGAGTTGCAGGCGGCCGTGGTCTTCTATGGCGGCAACACCACCAAGGCGCTGGGCGAGGGGCCCAGTCCCTTTGCGCGCACGGCGGACATCCAGTGCCCCGTGCTGGGCTTTTTCGGCGTGGAAGATGCCAACCCCTCGCCGGACGATGTGCGCAAGCTCGACGCCGAACTGACCCGGTGGGGCAAATGGCACGAGTTCCACAGCTACCAGGACGCGGGCCATGCCTTCCACAATTTCCTGTCGGACAAGTACCGCGAGCGTGCCGCCACCGCATCCTGGGCGAGCATGCTGGCTTTTCTGTCCGAAAGGTTGAAGGCTGGCCCGAGCAAATGAAGTCCTGGACCCTGCGAACATGGACATCCGTTCTGGGTGACCATGCGCCTGCCCGGCAGCGCCGCCGTGGTGTTTCCCGGCCTGCTGACCGCGGCGACAATGCTGCGTCGCAGGAGTTCCCATGACCCGCATTCGCATAGCGCTCGCCAACATCGAGATCCCCCGAAGCCCCGAAGACGCGGTGTCGCGTGCAGAAGACGCCGTGCGTGCCGCCGCCGAGGCCGGCGCCCGCATCGTGTGTTTTCCCGAGGCCTATGTGCCGGGCTATCCCTGGCCGGTTCCAAGCGAGCGCAAGCCGGTGTCCGCGGAATTCCTGCAGTCGGCGTTGGCCCGCATCGCGCAGGCGGCGCGGGAGAGCAATGTGGGTGTCCTGCTCGGGACGGAGCGCTTCGTGTCGGACAAGCCCCGCATCACGGTGGCCGTGATCCGCCCCGACGGCGAGGTCGCCGGTTTCCAGGACAAGGTGCAGCTCGACCCCAGCGAAGACATTCCCTACGAGCCCGGCACCGGGCGCGAGGTGTTCGAGCTCGAGGGCCTGCGCTTCGGCATCGCGATCTGCCACGAAGGTTTCCGCTATCCCGAGACCGTGCGGTGGGCCGCGCGCCAGGGTGCGCAGCTGGTATTCCATCCGCACTATGCGGAGGCCGAGCCGGGCGCTTTCCAGCCCACGGAGTTCGGTGATCCGCGCAATTCCTTCCACGAGAAAAGTTTTTTGTGCCGCGCCGCAGAGAACGGTTGCTACTACGCCTCCGTGAACTGTGCCAGCCCGGGATCGCCCACGACCTCGGCCGTGGTGCGGCCGGACGGCAGCCTGCTGGCCTACCAGCCTTACGGCCAGGCGGGCCTGCTGGTCTGCGACGTCGACCCCACGCAGGTCACCGGCGTGCTTCCGCAGCGCCTGCGGCCGGACAGCTACCGATAACCCACGCTCAGCGTCGGGGATAGCGGTGCCGCAGCAGTTCGATGCTGAGCACACACACCACCAGCCAGGCCAGGCCCGAGCCGAAACCGGCCACCACATCGCTGGCCCAGTGCACCTGCAGCAGCACACGGCTGCATCCCAGGGTGAAGGCCACGGCGGTGGCCGCCAGTACCGCGCCCAGGTGCCAGCGCGTCGGCAGCAGCTGCACGCCCAGGTACGCCAGCATGCCGAAGACCACCACCGCGCCCGAGGTGTGGCCGCTCGGGAAACTGTAGCCCTCGGCCACCGAGAAACCGTGGGTGTGCAGAGGGCGCGCCCGCGCGAAGATGTCCTTGAGCAGAGGGTTCAGCAGCCCGTTGCCGCCGCAGGCCATGAGCCAGCCCAGCGCCAAAATCCACTGGCGGCGCCACAGCAGCGCGAGGCCCACCACGGCGACCAGTGCCACGAGCACGAACGGATCGCCGAGGTGCGTCAGCGTGGCGAAGAAGCGCAGGGTGTGCGGCGACAGGCGCTGCGACAGGGTCTCGGCCAGGTGCGTATCGAACAGGCCCATCTCCTCGTCCGCGTCCAGGGCCTCCAGCATCTCCGCGAACAGCATGCTAGCGCCCAGCACCACGCCAAAACCCACCACCAGCCGCAGGGCCAGTGTCGCCAGCGGTGGATGCGTGCCATCGGGCAGCCAGAAGGGCAGCCGGCGCAGGCCGGAGAACAGCAGCGTCACCAGGCCCATGGCGCACAGCAGTCCGATCAGCAAGGCAGGCAGCGCCTGTTGGCCGAGCCACTCGGCGGCCCGCACCGCGGCGGCGGCATCTTCATCCACCATCGCCACCTCCATCCCCACCGCCTTGCTCCAGGTCCAGCACATGCTGCGCTGCGAGCGTGAAGCCCTGCCGCGCATCGGTGTAGTCCCAGCGCTCCACGGTGGCCTGCCGTGGTCCGCCGGCCTCGGCGTGGCGCAGCACGTTGACGGAATTGCCTGCGCCTGGTCGCACGCGCGAGGACAGTGCCGTGCCCGCCAGCACGCACCACAGGGGCCGGGCCAGCGCGGCATGTCGGCCGTGCAGCGGCAGCACGCAGGGAAGGTGGATGTGGCCCCCCAGCACCAAGTCCGCGCCGGCATCGGCCCAGCGCCGGATGGCTGGCTCGCGGCCGCGCAGCAGGTTGTGCGTCTCGTGTTCGTCGGGCACGGCCACGGGCTGGTGCAGCACCACCAGCCGTGTCTGGCTCGGCGTGGCGCGGCGCAGGTGCTGCTCCACGCGCGCGATCTGCGGCATCGACACCTCGCCGTTCTTGTGGCGCCAGCGCCGCGTGCTCTTCACGCCGATGACGAGCCAGTCGGGCGAGTTGTGCAGCGGCTCCAGCACGGGGCCGAAGGCCTCCTGGTAGCGGCCATAGGGCGTGAAACAACGCGCGAAGGGATTGAACAGTGGAATGTCATGGTTGCCGGGAATGGCCAGCACCGGCACCGGCGCGAGCCGTGCACAGAAGGCGCGTGCCGCGGCGAACTGGCGTCGCGTGGCGCGCTGCGTGATGTCGCCCGACAGCACCACCAGCTCGGGGCGGAGCTGCTGCACCAGCGCCAGCAGCGCCTCCACCACGGCAGGCCGCTCCGTGCCGAAATGCGTGTCCGAGATCTGCAGCAGGGCGGGCATCTCAAGGGCCTATGGCGTTGCGAGGCCGCCCGAGCGGGGCGCGTTCCCTCACTTGGGCTCCACGGCGTCCTCGGGCGAGGGCGCCAGCAGCCACAGGGGCTGGGGCGATACGCTGAACACCAGCGGCGCCTGCAGCCGCGTGATCTCGCCGTCGGTCGCCACCTTGATCCAGGCGCGCCGCCGTGGCGCGGCCGGCCGCACGCGCAGCCGGGAGAAACCGAAGCTGGAGACATCGTCCTCCGCGCCCAGCCGGCCGATGGCCCCGCTGAGCACCAGCCCCAGCATCGCCAGCGTGCCCACGGGCCGCAGCGTGATGGCAACCAGCTGGTCCTGCTGCAGCAGCTCCGCGCCGGGGATGCCGATCTGCTGCAGCTGCAGCGGGTTGTTGCCCACGAACAGCGTGGGCGTGCGGACGGCGCGTTCGGCGCCCTCCGGCCCGATGAACAGGCGCAACGGCCGGTGGGCATGCAACAACGTCACCAGCGCCGCGCCCATGGCCACCAGCCGGCTGCGGCCATAACGCTGCTTGTAGGCCTCGCGGTCTTCCAGCAGCTGCGGGTAGAGGCCCACGCTGGCGTTCACGAGGAACACGCGTCCGTTGACCAGCCCCACCTGGGTGGGCTGCACGTGGGCATGTAGCAGCGCCGTGGTGGCCTCGCGGGTGTCGAAGGGGATGCCGTGGCTGCGGCTGAAATAGTTGAAGGTGCCCTGCGGCAACACGCCGAAGGGCAGGCCCGTGGGCAGCACGGCCTGGGCCACGGCGTTGATGGTGCCGTCGCCCCCGGCCGCGATCACCGCGCCCTGGCGCGCCATTGCTTGCTGCACAGCGCGTGCCGCGACATCGGCCACGTTGGCGCCGCGTTCGATCAGCATCAGGTCGTGCTGCCTGCCAGCCTCGCGCAACACGGTGCCGATGGTGTCGCGCGTGGCCTCGGCATCGTCCCGGCCGGAGCCGGCATTGAGCACGATGGTCAGCGGCGTCTGGGGTCCAAACGCTGGCGGTGGGGTGGTGGAGGAAGGTTGGACGGGCACGGCGCCCCAGCTTAGCAGGCCGCCAGGCTCCAGCGCGTCAGACGCCGCCTCAATCCTTGCGTGCGATGCGCGCGCCCAACGCCAGCAGTTTCTCTTCGACGCGCTCGTAACCGCGCTCGATCATGTTGGCGTTCTGCACGGTGGACTTGCCGCGCGCGCACAGGGCCGCGCCCAGCAGCGCCATGCCGGCGCGGATGTCGGGCGACGTCAGCGTGGTGCCCACCAGCTGCGATTTCCCGCTGATCAGCACGCGGTGCGGGTCGCAGACCACGGCATTCGCGCCCATGCTGATCAGCCGGTCCACGAAATACAGGCGCGACTCGAACATCTTCTCGAAGAACAGCACGTTGCCCGTGACTTGCGTGGCCAGCGTGATCATGCAGCTCATCTGGTCGGTGGCGAATTGCGGCCAGGGGCCGTCGCCGATCACGGGGATGGAGCCGTCGTAGTCGCGCGTCACGCGCAGCTCCTGGTCGCCCGGTAGCGCGATGTGGTCCTTGTGCAGCTCGATCTTCACGCCCAGCGTGGAGAAGACGCGCTTGCACATCCAGTAGGAGTGCAGGTCGGTCCCTTCCACCTTGATCTCGCCGCCGGTGGCTGCTGCCAGCGCCAAGTAGGAGGCCGCTTCCACATGGTCGTGGCAGACCTGGTGCGTGGTGCCACCCAGCGAGGCGACGCCTTCGATGCTCAGCTGGTTGGTGCCGATGCCGCTGATGCGCGCACCCATGGCGTTGAGCATCACGGCCAGGTCCTGCACATGCGGCTCGCAGGCGGCGTTGCGCATGAGCGTCTGGCCCTGGCTCACCACGGCCGCCATCAGCACGTGTTCGGTGCCGGTGACGGAGGGCTCGTCGAAGAACATCTCGGCGCCGGTCAGCGGCCCGGGCGTCGTGAAGGCGTAGGTGCCGTTGATGGCCACCTCGGCGCCCAGCTTCTGCAGGCCGTAGAAGTGCGTGTCCAGCCGGCGCCGGCCGATCACATCACCACCGGGCGGGTAGACCGTAGCCTTGCCCATGCGGTGCAGCAGCGGGCCCACGCACATGATGGAGGTGCGCACCTTGTTGCACAGCGAGCGGCTGATCTCGTGGGTGCTGACGCTGGCCACCTGGATGCTCACGCGTTCGCCGCTGCGCTCTACCTTGCCGCCGATGGCGGTGATGAGTTCCAGCATGTGGCGCACGTCGACGATGTCGGGCACGTTCTCCAGCACCACCTCCTGGTCGGTCAGGATGCAGGCGGCGATCATCGGCAGGATGGCGTTCTTGTTGCCGGAAGCGCGAACCGTGCCGCGCAGCGCAACGCCGCCTTCAATTTCGAAAGTGGACATCGTGGGTCTTGAAAAATGTGGGCTGGATGATACCCAGCCGTATGCGGCGGATCGCGGGGAATTTGCGTGTGGATGTGAGCGCAGCGACGGCTTGTTTTGGCAACACGCCGGCTATTCGAGCACGAGCACCAGACGCTTGCCCAGTGCAGCAGCAGCCCTGTCAAGCGTCTTCAGGGACGGCCAGTGCGTGGGATCCTCAAGCCGTTTCGCCGCGGGCCAGGATGTTTCCAGCGCGCGCGCGAGCTCCGACAAGCTCCGTTCACCGCGCGCCAGACGAAGCAACATGGCCGCCTGCGTCTTGGCATCCGGTGCGATGTAATGCGCTCCCTTCACCTTCTGGCTGGGGGCAGGAACGTCCTTCGCATCATCGAGGCGCCAAGCCAGCATCGCGGAAAGCACTTCGCTTGCGTTGAAGATGGCCTCCTCCTTCGTCTGGCCCTCGGTGAAGGTGTCGGGCAGATCAACGAACTGGACCAGAAAACTGCCGTCGTCCTGAGCTTCGACGGTAGCCAAGTTAAAGCGCTGGTTCACAGGGGGGCTGTGCAAACAATCTTGAACGGAAGCCACGCCTTCGCTCCTGGGCAGTTTCTGGCTCATCAACAGATGACCCGTAGTGGTCGCGCGATGGCATGTTTACCGAGGTCCGCAAAGCGCCCAAAACGGATACACGGCTTCTCCAAAGCGGACCTTCGGCGCGGATTAGAGGTATTCCCGCAGGAGTGGGTTGGTCTGGTACAACGGCGCAACGACCTTCGATTCGCCATCGACGACAACCATATCGTGAGCGTGATGCAGCCCGTTGTGCACCCGCACGTTGGCCGGCAAACTCCACGCCTTCCCTGCAATTGTCTTGAGCTCGGCTTGGAGCGCGGGGGAAATCAGGATGGAAAGACCGTCGTAGCTTTGCTGGGGAAGACTGGAGTGCACGTGAGGAAACTCCGGACTCACGAGCGAATAGCCGCATCCGAAGCGTGGTATGAGGAAGTGTTCCGAGCGAATAGCCGGCGCTGCGTAGTACGACCACAATTCCTTCGGTACGACGATATACAGGGTGTTGGACCAATACGGCTCGGACTCGACTGTCGACAAATGTTCGACGTAGAAGCTCTTGCCCTGGAGGTACACCGCTTTGAAGACAGCGTTCTGCGGTTGGGCGAAGACTCTTCCGGTGGCCTTTCCTTTCCAGGTCTTCTCAACAACGTCCAAGAATGCATTGTTGAAGTAAACCGGAAACATGATGTGGTCGATTTGAAGCTGCATTGTGTTTCTGGTCTCAGCGACTGGGTGGCTCTGTTCGGCAGCCTTCAGCAAATGGCTAGGCAGGCTGGCGCTCGAAAGGGCTAGGTAGGTGGCAAGTCGTCGGCGCATCAACTGTTGGAACTTCATCTATTCAAGCACCCCAAAGTGTTCTGACGTTGTGGAGGGCAACGTGAAAGTCTGCTTCCGGCGGCGGAGTGTCTATTGGAGCGGCTCACATCGAAACTCAACGGCTGGCCAATGAACTCCCGCTATCTGGCAACGTGCACATGCCAATCTGTCAAAAGCGGAACAGACGCGCAAAAAGGCCCTCCGTCCTTGGCGGTCCCATGCACGCGGGCCTGCAAGCAGCCGTTGTCTGCGATGGCCTTTGCGGCGAGCGGCGTGCGAATGCCGGTGAGGGGAACCTTGGCGCGGCGCGACCACGGCGTCCCTGGCTGGCCAGCGTAGGTGCCCGAGTTTATGTAGACGAATCGTGCAGCCGCAGGGCCCTGCGTGAACTCTCCCGTGAGCTTGGGGGGGGTTCGGAAACCAGGTCGGCCAGGATGGAGAAGTCGAACACCAGTTCCTTGCCCGATGAGGTGGGTGCCACCGGCTCCGACTTGCCACGTTGCATCGCAAACCACACCCCTGACAGGGGCTCGGTCACGATGATGCGCAGCCGCAGTTCCTGTTTCATGCGGACCGGCGGACTGCAGGTGGCCGCGTCATGCCCCTACCGGCGCGTGCAGATGGCAGGCCACCACGGCCCGGTGGCCCGAGGCCTGCACCGTGCGCGGCACCAGCGCAGGTGGTGTGTCGCGGCAGACCGGCATCGCGTGCGGGCAACGCGCTGCGAAGGCGCAGCCCAGCGGCGGATGGGCGGGGTCGGGCAGTTCGGCTCCGGCGACCTCGTGCACAACCGCGTCCTCCTCCGCGCTGACCGTGCGGTTGCGGCGCGGGATGGAGGACAGCAGCAGCTGCGTGTAGGGGTGGGCGGGCTGGGCGAAGATGTCTGCCGCGGGCGCCATCTCCACGATGCTGCCGAAGTACATCACGGCCACGTCGTCGCTGATGTGCCGTACCACCGACAGGTCGTGCGAGATGAAGACCATCGCCATCTCGCGCTGGCGGCGCAGCTCCATCAGCAGGTTCAGGATCTGCGACTGGATGGACACGTCCAGCGCCGACACGGGCTCGTCGGCCACCAGCAGGCGTGGCGACAGGGCCAGGGCGCGTGCGATGGCAATGCGTTGGCGCTGGCCGCCCGAAAACTCGTGCGGGAACTTCAGCGCGTCGCCGGGCGACAGGCCCACCGTGGTGAGCAGCTGCTGCACGCGCTCGACGCGTTGCGCGCGGCTGCCTTCGGCGTGGATGTCCAGCGGCTCGCGCACCAGCGTGCCCACGGTGTGCTTGGGGTTCAGCGAGGAGAACGGGTCCTGGAACACCATCTGCATCCATCGCCGCTCGGCCAGGCCCGGCTTCGCCTGGGGCGATATCCATTCCGTGCCGGCGAAGCGGACCGTGCCGCTGGTGGCGTCCTGCAGCCGCATCAGCGTGCGGCCCAGCGTGGACTTGCCGCAGCCGGACTCGCCCACGATGCCCAGCGTGCGGCTACCCTGCAGGTCGAAGCTCACGGCGTTGAGCGCCTTGAAGGGCTTGTTGCCCGGCAGGATGTAGTGCTTGCTCAGGCCCTGCACCTGCAGCAGCGGGGCGGCCGTGGTGGCAGACGCGGAGGTGGCGGTATCAGGCGGCATTAGCATCGGAATCGGCATACCAGCAGGCGGCCTGCTCATGGTCACCACCGCCCACGGGCAGCAGGGGTGGGGCCTGTTCACACCGTGCGTCTGCGCGCGGGCAGCGGGACGCGAACAGGCAGTTCGCGCCACGCGCGCCCAGTGGCGGCACGGCCCCGGAGATGGTGGGCAGCAGGCTGCCCGGCGAGTGTTGCGCCGGGGCGGTCTGCAGCAGCGCGCGGGTGTAGGGGTGGGCAGGGTGATCGAACAGCGCCCCCACGCTGCGCTGTTCGGCCACGCGGCCGGCGTACATCACGGTGACGGCGTCGCAGTGGTCGGCCACCAGCGCGAGATCGTGCGTGATCAGCAGCATGGCCATGTCGAACTCGCGCCGCAGGTCGTCCAGCAGCCGCAGGATCTGCGCCTGCACCGTCACGTCCAGGGCGGTGGTAGGCTCGTCGGCGATCAGCAGCCGGGGCTGGCAGGCCAGGGCCATGGCAATCATCACGCGCTGGCGCTGGCCGCCGGACATCTCGTGGGCATATGCGTGTGCGCGTTTGGCAGCCCCAGGGATGCCCACCAGGTCCAGCAGGCGCACCACTTCGGTGGTGGCTTGGCGCGTGTCCATGCCGCGGTGCAGGCGCAGGCTCTCTGCAATCTGCTCGCCCACCGTCAGCACCGGGTTCAGGCTGGTCATGGGCTCCTGGAAGATCATCGCTATGCGGCTGCCGCGCAGTTCGCGCATGTCGCGTTCCGGCAGGGCCAGCAGGTCCTGCCCCTCGAAGAGGATGCGGCCTCCGGCATACACGGTCTGCGCGCGCGGCAGCAGGCGCATCACGGCCATCGCCGTCACGCTCTTGCCACAGCCCGACTCCCCCACGAGGCCCAGCGTCTTGCCTGGCGCGATCTGCAGCGACACGCGGTCCAGCACCGTGTGCGTGCCACCGGCGGTGCGCAGGCGCACGCTCAGGTCCTGGATGTCCAGCAACGGCGTTGGCGCTGGCGCGGGCGGCGGGTTGTACATTTGCGTGATGGTGGATCGGTCGAAGCTGGAAAGTGTGTTGGCACCGCGCATCGCAGGTGTCATCGAGAATGTTACCCCGGGGGTGGTGCTGCGCGCCTGGCTCGGCGGCGAAATGGTCTGTGACCTGCGAACCGGTGACACCCGCCGCTATTACGACCTGGCTTCGCTGACCAAGATCGTGTTCACGCAGCAGGCCATGATGCAGGCCTTCGACCAGGGACTGTGGCATCCGGAGTCCACGGTGGGTGATACCCTGCCGGATTTCATGCATCCCGAAATCCGCGTCGCATCCCTGATGACGCACACCTCGGGCATGGAATGGTGGATGCCCTTCTACGAGTCCATCGACCTGCAGGCCGACTGGCGCGCGCGCCGGCGCTGGCTCTACCAGCAGCTGCAGGCCGCACCTTTCCACCCCACCGGCAAGGCGGTGTATTCGGACCTGGGCTACATGCTGCTGGGCTTCGTGCTGGAAGCCTGGCACGGCAAGGACCTGCTGCAGGTCTGGAAGGACCTCCAGGCCGCCACCTACCCGGGCACCAACCTGGCCTTCCACGCCGGAAACCTGCCTCCGCACCCGGTAGAGGAATACGCTGCCACCGAGGCCTGCCCCTGGCGCCACAAGCGGCTGCAGGGCGAGGTGCACGACGACAACACCTGGTCCTTCGGCGGCGTGTCCACGCACGCGGGCCTGTTCGGTGGCATCGACGACCTGGGGCGCTACGGGCTGCAGCTGCGCGCGCAGCTGCGCGGGCTGGAGGGGGCCGTGGTGCGCCAGCAGACGGCCCGATGGTTCGCCGAGCGCGCCATCCCCCCCGAAGCCGGCGACTGGGCGCGGGGCTTCATGCTGCCCGCGACGCACGGGGCGAGCTGCGGCAGGCACTTCTCGCCGCGTGCCATCGGCCACACCGGCTTCACCGGCACCTCGCTGTGGTACGACCCTGAAGCCGACCTGCTGGTGGCCATCCTCAGCAACCGCGTCTACGGCGGACGCGAGAACAAGGCCTTCCTGGCGCTGCGGCCGCAGATCCATGACTGGCTGGTGGAGGCCCTGCGGTCATGACCCAGGTGCTGGACATCGAACCGCTGGTGGGCGAAATGCAGGAACATGCCTGCGCGGCCCTGATGGTGGTCTCCGACCCCTGGCGCACGCTGGGGCAGGATTTCGACGCGCTGCTGCGCACGGTGCGCCTGCCGGGCCGCGAGCGTTACGTGGCGCATGTGGACGGCCGCTTCGCCGGTTTCCTGCTGCTCAACCTGCAGGGCACCTTTGCCGGTTACATCCAGACGGTGGCCCTTGCGCCGGAGTTCCGCAGCCAGGGTCACGGCGAGAAACTGATCGGCTTTGCCGAGCAGCGCATCCTGCGCGACCACCAGAACGTGTTCCTTTGCGTGTCGTCCTTCAACCAGGATGCGCGGCGCTTCTACGCGCGGCTCGGATACCAGGAAGTGGGGGAACTAACGGACTTCCTGGTGCAGGGGCACTCCGAATTCCTGATGCGCAAGACCATCGGACCGCTGAGCGACCGCAAGCGCTGAGGCACTGCACCGCTGTTTGCGGCCCCGCTGCGGGCTTTCACGGCCCTTTGCGGCGCTGCCGATGCGCTAAGATCATTTGCCCCTCTCAGGCCGAGTTTCAGGCCGCGCAGTCCTCCAGGAGATGTCCACCATGGTCCCCCATTGCACCCCGCCTTCCCGTTCCTCGCGCAAGCCCTTGCGACTGCGCGTCGCCGCACTCGCCGTGGGGATGGCCTTTGCCGGCCTGGCATCCGCCCAAGTGCTGGAAATTGCCGCCGATGGTTCGCCGGCCGGCCTGGACCCGCATGTGGTGCCCGCCTTCAACACGGTGCTGATCAACAAGAACATCTACGAGGGCCTGACCGCGATCGACAAGGACCTGAAGATCCAGCCCTCGCTGGCTACCTCCTGGACCATTTCCAAGGACGGCCTGAGCTACCGCTTCAAGCTCAAGCCCGGCGTGAAGTTCCACAACGGCAAGGCGCTGGGCGCGGCCGACGTGGTGGCCTCGCTCAACCGCATCCGTGATGCCAAGACCGGTTCGCCTTACGCCAGCCGCCTGTCGATGGTCAAGGACATCGTGGCCGACAAGGGCGACGTGGTCATCAACCTCAACACGGCCTCGCAGCCTCTGCTGGGCCAGCTCGAAGCCCTGGCCATCGTGCCGGCCGAGTCGC
The DNA here is from genome assembly GCA_965278985.1 of Burkholderiaceae bacterium. Taxonomy (GTDB): domain Bacteria; phylum Pseudomonadota; class Gammaproteobacteria; order Burkholderiales; family Burkholderiaceae_C; genus CAISIP01. Next base: position 2,255,160 of record OZ257131.1, on the reverse strand, counting down.
TGGCCAATGCCGCCGACCTGCAGAAAGTGCCCGTCGGCACCGGCCCCTTCAAGTTCGAACGCTGGATGACGGACGCCTATGTGAACCTGGTCAAGAACCCGGACTACCACGTCGCGGGCCTGCCGAAGCTCTCGGGCATCAAGTTCAACATCGTGCCCGAGGCCAGCACGCGCCAGGCCGGCATGGCCAGCGGCACGTACCACATGTTCCCGGGCGTCGATGCGGTAACGGTCAATGCACTGGCCCGTGCGCCCGGCGTGGTCACCACCAAGGTGCCGGACCTGGGCTACTCGCTGGTGGGCATGAACGTCAGCAAGCCGCCCTTCGACAACCCCAAGGTGCGCGAGGCGCTGAACTACGCGCTGAACCGCCACGAGATCGTGCGCGGCGTGTACCTGGGCCGCGCCTCCATCGCCGCGCCGCTGCCGGCAGTTCTCACCGAATGGGCGCTGCCGTATTCGGACTTCCCCTGCTACCAGTCCAACCCCGAGAAGTCCAAGGCGCTGCTGAAGGAAGCCGGCGTGGCCTCGCCGCTGGCCATCACCCTCAACGTGCTGCCCAACCCCGTGGCCAAGGACACGGCCGAGATCATCCAGGCGCAGCTGGAGAAGGGCGGCTTCAAGGTGACGCTGCTGGCCCAGGAGATCGGCAAGTTCGTGGCCGACTGGCGCGCCTCCAACTTCACGGCCTTCGTCTCGCTCAACGGCGGCGGCGTGGACCCGGACGATTATTTCTACCGCACCTTCTATACGGGCTCGTCCACGAACGTTTTCAAGTACGCCAACCCCGAGATCGACAAGCTGCTCGACGCCGGCCGCGTGGCCACCACCAAGCCCGAGCGCAAGAAGATCTACGACACCGTGCAGAAGACCCTGGCCTGCCAGGGCCCCATCGCCTTCCTGGCCAACGGCGACCTGTTCACGGCTATGCGTTCAAGCGTGAAGAACTTCGAGGCCGTGCCCACGCGTTCGCTGGTGTACCTGCGGCAGACCACGCTGGAGAAGTAGGGAGTTTGCATGTCGCGTGTTCGGGTGAACATGCGGCGATTGCGCTGATTCAGCAGTACGGCACGTGTTGCAGGTATGCATTCCATATGCATAATGCAGCATGTCATTCGAGTTTGACCCCGCCAAGGCACGGGCCAATCTGCGAAAGCACGGGATCAGTTTTTCGCATGCGGAGCAGGCGTTGCGTGATCCCATGGCGCACACCATCGAAGATCCCGATTCCCAGGGCGAACAAAGGTTCGTGACCCTGGGGATGGATGCCTTGGGCAGGGTGCTGGTGGTGGTGCATACCCGGCGCGGGGAGCGGACGCGGCTCATTTCCGCTCGCAAGGCCAGTCGCGGCGAAGCAGGTCAATACGATGCGTGACGAATACGATTTCAGCAAGGCCAAGCGTGGCGCGGCCATCCCGTCTCCGGGCAAGACCCGCATCACCATCATGCTCGATGACGATGTCATAGAGCATTTCCGTGCCCAGGCGGAAGCGGAAGGTGTCGGATACCAGACGCTGATCAATGCGCTTCTGCGCAAGTCGATTGCGGGGGCCGGCAAATCCAAGCCGGAGCAGAAACCCCTGACCGTGGCCACGTTGCGGCGGGTGCTGCGCGAAGAGCTGCAAGCGTCCTGATTGAGGCGATGCCTCCAGGCCATTGCCCATGCCCAAACTGATCTTCAAGCGCCTGCTCGACCTGGCCGGTGTACTGCTGGGTGTGTCGGTGCTGGTGTTCCTGATGATCCGGCTGATCCCCGGCGATGCCGCGCAGGTGATGCTGGGCGCCAGTGGTGATGCCAGCGAGGCGCAGGTGCAGCAGCTGCGTACGCAGCTGGGGCTCAACGACTCGCTGCCGGTGCAATACGGCCGCTGGATCGGCGCCATGGTGCAGGGCGACTTCGGTACCAGCATCTGGACCGGCAAACCCGTGATCGAGGACATCGGCGAGCGCATCGGCGTGACGGCCGAACTCACAGCCCTGTCGCTGGTGCTGGCGGTGCTGCTGTCGGTGCCGGCCGGTGCGTTAATGGCCTATTACCGCGGCGGTGTGTCCGATGTGCTCATGCGGCTGGTCACCATCACCGGCGTGACCATGCCGGCCTTCTGGCTGGGTGCGCTGCTGATCTTCGGCTGGGCGGCCTGGTTTCCGGATTGGCAGACGCTGGGCGCGATACCGCCCTTCACCGAGGATCCCTGGATGCACGCGCAGCGCATGTTCCTGCCCACGCTCACCTGCGCGCTGCCGGTCATCGCCTCGCTGGCGCGCATCATGCGCTCGGCCATGATCGACGCGCTGGGGCAGGACTACATCCGCACCGCGCGCTCCAAGGGCCTGGGTGAGTGGACCGTGACCTTCAAGCATGCGCTGCGCAACTCGTTGATCCCCTACATGACGGCGCTGGGCATCATGGCGGGTTACCTGTTTAGCGGTGCCATCGTGGTGGAGCAGGTATTTGCCATCCCAGGGCTGGGGCGGCTGATGCTGGGCGCCATCGCGGACCGCAACTACCCGCTGATCCAGACATCGATCCTGGTCGTGACCTGCGCCTTCGTGCTGATCAACGCCGTGATCGATGTGTTGTACCGTGTGGTGGACAAGCGGGCGGGGGTGGTGACATGAGCGCCGCACGGCCGCCAGCAGGCGCTCAGCTCTGCAGTGCGCAGCACGGAGGTACCCGGTGAGCGCCGTGTCTCCTGTGCATGGAGGGGCTAAGCCGGAAAGCCGGCTGCGTGGCCTGGGCCGCGACTTCCTGCGCAACCCGATTCTCGTATTGGCGCTGCTGCTGGTGCTGCTGCAACTGCTGGCCGCGGTGTTCGCGCCGGTGCTGGCGCCGTTCGATCCCGTGGCGCAGGCCGTGGAGGCCCGCATGGCGCCGCCGGATGCGCAGTACCTGCTGGGCACTGACAAGCTGGGGCGCGATGTGTTGTCCCGCATCCTCTACGGCTACCGCTCTTCGCTGGGCATCGCGCTGTCGGCCGTGGCCATGGCGCTGCTTATCGGCGGCAGCATGGGCATCTGGGCGGGTTACAAGAGCGGCTGGGTGGACCGCATGGTGATGCGCACGGCCGACGTGTTGTTCGCCTTCCCCATCATCCTGCTGGCCATCGGCGTCATCGCCATCATGGGTACGAACACCACCGCCACGGTGGTCGCCATCGGCGTGGTGTATGCGCCCATCTTCGCGCGGTTGATGCGCGCACCGACCCTGGTGCTGCGTGGTGCGGACTATGTGCATGCGGCGCGCAGCTTCGGCTCGGGCGACCTGCGCATCATCGTGCGCCACATCCTGCCCAACCTGATGAGCGTAGTCCTGGTGCAGGCCAGCCTGTCGCTGTCCACGGCCATCCTGCTGGAGGCCAGCCTGTCCTTCCTGGGCATTGGCGCACAGCCGCCGGCGCCGTCCCTGGGCCGCATGTTGTCGGAGGGGCGTGAGTACATGTTCATGGCACCCTGGGCCAGCATCTTCTCGGGGCTGGCGATCCTGCTGGCCTCGCTGGGTTTCAACCTGCTGGGCGACGGGCTGAGGGATCGCCTCGACCCGCGCCTGCGTGGTATCGACTGAAGGAGACATCCTTGGCAACGGAAATCTTCGGAGGTGCCATGTCGGGCACCAGCCTGGACGGGGTGGACGTGGTGCTGGCCGCTTTCGAGGGCGCGCCGGGTGACAAGCTCACGGGCGCGGGCCTGCGCGTGTTGTCGCATGCGCACCAGCCGTACCCCGCTGCCCTGCGCGACGAGATTCTTGGCGTGTGCCATGGCCAGCCGCTGACGCTGCCGCAGCTGGGCGCGCTGGATATCGCCGTGGCGCGACAGTACGTGTCGGCGATCCGTACCGCGCTCGCGTCCGCGCGGCTGGAAGCGCAACAGGTCCGCGCCATCGGTGCCCACGGCCAGACCGTGTTCCACCAGCCGCTGGGCGAGGGCCGTTTCACGATCCAGATCGGCGACCCCAACACCATCGCCGTGGGTACGGGTGTGCCGGTGGTGTCGGACTTTCGGCGGCGCGATATGGCGCTGGGCGGGCAGGGCGCGCCGCTGGCGCCTGGCTTCCATGACCAGTGGTTCCGCGACCCACAGCGTACGCGCGTGGTGCTCAACGGCGGCGGCATCGCCAACATCACGGCGCTGATTCCCGGGCAGGACACCTACGGCTTCGACACCGGCCCGGCGAATGTGCTAATGGATGGCTGGTGCGCGGCGAAGACGGGCAAGGCGTATGACGCGGATGGTGCCTGGGCGCGCAGCGGGCGCGTGGTGGATGCGCTGCTGGTCGCCATGCTGCGCGAACCCTACCTCCAGTGGCCCCATCCCAAGAGCACGGGGCGCGAGCTGTTCCACCTGGAATGGCTGCAACAACAGATCGGCGCGAGTGGCACGGCGCAGTGCGCGGATGCCGACGTGATGCGCACGCTGTTGGAGTTCACCGTGGTCACGGTCGCCGATGCCGTGCAGAAGGTGGCCGCGTCCGGCGAGCTGTTCGTATGTGGCGGTGCCGCCATGAACGGTTACTTCATGGAGCGCCTGGCGCAGCAGCTGCCCGGCTGGACCGTGCAGTCCACGGCCGCACAAGGCGTGGCGCCTGACCATGTGGAGGCCATCGCCTTCGCGGGCTTCGCACGGCGCACAGTGCATGGCCTGCCGGCCAACCTGCCTTCCGTCACGGGCGCACAACGCCCCTGCATCCTGGGAGCCCTGTATGCCGTCTGACGCCGCTACCGCTACCGCTACTTCCGTCGCCACCGCCGACCACGAACAGCACATCCTCGACTGCTGGCACCAGAACGCCGACCCGTGGGTGGATGCGATCCGCAACGAAGAGATCGCCAGCCGCGTGCTGGCCACCAACCGCGCCATCGAGCAGGCCGTGCTGGCGACAAGGCCCGCCAGCGTGATCGACGTGGGCTGCGGCGAGGGCTGGCTGGTGCGCAGCCTGCTGGCGCAGGGCATCGCCGCGCGCGGCCTGGACGTGGTGCCCGCGCTCGTGGAATCCGCCAACCGCCAGGGCGGCGAGTTCGCCGTGGCGAGTTACGAGGACATCGCGCGTGGTGCCGTGGCCTGGCGGGCCGACACCGTGAGCTGCAACTTCGCGCTGATCGGCCAGGAGTCCACCGAGGCGCTGTTGCGAGGCGTGCACCACCTGCTGAACCCGGGTGGCAACTTCATCGTGCAGACCCTGCACCCCGTGGAGGCCTGCGGTACGCAGCCTTACGAAGACGGCTGGCGCCAGGGATCGTGGGACGGTTTCAGCCAGCGCTTCGTGAACGCCGCGCCCTGGTACTTCCGCACCCTGGAGAGCTGGCGCGCGTTGTTCGCGGCCACCGGGCTGCGGCTGGTGGCCGAGCACTGGCCGATTCACCCCAAGACCGGCAAGCCGGCGTCGGTGGTGTTCAGCGCGGTGGTGGCCTGAGGGCCTTCAATCGCCGCCCCGCGGGCTGAAGGTACGCGGAAAGAACACCGGCGCGTCGCGGTTCTTCAGCCGGTAACCCATGGGCGGGCGTTTGGAGTCGCTCTCCACGAAACCCACTTCCTCCAGGAAATCCGCGGCCACCATGCGTGTGCGGAACCCGCTCTTGTCCACGGGGCGGCCCAGCACGACTTCGTAGGTGCGCTGCAGCTGCGGCAGCGTGAAGGGCTCGGGCAGCAGGAAGGCGGGCAGCGAGGTGTATTCCACCTTGCTGCGCAGGCGCTCGACGGCCGCGCGCAGGATCTCGCCATGGTCGAAGGCCAGTGCCGGAACCCGGGGGCCCGCGTCCACGGGGAACCAGGCGACATCAGCCGCATTGGCACCCTTGGCGAGCTGCAGCTCCTGCGCAGGCAAGAGCGCGAAATAGGCGTGTGTGGCCGACCAGCCCCGCGGGTCCCGCGCCGCACCGCCCCAGCTGCCCAACTGCTCCAGGTACGGGCTGGCCACGCCCGTCTTCTCCAGCAGCTTGCGGCGCGCGCAGGCCTGCAGATCGGCGTCCCTGGCGATATCCACGTAACCGCCGGGCAACGCCCATTGCCCTGGAAAAGGCTCAGAAGGCTCGGAGGGTCGTTGAACCAGCAGCACTTCCAGCCGGTCGTGCAGGACCGTGAAGATGGCGACGTCCACGGTGGTGGAAGGGCGTGGGAAGTCGCTGCCCCCCGTCGGGGGCGCAGGCAGTTTGCCGGAAGCGCGGTGGGATGGAATTCTGGTCGCCATGGGAGTTCCGTACTGTAGGCGCTGGAATGCTTGCCTGGGCGCTGCGTCACGCGCTCTCCAGCCACGCGGCCACCGCTGCGACACGCTGCGCCAGCGGCCCCTCCGCCGCAAGCCACGGTGTATCTCCGCCGCGCAACTGCTCCAGGTACCAGGCATGTTGTGTCTGCCGGAAGTCTGCATCGCGCCGCGTGCCGTCCTGGATAAAGGCGAAGTCGGGCTGGCACAACACGATGGCGTCGTAACGGCGCTCGGCCAGGCGTGCCAGTTCCGGATCGGCGCGCCCGAACATCCAGTGGGCATACCCGAAGGTGGTGAGCGGCGACGTGTCGCAGACCAGCCAGGACGTGGCCATGCCTGCGGCGGCATCTTCCCGGGCCAGCTGTTCGCGGGCTACCGTGAGCAGGTCGGCCTCTTCCAGGCCGCCTTGCTGTTCCCACAGCTCCCGGCCGTATTCCGAGACCCAGCGGGTTCCCAGGCGTGCGGCCAGCGCCGCAGCGAGGCTGGTCTTGCCCGTGGACTCGCCACCCAGCAGCACGACGCGTCGCACGAACGCGCGGGCCACCTCCGGCGCCGCCCATTGCACTGCCAGACCGGGTGCCGCGCGGATCGCCGTGGCACGGATGGGCACGTGGAGCCGTGCGCGGTCCACGAGCACCGCAGCCACGGGGCTGCCGAAGGCCTGCGACAAGGTACGGGCACAGGACGGGCCATAGTCCTCGCTGCAGAACATCGCATCGGGTGTGCGCCCCAGCACCTCGCGGAGCAGCCAAGCCAGCCAGTGCTGCTGCACCGCGTCCTCTGCGCTGTTGTGCGGCATGGGCTGGTGGGCGATGCCGCGCTGCCGGCAGGCATCTGAGATCCAGGCGTCGTCGACCGCCAGGCTCTCGTGCGTAGGGAACCGCGCCGCCAGCCATTCGCGCCGGCGTGGCACCTCGCAACGCGCGAACTCGGGGTTGCTGTAGCTCAGGATCAGCAGGTGATCACACTGCGCCGCGGCCTGCTGCACCAGCCATTCATGGCCCCGATGCAGGGGCGCGAATTTGCCCACCACCAGTCCCAGACGGTACCGAACCGATCCCGCAGCGCCCATGGTCACGGGTATGTCTTCGGCTTCGCCTGCGGTGTTGTTCGCCTTTGGCGCGGCCCGGCGGCTCATGCCGCCACCACCAGCGTGGCTTGCGCCTGCAGTTCACGCCGCCAGCGCCACCAGCCGTACCAGGCGTTGCACCAGTACACCGCGTACAGCACGGCGGTGAGGTGCAGCCCGCGCGATGCGAACAGGGGCACCGAGAGCGTGTTGACCGCGAGCCACCAGGGCCAGGTTTCCAGCTTGCGCTGCATCAGCAGGCACTGGGCAATGACGCTCAAGCCCAGCACCGCTGCATCCACGAAGGGTAGATACGCGTCGGTGAAGCGGTGCAGCAACGCCCCATAACCCAGGCAGACCGCCAGCGCCGCGGCCGCCATCCACGCCAGCGAGCGTGGCGTGGCGCGTGTGACCCGCCGTTGCACGGGTGCAGCGCCGGAGCCCCGCGCCGCCGCGGCATGTTGCCACTGCCGCCAGCCGATGACGCTGGTGGCGATGAAGAAGACCTGCAGGGTCGCATCGGCATACAGCTGGGACTGGAAGAACTGGATGCCGAAGAGCACGCTGCCCACGATGCCCGTGCTCCAGGTGTGCACATGGTTGCGCGCCGCCAGGGCAATCGCCAGGGTGGTGACGAGGTTCGCGCTGATTTCCAGAGGCGTCATGGCATCACAACCTGGGGGTCAGGCCGAGGAAGTGGTCGAGCATGTGGAAGTGGTCGTCATGGAATCGGTCTTCCATCGCGGCAAGCTGGTCGATGGGAACCCAGGCCACGGCCTGCGCATCGTCGTCCGCACGCACCTCGGGCAGCTCGCGTGTGCCCAGGTCGAAGAAGTGCGCATGCGTGATCGTGCGCCCGCGCAGGCTGCGGTCAGGGTGGTCGAAGACGGCCGTGGCACGCAGGCTGTGGCGCATGGTGTCGTCCAGCAGCTTCAGGTGGGTTTCCTCTTCCAGTTCGCGCAGCGCCGACTGGTAGGCAGTCTCGCGGGCCTCGATGAAGCCGCCGGGCACGGCATACAGGCCGCGCCCGGGCGCCTTGCCGCGCTGGACCAGCAGCACGTGGCCCGCGCAGCGCACCACCGCGTCGACGGTGACGAACACCGGTGCGTAGGGCGCGCGGGCCCAGGCCAGTTTGTAGTCCCGCAGCATCCGCCATTCCTCGGCCAGCGTGGCCAGGAAAGGCAGCGCGGCCCAGGAGCGCATGAAGGCCAGTGTGGACGGCGGGGCCAGTTCGGTGAGCGCGCCCAGCGTGGCGTCGATGGTGGCGGGGTCGGCGCCGAAATAGGCATCGCGGATGGCCGTGCCGTCGGCGGCCCGTAGGCGTTCGACCGTACTGAGGCCCCAGCCGGGAAAGCCCCGCAGGTACGTGCTGGTGGCATCCTTGACATGGCCCACCAGCGTGATGCCCGTGGCGTGGTTGCCACCCGATTGCGCCAGCAGCGCGTCGATGCCGGTCCGCACGGCCTGCACCCAGCGGGCCTCGTCGTAGTAGTCGCGCACCGGCAGGAACTGCACCCGGTCCCGCTCGGCCTCTGGAAGGGCCAGGCGGACCATCTCGGCGCGCTCGGCCGCGGTGAAGGGGTTCTTCGGTGTGCGGGCCTGGCCCGCGGAGCCGATCACGACGATGCACCGTGGCGAGATCTCCAGTGCCTTGTGCAGCAGCGCGAGATGCCCGCGGTGGAAGGGCTGGAAGCGGCCGACCACGACCGAGACGGAGGGCGGAACCGGATGGGGGGTGTTGGACATGTGCATCCTTGTTCAGACGATCTTCGCCGCAATGGGCATCTGGCGGCCCGTGCCGAAGGCCCGCGCGCGGACACGCAGGGTGGGTGGCGCCTGGCGCCGCTTGTATTCGTTGCGCGCGATCATCGTGCGCACGCGTTGTACCAAAGCCTCGCCTGCGGGCTCGCGGCACAGGCGCCCCACGAAGCTGCGGGCAACGTCGAACTCCGCAGGGTCTAGCCGGTGGCCTTCGATCAGCAGCTTCAGGATCTCGTCCAGCACCGGATAGGGTGGCAGGCTGTCGGTGTCGCGCTGGCCGGGAGCGAGTTCGGCTGAAGGTTCCTTGTCCAGGATGGCCTGCGGAATCAGGTCCCTGCCTGCGGTTTCGTTGAGGTGGCGTGCCAGTGCGAAGACCTCGGTTTTGTACAGATCCCCGATGAGGCCCAGTCCGCCGTTGGTGTCGCCATACAGCGTGCAGTAGCCCACCGAGAGCTCCGACTTGTTGCCCGTGGTGAGCAGCAGGTGGCCGAAGTGGTTCGAATAGGCCATCAATAGCGTGCCCCGCACACGCGCCTGCAGGTTCTCCAGCGGCAGGCCCTCCAGCGCATGGCCGAAGTTCGCGGAGAAGCCGGTACAGAAGGTGGCGACGGCCTCGGCGATGGGGTGGTGGAGGAGTGCTACACCCAGGTTGCGGCACAGCGCTGCGGAGTCGTCCACCGAGCCGGCCGAGGACCAGGCGCTGGGCATGGTGATGGCCGTGACGTTGGCGGCGCCCAGGGCTTCCGCGGCCAGCGCGAGCGTCAAGGCGCTGTCGATACCACCCGACGAACCGATCACCGCACGCTGGAAGCCGCAGCGGCGCGCATAGTCGCGCAGGCCCAGCACGATCTGCGCGCGGTAGAAGGCCATCGTCGAGAGGCCTTGCGCATCGACGGCGGGCAGTGCCGCACCGTCGCTGGCCTGGAATTGGCCGCCATCGAAACACACGGTCTGCACATCTTCGGCAAAGCGCCGCGCCTCGAAGCGGACCACACCGTCCGCCTCCATGGCGAAGGACGCGCCGTCGAACACGACCTGGTCCTGACCGCCGATCTGGTTCACATACAGCAGGGGCAATCCATACCGCCTGCAGGCCTTGCCGAAGACCCCGTGCCGCCGTTCCCGCTTGCCGATCTCGGAGGGGCTGGCGTTGATGGAGACGATGAGGTCCGGCGCTGCGTCGGCCAGGCGCGTGAAGGGGTTGAGGGCATAGTCGCCACCGTCGTCGTTCCATCCGTCCTCGCAGACCATGACACCGACCTGTGTCTGGCCGATGCGGATGACACGTGCCACATCGGGGCCGGGCTCGAAATGCCGCCGGTCGTCGAAGATGTTGTAGGTGGGCAGCAGCTGCTTGGCATACCGCAGCAGCACCTCGCCCGCCTTGATCACCAGCAGGCCGTTCTCCAGCGGTTTGCCCGGGCCGCTGCGCGGCAGCGGGGCGCCGACGATCCAGTGCAGCTCCGGCAACTGGCGTGCGGCCTGCTGCAGTGTCTCCAGCCCTTGCGCGATGCGGGCCATGAAGCCGGGTTCTTCCAGCAGGTCGCCGGGGTAGTAACCGCACAGCGCCAACTCGGAGAAGACCACCAGCGCGGCGCCTTCCAGGTGCGCCTGGCGGGCCGCGGTGACCATCCTGCGGGCATTGCCTTCGATGTCGCCCACGGTGTAGTTCAGCTGTGCGATACCTATCTTCAGCATGGTCTCAAGCCTCCGGGGCTTGGACGTTGAACACCTGGCGCAGGTAGGCCAGGAAGGTCTCGTCCTTGCACAGCGTCTTGCCGGGTGAGTCCGAGAGCTTGGCCACGGCCTGTCCGTTGCATTGCACCAGCTTCATGACGATGTTCAGCGGCACCAGGCCCATGTCGTTGCTGAGGTGCGTGCCGATGCCGAAGCCCAGTTGCGTGCGGTCTGCGAAATGGCGGTGGATCTCGAAAGCCCGGCGCAGGTCCAGCCCATCGGAGAACACCAGGCGCTTGGTGTGCGCGTCGATGCGCAGCTTCTGGTAGTGGGCCAGCGCCTTTTCTCCCCATGCGATGGGGTCGCCCGAGTCGTGCCGCAGGCCGTCGAAGAGCTTGGCGAAATAAAGGTCGAAGTCGGCCAGGAAGGCGTCCATGCCCACCACGTCGGTCAGCGCGATGCCCAGGTCCCCGCGGTATTCCTGCACCCAGTCTTCCAGCGCGGCCTTCTGGAAGTCGCGCAGGCGCACACCGAAGGCCTGGTAGGACTGCAGGTATTCGTGCGCCATGGTGCCGATGGCCACCAGTCCCAGCGTGCGTGCCAGGTGCACGTTGGACGTGCCCTTGAAATACGTCGGCACCTCGCGCTGCAGCGTGCGCACCATTTCCTCCTGCCAGGCGCCGGAGTAACGGCGGCGCACACCGAAGTCGAAGAACTCGAAGGGGTGGCGCCGAGCCGGTTCCTCACCGAAGGCACGCAGCAGCGCGATCTTCGCTTGCAGCCGGGCCCGGCCTTCGGCCAGCGCGGCCGCGGCGTCGAAGCGGCGGAAGTACAGCTCGTTGACGATGGCCAGCACATAGATCTCGAAAGCCATTACATGCACTTGCGGCCCGCTGGCAACGATCTCCAGCTGGTCGCCCTCGGCGCGCGCTGCGATGAAGCGGCGCTGGAAGCGAAAGATGCGCAAAAAATCCACGAAGTCGGACTTGATGTAACGCAGAGCGCCGAGGTAGCGAAGTTCCTCCTCGGTGAAGGACATGGCACACAGCTGGTCCAGCTGCGCGTTCACCTCGTCCAGCAACTCGTGCAAGGGGAAGGCGGGCGTGTTGCGGCAGACGAAGCGGTACTCGGCCTGCGCCTGCGGATGCCGGTGCAGCATGGCCTGCCACATCGTGAACTTGTAGAGGTCGGTTTCCAGCAGGCTGTGGAGGATGGGGGTCATGGTGTGCTTCCGATCAACGCGCTGCGGTTGCGCCGTGGGCCTGCAGCAGTGGCAGGGCCTCGGCGCTGGTGGCCAGGCGGACGCCGCGGCGCTGCATGTCGGCCAGGAAGGCAGCGTGGTGCGCCTCGAAGCCGCCGACGGGGCTCATGCAGTCGGTCAGCAGAACCAGGCGCTCCGGCCTGCGACTCGCAAGATGCGCGACCAGGTGCTCGGTCGTGGCGCGCACGCAGTGGCTGCTGGCCTCACCGGCGATCAGCAGCACATCCGCCCGGTCCAGGTGGGCGAGCAGCCGGTCGTTGCGTCCTGTACGCGGATCACCATCGTCCGGCACCTCCGCCTCCACGGCGCTGTAGTGCTCCGTCCAGGGGTTTTCGCCCTTGGTGATCTTGGTCACGACCCGGAGCTGCTGCTCTTCCCACCGGTTGTAGGCCGCGCGCAGGTCGGCGTGGATGGCATGCCCCCAGGTGCCGATCTCGCAGTGCACGGGCCACACCATCAGGGTGTAGCGGCCACGCGCTTCGAGGGCGTCCAGGTAGGCAAGGGTGCGTGGCAAGGCGGTGGCATCGCGTGGCCGGAATGCACCGGCACGCACCTGGGCCGCGGTGATGGGCGTGAATGGCGCCACGGGTGCGCCGTCGCCCTGTTGCCAGAAGCCGGGGTGCGCGATGTCCAGGCGATGGTGCGCGTCGAGCGTCACCGTGATGTCGCTGAGCCCCGCGCCGCCGGCAGAGAGCAGATCGGCCAGGCGAAGCATGTCCTGGTGCGCGCCGGCCACGGGCAGGGCGGGGCGCAGCGCTTCACCGGTGCGCGGATCGGTGGGCAGGTAGTGCGGGGGCAGGTCGCAGAAGTCGTTCTGCGGGTCGATGACCAGGAGCTGGATGGAGGGTTGCATGCGGCTTCCTTTGCGAGGTTGCCGCAGTGTAAGTCAATAAGATGTATTGTGCAACTAATGATGCTGAGCAACGTTTCCGCAGTGTTCAACGGGTCGGGTCAAGAGTTCACAAAAGCCAATCGCGTCATCACACCGCCATCAACGTGGAAGGCGAGAACGGCATGGGCCGCGACGGTGTGCCAAGCGAAGACCACGCGGCCACGTTCGCCGGCAGCATGGGCTTGGCGAACAGGAAGCCCTGCAACTCATCACATTCCAGCGCCGTCAGCACGGCGCGCTGGGCGTCCGTCTCCACACTCTCTGCCACCACCGTAAGGCCCAGCGTGTGGGCCAACCGGATCACGGCCTCGACGATGGCGCGCGCGTCATCACTTTCTCCCAGGTCGCGGATGAAGGAGCGGTCGATCTTGAGCTCGCCCGCCTGCAGCCGGCGCAGGTAGGACAGGCTGGAATACCCCGTGCCGAAGTCGTCGATGGACAGCTGCGTGCCGATGCCGCGCAGCGCCTCGAAGGCCAGCAGCGTGCCCTCGCCGTTCTCCATCGCCACCGACTCCGTGATCTCGAAGGTGAGCAGTGCCGGGTCCAGGCCGTGGCGCTGGATGGACGCCAGGATGCGCTCGGCCAGGTCCTTCTGCCTCAGCTGGTGCACCGACAGGTTGATGGCGGCGCGCAGGCGCAGGCCCTGCGTCTGCCATGCGGCCACCTGGCGGCAGGTCTCCTCGATCACCCAATAACCCAGCGCGCCGATGACGCCGCACTTCTCGGCGATGGGGATGAACAGTGCGGGCCCCAGCAGGCCACGCTCCGGATGGCGCCAGCGCACCAGGGCCTCGACGCCCGTGATCACGGAGCGCCCCGCGCTGATCTTGGGCTGGTAGTGCATCTCGAACTCGCCACGCTCCACGGCGATGCGCAGGTCGCGCTGCAGCGACAGCTGTTCACGCACCCCTTCGTTCATGCTCGGCTCGAAGAAGGCGAAGCACGTGCCGCCGCTGCGCTTGGCCGTGTACATGGCGGCGTCGGCGTTGGACAGCAGGTGTTCCAGCGGGCCGTCGGCGGGATAGGTGGCGATGCCGATTGAGCAGGAGATGCGCAGGTCGCTGTCGTCTTCCCGCATCGGGGCGTTCAGCGCCTCGATGATGCGCTGCGAGGTCTGCGCGATGGCGGTCGAGTCCAGGCTGCCGCCTTCGAGCAGCACCACGAACTCGTCGCCCCCCACGCGCGCCACCGTGTCGCTGCCACGCAGGTGCTGGGTGATGCGCCGGCCCACCTCGCACAACACGGCGTCCCCTACATGGTGGCCCAGCGTGTCGTTGATCGGCTTGAAACCATCCAGGTCGATGAACAGCACGCCCAGGTGGCTGCCTCCGCGGTCGGTGCGCGCGACGGCGGAGCCCAGGCGCTCTTCGAAGAGCAGCCGGTTCGGCAGGCCCGTGAGCGGATCGCGGAACGCGATCTGCTGCAACTCGGAGTTGGCGTTCTGCAGCGAGGTGGCCAGCTTCTCGGCCTTGCTCTGCATGCGTGCGTCGATCATGGACGTGAACATGGTCAGGCTCAGCATCAGCGTGGAGGCCACGGTGACCAGGAAGCCCAGGCTGTCGCCACGCATCTGGTTGGCTGTCAGGCACACGCTGTCCATGGCAAAGCTGGCCGCGGCCATGCCGGTGTAGTGCATGCCGCATATGGCCGTGCCCATCACCAGCGCGGCCAGCAGCTGGCCTTGGCGTGCACGCACGCCGCTCAGCCGCTTGAGCCCGAAGAAGATGAGCAGCGCCACCGCGGAGGCCGATACCGCGATCAGCGCCGAGAGGGCCACGAGCCGATGGTCCCACTGGATGCCCGGCGCGACTTCGAGCGACGCCATGCCCGTGTAGTGCATGGCGCAGATGCCCACCCCCATCGTGAGCGAGCCCACGATCAGCCGCCTGGCATTGAGGCGCGAGCGGCTCGCCACATACAGCGCGATGGCCGACACCACCACCGCGGCCAGCCAGGACAGCGCGGTGACCACATAACCGTAACCCACCTCGAAGGGCAAGGTCATGGCCAGCATGCCCACAAAGTGCATGGACCATATGCCCGTGCCCATGGCGATGGAGCCTCCCACCCACCAACCGCGCGCAATGGCACGGTCGGGTGTTCGCACGCGCTTGGCCAGGTCCAGCGCCACGTAGGAGGCGAAGGTGGCGATCAGGAAGGAGATCGCCACCACCAGGTGGTTGTAGCTCACTTCGGCCAGTGGAGAGGGGTTCATGGCATCCGGTCCGGTGGATGCGGAGGTCGTGGACCGGGTTGGCCCCTGCGCTCCGCCGTGATGCCGCGGGTGGTGGCCCGCCAGATCAGCACGTGGCGGCGAGTATGGAACGCGAGCCCGCGCAAAGTGTGGCAGACCTGTGGCGTTCAGGCCGGCCAGGCGCTGCGGGCGCTGCGCGCGGTGCCCGGGCCACGACACGACTGCGTCACACTTTTTTCCTTCAGTTCCCGAGAATCCGCAGCCATGAGAGACGACCTATTCTGCTTCACGTTCATGGGCCACCGCGTGTGCGTCCAACTCGACAACAGCCCCATGGGCTGGACTTACGTGCTGGACGGTGCGGAGGCGCCACTGACGCCACGCAACCTCAGTTGGTCAGAGCGCATGGTGCTGGAAGAGGCAGGCATGGCGGCGCGCAGCCATATCCGGGCGATGGCGGCGCTGGAGACCACCGCCTGAGTGCGCATCTGCGCCGGGCGCCATCGACCATGCCGCGGCCGGGTTTCACTCCGGCTGGATGTTGGCGCTCTTGGCCAGGTCCCGGTAGCGCTGCGCGTCGGCGCGGATCAGCCTGGCCAGGTCCTGCGCACTGCCCTTGTAGGGCTCCACGCCGGCCTTGGACAGGTTGGCGACCACGGTCGGGTTGGCCAGGATCTTCTCCACGTCGGCCGTGACCTTCGCCACCACCGCAGGCGGCAGGTTGGCCGGGCCCATGAGCGCGAACCAGGTCGCCAGGTCCAGCGGCTTCTGGCCCTGCTCGTCGAAGGTGGGCGAGTCGGCCAGCAGGCTGTAGCGCTGCGGTGACGACACCCCCACGACCTTGAGCTTGCCGGTCTGCACGTGGGGCGCGACCAGGTTCGCGCTGACCACCGCCAGCGGGATCTGCCCGCCCAGCACATCGCTGAGCGCCGGTGCGCAGCCCTTGTAGCCCACGTGCGTGGCGGCGATGCCGGTCTTCTGCTTGAGCAGCTCCATGACGAAATGCTGCGGCGTGCCGACGCCGCAGGAGCCATAGCTGAAGCCGTCGGGCTTCGCCTTGGCAGCGGCCACCAGTTCCTGCACATTGCCCACCTTCGCGGAAGGGTGGGCTACCAGCGCGATGGGCGTCACGCCCAGCAGCATGATGGGCGTCAGGTCGCGTTCGTGGTCGTAGGGCAGCTTGCCCATGACGCCCAGGTTCGTGAGCATGGTGCTGTTCTGCAGCAGCAGCGTGTAGCCATCGGCCGGCGCGCGCACCACCTCCTGGCTGCCGATGTTGCCTGAGGCACCGGCCTTGTTCTCCACGGCCACGCCCTGGCCCCACATCTGCTGCAACTCCGCGCCGAGGGTGCGCGCCAGGATGTCGGACCCGCCGCCCGCGCCGTAGGGCACGACGATGCGCACGGCGCGCGTGGGCCAGTTGCCCTGTTGCGCCCAACTCGGCAGTGCGCCCAGCGCGGTGGCTGCGAGGGTCGCGAGCATGATCTTGCGGCGGATGGTTATGTGCATGGCGATGTCTCCAGGTGGGAATGCGTGGGTCATTGGTCCAGGTCGATGGCGCCGAGCCGCTGGATCCACAGGTTCCAGGAGCGCGGTATCTGCCCGTCGTTCATGTCCGAGGACAGCTGGGCCTCTTCCTTGTTCAGGAAGCTGATTTCGCCCAGCCCCTGCGCGGCCAGTTGCAGCTTGGCATTGGTCTCCGCATAAATGGCGCGGTACACCGCCTGCTCCAGCGTCGTGCCGACCACGGTGGAGCCGTGGCCGCGCATCAGCACGCAGCTGTGCTTGCCCAGCGACCGTGCCAGCGCCGCGCCCAGGTAGGGGCTGCGGATCAGCATGTCCGTGTTGCCGCCGACATCGCGGATCTCGAAGTGGGCTGACCCCTCCCCCAGGAAGCCGGCCATGTGGTAGACCGGCCGCAACGCTTTGCGCGTGATCGCGAAGGGGATCACCGAGGCCGAATGGCTGTGCACCACGGCCACCACGTCGGGGCGCGCGCGGTAGATCTCGCCATGGATGAAGCGCTCCAGGTAGGGGCGCTCCGCGTTCTCCGACACGGCATTGCCGTCGTAGTCGTAACACGTGATGTCGCGGCGGCGCACCATGCCCGGCGCGCGGTTGCACGACAGCAGGAACACGCCGGGCGCGCTGTCGTGGCGCACGCTGGCATGGCCCAGTCCGTCGACGATGCCATGGTCGTAGAGGATGCGGTTGGCGTAGACGAGCTTGTCGACGAGCTCCGTGGCGGGGGCGTGAACGGGCATGGTGGCTATCTCCGGATCGTTGTGGGAAAGGCAGGCGTCGCCTCGGGGTGCGCGGGCCTCACCCCAGCTTGAGGTTCACGTTCTTCGTGTACGTGAACTCCAGCAGCTCCGCGAAACACTCTTCGCGGCCGATGCCGGACTGCTTCACGCCGCCGAAGGGCGCGCCCATGAAATGCTGGCTGACGTTGTTGATCCACACGTAGCCGGTGTGGATGCGCCGCGCGGCCTTGTGCGCGGTGTCGAGGTCGCGGGTGAAGATGGCGCCCGTGAGGCCGTAGTCCACCGCGTTCACCGTCTCCCACAGTGCATCCTCGTCGTCCCAGCGGAACACCGAGACGATGGGGCCGAACACCTCCTCGCGCGCCAGGCGCATCGTGGGCTGCACATCGGCGAAGACGGTGGGCTCGAAGAAGAATCCGTCGCGCAGCGCCGCATCCTGCGGCTGCTTGCCACCCGTGACCAGTCGCGCACCTTCCTCGAGCGCCGAGGCCACGAAGCCCTGCACCTTCTGCAGCTGCGCACGGCTCACCAGCGAGCCCATGGTGGTCTTCGGGTCGGTGGGGATGCCGGGGCGGTGGCGCTCGGGCAGCAGCTTGGCCACCTTCTCCAGCACGGCGTCGTGGATGCTGGCGTGCAGGAACACGCGGCTGGTGGAGCCGCAGCTCTGGCCCGACCAGCTGAAGTTCATGCCACCGACGATGCCGTTCACCAGCTTGTCGATGTCCGCATCGGGATACGCCACCAGCGCGTTCTTGCCACCCAGCTCCAGCAGCACGGGCTTGAGGCCCTCGGCCGCGGTCTGCATCACGGCCTTGCCGGTGGGCACGCCACCGATCAGCGTGACCTTGCGCACCAGCGGGTGGCGTGTCAGGGCTTCGCCGCATGCGCGGCTGCCGCAGAGGAAGTTCGCCACGCCGGGCGGGAAGAGGTGGCCCACCAGCTCGGCCAGGCGCAGCGTGGACAGCGGCGCCTGGTCGGGCGCCTTGATGACCACGGTGTTTCCGGCGGCCAGCGGTGCGGCCAGGCGCGCGGCGGCGAACATCAGCGGGTGGTTGTAGGCCACGATGCGGGCCACCACGCCCAGCGGTTCCTGGATCGTGTAGTTGAGGTTGCCCGGGCCCATGGGAATGGTCTCGCCCTTGATCTCGGTGGCGAGCCCGGCGAAATACTCCAGGCAGTCGGCCGCGAAGCCGGCGTCCAGCGCGAGGGCCGCTACCGGATTGCCGTTGTTGAGCGCATCGAGCTGGGCCAGCGGCATGGCGTGTTCGCGCAGCACGGCGGCGGCCTTGCGCAGCAGGCGGCCGCGCTCCAGTGGCGGCACTGCTGCCCAGGCGGGGAAGGCGGCATGGGCGTCGCGCACGGCCGCGTCCACGTCCTCGGCCTCGGCGACGGGGGCCTCGCAGATCACCTCGTCGTAGGCGGGGTTGGTGGTCGGGGCCATGCCGCCGGCACGCGGCGTATGCCACGCGCCGCCGTAGTACAGGCCGCGTTGGCGGGGCAGGATGCCCTCGGGAATGTCTTTGGCTCGCACGTCGTGTCCTCCTTCGCTCGTCAAATCGTCTCGTCGGTCTGTGTCCGTCGACCCTTGAGGCTCAGTCGCTGGAGCGCGTGAGCCCTGCCGTCATCGCCGGGCTGTAGCCGGTCTGCACCACCACGTCGATCACCACCGGCGCACCGCCGCGCACGGCGGCAATGGCCTCGGGCAGCAGCGCTTCCAGCGCGGCGACCGTCTCGATGGGCCCATACCCCTGCAGGCCCTGGCCGCGCGCCATCATGCCCAGGTCGGGGTCAGGGTTGCCGATGCGCTGGCCGATCCACTTGTTCTCCACGGGCCGCTCGCGCTGGCGGGCCACGCGCTCCTGGTGCACCTCGTCATTGAAGAAGGAGCGGTTGTTGCACACGATCACCAGCATCGGGATCTGCGCGTTGGCGGCCGTCCACAGCGCGTTCACACCCATCATGGTGTCGCCGTCACCCAGCAGCGCGACGGGCAGGCGGTCGCTGCCCTTCAAGGCCAGCGCCGAGCCGATGGCCATGCCCGGGCCGGAGCCGATGCCGCCGCCGCCGTCGGTGCCGAGGTAGTCCAGCGGATGGTCCAGGTCCCACATCTCGCCGGCCCAGCTGAGCGGCACGCGCATCAGGCAGACCTTCTGGCCTTCCAGCGCGCGTTGCAGCGTGGCGGCGACCGTCGCCACCTGCATGCGGCCGCCTTCGGGTGCGGGTGCCGCCATGGGCGGCTCGGGACGGCGGGGCGGCGCGACCTTGCGCGGCGCCACGTGCCGCAGCAGCTGCGTCACTGCGGGCTCGGGCTCGCAGGCCAGGAACAGGTCCACCGGCGGCAAGCCATGGTGGTCCATGCTCCAGCCGTTGTGCACATGGTGGTCGACCGAGACCTGGATCACGGTGCTGCCCACGTCCTCGTGGCCCCAGGCCTGCTTGAGCGTCCCGGCGAGGTCGCACCAGTCGAGGCTGAGCACTACGTCGGCATCGCGCAGCACCTCGCGCCCGCCGGGCGTGAGGAAGGTGCCGGCCGGTGCCGCGTGCAGCGGGTGTCTGGTGGGGAAGGCCGCGCCCACGCGCAGGTCGGTCAGCACCTCGGCCTGCAGCGTCTCGGCGAGCGCAATGCGCTCCTGCCAGGCAGCCTCGCTGCGCGTGACGCGGCCCATCAGGATCACGGGGCGGCGGGCCTGCGACAGCAGCGCGGCGGCCCGCTGCAGCAGTGCGTCGGCGGGTTGGGGCGAGGGCGGCGCCTGGTAACGCGCGGGGTTGGGCAGCGGCACCTTGGCGGGCAGCTTCGCCTCCTGCAGCGCGGCGTCGAAACACACATACACAGGGCCCTGCGGCGCGGTGGTGGCGATCTGGTAGGCGCGCAGCATGGCCTCGTAGGCGGCGGGCACCGACGCGGGCTGGCAGTCCCACTTGGTGTAATGGCGCACCAGCGCGCCCTGGTCCTGCGCGGTGTGGATCCAGTCGATCCACGGGCGGCGCTTGGCCGCGTCCACCGGGCCGGTGGCGCCCAGCACCACCACAGGCACGCGGTCCACCCAGGCGTCGAAGATGGCCATGGTGCCGTGCATCAGGCCCACGTTGCTGTGCAGGATCGCGGCCAGCGGTTTGCCGGCCACCTTGGCATAACCGTGCGCGATGGCCACGGCATGCTCCTCGTGCAGCGTGACGATCATCTGCGGCTGCTGGTTGCCCAGGTGGTTCACGATGCTGTCGTGCAGCCCGCGGAAGCTGGCGCCCGGGTTCAGCAGCACGTAGGGAATGTCGAGCGCGCGCAGCAACTCGGCCAGCGCGTCGCTGCCCCAGGCCGTGTCGTCAGGCGCGCCGGGCGCGGGGATGTCGCGCCGCACGGAGGGAACCGCAGAGTCCGTCATGAAGAAGAGTCCTGTGAGAAAAAAGCGAATGCGCGGGCGTCAGTCGGGCTGGATGGCCGCTTCCTTGATGACCTTGGCCCAGCGGCCCTGGTCGGAGGCGATGAGCTTCTGGAACTCGTCGGCCGTGCTGCTCTCGGCGAAGATGCCCTGCTGCGCCAGCGTCTCGCGCACATCGGGCAGGGCCAGCGCGCGGCGCAGCTCGGCGTTGAGCTTCTGCACCACGGCCGGGGGCGTGCGCGCGGGTGTCACCATGCCGATCCAGATGTCGCTCTCGTAGCCAGGCACGGTCTCTGCGATGGTGGGCACGCCGTTCAGCAGCGCCACCCGCTGCGCGCCGGTGGAGCCCAGCGCACGCAGCTTGCCCGAGCGGATGTGGGGCAGCGCCGAGTTCATGGGGCAGAACATCACGTCCACGGTGCCGGCCAGCACGTCCACCACCGCGGGCTGCGAGCCCTTGTAGGGAATGTGGCGCACCTCGGTGCCGGTCATGGACTTGAAGACCTCGGCCGCCATGTGCTGCGGGCTGCCGGCACCGGCCGAGGCGTAGGTGTACTTGTCGGGCGCGGCCTTGAGCTCGGCGACCAGCTCGGCCACGGTGTTGGCCTTGACCTTGGCGGGGTTGACCACCAGCACGATCGGCACGCGGCCGAGCATCGAGACACCCTGCAGGTCCTTGACCACGTCGAAGGGCAGCTTGGGATAGAGCACCGGGTTCACGGCCACCGTCTGGTTCGGCGCGATGCCCAGGGTGTGTCCATCGGCGTCGGCACGGGCCAGGAACTCGGTGGCGATGTTGCCGGCGGCACCCGGGCGGTTCTCCACCACCACGGGCTGGCCGAAGGTCTCCGACATCTTCTGGCCCAGCACACGGGCCAGCACGTCGTTGGAGCCACCGGGCGGCAGCGGCACCACGATGCGCAGGGGCTTGGTGGGAAAGTCCTGTGCGTGCAGCGCGGGGCTGCCCGTGGCCAGGATGGCGAAGGCGGCGAGGGCGAACAGGCCGGCGGCGCGGCGCCGGGGGGCATGGAGGGTCGGCATGGTGGGTGTCTCCGTCGTGGTGTTGTGCAAGCGGGTCGGATGCTAGGCACACACTGCGGGGCTTTCAATCTTGATCATTCAATCAACACGAAAGTCAACACGAAAGACCCTGCGGCGGATCGCGGCCACGGCCGCCGGGCTGCTAGGGGCCGGGAGGCTCGAAACGGGCCCGCGGCCGGAACAGGCTGCCGTGCGCGCGCTGCTCCAGCACATGTGCGACCCATCCCGCCGTGCGGCCGAGGGCGAAGACCGCCAGCGGCACCTGGGGCGGCAACGCCATCATGCGGGCCAGCACCACCAGTGCCATCTCCTGCCGCGGCCACAGGCCCGTGGACTCCTGCATCGCTGCGATAAAGCGGAACACCGCGCGGGACTGCGGCGTGGAGGGCAGCGTGTCGGCCGCCAGCGCGAGCAGTTGCGCCGCACGCGGGTCGCCGTGGTGGGGGTACAGCGGGTGGTGGAAGCCCGGCGGTGCCTGGCTGGAGACCATCAGCCGCCTGGCGCGCTGCATCAGCACGCGGGTCGATGTGGCGCGACCCAGAAGCAGCTCGACACGCTCGTACATGCGCCCGATCTCCACGCCCGAGTGCGTGCACAGCGCCGACGCGATGCAGGAATGCAGGCTGCCCCCGCCCGAAGCCACCACCCTGGCGCTCAGCGTGCCGGGCGACAGTTCATGGTCGGCCATGAGGATCAGCGTGGCCTCCAGCGCCGCCTGGTGCTGCGCGGTCGGCGCCACGCCCAGGGCGCGCATCAACCCCTGCACCACGGTCTCGTTGCGCCGCAGCGCCATGTAGCCCGCGCCACGCGCCATGCCGCAGCAGCCCGCCAGCACGCGGATGATCTGCCGCGCCGCCTCCAGTGCCTGGCCCTGCTGCAGGCGCTGCGCGACCGAGCCGCGCTCGAGGCCTAGCTGCAGCACCACCATGGCGAAGGTCTCCAGCAGGTTCCCGTTGGCAAGGCCGGTGGCCAGCAGCTGCACATTGCGCTGCAGGCGGGCCGACACCGGGGCGCCCGTCCAGGTCATGGGGACCACGGGCAACTCGCCGCTCCACAACAGTTCGGCCACCGCTTCGAAGCCCATCCCGGACTTGGCCAAGTCGGAGGCCCTGTGGCCGCGGTAGCTGGGGCCCTGCGGTGTGATGCCTGTGATCGCGCTGTCGATGATGGGCTGGCCCCAGTCCATGGCCGTGGCCGCCACGGCGCCGTGCCCCGCGCGCGCTGCCGAGCGCGCGGCCACGCGGCGCACGTCCTCGCGCAGATACAGCCGCTGCTTGTGGCCGGGCTGGGCGAGGCTGCGGATCCAGCCGCGGCTGACGTAGGCGTACAGCGTCTGCTGGCGCACGCCGAGCAGTTCCATGGCCTCGCGCGCGAACACGTAGTCGCGGGCGTCGGGCGGCGGTGGGGTGGTGGGCGTGGAGTCGTTGCGCATGGGGCGCAGGGCGCGGTCAGGGGTGCGCAGGGTAGCACCATCGCCAGCGCGGTACGCTGACTGTTCCTCTGCGGTGCGCGCAGCGTCGTGTCTGACAGAACGGTTTCGGCAAATCGCGGAGACTGTCGAAAAAAAGCGAAGCATGCACAGAACACCCATTGCACCCCCCGACTTCCCGATGCAGCACGGCGCGATGCATTGCGCCTCCTTCCACGTCGATAGCTACAGCGTGTTGCTGCGCGAAAGGGGCAAGCTGCTGGGCGACAGCGTGAGCCGCCCCGGTTTCCGGCGCATGCTGGGCGCATGGCGGGAGCTCTGGACCACGATGGAGGGACGTGATCCCTTCGGCAAGATGGCGATGGACGCCGTCCAGCGGCGGTGGATCGATGATGTGCTGGACGAAGACAGCGCGGCAGGCACGGTGGTGCGGGCCGCGGTGGAAGACTATGCGCTGCAGCTGGCGCATGTCGTCGCCGGGTTCCTGCGCCAGAAGACGTGGCGGCGTGTCCAGCGCGTGGTGATGGGAGGCGGGTTCTCGAAGAGCGCCCACGGCGAGCGCGCCATCGCGCGCGCGTCGGCGCTCATGCGCCTGGCCGGCCATGCCATCGAGCTGCGCCCGCTGCACCACCACGCCGACGAGGGCGGACTTGTCGGCTGGGTGCATCTGGCGCCGGAAGCGCTGCTGCGCGAGCACGATGCCATACTCGCCGTGGACATCGGCGGCACCAACGTGCGTTGCGGCATCGTCCGCGTGCGACGCAAGGATGGCTCCGACACGTCGACGGTCGATGTCGTGCGGCGCGAAAAGTGGCGGCATGCGAGCGATGACGAGGTGACGCGGCGCGAGCACATGCTGCAGGGCGTTGCCGACATCCTCACCGACCTGATTGCCCATGCGGCAAAGAAGAAGTTGCGGCTGGCACCGTTCGTGGGTGTGGCCACGCCCGGGCTCATCCGGGAGGACGGCTCCATCCAGCGCGGCACGCAGAACCTGCCCGGTGACTGGGAGAGCCGGCATTTCCATCTCCCCGCCGAACTGGGGAAGCGGTTACCCGCCATCCACGGTATCCGGCCCGCGATCGGCGTGCACAACGATGCGGTCGTGCAGGGACTCTCGGAGCTGCCCTACATGCAGGACATCAAGCACTGGGCCGTGCTGACGGTGGGAACAGGGCTGGGCAACGCGAGCTACACCAACGTGCACTAGGCTTCGGTGCGCACCCCGGCAGGCCTGCGCACCCCAGGTGCCGCACGCAGGCCGTTCGTGCTGAGTGGTTGCGCTGGGTGGTTGCGCGGGCCGGAAGTCGATCACGGTTCGGGTGACCGACGCGTATCCACTTCGACCAGTCGATCAGGAAAAGACGATGCCGCGCACGGGCGCACCACCCGGCCTGTTCGCCCACCAGAACACCGGAATCGCCAGCAGCGCCGCACCGGCGAGGCAGAGGAAGGCCATGCCGAAGCGCAGGTCCGCTCCCACGATCAGGTTCGCGACGGCCGGGCTCAACGCCGCACCGATGCCCTGCAGCGCCATCACGAAACCCAGGGCGGTGTTGAAGCGGCCGCTGCCCGCCGTGTAACGCTGCACCAGCAAGGGCGTGGCGACGCCCAATGCCCCCGCCGCGAGGCCGTCCAGCACCTGCACCGGGATGTTGTTCCACGCGCTGGTGAACGCATAGGCCAGCAGCCCCCGGAGTGGCAGCACCAGGATGGCCGCATAGACGAACCACGCGATGTCGAAGCGCTGGCTGCGCGACACCCACAGCGCCACGGGAATCATGGTGACCTGCGCCACGACGATGGCGATGCCGGTCCACAGCAGCGGCGCGGAATCGGCCACCGTGGCCGCCAGCCGCTGGTTCAGCAGCGGCAGCATGGCGGCATTGCCCAGGTGGAACAGCGCGCAGGCCAGCGCGAACAGCAGCAGCGGGCGGTTGCGCAGCAGTGCGGCCATGCCGCCGGCGTCCGGGTCGTCGGCGGCACGCGGTGGCGCGTCGCTGGATTCGTCGCCACGTGCGGCGGCATGGTCGACGTCGGCCGCGCGGATGCGCAGCACCGACACCAGCATGCCCACCGCCATCACGGCCATGATCACGAGAATCCACGGCGCGCCGAACCAATGGGCGGCCAGGCCCGCACCCACCGCCGACAGCATGTTGCCCGCGTGGCTGAAGGCTTCGTTGCGCCCGGTCTGGTGCTTGAAGCGGGCCGCCCGCGCCAGGCCCAGCGTCAGCGCGGCCATGGTGGCACCGAGCACGGCGCCGGCCACGCCGGTCACGATCTGCGAGGCGATCAGCACCGGGCCGGACAAGGTCGTGAAGGCGACGGCACTGGCCGCCGTCACCGCCAACGCGGCCACCGCCGTCATGGCGCGCTTGGCGCGGCTGTTGTCGACCCAGGCGCCGGCCAGCGGCGTCATGGCCACGGCGGCCAGGCCGCCGGCCGTCATGGTGTAGCCGATCAGCTCCTGCTGCAACCCGCTCTCCTGCAAATAGGTCGCGAGGAACGGCCCCAGGCCGTCGCGCACGTCGGCCATGAAGAAGGCCAGCCAGGTCAGCGCCAGCAGCGAGGTCGGCGTGGACATGGCGTGGCTCAGTGCGCGGGTACGATGCGCTTGCCGTTGACGCTGCGCGCCTCGATCACGCGGCCGCTGCCTGTGGCCAGCGGCAGTGCGGCGCCCTCCGCCTGGACCGTGTCACCGATCTTGAGGCCCAGCGGTTCCAGGCCCTGGGGCCGGGTGTGGACGAAGTCGCCGTTGTCCAGCACCACGCCGTTGGCCGCGCCATGCTTGGCATAGTTGAAGCGCACCACGGTGCCCTGCGCTGTCGCGTCGCGCTGGTGCGGCGCGGGCGCGTGCCCGTCGATGGCGGCCAGCCGCTCGAAGCGGTAGACCACGTGGTCGCCTTCGCCCTTGGGCGAGGGGCCTGCCTCGCAGCCTTCGACGACCAGCGCCTGGCCGGGGCGCAGGGCCAGCAGCTGGCCAACCGTGGCGGCGTCCTGCGGGTCGACGATGAACTGCGTGGCGATGCCGTCGGTGTCGATCAGCAGGCCTTCGATGCCGCCCTTGGGGCTGAATACCAGGTGCTGGAAGCGGCCCTCGACGGACCAGACGTCGATGTCGTGGTGGGGGGTGGGATGTGGCATGGTGCGTTCCTTGTTCGATGCGGGGTGGGTGGATGGGGTGCGGGAATCCGGGCGACGTTGCATGCCGGTGGTCAGGATGCGGGCGGTGTCGGGGGCTGCGGCGTCTGGCCGGCCACGGGTGGCGGCGGCATGCCGCGCGGGCCCCGGGGACGCGGTGCGCCGGCCTGCGCTCCCGGTGGCTGGCCCGGGCCTGCGAACAGCTCCTGCATGCCCTCGGCCGTGGGGCCGATGGCCGTGGCTTCGAGCGCGTTGCCTTGCGTGTTGCGGCTGCCCCAGCCGCGTGCGTAGACGGTGCGGCCGACCTGCAGGCCGGGCGTGAGCGTGGCGCCCAGGTGCGGCGGGAAGCGCACGATGTTGCCGCCTTCGAGCAAGACGCCGTTTGCATCGCCGCGGTCGGTGTAGAGCACGCGCATCACGCGGCCGCTGGCGGTCATGGCCGCCAGTGCGCCGGGTTCCCGCGGGGCGCGCATCCCGGGCGCGGGCGGTGTGTCGGCCACGCTGCGCCCGGTGGCGCTGGCCGTCACGCTGGTGGCCCGCAGGACCGGCAGGCTGGGCGTGCGCCAGCCGCTGACCTGCACGGCATCGCCGGGTTTCAGGACTTGCAGCAGCTCGGCCGACAGGTGCGGCGCGAAGGCCACCTGCGTGCCATCGGCGAGCAGGAAGCCATCGACGTCACCGTTGGGGTTGAGCAGCCATTGCTGCAGACGGCCGCTGGTCACCGGGGCATCGGCGGTGCTGTTGCTGGCGATGGGTGGGGGCGGCACCACCCCCGCCTGTGCCGGGCGAGGTGCCTGCATCGGTGCCGGGGTGGGCGGCGGCGGTTGTTGTGCGAAGGCGCTGGCGCCGAGCATCAGCGCGGCAATGGCAAGGGGGCGGTGAAGGTGTCGCATGGCAGGACTCCGGGTTGAGGTGAGCTTGTCATCTCAAGAGCCGTGCCAGCGCGACGCTCCTTGCAAATCAACAGCTTGCGCGCATGTGTGCCACCGTGCTGCATGCCGGTGGGACACCCCCTGTCCGCTTTGCGGACGCTGCTGCCGGTCAGCCCAGGCGCAGCAGGGCCGCTGACGCAGCGCAGACGAGCAGGAACGGGATGCTGATGCGGTGGAATTCGCGCATGCCGTTCGGCAGCCGGGCCAGCCGCAGCGCGATCAGGTTGGCCAGCGACCCCAGCACGCAGCCGAAGCCGCCCACGCTGACGCCCGCGGCCAGCGCCGGCAGGTCGCGCACCGTGCCATCGAGCAGGATGGTGGCCGGCACGTTGCTGATGACCTGCGAGGCCACGATGGCCGCCAGATAGGCGCGCCAGCCCTCGGCAATCGGCCACTGCTGCAGCAGCGCCGCCATGGCCGGCAGCTCCGCGACCTCGCGCAGCACCACGAACATCAGCGCGATGGTCACCAGCAGTGCCCAGTCCACGCCGCGCAGCACGCGCGGCGCGAACAGCAGGAAGGCGCCGAACACCAGGCCCAGCCCGGCCAGCAGCCAGTGGCGCTCCAGCGCCACCACGAAGGCGATGAACAGCACGCCGGCCAGCGCCAGCAGGCGCGGCTGCACCGGAGCGGCCTCGGTGGCCGGCTTGAGCGTGAGCGGCGTGCGCGGCACCAGCCACCACACCGCGGCGAACAGCCAGAACAGCATCACGGCCACGGTCGGCGCCATCATCCCCATGAAGCCGACGAAGCTCTCGCCCGAGCGGTGCCACAGGTACAGGTTTTGCGGGTTGCCGATGGGCGTCAGCGCCGAGCCGGCGTTCACCGCCAGCGCCTGTAGCACCACCAGCCGGGCCAGCGGCAGGTGCGCCTGGGTGGCCAGCACGCGCGTGAGCGGCACCAGCAGGAACAGGCTGACGTCGTTGGTCACCAGGGCCGACAGCAGGGCCGCGGCGGCCGTGAGCAGCAGCGCCAGGCCGCGCAGCGTGGTCATGCGGCCCAGCAGGCGCTGGGCGGTGGCCTGCAGCATGCCGCTGCGTTCTACCGCCTGGGTGATGGCCAGCAGGCCGGCCAGCGCGCCGATGGTCTGCCAGTCGACCAATTGCGCGGTGGCCACCGGCGAGCGCGGGTGCCAGACGGCCAGGGCGATGGCGATGGCCAGCAGGATCCAGAGCAGGGTGTTGCCGCCGGGGGCGGCGTCCGGCGCATCGGCGGCGCGGACTTCGGAGGCAGGGGCGGTGGCGGTGGCGGATTCAGGCATGACGCAGATGGGTGGACGGAGGATGCAACCGGACAATCATTCGATTTCCGTGCCAGTGGCGATCCCTTGCAAAAGAACGGCTTGCGGCCTTGGGTGGGCAGGCGGTGGATGCTAAGCGGACAGCCAGGTGTCCTGGGAACGGACGCTTCGGGGTTGTCACTCCAGTCCGTACTGCGCCATCTTGCGGTACAGCAGCTGCCGATGGATGCCCAGGGCGCGCGCAGCTTCGGCGCGGTTGCCCTGGCTGTGCGACAGCGCATGCTGGATCAGGATGCGTTCCAGACGCTCCACCGCGTCCGGCAGGCTGCCTTGCAGCCAGTCAGCCGGCAGGGCTGCGTCGCCCGGTGTTGCGGTGGCAGCGTCGCTATCCAGCGCCAGGTCGGCGGCATCGATCACGCGGTGGCGCACCAGCGCCTGGCAGCGCTCCATGACATTGCGCAGCTCGCGCACGTTGCCCGGCCAGCCGTGGCGCAGCAACGCCTGTGCCGCCCCGGCCGACAGGGCCTTGGGCGCCACGCCGTCCTGCCGCGCCGCCGCGCGGCGCAGGAAATGCTCGGCCAGCGGGATGATGTCGGCCAGCCGCTCGCGCAGCGCCGGCAGGCGCACCACCAGCACGTTGAGGCGGTAGAACAGGTCCTCACGAAAGCTGCCGTCGCGCACCGCTGCCGCCAGGTCGCGGTGGGTGGCGGCGACCACGCGCACGTCGACCCGCACGGTCTTGTGGCCACCCAGCGGGGTGACCTCGCCCTCCTGCAGCACACGCAGGATCTTGGCCTGCACGCCCGGTGCCATGTCGCCGATCTCGTCGAGCAGCAGCACGCCGCCGTCGGCCGCACGGAAGCAGCCGGGCCGGTCGGTGGTGGCGCCGGTGAAGGCGCCGCGCACATGGCCGAACAGCTCGCTTTCCAGCAGCTCCTTGGGGATGGCGGCGCAGTTGATGGCCACGAAGGGCGCGTGGGCGCGCGCCGAATGCCGGTGCAGCGCCCGCGCCACCATCTCCTTGCCGCTGCCGGTCTCGCCCAGCACCAGCACCGGGGCGGCGCTGGCGGCGGCCATGCCGATGCGTTTGTGCACCTCGCGCATGGCCTCGCTCGGGCCGATCAGTTCGTCCGCATCGTCGGCTTCTGCCGCCATGGGCCTGGCGGCTTCGGCCGGCGCCTCGCTGCGCAGGGCGCGCTCCAGCACGTCGGCCACGGCCTGGCGCTTGATCGGCTTGGTCAGGTGGTCGAAGGCGCCCAGGCGCATGGCTTCGATGGTGTTGCCGCTGCTGGCGTAGGCGGTGAGCACGATCACCGGCGGCAGGCGCGGCAGCCGGGCGCGCAGCGCGTCCAGCGTTTGCAGGCCATCCATGCCGGGCATGCGGTGGTCCAGGAACACGGCCGCGAAGCGCGTGCCGGCGGCCAGCGCCAGCGCCTGCGCGCCGCTCTCGGCCTGCACCACCGCGTGGCCCAGGCTCTCCAGCGTTTCGGCCAGTGTTTCGCGGAAGGCGCGGTCGTCGTCGACGATCAGCAGGCGTGCCATGGGATCTCCAGTTCGAAGCGGGCGCCCGGCGTGCGCGCCACGTGGCGCAGTTCGCCGCCGTGCGCCAGCGCCACCTCGCGCGCCAGCGCCAGGCCCAGGCCGGTGCCGTCGGCACGGCCGGTGGCGAAGGGCTCGAACAGCTGCGGCTGCAAGGCCTCGGGCACGCCGGGGCCGTTGTCGTCGACGCGGATCAGCAGCGTGCCGCCCGGTGTGCGCTGCGCCGAGAGCACGACCGCACCGCCCACGGGCGTGTGGCGCACCGCGTTCTCCAGCAGGTTGTCGGCCGCGCGTGCGAGGTGGATGGGGTCGAACAGCGCCGCCGGTGGTGCGGTGTGCTGCAGCGTGATCGCCACCCCTTTTGTCGTGGCCTGGGGCTGCACAGCGGCCAGCCGCTCGGCCAGCCAGCCGGGCAGGTCGACGCACTGCGGCGCCAGCGTGACGGGCTGCACCAGCGCCAGCAGGCTTTGCACCAGGCCTTCGAGCCGGTCGATCTGCCCGACGATGGCCACCAGCGCATCACCCTGTCGCTCGGGCGCGGCCGCGAGGGCGTTCTCGGCCTTGAGCCGCATGGCGGCGATGGGGTTGCGGATCTCGTGCGCGATGCCGCCGGTCATGCGCCCCAGGGCGGCGAGGCGCTGGTCGCGGCTGCGCTGCTGCGCGGCCTGCTGCAGTTGCGCGCGTGCCTGCTCGAACCGGACGCGGTAGTGGTTGAAGCCGTCGACGATGCGGTCCAGCTCCCGCACGCCGGTGCGTCCGAGCTCGGGCACCCGGTCACCCTGGGCCCGCACGAGCTGCGCCTCGAGTCCCTCCACATGGCGCAGGCCTCGCCGCAGGATCAGGCCCAGCCACAGCGCAGACACCAGCGCCACCACCAGCAAGACGGTGAGGCCGGTGTAGAGGCTGTCCTGCGCAGCCAGCGCACCTGCGTGCGTGCGCGTCATGGTCCAGGCCGCCAGGTCCTTGGCCGGTGCGGCCAGCGGGCAGGATGCGACGATCAGGGCCTCACGGCTGCCGGACACGATGTCGGTCTGCGGCTGCTGCGTGCGGGCGGCGCGCTGGGCCAGTTCGACGATCAGCGGTTGCTCGGCGGGCGGCACGTCCCGCTTGACGCCACTGCCTTCGTAGGTGGGGTAGGCATACGCCAACAGCCCGCCCTGCGCCTGCCAGATGCCGCCTTCGACATGTGGCGCCTCGCGCAGCACCAGCTGCAGCAAGACCTGCAACAGGTCGAGCTGCGGCGTCTGCGGCGCGTCGGCGGGCACTGACTGGGCGTAGCGCTTCGCGATGGCGCTGCACGACAGCTGCGCGACCTGGCGGGCGGCATCCACCTGTGCGCCGGCGCTGCTGCGGTACAGCACCACCATGACCACGGCCAGCGTGGCGCACAGGGCCAGCAGCATGGCGCCGAAGAGGGTGAGCTGGACTCGCAGGGAACGCATGGCGGCTTGGATGCGGCGGCATCGCCGCGGGACGCCGGATGATCGCACGCGTCGACGGGAGGGTTTGTCGGACGGGCCCGCGTCTGTGCAAAGCGCCCGACGATGGCTACCTGTTCGGGGGATGGTTTCAGCGCGGGGGGCGTGGCCTGCACGGCCAATTGGCGGAAGCGGTGAGATTCGAACTCACGAATGGTTTCCCATCGCCGGTTTTCAAGACCGGTGCCTTCAACCGCTCGGCCACGCTTCCTGGAGAGGCGCGATTCTAACCGCCGGCCTGCAGCAGACCCTTGGTCTCGATGAAGCGCACCACTTCCTGCAGACCCGACTGCGTGCGCAGGTTGGTCATCACGAAGGGCTTGAGCACGCCTGCGCTGTTGCTGCGCATGCGCCGCGTGTCGGCCTCCATCACGCCCAGGTCCGCACCCACGTAGGGTGCCAGGTCAGTCTTGTTGATCACGAAGAGGTCGCTCTTGGTGATGCCAGGGCCGCCCTTGCGCGGAATCTTCTCGCCGGCCGCCACGTCGATGACGTAGATGGTGAGGTCGCTGAGTTCAGGGCTGAAGGTGGCGGCGAGGTTGTCGCCGCCCGATTCGACGAAGACGATGTCCGCATTGGGGAACTGCTCCAGCATGCGGTCGATCGCCTCCAGGTTGATGGAGGCATCCTCGCGGATGGCGGTGTGCGGGCAGCCGCCGGTCTCCACACCCATGATGCGCTCGGCCGGCAGTGCGCCGCTGACGGTGAGGATGCGCTGATCTTCCTTGGTGTAGATGTCGTTGGTGATGGCGACCAGGTCGTACTTCTCGCGCATGGCCTTGCACAACATTTCCAGCAGCGTGGTCTTGCCGGAGCCCACGGGGCCGCCGATGCCCACGCGCAGCGGGGGCAGCTTGCGGGTGCGGCCCGCGATGTGGTGCAGGGAGGAGGGGGCGTAGGTGGCGGTGTTCATGATCGGAAGAGGCGGGAGTATTGGGTTTCGTGTTGGGCCGACAGGATGGCCAGCATGGGGCTGAAGGCTTGCAGTGCGGGGATGTCGTCCAGGGACAGCGCATGGGCCACGGCTGCGGGCAATGCCTCGACGAGTTGCGCCAGGATGCGCTGGCCCGCGGCCTGGCCCAGGGGCACGGACTTGACAGCGGCCTGCACCATGTTCTCGGCCCAGCCGAAGCTGTAGCTCAGCAGGCAGTCCTGCGCGGAGGCGGCGGTCATTGCTGCCGCCAGGGCGAAGGCGACCGGGTAGGTCGGCGAGGTGCAGCTGCGCGTGCGCGCTGCCAGCGTGGTGTTGGCGGGGTCGCGGTTGCGCAGCCACTCCATCAGGGAGCGGCCCATCTGTTCGGTCTGCAGGCGCAGCTCGCTGGTCTCGCGGGTCTGCAGCATCCAGTCGTTGAGCTGCTGCACGCGTCCGATGTCACCGTGTCGCCAGGCGTCCAGGGTCAGCGCCACCACGGCCAGGTCTGCGCGGGCGAGGCCGATGCGCAACTGGTGCACGAGCCAGGGGCCGCAGCTGGCTTCGGAGTTCACATCGCCGCGCTCCACCGCCGCCTCCAGCGTTTCCGAATACGAGAAGCCTCCCACGGGCAGGGCGGGCGAGGCCAGCCACATGAGCTGCAGCAGGCCTGCAGTGGCGGTGTCACCGACGTCGCAGGGGGAGGAGGGCTTCACGCGTTGCAGCATGGGGCTCAGTGGCGGTGTTCTTCGCCTCCGCCGTGATCGTGATCATGATCATGGTCATGGTCATGGTCATGGTCCCCGTGCGCATGCGCGTGGTCGTCATGGGCATGGTGCGCATGGCCCTTCGCGGGAGCATGGGCGTGTTCGTGTCCATGTCCGTGGCTATGTCCGTGATCATGTCCGTGCCCTTGGGCCGCGTAGGCCCCGCCCTCCGGTTCGAAAGGCAGCTGGTCCTCGCGCACGATCAGGTGCATGGCGCGCAGCATGTCGGCCAGCACATGGTCGGGCTCGATCTTCAGGTGGTCGGGCGTCAGCTCGATGGGCACATGGCGGTTGCCCAGGTGGTAGGCAGCGCGGATCAGGTCGAAGGGCGTGCCATGTTCGGTGCAGTGCGTGATGTGCAGCACCGGTTGCAGCGCGGCGACCACACGTACCAGCGAGCCGTCCTCGGCCACCAGCACGTCACCGCCGCGCACCAGGGTGCCACGCGGCAGGAACACGCCGATCTGGCGGCCGGTGGAGTCGGTGGCGTCAAAGCGGCTTTTCTGGCGCACGTCCCAGTCGAGTTCGATGGTCGCGGCGCGCTTGAGCAGCACGGGCGCAAGGCCCTGGCCGCGGGGCATGAGTTTGTTGGCGGTGAGCATGGCAGTGGATCCAAAGAGGGAAGGCAACCCGCATTCTGCCCAAGCGCCGCCGCTGGGTAGCATCCGGGCCGATGCTGCGGCGTGCGCGGTGGAAGGCGCCGCCCGCCCAGGACGTTTAGAACAAAAAGTACCGCTGCGCCATCGGCAACACCGTCGCCGCCTCGCACGTCAGCAGCTGCCCATCGGCCCGCACCGCGTACGTCTGCGGATCCACCTCCATGCGCGGGGCATAGGCGTTCAGCACCATGTCCTTCTTGCGCACGCCGCGAATGTCCTTGACCACCGCCAGCGTCTTCGCCAGGCCGAAGCGCTCGCCCACGCCCTCGGCCAGGCCCTGCTGCGAGACGAAGGTCAGCGACGACTTGGACAGCGCCCGCCCGAAGGCGCCGAACATCGGCCGGTAGTGCACGGGTTGCGGCGTGGGTATGCTGGCATTGGGGTCGCCCATGGCCGCCATGGCAATGCTGCCGCCCTTGAGGATCAGCGAGGGCTTGACGCCGAAGAAGGCGGGCTTCCACACCACCAGGTCGGCCCACTTGCCCACTGCGATGGAGCCGATCTCGTGCGCCATGCCGTGGGCGATGGCGGGGTTGATGGTGTACTTGGCGATGTAGCGCTTGATGCGGCCGTTGTCGTGCTGCTGCGGGTCGCCTTCGAGCTTGCCCCGCTGCAGCAGCATCTTGTGCGCGGTCTGCCAGGTGCGCAGGATGACCTCGCCCACACGTCCCATGGCCTGGCTGTCGGAGCTCATCATGCTGATGGCGCCCAGGTCGTGCAGCACGTCCTCGGCGGCGATGGTCTCCTTGCGGATGCGCGATTCGGCAAAGGCCAGGTCCTCGGCGATGGAGGCATCCAGGTGGTGGCACACCATCAGCATGTCCACATGTTCGTCCAGCGTGTTGTGCGTGTACGGCATCGTGGGGTTGGTGGAGGAGGGCAGGAAGTTCTCTTCCCCCACCACGCGCAGGATGTCAGGCGCATGGCCGCCACCGGCGCCTTCGGTATGGAAGGCGCACAACACGCGGCCCTTGGTGGCGGCGATCGTGTTCTCCACGAAGCCCGATTCGTTGAGCGTGTCGGAGTGGATGGACACCTGCGTGTCGGTGGCATCGGCCACGTCCAGGCAGTTGCTGATGGCAGACGGCGTGGTACCCCAGTCCTCGTGCAGCTTCAGGCCCACGGCACCGGCTGCTATCTGTTCCTGCAGCGCGGCCGGCAGGCTGGCGTTGCCCTTGCCCATGAAGGCCAGGTTCATCGGGAAGGCGTCGGCCGCCTGCAGCATGCGCTCCATGTGCCAGGCACCGGGCGTGCAGGTGGTGGCCAGCGTGCCGGTGGCCGGGCCGGTGCCACCGCCCATCATGGTGGTGATGCCGCTGGCCAGCGCCTCCTCGATCTGCTGCGGGCAGATGAAGTGGATGTGCGCGTCCATGCCGCCGGCCGTGACGATGTTGCCCTCGCAGCTGATGATCTCGGTCCCCGGGCCGATGACGATGTCGATGCCTGGCTGCACGTCGGGGTTGCCGGCCTTGCCGATGGCCACGATGCGTCCGTCCTTGAGGCCAATGTCGGCCTTGACGATGCCCCAGTGGTCGATGATGAGTGCGTTGGTCATCACCGTGTCCACGGCGCCTTCGGCGCGCGCGCGCTGGCTCTGCGCCATGCCGTCGCGGATGGTCTTGCCGCCGCCGAACTTGACCTCTTCGCCGTAGCTGCCGGCGCGCAGCGTGTAGTCGGCTTCCACCTCCAGTACCAGCGCCGTGTCGGCCAGGCGCAAGCGGTCGCCGACGGTGGGGCCGAACATTTCGCCATAGGCGCGTCGCGAGATCGTGGCCATCAGACTTTGGCTCCGGAGTTGGGGGTGTCCAGCGCGCCTTGCACGGCGCCCTGGAAGCCGTAGACCACGCGGGCACCGGCGTACTCCACCAGTTCCACCGTGCGTTGCTGGCCGGGCTCGAAACGCACGGCCAGGCCCGAGGCGATGTTCAGCCGCATGCCGCGCGCCGCGGCGCGGTCGAACTGCAGTGCGGCATTGGTTTCGGCAAAGTGGTAGTGCGAGCCCACCTGCACGGGGCGCTCGCTCGCGTTCTGCACCACCACCGTGAGGGTGCGGCGGCCGGTGTTGAGGGGGAGGTCGCCGTCTAGCGGCAGCAGTTCGCCGGGGATCATGGCGCGGCGCTCAGAGCTGGCTGAAAAGATACAGGCCGCTCACGCCCAGCAAAACCCCCATGCCATTCAAGACGATGCGGCTGCGTTCGGCCCATGTGCGGCGGATCGCCAGGCCGATGCCCACGCCACCCAGGTGCAGCACGGCGGTGGTCAGCAGGAAGCCGGTGGCATAGGCGGCGAAGCCTGATTCGGGCGTCTCGGCACCATGCGCCAGGCCATGCAGCGAGGCTGCCACCGCGATCAGTCCCAGGCCGAAGGCCGGCTGCATGGGTTTGGCCGCCAGGACGAGCATGGCGCCAAACAGCACCACCGACAGTGCGATGGCATGCTCCAGGAACGGCACGGTCACGCCGTTGACGCCCGCCACCGCACTCAGCACCAGCGCCAGCATGAAGGTGGCCGGCCCCTGCCAGGCCTTGCGCGCGGGCAATGCGCTGACCGACCAGATGCCAACCGCCACCATGGCCAGCAGATGGTCGGGCCCGAAGGGATGCTGCAGGCCTTCCATGAGGCCGTGCGTGCCCAGGCCGGTATGGGCACTGGAGAGGGCTGGCACGGTGGCCAGGGCGGTGAACAAAAGGGTGGTCTTGGCGGCGTTGCGCATGGATGGTTCAGAGGGGAGTGGGTGGACAGATGGACGTCAGACGATGGGCTGGTGCACGGTGACGAGCTTGGTGCCATCGGGAAAGGTGGCTTCCACCTGGATGTCGGGCAGCATCTCGGCGATGCCCTCCATCACGTCGTCGCGCGTGAGCACGGCGCGGCCTTCGCTCATCAGTTGCGCGACGGTCTTGCCGTCGCGGGCGCCTTCCATCACGGTGGCGCTGATCAGGGCCACGGCCTCGGGGTAGTTGAGCTTCAGGCCGCGCGCTTTGCGGCGCTCGGCAAGCATGCTGGCCGTGAAGATCAGCAGCTTGTCTTTCTCGCGGGGGGTCAATTCCATGGGTGTTCTCCGGTGGAGCTCGGCTGCAAGATTGGTGCCATGCGAGGGCGCTGCGCGCGATGGTGGCACAGAACCTGCACCTCCCATCGCATGGATTCGCAGACCGCCCTCCCACCCGGCGCGCATGCGGGCGCGGAATCCGCGCCCGTTGCGCCAGAGGCGGCCGTGCAACGCATCATCAAGGTGCGGCGCGACTACAACAGCTGGGTGGCGGACGAGACCAAGGAAGACTATGCGCTGCGCTACACACCACAGCGCTTCCGCAAATGGTCTGAATGGCGCGTGGCCAACACGGCCTTCGGTGCGGCGTCCTTCCTGATCCTGGAGGCCGTGGGCGCCACGCTGCTGGTGCAATACGGTTTCACCAACGCGCTGTGGGCCATCCTGGCTACCGGGCTCATCATCTTCCTGGCCGGCCTGCCCATCAGCATCTACGCCGCGCGTTATGGTGTGGACATGGACCTGCTCACGCGCGGCGCGGGCTTCGGCTACATCGGCTCCACGCTCACCTCGCTGATCTACGCGTCCTTCACCTTCATCTTCTTCGCGCTGGAGGCCGCCGTGATGGCCTATGCGCTGGAGCTGGTGCTGGGCATTCCGCCGCACTGGGGCTACCTGGTCTGCGCGCTGGTCGTGATCCCGCTGGTCACGCACGGCGTGTCCACCATCAGCAAGTTGCAGGTGTGGACCCAGCCGGTGTGGCTGGTGATGCTGGTGGTGCCATTCGTCTATGTACTGGTGAACAATCCTGGTGCGTTTTCCGGCGTGGTTCACCAAGTTGGTACCAAAAGCCACGGTTCCGGCTTCGATATGACCATGTTTGGTGCGTCTTTGACGGTGGGTGTGGCCCTGATGACCCAAATGGGAGAACAGGCCGACTACCTGCGCTTCATGCCGGCGCGCACGCCCGCCAATCGGGTCCGCTGGTGGGCCGGTGTGCTGGCGGGAGGGCCGGGTTGGGTGGTGCTGGGTGTGCTGAAGATGATCGGCGGCATGCTGCTGGCGTGGCTGGCCATCAGCCAGGCGGTGCCGGTGGAGCGTGCCGTGGACCCCAACCAGATGTACCTGGCGGCCTACGAATACGTGTTCCCGCACTACGGCTGGGCGGTGGCCGCCACGGCGTTGTTCGTGGTGATCTCGCAGCTCAAGATCAACGTCACCAACGCGTATGCCGGGTCGCTGGCCTGGTCCAACTTCTTCTCACGGCTCACGCACAGCCACCCGGGGCGTGTGGTGTGGGTGGTGTTCAACACGCTGATCGCTTTCCTGCTGATGGAGATGAACGTGTTCGAGGCGCTGGGCGATGTGCTGGGCCTCTACTCCAACATCGCCATCGCCTGGATGATGGCCGTGGTGGCCGACCTGGTGATCAACAAGCCGCTGGGGCTGTCGCCGCCGGGCATCGAGTTCAAGCGCGCGCACCTCTACGACATCAATCCGGTGGGCGTGGGGGCCATGGCGCTCGCGTCGCTGCTGTCCATCACGGCGCACCTGGGGCTGTTCGGGCCGATGGCGCAGGCCTTCTCGGCGTTGATCGCATTGGGCACGGCGCTGGTGACGTCGCCGCTGATCGCCTGGGCGACGCGCGGGAGGTTCTACATCGCGCGGCGCAGCCACTTCCCCATCGAGGTGGTGGCCGCACCGGCGTCGGGGCGCACCGATGCCAGCCCTGTGCGCTACACGGTGCAGCGCTGCGTGATCTGCGAACGCGACTACGAAGGCCCCGACATGGCGCATTGCCCGGCCTACCAGGGCGCCATCTGCTCCCTGTGCTGCACGCTGGACGCGCGCTGCGACGACCTGTGCAAGCCCCAGGCCAGCCTGTCTGCGCAATGGACCGCCACGCTGCACTGGCTGCTGCCGCGGCGCCTCTGGCCCACATTGGACAACGGATTGGGGTACTTCCTGCTGCTCATGCTGGTGGTGGTGCCACTGCTGGGCAGTGTCTTCGGCCTGCTGTACCACCAGGAGCTGCGCAGTTATGTGGAGCCCGATTCAGCCTGGCAGGCCGCGGCCGAGCTGGCATTGCGGGCCGGGTTCCTCAAGGCCTATGTGGCCCTGGTGGTGATCGGCGGCCTGGTGGCCTGGTGGGTGGTGCTGGCGCACCAGAGCCGGCGCGTGGCCCAGGAAGAGTCCAACCGCCAGACGCGCCTGTTGATGCAGGAGATCGCCTCGCACCGCCAGACCGACGAAGCCCTGCAGCAGGCCAAGCTGCATGCCGAGCAGGCACGCGCCGCGGCCGACCAGGCCAACCAGGCCAAGAGCCGCTACATCAGCGCCATCAGCCATGAGCTGCGCACGCCGCTCAACAGCATCCTGGGTTATGCACAGCTGATGGGCGAGGACGCGTCCATCCCCGCGCACCGCAAGCAGGCTGTGGGCGTGATCAAGCGCGGTGGCGAGCACCTGCTGTCGCTGATCGAGGGCACGCTGGACATCGCCCACATCGAGAGCGGCAAGCTCAAGCTCGACGTGCAGCCGCTGCAGTTCGCCAGCTTCGTGCAGGAGATCGCGGGCATGTTCGAGCTGCAGGCCCAGGCCAAGGGGCTGGACTTCCTGTACGAGGAGGAGGGCGTGTTGCCGCAGTGGGTCCGCGCCGACGAGAAGCGGGTGCGCCAGATCCTCATCAACCTGCTGGGCAACGCCATCAAGTTCACGGCCGTGGGCCGCGTGACCTTCCGCATCCGTTATGCGCGCCAGATGGCCCACATCACCATCGAGGACACGGGCCCTGGCCTGTCGCCCGAAGAGCAGGCGCGCATCTTCGAGCCCTTCACACGCGCCCACACGCCAGGCACCGCGGCGCCGGGGGCCGGCCTGGGACTGACCATCGCCAAGATGCTGACGGACCTGATCGGCGGCGAACTCAGCGTGTCCAGCGCGCCTGCGCAGGGCGCCGTGTTCCAGGTCAAGCTGTACCTGCCGGAGATGCACATGGCGCCGGGCACGCCTTCGGGCGAGCTGGTGGCACGCATGCGGGCCCAGGCGCGCAAACCGCGCGTGGCCTACACGGGCCCGCGCAGGCAGGTGCTGGTGGTGGACAACGAGGAGGCCGACCGCGAGCTGTTGGTGCACCTGCTGCAGCCGCTGGGCTTCGTCTTGCGCACGGCCGCCAGTGGCCACGATTGCCTGGACCTGCTGGCCACCGGCTACCAGCCCGACGTGGTGCTGATGGACCTGGCCATGCCCGGCATCGACGGCTGGGAGACCATCCGCCGCATCCGCGCGCTGGGGCTGCAGTCGCTGCACATCGCGGTGGTGTCGGCCAACGCTTTCGACAAGGGCCTGGACCACGATGTGCGGCTCCCGGCCGAGGACTTCATCCTCAAGCCCGTGCGCCATTCCGAGCTGCTGGACTGGCTGGAGCGCCGCCTGGGCCTGGTGTGGATCGAGGGTTCGCAGGAGTCGGCGCTCCCGACCGTGTCGCGTGCGCCGGCAGCGGCGGCGCTGGCTTCGTGGCAGGGGCCCGAGCCCGCCGCGCTGGGTGCCTTGCGCGAGGTCGTGAGCCTCGGCTACTACCGCGGCATCCTGAACCAGCTCGACGCCATCGCGGCGGCCCACCCGCACAATGCGGCCTTCGTGGATGCGATGCGCGACCTGGCGCGGCAATTCCAGTTCGAAACCATGAGCCTGCACCTGGAGCAGATGGCCGATGCTTCCTGAACCCCGCACGCTGCCGGCACCCCACGCCCTGGACAAGACGCTGGCCCGCGCCGACAACGATGTGGTGCTGATCGTCGACGACGTGCCCGACAACCTGTCGGTGCTGCACGACGCGCTGGACGAATCCGGCTATACCGTGCTGGTGGCCACGCACGGCGAGGCTGCGCTGCAGCGCGCCGCGCAGGCCCTGCCCGACATCGTGCTGCTGGACGCCATGATGCCCGGCATGGACGGCTTCGAGGTGGCGCGGGCGCTCAAGGCATCGCCCCGCACGGCGCATATCCCGATCATCTTCATGACTGGCCTCACCGAAACCGAGTACCTGGTCGCGGCGCTAGAGGCGGGCGGTGTGGACTACGTCACCAAGCCCATCAAGCCCAAGGAGGTGCTCGCGCGCATGGGCGTGCACCTGCAGGGCGCGCGCGAGCGCCGGCAGACACGCAATGCGCTCGATGCCTTTGGCTACGCCAGCATCAGCGTGCGCGTGGGAGACGGCCGCCTGATGTGGCAGACCCCGCTGGCCCGCGACCTGCTGCTGCGCTACTACGGCACCGAGGCGCCGCAGACGCCCGAGGACGTGCTGCGCTGGCTGCGCCGCCATGTGGCCGACGACGCGGTGCAGGTGGAGCCGCCGCGCCTGAGCATCGAGGTCGGCCCGAAGCGGCTCACCTTCCGCCTGCACCAGCAGATCGGCGACAGCGAGGGCGGCGGCGATTGGCTGATCATCATGCAGGAGGTGTCGGACGAGAGCGTGATCGAGGCCATCAGCCTGAGCTTCCGCCTTACCACGCGCGAGGCCGAGGTGCTGTACTGGGTGGTCAAGGGCAAGATCAACCGCGACATCGGCGACATCCTGGGCAGCAGCCCCATGACGGTCAAGAAGCACCTGGAGCGCATCTACGCCAAGCTCGGCGTGGAGACGCGCACCGCCGCGGCGGGCATGGCCATGAGCCGCATCCGCCAGCTGCATCCGCAGTTCGAGGCCTGATCTGGAACCTCTGCCTTGGGGCAGGGCTTGTGCCAGCGCGCCGACGAGGCGGCAAGGCCGGTGGTCTAATAGGGTTTTCCCTGCTGCGTCAACTGCCGGCTTCGCCCGCGCTGAGTGGCCTCTTCTCGCACTTCTCACATGCCAATTTCGCTTTTGAGGGCCGCGCTCGTGCTGGGCCTGCTGTCGGCCATCGGGCCCTTCGCCATCGACATGTACCTGCCGGCCCTGCCTTCCATCGGGCAGAGCCTCAACGCCTCCATGGGCACCGTGCAGTGGAGCCTGATGGCCTTCTTCGTGTCGGTGGGAGCAGGGCAGATCGTCTACGGTCCGATCTCCGACATGGTGGGGCGCAAGGCGCCGCTGTATTTCGGCATCGGCCTGTTCGGGCTGGCCAGCGTGGGCTGTGCGCTCGCGCAGGACGTGCACACCTTGATCGCCTTCCGCTTCCTGCAGGGCCTGGGCGCCTGCGCCGGCATGGTGGTGCCGCGTGCCGTGGTGCGCGACCTGTACACGGGTGTGGAGGCGGCCAAGCTGATGTCCATGCTGATGCTGGTTTTCAGCGTGAGTCCGATCCTGGCGCCGCTGGTGGGCAGCGTGTTGATCGAGATCTGGGGCTGGCGCGGCGTTTTCTGGGCTGTCACGATCGGTGCCGTGCTGGGACTGGGATTGCTGGCCACCAGCCTGCCCGAGACGCGCCCGCCCGCGCAGCGCGTGAACAGCGGTGTGAAGAGTGCGATGGCCGCCTATGGCGTGTTGCTGCGAGACCGCCATTTCATGGGTGTGGTGTTCGTGGGCGCCTTCGGTGTGTCCAGCTTCTTCGCGTACTTGGCCAATTCGCCCTTCGTGATGATCGACCACTTCGGGCTCACGCCACGCCAGTACAGCCTGGCCTTTGCGCTGAACGCAGCGTCCTTCTTCGGCGCGGCGCAGATGACCGGGCGCCTCGCGGCGCGGTGGGGCCTGGTGCGCGTTGTGCAGGTGGCCGTCACCGGG
Organism: Burkholderiaceae bacterium; assembly: GCA_965278985.1. Taxonomy (GTDB): domain Bacteria; phylum Pseudomonadota; class Gammaproteobacteria; order Burkholderiales; family Burkholderiaceae_C; genus CAISIP01. The sequence continues at coordinate 2,212,632 of OZ257131.1, read as the reverse complement.
TATGCCGGTGTGATGCTGTTGCTGCTGGTGTCCAACCTGGCGGGCATCGACCGGCTGGACTTGTTGATCTTCATGATGCTGCTGGGCTACGGTTTCCTGGGCATGGTGATGCCCGCCACGGCGGTGTTGTCGCTGGAGGCGCATGGGAGCATCGCTGGTACGGCGTCCGCGCTCATGGGTACGCTGCAGTTCGTCACTGGCGTGCTGGTGATGGGGGTGGTGGGCGCATTTGCCGATGGCACGTCGCGTCCGATGGTGGCGGGCATCGCCTGCTGTGCACTGCTGGCCTACGCTATTGCGCGCGCCACGCTGGGTGGGCTGCGCAGTCCGGTGCCGGCCCCCGGTGCACGCTGAGCGCGGAGGTGGACCCGTGAGCCGCCGGGCCGTTCCCAAGGCGAACAGCACCGCAGCGCGAAGCGCGGAGGTTATCTGATGAGCGCACAGCGATTCGAGGAAGCCAAGGCGCAATTCCTGCAGGGCATTGCGGCCTTCGAGGCGGGGCAGTTGCAGGTTGCGGAGCGGCATTTCGAGGCCTCGCTGGTGCTGTTGCCCGGCCGCGTGTCGACGCTGACCAACCTGGCCGCGACGCGTATCGGCCTGGGCCGCCATGCCGAGGCCTTGGCCGCGGCGGACGAGGCGCTGGCGGCCGAGCCGGGCCGTCTAGACGCGTTGTGGCCGCGCGCGGTCGCGCTGTCCGAGCTGCATCGATCGGAAGAGGCTCTGCAGGTGCTGGCGGCCGTGTTGGCGCAGGACGCGACGCACGCGGGTGCGTGGCGCCTGCGCAGCACGCTGCTGGTGGCGCAGGGGCGAGACGACGCCGCGCTGGCCGCCTCCGAAGCCTTTCTGCGGCTGCAACCCGACGATGCGGAGGTCTGGCTGCGGCAGGGCCAGACCCAGGTGCGATTGGGGCGCTTCGACGTGGCGCGCATCTCCTTCGAGCGCGCCGTGGCACTGGAACCCGCGTCCGCGCTGGCCTGGAGCAACCTGGGGGAGGTGCACAAGGAACTGGGCCAGCGCGACGCTGCGGTCGCGGCCTTCCAGAAGGCATTGGCTGCGGGTGGCGATGCCGACGTGCTCCACTACCACCTCGCAGCCCTGACTGCGCAGGCGACGCCCTCCGCGGCGCCAGCGCGGTATGTGCAGACACTCTTCGACGGTTACGCGGAGAGTTTCGATGCGCATCTGGTGGAGGTGTTGCGTTACCAGGCCCCGGGCATCCTCGCGCGCGAGTTGCACGACATCATCGGCACGCAGCGACTGGCCCAGGCTTTGGACCTGGGCTGTGGCACGGGCCTGTGCGGACCGCTGCTGGCGCCATTGGCTGCGGCCATCGACGGCGTGGACTTGGCGCCGCGCATGCTGGTCAAGGCGCGGTCGCGGGGCGTCTACCGGCATCTGGTGGAGGCGGATGTGGTGGCCCATCTGCACTCCACGGCCATGCGCTACGACCTCGTCGTGGCGGCGGATCTGTTCATCTACATCGGAGACCTGGCGCCTGTGTTCGAGGGCGCGACGGCCGCCATGCGCCACGGAGGGCTGTTCAGCTTCTCGGTCGAATACATCGATGGCGACAAGCCCTTCGAACTGCTGCCCAGCATGCGCTACGCGCATTCCGAGGCGCATGTGCGTCGTCTCGCGCTGCGGCATGGCTTCGAGGTGCTGCGCAGCGCCCGCCATCCGCTGCGGTCGGAGCAGGGCGTCGAAATTCCGGGTCTCTACCTGCACCTGCGCAAGGTATAGGGGGCTGTTTCAGCGTGGCATCAGCAGGGTGACGGTGCGGATCCCGGCCATGGTGAGCAGCAATGAGCCCATCACATGCAGTGCGGTGGTGCCCAGGGCCAGCAGATAGCGCTGCTGCAGCAGCATTCCGACCACCTCGGCCGAGAAGGCGGAGAAGGTTGTCAGCGCACCCAGGAAACCCGTGATCAACAGCAGCCGCCACACGGGATCGATGGTCGGCAGCGCCTGGAACACTGCCACGCACACCCCGATCAGGTATCCACCCACCAGGTTCGCCGTGAGGGTTCCCCACGGGAAGGCGCCGGCGTTGAGCCACACCCCCAGGCGCCAGCGGGCGAGCGCCCCCACGCAAGCACCGACACAGATGGCAAGTACAGGTCCCATGGTTGGCAGTCTAGCGGAGCGTCGAGGGTGGTTCGCGTCGCGCCCTTCCTGCATCGGTGCCGAGGTCGATCCGGCGCGAAAGGAGACTGAATTGGTATGGTGCTTATTTACGTGTCGTGCCAAGGCATTTTGCGCCATGATTCACCCCACTGACGCACGCCGCAAGGCCCCTCCACCAAGCTGCAGCGTCTGGACCGGTAGGTAGCGTAAGGGCTGGGTTTGATCCAACAAAGGTTGGGTTGAATGGTCGAAGGCTGGGAGGCTTGGAGCTTTTGACTTGGCCAAGGTTCGAGCCCAGCCCTTAGGTAATCTGCCACGCAAAAGCCCGCGCATGCGGGCTTTTTGTTGTCCGCGTGCCTTGCCATCGGACTTGTCTTTGGGCGTCTTCGATGGCCGTCGCGAGCCACATAAAAAAACCCGCTCGCGCGGGTTTTTCGGTATTGGAGTGGCAATCACTTCTTGGGCGGTGTCTCCGCAGCCTTGGCGGTGTCCATCTTGGCCTTGTCCGCGTCCTTCTTGGCGGCTTTCGGGGCATCCATCTTGGCCATGGGCTTGAAGCTGGTGCCGTTCACCGTCAGACCGGCATCCGACAGCTTGGCGGCATTGCCTTCGCCGATGCCCTTCACGCGGTCGACGAAGTCCTGCCAGTCCTTGAATTCGCCCTTCTTGCGGGCGTCCATGATCTTGGTCGACATGGCAGGGCCGATGCCCTTGATGCCATCGAGGTCGGCCGCGGTGGCCTTGTTCACGTCAACGGCCGCGAAGGCAACAGCTGCATACAGTGTGGCGACAAGGGCCAAAAGCGTTTTCAGCATTTTCTTCTCCCAATGGTGAGTCGGGTTGCGCAGTCACCGGAATGGTGAGTACGGGAGACCCGGTTCGGATTTTGCGGAGAACGCCCGGCAAGGGCTTCGTCCTAATGAGGGACGCTGACCGGCGCTACAGCTCTTCTACCCTTCTTGCAGGATAGCTGTCCCAGGCCTGGCAGCCCGGGCACTGCCAGAAGTGCTGCTTGGCCTCGAAGCCGCAGGCCGCACAGCGATAGCGCGTGAGCGGCTTGACAGCCTGGTCCAGGGCGCGTTGCACCTGCGGATGGAACTGCTCGTGTTCCAGGCGTTCCCCCGCGATCCAGCGCGCTGCGGCAACGAGGGACGGCTCACGCTCCAGATGGCGCAGGTACCAGGCCCTGCTGTCCTCTGGCAATGCACCACTGGCCGCCTCCAGCATCACGATCGCCTCCACGACGTCAATGGACGGCATCGACTCGTAGCGCTTCTTCAGCAATGCCAGGATGGGATCCTGGCGTCCGCAGGCGAGAGCCAGTTGTGCGATCTGCTGGGCCACCAGTGGCAACGCGGTGGGTGTGTGTTCCAGAACCTGTTCCAGCGTCGCCAGCGCGCGCGCCGTTTCGCCGCGTTGTGCCAGCAGTCGTGCCAGCTCGATGCGGGGCCTCGCGGCCGCAGGCGCGTCGTGTATCGCCTGTTCCAGCAAAGCTTGGGCCTTGTCCATTTCATGGGTCGCCAGGTGTTCCGCGGATTTCTCGCAGAGGTAGTGCGCCAGCCGGCCGTTGAAACTGCCTTGCTCGGAGTCCTCCAGCCGTTTGGCGACCTCGGCGGCGTGCGTCCAGTCGCGCGAGCGCTCGTAGTTGGCCAGCAGGGCCAGGCGTGCCTCGGACTCGAAGGCCGTGCCTTCAAGCTTCAGCAATGCCTCCTCTGCGCGGTCCAGCAGCCCGGCGCGCAGGTAGTCCAGGGCGAGAGCGTACTGCGCGCGGTGGCGGTCACCGGCGCTCAGGTCGCCCCGTGACAGCAGGTGCTGGTGCACGCGCACCGCACGCTCGAATTCGCCACGTCGGCGGAACAGGTTGCCGAGCGCGAAGTGCAGCTCCGAGGTATCGGGGTCGTTCTGCACGGCCTCGATGAAGGCATCGATGGCCTTGTCCTGCTGTTCATTCAGCAGGAAATTCAGCCCGCGGAAGTAGGCTTTGGGGGCACGCCGGTTTTCCAGGCGGAGCTGGCGCAGGTCGAAGCGGGAAGCAAGCCATCCCAGCACGAAGGCGATGGGCAGGCCCAGCAGGAGCCAGCTGAGGTCAAGGTCCATGCTGGGGATCGAAGGGCAGCGGAGGTGTGGATGGGGTGTCAGCCTGCGAGGACTTGGGCATCGGCGCGGCCGCAGGCACGGTGGTGTTGCGACGGCGCCAGCGCCATGGCAGCATACCCAGCGCACCAACGACCATGCCCAGCGCGAAGGCCGTGAGCACGATCAGCACCATCGGGCTGCGCCATTGGTTGCCGAAGAAAAAATGCACGCTGCCTTCATGCTGGTTGTTCAGCGCGAAAGCGAACAGCGTAAAAAAAATGGCTGCCTTCAGTATCCACTTCAGCAGCCATAGGGGGTTCTTCATGCCGCGCGATTCTATCGCGGCACTTTCTCCGATCAGCGGACGCTCAACCGTGCCGGACGAGCCGCTCCTCGGGTGTCTCCAGCTGCGCGTCGTTGCGCGCGGTGCGCTGGTCGACGGATTCACGCAAGGCCTTGCCCGGCTTGAAGTGGGGAACCCGCTTCTCCGGGATGGCCACGCTTTCGCCGCTGCGCGGATTGCGGCCCATGCGTGGCGGGCGGCGATTGATGGAAAAACTGCCGAAGCCGCGGATCTCGATGCGGTGACCCGCCACGAGGGCGTCGTTCATGGCGTCCAGGATGGCCTTGACCGCGAATTCGGCGTCCCGGTGCGTCAGTTGGCTGAAACGGTTGGCCAGTTCTTCGACAAGATCCGATCGGGTCATGGGATTCGGCAATGGAGTGTTCAGGAAAAGCGCCCGGCGCAGTGCGCCGGGCGTTCTTCAGGGACCGAGCTGGTGCTCAGTTGTTGTCCAGCTTCGCGCGCAGCAGCGCACCCAGGCTGGTCGTGCCGGCGTTTTCGCGCATGGAGTTCTGGCTCAGGCTGGCCATGGCTTCCTGCTGGTCCGCCGTGTCCTTGGCCTTGATGGACAACTGGATGTTGCGGGTCTTGCGGTCCACGTTGACGACCACGGCCGTGACTTCGTCGCCTTCCTTGAGCACATTGCGGGCATCTTCGACGCGGTCGCGGGAGATTTCCGATGCGCGCAGGTATCCCACGATGTCGTTGCCCAGGTCGATCTCGGCGCCCTTCGGATCCACGGTCTTGACCTTGCCGGTCACGACCTGGCCCTTGTCGTTCACCGTCACGAAGGTCGTGAACGGGTCGCCGTCGAGCTGCTTGATGCCCAAGGAGATGCGCTCGCGGTCCACGTCCACAGCCAGCACGATGGCTTCGACTTCCTGGCCCTTCTTGTAGTTGCGCACGGCAGCTTCACCTGCCTCGTTCCACGACAGGTCGGACAGGTGCACCAGGCCGTCGATGCCGGCAGCCAGGCCCACGAATACGCCGAAGTCGGTGATCGACTTGATCGGTCCCTTGACGCGGTCGCCGCGCTTGGTGTTCTGCGCGAACTCCTGCCACGGGTTGGCCTTGCACTGCTTCATGCCCAGGCTGATGCGGCGCTTGTCCTCGTCGATCTCCAGCACCATGACTTCGACTTCTTCGCCGAGGGACACGATCTTGCTGGGTGCCACGTTCTTGTTGGTCCAGTCCATTTCGGAGACGTGCACCAGGCCTTCGATGCCGGGCTCGAGTTCGACGAATGCGCCGTAGTCGGCGATGTTCGTGATCTTGCCGAACATGCGCGTGCCTTGCGGGTAGCGGCGGCTCACACCCATCCACGGGTCGTCGCCCATCTGCTTCAGGCCCAGCGAGACGCGGTTCTTCTCGGTGTCGAACTTGAGGATCTTGGCGGTGATTTCCTGGCCAGCCTGCACCACTTCGCTGGGGTGGCGCACGCGACGCCATGCCATGTCGGTGATGTGCAGCAGGCCGTCGATGCCGCCGAGGTCCACGAATGCACCGTATTCGGTGATGTTCTTGACCACGCCTTGCACGATGGCGCCTTCCTTCAGGGTCTGCATCAGCTTGGCGCGTTCTTCGCCCATGCTGGCTTCGACCACGGCACGGCGCGACAACACGACATTGTTGCGCTTGCGGTCGAGCTTGATGACCTTGAATTCCAGGGTCTTGTTCTCGTAGGGCGTCAGGTCCTTGGTGGGACGCGTGTCGACCAGCGAGCCGGGCAGGAACGCGCGGATGCCGTTGACCAGCACGGTCAGGCCACCCTTGACCTTGCCGCTGGTGGTGCCGGTGACGAACTCGCCGGATTCCAGGGCCTTTTCCAGGGCCATCCAGGAGGCCAGGCGCTTGGCGGTGTCGCGGCTGACGATGGTGTCGCCGTAGCCGTTTTCCATGGCCACGATGGCCACGGACACGAACTCACCGACCTGCACTTCGAGCTCGCCCTTGTCGCTCTTGAATTCGGACAGGGGTACGTAGGCTTCGGACTTCAGGCCGGCGTTGACCACCACGAAGTTGTGTTCGATACGCACCACTTCGGCGGTAACGACTTCACCGATGCGCGTTTCAGAGCGCTTCAGCGATTCTTCGAAGAGGTCGGCAAAAGATTCAGACATGTTGCTTTGCGGCCGTAGCCGCGGGGGTTGAGTTGATGAACCACGAAGCCAGTGCGCAAAGAAGGCGCGAGGGGAGCTTCGTGGGCCCGCTAGGGAACTGGTGGCTCCGTAGCATTCTTCAACAGCCCGGCAGGGCCTGATCGGAAATCAGGTACTGCGGAAGGGCTGCTTTGCCTGCCACCACGCCAACACACGATCAACCGATTCGTCCACGGTCAGGTCGGAGTTGTCGAGCAGCAGGGCATCCTGCGCAGGTTTGAGGGGCGCGGTGGCGCGGGACGAGTCCCGGGCATCGCGCGCCTCCAGATCGGCGCGAAGACTGTCGATTGTAGTGTCGATCCCCTTTGAAATCAATTGTTTATGGCGCCTCTCGGCGCGCCGTGCCGCGCTGGCCGTGAGAAACACCTTGAGCGGGGCGTCCGGGAAGATGACGGTGCCCATGTCCCGGCCATCGGCAACCAGCCCGGGCAATCGGCGGGATGCGTGCTGCAGCGCGATCAGTGCCTCGCGCACGGCTGGCAGAACCGACACCTTGGAGGCGTTCATGCCCATGGCCTCGGTGCGTAGCAGTTCGCTGACGTCTTCGGTGCCGATGAAGACGCGGCCAGGCTCGAAGCGCACGGGCAGCGTCTTCACCAGCGCCGCGATGGCGGCCTCGCCCGCGGCATCCAGGCTCAGCCCCGCGCGTGTGGCGGCCAGGGCGGTGAGGCGGTAGAGCGCGCCGGAATCCAGGAAGTGGTAGCCCAGCCGACGCGCCAGCTCCGCTGCCAGCGTGCCTTTGCCGGACGCCGTGGGGCCGTCCACGCACAACACGGGTATGCGCTGCACCGATGTCCGGCTGACCGAGAACAGCGCCTCGAAATAGTCCGGGAAAGTCTTGCCCACGCACTTGGGATCCTCGATGCGCACTGGCAGCCCGGCAGGATTGAAGGCCGCCAGCGACAGTGCCATTGCCATGCGATGGTCATCGTAGGTGTGGATCGTGGCGGCTTTCCAGGCGGCGGGCGTGGCAGGCGGCGTGATGCGCAGGTAGTCGGCACCTTCTTCCACCGTCGCACCGAACTTGCGCAGTTCAGTGGCCATGGCGGCAAGGCGATCGGTTTCCTTCACGCGCCAGCTGGCGATGTTGCGCAACGTGGTGTTGCCGCGGGCGAACAGCGCCATCACGGCCAGCGTCATGGCGGCATCGGGAATGTGGTTGCAGTCCAGGTCGAGTGGGAGCAGGGGGGTGGCGGAGGTGTCCGCGGTACGCCAGACCTCCAGCCAGTTCGGGCCGCTGCGCACCTGCGCGCCCATTTGCCGCGCCGCGTCCACGAAGCGGATGTCTCCCTGGATCGAGTCCTGCCCCACGCCGTCGATGCGCACGGGGTGCTCGGGCGATGCGGCCAGCGCCCCGAGGGCGACGAAATAGCTCGCCGACGAGGCATCCGCCTCCACGTGCAGCGTGCCCGGTGAGACGAGGCGGCTGTGCGCAGGGATCACGAAGCGGTGCCAGCCTTCGCGCTGTACCTGCACGCCGAAGCGCCCCAGCAGGTTCAGCGTGATCTCCACGTACGGACGCGAGATCAGCTCGCCCTGGACCTCGATGACGATGTCGCGCTGCGCGACCAGCGGCAGCGCCATCAGCAGCGCCGTGAGGAACTGGCTGGACACGTCGCCGCGCACGGGGATTGGCTTGTCCAGTGCCAGGGCCGGCTGGCCGATGCGCAGTGGCGGGTAGCCGGGCTGGCCCAGGTAGGTGATGTCGCATCCCAGGGCCTGCAGGGCTTCGACGAGATCGCCGATGGGCCGCTCGTGCATGCGGGGCACGCCGGAGAGTTCGAAGTCTCCGCCCAGCACCGCCAGCGCGGCAGTCAGCGGGCGCATGGCCGTGCCGGCATTGCCGAGAAACAGCTTCGCCTGGCGCTGCGGCAGGCGTCCGCCCAGCCCCACGATGGTGGCGCTGTGGCCCTGGCGCTGCACGCCGCAGCCCAGGGCCTGCAGCGCGTCGAGCATCACGCGGGTGTCGTCGGAGTCCAGCAGGTCGTGCAGCGTGGTGGTGCCCAGGCTCATGGCCGCGAGCAGCAGCAGCCGGTTCGAGATGCTCTTGGAGCCGGGGAGCACGCGTTGTCCACCGGCGCTCTCCAGCGGGGGAATATCCAGGAAGGGAATGTTGAACATCACTTCTGATGGCGCGCCATGCTCCAGTTGGCTCGGGCCGTGCTCGCGTTCTCGAAGCGCTCCACCAGGGCATCACCGTTGCCGCTGGAGATCATCAGTTCCAGGGCCTGCAGGGCGCGCTGGAAGATTCTGGATTGCTCGAGCAGCTCTTCGCGGTTGGACAGCATGACGTCGCGCCACATCGTCGGGTCACCCGCCGCGATGCGCGTGAAGTCGCGGAAGCCGGGCCCTGCGAGCGACAGGAAGTCGCGGCCCAGCGGCTGGTCGGTGATCGCGTTCATGGCGGCGAAGGCGATCAGGTGGGGCAAGTGGCTCACGGCGGCGAAGGCGGCATCGTGGGTCTCGGGGGTCATCTTGACGACGCGGCAACCCAGGGCCGCCCACACGTCCACCGCCTTCTGAAGCTGGACCTTCTCGGTGCGCTCGATGGGTGTCAGCACCACCTGGCGACCCATGTACAGGTCGGCGTCGGCGTTTTCGACGCCCGAGAGCTCCTTGCCCGCGATGGGGTGGCTGGGCACGAAGCAGCCGATCTGCTCGCGCAGGGCGCGGCGGCCCGCGTCCACCACCTCGCGCTTGGTGGAGCCCACGTCCATGATCAGCATGTCGGGCGTGACCAGATGGCGGATCGACTTGAAGGTGGCTTCGGTGGAGGCCACGGGCACGGCGATCAGCACGATGTCGGCACCCGAGACCGCGAGCAGCGCGGAAGGTGCCTCCACATCGATCACGCCGAGCTGGCGCGCGCGCTCCGTGGTGGACGGCGACTTGCTGTAGCCCACGATGCGCTTGACCAGCCCGGCCCGCTTGAGTGCCAGGGCGAACGATCCGCCCATCAATCCACAGCCGATCAGGCCCAACTGTTCAAACATGCTTGTCTTCGCCCCTGGTGGTTGGCCGGATGGATGTCAATGCTCATTGACGGGGTAGGCGCCGAGCAGCTTGAAGAACTCGCACAGCCCCCGCAGGTCGTCCAGCGCGGCGGCCACATGGGGCTGCGAAGGATGGCCCTGGATGTCGATGTAGAAGTAGTACTCCCACTGGCCGGAGCGCGCGGGCCGGGACTCGAACCGTGTCATCGACACGCCGTGCGTCTTGAGGGGCACCAGCAGGTCGTGGACGGCGCCGGGGCGGTTGCGCACGGAGACCACCAGGCTCACGCAGTCGCGGCCCGAAGCCGGCGGTGCCGCCAGGTTGCCCGGCAGGCAGATGATGCAGAAGCGCGTCCGGTTGAGTGCATCGTCCTGGATACCGCTTTCGACCTTGTGCAGGCCGAATTCCGCGGCGGCGCGGTCGCCCGCGATGGCTGCCCAGTGGGGATGGCCGGCCGCAAGCCGGGCGCCCTCCGCATTGCTGGAGGCGGCCCGCCGTTCGGCATGGGGCAGGTGCGCGCCCAGCCAGCCATGGCACTGGGCCAGCGCCTGCGGATGCGCCAGCACCACCTCGATGTCGCGCAACGAGTTCTCCAGGCGCAGCAGGTGGTGCCGGATAGGCAGGCTGATCTCGCCCACGATGTGCAGCGGCGAGTCCAGCAGCAGGTCCAGCGAGCGGGTCACCACCCCCTCGGTGTTGTTCTCCACGGGCACCACGCCGAATTCGGCCCGGCCCGATGCCGCGGCATGGAACACCTCGTCGAAGCTGGCGCAGGGGATGGCCTCGAAGCTGGAGCCGAAATACTGGATGGCAGCCTGTTCGCTGAAGGTGCCGGCAGGGCCCAGGAAGGCCACGCGCTGCACGGCCTCCAGGGAGCGGCAGGCAGACATGATCTCGCGCCACACATGCGCGATGCCTGCCTGGGGCAAGGGCCCGGGGTTGCCAGCCTGCAGGCCCTGGATCACGGCGGCTTCGCGCTCGGGCCGGTAGGCCGGCGAGCCTTCGATCTTCTTGACTTCGCCGACCTCCGTGGCGAGCATGGCACGCTGGTTCAGCAGAGACAGGAGCTGGGCATCGATGGCGTCGATCTCGACGCGAAGCTCCGGGAGGGTTCTGGTCATGTGGCGTGGGAAGGGGTGTGCGTGGCTTCAGGCGGCCGTGCGTTCAAATTCTCGCATGTACTCCACGAGGGTACGCACACCTTGCAGCGGCATGGCGTTGTAGATGCTGGCGCGCATGCCGCCCACCGATTTATGCCCTTTGAGCTGCAGCAGCCCGTGGGCGTTGGCGCCGGTGAGGAAAGCCTCGTTGCGGCTTTCGTCGCGCAGGAAGAAGGGCACGTTCATGCGCGAACGGCAGGACGGGTCGACCTTGTTGACATATAGCGCCGACTGGTCGATATAGCCATATAGGAGTTCGGCCTTCGCCGTGTTGCGCTGCTCCATGGCCGCGATGCCGGCGAGTGCGCCCTCGCGCTGGCGCTTGAGCCACTGGAAGGTCAGGCCGGCGATGTAGATGCCGTAGGTGGGCGGCGTGTTGAACATCGAGTCGTTGTCGGCCACGGTCTGGTAGTCGAAGGCGCTGGGGCAGGCTTTCAGCGCATGGCCCAGCAAGTCCTCGCGGACGAAGACCAGCGTGAGGCCGGCAGGCCCCAGGTTCTTCTGCGCACCGGCGAATGCCAGGCCCACGCGTGACCAGTCGATGGGCCGGCTCGCCACATGCGAGGAGCAATCGATGACAAGTGGCGCAGCCGATCCGAGGGCCTTCAGGTCGGGCGGGGTGTGGAACTCCACGCCATGGATGGTTTCGTTGCTGCAGATGTGCACGTAGCTCGCACCGGGGCTGAGTTTCCAGCTGGCCGGGTCGGGCAGCGTGGTGTGCTGGTCGTCAGCATTGCTCGCGGCCAGGTGGGGCGTGCAGTAACGCGCGGCCTCCTTGATGGATTTCTGGCTCCAGCTGCCGGTGACCACGAAGTCCACGGTGCCGCCACGCGACAGGTTCAGCGGCACGATGGCGTTCTCGCCCAGGCCGCCACCTTGCATGAAGAGGATCTTGAAGTTCGCGGGCACGGCCAGCAACTCGCGCAGGTCTGCCTCGGCGTGTTCGTAGATCGAGATGAATTCCTTGCCGCGGTGGCTCATCTCCATGACGCCCATGCCGCTGCCGTGCCAATCGAGCATCTCGCCCGCCGCTTCGTGCAGGACTTCCTCGGGAATGGCTGCCGGGCCGGCGGAGAAGTTGTAGGGGCGCTGCATGCCTGCTCCGTTGCAAACCTGAACTGAAATGCCCGCGCCGCATGGCGCGGCGCGGGGCCTTGTGAAGTGGGGCGTGTCAGTTGGCGGGTGCTTCGCCAGCGCCGCTGTCGCCTTCGCCGGACGTGTCGTCCTCGGACAGCGCTGCATTGGCATCGTTTTCCACGATGCGCTGCAGGCCGCTGAGCTTGGAGCCTTCGTCCAGGCCGATCAGCGTCACGCCCTGGGTTGCGCGGCCGAGCTCGCGGATCTCGCTGACGCGCGTGCGCACCAGCACACCCTTGTCGGTGATCAGCATGATCTCGTCGTCGGCATGCACCAGCGTGGCGGCCACGACCTTGCCGTTGCGTTCGCTCTGCTGGATCGCGATCATGCCCTTGGTGCCGCGGCCGTGGCGGGTGTATTCGGTGATGGGCGTGCGCTTGCCGTAGCCGTTTTCGGTGGCGGTCAGCACGCTCTGCTGCTCGTCCTCGGCCACCAGCATGGCGATCACGCTCTGGTTGCCTTCCAGCGTCATGCCACGCACGCCGCGGGCCGCGCGGCCCAGCGGGCGCACGTCCTCTTCGTCGAAGCGCACGGCCTTGCCACCGTCGGAGAACAGCATCACGTCGTGCTGGCCGTCGGTCAGGGCCGCCCCGATCAGGTAGTCGCCTTCGTCGAGGTTGACGGCGATGATGCCGCCCTTGCGCGGGTTGTTGAACTCGTCCAGCGAGGTCTTCTTGACCGTGCCCATGGACGTGGCCATGAACACATAGTGCGTCGCCGGGAAGCTTCGGTTCTCACCGGTGAGCGCCAGGACAACGTTGATCTTCTCGCCCTCGGCCAGCGGGAACATGTTGACGATGGGCCGGCCGCGCGAGCCGCGCGAACCCTGCGGCACCTCCCAGACCTTGAGCCAGTACAGCCGGCCGCGGTTGGAGAAACACAGGATGTAGTCGTGCGTGTTGGCGATGAAGAGCTGGTCGATCCAGTCGTCTTCCTTGGTGGCCGTGGCCTGCTTGCCGCGACCACCGCGCTTCTGCGCGCGGTACTCAGACAGCGGCTGGCTCTTGATGTAGCCACTGTGGGAGAGCGTCACCACCATGTCTGTGGGCGTGATCAGGTCTTCGGTGCTGAGGTCGAAGGAACTGTGCTCGATGTGGCTGCGGCGCGCGCCCAGCTTGGTCTGGCCGAACTCCTGACGCAGGTGGCCCAGCTCGTCCGTGATGATCGTCGTGACGCGTTCGGGCTTGGCCAGGATGTCGAGCAGGTCTTCGATCTCGGACATGACTTCCTTGTACTCGGCGACGATCTTGTCCTGCTCCAGACCCGTCAGGCGCTGCAGGCGCATCTGCAGGATTTCCTGGGCCTGCGTGTCGCTGAGGCGGTAGAGGCCGTCGTTGCCGAGGCCGAAATTCTTGTCCAGGTCCTCGGGGCGGTAGTCATCGGCGTTGATCACGCCGCCGTCGGCGCGCACGCGCGTGAGCATCTCGCGCACCAGTTTGCTGTCCCAACTGCGGGCCATCAGTTCGGTCTTGGCCACGGGTGGCGTGGGCGACTCACGGATGATGCGGATGAACTCGTCGATGTTGGCCAGTGCCACGGCCAGGCCTTCGAGCACATGGCCGCGATCGCGCGCCTTGCGCAGGTTGAAGATGGTGCGCCGCGTGACGACTTCCCTGCGGTGCTGCAGGAAGACCTCGACGAGGTCCTTCAGGTTGCACAGCTTGGGCTGGCCGTTGATCAGCGCCACCATGTTGACGCCGAAGGTGTCCTGCAGCTGCGTCTGCTTGTAGAGGTTGTTCAGCACCACCTCGGGGACTTCGCCGCGCTTGAGTTCGATCACCAGCCGCATGCCGGACTTGTCGGACTCGTCCTGGATGTGGCTGATGCCTTCGAGCTTCTTCTCGTGCACCAGCTCGGCCATGCGCTCCTGCAGCGTCTTCTTGTTGACCTGGTAGGGCAGCTCGTCCACGATGATCGCCTGGCGCTGGCCCCGGTCGATGTCCTCGAAATGGCACTTGGCGCGCATCACCACGCGGCCGCGGCCGGTACGGTAGCCGTCCTTGACGCCGCTGATGCCGTAGATGATGCCGCCCGTGGGGAAGTCCGGCGCGGGGATGATCTCCATCAGCTCGTCCACCGAACTCTCAGGATTGCGCAGCAGGTGCAGGCAGGCGTCGACGACTTCGTTGAGGTTGTGCGGCGGGATGTTGGTTGCCATGCCCACCGCGATACCGCCAGAGCCATTCACCAGCAGGTTCGGCAGCTTGCTGGGCAGTACCAGCGGTTCCCTTTCAGAGCCGTCGTAGTTGGGGCCGAAGTCGACAGTCTCCTTGTCGATGTCGGCCAGCATCTCGTGCGTGATCTTGGCGAGGCGGATTTCCGTGTACCGCATGGCGGCGGCGTTGTCGCCGTCCACCGAACCGAAGTTGCCCTGGCCGTCGACCAGCATGTGGCGCATCGAGAAGTCCTGCGCCATCCGCACGATGGTGTCGTAGACCGACTGGTCTCCGTGCGGGTGGTACTTGCCGATCACGTCGCCCACGATACGCGCCGACTTCTTGTAAGGACGGTTCCAGTCGTTGTTGAGCTCGTGCATCGCAAAAAGCACGCGGCGGTGCACGGGCTTGAGACCGTCACGTGCATCGGGCAGCGCACGCCCCACGATCACGCTCATCGCGTAGTCGAGGTAGCTCCGGCGCATCTCCTCTTCAAGACTGGTGGGCAGCGTTTCTTTGGCGAACTGGGTCATGAAGGAAGATGAGATCGGCGTAAACCTTCAATTTTAGGCGCATCATCTGTCGTGAGCAGACAACATCTTTGCCATATCGGCTTGGCGTCCTACGCACTCGCGGCCCGTTCCGGCTTGTTGGGTTAGATGTGTATGGCACAATACCAGCCATGCCTTGGGGGGGTGGCCACTGAGGCTTACCAACCTTTCGCAGCCTCGCTGCTTTTGTCTCACACTGAGGAGAATCATGAAGAAACTCAACCAAGTAGCGATGTTGTTTGCTACGGCCGTCGTTGCAACCGCCGCTGGCGCCCAGACCATTGATAACTGGCGCAATGGCACGTCTGAACTGGTCTGGAAGAACGGTTCGAACGAGCTGTGCTGGCGTGACAACTTCTGGACGCCTGCAACCGCAGCCGCTTCTTGTGATGGCGCGATCCAGCCCCCGGCACCTGCTCCCGCTCCGGCACCTGCTCCCGCAGCGCCCCCCCCGCCTGTTGCTGCTCCCGCTCCGGCGCCTGCACCGGCACCCGCTCCCGCGCCTGCCCCCGCAGCCGCCAGCAAGGTGACCTACGCTGCCGACGCTTTCTTCGACTTCGACAAGTCGGTGCTGAAGCCCGAAGGCAAGGCCAAGCTGGACGATCTGGTGAGCAAGGTCAAGGACATCAACCTGGAAGTCGTGATCGCCGTGGGCCACACCGACTCCGTGGGTACCGATGCCTACAACCAGGCCCTGTCGGTGCGCCGTTCGGAAGCCGTGAAGGCCTATTTGGTCTCCAAGGGCATCGAACGCAATCGCGTCTACACCGAAGGCAAGGGCGAGAAGCAGCCTGTGGCCGACAACAAGACTGCCGAAGGCCGCGCCAAGAACCGCCGCGTGGAAATCGAAGTGGTCGGCACCCGCGCCAACCGCTGATCCTCGCGACTCCGGACTCGTCCGGATTGCTTCGAAACCCCGCTTCGGCGGGGTTTTCGTTTTGGGCGCCCTGCAATGGGCTGTTGAAGAACAGGATCCGTGTCCGTGCGGATAATCCAGCTATGAATTCGACGACCAATGCCGATCCGGCCGAACTGGCCAAGTTCTCCGAGCTCGCCCACCGCTGGTGGGACAAGGACAGTGAGTTCAAACCGCTGCACCAGATCAACCCCTTGCGCCTGGAGTGGATCCAGGTCATCCGTGCCTTGCAGGGACTGCAGGTGTTGGACGTGGGCTGTGGAGGCGGCATTCTGGCCGACTCCATGGCACGCAAGGGTGGTGAGGTGCTGGGCATCGACCTCGCCACCAAGGCGCTGCGTGTGGCGCAGCTGCATGCGCTGGAGGCGGGCACCCAAGGTGTCCAGTACCGCGAGATCAGTGTCGAGGCATTGGCGCAGGAGCGTCCTGCGTCCTTCGACGTGGTGACCTGCATGGAAATGCTCGAACACGTGCCCGATCCCGCGTCCATCGTGCGCGCCTGCGCGACGCTCGTGAAGCCGGGTGGCTGGGTGTTCTTCTCCACCATCAACCGCAACCCGAAGTCCTTCGCTTTCGCGATTCTGGGCGCCGAGTACGTGCTGAACATGCTGCCTCGTGGCACGCACACCTACGCGAAATTCCTGCGTCCCAGCGAACTCGGGCGGTTCATCCGCGAGGCCGGGCTGGAAATTCGGCAAACCCGCGGCCTGCAGTTCAATCCGCTTTCCGGCCGCTACTGGCTCAATGCCGATACCAGCGTCAACTACCTGATCGCAGCACGCTTGCCCGAGGCCGCCGCATCGTGACCGTGGGCCAGCGCCTGTCGGGCGATGCCGTCCGCGCGGTGTTGTTCGATCTGGATGGCACCTTGATCGACAGTGCTTACGACCTGGGGGCTGCTGCGGACAGCATGCGGCTGGCGCGCGGATTGCCTTCGCTTCCGCCTGCGCAATACCGCTCGATGGCGGGCGCGGGTGCGCGGGGGATGCTCGGAGTGGCCTTCGGCGTCACGCCCGAACACGCGGAATTCATCGCCTTGCGCGAAGAGTTCTATGGCCACTACGAGCGGTGCATGGCCGACCACACCAAGGCCTTCGAGGGGGTGGACGATTTGCTCGACGCACTGCGCGCGCGCCAGCTGCCCTGGGGCGTGGTGACGAACAAGTCCACACGCTTCACTGCGCCCCTGCTGGCTGGCATGCACGTGTTCCACGATGCGGCCACCGTCGTCTGTGGAGACTCCACGCCCTACACCAAGCCGCATCCAGCCCCTTTGCTCGAAGCAATGCGCCGCATGGACGTCGATGCGGCACATTGCATCTACGTGGGCGACGACCTGCGCGACATCCAGGCAGGCCGCGCTGCCGGCATGCGCACCGTGGCCGCGACCTATGGCTACCTCGGCGTCACTGCCGACACGCGGCAGTGGGGTGCCGATGCGCGCATCGAATCTCCCTTGGGACTCTTGCAACTGCTGGATCCGGCCTAAAATACGGGCCTTGGGGCTGCATTGGTTTCGACGTGGGTTCGGAATCGCTGTGGTGCATGTCGAGCTGAATGCGCTCGTAAAACAGATTCAAACAAACTAACTGCAAACGACGAACGTTTCGCACTCGCTGCTTAAACACCAGTGAGCCTTACAACAGCATGCCGGTGGGCTGGGCAAGGGTGTTCTGACCGCAAGGTTGGGATGTCCAGGCTGTAAGGTTATTTGCATCGGCTGGCTCTGCACCGGGTACCTTGGTGTGGGGCGAGAAAATAGGGTACTGGCGTTCTGGATAGCGTGTGGCTGCGCGCTCCAGGAAGCGAGGCTCAAATCAGACCACTAAACATGTAGATCTGCTCGAAGATGGCTTGCGGACGGGGGTTCAAATCCCCCCAGCTCCACCACATAAGGGTCCACACAGGACCGTAAACGACCAAAGCGCCAAGGAAATCAACACCTTGGCGCTTTTTTCTTGTCCGCATGGGACCGGGTAGGTCCACTTGCTGCCAGCAATTGACCGGGTAACATCCCGGGTAACTGGAGCTACCCGGTCTTACCCGGTCGGAAGTTACCCGGTGGAACTTGGAACTACCCGGCATGGCTGGCATGGACATCCTCACCGACAAGGCCATCCGCGCCGCCCTCAAGGCCGCGCAGGAGGCGGGCAAGCCGCGCAAGATCAGCGACGGGGGCGGGCTACTCTTGGAGGCTCGCCCAACGGGTGCTGGATGGTGGCGCTGGCGCTTCTGGCGCCATGGCAAGGAGGGCATGCTGAGCCTTGGCACCTACCCCGAGGTGGCCCTGAAAGAGGCCCGCCAGCGGCGCGATGAGGCTCGCAAAAAGGCCGCGTCCGGCATCGATCCCAGCCAGCACCGGAAGGCCGAGAAGGTGGTGCGTGTTCGCGAGCGCGAAGCGCAGGCCCTGGCCGATGCTGGCCTGCCAGGTGCGGGGACGTTCGAGCACGTCGCGCGCGAGTGGCACAAGACCGTCCACACGGTGAAGGTCAGTGAGAAGCACGCTGCGCGCACGCTGGTCCGGTTCGAACAGTACATTTTCCCATGGCTCGGTCGGCGCCCCATCGGCGAGATCGAGCCCCCCGACCTTTTGGAGTGCTTGCGCAAGCTCACCGCCCGCGGCGCGGTCGAGACGGCGCACCGCACGAAGGACGCCTGCGGGCAAGCGTTCAGGTATGGGATAGCCTCGGGCCTGTGCAAGCGCAACCCTGCGGCCGACCTGAACGATGCCCTTCCGCCCGTGCAGTCGCGCCACTTCGCGGCCATCGTGGACCCCAAGCAGGCGGGTGAGCTGCTGCGCAACATCGCGGCCTACAAGGGCCATCCCGTCACCTGTGCTGCGCTGGCGCTGTCCCCGCTGCTGCTGTTGCGACCAGGCGAACTGCGGCACATGGAGTGGGCTTGGCTGGATCTGGATGCGGGCGTGCTGACCGTGCCCAGCGAGGTGATGAAGCGCACGAAGGCGGACAAGGCCGACGGCCCGCCGCATGTCGTTCCGCTGGCGCCGCAGGCCGTGGCGGTGCTGCGCGACCTGCAGCAAGCCACCGGGCACGGCCGCTTCGTGTTCCCCTCGTTGCTCACAGGTGAACGCTGCATGAGCGACAACACCGTCCGATCGGCGCTGCGGCGCATGGGCTACGGCAACGACGACATGACGGCGCACGGTTTCAGAGCCATGGCACGCACCATGGCTGCCGAACGCCTGGGCATTGCGCCGGAAGTGATCGAGGCCCAGCTTGCACACGCGGTGCCCGATGACCTGGGCCGAGCCTACAACCGGACGCAGTACCTGGACCAGCGGCGGGAACTGATGCTGCGTTGGGCGGACTATCTGGACGTGCTTCGTAGGGGCGCAAACGTGGTGCCTCTCAGCGTCGCCTGAGCTGCGGCTGCATGTAGCGGGTTAGGGTGCCGCTCGCAAGCTGAAAAAAGTCACCGGACACCGCCGGGGCGCCCTTGCGAAATCTCGGGATGGGCTTCTGATACGCAACACCCGCATGGGCGTTGTTGGTTCCATGCGGACTTGCAAAGGAGATTCCCTTGAGTACCTTCGTCATCCCCCAGCCCACGCAAACCGCTGCGAAAAGCACCGCCGACGTGTCGTTCGACGATGCCAGCCTGATTGATGGCCGGGCATCCGCTGCGGCGGCCTGCATGAGCTTGTCCAAGTTCCATGACATGGTCGCCAACGGTCTGGCCCCCGCCCCCGTCGTGAAGGGTGTTCGCTTCACGCGATGGAAGAAGGGCGATATCCGCGTCTGGCTCCAGCAGCTCGCCGATGGCAGCGTGGATGTGAGCGGCACGGTGGTCCGGTCCTCGAAGCGCGCAGTACCGGCATGATCAAGATCACTGCCCGCCCAGGGCGTGCCCCACCTCGCAAGCGGCCAGGCGCCCCAGAAAGGCAAAGCCCCGTAGTCCTGGCAGACACACGGGGCTTCAATCGGAAAGCAGTTTCAACGCCCGATTGTCTACATCATCAAGCGCATCGTCAACGCGTTCAGCGAATTGGGGGGCGCCCACATGGCGAACGGCCGCAGTAGGGCGGCTAAGCATGCGCGACGTGTTGATGGTGATCGTGACCCAGGCGGCTTCATCGCGTTGCCGTGGACGGTCGTGGACTCGCTTGCGTACCGTTCGCTGTCGGCGAATGCCCGCGCGCTGCTGATCGAGGTGGCCCGCCAGTGCAAGCCCGGGAACAACGGCCAGTTGCTGTTGTCGCGCGTCTACATGGGTACCCGCGGATGGAGCAGCAGCGACATGCTGATGAAGGGCAAGAGGGAGCTGCTTGATGGCGGCTTCCTCTTCGAAACAGTGAAGGGGCGGCGCCCGAATCGTGCGAGCTGGTACGCAGTGACCTGGCGCAAGCTGGACCCGCATGGAGGCTACGATGAAGGGCTTCCTGCATGCTTCCGCCGCGGCGCATATCAAGGTCCGTTGCAGGTTCCTGCTGCTGCGAAGCCGAGCAGAGAAGAGCTGTACGCTCGCTGGCCCCTTGGCAACTTCGGTTCAGAAAAAAAGCCTGTACCGACTGGCGGTACAGAGGCTGCCGTAATTGGACCGTGTCACGGTACAGAGAATCCGGTCGCTGTACCGTGACACGGTCCAATACGGCCGCTTTTGAGGTGGTCGCCTGTACCGCCACACGGACACCATCTAGAGGCTATGCCATCTGCTGCAGCGGCGGCGACACTGAGACTGGCTTGTATGCGTTCGGCACGTCCATCGTGAAGCCAGCCGTGACGCCAAAGTCTAGACTTTGGACATGATCCCACAGACTCTCACGAAAGGGCGCTATGAGGTTCGCTGCAAAGAGGCGAACGCACTCGCGGCGGCCGTAAATGGGCACGGTGGGGTGTGGCCAATCGCGGAAGCGCTGTCCGACGGCGAGTGGGTGAGGTTCTTCCGTGATGGAAAGAAAGTTTTCTCCTGCAACACAGCATATGCGGCGCACCACTTTGACATGACGCGCGTCCCCGACCCGAATAGCTTCAGGCCAGGGCGGGCTTCTTCAGGGTAGTCGCTAGGGCCTCAGCAGGTCGAGCCGTGCAGGGTAACCACCTATGATTTTGATGCGGGCAGGAGCTGTTTGCCCGATATCGTTGGCCCGCTCGTACCTTGAAGAATTTGGAGGACAGATCTATGCGATCCATGGTTTTGGCAATAGCCGCCATCTGCCTCGCGGGATGTGCGGGTCTGGAAATGAAGGACATCAAGACTGACGACGACGACAAATCCGCCGAGGGCTTTCGTTACTACGACACCTCACCTTTCCTACTGGTCTACACGGACGGTAAGGGGGGCCTAAAAAGCGAGGTGCTCCACCTGGAAGACCAGACCAAGAAGCGCTCAATACGCCCCTACGCCTACGGTGCCAAAAACGAAACAACGTTGAAGTTCGAAAACGGCCGCATGGCCGGCACCAAGTCGGTGGTGGACGAGACTGCCGTTCCAGTTGCGGTCACTGGGGCGCTGGAAAAGGTGGCTGCGTCGCTGGTGAAGGCAGCAAACGCAGGCAACGACGGCATACCGCCCCCTTACCTGTTCCGAATAGCTTACGTCAACCAGAAGTGGGAGCTCAGGGGAGGCCAGGCAATCGCTGCCAATGGCAAGCCTCAACCTATCAGGTTCGTTTCACCATGAGCCCGAAAAACGACCTTCGTCGCCAAGTACTCGCGCTTATAGTCTTTGCTGCCGCGCTGCTGCTGTCGGGCTGTGTCTCGACTGTCACGGTCAAAAAGGCTTCATTGGCCAAAGACGCTGGGATCCACTACTTCCTCCCGCAGTTGTTCATCAAGGTGACGCCCACGGGCGACGGTAACGTCACGGTTGAAAAACTGCGCCTCGCCGACCCGGAGCAGGAGTACGTCATCACCGCGAGTTCGGTATTGGGCAGCTACACAATCGACATCAACCGTAACGAAGCGGGCCTCCTGGAGACTGTCTCGTTCAACTCTGACAGCTCGGCCATTCCCAAGCAACTAGCAACTTCTCTCGGCAACGTGCGCTCGGCCGACATTGACGACAAGGTGGCTCGGGAAAAGGCCGCAGCAACAGAAGCCAAAGCGGCTGCCGACAAGGCACGGACGGCGCTGGACGCCGCAGACAAAGCGCGCAAGGACGCTCAGACAACGCTGACCATCGCACAAGGTAAGTTCCAGCTCTTGGACTCGCTGGCGCAAACGCCTGGCGCCACGAACGACGTCAAGAATCAGGCGCTGGCAGCTCAACTCGCCATAATCGACGCCCAAGCCAAGTTCATCGCTGCCGAGCAGGCCTACAACACGCTGGCCGGCAATGTGGCAGACGCCGTCATGCTGACGAGCGCGAACGCGGTTGCAGGGGGACGCCCCATGGCGCCCACGCCGGTCCTTTACAAGGTCGAGATGTCCTATGACAGCGTGGTTCTGCGCGAAGCTATTGCTCAGCAAAATCTAGAGACCTCCACAGCTCCGCCCGTGGCTGGAACAGCTCCCGACCCGCTGATGGCCTTTCCAGTGGAGCAGGTAGTGCGACCGGACCCGAAGACCGACGCCTTGATCGCCACCGTTAACGTCAATCTGTCACTGTTGAGTGCTAAGGCAGTGCGTCTGGCTTTGGAGGGCAACAATGGCCCCACCTTGGAGTTGCCCACGGTGTCGGCGAAGCCCGACCGGGCGACCTTGATCGTGGAACTGCCGCAGCATCTCAAGAACGGCACCTACGACCTGGATATCGTCGTTAACACCGGCAAGCCGAGTAAGCCTACAAGTGGGACTTTGGGCCTGAAGGTCAAGGTGGTCAGATGAGCATTGCCCTAGACGTCGGGGTTTGCACCATTACCGCTGGCTTGCCGGGTGGGCACGCTGTGGAGGAGGGCGTGGCAGCGGCTTTGGCACAGCCTTTCGCCATCGGCTCCGGTGGCGACATAGTGCTGTCTGCGCACGTGGTGAACGCTTCGGCGGCGGGAATTGACGCACCGCAGGTTGTGCCGAGTGAGGACCTGCACCGCGCGCTGGAGAAGGTCACGGGCCGACAGCGCGCCCAGCCCAAGGTCACGCACGTAGGTGTCCTACTGGCCGGCACATTCCAAGGGCGGCACGACTTCTTCGGGCTGATGTTCGACCGAGACTTCACGCCGGGCTCTTCCAACCCCTGGCAGACAACGCCGCGCGAGGGCTGCGCCGTGTTTCTTGACGCCATTGATGGCCGGCGCAGCGGCCCTGACCTCATCGCCGAAGCCGTCTACACCGCCATCCACGAGTTGGGCCATGTCTTGAACCTACAGCATTCAGATGAGCCCTCCTATATGGCTACCTCTGCCGGAAGGGATGCGCCGTTCTCGGCCCAGGGGCGGCAGTTCGACACGCTGCAGAAGTCCATGCTGTCGCAATGCTCTGCCAGCCGCTTCGTTTGGCCTGGCGGGTCGGCCTTTGGAGACCTGGGTCCCTTCACCGCAGTCATCAACCCTATCGATGCCCACGCCAACGTGGCAGAACCCCTTCGCCTCCGCATCGGAATGCGGCAGGACGCCTTTTGGCCTTTCGAACCCGTGGAGCTGGACGTGGAACTAGCCCTGCGCGGCGATTCTCAAGCTACCGTGCGCGTGCCCGATATGCTGGATCCCGGCTACCAGTGCTTCACCATCTGGATCGAGGAGCCTAGCGGCGAGCGCCGGCGCTATTTGTCACCGCGGCACTACTGCGACCACCGCGGCCGCCTCACTATCTCGCCCGGCGTGCCGCTAAGCCGGGACATCTCGATCTTTGGCCAGTCCGGCGGCTTCAGCTTCCAGCGCGCCGGGATGCACAAAGTGTTTGTGACCTATGAGCAAGGCCCGCGCCGCATGCTGCACTCCAACGTGCTCGAGGTGATGGTGCGCCTGCCGGGCACTGGCGACTACTACTCCGCCGCCAGCCAGGCCATGGGCGACCGCGACCTCGGCGGCCTGCTATACCACCGCTCCCTAAACCCGGCCCGGCGCAGGAAACTGAGCCGGCTGGCAGACCTGTGCGAAGCCTTTCCGCGACAGCCAGTGATGGCCAACGTACAGTACGCGATTGGCCGTGCGTGCGCGCGCTTTGCGCAGCAGAAGGTGATCGCCGGCCAGCCAAGTCTGGACTTGGTCCGCAAGGCCGCAGCCCATCTGAAAGCAGCTGTGCGCAAAAAGGCGCTGGGAGACCACCGCCGTGCTCACGCCGAGCGCGCATTGGACGCGTTGCCGTCATTGGCTTCCCGCTGAAGAAGCACGAAGCCGCGCCTGACCATTGTGTTCCCGCCAAGTCGGCACGCTCGAAATTTTCGTTGAGTGTGCCTACTTCAATGCAACCTTTCCGGCAACGAAGAGAAAGGCAAGCGCTCCAGCGTAGAAAAGTGCGAGCATCAATCGGAACGTATCCCGCGGACCAAGTTCAAGTTCACGTGCGGATTTGAGATCTCTGGGGGTGTAGCCCAAAAAGAGTTTCAGGCGTTCAACCTCGAGGCGTTCAAGCCATTTTGCTGTTGAGAGCTGATACCCGGACGCGGCAAACATGCAGCCGATCCACAGAGTGCAAGGGTAGATCCAAGGCACGAGCTGCTCCCAAGTGGCGTCTTTTCCAACCATGAAAACACATAGCCCCAGGCCCGCGCTCGATAGCTGTAGGTAAGTCTTAGTGGACTCGATGAATAGGCTCATCATGCGGTGTGTCCTGTCCAGGGCATCCTTCTTTCCTTCGGCTGAGAGTTCGCTAAACTTTTTTGCGACTGGTGGCGCAGTAGACATGTGATCCCTCCATTGTTGAATGACGCCGCGCCTAATGACGGCGAGGCGAATCTACACGGTGGTGCGGCAAATTGCTATGCCGGCCCGTCCTGCATCCTTTGGATGTCGGGTATCTCTGGCGCACCACCATCTGAGCCCATGCAATTTTCGGGAACCTGCCTGTCTGCGGCCCGAGCCTCGGCCCTGTGGCAAATGTCTCTCACCTCGTTGATGCGCCTGCACGCGGCATGGACGAAGACCATGCGGTGGTCGCAATTCTTCCACCGCCGTTCGATGCCGGCTGCGTTGAAACCCGTGATTCCTTGCGCGCTGGCATCTGCCGTCAGACAGCGGCGGCCCGCATCTGGCGATCACAACCGCGATCACGTGGACATGGCGCCCTCGCGTGTGGCCGCAATGCTGGTGAGGCGGCGTCAGCTAGGCCATTGCTGAAGGCGGTCCGCGTCCGCGTGTTGTTTAGCGGGCAGGAGGTGGCCATCATGGGCATGGCATGCATGTGTGGCCGTGGCGGCCGGCGGCCATGTATGCCCTTCACTCCCGACGCGCAGCACGCTCATCAGCTTGCAGGGCACGGGGCCAGCGCCGCGCGGGCTGCGCGCCACACTCCGCGTCCGTTGCAGCTCCATCGGTCACGACGCGTCAGCGGCAGGGACCGAGCCGGAGTGGTAATTCTTCCAGTGGCAGCAATCGTTCGGCATCCGCGCGAGGGCGTCAAAGGGCGTGAGCGGACTTAAAGGGGCCGAGACCGCCGGGAGGCCCTTGAAATATTTGGAAGCCGGGGGATGCTGGCGGAACTATCACTTCCACAAGGAGCGTCTCGTGTCGAAATTGCGCATCCAAGCACCAATCTACTTCCCAGCTCTTGAAGATGAGCCCCGGCCTGCTGTGAGCACTGCGGCGCTGAGCTTCTACACCGACATCACTGAAAAGACCTGGCGCTCCCATGCAGCCAACGGCACAGGGCCGCTGCAGCCCGTTCGCATTTTGGGCCAGTTGCGTTGGCGCACGAACGACATCCGACAGATGCTTGGCGTGCCACGCATCAGCCAGGAGGCGGTTGCGGCGTACGGGGTCGGGTATCTGCATGGCCGGCAGGGCGTCGAGCCCATGCACCCGGTCGAACAGGAGGATGTTGTCTCCCCTGCGCCACCGTCGCCCGTCGTGTTGACAGTCGAGAACCCCGACGACTACCTCGGCGAGCGGTGGGTTGCACGCGAAGGTGTGGCGACCACGCCCGCACCGCAGCATGGCCAGCCGCTGGAAGGCGGTGCAGCATGAGCGGCGCGCTGTCCTTCATCGCCGGCATGGGCACGGGCTACCTCGACGCCGAGCGTCGCAAAAAGGAAGATGCCCGCAAAGAGGAGGCCGACAAGCGCACGCGCGAACTTCAAGACATCCAGATTGCCACCGCTCGGCAGGGCCAGCAGGATCGC
This sequence comes from Burkholderiaceae bacterium, assembly GCA_965278985.1. Taxonomy (GTDB): domain Bacteria; phylum Pseudomonadota; class Gammaproteobacteria; order Burkholderiales; family Burkholderiaceae_C; genus CAISIP01. Next base: position 2,186,843 of record OZ257131.1, on the reverse strand, counting down.
CAAGACCTGCAGGCCGCTGGAGCCCCGGTGGCCGTGACGCCCATTCAGGGGCCGAAGACCGCGGCGCAGATCGCGGCCGAGGGCGCCAGTTTCGACCCCGCGCAACCCGCGCAGCAGGGCGAGGAGCTGGGCTACATCGCTGGCGCCACGCTACCGGGTGCACGCGGCTTTGCGCAGAAGGGCGTGGCGCAGGAGTACGCCAACACCCAGGCCACGCCCGAGGCACGGCGTGGACGCATGGCCACGCTGGCGGCGCAGGGCAATACGCTGGCCGGCACCGCGCTGCGCGACGAGACGCAGTTGAAGACCGCGGAGCTGAAGGGCCAGGCCGCGCAGCTGAACATCGACGATGCGCGGGCCAAGCAAGCGCGGGAAAAGTGGGACGATGGCGTGTTCCAGGCTCTGAGTACCGAGGGTCCAGATGGTTTGGCCCGCTTCCTGTCCGATTCCCCAGCGGACGGGCAGGGTGGCGCCCAAAAGTTCAAGGCGATCAAAAACCAGGATGGAACGTGGCAGATGGCACGGATCGCGGAAGACGGCAGCGAAGTGCCATTCGGTGGGAAATACAAGAATGGGCCGGACGGCTTCCTCCAGGCGCACATGGCGCTTTCGCGCGCCTTGCCTCTGCAAGCCAAGGCGGCGCACTTGCTCGCCGCCGAAAAGTTGGAGTCTGACCGGGTTCATCAGGCGGGCATGCTTGGCGTCGCACAAAAAAATGCCGACACCAACGAGCAGTACCGCAAGGACGTTGCCAGCCAAGGAGAGCGGCGCCTGCAGATCGAAGCTTCACGTATCTCTGCGCTGCGCGAGAAGCAGGACAAGAGCGGCACCGGCCCCATCACCGTTGGCTTGAAGGACATGCGCGACTTCGAGGGCGACCTGGACGGCTACATCAAGGACCAGTTCCCGGTAGCTCAGGGTGGCACGCCCGAGGAGCGCGCCAAGATCAATGCCGAGGCGACCGCCATGAAGGCGCTGGGGTCGTCGCTGTTTCGGTCTAACGCCGCTGCCGGAATTCCACTCACAGCGGGTACCGTGCTGCAGGCGATCAAGCTCGCCCAGGACCGCAGTAAGGTGCAGGTAGCCCAGTTGGGTGGCAGCACCGTGGAGGCCGTGATGGTGAACGGCCAACCTGTGATTGTCAGCGGCTCTCTGCAGAAGAAGCCAGCTGCACTGGCACCGGCTGCCCCGAGCGCGGGAGCCCAGCCTGTGCCACGCCCAGCTGTTGCGCAGGCTCAACGAGGTGTGCAGCCTGGTGCAGCTGTCTCGTCTTCTGCAGCCGAGGCCCTGGATCGCGCACGCATTGCGAGGACGCAAGCGAACGCAACCCTCCAGCAGTGGGGCTCGGCGCAGCGCCAACGTGATCCTGAGGGCTATCAGCGCGTGAGGGCCGCCTACTTCGCCGCCAAGGGCGTGGAAGAGCAGGCGGGCGCGGCCTACCAATCAACCCTCGTCGGATCCGAACAACCAGCAGACCAGCGCTTCCTCGCGCGGCCCTGAGGAGAAATATCATGAGGACATTCAAGACCCGTACGCGCTTCCACGAAGAGCGACACCTCACCCGCCACGCGCAGCGATTGACCTGCTCCGATACACCGGACATGACTGCGATGAACACCGCAGCGGCAGCCTCCGCCGAGATCGGCAAGGACGCGCTTGAGTTCTACAAACAGCAGTACGCCGAAGCTGCGCCCGTGCGCGACAAGGCCAATGCCATCGCTCTGGACGTGGCGCAGCAGCAGCTGGACTCCAGCAAGTCGCAGACAGCCATCGCCGCGGACTACGACGCCTACAACAAGAAGACCTACCGGCCGCTGGAAGAAGGCATCGTCGCGGACGCGCAGAGCTACGACACGCCGGAGAAGCGTGCCGCCGCGGCCAGCGCGGCCATGTCCGATGTCAACCAGACCTTCGCAAAGACCGCGGCGGGCACCGCGCGCACCCTTGCCGCCAACGGCGTGAACCCTGGCAGCGCCAAGGCCATGGCCGTGCAGCAAGGCGTGGCTGTGGATCAGGCTACGGCGGGCGCTGGTGCGGCCTACCAGGCGCGCAAGGGCGTGGAGGCCACCGGCCAGGCCTTGAAGATGGACGCGGCAAGCCTGGGCCGCGGCCTGCCCAGCGCGCAGACGGCGGCCGTGCAGACGGCCCTGCAGGCCGGTACCAGCGCCGTGGGCAACGCCACCACGCCCGTCAATGTGGGCGCGCAGGCCACGCAGACCATGGGGCAGGGCTACGGGACCGCCATCAACGGGCAACAGGCTGCAGGCAGCCTGTACGGGCAAGCGGCGAACATCCAGGCAAGCAGTTCCAATAGCGGGCTGTGGGGTGCGCTCGGGCAGTTGGGGGGCGCGGCAATCTCATCCACCAAGCTCTTCGGTCTATCCGACAGGGAGGTAAAGACCGACATCGAGCCCGCGGATCCCGAGCAGGCTTTGGAGGAGATCAAGGCAACGCCTGTGTCCAAATGGAAATACAGCCCTGCCAAGATGGCCGAGCGCGGTATTTCTATCGATTCTGGCTTGCAAGGTCAACAGACCGGACCCATGGCGCAGGACGTGGCAGCCACGATGGGCCAGGAGGCTGCTCCAGGTGGGACAAAGATCAACCTGGTTGTGATGAACGGCAAAGCTATGGCCGCGATCCAGGCGCTTGACAAGAAGGTCGAGACTCTGGCATCGCGAATCAGCCGCGGGCAGATCCACGCAGGAGGAGCAAGGAAATGAGCACCCTGACTCTTTCGAAACGGCGCGAGCGGGCATGTGTCCCTTACCAGCGGGGAGAGGTACGCCAGATGCTGCAGCTGGCGCACGCGCTGCGCAGCGAAACCTCGATCCTGATCCTCTTCAACATGATGATGCTCCAGTCCGCCGTCCAGCCGGAGCCTGACCTGAACATCGACCCGCAGCGGGACATGGTGTTGTACAACGTCATGGTGAGCGACGGCCTCGTAGACATCGTGGTCGTCCACCACGATGGCTCCGCCACGGCGGTGGTGGTCTGCGATGGGGGCCGCGGCGGCGACGCACTGGCGAATGCGCAGGTGTCCTGCAAGGGCCTGGCGGCTTCCCTGAAGGCGTCAATGCCTTCGGTGACCGAAGTCCGCGCTGCATTGCTGTGGACATCCACAGGCGACAGCTTCTTCGACACGCTCTTCCAGGCGATGTGCCAGCGCCAGGGCATCGTGCCCGTGATGTGGGGCACCTTGGCCGATTCGCTTGCTGCCGTAGCCCCCTGGGCGGCGGCACACCGCACCGGACGGAGGGTGGCGGCATGAGCGCGCGTACGGCTCCTGATTGGGAGCGCATACAGGCCCAGTACGCGGCCGGCACGATGTCCACGCGGGAGATCGCTGCCGAGCACTGCATCTCCCATACGGCAATCAACAAGCGCGCGCGGATACATGGCTGGGAACGCTCATTGCGCGATCAGATCAACGCCCGTGCCGAAGCCAAGCTCTCACGGGCGACGGTTGCCGCCGAGCTTGGAGAAGTTTCCAACGGCGAGGTTTCCACCCGAGTTTCCGCCGGAAGCAGGCATGCCGAAAAGGTGGTCATTGAAGTGGAATCGGAGGTGCGGGCGCGGGTAAAGCTGGCGCACCGGTCGGACATCCGGCGTGCCAGGGACCTTGGGCGGCGGCTTTTCGAAGAGCTTGAGGCACAGAGTATTGATCCCGCGCTGCTCGCGCAGTTCGGCGAATGCATGCGCAGTCCCAACGACCAGGGCGCGGACCGCCTTAACGACCTCTACCTGAAGGTCATCAGCCTGCCGTCGCGAGCTGACACCGCCAAGAAGCTGATCGAGGTGATGAGGATGTCGGTCGCTTTAGAGAGGGAGGCATATTCCATGGATGCGCCCGGCGCAGAGGCGCCAGCGGAATCGGCACTCGATAGGTGGATGAGGGAGATGGTGGAGGGCAAACGGACGTTCGGCACTCTGCAAGTTGTGAAGGAGGTGCCAAGTGACGACGAGTAACCCGAACCACAACACACCCGTCGCGCCACTGATGGCAGCCACGGTGATCATGCCGCTGGCCACGGCCGCAATCCGCATCGACGGCGGTACTCAGGCCCGTGCCGAGCTCAACCAGCCGACCGTGGCAGAGTACGCCGAAGCGATCGCAGGCGGCGCGCAGTTCCCGCCCATCATCGTGTTCTTCGACGGGTCCGACTACTGGCTTGGGGACGGGTACCACCGTCTGCACGCCCACAACACCGCGGGCAAGGCCAGCATCGACGCGGATGTGCGCCAGGGTACCCAGCGCGATGCGGTGCTGTACAGCGTCCGTGCCAATGCGTCCCACGGCCTTAGGAGATCCAACGCGGACAAACGCAAGGCCGTGGCGATCCTCTTGACGGATGCGGAGTGGGGCGCATGGAGCGACAACCGTATTGCCCAGGCTTGCGGGGTGGACCACAAGACGGTGGCGGCGGTCCGCGGGATCATCTTGGGAATTTCCCAAGATGATCCCGCTGTCCGGACCGTGGAGCGGGCTGGCACGGTTTACCAGCAGAAGATCAGCAAGATAGGCAAACGTCTGGCAGCGCCGGCGGCGGCAGGACCAGAGCCCGCGCCCACCGTCGTCCACGCTCCGAACAGCGCGGCGACGCGTGAACAGCTGGCCCAGCAGGCCGCCGAGGACGCACACGGCGACCTCAATCTGATCCAGGCGCTTGAGGATTCTCAACGGGAGATCGAAGAGCTGCAGAAGACGCTGAAGGCTGCCACGGCCGACGACAAAGCCGCCGAAGCCGCGAAGTACCAGCGCATCGCCGCAGTGTCCCAACAGCGCCAGAACGAACTGCAAGCCACGGTCAACGACCGCGACAAGGAACTGACGCGCCTGATGTCCATCGTGCGCCGCTGCGGCAAGGCCGTGGGCGAGGAAGCCCCCCACCGCGTTGCCGCTACGGTGGAAAGCCGCATGCAGCGCCTCCGTGAGCTTGAGGCGTCGGTCCACGTGATGGTCGGCAGCGAAGTGGACGTGGCCGCGCCTGTTCGGCCTGTGCTGCTGGAGCCTAAGCAGGATGTGGCCGCCCCGTCGGCAGACTGCCAGGTTGGTGACGCACCCGGGGCGCCGGTTCCTGGCGCCAAACAGATGGCGCGGGCGGCCAAGGTGCTCGACCCTGCAGTGGCCGCGCTCCTTGCAAAAGCTGCGGACCCGTACACACTGGCGGACGATGCCGAAGCGTTGGGCCTGGAGACCACGCAGTGACGGCCGGCGCCGAACTTGTCTGCGAGCTGGCCGGCGAAGGCATTGCGGTGGACGTAGCGGAGGGTCGGCTGTTGGTGCGGCCATCCTCCGCGCTGCGCCCAGAACATCGCGCCGCACTCCGCGAGCACTTGGTCGATGTGCTAGACGCACTGGCCGGTCCAGATGCGTGGAGAATCCTCGCGAAGGCATCCAACACCCACCACTTCCGCTGTCACGCCTGCCAGGCCGCCGGCCGTGGCACCCACTATGGCGTGCGCTGCGCGGTCGGGCAGTTGCTCATCAACAGCTGCGATTCCGCCTTCGATGTGGCATACCTACCTGACTTTGCCGCGGCTGCGCAACGACTGGCGCGGGGGGGCCTCTCCGCGCCGGAGTTGGCGCAATCGACGACAGAGACAGAGCCTTGACGTTTGAAACGGTCCGCGGCATTCTGAACTTTGGCGCTCGTATCGCTGCCATGTGTTGGACCGGCCTTTAACCGGTATATTCAGAAAATGGCCGCGACCAAGTTCAGCTTCATGCTACGTCTCCTCGATCGGAATCCCGATAGAGTGCCGTTGGCGCATCTTGGTGAATACATCCAGGAGTTCGCCGGCTTGCTGGGCGAAGAGAACAAGCCGACTTTCAAAGGCATCAAGAAAGCCAGCATCGGCTGCTTGGCTGCCGTTCCTGTCCAGCGAATCCACCTGAGCCGCGCACGGATCACGCAGGCTAAGAACGACGAGACCAGCAAGCCCGGGCGGCACCTCCGCGCCATCGAGGCGTTGATGGGCAAGGACGCCATCAAGGAGGCGCAGATCCTCGACAAAGACGGTCTGATCATTCACACCATCTTCGGCATCCAGCCTGAGCCAGCCTCAACCAATGAGCGGCTGTACCAAGAAGGCGTGGTCGACGGCTGGGTGACCGGCCTGGTGGGCGCCGACGACTCGATGCACCTGTACGTGCGCGACAACTTCGACCGCGACCTCCGTCTCATAGTGCGCGACGACACGATGGCAAGGCAGATCCTGACTCACTTCCGCGCAGGCACCATCCGCCTGCGGGTACGTGGCCCTTGGCTGCGCAACGACAACGGATGGGCTCCAGAGGCGAGCAAGTGCCACGTTCTCGCCTTTGAGCCTCTAGATGACACCCCCCTTGGTGAGGTGCTCGCCACGGCTGCTCGCGTGCCTGGCAATGGCTGGTCCGAGATGAAGGATCCCACTACGCGCTGGGAAAACATCAGGGGTATTCATTGATAACGCTGCCCAAGGTCATTGTCGTCGACGCCAACTTCATCGTGGCATATTGCAGCAGCACAACGTCAGCGGACGACCAGGCACGGATCCAGTACTTCATCGAACGCGCCGAGAAAGCAAGGTCGAAGATAGTGTTCCCGATGGTCTGCATCGCGGAGTTCTTGGTAGGCGCAGATCTCGCCGGTATCACGTTCCTCAAGACGTTGGAGAAGAAGGCGTGCATCTTCATGGCCGACTTCAACATGGCAGCAGCCTACGAGCTGTCGCTGATCGACCGAGCAGCCATCGGCGCGGGCGACAAAAAGGACGAGTCGGAAGAGAATTGGCAAAAGATCAAGATTGATCGGCAGCTCGTGGCCACCGGCAAGTCGCTTGGCGCCCAGCTAGTGATCAGCAACGATAGAGGTGTCCGGAACAACGCCCTTCGAATAGGCATGCAGGCACTTGGCATTCAAGAGCTGGAGCTGAGAGAAAGCGATAGGCAAATGCAGCTTGTCCCGCCTCTGATTGCGACCATCAAAAAGCCGGAGCCGACAACGCTCAAGATTGTCAAGGCAGAACCTCGGTCGGCGCCTAAGTCTTAGCCGGATACCTGGAGGACGCTGCAGAAAAGATCTTGGACGGACCGCACGATCGCATCGTCCGGAACGTTTGCCTCTTTCAGGTTCGCCCAGCCCTCGGATGATCGCCAGCAATGCGTGGCGCGTGATGGATCGGGCATATTGCGCACACCCTGGCTGTGTCACCTCTGCCCGGCAGCCGACCGGAGCAGAGTGCGGGCCGCCTGCTACGAGGGTCGCCTCCTCTGGTGGAGTACGAGGACGCGTGGGAAAGAGTCTGCGCCGAACTGTTGAGCGATAGACGTGCCGAAGCAGCTGCAGATTGAGTCGAGCCGGGGAAGCGGGAAAGGGGCGGTTTCCCGCCCCTTCCTCACAAGGTCACGATGATCAGGACGATCCAGCCAAGCGCACGGATGCACTTTGCCAGGTCGATCTTCACATCCACCGTTACGTTCATCTTCATGGGGCGCTTGCCTCACTGGATGCCCGTGGCCACGGACGTTAATCCGCTTGTACTTGTAAAGCGCCCTTGCCGGCGCCGCCTTTCACCTGCCTGGGATGGATCCGGGCGTCGGCTTCGAAATGGCAGTTCCCTCGGCGGCTGAACACTCCCGGGTCGCCGGGCGTTTCTTAGCCTTGGACGTGCTGCCACCCCTCACCTTCGGCCGCTTCTCAGACGGCCGCACCCCGTGAGTGGGGACTGGGGTGGGGACATCCATCTCTTGGTCCACCCGTGGCATCAATGTATAAGCCGGGCATGCCGGCGTCAAACAGCCATGCCAAGTGTTGCCTACACAAGCGTGTTATTGACTGATGTCCGAAAACTACCGATTTTGGACTCTTTGGTCTTTGGCGGCTGGTGCCCGTCCAAGCGTTGGATGATGAACCAACCACTGACGGGTTTGCAGCGGTTGCGGAAGTTTGTCGCCCACGCCGGCAATTTCCGCATAGCTGCACAAAGTCGCTAGTCGTAATCGCAAGCAAGCAGCTACCGGCAGTCCTCGGGGAGCTTGATTCGCAGGAGGGTAAGCTCTCGGTGATCAACGGAGCCGCGAGTCTCCGAGTAGAAGGCTTCGTAGAACTTGAAGTCGGTCCGGCCGCACTTCACGCACTTGCGATCGATGATTCGGCAGATCTCCAGCTTTTTCGCCGTCGGCGTCTTCATTCCAAAGATCAGGCCTTAGAGGTTCGCCAAGTCGGATGTCGCCTTGCGGTCCGCGATTTCCGAAAAGTCGGTCAGTGAATTAGTCAGAAGCAGCCGGGCTCGTGCTAATGCGCCCAGTCGGAGAGCTTCGTCGCGGCTGCCGGATAGAACCCCCTCCAATATGCGTCCCGCCACTGATCGTCGTAGTCGGTGGCGCATACGCTCCTTTCTCCGGCGGGATTCGAGTGCCTGCGCTTGAAAGGGACTCTCGCCGGAAGGTCTCCGATGGGGCGGAAGAAGTCCACGGGAATAGATTTGCTCGAATACTGAACCGGGCGGAACGGTTGCGACACCTTTCCTCTGGTCGGACCGCGGGAATCGAAGCCGTTCAATTGGGTGAGCAGAAATTGCATGCAGCCGTCGCGCTAGTCAGGCCTGAACATGCCGGCTTGGCTGTCCCCTTAAGCTTCCCCACAAAGACGATTGGCGGCACTCAGAGAGGAAATTTGCAGGCAGCCTGCGTGCGGGCCAGCGCGCCGCTGCAGTGATGGGTCTCGTCCAGTCGGCTCGCATGAACAGGCACGATCCGTATGCGTACCTCAAAGACGTGCTCACGCGGATGCTGAAGCACATGGGCAAAGAGATCGCGACATCGCTTTCGCATCGGTGGGTTCGCCAGCCGCATAACCCTGCGTAGCAGAATCATCAAGACGGGTTCGCCGCGCGCTTACGAATCGATGACCCGTGGCGAGTGCGCAGGGCGCGAGGAGGCGTCGACAAGTGCTGCTTGGCCCCCGGCCAAGTAGCGCCCCGACCACTTCCTCGCAGTGGGTGGCGTCCCCCGTGCAGAGCAGCTGCTTTACAGGCATTGAGACCCCCCTCGATCATCTGTTGAACCATCTCGATTCAGCGGCCAAACGTAAGTCGGGCATGCTTATGGGTGTTCATCCGGGTTGGTGTCCTCGGCAGATTGGGTGTTTGGCGACTTCCAGTCTCTCAAATCCAACCCGGGTGAACACCGGACACAACCTATTGAAGCTTCACAGTTAGGCCTCACGGTGTCCATGAGCAGAAAGGCCAGCTTCTGCACTCGGCAAACAGCTTCCTGCCCCCTATGACGTCGGAGGAGGCCGGTTCGGCCGCATGACTCGATGTACGCGAAAACGAGGCACGGTCATGCCTACCGCAATTGCCAACAAAATACTGAATGCGATAGTCCCTAAGGACATTAGACTTGGAAATTGACTGGTCTCTAAGGAGCAGCGGTGACGGCAGACACGATCGTAGCGGTCCGACCCCTTTCCGAGTTTGTCGAACTGATCGACATTCCGCTCTTCGACTTCTTGCCGATTGATGGCTTGGCCGTGCTCGAAAGTATCCTCGTGTCCGAGTACTGGACCGAGCGTGACGACAATAATTTCACGCTCGGCGCCGAGTTCTATCTCGGCGGCATCGCGAATCTCCACCTTCCTGGTCTCGACCAGTTCAGCCTGTCGTTCAACGAGGACGCCCTAGCGACGGGGTTGCTTACCTGTGGTGACGAACCCTCGCTGCAGATACAGGATGTCGGGATTACCCTGCGCGTGGCGCCGGCAATCCTGCGCGCCGCAGACGGAACCGGCGCGGCGTTCAAAACCACCTGCAGGGTGCGCTTCGACCGCGACGGGTTTCACTTTCTCGAATTCGGAGAGACTTCGCTCGCAGATTCGAGAATCGCAGGAACCGACATCGCGATCTCACTGGATGGCATCCACCTCGACACTGCGTCGGACACGTTCCTGCGCGTGCGCAGCGGGAGCTTGACGCTGCCGATGTTCACCGATGCCTCGGGTGCGCCGATGGTGCTGGTCGGACGTGACTTATCGTTCAGCCGTGACGGTCCGAGCGGCACGTTCGAGCGCCGCGCAGGGCCCGCGCTCGAGTTCACGCTCTACGGTTTCCTGTGCGAGCTCGAGGATGCGAGTCTTGTTCTGCAAGACGGTCAACTGACCGAAGTGGCGTTGGGCGGTCGGGTCAACCTCGAGAAATTCCTAGCCGACGGCCGCGAAGACGGTTGGGTAAAGGTCGCCTTCTCGATAGGGCCCGCGGGCTTAGTCGCGTCGCTGTCAGACGACGAGCCCATTGTCGAGATGAAGGTCGACGGCATGTTCCAGTTGAGCGTCGACACGATTCGGCTCGAGGCCGGTGCGCCCGGGACGGATGGCGTATTGTGGCTGTCCGGAAGCCTCACCCCCGAAGTAAAGGACGTGGAGGGAGGTTGGCCAACCTTCGACTTCGATGAGATCGGCGTTAGCCCAAAGGGCGGCCTGCGGCTTGGCGAGGGCGCCACAGTCGCCACGACCCAGCCCTTTGTGCTGAGTTGGAACTTTCTCAAGCTCACCGTGACGGCTTTCAGCCTGCAGCGCCCCGACGACGCGCCTGCGGATCTCGAACTCCGGATCACTGCTGCAGTCGAAATCGTCGCCGGGCTGCCCGCCGGAGCGTCTGTCGATGGCTTGGTGGTCCGTTGGAGCGCGAATCGGGTCGTCAGCGTTAGGTTCGACGGGATCGGCATCAGCTTCGGAACCCCTGGGGGCTATTCGTTTAAAGCGAGTATTTCATGGGACAGTACGCGCCGGGCGTTGAGCGGGACGGGGTACCTCGACGTCCCTTCACTCGACATGCGGCTCGACGTGGTCGTAGCGGCGGCGTCGGAAACGGTTGACGGGCGGGCAGTCACGACCTTCTTCCTTGCCGCCGAAGCTGAGCTCGTGCCGGGGGGCATACCGATCGGCACCACCGGCTTGTCGCTCTATGGAGTATCGGGTTTGCTCGCCCACAATTTGGCGCTGAAGCTGCCCAACGATGGTCCGCGGCGCTTTTTCGACGCCTTCATGGAGGCGCCTGAGGGCAGCTTCGCCGCGCGCTCGAAATGGAAAGTTTCGAGCGGCGCGCATGCGCTCGGACTCGGAGTCGTGATTGGGACGGCGGACGATGGCTGGCTTTTCTCAGCGCGCGGTGCTCTGATGGTCTCCATTCCGGATCTGTCGATCTTGCTTACCGCGACCGGCGAGCTGCTGCACGAGCGCCAACCTATGAACGCCACTGGAGAAGGCAAGCTGGCGGCGCTGCTCGCGGTCTATCCGGCACAGCAACTGCTGCGCCTCGATTTTTCGGCGGAGTGGGAGAGTGAAGGCCTGTTCGAGGTTCAAGGCGCCGGCGGCGGCGAATTTCACGGCAACAGGCCCCTCGATTTCAAGGTGTGGCTTGGAGAGGAAAGCGCGCCGGTTACCGCCCGCGCGCTTAAGCTCGGATCGGAATGGCGGCTCAACGCTGAATACTGGCTAGGACTGGATGCTGGACGCAAAGCTAATATCGGACTGCGCACGCGGCTTGATCTTCGCGCGGGAATCGACGGTCTATACGCGGAACTGGTCGCACAAGCGGGAGGGCAGCTCACGCTGGCCTGGAACCCCTCTCAGTTCGAAGGGGATTTCTTGGCAAGCGGGCGAGCCCGGTTGGTCGCCGGCGGCTTGTCCCTTGCAATCGGCCTGTCGGCAGGCATCGACGTCCGCATCAGCAAGCCGACTTTGTTCGAGATTCCGCTGCGATCGTGCATCGAGATCGACCTTGGCTTCTACAACTTCGAGCTCTGCCTGGCCTACACCTTCCTCTGGCGCAACGATGACGCGCCCCAGCTGTCGCCACTGGTGCATGGGTTGAGCTCGGTCCCCCGGCATTGGGCGCCGCGGATCCACGCGTCCCCCGAGACCCCAATCGACGAGGGCATCGCCCATTATTTGTCGGACGCCAATATGGAGACAATAGACCTTGGTCTCGTTGCTCCGCACAGCGAGCTCGTTCTCGAGCTTTCCAAAAGCATGTTCGTCGATCCCGCGGTGATGGCGGCGGTGGAGCTCAACGATGTCGCCACACCTTTTCCCCAGGAGATCGGGCACAAGTCGGGCTGGCTCGCCAAGTGGTCGATTACGAAGCTTGAATTACGTGACACCACGCTTGGCGCGCCGGTCGATTTGTTCGGCACGTTCTCGCGGTCACCGTTGGACCGGACGCGGTCCGGTGAGGTCGAAAGGGGGCGGCTCCCCAACACCGAGCTACGGCTGCTCTCCTCGCGCCGCTATGGGCAGGATGGTTCACTGGGCGGCGGAGGCGGCGAAGACACGCCGCCTAGCGATTGCGCGGTCAAGCCGACCAAGGTCAGGAAGTGCATTCCGCTTGCCAAGCTCGAGGCCGGCTTCGGGCTGCTTCCAAATGGATGGCTCTATTCTTGGAGAGCCCTCCCATGGTTGCCCCAGAGCAAAGACAATCTCTACGGTGTTGCCCTCGGCAGCGACGAATCCTTTAGTTTCTGGCCGCCGGTCGGCATTGATGTCGTCGACTTGGTAAGCGCGCGATATGTACTGAGCCAACCGCCGATAGAGGGTACCGAGAGCACCGATGCGTATCAGGTGACCAATCCTGACCCCGTCAGTTTCTACGACCACGCACGTATTCTCTTATTCTTATGCTGGGAGGAGCTGATCGGCGACGATGGATCAGGCAAGCCACAGGACTGGCAGGGTTCTTCCGGCTGCGAAGAATGGACGTTGGAACCCGAGCAGCGCCTGCTCATCCCCAATCATCGTTACGAATTGACCGTCGAGATGGCGGGACAGTTGCAGCGTGGCACCCATTCCGTCAACAGACCGCTGGCGATGTCGCGAACCTATGTTTTCACAGCGGATCGCGCTCCGCATTGGAAGGGCGGCCTCAGCCGCGCGATCGCCAACCACTACCCCGACGACGGACAGCGGCCGGTTTATCGCCACTACGACCTGTTCGTCCGCTTTAAGGACGATTTCTTCAATGCGCTCTACACCCTCGACAAACGAAAGCTCGGCGTGCGGCTGCGCGGCACCGATGGCGAGTTGGTCGCGACCGCGACAGGAGAAGTGTTTCTGCCGACAGCGTGGGAAACCGGCGCGGTCGCGCGGTCGCCGGTCGAGGACTGGTGGATCAACGGCCGCGTCGGCAATCCGGCGGAGACGTGCGAGGCCACAACGCCGCGGCCGAACGACGACGGCGAGATCCTGTTGCCGATCACCCTCAAGGATTTGAATCTGCGGCCCGAGGCGCGTTATCTGGCCGAGCTCGTCGCAGTCGACGCTGGCGCTGCGCCGACCAACGCGACGCTGCCGCTTGCGGAGTGGAGCTTTACCACGTCGCGATTCAAAACCTTTGAGGACATGGTGGAGCCGCCGATGCATGTTCCCGGATTCGCATTGGCCGTGACGGAGCAGCCTGTCAATACCGATTTCGACGGGCTCATCCGGGCGCTCGGTGCGCCACCTGTAGGCGTGGTCGACCACGTACGGATGACGCCGATCCGCGTCGGAAACCGCTTTGAATACCTGCTGATCGAGGCACCCGAACCGCTTGACGATGACGCAGGCCGGCTCGGCGTGACTATCGATGGGCAGTCGGCGAGCTGCATCTTTAACCTTGACAAGACCCGCGCGATTGCAAAGCTTGGGAGTTCTCTCGCGCTCGACCTGCCAGAGCAGGTGGTGGCAGTTACTTTATTGTGGCGGCGGGCCCCCTTAGGTGCTGCCAGGGATAAAAAGCGCTCGGTCGCGGGGAACGCCGACCCTGAAACGGTGACCTGGCGCGTTCCGCTCAAGGGGATGTTCGCATGACCGCCCGTCTCGAATTGGTCGCCCGCCACCGCCCGCTGGGGCCGGCGGGGCTGGACATCGTGTCTGTGCGCTGGGCGTTCGGCGCGGGGGTGCCTTTTCCCGAGGGTGGCTTTACGCTGCAGCGTTTCGTCGACGGAATCGCGCAATCGCTTGTCGCTGGGCACAAACTGCCAGGTGCAAAGCGGCTCTCCGCGACCAGCGAGTGGGAAATCGATCCTCCGACTCTCGAAGCGGACCGCCTCAGCCGGGCTGCGGTTGCTAGCGGCGCCCCGCCTCCCAATGCAGTTACCGCCGCGGCGCTGTTGCCCGTGCTCGCGTTTGCTCTGGCGAGGCCAAGCCCGAACATCCTCCACGCACAGCTAGAAGGCGTGGCTAAGCTGCTTGGCGAATCGCACCTGACGGATCTCGGTCTTGACACCGTTTATTGGCACGGCAGGCCACCAGCCGACTATCCGACGTTGCTCTCCTTAGCTTCTGGAGATTTCGATGAGCGCGAAGCCTATGGAGCGGTAATCAAGCACTACCAGGTCCGAGCGCTTTCGTATCTAGCGTTTTGCGCGAGCGATTTCGGCATGGCCAAGTTCCTCGGGCTGGGTGTAGACGACGTGCTACCAAACGGCACTGTCGATCCTATCGATTACCTGATCGAAGCAGATTGGTATGAGGGGCATAGAGAAGCCTCGACCAGAGCGGGCGCTCCAGATGTTGATTGGCCAAAGGCGCCCGAACGGCCTGAGATTGTCCAGGCCACCACGTCGATCGGCTATCCGGCCTATGGGCGTTTCTACGGGAAGGGTACGAGCTGGAAGCCGGTGCGGCCGCCTTCGGATGTGGCGCTCTCGGCTTCGCCCGACACGCTGTTCGGCGATTTAGTTAAAGCCGCGACGCACGGACCGCGCAGTTTCACTTCGCCGCTCGCTCGCGTCAGCTGGCAAACGAGAACGCCGGACGGCGAAACCGACCGGCCCCCTCTTGTCTCGCGAGAGGCCTATTTCTGGCGTATCGAACGTCATGCCTTTGGCGCTCAGACAGCTGTCGATGATCTTGAGCCGCCGTTCGATGCTAGCCTGGCGTTCAGCATTTGTCACGATGGCGAACAGGTGGTGCAGACGCCAAAGAATCTCTTCGAGGACGATGTAGACCTGCCCTTTGGCGATCCGCCGCTTGAGGGTTGGTTTGCCTATCGAGTGGCCGGCATCGACCTGTTTGGCATCGCTGGGCCACCATCGTATCCGGGACTGGTGCGGCTGCTAGACAACTATGCGCCGCCGCCGCCCAAGGTTCGTATCGGCGTCGAGCGCCTGGATTTGCTTGGAGGGGGGTCTCCAACCCTGACGATCTCTCTCGACTGGGAGGCGTCCAGCGAATATGCGGCACCCGACGCTGCCGAGTTTCGAGTCCGTCAGATGTGGATCCCGGTCGAGCATGTTCCGCATGAAGTCGCCGCAGTGCTGCCGATCGCTGGCGCGCTAAACGCGGTCCAGGTCGATGTCGAGATTGTCGACGCCGATAGCCAACCCCTTGCCGATGCGATGCTCGGCCCGTTCGTCGGCGGCACATTGCTTACTTCCGATGGCGAATTTGCCGTTCTGAGCTGGGGGGGGGCCTCGCGGCTACGCGTCCGGCGGTCGGCCGGTCGCGCTCCCCCGCTCGGCGGTGCCGCCGTGCGGTTTGCCGGGCGCGCGGTGGAAGACGTCAATGTCCATCGGCTCGTGCGCGCGGCGGCCGCGACCGGGTCGGTGAGGGTCGCTTCGCTGTCGCCGCTACGCGTCGAACTTCTCGATGCGGCCGGGATGCCGATCATGCCGGCGACGGGCAAAGTCCATTTTCACTTGCTTGGGCAAAGCTATGCTGTGGTGGCGACTGCCGACCGCGCGCATTTCGAAATCGTCGCGCCCGATCCCATCGAGCGGCGGGCAGTCGCGCTGCTCCAGGCGCTTGACCAACTTCCTGCCGACGAGGCCGAGGTATTCCTCGACGGCTCTCCGGCGCTGTTCTTGCCGCCGCATGAATGCGTTATTCCGCTTCATCCGCCGGACGGTTTTGCTGCGGGCACACTCAAAATTAGCGCGAGTAGCGCTGATGGCGCAACCTACGTTGCGGGGCCAGTCGGCTTCGGAAACGAGGGGATTCGCGCCGAAGCTGTGGTGCCGGCGTATGGCCATGCAGTACCAGCACCAGGCCCGGAATGGATACCCAGAATCTGGGCCGAGGATTCGGCGCAGTTTGTTGAACAGTCGCGCGCGACGTTCATCTGGCAGGCGATGGATGCAGCCGTTCGCTACGATGTGGAGCGTGCGTTCGAGTCGGCTTTGGGATGCTCGCCACGGAGCTTGGATGAATCTTTAATCAGCGCAGGCAGGGACCCGCTGGGCGAAGCGGCGTTCCAGCGCGTGTCGAGCAGTGTGTTCCTGCCGCGCTTCGAGGATCGGCTTCCCGGTCGCGCGCCGACCCGAATCCTGTATCGCGTACGCGGAGTCTCGGCGGCGGGCGCAGCAGGCGTTTGGCAGCTCGTAGCGCTGGTGCGCGTGCCTGATGTTCGCATCGCTCCGCGCCCGAGCCTGATCAAGGCGGCGCCCGATCCGGCCGAGGACCGCGTCATCATCTGCGTCTGGACGCAGCCTGGTCCACTCGAGGGGATCGGGTTCGCGCTCCAGGCGCGCGATATCGTCGCGGATGCGCACCCCGACGAGGGGTGGAGCGCGATTGCAGACCTGCTTCCGGGCGCGCTCGCGCCTGATGTCGCTGGCCGGTTTGAGACTCGGGTGGCGGCCCGTACGCCAGGCCGCGTGCAGGAACTGCGCATCGTGCCGGTTCGCCACGCCCTCGATCCCGGCGATCCGCGGGCGGTCCGCATTCGAAGAATCGAAGGGCGGCCGTCCAATCTAATGCGCGCGCGTGCCAATGGAGCTCTGCGAGAGCCTGAAGGGCTGCGGGCGATCGTATCGAGCACTGGCTGGGTGAGCCTGCGCTGGCGCAACGGCGATGCCTATGATGAGATTGAGCTTCGGCGGCGAGCACCCCGCCGCAGCGGCTATGAGCGGCGGCGCATTTCCGGTGATGCCGAGCAGTTCCGCGAACCCGCAGCGCTTCCGCTGCAAGGGAGTTGGATTTACGAGTTGGTTGGCATCGCCAGCGGCCGGCGAGCAGTCTCCGAACCCGCGACCTTGACCTGGGATGCGCCATGACCGACAAGATCGGACCTTTGCGATTTCGCGTGCCGATCAGCGCCGCGGATCGCGCCGTTATCACCAGTCCCGACGCTGTGCCGGGCAACGTCATACAGGGTTGGCCTGAAGAGGCGCTTGCCATCACCGGCGTCTGGACCGCGCCCTTAAACCGCGGTTTGACGGTAAGGCCGATCTTCCCGGGCTCGATGCGCTTCCTCGCCGACGATCCTTTCTCGTTGCCGAGCCTCGACGACGTTCGTACCCATGTGCTACACGGCCGCATTGATGAGGCTTATCTTGAAACGGTACAGCTTCAAGGCACGCTGCTGATTCGCGTGCAGCAAAGCGGTCACATGGACGAGATGCGTCGGATCGGTACGATCGAACCGCTAGGCGAGAGCCCGACGATTGCGTTTTACGGCCCGATCCGCCTCGGCAGCAAGTTTCTCCGCGGCGCGTTGCTCGACTTCAATAGCGGCTTGCTGGCCGGCAGCTTCTTCGAAGGTGTCCGCGTCATCAAGCCGGGGGATCTGGATTGGGAAGCGCGCGCGCTCGCCGGCTTCCTCGCTGGCTTATACGACCCGATCCTGCGCGCACGCGAGGCGCTCGCGGCAGATGATGCCGAGCAGGTTCCGATGCCCGAGATCCTGGTCAACGCCGACCGAAGCTTTGCCTTCGGAGTCGCGATGGGCTGGATGCGCGATTCGCGCAAGGCGCCGGTGTCGATCAGTGATCCCAGTTTGGAGATCATTCCGACCACGGCCCTTATGAGGCATTTAGCTAAGCGAGTTCGCGAGAACGTGCTCGACGCTGATCATGTAGATCCGCTGATGTCGAAGATTTTCGCGAATGAGGACAGCAGCAAACCGTGGGTCGCGAGGCTGGCGAGTGACCTTAAGTCGATAGGATTTGGGGCACTCGACGACAGCTTGCTTCTCGAGCAGGTCATCCGCGAGTTTCAGATATCCGCCACCGGTGCCATCGCCGCTACCGCACGGACTGCAGTGATATCTCCGCAGCAGCTGGCGTTGCGCCATTTCGGTGACCTCCAAAGCACCGTTAATCTGGCTGCTTATTCGGGTCCAATCAGCGGACGCGCGAACCAAGCTACCCGGAGTGCGATTCAGGCCTGGGTCGTCAGGGGGCAGCGCTGCCCTTTGTTGATCACTGCCTATCGAGCCGCCGACCTCGATGCAAACGAGCGCCCGAAGACAGGTGCGGTTCCCATCCATTCCGACCTGTGGTCGCGCAAGGAGACGACCTCTCCCACGCTACGTATGTTCGCTGCTGATTTCACGCGGCTCGTCCCGGGTTTCCCGCTGACTGAAGCCCAGCTCGAGCTGATCGGCTACTACGCGCCCTATCCAGCTCGCTCTACCGGCGGCCCGGGGCCGTTGAGCCCCACGCGGGGCCGACGAGTCGCCTTTGCTGAAGTGACCCCGCGACGTTTGCTCGAGATCGAGGAAAATGCACTGTTGGCGGCGCTGTCGCCCACCGCTCCTGGTGACGCACGTGCGTTGGCATCGACGTTTAAGGTTGTCCGCGCCGTCTCCGAGGTCGAATGCATCGGATATCTCGATCAGATCAATGCGTACGATGACGCAGGAATTTCGTATGGCCCATGCCATTGGGCAATGGCTCTCGCAATCACTAACCCCAAGGGGCCGACGGAGCTCGGTGGGCTTGCTGCCTATCTTCGCTACCTAAGCGAAGAAAACGTGGTAGACGACGTGAATGTCTTCGCGCTGCAGGGTCTGGCAGCGGCCCAGCCGGCCGGGCGCAGTGCTGCGGAGGTCGCGCGGGCGACTGCTGGTGCCTCCTATATCAGCCAGCTCTGCTTCCTCGATGACCGCGGCAAACCGCGACCAATGGGACCGGACGGACCTGAGGCGATGATTCCAAGCTGGCGCTCTTTCTATCGCTGGGTTGAAATCGGCCGCCGCCATAAAGGCATTGGCCTGGCCACATGGCGTATGGCGGTGCGGCGGCTACACCGGCTGTGCGCAACGCCGATCATTCTCGTACCATCCTCCCGCGGTCAGCCCGCCGTCTCGGTCGCCATCGGCGCCGCGTTCTCGAGCGAGATCGTCATGGCTCAGCTGTTACGCTGGCATGTGAAGATCCCGGGTGCGGTCGTGGTCGGACGCGGCGACAAGGAGCGGGCGAGCGACGACATCGTCGAGACGTACAAGAAGGCGGCTTCGCTGGCTTCGCCGACTAACGGAGCCGCATGGACGGCCGCTGTTATTAAGCAATTGCGCATCTGTCTTGACGCTTTCATCGTAAAGACCGGCAAAGCCCACGACGAACTGGACGATCACTTTGACGCCATCGCCAACGCGCCCTGGATCAACGAGTCGACGAACCCGCCCAGCGTAAGCGACCCCTCGTTTGGCTATGGGCTCGATCCCCGGCTTCGCGTCCTGCGCGGAGACCACGATTCCTTCCGTCTAGCGGCGCTCAGGGACGAGCCGTGATGGCGGATCGGGACCGCGAAGGACTCTTCGAACACAACTGATGTTGGCCAACCACGCATGGAAAGCGCTGCGCTTGCCGCGTGCCATGACATGCAATGGGGCGGCCTACCGAAAACGCCCGCGTGCCGAATCTCCGATCTGCTTCAGTTTTTGCTCGACGCCGGCCACGGCATAACGCTCACACGACTTCGAGGCGACTCGGCCCAAAGGCATTCATGAATGTACCAGCTCGGTCTATCGACAGTTGATGGGCGGGTGCGGGAGAAGTGCGGTCGACAGATCGAGGTCATCTGCGTACGAGCTGAACTGATGGTGAGTACATGCAGGCGGGTCGTCTGCTCTGGGGTAGCGTTGGAATAAGACCGTTTACGAACACTTGCCCTTAGCATGTTCAAAAAATAGCTTCACAGGATTTCGGACAGTATTCCTAATTCGTACATCAATTACGGACACATCAGAAGCCCACCATGTCCCGCGTTTTCGCCTACTGCCGCGTTTCAACCACCGAGCAGACTACCGACAACCAGGGGCAAGAGATCGCGAGCGCCGGCTTCAACATCACCCCGCTGCGCACGGTGACCGAGACCGTGTCCGGTTCCGTTGAAGCCAAGAGCCGCGCCGGCTTTTCCAAACTGCTGGGGCAAATGGAACCCGGTGACGTGCTGGTGGTGACCAAGCTGGACCGCCTGGGCCGCAACGCGATGAACGTGCGCGCCACGGTGGAAACGCTGGCCGGCCTGGGCGTGAGGGTCAACTGCCTGGCGCTGGGCAATATCGATCTGACCAGCGCGGCGGGCAAGATGACCATGAGCGTGATCAACGCAGTGGCGGAGTTCGAACGGGACTTGCTGATCGAACGCACGCAGTCGGGCCTGCAGCGCGCCCGCAGGGAGGGCAAGACCCTGGGCCGCCCCCGGAGCCTGCCGGCCGATCAGGAAGCCGCTGTGCGCGTGCGTCTGGCCGCTGGTGACCCCGTGGCGGCTGTAGCACGTGACATGGGCACCAGCCGGCAAACCATCATGCGCGTTCGCGACAGTCCGGCTACGGCATTAGCCCGTACGGGCGCCTTGAAGTAGGTCAGCAGGCCAGGGCCTTAAATCTGGCCCGGTCGGTCAGCAGCGCCTGTTGTATGCCCGTCCTGTCTTGCTGGGGCGCAGCGCGCTCCTGCGCCTCCAGCTTGGCCATGCTGGTGTCCAGCTGATCGCATTGCCTCTTGGCTGCAGGCGACAGCTTGAAGCGGCGGTGCATCGTCATGCGTTCATCGTGGGTCATGCCCAATGCCGGGCGCAGGATGTCCGTCATCTGTTCTTGGTGCCGCTCTGTGCGAACGTCTGCACCGGTGCGCTTTTGGCCACTGTCTTTGTCCAGACCGCGCGTGGGTGTCACGTCCACTTTCTTCGCGCCTAGGCAGGGGGCGTCCGAGTAGTTGACCTGGTCACTCACCTGGCATTTGTAGACAGTCCGGCTCGTTTTAGGCAGCTTCAATGGCTGCTGAGCGGCCAACGGGCCAGCGAGGGCCAGACCGCAGGCCATCGCCAGGTATCGGGTGGTGGTGATGCTCATGCACGGATTATGGGCAGGGCTTGCCCGTTACCGCGAAGCTTGATCGGCATCGTCGGTTGTAACACCTACTGGCTTCAAAACACTGTATTCTTATCCAGTGTTTTGAAGGTTCATCCCGTCCATGTCTGCCGTCCTGCTCCGCTCCGTCCCTGCCGCCGATCACCCGGCTGTGTGGCGTGGCTGCGAGCTGGGCGCGTCATCCGCCCCTGTGGTGGCTTCGGGCTGGGACGCCCTTGATGCCGAGCTGCCCGGTGCAGGCTGGCCCACGGCGGCCCTGGCTGAAGTTCTGAGCCCGCAGCCGTCCACGGTGGAATGGCGCATCGTAGGGCCCGCCCTGCGCAGCGTAGTTGCCCAGAAGCGCCAAGTGGTGTTGATCGGCCCGCCAAAGCATCCGCACCTCCCTGGCCTGCTGCACGAAGGCCTCGATCAGCGCCACCTGGTGTGGATCAAGGCCGAGGCGCCAGCAGATCGGCTGTGGGTCACGGAACAGGTGATCAAGTCCAACGCCGCCGGCGTGGTCATGGCCTGGTTGCCGCAGGCCCGGCAGGAGCAGCTGCGCCGGCTGCAGATCCACGCGCAGGCGGGCGAGGGGCTCTGCTTCATCTTCCGGCCCGAGTCGGCGCAGCACGAGTCTTCTGCCGCACCGCTGCGCATGCACGTGCGCCACGGCATTGACTGGGAGCTGAGGGTGTCCATCCTCAAGCGGCGCGGCCCCACGCACGATGCCGTCCTGTCGCTGCCGTCCGTCCCAGGTGGGCTGGCCGCCATCATCACGCCGCGCCTGGCGCGCCCCAGCCGGCTCCTGCCAGTCCGCGAGTCCTTCCATGTTGTGGGCAGTCCTGCTCCCCGATCCACAGCCCCCGTCCACTGATGCGCTCGACGGCCTCGCGACCTGGTGCCTGCAGTTCACGCCCAGCGTCGCGATTCTCGAAGCGTCAGCGGTGGGCATGGAGGTGGAGGGCAGCGCACGCCTGTTCGGGGGCCGGCGCGCACTGGCCCAGCACGTGCGCGAGGCCTGCGGTGAGTTGGGCGTCAGTGCGCTGAGCTGGGCGCCCAACAGCCTGGCGGCCTTGGCACTGGCGCGTGCCGGTGTTCGCGATGGCGTTTCCAAGCCGCTGCCCGACATGCTCGACGCGTTACCCCTGAAGTCGCTGCAGGCCGTGGACGCGCAGTCCGCGACGTTGCTGCGCCTCGGCTGCACTACCCTGGGCCAGGTGCGCGCGCTGCCGCGCGCTGGCGTCAGTCGCCGTTTCGGCGCGCCGCTGCTGGACGCGATGGACTGGGCCTACGGCCTGCGGCCAGAGGCCCACCGTTGGGTGCCGGTGCCCGATATCTTCCGTGCGCGCCTGGAGCTGATGTCCCGGGTGGAACATGCGCCCGCCATCCTGTTCGGCGCCAGGCGGCTGCTGCTTCAGCTCTGCGCCTGGCTGTCCGCGCGCCGGGCGGGTGTGCGCACCTTCACGCTGCACTGGTGCCACGACGTGATGCGCGCCAAGACGGCGGGCGATGGTGGTCACCTCACCATCAGCACGGCCGAGACCACCCGAAGCATCGAGCACCTCTCGCGCTTGCTGGCCGAGCACCTGGCCAAGGTGAAACTGCTTGCCCCAGTGGGCGATCTGGAGTTGACGGCCGATGACGTGGCGCCAATGGAAGAGCGCAGTATGTCCCTGCTGCCCGATCCATCACAGGCCGGCGAGTCGCTGGCCTTGGTGCTGGAGCGCGTGGCGGCCCGGCTCGGGCCCGAAGCAGTGCTGCGCCCGGTGCTGCACGACGACCACCGGATGGAATGGCAGACACACTGGCAACCCGCAGCCCAGACAATGCCCCGCACGGCTGCAGCCTGCGCCGACGTGCCGCAGCCGAGCTTTATGCTGCCCAGCCCTCTGCGCCTAGCCATCAGGGATGACCGCCCACTGTATCAGGGGCCGCTGTTGATGCTCTCCGGCCCGCACCGGGTGGAAGGCGGGTGGTGGCACCTAATTGCGTCCGAAGCCGGCAAAGCGGCACAGAACGTCGTGCGCGACTACTGGGTGGCCAGCAGCGAGCACGCCGGCGTGCTGTGGGTGTTCCAGGCCCGGCTGGCCAAGGACCAGAGCGCCTGGTTTCTGCACGGCATCTTCGCGTGATCTGCCATGGACAGCCTGCCCGCGTACGCGGAACTCTGGTGCCTCAGTGCATTCAGCTTCCTGCGAGGCGCTTCGATGCCCAGCGAGCTGGTGGAGCGTGCGCGCCGGCTGGAATACAGCGCGCTGGCCATCACCGACGAATGCAGCATGGCCGGAGTCGTCCGCGCCCACGAGGCCGCGAAGGAGCATAGCCAGCGCCTGCTGATCGGCAGTCAGTTCAGGATTGACTGCGATACCCCGTTCACGCTGATCGTGCTAGCCTGCAACCTGCAGGGCTACGGCAACCTGTGCGAGGCCATCACGCACCTACGCCGCTCCACCGCGAAGAAAGGCACCTACCGCATGCCGCTGGCTGAGGTACCCGCCCTGGACGATTGCGTGGTGCTGGTCGCGCCGGACCGCTCCGGCACGTCTGAAGGCCTGGAGGCCATTGGCCGCTGGATGCTCACGCGCTTCAGTGGCCGCTGCTGGCTGGCCGTTCATCTGGCACGGGTGCTGGGCGATGAGATGTGGACGCACCGCATGAAGCGGGTCGGCGAGTTGACGGCTATCCCCCTGGTTGCGGCTGGTGACGTGCACATGCATGTGCGCTCCCGCAAACCCTTGCACGACGTGATGACGGCCACGCGTGTGGGCAAACCGCTCACCGAGTGCGGCAGCGCCCTGCAGCCCAACGCAGAGCGGCACCTGCGCTCGCGCCTGCGCCTGTCGCAGACCTACACGGCCGACCTGCTTGCCGAGACCCTACGCGTCGCCGAGCGTTGCACCTTCTCGCTCGATGAGCTGCGCTACCAGTACCCGGCAGAGGTAGTGCCGGCCGGCGAGACACCCGCCTCCTACCTGCGCCGGCTGACCTACGAAGGGGCCGGCCGCCGCTGGCCCGCCGGCATCGAAGCGAAGATCCAGAACCAGATCGAGCACGAGCTGGAGTTGATCACGGATCTGAAGTACGAGATGTACTTCCTGACCGTCGCCGACATCGTGATATTCGCCAGGTCCCAGCACATCCTCTGCCAGGGTCGAGGCTCGGCCGCGAACAGCGTGGTGTGCTTCTGCCTCGGCGTCACCGAGGTGGACCCCGCCCGCATGTCGGTGCTCTTCGAACGCTTCATCAGCAAGGAGCGGAACGAGCCGCCCGACATCGATATCGACTTCGAGCACGAACGGCGCGAAGAGGTCATCCAGTACCTGTATCGGAAGTACGGACGCGCACGCGCCGCGCTCACCGCTGTGGTGACAAGCTACCGCACGAAATCCGCCGTTCGTGATGTGGGCAAGGCGTTGGGCTTCAACGCTGCGCAGGTGGATGCCCTGGCCTCGTGCCAGAAATGGTGGGACGGCAGCACCATCCATGCGGACCGACTCAGAGAGGCCGGGCTCGATCCCGATGACCTGGCCGTGCGGCAGTGGATGCACCTGGTCGGAGAGCTGTTGGACTTTCCCCGGCACCTGAGCCAGCACCCGGGCGGCTTTGTGCTCACGCAGGGGCCGCTCACCCGCATCGTGCCGATCGAGGATGCGTCGATGGCAGACCGTACCGTGATCCAGTGGGACAAAGACGACATCGACGCGATGGGCCTGCTGAAGGTCGACGTGTTGGCGCTGGGCATGCTGACTGCCATCCGCAAGTCGCTGGCCTTCATCAGCGACCGAAAGGGCTACGTATTCGGGGTGCAGGACATTCCCCCGGAAGATCCGACGACCTACAGCATGATCTGCAAGGCCGACACCACGGGGGTCTTCCAGATCGAGAGCCGCGCCCAGAAGAGCATGCTGCCGCGCATGAAGCCGCGAGTGTTCTACGACCTGGTTATCGAGGTGGCCATCGTGCGGCCTGGCCCTATCCAAGGTGGCATGGTGCACCCGTACCTCAACAGGCGCGAAGGGTTGGAGGAGGTCACCTACCCGAGCGACGCCTTGAAAGAGGCGTTGGGCCGAACGCTGGGGGTACCCGTGTTCCAGGAGCAGGTGATGCAGATCGCCATGCTCGCCGCGGGCTTCACGGCCGGTGAGGCAGATGGCTTGCGCCGCTCGATGGCGGCATGGCGGCGCAAGGGCGGCCTGGAGAAGTACTACACCAAGATCGTCGAGGGCATGACCAGCCGGGGCTACGAGCTGGCCTTCGCCGAGAGCATCTTCAACCAGATCAAGGGATTCAGCGAATATGGCTTCCCCGAAAGCCACGCGGCCAGCTTCGCCTTGCTGGTGTACGCAAGCTGCTGGATCAAATGCCACCATCCAGCCGAGTTCCTGGCCGCAATGATCAACTCCCACCCTCTGGGCTTCTACACCCCCAGCCAGCTGGTGCAGGACGCGCAGAGGCATGGCGTGGTGGTGCGCCCACCGGATGTCATGTACAGCGATGTGGATTGCACGCTGGAGGGCCTGCCCCATCCCTCTGCGGTTCGCCTAGGCCTGCGCCTGGTCGACAAGCTGCGCAACGACTCCGCACAGCGCATCGTGGACGCGCGCAAGAATGGGACCTTTGCCAGTGCGGAGGATCTGGCGCGCCGTGCGGGCCTGGAGCAGCACGAGATGAAGCTGCTGGCCGCGGGTGATGCGCTGATGAGCCTGGCAGGGCACCGCAGGCAGCAGGTGTGGGAGGCAGCAGCCTTGCGCTCCGCCCCCATCCTGTTGCGCGATGCACCCGTGAATGAAGAGCTGCTGGAGCTTGAGCCAGGCGAAGAGGGCGAAGAGGTAGGCTGGGACTATGCGTCCCTCGGCCTGACCCTGCGGAGCCACCCCATGAAGCTGCTGCGGCCACAGCTGACGGCGCACCGCCTGCTGTCATCCGCCGATCTGCAGCAGGTGGAGAGTGGACAGGACGTGCGCTATTGCGGCATCGTCACGCTGCGCCAGCAGCCCGAGACGGCGAAAGGCGTGATCTTCATGAGCCTGGAAGACGAGTTCGGTGACGTGCAGGTAATCTGCTGGAAGAGCATCCGGGAGACGCAGCGCCAGGTGCTGCTTGAGTCCAGGCTGCTGGCCGTCTACGGGGAGTGGCAGCGCAACGGCGACGCCTGCAGCCTGGTCGCGAAGCGGCTACGGAACATGACCCCGCTACTCGGCCAGCTGTCGACCGCCAGCCGGGACTTCCACTGACCCGTCAGATGGGCAGTACGTTCGCGGCCGTCATGGATGCAAGCTCTCTGGCATCGATCAATTCCACAACGGCCCTCAGGGCGTCGATTGCGCCTTGGTCACAGTCGCCCAGCACTTCTGCGCCGAGCCAGGCGCAGGCATCGAGGAAGGCACGGGCGGCGGCAAACATCATTTCAGCTTGGTGGTGCATGGGCTTCTCCTGTGAGGGCTGTTCATCGTAGGCCGCGCGGGCCATCGGGCGGCGTCTGTCGTGCTGGGCTGTCCCCACTCCTGGCGACGGTGGATCGGCTTACCATCGCGCCATGTGCTCGAACTACCGGCCAGTCACCCAAGCGGACCGTCTGCTCAAGTTCTTCGGCGTGGTGCGCGACGGGGACACCGTTCCGGCCGATGCGTGGCCGCTCGGCATGGCGCCATTCCTGCGACTGGCCGAGGACGGATCGGGCAACGTGGTCTGCGAGGACGGCATCTTCGGGCTGCTGCCCCACTTCCGGGTGGAGATGGCGGCCGGCCGCAAGACCTACAACGCGCGCACCGAGACCGTCGCGACCCTGCCGAGCTTCCGCCAATCGTGGAAGAACGGTTGGCGCTGCATCATCCCGTGTGAGTGGATCTATGAGCCCAACTGGGAGACGGGCAGGGCTGTGCGCTGGCGTATCCAGTTGCCCAACGGCGAGCCCATGGGCGTTGCGGGCATCTATCGAACCTGGACCAGCCCAGAGGGCGAGCGTCGACACACGTTCGCGATGCTCACTGTGAATGCCGATGGGCACGCAATCATGCAGCGCTTTCACAAGCCCGGAGACGAGAAGCGCATGGTCGTGATCCTTCGCCCCGAGCAGTACGGCGAATGGCTGTCATGCAGCGTCGCGGAGGCGCCGAAGTTCTTCAGTAGGTGGGGCGGGGCGTTGGATGTCATGGCGGATCCATTGCCGGCGCGGCCACCCAAGGCAATCAGCGGGAAGGTAATCAACCCAGCGAAGCCCGCACCACCCGAGACAGGAAGCCTGTTCTAGCGCGCGTGAAGCCGCCGGTACTCCCACGCGGGAACAGGCGCGGGAACTTGCCACAAGTCGCGCCCAGCATCCTACGCGCGGACACCATTCGTGCACGTGGATGGCACGGGGCTGGGAGCGGGAGGACGCCCATGAATTGCTGCGCCTGGCACTGGAGGCGATGTGATCGGCCAGGGCGGTACGTCGAGACGCACCTGTCATCGATGCGCATGCCCTGTTCAAGGGTCTGCAGCGCAAGCAGCGCCGGCCGACGCTCTCCGGCCCAGCACTGGGCGCCATACACAAGGCGCCTTTCGGAGTTGGTGGGCGGTAATCGGAGTTGGTGGCTGCCGACCTCACGCCGCCTTGTACGAGGCTCAATGTCGAAAGCCGATCATGTGCCTTCAGCATTGCGTAGGCGTGGGCTTTTCCAGTTTGGGCGCGGTCCGCTCAGCGCGGTTTGCGCCATGCCGACCGGATAGAACTGGGCGCGAAGGACCAGCGGGCTGCCGTCCGGCCGGCGGTCCACCTTCAGGCCCAGCGAGCGCAGGAATCGCACCTTGGCCGCGTTCTGCTTCAGGCCCATGCACATAGCGTCCACTTCTTCCACAGATAGGTCTGGCCGCATTCTCACCTCCTCGATTCGGTTGCACGGTTCGCATCGTCGGTGTATGACGAGGCTGCGGCACCTGTTGTGTGACAAGTCACAGCGAGCCGCAAATGGAAAAGGCCCACTGCGATCAGTGGGCCTTTGGCCAAGTCGGCGGTGAGTGGAAAGATTACCACTCTGGCGGGTTGTCAGGCCGGGGCCGGCTTGCTTCCCGTGCCCGCCGCAGCAGCCTCCACGCCGCCCATGCGTCACACGGGCATCTGCGCCGCCTTCCGCGAGCGCGCTGCTCGGGCTTCGGTCACCTCAGCTGTGCGGGCGCGTTGGGCGGCTTCCTCCTCTTGGTAGTGGTGGCGCGTCTCGCGCAGCAAGCGTTCGAGGCCACGGGCCGTGTTGTACGGCGCAATCTCGCTCGCAACTTCTCCGAGCGTGGTCCGCTCGCCCGAGAAGTACGACTGAATCAGGCACCCCAGCGTCTTCGTGCGCCGGACGTTGGCCGCCCACATGGCGATATCGTTCTCGTCCACCTCGGGCTGATCGTCGCTGTAGGTATCGACGCGCTCCAGGGAGTTGGCCAGGCCGTACTGAAGCCGCTCAAGCTCCATGGCCACGGCATGCATCAAGGTGACGCCGGCCACGCCGGACTGCTGGATGGGAGTGGCGGCCGTGATGTCCGCGGCGCGCTGGTAGGTTGTGGTGGTGAAGATCATGGTTTACCTCACGTCCGACACGTCGCGCTGCCGCGTCAGGTAGCCGAGATGGTCAGACAGCGAAGCAAGAATGCCGCGCGTATACGTGAGTTGCTCTTCGCAGGCACCCTTCACGTTGGCGATGAAGCAGCGCTTCGGGCCGTGCAAGATCGCAGCGAAGGCAATACCCACGACGTGGCCATCCTTCACGCCTTCAAGTAGCGCTTCAAGCGATGCGACCATCTCGACGGCTTCGGGTGACACTGGGGCCGACCGAACGAGGCGCAACTGCACGACGTTGGATGTGGCAGCGGGCAGGGAGGTAGGCGTCCGCCCGGTGGGGCGGCGAGGTGCCAAAATGGCGTCAGCTTTCATGTGCGTTTCCTTCCAATGGTTGCACCTGAGGGTCAGAACGGCTGCAGGGCTGCAATCCCTGTGGCCGTTCGCTTTTTTGGCCTGCATCTCAACGCGGCAGGCCGGCGCGTTCATTCCGTGGCCGGCTCCTTGGCGCGGTCAATGCGCTCGCGGATCCACTTGGGGCCGCCGAGCCGCCCCAGCTTCTCTTTCTGCGCAGGCTTCATCTTCACCATGACGGGCACCATGGCCTCACCTTCAGGTTTCGGCGGGCGACCACGAGTTACGCCCGAGGGGCTGCTGCCTGAGTTTTCATTTGCCATGGCATTTATGGTAAACCCAAAAAGCTTCTAGCGCAAACACTTTTCTGCGCTTCAATGCAGAATGCTGCGACATTCGGGAGATCGGCATGCAGATCATCGTGGAGACGTTCAGGCACGCAGGTGAGCCGTCGTTGGCACCGTTGAGGGTCCGGCCGGCCGCGGGCCAGATGTACCCGGCCACCATGCGCGTGGAGTGCTCGAAATCAATGCGTGCAAGCGCGCCGCCGGGGTCACGATTCCGAATCTACGTGCAGGAGAAGCAGCGCGAGGATGGCCCGGTGTTCCTGTACAGCTTCGGCGGATGGAAGTGGGAACGGGTTGTATGACGCCCGCCGCCCTTCCCGGGGAGCGGCACGACGATGACGCCGCCGACATGGAGGCGGAAGGGTCTGTGGTGCTGGGGTGGTCGCCGGCCGACCTTGATCCTTCCGTGCAGGTGGCTCTGGCTGTGCCTGTGTCAACTTCACAGTTGATGACCAGGTGGTTGTTCATGGACCTCCTCACGGCGAAGCTGGACGCTCTGATCCAGGCCGACCCGCGGGCCGCGCGCGCGGCCATGGAGATGTCGCAGGATCAGTATCCCGAGCTGTACGCCATCATCATGTACTGCAACATGGACGATTGGGCCGGCGCCATCGTGCGCGGCGACCGCCTGGCAAAGATCCTGGCTGGCGCGGACTGGGCCGGCGTGGTGGAGGCCTACGAAGAGCAGAGCCTACTGGCAGTGCTGGAGGTCATCGGATGATGCAGAAAGCCAAGCTCTATGTGGGGGCCGCTGGATGAACTGGGGCGGCCTGTCGGTGGCTGTCGGCTTGGTCGCTGTGGCCCTCGCCGCGCCGCCCTGGGGCTTCCTCTTGGTTGTGGCAATCGTCGCAGGCGTTGCACTCTGGAACAAGACGCAGAAGCCCAAGTAGATCGCCCACCCGGCAGCGACGGCGAGCAGTTCGTACAGTTGATGGAGCGGGTGAGCGAATTTTGAGGGTGCCCACCTGACGACCTCGCGGGCTTACTCTTCGCCCTCCAATTGGTCGATGACCTTCCGAATGGTCCCGGAAAACTGGACGCCGAACAGAGCGTTGTTGATGTCATCGAACTGGCGCTGCCACCGGGTCATCCGCAAACGCATCGCATCGCGCGCGGCCCGGGCGTACGGACGCGCCTCGGCGTCTGGCTCGTTCTTGTGTTCCGGCTCCCGCGACGCCTCGAAGAACGGCCGGTCGCCCAGAAGCTTCTCCAGCCCTAGCGTCCACGCCACGTCCTCGAGGGTGAGCGAGTACAACCCGTGCTTTGCCAGGAGGCACTTCAACACCAGCGGGTAGACGAACGCGCCGGCGACCAGGTGCTCCTGCTGGTTCCACTGCTGCGGCGCCCAGTGCGCGGGCTTGCCATGGGCGACATTCCCGCGCAGCATGTAGATTTGCTTAAGCCAGTCGTGGAGCACGGGCCGTCCGGCATCCGCGGACGCTTCGAGCTCATCAAGCAGGTGAGGTGTCCACGGTGAGCAGTCAACGAGAGCCAGGAGGGCCAGCAGCTTCGCTCGGATGTCGTCCAGACGCTGCGACGAGTTCGTTACCCGCTCCAGCGCCGCATACGTGGCGATGCTCTCCGCTTCCAGCGACACGTCCGGTGAGTCGCTGTTTGCCAGCAGGAACTGAGTGACCGAGGCATCGACGTGTTCGTGAATGTCCTTGGGGAGCGATTGGAGGCCCTGCAAGGACTTCAACAGCGGCAGGTTGAGATTGGGCTCGCCCCGGCTCACCAAATGCGCCGGAC
Organism: Burkholderiaceae bacterium; assembly: GCA_965278985.1. Classification (GTDB taxonomy): domain Bacteria; phylum Pseudomonadota; class Gammaproteobacteria; order Burkholderiales; family Burkholderiaceae_C; genus CAISIP01. The sequence continues at coordinate 2,155,829 of OZ257131.1, read as the reverse complement.
GCACGAAATGGACGTCGCTCTGGCCCATCATGACGTTAGCGTTCCCGCCCTTGCGTCGAAACGTCATGTTGACGCTACCGGACCACGGCTCAGGGAAGCTTTGGACGATGACCTGGTAATGGCCGGCCGCGGTGTAGTCGTCGAGGAAGCCACCGATGAACCGACGGTCGCTCAAGCCGCTGACCGCTAAGTGTTGGCCGAAACGGAAGATTGCCGCCCTGTCAGCCTCGTCGAGCTCGGCTCCCAGCGGGCGACCGTCGTACTGCAACACAGTGACGACGCGCGGCGAGAGGCTGGCCGAGTCGCGATACTGACCGAGCACCCTGGCCATCGTGTCAGGAGAGACCACTGAAGCAACGCCGGTTGGCGGGACATCGCCTACGCCCTGAGGGAACAAATGGAACGGCCCCTCGACGATGGGTTGCCTGACGCGCAGCCAGGGGATGAAGGCGAGCTTGGGCATGGTCGCTCATTCTCAGCCCCACGCGCGTTGCCATGCACAATCCCTGAAGAAAGGCATTCGGGTCAATCCGAACCGAATTCGATGCGACTTTGACATCGGGCTTCGATGAAGGCTGCCAACGACTGCTAGAGAGAGGGGCAGCGATGGACTTACGCGTCGCTCCGAAGCCACGGCGTGCGCGGGTGCGTAAAGCCCTCCATTTTAAACGGTCACCCTCGGGTAACCCGCGCTCATGGTTGCGCTTCAGCGATTTAGGTGCCAACAGGGTGACAACGCCCAAGCAAACGGCAAACGGCAACCGAACGGCAATCAGAATTCCGGCCGGCGCCCGATACGATAAAAATGGGGCAGTCATGGCGACCATCACGGACAAAGCAATGCGGGCCAGGCCGAATGACACCAACGCCTGGTTGACACACTCCCTCAAGCGCGGCGCTGATGCGCTGGTGGGCCGCATCACACCTAGCAGCGACCGGCTGTTCTATTTCCGGTACTCCGACAGCAGCGGCAGGCGTCTTAACCACTTCGCACGAGGACCGCTCGCACGTTTCGTCCAGATGAGTGACGTAGATGCTTCCCGCACGACGTACACATCGGGCGTCAGCACCCGCTGTAGTTCTTCCGCCCGCTCTTCGTGATGGTGTAGGTGCCACCGCGCGGGCCAACGTAGCAGGTGGCGCCGCCCGATGTAACACGGCTTCCGCCGCTGGTAGAGGGCGGGGCCGAAGGACTCGCAAAGGAGTTGGCCACAGGAAGACGTGGCGAAGCCGATGCCGCTGCCTCGGGCCTTGCGGCACTGGCTGAGGGCGCCGCGGTGCGATTTGCCGCCTGTAGGCACTCCACGCGCTTGGATGCTGGCTCCATCTGGCTGCAGGCCTCGATGAGTATCGCGGGCACCTGCGCGATGGCCGTGCAGCACGCAAGGCACAGGGCTAGAAGGGCCGCCCGCGGGGCAAGGGTGCGGAGTAGCGTCATGGTCTTGGCTCCCAGCAAGTTTCGAGCACCTCGACCTTCAATCTCCGTTCGAGTAGGAGCGATGAGAAGGTGGCCACATGGTCCGCACCGCACACGAATAGCACGGGCCACTTGTCGAACGCTAGGAGCCGGTCACACCAGACAGTTTCTCGCTTCCGAAACTCGGCCAGCAAGCGCTTCTTTACCTCACCGTCGGACCACCCGTTAATCCAGCCGGTGACTTCAACGTCGTTCCCTTGCTGAATACCTCGGGCGAGTCGCTCCTCACGCCCAGGCTCGCAGAAGCAGTGAGGAAGCGCAAGCGCCGCCGCCTGATGCTGGAGGACCGAGCGAGTGACGTTGTGCTCTGAAAGTGCGTCTTCGTTCAGTTCTTCTGCCATGCCACGGACGGCGAACTTGCGGGAGGCTCTCTCAACCAGTTGCCGAAAGGCGGACTCTTCCTCTTGGGTGCAGCCATCACCGTAGGCGGAGCCAACGCCGTACTGGTAAGTGTGGTGCGTCCCGATGAGGAGCACCTTGCGCTGGTGGCGGGCGGTGTCAGACATTGCTCCCCAAGGCCTCGCGAAGCTTCTTCAGGAGTTCCGCCTTGGTGACCTTCGGAACGGAGTCTGGATTAAGCATGGACGAAAAGGTCATGTTCGTCACTCCAGGCGAGTGAGTCCACGGGCGGGTGAAGTCGTCCTCTCCTTCCGGCCATACGAACTTGCATGTGCCCGCCGAAAACTTGTTCGCCACCTTGAGCGCCGAGACGGTGTTCTGAATGGAGAGCTGGGTCAGTTGGAGCAGCAAGATGTCACGTTGAAGAGACCAGTTCGTCGCCACACGACTAGAGCACAGGTGTGGCCCGCCGTTGCCCTTAACGCGCTCGACTTTGTAGAACATCGCCCCGAAGTTGGACTCGCCGAGGAGCGTCATCTCCGAGTCCGGCGGAGGGAGGCCATCAGGGGATGCCGGACCGAACTCAATCCTGAAACCGCCCGGTCGGGTGCGGAAGCCATGCTTGGTGGCGTTGTACTCCTCGATGACGGCCTCAGTGAGCAGCTCACCCGCGAGGTTCCGCCAAAGCCTGGCGAATCCCTCGATGGCTCGCCGCTGCCGGTCGGTGCCGGGTTCGAATGTGGAGAAAATCACAGTTGCAATCTGCTCCCAGCCCATCCCAGACATCTTGAACTTCGAGAGAAGCGTTCGGTCACCTTCGCTGATTCGCCTGACCACCCCGCGCAGCTCGGCGTTTGAGCATCGGGCGAGCCAGGCGTAAGGACTGTCAGGCGCTTGGAGGAACGCGCCCAACAAAGAGAACATGGTCTCGGTCGCATGATGCAGCGACAGGCGGATTGCAACCGCCGCTCGCTTCTCGTCGTCGGTCTCCATGTGGGCGTGGAGCACGTACGAGAAATACTCGGGGTCTAATCCATCGAGGAATTCTCGCGTCCGCTCCGCGACATCCTCCTCCCAGAGCAAATAGGGCTCGTCGCCTACTGCGAAAATAGCTTGCTGCATAGTCTCTCCGCCTTTTCCGTCATGGTACTCAGGCGGAGCGCAATGTTGACTCAATCCCTAAGCGTTGCTGCGCCTGCAGGTCAGACCATCCTCAAGCCGGAGCGGGCGGGACGGGGTAGGTCTATGCGGCCGGCGAACACGCGATGGATCCGGCGTGGTTCGTTCGCGACAGTAGGCAGGTTGATGGATTTATTGATGGGTGCAGAATCGCTATCGCGAAATTCTCCGTAAATTCAACCACTTACAAGAGTTTCTGGCGGAGAGGGCGGGATTCGAACGCGGTAGCTCTTGATTGGGATCCAGCACCCTGGTTTGCACGGCCACCGCCTCCGGACGATCAGGGACTTCTGCCTGTAATGGCGAGGCAAGCCGCCATTGCCTTCTCATATTCGCTCAACTTCCCGCTCACGGATTTCACGTTGGCCCCTGGGATGCTTGGTGTCCGCTGCGTCCTTCGCGTTGCGTTGAGCGGCGCGGACGGCGAAGCTTGCGCAGAGCCACTCGCTTGCAATCCGCTGCGCTTCGCCGATCCTAGCTGCATTGGGTCTGACGCCAGCTTCCCGCCAGGCTTGCTGCGGCCCGCACGCGCATGGGAAGCAATGTACGCATCGGCCCAGGCGTCCATTTCAAGCCGGTCAAAAGCAATGCCACGGGCACCAATGGGAATTTCCTGCAACTCAGGACGCACGTCGCGTTCGAAAATGTCTCGGGCCATGCCCAGGTAGCCCGCAGCGTCGCGGGAGCGGATAAACCGGGGAAGCAGTGTCAACATCTCGCGATCTCCTGAACGATGATGATCAGACGGGCCGACGGTTAGCGGGGAGCCGGTTTGGCTTGGGTGGTGCCGCAGCATCGTCACGGCGCCTGCAGAGCTTCCTCGGCGTTCCAGACGGCGTGCGCCAGGGCCATCAGCTCCGCGATCTTCTCCGATTGCTGCGCAAGCTCCTGCAGCGGGCGCATGCCTATGCACAGGTCCGCGTACCACACGAGTAGGAAGGAGGCGAACTCTCCAGGCACCATCTCTCCCCCCAGCCGGATGCCCTCGGTGACTGAATGCACCACCTCCTCGTCGCACAGGCGCACGCCAGACTTGGCCAAGTTCAGCCGGTATCGCCCCGACTGGATCCTGTCGATGTGCAGCTCTGGCACCATGGCTGTCTCCGTGGCTGGGATCGTTCATTCTCACCCACCACGGCAGGTATTGGAAGAATTACCACCATGCATAATCACCTCCCGCTGCCGAACATCGCTCCAACCGTCAGCGTCAAAGAGGCGGCCGAGCTGCTGAAGGTGCATCCGCAGCGTGTCCTAGACCTGATCGCCCTATGTGCCATCCCAGCGGCCAAGATTGGCCGCGCCTACGTGATGCGCACCAAGGACGTGCTGGCCTTTGTGGAGAACCAAGTGATCAGCCAGACGGCGGAGCGCATGCGTGCCTCCGTGCCTGGCGGGGCAAACCGGGTTCCGTTGCCGCCGGTTGCGCCTCCACCGCGGCGGGTTCGTGGCAGACGGCGCTTCTAGACTTCGGTGAATACCGCGATGGCGCCGTCTGTCCTACCCCAACCAAGAGTGGAAGAATTACCACTTGTGCAAAGTAAAGAACCCCAGACCAGCTAGCCTGGGAGTTACGCACTTCGATGTCGCGCAAGGGCAATTGCTGGGACAACGCGCCCACAGAGAGCCTGTGGGGGCGGCTGAAGACCGCCTGCGTCCATGGCCAACGGTTTGCCACACGTGAGCAGGCAAGGCGAGCCGTGATGGACTGGATCGCCTTCTACAACCATTCGCGGCTACATTCGGTTATCTAACCCCGATGCAGTTCGAACAACGCTGGTTGGCGGCGCAGCACAAAACTGCCGCTTGATGATCGGGCTATGCACTCCGGTTTTCAGTGGCAAGCTCAGTGCGCCTGACCTCAGAGAAGCGCGGCAAGTGCAGACATCTGGGCCTCATGGTGCACGCATGGTTGACAGCGACCGCCCGACATGCGAGCGCATCTGTGACAGGCTCCTAAACCAGTCGGCCGATTGTGCGGAACGCAGGGGAACGGCCTTCTGCGAGTTTGCCGCCCGGATGTTTGGTGACACGGAACTGGGAAGGCTGGCGCGGGGTCGGTGAACGTCGGCACGCTGCTGGCGATTTGCTGTGTTTTGCTGATTTCGGAGCAATACGCGCGCGCGGGGCCCCCCAGCACTTAGTGCGGTTTAGCGAATCGCTCCTGAATCAGCAGCTTCAAAGCTTTGACATCGATAGGCTTGCTCAGGTGGTGATCGAAGATGCCATTGCCCTTGATCTGCACTAGGCGCACTACGTTCCCCGACAACGCGATCAGAAGAGGCGGATTGCCCGGAAACAGCGTCCGCAGCGCCTCCGCCAGCCGCTCGCCATCCATACCCGGCATTTCAAGGTCGAGCATGGCAATGTCTGGCCTTTGAAGTGAGGCCTCCCGTAGAGCTGCCTGCCCCCCGTAAACAACGCACAATGCAGCGGTGGGAAAGTCGATCCCGACTAGCATACCCAGCACGTTCGCAGCGTCGGGTTCGTCGTCAACAATCAATATGTTTTGGTGAGACATCCAGCGCAGCGCTTCCGCTGCTCCCGTTGATTTGGCCCAAGGACAGCAATATGCGCCTCGCCACCTTTATTGAACTCGAGCGCGCGGAGATCATTACAGACGCGGTCGCCTTCGCTAAGAGTATTCCCATCTTGAGGAATACGTCAGTGGACACTCTCCGCGATCACCTGCCTCTGGTTCTAGATGCCATTTCAGCAGACCTTCGGACGGAGCAGAGTAGGACAGAGTCGATGGAAAAGTCCCACGGCAATGCACCCATCGCTCTCGAGGAGACATCAGCACAGTCGCACGGCACTCACCGGGCCCAAAGTGGAATCGACATCGAGCATCTGGTTGCGGAGTACAGGGCATTGCGCTCGAGCATTCTTCGGCTGTGGTCAGAAGGTCACCGGGCTGGGCCCGAGGCCATACGAGACATCATGCGTTTCAACGAAGCCATCGATCAGTCTGTAGCTGAGTCGGTGCAATGTTTCGCCCGGGAGCGCGAACGGTGGCGAGACATCTTCCTTGGCGTGCTGGGGCATGACCTGCGAGGACCGCTGAACGCCATAGCTCTCACTGCGGAATTGATGAGCCAACAGGGCATCGCTCCTGAGGGGCAAACAGCACTGTTGACGCGAGGCGCCGCACGGATGAAGGCGTTGCTCGATTCGCTCCTGGAGTACAACAGATCCAATCTGGGCGTTGGGATGGTGCTGCACCTGGCCACCACGGATCTAGGAGCGGCGTGCACCGAAGAGATTGAGCTTCAGCGCGCCGCGCACCCTGGGGCAACTATCGAATATTCCAGCGAGGGAGACACCACAGGGCAGTTCGATGCGTCTAGAGTGCGGGAAGCGCTGGGAAATCTCATCGCGAACGCCATCAAGCACGGAGGTCAAGGCGAAGCTGTCAAAGTCGCGGTTACGGGGACGCCCAAGTTAGTTCAGGTGACCGTTGAAAACCAAGGCGACTTGCTCCCTGAGGGCATCGAAGCGCTTTTCGAGCCCCTTCGCCGAGGAGGGGCCCGCGCTGCACCGGAGCGCACCCACCTGGGGCTGGGACTGTTCATCACCAGGCAAATTGCCCGTGCCCACGGCGGCGAAGTGATGGGCACCTGCTCAAACCAGCGGGTGCGCTTCACCGTGGAGCTACCTAGGGTTTAACGAAACAGTAAGCCCCGACAGGATCGAAGTCGAACTACCCTTGGTTTCGCGCGTGCGCGCGTACTTGTCGCGAAACCCGCCGCGTCCTGATGAAGGACGGCAAGGTTACGGCAAGGCTTGAGAAGCTGAAGGCGCCTGCGGACGGGGACGTTAAGGGGACGATTGCTGCGCTGCGCGCGCCAGTGGTGAAACGGCCCTATACGGCCTCCAGCAGGCCATGCGGCAGGCTGCGGAGCGCCATTGGGGATCGCTACGGCGCCAACAGCACCTTCGACGGCATTTGGACAAAGTCAAGCAGCCGTTCGAGGTAGTTGGGCTTCATAAAAAATGCCGCGAACCCCGCTGCAATTAGATGCGATTCCAACCGAGCACCTCCATTCCCGGTGATCGCAATGAACGGCAATCCTGCGAAAGACTCCATTGCGTGGACTCGCTCCATGAACTGAAGCCCGCTCATGCCGGGCATGTCTAAGTCTGTCAGAATGAAGTCTGGCACCCAGCGGTCTAGCTCCGCGATAGCATCTGCCCCCGAGTCAAACGCCCTGACTTCGGCGCCGCAGATGGATAGCATCTCGGCGGTGCATTCAAGGACATCGGGGTTGTCGTCCACGAGCATGAGTCGTGGTATTCCGGACTGCGCTGCGTGGGCCAAGGAAAACTCCAGTGCTGCGCGGAAAGTGTTACCGAAGCGATGACAGCGTCCAAAGTGTGACACCATCCAAATGGAAACTCTGTAGGACCAGAACGCCACATTTTACTGTTCGGATTGCTCCCACCGTTCCAGTTGGCCTCGTCGTGCGCCTGGGTTGCTGACGCATCTCCGCTTGAAGCAGAATGCAACCCTGCGTAGCCGGAGATATTCGATGCATACCACCATCGTCATTAACGAGCGGGCCTTTGAAGCGGAATGCTGTCGGGGAATTGCGCCATCCGAGGCCTGGGGATGTCATGAAACCTACGAGGCGTTTCTGACCGAGTTGAAGCGCGCTGCCTTGAGGGCTGGTTTCAAGTTCGAGACTGATGCAGGCCGTGATGGCCCCGTTCCCTACCGGATCGTCGAGGGACGAACCTGTGCCCTCAGGGCCGCCGATGCTCTGGAGTTCATGAAGGTTCAGGTGGCAGCCATGCGCATGTCGAGAATCACCTAGGACCGCCTCCATTGCTTGTTCGTGTGTGGCACGGATAAGTCCATTGGAGATGGAAGTCTCTAAGTTCAATCGCAGTAGGTTGTCTATACGTTGCGGTCGCCATGCCGCACATGCCTCAGGGCCTCACCGTGCGGTGCATCACGATATCGAGTAGTGATCAAGACTTCGCGATCATCAAAAAAACGGCGACCACAAGCGGGACTGTTGCCACAGCGCCCCAAAAAATCCACGCGCGGCAAAGCCCCCAATATCCTTCGTCCACCTCCCCGGCGGTGTGTAGCCGCTCGATATAGCGAGACTGGGCAATTTGAAGAGGGACAAGCTTGATCAACCACACCAGTCCAGAAGCGACGAAGAGTGCCTGTCCCCAAAACAGCCATCCCGCCAAAAGATTTATGTCAGCAACGAAGGCCATCCCGTAGCCGCCAACGGCAATCAAGAGAACGCCGCCCAGCGTAAGCGACCAATCCGTGTACGTCACCAGCCTTTGCGCGAAGGCGATGATGACTGCGTGTCGAGTTCGATTTGCGAACACCTTCCAAACCGCGCTGGCCGTTACGTTGCCGAGAAGAAGAATGACGCCGAGGATATGCAAGAACTTGAATGCAGCATACATAAGTCTTTTCAGGCTGAACCTCCCCGGGCTTCGAGGGAGCCTGCTGGCTTGAGTTAAACCCGGTCGCCGCGACGCTTGCATCATAGCGGCGCCTTGATGGTGCATGCGCGCGTCCTCTGGCGCGCGATCCTTACGTGGGCAGCGTCGTCGCAGTAGTTCTGACCTTCCAGCAAGGCAGGTGTTGCTGTCATGGCGTACCATAAATGCATGAGCGCTGACACCACTCCGACCCAGAAGCCGAAACAACTGCGAGGCTTTGCCATGATGGACCCGGAGAAGCGTCGAGCAGTTGCCGCAGCGGGCGCCAACGCTGCCCACGCCAACGCTACCGGAAAGCCGAAGCAGCGGCGCGGCTTTGCCGCAATGGACGCGGAGAAACAGCGCGCAATCGCCCGTGCGGGTGGCAAAGCATCACATGCCAGCGGCAACGGCCATGAGTTCTCTTCCGAGGAAGCGAGCGCAGCCGCGAAGAAAAGCCACGCTGCGGGAAGCGCTCGAAATAGGTAGCTCGATCGCGGCAGGAGGATGGCGACCACACTCACCACGCCCGATGGGCGATACATCGTTGTCCGAGGGCGCTTATGGCGGGCTTCAAGTCCTGGCTTGTCCGAGGGGGAGAGGACGGCGCTGGTTTCCGACCTGATGCTGGCGCGGCGCCAGGTGAAGGACGCGCTCAAGGCGAAGAACACGCAGGCTTTGGAAATGGCGCGCGCTGCAGTGGACCATGCCAAGGTGGCGCTTGGAGAGCGCGGTCCCTTGTGGTGGGCCGACGGCGCTCCAGACCTCAACCGGAAATTGGTCCGCAATACGCCGTACGCTGATTGGTTCTCGCAGGTGGCGTGAGACCGTCACGGCCCGCGCTCTACCAGGCCACGGTGACCTGCAGCACGTCGGTGTACGTGCCGGCTGCGATGGCGTTGACTGAGGTCTTGTTGACGCGGCCGAAGACCGGCAGGCCCACCGGGGCGCCCGTGCCAGGCAACACGATGCCCAGCGACGTGGCGGCCGTAGGGTAGGCCGTGGTCATGGCGGCGTCGCTGTAGACCTCGTAAGGCAGGTAGCTGGTGCCGAACTTCATGGCCCGGGTGCCGGTGCCCACGCCGCTGCCCTGGCCGGCGTTGTTGCCGGCGCTGACGGTCACGTTGAGTGCGGTGACATCGGGCGAGCAGGTCATCTGCGTAGCGCCGGCGCCACCGACGCCGCCGCTGGCCGTGGCCGTGAGCACGCCGGTGAAGGTGGACGGCTGGGTGCCGAAGTTCAGGGCACCGAGGTTGATGCCTGAAGTGGCACCGGGGGCGCCGGAGATGATGCAGCCCGACTGCAGCGTCATCTGGGCATTGAGCTGGCCCGACATGTTGCCTGCAGCCTGTGCTTGCGTACTCAGGACCAGACCGGTGAACATGGCAGCAGCGGTGGCCAGGATGCGGATGTTCTTGGTGCTGATCATGGTGGGCCTTCTTTCCAAGCAGTGTGTGTTGCGTTGGAATGAATTGTGGAATCGGCCTCCCCAAAGATCGTGTACAGACTGTGGACTTCGGCCCTGCCTCCAGTTGCCCGGTCTTGAAACTTCCTGTGGAGCCCCAGCAAGATGTGGCTTGGTCTGCCTCCGCGTCTCGAATCGTGCTCCTGGCGGGAGGCAAAGAATTGGGGTGCGAAGACCCCCCATTCAATATCTCGTCACGATTCCGCTTTGGAGCACATGCACCATGCAGGGCATGAACACCTCAGACCACACTTCACCTGCCGTCATGCGTCCGCGACCGAAGATGTCACAGCCACTTCAACTGACTGTCCTGGACAATGCGTCGGGCAGACGCGTGTGCACCTTTCCATCGCGAATCGATGTTTCGCTGGAGACGTGTTATCGAGAGTTCGAGGAGGAGGCCTGGAGGTTGGCTGTAGCAGCTCAGCGCGTGGACCCGGCTGCAAGGCATCTCTACAGCTTCGAGCTGCAGTAGCTGTGAAGATGACCGCTTCCCCATCTCTGATCCAGTGCTGCCACCCCGTCCGAAAAGGGTCGCTGCAGCGCTCAAGATGCAGGACAGTCCCCGCCTGACTCCGTCGCCCCGACGTAGTTGTTTGCCAAGACTATCAACCTACCGCCCTTGGCGATCACCCGTCCACCATGCGTTTACATTACATGCGCCTGGGCGTTGCTGGTGGTGATGAACACGGCGGCGGATGTGTTTCTCATGAGTGGTTGACGGATGAAGTCAGTTTATTGGGTTGCGAAGTACGCTGCGGATGAGCTGGGTCCTGGCGTGCGATATGAGCGTGTGGCAGACGGGAGCGGCAATTTCGTCGCGGCAACAGGCAGGGTGCTCACTGCTGGTCAGCCCTCCCGGCCAAGGCGTCCAGTTCATTTCCGCATCGGCATTCGGGTGGAGCGATATCTAGGAGGCTGCAGTGAGGCGGAGGCCCATCGGTTGGGGCAGGCATTGGCATGGCTTACTTCCCACCGGCTCACAGAGAACAAATACGATCCGCGGGTTGAGGGTGAAGCTGTTGAGATTCAGATCACGGACGATATCCTGGAGCAGCAAGCACGGTCGCAGTAGATCGGAAAAGCCGTCTCGCGGCAACGCGAGCAAGTCTTTTCCTGCCAACGGCCCGACCTTTTATGCCTAAGCCATAGAGCGGGTTCGGGCGGCCGTGATCGGACCAGTGTTGTAGGTTGAAGCCCTAACCATGGACCACGTTCTCACGCTCGTCTCCTCAACCTTTCCCGGACCTGATCGAATCGAGATCGCCTTTAAGGCTGCCCGCGACAGCAGGGCAATCATCGACGCCCTGGCCCGCGCTGTCCCCGGAACCGCTCGGTACTATGCGTTGTGCGAGGCGATGCATCCTCGGCTGCTTGTGTTGGCGCGCATTGGCATGTCTGCGCTGACCGACGAGAGGGAGACTATGGAAAGCTTGCAGGCACGCTACGAAGGGAGTGCATAGCAGTTCTGCTGGCACCTACCGCCTCATTCGGGATCAGGGATTGGAAGGTCGCCCGTAAACGTTTCCCCTGCACGGGTGTTGGTCAAAAGCGGTCGCGCATTTGACAACAAGAGATGTCCAGCACTTTCGATCAAGTGAACTGTCGCCGCCCCGCCGGTAGCGGGTGTCGCCTTGTCTGCGACGATCAGCTTCGCTCTGATGAGAATGTCGACGTGAACCAATTCCAACGGATCTTTGGTGCGATAGGGAAGGGGGAGGTCTGCGAGCTTGGCGAGGAACTTCAGTGACATCAACCCTCCTGATAGTCGTTGCAGGTTCGAGGGCTAGCATTCTGCCGCGTCCCCTGGAGTAGCAATGCCCCCACATTGAAAGTTCCTTGCCGCTTACTGTCGAGTGGCGTATTCTGCTCTGCCTTCCCACTCTCGCAACCCGATGCTCCCTTCTGAAAAACAGCGCCGCTGGCCCAAGCGCACCACGGGTGATGCCATCGCCAACTTCGTGGTGTGGGTTGTCCTGCTTGCGCTCGTCTTCGTGATTGCCTCGAAACTGGTGTGAGGTACTGATCGGTAAGCGTCCGGGCATCCCGTCATGAATCATAGATGGGCGCATAGGACGCTCGTGTCCACGTCAACTTTGACCGACCCCCAATCCTTAGACAGTTATGGCTTCATGCGGGCGCTGCGGCGGCCTGCATCCTGTACACCACTGGGTTAAGGCCGCCGAGCCCGAGCTTGATGCGATCTACGTTGTCGTAGTGAATGTAGTCGTGAAGGGCGTCTTTCAACGCCTCTGTGGTGTCGAAAGTATCGAGGTGGAACCTCAAGCGCGACTGCTGAGGGCGACCGATGCGCTCCCGCTGGCTACGGTGGACGTCCGACCTTAACCTTGGAGAAATGTGCACTTCAAGCAGGGCGCATGATGGTTGATGACCAATCAGCTGATGACCCGCGACATCCACCGCAATCGTGCGGGGATCGACATGACCGTTCTCGACCGCGGGATTCTGGAAGCGGCCTTCACTGGGGTGCAGACCTGGAAGGCCGGAGATACCCTGGTGCATCGCGGCGAACCTACGCATTTCAGCACCTTGCTGATGCGCGGTCTCATCTCGCGCAATATCGATGGCGTGGACGGCAATCGTCAGCTGGTGGCCGTTCACGTCCCCGGAGATTTTGTGGATCTTCATTCCTTTGCGCTCAAGACGCTGGACCACGACGTCAGCGCGCTGTCGGACGTGACAGTCGCGATGATTCCGCACTCCGCCCTTGAGCACATCCTAGATACGCAGTCCAAACTGACCCGCCGCCTGTGGTCGCTCACGTTGCAGGACGCCGCCATCCATCGCCAATGGGTTTCACGCTCCGCTCTGACCTCTCTAGGGCGAATCGCCCACTTCTTCTGTGAGATGAACGCCCGCTTGCTCGCTGTTTCGGAGGCCGATTCTCATGGGTTCAAGCTGCCGATGACCCAAGCGGAAATCGGTGGCGCATGCAACATGACAAACGTACATGTGAGTCGTGTCCTACGTCAAATGCGTGAAGCTGGCCTATGCTTTGTTCGAGAGTCAAGAGTTGAAGTGTTGGACTTGAAGCGCCTTGTGGCGGCGGGAGCCTTCAACATCGACTACCTTTATCTGAATCGCGCTACAGCTCAGCTCGCATTGGGCCAAGGACTGGAGAGTTAATGGAACAAAAATACCGGTACGCATCCGCTCAAACCGACGCCGGATCGGCCTTTGCTGAGGGCGGTTTGGTCATCCTCGATGGTCCCGATGGTGTGGCAGTCACCATGACGCCCGATGCTGCAGAGGAGACTGCGCGCCGTCTTCTCAGCGCGGCACAAGAAGCGCGAGGCAATCCCGGCGTTGCATCGTAGCTCGCTGGTAGAGCAAGGTAAGCGTCCAGCCGTCCCGTATTGACCGGGCTACGTGCTCGGCACCCTCCTGTGCGGCAGCAACTCATCGATCCGGTTGTTCGGAAGTGCTTGCAACCGCTGCATAAGCGTCCGGGCATTGTCCGGGACCGCCGCGCCAGTGCAAAAGCATTTCAAGAAGAAGCTCAGCATCTATGAGGTCCAGAGCGGTTTGGCGAGGTACGTCCTCAAGTAAAGTGCGCGGTGGGGCGCTCAAGAGTAGCGCTTCACCGGGTAACTTTCCGGGTAACTTGATCTCTGCAGATTGATGAAATCAAGCATTGATGCGGTCTGCAGCGTGATATTCATGTGACCCCAGCTCCACCACATAAGGTTCCAAAAGGAACCGCACACGACCAAAGCGCCAAGGAAACCAATTCCTTGGCGCTTTTTTCTTGACCACACGGGCTGAGCCAGCCCACTTGCTGCCGCTGCACGTGGCGCAGCGCGAAGTTCCTTTTTTCCGTCGAGTGCCGCCCTGCACGCTCCGTGCGTTGCTGCCAGGGTCAAGCAATCCGCATTCTGGCCCGTGCCGGGTCGGTCAGTCCCACGCCGGCGCCAGTCCCGAAGGGTTGGCTTCGCGCGCGCCGCGGTCCAATGTCGCAATGCGGGCCATATCCTCGTCTCCGAGTCGCAACGACGTGGCCAGCAGGTTGCCCGCAAGGTTGTGCCGCTTCGTGGACGAAGGAATCACCGCATACCCCTGGTGCAGCGCCCAGGCCAGCGCCACCTGGGCCGTGGTGGCGCCGTGGGCCTGGGCGATGGCCTGCAGCACCGGATCACCCAGGACCTTGCCATAGGCTAGCGTCATGTAAGACGTCAGGTGGATGCCCTGTTCGCGGGCGAATGCGGTCAGCGTGTGGTTCTGCAGATAGGGCGAGATCTCCACCTGGTTCGTGGCGATGCGCCGTGGGCCGAGGATATCCAAGGCCTCGCGCAGCAGCGCGATGGTGAAGTTGGACACGCCGACATGGCGCGTCAGCCCCTCGTCCTGCGCCTCAGCCAGTGCGCCCAGGTACTCGGCCATGGGCACGGCATTGGCGGGCGAGGGCCAGTGGATGAGCGTGAGGTCCACCTGTTCGGTGCGCAGCTTGCGCAGGCTCTCCTTGAGGCTGGGCACGAGCTTGCCGCGGGCGAAGTTGTCGGTCCAGACCTTGGTCGTGAGGAACAGGTCGCGACGCGGCACGCCGCTTTCGGCAATCGCCTGGCCGATCTCTGCCTCGTTGCCGTAGATCTGGGCTGTGTCAATGGCGCGGTAACCCACGTCCAGCGCGTTGCGCACGGCGTCGATCACGGTCTGGTCTTTCAGTCGGAAGGTGCCGAGGCCGATGGGGGGGAGGATGATGTTCATGGTGGTCCTTTCGAGGGTGAGGTTCATCAATGTGCGGCTGGGATCGGTCCACCGCCGTGCACCGGGATGCCGGCGCGCCGGTCCAGCACGCCGCTCCACTGCGTGAGTGCCAGCGAGACCAGTACCACCAGCGCGCCGATCCACGGCGTGTGTTGCAGCCCCAGGTGTGCCACGATCAGGCCGCCGGCCCAGGCCGCACCCGCGATACCGAGGTTGAAGGCCGCGATATTCAGGCCCGACGCTACATCGACCGCCTGCGGCGTGTAGCGCTCGGCCTGCTTGACCACATAGACCTGCAACCCGGGCACGTTGCCGAAGGCTACGGCGCCCCACAGCAGCACCACGGCCACCGTGGCCCAGGCGTAGGGAAGCGCGAGCTGGAGCAGCAGCAGCACGGCGGCCAGCAGTGCGAAGATGATGCGCAGCGCCGGCACCGGCCCCAGACGGTCGGCCAGCCGCCCGCCCCAGATGTTGCCGATGGCCACCGACACGCCGTAGACAAGCATCACCCAGCCCACCGCGCCGGCCGAGAAGCCCGACACCTCCGTGAGGATGGACGCGAGGAAGGTGAAGGGGATGAAGGTGCCGCCGTAACCGATGGCCGTCTTGGCGTAGACCAGCATCAGCCGTGGCTCGGCCAGCACGCGGGCCTGCGCGGCCAGCGAAGCCGGCGGCCGGTGCGCCAGGCCGCGAGGCACGAACAGCGCGCTGCCGATGAAGGCCACCACGCCGAGTGCCGAGACTGCCAGGAACGTCGCGCGCCAGCCGAAGTGCTGCCCGATGAAGGTACCCAGCGGCACGCCGGTGACCAGCGCCACCGTCAGGCCGGTGAACATGGTGGCAATCGCGCTCGCGGCCTTCTCCCTGGGCACCAGGCCGGTGGCGATGGTCGAGCCGATGGAGAAAAACACGCCGTGTGCCAGCCCGGTCAGGATGCGCGCGGCGATCAGCGATGCATAACCCGGAGCCTGCCAAGCCAGCAAGTTGCCGACCGTGAACAATGCCATCAGCGCCAGCAGCAGCGTCTTGCGCGGGACGCGGCCGGTCAATGCCGTCAGCACCGGCGCGCCGATGGCCACACCGAGTGCGTACAGGCTGACCAGCAGGCCGGCCGAGGGCAGCGACACGGCCAGGTCGGTTGCGATGGTGGGTATCAGGCCGACGATCACGAACTCTGTCGTGCCGATGGCGAAAGCGCTGAGGGTCAGCGCCAAGAGGGCAATGGGCATGGAAACACTCCTTGGGAACATGCCTTGGGAAGGAGGCTGCAGTGTGCAGGCGTAGCCCTTGCAGAAAAAGACCCCAATGGGGCAAAGATAATTGCCCTTGAATCAAGAATGAGAGGCGCCGCCGGGCGCGGTGCGCCAGAATCCGCACCACCATGAAAACCACACTCGAAGAGCTGCTGGCACTGCGCACCGTGGTGGACACGGGCTCCATCACCGCCGCGGCCACACAACTGGGGCAGACGGTTTCGGGCATCAGCCGTGCGTTGCGAAGGCTGGAGGACAAGCTCGGCAGCACCTTGCTCCATCGCACCACGCGCCGGCTGTCGCTGACCGAAGAGGGGCAAGCCTTCCTCGCGCGCGCCCGCGACATCCTGGCGGCGCTGGACGATGCGGAAGAATCCATGGCGCTGCGCCGCGAGCAGCCCGCAGGGCGGCTGCGCGTGAACGCGGCCACGCCCTTCATGCTGCATTCGGTGGTGCCGCTGGTGCCGGAGTTCCAGCGGCTGTACCCGCAGATCACGCTGGAGCTGGAGACCGACGAACTCAACATCGACCTGCTCGCGCGCCATACCGACATCGCCATCCGCATCGGCCCCTTGCGCGATTCCACGCTGCACGCGCGCCCGCTGTGTACCAGCCGGCGCCGTGTGCTGGCGAGCCCCGCGTATCTCTCGGCGCATGGCAAACCCACGAACCTGGCGGGCCTGGTCCGGCATGTGCTGCTGGGCTTCAACCGGCCCGAGTCGTTGAACCGCTGGCCGCTGCGAGGCACGCACGGCGATGAGTGGAGCATCCGTCCCACCATCACCGCGTCCAGTGGCGAGACCTTGCGCCAGTTGGCGCTGGCCGGTGCGGGCATCGTCTGCCTGGCGGATTTCATGACCACACCGGACCGTGAGCGGGGTGACCTGGTCGAGGTGCTGCCACGGCTGGCCGTCGACACGCGCGAATCCGTCAACGCCGTGTACTACCGCAACACGCAGCTGGCTGCGCGCATTGCGTGTTTCCTGGATTTCCTCTCCGAGCGGCTGGGCGGCGGCTGAGCGCCCCCAGGCAAGGCCTGTCTCCCTGCATACCGCGGGGCCTTGGCATGCCGCCTGCCGGCGCTGCCACTACAGTCACGGCGCGCCGGGGGCAGTGCATTCACCGGACGGAAATCAACACTCACACAGGGACGTCTACGCATGGAACACCTGCAGCGCAGGCGCTGGCTCGTCGTGTCGGGCTTGGCGGCGATCCTGCCTGCCGCATTGGCTGGCTGCGGCAAGCGTCGGCCATCGGGCCGGATGCTGCCCAGCGAGGCCCGCGTTCTGGCCTTGGGCGACAGCCTGACCTTCGGGTATGGCGCCACGCCGCCCGAATCCTGGCCTGCGCAGCTGGCGGGCATCACGGGCTGGCAGATCGACAACGCCGGTGTCAACGGCGACACGTCTGCGGGCGCGCTCCAGCGGCTGCCCGGCCTGCTGGCCGCACAGCGTTACGACGCGATCCTGGTGGGCATCGGGGGCAACGACATGCTGCGCGGTGTGGCGGTGGATGCCACGCGGGCCAATGTGGCGGAGATCCTGCGCCTGGCGCTGGCGCACACGCCGCATGTGGCGCTGATCGCCACGCCCGCGCCGGAGGCTTTGCGCGCGGCCATGGGCTCGCTCAGCGATGCGCCGTTCTATGCCGAGGTGTCGGAAGCCGAAAAGGTGCTGCTGCTGCCAGGCGTCTACAGCAGCGTGTTGTCGGATGCAGCCCTGCGCTCGGACCGCATCCACGCCAACGCCAAGGGCTACGGCCAGATGGCGCAAGCGCTGGCCGACAAACTCAAGGAAGCCGGCTGGCGCTGAAGCCGCCGCCGGCGCGGGCGGCTACATGCCGTTGTAGTTCGGCCCGCCGCCGCCTTCGGGCGTAACCCAGACGATGTTCTGCGTCGGGTCCTTGATGTCGCAGGTCTTGCAGTGCACGCAGTTCTGCGCATTGATCTGCAGTCGGTCGTGGTTGTCGTCGTCCTTCACGAACTCGTAGACACCCGCAGGGCAGTACCGTGCCTCGGGCCCGGCGTACTTGGCCAGGTTGATGGACACCGGCACGGTGGCATCCTTCAGCGTCAGGTGCGCGGGCTGGTTCTCCGCGTGGTTGGTGTTGCTGATGAACACGCTGGAGAGCTTGTCGAAGGTCAGCTTGCCATCGGGCTTGGGGTAGACGATGGGCTTGCAGTCCGCGGCGGGCTTGAGCATCGCGTGGTCGGGCTTGTCGCGGTGCAGCGTCCAGGGGATGTTCCCGCGCAGCACAAACTGCTCGACGCCATTCATGATGGTGGCCACGGCCAGGCCCTTCTTGAACCAGTTCTTGAAGTTGCGGTCCTTGTTCAGTTCCGTGTACAGCCAGCTCTTCTCGAAGGCTGCAGGGTAGGCCGTGAGTTCGTCCTGCTGGCGCCCTGCGTGCACGGCCTCGAAGGCCGCGTCGGCCGCCAACATGCCGGTCTTGATCGCGGCATGGCTGCCCTTGATGCGGCCCACGTTGAGGTAGCCCGCGTCGCAACCGATCAGCGCCCCCCCCGGGAACACCGTCTTCGGCAGCGACAACAGGCCGCTGGCGTTGATGGCGCGTGCGCCGTAGCCCAGCCGCTTGCCGTGCTTGATGCCCTTGGACTCGTCGCCTTCCAGGTACCAGCGCACGTTCGGATGTGTCTTCCAGCGCTGGAACTCCTCGAAAGGATTGAGGTAGGGGTTCTGGTAGCCCAGGCCCGTGACGAAGCCGAGGGCCACCTGGTTGCCATCCAGGTGGTAGAGGAAGGCACCGCCATAGGTGGCGCTGTCCATGGGCCAGCCGGCCGTGTGCACCACCAGGCCGGGCTCATGGCGCTGCGGGTCGATCTCCCACACTTCCTTCACGCCGATGCCGAAGCTCTGCGGGTCCTTGCCGGCGTCGAGCTTGTAGCGCGCGATCAGCTGGCGGCCCAGGTGGCCGCGTGCACCCTCGGCGAAGATGGTGTATTTGCCCAGCAGCTCCATGCCCAGCTGGAATTCGTCGGTGGGCTCGCCGTCCTTGCCCACGCCCATGTTGCCGGTGGCCACGCCGCGCACTGCGCCCTTGTCGTCGTAGAGCACCTCGGCAGCGGCGAAGCCGGGGAAGATCTCCACACCCAGCGCTTCGGCCTGCTCGCCCAGCCACTTCACCACGTGGCCCAGGCGCACGATGTAGTTGCCGTGGTTCTGCAGGTTGGCCGGCAGCAGGAAGTTGGGCGTGCGCACGCCGGTCTTCTCGCCGAGGAACATGATGGCGTCGTCGGTCACGGGCTGCGTGAGCGGGGCGCCTTTCTCTTTCCAGTCGGGGATGAGTTCGGTCAGCGCCTTGGGGTCCATGATGGCGCCCGAGAGGATGTGGGCGCCGGGCTCGGAGCCTTTCTCCAGCACCACCACCGAGATGTCCTTGCCGCTGGAGGCGGCGAGCTGCTTGAGGCGGATGGCGGTGGCCAGGCCACCGGGGCCTCCGCCCACCACGACCACGTCGTACTCCATGGATTCACGGGGACCGTATTGCGCGAGGATTGCTTCTGGGGTCATGGGCACTGCCTGTGGGAGTGTGGGTGGTGCGGAAAAAGCGGCGTGGACCAGGCCACGGCGAACGTTTGATTTTATGCGTGCTGCGCCGCGGCAACCGGCCATGATAATGGCTGCATCACAGGACAACTTCGACTTTCAGGAGCTACTTCATGGCATACAGCATCGATCTTGGCGGCCGCGTCGCACTGGTGACAGGGGCATCGAGTGGCCTGGGCGCGCAGTTCGCGCGCACCCTGGCCGCAGCGGGTGCGGCCGTGGTGCTCGCCAGCCGCCGCATCGACAAGCTCAAGGACCTGCGCGCGGACATCGAAGGCTCGGGCGGTGACGCGCACGTGGTGCAGCTCGACGTGACGGACCGCGATTCCATCAAGGCCGCCGTGGCACATGCCGAGACGGAGATGGGTTCCATCGACATCCTGGTCAACAACTCCGGCGTCAGCAACACGCAGCGGCTGCAGGACGTGGAGGAGGAAGACTTCGACTTCATCTTCGACACCAACGTCAAGGGCTCGTTCTTCGTGGCGCAGGAGGTGGGCAAGCGCATGCTCGCACGCGCCAAGGGCACGGCGCCGGGCAGCTACACGGGTGGGCGCATCGTCAACGTGGCCTCCGTCACGGGCCTGCGTGCCGTGCCCCAGGTCGGCGTGTATTCCATGAGCAAGGCGGCCGTGATCCACATGACGCGGGCCATGGCCAAGGAGTGGGGCAAGTACGGCATCAACGTCAACGCCATCTGCCCCGGCTACATCGACACCGAGATCAACCACCACCACTGGGAGACGGAGCAGGGCCGCAAGCTGATGCAGCTGCTGCCCCGCAAGCGCGTGGGGCAGCCGCAGGATCTGGACGCGCTGCTGGTGATGCTGTGCTCCGACCAGAGCCATTTCGTCAACGGCTCCGTGATCGCGGCGGACGACGGATTCGTGTTGTGAGGTACCCGCTGCCCGACCACAGGAAGCTGGTCTTCGAGCAGGTCATCGCTGTGCGCTGGGGCGACATGGATGCCATGGGGCACCTGAACAACGCCAGCTATTTCCGCTACATGGAGACCTGCCGCGTTGACTGGATGCAGTCGATGGGTGCGCTGGCCGATGCCACGCAAGGCTTCGTGCTCGTCAACGCGTTCTGCAACTTCCAGCGCCAGATCACTTACCCCGCAAACGTGCGGGCGCGTCTCTTCGTGAGCGACCCTGCGCGCACCACACTGGAGAGCTGGGTCACCATGGAGCAGGTGGATCAGCCTGGTGTGGTCTGCGCGGAGGGTGGCTCCACGATGGTCTGGGTGGACTTCAGCGTGCAGAAGGCGGCGCCCCTGCCAGACTGGGTGCGCGCGCTGGCGGAGTGAGCGCGCGGGGCGCCACGCACCATCGCCGCAGCTACCTCGTTCGCTGCTACTTTTGCCGAGGCACGCGCCCCAGCAGGTAGAACTCCGGATTGGGCTGCATGCCGCTCATGTTGGCGATGCGGTTCGACAGGCCAAAAAAAGCCGTGATGGCGCCGATGTCCCAGATGTCCTCGTCGTCGAATCCATGCGCATGCAGCGCTTCGAAGTCCGCCTCCTCGATCTCATCGGAGTGCTGGCACACCTTCATCGCGAAGTCCAGCATCGCGCGTTGGCGTGGCGCGATGTCGGCCTTGCGGTAGTTCACGGCCACCTGGTCGGCCACCAGCGGTTTCTTCTCGTAGATGCGCAGGATCGCGCCGTGCGCCACCACGCAATACAGGCAGTGGTTGGCCGCGCTGGTGGTGGTGACGATCATCTCGCGGTCACCCTTGCTGAGGTTGCTGGTGCGACCCACGCTCTCGGGCACCATCAGGGCGTCGTGGTAGGCGAAGAAGGCGCGCCACTCCGCAGGGCGGCGCGCCAGGCCCAGGAACACGTTGGGGATGAAGCCGCTCTTCTCCTGGACCTCCAGGATGCGGACACGGATGTCCTCGGGAACGTCGGGCAGCTCGGGGGCGGGGTAACGCGCCATGGGGTCTCCTTCGGTGTTGGACTGCGAAGGATTATCCGGCGCGTCCCCGCCGCGTGACGTGCCCGCTAGTTGCAAGACCAGTTCGCGGCCTCCAGCCGTGAGCCAGTGCCCTTGAAGGTGGCCACCTTGGGGAAGGCGCAGACCGGTCGCGTGAAGACCGCGGGTGCGGCGGCCACGCTGCTCGCGGCGATGGAGTCAGGCGCCTGTCCTTGCTCCACCCACTTCGCGAGGGGTGCCAGCCAGTCGGCGACACCGAGGCCGTCACCGCCGCCGCAGTGGCTCATGCCCTGCACCAGGAACAGGCGCGCGGTCGCATCGGCATTGGCCACGCCCATGGTGGCACGCACGTTCTGGATGTACTGCTGCGTGGGCTGGTAGCCGATGAGTGAGTCCCCCGTGCCGTGGTACACGATCATCTTGCCGTTGCGGCGCTGGAAGGGCGTGAGGTTGGGGTCCGTGGCGTTGAGGATCGCGGCCATGAAGCCTTGCTTCGGCGGGTCGGTGTCGAAGTTGAAGTCCGTCCACACGTAACTCGGGTCGGGGTCGGTCTCGAAGAACAGGTTATTGACGAAGGAGAAGCCGAAGCCGCCCTGGCCCGGGTTCCAGGTCGCGGGATTGGCCGAGTTGGCGACGATGAAGTTGGCCCAGGTGGTCTCCGAGCCCACGGGCTTGCCCGGGTACCACAGGGTGCCGGTGCTGCTCTTGGGGCCTTCGTAGACGGCCTTCACCGCGGCCAACTGGGCCGCGTTCAGGCAGTTCGCGCCGTCGGTGCCGGCGGGGCAGGCCAGCACGGCGGGGTCGAAGCTGCAGCTGCCCGGGTTGATGATGCCCTCCGGGTCGGCGCAGGCCGCCTTGACGGCGTTGGCCAGCAACGTGGTCTTGCCGAAGATGTTGCCTGCGAAATTGTTTTCCTGGAATTTGCGCAGGCTCCAGTTCTGCTCGACGGCCAGGCCGGTGAGCTGGTGTGCCGGGGAGCCGGCGGCGATGCCGTCGAAGTCATCGGGATACCGCTGCGCCGCCATCAGGCCCTGGCGTCCGCCGGTGGAGCAGCCGTTGAAGTAGGCGTAGGTCGCGGGGCGTGCCTGGTTGGCCAGCAGGAGCTCCTTGGACGCCACGGTGGTCAGGTGGATGGCACGGTAGCCGTAGTCGAGTTCCGCCGGGCGGTTGTTGTAGAAGGCCGTGCCGGCGGTGCTGGTGTGGCCGGTGTCCGTGACCGCGGTGGCATAACCTTCGCGCAGGTGCTGCGTGCTGGTGGACAGGGGGCCGCCGGCATAGCCGCCATTGCCGATCATCACGAAGCGGCCGTTCCAGGAAGTGGTGGGGATGTTGGTGGCGAACTTGATGCTGGAGCCGGCCTCGGCCGACGTCACGCCTTCCACGCGGCAGTATTCCGGCACGCCAGCCGCGGCCGCTTTCACCGTGGACGAGGTGATGGTGGCGCTGCCCGCGAATTGCGAGGCGATGGACTCACAGGCGATGGGGTCGGAGCCGCCTCCACCGCAGGCCGTGAGCACCAGGGCGGACAAGGGAATGAGCAAGGCTTTCACGCGGGGCACCTTTCAGGTTCGAGGGGAATTTCATGATAGGTTCGCGTAAATGTTCTTGCAATGGAACAAATTTATTTCTGTTTAGGTACAAATTTGTTCCATCTGCTCGACGGCTACGGTTATGTCTGCGTCAGCTTCTGCACCAGCTCCGCGGTGCCCGATGCACCGTACTTGCGCATCAGCCGCGCGCGGTGGATCTCGACGGTGCGGTGGCTGATGCCCAGCACCCTGCCGATCTCCTTGCTGGTGCGTCCGTCCAGCAGGTAGGCCGCCACCTCGCGTTCGCGCGCCGTGAGCTCTGCCTTGACGGCGCGGCGCGAGGAGAGGTCCTCGAAGCTCCAGATGCCTGCTGCATGCGGCGCGGCGCGGTCCAGCGCGCGGCCCGTGACATGGCACCAGAAGGTCTCGCCGTTGCCGCGGCGCATGACGCGGTCGTCGGCATAGTGGCCGCGTGCATTCAGGATGGGCGCGATGCGCTCGCCCGTGCGTTCGTATTCCTCTCGGCTGGGATACAGCACTTCGAAGGTCTGGCCGACCAGCACCTCGCGCGAGAGTCCGAACATCTCGCAGACACGGGCATTGCAGTCCACGATGGAGCGGTTGCGCGAGAGCACCAGGCCGATGGGCGCCAGGGCGAAGGCCAGTTGGTAGTCGATGTCGGGGGAGGGGGTGGCCATGGCGCGAAGAGCGTACGAAATACTACGTACCTGGCTACGTAGTATCGTGCAGGTCTGGCTGGCTGGCGCACCAAGGCAGGCAGCTTCCCGATCCCCCTTTCCAGGAGACGCGTGTGAACAAGATATTCCCCTCCGCCGCCAAGGCGCTCGATGGGCTGGTCCGTGACGGGCAGCTCATCGCCGTGGGGGGCTTCGGCCTCTGCGGCATCCCCGAGGCGCTGATCGACGCGCTGCGCGACAGCGGCGCCAAGAACCTCACGGCCATCTCCAACAACGCGGGCGTGGACGGCTTCGGCCTGGGCAAGCTGCTGGAGACGCGCCAGATCAAGAAGATGATCGCCAGCTACGTGGGCGAGAACAAGGAATTCGAGCGCCAGTACCTGGCCGGTGAGCTGGAGCTGGAGTTCACGCCGCAGGGCACGCTGGCCGAAAAGCTGCGCGCGGGCGGCGCCGGCATCCCCGCCTTCTTCACCAAGACCGGCGTGGGCACGCTGGTGGCCGAGGGCAAGGAACTGCGCGAGTTCGATGGCGAGACCTATGTGATGGAGCGCGCGCTGCTGCCCGAGCTCTCCTTGGTCAAGGCCTGGCGCGCCGACAAGTCCGGCAACCTGCAGTTCCGCTACACCGCGCGCAACTTCAACCCGGCCGTGGCGATGGCGGGCAAGACCACCGTGGTCGAGGTCGAGGAGATCGTGGACAACGGCACGTTCCAGCCCGACCAGGTGCACCTGCCGGGCATCTATGTGCACCGCATCGTGCTGAACGCCACGCCCGAGAAACGCATCGAGAAGCGCACCCTGCGCACCCCGGCCACGGCCTGAACCCACGAGCACAGAGGAGAACACACCATGGCCTGGACCCAAGACCAGATGGCGGCACGTGCCGCGCAGGAACTCGAAGACGGCTTCTACGTCAACCTCGGCATCGGCATCCCCACCCTCGTGGCAAATCATGTGCCCGACACCAAGGAGGTGTGGCTGCAGTCCGAGAACGGCATGCTCGGCATCGGCCCCTTCCCGACCGAGGACGAAGTGGACGCTGACCTGATCAACGCCGGCAAGCAGACCGTGACCACACTGCCGGGCAGCGCCATCTTCGGCAGCCACGACAGCTTCGCGATGATCCGCGGCGGCAAGATCAACCTCAGCATCCTGGGTGCGATGCAGGTCAGCGAGAAGGGCGACCTCGCCAACTGGATGATCCCCGGCAAGATGGTCAAGGGCATGGGCGGCGCCATGGACCTGGTGGCCGGCGTCAAGCGCGTGATCATCCTGATGGAACACGTGGCGAAGAAGAAGGACGGCAGCACCGACCTGAAGATCCTGCCCGCCTGCACGCTGCCGCTCACGGGCGTGGGCGTGGTCAACCGCATCATCACGGACCTGGCGGTCATGGACGTGACGCCGCAAGGCCTGCAGGTGGTGGAAATGGCGCCGGCTGTGACCCGCGAAGAGCTGCAGTCCAAGACGGGTGTCACGCTGCGTTTCGCCTGACGGCCGCACGCCATACTCGGCGTTTCCCCATCCTTCATAAGGCTCGATTTCCATGACGATCCAGGTCCTCGGCATCTGCGGCAGCCTGCGCCGCAAGTCCCTCAACCGCAACGCGCTGCATGCTGCCGCCGCGCTCATGCCCGCGGGCATGCAGCTCACTGAGGCGCTTTACGACGACGTGCCGCTCTACAACCAGGATGTGCAGGACCAGGGCATCCCCGAGGCCGTGACGCGCCTGGGCGACCAGGTGCGCAATGCGGATGCGTTGCTGTTCGCCAGCCCCGAATACAACTTCTCGGTCTCCGGTGTGCTCAAGAACGCCATCGACTGGCTCACGCGACTGCCGGTGCAGCCTTTCAAGGACAAGCCGGTGGCCATTCTCTCGGCGACCATGGGGCCGCTGGGGGGCGCGCGCCACCAGTACGAGCTGCGCAAGATCCTGGGCAGCCAGGACGCCTTGGTGCTCACCAAGCCGGAGATCTTCATCAACGTGGCCCACACCAAGTTCGATGCGGACGGCAAGCTCACCGACGAGGCCACGCGCAAGATCCTGGGCGACCAGATGCTGGCCTTCGAGCGCTGGATCCAGCGCGTGCGTGTGGCCTGAACTTGGTTGACGGCTAGCGGGATGCAGCCGGAAATGTCCCAGCCTTTGGTGAGTTCTTACTACCGCGGGACCACTGCAAGGTGCCGTTGGTGGGCTGCAAACAACCCCAATGGAAGAGGCCAGCAGCGCTGACGGGGCAACGTCTACTTGGCTCCGTCCATTTCGCTGTCCGGATCGGGTTTCCTGCCGCGCCTGCGCGGGACGGCCACTGCGGGTCCTTCCTGTTCTTCCTCTGCCAGGTTCGCGATCATGGCCAGCAGCACCCGGCGCGTGGTGGCCAGGTCGGCGGCATCGATGCCGCGCGTGCTGATGCGGTTGGCTTCCACGGCCAGGGGCACCAGGCGTTCCTTGAGCGCCCGGCCCTCGGGCGTGAGGTGCACGTAGACGTTCTTGCGGTTGGTGGGCAGCTGCGTGCGGGTCACGTAGCCTTGGGACTCCATGGTCTTCATGGCCGCGAAGGTGGTGGGCTCCATGACGCCCGCACGCTCGCTGAGCTCCTTTTGCGTCAGGCCATCCGCTTCCCACAGGATGCGCAGGAAGCTCCAGTGGCCGAAGGGTACGCCGTGTTCGGAGAGGGACAGGGTTAGCGCGCGGCGGAAGGCACGCTCTGAATCACGGATCAGGTGGGCCAGGCGGTCGTTGGGGACGGCTTCACGCCAGTGCCGCAGGATGCTGCGCGTCTCACTGCCGCGCTTGAGGGAAGGGCGTGATAGGGGAGCTTTGGCCATCCGGCGATTCTCCTTGAGCACCTCGCCCTCCGGCTCAGGCGGTGGGTGCCACCTGCAGCTGAAGTGCCACGGATTCGCGCGTGCGCGCTGACGCCAGGATGGCCAGACAGGCCTCTGTGGTCGCGCGCGCCCATGCGCCGCTGTGCAGCGGTGGCACGCCGTGCTGCACGGCTTCGACGATCTCGTCGATGACTTCGCGGCGCGGCACCGTGGGCGCGGGCAAGGGCTCGAAGTCCTGCCGGTCGTGGCCAAGGATATGCACGCCGAGCGGCGTGGGACGCAGGTCGGCCCCTTCGCAGCTGACGACCAGCGGACCGAAATGCGCCTGCGCCGCCGGCGTCGCGGAGGGCGCGGGCGTGTACAGGCTGCCGCCGTAATTGCGCGCGGCCTTGAGCCGGGTTTCCGTGTCCGAGTCCGGCGCCTGCGCCAGGCGCTTGCGCGCGGCGCCGTAGTCGGCCGGGTTCTTGGCCTGGCCCATTTCGCCGATGCCGTCCATCCACAGGTCGCTGTCGAAATGGCCATAACCGCTGTAGGTGGCACTGGCGAAGCAGCCGTTCTCGAAGTCCAGCAACGCGTGGTAGGCGCCCTCGGTGGCGCGCGTGGGGTCCCAGTTGCCGGTGTGGGCGGTGACGCTGCGCACCAGCCCGCCGCCCAGCAGGCGCAGCGTGTCGATCTGGTGCGTGGCCTGGCTGTGGATCACGCCGCCGCCCTGGTCGGTGTCCAGCTCTTCAGGACGGCGCGGGCGGTAGAGAAAGTCCGTGAAGTTGAAGGCCGTGAGCATGCGCACCCGGCCGAAGCGGCCACTGCGCAGCAGGCGATAGGTCTGCAGGATGGGCCCGTCGAAGCTATGGCTGTGGCCCACCACCATGTGCACACCGGCGGCCTGCGTGGCCTCGATCATGCTGCTGCATTGCGCCAACGTGATGGCCATGGGTTTCTCCACCAGCACGTGTTTGCCATGCGCCGCGGCGAGCCGCACATGCTCGGCATGAAACTGGTGCGGTGTGGCGATGTAGACGACCTGCACCTGCGGGTCGGCGCACAGCGCCTCCACCGTGGTGTAGGGCGTGCCGCCGAAGTCACGCACGAACTGCTCGCGTGCCTGCTGCAGCGGGTCGGCGGCGGCCACCAGCCGCACACGCTGGTCCGCGACGAAGGTAGGCAGCATCAGGGTGAAGGCGCGGCCCAGGCCGGCCACGCCGATGCGCAGCGGGCTGCTTCTGGAGGAGGTGGCGGTGCTCACAGGTCCAGCACCAGTTCGGGCGTCACGGCGCGCGACACGCACACCATGATCTGGGTACCGCGTTGCTCTTCGGTCAGCACCATGTCGCGGTGCTCGGCCTCGCCTTCCAGCAGCGTGGTGCGGCAGGTGCCGCAGGTGCCGCTCTCGCAGGAGCTGGGCACGCGCTGGCCGCAGCGCCGCAGCGCCTCCAGCAGCGTTTCTTCCGCCGAGACGTGCACCGTGGTGCCGCTGCGTGCCAGGCGCACGTCGAAGGGCCTGTTGGTGGCATTGGCCGCGGCGTCCACGCCGAAGCTCTCGAAGTGCACATGGCCCGTGGGCCAGTGGCCCGACATGTCGGCCACGGCCTCCATCAGCGGCTTCGGACCGCAGCAGTAGATGTGCTCCTGTCCCGGTGTCTCCAGCACGGGCCAGAGGTCCAGCGCATCGTCGAGGTTGCCATGGTCGTGGTGGACCTGCACCTGACCTGGAAACTCTTGCTGGAGGTGCTGGAGGAAGGCCGTGCCCTCCGCATCGCGCGTGCAGTAGATCAGGCGGAAGGGCAGGCCACCACGCGCTTTCAGGTGCCGCATCATGGACAGGATGGGCGTGATGCCGATGCCGCCGGCAATGAACAGGAAGGAGGGCGCGCGCGGATGCAGCGCGAAGTTGTTGCGCGGCGCGCTCACCGGCAGCAGGTCACCTTCCTGCACCTGGTCGGCCATGGCCATCGAACCGCCGCGACCCTGTGCGTCGCGCTTCACGGCGATGGCGTAGACGCTGGTGTCGTCCGGGTCGCCGCACAGCGAATAGTTGCGCCGCGCGCCACCGGGCACCTCCACCGTGAGGTGGGCGCCCGGCGTGTAGGGCGGCAGGGGCTGCCCCTCGGGATGGCGCAGTTCGAAATACACGATGTCGCGCGCGGCCGGGGTCTTGTGCGTGACCTTCAGCGGTACGAAGGGCGCCTCGTCGGCGTGGGTCGCATGGTCGGGAGCGGGCAGGGTCACGGGGTGTCTCCGGAGTGGGGCGGGCATACCCGCTTGACAAGCATCGCGGGTGCTCATAATCTTAGAGCTCTAAGAATATTCTGGCAAGCGCCCGCGCATCGGCGGGGATCACGAAGGAGCAATACGCATGCTGACCGCTGAAGAGAACGACCTGCTGTGCCGCGTGGAGGGCGATGCCCCCATGGGCCAGCTGATGCGTCGGCACTGGACGCCGGTGTGCCTGATCGAGGAGGTGGCCGAGCCCGACGGTGCACCGGTCAAGGCCCGCGTGTTCGGCGAAGACCTGGTGGTGTTCCGCGACACCAACGGCGAGGTCGGCGTGATGGACGAATACTGCCCGCATCGCCGCGTCTCGCTGGTCTTCGGCCGCAACGAGAACTGCGGCCTGCGTTGCCTCTACCACGGCTGGAAGATGGACGTGCGTGGCAACGTGCTGGAGATGGTGTCCGAGCCCGCGGCCAGCGGCATGGTGCAGAAGGTCAAGCACAAGGCCTATCCGGTGCAGGAGTGGGGCGGCTTCGTCTGGGCCTACATGGGCCCGGCCGAGACGATGCCGGAGTTCGTGCCGCCGGCCTGGGCGCCCACGGCCGACACGCGGGTCACCATCGCCAAGGCGCTCATCCCCTGCAACTGGGCACAGATCCTGGAGGGTGCCATCGACTCGGCCCACAGCTCCAGCCTGCATTCGTCGGACATGGTGCCGGCGCGCGTGGACGGTGCCAAGGCCACCGCCACCAACTGGCTGCGGCCCTCCACCGACAAGGCACCGCGCATGCAGGTGGAGCGTGCGGGCTACGGCTTTCGCTATGCGGCGTTGCGCCGGCCCATCACGAACGCGGCCACCAACGACTATGTGCGCTCCACGGTGTTCGTGGCGCCCGCCACGGCGCTGATCCCGCCCAACAACCAGTACAACGTGGCCAACATCAACGTGCCAATGGACGACACCCACACGGCTTTCTACTTCATGGCCTGGGGCCACCCGTCGCAAACGCCGGACACGGCGTCGTGGCGCACATTCCTCGGCCAGACCGTGGGCGTGGACCTGGACGACAAATACAACCCGCTGCGCAACCGCGACAACCATTACTGGCAGGACCGCGCCGCCATGAAGGCCGGCAACTTCACAGGCATCACGGGCTTCCCGAACCAGGACATCGCCATGTGGGTCACGATGGGCCCCATTGCCGACCGCACGCACGAACGCCTGGGCGCCAGCGACATGGCGGTGGTGGAGTTCCGCAAGCAGATGCTCGACGCCGTGCGCAGCTTCCAGGCGGGTGGTGCGGCCATCGGCACGGGCGAGTTGCGGATCCCGCGCGAGGTGTGCTCCTACCAGGCCATCGTGCCCAAGACGCAGGATTGGCGCACCTACGAGGCCCGCTACGTCTGGGAAGACGGCGCCTCCCCGGCCGCACCCGCGCTCGAACCTTCGTACTCGGTGTCCGCCACGCAGTCGTGACGGCACCCGCCCCGTGCCGCCGCGCGGGGTATTCCGTTTTCATTTCCATCCAGAACCACAAGGAGACAGGTATGCAATCTCGTCGTCGCACGTTGCTGACCCATCTGGCGTTCGCCCTCGCGGGCGCGCTGGCCTTGCCGGCCACAGGCCTTGCCCAGGGGGCCTATCCCACCAAGCCCATCAAATTCGTCGTGCCGTACTCGGCCGGTGGCCTGCCCGACACCGTGGCGCGCATCTTCGCGCAGCGGCTCACCGAGCGCCTGGGCCAGTCGGTGGTGGTGGACAACAAGCCCGGTGCCAACGGCCTGGTCGCGGCGCAGGTGCTGGCGTCCAGCCCCGCTGACGGCTACACCTTCCTCGTCACCGACGGCTCGATGTTCTCGATCAACCCGTCCATCTACAAGAACATCGGTTACGACTACAAGCGCGACTTCCTGCCCGTGTCGCTGGCCGCACGTGCGCCGCTGTACCTGGCCACGCACCCCAAGACGGGCATCAACTCGCTGCAGGATTTCATCACGCAGGCCAAGGCCAGGCCGGGTGCCCTCAACTACGGATCCTCGGGCATCGGCAGCACGCACCACCTCACGATGGAAGCCATGAAGGCCGCGCTGGGGCTGGACGTCACGCATGTGCCCTTCAAGGGCTCGGGGCAGTCGGTGCCAGCGCTGATCGGCGGCCAGGTGGACGTGATCTTCTCTGCGCTGCCCTCTTTGGCGGGCTTCGTGAAGGACAACCGCGCCAAGATCCTCGCCACCAACGCCGGCACGCGCTCGCCCATGGAGCCCAACGTGCCCGCCATCGCCGAGGTGATCCCGGGCTTCGACCTGGCCGTGATCGTGGGCGTGCTGGCGGCCACCAACACGCCACCGGCAGTCGTCGAACGCGTCAGTGCCGAGATCGAGAAGATCGCCAAGGTGCCCGAGGTGGTGCAGCTGCTGGCCAACGCCGGCATCGAGGCCGTGGGCAGCAAGCCTGCCGACTATGGCCGCGCGATCCTGGCCGAGAACGACCGCCTGGCTTCCGCCATCAAGGCCGCCGGGATCAAACCCGCGGATTGAACCCCCACCCGCAATCCCTGAAAGGACTCCATGTCACGTCTCCGCCTGAGCTTTGGCTGCTGGAACTACGACCGCACGCGCGCGCTGATGGATGGCAGCGTCCAGCCCGACGGCATCGACCTCAACTACCTGAACATGCCGGTGGAGGAGACCTTCTTCCGCATGCTGCGGCACCAGGAGTTCGACCTCGCGGAGCTGTCGCTGTCGTCGTATTCGGTGTCCATGCACAAGCCGGAGCGGCCCTTCGTGGCGCTGCCGGCCTTCCCGTCGCGCTTCTTCCGGCATTCCTGCATCTACGTCAACGCGAATGCGGGCATCCGCGAGGCAAAGGACCTGATCGGCAAGCGCGTGGGCAACCCTGAGTACCAGATGACGGCCCCGGTGTGGATCCGCGGCATCCTGTCGGACCACTATGGCGTGCCGGTCGACAGCGTGACCTACTTCACGGGTGGCGAAGAGGAGCCGGGCCGCTCCGAGAAGATCAAGCTCGATCTGCCGCCGAACATCAAGGTCCACCCCATCGGGCCGGAGCAGACGCTGTCGCAGATGCTGCACGACGGCGAGATCGAAGCGCTCTACACGGCGCGCATGCCATCGAGCTTCCTGCGCGGCGACGGGCGCGTGGTGCGCCTCTTCGAGAACTACGAGCAGATCGAGCGCGACTATTTCAAGCAGACCGGCATCTTCCCCATCATGCACACGGTGGCCATGCGCCGCGAGGTCTACGAAGCCAACCGCTGGATCGCGCAGTCGATGATGAAGGCGCTGTGGGAATCACAACGCCGTTGTTACGAAGACCTCTACGAGACGGCCGCCCTCAAGGCCATGCTGCCCTGGCTGACCTCGCATGTGGAGCAGGTCAAGCGCGAGATGGGGCAGGACTACTGGCCCTACGGCTTCGAGAAGAACGAGGCGACGTTGAAGACTTTCCTGCGCTACCACTTTGAGCAGGGGTTGTCGAAGCGGTTGCTGGAGCCTAAGGAACTGTTTGCGCCGGAGTCACTGGAAGCCTTCAAGATCTGACCGCAGGGCCGGCGATCAGGCCGCCTCCGCCGGACCGCTCGTCGTATTCACCGCCACGCCCGCGGCCTGCGCCGACTGGAACTTGCACAGCAGGCTGTGCAGCATCTCCGTCGACAGGCCGTGGATCACGAGCCGGTGTCCCGCACGCAACGTAGACAGCGGCACCAAGGGATGCTTGTTGTTGACCAGCACCAAGTGCTCGGGCGCCGCCAGCAGCGTGGCGCAATAGATGCCGATGGTCTCGTCGAGCTGCAGCGAGTTGGCCGCGCGCCAGAAGTCGTTGTCGGTCAGCATCAGCTGGTACAGCGGCGTGAAGAGCTCGATGGCGCTCTGCAGGTCCAGGAAGTTGAGCTTCCCGTGCGGCATGTCCTCCAGCTTCAGGCCGGGGTCGCGGATCATCGACAGGTCCAGGTGCGCGGGCTTGCACAGCTCCAGCCCCTGGTCACGCAGGGCCTGGCCCAGGCGGATCACGAAGTTGAACAGGTTCAGGTCGTGCTTCAGGAACAGGTGGTCGCGCAGCGCGTCGATATCGGCGGGCTCCAGCGGGTTCGTGGCCACGGGCGCGGGTGAGTTGCGGCCGATGAAGGTCAGTATTTGCGAACCCAGGTGGAAGTGGCGCAGGATCAGCCAGTTGGCCTCGGGCGAGACGAAGCGCTTCAGGCCCCAGGCCAGCAACTCATGCAGCGCCTTCGAATGGGACCAGTTGCGCGGCACGAAGACCTTGAGGACCTGGAGCAGCACGATGAACGTGCGCGCCAGTGGCCGCAGGAAGGGCAGCAGGAACTGGCGCGAGGCCGAACTGGAATCGGTGAGCCAGGCACTCTTCACGTCGTCGGGCAGGGGCGTGCTCTGGTCCAGGAACAGCGCGCGCCACGGGTTGGGGTCGCGCTCGTCGTGCGGCACGGCCAGGAAGTCCGGGAGGGGGCGGTTCATGTCAGTGGTGCCCGGCCGTCCGAAGCCACTGACGCACCCCCTCGGGGGGGCAGCGGACCTCGCGAAGCGGGGAAGCGTGGGGGCTGTTTCATGTCAGCAGGGTGCCTTCCGTCACGTGTTGGAACTGCATCAGGTACAACGCCGCCGTGTGGCGCGCCGTGCCGATGATCTGTTGCGCGAAGCGGCCCTCGGTGTCCAGCGCCATGACCATCTCCACGGCCGTGAGCCAGCGTGCCAGGTGGTTCTCGTCATTGTGGCCGTGGTATTCGAGGAAACGGAATGCGTCGGGCGGCAGTGGAAGTGCGGCCTTCAGCAGGGGCAGCAATGCCGGCACGATGCGTTGCCCGGTGCCTTCGATGATGTAGATCGCGCCCAGCAGGCCGAAGGGGTCCGTGGTCGCGGCCAGGCGGTGCAGGTAGGCGTTCAGCGCTTCGCCGCCGGGGTTGCGGTGCAGTTGCGTGATGTCCTCCGTCGCACCACCAGCCTTGCGGTAGTCGTCGAAGAGGATCTTGAAGTCGTTCTGCTCCTCGCCTGCATGGATGCCGATCAGCGCGGCCAGCGGCTGGAAGGGTGCACTCAGCGATGCCGCGCCCTCGCGCATCCACAGGCTGCCTTCGCGCACCTGCGGGATCCAGTGCGCCATCCAGTTGCGATAGTCGGGCACGGTGAAGCGCCGCTCGCGGATCTGCCGCACCAGCGGCGTGCGCCAGACTTGGGAGCGGTAGTCGTGCCAGAGGGAGGCCAGCTCGGTCAGCAGGTCGCGCAACGCGGGCGGCGCCGCTTGCGGGTCGTGGGGCGGTGCGATCAGGGGTTCGTCCGGCACCACGGCCACAGGCGATGCCACGCGCGAGGGCGCGGATTGCGGTGCATCTACCGCCTGCACCTCGAACAGCATGTAGGCCGTCGTGAAGCGCCCCGACTCCGGCACGTAGCAGAAGATCTGCTGCCCCGGCTCCAGCGTACGCGTCTGCAAAAACTCCGCCAGCATGACCAGGATAGACGCCGCGCCAGTATTGCCGCGCCAGGCCAGGTTGCTGTACCAGCGTTCGCGCGGAATGGCCAGGCCCGCCTTGTGCATCAGGTCTTCCACCACGGGAATGAACTTCTCCGACGAGTAGTGGCAGAGGAAGTGGGCTATGCGCTGCGGGTCCACCCAGCCGTCGTGCACCAGCCGCGCGTATTCGTGGATGCCGATGTCGAAGAGGTGCGGCAGCAGGCGGATGTCCTGGCGCAGCGACAACGCACCGGCGGCCTCGGCCTCGGCCCAGCCCGCGTAGTCCAGGTGGCCCTGCTGCCGGTCTTCGGTCAGGCCCAGCTGCATGCACACCGGGTAGTCGCCCGAGAAGGAGCGTTGGTGCACCCACTTGAGCTGCAGCCGCAAGCCGGGCGTGTCGGGCAGCGTGGCGCTGTCGGACAGCATCAGCGCCCCGGCACCGTCCGACAGCATCCAGCGCAGGAAGTGCGAGTCGAAGTCGGTCTCGTAGCCCCGTGCCGCGAAACGCGAGCGCTTGAACAGGCGCGAAGGCATCTCGCTGGCCACCGCCAAAGCATTGTGGTGCGCACCCAGTTCGATGCCCTGGGCCGCAGCCTGGATGGCTGCGACACCCGCCGCGCAGATGCCGTGCGCCGACAACGTCTCCATCGGTGGGGCGGCGAGTTCGCCCTGCACCATGTTGGCGAAGCCTGGCATCAGCGTGTCGCCGCCCGAGCTGCCCACGGCCATCATCGACACCGCGTCCAGCGCACTGCCGCCACGCTGCAGGCAGTCGCGGATGGCGCCTGCGGCCAGCTGCGCGTTGCTGAACACCGCGCGCCCTTCGGCGTCGATGGCGTAGTGGCGCGTGCGGATGCCGTTCTCGGCCAGGATGCGGCGCTGGATGCGCGACGACATGCGGTTCAGCGGGGCGATGTACGCGTCCATCTGGTCATTGGCCACGGGCTCGCCCGGCATGAAGTAGCCGGCGCTCTGGACATAGACACGGTCGAAGGCAACGGGCATCGAAAGACTCGCAGGGATTCAGGGATTTGGCAAAGTGCCGGGCGGCATCATCGGGCGCGTGCGGAAACGCGGCAGCACCGCGCCCAGCAGGTACACCCGCAACATGTAGGGCACGAGGCCGCCTTCGTTGAGCGCGGGGTGCACGCGGTCGCGGTAGTGGCGTGCATGCAGTTGCTGCAGCTCCGACCAGTGCGCGTGCGGGTTCTCGTGGTGCGCCGTGTGCAGCCCGATGTTGAAGAACAGCGGATTGAGCAGGCCGTCGAAGTTGCGTGCGTAGTCGTAGCGGCGCTCGTGCCCCTCGGCGGGCCGGCCATCCGCATGCGCGTGTTGCAGGTAGTTGGTGGCCAGCAGCCAGTGCAGGCCGTGCAGCTGCGGCAGGATCACGAACAGCAGGGCCTTGCGCCAGTCCAGCGCCAGCAGCAGCGCCCAGGAGCCCAGCCACACGGCGTACTGCAGCATGCAATACCGGAAGGCGCCGGGCCGGTGGCGGCGCAGGTGGGCCAGCCAGCGCAGGAACACGGGGTACAGCACCCAGACGGCCTGGATGGGATGCAGCAGGTAGCCCAGCAGGTGGTTGGTGTCGCCCCCGAAGCGGTAGGTGCGCACCAAGTCACGCGGACCATGGCGGTGCCGGTGGTGGTTGGCCACATGCGCGGGCCAGAACACGAAGCCCGGGTGCCCCTGCAGCAGCGTGAGCCAGAGGTCGGTGGCGCGGTTGGCGGTGCGGCCACGCCACATGCGCAGGTGCGTGTGGTTGTGGTGGACCACGCTGATGCCCAGCGTCAGCAGCAGCAGCAATGCATACAGCGGCAGGCTGAAGCCGTGTAGCCATTGCCATGCGGCCAGCGCGGGCAGGGCGGCCATGTAGGCCAGGCTTTGCCAGTCCCGGGTGTTGCGCAAGCTTGGCCAAGTAGGCATGCGTTCAGCGCGCCGCGTCACCCGCGGCCTGCTGCTTGCGCCGGAAGGCGGCGATCTGCGGATCGGCCGCATTCGCAGGCAGCCGCGTGCGGAACAGCCGGTCCATGAAGGTGAACTGGAACCCGTAGTTGCCGCCATGCGCGGCATGGTGCAGGTGGTGCCTGCGGCTGGCGGCGAACCAGTGGCTGTACGACAC
This sequence comes from Burkholderiaceae bacterium, assembly GCA_965278985.1. GTDB lineage: Bacteria > Pseudomonadota > Gammaproteobacteria > Burkholderiales > Burkholderiaceae_C > CAISIP01. The sequence continues at coordinate 2,119,570 of OZ257131.1, read as the reverse complement.
GCCGGTGAAGAAGTCGTAGTTGGCGTGGCCGATGTTGTTGAAGAACAGGCTGAACACCGGCACCGAGGCCAGGGCCCAGAAGCTGAAATCGTGCACCAGCATCGGCAGCAGGATCACATTGCCCAGCATGAGCGCCTCCACCGGGTGGAAGCTGTAGGTGGAGAAGGGCGTGCTCACCACCGAGCGGTGGTGCGGCCCGTGGAAGCGCAGCAACGCGCGGGTGTGCAGCAGGCGGTGGTTGATCCAGAAGTGGATGTCGTTCCACACCGCCAGCGCCACGATCTCCAGCGTGATCTGCCAGCCGCTGGGGTTCGGGTCCAGCCGCGCCCAGCCCAGTTGCAACAGCCCCCACGGGAAGACCATGCCCAGCCCGAAGATCAGGATCGAGCAGCCGGACTGCAGGAATTCGCGGTGCAGCTGTTCGCGGGTGACGGGCCGCGGGTCCAGGATGCGACCGATGCCCAGTGCCGGGAGCAGGTGCCGCGTGATGGTCCAGTTCAGCGCGCCGAAAACCAGGTAGATGCTGCTGAAGAACAACAGCCCCCAGGCCATGACGGCCGGCATCGACAGGGATTGGAAGGTGTGGGCCATGGGATTCGAAGAAGCCGGAGGATAAACGAGCCGTCCTGTGCTTCCAAGCAGGGCGGCTACCGCGCCACCAGCGTGAATTCCCCCAGCGGCATCGCGGCGCCGTTGACCAGCACCTCCACCGCGTGAACACCGGCGTGGTGCTTGCGCGTGGTCATCTCGGCCAGTGACAGCTTCTTCTGCAGGCGCACGCTGGCCTTGCCGGACAGGGCCACGGTCTTGAGCTTGAAGACCTTCTGGCTGCTGCCACCCCCGGCCTTGCGGTAGTGCACCGCCAGGTCCACCAGCAGTTCCTGCGGACGTGCCCGCGGGTTGTGCAGCGTGAAGCCGATGGTGATGGCGCCGCCCATGGCCGGCCGCGCGGGCAGCAGGCTGGCATCGTGGATCTCCACCGCCGCCGCCTTGCCGAAGCCCAGCACCTTCAGCGCCCCTGGATGCCCCTGCTTGACGGCCCAGCGCAGCGCATGGCGCACGATCCACGCGCGGTCCGGCGGCGCATCGGCCAGCCAGCGCGCGGCGGTGTCGACCAGCACGTCTGGGTTGTCCTTGCCGATGTCGTTGAGGTTGTTGGCGACCGAGCGGCGCACATACAACGCCGGGTCGTCCTTGAGCAGCTCCAGCAGCGCCACTACCGGCGCCGGGTCGGCCTGGAAGGCGGGCAGCCGACCAGCCCAGGGCAGGCGCGTGCGCGTGCCCTCGGACACCAGGCGGCGCACATGTTCGCTGGGGTCCTGCGTCCACTGCCGCAGCCGGGCCAGCGTGGCCTCGGGGTGGTGCAACAGGAAAGGGCGGATCGAGAACTCGCAGGTGAAGCGTTGCGTCAACGCATGCTGGGCCCGCATCGCGGCCTCGAAATGGTCGAGGCCGAACTCGGCGACGAAATGCGTATGCGGCAGGAAGAGGAAGCTGGCCAGGCTGCCGCGCACGGGTCGTGGGTCCGGCTGGGCGGCTGCGGCCACCAGGATGTCCATGGCCGCGGGCACGTCCTGGGGCAGGTGCTTGCGCAACACGCGGGCGATGTGGCGGCCACGCGGCATGAGTTCGAGGTCGTCGTAGCCTGCCTGCACGTCGCGCAGGAAGGCCTTGCGGGGGAACGCGGGATGCACGGCTGCCACCATCGTGGCAATGGCGGCGGGCACATCCGTGCCGTACTGGGTCTTGAGGGCTTCGGCCATGGCGGGAGTATGCCCGCCACTCCTCCGCGGGATTCACACCGCGGTATTCAGCCGAAGTGGTCGTCGAGGTTGCGCGCGGCCAGGGCGGCGATGTCGCGGTAGGCCTCCACGGTCACGCCGCCTAGGTGGGGCTGCAGCACGACGCGCGGATGCGCGCGCAGCGCGGCCGGCACAGCGGGCTCGTGCTCGAAGACATCCAGCCCCGCACCGCCGATCAGGCCATTGCGCAGCGCATGCACCAGCGCTGCCTCGTCCACCACCGAGCCGCGTGCGATGTTGACCAGCATGCCCTCGGGCCCCAGCGCCGCCAGCACCCGGGCGTCGATGCTGTGGCGCGTGGCCGGCCCGCCTGGCACGGCCGCGATCAGGATGTCGGAGTCGCGCGCCAGGGCTTCCAGTGAACTCTCATGGCGGTAGGGCAGGGCTGGCTGGGGGTGGCGGCTGCAGTAGGCGATGCGCATGTCGAAGGCCAGCGCGCGGCGGGCGATGGCTTGCCCGATGTGGCCCATGCCGAAGATGCCCAGCGCCTTGCCGCTGACCCGGTGCCGCGCGGGCAGGTGGTCCTTGGACCATTGGCCGGCGCGCACGAGGCGGTCGCCCTCCACCATGCCGCGGCCCACGGCCAGCATCAGGCAGATGGCCAGTTCGGCGACGTCGTCCGCGTTGGCCCCCGCGCCGCTGCGCACGGGGATGCCGCGCCGGGCCAGGGCCTCGGCGTCGAGGCTGTCGCGGCCCGAGCCCAGGTTGATCACCAGCTCCAGCGCGGGCAGCCGCTGGAGCTGCGCCTCGTCCGTGGGAATGGCCAGGGTGTGGGTGATGATGCCCCGGATGGCGGGGCCGTGCCGCGCCATGCAGCGATCGAAAGCGTCCGGTTCCCAGGCTGCCAGCACCCGGTACCGCGGCCCGAGTGCACCGACCAGTGCCTCATGGAGCCAGGGGCCGAGCTGCAGCAACAGGATCGGGGCGTCCTCGTCGACATGGTGGGGCATGGGTTCTCCAGCAGGGTGCGGACGCAGTGGGCCGCGGCGGCGATCGCGACGGGCTGGGCCGGCGGGGACATGCCCGGATCATGCCTGCGCAATTGCGGGTGCGGCTTCGCCGAGTTCGAAGCGGCGGATCTCGTAGAGCACGTCGGCCAGGCTCATCTCGTTGGCTTCGAGCAGCCTTGCGGCCAGGTGGCGCGTGAGGGGCATCAGCGCCGTCAGCACGGCCTTGGTCTCCGCGTACAGGCGCTCGCTCTGGGCCTCCATCACGCGGCGGGTCTCGGCATCGAGCGCGCGGGCGCCGCTGGGGTTCTGCTTGTCCAGCGAGCCGAAGTTCAGACGCGTCTTGCGGTACATGCCCATCTCACCCACGGCGTGGTGCAGCAGCTGCGTCACGCGCGTGATGTCGTTGTGCGCGCCGTTGGTGGTGCCCTGCTCGCCGAAGAACAGCTCCTCATTGGCCATGCCGCCCAGCAGCACGCGCACGTCGTGCTCGATGTCGGCCTTGGTCTTGAGCAGGTTCGTGCCCTGCTTGTGGAACACGAAGCCCAGCGCGTTGTTGCGCGGGTTGGCCTTGAGCGAGATCTTGATGGTCTTCATCTCGGCCACCAGCTGCTCCCAGTTGCCGTCGGACAGGCGGCGCTCGTGGTCCAGGTCGACCAGGAAATGGCCCAGCTCGTGCACGGCGATGATGCGCCGGTCGCGCTCGCGGTCCTCGGTGGTGTGGCTGTTGACGTTGCCCACCAGCACGCGCTCGGCAGCGCGCATCAGCGTGTCGGTGCCGATCATCTGGCCCGACTGCACGGCCGTGATGCCGGCCTGGTTGACGATGGTCTCCAGGTCGGCCGGGCTGCGGCCCTCGGTGATGTCCACCAGGTGGCGCAGGTCCAGGTCGGGCAGCACCTTGGCCGCGCGCTGGTCCAGGTAGTGGCCGACGATGGCCTCGCGCTCCTCGCGGTTGGGCATGCGGAAGTCCACCTTCATCTGGAAGCGGCGCAGCATGGCCTCGTCCATCTGCATCGTCTCGCTGTTGAAGTTGCTGGCCACGATCCAGATGATCTCGGCCTCGTCGCGGCTGCGCACGCCGTCGAGCACGGCCAGCAGCGAGTTGGCCGTGTCGTCGTCGAACTTGCGCCGGCCACCGCGCTTCATGAACAGGTCCTGCGCTTCGTCGAGGAAGATGATGCAGCGCCGCCGCCGCTTGGCCATCTCCACGATGCGTGCGAGCGTCTTGGCGCCGCCGGCGACGTATCCCGTCTCCAGGTTGGCGGCCGAGTGGAACAGGATCGGCAGGCGCAGCTCCTTGGCCAGGTAACTCGCGAGCTTGGTTTTGCCGGTGCCCGCGGGGCCGCTGAACATCACGTTGAAGGGCTTGCGGATGCCGTACTCGGCGTAGGCGGCGCGGCGCTTGTACTGGTCCATGATCTGCGCCACTTCGGCCTTGATGTCGTCCATGCCCACCAGGTCGCCGATGGCGCCCTGCACATGGTCGGGCTCGACGAAGCGCAGCGTCTTGAACTGCACGCGCATCTGGAAATACAGGAAGGCCAGCAGGCCCAGCGTCATCAGCGCGGACAACACGCCACTCAGCTGCGCGATCCAGCCGTTCTTCTCCGACAGGGGCCGCGCGTCGGCGAAGCGGTGGTCGAGCAGGTCGAAGGTGTCCTGGGTCTCGGGTGTGAGTGCCGCGCGCGGAATGAACTGCAGGCTGTTGCCCCAGGCAGCCGTGGCGGCCTTGTCGGCGAACACGGTGGTCTCCAGGTCGCTGGGCATGTAGGCGTAGTTCCGCCCCTGCGACTCCACCAGCACGATGCGCTGCGAGACGTTCCACATCAGCGGCTGGTAGACCACGGTCACGCGCTGCACGGGCTGGCTGGCCAGGAAGCCGAGCATGGAGCCGGTGCCCAGCACGATGGGCAACCGGTCGTTGAATCGCCACACGCCATCGCGCGTGGCGGCGTCCGCGTCCAGCGCCTGCACACGCTCCTCCAGCAAGGCCTGTTCGCGGAAATGCACCACGCAGTACGCGGCCGTGACCGGAATCAGCAGCGCGATGCCCAGCACCGCCATGCGGATGGCGACGGACTGGATGGTGAACCAGTCCAGCAGGCGCCCCCAGATGCGCTTGCGCGTGCTGCGGGTGGTGACGGGCAACGCGGCCACCTGTTTGTCGTCGCGGGCGGAGGGGGGCGTGGTGTCGTCCATGCTGGACCCGTCAAGAATATGCTGCCACGGACATGTGGCTGGGCAAAGGCTGCGAAGCTTCCATGGTGTGCCGACCTTTCCAGGGGTGACGAAGCGCTCTCCGATGCGGTGATGAACGTATACCACCCGACGCGGCATCGCGATGTGCGGTGTCCCACGCAAGCGGCGCAGGGCATGCGATCCACGGTGGCTGCGTTACACTGCGGGCCTTCGCGCCGGCTCCGGCATGCGCCGCGATGTGCACCAGGCGGGTGTAGTTCAATGGTAGAACGGCAGCTTCCCAAGCTTCATACGAGGGTTCGATTCCCTTCACCCGCTCCAGTCTCTTCGGCTTCGGTGTATCAGACTTTTCCCACGTTGGAACGCGACTATTGGAGTGCTCACTGCTGGGCGCAGACGATTAAAGTGGCCTTTTCACCTTGATCTGTCTCCCCAGATGGCCGCCGTCTTTAGCTCCCACAGCGCAGCAGACTTCCATCACGACGGTTGCCCGCAGTGCAGTGGAAGCATTTTGCGCACGGGGCGACGCCCCATCGACAGGTTCATCAGCGGTTTCTCTCCCGTCCAACGATTCCGCTGCGAATCCTTTCGGTGCCGGTGGGAGGGCAACATCCGGGTGCGCCGCGAGGAACCGGTGCGTTATGGGTCGCAGCCCGCCGACGTGGAAGCTCCGCAGTGGGTGAGCGAGCCCGCCCTGCCGTGGTCGTTCGTGGTGAGTTCGTCGATAGCGTTTGCCGGATTCGTGGCCATCGTGGCATTGGCGTTCGAAGCGGGCGCCCTCTAGGAGGCAGAGCCTCCAGCCTGCGGCCTTCGCATCGGGGGCGGAAAGGGATGTGGTGGAATCGCGCCATCCAATGGATCCAAGGCCTCCATTTACCGTTCGCCTGCGCGCGTGGGCGCGCCACATCCGTCGCGACGGCGTGACCCTGTGGTTTGCCGCGCGCCACCCAGAGGTGCCGTGGTATGCGAAGGCACTGGCGCTGTGCGTGGTGGCCTACGCGCTGAGCCCGATCGACCTGATTCCGGATTTCATCCCCGTGCTGGGCTTCGTCGACGATGTGCTGCTGTTGCCCGTGCTGATCTGGGTCGCCCTGCGCATGCTGCCAGCACCCTTGCTGGAGGAATGCCGTGGACTCGCCGACGCGTGGATGCGGGACCACGGCCGCCGGCCCACGAGCCGGGTCGGGGCCGTGATGGTGGTCGGCGTCTGGATCGCCGCGTGCGTGGCGCTCGGGGTCGCGTGGGTGTCGCGATGACGCCCCGGGCTGTCACTGGTCGATGATCCTGCGCGCAAAGCGCTCCAGGTAGTCCATCAGCTGCTGCGCGCCCGCCATGGCGGACGCTTCATCGCCCGAGCCGATGCCCTCGGCCAGCCGCATGTGGGCCCTGGCACCCTCGGTGATGTCGCCCTCGTGCTGGTAGGCGTACCAGAAACGCCGGCATTGCACGACCAGCGGTTGCACGGCCTTGACGGCGGACCGGTTCTGGCTGGCCTGGTGGTTGGCGACATCCAGGGCCTGGTCGGCTTCCATGTACTGGTCGAGCCGGCCGCGGGTGGCGGCTTTGGCCATGCGTTCGGCGCAGCGCAGGATCTCCTTGCGCTGCGGCTGCGTGGCGCGCCGGGCCGAGCAGGCGGCGATCAGGCATTCCAGCGCGCGCCGGGTCTGGATGACGTCCAGGTGCTCCGCGAGATCGATGGACGAAACCAGCAGGCCACGCCGTGGCTGGGGCACGATCAGGCCGATGGAGACCATGCGCAGCAGGGCCTCGCGCACCGGCGTGCGGCCCAGGCCCGTGCGTTCGGCGAGCTCGGCTTCGACCACGGGGCTGCCGGGCTCGAGCTGCAACGTGGAGATCAGGGTCTCGACGGCGTCGTAAGCCTCGTCGGCGGCCCGGCGCTTCGGTACCTTGGTGGCCGCGTCGGATACTGGCTGGCTCACAGCCGGATGCCCCAGGCGAAGGGGTCGGCCTCATCGATCAGCAACGTGCTGTCGGCGCTCATGTGGGCACGCCCTCGCAGCATGGGCAGCACGCGGCCGTCGGCACCCGGCTGGTAGCTGGCGTCGAACTGGCTGCCGATGATGCTCGTCTGTCGCCAGGTGGTACCGGGCGCGAGCTTGCCATCCGCTGCCAGGCAGGCGAGCTTGGCGCTGGTGCCGGTGCCGCAGGGCGAGCGGTCGTAGGCGCGGCCGGGGCACAGCACGAAGTTGCGGCTGTCGGCGTGGTCGTCGTCGGCGAAGAGCTCGATGTGGTCGATCACGCCACCGTCGTCGCCGCGCATGCCCTGGGTTTCCAGCGCCTGGCGGATGGCCCAGCTGAAGCCGGTGAGCGCGTCGATGTTGTCGCTGTGCACGCGGTGCACGTGGTCCGTCACGAGGAAGAACCAGTTGCCACCCCACGCGACGTCGCCCGTCACCGTGCCGTGGCCCGGCACCTCCACCTGCAGCGCCTTGTGCAGGCGGTAGGCCGGCACGTTGCGTACGCTGACGCTGCCGTCGTCGTGCAGCGTGGTCTGCACCGTGCCCACGGGTGTCTCGATGCCGTGTTCGCCGGGGGCTATGCGGCCCAGCCAGGCCAGCGAGGCGATGAGGCCGATGGTGCCGTGGCCACACATGCCGAGGTAACCGGTGTTGTTGAAGAAGATGACGCCGGCTGCATTGGTCGGGTCCACGGGCGTGCAGAGCAGGGCGCCCACGATGACGTCGTTGCCGCGCGGCTCCAGCACGGTGGCGGCGCGCCAGCGGTCGTGATCCGCAGCGAGCAGCGCACGGCGCTCGGCCATGCTGCCGGTGCCGAGGTCGGGAAAGCCCTCGATGACCAGGCGCGTGGGCTCGCCGCCGGTATGCGAGTCGATGGTGCGGATGCGGTGCATGCGATGTCCTTGCGGCAGGGCTCAGGCCACGGACCGGTATTGCACCGGCCGCGTCTCCAGCGCACGCTGCACGATGCGCTCGATGCGCGCGCGTTCCTCGCCCACCACCGGCATGCGCGGCAGGCGCACATGCTCGGTGCCCACGCCCACGATGGCGTCGATGAGTTTCAGGTTCTGCACCAGCTTGGTCGACACGTCCAGGTGCAGCATGGGCGTCATCCACTGGTACAACGGCAGTGCTTCGGCGAACTTGCCGGCCTTCATCAGGTCGTACAGCGCCACCGTCTCACGCGGGAACGCACAGCCCACGCCGGCCAACAGGCCGTCGCAGCCCAGGGCCAGGGCCTCGAAGGCCAGGTCGTCCACGCCGCAGAACAGCTGGTAGCGGTCGCCCACCGTGTTGCGCAGGTCGGTGATGCGGCGGATGTCGCCGCAGCTCTCCTTGATGGCCGCCACCCACTGGCAGTCGGCCAGCTCGGCGAAGTGCTCGGGCAGCAGGTCCACGCGGTAGGCCACGGGGTTGTTGTAGACCATCACGGGTTTCTGCGCGGCGTTGGCCATGGCGCGGACGTTGGCCATGGCTTCGCGCGTGTCGGCCACGTAGATCACCGAGGGCATGACCATGAAGCCGGCCACGCCCAGCTTGTTCGCGCCATCGATGTAGCGCAGGGCTTCGCGCGTGCGGGTCTCCGAGACATTGGCCAGCACGGGGATGCGGCCGTCCGCCGCTTCGAGCGCGATGCGCGCCACTTCCAGCTTCTCTTCCAGTGACAGCGTGCTGGCCTCGCCCAGCGAACCGCAGGTCACGAGGCCATGGATGCCGTTGCGGATCTGGAAGTCGATGTGGCGCGCCGTGCCTTCGGCGTCGATGGACTCGTCGGCATGGAACTTGGTGGTCACGGCGGGGAAGATGCCTTGCCAGCGGGATGCGGTCATGGAGGACTCCAGGGCGGGTGGTGAGGAATGGCAGGCGACTGTAAATATATTAATAAGATATTTCAAGTATCTTGTGAAGCACCGGAACGCGCCGCTGCGGATACACCGCGAAGATGGCCGCTCCTCCCTGTGGGGCCATCCACGCGCAGCTAGAATCTGGTTGATTCAACCAACTCACACGGGGCCATGCCATGGAAGTCATCGGTCTGTTCGAAGCCAAGACCCACCTGAGCGAATACGTCGCCCGTGCGGAGGCGGGCGAAGAAGTCATCATCACGCGCCACAACAAGCCTGTGGCCAAGATCGTGCCTCTGACGGCGGAGCACGCCACGGCACACGAGATCGCGCCGTTCGTGCAGCGCACTTACAACACTGGCGTGCCTTTGGTGGATTGGACCCATGCCAACCAACTGGCAGACGAACTGGAAGACGAAGAACTGATCGACAAGATGCGCAGGATCGAGCGCCAGCATCCGGTGCGGCATGCAGCTTCCTGACACCAACCTGCTGCTCTATGCGGTCCATGCCGACAGCCTGCACCACGCGCGTGCGCGGCGTGCGTTGGAGGCCATGTTGGACGACGCGCGCGGCCTGGCGCTGGCGTGGGTGGTGCTGATCGGTTTCGTACGTCTGTCCACCAGGCGTGGCATCCTGCCCTCGCCGCTCGGCATCGCCGATGCGCTGAGCGTGGTGGACGATTGGCTGGCCCATCCGCGCGCGCGGGTGCTGGATCCAGGCCCACGGCATGCCGGCATCTTCGGGCGGCTGCTGCTGTCGGCCGGCACCGCTGGCAACCTGACGACCGATGCCCACATCGCCGCGCTGGCCATCGAGCACCAGGCCGAAGTACTCACTTTTGACCGCGACTTTGCCCGCTTCACCGGCGTGCGCTACCAATTGCTAAGCTGAACGACACGCTGAACGACACCAGCCAACGAACCATGACAAACACCACCCCCACCATGTCGGTCGCCGACATCCGCAAGACCTTCCTGGACTTCTTCGCCTCCAAGGGCCACACGGTGGTCGCCTCCAGCCCGCTGGTGCCCGGCAACGACCCCACGCTGATGTTCACCAACTCCGGCATGGTGCAGTTCAAGGACGTGTTCCTGGGCACCGACAAGCGGCCCTACGTGCGCGCGGCCTCGGTGCAGGCCTGCCTGCGGGCCGGGGGCAAGCACAACGACCTGGAGAACGTGGGCTACACGGCGCGCCACCACACCTTCTTCGAGATGATGGGCAACTGGAGCTTCGGCGACTACTTCAAGCGCGAGTCGCTGAAGTGGGGCTGGGAACTGCTGACCGAGGTCTACAAGCTGCCCAAGGACAAGCTGCTGGCCACCGTCTACCACGAGGACGACGAGGCCTACGACATCTGGCACAAGGAGATCGGCCTGCCCGCCGAGCGCATCGTGCGCATCGGCGACAACAAGGGTGGCAAGTACAAGAGCGACAACTTCTGGATGATGGCCGACACCGGCCCCTGCGGCCCCTGCTCGGAAATCTTCTACGACCACGGCCCCGAGATTCCTGGCGGCCCGCCCGGCAGCCCGGACGAGGACGGCGACCGCTTCATCGAGATCTGGAACCATGTGTTCATGCAGTTCGACATGCAGCCGGACGGCAGCGTGGTGAAGCTGCCCGCACCCTGCGTGGACACGGGCATGGGCCTGGAGCGCCTCGCGGCCATCCTGCAGCATGTGCACAGCAACTACGAGATCGACATCTTTGAGACGCTGATCGCCGCGGCCGCGCGCGAGACGGGCTGCACGGACCTGGCCAACCCTTCGCTCAAGGTCATCGCCGACCATGTGCGCGCGACCTCGTTCCTGGTCAGCGACGGTGTGATCCCCAGCAACGAGGGCCGCGGCTACGTGCAGCGCCGCATCATCCGGCGCGCGATCCGCCACGGCTACAAGCTGGGCAAGAAGACACCGTTCTTCCACAAGCTGGTGCCGGTGCTGGTGCAGCTGATGGGCGCGGCGTACCCGAACCTGGCCGCGCAGGAAAAGCGCATCACCGAGGTGCTGAAGGCCGAGGAAGAGCGCTTCTTCGAGACGCTGGCCAACGGCATGGAGATCCTGGACGCGGCGCTGGCCGGTGGTGTCACGGTCCTGTCGGGCGACGTGGCTTTCAAGCTGCACGACACCTTCGGCTTCCCGCTGGACCTGTCGGCCGACGTGTGCCGCGAGCGCGGCGTGGCGGTCGACGAGGCGGGTTTCCAGGCGGCCATGGACAAGCAGAAGGCCGCCGGTCGCGCAGCCGGCAAGTTCAAGATGGACCGCGCGCTGGAGTACGGCGGCGCGGGCAACACCTTCACCGGTTACGAGCAGCTCGCGCAGGACGCCAAGGTGGCGGGCCTGTACCTCGAAGGCACGGCCGTGGACAGCCTGTCGGAGGGCCAGTCCGGCGTGGTCGTGCTGGACACCACGCCTTTCTATTCCGAGAGCGGTGGCCAGGTGGGCGACCAGGGGCGCCTCGTGGCCCAGGGCATGCAGTTCGACGTGGCCGACACGCAGAAGATCAAGTCCGATGTCTTCGGCCACCACGGCAGCCTGCGCCAGGGGCGCATCGCCATCGGCGACAGCGTGCGTGCCGAGGTGGACACCGCCCTGCGCGCCGCCACCGTGCGCAACCATTCCGCCACCCACCTGATGCACAAGGCGCTGCGCACCGTTCTGGGCGACCATGTGCAGCAGAAGGGCAGTTTGGTCAACGCCGAGCGCACGCGCTTCGACTTCACGCACAACGCGCCCGTCACCGACGCGCAGGTGCACGACATCGAGGTGCTGGTGAACGAGGAGATCCTGGCGAACCACCCCACGCAGGCCCGCCTGATGGACATCGAGGCCGCGAAGAAGACCGGCGCGATGATGCTCTTCGGCGAGAAATACGGCGAGATCGTGCGCGTGCTGGACATCGGCACGACCACCGAGCTCTGCGGCGGCACGCACGTGCAGCGCACGGGCGACATCGGCCTGTTCAAGGTGGTCAGCGAAGGCGGCGTGGCCGCCGGCGTGCGCCGCATCGAGGCCGTGACGGGGCAGGGCGCGCTGGCCTACCTGCAGCAACTGGAAGCCACGGTCACCCAGGTGGCCGGTGCAGTGAAGGCGCCCGTGGCCGAGGTCAACGAACGCATCCGCGGCGTGCTGGACCAGGTGCGCGCGATGGAGAAGGAGATTGCTGCCCTCAAGGGCAAGCTCGCCTCCAGCCAGGGCGACGAGCTGGTGCAGAAGGCCATCGACCTCGGCGGCGCGAAGCTGCTGGTGGCCCCACTGCCAGGCGCCGACGCCAGGACGCTGCGCGACAGCATGGACAAGCTCAAGGACAAGCTCAAGAGCGCGGTCATCGTGCTGGCCGTGGTGGACGGCGCCAAGGTCCAGTTGGCAGCGGGCGTCACGCCGGATCTGGTGGGCAAGGTCAAGGCCGGCGAACTCGTCAACTTCGTCGCCAGCCAGGTCGGTGGCAAGGGCGGCGGCAAAGCGGACATGGCCATGGCCGGTGGCACGGACGCCAGCCAATTGCCGCAGGCCCTGGACTCGGTGCAAGCCTGGGTGGCAGCGCGGCTGGCTTGAAGAAGCGCCCTTCAAGGGGCGCACGAAGCAGATGTGCGGGCCGAAAGGCCCGCTCTGTCTTTGCAAATGCGGATTTGTTCCTGGCTACGGACAAGCGCCCGCTATACATTTCCCGGATGAATATGCTGCATCACAACAATCAATTGGATGCAGCGTGGGTTTCTTTCTAGGATAGAGCGACGCTGACAGCCCGTGCTCTCGATGGCACGGTGCGCGGTGGCACTGCAGGGAGGTCTTTTACATGCCAGCTGAATCTTCGGTCTTTCGCGACGAATCACCCGAGGCACGCCTGCCCGCCGGTGGAGCACCGGCAACGGTGTCCCCCGCACCGGCTTCGCGGCTGGGCGTGAGCCGCCTGCTGCTGCTGCTCGTCGCCGCAGCGGTGGTGGGGGCGGTGATGCTGGATCCTGCGTGGATCACGGCTTCCAACGAGGGCATGCTGGCTGTGATGGGGTTGCTGTGGGTGGGGGTGCTGGTGGCGAAGGGCGCAAGCCGGGGATGACGGCGCAGGGGCTGGCATGCCGGCTCCGGTGTTCGCACGGCGGCCATTCACTCGCAGCGCTCCACCGCGCCCGCCCTCGCGCGGATGCAGCAGCGCATGGGGGAGTGCCGCCGTGAACCCTTTTGCACGGGGTGTGCCTCGCCAGGCCCTGCCTGCCGCGCAGCGGCAGCGCAGCCAGCGCTGGGCCCGCGTCACGGCCCGCACCCTGTCGTCCCTGCTGCTCGCGACCCTGCTGTCGCTGATGGTGGTGCTGGCGGACCACCTCGTCTATGTCTGGAGCGACGGCAAGCTGGTGGTGGCCATCGTGGTGTTGTGGGGCGTGCTGTTCCTGGGCCTGGCGCTGCTCTCAGGCTTCGTGCAGCAATGGAGCGAGCGCTTCGCGGTACTGGTGCACAACCTGTCCGGCCGCGGCGCACAGGAGCACCGCGAGACGCGCATGGTCGACCAGGCGCAGCAGGATGCGCACGCACGCTCCGACCTGCGGGCTGCGCTCGCCAGCGACGAGCCCGCCAACGGCCTGCCGCCGCCCGACCCCGCCGACATGCGCTGACTGCCTCGTCGGCCTGGCTGCTCAGTGGCGCACTTGCCGCTTCTGCCGGTACATCGCCGCGTCGCTGCGGTGCGTCAGCGATTCCACGGTATCGCCGGGCGTGGCCGCTGCGACCCCGACGCTGATGCTCGACTGCAGCCCCGGCGCGATGGTGGACCAGTCGAAATCCCGCACCGCGGCCGCGATGCGCGCACACACCTGCTGTGCCACGGGCAGCTCCGCGTTCCGGAACACGATCACGAACTCGTCACCCGCCAGCCGCGCCGCCAGGTCCTCTTCGCGCACATGCGACTTGAGGATCTGCGCGATGCGCTGCAGCACCGCGTCGCCCACCTGGTGCGAGAAACCGTCGTTGACCTGCTTGAAGCGGTCCACGTCGATGAGGGCGATGCACGGCGCCCGGTTGGGCTCGAAGCCGCTGCGCAGCAGCTCGCCCGCATAGAGCTCGAAATTGCGCCGGTTGGGGATGCCGGTCAGCGTGTCCTCCAGCGACAGCTTCTCGAGCTGGCGCGAGGTGATCTCCAGCCGGTCCACGCGTTGCTGGCGCTGGCGCAGGTCCACCTGCCAACCCACGACGCGCTCGCGGGTCTCCAGCCCGTCGGAGCGGATCAGTTGCTCGCGCAGGCGCAGGCGGCGCAGCTCGTCCAGCGCGGCGCCGTTGTGGCCCTGCGCCACGTGCAGCTGCGAGGCCAGCAGGTGGCCCAGGCAGGCCAGCTGTTCGTGTTCCACGTCCACCGCCACCTCGATCATGCGCGCCGCGTGCTGCTGCGCGTTGCGCCAGTCCTCCTGCGCCCAGCCGATCTCGGCACGCACCCAGGCCTCCAGCGCGGAGAGCCAGGTCACCGTGCCATACCGCGTGGCCCAGCGCGCCAGCGCCTCCGCATCCAGCTTGGCCTGGCCGATGCGGCCGTGCCAGCACTGGTCCAGCGCCAGGCCGAAGAGCAGCACGGCCTCGGTCGTGATGTGCGTGCCTTCCGAACCGTTGTCCCCGTCGCCGTTGGCCATCAGCGACAGGATGCCTTCGCGCAGCGCGCGCAGCTTCTCCAGCGCGGGCAGGGTGCCGATGTAGTAGCGGTCGTGGAAGACGCGGATCAGCTCCGTCCACCACTGCTGCACGCGCGCCTGGAAGGCCGACAGCCGCGGCACCGCGCGATCCGCGATCTCGATGGCCGACTGCAGCGCCTGCTCGGCCTTCTCGAAGCTGCGGCTCCAGTAGTAGGCCACGCCCAGCGCGTTATAGGACAGCACGGCATGCTGGTCCTTGTCCAGGTACTGGCTCAGGCGCACGGCCAGCAGCGCGGTTTCCACCGCCTCTTCGTTGCGCCCCAGGTTGATGGACACGTAGGCGTGCGTGGTCAGTGCCATCACCTCGCCCGAGGTGTCGCCCATCAGGTGGAAGCCGTGCGCCGCGCGCTGGATGGCGCGGTGCGCACGCCGGTAGCGCGACAGCATCCGGTCGCAGTGCGCCAGGCACAGCAGGGCCTTGGCTTCGAAATGCGGGTTGCCCAGCGCCTCGGCCGCTCGCAGCACCTTCTGCGACGATTCTCGGCCCAGCCGCACGTCGCCATGGTTCAGCGCGGCATGCGCACTGCGCAGCAGCAGGTCCAGGTCCTCGTTGTCGTAGCCGTGTACTTCCAGTTCCATGGCGGGCGATTGTGCGCGAGGCGGCCGTGCGGTGGGGGCCGGTGTGGCGTGGGCGCCGCGCCGATTCGCTCGGCGCGACGCGGTGGGGCCGTGGCGTGGGTCAAGCCGCGGGACGTTCGTTATCCGGATGTGCCCGCGCAGCCAGCATCTCCGGCAGCATGGCCTCGAAGCGCGCGCGGTCGAAGGGCTTCACCAGGAAATGGTCGAAGCCCGCATCCATGGCCGTTGCACGGTCGGCCTCGGTGCCATAACCCGTGAGCGCGACCAGCAGGACGCCGGCCCCGCCCGGAGCCTGCCGCACCCGGCGCGCTACCTCGTAGCCGTCGAAGCCGGGCAGGCCGATGTCCACCAGCGCCACGTCGCTCGGCCCCTCCAGGATCACGCGCACGCCCTCCGGACCATCCGCGGCCGAGTTCACCCGCCGGCCATCGGCCTCCAGGATCAGCTCCATGCTCTCGCGCGTGTCGTCGATGTCCTCCACGATCGTCAAGACCATGGTGTCGACTGGCGTGGCCGCGGATGCGCCATCGGTCACCGGCGGCGGTGGCGGTAGCGCGGGCGCTGGCACTGGCGGCTGCACGCGGGGAAACGTCACGCTGAACACCGCGCCATGCCCCGGCCCGTCGCTCGCGGCGCTGAGGGTGCCACCGTGCAACTGCGCGAGCCGGCGCGCCAGCGCCAAGCCCAGGCCCAGGCCGCCTTCGGCGCGCTCGATGCCCCGCCCTCCCTGGCTGAAGGTGTCGAACATGCTCTCCATCAGTTGGGCCGTGATGCCCATGCCCGTGTCGCGTACCCGGAGGATGCTGGCGTCGGCTTCGGCCAGCACCTCCAGCGTGACGGTGCCTCCGCTCGGCGTGTACTTGCAGGCGTTGTCCAGCAGGCATGTCACGATCAATTCCGTGCGCGCTTCGTCGGCGTCGATCCACGCGGGCGACAGCACCGTGCGCGTCCGCAGATGGGCGCTGCGGCCCGTTTCCTCGAAGCGCACGACCACCTTCGCCACGAGCTGCGCCAAGTCCAGCGGTGCGCGGTGAAGCACTATGCCGCCGGACTCGAGCTGGGCCACGTCCATCAGGTCGTTCACCATGGCCGCCAGGTGGCTGGTCTGGCGCCGAATGATCTTGCGGCTGCGGGCCGCCGACTGCGCATCCGCATCCGCATCCAGGGCGTCCGCGGCGGAGGCAATGGCGCCCAGCGGGTTGCGCAGTTCGTGGCCCATCATCGCCAGGAACTGGTCCTTCGCGCGGTTGCCGCTCTCGGCCAGGTTGCGGGCCGCGGCTTCGCGCTCCAGCGCGGCGTTCAGCGATGCCTCGCGCGTTTGCAGCTGCGTTTCGGCCCGCAGCAATGCGCCACGCACCGTCTCGGCCTCCTGGATGGGGAGCGGCGTCGCGTTGGCGGGCTCCAGGTCACCCAGCCGATGGGCCGCGCCCAGCAGGCCACGCATCGAGGCATGGATGTCCTTGCCCAGGCGCCACGCGACCAGCAATGCGCCCAGCAGCGCTACGATCGAGACCAGCATGACGACGACGACATGCCGGTAGAGCAGGGTGTCCACTTCCGACTCCGGCACCCCCGTGGCCACGACCCAGTCCGTGCCGCTGGAGCGGGTGAACGCCAGGTAGTAGGGCACCCCGTCCATCCCCGCCGTCCGGAACGAATCCTCCGGCCGGCTGCGCACCCGGTTCCAGAATTCCGAAGGTGCCTTGTGGCCTGTCCATTCGCTGTCCCCCACGGTACGCGTCACCACCGTGGCCTCTGCGTCCAGCAGCGTCAGCGTGCCCTGGGGGCTCACCGGGTAGCTGCGCAGCAGGCGCAACCAATGGGAATGGCGGATGGCGGTGTAGATCACGCCTTGCATGCCACCGTCTCCCCGGATGGCCGTGGCGATGTAGACCAGGTGCTGGCCATCCTGCGTGGTCACCAGGTTGGAGATGAACCCCTTGTCCGATGCCAGGGCCTGTGCGACGCTCTGCGCATCCAGCGCGGGTATCGGCGGCGCACCATCCCGGCCGTCGCGCATGGCCACCGTGCCCTGTGCGTCGGTCAACGCGACCAGCGCCCAGTCGGGGTTGTTGTCCAACAGGCGACGGAAGCGGCGGCGCAGCACCACTTCCACCTCTGGCTCGGGGATCTCGGAGGCGTCGCCGATGGTGCGCAGCGTGCGCATGGTCACATCGAACTCCGTTTCCAGCGCGAGTCGCACGGCCCCGGCACGCTCCAGGAACTGCTGCAGGTAGGCGTTGCGCTGGTTTTGCCACAGCTGGTAGGTGAGGAAGCCTGACAGCAGGAAAAGCGGGAGCGCGACGCCAGCCACGAGAGCAACCAGTTGTGTTCTGATTCTCACGGAGGGATCTCGGGTTGTGCACGCCAGCGACCCGACTGCACGGGCCGCGGACATTCGCGTTCGCCAGCAACGGGATGGTCACCGGTTTACTGTCGAGTATCCCGCGCTTTGGCGGCCAGCCAGCCACGCATCGCGTAGGACAACGGCGCAATTTGCGCCCGCATGCCGCGCTGGGGCAGGGGATCTCCGGAAGCGACTGACCGGAGCTGCCAGCGGTCGTGCCGGCCTCGAACCGTGGCACTGCCGCCGCGAAGGCTTCACATCCGGCGGGGCAACAGCGTGGGCGGGGTACACCGCAGGAACTGTCCCCCAGCGGTGGGCCGCTGGAACGCAGTGCCGTCCCATACCACCTGTCCGCGCGCCAGCGTGAGCCCGGGCCAGGCCTGGAGCGCTTTCCCCTCGTACGGCGTGTAGTCCACCGCATGGTGCAGCATCGCATTGCGGATGGTCACCGGCTTCTCGTCCCACACCACGAGGTCCGCATCGCCGCCGACCGTGATGCTCCCCTTGCGCGGATGCAGCCCATAGGCCTTGGCCGGGTTTGTCGCGGTGAGTTCCACGAAGCGCTGCGGCGTGATGCGCCCGCCCAGCACGCCTTCGGAATACAGCAGCGCCATGCGGGTCTCGATGCCGGGGATGCCGTTGGGGATGTGGCGGAAAGCGACCTCCTCGCCGCCGGGCTTCTTGCCTTCGGGCGCGTCGTAGCGGAAGGGCGCATGGTCGCTGGAGAACACGGTGAACAGGCCGTCGGCCAGGCCGTTCCAGATCACCTGCTGGTTGCCCTTGTCGCGCGGCGGCGGGCTGCAGACGCAGCGGGCGCCGCCATAGCTGTCGTCCAGCCCCAGGTCGTCTGCCGTGAGGAAGAGGTACTGCGGGCAGGTCTCGGCAAAGATCTGCAGGCCCTGCGCACGGCCCCAGCGGATCTGTTCCACCGCCTCGCGGCCCGAGACGTGGACGATGAGGATGGGCACGTCCACCAGTTCGGACAAGGCGATGGCGCGGTGCGTGGCTTCGCGCTCCACGAGCATCGGGCGCGCGCGTGCGTGGAAGCGTGGCGCGATCTGCCCGGCCAGCTCCAGTCGCTTGGTGAGCCATTCGATGCAGTCGGCATTTTCGGCGTGCACCATGGCCATGGCGCCGTGTTCGCGCGCCACGGCGAGCACGTCGAGGATCTGGCCGTCGCCCAGCTTCAGGTCGTCATACGTCATGTAGATCTTGAACGAGGTATAGCCCTCGCGGATCAGCGCGGGCAGCTCCTCGTGCAGCACGGTGGGCGTGGGGTCGCTCACGATCAAGTGAAATGCGTAGTCCACATGCGCTTTGCCGTCCGCACGGCGGTGGTAGTCCTCCACGGCCGCACGCAGTGACTGGCCCTTGGCCTGGGCCGCGAAGGGGATCACGGTGGTGGTGCCGCCACAGGCCGCCGAGCGCGTGCCGGTGTCGAAGTCGTCGGCCATGCGCACGGGCGGCGCCATGGGCTGGTCCAGGTGGCAATGCGCGTCCACGCCGCCGGGCGTGACGACACGGCCTACCGCGTCGATCTCGCGCGCGCCGCCTGCCAGGCCCTGGCCCAGCGCGACGATGCGGCCGTCACGGATGCCGATGTCGCAGTCGAAGATGTCGGCGGAGGTGGTGGCGCGGGCGTTGCGCAGGACGAGGTCGAAGGGCGTGGTCATGCCGGACGCTGTGCAAGACACATGCCAAAGGCCCGCCCCGGGCTTCGTCGGCCTCACAGGCCAGAAGGCCGCACAGCCCGGAAGTAGCGCTAATATTCTAGCGAAAATACAAATTAAACGCTAAAATATTGACACTATGGCCAAGAAGATCGCCACTTTGCTCCCCTCCGCAGATGCGTTGTTGCGGCAGTTCGGGGAGCGTTTGCGCCTGGCCCGGCTGCGCCGGCGCCTTGCCGCCAAGCAGGTGGCAGAGCGTGCGGGCATGGCGCCCATGACGCTGCGCAGTCTGGAGCGGGGCGGCGCCGGCGTGACCATGGGCGCGTACCTCGCTGTCATGCAGGTGCTGGGCATCGAAAAGGACCTGGAGTTGCTTGGCGGCGCGGACCCCGTGGGCCGCGCATTGCAGGATGCGAAGTTGCCAGCGCGCGCGAGGGCACAACCCGCCGAGGAGCAGGCGCTCCGGGAGAGGCCACTCCGGGAGCGGGCAACGGTGCGCAAGATCGTGACAGCAGCGCAGCCCCCGAAGCGGCAGGGTGTTGCGGACCCGCGGACGGCCCCCGCGCCGCAGCCGCAGCCTTCGGCACACCCACCGGCGTGGATTGCACAGAGCGGATTCGCAAGCGCCGACGCGCTGGCCGGCCTGATCGACACTGCCACGCCGCGCAAGAAGAAGGGGCGCTGAGCCCGTGGCCACGACCATCGCCGTCTACGCCGACTGGATCGGTCTCGCGGCGCCTCTGCGGCTGGGGTGGCTGCATGCGCGGCGGGGTGCCGGGCGAGAGGTCTTCGAATTCGCATTCGACGCCCCGGCGTTGGCCCGACCTTTCGCCACCCACCTGCACCTGGACCCCCGGCTGGGCCTGTACGAAGGGCCGCAGCACCCGCCGCAGGCCCACGAGACCTTCGGGCTGTTTGCCGACGCCAGCCCGGATCGATGGGGCCGTTTGCTCATGCGCCGCCGCCTGGAGCGCGAACAGCGGGCGGGGCGTGCTGGCAAAGCCGTGCGCCTCCACGAGTCGGACTACCTGCTGGGTGTGCACGACGCCTACCGCGCCGGGGCATTGCGTTTGCGGCTGGACGACGCGGGCGACTTTCTGGACAACCAGCATGGCGCCGCTGCACCACCCTTCGTGCAGCTGCGCGAACTGGAGGCCGCCAGCCTGGCGCTAGAGCGCGACGAGGACAACACCGCTGCCGAAGGGGATGACTGGCTGCGCATGCTGATCGCACCGGGTGGCTCCCTCGGCGGCGCACGGCCCAAGGCGAGTGTGGTTGATCCCGAGGGGCAGCTCTGGATCGCCAAGTTTCCCAGCGTGCGCGACACACACGACATGGGGGCCTGGGAACTGCTGGTGCAGACCCTGGCCCAGGGCTGCGGACTGCAGGTGCCGCCCAGCCTTGCGCGCCGTTTTGCCAGCCCACACCACACCTTCCTGGTCCAGCGCTTCGACCGCACGCCTGGCGGGCGTCTGCACTTCGCATCGGCGATGACGCTGACCGGCCACGTCGACGGCGAGGATGCGTCCACCGGCGTGAGTTACCTGGAGATCGCCGCTGTGCTCATCGCGCACGGTTGCCGCGTGGCCGACGATCTGCGCGAACTGTGGACACGCATCGTGTTCAACATGCTCGTGTCCAACACCGACGATCACCTGCGCAACCACGGCTTCCTGCTGGTCCCCGGCAAGGGCTGGCGACTGTCCCCGGCCTACGACATGAACCCGTCCATCGATGCGCAGGGCCTGAAGCTCAATGTGAGTGAGGCGGACAACGCCCTGGATCTGGAACTGGCCCGCTCCGTGGCGCCGTACTTCCGGGTTCCCGCGCGCAGGGCCGACGAGACCATCGAGCGCTGCCGGGGCGTGGTGCGCCAGTGGCCCCGCATCGCGCAGAGCCTGAAGGTGTCCGCCAGGGAGCAGGAGCGCATGGCGGCTGCCTTCCGCCTTGCGGCCTGACGATGCGTGTTCACACCTCGTCGAACAGCCGCCCCCAGCCCCGCACGCGCCGCACATCCGCGCCCGCCAGTTTCAGCGACTTCCACACTACGGTGGCGATGCTGTCGTAGACGGGGATGCCGAGCTCGGCTTCGAGTTCTGCGGCCAGCGGCGCGCCGCGCAGGTTGGTGCAGAGGATGACGATGGCCTCCGGCTTCGCTGTGGCGACGTCGCGTGCCATCGCGCGCAGCTGGTCGGCCGTGACTTCGGAGAAACTGAAGTTGTCGCGCAGGGCCAGGTGCCGCTCGGCCACGCAGTCGAGGCCCGCGGCCGCGTAGTTGCGCACGATGGCCTGCTGCACTTCGGGCAAGTAAGGCGTCACCAGCCCGAAGCGCTTGACACCCGTGGCCGCAAAGATCTCGTTGAGCGCCAGCACCGAGGTGCACGCCGGGATGCCCGTGGCCTCCGTGATGCGCCGGCACAGGCGTTCGTCGGCCTCGAAGCCCAGCCAGCTGGCGGAGGTTCCGTTCCAGGCGATCACGTCCACCTTGGCATGGGCCAGCAGTTCGGCGGCGCGCAGGATCTCGCTGTCGTCGAACTGGCCCAGGGCTTGGGCGTCCAGCGCGATCTCGGTCACGCGGAAGCGGCCGAAATGCGCGCTGGCTTCGGGCAGGCCCGCGAGCATGGCGGTGGTGACAGGCTCCAGCGTGGTGTTGGAGGAGGGCGTGAGCATGCCCAGCAGCAGGCGCTTCTTCGCAGTCGTCATCGCGTCAACCGAAGGAGATGCGTGGCAGCCACAGCGCGATTTCGGGGAAGTGGATCAGGATCGCCGTCATCAGGATCATGGTGACGAAGAACGGGATCGTGCCCTGGAACACCTCGGCGATGGTCCCTTCCCTTCGCACCCCCTGGATCACATACAGCGTCATGCCCACGGGCGGGCTGATCAGCGAGATCTCGCACATCAGCACGATGAACACGCCGAAGAACACCGGGTCGATGCCCGCAGCCACCACCACCGGGAACACCAGCGGCACGGTGCCCACCAGCATGGGCAAGGTCTCGAAGAAGATGCCCAGCAGCAGATAGAACAAGGCCAGCGCCCAGAGCAGCACCACGGGCGAGACGTCCAGCGCCTGCACCAGTGCGCTCACCGTCTGCGTCACACCCAGCAGGCCCAGCACGAAGTTCAGGTAGAAGGCGGCGGTGAGGATCAAGAGGCTCATGGCCGTGAGCCGCAGCGTGGCACGGAAGGACTCGTGCAGCAGCCGCACGTTGAGCCCGCCATAGGCCCAGGCGATGGGCAACACGGTGACCACGCCCAGCGCGGCGCTCTCGGTCACGGTGGCCCAGCCGGTGTAGATGCAGCCCATGACCACCACGAAGACGATGACCGGCCCCAGCAGGTGCTTCAGGCGCCCCAGCTTCTCGGCCAGCGGCGCGCTGGCCTCGCGCGAGCCCATCAGGTTCGGGCGCAGCAGCGCGATCACGATGATGCAGGCCATGAACAGCAGCGTCATGATGATGCCTGGCACCACGCCGGCCGCGTACAGCCGACCGGCGGAGGTATTGGTCATCGCGCCGTAGACCAGGAAGGCAATGCCCGGTGGGATCAAATTGCCCAGGCTGGCGCCGGCGGCGATCGAGCCCAGCACCATGCGCTGGTCGTACTTGCGGGTCTTGAAGGCGGGCAGCGCGACAGTGGAAATCGTCGCGGCCGTGGCCACCGAGGAGCCCGACACGGCGGAGAACAGCGCTGAAGCCCCGATGTTGGTGTGCAGCAGCCCGCCAGGCAAAAAGTTGAGCCAGTCGGCCAGCGACTGGTACATCTTGTTCGTGGCGCCACTGCGCACCAGGATCTCGCCCAGCAGGATGTAGAGCGGGATGGACAGCAGCACATAGTCTTCGTTCGCCGCCCAGAACTGGTTGCCCACTGCCAGCACGGCCGGTGTGCCCAGGTACATCACGCCGCCGAGGATGGCCGTGAGGAACATCGTGGTGGCCACATGCAGGCCGGTGAACATCAGCACCAGCATGATGCCGAAGCCGATAGCGATTTCGGTGGCGCCGATCATGGCTTGGCTCCCACCGTTGTCGAGGTTACGGCTTCCGTTTCCTGCCGCGCCTGTGCCAGCACCTCGCCGGCCTCGGACTCGATCTCTTCATCCAGCGTCTGCGGGCCGTAGAGGGTGTTGACCGTGTCATGCGCGCCGCGCGTGAAGAGCCACAACGCATGCAGCGCCATCCACACGGCGGTGAGCATGAACAGCGCCCAGCCCGCCAGCCACACCGACTGCGGTATCCACATGGGCGTCTGCAGCGGCGTGGTGGAGTGGCTCTGGAACTCGATGGACTCGGACAGCACGGTCCACCCGCGCAGCACGGCGAACACCGCCATGCCTGCGAGCGTGACCATGGCCAGCACGTTGAACACGGAGCGCGCGACTGGCGGCAGCTTGCCCACCAGGAAGTCGATGCGCGTGTGGCCGCGCGTGATCAGCGTGTACGAGAAGCCCACGGCCGCGGCGATGGCCAGCGTGTAGCCGCCGATCTCGTCCACGCCCTGCAGGCTGAAGGAAAACAGCTTGCGCGAGACCATCTCGAAGCAGCTGATGAAGGAGAGCGCGATGAGCCACCAGCCCACGGCCAGGACCATGATGTCCACCGTGCGGCTGAGCGTGCGCGTGAAGAAATTGTCCTGCATGGGTGGCGGCTCTTGGCGTGTTCCCGGTGGGATCAGTTGATCTTGTATCCGCGGGCTTTACCGACGGTGTCATTCCACACGGCGCTGCATTTCGGGTCGACCTTGTCGCAGGAGGTCTTCCACAGCGGCAGCACCACGGCGGTGACGGCCGTCTTGATCTTCTGCGCGTCGGCGGCCGAGACCTCGACCATGTTCATCTTGAACTTGGTGCCCTGGGTGCAGGGGTCCTTGCCGATGTTGCAGTTCATGGCGTCGGCGTTGGCCGTCTCGGCCAGCTGCCACATCTGGTCTTCCATGTTGCGGAAAGCTGCTTCCGCCTTCTTCTGCGTCTCGGGCGAGAGCTTGTTCCAGTAGTCCAGGTTCATGAAGTGGCCCTGCACGGAGCCCGACACGGAGAGCGGCAGGAAATACGTCGTCACCTCGGGCCACTTGCCGGCGTTGCCGGAGGTGGGCGAGGTCACGCCGCAGTCGGCCACGCCGCGCTGCAGCGCGGGGTAGACCTCGGAGAACTGCAGCGTCACGGGCGTGGCGCCCAGGTTCTGGATCAACGCGGCCATGGAGGGCGTGAAGCTGCGCACCTTCATGCCCTTGATGTCGTCCACCGTCTTGATGGGCTTGTTGCAGTAGAACACCTGGGGGCCGAAGGGCCACAGCGTCATCACCTTGGCGTTGAAGCGCTTCTGCAGGCGCTCGTCGAAGACCTTGCGGTACGCCTCCACGGCCTTGCGCAGGTCGGCCATGTTGGTGGACACGCCGATCAGGTCGATGCCTTCGAAGAAGGGGTCGTCGCGCGAGGCCATGCCGATCTGCACGCTCATCACGTCGAAGGTGCCCGAGCGCAGCATGCGCAACGCATCGGCGGCCTGCACGCCCACGGCGTCCATCGGGTTGTAGTTGATGGACATGGGCGCGCCCAGGATCTTGGGCAGGTTCGAGAAGAACGGACGCTCGATGTTGTCCACGTGTTTGCTGTTGGACGAGAAGTTGCCGGCAATGCGCATGCTGGCGGGGTCGGCAGCGTGGGCCGCGGGCAACAGCAGGGCGCAAGCAGCCACCGCAGCGGCGGAGGCGAGGGAAGCGAAGAAGGGCTTCATGGGGAGGGTCCTTTGGTGGAGAGGTGGGGAAGGGCGGGGAAAGAGGGCCGTCAGCCGGCATCGGCAGGGAACATGGCGCGCAACCGCAGCCGCGTGATGGCGACGATCTGCTCCATCGCCTCCAGGCGCTCGCGCGGTGTGTCCAGCGCGCCACGGCGCTGCAGCTCGTGCAGGATGCCCTCTGCCGTGTAGTGGCGGGCACAGACGATGAAGGGGAAACCGTGGCGCGCCACGTAGGCGGCGTTGAGCGCCTGCATGCGCTGGAACTGCGCCGGCTGCAGGGCCTGCAGTCCGGCGCCGCGTTGCTCATCGGCCGAGGCGGCTGTCAGCGTGCCGGATTGCGCCTCTCGGCCCGCGAGCTGCGGATGGGCCTGCAGCAGCGCCAGCTGCGCCTCGGGCGGAGCCTGGCGCATGGCGGTGACCATGGCGGTGTGCAATGCATCGAGATCGGCGAAAGGGCGCTTGAACCAGGCCTGCGAAGCGACCCAGGGCGAGTGTTCGAACACCTCGCCCAGCAGTTCCGTGAAGGCTTCGCGCGACAACGCGTACAGGCCTGCGACGCGTGGAGGGGTGGAGAGGGTGGCGGCCATGGGAGGGGTCAGTGGTGCCGGCCGCAAAGCGGAGGCCGGCCAGGCGCGGGCACAAGTCCGCCCCCCGGCATCGGCTCTGGCAGTGCCGCTGGGCATGTTTCGTGCGTGAAGGAAGTTTCGGGCTGCCTGCTTTGCTGCAGCTGCAGCATTTGTTATATCCGCCATCACGCCGCGTGGTGTGACCCGTTGATCATGGCCCGTCCCGGCGACCCCATCGACACCTACCTGCTGCGTGTGCTCACGGTGCTGCTGACCGAGTGCAACCTCACGCGCGCGGCCATCCGCATGAACCAGTCGCAGCCTGCTCTCAGCGCGGCGCTGCGCAAGCTGCGCCTGCTGTTCCGCGACGAGCTGCTGGTGCGCAACGGCAACAGCATGGTGCCCACACCGCGCGGGCTGGAGGTGCTGGCCTCGGCGCGCACGGCGCTGCAGGAGATCGACAAGCTCTTCGTCACGGCGCAGCCCTTCGAGGTGGCCACCACGCAGCAGCAGTTCCGCATCGGCTGCCCGGACTACCTGGCCACGGTGTTTCTCGCGGGTGTGACACGCCGCATGCGCCGCGATGCACCCAATGCGCGGCTGCTGATCCACCCGCTGGGGCCGGACTACGACTTCGAGCGGGCACTGGCCAACGGCGAGCTGGACATCGTGATCGGCAACTGGCCCGAGCCGCCCGAGCAGATGCACACCTCGCCGCTGCTGGACGACGACATCGTCTGCCTGATGTCGAGCGGCAATGCCCTGTCGCGCACCGGCATGACGGTGCAGCAGTACCTGCTGGCGCCCCACGTGGTGCCGCTGCAGTTTGCCTCCACGCACCGCGGGGTGATCGACCGGCACCTGGCGGGCATGCGCGCCACGCGCAACGCGCGCGTGACCGTGCCCTTCTTCACCATGGTGCCCTACATGCTGGTGGACACCGACCTGATCTTCACCATCAGCCGCCACTTCGCCCAGCACTACGCGCGGCTGCTGCCGCTGGCCGTGGTGCCATGCCCCATCGACTACCCGCACATGCGCTTCTACCAGATGTGGCACGGGCGCAGCCACGGCGCCGAGGCGCACCGCTGGCTGCGGGGGTTGCTCAAGGAGGTGGCGGATGCGACGGTGGCGACGCGCTGCTGACGGTGGCTGCGGCATCACGGTGTGAGCGCCCGGTGCATGCCCACATCCACCGCGGCGGCGCGGCGCAGCATCTCGCGGTAATACGGCTCCAGCGCGCGCGCCTGCTCCACGGCTGCGGCCCGCTGCGCCTGCCAGCCGGCCATGAGCGTGCGCATCTCGGCGCGCAGCGCGGGCTCGTCCACGGTGGTGATGCGGCCCTGCGTGTAGACGATGCGGCCGTCCACGATGGTGGTGCGCACGGAGCTGCCGTCCTCGCACATCACCAGCTGGCGCGGCAGGTCGTTGAGCGGCGTGAACGCGGAGGTGTCCAGGTCCAGCAGCACCAGGTCCGCCACATTGCCGGGCGCCAGCGCACCCATGTGGCTGCTCTGCCGGAGCGCCCGTGCACCGCCGTGGGTAAGAGACCATAGGATCTCGTCGGGCCGCGGCCAGCGGTCGAAGTCCGGCGAGGCCAGGGTGTGCAGCAGCGCGGCCGTCTTGCCGACCTGCCACATGTTCGTGGTGTCGTCGGTGTTCATCTCGTCGCTGCCCAGGCACAGCGGCACACCGGCATCGCGCAGCGCGCGCCAGGGCATCACGCCGCTGCCCAGCCGCAGGTTGCACACCGGGTTGTGGGCGACGGTGCAGCCCGAATGTGCCAGCAGCGCGATGTCCTCGGCGTCGATCCAGATGGCGTGGATCACCATCATGCGTTCGTCGAGCAGGCCCATGTCGTGCACGTGGCGCACCAGCGACTTGCCGTACTTCGTCTGGCCCAGCACGCGCTGCAGGCGGGTCTCGAGGATGTGGATGTTGAAGGGCAGGTCGTGCGCGAGTGAGAGGGCGGACAGTCCGTGGAAATAATCGTCCGTCACGCGCTGCGGGGCGGAGCAGGAGACGGCTGCCCGCAGGCGTCCGTTCGCGGCGCCGTGCCAGCGGTCGATGAGGTGGCCGTAGAGACCCAGCAGTTCTTCCGAGGATTGGCGCGGTGCTGCCTCCATGGCGCGGCGCTCGGCTTCGGGCAGCAGCTCCTTGAGGAAAGGGTACTTGTCGTATTCGACGATGTTCGGCTGGTCGATGGCCACCGTGGCGCGGATGCCCGCGTCTTCGTAGGCCTGCATCACCCCGTCGATGCCCTCGCGCCGGGCGATGGGCACGTGGTAGGCGTCGTCATGCACAGCCGTGACGCCCCGGCGCAGCATCTCCAGCGCGCCGACCTGCGTGCGCACATAGGCCAGGCGCGCCGCATCCCCGTCGGCGGCCAGCGGTGGCACCTCGTGGAGCATGAAGATCTCCAGCGGGTAGCCGGGCAGGGCGCCCTTCATGAGGTTGCCGGGGGAATGGAAATGCGCGTTCACGAGGCCGGGCATGGCGAGCAGGCCGGTGCCGTCGATGACGGGGCCATGCTCCTCGGTCCAGCTCGCACCTGCGTTGGGGCCTACGGCGGTGATGCGACCGTCGTGCACCACCACGTCGGCGCAGGGCCACCCACGTTGTGCGGTGTCCAGTGTGAGGACGCGTGCGCCGTGGACCAGCAACGAGCGGGTGGGCGCGGTCATCGGTGTGCCCATCCGCGGGCGCAAAGAACCAGAAGGGTGCAGGCTTGGCACATGTGCGATGTGTGAGCAACAAGCGTGCCGCCATGCAGGGTGGTATGCAATCTGTCATGGGATGGCATTCCAATCCTCCACTGCCCAGGCACCCGCGGCGTTGTGGGGTGGCGCTTCTGGCAGGGCGGGTGGTACGGGCACGCGGCCTCCGGCCCACGCTCGCGCAGCAGCTACTTTGGTGTGCCAATTCGGTAGCGCGAAGTTCCCTGGTCGGCGTGCAAGCATGTGTGGCATGCGCGACTGGGGCCTGCGTCCGCGCACCCGCACCACCCACCCGTCGGGGCGCTTTTGCGCACGCGCATGCCTCTCCGGTGTGGGTTGGTTTTTTCACGGGCGACAACACACCACCGCCTTGCACAGGCGGACCGCACGCGCCCGCCTGGAGATTGCCAACGCAAGTTAGCGGGGGCGCGGAATCACTGAGTAAGCATGTTCCGCGATAGCTCCTGCTGTCGTGATCCAGCAGGCCTCGCGCTGCTGCGCGATGTGCTGCAGCGCACGCCGCAGATGGCGCAGGCGGAAGGGCTGGCCCACGATCATCGCGTGCAGCGCAATGCCCATGGCCAGCGGCTGTTCGGCGGACTGCAGCAGCAGCTCGTCGAACTGGTCCACGACCATGTCGGCGAAGTCCGAGGCACTCACCTGCCGGCCCATGATGGCGGCGCTGTCGTTGATCTCCTGCGGGTAGGGCAGGCTCAGCAGGGGGCCGCTGCGGGTCTTCAGCCACACGGGCTGGTCGTCCATGCACCAGTCCATCACGTAGCGGTACCCGGCCTCGTGCAGCAGGTCGGGTGTATGTTCGGTCTCGGCGATCCAGGGGCTCAACCAGCCAGCGGGCGAGCGGCCTTCGTGCTCGGCGATGCGTTGCGTGACCTCCGCGATCAGCGCGCGTTCGGCGGCCTCGTCCAGGCCGCCCTGGTGCTCGGAGTTGGTGCGGCCGTGCGAGGCGATCTCGGCGCCGTCCGTGCGGAAGGCATCGATCAGCGACGGGCAGCTGTCGTAGAGCGCGGTGTTGATCAGCAGGCTCACGGGCAACTGCAGGCTGCGGAACAGGTCACGCAGGCGCCAGGCGCCCACACGGTTGCCGTAGTCACGCCAGGAGTTGTTCAGCACATCGGGCGGCGGCATGTTGGGCACCAGGTCTTCGACCATGCCCTCGCCGAAGGCGTATTGCTCCAGGTTCAGTGCGATGAACACCGCCAGACGCTTGCCATCGGGCCAGTGGAAATCGGGCCGTTGCGTGATGGGTTGGTAGGGGTAACGGCCGTGCTCGCGCAGGGGGAATCGGAGGGCTTGCATGAAAGGTTTTCAGAGGTTGCCGAAGCGGGCCGCCAGCGCCGGGCTCACGCCCGTGAGTTCACGTGCGGGCAAAGTCGCCAGGCTGCCGCGCGTGGCCTTGGGCGCACCCAGGTGCACCAGCACCTCAGCCTGCGCCACCGCGCAGGACACACCTTCCAGCAGCGGCACGGGCACCAGCGCCTGCAGGCGCGGCGGCACACCGGCCATCACCGCCCCGGCCAGCACGATGGCCTCGCAGCCCTCGCGCTCCACCATGTCCAGGCAGGCGGCGACCACGAGGCGGTCCGCCTCGGACTGGTCACCATCGCCGTAGGGGGCATTCGTCTCCAGCGCACGCCAGGCGGCGATGCGGCTGTCGATGCCGTGCTGGCGCGCCAGCTCCTGGTAGAGCGGCAACACGCGGCGGCTGAACATCACCACACCCACACGCGTGCCCAGCAGGCAGGCATTGAACAGCGCGGCTTCGGTGATGCCCAGCACGGGGATGGGGAGCATCTCGCGCGCCGCGCGCAATGCGGTGTCGTAGGACACGGCCAGCACCACGGCATCGCAGCCCGGGGCATGGTGGGCCAGTGCATCGAGCGTGGCGTGTTCGGCGATGGCAAGTTCTGTGCGCGTGGCGATGATGCGTGCGCCGAAGGACGCGGTGGCGGGCACGATCTCCGTGCCGGCGCGTGCCCAGCGGCGCGCCTGCGCGGCGACCTTCTGGGTCACGAACTCGGAGGTGTTGGCGTTGAGCAGCAGCAGGCGCACGGCGGGAACGTCCGGTCAGGCGAAGATGGCTTCCAGCGTGTCCGGCACCTTCTCGGGCTCGCGCAGCTGCACGGTGCTCTCGACATGGTGCAGGTGGTGCAGCATGTGGTGGGCCGCGGCTTCGGCGTCGTGCCGCTCGATGGCATCGACCAGGGCGGGATGGTCGCTGGGGCAGGTCTCGTGGCTGGGCGTGCCGTAGAGCAGGATGATCAGCGAGGTCAAGGTTTCCAGCTCGCGCATGGTGCGCGACAGGAAGGAATTGCCCGCCATGTCGGCCAGCAGGAAATGGAACTCGCCGGAGAGCGTGATGATGCGCCGGGCCTCGCCGGCCTGCTGCGCTGCCTTTTCCCTGTGGAGGTGGGCACGCAGCACGGCGACCTGCTCCGGTGTCGCGCTGCGCGCCACGTCGCGGATCAACGCAGGCTCGATCAGCCGGCGCGCCGCGAACACCTCGCGTGCCTGGCCCACGCTGGGGCTGCTGACGAAGGCGCCGCGGTTGGGGATGTTGGTGGCGATGCAGTCGTGCACCAGCCGGCCGATGGCTTCTCGCACCTTGGTGCGGCTGACCTTGAAGATCGCGGCCAGGCGCGCCTCCACCAGCTGCGTGCCGGGTGGCAGGCGGTGCTCCATGATGGCATCGAGCAGCTTCTCGAAGATGTCGTCCGAGCTGGGCGGCGGCGTGGCCACGCGCGTGGTGCTGCGGCTGCGGGGGGTGGTCGTGGTGCTGGCGGTGCGCGGCATGCGGGAGACAGAGCGAAAACCGTGCCGTGTGTACGCCGCGCCGCGGTGCCCTGCCTGCACCGTTGTGTGCCACGCAGAGGGGAACGGTATGCAATGTGGTGCCGCATGGTGCACCAGCGTGGGGCGGCGTCGTGCACCGCGACCATGCTATGCACCGGGCGCGCCCTGCCGTGGTGGGCACGGCGCCGCTTCAAGGTTCAGGTGCCGCCGCGCACCGGCAGGCTGGCGCTGTCGCGCACGTCCGCAAAGGCCTGCATCACGCTGCGCAGGCCCGCCAGGTGGCCGTCCTCGGTGGGGCAGGCCACCAGGTCATGGGGCATGAAGCAGCGGAAGTCGCGCATCAGCGCATCGCGCACGGTGGACTCGCAGCAGATGTTGGTGGCCGTGCCTGCCACGACGACAGTGTCGATGCCGGCGCCGCGCAGGCGCTGCTCCAGGTCGTAGTCGGCCCGCGCGAAGGCGCTGAAGCGGTACTTGTCGAGGTGCCAGTCGCCAGGGACGGGTTGCGCCTCCGGGGACAGGGCGTGCTGCGCGCTGCCGGCCGCCAGCGCCGCCACGGCGCGGGCGCGCTTGACGGGTTCGATGAAGTGGTCGTAATACGCGCCCCAATAGGCCGGCGTGCCGGGCGCGCCCACGGCTGTCCGCGCCCACACCACGGTGCCGCCGGCCGCGCGCAGCCGGGCCGCGAAGGCGTGGATGCGTGCCAGCCAGCCCGCGCGCTGCCCGGGCGCGCAGGCACGGAAAGGAGCCTCGGCGCCCAACCAGGCGTTCTGCAGGTTCAGCACCAGCAGCGCGGTGCGCGGTGCCGACACGTCACCGAAGACTTCCAGCCGGTCACGCCGGTACAGGGCCTGCTGCAGCAACTCCGGCGGCAGGGTGGGGGCCTCAGACGCTGGCATGGGCAGCTTCCGTGAGCGGGAAGTGGCAGGCCACCTCGCCATCGACCGTGCCGCGCAGGGTGGGCCGTTCGCTGCGGCAGCGCTCGGCGGCGCGCGGGCAGCGGGGGTGGAAGGCGCAGCCGGACGGCGGGCTCAGCGGGTTGGGGAACTCGCCCGTCACCGCCGCTGCCGGCGCTTCGTGCGTGGTGGCGGCCAGCAGCACCTGCGAATAAGGGTGGGCAGGCGCAGCGAACAGGCTGGCAGCCGGCCGCAGCTCCACCACCGCGCCCAGGTACATCACGGCCACGCGGTCGGCCAGGCAGCGGATGACGTTGAGGTCGTGGCTGATCACCACGTAGGTCAGCGCGAGTTCGGCCTTCAGGTCCTGCAGCAGGTTCAGTACCTGGGCCTGCACCGACACGTCCAGCGCGCTGGTGGGCTCGTCGCAGACCACGATCTCCGGCCGCAGCACCAGCGCGCTGGCGATGGCCACGCGCTGGCGCTGCCCGCCGGAGAGCTGCGAGGGCAGAGACTGCGCCAGCCGCGGTGGCAGGCCGCAGAGCGCCATCAACTCGCGCACGCGGGCGTCGCGCTCGTCCGGCGTGCCGATGCCATGGATGTCCAGCGGCAGGCGGATGGTGGCGGCCAGCGTGCGGCGCGGGTTGAGGGAGGAGTACGGGTCCTGGAAGATGGGCTGCACGGCGCGCGCACGCTGCACGCGGCCCATCTGCAGCACCGGCTGGCCCTGCAGCCGCACTTCGCCCGCCGTGGCCTGCTCCAGCCCCAACACGATGCGCGCGAGCGTGGACTTGCCACTGCCGCTTTCGCCCACGATGCCCAGCACCTCGCCCCGCCGCACCTGCAGGCTGATGCCGCGCAGCGCCTGCAGCGAGGCCTTGGACGCGAACATGCCCTTGCTGACGCTGTAGCGCACCTCCACCCGGTCCAGCGTGATGGCGGCCATCGCGGTGTCCTGGGCAGGGGCCACGGCCGGTGCCACCGCGGTCGCCGCCGCCGGAGCGGCCTCCGCCGACGTGGCCGCCGGCATCGCCTGGGGCGGCACCACGCAGAGGTAATGGTGGCCGTCGCCCACCTGCTGGCGCGGGACGGACTGCTCGCACTGTGGCGTGGCCAGCGCGCAGCGGTTGCGGAACTGGCAACCCTGCAGCGGCCCGAGCAGCGAGGGCACGGTGCCGGGCAGGAAGCCCAGGCGCTGGCCCTTGGCATGGTGCGATCCGGAGGGGATGCATGCCAGCAGCGCGCGTGTATAGGGGTGCACGGGCCGGGCCAGCACGTCCTCGGTGCTGCCGGTCTCGACGATCTCGCCCGCGTACATCACGGCGACGCGGTCGCCGATGCGGCGCACCACCTCGAAGTTGTGGGTGATCAGCAGGATGGCCAGGGACAGCTCGCGCTGCAGCTTGCGCAGCAAATCCAGGATCTGTGCCTGGATGGTTGCGTCCAGCGCCGTGGTGGGCTCGTCGGCGATCAGCAGGTCGGGCTCGGTCATCAGCGCCATGGCGATCATGACGCGCTGGCGCAAGCCGCCCGAGAGCTGGTGCGGGTACTGGCCCATGCGATCACCCGCGCGGCCGATGCCGCAGGTCTCCAGCAGCGCGATGGCGCGCTGCGTGGCCTGCGCATGCGTGGTGGCAGGCTGGTGGTGCAGCAGGCCTTCGACCAGCTGGTTGCCGATGGTGTAGGCCGGGTTCAGGGCCGTCATCGGTTCCTGGAAGACCATCGCGATGCGGTCGCCGCGAAGGGCCTGCATGCGCTGCTCGCCGGCGTCGCGCAGGTCCTCGCCGTCGAAACGCAAGCGCTGCGCGTCGCGGCGGGCGCGCGCGGGCAGCAGGCCCATCAGCGCCAGCGAGGTCATGGACTTGCCGCTGCCGCTCTCGCCGACGATGCACAGCGTCTCGCCGCGCCGCAACTGCAGGTCGATGCCGCGCACAGCCTGCAGCGCGCCGGCCTGCAGCGGCAGCGTCACCGACAGGCCCTGGACCTCCAGCGTGGGCGCGTCGGCGGTGCGCATGGTCGCGGCGTTCATTGGGGCCCCTTGGGTGTGAGCAGGTCGCGCAGACCATCGCCCACCAGGTTCACGGCCAGTACCAGCAGCATCAGCGCCACGCCGGCGATGCTGATCAGCCACGGCTTGGTGGCGAGCACGGCGCGGCCTTCGGACATCATCAGGCCCCACGACGGCTCGGGTGCCTGTATGCCCAGGCCCAGGAAGCTCAGCGTGGCAGCGGCCAGGATGCACTGCGCCACCTCGAAGGTGAAGATCACGACGAACTGGCCCATCACGTTGGGCAGCACCTCCTGCGCCACGATGCGCAGGTCCGAGCTGCCCATCGCGCGGGCGCGCGTGATGTAGTCGGCACCCGCCGTCTGCCGCACGGCGGTGCGCATGACGACAGCGAAGCGGTCCCAGTGGGTGAGGGCCAGCACCAGCACCACGACGCCCAGGCCGCTGCCGGTGATCTGCAGCACGGCCAGCGCCATCAGCAGCGACGGCAGTGCCAGGCGCGTGGACACCACGAAGGACACGAGCCGGTCGGTCCAGCCGCCGAAGTAGCCTGCCACGATGCCCAGCGTGGCGCCGATCAGGCCCGCCAGCGCCGCACCTCCCAGGCCCACTGCCAGCGAGATGCGCGTGCCGTGGATCAGGCGCGAGAGGTAGTCGCGGCCGAAGCCGTCCGTGCCGAAGGCGATGGTCCAGGTGCCGCCGTCCCACACCGGCGGGCGCAGGCGGCGCACCAGGCTCTGGGCATAGGGGTCGTGCGGGGCCAGCAGGTGGGATGCCAGCGCCACCACGGCGAAGCACAGCAGCAGCAGCGCGCCGATCACGAGGCTCTTGCTGGGTCTGCGCCGGGGGCGGCGGACAATGGCGTCAGGAGAGGTGGCCTGGGTGCTCATTGCGGGTGTCGGTTGAGAATCGGCACGCATCAGGAGACCCGCACGCGCGGATCGAGGAAGGCGTTGATGAGGTCGGCCACCAGGTTCAGCAGCACGAACAGGAAGGCCACGATCAGCACGATGGCCTGCACCACGGGGAAGTCCGAGCGCTGGATGGCGCTCCAGGCCAGCAGGCCCACGCCGTTGAGCGCGAACACGCTCTCCACCACGATGGAGCCGCCCAGCAGGAAACCCAGCTGCACGGCGGCCACGGCCACCACCGGCATGATGGCGTTGCGCAGCGCATGCTTGAACAGCACCGTGCGCCGCGGCAGCCCCTTGGCGCGCGCGGTGCGGATGTAGTCGGCCGCCAGCACGTCGATCATGCCGGCGCGTGCCAAACGCATCAGCACCGGCATCACGTACCAGCCCAGCGCCAGCACCGGCAGCACGAAGCTCTGCCAGCTGTCGGTGCCCGAGATCGGCAGCCACTGCAGCTGCACGCCGAAGAGCAGGATCAGCAGCAGCGCCGACCAGTAGGAGGGCATGGCCTGCCCCAACACGGCGGTGGACAGCGCGAAGCGGTCGATCCAGGAGCCGGGCCGGATGGCGGCGAACACGCCCAGCGGGATGGCCAGCAACAGCCCCGTGGCCAGCGAGAAGAAGGCCAGCGTGACGGTGACCGGCAGCCGCGCGAGGATCAACGGGAACACGTCTTCCTGCGAGAAGTAGGACTGGCCGAAATCCCCGCGCAGCGCGCGCGAGGCCCAGTCGAGGTACTGCACGGGCACGGGCCGGTCCAGCCCGTGCACCTTGCGCAGGCGCGCGATGTCTTCGGGCGTGGCGCCCAGGCCGCCGATGGCGGTGGCCAGGTCGCCCGTCCAGTGGATCAGCGCGAAGGTGATGATCGACACCGTGAGGCAGACCAGCACGGCCTCGCCCAACTTGCCCAGGAGAAATCGCAGCATGGAACCGGGTAGCGTCGCGGTGGTGGTTTGGCGGCGGCTTACTTCCAGCCCGCCATGTACATCAGCGGGTAGCCGTCGGCGGCGGGCGCGAAGTCCAGGCCCGTGCGGTAGGCGTAGTTGGTCACGTTGGTGATCAGCGGCACGTCCAGCGCCTCGCGCGCCAGCTTCTCGAAGCCCAGCTTGTACAGGCGCTTGCGCTCGTTGGCGTCGTTGATGGAGCTGGCGGTCTTGAACCAGTTCGTGACCTCGGTGTCGCGTGCATAGTCGCCCGTGCCGCCCTGGAAGAACACCGGCACCAGCGCCGACACGTCGTGCACGCCGCTGGAAGGCCAGGGCACCACGGCCGCGCGCAGCTTGCCGGCGAAGAAATCCTTCACCCACGCCGAGGTCTCGCGGAAGTCCAGCTTGCCCTTGATGCCGATCTCGCGCAGGTCGCCCAGGATGGCTTCGGCCACGGGGCCGTTCTCGGTGAAGGCCGCGATGTCCAGCTCGAAGCCGTTGGGATAGGCCGACGCCTTCATGAAGGCCTTGGCCTTCGCCACGTCATAGGCATAGGCCTGCACGTCCTGCGCGCAGCCGAACTGGCGCGGGTGGCAGGGCGCGTTGAGCACCACGCTGTTGCCGCCGCGCAGCACCTGCGCGATGGCCTTGCGGTCGATGGCGTGCGTGATGGCCAGGCGCACGTTCTTGTCCTGCAAGGGGTTCGCGCCGGTGCGTCCCGACGCGTCCAGCGACAGGAAGGCCATCGTGGTCGACTCGCCCGTCACCTGCGTGATGTTGCGGTTGGCCTTGAGCTGCTCCTGCTGGTCGGGCGCGACCAGCCAGACGAAGTCCACGCGGCCGCTGGTGAGTTCGGCGATGCGCGTCTGCGGGTCGGGGATGGACAGCACGGTGATCTTGTCCAGGCGCGGCGTGCCCCAGTCGGCCTTGTAGTAGCCGCTGTATTTGGCCAGCTCGGTCTTGCGGCCGGCTTCGAAGGACGCCACGCTGTAGGGGCCGGTGCCGATGGGCTTGGCGCTGAACTGCGCGGCGGGCGTGGCGGCATGGGCCACGCGCGGCAGGATGTAGAGCGTCTGCGTGAGCCGGTCGATGGCCGAGGGTGTGGGCGCGGAGAGGATCAGGTTGACCTTGTACTGGTCGACCTTCTCGGCGCGCGCGATGAAGGCGTAGTCGCCCTGCGAAGTGATCTTGGAGTCGGGCTTCTTCACAAAGTCCACCGTGTAGACCACGTCGTCGGCATCGAAGGGCTGGCCGTTGTGGAAGGTCACGCCCTTGCGCAGCGTGAATTCGATGGTGGTGTCGTTGACGAGTTTCCACGAGGTGGCCAGCGCGGGTTTGGCCACACCGGCGGGGTCGCGCACCACGAGGTTCTCGAGCACGTTGCGGATCACGAGCTGCACCTTGCCGCTGGAGGTGGCATAGGGGTTCAATGTCGAGATCTCGGTGTCGAAGCCCCAGGTCAGCGCGTTCTGCGCGCGTTGCGCGTGGACCTGGCCCGTGGCGAGCAGGGATGCGATGGTCAGTACTTTGAGCCAGGCATGCATGGTGGTTCTCCGGATGGGTTCAACGAGGAAAGGGCGAGGGGGTGTTGGCAATCGGTGCGCAAGAGGCATGCCACAGGGCATGCCGTGGTGTCAGCTGGTGGTGCCGGGCCCTTCCCAGGTCACGGCGCTCACATCGTCGTGACGGAAGGTCGTGACCTTGCCGCGGCCGATGCGCATGATGAGCTTGCAGTTCGGGTCGGGGCAG
This sequence comes from Burkholderiaceae bacterium, assembly GCA_965278985.1. GTDB lineage: Bacteria > Pseudomonadota > Gammaproteobacteria > Burkholderiales > Burkholderiaceae_C > CAISIP01. Next base: position 2,082,201 of record OZ257131.1, on the reverse strand, counting down.
GTGCACAGGGCATCGGTCTCCATCCAGTCCGCGGGGCTGTTCATGCGCTGCTTGGCAGGCAGCAGCGGGATCACGGCCTGCAGCGCGTAGAGGCAGAAGTTGCGGTTGTCGGGGATGGCGATCTTGCCGCCCTGGAGTTCGAAGCGGTCCCCCACGGCCATGCTGCAGGTGCAGTGCTTGCCCACCTCTTCGACCTGCACGGACAGGTCGTAGAGCTGGAACTCGTCGTCACGCTTGCCGTTCATGCCTTCACCGGTGGCCATGGCGCATCCTCCATCTGGTTCTGGTTCTGCCGCATGATGCGGCCGTGCTTGCCCTGGCGATCGTTCTCCAGCTGGTAGATGTCGCCCTCGGGGCCGGTGTGGCGGCTGCAGACCGCATCGATCTCGGCGAGGTCCTGCGCGCTGAGCGTGAAGCCGAACACCGCAGTGTTGCGCTCCAGGTAACGCGTGGAGGTGGCGCCCACGATGCAGCCCGCCACGAGCGGCTGGTCCAGCGTCCAGCGCAGGCCCACTTCTCCGGGCCCCACGCCGTAACGCTTGCCGATGGTGCCTAGCGTGGCCAGCAGCTCCTGGAACAGCGCCCAGCCACCGAAGTCGTCGATGATGAGCTTGTACTTGCGCAGGCTGCGGTTGTTGAAGGGCTCGGTGGGCTCGGGCTTGCCCAGCCAGGTCTCGGACAGGAAGCCGCCCAGCAGGTGGCCATAGGTCAGCACGTGAATGCCGTGTTCGCAGCAATAGTCGGCCATGCCATGCTGCACGCGCCGGTCCACCAGCGAATATTGCAGCTGGTGCACCAGGATCGGCACTCCGGTGCGCACCAGCGGCTCGAGCTGCGCGACGCTGAAGTTCGTGACGCCCAGGTGGCGGATCTTGCCGGCCTGCTGCAGCTCGCCCAGCACTTCCATGGTGGCGGCGGCGCCGGGGACGGTGGAGTCCCACCAGAAGAACTGCACCAGGTCCAGGCAGTCCACGCCCAGGCGGCGCAGCGAGCGCTCGATGATGGCGATGGTGTCCTGCGGCTGCAGGGTCGCCAGCTGGTCCAGGTCGGGCACGTACTTGGTGTGGATCTGGATCTTCGCGCCCAGCGCGGGGTAGGCGCGGCGGAAGTCCCCGATCATCTGTTCGACGCCCAGGTAGTGGTCGGCGCAGTCGAAGGAGGTGAAGCCGGCCTCGACGAAGGCGGCCATGTCGTCGATGGCCGTCTGGCGCTCCATCGAGGCGTTGTGGCCGCTGGAGAGGTGCCAGCCGCCCTTGAGCAGCCGGGATATCTCGTATCCCGGTGCCAGGCTTGTTCGCGCGATTCGCTGCATGTGGGAAGGTCCTGCAAGGATCCAGGTTGTGATCACAGATTTTATTTTCTGTGATCACATAATTCCGTGTCAAGGGTTTTGCAGCGCAAGTGGCGCGCGTTGTTCGCGCGCAGCAGCGCAACCCCGAAGCCTGCTCGGGCGGAGGTCTGGTCGCAGGAGGGAGCGCGCTCAGGCCCGCGCGCCGAGGGCACGGGCAGCGGACGCGCTGGCGCTGGGGAAGATGCCGGGGGAAGGCGGGTCAGCGGACGCGGCTCAAGACAACCTTGTCCTGCTGCTGGGCCGTGAACAGCGACGCGGAGCCGAGGATGTCCTGCTCCACGGCCTGGCGTGCGGCCTGCTCGTCCCGCTCCTCGAGCGCCTTGAGCAGTGCGTGGTGGTGCAGGTGCCCCATGCCGTCGAGGTGGAAGCCCTGGCTGGTGGCCTGCCGCAGGTAGGGGCCCAGCTGCAGCCACAGGCTTTCGATGATGGGCATCAGCGTGGTGGAGCCCGAGAGCCGGTAGACCGCGAAATGGAAGTCGCGGTGGTTCGCGAGGTGCTGCGACTCGTCGCGTGGCTTGACGCGTATGAGCTTCTGCAGCTGCCGCATCGCCTGCGGCGTGACCTGCTGCACGGCCAGCGCGACGGCCAGGCCCTCGACGGCGATGCGCACGCGGGTCAGGTCTTCCAGCTTGTCCAGGCGCAGCAGCGGCACGCGCGCCGAGCGGTTGGGCAGGGCTTCGAGCGCCTGCTCGGTGATGAGTTGCTTGATGGCGCTGCGCACCGGCTGCGTGCTGGTGCCGAAGGCTTCCGCGAGGTCGCGGATCTTCAATGCCTCGCCCGGCATGAACTGGCCCTGCACCAGTGCCTCGCGCAGCCGGGCCGCGATCTCCAGGGGGGCCTTGCCCATCGCGAAGGTCTCGGGTACGGCGTTCATGTCTTCCTCGTTGTCTGGGTGGATGTGGGGATCAGCGCTGGCCCAGGTCGTCGACGATCTCCAGCAGCGCGTCCAGCGTGCAGTGGCCGAAGAACTTGCATTTGGCCGGCGTCCAGCCGCGTGCCGGGTCGGGGCGGTGGTCGTTGTCCTTGAAGATCAGCTCGTAGAGCAGGCCGAAGGCGCCATAGGCCTCGGTCACGTAGTTCCAGCCCATCTCCAGGTAGGCACCGCCGGGGGCCGGGCCGCCGCCGGGATAGGGGTTGCCCACGCGGAACTCGGGGTTCACACGGGCCAGTGCCTTCTCGTACCGTTCCCACAGCGCGCTCTGCCTGGGCGTGATGGAGGGCGTGCGGTACGGGCCCAGCGCGAAGGGCGTGGTGCCGGACCAGGCGTGCACGTCCAGCAGGAAGTCGATGCCAAGGGCCTGCATGGCCTGTTTCACCATCCACACCTCGGGCGCATTGCCGGGCCCGGTGGCCTGCCATTCGCGGTTCTGGTTGGCGCCCAGCGCGTTGGTGCGGTTGTTGCCGCGCCGCGCGCCGTCGGGGTTCATGTTGGGCACGACGTGGAAGACGGCCTTGTCCAGCAGCGCGCGGGCCACGGGGTCCTCGGGCTGCAGCAGGCGCTCGACCAGGCCCTCCACGCACCAGCTGCCCTGCACCTCGTTGGGATGCTGGCGCGTCGTGACCCAGCAGGCCTTTCTGCCCGGGGCGGGGGTGCCGATGGTGAGCAGGTCCAGGTCATGGCCGTCGGGCGTGGTGCCCAGCACAGTCAGCGCGGCGCGGGGATCACGCAGCGTGCGTGCCACGAACTCGCGCTGGCGCTGCATGGAGTAGGGCGGGTACTGCGCGAAGTAGACGCTGTCGGAGGTGCAGTCCAGCGTGACCGTCATGCCATCGTCGTCGAGCGTCGTGGGCGCCAGGAACCAGTGCTCCAGGTCGTAGGAGGCGAAGGCCTGGTAGCCGGGCCAGATGTCGGGCATGCCATCGGTCTTGTTGGCATTGGCGCCCACCGCGTTGGTGAAGCGCATGCGCAGGCGCTCGCCACGCGCGCCCGTGACGCGGAAATAGAACCACTGGAAGAAACGCGAAGCGTTGTCCGCAAGCAGTTCGAGGCGGATGTCACCGGCGCTTTCGGCCAGGAGCACACCGATCTTTCCCTGTTCGAACTGGCTGGTGATGCGAAGGGTCATGGCGGAATCTGTGATCACATATGGTGCGCGCGATCATAGCAGCGGCCCCTTCGCGATGCACATTTCAGCTGCGCAACCGCTCCCACCCCGCCAGCGCCGCATGCTGTAGCAGCATGATGGTCTTGCCGTCCTGGATGCGGCCGTCGGACACCATGGCCAGCGCCTCGGCCAGTGGCAATTCCATCACTTCGATGTCCTCACCTTCGTCGGGATGGCCACCCCCGTCGCCAAGCCGGTCCGCGTGCTCGTATTCGGCCGCGAAGAAATGCAGCTTCTCGGTGACCGAGCCGGGGCTCATGTACGCCTCGAAGAGTTTCTTCGGCTGGCGTACGTGGTAACCCGTTTCTTCCTCGGCTTCGCGGCGCGCGCAGGTCTCGGGGTCGTCGCCATCGAGCAGGCCGGCGCAGGCCTCGACCAGCATGCCGTCGGCACAGCCATTGATGTAGGCCGGCAGGCGGAACTGGCGGGTCAGCACCACGGTCTCGCGCGCGGCGTTGAACAGCAGCAGCACGGCGCCATTGCCCCGGTCGTAGGCCTCGCGGTGCTGGCGATGCCATTGCCCGTTGCGGCGCAGGTAGTCGAAGCTGATGGTGCGCAGCACGTACCAGTGGTGCGAGAGCAGGCGCGTGTCGACGATGCGCACGCGCTCGGAGGAGGCGGGGGGCGGAGGCAGGGGTATGGGCATGGTGCAGGGTGGGTGGATGAATCGTGCAATTTCGTGCAAAGTCAGGCAATAATAGCGGCACAGCCACCGGCCTTGCAAGCCCATCCACACACCGAACCCATGCTCACCACCCAACGCAAGCAACTGCTGCTGACCCGCCTGGCCCGCGATGGCCAGCTGGTGGCCAAGGCGCTCAGCGAAGAATTCGGTACCTCGGAGGACACCATCCGCCGCGACCTGCGCGAGCTGGCGGCCGAGGGGCGCCTGCAGCGCGTGCACGGCGGCGCGTTGCCACTGTCCGCGGCCGTGGGCGACGTGGCCGCACGGGCCGAGGTGGCCAGCGACGACAAGCTGCGGCTGGGGCGCGCCGGTGCCGCGATGCTGCGCGACGGGCAGGTCGTGATCCTGGACGGTGGCACGACCGCGGTGCAGGTGGCGCGGCACCTGGCGCCCGGCCTGCGGGCGACCATCGTCACCCACAGCCCGGTGGTGGCGGTGGAGCTGGCGCGGCATCCGCACATCGAGATCATCCTGCTGGGCGGGCGGCTGTTCCGCCATTCCATGGTCAACGTCGGTGCCAGCGTGATCGAGGCGGCCGCGCTGCTCACGGCCGACATCTATTTCATGGGTGTCACGGGTGTGCACCCGGCGCAGGGGCTGAGCACCGGGGACGCCGAGGAGGCCGCGGTCAAGCGCGCGCTGCACCGGCGCGCGGCTGACACCGTGGTGCTCGCCTCGGGCGAGAAGCTCGGCGCTGTCTCGCCCTTCGTCGTCGCGCCGCTGCGCGACGTGGCCACGCTCGTGGTGGCGTCGGGTACGTCGCCCAAACTTCTGCGCGCGCTGCGTGCCAGCGGTGTGAAGTTGCAGGTCGCGCAGGGCGACGGCCGCTGAACGCAGAAGCCTTGGCGGCACAATGCCGCCATGGCATATCAGGCACTGGTGGCGGGTGGTGGCATCGGCGGGTTGGCGGCAGCGCTGGCCTGCGCGCGTGCGGGTTGGGAGGTGCGGCTGTACGAGCGGGCAGCGGCCTTCGGCGAGGTGGGCGCGGGCATCCAGCTCGGTCCCAACGTCACGCGCCGGCTCGGCCAGTGGGGCCTGTCGAAAGGCCTGGCTGACTTGGCTGTCTTCCCTGAGCGGCTGCAGGTGCGGGACGCGCACGCCGGGCAGGTGCTGGCCACGCTGCGCCTGGGCGACACGATGCGTGCGCGTTACGGCGCACCTTATGCCACCATCCACCGCGCCGACCTGCATGCCTTGCTGCTGCAGGCCGTGCAGGGCACTCCGACCGCGCTGCACCTGGGCATGCAGGCCGTGGGCGCGGAGCAGACCGAGGACAGCGTGTTGCTGGAGCTGCGCGATGCGCGCCCCGCCAAGGGCCAGTTGCTGGTGGGTGCCGATGGCCTGTGGAGCGCCGTGCGCGCCGCGCTGCTGAACGACGGCCCGCCGCGGCTCACGGGCCACCTGGCTTTCCGCGCACTGCTGCCGCAGGCGGAACTTCCCGAGGCCCTGCGCAGCCAGCAGGTGACGACCTGGCTGGGGCCGGCCATGCACCTGGTGCAGTATCCCGTGCGCGGGGGTGAGTGGCTCAACGTGGTCGCCTTCCTGCATGGCGCCCCGCCGGCCACGTCGAACCCCGACGATGCCGACAGCAGCCGCTGGGACCATGCCGCGGACCCTGCCGCGCTGCAGGCCGCCATGGCTGGCTGCTGCACGCCGCTGCGCGACCTCGTGGCCGCCGTGCCTACATGGCGCATGTGGGTGATGCTGGACCGGCCACCGATCCAGGGGCCGCAGCAGCAGGCCGTGGGCCGCATCGCCCTGCTGGGCGACGCCGCGCATCCCATGCGGCCCTACCTCGCGCAGGGCGCTGGCATGGCCATCGAGGATGCCGCGTGCCTGGGCAGCCTGCTGGCCACCGCCGAGGGCCAGGTGCAACCCGCGCTGCAGCGGTATGCCCTGCAGCGCTGGAGCCGCAATGCCCGAGTGCAGGCACGCGCGCTGCGCAACGGCCGCATCTTCCACGCGCAGGGGGCCATGCGGGCCGGGCGGGACATCGCGATGCAGGTGCTGGGGGAGAAGCTGCTGGACATGCCGTGGCTGTACGGCGGTTGAGCGCGCCTCGGCGTCTCACAGCGCCGTAGAGACAACCGGGGCCATGGCCTGCAGCCATTGCCGCGTCGCTGCTTCCGGGTCCGCCTCCGCAACCAGTGCCCGCACCACCGCCACCGAGCCCACGCCCGTGGCCAGCACACCGGGCAGGCGTGCCAGGTCGATGCCACCGATGGCCACCAACGGGTACCCCCGCAGCAACCGCGCATAGGCCTCCAGTCTTGCCAGGCCCTGCGGCGCTGTGGCCATCTGCTTGAGCGTGGTGGGGAACACGGCACCCATCGCGATGTAACTCGGTGCGATGCGGTCCGCGCGCAGCATCTCGGCGTAGCCATGCGTGCTGACGCCCAGGCGCAGGCCGCTGGCGCGCAGGGCCTGCAGTTCGGCGGTAGTCAGGGCATCCAGATCCTCCTGGCCCAGGTGCACACCGTAGGCGCCTGCGGCGATGGCCGCTTGCCAGTGGTCGTTGATGAAGAGGAGGGCTGTTGTGCCCTGTACGGCCGCGACAGCCGCAGCGACCTCCCGGCGCACGGCTTCGGCATCCTGGGACTTGAAGCGCAGCTGCAGCGTAGGCACGCCGGCGCGGGCCATGCGTGCCACCCACGTGGCATCGGGCAACACGGCGTACAGGCCCAGGCGTGGGGGGCAGGGCGCGAAGGCGCCGGGCCGGGCTGCCGGCGGGAATGGGCCCAGGCCGAAGTCCTCCGGAGCATCGGGCCAGTGGGCCGCGTCGAGCCGCCCCAGGCGCTCCGTGCGGCGCTGCCATGCGCGGGCCAGGCAACGCGCGTCGTCACCGATGAAGCCCAGCTGCGCGCAGGCGGTCAGAGCGCCCTGGTAGACGGGGTCCGCGTCCTCGTGCGTTGGAGCCGGCTGTGGCGCATGGCCCGTGCAATGCGCTGCGTGGGCCGCGACGATGGCTTGCGTGACGTCGTGATGGTTGTGGTTGTGGTTGGAGTGGATGTCGTTCATGCCGTGGTGTCCGCGTGGTGCCAGAAAGGTGTGCCCAGTACTGGTGTGCTGGGCTGCGCGTTGTCCTGTTCGGCCATCGCGCCGGCCAGGAAGGCCGCGCGGCCAGCCTGCACGGCATCGGCGAAGGCACCGGCCATGGCGACGGGATCGTGCGCGAGCGCCACAGCTGTGTTGAGCAACACACCGTCGAAGCCCCACTCCATGACCTGGCAGGCATGCGAAGGCCGACCCAGGCCGGCGTCCACCAGCATGGGCACCTCCAGCCGTTCGCGCAGCAGGCGCAGGCCATGCGGGTTCTGCGGCCCGCGGCCGGTGCCGATGGGCGCGGCCCAGGGCATCACGGCCTGGCAGCCCACGTCCACGAGGCGGCGGCAGAGCACCAGGTCTTCCGTGCAGTAGGGCAACACGTAGAAACCTTCGCGCACCAGGTGCTCGGCGGCCTCCACCAGCTGCAGCGTGTCGGGCTGCAGCGTGTAGTCGTCGCCGATGAGTTCGAGCTTGATCCACGGCGTGTCGAAGACCTCGCGCGCCATCTGCGCGGTGGTGATCACCTCCTGCACGCTGTGGCAGCCCGCGGTGTTGGGCAGCACCGGCAGCTTCAGTGCCTGCAGCAGCTGCCAGAAGCCGTTGTCCTGCACGCTGGCGGCGCCGGCACGTGTGTCGGCCAGCGAACCCGCTGCCTGGCGGCGCAGCGAGGCCGTGAGCATGGCGGGCTGCGCGCGGCGCACTGCGGCTTCGAGCACGCCGGGGGAGGGGTAACGCGCGGTGCCCAGCAGCAGGCGGCTGGGAAATTCCTGGTCGTAGAGGCGCAGCGGGTCGTGGGCGCGGGAGGGGTGGTGCATGGTGTGTTCCTGCGGTCAGCCGCCCGTCACCGGGCGTATCACTTCGATCTGGTCGCCTTCGTGCAGTGCGTGCTGCGCGTGTTGCGGGCGTGGCACGAACTGGCGGTTGACGGCTGCCGCATAGGGGGGCAAGGCCTGCAGCGCCAGGATGGCGTCGGCCACCGTGGCGCCCTCGGGCAGTTCGTGGACTTGCTGGTTGATGTGGACCTGCATCGGGTGTTCCTTGGTTCTGCCGGCGGCGGTCACCGGCCTTCGTTGACGGGCAGTGCCAGCCCCATGCGTTGTGCCAGCGGGCTGCTGCCTGTGGCCAGCAGCTCCAGCGCGATGTCCAGCATCGCCGGTGCGATCAAAAAACCGTGGCGGTACAGGCCGTTGACCTGCCAGCTGCGGGGCCGGTGCTCGCGCACTGCGGGCAGGTTGTCCGGCAGGGCTGGCCGGCATTGGGTGGCGCTCTCGGTGATGCGGCCCTCCGCGAAGCCGCTGTGCACGGCGTAAGCCGCGCTCAGCAGCTCCAGCGTGGAGCGCACACTGGCTGGCGACATGTCGTCGGACTCGATCTCGGTGGCGCCGATCACATAGTGCCCGCCGGGCTTGGGCGCGATGTACAGCGGGTAACGCGGGTGCATCAGCCGCACGGGCCGCGTGATGCCCACCTCGGGCGCGAACACGCGCAGCACCTCGCCGCGCACGCCACGCAGCGCGTGCGGTGCAGCCCAGTCGGCCCGGGCGCCCAGGCCACGGCAATCGATGACGCGCTCGTCGGATGCAGGGCGGAAGTCCTGCGGCGCGGCGGGGGTGTGCCAGTGCAACTGCACGCGCGCCTCGGCCTGCAAGGCCTGCAGCAGTGCATCCAGCACCTCGCGGTTGTGGGTCTGCCCTTCCTCGGGCAGAAGCAGGCCGGTAGTGAAACGTGTGCCCAGCGCGGGCTCCAGCGCGCTGATGTCCGCGGTGGCCAGTTGCCGGGGCGCGGGCAGTTCAGGAACTTCCTGCACCGTGCGTGCGAGCTGCTGCGCAAACTGCGCCGCCACCGGGGCATCCTGCCGATGCCACACGACCAGCGTGCCTTCGCGTTGGAAGAACACCGGCACCGGCAGCGCGGCCAGCAGCGCCTGCCAGTGCACCAGTCCATACCGGCCCATGCGCACGATGGGCAGCGGCGCAATGGCCGACTCCGCCAGCGGCGCCAGCATGGCCGCTGCTACGTGTGCCGCGGCGCCTTCACCGCCCGGCCCGTGGGTGTCGTAGAGCGTCACCGTGCAGCCGCGCCGGGCCAGCGCGAGGGCGAGCATGCGGCCCATGAGGCCCGCGCCCAGCACCGTGGCGTGGGAGAAGGGCAGGTCTGCCGGCGCGGTGTTCATGGGGTGTCCCCTGGGGTGCCCATGCCGCCATCCAAGGGTGCGGCCCTGCAGGCCCACCCATAATCCCGCGCATGACTGCAGCTGCCTCCCCGTCCCCATTCACACAGCGCTACGTGCGCGTGCTCTCCATCGCAGGCTCCGACAGCGGGGGCGGCGCGGGCATCCAGGCCGACCTCAAGACCTTCGCCGCGCTGGGCTGTTACGGCATGACGGCCATCACGGCGTTGACGGCGCAGAACACGCAGGGTGTGCGAGGCATCCACGCCGTGCCGCCGGAGTTCCTGCGCGCGCAGATCCAGGCCGTGGTGGAGGACATCGGCGTGGACGCCGTGAAGCTCGGCATGCTGCATGGACCCGAGATCGTGGAGGTGGTGGCCTGGGCCATCGACCACTACCGCCTGCCCCACGTGGTGCTGGACCCCGTGATGGTGGCTACCAGCGGCGACCGGCTGATCGCGGAGGAGACGGTGCAGATGCTGGTGCGCGAGCTCTTTCCGCGCGCCTGCATCGCCACACCTAACCTCGACGAAGCCGCGCTGCTGATCGGCCACGGCATCCCCGGTCCCGAGGCGCTGGATGCCGCCGCCGATGCACTGCTGGCGCTGGGCGCACCGGCAGTGTTGCTCAAGGGCGGGCACCTGCAGGGCGATGTGGTGGTGGACGTGCTGGCGCAGGCCGGCGCCGCGCACCAACGTTTCTCCGCGCCACGCATCACCAGCCGCAACCTGCACGGCACGGGCTGCACCTTGTCCTCCGCGATTGCCGCGCATCTTGCGCTGGGGCATGCGCTGCCCGATGCGGTGGACCAAGCGCGGGCCTATGTGCGCGCCGCCATCACCAGCGGCGCAGCGGTGCAGGTGGGCGGAGGGCATGGCCCGCTCAACCACGGCCATGCACCAGTGCCGACGGCGCGGCGGCCACTGCACCCCGGCTGATCCGCGCCAGCACCAGCGTCAGCAGCAGCGTGGGCAGAGCAGCGCCGAACTGCGGCGCCCATGCCGCGCAGGCGTGGTAAGCCACGATGCCCAGGATCCAGATCGCCGCGGCGCCCGCTTCGAAGCGGCGGGTGCCCAGGGCCTGCAGCGTGGGCTGCGCACCGCCCGTGCCCAGCCGTCCCAGGATCACGCCGAAGAGCGGCACGAACACCGAACTCAGCTTGAGCAGGAAAGGCTCCAGCGCATGCATCGGCAGCACCATGGCCAGCGCAATGCACAACACGGCGATGCCGAAGCCCCAGCGGCGGATGCTCCAGCGTGGCCGCAGGCTGTGGCCCGAGACGGAGGCGGAATACACATCACCGTACGCGTTGTCCAGCTCGTCGACCAGCACCAGCCCCAGCGCCAGCAGGCCACCCTGCGCCAGCAGCAGCGCGGTCACGAGGCTGGTGTCGGGCCCGGCCACGCTGACCACCATCACGCCCAGCGCATAACACCACACATTGGCCAGCGCGTAGCCCAGCCAGGTGCCGCCGAAGGCGCCGCCCAGCCTGCCACGCGCCGCGGGCCGGCCATGCCGCGCGTAGTCCGCCACCAGCGGCAACCAGGACACGGGCATCGCAATCACCAGGTCCAGTGCACTGAAGAGTCCCATGCTGCCATCCCCCGGCCGCGACCAGAAGGCCTCGAAGCCCTGCGCCTGCAGCCGCGTCGCGAACTGCCAGGTCAGCCACAGCAGCGAGGCCACCACCAGCGGCAGGCCGAAGCGGCTCACGAATCGGCGCACGAGCCCCACCATCGTCCCACCCAGCAACGCGAGCAGCACGATGCCCCACAGCAGCGTGGCGCCGACCAGGCCAGAGATGTCGCCCAGGTCCCAGCCCAATGCCTGCTGCGCGATGGCCTGTGTGCCTTCGCGCATCACCACCAGTTCGAAAGTGGTCCAGCCCACCAGCTGCAGGATGTTGAGGAGCACCGGCAATCGTGCGAAGGCGCTGCCGTAGGTGGCATGCATCAGCCCCGCGCTGGCCAGGCCAGTGTCGGCGCCCAGCTTCGCCGTCCAGGCCAAGAGCCCGGCACCGATGCACGAGCCCAGCAGGATCGCGGTGACCGCATCGCGCGTGCCCACCGCCGGCACCAGGTAGGCGCCGACCTGCATCACCAGCAGGCCCACGCCCAGGCTGAACCACAGGGCGGCATGGTGGTTCCAGAGGAAGACGCGCTGCTCCTGTGGCAGCGGCGCCAGTGCGTCGTTGTGCGCCATCCCGGGCGCGGGGGAATTCGAAGTGACGTGTGCCATCCATTTGCTCCAGTGCAAAGTGTTTGGCAGGTGGGCAACCCGCGGACCGGGTGAGAAAGTGCACGGCCGAGGATGGCCGAGGGTCCGACGGGACAGCTTCCCTGCGCGAGGATTACCTCAATCAGGTTCAAAGGGACTCTCTCAGTCAGCCCCGGACGTGCGTCCGGTTCGACACCCCTAGCGAATGCCTGCACATGCGTGCAAGCGATGGCGATTCTAGCGGCGCGGCGAAGCGCGCCGCGCGGCGCGGTTGGTATAGCTGGCGTTACCCAGCCCCGTGCCCACGGTCAGTACCGCCCAGCGCTGCACGTCGTGCATGAAGGGCAGCTGCGACAGGCCCTGCACCACCGCGTCGTTGTGCAGGCACACGAGGGGCTCCAGGCCTTCGATGGCGGGCAGGCGGCGGGCCAGCTCGCCGGGCAGGTGGAAGTGGTGGCTCTCCCAGTCTCCGGGCAGGTTCTGGGCGCCGTCGTGGATGGAGCCGTCCTGGCCGATCAGCCCGGGGCAGGCCACGCCGACAAAGGGCGCGAGCAGCATGTCCTCCTTGTCGGCATGCCGGACCATCTTCGCCAGCATCGCGGCGATGCCGTCGAGCATGTGTTCGCGGCGCGTCACGCCGTCGTCGTCGCCGTGCGTCCATTTGTCGTGCAGCACCACCTCGGCCTTGGACAGGTCGGGCGCGTCGTCGGCGCGGGTGCGCACGATGCCGCAGCGCACGTGGGTGCCGCCGATGTCCACGGCCAGCAACGCGTCGTGGCGCCGCAGCAGCGCGGGGGGCACGATGTGGGCCCAGCCGATCAGGCCGCCCTCGTCCGTATGGTGCCGCAGGGTGCACAGTTCGACTGCGTGGTCCTTCTCCTGGAGCAATTCACCGGCCCGGCGGATGGCGCGCTGGCCGTGGGCACTTTCCGTGAAGCCCCCACCGAAGACCACACGCTCCACGCCTTTCCAGGACGCGTCGCGCAGGAAGCGCGGCAACACATGGGCAAGCTGCTGCGCGTAGTCTTCCACCGCGGCGCGGACCGCCGCGCCGGCCGGCCCCTGGTCCTTCAGCGCGTCGTCGAGGTGGTCGCCGTCCAGCGCCGCCGCGGGCTTGTGGCCCAGCGGGTCCTTGCCGTCCATGGTGCGCAGCAGTGCGCGCCAGGCGTCCAGCATCTCGCCGAAGGCCTGTCGGCTCACGCTGTCGCCGAGGTAGCCCTTGCCCGCATGCAGCTGCAAACTGTAGCCATCGATGCGCACTGCGGGCAGGGTCGTGCAGCCGTGTGGCAGCGTGGAATGCGACAGCGGGGTATCGGTGGGTGAGGCAGGCATGGCGGACCGTGGTGGGCAAGCGTGAGAGGTCTGCGCCATGGTAGAGATGCAGCGTCGGCGCCAGCGTAGTGCCCGGACGCCATCGCCTGTCAGCGAACGACTCGACCGGCGCATAGGGGCATTTCCCTCAGCCTCCGTCACAGTCCTGCCATGGTTGACAGCAGGCGCTCCCGACAATGGCTTCATCCTATCGAACACCCATCCTCACCGGAGCAAATTGCATGGTCCGCAGATTCCGCCTGACCCTCATCGCCGCCGCCGTGGCCTTGCAATGTGCCTACGGGGCGGGCAACGGCGCCACCTCGGGCCAGCTGGACGCACGCATGGTCCTGCAGTCGAGCTGCAGCGTGTCCGGCGCGGGTGGCGGCAACTCAGGCATCAACATGGGGACGCTGGACTTTCGCACCCAGGCCAGCACCTTCACGGGCATCGTCACGGCCACGGTGGGCGACGGCGCCGGTGGCTCCGGCCCCACGCAGATCATCTGCTCGTCGGATGTGACCACGCTGAACGTCACGGTGAGTGCGGGCAACAACCCGGGGCAGGGCACCAGTGTGGGCGTGGGTTCCAGGGCCATGGCCTTCGGCAGCGCCCGCCTGCCCTATGAGGTCTACAGCGACGCCGCGATGACCACCCCCTATCCGACGGGTGCCACGGCTGTGGGCGTGACGCTGCCAGGAACCGGGGCGCCCTTCGGGCTACCGGTATATGGCCGCATCAACAAGACCAGCGCGAATGCCCTGCCTGCGGGCACCTACAGCGATGCCTTGCAGGTGCTGCTGAGCTGGTGAGCGCGCTCAAGCCCGTTCATGCCGTGCAACTGACGCGCGGCGCTGGCCGGCGACCGGCCGCGCCACGCTTCGCGCCGCACTGAGCGCGATCAGCGCATCTCGAAGAAGCTTAGCGCAGCCCGAAGAAGCTCAGCACGGCGCCAATCACGACAATCAGGCCGACGACGTAAATGATGGTGTTCATGGTGGAGACCTCCCGTGTTTAGAAGGCTCTAGCGTACCGAGCACATCCGCCTCAACCCATCAGCATCGAGGCGAGGCCGTTGTAGGACATCGCCATTCCCGACCCTATGCCTTGGAGGGTGTTTCCCAGAGTTCGGCCATCACCTGGGCGAAGCGCGCGGCGATCGCATCCTGCTGCGCATGCCGTCCGCCACGCAGGACCACCTCGCCTGCCACCAGCACCTCGTGCAGGGCCGGCTCGCTGCTGGCGAAGACCAGCGCGTCGAGCTGCTGTGCGGCCGGAATGCCCAGCAGCGGCGCCGCCTGTGCATCCACCACCAGCGCATCGGCGCGCGCGCCCACCACCAGCCCCCAGGCCGGCTGGCCGGCGCTGCGGCCCCCGGCCTGCAGCGTCGCCTCGAAAAGGCGCGTGGCTGTGGAGGGCGTGCCCAACGCAGGCGCCGCGCAGACATTGCGCTGGCGCAGCTGCAGGCGCTGGCCATACTCCAGCCAGCGCAGTTCCTCGGGCCAGTTTCGCGTGATGTGGCTGTCCGAGCCAATGGCCATCGGCACGCCCGCCGCGAGCCAGGCCGGGATGCTGGTCAGGCCGTCCCCGAGGTTGGCTTCGGTGCTGGGGCAGATCACGGCGGTCGCGCCGCTGCGGGCCACGGCCTCGATCTCGGAATGCGCGGCGTGCGTGCCGTGCACCAGGTGCCAGCGCGCGTCCGGTGCCGCATGGCTGCACAACCAGTCGATGGGGCGCTGGCCCGTGGCGGCCAGGCAGTCATCCACTTCCTGCGTCTGCTCTGAGATGTGGATGTGGACCGGCCCGGCATCATCGGCCAGCGCACGGCCCAGCTCGGCGATGGACGCGGCGTGGGCGGCGCGCAGCGAGTGGATCGCCACGCCGGCATCGACATGGCGGCGCCCTGCCTGGCGCACGGCGCGTTGCAGCGCCAGCACCGTCGATGCGCTGCCGGCGAAGCGGCGCTGGTCCGGGCGCAGCGTCGGCAGTTGGAAGCCTGCGCGTTCGTACAACACCGGCAGCAGCGTGAGCCCCAGGCCCGCAGTCTCGGCCGCATCCGCCAGTGCCCAGCACATCGTGGCCGGATCGGCGTACGGCTGGCCGTCCACGTCGTGGTGCAGGTAATGGAACTCGCAGACCTGCGTGTAGCCACCGCGCAGCAGCTCCACATACAGCTGGGCCGCGACGGCCTGCATCTGCGCCGGCGTGATGCGCAGGGCCACGCGGTACATGCGGTCACGCCACGACCAGAAGTCGTCGGCATCGTTGTCGCGCCGCTCCGACAGGCCGGCGAAGGCGCGCTGGAAGGCGTGGCTGTGGGCGTCGACCATCCCTGGCAGCACCGGGCCGGCCAGCACCCGCGTGCCCGCAGGCGCCTGGGCGACGCCGGCCTGGATGCGCTGCCAGCGGCCGGCGGTGTCGATCTCGAGCAGCACGGCGTCCTGCCAGGCGCCGCCGATCCAGGCGCGCGGCGCCCACAGCATGCGGGACTCAGGCATGGGCGGGCCTCCACTGCAGCATTGCCTGCACCAGGCCTTGCAGCACGGGCGCCAGCTGTGCGGCGCGCTGCGGGTCGACGGCGTAGGGCGGTTGTTCGCGCATGTAGGTGCTCCAGCACATCTCCAGCTGCACGGCGTGGAAGCCCTGCGCCGGCTGGCCGTAGTGGCGCGTGATGTAGCCGCCCTTGAAGCGGCCGTTGATGACGTGTTTGAAAGGGCTGGGCGCGGCCAGCACCTCGCCCAGCGCATGCTGCAATGCGGGTGCGCAGGCGGCGCCGTTGGCCGTGCCCAGGTTCAGGTCGGGCAGCTTGCCCTCGAAGAGCCAGGGCAGCTCGGACTTGATGCTGTGGCCGTCGAAGAGCACGGCATGGCCGTGCTGCACGCGCAAGCGATCGAGTTCGCTGCGCAGCGCATCGTGGTAGGGCTGCCAGTAGGTGGCGACGCGCTGCCGGACCTCGCTGGCGTCGGGCACTTGGCCGTCGCGGTAGAGCGGGTCGCCGGTGAAGAAGCGCGTGGGGCACAGCTCGGTGTTGTTGGCACCGGCGTACATCGGGGTGTTCTCGGGCGGGCGGTTCAGGTCCACCACGAAACGCGAATGCCGCGGCACGATCAGGCCCGCGCCCTGGGCGCGCACGAAGTCGTAGAGACGGGCTAGGTGCCAGTCCGTGTCTTCCACGTCCAGCGCACGCGGCACGAGGCGCGACTGCAGCGCCGGTGGAATCTGCGTGCCCACGTGCGGCACGCTCACCAGCAGCGGCGTGGTGCCGGGGTAGAGGTCGTAGATCGGGGTGTTCATGGGCGTGTCTCCAGGCTGCGTTCCTGCCCGGCCGTGACGACGCGGCGGCAGGGGTTGTGTCCGAACCAGTAGGCCAGCTCGCGCGGATGCTCCAGGTCCCACACCACGAAGTCCGCGCGCTGGCCCGCGGCCAGTGTGCCGCGATCGGCCAGGCCGAGTGCTTGCGCCGCGTGCACCGTGACGCCGCGCACGGCTTCTTCGGGTGTCATGCGAAACAGCGTGCTGGCCATGTGCACCATCAGCTGCAGCGACAGGCCCGGCGAGGAGCCCGGGTTGTGGTCGGTGGAAATGGCCATGGGCACGCCCTGGGCGCGCAGCGCGGCGATGGGCGGCAGTTTGGTTTCGCGCAGGAAGTAGAAGGCACCGGGCAGCAGCACCGCCACCGTGCCCGCCGCGCGCATGGCGGCGATGCCGGTGTCGCTGAGCCATTCGAGGTGGTCGCACGACAAGGCGCCGAATTCGGCGGCCAGTGCCGCGCCGCCCTGGTCGCAGAGCTGCTCGGCATGCAGCTTCACGGGGAGGCCCAGCGCATGGGCCGCCTCGAAGACGCGGCGGGTCTGCGCGGGCGTGAAGCCGATGTTCTCGCAGAAGGCATCGACCGCATCCACCAGGCCCTGCGCCTGCAGCTGTGGCAGCCAGCTGCAGACGGCATCGATGTAGTCGTCCGCGCGGCCGTCGAACTCGGGCGGCAGCGCATGCGCCGCCAGGCAGGTAGTGCGCACGGTCAGCGGCAACTCGCGGCCCAGATGCCGTGCCACCGTGAGGCAGCGGGCCTCGTCCTGCAGGCTCAGGCCGTAGCCGGACTTGATCTCCAGCGTGGTCACGCCCTCGGCCATCAGCGTGCGGGCACGGCGGCGCGCACCGGCCAGCAGCGTGGCTTCGTCCGCGGCGCGGGTGGCGGCCACGGTGGAGCGGATGCCGCCACCGGCGCGCGCGATCTCTTCGTAGCTCGCTCCCTGCAGCCGCATCTCGAATTCGCGCGCGCGTTGCCCGCCGTAGACCAGGTGCGTGTGGCAGTCCACCAGGCCCGGCGTGACGAGGGCACCGCCCAGGTCGTGTTCGGCCTGCAGGCCTTCGCGCAAGGATGCGGGCAGGGCGGCCTCGGCGCCGGCCCAGACGATGGTGTCGCCTTCGACCACCAGCGCGCCGTCGTCCTGCCAGCCCCATGCTTCGGGGCCGCTGAGGGTGGCGAGCCGGGCGTGGCGCCAGAGGCTGCGGGGCGTGCGGGAAGTGCGGGAGGGGCGGGAAATGCGGGATGCAGGTGTGTTCATGCGATGCCTATGCCGCGGGAGTGAAGCCCAGCCACCATGCGCCATGCGGCACCGTGGAATCCTGGGGCGTGAAATGCCAGGGCGCCTTGCAGGCAGCGTCGGTGTCGAGTGTCCACAGCAGGTGGTGGGGCGGCAGGTCGCGCCGCAGGTTGACGGACTGCCAGCGTCCCGCCACGGTGGTGTAGATACCGCGCATGCGGTGGGGCGTGGACCAGGACTGGTCCGGTTGCCAGGCCTGCATCGTGGCGCTGCCGCCGCGGGCCATGAGGTTCAGGTCCTGCGTGGGGCCGTTCAGCAGCCGGCAGCCCGGCGCCAGGGCGCCGTCGAATGCGCAAGGCGCGTCCCCGGGCCGCAGCGTGCGTTCTTCGCCGGGGAAGGACAGCACGACGCCCGCGCCCTCCAGCACCGCGAACCAGCGCTGCACGCCGGCAAAGGCCGAGAAGGGCCCGTCCTGCGCGATGTCGGCACGGCTGATACGCAGCGCCCAGTCGCCCTGGGCCGGCCAGGTGAAAAGCTCGCGGGTCTGGCCACCGCCATTGCGCCAGGGCTGCGGCGGGGTGGTGCAGGCGTCGACGATCAAGGGGGTCATGGAAGCTTCCTCGCGGCCCCTCCGCGGGGCGCGCCTTCAGGGTTTGAACTGGCCTTCGACGCGGTAGTGGTTGCCGGGATGCACCAGGCGCGCACGCGTGATGGGCACCTCGCGGTTGACCGTGCGGCGCACGATGATCAGGCAGGGGTCGGTGGGCTCGATGGCCAGCAGCCGCGCCTCGCGCGCGGTGGGCAGCCCGGCCTCGATGGCGTACTGCGCCTCCCAGAGCGGCGCCACCTCCAGCAGGTAGTGCGTGGGCGTGGTGCGCGTGAAGTCGGTCTTCAGGTAGTCGGGCGCGCACACCGGGTTGACATAGCGGTCCTCGCACTGCAGCGGCACGTTGTTCTCGAAGTGCACGATCAGCGTGTGGAACACCGGTGCACCCACCACCAAGCCCATCTGGGCGGCGAGCGTGGCGCTGGTGCGCTCCTCGCGTGCCAGGTGCACTACCGCATGGTGCTGGTGGCCGCGCTCGGCGATCTCGTCGTGCAGGTCGCGGATGGTGAGGGTGGAGGCCACTTTCACGAGGTGGGCGGCGTAAGTGCCCAGCCCCTGCACGCGTGTCACCAGCCCTTCGGACTGCAGCTCGCGCAGCGCGCGCGTCACTGTCATGCGGCTCACGCCGAACTGCGCGACCAGCTCGGACTCGGAGGGCATCAGCGCGCCCGGAGGCCAGCGCCCCATCGACAGGCCCTGCTTGAGGAACTCCTTGACGCGGGCATAGGGCGCCCGGGCCGCCTGGTCGGCGCCGCGTGCGGAAGAGATGCCCGGGGCTGGCGTATCGCGCTGGGTGGCCATGTCGACGATTCTAGTTGCATAGTCTTGTCTAGACAAGTACACTGCGGCGCACTTTCACCCCGAAGCGACGGCTCCCCGGACGCTTCGGCCCTCACCGCCCCGCTGATCGTCCTGGAGACCGCCATGTCCGACCTGTCCCCGATCCACCAAGCCGCCAAGCCCCGTCCCGTGCGGGCCCCGCGCGGCACCGACCTGAGCTGCAAGAACTGGCTCATCGAAGCCGCCTACCGCATGGTGCAGAACAACCTCGACCCCGAGGTGGCCGAGAACCCCGACGCTCTGGTGGTCTATGGCGGCATCGGCAAGGCCGCGCGCAACTGGGACTGCTTCGAGGCGATCCTGGAGAGCCTGCGCAACCTGCGCGAAGACGAGACGCTGCTGGTGCAGTCCGGCAAGCCGGTGGGGGTGTTCCGCACGCACACCGATGCGCCGCGCGTGCTGATCGCCAACTCCAACCTGGTGCCCAAGTGGGCCACGTGGGAGCACTTCCATGAGCTGGACCGCAAGGGCCTGATGATGTACGGCCAGATGACGGCGGGCTCGTGG
Organism: Burkholderiaceae bacterium; assembly: GCA_965278985.1. GTDB lineage: Bacteria > Pseudomonadota > Gammaproteobacteria > Burkholderiales > Burkholderiaceae_C > CAISIP01. The sequence goes on along the minus strand of OZ257131.1, from coordinate 2,062,819 downwards.
ATCTACATCGGCAGCCAGGGCATCGTGCAGGGCACCTTCGAGACCTTCGTCGAAGCCGGCAAGCAGCACTTCGGTGGCGACCTGGCGGGCCGCTGGATCCTGACCGCCGGCCTGGGCGGCATGGGTGGCGCGCAGCCGCTGGCCGCCAGCTTCGCGGGTGCGTCCTCGCTGAACATCGAGTGCCAGCAGTCGCGCATCGACTTCCGCCTGAAGACGCGCTATGTGGACGAGCAGGCGACCGACATCGACGACGCGCTGGCGCGCATGGCGAAGTACGCGGCGCAGAAGAAGGCCGTGTCCGTGGCGCTGCTGGGCAACGCGGCCGACATCCTGCCCGAGCTGGTGCGCCGTGCCAAGGCCGGCGGCATCCGCCCCGACATGGTCACGGACCAGACCTCCGCGCACGACCTGGTGAACGGCTACCTGCCGCAGAACTGGAGCGTCGAACAGTGGCGCGCCGCGCAGGCCGATCCTGCCCAACACACCACGCTGCGCGACGCGGCCGCCGCCGGCTGCGCCGTGCACGTGCAGGCCATGCTGGACTTCCAGGCCATGGGCATCCCGACCGTGGACTACGGCAACAACATCCGCCAGGTGGCTTTCGATCAGGGTGTGAAGAACGCGTTCCATTTCCCCGGCTTCGTGCCCGCCTACGTGCGCCCGCTGTTCTGCCGCGGCAAGGGCCCATTCCGCTGGGTGGCCTTGTCCGGCGACCCGGAAGACATCCGCAAGACCGACGCCAAGATGAAGGAACTGTTCCCCGAGGACAACCACCTGCACCGCTGGCTGGACATGGCTGGTGAACGCATCGCCTTCCAGGGCCTGCCGGCACGCATCTGCTGGATCGGCCTGGGCGAGCGCCACCGCGCGGGCCTGGCCTTCAACGAGATGGTGCGCAACGGCGAGCTCAAGGCCCCCATCGTGATCGGCCGCGACCACCTGGACAGCGGCTCCGTCGCCTCGCCCAACCGCGAGACCGAAAGCATGCGGGACGGCTCGGACGCCGTGTCCGACTGGCCGCTGCTCAACGCGCTGCTCAACACGGCGGGCGGTGCGACCTGGGTCTCGCTGCACCACGGCGGTGGCGTGGGCATGGGCTATTCGCAGCACTCCGGCGTGGTGATCGTCTGCGACGGCACGCCCGAAGCCGACAAGCGCATCGAACGCGTGTTGTGGAACGACCCCGGCACTGGCGTGATGCGCCATGCCGATGCGGGATATGACTCTGCCGTCGAATGCGCGCGCGAACAGGGCCTGAACCTGCCCATGCTGAAAGCCTGACCGGGACACCATGATGAGCAACACGATGCAGATCCGACCCGGGCACCTGAGCCTGGAGCAATTGCAGTCCATCCACGCCAGCGTGCAGACCTTGCAGCTGGAGCCCGCCGCCTACGCCGCGATCCGTGCCAGCGCCGCCGTGGTGCAGCGCGCCGCCGCCGGCGATGCGCCGGTCTACGGTGTCAACACCGGCTTCGGCAAGCTGGCCAACCAGCGCATCAGCCAGGCCCAGCTGGACACGCTGCAGTTGAACCTGATCCGCTCCCACAGCGTGGGCGTGGGCGCGCCGCTGCAGCCCGAGGTCGTGCGCCTGATGCTGGCGCTGAAGGCCGCGAGCCTGGCACGCGGCCACTCTGGCGTGCGCGAGGTCGTGGTGGACACGCTGCTGGCCGTGCACAACGCCGGCCTCGTGCCCTACGTGCCGTCGCAGGGGTCCGTGGGCGCCTCGGGCGACCTGGCGCCCCTGGCCCACATGACGCTGGCGCTGCTGGGCGAGGGCAGCATGCTGCAGGACGGCAAAGCCGTGCCCGCGCTGGCCGCGCTGCAGGCCGCGGGCATCACGCCGCTGAAGCTGGAGGCCAAGGAGGGGCTGGCGCTAATCAATGGCACGCAGACCTCGACGGCGCTGGCGCTGCATGCGCTGCTCGCCTTCGAGCCGGTGCTGGAAGCGGCGCTGGTCATCGGTGCGCTGACGGTGGATGCCGCACGCGGCAGCGACGGCCCCTTCGACCCGCGCATCCACGCGCTGCGCGGCCAGCCCGGCCAGATCGACGTGGCGCAGTACTACCGTGCGTTGCTGGGTGGCAGCCAGATCCGCAACTCGCACCTGGATGGCGACGACCGTGTGCAGGACCCCTACAGCCTGCGCTGCCAGCCGCAGGTGGTGGGCGCCTGCCTGGACCAGCTGCGCCATGCCTCGCTGGTGCTGCTGCGCGAGGCCAATGCCGTCACCGACAACCCGCTGGTGTTCGCGGAAGACGGCATGATGATCTCGGGTGGCAACTTCCATGCCGAACCGGTGGCGCTCGCGGCCGATGCCATGGCCGTGGCGATCGCCGAGGTGGGTGCCATCGCCGAGCGCCGCATCGCGATGCTGATCGACAGCAGCGTGTCGCGGCTGCCGCCGTTCCTCACGGCCGATGCTGGCCTGAACAGCGGCTTCATGATCGCCCACGTGACGGCGGCCGCACTGGCCTCCGAGAACAAGTCGCTGGCCCATCCTGCCAGCGTCGACAGCCTGCCCACCAGCGCGAACCAGGAAGACCATGTCTCCATGGCCACCTTCGCGGCCCGTCGCCTGCAGGCCATGATCTCGAACACCGCGCACATCCTGGGCATCGAGTTGCTGGCCGCTGCCCAGGGCATCGAGTTCCTGCGCCCGCTGCGCAGCTCGGCCGCACTGGAGCAGGCGCATGCCGAACTGCGCCGCCATGCACCAGCGATGCCCACCGACCACTACCTGGCACCCGACATCGAGGCGGCCACGGAGCTGGTGCGCAGCGGCGCGCTGTCGCCGATCTTCCGCGCGCTGCCGGGGTTGCCGGCGTTGTGGATTCCTATGTAGGTCAGGAAAAAGAGGGCCGGTCGGGCCTTCGGCCGTTCAGAGTGCTTTCCGCATGAACGCCGAATAGTGCCCGTCCACATAGTTCTCCAGGCGCGCGACCTCTGCATAACCCTGCTTGCGGTAGAAGTCCGGCGCCTGCCAGTCGAAGGTGTCCAGGCCCACATGCTTGGCACCCAGTGCACGCGCACGGGCCTCAGCCTCCTGCAAAAGCCTGCTGCCAACCCCTGAGCGGCGGAATGCTTCTTCCACCCAGAGGAACTCCACGCGCAGCCAGTACATCAGCACGGTGCCCCGGATGCCTCCGATGGCCACGCCGGTCGAATCCTTCGCGTTGAGCCAGACGACCTTGGATTCGGGATATTCGCCGATGTGCTGGTAGTTGAATTCGCGCCGCCGGCGTCCGAGCGGCAGGCCATGGCGCACCTCGTCGTCGCTGGGCGTGTAGATCGTCACGGCAGAGGTCATCGGTGGGCAACGGGCGATTCTTCAGCGGGCGCTGGGGGCGGTGTGCGGGGCACCGACGTTGAACTCGAAGCGCTCGAACACCTGCGCCCCCAGCAGCTTCTGGCTGTGGTGCCGGAAGCCGAAGTTTTCGTAGACAGCGCGCAATGATGGCCGCCCTTCCACGCAGTCCAGGCGCAGGAAGTCGAGCCCTCGCGTCCGCGTCAGATCGACCGCATGGTGCAGGAGCATGGGCGCGAAGCGCTGGCCCTGCCTTGCAGGGAGAACGGCGAGCTTGTGCAGATAGGCAGAAGTGCCATCGGGCATCTCGGGCCAGAAGACGGGATCGCGTGGCTGGAGCCGGAACACGCCGACAGCCTCATCGCCTTCGAATCCGAGGTGGTACAGGCCGTCACGGATGTGAGGCAGGATTGAGTCTTCGCTGAATTCTTCAGGGTCCCACAGTGCCATGCCTCGCGCGCGCAAATTCATGGCAGCAGCGGTGAGTATGCTGGAAACGATGAGCGAATCTTGGGGTTGGGCTGAACGGAAATGCATTTCAGATATTCCACAAAGGCAGCGCTGCGGACTGGAACTCTATTGTCTTGAATCGAGCCAGTCTTGCGGGTATTTCAGCCTTGGTGGCAGCGGGCATATCCCGGCCTCACAGGACCGACCTTGTGAAGCTTGATTGGGACGAAAAAGCCCGGGCATGCCCGGGCTTTTTCATGCGAGAGACATCCGGGGCTCAATCGTTCGCGTAGATGTCCCGGTCCTTGGTTTCCTTGACGAACAGCGTGCCCACCACCAACGTGACGGCCGCGATCACGATGGGGTACCACAGGCCGTTGTACATGTTGCCGGTCTGCGCGACGATGGCCAGCGCGGTGGCGGGCAGCAGGCCGCCGAACCAACCGTTGCCGATGTGGTAGGGCAGGCTCATCGAGGTGTAGCGGATGCGGGTCGGGAACATCTCCACCAGCATCGCGGCGATGGGGCCGTAGACCATGGTCACCAGCAGCACCAGGTAGGTCAGGATCACCACCGTCATGAAGGTGTTAGTCTTGGCAGGATCGGCTTTCGCGGGATACCCGGCGGCCTTCAGGACGTCGGCCACTTCCTTCTTCAGGGCGCCATCCTTGGCCTTCAGGTCGTCGGCCGAGAGGCCCACGGCGCTGTAGCTGGTGATGACCTTGTCGCCGATCTTGATGGTGGCCGGTGCGCCGGCCGGGCCGGCCACGTTGTCGTAACTCACCGAGCTGGCCGACAGCACCTGCTTGGCGATGTCGCAGGAGCTGGTGAACTTGGAAGTTCCCGTGGGATTGAACTGGAAGGAGCATTCCTTCGGATCGGCCGTTACGACGACCTGGTTCTTCTCCTGCGCCGCGGCCAGGTCGGGGTTGGCGGCCTTGGTCAGCGCGTGGAACACCGGGAAGTACGTGATGATCGCCAGCAGGCAGCCCGCCATGATGATCGGCTTGCGGCCGATCTTGTCGGACAGGGCACCGAAGATCACGAAGAAGGGCGTGCCGATCATCAGCGAGATGGCGATCAGCACGTTGGCCGTGGCGTTGTCCACCTTCAGCGAACCCGTCAGGAAGAACAGCGCGTAGAACTGGCCCGTGTACCAGACCACGGCCTGGCCGGCGGTCAGGCCCACCAGCGCCAGGATCACGATCTTCAGGTTGCGCCATTGGCCGAAGGATTCCGTCAAGGGCGCCTTGGACAGGTTGCCTTCGGCCTTCATCTTCGTGAAGGCTGGCGACTCGCTCATGGACAGCCGGATGTAGACCGACACGCCCAGCAGGATGATGGACACCAGGAAGGGGATGCGCCAGCCCCATTCGGCGAAGGCGGCCTCGCCCATGACGGTGCGCACCCCCAGGATCACCAGCAGCGACAGAAACAGGCCCATGGTCGCCGTGGTCTGGATCCACGAGGTGTAGAAGCCCCGCTTCCCCGGTGGCGCATGTTCGGCCACGTAGGTGGCGGCACCGCCGTATTCGCCGCCCAGCGCCAGGCCCTGCAGCATGCGCAGCACGATCAGGATGATGGGCGCGGCCACGCCGATGCTGGCGTAGTTGGGCAGCAGGCCGACGATGAAGGTCGACAGGCCCATGATCAGGATGGTCACGAGGAAGGTGTACTTGCGCCCCACCAGGTCCCCCAGGCGGCCGAACACCAGCGCGCCGAAGGGCCGCACGATAAAACCGGCCGCGAAGGCCAGCAGCGAGAAGATGGTGCGCGAGGCCGGGTCCAGGGCCGAGAAGAACTGGTTGCCGATGATGACCGCCAGCGTGCCGTAGAGGTAGAAGTCGTACCACTCGAACACGGTGCCAAGCGACGAGGCAAAGATGACCTTGCGCTCTTCCTTGGACATCGGGCGGGGTGCCTGCGATGAAACTGCCATGCGTGTGTCTCCTGAGGGTGTTGGGACTGACGGGCGTCAGCGATGCGGGAATTTGTGAACCTGTTCACATTATTTGTGTGAACTGATGTAATTCCCGGGGGCATGCTAGCAGACCCGTCCGGCATTGCTTCCATTGCCGGATGAATCGCCTACGCAACAGCGCCACACCGGTTTGGGGCCTTTGCGCAAAGTAGCCGTCTGGTGCGGCTACAGTGTCATCATTGGTTTGGAGGATACGCTTGCTTTCAGAAACCGTCGCACCTGGTTGCGCCCGTTGCGATATTCCGGCGATGCGTCTGGCCAGGCCGACGCCGGAGTACCCGGCCTGATGCCCGACCACTGGCGGCTGCGCCGCGCCCCGGTGCGGATGCAGCTGGCACTGCTGGTGCTGGCTGCGGCCTTGCCGAGTTTCGGCGCCTTCGTGTGGTACCTGGTGTCGGCGCGCGAGGACGCGCGGGTCGCGGCACACCAGCGCGTGCAGTTGCTGGTCGACGACACGGCCGAGCGTGTGCTGCTGGTGCTGCGCTCGCAGCAGCGGCTGATGCAGCAGCTGGCGCGCGAGCCCCAGGTGCAGGCCCTGGACCCGCAGCATTGCGATCCGCTGCTGAAGGAGTACGGACGCCTTCAGCCGTATTACCTGACGTTGCTGCTGCGCGACCTGGATGGCAATCCGCTGTGCGCCTTGAGCGGCAACGCGCCACCGCGCGAGCGCGTGGTGGAACTGGCCTGGTTCCAGGACAGCCTGCGCAGCGAAGACTTCTTCGTGGGGGACCTGAGCTTCGCGCCCATCGCGCGCCGCTGGATGTCCATCACCACGGTGCCGGTGCGCGGCGCCGATGGCCAGCGCCGGGGCGTGCTGGTCCTGCCCGTGGACCTGCTGAGCTTCAACGAGCAGGTCATGCGCGGCCTGCCGCCGGCGGTGATCGTGACCGTGGTCGACCGCAAGGACAACGTGGTGCTGCGGTCCGAGGACGCGCCGGGCTGGATCTCGCGCCCGGCCGAGCCCATGGCCACCGTCGATGCCCAGGGCCTGGCCACGCTCACGGATGCACAGGGCGCGCGCCGTGTCGTGGCCTACCGGCAGGTGCCCGAGATCGGCTGGCGCGTCGTGGCCGAGATGCCCGAGAGCGCCGCTTTCCAGGCCGCCGACGCGGCGATGCGCAACGGCCTGTTGCTGTCGGTGGCGATGCTGCTGGCGGCCCTGCTGCTGACCTGGCGCATGGCCCGCGGCATCGTCGGGCCGCTCGAGGTGCTGGCGCGCACCGCCGACCGCGTGGCCGCGGGGGATGCGCGCGCCCGCATGCCGCTGGACATCGGCTCCCCCGAAGTCGGCTCCGCGGCGCACGCCATCAACACGATGCTCGATGCCGACCTGCGGGCGCGCCAGGCCCTGGTGGCCAGCGAGGAACGCCTGGCGACGACGCTCAACTCCATCGGCGAAGGCGTGCTGGCGATGGATGCGCAGGGCCGCGTGGAACGCATGAACCCCGCTGCCGAACGGCTCACCGGCTGGACGCAGGCTGACGCCAGCGGCATGCCGCTGTCCATGGTGCTGCGCCTGGTGGACAGCGAGACGCGCAACGCGCTGCCCGATCCGGCCCGCATGGTCCTGGAGTCGGGCACGGCCCTGGCAACCACCACGCCGCGGCTGCTGCTGGCGCGTGACGGCGCGCAATACCATGTGGCCGACAGCGCGGCGCCGATGCGCAACGGTGGTGGCGCGGTGGTCGTGGTGTCGGACGTATCGCAGGCACATCGCCTGCAGATGGAGCTGCGCGAGAACGAGCTGCGCTACCGCAGCCTGGTGGAAGACTCGCCGGCCGGCATCCTGGTGCACCGGGACCTGAAGTTCCTCTACGTCAACCCGGTGGCGGCCCGCATGCTCGGCGCCGCTTCGCCGCAGGAGCTGCTGGGCCGGCCCTTCCTGGCACACATACCGGCGGAACGGCACGAGTCCGTGGTGGCCCGCGTGCAGGAGTACCTGCTGCGCCGCCGCGGCATGCCGGCCATGGAGGTGCGCTACCTGCGCCTGGACGGCAGCGCCTTCGATGCGCAGGTGCAATCGTCGTACCTGGAGTACGAAGGGCACGGGGCGATCCAGGTCACGATGGTGGACGTGAGCGAACGCACGCAGGCGCAGCGCGCATTGCGCGAGAGCGAGGAGAACCTGGCCATCACGCTCAACTCCATCGGCGACGCGGTGGTGGTGACGGACCTGCGGGGCTGCGTCACGCGCATGAACCCCGTCTCCGAACGGCTGACGGGCTGGCCGCTGGAGCGCGCGCGGGGCCGGCCCCTGGGCGAGGTGTTCCGCATCATCGACGCGCGCAGCCGCCGGCCGGCGGCGGATCCGGTGCAGCGCGTGCTGGACACGGGCGAGGTGGTGGGCCTGGCGAACCACACGGCCTTGCTGGCGGACGATGGCCGCGAGTACCAGATATCGGACAGCGCAGCGCCCATCCGCGGCGCGGACGGTGCCGTGCAAGGCGTGGTGCTGGTCTTCTCCGACGTGTCCGAGCAATACCGGTTGCAGGCGGCGGTGCGCGAAAGCGAGCTGCGGTACCGCGGGCTGGTGGAGCATTCGCCCGTGGGTGTCTACGTGCACCGCCTGGGCCAGATCCTGTACGCGAACCCGCAGGCCGCGCGGCTCTTCCGCGCGGCCTCGGTGGACGACCTGGTCGGGCGGTCGATGCTCGCGTTGACGCCCGTTGACCTGTTGGACTATGTGCAGGCCCGCATGCGCGACAACCTGGAGCGCCGCGAGGGCGAGAACCAGCGCCAGACGCGGTTCCTGCGCATGGACGACACCGAGATGCACGTGGAGCTCTACACCGCCTACGTGGAGTTCGACGGCGCGCCGGCCATGCATGCGTCCTTCGTCGACATCAGCGAACGGGTGCGCGCACAGGAGGCACTGCGGCAAAGCGAGGAAAACCTCGCCATCACGCTGCAGTCCATCGGAGACGCGGTCATGGTCACGGATGCCCGGGGCCGCATCACGCGCATGAACGCGGTGGCCGAGCGCATCACGGGATGGGCGCTGGACGAGGCGCTGGGCCGGCCGCTGCCCGAGGTGTTCCGGATCGTCGATGCGGTCACGCACGAGCCCGCAGCCGACCCGGTGCAGCGCGTTTTGGACACCGGCGAGGTGGTGGGCCTGGCCAACCACACGGCGCTGCTGGCGCGCGACGGCAGCGAGTACCAGATCTCCGACAGCGCGGCACCCATGCGCGCAGCGGACGGCCGCACCATGGGCGCGGTGCTGGTGTTCTCCGATGTCAGCGAGCAGTACCGCATGCGGCGCGTGCTGGAGCAGAGCGAGCAGCGTTATCGCGGCGTGGTGGAAAGCACGCCGGTGGGCATCATGGTGCACCGGGATGGCCGGCTGCTGTACGCGAACCCGATGGCGCTGCAGATCCTGGGGGCCGACGACGAGCAAGCGCTTTTCGCGCGCACCGCGCTGGACGTCGTGCACCCCGACTACCACGGCATGCTGGCCACGCGGGCCCAGCAGGCCGAAGCCGGCATGGTGCGCATGCCCATGGCCGAGTGGAAATACGTGCGCGTGGACGGCGGTGTCATCGACGTCCTCGCGCAGGCCTCCATCATCCAGGTCCACGATGGCGCCGCGGTGCAGGTGAGCTTCATGGACATCACGCCACGCAAGCGCGCCGAACAGACGTTGCGCGAGAACGAGGCGCGCTACCGCGCCCTGACGCAGCTGTCCTCCGACTGGTACTGGGAGCAGGACGACGCGTTCCGCTTCACGCGGGTGGACGGTAACCTGCAGGCGCTGACCGGGCGTGAGAACCAGAGTTTCCTGGGACGCGACCGCTGGGGGCTCGACGAGCATGAGCTGTCGCCTGCCGAGTGGGAACGGCACCGTGCGCTCCTGGCGCTGCACAAGGAGTTCCGCGACCTGGAGCTGCGCAGCGCGGACCCGCGCGGCCGCGCCTACTGGGTCTCCCTGAGCGGCACGCCGATCGTGGATGCAGAAGGCCGTTTCCAGGGATACCGTGGCGTCGCACGGGACATCACCGAGCAGAAGATCTCTGCCGACAAGATCCACGCGCTGGCTTTCTACGACGCCCTGACCGAGCTGCCCAACCGGCGGCTGCTGGTGGAGCAGCTCAAGAAGGCTTTGCACACCAACGTGCGCAGCCACAGCCGCGCGGCACTGCTGTTCATCGACCTGGACAACTTCAAGACGCTCAACGATACGCAGGGCCATGAGACCGGCGACATGCTGCTGCGCCAGGTGGCGCGGCGCCTGCAGGCCTGCGTGCGCGAGGTCGACTCGGTGGCGCGGCTGGGCGGCGACGAGTTCGTGGTGATGATCGAAGCCCTGAGCCAGGATCCGCTGGAAGCCACCACGCAGGCCACCCTGGTGGCCCACAAGGTGCTGGCGGCCTTCGCCAGCCCCTTCGTGCTGGAAGGCCGCGAGCACCGCAGCACCCCCAGCATCGGCATGACGCTGTTCGGTGAAGGCAAATACACCGTGGAAGACCTGCTCAAGCAGGCCGACCTGGCCATGTACCAGGCCAAGGCCGCGGGGCGCAACACCCTGAGGCTTTTTGACCAGCAGATGCAGGCCGCGGTCGACAACCGCGCCGCGCTGGAGGCGGACCTGCACCGAAGCATCGAGGCCGGCCAGATGGTGCTGTACTACCAGCCCGTGGTGCGGACGGACGGACAGGTGATCGGCGCGGAGGCGCTGGTGCGCTGGCGGCATCCCGTGCGGGGGCTGGTCCCACCGTCGGATTTCATTCCCGTGGCGGAGGCGGCGCGCCTCATCGAGCCGCTGGGTGAGTGGGTGCTGGACGCGGCCTGCGCGCAGCTCGCGCGCTGGAGTAAGCGGCCCTCCACGCGTGCGCTCAGCCTGTCGGTCAATGTCAGCGCGCAGCAGTTCAACAGCGCGGACTTCGTGCCGCAGGTCTTGGCGATCCTGGAGCGCCATGGCGCGAACCCCTCGCGCCTCAAGCTCGAGCTCACGGAAAGCCTGCTGGCCGAGAACCTGGACGAGATCGTGCGCAAGATGCAGGTGCTGCGCGAGCGGGGAGTTGCATTCGCACTGGACGACTTCGGTACCGGATACTCGTCGTTGAGCTACCTGCAGCGCTTGCCGCTGACGCACCTCAAGATCGACCAGTCGTTCGTTCGCGACGTGTTGACCGAGCGCAATGTGGCGTCCATCGCCCGCACCATCGTCTCCCTGGGCATGCACCTCGGGCTGGAAGTGGTGGCCGAGGGTGTGGAAGACGAAGGGCAGCGCAGCTTCCTGATCGAGATCGGCTGCACCTCGTTGCAGGGCTACCTCTACGGGCGGCCGGTGCCGATTGCGGAGTTCGAGGCGGCGCATGTGGACTCGGGGGAGCCCATGGCGGGCTGAGCGCACCGCCGGCCTTCAGGACGCTGCCAGGCCTATCGGTCCGTCTGGCGGTTGTTCGCGGTGGCTGGAGGTGCCGCGCGCCGTGCCGATGGCGCCATGCCCTGTGCGCGCAAGGCTTCGCGGCGTTCAATTTCCTCGACCATGCCTGCGAACTGCGCACGGATCGACATGCGCACGAGGGCCTCACCCACCAGTGGGGGCAGCTCGGTCTCGGGGGCGATGCTGCCCACCCATGACAGCTGCACCAGCGCGGCATTGGCCAAGGTGCGCACCTCGTAGCGCCCCTCCAGGTGGCGCAGGTTGCCGCGCAGCCGGCGGACTTCCAGATACGGCGGTCGCTCGGTGGATTCGACCGTCACATCGATGGGCAGTCGCAGCATCAGGAAGCTGGCTTCGCCGCGTTGTTCGATCACCGCGGTCGCTCCCTTGCGCGAGAGCACGCGGCTGCTGTGCATGCCGGGGACGAACTCCGGCAGGTGCTCGTAGTCGGTCAGCGTGGCCCACACCAGGGCCCACGGTGCCTGCACCGTGGCCTGCGCGCGTACTTCGACCCGGTCGTCCTGCCGACGCGTCTGCACATCGAGCTCGCTGGCGGCGGCTGCCCCCAGCGGCACGCAGGCCAGCCACAGCAGCCCAGCGCGCCACGCCGTCCACGCACGGCGTGCGGGACGGTGCACGGGAGGAGGGGAGGTGGGAGGCACCCGCATACGCAGGCGCGAGTGTAGGCGCCATCACCGACCCCATAGGGTGTATGGCCAGGGCTCCAGTCACATCCGCTGGGAGATGTCCCCGTGCTCGGGGAACAGCCCCATGGCCACCAACGTGTGCCATGAAGGCATGCGGCTCTGGCCTTCTGGGCAGTGTTATCCGTGGGGGCGACAACCTGCTGGCGGGTCAGCGGGGCACGACGACCGAGTACTCCAGGCGACCCATGCCTTCCACCTTCTTCGGATAGACGAAGCGCACGAATTCGTCGCGCCGCTTGAAATCCTGGTAAGTCTCTCCACCCGGGATACGGCCCTTGGTGGACGGCAGGAAGCCTGCGCTGCGCACTTCCTTCTCCAGCGCGTCGAAAACGGACTTGTCGGTGACCGAAAGCTGGATGTTGTCCGAGGCGCGGTCGTCCTTGTAGGTGGACTTCATCAGGCTCGTGGTCTGCTCGTCGACGAACTTGTCGTAGGTCACCATGCTGACCCAATCGCCGTTGGTTCTGTCGCGAAAGGAGAAATCAAGGCGCCTGACTTCCGCCTTGAACTCGTCGGGCGTCATCGCCGCGAGCGCCTTGAGCTGGGGAAGCGTGAAACGAGGTTGTTGCGCGAAGGCGGATGCGGCGAGCATCAGCAAGGCGGCAAGGAAGGCGATCGATCGGTGGAGCATGGTGAAGGGCACGCTTCTATCGTTGGGTTGAGCTACTGCGCTTGGCGTTCCAATTATTCGCAGTTCTGTGCGCCCGATACCGTGCATCTGCACCGGCCATGCGACGGCGTTGCGGCATGGTCGAGGTTCCTTACCGACGTGGTCGCCGGGTCGTGCTCACAGTGCCGTGCGCACGCTCCAGATCTCGGGAAACAGCACCACGTCGAGCATCTTGCGCAGGTAGGACACACCACCCGTGCCACCCGTCCCGCGCTTGAAGCCGATCACGCGTTCCACCGTCGTCACGTGGCGGAAGCGCCAGAGCCGGAAGGCGTCCTCGATGTCGGTCAGTTTCTCGCCGAGCTGGTAGAGGTCCCAGTGGGTGTTCGGGTCGCGGTAGACCGTGGCCCAGGCGGCCTCGACCTCGGGGCTGGCGACATACGGCTGCGTCCAGTCGCGCTGCAGGTGGCTGGCCGGGATCGGCAGGCCCTGGCGCGCCAGCAGGCGCAGCGCCTCGTCGTAGAGCGAGGGCGCGCGGTACGCCAGCTCCACCTCGGCCAGCAGGTCCGCGCGGTGGGCGTGCGGCTTGAGCATGGCGGCGTTCTTGTTGCCCAGCGCGAACTCGATGCAGCGGTACTGCGCGCTCTGGAAGCCGCTGGAGCTGGCGAGGTAGGGCCGCATGGCGCTGTACTCGGGCGGCGTCATGGTGGAGAGCACCGTCCAGGCGCTGACCAGCTGCTCCATGATGCGCGACACGCGTGCCAGCATCTTGAAGGCCGCGGGCTTGGTGTCGTCCGCCGGCGAGGCGATGGCGGCGATGGCCGCGCGCAGCTCGTGCAGCATCAGCTTCATCCACAGCTCGCTGGTCTGGTGCTGCACGATGAACAGCATCTCGTCGTGCGCGGGGGACAGCGGGTGCTGGGCGTTGAGGACTTGGTCCAGGTGCAGGTAGTCGCCGTAACTCATCGACTTGCTGAAGTCGAGCTGGGCTTTCTCGTCGGCGACGATCTTTTCGGTGCTGTTCATGGGATTCACCACGGGGAGAGGGCAATCAGTGCTGGTGCCAGCAAAGTTATCACCCCCGCCAAAAGCGTGGTGTCGGTTAATCCCAACAGCGGAGGAATTCAGGCCACGCGGCCGAGCAGCAGGTACTCCATCAGCGCCTTCTGCGCGTGCATGCGGTTCTCGGCCTCGTCCCAGACCACGGACTGCGGGCCGTCGATCACGTCGGCATCCACTTCCTCGCCACGGTGTGCGGGCAGGCAGTGCATGAACAGCGCCTGCGGATCAGCCGCGCGCATCATCTCCTGGTCCACCCGCCAGTCGGCGAAGGCCGCCTTGCGGGCCTCGTTCTCGGCCTCAAAACCCATGCTGGTCCACACGTCGGTGGTAACCAGGTGCGCGCCGGCGCAGGCTTCCAGGGGATCCTTGAAGACCTTGTAGCTGTCGCTGGACCGGATACCCGCCACCGACTGGTCCACTTCGTAGCCGCTGGGCGTGCTCACATGGACCTTGAAGCCCAGGATCTCGCTGGCCTGCAGCCAGGTGTTGGCCATGTTGTTGCCGTCTCCGACCCACGCCACCGTCTTGCCCTGGATCGGGCCGCGGTGCTCGATGTAGGTGAAGATGTCGGCCAGGATCTGGCAGGGGTGGAACTCGTTGGTCAGGCCGTTGATGACGGGCACGCGCGAATGCGCGGCGAAGGCATCGATCTTGGACTGCTCGAAGGTGCGGATCATCACCAGGTCGACCATGCGGCTGATCACCTTGGCGGAGTCCTCGATGGGCTCGGCGCGGCCCAGCTGGCTGTCGCCCGTGGTGAGGTGCACCACGCTGCCGCCCATCTGGTACATACCCGCCTCGAAGCTCACGCGGGTGCGGGTGGAGGCCTTCTCGAAGATCAGTGCCAGCGTGCGGTCCACCAGCGGATGGTGCTTCTCATAGGCCTTGAACTTGCGCTTGATCAGCGCGGCGCGCTCGAAGAGGTAGGCGTATTCGTCGGCCGCCAGGTCACTGAACTGCAGGTAGTGCTTCATGGCGCTCACGGGGCAGTGGACAGGTGTTGCACGATCAGCGGGCAAAGGATGCGGCTGACTTCCTCTGCCTCTGCCTTGGTCATGATGAGCGGGGGCAGAAGGCGCACCACCGAATCAGCCGTGACGCTGATCAGCAGGCCGTTGTCGGCGCACTGGCCCACCAGCGCGCCGCAGGGCTTGGACAGGGCGATGCCCAGCATCAGGCCCTGGCCGCGGATCTCGCGCACGCCGCCGGAGGCGATCTGCTCGGCCAGGCCCTTGCGCAGGCTCTCGACCAGGTGCGCGCCCACCTCGGTGGCATTGGCCAGCAGGCCGTCCTCTTCCATGATGCGGATGGTCTCCACGCCGGCCCGCATGGCCAGCGGGTTGCCACCGAAGGTGGTGCCGTGGTTGCCGGGCTGGAACAGATCGGCGGCCTTGGGGCCGGCGACCACGGCGCCGATCGGCACACCCGAGCCCAGGCCCTTGGCCAGCGGCATCACGTCGGGCACGATGCCGGCCCACTGGTGCGCGAACCACTTGCCGGTGCGGCCCATGCCGCACTGCACCTCGTCGATCATCAGCAGCCAGTCGCGCTCGTCGCACAGCGCGCGCACCTGGCGCAGGTAGTCGGCGTGCATGGGGTTGATGCCACCTTCGCCCTGGATGGCCTCGAAGAACACTGCCACCACATTCGGGTTGCCCTCGGTGGCCTTGCGCAGCGCGTCCATGCTGTTGAGCGGCACGCGGATGAAGCCCTCGACCAGGGGGCCGAAGCCGGCCTGCACCTTGGGGTTGCCCGTGGCGCTGAGCGTGGCGATGCTTCGGCCGTGGAAGGCGTTCTCGTAGACCACGATCTCGGGCCGGTCGATGCCCTTGTTGTGGCCGAACTTGCGCGCCAGCTTCAGAGCTGCCTCGTTGGCCTCCAGCCCGGTGGAGCAGAAGAAGACATTGCGCATGCCCGAGAGCTCCACCAGCTTGGCGGCCAGCACCTCCTGGTTGGGCACGTGGTAGTAGTTGGAGGTGTGGATCACCTTGGCGATCTGGTCCTGCAGCGCGGGCACCAGCTTGGGGTGGTTGTGGCCCAGCGTATTGACGGCGATGCCGCCCAGCGCGTCGAGGTATTCACGCCCGTTCACGTCCCATACGCGGCAGCCTCGGCCGTGCGACACGGCCAAGGGCACCCGGGCGTAGGTGTTCATGACGTGGGGTGCAACGGGAGGCTGCGCGGCGGACGTGGTGGCGGTCATGTGGTGTGTCCCATCAAAAAACGAAGCGGCCCACAGGAGCGGGGCCGTGGCGTGATTTTAGTTGGCGGGGATGACGGGACTGCTGCATGTTTGGCATCACCGTGATGCGTCGCCATGGAACGGAAATTGCCTGGGTTGCCGCAGTGTCCGCCGGTGTGTGCGGCACGGTGGAGGTGCCAGCTCGCCTGTTAGAGTCGCGGGTTGGCGCGCGGCGCCCCAGACTGACCAGCGAATGCTTCCCAACGACGTCAAAGAGTTCACCATTCTCGGCATCACCCAGGACGGGAAAGTGTTCCGTCCCGGGGACTGGGCCGAGCGCCTCGCCGGTGTAATGAGCCAGTTCCGCCCGGGGGGCATGCAGCGTGGCAGCCACCTGGGCTATTCGCCTTGGTGCGTGCCCTCGTTGCACGATGGCCAGAAATGCGTGGTGGTGCGCAGCGACCTGCGCGCCCATGACGTGCTGGCCTGGGACTTCTGCGTCAACTTCGCGCGGGACAACGACCTGCAGTTGCTGGTGGACGGCAAGCCGCGCGGCTGAGAGGCCGACTATCGCGTTGCGCGCATTGCACGCGTTGCACGCGGTCGCATGCGGTGCAAGCGCCCAAGAAAAAACCGCCCGAAGGCGGTTTTTCTCTTTTGCTGGCAGCGCACCCGGACCAAACGGCGGGAGATCTGCGATCCCCCGGGCGACTGTGGTGGGGCTCAGGCCGCTGCGGGAGCAGCCAGGGCCTTGACCTTGGAAGACAGGCGGCTCTTGTCGCGGGCTGCCTTGTTCTTGTGGAAGATGCCCTTGTCAGCGACCGAGTCCACGACGGCTTGCATCTTGGCAAACAGTTCGGTGGCCTTGGCCTTGTCGCCGGCCGTCACGGCCTTCTCGACGTTCTTGACAGAGGTGCGGTATTGGGAGCGCAGCGAGGTGTTCGCGGCGTTGAGCTTGACGTCCTGGCGGACGCGCTTGCGGCCCGACGCCAGGCGCGGGTTCTTTTTCTTGGGCTTGGTGGATGCCATGAATTTGTTTCCTTGTGTTGGAGGATGTTGCCAGCAAAGCCCGCGATTCTAGCAGTTTGGCGCTTTCGGGGCGGCAGCAGCCTTTTGGGGTGCGGGCGCGCGGCTACACTCGCCGCCGTGAGCCTGTTCAAAGCTGCTTCCCTTGTCTCGCTGATGACCCTGGCTTCGCGCGTGACCGGGCTGGTGCGCGACCTGCTGATGGCCTCCCTGTTCGGCGCCACGGCCATGACGGACGCCTTCAACGTGGCCTTCCGACTCCCCAACATGTTCCGCCGGCTGTTCGCCGAAGGCGCCTTCAGCCAGGCCTTCGTGCCGGTGCTGGGAACCACCAAGGCGCAGCAGGGCGATGCTGCCACCAAGCTGCTGGTGGACCGCGTCAGCAGCGTGCTGCTCGCCGCGCTGGTGCTGACCTGCCTGGCGGGCGTGCTGGGTGCGCCGCTGCTGGTGTGGGCCATGGCCAGCGGGCTGCGCCAGGATCCGGCCGGGTACGACGCCGCCGTGGTGATGGCGCGCTGGATGTTCCCGTACATCGGTTTCATGTCGCTGGTGGCGCTGGGCGCGGGCATCCTGAACACCTGGAAGCGTTTCGCGGTGCCTGCCTTCACTCCGGTGCTGCTGAACGTGGCCATGATCCTGGCCGCCTGGCTGGGTGCACCGTGGTTCGGCCGCATGGGCATCGAGCCCATCTACGCGATGGTCATGGGCGTATTGGGAGGAGGCGTGCTGCAGCTCGGCCTGCAGATGTCCGCCCTGTCGCGCATGGGCCTGCTGCCGAGGCCACGCCTGGCCTGGAGCGGCTTGCGTGCAGCCTGGGCCGACGAAGGCACGCGGCGCGTGGCGCGGTTGATGGCGCCCGCGTTGCTGGGCGTCGGGGTGGCGCAGCTGTCGGCGCTGATCAACCTGCAGATCGCCTCGCACCTCGCGCCGGGCAGCGTGAGCTGGATGTCCTATGCCGAGCGGCTGATGGAGTTCCCCACCGCGATGCTGGGCGTGGCGCTGGGCGTGGTGCTGACGCCACAGCTGGTGGCGGCGCATGCGTCCAAGGATGCGGAACGTTATTCCTCGATGCTGGACTGGGGGCTGCGGCTGGTGGTGCTGGTGTCCGTGCCCTGCACGGTGGCGCTGCTGGTGTTCGCGCAGCCGCTGGTGGCCACGCTGTACCAGCGCGGCGCCTTCGATGCGCAGGACGTGCAGCAGACCACCGCGGCGCTGATGGGCTATGGCGCGGGCCTGATCGGCCTGGTGGCGATCAAGGTGCTGGCGCCGGGCTTCTATGCCAGCCAGGACATCCGCACACCCGTGCGCATCGCCATCATGGTGCTGGTGGTGACGCAGCTGTTGAACTTCGTGTTCGTGCCGCTGTTCGCGCAGGCCGGACTGGCGCTGTCCATCGGAGTGGGCGCGCTCATCAACGCGGCCGCGCTGCTGTTCGGGCTGGTGCGGCGCGGCAGCTACAAGCCGCATGCGGGTTGGGGGGTGTTCGCATTGCAGGTGCTGGCGGCGAGTGCCTTGCTGGCGGTCTTCCTGATGTGGGCCACCAGCGCCTTGGGGTGGGACAAGGCCACGGTCACCGAGGGGCGGCGCATGCTGTCGCTGGCCCTGGTGATGGCCGGGGCCGCCCTGCTTTACTTCGGCGCCCTGTGGGCGGCGGGCCTCAAGCTGCGGCACTACCTGCGCCGCTGAGCCGCTGAGCCGCTGGGCCGCTGAGCCGCTGAGCCGCTGCGTGGCGGGGGCCACGGATGCATCACAATGGGCACGTCCTCCCACGCGCCGCAGGTGCTTCCATGCAATTCCACTATTCCGCCCCGACGCCGCTGGCGTACTTCGGGTCACTGGTGCAGAGCGATGACGGATTCCCGTTGCTGGAGGCCCTGGCCTGCCTGGCGCAGGATGAATACCCCGACCTCGATGTGCAACAGGTGCTGGGCGACGTGGACCAGTTGCTCGCACGCCTCAAGCGCCGCATTCCGGCCGATGCCGCGCCGCTGCAGAAGCTGCGCATGCTCAACCAGTTCTTCTTCCACGACCTGAATTTCCGTGGCAACCTGAACAACTACTACGACCCGGACAACAGCTTCCTCAACGTGGTGCTGCGCACGCGTTGCGGCATCCCGATCTCGCTGGCGGTGTTGTGGCTGGAACTGGCCCAGGGCTTGGGCCTGTCAGCGCGCGGCGTGGGCTTCCCGGGGCATTTCCTGGTCAAGGTGAACCTGCCCAAGGGGCAGGTGGTGATCGATCCCGTGGACGGCCAGTCCCTGAGCCGCGAGCAGCTGGCCGAGCGGCTGGAGCCCTTCCGGCGCCGCACCGGCCTGGTGGACGAGTTCGAGGTGCCGCTGGGGTTGTACCTGCAGTCCGCGCCCTCGCGCGAGATCCTGGCGCGTGCATTGCGCAACCTCAAGGAGATCCACCGCGCGCAGTCCGATTGGCAGCGCAGCGTGGCCGTGCTGGACCGGCTGGTCATCCTGTTGCCCGCTGCATGGGCCGAGTACCGGGACCGCGGACTGGCCCATGCGGAACTGGGCCACCATGCGCTGGCCCTGGAGGACCTGGAGACCTACCTGCGCCATGTGGAGGAGGGGATGGACCTTGATGCCATCACCGGCCGTGTGGCCCAGCTGCGGCGCGCGGCGCGCAGCGGGCCCTGAGAACCGCTTCGCTGCGGCGTTCGGCGTTCGGAGTTACTCCACCGAGCCCATCTGGCTCTGCAGGTAGTTGTGCAGGCCGACCTTGTTGACAAGCTCCAGCTGGGTTTCGAGGAAATCGATGTGTTCCTCGGTGTCGTCGAGGATGCCCTGCAGCAGGTCGCGCGAGACATAGTCGCGCACGGATTCGCAATGGGCGATGCCATCCTTGATGGTGGCCTGTGCGCCGTATTCCGAAGCGAGGTCGCAGCGCAGCAGCTCGGGCACGTCCTCGCCGACCTGCAGCTTGCCCAGGTTCTGCAGATTGGGCAGGCCGTCGAGCATGAAGATGCGGTCCATCAGCTTGTCGGCGTGTTTCATCTCGCCGATGGACTCTTCGTATTCCTTCTTCGCCAGGTTGTTCAAGCCCCAGTGCTTGAGCATGCGGTAGTGCAGGAAGTACTGGTTGATGGCGGTCAGCTCGTTCTTGAGCTGGGCTTGCAGATGGGTGATGACACCGGGATCGCCTTTCATGGAACCTCCTTGGAAACTAGGTCGCATATTGTCGTTCGCGAACCAGCCCTCCTGCCCTTTTTCCCTCGGGAAATCGCAGTTCGGGACAGAAAAAAGTGCTTGTCGGTCCTGGACAATTCGAATGGTTCTCAGTTGGTGCGCGAATGGTTATCAGTCGGGCGACTCGGCTCAGTAACTGAGGCGTTCAGGATGGATTTCCTGCAGGATCGTGGTGGCGATTTCCTCGATGGATTTGGTGGTCGTGGAGAGCCACCGTATGCCACTGCGACGCATCATCATTTCTCCCTCGGCCACTTCCATGCGGCAGTTCTCGATGGACGAATACCGCGAATTGGGCCGTCGCTCGTGGCGGATCTCGCTCAGCCGTTCAGGGCTGATGGTGAGTCCGAAGAGCTTGGCGCGGTGCGGCATCAGCGCGGGCGGCAGCTGCTGGCGCTCGAAGTCCTCGGGGATCAGCGGGTAGTTCGACGCCTTCAGCCCGTACTGCATCGCCAGGTACAGCGAGGTAGGTGTCTTGCCGCTGCGGCTCACGCCCACCAGGATCACGTCCGAATGCTCCAGGTCGCGGTTGGACTGCCCGTCGTCGTGCGCCAGCGAGAAGTTGATCGCCTCGATGCGGTCCTGGTACTCCTTGCTCTTGCTGGCGTCGCTGAAGCGGCCCACGCGGTGGTTGGACTTGATGTGCAGCTCTTTCTCGAGCGGATGCACAAAGGTGCCGAACATGTCGAGCAGCATGCCCTGGCAGCCCGCACGGATGATCTCCAGGATCTCCATGTTGACCAGCGTCGTGAAAACGATGGGCTTGCTGCCGTCCATGAGCGCGGCATGGTTGATCTGGCGCACCGTCTGGTAGGCCTTGTCGGGCGTGTCGATGAAGGGCAGGCGCACGTGGCGCGCCGTCATCTCGAACTGGGCCAGGATGGCGTTGCCGAAAGTCTCGGCCGTGATGCCGGTGCCGTCGGAGATGAAGAATACGGTGCGTCGGGTCATGCTGCGTCCAGTGGCGGTAAAGGGCGGTGGCCGGGCGCCGGCAACCACGGTGGTTTCGGCGCCCCGTCTATACAATGCGCCGATCAATCGTACTTCACGTACCCCCATTCTTCCCATGCAGTGCGCCCCATGACGCCCTTGTCGCCATCGCCGCGCCGCGACTGCCTGGATGCCAGTGTCTCCCCCGGTGTCGGGGCATGCTGGGTGATCCCGTTTTTCACAACCTCCGGAGTTATCCCATGTCTGCACTGTTTGGAGCGACCGCCCTGGTCGTACCGTTTGAGAACCTGAGAATGACCGACGTCGAGGCGGTCGGCGGCAAGAACGCCAGCCTCGGCGAGATGATTTCGCAGCTGCCCACGGGCGTGAAGGTGCCCACCGGCTTCGCGACCACGGCGCATGCCTTCCGCGCCTTCTTGGCCCATGGCGGGCTGGACGTGAAGATCCAGGAACGGCTGCGCACACTGGACACCGACGACGTGCGTGCCCTGGCACTGGCCGGCACGGAGATCCGCGGCCTGATCGAGGCGCAACCGTTTCCGGCGGACCTGGAGGCGGCCATCCGTGATGCCTTTGCCACCTTGAGCGCCGGCACGCCGCAGGCGTCCTTCGCCGTGCGCTCGTCGGCCACGGCCGAGGACCTGCCCGACGCGTCCTTCGCCGGCCAGCAGGAAACCTTCCTGAACGTGGTGGGCATCGACGACGTGCTGCACAAGATGAAGGAGGTCTTCGCCTCGCTGTACAACGACCGCGCCATCAGCTACCGCGTGCACAAGGGTTTCGCCCATGACGTGGTCGCGCTCTCCGCGGGCGTGCAGCGCATGGTGCGCTCCGACCTGGGCGCTGCGGGCGTGATGTTCACCATCGACACCGAGTCCGGCTTCTCCGACGTAGTGTTCATCACCTCCAGCTACGGCCTGGGCGAAACGGTCGTGCAGGGCGCCGTCAACCCCGACGAGTTCTATGTGCACAAGCCGATGCTGCGCGCAGGCAAGCGCGCCATCATCCGCCGCAGCCTGGGCTCCAAGCTGCTGCAGATGCAGTTCGCGAGCGCCCAGGAGAATGCCGCCTCGGGCAAGCTGGTCAAGACCGTGGACGTGCCGCCGGAGTTGCGCAACCGCTACTCGCTGAACGATGCCGACGTCGAGAAGCTTGCGGCATACGCGCTGGTCATCGAGGAGCACTACGGCCGCCCGATGGACATCGAATGGGGCAAGGACGGTGTCGACGGCGAGATCTACATCCTGCAGGCCCGTCCCGAGACGGTGAAGAGCCAGAGCCAGGGCAAGGCCGAGCACCGCTACAAGCTCAAGGGCAAGGGCACTGTTCTGGTCGAGGGGCGCGCCATCGGCCAGAAGATCGGCACGGGGCCGGTGCGGCTGGTGTCGCACATCAGCGAGATGGACAAGGTGCAGGCCGGCGACATCCTGGTCACGGACATGACGGACCCCAACTGGGAGCCTGTCATGAAGCGTGCTTCCGCCATCGTCACCAACCGTGGCGGGCGCACCTGCCACGCCGCGATCATCGCGCGCGAGCTGGGCATTCCCGCCGTCGTGGGCTGCGGGGACGCCACCGACCTGCTCAAGGATGGCGTGCTGGTTACGGTCAGCTGTGCCGAAGGTGATACGGGCTTCGTCTACGACGGACTGCTGGAGACCGAGGTGCAGGAGGTGCAGCGCGGCGCCATGCCCGAGCTGGCGCTCAAGATCATGATGAACGTCGGCAACCCGCAGCTGGCCTTCGATTTCTGCCAGTTGCCCAACGAGGGCGTGGGCCTGGCGCGGCTGGAATTCATCATCAACAACAACATCGGGGTGCACCCCAAGGCCATCCTGGACTATCCCAATGTGGATGCCGACCTGAAGAAGGCGGTGGAGTCCGTGGCCCGCGGGCATGCCTCGCCGCGTGCCTTCTATGTGGACCGCGTGGCCGAGGGGGTGGCGACCATCGCCGCGGCCTTCTGGCCCAAGCCAGTGATCGTGCGGCTGTCGGACTTCAAGAGCAACGAGTACCGCAAGCTCATCGGCGGCAGCCGTTACGAGCCCGACGAAGAAAACCCGATGCTGGGCTTCCGTGGCGCGGCGCGCTACATCAGTGCGTCCTTCGGTGAGGCATTTGCCATGGAGTGCGAGGCGCTGCTGCGCGTGCGCAACGACATGGGCCTGACCAATGTGCAGGTGATGGTGCCCTTCGTGCGCACGCTGGAGCAGGCGCGCAAGGTCACCGGGCTGTTGGCCAATTACGGTCTCAAGCGCGCCACCGAGCCGGGCGGGGAGGGTGTCAAGGTGATCATGATGTGCGAGATCCCCAGCAACGCGATCCTTGCCAATGAGTTCCTGCAGTATTTCGACGGCATGTCCATCGGCTCCAACGACCTGACGCAGCTCACGCTGGGCCTGGACCGGGATTCGGGCATGGAAATCCTGGCGGCGGACTTCGACGAGCGCGATCCCGCGGTCAAGGCGCTGATCCGCCAGGCCATCCAGGCCTGCAAGGCGCAGGGCAAGTACGTTGGCATCTGCGGCCAGGGCCCGAGCGACCACCCGGACTTCGCCGAGTGGCTGCAGGCCGAGGGCATCAATTCCGTGTCGCTGAATCCCGACTCGGTGATCGACACCTGGCGCAGACTGGCAAAGTAAGGCCGGGCTCCGCGCTGGCGCACCGTCGCCAGCCTGGCATATAATCGTGGGCTTCGCCTTGCCGCACCCGGTCTGACGCCTGGGGCGGCTTTTCGTTTCCTGTGCACCGGTGAGTCGCGTGTGCAGGGGCATATCCACAAGGAGTTTCGATGCGTCATTACGAAATCATTCTCATGATCCACCCGGATCAGAGCGAGCAGGTTCCGGCCATGCTGGAGCGTTACAAGGGCATGATCACGGCCGGCGGTGGCAAGGTCCACCGCGTCGAGGATTGGGGCCGCCGCCAGTTGGTCTACATGATCAACAAGCTCGCCAAGGCCCATTACCTGTGCATCAACATCGAGGCCGACCAGGCTGTGATGGCTGAGCTGGAGCACGCCTTCAAGTTCAACGACGCCGTGCTGCGCCACCTGACGGTGGCCCGCAAGAAGGCCGACACCGGCCCTTCGTCGATGATGAAGACGGTGGAGCGTGAAGACGCCCGCAAGCAGCAACAGGCGGAGCACAGCAGCGAGCGTTGAGGCGATTGCGGGAGTGAACGGTGCCAACAAGCTGGTGCTGGCCGCCTCGGTCCACGAACTGGAAGCCTTGCGCTACACCCCTGCGGGGGTGCCGGCGCTGAACCTGAAGCTGGAGCATGCCTCCAGTGTCCTGGAAGCAGGGCAACCCCGGCAGGTGCAGTTCGTGATGAAGGCGGTGGCGCTGGGAGCGCTGGCCGAGAGGCTGGCGATCCAGGCGATCGGCAGCCACTGGTTGTTCAGCGGTTTCGTCACCACCCCCCGCAACGGCAAACACGTCGTGTTCCATATCCAAGAGTTTCAAGCGTTTTCACAGAACCCTTAAGCCATTCCGTCGCAGCGGCCATGCCCGCTGCCACACCAGGAGAATCACATGCCAGGACCCAAACGTTTCAACAAGGACCGTCGCCCGAAGCGCCCCGCGCAGAACCTGCTGTTCAAGCGCAAGCGCTTTTGCCGCTTTACGGTGACCGGTGTCGAAGAGATCGACTACAAGGACATCGACACCCTGCGCGACTTCGTCGCCGAAAACGGCAAGATCATTCCCGCGCGCCTGACCGGCACGCGTGCGATCTTCCAGCGCCAGCTGAACACCGCCATCAAGCGCGCGCGTTTCCTGGCCATGCTGCCCTACAGCGACCAGCACCGCATCTGAGGAGGCCACAGCCATGCAAATCATTCTGCTCGACAAGGTCGTGAACCTTGGCAACCTCGGTGAGATCGTCAAGGTCAAGGACGGCTACGCCCGCAACTTCCTGATTCCTACCGGCCGCGCACGCCGTGCTACCGCCACCGCCAAGGCCGAATTCGAAGCCAAGCGCGCCGAACTGGAAAAGGCGGCCGCTGCCAAGCTGGCCGAATCCCAGACCCAGGGCGAAAAGCTGGCCGGCACCACCGTCAAGCTGACCCAGAAGGCCGGCGTCGACGGTCGCCTGTTCGGCTCGGTCACCAACGCCGACATCGCTGAAGAGCTGACCAAGCTGGGCTTCAAGGTCGCGAAGTCGCAGGTCCGCCTGCCCAACGGCCCGTTGAAGATGGTGGGCGAGTCCACCGTCAACGTCGCGCTGCACACCGACGTAGCGGTGGACATCACGGTCGCGGTCTACGGCGAAACGGCCTGATCCTTCCGGGGGCGTGCACGGGGCCGGTCGGCTCCGTGGCGGCACCCTTCTGGCGAAGCCACCGGGTAGTTCCTGGTGGCTTTGTCGTTTCCGGGCCTGGATTTCCACAGGCTGCGTACAGTTGTCCCCAGGATTCCCCAGAACATTTGCACAGGCTTGTGCAATGACCTGGCACGCCGCACGACGTAGCATCGTCCATTCCAGAAAGCGCCATCGATGTCCGCAGTTCCCTCCCCAGAGTACGACGATTTCGGCCACGACCCGCAGGTCGCGAAGCTGCGCATCCCGCCGCATTCCATCGAGGCCGAATCCAGCGTGCTGGGTGGCTTGCTGCTGGACAACGCGGCCTGGGACCGGGTCTCCGACCTGCTGGTGGATGCCGATTTCTACCGCTACGAACACCGCCTGATCTACGCGGCGGCAGGGGCGCTGATCAATGCCTCGAAGCCGGCCGACGTGATCACCGTCTTCGAGCACCTGCAAGGCCAGGCCAAGGGCGAGGAGACGGGCGGCCTGGCGTACCTGAACTCGCTGGCGCAGTTCGTGCCGAGCGCGGGCAACATCCGGCGTTACGCCGAGATCGTGCGCGAGCGCTCGATCCTGCGCAAGCTGCTCAGCGCCAGCGACGAGATCGCCACCAACGCCTTCAACCCCCAGGGGCGGGCGGTGTCCGAGATCGTGGACGAGGCCGAGCAGAAGATTTTCAACATCGGCGAACAGGGCTCGCGGATGAAGCAGGGTTTCCAGAGCATGGATACCCTGGTGGTCGAGCTGCTGGACCGGGTGACCGAGATGGCGGACAACCCGAACGACATCACCGGCATCCGCACCGGCTTCATCGACTTCGACAAGATGACCTCGGGGCTGCAGGCTGGCGACATGATCGTGCTGGCGGCGCGTCCCTCCATGGGCAAGACCTCGTTGGCCATCAACATCGCCGAACACGTGGCCTTGAACGAAGGGCTGCCCGTGGCGGTGTTCTCGATGGAAATGGGGGCCTCGCAGCTCGCTGTGCGTATCGTGGGCTCCATCGGCCGCATCGACCAGGGGCGCCTGCGCACCGGCCGCCTCACGGACGAGGAATGGCCGCGCCTGACCGAAGCCATCGAGAAGCTGCGCACGGTCTCGTTGCACATCGACGAGACACCGGGCCTCACCACCAGCGAGCTGCGCGCCAACGCCCGCCGGCTGGCCCGCCAGTACGGCAAGCTGGGGCTGATCGTGGTGGACTACCTGCAGCTCATGAGTTCGTCGGGCAGCTCGAGCGACGAGAACCGCGCCACGGCCGTGGGCGAGATCTCGCGCGGCCTGAAGATGCTGGCCAAGGAGCTCAAGTGCCCGCTCATCGCGCTGTCGCAGCTGAGCCGCGGCGTCGAGTCCCGCACCGACAAGCGCCCCATGATGAGCGACCTGCGCGAGTCCGGCGCCATCGAGCAGGACGCCGACATCATCATGTTCATCTACCGCGACGACTACTACAACAAGGACTCCAAGGAGCCGGGCGTGGCCGAGGTGATCATCAGCAAGCACCGCAACGGCCCCACCGGGACCGTGAAGCTCGCCTTCCTCAAGCCGATCACCAAGTTCGAGAACCTGGCCTCGGGCATGGGGGATAGTGGGGACTACTGACCACCTGAGCAGAGTTCCCTGGAGCCTTGGGAAAGCGCTTTGAATGCCGCTTTAGGGCAGTATCGGACCGCCTTGCGCCTGGCGCCCGCGCAGGCCTGTGTGACGGGTAGCCTGGCAGTGGAAGAAGTTCTTCAGGCGTGCCCGCAGTGGCGCATGAATCGTTGTGTGGCGGCGATCACCTGCTCGGGCTGGTCGCGGTGGGGGGAATGGCCGCAATGCGGCAGCTCCAGCAGTTCGGTGCCGGGCACGCCTTCGGCGATGCCACGGATCTGGGCCAGCGTGCCGTAGACGTCGTCCAGGCCCTGGATGGCGAGCACGGGGCAGCGGATGGTGGCCAGCGCGTCGGTGATGTTCCAGCGCCGGAAGCGCGGGTCCAGCCAGATACCGTTCCAGCCGTGGAAGGCCGAGTCCGGGTCGTCGTGGTACGGCGCCAGGCGCGTGCGCAGGTCGGTGTCGCGGTAGGCGATGCGCGCCTGCGCGATGCTGGCGATGCCCAGCTCTTCGACAAAGATGTGCGGCGCCAGCACCACCAGGCCGGCCACGCGCGCACCCGGTTGCGCGGCATGCAGCAGGGCGATGGAGCCACCATCGCTGTGGCCGAAGAGCCAGCAGGGCTGCAGGATGTCCAGCGCGTCGAGCAGCGCGGGCAACACCTCCTGCGCCTGCCGGTGCAGGAAGTCAACGTCCCAGTGCTCGCCGGCGGCGCGTGGCGTGGAGCGGCCGTAGCCCGGGCGCGAATACACCAGGCCCCGCGCGCCCACGGCGGCGCACAGCTGCGCGGGGAAGTCCTTCCACATCGCCAGCGATCCCAGTCCCTCGTGCAGGAACACCAACAGCGGTGCCCGGCGCGCGTCCGGCAGCGCGGCACCCACCCACGCGTATTCGATGGACACGCGGCGCGTGCCCCAGGCGATCTCGGCGAAGCTGCTCACGCCGCGCCTTCCTGCTCGCGCAGCCGGAAACGCTGGATCTTGCCGGTCGCCGTCTTGGGCAGCTCGGCGATGAACGCGATGATCCGTGGGTACTTGTAGGGCGCGAGCTTCTCCTTGACGAAGGCCTTGAGCGTGGCCTCGTCGACGTGCTGGCCGTCCTTGAGCACCACGAAGGCCTTGGTCTTGGTCAGGCCCTCGGCGTCCGGCGTGCCGATCACGGCCGCCTCGAGCACAGCGGGGTGCTGCATCAGCGTGGCCTCGACCTCGAAGGGCGAGACGTAGATGCCGCTGACCTTGAGCATGTCGTCGCTGCGGCCAGCGTAGGTGTAGTAGCCCTCGGCATCGCGCACGTACTTGTCGCCGCTCTTGGTCCAGCCGCCCTGGAAGGTCTCGCGGGTCTTGTCGCGGTTGCCCCAGTACATCAGCGCGGCGCTGGGCCCGCGGATGTACAGGTCGCCCACCTCGCCATCGGCCACGGGGCCGCCGTCCTCGGTACGCAGGGCAATCTCGTACCCATCCACCGGCTTGCCGGTGCTGCCGTAGCGCACGTCGTCGGGCCGGTTGGAGAGGAACACATGCAGCATCTCCGTGGACCCGATGCCATCGACGATGTCGCAGCCGAAGTGCGCCTTGAAGCGCTGCGCGATCTCGGCCGGCAGCGCCTCGCCGGCGGAGGAGCACATGCGCAGGGCCACGTCGGCGCGGGCCGGCAGCTTCGGCGAGGCCAGCATGCCTGCGAAACCCGTGGGCGCCCCGAAGAACACCGTGGGGCGGGTCTGCGCATCGGTCCACCGACGGAACACGGCGTCCGGCGTCGGCCGCTCGGCCATCAGCACGACGCGCGCGCCCACCGACAGCGGGAAGGTCAGCGCATTGCCCAGCCCGTAGGCGAAGTACAGCTTGGCGGCGGAGAAGCACACATCATCTTGCGTCAGGGCCAGCACGGCCTTGCCATACAGCTCGGCGGTCCACCACAGGCTGAGCTGCGTGTGGACCGTGCCTTTGGGCTTGCCGGTGGAGCCCGAGGAGTAGAGCCAGAAGCCGGGTTCGTCGCCAGTGGTGGGGGCAGGGGCCGGAGCCGGATCGGCGGCGGCCAGGGCGGCCTCGAATTCCGTCGCGCCCGCGGGCAGCGGGCCGGTGGGCTGCGAGACGAGGATGCTGCGCACCTCGTGCGCGCAGTCCCTGCACTCGGCCATGGCGGCCTGCACCATCGGCAGCAGCGCGCCCGAAACCAGCACCGCTTGCGCGCGGCTGTGCGTGAGCATGTAGCTGTAGTCGGCCACGGTCAGCAGCGTGTTCACCGCCACCGGCACGATGCCGGCATACAGGCAGCCCAGGAAGGCCACGGGCCAGTCGTGCGAGTCCAGCATCAACAGCAGCACGCGCTCCTCCCGGCGTACACCTGCCGCCTGCAATGCGCCGGCCAGACGGCGTGCGCGCTGCTCCAGCGCGCCGTAGCTGCGCGGGCCGCGGTCGTCGACGTAGGCGATGCGCTCCGCGTGTGGGCGGTTCAGCGCGAACAGATGCGCCGCGAAATTGAAGGGTCCGGCGGGTGGCGTAGGGGTCTGCATGGTGTGTCTCCTCGTGTCGGTGTTTATGGGCTGCCGCAGACGAGGGTCAATGCGCCCGCGGGCAGGATGCCAGCATCACCACGTCATGCACCATGCGCTGCGTGCGCCACGGTCCAGGTCGGCGTCAAGGGGGCGGCCGGCCAACGGGGCGTTCAGTTCGGCGAGCTGACGAACAAAGTCTTCCTTGCGCATTGCGGGAATTGCGTGGGTTGATGAGACACTTGCAGATCTGCCCGTGCAATATGCAGTATCGTGCGTGCTGCACGACGATAGTGGGTGCGTTGATGTGCGTCAAGCACTATAGTGCAACGTCGGTGTATACCCTAGGAGCCCGGATGCCTGCCAGACGAGGGCACTTTCCATGAACAAGCGCGACGATCGCAGCGCGGTCGCCACGGCGCCGGACACCGATGCCGCGGAGCCGCGCGATGCGCTGCTCTCGGCGCTGGGCGAGCGCGTGCGCAGCCTGCGCGCGCGGCGCGGCCTCACGCGCAAGGCCGTGGCGCAGGCGGCCGATGTGTCCGAACGCCACCTGGCCAACCTGGAGTACGGCATCGGCAATGCCTCCATCCTGGTGCTGCAGCAGGTGGCGGGCGCGCTGCAGTGTTCCCTGGCCGAGTTGGTGGGCGATGTGTCGACCAGCTCGCCCGAATGGCTGCTGATACGCGAGCTGCTGGAGCACCGCTCGGAGGCCGACCTGCGGCGCGTGCGCGTGGCCATCGGTGAACTGTTGGGCAATGCCACGCCCGACCCAGCGCGCCACGGCCGCATCGCGCTGGTCGGCCTGCGCGGTGCCGGCAAGTCCACGCTGGGCCAGATGCTGGCCGACGCACTGGACCTGCCTTTCATCGAGCTCAGCCGCGAGATCGAGAAGGTCGCGGGCTGCAGCGTGCGCGAGATCCACGACCTGTACGGCACCAACGCCTACCGCCGCTACGAACGCCGCGCGCTGGAGGAGACGGTCCAGATCTACACCGACGCGGTCATCGCCACGCCCGGTGGCATCGTGTCGGACCCGGCCACCTTCAACGAGTTGCTGGCCCACTGCACCACCGTGTGGCTGCAGGCCGCCCCGGAAGAGCACATGGCCCGCGTGACCGCGCAAGGCGACATGCGCCCCATGGCAGCGAGCCGCGAGGCCATGGAAGACCTGCGGCGCATCCTGGACGGGAGGGCCGCGTTCTATTCGAAGGCGGACCTGCGTGTGGACACCGGCGGCAAGTCGCTGGAGGAAGCCTTCGCGCTGTTGCGCCAGGTGGTTGCGCGGCGCTGACGATCCGGGCTGCTGCCCCGCAACAGGACCCCACCAACTCATGGACATCCCCTGCATCGACATCGCGCGCCTCGCCGGCAACGACGCCGGGGCGCGTGCCGACGTGGCGCGCCAGATAGGGCAGGCGTGCCGCGACATTGGCTTCTTCGTCATCACCGGCCATGGCGTGCCGCAGGCCTGCATCGACGGCGCCTTCGCGGCGGCGCATGCGCTCTTCGCGTTGCCGCGCGAAGTCAAGCAGGCGCTGTCCATCGGCGTGCACGGCCACAACCGCGGGTATGTGGGGCTGGGGGTGGAGGCGCTGGACGAGAAGACGCCACCGGACCTGAAGGAAGCCTACAACCTGATCTGGACAGACGGCTGCACGCGCATGCCCAACGTGTGGCCCGCCATCGACGGCTGGCCCGAGCGTGCCATGGCGTACTTCGACGCGGTGCTGGCCGTGGGCCAGCGGCTGCACCGCGCCTTCGCGCTGGACCTGGGGCTGGACGAGCACTTCTTCGACGACAAGGTGGACCGGCCGATGGCGGCCCTGCGCATGCTGCACTACCCGGTGCGCTTCGACGCCGATGCACCCGCGGGCCAGGCTGGCGCGGGCACCCACACCGACTACGGCGACGTGACGCTCCTGGCTACGGACGGCGTGGCGGGCCTGCAGGTGCAGCGGCGCGACGGCACGTGGATCGACGCACCGGTGGTCCCCGGCGCCTTCATCTGCAACATCGGTGATTGCCTGATGCGCTGGGCCAACGACGTCTACGTATCCACGCCGCACCGCGTGGTGCCTCCGGCGCGTGAGCGGTACTCCATCGCCTTCTTCCTCGACCCCAATCCGGACGCCTGGGTCAGCGCGATACCGGCTTGCGTGCCGGCGGGGGAGGCCCCCCGTTACGCACCCACCACGGCGGCGGACTACCTGCAGTCGCGATTCGCGGCAACCTACGGGATGGGGCCCTGAGGCTGGCGACGGGATGCCAGGGCGGGCCTGGCGCGGGCTCAGCTTCCTGCCTGGCGCAGCCCCTGCAGGTCCATGCCCGGCACCCTGTTGCTGCCGGGTGTCGCAGAGGCGGTGCGCCGCGAAGCTGCTCGTGGCCAGTGCATGCGCCTGCGGATCCTGGATGCACTTGACTTCCGTTGTATACGCAAGATAATGCATTTATTGGCGAAATATGAAATATATTGCCTATAGCTCCAGGAGACCGACATGACCGACCCCTCGCTTGCGCCCCGCATCGACTACCGCACGGCGCCGGACCAGTACCGCCACTGGAAACTCGCCGTCGCCGGCAGCATCGCCCGCCTGTCGCTGGACATCGCCGAGGACGGCGGCCTGCGTCCCGGCTACAAGCTCAAGCTCAACAGCTACGACCTGGGCGTGGACATCGAGCTGCACGACGCGCTGAACCGCCTGCGATTCGAGCACCCTGCGGTGCAGTCCGTCATCGTGACCAGCGCCAAGGACCGCATCTTCTGTTCCGGCGCCAACATCTTCATGCTGGGCCTGTCCAGCCATGCCTGGAAGGTGAACTTCTGCAAGTTCACCAACGAGACGCGCAATGGCATTGAGGACTCGTCCAAGCACGAGGGCCTGAAGTTCCTGGCGGCGGTGAATGGCGCGTGCGCCGGCGGCGGCTACGAGCTTGCGCTGGCCTGCGACGAAATCGTGCTGGTCGATGACCGTTCTTCCTCTGTCTCCCTGCCCGAAGTGCCTTTGCTGGGCGTGTTGCCCGGCACCGGCGGCCTGACCCGCGTGACCGACAAGCGCAAGGTGCGCCACGACCTGGCCGACATCTTCTGCACCAGCGTGGAAGGTGTGCGTGGCCAACGTGCGGTGGATTGGCGGCTGGTCGATGCCGTCGCCAAGCCCGCGCAGTTCGGCGCGGTGGTGCAGGAGCGTGCCGCGAAGCTGGGCGCCGCCGGTGGCCGTGCGACAGCGCCGACGGGCATCACCTTGCCGCGCATCGAGCGCACGGACAGCGCGGACGGCATCGCCTACGAGCACGTCACCGTGGCCATCGACCGCACGCGCCGCACGGCCACGTTGACCGTCAAGGCACCCACCGGCGTGCAACCCACCGACATCGCCGGCATCGAGGCCGCAGGTGCCGCCTGGTGGCCGCTGGCCATGGGCCGCCAGCTCGACGACGCGATCCTGAACCTGCGCACCAACGAACTAGACACCGGCACCTGGCTGCTCAAGACCGAGGGCGACGCTGCTGCCGTGCTGGCCGCCGATGCGCTCATCGTGGCGCACCAGAACCACTGGCTGGTGCGCCAAACCCTCGGCCTGCTGCGCCGTACCTTCGCGCGGCTGGACGTGTCCTCGCGTTCGTTGTTCGCACTCGTCGAGTCCGGCTCCTGCTTCGCCGGCATGCTGGCCGAGCTGGCCTTCGCGGCCGACCGCAGCTACATGCTGGCGCTGCCCGACGATGCGGACAAGGCACCGAAGATCACGCTCGACGCATTCAACTTCGGCCTGCTGCCGCTGGTCACCGACCAGAGCCGCCTGCAGCGCCGGTTCTACGAGGAAGCCGGGCCCCTGGAAGCCGCACGCGCCGCTGCCGGCAAGCCACTGGATGCGGACGCCGCGCTGGCGCTGGGCCTCGTCACGGCTGCGCCCGACGACATCGACTGGGACGACGAGATCCGCATCGCCATCGAGGAGCGTGCTGCCATGTCGCCCGACGCGCTGACGGGCCTGGAGGCCAACCTGCGTTTCGCCGGCAAGGAGAACATGGTCACGCGTGTCTTCGGCCGGCTCTCGGCCTGGCAGAACTGGATCTTCCAGCGGCCCAACGCCGTCGGCGAGAAGGGTGCGCTCAAGCTCTACGGCAAGGGCGAGAAGACCGCCTTCGACTTCAACCGCGTCTGAACGATTTCAGGTTTCAGGAGACCCCCATGAGCACGATCAACTACAGCGAGAAGATCCCCAACAACGTCAACCTCGCCGAGGACCGCACGCTGCAGCGCGCGCTCGAAGGCTGGCAGCCCAACTTCGTCCGCTGGTGGGACGACGTGGGCCCGGACGGCTCGACGAACTTCGACGTCTACCTGCGCACTGCCGTGAGCGTGGACCCGCAGGGCTGGGCGCAGTTCGGCCACGTGAAGATGCGCGACTACCGCTGGGGCATCTTCCTGAACCCCGGCGACGCGAACCGCGAGATCCACTTCGGAGACCACAAGGGCGAAAAGGCCTGGCCGGACGTGCCCGGCGAGCACCGCGCCAACCTGCGCCGCATCATCGTCACGCAGGGCGACACCGAACCGGCCAGCGTGGAGCAGCAGCGCCACCTGGGCCTGACCGCGCCCAGCATGTACGACCTGCGCAACCTGTTCCAGATCAACGTGGAAGAGGGCCGCCACCTGTGGGCCATGGTCTACCTGCTGCACAAGCACTTCGGCCGCGACGGCCGGGAGGAGGCGGAGGCCCTGCTGCAGCGCACTTCGGGCGACCAGGACAACCCCCGCATCCTGGGCGCTTTCAACGAGAAGACGCCGGACTGGCTGGCCTTCTTCATGTTCACCTACTTCACGGACCGCGACGGCAAGTTCCAGCTCTCCGCGCTGGCCGAGAGTGCCTTCGACCCGCTGGCGCGCACGACCAAGTTCATGCTGACCGAGGAAGCCCACCACATGTTCGTGGGCGAGAGCGGCGTCTCGCGCGTGTTGTCGCGCACGGCCGCGGTCATGAACGAGCTCAAGACCGACGACCCGGCCGCCATCCGCGCAGCCGGTGCCATCGACCTGGGCACGATCCAGCGCTACCTGAATTTCCACTACAGCGTGACCATCGACCTCTTCGGAGCCGACCAGTCCAGCAACGCCGCCATCTTCTACAGCTCGGGCCTGAAGGGCCGCTACGAGGAAGGCAAGCGCAGCGACGACCATGTGCTCAAGGGCCAGACCTACAAGGTGCTGGAGGTGCAGAACGGCCAGCTCGTCGACAAGGAAGTGCCGATGCTCAACGCCCTGAACGAGGTGCTGCGCGACGACTTCATCAAGGACTCGATCGCCGGCGTGAACCGCTGGAACAAGGTGCTCGAGAAAGCCGGCATTCCCACGCGCCTGGTGGTGCCGCACAAGGCCTTCAACCGCCAGATCGGCGCGCTGGCGGGCATCAAGATGTCTCCCGATGGCCGCGTGGTGGGCGACAACGAGTGGAATGCGAAGAAGGACCAGTGGCTGCCGACCCCAGAGGATTTCGCCTTCGTGGCATCCTTGATGGGCCGCGTGGTCGAGCCCGGCAAATTCGCCGGCTGGATCGCGCCGCCGGTGATGGGCATCAACCGCCAGCCCGTCGATTTCGAATACGTGCGTTTCAACTGAGAACGAGGACGCGACACAACGCCGGAGACAGCCATGGACATGGCAGAAGCCCCAGTCATCCAGCAGCACCTGATCGACCCCGAGATCTGCATCCGCTGCAACACCTGCGAGGCCACCTGCCCGGTCGGCGCGATCACGCACGACGACCGCAACTACGTGGTGGACGCGGAGAAGTGCAACCTGTGCATGGCCTGCATATCGCCGTGTCCCACGGGCTCCATCGACAACTGGCGCACCCTGCCGCGCGTGATGGCCTACCCGGTGGCGGAGCAGCTGCTGTGGGACGAACTGCCGCCGGAACTCACGCCCGAGCAGCTCGCGCAGCAGGGCGTGGGCATTGAGGCCCTGGTGGCGATACCCGAAGAGACCGGCGCTTCGGCGGAGGTGGCCGCAGGCGCCCCGTTCCAAAGCGCCGCCTACGGCGCCACGCTGCCCCCATGGTCCGCGGCGCATGCCTACACCAACCTCTACGGCCCCAAGGCCGCGGAGAAGACCATCACGGCCACCGTCACCGGCAACGTGCGCGTGACCGAGGTGGGGCGCGACTACGACACGCACCACCTCGTGCTGGACTTCGGCGCCATGCCCTTCCCGGTGCTGGAGGGCCAGTCCATCGGCATCGTGCCGCCTGGCACCGACGCCCAGGGCCGAGCCCACCATGCGCGCCAGTACTCCATCGCCAGCCCGCGCAATGGCGAGCGGCCCCAGTACAACAACCTGTCTCTGACCATCAAGCGCGTGCTGGAGGACCACCAGGGCCACCCGGTGCGGGGCGTGGCCTCCAACTACCTGTGCGACCTGCAGGTGGGCGACAAGGTGCAGGTCATCGGGCCCTTCGGTGCCAGCTTCCTGATGCCGAACCATCCGCGCTCGAACATCGTGATGGTCTGCACCGGCACCGGCAGCGCACCCATGCGCGCCATGACCGAGTGGCGACGCCGGCTGCGCGCCTCCGGCAAGTTCGAGGGCGGCAAGCTGCTGCTGTTCTTCGGTGCGCGCACCAAGGAGGAGTTGCCGTATTTCGGTCCGCTGCAGAGCCTGCCCAAGGATTTCATCGATATCAACCTGGCCTTCTCCCGCATCCCCGGCCAGCCCAAGCGCTACGTGCAGGACCTGATGCGGGAACGCGCCGCGGACCTCGCTGCCCTGCTGCAGGACGCGAACACCTTTTTCTACGTCTGCGGGCTCAAGAGAATGGAGGAGGGCGTGGTGCTGGCCCTGCGCGACGCGGCCGTGCAGGCGGGGCTGTCGTGGGAGGAGACAGGCGCAGCGCTCAAGCGCGAGGGGCGGCTGCACCTGGAGACCTACTGATCGCAGCACGCGCCTGCGCGTGACCAGTGCGCGGGGTGGCCAGGGCATCGCGCCCTTTCCCACGAAGTGGCGCCGCGTCCGGCGACGATCCCGGACTCCACGGCAGCCACTGTCCGTGGCAGGCCCCCCGTGTTGAGCGCCACCGACGCCACGAGGGGTGCGGCTCCTACACGCATTGCACGGCGCGGCGTGCACATTTGTCCTGGACTTCCCGACGACCACCGCCTCTCCAGGACTGCCATGCACACCACCCCCACACCCTGCCACCGGCCAGCACCCGGCCATCCGAGACTGCAGCGCGATGCTTGACCTCTTGCAATGGCCCGCAATGGCCGTGACCGTGCTCGCCGCGTGGCTGGTCGCGTCCGAGAGCGAGCGGCGTCGCAATGTGGGCTTCTGGGTGTTCCTGGCCAGCAACGCGCTGTGGGTCGTCTGGGCCGTGGGCGCGCAGGCCTGGGCGCTGTTGGTGCTGCAGGTCTGCCTGGCGGCCATGAACATCCGCGGTGCCGTCAAGACCGAGCGTGCCGAGGCAGGTGCCGCATGATCGGCGTCGTGGTGCCCGCGCATGACGAGGAGTCACTCCTCGGCGCCTGCCTGGCGTCGGTGCAGCGCGCGACGCGGTGCGCGCACCTGCGTGAACAGGTCATGGTGGTGGTCGTGCTGGATGCCTGCCGCGATGGCTCGGAGGCCGTCGCGCGGCGAGCCGGTGCGCAGACGGTGCGGCTGGCCGCCCGCAATGTCGGCGCTGCGCGGCGGATCGGTGCCGGACTCGCGCTCGCGGCCGGGGCGCGCTGGCTGGCGTTCACCGACGCCGACAGCCGCGTGGCGCCGGACTGGCTCAGTGCGCAGCTGTCGGAACGCAGCGATGCCGTCTGCGGCACCGTCGAGGTGGACGACTGGCGCGAACATTCCGCCGAGGTCCGCACGCGCTACCTGGCCGCCTACCGCGACCATTCCGGCCACCGGCACGTGCACGGCGCCAACCTGGGCGTGGATGCGGAGCACTACCGGCGTGCCGGGGGCTTCCCCGCGTTGCGGAGCCATGAGGACGTGGCGCTGGTGCAGGCCCTGCAGCGCCAGGGCTCACGCATCGCCTGGTCCGCGCGTCCGCGCGTGTTGACCAGTGCGCGGCGCGACCACCGTGCGCCCGAAGGCTTCGGTGCCACCCTGAATAATTTGCATCAACCCCGGGCCGCCGTCCCGGCCGGAGGCGCGGCATGATGGCCCCCGAGCCACTGCTGGCCTGCGAAGCCGTGCTGGCCGAGGCGCAGGACAACGACCGCCCCGCGCTGACGGCCCGGGCCTTGCAGGCGCTGGTGCGGCATGGCCATGGCACCTTGCCCTTGCCGGGCCGGGGACAGACGCTGCAGCGCTGGCAACGCCTGGCAGGTGTGGCGCAGCGTGACCTGTCGCTGGCGAAGCTGTACGAGGGGCATACGGACGCGCTTGCCATCCTGGCCGAACTGGGCGGGCCCACACCACCGCGTGACAGCCTGTGGGGGGTGTGGGCCGCGGAGGATCCCGCAGGACGCACGCTCTGCGAGCCGGTAGGTGGCGAGGAGGGCGCACTGGTGCTGCGTGGCGCCAAGTGCTGGTGCTCCGGCGCGGGCAGCGTGGACCACGCCTTGCTCACGGCGTGGGGCCCTGACGCCTCGGCGCCCCAGCTCGTGGCCGTGGCGATGGACCAGCCCGGCATCACGGTGCACGACGGCGGCTGGCAGTCCATCGGCATGGCCGGTTGCCCTGCGCGCACCGTGCATTTCGACGGCGCACGGGCGCAGGCGGTCGGCGCCCCGGGTGCCTACCTCACGCGGCCGGGCTTCTGGCACGGTGGCGCCGGTGTGGCGGCCTGCTGGTACGGCGGCGCGGAGGGGCTTGCAGAGTCCCTGTACGCCGCGCTGGCCCGTCCGGGCCGTCCGCCCACCGCCCTGCAGCTTGCCGCGGCAGGCGCCGTGGATGTGCAGGTGACGCAGATGCGTGCGGTGCTGGCGCAGGCAGCGCAGTGGATCGATGACCATCCCCGGGACGATGCCGCCGTCGTGGCGATGCGCGTGCGCCTGGCGGTGGAGGAGGGTGCCTCGCAACTGCTGGACGTGGTGGCGCGTGCGCTTGGCGCCGGCCCCTTCTGCCGCGATGGCCGCTTCGCGCGCGCCGCGGCCGACTTGCCGGTGTTCCTGCGCCAGAGCCATGCCGAGCGCGACCAGGCAGCGCATGCCGAGCGCGTGTTGCGGCAGTGGGACGGGAGGCTCGCACCATGGACGCCGTGACGGACGCCACCGCACCCGCGGACCGGGCCATCCGCGGCGACGGGCGCGGCGAGGCGAGCTGGCTAAGCTGGCTGGGGGCGCAGGGAATGCCTTGTGCGCCGCTGGATGCCTGGGTTCCGTCCGAGGCACGGCTGGTGGTGGTCGCCCCCCATCCCGACGACGAGGTGCTGATGGCGGGAGGCTTGCTGCACCTGCATGCCGCGCGTGGCGGTCGCTGCCGCGTGATGGTGCTCAGCGACGGAGAAGCCAGCCACGCGGGTGAACCGGGCTGGGACGCCTCCGCACTGGCGCTGCGGCGCCGCGCCGAGAGCACCGAGGGCCTGCGCCTGCTCGCGCCGGGCGTGCCCACCGAACGCTGGTGCCTGCCGGACGGCGGGCTGCAACACCACACGGCGGACATCGCGGCGCGGCTGCAGGGGCTCCTGCGTCCCGGCGACGTGCTGCTCACGACCTGGCGCCACGACGGGCATCCGGACCACGAGGCGGCAGGCGCTGCCGCTGCGCATGCCACGCAGCGCTGCCACGCCCGCCTGCTAGAAGCCCCCGTGTGGATGTGGCATTGGGCGCGGCCGGCCGAGCCTCACATTACGTGGTCGCGCATGGCGGGCCTGGGGCTGACACCCGAAGTCGTGGCCCGCAAGCAGCGTGCCCTGCAGCGGCACCACAGCCAGCTGCAGCCACGCGTGACAGCGGACGGGCCGGTGCTCGGCGAGGCCATCGTCGCGCGTGCGGCACGCCGCGTCGAGTACTTCTTCACGACGGAGCGACAGCAATGACAACGGCGCAGGCACCCTTCGACGCACTGTTCCGCACCAGCAGCGACCCCTGGGGCTTCCGCACACGCTGGTACGAGCAGCGCAAGCGCGCGCTGACGCTGGCCTGCCTGCCGCGTGCACGCTACGCCAGCGCCTACGAACCCGGCTGCGCCAACGGCGAACTGGCGGCCGCACTGGCCGAGCGCTGCGACAGCCTGGTCTGCTCGGACTTCGTTTTCGAGGCCGTGGACCTGGCGCGCAAACGCCTGCTGGCCTGGCCCCACGCGAGGGTCGTGCAGGCCGCCACGCCGCAGCAATGGCCCGAGGGTCGCTTCGACCTCGTGGTGGTGAGCGAGCTGGGTTACTACCTCGACGCGGCCGACCTGTCGCTGCTGGCGCGGCGGATCCGCGGCGCGCTGCGCGAGGACGCGACGGTGCTGGCCTGCCACTGGCGCCACGCCATCCAGGGCCATGCGCTGGATGGCGACGCGGTGCACGCGCAGCTGGGGCAGGAGCTAGGCCTGACGCCCGCGACCAGCGTGGTGGAAGCCGACCTGCGCATCGACGTGTGGACCTCGGATGCGCATTCGCTTGCGGCACGGGAAGGCCTGGTGTCGTGACGACGCCGCCGCGCACCTCCTTGCCGTCCCGCCATGGCATATTCCCCGCCACGGGCATGGTGCCCGTCGTCGCCATCGAAACCGCCTGGTCATTCTGTGTCCACACGCTCCTCCGCACCCCTTCCAGGCCTCGTCCGCGTCCGTGGCGCGCGCGAGCACAACCTCAAGGACATCGACCTCGACATCCCCCGTGACGCGCTGGTGGTGTTCACCGGTGTATCGGGCTCGGGAAAGTCGTCGTTGGCCTTCGGCACGCTGTACGCGGAAGCCCAGCGCCGGTACCTGGAGTCGGTGGCGCCGTATGCGCGGCGCCTGATCGACCAGGCCGGCACGCCGGATGTGGACAGCATCGATGGCCTGCCGCCGGCGGTGGCCCTGCAGCAACAGCGTGGCGCACCTACCGCACGCTCTTCGGTGGGCAGTGCCACGGCCATCTCCAGCCTGCTGCGGTTGCTGTATTCGCGCGCCGGCCACTACCCGCCGCGCCAGCCGATGCTGTACGCGGAGGATTTCTCGCCCAACACGCCCGAGGGCGCATGCCCGCACTGCCATGGCATGGGCCGTGTGTACGAGGCCACCGAGCGTTCCCTCGTTCCGGACGACAGGCTGACGATCCGCGAGCGGGCCGTGGCCGCCTGGCCCACGGCATGGGGCGGCCAGAACCTGCGCGACATCCTGACCACGCTGGGCCATGACGTGGACAAGCCGTGGCGCGAGCTGCCGAAGAAGACACGTGACTGGATCCTCTTCACCGACGAGCAGCCCACGGTGCCGGTGTATGTGGGTTTCGACCGGCACGAAGCGAGCCTTGCGCGCAAGGCCGGCACGGCACCCAGCTACATGGGCACCTTCAGCAGCGCGCGCCGCCATGTGCTGAACAGCTTCGCCCACAGCAAGAGCGCGCGCATGCGCGAGCGCGCGGCGAGCTTCCTGGTGGGCAGCCCCTGCCCGGTCTGCGGCGGACGGCGGCTCAAGCCCGAGGCGCTGTCGGTGACCTTTGCCGGCCACGACATCGCGTCCCTGGGCCGGTTGCCGCTTGACGAGGTGGCCCGGCTGCTGCAACCCGCGGCCGAAGGCCGGCTGGGCGAAGGCAAGACGGAGGTCCAGGCCGATGACCAAGCCGATGCCAAGGCCGCTGCCCGCGGGCGTGCCGCCGCCAGGCACCAGGCGCATGTCGCGCGCCGCGTGGCCGCTGGCGGCTCGGCCCATGCCGCGGCACCGGACGTGCGGCGCACACCGGAGTTCTCGCGCGAGAAGGTGCTGGCGGCCCAGCGGCTGGCGCAGGAAATCACCGCGCGCACCACCGCGCTGGCGGAGCTCGGGCTGGGCTACCTGACGCTGGACCGTGCCACCCCGTCCCTGTCCTCCGGTGAGTTGCAGCGCATGCGGCTGGCCACGCAGCTGGGCTCCCAGCTCTTCGGGGTGGTGTATGTGCTGGACGAGCCCTCGGCCGGCCTGCATCCCGCCGATGGCGAGGCGCTGCTGGCCGCGCTGCACCGGCTCAAGGCCGCAGGCAATTCCCTGTTCGTGGTGGAGCACGACCTCGCCACCATGCGTGCTGCCGACTGGCTGGTCGATGTGGGCCCCGGTGCTGGCACCCAGGGCGGCGAGGTGCTGTACAGCGGCCCGCCCCCGGGCCTGGCCGCGGTGGTGGCGTCGCAGACGCGGAGGTACCTGTTTCCCGTGGCCGACGGTAGCCCGAGCCGCGAATCCCGCACGCCGCGCACGCCGAGGGACTGGTTGCGGCTCGAAGGGATCGTGCGCCACAACCTGCAGGGCACGGACGCGGCTTTTCCCGTGGGTTGCCTCACGGCCGTGACGGGGGTCTCGGGCTCCGGCAAGTCCAGCCTGGTGAGCCAGGCCCTGGTGGAACTCGTGGCCGGCGCGCTCGGCCAGCCGCTGTCGGATGCGGTGGACGATTCCAGTCCTGCCGGTGACGGGGACGGCGCAGCGCACGCGCCCTCCCACAACGCCTTGCAGGATGACGACCCCGGTGCCGCCGACGATGCGCAGGCGACGCCGATGCAGGGCCGCATCGCCGGTGGCCTGGCGGGCATCCGCCGCATGGTGCGTGTGGACCAGAAGCCCATCGGCCGTACACCGCGCTCCAACCTCGCGACCTACACCGGCCTCTTCGACGGTGTGCGCAAGCTCTTCGCGGCCACACCGGCCGCGCGGCGGCGGCGTTACGGGCCGGGACGTTTCTCGTTCAACGTGGCCCAGGGCCGCTGCCCGACCTGCGAAGGCGAGGGCTCCGTCAGCGTGGAACTGCTGTTCCTGCCCAGCGTGTACGCCCCCTGCCCGGACTGCCATGGCGCGCGGTACAACCCGGCCACGCTGCAGGTCCAGTGGCAGGGCCTGACCATCGCGCAGGTGCTGGACCTCACGGTGGACGATGCGTGCACGGTCTTCGCCGGCGAGCCTGCGGTGCTGCGCCCCCTGGCGCTCCTGCGCGACATCGGCCTGGCCTACCTGCGCCTGGGCCAACCCGCCACGGAACTCAGCGGTGGCGAGGCCCAGCGCATCAAGCTCGCCACCGAACTGCAGCGCATGCAGCGCGGGGACACGCTCTATGTGCTGGACGAACCCACCACCGGCCTGCACCCTGCGGACGTGGACCGCCTGCTGGTGCAGCTCGACGGGCTGGCCGCGGCAGGCAACACGGTGGTGGTCGTGGAACACGACATGCGCGTGGTGGCGGACTGTGACTGGGTGATCGATATGGGACCGGGCGCCGGGGGCGCTGGCGGGCGCGTGGTGGCGTGCGGGACACCTGCGCACGTTGCGCGGCAGGGTGCGCAGGGACGCACGGCGCCGTATCTGTCGCAGGCGCTGGCGGAAGAGGGCCGCTCGGGGCAGTGAGCGGTGGAAGCGCGACCTTGCCGCCACGGGAGCGGCACAGGGTAGGGGCTGCGGGCCCGCGCTCCGCGCCTCCCCATGAAAAAGGGCCGGCAGATGCCGGCCCCTGTCTGCATGGCGCCTGCGCGCCACCGCGGGAGTGTGTTACTCCTTGATGTCCACACCGTAGAACGTGTGGCGGCCGAAGGGGCTCAGCTTGAAGTCGATCACGTTCTTGTTGATGGGCTTGAGCTGCACCGCGTGGGCGATCGTGAACCAGGGCGCCTGTTCCTTGAAAACCACCTGCGCCTGCTCGTAGAGCTTGGAGCGCTCGGCCTGGTTGGTGATGCTCTTGGCCTTCACGACGAGGTCGTCGAAAGGCTTGTAGCACCACTTGGCCACGTTGGAGCCGCTCACGCCTTGTGCCGAGTCGCAGCCCAGCAGGGTGTGCAGGAAGTTGTCCGGGTCCCCGTTGTCACCCGTCCAGCCCAGCATGCCCATCTGGTGTTCGCCAGCCTGCATGCGCTTGCGGTACTCGCCCCATTCGAAGGTCTTGATCTCGGCCTTC
Source organism: Burkholderiaceae bacterium (assembly GCA_965278985.1). Taxonomy (GTDB): domain Bacteria; phylum Pseudomonadota; class Gammaproteobacteria; order Burkholderiales; family Burkholderiaceae_C; genus CAISIP01. The sequence goes on along the minus strand of OZ257131.1, from coordinate 2,019,589 downwards.
ACGCCGATCTTGGCGAGGTCGGCCTGCATCAGTTCGGCGATGCGCTTGGCGTTCGGGTTGTAGGGGCGCTGCACCGGCATGGCCCACAGGTCAGTGGTCATGCCGTTGGGGAAGCCTGCGGCGGCCAGCAGCTTCTTGGCTTCTTCGGGGTTGAAGGCGTCGTCCTTCAGGTCCTTCTTGAACGACCACATCGTCGGCGGGATCGGGTTGACCGCCGGGATGCCGGAGGACAGGTAGACCGCGTCGATGATGGCCTTCTTGTCGATGGCCATGTTGATGGCCTTGCGCACGCGCACATCGTCGAAGGGCTTCTTGGTGGTGTTGTAGGCCAGGTAGCCCACGTTCAGGCCGGGCTGCTCCAGCACCGTGATCTTGGCGTCCGCCTTCATGGCGGGCAGGTCGGCGGGGTTGGGGTAGGGCATGACATGGCACTCGCCCTTCTGCAGCTTGGCCCAGCGCACCGACGCGTCGGGCGTGATGGCGAAGATCAGGTCGTCGATCTTGGCCTTGCCGCCGTAGTAGTCGTTGAAGGCCTTGTAGCGGATGATCGCGTCCTTCTGGTACTGCACCAGGTAGAAGGGGCCGGTGCCGATGGGCTCCTGGTCGATCTTCTCGGGCGTGCCGGCCTTGAGCATGGCGTCGGCGTATTCCTTGGACTGCACGGCCGCGTATTCCATCGCGAAGCCGGCCAGGAAGGGCGCGTTGGGCGAGTTCAGCGTGATCTTCACGGTCATCGGGTCGACCTTTTCGACCGTCTTGATCAGCTTGTCCATGCCCATGTCGTTGAAGTACGAATGGTTGGGGCTGGTGACCTTGAAGTAGGGATTGGCTTCCTTCCACTGGCGCTCGATGGCGAAGATGATGTCGTCGGCATTCATCTCGCGCGTGGGCTTGAAGTTGGCGTTGCCGTGCCACTTCACGCCCTTGCGCAGCTTGAAGGTGTATTCCTTGCCGTCGGGCGAGATGGTCCAGCTCTCGGCCAGGCCGGGCACGACGGTGGTGCCGCCGCGCTCGAACTCGACCAGGCGGCTGTAGATCTGGCTGTTGGCGTCGAAGGACGTGCCCGTGGTGTTGATGCCGGGGTAGAAGTTCTCGGGGCTGCCTTCGGAGCAGTAGACCAGCGTCTTGGCGGAGACCGAGGTCATGGCCATCAGCGCGGGCAGCGCCAGGGCTGCGACCAGCGCGCGTTTGACGGGCAGCTTGCCGCGTCGGGTGGTGGTTGGGTTCATCTCGTGGACTCCACTGGGGTTAGGCTGCTTGCGCAGCGGGTTGGGTAACTTGTTCGGCGATCTGCTCGGCCAGGTGGCAGGCCACCTGGCGCGCATCGAGGGCACGCAACACCGGCCGCTCGCTGCGGCAGCGGTCGATGGCGTGCGGGCAGCGCGTGGAGAACACGCAGCCCGAAGGCGGGTTGAGCGGGGAGGGCAGTTCGCCCTTGAGCACGATGCGCTGGCGCGGCGCCACGCCTTCGCCAGCGATGCCCGGCGTGGAGGCCAGCAGCGCCTGGGTGTAGGGATGCAGCGGGCGCGCGAAGATGGCTTCCTTGGGGCCCTGCTCCACGGCATGGCCCAGGTACATCACCAGCACGTCGTGTGCGATGTGGCGGACCACGCCCAGGTCGTGCGAGATGAACAGGTAGGCCAGGCCCATCTCCTGCTGCAGCTCGGACAGCAGGTTCAGCACCTGCGCCTGCACCGACACGTCCAGGGCGGAGACGGGCTCGTCGGCCACCACCAGTGCGGGGTTGAGCATCAGCGCGCGCGCGATGGCGATGCGCTGGCGCTGGCCACCCGAGAACATGTGGGGATACCGGTCGTAGTGCTCCGGGCGCAGGCCCACGCGGGCCAGCATCTGGCGGGCCTTCTCGCGGCGCGCCTCCTGCGGCAGCTGGCCCTGGATCTCCAGGGGCGACTCGAGGATGGCGCCGATCTTCTTGCGCGGGTTCAGCGAGCCATAGGGGTTCTGGAACACCAGCTGCACCCTGCTCCGCAGCGCCTTGCGCTGCGTATCCGAGGCCTTGACCACGTCCTGCCCGGCCAGCGTGAGTTCGCCGGCCGTGGGCGGCTCGATCAAGGTGACCATGCGCGCCAGCGTGGACTTGCCGCAGCCGGATTCGCCCACCACGGCCAGCGTGCGCCCGGGCATCACCTCGAAGCTCACGCCGCCGACGGCCTGCAGCTCCGCGGGTGCGCGGAACATGCCGCGGCTGATGCGGTAGACCTGCCGCAGGTTGCGCGCGGAGACCACGGGGGTCGTGGCTTGGGCCACCGGGGCAGGCTTGGAAGACAACACGGCGCTCATGCCACCGCCTCCAGTGCAGGGGCTTGGTGCGTGAGCGGATGGATGCAACGCACCGCGCCGTCATCGTGTTGCTGCAGCGGGGGCCGCGCGGCGCGGCAGTCGGCCTGCGCGTAGCTGCAACGCGGTGCGAAAAGGCAACCCACGGGCCGGTCGTAGACGCCTGGCACCATGCCAGGGATGGTCGCGAGGCTGCCACTGCCGTCGCTGCGCTCGGGCATCGCCGCCATCAGCGCCTCGGTGTAGGGATGGTGCGGATCGGCGAAGAGGCGTTGCGCCGGGCGGTCTTCCATGACCTGGCCGGCGTACATCACGGAGATGCGGTGTGCCATCTGCGAGACCACGCCCATGTTGTGCGTGATCAGCACCAGCGCCATGCCGCGGTCCTGCTGCAGGCCGCGCAGCAGGTCGAGGATCTGCGCCTGGATGGTCACGTCCAGCGCCGTGGTGGGCTCGTCGGCGATCAGCAGCTTGGGGTTGCACGAGATCGCCATGGCGATCATCACGCGCTGGTTCATGCCGCCCGAGAGCTGGTGCGGGAAGGCCTTGAGCCGGCTCTCCGGCGCGGGGATGCCCACCTGCTCCAGCAGCTCGATGGCGCGGCGCTTGGCGGCCTTGCCGTCCAGCCCCAGGTGCAGTTTCAGCGTCTCCATCAGCTGGAAGCCGATGGTGAAGCAGGGGTTGAGGCTGGTGGTCGGGTCCTGGAAGATCATGGCCAGGTCCTTGCCCGTGAGCTTGCCGCGCGCACGCGGCGACAGGCTGAGCAGGTCGTGGCCATCGAAGCGCAGCTTGTCGGCCTTCACGACGCCGGGGAAGGACACCAGGCCCATCAGCGCCATCATCGTGACGCTCTTGCCCGAGCCGGACTCACCCACGATGCCCAGCACCTCGCCAGCATCCAGGCGCAGGCTCACGTTCTCGACGGCGTGCATCACGCCCCCACCCGAGGGGAAGTCGACAGACAGGTTTTCTATTTCCAGCAATGCCATGGCCTGAGGCTCGTTAATCAGCGCTTGAGCTTGGGGTCGAAGGCATCACGCAGCCCGTCGCCCAGCAGATTGAAGGCCAGCACGGCGATGAAGATCATCACGCCCGGAAAGGTCACGACCCACCAGGCCCGCAGCACGAACTCGCGCGCGTCGGCCAGCATGGTGCCCCACTCGGAGGCGGGTGGCTGCGCACCCAGGCCCAGGAAACCCAGCGCCGCAGCGTCCAGGATCGCGGTGGAGATGCCCAGCGATGCCTGCACGATCAGTGGCGCCGTGCAGTTGGGCAGCACCTCGTTCACCATCAGCCGGAAGTGGCCCGCGCCGTTCATGCGCGCTGCGGTGACGTAGTCGCGCGAGGTCTCGGTGATGACGGCCGCACGTGCGATGCGCACGTAATGCGGCAATATCACGATGGCCACGGCCAGCATCGCGTTCATCAGCCCCGGCCCGAGGATGGCCACGATCACGATGGCGAGCAGCAGGCTGGGCAGCGTGAGCACGATGTCCATCAGGCGCATCACCGCGATCTCGTAGATGCCGCGGAAGTAGCCTGCCGTCAGCCCCAATGCCGTGCCCACGACCACCGAGAGCGCAACCACCGCGATGCCGATCACCAGCGACAGGCGAGCGCCGTAGATCAGCCGCGAGAGCATGTCGCGGCCGATGGCGTCGGTCCCCAAAGGGTTGGCCAGGGAGCCGCCGGTCTGCCAGAAGGGCGGCTTGAGGAAGGCCGCGTTGTTGGTCTGGTCTGGCGCATAGGGCGCGATCACGGGTGCCAGCAGGGCCACCAGCAGCAACAGGATCACGACGACCAGCCCGGCCACCGCGCCCTTGTTGGCGCTGAAATAGCGCCAGAACTCGCGCCAGGGGCCCGCAGGGGCGGTAGGGGCGGTGCCCCCTGTGGAAGCGTTCACAACGGTGCTCATCTCTGGTGCCGGATACGGGGATTGATGATGCCGTAGGTGATGTCCACCAGCAGGCTCACGACCATGACCATCGCGCCCACGAGGAGCACGCCGCCCTGCAGCACGGGATAGTCGCGACGGCCGATGGCCTCCACCAGCCATTTGCCCACGCCGGGCCAGGAGAAGATGGTTTCGGTCAGCAATGCGCCGGTGAACAGCACGCCGATCTGCAGGCCGATCACGGTGACCACGGGGATCAATGCATTGCGCAGCGCATGCAGGCCCACCACGCGCAGCGGGGACAGGCCCTTGGCACGGGCGGTGCGGATGTAGTCCTCGCCCAGCACCTCCAGCATGGCCGAGCGCGTCATGCGTGCGATCACGGCCAGGGGCTGCGTACCGAGCACGACCATGGGCAAGGCCAAGTGCAGTGCCGCCGACTTGAAGGCGCCTTTCTCACCCGAGAGCCAGGAGTCGATGAGCAGGAAGCCCGTCTTGGCCTCGATGAAGTAGCGGAAGTCGATGCGGCCCGACACGGGCGTGAGGCCGAACTGCACCGAGAACAGCAGTATCAGCAGCAGGCCCCACCAGAAGATGGGCATCGAATAGCCGGAGAGGGACAGCCCCATCACGCCGTGGTCGAACAGCGAGTTGCGTTTGACCGCCGCCAGGATGCCGGCCGGGATGCCCACCACCAACGCGAAGAGGATCGCGCAGGCACCCAGTTCGATGGTCGCCGGGAACAGCGAGAGGAACTCCTGCAGCACGGGCGCGCGGGTGATGATGGACTTGCCGAGATCGCCCTGCAGCACGCGCTCGATGTAGATGCCGTACTGCACCAGGATCGGCCGGTCGAGGCCGTATTCCTTGAGCAATGCCGCATGCCGCACGGGGTCTATGCCGCGTTCGCCAGCCAGGGTTTCGATGGGGTCGCCGGGGACCAGCCGGATCAGGAAGAACACGAGCAAGGTCATGCCCAGGAAGGTGGGAATGATCAGGCTGAGTCGGGTCAGTAGGAAACGTAGCAAGTGAAGGCGAACTGATTTTGTCAGTCCGGATAGCAGCAAAAACAATGCCCGTTGTGGGGGCCGTGAAGGGGATCGATTCTAGTCAGCCACCATGCCCCAACACAGTGCCGAGTGGCCCCGTTTTCCCCGGACAAACCCTTATCGGAGGGCGCGAAAAAAGTGCGCGCGTGCACCGTGGCCGCAATGAAAAAGGCCGGCGGATGCCGGCCTTTCGAGGTGCCTGTGGAACAGGGCTTACTTGAGGTGCTTGCCGATCAGGCCGGCCATCTCGAACATCGTGACCTGTGCCTTGCCGAAGACTTCCTTCAGCTTGGCGTCGGCGTTGATCAGGCGCTTGTTGACGGCGTCCTGGAGCTTGTTCTTCTTGATGTACGTCCACAGCTTGCTGACCACTTCGGTGCGGGGCAGGGGTGCTGCACCGACCACGGCAGCCAGCGATGCGCTGGGCGTCAGGGCCTTCATGAAGGCGGCGTTGACGGTGCGCTTCTTGGCAGGAGCGGCAGCCTTCTTCGCGGGAGCAGCCTTCTTGGCGGGAGCGGCGGCCTTCTTCGCGGGAGCAGCAGCCTTCTTCGCCGGAGCGGCAGCCTTGGCGGCTACCTTCTTCGCGGGAGCGGCGGCCTTCTTCGCGGGTGCGGCCTTCTTTGCGGGAGCGGCTTTTTTAGCCGGCGCTTTCTTTGCAGTTGCCATGATTGAATTGTCCTTATGGAGGTTGGTGAGTCACCAGTGAAGAACCGCTTCCTCTCTGGCAGTGCGGATGCTACTGGAGAAAAAACGCGTTTCCAAGCGGAAAGTGATGTTTTTCCCTCTGGGATGTTGTTTTTTTCGAGGCGTGGCGCGGCTTTGCGGACCCCTGTTTCAGCAGCGTCCGCACGCGCCTGTCGCACGTGCTGCTTCGCCCATTGCCGCAAGTAGCAGCGATAAGATGCCGCGCGCGTTCGATATTTCCCTCTGTGAAGGACCCATGCATGCCCCCCGTACCCCCCACCTGCGACCTCTGTGATGCCCACAAGGAGGAGAGCGACGGCGCCTTTCGTGTGCTGCCCCCTGTGCTGCGGAATTTCGGTGGCACCACGCGTTTCGCGGGGCGCGTGAGCACCGTGAAATGCTTCGAGGACAACACGCTGGTCAAGGCTGCGCTCGACAGTCCTGGAGAAGGCCGTGTGCTGGTGGTCGACGGTGGTGGCTCGCTGCGCCGTGCGCTCGTGGGTGGCAACCTCGGTGCCGCGGCCGTGCGCAACGGATGGGCAGGCGTGGTGGTGGATGGCTGCGTGCGTGACGTGGCCGAGCTGGGCGCACTGGCGGTTGGCGTCCTCGCGCGGGCGCCCATGCCGTTTCCTCCCGAGAAGCGCAACGTGGGGCAGCGCGACGTGGCCGTGCAGATCGCTGGGATCGTGGTGCGTCCTGGTGACTGGCTCTGCGCCGACGAGGACGGCGTGGTCATCCACACGGACGTGCTGGCCTGAAGGTGGCCTTGGTGCAGCAGGCCGATGCCGAGGTCGTGGTCATCGGCGCAGGCCTGGTCGGCGCGGCGTGCGCATTGCGACTGGCCGAGGCCGGACGCGAAGTGCTTCTGCTCGATGCGCACGCACCGGGCATGGGCGCGAGCTTCGGCAACGCGGGCCATGTGGCGACGGAGCAGCTGTTCCCGCTGGCCAGCGCCGAGGTGATCCGCTCCAGCTGGCGCTACCTGCTGGCCGCAGAGAGCCCCCTGCGCATCCGGATGGGCTACCTGCTGCCCATCCTGCCCTGGCTGGCGCGTTTCGCCTGGGCCGCGCGGCCCTCCGGCTTCGCGCGCGGCGTGGCGGCGCTGATGGCGCTGCAGCAGCGTTCGCGGCAGGATCTGCAGGACTTGCTGGCACTGGCCGGCATCGGTCATCTGCTGCACCTCGACGGTTACCTGCGCGTGTGGGAAAGCGTCTCCGGCGCGGACGAAGCCACTGCGCAGGCGCGCAGGATGGCCGGGTATGGCATCCGGTCGGATCTCTGGTCCGGCGCCGAGGTGCATGCGCTGGCCCCGGGGCTACTGCCGGACGTGGACGGCGCGGTGTTCTACCGCGACACGGGCCATGTGGACGATCCGCATGCCGTGTGCGCGGGCCTGGTCGCGGCCTTCCGCCAGCGGGGCGGACAACTGCGCCAGGCCCGCGTGGAGCGTCTCCAGGCATCCGGTGGCGCGGTGTCGTTGCAGCTGGAGGCTGGCACGGTCATGCGGGCGCACCGGGTGGTGGTGGCAGCAGGCGCATGGTCCCGACCGCTGGCCGCGAGCCTGGGCTACCGCGTGCCGCTGGACACCGAGCGGGGTTACCACATCACACTGCCATGGCGCGCGCCCGGCACCGCGGGCGCGGCTCCGCGCCTGCCCCTGCCGGTGGCCTCGACCGAGCGCAGCGTGATCATGACCGCCATGACGCCGGGCCTGCGCATGACGGGCACACTGGAGTTCGGCGGCTTGCGGTTGCCGCCCGATCCGCGGCGCCACGCCCTGCTGCACCGGCAGATGCAGGCGCTCTTGCCCGGTGTGTCCACCGAGGGCGCGCGCGCATGGATGGGCTTTCGGCCTTCGCTGCCCGACCATCTTCCGGTGCTCGGCCCGGCGCCGCGCCATCCCGGCGTGGTCTTTGCCTTCGGCCACCAGCACCTGGGCCTGACGCTGTGCGCGGTGACCGCGCAGGTGGTGTGCGACGTCATCCTGGGCCGTGCACCGGCCGTGGACCTGGCGCCGTACCGCGCCACGCGCTTCTGAAGGTTGCGACGTATCGGCGCGCGTCAGTGCATCTGGCCGGGCCGGTGATTCCAGGTCAGCGCCACGCCCAGCAGTGCGATGCAGAAGGCCAGCAGCTGCAGGCCGCTCAGGCTCTCCCCCAGCACCAGCACGCCGACCAGGGCCGCCGAGATGGGCAGCATGACCGTGAAGATGCCACCCTGCGCAGCTGGCAGCAGGCGCGATCCGGTCATCCACAGCCAGACCGTGAACACGCTGGCGGCCAGCGCATAGAACACCAGCAGCAGCCACATCGGCCCTGTCACGGCCAGGAAGTCGAAGCGCCAGGCCACGTAGAGGCCGAAGGGCGTCATCAGCACCAGGCCCCAGAGGTTGATCAGTGCCGAGATGCGTTGCGGCCGCAGCGACCCCGTCAGGTGTTTGCCGATCACGGCGTAAGCGCCTTCGCAGACGACGGCACCGAACACCAGCAGGTTGCCCAGCCAGGCGGTCGCCGGGACACCGTTCGTGGCCGATCCGCTGCCGTCCCTGGCGAATGCCAGCAGGCCCAGGCCCAGCACGGCGCAGGCGGCGGCCAGCCAGATGCGCGGCGCGATGTGTTCGCGCAGGAACAGCCAGCTCATGCAGGCGATCACGGCCGGGATGCTGGCCATCACCACGCCGGCCGACACGGCGCTGGTCATGCTCACGCCGTACAGCATGCAGATCGAGAACAGGAAGTTGCCGAGGAAGGACTCCAGGAACAGGAGTTGCTTGACCCGGCGTGGGAGCGGAGCCTCTTCGGGTGGCTTGCGCAGCCAGGGCAGCATCGCCACGGCGGCGATGCCGAAGCGCAGCCACGCCAGCAGGAACACGGGCAGGGCGGCGACGAGGGGTTTGGACAGGGCGACGTAGCTGCCTGTCAAGGCCATGCTCAGCGAGAGGCAGCCGTAGGCGAACAGCCGTTGGAAGGTGGGTGTCATCGAGGGTTGCGATTGTGCATGGTGGCTGCCGGAGGCCCTCGGAATTCGGTTAAGGTGGCAGCCAACGAAGAAGGGTGATGACCATGGGCATGGGTGAGTTCGCGTACGCAATGGATGGCAACCGGTTCCTCGCGGCGCCGCCGTTGGTGGACCAGCCCTTTGCGGTGGTGGGCGTGCCCTTCGACGGCGCCGTGACGAACCGGCCTGGGGCGCGCTTCGGCCCCAGCGGCATCCGCCGCGCGAGCCTGATGCTGTGCGATGCCATCCACCCGCATTTCGATGTCAGCCCGCTGGGGTGGCTGGGTGATGCGCTGGACATGCGCCTTCCCAACGCGTCGCCGCTGGAGGAGGTGCGTGCGCAGGTGCAGGCGCAGGCCGCGCGGTGGATGGCGCAGCACCATTGCGTGTTCCTGGGCGGGGACCATTCCATCACGCTGGCGCTGCTGCGTGCGGCGCACGCACGCCACGGCCCGCTGGCGCTGGTGCATTTCGACGCCCACTGCGACACCTGGGTCGACCATTTCGGCGAGCCCTCCGGCCACGGCACCTGGACCTACGAGGCGCTGGAAGAGGGCCTGGTGAGTCCGGCCCACACGGTGCAGATCGGCCTGCGCTCGGCTGGCGTGCGCGAGGCCCGCGAATACGTGCGCGATCGCGGCGGGCTGATCTACACCGCGCGGGACCTGCGTGGCCTGGACGGCGCCGCACTGCAACCCACGCTCGATGCGATCCTCGCGCGGCTGGGTGACAGGCCCTGTTACCTCACCCTGGACATCGATTGCCTGGACCCCGCCTTTGCCCCCGGCACCGGCACCCCCGAGCCCGGCGGGCTCAGCAGCACCCAGGTGCTCAGTTTCCTGGAGGGCTTGAGCCCGCTGCACATGGTGGGCATGGACTGCGTGGAAACTGCACCGGCCTACGACCATGCCGAGCTCACCACCAACGTGGCTGCCACGCTGGTGTGGACCTACCTCTGCGGCCAGGTGCGCAAGTCCGGCGGGGGGCGCTGAATGGCGGCGACGAGGATCCACGTGCCCCTGCGCATGGCGCAGGCGCCGCAGTCGGTCAGCTACTACGAAGCCAGTGTGCAGCGCCCCGAGTCCGCGCCGATCCTGCAGGGGTCGGTGGGCTGTGACGTGCTGGTGGTGGGAGGGGGCTTCGCCGGCCTGTCCTCCGCCATCGAGCTTGCGCAGCGGGGCTTCAGCGTGGTGGTGCTGGAGGCCGGGCAGGTCTGCGCGGCCGCCTCCGGCCGCAATGGCGGGCAGGCCATCGTGGGATTCGCCTGCGGCCAGGGGCTGATGGAACAGCAACTCGGCAAGGCCGATGCGCGCCGCGCGTGGAACATGGCGCTGGAAGGCGTGCAGCTCATCGACGACCGCATCGACCGCTTCCGGATCGACTGTGACCGCGTGCACGGCTACCTCTACGTCGCCGAGACGCCGCGCAAGGCCCGTGCGCTGCAGGCCGAAATGGAGCTGCTGCAACGCGACTACGGCCTGGACTGTGACCAGGCCGAGGGCGCCCAGGTGCAGGCCTACATCCAGAGCCCGCGGTATTGCGCTGCGGCCTTCGAGCAGGTGTCGGGCCACCTCCATCCCCTGAAATACGGCCTGGGCCTGGCTGCCGCCGCGCGGGCGCTGGGGGTGCAGATCTACGAGCACTCCCCCGTGCGGGCGCTGCGGCACGGGGCGCAGGTGGTGGCGGCCACGGCGGAGGGCACGGTGCAGGCGCGCTTCGGCGTGCTGGCCGGCAACTGCGGCCTGGCCACCCACGGCATCGACACGCTCGGCCCGGTCACGTCAAGGTCCATGCCGGTGGGGACCTACATCGCGGCCACGGTGCCGCTGGACCCGGCGCTGCACGGCCGGTTGATCCCCAGCGATGCCGCGGTGTGCGACAACAACTTCATGCTCGATTACTACCGCTTCAGCGCCGACCATCGCCTGCTGTTCGGCGGACTGGCGAGCTACACCATGTTCACGCCTCGCAATCTGCAGGCGCGGCTGCAGGCCCGCATCGCGCAGGTGTTTCCGGCATTGGCCGAGGTGGCGGTGGAACACGTGTGGGGCGGCCTGGTCGACATCAGCATGAACCGCGCTCCGGACTTCGGCCGCGTCGCGCCGAACCTGTACTACCTGCAAGGCTTCAGCGGACACGGCGTGGCGTTGACCGGCCTGGCGGGGCGGCTGGTGGCCGAGGCCATCGCCGGCCAGGCCGAACGTTTCGATGTCTTCGCGCGCCTGCGCCACAGGCGTTTTCCGGGCGGGCCGTGGTTGCGGACCCCGTCATTGGTCCTGGGTATGGCCTATGCGCGGCTCAGGGATGTCCTGTAGAGCCGACGTCACCGGCTCGGTGCACAATGCTTCGCATGAAAGTCTGGAGCCGCGCATGACGCTGCCTCCCTGTCTGGTCTGGGTTCCGCCCGACCACCGCATGATCGGGGAAGGCCATGACCGATCCCCCTTCTCGGTCGTCGCCGACCAGTATTCCCGGGCCCTGCTGCACTGCGCCGATGTCCGCCCCTTGATGTTCCCGCTGGTGCGGGAGGACGAGGTCGCATCGCTGCTCACGCTGGTCGACGGGGTGCTGCTCACGGGTTCACCGTCCAACGTGCATCCCTCGCATTTCTCCGAGGAAGTGCTGGACCCCGCGCTGCCGCTCGATCCGCTGCGTGACGCGCTGAGCTTCGCCCTGGTGCGCACCTGCGTGGTGCTGGGCGTGCCATTGCTGGGCATCTGCCGCGGCTTCCAGGAGATCAACGTCGCGCTCGGGGGCTCGCTGCACCAGCGTGTGCATGCCGTGCCCGGGCGCATGGACCACCGTGAGCCCGCGGGCAAGACGCTCGACGAGCAGTACGCGCTGGCGCATGCCGTGGATCTCGAGCCTGGCTCCGTCTTCGCGCACTGGGCGGGCGGCACGCGAGCGGAGGTCAATTCCCTGCACGGGCAGGGGGTCCACCGGCTGGCACCCGGGTTGCGTGCACAGGGCGTGGCTCCGGACGGGCAGGTGGAGGCGGTGGCCATCGAGGGCGCCTCGGCATTCGCGTACGCGGTGCAATGGCATCCGGAGTGGGACTGCAGCCACCATCGATTGAATCGCGCGATGTTCCAGGCCTTCGGGGAGGCCTGTCGCATGCGCCAACGGCAGCGCCTGGGGGCCGCTGCCATCCCTGCGACGACAACTGAAAAATACTAGGAGTTTTGCATGACGGACAACAGGAACATGAGCTTCAACGACCTGGAGCAGTGGCTCAACGAGCGCCGGGTGACAGAGGTGGAGTGTCTGGTGCCCGACCTGACCGGGGTCGCGCGGGGCAAGATTCTTCCGCGCGCGAAGTTCACCGAGGACCGCGGCATGCGCCTGCCGCAGGCCATCGTCGCCATGGGTGTGACGGGCGAGTTCCCCGAGAGCGGCCCGTATTACGACGTCATCGACCCGACCGACCGCGACATGCAGCTGCGCCCGGACCCGTCGACGGTGCGCATCGTGCCCTGGGCCACGGACCCGACGGCGCAGGTCATCCACGACTGCTTCGACCACGCGGGCAAGCTGGTGCCCTTCGCGCCCCGCAGCGTGCTGCGGCGCATCTGCGACCTCTATGCCGCCGAAGGCCTGGAGCCCGTGGTGGCGCCCGAGGTCGAGTTCTACCTCACGGCGCGCAATACCGATCCCAATACGCTGCTGCGCCCCCCCGTGGGCCGCAGCGGCCGGGCCGAGACCTCGCGCCAGGCCTACAGCATCGACGCGGTCAACGAGTTCGACCCGCTGTTCGAGGAGATCTACGACTACTGCGACAAGATGGAGCTCAACGTGGACACGCTGATCCACGAGGTGGGTGCAGGGCAGATGGAGATCAACTTCTTCCACGCCCACCCGCTGGGGCTGGCCGACGAGGTGTTCTTCTTCAAGCGCACCGTGCGCGAGGCCGCGTTGCGCCACGACATGTACGCCACGTTCATGGCCAAGCCCATCGCGGGCGAGCCGGGCAGCGCGATGCACGTGCACCAGAGCATCCTGCGCAAGGACACGGGCAAGAACATCTTCAGCAACCCCGACGGCACGCATTCCGAGGAGTTCCTGCATTTCGTGGGCGGCCTGCAGCGCTACATTCCAGCGGCCATGGTCCTGGTCGCGCCGTATGTCAACAGCTACCGCCGCCTGTCGCGCAACACGGCAGCGCCCATCAACATCGAGTGGGGCCACGACAACCGCACGGTGGGCATCCGCTCGCCGATCTCCTCGCCCGAGGCGCGCCGCATCGAGAACCGCGTCATCGGTGCCGATGCCAATCCCTATGTGGCACTGGCCATGACCCTGGCATGCGGCTACCTGGGGTTGAAGAACAAGATCAAGCCCAAGCCCGAAATGCGCGGAGACGCCTACCTGTCGCCCTATGCCTTGCCGCGCAGCCTGGGTGAAGCGCTGGACTGGCTGCGCCGCGAGACGGACCTGCACGAGGTGCTGGGCAAGGAATTCGTCACGGTGTATTCCGAGATCAAGGAACTGGAGTTCGACGAGTTCATGAAGGTGATCTCCCCGTGGGAGCGGGAGCATCTTCTGCTGCACGTCTGACCCGCGGCTACGCACAACACCACAAGGAGGACTCCCCATGACAACCGCCACACCACCGCACGAGACCAAGGCCATCCAGGCGCTGGACAGCGCGCACTTCCTGCACCCCTTCACTGATTTCCAGCAACTGGCTCGCAAGGGCTCGCGCGTGATCGTGCGTGCCGACAACATCTACATCTGGGACTCCGAAGGCCAGCGCATGCTCGATGGCATGAGTGGCCTGTGGTGCGTGAATGCCGGCTACGGCCGGCGCGAGCTTGCGGATGCCGCGCACGCGCAGATGATGGCGCTGCCGTTCTACAACAGCTTCTTCCAGACCACCAACGTGCCGGCGGTGCAACTGGCCGCGCGCCTGGCCAGGCTCGCGCCCGCGGTGGAAGGCCGCCGCTTCGAGCATGTGTTCTTTTCCTCCAGCGGCAGCGAGAGCAACGACTCCAACGTGCGCATGGTGCGCCGCTACTGGGACCTGCAGGGCCAGCCGCAGCGCAAGACCATCATCGGCCGCAAGAACGGCTACCACGGCAGCACCATGGCCGGCGCGTCGCTCGGAGGCATGGCGGCGATGCATGCCCAAGGCGATCTGCCCATTCCCGACATCACGCACATCGAGCAGCCGTATTTCTATGCCCTGGGCAAGCCGGGAGAGACTGAGGCCGAGTTCGGCGTGCGGGCTGCCGGCTGGCTCGAAGAGAAGATCCTCGCGCTGGGTGCGGACCGTGTCGCCGCCTTCATCGCCGAGCCGGTGCAGGGCGCGGGTGGCGTGATCATTCCTCCATCCACCTACTGGCCCGAGATCCAGCGGATCGTCGACAAATACGGCATCCTGCTGATCAGCGACGAGGTGATCTGCGCCTTCGGCCGCCTGGGCCACTGGTTCGCGTACGAGAAGTTCGGCTACCGCCCGGACCTGATCACCTTCGCCAAGGCGGTGACCAGCGGCTACATCCCGCTGGGCGGCGTGATGGTGGGAGACCGCGTGGCCAAGGTGCTGATCGAACAGGGGGGCGAGTTCGAGCACGGCTACACCTACAGCGGGCACCCGGTGGCCTGCGCCGTGGCGCTGGCGAACCTGGACATCATGGAGCGCGAGGACCTGCCGCGGCGCGTGCGCGAGGACATCGGCCCCTACCTGGCCGAGCGCTTCGCCACCCTGGCGGACCATCCGCTGGTGGGCATCACGGAGACCTGTGGTTTCGTGGCCGGCCTGGTGCTGGCCAAGGACCCGCAGAAGCGCGAGGGCTTCGATCCGGCGCTGTCCGTGGGCATGCGTTGCCGCGAACACTGCTTCCGCAACGGACTGATCATGCGCGCCGTGGGCGACCGCATGATCATCGCGCCGCCGCTGGTGATGACACGCGCGCAGATCGACGAGATGGTGGCGCTGATCCGCACCTGCCTGGACGCCACGCTGCAGGAACTGCGCGCGGCAGGCCATCTGTAAAACCGCACATCCCTCGTGCAGGATGGCCGTGCGTGGGCGAATGTTTGCTAAAGTCGCGCACGGTCCTCTCGATGGGGGCTGGCCTGGATCTTGCGGCACCGCGCCTGTTGCACGCCGCGTCCGGCAACTGGCCCCTGGGTTTTGCATCCACTTTCCCTGACACTTTCCTGGAGTACTTCGCACCATGAAGAAGCATGTATTGGCATTGGCGATCACGGCGGTGCTGCTGGCCGCCTGTGGCAAGAAGGAAGAGCCGGCACCGGTCGCCGCGGCGCCCGCCGCCTCCGCGGCTGCAGCCCCCGCCGCACCCCCGCCGCCGCCCGCGGAAGAGAAGGTCCTCAACATCTACAACTGGCCCGACTATGTGCCCGAAGGCATGATCGCCGCCTTCGAGAAAGAGAGCGGCATCAAGGTCAACTACGACACCTTCGAAACCAACGAGGCGCTGCATGCCAAGCTGGTGGCCGGCAATACGGGTTATGACATCGTGGTGCCCGGCACGGTCTTCGCCAAGCCGCAGATCGAAGGCGGCCTGCTGCAGCCCTTCGACAAGGCCAAGATCCCCAACCTGGCCAACCTGGACCCCGGCATCCTGAAGGTGCTGCAGAAGGCCGACCCCGAGAACAAGTACCTGGTGCCGTGGGCCTGGGGCTTCACCACCGTGGGCATCAACAAGACCCGCGTGGCCAAGGCGCTGGGCAAGGAGCCCATGCCCGAGAACGCCTGGGACCTGGTCTTCAACCCCAAGTACACGGCGAAGCTGAAGTCCTGCGGCATCGCCTACCTGGACTCCCCCACCGAGATCATTCCCGTGGCGCTGCACTACATCGGCAAGGATGCGTACTCCAACGATCCCGCCGATTACAAGGCCGCGACCGAGATGCTGGCCAAGGTGCGCAAGGACGTGCGGATCTTCAGTTCCACGATGATCGACGACGTGGCCAGCGCCAAGGCCTGCGTGGTGATCGGCTGGTCGGGTGACATCAACATCGCCGCCGCCCGCGCCAAGGAGAACAAGTCCAAGGACGAGATCGAAGCGCTGCTGCCCACCACCGGCGCGCTGATCTTCCTGGACACCATGGCCATCACCAAGGATGCGAAGCACCCCAACAATGCCCAGGCCTTCATCGACTTCTACCTGCGCCCCGAGAACGCCGCGCTGATGGCCAACGAGATGAGCTACCCCACGGGCAACAAGGCCGCGCTGGACAAGATCAAGCCGGAGATCGCGGGCAACAAGACCATCTTCGTGGAGTCGGCCTACTTCGACAAGATGATCCCGCCCAGCAGCTTCACCAACGAAGCGCGCGAAGCGATGGCCAACGCCTACAACAGCTTCAAGCAGGGCAAGTGATCGGGTAGATCGGCATTCACGCTGCAGTGATGCGGGCTGTTCATTCCACGAAGGGTGAACAGCCCTTTTTGTTGACGCATCACATCGGTTGGCGTGTTGCCGGGGTATCGGCGGGTTAAGGTGTCACGCCGCCATCGGGGCGGAACAACGGGGGTCATGATCGATGGCAACGAAGGAAGCAGACGAGGGGTACCTCGTCACGGAGAAGGTGGTCAAGCGCTTCGACGAGGCGACCGCGGTGGACGAGGTGTCGCTGCGCATCGACCGCGGCGAGATCTTCGCGCTGCTGGGCAGCTCGGGGTGCGGCAAGTCCACGCTGCTGCGCATGCTCGCGGGCTTCGAGAAGCCCACCTCGGGCCGCATCCTCCTCGGTGGCACGGACGTGGCGAAGATGCCGCCGTACGAGCGGCCGATCAACATGATGTTCCAGTCCTATGCGTTGTTCCCGCACCTGAGCATCTGGGAGAACGTGGCTTTCGGCCTCAAGCGTGAAGGCCTGCCGAAGGCCGAGGTCACGCAGCGCACCGGCGAGATGCTCGACCTGGTGCAGCTGGGTTCCTATGCGCAACGCAAGCCGCACCAGCTCTCGGGCGGGCAGCAGCAGCGCGTGGCACTGGCACGCAGCCTGGCCAAGCGCCCCAAGCTCCTGCTGCTCGACGAACCCCTGGGCGCTCTGGACAAGAAGCTGCGCGAGCAGACGCAGTTCGAGCTGGTCAACATCATCGAGAAGGTCGGCGTGACCTGCGTGATGGTCACGCACGACCAGGAAGAGGCCATGACCATGGCCAACCGCATCGCCATCATGAGCAAGGGGCGTGTGCTGCAGGTGGGCTCGCCGGAAGAGGTCTACGAACATCCGGCGAACCGCTTCGTGGCCGACTTCATCGGCAATGTGAACCTCTTCGCCGGCAAGCTCACCGAAGACCTGCCCGACCGCTGTGCCGTGACGACGGACATCGGTGTGATCCAGGTCGGCCATGGTGTGAGCGGGGCGTTGAACATGCCCGTGTCCATCGCCGTGCGCCCGGAGAAGGTCGGGATCAGCAAGCTGCTTCCTGCCGATGCCGGCCCGAATGTGTTCAGGGGCAAGGTCAAGGAAATTGCCTACTTCGGTGCGCACAACACCTACATCCTCGCGGCCGCCGACGGCATCCGGGTCAAGGTGACCGAGGCCAATACCTCGCGCCACGAACTCAGCGACATCACCTGGGAAGACGAAGTCTTCTACTGGTGGCCCGACAACGCGGCCGTCGTGTTGCGCGATTGAGGGGAGGGCGTCCATGTCCAAGTCGCTGATGGCCCGTCTGCCCATGCCGGGCCGCAATTTCGTGATCGGTGTGCCCTACCTCTGGCTGGGCATCTTCTTCTTCCTGCCCTTCCTGATCCTGGTCTACATCAGCTTCGTGGACATGGGCAACGACATCCATCCCTTCAAACCGCTGTGGGACGTGACGACCGGCACGCTGCACCTGAAGTACGAGAACTACTGGTCGATCTTCCGCGCGGGCGACGACGGGCCGCTGTTCCGGACGCTCTACATCGAGGCCTACCTGCGCTCCATCTGGTACGCGCTGTGCACGGCCATCCTGTGCCTGGTGATCGGCTACCCCTTCGCCTATTTCATCGCACGCGCCAAGCCCAGCCTGCGGCCCGGGCTGCTGATGCTGGTGATGCTGCCGTTCTGGACCTCGTTCCTGCTGCGTGTCTATGCCTGGAAGGGGATCCTGGCGGACCAGGGTGTGCTCAACCGCTTCCTGATGATGGTGGGCATCGTGGACGAGCCCATCCACATGCTCTACACCAACATTTCCATGCTGGTGGGCATGACCTACGTGTACCTGCCCTTCATGGTCCTGCCGCTCTATGCCAACCTGGTGAAGATGGACTTCCGGCTGCTGGAGGCCGCCTATGACCTGGGCACCACGCCGTTCAAGGCCTTCTGGCTCGTCACGGTGCCGCTCTCCAAGGCGGGCATCGTGGCCGGGTTCATGCTGGTGTTCATTCCCGCCGTCGGGGAGTTCGTCATTCCCTCGCTGCTGGGCGGGCCCGAGAACATCATGATCGGCCGCGTGGTGTGGGACGAGATGTTCACCAGCAACAACTGGCCGCGCGCCACGGCGCTGGCCGTCATCATGATCGCGGTCATCGTGGTTCCGCTGGCGGCGTATTACCACTATGCCGCCGAACAGGCCGAGCGCTGAGGGGAAAAGGGCATGAAGCAGATGTTGCAACGCCACGGGGGCAAAGCCTGGCTGCTCGCCGTGTACCTCTTCCTCTACGCGCCGCTGTTCTTCATGGTGCTGTTCTCCTTCAACAGCACACGGCAGGACGCGGAGTTCACGGGCTTCTCGTTGCGCTGGTACGAGGCGCTCACGCGGGACACCAAGATCGTCGAAGGCTTCCTGCTGTCGTTGAAGGTGGCGGCCGTCACGGGTGTGTTGTCGGCGGTGCTGGGCACCTTTGCGGCCTTCGTGCTGGTGCGCTATCGCCGTTTCCTGGGACGTACCGTCTTCTCGGGCATGGTCAACGCGCCGCTGGTGATGCCCGAGGTGGTCATCGGCCTGTCGCTGCTGCTGCTGATGGTAGGGGCGCAGAACCTGCTGGGCTGGCCGCAGCGCGGCATGCTGACGATCATCTTCGGCCACACGCTGCTGGGCATGGCATACGGCATGGTCGTGATCCAGTCTCGGCTGCTGGAGATGAACCGGTCCATCGAGGAAGCGGCGATGGACCTGGGGGCGCGTCCGCACCAGGTGTTCTTCCTGGTGACGCTGCCCAACATCGCGCAGGGCATCCTGGCGGCGTTCCTGCTGTCCTTCACGCTGTCCTTCGACGACGTGGTGATCTCGGAATTCCTGTCCGGTCCCGGTGTCAGCACCTTGCCGCAGGTGATCTTCGGCTATGCGCGGCGGGGCATCAACCCGACCATCTATGCCGCGGCGACGCTGCTGATCTGCACCGTGACGATCGTGATCGTCGCCTACAGCGTGTGGGTAGCGCGCCAGACCCGCCGCCGAGAGCGCGAGATCGCAGCGGCGGTGCGCGCCAGCGCGGGAACCTGAGGCTGCTCTCCGCGCGGCTGTCGCATACAGCGCCCCGGCAGGGCCACCTGCCGGGGCGCTTGTTTTTGGGCGTCTGGATTCGCCTTCCAGGATGCGCACGGCGCATTTCGAATTATGGGAAATGCGAATGCTGCGGCGCAAAAATTTATCTCAATATGAGATTCAACAATTCATATCGTGAGAACCTTATGTATCTATTTGATTTGTAAACGAAAATTTTTAGTCTTGTATAAGACATAAGATAACATTGACTCTTATATAAGACATAGAATTTCTCCACGCTCCCACGAGCCACCGCTTTCGCACCAACCAACCCAGGAGAGTTCCATGCCCCAAAGCCTCAACGAACAACTCAGCCGTGAACAGCAGATCGCCGCCCTCGAAAAGGACTGGGCGACCAACCCCCGTTGGAAGGGCGTCAAGCGGGGCTACAGCGCTGCCGACGTGGTCCGCCTGCGCGGCTCGCTGCCCATCGAGCACACCCTGGCCCGTCGCGGCGCGGAGAAGCTGTGGGAAAAGATCAACGGCGGTGCCAAGAAGGGTTATGTGAACGCCTTCGGCGCCATCTCCGCCGGCCAGGCCATGCAGCAGGCCAAGGCGGGCCTGGAAGCCGTGTACCTGTCGGGCTGGCAGGTGGCCGCCGACGGCAACACCTCCGAGAACATGTACCCCGACCAGTCGCTGTACGCGTATGACTCGGTGCCGGCCATGGTCCGCCGCATCAACAACACCTTCAAGCGCGCCGACGAAATCCAGTGGGGCCGTGGCGTCAATCCCGGCGACCAGGAATTCATCGACTACTTCCTGCCCATCGTGGCCGATGCCGAAGCCGGTTTCGGCGGCGTGTTGAACGCCTTCGAGCTGATGAAGAACATGATCGCCGCCGGCGCTGCCGGCGTGCACTTCGAAGACCAGCTGGCCGCCGTGAAGAAGTGCGGCCACATGGGTGGCAAGGTGCTGGTGCCCACGCACGAAGCCTGCGAGAAGCTGATCTCCGCCCGCTTCGCCGCCGACGTGATGGGCGTGCCCACCATCGTGCTGGCGCGTACCGATGCCGAGGCCGCCAACCTGGTCACCTCCGACCACGACGCGAACGACAAGCCCTTCCTGACCGGCGAGCGCACGCAGGAAGGCTTCTACCGCGTGAAGAACGGCCTGGAGCAGGCCATCAGCCGCGGCGTCGCCTACGCCCCGTACGCCGACCTGGTGTGGTGCGAGACCGGTGTGCCGGACATCGGCTTCGCCCGCGAATTCGCGCAGGCCGTGCACGCCGCCTGCCCGGGCAAGCTGCTGTCGTACAACTGCTCGCCGTCCTTCAACTGGAAGAAGAACCTGGACGACAAGCAGATCGCCTCGTTCCAGGAAGACCTGGCTGCGCTGGGCTACAAGTACCAGTTCATCACGCTGGCCGGCATCCACATCAACTGGTTCAACACCTTCCAGTTCGCCCACGCCTATGCCCGCGGCGAAGGCATGAAGCACTATGTGAACATGGTGCAGGAGCCGGAGTTCGCGGCACGCGAGAAGGGCTACACCTTCGTGTCGCACCAGCAGGAAGTCGGCGCCGGTTACTTCGACGACGTGACCACCGTGATCCAGGGCGGGTCGTCCAGCGTCAAGGCGCTGACGGGCTCCACCGAGGAAGAGCAGTTCCATTGAGCGCTGGTTTACACGGCTTGCCGGGCGGAGATTACCCGCCCGGCGTCTGCAGAGGAGCGGTGGAATGACGGCCTGACGACTTCCGCGCGGGGTGTGCTGCCTGCCCTGCGGTGAATCATCAGCCGTCGACATGTGAGTGTGCTCTGTCCATGGGTGCGTTGGCCCGCATGGAAGGCGCGTTTCGCCGCGGTCTTCGCGACGAGGACGCGCGACGCGTGGTGCGAGGCGATGGAAGGCTCGGATGCCTGCTTCACGCCCGTGCTGGACATGCAGGAAGCGATGGCACATCCGCACAACCGCGCGCGGCAGACCTTCATCGAGGTGGAGGCTGTGCGCCAGCCGGCGCCGGCACCCCGGTTTTCACGCACCATGCCGGAGGTACGCCAGCGCGGCACCGCGTCGACCCGGAGCATTCTGGGCGAATGGGGATTTTCGGAAAAGGACATGGACCGGTTGGCACCGCGCGGTTGATCTGCGCGGCAGTGGTCGCTCGATCCCGTCACTGAAGTTCGGGGTGCGTTGTGGTTCCAAGCGTCGTTCGATGATGGCGCTTGGAATGAACCTTCATGTGATTGTTCTGCGCTTGCCGCGGCCACTCATGTCGTGTTAATGCGTGCGCGGCAACTTGGACGGCATTCCAATGAAGTCGAACAGCCGCTCGAGATAGTTGGGCTTCAACAGATAGAGCGCGAAGCCCGCGTCCATCAACTTCGACTCCATCCCGATGACGGCGTTGCCGGTGATCGCGATGAATGGCAGTGCCGCAAAACGGTCGTTCGCGTGCACGCGTTCCATGAGTTCGAGCCCGCCCATGCCCGGCATGTCGACGTCTGTCAGGACGAAGTCCGGAAGCCAGTCTTCCAGATCCGAGATGGCATCCGCACCCGATGTGAACGTTCTGACCTCAGCGCCGAAAATCGACAGCAGGTGAGACGTGCTTTCCAGTATGTCGGGGTTGTCGTCCACGAGCATGAGCCGCGGCATCGCTGTCTGCGCTGTGTGCAACAAGGAACCTCCAATGCTGCGCGGGGGTGGATTCGAGACGAAGCGACGACAGCGGCCCGAGTCTGACACTGTCCATGGGCCACGCATGTAGGACTGGAACGACGGTTGGAACATTTGCAACGTGGTGGCCAGGCACAGTGCAGCAGCCTTCACCGCGCCGCTTCGGATTTCCCGCCGGCCATCAGTATTTCCGCCACATCCATCGGCTGCGTTTGCTGATGGGCATGCATGACACGGTTGCTGCCGTCGGGAGCAAGCTCGCACGACAGGGATTGGCCGGGGCGCAGCGCATCGAAATGCACACCGTCCGTGCCCTTGTGGATCGTGAGCGTCCCCCGCTGTGAGCTGATCGTGGCAATGCCACAACCTTTCAACACTTCCACCACTTCGCCCTCCGCGGAGAACCCATGGCGT
Source organism: Burkholderiaceae bacterium (assembly GCA_965278985.1). Classification (GTDB taxonomy): domain Bacteria; phylum Pseudomonadota; class Gammaproteobacteria; order Burkholderiales; family Burkholderiaceae_C; genus CAISIP01. Next base: position 1,997,178 of record OZ257131.1, on the reverse strand, counting down.
CTGTCGAAATGGGACGGGTCGTAGTCAGCAGTGTATTTGCTCATCGGAGCCTCCTGGCGTGTGCAAAGCGTTTGGGGTTCAAGGATGCTTGGCGCTGCGGTACCTATGCGTAGGGGAGGTGCGGAAGATCACGTAGGAGCAGGCTGACCTGGACCAGCATTCGCCATCACGATCAGGAGATGGCTGGCGTGCGGTAGCCCGGCTCCCAGTACTGCCCTTGGCGCAGCGGCTCCACGAACCGCAAATGCGCTTTCCCGGTTTGTGGCGGACTACGGCCCTACGGCGCGACGGCTGATAGCGCGGCGCCTGCTCGTGCGTGACGATGGCGCTCCAACCAAACAAGGAGCTGCCATGGGCAATGAAGACATCACGCTCGCACCGAACGCAACGGGCGCTGACCAGATCGACGTGGTTTCCGACGAAGCGGTGAGGATCTGGGCCGAGCGTCTGGACGTCAGCGCCGCACAGATCCGCGAGGCGGTGGCGACCGTCGGTGCTCGCGCGAGCGACGTCGAGCTGCATCTGAAAGGGAGCCGAAGCACCACGACCGAAGACCGTGTGGGAGCGGCGACGGCGTCGCCGGACGTGGCAGCCAAGGCGCCATAGCGCTTCACGGCCCCTCGGTGTTCCCATAGAACCGTTGTGAAAATCCATGTCTTCCCAGGCGCCGCCCGGACCACTTCCTCCCAGTGACCCCTACGACCACCCGGCAGGCGGCTGGGGGTCCATCAAGGCCGTGGTGCAGCATGTGGCGCGGGCCGGCTCCCCGATGGCGGTCAGCCGCGCGCTGTTGCACCAGAACAAGCCGGGAGGGTTCGCCTGCGTGAGCTGCGCCTGGGCCAAACCCGCGCACCCGCTGGCGGCGGAGTTTTGCGAGAACGGCGCCAAGGCAACCGCCTGGGAGCTCACGGACCGGCGCGCGGACCCGGCGTTCTTCCAGGAGCACAGCGTCTCCGACCTGGCCCAGTGGTCCGACTACGACCTGGAGCGCGCAGGCCGGTTGACCGCCCCGATGCGCTGGGACCGTGCGACGGATCGCTACGTGGAGGTGGCGTGGGACGAGGCCTTCCAGGGCATCGGTGAACAGCTGCGTGCATTGCAGGCTGCCGATGCGCAATCGGTGGTGTTCTACGCATCGGGCCGTGCCTCGCTGGAGACGAGCTACCTGTACCAGCTGCTGGCGCGGATGTACGGCAACAACAACCTGCCGGACAGCTCGAACATGTGCCACGAGAGCACCTCCGTGGCCCTGCCGAAAACCATCGGCGTGCCCGTCGGCACCGTGACGCTCGACGACTTCGCGCACTGCGATGCAATCTTCTTCTTCGGCCAGAACGTGGGCGTCAACAGCCCGCGCATGCTGCACCAGCTGCAGGACGCGCGGCGGCGAGGCGTACCCATCGTCACCTTCAATCCGCTGAAGGAGAAGGGGCTGATGCAGTTCGCGAACCCGCAGTCACCCGCCGAGATGCTGACGCCGGCGCAGACCACCATCAGCACGCAGTACCTGCAGCTGAAGATCGGTGGGGACATCGCGGCGATCACGGGCCTGTGCAAGGCCCTGCTGGCCCGCGACGAGGATGCGCAGCGCCAGCACCTGCCGCGCATCCTGGACACGGCGTTCATTACCGAGCATGGCCATGGCTTCGACGAATTCGTGGCGTATGTGCACTGCACACCCTGGGACGCCATCGAACGCGAGTCCGGCCTGGCGCGCGATGCGTTGGAGCAGGCAGCCGATGTCTACGCCCGGGCGAAGGCCGTGATCGCCATCTACGGCATGGGGCTCACGCAGCACCGCAAGGGGGTGCACAACGTGCAGATGGTCTCCAACCTGCTGCTGCTGGGTGGCCACATCGGCCGGCGCGGTGCCGGCATCTGCCCGGTGCGCGGCCACTCCAATGTGCAGGGGCAGCGAACGGTGGGCATCACCGAGAAGCCCGAACTCGCGCCGCTGGACCGCTTGCAGGCCCTCTATGGATTCGCGCCGCCCCGCGAGAAGGGCCGCAACACCGTGGAGGTGTGCGAAGGCCTGCTGGATGGCTCGGTGCGCGCCTTCATCGGCCTGGGCGGCAACTTCCTGCGCGCGGTGCCCGACAGCGAGCGCATGGAGCCCGCGTGGCGCCGGCTGCACCTGAACGTGCAGATCGCCACCAAGCTGAACCGGAGTCACCTGGTGCCGGGTGAACATGCCTACCTGCTGCCCTGCCTGGGGCGCATCGAGATCGACCGCCAGGCCGGCCAGGCGCAGACGGTGTCAGTGGAGGACTCGACCGGATTCATGCATGCCTCCAATGGCGTTGCGGAGCCTGCAGCGGCTACGCTGCAATCCGAGGCCGCCATCATCGCGGGCATCGCGCTCGCCACTTTGGAGCCCAACCCCCGAGTGCCTTGGGCGCAGTGGATCGCCGACTACAGCCGCATCCGCGATGCCATCGAGGCAACGTGGCCCGACGTGTTCCGGGATTTCAATGGCCGCTTCCGGCTGCCCGGTGGCTTCCAACGGCCGATTCCCGCGCGGGACCGGGTCTGGAAGACGCCGAACGGCAAAGCCTGCTTCATCGTCCCGGATGGGCTGGTGGCCGATCCCGATACACCGGAGCACGGCGACGATGTGCTGCGCCTCATGAGCGTGCGCAGCGACGACCAGTTCAACACTACCATCTACAGCCTCGACGACCGCTTCCGGGGCATCCACGGCACCCGCCAGGTCGTGCTGTTGCATCCGCAGGATATCCAGCGCCTGGGGCTGCAGGATGGTTCCCTGGTGGACGTCGTGACGGCCGTCCGCGATGGCCATCACCGCGAAGTGCGGGGTTTCCGCGTGACGCCCTACGACATCCCGAAGGGCTGTGCGGCAGCCTATTTTCCCGAGTGCAATCCGCTGGTGCCGTTGGCCCACCATGCCGAAGGCAGCAAGGTCCCGGCCTTCAAGTCCGTGCCCGTCCGCCTCGTTCCCCATCTTTCCCCATCGACAGGAGTCCCCGCATGAGCACCCCGCTCACCACCTCGCTCGCATTTCCACCGGGCCAGGCGCCCATCCCCTACGACCCGGGCTTCGAGATCGTGGAAGAGGATGAACAGAAGACGACCGAGGGCCTGCTGGAGGCGCTGCACAGCATCGCGGAGAAGACGCTGGAACACGGCGGGCATGCCCTGCGGGGCGTACACGTGAAGAGCCACGGGCTGCTGGTGGCCGAGCTGGACGTGCTCGATGGCCTGCCGCCCGCGCTGGCGCAGGGCCTTTTCGCGCGGCCAGGACGGTATCCGGCGGTGATGCGCTTCTCGACGACACCGGGGGACATGCTGGACGACAACGTGTCCACGCCCCGCGGCGTGGCCATCAAGCTGGTCGGTGTGCCAGGCGAGCGGCTGGAGGGCAGCGAGGACGACGTGACGCAGGACTTCGTGATGATCAACGGACCGGTCTTCGCCGCGCCGGGGCCCAGGAAGTTTTTGGGCAACCTGAAGCTGTTGGCGGCCACGACCGACAAGGCCCCGGGGCTCAAGAAGGCCTTGTCCACCGTGCTGCAGGGTGCCGAGAAGGCGATCGAGGCCGTGGGTGGCAAGAGCGCGACCCTCACCAGCCTGGGCGGCCACCCCGAAAACCATATCCTTGGCGAGACCTTCTTCACGCAGGCACCCCTGTTGCACGGCATGTACATGGCCAAGCTGGCGCTGGTGCCCGTGTCCGCGGAGCTCGCGGCACTGGCCCATGCGCCCGTGGACCTGAAAGACCGCCCCAACGGCCTGCGCGAGGAGGTCGTGGCCTTCTTTGCGCAACACGCCGCGGAGTGGGAGCTGCGCGTGCAGCTGTGCACGGACCTGGACCAGATGCCCATCGAGGATGCCTCGGTCGAATGGCCACAGGATCTGAGCCCCTACATCACCGTCGCGCGGCTGCGCGCCGAACCCCAGCTGGCCTGGAGCCCCGCGCGCGCCGCGGTCGTCGACGACGGCATGGCCTTCAGCCCCTGGCATGGCCTGGCAGAGCACCGGCCCCTGGGTGCGGTGATGCGCGTGCGCAAGGCGGCCTACGCGTTCTCAGCGGCGTTTCGCGCGCAGAAGAACGGGCGGGTGCTCGCGGAGCCACGCGACCTGCGGGACCTGTCCGCCGCTGCATAACATTGCGGGATCAGTGCGGGACCAGCGCGGGATCCGTGGTTTGCCGCCGGATGCGCGCGGTCGCCTGCGTGGGCCCTGTGTGGGCCCTTCGTGGACCATCAGTCCATGGCCGACATCCAGCGTTCGAGCGATGCGGCATCCATGGGGCGGCCGAAGAAATAGCCCTGGCCTTTGTCGCAGCCCATCGCTGCCAGCATGCGGGCTTGTTCATCGGTCTCGATACCTTCGGCCACGGTGCGAAAGTGGAGGCTTTGCGCGACCCGGACCGTGGCCTCGACCAATACGCGGTGGTGCGCGCTGCTTTCTATCTGGCTCACGAAGGATCGATCGACCTTCAAGACATCGATGGGCAGCTGGTAGAGGCTCGCCAGGGACGAGTAGCCGGTGCCGAAGTCGTCCAGCGCCAGGGTGAGGCCCAATCCTTTCAGCTCCTGCAACCGCATCTGGACCTGTTCGTCCTGCGCAGCCAGGCTCTCGGTCACCTCCAGCTGAAGTTCGGAAGGCTGCATACCGGTCTCGTGCAGGATCGCGCGGATCTCGTCGGAGAGGCTGTCCTGCGGCAGCTGACCGCGGGAAAGGTTGACCGCCAGGAGCTGCGGGCTGCGATCCGGCTGCGTTGCCCGCCAGCGCGCAAAGTCATGGCACGCGGTGCGCAGCACGAAGCTCCCCAACGCGCCGATCAAGCCCGTTTCCTCCGCAAGCGGAATGAACTCCACCGGAGAGAGCTGCCCATGTCTGGCATGGCGCCACCGCACGAGCGCTTCCACCGCCTCGAGGCGGCGGTCTGCCAGACGCACGACGGGCTGGTACACGACGAACAGGTCTGGCCCGCCGATGGCGTGCCGCAGATCATTTTCCATCTGGCTGCGCCGCTGTGCGAGGTGCAGCATGGAGTCCTTGAAAACGCGGGCCGAGGCCCCGCCGGCGCGTTTCACCTCCGCCATGGCCAGCCGTGCCCGGTACAACAGGTCCCCGGGCGTCGTCGCTGCGCCCTCGGACACCGATACGCCGATGCTCACCGTCAGCGGGATAGCCCGGCCACCGACCTGGTACGGCTCCGCCAGCACCTGCTGAATCCGCATGGCCAATGCGTGGGGGTCTTCCTGCCAGGCGACTTCCACCACGACGGCGAATTCGTCGCCCCCTTCTCGGCCGACGAGCCGCTCCGGTGGCACGGAGCGTGTCTCGAGCCCGCCGGGCACGGTCTCCATGAAAGTCGCGCTGGCGCTGACCGCTTGTACCAACCGCCGCGCAAGGCGCGCGAGAATTTCATCGCCTACCGCGCGTCCAGCGATGTCGTTGACATGCTGGAAGCGGTCGCAGTTGATGAAAAGCAGGGCGGTCCGGCCCCCACCCGCATGCGTGGCTCTCGACAGCACGCTGCCCAGATGCAGGCGCACGGCCTGTTGGTTCGGCAGCCCCGTGAGGTTGTCGGTCGTCGCCGCTCTCTCGATGCGTCGCTGCTGTCGACGGTCTTCCCGCGTCGCGTCGTGGATCATCGCCGTGAACACGCCGTCGTCCGCCCGGATCAACGTCAGGGACAGGCTCTGATGGCTGGCGGCGGAGCGTCCAGCCGGAATCTGGAACCGGCGCGCTTCGCAGACCGTGCATCGCGTCGTGGCTGCGCTGGCCACCAGCGATCGCAGGTCCGGGAGGTAGGGATGCAGCAGATCGAAAAGGTTGTTGGTAACACCGGCAGCACCCATCTGGGGCGCGAGGAATTGCGCGGCTTTCGGGTTCATCAGGACGATGTCGCCCGCGGGATCCGTTTCCACCAGCCCTACAGGGGCACGGTACAGGAACTGCACCAGCGCCTGGTATCCCTCGTCGGCGCCAGAAGCATCCATGTCCACCCTCAAAGCCGCGCCACGAGGATGTAGCGAAGGGGAACCGCGGGCCGGTGCAACAGGCGAAGGCGAACCGGAGTCGGCCGCATCTTGAGCGTGAGCACGTAGTCGATCGGTGCATCCAGATCGGTGTCTTCGCTGCTCGCATCGTCGAAGCGCTGGGCAACCAGAAAATTGTTCATGCAGGGCGCGACGGTTTCGAAGATGTGCCGCCCGATCACGCGCTCCGGCGACAACCCGGCGGCCACGGATTCGGTCTTGTTGTAGCGCTGCACGAGCCCTGCAGCGTCGAATCCTATGACGCCGAAAGGAAGGGTATCCAGGTCTGCCGATGCAAGCGTGTGCCAGATGTCCGGGCTATTGAAGTCTGCTGCCATGGTGACGGTTACCCTCGGGAGCCGGCCACTCACTGGCTTGCGTTGGGTAAACCCGAGGTAGTCGCGATGTTCGCATACCGCTGCGGGCACACCGTACTGGCGATCACCTGCCATCCATCGCCCAGGGTCGCATCGCCGGATTGCTGGTAGGACTCCGCGGTGCGGGTCGCGTGGTGGCATGCAGAAAGGGGATCGTTCATTTCGACGCTGGTGATGAAGTCGTTGATGGACGCTCGACCCACGTCGCTGCTGCCGAGCGCCAGGGCCATGGAAGTGGCCACCGCCACCCCTCCGAGGGCGGTGCACGCCCAAAACGCCTTGGTGCTGTTCCGATGGTGATGGATGTTCATGGAGCTTCTCCTTGCGTTGATGCCGCTAAAGTATCTTTACAGCCCGATTTGCGCAGTAGGACTAGCTGCAATTGCGTCGTGAGCGCAACGAACGCGCTTGGATAAGACATCTGCAACGCATTCGCTCGCCACTGCGTGCAGCGCGTCTCGGCCATCACCGACGCGTTGCGCCCAATGCACGCCCACGCCTCGCAGGCTGACGCAGCAGAGGGCAGGGCGCTCGACCTTTCTGAAGGTCTCTTGCGATCCCGCGCCCTCCCGTGTTCATGGGGGGGAAAACGCGAGCCGGTCCTACATCCGGCATGCGCGAGCGGCTTGAGAATTGTGCGCGTCGAAGCTCCCAGCCTCCCAGCGACCATGACCGCCGAAACCGAAGCCATCGCGCGAGCCCTCCAGGACCACGACCCCGGACACACATGGATATCGGGAAAGTCCGCACGGTGCAACGTGCCCGTTCACAAACTGCACGCGGCGTTCGTGGTCGAAGGCGCAGTGTGTCTGCTTGAGCCATCGGAGGCCGGTCCGACATTGCAGCAGCGGGCGGCACTGCTCGTCACGTCCCGCAAGGAAGAACTCCTCAGCGCGGCGCTTCGTGCCCTCCAGGTCGGAAACGGGTTCGACTGTTAGAGCACATTGCCAGTGGAGGTGTGCAAGCTAAGCCGTTTGACTTGTGGACTCGGCGCGCCCACGCGACCGTTGCAGCGTTACGTGCTGGGGAATGCCGCGCGAAGGCGTGCCAGCAACTCGTCCAGGGCCAGGGGTTTCTGAAGCACGTCCAGCCCGGATTGGAGGGCCGATTGCACGTTGTCGGAATAGCCGGTGATAACAGTCACGGGAAGGTGTGGCCATTCCTGTCGGACCCTCCGAGCCAGCGCGACGCCGTCCATCTCGCCGGGCATCACGATGTCGGTCAACAGGAAGTCGACCTTGTCAGCAGGCTCGCGCGACCTTAACAACTCCAGCGCCTCCGCCGCGCTGGCAGCACGCGTCACGCGCAGCCCCATGCTGGTGATCAATTGCGTGGTGACGGTTGCGACTTCGTCGTTGTCTTCCACCACCAGCACATGCCCCTTGAAGAGGTCCAGGGGTACCACGGGGGAAGGGGCGACCAGCTCGTCGTCCGCGGTTCCCACATCGAGCGCCGGAAACACCAGGCGCACGGTGGTTCCGCGGTCCAACACACTGTCGATGCGCAACACGCCGCCGGCAGCTTCGACGAACTGACGGACCTGGTTGAGGCCCAGGCCTGACCCGGCACCAGGCGCTTTGGTGGTGAAGAAAGGCTCTGTCACCCGGTTCAGGATCTCCGGGGCGATTCCCTTGCCGGTGTCCGTGGCGCATAGGGCGACCTGCCGGCGATGTGCGTCGGCATGGAGGTCCACCGTGACACCGAAGGAGCCGCCATTCGGTTGGGCATGCTTGGAATTCACCGCCAGGTTCACCAAAGCGAGTTCGAGCTCCGCCGCATCCACGAGGATGGGAGGGACGTTGGACGCCACCGTGATCTCCAATGGGATGCGGGAACCCAGCGTCGTGGTGAGCAGGTCGCGCAGTTCGGGCAGCCATGTCTGCAGGTTGATCACCTCCGGCCTGAGCGCCTGCTTCCGCGTGAAGGACAGCAATTGGCGCGTCAGCCGCGTGCCGTTTTCAACCGCCCTGCGCATGGCGGCGTTCTGCGCCTCGGAGGCGATCTCGGGGTGCCGGACGTTCTGGACGTGAAGGCTGTTGCTGACGATGGCGAGGAGATTGTTGAAGTCGTGTGCCACGCCCGCGGTCAGCGCTGCGAGCGTCTCGCGCCGGTGCGCTTCCAGGGCGTTCTTCTCCGTCGCCGCGAGCAAGCGGATCTGTTCGCGAAGCTGGCGCTGCGCGCGTTGCTCTGACAGGACGCGGCGCCGCGCGAGGACGGTGACCGCGACCAGCATGAGGGAAATGGGCAGCGCGATCGCGGTGACGATGCCCATCGTTCGCACCCAGGTAGCCATCATGGCCGCCTCGCTGAAGCGCACGACGACATACGCGGGCACGCCCTCGAGGCGCCTGAAGCCCTCGATGCGTTGCGCATCGGCGCCGCCCTCCGGTCCATAGACCAGACCCGCGTGCTCTCCCCGCTGGATGGCCATGGACAGGGGTGCAGTGGCGGAGAGGCTTGTGGCGCCGCCGGGGATCGAAGGCCAGTGTGCAAGGTACCTGCCATCCGTGCGGAAGAGGCTGATGGACTCCACTTCCGGGTTCTGCGCCACGATGGCACGGTAGTAGTCGCGAAAGTAGTCGGGGCTCATCGACACCGCGACGATCCCGTTGAATACACCGTTCGCAGACGGGCGGCGAATCGTCAGGTTGAAGAGTTCCTTGCCGGTCTGCCGGCCGACGAGCACTTCGCTCAGATCGACACCGACGTCTTGCGCGGCCTGGCGGAGGAAATAGTCCCGGTCGACCACCGTCACTGCCGGGTCGACGGCGCGATCGCTGCGGACCAAGGGAACCGCCTGTGCGTTCCAGACATTGAGGTTGACCACCGAAGGCACGCTGAGCAACATGTCGCTCAGCCGCTGGCGTGCGTCGCTTTCCCGTGCGCGAATGCGCTCGTCCGCGTCGTTGGTCAGCGCCCCTGCTTCGGTGGCGAGCCTTTTGACCACGGCGAAGACACGGAGCGCGTGCTCGTGCACGAGGTCGGTGCGCCGGACCATCGTCTCACGGGATGCCTGCACGGCATCGTGGTAGCTCCACCATCCGACCCCGACGAGTGCGGTGGCCGGTACCAGCACCGCACCCAGCAACGCGGCCGTGAGCCATCGAACCAGTGGCGTCGCAGTGTCCTCCGCCATCGGCGCGGATTCGCTTCGCATGGCCTCCACACGTGCCACGAGCCAACACGTCGCGGCCATGATCATGGCGTATGCCAGGCACTTGATGAGGTGATCGACACCCAGGGAGTCCGGTGGAATGCCGGGGAGCAGGGATCCAACGAGGCAGATCACCGTGGCAAGTGCGCCAGGGCCGGCGCCCCACATCAGTGCGCAAAACAGTGTCACAGGTGCCGCGATGACAAAGGGAAGCTCGTCGCCGAGTGCCGGGCTCAGAAGCCCCCGCAATGCCACCGCAAACACGGCGGCGATGGCTGCCGATGTCCACTTTCCGGTGGGGGCGGTGAACGGGTACGGCAAGAAGGCGGGCATGGCGTGCGAGCGGCTGGACCGGCGACTATACGGGCATGGTGGAGCAGAAGTGGAAGCGCTTCAGCCCGCGCCGTGGCAGGCCCCGGCCATCCTGTCTCGCCCATCATCGTGTCCGCGACGGCAACGCATGACTGCCACCGTCTCCATTCACACACGCACAGCCCACGCGCCACTCAAGCGCCGTGCTCGAACCGTGGTTTCGTCAACCAGGACACCACGGCGCTGTGGTACTGGGTGCGTGCCGAGGGATGGCTCAGGACGTGATCGGCATCCAGCAGCGTGATACGCGACAACGAGCGCGCAGCCACGAACGCGCCCTCGAAGCTGCGCACGGTTTCCGGTGGAATGACCTCATCACACTCCGAGTCGATCAGCAGGACATGGCCCGTGAACCGCGCGCAGCAAGCGAGGGCCCGGTTGTCGGCGGCGGGGTGGACCTGCTGTCGATAGGCGCGCAGCTCGCGCTTGTCCAGTTCTTCCTTGGGCAGCGACCAGTCATCGTCGGGGTAGAGCGCCGGCGAACGGAGTACCAGCAGGTCGATCTGCCGCGCCACCGCCAGGAAGCATGCGACGTATGCCCCGAAGCTGAACCCCAATACGGCGAGCGGCCGCAGACCGGTGGAATGCTCCTGCATGAATTCGTAGTGGTCTGCCAGCGCGAGCATCAAGGCGTCTTGCCGGGTGATCCGGCTGCGGGCCTGCTCCGGCCAGCTGCCGTCGGGCAGTCTCGCGCGCCTGCTGGCCCATCCCAGCTCCTGCAGCCGGCTGCGAAGGGCATTGAACTGGGGGACGTCGTCATCGGCCCATCCGGGGAGCACCAAGAGTCCTGCCCGCGGCTGCAGCCCAGTCGGGTCCTGCATCGCCACCATCTAGCGTTGCAATCCGCAGCCCGGCCAGCGCCCGGCCAACTTGCCTGTCCCGGTCGTGCGCACCGTCAATCGCGCTGCTTTCGCGCCTGCCGGGCGGCCGCTTGCAGGCTTTCCGCCGTTTGCACGGCGGCCTCTGGCGTCATGGTCACCGCGACGCCGTCGGGGCCATCCAGTATCACGACGCCGTCTTCGGCGGTGGCTACGCCTGCGTCTTCCCGTGGTTCGGGTCGCTTCCGTCGGTCATCCATTCGAGTCTCCGAAACGTCCGACCGCGCGAAGCGAAGTCTCGCGGTTGAGGTAAAGGTAATCCGGCGCGAACAATCCTGCCTCCACCAGGCCCGGAAGATCCATGATCTCCAGCCGGAAAGACCGCAGGCTGCAGAGCCCTCTTTCCCGCAGTTCCCGCAGGACGCGGTTCACATGCACATGGGTCAGGCCACAGACTTCGCCGATGTCGGCTTGCGTCATGGGCAGTCGGCAGACCCTGCCATCCGATGCGCCTATCGCAATGAGGCGGCCATTCATCTCGCACAGGAAATGCGCCACGCGTTGGAGGGCATTCAGGCTGGCGAGCCGCACGATCCACTGGCGGTGCAGGGCCGCGTCCAACAGGGTGAGGAACCACAGCCGTCGCGTGAGATGGGGATACCGGACCTGCAGCCGTTCCAGCTCTTCGTGTTCGAAGACCGCCACCGTGATATCGGTCAGCGCACCGAGGTCGTGATCCAGCCGCTTGAGCGCATACGCATGGAGGTCGACGAAGTCACCAGGCACATGGACCGCGACGAGGTGGCGCCTGCCGTCGCTGGCATCCACATGGCGTGTGACCAGCCCCTCCACGAGCAGCGTGCTCACGGTCACGGGAACGTTCTGGGGAATCACGATGTGGCCGGCAGGATAGGTCTGCGTGCGCGCTATCGCTCCCTCCAGCACAGCGCGCTCCTCGTCGGACAGCTCGGACGTGTGGTTGCGAAGGATGTTCTTGGTGCGCATGGTGTAGAGCTTGGCGATTCGATCGTGCACCATGATCCCTCTTTTCGGAGTTAACCTGGATCAACTTCAGACCCTTATTTGCGGGTCTGCCTATCGATGGATGTGGTCCTACATCTTCGGGTGCCACAGGCTTTGTACGCTGGCGACCAGCGCCTCGACGTCCACCAGACGTCGTCGCATGCGCTCCGCGTCCCTTCCTTCAGCTCCACCGAGAGGCATCCATGGCCAAATCCAAGTCCGCTACCCCGAAATCGCCGTCTGGCAAACCGCTGCAGACGGCCAATGTGCCCTCCGCGCTCGAAGCCAAGATCGAGCACGTCGAAGCCACGGTTGCCGCGATGCCCCACAACCCTGGAAAGCCGCTGGAACACGGCTTCGAGAACGGCTTGCATCCACAGCCCGGGGCCACGGTCTCGGCCCCCTCGCGGCTGGTGACGGGCAGCACGCTGTCCGAGGACAACGGCACGATGAAAACGGGCAGTGTGGCCGTGGAGGGCATGAACGCCACCATCGAGCCCCTGGACCGCGTGCGTGTGGACTCCAGCGGCCAGGTGCTGACCACCAACCAGGGCGTCAAGATCGCCGACAACCAGAACTCGTTGAAGGCCGGCCTGCGCGGCCCCGTGTTGCTGGAGGACTTCATCCTGCGCGAGAAGCTCACGCACTTCGACCACGAGCGCATCCCCGAGCGCATCGTCCATGCCCGCGGCTCCGCCGCCCATGGCTATTTCGAGTGCTACCAGCCGCTCACGCAATACACCCAGGCAGGCCTGTTCCAGGAAGCAGGCAAGCGCACGCCGGTGTTCGTGCGTTTCTCCACCGTTGCGGGGGAACGCGGCTCCAAGGACACCGCGCGCGATGTACGCGGCTTCGCGGTCAAGTTCTACACCGACGAAGGCAACTGGGACCTGGTAGGCAACAACATGCCGGTGTTCTTCATCCAGGACGCGATGAAGTTCCCCGACCTCGTGCATGCGGTCAAGCCCGAGCCCCACAACCAGATGCCGCAGGCCGCCAGCGCGCACAACACCTTCTGGGACTTCGTCTCTCTGATGCCCGAGTCCACCCACATGCTGATGTGGGTGATGTCGGACCGTGCACTGCCCCGCAGCTACGCCACGATGCAGGGCTTCGGCGTGCACAGCTTCCGCCTGGTCAATGCCGAGGGCGTATCGGTCTTCGTCAAGTTCCACTGGAACCCTGTGGCCGGCACGCATTCGCTGGTGTGGGACGAGGCCGTCAAGATCTCGGGGGCCGACCCGGACTACCACCGGCGCGATCTGTGGGAGCGCATCGAAGCCGGTGCCTACCCCGAGTACGAGCTCGGCCTGCAGATCTTCACCGAGGAACAGGCCGAGCTATTCAGCTTCGACATCCTGGACGCCACGAAGCTCATCCCGGAAGAACTCGTGCCGATCATCCCCGTGGGCAAGATGGTGCTGGACCGCAACCCCGACAACTTCTTTGCCGAGACCGAGCAGGTGGCCTTCTGCACCGCGCATGTGGTGCCGGGCATCGACTTCTCCAACGACCCGCTGCTGGCGGGGCGCATCCACTCCTACGTCGATACCCAGATCACCCGGCTGGGCGGCCCGAACTTCCACGAGATCCCGATCAACGCGCCCATCGTCCAAGTCCACAACAACCAGCGCGACGGCCTGCACCGCCAGGCGATCCATCGGGGCGCGGTGTCCTATGAGCCCAACTCCCTCGCGGGTGGGTGTCCGTTCCAGGCAGGGGCCGCGCAGGGTTTCGTCTCGGTGGCGGCCCGCAACGAGGCTCGCGAGGCGGAGGGCAAGGTCCGCGCAAAACCCGAGAAGTTCGCGGACCACTACACCCAGGCCCGGCTGTTCTATGAAAGCCAGTCGCCGGTGGAGCAGGCGCACATCGCCGCGGCCTTCCGCTTCGAGCTGAGCAAGGTGAGTGTGTTGGCCATTCGCATGCGCACGCTGGCCATGCTGCGCAACGCCTCCGAAGACCTGGCGAAGGAAGTCGCCCAAGGCCTCGGCATCCAGGTGTTGCCCGAGCCGCTGCCGCTGGCCGTCACGGGGGTGGCGACACCCGAAGTTGCGGTGTCACCTGCACTCTCGCTGTTCGCCCGACCCGGGGACGGGTCCATTGCTGCACGTGTGATCGCGTTGGTCATCGCCGATGGGTTCGAGCTGCAATCGGTGCAGGCCGTCCGCCAGGCCTTGCTGGACCGGGGTGCCATGCCGCGTTACGTGGCACCACGCATCGGCCCGGTGACTTCGGCGGATGGCCACGAGGTCATTGCCGATGCCTCGTTCGAGAACGCTCCCGGTTTCCTGTTCGACGCGATGGTGGCAGCCGATGGCGAGGCTGCTGCCAGCCTGCTGGTCAACGACGGCCAGGCCATCGAGTTCCTGAAGGACCAGTACCGCCATTGCAAGCCGATCCTGGTGGCGGGCGCAGCGCAGGCGTTGCTCGACAAGGCCGGTATTCCTAGGACCTTGCCCGACGGCGAACCCGACGAGGGGCTGGTCCTGGCGGCTGCGGGCGACATGGTCGATGCCCCCTTCCTGTTCACTGCCGCCGTGGGCAAGCACCGCTTTCCTGCACGCGAGACGGACCCGCCTCGCGTATGACGAAGATGGTCGTTCCAGCAAGGGTGCGTCCGTCGATGAAGGAGTTTCGATGATCGGCGTCGTGGTACCGGCACACAACGAGAGCGGCCTGATTGGTGCTTGCCTCGCGTCCATAGGCCGTGCGGCCAACTTCCGGAAGCTGGGCGAGCCGGTACAGGTCGTCGTGGTGCTGGACGCATGCACGGACGCCACGGAGGAGGTTGCGCGGCGCCACGGCGTGGTGGTGCTGCACACCGCGTCGCGCAACGTCGGCGTGGCGAGGAAGATGGGCGCGGAGCATGCGCTCAGCCTCGGGGCCCGCTGGCTGGCGTTCACGGACGCCGACAGCATGGTCGCACCCGATTGGTTATCCGCCCAGCTCGAGGAGCGCAGCGATGCGGTCTGCGGCACCGTGGAGGTGAGCGACTGGAGCGGCTATCCGGCCAGCGTCCGGGAACAACACCTCGCCACCTACGTGGACAGGGATGGACACCGGCATATCCACGGGGCCAATCTCGGTGTGGCGGCACTGCACTACCGACGGGCGGGTGGCTTTCCACCCTTGCGCAGCCACGAGGATGTGGCGCTGGTGCAGGCGCTGCAGGCCCAGGGGTCGCGCATCGCCTGGTCGGCAAGGCCCCGGGTGGTGACCAGCGCGCGAAAGGACTACCGTGCACCCGAAGGCTTTGGCGCCGCCTTGCAGTTGGCCGCGACGGCGTTGAGGACGCCGTTCACGTCGATGGCACCCGAACCTGTTGCCCGATCGGCCTGAGCCCATGCCAGGCTGCAGGGTCATTGCTGTGGATTGCGGAGCACAGCGGTGGTCTTGGCACTGTCGCGCATGAATTCCAGGACCGCATCGGCTTCGAGCGGCCGTGACAGGAAATAGCCCTGCATGGCGTCGCAGCCCGCATGCAGTAGCTGCTCGTAGATCGAGGCCGTCTCCACGCCCTCCGCCAACACACGGTAGCCCAGCATGTGCCCCATGGCGACCAGCGACTGCAGCATGTTCCAGGCGCGAAAGTCTTCTGCGATAGGCTTGACCAGCGATTGGTCCAGCTTCAGCAATTCCGCCGGCAGGTCCTGCAGGCAGGCCAGGTTGGAATAACCAATACCGAAATCGTCCAGCGATATCTGGATGCCCATCGCGCGCAGCTCGTGCAACACCTCGCGCGTGGTGAGCCCGGTCAGTACGGCGTTCTCGGTGCATTCGAGGTGCAGGTAGCGGGGAGCGACCTCGTGCGTCGCGCATGCGTTCTTCACGATCTGCAGGAAGTGCGGGTGGTCGAGGTTGCGTGCCGACACGTTGACGGCCATGGTGATGTACAGCCCCAGCTTCTGCCATCGGGCCATCTGCGCCAGGGCCGTGTGCAGCACCCATTCGGTGATCAGGTTGATGGCCATCGTCTTTTCCACGGCAGGGATGAACTCCGCAGGCGAGACGCTGCCGAACCGGGGGTGATTCCATCGCAGCAAGGCCTCCACGCCGGTGAAGCGGCCCTTGACCACATCGAGCTTGGGCTGGTAGACCAGCCGGAACTGGCCCGAAGTCAGACCCTGCGGTATCGCCTGCACCAGGCGAAAGGCGCGGCGGTGGGGCGCGTCGAAGGCTTCGTCATACCACTTGAAGGACGACTGTTGCAGCTGCGCGTGGCGCATCGCGGAGGTGGCCTTGCGCATCAGGTCGTCCAGGTGCGCGGTCGAGGGCTCGTAACGGACCATGCCGCACTGGATCTCCAGTTCGATGGAGACGTTGCCCACGCGCAGCGGGCTTCGCATATGGGCCAGCATATCGGCCGCCGCTGATTCGTGGGCCGCTGCATCGTCCCCGCGCAGCAGGAAGATGAAGCGGGTGTCGCCCACGTGGTAGAGCGTGGAGCTCTCACCCACCACCTCGCCGATGCGCCGGGCCACGATGCGCAGGGATTTCTCCACCGATTCGATGCCCAGCCCCACGATGGCACTCTGCACCTGCGCATGGCTCATGATGTCCACCAGCACCATGGTGCGCGGCCCCGCAGCGCCTACGAGGGCGAGGTCGTGCAGGTCGATCACGAGCTGCGAGCGGTTCGGCAGCCGCGTCACCTCGTGCAGCCGGCCCGCGGCCTGGTGCAGGTCGACCTGGCTCATGACGATCTGGGCCATGTCGGCCAGCTGCTGCCGTTGCTCCGGCGAGAAGCTGCGCGGTGCGTAGTCGATCACGCACAGGCTGCCCAGCGCGTGGCCGGAGCGCGTGACCAACGGTGCGCCTGCGTAGAAGCGGATGCCGGGCTGGCCCGTCACCAGCCGGTTGGACTGGAAGCGCGGGTCCAGCCTGGCGTCTTCCACCACCATGACGGAGGTGCGCTGGATGGTGTGCGCACAGAAGGCGGCATCGCGTTCGGTTTCATGGCAGTCCATGCCCACGCGCGACTTGAACCATTGGCGGTCTTCCGTGACGAACGACACCAGTGCTGTGGGCATGCCGAAGAGTTGGGCGGCCAGTCGTGTCAGCCGGTCGAAGTCCTCGCTCTGGGCCGTGTCGACCAACCGGGTGGCCTGGAGAACCATCAGGCGCTCTTTTTCCGCTTCGGCCTCCGACGTTGTCGAGGTATGCGGGCCATCCGTGTGCGTCACGAAGGAAAGGTCCTGCGCAATGCGTGTCAGCGTTGGTTGCCCACTGGGAGGAGGGGTCATCGGCTTTCGAAAGTGGCGGCCTCTGCAATACCGGGCCGAGGTCGCGTGGAGGGTGGCCTCCAGTATGGCGGGTGCCCGACCTGTGTCAATCAACCAGGTGTCAGGCCCTTGTCACCGCCCGGCAAGTTCTTACCAGGCCACCGTGACCTGCAGCACGTCGGTGTAGGTGCCGGCAGCAATCGCGTTCACGCTGGTCTTGTTGACGCGGCCGAAGACCGGCAGGCCCACCGGGGCGCCCGTGCCGGGTAGCACCACGCCCAGGGACGTGGCGGCGGTCGGGTAGGCGGTGGTCATGGCCGCATCGCTGTAGACCTCGTAGGGCAGGTAGCTGGTGCCGAACTTCATGGCGCGTGTGCCAGTGCCCACGCCGCTGCCCTGGCCGGCGTTGTTGCCGGCGCTGACAGTGACGTTCAGGGCCGTGACATCGGGCGAGCAGGTGACCTGCGTGGCGCCGGCGCCACCGACGCCGCCGCTGGCCGTGGCCGTGAGCACGCCAGTGAAGGTGGAGGGGTGTGTGCCGAAATCCAGGGCGCCGAGGTTGATGCCGGAGGTGGCACCCGGAGCGCCGGAGACGATGCAACCCGACTGCAGCACCATCTGCGAATTCAGCTGGCCCGACATGTTGCCGGCCGCCTGGACTTGCAGGCTCATGAACAGGCCCGCGGCCAGGGCCGATGCGACTGCCAGGGTGCGGAGGTTCGTGGTGCGGATCATGGTGGGCCTTCTTTCCAAGCGGTGTGTGTTGCGTTGGAATGGATTGTGGAATCCGGCCCGAAATAGATCATGACGCAACTGTGGCGCGCTTGGATCGTGCCGCACAGATCGTCAATGTCTGTGAACTGAACAGGACCAGTGCGTGCCGGTCAGCGCGGATGGGCTGAAGGCCCTTGAAGAGGCAAGCCGCCACGCCATGGAGATCGTGGTGTTGCTCCCTGAAAACTCCGTGATCCGGGACTGGGTCAGGCAAGGGTCGGGGCGACGTTGCAGCCAAGATCCGGAGAGCTGGCTCTTCGCCCGGACACGGCTGACCCATGGGCGATGGCATGGGCGTCGCCCACCTTGGGGCTCAGCCTGTACCGGGCATGGATGCGTGACGGTCCTGCGCGAGGAACTGCCCGGGGTATGCATGTCCGGTGCTACGCGGGGGCCCGCAGGCGCGCCCTGCGATGGCGCGTCAGGGGCGAGATTCCGGTCGGGATCGAGCGACGTTCGCGGTTGCGCTGGGCCTCCAGCATGCCGTCGCATCTGCCGCGCACCTCTCCCAAGAGCCGGAAGGTAGGTGCTCAATGGTGCCTCCGCGGACACGCGATGCGCCAGCACGCTGAGACCAACGGCCGCCACGACGATTCCCGACGGAACCGTCAACGGCACGGCCAAGGCCCGCAGCCCCAGATGCAGTTCTTGGTCAAGAAGGAAGAGTCCATCAGCCCCCACCGCCGAGACCAGCTCCAGGAGCTTTCGCTTGCTGGTCACCGTCTTGGGCGTAAGCTTGTCGAGTTTGCTGGCGTCGAGGCGCTCACGCACATCCGCATCGGGCAGGAGCGAAAGCGCTGCGCGGCCCATGGCCGTGCAATACGCCGGTAGCCGAGAGCCCACGGTCGGGTTGGCCGAGACGATGCGGGGCACGGCAGCGCGACAGACGTAGACCACTTCGGCGCTATCCAGCACTCAGATATTGAAGGACTCGTCGGTGGTGCGCGCACGTTCCTCGACCAGGGGTTGGGCGATATTCCACCAAGGCTGGATGGCGAGGTACTGGTAGCCGATGTCAAGGACGGTCGGGCGCAGCCAGCATCGTTTGCCATCGGTGGCCAGCAACTGGAGTTCGACGAGCGTCAACAGGAATCGGCGCGCTGCGGCACGTGTCATGCCCGTGCGAGCGGCCGCTTCGCTCAGGCCCATGATCGGGGTGTCTACGTCGAACGTCCGCAGTATGGCGAGCCCTCGTTCAAGAGATTGCACGAAGTCTCTGGGTCCATGGATCACGCGCCGCAAGATATCGATGCTATGGCTGGTGTTCGGCCTGGCTGGTTGCGTCTATGTCGGACCTGGTCCATGCAGCCCTTCGAGGTGAAGCGCGGCTACGCGATCCTGACTCCCGATCTTTGCGCGACCTTCTGCCGCAGGCGTTCCCCACGTTTATCGAACAACCGACAGGCCGCAGTCCTATGGATCCGAAACGGGCGTGCATTTCAGACGAAGCAACTTTGGCAAGATATTCAATTACCCGTATGAATATCACCGCAGATTCTATGGATGGAAATGCGGACCGATATTCGTCGGAAAAGCATTTCATCTATTTCTGCGTACGCCATTTTTGGCATATGCGGATTCTCGAAAGAGTTATTCAGAAAACGCCGATCTAGCATGTAGCTACCTATTTCGATCGTGCATTGGATTTCCCAGGAAGCTCTTAGCCAAGGAAATTAAATATGCAAAAGCGAATAACAAACTCAAATTTATTTGAGGGCGGCAATGCATTATTTGGCAATCAATTACCTGCCAGAATATCCTGGTGGGTGGCGGCAGACCGGTCGTCCGATTATTTCGCAGCGCGCCGGCGGATTCACCGTTGTCGAGATACTGATCACCCTGGCCATACTGGCCTTGCTGTCTGGCGTGGCAGTGCCTTCTTATCGCAGCTTCCAAATCAACCAACAGCTCAGCAGCGCGAGCAGCGATTTTCTGGCCTCGCTGATGCACGCCAGAAACGAAGCTATTCGCAGAGGCCAGCCGGTTTCCCTACTGCCCGAGAATAAAAAGGATTGGACCGGCGGTCGGTATCTCACGCAGGTCAGCAATACCTGCCAGCCTGTCGGAGATCCCTTCGGGAGGACGGGCGCTGTCGGACAAGCCGTCACTGTCAATGCCGATAAAACCAACAAGTCGTTCGGGAGCAAGGAACCGTCGTACACGTATGCCGCATCTGGCTTCCCACACACCTCGTGTGCTTCGCCCTATTTCAGCGGTGCGATGAACGGAACGCTTGCATTCGAGGCGGCGGAAACCGGCCGTCAGCGGAAAATCGTGGTGGCAAATTCCGGTCGCGCCCGAATTTGCGACCCCTTCAAGCCACCTTGCTGATCGCATCCCCCCACGATGCGGTTGCCGGTCAAATGCGTCACTAGGCCATCACACATGTACCGCATGTACTGCCGCGCGCCAGCGCGCTAAATCTAAGGAGCAGGCGTTGCCAAGCTCGCGGACGACTCTTTCCACCCACCCCCCAGCACCTGGTACACATTCACCTGGTTCTGGGCCTGTGCCAGCTGTGTCTGGACCACGGCCTGCTGCGCCGTGAACACCGTGCGCTGCGCGTCCAGCATTTCGAAGTAGCTGGCCACGCCGTTGCGGTAACGCAGGTCGACCAAGCGCAGGGTGGCTTCGGCCGCGGTGGTCTGGGCGGCCTGCGCGCGCAGCTGTTCGGTCAGCGTGGCGCGTGTTGCCAAGGCGTCGGCGACTTCCCGGAAGGCGGACTGGATGGCTTTCTCGTACTGCGCCACCGCGATGTCCCGGCTCACCTGCGAGGCGTCCAGGTTGGCCTGGTTGCGGCCCGAATCGAAGATCGGCAGCGTGATCGATGGCGCGAAGCTCCAGCCCAGCCCGTTGCTGAACAGGCGGTCCAGCTCGGTGCTGGCGAAGCCGATGCCAGCCGTGAGCGAGATGCGTGGGAAGAAGGCCGCGCGCGCCGCGCCGATGTTCGCGTTGGCCGACAGCAGCAGCTGTTCGGCCTGACGCACGTCGGGGCGGCGGGCCAGCAGCTCGGAGGGCAGGCCGGCCGGCAGGTTCGCGGTAAGGCCCTGGCCGGACAGGGGCAACGCGGCCGGCAGCGTGGCCGAGGTGGTGGCGTCCAGCGGCTGGCCCACCAGCAGCTCCAGCGCGTTGCTGTCCAGCATCCGCTGGCGCGTCTGCTGGGCCAGCGCCACGCGGGCCGCCTCCAGCAGGGACTCGGCCTGGCGGAAGTCCAGCTCGGAGCTCACGCCCTGGTCGTACTTCAGCCGCGTGAGGCGCAGCGATTCCTCGCGGCTGGCCAGGGTGTCGCGGGTCACGCGCAGCAGCGCGTCGTCGGCCAGCAGGCTGAGGTAGGTGTTGGCCACCGAGGCCACCAGGCTGATCTGCACCGTCTTGCGGCCTTCCTCGGTGGCCAGCAACTGGGCCAGGGCGGCCTCGCCCAGGCTGCGCACGCGGCCGAAGAAGTCCAGCTCGTAGCCGGTGATGGTGAAACCGGCCTGGTAGACGCTGGTGGTCTGGGCGGCGCGTTGCGCATTGGCGCCCACGCCCACGGTCGGCAACTGGTCGGCGCGCGTCACCTGCAGCTGTGCACGTGCCTTGTCGATGTTGAGCACCGCCACGCGCAGGTCACGGTTGTTCTGCAGCGACATGCCGATGAGCTGGCGCAGCCGCGCATCCTGGAAGAAGTCCTGCCAGGCGATATCGGCCGCGGCCACACTGCCGGGTGCGGCCGGCACGTCGTTGGCGAAGGTCGCGGCCACGGGGGCGGCGGGCCGGTGGTACTCGGGGATCATCGCGCCGCAGGCCGACAGCAGCAGGGCGACGCACGCTGCGGCGACCGGCCGCAACAGGCGCGGTGCCGCGAGGGGGGCGGGGATGGAGGTCGTCATGGAGTCACTCATGGATGGCTCCCCGTGGTGCCCGGCGCCGGCGTGGCGGGGGTGGGAGAGGCGCCGTTGTCGTCGATGGTCTCGTGCGCGTAGATCTTGCGCTGGCGTTCGCTGCCCTTGAAGATGCTGCGCACCACCAGGAAGAAGATGGGCACGAAGAACACCGCCAGGAAGGTGCCGGTGATCATGCCGCCCATCACGCCGGTGCCGATGGCGCGCTGGCTGTTGGCGCCCGCGCCGCTGGCAAGCACCAGGGGCAGCACGCCGAGCGTGAAAGCCATCGAGGTCATGACGATGGGGCGGAAACGCAGGTGCGCCGCTTCCAGGGCAGACTCCACGAGCCCCTTGCCCTGCGCCTGCAGGTCCTTGGCGAACTCGATGATCAGCACCGCATTCTTCGCCGACAGGCCGATGATGGTGATCATGCCCACCGTGAAGTAGACGTCGTTGGACAGGCCGCGCAAGGAGGCTGCCAGCATCACGCCCACCAGGCCCAGCGGCACCACCAGCATCACGGCCAGCGGGATGCTCCAGCTCTCGTACAACGCGGCCAGCGCCAGGAACACCGCCAGCAGCGAGAAGCCGAACAGGATCATCGCTTGCGAGCCAGCCAGCCGCTCTTCACGCGACTGCCCCGTCCATTCGTAGCCGATGCCGTTGGGCAGCTGCGCAGCGATGCGCTCCACTTCGGCCATGGCCGCGCCGCTGCTGTAGCCGGGGGCTGCCTCGCCGGAGATACGCATGGTCGGGTACCCGTTGTAGCGCACGGTCTGCATGGGGCCCTTGATCCACTTCAACGTGGCGAAGGACGACAGCGGCACCGGTGCGCCCGACGCATTGGGCGCCGTGATGCGCAGCAGGTCCTCACCCTGCATGCGGGCGGGTGCATCGGCCTGCACCACCACGCGCTGCAGCCGGCCCGCGTTGGGGAAGTCGTTCACATAGCTCGAGCCGAGGGTGGTGGACAGGACGCTGTTGATGGCGTCGAAGGACACGCCCAGCGCGTTGGCCTTGTTGCGATCGATTTCCACCTGCAGCTGGGGTGCGTCTTCCAGACCGTCGGGGCGCACGTTTTTCAGCAGCTTGCTTTGCGACACCATGCCCATGAACTGGTTGCGTGCCGCGAGCAGCGCATCGTGGCCGAGGCTGCCGCGGTCCTGCAGGCGGAAGTTGAAGCCCGAGGAGTTGCCCAGCTCGGGAATCGCCGGGGGGCTGAGCGCGAAGATGAACGCGTCGCGCACCCCCATCATGGCGCCGAAGATGCGGCCTGCGATGCCGTCGGCCGACTGGCCTGCACCCTTGCGCTCGCTCCAGTCCTTCAGCGGAACGAATGCCAGTCCCGCGTTCTGGCCGGTGCCCGAGAAGCTGAAGCCCAGCACGCTGACCATGCTCGCCACCTCGGGCTGCTTCAGGATGAAGGCCTCGGCCTGTTCCATGACCTCCAGCGTGCGGTTCTGCGTGGCGCCCGGCGGGAGCTGGACGTTCACGATCGCATAACCCTGGTCTTCGCCCGGCAGGAAGGACGTGGGCAGGCGCTGGTACAGCAGCACCACGGCACCGATGATCGCTACGTAGATGATCAGGTACCGTCCCGCGCGGCGCAGCAGGCGCGCCACGATGCCTTCATAGCCCTTGGCCGTGCGCGCGAAACCGCGATTGAACCAGCCGAAGAAGCCCTTCTTGGTGTGGGCGTGGCCGGCCTCCACGGGCTTGAGCAGCGTGGCGCACAGGGCTGGGGTCAGCGACAGCGCGAGGAAAGCCGAGAACGCGATGGAGGCCACCATCACCGCCGAGAACTGGCGGTAGATGTTGCCCACCGAGCCGCTGAAGAAGGCCAGCGGCACGAACACCGAGATCAGCACCACGGTCACGCCCACGATGGCGCCCGAGATCTGGCCCATGGCCTTGCGCGTGGCCATGAGGGGGGACAGGCCCTCCTCGCTCATGATGCGCTCGACGTTCTCCACCACCACGATGGCGTCATCCACCACGATGCCGATCACCAGCACCATGCCGAACATCGTCAGCACGTTGATCGAGAAGCCCAGCGCCAGCAGCACCGCGAAGGTCCCCATCAGCGCCACGGGCACCACCAGGGTCGGAATGATCGTGTAGCGGATGTTCTGCAGGAACAGGAACATGACCACGAACACCAGCGCCACCGCCTCGAGCAGCGTCTCGGCCACCTGGCGGATCGAGATGCTCACGAAACGCGAGCTGTCGTAGGGAATCTCCCACTTCACGCCGGGCGGGAAGAACTTGGAGAGCTCCTCCATGCGCTTGCGCACGGCCGTGGCCGTGGCCAGGGCGTTGCCGGTCGGCGAGAGCTGCACGCCGATGCCGGTGGACGGCTTGCCATTGAGGCGGGCGCTGGTGGAGTAGCTCTGCGAGCCAAGCTCCAGGCGCGCCACATCCTTCAGGCGCACCGTGGAGCCATCGGTGTTGGCGCGCAGCACGATGTTGCCGAACTGCTCTTGGGATTCCAGCTGGCCCTTGACCACCACCGTGGCGAAGGTTGTCTGGTCCGGGGTGTTGGGCAGGTCACCGATGCTGCCGGAGGACACCTGCGCGTTCTGCGCGCGGATGGCCGCCAGCACCTCGGCCGAGGACAGCCTGAAGCCCACCAGCTTGGCCGGGTCGAGCCAGATGCGCATCGCACGTTCAGAGCCGAAGAGCTGCGCCTGGCCGACGCCTGCCACGCGCTGGATTTCGGGCACCACGTTGCGCGCGGTGTAGTCGCCCAGCGCGGTGACGTCGAACTTGGGGTCGTCCGAGGACAGGATGGTGAACAGCAGGAAGTTGTTGTTCGATTTGTCCACCCGCACACCTTGCTGCGTCACGGCCGCGGGCAGGCGCGGCGTGGCGCGGCCCAGGCGGTTCTGCACGTCCACCTGCGCGAGTTCCGGGTCCGTACCCGTCTCGAAGGTCAGCGTGATCGAACCCGTGCCATCGGCCTGGCTGACCGATTCCATGTAGATCAGGTTGGGTGCGCCGTTCATCTCGCGCTCGATGACGCTGATCACGCTCTCTTCGAGAGACTGTGCCGAGGCGCCTGGGTACGCGGTGTTGATGACGATGGAAGGCGGAGCGACGGTGGGGTACTGCGATATCGGCAGCTGCGTGATGGACACGCCACCGAGCACGACGATGAACAGCGCGATCACCCACGCGAAGATCGGCCGGTTGATGAAGAACTGGGCCATGGAGGATGCCTGGAGGTTTGCGTGGAGTTACTTGCTGGCGGCCGAGGCGGGTGCCTGTGCCGATGTGGCGGCAGCGGATGCGCCTGCCGCTGGCGCGGAGGCCGCGCCGCCAGGCGTTGCGGCGGCAGCCTGCCAGGGAACAGGATTGACCGGCGCGCCGGGCACCATCATCTTCTGGAAGCCGTCGACGATCACCTTCTCGCCCGGTTGCAGGCCCGAGAGCACCACCCAGTTCGTGCCCTGGTTGCCGCCGAGCTTGACCTCGCGGGTCTGGGGCTTGTTCTCGGCGTCCACCACCATCACGGTGTCGCGGCCATTGCCGCGCGTGACCGCCTGCTGCGGCACCAGCATG
This sequence comes from Burkholderiaceae bacterium, assembly GCA_965278985.1. Lineage (GTDB taxonomy): Bacteria > Pseudomonadota > Gammaproteobacteria > Burkholderiales > Burkholderiaceae_C > CAISIP01. The sequence goes on along the minus strand of OZ257131.1, from coordinate 1,972,003 downwards.
CCCGATGGCAGGGTGGCCTGCGACAGGCGCACGCGGACGTACTGGCCGGGCAGCAGCAGGCCGTCCGGATTCGGCACCTCGGCGCGCAGCGTGATCTGGCCCGAGGTGGCGTCCACCGTCAGGTCCGAGAACAGCAGGCGGCCCTTGCGCGGAAACTCGCTGCCGTCCTCGAGGAGCACCTGCACCGGCACGGCGCCATCGGTGTTGGCGCGGGTCTGGCCGTTGGCCATGGACTTGCGCAGCTGCAGCAATTCGGAAGTCGACTGCGTGAAGTTGACGTACACGTTGTTGATCTGCTGGATGGTGGCCAGCTGCGTGGCCTCGGTGGCGCTGACCAGCGCGCCTTCCGTGACCAGCGACTGCCCGATGCGGCCGGAAATCGGCGCGCGCACGGTGGCGTAGTCCAGGTTGATCTTTGCCGTATCGACCGCCGCGCGGGCCGCGGCCAGGTCGGCCTGGGCCTGCTTCCAGGCTGCTTCGACCGTGGTGAATTCCTGCTTGCTGACGGCGTTGGCTTCCACCAGCGGCTTGTAGCGCTCGTACTGCGCGGTGGCCTGTGCCAGGTTGGCCTGCACGCGGCCGACCTGCGCATCGGAGCTGGCCAGCAGCGCCTTGAGCGGCGCGGAGTCGATCTGGTAGAGCACCTGGCCGGCCTTGACCTCGGAGCCTTCGCGGAACACCCGCTGCAGCACCACGCCGGTGGCACGTGCGCGCACCTGGGCCACGCGCAGCGCACTCACGCGTCCGGGCAGCTCCACCTGCAGGGGCACGGCCTGCTGCGAGACGGTGATGACACCCACGGGAGCGGGTGGCATCGCGGGTGGACCACCGGCCTGCGCGGCCTTCTTGTCGCCGCCACCGCAGGCAGCGAGCAAAGCCGCGGCCGCGAGCAGGCTGAGGTAGGCGGTGCGTGGGCGGGCACGCTGGAACGCAGAAGGCAAGGAGGCCATCGGAAACCCTTCGACAACAGAAAGTGACATGACGAACGCAGACGACGAACGGAGCCCATCACGCTCGACGCGGTGGTCGGGCAGGACTGCTCCGGAATTGTTTTCTACAGCGACCCTGGCTGCTGGGGTGCCATTGCGCACGGTCAAGGACCGGCATCGCTATGGAGTGGTAGTATACATACATCCTTGAATGTATGTCTCGCACGGCCGGGTTATGCCGCGGTGCAGCAAGAGCCGATCGTATCCAACCCCATGGTCCGCAAAACCAAAGAAGCCGCACTCGCAACCCGGGATTCGATCCTGGACACGGCCGAGCGCGTTTTCCAGCAACGCGGGGTGTCGCGCACGTCGCTGCAGGAGATCGCCCAGGCGGCCGGCGTGACGCGGGGTGCCATCTACTGGCATTTCCAGAACAAGGCGGACCTGTTCGACGCCATGATGCAGCGCGTCACGCTTCCGCTGGAGACGGGATTCAACTGCGACGAGGTGCAGGCCTGCCCGGATCCGCTGGCGCAGTTGCGTGCCGGCGTGGCCCGCACCTTCCAGTTGACCGTGCAGGACCCGCAGCTGCGCCGCGTGTTCGAGATCGCGATGCTCAAGACCGAATACGTCAACGAGCTGCAGGAGGTGCGTGACCGCCACATCACCTACCGCGAGAAATGCCTGCAGGACATGCAGCGCATGTTCGAGGCCGCCAAAGAATTGGGCCAGCTGCGCGCGGGCGTGGCACCGGCCGATGCGGCCTGCGGCGCGCTGTCGCTGATCGACGGGCTGCTCTATGGCTGGGTGCTGCACAACGATGCCTTCGACCTGCAGCAGGTGGGGCAGGCGGCGCTGGAAGCCTACCTGCGGGGCTTGGCCGCGTCCTGAGCCGGGCCCGAGGGCGCACACGGCGTTGCTCCCAATGGGAGAGCTGGCCACGCAGGAATGGCTGCGCTGTCACAATGGTCCGGTAGCTTCCATGTTCCCATCCGCCCAAGGAGAAACCCCCATGGCGCACGCCTACGCTTCCACGCTCCAGTCTTTCAAGACCGCCTCCGGCAAGACTGCGAAATTCCACTCCCTGCCCGCACTCGCGAAGCAGTTCCCCCATGTCTCGCGACTGCCGGTGTCGCTGCGCATCGTGCTGGAGTCCGTGCTGCGCAACTGCGACGGCCAGCGCGTGATGCCCGAGCACGTGGCGCAGCTCGCCAACTGGGCCGCGCAGGCACCGCGCACCGAGGAGATCCCCTTCGTCGTCGCCCGCGTCGTGCTCCAGGACTTCACGGGCGTGCCCCTGCTGGCCGACCTGGCGGCGATGCGCAGCACGGCCCAGCGCCTGGGCAAGGACGCCAAGCGCATCGAACCGCTGGTGCCCGTGGACCTGGTGGTGGACCACTCGGTGATGGTGGACCACTACGGCAAGAAGAACTCGCTGGACCTGAACATGAAGCTGGAGTTCCAGCGCAATCGCGAGCGCTACCAGTTCATGAAGTGGGGCATGCAGGCCTTCGACACCTTCGGCGTGGTGCCACCGGGCTTCGGCATCGTGCACCAGGTCAACCTCGAATACCTCGCGCGCGGCGTGCACCAGCGCGCCGATGGCGTGGTCTATGCCGACAGCCTCGTGGGCACCGACAGCCACACCACCATGATCAACGGCATCGGCGTGGTCGCATGGGGTGTCGGCGGCATCGAGGCCGAGGCCGCGATGCTGGGCCAGCCGGTCTACTTCCTCACGCCCGACGTGGTGGGCTTCGAGCTCACGGGCCAATTGCGCGAAGGCGTGACCGCGACCGACCTCGTGCTGACCGTCACCGAGATCCTGCGCCAGCACAAGGTTGTGGGCAAGTTCGTGGAGTTCTTCGGCAAGGGCACGCGGACCCTGTCGCTGCCCGACCGCGCGACCATCGGCAACATGGCGCCCGAATACGGCGCGACCATGGGTTTCTTCCCCGTGGACGAGCGCACCATCGACTACTTCCGCGGCACCGGCCGCACGGAAGCGGAGATCGAGCTCTTCGAGGCGTACTTCCGCGCGCAGGGCCTGTTCGGCGTGTCCGAGGCCGGCGAGATCGACTATTCGCAGATCGTGCGCCTGGACCTCTCCACCGTCACGCCCAGCCTGGCCGGGCCGAAGCGTCCGCAGGACCGCATCGAGCTGGGCAACGTCAAGTCGCAGTTCAGCTCGCTGTTTTCCAAGCCCGCGAGCGAGAACGGCTTCAACCAGATGCCGGCGCGCCTCGACCATGGTTTCAAGACGGACTCCGGCCTGGACATCCGCAATGGCGACGTGCTGATCGCTGCCATCACGAGCTGCACCAACACCTCGAACCCCAGCGTGCTGCTGGCCGCCGGTTTGCTGGCGAAAAAGGCGGTGGAGGCGGGGCTGAAGGTCCAACCCCACATCAAGACCTCGCTCGCGCCGGGCTCGCGCATCGTGACCGAGTACCTCACCGAAACCGGGTTGATGCCCTACCTGGAGAAGCTGGGCTTCGCGCTGGCCGGTTATGGCTGCACCACCTGCATCGGCAACGCGGGCGACCTCACGCCCGAACTCAATGCCGTCATCTCGGGCAATGACCTGGTGTGCGCGGCCGTGCTCTCGGGCAACCGCAACTTCGAGGCCCGCATCCACCCCAACCTCAAGGCCAACTTCCTGGCCAGCCCGCCGCTGGTGGTGGCCTACGCCATCGCCGGGACGGTGCTGCGCGACCTGATGACCGAGCCGGTCGGCAAGGGCAAGGGCGGCAAGGATGTGTACCTGGGCGATATCTGGCCGAGCTCGGACGAGATCCACGCGCTGATGGGCGCGGCCATGAAGGGGCCGGCCTTCCGCGCCAACTACGCCAAGGTCAAGACCGATCCCGGCAAGCTCTGGCAGGGCATCGCAGGGGTGTCCGGTGATGTCTACACCTGGCCGCACAGCAGCTACATCGCCGAGCCGCCGTTCTTCGCCGACTTCGCGCTCCAGAACGTGTGGAAGAAGGGCAGCGAGCAGGTGCAGGGCGCGCGTGTGATGGCGCTGTTCGGCGACTCCATCACCACCGACCACATCTCGCCCGCCGGCTCCATCAAGGACAGCTCGCCCGCGGGCCAGTGGCTGCTGGCCAACGGCGTGCAGAAGGCGGACTTCAACAGCTACGGCGCGCGCCGCGGCAACCACGAGGTCATGATGCGCGGCACCTTTGCCAACGTGCGCATCAAGAACCTGATGATCCCGGCCGGCAAGGATGGCTCGCGCGAGGAGGGCGGCGTGACGCTGTTCCGCGGTGCGCCCGGCACCGAGCCCGAGAAGATGCCGATCTATGACGCTGCCATGCGCTACATCGCCCAGGGCACGCCCACCGTCATCTTCGCGGGCGAGGAATACGGCACCGGCTCCAGCCGCGACTGGGCGGCCAAGGGCACGCAGCTGCTGGGCATCCGCGCCGTGGTGGCCAAGAGCTTCGAGCGCATCCACCGCAGCAACCTGGTGGGCATGGGCGTGCTGCCGTTGCAGTTCAAGGCCGAGGATTCGTGGCGCAGCCTGGATCTGCAGGGTGACGAGACCATCGACATCGTGCCCGATGCCGCCCTCACGCCCCAGAGCGACGCGCTGCTGACCATCACACGCGCCGACGGCAGCCGCCGGGAGGTGGTGGTCACGCTGCGTATCGACACGCCCATCGAAGTGGACTACTACCGGCACGGGGGCATCCTGCCCTACGTCTTGCGGCAGTTGCTGGCCTGACCATCCCCCCGAAAGGGGTGTGGGGGCGCCGCAACAGACCTGCAGAGGAGGGCACGGCGCCCTGATCTCCTCGTTGAAGTTGTAAGACATTCCGTTACAGTCATCGTGCTGAATGATGAGGTGGACGGGCTGCGTTCGTCCCATCCTCGGAGGCTGCCGTGACAACGGCCGCCCCGCGACCACGCAGTGCAGCAGGGTGGAGAGGCTATGGACAGTCTGTCTCGCGCAAGGCGATACCGGGGCCGCCAGGTGCCGGTGTCCGCACCTTCGGTCCTGGTGTGGGCTCTGGCGTCCGCCTTCTCCGTCACGTCTCCGTCCTCTCTGGCCCAGACCCTGCCCACCGGCGGCGTGGCCATCCACGGCCAGGCACAGATCACCCAGCCCGCAGCGAACCAGCTGCGGGTGACCACCCAGAACGGCGCGGGCACGAACCATTCGGCCATCGACTGGCAAGGCTTCTCCATTGGCGCGGGCGCCGGCGTGTATTTCCAGCAGCCGGGCGCCACCAGCACCTCCATCAACCGCGTGGTCACCAACACGCCCTCGCAGCTCTTCGGCAATCTGGGCTCCAACGGCCACCTGGTGCTGGTGAACCAAGCCGGCATCGCCGTCGGTGCCGGCGCGGTGATCGACACGGCCGGCTTCACGGCCTCGACCCTGGGCATGTCGACGGCCGATGCCATCGCAGGGCGGATGCGCTTCGGGGATGCCGGCGTGCTGGGCACGGCCACGCTGACCGTGGACGGACAGATCCTGGCGCGCCATGGCGACGTGGTGCTGATCGCGCCGCAGCTGGACACCGGCGCCAGCGCCCTGGTGCAGGCCCCCAATGGCGCCACGGTGCTGGCCGCGGGCCAGCAGGTGGAGATCACGGGCCGCGGCCTGGAAGGCATCCGCCTCGTGGTGCAGGCGCCGGAGAACGCGGTGCGCAACCTGGGCACGCTCACGGGCGACGCGGTGGGCATCTTCGCGGGCACGCTGCACCACAGCGGGCAGATCTCGGCCACGACGGCCGCGCTGGAAGGCGGCAGGGTGGTGCTCAAGGCGGCAGGCGATGCCTACGTGGAAGGGCAGGGCACGGTCAGCGCCACCGGCAAGCATGGCGGCAGCGTAGACGTGCTGGGCAACCGCGTTGCGCTGATGGGCAACGCGGTGGTCAATGTTTCGGGCACGCAAGGGGGCGGCACGGTACGCATCGGCGGCGACTACCAAGGCAAGAACCCCGATGTGCCCAATGCGCAGATGGCCTTCATCGGTACAGGGGCCACGCTGGACGCACGTGCGACGCAGCAGGGCGACGGGGGCCGCATCATCGTCTGGGCGGACGACACCACGCGGTCCCATGGCACGGTGGTGGCTTCCGCCGGCGTACTCGGGGGGAACGGGGGTTTCATCGAAACCTCGGGCAAGCGGTACCTGGATGTGGCGGGCATTCGCGTCAATGCGTCCGCATCCGCCGGGCTGGCCGGCACATGGTTGCTCGACCCTGCCGATGTGAGCATCGTCCATGGCGTTCTTCAGGCGCCTGCGGACATGAGCTCGACATCGCCCTTCACGCCCAATCCGGGCATCAGTGTGGCCACCATCACCGACGGTACGATCAACGACGCTTTGGTGGGCACGAACGTGGTGATCACCACGTCGAACGCCGGCGGCGGCGGCTTGGGTGACATCATCTTCGACGGGACCACGCTGACGGGCAATGGCCCCCTGACGATCACGCTGGGAGAGTCCGCCGCGGCACGCACGCTCACGCTGCTGGCCGACCGCAACATCGTCTTCAAAGCCGGCACGACATTCGAGAGCAACGGCGCGTCCAACCCGAACGCCCTCAACATCGACCTTCGCCCAGGACAGACTGCCAGCGGCAAGGTCATCACCAACCCCGGCGCGTTCGTGACCCTGTCGGGCACCTCCAGCGCCGGCGTGAACATCACGGTGGGAGGCGCAAAAGTCTGGGACAACGCCGGCGACCTGAGCTTGAGTGGCCTGTCCACGCTGCGCCTGCCGAACCAGGGCGGTTACGCCACCTTCAACAACCTGGCCGGCGGCAACCTGTACATCAACTCCGAGGCGACCTGGTCGATCCTGAGCGACAGCGGCGTGCAGGGTGGCGTGGTGAACAACGCGGGGACGGTCTACGTCGCGGGCCAGTCCAACGGCACCGACACCTCCTGGGAGGCGCGGTATTCCAACCTGGCCGGCGGCGTGCTGAACATCGCCTCGGGCCATTCCCTGAGCATGCAGAACGCCGACCTGCTGGCCGGCACCATCGATTTCGCCACGGGTGGCTTGCTGCTGTTGTCCGAAACCCATGGCGGCGCGCGCAGCTTCAACGGCACGGCCTTCACGGGCGATGGGTCGCTGATCCTGTCCGGGAGCGGGGCCGTGACCTTCAATGGCACGACGGGCACCGTGGGCGCGCTCACGGTCAATGGTGGGGCGTCCGCCGCTGCTGTCGGTGCCGGATTCACCACGCGGCAACTGGTGCTCAATGGCGCCAATGTCACCGGCACTGGCGCTGTCACTGTCACGCAGAGCCTGATCATGTTGTCCGGCTCCATCGGCATCAGCGGCGCGTTGGACATCACGCAGGCGACAGGCAACCTGCAGACCGACGGCAGTCTCTCGGCGGCAAGCATGCTGCTGTCTGCCAGCGCCGGCAGCGTGCTGCTCAACAACGATGTGTTCGCGACCGGCAACGTGCAGATCACCTCCGGCCCCTCCGGCTCGGTCACGCAGGGAGCGTCCGGAAGCCTGAACGTGGGCGGTACGCTGCTGGTCAATGCGGGTACCAACACCATCACGCTGACACGCCCCGGCAACGACGCCAACCGCGTGCAGCTCTACGGCGGCACCGTGAGCTTCTCGGACGTGAACGCACTCACGCTGGGGCAGATTACCGCCGGCAACCTCAGTGTCCAGACCGGTGGCAACGTGTCGCAGGACCAGGCGTTGACCGTGTCGGGAACGGCCACGTTCAATGCCGGTGGCAACGACATCGCGCTGGGCAACGTGGGCAACGATTTCATCGGCGCGCTCAACCTCACGGGCGGGCACCTGACGGTCTTCGATGCCAACGCGCTGACGATCGGATCGCTGGTCAGCGTTTTCAACCGAAACGTCTTCATCCAGGCGCTGGGACAGCTCACGCTGCCCGCGACACCCATCAACACGGGCGCGGGCCAGCTGAGCCTGATCAGCGGCGGCACGCTGGCCATTACCCAGGCCCTGACGGGTGGCGATGTGCTGCTGCAGGCTGGCACGGACCTGACCATCGATGCCCCGGTCAACGCCGCCGGCAATTTGACGGTCGGGGTGCAGGCCGCCGGTGCGGGCGCGGGATTCACGGTGCGCGACAACGTCACGTCGACAGGATCCATGCTGGTCTCGTCCGCCAGGGGCGTGCGTGTCGAGGCCCAGGGTAGCAAATTCGCCCAGCTGTCCTCCGGCACCGGGCAGTCGATCTCGGGCACCTATGTGGAGGTGCTGGCCACCGGCACGCAGGGTGCGCGCATCTACAACGCCGCCGGCAGCCAGTCCATCACCACCAGCGGCGCCAATCAGGATGGCGACGGGCTCGTGGTCAGCAACACCTCGGCCGCGGGCCAGACGGCCGCGATCATCAATGCACAAGGTGCCCAGACCATCAACGTCGGCAACGCGAGCAACCTGCTGGTGAAAGGACAGGCCGGTGATGCCCGCATCGACAGCGGCGGCGCGGGTGGCAGCCAGCAGATCACCGTGCCCGGGGGCTTGATCGTGCTCGATTCGGGGTCCGGCGTGGGCGACTCTTTCGTCACTGGCGCGTCGCAGGCGGTGTCGGGGCGGCGGCTCATCGTCACGGGCGGCAATGCGGACGGGCAGGTGGTCGGCCTCACGAACTTCACCGGCGCACAGACGGTCACCATCACCGAGGACATCACCCTCACCGGCGGCAGCGCGGCCGGCTCCGGCAGCACCGACTGCACCGACCGTGGCGCCTGCGCGCTGCTGACGAACCAGGGCACTGGCATCCAGACCGTGTCGGCCGGCGACATCAACCTCTACGGTGGCGCCTCGGGCAGCTACAACTCCGCGCGCCTCACTTCCAACGGCGCACAGAACATCGCTGCCAGCGGCGCGATGTTGGTGCAGGGGGGTGCTGCGGGCGCGGCCAACTTCGGCCTGGTCCTGAGCCAGGGCAACCAGTCGATTTCGGCGGCCGGCCTGATGCTGGCAGGTGGCATCGACGGCGGCGGATCCGGCACGGGCAACCGGGCGATCATCCAGTCCAATGCCAGCCAGGTGCTGAACGTCGGCGCCGGCGGGTTGAAGCTCGTGGCCGGGGGCGGCAGCCTGTCGGACAACACGGCGTCGTTGTTGCAGGAGGCGACCGGCAGCAGCACGCAGGCCATCAACATCACGGACGGTGGTGTGCTCGAGTTGACCGGCGGGTATTCCACCCAGACCAACGTGGGTGGTACGGGCCATGGCAGCCGCGCATTGATCGAAGCGCTCGGGGCCACGCAGACCATCACGATGACCGGCGGCAACGCGACGCTTACGGGTGGTTCGGCCGGCAGCCGGGCCTTCGCACAGATCACCGCGGACAACGCGCAGACGATCACTGGCGTGGGCGTGCTCACGTTGGCCGGTGGCACCGGTGGCGTGGTGGGCGAAGGCAACTTCGCCAGCATCAACTCGGCGCAAGGGCTGCAGACCATCCACGCGGCCTCGGGCCTGCTGCGCGGTGGCGGCGCCGGCACCGAGAATTTCGCGGGTCTCTTCGCGTCGTCGCAAGACCTGCGCTTCGACGGCAACCTCGCCCTGCAGGGCGCAACCGCCACGACCACCGGCAGCGGCGCGCGCATCGGCGGGCGCGGCGAAGGCAGCACCAATTTGACGCTGCGGGTGGACGGGGCCCTGTCGCTCACGGCCAGCGCCTTCAGCGGCACCTCCATCGGTGGCAGCGTCACCACCACACCCAGCGGGCAGACCAGCAACCTGGCGATCACGGTGGCGGGCGATGTGACGCTGGCACCCAGCACGGCACAGGGCGTGGTGATCGGCGCGATCAGCCCGAACTTCCTGCCGGGCGCGGTGTCCGTGACCTCCACGGCCGGCGACATCCGGTTGCTGACCAGTGGCGGCAGTGGACGCGCCGGCATCGCCTCGCTTGGCAACGTGACGCTCTCTGCCGCGGGCGACTTCCTCATGGAGGCCGGCGCAGGTCTGTTGGCGAACCGGCTCGTGGTCCGCGTGGGCGGCGACATCGGCGTGGACAGCACGGTGCAGGCGAGTGGCACGGGAGACGCCGTGGTGCTGGCCGCGCCCACGGGCCAGATCACGATGGGACCGAACGCCGCCATCCAGGCGCCCGGTGGCCGCTGGCTGCTGTACACGTCTTCGCCTACCGCGCTGAGCCTCGGCAACCTTGCCGCCGGGTTCATCCAGTATGGCGCGGCGGAGGGCGCCACCTTGATGGGCAGCGGCAACGCCGTGGTGTACAGCGTGGCACCGACCGTCAGCGCGTTTCTGGATCCGGCGGGCCTGGTCTCCAAGGTGTACGACGGCAGCACGCAGATCGCCACCAGCGGTGCGATGGGCGTGGCTTCGGGCGCGTTGTCCGGCGACGTGGTGGCGCTCGCACTCGCGGCGCAGGGCACGCTGGACAGCAAGAACGTGGGCTCGGGCAAGCTCGTGACGGTGGGCGCCCAGATCGCAGGTGCCACGCATGGCGGCGTGCCGGTCTACGGCTACACCTTCGCATCGACGGGCACCGCGCTGGGCAGCGCCAGCGGCCATGTGGGCGACGTCACCCCTGCGACCATCACACAGGTCAGCGGCCTCACGGCCACGAAGGTCTACGACGGCACGGCCTCCGCCTCCCCCACGGGTGCGCCGATGCTGGCAGGCATGGTGGCGGGTGATGGCCTGGGCGTCACGCTGTCCGGCACCAGCTTTGATGACCGCAACGTCGGCAGCGCCAAGGCGTTGTCCGCCGGCGTGACAGGCCTCACCGGCGCAGATGCCGGCAACTACATCCTCGTCGCCTCCACCGCCAGCGGCACCGGCAGCATCACCCAGCGCGATGTGGCCACCTGGAGTGGCGCGGGGGGCAACAGCCTGTGGTCCAACGCCGCGAACTGGGACTACCTGCCCGATGCTGCGAACGTGGCCAAGGTGCAGATCACTTCGGGCTCCGGCGCCGTGGTGCTGGACGTGGCCGGCGTGCAGCTGCAAGGCTTGCGCAGCACGCGGCCTCTGCTGCAGACCACGGGCAGCTTCGTGACGCCGTCCCTGCAGCTGGACACGGTGGGTGGTGCTTCGCTCACGGGCGCCAACCAGGTCGGTGCCTTCAGCGCGGTGAACGCCGGCAGCGGTGACATCGTGCTGCACAACACCGGCACGCTGCTGCTGGGCAACCTGGCCAATCCTGTGGGCAGCATCCTGGTCGACAACACGGGTGCGGTGCGCACCTCCAGCCTGGCCTCCGCGGCCGTGGATGTGAAGATCGCGGCCCATAGCCCCCTCACCATCGGCAGCGGAGGCCTCACGGCGGGCAACGACATCGTGCTGTCTGCCGGCACGGCCAGCAACCCCGGCCCCAGCGACGACCTCACGCTGAACGGTCCGCTGAACGCGGGCAACGTGGTGAATCTCTTCGCGGGCCATGACCTGGTGCAGAACAGCGCGGTGTTCGGCGCCAACGGCGTCACGGCCGTTGCATTGGGCCGCTTCACATTCGGCCCGTTTGCCACCACCAACAACCCACCCCTGAGCTACAGCGCGGGCGGCGCCACGGCCGCTCCGCCACCCCGTGCGCTGGGGCAGCTCAATGAAGGGCTGAACAATCTCCTGTCCTTCGGCAGTGATTTCGACAACCTCGTCTCGGGCGCGGGGGGAATGCCCACCGACCCCCGGAAAGACAAACCGCAAGAGGCCATCGTGGCCGAAGGGGAGATCTGCAAGTGACGACATGGCGACCCCGTCCGCACGTATCCGCATGGTGGGGGGCGCTGCTGCTCCTGGCCGCTGCGCAGGTCCACGCGCAAGCCCCGGCCCCGGCCCCCGCCACCAGCGCCGGCCAGGTGGAGTTCGCGCGTGGCGTTGGCTACGCGCAAAGCCCCGGCCAGCCCCCCCGCATCCTGGGCAAGGGCCTGCAGTTCCAGGAAGGCGACACGCTGAGCACGGCCCAGGGCTCCACGGCCATCGTGCAGCTGCGCGACGGCACACGCATGACGCTCCGCCCAGGCACCGACCTGCTGGTGCAACGCTTTCAGTACCAGGAGGGCGCCAGCAACAACAGCCTGCTCATGCAACTGTTCGCCGGCGGGCTGCGGGCCATCACGGGCCTGGTGTCGAAGAACGCGCCCGACGCGGCACGCCTGCAGACCCGCACCGCCACCATCGGCATCCGGGGCACGGACTTCGATGCGCGCATCTGCGCCAACGACTGCGCCGCCGACGCGGCCCGTGTGGCCGACAGCCCGCGTCCCAATGCCGTGCAGGCCAGCGCCAAGCTCGTGGCGACACAGGGCGAGATCAACGCAGTCGACACGGCCGGCCAGCGTCGCCGGCTGGTGGACGGCGGCGCGATCTACCCGGGCGACACGGTGGAGACCGGCAACGGCGCCCGCGGCGTGCTTGCCTTCCGCGACGACAGCCGCCTGACCCTCGGCGCGGCCACGCGCTTCAAGGTCGACAACTTCGTGTTCGACGACAAGAACCCGGGCGACGGCCGCTTCCTGGTCTCGCTGCTGCGCGGCTCCATGCGCGCTTTGACGGGCCTGATCGGGAAATCGAATACGCGCAATGTCAGCTTCTCTACCGCCACGGCCACCATCGGCATCCGCGGCACCGGGCTGGACCTGCAGTGCGACGACGCCTGCAACTTCTTCACCTGGCTGGGCACCATCGAGGTCACTCCCACGGCGGCAGGGCAGGGCGGCCAGACCGCCATGCAGGTGCTGCAGGCAGGGCAAGGCCTGTTCGTCAGCAACAGCGCCATCCGAGCGCTGGACGGCCCGATCCTGGAGGACCTGCCGCGGCCCGACGGCATCAGCGTGGACAACCGCCAGCTCTTCGGCGAGGCCGCGTTGCCTGCGGACGAAGAGGGCCTGTATGTGTACGTGCGCGACGGCCACATCGAGGTGGCGACGAACCGCGAAGTGCTGCACCTCGGCAAGGGCGAGGCGGGCTTCGCGGGCAACAGCGGCACCACGGTGCGGCCCTCGCTGATGCCGCTGTTCCTGGAGTTCGACCGCACGCCAATGCCCGACAGCCCGAACCCCATGCTGCAGACCGTGCTGGGCGAAACCCTCAACCGTTCGACGACCCAATGCCGCTGATGACCCGCACCCCCGTCGTTCCAGCGTTGGCACTGTTGGCGTCGCTGGGCACCGCGCCCTTCGCCGCCGCGCAGTCACCCGCGCCCGCGCCGCTGCCGCCCATGACCACCCCGGCCAAGCCCGTGTTCACGATCCGCGGTTTCTCCATCCAGGGTGACGACCCGCTGCCGGCCGGCGAGAGCACGCGGGTGCTGGCCCCCTTCCTGCGCGCCGATGCGACGCTGGAGAGCCTGCAGAAGGCCACCGCGGCGCTGGAAGAGGCGTTCAAGCAGAAGGGGTTCGCTCTGCACCGCGTGGTGCTGCCGCCGCAGACCATCAGCGACACCGTGCAACTGCAGATCGTGCGTTTCGCATTGGCGAAGGTCACCGTCGAGGGGCTCAAACCCGACGGCGCCTATGACGAGGCCAACATCCGCGCCAGCCTGCCCGAATTGCAGGAAGGCGCATCGCCCAACTTCAAGACCCTGTCGGTGCAGACGGCCATCGCCAACGAGAGCCAGGGCAAGCAGGTGCAGATCGCGTTGAAGGAAGCGGCCGTGGCCGACCAGATCGACGCGCGCATCGTGGTCACCGAATCCAAGCCCTGGAACTTCGCGGTGGGCCTGGCCAACACCGGCAGCAAGGCGACCGGGCACGACCGCTTCACGGTGTCGGGCTCGCATGCCAACGTCTTCAACCTGGACCACCAGTTCGTCGGTGCCTACACCACCTCGCTGGAGAAGGGCGACGACGTGCGCCAGTACGGCGCGAACTACAAGATTCCGCTGTACAAGCTGGGTGGTGTGCTGGGCGCGAGCTACACGCGCTCCACGGTGGTGGGCGACTTCGGCGCGTTGACCAGCACCGGCGCGGGCCAGACCATGGGCCTGAACTACAGCCACTACCTGCCACCGGACGGGGGCTACCGCAGCTACGTCACGCTGGGGCTGGACGACAGGCGCTTCGATCCCGCCAAAGTCAATGGCCTGCCGACCGGACAGCTTACGCGGCGCAGCCGCCCGCTGTCGTTGGGCTACACCGCCAACGTGCAGTCCGACACCGCGCTGTGGGGCTACGACACCACCTTGTCGCTCAACACCTCCGCCGGCAGCGGCAACAGCCTGGCGGCCTACCGCAGCGAAGACCCCCGCATCACCAGCCGCAACTTCAAGGTGCTGCGCGCCAATGCCCGCTACCTCGCGGGCTTCGGTGAAGGCTGGTTATGGAGCGTGCGCGCGCAGGCGCAGTGGAGCCCGGACGCGCTGATCTCCGGCGAGCAGCTGGGCCTGGGCGGTGCGAGCACGCTGCGCGGCACGGACGAGCGCCCGATCTCAGGCGATAGCGGCCTGTCGGGCACCCTGGAGCTGACGACACCCGAGGTGCATCCTGGCCTGCGATTCCTCGGCTTCGTGGACGCGGGCTGGCTGCGCAACCACACGCCCACCCCCAACCCCAATCCCAACAAGCCCGCCCGCGACCAGCTCGCCAGCGTGGGCCTGGGCCTGCGTTACCAGGCCGGCCTGGTGGCGCTGTCCGCCGAGTGGGGGCGCATCGTCACGGGCAGTGACGTGGCGGCGATCAATCCCTCCGCGCCCAGGGCGGGGGACAACAAGCTGCACGTGAACTTCAGCCTGCGCTTCTGAGCGCAGGCCAACACCGTCGCGTCCACCGGCCGGCGCGGAAAGGGCGCCCTCCGGGGCCCTGGCGTGGAGCGCGGTGGCTGACGTGACGGTTCAAGCCGCAGCGGCGCGCGCAAGCCCCAGGCACGCCTGTACCAGCGCCGTGCGGCACTGGCCGGCGATCATGCCGCACCACTCTTCCTCTTCCACGTAGAACGAGTCGCGCAGGGTGCGCCGGATGGTGGCGCGCTGCGCGTCGCTGGCGGCATCGGGGTAGCGGTGCAGCCAGTGTTCGGCGCGCAACGACAGCAGGGCATCGGTGTCGCGCGTGCCGTATTCGAGGGCGATGCCCACGCTCTCGGCCTGTGGGCATTCGGTGGCGATGGCACTGAGCGCGTGGCCGACGACCTGGCGCGATGTCGAGTCGCCCTCCCAGGCGGCGACCACGTCGGCGCCCCAGATCGCACGCGTGGCGCGCAGGTTGTCGAGCGCGCCGGGGCTGCCGCCGTGGATCTTTTCACCGTGGCCATAACGACCCAGGCCCGTATGCACGTCGATCCAGGCAATGCGACGGCGGCCCGCGCCGTGACTGCGCAGGATCTTGCGCAGCGTCTGGTTGCTCCAGCTCGGTGCGGTGCCGGCGAAGAACAGGCCGTCGGGGAAGTCGGCCTGCCCGGTGCTCAGGGCTTCGAGAAACGCGTCTTTGCCATGCGCGGCCATGTAGTCGGCGATGGCCTGGACATTCTCCGGGGTGGGTGGCCATTGCGCGGGCAGCACCAGGTCGTGGATCCCGGCATAGGCCGGGTTCTGCGTCGGCTTGGCGAAGTCGATGAAATTGCGGTTCAGATCGATGTTCTGCTCGTTCGTGCGGCGCAGGTGCGAGAAGCCATAGGGGTTCACCGCATGCACCAGCAACAGCGCCACGCCCCGGGCCTTGGCCAGCGCGAGCAGGCTTTCGTCACGCAGCAATGCCACCTGGCAGCCGGAGCCGCAGAAGCCTTCGGCGCCGTGCACGCCAGAGCTCAGCACCAGCAGCGCGCTCGCATCGGCCGCGCCGAGCAGGGCAACGTCGGTGGCCAGGGTCTCGCCCTGGGCGCCGGCCAGCCCTTCAAGCACATGGTGTTCGAGGCTGGCGCCGGCGTCTTCTGCCGCGGCGATGAATTTGGTGCGTGCTTCCGCGTAATCGGAGGAGAAGCAGGGTCGGATGGAAATAGCGTTGGAAGTCGTGGGCATGGGGCTCATTGCGGCTGGTATCCGGATTGCTTGATCACCGGTCCCCAGGTGTCGGAAATGTTCTGGATGCTCTTGGCCATCGCCTCGGGGCCGCCGAAGTTCGCGGGCACGCCCAGCGTCAGCATGCGCTCCTGGATCTTGGGCGACGCCACCGCCACGCGCACGGCTTCGGTGTAGCGCGCGATCACGGCGGGCGGTGTGCCAGCGGGCGCATAGAGGCCGACGACGTTGGCCATTTCCATGCCCTTGACGCCGAGCTCGGTGAAGGTGGGCACATTGGGCAGGTCGGGCAGGCGCGCGGGGCCGGTGACCGCCAGGACGCGCATTTTCTGGTCCTTGACAAAGGGGTACAGCTCGGCGGTGGACGTGATGCCGAAAGGGATCTGGCCCGCTGCCAGGTCCAGCACCATGGGGGCGCCTCCCTTGTAGGGGACGGCCGTGCCGTCGACGTTCAGGCTCTTGCCCAACAGGCTCACGGCGAACTCGGGCATGCTGCCCGGCGCCGGCACACCGAAGTTGGATTTGCCGGGGTTCTGGCGGGCCCACTCAGCGATGTCCTTGAGCTCGCGGATGCCGGTGCCGTTGTGGGTGGCCAGGCCCATCACGCCCTTGTCGCTCACCAGGGCGACAGGCGCGAAATCGCGCTCGGTGCTGTATCCGGGCGCCTTGAGGGTATGCGGCAGGATGGCCACGGTGTGGTCATTGGTCAGCAGCAGCGTGGTGCCGTCGGGCACCGCCGCCTTGAGGGCCTGCGCGGCGATCATGCCGCCGGCACCGGGGCGGTTCTCCACCACCACGCTCTGGCCCAGCGTGGTGGCCATGCTCTCGGCCAGCAGGCGAGCGATGGTGTCCACGCCACCCCCCGCGGCGAACCCGACCAGGATGCGCACCGGCTGCCGGGACTGGGCATGGGCGCCCAGCGTGGCGGCCACGCCCAGCGCCAGCACGGCGGCGCGGCGGGTCCAACGGAGTGCGGGGCGTTGCCGCGAAGAGTCGAATGGCATGGTGGTGGTCCTTGTGTGTTGGGGTGGGGAGGTCGAGGGTATGAGAGGGCAACAGAGCAGGAGGCCGCCCAATGTAAAAACACAATGGTATAAATGTAAGACAGATAATTTTTGGGAATGATCAATCGAATTGATAGCCCTGCGGCGTCACTGCACCTGAGCCTGCGCCAGCTCGAGATATTCCGTGCGGTCGCAGAGTCCGGCAGCATCCGCTCCGCCGCACGCCATGTCCACCTGACCCAGCCGGCGGTCACGCACGCGGTGCGGGAGCTCGAGCGCCAGGTGGGAGCCCCGCTGTTCGCGCGCAGCGTGAAGGGTGTGGTGCCCACCGAGCTCGGGCTGGCACTGCTGCGGCGCAGCCGTCTGCTGTTCAACGAGGTGCGGCGCACGCAAGACGAGATCGTCCAGATGCGCGACGGCACGGGTGGGCGCCTGACGGTCGCCTTCAGTTCCACGGCCACGCAGCTCTTGCCAGAGGCATTGACCGAATTCCGCGCCCTGCGTCCCGGCGTTTCGCTGGAGCTGGCTGAGCTGAGCTGGCCCAACACCGACGAGCGTTGGCACGGCGGTGGTTACGACTTCGCCGTGGTCAGCGAGCCCGTGGGCATGGAGCCCCCCGGGGACGACGGCATGGTGCGCGAGGTGCTGCTCGACTGGCCTCTCGTGGTGGTGGCGCGTAGGGGCAATCCGCTCGCACAGGCGCGCTCACTGCGCAGCCTGCAGGACGCGTTGTGGCTGGTGCCGGGTTATGGATTGCCGCTGCTGCACGACCTGTTCGCCGCGCGGCGCTTGGCGGCACCGACCGACGTGATTGCCTGCCAGTCCACGTTGATGGCGCTCACCTTGCTGCAGCGCACGGATGCCTTGGCGCTGATGGCGCGCAATGTGTTCGACGGAAGCGATCCCGCATTCGGCGGCGTGGTGGCGCTGCCCTTGCCCGCACCGCTGGCGGTCTTGCATGTGACACTGCTGCAGCGCCAGGCGCAGCCGATGACACCCGCGGCGCAGTTGTTCGCCGACTGCCTGCGGCGTGCGGCAGCGCAGGGGCGCAAAGGGTCTCGCGGCAAGGCCAGCTGAAGCGCACACCGCCGCGCCGGCCAGCGCTGCTTAGCCAGGGCGTCCGCTTGCGGGGGCGGTGCGTGAGGGAGGCTTGGCCGTCAGCCCTTCGCGAATGGCCGCGACGGGTCGCTGCACCAGTCGCTCCAGCTGCCCGCATACAGCGGCTGGCGGCCGAAGCCGGCGACTTCCATGGCCAGCAGGTTCGGCACGGCACTCACACCGCTGCCGCACTGGTGCACCACGGACGCGGGATCGCGGCCGTTCAGCAACTCGGTGAATTCGGCCTTGAGCACCGCAGCGGGCTTGAACTTGCCGCCGTCGCCCACGTTGGTGCCGAAGGGGCGGTTCAATGCGCCGGGGATGTGGCCCGCCACGGGGTCCAGCGGCTCCACTTCGCCACGGTAGCGCGGCGCGCCGCGTGCATCGATGACGGTCTGCGTGGGGCGGCCCAGGCCGGCCAGCACGTCCTTGGCATCGCGCAATTCCGCGGCGGCCGCACCGATCTGGAAGCTGCGCGGCGGGTGCACCGTACCGGCGCCGGAAGTCACCACGCCACCCTGCGCATACCAGGCCTCCAGGCCACCATCCAGCACCGCCACGTTCTCGTGGCCGAGCCACTTGAGCATCCACCACAGGCGGCCGCAGTAGTTGAAGCCCTGCCGGTCATAGGCCACGGCCTGCATGCCGTTCTCGAAGCCCACGCTGCCCAGCCAGGCAGCAAAGGCCTCGCGCGTGGGCAGCGGATGGCGGCCACCGCTGGCGCGTGCGGCATCGCCATGCACGCTGAGGTTCCGGTCCAGGTCGGCACGCACGGCGCCGGGGATGTGGGCCTCTGCGTACTGCTGGTCACCCGCCTCGGGTTTCATGAGCTCGAAACTGCAGTCGAAGACCATCAGGGGCACGCCGCTGTCCATCAGGGACTGCAGTTCTTCGGCGCTGATCAGGGTGCTGTAGGTGGGCATCGGAACAAGGGGGTAGGGGAGGTGTCAGGCCATGGCCTGGCGGTACCACTCATGGAAGTGCTGCATGCCGTCTTCCATGGGGCTCTGGTAAGGGCCGCTTTCGTTGTCGCCGCGGTCCAGCAGCGCCTTGCGGCCGGCGTCCATGCGCAGGGCGATCTCGTCGTCCTCCACGCAGGTCTCCATGTAGGCCGCGCGTTGCGCCTCGACGAACTCGCGCTCGAAGGCTGCGATCTCCTCGGGGTAGTAGAACTCCACCATGTTCAGCGTGCTCTGCGGTCCGCGCGGGTAGAGCGTGGAGACGGTCAGCACGTGCGGGTACCACTCCACCATGATGTGGGGGTAGTAGGTGAGCCAGATCGCGCCGTACTTGGGCGGCTGGCCGTTGCGGTAGTCGAGCAGCGCCTTCTGCCAGCGCTCGTAGACCGGGCTGCCCGCGCGGCCCAGGCGGTTGGCTACGCCCACGGTCTGCACCGAGTAGCGGTCACGGAACTCCCAGCGCAGGTCGTCGCAGGTGACGAAGCTGCCCAGTCCCGGGTGGAAGGGGCCGACGTGGTAGTCCTCCAGGTAGACCTCGATGAAGGTCTTCCAGTTGTAGTTGCACTCGTGCAGCTCGACGTGGTCCAGCACATAACCGTCGAAGTCCAGCTCGGACTGCGGGCCCAGGCCTGCGAGGTCCTTGGCCACATGGCTGCCGGCTCCGCCCTCGAAGAGCAACCCGTTCCACTCCTGCAGCGGGTAGTTGTTGAGGTTGAGGCACGGATCCTCGGCGAAATGCGGCGCGCCGATCAGCGTGCCCACGGGCTGGCTGCCGTCGGCACTGTAGGTCCAGCGGTGCAGCGGGCACACGAGGTTGCCACCCGCGGCGCCAGGATGCTCCTGGCGCAGCGAGCCGCGCCCCTGCAGCATCAGCGCCTGGCGGTGGCGGCAGACGTTGGAGACCAGTTCCACGCCCTTGGGCGTGCGGATGAGGGCACGGCCACCTTTTTCCTGGGGCAGGGTGTAGTAGTCGCCGGTCTCGGGCACTGCGAGCCGGTGTCCCACGTAGCGGGGACCGGCGCGCAGTATGCGCTGCTGTTCGCGAAGGTAGAGCGCCTCGTCGAAGTAACTGGAAACTGGTAGTTGGCTGTTCGCCTGCTGCAGTCGAAGACTTAAATCAGACATGAACGTCCTGACCTAAAGACCCCCCACAGGGAGAATACGGGAGAAGGATCCCCGGCATCGCACGGGCCGAAGCGGGAAGGAGGATTCCGGACAGGCCGGCGAGAAGGGCGGATTGTAGCCCCGCGCCTCCAAGGAGATGGATAGCCTTTCGCCCCGGCCTAAAATGCACCGCTTGCTCTTGCGATGTCCCAATCTCCACTGATGACCAAATCCAACTCGACGGCTGCCACGCCACCGCCCACCACGTACGAAGCCGCGCTGGAGGAACTGGAGCAACTGGTGGCGCGCCTGGAGTCGGGAGACATGCCGCTGGAGCAACTCATGGGTGGCTACCAGCGCGGCGCAGAGCTGCTGCGGTATTGCCGGGCGCGCCTGGAATCGGTGGAGAACCAGGTCAAGGTGCTCGAAGCCGGCGTTCTCAAGCCATGGACCGCCGAGTGAGCGCGCAGCCAATGGCGGAACACGCCACGTCGCCCTTCGACCTGGCGCCATGGATGGGCGAATGCCTGGCCAGCGTGGAGCAGTCCCTGGACCACTGGGTCACGGTCGACCCGCCGCAAGGCATGGACCACGGCGCTCCCGCCGAACTGGTGCAGGCCATGCGGTATGCCGTGCTGGATGGCGGCAAGCGCCTGCGGCCGCTTCTGGTCCTGGCTGCCTGCGAAGCGGTCGGTGGCGAGCGGACGCTGGCGCTGCGCCCGGCCTGCGCGACCGAACTCATCCATGCCTACTCGTTGGTGCACGACGACATGCCCTGCATGGACAACGACGTGTTGCGCCGTGGCAAGCCCACGGTGCATGTGCGCTTCGGCGAGGCGACCGCGCTGCTGGCCGGTGATGCCTTGCAGGCCCTGGCCTTCGAACTGCTGACGCCGGAGGATCCCTCCGTGCCCACCGCGATGCAGTCCACATGGTGCCGCCTGCTGGCCCAGGCCGCCGGCAGTGCCGGCATGGCGGGTGGCCAGGCCATCGACCTGGCCAGCGTGGGCGTGGCGTTGAACGAACGCCAGCTGCGCGACATGCACGAGCTCAAGACCGGCGCGCTGCTGCATGGCAGCGTGATGATGGGCGCGGCCTGCGGCCACCCCGACGCCGCGCAGCGCGCGGGACTCTCGACCTACGGCGCGGCCATCGGCCTGGCCTTCCAGGTGGTGGACGACATCCTCGACGTGACGGGCGACGCCGCCACCCTGGGCAAGACGGCGGGCAAGGATGCTATGGCCAACAAGCCCACGTACGTGTCGGTGCTGGGCCTGGAGCGTTCGCGCGCCTATGCCCAGGAGCTGCTGGCCACGGCATGCCAGGCACTCGACGGCGCACAGCTGCCGTCCTCCCACGCGTTGCGCGCCCTGGCCGACATGGTCGTCAACCGGCAGCATTGAAGGACATCCCGATGAGCGACCCCGTATACCGACTGCTCGAACAGGCGGGCGATCCCGAAGCCCTGCGCCGCCTGCCGCGCGCCCAGCTGCGCGCGCTGGCCAACGAGCTGCGTGCCTACCTGCTGGCCAGCGTCGCGAAGACCGGCGGCCACCTGAGCTCCAACCTGGGCACCGTGGAACTGACGGTGGCGCTGCACTATGTGTTCAACACGCCGCACGACCGGCTGGTGTGGGACGTGGGCCACCAGACCTACCCGCACAAGATCCTCACGGGGCGGCGCGAGCGCATGGCCAGCCTGCGCCAGTTCGGCGGCCTGAGCGGCTTCCCGCAGCGCGCCGAGAGCCCCTACGACGCCTTCGGCACGGCGCATTCCAGCACCTCGATCTCCGCCGCCCTGGGCATGGCGCTGGCCGCGAAGATCAAGGGCGAGCAGCGCCGCGCGGTGGCCATCATCGGCGACGGGGCGCTTACGGCCGGCATGGCCTTCGAGGCGCTGAACAACGCCGGCGTGGCCGACTGCAACCTGCTGGTGATCCTCAACGACAACGACATGAGCATCAGCCCGCCGGTGGGCGCGCTCAATCGTTACCTCGCGCAGCTGATGACCGGCCAGTTCTACGCCGCGGCCAAGAACGTGGGCAAGACCGTGCTCAAGGGTGCGCCGCCGCTGTTCGAGCTCGCCAAGCGCTTCGAGGAACACGCCAAGGGCATGGTGGTGCCCGCCACGCTGTTCGAGAAGTTCGGCTTCAACTACACGGGGCCCATCGACGGGCATGACCTGGATTCGCTGATCCCCACGCTGGAGAACCTGCGGCAGCTGCCGGGCCCGCAGTTCCTGCACGTGGTCACGAAGAAAGGGCAGGGCTACAAGCTCGCCGAAGCCGACCCCGTGGCCTACCACGGACCGGGGAAGTTCGACCCCGCCGTAGGCCTGCTGAAACCCGCCACACCGGGCAAGCCCACCTTCACGCAGGTCTTCGGGCAATGGTTGTGCGACATGGCTGCGCACGACGCGCGGCTGGTGGGCATCACGCCGGCCATGCGCGAGGGCTCGGGCCTCGTGGAATTCGAAAAGCGGTTCCCCAAGCGGTATTTCGACGTGGGCATCGCCGAGCAGCATGCTGTGACCTTCGCCGCGGGCCTGGCCTGCGAAGGGCTCAAGCCCGTGGTGGCGATCTATTCCACCTTCCTGCAGCGGGGCTACGATCAGTTGATCCACGACGTGGCGATCCAGAACCTGCCGGTCGTGTTCGCCCTGGACCGCGCGGGCCTGGTGGGTGCCGATGGCGCCACGCACGCGGGCAACTACGACATCGCTTTCCTGCGCTGCATCCCGAATCTCTCGGTGGCCTGCCCCGCGGACGAAAGCGAATGCCGCGCGCTGTTGTCCTCGGCCTTCGCGCAGGACCATCCGGTGGCCGTGCGTTACCCCCGGGGCTCCGGCGCCGGCGTCGCGGTCCAGAAAGACCTCGAACCCCTGCCTTTCGGCAAGGCCGAAGTGCGACGCACGGGCCGGCGCATCGCGATCCTCGTGTTCGGCACGCTGCTGTACCCTGCCCTCGAAGCGGCCGAGCGCCTGGATGCCACGGTCGTGAACATGCGGTGGGCCAAGCCGTTGGACGTGGCGCTGTTGAAAACCATAGCAGCGGACCATGAAGCGCTGATCACGGTGGAAGATGGCTGCGTCATGGGTGGCGCGGGCAGTGCCGTGATGGAAGCGTTGCAGGCGGAGGGCCTGGAGCGGCCCGTGCTGCAACTGGGGTTGCCCGACGCGTTCATCGAGCATGGCGATCCCGCAGCCCTGATGGCCATGCGGGGCCTCGATGCACAAGGCATCGAAGCATCGATCACGGCGCGCTTCGTGCGGCCGAACGACGCCGGGCGGCCCGCGCCCGCGCTGATCCAGCGCGTCGTCTGACTTCATTTTTCATAGCGCATCGGCGCGGTGCGCCACGCGGGTGCAAGGCCTGCTCACAGGGGTAAACCCACCCCTTTGTAGCAGGGGTGCGTTCCTATAATTTCCTCGCTACATGCGCCCTGCGCCGACGGTCCCCGATGGGGTCGGAGGTGTTCGGGCAATATCAATTTTTGATGGAGATTTGTGACCATGGATCGTCGTTCCATTCTGAAAAATGCCGGTATCGCTGGCGTGCTGGCCGCTGGGGCGGCACCGGCGGTGCACGCGCAGGCCGCCATCCGCTGGCGCCTGGCATCGAGCTTTCCCAAGCCGCTGGACACCATCTACGGTGGCGCCGAAGTCTTCGCGAACGCGGTCAAGGCCATGTCGGGTGGCAAGTTCGAGATCTCCGTGCATGCGGCCGGTGAACTGATGCCTCCCTTCGGCGTGGTCGACGGTGTGCAGCAGGGTTCGGTGGAGATGTGCCACACGGTGCCCTACTACTTCTACGGCAAGAACCCCGCGTTCGCCATCGGCTCGGCCATCCCCTTCGGCATGAACGCGCGCCAGATGACCGCCTGGATGATGCACGGCAACGGCCGCAAGCTCATGAACGAGTTCTACGCCGGCTACAACATGGTCAGCTTCGCGGGTGGCAACACCGGCACGCAGATGGGTGGCTGGTTCCGCAAGGAGATCAAGACCGTGGCCGACATGAAGGGCCTGAAGATGCGCCTGGGTGGCGGCCTGGTCGGTGAAGTGATGATCAAGATGGGCGTGGTGCCGCAGAGCATCCCCGGCGGCGAGATCTACCAGGCGCTGGAAAAGGGCACCATCGACGCGGCCGAGTGGGTCGGCCCCTACGACGACCAGAAGCTGGGCTTCAACAAGGTCGCGCCGATCTATTACTACCCCGGCTGGTGGGAAGGCGGCCCGGAGGTGGACTTCTACATCAACAACAAGGCATTCGATGCGCTGTCGGCCGAGAACAAGGCCATCATCGCCGCCGCCTCCGCGCAAGCGTCCATGGACATGCTGGCCAAGTACGACGCCCGCAACCCCACCGCGCTCAAGCAGCTGGTGGGCGCCAAGGTGAAGCTGCTGCCCTTCTCCAAGCCCGTGCTGGATGCGTCCTATGCCGCAGCCATGCAGGTGTATGCAGAGAATGACGCCAAGAGCCCCGAGTGGAAGACGATCTTTGCGGACTTCCGAGGCTTCCTGCGCGACCAGCAGATGTGGTTCCGCGTGGCCGAGGCCCGCTTCGACAGCTACATGCAGACCGTCAAGCTCTGACCAGCTGCCGGCGCTGAAGAAGGAACCGCGCCCCTGGCGCGGTTTTTTTATGGGCGCTATAAATTTTTTGGGCGCTTCAAAAACCGCGCAGGCGCCGCAGTTCCACCTCGATGCGTTCGAACTCCCGCACCAGCGCGGCGTCGGCACCGTAGAACACCGCGAACTTGCCCAGCAGCGAGCGCGCGTAGATGCGCGGTGCGATCAGCCACTCCAGGCCGCGCACGCGCATCAGCTTGACGTAGGCCAGGTCTTCCAGCGGCATGTGCTTGTCCCAGACCCAACGCTGGTGGATGCCGCTCGCATCGATGCGCGTGCGGCTGCGCAGGATGCTCCACCAGGTCCAGGCCATCATCACCAGGCCGGCGATCAACCAGCCCGTGCCCGTGGTCCGCGCGCTGCCCAGGGCGCCGGCCATCCACAGCCGCACCATCCACCCCGCGCAGCCGGCCACGATTCCGGTGGCCAGCAGCTTGAAGAAGAAGGAGAACGCAGTGCCCTCGACGCGGCCGTCGGTGGGCCTGAACTGGAAGGACGAGGGGTTCAATCCGCGCGTGCGTGCAGGAGTCTCACGGCGTCTTCGGTGCAGCAGCACCGGGCGACGAGGCCGCGGCGTTGGGGTCGGGCGTGTTCAGGTCACTGTTGTCGCCACCCGGCAGGCCTTCCTCGGCGGACTTCTCTTCGCTGGAGGCATTCGGATCGGGATCCGCGTCCTTGGGCTTGAGGTCGTCCTCGGGCACTTCGATGATCACCTTGTCGACATCCACGACCTCGGCCTTCGGAATGAACATCGTGACCGTCTGCGGCACGAAGATCACGATGGCCACGAGGATCAGCTGCATCAGCACCCACGGGATCGAGCCCAGGTAGATGTCGGAGGAAAGAATCGGCTTCTCCAGCCGCTTCTCCTTGAACAAGGTGTCGGCGATGCCGCGCAGGTAGAACAGCGCGAAGCCGAAAGGCGGGTGCATGAACGAGGTCTGCATGTTCACGCACAGCAGCACGCCGAACCAGATCAGGTCGATGCCCAGCTTGTCGGCCACCGGGCCCAGCAGCGGCAGGATGATGAAGGCGATCTCGAAGAAGTCGAGGAAGAAGGCCAGGAAGAAGATGAAGATGTTGACGGCGATCAGGAAGCCGACCTGGCCGCCCGGCAGGCCCGTCAACATGTGCTCCACCCAGCGTGCACCGTCCACGCCCTGGAACACCAGCGAGAACACGCGCGCACCGATCAGGATGAACACCACCATGGCCGTGAGGCGCATCGTGGCGACCATGGCCTCCCAGATCAACTGCCAGTTCAGCCGGCCGTGCAGCGCGGCCAGCACCAACGCGCCCACCACGCCCATGGCGCCAGCCTCGGTGGGCGTGGCGATGGCCGTGTCGATGCCTGGCAGGCCCCCCATGGAGCCCAGCACCGCGAAGATCAGGATCGCAGAGGGGATGATGCCGCGCAGGCACTTGAACCACAGCTGCGCACCGCTCATGGTGCGGGCTGTCTTGGGAATGCCCGGGATATGGTGCGGCTTGAAGATGCCCAGCATGAAGGTGTAGCCGGCGAAGATCAGCACCTGCAGGATCGACGGGCCCCAGGCGCCCTTGTACATGTCGCCCACCGAGCGGCCCAGCTGGTCGGCCATGACGATCAGCACCAGCGACGGCGGCACCAGCTGCGTGATGGTGCCCGAGGCGGCCAGTACACCCGTGGCATACCGCGTGTTGTAGCCGTAGCGCATCATCACCGGCAGCGAGATGAGTGCCATCGCGATGACCTGGCCGGCCACCGTGCCCGTGATGGCGCCCAGGATGAAGCCCACGATGATCACCGAGTAACCCAGGCCGCCCCGCACCGTGCCGAAGAGCTGGCCCATGGAGTCGAGCATGTCCTCGGCCAGGCCGCACTTCTCCAGGATCGCGCCCATGAAGGTGAAGAAGGGAATCGCCAGCAGCAGTTCGTTGGACAGGATGCCGAAGATGTTGAGCGGCAGGTTCTCCATGAACACCGCCGGGAACCAGCCCATCTGGATCGCGAAGAAACCCGAGGCCATGCCCAGCGCGGACAGCGAGAAGGCCACGGGGAAGCCGATCAGCATGACCAGCACGAGGCAGCCGAACATGACCGGCGCGAAGTTTTCCATCTGCATGAGGGGGCTCGCGGGAGAAAGTGGTGACGCGGTGGAGTCGAGCGGAAGGTGCGCGTGCGCCTTACTGCACCGGCTTCTCGTAGTGGGTGTCCATCTCGTAGATGCCACGCAGGTAGGCGATGCGCTTGACGATCTCCGACAGCCCCTGCAGGAACATGAGCCCGAATCCCAGCGGCAGCAGCATCATGGCCGGCCAGCGGATCAGTCCGCCGGCGTTGTTGGACATCTCGCCGGTGCGCAGCATGTTGAGGAACAGCGGAAAGCTGAGCCAGGCGATGGTGGCCATCACGGGCAGCAGGAAGAAGACCAGGCCGAACAGGTCCACATACACGGGGTTGTGGCCCTTCAGGCGGCCGTAGAAGATGTCCACCCGCACGTGCTCGTTGAGCTTGAGCACCACGGGTGCACCCAGCATCACGGTGGCACCGAAGAGGTACCACTGGATCTCGAGCCAGGCGTTGGAGCTGATGTCCAGCCCGTAGCGCACGAAGGCATTGCCGGCGGAGATCATGGCGGCCGCGAACACGGCCCATGCGGCCACGCGGCCCAGCTGCTTGCTGATCCAATCCATGCCCAGGGCCAGCTTGAGGAAGGTGGACAACAAGATCAGTCTCCGCGAGGTCACGCGATGGGCGTGCTTTGAAAGAAGGGTCGCATGCCTGCCAGGGTGTCGGCCGGTGCGATGGTGGTCGGTGATGATACCTGCGATACCTGGGCTGGCCACTCGTTGCACACGGGGGTTTTCCAGGGGAAGACGGTGTCGTGGAGCGCTGTGGTGCACCCCTTCGGGGCGCCGCTGCCGGCCTTTGTCGCCCTGCCTACAATTCACGCCGCCATGAATGAGCACGCCGCCGCCATCGACCGTCCCACCATCCGCCAGGCGGGGCGTGACCTGCTGTCGCTCGCATTGATGGATGCACGCAACCACACGCTGCACCTGCTGTCGCGCTTCGAGGAAGTCCCTCCGCGGCCCGATGGCCCGTATGCACCCGGTGCCACGGCCGACCCCTTCGCCATAGCGGGCCATGTGGGGTGGTTCGCCGAGGCCTGGACCGCGCGCAACATGCAGCGTGCGCAGGGCATGGCCTGTCCGCAGCGGCCCACGCGCCTGGCATCTCTGCACCCCCACGCCGACGCCTGGTGGGACGGCGAGGCCGCGGTGCGCGACCCTGCCGCCGCGGACCCGCAGGCCGTGCGTGGCTACCTGCTGGAGACGCTGGAAGGTACGCTGGAGTTGCTGGCCAAGGCGCAGGAGAGCGACGACGCGCTGTACTTCTACCGCCTCGCGTTGTTCCATGAGGACCTGCGCGGCGAGCAACTGGTGGAGATCGCGCAGGAGCGTGGCGTTGCGCTGCCGCTGGCGGGGCCGCATGCGCTCACGCCGCGCCCGCCGCTGGTGCTGCCCGCGACGCGCTGGACCATGGGGCTGTCCGATGGCGGCTTCGTGGTCGACAACGAACGGCTGGCCCATGGCGTGTCGCTGCCCGAGTGCGAGATGGACGCCCAGCCGGTGGCGTGGGCACAGTACGTCGAATTCGTCGACGACGGGGGTTATGACCGCCAGGAGCTCTGGCACCCCGACGGCTGGGCCTGGCTGCAGGCGCAGGCCCAGGACGGCGCGGCCCCCGGCGGGCGTGCACCGCGCCATGTGGAGCAGATCGGTGTGGCCAGCGGCTCGGTGATGCAGCGCCGCTTCGGCCAGATGCGCCGCATGCCCGGCAACCAGCCCGTGCTGCATGCGAGCTGTGGGAGGCCGACGCGTGGTGCCGCTGGGCCGGGCGCCGCCTGCCCTCCGAGGTGGAGTGGGAGCGTGCCGCCTGCAGCGTGGCACGGCAGGCCATGCGCTGGGGCGATGTGTGGGAGTGGACCGGCACCACCTTCGGGCCGTACCCGGGCTTCGTCGCAGGCCCCTGGGCCGCGTATTCCGAGCCGCATTTCGGCCACGCCAAGGTGCTGCGTGGCGGCTCCTTCGCCACGCGGGAGCGCATGAAGCATCCGCGCCTGCGCAACTTCGCGCGGCCCGCCAGCGACCAGATCTTCTGCGGCTTTCGTTCCTGCGCGCTGTAGCGGCGGACGTGGCCGCTGAGCTTCAGCGCCGGCCGAGCTTGCGGTAGACCGTGGCGCGGCTCACGCCCAGTCGCTCCGAAGCCAGTGCGACGTTGCCGCGGGCCTCGTCCACGGCCTTGCGGATCAGCGCCGCCTCCACGTCGCGCAGGCGGCGGGGCGGCGGCGTCAAGGCCTCCGCGCCGCCCGCCACCGAGGAGCGGCCCCACGCCGCCGGCAGCGCCAGCAGCTGCAGGTGCAGGCCCGACCAGAGGGGCACGTCCATGGGCGCGGGCGCGCGGCGGGCAGCGTCGAACAGCGCGTCGGGCGGCAGCGCGAAGAGCTCGCTGCAGTGGCTGGGCGGCATCGCCAGTGCCACGGCTTGGCCGAGCTGCGGCAGCATCTCGCGCGCCGCTGCATTGCTGCCGCAGACCAGGCCATCCGCGTCCAGGCCCAGCAGGCCGTCGCTGTCGCCGCCCATCGCATGGCCGGGCCAGTTCAGGCGCAGCCACAGCGCCGCGGGCTGCCGCAGCACCAGCGCGTTCTCGATGCGCCGCGCCGACAGGCCCACGAGGTGGCGGAGCTCGCTGCGTTCCGGCGCGTCCACGCCCGTCAGGTCCAGCATGCCCACGCATTCGCCCCAGGGGCCGAAGAGGGGTGCCCCCGCGCAGCTGTAGCAGGAGGTGTCGCGGAAGAAATGTTCGCCGCGGTGCAGCCAGACGCTGCGCAGTTCGGTCAAGGCCGCGCCGATGGCGGTGGTGCCGACGCGCTGCTCCGACAGGTCCACGCCGATGCGGGTGATCAGCGCGGCACGCGGGTCGGCCCGGTCCACCGGCCCGTGCACATCGGCCACGACCCCTGCGGCGTTGGTGAGGATGGCGAAGTACCCGGTGCTCGCCAGTGCCTGGGCGAGTTGCTCGAGCACGGGGCGCGCGGCCTGCACCAGCTGGTGGTCGCGCTCGCGGCTGTCGCGCGCCGCGGTGGCCGTCACGGCCTCGAAGACCACGGCCTGCTGCGGCTCGCGGCCGGCCGCCAGGCAGCGCCGCCAGGAGCGCTCGATCCAGGGCTCCACCAGGGCGCAGGGCGTGGCCACGCGTTCGGCCAGCAGGCTCTGGCGAGCCAGCGCGATGCGCTGCAGGCGCTGCGCCGCGTGCGACGCTGCCAGGGGCTGGGCGGTGGTGGGCATGGCGCGGCCATTGTGCACCAGCCGCTGCGGCGGGCGCTGGCTGTCCGCAACCGCAACCGCAACCGCTTCAGCGTGTCTCGGGCAACGCCGCCTGCGCGATGGCGCCCGGCCCCTCGCCGACGGGCGGCAGCCACAGCTCGATCACGCCCGGCGTGCCCTGCAGCGAGCGCGAGAGCATGCGCAGCCGGACGCGGCTGCTGCTGTCGGCGCCCACCCACGGCGCACCCACGTAGCCGGCGATGGCGCGAGCGCAGTCGCGGCTCTCGGCATCGTGCAGCACCAGCGTGGCCTGCGGCCAGGGCACCGGCCGGCGCTGCTGGCGCAGGTCGGCGCTGCGCGTGACGTTCTCGATGGGTGCCACCACCAGCGGGCTGCTGGCGCGGGACTGCAGCGCGAGTTGCAGCGTGGTGGCCTGCAGGCGCGAGGCTTCGCTGTAGATGTGGATGTAGAGCGTGCTGCGGCCATTGCCGCGCTGGCAGTTCTGCAGCGTGGGCACGGCGACCATGTTGCTGCCGGCGCCGGTTGCGCGAACGGTCGCGGTGGTGTCACCGGGAGGTGGTGGCGCAGCGCCGGTGGATGGCGGCGCCACGGGCGCCGGAGCCGGCGCGGCGGCGCCTGTCGCGGGCGGCGCGGCACCGGCAGCCGCTGCCGTTGGTGCAGCAGGTGCGGCCGGTGTAGCGGGTGCAGTGGGTGCAGTGGGTGCGGTGTCGGCCTGCGCCTGTGCCGCAGCGATGTTGGCCGCGGAGTCCTCGTCGCGGGGCGGCGGCGCCACGCCGATGTCGTAGGCATCGCCGTCGGCCGATGCCGCCACGAGGTCCTCCGGCTTGCCCCGGTTCGCCAGGCCGAAGACCGGGAACCGCGCCGCGAGCCCCTGCAACACCCGTTGGCTGTCGCGCATCTGTTCCTGCGGCGAGGCGCCCGGGTGCCAGTAGTTGAAGGCCGTGTTTTCGGTGCGGGGCTTCAGCACCAGGGCGCACAGGCTGGTCTGCACGCGCTCGTAGGCCACGGTGCAGGACGGACTGGCCTCGGGCTGCTGCGTGCATTCCTCGGCGATGCGGCCCACCAGGCGCTCCAGCCCGGCCTGCTCCAGCGGGCGCATGGTGGGACTGCCGCGCAGGTCCAGCAGCAGCGCGGCCTGCGTCACCACATGTTCGGGCACCTCGGGGCAGGTGCCCTTGAAGTTCTGCAGGCCGCGCGAGACCTCGGTGAACAGCGTGCGGGCCTCGGTCTGCTGGTCGCTCTGGTTGCGCTGCAGCTGGTCCTGCACCTGCCACAGCGAGATCAGCAACGTGCCCGAGGCGCCCACGCCCAGCGTGGTGCCGATGGCCGCGGCGCGCGCATTGCGCCGCCACAGCGGCTCGGTGGGCGCGCTGGCCGCTGCAGCGCGGGCCTCGCCCAGCCGCGCCGCGACGCGCAAGCCGTGGCGTGCGGGGGTGCGCCAGCCGGGCAGCTGCGCCAGCCACGAGGCCTGCATGGCGCGGCCGAAGTCTTCGCCCAGGCGGTGGTAGCTCTCCCACTGCGCCTCGTCGAAGGACTGGTCGCCTGTGGACTCGTGTGGGAAGGCCGGGTGTTTCTGCGCATAGGCGAGCAGGTCCACGTCCAGCGCGTCGTGCAGGTTGGGCTTGACCACCAGCAGCGTGCCCTCGGGCCGCACGGTGGTGGGCTGGCCATGGCGGTCCGCCGGCCCGGGGCGCTCGCGGTAGCGGATGCGCGCCAGCAGCACGCCGCGGCTGGAGTGGCTGTTGCCCATGTCCTCGGGCGAGAGCACGGTGAGCTCGGGGCTGTGCAGGCTGAAGAGCTTGGCGGCTTCCTCGCGCGTGTAGAAGTCGATCTCCGCGCCGAAGTCGATGCGGGCCTTGCGCACCAGGTTTTCCAGGTCGCCGAATTCGTAGAGCGCGTCGGCACCGGCGTCGGAGAGGATGATGAAGTCCAGCTCGCGCTTAAGCAGCGGATAGACCCCGGTGTTCTCGAAGTGGCCGCCATCGGAAAGGTACCACCAGGGCCGCTCCACGCCGAAGAAGGTGGCGGACGCCTCGCTGGCCAGCATCATGGGTTTGGTGAGGAGGCGCCAGCCCAGCGCGCTGCCCCAGCGCAATTGCACGCGTTCTCCGGGCGCCTGCATCCAGTGGCCCAGGCGCACGCCGAGGAAGTACAGCAGCAGCGCCAGCCCGCGCGAGGTGTAGGAGCCCGCGCCCGGCGACGCCGCCGCGCCGGACACCGCCACCCAGCGGCCCAGCGTGCCCGCGTCGTGCCCCTCTTTGAGCGAGATGAACTCGCGCGTGCCGACCTCGAAGCCGCGCCAGCTCGCCGTGACCAGCGTGCCCTTGCGGTCGGCGTTGTAGAGGCCGCTGGAATCGTCGCGCGTCTGGTTCAGGCAGGCGTTGACGAGGTGGATGGGCCCACCGCGCAGTTCGGGGCGGTAACACAGCAGCGCGGTGTCGTCGCCGTCGACCACGCGCGTCACGTCGGCGCGCACGCCATTGGTGTCGGCCAGCTGGCGCTCCGGGTTGCCCACGGCCAGGTAGGCGCGTGTCAGGCGCGCACGGTAGAAGCTGTGCAGCGACGAGGTGTTGGCCATCTGCGTGTTGGCGGCCGACAGCAGGATCCAGATCGCCCACACCGCGAAGAGCATGCCGGCCCGCATCCAGGCCGGCACGGCGCGCAGGGCTTCGAAGGTCTCGGGTGCGAAGACGAACCACTGCAGCAGCACCATCCAGGCCGTCACCAGTGCCAGCAGGCCCAGCATGCTGCCGATGTTGAGCAGGCGCGGCAGCCAGGCGTTCTTCTTGCCGTTGGTGGAGTCCGCTGCCATTTTCTGCAGCGGCTGTACCAGCGCACGCAGCACGATGATGCTCAGGCTCCCCACCCCCACGCCGCGCCACAACCATGCGTTGCCGCTCTGGAACTCTTCAAGAAACCACCAGCTCAGGCGGTCCAGCGCACCTGCGGCGGCCAGCGCGGCCGAGGCCAGCATGACCACGCGCAACGCGCGCGTGAGCCGGTTGCGCAGCCGTGCGACCTTGAGCGCATGCGGCTCCGGGTCCAGCGCGAGCCATACCAGCGCGGAGAGCTGCCCCACCACCACCGACACCAGCGCCAGCGCACCGATGCCCGGCCAGCTCAGGCCGTTGCGCAGCGGGTTGAGCGCGCCTTGCGCATGCAGCGTGCGCACCAGCCACCAGGCCACCACAGCCAGCAGCAGCACGAAGATGCCGTCCTTCCAGCCCAGCGCCGCATGCCGCGAGCCGGGGTTGGGCGCGTCGCGCGCGGCCCAATAGCCCGCGATGGCGCCCGGCGCGAGTGCCCCCCACAGGCTGGCCGCGAAGACCCACCAGGGCGTGTACCAGGGCTCCCAGGCCTGCGGGTCGAGCTGCTGGAAACTGTGCTGCCACAGGTGGGGCGTGACCACCACCAGGCCGAGCAGGATGCAGGCGAACATGAACTCGGTATGGATCGCCAGCCAGGCGCGCAGGTAGGTCACCACCGCGATGCCGATGTCGCGCGAGCCCGCCGGTGTGAGGTAGCGCCCATTGCGCCGCAGCCAGCCCAGCACGGTGGAGCGGCTGCCAGCCATGAGCTCCAACGCCCGCGCCACGCCGTAGGTGTCGACCAGGCGGCCGTACATCGCGCCCACATACCCGCCGCCGGACACCGTGGAGAGGTAGTCCAGCCGGCCCAGCAGCGCGGTGTCGGACGCGGCGTTGGAGGCGCTGCCCGCGGCCGCAGGGGAGGGCGCCGGCGGGCCCGTCGGACTTTGCGCCATGCCCCGCAGCAGCCCCAGGCCGAAGGTGGCGCTGCGCACGCCCCCACCGGAGATGGCCAGACCGATGCGCGGCCGGGGCACTTTCGCATGACCCTGGCGCGTGGACAGCACGGCTGCCTCGGCGTCGGCCAGGGCCTCCCAGCTGTCTGCCAGCCCGCTGGGGACCTCGCCGGCGTCGGCCTGCGGGGACGGGGATCTGGTGTCCATCGGTGCTCCTCTTTGCGGTGCGTGACTGGAATGTAGCGAGTTCGTACGGTCGCGCTGGGGACGGCAGCCGCGCCACGCGCTGTACGCCACTCGGCGTATTCCGCCGCAGGGGGTGCGTCCCTACAGTGAGGTCATCGGTTCGCGGGATGCATGTACCGGGTACATGCAGAAGGCGCACCGCCTGTGTCCCTCCCATCTTTCAACCAGGAGCCTCCGCGCATGAATTCCAAGCGTTTCCACCTCAAGACCCTCGCCGTCGCCGCCGCGCTGGCCGGCCTGTCCGCACTGCCGGCCTGGGCCCAGGACACCATCAAGATTGGCGTGCTGCACAGCCTGTCGGGCACCATGGCCATCTCCGAGACCGTGCTCAAGGACACGGTGCTGATGGCCGTGGACGAGATCAACGCCAAGGGTGGCGTGATGGGCAAGAAGCTCGAGCCCGTGGTGGTGGACATCGCCTCCAACTGGCCGCTGGCTGCCGAGAAGGCCAAACAGCTGGTGAGCCAGGACAAGGTGGCCGTGACCTTCGGCTGCTGGACGTCTTCGTGCCGCAAGTCGGTGCTGCCGGTCTACGAGGAAGCCAACGCGCTGCTGTACTATCCCGTGCAGTACGAGGGTGAGGAACTGTCCAAGAACGTGTTCTACACGGGTGCCGCGCCCAACCAGCAGGCCATCCCCGCCGTGGACTACCTGATGAGCAAGGAAGGCGGCGGCGCCAAGCGCTGGGTGCTGCTGGGCACGGACTATGTCTACCCCCGCACCACCAACAAGATCCTGCGCGCCTACCTCAAGAGCAAGGGCGTGAAGGACACGGACATCGACGAGAAGTACACCCCCTTCGGCCACGCCGACTACCAGACCATCGTGGCGGACATCAAGAAGTTCTCCACCGGTGGCAAGACGGCCGTGGTGTCCACCATCAACGGCGACTCCAACGTGCCCTTCTACAAGGAACTGGGCAACGCCGGCCTGAAGGCCAAGGACGTGCCGGTCGTCGCCTTCTCCGTGGGCGAAGAGGAACTGCGCGGCGTGGACACCAAGCCGCTGGTGGGTCACCTGGCCGCCTGGAACTACTTCATGTCCATCAAGAACCCGACCAACACCGAGTTCATCAAGAAGTGGAGCGACTATGCCAAGGCCAAGAACGTGGCAGGCCACAAGGACAAGCCGCTGACCAACGACCCGATGGAAGCCACCTACATCGGCATCTACATGTGGAAGCAGGCCGTCGAGAAGGCCAAGTCCACGGACGCCGACAAGGTCATCGCCGCCATGGCCGGCCAGACCTTCAAGGCACCCTCGGGCATCGTTTCCAAGATGGACGAGAAGAACCACCACCTGCACAAGAGCGTGTTCATCGGCGAGATCAAGGCCGATGGCCAGTTCAACGTGGTGTGGAAGACGCCGGGCCCCGTGAAGGCCAAGCCCTGGAGCCCGTACATCGAAGGCAACGACAAGAAGAAGGACGAGCCGGACGGCAAGACCAAGCTCTGATCGCTTGCATCGCTGACCGCCGCAAGGCGTGAGGGGCCCGCTCTTCATGGAAGGCCGGGCCCTTTCGCTTGGCTCCTGCCGTCTCCTGGCACCAATCTTGCGCGGGTGTTGTGGCGTGCTGACTCACACACCGGCCCTCCCATCTTTCCCCGAGGACACTCCATGCTCCGGCACCTGATTCGGAACCTGCTGTTCGCGCTGCCCGCACTATTCGCCGCCGGCAGCGCGGTCCATGCGTTGACCCCCGACGAGGCCCGCGCCATGGCCGTCGGCGACGCGCAGGAGCGCGCTGCCGCCATCGGCAAGGCGCTGGTCACCGCCGATGCGAAGACCGCCGCCTTCCTGCAGGCGCTGGCCGACGACGCGGTGCGCTACACCGACAAGCAGGTCTTCGTCGTGCGCGACGACAAGGGCTTCGACCCGGTCACCGATGCGCCACTGCCGCTGCCCGAGGATGCCGAAGAGGTCAGCAACAACAACTTCATGCGCGGCGCGGTGGACCGCGCGATGTCCGCCCTGAAGCTGGCCAGCACCGACCAGGCCGAACGCACGGCGGCCATCCAGGCCTTGCTCGGCGACCCGTCGCCCGAGCTGCTGCCCATGGTGGAGAAGGCTCTTGCGGCCGAACAGGTGCCGGCCTTGAAGGAACGCCTGGAGCGTGTGCGCGCCGGTGGCATGCTGAGCAGCGCGGACCCGAAGAGCCGCATGGAAGCTGCCAAGCTGCTGGGCAACAACGCCAACCCCGAAGTGAAGCTGATGCTCAACGAGCGCCTGGCGGAAGAGCAGGACCCGGAGGTGAAGAAACAAATCCTCGCGTCCATCGCCGCCATCGACGCCGGGCTGGTGTGGGGCGAGCGGCTGGGCCAGGCCTTCACGGGCATCAGCCTGGGCTCGATCCTGCTGCTGGTGGCGCTGGGCCTGGCCATCACCTACGGCCTGATGGGCGTGATCAACATGGCGCATGGCGAGCTGATGATGATCGGCGCCTATGCCACCTACGTGATGCAGGGCCTCTTCCAGAAGTACCTGCCGACGGAGTTGTTCGGCTACTACCTGCTGGCCGCGATCCCTGTGTCCTTCCTGACCTCCGCGCTGGTCGGCGCCGTGCTGGAGCGCGGCGTGATCCGCTTCCTCTACGGCCGGCCGCTGGAGACGCTGCTGGCCACCTGGGGCATCAGCCTGATGCTGATGCAGCTGGTGCGCACGATCTTCGGCGCGCAGAACGTGGGCGTGGAGAATCCGGCCTGGATGAGCGGCGGGGTGCAACTGCTGCCTAACCTGCTGCTGCCCTGGAACCGGCTGATGATCATCGTCTTCGCCGTGATGGTGCTGGCGGCAACGGCCTTCATGATCGAGCGCACGCGACTCGGCCTGTTCGTGCGCGGCGTGACGCAGAACCGGCCCATTGCCTCCTGCATGGGCGTGAACACGGCGCGCATCGACACCTACGCCTTCGCGCTCGGTTCGGGCATCGCGGGCCTGGCGGGCTGCGCCCTGAGCCAGATCGGCAACGTGGGCCCTGACCTCGGCCAGAGCTACATCGTCGATTCCTTCATGGTCGTCGTGGTCGGGGGCGTGGGCCAGCTCGCGGGCACCGTCTACGCCGCCATGGGCCTGGGGCTGCTGAACAAGCTGCTCGAAGGCTGGTCGGGCGCGGTGCTGGCCAAAATCGCCGTGCTGGTCATGAT
The DNA here is from genome assembly GCA_965278985.1 of Burkholderiaceae bacterium. GTDB lineage: Bacteria > Pseudomonadota > Gammaproteobacteria > Burkholderiales > Burkholderiaceae_C > CAISIP01. The sequence continues at coordinate 1,934,896 of OZ257131.1, read as the reverse complement.
CATCGTCTTCATCCAGAAGCGGCCGCAGGGCATCTTCGCGATGAAGGGCCGCAGCGCGGAGGCATGACACCATGAGCACTACCACCCCTTCCACCATCGAACGTGCACTTGCCGCCGAAGCCGGCGTGCAGGTCGCGCCCGCGGCACCGGCATCTCCTCCAGTGCCGCCCGCGCCGCCTGCGGCTGTCGCCGGCGCGGCACATGCCGACGTGCAGCTGCCAGGGCGTGCGCCACTGCTGTCCCGCGCCGGCTGGGCGGCTTTCCTGGTCGCGCTGATCGTCGTCTGCGCGCTGGCACCCGTGCTGAACATGGTCGTGCCCGAGACCAGCGCGCTGCACATGAGCGACTACATGGTGGCCATCTTCGGCCGCATCATGTGTTACGCCATCCTCGCTCTGGCCATGGACCTGATCTGGGGCTACACCGGCATCCTGTCGCTGGGCCACGGCCTGTTCTTCGCCCTCGGTGGCTACATGATGGGCATGTACCTCATGCGCCAGATCGGCCTGGACGGCAACTACAAGAGCGAGTTGCCCGATTTCATGGTCTTCCTGGACTGGAAGACGCTCCCTTGGCACTGGAGCTTCAGCGGCTCCTTCATCGTGCAGGCCATCTTGGTGGTGGCGGTGCCGGGGCTATTGGCTTTCGTGTTCGGCTACTTCGCGTTCCGCTCCCGCATCAAGGGCGTGTATTTCTCGATCATCACGCAGGCCATGACCTTCGCCGCGATGCTGCTGTTCTTCCGCAACGAGACGGGCTTCGGCGGCAACAACGGCTTCACGGATTTCAAGCGCATCCTGGACATCCCGATTGCCACGCAGCAGATGCGCATGACGCTGTTCGTCATCACCGGGGTGACGCTGCTGGGCTTCTTCCTGTTCGCGCGTTGGCTGGTGCAGAGCAAGTTCGGCCGCGTGCTGCAGGCCATCCGCGATGCGGAGACCCGCGTGATGTTCTCGGGCTACAACCCGGTGCACTACAAGCTCACCATCTGGACCATCTCCGCCATGATGTGCGGCGTAGCGGGTGCGCTCTACGTGCCGCAGGTCGGCATCATCAACCCCGGCGAGATGTCGCCCGCCAACTCCATCGAGATCGCCATCTGGGCGGCCGTGGGCGGGCGTGCCACGCTTGTCGGGCCCATCGTTGGCGCCTTCATCGTCAACGGCGCCAAGAGCTGGTTCACCACCGTGTTCCCCGAGTACTGGCTGTACTTTCTGGGCGCCATGTTCATCCTGGTCACGCTGTTCCTGCCGCAGGGCGTGATGGGGCTGTTCCGCACGCTGATGGCACGCGGCAAGAAGAAGGAGGAGCGCGCATGACCCCCGAACTGATGCAGGAAGGCGCGCAGCGGTATGCGCGCGTCAAAGGCGTTCCGGAGGTCGGTGCCACCGAATCGGGTGGCCGCGCGGCGGGCTTCTCGCGCATCGCCACGCCGGGCGAGGTGGATGTCACGCATGGCCGCATCCTCTACCTGGAAGATGTGCACCGCTCCTTCGACGGCTTCAAGGCCATCAACGGCCTCTCCCTGGACATCGCCCCCGGCGAGCTGCGCTGCATCATCGGCCCCAACGGCGCGGGCAAGACCACGATGATGGACATCATCACGGGCAAGACGCGGCCGGACAAGGGCACCGTGTTCTTCGGCAGCACCATCGACCTGCTGCGCCACACCGAGCCCGAGATCGCCCAACTGGGCATCGGCCGCAAGTTTCAGAAGCCGACGGTGTTCGAGTACCTCACGGTGTTCCAGAACCTTGAGCTGGCGCTGGCCACCGACAAGGGCGTCAAGTCCTCGATGCTGTTCCGCCTGGATTCTCGGCAGAGTGACCGGCTCGCCGAGATCCTGCACACCATCCACCTGGCCGACAGTGTGAACCGCATGGCCGGCAACCTGAGCCATGGGCAGAAGCAATGGCTGGAGATCGGCATGCTGCTGATGCAGGACCCCAAGCTGCTGCTGCTCGACGAGCCCGTGGCCGGCATGACCGACGAGGAAACCGCGCGCACCGCCGAACTCTTCCTCACGCTCAAGGGCAAACACTCGCTGATGGTGGTGGAGCACGACATGAGCTTCATCCGCGCCATCTCCGAAATTGTCACCGTGCTGTGTGACGGCTCGGTGCTGGCGCAGGGCACGCTCGACCAGGTGCAGGCCGACGAGCGCGTGATCGAGGTCTACCTGGGACGCTGAACATGCTGAACGTCAAGAACATCAACCAGTACTACGGTGGTTCCCACATCCTGCGCGATGTGAGCCTGGAAGCCCAACTGGGCAAGGTCACGGTGCTGCTGGGCCGCAACGGCGTGGGCAAGACCACGCTGCTCAAGTCGCTGATGGGCCTGATCCCGATCAAGACCGGCAGCATCGAGTTCGACGGCAAGCCGATCCAGGGCCGCACGCCCTACGACCGCGCCCGCGCCGGCATGGGCTTCGTGCCCCAGGGCCGCGAGATCTTCGCGCGCCTGACGGTGGAAGAAAACCTGCGCATGGGGCTGGCTTACAAGAGTGGCAGCACGCCGATTCCGAGCGAGCTCTTCGACCTGTTCCCCGTGCTTAAGCAGATGATCCACCGGCGCGGTGGTGACCTGTCGGGTGGGCAGCAGCAGCAGCTGGCCATCGCGCGTGCGCTGGCGCCCAAGCCGAAGTTGCTGATCCTGGACGAACCCACGGAGGGCATCCAGCCCAGCATCATCAAGGACATCGGCCGCGTGATCCGCATGCTGGCCGACCGCGGCGACATGGCGATCCTGCTGGTGGAGCAGTACTACGACTTCGCCGAGGAACTGGCGGACGAGTACCTCGTGATGGAGCGCGGCGTGTTCATCGCGCGCGGGCCGGGGAGCGAGATGCAGGCGAAGGGGATTCGGCAGCTGGTGGCGATTTGAGAGAGGAAGGGTTGTCGGGTTGCCTGGTATGAGCGTTCTTGACCACCAATCCCCATCTCGTGCCATCAGGCGCACCGCGCCGTCGTTGCTGGTGGCCGCGAGGACTTGCCCCTAGCTTCTCGTGCCGGACAAGTCGCTTGATTTTCAACAGAGCCTCCTATTTGCCTTTTCGGATCAGTTGGCTCAGCAGGATTCCGCACCCTGTGCCAAGTCCCAAGAACAGTATTGCGGGTCCGTACTTTCCCAGCGCCCAGTAGGCGATGAAAATGATCCATGTCTTTGGGCCGGATGGGGACTCGTTTGAGGGGGCGAAGGCTAGCCAGATCCCCGCGATGAAAAACACCAGTCCGAAAGCGGCGAGGGCCATCTTACTGGTCCTCAATTGCGCGGCCGTTTTTTGTTCCACATCCGCCTGGGTCAATTGCCTTTTCAGCGTGGCCTGCCCGCGGCGGACGTCCCAGACGACAACGAGCGTGATGGCAATCAACGAAATCAGAATGATGACTGGGATCATGGTTGATTCGTGGCTGTAGTTCGGTTGCCTGGTCTTCAAGTCATTCGTCTGCTGCCTACAGCCGCGTGACTTCGGCCAGCTGGGCGACCATGCGCCGGATCATATTCAGCCTGCGCCGCGCTGCAGTGTGATTTCTACCCCAATCACCGGCGGGTTGCCTGCCGTCGGCGCTGGCGTCAATCCCATTTGGATGGGCTTTGGCCTGCGAACAAAGCGAAGGGCCTGCTTTCGGTACTCGCCCCAGTAGAAAGGTCTTGATCTCCGTCTTCACGCCGATCTTGGCAAGATCCGCCTGCATCATTTCGCCGATGCGCTTGGCATGCGGGTTGTAAGGGTGCTGAACCGGCATGGCCCACAGGTCGGCATCATGCGTGGTCGGGGTCTTGCTCGGCAATCTCGCATTACCGCTCATTGGGATTCATCATCAGTGGAGAGCGACATTCAGATCACACGCACGCCATCGAGCTTTCGCATGCGCTTGTCGAAGGTCGCGGTGAACTCGCAGCCCAGGGCAGCATGCTTGGCGGCAATGAGGCAGTCAGAGAAGCCGCAGTTCGATTGTTCGCAGGTTGCCAACGCCGCAGCGACGGCATCGCGGTTCTCGAATGCGAAAGCTGCTTCTTCCAACAGGCTTCGCACGGCCTTCAATTGTTCGGCTTTGGCCTGGGTGTAGGCAGAGCTCAGGGTCCATACCGCCTCGGCAAGCACGACATCGCTGACCAGCAGAGAGCCAGCCGTGTTGCCGTGTTCCGCCAGCAGCGTATCGATGCGCCGGCTCTGCGCGGGATCATCGTCCAGCCACAGGCGCAGCAGGACGTTGGTGTCGATGCCGATCATCCTTTGGCCCGGTGTTTGCTACCCAGATGGTCTGCAAGGCCCTTGTCCATCTGCGCCACTGTGAGAGCCTTTGCATGCGGTGACTTCAGCAGGCCGCGCACGCGCCTCGCGTCCGGCTGCAGGGCGCGCACGGTGATTGAGTCATCGGCCTGCAACTGAAAGTCCAGCATGGCACCGGCAGCCAGGCCGAGCCTGTCACGGATTTCCTTCGGTAAGGTCAGTTGGCCTTTGCTGGTGAGGGTGGCAAGCATGGGTGATTCCTTTCACTACGAAGTTCCTTACATTTTATGCAGGTAAGGAATGCGCGTGCAGACTGCTATCGCGCCTTCTGATCCGTGCGTTCACGGGCTTGAGACATCCGGCCTCCCGACGCCGGGAGGTTGCACGGAAAAGAGCAATGCATCCGGATTCGGAGCATCGCGTCGACCGGCGCAAGAACGGACTTTCAGGTCAGCCGCGGGCAGCTGGTGGAGCTGGCGATTTGAGGCAAGGGGCCTCAGCAAGCCGGGTGCATCGCCGGTCAGGAGGTCGAAGTCGGCGGCAACGGCCCTGGGGAAGTTGCCGATCCCCCCGAGTCCTGCATCGGTAGTGAGGCCGCCGGGGAGTTCGCGGACTTCGACAGGGCTTCTGCCCGCATCCTGCGCAGCAGTTCAGCCAGCGTCTTGCCGGCTTCGTTGCGGTAGTGCTCCTGCAGCACCGTGGCCTGTGCGATCCGGTCCACGCGGAAACCGCGGAAGTCTTCGCGCAGTTCGCACCAGGCCGCAAGTGTCCAGACCTTGCCCCAGTAGAAGCAACCCAGCGGCCGCACGGTGCGTTGGGTCGTCGCGCCGACGCCGTCCTGGTAGTCCAGCTGCAGTTTGCGGCGCGCCTGCACGGCCTCGCGCAGGGTCTGCAGCCGCGCACGCGTGGCCTCGTCCACGGGCAGCGAAGGCGCATACAGGGCCAGGCCTTCGGCCGTGGCGCGTGCGTCGGCCGGCAGCACCGACAGGATCTTGCCCAACGCGGTCTCGGTGTGTTGCGCCATGGCCGGGTCGAGCCAGCTGCGCGCCAGCCGCGCGGCGGCGACCAGTGCCGTAGCTTCGTCCTGCGTGAACATCAGGGGCGGGAGTTCGAAGCCCGCGCCGAGCCGGTAGCCCACGCCGGCCTCGCCCTCGATGGGCACGCCCTGGTGCTGCAGGTCGGCCACGTCGCGGTAAACGGTGCGCTCCGACACTTCCAGGCGCTGCGCCAGGAAGGCCGCGGTCGTGAGCCGCCGGCCCCGGATGAACTGGACGATCTGGAACAGGCGGTCGGCGCGGCGCATGGCGGGGTGTCAGTGGCGCCCGGCCGTCCGAAGCCGCTGACGCGCCCCCTCGGGGGCCAGCGGACCTCGCGAAGCGGGAGAGCGTGGGGGGCGTTTCATTTCAGAGCTGGAGCAGTGCCGTATCCGCCTGCATGGCCCGTGCGATCAGGCGCATGTCGTGGGTGCTGACCTGGAACAGGCCGAAGCGGAATTTCGCGCCCCAGCGCGCGCGGTCCTCCACGAACTCGAAAGCGTCCAGCAGCGGCGCTATCGGTGTTTCCCGTGCCGGGACATACCGCACATCCCGCCGCCAGGGCACGAATCCGTTGCCCATGTGGCCCTGGTAGGGCTCCCCGGGCTGCACGGTGCCGATGGACACCAGGCTCTGCAGCCCATCCTTGACGCCCAGCACCGTGGTGGGCGCGTAGTAGGCCACGCGGTCGCCCGGGGCCAGGCGCAGCAGGGGCGCGCCCTTGCCGTGGCCCACCTGCATGAATCCCACGGGCTGGTGGTCCCTGCCGCCGCGGGCATGCTCGGCGCTGGCCACCGCGATCCAGTTGCGTGCCGCCGGGGTGCCCGCGTCGCGGGCGGAGGAGGTTGTGCGTGTCATGCTTGCGCGTGCAGTCCGACGAGATTGCCGTCCAGGTCCTGGATGTGGGCGAAGTATCCGATGCCCGGCGCGATCAGTGTCTTGGGCACCGCCACGCGGCCACCCGCGGGCTGGACGCGCGCCAATGCGGCGTCCATGCTGGGCGCACAGTCGAGGTAGACCACGGTGCCGCCGCGGACCGGCGCAGGGTTGGCGCGCTCGACGAGGCTGCCGCCCACGCCCGGCTTCTCATGGGCGAACACGGCCGTGGCCTCGCCACCGAGGTCCTCGGTGCCACGCATGGGTCGGTCGAGCACGGCTTCGTAGAAGCGCTGGGCCCGGGCCAGGTTGTTGACGGGGATTTCGAACCAGGTGGTGGCGTTCTGCATGGAATGCTCCGAAGAAGTGGAAGAGGCCTCTATGGTGCTGCCAGCCTCCTGACAACGTGGTGTCAGCAGCCTGCAGCCGCCGTGCAGAAAAAAGGCCCGCCGCGGGGCGCGCGGCGGGCCTGGGCGGGAGAGCAGCTGGCTGCTACAGCACTTCGCTGGCGAAGTCCGCCAGCCGCGAGCGTTCGCCGCGCGCCAGTGTGATGTGGCCGCCGTGCGGCCAGCCCTTGAACTTGTCGACCGCGAAGGTCAGGCCCGAGGAGCCTTCGGTCAGGTAGGGCGTGTCGATCTGCGCGAGGTTGCCCATGCAGATGATCTTGGTGCCGGGGCCGGCACGCGTGATCAGCGTCTTCATCTGCTTGGGCGTGAGGTTCTGGGCCTCGTCGATGATGACGTACTTGTTCATGAAGGTCCGCCCGCGCATGAAGTTCATGCTCTTGATCTTGATGCGTGAGCGGATCAGCTCGCTGGTGGCGGCGCGGCCCCATTCACCGGCGCCGGTATCGGTCTTGGCCAGCACCTCGAGGTTGTCGTCGAGCGCGCCCATCCAGGGGCCCATCTTCTCTTCCTCGGTGCCGGGCAGGAAGCCGATGTCCTCACCCACGCTGACCGTGGCGCGGGTCATGATGATCTCGGTGTAACGGCGGTCGTCGAGCACCTGCGTGAGGCCGGAGGCCAGCGCCATCAGTGTCTTGCCGGTGCCGGCCGTGCCGGTCAGCGTGACGAAGTCCACCTCGGGGTCCATCAGCAGGTTCATCGCGAAGTTCTGTTCGCGGTTGCGGGTGGTCACGCCCCAGACGGCGTTCTTGAGGTGGTTGTAGTCCTTGAGGGTCTTGAACACGGCCGTCTTGCCGCGGATCTCGGTGACGCGCGCATAGAGGCTCTGCTCGCCAGGCGCCTCGAAGTAGACGAACTGGTTGATCAGCAGGCTGGGCACCACCGGGCCCGTGACGCGGTAGAAGGTGTGGGCACCCTGCTGCCAGCTCTCCACCGTCTGCCCGTGCGTGGACCAGAAGTCCGCGGGCAGGGCCAGGGAGCCGGAATAGAGCAGGTCGCCGTCATCCAGCGTCTTGTCGTTCTGGTAATCGTCGGTGGCCAGGCCCAGAGCGCGGGCCTTGACGCGCATGTTGATGTCCTTGGACACCAGCACCACTTCGCGGGCCGCCACACCGGCATCAGACGCCTTGGCACTGTGCAGCTGGCGCAGCGAATCCACCACCCCCAGGATCTGGTTGTCGGCCTTGCCCTGCGGCAGGCTCATGGGCAACGTGGAGTTGAGCGCCTGCGTCTGGAAGAACAGGCGGCCCTTGGCCTCGCGGTGGCCCGTGGTGTCCAGGTGCAGGCCCTCGGTGATGTCGGCACCGTTGGCGGCTGCCAGGGCGTCGAGCGAGCGGCTGGTCTGGCGTGCGTTGCGCGCGACCTCGGTCATGCCCTTCTTGTGGCCGTCGAGCTCTTCCAGCACGATCATCGGCAGGTAGATGTCGTGTTCCTCGAAGCGGAAGAGGCACATCGGGTCGTGCAGCAGCACGTTGGTGTCGAGCACGAAAAGCTTGGCCTGCTCCGTGGTCTTGGTCTTGCGCGCGCGGGCACCGGCAGGCGTGCTGCCGGCACCCTTGGCGGGGGCGCGGCGGGCCGCGGGTGCAGCTGCCTCGCGTGCCTCGTCGCGCATCTCCACAGGCGTGGGCGCCACTGGGGCGACGGTGACGGGTTCGGGCGCGGCTGCGGGAACAGGCGGTACCAGCTGGAGCCGGTCACGTGCCGAGGCGACCGGGACGTTGGCCGGCTCGGCGCTGCGTTTGGTGGGTTTGGCGGATTTGGCCGTGGCCGGGGTCCGGGCGGGGGTGTCGTAGGCGTCCTGGGTCAGCAGCGCAGCGCGCTTGGTGGGAGCGGGGGGCAAAGGCATGAGTGCGGACTCTCGGTGAGGAAACTAGCGGAAGGAAACCCGAAGGATGGAAACCCGGCAGTGCAGCTGAGGGCGGGTCCGCGCATTCCAAGCCACGGTGCACCCCCGGGGCGGCTCCACAAGGAGTCCAAAAGTAAAAAAGCCGCCTTGGACCAAGGCGGCTTTCTGGGGGGTGTCTGTGGCTGGCATCAGCTGCATGCGGCCCATTATGCATGAGCCCCGTGGACCGGCCAGTAGTGTTTCAGGCGGGCTTCTTGAGGGCCTTCACGGCCTTGAGCACGTCGTCCACATGGCCGGGAACCTTCAGGCCGCGCCACTCTTCCTTCAGCAGGCCGTCGGCGCCGACCAGGAAGGTGCTGCGCTCGATGCCCTTGACCTTCTTGCCGTACATGATCTTGTTCTTGACCACGCCGAACATGTGGCACATCTTTTCTTCCGTGTCGGCGATGAGCTCGAAGGGCAGCTCCAGCTTGAGCTTGAACTCGTCGTGCGACTTCATGTTGTCGCGCGACACACCGAACACGGTGGCGCCCGCTTTCACGAATTCCTTGTACTTGTCACGGAACTGCATGGCTTCGGTGGTACAACCTGGCGTGTTGTCCTTCGGATAGAAGTACAGTACCAAGGTCTGCCCCATATGGGAGGTGTTGGTCACCCTCACGCCGTTGGTTGCAGTGGCTTCGAATTCGGGTAGGGGTTTGTTGACAACGATCGCCATAGGTTGCTTGAGTCTCGAGTGCTGGGTGTGTCAAGGGGCGGCGTGGGCGGAAATCCGGAATCGCGCCGGTTCCGTTTAGGGAACCTTCCAGCCGCCTTCACCTTAACCTGCGATTTTAACCGCAATTGCTTGCGGCAGACACCCTACAAACCGGCGTTGGGGAGCAGCAGGGCTGCCGCCACCTTGCGCCCCTCGGCGGCGAGGATGTTGTAGGTGCGGCAGGCAGCGCGCGTGTCCATGGTTTCCAGCCCGATGCGGGACGCCATCAGCGGTGCCAGCCAGGCGGGCGGAGGAAAGCGCAGTTGCGCCCCGCTGCCGAACACCACCAGCTCGACGTCGAGCTCCGCCAGCATGGCGAAATGGTGCGGCGTGAGGTCCGCAAAGCGTGTTGCGGACCATGCCGGGCGGCCGCCACGGGAGTTGATGACCACGCTGTGCGCCACACGCTCGCCGTCCACGGCGATCCAGTCCTCACCGTAACCCGAGATGGTCTGGACGGTGGATTTGTCGGGCTGGAGTTTCATGCGGGAGTGGGGGGAGATGGGCTTGGGAACTGTGGTCAAATTATAGGTTTTCACCCTGGCGCCAGCCCTCTCCGGAGCCTCTTCATGCGAACGATCCGCAAGTCTGCCAAGCTCGACAACGTCTGCTACGACATCCGCGGGCCGATCCTCGAGTGCGCGCAGCGCATGGAGGAAGAGGGCCACAAGATCATCAAGCTCAACATCGGCAACCTCGCGGTGTTCGGCTTCGATTCGCCCGAAGAGATCCAGCAGGACATGATCCGCAACCTGCCCAACTCGGCGGGGTATTCGGACAGCAAGGGCATCTTCGGCGCGCGCAAGGCGGTGATGCACTACACGCAGCAGCAGGGGATCGCAGGTGTCACGCTCGACGACATCTACCTTGGCAATGGCGCCTCCGAGCTGATCGTCATGGCCGCCAATGCCATGCTCAACGATGGCGACGAGATGCTGATCCCCGCGCCCGACTACCCGCTGTGGACCGCGGCCGTCACGCTCTCGGGCGGCACCCCCGTGCACTACTGCTGCGACGAGGCCAACGGCTGGATGCCCGACCTCAACGACATGCGCGCGAAGATCACGCCCAATACCAAGGGCATCGTGGTCATCAACCCCAACAACCCGACCGGCGCGCTGTACTCCGACGAGCTGCTGCGCGGCATCCTGCAGATCGCGCGCGAACACGGCTTGGTCATCTTCGCCGACGAGGTCTACGACAAGGTGCTGTACGACGGCGTGCGCCACACCGCCATCGGTTCGCTCAGCGACGACGTGCTGACGCTCACCTTCAACAGCCTGTCGAAGAGCTACCGCTCGTGCGGTTACCGCGCCGGATGGATGGTGGTGTCGGGCGACAAGCGGCCGGCGCGCGACTACATCGACGGCCTGAACATGATGTCCAACCTGCGCCTGTGCCCCAACGTGCCGGGCCAGTGGGCGATCCAGACCGCGCTGGGTGGTTACCAGAGCATCAACGACCTGGTGGGTGAGGGGGGCAGGCTGCGCCGCCAGCGTGACCTGGCCTACCAGCTCATCACGGCCATCCCCGGTGTGAGCTGCGTGAAGCCGCAGGCCGCGCTCTACATGTTCCCCAAGCTCGACCCCAAGGTCTATCCCATCGAGGACGACCAGGAGTTCATCCTGGAGATGCTGCAGGAGACCAAGGTGATGCTGGTGCAGGGCACGGGCTTCAACTGGGCCAAGCCGGACCATTTCCGCATCGTGTTCCTGCCGCATGAAGACGACCTGCGCGAGGCCATCGGCCGCATCGCGCGTTTCCTCGAGCACTACCGCAAGCGGCACAACGACGGCGCCTCCGCCAAGGGCGCCGTGAAACTGGTGGCCGCGCGGGCCTGATGGCGCGTGGCCGGGCAAGACTCAACTCAAGTTAGATGGTGATGAATCCAATTCGCGTAGGCCTCCTGGGCATCGGCACGGTCGGTAGTGGCACATTCGGCGTCCTGCGGCGCAACCAGGCGGAGATTCGCCGGCGCGCCGGCCGCGGCATCGAGATCACCATGGTGGCCGACCTGGATGTGGCGCGCGCGCAGTCGCTGGTGGGCCCGGATGTGCGCGTGGTCAACGACGCGCGTGCCGTGGTCAACGACCCGGATATCGACATCGTCATCGAACTGATCGGCGGCTACGGCATCGCGCGACAACTGGTGATGGAAGCCATAGCGGCCGGCAAGCACGTGGTAACGGCCAACAAGGCGCTGCTGGCTGTGCATGGCACCGAGATCTTCGCCGCCGCGCAGGCCAAGGGCGTGATCGTGGCTTTCGAGGCGGCAGTGGCCGGCGGCATCCCCATCATCAAGGCGCTGCGCGAAGGCCTCACGGCCAACAGCATCCAGTGGATCGCCGGCATCATCAACGGCACCACCAACTTCATCCTGTCGGAGATGCGCGAGAAGGGCCTGGACTTCGACGTGGTCCTGAAGGAAGCGCAGCGCCTGGGGTATGCCGAAGCCGACCCCACCTTCGACATCGAAGGCGTGGACGCCGCGCACAAGGTCACGCTGATGTCGGCCATCGCCTTCGGCATCCCGGTGCAGTTCGACAAGGCCTATGTGGAAGGCATCACCAAGCTGTCGGCGCAGGACATCCGTTATGCCGAGCAACTGGGCTACCGCATCAAGCTGCTGGGCATCACCAAGCGCACGCCCAAGGGCATTGAGCTGCGCGTGCATCCCAGCCTGGTGCCTGCCAAGCGGTTGATCGCGAATGTCGAAGGCGCCATGAACGCGGTGGTGGTGCAGGGTGATGCGGTCGGCACGACGCTCTACTACGGCAAGGGGGCAGGCAGCGAGCCCACAGCCAGCGCCGTGATCGCGGACCTGGTGGACATCACGCGCCTGCACACGGCCGACCCCGAACACCGCGTGCCGCACCTGGCCTTCCAGCCCGATGCCATGAGCGATCTGCGCGTGTTGCCCATCGGCGAGGTGGTGACGAGTTACTACCTGCGCCTGCGCGTGGCCGACCAGGCCGGTGTGCTGGCACGTGTCACGGGCCTGCTGGCCGAGGCCGGCATCAGCATCGACGCCGTGCTGCAGCGCGAGGCGGATGAGGTGGGCGGCGAGGGTTCCACCCAGACCGACTTGATCATCCTCACGCACAACTGCGTGGAGGCGGACATGCAGAAGGCCCTGGACCGCATGCAGGCCCTGCCCACGGTGCTGGCGCCCATCACGCGCATCCGCAAGGAGGAGCTGGCCTGATGCGCTACGTATCGACCCGTGGCCATGCCAGCGGCCAGCATTTCTGCGACATCCTGCTCGAAGGCCTGGCGCCAGACGGTGGCCTGTACCTGCCGGAAAGCTATCCGCAGGTCGAAGATGCCACGCTGACGCGCTGGCGTACGCTTCCGTACGCCGACTTGGCCTTCGAGGTCCTCTCGCTGTACATCGACGACATCCCGGCGGCCGACCTTCGAGCGCTGTGCGCGAAGACGTACACCGAAGAAGTCTTCGGCACGCGCGACATCGTGCCCCTGCGCGAACTCGAAGACCGCGTCTACCTCGAAGCCCTGTCCAACGGTCCCACGCTGGCCTTCAAGGACATGGCCATGCAACTGCTCGGCAACCTGTTCGAGTACGAACTGGGCCGCCGCGGCGAGACGCTGAACATCCTGGGCGCCACCAGCGGCGACACCGGCAGCGCGGCCGAATACGCGATGCGTGGCAAGCAGGGCGTGAATGTCTTCATGACCAGCCCGAACGGCCGCATGAGTGCCTTCCAGCAGGCACAGATGTTCAGCCTGATGGAGCCGAACATCCACAACCTCGCCATCGAGGGCGTGTTCGACGACTGCCAGGACATCGTCAAGGCGGTGTCGAACGACCTGGCGTTCAAGCGCGAATTCCGCATCGGCACGGTCAACTCGATCAACTGGGCGCGCCTGCTGGCCCAGGTGGTCTATTACTTCGCCGGGTATTTCCAGGCGACGTCGAAGAATACGGACAAGGTACGCTTCACCGTGCCGTCCGGCAACTTCGGCAACGTCTGCGCCGGCCATGTGGCGCGCATGATGGGCCTGCCCATCGACAAACTCGTGGTGGCCACCAACGAGAACGATGTGCTCGACGAGTTCTTCCGCACCGGCGTGTACCGCGTGCGCGGCGCGGCCGACACGCACGAGACCTCCAGCCCGTCGATGGACATCTCCAAGGCCTCGAACTTCGAGCGCTTCGTGTTCGACCTGCTAGGGCGTGACCCGGTGCGCACGGCCGGCCTGTTCGGCCGCCAGGTGGCGAAGGAGGGCCGTTTCGACCTGTCCGCCGACCCGTGCTTCGCACAGGCCGCGACCCGCTACGGCTTCGTTAGCGGCCGCAGTACGCATGCGGACCGCCTGGCGACGATCCGCGATACGGATGCGCGCTTCGCCACGGTCATCGACACCCACACGGCCGATGGCCTGAAGGTGGCGCGCGAACACCTGCATCCCGCGTATCCGATGGTGGTGCTGGAGACCGCGCTGCCCATCAAGTTCGCCGCCACCATCACCGAGGCCCTGGGGCGTGCGCCCGAGTGCCCGCCCCAGTTCGCCCACCTCGAATCGCTGCCCCGCCGCGTGGAGGTGTTGCCGGCCGATGTGGAGACGGTGAAGGCCTACATCCGCGACCACGTCTAGCGCTGTCGCCGGAGCCCCAGGCCCCGAGGCGGCACACTGCCTACGCCCGTTCCCGCCCGCCCGTCCACCAGGAGACCGCCATGTCCTCGCCCCGTCCCGCCCTCCGGTCCCTCGACGATGCGCTGGCGGCCCTGCTGCTGCAGGCAGCGGTGCTGGAAGGCCCCGAAGCGGTGTCCACATTCGAAGCCGATGGACGCGTGTTGGCCGAGGACGTGGTCTCTCCGCTGCAGGTGCCGCCGCAGGACAACAGCGCGATGGACGGCTACGCCGTGCGCCGTGCCGATGTGGCGCAGCCCGGTGCGGTGCTGCGGGTGGCGCAGCGTATCGCCGCGGGCAGCAGCGGCGAGACTCTCGCGGCGGGCACGGCGGCGCGCATCTTCACCGGCGCACCGATCCCGCCCGAGGCGGATGCCGTGGTGATGCAGGAGGATTGCGAGGCCTTCGAAGGGCCGGAAGGCTCCATGGTGCGCGTCAACGCTGTGCCGGCGGATGCGCAGTGGATCCGCCGCTCCGGCGAGGATGTCACGCGGGGTGCCGTGGTGCTCACGCGCGGCCAGCGCCTGGGCCCGGCCGCAGCGGGCCTGGCGGCCGGTGTGGGGCGTGCCCATCTGCAGGTCGCGCGGCGCCCGCGCGTGGCGTTGTTCTCCACGGGCGACGAACTTGTGATGCCGGGCGCCATCGCCCCGCAGGACATGCGGCCTGGCGCCATCTACAACTCCAACCGCTTCTTCTTGCGTGCATTGCTGCTGCGCCTGGGCTGCAGCATCACCGACCTGGGTGTGGTGCCGGACCAGCGTGCTGCCACGGTGGAGGCGCTGCAGACGGCCGCGCGAGACCATGACCTGGTGCTGACCAGCGGCGGGGTATCGGTGGGCGAGGAAGACCATGTGAAGCCTGCCGTGCAGGCACTGGGCTCGCTGGACCTCTGGCAGATCGCGATGAAGCCGGGCAAACCCTTCGCCTATGGACGCATAGGCGCGGCGCATTTCATCGGATTGCCCGGCAACCCGGTGTCCAGCCTGGTCACCTTCCAGATGCTGGTGCGCCCCTTCCTGCTGCGCCTGCAGGGTGTGGCCGACGTGGCGCCACGCGTGTTGTCGGTGCGCGCCGATTTCAGCTGGCCCAAGGCGGACAAGCGCCGCGAGTTCCTGCGCGCGCGCTTCAATGCGCAGGGCGGGTTGGAGCTGTTCGGCAACCAGAGCTCGGGCGTGTTGACCTCCACGGTCTGGTGTGATGGCCTGGTGGACAACCCGGCCGGTGCCACGATAGCGCCCGGTGACATGGTGTCCTTCATCGCGATGGACAACCTGATTGGTTGAAGGCGACACCATGCAACTGCGATTGAAATACTTTGCCTCCGTGCGCGAGGCCATCGGGCGCGATACCGAGGCCTGCGACAGCGCGGCGTCCACGGTGGCGGAGTTGCGCGACGAACTGATCGCGCGCGGAGAGCCCTATGCCTCAGCGCTCGCGCGCGGCCGTGCCGTGCGGGTGGCGCTGAACCAGCGGATGGTGCAGGAGAGCGAACAGCTGCTGGAGGGCGCCGAGGTGGCGTTTTTTCCGCCAGTCACGGGCGGGTGAGGTCCGGGCCCATCTTCGGCCTGATTGCACCGGGGTAAGAACTCGAAAATGGGTGGCGTCGCAAGTCCCGAATGACGGCCTTGCTGATCACTTTCGCGCGCGGAAGGGTTTTAGTTGCACAGCTGCGAGTTACAGCAAATCGCCCATTGTTGTCCGCCGCCCCGCGAACGTAAATGGCTGGTGTGCAGCGAGAACAGTCGTTGACGACAACGACCCCGACGAAGGCTCGCGCTACGGGAGTCGGTACCCTTCGTAGTGAGTCCGGGGGAAATGTTGAGCCTAATGACTGACTTAGATTAGTTGAGGTTCCGCATTGCTTGAGTGTTTTCCTGAGTGCCAGTGGATGCCATGCGCTCCTGCGTGGCGCCACTACGAAGCCGCTTCATGAGCACCCATAGTGGCACCACCGCCGGGTGTTGGCTCGCATCGAGTTGCGCCTGGCAGCCGCCCACCTGGTCGTGGAAAAGTTTTCGACCTCGAACGGTGTCGCACAGTCCGGCAAGAACCTCGAGGTCAGGCACCACGATCTTTTCCAGCCTGTCATGGGGCAGGGCGTTCGCCAGCATCAGCCCCTGGGGATCGAAGTCGAAGAACGCCCAGATCGGCTCGGATCTCCCAAGCACCAAGGCTTGAGCGTGACGCCCATTGAAGATGGTGTCACCGCGGTACACAACGAGAATGTTGGAGCCCTCGGGCCTCAGCCAGGCGTAGCGCTCCAGGCGCCTGAAGGACTCCAGGTTTTCGACCACCATCAGGCAATCGCATTGGATCCGCGCGGCCGCGTCCGTCGTGAGTGCCAGGTAGCAGCCCTCGGGTGTGTACAGCTTCAGCCCGTCGAGCTCGCAACGACCCATGCACCGGATGGCCACCGAGTCGGCGTGCGGGGCTTGGCTGAACGACTTTTCCGACACCCCCCCATAGGCTGCCAGCTCAATCCGTCCAGCCCCTTCTGCCAACCTGGTTGTCGGGATGTCGTGAGAGCGCAGTAGGGCCTCGGCGCGCAGCCAGTCCTGCTCGCTGTATTCGATGTTCCGCCCTGTCGACAGCCCGAGGCCGAAATTGGCGCTCATTGACCTGGCTGTGATGTTTCCAATCCGGGTGGTGGGGCGATCAGCCATGAGGCGCTGCAGGAACCGGATCTCGGTGGAAGACAGTGACATGGCGCTATGTGGGGCTCACCTCAACGTCAGAGAAGGTGACGTTGATTTCGAAGGGGTCATCAAA
Source organism: Burkholderiaceae bacterium (assembly GCA_965278985.1). Lineage (GTDB taxonomy): Bacteria > Pseudomonadota > Gammaproteobacteria > Burkholderiales > Burkholderiaceae_C > CAISIP01. The sequence continues at coordinate 1,918,317 of OZ257131.1, read as the reverse complement.
GGAGCCGCTCGCAAACCTGGTCACCAGGCCAGTTGAGCGCAACTGGAGGCTGGCAAACAGCAGCCAGGACTCGTCCCCGATCTCACCGAGCTCTGGCCGGCCCGATTTCCAGCGCAGCAGGGAGATCGGCTTGGGCGATGAGGAGGCTTCGACGCTGAGCGCGATGACAGCCTGGCGAACCGGATCAGGCGCCTCGTAGACCACATCGTTGCCGTCGGCAATCAGCACCTGGGGTTCATCAGACTCAATGGTTCGTGACCGCGCCTCTTGCTTCGGCAGCCTAGCCACCGCCATGAGGAGACCGGAAATGATGACGGGATCGTCGTCTGCGACGTCCGGCTGTGGCCGGAAATCGACTGGATCGACCGGCACCAGGGCGACGGGGACGGATTCGTCCACGTCGATCTCCCAGCCAGCGGCCGTACGGTGTCGAGAGAGCCACAGCGAGTAGCGCGAGAGCAGCCGCAGGGAATGCTGCATCTTGGCTGCCTTGAACAGGCGATCGGTGATGACAGCCTGGGCGTCCTTGATCTGTGAAGTCCACTGGTGGATCCTGGAGGCGATGCGACGAACGGCGATCTGGCGAACCTCCCACGCACCGGCAGCTACCGCCTCATCGATCACCATGTCGGCAAAGGTGCTCACCAAGCGCACGTCGCTCATGAAACCCACCACCTGATTGCGGTAGTACCGGTTTTGGCGCAGCTTGGTTACGATGTTTTCGACGTTGCCGTACTGAGTCGAGATCAACGAGTGCAGCATCGAGAGGTTGTGCTCGATCGAGTAGACGACTTCGGAGATCGACTCCTCAAAGCCGGCCATCAGCCGGTTCTGGTCATTGATGGAGCCGGAAGTCTGGCGCAGGCGACGCAGCTCGTGCCACTGGGTTCGTGCCTGAACGACGGTGGAGCGCACGACCCGCAGCGCCTGGAACGCGTGGTAGCTCGCCAAATGATCCGAGAAAAACTCCCGAAGCCGGGGGTTGAGGCGGTAGGAGTCCTCATCATGGGGCTTGAGGGCTCCGATGCCGAAGAGCGCCTCGATTGCGTCGTTGCGTCTACGTTCACCGCCCGAGATGGGGCCTTCGAAGGCCTCGGCGATGAGGTCCTTGTGGCGCTCCAGAAGGCTCAGCAGCTGCTGAACTTGATCGCCGCGCGCGCTCAAGTGCCATCCCTCAGGGGAACCGCGCCGCCGGCCGGCGAGAGATCGCCATCAGAGCCGAGGGCGTCGAGCCTGATCTCGCCCCGAGCAAGGTCCACAAGGTCACCTTCTTCGTTTTCAGGCGCCTGGTCGTCGACCTCGGAGTCAGGAATTGCACGGTGGTCGCTCAAGAACTGCAGGGCCGCGTATATCTGCTCGATCTTGCCGCACACCTGGTAGGTGCCAGTGTCCTTATTGACCAGCACCAGGTACCCGTCCTTGGTGAGGTGATCCAGCAGGCGCTGCAAGTTTGCCAGCACGCTGTTGCTCTGGGCGGCGCCACTGATCACGTTGATCAGCGATTTGAGCTGCCCTTCGAGCATGGTGGACTGGGAGACAGCCTCTTCCAGGCTGTAACGTGCGATGTACTCCCCCGGCGCCAGCATGATGTTGTCCTGGCCAGCTTGGCGGATGAGGTCCAACATCTGAATCGGGGGGCCGTACTTGTCACGGAACGACAGTAGCTCGGCGCGGACCTGAGTCACCTCGCGGGCGCCGATGTAGGCCGGCGCCATGAAAAAGGCACCGGTTTCCCCTAAGCGCGCCAGACGCATGTTGACTTTGGCGAGCCAATCATTGACTTCACCCTGTTCGTCGCCGTCTTCAAGGGCCGTGAACTCATCCCGGTACCGGATATTGCAGATGTAGGCGCCCTCGAGCAGAAGGCGCAGAGCACGGGCGTTCATGCGCGCTCCTCGGTGGTTGGGGCGCCGGCGGCGATGGCCACGTCGGCATCCTCGGGTGCGGAGCCAGTCAGGCTGGGTGAAAGGGGTGCACCTGACGTTTGGGAGGCCGGTGTGGGGTCTGGCATATAAACGCAGATACGACCCAGATCCTCGAAGAGGTAGCGCTGCGCAAACAATGCCTGTTGGGCGGGGCCCAACTCCGGGGAGGCAGTCACGACGTCGATGCGATTGTCTTGCAGGCGCTCCATGAGCGCGCGGAAGTTGCTCGAGTCGAACTTCCCGACTTCATCGGTCACCCAGGGCACGTGCACCGGTTCGTTGCCGCGGATGGTGTTGAGCAGCGCTGTCATCAGCGTGATAAGGATCAGGGAGGTGAGGCCTTCTGAAGAGATGCCCTCGAGCTCCTCGGCCTTGGCGAACTCCTTAGGGCGCCCGTTGTCCATGACGCGCCCACGAAGGGTGATGTGCCTGGCCAAGCTCACCTCGAAGAGCCCGTCGGCGCGCAGCTCATTGGCGAAATCCTTGAGCGCACGCTCCACGTCGTCCGAGGGTAGGTGGCGGGTGGTGTCCACGCCTTGAGTGGCGTCTGAGACCTCGCGCGCGAGGCTGCCCATAGTGCTCAGGCTGCGGTAGAACCGGCCCATGGTGTCAAAGTTGGTCGTGATGTCCAGGTGCAGGTCGGATACCCGCTCAAAACACTGGACCTCAGACAGACCCGCCTGGAGCCGGCGGTTAAACGCGGAGATCTCGCGCTCAAAGCCCAGCAGCGACTTGTGGAACGAAGAGATGTTGTCCAGCAGTGACTTGAGCGTGACGTTCATGTTGCTCACGATCTGCGGGCCAATCTGCCGATACGCCACACACAGCTCGTAGGCGAGCTTGTAGAAGTCATTGGGGTCGATAGGGTCGAGCAGGCTCTCAATCAGATCACGCACGGGGCTGGGTTTGGCCACGAGCTGTTGGCGAAGGTTGGCCACCTCTTTCGAGATCTTGGTTGAGGACGCAAGGATCTGCTGGGAAATTTCGTGGGCTCGACTGTGGAGCACCTCAGCACTTGCGGTAGTGGTGACCTCAGAGTTGCGTGTTGCAGAGTAGTCCCCACAGTACACGAGGGCCGCGTCGAGCTTGTTGAAGTCGGTCTGGGCGGAGTTCTGCCGTGAATCCAAAACCTGTTGCGCTTGGAAAAATTCCTGGGAAGTGCGCTGCATGGCCAAGTTGTGATCGTTCAATGCGTTCGACGCCGCGCCAAGCGACCGCTCCTTCTGCTTGGCAACGGTCTCCAAGCGCTCTAGGCCGGCCGATCCAACCTCTTTTTGCCACGCTCGCCATTTGTTGACCAGTATCTCCTTGGACTGCAGTCCTTCGATCTCGCTGCGGAGATTGGAGACCTCGCTACTCAGGGTGTTGAGTTTCTCGACGTCTACGTCGTCGCCCCTGAGGCGCTCCTGCAGTTGCTCCTCCATCTCTTGGAGTGCGGCCGCCAGATTCGAGTCCACCCGCGCGATAGCCCTGGTGATTTCATCAATGCCGGCCGTGTGTTCGGCCTGTAGCACCTTGCGGCTTTCGCTGATGTCACGAGCAATCTCGCGTACGCGCAGGTCGCGGTCCCCCTTCAGGCGTTCGGTCTTTCGCTCGAGCTCTCTGATTTCAGCGGTCAACCGGGTGAACTCTGCCTCTGCCTTGTTCTTGGAACCAGAACGCTCGCGCTGAACCCGCTCTTTCGCGTACTCTTGGCTGCCGCTGATCTCAGCAGTGCGCGATTTCTTGGCGTTGAGGACGCCGTCGGCCGCCTGGTGGGCAGCCTCGGCCGCTCGACGCGCAGTCTCCAGGCTCGCGAGCCCCTCCTTATGGCATTTCCAGTTGATCTCAGCTCGTGTCGATGCCTTCTGCAACTCCTCTACCGCCTTCCTGGCGGATTCATCATTGGACCAGTCGGGTGCCGCCAGGGCGGAAGTCTTGAGCTGCCAGCCATAGACAGTCGGTGAGCCTTCTTCGGTCAGAGTGGGCTCCAGATCGGTGTTGGCGAGCAGCCGTGGGTCCACCACCCGGGCCAGATTTCGTCTCCAAGACTGATCCTCGCTTGCTCGCAGGGCTGAAAGCAGGGTGCCGTCGGCAGGCGCCAGCAGCAGCTGCGCCTCTGCCAGATCCTGACTAACCTGGTTGAGCTGCTGCAGCGCCTGATGGACCACAACTTCCTGGGCGCTAAAGGCCTGGGTGGCCTGATGCATCTGGGTCGCAAGCGTGGCCAGAGCGTCTTGCCCGGCTGCGATCTCGTTCTGATGCACACGCAATGTCTCGTTGGCCGCTGCCAGAGCCTCGAGCGCCTCCTCGCTCGCCGCCGGCGCACTGCGCCTGGCGTCCCAGGTGCCGCGTTCGGCAAGCAGCGGCTCCTTTGCGACGGTGAATTCAGTGCGCAGGGCGTTGATTTCAGCATCCAGCTCTGTGACCTGATTGTTCTCCAACGTGACGAGGACCTCGAGGCCTCCGGCCATGCGCTCATCCAAGGGCTTTTTGTCACGCTCCAGACGCAGCTTGTCTTCGCTGGCCAGGGCTTTCGCCTTGAGTGCGAACTCATTGGTCTTGCTGATGAGATCAGCGTGGGCGGTCCTCAGTGTCTCGAGCTGCCCATTCTTGATCCGGAGGTCAGATTGCAGCTGCCCCAGAGACAGCAGCTTGCGCTCGTACTTGGCGGCCTCGTGTTGGGTGAAGTATTTGAGCTGTTCGGACTGCTCCTGAAAATCAGTGCGCGCCTGGGTGGCGGCCTCGGATGTGATGGCCACATTGCCCTGAAGAATGCCAAGCTGCTCCTGCTCGGTAGCCAGTTGGCTGTCCCGATCCAGCTGGACCTGGCGACTCTGGGCGGCCAGTTTCTCGATATCCTGGCGACGCAGCAAATGCATCGCCTCGATGTCGCCCCGGCATGCGCGGATCAGTGTCTCCAGGTTGCGATAAGCCCTCAGGCTCTCCTGCAACGCCACGACCTTGGGCTCCAGGGCAAGGGCGTCCTTGCACGCCTGGCGGGTACGAATCCATTGCTCGATCTGTCCCTTTCCCTGCTTATAGGAAAGCACCGCGCGAGCGCCACCGGCACCAAGCTCACTCTGTGCAAGGCTAACTGCCACCTGCACGATGTCAGAGAAGTTCACGTGCTTTTTGACCATGGCCGCCACCACCCGATCCAGGTTGGCCAGCGGCCGGGGGCCGAACGAGAAGTCCTGGCTGAGCGAGCGCAGGAGGGCTTTTTCCTTGGTCTCTGCCGGCGTTCCTAAGATGACGTGGCGGTAGTCAGATGGGCTCAGCCGCTTGAAAGTCTGGATCTTCAGGTCAATGGCTGCCTTCTGAGTTTCCTCCTCGCTGAGGAAACGACCTTCGTGAACGAACAGCTCTTTACGGTAGCCGCAACGAAAGATCCGATAGCACAGGGAGTCCGGATCGTCGATGCGACGCCGGATCACCACCAGACGCAGGTCCGATTCAGCGTCTGATCCACGCTGGTACTCGAAAGCGATCGCGCTCATGTCTGTTGGCAGTACGAATCGCACCATGTTTTGTTGCCCCTTCTGGGGGTCGACGATGGCGCTGTGCAGGTGACCGAAGAATAGGGGCAGGAGTCTGAGCGTCGTGGTCTTGCCAACACCGTTTTCGCCAAGAACCGCAGCGCCGCCGCGAGGGTCAATCGCAGTTATGCGCCCGCTGGGCTTGTTCTTATTGGTACCCACGTTGATGAGCACCATCCGACGCAGGCGGAAGCTTGGGGTGTGAATTGGCATTTGGCGGACGAAGAGTCTTAAAGTGGGCTTTTTAAAGTGTGGCCACAACCTGACGCTCGGGCGCACAAAGCGAATGCCAGCAATCAGTCTTGACCAGACCTCCACTACTCCTGAACCAGGGGCGGAGAATGGCAAGACGCCAGTCATTCATCGCGTTGGTCCTTGGCGCTCCCAACAGGTCGAAGCACTTCGCTCTCCTATTGGTGCACTCACGACTTCACGGCTGCGCGTCCCTCAGCTGGTTTACCTGGGCCAACATCACTGGCAGTGCTCCAGTGCGCTGTGGAAGCAGCAGCACTCCATTGCGCACCGACTTGGGGCCGTGCGTCGTGCGCGACAGGCCACGCCGAGCCAGGGACGATATGACTTCTCCAACGCTTCTCTGTTCGCGTTTGGCCAAGTGCCTGGCTGCTGCCAGAACATCATCGTCAATCGAGAGGGTAGTGCGCATGGTCCGCCTTCCAGGTGGTGCCGGGCATCCTACCGCACACGGCCGGCATCACCACACCCCCACACCCCCACACCCCCCTCCAACGTCCTCAGCGCCAGCAGCAGCGTCGCCGCATTCCAGCTCTGCCCCGCCATCCCCCCAGGCTGCAGCGTCTTGCCATGGAACCATTCGGTGAACCGCCAGCCGTCCAGCGCATTCACGGCGGCGAGTTGCTCCAGCGCCCGCCACGCCAAATCGCTGCGCCCCAGGCGGGCGAGGGCCAGCACCCAGAATCCACCCACGAACGGCCACAACCCACCGTTGTGGTACTGGTGCGGCTGGTTCTGCTGGTGGCGGCCCATGTAGGCGCGCCACAGCGGGTCATTGCGCGAGAGCACCTGCAGCGTCACGCGCACGGGGTAGGGCTCGGCGGCCTGGGCGGTGCGGACGGCCTGCACGATGCGGTGGCCCGCGGCCTCGTCCGCGAGGCCGCACAGGATCGCCAGCAGGTTGCCGAACACATCGCCTTCCTCGCCCATGGTGGCCAGGTTCACGAAGCTGAAGTACAGCGGCGGTGACCGTTGCCCGCGCCGCGCGTAGTGCTGCAGCAACCGCGCGCGGTGGTACTGCGGCAGGTCGCGCTGGAAGGGGTGGAACAGGTGGTTGAAGTGGTGGTGGGTTTCGTCCTGTTGCGCCAGGCCAAAGCGGCGCTTGACGTCGTACCACAGCGCATTGGTGTAGAGCACGTAGCCCGAGCGCGGCATGATGTCCGCCCAGTCGCTGGCCTCGTTCTGCTGCAGCAGCCAGAAGCGCTGGTGCTCCTGGGCGCGCAGCCATTGCAGCGCCAACGCCACGGGCGCAGCCCATTTCTGCGGCTCCACCTTGCCATGCCTGCGAACATGGTCGACGGCGATCAGCCACCACAGCGTGGCGTCGATGCAGCCCAGGTACCAGAAGTCGGCGTCCTGGCCTTGCGGGTCCACGTACTTGGGGATCTGCCCATTGGCGGCTTGCTGCGCGCCCAGCGCATCCAGGCTGGCCACTGCCCCCTCCTCCAGCGCGGCCACGCCGCTGCCGCACATGGCCAACACGCAGATGGCGGCGTCGCGGCCGAAGATGCGCGTGTAGCGCCGTGCCACGGCCGCCGGTGTGGGCAGCGCCGCCAGGATGCCGTGCGGCGTGAGGTTGCGTTCCAGCAGCTCCAGGGAGGCGGCCGCGGCCTGCGAAATCAGGGCATGGTCAATGGGCATGCCGCCGAGGTTACAGGCTGGCGATGCTATCGCTCCCGCTGTGGCCCACAAGCGCTGCGCACGGCAGGTGCCGCAACACCGCGTTCAACGGCAGCACGACGGCGTCGCCCACCACCGTATGGTGCGTGGCGTGGGTGAGGGCGTCCTGCCACTGGGTCGGCAGGCCCATGCCGCCGTGGCCACCTGCTGGCAGCAGCAGCTCCGTGCCTTCCCAGCGATTCCCGATGGGTGGCACGCCCGGGTCCATGTCCATGGACGCATGCAGCCGTGTGGCAACGGCCACCACCCACTGGCCCGCATGCAGCCGCGCGAAGGCCACCACGTGCGCCGCGCGCGGGCCGCGCACTTCCAGCGGCAGGTACTGGCCCTGCTGGAACACGGGCACGTGCGCCTGGCGCAGCTGCAGCAGGCGCCAGGTGGTCCAGAACTTGGCGCGGCCGTCCACCGCATGCAGCAGCCAGTCCTGCAGCGCGGCGGAGGGGTCCGCCTGGGCCGCCACGGCCTGCGCGTCGACCAGCCATTGCTGGCGCAGGGCATAGTCCACCGGGCGCCGGTTGTCCGGGTCCACCAGCGACAGCGTGATGGCCTCGTGGCCCTGGTAGATGTCGGGCACGCCGGGTGACAGCAGCTTGACCAGCACCATCGACAGCCCACCCAAGGCGCCGTACCAGGCGAAGAGATCAGCAGTGCTGCGCAGGTCATCGAGGAACAGGTTGCCCTCTCGCCCATCGAGCAGCGCGGCCACGAAGGCCTGCAGGGCCGCCTCGTAGTCCTCGCGCGGGTTGATCCAGCTGGTGATGGCCTTGGACTCGCGCGCCGACTTGAGCATCGCCTGGCTGACGCGCTCGCGGTAGGCATCCAGTTCCTCCGCCCCCTGGATGCCCGCCGGCATGCTGCCCACCAGCAGCTGGTACAGCAGGTATTCGTCATTGCGCGAAGGCGCGGGCGCGCCATCGATGCTGCGCTTGAGCCTGCGGTTCAGCCGGCTCCAGCGTCGCACCGTGAGCCGCCAGGCTGCCGGCATCTCGCTGATGGGGTTGATGCGCAGGCGCACGTCTTCGGAGCGCTTGGCGTCGTGTGTGGAGCTGGCCAGCATGGTGTGGGGCCAGTGCTGGCAGCGGTCGCGGCTGGCGGCATGGAAGGCCGCCACCGTCATGCCGAACTGGTCGGGCTCGCCGCCCACGTCGTTGACGGACACCAGCCGCTGATGGCGGTACAGGGCCGTGTCCTCGATGCCCTTGGCGGCCACGGGCGCGGTGTATTGCTGCAGCCGCTGCGCGAAGGCGCGATAACGCGCACCCAGGCCCGGTGCGGCCCCAGGAAGCGGCTTGCCCAGCAGCACGCGGCGCACGAAGTCGAACACGCTGGCATCGGCCACCCGGCTGCGGCGCTGCGCCAGGCCCACGGCCCAGGCGATGAAGCGCCGGTCCTGCGCGCTGGCCTTGTCCACCAGGTAAGTGCGGTAGACGGGGAAGGATGCCACCACCTCGGCCAGCGCCTGGCGCAGCAGGTTCAGCGTGAAGTCGCGCGTGCGGCGGTCCTCGCGCGCCAGGCGCAGCAGGGCCGTGGCCAGCACGGTCATTTCACCGGCCAGTGCGCCGTCGATCACGATATGGCGGCATTGCCACGAGAGGGTCTCGAAGTCCTCCGCCTCCTCGCCCACGAACGCACGCCAGGCGCGGTCCAGCCGCGTGCGCGCGGTGCCGTCGATCAGCAGGTTGTTGACCACGTTGGCGAAGCGGTAACCCGTGGTGCCGTGCACGGCCCAGCTGCGCGGCACTTCCTCGTGTGCGGCGACGATCTTTTCCACCACCACGTACAGCGGCAGCACCGGGCGGCCATCCGTGCCCGTTGCCGGCAATGCGCCTAGATTCTTGCGCGTGGCATAGGCCTGCTGCAGTTGCTCGAAATACGCGGCCGGGTCCGCCAGGCCGTCGGGGTGGTCGATGCGCAAGCCGTCGATGGCGCCCTCGGCGGCCAGCTCCAGCACCAGGCTGTGCGTGGCCTCGAACACTTCCTCGCGCTCCATGCGCAGGGCCGCCAGCTCGTTGACGTCGAAGAAGCGCCGGTAGTTGATCTCGTCGCCGGCAATGCGCCACTGCGCGAGGCGGTAGGGCTGCAAGGTGATCAACGCATCCAGCGCATCGAAGCTGCTGCGACTCGTGGCCTTGCCGTTGATGTCGGCCAGCACCGCATCGACGGCCTCGCGCAGCACCGCGTGCTCGCCCACAGCCGCGGCCAGCCGTGCTTTCAGCAGCGGCGTGTCGCGTTGGCGCTGGCCGCGCGCCGGCTCCTGCCGCTGCTGGTGCGGCGGCAGCTTGTCGAAGGCTTCGGCGAGTGTCAGCAAGGCATACCCCGCCACGCCCTTGCTGCGCTCCAGCCGGCGGTGGGCATTGCGCAGCAGGCCGCCGTAGGTCATGGGGTCGATGGGCAGCCGGTGTTCGTAATACTGCAGCGTGAAGCTGCCCTGCGCGGCGTCGAAGGCCAGCTGCAGCTCGCCGCGCTCCAGCACCACGCCGTACTGCTCGCCCAGGATGGGCAGCAGCACCTTGCCGGTGAGTGCGGGGTCGGCGGCGTTCCACTCGATGTCGAAAAAATCTGCGTGCGCCGAGGCCGCACCGTTCTCCAACACGTCCAGCCACCAGGCGTTATCGCCGCCCAGCACACCCATGTGGTTGGGCACGATGTCCACCAGCAGGCCCATCTGGTGCGCATGCAGCGCAGCCACCATCGCGTCGAAGTCGGTGCGTGTGCCCAACTCGGGGTTGAGCATGCCGTGGTCCACCACGTCGTAGCCGTGCTGGCTGCCGGGACGCGCGCGCAGGGGCGGCGAGCAATAGAGGTGGCTGATGCCCAGGGCGGCGAGGTAGGGCACCAGCGCCGTCGCCGCCGCGAAGCCGAAATCCTTGTGCAGTTGGACGCGGTAGGTGGCGCGTGGGATGGAGGCGCGCATCGGCGCGCTCGCCGTGTCGTCGTGCGGTAACGTCATGCCGACTCCAGCCATGCCTGCACGCACCACGCGGGCAGCGTGTCGCCAGCTACCCGGTCGGGGTGGCTGGCAAACACCGGATCGCCGGCAGGCAATGGGGAGTCGCCCAGGCGCGCTGGCGTGTCGGCCAGATGCGCCACCAGATGCCAATGCCGCCCGTCTGCCAGCGGCCAACGAACGCTCAGCGTGCCCTCGGCGGAGACGGAGAACTGGCCACTGCGCGCGCCGGACAACCAGGGGACCAGGTAGGCGCGGCGCACCGCGAGCAGGTCGGTGTACAGCGCGAGCCAGTCCGCATGCGGTGCCTTGCCACGCTCTTCCCACTGGAGCTGCGACGCCACCTGAGTGCTGGCGGCATTGGGATCGGGAATGCGCTCGCGCATGGCAGGGTCGCCAAAGCGCCCGAAATGCTTGAACTCATTGCGCCGGCCTTCGGTCACGGCGTGCGCCAGGTCGCCCTGGAAGTTGCAGAAATACAGGAAGGGCGTGGACGCCGCGTACTCCTCGCCCATGAACAGCATCGGCACCGCAGGCGCCAGCAACACGCAGGCCGTCAGCGCACGCAGTGCGGGCGTGCGGCCGGCCTCCTGCGCGATGTGGGCAATGCGGTCCCCCAGCGCACGGTTACCCACCTGGTCGTGGGTCTGCAGGGAGTTGACGAAGGCAAAGGGCGGCAGTCCTGTGCTCACCGTGCCGCGCAGCTCGCCCCCGCGAAAGGCCGACGCTTCGCCCTGGAAGCCGAAGCCTTCGGCCAGGGCCCTGCCCAGCATCGTGCGCGGCTCGGCCGCATAGTCGGCATAGTAGCCGTCGTCCTCCCCGGTGGCCATCACGTGCACGGCGTGGTGGACGTCGTCGTTCCATTGCGCGTCGGCGAGTCGCGGCGTGGCATCGGCACCCCGCGCCAGAAGCTCTGCATCGTTCGTCTCGTTCTCCAGCACCAGGTGCACATGCCGCGTGCGGCCGGGCCCTTCGCGCACGGCGCGTGCCAGTTCGTCGATGAAGTGCGGCGTCGAGCGGTCATGCATCGCATGCACGGCGTCCAGGCGCAGGCCGTCGAGCTGGAACTCCTCGATCCAGTACAGCGCGTTGTGGATGAAGAACTCGCGCACGGTGCGGGACTGTGGCTGGTCGAAAGCGATGGCGGCACCCCAGGGCGTATGGATGTCGGCATTGAAGAAGGCCGGCGCGTAGGCATGCAGGTAGTTACCGTCGGGGCCGAAGTGGTTGTAGACCACGTCCAGCAGCACCATGAGGCCGCGCTTGTGGGCCTCCACCACCAGGTGCTTGAAGTCCTCGGGGGTGCCGTATCGGGAATCGGGCGCGTAGAGCAGCACGCCGTCGTAGCCCCATCCGCGCTCGCCGGGAAAATCCGCCACCGGCATGATCTCGATGGCCGAGATGCCCAGCGCCACCAGGTCGTCAAGCCGGCCGATGGCCGCCGTGAAGGTGCCCTCGGGGGTGAAGCAACCGATGTGCAGCTCGTAGACCACGGCCTCGTGCCAGGGGCGGCCGCGCCAGCTGTCCACCGGCCAGTCGAATGCCTCCGGGTCCACCAGCGCGCTGGGGCCATGCACATCGTCGGGATTGCGGCGCGAGGCTGGGTCGGGCACCAGCAGCCCACCGTCGATGCGAAAGGCGTAGCGCGTGTGGCTGTCGGCGCCGAGCAGGCTGGCCTCGAACCAGCCGTCGGCCTGTGCCTGCATGCGGTGCTCACCCTGGCCGCCACCCGCCGATACGACCAGTTCGACCTGCTGCGCCACCGGCGCCCAGAGACGAAAACGCGTGCTGCCGTCGGGCTCGTGCGTTGTGCCAAAAGGCATCACATGGCGGTGTTTCATCGGCGCGGCTCCGAAGGATCACGTGGGAACCAGCGCTCGAACATCTCGCGGGCACGGTGCCGTGCCCCCAGCCCGAAGGCCAGTGCCATCGCGAACACCACCCCGCCCAGCAGGATGAGGAAAGTTTGCTGGATCAGCCGACCACCGATGTCCAGCGAGTCCACCGACAACAGCAGCACGAAGCTCAGGATGCCGTAACGCACCAGGCTGCTCAGCAGCTCGGCGTCGCCGATGTTGGCATTGCGGCAGTAGGCCTGCACGGTGTTGCCGACGAAACGCGCGAAGTAGCTGCCGAAGACCAGCACCACCAGTGCCACCAGGATGCGCGGCACGAACAGCAGCACGCGCCCCAGCAGGTCGGTCACCTGGGTCAGGCCCAGGCTGTTGAAGGCCACGATCAGCGAGATCAGCAGCACCAGGCCGTAGGCCAGGCTGCCCACCAGGTCGGTGGTGTCTTTTTCGGTGCCGCCCTGCTGCAGGAAACCGTCGATGCCCGCACGCTCGGTCAGCACATGGAAGTTGAAGGCCCGCAGCCCCCGCACCACACCGATGCGGAAGGCCTTGGCCAGCAGCCAGCCCACCACCACCACGCCCAGGGCGATGGCCAGGCGTGGCAGGTAGGCGCCGATCTGCACCAGCAGGCCGCGCACCGGGTCCAGCAACACGTTGAACTCTTGCATATGACTCTCTCCTTGGGGTGTTGCGTTGGCGTTCGCGTTCGGGCTCAGCGGATGCCGGCCATCTCGGCCAGCGCTGCCAGCGGCACACCGACCCAGTCCGGCCGGTTGTCCATCTCGTAGCGCAGCTCGTACAGCGCCTTCTCCAGCACGAACAGCTCCAGCAGCGGCAGCGTCTTTTCGAAGTCCTGCGCGTGGGCGTACAGGCCACCGGCCACGGCCGTGTCGGCATAACTGCGCAGGAAGGTGCTGCGCATGCGCTGCTCCCAGGCGCGTGCCACCGGGGCCAGGCGCTCCCATTCGGCGGGGGTCTGCGCATTGCGCTGCAGCGCGCTGTGGCGCGCATAGTCGAACGAGCGCAGCATGCCCGCGACGTCGCGCAGCGCGCTGTGCTTGGCGCGCCGCTCCTCCACGCTGCGCGTGGGTTCACCTTCGAAGTCGATGATCAGGTAGTCGTCCTGCACCATCAGGATCTGGCCCAGGTGCAGGTCGCCATGCAGGCGGGTCTTCCAGCCCGAGGCCGTGGCCGTGGCCGCACGCCCGGCCTGCTCGCCGAGCTGGGCCCCGCGCGCGATCAGCTGCTCCGCCAGGCCCGCGACCGCAGCGGGCAGGCCCAGGCGGTGGCGATCCAGCAGGGCCAGGGTGCGTTGGCAGTCCTGTTGCACGGCCTGCACCCATTGCTGCAGGTCGGCGGGGCGCACGGGCTCGGGGTCGAAGGCCGCGTCGCCCGTGGGCTTGGCCAGGGCCGTGTGCAGCTCCGCCACGCGCTGGGCCATCACGGCGGTGCGCTGGGCGTCCGCCGAGCTGGCGGTCTCCGGGTCCGTGGCCTCCGCGCCCGCGGACTCCAGCGCATGCACCAGCTGGTCCACCGTGAAGTCCCAGGCATCGCCCTGGTTGAGCACCTGGGCCTGCAGCAGGGCCAGGGTCCAGCTCTGGCCCTGGGCGTCCACATACTCCAGGCTGCCGGCCACCGGCACGCAGTTGGCAAAGCCCGCCACGTCGGTCAGGAAGCGGCCCATCTCCAGCTCGGGATGCAGGCCGGCGCTCAGGTGGCGGTAGGCCTTGAGGAACAGCTTGTCGCCCAGCAGGCTCACCGAGTTGCTGCTGTTGGCCAGGCGCTGCAGCGGGGTGGGGTTGTCCAGTGCGTCGCCCACCACGTCGGCGAAATGGCGGCCGGGGCGGAAGCGCATCTCGCCGGCCGTGCAGCGCAGCACCTGCTCGCCGCCGATGGCCTGCACCAGCGTGCGGCAGAAGGCCTCGTCGCCCATCGCATCGGCCAGCAGGCCCATGCTCGCCTGCTGGCGCACCTTGGCCATGGCCACGGCCGCCAGCGCGCGGCTGCGTTCCTCGTCCACGTCGTCGTAGGCGATGGCCAGCGGCACGAAATACCGCGCCGGCGTGGCCATGCCCTGCACGTCCACCAGCGGCAGCAGCCATTGCGCGTTGCCGGTGCCCAGCATGGCGTGGTCCGCTACCGTGGCGCGCGTGAAGCCTTGCGACTTGGCGGCGTACCAGCGCTGGCGCAGCATGAAGCCGGGCAGCAGGTCGCGTTCCAGCTGCTGGCGGGTCTTGTCCGCCATGCCCATGCGCCACGGCACCACCTGGCCGCGGAAGAAGCTGTTCCAGCCGTCGAAGAGCACCAGCACCGGCAGGTCTTCCACCGGCACGCGCTGGGTGTGCCACATCGGCGGCTCCACATCGGTGGCCAGGCGGAACCAGAAGAAGCCATAGGCCGGCAGCGTCATCATGTAGGGCAGCTCGCCGATGGGCGGGAAGGCGCTGCGGCCCAACATCTCCACCGGCACACGCCCCTTGTAGGCTGCCAGCTCCAGCTCCACGGGCTGGGCCAGGCGGCTCACGTTGGCCACGCACAGCACCGTGGTGTCGCCATCGTCGCGCACATAGGCCAACACCTTGCGGTTGCCCGGCGCCAGCATCGTGAAGCTGCCGCGCCCGAAGACCTGCGTGCTGCTGCGCACGGCCAGCAGGCGGCGCGTCCACGACAGCAGCGACGAGGCCTCGCGCGCCTGGGCTTCCACGTTCACGGCCTCGTAGCCGTAGATCGGGTCCTGGATGGGCGGCAGGTACAGGCGCTGCGGGTCGGCGCGCGAGAAGCCACCGTTGCGGTCGCTCGTCCACTGCATGGGCGTGCGAACGCCGTCGCGGTCGCCGAGGAAGATGTTGTCGCCCATGCCGATCTCGTCGCCGTAGTACAGCACGGGCGTGCCCGGCATCGACAGCAGCAGGCTGTTCATGAGCTTGATGCGCTCGGGGTCGTTCTCCAGCAGCGGCGCCAGGCGGCGGCGGATGCCCAGGTTGATGCGCGCGCGTGCGTCGGCGGCGTACATGCGGTACATGTAGTCGCGCTCCTTGCTGGTCACCATCTCCAGCGTGAGCTCGTCGTGGTTGCGCAGGAACACGGCCCACTGGCAGTTGGGCGGGATCTCGGGCGTCTGCGCCAGGATCTCCACCACGGGATGGCGGTCTTCCTGCGCGATGGCCATGTACATGCGTGGCATCAGCGGGAAGTGGTAGGCCATCTGGCACTCGTCACCATCGCCAAAGTATTCGCGCACATCCTCGGGCCACATGTTGGCCTCGGCCAGCAGCAGGCGGCCGGGATACTTGGCCTCCAGCCGCGCGCGGATCTGCTTGATCACGTCGTGGGTTTCGCGCAGGTTCTCGTTGCTGGTGCCGTCGCGCTCGATGAGGTAGGGAATGGCGTCCAGCCGGAAGCCGTCCACGCCCATCTCCAGCCAGAACTCCATGGTGCTGAGCACGGCGTCGATGACGGCCGGGTTGTCGAAGTTCAGGTCGGGCTGGTGGCTGAAAAAGCGGTGCCAGAAATACTGCTGCGCCACCTCGTCCCAGGTCCAGTTGGACTTCTCGGTGTCGGTGAAGATGATGCGCGTGCCGCTGTACAGCGTGTTGTCGTCGCTCCACACGTAGAAGTTGCGCTCCGGCGAGCCCTTGGGGGCACGCCGCGCGGCCTGGAACCAGGGGTGCTGGTCGGAGGTGTGGTTGACCACCAGCTCGGTGATCACGCGCAGCTCGCGGCGGTGGGCCTCGATCACGAAGGCACGGAAGTCGTCCAGCGTGCCGTAGGACGGGTGCACGTTCTCGTAGTCCGCCACGTCGTAGCCGTCGTCGCGAAGCGGCGAGGGATAGAAGGGCAGCAGCCAGATGGTGTTGACGCCCAGCGACTGCACATGGTCCAGCCGCTCGGTCAGGCCGCGGAAGTCGCCGATGCCGTCGCCATTGCCGTCGGCATAGGCCTTGATGTGCAGCTCGTAGATGACCGCGTCCTTGTACCAGAGCGGATCGCCCGCTGCGGGAGGAATGCTGTTCTTGGGCTCGGGGGTCAGGGCGTCAGGGCTCAAGCGAACCTCACAGGAAGTAGTCGAAATCATTCTCCCGGTGCTGCTGCGCGCGCAGTTGCAGCACATGCACGGGACAGACCTTCGGGTCCAGGGCGACGAAGTTGCGCGGCCCTTGCCACAGGAAGCGTGCATCGCTCAGCGCATCGTGCATCTGGAAGCTCTGGCCTGGCGCCAGGCCGAGCGATGCCAGGTCCAGGCTGAGCCAGCCGCTCTGCGCGTTGTGCGGGTCGAGGTTGACCACGCACACCACGGTGTTGCGGCCATCCGTGCTGCGCTTGGCATAGGCCAGCATCTGCGGGTTGTCGATGTCCAGGAACTGCAGGCCGTCGTCGCGCTGCAGCGCCGGGTTGTCGCGGCGGGCGCGGTTCAGGGCGGCGATGAAATCGGCCAGCGAGTCGGCACGTCCACGGTCCCAACTGCGGATCTGGAATTTCTCGGAGTGCAGGTATTCCTCGCCGCCGTCGCGCAGCGGCGCACCCTCCTGCAGCTCGTAGGCCGGGCCGTAGATGCCGTAGCTGGCGGCCAGCGTGGCGGCCATGGCCACGCGCGCCATGAACACCGGGCGGCCACCGTGCTGCAGCGCCGTGGGCAGGATGTCGGGCGTGTTGGGCCAGGCGTTGGGTCGGAAGTATTCGCGGCCCGGGCCCTGGCTCAGCTCGGTGAAATAGTCGGTGAGTTCCTGCTTGCTGTTGCGCCAGGTGAAGTAGGTGTAGGACTGGCTGAAGCCCACCTTGGCCAGGCGGTGCATCACGCGCGGCCGCGTGAAGGCCTCGGAGAGGAAGATCACGTCGGGGTAGGCTGCGCGCACGCGCGCGATGGCCCATTCCCAGAAGCCGAAGGCCTTGGTGTGCGGGTTGTCGACGCGGAAGATGCGCACGCCCTCGGCCGCCCAGAACTCGAAGACGCCGGCCAGCGCGTCCCACATCGCGCGCCAGTCGGTGGACTCGAAATCGAAGGGGTAGATGTCCTGGTATTTCTTGGGTGGGTTCTCGGCGTACTGGATGCTGCCGTCCGAGCGCTTTCGGAACCACTCCGGGTGCTGCTCGACCCAGGGATGGTCGGGCGCGCACTGGAACGCGATATCCATCGCGATCTCCATCTGGTGCGCGTGCGCGGCCGCGACCAGGCGGCGGAAGTCCTCCAGCGTGCCCAGCGCCGGCAGCAGCGCGGTGTGCCCGCCTTCGGCCGCACCGATGGCCCAGGGGCTGCCTACGTCGTCAGGACCGGTCTCCAGCGTGTTGTTGGGGCCCTTGCGGCGCGAACGGCCGATGGGGTGGATGGGCGGGAAATACAACACGTCGAAGCCCATGCGCTGCACATACGGCAGCCAGGCCTCGCAGTCGGCGAATGTGCCGTGCTTTCCGTCGCCCGTGGCCGAGCGCGGAAAGAATTCGTACCAGCTGGAGAAACGGGCGCGTTCACGTTCCACCGCGACGCGCAACGGCTGCAGGGGGGATGCGGCCAGCGCCATGTCGGGGTGGCGCGTGGCCACGGCGCTGCGCTGCGGGTCGGTGCCCAGCAGCTGCAGTTGCGCGGCATCGGCGCCGCCGTTGGCCGCAGCGTGCAGGGCCTGGGCCCAGGCCCGCAAGGTGCGTGCGTCGTCCGCGGCGCCTTCCGTGGCCCGCTGCGCGGCCTGCTCCAGCAGCTGGGCGCCGGTGTGCGCGGCCAGCTGCAGGTCCTGCAGCTCCACGCGCCGGCCGAAGTCGTGCTGCCACGACAGGAACGGGTCCACCCAGGCATGCACGCTGTAGTCCCAGGTGCCCAGGCGGTCCAGCCGCACGCTGCCCTGCCAGCGGTCGTTGCCGAGGGGCTCCATGGGGCTGTGCTGCCAGGGCTCCTGCGCGTTGCGGCGCCAGCGCAGCACACAGGCCACCACGTCGTGGCCGTCGCCGAAGCAATCGGCACGCACCTGCAGCGTGTCGCCCAGCACGCGCTTGATGGCGAAGCGGCCACCGTCCACGGAGGGCTGGATGTTCTCCACCACCGCGCGGATACGGCCGTCGTCCAGCGCGATGGGCTGTACCTGCGGTGCTGGCGTGCGCTGCGGCTTGGGTGCGCTGGCGGCTGGGGGGGCGGCTCGGGGTGCGGCTGGGGGGGCAGACTTCTTCGGAGCGGCCGGGCGCGGGCTCATGGAGTGCCCTCCCACCGCATCACCAGCATCCCCAGCGGCGGCAGGCGCAGGTTCAACGCCTGGTACTGGCCATGGGCCGCCACGGGCACGGTGTCCACGCCGCCCATGTTGCCCACGCCGCTGCCCCCATAGGCCATGGCATCGCTGTTGAGCAGCTCGCGCCAGTGGCCGGCGTTCGGCACGCCGATGAGGTGGTTGTCGCGCGGCACCGGCGTGAAATTGCCGACCACCAGCACGGCATGCCCGTCGCGCGCCTTGCGCAGGAAGGCCAGCACGCTCTGCTCGCCATTGCTGCCGTCGATCCACTGGAAGCCGGCGGGGTCGAAGTCGACCTCGTGCAGCGCGGGCTCCTCCCGGTAGACGCGGTTGAGGTCCTGCAGCCAGTGCTGCAGGCCGCCGTGCGCGGGTTGGTGCAACAGGCCCCAGTCCAGGCCGGCGTCGTGGTTCCATTCACGGCGCTGGCCGAACTCGGCCCCCATGAAGAGCAGCTTCTTGCCAGGGTGCGTCCACATGTGGCCCAGCAGCAGGCGCAGGTTGGCGAACTGGCGCCAGTCGTCGCCGGGCATCTTGTTCAGCAGCGAGCCCTTGCCATGCACCACCTCGTCGTGCGAGAGCGGCAGCATGAAGTTCTCGTTCCAGGCATAAACCAGCGAGAAGCCGAGTTTGTCGTGGTGCCAGCGGCGGTTGATGGGGTCTTCCTGGAAATACTGCAGCGTGTCGTGCATCCAGCCCATGTTCCACTTCAGGCCGAAGCCCAGGCCGCCTTCGTAGGTCGGGCGGGAGACCTTGGGCCAGGCCGTGGACTCCTCGGCGATGACCTGCACGTCGGGGTACTGCTGGTAGACGGATTCGTTGAGGAACCGCAGGAAGGCGATGGCTTCGAGGTTCTCGCGGCCGCCGTGCACGTTCGGCACCCATTCGCCTTGCTTGCGCGAGTAGTCCAGGTAGAGCATCGAGGCCACGGCGTCCACGCGCAACCCGTCGATGTGGAACTGCTCCAGCCAGTAGATGGCGCTGGAGACCAGGAAGGCGCGCACCTCGTTGCGGCCGTAGTTGAAGATCGCCGAGTTCCACTCGGGGTGGAAGCCCTGGCGCGGGTCGGCATGTTCGAACATGTGCGTGCCGTCGAAGCGCGACAGCGCGAAGGCGTCGGTGGGGAAGTGCGACGGCACCCAGTCCAGGATCACGCCGATGCTGTTGCGGTGCAGCGTGTCGATCAGGAACTGGAGGTCCTCCGGGCTGCCGTAACGGGCCGTGGGCGCGAAGTAACCCGTGGTCTGGTAGCCCCAGGAGCCGTAGAAGGGGTGCTCGGTGAGCGGCATCAGCTCCACATGGGTGAAGCCCATCTCGCGCACATACTGCGCCAGGGGCTCGGCGATGCTGCAGTAGGTGGGCATCGTGTTGCCCTCGTCGCGCCGCCACGAGCCCAGGTGCAGCTCGTACACGGAAATGGGTGCGTCCAGCGCCTGGCGCCGGCCGCGTTCGCGCATCCAGGCACCGTCCTGCCAGGCATGCTGCCCTTCCTGCCAGAGGATGGAGGCCGTGGCCGGCGCCATCTCGGCGCGGCGCGCGAAGGGGTCGGCCTTCTCGGCCCACTGGCCGTCTGCGCCGAGGATGGCGAACTTGTAGCGCTGGCCAGCCTGGGCACCGTCCACCTGGGTTTGCCAGATGCCCGAGCCGTCCCACCGGGCCTCTGCCGGATGCGCCTCGCGGTTCCAGCCGTTGAAGTCGCCGATCACGGACACGGCGTGCGCGCCGGGTGCCCATACGGCGAAGTGCGCGCCGCCCGCGGTGGGCAGGCCACCCAGCTTCTGGTAGAGGTGGCTGTGCGTGCCCTCGCGGAAGAGGTGGATGTCCAGCGGGCTGAACAGGTCACCGGCAGGTGGTTGCGTGCTTGTCATGGAGCCCCAGTGCTGCGTCCCGCGAAAGGGACGGGTTTGAAAATATCCGTCGGGCGACACGCCCTCGCAGGCTGGGACATGCGAGGGGCCGGCATGGCAGCCGGCCAGCGTGCGCTACCGGACACAGCATAGTGCCTCGTCCCGCCGATGCGGCCAATCCGTGCCTGAAATCCGTGTAGGACAAAGTCGCAAGGGCGAGGGGCGATGCGGTATCAGTCCGCGGGCAGCAATTGCGCGAGGCGTTCGTCGTGGCCGGCCGAGCAGGCCGTCATCGGCGCCCGCAGCCCGCCCTGCAGCAGGCCCTGCCGTGTCAGCAGGGCCTTCACCGGCGCCGGGTTGGGCTCGGCGAACACGGCCTCGACCAGCGGCACCAGGCGCATCCACAGCGCCCGCGCTTCGTCCATGCGCGCCGCGCGCAGCAGCGCCAGCAGCTGGGCGAACTGCGATGTCGCCACGTGCGCACTGGCCGCGATGGCGCCCACTCCGCCCTGCGCGAGTGTCGAGAAGATCTGCAGGTCCTCGCCAGCCAGCACCTGCAGGCGGCCCTGGGCGATCAGTGCCAGGGTCTTGCCCGCGTCCCCCCCGCAGTCCTTGATGGCCGCGATGCGCGGGTGCCCGGCCAGCGCGAGCAAGGTGTCGCGGTGCAGGGACACGCCGGTGCGGTAGGGAATGTCATAGACGACCAGCGGATGCGTGCTGGCGTCGGCGATGTCGCCGAACCAGCGCAGCAGGCCGGCCTGCGCGGGCCGCACATAGTGCGGTGCCGACACCAGCAAGCCCGCCAGGGGCAGCGCCGCGAGCTGGCGCACCCGCGCGATGGCCTGGGGCAGGTGGTAGTCGGACAGCCCCATGACCACCGGCAAGCCGGGGCAGGCCTGCAGCACCGTCTGCAGCACGGCCAGCTGCTCCTGTTCGTCCAGCGCCGCGGCCTCGCCCGTGGAGCCGCAGACCACGAAACCCGCGATTCCCTGCGGCTGCAGGTGGCGGGCCAGCCGCGCCAGCGCGGCATGGTCGACGGATCCATCCGATTGGAACGGGGTGACCAGCGGAATCCAGAGACCGGAAAAATCCGGCGTGGCGGTGGGGGAAGACATCGAGGAACTCCTGTGCATGTGATACGACCGATGGAAGACCGTCCATCGGATGCGCAGCAGGAGCCCAGTCAGGCAGAGATCAACAGGGGATTGGCTGGTTCCATCGCTCATCCGAGGACGGAACCAAGGCTCCGGTCAGATGAGCCTGGGTTTTTTGGCTTTGCAGACCATGGCCGCGCACACCACAGCCACGCCGTGGGGCGTGGTCAGGGGGGATGCGGACATGGAAAACATGGGGGCCGATGCTAACAGCTGCTCAGGCCTTCACCTCGACCACCTGTTCGAAGCCACCGAAGATCATGCGCTTGCCGTCAAAAGGCATGGGCAGGTTGTCGGGGTTGGACGGGTCCATGCGCGGGTCTTCCATCATTCGCTTCATGGCGGCGTCACGCGTGGCCTTGTCCGGCCATTCGACCCACGAGAAGGCCACGGTCTCCTCCGCCGTGGCCTGGACGGCGCGGCGGAAATCGGTGACCTTGCCGTCGGGCACGTCAGTGCCCCAGCCCTCGACCACGCGCAGAGCGCCGAGCTCGATGAACATGGCGTCGAACTGGCGGGCATGCGCGATGAACTTCGGCTTGTTGGCGGTGGGAACGGCAATCACGAAACCATCGATGTAGGACATGTCTTCACTCCTTTAGGGTTGATCGGTCGGCGTGCTCGCCCAAGGGCGCGTCACATCCTATCGACGAACGGGAAGGCGCCGAATCGACATGGCCTGTCCAGCCGAAGGGGCTGCGACAATCCGCCCATGACAGCGCGTGTACGCATCCAGACCGCCGATTTCGACGTCGCCACCGAGCTGGCCGCCCTGCGTGCCAACGACACGCGCGTGGGGGCCGTGTGCAGCTTCGTGGGCACGGTGCGCGACCGCAACGAAGGCCAGTCCGTCAGCACGCTGGAGCTGGAGCACTACCCGGGCATGACCGAGTCGGCCATCGAGGCGATGGTGGACGAGGCGCTGCGGCGCTTCGACATCCACGCCGCGCTGGTCATCCATCGCGTAGGCCCGCTGCAGCCCCTGGACCAGATCGTCCTGGTGGCCGTGACCTCGGCCCACCGTGGCGCGAGCTTCCAGGCCTGCGAGTTCCTGATGGACTACCTCAAGACGCAGGCGCCGCTGTGGAAGAAGGAGCAGACGCCCGAAGGCGCTCGCTGGGTGGACGCGCGGGTGGCGGACGACGATGCACTGGCGCGCTGGGGGATCGTGGCCCGCAACGGCGCCTGATTCCGCCGCAGCGGCGCGCCCGCGACACGCTCAACGCGGCGTGGACATCCTGAGCAGCCTCGCGGCCTCCTCGGCGCGGGCGTCGTCGATGACACGCAGCACCGTGCCCACATCCACCGCGCCTTCCTTCGCCGCGAAGCTGCCGGTCAGTTCCGTGTCCGTGTGCAGCAGGCCCCGGGTGTACAGGTCCCAGATCTCGGGGCCGAAGGCGGTCTGCAGCAGCTCCGGTGCGAAGCGGCCGAAGAAATCGCGCAGGTTGTCCACGTCGCGCAGCAGCATGCGCTGCGCGTGGTTGTTGCCGGCCGCGTCCACGGCCTGCGGCAGGTCGATGATGACCGGGCCGTCGGCGGCCAGCAGGATGTTGAACTCCGACAGGTCGCCGTGCACGACGCCCGCGCACAGCATGCGCACCACTTCCGCCAGCAGCGTGGCATGGTGGGCCCGCGCGTCCTCGGGGCTGAACTCCACGTCGTTCAGGCGCGGCGCGGCGTCGCCCTGCGCGTCGGTGACCAGCTCCATGAGCAGCACACCTTCGTGGAAGTTGTAGGGCGTGGGCACACGCACGCCCGCGGCGGCCAGGCGGTACAGGGCGTCCACCTCGGCGCTCTGCCAGGCGGCTTCCTGTGCCTGGCGGCCATACCGCGTGCCCTTGGCCATGGCGCGGGCCTGGCGCGAATTCTTGACCTTGCGGTTCTCGGTGTAGTCCACGGCCTGGCGGAAGCTGCGTTGCGTGGCCTCCTTGTAGATCTTGGCGCAGCGCGTCTCATCACCGATGCGCACCACATAGACCATGGCTTCCTTGCCACTCATGAGCTGGCGCACCACCGTGTCGATCAGGCCTTCTTCGATGAGCGACTGCAGTCGCGGGGGTGCTTTCATGGGGCGATTGTCGCCGCCCCCCGGAAACCCGCAGGCAGTGACCGGCGTCCGCACCGGCGCGACCTTGGCGCCTGCATAGAATCGGTGCGGAAAAATCCGGGCCACCCCTCCATGCTTCGTGCATCCCTTCGGGGGCGTGGCAAAGCGGGGGCGGGGAGCGATCAGACACCCACACTCTCTCCGCAAGGCCTAGCCGCATGGCACCGAACGAACCAGACCGTCCTTCCCTTCCCGGCGACACGGGCAACGGCAACGCACGGGACCGCACCTGGAACGTGACACCGGACCTGATGGCCGTCTTGCGTCCGGACGAATATTTCGAGGACGTGAACCCGGCCTGGAACGCCGTGCTCGGATGGTCCGAGGCGGAGATGAAGAGCCGGCCTTTCACCAGCTTCCTGCATCCGGAGGACCTGCACGCCACGTCCCTGGCATACGTCCAGTTGCGCAATGGCGACGCGGTGTTGCGCTTCGAGAACCGCTACCAGTGCAAGGATGGCAGCTACCGCTGGTTGTCGTGGGTGGCCGTGCCGGAGGGGGACCGCTACTACTGCACCGGGCGCGACATCACGGCGCAGAAGAATGCCGAAGCCGAACGCGACCGGCTGTGGGCCTTGTCCGAGGACATGCTGGCCCGCGCGGACTACGGTGGCAACATGTCCGCGGTGAATCCCGCGTGGACACAGGTGCTGGGATACTCCGAACACCAGCTGTTGACCCGGCCCTATGCCGACATCATCCACCCCGACGACGTGCCCGCCACGGTGGCCGCCCTGCAGTCCATGGGGCAGACGGGGCAACCGACGCGCTTCGAGAACCGCATCCTGGCCTCCAACGGCCTGTGGATACCCATCGGCTGGACCGTGTCACCCGAGCCCGAGGGCGTGCATTTCATCGCTGTCGGGCGCGACCTGGCGGACTACAAGGCGCGTGAACGCGAGCTCATGCAGGCGCAGGAAGAACTGCGCCAGGCCCAGAAGATGGAAGCCGTGGGCCAGCTCACGGGCGGCATCGCGCACGACTTCAACAACCTGCTGGCGGGTATCTCCGGCAGCCTGGAGCTGCTGGCCAAACGCGTGGCCCAGGGCCGCTACGACACGGTGGCCAACTACATCGGCATGGCGCAGGCCTCGATCAAGCGCGCCGCCACGCTGACTCAGCGCCTGCTGGCGTTCTCGCGGCGCCAGACCCTGGACCCGAAGGCCATCGATGCCAACCGCCTCATCGCGGGGCTGGAGGACCTGGTGCGCCGCACGGTCGGCCCCGCGGTCCATGTGGAGATCGTCGGCGCCGGGGGTTTGTGGCCCATCAACGTGGATGCCTCCCAGCTGGAGAACTCGCTGCTCAACCTGTGCATCAACGCACGCGATGCCATGTTGCCGCACGGGGGGCGGCTGACCATAGTGACGGCCAACAAGTGGCTGGACGAACGCTCCGCGCGTGAACGCGACCTGCCGCCGGGCCAGTACATCTCGGTCTGCGTCACCGACACCGGCGCAGGCATGTCCCCCGAAGTGGCCGCGCGGGCCTTCGACCCCTTCTTCACCACCAAGCCCATGGGCCAGGGCACCGGCCTGGGGCTGTCCATGGTCTATGGCTTCGTGCGCCAGTCCGGCGGGCAGGTGCGCATCCATTCCGAAGAAGGCCAGGGCACGACCATGTGCATGTATTTCCCGCGCCATGTGGGTGATACGCCCCTGGACGGCACGGAGGCTGGCGGAGGCGCCATCACGGCCGGCCATGGCGAGACGGTGCTCGTGATCGACGACGAACACACCATCCGCACCGTCATCGCCGAGGTGCTGGCCGAGGCGGGCTACCAGGTCATGGAGGCCGCGGACGGCCCCTCGGGGCTGAAGATCCTGCAGGCCGAGCGGCGCGTGGACATGCTGGTCACCGACGTGGGTCTGCCCGGCGGCATGAACGGCCGCCAGGTGGCCGACGCCGCGCGCGTGGCGCGCCCGGGGCTCAAGATCCTGTTCATCACCGGCTACGCCGAAAACGCCGCCGTGGGCAAAGGCTACCTCGATGCGGGCATGGAGGTGTTGACCAAGCCCTTCGACATGGCCGAGCTGGCGAACAAGGTGGAGGCGATGCTGGCGGGGTGAGGCCGCTCAGGCGTCGCCCCACACCTCCTGCGCCGTCTCGATCACCAGCCGCAGCTTGCTGCGCTGGGCTTCCACGGCGATGTCGTTGCCGTGCACGGTGCTGGAGAAGCCGCACTGCGGAGACAGGGCCAACTGCTCCATGGGCGCGTACTTCGCGGCTTCGTCGATGCGGCGCTTGAGCTCGTCCTTGGATTCGAGCTTGCCGAACTTGGTGGTCACCAGGCCCAGCACCACGGTCTTGCCCTTGGCCAGGTAGCGCAGGGGCTTGAAGTCGCCGCTGCGGTCGTCGTCGTACTCCATGAAGTAGGCGTCGATGTTCATCTCTTTCAGCAGCGCCTCGGCCACGGGCTCGTAGTTGCCCGAGGCGGCGTGCGTGCTCATGAAGTTGCCGCGGCACAGGTGCATGCCCAGCAGCATGCCTTCGGGCTTCTGCGCGACCACGAGGTTGATGAACTTGGCATAGCGGTGCGGCAGCTCGTTGGGGTCGTCGCCGCGTTGGCGGGCAGCCTCGCGCATCTTCTCGTCACAGAGGTAGGCCAGGTTGGTGTCGTCCATCTGCACATAGGTGCAACCCGCGGCGGCCAGCGAGCGCAGCTCGGCGCCGTAGGCGTCGGCCACGTCCTGGTAGAAGTCGGGGTCCAGCTCGGGGTAGTGCTGCTTGCTGATGCCGGCACGCCCGCCGCGGAAATGCAGCATGGTGGGCGAGGGGATCGTCACCTTGGGCGTGTTGCCGGCCGATACCTGCGACTTCAGGTACTGGAAGTCGGCCAGCTGGATGTCCTTGGCATGGCGCACCTTGTCGATGACCTTCATCACCGGCGGTGCCAGCTCCTTGCTGTTGTCTGCACGCAGCACGGTGACCGGGATGTCGGTCTTCACGCCACCCAGTTGCTCCAGGAAGTCGATGTGGAAATACGTGCGGCGGAATTCGCCGTCGGTGATGCTCTTGAGGCCCACGTCCTCCTGGAACTTCACGATCTCGCTGATGGCCTTGTCTTCGACCTTGCGCAGTGCGTCGGGCGTGATCTCGCCCTTGGCTTTCTGTTCACGGGCTTCAAGCAAATACTTGGGGCGCAGGAAGCTGCCGACATGGTCGTAGCGGGCTGGGAGGTGGGGCATGGTGTCTCCTGGATTGTGAAAAAAAAGGCCGATGCGCAACTGCATCGACCGGGGGTGGGGGCAAGCTCAGAGGTCAAGCACCAGCAGGGGGCTCTTCGCACGCGAGCAGCAGGGCAGGAACTGGTCGTTGGCTTCCTTCTCGTCGTCGAGCAGATACAGGTCGCGGTGGTCGCATTCGCCTTCCAGCACGCGCGTGAGGCAGGTGCCACACACGCCCTGCTCACAGGAGGTCAGGATCTCGATGCCATGGGCAGCGAGCGCCTGCACGACGCTCTGGTCCTTGGCAATGGGGTAGACCTTGCCGGTGCTGGCGATACGCACCTCGAAGCTGCCGTCGTTGCTGGTGTCCTGCGCGGCGGCACCGAAATACTCCAGGTGCACGTTGGCCTTGTCCCAGCCCTGGGCTGTGGTGGTGCCGACGATGTAGTCGATGAAGCCCGTGGGGCCGCAGATGTAGACATGCGTGCCAGGCGCGGGCGCGGCCAGCAGCTTCGCGGCGTCGAGCTTCTGTGCGGCGTCGCCGTCGTCGAAATGGAAGTGGACGCGGTCGGCGAACGGCGAGGCCGTGATCTCGGCATGGAAAGCGGTGCGGTCCTGCGAGCGCGTGCAGTAGTGCATCTCGAAGTCGGCTCCGATGGCCGACAGGCGCTGCGCCATGCACAGGATCGGGGTCACGCCAATGCCGCCGGCCAGCAGCAGCGTGCGTTCGGCGCGCACCATCGGGAAATGGTTGCGCGGTGTGCTGATGGTGAGCACATCGCCTTCCTTCACAGCGTCGTGCATGCCCACCGAGCCGCCGCGGGACTTGGGGTCGCGCAGCACGGCGATGCGGTAACGGTGCTGCTCCTTGTCGTCGTTGGACAAGGAATACTGGCGCGTCAGGCCGCCAGGGACCTGGACGTCCACATGCGAACCGGCGCTGAAGGGGGGCAGGGGGCTGCCGTCGGTGCTGGCAAGCTCGAAACTGGCGATGTCCTGGGCTTCCTGGACCTTGCGCAGGACCTTGACGGAGAGAGTGTCCATGGTGCTCACTGATGAAACGCTGAAGGGCGCACCACGGCGCGTGCTTCGTCCGCTGAACGGCCTGGGCTCACGCCGCCTGTGCGACGGGTGCTGGGGACTGCTGCTCGGCGGCAATCATCTTGTCCAGCATGCGCCGTGACTGTACGCCACCCGAGTCGATATTCAACAGCAGCAGCTTGCGGTTGGGGTGCAGCAGCAGGTTGCGCTGCTGCGCCTCCAGCACCGCCGTGTCCTCGGCGAAGACCTTGCCCTGCCCGTCGCGGATCTGCGCGGTAAGGGCCTTGTCCTTGACGTTGAAGTTGCGCGCCATGCCCCAGAAGTACCACATGGAGGTCTCGGTCTCGGGGGTCAGGAAGTCCACCACGATCGAATAGACCTTGTGCGCGGGGTCGGCGTGGTAGCCGCCCTTGCCGGCATGCGCCACACCCACCTCGATCATCACGTGGCTGGGCAGCGAGAAGCGGCAGATCTGCCAGCGGTCCACCGGCACGTCGTCGGCCAGGTTGTTGCCGCGCAGGCTGGCACGCCAGAAGGGCGGGGCCATCACGTTGTCCATGAAGCGGCTGGTCACCACCTGGTCGCCCTCGGTCTTGGTGGTCACCGGGGCCTCGTCGATTTCCTTCTGGCCGATGCTGGTGCTGTGCACGTAGGTCTCGTGCGTCAGGTCCATCAGGTTGTCGATCATCAGGCGGTAGTCGCACTGGATGTGGTACAGGCCCCCGCCATACGCCCACTCCGGGTTGTCGGCCCATTCCAGGTGGTGGATGTGGGCGGGATCGGCCTGCGCCGCATCACCCGGCCAGACCCAGATGAAGCCGTAACGCTCCACCACGGGGTAGCTACGGATCTTCGGGAAACCGCCCACGCGCTGGCCGGGCATGGACACGGTCTTGCCGTCGCAGCCCATGACCAGGCCGTGGTACCCGCAGACCAGCTGGCCTTCGCACACGCTTCCCAGCGACAGGCGCGCGCCGCGGTGCGGGCAGAAGTCCTCCAGCGCCGCGACGGTGCCGTCCGCCCCGCGGTAGAACACGATCTGCTCGCCGCAGATCTGGCGGCCCAGGGGTTTTTCGTCGATTTCGTCGGGTGTGCAGGCGACGTACCACGTGTTGCGCGGAAACATGGGGTGCTCCTTGTGGGAAAAATTTTCCCTGCAATGTATACCAAGATGGCCAAAAATGCACCAGAATGCGGTCCGAATCCCATAACTCGCATCTCTCTGTATACAGCGATGGCTCTCCAGGACAGCATTTCCACCGACGCAGGCGGCTCGCAGGCCGTCAAGGCGCAACTGCGCCTGCGCGAGCTGATCCTGGCCGGTGAGTTGCCGGCCGGCGCGCGCATCACGGAGCTGGCGATCGTCGAGCGCCTGGGTGTGTCGCGCACGCCCATCCGCGCCGCGCTGGTGCGGCTGGAGCAAGAAGGCCTGCTGGAGGCGCTGCCCGGCGGCGGGTATGCAGTGCGAGTGTTGTCCGAGAGCGAAGTGTCCGACGCCATCGAGCTGCGTGGCACCCTGGAAGGGCTGGCCGCGCGTTTCGCGGCCGAACGGGGCGCCACGGGCAACACGGTGGCCGAGGCACGCGCCTGCCTGGACCGCATCGACGACCTGCTGGCGCAGCCGGCGCTGGACGACGAGGCCTTCGAGCGTTACGTGGAATGGAACCGCGCGTTCCACCAGCTGCTCTACACGCTGGCCGGCAGCGCGGTGCTGCTGCGCGAGCTGGAGCGCGTGGTGCGCCTGCCCTTCGCCTCGCCCTCGGGTTTCGTGGTGCAGCAGGCCAATTCACCCCAGGCGCGCGACATGTTCGTGGTGGCGCAGGACCAGCACCGGCAGGTGCTGGACGCCATTGCGCGGCGCGAAGGTGCACGCGCCGAGGCCATCATGCGCGAACATTCACGGCTGGCCCAGCGCAACCTGCGCGCCGCCATGGCGGGCAGCGACGCGGGTCCCGCGATGCCCGGCGTACGCCTCATCAGCCGCAGGGGCTGAGGGCCACACCTGCGCGGCGCCACTACATTCCATGCACCGGACCCCGATCCTTTCCACCTATCCGATTCAACAACCAGGAGACCTGCAAATGAATTCCCCCCGCACGCTGAACCGACGTACCGCTGTGGCGGCCGCGGCCGTTCTGGCCGGCCTCGCCGCCTGGCAGCCCGCCATGGCGCAGGCCAACACCATCAAGATCGGCCTGATCCTGCCGCTGACCGGCCCCTTCGCCTCCACCGGCAAGCAGCTGGAGGCGGCCGCGCGGCTGTACATGGCGCAGAACGGCGACACCGTGGCCGGCAAGAAGATCGAGCTGATCGTCAAGGACGATACGGCCACGCCCGACGTGACCAAGCGCATCGCGCAGGAGCTGGTGGTCAACGACAAGGTCAACGTGCTGGCCGGCTTCGGTTTGACGCCGCTGGCGTTCGCCACTGCGCCCATCGCCACGCAGTCCAAGACACCCATGGTGGTGATGGCCGCGGCCACGTCCACCATTCCCCCCGCCTCGCCCTACATCGTGCGCACCAGTTTCACCGTGCCGCAGGTGGTCACGGTGCTGGCCGACTGGGCCACCAAGAACAATATCAAGAAGGTGGTGAGCCTGGTCACCGACTATGCGCCGGGCGTGGACTCCGAGAAGTACTTCAACGAGCGCTTCAAGGCCAACGGCGGGGTGGTGGTGGAGGCGCTGCGCGTGCCACTGCGCAGCCCCGACTTCGCGCCGTTCCTGCAGAAGGTGCGTGATGCCAAGCCCGATGCGGTGTTCACCTTCGTGCCCTCGGGCGCGGGCTCGGCGCTGATGAAGCAGTTCACCGAGCGCGGCCTGGACAAGGCAGGCATCCGCATGATCGGCGAGGGCAGCGTCACCGACGACGACATCCTGAACGACATGGGCGATTCCGCGCTGGGCGTGGTCACGGCCCACCACTATTCGGCGGCGCACGACTCGGCCGCCAACAAGAAGTTCGTCGATGCCTTCCAGAAGGCCAACAAGGGCCTGCGCCCGAACTTCATGGCCGTGGGCGCCTACGACGGCATGCGCGTGATCTACGAAGCCATCAAGGCCACCAAGGGCACGGGCAACGGCGACCAGCTATTGGCCGCGATGAAGGGCCAGATCTTCGAGAGCCCACGCGGCCAGATGTACATCGACGCGCAGTCGCGCGATGTGGTGCATAGCGTGTACATCCGCAAGGTCGAGAAGAAGGACGGGCAGCTGTGGAATGTGGAGTTCGAGACCGTCAAGGACGTGAAGGACACGGGCAAGCAGTAACGCCTGCGGGGGGGGCAGGGTACATTAGCCCCGCTCCGCCCGGAGCCATGCCCAACTGGCATGGCAGCTAGTGGAACCACGCGCTTGTGTGAACCCGGCAGTGCCTGCATCATCCAGGTCCCGTCGGGACCACCCGGCCTCCCAAACCTCTCCGCAGGAGACATTCCATGCAACGACGCCTCATGCTGATTCCCGCCTTGCTGGTGGCAGCGGGTTTCTACACCGCCCCCGCGCTGGCCCAGGGCAACACCTTCAAGATCGGCCTGGTGCTGCCCATGACGGGCCAGCAGGCCACCACCGGCCGCCAGATCGAGGCCGCGGCGCGCCTGTACATGGCGCAGAACGGTGACACCGTCGCCGGCAAGAAGATCGAGCTGATCGTCAAGGACGACACCAGCCTGCCCGACCAGACCCGCCGCCTGGCGCAGGAGCTGATCGTCAACGACAAGGTCAACGTGCTGGCCGGCATGGGCATCACGCCCTCGGCCCTGGCCGTGGCGCCGCTGGCCACGCAGTCCAAGACCCCGCTGGTGGTGATGGCCGCCGCCACCTCCAGCATCACCGAGGCGTCGCCCTACATCGTGCGCACCAGCTTCACGCTGCCGCAGGCCTCCGTGGCACTGGCCGACTGGGCGCCGAAGAACGGCATCAAGACGGTGGTGTCGCTCGTCTCCGACTACGGCCCCGGCATCGACGCCGAAAAATTCTTCAACGCGCGCATGGTCAACAACGGCGCCAAGGTCATCGAGGCGCTGCGGGTGCCCATGCGCAACCCCGACTTCGCACCCTTCCTGCAGAAGGTGCGCGACCTGAAGCCCGACGCGCTCTTCGTGTTCGTGCCCTCGGGCGCGGGCGCCGCGGTGATGAAGCAGTTCGCAGAACGTGGCATGGACAAGGCCGGCATCCGCCTCATCGGCACCGGCGACGTGACGGACGACGATCAGTTGAACGACATGGGCGACACGGCCCTCGGCGTGGTGACCTCGCACCACTACTCGGCGGCGCACCCCTCCGACATGAACAAGAAGTTCGTGGCGGCCTTCGAGAAGGCCAACAAGGGCCTGCGCCCCAACTTCATGGCCGTGGGCGGGTATGACGGCATGCGCGTGATCTACGAGGCGCTGAAGTCCACCAAGGGCGCGGGTGGCGGCGATGCGCTGCTGGCCGCGATGAAGGGCCAGATCTTCGAGAGCCCGCGCGGCAAGATGTACATCGACGTGCAGACCCGCGACGTGGTGCAGAACATCTACCTGCGCAAGGTCGAGAAGATGAACGGCCAGTTGCACAACGTCGAGTTCGACGTCATCCAGGACGTCAAGGACCCCGGCAAGTCCAAGTAAAAGCTCCGCGGGGCGACGTCTCGTCGCCCCGGGCCGCATCTCCGGCAATCCGCCGTTCGCAGATTCTCCATGCTCACCATCCTCTTCGACGGCGTTGCCTACGGCATGCTGCTCTTCATCCTGGCGGTCGGCCTTGCCGTGACCATGGGGTTGATGAACTTCATCAACCTGGCGCACGGCGCCTTCGCCATGGTGGGGGGCTACACCACCGTGCTGCTCATGCAGCGCGCGGGCTGGCCCTTCCTCGCCAGCCTGCCCATGGCCTTCATCGTGCCGGCGCTGCTGGGCGCGTTGCTCGAACGCACCTTGTACCGTCCGCTGTACCACCGCCCGCACCTGGACCAGGTGCTGTTCTCCATCGGGCTGGTGTTCATGTCGGTGGCGGCGGTGGACTACTTCATCGGCTCCACGCAGCAGATCATGCAGCTGCCGGAATGGCTCAAGGGCCGCACGGAATGGGGCGAGGGCGCCTGGACGCTGGGCATGGGGCACTACCGGCTGTTCATCATCGCCGTGTGCGCGGTGCTGACCTTGCTGCTGCAGTACATCCTGGCCGCCACACGTTTCGGCAGCCGCCTGCGCGCCAGCGTGGATGACCAGCGCGTGGCCGCGGGCCTGGGCATCAACGTCAACATGGTGTTCCTGGCCACGTTTGCCGTCGGCTCGGGACTGGCCGGCCTGGGCGGCGCGCTGGGTGCCGAGGTGCTGGGGCTGGACCCGCAGTTCCCGCTCAAGTTCATGGTGTACTTTTTGATCGTGGTGGCGGTGGGGGGCACGTCCTCCATCACCGGGCCGCTGCTGGCCGCGCTGCTGCTTGGCATCGCCGACGTGGCGGGCAAGTACTACATCCCCAAGATGGGGGCCTTCATCGTCTACAGCCTCATGGTCGTGATCCTCATCTGGCGCCCGCAGGGCCTCTTCGTTCGCAAGGGAGGCAAGTGATGAACGACGCAACGCGCGCCTCCATCCTGGGCCTGAGCCGCATGAAGCCCTGGGAGCCGGTGCTATGGCTGCTGGCGCTGGCCTCGCCGCTGGTGCTGCCCAGCCATGCACTGATCATCAACGAGATCGCCATCGTGGCGCTGTTCGCCATCTCACTGGACCTGGTGCTGGGCTACATCGGCATCGTCTCGCTGGGCCATGCGGCCTTCTTCGGCATCGGTGCGTACTCCGCGGCCTTGTTCGCCAAGCACGTGATGCCAGACCCTACCGTGGGCCTGGCCGTGGGCATAGCGGCGGGCACGCTGGTGGGCGCCATCTGCTCGCTGACTGTCATGCGCGGCACGGACCTGACGCGGCTGATGGTGACGCTGGGCGTGGGCCTGATCTTCACCGAGCTGGCCAACAAGCTGGACTGGCTGACCGGTGGGGCAGATGGCCTGCAGGGTGTGGTGATGGCACCGGTGCTGGGCATGTTCGAATTCGACCTCTTCGGCAAGACGGCGGCCTGGTATTCGCTGACCGTGCTGCTCGTCTTCTTCCTGCTGATGCGCCGGCTGGTGCACTCGCCGCTGGGCGCAACCTTCAAGGCCGTCCGCGACAACCGGCTACGCGCGGGCGCCATCGGCATCCCGGTGCACAGCCGCATCGCCGTGGCCTATACCATCGCCGCCGGCATCGCCGGTGCGGCAGGTGCCTTGCTGGCCCAGACCTCGGGTTTTGCCTCGCTGGACGTGCTGGAGTTCCACCGCTCGGCCGACGTGATGCTGCTGCTGGTGATCGGCGGTGTGGGGTGGCTCTATGGGGGCATCTTCGGCGCCATCGTCTTCAAGGTCATGTACGACGTGATCTCGGGCATAACGCCGCAGTACTGGACCTTCTGGATCGGCCTGTTCCTGGTGGTGCTGGTGATGGTGGGTCGCGACCGCCTGGTGCGGCCGTGGACCTGGTTTGGCAAGAAGGGACGCGCATGACCCCCGCCGCCATCGACCCGAACGCACCGGTGGTGTTGTCGGCGAAGAACCTTGTGAAACGCTTCGGCGGCATCACTGCCACCGACAACGTCACGCTGGACGTGCGCCGTGGCGCGCGCCAGGCACTGATCGGCCCCAACGGCGCAGGCAAGACCACGCTGGTGAACCTGCTCACGGGCGTGTACGAGCCCACCTCGGGCAGCATCGGCCTGCTCGGCGAAGACATCAGCAACATGGCGCCGCACCAGCGCGTGCGCCGCGGCCTGGTGCGCACCTTCCAGATCAACCAGCTCTTCGCGTCCATGACGCCGCTGGAGACGCTGGCCATGGTGGTCTCGCAGCACCACGGCCTGGGCGGCAAGTGGTGGCAGGCGCTGGGCCGCGAGGCGATCGTGGCGCGCCGCTGCGACGAACTGCTGCAGCAGTTCCACCTGACCGACGTGATGACCCAGCCCACCGAACAGCTGGCCTATGGCAAACGCCGGCTGCTGGAGATCGCCATTGCGCTGGCCTGCGAGCCCAAGGTGCTGCTGCTGGACGAACCCGTGGCCGGCGTGCCGGCCGGCGAGCGCGAGGAGCTGCTACAGACCGTGGCCGCGTTGCCGCCCGACGTGACTGTCTTGCTGATCGAACACGACATGGACCTGGTCTTCAGTTTCGCGAACCGCATCACGGTGCTGGTCAACGGCGCGTTGCTCACCGAGGGCGACCCGGCCACCATCGCCAACGACCCTCGGGTCAAGGCGGTGTACCTGGGAACGGGGGAGGCGGCCCATGGCTGAACTGCTCAAGGTCGAAGGCCTGCGCGCCGGTTACGGCGAAGCGGTTGTGCTCAACGGCGTCAACCTGTCGCTGGACGAGGGCCAGACGCTGGCCTTGCTGGGCCGCAACGGCACCGGCAAGACCACGCTGATGAACACGCTGGCGGGTGCCACGCGCTGGCATGGTGGCAGCATCACGCTGGGCGGCGTGGCGATCCACAAGATGCAGTCGTTCCTGCGCGCCGAAGCCGGCATCGGCTGGGTGCCGCAGGAGCGCAACATCTTCAAGTCGCTGACGGTGCACGAGAACCTCACGGCGGTCGCACGTCCTGCACGCAAGGCCAGCACGGCGCCGCAGTGGACACCCGAACGTGTCTACGAGATGTTCCCGCGCCTGGCCGAGCGCAAGACCAACCTCGGCAACCAACTCTCGGGTGGCGAGCAGCAGATGCTGGCGGTGGGCCGTGCGCTGGTGCTGAACCCGCGCATCCTGCTGCTGGACGAACCGCTGGAAGGCCTGGCGCCCATCATCGTCGAAGAGTTGCTGCGCGCCATTGCGCGCATCACGCGCGAGGAGGGGCTGTCGGCCATCATCGTGGAACAGCATCCGCAGGCCATCCTGGCGATCTCGCAGCGCGCCGCGGTGCTGGACCGGGGCGCGGTCGTTCATGCGGGCGATGCCAGCGAGCTGGCGCGCCAGCCCGACCTGTTGGACCGGCTGCTCGGCGTGGCACGGGCCTGAGGAATCGCCATGCCACAGGCGATGCAACCGCGTGATCCCGAAGTCGTGATCGTGGGCGGTGGCCCCGTCGGCATGGGGTTGGCCATCGAGCTGGGCCAGCGTGGCGTCCACTGCGTGGTGGTGGAGCGCTACCCCACGCCGCAACCCATTCCCAAGGGGCAGAACCTCACGCAGCGCACGATGGAGCACTTCCACTTCTGGGGTGCGGAGGCGGCACTGCGTGCCGCGCGCACGATTCCCCCGGAATACGGCATCGGCGGCTTGACGGCCTATGGCACGTTGCTGGGCCAGTGGCACTACGACTGGATGCAGCGGGCCCTGGTGCAGCCCTACTACTTCCAGCGCAACGAGCGGCTGCCGCAGTATGCGACCGAGGCCGTGCTGCGTGCCCGCGTGGCGGAACTGCCCTCCGTGGAGGTGCTGTACGGCTGGACGGCGGAGGCAGTGGATGCCGGCAAGGACGCCGTGACCATTACCATCGCCGGGCCGCAGGGCGCGCGTCGCACGCTGCGCAGTGACTACCTGGTGGGGTGCGACGGCAGCCGCTCCATCGTCCGCACGCAGGCCGGCATCTCGCAGACCTTGTCCGACCATGACCGGCTGATGGTGCTGCTGGTGTTCCAGTCGCAGCGGCTGCACGAGCTGCTGGCCTGTTATCCGGGCAAGTCCTACTACAACGTGCTGGACCCGGCACTGGGCGGCTACTGGAAGTTCTTCGGCCGCGTGGACCTGGGCCGCACCTGGTTCTTCCACGCGCCAGTGCCGCCCGGCACCACGCGCGACAACTTCGATTTCACGCGGTACGTGCACGAAGCCGTGGGCGCGGAGTTCGATGTCGCCTTTGACCACATCGGATTCTGGGACCTGCGTTTCGCCATCGCCGATCAGTACCGCGCTGGACGTGTCTTCGTGGCCGGGGATGCGGCCCACAGCCACCCGCCCTATGGCGGTTACGGCGTCAACACCGGCTTCGAGGATGCACGCAACCTGGGCTGGAAGCTCGCCGCCACGCTGCAGGGCTGGGGTGGCCAGGCGTTGCTGGACTCCTACGACCCGGAGCGGCGCGGCGTGTTCGCCTCCACGGCGCGCGACTTCATCGCGAAGTCCATCGAGACGGACCATGACTTCCTGCGGGACTTCGACCCCGGGCGTGACCGGAAGGCGTTCGTCGCCGCGTGGCAGGCCCGCAGCGATGGCACGGCGGGCGAGGTGCATTCCTTCGAGCCCCACTACGAAGGCTCGCCGGTGGTCGGCGGCGCCGGGGGCTCCGGAGGCAGCGCGTTGGGCGAGCACCGCTTCGAGGCCCGCGCTGGCCACCATCTGGCGCCGGCGACCCTCTCCAGCGGCAAGAAGGTCTATGACGCGCTCGGCAGCGGCTTCACGCTGTTGGCACTGGGCGCTTCGTCGACCGCCGTGCAGGCCTTTGCCGATGCGGCGAAGGCCTCGGGGGTGCCCCTGGAGATCGTGGTCGATGGCGAGGGCGGGGAGGCTGCGCGGTACGCGGCGCGCCTGGTGCTGGTGCGGCCGGACCAGTTCGTTGCCTGGACCGGGGACACCTGCGCCGACCCGCAGACGGCACGCCGCATACTGGACATGGCGCGCGGCACGGTTCCCCCACCAGCACCCGCCAGCGCCTGAATCGTTCGCCGGACCCGTACCCCAGGAGACTAGCCATGACCATCCCTTTGCGCCGACGCAGCCTGCTGGCCCTGCCGCTCACCCTGACGGCGCTCGGCGCGCGGGCGCAGGCGGCCTGGCCGTCGCAACCCATCAAGATCATCGTGCCCTTCACGCCCGGTACAGGCATGGACACCATCGCGCGCGCAGTGCAGCCCATCGTGCAGCAGCGCCTGGGACAGCCCGTGGTGGTGGAGAACCGGGCGGGCGCCAGCGGCAACATCGGCGCCGACAACGTCGCCAAGTCGCCGGCCGACGGCTACACGGTGCTGATGGGTGCCAACACCATGCTGATCGCCTCGCAGCTGTACAAGAACGTGCCTTTCGATCCGCTGAAGGACTTCGCGCCCGTCACCATGGCGGCGTACGGCGCGCTGATGCTGGTGGCCAACCCGAAGACGGGTATCAAGTCCGTGCAGGACCTGGTGGCGCGCGTGAAGGCACGCCCGGGGTCGGTCAGCTTCGGCTCACCTGGGGTGGGCACGCCGCACCACATGGCGATGGAGCTGTTCAAGGCGCAGACGCAGCTGTTCATGCTGCACGTGCCGTACCGCGGCACGGCCGGGTACTTCCAGGACCTGCTGGGCGGCCAGCTGGATGTGGGATTCCTGCCCATCCACGTGGCCCAGGGTTTCGTCTCCAGTGGCCGGCTCACGGCGCTTGCGGTGGGCAGCGCCAGGCGCCACCCGGTGGCGCCCACGGTCGCCACTTTCGAGGAACTCGGCTTCAAGGGCATGGAGGTGGACCTCTGGTACGCCTTCTTCGTGCCCGCCCGCACGCAGGCCCCCGTGGTGGCGCGCTTGAACGCCGAGTTGACGGCGGCCCTGCAGCAGGCCTCCGTGCGCGACGCGCTGGGCAAGGGCGGGATGGATGCCACGACTTCCACGCCAGAGGAACTGGGCGCCATCGCGGCCAGGGACTATCCGCGCTGGGGCGCGGTGATCCAGCGCAACGGGATCACGGGGGAATAGCGGGGAGTGCCCGTCAGAACGGGGGCGTGTTGGCGCTGACCAGCACACACACCTCGGGCCCGGGGTTGTAGAAGCGGTGGGCGAGCTGGCTGGGGAACAGGTAGCTCTCGCCCGGCCCGAGCACGCGGGTCTCGTGGCCCACCGTGACTTCCAGCCGCCCTGCAATGATCACGCCGCCTTCTTCGCCCGCATGGGTGTAGGGCGCCTCGCCCGACTCGGCACCCACTTCCCAGCGTTCATAGAAGATCTGCAGCGGCCGCCCCCGCAGGTCCTGTCCCACCTGGTGCAGCGAGATGCCGTTGCCACCGACCTCGAACAGTTCATGCGCGCCGTAGAAATAGCGCGGGTCGTTCTCGAAGTCCAGCGAGAAGAAATCGGCCATGCTGATGGGGAAACACTCCAGCACCTTGTGCAGCGAGCTCACCGACGGGGACACCTCGCCCTTTTCGATCAGCGCCAGGCTCGCGTGGCTGATGCCGGCGCGCTTGGCCAGTTCCCGGATGGACAGGCCGCGCTGTTGCCGCAGGTGCTTGATGCGGGCCGCCGTGTCGATGTGCGGGTTGCCTCGGCCGGTGGTTCCCACCTTGTTCTTTGTCATGGGTATCTCGGTAGTGGTGTGCAGGATTATTGACGTTTCCGTTGGTGGATTTCGCGTGCGGCGTGGAAGTGTCCCGGGAGGAATGGTGCATTTGGCGCATGACAAGGCATGGTCCCCGTCGGTATCGTGCAATGCCACACATCCCTCGCCTGTCCATGATTCCGACCAGGTTGCCACCATGCCGCTGACCCACGCATCCCCCGCACTGAACCTCGCGCACGCCCTCGCGCCGCATCTCTACACCGACGCGGCCGCTTTCGCGCACGAGCAGCGGCGGATCATGGCGCCCGCTTGGCACCTGGTTGCGCATGCCGAAGAGTTGCGCCATGGCGGCGACTTCATCAGCACGATGGTGGCCGGGGTGCCGCTGCTGGTGCTGCGCCACCCGGACGGTGGTTTGCGCGCCCTGCACAACGTGTGCCGCCACCGCGGCGGGCCGCTGGTGCGCGGCAGTGGCAATGGGTTGCGCAACCTGCGGTGCCTGTACCACGGCTGGACCTACGACCTCGCGGGTGCGCTCAAGGCCGTGCCGGCGATGGAGGCGGCCTGCGACTTCGAGCCGTCCGGTATCGCGCTGCCCCGGGCCGAGGTCGTGGAGTGGCAGGGCCTGGTGTTCGCGAGCCTGGGTGGTGGTGCACCCTTCGACAGCCTGGTGGAAGGTGTGGCCGCGGCCATCGCGCCGACACGGCTGGACGCCCTGGCATTCCACGCGCGGCGCATCTACGAAGTGGACTGCAACTGGAAGGTCTACATCGACAACTACCTGGAGGGGTACCACGTGCCGCTGGTGCATCCGGCGCTCGATGGCCTGATCGAATACCGCCACTACGAAGTCGCCTGGGGTGGCCTGCAGGTGTTGCAGCATTCTCCGCTGACGGGTGATGGTGCCGCTTACGGGCAGGGCGTGGTGCGCTACTACTGGCTGTGGCCCGGGACCATGCTCAACATCACGCCGGGCCGCCTGCAATCGAACCGTGTCGAGGCGCTGGGCCTGCGCAAGACCCGGGTCACCTTCGATTTTTTCTACGACGCCGCCGCCGCGTCACGCGCCGAAGCCGACCTGGCCGTGTCCGACGAGGTGCAGGCCGAGGATGCGCTGATCTGCGAGGACGTGCAGCGTGCGTTGGAGTCCGGAAGCTACCAGCCAGGTCGCCTGAGCCCCCGCCGCGAAGGCGGGGTGTGGCATTTCCAGGAGCTGGTGCGCGCCGCGCACGCGGGGTGAGTCGGACAGAGGCGGCCGGAGCCGGCCATGCTCAGGCCATGCGTGGCAGCGCCATCACCGGCACCGGAGAGGCGCGCAGGATGCGGTGCGCGGTCGACCCGAGGAAGACGCGCTTGATGATGCCTAGCTTGGACGAGCCCAGTACCAGCAACTCTTCGTTGAACCAGTCGACGCCGGCCATCGCTTCGTCCCAGGTGGCAGCCGCGCTGACCGCGGTTTCGAGCTGCAGTGTCGTGCCCGCGGCGACCAGCAGCGCTCGCACGCGCTCCAGCGACTCAAAGGCCTCGTCGCGCCAGCGCCGTATCACTTCCTCCTCGCTGGCGCCCATGCCGGCGGTGGGGAACATCGACCGGTCCCGCACCGCGAAGCTGGCCAGGCGCAATGGCACGCCCATCTTGGCTGCGAAGCCCAGGGCTTCCAGCACCGAACGCTCCGAGCTGGACGCGCCGGCATAGGCCACGGTCACGCGCCGCAAGGGGGCTGTGGGCGCCACCTTGTATTCGCGCGGCGCCATGACCACGGGCAGGTCACAGGCGTGCATGATTTCCTCGCTCACGCCGCCCATGAACAGGCGGCCCACGCTGCCGCCGCTGGCGGAG
Organism: Burkholderiaceae bacterium; assembly: GCA_965278985.1. Taxonomy (GTDB): domain Bacteria; phylum Pseudomonadota; class Gammaproteobacteria; order Burkholderiales; family Burkholderiaceae_C; genus CAISIP01. Next base: position 1,877,525 of record OZ257131.1, on the reverse strand, counting down.
CCGATGGCCACGCACTCGGCGCTGTGGGCGTGGGCGGTCTCCAGCAGTCCTTCGGTCGGTGAGGACGCGGTGCTGCGCAGGAACTCGACGTTGGGCATGCCGGCCAGCGCCTGGCGCGCCTCGTCGAGGGTCTTGGTCGCGTGCTCTTCCAGGAACCTGGCGTACTCACCGTCCAGGCTGCCGTGCACCGGGTAGCCCCAGGATTGCGGCACCACCACCGTCACCAGCAACTTGGCCTGGCGGGCGTTGGCGAGCATCGCCCCTACCGCCAGGGCTTCGTGGCCGCCCGCATCGGGCGTGAAACCTACAACGATGGCGCTCATGTGCGGGCCCTCCGGGTGCCGTTCAGGCGGGATTGGTGGATGCCGAACATCAGGTAGCCGATGATCGCGATGGCCATCCAGACACCGAAGACCTCGAAGGTGGCCGCCGACAGGTCCTTGATGATGTAGAGGCAGGCCAGCACGCTCAGGCCCGGGATCGCGTACGGACCGAATGGCACCTGGAAGCCGTTGGGGTCGCTCATGCCTTTGGCGCGCAGCACCGGCACGGCGATGGACACCACGGCGAAGGCCACCAGCGTGCCCATGCTGACCATGTCCCACAGGTAGGTGGAGTCGACGAAGCCGGCGATGCAGGCGACGACCACACTGACGATGACCGTGTTCTTCACCGGTGCCAGGGTGCGCGGATTCACGTCGCTGAAGGTCTTGGGAATCAGCCCGTCGCGGCTGATCGCGAACAGGATGCGGGTCTGTCCGTAGATGCTGATCAGCGTGACGCTGAAGACCGAGATCACGGCACCTGCAGCCAGCACCATGGCCGGCCATGCGCTGCCCGTGACGTCCTGCAGGATCACGGCCAGGCCGGCGTGCTGGTTCTCGAACTTGTCGGCCGACTGCGCCCCGAGCCCGGCCAATGCCACGAGCATGTAGGCCGTCACCACGATGACCAGCGCCAGCATGATGCCCAGCGGCACGTTGCGGCGTGGGTTCTTGGCCTCGGCGCCTGCCGTGGCCACGGCGTCCAGGCCGATGAAGGAGAAGAACACCGTACCCGCAGCAGCCGACACACCCGTCATCCCGGCGCTGTTGAAGAAGGGCGTGAAGTGCTCCGCCTTGAAGCCGCTGAAAGCCACCACCACGAAGAAGATCAGCACGCCGAGCTTGATCACGACCATGATCGAGTTGACCGTGGTCGACTCCTTGGCCCCGCGCAGCAGCAGCAGGCAGCACATCACGATCAGGATGATGGGCGGCAGATTGAAATGGCCGGCATGGATCTCCAGGCCGTCCTTGCCGGAAACGAACATCGGGGATCGCAAGGCCTCGGGTATCGAGATTCCGAAGGCGTTGCCGAGGAAGCTGTTCAGGTAGTCCGACCAGCCGATGGCCACCGCGCTCCCCGCCAACCCCCATTCCAGCAACAGGCATGCTCCCACGATGTAGGCCGCGAACTCACCCACCGTGGCATAGGCGAAGGAATAGGCCGAGCCCGACGCCGGCACGTTCGACGAGAGTTCGGCGTAACACAGCGCCGTCAGCCCCGCGGTAATGCCTGCCAGGATGAAGGACAGGATCACGGCAGGCCCGGCCTTGGGCACGGCTTCGGCCAGCGTAAAGAAAATACCGGTGCCCACCGTGGAACCCACGCCGAGCATCGTCAGCGAAAACAGACCCACGGTGCGCGCCAGCAGCCCGTGGCCACTGTCCTCCCCCTGCGTCGGTTTTGTTCGTAGAAGCTTGTCCATCAAACCCATCGGGAACCTCCAATCAGGAGCATGTGAGCCTTGCGGCGGGGCGGGAGGAGAAGAAGCGGTAGGTCAGTGGCCGCTGAAGGCGAGCTTCAGCGCGTCCCAGGTGCTGCTGTCGCGAATCACTTCGCGCGCGGCGTTGTGGCCTGGCATGCCCGACACGCCGCCGCCCGGGTGGGTGCCTGCGCCGCACATGTACAGGCCCTTGATGGGGGAGCGGTAGTCGCCGTGGCCCAGCACGGGCCGCGCAGCCCAGAGCTGGTCGAGCGCCATGTGGCCGTGCATGATGTCGCCGCCGATGAGGCCGAAGCGGCGCTCGAGGTCGGGCGGTGTCAGCACCATGCGGCCCAGCACCGACTGCTTGAAGCCGGGCGCGTAGCGCTCCACGGTGTCGATCACCAGATCGGCCGCGCGCTCACGCTCGGCGTCCCACTGGCGACCCTCCGGCAGCGTCCAGGCGAATTGCTGGCAGAACAGACTGGCCACGTGATGGCCCTTGGGTGCCAGGCTGTCGTCGACCATGCTGGGTATCAGCATCTCCACGATGGGCTCGCGCGACCAGCCCTCGCGGCGCGCGTCCTGGTAAGCGCGGTCCATGTAGTCGAGGGTGGGTGCGATGACGATGCCGCTGGCATGGTGCTCACCGGGCGCGGGCAGGCAGCTGAAGCGCGGCAGCTCCGACAGCGCCACGTTCATGCGCAGCGTGCCGGAGCCGCAGCGGTAGGTGTCCATGCGCCGTGCGAAGTCTTCGGGCAGCGCGCTGCGCTCCAGCAACTGGCCGTACAGCAGTTTCGGGTTGCAGTTGGCGATGACGACGTCGGCACGCACCTCGCGACCGTCCTCGAGCAGCAGGCCCTGCGCGCGGCCGTTGTGCTCCAGCACCTGCCTGGTGGGGCAGTCGAGCATGATCTTCACGCCGGCGTCGGTGCAGGCCTTGGCCATCGCCTGCGTGATCGCCCCCATGCCGCCGACCGCATGGCCCCAGATGCCCTTCTTGCCGTTGACGCCGCCGAAGGTGTGGTGCAGCAGCACGTAGGCGGAGCCCGGCGAGTCGGGGCTGGCGAAGTTGCCGACGACACTGTCGAAGCCGAAGGCGGCCTTGACCGCATCGCTCTCGAACCAGGCGTCGAGGAAGTCGCGCGCGCTCTCGGTGAACAGGTCCAGCAGGTCGCGGCGCTGTGCCAGTGACAGCCGCTTCACCTGGCTGCCCGCGCGCAACCCCCGGGGCAGCGATTGCAGCAGCGACATCATCTCGGGCGGCGTCTCGATGGCCAGGCCGCGCAGCAGGTCGCCAATGCCGTCGAGCATCTCGTAGTAGACCGGCAGGCGCGCCGCGTCCTTCGCGGAGTACCGCGCGACCTCGGCCTGCGTCTTGGCCAGGCCGCCTCCCATCTTCAGGTAGCGCGTGTCGTCGAGCGGCAGGAAGTTGGAGATGGGACGCTCGAGGATGCGCAGGCCGTAGCTGCTTTCCAGCCGCATGTCGGCAATGATGGCCGGATGCAGCAGGCTGACGGTGTAGCTGGCGGTGGAGTTGCGGAAGCCCGGATGGAACTCTTCGGTGACCGCGGCGCCGCCGACGACGGCGCGGCGTTCGAACATCTGGACGTCGAAGCCGGCGCGTGCCAGGTAGAACGCGCACACCAGGCCGTTGTGCCCGGCACCCACGATGGCGACTGTGCCTTTGCTCATCTTGCCTCGCTTGGTCAAACCGTCCGCAGGATCGGGACGTGTAAATAATTATTTACAAGCAATCCAAGTCCCGCAACGGGAAGAATCACCAAATAGAGTGAGGTGGAGATCGGATACGCTGCGCCTTCATCTAAAAGTTGAACAATATTCTTGCCATGCAGAATGCACTGTCACTTGCTCCGCTGCCGCATGCGGAATTGCTGGAATGCGTGCGGCCTTTTGGTGAGTCACGGCTGCTGCCGCGCGCCGCCTACGTCAGCGACGACGTGTTCCGATGGGAGCAGCAGCAGTTGTTCGCGAATGGCTGGTTGTGTGCCGGGCGCGGCGATGCCCTGCGTGCTCCGGGCAGCCAGGCCGCACTGCAACTCGCAGGGCGCGGCGTGCTGCTCACGCGCGACGCGACGGGGCGGCTGTGCGCGTTCGAGAACATCTGCCGGCATCGAGGCCACGAATTGCTGGCCTGCGGCGCGACAGCGTCGCGTGACAGCGTGGTGTGCCCCTACCACGGGTGGCGCTACCAGTTGGACGGAAGCCTGCGCCATGCCCGCGCCATCCACGACATGCCCAATGCACGGCCCGCGGAGTTGGGCTTGATACCGATGGGCGTGGCCGAGTGGGGTGGTTGGATCTTCGTGAACCTCTCAGGCGCGGCGGCGCCGTTCGCCGGGCACCTGGGCGACCTGCCGGAACGCTTCGCGGCCTGGGGCTGCGACCAGTTGCTGCTCGCGGCGACCCACAGCTACGAGCTCCAGGCCAACTGGAAGATCGCCATCGAGAACTACCATGAGTGTTACCACTGCCCGATGATCCATCCGGCCCTGTGCCGGGTCTCCGCGGCCGAGTCCGGAGGCCGCCACGACGACGTGCGGGGCGCCTACACGGCCGGCTGGATGGTGTTGACCGAGCCGGCTCGCACGATGAGCCTGGACGGCGTTTCGCACGGGGAGTTCCTGCCCGGGTTGAGTGACGCGCAGCGGCGCGAGGTGCACTACGTGTCGCTGTTTCCCAACCTGTTGCTGAGCCTGCACCCTGACTACGTGATGACGCACCGCCTGGAGCCGCTGTCGGCCACCCGTACACGCATCGAATGCCAGTGGCTGTTCTCGCCGGCCTCGCTGGCGCGCCAGGGTTTCGACCCTGCTTATGCAGTCGACTTCTGGGACCGCACCAACCGCGAGGACTGGACGGCCGTCGAGTCGGTGCAGCGCGGGTTGCAGTCGGAACGCTTCATCCCCGGCATCCTGTCCAACGAGGAGGGCTCCGCCTACCGATTCGTGTACCGCGTGGCATCCGCCTATCTGGGACACACGGGTTCGGGGGCCTGACGTCAGTTCAGGTAGGTGGGCCTTTGGAGGTCGGGCGGAGTCCCGGCCTCTCGCTCAGTTCCCTTGGCGGCGCCGTGCGACGGGGCCTGCCGCCACTGCGAAGCCTGCAGTGCGCGTTCGAGCAAGTGGATGAAGGCATGCACGAGCTGCTGCGACAGGTTCAGCTGGAAGCTGCGGTGCTGTGCAGCCTCTGCACCGGGCAGCTTTTCGCTGCAGCTGACACGCACCTGCCCGTTGGCCAGCGGCGAAAGCTGCACCTCGGTGACCAGCAGCGGCTGCTCGAACTGTGGCATCACCGGGCGCGCGGGCTGGTAGGGGGTGGCGAAATCGGCGGTCTTCAGGGTTTCGCTGCGCTGGAAATCGCTGACGGCCTTGCGTGACAGCGGGTCGAGCGGGGGAACCTGGGCCGATGAGATGCCGGCCGCACCCATGCGGGCGCTGTGTTCACTGGCCACCTTGTCGAGCACCGGTGCCAGGCCCAGGGTCAGGCGCCGCGTGAACCAGAATTGCAGCTCCTGGCCATCCTGCGTGTTGACGCGGGCCAGGATGCGATCCTGTTCCGCGACATACGCCATGGACAACTGGTGCAGCTGCATGCGGCCATTCTATGCACGCTGCGGCAGCGTCGATGCCTGCCGTGCGCACGCGCCCGCATCACTGCACGATGCTGACGCCCAGGAACATATCGCTGCTGGGTACCGTGGCACCGCCGGGATGGACCTCGAACGCGAGGCCCATGCCCGGAATGGGCATCATCAACGCGTCGGACTGGTTGGTTGCAACGCCGTTGAGCGTGTAGCTGCTGCCTCTGCTGAAGAGCAGGCCGGTGCGTGGTTGGTTGTATTGCTTGATGTCGATGCGGCCGTTCGGCGCGCCGTTGAGGAGGATGCGTTGTCGCGTCACGGCGCTGGCGACGGCATCGACCGACTGGAAAGTGTATTGGGAGGTGGATGTGTTGATGTTCAGCCTTGCCATGCCCTGCGTCTGGCTCAGGCCCACATTGCGGTAGTTGGTGACGGTCCCCGCGCTGGGCAGCGGCACCGCAACCTGCCGCGTTCCGATCGAGAGGCCCCCGTCCGGGTCGGTGATGACCATCATCATCGTGCCGGTGGCGTTGCGGAAAGCGAAGATGTTCCCTGGCATCACTTTGCCATGCCCATCGACTGCAAGGAAGCCGCCATCGGGATTCGCGACGATGGTGTTGGCGGCGTCCTGGCTCAGGCTGGAGATGCAAGGGTCGTTGGACGTCGCCGTACCACGGCAGTCGAGCGACGCGGTGATGGTGCCTTGGGCATCGAAGGTGACGACGCTCTGCGAATTCCTGAATGCGTTGTAGCCGCTCCTGAAACCGTAGCCTACGAAGTTCCAGGTACCGGCAAGGTCGGACACGCTCAATTTTTGTTCGGGGAAGCCCACGCCCAAGTTTGGACTGCGATTGCTGTCACCCTGGTCCTTCAGGACCACCACCCCCGCCGATGACGCATAGCCATCGAGCGTGGTGTTGGGGCCGCGGGCCGTGAACTCACAGGCTTGCGTGCCGTTGAATATCACGGTCATCGCTTCGGTCGTGCCGCCATTCGTTGTGAGGCTCAGCCAGCCAGAAGCCCAGTTCAGGTTCGATCCCTTGAATACGTCGCCGTAGGTGCCCACGAAGCGGTACAGCACGTTGCGCAAGGCGGGGCAGCCCGCGATGGGTGGCGCCAGGTAGTGGTTGGCCACAGCCTGCAGGGCTGGGGCGGGAACCTGTGCGAGCACCGTCAACAGCGCCTGCAGCCGTGCAGGTGCGGTGGTGGCATCTGGCGCTGCGGCGGTGACTTGGGCCACGAGGGCGTCGATGGCCCGGTCCGTGGCGTCGCCGCCATCGCCAGTGGAGGCCTTGAAGCTTCCGTGCAGCAGGTCCATCGAGGCGAAGGTGGGATCGACCGGGGTCAGCGCGGTCTGGAGGGCTGCCACGGCACTCGCTGCCCTGGCGGTGCTGAGCAGCTCGCGCGTGGGGTTGTCGAAGGTGTCGAAGGCGCCGGAGGTGTCGGCACTGGCCAGCATCCGCGCCAGCACCAGTTCCGTCACGGGCGTGATGTTGGCGACCAGCGGCGTGCTGCTGGAGCCACTTCCCTCGGCCACGGAGTGCAGCACCGTGCTGCCATCGGCGCTGGTGGCCCGCAGCAGGCAGGGCAGGGTTCCGCCGGTGACGGTGACCGCGTAGGTGCCGTTTCCGTCGGTGGTCGCGGTGGCCGCGCCGGTGGCGCACTTGATCGCCACGCTGGCGCCTGCCAGGGCAGCGCCAGTGGCCGCGGTGCCGCTGAGGCTCAGCGACGGGACCACGGGGGGCGCCGCATCCCCATCTCCGCCGCCTCCTCCGCAGGCAGCCAGTGCGAGAACGGCAAGTCCGAGGGCAGAGCGGGTCAGGATGTGTGTTGTCATGGCGATGAAGGTGGTGTGGTGAGGGGGCCGGCCAGCGGGTTGAAGGGCAGTTGCCTGGCCCATCGTTCGGCATGTCGGCCAGGCTGTGGGCAGGCCGCCCCATTTTTTGGGTTCGCCATGGGCCATGGAACGTGGTGGACGGCGACAACTCCCGCTTACTGATGAAGTCCTGTGGATCGGTACAAGGCCTGTGCCGGGTCCGCGGCCGCATCGATGGCTCCAACCCATGGAATCAGGCCTTTGTTGCGCCAGGCCAGGCCACTGTCCGAAGCGGGCGGCAGCCTCGCTTGAAATGGGGAGATCGGGCCCCACGTGCTTGGCAATCGAACTTTCTCTCCCGGACCACCATGCGCATCGACAAACTCACTACCAAGTTCCAGGAAGCCCTCGGCGAAGCCCAGAGCCTGGCCCTGGGCGCTGACAACGCCTACATCGAACCCGCCCACGTGCTGGTCGCTATGCTGCGCCAGGACGACGGGCCGCGCGCGCTGCTGCAGCGTGCCGGCGTCAATGTGCAGGGCCTGCTGGCCAGCGCGGAGGCGGCCGTCAAGAAGCTGCCCGAGGTGCAGGGCCAGGAGCAGGTGCAGGTGGGGCGCGACACCGTCACGCTGCTGCAGGCGGCCGAGAAGGAGTCCATCAAGCGCGGTGACCAGTACGTCGCGGGCGAGCTGTTCCTGCTGGCGCTGGCCGACGGCAAGAGCGACCTCGCACAGATGGCGCGTGGCCACGGGCTCACGCGCAAGTCGCTCGAATCGGCCATAGACGCCGTGCGCGGCGGGCAGAACGTGGACAGCCCCGATGCCGAAGACCAGCGCGAGTCGCTCAAGAAGTACACCATCGACCTCACCGAGCGCGCGCGCATGGGCAAGCTCGACCCCGTGATCGGCCGCGACGACGAGATCCGCCGCGCTATCCAGGTGCTGCAGCGGCGCACCAAGAACAACCCCGTGCTCATCGGCGAACCCGGCGTGGGCAAGACCGCGATCGTCGAAGGCCTGGCGCAACGCATCGTGGCCGGCGAGGTGCCGGAATCGCTCAAGGGCAAGCGCGTCCTATCGCTGGACATGGCCGCGCTGCTGGCGGGCGCCAAGTTCCGCGGCGAGTTCGAGGAGCGCCTGAAGAATGTGCTCAAGGACCTGGCCAAGGACGAAGGCCAGACCATCGTCTTTATCGACGAGCTGCACACCATGGTCGGCGCCGGCAAGGCCGAAGGCGCGATGGACGCCGGCAACATGCTCAAGCCCGCGCTGGCGCGCGGCGAGTTGCACTGCGTGGGCGCCACCACGCTGGACGAATACCGCAAGTACATCGAGAAGGATGCCGCGCTGGAGCGCCGCTTTCAGAAGATCCTGGTGGGCGAGCCCACCGTGGAAGCCACCATCGCGATCCTGCGCGGCCTGCAGGAGAAGTACGAGGTGCACCATGGCGTGGACATCACCGACCCGGCCATCGTGGCCGCGGCCGAGCTGAGCCACCGCTACATCACCGACCGCTTCCTGCCCGACAAGGCCATCGACCTGATCGACGAGGCCGCGGCCAAGATCAAGATCGAGATCGATTCCAAGCCCGAGGTGATGGACAAGCTCGACCGCCGGCTGATCCAGCTCAAGATCGAGCGCGAATCGGTGCGCAAGGAGAAGGACGAGTCCTCGCGCAAGCGCTTCGACCTCATCGAGGAGGAGATCGCCAAGCTCGAGCGAGAGATCGCCGACATGGAAGAGCTCTGGAAGGCCGAGAAAGCGCAGGCCCAGGGCAGCGCGCACGTGCGCGAAGAGATCGACAAGCTGCGCACGCAGATCGAGGAACTCACGCGCAAGGGCGACTTCAACAAGGTCGCCGAGCTGCAGTACGGCAAGCTGCCCGAACTGGAGCGCCAGCTCAAGGACGCGCAGGACAAGGAAAGCGCGAAGGGCACGGCGGAAGCGCCGCGCCTGCTGCGCACCCAGGTCGGTGCCGAAGAGATCGCCGAGGTCGTGGCGCGCGCCACGGGCATCCCCGTGTCCAAGCTGATGCAGGGCGAGCGCGACAAGCTCCTGCAGATGGAAGACAAGCTGCACCAGCGCGTGGTGGGGCAGGACGAGGCCATTGCCGCCGTGGCCAACGCCATCCGCCGTTCGCGCTCAGGGCTCTCCGATCCCAACCGGCCGACGGGCTCTTTCCTGTTCCTGGGCCCCACGGGCGTGGGCAAGACCGAGCTGTGCAAGGCGCTGGCGTCTTTCCTGTTCGATTCGGAGGACCACCTGATCCGCATCGACATGAGCGAGTTCATGGAGAAGCATTCCGTGGCGCGGCTCATCGGCGCGCCCCCGGGCTACGTGGGTTACGAGGAGGGCGGCTACCTCACCGAGGCCGTGCGGCGCAAGCCCTACAGCGTGCTGCTGCTCGACGAGGTGGAGAAGGCGCACCCGGATGTGTTCAACGTGCTGCTGCAGGTGCTCGACGACGGCCGCCTGACCGATGGCCAGGGCCGCACCGTGGACTTCAAGAACACGGTGATCGTGATGACCAGCAACATCGGCTCGCACATCATCCAGTCCATGGCCGGGCGCGACAGCGAGGACATCAAGGACGCCGTGATGGGCGAACTCAAGAACGTGTTCCGTCCGGAGTTCCTGAACCGCATCGACGAGACGGTGGTGTTCCACGGGCTGGACGCGAAGCACATCGAGTCCATCGCCGCGATCCAGATCCGCGTGTTGCAGGACCGCCTGGCGAAGATGGACATGGTGCTGCAGGTCTCGCCTGCGGCGTTGGCCGAGCTGGCCAAGGTGGGCTTCGACCCGGTCTTCGGTGCGCGGCCGCTCAAGCGGGCGATCCAGCAGCGCATCGAGAACCCGCTGTCGAAATTGCTGCTCGAGGGCAAGTTCGCGCCCAAGGACGTGATCCCCGTCGAGGTGGATCCCATCCAGGCGCCGGGGCAGTTCCGCTTCGAGCGGGTGGTGCATTGAGCCTGTACGGCATCGCATGACAAAGAGCGCCGATGGCGCCCTTTGTATGGGTGCTGAACAGATCGCTCAAGCGGTCAGCGCGCAGGTGAGGCTGTGCGCCGGCGCCGCGCGATGGCACCCACGCAGGCCAGTCCCGCAATGAGCATTGCCCAGCCCTCCGGCTCCGGCACCGGCGCCGCGAATCCCGACACGCGCACGACCTGGTTGCCTGAGCCAAAGGTGGAGAAGAAGAAATCCCCTGTGGCGGGGTCGATGGCAGCACCCTCTGCACCGCTGAGCCCTGTGAGCAGCACGCGGCGCGTGGACACGATCGGGTCGCCACTGCCGTCCACCTCGTAGGCCACCACCCGGCCCATGCCGTATTCGGACACCAGCACGCTCGGACTGCCGAAGCCGGTGGAGCCTAGCGGCACGTAGGCCGCCCCTTCCGGTCCACCGCCGATGGGGATGGGCGCACTTGCCTCGCCGAAGCTCAGCGTCCCGTCATTCGTCACCGAGTACGGCAAGGTCTGCCAGTTGCCGGTGTTGTAGGAGAGGACCTTGAGCTGCCCGGCGCCCGCGTAGCCTTCCGGTACGAAGAGCAGGGATCCCAGCGACCCCGTGACGCGGTTGTTGCCGACCGCAGTGACCACGTCTGGCACCGTGCTGTTGGGCAGCAGCTGTCCGATGGTGTTGCCTGGATACCCGGAGAAGAGGAGCACCCCGCCCGGGCCGAAGGTCAGCCCGCCGTCGATCTGGGGCGCGCTCGCGTACAGCTTGGCGGGGCCGATGCTGCTCACGTGCCCAGTCGCATCGCGCAACACCGTGGCAGCGTAGACGGCGCCCCCGACCCCATTCGCCTCGCCACCGAGCAACAGGGTGCTCGCATTCAGGAAGGTGAGGCCACCGTACCTGGCTGGGACGTTGGTCACGGCGCCCAGGTTGTAGACGTCGTAGTCAAGGCTGAATTCGGCGCCCAGGGTGGGCTGTGCGCCCGCGAGGCCACTTGCCGCCAAAAGGGCCAGGGCCCCCATTGCTTTGCGGAGAGAAAAGGAATGTTGCATGGGAAGGCTCTGGGTTGAATTCGACGCCGCACCATTTTGGAATGCTTGCCCTTCTTTGGTTACCCCCCATGCATGCGTGAAGCGCCATGCAAGACGCCTAAGTCGCGTGCCTCTCACGCTTTGAACCACATTTCAACGGCTCGTTTCGAAACAGCGGGGACCTTTTTTGTTGTGCATGTGCACGAACCCTGAGGTATTGCGTGGGGTTGAGCGTGCCATGCGAGCCCCGATCTGTTGTGCAGCGTAGGATCGGCTTTTGAGGAATGGAATGCAGACGGTTTTCAATTTTCTGGTGCGTGTGGTGATGGTGGCAGCGGGGCTTCTGTTTGCGGCGAGCCTTTTGATGGTGACGCTGCTGCTGCTGGTGATCTGGGGACTGCGCAGCCTGTGGGCGCGCATCACGGGCCAGGCTATTTCCCCTTTCGTGATGCGCGTGGACCCGCGCACGGGCTTCACCCGCATGTACCGCCGTGGGGCAGCGGGCGTGCCTCCCGCTGCGGATACCCGGCGCAGCGGGGACCCCACACGCCCGGTGCGTATGCTCGACGTGACCGACGTCGAGGTCAAGCCGCCCCGCGCGGGCTGAGCGTCTCGCTCAGCCTGGCCCGTCGGTGCGTGCCGTGAAGGCGCGTGGCGACTGTCCCATCGCAGACTTGAACATGGCCGAGAACGCACTCTGGCTGCGGTAGCCCGTGGCCGCACACACCTGCCCCACGGATATGCCGCGCGCCAGCAGCTGCAGCGCATGGGCCAGCACGGCCTGCTGGCGCCATTCCTGGTAAGTCGTCCCGAGCTCGGTGCGGAACAGCCGCGCCACCGTGCGTTCGCTGGCCCCCACATTGCGGGCCCAATCGGCCAGCGTTGCGTGTTCGCCTGGAGACCGCAGGATCGCCTCGCAGAGGTGGCGCAGGCGCTTGTCGCGGGGCAGCGTCAGCCCCAGGGCCTGCGTGTCGGCCTGGGTGATTTCGTCGATTGCCAGGCGCATCAGCAGGTCTTCCCGCGCACCTGCATGAACATCTTCCATGCTGTGGATCAGTTCTCGCAGCAGCGGTGACACGCGCAGCACGCGGCAATCGCGCCAGCCCTCCGGTGTCACCCCCGGGTCGAGGTACAGCGTGCGGATGCTGGCGCGCTCCATCACGGCCACCGCATGCACGGCACCCGGCGGCACCCACACCGCGCGCGAGGGTGGCAGGATGTAGGTGGTCTGCGCGCCTTGCAACTCCACCGTGACCCGGATCACGCCCCGCGCGCAGTAGGCGACCTGCGCAAACGGGTGGTGGTGCGGCTCCAGATGGGCGTCGGCTGCCAGCTCGCGGGCGCGTGTGCGCACGGGCCGCCGGGGTGTGGGGGCCACGGCGTCGCTGTTGCCGAGGGGCACTGCGGAGGTGCGCAAGCGCGGGCGTGGAAGCATGGATGCACTGGATTGGCGCGTTTGGCCGAAAATCGACAAACATTGGCGTTGTGTCGGTTTGCGACGCGCAGCCCCAAATCTACCATCAGGGGATGCAACCCTCTGAACCCCATGGCGCCTCGCCGGCCTCGCTGCGCGACGATGCCAAAGTGATCGGGCTGGTGGGCGTGGCCCATGCCAGCTCGCATTTCTCGCAGCTCATCCTGCCGGTGATGTTCCCGGTGTTCATCCGCGAGTTCGGCCTGAGTTATGCGCAGCTCGGGCTGCTCATGTCGATGTTCTTCGTGGTCTCCGGCGTGGGCCAGGCGAGCGCGGGTTTCCTGGTCGACCGCTGGGGCGCCCGGCCGGTGATGTTCGGCTCGCTGGCGACCTTTGCCGTGGCGTGCCTCGTGGCCTCCGCTGCGGGCTCGTATGCCGCGCTGCTGTTCGTTGCGGCTCTGCTGGGCCTGGGCAACAGCCCCTTCCACCCCGTGGACTTCACCATCATGAACCAGCGCGTCTCCCCGGCGCGGCTGGGCTACGCCTTCAGCGTGCATGGGGTGACGGGCAACCTCGGCTGGGCCGCTGCGCCGGTGTTCTTCGCCACGCTCAGCAGCCTGTGGCACTGGCGCGCCGCGTATGGGGCGGCGGCGGTGCTGTACCTTGGCATCCTGGTGCTGCTGGTGCTGCACCGCGACCACATCCGCACCACCGTGGTGGCGCAGCCGCAAGGTCCTGCCGCAGCCTCCCGGCAGGGGGGTGATCTCGCGTTCCTGCGCCTGCCGGTGGTGTGGTGCTGCTTCGGGTTTTTCCTTTTCTCCACCACCGTGGGTGCGCTGGTGCAGAGCTTCTCGGTGTCGCTGCTGGGGACGCTGCACGGCATCTCCTTCGAGACGGCCACGGCCAACCTCACGGTCTACATGCTGTGCGGCGCGGCTGGCATGTTGGCCGGTGGCGTGGTGGCAGCGCGCACGCCGGACAGCGACCGCGTGGTGGCGCTGTGCATGGGCGCCGCGGCATGCCTGCTGCTGCTGTGTGGCCTGGGCATGTTCCGCGGCGTGGGCACGATGGTGGTGCTGGCTGCCGCGGGCCTGGCCATCGGCCTGGGCGGGCCCTCGCGCGACATGATGATCAAGCGCGCCACGCCGGCCGGTGCTACCGGCCGCGTCTACGGCATGGTGTATTCGGGCATGGATGTGGGCCTGGCGATCTCCCCGCTCATCCTGGGCCTGTGCATGGACCACGGCTGGTACCAGGCGACCTTCTTCTTCGCGGCGCTGTCCACGCTGGTGGCAGTGGGCTTCGCAGTGGGCGTGGGCCAGCGCACCGGCGCGCCACGCAGCACGCTGGCACCCGTTCCGCGCTGACCCTGCGGCGGCGGCCAGCGCCGCGGTGGTTCAGCGGCCCGGGCCCTGCAGGTGGGCCATCGACCCGTACAGCGCCAGCAGGCGCGTGTACTCGTCGGCGTCATGGAAGTGGCAGCTGCCCTGCGTGAATTCCTTGGCCACCTCCACCGCGAAACGCGCTGCCGCCGCGATGTCCACCTCGTGGCTGGCTCCGGTGCCGCAGCCCGGCACCACGCTCACCGTGGTGATGGCCACGCCCACCACAGGCGCCGCGGTCGCCACCGCGGGTTGCAGGATGCTGTTGAGGTGGTGCAGGCCGTTGCCGTAGGGTGTGATGTCCTGCACCGTGATGGGGAAGGTCGCGGCCGGCAGGCCGGTCGTCATCTCCATGATGCGCAGCAGGTCCTCGGACACGCGCAGGATGTAGCCCTGCTTGACGGTGGGCGAGATCGCGAAGCCCTTGTGGTTGATGACGCGGTTGCCCTTGGTGGTGTCGATGGACAACACGGCATCCATGTCGGGCGTGATCTCCTGCGCGTTGAGGGTCTCCATGTCCATGGGCGAGTCCATGAAGTCCACCGGATGGTGCGGCCGCGTGGGTGCGTCGGGGCAGATGTGGGTGCCCAGCACCACGTCGCCCTGCAGCACGTCGCCTTCGGCATGCATGTGCGCGAGCTGCAGCGCAGCCGCCAGGGCTGCCGTGGCGCCATCGGCGTCCGACACCATGCCGATGCGGCTGGGGCGTGCACCCACGCCGCCCAGCCGGCCCACCACGCCCAATGTGGGGGCGGTGCCACCGGCGCGCTTGCCGCGTGCGCCGGGGACCACGACGCGAATGAAATCGGTCTTGCCCTTCGGGCCGGTGATGGTCGTGACCGTGGTCTGCACATGGTCGGCATAGGGCGCGAACAGCGCCTGCAGGCGTGCGCCGCTGGCGCGCGGCGTGTCGATCTGTTCGATCACGCGCAGGGTGTGGACGAGGCTCATGGAAGGTTTGCTCCAGCTGGGGGTGAGGGTGAGAAAAAGGGGGCCTGCGCGCGGGTTACACCGTCGCGCGCAGGGACAATGCAGGCCATGATTCCGGCGGCATGCGCCGGGGCGCTGCCATCCATTGCCGAGGAAAAGTTGTGAGAGTCTTCATCGCCGGTTTCCAGCACGAAACCAACACCTTCGCGCCGACGAAGGCCGACTGGTCTGCCTTCACCGCCGGCTCCGGCTGGTTGCCCTACATGCGGGGCGCCGAGGTGCTGGAACGTTATCGCGGACGCGGTGTGCCCATGAGCGGTTTCATTGCCGTGGCCGAGGCGCGCGGGTGGACGCTGCTGCCCTCCGTGTGGGCGGGTGCCAATCCCAGTGCGCATGTCACGCGCGAGGCCTTCGAACGCATCGCCGATGAGATCACCGAGGACCTGCGGGCCGCGCTGCAAAACGGCGGCGTGGACGCGGTCTACCTCGACCTGCACGGCGCCGCGGTCACCGAGCACCTCGACGATCCCGAGGGCGAACTGCTGCAGCGCGTGCGTGCCATCGTGGGTGAGGATGTACCGGTCGTGGCCAGCCTGGACCTGCATGCCAACGTGTCCGAGGCGATGCTCGCCGCGGCCGACGCCATGGCCGCCTACCGCACCTACCCGCACATCGACCATGCCGACACCGGTGGCCTCGCGGCCGAGCTGCTGCGGCGGCGCCTGCAGCATGGCCGCCGCGAGCCCACGCATGCGCTGCGGCTGGACTTCCTGCTGCCGCTCAACGCGCAGTGCACGTTGATCCCGCCGGCCGGCCGCATCTACGACACGCTGCTGGCGCTGGACCGCGAACACGGCACGATGAGCAGCTTCACCATGGGCTTCCCCGCGGCCGACGTGCCGATGTGTGGGCCCGTGATCTGGAGCCACGGCGAGGCTGCGCGACGCGTAGTGGAGCAGCTGCACGCCATGGCCGACCAGCCGCGCGCCCAGTGGCGGCTGGAGCTGCTGCCGCCGCGGCAGGCCGTGGCCGAGGCGATGCGCCTGGCCCAGGCAGAAGCCCAGGGTCCTGTGTTGATCGCCGATACGCAGGACAACCCCGGCGCGGGCGCGGACGGCAACACCACCGGGCTGCTGCATGCGCTGCTCGCGTCCGATGCTGGCCGCACCTGGCCCGCGCAGGTGGCCTTCGGGCTGCTGGCCGACCCCGAGGCTGCCGCTGCGGCGCATGCGGCCGGGGAGGGCGCCGTGCTGTCCCTGTCGCTGGGCAAAAGCGTGCCGGACGGCATCGGTGGTGTCAGCGACGCACCCGTGCAGGTGCAGGCGCGTGTGCGCGCACTGAGCGACGGCCGCGTACGGCTGCTCGGGCCGATGGCACTGGGCGGCGAGGTGACGCTGGGCCTGTGCGCCTGCCTGGAGGTGGGCGGCGTGTTGATCGGCGTGGCGAGCCAGAAGGTCCAGGTGCTGGACCGCGAGCTGTTGCGCTTCCTCGGCATCGTGCCCGAGCGGATGCGCATCATCGTGCTCAAGAGCTCGGTGCATTTCCGCGCGGACTTCGGTGCCATCGCCTCGCATGTGCTGATCGGCAAGGCCGCAGGTCCGATGGCGGCCGACCCGGCAGATCTCCCATGGAAGAACCTCCCGCCGGAGCGTGCGTTGCGGCCCTGAGGGTCGGGGCCGGGCCTGCGGCCTCAATCCACCTCCACCTCGGGCATCGCCGCCAGCAGCTGGCGCGTGTAGTCGTGCCGGGGCGCGTCGAAGATCTGGTCGCGCGTGCCCTGCTCGACCAGTTGGCCGTGGTGGATCAGCGCCACGCGGTCGCACACATACCGGATCACCGCGAGGTCGTGGCTGATGAACAGGTAGGTCAGGCCCAGCCGCTGCTGCAGGTCCTGCAGAAGGTTCAGTACCTGGGCCTGCACCGACACGTCCAGCGCCGAGGTCGGCTCGTCGAGCAGCAGCAGCGCCGGGTTGGTGGCCAGTGCCCGCGCGATGCCGATGCGCTGCCGCTGGCCGCCCGAGAACTCGTGCGGATACCGATACAGGTGCTGCGGCCCCAGGCCCACGAGCGTGAGCAGCTCGGCCACGCGGTCCGTGCGCTGGCGGCCATCCAGGCCCAGCGCGTCGCGGTGCACGACCAGCGGCTCGGCCACGATGTCGTGCACCGACATGCGGGGGTTCAGCGAGGCCATGGGGTCCTGGAACACGATCTGCACCCGTGCACGCAACCTCCGCAGCGCGGCCGCGCTCAGGCTCGCGAGGTCGTCGCCCTCGAACAGGATGCGGCCGCTGGTGGGCTTGTCCAGCTGCAGGATGCAGCGGGTGAGCGTGGTCTTGCCCGAGCCCGATTCGCCCACGAGGCCGAAGCTCTCGCCCTTGGTGATGGACAAAGAGACCTCGTGGAGCGCACGCACCGGTGCACCACGGCGCAGGCCGCGGCGCGTGCCCGGGAACTCCTTGCTGACGCGGTCGAGTTCAAGCATGTTGCGGCTCCTGCAGGGGGACGGGGTGGTAGCAGGCGACCTCGTGGCCCGCGCCCAGCGGCGCCAGGCGGGGCGGGCGGGTCTCGCAATCGGGCTGCGCCCGTGTGCAGCGCGCGGCGAACCTGCAGCCTGCCGGCGGATGCACCAGGTTGGGCACCGCGCCCGGAATGCCCTGCAGCTCGCCGCGCTTCTTGTCACGCGTGGGCAGCGAGGCCAGCAGCGCGCGGGTGTAGGGATGGCGCGGCGCGCGCAGCACCTCGCGCACCGGCCCGCGTTCGACGATGGTTCCGGCATACATCACGGCCACATGGCTGCAGGTCTGGGCCACCACGCCCAGGTTGTGCGTGATCAGCAGCACGGCCATGTCGAACTCGCGCACCATGTCCTTCAGCAGCGCAAGGATCTGCGCCTGCACCGATACGTCCAGTGCCGTGGTCGGCTCATCGGCCACCAGCAGGTCAGGGCGGCCGATCAGCGCCATGGCGATCAGCACGCGCTGGCGCATTCCGCCCGAGAACTGGTGCGGATAGTCGTCAAGCCGCGCCTGCGCGTTGGGGATGCGCACCATCTCCAGCATGCGGCCGGCCAGCGCACGGGCGGCCTTCAGGCGCTCGGACCGCGAGGCCTTGGCCGGCACGCCGAGGATCTCGGGGCTGCTGCGCGCGGCCTGCAGCGCCACGTCCACCAGCTGCTCGCCCACGCGGTAGACCGGGTTAAGGTTGGTGGTCGGGTCCTGGAAGATCATGCCGATGCGCCGGCCGCGCAGCGGGCGCATCGCGGACTCGTCGAGCTGCAGCAGGTCCTGCCCGTCGAACAGCACACGGCCTGCGCTGTAGCGGCCCGGCGGCGTGGGTGCCAGGCGCGAGATGGTCAGGCCGGTGAGCGACTTGCCGCAGCCGGTCTCGCCCACCATGCCCCAGATCTCGCCGCGCCGCACCTGCAGGTCGATGCCGGCGAGCACATGGGCGTCGCCCTCGTAACTGCGCATCCAGAGGTGCAGGTCCTCGATGCGCAGCAGCGGGGCCGCGCGTTCAGCGCCTTGAGCGGGGGTCGAAGACATCGCGCAGTCCATCACCAAGCAGGTTGAATCCGAAGACGGCGATGAAGATCGCCGCGCCGGGGAAGATCGCCGTCCACCACTGGTCGGGCATGTAGCCGCGCGCCACGGACAGCTGCAGGCCCCATTCGGGCGTGGGCGGCTTCACGCCGATGCCCACGAAGCCCAGCGAGGCCACGGTCAGGATCGCGAAGCCCATGTCCAGCGACATCTTGATGACCACCGGCGTCATCACGTTGGGCAGGATGTGGCGGAACACGATGCGCCCCGGGCCCGCGCCGATGGCGCGTGCGGCGGTGACGAAGAGCTCTTCCTTGCGCGCCATCACCTCGCCGCGCACCAGCCGCGCATACCCCGGCCACCAGGACAGCGCGATGGCGATCACCATGTTGACGATGCCCGCGCCCAGCGCTGCGGCAACCGCCATGGCCAGGATCAACCCCGGCACGGTGATCTTCAGGTCGGCCAGGCGCATCAGCACCTCGTCGGTCCAGCCGCCGGCATACCCCGCGATGGCGCCGACGACGGTGCCGAAGAGCGCGCCCAGCAGCACCACGGCCACGCCCGAGAGCACCGATACCCGCGCACCGCCCAGCACCAGCGACAACACATCCTGGCCCAGCTCGTTGGTGCCGAACCAGTGCTGCAGGGACGGTGGCAGGAAGCGCTTCGCGGTGTCCACGGTGCCCGCGATGTGTTCGGGGTAGGGCGCCATCGCATGGCCGAACACGGCCAGCACCAGCAGGAACAGCACCAGCACCAGGCCGATCAGCGACAGCCAGCTGGCGCGGAAGCGATAGAAGCCGCGGCGCATCGCCTCGCTGCGTGCGCTGCGGGCAGGCATGGACGCCGAGGCGGCAGGAGAAGGAATCGCGCTCATTGCAGACGGACCCTCGGATTGACCACGCCGTAGAGCAGGTCGATAACCAGGTTGGCGGCGACGAAGAGCGTGCCGATCACCAGCGTCACGCCGATCACGGCCATGAAGTCCTGCGTCAGCACGGACTGCGTGGCATAGAGGCCCAGGCCCGGCCAGTCGAAGACCGTCTCCACCAGCACCGAGCCTCCCAGCAGCCAGCCGAAGTACAGGCCGGTGACGGTGAGCGTCGACGAGATCGCGTTGCGCGCGACGTACTTCAGCACGATCAGGCGCTGCGGCAGGCCCAGCGCGCGTTCGGTCAACACATAGTCCTGCTGCAGCACCTCCAGCGTGGAGGCGCGCATCATGCGCAGCAGCGTGGCCATGGGTGAGAGCGACATGGCCAGCGCGGGCATCGCCAGGTGCTGCAGCGCGACCCAGAAGGCGTGGCCGTTGCCGGCCAGCAGCGCGTCGATGGTCAGGAAGCCGGTGATCAGCGCGGGCGGGTCCTCGGTGATCGGGAAGCGCCCGCCCAGCGGCAGCCAGCCCAGCAGCATGGCGAAGAAGAGCTGCAACACCAGCCCGAGGAAGAAGCGCGGCATCGAGATCGAGCCTAGCGCCAGCACGCGCGTCAGGTAGTCGGGCCAGGCGTTGTTGCGCACGGCGGCCCACAGGCCGGCGGGAATGCCCACCAGCATGGCCAGTGCCATCGCGGCCAGCACCAGCTCCAGCGTGGCGGGCAGGAAGGCGATGAGGTCGTCGATCACGGGGCGGTGCGTGAAGATGGAGACACCGAAGTCCCCGCGCAGCAGGCCCGTGAGGTAGATCCAGTACTGCGTCCACAGCGGCTTGTCGAGGCCGAACTGGCGGCCGTACTCGGCGATCTCCGCCGGGGTGGCGTTGGGGCCGGCGGCCAGGGCCACAGGGTCGCCGGGCAGCAGGCGCGCGATGGCGAACACCAGCGCCGTGAGGCCCAGCAGCACGGGGAGGGTGAGGAGCAATCGGATGGTCAGGAAACGCAGCATGGCGGGGTGCCCATGTCCCCGCAGCACCGGTGGGTGCATGCGGGAACGGGTGGGCCCTCAGGGCATCAGATCGACAGGCTGTGGCACTCGATCGCGTTCGAGGCCACGGGGGTGAAGTAGAAGCCCTTGACGCTGTCGCGCAGGGCGAGCTTGCGGCGCTCCAGCACGCCGAAGATGTCGGGCGCGTCGGCGACGATCTTCTTCTGCATGTCGCCGTAGATCGCGATGCGCTTCTTCGGGTCCGACTCGCTGCGGCCGCTCTCGATGAGGGCATCCACCGCGGGGTTGGCGTACACGGCGTTCTGCCAGTTGCCGTTGCGCGAGGAGTGGTAAGCGGCGTAGGCGATGTTGTCCGGGTCGCCGTAGTTGGCGGTCTGGTACACCGGGAAGAAGTCGGGGAAGGTCTGCGGCGAGGCGCAGGAGGCCACCATGTCGGGCCAGATCATGGGCTTGATCTCCAGCTCGATGTTCAGCGCCTTCAGGCTGTCGAGCATGATGAGTGCGAAGCGGCGCTGCTGCTCCAGGCCCGAGACATGCACCATCGTGAGCTTGATGCCGCCGTTGGGCGTCTTGCTCTTGGCGAGGTGCTCCTTGGCCTTGGCGATGTCCGTGCGGTAGACCTGCAGCTTCGGGTCCTGGCCGAGGATGCCGTCGGGCAGCGGGCCGGTCATCAGGTCGGCATAACCGGCGGCTTCGAGCAGCGCGCGGTAGTTGGTGGCGTAGGAGATCGCGCGGCGCAGTTCCACGTCGGCCAGCGGCCCGTTGCGCGTGTTCATCTTGATCGAGAAGGTGCGGTACTCGGGCTGGATCACGCGCACCACCTGTGGCTTGTTGCGCAGCGCATCCATGTCCTCGCTGGTCAGGTCCACCGCGATGTGGGCCTCGCCACGCTCGACCAGCAGGCGCTGCGCCGAGGTCTCGCGCGTGATGCGCCAGATCGCGCCGCTGACATTGCCGGCACCGGTGTGCCAGTCGCTCGGCGCGCGTTCGATTTCGTACAGTGCGCCGGCCTGTGCGCGCCGCACCTTGAAAGGGCCCGAGCCGGCGATGGTGGTGCGCAGGTAGGTCTGGCCATCATCGGCGCCCAGGTTGGCCTGCACGTCTTCCTTGGACACCACCCAGATCCATGGCAGCACCTGCAGCAGCGCGGCAAAGGGCTTGACCAGGTTCATCTGCACGGTGTTGCGGTCCACCGCGCGCACGCTGTCTGCGCCCACGATGCCCTGGATCATCCAGGAGTTGCCCTTGTTCAGGCGCACGGCGCGTTGGAAGGAATAGACCACGTCCTCGGCCGTCACGGGCTTGCCGTTGTGGAACTTGGCCGCGGGGTTGAGCTTGAAGGTGTAGCCCTTGCCGTCCGGGGTGCTGGTCCACGAGGTGGCCAGTGCCGGCACCGGCTTGGGCGGGTTGCCTTCGACGCGCACCAGGGAGTCGTACACGTTGCGCAGCAGGAAGCTGGCCGAGTAGCCGCTGGCGATGTGCGGGTCGAAGTTGGGAATGTCCTGGTTCGACGCGATCACCAGGATCTTGCGGTTGCCCTGGGCCAGAACATGGGCGGGCAACAGGCCGGTGGCAAGGCCCGCCGTGGCGGCGCCCAGCAGGTGGCGGCGGGGGATGCGCGGTGTGTCGATGGGGTGCATGGTGAACTCCGGTAGTCAGGGGATGGAAGGATGGAGGAACGTGGGCAATGAAACGGGATCAGGCAACGGTCTCGGCGGCGCGCACAGCGGCTGCGGGTGCAGCGTCTTCGGACACTCCGTAGGCCCGCCCGGCCGCGGCTTCGCTCACGAAACCCAGACGCAGGTCTCGTGCCAGGGCCTGCGCATCGCGCTCGCGCGGGTTGCCGTAACCGGCGCCACCGGCCAGCACCAGTTCGACGATGTGGTCGGTGCGCGTGAGCTCCACGAGGCGCCCGCCGCTGCAGTCCTGCACGAGGTGGCCTTCGGCGTCCACGACGCGGCCCGTCGCCAGGCCACCGTGCGTGCCGCCATGCAGGCCAGCCACGGGATGCGACACGCCTTCGGGGAACAGCGAGACCTGCATGCGTGCCGCATCGTCGTCACGCTTGCGCAGGCGCACGCGCTGGCCCAGGCCGCCGCGCTGGCGGCCCGCACCACCGGAGTCGGTGACGTAGCTCTTCTCCAGCACGAGCACCGGTGCGCGGTTCTCGATCATCTCGATGGAGGTGTTGGCGGCCGAGGTGGGCCACAACAATGCCGAGTGGCCGTCCGAGCGCTTCGAGCCACCCTGGCCGCCGCCGCAGAACAGCATGTCGGAATAGAAGTTGCCCTCGGCATCCTGGCCGTAGATGTCGGCTGCCACCGGCAGGCCGGTGAAGGACTGCACCTGGTCGGGTGCGGCCTGTGCCAGCGCGCGGAAGATGTTGGGCGCGATGTACCAGCCGGTGCGCACGCGCGCATTCACCGCGGCCGGGTACTTGCAGTTCAGGATCGAGCCTTCGGGCGCCTTGACCGTGAAGGGCCGGTAGCATCCCGCGTTGCCGCGCACCGTGGGCGTCAGCATGCACTTGAGCGGGTAGGTCGCGTGCGCCGCCGTGTAGTTGAGCGTGGAGTTGATGCCGCCGCGCGTGAGCTGCGGCGGCGCGCCTTCGAAGTCCACCTCGATGCTGTCACCCGCGATGCGCAGGCGCACCGGGTAGGTCAGCGGCTGGCCCAGCGGGTTGTTGGTGATGGTGGAGTGGTAGTCGCCGTCGGGCAGCGCACGGATAGCCTCGCGCATGGCGCGCTCCGACAGTCCCTGCACCACGTCGGCCAGTGCACCCAGGTCTTCCATGCCGTAGTCGCTCATGAAGGACAGCACCCGGCCCGCGCCGATGGCGTTGGCCGTCACGAAGGACTGCAGGTCGCCAAGCACCTGCTCGCCGCTGCGCACGTTCTGGTGCAGCAGCCGCATCAGCGTCTCGTTGGGGCGGCCGGCCTCGTAGAGCTTCATGGGCGGGATCTGCACGCCCTCGTCGTAGATCTCGCGCACCGAGAACGCGTCCTTGGTGCCGCCGATGTCCGACACATGGCCCACGGTGCCCAGCAGCGCGACCAGCTGGTCGTCCTTGAACACCGGCGTGACGACGGCGATGTCGAAGAGGTGGCCCGCGCAGAGCCAGGGGTCGTTGGTGATCAGCACGTCGCCCGGGCGCAGCGTCTCCGCCGGGTAGGCCTGCAGCAGCGCCTTCACGGCAAGTGGCAGCGTGAGGTTGAACACGGGCATGGCGCGCGGCGAGTGCGCCAGCGTCTCGCCATGGCGGTCCAGCAACTCACACGCGAAGTCCTGCGCCTCGGAGATCACCAGCGAATACGCGGTGCGGCAGACCGTGAGCCACATCTCGTCGACCACGTTGACCAGGCGGCTCCACATGATCTCCAGGCCGATGGGATCGGCCTGGATCACGCGCATGGCCTCGGCGCGGTCCATGCCGGCATGCACGCGCGTCTGCGCGGCTTCGGTGGCGGCCACGTCGATGCAGAGGTTCAGGTTCTCGTCCACGCGCACGGTGTCGCCGGGGGCGACGATGGTGGTGGACTCGCGTTCCTCGATGATCGCGGGGCCTGCGAAGCGGTCGCCCGTGCGCAGCGCGTAGCGGTCGTAGACGGGGGTCATCGCGCTGCCCTGGCCGAACCAGGCCAGCCGCTCGCCCTTGATGCGCGCGCTGTGCTCGGCGCCGCCGGTGGCGCCGTCCAGCGTCAGCGTGGGGGTGCGGCCCGCGCAGCGCACGCGGAAGTTCACACCTTCGAAACGCGCACCTTCCGGCACGCGCGCATACCGCTGCGCATAGGTGTCGGTGAAGGCGCTGCGGATGCCGGGCAGCATGTCCTCGCCCAGCGCGCCTTCGGGCAGTGCGACCGAGATGGTGTGCATCTGGCCCAGCAGGCGCATGTCGGCATGGCGCTCGACGACGATGTCGGCGGCCGGCACACCAGCGGCCAGCAGCTGGGCACGGCAATCCTGCTCCAGGCCGTCCAGCACCGCATTGGCCGCCGCCGCGTCGAAGCCGGGCTGGAAGCTCAGGCGCATGGAGCGCACGGCCTCGAAGGACAGCGGTGCTGCCAGGAAGCCCAGCGCGGACGCCGCGCCGGAGGCGGGCGGGATGATGACCTCGCGCACCCCCATGGCGCGCGCCACGTCGACGGCATGGGCCGGGCCAGCGCCGCCGAAGCCCACCATCGCATAGGCACGCGGGTCCTTGCCTTTCTCGACCAGGTGCACGCGGGCCGCGCCAGCCATGGCCTCGACCACCACCTTGTGGATGCCCCAGGCCGCCTGTTCCACGGAGAGGCCCAGCGGCTTGGCGACGCGTTCCTCGATGGCGCGCCGCGCGGCTGCCACGTCCAGCTGCATGCGGCCACCGAGGAAGAAGCCGGGGTCGTAGTAGCCCAGCACCAGGTTCGCGTCGGTCACGGTGGGCTCGGTGCCGCCCAGGCCGTAACAGGCCGGGCCGGGGTCGGAGCTGGCCGAATGCGGGCCGACCTTGAGCAGGCCCACCTCGTCGATGCCGGCGATGGAGCCACCGCCCGCGCCGATCTCGATCATCTCGATCACGGGCGACTTGATGGGCAGGCCCGAGCCGCGCGTGAAGCGGTGCACGCGTGCGGCCTCCATCCAGGGGGCGATCTCGGCACGGCCGTGCTCGATCATGCAGGCCTTCGCGGTGGTGCCGCCCATGTCGAAGGAGATCACGTCGGACTTGCCAGCCAGCGCGCCGAACAGCGCCGTCGCCAGGCCGCCACCGGCCGGGCCACTCTCGAGCAGGCGGATTGGGAACTGCGCCGCCGAGGCCAGCGAGACCAGGCCACCGGCGGAGTGCATCAGTCGCAGGTCACCGCGGAATCCCAGACCGGCCAGTGCCGTCTCCAGCCGCTGCAGGTAACGCGCCATCAGCGGTTGCACGTAGGCGTTCGCGCAGGTGGTGACGCAGCGGGCGTATTCGCCCATCTCGGCCACCACGGCGCTGGAGCAGGACACCTGCAGCGTCGGGTACAGCGCGCGCACGATGGCCGCGGCCTCCTGCTCATGGGCCGGGTTGGCATAGGCGTGCATGAAGCAGATCGCAACGGCCTCGCAGCCGGCCTGCACCAGCGCATGCGTCGCGCGCTCCACCGCGGCGCGGTCCAGCGGCGTGACCACGCGGCCCTTGGCGTCCACGCGCTCGGGCACTTCCATGCGCAGGTCGCGCGTGACCAGCGGGTCCGGGTAACGCACGAACAGGTCGTAGATGTCGTAGCGCTGCTCGGTTCCCATCTCCAGGATGTCGCGGAAGCCTTCGGTCGTCAGCAGGCCCAGCGGCGCGCCCTTGCGCTCGATCACGGCGTTGGTGACCAGCGTGGTGCCGTGGATGATCTCGCCGACCTCCGCCAGGCCGATGCCGCGCATGGCAACCAGTTCCTGCAGGCCCAGCAGCGCGGCCTCGGAGGGGTCCTTGGGCGTGGTCAGGCGCTTGTGCAGCGTGACCTGCCGGGACTGGCCGTCGTACAGGATGAAGTCGGTGAAGGTGCCACCGATGTCGAAGCCGACGCGCCAGCGGGCGGTGTCGGACGGGGCGGTGGGAGCGGGCGCGGCAGCATTCGTCATGGGATCGGGCGGGTGGTGGGTTCGGGAAGGTGGAGGAGGTGGGGCGCCCGGGCGGAGGCCTCAGGCAGGGCGTGGTTGGTGGCTTTCGTGTTCGAGCAGGCGCGTGCGGGCCGCGCGCAGCAGGTCGGCCGCGCGCGCGCGGGCCGCCTGGTCGACGGCGTCGCTGGCGTAGGTGACGCAGATCGCCAGGCGCTGCCCAGCGATCGGGTCCTGCACGGCGACCGCGAGCGCACCCACGCCGGGGCCGGCTTCGTTGTCGGACTCCGCATGGCCCAGCGTGCGCACCTCGCGCAGCCGGGCCATCAGGGCATCGAAGGTCTGCGGCGCCTGCGGCGAGGCGCGTGACACCGTGCCGCCCAGCAGCGCATGCACCTGGGCATCGTCCATCTCGGCCAGCAGCGCGCGGCCCGTGGCACAGGCGTCCACCGCCAGCGGCTGGCCCAGCGGCACCCCGACCTGCAGCGGATTGGCGCCCACGTGGTGCACCAGGCCCACGATGGAGGTGCCGGTGAGCATCGACACATACCCGGTGTAACCCAGCACGTCGCAGAGCTTGCGCACGATGGTGCTGGCGCGGGCGACGAAGGGCTCGTTCTCGCGGATGCTCGCGGCCATCTCATGCCACAGGACGCCGGGGCGGTAGGCCTTCGAGCCCTCGTCCTGCCCCAGGAAACCCTCGTCGCGCATGGCGCGCAGCAGCCGGGACAGGGTGCTCTTGTGCAGGCCCAGGCGCTCGGACAGCTGTGTCACGGTCAAGGGCTCCGCGCTGTGCGAAAAGCACCGCAGGATCTGTGCGACTTGGACAAGAGAGGCCATAAAGTTGCAGAAACAGCAACACGAGTTGTTGAAATTGCATTATTGCGGGAGTGTGGCAGTTTGACAAGCGCTGTCGCTCCCACATCCGGGCACCCGGGATTCCGCACCCTTGGGTAACCGCGGAAGCAGCCAGCGGCGGAGCCCATGCACAATCCGCCGATGCCTACCACCCCCACTTCCATTGGCGGCCACCTGCTGGTCGAATGCCTCATCGCGCAGGGCGTGACCCATGCTTTCGGCGTCCCTGGCGAGAGCTACCTCGCCGTGCTCGACGGCTTCCATGCGCATGCGGACAAGATCCGCTTCGTGATCAACCGGCAGGAGGGCGGCGCGGCCTTCATGGCCGAGGCGCACGGCAAGCTGACGGGGCGGCCCGGCGTGTGTTTCGTGACGCGCGGGCCTGGCGCGACGAACGCCTCCATCGGCATCCACACGGCGTTCCAGGACTCCACGCCCATGGTGGTGTTCGTGGGCGACGTGGCCAGCGACCAGCGCGACCGCGAGGCGTTCCAGGAGGTCGACTACTGCAGCTTCTTCGGCCCCAGCACCAAGGGCATGGCCAAGCGCGTGGAGCGCATCGACGAGGTCGCTCGCATCCCGGAGTACGTGGCACGCGCCTTCGCCACCGCCATGAACGGCCGGCCCGGCCCTGTGGTGCTGGTGCTGCCCGAGGACATGCTGGCCGCGCCTGTCACGCCCCTGCCCGCCACGGGGCAGATGCCGCAGGTGCTGGCGCGTGTGGAGCCGGTGCAGGCCTGGAGCGACCCGGGCGCCCTGCGCACGCTGCGCGAGATGCTGCTGGCCGCGCGAGCGCCCATCGTGATCGCCGGCGGCGGTGGCTGGACGCCGCAGTCCGCACAGGCGCTGCAGCGCTTCGCCGAGAACTGGAAGCTGCCGGTGACCAACGCCTTCCGCTTCCAGGACACCTTCGACAACCACCATCCGCTGTATGCGGGCGACGTGGGCATCGGCATCAGCCCAAAGCTGGCGCAACGCGTCCGCGACAGTGACCTCGTGGTGGCCATCGGCCCGCGGCTGGGTGAGATGACCACCGGCGGCTACACGCTGCTGCAGGCGCCGCGTTCACGGCAGAAGCTGGTTCACATCCACGGCAGCGCGGAAGAACTCAACCGCGTCTACCAGGCGGACCTGGCCATCAACGCGACGATGAACGCCGCGGCGCGATCCCTGGAGGTGCTCACCGCGCCGCCGACGCTGCCGTGGGAGGCCTGGAGCGAAGCCTGCCATGCGGACTACCTGTCCAACCTGGAGCCCCAGGCGTTGCCGGGCGCCATCGACATGCCTGCCATCGTGGCCCTGCTGCAGAAGCATCTGCCCGCCGATACCGCGTTGACCAACGGCGCCGGCAATTTCGCCAGCTGGGTGCACCGCTTCTTCCGCCACCACGGCCTGGCCAAGGGGCACAAGACCCAGCTCGCACCCACCAGTGGCGCCATGGGTTACGGCGTGCCGGCAGCCATCGCCTGCGCCATCACGACCGGGCGCCTGGGCTTCACGATGGCGGGGGACGGCGACTTCCTGATGAACGGGCAGGAGCTGGCGACGGCGGTGCAATATGGTGGCAAGACCATCATCGTGCTGTTGAACAACGGCATGTTCGGCACCATCCGCATGCACCAGGAGCGCGAGTACCCGACGCACCTGTCGGGCACCCAGCTGCACAACCCCGACTTCGTGGCTTTGGCACGTGCCTACGGTTACGCGGCCGAGCGCGTGGTGGCGACGGCCGAATTCGAGCCTGCGTTGCTGGCCGCGCTGGCCCGCGCCGAGGGCACGCTGATCGAGGTCATCCTGGACCCGGAAGTCATCACCACGCGCGGAACCTTGTCCGCAATCACGCAGGGCGCGTTGCAGAAGCGCTGATCAGCGCGCCTGCACCCCGGCGCGCAGCGGCGGCGGTGCATCCGCGCCGCCAGGAAGGCATTCCGGCAACGCGCCGGCATCGTCATCCTGCGCTTGCGCGGCCGACAGGCATTTCTGCATGCGTGCCTGGGCAATCACCTGTCCCTTCGCAGCCTGTGCCTCGCGCAGCTGCGCGCGTTGCACCTGCCCTTGCACCACCGTGAAGATCGCGGAGACCTGCGCGGCGATCAGCGACAGGGCGATCACGAGTGCCAGAGCGGTCAGGCGCGAATGGTCCAGGCGCACCCACCAACGGGGTCGCGAGGCGGTGCGGCGATCAGCGGGGACGTAACGTGGAAAACTATGCGTGGTGGCGGCGTGCATGGTGCTGTCTCCCGGAGTGGGCTGCGTTCGACGCGGTCAATGCGTCAGGGCGGGGGAGGGCGGCACACCGAAGCTCCGGGGCTCGCCACCCATGGTCGACAACATCTCCACGGCCATCTGCTGCAGGCCCTGGTCGTCGAGGGTGCAGGCTTCGCGCAGCCGCGACCGTGCGTAGGCCGCATCGAAGAGCATCAGCGTCTCGTTGACACAGCGCCCGTGGCCGGCCATGTGCAATGTGAAACCGTGCAGCAGTCGCGGGTTCCAGTAGCTGCCATGGTGTGCCGTGTCCAGCTGCAATGCGGACTGGCTGGCAACGGAGTTGGGAGCAGAAGCCTGGCGGTCGGAGAGGGCGAGCATGGTGGTGTTCCTGCGGGTTCCTGAAGTTCCTGGAAGGTGGCGCACGGTGTTCCGTGCATGGGGTCCATCGTAGGATCGGCCCCGTGGCGGTCCCATCGGAACCGCGCCAGTCGGCATGTAGGACGGTGGCGCAGCCCGACCGTCAGCGCTCGGTCATCGCGGTGTCGGCGCCGAGCCAGCGCGCCGTGCCACTACGCGGTGCCAGGAGGCGGTGCCAGGACGCGGTCCGCTTGGCCCCAGTCAGTGCCGTGACATGCGCGAAGACAGCCAGGTGTCCGACGGTGGTACCACGGAGGCTGCCGTCCAGAGCTGCATGTCCATGGCTTCGGCCATCCGGTGGGCTTTCTCGCGGTAGCGCCGTGCCGGGCCGAAGTCGCCATTGGCGTCGGACGCGCGTGCCAGACCGTCATGGCAATTGGCCTGCAGCGGGCGCATCTGCAGCCGGGTCGCCATCTCCAGGCAACCGCGGTAGCGGTGCAGCGCGTCCTCGGTGCGGTCGAAGGCCAGCGCGCACTCGGCCAGGATGCGGTGGGTGTAGGCTTCACTGGCGACCTCACCGTGGTGGCGGGACAGGTGCAACGCACGCTCCGCCAGTGCCTGCGCCTGCGCGGCACGCCCCGACCGCAGATGGGTCTCGGCCATGTAGCCCAGCCGCATCGCGTGGTGCACCATGAAGCCCTTGGCCTCTGCCAGTGCCGTGTTGCGGGACAGGATCTCCATGCCGTCGTCCACGCGGTCGGCCAGCGTCATGGCGAAACCCAGGTGGCAACCCACCTGGGCCGCGCTGATCGGGCTGGCGGCGATGCCGGGCGTGTTCAACGCGCGTTGCAGCGCCAGGATCGCGGGCACGATCTCCCCCTGGCGCAGCAGCACGATGCCCTGCGCGAACAGGGCGTGGCCCACGCTGAAGGGGTAGTTCAACTCCGCGGCGATGCGCTCGGCCGCCTCGGCCAGCGCGCGGGCCTGCGCGAAGTCGCCCATCTCTGCGTGGCACCATGCCAGCAGGCAGCGGGAGTAGGTGGAGGGCAGCAGCACCGTGCCGAAGCGCTGGCGCAGATGCTCGCCCTCCAGCCGTGCGATGTTCCATTCGAGGAATTCCATCGCGCGCGGGAAGTCTCCGCGTGCCTGCTGCAGCAGCGCCATCGAGATATTGGCCTGCACGCGCAGCGGCAGGTCGTCATGGCTGCGCGCGATGTCCAGCGCGCGGGTCGCGCAGGCCTCGCTGCCTTCCACCTGCCCGCGCAGCCACTGGTGGTAGGCCATGTGGCTGCCCTGCCAGCCCAGGCGCAGGGTGTCGCCGATGCCCCGTGCCAGGGTTTCAGCTTCCTGCAGGTACTGCGCGATCCGCTCATGCTCGCCCTGGGACTCCAGCGCGCCGCGGATGTCGAAACGCAGGTCGATGGCCTGCAGCATCGTCTCGCGGTTCTTGGGCATCTGGTCCAGCGCCTGCAGCGCACGCTCGTACAGCGACGCGGCTTCCGCATGGGCCTGCCGCTCGTGCGCGCGGGCCGCGGCCTGGCACAGGTAGGCCAGCGCCTTGTCCCAGCGCTGTCCCTGGAAGGCGTGGTGCGCCAGCGGCTCCAGCCATTCCGCCTGGCGCTCGGGATGCAGGCTCTCGATGGCGTCCACGATCTGCGCATGGATCGCGATGCGCTGGCTGCGCAGCAGCTCGGCATACGCCACCTCGTAGGTCAGGCGGTTGCTGAAGCCGTATTCCGCGTCGGGGAAGAGCTGTATCTCCACCATCAGGTCCGCGTTCACCAGGTTGGTCAGCGCCTTGCGAAGCCGCAGTGGCGCGATGCCGGTGACGGCGCGCAGCAGGCTGAAGGGCACCTGCGTGCCCACCACCGCGGCGCACTGCAGGATGCGCTTGTCCTCGGATTGCACGCGGTCGATGCGCGCGGCCAGCAGGGCCTGCACCGTCTCGGGCAGCTTGAAATCGGGCATGGGCCCGGCCAGCGTGTAGCTGCCGCGGTGGCCCGAGAGCACCGCCGCCTCGGTGAGGGCGCGCACGATCTCTTCGGCGAAGAAGGGGTGCCCTGGCGCCTGCTGGCGCAGGAAGGGCTTGATGGGGCGCACGGAGGGGTCCTCGCCCAGCAGGCCATCCATGAACGCCGTGAAATCCTCCGCATCCAGCGGCTGCAGCCGTACCACCAGGCCCGGTGGATCGGCGCGCTCCTCGGGCCCGGCGATCGGTCGCTGGGCGCCGATCAGCAGCACGCGCTCCTGCTGGATCTGCACGGCGAGCTCGTCGAGCAGCTGCGCGCCCAGGCTGTCGTTCTGGTCCAGCGCCTCCATGAGGACCATCACGGGTTGCTGCCGGCTCTCGAACCGCACCAGTTGCACCACGGCCTGGAAGATCGCCTGGCGCTGCTGCTGCGCGTCCAGCAGCAGGAAATGGTGGTCGGCGGGCAGCGCATCCAGCAGGTCGAGCAGCGGCGCGACATGCGCAGCGCCGAAATCGGCCGGTGGGAGGTGGTTGTGCAGCTTCTCGCGGATCACGGCCGTGCTGTCGGCGTCGGCGATGCGGAAACACGCGCGCAGCATCTCGATGAAGGGTGCGTAGGAGCGGCCCAGCGAGGGCCCATTGGCGCTGCATTCGATGACCTTCCACTCGGCGTTCTCGGGCAGCAAGGCGAATTCGTGGATCAGCCGCGACTTGCCGATGCCGGCCTCGCCGACCACCGACACCATCTGCCCCAGTCCCGCCTCCGCATCCAGCAGCGCACCGCGCAGGATCTCGATCTCCTCCGCGCGGCCCACGAAAGGCGTCATGCCGCGCCCGCGAACGAAGGGCAGGCGCGTGCTGGCCAGGTCCGCACCGGTGATCTCGTACACCTCCACCGTGCCGGCCATGCCGCGCACCTGCACTGGTCCCACCGCCAGCGCGTCGACGCGGGGCCGGGCCAGGCGTACGGTATGCGCCGTGGCGTAGACCTTGCCCGGCAGCGCGAGTTGCTCCATGCGCCCGGCGAGGTGCACCGTCTGGCCCACCGCGGTGTATTCCATGTACATGTCGTTGCGCATCGCGCGCACCACGACCTCGCCCGAGTTGAGGCCGACGCGCACCTGCACGGTGACGCCTTCCTCGCGCTGCACGCGTTCGGAGAGCTGGTCCACCGCCTGCTGGATGTTGAGCGCCGCATAACAGGCACGTGCGGCGTGGTCTTCCAGCGCCATCGGTGCGCCGAAGATCGCCATCACACCGTCGCCGCGCGCCTGGCTGACCGTGCCCTCGTAGCGGTGCACGGCGTCCATCATCAGGTGCAGCACGGAGTCGAGCAGGCGGTTGGAGTCCTCGGGGTCGCGGCCCGCCAGCAGCTCCAGCGAGCCCTTGATGTCGGCGATGAGCACCGTCACCTGCTTGCGCTCGCCCTCCAGCACGGGCGGGGCCTCGGGCAGCGTCTCGGCGGCACGTGGCCGCGCTGGTGTGCCCGGGCGCGTGGACAATGCCGTTCCGCACTCCCCGCAGAAATTGTGGCTGGGAGGGTTGGACTTGCCGCAGTGCGGACAGATGATCGTGGGCAAGGTAGGCGCAGCTTCTGCACTGGCAGGCAGGCGTGCGCCACGCCGGGGCGGCGTGGCAACTTCCTCCCTGCCGACACTCTGTATTTGCGTGGATGCTACACGCAATGGGCGTGACGCAACACCCTTTACAGGCGGTGTTTTCCACGCGTTGGGCTACAGTCCGCGCACCATGCGCATGCAGACTCCAGGCCTTTGCGCGGCGCATGCCGCAGGCACCGCCAACCCACCACCCGCCGAGGTCCGCCATGACCGCCGATGACGACGGCTTCATGGCGCTGGCCCTGGCGCAGGCGCACCTGGCGCGGGCCGCGGGCGAGGTGCCCGTGGGGGCGGTGGTGGTGCGCAACGGCCAGGTGCTGGCGGTGGGCCACAACCGGCCGGTGCAGTCGCACGACCCCAGCGCCCATGCCGAGATCGTGGCCCTGCGCGCGGCGGCGCAGGCCCTGGGCAACTACCGCCTCGATGGCTGCACGCTCTATGTGACGCTCGAACCCTGTGCGATGTGCGCCGGCGCCATGCTGCACGCTCGCCTGGCGCGGGTGGTCTACGGGGCGAAGGATCCGCGGACCGGCGCGGCCGGCTCGGTGGTGGACCTCTTCGCGCAGCCGCTGCTGAACCACCATACCGAGGTGCATGGCGGCGTGCAGGAGGCCGCGTGCAGCGCCTTGCTTCAGGACTTCTTCGCGCAGCGCCGCAGCCAGCAGCGCGTGGCCGCCAGCCCGCTGCGCGAGGATGCGCTGCGCACGCCCGAGGCCCGCTTCAACGGCCTGCCCGGGTACCCCTGGGCGCCGCGCCATGTGCACGACCTGCCCGCGCTGGCCGGCCTGCGCATGCACTACCTGGACGAGGGTGCTCGTGATGCGCCGCGCACCTGGCTGTGCCTGCACGGCAATCCGGCCTGGAGCTATCTGTACCGCCACATGCTGCCGGTGTTCCTCGCGGCGGGCGACCGCATCGTGGCGCCGGATCTGCCGGGCTTCGGCAAGAGCGACAAGCCCAAGCGCGAGGACCGCCACACCTTCGCCTGGCACCGCCAGGTGCTGCTGGAGTTCGTGGAGCGGCTGGACCTGCAACGCGTGGTGCTGGTGGTGCAGGACTGGGGCGGTATCCTGGGCCTGACGCTGCCCATGGAAGCGCCGCAGCGCTACGACGCCCTGCTGGCCATGAACACGCTGCTGGCCACCGGCGACGAGCCCCTGAGCCCGGGTTTCCTGGCATGGCGCACGATGTGTGCCGACAAGCCCGACTTCGACGTGGCCCGCCTGTTCGCGCGCGGCAACCCGCAGATGCGCCCCGAGGAATGTGCCGCGTACACGGCACCCTTTCCCGACCGCGGCCACCGGGCCGCATTGCGCGCCTTCCCGGCCATGGTGCCCGATGGGCCCGACGCGCCGGGCGCCGAGGTCTCGCGACGTGCGCGCGACTTCTGGCAGCAGCGGTGGCAGGGCAGCAGCCTGCTGGCTTTGGGCGCGCAGGACCCCGTGCTGGGCGAGCCCGTGATGGCGCGGCTGCAGCAGGTGGTGCGTCGTGCGCCGCCGCTGTGGGTGCTGCCGCAGGCCGGGCACTTCGTGCAGGAGCATGGCGAGCAGGTCGCGCGCGAGGCCTTGCGGCGGTGGGGCGACGCATAATCCCGCACCCTGCCACGACGGCACCACCACCGCGCCTCACCACCGTCCGCTGCGACGGCCATCTCCTGTACCCATGAGCCACATCTACATCTACTCGCCGTCCAGCGCGCAGCGCGACAAACCCGCACTGCGCCGCGGCGTGGCCCGCCTGCAGGCCCTGGGCCACGAGGTCGAACTCGACCAGGACGTGTACGCCACGCACATGCGCTTCGCGGGCGACGATGCCACGCGGCTGGCGGCCATCCACCGCGCGGCGGCCAGCGGGGCCGACGTGGCCATGATCTCGCGTGGCGGCTACGGGCTCACGCGCATCCTGGACCGCATCCGTTACGCCGCGGTGGCGCGCGCCGTGGCCAAGGGCACGCGATTCGTGGGCTACAGCGACTTCACGGCCTTCCAGGCGGCGCTCTATGCCAAGACGGGCGCCACGAGCTGGATCGGCCCGGCCGTCGGCGAGGACGTGGGTGCTGAAGAAGGCCCCGACCCCATCATGATGGATTGCCTGGAGGACCTGCTGGCCGGCCGCGGCGAAGGCACTGGCTGGCGCCTGCCCGCCGTGCGTGGGGCCAAGGCCCTCGCTGCGGCATCCGCAGCCCCCGCACGTGCCAAGGTCGTGCGCAATGCGACGTTGTGGGGCGGCAACCTGTCAGTGCTCACGGCCCTGGTAGGCACGCCGTATTTCCCCGCCGTGCAGGGCGGTATCCTGTGCCTCGAAGACGTGGCCGAACATCCGTACCGCGTGGAGCGCATGCTCAGCCAGCTGTTGCATGCCGGCGTGCTCGCGCGGCAGAAGGCCATCGTGCTGGGGCAGTTCACGCGTTACCAGCTCGCGCCGAACGACAAGGGCTTCAACCTGGCGACCGTGGTGCAGTGGCTGCGCGATGCGCTGCCGAAAGTGCAGGTGCTGACCAACCTGCCCATCGGCCATGTGCCCACCAAGGTGCTGCTGCCCTTCGGTGTGCCGACCCAGCTGGTGGTGGAAGGCCGCGATGCGCTGCTGTACTGGGGCCACCTGCATGCGGACGGGGCCGCGCATGCACACGACCATGCCCGCGGCGAAGGCCACGCGCACTGAGCATCCGCCTCGTGCGCTGGCCGGGCCTGCCTAGCTGGAAGTGGCCGGGGCTTGCCGTTGCGTGCCGGGCACGATGCCGGGAGGCCGCATCCGTGCCGGGGCCTCCGTGGCGGCCGGAGGAGTGAAGGGCGCGGGCGGGATGGCGGAGCCACCCCCGCCCAGGTTGCCCAGCGCCGGGGCGGTGCCCACGCTAGTTGGTGCGGACGGCGGCGCCAGGTCCAGCGTGATGCGGGTGTCCGGGTTGTCGGCGCGTGCCAGCACCGCGCTGCGCGCCGCGACGCTGTGCAGCACATACCGGTCCTCGATGCGCCCGCCCACGCGGTAGGGGCGCGCGGGTTTGCCGTTCATGGCGATCAGTGCCACGCCGTGGGCCGTGCGGCCCGCCACCACGCCTTGCAGGACCAGGTTGTCAGTGGGGACGGGTGCTGCAGCCACCACAGCTGCGGCCACCGGCGCAGGGTCCGGTCCGAAGACGCGGGCCAGGGCCACGGGATCGGCCGGCGCCGGGGGGGTGTAGGCAACGGGTGGCGCATCGTTCGTGGCAGGACCCGGCGCGAAACGCAGGCCCCAGAAGCAGGCGCTCAACGCCAGCAGCAGCCAGCCCAGGAACGCGAGTCCCTTGGCGGCCAGGGGATTCCCCGCACCGGGAGAAGCGGGGGCCTGCGCGGTGCGTGCGCGCATGCGAGACGTCCAGTCCTGGGGATTCACCATGCCGGATTATGATGCGGCGTCCCGTGCATGCGGTCCCCTGCGGGCCTGCCACGCCTCCATTGCCCGTTCGCCCGATTCGCCCACAGGTTCCTCCCATGCTGCTGTCCCGCGTCCGTTCCCGGCGCCCCCTTGTCGCCGCCGCCGCGGCGGTCACCCGTGGCTTCACGTTGATCGAGCTCATGGTGGTGCTGGTCATCATCGGCATCCTGGCCGCGCTGATCGTGCCCAACGTGCTGGGCCGTGCCGACGATGCGCGCGCCATGGCCGCGCGCACCGACGTCAACAACATCCTGCAGGCGCTCAAGATGTACAAGCTGGACAACCAGCGCTACCCCACGGCCGAGCAGGGGCTGGCCGCCCTGGTGACCCGGCCCGCGGCCGCGCCGGTGCCCGCGAACTGGAAGCCCTACCTGGAAAAGCTGCCCAACGACCCCTGGAACGCGCCTTACCTGTACCTCAACCCCGGGCTGCACGGGGAGGTGGACGTGCTGTCCTTCGGCGCCGACGGCCAGGCCGGCGGCGAGGGCAAGGACGCCGATGTGGGCTCCTGGCAGTAACCTGCCGCGCCTGCGGCAGCGGGGTTTCACGCTGCTGGAACTGCTGCTGGTGGTGGCCATCATCGCCATCGCGTCCTCGGGTGTGTTGCTGGCCGTCCGCTCCTCCGACAGCACGCAGCTGGCCCGCGAAGCCGATCGCCTGGTGGCCCTGCTGGAGGCTGCTCGCGCGCAGTCGCGGGGCAACGGTGTTCCGGTCGCCTGGCACGCCGATGCCACCGGTTTCCGCTTCGAGGGCCTGATGCAGCCGCTGTCCATCGGGCAGGCACAGGCCGCGGACGCGTCGGCGCGCAACCACATCGCCTGGCTGGAGGGTGGCACGCAGGTGCCCGAGGGCACCGTGCTGGTGCTGGGTCCCGAGCCCATCATCGGGCGCCAGTCCCTGCGGCTGGTGCGGGGTGACAGCAGCCTGCGCATCGCCACCGATGGCCTGCGGCCCTTCGCGGTGCAGGCCGACGACGGATCGCCGTGACGCCGTCCGCGCGCGGCTTCACGCTCGTGGAAGTGATGGTCGCGCTGGCCATCGTGGCCATCGCGCTGGTGGCCGGGCTGCAGGCCACGATGGCCCTGTCCAACAACGCACAGCGCCAGTCCGACGTGCTGCTGGCTCGGCTGTGCGCCGAGAACGAGCTGGTGCGCCTGCGCCTCACGCGGCAACTGCCGCCCGTGGGCGAGTCCACCTTCGCCTGCAACCAGGCGCAACGGCAGTTCGCCGGGCGCCTGGTGGTGCAGGCCACACCTAACCGCAATTTCCGCCGCGTCGATGCCCAGGTGCTGGACGGCGAGTACACCGTGATGCGGCTGGCCACCATCGTCGGGAGCTTCCAGTGACGCGGCGCCCCCATCCGCGCCCCCGTGGCTTCACGCTGGTGGAGGTGCTGGTGGCGCTGGCGTTGATGGCGCTGATGGCCGTGATGGCCTGGCGCGCCTTCGACGGCATGCAGCGCGCGCAGACGGGCACACGCGCCTACAGCGACGGAGTGCTCGCACTGCAGGCCGGGCTGGCGCAGTGGGGTGCGGACCTGGATGCCGTGATCCAGGTGCCACCGGTCGGCGGGCTGGAGTTCGACGGCCGCGTGTTGCGCCTGACCCGGCTCGATGCCCATGCCGCCATGCCGGGGGAGCCCGCCGACCTGTCGCCCTGGAGCGGCGGCAGCCTGCGCGTGGTGGCATGGACCACCCGCGTGGTGGACGGCCGGCGCCGCTGGCTGCGCTGGCAGTCGCCCCCGCTGCGCCAGCGGCTGGAGCTGCTCATGGCCTGGCAGCGCGCCGCCCAATGGGGCGAAAGCCCGGACGAATCCCTGCGCAGCGCCGAGGTGGCCATCGCCGATGCCGACGACTGGCAGATCTACTACTACCGCGAGAACGCCTGGAGCAGCCCCTTGTCCAGCGCCGCTGGTGGTGGCACCGGGTCGGCCGGTGGCCAGACCGCGCTGCCCGACGGGGTGCGGCTGGTGCTGCAGCTCGGCGCCGGCGCGGTGCTGCAGGGGCCGATCACGCGCGACTGGGTGCGGCCCACCGTCGGGCCTGGAGGCAACTGATGGCCGCTGCGCGATTCCCACCTACCCGGCGGCGCCACCAGCGCGGCGCCGCGCTGCTGCTGGCCATGCTCACGGTGGCGCTGGTGGCCACGCTGGCCGCCTCGGCCTTGTGGCAGCAGTGGCGCAGCGTGGACATCGAGGCCAGCGAACGCAACCGGGCCCAGGCGGACTGGGTGCTGCAGGGCGCGCTGGACTGGGCGCGGCTGATCCTCAGCGAAGACGCGCGCAGCGGCGGGCCCGACCATCTGGGCGAGCCCTGGAGCGTGGAGCTGGCCGAGTCCCGCCTCTCCACCTTCCTGGCCGCGGATGGCCAGGCGGCGGGCGACAGCAGCGACGAGGCTTTCCTCTCGGGCCAGATCACCGATGCGCAGGGCCGCATGAACCTGACGAATCTCATCGCCAACAACCAGATCTCCGAGCCCGACCTGCAGGCCTTCGAGCGCCTGTTCACCCTGCTGGGCCTGGACATGGAGGAACTGCGCACGGTGGCCGAGCAGCTGCGCCAGGCCATGGACGTCACGGCGCCGGGCCTGCAGAACACGGCCGCGCCCCTGCTGCCGCGGCGCGTGGCGCAGCTGCGCTGGCTGGGGCTGTCGGCCGACAGCCTGCAGCGCCTCGCGCCGCACATCACGCTGCTGCCGGTGCGCACGCAGCTGAACCTGAACACGGCCTCGGTGGAGGCCATCACGGCCAGCATCGCGGGCATCGACATCGAGGATGCCCGCCGGCTCGTGCGGGCGCGGGACCGGTCACCCTTCCGGTCGTTGTCCGAAGCGAGCCGTGCACTGGGCTCGTCCACCGCCAACATCGCCCTGGCGCAGTTCAGCGTCAACTCCCGCTTCTTCGAGGTCCGTGGTCGCCTGCGCATGGCGCAGACACTGGTCGAAGCCTTGTCGCTGGTGCAGCGCAATGGCCAGCAGGTCAGCACGGTCTGGCGCGAGCGGGTCGCGCTCAGCCCCAACCTACAATGAACCGATGACGATATTGACCGTTGTACTGCCGTCGGTCCGACCGGCGGTCGGCACCGAGTTCGTCTATGTGCTGTCGGAGGACGGCCGGACGCCGCAGAACCAGGGCGTCGCGGCGATCGACCTGCTGCCACCGGCCCGCCATCTGCACCTCGTGGTGCCAGCCTCCCAACTGTCCTGGTTCTCGCTCAAGCTGCCCCCCGTGGCCGGCGGGCGCCTGCGCATGGTGCTCGACGGCATGCTCGAAGAGCGGCTGCTCGACGAGCCCGCCGCCACGGCACTGGCCGTGGCGCCCGCGGTGGATGCGCAGGGCATGACACGGGTCGCCGCCTGCGACAAGGCCTGGCTTGCGGCCGTGCTGGCCTTCTTCGAACAGGCCCAGCGCCCGGCCTTGCGCGTGCTGCCCGAATTCGCCCCCAGCGGCGATGCCAGCCACGGCCTGTGGGTGACGCCTGGCCCCGACCACGCCTGGCTCACCATGCTGTCCCCCACCGATTGCCTGCAGCTGCCCCTGGCCCAGGCGCCGCTGCTGCTGGCGCAGATGGGTGGCGCGTGGGAGGCTGCGCCCCTGTGGGCCGAACCCGAAGTCGCAGCCGAGGCCGAGGCGCTGCTGGGCCGCAGCGCGCAGGTGCAGCCCCTGGCCGAGCGCCTGCTGGCGACGGGCCAAAGCGCCTGGGAGCTGGCCCAGTTCGACCTGGCGCAGACCGGCCGTGACCGCGTGGCACGGCGCTGGGCCAGCCGCTGGCAGCAGTTCCTGCAGTCCCCGGCCTGGCGGCCCACGCGCTGGGCGCTGGTGTTGCTGGTGGCCGTGAACCTGGTCGGGCTCAACGCCTGGGCCTGGCACCAGGACCGGATCCTCGCCATCAAGCGCGCGCAGGTGCGGGCGGTGCTGACCACCGCGTTCCCGGGCGTGCGCACCATCGTCGATGCGCCGGTGCAGATGGCCCGCGAAGTGGCGTTGCTGCGCCAGGTCCGCGGCGGCGTGACCTCGGCGGACCTGGAAGTGATGCTCTCGGCGCTGGGTGCGGCCCTGCCGCCGGCCCTGTCGCCCACCAGCCTGGCGTTCACGAATGGCGAGTTGCGCGCCGAAGGGCTGGCGCTGGACGATACGCAAAGCACGCAGATGCTCGGCAAGCTGGCCGGTGCGGGTTTGAGCGCGCGTTACGACGCGGGCCGGCTCAGCGTGCGCGCAGGGGGTGGCTCATGAAGCCGTCGCAGACCTGGCAACGCATGAGCGCGCGCGAGCGCCGCATGGTGGGGATCGCGGGTGTGGCAGTGCTGGTGGCTGCGGGCTGGGGCCTGGGCGTGGCCCCGGCGCTGCGGGTGCTGCGCAACGCCCCGGCGCAGATCGAGACGCTGGACCAGCAGCTGCAGAGCATGCAGCTGCTGGCCGCGGAGGCCGCCGCCATACAGGCGCGTCCCCCCATGGCGCGCGACGCCGCCGTGCGCGCGCTGGAAGCCTCGGTGCGCCAGCGCCTGGGTGAGCAGACGCAGCTGCGCGTGGTGGGGGACCGCGCCACGGTGCAGCTGCAGGCGGCATCGCCCACGGCCGTGTCGCAATGGCTGGTCCAGGTGCGCCCGGCCACACGCGCCGTGCCCGTGCAGGTGCAGATCCAGCGCGGCGCGCGCGGATGGGACGGCAGCATCGTGCTGGAGCTGCCCCCGGCATGACGGCGCCATCGGGTGCAGGCACCTCCTCGACACGCGCCACGCGCTGGGCCTGGGCGGGCGCCGTGCTCGGCATGGTGGGCGGGCTGGTCTGCTTCGCCCCTGCGGGCTGGCTGGCGAAAGGCGTTGCTCTGGCTACCGGGGAGCGGCTGCAGCTGCAGGACGCGCGCGGCAGCCTGTGGCAGGGCAGCGCGCGCTGGGTGCTGGGCGCCGGTGCCGGCACGCGCGACCTGGCCGCCTTGCCGGGACGCATCGGCTGGTCCCTCTCGCCGGCCTGGGATGGCGCGCTGCTGCGGCTGGACGCGCCCTGCTGCGCGCAGGCCCCCGTCGAGCTGCGGCTGTCGGGGCTGTGGACGGCACCGCGGATGCAGATTGCGGACACCGTGTCGCGCTGGCCCGCGGCCGTGCTGGCGGGATTGGGCGCGCCTTGGAACACGGTGCGTCCCGAGGGCGATTTGCGGCTTTCGCCGCAGGGGCTGTCAGTAGAATGGTCCGACGGGCGGTGGCAGCCGCGAGGCACGCTGCAGGTGGATGCATTGGCGATGTCCTCGCGCCTGTCGACCCTGCGCCCCATCGGCAGCTACCGTGTGGCGCTGCAGGGCGCGCAGGGTGGCAACCCACCGCGCCTTCGCCTGGAGACGCTGGACGGCAGCTTGCAGATGCAGGGCCAGGGCGAGTGGTTGGCCCAGGGCCTGCGCTTCCGGGGCGAGGCCAGTGCCGCGCCCGACAGCGAGGCAGCGCTGTCCAACCTGTTGAACATCCTGGGCCGCCGAGCGGGGTCCAGATCGATCATCTCCCTGGGATGAAGGGCCGGTGCCGAGGGGTCGGAAGGCCGTGAACGCGATGGCGCGCATGTTGTGGAAGGTGGATATGACGAGGACTTGCAAGGGCCGCCCCGCGTGGCAGTGGACCGCCGCCATGATGCTGGCCTGGGGGGCCGTGGCCGGGCCGGCCTGGGCGCAGCGCCCCGGCGAACCCGTGACGCTCAATTTCGTGGACGCCGAGATCGAGGCCGTGGCCCGCACCATGGGCGTGATCACCGGCCGCACGATGGTGGTGGACCCGCGCGTGCGCGGCACCATGAGCCTGTCCAGCGAGCGGCCCCTGCCGCCCGCAACTGCATACAACCAGTTCCTGGCCGCGCTGCGGCTGCGTGGCTTCGCGGTGGTGGAGGCGGCCGGCATC
The DNA here is from genome assembly GCA_965278985.1 of Burkholderiaceae bacterium. Taxonomy (GTDB): domain Bacteria; phylum Pseudomonadota; class Gammaproteobacteria; order Burkholderiales; family Burkholderiaceae_C; genus CAISIP01. The sequence goes on along the minus strand of OZ257131.1, from coordinate 1,835,357 downwards.
GCCAAGGTGGTGCCCGAGGCCGATGCCAAGCTGCAGGGCACCACGGTGGCCGTGGCACCGGCCGCGCCGGGTGGCAACCAGATCGTCACGCAGATCTTCAACCTGAGCCACGAGACCGCCGCCAACCTGGTGCCGGTGCTGCGCCCGCTGATCAGCCCCAACAACACCATCAACGTGAACCCGGGCAGCAACAGCCTGGTGATCACCGACTATGCCGACAACCTGCAGCGCATGGCCAAGATCATCGCGGCCATGGATTTGCCCAACGCCACCGACGTGGAGGTGTGGCCGCTGAAGCACGCGCTGGCGGCCGACCTGGTGCCGCTGCTGCAGCGACTGGTGCAGGTGCCGGCCAACGCCGCGCCGGCCGCTCAGGGGCAGGCCGACACGTCCTTCCGCACCACGATCCTGGCCGAGCCACGCAGCAATGCGGTGATCGTGCGGGCCTCGAACCCGGCCCGGCTGAACCTGGTGCGCTCGCTGGTGGACAAGCTGGACCAGCCTTCGGGTGGAGACGCCAAGGGCAACATCCACGTGGTGTACCTCAAGAACGCGGATGCGGTGTCCATGGCCGCCACGCTGCGCGCTGCGCTGGCGGGCCTGCCGACGGCGGGCGGCACGGCGCAGGCCATCGGAGGCGCCGCCAGCCCGGTGGTCCGCACCGGCCAGGCGAACAACCCGCTGGGCGGCAACAACACGGGCATTTCTTCGGCCGCATCGACGCCGGTGCAGGCGCTGGAGGGTCCGTCCACCGGCGGCCAGATCCAGGCCGACCCGGCCACCAACGCGCTGGTGATCTCCGCGCCCGAGCCGCAGTACCGCCAGTTGCGCGCGGTCATCGACCTGCTGGACGCACGGCGCGCGCAGGTCTTCGTGGAGTCGCTGATCGCCGAGGTCAATGCCGACAAGGCGGCCGAGTTCGGCATCCAGTGGCAGGGCGTGCTGGGCCAGAACGGTGACACCAATATCGGCCTGCTGGGCACCAACTTCGGCGCGGGCGGCAGCAACATCTTCTCGCTCAACACCGGCATCGCCTCGGGCACCGTGGCGCCCTCGGCCGGGCTCAACGTGGGTGTGGGCCACCGCGTGAACGGTGTCTACGTGCTGGGTTTCTTGGCGCGTTTCCTCAAGGAGAACGGCGAGGCCAACATCCTGTCCACGCCCAACCTGCTGACGCTGGACAACGAGGAAGCCAAGATCGTGATCGGCCAGAACGTGCCCTTCGTGACCGGCTCCTACACCAACACCGCGGGCAGCAACGGCTCGGTCAACCCCTTCCAGACCATCGAGCGCAAGGACGTGGGCCTGACGCTGCGCGTGAAGCCGCAGATCAGCGAGAACGGCACCGTCAAGCTGACCATCTTCCAGGAGGTCTCCAGCGTGCTGGCGTCCTCGGTCAACTCGAGCACCGGCCTGATCACCAACAAGCGCTCCATCGAGTCCAACGTGCTGGTCAACGACGGCTCGATCGTGGTGCTGGGCGGCCTGCTGCAGGACGAATACGCCAACAACCTGGAGAAGGTGCCGGGCCTGGGCGACGTGCCGGTGTTCGGCAACCTGTTCCGCAGCGAGACACGCTCGCGCAAGAAGACCAACCTGATGGTGTTCCTGCGGCCGGTGGTGGTGCGCGATGCCGCCGCCTCCGATGCGCTGACGCTCGACCGCTACGACATCATGCGCGCCGGGCAGCAGGCGGTGCAGCCGGCGCCCAGCTCCGTGCTGCAGATCGACCGCGCGCCCGTGGCGCCCCAGGTGCCCACCGAGCGGTCCTCTCCCTTGGTCGAGCCCATCGGCCCGGGCGACGTGTCGCGTACCGAACGCAGGCCTTGATCCGCAGGTCCGCGCCGTGAAGTTTCCGCTGCCCTACGCCTTCGCGCGCGAGCACCAGCTGCTGCTGCAGGACGATGCGGGCGCATTCACGCTGGTGCTGCAGCGCGCCTCGCCGCACAGCGCGGTGGGCGAGGTGCTGCGCAAGTACCGCGTGCAGCAGTTCCAGACCATGGAGCCCGAGGCGTTGTCGCACCTGATCAGCGCCGCCTATGCGCAGGGCGAGTCCAGCGCCGCGCTGGTGGCCAGCGAGGTGGAATCCGACGCCGACCTGGGCCGCATGATGCAGGAACTGCCGGCCGTGGAGGACCTGCTGGAGGCGGCCGATGACGCGCCCATCATCCGCCTGCTCAACGCGCTGCTTACGCAGGCCGCGCGCGACGGCGCCAGCGACATCCACATCGAGCCCTACGAGCGCCATTCCAGCGTGCGCTTCCGCGTGGACGGCAACCTGCGCGAGGTGGTGCAGCCCAACCGCGCGCTGCACGCCGCGCTGATCTCGCGCCTGAAGATCATGGCGCAGCTGGACATCTCCGAGAAGCGCCTGCCGCAGGACGGGCGCATCAGCCTGCGCATCGGCACACGCGCCGTGGACGTGCGCGTGAGCACCTTGCCCAGCGCCCACGGCGAGCGCGCCGTGCTGCGCCTGCTGGACAAGTCGGGCGCCAAGCTCAGCCTGGAGTCCGTGGGCATGGCCGGGCCCACGCTGCGGCGCTTCGAGCACCTGATCACGCAGCCGCACGGCATCATCCTGGTGACCGGGCCTACGGGCTCGGGCAAGACCACCACGCTCTACGCCGCGCTGAGCCGCCTGGATGCCAGCAGCCGCAACATCATGACGGTGGAAGACCCCATCGAGTACGAGTTGCCCGGCATCGGCCAGACCCAGGTCAACCCGCGCATCGAGCTGGACTTCGCGATGGCCTTGCGGGCCATCCTGCGCCAGGACCCGGACGTGATCATGATCGGCGAGATTCGCGACTTCGAGACCGCGCAGATCGCGATCCAGGCCTCGCTGACGGGCCACCTGGTGCTGGCCACGCTGCACACCAATGACGCCGCCAGCGCAGTCACGCGGCTGATCGACATGGGCGTGGAGCCTTTCCTGCTGAGCTCGTCGCTGCTGGGCGTGCTGGCGCAGCGGCTGGTGCGCAAGTGGTGCACGGTGTGCCAGGGCGCGGGCTGCGCCACCTGCGCGCAGACGGGCTACCAGGGGCGCACGGGCGTCTACGAGCTGCTGGTGGCCGACGACGCGATCCGCGCGCAGATCCACGACACGGCCTCCGAGGCGCAGATCCGCGCCGCCGCGCAGGCCGCCGGCATGACGCTGATGCGTGCTGACGGCGAACGCTTGGTGCAGGCCGGTGTCACCTCGCTGGAAGAAGTCGTGCGCGTGACGCGCGATTGACGCCGGCCTTCGCACCGCCATGCCCGCTTACGCCTTCGAAGCCCTGACCGCGCAGGGCGAAACCCGCAAGGGCGTGCTGGAGGCCGAGACCGCCAAGGCCGCGCGCAGCGCGTTGCGCGCGCAGTCCCTGGTGCCGCTGCAGGTGCAGCCGGTAGGTACGCCGGCAGCAGGAGCGGGCAATGCGTCCGACGGCGAGGCACAGAGCATCTGGCGCCGCAGCCTGTGGGCCAGCCGCGTCTTCGGCTCCGTGGCGCTCACCACCTGGACGCGCCAGCTCGCCGGTCTGGTGGCCGCCAGCCTGCCGCTGGAGCGCGCACTGAGTGCGCTCGCCGACGAGGCCGATGACCCGCGCCAGCGCAACCTGGTGGCGTCGCTGCGCGCCGAGGTCAATGCGGGCAGCAGCTTTGCCAAGGCGCTCGGCCAGCATCCGCGCGAGTTCTCGCCCATCTACATCGCGGTGGTCGGTGCCGGCGAGCAGAGCGGCCACCTGGGGGTGGTGCTGGAGCGCCTGGCCGACGACCTCGAAGAGCAGCAGACGCTCAAGGCCAAACTGATGGGCGCGGCGATGTACCCGGCCATCGTCAGCGTGGTGGCGATCCTGATCGTGATGTTCCTGCTGGCGTATGTGGTGCCGCAGGTGGCCAACGTCTTCGCGGGCACCAAGCAGGGCCTGCCCTGGTTGACGGTGGTGATGCTGGCCTTCAGCAGCCTGGTGCGCAGTTATGGCCTGGTGGTGTTGCTGGTGCTGGTGGCAGGGCTGTTGGGCCTGCGCCAGGCATTGCGTGCCGAGGCATTGCGGCGGCGCTGGGATGCCGCCTTTCTGCGCCTGCCGGTGCTGGGCAAGCTGGCGCGGGGCTACAACGCGGCGCGTTTCGCCAACACGCTGGCCATGCTGGCGGCGGCCGGTGTGCCGATCCTGCGGGCCTTGCAGGCCGCCGCCGACACCCTGCACAACCAGGCCATGCGCCACGACGCACTGGAGGCGCTGGTGCTGGTGCGCGAGGGCGCGCCCCTGGCCTCCGCGCTGGGCCGCGAGAAACGTTTTCCCGCGCTGCTCCCGATGTTCGCGCGGCTGGGCGAGCAGACCGGTCAGTTGCCCGCGATGCTGCAGCGCGCTGCCACGCAGCTGGGCGCCGACGTGCAGCGCCGCGCGATGCAGCTGGCGACCATCCTGGAGCCGCTGCTGATTCTGGCGATGGGGCTGATGGTGCTGCTGATCGTGCTGGCGGTGCTGCAGCCCATCATCCAGCTCAATCAACTGGTGCATTGAGCGGCAGCCTCAGAGCTTCAGCTCCCAGGTCTCGCTGACCAGCGTCTGTCCGAAGGCCTGCGCGGGAGCTTCGCTGGCCTTCAGCTGGAAGCCTCGCGCCGCATAGATGGCGCGTGCGGCGACCAGGTTGCTCTGTGTCCACAGCGTCATCTTGCGGTAGCCCTTCGCGCGGGCAAAGGCGATACAGGCATCGGTGAGCTGGCCGCCCAGGCCCATGCCGCGTGCAGCCGGCGTCAGCAGCAGCATGCGCAGCTGCGCCACCGTGGCGCTCTTGCGCACCACGAAGATGGAGCCGGCGCGCTGGCCGTCCACCTCGGCGATCCAGGCGTTTTCCCACTCGGGCTGGAACTTGCGCAGGAACTGCGCGGCGATCTCGGCCACCAGGGCCTCGAACTCGCTGGTGAAGCCGTATTCGCGCGCGTACAGCGCGCCATGCTGCTCCACGACCCAGCCCAGATCGCCGGGGCGCAGCTCCCGCAGCAGTGCGGTGCGGGCCGGTACCGCTGCGGCGGCGGGGGAGGGCGTAATCAGCCGCTGCGCCGTGGCCAATGCGGCGATCAGCTCCACGCGCTGGGCGGGCGGCAGCGTGCCCAGCAGCGCGGCAGCGGCATCGCGCGACTTCTGCTGCAGCGGTGCGAAGGCCGTGTGGCCGCCGTCGGTCAGCTGCAGCAACTGCTGCCGACCATCGGCCGGTGAGCCCACGCGCTGCAGCCAGCCACGGGACTCGAAGCGCTTGAGGATGCGGCTGAGGTAAGCGGCGTCCAGCGCCAGGTCGCGACCGATCTCGCTGGCGGCCGGCTGGTCGCGGTGGGCTAGCTCGTAGAGCACGCGCACCTCGGTCAGCGACATGTCGCCCCCCAGGTACGGGTCGAGCACGCCGATCTGGCGCGTGTACGTGCGATTGAAGCTGCGCAGGGCCTTGACCTGCTCGGCGGTGGGTGCGTCCATGGTGGACGGAGTCTAGCATTTGCTGGACTGCGTCAACTATCTAGACAAACGCTCAACCCTTGGCCGGGTCCTTCACGCGCTCGAACTGGTCGAATTCCACGTTCACCAACTGGCCGTCACGCTTCTCCACGCGGCGGATGTAGACGGTCTGCACGATGTCGCGCGTGGTGGCGTCGATCTCGATAGGGCCGCGCGGGCTTTCCAGGCGCAGGCCCTTGAGGGCTTCCATGAACGCGTCGCCGTCCGCGTTGCCGCGGGTCCTGGCCAATGCCAGGTCCATCGCCGCCAGCGTGTCGTAGGCGCTGACCGCGAAATAGCTGGGCCGCAGGCTGCGCCCGTTGGCGGCTGCTAAGTCCTGCACGAAACGGCGGTTCTTCGCCGACGGATGCGCGTAGGAATAGTGGTGGCTGGTGACCAGGCCCAGCGCGATGTCTCCCGTGGCATCCAGGTAGCTGTCGTCCGTCGCCTCGCCCGTGGCGAAAAGGCGGATGCCCGCCTGCTCCATGCCGCGCTCCTTCCAGGCCTTGAGGAATGCCGGGGGCATCACGCCGGAGGGAAAGAAGAAGAACACGGCCTGCGGCTTCTGGTCGCGGATGCGCTGCACGTAGACCGAGAAGTCGGGGTTGCTCATGGGCGTGCGCACGCCCCCCGAAACCGTGCCGCCGCCGGCCTTGAAGGCCTTGGTGAAGGCCGTTTCTGCATCGATGCCGGAGGCGTAGTCGGCCACCACCGTGTGCGCGTCGCGGATGCCCTGCTGCAGCATCCAGCGGGCCATCGGGTCGGAGACCTGCTGCACGGTGAAGGACAGGCGGGCGATGTACGGCGAACTGGCGGGGATGGCCGACGAGGCCGCGTTCATCACCAGCGTGGGCACTTTCGCCTGCGTGGACACCGGCGCCACGGCGTAGGCGTTGGGGCTGAAGTCGAGGCCGGTGAGCAGCTGCGCACCGTCGCGCGTGACCAGCTCCTGTGCCAGGCGTTTGGCCGTGGCCGGTGCGGCGCCGGCTGTGTCGCGGCGCAGCACTTCCACGGCACGCCCCGCCAGCTTGCCGCCATGTTCCTTCAGGTACAGCGCGATACCCGCATCGAACTGGCGGCCGTAGTCGGCATAGGGGCCGGTGTAGGTGGCGATCAGGCCGATGCGCAGCGGGTCGTCCGCGCGTGCCGCTTGTTGCCAGCCCGCGAAGGGCAGGGCGCCGAGGGAGGCGAGGGCGGTTCTGCGGTCCATGGTGTCGTCACGCGTGCTCGATGGTCTGCAGCCAGGGCCAGCGTGCGCGGTAACTGTGCGCCTTGGCGCGGAATAGTTCGCGGTGGTCGATCAGCGGGTTGGGCCGCAGGATGCCGGCGTACAGGTCGTCAAGGCCATAGGGCGCGAACAGCACGGGCGCCTGGCCGGCCCGGGGCTGCAAGCCGACGCAGGTGCAGGGCACCAGGAAGCGCCGGATACCGTCCTGCGCGCTCGCCAGCGCCGGGTAGTCGTGGCCGAACCAGTCGCGGTACCAGGTGTGGACCCGGGCCTGGTTCTTGGCCTCGATCTCGACGCCCAGGTCGTGGAAGCATTCCGCCACGCGGTCGCCTACGCGCGCCTCGGCGGCCTCGGAGAGGTCGCCGGCATCGAAATAGAACAGGTCGTAGTCCTTGATACCGGACTCCGGCGGCTGCCCTGCGTGCAGGTTCCAGACGGTCTGGAACAGGCAACCCGCCACCAGCCACGCGTCGGGCAAGGCCAGTGAAGGCAGCCGCTCCAGGATCACCCGGTTGTGGCGGTTCTCCAGCGCATCCTGCACGAAGCGCTCGGTGGTGGCATGCGGCATGGCGGCTGCCTCGGGTGGAACATCCGTCGCGTCAGAGCACCTTGGCGATGGAGGCGCAGACGTGGCCGATGTTCTTGCCGTTCAGCGCCGCTACGCACATGCGCCCGGTGTCGGTGCCGTACACGCCGAACTCGTTGCGCAGGCGCACCATCTGGTCCTTGGACAGGCCCGAGTAGCTGAACATGCCGATCTGCTGCGTGATGAAGGACATGTCCTGCTGCACGCCGGCCGCCTTCAGGCCCGCGACCAGCTGCTCGCGCATGGCCTTGATGCGCACGCGCATGCCGGCCAGCTCCTTCTCCCACACTGCGCGCAGGGCCGGGTCGTTCAGCACCGCCGCCACCACGCTGCCGCCATGCGTAGGCGGGTTGCTGTAGTTGGTGCGGATCACGATCTTGAGCTGGCTCAGCACACGGGCGGCTTCTTCCTTGTCGGTACACAACACGCTGAGCGCGCCCACGCGCTCGCCGTACAGGCTGAAGCTCTTGCTGAAGCTGGTGGACACCAGGAACACCATGCCCGCGGCCACGAACTTCTGCACGGCGGCACCGTCTTCGGTGATGCCGTGGCCAAAGCCCTGGTAGGCCATGTCCAGGAAGGGTGTGAGCTGGCGCGCCTTGCAGGCAGCCACCACCTGGTCCCACTGAGCGGGCGTGATGTCGTAACCCGTGGGGTTGTGGCAGCAGGCGTGCAGCACGACGATGGTGCCGGGCTCGGCGGCATTCAGCGCGGCCAGCATGCCCTCGAAATTGATACCGCGCTTCGCCGCGTCGTAGTAGGGGTAGGACGCCACCTCGAAGTTCGCGTTGCGGAACAGCGCCAGGTGGTTTTCCCAGGACGGGTCGCTGATCAGCACCTTGGCATTCGGGCTGAGCTTCTTCAGGAAGTCCGCGCCGAGCTTCAGGCCGCCCGTGCCGCCCAGGGCCTGCACGGTGGCGACGCGGCCACTCTTGACGGCCTCGGAATCCGCCCCAAATACCAGCGACTTGACGGCGTTGTCATAGGCCACGATGCCGTCGATGGGCAGGTAGCCGCGGGCCTTGGGGGCTTGCATCATGGCCTGCTCGGCAGCCTGCACGCACTCCAGCAACGGCAGCTTGCCGTTCTCGTCGTAGTACACCCCCACGCCCAGGTTCACCTTGGCAGGGTTGGTGTCGGCGGCGAACTGCTCATTGAGGCCCAGGATCGGGTCACGCGGGGCCAACTCTACGGCGGAGAACAGGGACATGGGACGCTTCGTGGATGGTTGCTTGGAGGGTGGCGGAGGCAGCCGCAGGGGTGCCAGACTGTCTCCGTGTGATGGCCTGCCATCTCGGGTAGGCTATCGGCCTGCCCGCGATTTTAGCGGTGCCGCAGCGCGGTCCCGCGCGACTCCAACGCCCTCCAGGGCCTGCACGACATGACCCAGACCGCCATCGTTTCCCCCGCAGCACCGCAGGACGCCCCCGCACCGCCAGAGGGCCGGTTCGAGACCTTCGAGGGCTCGCCCTTCGAGCTGTTCCTGCCGTATCCGCCGGCCGGCGACCAGCCCCAGGCCATCGAGAAGCTGGTCGAGGGCATTCAGGACGGCGAAGCCTTCCAGACCCTGCTGGGCGTGACGGGCTCTGGCAAGACCTTCACGATGGCCAACGTGATCGCGCGGCTGGGCCGGCCCGCCATCGTGTTCGCGCCCAACAAGACCCTGGCCGCGCAGCTCTACAGCGAGTTCCGCGAGTTCTTTCCGAAGAACGCGGTGGAGTACTTCGTGAGCTACTACGACTACTACCAGCCCGAGGCCTACGTGCCGCAGCGCGACCTGTTCATCGAGAAGGACTCGGCCATCAACGAGCACATCGAGCAGATGCGCCTGTCCTGCACCAAGAGCATCCTGGAGCGGCGCGACGTGGTGATCGTGGCCACCGTCTCGGCGATCTACGGCATCGGCCAGCCCGACGCCTACCACCAGATGGTCATGACACTGCGCACGGGCGACAAAATGGGCCAGCGTGACGTGATCGCGCAGCTGGTGCGCATGCAGTACCAGCGCAACGAGCAGGACTTCGCGCGCGGCAAGTTCCGCGTCCGCGGCGACACCATCGACGTGTTCCCGGCCGAACACAGTGAGATGGCCATCCGCATCGAGCTCTTCGACGACGAGATCGAGACGCTGCAGCTCTTCGACCCGCTGACGGGCAAGGTGCGCCAGAAGATCCCTCGCTTCACGGTCTATCCCAGCAGCCACTATGTGACGCCGCGCGACAAGGTGGTGAACGCGGTGGAGACGATCAAGTCCGAGCTGGTGGAGCGTTCGAAGCAGCTGGTGGACAGCGGCAAGCTGGTCGAGGCGCAGCGCCTGGAGCAGCGCACACGCTTCGATCTGGAGATGCTCAGCGAAGTGGGCCACTGCAAGGGCATCGAGAACTACACGCGCCACCTCTCGGGCTCCATGCCCGGCGATCCGCCCGCCACGCTCACGGACTACCTGCCCAAGGACGCCCTGATGTTCCTGGACGAGTCGCACGTGCTGATCGGCCAGCTGGGCGGCATGTACAACGGCGATCGCTCGCGCAAGACCACGTTGGTGGAATACGGCTTCCGCCTGCCCAGCGCGCTGGACAACCGGCCGCTGAAGTTCGACGAATTCCAGCAGCGCATGCGCCAGGTCGTGTTCGTGTCGGCCACGCCGGGGGACTGGGAGAAACAGCATACCGGCCAGGTGGTCGAGCAGCTCGTGCGGCCCACCGGCCTGGTGGATCCGCAGGTCGAAGTGCGGCCCGCCACGCACCAGGTCGACGACGTGCTCCAGGAGATCCGCATCCGCGTGGAGAAGAACGAGCGCGTGCTCATCACCACACTGACAAAGCGCATGGCCGAGCAGCTGACCGACTACCTGACCGACAACGGCGTGAAGGTGCGTTACCTGCACAGCGACGTCGACACGGTGGAGCGGGTGGAGATCCTGCGCGACCTGCGGCTGGGCACCTTCGATGTGCTGGTGGGCATCAACCTGCTGCGCGAGGGGCTGGACATTCCCGAGGTGTCGCTGGTGGCGATCCTGGATGCCGACAAGGAAGGTTTCCTGCGCTCGGAACGCAGCCTGATCCAGACCATCGGCCGGGCGGCGCGCAACCTCAACGGCACCGCCATCCTGTATGCCGACAGGATCACGGACTCCATGCGCATGGCGCTGGACGAGACCTCGCGCCGGCGTGAACGGCAGTTGACCCACAACCTGGCGGCCGGCATCACGCCACGCAGCATCGTGAAGAACGTGCGCGACCTGATCGACGGCGTCTACAGCGAGAAGGCCGGGCGCGAGATGGAGCGCCTGGAGCAGGACGCCCTGCAGCGCGCCAAGGTCGAGGACATGAGCGAGAAGGACATCGGCCGCGAGATCAAGCGGCTGGAAAAACTCATGCTCGAGCACGCCCGCAACCTGGCTTTCGAGAAGGCGGCCCAGGTGCGCGACCAGCTGGCGCAGCTCAAGCAGCGGGCTTTCGGGGCGCCCGGCACCGACGCGCCCCCTGCCCGGTGAGAGCGTGTTGCCGGGTATCCGAGGAAAACAGTCGGCCTTTCTGCTATACTTGAACTAAACAGTCAACAACCGGTCCAAACCGATGTGCAGGTGCAGCAATCGCTGCTGCGGTGCACGGTCCGCGCGGTCCCGGTCGCCTCGGCGGCTTCGCACGGGATGATTGTTTTGTCACCACTCAGGAAGGAGTTTGCGATGCGTCTTACCACCAAGGGCCGGTTCGCTGTCACGGCGATGATCGATCTGGGCCTGCGTCAGAGCAACGGTCCGGTGACCCTGGCGGCCATCAGCCAGCGCCAGCAGATCTCCTTGTCCTACCTGGAGCAGCTCTTCGGCAAGCTGCGCCGCCATGAGCTGGTGGAGTCCACCCGCGGCCCCGGCGGCGGCTACACCCTGGCCCGCAAGGCCTCCGAGATCACGGTCGCGGACATCATCGTGTCGGTCGACGAGCCCATCGACGCGACGCAGTGCGGCGGCAAGGAAAACTGCCTGGGTGACGGCGAGCGCTGCATGACGCATGACCTGTGGGCTGCGCTGAACACCCGCATGGTCGAGTTCCTCGACTCCGTGACGCTGCAGAAGCTGGTCGACGAACAACTGGCCAAGGGCCTGCAGGTCGAGGACAAGCCGCATGTGCGCCGCGCCATCTCGGCCATGCCGGTCGTCAAGCCCATCCGCATCAACGCCCCCAATTCGGTGTTTGCGTTGGGCAATGTGATGGCCAAGTCCTGAAGCCATCCTGCATCGCCGTATTTGCGATTCGCTGATTTCCAGCCGCTGATCCTTCTTTTTAGCCAGCCCCCATCGAGCCAGCCATGGACATGACCCCGCATTTCCCGATCTACATGGACTACAGCGCCACCAACCCCTGCGACGAGCGGGTGGTGGATGCCATGGTGCCCTGGTTGCGCCAGCATTTCGGGAACCCGGCCTCCCGCAGTCATGCCTGGGGCTGGGAAGCCGAGGAAGCCGTCGAAACGGCCCGCGGCCATGTGGCGGCCCTGGTCGGCGCAGACCCGCGCGAAATCGTGTGGACCTCCGGTGCGACCGAGTCCAACAACCTCGCGCTCAAGGGCGCAGCGGGTTTCTACAAGACCAAGGGCAAGCACCTGATCACGGTTAAGACCGAGCACAAGGCCGTGCTGGACACCTGCCGCGAGCTGGAGCGCCAGGGCTTCGAGGTGACCTACCTGGATGTCCAGGCCGACGGCCTGGTCGACTTGGAAGTGTTCAAGGCGGCGATCCGTCCCGACACCATCCTGGCCAGCGTGATGTTCGTGAACAACGAGATCGGCGTGGTGCAGGACATCGCGGCCATCGGCGCGATCTGCCGTGCCAAGGGCGTGATCTTCCACGTGGATGCCGCGCAGGCCACGGGGCGTGTGGACATCGACCTGGCCACGCTGCCGGTGGACCTGATGAGCCTGACCTCGCACAAGACCTACGGCCCCAAGGGCATCGGTGCCCTGTTCGTGCGCCGCAAGCCCCGCATCCGCCTGGAAGCGCAGATGCACGGTGGTGGCCACGAGCGTGGCATGCGCTCCGGCACGCTGCCCACACACCAGATCGTGGGCATGGGCGAGGCCTACCGCATCGCCAAGGCCGAGATGCACGAAGAGAACAAGCGCATCCAGGCCCTGCACGACCGCATGCTGGCCGGCCTGAAGGACGTGGAGCAGGTGTTCATCAACGGCAGCATGGAGCACCGCGTGCCGCACAACCTGAACATGAGCTTCAACTATGTGGAAGGCGAGTCGTTGATCATGGGCATCAAGGGCCTGGCCGTGTCCAGCGGCTCCGCCTGCACGTCCGCCAGCCTGGAGCCCAGCTACGTGCTGCGCGCCCTGGGACGCAGCGACGAGCTGGCCCACAGCAGCCTGCGCATGACCATCGGCCGCTGGACCACCGAGGAAGAGATCGACTACGCGATCGCCACGATCAAGCAGAACGTGGCCAAGTTGCGCGACCTGAGCCCCTTGTGGGAGATGTACAAGGACGGCGTCGACATCAGCTCCATCCAGTGGGCCGCGCACTGATCGCCGATCGCGCGCGCACCACCGTATTCACAGAAGGGTAAAGCACCATGGCATATTCAGAAAAGGTCGTAGACCACTACGAGAACCCCCGCAATGTGGGTTCCTTCGACAAGGGCGACGAATCGGTAGGCACCGGCATGGTCGGCGCACCGGCCTGCGGCGACGTGATGAAGCTGCAGATCAAGGTCAACCCGTTGACTGGCGTGATCGAGGACGCACGCTTCAAGACCTACGGCTGCGGCTCGGCCATCGCCTCGTCGTCGCTGGTGACCGAATGGGTCAAGGGCAAGACGCTGGACGAAGCGGTTGCGCTGAAGAACAGCCAGATTGCCGAAGAGCTGGCCCTGCCGCCCGTCAAGATCCACTGTTCCATCCTGGCCGAGGATGCCATCAAGGCGGCTGTCGAAGACTACCGCAAGAAAAACGTCCACTGAGCACGCTGTCCGGCTACCTGCCGGACCGGAATCGATTGAAAGAGGGTTTGTCGCAGATGTCCGTCTCGCTGTCCGAAGCCGCCGCCCGGCATGTCAACCGTTACCTGACCAAGCGTGGCAAGGGGTATGGCGTGCGCCTGGGTGTGAAGACCACGGGTTGCTCGGGCCTGGCCTACACGCTGGAATACGTGGACGAGCCTGCTGCCGAAGACGTGGTCTTCGAAGAGCACGGCGTCCGGGTGCTGGTGGACCCGAAGAGCATGGCCTATATCGACGGCACCCAGCTGGACTTCGTGCGCGAAGGGCTCAACGAAGGCTTCCGGTTCAACAACCCCAACGAACGTGACCGTTGCGGGTGTGGTGAATCGTTCCGCATTTGACCGGTCCCTTCGGTGGGGCAGCGGGGGCACTGGCCGTGGATGAAACTTCTCCAGCCCTGACCCTGGCCTCCAGCGACTTCACCCTGTTCGGGGTGCCCCAGCAGTTTGCCCAGGACCGCGCCGCCTTGGACGCGCGCTGGAAGCAGCTGCAGCGCGAGGTCCATCCGGACCGCTTCGTCTCGCAGGACGCCGCAGCCCAGCGCCAGGCCATGCAATGGTCGGTGCGCATCAACGAGGCCTACCAGCGCCTCAAGGATCCGTTGCGACGCGCCCAGCTGCTGTGCGAGCTGGCCGGTGTGCCCATCGATGCGGAGAACAACACGGCCATGCCGGCCGCGTTCCTGATGCAGCAGATGGAGTGGCGCGAGGCGCTCGAAGAGTCCACGGCGTTGCCGCAGGTCGAAGCGCTGCTGTCGCGCGTGCGCGCGGCGGTGGAGGATCTGCAACGCGAATGCACCGATCTGCTCGATGTCCGGCACGACGTGGCGCAAGCCGCGCAACAGGTGCGGGCCTGGATGTTCCTGGTGCGTTTCGCGCAGGACGTGCAGGCCCAGCTGGCCCGGATGGAAGACGCCGCCGACCGACAATGAGTGCCCGCACCGGGCTGTTTTCTCCGTTTCTTTGAATTTCCATGGCGCTGCTGCAGATCTCCGAACCTGGCCAATCCCCCAACCCGCACGAGCGGCGCCTGGCCGTGGGCATCGATCTGGGCACCACGCATTCGCTGGTGGCCGCCGTGCGCAGTGGTGTGGCCGAGTGCCTGCCGGACGAAGCCGGGCGGGTGATCCTGCCGTCCGTGGTGCGTTACCTGCCCGAAGGCAAGAGGCGGATCGGTTTCGAGGCGCTGGCCGCCGTGGCCGAAGACCCGCAGAACACTATCCGATCCGTCAAGCGCTTCATGGGCCGCAACCTGCGCGACGTGCAGGATCCCGGCCGCCTGCCCTACACCTTCATCGACAAGCCCGGCATGTTGGCGCTGCAGACCATCGCTGGCGAAAAGTCGCCCGTGGAGATCAGCGCCGAGATCCTCGCCACCCTGCGCTACCGCGCCGAGGACACGCTGGGCGACGACCTCTTCGGTGCCGTGATCACCGTGCCCGCCTACTTCGACGACGCCCAGCGCCAGGCCACCAAGGACGCTGCCGAACTGGCAGGCCTGAAGGTGCTGCGCCTGATCAACGAACCTACCGCGGCTGCCATCGCCTACGGGCTGGACAACGCCAGCGAAGGCGTCTATGCCGTCTACGACTTGGGCGGCGGCACCTTCGACATCTCCATCCTGCGCCTGAGCCAGGGCGTCTTCGAGGTCATCGCCACGGGCGGTGACTCTGCGCTGGGTGGCGACGACTACGACCATGCGCTGGCGCAGTGGGTGGCGGAGCAGACGGGCGCTGCCTGGAGCTCCGCGCACGACAAGGCCGCCGCACTCGTGGCCGCCCGGGCCTGCAAGGAGCTGCTGTCCTCCGCGGAAGAGGCGGAGTTCGCCTTCACCGCCGGCTCGGGCGACGTGCGCCTGAAGGTGAGCCGGGCCCAGTTCCAGTCCCTGACCCAGCCCCTGACCCAGCGCACGCTGGCTGCCGCACGCAAGGTGCTGCGTGATGCGCAGCTGCAGCCACGCGACGTGGCCGGTGTGGTGATGGTGGGTGGCTCCACGCGCATGCCGGTGGTGCAGGAAGCGGTGCACCAGTTCTTCCAGCGGGAGCCGCTCAACAACCTGAACCCCGACGAAGTGGTGGCCCTGGGTGCCGCCATCCAGGCGAACCAGCTCGCGGGCAACAACACCCAAGGCGAACTGCTGCTGCTCGATGTGATCCCGCTGTCCCTGGGCATCGAGACCATGGGTGGGCTGGTGGAGCGCATCGTGCCGCGCAACCAGACCATCCCCACGGCGATGGCACAGGATTTCACGACCTACCAGGACGGGCAGACCGCCCTGTCGCTGCACGTGGTGCAGGGCGAGCGCGACATGGTGGCCGACTGCCGCAGCCTGGCGCGTTTCGTGTTGCGCGGCATTCCGCCCATGGTGGCGGGCGCGGCGCGCATCCGCGTGACCTTCACGGTGGATGCCAACGGCCTGCTGCATGTGGGGGCGCGGGAGCAGGGCAGTGGCGTGGAAGCCGGCATCGACGTGAAACCCAGCTACGGTCTGGACGACGGAGACATCGCGCGCATGCTGCAGGACAGCTTCGGCACGGCCGAGGCCGACATGCGTGCGCGGGCACTGGCCGAGGCGCGGCTGGATGCGGATCGGCTGCTGCTCGCGACGCGTTCTGCGCTGGACGCCGATGCCGAACTGCTGACGCCCGCGGAACGTGCCGAGATCGACGCGCTGATGGACGCCGTGCGCGCGATCCAGCCCTTCGACGACGCCGCCGCCATCGAGGCCGCCACCAAAGCCCTCTCCGATGGAACGCAGGCCTTTGCCGCCGCGCGCATGAACCGCGGCATCCAGCAGGCCCTTTCCGGCAAGAACATCGGCTCGGTTTGAGCACGGGGACAATCGCCGCATGCCCACCATCAAGATACTGCCCCATGTTGAAATCTGCCCCCAGGGCGCCGAGATTTCCGCACCCACCGGCACCTCCATCTGCGAAGCCTTGCTGGACAACGACATCCGCATCGAACACGCCTGCGACATGAGTTGCGCCTGCACCACCTGCCACGTGATCGTGCGCCAGGGCTTCAATTCGCTCAACGAACTCGACGAGGGTGAAGAAGACCTGCTGGACCGCGCCTGGGGCCTGGAGCCGAACTCGCGCCTGAGCTGCCAGGCCATCCTGGCCAAGGAGGACCTGGTGGTGGAGATCCCGCGCTACACCATCAACCACGCCAAGGAAAACCACTGAAGGAGCACTGACGTGACGCGCCAGATCATCCTCGACACCGAAACCACCGGCCTCTATGCCTCGCAGGGCGACCGCATCATCGAGGTCGGCTGCGTGGAGCTGGTGCACCGCAAGCTCACGGGCCGCAACCTGCACTTCTATGTGAACCCCGGGCGCGACAGCCACGAAGAGGCGATCCGCGTGCACGGCATCACCAACGAGTTCCTGCGCGACAAGCCACCCTTCGCCGCCATCGCCGACGAGTTCCTGGCGTACGTGCAAGGTGCCGAGATCATCATCCACAACGCGGCCTTCGACGTCGAGTTCCTCAACGCGGAACTCAAGCTGCTCAAGCGGCCCGCCTTCAGCAGCTTCGTCGCCAAGGTGGTCGACACGCTGGCCATGGCCAAGGAAATGTTCCCCGGCAAGCGCAACTCGCTCGACGCGCTGTGCGACCGCCTGGAAGTCGACAACTCGGGCCGCACGCTGCACGGCGCGTTGCTCGATGCGGAGTTGCTGGCCGACGTCTACATCAACATGACGCGGGGCCAGGAGGCCCTGGTCATGGACACGGAGTCCGCGCAGCGCGACGACCAGGGCCCGATAGTGACCTTGGACCTGCGCAGCTTCGTGCTGCCCGTGCTCCGGGCCAACGATCAGGAACTGCAGGCCCACGTGGATGTACTGGCGCAGTTGGACAAAGCCAGCGGCGGCAAAACCGTGTGGACGAAAGCAGAAGCTGTGGCATAATAGCGGGCTGATTCACCAGCGTCATGCTGGAGCGAACAGGGCGGTTAGCTCAGGGGTAGAGCACAGCATTCACACTGCTGGGGTCGGAGGTTCGAAGCCTCCACCGCCCACCAAGAACATGCGAGAAAAATGCCAAGGGCTTACGTGATCACGTAAGCCCTTTTGCTTTTCAGCTGGTGTCGGTTGCGAGCGCGTCGATGCCGATCGCCCGCCCGTCACTGCGCGGGTCATGTGCGCCGGTGATGCGGCCGGTGGCCGCGTCGATGTGGATGGCGCCCGGATGCCCCATCAGCGGGCTCTGCGCCGGGACGCGGCTCACTTGGTGTCCCCGCCGTTCGAGTTCGGCAACCACGGCTTGCGGCACATCGTCCTCCAGCTTCAGCGAATCGCGGCCGTCGGAGAAAGTCTTGCCCAACAGGAAGCGGGGACGCGCGAGCGCGGTGGCGGGGTCCATCCCGTAGTCGATCATGCGGGTCAGGATCGCTGCCAGCGTCTGGGGCTGGCCGTCCGCGCCTTGCGTGCCGTAGACCAGCACCGGCCGGCCGTCGCGCAGGTACATGCCGGGGTTCAGCGTATGGAAGGGCCGCTTTCCGGCGGCCAGGCAGTTGGGGTGGCGCGGGTCCAGCGAAAACGCTGCCCCCCGGTTGTGCCACAGGAGCCCGGTGTCACCGACCATCACGGCGCTGCCCCAATCGAAATACACCGTCGACAACATCGACACGGCCCGGCCCTGGCCGTCCACGACACCGATGTACACCGTGTCGCCATGGCGAAAGGCGTGGGGCCAGGGCAGGGCCCGCGCGGCATCGATGGCCGCGGCCTGTGCGTCCAGGTGGGCCGCTGACAACAGCCGCTCCACGGGCACGTCGGCATGGTCCGGATCGGCCACGAATTCGTTGCGGTCGATGAAGGCGCGCTTGACGGCCTCGACCAGGCAATGCAGATGGTCGGCGCCGCCCTCGGGCATGGCCCGCAGGTCGAAGCGCTCCAGGATGCCCATGATCTCCAGCGTCGTCACGCCCTGCGTCGGTGGCCGGTGGGCGAACAGCTCGCCGCCGCGGTAAGCCACGCGCAGCGGCGGCTCGATGCGCGCCTCGGTGCGGGCCAGGTCGCTGGCCGTCAATGGCGACCCCGCCGCCGCGAGCCCCGCGCAGAGCGCCGACGCGAGCTGTCCCTCGTAGAAGTCCCGTGGGCCGCGCTGCGCCAGCATGCGTAGGCTCGCTGCCAGGCGCGGCTGGCGCCGGTGTTCGCCCACCGTCGCCGTCCTGCCGTCGACCATGAAAGCATCGAACACGCCCGGCATCGTGTGCGCCTCGGCACGGCGAAAATCGAGCCAGAAGCGCTCGGACTCCGACACCGCCACGCCGTGTTCCGCGAGCGCGATGGCGGGCGACAGGAGCTCCTCCCAGCCCAGCTGGCCGTCCCACGCGGCGCGGCTGAGCGCATGGGCCTTGCCGAGCGTGTCGACGGCGGCCGCAGTGGTGAGCATCGACAAGGGCCCCCGCGTGGGGATGCTGCCGCCCTCGCGCAGGTAGCGGTCCACGTCCGATGCGGCCTGGCCGATGCCCGAGATGGCCTGCACCTGGCCGTCCGTGCCGGCGACCAGCATGAAGGCGTCCCCTCCGAAGCCGGAAAAATGCGGGTAGGTCACACCCAGGCAGGCGCACACCGTGATGGCCGCCTCGATCGCGTTGCCGCCGGCTGCCAGCACCTTCAGCCCCGCCTGTGAAGCGCCGACATGCGGGCTGGTCACCATCCCTCGCAACGCCGCACCGCGCTCAGCCATGCCGGTCTTCCGCTGCCGCCGGGGCAAACAATGCCAAGGCCGGTTCGACATACCCGCGGCCCACCAGTCCATGGACTCCATCGCGGTCGAGGATGGCCAGGTTCACCAGCGGCGCGCGCTGCGCGGCATGGACGCGGTCCGCGTCGACGAGGCCTGACTCTGCATCGACCACGGCATGCCGGCGCTGCGCATGGTCGTGCGGCAGCACCGCGCGCCATTCCTCGCAGAGCGCGGGTGCGGCGTCCAGTGCCTGGCCACCCAGTCCGCAGAAGTCGATCACCGCGCTGTCCCCGATGGCACCGAGCGCGGGAGTGGTGGCGTGCTGCGGCATGCGTGTGCCGCGTGGGGGCGGCGCGGGGGCAGTGCGCCAGCGCGACTCGCCGTGCATCTTCAGCCCGAAATGCAGGCCGTTGCCGCCGGCTGCGGCGATGCCTGCGCGGGCCGTGCGCAGGCGCCAGCAGGCCGCCGCCATCAGGATGGGCAGCACGAAGCCGGGGCTTGCCCGCAGCAGTGCGCGGTCGGCCGCGTCCAGCCAGGGCATGGCATCCACCAGCGCTTCGTTGGCGGCGCCAGTGCGTCCATGGCACTCGTCACCCTGCGACAGGGCACGTGCCACCACCGGTTCCAGGTCCACAGGGTGTTGGCGAAGGCCGGGCGCGATGCGGTCCCACCCCAGCGCGGCGATGTCGTGCAGGCGCTGCAGTGCAGCGGGTGCATCGCTGCCGAAGCGCAGGGCCGGAGGAGGTCCTTCCACGAGCGGCGCGAAAGCCACGTCCACGCCGTCACCCACCACGGCCAACGGCATCGACGCCGACACCACCTGGGCCAGCGGCGTGGCCACGCCGTAGTCCTGCGCGGGCAACAGCCGCACATCCCCCATCGCCAGCAGCGCCATGGCGCCTGCGATGTCGCCTGCCAGGCCCTCGAAGACCAGGGCCTGCGCGGCGGCCTGGCGCACCGGCGCAGGGGCCAGCGCCTCGAACGGCGGCCCGGCATGCAGAAGCACCATCCGGTCCAGATCGGGCAACACATCGCTGCGCCGGACCACGTCACGCCAGGCGGCGCCGTGGAAGGGCAGGGCCCATGTGGACCAGGTCGGTGGGGCGCTTGCGCTCGGCACTGCAGCGTGCGCCATCTCAGGCGGGCTCGGCCACGGGAAGGATCACAGCCTTGGCGTCGAAACGCTCCCCGGCGCGCAGGCAGAAATCCGGCTGCAGCAGGCGCTCGGTGCGCAGCTGCGTGCCCTCGTTGTCGCGCAGCGTCCATTGGCCCCGGTGGTCGTCCAGCACGCTGATGTCGGCGACACCGCCGAGGGCCAGCACACCCAGTTCGTTCTCCATGCCCACCATGCGTGCGGCGTTGCGCGTCACCATGTCCACCACGTGCGACAGCGGCAGGCCCAGCGCCAGCATGCTGGTCATGGCCGACACCAGGCTGAAGCGCGTGCTGCCCTTGAAGATGTGGTCTTCCTCGTCGGGGTGGGAGTCGGGCGTGCCGGCCGGCGCGGGCACTTCCGTGTTGTAGCCGTGCATGTCGGCGCCCAGGGTGTCGGGCACCACGCCTGCGTCGAGCACGATGCGCGCTGTCTTGAAGCTGAAGTGCGAGCCATGGCCCACGTCGATCTTCAGGCCGCGTGCGATGGCCTCGGGCACCAGCGGATGCAGTTTGCCGTCCATCTCCACGAACCCGCCGGGGTGGCGGCTGAAGGGGTGCGAGAGCACGTCGCCGGGCTTGAGCATCTCCACCACCTGGTTGAAGATCGAATCGGGGTTGACAGGCAAGCCGCCCTGTTCGGGCTTGGGCCAGAGCTGCCCGAAGTGGATGTACACGGGCAGTGCCGCCTCGCGGCCGATCTGCGAGGCGATGCGCATCACCTCCACGCCCCAGCGCGCGAAGCCACCGATCTCGGCATGGGCCTTGATGCCGCGCACCAGGTCGCGGTTGGTGTCGCAGGCCTTCACGGTGGCCTTCACGTCCAGGCACTCGGGGCGGTACAGCTCGGGGTAGTAGTGGCCCTCCAGCCCGCCCACCAGGTAGGCCGAGAGGTAGGCCAGGACACGGCTCTTGGCCGGCTCGGCCACGAACTGGCGAAAGCCCGCCAGCGTGATGCAGCTGGGCCCGCCCTGGTCCACGAGCGTGGTCACGCCCGAATGCACGCCGCACATGTCTGCGTTCAGGCCGAAGCGCCCGGTGACGCCCTGGTAGACATGGGCATGGGTGTCGATGAGGCCGGGCAGCACCAGCTTGCCACGGCAGTCGATGACCTCGGTGCCTTCGGGCGCCGTGGCCCGTAGGCCGGGGCCGACGGCCTGGATGGTGGCTCCGTGCACCAGCACGTCGGCCACCTCGTCGCGGTTGCTGGAGGGGTCGATGACCCGGCCGCCCTGGAGGAGGATGCTCTTGTTCATGCGCTTACCGTGGTGGTGGGGGTGGCGAGGGTGGTGAGGGTTGTGGAAGTGGACACCACGGTGCGTTCGTGCAGCACATGGTTGCGGTGGTCGCCGAACAGCGGCGAGCTGGGCCAGCGTTCGGGGAACTGCAGCCACAGGCGCAGCATGTGGCGCTTCTGGTGGTGTTCAGGCCCGTCCACGAAGCCGGTGCGCGAATGCAGCATGGTCAGGTTGTTGCAGAAGGCCATGTCGCCGGGGTTCATCTGGAAGTCCACGCGCAGGTCCTCGCGCTGTGTCTGGGCGTCGAAGTAGTCCAGCACTTCCAGCTCCATCGGCGTCAGCGGCACACCCCGCTTGACCGCCCCCGCGTTGATCTGGTTGCGGATGTAGCGGCAGCTCAACACACCGTCCTGCTGGCCGAAAATCGGCAGTGGCGTCTCCGTGACGCCCTTGGCGCCCAGCGCCTCCTCACGGCGGATGTAGTGGAAGCCGTTGTAGAGCATGCCCAGGTACTCGGGGTGCTCGGCCAGGATGCTGTTGTAGATGGACACGGCGCTGACATAGCTGCTGCGCCCGCCCGACAGGCCTTGGCGCAGGCACATCAGGCCCACCAGGTTGGCGCTGTCGGTGTGGTAGGGCAGGTAGGCGCTGGTCTCGTAACCCCGCACGTCGATGTCGCCGTAGTTGCGGCCCTGGTCGAACACGTGACCCAGCAGGTCGCCCTTGGGGTTCTGGCCCAGTGGCTCACCGAGGTACAGGCCGATGCCCCAATAGAGCATGCACACCTCTTCGTCGGTGTAGGCGCCGATGTCCAGCCCTTCGAGCAGCGTGATGCCGCGGCCGTCGCGGATCTCGCGGGCGACGGCCTGCAGCCTTGTGGCCAGGGTGTCCAGCGGAAAGTCCGTCTGCTGCCATTGCAGCATCGGCTTGCCGGCGCGCATGGCATGGGCCAGCGCGGTGGCGATCTCGCGCTGGTCCTGCGGGGTCAGGCGTTGGCGCCACGACGGGTCGCTCTGCATGCTGGCGCGGGTCCAGGCCTGGGGATGGGCGAATGGCTTGTGCCATACGGTGGTGCTCATGGACGTCTCCCTTGGAGGTGGTGAAGATGGAGAGGGGAAGCAGGATGGGACGACGGGCGGACCCGCCTGCACCAGGTGGTTGCCAGCGCGCAGCGCAGCGATGTGGTTCATGCCCAGCATGCCGAGGTTGCGGAACAGTTCCTGCTGCAGCAGCGCGATGGCGTGGGACACGCCGGCTTCGCCCGCGACCGCGGCCGAATAGGCGAAGGGCCGGCCCAGGAAAACGAAACGGGCGCCGAGGGCCAGCGCCTTCAGCACATCGGTGCCGCGACGGAAGCCGCCGTCCACCATGACCGGGATCTGGACCGTTGCCACGATGGCGGGCAGGGCGTGCAGCGAGGCCATGGTGCCGTCCAGCTGCCGCCCACCGTGGTTCGACACGATGAGGCCATCCATGCCGAGGGCTTCGGCCTGGCGTGCATCCTCGGCGCGCAGGATGCCCTTGAGGACGAGTTGGCCCTTCCACAGCCTGCGCATCAGCGCCACGTGGTCCCAGGTCAGGCCACCACGGTTCACCATCGCCTGCGCCGTGGCCGCCGAGAGGATGGGACCACCGCGGCCCGCATACGTGTTCTCGAAGTGCGGCATGCCGTGGCGCCACAGCGTCTTCGCGAAGGTCCGCAGCAACCACCCGGGGTGCGCCACGCCCTGCCACGCCAGCGACAGGCTGGGACGCAGCGGAATGCTGAAACCGGCCCGGATGCTCTGTTCGCGGTTGGCCGCGACGGGCATGTCCACCGTGAGCACCAGGGTCTGGATGGTGGTGCGCGCCAGCCGCGCGGTCAGCGCCTCGATGGCCTGCGCGTCGCCGGGCAGGTAGGCCTGGAACCAGATGCCGGGGTGGGCCTGCGCCACGTCCTCCAGCGGGATCAGCGACGCACCGCTCAGCACCATCGGCACACCGGCCTTGGCAGCAGCCTGTGCCATCGCCACGTCGCCCCGGTAGGCCATCAACGCGCACAGGCCCATGGGCGCCAGGCCGAAGGGCGCGGCGTAAGAGATGCCGAACAGCTCGGTGCGGGTGCTGCGCTTCGTGATGTCCACCAGCGCCTGCGGCCGAAAGGCGTAGGCGTCGAAGGCACTGCGGTTGGCCGCGATGGTGTGGCCGTTCTCCGCGGCGCCCGACAGGTAGCCGAACACCGGGCGCGGCAGGGCACGCCGGGCTGCGTCCTCGAAGTCGTCGAGGCTGAGCATGCGCTGCAGGAGCCGGGGTGCGGACGGGGCCATGGCGGTGGCGGTGCGTGGCCGGACTTTGTCAGCCCCTGCCGATCACGTTCACCAGCACCTGGCGACGCTCCGTCTGGGCAATGTGGATCGCGCGCCGCAAGGTGTCCGCGAGCTCCGCGCGTTCGCTCACGCGCAGGCCCACGCCGCCCGAGGCCTCGGCGTACTTTTCCATGTCGGGCATTGGGTCCATCGAGCACAGGGGCCCCATGCCGCCGTTGGCCTTGGCGTATTCCACCGTATGCGCGCCCGGGTAGATGGCGACGGCTGAGTTGTGCACCGCCCCCCAGCCGGCGTTGTTGAACACCACTGCCACCACCGGCAGGCCGAGCATGGCGCTGGCGTGGTGGCACACGGCCGGGTTCGCGAAGAAGTAGGCGCCGTCGCCCATCACGGCGATGACAGTCCGGTCTGGCGCGGCCTGCTGCGCACCCAGGGCCGCCGGATAACCCCAGCCCAGTCCCGACGACGCCGGGTGCATGTAGAAGGTGCCGGGAGTGCCGAAGGAGAAACACTCGCGGATGGCCGAATACTCGTTGATCACCATGGCGTCCGCCGGCCGCACCGCGTCCAGGCAGGACGAGAGGAATGCCTTGGTGATGGGGCCGCTCTGTTGCTGCATCTGCGCGAGGCGTGTCTTGCGCACGTCTGCCAACGCCGCAGCGCGGCGCGTCAGGCGCTGCCTGCGCGCATCGGCGCCCTCGGCCGCCCCGCAGGCCTGCAGAGCTTCGCCCAGCCGCTCGATCAGCGCGAAGGCGGTGGTGGTGATGCTCAGGTCCGATCGGTGGCCGCGGATGGGCAGGCGCGCGAAGGTCGGGTCCGTGCCGGCGTGGGCCACGAAGGCGTCCTCCGCAGGGCAGGCCCGGCTGGGGATCCACGGCACATCGGATTCTAGGAAAAGCAGCGCGTCGGCCGATTCGAAGATCGGGCCGCGTTCATACCCCATGTGCAAGGGATGCGCGGACGGGAAATTCACGTAGCGCGGCCGGGCCTCGCCCACGCCGATCGCGAAGCGCTCGCACAGCGCGACCAGGGCCGCGACGGTGCGGGTATCCGCGCCGCTGGCGGTGCACATGATCACGGGTTCGTGTGCTTGCGCGATGGCCTCGGCCAAGGTGGCCACCGCCTGCGCATCGGGTGCGGCGGGCGCCGGGATGGCCGAGCGCTTGTGCAGTTGGAAACCGGGCGCGGGCGCGGCCAGCACTTCGCGTGGCAGCGTGAGGTAGACGGGGCCGCGCGGCTCGGTCATCGCGATCTGCCAGGCGCGGTCCACCACGGTCTCGATGTTCAGGCCGTCGCGCAGCTCGTATTCCCACTTCACCAGCTCACGCACCATGCCGGCCTGGTCGAACATCTCCTGGCCCCAGTGGATCTCGGCATCGCGCGCGCCCACGCGGCCCTGTTCGAACAAGGGCGTGCGGCCCGCGCAGAAGAGGATCGGCGCCTGGCCCCGGGCCGCGTTGACCACGCCGCACACCGCGTTCGCCGTGCCCACGGACACGTGCAGCATCACGGCCTGGGCCTTGCCCGTCACCATGAAGTAGCCATGTGCCATGCCCAGCGCGAGGTTCTCGTGCGTCGTCAGCACGGGCGTCGGGTAGTGCTCGGACTGGCCTCCCACGCGGGCATAGGCCTCGACGATGGGCGCCGTGTCGGTGCCGGCGCCGACATAGAAATAGTCGACACCGCAGCTCTTGAGCATGCGCAGGTAGGCTTCGGCGACCGATTGGACTTCCGGCGGGGAGGCGTGGTTGCTGTGCGAGGTAGGTGTGTTCATTGCGGAAGGACGTCCATGGGGTTACCGTCAGGCGTGTCTGGTCCAGGGGCCGCCGCGCACGGCCGCTCCGAAGCGGCCGGCCCGCCCCCCAGTGGGGGGTATAGGACGGCTACACGCAGTGAGCCGTCCGTAACGGGGGGCGTTCGTCATCGGCGTTTGGTGTCCAGCGCATCGCGCAGCCCGTCGCCGAACATGTTCAGCGAGATCACCAGCATGAAGATCATGGCGCCCGGTGCAATCGCCATCCAGGGCGCGGCCACCATGTGGCGCTGCGCGGCGTTGAGCATGCTGCCCCACGAGGGCGCGGGCGGCTGCTGGCCCAGGCCCAGGAAGGACAACGAGGCCTCCGCGATGATGGCGCTTGCCGCCATCACGCTGGCCTGCACCAGCAGCGGCGGCAGCATGTTGGGCAGCATGTGGCGAAAGGCGATGCGCATCGGCGAGGCGCCCACGGCATGCGCCGCCTCCACGTAGTCCTCGGCGCGGATGGACAGGGCCGCGGCGCGCGTGAGCCGCAGGAAGATCGGCATCGCGGCGATGCCGATGGCGATCATCGCGTTCCACAGGTTCGGCCCCAGGAACGCCGCCATGGCGATGGCCACGATCAGGAAGGGCACGGCCAGCATGGCGTCGGTGATGCGCATGATCACGGCATCGATCCAGCCGCCGGCGTAACCGCTGAAGACGCCCAGCGGCACGCTGAGCACCAGCGCCACCACCACGGGGATGAGCCCGGCCAGCATCGAGCTGCGGGCCCCCCACACCAGGCGCGACACCACATCGCGCCCGACCTCGTCGGTGCCCATCCAGTGCAGGGCAGAGGGGGCCTTGCGCACCTCCAGGAAATTCGACTTCAGCGGGTCGAAGGGCGCGATCACCGGTGCCAGCAAGGCCACCGCGATGAACAGCAGGATGACGATGCCGGCCACGACGGTGGCCCGCCGGCGCAGCATGCGCCGCAGCACCATGCGGGCGCGGCCCACACGAGGGCGCATCGTTTCCGGAGCGCGCGGACCTATTGACGCTGAAGGGTTGGTGGGTATGGCGGTAGTCATGTCAATTTCCCATGTGTGCAGCGGCCGCGACGTATCGCATGCATTGGACGGATTGGTTCCAGGGGCCGCCGCGCACGGCCGCTCCGAAGCGGCCGGCCCGCCCCCCAGTGGGGGGGATGCGGTTACACGAAGTGAACAAGCGACGGGGGGCGTCCATCCCTAGCTCCGAAGGCGGGGGTTGATGACGAAATACAGCACGTCGGCGGCCAGGCTGGCCAGGATGAACATCAAGGCCGAGACCAGCACCAGCCCCTGCACCACCTGGTAGTCGCGGTACAGCACACTGTCCACCAGCAGCTTGCCGAAGCCGGGGATGGAGAAGATCTGCTCGGTCAGCACCGCGCCCGCCAGCAGCTGGCCGAACTCGATGGCACCCAGCGTCACCACCGGGATGAGCGCGTTGCGCAGTGCGTGCCGGGTCACCACGCGCCATTCGCTGACGCCCTTGGCCCGGGCCGTGCGCACATAGTCCGCACCCAGGGACTGCAGCATGGAACTGCGTGTGTGGCGCATCAGCACGCCTGCGATGCCGGTGCCCAGCACGATGGAAGGCAGCACGAAGCCCATCAGGCTGCGCACCGGGTCTTCGCGGAAGGGCACGTAGCCCGAGGCGGGAAACCAGTTCAGGTGCACCGAAAAGGCCAGCACCAGCAGGATGCCCAGCCAGAAGTGCGGCACCGAGATGCCCGAGAGCGCGAAGCCGCTGGCGAAGCTGTCCAGCCAGGTGCCCTTGCGCGCGGCGGAAAGGATCCCCAGCGGCACCCCCAGCGCCACGCCGATGACCATCGATGCCAGCGCCAGCTGCAGCGTGATGCCGAGCTTGCCCACCAGCAGCTCGGTCACGCCCATGTCGTTGCGCATGGAGATGCCCAGGTTGCCCTGCACGGCGCCTGCCACCCAGCGGCCGTATTGCACGTAGATGGGCTGGTCCAGCCCGTACTTCTGGCGGATCTCCTGCAGCACATGCGCGTTGCCTGCCTCTTCACCGGCCATGGCGACCGCGGGGTCGCCGGGCAGCAGGTGCTGCAGCATGAACACCAGCACCGACAGGATCAGCACCGTCGGCAGCGTGAGCGCGATGCGCTTGCCGATGAAGAGGAGGAATCGCATGGGTGGGTCCGCCGCAATGGTGTTCGCTGGGGCTTACTGGAGGCGCACGCCCTTGACGCGGATGGTGCTGTCAGGGTTGGGCTCGAAGCCCACCACCTTGGTGCTCAGCCCGGTGAAAGTCTGGCGGTGCCACAGCACGATGCTGGGGTGGCTGTCGAAGACCATGCCATTGGCCTTCTGGTAGATGGCGCGGCGCTCCGCATCGGTGGTGGCCTCGCGGCCCTTGTTCAGCAAAGCGTCCAGTTCGGGGTTGCAGAACTTGCCGTCGTTCTGCGGGCCGTTGCAGGTGAGCTGCGCATAGAGGTTGCCATCGGGATGCGGGCGGCCGCTCCAGAAGCTGAAGATGGCGTCATAGGCGCCCTTCTTGGCGTTCTGGTACATCACCGCGTTCTCCTGCGTCTCGATGTTCATGGTGATGCCGGCCTCGGACAACATGGCCTGCACCATCTGCGCGGCCTCCTGGCGTTCGCGTTCGGCGGGCACGAGCAACGTGAAGGTGAAGTTGGAGGCGCCAGCGTCGCTGAGCAGCTTGCGGGCCAGCGGCACGTTGCGTGCCGGCACGGGCTTGGTCTTGTCGTAGTACTGGTTGTTGGGGTTCACGTACTGGTTGCCGGCCAGGTACTGGTCGTTGAACAGCGCCTTGACCAGTGCCTTGCGGTCGATGGCCAGGTCGATGGCCTGGCGTACGCGGACGTCCGCGAACATCTTGGACCGCGGGCCGTTGTTGTTGTTGAAGCCGATGGTGTGGTAACCCAGGTCGGGCGTGGAGACCACCTTGATGCGCTTGTCGTCGGCGAGCTGGGGCAGGTCGGTGGGGGTCAGGCGTTCAGCGATCTGGATCTCTCCCGAGCGCAGTGCAGACAGACGCACCGTGGAGTCGCTGATGGGCAGGTATTCGATGCGGGCGGGGCTGCCCTTGGTCTTGTCCTTGTCCCAGTAGCCGGCGAATCGCTCGACCACGATGCGGCCCTGCGGCACGCGCTCGGTGAACTTGTATTCGCCGGCGCACACCGGCTGGGAGCCGAAACGGTCCCCCAGTGCCTTGGAGGCCTTGGGCGAGACCATCATGCCCGAGCGCTCCGACAGGACGATCAGCAGCAGGTTGGACTGGGGGGCCTTCAGCGTGATCTTCACGGTCAGCGGGTCCACCACTTCCACCTTGTCCACGGCCACCAGTTCGGACTTGCGGAAGGAGCCGGGGGTGTTCATGTGGCGATCGAAATTGAAGCGCACGGCTTCGGCGTCCAGCGACTCGCCGTCGTGGAACTTCACGCCCGGGCGCAGCTTGATCGTCACCGACATGCCGTCCTTGGCCACGTCGTAGCCCGTGGCGAGTTGCGGCACCAGGGCCAGGCTCTTGTTGATGTCGAAGAGCTTGTCGCACATCGCTGTCAGGGGCTGGCGGCCACTGGCCAGCCGGCCCACGGTGGGGTCCAGCATGTCGGGGTCCTCGTTGATGCCGATCTTCAGCACGCCCTGCGCGGCCGCACCGGCGCCCAGGCAGAGGAGGAGGGAGGCAATGGCCAGTGGCTTGAAAGCCTGGTGGGCGAATTTAGGCATCGAGAAGTACTCCTGAGGATGGAAGGGATGGCGTGGGCGAGGGGGAAGCGGAAGAACCGGCTACAGGCACCAGCGGCTGGCGGAAACGTTCCAGCAGGCGGGCCAGGCGCGGCTCCATCGGCCGCGTGAGCGACGGGCTCAGGCCCGTCCATGCCGGCAGTTCGCGCCAGTGGTGGCAGGCGCAGGCGTGTCCCGCACCGTCTTCGGTGAGCGGCGGGGCCTCACGCTGGCAGATCTCGGTGGCGTAGCGGCAGCGCGGATGGAAGT
This sequence comes from Burkholderiaceae bacterium, assembly GCA_965278985.1. Taxonomy (GTDB): domain Bacteria; phylum Pseudomonadota; class Gammaproteobacteria; order Burkholderiales; family Burkholderiaceae_C; genus CAISIP01. Next base: position 1,805,906 of record OZ257131.1, on the reverse strand, counting down.
GGCAGCCGCTGGGCGGGTTCAACGGGCTGGGCAGGTCGCCCTGCAGCACGGTGCGCGGCGTGCGCTCCACGTCCATGCTGGGCACGGCGTCGAACAGGGCGCGCGTGTAGGGGTGGCGCGGCCCGGCGAAGATCGCCGATGTAGGCGCGGTCTCGATCAGCTTGCCGAGGTACATCACTGCCACGCGGTGCGCCACATAACGCACGGCCATCAGGTCGTGCGAGATGAACAGCATGCCCACGCCGGTCTTCTGCTGCAGCGCGCGCAGCAGGTTCAGCACCTGGGCCTGCACCGACACGTCGAGCGCCGAGACCGGTTCGTCGCAGACGATCAGCTGCGGGCTCAGTGCCAGCGCGCGGGCGATGCCGATGCGCTGGCGCTGGCCGCCCGAGAACTCGTGCGGGAAGCGGTCCATGTGCGCGGCCTTCAGGCCCACCGTCTCCAGCAGTTCACCGACGCGGCGGTCGAGCCCGGAGCCCTGGTCGACGTTGTGCACGATCAGCGGCTCGGCCACCAGGTCGCGCACCGTCATCGTGGGGTTGAGCGAGCTGTAGGGGTCCTGGAACACCAGCTGGATGTCGCGGCGCCGGCCGGTCATCGCATGGCGGTCCAGCTGCATCAGGTTCTGGCCGCGGAACTCCACGCTGCCGGAGGTCGCGTCCAGCAGCCGCAGGATGAGGCGGCCCAGCGTGGACTTGCCGCAGCCGCTTTCGCCCACCAGGCCCAGCGTCTCGCCGGCCGCGATGTCGAAGGACACGCCGTCCACGGCGGCGGCGCGCCCGCGCTTGCCGAACATGCCGCCCAGGGCGAAGTGCTTGCGCAGGTCGCGCACACGCAGCAGCGGGGCCGTGGTGCGCACGGGGGCGGGCGTGCTGGCGGCGGTGGCGGTAGGGGTCTTCATGCGGCGTACTCCAGGGGCGCCTCGACGGATGGCGCCAGCGGCACCTCGAGCGGTGCCATGTGGCAGGCCGCGCGGTGGCCGTCGTCGAAGCGGCGCACGGCGGGCTCGGTGCGGGTGCAGACCTCGGCGCTGAAGGGGCAGCGCGGCTGGAACACGCAGCCCGGCGGCAGGTAGCGCATGTCGGGCACGGTGCCGCCGATGGCGACCAGGGGCCGGTCTTCCTGTTCGGCTCGGGGCACGGCACCCAGCAGGCCCACGGTGTAGGGGTGCTCGGGCTGCTGCAGCAGGCGCTGCGCGCTGCCATGCTCCACCACCGAGCCGGCATACATCACGGCGATGTTGTCGGCCAGCCCGGCCACCAGGCCCAGGTTGTGCGAGATCAGCAGGATGGCCGTGCCGCGCACCTGCTGGATCTCGCGCAGCAGCTCCACGATCTGCGCCTGTACCGTCACATCCAGCGCGGTGGTGGGCTCGTCGGCGATCAGCAGGCGGGGGTTGCAGGCCAGCGCCATGGCGATCATCACGCGCTGGCGCATGCCGCCCGAGAGGCGGTGGGGGTACTCGTCCACGCGCTGCGCGGGCGAGGGGATGTGCACCTGCCGCAGCAGCTCGATGGTGCGCGCGCGGGCATCCCGCTTGCTGATGGCCTCGTGCGTGAGGATGGCCTCCATGATCTGGTCGCCGACCGTGAATGCCGGGTTCAGCGAGGACATGGGCTCCTGGAAGATCATCGAGATGGCGCGGCCCCGGCGTGCGCGGCGTGTCCGTTCGGGCATGGCCAGCAGGTCCTCGCCCTCGAACAGGATGCGGCCGCCCGTGATGCGCGCACTCTGCTGCGGCAGCAGGCCCATGATGGCCAGCGAGCTCACGCTCTTGCCGCTGCCCGACTCGCCCACCAGGCCCAGGCACCCGCCCGCACCGAGCTCGAAGCTCACGCCGCGCAGTGCCGGCACCGTGCCGTGTTCACCGACGAATTCCACCGACAGGTCCTGCACCTGCAGGATCGGTGGCGTGGAGGTGGTGGATGCCGTGGCTGGAGCGGGGGACGCGCCGTGCACAGGCGGCGCCACGCGGGTCGTCGCGACGGGGGGAGGCAGGATGGGGCCCATGGCGCGCGTGTATCAGGATGCGGCGGTGAGGGTGGCGCGGCCGTCGGCGGCCACGGCGCCATCACCCGTGGCACCGACCATGAAGGGGTTGACCTCCAGCTCGACCAGGCGCTCGCCCAAGTCGTGCGCCAGCCAGCTGAGGCGCACCATCGCGTCGCACAGGGCCGGCACGTCCAGCGCGGGCTTGCCGCGCACGCCGTGCAGCAACGGTGCTAGCCGCAGCGAGGCCAGCATGCGCTCGGCGGTTTCCTTGTTGATGGGCGCCGGTGCCACGGCGAAGTCGCGCAGCACCTCGACGAAGGTGCCGCCGAAACCCACCAGCAGCATCGGGCCGAACTGCGGGTCCAGCCGTGTGCCGACGATCAGCTCGGCCTCCGCGCGCAGCATCTCCTGCACGCTGAAACCCTCGACCACGGCGTTGGGCGCATGCACCTTGACGCTGGCGAGCATCGCCTGCGCAGCGGCTTCCACGGCTGCCGCATCCTTCAGGCCCAGCACCACGCCGCCCACGTCGCTCTTGTGCGAGATGTCGCGCGATACGACTTTGAGCACCACGGGAAAGCCGATGTCCTGGGCATACTGCGCCGCGGCGGCCGGCGTGGCCGCCCCACCCTCGCGCGTGACGCGGACTCCATAGGCCGCCAGCAGCTTCTTGACCTCCTGCTCGGTGACCGTGCCCTCCGGCAGCGCCGCACACAGTGCGCGGCCGTCGGATGCAGGCAGCACCATCGACCGGTCCGGTGCGGTGGGGGTCACGGCATGCAGCGCGTCGTGTTTCGCCACCAGGCGGATGGCACGCAGCGCATCCTCGAAGCGGTCGAAGAAGGGCATGCCGGCGGTGCGCAGGGCGTCGCGCGCGCCATCGGCAGCACGGCCAGGGGTGAGCGCAAAAAAGCAGGGTTTGCCGCTGTCCTTGGCGGCCTGGGCCATCAGTGCGGTCTTCTCGGCGAAGAAGGGCATCGAGGTCAGCACGAACAGCCCATAACCCACGGCCGGGTCGGCCATCAGGATGCGGGCCGTGGGAATGGTGATCTCCTGCGAATCGGGTGCCTTGCGGCCGCCCAGGTCGATGGGGTTGTCGGCCTGCGGGGGCAGCAGCATCTCGCGCAACTGCGCCTTGGAGTCTTCCGAGATGTCGGCCATGCGCAGGCCCACTTCGGTGACGCGGTCGCTGGCGATCCCGGCGCCGCCGCCGGAGGTGGAGAACACACCCACCGCGCCAATGGCCGCAGGCGCGCGCGGCGTGGCTATGCGCACCATGATGTTGGCGGCGCGCACCATGTCGTCCGGATCGTCGGCGAAGACCACACCTGCCTCGTTGCAGATGGCCTCGAACATCTCGAAAGAGCCCGCCAGGCTGGCGGTGTGCGAACGCGCGGACTTCACCCCCGCCTCGGTGCGGCCGGTCTTGACCATGAACACCGGCTTGCCGGCGGCGCGGGCCGCCAGCGCGGCGGCGCGGAAGCGCGGGCCGTCCTTGATGCCTTCCACGTACATGCAGATCGCACGCGTGTCGGGGTCCGTGACCATGAACTCCAGGAAGTCGCAGATCTCCAGGTCGGCCTGGTTGCCCAGCGACACGCAGTGGCGAAAGCCGATGCCATCCGTTCCCGCGCGGTCGAAGACCGAGACCATCAGCGCGCCGGACTGGCTGATCATGCCGATGCTGCCGGTGTGCAGCTTCTCCGTGTCCAGCACGATGGAGGAGCACAGCGCCATGTGGTGGTGCGGCACGATCAGGCCCATGCAGTTGGGGCCCACGATGCGCATGCCGCTGCGTGCGGCGATGTCGACCATCTGCTGCTGCAGCTCGGCGCCTTCTTCGCCGGCTTCGGCGAAACCGGTGGAGATGACCACGCAGCAGCCCACACCCGCGGCGGCAGCGGCCTCCAGGCTCTGCACCAGGGTTTCACCGGGCACGGCCAGGATCGCGACATCCGGCGCATGCGGCACGTCGGTGATGCTGGGGTAGGCGGGGTAACCCAGCACCGTGGCGTTGCCGCGGTTGATGGGCACCAGGTCACCCTGGAAGCCGTGCTTCATCAGGTGATACATGATGCGCCCGCCATACTTGGCGCGGCTCTCCGAGGCGCCGATGATGGCGATGGAGTCCGGCTCCAGCAGCTTGCCGATGGTGATGCGCGACGCGGCGCGCTGGACGGGGGATGCGGTGGTGGTGGTCATGGTGGCGGGTTCTCTTTTTCAGAACGCAGAACTCAGATGAAGGCCGACATGCCCAGCGTCTCGCGGCCGATGATCAGGCGCTGGATGCCGGCCGTGCCGTCGATGGCGGACAACATGGAGGCGTCGCGCCAGCAGCGCTCGACCTCGGCGTCGACGGCGGTGCCCTGCGCGCCCATGCTTTCCATGCAGGCCTGGCAGACGGCCAGGGCCGTGTCCACCGCATAGACCTTGGCCATCGACACATCGCGCGGCGCACGCACGCCGCTGTCCAGCATGGCCAGCGCGTTCAGGCACAGCAGGCGTGCGGCCTGCAGGCGTGTGGCGGCATCGGCCAGCGCGACCTGGATGGCCTGGAAGCGCGCGATGGGCCGGCCGAAGGCGATGCGTTCGCGGGCATACCGCGTGGCGATGTCCAGCGCGTACGAGGCCAGGCCCACGGCCTGGATGCCGATCATCACGCGCGAGGATTCGATGCCGCGGTGGAACTGCTCGCCCGCGTTGCCGGCCTGGCCCAACAGGTTCTCGCGCGGCACCTTGCAACCGTCGAAGTGCACCTCGGCCAGCGAGAACTTGCGCAGGCCCACGGTGTCGATGTCGGTGCTGTGCCAGGGCGACTCGGCGCGCTCCACCAGCAGGCGGCACAGGCCACCGCTGGCGGGGTCTTTCACCATCAGCGTGATCATGTCGGCCACGCCACCCAGCTTGAGCCAGCGCTTGCGGCCGTTGACCACGTAATGGTCGCCCTGCAGTTCGGCCGTGGCGGTGAAGGCCCGCATGTCGGAGCCGGCCTGCGGCTCGGTGATCGCGGCCGAGCCGATGCAGTCGCCAGAGAGCAGCTTGGGCATCCACTGCCGCTTCTGCGCCTCGTTGCCCAGGTAATTGATGGTGCGTGGCGGCACCACTTCGCCGAAGAGCAGCGGGCCGCGGGCGATGGCCTCGAGCAGGATGCCGTATTCCACGTAGCTGTGTCCTGCGCCGCCCAGGTCCTTCGAGATGGTGCTGCCCAGGTAGCCCAGGGGCTTCAAGGCGCGCAGGCAGCTGCGGATGTCGTCGGCGCCCAGGCGCTGGTCCGGCGGTGTGGCTTTGGCAATGGGGGCGATCACACGGGTGATCACTTCGGCGACCTGCTCCTGCAGGGCGCGTGTGGCGGGGGTGTCGAAGATGGTGGTCATGAACGTTCGTTGGGCGTGGAAGGCGTTTCAGTTGCCGGTGAACACGGGCTGGCGCTTTTCGCGGAAGGCGGCTATGCCTTCGCGGCCATCGGCCGAGGCGCCACCGATGTCGGCCCAGTGCGTCTCGAGCGCCTGCGCGGCGGCTGGAGAGAAGACATACTGCGCGCGGATGGTTTCCTTGATCGCCTTGAAGGTGATGGGCGCGCCGGTGGCCACACGTTCGGCCGTGCGGGTCACCTCCGCATCGAAGTCTTCGTCGGGGATGACGCGGCTGACCAGCCCCATCTGGTGGGCCTGCGTCGCGTCCAGGTCTTCGCCCAGGATCAGCAGGTCCAGTGCGCGGTTGCGGCCGATGAAGTGGGTGAGCCGCGTGAGGCTCATGCCCCAGCTGGGCACCACGCCCAGGTAGGCGTCACCGGTGCGAAAGCGCGTGGTCGTGGAGGCCAGGCGCACATCGCAGGCCATGCCGATGGCGAAGCCCCCGCCGATGCACCAGCCGCGGATGGCGGCGATCACGGGCTTGGGGATGCTCTCCAGCCGGTCCACCACGGCTCGGCCCAGGTCGCGGAACTTGGTGCCCGAGCCGACGGACTTGCTGGCCTTCAGGTCGGCGCCGGCGCAGAAGGCCTTGGTGCCGTCGCCGCGCAGCACGATGCAGCGCGTCTCGCTGCGTGCTTCCAACTCGTCCAGCGTGGCCAGCAGCTCTTCGAGCAATTGCATGCTCACGGCGTTGACGGGCGGGCGTGCCAGCACGATGGTGGATACACCACCCTGGTGTTCGAGGCGAAGGTCTTGGGTTGTCATCCGTGGGAGTCCTTGTTGGAATGGGTCATTGCGGGGCGTGCGCCAGCATTCGCTGGAACCTGCCGGTGTCGGGGATGGGCAGGCCCAGGTGCTCGCGCAGCGTGTTGCCCTCGTACTCGTGGCGGAAGAGGCCGCGCCGTTGCAGCGCGGGCACCACCTGGTCCACGAACACGGCCAGCTGGTCCGGGAACCAGGGCGGCATGATGTTGAAGCCGTCGCAGCCGCCTTCGCTGAACCAGCGCTGCATCAGGTCGGCCAGCTGCTCTGGCGTACCGACGAAGTTCTGGTGCGCCCGCGCGCGGGCCATGACACGCGCGGTGGCCGCGATGCTGAGGCGCTGGCGTGCGGCGTCCTCCAGCAGCGTGACGGCGTTCTGCGTCTGCTTCTTCGCGCCGCGGATGGCCTCGATGGGTAGCAGGTCGTCGGGGTCGCGGTCGTACAGCGGGAAGCTGAAGGCCTCGCTGAGCATCCAGACACCTACCTCCGGGTGCACGAGGTCGCCGATCTCCTGCTCCAGCCGCAGCGCCTCGGCCTCGGTGGCGCCCAGCAGCGGCGACAAGCCGGGCATGACCACCACTTCGTCGGGTGCGCGGCCGTAACGCGCCATGCGCTGGTGCGTGGTCTGGCGGAACTCGCGGGCCTCGCCCAGTTCAGTCTGTGCCGTGAAGATGGCTTCGCCCACCAGCGCGGCAAACTCGCGTCCGGGCGGCGAGCCGCCGGCCTGCACCAGCACCGGCCAGCCCTGGACAGGCCTCGGCTGTTGCAGCGTGCCGCGGACCTGGAAGCTGCCGCCGTGGTGGTGGTCCAGCGCTGCACCGTCCCACAGCGCGGTGCAGACATCGATGAACTCGCGTCCCCGCAGGTAGCGGTCGGCCTTGGCCATGGCCTCGTCGCGGCTGAAGTTCTGCGATGCCTTGTCTTCCCATGTGGTCACCACGTTCCAGCCGGCGCGTCCCGCGCTCAGGTGGTCCAGCGTGGCGAACTTCGAGGCGATGGCCCAGGGCTCGTGGTAAGTGGTGGACAAGGTGGCGACCAGGCCGAGCTTCTGCGTCACCGAGGACAACACGGACAACAACGCGACCGGATCGAGGTTGGAGGTGGCCTGGCGGCCGAAGAAGCGGCCGTCCTTCTCGCGCGTGAAGAGTGTGTCGCCGACGAAGAACAGGTCGAACTTGCCGCGCTCGGCCAGTTGGGCCGCGGTGCGGAAGTAGTCCAGGCTCGCCAGCTGCGTGGCCGGCGTGCTGGGGTGGCGCCAGCCCGCGATGTGGTGGCCGCCCGGGTAGATGAACAGGCCCAGGTGCAGTTGGCGGCGCGTCATGCGTGCTCCGGGGCGAAGCTGTTGCCCGGCATGGGCAGGGCCAGCTGGTCGCGCAGCGTGCCTGCCGTGTTTGCCATGTCGGCGCTGCGCACCAACCCTTGCGCCCGGAGCAACGGCGAAACGCCGTCGAGGAAGGCCGTGGCATCGTCGGGCAGCACCGGCGGCAGGATGTTGAAGCCATCACACCCGCTGGCGGCATGCCACCGGGCCATGTGCGCCGCGCAGCCGCTGGCCGTGCCTACGAAGCGGTGGTGGGCGCGGCGGTTCTTGCCGGGCGCCATCGCCTCGAGCTCGTCCGCGCGGTCCTGCGCTTGCGCATCGGACGCCGCGAGCACGGGCATGAGGTTGAGCAGGATGCGCAGGGCGTCGCGGGGGCGGCCACAGGCCTCGGCCGCATCGCGCAAGCCGGTGGCCAGGGCTGCGGCCTCGTCGGTGTCGTGGCAGGTGGCCAACACCACGTCGGCGAAACGCGCGGCGATGCGGCGGCCCTCGGGCGACAGGTCATCGACCACCATCACGGGGTGGCCTTGCAGCGGGCGCACGGCGGTCAGCTGCCCGCGCACCTGGAAGTGCGTGCCCCGATGGTGGATGGGGTGGATCTTGCGCGCGTCGGCAAAGATGCCCGCGGCCTTGTCGGCCACCACGGCATCGTGCTCCCAGCTGTCCCAAAGGCGCTGCACCACTGTGATGTATTCCTCGGCCCGCGCGTAGTGCGTGGCGGTGTCCAGCACGGGGCGGTGGCCGAAGCGGCCATCGCCGGGCGCCGGCGGCTGCAGGTTCAGCCACCACGCGGTGCGCCCGCCCGAGAGGTTGTCCAGCACCGCGAAGGCGCGTGCGGTGTGGAAGGGCTCGGTGTGGTGCACGTCCAGCCGTGCCCCCAGGCCGATCTGCGCTGTGGGTGCGACCAGGGCGCCCAGCATCGTCACCATGTCAGCGCGTGGTGCCATCGCATCCGCTGCAGGTGTGCCCAGCAGGATGCAGGGCCACGCACAAGCCTCTGCATGCTGCGCCAGCGCGCGGTAGTCCGGCAGTGCGCCGGGCTGCGCGGCCCACGCGGACAGACGCCCAGCCGCTGCGTGGTGGCCATGACCGGCCAGCGACAGCGTGAGGTGCAGGGGCGTGGTGGGCTGCATGGTCATTCGGTCCTGAAATCAGGACGCAAGGGCTGTGCCACGGGGGCTTCGGCCTGCAGCGTCGTCGAGACTGCAGCAACGGCATGCACCCATCGCGTGGTATGCCACATATTCGGGACGGGAATACATCATGGTGGTGCTTCCCTTCACCGTGGTGCGTTGGTGGTGCTGCGGCCCAGCAGCCGGCGCCAGCGCAGCAACAGCATCTGCTTGATCAGTGCCCAGCCATCCAGGGGTGCGGCCGGTGCCAATGCAGAGGCTGTCGATGCCACGGGCGCGCGCGCGGGCGAGGGCACGGAAGCCGACGGTGCCGCCGATCCCTTGTTGTCCCCCTGCGCCACGGTTGGCGCGGTGGTGGGCGCTGCGGGTTGCAGAGGCTGCACGCGTTGCGCCAGCTGCGCCGCGAACTGGGCAGTCAGTGCCTCGGCCAGGTCCTTCACGATGGCGCCACGGCTGAACTGCGCCAGCGCGCCGGTGAGCGTGTAGTCCACCGTCACGTCCACGCGTGTGCCACCCTCGTGCGCATGCAGGCTGAACGCCGCCGCTCCGCGAATGCGCGAGCCGGTGCGCTTGTCGGCGGCCTGGCCTTCGAAGCGCCCGCTGCGCGTGGCCTCGTCATGGCTGACCCGGCCCGTGCCGACGAAGCCGGCCGCGATGGGCCCCAGTCGCACGTCGAAGCGCAACGGCAGTTCGCCGTCCACGGCCGGGCCCGTGAGTGCGGCGCCCGGCAGGCAGCCCACCAGCAGGGCGATGTCCTGGAACGCGGGCCACACGGCCTCGGGCACCTGGGGGAGGGTGAAATGCTGGTCAAGCTGCATGGGGCGCCTTGGAAGATTCGGTCTGCGCAGGCTGTTCATGCAGCACGTGCTGTATCGCCTTGACGATGCCCTGGTAGCCCGTACAGCGGCACAGGTTGCCGGACAGTTCGGTGCGGATGCGGGCTTCGTTGGCATGGGGCAGGCGGGTCACGATGTCGTAGGCCGTCACCAGCATGCCGGGCGTGCAGTAGCCGCACTGCAGGGCGTGCTCGGCGCGGAAGGCCGTGCGCAGCCGCTCCATCAGCGGGTCATGGTCGAAGCCTTCGATGGTGCGGATGCTGCTGCCCTCGCAGGCCCAGGGGAAGGTGATGCAGGAGCGTGCGGGCTCGCCGTCGATCTGGACGGTGCAGGCGCCGCAGACGCCGTGTTCACAACCCAGGTGCGTGCCTGTCAGGCCATGGTGCTCGCGCAGGTGGTCGGCCAGGTGCGTGCGGTCCTCGGCCGGTGCATGGTGCGTCTGGCCGTTGATGTGCAGGGTGATGGTCTTCATGCTACGGCCCGCTGGAAACGGTCGATGTCCTGCAGTGCGCGTTGCACCATGGTGGCCTGCAGCTGGCGTTCGTAGGGTTCTTCCAGGCCGGCGGCGTCCAGCGTCGCGGCCAGTGTGTCGGGCTGGGCCAGCGCGGCGACGGCCGCTGCGCCTTCCACCACGTGGGGCATGCCGCCCAAAGCGCCCAGCACCACACGCGCGATGCCCTGCGCGGGATCGACCCACGCCGCCGCAGCGGCTTCGGCGAACTCGCCGGGCTTGCGGCAGACCTTGCGGTAGGCCCAGCGCGCCGACGGTGAGAACCGGGGCACGTCCACGGCCACGACGATCTCGTCCGGCGCCAGGTCCGTCGTGAAGGGGCCGACGAAGAATTCGGTGCAGCGCACAGTGCGTTCGCCTTGTGGCCCCAACACCACGATGCCGGCATCCAGCAGGCACATGGTTGTGACCCAGTCGGCCGCAGGGTCGGCGTGCGCCAGGCTGCCGCCCAGCGTGCCACGGTTGCGCACTGCGCGGTAGGCGATGGAAGCAGCCACCGTGGGCAGCAGGCCGTGCGTCACATCGGGCAGCAGGCCATCCTCGATGCGCGCATGCGTGACGGCCGCGCCGATGCGCAGCGTGGTCGGTTGCAGGGTGAAGGCCTTGAGCGCCTCCAGGTGGCTCACACGCACCAGCTGGTCGGCCTGCGCCAGCCGCAGGTTGAGCATGGGGCCGAGCGACTGTGTGCCGCCGCAGGGCTTGGCATAGCCGGTGGCGCTGGACAACAGCGCCACGGCTGCGGCCACGCTGTCGGCGTGCAGGTGCTCGAAGGCGGCCGCTTTCATGCGGGCACTCCCTGGGCCCTGCGGGCCTTGTCCAGTGCGGCGAGGATGCGCCGCGGCGAGGCCGGGCATTCCAGGATCTCGGCGCCCAGCGGTGACAACGCGTCGTTGATGGCGTTGACGATGGCGGCGGGCGGCGCGATGGCACCCCCTTCGCCCAGGCCCTTCTGGCCGAACTCGGTGTAGGGCGAGGGTGTCTGCATGTGGTCGATGGCCACCATCGGCAGCTCCGTTGCGCCGGGCAGGATGTAGTCGGCCAGCGTGGAGGCCAGCGGCTGGCCTTCGCTGTCGTAGGGCATCTCTTCGTACAGCGCGGTGCCGATGCCCTGCGCCAGGCCGCCCAGGATCTGGCCGTCCACCACCATGGGGTTGATGAGCACGCCGCCGTCCTCACAGATCACGTACTGCAGGATCTCCACGGTGCCCGTCGCCGTGTCCACCGCCACCGCGCAGGCATGGGCGGCATAACTGAAGGTTCCGGTGTCGCGCCGCGCCTTGTAGCCCACGGTCACTTCCAGCCCCGTGGCGTCCACGTCCTTGGCCATGCGCTGGGGTTGGCGGTACCAGGCGTGGGCGACCTCGCGCAGGCTCATGCGCCGCTGGCTGGGCAGGTGCACCACACCCGTGGCGTCCAGCACCAGCGCATCCGACGTGGTTTCGAACAGGTGCGCGGCGATGGCTTTCACCCGCGTGGCCAGCGCCTTGCAGGCCGTGGCGACCGCGCCGCCCGACATCACGGCGGAACGCGATCCCCAGGTGCCGGTGGAATAGGGTGACATCGCGGTGTCGCCATGCACCAGCCGCACGGCGGCTTCGTCGATGCCCAGCACCGTGTGGGCGATCTGCGCCATGGTGGTTTCCATGCTCTGGCCGTGCGAGTGCGCGCCGATGCGCAGCTCCAGCCCGCCGTCGGGCACGATGCGCGCGCTGCATTGCTCGAAGCCCGGCACCATGGGGATGCCCCAACCCGAATACACCGAGGTGCCGTGGGCACCCTGCTCGCAGTAGATGGCGTGGCCGATGCCGATGCGCCGGCCGTCCGCTTCGCCAGCAGCCTGCCGGGCGCGCCATGCCGGAATGTCCAGCGCGGCGATGGCGCGTTGCAGCGCCTGCGCGTAGTCGCCCGAGTCGAAATGCTTGCCCGTGATGTTGTCGAAGGGCATCTCGTCGGCGCGCACCAGGTTGGCCAGGCGCACGACGTGCGGCTCCAGCCCGGCCTGGCGGGCGACGATGTCGATCATCACCTCCAGCGCGAAACACACGCCGGTGCGCGCCACACCGCGGTAGGGCAGGATCGGCGGCTTGTTGGTGGCCACCGACCAGGTGTGGCAGCGGTAGGCGTCCATCTTGTAGGGGCCGGGCAGGATCGAGCCCACCTGCGCGGCTTCCAGGCAGGCGGCGAAGGGATAGGAGGAGTACGCGCCCGAGTCCACCGAGGCGTCGCAGTCGATGGCCAGCAGGTGGCCGTCGGCGCGTGCGTGCAGCGTGATGTCGTAGTGGTGCTCACGGCAGTTGGTGCTGGCCGTGAGCTGTTCGCGGCGGTCCTCGATCCAGCGCACGGGGCGCTGCAGGTGCATGGCCAGCCAGGCCAGGCAGATTTCCTCGGGCAGCAGGATGCCCTTGTATCCGAAGCCGCCGCCCACGTCGGGCGCGATCACGCGGATGCTGCTCTGGTCGATGCCCAGGCATTCGGACAGGCCCGCGCGGTTGATGTGCGGCATCTGCGCCGACGAATACATCACCAGCTGCTCCATGCGCGCATCCCAGTGGCAGACCACGCCGCGGCCTTCCATCGGAGCCATGCTCTGGCGCGCCGTGCGCAGCTGGCGGCGCACGCTCACCGCAGCGTCTGCGCGGATGGCGTCGATGTTGCCGTCGATGTGGGTCTGCAAAAAGAGGTTGTCGCCCCACTCGTCATGCACCAGCGCGGGCGGTGTGGCGCTGCGCGCCTCCAGCATGTCCACCATGGCGGGCAGGTCGCGCAGGTCCACCTCCACCTGCGCGGCCAGGTCTTCGGCCAGCGCGCGGCTGGGCGCCACGCACATGGCGATCATCTCGCCGACCTGGCGCACCTTGTGGCGCGCCAGTGGCCATTGCTCCGAGGGCTTGAAGCCTGGCAGGCTGGTGTTGGCGCGGATGGGCTGCACGCCGGCCAGGTCGTCCATCGTGAAGACGCTGGCCTCGGCACCTGCAGGCTTGGTGATGGCGCCCAGGCGGGCGTGGGCGACGGGCGAGCGCACGAAGGCCACGTCCAGCATGCCCGGCATGCGGATATCGCCCACGAACTGGCCGCGTCCGGTCATGAAGCGTGCGTCTTCCTTGCGCAGCAGCGAGGCGCCCACGCCATGGGCGGGCAACACGGCTAGATGGGTCTGGTCGCTTTCGTTCATGGAAGGATGCGGGAGGCGAGGATGTGCATGGGAGGGTGGTGCTTCAGACAGCGCGGGGCAGCGGCTCGCGCCCGCGCTCGGTCGCCAACGCCAGGCGGTGCAGGCTGATGTGGCGGATCTCGGCGCGCGAGGCGCCAATGTGCGCGCGGATCAGCATCTCGGCGTCGGCCGCGCGGCGCGCCATCACGGCGCCCAGGATCTTGTCGTGTTCCTCGAAGGCGGCCTCGATGCGCGCGGGTTCGATGAAGTCCAGCCGGCGCACGATGCGGATGCGCTCCGTCAGGTCGGTGTGTGTACGCAGCATCTCGCGGTTGCCGGCCAGGGCCACCAGCGTGGTGTGCATCTTCTCGTCCTCGCGCGCCACGCTCTGGCCATCTGCCGTGTGCGCCTTCTTGGCGGCACCTTTCCAGTAGCTGCGCAGCGTGGCCAGCTCGGGTGACGAAGTCTCCAGCGCGCACAGCCGCCGCACCGCGATCACCTCGATCTGGATGCGGAAGTCGTACAGGTCTTCGAAGTAGTCCAGGTCGAAGGGGCGCACCTGCCAACTGGTGTGGCCCTCGATGCGCTGCAGGTAACCCTCGCGCGCCAGGATGTGCAATGCGAAGCGCAGCGGGGTGCGCGACACGCCCAGGCGGTTGGCCAGCTCCTGCTCGGAATAACGCTGCCCAGGCGCCATGCGGAAGTCGAAGATGTCTTCCTTCAGGCGCTCGTACACCACCGTGGCGAGCGTGCTCTTCCCAGGCTCCTGCAGGCCTTCGTGCAGGGCGTGGACCTTCGTGGCGGGCTGTTCGACCGATTTTGCGTTCACATCGTCATCCGGTTTGGGATCCCATTCAGAGAACAAAAATGGGCAGTGGGAGATTCATTGCAAGCAACATGCCAAAGTGGGACGGTTGCACCGTGCGTCCAGAAAAAGACCGTGTTGGCTGGAGAACGCTTCATGGGGTGGTCGAAGAGGGATGCGAAGGGCGCAGAAGATTAGGTGGTATGCCACATGTTATAGCCCCTTCGCAGTGCGCGCAATCCATAGGCGTGCATGGAGGAACCTCCTTTCGGTGCACGGTTGCGTGGCATGCCCCCTATTCGGAAATGCCTCTGCATACGCCTTGGAAGCGCCCCCGGATGGTTAAACTGTGGTGTCGCGCGAGCGACATGTTCCTGTCATCCCCATCGGCGTTTTCCACCCACCATGACCCCTGACACGAAGGCCCATTCCATCAAGGCAGGCCTGGATTCGGCGCTGCAGAAGTCCCTGCTGTTCGGCCGCCCCGGTTTTTTGATCCGCCGCCTGCACCAGATCCATACCTGGCTGTTCGACGAGGAGACGCGCGGCTTCGAGATCACGGCCGTGCAGTACAGCCTGCTGACCGCGCTGTCCGAGCACGGCCAGATGGACCAGAACACCGTGGCGCTGGAAATCGGGCTGGAGCGCAGCAGCGTGGCCGAGGTGTTGCCCCGCCTCGAGGACCGTGGCCTGATCGAGCGCACGCCTTCGGAGAGCGACAAGCGCGTCAAGTTGGTCAAGCTCACGCGCAAGGGGCGCTCCCTGGTGCGGCGCATGGACGAGGCGGTGCAGCGCGCCCACGCCCGCACGATCGAGGCCATCCCCGAAGACCAGCGCGACGAGTTCATGCTCCACCTGATCCGGCTCGTGGAAGCGAACCAGGAAAACAGCGTCGTGCCATTGCGGCTGCGGTAGGGCGCAGGCGGCGCAAGGGCACCCAGGCGACAGCGTCGGCATCGGTGATCCCTTAGGCTGGCGTGGAAGCCTTTTCTTCCACTTCCATGTCCTTCCTCCCTGGAGATCCGATGACACGCATTGATCAACGCCGGCGACTGCTCCGTACCGGCCTCGCCCTCGGGATGGGCGGCGGCGGCCTGCTGGCCGCGGCCTCGCTCGTGCGGGCGGCGACCTATCCCACGCGCCCCATCAACTTCGTCGTGCCCTATGGCGCGGGCGGGCCTTTCGACACCACGGCCAGGCTGGTCGCAGAACGCATGTCCAAGCAACTGGGCCAGTCCGTGGTCATCGACAACCGCAGCGGCGCCGGAGGCCTGATCGGCTGCACCTACGTGGCCCGTGCCCCGGCCGACGGCTACACGCTCTTGCTGGGAGGCTTGACCACCCATATCCTGGTGCAGGGCGCGGTGGACAGCATGCCCTTCGACCCGATGGGCGACTTCGCCGTAGCCTCGCTGCTGTCGAAGATGCCCCTGGTGATGGTGGTGAACAACGACCTGCCCGTGACGGACCTGCGCTCCCTGGCCGAACTGCTGCGCAACAACCCCGGCAAGTACGACTTCGCTTCCGCGGGCAATGGCACCTCCGGCCATATCCTGGCGCAGAACTTCGTGGACGCCATCGGCGCCAAGGCAGTGCACGTGCCTTACCGCACCAGCGTCAACGCTTACACCGACCTGCGCGGCGGCCGCATTGCCTTCATGGTGCAGACCAGCGGATCGCCGGAGATGCGTGCCGGCCTGGTGCGCCCGCTGGCGGTGTTTTCGGACAAGCGTTCGCCCGCGATGCCGCAGTTGCCCACGGTGGCGGAGGCGGGGCTGGGCGATCGCGTGAAGTACCACCTCGAGCCCTGGCAGGCCATCATGGTGCGCAAGGGCACGCCTGCGGAGATCGTCGCGCGCCTGCACGCCTCGGTGGCGACCACGCTGGCCGATGCCGGCGTGCAGTCCCGCTTCGACGAGCTGGGTTTCGTTGCCACGCCGGCCTCGATCGAGCAGGGCGAGCGCTATTTCCAGGAAGAGAACCGCCGCTGGGTGCCGATCGTCAAGGCCATGGGCCTCGTGGGGCGTTGAGCCATGCCATGTGATCCTGAGATCGTCGCGTTCTTCGACCACGTCACGCGCGAGATGGACCGCTTCGCCGCGACCGGGGGCCTCACGGTCGAGGAGCGCCGCTGGCGCGCCGAGGAGTACGCCGCCCTGACGGCCGAGCCGCACCCGCCCGGACTGGAATCCCGCCAGCGGTACATCGCACTGCCCGGGCGCGAAGTGCCGGTGCTCGTGCACCGGCCCCGGAGCTCCGAGCCGCTACCGGCCATCGTGTTCTTCCACGGGGGGAGTTATGTGGCCGGCAGCCCGCAGTCGCACGACTTCATCAGCGCCAGCATCGCCCACAACACTGGCGCCGCGGTGATCAGCGTCCACTATCGCCGGGCACCCGAGAACCCGTATCCTGCGCCCACCGACGACTGTTATGCGGCCGTCTGCTGGGCAGCACAGCAGGCGGCGCGGCTGGGCATCGATCCGGCCCGTATCGCGGTGGCCGGCGACAGCGCCGGGGGCTCGCTGGCGGCTGCCTGCACGCTGCTCGCGCGTGACCGGCAGGGGCCGTCGATACGGCACCAGGCATTGATGTACCCGGGCCTGGGTGCGGGTCCGTCGACCGACAGCTTCCGCAACAACACGCACGACCTGTTCCTCAAGCCCCAGGGCATCGAGTTCGCGCAGAAGGCCTTCCTCGGCGACGCGGTGCCCGACGGCTATTCCAGCCCCTTGCGCGCGGACAGCCATGCGGGCCTGCCGCCTGCCTATGTGCTGGTGGCGGAACTCGACCCCCTGCACGACGACGGGATGCTCTACGCGCAGAAGTTGCGTGACGCGGGCGTGCCCGCAACCTTCCGTTCCGCACCCGGCATGGTGCACGGCTTCGTGCGCGCGCGGCGATGGAGCAAGGTCGCCCAGGCCGAGTTCGCACAGATGTGCGCCGCCATGCGCGAGGCCTTGGAGCTTCCCGTGCCGGCCACCACGCCCTGGTAAGGCGGCCGCGGCCAGGGCGGCGCCCACGGGCAACCGCGTGGCCTATTCGGGGCTGTAGAAGCCCAGCGGCGGGTAGGCGTCCGGGTCGCAGAGGATGTCCAGCAGCACGGTGGTGCGCGCGGCCTCGGCCCGCTCCAGGGCCGGTGCGATCTCGTCGTGGTGTTGCACGCGCAACCCCAGGCAGCCCGTGGCGTTGGCGATGGCCGCATGGTCCACCGGGTGGAAGTCCACGGCGCGGGTGTGCGCGCCGAACTTCATGTTCTCCGCATGCTTCTGGAATCCCAGGATGCCGTTGTTCAGGACCAGCAGCGTGATGCGAATGCCGAGTCGGCGTGCCGTCTCCAGCTCGGACCAGACATGGCCGAAGCCACCGTCGCCCACCACGGCGTAGACGGACGCGCCGGGCCGGGCCAGCTTGGCGCCCATGGCCATCGGGAAGCCCCAGCCGAGTCCGGCCAGCCCGCGCGGGCTGAGGAAGCGCATGCCCGGCCGGGCGGCCCGCAGGTAGTTGCTGATCCACACGCTGGCATAACTCGCATCGGCCACCACGATCGCGTCCGGCTGCAGCCGGTGCTGCAACTCCGTCATGACACGCTCCGGGCGCAAGGGCACGGACTGCGACAGGCGCAGAGGTTCCGACGCGCGCCAGGAGCTGGCGCGCTGGTCCCGGATGGACTCGGCCAGCGGCTCGCGCGCGGCATGGCGCAGCGACAGGTCACCTGCGACCAGCGCGCGGGTCAGCGCGGCCAGTGTCTCACGCGCATCCCCCGCCAAGCGCAGCGCCTCGTAGTTGCGGCCGATCTCGGCGCCGTCAATGTCGATGTGGATGTAGCGCGCTCCGCGCGGGTAGAGCGTCCAGGAGTCCGTGCCGTTCTGGTTCGTGCGGTTGCCGACCAGCAGCACGACATCGGCGTGTTGCACATGGGTGCGCAGGTCGCGCGCCGCACCATTCGGTCCGTTGAAGTTGGCGATGACCCCCAGCGACAACGGGTGGTGTTCGTCGACCGCACCCTTGCCCATGACGGTCGTGGCCACGGGCAGGTGGGCCGCCTCCTGCAGCGCCGCGAGCGCGTCGGCGGCATCGGAGATGTGGACGCCGCCGCCCGCGATGACGACGGGGCGTTGTGCCTCGCGCAGCAGCGTCGCGGCCTCGCTGATGCGCGCGGGCGAGGGGAGGCTGCGGTCCAGCGGGAACCGGCCCAGCACGGCCTGCCGCTGCGTGGGGGGCGATATTTCCTGCAGCAGGTCGGCCGGCAGCAGCAGCGCGACCGGACCCGGGCGGCCGCTGCAGGCCACGGTGAAAGCCTGGTCCAGGTAGTCCTCGACGCGCGACGCTTCCGTGACACGGCGGACCCACTTGGTGCAGGCCGTGAACAGGCCGATGTGGTCCAGCTCCTGGAAGGCGTTGCGGTCGGTCTGCTGGCGGTGCACGTCCTGCACCAGCGCGACCAGCGGCACCGAAGCCTTGAGCGCTTCGGCCAGCGGCGCCACCAGCAGCGTCGCAGCCGGACCGTTCTGCGCCGTGACGACCGCGGGCGTATTGGAGATGCGCGCGTAACCGTCGGCCATGTAGCCCCCGGCGTTCTCGGTGCGGTAGGCGACCTGCGTGATGCCCAGGGCTTCGCAGGCCAGGTGCAGCATGCTGGGCAGGCTCTGGCCGAAGACATGCTGCACGCCATGGCGCTGCAGGCCGCGGGCCAGCGCGTGCGCCACGGTGTCCCCGGCATGGAAGCCGGCGGCGAGCAGGGGGTGGTGGGAGGGCATGGGGTCTCCTGGACGTTCGGAATCGTTCGGCCTGGTGGGGCGATCAGGCAATCAGGCCATCGAGGCCATCAGGCCATCAGGACTTCGATGAGACGAGGTCCGTCGCTGCCATGGGCATGTCGCAACGCCTGCGTCAGCGCGGCCGCATCGGTGACGCGCTCGGCATCGACGCCGTGGCCGCGCGCCAGGGCGACCCAGTCCGCACGCGGGCGGTCCAGCGTCAGCATGTCGCGCGCCGCGGCGCCGGGCGTGCCGGCGCCGGTGTTGCGCCATTCGCCCTGCAGGATCGCGTAGTTGTGGTTGGCGAAGATCACGACCGTGACCTTGGCCGACTCGCGGGCCAGCGACCACAGCGCCTGCTCGGTGTAGAAGGCGCTGCCGTCCCCCACCAGGGCCAGCACGCGGCGCTGTGGACAGGCCACGGACGCGCCCAGGGCGACGGGCAGGCCGTAGCCGATGGAGCCACCCATGTTGTTGAGCAGCGTGAAGGGCCCGGCCGCGGCCATGGTGGCGTAGAGGCTGCGGCCGGAGGTGATGGATTCGTCGACCACGATGGCGTCGTCCGGCAGCGTATGCGCGATGGCCTGCGCGATGCTGTCGGCGGTCAGCGCGCCCGCAGGCGCCGCCACGCGGGCCCGCGCGTCCTGCCGTTGGCGCCGTTGCTTCGGTGCACAGGCGGCGGTGATGGCCGCCAGCGCATCGGCCGGGTCCACGCCCGGTGGCACGGCCTGCACCACGCGGCAGTGTTCCGGGATCAGCAGGCTCGGCTTGTCGGGATAGGCGAAGAAGGCCACGGGGGTCGGCGCGCCGACCAGCACGATGCATTCCACGTCGGCCAGGAACTCCAGCGCCGCATCCACCTGGTAGGGAATGCGCGGCACCTGCGGCAGGCCTCCGCCGCAGTCCATGCGGGCGTTGCTGCCCGGCGCTGCCACGCGGCAACCCCATGCGTCGGAGACCGCGAAGGCCTGCAGGATTGCGTCCGCGCGCAGCGCGCGTCCGCCCAGCAGCAGCATCGCCCGGCTGCCATGTTCGCGCAGCGCCGCGGCCGCGGTCTCGATGTCGGCCGGCGAGGGCGCCACAGGCTCGGCAGCGGGCACGTGGACCGGTGCCGTGGTGGTCTGGCCCCAGGCGGCGTCCGCCGGCAGCACCAGCGTGGCGATGCGGCCGGGAACACCCTGCGTGGCGGCCACCGCCTCGGCCGTGCAGCGTGCCACGTCATCGGGCGTCTGCGCACGCGCGACCCAGTGCGACATCGTCCCTGCCAGGCCGTCGAGGTCGGAGGTCAGGGGGGCGTCGTACTGCAGGTGGCGCACGGCATGGTCGCCCACGACGTTGAGCACTGGCGTGCCTGCCTTGCGGGCGTTGTGCAGGTTGGCCAGGCCGTTGGCCAGGCCCGGGCCGAGGTGCAGCAGCGTGGCGGCGGGGCGTTCCGCCAGCCGCGCGTAGCCGTCGGCAGCGCCCGTGACCACCCCTTCGAAGAGGCCCAGCACAGCGCGCATGCCCTGCGCACGGTCGATGGCGGCCACCAAGTGCATCTCGGAGGTGCCGGGGTTGGCGAAGCAGGTGTCCACGCCCGCGGCCAGCAGGGTGCGGACCAGCAGGTCGGCGCCGGTTGCGGCCGTCGGCATGGCGAGATCGTCCGCCTGCATCACGCGGGCTCCAGGCCGCACCAGTCGGCCATGGCCAGTGCCACGACCTTGGTGACGTCGCGCACCGAGTCCAGCCGCACGGCCTCGTTCATGCCGTGCATGTTGCGGCACTGCGGTCCGTAGACCAGTGACGGGATGCCGGAGTACAGCCCGAAGATGCGATTGTCCGTACCGCCCGTGGCCAGCAGGTCGGGCAGGGGCTTGCCCAGGACGTGCTCGTGGCCGAAGGCCAGGCAGCGCTCGACGTCCTCGGCGCCTTCGAGCACATAACCTTCGGCCTGCAGGTCCTCGTAGCGCACGCTGGGCGGCGTGTGGCGGATGAAGGGGTCGGACTCCGCGGCCTGGGCGATGCAGGCGTTGACCTCGGCACGCGCGGAGTCGAAGGTCTCGCCGGGGTACAGGCCCACGCGCAGCGTGAACTCGCACCAGGCGGGCGTCGACGAAGCCCAGTCGCCCCCGGCGATCTTGCCGATGTTGAAGTTGATGGGGTGGGCGTGGTTGCAGAACCAGCGGTCCGCGCTCTTGCGTGCGTTCCATTTCTCCTCCAGCCGGCGCAGTGCCTGGATGATGCCGAAGGCCGACTCGATGGCGTTCTGCCCGGGCGCTGCGTAGGCGGCGTGCACGGGTGCGCCCGTCACGCGGATCACGGCCCACATCACACCCACCTGGGCGCGGATCAGCTGGTGGTTGATGGGCTCGGTGATGATGGCCGCGTCGGCCAGGTAACCGCGCTGCAGGCAGGCCAGCGCCCCGTTGCCGGTGCACTCCTCCTCCACCACGGACTGCACATGCACCCTGGCCGCGGGCTGGAAGCCGGCGCGCTGCAGTGCCTTGAAGGCGAAGAGGTTGGCCAGCAGGCCACCCTTCATGTCGCCCGTGCCGCGCCCGACCATCCAGCCGTCCACGATGTAGGGCTCGTAGGGGTGGCGCTCCCACATCCCGTGCGGTCCCTCGGGTACCACGTCCACATGCCCGTTGAGGATCAGCGACTTGCCCGTGGCCTTGCGCGGCGTGTGCGTGCCGACCACGTTCTGCGCATCCACGTAGTCGGTGGACGGTGGCGAGAAGCCGCGCATGTGGCGGATGTCCTCGACCTGGATCTTCCAGGTGTCCACCTCCAGACCCGCGTCGCGGTAGAGGCGCTCCATCAGCGCCTGCGCGGGCCGCTCCTGCCGGCGCAGCGAGGGGTGCGAGACGAGCTCGGCCAGCGTGCGGGTCTGCTCCGCGAATCCGGCGTCGACCGCCTGCGTGATCTTCTCGACGATGTCCTGTTGCAGCATGGGATGTCCTGTAGGGCGAGGCGCGTGGTGTCAGCGCCCGAAGTTGGGGGTGTCGGCGCGCGTGGCGGCGCGCCGGTAGGGCAGCGGCACCTCCATGGGAATGCCGAAGTGCTCGGCCGCGTGCCAGGGCCAGCGCGGGTCGTTGAGCATGGCGCGGCCCAGCGCGATGAAATCCGCCTGGCCCGCGGCGAGGATGCCCTCGGCATGTTCCGGCTGGCGGATCAGGCCCACGGCCATCGTGGGCAGGCCGGTCGCGGCCTTCACACGTGCGGCGTAGGGTACCTGGTAGCCCGGTGCGGTGGGGATGTCGGCGATGCAGTTGCCGCCGCTGGAGAGGTCCACGTAGTCGCAGCCCAGGCGCGCGAGTTCGCGCGCAAAGGCCACGGCGTCGTCCGCGTCCAGCCCGCGCTCGTCCCAGTCGGTGCCGTTGAAGCGGATGCCCAGGGGCCGTTCCGCGGGCCAGGCCGCGCGCACGGCGGCGATCACTTCCAGCGGAAACCGCGCGCGGTTCTCGAAGCTGCCGCCGTAGGCATCGGTGCGCAGGTTGGCGATAGGCGAGAGGAAGCTGCTCAACAGGTAACCGTGCGCGGCGTGGATCTCGATGAGGTCGAAGCCCAGCCGCTCGCAGCGCTGCGTGGCCTGCACGAAGGCGGCCACCACGTCGTCCATGTCGCTGCGATCCATCGCGCGGGGCAGGGGCCAGTTCGGTGCGAAGGACACGGCCGAGGGGCCGATGGTCTCCCAGCCGCCATCCGAGATCGCGAGGTGGCCTTTGCCATGCACCGGGTTCATCATCGAGGCCTTGCGCCCCGCATGCCCCAGCTGCATGCCGATGGCCATGCCGCTATAGGCCCGCACGCTTTTCAGCACGCGGGCCAGTGCCGCTTCGTTGTCGTCGGAGTACAGGCCAAGGCACTGGTGGCTGATGCGCCCGCGCGGCTCCACGCCGGTGGCCTCCAGCAGCATCATGCCCGCGCCTGACAGCGCCAGGTGGCCGAGGTGGATGGTGTGCCAGTCGGTGGCGTTGCCATGCTCGGCGCGGAACTGGCACATCGGCGCGATGGCGATGCGGTTGGGCAGGCCCAGGCCCCGCAACCGTGCCGGCTGGAACAGGTGGTTCTTCACGCCGCCCGCTCCTTGACCCAGGGCTTGTCGAAGGGGGTCAGGAACTTGGCGCGGTAGGTGTACTTCGCGATGCGCCAGCCCTGCGGCGTGCGCACGTACTCGTCGTCGGTCAGCGCTGACATCCACATGGCCTCGTTGCGGTCGCGGTGCGTGCAGGGCTCCCACAGCATCCAGGTGGCGGTGGCGCGGTCACCGTCCAGGCGGATCAGCGGGTTCATGTAGTAGTGCATCGCGAAGGTCCAGCTGCTTTCGCGCAGGCGGCCGTAGATGGCTTCGCGGCCGGTGAACACGCCCGTGGCGGGTCCGGTGGTCCACTGCGCATCCTCGGTGAACACGGCGTCGACCATCGGGCGGATCAGCGCGTCGATGCGGTCCTGTGGCAAGGTCTGGTGCTGGTCGTCGAACTTCGCATCGCAAGCCCAGGCGTAATAGCCTTTGAGCTGGCGGATGGCCTCGAAGTCTTCCAGGCGCTGCAGGCGCTGTTCGAGCGTCAGGCCCGCCGGGTCCAGCGGGTTGTCGTGGTGGTAGGGGTGGTGCATGGGATGGATCGGGAAAGTGGGATCACCGCGCCCAGCTGGTGCCGAAGGGCACGCTGAACTTGGGTCGGAAGGTGTATTTGCTGACGCGCCAGCCTTGCGGCGTGCGCACGTATTCGTCGTCGCTCAGGCCGGAGAGCCACACGGCGGTGTCCGCCGCGTTCGGCTTCGTGAGCGTGCAGGGGTGCCACAACATCCAGGTGGCCCGCGCAGTGTCGCCCCTCACCGTGATGTCGGGGTTGATGTAGGAGTGCATGGCGAAACGCAGGCGGGTCTGGCGGATACGGCCGAAGATGGCGTCGTGCCCGATGTAGAGCCCGCGCTCCGCGCCGCCGGTGCCCGAGCCGTCCCACACCGCGTCCGCGGTGAACACGGCCTCCACCATCGGCCGCACGATGGCGTCGATCTCTTCCTGCGGGATGGATTCGTGCTGGTCCGTGAACTTCACGTCGCAGGCCCAGGCGTAATACGCCTTCAGCTGGCGAATGGCCTCGCAGGCTTCCAGCGCTTCCACACCGCGCACCTGCGCCGCGCGGACGGGGGAGAGGGTGGTGTCTTGCATGGGCTCAGGCCACCTTCTTCGCCAGCCGGTAGCTCTCGTTCACGCCGATGGCCGTGGTCACGCAGTCGCCGAACTGCTTGCTGATAAGCGCCACCTGTTCCTGCTCCAGCAGCCAGGCGTTGGGCGCGTCCTCCAGCAGGATGCGCTGGATGCGCGAGTAGATGGCCTGGCGCTGCTTGGGGTCCAGCGTCTTCACGCCCTGCGCGAAGAGCTCGTCAATCTGCGGATTGACGTAGCCCGTGTTGTTGCTGAAGGGCACACCCTTCTTGATGTTGGAGCTGACGAAGAAGCGCGAGATGCCGCCCAGGCCCGGGTCCCCGAACTGGAAGGGGTTGGAGATCGTCATCTGGAACTCGCTGTTGCCGTAACGCAGCGACCAGGTCGGGTAGTCGCAGGACTCCAGCTCCGCGTCGATGCCCACGCGGCGCAGCGCCTGCTTGGCGTATTCGGCGAGCCGGCTGTAGGTCTCGCCGATGGGCAGGCGCAGGATCTGGATGCGCGCGCGCACGCCGCTGCCGTCGGGCTTGAGGCCCATCTCGTCCAGCAGCGCCGTGGCCCGCGCGGGGTCGAAGGCGTAGTTCTTCACCGCGGGGTCGTAGAACTTGGTGCGGCTGTTCCAGGGGCTGGTGGCCTCCTTGCCCAGCCCCGAGAACACGGCGTTCTGGATGAACTTGCGGTCCAGCGCGTGGCTCACGGCCTGGCGGAAGCGCTTGTCGTCGAAGTACTTCGCGCGGGTGTTGAACTCGAAGCGCACCACCGGCGCCGTGAATTCGAAGCCCTTGCGCACGGCGTTGATGTGGGGCAGCTCGGTCAGGCGCTTCAGGTCCACCGCGTCGAAAGCCACGTCGATGGCCTGCTGCACGCGGTTCTGCTCCAGCGCCAGCGCGCGCTGCACCGGGTCCGGGATGATGTGGAACAGGATCTGGTCCAGGTACGGTTGGTCCGGGATGTAGTAGTCGTCGTTGCGCACCAGGCGGATGAATGACCCCTTCTTCCATTCCGCCAGCTTGAAAGGCCCCGTGCCGATGGAGCGGGCGTTGGCCGGGTTGGTGCGGAAGTCGGTGTTGCGGTAGATGTGCGCCGGCAGCATAGGCGCGGTCGACATCTCGAAGCCCATCAGGAAGGGCGCGAACACCTCCTTCAGCACGAAACGCACCTGGTGTTTGCCGATGGCCTCGACGCTCTTGCAGTTCTCGAAGATGATGCGCGCGCGCGGATGCGTCTTGAGCAGGAAGTCTTTGATGCTGAAGACCACGTCGTCGGCCGTGAAGGGCTGGCCGTCGTGCCATTTCACGTTCTCGTGCAGCTGGAAGGTGTAGGTCAGGCTGTCGGCCGACACCTCCCAGGACTTCGCCAGGCCCGGCTTCGGGTTCAGGTCGAAGTCGTAGGTCAGCAGGCTCTCGTAGATCTTGCCCCCGATCATGTGCGAAGGCGTGGTCTGGTCCAGCCCCAGCTGAAGGATCTGCGGCTCGGTGCTCAGCGCGTTCAGGATGCCGCGGCGCTTGCCCACCTGGGGGTTGGCGCTCTGCGCGAAGCTGCTGGTGGCGGTCATCAGGGGCCCGGCGGCCAGGAGTTCGAGGATCCGGCGGCGTCCGATGGATGCAGTGGTCATGGAAGCTCCCCGGGGCTCAGGCGACCTTCTTGGCGCGGCGGTAGCTCTCGCACACGCCGATGGCCGAGACGATGCAGTCGGTGTACTGCTTGCTGATCAGCGCGAATTGCTGTGGCTCTACCAGCCAGGCCATGGGCGCGTCCTCGACCAGCTGCTTCTGGATCTCGCTGTAGGCCGCCTGCCGCTCGGCCACCGCGATGGCCGCGGCGCCCTTGGCGAAGAGGGCATCCACCTTCTCGTTGGAGTAGCCCGTGCAGTTGGAGAAGGCCACACCCTTGCGGATGTTGCTGGTCACGAAGAAGCGGGTCAGGCCCAGCGCCGGGTCGCCGAACTGGTTGGGCAGCGTGATCGTCATCTGGAAGTCCCAGTTGCCGTAACGCGTGGTCCAGGTGGCGAAGTCGGCCGACTCCAGCGTCACGTCGATGCCCACCTTGCGCAGCGACTGCTTGATGTATTCAGACAACCGGTCGTAGGTCTCGCCCACGGGCAGGCGCAGCAGGCTCACGCGGGCGCGGATGCCCGAGCCGTCGGGCTTCAGGCCCATCTCGTCCAGCAGCGCCTTGGCCTTGGCCTCGTTGAGCGCGTAGGGGTCGACATCGCCCTCGTAGAAGCGCGTGCGGCTGTTCAGCGGACCCGTGGCCGGCTTGGCCAGCCCGGAGAAGATGGTGTTGGTGATGAACTTGCGGTCCAGCGCGTAGTTGATGGCCTGGCGGAAGCGCTTGTCGTCGAAGGGCTTCACGCGGGTGTTGAACTCGATGCGCACCACGGGCGCCGTGAATTCGAAGCCCTTGTCGGTGGTGTTGAGGGTGGGCAACGCCAGCAGGCGCTTCACGTCGAAGGCCTCGAAGTGCCCGCTGGTGGCCTGCTGGACCTTGCCCTGCTCCAGCGCCAGCGCGCGCGAGGCGGCGTCGGGGATGATGTGGAAGAACACGTCGTTGACGTAGGGCTGGCCCTCGACGTAGTAGTCGGTGTTGCGCGCGAGGTGGATGTAAGCGCCGCGTTTCCACTCCGCCAGCTTGAAGGGGCCGGTGCCGACGGGCTTGCTGTTGGCCGGGTTGGTGCGGTAGTCGCTGCCACGGTAGATGTGGGCCGGCATCATCGGCGAGGTCGAGGTCTCGAAGGCCATGATGAAGGGCGCAAACACCGTTTTCAGCGTGAAGCGCACCGTGAACTTGTCGACCGCCTCGATGGCCTTGCAGTTCTCGAAGATCGCTCGCGCCCGCGGATGCACCTGCATCAGCATGTCCTTGACGGTGAACACCACGTCGTCGGAGGTGAAGGGCTTGCCGTCATGCCACTTCACGTTTTCCTGCAGCTTGAAGGTGTAGACCAGGCCGTCGGGCGAGATGGTCCAGGACTTGGCCAGGCTCGGGCGGGGCGTGAAGTCGTGGTCGTAGGTCAGCAGGCTCTCGTAGATCTTGCCCGCGGCCACCTGCGTGGGCGTGTTCTGGTCCAGCGCCAGGATCAGCGTGGGCGGCTCGGGGAACAACAGCGCGTTGTACACGGAAGCTGCGGCCTGCTGGGCCGCGCCTTCCAGGGACAGGCCTGCCAGCGGCGAGGCGAGTGCGCTGCCCAGCAGGCTGCGGCGGCGGAGGGACAAGGGGGCCATGGTTGCTCCGTTGGGTTGGGTGAGGGGAATCAGAGAGCGGGTTCGGCAATGGCGTGGCCGGCAGGGGCCGGCGACTCGGCACCGGGCACGGCCTGCATCAGGCTCACGGTGTAGGGATGCTGCGGGCGCGCGAAGATGTCCGCGGTGAGCCCGCGCTCCACGATGGCCCCGCGGTGCATCACGAGGATCCGGTGGCACATCTGCGAGGCCACGCGCAGGTCGTGCGTGATGAACAGGATCGCGATGCGCAGGTCGCGCTGGATGCTGTTGAGGAGCTCCAGCACCTGGGCCTGCACCGACACGTCCAGCGCCGACACGGCCTCGTCGGCGATCAGCAGCTGGGGGTCGACGGCCAGTGCACGCGCGATGCCGATGCGCTGGCGCTGGCCGCCGGAGAACTCGTGCGGATACCGGTCCGCCACGGCAGCGCTCAAGCCCACCCGCTCCAGCAGCTCGCCCATCCTGCGCCGGGCCTCGGCCTGCGACGCGCCATTCACCAGCGGCCCGGCCATGATGCTGCGGCCCACCGACATGCGCGGGTTCAGCGAGTCGAAGGGGTCCTGGAAGATCATCTGGATCTTCTGGCGCCAGGGCTGCAACGCGGCGCGGTCCAGCTGTGCGATGTCCGTGCCCTGGAAGCGGATCGCGCCTTCGTCGGGCCGCAGAATGCGCGCGAGGCAGCGGCCGACGGTGGACTTGCCCGAGCCGCTTTCACCCACCAGCCCCACGGTCTCGCCGGCACGCACCACGAAGTCGACGCCGTCGATAGCCTTGGCGGCGGGCTTGCCGCGGCCGAAGAGGCCCCGGCTGCGGTAGCTCTTCCCCAAACCTTCCACCTGCAGCAGCACGGGTGCGCCCGACACGTCCTCGCGCGCCTCGGTGCGGAACTTCGGCACCGCCGCCAGCAGCGCCTGCGTATAGGCCTCGCGCGGCGCGTCGAGCACCTGCCGCGCAGTGCCCATCTCCACGATGCGGCCCTTCTGCATCACGACCACGCGGTCGGCGATCTCGCGCACCACGCCGAAGTCGTGCGTGATGAAAAGCACGCCCATGCCACGGCTGCGCTGCAGGTCCCGGATGAGGCGCAGGATTTGCGCCTGCGTGGTCACGTCCAGCGCGGTGGTGGGTTCGTCCGCGATCAGGATGTCGGGCTCCAGCGCCAGGGCCATGGCGATCAGCACGCGCTGGCGCTGCCCGCCCGAAAGACGGTGGGGATGGCGCGCGCCGATGTGCGCGGGGTCGGGCAGGCCCACGGCCGTGAGCAGTTCCACGACCTTGGCCGCACGCTGCGCCGCGGGCACGCCGTGGGCCTCCAGCACCTCCGCGACCTGGTCGCCGATGCGCATCATGGGGTTCAGCGCCGACATCGGCTCCTGGAAGATCATGCCGATGCGCCGGCCACGCAGCGACCGCATGGCCTCCTCGGAGGCGTTGCGCAGGTCGATGCCGTCGAGCAGGATGCGGCCCTCCGTGATGCGCGGCCCGCCCTCGGGCAGCAGGCGCATCACGGCCGAGGCCGTGACCGACTTGCCCGAGCCGGATTCCCCGACCACGCAGAGGATCTCATTGCGCCGCAGCGCGAGGTGGACGTCGCTGACGGCGTCCTGGCGGTCCGCGTGCGCGGGCAGGCGGACGGTCAGGCCCTCGACCTGCAGCACCGGTATGTCGGAGTGGAGTTGGGCCATGCCTCAGGTCCTCGGCTGCTGGCGGGGGTCCAGCGAGTCGCTCAGACCCTGGCCCACGAGGTTGATCATCAGCACCGTCAGGAAGATGACGAAGCCGGGCATGAAACTGAGCCACCAGGCGTGGCGGATGGACGAGCGCGCGACACCGATCATGTAGCCCCAGCTCATCATGTTGGGGTCTCCGAGGCCCAGGAAGCTGATGGCCGACTCGGTGAGGATCGCCGAGGCCACCATCAGCGAGGCCATGGCCATCACGGGTGCCAGCGTGTTGGGCAGGATCTGGCGCAGGATGATGCGCAGGTCGCTCTCGCCCAGGGCCACGGCGGCCAGCACGAACTCGCGGTTCTTGAGCGACATCACCTGAGCGCGTACCAGCCGCGCGATGGACGGCCAGCTCACCACGCTGATGGCCAGCACGATGGAGTAGATCGACGGCCGCAGCGTGGCCACGATGACCAGCACGAACACGAAGGTGGGGATGGTCTGGAAGAATTCCGTGACCCGTGTCAGCACGTCGTCGACCACGCCGCCGTAGTAGCCCGCGGCGGCGCCCAGCGTGATGCCCACCAGCAATGCGACCAGCGTGGAAGCCGCGCCGACCAGCAACGAGACCCGGGCGCCGTGCACCAGGCCGGCCGCCACGTCGCGCCCCAGCATGTCGGTGCCGAGCAGGAAACCCGGGTCGGCGAAGGGCTTGAGCATGGGCTGGCCCGCCATCTCCCAGGGATCCTGCGGAAACAGCGCTGGCGCGAACACGGCCATGAGCACCAGCCCGAGCAGCAGCAGCAGCCCGATGGCGACACCGGCCCGGCGCGCGCTCATCGCACCGACTCCGTGCGCGGATCGACCAGGCCGTGCAGTAGGTCGGTCAGCCAGTTGAACACGATGACCATCAGCGAGGCCATGAAGAACACGCCCAGCAGCACCGTGTAGTCCCGCTGCAGCAGCGCGTCGAAGGCCAGCCGGCCGATGCCGGGCCAGGCGAACACCGTCTCGGTGAGCACGGCGCCGCCGAGCAACTGGCCGGCCTGCATGCCCGCCAGCGTGATGATGGGCGGCAGCGCGTTGCGCAGGATGTGTCGCCGCACGACGAGGCGGGGCTTCACGCCTTTGGCCACCGCGGTGCGCACGTAGTCCAGGTTCTTGACCTCCAGCACCGAGGCCCGCGTCATGCGCGCATAGATCGCCATGTAGAAGAGCCCCAGCGTCAACGCCGGCAGGAACAGGTGCTGGGCGATGTCGAGCACGCGGTCCCAGCCGGTGAGCGATGCGCCCACGGTTTCCATCCCGGAGGAAGGGAACCAGCCCAGCCACACCGAGAAGGCCATCACCATCAGCAGGCTGAGCCAGAACAGCGGCGTGGCGAAGAACAGCAGGGACAGCCCGCTGACCAGCCAGTCCGCGAATTTGCGGGCCCGCATGCCGGCCAGCACGCCCAGTGCGATACCCGAGACGATGGCGAACACGAAGGCGGTGCCTGTGAGCAGCAAGGTGGCGGGCAGGCGCTCCCAGATCAGCTCCGCCACGGGGGCATGCTGGCGGTAGGAGTAGCCCAGGTCGAAGTGGGCCACGTCCCAGAGGTACTTGCCCAGCTGCACGTACCAGGGCCGGTCGAGCATGAACTGCTCGCGCAGCTGCGCGATAAACATCGCGTCGGCGGCACCGGCTTCGCCCGCCATGACCTGGACGGGGTCGCCAGGCGCCAGGCGGATCAGCAGGAAGTTCAGCAGGATGATCAGCACCAGCACGGCGATGCCCTTGGCCAGGCGCAGCAGCAGCGTCCCGGCCTTGGCAACGGCCGGCCAGCCGGCGGGGGCGCGGGGGGCTGCTTCCATCATGCGGCTCCCGTGCGCGAGCGGGCGAGGGCGTCGAAGCACTGCGCCAGGATGTCCAGGCCTTCGTCCAGCAAGGCATCGGCCGCGGTGAGCGGCACCAGGAAGCGTAGGACGTTGCCGTGGGTGCCGCAGCTGATGAGGATGAGCCCGCGCCTGCGCGCCTCGGCGATCACGAAGTTCGTGGCCGCGGCATCGGGGCGCGCGGGATCGCCGCCTTCGCAGAGTTCGATCGCCACCATGGCGCCCAGGCCGCGGACATCCGCGATGACGGGGTGGCCTGTTGCCAGCGTGCGCAGATGCTGCTGGAAGTGCTGGCCGATGGCACGCCCGCGCACGAGCAGGTCCTGCGCGTCGAAGGCCTCCAGCACGGCCAGTGCCGCGGCGCACGCCACCGGGCTGCCCGCGTAGGTGCCGCCCAGGCCGCCCACGTGCGGCGTGTCCATGACGTCCGCGCGCCCGACGACGGCCGACAGCGGGAAGCCGCCGGCCAGCGACTTGGCGGTCGTGATCAGGTCCGCCTCGACGCCGGACTGTTCGATGGCGAACCAGGTGCCGGTGCGGCCCGCACCCGTCTGCACCTCGTCAGCGATCAGCAGGATGCCGTGCGTGCTGCACAGGGTGCGCAACCGCTGCAGGAACTCGGCCGGTGCCACATGGAAGCCACCCTCGCCCTGGACGGGCTCCACGATGATCGCGGCGACACGGGTGGGCTCGACCGCGGTCTTGAAGATCCGTTCCACCGAGGCGATGGCCTCGTCGACGCTGACACCGTGCAGGGCGCTGGGAAAGCGCGCGTGGTGGATGTCGGCGGGAAAGGGGCCGAAGCCCTGCTTGTAGGGCATCACCTTGCCGGTGAGCCCCATCGTGAGCAGCGTGCGGCCGTGGTAGCCGCCACCGAAGGCGATGATGCCGGGACGGCCGGTGTGCGCCCGGGCGATCTTCACGGCGTTTTCGACGGCCTCGGCACCCGTGGTCAGCAGCAGGGTCTTCTTGGGCGAGGCGCCTGGCGCGAGGGCGTTCAGGCGTTCGGCGAGTTCCACATACGGCTCGTAGGCCAGCACCTGGAAGCAGGTGTGGGTGTAGCGCTGCAGCTGGACCTGCACGGCCTCGAGGACCCGCGGATGGCGGTGCCCGGTGTTGAGCACCGCGATGCCACCGGCGAAGTCGATGTAGCGGCGCCCCTCTACATCCCACACTTCGGCGTTCTCGCCGCGCGCGATGAAGACATCGTGGATGTTGCCCACGCCACGCGGAACGGCATGGTGCCGGCGTGTCATGAGGGCGGCGTTGGTGCGGGTGGTTTCTCTGGGCATCTGGCGGGCGCTCGGTCGGGGCAGGCGAAGGCGGGGAGCCCGTCGGTGGGCAGCTGCGGTCGATTCTGCGGAGCCCGGGCCATCAGAGACAGGTACAGGCAGCGGCTGTCGCGCGGGTACCTGTACTGGCTTGCGCGCCTGTACAGTTTGGTCGCGACACCCCCGTGACAGCGGCGCGCCCGGCACGGTGGAGCGTCGTTCTCGCGTGTCGCCTAGGTGACGACATGAGGGCCATCCACGGCAGCGCAGGCGTGCGAGCACGGGGTTTGTGGTGCACCATGATCGCCGCCGCGATGCGCAGTGCCCAGGCCACGCGGTGAGAACTGTCCCCGAAGTCGCTCCCATGTTTGCCCTGCAGCCCCACAGCAACATCCCGCTCGTCCAGCAGATCGTCGCCAACGTCATCGCGCTCATCGAGCAGGGCAAGCTGCGCTCCGGGGCCAAGCTGCCGTCCATCCGCCAATTCGCCAAGGCGCACGCGGTCAGCATCTTCACAGTGGCCGATGCCTACGACCGCCTGGTGGCCCAGGGGCACCTGGTGTCGCGCGCGAGCACGGGCTTCTTCGTGCGGCGGATGGCGCCGGCCGATGTGTCGGCCGCGACCACGGGTGTGCGCCGCTGGGCCCCTTTCGACTCGATGTGGTGCCTGCGCGAGGTCTTCGAGAACCGGGGCCTGGCGTTGAAGCCCGGTTGTGGCTGGCTGCCGGACGGCTGGTTGTTCAAAGAAGGGCTGCAGCGCGGCATGCGCGCGCTGGCGGGGGAGGGTGGTGACTTCGGCGGCTACGGCGATCCCCAGGGCTACCGGCCGCTGCGCCAGGCCATCCGCGACGTCATGTCCGAGCAGGAGATATCGGTGTCCTTGCAGCAGGTGCTGCTGACCCAGGGCTCGAGCCAGGCGCTGGACCTGGTGGCGCGCAGCCTGGTGAAAGCCGGCGATGCGGTGCTGGTCGACGACCCGGGCTATGCCAACCTGCTGTTCTCGCTGCGTTTCCTCGGTGCGCGCCTGCTCGGCGTGCCGCGCACGCCCGACGGCTACGATGTGGCGGCGCTGGAGCGGTTGATCGCGGAGCACCGGCCCAAGGTGTTCTTCACGCAGCCCCGCCTGCACAGCCCCACCGGTTCGGTCACGAGCCTGGCCCAGATGCACCGGGTGCTGAACCTGGTGGAGCGGCACGACATGCTGCTGGTGGAGAACGACATCTATGCGGACCTCGACCCCGTGGCGCGGCAGTCCTTCGCCAGCCTGGACCAGCTGAACCGCGTGATCCACATCCGCAGCTTCTCCAAGCCGCTGTCACCCAACCTGCGCGTGGGCTACCTGCTGGCCAACGCCGACCTGGTGGAGGATTTCGCGCAGCTCAAGATGATGGCGGGGCTGACGTCCTCGGAGATCAGCGAACGCATCACGCACCACGTGCTGACCGACGGGCGCTGGCGCAAGCACCTCAAGAGCCTGCATGTGCGCATCGCCGAGGCGCATGAGCGAACGGCGGCCCAGCTGCTGGACCTGGGCTTCCACCTGTTCGCGCAGCCCCGGGCCGGGCTGTTTTTATGGGCCCACCATCCCGACATGCCGGACTCCGACGCGATCTCCACCGAGGCCGCGGAATGCGACATCATGATGGGCCCCGGCCACCTGTATTCGACAACGCTCGAAGCCACCCGCTGGATGCGCTTCAATCCCGCCTACTGCGACGACGAGCGAATATTCGTGTTCCTGGACGCAGCGCGAAAGCGGCATGCGGCCCTGCGGGCGACGGACCGGTCGGTCGCTTGACAGGGCTGCTGCGGCAGCCCGCACCGTGAGGCACCCGGGTATTGGCGGGCCATGTCAGGCGGCCTCCGCCGGCAGCCAGCGCAGGAGCGCGGTGTAGAGCACGATGGGGTCGACGGGCTTGGGGACATGGTCGTCCATGCCGGCCTCGAAGCAGGCATGGCGGTCGCTCACGAAGGCGTTGGCGGTCATGGCGATGATGGGCAGGGTGTTCATGTCGGCGCGGATCGTGCGCGTGGCCTCCAGGCCGTCGACAAGCGGCATCTGCATGTCCATCAGCACCAGGTCGAAGCGTTCGGCACGCACGCGCTCGATGGCCTGTTCGCCGTCGTCGGCCGTCACCACCGTGAGCCCCACGCCCTCCAGCAGCGCGGCGCCCACCTCGCGGTTCACGGGGTTGTCTTCGGCCAGCAGCACCCGCCGTCCGCCGTGCGTGTCGCGCAGCCGCGCCTCGAGCGCGGCGAGCCGCGCGGGGCGTTCTGTCGCGGCGGGGCCATGGGCTGCCATGCCCGCGCCGCCGGGCGCCCCGCCCAGGCCCAGCCAGACCGTGAACCAGAAATGGCTGCCCATGCCGGGCGCGCTGCGCACGCCGGCGTCGCCGCCCATGGCACGGGCCAGCTGGCGCGACAGCGCCAGGCCCAGGCCCGTGCCCCCATGGCGCCGCGTGATGGAGCTGTCGGCCTGCTCGAAGGAGCCGAAGAGCGTCGGCAACTGCGCCACCGCGATGCCGATGCCCGTGTCCTGCACCTCAAAATGCAGGTGGCAGCGACCGCCCGCCGTCTCCAGCAGGCGCCCCCGCAGCGTGATGCTGCCGCGCTCGGTGAACTTGACGGCATTGGAGAGCAGGTTGATGAGGATCTGCGACAGGCGCAACGCGTCTCCCTGCACTGTCTCGGGCAGCCCGTGCAGGTCGCTGGCCAGCACCAGCCCCTTGGCCTCGGCGGGCCCGCGCACCATCTCCAGCGCCCAGGACACCACGTCGGTGAGCGCGAGCGCATGCTGTTCCAGCACCAGCTTGCCGGCCTCGATCTTGGAGATGTCCAGCACGTCGGAGATCAGGCCCAGCAGGTGCCTGGCGGCCGCGTCGACCTTGCCCAGCTGCTGCAGCTGCCCGGTGTCGGCGATGCGGCGCGACAGCAGGTGCGTCATGCCCAGGATGGCGTTGAGCGGGGTGCGGATCTCGTGGCTCATGTTGGCCAGGAACGCGCTCTTGGTGCGGCTGGCGGCCTCTGCCGCGTCGCGCGAGCGGGCCAGGTCGGCGTTGGCATCGCGCAGCGCGAACTCCGCTTCCTTCAACGGCGTGATGTCGATGGCCATCTGGTAGAAGCCGGGTCGCCGTGGCGGTCGCACCTGCTCGGGCACGTAGTGGATCTGGCTGTACCGGACGCCCTCGGGCCGTACGGAGCGTGTCTCGAAATGCTGGGGGATGCCGGCCAGCGCGCCGTCGACATGGTGCTGGAGGCGATTGACGGTTCCCGGCGGCAGCAGCGCACTCGCGGGCATTCCCAGCAGCTCACCGGGCTGGCGCCCGACCCATTCGCAGAAGCTGTGGTTCGCGAACTGGCAGCGCAGCTCGGCATCCCAGAGCGCGATGCGGCCCGGCACCATCTCGGTCACGTTGCGGTTGAAGGCGACCGCGTCTTCGAGCGAGCGCGTGCGCAGGCGCACCGTCTCCTCCAGGTCCGCCGCACGGTCCTGCAGTGCCTGGCGGTCGCGCACCTGCGCGGTCAGGTCGACCACAATGGCCATCAGCGCGTACACATCCCCGTCGATGCTGCGCATGGGCTGCAGGTTGAACTGGAAGTAGCGTTGCTCCAGCACGCCATTGCCCTGCATGTCAAGGAGCACCGCGGTCTCGGGGCTGACGTAGGGCACGCCCGTGTCGTAGCAGGTGTGGAAGATGCCTGGCAGCTCCGTGTCCTTGAGCTCGGGGAAGCCCTCTTCGAAGGTCTTGCCCACCAGGTCGTGCTTGCCGACGTACTGGCAATAGATGGGGTTGGCGAGCGTGAACCGGAGGTCGCGCCCGGTCCACACGGCCGCACCGATGGGCGCCTGGGCCAGCAGGGCATCGCGTTCGCGCGCGCTCGTTTCGCGGGCGTGTTCCGCATCCAGCCGGTCGAAGGCCTGCGCGATGCGCCGGCCCAGCTGCAGCAGGTACTGCAGGTAGTTCAGGTCGAAGGGCAGCTGCGGGTCCAGGCCGAAGGCCACCAGCCGCAGCACGTCGGCGTCGGGCTTCTCCGCCAGCGGCACCAGCAGGTAGCGGTCGCTGTGCACCTCCAGGCCGGCCTGCAGCCGGCGCCACAGCCACGGGTCGGTGTCCAGCCATTGCAGCAGCTGCGCTTCCGTGGGGGCGTTGCCGGCGGCCGGGCTCGTGTTTGGCCCGCGCACGGGGGCGAAGCCAGAGAGCGGCGTGCGGTAGCAGCACAGCGCGGTCGCATCCGCTGCATGGGCCGCCAGCGCACGCGCCGCCGCCTCGGGCAGCGCGCTGGCGTCGCGCACGCGCTGCAGGCTGTCGGAGACCGCTTCCAGGGCTTCCTGCCGCCGCGCCGCCAGCACGCGTTGCGTGGTCTCGATGGGGGTGATCAGCACCCCTTGCACCTGGCCATCGGCATCCACGAAGGGCGTGCTGGCGTAGCTGAACCAGCATTTCGCGATGCGTCCGTCGCGCACCAGCTGCAGCTCGCGGTCCTCATAGAGCTGGGGCGTGCCGTCGGCCAGCACGGTGTCGAATTGCGCGACGACGGCATCGACGGCCTCGGACCAGGTTTCCGCGAAGGGCCGGCCCATCTGCGAGGGATGCCGGCTCAGGCCCTGTGCCACATAGGCGTCGTTGTAGAGCTGGATGTGCGCCGGCCCCACGAGCAGCAGCATCGGCTGGTGCGAGCGCGACATGGTGGCGAGCAGGCTGCGCAGGCTCGGGGACCACCGGGCCGGGGCGCCCAGCGGGGTGGCAGACCAGTCGATGTCCCGGAAGCGCGCGGCGGCCGGACCCTCGGCGAGGAAGGGTGAGAAGCGATCAGAATCCATCAGTCACGTCAGAGTTGTTCGGCCAGCAGCTTCACCAGCGCCAGCATCTGGGCATGCAGGGCCGCCGCGTCTGCCCGCAGGGCGCGTGGCGACTCGGCCGCGGCGAGCCGCCGTTCGAATTCCACCAGGCCGCCGAGCAGCCGGCTCGCGCCCAGCGTGGACAGTGCGCCGCGCACGGAGTGGCAGGCCTTGTGCCAGCGCGTGATCACCTCGGCGTCGGTGCCGTCCTCGTCCAGCAGCTCCGGAAGGCCCTGGGTGTAGGTGGCGACGAAGCGCCGCACCACGCGCTCCAGGATCGGCACCTGGCCCGACACGGAGCGCAGGGCCATCTCCACGTCGTAGCCATCGATGGTGGCCAGCCGGTCCGGCAGCGGGAGGCGCTCCAGTTCCGCCGGCGTGGTGGGCGGGGCCTCGGGCAGGCGGTCCGCTTCGGAGGCGCGCAGGGGCAGCCAGCGCAGCAAGGTGGCGTACATCACCTCGGGGTTCACCGGCTTGGCGACATGGTCGTTCATGCCCGCCTCCAGGCAGGCCTGGCGGTCGTCCATGAAGGCGTTGGCGGTCATGGCGATGATGGGCAGCGCCTGGCCCAGCCGCTGGCGGATCGCGCGCGTGGCTTCCAGGCCGTCCATGTCGGGCATCTGCACGTCCATCATCACCAGATCGTAGCGCCGCGACAGCGCCAGCTCCACGGCGCGCCCGCCGTCCCACGCGGTCTCCACGACCAGGTCGGCCTGCTCCAGCAGCGCCTGGGCGACTTCGCGGTTGACCGGGTTGTCCTCGGCCAGCAGGATGCGCTGCCCTGCGTGGCGCGCCTTCACCAGGGCTTCGGTACCCGAGATCTCGGAGGGGCGGGAATCCTCCGCCTCCCGGGGCGCCTGCAGCAACACGGCCAGCTGGTCCTGCAGGGTGGAGGGGGTGATGGGCTTGGGCAGCACGGCATCGAATCCGGCGCGCCGTGCGCGCTCGCCCAGCGTCACTTCGTCGAAGGCCGTGACGAGGATGGAGGGCGGCATGCCGTCGCCCAGCACGGCGCGCAGGCGCGCCAGCGTCTCGATGCCGTCCAGGGGCTCCATCCGCCAGTCGATCAGCATCACGTCGTAGGCGCGCCGCCGCGCCAGCTCGGCCTCGACCTTGCGCACGGCGGCCACGCCGCTGTCGGCGGTGTCCACCTCCATGCCCATGGTGCGCAGGCGCTCGCCGATGACGGCGCGCGCCTCTGGCAGGTCGTCCACCAGCAGCGCGCGCAGGCCTTCCAGCAGCACGGGCGCGGGCTTGCGCCCCGCCTCGGGCGCGCGTTGCAGCCTCACCGTGAACCAGAACTGGCTGCCTGCCCCGGGCGCACTCACCACGCCGGCCTCGCCGCCCATCGCCCGGGCCAGCTGGCGTGACAGGGCCAGGCCCAGCCCGGTGCCACCGTGGCGGCGCGAGGAGGAGTTGTCGGCCTGTTCGAAGGATGCGAACAGCAGGGCCTGGCGCTCCTGCGAGATGCCGGGTCCGGTGTCCTGCACCTCGAAGCGCAGCAGCAGCTGCTGGGCGTCCTCCTCCAGCACCGCACCGCGCAGGCGCACCCAGCCATGCTCCGTGAACTTGACGGCGTTGGACAGCAGGTTGATGAGGATCTGCGACAGCCGCGTCGGGTCGCCCCGCAGGCGGTCGGGCAGGTGGTCTTCGTCCAGGATCAGCTCCAGCCCCTTGCCGCGGGCCTGGGACGCGACCAGCGCGATCGCACGGCCCATCAGCTCTTCCAGCGAAAACTCGGCGTCGTCCAGGGTGAGCTTGCCGGCCTCGATCTTGGAGATGTCGAGGATGTCGTTGATCACCTGCAGAAGGTGTTGCGCCGCGCCCCCGATCTTGTCCAGCCGCTCGCGCTGCAGCCCTTCCTGCGTGCCGCGCGTCATCAGGTGCGTCAGGCCGATGATGGCGTTCATGGGCGTGCGGATCTCGTGGCTCATGTTGGCCAGGAAGGCCGACTTGGCGCGGCTGGCCGCATCGGCCTGTGCGCGGGCCTGCTCCAGCTGCGCGTTGGTGGCCTGCAGCTCCAGCGTGCGCTCGGCGACGCGGCGCTCCAGGTGGGTGGCCATGTCGCGCAGCCCATCCTCGGCCAGCTTGCGCTCCGTGATGTCGGTCGCCACGCCCAGCAGGATCGTGGTCTGGCCGTCGACCGCCTGCATGGGCCGCTTGACGGTGGTGTACCAGCGCACTTCACCGGAAGCCAGGGTCAGGGGCTCCGCGGGGATCTCCAGGTCCTGCCCGCTGTGGATGACCTGCAGGTCGGCGGCGTGGAACTGCTGCACCTGCTGCGTGTCGGGGTTGAAGTCGTGTTCGCTGCGCCCGACGAGATCGCGCGGCGTCGTGCCATAGGCCTGCGCCATCGCGACGTTGGCCAGCACGAACCGTCCCTCGGTGTCCTTGGCGAAGATGAGGTTTCGGTTGAGGTCGATGACGCGCCGCAGGAACGCCTGCTGGAACTCCAGCTGCGTGGTGCGTTCGCGCACGCGGCCTTCCAGTTCGGCATTGAGCCGCTGGATGCGCTCGTCGGCAGCATCGCGCGCCACGGCCTCTTTGCGGATGCCGCGCAGCAGCAGCACGAACAGCCCGGAGAGCACCACCAGCGTGGCCAGCAGGCCGGCCAGCGCGAAGTTGCGCTGCCGTTGCGACACGCGCAGCCGGGTCTCCAGCAGCGTCGCCTCTGCCTGGTCCATCTGGTGCACCACGGTGCGGATCTGCCGCAGGCTCCGCTCGTCGACCCGATGCTGCTCCTGCGTGGAGGCATCCGGCGCAGGCGCGGTGGCGGAACCCTGCAGCGCCTGCGCATGCATCTTCACCAGGTCTTCGAGGCGCTGCAGCCGTTCGAGCTGCTCCGGATTGTCGGAGAGCAGCGTGCGCAGCCGCTGCAGGTTCGCGCGCAGCTCGCGGCTCCAGGCGTCGACGTCCACCCCGGGGAAGGCCTCCAGGGTCAGCAGCCGGTCATGGCGTGCCAACTCGGCGTCCGCGATCAGGCCGTAGACCTTGCCCAGTTCGGCGCGCACCTCCTGCGTGTGGGCCACCAGGTGGACGGTGTCGGCGAAGTTGGCGCCGGTGGTGGAACTGAACCCGCCGGCCACCACCACGAAAAGCCAGGCCGGGATGAACCCGCCCATCGCCAGCGTCTCCAGCCGGCTGCGCGTGCGGGACGTGGCCTCCGCGTGCTGCGCGGAAGCCAGCAGGTAGGTCGCCACACCGAGCAGGATGAAACCGATCGCCGCGTGCACGGTCACCGGCGACGCCATCCGGTCCGTCACGAGGGTGGTCACGTTCCCCAGGTAACCCGCGATGGACACCACGCCGATCGCCGCGGCCAGGCCCCCCGCCGTGCGCGCGAGCCACGTCGCGCGGGGCTCCGGCAGGCAGGCGATGGCGCACCCCAGCGCCACGAAGGCCGCAGCGCTGAAGGGGGACATGCGGCCCTTGGCCGGGTTGAACGCGGAGCTGGTGTCCGGCAGCAGCCACTCGTCCAGGCCGGGGTTCCAGGAGAAGAGGTGCTCGGCCAGCGTTGCCAGCCCCAGCAGCGCGACGGCCACCGCGAGCACGCGGCCCAGCGTCCGGCCCGCGGAAGGGCCTGGCAGTGTGCAGAGCAGCAACGCGATTGCGCCGCCGACCATCCCGAGCGCGGTATTGGCCTTGGTGTGGGCCGCGCCCGGCAGGACGCTGCGCAGCAGCGGCAAGTCCAGGACCCAGCCGGCCAGCACCGTCAACCCCAGCAATGCCACCACCACCGCTGCCATGCACGCCGCCCGCCGCGCCCGCTGCAGGGTCACAAGGGGAGCGGCGGGAGCATGGGCGCCGTGGGACGGACCGGTCGATGCCATGGGGGAGGGCTCCGAGGCAAGGGTGAACGACCGTGACAGACTAACTCATTTGATTGATGTTGCCCATCGGGCGGTGGCGCATGCCTCCCTGCAGCCCGCATGGAGGGGCTCCGCAGGCCCCGGCGATGCAGCTCAGCGCGGCAGCATGAATCCGCCGAAGAAGGCCGCCAGTTCCGCGTGGGCATCCAGCGGCAGCACATTGGCCACATACTGGTCCGGCCGCACCACGACCAGCGCACCGCGCGCGCGGTCGATGCCGCGCAGGTCGAAGATGTCCGGCCCGTTCTTGAGATCGGGGCTGAAGACCTTCTCGTAGTCGCGCAGGCCATGGCGGCCCTTCTGCGGGCGCAGCAAGGCCGGCATGGTCTCGAACAGGATCTCCGCATGGTGCTGCGGAAAGATGGCGCGCACATCGAAGACGGCATCGATGTCCTGCCCGGGCTGCGTGAAGCGGCGCACGGGCGAATCGGGTGCGTCTTCCAGGAAGCGGCACAAGGCCCGCACACCGGTGTCTGTGCCCTGCACATCGTCCGCACCGGCGAAGGCATACAGGCGCCAGCGCCCGTCGGCCTTGCCGGCATGGCCCAGCTGCACGGGCTTGCCGTCCGTGACGCGCACCACGGGCGCCGAATGGAAGCGCTTGCCGATGGTGAAGCCCGCGGCCAAGGCCTGGTGCGTGGCCTCGCCGGTGATCACCGAGGGGCGGTAGTGCGTCTCCACGCCGGCCGTGAAGCGGCCATGGCGCACGAAATAGGTCTGGAACGCCTTCGGATCCACGCCGCCGTCGCCGCCATTCGCGCCTTCCTTGGGCTTTTTGCTGAACATCTTCGCCCACTCGCGGTCGAAGTCGATCAGCTCCTGCGCCACCACCTGCCGTTCCTCCGAGTAGGTGTGCAGCAACGACGGGGCGCACTGGCCCCGCAGCACGGAGGCCAGCTTCCAGCCCAGGTTGAAGGTGTCCTGCATGGAGAAGTTCATGCCCTGGCCGGCCTTGGGGCTGTGCGTGTGGCAGGCATCCCCGGCGATGAACACGCGCGGCAGGCGCTGCGGCATGTCCTCGGCGCGCACGTCGTCGTACTTGTCGCAGATGCGCTGGCCGATCTCGTAGACCGACCACCAGGGCACCTCCTTCACGTCCAGCTGGAAGGGATGCAGGATGCGCTGCGCGGTCGCCACGAGTTTCTCGATGGTGATGCCGCGCTCGGCCACGCGTTCTTCCTCGCCGAGTTTTTCCATCTCGACGTACATGCGCACCAGGTAGCCGCCCTCGCGCGGGATCACCAGCAGGTTGCCACCGTTCGCGGACTGGACCGCGACCTTGTAGCGGATGTCGGGGAAGTCCGTCACGGCCAGCACGTCCATCACGCCCCAGGCCTGGTTGGCCGAGTCGCCCACCAGCTGGCGGCCGATGGCGCGGCGCACCTGGCTGCGCGCGCCGTCGCAACCCACCACGTAGCGCGCACGCACGGTCTCGACCTGGCCGGCGTGGCCCACCCCCGCGGCATCCGTGCGTTGCAGGCGCACGGTCACGGGATAGTCGGCAGCGGCATCGTCCACCGACACGTCCAGCAGCTGGCGCGCGTAGTGCGGCTCCAGCCGGCTGGGTGCGTTGCGCATGGTCTCCAGGTAGAAGTCGTGCACCCGCGCCTGGTTCAGGATCACGTGCGGGAACTCCGAGAGGCCGTCTTCCGTGTCCTGCACGCGGCCATGGCGCACGATGTGTTCGGGCCGCTGCACGTCGGGCTTCCAGAAGGTGACCTCGTTGATCCAGCAGGCCTCCTTCAGGACCTTCTCGCAGAAGTTGAAGGCCTCGAACATCTCCATGGTCCGGCAGGCGATGCCATCGGCCTGGCCGAGCTTCAGCGGGCCGTCCTTCTGCTCGACGATGCAGGTGCGGATGTCGGGAAACGCGGCCAGCTGCGCCGCCAGCGTGAGGCCGGCGGGGCCGCAGCCGACGATCAGCACGTCCACCTGCGGCGGCACGGCGTCGGTGGAGTGGGGCATGGCATCGGGAGACGCCGGATGGAAATGCGGGTCGCCGGCCTTGAAGCCGTCCAGGTGGAATTGCATGGTTTGCTCCTCATGGGTTGCTGACGGTCACACGCCCCGCATGCGGTGTCGGCCGATGCAGGATAATATTCAGCATCAATATTATCAGCATACAAACTATTTGTGAACCCGCATCGCGCCTGCCCCGCGCGGTGTGCAAGGAGCAAGCCATGGCCGAAGACTGGAAGACGGTGGATCTGCAGGCCCAGCCGGGCCACTACGCACGGCGCGTGCAGCAGCTGGCGGTGGCGCTTTTCATGCAGGAGGTGGCCGCGCTGAACCTCACACCGGTGCAGTATTCGGCCCTGCAGACCATCGCCACGCAGCCCGGCATCGACCAGAAGACGCTGGCCCAGACCATCGCCTACGACACGTCGACCATTGCCGGGGTGATCGACCGGCTGGAGGCGCGCGGGCTGGTGCAGCGCAGCGTCTCGCCGCTGGACCGCCGCGTGCGCCTCGTCGACGCCACGCCCGAAGGCATCGCCCTGCTGGCGGCCGCCGTGCCCTGCATGCTGAACGCGCAGCAGCGGCTGCTGGCGCCGCTGGCGAAGCCAGAGCGCAAGGAGTTCATGCGGCTCATGAAGCTGCTGATCGACGCGTATGCGGACCTGAGCACGGTGCCTGCCAAGGAATAGGGGGGCCGCCG
Organism: Burkholderiaceae bacterium; assembly: GCA_965278985.1. Lineage (GTDB taxonomy): Bacteria > Pseudomonadota > Gammaproteobacteria > Burkholderiales > Burkholderiaceae_C > CAISIP01. Next base: position 1,762,669 of record OZ257131.1, on the reverse strand, counting down.
CGCCATGGCCCCGGCGTCGCCGTCGCGTGCAGCTGGCACCGCAAGGCACTGCCGGCACGGCGCATGCGGCGGTCACCGGCCATGGATTTGCAACTGCCTGTTGCGGAAGTCATCCGTAGTGCCTGGCGATCCGTTATGGTCACGCTACTGCATGGACCACTTCCGCGTCGATGCGGCCCTTTGCAGGGTCGCAGGTTGACGGGCCCGTGGCCTCCCCCACCTTCCTCGAAAGCTTCCGTGGACGTTCAACGGCTCTCCGCACTCGCGACCAAGCTCCTGGAAGCCCGGGAGCTGCTGCCACCGATGCCATCGGAAGAGCAGCTCAGGTTGTCCAAGGACCACCCGGAAATGCAGCTGCGCGAGGGGCTCGCCACCATGCAGATGCAGGTGCTGCGCATGCTCGAACGCGCCCAGCGCTGACCGGGGCAACCGCCCCGGCGGTGCTAGCCGCGCCTGCGCGGGGCGGGAGTCGCCGTGCCGGTCGCTTGGCGGTCCGCCGCAGCCAGGTCCGACGCCGCAGCGCTGGCATCGCGCCGCCCCGCCCACCGTTGGCGTGCAGACAGCAGCGTCGACATCCAGCCCACGAGGCCCGGAGGGCGTGAGGGTCGGACGCTGCCGGCGCTGACCACCTGCAACAGCAGCGGCAGCCATTGGACCCACCACGAGGGCCGGGCGGGCCGCGAGGCCCTGCGCTGACCACTTTGCGCGGCTGCGGGCTCGTCGCCTGAACCCTTGCGCCGGCGCAGCAGCAACAGCGTGGCGGTGATGCCGATGGCGCCCAGGCCGGCCAGGCGTGCCTGCGTGCCATGCGTGGACAGCCGCTGCCGCAGCAGCCGCCCCTGGTGCAACACGCGCGCATCGCGTGCCATGACGCGCGCCTCGGCCAGTGCGATCTGCGTGTCCAGGTCGGCCTCCGGCGCGGCCTGCGCCAATGCGGCCATCGCGTCAGTGTCCAGCGGGGTGTCTCGGCGGCTCATGGTGTGTCCCCCTGGGGCGCAGCGGTGTCCGCCGGCTCCTCAGGGCGCTGCGTGAGGCGGCGCACCGTGGCCGGCAGGCCCATCAGCGGTACGAGGGCCCGCAGCCGCTGGACCGCGAGCGCAGCCAGCAGGAGGTTCAGCGCCACCACGCCGGCGGCGACCCATCCCCAGTGCAGTCCCCAGGCGATGGCCGCGGCCGCCATGCCGATCCACAGCGCCAGCCAGGCCGTGATGCCGAGCAGCGCCGCCGCCAGGCCCAGCACCAGGATCCCGGACAGGGCCTGCGTGGCGCGGCGCAGTTCCAGCGTCAGCAGGTGTACACGGTCTCCGACAACGCCGGGCAGCTCGTCGAGCAGGTCACCCAGCAGCTGGGGCAGGGAAGGCAGGGGGGGCGGACCATGGGGTGGTGACGCCGGAGGCGGGGTGTAGGGCATGGACAGTCGGAGCGGTGAGGGAAAGACGCTCCATCGATTCTGGTGGCCGTGCCGGCTGCGCACCATCGGAGCCACCGCAACGACGCCGTAGGAGGATAGGCACGGCGCTGGCTGCGCGGGCTACTGTGCCACCCAGCCGCCGTCCATGTTCCAGGCCACGCCACGCACGTTGTTGCCGGCTGGCGAGCAGAAGAACACAGCCAGCGCGCCCAGCTCTTCGGGCGTGGTGAATTGCAGCGAGGGCTCCTTCTCGCGCAGCAGGTCCTCGGTGGCCTGCTGGGCGGAGATGCCCTTGGCCGCGGCCTTGTCGTCGATCTGCTTCTGCACCAGGGGCGTCAGCACCCAGCCGGGGCAAATGGCGTTGCAGGTCACGCCGCTGGTGGCGTTCTCCAGCGCCGTGACCTTGGTCAGGCCCACGAGGCCGTGCTTGGCCGCCACGTAGGCGGATTTTTCGGCCGAAGCCACCAGCCCGTGCGCGGAGGCCACGTTGATGATACGGCCCCAGTTGGCGGCCTGCATCGCGGGCAGCGCGAGGCGCGTGGCGTGGAAGGCGCTGGACAGGTTGATGGCGAGGATCGCGTCCCACTTCTCGGCGGGGAAGTTCTCGATGCGCGCCACGTGCTGGATGCCGGCGTTGTTGACCAGGATGTCCACGCGGCCAAAGTCTTTCTCGGCGTAGGCCATCATGTCGGCGATCTGCGCGGGCTGGCTCATGTCGGCGCCGTGGTAGCCCACCTTGACGCCGTGCGCGGCGATGGCGGCCTTCGGGCCTTCGCTGTCGCCGAAGCCGTTGAGCACGATGTTCGCGCCCTGCTGCGCCAATGCGTGGGCGATGCCCAACCCGATGCCGCTGGTCGAGCCGGTGACGAGGGCGGTCTTTCCTTGCAGCATGTCAGGCCTCCCGTGTCGCGGAGACGAAGACGGCGGGGTATCGGGCTGGGGGCATGGGATTCATGGTCTCTCCGGTTGAATTACGATCCTCGGCTCGTACCATTATGCTGTCGTGAATCCGGTCCCGAGGAAGATGCCATGCCCCTGAATGAACCCGTCCTGCGCCATGTCGCCTGCCCTGATGCGCAGGGCGGACACCAAATGGCGTATTGGCAGTGGGGGGACGCGCAGGCGCAGCACGTGGTGGTCTGCGCCCACGGGCTCTCGCGCCAGGGGCGCGACTTCGACGTGCTGGCCCGCACGCTGTGCGAACGCGCCAGCGCACCCATCTTGGTGGTGTGTCCCGATGTGGCCGGCCGTGGCAAGAGCGATTGGCTCAAGGACGCGGCGGCCTACCAGTTCCCGACCTACGTGGCCGACATGCTCGCGCTGCTGGCGCAGCTGCAGCCGAAGACGCTGGACTGGGTCGGCACCAGCATGGGCGGGTTGATCGGCATCATGCTGTGCGGCCAGCCGAACCTGCCTTTGCCGCAGCCCGTGGGCCGCCTGGTGCTCAACGACGTGGGGCCCGTGGTGCGCTGGGAGGCCATCACGCGCATCGGCACCTACCTCGGCAACACCGGGCGCTTCGAGACCGTGGAACAGGCCGCGGCGGCGATGTGGTCCATCTCCACCACCTTCGGGCCCCACACGCCGGCGCAATGGATGGAGCTCTCGCGCCACATGGTGCGCCCGCATCCGGACGGCAGCGGCGCCGTGACGCTGCACTACGACCCGGCCATCGCCGTGCCGTTCCGCTCCCTCACGGCCGAGGCGGCGGCGCAGGGCGAGGCCATCGTCTGGCAGCTCTACGACAACATCCGCGCGCGCACGCTGTTGCTGCGCGGCGCGGTGTCCGACCTGCTGTCGCGCGCCACCGCGGTCGACATGACGGTGCGGGGCCCGCATGCGCAGCTGGTGGAATTCGACGGCATCGGGCACGCGCCCACGCTCATCGCCCAGGACCAGGTGGACTGCGTGGCCGGTTTCCTGCTGGCACCGTGACGCGGACCTGGCCAGCCGGGGCGGTGCGATGAAGCGGCAGGCCGAAACAGCCTTGGCAGCGACGGGAGGTGGCGCGGCGCCCGATCCGGGCCAGATCCTGCAGCGCGCGCGGGCCTTCGCCGAGCCGCTGATCGGTGGCGAGTCGCTGGACACGGGCGAGAACACGCTGGCGCATGCCGATGCCACCTGCAGCATCGTGGCCTCCATCGGTGGCTCCGAGCCCACGCAGGCCGCGACCTACCTGGTCTATGCCTGTGAACACCTCAACAAGCCGCTGGAGGTGATCGGCAAGGGCTTCGGCCCCAGCCTGGCCGCGCTGGCCATGGAGACCACCAAGCTCGTGCGCGTGCAGCGCCAGGCCCGCGTGGTGCAGGCCGATGGCCGTGCCACGGCGGCGCCCATGGCTCAGGACGCCGCCACGCAGACCGAGAACGTGCGCAAGATGCTGCTGGCCTTCTCGCGCGACGTGCGGGTGGTGATGCTGCGGCTGGCATCGCGGCTGCAGACGCTGCGGCATTTCGCGGCGACCAAGCTGCCGGTGTCGCCCGCACTGGCGCGCGAGTCGCTGCAGGTCTTCGCGCCGCTGGCCAACCGCCTGGGCATCTGGGAGATCAAGTGGGAGATCGAGGACCTCGCCTTCCGCTTCCTCGAGCCCGAGAACTACAAGGTGGTGGCCAGGCTGCTGGAGCAGAAGCGCGTAGTGCGCGAAAGCAGCATGGAGTCGTTGCGCATGCGCCTGCAGGTGGAGCTGGCGGCCGAGGGCATCCCCGCGGCGGTGCAGGGCCGGCCCAAGCACATCTACAGCATCGTCAAGAAGATGCGCGGCAAGTCGCTGGACTTCCAGCAGGTCTACGACATCCGCGCGCTGCGCATCGTGGTGGCCACGGTGGCGGACTGCTACCGTGCGCTGGCGCATGTGCATGGCCGCTTCACGCCCGTGCCGTCCGAGTTCGACGACTACATCGCGCGCCCCAAGTCCAACGGCTACCAGTCGCTGCACACGGTGGTGCGCGACGCGCAGGGCCAGGCCATCGAGTTCCAGATCCGCACCCAGGCCATGCACGACCATGCCGAACACGGCGTGGCCGCGCACTGGGCCTACAAGGAGGCAGGCACCAAGGGCTACGCAGGCGTGTCGGCCAGCAGCGAATACGACGCCAAGATCGCCGTGCTGCGCCAGCTGCTGGCCTGGGAACGCGACCTGTCGGGCGAGGCCGGCAACGGCATGTTCGAGGACCGCATCTACGTGCTGACGCCCGACGCCGCCATCGTCGAGCTGCCGCAGGGCGCCACGGCCGTGGACTTCGCCTACTCGGTGCACACCGACCTGGGCCACCGCTGCCGCGGCGCGAAGGTGGACGGGGCCATGGTGCCGCTGAACACGCCGCTGCAGAACGGCCAGACCGTGGAGATCACGGCCGCGAAGGAGGGTGGCCCGTCGCGCGACTGGCTCAACACCGAGCTGGGCTACCTGTCCAGCCACCGCGCCCGCGCCAAGGTGCGGGCCTGGTTCAACGCACGTGCATTGCACGAGACCGTGGCCCGCGGACGCGAGGCCGTCGAGCGGCTGCTGCAGCGCGAGGGCCGCACCTCGGTGAACCTCGACGACCTGGCGGGCAAGCTGGGTTTCGACTCGGCCGAAGGGCTGTACGAGGTGGTGGGCAAGGACGAATACTCCCTGCGCAACATCGAGCAGTTGCTGCGTCCGCCCGAGCCCGTGGCACCGGTGGCGGACACGCCGCTGATCAAGCGGCCCACGCAGCCGGGCAAGTCCGGCGGCGTGCTGGTGGTGGGCGTGGACTCGCTGATGACGCAGCTGGCCAAATGCTGCAAGCCGGCGCCGCCGGACCGCATCCTGGGCTTCGTGACGCGCGGCAAAGGCGTGAGCGTGCACCGTGCCGACTGTTCCAACCTGCGCGAGATGGTTGCCCGCAATGGCGAGCGGGTGATCGATGTGGAGTGGGGCAGCGGTGGCGCCAGCGACAGCGCAGCGGTCTATCCGGTGGACGTGGCCGTGGAGGCGGTGGACCGCCAGGGCCTGCTGCGCGACATCTCCGAAGTCTTCGTCAAGGAGCGCATGAACGTCATCGGCGTTCTGACGCAGTCCGTGAAGGGTGTGGCCTGGATGACCTTCACGGTGGAGGTGGCCGATGCGCTGCGGCTCGAGCGCGTGCTGGGCCTGGTGGCCCTGCTGCCGGGGGTGCGGCGCGCCGTGCGGCGCTGAAGCGCGGCCGTCGCAGATGCCTGCTCCCAAGTAATCGGTGTTTCCCGTGCGCGATACCACCCGTCTCATCGCCCAGCCACCTGTCTCCGAGGCGGGTTACGCCAGTCTGGCGGTGCCCACGCACCGTGCGTCCACCATCGTCTTCGACAGCCCGCAGGCTTATGCCGAGCGCGGCGACCGGGGCCCGGACGGCTACACCTACGGCCTGCACGGTACGCCGACCACGCGTGCGCTGGAGGCGCGGCTCACCGCGCTGCACGAGGGCGTGCGCACCGTGCTGCTGCCCTCGGGCCAGGCGGCCATCGCGGTGGTGATGCTGACGGTCGCCTTGCCGGGGGACACGCTGCTGATTCCCGACAACGTGTACCCGCCGGTGCGCGATTTCGCCAGCGAGTATCTGGCGCCCCGGGGCATCACCTGCGAGGTCTACGACCCCGCGCTGGGCGCCGGCGTCGCGGAACGCATCGGCGCACGCACGCGCCTCGTGTGGGTCGAGTCTCCGGGCTCCACGACGATGGAGGTGCAGGACGTGGCGGCCATCGCGCAGGCGGCCCACGCGCGCGGTGCGCTCGTGGGCTGCGACAACACCTGGGCCACCCCGCTGTTGTTCAAGCCGCTGCGCCATGGCGCCGACTTCGCCATGGAGGCGGTGACCAAGTACATCGGTGGCCATTCCGACCTGATGATGGGTGCGGTGAGCGTGCGCGACATGGATCATTTCCACCGGCTCAAGGCCACCATGCGCATGCTGGGCATGGGCGTGTCGCCCGACGACTGCACGCTGGCGCTGCGCGGGCTGGAGACCATGGGCGTGCGCATTGCGCACAGCGGCCGCGTCGCCCTGGAGCAAGCGCAGTGGCTGCAGGGGTTCCGCGCGGTCGCCGCGGTGCTGCATCCCGCCTTGCCCGCATGTGCCGGCCACGCGGTCTGGCAACGTGACTTTGCCGGCAGCAGCGGCGTGTACAGCGTCGTGCTCCGGCCGGGTGCCAAGCCGCACCTGGCGCAGGCGCTGGAAGGGCTGCGGACTTTCCACATCGGCGCATCCTGGGGCGGCACGCACAGCCTGATCGCGCCGATGGACATCTCCGCGGACCGCAGCCTCGTACCCTGGCCGGCCGATCGGATGGTGCTGCGCATCAGCGTGGGCCTGGAAGATCCCATGGACCTGCGGGACGACCTGGCGCGCATCTTCGCCGTGCTCGATGCCCGGACCTGACTGCGGCGTACCTTCCCGGTGACCTGACCCGGCGCGGGCGGGCGCTTCGTACCACCTTATCGCCTCATGCGCGCAGGCGTTGCAAATGCGGCCGATGGCGACCGACGAAAATCGGCGCTGCGGGGCAGGCTCAGCCCAGGTGCGTATGCCGCTCCGGCCGTGCCGTGGTCTCCAGCGCCGCGATGCCCTGCAGGATGCCGCAGTCGTCCACCGCATGCGCCACCTGGCAGCGCTGGCGCAGCTGGTCCAGCTGTGCGCGCAGGTGCTGCAGCTCGCGGATGCGGATGTCCACGTGCGCGATGTGCTCGTCGAAGACATCGTTGATGGCGCCACAGTCCTCCGCGGGTTGCTGTGCGAGTTGCAGCAGCGCGCGGATCTCCTCGTGGCTCATGTCCAGCGCGCGGCAGTTGCGGATGAAGCGCAGGCGCTCCAGGTGCTCGGGCCCGTAGACGCGGTAGTTGCCGCTGCTGCGCGCGGGCGCGGCCAGCAGGCCTTCCTTTTCGTAGTAACGCACGGTCTCGACCGTGCATTGGGCCAGTTGGGCCAGTTCACCGATTTTCATGGGACTTCCTTCGCGAGGCGCCACTCTATAGCAGCTCCGGCTCCTCGGGTGGCCGGGGCGCCAATGGCCCCTGCGCTCAGCGTGGCGCCATCCAGTTGACGCCCTCAGGCCGTCCCGGCAGCTGCAACGCGGCGGTGGCGGCAGGTGTGCTGGCCAGCAGTCGGCCGCGCCGGTACACGTGCAGCCGGGTGGCGCGCAGGCGGATGGCCTCGATGGGGTCGCGCGCCTGCAGCAGCACGAAGTCCGCGTGGCAGCCCGGGGCAATGCCATAACCCTCCAGCTGCAGGATACGCGCGGGGTTCGTGGTCACGGCCTCGAAGCACCGACGTATCGCGTCCTGTCCCGTCATCTGCGCCACATGCAGGCCCATGTGGGCCACCTCCAGCATGTCGCCGCTGCCCATGCCGTACCACGGGTCCATCACGCAGTCGTGGCCGAAGGCGACGGTCAGGCCCTGGGCCATCAGCTCAGGCACACGCGTCATGCCCCGGCGTTTCGGGTAGGTGTCGTGGCGGCCCTGCAGCGTGATGTTGATCAGCGGGTTGCTGACCACGTGCACCTGGGCCTCGGCCATCAATGGCATCAGCTTGGACACGTAGTAGTTGTCCATGGAGTGCATGGAGGTGAGGTGCGAGCCCGTCACGCGGCCGTGCAGGCCGAGCCGGTGGGTTTCGCAGGCCAGGGTCTCGATGTGGCGCGACAGCGGGTCGTCGGACTCGTCGCAGTGCATGTCCACCAGCTTGCCGCGTTTCTCTGCGATCTCGCACAACAGCCGCACGCTTTCCGCGCCGTCGGCCATGGTGCGCTCGAAATGCGGGATGCCACCCACCACGTCCACGCCCAGGTCCAGCGCGCGCTCCAGGTTCTGCAGGCCGCCGGGGCTGCGCAACACGCCGTCCTGGGGGAAGGCAACCAGCTGCAGCTGCAGATAGGGGGCTACGCGCTTCTTGACTTCGAGCAGTGCCTCCACGGCGAGCATGCTCGGGTCGCTGGTGTCCACGTGCGACCGGATCGCCAGCAGCCCCTTGGCCACGGCCCAGTCGCAGTAGGCCAGGGCGCGTTCAATGACAGCGTCCTGCGTGAGCTGGGGTTTGAGTTCGCCCCACAGCGCGATGCCTTCGAGCAGCGTGCCGCTGGCATTGACGCGCGGCAGGCCATAGCTCAGGGTCGCGTCCATGTGGAAGTGCGCGTCCACGAAGGGCGGGGAGAGCAGTTGCCCGCCGGCGTCCACGGTCTCGCGGGCGGGGGCCTGCAGGCCGGCGGTGACTTCGGTGATGCGGCCGTCCTGCACCGCGACGGACATGTCCGTGCGGCCGTCGGGCAGTGTGGCGTGGGTGATCAGCAGGTCGAGCATCGGGCGGGGTCCGTCAGGGAAGAAAAGGTGCCTGCGGAGTCTCGCACGAAGCCGGGCTACAGCTTCACCGAAGCGCCCTTGACCGTGGGTGCGAGCGTGGCCACCTGGTCACGCACCAGCGTCGAGAACGCGGCCGGCGTGCCGGGCGTGACGGTAATGCCCAGGTCCAGCATGCGCTTGCGGATGTCGGGCATCGCCAGCACCTCGTTGCAGGCGGTGTTAAGGCGGGCCACCACGTCCGCGGGCAGCTTCGCAGGGCCCGATATGCCGAAAAAGTTGTCGAGCACCAGCTTGCGATAGCTGCTCAGTTCGGCGACGCTGGGCACATCCGGCAGCAGCGGCGTGCGTTTTGCAGACGTGACGGCCAGCGGGACGAGCTGGCCTGTCTTGAAGAACTGCAGGTAGGCCGTGACCACGTCGATGCCGATGGGGATCTGGCCCGCGATCAGGTCGGTGGTCATGGGCGCACCACCACGGTACGGTACATGCACCAGGTTCAGGCCCAGTTCCTTCTTCATGAGCTCGCCGTAGACGTGGCCAATCGACGCCGGCCCGCCGGAGCCGAAGTCCAGCCGCCCGGATTTGCGTGCCTGGGCTTCCAGGTCGGTCAGCGTGCGGATGCCGGCATTGGGGTTGGCCATCACCACGCAGGGCGCCGCGCCCACCGAGGCGATGTGCGTGAAGCCTTCCACGGGGTCGTAGGGCTGCTTGTCCAGCGCGAAGGGGCCGATGGACAGGGGGGTGGAGTTGGCCAGCATCAGCGTGTAGCCATCGGCCGGGGACTGCAGCACGGCCGTGCCGCCCACGCTGCCGCCGGCGCCGGGCCGGTTGTCCACCACCACGGGCTGGCCCAGCTTGAGGGCGAGCTGTTCCGCCATCACCCGGGCCACGATGTCGCTGGCGCCACCGGGCGGGAAGGTGACGACGATCTTCAGCGGCTTGTCGGGCCAGGCTGCGCTGGCAGGTCCTGCGACGATGGCGGCCATGCCGATGGCGGCGGACTGCATCAGCCACTGGCGCCGTGTGCGGCGCGCTGGGCGGTAAGACTGGTTCATGGCGAGCCCCTGGAAGGCGCAGCGGGATGCTGCGGTAGGCACACTTCACAAGAAGCATGCCACGCGGGGCAAGCCGAGGCGGGGTCTGCGCCGGCGCAAAAAAGCCCCGAGGGCCGGGGCCGTCGGGGCTGCGGGGGCCGCAAGCGGCTCAGCTTACTTGGAGGCTTCCCACACGGCGTGCGAATACGCTGCCTTGCCCGGATCCTTCTTGATCACCGGCGACTCCCCACCGGCCAGCAACACCTTTACTGTGCGCTCGTAGGCGGCGGGCTCCAGGTAGCCCATCTTCGGGCCGTTGGCGGTGCTGATCAGCTTGGCCACGTTCTGCATCTGGCGCAGTTGCACCTTCTCGGAGGCGCTGCCCGAGGTGTCAGCGGCGACCACGGCCTTGGCGGCCCCAGCCGGGTCCTTGACCGCATCGTTCCAACCCTTGAAGGTGGCCTTGAGGAACTTGCCCATGCGCTTGACGAAGGCCGGGTCCTTGAGGTTGGACTCGAGCACATAGAGGCCGTCTTCCAGCGAAGCTACGCCCTGGTCTTCGTAGTAGAAGGTGACGAGATCCGCCTCCTTCACGCCCGCGTCGATGACCTGCCAGTATTCGTTGTAGATCATGGTCGAGATGCAGGCGGCCTGGTTCTGCAGCAGCGGGTCGACGTTGAAGCCCTGCTTGAGCACCTTGATGTCGGTGTCGGGCTTGAGCTTGAGCTTGGCCATCCAGTTCAGGAAGGGATACTCGTTGCCGCCGAACCAGACGCCCAGCGTCTTGCCCTTCAGGTCGGCCGGCTTGCTCACGCCGCTGGACTTCTTGCAGGTGAGCATCAGGCCGGACTTGTCGAAGACCTGCGCGATGTTGACCAGCGGCACACCCGCCTCGCGCGCGGCCAGAGCGTCGGGCATCCAGTTCACGACCACGTCGGCACCCTTGCCGGCAATGACCTGCACGGGCGAGATGTCGGGGCCACCGGGCTTGATGGTCACGTCCAGGCCCTCGGCCTTGTAGTAGCCCTTGGCCTGGGCCACGTAATAGCCGGCGAATTGGGCCTGCGGCAGCCATTTCAGCTGGACGGTGACTTTTTCCTGGGCATGCGCGGCGAAGCCGCACACGGCGATGGCGGCAGCCAGCAGGGTCTTGCCGAAGAAAGTGGAAGCACTCATGGGAACTCCTGGGTTGAGAAACGGACGGACGGGAAGCAGTGAAACGCGGTACCGCTGGCAAGCAAAGGCCGGGCCATGCCAGCGTATGCGAACTGCGCTGCGGCGGCAATGGGGTTGCGCCGGATGCGCGGCGGACAGAAGGGGGTGCGCTGCATCAGCGCTTGCCCCGTATGGAGGGATGCCAGAAGGCTGCGCGGCGCTCGGCCGCCACCAGCAGCGCATAGGCCACCGAGCCGGTGACCGCGGCCACCACCACGGCGGCCCAGACCAGCGTCATGTTCATCTTGGTGGCTTCGGTGGAGATGCGGAATCCCAGGCCAGAGGTGGTGGAGCCGAAGAACTCCGCCACGATGGCGCCGATCAGCGCCAGCGTGGCATTGACCTTGAGCGCCGAGAACATGAAGGGCAGGGCGGTGGGCAGCCGCAGCGACCACAGGGTGCGGCTGTAACTCGCGGCATAGCTGTACATCAGCTCGCGCTCCAGCCGCATCGACGCCTGCAGGCCGGCCAGCGTGGACACCAGCATGGGGAAGAAGGTCATTAGCACCACCACCGCCGCCTTGGACGGCCAGCCGAAGCCGAAGACCATCACGGCGATGGGCGCCACGCCGACCAGCGGGATCGTACTGGTCAGCGAGGCCACGGGCAACAGGCCGCGCTGCAGGAAGGGCATGCGGTCGATGGCGATGGCGACCAGGAAACCAAGCCCGCAGCCCAGCGCCCAGCCCACCAGCACGGCCTGCAGCACGGTGGTGGCGAAGTCCTTGCCCAGCGTGCCGATGTTGTCCACCAGCGACTGCAGGATCAGCCACGGCGCGGGCAGCAGCACGCGCGGCACCTCCATGGCCACGACCAGCACCTGCCAGAAGAACAGGATCCACAGGCCGAAGACAGCGGCCGTGAGCGTGGCGTAGATGGGCCGGCCTTCCAGGCCTGCCAAGCGGCGCAGTCCAAGCACGGCCAATACGGCGAAGACCATCATGGCGATTCCGAAAACGGCATCGGCCGGTGCTTCGCCGCGGGCCCAGGGGGTGAACAGGAACGCGATCGCCGCAGCGATGGGCACGACCACCCACCACGCAGCGGCACGCACGGCGGCAGCGGTACTCCTCATGCCATCCTCCTGTTGCGCAGCGCCACGCGTTCGATGGCCGCGACGATGCCGGTGAGCACCAGCCCCAGCACGGCCGACATCAGCAGTGCCGACCAGATCTGGGTGGTCTGGCCGTAGTACGAACCCGTCAACAACCGCGCACCCAATCCGGCCTGGGCGCCCGTGGGCAACTCTGCCACCATCGCGCCCACCAGCCCGGCCGCGATGCCCACGCGCAGCGCCGGGAACAGGAAGGGCAGAGAGGCGGGCAAGCGCAGCAACCACAGCGCCTGCCAGCGCGAGGCGGCATAGGTGTGCAGCATCTCGGTCTCGATGACCTGCGGAGAGCGCAGGCCCTGCACCATCGCCACAGTGACGGGGAAGAAGCACAGGTACATCGCGATGACGGCCTTGGGCGCCACGCCCGCCAGGCCGATGCTGCCCAGGATCACCAGCACGATGGGTGCGATGGCCAGCACCGGCACGGACTGCGAAGCGACGATCCAGGGCAGCAGCGCGCGGTCCAATGTGCGCGAATGCACGATGCAGACGGACAGCAGCAGGCCCAGCGCGGTACCCAGCACGAAGCCCAGCAGCGTGGACTGGCTCGTCACTGCGACGTGGAACAGCAGGTTGCGCGGCGAATCGACGGGCCAGCCCGTGAGGCTGCCCCAGATGTCCATCGCCACCTGATGGGGCGCGGGGATCAGCGGCCGCTCCATCGACATAGTGGCCAGGAACAGCTCGCGCCAGCCCCAGCCCGGTGTGTCGGCCAGGACGCGCTCGATGGCCCCCGGCGCGTTCATGGCCCAGGCGAAGAGGTACCAGGCCAGAAGGCCGCAGGCCAGCACCACCACAATAGGCAGCACGGTATGGCCGAAGCCCTTGCCTTCAGTCGTGGTGGCCATCGGCAAGCGCCTCGCGCACCTGGTGGGCCAGCGCCGTGAACTCGGGCGTGTCGCGCATGTCCAGCGTGCGGGCCTCGGGCAACGTGGAGTCGATGACCTTCACGATGCGACCGGGCCGCGGCGACATCACGACGATGCGCGTGGACAGGTACACCGCCTCGGCGATGGAGTGCGTGACGAAGACCACGGTCCGCTTCTCGCGCTGCCAGAGCTGCTGCAGCTGCTCGTTGAGCCGGTCGCGCGTGATCTCGTCCAGCGCGCCGAAGGGCTCGTCCATCATCAGGATGCGCGGCGAGAAGGACAAGGCCCGCGCGATGGACACACGCTGCTGCATGCCGCCGGAGAGCTGCCAGGGGTACTTCTTCTCGAAGCCGGTGAGGCCCACTCGCCCGAGCTGCTCGGTGGCGATGGCCTGGGCCTCGGCAGACGACTTGCCCTGGATCTGCAGCGGCAGCTTGACGTTGTCCAGCACATTGCGCCACGCGAAGAGGGCGGGCGCCTGGAACACGTAGCCGTAGGCACGCGCAAGGCGCGCCTGCGCGGGCGAGACACCATTGACCAGCACGGTGCCCGCCGTGATGTGCTCCAGGTCGGCGATCACGCGCAGCAGCGTCGTCTTGCCGCAACCCGAGGGGCCGATCAGCGAGACGAACTCGCCCGGCGCGATGGACAGGTCGATGTCGGAGAGGGCCTGGACCGGCGCCTCGTGGGGGTTGTAGACCAGGGAGGCCTTGCGGACCTCGACGGCGGGGGGAGAGGAGGGGGAAGCGCTGGCGGCCGTCATGGCGTGTCTGCGGGTCTTGTTGAAGTCAGTGGGGCCGGATGGTGGCCGTTGCGGTCGCGAGGCATTCTATGCGCGGGTCTCTCTAGCGTTCGCCCTTGCGGTAGGGCTTCATCAGGGCCTGCGGGTAACTGGCCTTGCGCGCCACCAGCACCAGCGCGGCGATGGACAACACATAGGGCAGCATCAGGTACATCTGGTAGGGCAGCACCGCATCACCGGCCTGCTGCAGGCGCAGCTGCAGCGCGTCGAAGAAGGCGAAGAGCAGCGCGCCCAGCAGCGCCTTGCCGGGCCGCCAGGACGCGAACACCACCAGCGCCACGCAGATCCAGCCGCGGCCGTTGACCATGTTGAAGAAGAAGGCGTTGAAGGCCGAGAGTGTGAGGAAGCTCCCCGCGATGCCCATCAGCGCCGAGCCTGCGACGATGGCCCCTGTGCGCGTGGCCGCCACCGACACGCCCTGGCCCTCGGCCGCCTGCGGGTTCTCTCCCACCATGCGCACGGCCAGGCCCAAGGGCGTGCGGTAAAGCACCCAGGCAATAAGCGGCACCAGCAGCAGCGCGAAGAGCGTGAGCGGTGTTTGCTGCGCCAGCACGGGCAGCCCCAGCCACTCCATTCCGGCGAAGGGCGTGATGGTGGGCGGCGTGTCCACCTTCGGGAAACTCACGCGGTAGCCGAAATAGCTGATGGCCGTGGCCAGCAACGTGACGCCGAGTCCCGAGACATGCTGCGACAGCGCCAGCCCCACGGTCAGGAACGCATGCAACAGGCCGAACACCGCACCCGTGAGCGCGGCCACCGCCACGCCCGCCCACAGCGGCAGGCCCAGGTAGACGGCCAGCCAGCCCGTGAAGGCGCCGGCCACCATGATGCCTTCGATGCCGAGGTTCAGCACACCGGCGCGTTCGCACAGCAGCACGCCCAGCGTGCCCAGGATCAGCGGCGTGGCGATGCGCAGCACGGCCACCCAGTAAGCCTGGGTGGCGAGCAGGTCCGTGATCTCGCTGAACATGGTCACTTCCAGCGCATCCGGTATTGGGCGAACAGCGAGGCCACGAGCACCGAGATCAGCGAGGCCGCGACGATCACATCCGCCAGGTAGGTGGGCACACCAACGGCGCGGCTCATGCTGTCGGCGCCCACCAGCACACCGGCCACGAATACCGCGGCCACCAACACGCCCAGCGGATGCAGGCCGGCGAGCATCGCGATCACGATGCCCGAATAGCCGTACCCCGGCGACATGTCCAGCGTGACATAACTGGTGCGGCCCGCCACCTCGATGGCGCCGGCCAGTCCGGCCAGTCCGCCGGAAAGCAGTGCCACCAGCACGATGCTGCGCGTCACCGGCACGCCGGCGAAGGCCGCGGCCTTGGCATTGGCGCCCACGGCGCGGATGTCGAAACCCGCCACGCTGTACTTCATCAGCGCCCACAGCCCCACGGCCAGCGCGCAGGCTGCCAGCAGGCCGGTGTGCACGCGGGTCTGCGGGATCAGCTTGGACAATTCCAGGTCCGGCAGCAGCGAGACGCTCTGGGGCCAGCCCATGGCCAGCGGGTCCTTCATGGGGCCGTCCAGCATCATCGAGACGAACAGCAGCACGATGAAGTTCAGCAGCAGCGTGGTCACGACCTCGTCCACACCCAGCTTGGCACGCAGCAGCGCCGGGCCCAGCAGCAGCAGCGCGCCGGCCAGCGCCGCGGCAACGAACATCAGCACGAAGAGCAGAGCGGGCGGCAGCGGCCAACCCTCGCCGCCATGCATGCCACCGACGGCTACGGCGGCCAGCGCACCCATGTACAGCTGGCCCTCGGCGCCGATGTTGAACAGCCGCGCGCGGAAGGCCACCGTGGCCGCCAGCCCCGTGAGCACCAGCGGGATGGCCCGCGTGAGGGTCTCGCTGAGCGCGAAGACCGAGCCTACGCTGCCCTGGAGCAGCAATCCGTAGGTGCGGCCCACGGGTGCGCCAGCCCACAGGACGAGCAGCCCGCTGACCAGCATGGTGAAAGCCACCGCGCCCAGCGGCGCCAGTACCAGGGCGGGCCTGGAGGTGGCAGCGCGTTTCTCCAGCCTCATGCGGCCAATCCTTGTCCGTAAGGCTGCCCCGTGGCATCCGCGCCGGCCATGGCCAGCCCGATGGCCTCGCGCGTCCATTCCAGCGCGGGCCGTGCGGCGCTCAGGTGGCCCGCATGGATCACGGCCACACGGTCGCCCATCGTCAGCACTTCTTCCAGATCGTCAGAGATCAGCAGCACCGCAGCGCCCGCATCCCGCGCAGCGAAGAGCTGCTGCTGCACGTAGGCCACGGCGCCGATGTCCAGGCCCCAGGTGGGCTGGTGCGCCACGATCAGCCGCGGCGTGAGGGGGGCGGCATCGCTGTGCTGCGGGTGCATCAGGGCACGCCCCAGGATCAGCTTCTGCATGTTGCCGCCCGACAGCGCGCGCGCCGCCACGTCGGGCCCGCCGCCGCGCACGTCGAAAGCCTGCATCACGCGCTTGGCATAAGCCTGTGCGGCGCGCCGACGCACCCAGCCCCAGCGCGAAAACACGGGGCTGCGCAGGCGCTCGGACACCGCGTTTTCCCAGAGCGGCAGGTCACCCACCACGCCGGTGGCATGGCGGTCTTCGGGGATACGCGCCACGCCCTGTTGCACCAGCAGCTTAGGCTGCGGCTGTAACGGCTGGCCCAGCAATGTGACGCTGCCGGACACGGCCCGGCGCGTACCGCACAGCAGATCGGCCAGCGCCACCTGGCCATTGCCCGAGACACCGGCGATGGCCACGATCTCGCCGGCATGCAGCACCAGCGAGGCGCCCTGCAGGCGCTCGCGCCCCGGCGCCGTGTGCACGTTGTCCAGCACGCAGACCGGTGCGCCGACCGTCTGCGCGGGGCGCCGCTGCGGTGCCTGCACCGCATGGCCCACCATCCATTGCGCCAGCTGCGACTGCGTCGTGCCCACGCTCGGCGCCTCCGCCACCAGCTTGCCCGCGCGCAGCACGGCCACGCGGTGCGACACGCGCAGCACCTCGGCCAGCTTGTGGCTGATGAAGATGATCGACAGGCCCTGCGCGACCATCTGCGACAGCACGTCGAACAAGGCCTCGCTTTCCTGCGGCGTGAGCACGGCCGTGGGTTCGTCCAGGATCAGGATGCGCGCGCCGCGGTACAGCGCCTTGAGGATCTCCACCCGCTGGCGCTCGCCCACCGACAGGCTGCCCACCAGCGCATGCGGGTCGACCGACAGCCCGAAGCGCTGTGCGACGTCGCGCAATTTCTGCAGCGCATCGGCGCGGCGCGTGAAGGGCTGCCAGAGCGGCTCGGAGCCCATCACGATGTTCTCCAGCACGCTGAGGTTGTCGGCGAGCGTGAAATGCTGGTGCACCATGCCGATGCCGGCGGCGAGGGCGGCCTTGGGGTCACCGGGGGGCAACGGCGCACCGAAGGCTTCGATGCGGCCCGCGTCGGCGATGTAGTGGCCGAAAAGGATGGACACCAGCGTGGATTTGCCGGCACCGTTCTCGCCCAGCAGCGCCAGCACCTCGCCCTTGTTCAGGTACAGCGAGATGCCGTCGTTGGCGACCAGTGTGCCGAAGCGCTTGGTGATGCCTTCCAGGCGCAGAACAGTTTCAGTCGTCACGGAGTTGGCAATGCTACGGTTGCTGCGTGGGGCTTGAGTAAACGCCGGTCCGCCACCAATGTCCTTGCCTCCCTCAGGCGGCAAGGCGGGCGCAGGCCGGCCAGATGGCGCTTACTTGGCGGCTACTTGGCCGTGGACTTGGGCTGGCCGTCGTCCACCTTGACCGTCACCTTGCCAGCCTGGATGTCCTTCTCCTTGGCACGCACCTTGGCCACGAGGTCGGCCGGGATCTTCTTCTCGAAGGTGCCCAGCGGTGCCAGCGAGGAGCCGTTGTGCTTCATCGTGGAGTAGGGGCCGTAGTCCTCGGCCGTGAACTTGCCTTCCTTCACCAACTTGATCGCGCGGTCGATGCTGGGCTCCATGTGCCACAGCGCGGAGGCCATCACTGTGTCCGGGTACTGGGCCTGCGTGTCGATCACGTTGCCGATGGCCATGACCTTGCGTTCCTTGGCCGCGTCGCTCACACCGAAACGCTCGGCGTACATCACGTCGGCTCCCTTGTCGATCATGGCGAAGGATGCCTCCTTCGCCTTCGGCGGGTCGAACCAGCTGTTGATGAAGCTCACGCTGAATTCGACCTTGGGGTTCACTTCCTTGGCGCCAGCCATGAACGCGTTCATGAGCCGGTTCACCTCGGGGATGGGCATGCCGCCGACCATGCCGATCTTGTTGGTCTTGGTCATGCCGCCGGCGATCATGCCGGTCAGGTAGGCCGGTTCCTGGATGTAGTTGTCGAAGACGCTGAAGTTGGGCGCCTGGGCCTTGCCCGACGAGCCCATCAGGAAGGACACCTTCGGGAAGTCGCGCGCCACCTTGCGCATGGCGGCTTCCACGGCGAAGGCCTCGCCCACGATCAGCTGGTTGCCGGCCGTGGCGTATTCGCGCACCACGCGCTCGTAATCCGCGTTGGAGACGTTCTCGGTGGACTTGTATTCGATCTCGCCGCGCGCCTCGGCGGCCTTGAGGGCGGTGTGCAGGCGGCCCACCCATTGTTGCTCGAAGGGCACCGTGTAGACGCCAGCGACCTTGATCTTGGCCTGGGCGAAGGCCAGGGAGGGCAGGTTGGCCACGAGCGCGGTGGCGCCCGCAATGGCGAGGATCTGGCGGCGGTTCAGCGTGAGGAACGACATGGATCGGATCTCCGAGGTGTGTGGTGAGGCGATGGGGTAGGCTGGCGAGTACCCGAGAGCAGCCATGCAACGATCATGCCCGGCAGCCTCTGCGAGAGGCCGCCGCGCACGACTTCAGGTGCCGGCGCGTTCCAGCATCGCGTGCAGCAGCACGTTGCAGCCCGCTGTGATGTGCTCGGGCTTCGCGTCCTCGATCTCGTTGTGGCTGATGCCGTCCTTGCAGGGAATGAAGATCATGCCCGCGGGCGCCAACTGCGCCATGTAGACCGCGTCGTGCCCGGCGCCCGAGACAGTGGGCATGTTCGAGTAGCCCAGCTTCTTGGCGGCGCGGCCCACGGCCTCCACGCAGTCGGGATGGAACTGCTGGGCGGGGTAGGCGGAGGAGGGCTGGATGTCGACCGACAGCCCCGTCTCCGCAGCCAGCTTCGCAGCGAAGGCCTTGACCTCGTCGGCCATGCCATCCACCAGCGAGTCGGTGGCATTGCGCAAGTCGATGGAGAACTTCACGCGGCCCGGGATCACGTTGCGGCTGTTGGGGAACACCTGCACCATGCCCACTGTGCCGCGGCCGTGCGGCGGGTAACGCAGCGCGGCGGCCACCACCTCCTGCATGATCTTGGCAGCCACCTGCATGGCGTCCTTGCGCAGCGCCATGGGCGTGGGGCCGGCATGCGCCTCCATGCCCGTGACGGTGCAGTCGTACCAGCGGATGCCCAGTACGCCGCTGACCACACCGATGGTGATGTCGTTGTCCTCCAGCACCGGGCCCTGCTCGATGTGGGTCTCGAAGTAGGCGCCGATCGGATGGTCGCCCGGCTCCTGCGCGCCGATGTAGCCGATGCGCTCCAGCTCTTCCTTGACCGACTTGCCGGCAGTGTCCTTGGCGGCGTAGGCGGTTTCCAGCGTGAAGGCCTTGGCGAACACGCCCGAGCCCATCATCACGGGCACGAAGCGCGAACCCTCTTCATTCGTCCAGAAAGCCACCTCGATAGGCGCCTCGGTCTGGATGCCGTGGTCGTTGAGCGTGCGCACCACCTCGATGCCCGCCAGCACGCCGTAGTTGCCGTCGAACTTGCCGCCCGTGGGCTGCGTGTCGATGTGGCTGCCGGTGACGATGGGAGGCAGGGCGTTGTTGCGGCCGGGCCGGCGCATGAAACCGTTGCCGATCTTGTCGATCGTGATTTCCATGCCGGCCTCGCGTGCCCAGCCCAGCACCAGGTCGCGGCCTTGCTTGTCGAGGTCGGTCAGCGTGAGGCGGCACACTCCACCTTTGTCGGTGGCGCCGATCTTGGCGAGCTGCATCAGCGAGGCCCAGAGACGGTCGCCGTTGATGCGCAGGGTGTCGATGTTGGTCTTGGATTCGGCGACGGCGGTGTTCATGCGCGTGCTCCTGTTGCGTTCAACGGACGACGGCGGTCTGCGCCGTGGCTTCGACACGCTTCTTGGCCGCCTCGAAGTTGTTGCCGAAGGCCGGCCGCTTGATGTAGCGCCCGGCGCCGCGCTCCACGCGCAAGTCGCCCTTGGCATACAGCAGCTTGCCCTGGCTCACGGTGTGGCTGGGGATGCCGCGCACCTGCATGCCTTCGAAGATGTTGTAGTCCACCTTGCTGCTCTGTGTCTTGACCGACAGGGTTTTGGTGCCCTCGGGGTCCCAGACCACGATGTCCGCATCCGCGCCGGCCGACACGCTGCCCTTCTGCGGGTAGATGTTGAACAGCTTGGCGGTATTGGCCGAGGTGATGGCCACAAACTCGCTGGGTGTGAGGCGCCCGGTGTTGACGCCGTGCTCCCACAACACCGCCAGGCGTTCCTCGACCCCGCCCGTGCCGTTGGGGATCTTGCTGAAGTCGTCCTTGCCGGCGGCCTTCTGCTCGGCGCAGAACACGCAGTGGTCGGTGGCGGTGGTGTGCAGCTGGCCCGACTGCAGGCCGCGCCACAAAAATTCCTGGTGAATCTTGGGGCGGAAGGGCGGGCTCATCACGTGGGCGGCAGCGGCCGTGAAGTCCGGGTTGCGGTAGACAGAGTCATCGACCACCAGGTGGCCGGCCAGCACCTCGCCGTAGACCCGCTGGCCGCGCGCGCGGGCGCGGGCGATGGCCTCGGCCGATTCGATGCAGGACACATGCACGATGTAGATCGGCACGCCCAGCACGTCGGCAATCGCAATGGCACGGTTGGCGGCTTCGCCTTCCACCATGGGCGGGCGCGACATCGGGTGGCCTTCGGGGCCGGTGATGCCCATCTTGGACACTTCCTGCTGCAGCAGGTAGACCAGCTCGCCGTTCTCGGCATGCACGGTGGGCATGGCGCCGAGCTCCATCGCGCGCCGGAAGCTGTTCACCAGCGTCTCGTCGTCGCACATGATGGCGTTCTTGTAGGCCATGAAGTGCTTGAAGCTGTTGATGCCCTCGTCGCGCACCAGGCGGCCCATGTCTTCGCGCACGCCGTCGCTCCACCACGTGACTGCAACGTGGAAGCCGTAGTCCATGGCCGACTTCTCGGCCCAGCCGCGCCACTTCTGGTAGGCGTCCATCAGGGGTTCCTGCGGGCTCGGGATCACGAAGTCGATGATCGACGTGGTGCCGCCGGCCAGTGCTGCTGCCGTGCCGGTGAAGAAATCGTCCACCGCCACCGTGCCCATGAAGGGCAGCTGCATGTGGGTGTGCGGGTCGATGCCGCCGGGCATCACCAGCTGGCCGCCGGCGTCCACGACGGTGGCACCGGCGGGGGCCTGCAGCCCTTCACCCACCTCGGCGATCTTGCCGTCCACACACAACACGTCGGCTCGGAACTGGCGGTCGGCGTTCACCACCGTGCCGCCGCGGATCAGGATTGCGCTCATGGAAACTCCTTGTGCTCAGGCATTCGCCAATGCGGGTTTGAAAGTCGGGCTGGACGGATTGTGAGGGTGCGTGGTCCAGTTCGCATAGTCCCCGCTGACAGGTTTCCCCGTGCGCTGGTCGATCTCGCCGGGCTGCAGCGTGCGCATGCTGATGGTGTCGGGCACCGGGCAGATGGACACGCACAGGTTGCAGCCCACGCATTCGGCCTCGTTGATCTCGAAATGCCGCTTGCCGTCCTTGGTGGCGAAGATGGCCTGGTGCGAGGTGTCTTCGCACACCACGTGGCAGCGGCCGCACTGGATGCAGCTGTCCTGGTTGATGACCGCCTTCTCCACATGGTTCATGTTGAGCTGGTTCCAGCTGGTCACGCTGGGCACGGCCTTGCCCACCATCTGCTCGACGCTGGTGTAGCCCTGCGAATCCAGGAAGTTGGACAGGCCGTCGCACATGTCCTGCACGATTTTGAATCCGTAGACCATGGCGGCCGTGCACACCTGCACCGTGCCGCTGCCCATGGCGATGAACTCGGCCGCGTCGCGCCAGTTGTTGATGCCGCCGATGCCGGAGATGGGCATGCCGGCGGTCTCGGCGTCGCGTGCGATCTCGGCCACCATGTTCAGCGCGATGGGTTTCACGGCCGTGCCGCAGTAGCCGCCGTGGGAGCCCTGGCGCCCCACGCTGGGCAGCATGGTCATGGTCTCCAGGTTCACGCCCATGATGGAGTTGATGGTGTTGATCAGCGACACCGCATCGGCGCCACCGCGCTTGGCGGCGCGCGCGGGGTAGCGGATGTCGGTGATGTTGGGCGTGAGCTTCACGATCACCGGCAGGTGCGAGAAGGCCTTGCACCAGCGCGCGACCATCTCGATGTATTCCGGCACCTGGCCCACGGCCGAGCCCATGCCACGTTCGCTCATGCCGTGCGGGCAGCCGAAGTTGAGCTCGATGCCGTCACAGCCCGTGTCCTCGACCATGGGCAGGATGCGTTTCCAGGAAGCCTCTTCGCAGGGGACCATGATGGAGGCGATGATGGCGCGGTCGGGGAAGGCGCGCTTCACGCGGCGCATCTCGTCGAGGTTGACTTGCAGCGGGCGGTCCGAGATCAGCTCGATGTTGTTGAAGCCGATCACGCGGCGGTCGCCGTTGAGCAGCGCGGAATAGCGCGGGCCGTAGACGTTGACGGCATGCGGGTCCTCGCCCACGGTCTTCCAGACCACGCCGCCCCAGCCCGCGTCCAGCGCGCGCATGACGTTGTATTCCTTGTCGGTGGGGGGGGCCGAGGCGAGCCAGAAGGGATTCGGACTCTTGATGCCGATGAAGTTGGTGCTCAGGTCTGCCATGGTGGTACTCCAGATGCTGTGAGGGGTTCTCAGTCCGCCATGGCGGCGTGGATGGACAGTGCGGCAACCTTGCCGTGTTCCACGGCTTCGACCGTCAGGTCGCGCCCGCCGACGCGGCAGTCGCCGCCGGCCCAGACTTTGGGGTGCGAGGTGCGGCCCTGCGCATCGGTGAGGATGCGGCCGGCCTGCAGCTCCACCATCGCGCCCAGCGGCTGCGACTGGAAGCTCTGGCCGATGGCCTTGAGCACGAGGTCGGCCTCGATGTGGAAGTGTTCGCCGGTCTCCACCAGCTTGCCGCCCTCGCTGCGCGTCGCGGCGAAACGCATGCCCGTCACACGCCCGGCGTCGGCCAGCACGGCCTCGGGCGCGGCCCAATGGCGGATGGTGACACCGTTGGTCTGGGCCCATTGCTGCTCGTGCGCCGAGGCCGACATGTGCTCCGCGCCACGGCGGTAGACCATGGTCACCTCTTCCGCGCCCAGCTTGCGTGACTGCACGGCCGCGTCCACGGCCGTCATGCCGCCGCCGATCACCACCACCTTGCGGCCGATGGGCAGCGTGGACACATCCGCCGCCTGGCGCAGTTCGGCGATGAAGTCGACGGCGTTGCGCAGGCCCTCGACGGCCGGCTCCTGGATACCGATGGCGTTCACGCCGGCCAGGCCCAGGCCCAGGAACACGGCATCAAAGTCGGCCACCAGCTGCGCCAGCGTGAGCTGCTCGCCCAGCGCCTGGTTGCAGCGGATCTCGATGCCGCCGATGGACAGCAGCCAGTCCACCTCCTTCTGCGCGAAGCCGCCGGTGGTCTTGTACGTGGCCAGGCCGTATTCGTTGAGGCCGCCGGGCTTGGGGTTGGCATCGAAAACGACCACGTCGTGTCCCTGCCGCGCCAGGCCGTGTGCACAGGCCAGGCCCGCGGGGCCGGCGCCCACGACCGCCACCTTGCGGCCCGTGGCCGGGGCCCGCGTGAACAGCGGATTGCCGGGCTGCGCGAAGTACGCGTCGGTCGCGTAGCGCTGCAGCATGCCGATCTCCACCGGCTTGTCCTCGTTGGTGTTACGCACGCAGGCGTCCTCGCACAGGACCTCGGTGGGGCAGACCCGCGCGCACATGCCGCCCAACGGGTTGGCGCTCAGGATCGCGTGGGCCGAGCCGCGGATGTTGCCGTCGGCGATGCGCTGAATGAACGAGGGCACGTCGATGCCCGTGGGGCAGGCCGTCTGGCAGGGTGCGTCGTGGCAGTAGTAGCAACGGTCTGCCTCGATCTTCGCCTGCGCCAGCGTCAGTGGCGGGTGGGCGTCGCAGAAGTTCTTGGCGTATTCCGCAGAATTCAATCGACCGGCGCGCAGGCCGGAAGACGTGGAGGCAGGGGCTGGCTGGTGCATGGCTGGCTTCCTTTGGTGCATCGCGAGAAAAATTCTTACCATTTGGTAAGTTTTGGTGCATTGGAGCGGTTGGGAGGCCTCCTCTTCAACCGTATTTACCCCTAGATGGCAAGAGCCGTGCCACCGATCCGTGCCCGCAGGTCCGCCTGCGCCCCGCCAGCTCCCGAGGGGGACAAGACAACGTGGGGCGGCCCGGCGTTGTCTTGAGCCACTACCATCGGCGCCCATGCCTTCCTCCACATCCTCCCCGGCGAAGGATCGCCGCGCCGGCAACCGCGAGCGGCTCGAGTTCGAGATCATGGATGGCGCCAAGCGCTTGTTCGCGCAACGCGGCTTCAGCGGCGTGTCGCTGGACCACATCGCGCGCGAGGTCGGCACAGCCAAGCAGAACGTGCTCTATTACTTCGGCAGCAAGGACGGGCTGTACCGGCGCGTGCTGCACGGCGTGCTGGACGACTGGCTGGCCCACATGGCGGCCATCGTGGACAACGCCGACAACCCCGAGGCCGCGCTGCGCGGCTACATCGCCGACAAGCTGCGTTTCTCGCGCGAGCACCCCGAGGGCTCTCGCATCTTCGCCAGCGAGGTGATCGCCGGCGCACCGCTGTTCGCGCAGGAGATCCGTGACCGCGTGCTGCCCGCGCTGCAAAAGGACATCGCGGTCTTCAACCGCTGGGCCGAGGCGGGCATCTGCCGGCCGGTGGACGCCACGCACCTGATGGTGGTGCTGTGGGCCTCCACGCAGGCCTACGCCGACTTCGCCACCCAGATCAGCCTGGTGCTGGACAAGCCGGCGCTGGAGCAGGGGGATTTCGACGCCGCCGAGGCGTTGCTGGTGGACATGGTGCTGCGCACCGTGCTGCAGGACGCTGCTTGACCGGGCGCCCCCGTAGCGGACCTGGCGGTGGCGGTGGCTACCGCTGTGGCGCTCAGGCCAGCAATGCCGAAAAGATGATGGCCAGCCCCACCGTGCCCACCGTCCAGACGACCGTGCGCAGGTAGGGGATGCCGGCCAGGTAGACGAACCAGTACACCAGCCGCGCCCAGAAGAAGACCTGCGCCCCGAGTGCCACGCGCGGCCCCAGCACGCCGGCGATGTGCGCGGCCAACACCAGCACCGCGAAGAGCAGCATGTTTTCCAGCATGTTCTTGGCGGCCCGGTCGGCGCGGCCGGACAGGGGCGAGGGCGGCGGCATGTTGTCGCGGTTGCCGGCGGCCACGGCCATGGCGTCCTTGCCAGCCCCCATGGCGCGCAGTCCGCCGGCGGTCAAGACCATGATCCAGGTGAGCAGGGCGCAGGCGCCCAGGTAGTACAGATCCTTGCCCATGTGGCTCCTCGTCGTGGTTGGCGTTGGCATCGCTGCCGGGACAGGCATTGTGCAGCGCGCCGCGGGCGGCAGAGATTCCACGCCCACGCACGCCGCCCGCGCCCGGCGCAACCTCAGGCCGCCTGCGCGATGCTGAACGCGGTGTAGCCCTCGGCGCCGCCGCCGAAGTAGCCCGAGGCGGGCGCGTTGAACAGCGGCAGCTGGCGCTGCAGCCGCTCGACCAGGTCCGGGTTGCCGATGAAGTCGCGGCCGAAGGCCACCATGTCGGCATGGCCCGAGGCCGTGGCGGTGATGGCGCGCTGGCGGTCGTAGCCGTTGTTGGCGATGTAGGCGCCACCGAAGGCCTGGCGCAGCGCCTGGTTGTCGAAGCGGCTGCTGCCGTCCTCGGCATGCATCTGGCCCTCCACCACATGCAGGTAGGCCAGCCCACGCGCGCCGAGTTCGCGGGCGAGGTAGGCGTGTGTCTCCTGCGGCGTGCTGTCCAGCGGCGTGTTGCCGATGGCGGTGGACAGCGGCGAGAGGCGCAGGCCCACGCGGTCGGCGCCCCAGACGCCGGCCACGGCGTCCACCACCTCCAGCGTCAGCCGGGCGCGGTTCTGGAGGGAGCCGCCATACGCGTCGTCGCGCCGGTTCGTGCTGTCGCGCAGGAACTGCTCCAGCAGGTAGCCATTGGCGGCATGTACCTCCACGCCGTCGAAACCTGCCGCCTTGGCACGCAGCGCTGCCTGGCGGTAGTCCTCGACGATGCCGGGGATCTCCTGCAGTTCGAGCGCACGGGGCATCGAGGGTGCCTCGAACCCCGCTTCGGTGAACACGTTGCCGCCGGCCTGCAGCGCGGACGGTGCAACCGGCGCGGCGCCGCCCTCCTGCAGGCTGGTGTGGGACATGCGCCCCACATGCCACAGCTGCACCACGATGCGCCCACCGGCAGCGTGCACGGCGCGCGTGACCTGCTTCCAGCCTGCGACCTGCGCATCGGTGTACAGGCCGGGCGTGTACGCATAACCCCGGCCCTGGCGCGAGATGTTGGTGGCCTCGGCGATCAGCAGGCCGGCCGAGGCGCGCTGCGCGTAGTAGGTGGCGGCCAGCGGGGAGGGCACGCCATCCATGCCGGCACGTGACCGTGTGAGGGGCGCCATGGCGACGCGGTTCTGCACGGCGATGGCGCCCAGGCGGGTGGGGGTGAACAGGGTGTCGGTGGTGGTGGTCATGGCAGCTCCTTCGGTGTTGCGTTTGGGTGAATTGGCTTGGACGGGACTGAAGGATGCGCGCCGCAGCCCAATTGATCCAATTTATTTCCTGGATTCCAGATATGTCCATGGCAAGATATCTGGATGCGTTACGATCTCAACCTGCTGCCCGTCTTCCTGGCCCTGATGGAGGAGCGCAGCGTGACCCGTGCCGCCGAGCGCCTGGGCATGACGCAGCCCGCGCTGTCCAACGCGCTCACCAGGCTGCGCGCCATGTTGCAGGACCCGCTGTTCATCCGCGAGCGGTATGGCATGCAGCCCACTCCCAAGGCGCAGGAGCTGGCGCCCGTGATCGCTTCCGCACTGGCCACGCTGGACGATGTGGTGCTGGGCCAGCAGGCCTTCGACCCCGCGCAGGCGAATGCGCAGATCACGCTGGCGCCGAACAGCTATGTGGAATTCGTGCTGATGCCGGCGCTGGTGGAGCGGCTGCGCGCCGTGGCGCCGGGCATCCGGCTGCGCCTCACGCCCTTCGGTACGGACCTGGCGGAGACGGGCGTGGTCTCCGGCACCACGGCCATGGTCTTCGGCCGCATCGTGGACCCGCCCGACAACCTGGTGGTGCAGCACCTCATGGACGAAGGGCTGGCCTGCGTGGTGCGCGCGGACCATCCACAGGTCGGCGACAAGCTTTCACGCCGGCAGTACGAGCGCATGAAACACGTCAACGTGCTGCCGCCCGGGCGCCTGCGCGTGGGCCTGTTCACGGCGCTGCAGCAGCAGAGCCTGAAGCGCGAGGTGGCCGTGTCGGTCACGCATTTCCTGGCCGTGCCGGAGATGGTGGCGGTGACGGACTATTGCGCGACGCTGCCGCGCCTGATCTGCCGCAAGCTGGCGAGCGACCCGCGGCTCAAGGTGCTGCCGGCGCCGGTGGACCTGGGGACTTTTCCGGTGCACATGGCCTGGCACGTGCGGTACCGCCACGATGCGGCGCACAGCTGGCTGCGCACGTTGATCGCTGAGCTGGCGCAGGAACTCTCGCAGGGCAGCCCCGCAGCGCACGCCACTACGGCGTAGCCGTCACCGTGCACTGCAGGGTCAGCGTGACGCTGCCCCCCACGGGCAGGGTGGGGATCAGCATGCCGCCGCCCACCAGGCTGGCCACGGGCACCGAGGGCCCGGGGCAGGATGCACCACCGCTCGCCGTGCAGGCCGCGGTGCCGGCCGGCCGGCTGCAGTCCAGGCCGGCGCCGGGAGCATCGCGCAGCAGGGCGCCGTTGGCCGGGTCCGGCCCCAGGTTGTCGGCGACGAGGGTGTAGGTCAGCACCTCGCCCGTGCGCGCGCCGGCGGGGTTCACCGTCTTGCGCACGCGCAGGTCGGCGGCGGGCCGCACGCTGTTGCGGAAGGTGCAGGCCAGGTCGTCGCCGGCCAGGGGTGTCAGCGAGAAGCTGGTACCGGAGCCGTTGGGCTGTTGCCCGTCGGCGCGTGTGTTCGTGCAGCTCCAGTTGCTGCCGTAGGTGCCCAGGTTCGCGCCACCGGCGGCGAGTTCCGTGAAGGTGTAGCTGCTGCCGATGGTGGCTGTGGCGATCACGACCGCACCGGTGGCGGTGTTGCCGGCGCCGGTGGTGGTCACCGCCGGGGGGGCGCCGGGGCCGGTGACGCCGAGTTCGAACTGGTCCCCGGGATTGGTGCGGCCGAAGGGCAGGGCCTTCTCCAGCCGCAACGATGCGCGGCCCGTGTTCACGAAATTGCAGCCCACGCCCGTGTCGGCAGGCATCAGGAAGTTGCCGGTGTCCCCCGTGCCGCTGGCGATGACTACGTTGTTGTCCAGGCGCCGGCACGACCAGGCGATACCGTAGTGGCTGATGGCGCCGCGCGTGAAGGTCTCGCGGATCGTGACCTGCTGGTTGGGCACACCGTTGGCGAGGGCTGCCACGGTGGTCGCGGGGGCGGTGGAGCTCCCGCCCGTCGCATCATCGGCACCGGCTCCTGCGATGGCCAGGTTGACGGCGTCGGCAGGCCTGCCGTTGACCCAGGTGGCATCCAGCGTGATCGGCAGCTTGGGCCGGTTGGCCGAGCCGATGCCGATGGCCATGGTGTCGAAGGCCAGGCCATCGGCAGTGAGCACCAGGCGGTCGAAGGTGGTGTTGCGGGTGTCGATGAACACCAGCGTGTCGGGGAAGTTGTAGTCGGCAAAACCTGGTGGCGTGGAAGCGGAGGGATATGTCTCCAGCCGGTACGTTCCCGTGGGCGCGTCCCAGGTCCACTGGGCCGGGGTCACCGCCGGCAGGTAGGGATCCACCACGGTCACGGTCCAGCTGCTGGTGTCCACCGGCGCACCACGGTAGAACGCCGTGAAGCGGTAAGTGGCCGGCCCGGAGAAGCGCGTACCACTGCTATCTTGCTCCGACCCTCCAGGGTCGAACAGTGTCAGGATGGTGTTGTCCGGGGCACTGACGGTGCCGTCGAAGCGGAAGTCGATCACCGTCGTCGAGAACTGGCCTCCGGGCACGTCGTTGGGCCCGCGGCCGATTTCGCCCTCGGAGCCGAATTGGCGAATACCCGCCGCGCCGCCCAGCGATACGGCATAGGGGCTGTTGTCGTATTCACCCGCGCTGGATACGAAGGCCTGCGTCGTGTCGAGCTGGCTTTCGGCCAGCACGAAATGCACGCCGGCCCCGGTGCGCGTGATGTCCACCGTGCCGCTGATGGATGCGCCCCCGGGTGTCCACAACCAGGTCAGCGTGCGGGTCTGGCCGTCGTTGGTGAGGCCGGGCGCGCCTCCGGCCAGGTCCACCCAGGAGGTCTGGGCGGCGGCGTGCCGGCCCGGCAGCAGCCCTGCCAGCAGCAACAGGACCGCCAGAAGACACCGCAGCACAGGGAATCGTTTCACGTTATGCATGGCGCTCAGTAACTTCCCACCAGATTGATGTACCAGCCCCGGTACCGGTAGCCGAAGCGCGTCAGGTCGTCGCTGAAATCCGTGAAGTTGTAGCCCACGCCGATGCGCAGGTTCTTCGTGATGTCGCGGTCCACGCCGGCGAGCCAGCCCTGGCGCGTGCCGCCGTCCTTCACACCCAGCCAACGGTATTCGGCCAGCGCATGCCACTGCGCCGGCAATGTGTAACGCGCCTGCACGGCGGCGAAGCGCGTGCTGGAGTCGAACCAGGCGCCGGTGCCGCGGCCGGCGCGTGCGCTGCCTTCGCGGCCGGCCAGCTTGGCGGCGAATTCCCACTGGTGGTCATGGCGGTAGATGCCTTCGACCGAGACGATGTGCGAGCGCTGGTCGTAGTCGGTGTTGCCGACCTGGCCCAGCGAGAGCAGGTCATAGAGGTAGGTGTAGCGGCCCAGCAGCGCATAACGCGCATCGTCGTGCGGCCGCCAGGCGAAGCCCGCGCCGGCCTCGGTGAACCGGGCGCCGGCCGCGGCGTTGACCTGGTCGCGGGTGCGCGAATAGTTGAAGCGCGCCGACACGCGCCAGTCTTCGTCGATGCGGTGGTTCACGCGGTTGGTGGTGACCCACTGCTGGCGCCGCTCGGCACCGGTGTCCTCGCGCCATTCGAGCTTGCTGGACCACTCGGTGCCGGGGGAGACATGGCCGGTGCTCAGGCTCACGGCGCGCCGGTGCACGGTGCCGGCACCGGCCTCCAGGTCGCCCTTCTGCAGCGAGAAGCCGGTGCTCCAGCCCTGCGCGGGGTAGAAGTCCATGCCGAAGGTGTGGACCAGGCCCTGGCCCTCGCGCTCCTTGAGGAACTGGCTTTCGTTGTAGAGGTTGCTGCGTTCGCTGATGCGCCAGCGCTGGCCGAGCGTCCAGCCGCTCTGCAGGCGGCTGTTGAACAGCGCGTCGTAGTCGCTGGTGTCGGTGCTGTGCGTGAGCGTGCCGTAGACGGTGTGTTCGGCGTTGAGGCGGTACTCGCCCGTGACCTGGGCGGCGTCACCGCGGTCGCCGTGCGTCAGCTCCGCGCCCAGCAGCGACTGGTTGGCGAAGCGGTAGCGCGTGCCCAGCGTGAGCGCGTCGTTGTCGGGGTAACCGCCGTTGTCGTCGTTCAGCGTCTTCTGAGCGATGCCGTAGATCTCCAGCTGCGGCGTGACGCGGCGTGTGTACTTGAGCGCGCCCAGCGTGCCTTCGGTCGTGCCGCCCAGGCGCTGCTGCGTGATACGCCGCACTTCGGCCGTCACGGTATCGTCGTCGGTGGGCCGCCATTGCGCGGTCAGGCGGGTCTGGTCCAGCTGTTCGGGGCCACGCGTGGCGCGGCTGTGCTGGGCCAGCACTTCCAGCGTGTCGCTGACCTGGCCGCGTACTTCGACGCCGGTCTCTTCACGCGCGACGCCATAGTCTTCGTTGGAGGCCGAGAAGCCGGCGTCGACGCGGCGGCGCCAGGCGCCCAGCGTCCAGTTGCGGTCGGTCCAGCCCAGCTCCTGCAGGCTGGCTTGGCCTTCGACCAGCGTCGCGTCGCCGCTGCGCGGACCCCCGTCGGGGTTGCGCAGCGCGAAGCTCAGGCCGCCATTGCTGGAGATGAAGACCGGCGCACCGGTGGCGCGGCTGCTGCTGCGCTCCAGCCGCAGCGTGGTGCCGCGGCCAGCCTGCAGCGTCACATCCACGCCCTTGAGCGTGTAGTCGGCCCCAGCGCGGTTCTCGTCTACATAGGTCGCGCCCACGGCGACATGGTCGCCCAGCCACTGCTTGCCGCGGACGCCGGCGCTGAGGTTGCCACTGTCGAAGCCGGTGGGGATCCATTCATAGTCCACCAGCAGGAACTGCTCCAGCCCGGCCAGCGGCGTGTCGCGCGTGATGCCTTGCAGGCCGTCGTCCACCACCTGCAGCAGCGGGCGCAGCAGGATGATGCGTCCCTGCAGCGCGCTGATCTCGTAGTCGGTGCCGCGCAGCAGCGTGCGCCGCGTCTCGACGCGGCCGGTGCTGCGGTTGCGCTGTTCCACCACCACGACCTCCGAGCCCGGCAGGATGTCGGTGTGGCGCAGGTAGTAGAGGCTGCCGCCCGTGCCCAGGAATTCGCTGTGGCCGGGCGCCGTCTGTGCCTCGGAGGCGAAGGCGCGCAGTTGCGTGGTGGCCTCGCCCCAGGGGTTGGTGCCGGTCGAGCGCCACTTCACGGCGGCGCCGTACAGCGAGCGGATGTAGCGTCCGTAGGCCGTGCCCGTGAAGCCGGTCTGGTAGTTGCCCCACAGCGCCTGGTTCTTGTCCCAGTCCACGCGCAGGTACAGCCGGCCTTGCGTGTCGACATCGCGCACGGTGGTGGAGTCGTCGCCGTAGGTGGGGTAGTACAGGTCGGGGTCGAGGCGTCGGAAAATGTCCTGCGGGTCGGCGCGCCAGAAGCCGGACAACAGGTTGCGCAGCGGGCGCTCCTGCGTGTCCACCTGTCCCGTGACCAGGTAGGTGCCGTCGACCTTGGCCTTGCCGTAGAAGGCCAGCCGGCCGTTGGCGAGCACGCTGGCTTCGCGGCCGTTCAGGGCGAGTTCGCGGCCCGGGCCGGTGGCGCGGTTCTGGAACACCGTGAGGTCGGCGATGCCCACGCCGAAGCGGTACTGGCCGGTGACATCCACCTCCAGCACCTGCTGCAGCGCGGCCCGGCCCGGCGCCTGCACGGTGACGTCGAAGCGGTGCAGGCCCACCGGCGAGAGGAACTCGGCGACGAACTTGCGCTCCAGGTCAGTCGGGTAACTCTGGCCGTTGATCTGCAGCGAGGCGCCCTCGGGCAGGTCGCGGCCCTGGATGCGGATGCGCGAGCCGTAGATGGGGATGTTCTGCTGGCGCAGGTCGTTGCTGGTGAACACGTTGTCCACCAGCCGCTGGGCCTGCGCCTGCTGCAGGCTCAGCGCGGCACCCAGGCTGCGTTCGGCGGTGTCGCGCGCCTGCGTGTCACGGCGGTCCACGTCCTCGGGGCGCGCGAGGCGCAGGCTGCGGGGCAGGGTTTCGTCGACGGCCCCGTTCGCACCATAGGCCCGCAGCACGTAGACCAGCTCGTCGCCCGTGCGCAGCGGGAAGCGCGCGGTGGGCACACCGCTCCATTCCACGCGGCCCACGGCGGCCACCGGCATCGGCAGCACGGCCAGCGGCTCCGTGTAGGCCGTGTCGCTGGCGCGGTAGACCGTCAATTCGAAGCGTTGCACGAAGGCCGGGTAGTTGCTGCGCAGGTAGAAGGGCACGGGCCGCGCCAGGCGCCCGTTTTCGAAAGCCACCTCGGCCGGGCCGGACACGCTGAGTTCGGGCTGGCCCAGGGCCGGGTCTTCCGTGACCCACACGATGCCGCCGCCTGGCAGCAGCAGCGACTGGCCGGTGCCGGCCACGGCACGGCCGGCCGGGGCGGGCGGGGGCACCTGGGCGTCGGGCGTGCTGCGGGGCTGCAGCTGGAACAGCGGGCGGCCGTCCTCGGTGCTGCAACCCTGCGTCGCGCAGCCCGGCAGAGCGCTGCCGGCCGCGCGCGCCGTGGGAGGCGCGGGAGGTGCCACCATCTGGCTGCGCGCGGTCTGCACACCGGCCGAGGCCAGGGACACCAGGGCATACCCCAGCAGGCGGCGCTTCACGGCGGGACTCCTGTGGCGATGGCCTGTGGCGAGACTTGTGGCGCGACCTGCAGGCGTGCGCGCACCGCGGCGGAAAGCTCCGGGCTGATGGCCGCGTACACCGTGCGGGCTCGGGCGAGGGCGAGGTCGTCGGATGTGCCGGCCTCCGCCGCGATCTCGACGCGGCCCTGGCCGTCCTGCTGCAACTGCGCCACGAGCTGGCGCAGCAGGGGCGCGGCGCTGGGGCGCAGCGTGGCCTGGCCCGGCGCGAACAACGCCGTGCCCAGCACCGTGCCGCCATGCACCTGCAGGGCCAGCGGCGGGCTGGTCGCGTCGCCCTCCTGCCGCACGGCCACGCGCAGGGCACGGGCGCTGGCCGCCTGCAGGCGCGGCAGAAGTGCGGCGCGCAGGGCATGGGCCCGGGCGAGTGCGAGTGGGAGTGGGAGTGCGGGCGGGAGTGTGGTTGGGAGGGCTGCGGTATCCCCCCGCGCTTCGATCACCAGCACGCCGCCGCCGGCCTGGGCCTGCAGCCGCAGGGCGAGTTCATCCAGCGCGGCGGCATGCGCGGCCTGCGGCGTGGCCTGGCCGGCGTCGAACAGGGCCTCGCCCACCACGATGTCGACCGGCGCCGCGGCAGCATCCACGCGCTGCACCGGCAAGCGCACGCCGAAATCGAAGCGCACCGGCAGCCCGGGCGTGATGCGGCGCACCAGCGGGTTGGGCGTGCTGGGTTCGGCGCCCGCCGGCAGTGTGGCCGGGTCGATCTTGAGCACGAAGTTGCGGCCGAAGGCCTCCGCGCCGCCGTCGATGCCGATCAGGTGGTAGCGGCCGTAGCGGTCGGTCTCCATCAGCAGGCCCTCGGCGGAGGCAACGCGCACGCCCGGGATGCCGCGCTCGTCGATGCCCAGGTTGCGGACCACGTAGTCCACGACGTAGCCGCCTTGGCCCAGCGCGATGTGGCGGCTGACGCTGGGCAGCGCGCCGTTGAGGCCCTTGGCGGCATCGCCTTCGCGTTCGATGCGGGTGGCCCCGGTGGCGTCCATCCGCAAGCGCACGCCCTGCGCGCTCTGCAGCACGAAGTCGTCGCGGAAGTCGAGGCTGCGCAGGCGCTGGCGCAGCACGACCTGGTGGTTCTCGGGCGCGTCGGCCTCGGACTGGCGACCGTCGATGCGGCCAAGCGTGATGCCCCGCAGCAGCGGCACGCTGGCATCCGCCACGGGCTGCGGGCCCTGGCCACGGTCGATCTCGGTCGTGCCCGCGATGTACGCCTCGGGCGCGAAGCCGCCCTGCACGCGCACCTCGGTCAGGCTGGCCGGGTCCTGCCAGCCATCCCCGTCGCGGTCGTCGAAGACCGTGCCCAGGACCAGCGACTCGTCGATCAGCGGATCGGCCACCACGGTCACCTGCGCCGTCGCGACGTTGGAGATGGGCCAGCCTCGCCGGTCCACCGCCTGCGCCTGGTTGGTGTGGGTGCCACGCCGCACGCCGGCGCCCACGCGCAGCAGGTAGCTGATGACAGCCTCCTGGCCGGTGGCGATGTCGAGTCCGCCGATCTGCAGCGGTGTTTGCGCGCCGCCCAGCGTGAAGGCGCCGTCGCGGTCGGCCACTGCCATGGAGCCGGCAACGTAGCTGAGGCCGGCCGGCGGCGTGTCGAGGATGCGGCCGTCCACGATGTCGATGGCACCCGCATTGGCCACGCGCAGCGTGTAGCGCACCAGGTCGCCGATGCGCGCCTCGCGCACGGCCACGCTCTTGACGATGCGCATCGCGGTGGGTTGCTCCAGCGGCGTGGTGACGACGCAGCGCGCGCCGCAGAAGCTGCCGACGATGTCGCCCCCGTCGATGCGGTTCACGATCTCGGTCAGGCCCGCCGGCGGTGCGTCGGCGATGCGGAACCGCACCCCCACGGTGGTGGTGCTGCCCGCGGGGATCTGCGCGACGACCAGGGGCACGGCCGCGGGGCCCGCCACCGGGCCTCCGAATCCGGCGGCCCCGGCCACACCCACCAGCGTGGCGCCGGCCGGGACGTTTTCGGTGAAGCGGTAGTTGGCCACCGGGGTGGCATCGGTGTTGCGCAGGGTGATGGTGTAGCCCAGCGTCTCGGCGAATTCGGCCATGCCGGCCACCGTGCCGTCCTCGGAGCTGAGGGCCTTGTCCACGGCCACGCCGCCGATGGGGTGCGTGGTGCTGCAGGTGGCCACCGTGCAGCCGGGCGCGGCCACGGCATTGCCCACGGTGCCGGTGGCGCCCGGGGCCACCACGGCGGTGTAACGCACGGTGTGCACGCCCATCGGGGTGCCCGCCGGCAGCGTGAAGCTGCGGGCATTGCCGCTGCCACCGGCCACGAAGGGCCCGGGGCTTGTGACGCTGCCGAAGCCCAGGCCTGCGCCCAGCTGGTCCTGCAGCACCAACGGCAGCGTGAGCGGCGCGTTGGCGACGGTGACCGTGAGCGTGTAGGTGATGGCCTGGCCCGGCTGCACCGGGATGCCGCTGGCCGGATCGGCGATCTTGGCGACCGCGTCGACCCACAGGGGCGCCGACGCGGTGCTGCGGTTGGTGCCGGCGCAGTCCGTGGGGCCGGGCAGGCCGCAGTCTGGGTCGTTGACGCCGGCGGGCGGGGTGATGGTGGCGGTGTTCGAGACCGTGACCTGGGCCGCTGCCGGTGCCGCCAGCCACCACGCGCACAGGCACAGAAAGATGCGGCAAAGCAGGCCGTGCAGGCCGGCTACCTCATTCGCTGCGTGTGATCCGGTAGAGGGCCTTGCCACTGGGAGGGTCTGTCAAAGCATTCCTGGGGGAGTGGAAGCAGGGATTCCTGCTCCCGACGCGGCCAAGGTCGAGCAGCCGTGACCTGAATCTACGATTGGCCACGGTGTGGGTCCAGCTTTTTTTGCAAAGTCAGCGGCGATGTCGGCTGACGTTCACAGTGCGTTTTCGTGAGGGGCCCGCGGCGTCGCCGCGGAGGGTTGCCGGACGCGCCAGCACGCACCGCACACATCGACCCGCACCAGCAGGCTGCCAGCGCGCCCGAGGCGTTTCGCAGTCCAGGGCAGGCGACCTCTCAGGCACGACGTCGGCGCGCTCCCACGCCAACCCGTCGTCCACGCTCCTTCAACCGCCTGCCGTCTGGATCGACTGCACGGCAAAGGTCAGTGGCAGGCCGTGCCTGCGCGCGAAGCTGTCGATGCGGCCGATCAACTCGTCGTTCAGACGTTGGCCGGCCGCCAGCAGCAGCACGCCCTCGGGCGACACGAAGTCCTGCGCCAGAATGTGGCCGGCGCGCAGGTCTGCGGCGGGCAGCCGCAGCGTGGGCCCCGCCGGCTCGGCAGGCTCGGCCGAGGACAGGCCGATGAAGGCATCGACCACCGCCGGATCGAACTGGCTGCCACGCCCGGCCAGCACAGCGTGGCAGGCCTCGGGCGGGATGCGGGTCCGGCCATCCATCCGACCGCTGCGCAGGTCCTCGAAGGCGTCGGCCACCGCCAGGATGCGCGCACCGAGCGGGATCGCCGCGCCGCGCTGGCCATCGGGAAAGCCTTGCCCGTCCCAGCGTTCATGGTGGGCGCGGATCAGCGGCGCCACGCCCTGCATGTCGTCGCTGGCCAGCAGGGCCTGCTCGCCGAGCACCGGGTGCAGCCGGTAGCGTTGCAAATCCTGCGGACCGAGCCGGCCCACCGGCCGCGTCAGCACCGCGTCGCTGAGGCCGATGTGGCCGATGTCGTGCAGCAAGGCGGCGATCGGCAGGTTGCGTGCCACCTCAGCGTCTACCGCCATCGCCTGCGCGATGCGCTGCGCGAGGTTCGCCACCTGGCGCGCGTGCCCGGCCTGTGCTTTGCCGCGCAGTTCGATCAGCGCGGTGAAGGCCTTGATCGAGGTCAGGTAGTTGCGCTTGAGCCGGCCGTTGGCGGCAGCCAGTTCCTCGGTGCGCAGGGCGACGCGGGCCTCCAGTTCCCCGTTCAACGCCTTCAGCGCCTCGTTCTGTTGTTGCGTCAGCCGCTCCAGCGCCTGCTTGTCGGCCTCAAGTTGCTGGCGTTCTGCGACCTGCCGCAGGGTCAGTACCAGTTCGTCGTCGTTCCAGGGCTTGGCGATGTAGCGGTGCAGGCGGCCGTGGTTGATCGCGGCGATCGTCGAGGCCAGGTCGGCCTGGCCTGTCAGCAGCAGCCGTGCGGTCTGCGGCCAGCGCTGGCTGACGTGTTCGAGCAGCCGCGCGCCGTCCATGCCCGGCATGCGCATGTCCGACAGCACGGCGTTCACGGGTTCTGCGGCAAGCAGCGCCAGTGCCGCTTCGGCGCTGCCGGCCGTCAGGACGCGCCAGCCCGTGGTGCGGAACACGCGCCGCAGCGCCGCCAGGATGTTGGGCTCGTCGTCGACGGCGAGCAACGTCCAGGTGGGGGCGGCCGTCGTCATGGCGCGGCCCCTTCGGCAGCCGGGCGCCGCACCGGCAGCGTGACGCGGAAGCACGAGCCGCAGCCCGGCTCGCTGCGCACGTCGATGCGTCCGTGGTGCTTCTGCACGATGCCGTAGGCCAGTGACAGGCCCAGGCCGGTGCCACGGCCGACCGGCTTGGTCGTGAAGAAGGGATCGAAGATGCGCGCCAGCTGTTCCGGCGCGATGCCGCAGCCGTTGTCCTCCACCTCGACCCAGACCTCGCTGCCGGCGTCGCCGCTGCGCACGACGATGAGCCCGCGCTCGGGGCCGATCGCATGGGCGGCGTTGACCAGCAGGTTCAGGAACACCTGGTTCAGCTCGGACGGCAGGCATTCGATGTCGGGCAGGTTACCGTACGCACGGCGCACGTCGGCGCGGTACTTGATCTCGTTGGCCACGATGTTGAGCGTCGAGTCGATGCCCTGGTGCAGCGAGGCCCAGACCCACTCCTGCTGGGTGTCGACCCGCGAGAAGTCCTTGAGGTCCTGGACGATCTTGCGCACCCGTGACAGGCCCTCCTTCGACTCGGCCATCAGCAGCGGGATGTCCTGCTTCAGGTAGTCGAGCTCGACGCGCCCGCGCAGGGCCGCGAGCCGGCCGGCGATGGCGCTGTCGGCCAGCGCCGGTTCGGCCTGCTCGTAGGCCTCCAGCATCTCTACCAGGCGCGCAAGGTAGCCCTCCAGCGTGCCGAAGTTGGAGAACACGTAGCCGATCGGGTTGTTGATCTCGTGCGCCACACCGGCGGCCAGCTGGCCGATCGAGGCCAGCCGCTTGGACTGCAGGAGCTGGGCCTGGGCGTTGTGCATGCCCTCGTTCAAGGCGCGCAGCGACTGGTTCGCGCGCTGCAGGGTGATGGGTTCGGATTCAGGCATGGGCGGGCCTCAGGGCAGCACGTCTTCGTCGATGCCGACAGTGGGCATGGGCATGCCATCCGGCCCCAGCCGTGCCGCCTCGCGTTGGCCGTCGTCGCGCGGGTCTTGCGCGTGCCTGTCTGCCGGCGGCGTGCGCAGCTGCCGGTTCAGTTCGGCCAGGTCGCGGTTGGCGGATTGCAACTCCTGGTGGAGGCGGCGGCTCTGGTCCGCCGTCTCCTTCGCTGCGAAAGCCTCGCGCAGGTGGTCCCGCAACTGCGCGTCATCCCACGGCTTGGCGAGGAACTTGTAGATCGCGCCTTCGTTGATCGCGTCGGTGACCGACTGCAGATCGGTGTAGCCGGACAGCACCAGGCGGACCGTGTCCGGGTACAGCACCCGGGCCCGGCGCAGCAACTCCACGCCGGTCATGCCCGGCATGCGCTGGTCGGACAGGATCACGTCGACCTCATGCCGTGCCATCAGCTGCAGCGCCTGCTCCGCGCTGGTGGCGCCGAGCACCAGCCAGCCTTCAGCGCGCAACAGCCGGCGCAGCGCGGCGACGATGTTCTCCTCGTCATCCACCAGCAGCAGGGTGGGCTGCCGGGCGCGCCGGTCCAGCAGCGCCGGATCGATCTGCCGGCCTTCGCGCAGCATCGCCTCGATCGCCGCTGCCGGCACCGCGGCGCTGAACCAGTAGCCCTGCATCTGGTCGCACTGGTTGGCGGCCAGCAGCGTCGCCTGGCCTTCGCTCTCGACGCCCTCGGCCAGCACCTTCATCTGCAGCTGGTGCGCCATCGTGATGATGGCCCGCGTGATCGACACGTCCTGCGCCGGCGCCGTGACGTCGGGCACCAGCGAGCGGTCGATCTTGACCACGTCCACCGGCAGGCGGCGCAGGTAGCTCAGGCTCGAGTAGCCTGTGCCGAAGTCGTCGAGTGAGACTTCGACACCCAGCGCGCGCAGCGCCTGCAGGTGCTGCACCGCCTGTTCGACGTTGCCGATCAGCATGCTCTCGGTGACCTCGACGCCGAACAGCCGCGGGTCCAGGCCGGTGGTGGCGAGCAAGGTTTCAATGCGCCGCGCCAGGTCCGGCTGCAGCAGCTGGCGGGCCGACAGGTTGACCGCCGTGCGCAGCAGTGGCAGGCCCGCGTGCTGCCAGGCCGCTGCCTGTTCGATCGCGCGGCGCAGCGCCCAGTCGCCGATGGCCACGATCAGGCCGGTCTCTTCGGCGATCGGGATGAAGCGGTCGGGTGCGATGCTGCCCAGCGCCGGATGCTGCCAGCGCAGCAAGGCTTCGACGCCGACGATGCGGCCCAGCACCAGGTCGACCTGTGGCTGGTAGTGCAGTTCGAGCTGATCGTCGCGCAGCGCCTTGCGCAGCGCGGTCTCCAGCGCCAGCCGTGCGGGGTCTTCGTCGTGCGGGGCGCCGGCGTAGGCGCAGATCTGGTTGCGGCCCAGCAGCCTGGCCTGGTGCAGGGCGGCGTTGGCGCGGCGCACCAGCGTGTCGGCGTTGTCGCCGTCTCCGGGTGCCGAGGTGATGCCGATGCTGCAGGTGAGGTGGATCTCGTGCCCGTCGATCGCCATCGGCCGGGCGATGCCGTCGAGCAGCGCCTGCGCCGTATGCATCGGTGGCGTGGACGGCGCCGGCATCACGACCACGAACTCGTCGCCGCCGCGGCGCGCCACGAGATCGATGCTGCGCACGGTGGCGGTGATGCGCTGTGCCACCTCGCGCAGCACGGCGTCGCCGATGTGCGGGCCGAGCCCGTCGTTGATGCGCTTGAACCGGTCAAGCTCCAGCACCAGCACCGTGGTGTGGGCGCTGGTCTGCAGGGTGGTGGCCAGGCGCTCGAAGAGCAGCTGGCGGTTCGGCAGCCCGGTCAGTTCGTCGAACTGCAGCAGTTGGCCGATGCGGCGTTCGGCGGCCCGGCGCTCGCGCAGGTCGTCGACACAGACATGGGCGAAGGACATCTCGTCGCTGGTCACCAGGCTGACCGAGACATCGACCGGAATCTCGTGGCCCTCCTGGTGGCGCACGGTGGTCTCGAAGCGCAGGGAGCCGCGCTCGCACAGTTCACGCCAGCGCTGCGGCCATTGCGTCGCGTCGACCTGCGTGTCGACGTCGGGCACACGCAACCGCAGCAGTTGCGCGTGCTCCAGGCCCAGAAGGCGGCAGGCCGCGGCGTTGGCATCGCGAAAGGCGCCGTCGGGGCCGACCTGCAGCAGCGCGTCGTTGGCCTGCTCCACGGCATGCCGCGTGAGCTGCAACTGGTGCTGGGCGTGTTCGCGTTCGCTGACGTCGCGCGCAGACGGGATCAGCCACAGCACCCGGCCGTCCGGGCCGTAAAGCGGCAACAGCGAGAAGTCCATCGACAAGGTGGCGCCGCTGCTCGTGGCCACGCGCGCGTCGAAACGCGCGGCCTCGCCACGCAATGCGCTGGCCAGCGCCTGTTGCAGCCGCTCCCGCGAGAGATCGCATGCCTGCCACCAGGGGGTGGCGTCGAAGCGCTGGCCGAGCACCTGCTCCGGCGTGCTGCCGATGGCCCGCAGTGCGGCCTGGTTGGCATAACGCAGCACGCCATCGGTGTCGAGCAGGCCGGCGAAGATGGACGGGCCCAGCCGGTCCAGCACCTCCTGCAGGGTCATCTCCGGGCCCGTGGGCGCGGGGGTGGTCGCGACGCACGTCAGCGCGGCAGGGCGGTGCGGCTTATCCGGGGAGGCATGTTTTTTTGGCATGCCGCCAGTGTGTGCGGCGGCCTGCGCCGGTGGCATGCGCAGTTGCGGGCCTGGGCGACCGGATCAGATGGGGGACTGTGCGGCGGCCACGGCCCGCGGTGCGTCATCGACCAGCCGCGCCAGCGTGCGCATCGCGCGCTCCAGCGTTTCGGTCCAGGGTTGGCCACAGGTCAGCCGGACGTGGTGCTGGAACTCCGCGCGCGCCGAGAACATCGGGCCCGGCGCCAGGCTGATGTGGTGTTCCATCGCGGCCTTGTGCAGCGCCATCGCGTCGACCCCGGTGGGCAACTCCACCCACACGAAGTAACCGCCGGCCGGCCGCACGGCCCGCGTCCCTTGCGGAAAGCTCCGGGTCACGGCGTCGAAGAGGCTGTTGCGCTGCGCCTGCAGGGCCTTGCGCAGGTTGCGCAGGTGGAGGTCGTAGCCACCCTCCTGCAGGTAGCCCGCGATCGCCGCCTGCACCGGAATCGAGCCCGACAGGCTCGTCGTCAACTTCAGCCGCTCGACCTCGCGCGTGAATCGGCCGGGCGCCGCCCAGCCGACGCGATAGCCCGGCGCCAGGCATTTGGAGAACGACGCGCAGTGCAGCACCAGGCCGCTGCGGTCGAAGGCCTTGGCCGGCAGCGGCGCCACCTGGCCCTCGTAGAGCTCCGCATAGACGTCGTCTTCGATCAACGGCACATCGTGCCGGGCCAGTAGCGCGACGAGGTCGCGCTTCTTGGCTTCGGGCATCAGGCTGCCGAGCGGGTTCTGGAAGCTCGTCATGATCCAGCAGGCCTTCGGGCGGTAGAGCGCGAGCACCTGCGCCAGCCGGCCGAGGTCGATCCCTTCGCGCACATGCGTCGGCACCTCGATGGCGCGCAAGCCCAGGCGCTGCATGGCCTGCAGCGCCACGTAGAAGGTGGGGGACTCGACCACCACCGCGTCACCCGGCCGCGCCACCGCGTTGAGGCACAGGTTCAGCGCTTCGATCGCGCCGTGGGTGAGCACGATCTCGTCGGTGGCCACGGCAAAGCCCTGGCGCAGGTAGCGCTTCGCGATCTCGCGCTTGAGCTGCAGGTTGCCCGGTGGCAGGTCTTCGGCCATGCGCCAGGGGTCGAGCCGCCGCATGC
Source organism: Burkholderiaceae bacterium (assembly GCA_965278985.1). Taxonomy (GTDB): domain Bacteria; phylum Pseudomonadota; class Gammaproteobacteria; order Burkholderiales; family Burkholderiaceae_C; genus CAISIP01. The sequence goes on along the minus strand of OZ257131.1, from coordinate 1,720,475 downwards.
TGGAGATCAGCGCGCGGCGCAGCCGGTCGAGTGGGAACAGCGCCGGGCTCAGGAACGCGGACCCGAAGGGCATGATGGTGCGCGCACGCGCGGTGCCGAGGCACGCGTAGATCAGGTCGTTGATCTCGATGGGCTGCGATCCGGACTGCGGCTGCGACGCCTGCGGTTCCGGCAACAAGGCGCCGCTGGGGCGCGCAGCGACGAAGTAGCCCGACCGGGGCACCGCGCGGACCAGGCCGCGGGACTCGAGCTGGTAGTAGGCCTGGAAGACCGTGCTCGGGCTCACACCCCGGCTGGCACAGGCCTGCCGCACGGAAGGCAGGCGATCCCCGGGACGCAGCACGCCGGCAGCGATCTGCTGCGCGAGTTCGCGCGCCAGCAGTTCGTACCGCGGGGAGGTGGCGGTGGGGCGTTGGGGCATGGTGTGGGCACCGCGCCTTGGACAACTGCTGGCTGGGCAGGGCGTACTGCATCTTAGGCCCTTTGCGGGCGTTGTGGGCGTCATCGCGTGGTGCCTGCGCCTGCGTGAACGCAACCCTCTCGCCCACCGCGGCAGCAATCGCGCCCGACGCGTCGGGCTCGCCGGCCTGTGCCCCGATCCCGTCGCTGCGCGGCGAGGTATCGTTCACCCCGCATCCACCGCGTACGCCCGTTCCGGTCCATCGACATCGCTACCTGCAGGCGCTGTCGTGGAGAACCTCATCGACACCCCACAAGGAGCTCTCATGCCCGCCACCACCATCCTCGACACCATCGGCAACACCCCCCACATCCGCATCCAGCGCCTCTTCGGGCCCACGGCCCAGGTCTGGATCAAATCCGAGCGCAGCAACCCCGGCGGCTCCATCAAGGACCGCATCGCGCTGTCGATGGTCGAAGACGCCGAAAAGACTGGCAAGCTGCAGCCCGGTGGCACCATCGTCGAACCCACCTCGGGCAACACGGGTGTGGGCCTGGCCATGGTGGCGGCGGTCAAGGGCTACAAGCTGGTGCTGGTCATGCCCGACTCCATGTCGGTCGAGCGACGGCGGCTGATGCTGGCCTACGGCGCCAGCTTCGAGCTCACGCCGCGCGAGAAGGGCATGAAGGGCTCCATCGCCCGCGCCGAGGAGATCGTGGCCGCCACGCCCGGCGCCTGGATGCCGCAGCAGTTCGAGAACCCGGCCAATGTGGAGGTGCATGTGCGCACGACGGCGCAGGAGATCATTGCGGACTTCCCCGGCGGGCTGGACGCGCTGATCACCGGCGTGGGTACGGGCGGTCACCTGTCGGGTTGCGCGCGGGTGCTCAAGGCGCAGTGGCCACAGCTGAAAGTGTTCGCGGTGGAGCCGCAGGCCTCGCCCGTGATCTCGGGCGGTGCACCGTCCCCGCACCCCATCCAGGGCATCGGCGCGGGCTTCATCCCGAAGAACCTGGACACCAGCTTGCTGGATGGCGTGATCCAGGTCGATGCCGAAGCCGCGCGCGAGATGGGGCGCCGCAGCGCGCGTGAGGAGGGCATGCTGGTGGGCATCTCCTCCGGCGCCACGCTGGCGGCCATCGCGCAGAAGCTGCCCGAGCTGCCGGCCGGCAGCCGGGTGCTGGGCTTCAACTACGACACGGGGGAGCGGTACCTGTCGATAGAGGGGTTCCTGCCGGCATAAGGGGCGCTGCCAAGGGACCGTCGTGCGGATCGGGCGCTTTGCGCCGCGCCCCGGCATTGCGTGTACCTGTCCACGCGGCCACCCTGACACGCTGGCGCCCAACCCTTTCACCACGTCAACCGGCGTCGCCGCAGAAGCTCAGGGAATCAGCAGCAGCTTGCCCGTGGTGCGCCGGCTCTCCATGTCGGCATGCGCCTGCGCCGCCGCGGCCAGCGGATAGGTGGCACCGACGGTCACACGCAGATCGCCTTGCGCAATCCAGTCGAAGATTCGCGCGGCCCGCGCGCGAAGCAGGGCAGGCGTGGCGATATGGTCCCTGAAGACGCCATAACCGATCTTGATGCTGCGGGGCAGGCTCTGGATATCCAGTGCTCCGGGGCCGCCGAGCACGGGGCCGAACCAGCAGAACGTGCCGCCGCGGCGCAGCGAGGCCAGCGAGTCCTGGAAGGTGGCCGGCCCCGAGCCGTCGTACACCACATGCACGCCCTCGGCGTCGGTCAGGCACAGCACCTCGTCGGCGAAGCGGCCCTCGGCATCCACGACCACGTGGTCGGCACCGGCGGCCCGGGCCATGGCCACCTTGTCCGCGCTGGACACGCGGCCGATCACGCGGCCACCGCGCAGCTTGATGATCTGCGTGAGCAGCAGGCCCACGCCGCCGGCGGCCGCGTGCACCAGCGCCACGTCACCCGGCTGCACGGGGTAGAAGTCGGTGGCGAAATGGCTGGCCGTCAGGCCCTGCATCATCACGGCGGCAGCGGTCTGGTCGTCGATGCCGTTGGGCACGGCAACCAGCGCATCCGCGGCCACGACCACGCGTTCGGCATAACTGCCGGGCCCATAGGTCCAGGCCACGCGCTGGCCCGGGTGCACCGAGTCCACGCCCTCTCCCACGGCAAGCACGCGGCCCGCGCCTTCGGCGCCCAGCACTTTGGGATCCGGCAGCTCGGTCCAGAACTGGCCACGCCGCACGCCGGTGTCCATGAAGTTCACACCGGCCGCAGCCACCTGGACCAGCGCCTGGCCCGGTCCGGGCACGGGCTCGGGGCCGTCCACGTATTGCAGAACGTCTGGGCCGCCGGGGGCCGCCATCACGATGGATCGCATGTTGATCGTGCTTTCTTGAACAGGTTGTAAAGGGCATGATCGTATGGGGACTGGAGATACGATAGAGTCTGAATAGTCCATTTCTATTGCCCGATCGTCCAATTCTGGAATCTCCATGGATCCTCTCAGCGACATCCTTGCCGGTACGCGCATTCGCGATGCACAGTTCACGCGCCTGGACGCGAGCGCGCCCTGGGGCTTCGCCTCCAAGGGAGTGACCGGGGTCCAGTTCGTGCTGGTGTTGCGCGGGTCCGCCATCCTCAGCGCGGCCAGCCGGGCGGAGCCGGTCACGCTGCGCAGCGGCGACGTGTTCATGATGGTCGACGACGAACCGTACCGTCTGCACGACCAGGCCAGCTCGCTGACGATCGATTGCGTGGAGGTGGAAAAGCTGCGCATGGGCAACCGCATCGCGGTAGGCGGTGGGGGCGCGGTCACCAGCTTCATCAGTGGCATCTTCCAGCTCGATCCCCACGAGGCCGGCCCGTTGCTCGATGCATTGCCCCGGCTGCTGCTTCTGCAGCTGGACCAGAGCCGCAGCCTGGCTTTCCAGTCGGTCCTGGAGTTGCTGGCGGTGGAGACGGAAGAGCCGCGCATGGGCTCGCAGGCTGCCGTGAGCCGCCTGTTCGAGCTGCTGTTCCTGCACGCCATCCGCGCCTATGCCTCACAGGCGGGTGCGCCCACGCAGGGATGGCTGGCCGCCATCGCGGACCGGCAACTGGTGCGCGCGGTGGAGGCCATGCACACGGAGCCCGCCAAGGGCTGGACGGTGGAAGAGCTGGCCCGCCTGGCGGGCATGTCCCGCTCCGCCTTCGCCGTCCGCTTCCGCTCCGTGGTGGGGCAGACGCCGCTGGACTACCTGACCCAGTGGCGCATGTTCACCGCCACGCGCCTGATGCAGCAGCCGCGCATGGCGCTCGCGGAGGTGGCAGCGCAGGTGGGGTATGAATCCGTCGCTGCCTTCAACCGGGTGTTCAAGCGCGCCACCGGCGTGACACCCGGGACGTTCAGGAAGGCGGCGGTGTCATGAGCAGTTCCATCGGCGTCGATGCGGCCATCGGCATGCAAAAATCGCCGGGCCATCCACACGGCACGCGCGCTCTCGCGAAGAACGCGGACGCCGGAAGGACTACTCCGGCTTGATCCCCGCGTCCGCGATCACCTTCTTGTAGGTCTCGAACTCCGAGGCCATCAGCGTCTGGAACTCCTGCGCCGAGCTGCCCACGCGCACGATGCCTTTGTCCTGCAAGGACTTCGTTGCTTCCGGTGTGCGCAGGAAGGCCTGCACGTCGGAGGAGATGCGGTTGACGATGGCCGGGGGCGTGCCGGCCGGTGCCATCAGGCCGTGCCAGGGCTTGACGTTGAAGCCCGGCACCACTTCGCTCAACAGCGGCAGATCGGGCGCGAAGAAGGCGCGTTCGGACGAGGCCACGCCCAGGCCGCGCAGCTTGCCGCTCTGTACGTGCGGCCACGAGGTCGTGGCCGCATCCATCGACGCGACCACCTGGCCGCCTAGCAGGTCCGCCACCATCGGGGCCGAGCCCTTGTAGGGCACGTGAACCATGCTGGTGCCGGTCTTCTGCAGGAACAGCTCCATGCCGATGTGCAGCGACGAGCCCACGCCCGACGAGCCGTAGGCCAGCTTGCCGGGGTTCGCCTTAAGGTAGTCCACGAACTCGCGCACGGTCTTGGCAGGCACCTTCTCGGCGTTGACCACCAGCACCAGCGGCGTCACGCCGATCAAAGAGACGGCGGCGAAGTCGTTGACGGGGTGGTAGGGCGACATCGCGGGCTGCAGCGCGGGGTTGATGGCGTTGGCGGCGATGTTGCCCATGCCCAGCGTGTAGCCGTCCGGCGGGGACTTGGCCAGCATACCCAGGCCGATGGTGGAGCCCGCGCCGGCGCGGTTGTCCACCACCACAGGCTGGCCCCATTTCTGCGACAGGTGGTCGGCCACCAGGCGCGCCATCGCGTCGGCCGCGCCGCCCGGGGGCACGGGCACGATTAGCTTGACGGGCTTGTTGGGGTAGCCGTCCTGTGCCAGCGCGCGCGCAAAGGGCGTGGTGGCCGCCAGGCCTGCGATGCCGGCCTGGAGCAACTGGCGCCGCAGCGGGGAAGGGGGGTGTTGCATGTCGTTGTCTCCTCGTTGTCGTAGGGAATGAAAGGGCTCAGGGGATGGTGTTGATGCTGTTCTTGGGCCGCAGGAACTGCCATAGATCCGGCCCGGGTTCGATGCCCAGGCCCGGTCCCGTGGGCAGGTGGAACACACCGCCCTCGCAGCGCATGTCGGTCTGCATGTAGCCCAGGTTGCGGTCCAGCACCGAGTGCTGGTATTCGTGCATGGGCACGTTGGGCAGCGCAGCGGCGGCATGCAGGCTGGCGGCCTGGTAGATCCCCATGCCGATGCTGGCGTGCGGGATCACCTGCATGTGGAAGGCATTCGCCATGCGGCCGATCTGCAGAAACTGGCTGATGCCCGTGTGGCCCATCTCCGGCTGCACGATGGACATGGCGCGGCGCTCGAAACGCGGGCGGTATTCGAAGACCGTGCGCAGCTCCTCGCCCAGCGCGATGGGGATGCGCGCATGGTTCGCCACATGGGCCTGGCCCTCCAGGTCTTCGGGCGCGCAGCAGGCTTCGACGAACATCGGACGCAAAGGGGCCAGCCGGTCGATGAGCTGCACCGCCTCGTGCGCTGTGAACTTCCAGTGCAGGTCCACCATCAGCTCCACGTCCGGACCCAGGCCCTCGCGCAGGGCCTGCATCTCGCGCACGATGCCGTCGAAGGACACGGCAGTGTGGTACTTGAAGGCGCGGAAGCCCTTGGCGTGGAAGCCCTTCGCCACCGCCACGCGCTCGTCCAGCGTCTTGCCCGGCAGGCCGGAGACATACGCCGGAATGGTCTGCAGCCGCTGGCCGCCCAGCAGCTTCACGACCGGCTGGCCCAGCAGCTTGCCGCAGAGGTCCCAGATCGCGATGTCCAGCCCCGCCATGGCGTCCACGTAGAAGCCGCCGAAGAAGCCGCGCACGCGCATCAGGTCGTACACGTCCTCCTGGATCACGGTGGCATCGCGTGGGTCGCGGCCCACGATCACGGGGCCCAGCACGTCGTCGATGATGGAGGTGACGGCGTCGGGCGCGACGATGCCGTAGGTCTCGCCCCAGCCCACCGTGCCGTCGTCGGCCGTGGCCTTGATCAGCACCGACATGTCGGTGGACGGGTAGATCGCCTTGTTGCCCTTGCGGATGATGTAGCCGCGGGGGTTGATGCTCTCGCCCGGGCCCAGCGGGCCGAGGTAGGGCGTGTCGCGCGGGATCGAGACGATGAAGGTCTCGATCTGCGCGATGCGGGGGAAGGGCGACGCCATAGCCTCAGCCCAGGTCGTCGTCTGCCAGCAGCAGGTCACGGATGTCGCCCAGGAACGCATCCACGTCCGCCATGTCGCCCGGGTCCAGCAAGGGACCGGCCGCGCGCTGCTTATACGAACCGATCAGCCCGCGCTTGTGCAGCACGTACTTGGTCAACGACCAACGGAACACCGCCTGGATGTTGAGGATCGGCAACATGCGCGTGAAGAGTTGGCGCACGGTGGCCTCGTCGCCGCGCCGGTGCGCGGCGAACAGGGCCACATGCACCTCGGCCAGCTCGATGGCCGGCATGGTGCCCGCACCGCCGCGGCGCAGTTCATCCGTGATGTAACGGCCCCCGGCGCCGCCGAACACGGCGCGCAGAGAAGGCGGCGCCTCGGCCAGCACATGGCTCACGCGCTGTCCGCAGGGCAAGGTCTCTTCCTTCACGTACTGCACCTGCGGCACGGCGCGCGCGACCTCCAGCACCGCGGCGCTGGACAGGCCGGCCCCGGCCGGCGGCGGCACGTTCTGCAACATGATGGGGATGCCGCCCACGCCAGCGCCCAGTGCGCGGAAGTGCTCGGCCTGCGCCTCGGGCGCCACCTTGGCGGGGCAGGCCACCATCAGTGCGCCTACCGCGTCGAAGTGCGACTGTCCCTGCAGCGCATCGACGATGCGCAGCGTGCCCTCCCGATCGGGCGCGCTGGCGCCCACGATCACCGGCACGCGGCCCGCCACCTCTTCCAGTACCAGGCGCGTGAGCGCAATGCGTTCATCGAACTGCAGCTCGCCCACCTCGCTGGCCACGCCCGGGTAGGTGATGCCGTCCACGCCCGCGCGCAGCAGGTAACGCACCAGCCTGCGCAGTCCCTCGGGATCGGGCGCACCTGCATCGGTGAAGGGGGTGGGCAGGACAGGGAAAACGCCCGACAGGGCAGGGGAGGAGGGGTGGGACATGGGCAACAATGGAGTGGGTTCTAAAATCCCATTCAATGGAATTTTTTGAATAGCCGCATTCTTTCATCGCATCTGGTTCCATCTATCGGGATTTTCCCTAGCAGCCTCGCTTGCCATCCGTCGCATGTAATCCCCACCCATGTCGCCCGCACGTCCTCCTCGCAGCCGCGATACCGCACCTCCCGCCGAGGCCGAGCCGGACGCATCCTCCGGCACCGGCGTGGGCGTGCTGGAGAAGGCCATGGGCGTGCTGAACATCGTCTCGCAGCAGCGCGTCCCGATGACCTTCACCGAGTTGTTGCGCGTGGCGCAGCTGCCGCGCGCGTCGCTGCATCGCATCCTGGGCACGCTGGCGCGCGAGGGCCTGCTGCGCCACGACCCCTACAACAAGACCTTCAAGCTCGGCTTCCGGCTGCTGGAACTCGCGCACGAGGTGTGGAGCGACTTCGACCTGCGCGTCGCCGCGCAGGACGAGCTGGTGGCGCTGCGCGACAGCCTGGGCGAGACGGTGCTGCTGGCCGCGCTGGACCCGCCCAAGGTGGTGCTGATCGCCAGCGAGGAAGCCGGCCGGCCCGCGCAGGCCGTGGTGCGCACCGGGCAGGTGATGGCCGTGGAGCACAGCGCCCTGGGCCATGCGATGGCGGCGTACCTGGACCCGGTGCGCCAGCGCAAGCTGCTCGACGAGCTGGAGGCCATGGCGCCGCGCACGCCGCCGTGGCGCGACACGCTGCAGTCCGCCTGGCACCTGGCGCGCTCGCGGGGTTATGCCATCGTCGCGGAGGACATGGGGCCTGGCAGCCTGTCCGTCGCGGCGCCGGTCTTCGACGTGGAAGGCCGGCCCGTGGGCGCCGTGGCCGTCACGGGCCATGGCGCGCGCTTCGACGAGCAGCGGGCCCACGGCCTGTCCTCGGCGCTGATCGGCGCGGCCCGCCGCATCGCCCACAACGCCGGCGGGGAGGGCATGAGCCTGCAGACCCAGGCGGCCCCGGCCGGCCCCGCGGCGGTCGAGGCGGCATGCGTGGTGCCGATCCCCGCGCTGCTGGGCGAGGGCCCGACCTGGTCGACGCGCGACGCGGCGCTGTACTGGGTGGACATCCTCACGCCCGCGGTGCATGTGTACGACCCCGCGACGGGGTCCAATGCCACGACCCGGCTCGGCGCCATGGCCAGCGTGGTGATTCCCAAGGCCAGCGGCGGCGTGCTGCTGGCCACGCCCGGCGGCATCCTGGGCTTCGACCTGCAGAGCCGCAGCACGCAGCTGCTTGCGCACCCCGAATCCACGCGGCCCAGCAACCGCTACAACGACGGCAAATGCGACCGGCTCGGCCGCCTGTGGATTGGCTCCATGGACATGGGGGCCACGGCCAACCGTGGCCACCTCTACCGCGTGGATGCCGACGGGCAGTGGCAACACATGGACAGCGGCTTCACCGTGGCCAACGGCCTGGGCTGGAGCCCGGACGACCGCCACATGTACTTCACGGACTCGTTTCGGCGCACCGTCTACCGCTACGACTTCGACCTGCGCGCCGGCACGGTCGGCCGCCGCCAACCCTTCATCGTGCTGGGTCCCCACGAGGGCACGCCCGATGGCCTCACGGTGGACGAGCAGGGCTGCCTGTGGATCGCGGTGTGGGACGCCTGGTGCGTGGTGCGTTTCTCGCCCGAGGGCCAGGAGATGCAGCGCTTCCGCCTGCCCGTGCCGCGGCCCACCAGCTGCTGCTTCGGTGGCAGCATGCTCGACACGCTCTACGTGACCAGCGCCGCCGTGCGCCTGGGCCAGCCGATGCTCGATGCCGCGCCGCTGTCGGGCTCGGTGTTCGCGCTGCGTGTCCCGGGCGTGCGCGGCCTGCCCGAGACCATGTTCTCGGGCTGACCCGCCGGCGCGGGTGGGACCAGGCCTTCAGAAACCCCGCACCGCTTGCGCCCTTGGCCTCTGCTCCGCATTGGCGTGCTGGTTAAGATGGCCCGGCCGCACGGCCGCGGCGCCGCCACGAAAGACATGCCGATGCCCTCTGCCCTTGCCCTGCGCTGGCTCCTGCCAGTGTCCACCAGCGTGCTGGTGGCCTGCGCCAGCCCCGGCGCGAGCGACCCCGTGGCGGTGCAGCAGCGCAACGGTGTGCCTCCCGGCATCGTGAGCGTGACCTACGCCGATGCGGCCACGGCCCAGGATGCGCGGAACGCGCCCCGGGAGACCGCCGCCGCACGGCGCGCGTGGCTGGGGGCCTTGAGCGAGCACCTGTCGGAGCGCGCCGCGGCCGCCCTGCCCGCGGGCCAGCGGCTCGAAGTGCAATTCACCGAGGTACGGCGCGCGGGCAGCACGGAGCCATGGCAGGGGCCGCAGGCTGGTGACCTGCGCGTCGTGCGTGACCTGTACCCGCCCCGCATCGACCTCGATTTCAGGCGCCTCGGCGCCGACGGCCGTGTGCTGCAGGCGGAGCGTCGCCAGCTGCGCGATACGGCCTTCATGCTGCGGCCCAGCCCCTATCCCGACGACCCGCTGCGTTACGAGAAGGTGATGCTGGACGACTGGGTGCGCAAGGAGTTCGGCGCGCCGCACTGACGCGGCGGGCGCGGGCCTTCAGGTCAGGCGCCGGAGTGCCGTACCCGCGCTGTACGGCAGCGTGGAAGGCCCTTCGCTTCCCAGCCGGAACACCGCCACCGTCTGCACCAGCTCCTCGGCCTGCTGCTGCAGGCTGCTGGCGGCGGCGGCCATCTGCTCCACGAGCGCGGCATTCTGCTGCGTGGCCTGGTCCATCTGCACCACGGCCTCGCCCACCTGGGCCACGCCAGCGCTCTGCTCGCTGGTCGCGGCGCTGATATCGGCGATCAGTTGGGACACGCGCTGGATCGCGGACTCCACGTCCTGCATGGTGCGGCCCGCCTCGTCGACCAGGGCCGTGCCGGCCGCGGTGCGCTCCACGCTGCTGCCGATCAGGGCCTTGATCTCGCGGGCCGCCTGGGCCGAGCGCGTGGCGAGGCTGCGCACCTCGCCTGCCACCACCGCGAAGCCCCGGCCCTGTTCACCGGCACGCGCCGCTTCCACCGCCGCGTTGAGCGCGAGGATGTTGGTCTGGAAGGCGATGCCGTCGATCACGCCGATGATGTCGGCGATCTTGCGCGAGCCGGTGTCGATCTCGCGCATGGTGTCCACCACGCGCTGCACCGTGGCGCCGCCCTGGCGCGCCACGGTGGTGGCGGTGCGCGCCAGCTGGTCGGCCTCGCGGGCATGGGCGGCGTTCTGCTTGATGGCCGCGCCCAGTTGCTCCATGGATGCGGCGGTTTGCTCCAGCGCGCTGGCCTGGTTCTCGGTGCGGGCAGAGAGGTCGTGGTTGCCCTGCGAGATCTCGGCACTGGCCGTCGACACGGCCTCGGAGCCGCTGCGCACGCGCCCGACCACACCCGCCAAGTCGCCCTGCATGCGGGCGAGCTGCGCCATCAGGCTGGCCGTGTCGCCGCTGCGCAGCGGCACCGGCTGGCTCAGGTCGCCTTGCGCCACGCGCGCGCTCAGGGCCGCCGCGTCGGCGGGCTCGCCGCCCAGCGGGCGCAACACCAGCCGCTGCAGCGCTACCGACAGGCCCACCGACACCAGCACGACGGAGACCACGCCCAGCGCCAGCGCCGTCAGGTTCAGCGCGCGCACGTCCGCGAGGATGTTGTCCTCGGGCACCGTGGTCACGAAGGACCAGGGCGTCTTGACCTGGCCCACCTGCACAGGCACGTAGACCCGTGCGGCCTGCGTCTGCAGCCGGGGGTGGAAGACGGATATCTGCAGCGGCTTGCCGTCGCGGATGGCTTCGCGCACGTTGGCGGGGCCGTCCACCGCGTCCAGTGCCTTGCCCACGCGGGCGGGGTCCTCGTCACCCACGTACAGGCCGCCGTTGGACAGCAGGCTGGCATAGCCCGTGCCGTAGACACGGACCGCGCCCACCTTCTCCTGCAGGCTGGACAGGGCGATGTCGATGCCCGCCACACCGATGGCGCGGCCGTTGCGCAGGATGGGCGTGACGACGCTGGTGATCAGCACCTCCTTGCCGGCGACGGTGTATTTGTAGGGCTCGATCAGGGTCTCGTTGCCGCTGTTGCGTGCCAGCAGGTAGTAGTCGCCGGCCCCGGGGGTTTCGTAGTCCACCAGCGGCTCCAGGGCCACGGTGCCGCCGCCGCGGTTCCAGTAGGGGATGTAGCGGCCGCTCTTGTCGGTGCCTGGCTTGTTGGCGAATTCGCTGTCGCGGTTGTCGAAGGCGTTGGGCTCCCAGGCGGTCCACACGCCCAGCAGGCGCGGGCTGCTGGCAAGCACGCTGCGCAGCATCGCGTCGGCCGCGGCCCGGTCGGCCTTGCCGCCGGCCTGCATGCCGTCCAGTGCCTGCGCCAGCGTGCGCGCCGCCAGCATGGCCTCGTCCATTTCGGCCTTGATCTGCGCGGCATTGCGCGCCGCGAGCTCCTCGGCATACAGCATCGCCGTGCGCTGCTGCATGGCACCAGCCTGGCGCGTGAGCACGGTGACCGTGACGGCGAAGCCGAGCAGCACCACGCAGACGACCAGCAGTTGCAGCCTGGCGCGCAGGCTCAGGGACGAGGAACGGGACGATGCCATGGGAACTCCGGGAGGTTGGCTCGCCTGCCCCGGGAGCGGGCGGGCGGTCGGGCGATTACATCAGCCCTCCAGCGGCTGGTGCTGTCGCTTGCGTCACCGGGCCTGCGGAATGTCGCGCGCGGCCTACACCCGCCTGGTACATCGCTGCGGGCCACGGTGCCCACCGCGATGGTGGGGGACTATCAGGTCCCCGCGGGTGCGTTCACCACGCTCATCGCGCAGATCTTCTGGCACAGGCGGCGGCGGAAGGCCCCGGGGTCTTCCGTGCGGGCCTCGCCCTGGGGGCGGTTGTCGCGCACCAGGGGGTGCTTGATCGAGGCATCGTCCAGGTGGAACTGTGGCGCATAGATGCGGGCAGCGCCGGGCGACAGGCCCAGTCCAGGGCCGAACTGGGCCTTCACCTCGACCGCCATCTCGGGGCTCACGCAGGCCACGTGGGCCAGGCCCCGCACCGCTTCGGCCAGGCCGCGCGGGTCCACGCCAAAGTAGCGCGAGCGGGGCGTGTTGGTCAGCGCGATCACCGGCAGGCGGCGTTCCTTGGAGGCCACGTGGGCCAGGAAGGCCGCGAGCTGCTGCTCGTTCGCCACCTCGCGCGCTTCGCTGACGATGGGCACGCCGCCGTCGCGCAGGTCCAGGCGTTCCACCCAGGCACCCAGCAGCTTGGGCGGGGCCACCACCAGCGGGGCATCGGGGATGTCGGTGCAGGCGGCCTGCAGGTCCAGCATGTCGGCAGTGCCGGTGTCACTGACCTGTACGCGCGTGAGCCAGGTGCGCTGGCCGTTGCGTTCGTTGTGCGCCAGGGACAGGGTCCACACCCGGCCGTTGCTGCTGGTGTTGACGGCCAGCTGCTGGCCCGGCAGGCTGCGTTCGTACTGGCCGCGCGCGATTTCGGCCTGGCTGGGCATCAGGCGTGGCCACTTGGCCCGCACCCAGTCCCAGGCCAGGTCCTGGGCCTTGCGGCGGTTGGTGGGGGAATGCTCGCTGCTGTGCAGGGTCGAGCTGACCACGCTGCGCAGGCTGGGTCGGGATTCGGAGCTGCCGCGGCTGCGGCTGGCGTTGCTGTACGTACTTTGCATTTTTTCTGGAGGGTAGCTGCCGTCTCGCGAAGGCACAAGCCGGCATTTTGCAGTGCAGCAATTTTCAGGCCATTTGCGCCGGAAAGGCCCTGCAGAACCGAGGGTTAGCGCTCTAAATTCGCCGCACGGGGCGTCCACACAGCCATCCAGGGCGCTTTGGGCACAATCTGCCGCCTTGGCCCCGCAGGATTCCCCCATGAAACTTTATTCGGCAGCTTTGAGCCTTTTCGCGCGCAAGGTGGAGATCGCGTTGGCGGAAAAAGGCCTGGCATTCGACCGCGAGATGGTGCCCTTCACGCAAAGCCAGGGCTACAGCCCCAAGCACCCCGAGGTGCTGGCGATCAATCCCAAGGGCCAGGTGCCGGTCCTCATCGACGCCGGCCTGCCGCTCTACGACTCCACCGTGATCCTGGAGTACCTGGAGGATGCCTACCCCCGTCCGGCGCTGTATCCCTCCACCGCGGCCGCGCGTGCCCGGTGCCGCCAGCTGGAGCTCTTCGCCGACGAGGTGTTTCTGGTGCCCGTGCGTGCGCTGATGCACCGCACCGGGCCGCGGCCGGCCGATCCGCAGCGTTGGAATGCGCTGGAGGCCGCCGCCGCGCAGGCGGTGCCAGTCCTGATCACGCATTTCGACATGCTGGACCGGCAACTGGCGGGCCGGCCCTGGTTGTGTGAAGACTTCGGCGCGGCGGACATCGCGATGTTCATGCCGGTGCTGTACAGCCAGCGCCTGGGCGGGCCATCGCTCAAGGCCCATGCTTCGCTGCATGCCTGGTACGGCAGGCTACGTGAGCGCCCGGCCTTCGCGCAGGTGGTGGCGGAGATCGTGGCGGCCGACACGGCCTTGTCGGTGCCGGTGCCGGGCGCCTATTCCTAGCCCCGGCGTTCCGGCCTGTCGTCCATCACTCTGTCTCGCGTTGGCTGAAAGCGCCCAAGGCAGCCTGGGGGGTGGGCAGGGTCTGTACCTGCACCTCCTCCACGCTGGCCTTCGGCGGGCCGGCGAGGCACCATTGGCGCAGCGCCTCCAGCTGGGCGGGGGTGCCCTGGCACAGGGCCTCCACGCTGCCGTCGCTGCGGTTGCGCACCCATCCTTGCACCTCCAGTGCCTGGGCCTGGGCGCACATCGATGCGCGGTACCAGACCCTTTGCACGCGGCCGGTGATTCGGAAGGATTGGGTGGTCCATGCGGAGGATGCGGGGTCGGACATGCGAACGGAAATGGCGAGGTGGAAAGAATGCGCCCCGGGGGCCGAGGGGCGCAGAATAGCCGGTCCCGGCCCGCGTCGCCCCTTCGAGCCTTCGTCCACTCATGACCGATATCCACACCTGGCTGCAGGCCCATGCGCTCGGCAAGTATGCCGACGCTTTTGTCGCAGAGGACATCAGCGTGGACCTGCTGCCCACGCTCAGTGATGCCGACCTGCGCGAGCTGGGCATGGCCTCCATGGGCGACCGCAAGCGGCTGCAGCGCGCCGTGGAGACCGGCGCGCTCGATGCTGTGCCCGCGGTGGCGCCCGCGCAGGCACCGGGCCCGGTGCATCGCGCGGGGCTGTCGGCCGCGCCGCAGCCTGCGCCGGCCTCCTCGGGCCCCGAGGACGGCGAGCGCCGCCACGCCACCGTGATGTTCTCCGACCTCACCGGCTACACCGCGCTCAACGAGGCCTTCGACCCCGAGGAGGTCGAGGCCGTCATGTCGCGCATCAAGGACCAGGCCATCGCCGTCATCGAGCGCCATGGCGGGCGCGTGAACCAGTTCGTGGGTGACGAGGTGATGGCGATGTTCGGCATCCCCGTGGCGCGGCGCGACGATCCGCGCCGCGCGGTGCTCGCGGCGCTGGAACTGCACCAGGTGGTGGACGGCCTGGCCGAGGGCCTGGTGGCGCGGCTCGGGCGGCGCGTGTCCATGCACACCGGCATCCAGAGCGGGCTGGTGATCGCCCGGCGCACCGATTCGCGCGCGGGCGACTGGCTGCTCACGGGTGACACGGTCAACACCGCCGCGCGCCTGCGCGGGCTGGCAGCACCGGGCGAAGTGGTGGTGAGCCAGCAGGTGTGGCAGCAGGTGTCGGACTGGTTCCATGGCGAGGCCGGTGCACCCGTGGAAGTGAAGGGCAAGGAGCGGCCGCTGGTGCCTTACCGCATCGCCGCCGAACGCGCCGTGCCCAAGGCCGGCAGCAGCCCGCTGGTGGGCCGGGGCGAGGAGATGCGGCAGTTCAGCGCGCTGCTGGAGGCCTGCCTGCAGCGCCAGCGCGGCCGCGTGGTGATCGTGCGGGGTGACCCCGGCATGGGCAAGTCGCGCCTGGTGACGGAATTCGTGCACGTGGCACGCGAGCAGGGCCTGCCTTGCCACACCACCGTGGTGCTGGACTTCGGCGCACGCACGGGCCATGACGCCATCCGCATGCTGGTGCAAAGCCTGCTGGGCCTGGCGACGGACGCCGATCTGGAGAGCCGCACCGAGGGCATCGCGGAGCTGGCCGCACGCCTTCCTTCGGCGTCGGCGGATGCACCGTTCCTCTACGAACTGCTGGACGTGGCACCGCCCGCATCCGCGCGTGCGCTGCTGGCCGCGATGGACATGGACGCCCTGCAGAGGGGCCGGCTGGACGCCCTGTGCCACCTGGCCCAGCCGCCGACCATGGCCTTTCCGCTGATGCTGCTGGTGGAGGACATCCACTGGGCCGACGCAGAGGCTTTGCAGTACCTGGCCGCGCTGGCCGCGTTGACGGCGACCAAGCCGCTGCTGCTGGTGCTGAGCACGCGTTTTGGCGGCGACCCCAGCGTGGGCGACTGGCGCGGCAGCCTGCATGGCTTGCCGGTCAGCGGCATCGACCTGGGCCCGCTGGACAACGACGATGCCCTGCGCCTGGCGGCCGGCGCTGCCACGATCTCCGAGAGCTTGTTGCGCAGCTGCGTGGAGCGCGCCGAGGGCAATCCGCTGTTCCTGGAGCAGCTGTTGCTCAATGCCGGTGACGAAAGTGCGACGAGCCTGCCCGGCTCCATCCAGGCGCTGGTGCAGGCCCGCATGGACCGCCTGGCGCCCCACGACAAGGGCGCGCTGCAGGCGGCCGCGGTGTGGGGCCACCGTGCGCCCTTGTCGGTGGTGCGCCACCTGCTGGGCGACGCGCAGTACGACCCCCGTCCGCTGGTGGATCAGTTCCTGATGCGCCCGGAAGATGGCGGCTATGTGTTCTGCCACGCGCTGATCCGCGACGGTGCCTACGGCTCGCTGCTGCACGCGCGGCGGCGCCAGCTGCACCAGTTGGCGGCCGAGTGGGTGGAGCCGCGCGACGTGGCGCTGGCCGCAGAGCATTTCGAGCGTGCCGAGGACGCGCGTGCGGCACAGGCCTGCCGGGTCACGGCCCAGGCCCTGGCCGCCGACTTCCAGTACGCACAGGCGCTGGTGTGGGTGGAGCGCGGGTTGCGGCTGGTGCCCGAGGGCGAGTCCACCTTTCCCTGGCGTGTCGCGCGGGCCCGGCTGCTGCTGGAGACCGGCCAGGTGGCGGCCGCCATCGCGGCCAGCGACGAGGTGCTGCAGGCCGCCGGCACCGGTGCCGAGCGCGCCCAGGCGCTGCTGGCCAAGGCTTCTGCACTGCGCATCGTGGACCGCGGGGAGGAGGGGCTGCAGCTGCTCGACGAGGCGCAGCCTCTGGCCGAGGCCGCGGGCATGACGCTGGAGCTGTCGCGCCTGCACGGCCTGCGCGGCAACCTGCTCTTCGGCACCGGCCGTGCGGCCGAATGCCTGCAGGCCCATGAACGCGCGCTGGTGCTGGCCCGGCAGGCCGGCTCGGTAGAGGCCGAGGCCTCCGCGCTGGGCGGGGTGGGGGATGCCAGTTATGCGCAGGGCCGCGTGGCCACCGCCTTTGCGGCCATCGAGCAGTGCCTGGCGCTGGCACGCACGCACGGGCTGCTGCGTGTGCAGGTGGCCTACCTGCCGGTGAAGGGCTGGTGCCTGCAGTACCTGCTGGGCGCGGGCGCCGCGCTGCAGGTCTGCGAAGAGGCGCTGGCGCTGGCCGAGCGCATGGCACAGCGGCGCAGCGAGATGCTGGCGCATATGCAGCGGGTGCTGATCGATGGCTGGGTGCGTGGCAACTGGCAGCCCGCGCTGCAGAACCTGGCCCGCGTGCTGGAGATCGCCCGCGCCCTGGGCAGCAACCGCTTCGAGGCGACCGCCTGGATGATGCATGCGCTGCTGGCCCTGCGCGCGGGCGACCTCGCCGCCGCGCGCGCGCATGTGGAGCGCTGCGCGCAGATGGCCGGTCCGGTGGGCATGGCCTTCATGGGCCCGCAGTTCCATGCCGTGCGTGCGCGCATCGAGACCGACCCCGTGCGCCAGCGCGCGATCCTGGCCGAAGGCGAGGCGTTGTTGACCGGCGCGATGAGCCACAGCTTCTACCTGTTCTGCGACGCCGCGATCCAGGTGTCGCTCAACCAGCGCGACTGGGACGAGGCCGAGCGTTATGCGCGGATGCTGGAACGATTCACCGCGCCCGAGCCTTTCCCCTGGTCGCTGATGGTGCTCGCGCGCGCACGCGCCCTGTGCCGCTTCGGCCTCGGTGAGCGCGGCCAGGCCCTGCACGCCGACCTGCTGGCGGTGCGCGATCGGGTGGTGGCCACCGAATACAGCCTGCTGCTGGCCGGGATCGACGAGGCCATTCATGCCTTCGTGCTAGAGCCGTAACAAGTAGTAGCTCTTTCCTGCTCGGCTGCCTAGAATCCGCCGATGCAGTTCTTGCCCTCCCAGCATGATCTCGCAGGGGTGGGCGCCTCCGTCGCAATGGCCTGTCTCGCGTCCTATGTGGCGCTCGATCTGGCGCAGCATGTCCGGTCGCCGCAGCGCAAGGCTGCATTGGCCTGGTGG
The DNA here is from genome assembly GCA_965278985.1 of Burkholderiaceae bacterium. Taxonomy (GTDB): domain Bacteria; phylum Pseudomonadota; class Gammaproteobacteria; order Burkholderiales; family Burkholderiaceae_C; genus CAISIP01. The sequence continues at coordinate 1,702,886 of OZ257131.1, read as the reverse complement.
GTGGCCGGCTCCCTGGCCATGGGCACCGGCATCTGGTGCATGCACTTCATCGGCATGCTGGCCTTCTCGCTGCCCATCGCGCTGGGCTATACGCAGGGGCTCACGCTCTTGTCCTGGGTGGTGGCGGTGGCCACCTCCGGCGTGGGCCTGCACCTGGCCAGCGCCGGTCGCCTGGGGCTGGGCCGCCTGGCGGGGGGTGCGGTGGCCATGGGTCTGGGCATCTGCGTGATGCACTACACCGGCATGGCGGCGCTGGACATGGCGCCCGGCATCGTCTGGAGCGTGCCGCTGGTCGCCGCTTCGGTGGTGATCGCGGTGGCGGCGTCCGCGGCGGCGCTGCTGATCTTTTTCTGGCTGCGCCAGGTGCGCAGCGCCTACAGCGTACCCATCCAGCTGGCGGCGTCCCTGGTGATGGGCATGGCGATCGCGGGCATGCACTACACCGGCATGTCGGCAGCCAATTTCCCGGCCGGCTCCGTGTGCCGCAGCGCCGACGCCCTGGGCGGAACCGGCCTGGCGGAGCTGGTGACCCTGTCGGGCGTCGTGGTGCTGCTGCTCACGCTGCTCAGCGCCTTCATCGACACCCGCGTGCGCCGGATGGCCGCGCGCATGGTGGCGTCCATGCAGGAGGTCAATGCGCAATTGCGGCAAAGCAATGATGCGTTGCGGCAACAGGCCTTCATCGATCCCCTCACGGGGCTCGCCAACCGCGTGTTGTTCGAGGACCGCCTGCGCCATGCCCTGTCGCGCTGCGAGCGCCAGGAAGCGCGTTCCGAGACGCGCCATGCCAGGCGCCTGGTGGTGATGTTCATCGACCTGGACCGCTTCAAGCCCGTCAACGATTCCTTCGGCCACGCGGCGGGCGACCATGTGCTGCAGGAGGCGGCGCAGCGCCTGCGCAGGCTGGCCCGCGGCAGCGACACGGTGGCGCGCGTGGGCGGCGACGAGTTCCTGCTGCTGATGGAAGATGCGGGCAGCGAGGCCGACAGCGTGGCGCTCGCGCGGCGGGTCGTGAAAGCCTTCGAGGAACCCTTCCGTATCAGGGACAAGGCCGTGCAGGTGCCCGCGTCGGTCGGCGTGGCCATCTATCCCGGACACGGTGAACGTGACAAGCTCGTGGCCAACGCGGACGCGGCGATGTACGTGGCCAAGCGCGCGGGCAGCGGCAACTTCGTGCTCTTCGAGCCGCGCATGGCGGTGCAGGTCGATGCGCAGCTCAGCCTGCACGCCGAGTTGCGGCGTGCGCTGGACCTGGGCCAGCTGGTGCTGCACTACCAGCCCAAATTCGACAGCCGCCGCGGCGGACTGCGCGGGGTCGAGGCGCTGGTGCGCTGGAACCACCCCCAGCGCGGCCTGGTGATGCCCGGGGAATTCATTCCCCTGGCCGAGCGCTATGGCCTGATTTCCGTGTTGGGCCAGTGGGTGATCGAGGAGTGTTGCCGGCAGATGGCGGCCTGGGCGCAGCGGGGCATGCGCTTGCGCGTGGCGGTCAACGTGTCGGTGCACCAGCTGCGTGAAGACGACATGGTGGATCGCATCCACGCGGCCCTGCTGCAGCACAAGGTGGACCCGTCACAGCTGCTGTGCGAGATCACGGAGTCGGTGGCGATGGACGATATCCGCACCACGCAGCGCGCGATCGAAGGGCTGGGCCGGATCGGCGTGTTCCTGTCCATCGACGACTTCGGCACGGGCTTCTCGTCGCTGAGCTACCTGCGCCAGTTGCCCGCGCGCCAGCTCAAGATCGACCGCAGCTTCGTGCAGGACCTGGAGACCAGCGCCGATGCGCGCGCGGTGGTCGATGCAGTGATCAGGCTGGCCCATGCGCTGAGCCTGGTGGTGGTGGCCGAGGGCGTGGAGACCAAGGAGCAGAGCGAGATCCTCATCGGCATGGGCTGCGATGAATTGCAAGGTTTTCATTTCGCGCGGCCCATGGCAGCAGATGCCCTGCTGCAATGGGCCATGGGCAAGAAACCGCGGGGTGGGTTCGACTTCACGCCCTCGGTGCTCGGCGCGCCGGAGCTGGATGCCTGACGCGAACCCCTGCCCGTGTGGGCCCGCGCGTGGCGTCAGCGCCGCTGTCCGCAGCGTACACGAGCGACTTGCTACCTAGAATCTTCGCATGCAGTTCCTCCCCTCCCACCACGACCCCGCGGGCGTCGCGGCCTCCATCGCGATGGCCTTCCTCGCGTCCTACGTGGCACTGGACCTTGCGCGCAGGGTGCGTGTGCCGCAGCGCAGGGCCGCGCTGACCTGGTGGGCCGGGGGCTCGGTGGCCATGGGCACCGGCATCTGGTGCATGCATTTCATCGGCATGCTCGCCTTCGCGCTGCCGATCACCCTGGGGTACGGCTACGGCCTGACCTTTCTGTCGTGGGTGGCGGCGGTGGCCACCTCCGGCGTGGGGCTGTATTTCGCCAACAGGGGCAGCCTGACGCTGTGGCGCCTGGCCTGCGGCGCACTGGCCATGGGCGTGGGCATCTGCGCCATGCACTACACCGGCATGGCGGCTCTGGACATGGCGCCCGGCATCGTCTGGAATACCGCACTGGTGGCCGCCTCGGCCGCCATCGCGGTGGGTGCGTCCGCCGCGGCGCTGATGATCTTCTTCTGGCTGCGCCATGTGCAGGAAGGGCGCGGCGTGGCCTACCAGTTGGCGGCGGCGGTCGTGATGGGCATTGCCATCGCGGGCATGCACTACACCGGCATGGCGGCGGCGGGTTTCCCGGAGGGTTCAGTGTGCCGCAGCGCGGGTGACCTGGGCGGCTCCAGCCTGCAGCTGCTGGTGATGCTGTCGGGCACCATCGTGCTGCTGCTGACCCTGCTCAGCTCCTTCATCGACACGCGCATGCGCCGCATCACCCAGCGCATGGAGACGTCGCTGCAGCAGGTCAACGCCCAGCTGCAGGAGGCCAACGACGAGCTGCGCCAGCGGGCCTTCATCGACCCCCTGACGGGCCTGGCCAATCGCCTGCTGTTCGAGGAGCGCCTGCGCCACGCACTGGCGCGCGCCGAGCGCATGGACGCGCGCACCGACACCCGGCACAACGAGTTCCTGGCCGTGCTGTTCATCGACCTGGACCGCTTCAAGCCCGTCAACGACTCTTTCGGCCACGCCGCCGGCGACCTGGTGCTCAAGGAGGCGGCAGCCCGCCTGACGGCGCTGGCGCGCGAGAGCGACACCGTGGCCCGCGTGGGTGGCGACGAATTCCTGTTGCTGGTGGAGGACGCCGGCAGCGTGGCCGATGCCGTGTCGTTGGCGCGGCGCGTGGTGAAGGCCTTCGAGGCGCCTTTCCAGATCGTCGACAAGTCGGTGCAGGTGCCATCCTCCGTGGGCGTGGCGGTGCATCCCGGGCACGGCGAGCGCAACAAGCTGGTGGCCAATGCGGATGCGGCGATGTACGTCGCCAAACGGGCCGGCAGCGGCACCTATGCGCTCTTCGAAGCCCACATGGGCGCCGAGGTCGAGGCGCAGCTCACGCTGCAAAGCGAGCTGCGCCGCGCCGTGGATTTGGGGCAGATGGAGCTGTACTACCAGCCCAAGTTCGATGGCCGCAAGGGCGGCCTGCGCGGCGTGGAGGCGCTGCTGCGCTGGAACCATCCGCAGCGTGGCGTGGTGCTCCCCAACGATTTCATTCCGGTGGCGGAACGCTACGGCCTGATCTCGGGGCTGGGCCACTGGGTCATCGAGGAATGCTGCCGGCAGATGGAAGCCTGGGCCCGGCGCGGCATGCGCCTGCGGGTGGCCATCAACATCTCGGTGCACCAGCTGCGCGAGGAGGACCTGGTGGCGCGCATCCAGGAGGCCTTGGCGCGGCACCACGTAAATCCGGAGCTGCTGCTGTGCGAGATCACCGAGTCCGTGGCGATGGAGGACATCCGCGCCACGCAGCGCGCCTTCGAGGGGCTGGCGAAGATCGGTGTGTTCCTGTCCATCGACGACTTCGGCACGGGGTATTCGTCCCTGAGCTACCTGCGCCAGCTGCCGGCGCGCCAGCTCAAGATCGACAGCAGCTTCGTGCAGGACCTGGAGAGCAGTGCCGATGCGCGCGCCGTCGTCGACGCCGTGATCCGCCTGGCCCATGCCCTGGGGCTGGTGGTGGTGGCCGAAGGCGTGGAGACCAAGGCGCAGGGCGACATCCTGATGCAGATGGGCTGCGACGAGCTGCAGGGCTTCTATTTCGCGCACCCGCTGCAGGCCGGCACGTTGCTGCAATGGGCCACGGGCAAGAAGCCGCAGGGTGGCGTGGACTTCACGCCCTCGGTGATCGGCGGGCCCGAGATGGAGGCCTGACCCGCTCAGGAGTCGGTGGACGCACTCCAGCGGTCGTCCCAGGCATGCGCGATGGCGCGGCGGGCATGCTTGTCGGGGCGGCCCTGCTGGCGGCTGAGGCCGGGCTCCACGCCCATGCGGCGCTGTTCGGTGGCCTCGGCGCGCAGGCGCAGGCTTTCTTCGGTTTCCTGGTAGAGCGCCTGGGCCTCCGGCGCCGGGCCCCGCCGCTCGCTGAGCCCCTGCACGATCACCGTGCGCGGCCCGCCGGGCAGGCGCACGATGAGCGTGTCACCCACGCGCACCTCGCGCGAGGCCTTGGCCACCTGGCCGTTGCTCTCCACGCGTCCCTTGTGGAGCTCTTCCGTGGCCAGGCCCCGGGTCTTGTAGAAACGTGCGGCCCAGAGCCACTTGTCGATGCGGATGCGCGGTGTGTCCATGCGATGTGGATGTCGATTCAGGCGGCATTGTGAACCAGCGGCAGGCGCACCGTGGCATCCAGCCCCGCGATACGCCCCTGACGCATGCGGTTGTCCAGCGCCACCGTGCCCCCCAGGGCCTCGGCGATCTCCTTGCAGATGAAAAGGCCCAGCCCCGACCCGCTGTGGCTGTGGCCGGCCGAAAAGGGCTGGAACAGCCGCTGCTGCAGCGCCTCGCCAAGCCCCGGTCCGCTGTCGGCCACGGTCAGGGCCACATGGTGGCTGTCGGTGACGATGCGCACGCCCAGGTGCGACCCGGGCGGCGCATGCTTGATCGCGTTGTGCAGCAGGTTGCGCGACAGCTCGCGCAGCATCCATTCATGGGCCTGCACGTGGGCCGGCACGGTGTGGATCTCGAAGTCCAGGTCCTTGTCGGCCATCAGCGGGGAGAGGTCCAATGCCACCGCGCGCACGATGTCGGCGACATCGCAGACCTGGCGGCTGGCTTCCTGGCGCAGCTGCTCCACCTTGGCCAGCGACAGCATCTGGTTGGCCAGCAGCGTGGCGCGCTCGACGGTGTGGTTGATCTCCTCCAGCGCCTGGGCGGGCGGCACGTCGCCGCGCCGCGCCGACTGCACCTGTACTTTCAGCACGGCCAGGGGCGTGCGCAGCTGGTGCGCCGCATCGCGCACGAAGCGCTTCTGGTGGTCGAGCAGCCGCTGCAGCCGAGCCATGACCTGGTTGGTCGCGTCCATGAGGGGCTGCAGCTCACGCGGCAGGCCCTCGGCCTGCAGCGGGGTGAGCTCGCCTTCATTGCGCGCGCGCAGCGTCGCACTGATGCTGCGCACGGGGCGGGTGGCGCGCTGCACCACCAGCAACACCACCAGCGCGATCACCGTGGCCAGCACCGCCTGCCGCCACAAGGTATCGATGAGCAGCTGGCGGGCCAGCGTCTGCCGCAGTTCCAGGGTCTCGGCGACCTGGATGGTGGCCACGCCGCGCCCCTGCAGGCTTGCCACGGGCTGCAGCAGCACGGCCACGCGCACGGGGTCGCCGCTCATGGTGTCGTCGTAGAAATCCACCAGCGCGGCGTAGGGCCCCTTGTCGGGGATGCGGCCGTTCCACGGGGGCAGTTCCTTCCATCCATCCACCAGGCGGCCACGGGCGTCCGACACGCGGTAGGCCATGCGGCTGCGGTTGTCGGCCTCGAAGGTCTCCAATGCGGAATAGGGCACGCGCGAACTGAAGCGCGCCTCGGCACCTTCACCTTCGACCTCCAGCAGCTCACCGATGGTCTTGGCCGAGGCCAGCAGCGTGCGGTCGTAGGCCGTGTTCACGGCGCCCAGCGCCTGCCGGTACAGCGTGAGCGTGTCGTAGACCATGAACAGCGCGATGGGCATCAGGATGCCCACCAGCAGGTAGCGTCGCAGCGACAGCGGGCGACGGCGCCAGCGCAGGTTCATGCCAGCTTGAGGAGGTAGCCCAGGCCGCGCAAGGTCATCAGCGTGGCCCCGGTGTCCGCCAGCTTCTTGCGCACCCGGTAGACCACCACCTCGATGGCCTCGGGCTGCACGTCGGCCTCGCCGGCGAACACCAGTTCGAAGAGCTTCTCCTTGGTCACGGCGTGGCCGGGACGGGCGAGCAGGGCGCGCATCAGGCGCAGCTCGCGCGGGCTCAGGTCCAGCACGCGTTGTCCGTGGTGGATGGCGCCGGTCTCGGGGTCGCGGCGCAGCGGGCCGCCGTGGCCGTGGTCGGCGGGCGCGTCCTCGGCCCCGCCGGCCGCACGCCGGTGCAGCGCACGCACCCGGGCTTCGAGTTCGTCGAGGTCGAAGGGCTTGGGCAGGTAGTCGTCGGCACCCGTGTTCAGGCCCATGATGCGGTCGCCCACGGTGCCGCGCGCGGTCAGGATGAGCACGGGCGCGGTCTGGCCGGCCTTGCGTGCCTGGGCCAGCACCTCCAGGCCGTCACGGCCGGGCAGGCTCAGGTCGAGCACCACCACGTCGGGCTGCAGCCGGGTCCACTCCGCGAAGGCCTGGGCGCCGTCGCCGCACAGTGCGACGCGGATCCCGCGGCGCTCCAGCGTGCGGTGCAGGCTGGTCTGCAATGCGGGGTCGTCCTCGATCAGCAGCAGCCGCATGGACTTGGTAGTTTCCCTAGTGTGATTGGACAGCCACCTGACAGGCTGGCGCCGCATGATAGAGCGGTTCAACCACCTGGAGACACACCCATGCGTCGCGACACCTTCCTCAAGTCCATGGCCGCGCTGGCCGCAACCGGCGGCCTGCCGCTGTCGGCCCTGGCCGCCACGAACATCAAGATGATGCTGCCTGCCAACCCCGGCGGCGGCTGGGACTCCACCGGACGCGCCCTGGGCAAGGCGATGATCGACGCCAAGGCGGTCGACACCGTGCAGTACGACAACAAGGGCGGTGCGGCCGGCGTGATCGGCCTGGCGCAGTTCGTGAACGCCAGCAAGGGCGACCCGAACGCCATGATGGTGATGGGCGCCGTGATGCTGGGCGGCATCATCTCCGCCAAGCCCGCGGTGGGCCTGGACCGCGCCACGCCCATCGCGCGCCTGACCAGCGAGTACAACGTGTTCGTCGTGCCCGCCGACTCGCCGCTCAAGACCATGAAGGACGTGGTCACGCAGATGCAGAAGGATCCCGGCAGCGTGAAGTGGGGCGGCGGCTCCAAGGGCTCCACGGAGCACATCTCGGCCTCGATGCTGGCCGGCAAGGTGGGCGTGGACCCGAAGAAGGTCAACTACGTGGCCTTCCGTGGCGGCGGCGAAGCCACCGCGGCCATCCTGGGCGGCAACGTCACGGTGGGCGGCAGCGGCCTGAGCGAGTTCGCCGAATACATCAAGGCGGGCAAGATGCGCGCCATCGGCGTGACCTCCGAGAAGCGCCTGCCCGGCACCAACATCCCGACCATGAAGGAGCAGGGCTACGACGTGGTGCTGGGCAACTGGCGCGGCGTGTACGGCGCGCCCGACATCACGCCCGCGCAGCGTGCCGCGTTGACCGAGATCATCGTGAAGACCACCAAGTCGCCGTCCTGGATCGATGCGCTGGACAAGAATTCCTGGACGCCCGCGCTGCTGACCGGCAAGGCCTTCGACGACTTCGTAGACCAGGACTTCGCCGCGCTGCGCGGCACCATGCACCTGGCGGGCATGCTCTGATGGCTGCCCAGCCGGCATGGCCGCAGACCCTGATCGGGGTCTGCGTCCTGGCGCTGGGCGGCGCGATCGCCGTGGGCGCCCTCGCGATCCCTGCCGAGGCGGGGTATGCGGGCGTGGGCCCGAATTTCCTGCCCTGGCTGGTGGCGGTCGTGTTGCTGGTCTGCGGCGCCTTGCTGCTGCTGCATGCACGCACCGGTGGCTACCGGGACATGGAGGAGCCTAGCGGGGCGGCGCGCGGCTACTGGGGCGGCTTCCTGTGGATGTCGGCGGCGCTGCTGGCCAACGCCGCGCTGATCACCACGATCGGTTTCGTCCTGAGCTGTGCCGTCTGCTTCATGCTGGCGGTGCGCGGCCTGCGCAACGCCGACGTGCAGCAGGGGCCGCGCGAGCGCTTCGAGCCGATGTCCCTCGTGCGCGACCTGCTGATCGGCCTGGCGATTTCGGCGCCGGTGTACTGGATGTTCACCAAGCTGCTGGCCATCAACCTGCCGGGACTGACCTCCACCGGCTGGCTCTGAGCGCCTGTCCCGCGCCGCGGGAGGGCCATCTTCTTTCTTTCATGTGCCGCATGCGCGCGGCACCCTTCGCGCGGTGTGCGCGGCCAGGTGGTGGATATGGACTTGTGGAACCAGTTGCTGATGGGCTTCAGCCATGCGGCGACGCCGATCAACCTGCTGTGGTGCTTCATCGGCTGCGCGGTGGGCACGGCCGTGGGCGTGTTGCCCGGCATCGGGCCGGCGGTGGCGGTGGCCATGCTGCTGCCGATCACGACGCAGGTGGATGCCACCGCCTCGATGATCTTCTTCGCAGGCATCTACTACGGCGCGATGTACGGTGGCTCCACCACCTCCATCCTGCTGAATACACCGGGCGAGACCGGCAGCATGGTCACGGCCATGGAGGGTAACAAGATGGCCAAGAGCGGGCGCGCGGGCGCTGCGCTGGCCACGTCCGCCATCGGATCGTTCGTGGCGGGCACCATCGCCACCGTGCTGGTGACGCTGTTCGCGCCATTGCTGGCCGCATTCGCGGTGCGCCTGGGGCCGCCGGAGTATTTCTGCCTGATGCTGCTGGCCTTCACCACGGTCAGCGCGGTGCTGGGGCGCAGCACGCTGCGCGGCATGGTGGCGCTGTTCGTGGGCCTGGCCATGGGCCTGATCGGCATGGACCAGATCTCGGGCCAGGCGCGTTACACGGGTGGGGTGCCCGAGTTGCTCGATGGCATCGAGATCGTGCTGGTGGCCGTGGGCCTGTTCGCGGTGGGGGAGTCGCTGTACGCCGTGCTCTACGAAGGTGGCACGCGGGAATCGCAGAACCAACTCACATCGGTGCACATGACGCGCAGCGACTGGCGCCGTTCCTGGCCCGCCTGGCTGCGTGGCACGCTCATCGGCTTTCCCTTCGGCACCATTCCGGCGGGTGGGAGCGAGATCCCCACCTTCCTGAGTTATGCCACCGAGAAGAAGCTGGCCAAGGACCAGACCGAATTCGGCACGGTGGGCGCCATCGAAGGCGTGGCCGGCCCGGAGGCCGCCAACAACGCCGCCATCACGGCCACGCTGATCCCGCTGCTGACGCTGGGCATCCCCACCTCCAACACGGCGGCCATCATGCTGGGCGCCTTCCAGAACTACGGCATCCAGCCGGGCCCGCAGCTGTTCCAGACGTCGGCGGCGCTGGTGTGGGCGCTGATCGCGTCGCTGTACATCGGCAACGTGATGCTGCTGGTGCTGAACCTGCCGATGGTGGGGTTGTGGGTCAAGCTGCTGAAGATCCCCAAGCCGTACCTGTATGCCGGCATCCTGATCTTCGCGACGGTGGGGGTGTACGGCATGCGCCAGAGCGCCTTCGACCTCGTGCTGCTCTACGTCATCGGCCTGTTGGGCGTCGTGATGCGCCGTTTCGACTTCCCCACCGCGCCCGTGGTGGTGGGCATGATCCTGGGCCCGCTGGCCGAGGCGCAGCTGCGCAATGCGCTGTCCATCGGCGAGGGCAAGTGGACCGTTTTCCTGGAGCGTCCGATGTCGGCCACGCTGCTGGCCATCGTGGTGTTGGTATTGGTGGTTCCGCGGATGCTGCGGCGCCGTACTGAATAAGGCGTAGAAAAGCCGCGTTGTTTGCACCGCTGCGGTGCAAAAACCGCTCCTGCTCTGCCGCACGACTCATCCATTGGCATGAGAGTGCCGGTGTTTTGTAGGACAACAGGCAATATTGCAGCCGGAGCCGTTATATCGCTGCAGCAGCGCTTGTGCAGCGCAACAAATTGCCTCCATACTTTGGGCACAGGAGGTAATCGCCATGCCCGGTAAGGAATTCGATCTCGCATACGACAGGGTCGCCACGACCTACGACCGCATCTCCGGATGGAGTACGGCGCCCCAGCGTTTCGAGCTGGACGCCGCGCTGTTCCGCGATGAGTACCAGGCCAAGGGGATATGGCGCGTGAGCAGCGTCACGCGCATCCCGATCATCGACCGCAACGACCCCGATGCCGGCGTCACCTGGATCGATGCGCGCCTGTTCAGCGATGGCTACCTGCGGGGCAACGTGAAGTCACGCTGCGGGGAAATCCAGACCATCGCGGTCGAGGTCAGCGAGTTTCTGGTCACCGGCCACTGAGGCGGTCGCCCGCCTTGCCGGCGGGCAACATCCTCCGGGCGGCAGGCGACCAGCGGGCGAGCGCAGCGCCCAGCAGCAGGCCGATCCCGTCGGCCAGCAGGTCACCCCATTCCGCGGAGCGGTACGCGGTAAACGACTGCAGCACCTCGATCAGCCCGCCGTAGAGCAGTAGCCCGGCCAGCACGACCCCACGCCGCGAGGGGAAGGCCTGCCAGCCGAGCACGGCCAGCGTCGAAAAACCCAGCAGATGGTTGCTCTTGTCCCAGCCCGTGCTGGGCAGCGGCACGTCCAGGGGCGCCAGCGACAGCATCAGGATCGCCAGCATGCACAGCAACAAGGCCGTGCGCCAGGCCCACAGGGGCAGCCCGGGCCGGACCGGGGTGGGGTCGCCGGGCATGTTCAGGACTCCGCGGTGCGAGGACGCGCGAAATCCGAGGCGATCCATGCCTGCGCGCTCGCCGCGTTCAGCCTGAAAGACGGAGACACGGGCACGCTCGCCAGCACCTCACCCAGGCCATCGTGCGCAGTGAGCGACGCGGTGGCGCCATCCTCGTCGGGCACGATGGCCATCTCGATACGGAGGCTGCGCCCTTCGTGCGTGACCGTGACATTGCGGCGCAGCTGCGCCTCCAGTTGCTGCTCGTGGCGGCGCAGCACTTCCTCGGCGGTCTTGACCAGCGTGTTGAAGGCCGAGACATCCAGGGGCTTGGGATTCTTCTTGTCGCGGCCCATCGTCCAGGGGCCGACCAGCGCGGGCTCGGACTCACCGAGCAGCATCATGGCCACCGCCCATCCATCGTCGTCTTCGTTCTTGATCACCCGCGCCGTCCAGCGCTCGTTGCGCCACAGGCGGTCTTCGTGGATGGGCGCGTGGGTGTCTTCGGTCATCGGTTGCCTGGTGTCAATGCGGGGGCGTTCGGTCTGCAGGGGGTGCACGCGTGGAGGATGCCATCGACGCCCCAAAGCGCGGCTGCCCCATGGAAGAAGCCCGCGGTTTTTCGAACAGCGGGCTTCCGTGGCGGGCACCGTGGGAGTCCCACGGTCGAACTGCGAAACGTCGATTATGCGTTGCGAGACCCTCGGCTTCCGGGCGTGGTGGCGACGCCGGCCTCACCAGGCGACGGTGACCTGCAGCACGTCGGTGTACGTGCCCGCGGCGATGGCATTCACGCTGGTCTTGTTGACGCGGCCGAAGACCGGCAGGCCCACGGGGGCGCCCGTGCCGGGCAGCACCACACCCAGGGACGTTGCGGCCGTGGGGTAGGCGGTGGTCATGGCGGCGTCGCTGTAGACCTCGTAGGGCAGGTAGCTGGTGCCGAACTTCATGGCGCGCGTGCCGGTGCCCACGCCGCTGCCCTGGCCGGCGTTGTTGCCTGCGCTGACGGTCACGTTGAGGGCGGTGACATCGGGCGAGCAGGTCACCTGCGTGGCGCCTGCGCCGCCGACGCCGCCGCTGGCCGTGGCGGTGAGCACGCCGGTGAAGGTGGAAGGGTGCGTGCCGAAGTCCAGGGCACCCAGGTTGATGCCGGAGGTGGCGCCGGGGGCGCCGGAGATGATGCAGCCCGACTGCAGCGTCATCTGGGCATTGAGCTGGCCGGACATGTTGCCAGCGGCCTGTGCCTGCATGCCCGTGGCGCCAAGGAGGATCGTGGACGCGATGGCGAGGGTGCGGAGGGAGGCGATGGCGTTCATGGTGCTGTTCTTTCCGGCGCGGTGTGTTGCGATGGAAGGAATTGTGGAATCCAGGCCGCCAAAGATCGTGACGCGACTGTGTACGCCGACTCGCGCGCTTGCTGAGCGCCGCGTAAGCGCCTCTCATGCGTGCCCCAGCCGTGCACCCTACGGGCGCCATGGGCGGCCCTGTGCCGGGCCTGCCAAGCCTCCATGCCAAGCCGCTGTCAGCCGTCGAAATCCGTATCCACGAAGCCGGATGCCTCGCCGCGATCCTCCCGGGCATCCGGCACCGCCGGCCTCGACCGACGGTGCCGCCGCGCCAGCCACTCGACGAGCAGGCCGATCAGGCCCGTGGCCGATGTCGCGAGGAGGAAGATCGTCATGGCACCGTGCCCGGCGACCGGGTCACCTAGCGTGGTGATGGCATAGGCGAGGCTCGGAAAGGCCCCTATGCAGGCGAAGATCAATGCGTACATGGCTTCTTGGCGGGCGCGCGCTGGCGCCGGTGGCTGTGTCCCGTCGCAGCGTGCAACAGTGCGCATGCAGTGTCAGCGCGCGCGGGGCAGGCCACGGTAGGCCGCTGCTTGCCACCCATGTAGGCAGTCGCGCCGATTGCGTGCTGGTGTGCCGAAGGGGGGCGCTATCATCCCCGCGGGTTCACGGCTTTCGCCCCACGCCATGCGGCCGTTCCGCACGGCGAGCGGGCCACCCACCTTCGCGAGGTACTGCATGACGCCCCAGCACGAGCAGCCCGATCCCGAACGCAGGAGGCCCTTGCCAGGCCCCGACCCCTTCGAGCCCTGGAAGCCGCCCTACCGATAGGCCTGCACCGCGACCGCGGTGGCCGCGAACACCACCGGCGCCAACGCGGACGCGATGCGGCAGCGGTCCAGCCACCAGGCGACCAGGCTGTTGCGGGTCTTGGTGGCCTGGATGCGGGCCTGGAGCAGGCCGAGTTCGGCGCGGCGCAGCTTCAGCACGCTCCAGCCGCTCTCCGGCCGGTAGAGGTTGCGCGGTTCGTTGTAGAGCACCTGGGTCTGCCGGGTCATGATGCAGCGCGCCACCAGCAGCACCGCCACGATGGACCAGTAGGCAGCCACCGACGCCGCACCCCACACATGGATCGGCGACGGAGCGTCGTCGAAGACCGTCCGGCCCATCGCCAATGCGCCGCCGATCCCGGCCAGCAACAGGCTCAGCAGGGTGTTGGCTTGCGCGAGCAACACGTCGCCCGTGGCCAGGCGCTCCTTCAGGTTCTCGAAGCCCGCCTTTTCGGCCACGTCGAGCACCTCGTCCTTTTCTGGCGCCGGTGCGGCTTCCGGGAGGTCCGAATAGGCCGTCACCTGCGCCACGCCTTGCTCTCCCATGCCCCCGTGCGGCATGGCGCCGCGATCTTCTGCGCGTCGATGGGATCGGTTGCCATGGCGTGGGGGCCTTGCGTGGAGTGAACGTGGCGCGACCTTAAAGCAAGCCCGCGCCCCGGGTCAACCACCTTCGCCTCGGGGGCACGCGCGTCCGCCGCGCTGCTAAGCGAGTGTGCGCGCCAGCGCGATGAGCTTCGGCGCCACCTCGTCGACCAGCCAGCGGCCGTCCAGCTTGCGGCGCTGGAAGGACGCGTTGATCGCCAGCAGTTCGCCACGGTCGACCTTTCCCAGAGCCACGGCCACGGCCTGGACGTCCGCGTACACCTCGCCCACCGAGATGCAGCACCCCAGCCGGGGGTGGTCCGCCAACGACTGCATCAAGCGTTCCTCGTGCCGTGCCCACTCCTCGGGCGCCTTGACCTTGATCTGGTTTATCAGCGCCTGCCGTTCCGGCGGGCTGCACGCGGCGAGGTAGGCGCGCCCGACGGCGGTGCCGCACATGGAGTAGGTGCGTCCGATGTCGATGGGATGGCCGCTGCGCACGCCGCCGCGCGTGACTTCGATGCAGACCATGTCCAGCCGGTCGCGGATGGCGATGGCCACCGTGCCACGGATGTCCTGCGCCAGCTGCAGCATCGCGGGGCGTGCCCGTTGCCGCACGGGGAAGGTCTCGAGCAGGGGAAAGCCCAGCGACAACACGGCCGATCCGAGGCGGTATTTGCCCGAGTCCGCGTCCTGCGCGAGGTAACCCATGCGCATCAGCGTATAGGTAAGCCGCGAGACCGTGGGCCGCGGCAATGCGAGCTGCTGCGCCAGTTCCTTGTTGCTGAGCATCTGCTGCACGGGCGAAAAACACCGCAGCAGCTCGAGGCCCCGCGCCAGCGTCGTCGCGAACTGCCGGTCTCCCTCGAAATCCTCGTAGGTGCGCGGTGCCCGAGAAACCGGACGGGATTTAACGACGGTGTTCGGATTTGACATATCGAAATTGTGATCCAAATATCGAAACGGAGGACAGCGGCGCGCAACCCGCTTCCTACACTGGCCCGGCCAAGGAGACACCCCGTGAATGCTGCTGACCTGCCACTGCACGACATCCCCGCACTCTCGGGAAACAACGCCCCCGTGCATGGGGAAGACGTGTTCGACGACCTGCCGTCCCTGGGCACCGTGCCGGCCGATTTCAGCGGCCTGTACGTGCGCAACGGGCCCAATGCCTACTACCCCCCCGACTGGCGCTACCACGCGTACGACGGCGACGGCATGTTGCACGCGGTGCGTTTCAGCCAGGGCAAGGTGAGCTACCGCAACCGGTGGGTCCAGACCTCGGCGCTGCAGGAAGAGCGGGCCGCGGGCCGGGCCCTGTGGAAAGGCCTCAAGGAGCCCATGCGTGCCGACCGGCCCGACGAGCCGCTGAAGAACACCTCCAACACCGATGTGAAGTACCACGCCGGGCGGCTGCTCACCATGTGGTACCGCTCGGGCCTGCCTTATGCGGCGGACCCGCTCACGCTGGAGACGCTGGGCGCGGTGGACATCGACGGCCCCGCAAGCCGCATCTCCGCGCATTCGCGGCCCGACGAACACACCGGCGAGCTCATGTGGTTCGACTACGACACCAAGCCGCCCTACATGCGCTACGGCGTGGTGGGCCCGGACCGCACGTTGCGCCATGCCATCGACGTGCCGTTGCCCGGCCCCGGCCTGCCGCACGACATGGCGATCACCGAGCACTACACGATCCTGCACGATTTTCCGCTGCGCCCCGACCTCGATGCGCTGGCGGCGGGCCGCTACAAGGTGCGCTTCGATCCCGCGCAGCCCAGCCGCTTCGGCGTGTTGCCGCGGTATGGCAAGGCGGACGAGATCCGCTGGTTCGAGGCCGCGCCGGCCTACATGCTGCATGTGGTCAACGCGTGGGAGGAGGGCGACGAGATCGTCATGGTCGGCACCCCCTATCGCCTGCACCTGCGGGACGACGGCCAGCCCGACGCGCGCCGGCTCGAGCGCACGATCAACCAGCGCCAGCGCGACTTCCTGCTGTATGAATGGCGCTTCGACCTGAAGACCGGGCGCACCCGCGAACGCGTGATCGACGACGTGCTGAACTCCGAGTTCCCCGTCATCAACGGCGCCTACCAGGGCCGCAAGAACCGCTGGTCCTACAACATCGTGTTCCCACCGGGGGGCCGCGAAGAGCCCCGCTTCCCCGGGCTGGTGAAGTACGACCTGCAGACCGGTGGCTACATCGCCTACAGCGCGGGCCCGCAGTATTTCTACAACGAGCCGGGCTTCGCGCCACGCGACAACCCGCGCTCGGAAGACGACGGCTACCTCGTCACGCTGGCATGGAACCCGCATGAGGTGCGCTCCGAGATCCAGGTCTTCGACTGCCTGGGTGCGGCGCTCGCGCAGGGGCCGGTGGCCCGCGTGCCGCTGCCGCGCCGCGTGCCCAACGGCTTCCATGCGACCTATGTGAGCCAGGCCACGCTGGACCGCTGGAAGTGATGCCATGATCCTCGTCCCCGAAGACAAGATCGCCGAATACGTCGGCAGTGGCTGGTGGAGCGAACGCACCATCGGCGGCCTCTTCATCGACACCGCGCTGCGCCAGGCCGACGCGCTGGCCGTGACCGACCCGCCGAACCTCGCGTCCATCTGCGGCATCGCGCCGCGCCGCTGGAGCTGGTCGCAGCTGCTGCGCGAGGTCGGGCGTGTGGCCGCGTTCCTGCATGCCCAGGGTCTGCGTAAGGACGACGTGCTCGTGGTGCAGCTGCCCAATGCCGTGGAGCTGCATGCCATCTACCTGGCCTGCGCGCTGGGCGGCATCGTCGTGTCGCCGGTGCCGGTGCAGTACCGCGGCCACGAGCTGGCCCACGTGCTGGAGTCCACCGATGCTGCGTTCGCCATTACCACGGCCCGCGTGGGCGGCCACCACCTCGCGCAGGCCTGGGCCGACATCGCGCCACGCTTCGCCGGCAGGCTGGAGCAGGTCTGGGTGCTGGGCGAGGCCGATGGCGAGGCCGCGCCCGGCACGCGCGCCCTCACGCCCGCGCTGGCGGCCACCACGCCCTGGACGGCCGCGCAGCTGCGCGACCACATGGCGCGCATCGAAGTCACCGCGCACGACGTGCTCACCGTGTGCTGGACCTCCGGCACCGAGGCGCGGCCCAAGGGCGTGCCGCGCAACCACAACGAATGGCTCATCGTGGGGCAGTCGGTGATCGACGCGGGGCAGCTGCAGCCTGGCGCGCAGATGGTGATTCCGTTTCCCTTCGTCAACATGGCCGGGATCTCGACGAGCTTGGCGGCGTGGCTGCTGGTGGGCGGCACGCTGCACCACCACCATCCCTTCGACCTGGACGTGTTCATCGCGCAGCTGCGCGACGAGCCCACCGACTACACCGTGGCCGCACCGGCCGTGCTCGCCATGCTGCTCAAGGACCCTGCAAAGCTGCAGGGCGTGAACCTCGGCCGCCTGAAGCGCCTGGGCTCCGGCGGCGGGCCGGTGCCGGCCTGGCTCTTCGAGCAGTTCGCGCAGCAGTTCGGCGTGGAGATCGTCAACTACTTCGGTTCCAACGAAGGCGCGGCACTGTCGTCCGCCCCGCAGGACATTCCTGACCGGCAGGAACGCAGCCAGTACTTCCCACGCCTGGGGGTGGAGGGTTTCGCGTGGTCGCTGTCGAATGCCAGGAAGATCCGCACCCGGCTGGTCGACCTGGAGACGGGCGAAGACATCCACACCGCGGGCCGCGTGGGTGAATTGCGCTTCCAGGGCGCGACGATCTTCAGCGGCTACTACAAGAGCCCCGAGCTGACCGCACGCGCCTTCGACGACCAGGGCTACTACCGCACCGGCGACCTGTTCGAGATAGCAGGCGACCGCCTGCAGTTCTACCGCTTCGCGGGCCGCCACAAGGACATCGTGATCCGGGGCGGCATGAACATCTCGTCCGAGGAAGTGGAGGGCCTGCTGCTGGCCCACCCCAAGGTGCGCGAGGCGGCCGTGATCGGTTATCCCGATGCGGTGCTGGGCGAACGCGTCTGCGCGGTGGTGGCGGCCCAACCGGGCGAAGAGGTCACCCTCGGGGACCTGGTCGACTTCCTGCGGCACAAGGAACAGGTCGCCTCGTTCAAGTGGCCGGAGAAGCTGGTGGTCGTGGACCAGCTGCCGCGCAACCCGCTGGGCAAGGTGCTCAAGCGCGACCTGCGCGCACGGATCGCGCCCGAGGCGCCGCTTGCATGACCCCCACGATCCTGCTTGTGCCCGGCATGCTCAACGACGCGAGCCTGTGGGACGCCGTGGCCGCGCAACTGGCCCCGGTGGCCGATGTGCGCCGCATGGGCGCGCTGACGCAGCACACGGTCCCCGCGATGGCCCAGGCGGCCTGGCAGCTGCTGGCCGACCTGCCCGCCGACGCGCCGGTGCTGCTGGTGGGCTTCTCGCTCGGGGGCTATGTGGCCATCGAGATGCTGGCCCATCCGCGGCGGGCCCTGCACGGCGCGGTGCTCGTGTCCACGGCGGCCCGCCCCGAATCCGCAGAAGGCCAGGCGGTGCGCGAGAAGACCATCGCCGGCATCCAGAAGGATTTCGCGCGGGTGGTGGACGGTGTGGCGGTCTTCGTGACGCATCGGCCCGACCTCCATGCCGCACGCATGAAGCCCATGATGCTCGGCATCGGCCCCGACGTGGCGATACGCCAGAACCAGGCCGTGATGCAGCGCAATGACCACCGCGCTGCCCTGGCACAGCTCGCGCTGCCCGTCACCGTGCTCTGCGGCCTGCAGGACCGGGTCACGCCACCCGCGCTGTCGCAGGAGCTGGCGGCGCTCATCCCCGGCGCAGCGCTGCGGCAGGTCGACGACTGCGGCCACATGCTGCCCATCGAACAAGCCGCGGCACTGGTGGATGCCATCCGCCAGATGCTCGAGACACGACAACACCCATGAAGGAGACACCCATGCAAAGACGTTCATTGATCCTCGGCGCCGCAGCCGCCACTTGCGCCCACGGCCTGCCCGCCCTGGCGCAGGCTTTTCCGGACCGGCCGGTGCGGGTGGTGGTGCCCTTCGCGCCGGGCAACACGCTCGATGCCTCGCTGCGCCAGGTGGCCGAGGAGTTCCGCAAGAACACGGGGCAGTCGCTGGTCGTCGACAACCGGCCGGGTGGTGGCGGCAACATCGCGGCCGTCACGGTGGCGCAGGCACCCGCCGACGGCTACACGCTGCTGCTCACGAACACCAGCATGCTGGCGATCAACCCGCACACCCACGACAAGCTGCCGTACGACGCGGAAAAAACCTTCAAGCCGGTGACGGGCTTCCTGGGCGCCTCGCTGGTGCTGGCCGTCAACGCGGCCAAGGTGCCCGCGAATACCCTGAAGGACTTCATCGCCTGGAACAAGACGAACCCCCAGGGCGGCGTGTCCTATGCGTCGTTCACCGCGGGCAATTCATCGCACTTCGCCGGCGTGATCCTCAACAAGCGCGCGGGCATCGACATGCTGCATGTGCCCTACAACGGCACGCCACCCGCCGTGCAGGGCCTGCTGGCGGGGGATGTGCAGGCGGCGTTCCTGCCGTTGCTGGCAGTCAAGCCCCATGTCGATTCGGGCAAGGTCAAGGTGCTGGCCATCTCCACGCCCGTGCGCTCGCCGCTGCTGCCTGGCGTGCCCACGTTCACCGAGCAGGGCTTCCCGGACCTGGAGATCTACATCTGGTCCGGCCTGTCCGCGCCAGCCGCGACGCCGGATGCGGCCATCGCCCGGCTCAACGCCGAATTCGTGCGCGCGCTGCAGTCGCCCGACATCGTGCAGAAATGGCGCGCCATCGACTTCGAGCCGCTGCCCATGACGCCCAGGCAGTACCAGGACTATGTGCAGGCCGACAGCCGGCGCTGGGCCGAGGCCGTGAAGCTCTCCGGCTTCAAGGCGAGCGAATGACGCCGCACGCCTTCCTGTCGCGGCTGGCGGTGCCGGTGGTGGCCGCGCCGATGTTCCTGGTGTCCGGGCCGCAACTCGTCGTGGCGGCCTGCCGTGCCGGCATCGTGGGCGCGTTCCCCACGCCGAATGCGCGCCCCATCGATGTGCTGGAGCAGTGGATGCGCGACATCACGGATGCGCTCGCACGGGCGCGCGACGAACAGCCGGCGCAGAGCATCGGCCCATGGTGCGCGAACCTCGTCACCCATTCCTCGAACACGCGCCTGGCGGATGACCTGCGCCTGATCGCGCGCTACCAGCCGCCCATCGTGGTGACCGCGCTCGGCAGCCCGCGCCCGGTGGTGGAGACGGTACAGGGCTATGGCGGGCTCGTGATCGCCGACGTGACCAACCTCACGCTGGCGCGCAAGGCGGTGGACGCGGGTGCCGACGGCCTGGCCTGCATCTGCAGCGGCGCGGGCGGCCACACCGGCTCGCTCTCGGCCTTCGCCTTCGTCAGCGCGGTGCGCGAGTTCTTCGACGGCATCGTGATCGTGGGCGGGGGCATCACCGATGGCTGGGGCGTGGCGGGTGCGGTGGCCTCGGGGGCCGACCTGGTCTACATGGGCACGCGTTTCATCGCCACCCAGGAGAGCATGGCCGATGCCGCCTACAAGCAGATGCTGGTCGACTGCACGGTGGACGACATCGTCGTGAGCGCGGGCCTCACGGGCACGCCCGCCAGCTGGCTCAAGCCATCGCTGCGTGCACGCGGGCTGGACCCGGACAACCTGCCGGCCGCGCCGCCGCGCAGCTACGACAGCAACGACGTGGACAAGCCATCGAAATGGCGCGACATCTGGGCCGCCGGCCAGGGCGTGGGTGCCATCAAGGCGGTGGACACGGTGGACACCGTGGTGGCGCGGCTGCGCTCGGAATACGCCAGCGCGGGCCGCCGCTTCGCCGGCAGGTCGCAGGGAGCACTCCATGCAGGTTGATGTTGTCGCACGCGTGCCGCACACGCTGGTGCCGGGTGAGCACCCTTACATGACCGGCGCCTTCGCGCCCAACTACGACGAGGTCGACGCCACCGAGCTGGAGGTGATCGGCGAGGTGCCGCGCCGCCTCCAGGGGGTCTACCTGCGCAACACGCAGAACCCCGTGCACCAGCCGCTGGGCACCTACCACCCCTTCGACGGCGACGGCATGCTCCACGGCCTGCATTTCGACGCAGGTCGCTGCACGTACCGCAACCGCTTCGTGCGCACGCAGGCCTTCGAAGAGGAGCAGGCTGCCGGCCGGGCGCTGTATGCCGGCCTGATCGACAAGCCGTCCCTCGCCCAGCGGCCTGGATGGGGTGCGCGCGGCGGCTTGCGCGACAGCGCCGCCACCGACGTGATCGTGCACGCCGGCAGCGCGTTGGCCACCTTCTACCAATGCGGCGAGCCCTACCGGCTCGATGCCCGCACGCTGGCGATGCGCGGCATCTCACCGTGGGGCAAGCAGGTGCTGGCCGACGGCGGCATTTCCGCGCATCCCAAGGTGGACCCGCGCACCGGTGACCTGTTGTTCTTCAACTATTCGAAGAACGCGCCCTACATGCACTATGGCGAGGTGGACCGCCACGACCGGCTGGTGCACTACGTGCCCGTGCCGCTGCCCGGGCCGCGCTTGCCGCACGACATGGCGTTCACACAGAACTTCGCCATCCTCAACGACTTTCCGCTGCACTGGGACGAGAACGCATTGGTGCAGAACCGCCACAAGCTGGTCTACCGCGCGGAGCGGCCCTCGCGCTTCGCCATCGTGCCGCGCCGCCACATGCCGCAGACGGGGGTGCGCTGGTTCGAGGCAAGCCCCACGTTCGTGCTGCATTGGCTCAACGCATGGGAGGAGGGCGACGAGATCGTGCTGCATGGCTACCACCAGCGCACGCCCATGCCGCAGAGGGGCTATGACAACAGCGGCACGTCCCTGGGCCCGGACCGCTACGGCCCGACGCTCTACGAATGGCGCTTCGACCTGCGCACGGGCCGCACCTATGAGCGCCGCCTCGACGAGCGCCTGCTCGAGTTCGGCATGGTCAATGCCCGCCACTGGGGGCAGCCCTATCGCTACTCCTACAACATGGTCGCCACGCCGGGCGCGTTCCTCTTCGACGGCATCGTGCGTTACGACTGGACGACCGGCGCATCGCAGGAATACCGCTTCGGCGACGGCCGCTACGGCAGCGAGTCGCCGATGGCGCCGTGCCACGACGCCACCGCGGAGGACGACGGCTACGTCGTGAGTTTCGTCACCGACCTGCACACCGACCGCTCTGAATGCGTGGTGCTGGACGCCGCAGAACTGGCCAAAGGGCCGGTCGCGCGCATCCTGCTGCCGCACCGCATCAGCAGCGGCACCCACGCCTGCTGGGCCGATGCTACCGAGTTCGCCCCCAGCCCATCCACCTGAAGCATTGAAGAGAGCAGCCATGCCACTACCCACCTTTATCCTCGGCGGTTACCAGACCGACTTCGCCAAGGCCTGGTCCCGCCATGGGCAAGACCTGTCCGACATGGTGCGCGAGACCACCTTGGGCACGCTGGAGGCCTGCGGCCTCGATGCCGGCGCGATCGACAGCATCCACGTGGGCAATGCCTTCGGCGAACTGCAGCGCCAGCAGGCCCATCTGGGCGCCATGGTGGCGCAGGTGGTGCCGGAACTCTGGGGCGTGCCGGCGATGCGGCACGAAGGCGCGTGCGCCTCGGCGTCGCTGGCGGTGCTCAGCGCCATGGCCGAGATCGAGGCCGGGCGCTACGACTGCGTGCTGGTGCTGGGCGTGGAGGAGTTCAAGAACCTGTCCGGCAACGAGGCTTCGGTGAACCAGAACGCTGCCGCCTGGCAAGGTCACGAAGGCATCGACTGCACCTTCATGTGGCCGGCAGCCTTCGGCCGCGTGGCGCAGGAATACGAACAGCGTTACGGACTGGACCGGCGGTACCTGAACCGCATCGCCGAGATCAACTACACGAACGCCCGCGCCAACCCGCTGGCGCAGACGCGCAAGTGGGCATTCGATGCGCGCAGCTTCACCGACGACGACGAGGCCAATCCCTGGATCGAACCCGGCACGCGGCGGCAGGACTGCGGGCAGATCACCGATGGCGGCGCCGGCATCGTGCTGGCCTCACCGCGCTTCGCGCAGGAGCATGCGCGCCGCACGGGGCGCACGCTCGACGGCCTGGCACGCATCACGGGCTGGGGGCACCGCAACGCCGGCATCCGCCTGCAGGACAAGCTCGAGCGCAGCCGCGACCAGGCGTATGTGTTTCCGCACCTGCGCACCGCGCTGGAGGACGCATGGCGGCGTGCGGGCGTGCCGGGTGTGGATGCGATGGACGGCGTGGAGACGCACGACTGCTTCACCACCACCGAGTACGTGGCGATCGACCACCTCGGGCTCACGCCCCCCGGCCAGAGCTGGCGCGCGGTGGAAGACGGCAGCATCGCGCCGGGCGGCCGTTGCCCCGTCAACATGAGCGGTGGCCTCATCGGCTGCGGGCACCCGGTGGGTGCCACCGGCAGCCGCATGCTGCTCGACGCGGCGCGGCAGGTCACGGGGACGGCAGATGCCGCGCAGATCGACGGCGCACGGCGCATGCAGACGCTCAACATCGGTGGCTCCTGTGCCACCGTGGTCAGCTTCGTCGTCGAACGCTGACACCCGCCCGCACCCTCACCATGCCGCAACCCCCCATGAGTTCCACCAAGCCCGCTGCCAGCACCTCGCTCTTGCGCAACCCCGCCAACGCGCCGCTCAAGAAGCTGATCAGCTTCTATGTGCGCTTCACGCCGAGCTACAGCAAGATCGGTTACCACGCCAGGCGCCTCTTCTGGCGGCGCCTGCGGCCCGACTTCCACGGTCAGACCTGGCTGGTGATCGGTGGCTCCGAAGGCATCGGTGGATCGGCCGCGCGTTCGGCCGTGGCCGCAGGGGCGCGCCTGATCAGCGTGGCCCGCGACCCCGCCAAGCTCGCTGCGTTCGCGCAGTCGACGGCGCACCCGGAGCGCGTGCGGCAGGAGGTGGCGGACTTCTCGCTGCGCAGCCAGGTGTGGGCCCTGCTGGACCGCCTGCAGGCACAGGGCACCCGCATCGACGTGCTGGTGAACAACGTCGGTATCCAGAAGCGCGACCAGATCATCACCAGCGAGGGCCTGGAAACTTCGTTCGCCACCAACATCCTGAGCCACTACCTCTTCACGCGCGAAGCGCTGGCGCGCGGGCTGCTGGCCGACGACGCCACGGTCATCGAGACCGCCTCGGGCGGCATGTACAACCACCCGCTGGTCGTGAAGGACCTCAACATCACCGCCGGTGGCTACCTGGGCGTGCGCGCCTACGGCCTGTCCAAGCGCGCCCAGGTGGTGCTGACCCAGTACTGGCGGCGCAAGTTCGCCAACACCGGGCGCAACTTCTACGTCATGCACCCGGGGTGGGTCGATACCGCGGCGGTCGGGCGTTCTATGCCGCGCTTCCGCGAGACCCTGAAATCCGTGCTGCGCAGCGACCCGCAAGGGGCCGACACCATCGTGTACCTGGCAGCGCTTCGGCCCCGGCAGCAGGAGGACGAGTCCATCTGGTTCGACCGCAAGGAGCGCACCGCGCACATCTTCCCGCGCACGCGGGAGACCACCGACACGCCGGACACGCTGGTCGCGGCGCTCGAGAGTTATTCCCGCCGCGACTAGACGGCTACCAACACGGAGACAAGCAGCATGCAGCGCATCCACCAACAAAGACTTGGCGCCGGCCTGATGGCCCGGGGTGCAAGGGCACTCACAGAGAGTTTCCTGCGTCATGGCACGCCCCTGGCTGTCGCCCTGGCCTGCTTCGCGTCGGCCGTCCATGCGCAGGCACCGGCACCAGCGTCTTCCTCCAAGCCCATGCGCCTGGTGGTGTCCTTCGCCCCGGGTGGCGCGGGCGACTTCCTCGCGCGCATGGTGCAACAGAAGCTCCAGGACGCCTACGGCCCCGTGATCGTGGAGAACCGGCCTGGCGCCAGCGGCACCATCGGCGCCGATATGGTGGCCAAGTCCGCACCCGACGGCAACACCATCCTCGTGACCAACCAGCTCGTCGTGCAGGCGCCCAACCTGATCGCGAAGATGCCCTACGACGCGCAGCGTGACCTGGTCCCGGTGGTGGAGCTGGGCGGTGCACCGGTGATCTTCGCGGTCAACACCGGCAAGACCAACGCCACCACGCTGAAGGACTTCGTCGAGGAAGTGCGCAAGCAGCCCAAAACCTACAGCTTCGCATCCGTGGGACAGGGATCGATGGGCCACCTGTATGGCGTGGTGCTCAACGACATGGCCCACACGGACCTGATGCACGTACCCTACAAGGGCAGTTCACCGGTCGTGATGGCGCTGGTGGGCGGCGAGGTGCAGTCCGCGTTCAGCGACTTCGCCACGATGAAACCGCATATCGAAGCGGGCAAGATCCGCCTGCTGGCCGTGTCGCGGCCCAATCCGTCCACCCCCAACGTGCCGACCTTCGCCTCCGTGGGGTATCCAGGCCTGGAGTCGTACAGCTGGATCGGCATGTTCGTGCCGGCGGCCACTCCCCCTGCGGCAGTGCAGCGCCTGGCCAGCGAGGTCAACCGCATCATGAAGCTTCCCGAAGTCGCCTCCAGGACGCGGGAGCTGGGCCTGGATGTGGCGGGCATGCCGCAGCCCCAGTTCGCTGCCATGGTGAACGAGGACTTCAAGCGGTGGGCCGACATCATGAAGAAGGCGGGCGTCAAGCCGGAGTGACCCGGTGGCGGAGCTCAGCGCAAGTCGAGGGGCTGGAGGGGCGGGTCCATCGATCCCGCCGTTGATCTCCCCGAGGTTCCCGGATAGGACTGCCGCAGGTTCAGGCTGACGCGGCGGACAGCGAGCCCGCCAGCAGCGCTGCGAACTGGGCTGCCGGCACGGGCTGGCTGAAGAGGTAGCCCTGGAAGTCATCGCAAGCGCGCTCCCGCAGGAATGCGGCCTGTTCCAGGGTTTCCACCCCCTCGGCCACGAGGTGCAGTTTGAGCGTCTTGCCCATCGCGATGATGGCCTCCGTGATGCCCCGGTCCTCAGGGTCTGTCGCGATATCGCGCACGAAGGAGCGGTCGATCTTCAGCGTGTCGATCGGAAACTGCTTCAGCGTGGACAGCGAGGAATACCCGGTCCCGAAATCGTCGATGGCGATGCTGATGCCCCGCGCCCTGAGGGCGTCCAGGCTGCTGCGGGCACGCGCGGCATCGCGCATGATGGTGCTCTCGGTGATTTCCAGTTCCAGGTAGTGCGGGTCCATGCCGGTCTCCTCGAGGATCTCTGTCACGTCTTGCAGGAGATCCTCATCCTGGAACTGCCGTGGCGACAGGTTGACGGCCAGCTTCAGGTCGGGGAGCCCTTCCTGGGTCCACTGCACGACCTGCTGGCATGCATTGCGCAACACCCACCGGCCGATGGGAACGATCAAACCGGTTTCCTCCGCGACCGGGATGAATTGGACCGGTGACACCATGCCCAGGTCGGGATGGTTCCATCGGATCAAGGCCTCCATGCCGCTGACAGCCCCCGTCTGCAAGTTCTTCTTGGGCTGGTAATACACCTCCAGCTCGTTGCGCTCGATGGCCCGGCGAAGGCTGGACTCCATGGCCAGCCTCTCGAAGGAATTGATGTCGAGCTGCTCGGAGTAGAAGTGGAAGTTGTTCTTGCCTCCCTCCTTGGCCTGGTACATCGCAACGTCGGCGTTCTTCATCAGCGACTTCTCGTCCGCTCCATGTTCAGGGAAGGTGCTGATGCCGATGCTCGCGGTGATACGCAACTCCTGGCCCGCGATGAGCAGGGGCTTGGAGATGGCGGCGAGCATCTTCCGTGCGACGTTTTCCACGCTGTCGACCGGTCGGCCGACTTCGAGTTCGGGCAGCAGAACGACGAACTCGTCTCCTCCCAATCGCGCAACGGTGTCGCTCGCGCGCAGGCAGCCCATGAGGCGGCTGGCGACCTGCTTCAGGAGCGCGTCGCCAGTGCCGTGGCCCAGCGTGTCATTGATCTGCTTGAACCTGTCCAGGTCGATGAAGAAGACGGCGAACTGGCGACGGTAGCGCTGTGCTTGCAGGATTTCATGGGCCAACAGCCGGCTGAACATGCTGCGATTGGGAAGCGCGGTGAGTTCGTCGTTGTAGGCGAGGTACTCGATGCGCTCGGCGGCCAGCTTCTGCTTGCGCGCCTCCTCCAGCAAGCGTGCGTTCAGCTGCGACATTTCTTCCGCCTGGGCCACGAAGCCCGCGCGGCTCGCTGCCAGGGCAGCTGCCATGTCGTTGAAGGTCTCCGCCAACCGCCCGATTTCGTCGCGGCCCTGAACGTCGACACGGGTTTCATACCGTCCCGCACCGACCTGGGACGCGCCCCGCTGCAGCGCACGCAGTGGGGCGACCACCGCGGCGCTGACGCGCAAGCTGTAGAGCCATGCCGCGATGATGCACAGCGTCGCGATCGTGGCGGTGATGAAGGCGGCGCGGTGCGCCTGCTTGCGCAGCGCGTCGTAGAACAGGGTGTACTCGAACACCACCGCACCCACGATCGGGCTCGTCGGATCGGCTGCCACTTTTCTCAAGGGGGCTGTTGCCTGCAATGCCGTGCCAGGCGCTGAGGCATCGGGTCCCTCGAAGTGCCTGGGGTGTCCATCGCGGAGCGTTTCCGCAACCGCCGCGCTGGCATACGTGGCACCGCCCGCATGCGGAAACGACGAGGCCACGACCCGCTGCTGCAGGTCCACGACGAAGATGTCGCGCTCGTAGATCTTGCCAAGGCCGTCAAGGCGTTGCTGGAGGGCCTCGGCGTTGCCAAGCGGATCGAGGCCTGCGGCGTGTGCGATGGCGCGGG
The DNA here is from genome assembly GCA_965278985.1 of Burkholderiaceae bacterium. GTDB lineage: Bacteria > Pseudomonadota > Gammaproteobacteria > Burkholderiales > Burkholderiaceae_C > CAISIP01. The sequence goes on along the minus strand of OZ257131.1, from coordinate 1,675,527 downwards.
CGACATCGATCGCTTCTGCCGCCGCCGCCTTGCTCGCGATGCGCACGTACATCTGCATGGCCACGACAGCGACCAGGCAGACCAGTGCCAGGTACACCGCGGACGACGCGATGAGCTTGGTCCGGATGCTGTGGCTCCAGGGCGATTTCATGTGGCGATCCTTGTGCAGGGCGCACCTGCCGGCGAAGCTTCGGGCAGCCGGGTGGCTTCCCTATGGCTGGGTGGTGCCGGGTACGGCGCGGCGTTGAGGGATGCGGTTGCAAGGGCCTGCGTGGTGTCGCGTGGTGTCGCGTGGTGCCGCGTCGGCGCACCGCGCAGCCGCCCCCTGCGCAGGATCCCTTACCAGGCGACGGTGACCTGCAGCACGTCGGTGTACGTGCCCGCGGCGATGGCGTTCACGCTGGTCTTGTTGACGCGGCCGAAGACCGGCAGGCCGACCGGGGCGCCCGTGCCGGGCAGCACCACGCCCAGGGACGTGGCGGCCGTGGGGTAGGCGGTGGTCATGGCGGCGTCGCTGTAGACCTCGTAGGGCAGGTAGCTGGTGCCGAACTTCATGGCGCGGGTGCCGGTGCCCACGCCGCTGCCCTGGCCGGCGTTGTTGCCTGCGCTGACGGTCACGTTGAGTGCGGTGACATCGGGCGAGCAGGTCACCTGCGTGGCGCCTGCGCCGCCGACGCCGCCGCTGGCCGTGGCGGTGAGCACGCCGGTGAAGGTGGAAGGGTGCGTGCCGAAGTCCAGGGCACCGAGGTTGATGCCGGAGGTGGCGCCGGGGGCGCCGGAGATGATGCAGCCCGACTGCAGCGTCATCTGTGCATTGAGCTGGCCGGACATGTTGCCAGCGGCCTGAGCTTGCGTACCCAGGGCCAGACCGGCGAACATGGCAGCCGCGGTGGCCAGGATGCGGATGTTCTTGGTGCTGATCATGGTGGGCCTTCTTTCCAAGCAGTGTGTGTTGCGTTGGAATGAATTGTGGAATCGGCCTCCCAAAAGATCGTGTACAGACTATGTACCAGGAGCTCGCATCTGGCGTTCCATCGACCAATGGACGGCCAAGAAAAAAGCCGAGTCGCTTGTGGCGACTCGGCTGGTTTTCTTCTCTGAAGAGAATTCTTTGGCTCCTCGACCTGGGCTCGAACCAGGGACCTACGGATTAACAGTCCGGCGCTCTACCGACTGAGCTATCGAGGAACAAGCCCTAGAGTATATACCGAAAAAATCGCGGTTCTCCCGGCGTCAGTCGATTTTCGACACGGCCACGCCCAGCAGCTGGTGCAGGCGCGGGCTGGTAGTGGTGTACTGCAGTTGCGGCTTGTGGTCGGGGAAGACGATGGATGCCGCGCCGTAGGCCGCGAGCACGCATTCATGGAAGCCGCAGAGGATGAGCTTCTTCTTGCCGGGGTAGGTGTTGATGTCGCCCACGGCGAAGATGCCCGGCTCGCGCGTGCTGAACTTTTCCGTGTCCACCTGCAGCTGCTTGCGCTCCATCTCCAGTCCCCAGTCGGCGATGGGGCCGAGCTTGGGGCTCAGGCCGAAGAACACCAGCAGGGCATCGAGCGGCAGGCGCTGTGTCGTGCCGTCCGGGCCGTCGACATCGACGCCCTGCAGCCGGCCCTGGGACTCGTCGATGCCGCCGATCTGCCCGACATGGAACACCATCGCGCCTGCGTCGCACAGTGCACGCATGCGTGCCACGGTGGCGGGCTCGGCCTGGAACGCGTCGCGGCGGTGCACCAGGGTGACGCTGGCTGCGCGCTGCGGGCCCGCCTCAGCGAAGGCGATGGCCTGCTCCAGGGCGGCATCGTCACCACCGACGACGACCAGCCGCTGGCCTGCGAAGGTTGCCGCATCCGCGACGTGGTAGTGCAACTGCGTGTCGAGGTATGTGTCCAGCCCGTCCACCTTCAGCGGCTTGGGCATGAACGCGCCCACGCCCGCCGCGATGAAGACCGTGCGCGCAAGGAAGCGGCTGCCCTTGCTGGTCTGCAGCAGGAAGCGGCCATCGGCCTGGCGTTGCAGGGTCTCCACGCGCTGGCCGAAATGGAAGACGGGTGCGAAGGGCGCGATCTGCTGCAGCAGCGACGCAGTGAGTTGCCGGCCCGTGGTGGCGGGGATGGCGGGGATGTCGTAGATGGGCTTGTCGGGGTACAGCTCGATGCACTGGCCGCCGGCACGGGGCAGTGCATCCACCACGTGGGCGCGCATCTCCAGCAGCCCCAACTGGAAGACCTGGAACAGCCCCACCGGGCCTGCCCCCACGACGAGGGCGTCGGTTTCGATGGTGTCCACAGGCGAATGCGAGCCCGGATTCAGGCCGGTCCGGCGGATGTCAGCGCTCAGCGGACCAGCTCGCCCAGCTTGTCCGCGCGGTCTTTCCAATCGTCGGCATCGGGCAGCGGGGGCTTGCGCTTGGTGATGCTCTTCCAGCTCGTGAGCCGGGCCAGTTCCGCGTTCAGCGGCGTCATGTGCTGCTGGTCGGCGGGCACGTCCTCTTCCGCATAGATCGCGTTGACGGGGCATTCGGGGATGCACACCGCGCAGTCGATGCATTCATCGGGGTCGATGGTCAGGAAGTTCGGGCCTTCGCGGAAACAATCGACCGGACAGACATCCACGCAGTCGGTGTATTTGCAACGGATACAGGCTTCGGTGACGACGTGGGTCATTTTTCTGGCGTTGTGCGGGAAAGCCCGCGATTCTAGGGCTTGGGGACGACCCGTCCGCTGGCGCGGTCATGCGGCGGACGGGGAGGCGGGCGCGGGGTCGCTAGGCGCTACCGCAGCAGCACGGCGCCGGCGGTGCGGTGCGAGGCGGTGTCGACCAGCACCAGGGCGCCCAGGCTGCGTGACTGCGCGAAGGGCTGCAGCGGCAGGGCCTCCTGCAGCGCCAGTTCGACCTGGCCGATGGCATTCGCGTCCAGCTGGGTGGCTTCCTCCTGCGCCAGTGTGTGGATGTTGGTGCGGTACAGGATGCGACTGACCTTGGCTTTCACCCAGCGGTGGCCGTGCAGCGCCCAGTAGGCACGCCCGGGCACCAGCGGCTCCTCGTCCAGCCAGGCGACGGTGGCCTGCACGCTGCGCTGCGCGCTGGCGCTGCCCTGCGCCACGATCCAGTCGCCGCGCGACACGTCCACCTCGCGGTCCAGCACCAGGCCGGCGCTGTTGCCGGACGCGATGGGGCCTACGTCCTCGCGGACATGGCTCAGCACCTGCGCGACGCGGGCGCTCTGGCCGCCGGGGAGCACGGTCACCGTGTCGCCGACCTGTGCCGTGCCTGCAGCCACACGGCCCCAGAACACGCGGCGGCCCTGGGAGGTGTCGGCGGAAGACGAGAACTTCTCCACCCACTGCACGGGGAAGGCCAGCGGGGCCTGGGCATCGTTGCGGGCCACGGGCAACTGCTCCAGCAGCGGCAACAGCGCCGGGCCGTGGTACCCGGCCCAGCCGGGCTGCACGGTGGCGACGTTGTGGCCCTGGAGCGCGGAGATCGGCACGATGGCCTTCACGGCCAGCCCGGCGTCCCGCGCAAAGCGCTGCAAGGCTGCCGAGATGTTGGCGAAGGCCCGGGCGGCATCGCCCACGGCATCGAGCTTGTTGACGGCAAAGACCACCGACGGCACACGCAGCAGCTGCACCAGCAGGGAGTGGCGGCGCGTCTGCGGCAGCAGGGCGTGCGTGTCCGACGGCTCGGCATCCCCGTGCCAGGGCAGCTTGGTGGCGTCCACCAGCACCACGGCCGCGTCGGCGCTGCTGGCAGCCGTGACCATGTTGCGTGTGTACTGCTCATGGCCGGGTGCGTCGCCGATGATGAACTTGCGCGCGGGCGTGGCGAAGTAGCGGTAGGCCACGTCGATGGTGATGCCTTGCTCGCGCTCGGCGGACAGGCCGTCGGTGAACAGCGCCAGGTCGGGTGCACCGTCACGCGTCACGTTGGCCAATTGGTCCTGCAGCACGCTGCGGCTGTCCAGCAGCAGGCGGCCGATCAATGTGCTCTTGCCATCGTCCACCGAGCCACAGGTGATGAAGCGCAGCGCGGCGCGCGTGTCCTCGGCGGTGGCGTCCACGGGGGCCGTGGCCGCGGGTGCAGCGGCGTCGGTTGCGGCCGCCACGGGCCGGTCCAGCACGTCGTTCATCAGAAATACCCTTCCTTCTTGCGTTTTTCCATCGAGGCTTCGGATGTGCGGTCGTCCATGCGCGTGGCACCACGTTCGCTGACGTCGGCTGCCAGGGTCTCGATCACGATTTCGGCCGCGCTGGCCGCCAGGCTCGGCACGGGGCAGGTGCAGGTGATGTCGCCCACGGTGCGGAAACGCACGTCGCGCAGTTCGGCCTGCTCGCCATCGCGCAGCGGGGTCAGTGGCGTCACCGGCACCAGCAGGCCGCGACGCTCCACCACTTCGCGCTGGTGGGTGTAGTACAGCGAGGGCAGCTCGATGCGTTCACGCTCGATGTATTGCCACACATCCAGTTCGGTCCAGTTGGAGATGGGGAACACGCGGAAGTGTTCGCCGGGGGCCAGGCGCGTGTTGAATAGCGTCCACAACTCCGGGCGCTGGGCCTTGGGCTGCCACTGGCCGAAGCTGTCGCGGTGCGAGAAGATGCGCTCCTTGGCGCGGGCCTTTTCCTCGTCACGGCGCGCACCGCCGATCAGCGCGTCGAAGCGGAATTCCTCGATGGCTTCGAGCAGCGTCACGGACTGGTGCACGTTGCGCGATTCGCCGGGGTGGGCCAGTCGCACGGTGCCGCGGGCCATGGAGTCTTCCACATTGCGCACGATGAGCCTGGCCTGCAGTTCCGCCGCGCGCTGGTCACGGAAGTCCGTCACCTCGGGAAAGTTGTGGCCCGTGTCGATCATCAGCAGCGGGTAGGGGATGCGCCCCACGCCGAAAGCCTTCTCCGCGCACTTGAGCAGCACCAGCGAGTCCTTGCCACCCGAGAACAGCAGGGCGGGGCGCTCGAAGGCGGCCGCCACCTCGCGCAGGATGAAGATGGTTTCCTCTTCCAGCGCGTCCAGGTGCTGGTTGCTCAATTGGGCCAGCAGGGCGGGTTCGGTACGTGCGTTCATGCGGCGGATTCCTCGGTTGCGTTCTTCTCTTCCTTGGCGTGCAGGCCGCATTCCTTCGCGGCTTCGTCCTCCCACCACCATCTGCCCGAACGGAAGTCTTCTCCCAGGGCAATGGCGCGTGTGCAGGGCGCGCAGCCGATGCTGGGAAAGAACTGGTCGTGCAGCGGGTTGTAGTCCACGCCGTGCTCTGCGATGTAGTGCCAGATGTCCTTCCATGCCCAGTCGGCCAGCGGGTTGAACTTGACGCGGCGCGGGTCGCTGTCGTCGCGCAAGGGCACGTCGGCACGCGCGCCGGACTGTTCGCGGCGCAGGCCCGTGAGCCACGCGCTGCGGCCGGCCAGGGCACGCTCCAGCGGCTCCATCTTGCGGATGCCGCAGCAGGCCTTGCGCAGGGCTATGCTGCGGTACATGGCGTCCTTGCCTTCGCGCTGTACGAAGTGCACCACGGCCTCGCTCTGCGGGTGGAACACACGCACGGGCAGGGCGGACGTGGCCTGCAGGCGCTCCAGCAGCTGCAGCGTCTCGGTGTGCAGCGCGCCGGTCTCCAGCACGAAGATGTCCACGTCCAGTTGCAGCTGCTGCAGGATGTGCGTGAGCACCATGTCCTCGGCGCCCAGGCTGGAGGCCTGCGTCACCAGCGGATGTGCATCCTGCGCACCGCGCGGGAATTCGGCCACGGCGGCGCGCAACAACGCCTGCGTGGCGGCCAGCTTCTGCGCGAAATCCTTGGAGGGCCGCGCGTACAGGTCAATCGCTCCCATGGCGGGTCCTAGGCGGCACGCCGGAAATGCGGCGTGGCGTTCTGCAGGTCGCCCTGGTAGTAGCCCGCGTAGCGCGCCAGCTGGCGGCGCGCGACCTCCGGGTCCTGGTCTTCACGCAGCACCGCGCTCGTGAAGCCGCTGCGCTGCATCTGCTCGACCTGGTCCACCAGGACGTCGCCGGTGGCGCGGAGCTCGCCCGTGAAACGCAGCCGGCGGCGCAGCACCACGGCCTGGCTGAAGGCGCGTCCATCGCTGAATTTCGGGAAGTGCAGGTCGATGCGCTGCACACCGGACAGGTCCAGGCCCTGCAGTTCGGCATCGTTGGCGAGCTGCAGCACGTGTTCGCTGGGGACGCTGTGTTGTTCCTGGCTGATGAATTGCATGGTCGTGCTCCGGCCGTTCAGGCGGCCTGCTCGTGTTGCGGCTTCTGGCTGTGGCGCGCCCCGTTCGCTGCTGCCTTGAAGGGGTCGGCACCCACGCGGCGCAGCGTGGCGATGAAGGTCTCCCAGCGCGAGCCGGCGCCGGTGTCCACGGACACGCGTTGCTGGCGGTAGGTGGCGATCAGCGCCTCGATCACATCGGGCACTTCGGCGGCAGAGAAGGACGGGCCCACCACCTTGCCGGGCTGGGCTGGGCCGGACAGGTCGGAGCCGTCTGCGCCACCCAGGGTCACCTGGTACCACTCCTTGCCATCCTTGTCCACGCCCAGGATGCCGATGTGGCCGCTGTGGTGGTGGCCGCAGGAGTTGATGCAGCCGGAGATGTGCAGGTCGATCTCGCCGATGTCAAAGAGCTCGTCCAGGTCCTGGTAACGCTCGGTGATGGCCTCGGCGATGGGGATGGAGCGCGCATTGGCCAGCGCGCAGAAGTCGCCACCGGGGCAGGCGATCATGTCCGTCAGCAGGCCGATGTTGGGCTGGGCGAGGCCCACGGCGCGCGCAGCCTGCCAGAGTTCGAAGAGCTGCTCCACACGCACCCAGGGCAGCAACAGGTTCTGCTCGTGGGTCAGGCGGCCCTCGCCGGCGGAGAAGCGTTCCATGAGGTCGGCGGCCTGTTCCATCTGTTCGGCCGTGGCGTCGCCAGGCGCGTAACCGCGGCGCTTGAAGGACAGGGTCACGGCGCGCAGGTCGGGGTTGCGGTGCGCGCGCACGTTCTGCTGCAGCCAGCGCGAGAAGGCAGGCGTTTCGGCAGCGTGGCGCAGCACGGCGGCGGTGCGGGTCTCGGCATCCGTCAGGTTGCGCGGGATCGTGGGCGCGATGAAATTGGCCGTCACGCGGTCCAGCTCGGCCTGGGTGATGGTGTGCGGTGCGCCGTCCTGCTCGAGGATGCGCTGGTATTCCTCGTCGACCTGGTCGATGAATCGCTGGCCCTCGGCCTTCACGAGGATCTTGATGCGGGCCTTCCAGGTGTTGTCGCGCCGGCCGTACAGGTTGTAGACCCGCAGCACGGCCTCCAGGTAGTTCAGCAACTGGTGCCAGGGCAGGAACTCGCGCGTCACAGGGCTGTTGGTGGGCGTGCGGCCCATGCCGCCGCCCACCCGCACGCGAAAACCCAGCTCCTGGCGCGCGTTGCGCACCAGCTGCAGGCCCACGTCGTACCAGCCCAGCGCCGCGCGGTCTTCACGCGCGCCGTTGATGGAGATCTTGAACTTGCGCGCCAGGAACGCGAACTCGGGGTGCAGCGTGCCCCACTGGCGCAGGATCTCGCAGAAGGGGCGGGGGTCGGCGATCTCGTCCTCGGCGATGCCGGCGAGGGCGTCGGCATTGATGTTGCGAATCACGTTGCCGCTGGTCTGGATGCCGTGCATGCCCACCGTGGCCAGCAGGTCCATCACGTCCGCACTTTTGGCCAGCGGGATCCAGTTGAACTGCACGTTGGTGCGGGTCGTGAAGTGGCCGTAGCCGAACTTCAGCTGGGTGCCGATCTGGCGGCCGTCGGGCAACGGGATGGTGCCCAGCTTGTCCTGTGTCGCCTGGGCCTCGGCCAGCAGCGCGGCCTCCGGGACGTCGTATTCGCGGGCGACCTGTGCCAACACGCGCATTTGGGCGCTGGAGATCTCGCCGTAGGGCACCGCCACGCGCAGCATGGGCGCATAACGCTGTACGTACCAGCCGTTCTGCAGCCGCAGGGGACGGAACTCTTCGTCCTTCAGCGTCCCTGCGGCATTGCGCTCCAATTGGTCGCGGTACTGGGCGGCGCGGTTGCGGATGAACTGGCGATCGAAGTCGGTGTACTGGTACATGGCCAGCACTGTAAAAGTCGCAGCTTAGATAGGGAACTACAGAATCGTGATGTTCATATTCGGTTGGAGAATATGAATTCTCGCGATTCGCATTGGACAGGCGCCGCTGCAGGCCGTTGCAACCGCTCTGTTGGCAAATGAACCACAAGGGTGCACAGGCCTACTGCAAATGGGCGGATGCCTTGTCATACACAGTTACGATAGCCGGGGCCCCCGACCGGCCCGTGCACGCCATTGACAAGGAGACCACCATCACGCAAGGACAAGCGACGAGCACTGCCGTCACGCAGGACGACCTCGGTCGCGACGCACAGATCGTTCGCCTGATCGCCATCACATCCTGGCTGGTGGCGGGCCTGGGGTTTGCGATGGCCCTGCTGTTCGCCTTCGAGCGCCCGCCGCGGCTGGACCGTGCGCTGATCGACACGGTGATCGGCATGCTCGGGCTGGTGACGCTGTTGCTGCTGCGCCGTGGGTACGTGCGTGCCGCCATCTACCTGATTACCTGGGGCGTGTGGACCATCACCACGCTGCTGGTGCTGCAGAACGGCGGTGTGCGTGGCACCAGCATGCTGAGTTACCCGGCCATCATCGTGTTCGCGGGCTGGGTCATGGGCAAGCGGCAGACCATGGTGCTCACGGCGGCGACGGCGTTGGCACTGGTGTTCCTGGTCTGGATGGACACGCGCGGCATGCTGCCGCAGCCCCAGTTCGTGAACCTGCCGGCCTATGCCATCTACTTGGCGGGGATCATGGTGATCACCTGCATCATGACGATCGTGTCCCGTGGCAACTACCAGCGCCGCGTGCGGCAGGCCCGCGACGCCGCAGCCGACCTGGCTTCGCGCGAGGCCGAGCTGCGCAACCTGTTCCAGGCGGTCGAGCTCAACCCCAGCAGCATCACCATCACCGATCCGCACGGCCGCATCGAATACGTCAACGCCGCGTTCGAGCAGCTGTCGGGCTACAACCGCGCGCAGGCCGTTGGGCAGGTCGCCCGCAGCCTCACGGCGAGCCGGCCTGCCGAAGGCAGCTTCGAGGCCGTGGACCAGGCGCTGGCCAAGGGCCTGCTCTGGCGCGGCGACGTCATCAGCGAGCGCGCCGACGGCAGCACCTACACCGAGTCAGCCTTGCTGGCACCGATCCGCCAGAGCGACGGGCGCATCAGCCACATCGTCGAGCTCAAGCAGGACACGACCGAGCAGCGGCGCGCGGCGGCCGAGATCCACCGCCTGGCATTCTTCGATGCGCTGACCAACCTGCCCAACCGTGCCCTGCTGACGGAGCGCCTGTCCACGCTGATGGCCTCGTCGCGGCGCGATGGCCTGCTCAACGCACTGGTGCTCTTCAACATCGACCGCTTCAAGAACATCAACGACGCACGCGGGCAGGACACTGGCGACCAGCTGCTGCAGGCGGTGGGTGAGCGCCTGGCGACCCTGCTCGAGCCCGGCGACATGGTGGCGCGCGTGGGTGCCGACGAGTTCGCGTTGCTGCTGCACAACCTGGGCAACGCGCCCGGCGTGGCCAGCCGCACCGCGCTGCACCGTTCGGAGGTGGTGCAGACCGAGTTGCACCGCCCCCTGCAACTGGCCGACGGCGAGTCGGCCACCATCTCGGTGAGCCTGGGCATCACGCTGCTGCCGCAGCCCGTGAACGATTCGCCCCAGGAGGTGCTGCGCCGCGCCACCACGGCCCTGCACCGCGCCAAGGAGCTGGGGGGAGGGCGCTCGCAGTTCTTCGAGGCCGGCATGGGCGAGGCCGCCGAGCAGCGCTTCCGCCTGGAGCGCGAGCTGCGCCATGCCATCGCCGAGGGCCAGCTGCAGCTGCACCTGCAGCCGCAGGTGGATGCGCAGGCCCGCCTGGTCGGCTGCGAGGTGCTGATGCGCTGGAACCATCCCGAGCACGGCATCGTCACGCCGGCCGTGTTCATCTCGCTGGCCGAGGAGTCCGACCTCATCATCGGGCTGGGCAACTGGGTGCTGGGCGAGTCCTGCGCGATCATGGCGCGCGAGGCCTCGGCCGGGCTGCGGCTGCACATGTCGGTCAACATCAGCCCGCGCCATTTCTCGCATGCCTCCTTCATTCCGTCGCTGCGCGAAATGCTGGCGCACACGGGCGCCGACCCGCAGCTGCTGACGCTGGAGGTGACCGAGGGACTGGTCATCAACGACGTGGACGCCGTGATCGCCACCATGCGGGCCGTGCGCGCGCTGGGCATTGCGCTGTCCATCGACGACTTCGGCACGGGCTACTCCTCGCTGGCCTACCTGAAGCGGCTGCCGATCAACGAGCTCAAGATCGACAAGACCTTCGTGCAGGATGCGCCCACTACCGCCGAGGACGCGGCGCTGGTCGACATCATCCTGGTCGTGGCCCGCCACATGCAATTGCGCGTGGTGGCCGAAGGTGTGGAGACGGAAGCGCAGGCGGCGTTCCTGCATACGCACCCCGAGATTGTTTACCAGGGGTACCTGTACGGTCGCCCGGCGCCCGCCGAGGAATGGCTGGTGCGCTGGCGCGCGGGGGACTTCGCCTTCGGCCCTTCCTGAGCTGGCCCTCCCATCGCACCTCCCACCGCACCTCCCACCGCACCTCCCACCGCACCTCCCACCGCACCTCCCACCGCACCTCCCACCGCACCTCCCACCGCACCTCCCACCGCACCTCCCATCGCACCTCCCACCTCTCCTCCCAGCCGACCCCATCGTGAACCTCCCCCTCCTGACGCACGGCCCGCGGCGCTGCGTACGCACATTCGGATGAACCCGTTGCCAGGCCTGGCGCGGGAGGGCGCGCGTTTCGGCGATTTCGTGGTGCAGGCCTGCCTGCACCAGAGCGGGCATTCCCTGGTGCTACGCTGCCTGCGTGGCGGCCGCAGCGTGGTCGTGAAGTTCCTTGCGCGGCCATCGCCCGGCGCACGCGACGTGGCGCGCTTTCGCCGGGAGTTCGCGCTGTCGCGGCGCATCGTGCACCCCGGCGTGGTGTCGGCCGAATCCATCGGCCAACACGGCGGCGCGATGTACATCGTGATGCCCGACGACGGGGCGGTGGCGCTGCGCGAGCTGCTGCACGCCGGGCCGCTGGCCATCGCCGATGCCGTGCACGTGGCGCTGGCCGTGGTGGATGCGCTGGAGGCCGTGCACGGCTGCCGCATGGTCCACAAGGACATCGGCCCGGGCAACGTGATCGCCGACCTGGCCAGCGGACTGGTCAAGCTGATCGACTTCGGCATCGCGGCCGAAATCTCCAGCGAGCGCGCCGAGGCCGCGCGTCCGCAGGACCTGGAAGGCACGCTGGCGTACATGGCGCCGGAGCAGAGCGGCCGCATGAACCGCGAAGTGGACTACCGCACCGACTTCTACGGCCTGGGCGCGACCCTCTTCGCGCTGCTGGCCGGCAGCCCGCCGTTCCCCTTCGACGACCCGGTCAAGGCCGTGCATGCGCACCTGGCCCTGCCGCCCGCCGAGTTGCTGCCGCTGCGCCCCGACGTACCGCCGGTGCTGGCGGCGCTGGTGGCGCGGCTGCTGGCCAAGACGCCCGAGGCGCGCTACCAGAGCCACGCGGCCCTGCGGCGCGACCTGCGTTTCATCCAGGCCCACCTCGAACAGCCCGACAGCCTGGCGCGCTACACGCTGGCGGCCGACGACCTGCCGCCGCATTTCCAGGTGGCAGGCGACCTGCATGGCCGGGCCGAGGAGCAGCGGGTGCTGCTGGAGGCCTTTGAGGCGGCGGTGCAGGGGCCGGCGCAGCTGGTCAGCATCGCCGGCGTTTCCGGCATCGGCAAGACCGCGCTGGTCGGCGCCGTGCGCACGGCCCTGCTGGGCTACCGCGGCAACTTCGTGGCCGGCAAGTTCAACCAGTTCGGCCAGCACACGCCCTATGCGGCCTTCCTGCAGGCGCTGCAGGAGCGGGTGCACCAGGTGCTGGCCCAGTCTCCCGCCGAGCAGCTGGGCTGGAAGCAGGCGCTGGGTGCGTCCCTGGGCCACGATGCGGCCGTCGTCCTGGACCTGCTGCCCGAGTTGGGTCGGCTGCTGGAGGGCGTGCCACCCGCGCTGCCATTGGCGCCGGCCGAGGCCGAGAGCCGCACGCTGCGCGCACTGCAGCAGTGTTTTGCCGCGCTGGCCGGTGCCGCCGAGCCGCTGGTCGTCTTCATCGACGACCTGCAATGGGCCGACCGTGCCTCGCGCCGCCTGCTGCGGCGCATGGTGCAGGAGGAAGGCCTGCGCCACCTTCTGTGGGTCGTTGCCTACCGCAGCGACGAGGTCACGCCCGACCATCCGCTGGCGGCGGACCTGCGGGCCTATGCCGAGGCGGGGCCGCGTGTGCATGCGCTGCAGGTGGGGCCGCTGGGCCTGGCCGAGTGCACCCAGTGGATCGCCCAGTCGCTGTTGCGCACGCCCGAGGACGTGCTGCCCCTGGCCCGCCTGTGCCATGCCAAGACGGGTGGCAACCCCTTCTTCCTGCGCCGCTTCCTGGAGGAGGCGGCCACGCGCCAGCTGATCTGGCTGGACCCGGTGCAGGCCTGCTGGAGCTGGTCCACCGAGGGCATCGCGCGCGAGCGCATGGCCGACAACGTGGTGATGCTCATGGTGGCGCAGCTGCGCCGCCTGCCGGTCGCCACCGCCCGGCTGATGACCATCGCGGCCTGCCTGGGCAGCCGGTTCGAGATCTCCGACCTGGCGCATGCGTCGGAGACCGCGACCGAGTCCGTGCTGGACCATCTGGGGCCTGCGCTGGAAGCCGGCATGCTGGTACCGGTGGATGGCCGCTTCCGGTGGTTCCAGATGCTGGAGCCCGCCGAGCGCATCGGCATGCGGGTGGGGCTGTCGTTCGTGCACGACCGCGTGCAGGAGGCGGCCTATGCGCTGGCCGACCCTGCCGACCGCCCCGCGCTGCACCTGCGCATCGGCCGCCTGCTGCGTGCCGGCGTCGACCTGGCGCGGCCGGCCTTCGCGGTGGTGAACCACCTGAACCAGGGCGCCGCGCTGATCCACGACGAGGACGAGCGCCGCGCGCTGGCCGGGCTCAATGCGCAGGCCTCCCGCGCCGCGCAGGACGCCTCGGCCTTCGACATGGCGGCCGACCTGGCGCAACGCACGCTGGCGTTGCAGGGCGACAGCTGGTGGGCGCGTGCGCCGCAGGCCGCGCTGGCCTGGCATGTGCATGCCGCCCGCATGGCCTACCTGGCGGACCAGGCCGTGCGTATGGAAGAACTGCTGCAGCGCGCGTTGCCACACGCTCGCGGCGCGGCCGACCAGGCGGAGCTGCTCGGCGTGCGGGTGGAGGCCCTGTTCGCCGCCGGCGACCTGGACGGCGTGCTGGGCGCCGGATTGCAGGCGCTGGCGCTGCTGGACGTGCAACTGCCCCAGGTGCAGGGGCCGCAGGACGTGGTGCAGCTGATCACCGCCGTGCACGGCGAAATCCAGGCGATGGGGCTGCCCGTGCTGTCTGCGCATGCGCCCATGGTCGACGCCGCCAGCCTGCAGAAGCTGGGCATCACGGCCCGCATGACCGCGGCCGCCTACATCGCGCGGCCCGCGCTGCTGCCGCTGTTGACCGTGCTGCAGGTGCGGCTGATGGTGGCGCAGGGCCATGCGCCGGTCGCCATGTCGGCCTATTCGGTGATGGGGCTGATGGTGGCCGAGTTCATGGGCGATATCGCCTTCGGCTACCGGCTCGGCCGCATGTCGGTGGAGGTGGTGGAGCGTGAAGGCTGGCGCCAGGTGCAGTCGCACGCCGGCTTCTCCTTCAATGCCTTCCTGCGCCACTGGATGGAGCCCATCACCCAGGGCTTGCCGGCACTGCTCGAGGTGCACGCGAGCGGCGTGGAGGTGGGCAACCTGCGCCACGCCGGGCTGGGCCTGTACCTGCACGGCTGCCATGCCTTCCTGGGCGGCATGGCCCTGCCCGAGCTGGCGCCGCAGCTGGAGCGCCATGCCGCGGCGCTGCAGCGCATCCGCCAGCCGGTGGCGCTGGACTACGTCAACGTGTTGCGCGAGATGGTGCGGGCCCTGCAGGCGCCGGCCCTGGAGGCGCGCGCGCTGGAGTCCGCCCAGCTGTCTATGCAGCAGCTGGCGCAGACCTATGCCGCGCGCTCCGACCAGACGGGCGCCATGTTCCTCCATGCCTTCGCCTGCATGCAGCACGCCCTGGCCGGCCGGCTTGCCGAGGCGGAGGCGGAAGGTGCTGCGGCGGAGGCGCTCTTCAGCGCCGGCCGGGGCATGCTGATGGTGCCGTTCTGCCTGTATTTCGCCACCAACGCCGCGCTGGCCATGGCCTGCGGCGCCGACCCGGCCGACGACGTGCAGCAGCGCCGGCGCGCGCATGCCGCCTCCGTGATGCCGCGCTTCGAACGCTGGGCGCGCCACAGCGTCGACATGGCGCCGTTGTGGCACCTGCTGCGCGCCAGCGTGGCCGGCAGCGCCGGAGACCGCGAGACGGTGCGCGACGAACACCGCGCCGCGGTGGCCCTGTTGGGCGCGCTCGACAACGCGCTGGTGCACGGCATGGTGCATGCGCACCGTGCGCAGTGGCTGGCGCTGCTGTCCGAACCCGGTGCCGCCGCCGCGCAGTCCGACGCGCAGGCTGCCTGGAGGGCCTGGGGCGCCGTTGCGCTCGCGCCGGAGCGGGGGCGCATGGTGCGCATGCCCGTGGCAGGCGAGGTCCATACCGCCACGCTGCCGGATACGCAGCAAATGGCCGGCGGCATGCTCGACCTGTCGACGCTCCTGCGCGCCGTGCAGGCCGTGACCAGTGAGATCGCGCTCGAGCCCCTGCTGTCGCGGCTGCTGCAGGTGTTGCTGGAGAGCGCGGGTGCACAGCGTGCAGCCGTGGTGCTGCGCGATGGCACGGGGTGGCGCCTGCATGCCGACAGCGCCGCCCCGGGCGAAGCTGCGGCGGGCACGGTCCGGCCCTCGCTGGAGGATGCCGAGGCCCTGCTGCCCTTGCCCGTGGTGCGCACGGCCCTCAACACCAGTGTCGCGGTGCAGGTGCGCCATGTGCACGAGGACGCCCGGTGGCGCCTGCTGCCCTATTTCCAGGCCTTGCCCGGGGGTTCGGTGGCGTGCCTGCCGCTGCTCAAGCTCGGCGAGGTGGTGGGTGCCCTGTACCTGGAGAACACGATCCTGGTGGACGCCTTTTCGTCGCGGCGCATGGAGTTCCTGGGGCTGCTGTCGGGCAACGTGGTGAACGCCATCGACAACGCGCGCCTCGTGCAGCAGCTGCGCGAGCAGGCCGACACGCTGGAGCAGCGGGTCGCGCAGCGCACGCGCGAGCTGCACGAGAGCGAGGCGCGCACGCTGAGCATCCTGCAGAACGCGCCGATGCCGATGACGGTGACGCGCCGCGGCGACGGCCGGCTGGTCTATGTGAACGCGCCCGCTGCCGCACTGGGCGGGCTGGCACCCGACGGCCTGGAAGGCCAGCTCGCAGTGTCCCTGTTCCGCGACCCCGCGGAGCGCGACCGCATGTACGCCCTCTACCGCGCCAAGGGCGTGCTGCACAACCATGAGGTGCACCTGCAGCGGCCCGATGGCCAGCCGATCTGGGCGCTGGTGTCCCTGGTGCCGATCGTCTACGACGGTGAAGCGGCGGATCTGGCCACCATCATCGACATCACGGAACGCAAATCGATGGAGGAGACGCTGCGCCGCCTGGCCACCACCGACGCACTCACCGGCGTCAGCAACCGCGGCGAGTTCATGCGCCGCGCGGCGGTGGAGCTCGGGCGCGCGCGCCGCTATGGCCGTCCCCTGTCCATCGTGCTGCTGGACGTGGACCACTTCAAGCAGATCAACGACCGCTTCGGACACTCCGGCGGGGACGAGGCGCTGCGCGTGTTGTCGCACGCCTGCGCCGCGCTGGTCCGCCAGCAGGACCTGCTGGGGCGCCTCGGCGGCGAGGAGTTCGGCATCCTGATGCCCGAGACCGACGCGGACGCTGCCGTGCTGCTGGCACAGCGCGTGCGCCAGCATCTCGCGGCGCTGGTGGTGGACCTGCCAGGCGCCGGGCCGCTGCGCATGAGCGCGAGCTTCGGCGTTGCGGCACTCGGTGACGACGACGACAGCCTGGAGCGGCTGATAGTGCGCGCCGACGAGGCGCTGTACCGCTCCAAGCGCGCGGGGCGGGACCGCGTCAGCGCGGGCTAGGCTCAGCCGTTGCGCGACAGCTCGCGCATGCGTTCCTCGAAATAGCTGCCCACCGTGTAGCGGTCCGACAGCCGGATCTCGCGGCGCGGATGCAGGAACAGCGGCAGCGAGATGCGCGACTTGCGCGCGGCTTCGCCCGTGGGGTTAAGCACGCGGTGCGTGGTGGACGGGTAGTAGTGGCCCGAGGCCTCCTCCAGCATGTCTCCGATGTTCACGATCAGCAGGCCGAAGTCGCAGGGCACGTCGTGCCAGGCGCCGTCCTTGCCCAGCACCTGCAGGCCGGGCTCGGTGGCCGCGGGCAGGATGGTCAGCAGGTTGATGTCGCCATGGGCCGCCGCGCGCACGGCGCCCGGCTCTTCGTCGCCCTGCAGCGGCGGGTAGTGCAGCACGCGCAGCAGCGTCTCCTGGCAGCCCTCGATCATCTGCGGCAGCGGCATCGCGTAACGGGCGCGCACCTCGGGCGGCGAATGCTCCTCGACCCAGCGCAGTAGCTCCGCCGCCAGGCTGCTGCCTTCGCGGTAGTAGCGGCGCGCCGCGTCCGACACCTCGGCGGGGTAGCGGCCCCAGGGGTAGATGTGGAAGAACTCCTTGAGGTCACGCTTGGTGTGGCCCTTGGCCGTCTCCGATACCTTGGGTGAGAAATAGCCATCGAGCTTGACCGGGTCGAAGGGGTAGTGGTGCTTGGCCTCGGTGTGGAAGAAGCCCAGCCACTCGGCGTAGATGGCTTCCACCAGCTGCTGGTCCAGCGGATGGTTGCGCAGCACGCCGAAGCCGGTCTGCGCCAGGCTGGTGCAGAAGGCGCGCGGTGCATCGGGGCTGCGGTAGTCGACGATGGGCAGTTCCATGGCGGGGCTCCGGGGTGGTCTGCGGTGTGGTCAGCGTGGGCGTCTGTTGGGGTGGAAGCGCTTCAGCGCGGCAGCCAGTCGCGCAGCAGCGTGGACTCGAAGAGTTCCGCGCAGGCCGGCGCATCAACCTGCATGCAGGCCTGCGTCGAGGGCTTGCCTTCCCAGTCCTTCTGCGGATAGTCGATGGCGATGCGGTCCAGCACCGTCTGGCCCTGCGTCGGGCCGTCGGTGGCGACGCGCACCGCACCCGCATGGACCTTGAAGAGATCGGGCCGCACGAGGTAGACGAATGCGAGCAGATCGTGGGCGAAGCAGCCCGGCTCGGCGAAACGCGCCGGATACAGGTTGCTGTAGAAGTTGGCGTAGAAGGCCACGGCCTGGTGCAGCGTGTCGGTGGCCACGTGCTTCTGCCGTTCGGCGATGCGCGCGAACTGCGACACGGGTGTGATCACGCGGTGCGTCACGTCCAGCCCCACCATGGTGAGCTTCCAGCCCGCGGTCATCACGCGGTCCGCGGCATGCGGATCGTTCCAGATGTTGGCCTCCGCCACCGGGGAGACATTGCCCGGCTCCAGCACCGTGCCACCCATGATGACCACCTCGCGCACCAGCTGCGGCAGCGTCGGCTCCAGCATCAGCGCCAGCGACAGGTTGCCCAGCGGGCCGACGGCCACGAGGTCGATCTCGCCCGGGTGCGCGCGTGCCATGTCGACGATGAACTGCGCCGAGCTGCGCGGGTCGAGCTGGCGCGCCACGGGGCGGCGCGCGGGCAGGTTGCCCAGGCCGTCCTTGCCGTGGATGTGGGCCGGTGGTGCCTCGCCGGGCTTGACCCAGGGCACGGCCACGCCGCGGGTGACCGGGATGTCCTGGCCCGCGATCTCCGTCAGGTAGAGCGCGTTGATGGCGGCCTGGTCGACGCTGACATTGCCGAAGGTCGTCGTGATGCCCACCAGCGCGATGTCCGGATGGGCCATGGCGAAGTACAGGGCCATGGCGTCGTCGACGCCGGGGTCGGTGTCATAGATGACTTTGTGTGTGCGTGCGGTCATGGTGTGTGCAGGGGTGTGTCGAAGGTCGATGGCCGGGATCGGTTGGCAGCGCGTCAGGCGGGCATGCCGCAGAAGCTGCGCAGCGCGGCGGTCTGGGCGGGGGTGGCCGCGGGCTGGCGCTGCAGGAATGCGTCCACGGCGTCGGCCGTGGGAATGGCGGACTGGGCGCCGGGCAGCGTGCAGGCCAGTGCGGAGGCCGCCGTCGCGCGCCGCAGCGCGTGCGTCCAGTCCAGGCCCTGGCCCAGCGCTGCCACCAGCACGCCGCAGAAGGTGTCGCCGGCGCCCGTGGTGTCGACGGGCGTGACCACGAAGCCGGGCTGCACGATGAACGCATCACCCAGCCGGGCGCAACACCCACGCGCGCCGAGGGTCACGACCACCTGGGGCACCTGGAGCCGCGACAGGTTGTCGGCCACGCTGCCGGACTGGCCGACGATGCTGGCGAGCTCGCCCTCGTTGACGATCAGCAGGTCGAGCTGGGCCAGCAGCGCCTCGGGCAGGGCCTGCGCAGGGGCGGCGTTCAGCGCCACGCGCACTCCCTGTGCACGTGCCGCTTCGGCATAGGCCTGGACGGAGGGCAGGGGGGTTTCGAGCTGCAGCAGCAGGTGCGACACGCCTGCGAGCGGGGGCAGGTGCGCGGGCTGCAGCGCGTTGTTGGCGCCCGGCGCCACGGTGATGGCGTTCTCGCCGCCGTCGGAGACACAGATGAAGGCCGTGCCGGTGGCCTCGTCCTGGCTGCGCACCACATGCAGCTGTACGCCGGCGTCGCGCAGCGAATCCTCCAGCGGCTGCGCATGCGCATCGGCTCCCAGGCCCACCAGCATCTGCGTCGGTGCACCCCCCGCCCGCGCGCTGGCCACGGCCTGGTTCGCGCCCTTGCCGCCGGGGTGGTTGCGGAACGCGCGGCCTAGCACGGTTTCTCCCGGGGCCGGGATGTGGCCGGCGCGGACCACGAAGTCCAGATTGGCGGAGCCTGCGACAAGAATCATGGTTAAATCGTTCGAATGAGCCGGGTCGGGCGTCGTGCCCCAGCCAGCGCGAGGGGGTGGCTTCGGGATCCTGGGCGATTATGGTGCAGGCACCGTCGTGCGCGCGGCGCGCGGCAGTCCCGCGACAGGGCGTCGCACGAAGTCTTGCGCACGGCGTTGCTTGAAAGAAGAATGCGGGTCATGGCACGCACGGTATTCGTCAAGGTGGTGGGATTTCGCGACGTGGAGCGGCATGCGCTGAACACGGTGTTCCGGCTGTCCATGGAGCGTGCCACCTGTTATGCACTGTGGACCCCCGAGGCACCGGTGCTGCCGCACATCGCGCTCATCGACGTGGAGAGTTACGAGGCGGGTGTGGCGATCGCGCTGCCCAGCCTCAACCGCAGCCTGAAACTCATCTGCGTGGGAGAGGGCGCGCCGGACCATGCCTGGCGCGTGTTCCAGCGCCCCATCAACTGGACCGCCGTGCTGCACACGCTGGACCAGCTGTTCGCGGGCGCGTCCGTCGACATCCCCATCGACGCGCCCGACACGGAAGCCATCACCGTCATTCCCCCTGGCGTGCGCCAGGGCCTGATCGTGTCGCCCTCGCGGGAGGAACGCCTCTACCTGCGGGCGCGCCTGGCGCTGGCCGGGTTGATCGAGGTCGACGAAGCCGTTACCGTGGCCGAGGCCCAGGTGAAGGCGCGCGAACGCCACTACGACCTGGCGCTGGTGGACCTGGAGATGCCCGACGAGCCATGGGCCCTGGTAGAGCGCCTGGCGACGCACGAGCCGGTGGTGGGCAGCGTCGTCGTCTGCAGCGCGCAGGGTGCCTTTGCCGTGCAGGACCGTGCCGCGCAGGCGGGATGCCGCGCGGTGCTCGAGAAGCCCTACGACCCGGGGCTGATGTCGCGCGTGCTGCAACTGGTCTGAGCCGCTTCCAGCAGGCGCGGCCGCGTCGGCCGCAGGGCACGGGCCAGGCTGGCCTCCACCGGCAGGGGTTCCGCGCCGATCTCCGCCGCCAGCAGCTCGGCGCACAGCAGCGCATAACTGAGCCCGCGCGCACCCATGCCGGTGCTGATCCACAGCTGCGGCTGGGCACCGTCGTCGAGCGGGCCTGCGGCCGGCAGGCGATCGACGGTGGCGCAACGCAGTCCCGACCATGCGCGGACCTCGCCATGCGCGAAGCGGCCTTTCAGATGGCGCGCGACACCCGGCAAGAGCTGGTCCAACCGCGCGTGGTTGTAGGCATGCGCGGCCTGTAGCGCATCGGGGCCGGGCGTGGCCTCGGTGGCGCGGGGCTGGAAGGTGGCACCGGTCCACCAGCTCTGGCCGGCCGCCGTGGGCACACCGCTGCAGAAATGCCCCGCGCCCTGCACCGCGAACGGCGGGAAAACGGCCGCGTCACCCTCCGCCTGCAAGCCACCGGACAGGCTGCCACCGACCGACTGCATGGGTGCCAGCCGGGCTGCGCCCACCGCCTGGGCTGCCTGCACCGCGATCGCGCTGCTGTGCACGGCGGCACACAGCACCAGCATCTCGCCGCGCGCCAGTGGCGTGCCGGCCTCGTCGTGCAGCAGCCACTCGCCGTTCGCATGCTGGACTTGGTGGACCGCGTGGCCCCCCAGGAAACGGATGCCCGGTTGTGCGAGCAGGGACTCCACCAGCGCCGCGGGACGGACCCACGCCGCATGGCCGTGCCATAGGCTGCCAGGGACGGCGAGTGCCTGTGCAGCGGCGGGCGCAGCGGGCGCGGCGGGCACGTCGTTTGTGCCGGGTGTGCCGATCGCCGTTGCCGGCTGCGTCCATGCATGGGCCTCGGCGGGCCACGCGGCGGGCAGGGCTGCGGATGCGTTGTCCGGCGCGTCGGTATCGGTATCTCGTGTGCCGCTATCCGGTGAATCGGTGTCAGTCGGCCCCGGCTGCTCCAGCGCCCCGCAGGGATTCCAATCCCTTCCGGCGGCCAGCCCGCGTTGGCACGCTTCCCGCGTCAGCCGGATTCCGGCGCGGGCCAGCCGCGAGCGTGGTGCGTCGTCGCGCGACACCGGCGCCGCCATCAGCCCGGCAGGAAGTCCCGACGCGCCTGCGGCGGGATGGGGTGCCGCGTCCACCACCTCCACCTGCCAGCCGCGCAGCGCCAGCGCGGATGCCACGGCCGCACCGGCGAGGCCCGCCCCCAGCACGACGCAGCGCCCCGGCGCGCGGGGAGGCTGCCGCCAGCGGTGGCGGGTCGTGGGCAGCGTCCACGGCGGTTCGTAGACCCAGGCGCCGGCATCGTGCGCGTCCGCACGCATGCCGGCCTGGCGCAGCGCGGCGTGGGCCGCTTCGGTCGCAGGGGGCTGGGCGATACGGACACGGGTGCCGGGGCGGCACAGGCGCAGCAGCGCCTTGGACTGCCAGCGGTCCTCGCACAACGCCGTGTCGGCGAGATGGATGTGGTCGGCGACGAACTGCAGCGCACGCAGCATGTCCACCTGCGGCCCGATGCACAGCGTGAGCTGCAGGCGCCCCTCGGCCAGCACCAGACGGTGGAAGCCTTCGCCCAGCCCGAAATACTGGCGCGCCAAGGTGTCCGCGCAGGGGCGCAGTAGGGGCCAGGATGCGAGCCGTTCCAGCAGTCGGGTCAACGCGGGCGCCTGCGGCGCGATGCCCACGTAGTGCAGTATCTGCGGTGCCAGCAGATCGCTTTCACGCTGCGCCCAGGTGCCGAGGAATCGCGTGCCGTCCCCGAAGTCCGTGTCCAGCACGCGCCAGCAGGCGCGGCCCTGCCAGGCATGCGGCAACCCGTCCGCGGGCCCGGCGGGCATGGACGCTATCAGGCCGGGGGCGGTACGTAGCCCTGCGCGGCGTCGGCACCGCCGCCGAAGAAATGGGCTTCCATCTGCCGTGCGAGGTACTGGCGTGCGCGTGCGTCGGCCAGGTTCAGGCGGTTCTCGTTGACCAGCATCGTCTGGTGCTTGAGCCAGGCAGCCCAGGCCTCCTTGCTGACGTTTTCCCAGAGGCGCTTGCCCAGCTCGCCGGGGTAGGGGGGGAAGTCCAGTCCTTCGGCTTCCTTGCCGAGCTTGATGCAGTTGACCATGCGTGCCATGTGATTCCTTGGTGTGTCCGTGGGATGTCGCGCCCTCACGGGCGGCCCCACCGAGGCAAAAGCGAAATTGTCGTTGTTTTCGGAAACCTGCCGGGGCTTCTGGTGTCCAATCGCGCTGTTGTTGTCTAACGAGGAACGGAATGCTGGATCGACTGACGGTGCGCCAGGGCATGGCGGTGGTGAGTGTGGGGTGTGTGGGCCTGCTGGCGTTCGGCATGTACCTGCAGCATGTGGTGGGGCTGGAGCCTTGCCCGATGTGCATCGTGCAGCGTTATGCATTCGTGCTGGTGGCGCTGTTGGCGGGCTTGGGGTCCGCGCTGCGCATGCGGGCCGCGCAGCTGGTGGCGTTGCCGCTGGTGCTGCTGGCGGCGGGCTTCGGGGCCTTCGTGGCCGCGCGCCAGAGCTGGCTGCAGTGGAACCCGCCCGAGATCTCGTCCTGCGGGCGCGACTTCTACGGAATGATCGAGAACTTCCCGTTGCAGCGCGTGATTCCCATGATCTTCAAGGGCAGCGGCGACTGCACGGCCATCGACTGGACGTTCCTGGGCGGCACCATCGCCAACTGGTCTTTCATCTGTTTCGTCGTGACCTTCATCGCCTGCCTGTGGCTGCTGGCGCGCCGTCTGCGCACCACAGCCTGACACGGCAGCTGCTTTCCACGAAAAAGGGGCCCGGCATGCGCCGGGCCCCTTTTTGCTTGGCGTCCGTGCGCAGTCAATGCGCGGGCGCGGGGCCCTTGCGCGATGCGACGTACTTGCCGATCGCCAGCACCAGCAGGGCACCGACCACGCTCGCTGCGTAACGCAGCGTGTCGGTCTGCGGCAGCTTGAACATCCACTGCCACTTGTCGGGGTTGGCGAAGGCGGGGTCGGTCACCAGCATGCCGCCGGCGATCCAGCCCAGCAGCATGCCGCCGGCCGTGATGATGATGGGGAAACGCTCCATCAGCTTGATCACCAGCTGGCTGCCCCACACGATGATCGGGATCGAGATCAACAGGCCCAGCACCACGAGCAGCAGCGAATGCTCGCCGGCGTTCTGTGCGGCGCCCGCGATGGCGATCACGTTGTCCACGCTCATCACGAGGTCGGCCACGATGATGGTCTTGATGGCGGCGAAGAGCTTGTCGCTGCCTTGCACGTCGCCGTGCCCTTCGTCGTCAGGAGCCAGCAGCTTGACGCCGATCCACACCAGCAGCACCGCGCCCACCAGCTTCAGGAAGGGGACGTTGAGCAGCGTCATCGCGAAGGCGATGAGGATCACGCGCAGGACAATGGCGCCGGCGGTGCCGAAGATGATGCCCTTCTTGCGCTGCGCGGGCGGCAACTTGCGGCAGGCCAGCGCGATGACGACGGCGTTGTCGCCACCGAGCAGGATGTCGATGAGGATGATCTGCCCCAGGGCGAGCCAGAAGGCGGTGGATGTCAGGAAGTCCATGGAGTTCTCGGTGTGCTCGGTGCTTGGCGGTGGTGGCGGTGGCGGTGGTTGGGGTTTGGCGACGCAGCATCGGCCGCCGTTCGCAAAGCCGTCGAGTATGGCGCCAGGGGCTGCGAATCTTGGCGGAAAACCGCCATCCATCGCAAATCGCGATGAATCCTTCCAGGCCAAAAGGCTGCTCGGCATTTGTGCGGCTGCGCCTGATGTGCGTGATATAAATCCGGCCTTGCGCGGAGCCATCGCACCGTGCAAAGCAAAGCGGGAGTAGTCCTGCACCCGGTCGTTCCGGGTGTGCCGCGTGGTCGTCAGTACGGGCCGAAAGGCCCCGGCGCGCGGGTTGTCGCTGCATGGCGGCATGGACAAGACCTTTGCCTTTTTCCAATTCCGTTGAAAAGGCAAATCCGATGCTCGCTGCTGCGCCCGCTGCTGCTTCCGTTCCCCGCCGTTACCTGCGCCATGGCACCTTGCCACAGCTGGCTGCCTTCGAGGCCGTCGTGCGCCTGGGCAGCGTGACGCGCGCGGCCGATGCCCTGTGCATGGCCCAGCCCACGCTGTCGGGCCACCTGCGCAAGCTCAGCGAAGCGCTGGATGTGCAGCTGTTCGAGCAGCAGGGCAAGCGCCTTGTGCCGACCAGCGCGGCGCAGATCCTGCTGCAGGGCGCGCACGAAGTGTTCGAAGCCTTTGCGCGCTGCGACCAGCTGCTGGCCGACCTGCGCGTGCCCGCCGCCGCGCGCTGACGCACGCTCCAGCGCAGGGCCCCTGCGCCACGCGTACGGACGAGGTCGCGCAAAGGGTTAGTCCTAGCCGTTTTGGCGCGGCCGCCTCGGTATATTCGCCCATCGCCGCCAGGCGTCGGAGGACCAGGCTTTGCACAGCATCCCGAAGCGGTTGATGCGCGTCGCCGCTCCGCCGATACTGGCGCGAACCTTTTCACTTCCGGGAGCGCTCCATGCATATTCGAACCTCTGTCCGTGCCGTCGTCATCGGCCTGGCCTGTGCCTATGGCGGCCTGGCCATGGCCGCCACCCTGCCTGCAGGCACCCAGCTCCACGCCAAGCAGGAGCTGACTCGCAACAACGGCTCCGAGCCCGAGACGTTGGACCCGGCACTGGCCTCCGGCGTGCCGGCCAACAACGTCATCCGCGACCTGTTTGAGGGCCTCACTGCCGTGGACTCCAACGGCAAGATCGTGCCCGGCGTGGCTTCCAGCTGGAAGCAGACCGACCCGCTGACCTGGGTGTTCACGCTGCGCAAGGACGCCAAATGGTCCAACGGCGAGCCCGTCACGGCCGAGGACTTCGTCTACGGCATCCGCCGCTTCGTGGACCCGGCCACGGCCTCCAAGTACGCCGCGACGTATGGCGTGTTCGTGCAGAACGCCAAGGACGTCATCGACGGCAAGAAGCCGCCGTCCGAGCTGGGCGTCAAGGCCATCGACGCCTTCACGCTGGAGATCAAGACGCCGTACCCCGTGGGCTTCCTCCCCGACGTGGTGTCCAACCTGCAGATGGGCCCGGTGCACAAGGCCACCATCGACAAGTTCGGCAAGGACTGGACCAAGCCCGGCAACATCGTGGGCAATGGCGCCTTCACGCTCAAGGACTGGCAGGTCAACAGCAAGATCGTGCTGGCGAAGAACACACGTTACTGGGACAACCAGAATGTGCAGCTCACGCAGATGACGTACCTGCCCATCGAGGACGGCAACGCCGACGTGAAGCTCTATGAATCCGGCGAGAACGACTGGGTCTACCAGCTGCCGCCTGGCACCTACGACAAGTACAAGGCGCAGTACCCCAAGGACATCCGCAACACCAACATGCTGGGGCTGCGCTACTACTCGCTGAACAACGCCGACAAGCTGTTCAAGGACGTGCGCGTGCGCAAGGCGCTCTCGATGGTGATCGACCGCGACATCCTGGCGCAGAAGGTCACGGCCGACGGCCAGATCCCGTCCTATGGCGTGATCGTCAAGGGCATCTCCGGCGCGGACGTCACCGAATACGACTGGGCCAAGTGGCCCATGGCCAAGAAGGTCGAAGAGGCCAAGAAGCTGCTCAAGGAAGCCGGCGTGGCTCCGGGCACCAAGGTCGTCTTTGCCTACAACACCAGCGACTACCACAAGAAGATGGCCATCTTCGCGCAGTCCGAGTGGAAGACCAAGCTCGGCCTGGACACCGAGATGGAAGCCATGGAGTTCAAGGTGCTGATCAAGAAGCGCAATGACCGTGACTACCAGATGGCACGCAATGGCTGGATCGCCGACTACAACGACGCCACCACCTTCCTCACGCTGGTGCAGTGCGACTCCGACCAGAACAGCCAGGGCAACTGCAACCGCAAGGCCGAGGCGCTGATCGACGAGGGCAACAAGTCCATGGACCCGGCCAAGCGCAAGCAGCTGCTCACGCAGGCCGCCAAGACGATCATGGACGACTACCCCATGATCCCGCTGCTGCAGTACACCGTGCCGCGGCTGGTCAAACCCTACGTGGGCGGATATTCGCAAACGAACGCGCTGGACCGCTACCGCGCCAAGGACCTCTACATCATCAAGCACTGAGCGTGCTGGCGCGCCGTTGACCCCGCAATCGCGGGGCAAGGCGCGCCGGGCGATGCACGATGTGGTCTTACGCCTTTAGACGGCTGCTGGCGACGATTCCCACGTTGCTGGCGGTCATCACCGTCTGTTATCTGCTTTTGCATGCCACACCCGGCGGTCCTTTCGACGAGGAACGCAAGGTGTCGGCCGTGGTGCTGGCCAACCTGCAGGCCAAATACCACCTCGACCAACCGCTGTGGAAGCAGTACCTGCTGTACCTGTGGAGCCTGCTCCAGGGGGACCTCGGTGCTTCTTTCCGCTACGCCGACTGGTCCGTCAACGAGCTGGTGGCCAAGGCGCTGCCGGTGTCGGCGGCCATCGGTGGCGGCTCCATCGTCATTGCGCTCTTCGTCGGCGTGACGCTGGGCACCATCGCGGCGCTACGCCAGAACAGCATCGTCGACTACCTCGTAATGCTGGTGGGCAACATGGGCAGTGCCTTTCCGTCCTTCGTGATCGGGCCGGTGCTGATCCTGGTGTTCGCGGTCTGGCTCAAGGTGGCGCCGGCCGGCGGCTGGAGCGACTTCTCGCCGCGCTACATGGTGCTGCCGATGGCACTGCTGGTGTTCATCAACGTAGCCACCATCGGCCGCGTGATGCGTGGCAGCCTGATCGAGGTCATGAGCAGCAATTTCATCCGTACGGCGCGGGCCAAGGGGCTGCCGATGCGCACCATCGTGCTGCGCCATGCGCTCAAGCCTGCGCTGCTGCCCGTGGTCTCGCTGATCGGGCCGCTGGCCATCTCGGCCATCACCTCGGCCGTGGTCACGGAGTCCGTGTTCTCGCTGCCGGGGCTGGGCAAGCTCATCGTCAACGGCGCGGGCAACCGCGACTACACGCTGGTGCTGGGCCTCGTCGTACTGGTCACGGTTATTGCCGTCACCTTCAACCTGCTGGTGGACCTGGCTTATGCCGCACTCGACCCCAAGATCCGCTACTGAAGGCGGGCTGCCACCGCGGCCTTCCGCTTTGCCGGCGGCACTGCGTCCGGGCCGCGACGATGCGCTGGCCGAACGGCTGGTGGCCATGGCCGACGAACCGGCAACGGCGGGCCGCAGCCCCTGGATGGACGCGCGTGCGCGATTCCTGCGCAACCGCGCTGCGGTCGCCAGCCTGTGTATCCTGGTGCTGATCATCCTGCTCTGCATCGTCGGGCCGTGGCTGCTGCCCCATGCCTTCGACAGCGCAGACTGGGATGCCATGAGCCTGCCCCCCACCTGGCAGAACACCCACTGGTTCGGCACCGACGACTCCGGCCGCGACCTGCTGGTGCGCTGCCTGATCGGCGGGCGCATCTCGCTGATGGTGGGCCTGATGGCCACGCTGGCGTCGGTGTCGCTGGGCATCGCCTGGGGCGCCACGGCCGGTTTCATAGGCGGGCGCGTGGATGCCTTCATGATGCGCGTGGTGGACATGATGTATGCCGTGCCCTACCTGCTGATCGCGATCCTGATGGTCACGATCCTGGGCCGGGCCTTCTACCTCGTGGTCATCACCATCACGGTGTTCTCGTGGATGGACACCGCGCGCGTGGTGCGCGGACAGACGCTGTCGCTGCGTTCGCGCGAGTTCATCGAGGCGGCGCGCGCGATTGGTGTGCCCACGCGGCGCATCATCTTCCAGCACATCGTGCCCAACCTGCTGGGGGTGGTGGTGATCTACACCACGGTCACCGTGCCGGGCGTGATCCTCACCGAGTCGGTGTTGTCCTTCCTGGGCCTGGGCATCCAGGAGCCCATGACGAGCTGGGGTGTGCTGATCCACGACGGCACCTCGGTGATGGAGGTGTCGCCGTGGATGCTGCTGTTTCCAGCAGCCATGTTGTCGATAACGCTGTACTGCTTCAATTACATCGGCGACGGGCTGCGTGACGCGCTCGACCCTAAAGATCGTTGAACATGGCTTTGCTTGACGTACAGAACCTCGCGGTCCGTTTCCGCACCAACGACGCCGTGGTCCACGCCGTCAACGGCCTGAGCTTCCAGCTCGATGCCGGCCAGACGCTGGGAATCGTGGGCGAGAGCGGCTCGGGCAAGAGCCAGACCGTGCTGGCCATGATGGGCCTGCTGGCGAAGAACGGCGAGGCTACGGGCCGCGTGCTCTACAAGGGCCAGGACCTGCTGGCCATGAAGCCCGCCGAGCTCAACCGCATCCGCGGCGACCGCGTGGCCATGATCTTCCAGGACCCGATGACCTCGCTGAACCCCTACCTCACGGTGGAGCGGCAGATGACCGAGGTGCTGCAGCTGCACCAGGGCATGGACCGCAAGGCCGCGCGTGCACGCTCGGTGCGCATGCTCGACGCCGTGAAGATCCCCGACGCCGCGCGGCGCATCGGCATGTACCCGCACGAATTTTCGGGCGGCATGCGCCAGCGCGTGATGATCGCCATGGCGCTGCTCTGCGAGCCCGAGGTGCTGGTGGCCGACGAGCCCACCACCGCGCTGGACGTGACGGTGCAGGCGCAGATCCTGGCGTTGCTGCGTGACCTTCAGCGCGACTTCGGCACCGCCATCGTGATGATCACGCACGACCTGGGCGTGGTCGCGGGCCTGTGCGACGAGGTGCTGGTGCTCTACGGCGGCCGCGTGATGGAGCAGGGCCGTGCGCTGGACATCTTCCGCCAGCCCAGCCACCCCTACACCATCGGCCTGCTGGGCGCCGTGCCGCGGCTGGACGAGGAGACATCCACGCTGGTCGCGATTCCCGGTTCACCACCCAACATGGCCCGGCCACCGACCGGTTGCCCCTTCCACCAGCGCTGCACCTATGCCATTGCGCGCTGCCAGACCGATCCGCCGCCGCTGCGCGTGGACCCCGGCGCAGTCGCGCAGCGGGCCTGCCATCTGCCCGTGACCGAGGTGCAGCCTTCCACGGTGGCGGCGGAGGTGGCCCATGGCTGACGCATCCGTGCCGCTGTTGTCCGTGCGCGAGCTGAAGGTGCACTTCCAGGTGCGTGACCCGCACGGTTGGCCCTGGACGCCGTACCGCACGCTCAAGGCCGTGGACGGCGTGTCCTTCGACATCGCTCCCGGCGAGACACTGGGCGTGGTGGGCGAGTCGGGCTGCGGCAAGTCGACGCTCGCGCGCGCCGTGCTGAACCTGCTGCCCGCCACGGCCGGCAGCATCCGCTGGCAGGGCCGCGAAATGCACGGCGCACCCGCATCGGCCTGGCAGAGCTTGCGCAAGGATGCGCAGATGATCTTCCAGGACCCCCTGGCCTCGCTGGACCCGCGCATGACGGTGGCCCAGAGCATCGCGGAGCCGCTGCGCACCCATCGGCCCGAGCTGGGCAAGTCCGAGATCATGGACCGCGTGCGGTCGATGATGTCCCGCGTGGGCCTCACGCCGCAGCAGATCAACCGCTATCCGCACGAGTTCTCGGGCGGCCAGTGCCAGCGCATCGGCATCGCGCGCGCGCTGGTGCTGGAGCCCAAGCTGATCATCTGCGACGAGCCGGTGTCCGCGCTGGACGTGTCCATCCAGGCGCAGATCGTGAACCTGCTGATGGACCTGCAGCAGTCCATGGGCCTGGCGCTGATGTTCATCGCGCACGACCTGGCGGTGGTCAAGCACATCAGCAGCCGCATCCTCGTGATGTACCTGGGCCACGAGATGGAGGTGGCCGAACGCCGTGCGCTGTACGCCGCGCCGCGCCATCCATACACGCAGGCATTGCTGTCGGCGATCCCGATTCCCGACCCGGTGCGCGAACGCGCCAAGACCATCCAGCTGCTGCAGGGCGACCTGCCGTCGCCGATCAACCCGCCCTCGGGATGCGTGTTTCGCACGCGATGCCCGAAGGCCATCGAACGCTGCGCGGCGGAGGTGCCCGAACTCCGGCGCCTGGACGCGCGCACGGAAGCGGCCTGCCTGCTGGCCGCATAGGCCCGGCGCCGCAGGGTGTCTGTCAAGGAAGAGGCCCATGCCACGTGACCCGCGTTACGACATCCTGTTCGACCCGGTGCGTATCGGCCCCGTCACCGCGCGCAACCGCTTCTTTCAGGTGCCGCATTGCAACGGCATGGGCTGGACACAGCCGCGTGCGCTCGCCGAGCTGCGCAAGGTCAAAGCCCAGGGCGGCTGGGCCGTGGTCTGCACGGAGGAGGTGGAGATCCACCCCACCAGCGACTGCACGCCCTCCCTCGAAGGGCGCCTGTGGTCCGATGCGGATGTGCCGGCCCTGGCGCTGATGGCTGAGAGCGTGCACGAGCACGGCGCGCTGGCGGGCATCGAGCTGCTGCACAAGGGCATGTCGACCGCCAACTACGGCACACGCGAGGTGCCGCTGGCGCCGTCGCACCGCCCCGTGACCAGTTACGCACCCGTGCAGGCGCGGGCCATGACCAAGGCCGACATCCGCGCGCTGCGCCAGTGGCACCGCCAGGCGGCCCGGCGCGCCAAGGGCGCGGGTTTCGACCTGGTGTACGTCTATGCCGGGCACGACCTGTCCCTGCCCATGCACTTCCTGCAGCGCCGCCGAAACGACCGCAGCGACGAATACGGCGGCAGCCTGGAGAACCGCGTGCGCCTGCTGCGCGAGCTCATCGAGGACACGCTGGAGGAGGTCGGTGACCGCTGCGCCGTGGCCGTGCGGCTCGCGGTGGACGAACTGATCGGCCCCGAGGGCATCACCAGCCAGGCGGAAGGCCACGACACCATCGCCCTGCTGGCCGAGCTGCCGGACCTGTGGGACGTGAACATCAGCAACTGGACGAACGACAGCGCCACCTCGCGCTTCAAGAAGGAGGGTTACCAGGAACAGTACACCGCCTTCGTGAAGTCACTGACCACCAAGCCCGTGGTCGGTGTGGGGCGCTTCACCTCGCCCGACACCATGGTGGGTCAGGTGCGCCGCGGTGTGCTGGACTTCATCGGCGCCGCGCGCCCCTCCATCGCCGACCCGTACCTGCCCGAGAAGATCCGCGAGGGCCGCATCGACGACATCCGCGAATGCATCGGCTGCAACATCTGCGTGTCCTCCGACCAGACCAACTCAACGCTGCGCTGCACGCAGAACCCCACGGTGGGCGAGGAGTGGCGGCGTGGCTGGCATCCGGAGACCATTGCGCCAAGGCGCGACGAGGGACGCGTGCTGGTGGTGGGCGGTGGGCCCAGCGGCCTCGAGGCAGCGCTGGCTGCGGCGCGCAGGGGCCATCCCGTCACGCTGGTCGAAGCCCGTGGTGAACTCGGCGGCCGGGTCAGCCTGGAGTCAAAGCTGCCTGGCTTGGGCGAGTGGGCACGGGTGCGCGACTGGCGCGTAGGCCAGCTGCGGCGCCTGCCCCAGGTCGATATCTACCTGGGCAGCGCCGTGGAGGCAGACGACGTGCTGGAGTTCGGCGCGCGCCATGTCGCCATCGCCACCGGTGCCCGCTGGCGGCGCGACGGCATCGGACGCGCCAGCGGCAGCGCCATCAGCGGATTCGACGGCCCGCGGGTCTACACGCCCGACGATGTGATGGCCGGCCTGCAGCTCTCAGGGCCCATCGTGGTCTTCGACGACGACCATTACTACATGGGTGGCTTGGTCGCGGAAAAATACGCGGCCATGGGGCTGCCGGTGACGCTGGTGACACCGGCCGCGCATGTGTCGGCCTGGACCGTCGAGACTTTGGAGGCCACGGCGATCCTGCGCCGGCTGCTGTCGCTGAAGGTGCAGGTCCTGACCTACAGCACCGTGCTGGAACTGGCCGGGAACGAGGCCGTCATCGCGCATGTGCTGACGGGCGACCAGCACCGTATCCCCTGTCACGCGATGGTCACGGTGACCGGTCGCCTGCCGGTGGATGGACTGGCCAGTGCGCTGCTTGCTCGCCGGGAGGCGGGCATCGGTGGGCACAGCGAGACCACGCTGCGCGTCATCGGGGATGCATATGCTCCGTCCACCATTGCCGCCGCCGTCTACCAGGGACACAAGTTCGCACGTGAGCTGGGCGAGACGGCGGCGTCGGTGGCTGCAGTGCGCCGTGAGTTGCCGGCACTGCAGGCGCACGCGGCGACCCAGTAGGAACGTCCTACAGCGTGCTGGCGTCGACGGCAACGATGCGTTTGAAGACCAGGCGCACAGAGGGCCGCTGTGGCGGCAGGGTCTTCTGCAGGTACACGCTCATGTCCTCCCGCGTCCAGGTCGCGTACGACGCCTCCGGGCTGCTGGAGGCCAGCTCCTGGCCCCATTGCGTGCGTCCCCAGGCGAGCAGGCTGTCGAAGGCCGGATCGGGTGTAGGGCCTGCATTGGCGTATTCGACCCGTTGCAGTACGTCGCCGGCAAAGTAGAAGGTGGGCACCATCGTCGTGCCCGCGATGTCGATGTCCGGGCCCGACCAACTTCCTACCAGACCACCGGCCAGGCGCGCGGGACGGGGCACGCGGCGCAGCTCCGGCACGGCTTGCCGCAGTTCGGAAACATGCATTCCGAGCGCGATGCCGGATGGCAACGGCTGCGCGCTGGCGGCGGTGGCGAGTGCCAGGAGTGCAGCGGCGCAGGCGGATCGGAGGGCGAGCCAATGGTGCTTCATGGCGTTCGTTGGAAGGTCCATGGTGTGGCGGCCAGCCAGTGTCGGGCCGCCTGCTCCAGCCGCTCAGGTGCACCGCTGGTCAGCAGCGTCAACGTGCCCCGATGTACGTGTTGGCCAGCCTCCGTCTCGGTAACCAACCCCAGCCGCCGCGCCGTCTGCCGCGCCACGGCCTCGCCGGTGGCGACGAGCTGCACCTCCGGTCCCACCAGCCGCTGCAGCAGGGGCTGGACCAACACATAGTGCGTGCAGCCCAGCACCAGCGTGTCGATGGCACCGGAATGGACGCCGAAAGGGCCCATGGCCTCCAGGTAGCGCTTGCAGAGTCCCTCCACCGCCGCCATCGCCTGCCCGGAAGGTTGCAGCGCCAGCGCATCGATGGCCGCTGCCAGGCCATCACAGGGCTGCAGCACGCACTGCACGTTGTCTCCCACCAGCGCCTGCAGGCGCGCGAACCGTGCACTGGCAAGCAGGCCGCGTGTGGCGATCACGCCGATGCGCCGCGTGCGGCTGAGGGCCAAGGCGGGCTTGAGCGCGGGCTCCACCCCGATGACCGGAAGTTCGGGGTACGCGCTGCGCAGCGCCTCCACGGCGGCCGCTGTGGCCGTGTTG
The DNA here is from genome assembly GCA_965278985.1 of Burkholderiaceae bacterium. Lineage (GTDB taxonomy): Bacteria > Pseudomonadota > Gammaproteobacteria > Burkholderiales > Burkholderiaceae_C > CAISIP01. Next base: position 1,642,197 of record OZ257131.1, on the reverse strand, counting down.
CAGGCCACGACCAGTGCGCGTGCGTTGCGGGCCTGCAGCAGCGCGGCGATGGCGAGCGTGCGCTGTACGACGAAACCTTCGTCACGTTCCCCGTAAGGCCCATGGCCGCTGTCGTCGTAGTAGACGAAGTCCTCGCGCGGCAACGCACTGCGCAGCGCCCGCAGTACCGACAGGCCGCCGGTGCCGCTGTCGAACACGCCGATAGGCCCCACGTCCGCCTGGAATGCCATCGGCGGCCCGGGCTCAGTTCGCCGCGACGGCTATGCCCTTGAACTCGCCGGTGGCGATGCGCTTGCTCCACTCGGCCGGGCCGGTGTTGTGCACGCTGATGCCCTGGGCGTCCACGGCCACCGTCACGGGCATGTCCACCACGTCGAACTCGTAGATGGCTTCCATGCCCAGGTCGGCGAAGCCCACGACCTTGGCGGTCTTGATCGCCTTGCTGACCAGGTAGGCTGCGCCCCCCACGGCCATCAGGTAGGCGCTCTTGTGCTTCTTGATGGCCTCGATGGCGACCGGCCCGCGCTCGGACTTGCCGATCATCGAGATCAGGCCGGTCTCGGCCAGCATCATCTCGGTGAAGCCGTCCATGCGTGTGGCGGTGGTGGGGCCTGCGGGGCCCACGGCTTCGTCGCGCACCGGGTCGACCGGGCCCACGTAGTAGATGACGCGGTTGGTGAAGTCCACCGGCAGCTTCTCGCCCTTGGCCAGCATGTCCTGGATGCGCTTGTGGGCGGCGTCGCGGCCGGTCAGCATCTTGCCGTTCAGCAGTAGCGTGTCGCCGGGTTTCCAGCTGGCGACTTCTGCCTTCGTCAGCGTGTTCAGGTCGACGCGTCTGCTCTTGTTGTAGTCGGGCGCCCAGGCCACGTCGGGCCACAGGTCCAGCGAAGGCGGGTCGAGGTACACCGGACCCGATCCGTCCAGCACGAAGTGCGCATGCCGCGTGGCGGCGCAGTTGGGGATCATCGCCACCGGCTTGCTGGCCGCGTGCGTGGGGTACATCTTGATCTTGACGTCCAGCACCGTGGTCAGGCCGCCCAGGCCCTGCGCGCCGATGCCCAGCGCGTTGACCTTCTCGTACAGCTCGATGCGCAGCGCCTCGACCTTGGTGAGTTCCGCGCCCGAAGCCTTCTTGGCCTGCAACTCGTACATGTCCAGGTCGTCCATCAGCGACTCCTTGGCCATCAGCACCGATTTTTCGGCCGTGCCGCCGATGCCGATGCCCAGCATGCCGGGCGGGCACCAGCCCGCGCCCATGGTCGGCACGGTCTTGAGCACCCAGTCGACGATGCTGTCGCCGGGATTGAGCATGGCCATCTTGCTCTTATTCTCGCTGCCGCCGCCTTTGGCCGCCACCGTCACGTCGATGGTGTTGCCGGGCACCAGCTCGGTGAAGATCACGGCCGGGGTGTTGTCCTTGGTGTTCTTGCGGTCGAAGTGCGGGTCGGCCACCACGCTGGCCCGCAGCGTGTTGTCGGGGTGGTTGTAGCCGCGGCGCACACCTTCGTTGATGGCGTCGTCCAGGCTGCCGGTGAAGCCTTCCCAGCGCACGTCCATGCCCACCTTCAGGAACACGTTGACGATGCCGGTGTCTTGGCAGATCGGGCGCTGGCCGGTTGCGCTCATCTTGCTGTTGGTCAGGATCTGCGCGATGGCGTCCTTGGCGGCCGCGCTCTGCTCGCGCGTGTAGGCACGGGCCAGGTGGGCGATGTAGTCGGTGGGGTGGTAGTAGCTGATGTACTGCAGCGCAGCCGCGATCGATTCGATCAGGTCGGACTGCTGGATGGTCGTGGGTGTGGACATGGGGCGTGGGCTGGCGAAGCGCTGGCGTGGGGAAGGGGAGGATGCTGCCGCGCCGGGGGAGGCTGGGTCGGGCGCATCGGAACGCCCTCCAGTTTAGCAACCGCAAGGCTCGGCGGTGAGGGCGCAGGCTAGAGGTACCAGATCCAGGTGACCACCGCGAAGATCGGCAGCAGGATGCCGCAGGACCAGGCCATGTAGCCGAAGAAGCTGGGCATGGCCACGCCGCGGTCCTCGGCGATGGCCTTGACCATGAGGTTCGGGGCGTTGCCGATGTACGAGTTGGCCCCCATGAAGACGGCGCCCGCCGAGATGGCCGACAGCGTGGGGGCGAGCGTGGTCATGAGCGTCTGCGGGTCGCCGCCGGCCGTGTTGAAGAACACCAAGTAGGTGGGGGCGTTGTCCAGGAAGGAGCTCAGCACTCCGGTGGCCCAGAAGTACATCGCAGGGTCGGGCGTGCCGTCCGGCCGCGTCACGGCCGCCACCACCGCCGCGAAGGGGCCGTGCAGGCCGGCCTTCAACATGGCGATCACCGGCACGATGGTCAGGAAGATGCCCGCGAAGAGCTTGGCCACCTCCTCCATGGGCGCCCAGGAGAACTGGTTGGCAGCATGCACCGGCGCGGCGGTGATGCGCAGCGACAGCAGTGTCACCAGGACGAGCCCCACGTCGCGCACCAGCCCCGGCAGGCCCAGTGTGCTGCCACCCAGCTGCAGCGACAGCGGCGTCTTCCAGAAACCGCTCAGCAGCACCAGGCCCACGATCATTGCCAGCAGCCAGAAATTGCGCGCACCGTCGAAGCCGATGCGCCGCGTGTCGGGCGTGGGGTCGGGCAGCGCGGTCTCGTCCTGCCGGCGGAAATACCAACGGTCCAGCGCGTAGAAGAGCAGCAGCAGCAGGCCCACCAGGAACAGCGTCTCCGGCAGCAGGTGGCGCGCGGTCCAGAAGAAGTCCACGCCCTTCAGGAACCCCAGGAACAGCGGCGGATCGCCCAGCGGCGTCAGCGAGCCGCCGGCGTTGGAGACGATGAAGATGAAGAACACCACCACGTGCGCCTTGTGGCGGCGGTTGTCGTTGGCACGGATCAGCGGGCGGACCATGAGCATCGACGCGCCGGTGGTGCCCATGACGCTGGCCAGCACGGCGCCGATGGCGATCAGCGCCGTGTTCAGCGCGGCTGTGCCGTGCAGGTTGCCGCGGATGTGGATGCCGCCGGCCACGGTGTAGAGCGCCGTCAGCAGCAGGATGAAGGGGATGTATTCCTCCAGCGCCGCATGCAGCAGCGTGCCGCCGGCCGCGCCCGCGCCGAACTGCCATGCGAAGGGCAGCAGGAAGGCCAGCGCCCAGGCCAGCGTCAGCTTGCCGAAATGGTGGTGCCAGAAGCCCGGCGCCGCCAGCGGCATGATGGCGATGGACAGCAGGATGCCGACGAAAGGCAGGGCCCACCACAGAACCAGGGCGCTTCCGTCCAGGTGCATGCATCTCCTCCTCGTGCGGGCCCGCCTTGGCGGCGCTGGCCGCTGGTCAGTGGGGGTCGGGCGCGGGATGGGCCATCAGCCGGTCCGTGACGGCGATGGCCATGGCGGAGAGCAGGAACACCACATGGATGATGGTCTGCCACATCAGCACCTTCACGTCGTAATTCGCGGCGTTGATGAAGGTCTTGAGCAGGTGGATCGACGAGATGCCGATGATGGCCGTGGCCAGCTTGACCTTGAGCACCGAAGCGTTCACATGGCTCAGCCACTCCGGCTGGTCGGGATGCGTCTCCAGGTTCATGCGGCTCACGAAGGTCTCGTAGCCGCCGATGATCACCATGATCAGCAGGTTGGAGATCATCACCACGTCGATCAGCGCCAGCACCACCAGCATGATGATGGTTTCGTTGAGGGAGGTGATGGTGACGTCGGCCTTGTAGCCGATGCTGCTGATCAGGGCCTGCAGCGCCGCCTGGTTGCCGAACACGGCCTCCAGCAGGTGCACCAGCTCGACCCAGAAGTGGTAGACGTAGACGGCCTGTGCCGCGATGAGGCCCAGGTACAGCGGCAGTTGCAGCCAGCGGCTGGCGAAGATGAGGCCGGGCAGGGGGCCGATGCGCGCGGGGGGAGCAGGGGTGGGGGTGGGGGTGGGAGATGCCATGGGCGGAGGGAAAGGAACTGCAGGAATTGTAGGGGTGGGTGCATGGCAGGTATGCGGCCGGTGTGGGGGATTCCCTCTGCGGGAAAGTGCGAAACTCCGCCCAGGAACCCCTCAGAATATTCCCAAGGAGCCACAGGCATGAGTGCTATCGAGTCCGTACTGGTCGAGAACCGCGTCTTTCCCCCCAGCGAAGCCTCCAGCCAGGGCGCACGCATCGCCAGCATGGCGGCCTACGAGGCGTTGTGCGCCGAGGCGGGGCGCGATTTCGAAGGCTTCTGGGCGCGGCTGGCGCGCGAGAACCTGGTCTGGAACAAGCCCTTCACGCGCACGCTCGACGAGCGCAACGCCCCTTTCTACCAGTGGTTCGACAACGGTGAGCTCAACGCCAGCGCCAACTGCCTGGACCGCCACATGGGCACGCCCGTGGAGCACAAGACGGCCATCGTCTTCGAGTCCGATGACGGGCAGGTGACGAAGACCAGCTACCGCGAGCTGCTCACGCGCGTCAGCCAGTTCGCCAACGCGCTCAAGGCACAGGGCATCCAGAAGGGCGACCGCGTGCTGGTCTACATGCCCATGACGGTCGAGGGCGTGATCGCCATGCAGGCCTGCGCACGCATCGGCGCCACGCACAGCGTGGTCTTCGGCGGCTTCTCGGCCAAGTCGATCCAGGAGCGGATCATCGACGCCGGTGCGGTCGCCGTCATCACGGCCAACTTCCAGATGCGCGGCGGCAAGGAGCTACCGCTCAAGGCGATGGTGGACGAGGCGCTGGCCATGGGCGGCTGCGAGAGCATCCGCACCGTGCTGGTCTACCAGCGAACGGCCAGTGCCTGCAACATGGTCGCCGGGCGCGACAAGACCTTCGCCGAGGTGCTGCAGGGCCAGTCCACCGACTGCGCGCCCGAGCCGGTGGGTGCCGAACACCCGCTGTTCATCCTCTACACCTCCGGCTCCACCGGCAAGCCCAAGGGCGTGCAGCATTCCACGGGCGGCTACCTGCTGTGGGCGCGGCTCACGATGGACTGGACCTTCGACCTGCGGCCATCGGACGTCTTCTGGTGCACGGCCGACATCGGCTGGATCACCGGCCACACCTACGTCGCCTACGGCCCGCTCGCGGCCGGGGCCACACAGCTGATCTTCGAGGGCGTGCCCACGTATCCCCATGCCGGCCGCTTCTGGCAGATGATCGAACGGCACGGCGTGACCATCTTCTACACCGCGCCCACGGCCATCCGCTCGCTGATCAAGGCCGCCGAGAGCGACGAGAAGGTGCACCCCAAGAACTGGAATCTGAACAGCCTGCGCATCCTGGGCTCGGTGGGCGAACCCATCAACCCCGAAGCCTGGATGTGGTACTACCGGAACGTGGGCGGCGAGCGCTGCCCCATCGTCGACACCTTCTGGCAGACCGAGACCGGCGGCCACATGATCACGCCGCTGCCGGGCGCCACGCCGCTGGTGCCGGGCAGCTGCACGCTGCCGCTGCCGGGCATCATGGCCGCCATCGTGGATGAGACGGGGCACGACATGCCCAACGGCTCGGGCGGCATGCTGGTGGTCAAGCGCCCCTGGCCGTCGATGATCCGCACCATCTGGGGCGATCCGGAGCGTTTCAAGAAGGCGTATTTCCCACCCGAGATGGGCGGCACCATCTACCTGGCGGGTGACGGGGCCGTGCGCAGCGCCGACCGCGGCTATTTCCGCATCACCGGCCGCATCGACGACGTGCTCAACGTGTCCGGCCACCGGCTGGGCACGATGGAGATCGAGTCCGCGCTGGTGTCACACACGGCGCTGGTCGCCGAGGCGGCCGTCGTGGGCCGGCCCGACGACCTGACCGGCGAGGCCGTCTGCGCCTTCGTGGTGCTCAAGGGCGCTCGCCCCAGTGGCGATGCCGCCAAGGCCATGGCCAAGGAGCTGCGCGACTGGGTGGCCAAGGAGATCGGGCCGATCGCCAAGCCCAAGGACATCCGCTTCGCCGAGAACCTGCCCAAGACCCGCAGCGGCAAGATCATGCGCCGCCTGCTGCGCTCCATTGCCAAGGGCGAGGCCGTGACGCAGGACACGACCACGCTGGAGAACCCGGCCATCCTCGACCAGCTGGGCCAGGCCTGGTAGTCGGCGCTGCCGGCCAACAAAAAACCCGCCTCGGCGGGTTTTTTGTTTTCAGCACGCGGGCGTCACTGCAGCGAGAGTATCCAGGCCGCCAGCTTCTTGGCTTCGGCATCGTTGACCTGCGGGTTGGGGGGCATCTTCAGCCCGCCGCCCAACGGTCCGCCGCCGCCGGTCATGATCTTGGCCGCCAGCTTGTCGACCGAGCCCGGCTTGCCGGCGTAGTAGGCGGCGACCTCCTTGTACGAGGGGCCGACCTGCTTCTTGTCCAGCGCATGGCAGGTCATGCACTTCTTTTCGGTGGCCAGCGCCTGGTCGGCCCAAGCCGGCACGGCCGACAGCAGGGGCGCCGTCAACAGGAGCGGGGCCATCAACGCGAATGCCTTCATCAGTACCTCATGGGTTACAGTCGATGCGAGGAATTGTAGTGACCGCGCCACGCCGCATGTGTCCGCTGTGTCAGCAAGTGTGAAGTTGCGCAAGGAGCTGCTGAATGATCTTTCTCGGTCTGGGCCTGCTGCTGGCGGCCCTGAAGTATCTGGAGATCGGCTTCGTGGCGGGCTGGTCCTGGTGGGTCGTGCTCGCGCCGTTCGGCCTGGCCGTGCTGTGGTGGTGGTGGGCCGATTCCACCGGCTACACCAAGCGCAAGGCCATGGAGCGCGAGGATGCACGCCGCAAGGCGCGCATCGACCGCAACAAGGACGCCATCGGCACCAACTTCAAGAACCGGCGCTGAGCGGCGCGTAGTCGTCCAGCACCGCGCCCTTGCTGGCCGACGATGCGTTGAACGCGAACTTGGCCTGCACGCCCCGCAGGTAACGCGGCGCCGGCGCCTTCCAGGCCGCGCGGCGGCGCGCGATCTCGTCGTCGGGCACATTGAGCTGCAGCAGCAGCTGGTGGGCGTCGATGGTGATGCTGTCGCCCTCGTGGATCAGCGCGATGTTGCCACCGGCCGCCGCTTCGGGCGCCACGTGACCCACCACCATGCCCCAGGTGCCGCCCGAGAAGCGGCCATCGGTGATCAGCCCCACGCTTTCGCCCAGGCCGGCCCCGATCAACGCCCCGGTGGGCGCCAGCATCTCGGGCATGCCCGGGCCGCCCTTGGGGCCCAGGTAGCGCAGCACCATCACGTCGCCGGCCACGATCTTGCCGGCCAGGATCGCGGCCAGGGCGGACTGCTCGTCGTCGAAGACGCGGGCCGGACCCGTCATCACCGGGCTTTTGAGGCCCGTGATCTTGGCCACGCAGCCCTCCGGTGACAGGTTGCCGCGCAGGATCGCCAGATGGCCCTCGGCGTACATGGGGTCGGTGATGGGACGGATCACGTCCTGGTCCGCACGGGGCACGTCGGGAATATCGGCCAGCACCTCGGCGATTGTCTTGCCGCTGATGGTGATGCAGTCGCCGTGCAGCAGGCCCGCGGCCAGCAGTGTCTTCATCACCTGCGGGATGCCGCCGGCGCGGTGCAGGTCCACCGCCAGGTACTTGCCGCTGGGCTTGAGGTCGCACAACACCGGAACCCTTTTGCGCATGCGCTCGAAGTCGTCGATAGTCCACTCCACCTCGGCCGCGTGCGCGATGGCCAGGAAGTGCAGCACCGCATTGGTGGAGCCGCCCGTGGCCATGATCACGGCCACCGCGTTCTCGATGGCCTTCTTGGTCACGATGTCGCGCGGCTTGATGTTCTGCCGGATCGCCTGCATCAGCACCTGGGCCGATTCCTTGGCCGAGTTCTGCTTCTCGTCATGCGGGTTGGCCATGGTGGAGGAGTAGGGCAGGCTCATGCCCAGCGCCTCGAAGGCCGAGGACATGGTGTTGGCTGTGTACATGCCGCCGCAGGAGCCGGTGCCGGGGATGGCGCGCCGCTCGATCTCCAGCAGGTCGGCGTCGCTCATGTTGCCGGCCGCGTTCTGGCCCACGGCCTCGAACACGCTCACGATGTTCAGGTCCTGCCCCTTCCACTTGCCGGGCAGGATGGTGCCGCCATACACGTAGATGGCCGGCACGTTGGCGCGCAGGATGCCCATCATGCCGCCGGGCATGTTCTTGTCGCAGCCGCCCACCACCAGCACGCCGTCCATCCACTGGCCCTGCACGCAGGTCTCGATGCAGTCGCTGATGACCTCTCGGCTGACCAGCGAATACTTCATGCCCTCGGTGCCCATGGCCATGCCGTCGGAGATGGTTGGCGTGCCGAAGACCTGGGCGTTGCCGCCGGCCTCCTCGATGCCGGCAATGGCCGCGTCGGCCAGCTTCTGCAGGCCGCTGTTGCAGGGCGTGATGGTGCTGTGGCCATTGGCCACGCCCACCATGGGCTTCTGGAAATCGCTCTCCTGGTAGCCCATGGCGTAGTACATGGAGCGGTTGGGCGCGCGCGACTTGCCTTGCGTGATGTGGCTGCTGCGGGCGTTGGGGGCGGGGGGCGTGCTGGCCATGGTGCGGTGTCTCTGTGGATTGCTGGAGGCCAAAGTATGCGCCCGAAGCGGCCATTTCCGCACGGCGGAGCGGTCCATGGGGACCCGCCTGGGCGCGTGCACAATCCACCCCCATGCTGATGCAACCGCAGATCGACCCCGTCGCCATCCAGATCGGACCGCTCGCCGTCCACTGGTACGGCCTGACCTACCTCGTGGCCTTCGGCCTCTTCATGTGGCTTGGCTCGCGCCGGCTGCGCCACCCGCCGTACGCGCAGATCCAGGGGCCTACGGCCTGGAAGTTCAAGGATGTGGAGGACATCCTGTTCCTGGGCGTGCTGGGCGTGGTGGTCGGTGGGCGGCTGGGTTATTGCCTTTTCTACAAGCCGGGCCATTACCTGGCGAACCCGCTGGAGATCTTTGCCGTGTGGCAGGGCGGCATGAGTTTCCACGGCGGCATGCTGGGCGTGATCGCCTCCATGGTGTGGTTCGCGCACTCACGTGGCCGCCCGTTCTGGCAGGTGGCCGACTTCGTGGCACCGTGCGTGCCCACCGGCCTCGCTGCGGGACGCGTGGGCAACTTCATCAATGGGGAGCTCCCGGGGCGGCTGGCCGACCCCAGCCTGCCCTGGGCGATGGTGTTCCGCGGCGCCGGGAGCCTGCCGCGCCATCCATCGCAGGTCTACCAGTTCCTGCTGGAAGGGCTGCTGCTGTTCATCCTGCTGTGGCTCTATGCGCGCCATGCGCGCAAGACCGGCCAGGTGGCGGCGGCCTTCCTCTTCGGTTATGGCGTATTCCGCTTCATTGCCGAGTTCTTCCGTGAACCCGACGATTTCCTGGGCCTGCTGTCGCTGGGCATGAGCATGGGCCAGTGGTTGTGCGTGCCCATGATCCTGGTCGGTGCGGGCCTGTGGTGGTGGTTCGGCAAGCAGCCGCAGACGGCCGCCCCGGCGGTGGCGCCTGGACGCTGAGGCATGTCGGGCACCGTCCACTGCGAGGTGCAGGAGGGCCTTGCGACTCTGACGCTGCAGGAGCCCGCGCGTTTCAACGCCATGTCGCGCGGCATGTGGGGCGAGCTGCAGGCCCATGCGAGGCATGTGGCTAGCATGCCCGACCTGCGCTGTGTCGTGGTGCAAGGCGAGGGCGGGCATTTCTGCGCGGGCGGCAACATCGCCGAATACCCGGGCTTCCGTTTCGACGCGGCGCAGCTGCGCCACTTCCACGAGCAGGAGGTCTGGGGCGCCCTCCAGGCCCTGCTGGACTGCGACGTGCCGCTGGTCGCCGCCATCGACGGCAACTGCATGGGTGCAGGGCTGGAGATCGCCAGCTGCTGCGACATCCGCGTGGCCACGGAACGCGCGCGCTTCGGTGCGCCGATCGCGAAGCTGGGCTTTCCCATGGCGCCGCGCGAGTTGCAGCTGGTGCTGGGCCAGGTGGGTGCCACCGCGGCGCGCAGCATGCTGCTGGAAGCTGCCGTGCTGGATGCACCCGCCATGCTGCAGCGCGGCTTCCTCACGCGCGTCGTGCCAGTGGACCTGCTGTATGCCGACGTGTCCGCCAGCGTGCAGCGCATGCAGTCGCTGTCGCCGCAGGCCGCGCGCCTGCACAAGCGGGCCATCCGCGTCCTGTCCGCCGCGCCGGATGCGGCTGCGCTGGAGGCGCTGGTGCAGGGCGCCTACCACTATGCCGACAGCACCGAGCACCGCGAAGGCATCACCGCATTCCTGGGCAAGCGCCAGCCGGCTTTCGGAGCGCGTTGACCGTGTTGCCGCCTTCCCCTTCGTACCGTTTCACTGTCACGACCATGTCCACCGACACCCGCTACGACCGCAACCTCTTCAGCGCCCTTCGCGACGCCTTCCCCGCCGACCTGGACGCCACCGCCTTCGAGACCGACACCGGCCTGCACTACAGCTGGCGCGACGTGGAGCGCAGCACCGCCATGCTGGCCAACCTGCTCCAGGGCCTGGACCTGCCGCCGGCCTCGCGCATCGCGGTGCAGGTGGAGAAGTCGGTCGAAGCCGCGCTGCTGTACCTGGCCACGCTGCGCGCCGGCCATGTGTTCGTGCCGCTGAACACCGCCTACCAGAGCGCCGAGATGCGCTACTTCATCGACAACGCGCAGCCCGCCGTGGTGGTGTGCACTGGCGCGAACTTCGGCTGGCTCAGCAAGATCGCGTTCATCGCCGGCGTGCAGCATGTGTTCACGCTGGATACCGACCGCACGGGCAGCCTGCTGCAGCGCGCCGCCGTGTGCAGCGACCGGCACACGGCAGTAGCGCGCCGGGGTGACGACCTCGCGGCCATCCTCTACACCAGCGGCACCACGGGCCGCAGCAAGGGCGCGATGCTCAGCCACGCCAACCTGCTGAGCAACGCGCTGGTGCTCAAGGACTACTGGGGCTGGCGCAAGCCGGAGCAGGGGGGTGACGTGCTGCTGCACGCGCTGCCGATCTTTCACGTGCACGGGCTGTTCGTGGCGCTGCACGGCGCGTTGCTCAATGGCAGCCCGGTCCTGTGGATGGGCCGTTTCGATGCGCCCACGGTCCTGCGTTACCTGCCACGGGCCACGGTCTTCATGGGCGTGCCCACGATGTACGTGCGGCTGCTGGCCGAGCCGGGGCTCACCAGGGAGTCGGTCGGCCACATGCGCCTGTTCATCTCCGGCTCCGCGCCGCTGCTGATCGAGACCTACGGGCAGTGGCAGGAACGCACCGGCCACACCATCCTGGAGCGCTACGGCATGTCGGAGACCGCGATGCTCACCTCCAACCCGTACCTGGCGCGCGACGGCGAGCGCCGCGGCGGCACCGTGGGCTTCCCCCTGCCCGGCGTGGACCTGCGCGTGGTGGACGATGCCCAGCACCCGGTGCAGATTGGCGAGATCGGCGGTATCCAGGTGCGCGGCCCCAACGTGTTCCAGGGCTACTGGCAGATGCCCGAGAAGACGGCCGAGGAGTTCACGGCCGACGGCTTCTTCAAGACCGGCGACGTGGGCAAGGTCGATGCCGAGGGCTACGTGACCATCGTCGGCCGCAGCAAGGACCTGATCATCAGCGGCGGCTTCAACGTCTACCCCGCCGAGATCGAGAGCTACATCAACGAGATGCCAGGCGTGGCCGAGAGCGCCGTGGTGGGCGTGCCGCATCCGGACTTCGGCGAGGTGGGCGTGGCCGTGGTCACCGCCAGACCCGGCGCGGCACTGGACGCCGAGCGGATCGTCGCGAGCCTCAAGTCCAGCCTGGCGAACTTCAAGGTACCCAAGCGCTGCTTCGTGGTGGACGAGCTGCCCCGCAACGCCATGGGCAAGGTGCAGAAGAACCTGCTGCGCGAAGCACACAAGGCGCTGTTCGTACCCGGCTGAGCCTCCTCCCATGAAGCTGCGCCAGATGCAATGCCTGTGCGCCGTCGTTGACGCGCAGTTCAACATCTCGCGCGCGGCCACGCAGCTGCATGCCACGCAGCCGGCCGTGGGCAAGCAGCTGCGCCAGTTCGAGGACGAGATCGGCACCGAGCTGCTGCTGCGCCACGCAGGGCGCCCCCTGGCCCTCACGCAGGCCGGCGAGCAGGTGCTGGAATGGTCGCGGCGCGCGCTGCAGTGTGCCGACAACATCCGTGCGATCGGGGAGGAGACGCGCGATGCCTCGCAGGGTTCCATCGTGCTGGCCACCACCCACACCCATGCGCGGTATGTGCTGCTGCCGGCCATCCAGGCCTTCACGGTGCGGCATCCGTCGGTGCAGCTGAACCTGCTGCAGGGCACGCCCGAGGGGGTGTGCGAGCTGCTGCTGCAGGGCCAGGCGGGGCTGGGCGTCACCAGCCTGCCCGCCCACGTGCCGCCCGGCCTGGTGGCGATCCCGGTGCTGTCGGCCAGCCACGTGGTGGTGGCGCCCACGGGGCACCCGGTGCTGCGCATGAAGGATCTGACGCTGGAGAAGCTCGCGCGTTACCCGGTCATCATGCAGCACCCCACGCGGCCGCAGGGCGCGCGCATCGCGGCCAAGTTCCACGACGCGGGCATCGCCGTGCACTTCGCCGTGCAGGCCCTGGACACCGACGTGATGAAGACCTACGTGGGCGCCGGGCTGGGCATCGCGATCATTCCTGCCTTCGCCTATTCGGCGCGGCTGGACCACGGCTTGCGCGCCCGCGACGTGGGCCACCTCTTCGATCCGACCAGCACCGTGGTCGTGCTGCGCAGGGGGGCGTTCATCCAGCGCCATGTGCATGCCTTCCTGCGGGACCTGGCGCCCTCGCTGGAGCGCGGCCGCGTGGACGCGGCGGTGTTCGACAAGGCAGAGTGAGGCGGGCGAATGGTCCGCGCGCTCACTCGTCGAGCTTGAAGCCCGTCGCCTGCACCACCGGGCCCCAGCGCGTCAGGTCCTCCTGCAGCGTGCGGCCGAAGTCCGCGGACGACAGGCTCTGCGGGTCGCAGGCGAGCTTGGCCAGTGCGGCCTTCACATCGGCGAGCTGCAGCGTGTTCTGCACCGACTGCGCCATGTGCCGCACCAGCTCGGGCGAGGCACCCGCCGGCAGGAACACGCCGAACCATTCCTGCGCGACGATCTGCGGCGCACCGAGCTCACCGAGCGTGGGGGCGTTCGGCAGGTAGGGCGAGCGGCGTGGGCTGGTCACGCCCAGCACGCGGATCTTGCCCCCGCCCAGGTGCGGCAGGCTGTCGCCCAGCACGGTGACGCCGACCGCGATCTGGCCACCCAGCAGGTCCTGCAGCATCGGCGTGGCGCCCTTGTAGGCCACGTGCGTGAGCGGCTGCGCGAGGTGGCGCGCCACCATCTCGCCCACGAAATGCATGGGTGTGCCGGCGCCGCCCGAGGCTTAGTTGGCATGTTGCGGATGGGCCTTGATCCAGGCGCCGAGATCCGCCAGCGTGCGCACGGATTCCGGAACCACCGTAGTGCTCACCACCAGCGCGAAACCCACCGAACCGATGGAAGTCACGGGCGTGAAGTCCTTGAACGGGTCGTAGGCCAGCGCGCGGTAGACATGCGGGTAGAGCGTGAACATCGCAGCGGGTGACACCAGCACGGTCTGGCCGTCGGGCGCCGCGGCCTTGACGCGCATCATCGCGAGGCGACCGGCCGCGCCGGGCACGTTCTCCACGATGGCGACCTCGCCGTCACGGCCGCGGTAGGGCGCCGCGACCAGGCGGGCCACCACGTCGGTGGAGCCGCCGGGTGGGAAACCGACCTGCATGCGCACGGTGCGGGACTGCGCCATGGCGAGGTGCGGCAGCGCGAGGCCCATCGCGGGCAGGGCGAGCCAGGTGCGGCGGCGGATGCCGGGGGAGCGGGATGTGGGGTTCAAGGTGTGTCTCCAGGGGTTGCGACAAAAACAGGCCGGCGCTGCGGGGTATCAGCCCGGCGCATGCGCGGCCACGAAATCGCGGATGTGGCTGGCGCAGGTGCCAGGGTCGATGAGGTGCACCATGTGGTACGGCGTGGGAATGCGCCGGACCCGCACGTCGCGGATCGCGTGCTGCAGCAGCGCGCACTGGTCTTCGCTGGCCGTGGTGCCGCCTTCGGGGTAGAGCAGCAGCGTGGGCGCGTGGATCGCGCACAGCAGCGGCTCCAGCGAGGCCTGCAGGATGAACTCGGACATGCCCAGCAGCACGCGCGCGTCGGTGGACGCGACCTCGCGCGTGAACCATTCCAGGAAGCCGGCGGGCATGTCCGGCGGAAAACGGTTGTTGCCGTTGGTGCGGCGCAGCCATTCCTCGGTACCCAGCGCCTGCATCGCGGCGGCCGGCGTGGCGTGGCCGAAGGCATAGCGCTCGCGGGCCTCGGGGCGCAGTCGCGCAGGCGTTGAGATGAGCGTGAGGCTCGCGACGCGCGCCGGGTGCCGCGCCGCATACCCGGCCGCCACGATGCCGCCGATGGACTCGCCACACAGGTGCACCGGGCCGGGAACCAGTGCCTCGACCACGGCGGCCAAGTCGTCCACGTAGTGGTCGAGCGTGATCTCGCGCAGCGGGTCGAACTGCAGTCCGGAGCGTCCCACGCCGCGAAGGTCCATGCCCAGCACGCGCATGTCGCGCGCCAGCAGCGGCACCAGCGGGTACCAGGTACGCGCGGAGCGGCCGAAGCCGGCGATCAGCACCAGCGTCGGCGCGGCGCGCCACGGGTCGGTGAAGTCGTCGCTCTGCACATGCAGCGTGACGGCGCCCGAACGTACCTCGATGTCGGCCATCGCGTAGCTCAGCGTTGCGGCAGGTTCAGCCTGCCGTGCTGCCGGCAGAACGCCGCCACCTCCGGTGCGATGCGATCGGCCGCCGTGAGCGCCGCGTGGTAGCCCGAGGCCTGCACGGCGACCAGCGTCGAGTGCGGGATGCGGCGCTGCCACTGCTGCGTCGATGCCACGCTGCCCACGGGGGTGTCGTCCAGCGTGGCCACCACCAGGGCAGGGCAGTGGATTTGCGGCAGCACGGGCCGCACGTCGAAACCGGGCAGGTAGCGCAGGAAGCCCAGCTGCGTACTCACCGGCGTGCGGTCCATGTAGTCGCCCCACCACGCATGCGCCGCTGGAGGCATGCCGGGCCCCAGCCGCGCGGCCATGGTGCGCCGGGCCCAGGCGCCCACGCCACCGCCGCGGATCTCTTCCACCGGCGTCTGGCCGCCCGTGAGCTCGGCACCCGAGACCGGCGCGCCGACCACGGACAGGCTCAGCAGGCGGTCGCCATGCGTGGCCGCGAGATGCAGCGCCAGCAGGCCGCCGATCTTCGCGCCGACCACGTGGCAGCGCTGCACCTGCGCCGCATCCAGGGCGCGCACCAGGTCGTCCGCGAACTGGTCCAGGGACCACGCATGGTCCTCCGGCATGGCCTGCGAATGGCCGAAGCCGCGCAGGTCGGGGCGCAGCAGCCGGAAGTCGCGTGCGAAGGCCGGCACCCATCGGTCCCAGGCACGGCCGCTCTCCGAATTGCCATGGATGAACAGCACGGCTTCGGCGTTGGCCCAGGGGTCGGTGAAATCGTCGACACACAGCCGCAGTTGCGCGCCGTCCTGAAGGGTCACGTCCATGGTCAGGGCTGCCTTTCGAGGAAGTCGCAGGTCGCGGCCACGCAGCGTTCGGGGCAGGCGGACATCACGTTGAAGGGCATGCCCTCGATCAGCACGAGCTCGCTGGAGGGCATGCGCTGGTGCGCGCGCCGCAGGCTGTCGGCCGTGTCCTGCAGCGCGAGCGTGCCGCCCATGAGCAGCGTGGGCATGGTCACGGCGTCCAGATGGTCCGTGAGGTCCAGGTTGGCGGAGAAGCGGAACAGGCCGCTCATGAACGAGGCCGGCATGCGCGACTGCTCCTGCACGTACCAGTCCCGCAGCCGCGGGTCGGCATCGGCTGGCAGCCGTGCCGACACGGTGGAGCGCGCCCACGCCGCCGTGCCCTCGCGCTCGATGAGTTCGGCCCACGCGGTGGGGCTCACCGCACCCGCGCGCCAGTTGTAGCCGAAGCCCGGCAGCACAAGGCTCGCGATGCGCTCGGGATGCCGGCGCGCCAGCACCAGCGCCACCGAGGACGAGAACTCGGCCATGACGAAATGCGCGCGGGGCAGCTCCAGCGCATCCAGTACCCCGGCCAGGTCGTCGGCGAAGACGTCGAGCTGCATGCGGAAGTCGGCTTTCACCGGGGATGACGCGCCATGCCCGCGCTGATCGAGGTTGATGAGCTTGCGGTGGCGTGCCAGCGGCTGCAACCAGTCGTACCAGAAGCGGCGGTGCTTGCTGAAGCCATGCACCAGCACCACAGGCAATGCGTTGCGCCACGGTGGTTGCATGTCGTGGATGTCCAGTGCGATCCGCGTGCCGTCGCCCAGGTGGATGGACGCGGGCTGCATGGAGGAGGTCGTCATGGGGCGGCGACTATAGCCATTCGACGTGCATCTGGCAAATGTCCGGACATATAATGCGAAGCTTCAAACGTCCGTACATTTGGAGGAGACATGGAGAAATCGACCGAGCGCGTGGCATCCGGCCCGCAATGGAACCGCCGCGAGTGGGTAGCGGCCTTGGGGGCCATCGGTACGGTTGGCGCCGCCCTGGCGCCCTGGAGCGCCGCGCGCGCGCAGTCCTATCCCGAACGGCCGGTGCGCATCATCGTGCCCTACGCACCCGGTGGTTCGCTCGACATCGCCATGCGCGTGCTGGGACAACAGCTCTCGGCGCAGTCTGGCAAGACCTTCACGGTGGAGAACCGCACGGGTGCCGCAGGTGTGATCGGCGTGGCCGCGGCGCTGGACGCGCCGGCCGACGGCTATACGCTGGTGTCCGCGGGGCCGAACCTCACGACCACGCCCTACCTGACCAAGACCGCGAAGTTCGAGCCGCTGGACAGCTTCACGCACATCACGCGGCTGGTGCTGGACGCCTCCACGCTGGTGGTGCCCGCGGCCTCGCCCTTCAAGACGCTGCGCGAGATGGTGACGTACGCCAAGGCCAACCCGGGCAAGCTGAGCTGCGGCTCGGCGGGTGCGGGCACGCCGGGGCACATGGCCATGGAACTGCTCAAGCGCCGCGCGGGCATCGACGTGAAGCACATCCCCTACCGCGGCGGCGGCGCGGCCGTGACCGACATCCTGGGCAGCCAGCTCGACATGCTGCTGATCGGCAGCTCGGTGCTGGCGCCCCATATCCGCTCGGGCAAGCTGCGCGGGCTGGGCACGACCACGCCGCAGCGCTTCTTCACGGTGCCCGACGTGCCGGCGATCGCCGAGGAATACCCGGGTTACGAGGCCTCGACCTGGATCGGCCTGTCCGCCCGCGCCGGCCTGCCCGCCCCGGTGGTGCAGTGGCTGGAGCGCGAGATCCAGGCGGCACTGGCACGGCCCGAGGTGGTGGAGCGCTACCGCGAGGCCGGCCTGCAGGCGGCCTACCAGGGCCATGCGGAGTTCACGCAGTTCGTCACGCGCGACGCGAACGAGATGCGCAAGCTGGTGGCCGAGACCGGCATCACCGCGGAGTGACCGTGCTGGGCCACGATCCCACGGCACCCTGCCTGCCGCCCGGAGAACCGACGCGACCGGCGTCCACGGTGCCGCCAGGCGCCTGCGATTGCCATGCCCACGTGCTGGGCCCGTTCGACCGGTATCCCCTGGCTGCGTCGCGCCCCTACGATCCGCCGGAGGCGCCTCTGGCCGAACTGCGACGCATGCTCGACACCGTGGGGCTGGACCGCGTGGTGATCGCGCATGTGTCGGCCCACGGCATGGACCTGTCCGCCACGCTGGATGCGATGGCCGTGCTGGGTGAGCGCGCACGCGGCGTGGCGATGCTGCGCGCCGGCACGCCGCGCGACACGATCGCATCGCTCGACGCGGCCGGCATGCGCGGCGTACGCCTCTCCATGGCCTACGGCAGCGAGACGCCGCTGGACGAGGCGTCGCTGCGCGACTGGTCCGCGCGCATCGCCGAATTTGGCTGGCACATCGCCATGTGGCCCTCCGGCCTGGAGCAGCTGCGCCTGCTCGAGCGCCTCGCGCCGCAGCTCGAGGCGCCGCTGGTGCTGGACCACCTGGCCAGCTTCGGCTGGTTCGTGGACGGCGCCGTGCGCGAGGAGGGCCTGGCGGTGCTGGACGGCCTGCTGGCCACCGGCAAGGCCTGGCTGAAGCTCTCCGGCATGTACCGCGCCGGCGCCGGTACTGCGCCCTGGCCGGCGCTGACCGCGCCCATGGGCACGCTCGCGCGCCGCCACACCGGGCGCATGCTGTGGGCCAGCGACTGGCCCTACGTCGGCCTGACCGATGCCGCGACTCGGCCCACCAGTGGTGCATTGATGGACTGGCTGGACACGCTGGGCCTGCATGCCGCGGCGCGCACGCAGGTGCTGGTGCAGAACCCGCAGGCGCTGTACCGCTTTCCCACATCGGGTGCTGTGGCCTGACACGGGCTGACCCAGAACATGCCGCCTCCAGGCGGCGTTCCATCTACCGAAGGAGCACTGCCATGCATTCCATTTCGAGGCGCCAATGGCTGGCCCAGTCCGCCTGTGGTGCGGGCCTGGGCCTCGCCGCCCTGGCGGTGCCCGCGTGGGCCCAGCCGCGCGTGGCGCAGACGCGCATCGTCTGCGGTTTTCCATCCTCGCCCATCGACGTGCTCGCGCGGCAGTATGCCGACCGGCTGCGCGGGACCTACGCCGACGCGCTGTATGTGGACTCCAAGCCCGGGGCCGGCGGACGGCTTGCCATCGAGGCGCTCAAAGGCGCCCCCGCCGACGGCTCCGCGCTGCTGTTCACGCCGTCGTCAATGGTCGTGATGTACCCGCATCTCTACCGCGCGCTGAACTACGACGCGCTGCAGGACATCGTGCCCGTCACGCCGGTCACCGATGTGGCCTTCGCGCTGTGCGTGGGGCCGATGGTGCCGGCGCAGGTGCAGACGCTGGCGCAGTTCCTGGCCTGGTGCCAGGCGAACCCGAAGCTGGCGAATTACGCCGTGAGCGCGGTGGGCAGCGGCCCACACCTGGCGGCGGCAACACTTTCGCACCTCTCCAAGGTGCCCCTCACCATGGTCGGTTACCGCACCACCGGCATGGCCGTGACGGAGCTGCTGGGCGGCCAGATCGCGGCCATGGCCTCCACGCATCCGGTGCTGGTGGAGCATGTGAAGAGCGGCCGCGTGCGCATGCTCGCCGTCTCCAGCCCGGCGCGCCTGCCGCAGCTGCCGCAGGTGCCGACCTTCGTGGAGTGCGGGTTCCCGCAGCTGAGCCTCACCGAGTGGTTCGGCATCTTTCTGCCGCGCGGCGCATCGCCCGAGCTGCTGGAGCGCACCAACGCTGCCGTGCGTGCCGCCAGTGCGCTGCCCGAGGTGATGGCAGCGCTCGAGGGCATGACACTGCAGCCTTTCACCATGGGGGCCGCGGATTTCCGCCAGCGCGTGCGCGCCGAACATGACCAGTGGGCGAAGCTGCTGCGCCAGCTGGACTTCCAGCTGCTCGACTAGGCGCGGGTCCACGATGTTCGCCCCCCCGCCGCGCACCACCCCACGCGTATTCGCCACGCTGCCCGAGGCGCACCGCCACATCGACGCGCACAACCCCTGGGTGCTGGGCCAGCCCCAGGCACGCCCGCACCCGGTGCTGGAGGGGCCGTCTTTCGACCGCGAGGGCCACCTGTGGTGCGTGGACATCCCCAGCGGGCGCGTCTACCGGATCGCACCCACGGGCGAGTTCCGCCTGGTGGTGGCCTACGACGGCTGGCCCAATGGCCTGAAGATCCACCGCGACGGGCGGGTGTTCATCGCCGACTACAAGCACGGCATCATGGTGCTGGAACCCGACACCGGCCGCGTTACCCCGTTTCTGGAGCGTGCAGGGCTGGAGCGCTTCAAGGCCGTGAACGATCTGTTCTTCGCGCGCAACGGCGACCTGTAGTTCACCGACCAGGGGCTGACGGGCCTGCACGATCCCACAGGACGCGTGTTCCGTGCCACGCCCGACGGCCGCGTGCAGTGCCTGATCGACAACGTGCCCAGCCCCAATGGCCTGGTGATGGACCTGGAGCAGCAGGTGCTCTACGTGGCCGCCACCCGCGCCAACGCGGTCTGGCGGCTGCCGCTCACGCGCGATGGCGGCGTGGCCAAGGTCAGCAATTTCATCCAGCTCTCCGGCGGGGGCGGACCGGACGGCTTGGCGCTGAACGCCGAGGGGGGCCTGGCCGTGGCGCACGTGGGGCTGGGCGCGGTGTGGATCTTCGACCGCCATGGCGAGCCGGTGCAGCGCATCCAGTCCGATGCGGGAAGGCTCACGACCAACATCGCCTATGGCGGGCCGGACGGCCGCTCGCTGTACATCACGGAAGGCGAGGGCGGCGTGGTGCTGGTCGCGGAGGTCGAGGTGCCCGGTGCGCCGATGTATTCGCATGCGGAGTGAAATGAAACACCCCCGTTTGGACTTCTCACTGCGTGTAGAAGTCCCATCCCCCATCAAGGGGGCGCACCCAGCGGCCTGGCAGAGCCAGTTCCGCGGGTGCCCTGGTTCAGGCCATCCGTTGCATGCGATGCGGGTGGCGCGCGGCGCCATGGAAAACTGACATGCGGCATTTCCGGCAACGGCGAAGCCCGGATGCAGCGATGCGGGCGCCCTCCATTCCATTTGGTTTGGGATGCCCAAGAAACTCTCTCTTGGCGCGGGGGCAGGCCTGCCCCACCATGCAGGGTGGCTGACAAAGTCTACGGACAAGGAGACAGGATGGGCGTGCTCGAACGACTGGACAGGACCGAAGCCTACGTGGACGGCAAGATGCTTGCCGGCCGCATCGGTCATGTGGGCGTGATGGTGTTCAACCAGCCCGAGCGCTACAACGCCATCTCCTCGGAGATGTGGGGCGGCGTGGCCGACATCCTGGCGCGTTTCTCCGCCGACCCCGAGGTGCGTGTACTGGTGATGGCCGGCGCGGGCGACAAGGCCTTCGTCTCTGGCGGCGACATCAGCCAGTTCGCGGCGCAGCGCAACAGCGCCGAGTCGGACGCGGCCTTCGCCCAGTTCACGGCGCGCGGCCGGCAGGCACTGGCGGCCTTCGACAAACCCAGCATCGCCTGCCTGCAGGGCTACTGCCTGGGCGGCGGCATGGCCATCGCGCTGGAGGCGGACCTGCGCATCGCGGGCACGGGGGCGCGCCTGGGGATCCCCGCCACCCGGCTCGGCATCGCCTACGGCATCGTGCCGCTCTCGCGGCTGGTGCGGCTGGTGGGGCCGGCGCGCGCGCGCATGGTGCTCTACACGGGGCGCCAGTTCACGGGTGCCGAGGCACTGGCCATGGGCCTGGTGGAGCAGGTGGTGGAGGACGCGCAGCTCGTCGATACCGTGCTCGACCTGGCGCAGTCCATCGCCGGCAACGCGCCGCTGTCGGTGATGGCCGCGAAGTTCACGATCGACCAACTCCAGAAAGAGCCCACCGAGCGCGACCTGGATCGCGTGGCGCAGTACACCCGCGAATGCATGGACAGCGAGGACTACCGCGAGGGCCGCACGGCTTTCATGGAGAAACGCAAGCCCGTGTTCCACGGGCGCTGACTGCACAACCACAGAAACTTTGGAGACACCCATGACCACCTTCCTGCAGACCTGCAGCCAACGGCTGCGCACCTGGGGCGCCACGCTGGCGCTGGCCGTCGCCGCACCGCTGGCGGCCCATGCCAAGCCCATCGAGCTGGTGGTGCCCATCGCACCCGGCGGCTCCACCGACGCACTGGCCCGCGTCATCGCCGAGGAGCTGTCGAAAAAATGGAACGAGCCGGTGCTGGTGATCAGCAAGCCGGGTGCCGGCGTCACCGTTGCCGCACGGTATGTGATGGAGCAGCCGGCCGACGGCCGCACGCTGTTCCTGGGCACGGCCGTCATGGGCGTGGTGCCCTACCAGCGCGTCGTGCCGTTCGACTTCAACGCCTTCTCGGCGGTGGTGCCGCTCTACAACACCCCCTCTGTGCTGTATGTGCGCGCATCGCTGCCGGTCAACAACCTGCGCGAGTTCATCGAGTGGGCGAAGAAGAACCCCGCGGGCGTGTCCTTCGGCTCCACCGGCATCGGCAGCACCACGCACATCGACGCCGAGAATTTCGCGGCCAGCACCGGCATCACCATGGTGCACGTGCCCTACGCCGGCAGCGCGGCCACGTTTCCTGCGATGGCCGGCGACCACATCGACGCGGCCTTCGCATCTCCGTCGATGAATTCGCAGATCTCCAAGAACGGCGCCAAGGTCAAGGCGCTGATGGTGGGCAGCGACAAGCCCTTGACCGCGTGGCCCGACGTGCCCGTGGTCGACAAGAACCTGCTGGGCGACTACCGCGCCGACAACTGGGGTGGCATCTTCGTGCTGGGCAAGACGCCCGTGGCCGTCCAGGACAAGCTCAATGCCGACATCAACGCCGTGCTGGCGCTGCCGGCAGTGCGCGAGAAGTTCACGACGCTGTCGCTGGTGCCCATGGGCGGCACGCGCGAGGCCTTCACCGGCTTCGTGAACAGCGAGCGTGCGCGCCTGGGCACGCTGATCAAGACCCGCAACATCCCGATCGAGTAGCCGCGTCCACCATGCACAGCGCCACCGCCCCCGCCATGCCCTCGGCCCCGTCCGCCGCCGACGCGCCGGCCCTGCTGCCCCTCTCGGGCCTGGTCGTGATCGACCTTACGCTGGCACGTGCCGGCCCCACGGCCGTGCGCCACCTCGCGGACTGGGGGGCCGAGGTGATCCGCATCGAGCCCCCAGCACCCGCCGCCGGCTCCGGTGCGCGCGAGGACGCCGTGGGCGCGACGCACGGGCCGGACTACCAGAACCTGCATCGCAACAAGCGCTCCCTCCGGCTGGACCTCAAGCAGCCCGAAGGCCACGCCGCCTTCATGAAGCTGGTGGCCACAGCCGACGTGCTGGTGGAGAACATGCGCGCCTCGGTGAAGGACCGCCTGAAGGTCGCGTGGGACGATGTGCACGCCATCAACCCGCGGCTGGTCTACGGCAGCCTCAGCGGCTTCGGCCAGGAAGGCCCCTACCGCGAGCGCGCCGGCGTGGACCAGATCGCGCAGGGCATGGGCGGGCTCATGTCCGTCACGGGCCAGCCCGGCGCCGGCCCCATGCGCGCGGGCATCGCGGTGGCCGACCTCACGGCAGGCAACCTGCTGGCGCTGGCCATCATGACGGCGCTGTTCGAGCGCGCGCGCACAGGCGTAGGGCGCTGGGTCCACACCAGCCTGCTGGAGGCGCAGATCTTCATGATGGACTTCCAGGCCGCGCGCTGGCTCATGGCTGGCGACGTGGCGCAGCAGGCAGGCAACGACCATCCCACCGGCATTCCCACGGGCGTGTTTCCGGCGAGCGACGGCCACATCAACATCGCGGCCAGTTCGGCGCGCATGTGGGAGCGGCTGTGCGACGCCATGGGGCAGCCTGGCTGGAAGGCCAGGGAGGCCTGGCGCACGCAGAAGGGACGCAGCCAGGACCGCGCGGCCATCAACGCTGCGATCGGCGAGGTCACGCGCCACCAGAGCGCAGCGCACTGGGTGCAACTTTTCGAGGCGGCCGGTGTGCCCTGCGGGCCCATCTACCGCATGGACCAGGTCTTCGAGGACCCGCATGTGCAGCAGCTCGGCATCGTGCAGCCGGTGCAGCATCCGCAACTCGGCGACATCCGCCTGGTGGGCTCGCCGCTCAACATGTCGGGTGTGTCCAAGCGCGTGCGCGAGGCCACGCCCGAGCCCGGTGCCGACACCGACGCGGTGCTGGCCTCGCTGGGCTATGCTCCGGGCGAGATCGCGGCATTGCGCGACAAGGCCGTGGTCTGATGGCGGAGGACGGACTGCAGGGGACAGCGCCCGCATCGACCGGGCTCCGCGTCCCGGAACCCCGTTCGCTCGGGCCGAGCGACCTCGCTCGGCTGGACACCACCGCGCGCCAGGCCCGCACCCCCTGCGGCGACGGTGTGGTCCATTGGCGCGGATGGGGGCAGGGCGAAGAGGTGGTGGTGCTGCTGCACGGCGGCGCCGGCGCATGGACGCACTGGGTGCGCAACATCGACACCTTCGCCGCGCGCTACACCGTGTGGGTGCCGGACCTGCCGGGCATGGGGGAGTCGGCATTGCCGCCCGACCCGTGGACGCCCGAGAGCGTGGCCGACATCGTCGAGTCCGGCCTGCAGCAGTTGCTGGGCAAGCGGTCCTGCCACGTGGTGGGTTTCTCCTTCGGCGGCATGGTCGGCAGCCACCTCGCGGCGCGGCACCCCGCGCGTGTGCGCAGCCTGGTGTTGGTGGCCGCCGCAGGCAACGGCCTGTCCACCGACCCCGGTGCACGCATGCGGCCCTGGCGCCGCGTGGAAGACGCCGCCGAGCGCCATGCGATCCACCGCCACAACCTCGGCATCTGGATGCTGCACGACCCCGCGCGGGTGGACGACCTGGCAGCCGATGTCGCAGCCGGCGCCGTGGAAGCCGACCGGCTGCGCAACCGCGAGGTCTCGCGCACGGACACCACGCTGCGCGTGCTCCCGCAGGTGCGCTGCCCGGTGCACGGCATCTGGGGCCATGAGGACATCATGTTCGCGCACACCCGGGAGCCGCTGGAGGCGGCGCTGCGGGCGGTGGGCGTGGCATCCGTGCAGTGGATCCCACAAGCCGGGCATTGGGTGGCCTATGAGCAGCCCGAGGCCTTCCACGCGGCGGTGTTGCCGCTGCTGGGCGCGGCGGGTTGAAGGGCCGTTGGCGTTCGGCCATCGGTGTCAACGCGTCCCCACGCATCCGAAAGCATCTTCTCCTCGTTCTCGCAACCCATTCGTCGCATGCCACCCCAGCCCCTAGTGATCGGCCGACCTCCCACTGCCCCCTCCGAATCTCCCCGCGCCAGGCTGCGGCAGAAGCTGCGCACGCGCATGCCGGTGCTGGGCATCAACCCCGAGTTCGCCGCGCCCGAGTTGGCCGCCTTCTGCGCGCAGCAGGGCGCGGACCTCATCTTCATCGACTGCGAGCACGGCGGCCCCGACATGGAAACCGTGGGCGCGATGCGCCTGGCAGCCCATGCCCACGGCGCGGCCGCGGTCGTGCGGCCCTGGACCCGTGACGCGGGGGTGCTGCGCCGCTTCATCGACGCCGGCATCGACGGCTTCATCCACCCCGATGTGGAGTCGCCCGACGAACTGCGTGCGCTGCACCGCCTGGTGGTGGACTGCGACCCGCCCGGCGTGCAGGACTTCCTGCACATCGTGCTGCTGGAGTCCGAGCCCGCGATCGGGCGCGTCGAGGATTTCTGCGCCACAGGCCTCGTGGACGCCTTCCTGGTCGGCACGGGCGACCTAGCCGTCTCCATGGGCCTGCCGCGCCGCGGCGACCATGCCAGCGTGCGCGCGCTGGCCTTCTCGGTGCTGGCGCGGGCGCAGGCAGCCGGTGTGTCGGCCGGCGCGCCGGTGGGGCGCTACGGCACGCAGGCCACCTTCGCGGCGGGCGGCAACCTGGTGATGCTGTTCGCACGTGACCTGCTGCGCACGGCCATCACGGCGGAGTGCGACAGCTTGCGGACGACCGGAGCTGGCTCGTGAGCGCGCGCTACCTGAACCTCGGCGACTTCGAGCCGGCCGCACGCAGCCGCCTGCCACGCTGCATCTTCGAATACATCGAAGGCGGCTCCGAAGAGGGCGCCGCCGTGCGCGCCAACCGCGCCGCCTTCGACGACTGGCATTGGCAGCCGCGCGTGCTGCGCGATACCTCGGACCGCGATTGCGCGGTCACCACGCTGGGCCGGGAATGGGCTGCGCCTTTCGGCATCGCCCCCATGGGCGCGATGGGCCTGGCCGCACTGCAGGCGGACCTGGTGCTGGCCCGCGCCGCCGCCCTGGCCAACATTCCCTTCGTGCTCAGTGGCAGTTCGCTGGTGGCGATGGAACGCGTCATCCGCGAGAACCCGCAGGCCTGGTTCCAGGCCTACCTCTCGGTGGATGCCGCGGAGAACCAGCGGTTGGTGGACCGCGTGCAGGACTCCGGTTTCCAGACCCTGGTCATCACGGTGGACGTGCCCGTCGGCGGCAACCGCGAGCGCGATGTGCGCAATGGCTACACCTCGCCACTGCGGCCCACGCCGCGGTTGATGCTCGACGGCGTGCTGCACCCGCGCTGGCTGGTGGGCACGCTCCTGCGCAGCCTGGCCCGCGAAGGCATGCCGTACTTCGAGAACTACCCGCTGGCGCGGGTACCCATGATCTCGATGCGCGCCACGCGTCCGCACCGCCGCGACAACCTGGACTGGGATGACCTGCGCCGCCTGCGGGACCGCTGGCCGGGCCGGCTGGTGCTCAAGGGCGTGCTCGCGCCCGAAGACCTGCGCGCGGCGCGCGATGCCGGCGTGGACGCCGTGGTGGTCTCCAACCACGGCGGCCGCCAGCTCGATGGCGCGGTGCCCCCACTGCGGGCGCTGCCGGCGCTGCAGGCCGAGGCGGCGGGCATGGAACTGTTGCTCGACAGCGGCGTGCGCCGTGGCACGGACGTGCTCAAGGCGCTGGCGCTGGGTGCAGGCCACGTGCTGCTCGGGCGGCCGTTCCTCTACGCCGCGGTCGTGGGCGGGCAGGAAGGCGTGGCACGCGCCGTTGCGCTGCTGCGCGCAGAGATCCTGCGGGACCTGGCGCTGCTGGGCTGCGCGCGGCCGGACGGACAGCGCCTGCGCGCCGCGCTCGTACGGGCAGGTGCGTCCTGAACCTGCGCGCAGGTGGGTAGGGTGGGTACGGTGCGTATTGTCCGGACAATGTGATAGAGTGCCCGCACTCCATTGCGGGCACCTGCCTGCCTCACCATTTCTGCAGCCATGGCCGACCTCGCTCCCACCCCCCTGACCGAAGACCTCGCGCGCTTCATCACTGGCCTGCGTAGCGTGCCGCGTGCCGCGCTGGACGTGGCCCGCACCGGCGTGATCGACACCATCGGCCTGATGCTGGCGGCGCGGCACGAACCCGTGGTGCAGGCGGTGCGGGCGTCGGTCTCGGGGTTCGCGGTGCCGGCCGACGGGCAGGGAGCCAGCGTGCTGTTCAGCCGCGAGCGCCTGCGTGCCGGGGATGCCGCCCTGGTGAACGGCACGGCCGCGCACGCCTTCGCCATGGACGATGTCGCCTTCGGCTGCCACCCCAGCGCCATGCTGCTGCCCGCGCTGTTGGCCGCGGCCGAGGTGCAGGGCGCCGGTGGGGAGGCGCTGCTGCGCGCCTGGGTCGTGGGCTACGAGGTGCTGGCGGAACTGGCGTCGCGCGAGCCCGACTCGCTGCACCCTACCGGATGGCATCCCAGCGGCCTGCTGGGCCCGTTGGCCGTGACCGCGGCGCTGTGCAACCTCGGCGGCCTGGACCTGCCGCGAACCCGCGCCGCGCTGGGCCTGGCGGCCAGCATGGGAGGCGGCATGTCCGTGAACTTCGGCACTCCGGCCAAGGCCGTGCAGGTGGGGCGCGTGGCGCAGGCAGCCCTCCAGGCCGTGGACCTGGCACGCCACGGCGTGACGGCCTCGGCCGACGCGCTGGAGCGCCCCGGTGGATTCCTGCGCACCATCTCCCCGCGCAAGCGAGCCGACATCCAGAGGCCGCTGGCACTGGACGCCTCGCGGCTGCGCGTGTTGTCCGAAGGCCTGGGCATCAAGAAGTACCCGCTGTGCTACTCCGTGCACCGCCTGGCGGACGCGGCCATCGACCTCGCGCAGCGCGGCGGCTGGCGCGTGGAGGATGTGGCGCGCATCGACGTCGCCGTGGGCCGCCGGCAGGCCGAGATGGCCCGCTACGGCCAACCCCGCACGCCACTGGAGGCGCGCTACAGCGTGGCCTTCTCGGTGGCCAGCGGCCTGCTGGCGCAGGCAGCGGGCTTCGCGCAGCTGGAGCCGGCCTTCTACGAGAGCGACGCCGTGCGCCGGCTGGTCGCCATGACCGACCTGGAACTGCGCGACGATGTCAGCGCGGACGACGCCGTGTTCAGCCCCACGGACCGCATCCGGCTGCACCTGGTGGACGGGCAGGTCGTGGACAGCGGCGAGGTGCGTTTTGCGCGTGGCCACGCACGCCTGCCGATCGACGCGGCCCAGCTGCGCGCGAAGTTCCTCGACTGCGTGGCCAGCGCCGGCGTGCGCCATGGCGAGGCACTGTACGACGCGCTCATGGGCCTGGCCGACATCCCGCGCATCGATGCGCTGCGCCAGTGGGTGGAGGCCTGACAAGGCCCATTGCGCGCCGGCACCGGCGCGACGCGGCTCAGGCCGGGGGCAACACCTTGCCAGGGTTCATCAGGCCCGCGGGGTCCAGCACCTGCTTGATGCGCTGCATCAGCTCGAGCTCCAGCGGCGCCTTGTAGCGCCGCATCTCTTCGACCTTCAGCAGCCCGATGCCGTGCTCGGCCGAAATGCTGCCGTCGAGTTCGTGCACCAGGTCGTGCACGATGCGGTTCATGCGCGCGCGCTGGGCGAAAAAGCCCGCCGCATCCGCGCCCACGGGTTGCACCAGGTTGAAATGCAGGTTGCCGTCGCCCATGTGGCCGAAGGCCAGCACGCGGATACCCGGCAGCGCGGCCTCGCAGGCGGCGGTGCCGCGCGTGATCATTTCGGGAATGCGTGACAGGGGCACGGCGATGTCGTGCTTGATCAGCCCGCCCTCCTGGTGCTGGTGACCACCGGCCGTGATCTCACGCAGGCGCCACAGTTCGCGGCGTTGCGAGTCGCTCTCGGCGATCACCGCGTCCCGGGCGAAACGCTGTTCGATCGCGTCGGCCAGGGTGGATTCCAGCACCTCGCGCAGCCCGCCCATGCGCGGTGAGGACAGCTCCACCAGCAGGTACCAGGGGTGCACCTGCGGCAGGGGATCGCGCCCGCCCGGCATGTTCTTGAAGCCGATGTCCATCGCCGTGCGCGGCAGCAGCTCGCAGGCCGAGACCGCGTCGCCACTGGCGCGGCGCAGCTGCGTGAACACCTCCAGCGCCGCAGCCGGGTCAGGCACGGCCACCAGCGCGGTCTGGAAATCGCGTGGCAGCGGAAAGAGCTTGAGTGCTGCCGCCGTGATGATGCCCAGGGTGCCCTCGGCGCCTACGAACAAGTGGCGCAGCGCGTAGCCCGTGTTGTCCTTGCGCAGCGTGCGCAGGCCGTCCCAGATGCGGCCGTCGGGCAGCACCACCTCCAGCCCGAGCATCAGCTCGCGCGCGTTGCCGTAGCGCAGCACATTGATACCGCCTGCATTGGTCGACAGGTTGCCGCCGATGCGGCAACTGCCTTCGCCCCCCAGCGACAGCGGGAAATAGCAGCCTGCTGCCCGTGCCGCGTCCTGCAGGTGTGCGAGGATGCAGCCTGCCTCCACCGTCACGGTGAAGTTGTGCTCGTCCAGGTGGCGGATGCGGGTCATGCGCTCCGTTGACAGCACGATGCAGGGGCCAGTTGCCTGGGGCACGCCGCCGCCGCAGGCACCGGTGTTGCCACCCTGCGGCACCACGGCGATGCCGCGTTCGGCGCACAGGCGCACCACGGCCGCGACCTCGGCCGTGTCGGCGGGCCGCAGCACGGCCAGCGCATTGCCGCGGAACAGGCCGCGCTGTTCCACGAGGTAGGGTTCCAGGCGTTCCGCGTCCTGCAGGAAATGGGCAGCGCCCACGACGGCCCGCAGCGCGGCCAGGGTGTCTTGCATCGAATGGCCTCTTTCGTTCGGTGGTTAGGCCGTCGTCAGCCGGGGATGGCAACGTTCTGCAGAGGCAGGCCCTGCCGCAGGCGCACGAGGTTGTGCCGGAATGCCTGCACCGTGCGCTCGGAAAATCCCGTGGAAGCCCCGGCACTGTGGGCGGAGACCAGCGTGCGCGGCAGGTCCCACCAGGGCGAATCCGCCGGCAGGGGTTCTTCGACGAACACGTCGCTGTAACAACCGCCCAGGCGGCCTTCGCGCAGCGCGGCATGCAGGGCGGCCTCGTCGACCACCTCGCCGCGCGCCACGTTCACCAGGCGTGCATCGGTGGGCAGTGCTTGCAGGAAACCGGCGTCCACCAGGCCGCGGGTGCGCGGCGTGAGCGGGCAGGCCAGGAAGACCCAGTCCACATCGGCCAGCGCCGCCGGCAGGTCTTCGAACTGCCGCATGGCATCGAAGGCGCCATCGGTGGCATCGCGGTCGCGGCGCACGCCCGTCACGCGCAGGCCCAGGGCGCGGCAGCTGCGGGCGATGGCCTGGCCGATCGGCCCGGTGCCCACCACCAGCGCGTGGTTGCCGTCGATGTCGCTCGGCGCCTGGGCGTCGCGTTGCGTGGCCCATTGGCGCGCGGACTGCGTCTGCACCCAGTGCGGCACGCCGCGTGCGAGCGCCAGCATGCCGGCGATGGCTGTGTGGGCCACGGCCATCGCATTGGCTCCGGACGAAGTCGTGACCACCACGCCGCGCCGCAGGGCCTGCTGCAGGATGTCGCGGTCCGCACCCGAGGAGCAGGTGTGGATCCAGCGCAGCGCCGGCGCCGCCGCGATGGCCTCGCCGAAGGCGCGCAGTCGCGCATTGGGGTGGGTCTTGTTGTTGCTGCCCATCAGGTCCGTGGACAGGAAGGCCAGCTCGACACGGGCCAGGTCTTCCGCGGGTGGCGGGCCGTCACCCAGTACCAGCAGCGTGGTGTCCGGCCCCGCCGCCTCGCGCAGCACGGTGCCGTACTGCCGTGCAATGGCCTCGGTGACCAGGAGCGTGGTCACCGCCTCAGGTCCTGTAGGAGGGATCGCGACGGTCGAGGAAGCGCAGCATCGCGGGCCACTCCATCACGCCCAGTGCGTTGCCGGTGCCGGCCCCCATCGCAGCCTGGTTGCCTGCATAGGCCCGGTTGGACACGGCCACGACCTCGGCCGAGGGCAAAACGAGTTCGCTCTGGCAGGACATCGCCATCCACTGGATCTGGCAGATGCGCTCCAGCCGGAAGATGTTGTTGAAGGCCTGTGGGATGCCCGCCCCGCAGGCCAGCAGGCCGTGGTTGCGCAGCACCATGACCTCGGCCAGGCCCAGGTCGCGCGCCAGGCGCTCCTTCTCGCCTTCGTTGAAGGCCACACCCTCGAAGTCGTGGTAAGCGATGGTGGCGAACCGCATGGCCGACTGGCTGATGGGCAGGATGCCGCAGCGCAGGGCCGAGATGGCGATTCCGGCGGGTGTGTGGGTGTGGATCACGCAGTCCACATCGGGCCGGATATCGTGCACGGCGCTGTGGATCACGTACCCCGCGCGGTTGATGCCGTACTGCGTGTGCGGGTTGTAGAGGATGCTGCCTGCGGCGTCGACCCGGATCAGGCTCGATGCCGTGATCTCCTCGTACATGAAGCCGAAGGGGTTGATCAGGAACTCACCCGGTCGGCCCGGCACCCGCGCGGAGATGTGGTTGGACACCAGCTCGGACATGCCGAAGTGCGCGACCAGGCGGTAGCAGGCCGCCAGGTCGACGCGGGTCTTCCATTCCGCCGCGTCGAACAGCGCGGGCCGGTTCGCATAGCTGTCGTTCATCCCGCGCTCACTCCGGCTGGATCTTCAAGGTCTTCACCATCTGGCCCCAATGCTGGTACTGCGTGTCCACATACTGGCCGAACTCGGCCGGCGTCATGGCTCGGCTGTCCTGTGCGCCCTTGCGGAAGATCTCGCGCACCTGCGGGTCCTGCAGCGCGGTGTTGAGCGCCGCGTTGAGTTTGTCGATGGCGTCCGCAGGTGTGCCCTTGGGCGCGAACAGTCCGGCCCAGATCTCCACCTCCACACCCGGCAAACCGGCCTCGGCCATGGTCGGAATATTCGGGAACATCGACAGCCGCTTCGCACCCGCCACGGCCAGCGGCTTGAGCTTGCCGGCCTCGATCAGGCCCCCGCCGGCCGAGAAGTCGCCGAAGATGTAGTCCACGCGGCCCGAAGCCACCTCCGCATGCGCCTGCGGCGTGGAGTTGAAGTTGACCGATGTGGTTGGCACCTTGCCCAGCAGAGCGAACATCTCGGTGGCGAACCGCGAGGAAGCGTTGGGTACCGCGAAGTTCAGCCCGCCAGGCTTGCCCGCGGCCTGCGCGATCACGTCCTTCACGCTGGTGGCGCTGTTGCCGGCCTGCGTGATCAGCACCGGCAGCGTCGCGGCCAGGAAACCCACGGGCACGAAGTCGTTCACCGCATAGGGCAGGCTCCTGAACACATGCGGATTGATGGAGTGCGTGGTCAGCGAGGTCATGAACAGCGTGTAACCGTCGGCCGCCGCGCGCGCGGCGGCCTGCGCGCCGATGAAGCTGTTGCCGCCCGGCTTGTTGTCCACGACGAAGGAGGTGCCGAGCTGCTTGCCCATGATGGCGGCCACGGCGCGTGTGGCCACGTCCGTGCCGCCACCGGCCGCGAAGGGCACGATGATGGTGATGGGCTTGGAGGGGTAGGACTGCGCCAGCGCGGGCAGGCCCACGCTGGCAAGCAGTGCGGCGGTGGTCAGGGCGCGGCGCGCCAGGCCGGACGGTGCCATGCGAGCCTCGTCACTCCGCCGTGATCTTGTGCTCGCGGATGATGCGGCCGTAGGCCTCCTGATCCGCCTTGACCAGCTTTGCCAGCGCTTCGGGCCCTTCGGCGCGCAGCGGCAGCGCCAGCTCGATGAGCTTGGACTTCACTTCCTCGTGGTTCAGCGCCTGAATGATGGCCTTGCTGAGGTAGTTGATCTGCTCCTGAGGCAGGCCGCCGGGGCCGAAGAAGCCCAGCCAGGTCGTCAGCTCGAAGCCGGGCAATGTCTCGGCGATAGTGGGAATGTCGGGGGCGCCCACGAAGCGTGTCTTCTCTCCGATGGCCAGCACCTTGAGCTTCTTGTCGGCGATGAAGGCCTTCACGGTGGACAAGGTCACGATGCCCAGCTTGATGTGGCCGGCCACGAGGTCCGCCACCATCGGGCCGCCGCCCTTGTAGGGCACGTGCGTGAGGTCGAAACCCGCGCGCTGCGCGAACAGCAGTCCTCCGATGTGCTGCGGCGTGCCGGCGCCGGCCGAACCGTAGTTAAGCACGCCGGGGTTCTTCTTGCCGTAGTCGATCAGCTCCGCGATGCTGTTGGCTGGCAGCGAAGGATGGGCCACGATGCACACCACGGCGTTGACGGCGGCGGTCAGCGGCGTGAGTTCTTTGTTCGGGTCGAATCCCATGTCCTTGTAGAGGAACGGGTTGATGGTGGGAATGGGCTGCGTGGCCAGCAGCACGCGGTAGCCGTCCGGCGGCGACTTCGCGACGTAGGCCGAACCCAGGTTGCCGCCCGCGCCACCGCGGTTCTCGGCGATCACCGTGATGTTGTTGTTGAGCGCCATGCGCTGCTGCACCAGCCTGCCCACCTGGTCGGTGGAGGCACCCGGCGGATAGGGAATGATGACCGTGATGGGGCGGTTGGGGTACGCCTGGGCGCGGCCTGCCAGCGGGAAGCCGGCGGCAAGGGCGGAAGTGATCATGCCCAGGGCGTGGCGGCGCGGAATCTGCATGGAGTCTCCAGTAATAGGTGGGGGACGAGGCATCCGGACATGGCACATGTCCGTACATTTAATGTACGGACATTATCAGCACGGCGGCGCGAAGTCAATGCGGGATTGCCGGTGGGATGCGTGGGCGTGTGCATCGCCCTCGCAAGACGGCGATGCCACCATGCACCGGAGGGGATGGGGCGGCGCCGTGTGGGCGCCGCCGGGGGATCAGACCTTGGGCGGGCCGTCCAGCCGCCAGCGCGTGCGCAGCTTGAAGCGTTCGCGCGGATAGGTGTTGATGGCCACCGACAGCAGCTCGTCGTGTTCACCCAGGTAGTAGCGCAACACGCGCAGCGCCGGGGTGCCTGCGCGGGCGCCCAACAGGGTGGCGATGGGGCGGGGCAGGGCGATGCAGCTGATCTCCTGCATCAGCTCGGCGGCAGGCGCCCCGCGCAGCTCCTCGATGAGCCCGTACACCGTCGCGCCGGGCTGGTGGATCTTTTCGCGGATGGCCTCGAACTGCGGCTGCACGAGGATTTCGGCATAGGCGATGGGTTCGTCCGAGTCGGCCACGAAGCGGCGCAACTTGAAGCGCGGCCAGGTCTGGCCGACCGCATCGGGCAGGATCTCGGCCAGCTCGCCCTTGATCTCGGTGCGGTCGAAAGCCAGCAGGTCCACCCGGGTCTGGTGCGTGAACGCGATGAGCTCGCCGGGGTCGGAGACGCTGGCGCTGTAGCGTGCCTGCACGGCCTGGGCCTTCACCGTGGTGCCGATGCCGGCACGCCGCGTGACCAGGCCCGCATCGGTGAGCCGCCGGATGGCCTCGCGCGCCGTATGGCGCGAGATGCCGAAGCGCTCGCAGATCTCCATCTCGGTAGGAAACAGCGTGCCCACCTTGAACTTGCCCTTCTCCAGGTCGCGCATCAGCGCCTGCGCAACGGCCTGGTAACGGGGGGTGGAGGGGGCTTCGGTGGATTTCATGAATGTGGGATGCGAAGGGAGCGTGCAGGCTTCAAAAATGATACAGAGGTCCGGCGCAGGGCGGCCTCGGGCCAGCCACCGCCTCGGTGTCTTCAAATGTCCGTACATTTGTGTTCTAATGGCGCCGATGACAACACGCAGGGCCCTCTACGTCAACCGCTACGGCCTGCCGGTGTTCGCGCAGCGGCTCGCGGAAGCGGGTGTGGTGCTGACCGGCATCACGCCGGAGATGGATGCCCGCGCGGTCGCCCAGTGCCTGGGGGAAGCGCATGTCTACCAGGTGACCTCGGGCATGCACGAGGTGGCCGCGCAGTACATGGCCGGCCCGGCGCTGCTGGCTCGCATGCCGCAGCTGCTTGTGGTCTCGACCATCGGCGCCGGGTATGACACGGTGGACCTGGCGGAATGCACGCGCCGCGGCATCGCCGTGGTCAACCAGAGCGGTGGCGCGAACGCGCAGGCCGTGGTGGAACACACGCTGGGCCTGATGCTCGCACTGGGCAAACGCATGGTGGAGGCGGATCGCCACATGCGCCGCGAGGCCGGGGTGGACCGCAGCCGCTTCGTGGGCCATAACCTGCAGGGCCGCACGCTGGGATTGGTGGGTTTCGGCAATGTGGGCCGCGCTCTGGCATCGTTGTGCAGCCAGTCCTTCGGCATGCGCGTGCTGGCCAGCAGCTTCCATGTGGATGCGGCCGCCATGGCGCAGGCGGGTGCGCAACGCGTGGAACTCGCCACCGTCATGGCCGAGGCCGACTATGTGGTGGTCTGTTGCGCGTTGTCGGAGCGCACGCGCGCTCTGGTGGGCGCTGCCGAGTTCGCGCGCATGCAGCCCCATGCCTACTTCATCACCACAGCACGTGCCGGCATCCACGACGAGGCGGCATTGACGGCCGCGTTGCAGGACGGGCGCATCGCCGGGGCGGGCATCGATGTGTGGGACGAAGAGCCGCCACCGCTGTCGCACCCGCTGCTGCAGCGCGACGACGTGATCGTCACGCCGCACATCGCGGGCGCCACCCGCGAATCGCGCACGGACGCGGCCGAGTCGGCGGTACGGCAGATCCTGCAGGCGCTGGCCGGGCAACGGCCGCCGCAGCTGCGCAACCCTGCCGTCTGGCCGCTGTTCCTGCAGCGGTTGCACGCAGCATTCCCTGACCTGGCACGCAGTACCGAAGAGACGGAGATGACATGACGGAGACTGGAGAAGCAGCTGCCGCGGATCGCCACGGCCCGTTGCACGGCGTGCGTGTGCTGGACCTCACGACGGTGATCATGGGCCCGGCGGCCACGCAGATCCTTGGCGACCTGGGGGCCGATGTGATCAAGGTGGAGCAGCCTGTGGGCGATTCGATGCGCAACATCGGGCCCTTCCGCAACCCCGGCATGGGGCCCATGTACCTGCAGGCCAACCGCAACAAGCGCTCCGTGCGGCTGGACCTCAAGAATGCCGGGGACCGCGCCACGCTGCTGGAACTGGCCGGTGACGTGGATGTGATTGTCAGCAACGTGCGCCCGCAGGCCATGGCGCGTCTGGGGCTGGGCTACGAGGCGATCCGCGCCGTGAACCCGTCCATCGTCTACTGCTCGGCGGTGGGCTACGGCTCGGGTGGGCCCTCCGCGGGCAAGGCCGTCTACGACGATCTGATGCAGGCCGCCGCGGGCATCTCGGGCTTGTTCCATGCCGTCGACGGCAAGCCCAAGTACGCACCCGTGAACATCTGCGACCGCGTGGTGGGCCTATACCTCGTGATCGCCATCCTCGGCGCGCTGCACCACCGCCAGGCCACGGGCGAAGGCCAGGAGGTGGAGGTGCCGATGTTCGAGACCATGGCGCAGTTCGTGCTGGCCGACCACATGGGCGGCGGTGCCTTCGTGCCGCCGCTGGGGCCCATGGGCTACAAGCGCCTGCTGTCGCGCATCCGCGGACCCTATGCCACCAAGGACGGCCACCTCTCGCTGGTGGTCTACACCGACAAGCACTGGCGCGCCTTCTCGGCGATGGTGGACATGCCTACCCTGGTGGACAGCGACCCGCGTTTCCGCGACCAGGAGGCCCGCACGCAGCATGCCGAGGACATGGGGCGTTTCATCGAGGCGCACCTGCCACGCTTCACGAATGCCGAGTGGGTCCCGAAGCTGGAGGCGGCCGACATTCCGGTATCGCCCGTCAACTCCATCGAGGACCTGTTCGCGGACCCGCACCTGAATGCCGTGGGCCTCTTCGACACGCTGGAACATCCCACCGAGGGCGCGCTCAAGGTGGCGCGTTTCCCGGTGCGTTTCAGCCGCACGCCCGCCACCATCCGGCGCCTCGCACCCCGGCATGGTGCCGACACCGACGAGGTGCTGGCCGAACTCCAACAGCGCCGCGGCACCCCCTGAGCCGCCAGCGCACCCTCTCACGACCCAAAGGAGATATCTTGCAAGAAGCCCTGGCCAACACCCCCGAGCGGGTCGCCCTGCGCGACGCCGTGCGCGAGATCTGCGACCAGTTCGACGACCACTACTGGGGCGCGTGCGACCGCGAGCACCGCTTTCCCCATGAATTCGCCAAGGCGATTGCCGAGGGCGGCTGGCTGGGCATTGCCATGCCCACCGAGTTTGGCGGCGCCGGCCTGGGCGTGACCGAGGCCGCGATCATGATGCAGACCGTGGGCGCCTCGGCCGGCTATTTCGCCGCCTGCTCCACGATCCACATCAACATTTTCGGCCTGCATTCCATCGTCAAGCACGGCAGCGACGACCAGCGCCAGCGCTGGCTGCCGGGTGTAATCGCCGGCGACATCCGCGCCTGTTTTGGCGTGACCGAGCCCGACGCGGGCCTGGACACCACCAAGATCAAGACGCGCGCCGTGCGCCATGGCAACAAGTACGTGATCAACGGCCAGAAGATCTGGACCAGCACCGCGCAGCAAGCGCAGAAGGTGGTGCTGCTGACCCGCACCACGCCCATCGAGGAATGCGCCAAACCGACGGACGGCCTCACGCTGTTCTTCGCCGACATGGACCCGGCCACCGTCAAGATCACCGAGATCCCCAAGATGGGCCGGCATGCGGTCAACTCCAACCAGACCTTCTACGACGGCCTGGAGGTTCCCGTGACGGACCGCATCGGGGAGGAGGGCAAGGGCTTCCGCTACATCCTCGACAGCCTGAACCCCGAGCGCATCCTGAACGCCGCCGAGGTCATCGGCATGGGCCGCCGCGCACTCGACAAGGCCGCCACCTACGCGCAGGAGCGCGTGGTCTTCGGCCGGCCCATCGGCAAGAACCAGTCCATCCAGCATCCGCTGGCCGAGTGCTGGTCCGAGCTGTATGCGGCCGAGCTCATGACGCTGCATGCGGCCCAGCTCTACGACAGCGGCCAGCCCTGCGGCGCCGAGGCCAATGCCGCCAAGTACCTGGCGGCGGACGCGGGCTTCCACGCCTGCGACCGCGCGATCCGCACGCATGGCGGCATGGGCTACGCCGCCGAATACCACGTGGAACGCTACTTCCGCGAGATGGTGGCCACGCAGCTGGCGCCGGTGTCGCGCGAGATGATCCTGAACTTCATCGCCGAGCGCGAACTCGGGCTTCCGAAATCGTATTGAGAGGACACCCAATGGCAGACAACCACGACCAAGCCTCCGCGCCTGTGATCCTCACCGAACGCCGCGGTGCTGCGCTGTGGATCTTCATCAACCGCGAAGAGCGGCGCAACGCGATCAATCCCGATGTCATCGACGGCATCACCCAGGCGCTGAGGCAGGCGGCCACCATGCCCGGCCTGCGCGCCGTGGTGCTGACGGGCAAGGGTGAGAAAGCCTTCTGTGCCGGCGCGGACCTGACGCGCGGTACCGGCGTCTTCACCGAGGGCGCCTCCGAGCCCACCACCGACTTCGGCCGGCTGGCACGGGTCGCACGCGAATGCGGCCTGGTGCTGATCGCGCGCATCAACGGTGCCTGCGTGGCCGGTGGCATGGGCCTGATGGCGCTGTGCGACATGGCCATCGTGGCCGACCATGCGCGTTTCGGCCTGCCGGAGGGCAAGGTGGGCGTGTTCCCGATGCAGGTGCTGGTCTACCTGCGCCGCATGATCGCGCCGCGGTATGTGAACGAGCTGTGCCTCACCGGCGACCTCATCAACGCCGCACGCGCCAAGGAGATCGGCATCGCCAACGAGGTGGTGCCCTACGCCGAGCTCGATGCGCGCGTGGACGCGCTGGTGCAGCGCGTGGCGCAGATGTCGCCCGTGGCGCTGCAGCGCGGCAAGTACGCGATTGCCGCGATGGAATGGATGGGCTTCACCGAAGCGCTGACCTTCGCCGAGACGCAGATCGCGGTCGCTTCGAACACGGCGGATGCGCGTGAGGGGCTGGCTGCCTTCAACGAGAAAAGGCCTCCGCGCTGGGTCGCGGAAGCGGGAGGGCAGCCATGAGCACGGCTGGCGCGACGGACCGCGTGGTCCGCATCGGCGGCGCCGCCGGCGCCTGGGGCGACAGCCCCATGGGCGTGGAGCAGATGCTCGGCGCGGGCGTGCACTACATGATGATGGATTACCTGGCCGAAGTGACCATGTCGCTGCTGGCCCGGGCGCGCATGAAGGACCCGCACGCGGGGTATCCGGCCGACTTCGTGGCCTACCTGAAGCCGCATCTGGCTGCCATCGCCGAGAAGAAGATCCGCATCGTCAGCAACGCCGGTGGTGTGCACCCCGAGGCCTGCAAGGCCGCGCTAGAGGCGCTGTGCACCGAGCTGGGGCTGGATCTGCGCGTGGCCGTCGTCACGGGCGACGACCTGCTGCCACGCATCGATGCATTGCGCGAGGCCGGCACCAGGGAATGGGTCAGTGGCGAACCATTGCCTGCGAAGCTGCTTACCGCCAACGCCTACCTGGGCGCCATCCCCATCGCGCAGGCGCTGGGGCAGGATGCGGACATCGTGGTCACGGGCCGCTGCGCCGACAGTGCGCTGGCGCTGGGCATCCTGATGTACGAGTTCGGCTGGAATGCCACGGACTACGACCTGCTGGCCGCCGGCAGCCTCGTGGGCCATGTGCTGGAATGCGGCCCGCAGGCCACGGGCGGCGTGTTCACGGACTGGGAGCAGGTCGAAGGCTGGCACGACATCGGCTACCCCATCGCCGACTGCCGCGCGGACGGCAGCTTCGAGCTGACCAAGCCCGCGGGCACCGGCGGCCTGATTTCCACCGCCAGCGTGGCCGAGCAGGTGCTCTACGAAGTGGGCGACCCGGGCGCCTACATCCTGCCCGATGTGGTGGCGGATTTCTCCGCGGTGCGGCTGGAGGCCCTGGATGCAAACCGCGTGCGCGTGAGTGGCGCAAAGGGGCGTGCGCCCACCACCGACTACAAGGTGTCCGCCACCTACCAGGACGGCTACCGCGCGGTGGCCATGGCCGTGATCATCGGCACCGACGCCGTCGCGAAGGCCGAGCGCAGTGCGCAGGCGCTGATTGCGCGCGCAGAGGCTACCTTCGCGCGCCGCAAGCTGCCCGGTTTCAGGCGTACACATGTGGAGGCGCTGGGCGGCGAGGCAAGCTACCTGCACGACGCTCGCACGCGCCATACGCGGGAAGTGGTCATGCGCCTGGTGGTGGAGCACGACGACGCCAAGGCGCTGGGCCTGTTCGCGCGCGAGCTGGGTTCGGTCGGCCTGGGCTTCGCACAAGGCACGGCCGGGCTGATCGGCGGGCGCCCCAAGCCTACGCCCGTGGTGCGGCTCTACACCTTCTTCGTGCCCAAGGCCGACCTGGCCGTGCGCGTGCAGGTCGGGCAGGACGCGGCCTTCGCGGTGGATATTCCGGCCGACGGAGGCTACGTCGCACCGCAGCGCGAGCTGCCGCAAGGCGTCGCTGCGCAGGGCGCGATGGTCGATGTGCCGCTGCGCGCACTGGCCCATGCGCGCTCGGGCGACAAGGGAGACTCTTCCAACATCGCCATCTACTGCCGCAAGGCGGAGTACCTGCCGCACCTGCGCGCCTGGCTCACGCCCGAGCGCCTGGCGGAACACTTCCGCGGCACCGTGGCGGGCCAGGTGCAACGCTACGAGGCGCCAGGCCTGCTGGCCTTCAACTTCCTGCTGCAGGAGGCGCTGGGCGGTGGCGGCATGGCATCCATGCGCATCGACCCGCAGGGCAAGGCCTATGGCCAGCGCGCGCTGGAGATGATGGTGCCGGTGCCGGCGGCCTGGGAATTGGGCTGAGTCAGGCGCCGATCAGGGGGGCAGTGTCATGCCGCCCTCGGCCCTGTAGCCTATGGAGAACAGGTACCACAGGATCAGCGTCGGTATCACCACCGGGAGCGCCAGGCCGACGAAGGTGAGGACCGTCAGGAAGAACGTGCCGAGGTCGTCCATCCAGCTCTTCGCGAGTTCGACCAGGTCGACTTCCCAGAAGCGTTCTTCGTTTTTCATGGGCCTCCTCCAAAGCGCACCGGCTGTCCGCAGTGCGCGCAACGGGGTTTATACACCCGCGGGCACGAACGGGGCCATGTGGGCTGGCGCAGCGGGTCGGCGATGGTGGCGCCTGCCGAACAGGATCTCGTCGTCGTCGGCCGCCAGCTCGGAGCGGCCGCATGAACGGCCACAGCAGCGCTAGATATCGCCCGTGTGGAACGTCAGACGCCCTTCGCGGCGATCGGCGAAGTACCACTGCAAGGTCTCCTTCACCGTGCGGAAAGCGATCTCGTCCCAGGGGATCTCGTCCTCGCGGAACATCTGCGCCTCGATGGTCTCGGGCCCGGGCGCGAAGCGGTCGTGCGCCAGCTGCGCCAGGTAGAACAGGTGCACCTGCCCCACGCGCGAGACGTTGACCAGCGAAAAGATCGGCCCCATCTCGAACACGGCGCCAGCTTCCTCCACCGTCTCACGGGCAGCGCCTTCGGCGGTGGTCTCCTGCAGCTCCATGAAGCCCGCCGGCAGCGTCCACTTGCCATAGCGCGGCTCGATGTTGCGCCTGCACAGCAGCACGCGGTCGCCGAGGTAGGGCACGGTGCCCACCACGTTGAGCGGGTTCTCGTAATGGATAGTGTGGCACTTAGGGCACACGGCGCGCACGCGGGTGTCGCCGTCGTCGGGGACCCGGTGGTCCACTGCGGTGCCGCAGTTCCGGCAGTACTTGATCTGGGAGGGGGGCATGCCGTCAGCGCACCGTCAGGCGGATGCCCTGCAGTCCCTGGACGCCGCCTTCGAGCGCGTCCCCCGTCACCACCGCGGCCACACCTTCGGGCGTGCCGGAGTAGATCAGGTCGCCCGGTTGCAGGTCCCACGCAGCCGACAGGTGCTCGATGGTCTCGCCAATGTTCCAGATCAGCTTGGACACATTGGAGCGCTGGCGGTCCGCGCCGTTGACCTGCAGGAAGATCTCGGCATGTTCGACATCGCCGGCATCGGCCAGCGGCGTGATGGGACCGATGGGCGCCGATTGCTCGAAGGCCTTGCCGATGCACCATGGGCGGCCCTGCTTCTTCATGTCGTTCTGCAGGTCGCGGCGCGTCATGTCCAGGCCCACGGCGTAACCAAAGATGTGCTGCTGCGCATCGGCGGCCGCGATGTTGCGCCCGCCCTTGCCGATGGCCACCACCAGCTCGATCTCGTGGTGCAGGTTCTTCGTGAGGCTGGGGTAGGCCAGGGACACGGTCTCGCCGGCGGGCACGACCACCACCGCGTCGGCGGGCTTCATGAAGAAGAAGGGCGGCTCGCGCCCGGTAAAGCCCATCTCCTTGGCATGCTCCTCGTAGTTGCGGCCCACGCAGTAGATGCGGTGCACGGGGAAGCGCTCAGGGCGGCCCACCACGGGCACGGAGACGGTGGGGGCGGGGGCGAATACGAAGCTCATGGGTACCTCGGGGTGTGCCGTGGCGGATGCGGGATCAGGACTGCGTCACCAGCGTGAAATGCTCGACGTTGGGCGGGCCGGCGAAGAAGGGGCCGACGATGCCGCGCCATTGCGTGAACAGCTCGGACTGGCGGAAGCCCACGTTGTGGTCTTCCAGCGTGTCCCAGCGGATCTGCAGCACATAACGCTCGGGGCTCTCCACGCAGCGGTTCACGGTGTAGCCCTGGCAGCCCTTGGCCTTGCTGACGACGGTCTGCAGGCCGCGCTGGATGGCTTCTTCGAAGGCGGCGTTCTGGCCGGGCTGGATGCGGATGTCGGCGATCTCCAGGATCATGGGGGCTACTCCTCGGATGGGGTCTGGATGGCAAAGGATTCGGTGCGACCGTCGGGCTGCGTCGCGAAGCGGCGTGCCTCGGCGCCGTGCACCGGCGCTTCGTCGGGCCAGGGCCAGCCGCCGAACTGCGTGCGGCGGTAGTCGGCGAAGGCCTGGTGGATCTCGGCTTCCGTGTTCATGACGAAAGGTCCGTGCTGCGCCACGGGCTCGCCGATGGGGCGGCCCTGCAGCACGAGGAATTCGGTGGCCTCAGCGCCGTTCACGAGTTCCAGGTCCGCGTCGCAGCGCAGGTCCAGCGCGCTGTGCTCGCGCACGGCTTCACCGCCGAGCGTGAGCGTCGCGCCCTGGAAGAAATACAGCACACGGCGCGTGCCCGTGCCGCGCGCGGCGGGCAGCGTCCAGCGGGCGCCCGGCGCCATCTTCACTGTCCAGATGGCCACATCGGCCTGCGCCTGCGCGGCCCAGGAGTCGGGCGGCGGGGACACCGGCTGCACGTCCTGGCCTGCGTAGGCGATGGCGCCGGCCACGCAGCCCACGCGCGTGCGAAGCCCTGCGGCATCGGTGAAGTCGAGTTGCGGCACCTGCTCGGACCACAGCATCTTGAAATGCGGCGCCGCCATCTTGTGGCTTGCCGGCAGGTTGAGCCAGATCTGGAAGAGCTCCAGCGGGTTGCCTTTCTCCCGGTCCAGCAATGGAAACATCTCGGAATGCACGATTCCGCGCCCGGCCGTGAGCCATTGCACGTCGCCACCGCCGAAGCGCGCCGTGGCCCCCAGCGAGTCCGAATGGTCGATCAGCCCCCGGCGCACGATGGTCACCGTCTCGAAGCCGCGGTGCGGGTGCGGCGGAAATCCCGGCACCGTGCTGCCGTGGTACATGCGCCAGCCGTCCTTGCCCGCGAAGTCCTGCCCGATGTCGCGGCCGGCCAGCGAGGCATCTGGGCCCAGCGTCGCATTGGCGCGCGGGTAGGCGTCATCGTGGTGCACGCAGAACAGGAAAGGGTCCAGCGTCGGCCAGCGCTGGCCCAGGCGCTGGCGGCTGAGGATGGGCGAGTCGGTCATGGTGTGGCAGAGCGAAGCGGCACGGGCCAGCCGCCGAGTCTACGTCCAAACGCGATGGGGCCGCGGTGCACCCGCGAGGCCGTGGCCGCTGGCAAGCAGCTGCAACGCTTCGTACGCCAGCAAGGCGCGCGGGGCGTTGCGCGTATGCTGTCGCCACCATGAAGCTCCACAGCTATTTCCGATCGTCCGCGGCCTACCGGGTGCGCATCGCGCTCGCGCTCAAGGGCCTGGCCTATGACTACGTGCCCGTGCACCTGGTGCGTGGCGAGCAGCGTGCGCCCGGCTTCCGGCTGCTCTCGGCAGACGGCCTCGTTCCGGTGCTGGAGGATGGCGGGCTGCAACTGACGCAGTCGATGGCGATCATCGAGTACCTCGACGAAGCCTATCCGCACGTACCCCTGTTGCCTGCGGACGCCGCTGCACGCGCGCAGGCGCGGGCCTTGGCGCAAGCGATCGCCTGCGAGATCCACCCGCTGAACAACCTGCGCGTGCTGCGCTACCTGGTGCAGGAGCTGCACGTCGCCGAAGACGCGAAGAACGCGTGGTACCACCACTGGGCCCGTGGCGGCCTGGAGGCATTCGAGCAACAGCTGGCGCGCCGTGCGCCATCGCGCTTCTGCGTCGGGGACACACCGGGCATGGCGGACTGCTGCCTGGTACCGCAGATATTCAACGCCCAGCGCTTCCAGGTGCCGCTCGACGGTTTGCCGCGCACCTTGCAGGCCTACGAGGCGTGCATGGCGCTGGAGGCATTCCAGCAGGCCCACCCGGGGCGCTGTCCGGACGCAGAGCCATGAGCCACATGCAGGCCGGTGCAGCGCCGGGGGTCGGGACTGCCGAGGTGGACGAGGTGGCCGAGGTCGCGGGTTGGCATCCCGACTGGATCGTGCCGCAGTGGCCCGCGCCATCGCAGGTGCGTGCCGTCTTCACCACGCGCGCGGGCGGCGTGTCCGAGGGCGTTTTCGGCAGCATGAACCTGGGCCTCGTCCCCGGTGACCCGCCCGAGTCCGTCTGGGCCAACCGGGACCGGCTGGCGCGGGCCATCGGCATCCGCCCGGCGTGGTTGAGCCAGGTGCACGGCGTGGACTGCGCGGTGCTGGATGGCAGCGAGGCTGCGGCGGCCGCACCGTTGGAGGCCGATGCCTGCGCCACGGCGCTGCCGGGAG
Source organism: Burkholderiaceae bacterium (assembly GCA_965278985.1). Taxonomy (GTDB): domain Bacteria; phylum Pseudomonadota; class Gammaproteobacteria; order Burkholderiales; family Burkholderiaceae_C; genus CAISIP01. Next base: position 1,597,458 of record OZ257131.1, on the reverse strand, counting down.
TGGCCTGCACCATGCGCGTGGCCGACTGCCTGCCCGTCCTGTTCACGGACCGAGCGGGCCGCGCTGTTGCGGCAGCCCATGCGGGATGGCGCGGCCTCGCACAAGGGGTGCTGGAACAGACCCTGCGGACCTTCGAGGGATTGTGTGCCGGTGAAGGCGCGCAGCCGGAGCCTGCGGACATGCTGGCCTGGCTCGGACCGTGCATCGGTCCGCGCGCCTTCGAGGTCGGCCCCGAGGTGCGCGAGGCCTTCCTGGCGCATGACGCCGGCGCCGCTGGCTGCTTCGCGGCGCGTCCCGCGGGCAAGTGGATGGCCGACCTGCAAGGCCTGGCGCGCAGGCGGCTGGCGGCAGTGGGCTTGGAGGCGGTGTTCGGCAACGACGGCAGCGATGCCTGGTGCACCGTCACGCAACCTTCACGGTTCTTTTCGTACCGACGGGACCAGCGGCTCCTCGGCGGCAGCGGGCGCATGGCTGCCTGCGTCTGGATCGCTTGATGCGGCTGCCGCGTCCTGCTGTTCCTGCGCCTGCCGTGCACGCATGGCCTTGCGCCGCGCGGGGGTACGCATCAGGTAAACCACCAATGCCACGGGCAGCAGTCCGTAGAGTACAAAGGTGATCAGGGCGCCGAGCACGGAGCCGATGGTGTTGGTGGCTTCTGCCACCGCCATCATGAGAGTGACATACAACCAGCCGATGAGTACCAGGTACATGGACGAATGCTGAGATACTGCTTCCGCACCCCGCACGGGCTGCAAAGAATGAACTGAAGGGGTAGGACGTTGACGCACGATACAACGGATTTTTGGCGCCAGTCCGCCGAGCAATTGCAGCAGACGTTGCAAGGCCAGTGGGGCGCGGTGCTCCAGTCCCTCCAGGGCATGTCGCCCGCCCAGGGGCCGGTCGAGGCCACCGCCCCCGGCATGCCGGCCTTGCAGTTTTCTCCAGCCAAGCTGCAGGCCTTGCAGCAGCAGTATTTCAGCGATGCGGCTGCGCTGTGGGGCAGCCAGGAGAGCTCCACGTTGTCGAAGGACAAGCGTTTCGCCAGCGAGGCCTGGAAGAGCAACCCCCTGGCCGCCAGCGCAGCCGCGACCTACCTGCTGAACGCACGTGCCCTGATGGGCCTCGCCGAGGCCATGGACGCCGACGAGAAGACACGGGCGCGGGTGCGTTTCTCCGTGGAGCAGTGGCTGGCGGCTGCGGCGCCCAGCAACTTCCTCGTCTTCAATGCCGACGCGCAGAAGAAGGCCCTGGAGACGCAGGGCGAGAGCATCGCCAAGGGCATGCAGAACCTGCTGCACGACATCCAGCAGGGCCATGTCTCGATGACGGACGAGAGCCAGTTCGAGGTCGGCCGCAACGTGGCCACCACCGAGGGCGCCGTGGTGTTCGAGAACGAGCTGTTCCAGCTCATCGAATACAAGCCGCTCACGGCCAAGGTCTACGAGCGACCCTTCCTGTTGATTCCACCGTGCATCAACAAGTACTACATCCTCGACCTGCAGCCCGAGAACTCGCTGATCCGCTACGCCGTGGAGCAGGGCCACCGCACCTTCGTGGTGAGCTGGCGCAACCCCGATGCCTCGCTGGCCCACAAGACCTGGGACGACTACATCGAGCAGGCGGCCATCCAGGCGATCCACGTGGTGGGCGAGATCGGCGGCGGCAAGCCCGTCAACGCGCTGGGCTTCTGCGTCGGCGGCACCATCCTGGCCACCGCACTGGCGGTGCTGGCGCCGCGCGGCGAGCAGCCGGTGGCCAGTGCCACCTTCCTGACCACGCTGATGGACTTCCACGACACGGGCGTGCTCGACGTGTTCATCGACGAAGCCTTCGTGCGCTACCGCGAGATGGAGATGGGCCAAGGTGGCCTGCTCAAGGGCTCGGACCTGGCGTCCACCTTTTCCTTCCTGCGCCCCAACGACCTGGTGTGGAACTACGTGGTCGGCAATTACCTCAAGGGCGAGACACCGCCGCCCTTCGACCTGCTGTACTGGAACAGCGACGCGACCAACCTGCCGGGCCCTTTCTACGCCTGGTACGTGCGCAACACCTACCTCGAGAACAAGCTGTGCCAGCCCGGCAAGACATCCGTGGGTGGCCAGAAGGTGGACCTGGGGCGCGTGGACGTGCCTGCCTACATCTACGGGTCCCGCGAGGACCACATCGTGCCGATCGCGGGGGCGTACGCATCCACGCAGCACCTCGGCGGCAAGAAGCGCTTCGTGATGGGGGCCTCGGGCCACATCGCCGGCGTCATCAACCCACCGGCCAAGAAGAAGCGCAGCCACTGGATCGGTCCCGCGAACAAGTTTCCCGCGCAGGTGGAAGACTGGATCGCCGCTGCCCGCGAGCATCCCGGCAGCTGGTGGCCCGACTGGTCCGCCTGGCTGGCGCCCCATGGCGGCAAGCAGGTAGCGGCACCCAAGGCCTATGGCCGCGGCGCCTACCAGGCCATCGAGCCCGCGCCGGGGCGTTACGTCAAGGCCAAGGCCTGAAACTGCAGCATCCGATTTTCGTCAGCAAGGAGAACCCCATGGAAGACATCGTCATCGTCGCAGCAGCCCGCACCGCGGTGGGCAAGTTCGGCGGCAGCCTGGCCAAGGTGCCCGCACCCGAACTCGGAGGCGCCGTGCTGGCCAACCTGTTGCAGCGCACGGGCCTTGGCGCCGAGCAGATCAACGAGGTGATCCTGGGCCAGGTGCTCGCCGCCGGATCGGGCCAGAACCCCGCGCGCCAGGCCGTCATCAAGGGCGGCCTGAGCCAGGCCACGCCCGGCCTCACCATCAACGCCGTGTGCGGCTCGGGCCTCAAGGCCGTGATGCTGGCGGCGCAGGCCGTGGGCACGGGCGACAGCGAGATCGTGATCGCCGGTGGCCAGGAGAACATGAGTGCCGCGCCGCACGTGCTGCTGGGCTCGCGCGACGGCCAGCGCATGGGCGACTGGAAGATGACCGATTCGATGATCGTGGACGGCCTGTGGGACGTCTACAACCAGTACCACATGGGCATCACGGCAGAGAACGTGGCCAAGAAGTACGGCATCAGCCGCGATGCGCAGGACGCCCTGGCCCTGGCCAGCCAGCAGAAGGCCGCGGCGGCGCAGGAGGCGGGCAAGTTCAAGGACGAGATCGTCCCCTTCAGCATTCCGCAGCGCAAGGGCGACCCGGTGGTGTTCTCCGCCGACGAGTTCATCAACAAGAAGACCAGCGCCGAAGCCCTGGCCGGCCTGCGGCCGGCCTTCGACAAGGCCGGCGGCGTGACGGCGGGCAACGCCTCGGGCATCAACGACGGCGCGGCTGCGGTGGTGGTGATGACGGCCAAGAAGGCCGCAGCCCTGGGCCTGACCCCGCTGGGCCGCATCGCGAGTTACGCCACCGTCGCGCTGGACCCGGCCTACATGGGCATGGGCCCCGTGCCGGCCTCCACCAAGGCGCTGCAGCGCGCCGGCTGGAAACCGCAAGACCTGGACCTGCTGGAGATCAACGAGGCCTTCGCGGCCCAGGCCTGTGCCGTCAACAACGAGATGGGTTGGGATGTGTCCAAGGTCAACGTGAATGGCGGCGCCATCGCCATCGGGCATCCCATCGGTGCATCCGGATGCCGCATTCTGGTGACACTGCTGCACGAGATGGGCCGGCGCAACGCCAAGAAGGGCATCGCGTCGCTGTGCATCGGGGGTGGCATGGGAGTTGCTCTCACCATCGAACGCTGAAGGCCATCGGCCTGTCAGCACCGTTTTTCCGCCCAGGGAGGCTGCCGAGCGGCAGGGGGCGGCGAAGGTAGAAGTCAAGATTCATCCAACGAGGAGTACAACACCATGGTTCAAAAAGTAGCGTATGTGACAGGCGGCATGGGCGGGATCGGTACCGCGATCTGCCAGCGCCTGCACAAGGAAGGTTTCAAGGTCATAGCGGGCTGCGGGCCCACGCGCGACCACGTCAAGTGGATCAACGAGCAGGCTGCGGAGGGCTATACCTTCTACGCGTCGGTGGGCAACGTCGGCGACTGGGACTCCACCGTCGAAGCTTTCACCAAGACCAAGGCCGAACACGGCAGCATCGACCTGCTGGTCAACAACGCCGGCATCACGCGCGACCGCATGTTCCTGAAGATGACGCGCGACGACTGGGCCGCGGTGATCGAGACCAACCTCAACTCCATGTTCAACGTCACCAAGCAGGTGGTGGGCGACATGGTGGAGAAGGGCTGGGGCCGCATCATCAACATCTCCTCCGTCAATGGCGCCAAGGGCCAGGCCGGGCAGACCAATTATTCGGCCGCCAAGGCCGGCATGCACGGTTTCACGATGGCGCTGGCGCAGGAGCTCGCCAACAAGGGCGTGACGGTCAACACCGTGAGCCCGGGCTACATCGGCACCGACATGGTGAAAGCCATCCGCCAGGAGGTGCTGGACAAGATCGTCGGCACCATCCCGGTCAAGCGCCTGGGCGAGCCCAGCGAGATCGCCTCCATCATCGCCTGGCTGGCGTCGGAGGAGGGCGGGTACTCGACGGGCGCCGACTTCTCCGTCAACGGCGGCCTGCACATGCACTGAGGGGCAGGGACTGACACCGTCCGCGGGCATACTCCGCAGTCCCGGCCCCGCTTCGGCGGGGCCTTTTCATTGGGAGCATCTTCCGACCATGCACGATCTCTTCGAAGGGTATGCGCTGGGGTTCGCACAGCTGTGGGCCAGTGGTGCCGCACTGCGCGCCGACATGGCCACGCCGTTGCCGCTGCCCGCGCTGGCGCCCGATGCGCCCGTGTGCATGGTGTTCTCGCCGCATCCCGACGACGAGGCTGTGGCGGGTGCCTTGCCCTATCGCCTGCGCCGCGAGGGATGGCGTGTGGCCAATGTGGCGGTGACCCTGGGCAGCAACGTGCCGAGGCGTCCCGCGCGCTGGCAGGAACTGCAGGATTGCTGCGCGTTCCTCGGCTTCGACCTCCTGAGCGCGACCGGCGAACACCAGCATGGCATGGAGCGCATCGCACCCGCCACGGCCACTGCCGAGCCCGCCCATTGGGAGGCCTGCGTGGCGCAGGTGGCCGAACTCCTGCGCACGCACCGGCCGCGTGTCGTGGTGTGTCCGCACGACGATGATGGCCACCCCGCGCACATCGGCACGCACCTGCTCGTGATGGAGGCGCTGCGCCGCATGCCGCCGGACTTCGAGGCGCGCCTGGCCTTCAGCGAATACTGGAACACGCAGTCCCGGCCCGGCCTGATGGTGGAACTGGGTGCGCCGGAGGTCGGCGCGCTGATGGGCGCGCTGAGCCAGCATGTGGGCGAGGTCGCCCGCAATCCTTATCACCTGGGGCTGCCCGCTTGGTTCATGGACAGCGTGCGGCGCGGCACCGAGCGTGTGGGCGGCGCGGGCGCTGCGGCGGCACCCTTCGTGTTCGCGTCGCTCTACGGATGGCAGCAGTGGGCCGACGGCACGGCCCGGCCCCTGGCGCCCGCGTCATGGGCATTGCAGCAGCCGCTGCCGGGCGTCTGAGCCCGGGCCGGGCATGCGGTTACTTCAGATCGCCTGCAAGCCCACCGCATTGCGCCGCAGGACGGCCTCGCGCAGCAGCACCAGCCGGTCGTTCCCGAAATACATGTCCTTGCCCAGGAAGATCGTGGGCGAGCCGAAGCCGCCGCGCGCGATCAGTTCGTCGGTGTTCGTGCGCAACTGCGCCTTGATCGCCTCACCCGTGATGCCGCGCGCGAAGGCCTCCGGGTCGATGTCGCACTGCGCGCAGATGCGGGCCAGCACCGCGTCGTCGGCGATGTCCTCCTCGCGGCTCCAGTAGGCCTCGAAGACGGCCCGCGCGAACTCCGGCAGCTTGCCCTGCGGCTCCAGCCACAGGCAGCCGCGCATGGCCTTGACGCTGTTGATGGGGAAGATGCGCGGCGGCATCACGATCTGCAGCCCTGCCAGTCGCGCCCAGTCGCGCAGGTCCTTGCGCATGTAGGCGTCCTTGGCGGGCACGGGGTGCTCGCGTTGCGCATAGACCGTAGGGTTGATGGTGTTGAAGATGCCGCCCACGAGGATCGGGCGCCAGCGTACCGGCTCGCCGAGTTCGCGCAACATCGGCTGGATGTTGTGAAAGGCCAGGTAGGTCCAGGGACTGGAACAGTCGAAGAAGAATTCCACCATGTCGTGCTCCTCGTGCCGTGCGCTTGATGTGTGCGTGCCACGCATTGTGCACGCGGGATGCGCCTTGTCAGCGCAACAGGAAGTACGCCGCCATTCCGTAGAGCATCACCGCGAACACGCGCTTGAGCGGTGCCACATCCATGCCGTGCGCAACCCGCGCACCCCAGGGCGCGGACAGCACACTGGCGATGGACAGCACCAGCAGCCCCGGCAGGTACAGATAGCCCCAGGTGCCGGGCATCTGCGCGGGCAGGCTCCAGCCGGCGACCGCGTAGCCCAGCGTCCCGGCCAGTGCGATCGGAAAGCCCAGCGAGGCGGACGTGCCCACGGCCTTGTGCATGGGCACGTTGCACCAGGTCATGAAGGGCACCGAGATGAAGGCCCCACCGGCGCCCAGCAGTGCCGACAGGAGGCCGATCACGCCGCCCGCGCCGAACATGCCCACGGGGCCCGGAAGGGTGCGCGAGGGCCGGGGCTTGCGGTTCAGGAGCATCTGTGTGGCCGAGAACGCCACAAACACCGAGAAGGCCATCGCCAGTGCCCGTGCCGGGAGCGCCGCCGCGACCTGCGCACCCAGGAACGAGCCCGCCAGGATGCCCGGCGCCAGCACTCGCGTGACGGGCCACAGCACGGCACCCCGCTGCTGGTGCGCCCGCACCGAAGACAGGGAAGTGAAGCAGATCGTGGCCAGCGAGGTGGCCACCGCGATCTTGACCGTGTAGGCCTCGGGGAAGCCGCGCGAGGCCAGGATCATGGTCATGAAGGGCACCATCATCATGCCGCCGCCCAGGCCCAGCATGCCGGCGAGGAAGCCCGTGCACAGCCCGAGCAGGACCAGCTCCGCGATCAGCGTGGGTGTGAACATGGACAGCGTCAGAGCCCCAAAAAGAAGCGCGCCTCGGGGGCGCGCTTCAGGGAAGAGGGTGTCTGCAGTGTGTCACCGGACCGGCATCCTGAACCGGGGTTCAGGTGGGCGAGGTCAGCGTTGGATTCGGGTTCATCTGACGCGAGATGATCACACCAGCCAGGCGATGTTCCAAGCCCGAGCTCGAAGAGCATTGGTGCAGGAAATATAAAGCCCGATGGGCACCGCAGACGAGGAATATTGTAGGCCCTGGGTGCGGGCGAATGCATGAAATCCGCGTGGCAATCTCGGTAACAGCCTGCGACCCGTTTCAGAGCAGCTGGCCGTCGTCGCCCAGCGCGCGGTCGACCCGGTCGAGCAGGCTCGCCAACATGGCGTCGTCGTCCCCGAGGCTGCTGTCGGCGAAACCCGTCGAGGCTGCGGCATGCTGCACTGCCGGCGACGATGCACCGTTGTCGCTGAGGTCGAAGGCGAGGTTCAGCGCCGCCAGCACCGCGATGCGATCGCGCGCGCGCACCTTGCCGCCGTCGCGGATCTTGCACATGGCGGTGTCGACGCGTTCCACGGCCTCCAGCAGTCGCTGCTCGCCACCCTCGGGGCAGCCCAGCAGATAGCTCTGCCCCATGATCTGGACTTCGAGTTGCTTCATGGCTGGCCCTTGTGCGCAGGATGGTTGCCGTTGGCCTCGGGCAGGCGGTCCAGCAGGGCATCCACCCGCGCCCGCGCCGCGCTCAGGCGCGACTTCAGCGAGTCGCGCTCCTGCGTCAGGCTCTCCACCTGGCTGGCCAGCAGCGCATTGGTGCGTTGCAGTTCGGCGTGGCGCACCAGCAGCCGTTCGATGCGCTCCGCGAGTTTGTCGATCGTGGTGGGGTGGGCCATGGGCTGCGGATTGTAAGGCGGGCCGCTGGGGCAGGCTTACGCGCGCTTACAATGCCGCTTGTTGGTGCTCGCCGCGCGATTCCTGTGCGGCAGTTCAACGGGAAGCAGGAGGGATGTGCCGCACGCGGCCCGCCTAACCTGCGCTGCCCCCGCAACGGTAAGTGGACCGATTCCCCTCGCGGGAATCCATCTCTGTCAAGGCCACTGGGTGCCCAAGAAGGCACCTGGGAAGGCGACGGGGAATGTCCACCAGCCCGGATACCGGCCAACGAGGTGGAGGCGCGTCCGCGCGCTTCTGTTAAGCCCACGTGCCGTCGGGGACGACGGACAGGGTGTTTTGTCGCGTTTGTTTTCACCATGAAATCCTTCTCCCCCCGTGCACGGGTCGGCGTGTTGCCGCTGGCCGTTGCGGCTGCTTTTCCTGTTTTCGCGCAGACCCAGCTTCCCGTGGTCGTCGTCACCGCCACGCGCATCGAGACGCCCATCACCGAGTTGCTGGCCGATGTCACGGTCATCAACCGCGAGACCTTGCAACAGGCGGGCCAGGGGTCGTTGCGCGACGTCCTGGCGCAGCAGCCTGGCGTGCAGATCACGACCAACGGAAGCTACCGCTCCACGACCGGCATCTTCCTGCGTGGCGCGACCTCGTCCCAGTCGATCGTGCTGGTCGACGGCATCCGTGTCGGTTCCGCCACGTCCGGCGGCGCCTCCATCGAGAACCTGCCGCTGGAGCGCATCGAGCGCATCGAGATCCTGCGCGGGGCCGCGTCGGCGCTGTACGGCCCCGATGCCGTGGGCGGCGTGATCCAGATCTTCACGCGCGACCCGGTCGACGGCGTGGCCATCCACGGCAATGTCGGTTTCGGTTCCGATGGCCAGCGCCAGCTGGGCGCCTCCGTCCGTGGCAGCAGCGGCGCCATCGGCTACAGCTTCGGCGTGTCGCGCGAGAAAGCCTCGGGCATCTCGGTCATCTCCAACCCCGCCTCCGGCAGCTACAACCCGGACGACGATGGCTTCGAATCCACCAGCGCCGACGCCAAGCTGAGCTTCAAGTTCAACAACGACCACAAGCTCACGCTCGGCCTGCTGCACAGCAAGACGGACTACCAGTTCGACGGCACACCGTTTCCCAACCCGCTGGGCCTGACGCGCCTCACGTCCAACGCCTATGCCAAGCCGCGCACGGACAATGCCACGCTGCGCTGGGACGCGCAATGGACCAAGGACTGGAAATCCACCTTCCTGCTCGGCCGCGCCGACGACAAGTCCGTCAGCGACTATTACCGCGTGTCCGATGGCGCCTTCGGCGGCACCAGCCGCTTCAATACCGACCGCGACCAGTTCAGCTGGCAGAACGACATCCGCTTCGGCGACGACGTGTTGTCGGTGACGCTGGAAGACCGCTCGGAGAAGGTCGACAGCTCCACGCTCTACACCGTCACCAAGCGCGACGTGCGCAGCGCGCTGCTGTCCTATGCACTGAACCGCAAGGACTGGGACGTCCTGGCAGTGGTGCGGCGCGACGACAACTCGCAGTTCGGCGGCTTCAGCAACTGGGCGCTCTCCGGTGGCTACCGCCTCACGGAGACGCTGCGCGTGGTGGCCAGCGCGGGCACCAGCTTCCAGGCACCGACCTTCAACCAGCTGTATTTCCCGGGCTTCGGCAATCCGCTGCTCCAGCCGCAGCGCAACAAGGCGGCCGAGGTGGGCCTGCGTTACCAGCAGGGCAACCTGGCGCTGGGTGCGGTGCTCTACCGCAACGACATCGAGGGTTTCATCGATCCGGGCACCAACGTCCAGAGCTCACGCGCAGAATTGCGTGGCGTGACGCTGACGGCTTCCAGCCAGATGCGCGACACCACGTATTCCGTGTCCTACGACTACGCCGATCCGCGCAGCTTCTCCACGGCGCCGGCCTCCAACAACCTGCGCCTCGTGCGTGTGGCGCGCAACGTGCTGAACGCCCGCGTCACGCAGCGCCTGGGCGACTTCGATGTCTTCGGTGAGCTCAAGATGTCCAGCAACCGCGTGGACAACAACATCAGCTTCACGGGGCGCGATACCTTGGGCGGCTACGGCGTGGTCAACGTGGGCTTCGACTGGCGCGTCCAGAAGAACCTGTCGCTGCTGGCGCGGATCAACAACCTGACCGACAAAACCTATGTGCTGGCGATACCCTACACCACGCCGGGTCGCAACGCGTTCGTGTCGCTGTCCTGGGACATGTGACGTGCCGCTGACGCCTCGCCTGGCATGGCGGAGAGGGGCCTGATGGGCGGCCCGCCGTCCGTGCCGCAGGCGTCCACGCGCTGCGCGGCAGTGCTGGTGGCCGCTCCGGCCTCCGGCCAGGGCAAGACCACGGTCGCCTGCGCGCTGGCACGCCTGCACGCGCGCCAGGGCCGGCGCGTGCGGGCCTTCAAGTGCGGGCCGGACTTCCTGGACCCGTTCTGGCTCGAGTTGGCCAGTGGCGCGCCGGTTCACCAGTTGGACCTGTGGATGACGGGCGAGGAAGACTGCCGCGCGCGCCTGCATGCGGCAGCGCAAGAGGCGGACCTGGTCATCGTCGAGGGCGTCATGGGCCTCTTCGATGGCGAGCCCAGTGCCGCGGAACTCGCGCGCCTCCTCGGCCTGCCCGTCATGGCGGTGGTGGACTCCTCGGCCATGGCAGGCACCTTCGGGGCGCTGGCCTACGGGCTGCAGCATTACCAGCCCGGCCTGCGATGGGCTGGCGTGATGGCCAACCGCGTGGCGGGCGAGGCCCACGCGGGCATGCTGCAGGCGTCACTGCAGGATCCTGCGCAGTGGATGGGCGCATTGCCGCGCGACCCGCGGCTGGCGCTGCCCGAGCGGCACCTGGGCTTGCGCGCGGCCACCGAGGTGAAGGATGCGCTGCAGCGCCTGGACGCCGCCGCCGATGCGTTGGCCGCCACGCCCCTGGGTCAGCGCAGCCTCGCGAAATCTACGGAATCTGCGCCGTGGTCGGTGGACTTCGAGGCGCCACCGATCCCTGCGCCCGCGGTTGCCACGCAGCGACCCTTGCGTGGCCGGCGCATCGCCATCGCGCGCGATGCCGCCTGCTGCTTCATCTATGCCGCGAACCTGGAGTGCCTGCGCGCGCTGGGCGCGGAGCTGGTGTTCTTCTCACCGCTGCAGGACAACGCGCTGCCCACCTGCGATGCGGTATGGTTGCCCGGTGGATACCCCGAACTCCATGCCCGGCGCCTTGCTGCCAACACCGCGTTGCGCGACGCGGTGCGCACGCACGTGGACGCCGGGCGTGCGGTCTGGGCGGAGTGTGGGGGCATGATGCCGCTCTTCGACGAGATCGTGCTGGCCGATGGCGAGGCCGTACCGCAATGGGGCCTGCTGCCCGGCGTGGTGCGCATGCAGCCCCGGCCCGCAGCCATCGGGCCGCAGCAGCTGGCGCTGGATGGTGGCCTGCTGCGCGGGCACAGCTTCCACTACTCGACCTGCGAGACGCCGCTTGCGCCCATCGCACGCACGCAGCGGCCCGGCGCGTCGCCAGCTGCGGGGCAGGGCGAGGCGGTGTATGTGCAGGGGTCCTTGCGCGCGAGTTATTTCCATGCCTGGTTCCCGTCGGATCCCGCAGCCACGGCCTCGCTGTTCGGAGCATCCGCATGAGCACGTCATCCTGGCGCGATACCGCGTGGCTGCAGGGCCCGCAGCGCATCGTCTGCCTCACCGAGGAAACCACCGAGTGGTTGTACCTGCTGGGGCAGGAGCACCGCATCGTCGGCATCTCGGGCTACACCGTGCGGCCACGGCGGGCGCGCGAGGAGAAGCCGAAGGTCAGCGCCTTCCTGAGCGCCAAGATCGACAAGATCCTGGCGTTGCGGCCGGACTGCGTCTTCGGTTTCTCGGACCTGCAGGCCGACATCGCGGCCGAACTCATCCGCCACGGCGTGCAGGTGACGGTCTTCAACCAGCGCAGCGTGGCGGAGATCTTCTCCATGCTGGCACAGGTCGCCGCCATGGTGGGGCAGGCAGAGCGCGGCCGTGTATTGGTCGATGGCATGCGGGCACGGCTGGAGGCCATCACGCAGGCCGCGGCGGCGCTGCCCCGGCGCCCGCGCGTATTTTTCGAAGAGTGGGACGAGCCCCACATCAGCGCGATCCGCTGGGTGTCCGAGCTGGTGGGCATCGCGGGCGGTGATGACTGTTTCCCCGAGCTGGCCGTGGAGCCGATGGGCAAGCAGCGCATCATCGCCGACGGCGCCGAGATCGTGCGCCGCGCGCCGGACATCGTCATCGGCTCGTGGTGCGGCAAGAAGTTCCGTGCCGAGAAGGTGGCGGCGCGGCCCGGTTGGGCCGGCGTGCCGGCGGTGCGGGATGCGCAGCTCTTCGAGATCAAGTCGGCCAATATCCTGCAGCCCGGGCCGGCCGCGCTGACCGATGGGGTGGAGCAACTGCACCGCATCGTGCTGCAGTGGTCGCAGCAGCATGGCCGCTGAGCTGCATGTGGCGCACAGCGAACTGCTGCTGGGCGGACAGCGCAGCGGCAAGTCGCGCCGTGCCGAAGCGCTGGCGCAGGCGTGGCTGGCACGTTCCCCGGACCACCGGGCCGTGCTGGTGGCGACAGCGCGCGCCTGGGACGAGGAAATGGCGCAGCGCATCGCGCGCCACCAGGAAGACCGCCGGCGACGCGTGCCGCGCATGCGCACCGTGGAGGAACCACTGGACCTTGCCGGCACGCTGCGGGCCCACAGCCGCCCGGACACGCTGGTGGTCGTGGATTGCCTGACGCTGTGGCTCACGAACCTGCGCATGCCGGCAGGCGGTGCGCCGGCGCCGGACGCGGCGGCTGCCGCACAGGCCATCGACGCCCTGCTGGCTGCGCTGGACCCGCTGCCCGGGCCGGTGGTGCTGGTCGGCAACGAGATCGGCCTGGGGGTGATCCCGATGGGCGCCGAGACGCGGGCCTTCGTGGATGCATTGGGATGGTTGAACCAGCAGGTGGCCAGCCGCTGCGTGCGGGTGAGCCTGATGGTGGCGGGACTGCCGCTGGTGGTGAAGGACGGGACATGAGCGTGGAACGGTGGTGCAGGGTGGCGGCGGGGTGCGTGCAGGTGGCGGTGGCGTCCTTGCTGCTGGCGGGGGCCGCGCAGGCCCTGCAGCTCAAGGACGACCGGGGCGTGGTGGTGGAGTTCGACAAGCCGCCGCAGCGCATCGTCACGCTGCTGCCCTCGCTGACGGAGACCGTCTGCGCGCTGGGCCAGTGCCAGCGCATCGTGGGCACGGACCGGTATTCCAACTTCCCGGCCAGCATTCCCGGCCTGCCCAAGGTGGGCGGCGGGCTGGACCCGAACATCGAGGCCGTGGTGGCCCTGAAGCCGGACGTGGTGCTGCTCGCCAGCAGCTCGCGCGCAAGCGAACGCCTGGAGGCCCTGGGCCTGAAGGTGCTGGCGCTGGAGCCCAAGAACCAGGTCGACGTACAGCGGGTGCTGGGCGTGGTGGGCGAACTGCTGGGGGTGGCCGATGCGCAGCGCGTGTGGCGCGAGATCGATGCGGCCGTCACGGCAGCCGCGCAGTCCCTGCCCGCGTCGGTCAAGGGCACGCGCGTCTACTACGAGGTCAACAGCGGACCGTACGCAGCGGGTGCTTCGTCCTTCATCGGCGAGACCATGGCGCGGCTGGGGGTGCAGAACATCGTGCCGCCCAGCCTGGGGCCGTTTCCCAAGCTCAATCCCGAGTACGTGGTGCGTGCCGCGCCCGACCTGATCATGGTCAACGAGCGCGGTTACCTGGGCATGCCCGAGCGCCCGGGCTGGGCCGCGATGCGGGCGATGCGCGAGCAGCGCGTGTGCCGCTTCCGGTCCGAGGACTCCGATGTGCTGGTGCGGCCCGGCCCGCGCATGGCCGAGGCCGCGCGCATCATGGCGCAGTGCCTGCGCGAGAAGGCGGCTCGTCCATGAGCTTCGCACCCGCCACCGAGGCCGAAGCAGACACCGTGCGCACGGCCATGCCGCCGAGCCGCGGCGTCCTCTGGCTCGGCTGGGCCCTGCTGCTGGTGGGCGGGGCGCTGGTGCTGTTGGGCGCGAGCGTGGGCAGCACGGGTTTCGACAGCGTGTGGCAGGCCGCGCGCGACCCGGTGGCGCTGCAGATCGTGTGGGACATCCGGCTGCCGCGCAGCCTGGGCGCCTGGCTCGCGGGTGCCTTGCTGGGCCTGGCCGGGGCCGTGGCGCAAGGCCTGTTCCGCAACCCGCTGGCCGACCCCTACCTGCTGGGCAGCGCCTCGGGCGCCTCGCTGGGCGTGGCGGTGTCGCTGGTGGTCTTCGGCCTGTCGCCGTTCGCCACGCAGTGGGTCACGCGGCTGGGGCTCACGGGCGGCGCCTTCGTGGGTGCGGTGGTGGGCGTGCTGTTGACACTGATGCTCGCGCGCGGCGTGCAACACACGCTGCGGCTGCTGCTGGCCGGCGTGATCGTGGGTGTGGTGCTGGGTGCGGTCAAGGACCTGATCATGCTGGCGCGGCCCGACCTGCTGCAGAACATGCAGTCCTTCATGCTGGGCAGCACCGGTTATGTGGGCTGGTCGGCCTGCGGTGTGATGGCCGCGACCTGGGTGTGTTGCATGGGCCTGGCGTGGGTGTTGAGCCCCGTGCTGGACGGTCTGTCGCTGGGCGAGGCCACGGCCCTGAGCCTGGGCCTGCCGCTGGCGCGGCTGCGCGCGGCGCTGGTGGGCGTGCTGGCACTGGCCACCGGCGCGGCCGTGGCGCAGACAGGGCTGATCGCTTTCGTGGGCCTGGCGGCGCCGCATCTGGTGCGCTCCATCCTCAAGACCGGCCATGCGCGCCTGGCCTGGCTCAGTTGCCTGGCCGGTGGCGTGCTGCTGCTGGGCGCCGACATCCTGGCGCGCTGGCTGGTGTCGCCGCAGGAGCTGGCCGTGGGCATCCTCACGGCGCTGCTGGGGGGCGGCTACCTGCTGTGGCTGATGCACCGGCGTTCGGTGGGAGGCGCGTTCTCATGAGTGCGTTGCGGGACACGTCGGCACTGTCGGCACTGTCGGCTCGCGGCCTGCGCGTGCGGCTGGACACGGCCGAGGTGCTGCACGGCGTGGACCTGGGCCTGCTGCGCGGCCGGTGGACCAGCATCGTCGGGCCCAACGGCGCCGGCAAGTCCACGCTGCTGCAGGCGCTGGCCGGCCTGCTGCCGCACGCGGCCATGGCGGCGGGCACGGTGGATCTCATGGGCCAGTCCTTGTCCACCTATCCGGGCAAGGCACGTGCCCGTCTGCTGTCCTGGCTCGGCCAGAACCAGCGCAGCGCCGACGACCTGACGGTGTGGGACGTCGCCATGCTCGGCCGCCTGCCGCACCAGCCGTGGCTGGCGACGGCCAGCGCGGCCGACACCGCGGCCGTGGAAGAGGCGCTGCGCGCCACGCAGGCCTGGGAATGGCGCACCCGCCCGCTGGGCCAGCTCTCCGGCGGCGAACGCCAGCGCGTGCTGCTGGCGCGGGCGCTGGCCGTGCAGGCCGAGGTGTTGCTGATGGACGAGCCGCTGGCCAACCTGGACCCGCCGCACCAGGCCGACTGGATCGCCATCGTGCAGGCCCTGGTGGCCGAGGGCCGCACGGTGGTGAGCGTGCTGCACGAGTTGTCGGTGGCGCTGCATGCGCAGCGGCTGGTGGTCATGGCGCAGGGCAGGGTGCTGCACCACGGCGACTGCGCCGATGCCGCGACGCATGCCGAGCTGGTGCAGGTCTTCGACGGCCGGGTGCGCATCCATGCGATCGCGGGCGGCTGGGTCGCCATCCCCCATCTCTCCACGGATTCCTGAGCGCAAGGAGGCGCACCCCATCATGCAGATCGAGACACCCCCCACGGTGAAGCCCTACGACAAGGCGGAGGGCGAGCGCCGTGGCCTGGTGCTGGTGAACACCGGCGACGGCAAGGGCAAGAGCACCGCCGCCTTCGGCCTGGCGCTACGCGCCCATGGCCGCGGCAAGGCCGTGAAGATCTACCAGTTCATGAAGGTGCCCTCGGCACGTTTTGGCGAACACCGCATGTTCGAGCAGATCGGCATCCCCATCGAGGGCCTGGGGGACGGCTTCAGCTGGAAGAGCCAGGACCTCGAACACTCCGCGGAGCTCGCACGGCAAGGGTGGCAGAAAGCGCGCGCGACCATCCTGGCCGGGGAGCACTTCCTGGTGGTGCTCGACGAGATCACCTATCCGCTCATCTACGGCTGGCTGCCGCTGGAAGACGTGCTGGAGACGCTGCGCTCGCGGCCACGCGAGGTGCACGTGGTGCTGACCGGGCGGCGTTGCCCGCAGGAGATCATCGCGCTGGCCGATACCGTGACCGAGATGGTCAAGGTCAAGCACGCTTTCAACGCCGGCATTCCGGCGCAGCGCGGCATCGAAGACTGAGCATGCTCTTCGCCGACGCGCCTTCGTGGTGGCCCGTGTTGGCGCTGGTCGCGGCGCTGCTGGTGGACCGCTGGTGGGGCGAGCCGCCGCTGCGCTGGCATCCGGTGGCGTGGATGGGCCGTGGGCTGGAGGCGTGCGCGGCGTGGGTGCTGCCACGCGTGCCGGGCCGGCGCGACCTGCGCGCCTTCGCGCGCGGTGCGCTGGCGTGGTGGCTGCTGGCGCTCTTGAGCGTCGCCGTGGCCGCTGGCCTGCAGTGGCTGCTGCTGCGCTGGGCCGCGCTCGGCGGGTGGCAGGCCGTCGGTGCAGCACTGCTGCTGGGCCTGTTGCTCAAGCCGCTGCTGGCCTGGCGCATGCTGCGCCAGGAGGTGCAGGCGGTGGAAACGGCGCTGGACGCATCGCTGCAGGCCGGGCGTGCACGGCTGGGCCACCTGGCGAGCCGGGATGCCAGCCGCCTGCAGGCCGGCGAGGTGCGTGAGACTGCCATCGAGTCCCTGGCCGAGAACCTCAACGACTCGGTGGTGGCACCGCTGTGCTGGTTCCTGCTGGCCGGGCTGCCGGGTGCGGCGCTGTACCGATTCGCCAACACGGCGGATGCGATGTGGGGCTACCCGGGCCTGCGGCAGGGCCGCGACTGGGCCTGGGCCGGCAAGTGGGCGGCGCGCGCCGACGACGTGGCGTCCTGGCTGCCGGCACGCATCACGGCCGTGCTGGTGGCCTTCGCGGCGGGCCGCCTGTGGCTGCGGGGACTGCGGCGCGAGGCACGGCGCACGCCGTCGCCCAACAGTGGCTGGCCCATGGCGGCGCTGGCGCTCGCCCTCGGCCTGCGCCTGCGCAAGCCGGGCGTCTACATCCTCAATGCCAACGGGCGGGGTCCTTTGCCAGCGGACACGCGGCGCGCGCTGCGGGTGGCGGAATGGGCGCTGGTACTGGGTGCGGCGCTGGTGGTGTTGGTCACCGGCATGTTGTCGATGGGAGGCACGCCATGACCGCAGCTTGCGTGATGGTGCTGGGCACGACCAGCGGCGCGGGCAAGAGCTGGCTCACCACCGCCCTGTGCCGCTGGTACGCCCGCCAGGGCCTGCGCGTGGCGCCTTTCAAGGCGCAGAACATGAGCAACAACGCGCGCGTGGTGGCGGGCGGCGAGATCGGCAGCGCCCAGTATTTCCAGGCCCTGGCCGCGCGCGCCCAGCCCGAGGTGCGCATGAACCCGCTGCTGCTCAAGCCCGAACACGACACGCACAGCCAGGTCGTGCTCATGGGGCAGGTCGATGAAGGACTTTCGCGCATGCCCTGGCGCGGCCGCAGTGCCAGCGTCTGGCCCACGGTTGCGCGGGCGCTGGACGATTTGCGCGCGGAATACGACGTGGTGGTCATCGAGGGCGCGGGCTCGCCGGCCGAGATCAACCTGTCCGACAGCGACATCGTGAACATGCGTGTGGCGCGGCATGCCAACGCCGCCTGCCTGCTGGTGACCGACATCGACCGCGGCGGCGCCTTCGCCCACCTCTACGGCACCTGGGCGCTGCTGCCCGAGGCCGAACGCGCGCTGCTGCGCGGCTTCGTGTTGAACAAGTTCCGCGGTGACGCGGCGCTGCTGGCGCCCGGCCCGCAGATGCTGGAGCAGATGACCGGCGTGCCCACGGTCGCCACCCTGCCCATGTGGTGGCAGCACGGACTTCCGGAGGAGGACGGTGTCTTCGACGACCGCACGGTCCAGGGCCCGGCGCGGACCGGGGCCGTGCGCGACACGGTGGTGGCCGTGGTCGCGTGGCCGCGCATCAGCAACCTCGACGAGTTCCAGCCGCTGAAGAACGTGCCGGGCCTGCGGCTGGTGTGGGTGCGCCATCCGGGCCAACTCGCCGGCCTGCAGCCGCAGGACTGGGTCGTGCTGCCCGGCTCCAAGCACACCAGCGGCGACCTGGCCTGGCTGCGTGCGCAGGGTCTGGATGCCGCCGTCAACGCGCATGCCGATGCAGGTGGCCGGGTGCTGGGCATCTGCGGTGGGCTGCAGGTGCTGGGCGAGGCGCTGGTCGACCCGCATGGCATCGACGGCAATGCGCCCGGCCTGGGCCTGCTGCCGCTGGTCACGCTGTTCGACCGCGACAAGACGGTGCGGCACACCGCCACGCGTTTCCACGCCTTGCACGGTGCCTGGCAGGCCCTGTCGGGTGTGGACGTGCAGGGGTATGAGATCCACCATGGCCAGACGCAGGCGCACGAGGGGCTGCGGCAGGCCGGTGTGCGGGCGCATGCAGCGCTGCCCGACGGCCTGGGCTGGCAGAACGACGCGGGCAACGTGCTGGGCTTCTACCTCCACGGCCTGCTGGAGAATCCGCAGGTGCTGCAGGCCCTGTTCGGCGTGGCCACACCCACGCTGGACGCCGTGTTCGAGGGGCTGGCGGACTATGTGGAACAGCACTTCGCGCCGGGCGTGCTGCAGAACCTCCTCCTCCCTAGCCCGGCGGCATCCTGATTGCCCACTGCCTTGCACATGCTGATTCCCAACCTGCCTGACATCGACGATCCCACGCTGCGCGCCGCGCTGCAGCACGCCCTCGACCACAAGACCAAGCCGCTGGGCGCGCTCGGCGCCTTGGAGCTGCTGGCGCGCCGCCTGGGCGAAATCCAGGGCACGGAACGGCCGCGGCTGCAGCAGCCGCAGCTGGTGGTGTTCGCCGCCGACCACGGCCTGGCGGCACGGGGGGTCTCGGCCTATCCCAGTGACGTGACCTGGCAGATGGTGCAGAACTTTCTCGCCGGCGGCGCCGCGGCGAATGTGCTGGCGCGCCAGCACGGCATCGCGCTCACGGTGGTGGACTGTGGCGTGGCGCGTGAGGTCGCGCCGCACCCGTGCAACGACCCGCTGGGGCCGCACCTGCTGTTGCGCAAGCTCGGTCCGGGCACGGCCGATGCGTCCCGGCAACCCGCGATGTCCCTGGCGCAGTGCCAAGCGGCCATCACCCAGGGGCGTGCGCTGGTGCAGCAGTTGCCCGGCAACGCGCTGTTGCTGGGCGAGATGGGCATCGGCAACACCTCGGCGGCGTCGCTGCTGCTGGCGCGGCTGGCGGGGCGGGACATCGCGGACTGCACCGGGTCGGGCACTGGCCTGGACGCGGCGGCCGTGGAGCGGAAGATTGCGGTTTTGCGCGAGGTGTTGCAGCGCCACGCCGAGGTGCAGGAACCCCTGCAGGTGCTGGCCGCGATGGGTGGCTTCGAGATCGCCACGATGGTGGGCGCTGTGCTGCAGGCCGCGCTGGAGCGCCGCGTGGTGCTGGTGGACGGATTCATCACCACGGCGGCCGTGCTGGTGGCCCATGCGCTGCAGCCGCGTGTGCTGCAGCGCTGCGTGTTCGCGCACCGCTCGGGCGAGCGCGGCCATGCGGCGATGCTGGGTCACCTGGGGGTGTCGCCGTTGCTGGACATGGGCCTGCGGTTGGGTGAGGGCTCCGGGGCCGCGCTGGCCTGGCCGTTGCTGGTATCGGCCTGCAGGCTGCTGGAAGAGATGGCCAGCTTCGAAAGCGCTGGCGTGTCGGAGGCGCTGCCGGTGCAGGCGCCACCCGCGCAAGCGCCGTCGGCCTGAAGGCGCCATGCAGGCGCTGCGCCATTTCCTGCTGGCCCTGCAGTTCTTCACGCGGGTGCCGGTGACCGGCCGCCTCGCGGCCTGGGTGGGCTACAGCCCGGCGATGCTGCGGGCCAGTGCCGCGCATTTCCCGGGTGTGGGCTGGTTGGTCGGGGGGGCGGTCGCCTGGCTGAGCGCAGGCCTGTTCGCCGCCTTGCCGGCCAGCAGCTTCCTGCCGCTGGTGGTGGCCGCGCTGGGCACGGCGTTCGGTGTGTTGCTGACCGGTGCCTTCCACGAGGACGGGCTGGCGGACGTGGCCGATGGCCTGGGCGGCAGCGCCGACCGGGAGCGGGCGCTGCTGATCATGAAGGATTCGCGCATCGGTGCCTTCGGCGCCATCGCGCTGGTGATGGCGCTGGTGTGCAAAGTGGCGCTGGTGGCGATGCTCGGAGCCTTGGACCCGCGGCTGGCCTGCTGGGCGCTGTTCCTGGCCCACGTGGTATCGCGCTTCTGGCCGCTGGCGCTGGTGCGCAGCATGCGGCATGTGGGCGACGATGCGGGTTCCAAGTCCAAGCCCTTGGCCGAGCAGATCAGCAGCGCGAGCCTGGCCATCGCGCTGTTGTGGATGCTGGCCGCCGTGGCGCTGGTGGCCTGGCGCGCGCCGGGGCTGGTGTGGCCCGCGGGTGTGGCGGCCGCCGCGCTGGCCTGGTGGCTCATGGGGCGCTGGTTCGCGCGGCGGCTGCAGGGGTTCACGGGCGACTGCCTGGGGGCGACGCAACAGGTCTGTGAGCTGGCGCTCTACCTGGGGCTGCTGCTGGCCTGGGGGCGGTGAATGGACGCCCCCGTGGCGCACACCCGGCGCGGCGTGAAGGATGGCACGACATGACCGGGCGCGCGCTCTGGCTCGTGCGGCACGCACAGCCCTTGGTGGAGGCCGGCACCTGTTATGGCTCGACGGACCTGGAGGCGGACGCCACCGACACGCAGCGTGCCGCGCAGGCGCTGGCGGCGCGATTGCCGCAGGGCCTGGCCGTGTGGTGCTCGCCGCGGCTGCGCTGCCTGCAACTGGCGCAGGCCCTGCAGGCCCTGCGGCCGGACCTGGGGCCGCCCGCCCTGGATCCGCGTCTGGCCGAGATGGACTTCGGCTGCTGGGAGGGCTGGCGCTGGAGCGACATCCCGCGCGCCGACCTGGATGCGTGGACCGCCGATTTCGCGGACCATGCATTTGGCGGGCGCGAGAGCGTGCAGCAGTTGATGGCGCGTGTGGAGCAGGCCTGGCAACAGGCATTGCAAAGCGAAGTGCCCGTGGTCTGGATCACCCATGCCGGCGTGATGCGGGCGGCAATGCTGCTTGCACGGGGAGAGCGTCGGGTGGGCGAGGGTGCGTCGTGGCCCAAGGAGCCCATCGCTTTCGCAGAAAGCCTGCGCCTGGCGTGGCAGCCACCGCCGGGGACCTAGCCCCCGGGCGTGGGCCCCACGATCAGCCCACCACCACGCGGTCCCGGCCCAGTTGCTTGGCCTGGTACATGGCGGCATCGGCGCGGGCCATCAGGGCCTCGACCGTGTCTTTGCCGGGCAGGTTGGTGGTCACGCCGATGCTGACGGTGAAGGGCGCGGGATCGCGCAGCTCCGTGATCTTGGTGCGGATGCGTTCGGCCACCACACGCGCCACCTCGGTGGAGGTTTCGGGCAGCAGCACCACGAACTCCTCACCACCGAGCCGCCCCAGCACGTCGGCGCGGCGCAGCAGGGACTCGACGGCGTTCACGAACTGGACCAGCACGCGGTCCCCGGTCGGATGGCCGAGGCTGTCGTTGATGGCCTTGAAGTGGTCCAGGTCGATCAGCAGCAAGGACATCTGCCGGCCGTGGCGGTTGCAGCGTTCGAGCTCGCGGTGCGCGACTTCGGTCAGGCGGCGGCGCGTCAGCGCATTGGTCAGCGAGTCGTGGCTGGCCAGGTGCTCGAACTCGGTCCGCACGCGATCGGTCGCCATGAGCACCAGGCTGATCGCGAACAGCATCATCAGGAACGGATAGGCGATGATGTAGATGATGTTCTGGGGCGTGTGGTCCAGGATGCCCGTGCCCAGCGGGTAAAGCCAGGAGGTCACGAACCGCATGATCTGGCTCAGCACGCCGCAGACCAGGATGCCGATGGCGAACCAGTGGGTGAAGTTCAGCGCGCTGCGCCGCAGGATCAGCCAGGCATGGACGCTGAAGGTCCCGGCCATCACGAAGACGTAGATCATCAGCCGGACGCGGTAGTTGGGATCCGCCACCGTGTACCAGCCCGATACCGCCGTCAACGCCACGATCAGCAGCATGCCCGGCAGCACGTTGGGGCGCAGGCCGAAGAAGCGCTGGCTGCCGACGTACTGGCAGTACACGCCGAAGAAGATCAGCAGGTTGGCACCCGTGATGGACACGAGGTCGTGCGACTTGCCCCGCGTGGCCGCCGCCAGCCCGCCGAAAAACAGCAGCGCCGACGACAGCGACCAGTCGCCCAGCCCCTTCACCGAGCGGGGGTAGTTGCGATGCAGGAAGTACAGCACCACCGACATCAGGCCGCCCATGACGCCGGTCAGGAGAACGATGGTGCGTGGGTCGACGAAAGGGGGGGGGCTTGGACCCATGGGGCAGGATTATGACCGGCGACCATGGCGCCAAATCCCGTACTTAAGGGGGTGTGGCACGGCCATTTGCGGGCTTGGGCGTCTTCGGGCTGTAGCGGCACCACGCGCTGATGCCACAGTCCCAGCAACGCGGCTGGCGCGCCTGGCAGATGTAGCGGCCGTGCAATATCAGCCAATGGTGCGCATCCACCTGGAACTCGGCCGGAACACGCGCCATCAGCCCGTCTTCGACTTCGCGCGGGGTCTTGCCGGGCGCCAGGCCTGTGCGATTGGATACACGGAAGATGTGGGTATCCACCGCCATGGTGGCCTCGCCGAACGCGGAGTTGAGCACCACGTTGGCCGTCTTGCGCCCCACGCCGGGCAGGGCTTCCAGGGCTTCCCGGTCCCGGGGCACCACGCCGCCGTGGCGCTCCACCAGGATCTGACAGGTCTGCAGCAGGTGGCGTGCTTTGCTGCGGTACAGCCCGATGGTGCGGATGTAGGGCTCCAGTGCCTCCTGGCCCAGCGCGAGGACCTTCGCGGGCGTGTTGGCCACCGCATACAGGCGCCGCGTGGCCTTGTTGACCGACACATCCGTGGCCTGCGCGCTCAGCAGCACCGACGCCAGCAGCTCGAAGACGCTGGTGTATTCAAGTTCGGTCAGCGGCGCCGGGTTGGCGGCGCGCAGGGTGCTGAAGAGGGCGTGGATCTCGTCGTCGCGGAGCAGGGAGGGAGGAGTGGGCAAGATCGGTGTTGTCTGGTCGCGGTTGTCAGGCCTGGTGCCGCAGTTCGCGCAGTGCCACCGACACGGGCGCCAGGTCGGGGCTCTGGGTGCTGATGTGGGTACGCAGCCCGCGCAGCCGCTCGATGGCCTTGTGGTTGCGGGTTTCCCAGTCGGCGAAGGCTTCCTGGCGCGTCAGCAAGCCCAGCGCGATCTGCACGGCGATGGAATATACGTCGTCGCGTGCACTGCCGCGGGCCTGGGTCTGCCACAGCGTGTCGGTCGGCAGCCGGTTGACCTCGGCGCGCCACGGCGCCAGGCCCAAGGTGGCGTCGATGTCGAAATAGGTGCGCGCTGCCTGCTCCAGCGGGCAGCCGGCCTGCTGGGCCAGTTCCACCAGGTCCAGCGCCGGGAAGACGTATTCCAGCGCCGTGAGGTCGTCGGCCAGCGCCTGCTCGACGCCGCCGTCCACCAGGGCCTGGGCGGCCCGGCGCCAGTCCTCCAGGCCCGAGGCCGGCAGCAGCTCGGTGAGCCGCGCACGCAGCGAGGCGGCCGCAGGCTGGTAACGCGCCACCTGCTCGGGCAGGGCTGCGTCGGTCTTGCGGGCGCGCAGCATCCAGCGCGCGGCGCGCTGGGCAATGGCCGTGAGCTTGCTCAGCAGGTCCAGCTGCAGCTGGGCCGAGACACGGTAGTCCAGTGCGTCGATCTGGTCCCACAGCCGCTCCAGGCCGAAGACTTCGCGTGCCAGCGTGAAGGCGCGCACCACGTCCGCGGCGGTGGCGCCCGCCTCCGACGCGATGAAGTTCACGAAGGTCGCGCCCGTGCGGTTGACCACCGAGTTCGTGATGTAGGTGGCGATGATCTCGCGCTTGAGCGCATGGTTGGCGATGGCCGGTGCGAACTTCTGGCTCAGCACCTTGGGGAAATAGGCCACCAGCGCGCGTTCGAAGAAGGGGTCGTCGGGCAGGTTGCTGGCGAGCAGCTCGTCGAACAGCGACATCTTCGAATAGGCCATCAGCACGGCGCTCTCGGGCGCCGTCAACCCGCCCCCGGCGGCGCGGCGGCGGGTGATCTCTTCGTCCGTCGGCAGGAACTCGATGGCGCGGTTCAGCCGCCCCGTGCTTTCCAGCCACTGGATGAGGCGCTGCTGGCCATCGAGCAGGTAGCGCGGCCGATGGCCCGCCACTTCGAGGGCCTGGGTCTGGTAGTAGTTGTCGGTCAGCACCAGCAGGCCGACCTCGTCGGTCATCGAGGCCAGCAGGTCGTTGCGCTGCTTGAGCGTCATGTCGCCGGACTCCACCACCTGGCCCAGCAGGATCTTGATGTTCACCTCGTGGTCGGAGCAGTCCACGCCGGCGGAGTTGTCGATGGCGTCGGTGTAGATGAGGCCGCCTTTCTGCGCGTATTCGATGCGACCCAGCTGCGTGCAGCCCAGGTTGCCGCCTTCGCCCAGCACCTTGCAGCGCAACTGGCTGCCGTTCACGCGGAAGGCGTCGCTGGACTTGTCGCCGGCCTGGGCGTGGCTCTCGGTGCTGGCCTTCACGTAGGTGCCGATGCCGCCGTTGTAGAGCAGATCCACGGGCGCCTGCAGGATCGCGTGCAGCAGCTCGGAGGGGCTCAGCTCGGTGGCCTCCGTGCCGATCACGGCGCGGGCCTGCGGGCTCAGCGCGATGGACTTGGCGCTGCGCGGGTAGACCCCGCCGCCTTCGGAGATCAGGCCCTTGTCGTAATCGTCCCAGCTGGAGCGTGGCAGGTTGAACAGCCGCTTGCGCTCGGCGAAGGAGCGGGCCGTGTCGGGGCTGGGGTCGATGAAGATGTGGCGGTGGTCGAAGGCCAGCACCAGCTGGATGTGTTCGGACAGCAGCATGCCGTTGCCGAACACGTCGCCCGACATGTCGCCGATGCCGGCCACCGTGAAGTTCGTGGTCTGGGTGTGGATGCCCAGCGCGCGGAAATGCCGCTTGACGGACTCCCACGCGCCGCGCGCCGTGATGCCCATCTTCTTGTGGTCGTAGCCCACCGAGCCGCCGGAGGCGAAGGCGTCCCCGAGCCAGAACCCGTAGTCGGCCGAGACCGCGTTCGCGATATCCGAGAAGGTGGCCGTGCCCTTGTCGGCCGCCACCACGAGGTAGGGATCGTCCTCATCGTGCCGCACCACCTGCGCGGGTGGCACGACCGCGCCCTTGACGATGTTGTCCGTGACGTCCAGCAGGCCGCAGAGGAACAGGCGGTAGCAGGCCACGCCCTCGGCCTGGGTGGCCTCGCGGTCGTTCGCCGGGGGTGGGTTCTTGAGGACAAAGCCCCCCTTGGAGCCCACGGGCACGATCACGGTGTTCTTGACCTGTTGCGCCTTCACCAGGCCCAGGATCTCGGTGCGGAAATCCTCGCGCCGGTCGGACCAGCGCAGGCCGCCGCGCGCGACCTTGCCGCCGCGCAGGTGCACGCCTTCCACGCGCGGCGAATACACCCAGATCTCGGCCAGCGGCTTGGGCTCGGGCACACCCGGCACCTTGCGCGGCTTGAGCTTCAAGGACAGGTAGGGTTTGGCCGCGCCCTTGGCGTCGCGCTGCCAGAGGTTGGTGCGTGCCGTGGCCTGGATGGTGGCGAAGAACTGGCGCAGGATGCGGTCCTCGTCCAGGCTCGCCACGGACGCCATCGCCGCCTCGACCTTCTGGCGCACGGTTTCCTGCGCGGCGTCGCGGTCGCCTTCCAGCGCGGGGTCGAAGCGGGCCATGAACAAGCCCACGATGTCTTCGGTGATGGCGCTGTGCCGGTTCAGCGCGGCCTCGATGTAGTTCTGGCTGTAGGCCAGCCCGATCTGCTTGAAATACCGCGTATAGGCCCGCAGCACGGTGATGGCCCGCGCGTCCAGCGCGGTGGAGAGCACCAGCCGGTTGAGGTCGTCGCTCTCTACCTCTCCACGCCAGGCCTGTGCGAACAGCGCCTCGAAACGTTCCTTGATGCGGCCCAGCTCGGTGTCCGGCGAGACCTGCAGGCCCAGGTCGTGGATCCAGGCGCCCTGGCCACCGATCTGGTACGGGTGTTCGTCGAGCACCCGCGCGCCCATGCGCTCCAGCACCGGCAGCGAATCGGACAGCGGCACCTTCGTGAGGCTGTAGACCTTGAAGCGCAGCTGGCCGGGCTCGGCGCTCAGCGGCCGGTACAGCTTGACAGACAGCGGCGCGCCCGCCCCGAGGCTGGCCAACACGTCGGCATCCTCGGCGCCCACGGCGGCGGCGAAGTCTTCGCGGTAGGAGATGGGGAATGCCGTGGCGAAGCGGTGCGCCAGCACCAGCCCCAGGCCCTCGCCGTGTGCGCGCAGCAGCGCGGCGTTAAAGTCGTCCTCCCAGCGCTGCGCCAGGCGCGTGATGCGGGCCTCCAATGCCTCGCGGTTCACGGCCGTCGGCGCGTGGCTGGCCGCGCGCACGAGGTAGTGGATGCGCGCCATCGGGCTGTCGGTCAGCATCGGCGTGAATTCCAGCGACTGGCCGTCCAGCGCGGTCATCAGCTCATTGCCGACCTTGACGCGCAATTCGGTGTTGTAGCGGTCGCGCGGCACGAAGACCTGGGCCGAGGTGAAGCGCCCGAAGGGGTCGCGGCGCAGGAACAGGCGGGTGCGCTGGCGCTCCTGCAGGCGCAGGATGCCGATGGCATGGTCGCTGAGTTCTGCCGTGGTGATCTGGAACAGCTCGTCGCGCGGGTAGCTGTCCAGGATCGTCTGGAGCGCCTTGGCCGCATGGCTGTCCGGCACCACGCCAGCGTTGTGCATGACCTGTGCCGCGCGCTGTCGCACCTGCGGGATGTCCTGCACGGCGGCCGAGTAGGCCGCGGAGGTGTAGAGGCCGAGGAAGCGCGATTCGCCCGCCAGCTGGCCGTCCGCACCGAAGCGCTTGACGGCGATGTAGTCCAGCCAGGCCGGCCGGTGCACGGTGGCGCGCGTCATGGCCTTGGTGACCAGCACCAGCTCGTCTTCGTGCAACAAGGCCACGGCCTCGGGGGGCAACTGGGTTTCGGTGGTCTGGGCCGTGCCGCGCAGGATGCCCAGGCCCGAGCCTTCGCGCGCCACCAGCGAGAGCGCGCTGCCGTCGCGGCGCAGGTCGTATTCGCGCGCACCCAGGAAGGTGAAGTGCCGGTCTTCGAGCCAGCGCAGGAAGGCGATGCCTTCGTCGCGGCTGGCCTGTGCAATGGGCGCGCCGGTGGAGGCGGCACAGACCTCGCCCAGGCGCTGCAGCATCGGGCGCCAGTCTTCCACGGCGGCGCGCACGTCGCCCAGCACCTGCCCCAGGTCCGCCGCGAGGCGCTCGCGGTCCGCGGCGCTCACGATGCGGTCGCATTCGACCAGGATCAGCGACAGCACCTGGCCCGCGGCCTGGCCACGGTGCTCGGCACGGCCGACCTCCTGCACGCGTCCGGCCTCGTCGCGCAGCAGGCGCATGAGCGGGTGCACGATCCAGTGGGCGGTGCGGCCACCGCGGTTGACCGCCATCGTGACGGAATCCACCAGGAAGGGCATGTCGTCGTGGACGATCTGCACCATGGTGTGGTCGCTCGCGAAGCCGTCCTCGGCCAGTGTGGGATTGAAGACGCGGATGCGCGTGTTGCCGGCACCGCCCATGGGTGGCGTATGCAGCAGGCGCCAGTGCGCGGTGGCCATCGCGTGGAGCTGGGCCGGTCCACGGGCCGCTACCTCATCAGGATCCGCGCTCTCGAAATAGAGTTGTCCGAAGTCTGCCAGGCGTTGTGCGTTGCCATTGGCGGCGGGATGCTGCAGCGCGTGGGCGCGCAGTTCCGCAAGAGGGTGTGTGCTCATGGAGAGTCCCTTGAAGCCCGGGTGGGCCCCGGATCAGCGGCGGATTCTAGGTGGGGGGTCCGCGCCGAAAAAGGTGCAGGCTGCCGTTCTCATGGCTTCATGCCGGAGTTGCATCGCAGCGCGGCGCGCCCTACGCAGCAATGCTGACGAAGCCTCCGGCGTCGGGGAAGGTGGATTGCATCCAGCCGAACTTGAGGCCCAGCGCATCCATCACCGGCACGGGCAAGGCATCGAGCGCCTTCACGTCGGCATCGGGCACATCAGCCAGCAGGCCCGCCAGGTGCAGGACGCCCGCGAGCCGGTTGCGCGGGTCGGCCGTGAGGGGCCGTCCGGCCAGGCGCAGGCCCATGATGATGTCGGGCGGGAAGTTCCAGCGCCGCGCGATCTCGGCGGTCACGGCCGCCTCGTCGATACCCACGAGTTCGCGCTGCAGGTCCCAGCGCATCGCCGACGTCTGGCCCGGCTGCTCGAACCTGGCGAGCGCGACAGGCCGCGCATGGCCCAGCGTGGCCTCGCCCAGCCGCAGCATCATGCCGCTCAGCCAGGCCTTCTGTGTGTCCATGTCCGCCTGCGGATCCCCGGCGAGCCACTGCGCATAGCCCGCGCAGGCTGCGCTGTAGCGCCAGAAGTCCGTGCCATCGATGCCGGCCGGCAACGAGAACGCGTTGTGCAGGCAGGCCGACAGTGCCATGGTGCGGATGCGCGACATGCCCACGAGCTGCATCGCGCTGTCGAGCGTGGCCACCTTGCGGGGCAGGCCGAAGGATGCGCTGTTGGCCAGCGCGATCAGGCGCACGGTCAGCGCGGGATCGCGCGCGATCAGGGCCTGCACTTCCGCGGCCTCGACGTTCTCGTTGTCCAGGGTGCGGATCAGCGCAAGGCCCACTTCGGGCATCACGGGCAGTTCGATGGTCTTGAGCAGGTCTGCATTGCCGGTCATGGGTCCTCCTCGTTCGCGACCGGCCACGGCGGGAATGCGGGCCGACGCATAATCAGGCGCAGTCTGCGCATCCTCCCCGACCCCGCATGCCGATGAATTCCGGAACCGTATTGCACAAGACCGACCTCGGGCGGCAGGAAGTCGCTGCGCGCAGCGGCCACATCAACGGGGTGGAGCGGCGGCTGCTGATCCTCGTCGATGGCAAACGCACTGTCAATGCGCTGGAGGCCTTCGTGCGGGTGGGCGAACTCGACGACGCACTGCAGCATCTGCAGGCCCGCGGACTGGTCGCGGCCGAGGGCGAGCCCATGGTGCTCGTGCCCCCCGCCGCCAACGGCTTCGCGTCGTCGGTTCCGGGAGAGCTCGAACGGCCCGCCACCAGCCCGCGTGCGTATGCCGATGTGCGGCAGGCCGCATCCGATTTCGTGCGCGAACGCCTCGGCTCGTCGGGTGATCCGTTGTGCGCCGCCATAGAGCGCTGCAGCAGCCCCCAGGATCTGCGCAAGGTGCTGCGCGGCATCGAAGTCTTCGTGAGCCAGCGCCTGGACCCGGACACGGCCCAGGGCTTCGCCCGCCATTTCGGTGCGTTGCTGCTGTAGCGCGCCTGCCTTTTTTCACCACCAGGAGACCTTGTCCCATGATCCATGTGCTCGCCTTCATCACCGCCCAGCCCGGCCAGCGTGCCGCGTTGCTGCAAGCCTTCCAGGCCAACGTGCCCGCCGTGCATGCCGAGCAGGGCTATGTGCAGTACGTCGCGGTGGTGGATGCGCCAGGCGGCCTGCCGGTGCAGACGCCGCTGGGCGACGACACCTTTGTGGTGGTGGAGCAGTGGGAAAGCCTGGAGGCGCTGAAGGCGCACGGCGCCTCCGATCACATGGTGGCCTACGGCAAAAAGGTGCGTGAACTGGTCGCCAAGCGCGTGATCCACGTCCTCACGCCCGCCTGAGCGCGCGCAGGCTCCGCGGCGCCATGTCCGTTCGCCACGACATCGTCCACACCACCGTCTACCGCTACGGCGAGGACGTGCGCTTCGGCCTGCAGCGCGTGATGTTCCGGCCGCGTGACAGCCATGACCAGCGGGTGCTGGCCACCGACCTCGTGGTCAGCCCGCCGGCGAGCGTGCGCATGGTGCAGGACACTTATTCGAACTCCATCGCGCTGGTGCAGCCGCTGGGCGCCGCACGCGAGCTGCGCATCGTCTGCAGCTTCACCATCGAACATGTGCCCGGGGCGGAGACCGCGCCGCCGCTGCTGCACTCGGCCGAGTTCCTGCCCCTGTCCTACGAGCCGGCGGAGCGGCTCGACCTGGAGGCCTGCATGCGGCCGCACCACGAGGACCCGGAAGGCCGGCTCATGGCGTGGGTGCGGCAGTTCATGGATACCGACGGGCCCACGTCCACCGTGGCGGTGTTGGCGCGCATGAACGGCCACATCGCGGCGCAGCTGCGTTACCAGGCGCGTGACGAGGAGGGCACGCAGACCCCGCTGCAGACCCTGGAGCGCGGCGGCGGCAGTTGCCGCGATTTCGCGCTCCTGATGATCGAGGCGGCACGCCGCCTGGGCATGGCGGCACGTTTCGTCACGGGCTATCTCTACGACGCCAGCCTGGACGGCGGGCACGGCGCGGCCACCGACGCGGTCATGGGCGCGGGCACCACGCATGCCTGGCTGCAGGTGTACCTGCCGGGCGCGGGATGGGTCACTTATGATCCCACCAACAACCTCGTGGGGGGCAGCCAGCTGATCCGCGTGGCCGTGGCGCGCGACCCGGCACAGGCCGCCCCTATCTCGGGTGTGTGGTACGGCGAACCCGAGGCCTACCTCGGCATGGAGGTGTCGGTCAGCGTGCGCCGCCGGGGCGGTGCTTCGGCGCCGCTGGCCGCGGCGCAAAGGGTTTCGCCACAGTGAGGCAACGGCCGGCGCACCCTTGCCGGCCACTCGGAAAAAACGACGGAAGGCAAGCACGATGGACCTGTTCAAGCGCAATCGCGTCCCCGCGGACAAGGCCCACGCGCCGCCCGCGTCGGCCCCCCCCTCCCAGACCGAACGCCCGATGTCGGACACACGCGCGGTGGAGCTCGACTCACGCACCACCACGCGCCGGGAGCTGCTGCGCATGCTGACGCGCGACACCTTGCGTTTCGCTGGCATTCCCGACAACTGGATCGAGACCCAGGTGCTGCTGGAGCCCGGCTCGGCGGGGCGCACGCTGATGCACCTGCGCCTGGTGCTCAAGCACTGGCACCCGGAGTTCCAGAAGTACCTGGTGGCCTTCCAGCGCCGGCTCATGGGCGAGATCGAACGCTACGAGCCCGACGCGCGCGAATGGGTCGCCAGCATCACCTGGCAGTTCGTCATGGACGACCAGTGCCCGCACCTGGAACTGCCCGATGCCGCCACCTGGTCGGCAGCGGCGGCGGCAGCGGCCCCGCCCGACCTGGACCTCGACCTGGACGGCGATGCCGACCAGAGCGCCGTGGAACAGGACCTGGCCAAGCTCTTCGCCGTGCGCGACGCCCACCTGGACGCCGCGGATTCACGCGCTCCCACCAACACCGATCCGCGCGCCTGATACGCCGCGCCATCCCGCAACCATGCAAAGACGACACCTTCTCCACGGCTCCGCCGCTGCCATCGCCACCCTGTCCGCGCTGCGTGCACAGGCACAGCCCGCCGTGGACTCCGCGGCACCGTGGGGTGAGCCCGGCGCCATCACGCAGGTGCCCGGCGTCAAGGTCGGCCACTTCACGGACACGCGGCGGCCCACCGGCTGCACGGTGATCCTGACGGAGGAGGGCGCCGTC
Organism: Burkholderiaceae bacterium; assembly: GCA_965278985.1. Lineage (GTDB taxonomy): Bacteria > Pseudomonadota > Gammaproteobacteria > Burkholderiales > Burkholderiaceae_C > CAISIP01. The sequence goes on along the minus strand of OZ257131.1, from coordinate 1,565,737 downwards.
GGCGGCGTGGACGTGCGCGGCTCGGCGCCCGGCACGCGCGAGACCGACCTGCTCAACCCCATCAACGCGGTGGAGAAAGCGCATGCCATCCTGCTGTCCGGCGGAAGCGCCTTCGGGCTGGAGGCTGCCACCGGCGTGGTGCGGTACCTGGAGGAGCGCAAGATCGGCTTCAACGTGGGCGTGGCCGTGGTGCCCATCGTGCCGGCGGCGATCCTGTTCGACCTGGGGGTGGGCGACGCGAAGATCCGCCCGGATGCCACGGCGGGCTACAAGGCCTGCGAGGCGGCCAGCACCGCCCGGCCCGCGGAGGCAATGTGGGTGCCGGTGCGGGCGCCACGGTGGGCAAGTTCTTCGGCGGGCGCCGCGCCATGAAGGCGGGTATCGGCACGGCCTCGATCACGCGCGCCGGGCTCACGGTCGGTGCCATCGTGGCGGTGAATGCGGTGGGTGACATCATCGACCCGCAGACCGGCCTGCCCATTGCCGGCGCACGCACCGAAGACGGCAAGCGCCTGCTGAATACCCGCGAGCAGATCCTGCGTGGCAACCTGCCACCCGGCATGCTGGCCGGCACGGCCACCACCATCGGCACCGTGGCCACCGACGCCGTGCTGACCAAGGCACAGGCGCAGAAGATCGCGCAGATGGCTCACGATGGCCTGGCACGCACCATCAACCCGATCCACACCATGTCCGACGGGGACACCATCTTCACGCTGGGCACGGGCAAGTCCGGCAAGACGGGCAACGTCAACCTGCTGGGCGCACTGGCGGCCGAGGTCATGGCCGTGGCCGTGGTGCGCGCCGCGCGCATGGCCAAGGGCATCGAGGGCTTTCCGGCCGCCGGCGAGCTCTGACCCGTCGGCAGCTGCGGCCGGCGTCAGGCCGGCTGGGGTGTGGCCACGGCCAGGCGGCCCAGCAGCTGCCCCATGCGCTCGTACGCGGCCTGCGCGCCAGCGAGGATCGCCGCGTGGTCGCTTGCAGGCTGCGCGTCCAGCGTGGCCTGGAACTGCCGCCAGACCTGCATGCGCCCGCCGGGATAGGCCGCGAGGTTGCGTGCGCCCAGCGTCGCGGTGAGGCCCAGCTTCTGCTGCGCTTCCTTGAACAGGAACGCCGCACCCAGCGTGGAACCTTCGGACACATACAGCCAGCCCAGGGCTTCGGGCATCGTGACGTGCGCGGTGGCGGGGGCTTCGTGGGGCACTGCGGCGCCCAGGTCCGCGAGGTCGTCGCGCGCATGCTGCAGGCGGCCGCGCACCTGCAAATCCGGCACCGCCTGCTGCAGCGCGGGATCGGCGAAGAAGTTCTCCACGTCCTGCTGGAACAGGTACTGCGAGGCGGTGAAGGCTGCGTACGCGTCGCGTGACGAGAAGGGGGCGGCACGCGCCATCAGGCCTTCCATGCGGTCGTGCTGGTGGGCGGTTTCGGCCTTGAGGCGCTGGGAAAGAGAGGGCTGGGTCATGGAGGGCCGAGCGTGGCGGTGGATGGGGCCGGGCCTGTGGTTCTGGTAGGAGTTCCATTCTGACATTGCGCCATGGGAGAGCGGCGTAAGATGCCGCGCACCCCTTTCACCGCGGCCGTGTACCGCCCTTGCACCCATGCGCATCCACCCCCGTACCCCCGGCCACCAGTTGCTGCATTCCCCCGGTCCCACCCATGTGCCCGCCGAGGTCATGCACGCCATCAGCCGCCAGCCCATGGACATGGCCGACCCGCGCCTCGATGCCTGCATCGCCGCCTGCGAGGACGGCCTGCGCCGGCTGTTGCACACCGAGGCGGCCGACATCTTCCTGTATGCGACCAACGGCCACGGCGCCTGGGAGGCCGTGATCGTGAACCTCGTGGCGCCGGGCCAGACGGTGCTGGTGCCTGGCACGGGCCATTTCTCCGATTCATGGGCCGTGCAGGCCGAAGCCATGGGGTGCAAGGTGCTGCGCACGCCATGGGTGGAGGGCCTGCCCATCGACCCGCGTGACGTCGAAGCGGTGCTGCGCGACGACCCGCAACATGCCATCGTGGCCGTGTTTGCGGTGCACACCGACACGGCCAGCGGCATCACCAGCGACATGCAGGCCATCCGCCGCGCCATCGATGCGGTGGGGCATCCGGCGCTTTTCGTGGTGGACGTGGTGGCCTCGCTTGGCGCCACGGCCGTGCACATGGATGCGCTGGGCGCCAACGTGGTGCTGGGCGCATCGCAGAAGGGCCTGATGTGTCCGCCCGGGCTCGGTTTCGCGGCTGTCGACGCCAAGGGCATGGCCGCCTGCGAGCGCAACCCCATGCCGCGTTTCTACTGGGACTGGCGCACCCGCAAGAGCCCTTTCTCGTACCGCAAGTTCTGCGGCACGCCGCCGCAGACGCTGCTGTTCGGGCTGGAGGCCGCACTGGGCCTGGTCTTCCTGGAAGGCGAGCAGCAGGTGCTGGCGCGCCATGCGTTGCTGGCCCGCACCGTGCACGCCGCGGTCCAGTGCTGGAGCACGGCCGGGGCCATCGGCTTCTTCTCGACCGATCCCGACAGCCGATCGCATTCCGTGACCTCCATCCAGGTGCGGCAGGGTGTGGACCCCGAAGGCTTGCGCCGTGTCGCGCGCGAGCGTTTCCAGGTGGCCATTGCCGGTGGGTTGGGGCCGTTGACGGGCCGCGTGTTCCGCATCGGCCACCTCGGCGACGTGAACCCGGCCATGGTGCTGGGCTGCCTGGCCGGTGTGGAGGCCGCGATGGTGGTGCAGGGCATACCGCACGGCCCCGGCGCGCTGCAGGCCGCCACAGCCTGTCTCGCAGGTGGCTGATGGGGCTGATGGGGTCTTTGCACGGGCCCTAGAATCCGCAGGCCGGCAATGTTGCCGGCGTGTTCTCAGGGCGGGGTGCAAGTCCCCACCGGCGGTGATCAGCGGGGCGACCCGTTGCAGCCCGCGAGCGCCTCGTGATGCCAGCCATCACCAGGGTCAGCAGATTCGGTGTGATTCCGAAGCCGACGGTCACAGTCCGGAAAAAGAGAGAACGCAGTTCGACGTGGCGGCGCCCGGGTGGGCGTGGCTGCGTGCCTGCGCGCCCCGGGAACGGACCTACCCGTTTCGGAGCCTTGCATGTCCCAGACCCTCGACTTTCCCTCTGCCGCCCCGGCAGCGCCCGTTTCGCTGAGCGGCGGCGTGTTGCGCCCCGCCACCGTTCCCACCCTGGCCTCCGCGGGCGGCCAACGGTATGCGTTCATCCATGCCTGCTGGCATGCCGACATCGTGCACCAGGCCCGCGACGGCTACCTGCAGGAGATGCAGCGCCTGGGCGTGCCGGCCCATGCCATCGACGTCTACGAGGTGCCGGGGGCCTTCGAGATCCCGCTGCTGGCCAAGAAGCTCGGCAAGGCCGGCCGCCATGCCGCGGTGGTGGGGTGTGCACTGGTGGTCGATGGTGGCATCTACCGCCACGACTTCGTGGCAAGCACCGTGGTCGATGCGTTGATGCGCGTGCAGCTGGAGACGGAAGTGCCGGTCTTCTCGGTGGTGCTCACGCCCCACAACTTCCATGAGCACGACGAGCACCGCGCCTACTTCACGCGCCATTTCCTGGTCAAGGGCGCCGAGGCCGCGCGGGCCTGCATGCAGACCGTGGCGGTGCTGGGCGCGGTGGCCACCGCATGAGCCGCCGGGCCGCTCCCAAGGCGAATAGCACCGCAGCCGAAGGCAAAGGTACTTCAGCGAGCGCCCGCTCGGCCGTTCCGAAGGTGCTCCAGTGAGCCACTGCATCCCGTCGCTCCGACCCGTAGCCATGGCCACCGGCCATGGTGCCTGAACGGACGGTCCCGGCCGACCTGGCCGCGCGGCGCCAGGCGCTGCGGCTCGGGCTGGCGACTGCATCGGCACTGTGGTTGCCGCGCGGCGCCTGGTCGCAGCCGCGCCTGCGGGACGATCCCTTCGTGCTGGGGGTCGCCAGTGGCACACCGTCGGCGACCTCGGTGGTGCTGTGGACGCGCCTGATGGCCGGGCCGGAACGGCCGCTGGCGGAATCCGTGGGGCCAGTGACCGTGCGGTGGGAGGTGGCGCACGACGCGGCCTTCGCGCAGGTGGTGCACAGGGGCCAGTTCCAGGCGCTGCCGGAGCTGGCGCATGCGGTGCATGTGGAAGTGCAGGGGCTTGCGCCGGACCGGTGGTACCACTACCGCTTCATCGCCAGTGGCATCGCCAGTCCCGTGGGACGCACCCGCACGCTGCCCGAGCCGCAGGCGTTGCCCGCACGGCTGCGCCTGGCCTACGCGTCCTGCCAGCGCTGGGAGCATGGCTATTTCAGCGCCTGGCGCCACCTGGCGCAAGAGCAACCCGACCTCGTGCTCTTCCTGGGCGACTACCTCTACGAGTACCCCGGCAACCAGAGCCCGGTGCGCACGGCCACCGGCGGCTGGCTGGTCACCCTGCGGGACTACCGGCGCCGCCACGCGCTGTACAAGACCGATCCGGACCTGCAGGCCATCCACGCCGCCTGCCCGTGGGCCATGACCTGGGACGACCACGAGGTGCAGAACAACTATGCGGGTGTGCATGCGGGTTACAGCGGCGCCGCCGATCCCGTGCCGCCCGGCGAGTTCGCTGCCCGTCGCCTGGCGGCCTACCAGGCCTACTACGAGCACATGCCGCTGCCGGCGTCCGTGCTGGCTTACGCCATGCGCGGGCTGGGCAGGCCGGGTGGTGGGCCGCGCATCCATCGCGAGATGGTGCTGGGGCGGCTCGCGACGCTGGTGCTGCTGGACGGCCGGCAGTACCGCGACGCGGCGGTGTGCACCGGGCCGCAGGGCGCGGCGTTGGTGGACCCGCAGGCCTGCGCGGCGTGGAACGATCCCGCGCGCAGCCTGCTGGGCACTGCCCAGGAGCAATGGCTGGACGCGCTGTTGGCCCGGCGTAGCACGGGCGAGCGCCGCTGGACCCTGTTGGCCCAGCAGACCGTGTTCGGTCCGCGGGACTTCCGCAGCGGCCCGGGACAGCGGTTCTCGAACGACGGGTGGGACGGTTATGCGGCTGCGCGCCAGCGCCTGACCACCCAGCTGGAGCGGACCGCCGCGCCCAACCCCGTGTTCCTCGGCGGTGACGTGCATGCCAACTGGGTCGGCCACGTGAAGTCCGACTATGCGCGCGAGGACAGCCGCACGCTGGGCGTGGAGTTTTGCGGCACCAGCATCACCTCGCACGGCGGCAACAACGACAGGATGGCGGAGCGCCTGCGCGAGAACCCGCATTTCGTGCTCGCGGACGCGGAGCGCCGCGGCTACGGCATCGTGGACCTCGCGCCGCAGGGGCTGCACACGCAACTGCGTGCCGTGGACGACGTGGCGCGCCAGGACAGCGGTGTGTCCACCCTGGCGACGTTCGCGGTGGAGGCGGGCAGGCCGGTGCTGGAGCGGGCTTGACCGGGATGCCGGTCAGATGATGCCGCGTGGCGAGGTGCGTTTCTCGTGGCGCTTCTCGTGCACGAGTTCCACGGTGCCGTTCGCGTTCTGCCGCTGCAGGCGCACCACGAAACCCCAGAGATAGGCCAGGTGGTCCACCACGGCCTCGCTGGAGGCATCCAGTGGCCGGCGCTGGTTGGCGAAATGGCGCAGAGTCAGCGACCGGTCGCCGCGCAGGTCCACGTTCCAGACCTGGATGTTGGGCTCGCGGTGCCCCAGGTCGTACTGTTCGGCGAGCTGGGCGCGCAAGGCGCGGTAGCCGTCCTCGTTGTGGATGGAGCCGATCTGCAGCTTGCGCCGCTGGTCGTCGTCCAGCACCGAGAAGAAGCGGAATTCGCGCATCAGCTTCGGCGATAGATACTGCGAGATGAAGCTCTCGTCCTTGAAGTTCTGCATCGCGAAGTCGAAGGTCTCGCGCCAGTTCGAGCCCGCGATCTGCGGAAACCATTCGCGGTCCTCGGCGGTGGGCTCCTCGCAGATGCGCCGGATGTCGCGCCACATCGCAAAGCCCAGCGCATAGGGGTTGATGCCGGAGTAGTACGGGCTGTTGTAGGGCGGCTGGTAGACCACGTTGGTGTGGGACTGCAGAAACTCCAGCATGAAGCCTTCGGACACACCGCCCTCGTCGTACAGCGTGTTGAGCAGCGTGTAGTGCCAATAGGTGGCCCAGCCCTCGTTCATCACCTGCGTCTGGCGCTGCGGGTAGAAATACTGCGCGATCTTGCGCACGATGCGCACCACCTCGCGCTGCCAGGGCTCCAGCAGCGGCGCGTTCTTCTCGATGAAGTACAGCAGGTTCTCTTCGGGTTCTTCGGGGAAGCGCTTTTCCGTGACGGGTTGCGCGCGTTCCATCTGCGGCGGCAGAGTGCGCCAGAGGTCGTTGACCTGCGACTGCAGGTATTCCTCGCGCTGCTGCTGGCGCAGCGTCTCCTTGGCCAGCGACAGCTGCGAGGAATGCTTGTAGCGGTCCACGCCCAGGCTCTGAAGCGCGTGGCAGGCGTCGAGCATGCGCTCCACGGCCGTGGTGCCGTACCGCTCTTCGCACTGCGCAATGTAGGTTCGCGCGAAGACCAGGTAGTCGACGATGGCGTCCGCGCTGGTCCACTGCCGGAAGAGGTGGTTGCCCTTGAAGAACGAGTTGTGGCCATAGGCCGCGTGGGCGATCACCAGCGCCTGCATGGGCAGGGTGTTCTCGTCCATCAGGTAGGCGATGCAAGGGTTGGAGTTGATGACGATCTCGTACGCCAACCCCATCTGGCCGCGCTTGTAACGGTTCTCGGTGGCCAGGAAGTGTTTGCCGAAGGACCAGTGGTTGTAATACACCGGCATGCCGATGGAGGCATAGGCGTCCATCATCTGTTCGGCGCTGATGATCTCCAGCAGGTGCGGGTAGCAGTCCAGGCCGTAACGCTTGGCTATTTTGCCGATGGCCTCGTCGTACTGTTCGATGGCCTCGAAGGTCCATTCCGAACCGCCGGGCAGGGTGGGCGCCGTTGTGCGGGTCATGGCGGTGGGTTGGTTTACGACACTCAGGCCGTGAGCGGGGCGCGCTTCTTGAACAGCTCGCGGAACACGGGGTAGATGTCGGTCAGGTTCGCGATGCGCTGCATGGCGAAGTGCCCGGCATGCGCGGCCTGCAGCTTCTCGTACTCGCGCCACAGGTTCTGCGGGGGTCCGTCGGTGATCTCGATGTAGGCGAAGTACTGCGTCAGCGCCAGCAGGGAGCTCTCCAGCAGCTCGCGGCAGCGTGGCGAATCGTCGTTCCAGTTGTCGCCGTCGGAGGCCTGTGCGCCGTAGATGTTCCACTGGCTGCTGGGGTAGCGGTCCACGACGATCTTGTGCATCAACTCCAGCGCGCTGGACACCACCGTGCCGCCGGATTCCCGCGAGGTGAAGAACTCGTCCTCGTCGACCTCGAAGGCCACGGTGTGGTGGCGGATGAACACCACCTCGGTACGCTCGTAGTTGCGCGTGAGGAACAGGTAGAGCAGCATGAAAAAGCGCTTGGCCACGTTCTTGCGCCCCTCGTCCATGGAGCCCGACACGTCGAGCAGGCAGAACATCACGGCCTGCGTGGTCGGCTGCGGGATGCGCACGCGGTTGTTGTAGCGCAGGTCGAAGGTGTCCACGAACGGCACGGCCTCGATGCGCGCGCGCCACTTGGCGATCTCGCGGCGCAGGCGCGTGATCTCGGGGTCGGTGTCGTCCAGCGGACGGCCTGCATCGGCGGCACGCGCCAGCAGCTCCTGCAGTTCGGTCTCCAGCGCGCGCACCTTGGCCCAGTAGGGCGCGCCCACTGCGATGCGCCGGCCCGCCGCGCCACGCATGGTGCGGCTCAGGTTGATGTTGGTCGGCACACCGCTCTGGGTGTAGCCGGCGCGCACACGGCGGTACTGGTCGATGCGGGCGAGCTGGCGCTTGACGAGGTTGGGCAGCGCGAGTTCGTCGAAGAAGATGTCGAGGAACTCGTCGCGCGTGAGGGTGAAGACGAATTCATCCAGGGCCTTGCCGTCCTTGCTGGCCTGGCCCGAACCCGATCCGCCCGCGCCACCCTGCGGGCGGTCCACCTCGTCGCCCTGGCTGAAGCGGTCGTTGCCGGGGTTCACGTTGTGCCAGATGCCGCCACGTCCGTGCGAGAACTGCGGCTCCTCGATGTCCCTGCCGGGGATGCCGACCTTCTCGCCGTTGTCCAGGTCCTTGACGCCGCGTTCACCGATCGCGTCGGCCACCGCCTTGCGGATCTGGCCCTTGAAGCGCTTGATGAATCGCGCGCGGTTGACCGAACTCTTGTGCTTGCTGTCGAAACGCCGGTCAACGATGCGTATCGTCATGAACTGGAGGCTCCTTCGTCAGGAAGACTTGCGCACCCGCAGATACCACTCGCAGAGCAGACGCACCTGCTTCTCGGTGTAGCCCTTGGTGATCATGCGGTTCACGAAGTCCTGGTGCTTCTTCTGTTCGTCGGCACTGGCCTTGGTGTTGAAGGAGATCACGGGCAGCAGGTCCTCGGTGTTGGAGAACATCTTCTTCTCGATCACCGTGCGCAGCTTCTCGTAGGAGGTCCAGGCCGGGTTGTGGCCATCGTTCTTGGCGCGGGCGCGCAGCACGAAGTTCACCACCTCGTTGCGGAAGTCCTTGGGGTTGGAGATGCCGGCGGGCTTCTCCATCTTCTCCAGTTCGTCGTTCAGCGCGGAGCGGTCCAGCATCTCGCCGGTGTTCACGTCGCGGTACTCCTGGTCCTGGATCCAGAAGTCGGCGTAGGTCACGTAGCGGTCGAAGATGTTCTGGCCGTACTCGGAGTAACTCTCCAGGTACGCGGTCTGGATCTCCTTGCCGATGAACTCCGCGTAACGCGGCGACATGAACTCCTTGATGTAGCGCAGGTATTTCTCTTCGACCTCGGGCGGGAACTGCTCCTGCTCGATCTGTTGCTCCAGCACGTACATCAGGTGCACGGGGTTGGCCGCGACCTCGCGGTGGTCGAAGTTGAAGACGCGCGACAGGATCTTGAACGCAAAGCGCGTGGACAGCCCCGTCATGCCCTCGTCCACGCCCGCGAAGTCGCGGTACTCCTGGAAGCTCTTGGCCTTGGGGTCGGTGTCCTTCAGGTTCTCGCCGTCGTAGACCCGCATCTTGGAGAAGATGCTGGAGTTCTCGGGCTCCTTGAGCCGCGAGAGGACCGAGAACTGCGCCAGCATGCGCAGCGTATCGGGCGCGCAGGGGTCACGGGACAGGGACGAACCCGAGATCAGCTTTTCGTAGATGTGTATCTCGTCGGACACGCGCAGCGAATACGGCACCTTGACGATGTAGATCCGGTCTAGGAAGGCTTCGTTGTTGCGGTTGTTGCGAAAGCTCAACCATTCGGACTCGTTGGAGTGCGCGAGGATCATGCCGTCGAAGGGGATCGCGCCGAAGCCTTCGGTGCCCTTGTAGTTGCCTTCCTGCGTGGCGGTCAGCAAGGGGTGCAGCACCTTGATCGGCGCCTTGAACATCTCCACGAACTCCAGCAGGCCGCGGTTCGCCAGGCACAGGCCGCCGGAATAGGAATACGCGTCGGGGTCGTCCTGCGAATAACTCTCCAGCTTGCGGATGTCGATCTTGCCGACCAGCGAGGAGATGTCCTGGTTGTTCTCGTCACCGGGCTCGGTCTTGGCCACGGCGGTCTGCGACAGCACCGAGGGCTGGATCTTCACCACGCGGAACTTGGTGATGTCGCCGCCGAACTCCTTGAGCCGCTTCACGGCCCAGGGGCTCATGATGGAGTTGAGGTAACGGCGCGGAATGCCGTAGTCGTCTTCCAGCAGCTGGGCGTCTTCGGCCGGGTTGAACAGGCCCAGCGGAGACTCGTGCACCGGCGAGCCCTTGATGGCGTAGATCGGCACCTTCTCCATCAGGTACTTGAGCTTTTCCGCCAGTGTGGACTTGCCGCCGCCCACGGGCCCCAGCAGGTAAAGGATCTGTTTCTTTTCTTCCAGCCCCTGCGCGGCATGGCGGAAGTAGGACACGATGCTCTCGATAGCCTCTTCCATGCCATACAGGTCACCGAAGGTGGGATAACGCCGCAGGATCTTGTTCGCGAAGATTCGCGACAGGCGCGGGTCGGTGCGCGTGTCTACCAGCTCGGGTTCGCCGATGGCCGCCAGCATACGTTCGGCGACGCTGGCATACGCGTTGGGGTCCTTCTTGCAAAGATCCAGATACTCCTGGATCGACATTTCCTCGTCCTGCCCTGCCTCATACCTGCTCTGGTAACGAGAAAAGATTGTCATGACGGTTCTCCAAGAAACGGCAGCGGCAAACTGTGGCACAGCGCCCACTTCCGGAAAAGTGCAATTCATCATAACCACAGACGACAGCCTGCGCCATCGCCGTGGCTCGACCACCCACTCTCAACGCATGGTTGTCGCCGGGGTTGACATCGCTTACATCCAGCGACGCCATGCGTTGTTCATGTTGTAGCTGACCATCCCCACGGGCACAAGTTCCATGGTCGCGGCAATCGGTGTTTGCGCCACAGCGTTACCAACTTGCATGCGACAACGCACGACCACGTGTCCCGCGCGATGTGGAGGCAAGACCATGGCCGTTGTACGCCATGCGACCAGGGTCGGATCTCGGGCGGCACTGCCGCGATGCAGGTGTCCGGCCGGATGCGTGGTCCGTGCCGGCAGCGACGCTCAGTCGAAGATTTCGAGCAGCCGGTCCAGTCCACCGGTCTGGATCGCCACCTTGGCGGCTTCCTGCACGCGCGGCTTGGCGTGGTAGGCGACGGAGAGCCCCGCCACACCCATCATCGGCAGGTCGTTGGCGCCATCGCCCACGGCGATGGCTTGCTCCGCGCGCAGGCCAAGTTCCGCGCAGGTCTGCAGCAGCATGCGCTTCTTCTCCTCGCCGTCGCAGATATCGCCCCACGGCTGGTCCACCATGCGGCCCGTCAACACGCCATCGGCCACTTCCAGGACGTTGGAGCGTGCGCGCGCGATACCCAGGCGCTGGCACACGCGGTCGCTGAAGAACGTGAAGCCGCCGCTCACCAGCAGCAGTTGCAGGCCGGCATCGCGGCAGGCCGAGGTGAGTTCTACCGCGCCGGGGTTGAGCCGCAGCCGCTGCGTGTACACCTCTTCCATCTGCGTGACACGCACGCCTTCGAGCAAGGCCACGCGCGCGCGCAGGCTGGCCTTGTAGTCCGGCAGTTCGCCCCGCATGGCGGCCTCGGTGATGGCTGCCACTTCGTCCTTGCGCCCGGCGGCCGCGGCGATCTCGTCCACGCACTCGATGTTGATCAGCGTGGAGTCCATGTCGAAGGCGATCAGGCCGAAATCACGCAGGTGCAGGGGGAGGGCAAGGCCGCGGGTGACGAGGCCGGGCTGCAGGGACAAGTTGGAGGACATGGGTGTCGGTAGGAGAGATGGGATTCAGGCCTTTTGCGCCACGGGCTCACCGAGGTTGCGCAACACATCGCGCACCATCTGCGCACGCTCGGGCGCGGTGGCCAGGGCGCGCTCGATGCGCAGCTTTTCGTTGCCTGCGAGCTTGATGTGCTTGTGCTTGCGCACCAGGTCCACGATGCGCATCGGGTCGATGGGAGGGTTCTTGTGGAAGCTGACGCTGATCACGCCCGGCGCCGCATCCACCTTGGACACGCCATAGGGCTTGGCCAGCACGCGCAGGCGGTGCACGTCGATCAGTGTCTGGGCCTGCGGCGGCAGCTTGCCGAAGCGGTCCACCAGCTCTTCGAGCAGGGTGTCGATCTGCTCGGTCTTTTTGGCGCTGGCGAGTTTCTTGTAGAAGCTCAGGCGCAGGTGGACGTCGCCGCAGTAGTCGTTGGGCAGCAGGGCGGGTGCGTGCAGGTTGATGTCGGTGGTGACGGACAACGGGGCCAGCAGGTCGGGCTCCTTGCCCGCCTTCAGCGACTGCACGGCTTCGGACAGCATCTCGTTGTAGAGCTGGAAGCCGATCTCCATGATGTTGCCGCTCTGGTGCTCGCCCAGCACCTCGCCGGCACCGCGGATCTCCAGGTCGTGCATGGCCAGGTAGAAGCCGCTGCCCAGTTCTTCCATCTGCTGGATGGCTTCGAGCCGCTGGCTGGCCTGCTTGGTCAGGCCCTCGATGTCGGGCACCATCAGGTAGGCGTAGGCCTGGTGGTGGCTGCGGCCCACGCGGCCGCGCAGCTGGTGCAGTTGGGCCAGGCCGAACTTGTCGGCGCGGCTCATCACGATCGTATTGGCCGTGGGCACGTCGATGCCGGTCTCGATGATGGTGGAGCACAGCAGCAGGTTGAAGCGCTGCGCGTGGAAGTCGCGCATCACGGCTTCCAGCTGGCGCTCGGGCATCTGGCCGTGCGCGACGGCGATGCGCGCCTCGGGCAGCAGCTCTTCCAGCTTGGCGCGGCGGTTCTCGATGGTCTCGACCTCGTTGTGCAGGAAGTAGACCTGGCCACCACGCTTCAGTTCACGCAGCACCGCCTCGCGGATCACGCCATTGCCCTCGGTGCGCACGAAGGTCTTGATGGCCAGGCGGCGCTGCGGCGCGGTGGCGATCACCGACAGGTCGCGCAGGCCCTCCAGCGCCATGCCCAGCGTGCGGGGAATGGGCGTGGCGGTGAGCGTGAGCACGTCGACCTCGGCGCGCAGCGCCTTCATGGCCTCCTTGTGGCGCACGCCGAAGCGGTGTTCCTCGTCGATGATCAGGAGGCCCAGGTTCTTGAAGCGCGTGTCCTGGCCCAGCAGCTTGTGCGTGCCGACCACGATGTCGATGGTGCCATCCGCCACGCCCTTGAGCGCCGTGTTGATCTCCTTGGTGGAGCGGAAGCGGCTCATCTCTGCCACCTTCACCGGCCACTTGCCGAAGCGGTCCACCAGCGTCTGGTAGTGCTGCTCGGCCAGCAGCGTGGTGGGGGCCAGGAACGCCACCTGCTTGCCGCCCGTGACAGCGATGAAGGCCGCACGCAGTGCCACCTCGGTCTTGCCGAAGCCCACGTCGCCGCAAACCAGCCGGTCCATGGGGCGCGGGCTGATCATGTCCTGGATCACCGCGTGGATCGCGGCGCGCTGGTCGGCTGTCTCCTCGAAGCCGAAGTCGTTGGCGAAGATCTCGTAGTCGTTGGGCGCATAGCGGAAGGCATGGCCCTCGCGCAAGGCGCGCCGTGCATAGATGTTGAGCAGTTCGGCGGCGGAGTCGCGCACCTGCTCGGCGGCCTTGCGCTTGGCCTTTTCCCACTGGCCGGAGCCCAGCTTGTGCAGCGGCGCCTCCTCGGCGCTCACGCCGGTGTAGCGGCCGATCAGCTGCAGCTGGCTCACCGGCACGTAGAGCGTGGCCTTGTCGGCGTATTCCAGGTGCAGGAACTCCTGCAGCTCGGGCTCGCCGTTGGCGTCCTTGTTGCCCAGGTCCAGGTTCACCAGCCCCCGGTAGCGGCCCACGCCATGCGCGCTGTGGACCACGGGGTCGCCCACGTTGAGCTCGCTCAGGTCCTTGATCAGCGCCTCGACATCGCTGACCTGCTCCTGGCGGCGCTTGCGGCGTGTGGTGGCGCCGCTGGCGAAGAGTTCGGTCTCGGTGACGAAATCGATGCCCGCCTCGATCCAGCCAAAACCGTTGGCCAATGTCGAGGTGCCCAGCCCCACCGGTTCGCTGCTGTCCACGAACTCCTGCAGCGTGTCGAAGCGCACCGGGTCCAGGCCACTGGCGCGCAGGAAGTCCAGCAGGCTTTCCCGGCGGCCCGCGCTTTCCGCCAGCACCAGCACACGGTGGCCGCCGCCGGCGATGTGATCCTTCAACCGTGCCAGCGGGTCCTCGGCACCCCGGACCGCCATCAACGGGGGCAGGCCGCGCCAATCGTCCTGCTGGGAGTCCGCCGGATCCTCGCCACCACCGGCAGCGCGCAGGGAGAGCTGGGCGTGCTCCTTCGCGTGGGCGTAGAACTGCTCGGCGCTCAGGAACAGCGCCGCCGGGGGCAGGGTGGGGCGCTCGGGGTCGCCGTGCAGCAGGCGGTGGCGCTCCCGCGTGTCCTGCCAGAAATGCGCGAAGGCCGCCTCCAGGTCGCCATGCAGCACCAGGGTGGCGGTGGTCCCCAGATAGTCGAAGACCGTGGCCGTGTCCTCGAAGAACAGCGGCAGGTAGTACTCGATACCGGCCGTGGCGATGCCCGTGCCCATGTCCTTGTAGATGCGGCTCTTGGTGGGGTCACCCTCCAGCAGCTCGCGCCAGCGGCTGCGAAAGCGCGTGCGTGCCGCATCGTCCATCGGGAACTCGCGGCCGGGCAGCAGCCGCACCTCGGGCACCGGGTAGAGGCTGCGCTGCGTGTCGGGGTCGAAGGTGCGGATGGAATCGACCTCGTCGTCGAACAGGTCCACCCGGTAGGGCACCGTCGAGCCCATCGGGAAGAGGTCGATCAGGCTGCCGCGCACCGCGTATTCGCCGGGGCTCACGACCTGGCTCACATGGTTGTAGCCGGCCAGCGTGAGCTGGGACTTGAGCTTCGCCTCGTCGAGCTTCTGCTTGGCCTTGAAATGGAAGGTGTAGGCGGCGAGGAAGCTGGGCGGTGCCAGGCGGTACAGCGCCGTGGAGGCGGGCACCAGCACGATATCGAGGCCGTCCTTGCGGTCGCGCTGCGAGATCCGCCACAGCGTGGCCAGCCGCTCGCTGATCAGGTCCTGGTGCGGCGAGAAGGTGTCGTAGGGCAGGGTTTCCCAGTCGGGGAACAGGGCCACACGCAGCTCCGGCGCAAAGAAGGCGATCTCGTCGAGCAGGCGCTGTGCGTCCGTGGCATCGGCCGTCACCACCGCGGTGATGCGCCCCTCCGCCTTGTCACGCTGGGCCAGCCGCGAGAGCAGCAGGGCGTCGGCAGAACCCGCTGGGCGGGGCAAGACGAAGCGCTTGCCGGTGGTGAGCTTGGGAAGGTACATGCAAGAAGCGGTGGAGCAGCGGGAGGTGGGAAAGGGAACTGGGGCGACAGACGTGGCCAACAATGCCGAACACCCCCGGCCGGTCAGGGCAGGGGGTGTGCAGGGGTGGATTCTAGAATGGGCGCCCATCCGATGACGCGCTCCATGCCTTCTCCCTCCAAGCCAGTCCCCCGCCTGTGGGCCCTGGTGCCCTGTGCCGGTGCAGGCCTGCGGGCCGCCACACCCCAACCCAAGCAATATGAGATGGTGGCCGGTCGGCCACTGGTGCAGCACACCCTGGCGGCCCTGGCCACCGTCGAGCGCCTCACGGGCACGCTGGTCGTGGTGGCGCCCGGCGACGATTTCTTCACGCGCCATGGGGTCCAGGGACCGCGCGGCCTCCTGGTGGCGGATTGCGGAGGCGACTCGCGGGCGCAGACCGTGTCGCGTGGACTGGCCTTGCTGCGGACGCACGGCGCCAGAGACGGCGACTGGGTGCTGGTGCACGATGCCGCGCGTTGCCTCGTCACTGCCGCATGGATCGATCGGCTGATCGATGCCTGCATCGACGATCCCGTGGGCGGGCTGCTTGCGCAGCCGGTGTCGGACACGCTCAAGTTCGCGCGCCAGGAGCGTGTGGGCGCCACGGTGGACCGCAGCCAGCACTGGCTGGCGCAGACACCGCAGATGTTCCGGCTAGGCCTGCTGCAGGGCGCCTTGCTGGAGGCCGGCGCCTCGGTCACGGACGAATCCTCGGCCATCGAGGCGCTGGGACACCAGCCGCGCCTCGTGGCCGGCAGCCCGTTGAATTTCAAGGTGACCTATCCGGAGGATTTCCTGATGGCCGAGGCCGTGTTGCGCCAGCGCATGGGAGGGACCGCGCCGTGAGCGACCACACGCCGCCTGGCGATCAGCAGGCTGCCACCCTGGCGGTGCCAGAGATGCGCATCGGTGAGGGCTGGGACACGCACCAACTCGTGGCCGGGCGCGACCTGATCCTCGGTGGCGTGAAGATCCCCTATGAACGGGGGCTGCTGGGGCATTCGGATGCGGACGTGCTTCTGCATGCCATCACGGACGCGCTGCTGGGTGCTGCGGCGCTCGGCGACATCGGCCGGCATTTCCCCGACACCGACGCGCGCTTCCGCGGTGCGGATTCCACGGTGCTGCTGGCCGAGGCCGCACGTCGCGTGCGCGAAGCCGGCTTCGAGATCGCCAATGTGGACAGCACCGTGGTGGCGCAGGCGCCGAAGCTGGCCCCCTGGATTCCGTCCATGTGCCAGTGCATCGCCAACACCCTGGGGCTGGCGGTTTCACGTGTCAACGTGAAGGCCAAGACGGCCGAGAAGATGGGGCCGGTGGGCGAGGGCCGGGCCATGGAGGCCCGTGCCATCGCGCTGTTAACCCGCCGCGCGCCGTAGCTGGATGCGGGCCGCGAGCCCGCCGGTCTGGCGGTTGTACAAGGTGAAGCTGCCCCCCATGCGCTGGATGTTCTTCTCCACGATGGCCAGGCCCAGGCCGGCGCCGTGCGCATTGGTGCGCGCCGCGTCGCCGCGGAAAAAAGCCGTGGTCAGATGGGACAGGGTCTGCGGCGGCACACCTTTGCCGTGGTCGTGCACTTCCACCTGCACCCAGCCATCGCGCAGCGTCGCGCGGATGTCCACCTCGGCCAGCTCCCTGTTGGGCGTCTTGCCATAGCGGGCTGCATTCTCCAGGAGGTTGGAGACTACGCGGCTGAGTTCGACCTCGTCGGCCATCACCGCCAGGTCGTCGGGCACCTCCACCTGCACCTGGATGTCGGCCCGCTCGGAGATGGCGAACACGCAGCGGTCCACCACCTCGCCCAGCCGCACCGGCTTGAGCACCACGTGGTCGGGCCGCGCATAGTCCATGAACTTGTTGATGATGGCGTCCACCTGTTCGATGTCCGCGACCATGTGTTCGCGCGCCACGCCGTCCTCCACGCTGAGCTCGGTCTCCAGCCGCATGCGGGCCAGCGGCGTGCGCAGGTCGTGCGAAATGCCCGCCAACATGATCGCGCGGTCCTGCTCGATCTGCGCGAGCTTGCGGGCCATGCGGTTGAACTCGCGGTTCACGCTGCGCAATTCTTCGGTGGGAGCTTCCTCGTTGAGTTCGCTGGCGCTGAAGTCGCCCTCGCGCACGCGGTTGGCCGAATGCGCCAGGGCCTTGAGCGGCCGGTTGATCAGGCCCGCGATCAAAGCCGCGCCGGCCAGCGACAGCACGGTGGCCACGGCCAGCCAGATGATCCAGGTCTTGCCCACGGGAGGGTTCAGGCGCGAGCTGTCGGTGAGCATCCAGTAGCCGTCGTCGTCGATGGTGAAACCCACCCACAGGCCCGGCTCGCCGTTGACGCTGTTGGCCACCACGGTGCCCGGGCCCAGGCGGTCCTCGAGCTCCTGGGTGATGCGTTCGCCCAGCGCGTCCACGGACAGCGGCACGTAGCGGTCATCGGGCTCACGTGGGAGGATGCGCACATCCTCCTGCTCGGTCATGGTCTTGATCAGCGAGACACGCGCGATGGAGTCGGAATGCACCAGCGCCGCGCGGCTCAGGTTCACCAGCGAGGCGATCTGGCGCGCGGTCTGCACGGCGCGTGGATCGAGTTCGAAGGCGCGCAGCATCTGCAGCCACGCCAGGTTGCTGACCAGCAGCAGGGCGCCCAGAAGGAAGAATGTGCGCCAGAAGAGGTTGAGGCCGGGGCCGCGCAGCCGCACGGCGGACCAATCTCGCTTCGGCGCCGTGCCCGGATCGCTGGCATCGGCCACGGCCGCCGGCGGCGCCGGACTGGGGGCGGAGGACACGGAGCTCAGTCGTTGCCGTCCGGCACGAACACGTAGCCCACGCCCCAGACCGTCTGGATGAAGCGCGGCGTCGCCGGGTCGGCCTCGATCATCTTGCGCAGGCGCGAGATCTGCACGTCCAGGCTGCGGTCGAAGGGCTCGAATTCACGGCCGCGGGCCATCTGGGCGAGCTTCTCGCGCGACATGGGCTGGCGCGGGTGGCGCACCAGCGCCTTGAGCATCGCGAACTCGCCAGTGGTCAGCGGCAGGTCCACGCCCGACTTCTGCAGGCTGCGGGTGCCGAGGTCGAAACTGAATGGGCCGAATTTCACGACCTCGTTGTCGTTGGACGGCGCGCCCGGTGCTTCCGTGACGGGCCGGCGGCGCAGCACGGCGTTGATGCGCGCCAGCAGTTCGCGCGGGTTGAAGGGCTTGCCCAGGTAGTCGTCGGCGCCGACCTCCAAGCCAACGATGCGGTCCACGTCCTCGACCTTGGCGGTCAGCATGATGATGGGGGTGCGGTCGTTGGCGGCACGCAGCCGGCGGCAGATGGTGAGGCCATCCTCGCCCGGCAGCATCAGGTCCAGCACGATCAGGTCCACGGTTTCGCGCAGCAGGATCCGGTTCAGCGACTTGCTGTCTTCGGCCTGGAAGACCTCGAAGCCCTCCTGCGTCAGGTAGCGCCGCAGCAGGTCCCGGATGCGGCTGTCGTCGTCGACGACGAGGATCTTGTCTGCCCGGTTGGTGGTCTGGTTCATAGGCTCTCCCAAATATGTAACAGACGCGATTCTGAAGCGTTTGGTTTCGCGGTTCTCAGGGTTTTCGGGCATACCTGACACATCGTTACAAATGACGGGCGATTGGCACATTTGCCTTGCGGGATACACAACAGGGTGGACGGGCCTCTGGAGTTATTCTTGCCAACATGATTTCCCGTCTGATGCCCGCAGTACTTTGCGTCTGTGCTTCCAGCACGATGGCGCAGCCGGTGCGTCCCGAGCTCCGCTCGGAGCGCGTGGGTCTGCAGTCCGAACAGAGGGCCGAGCTGCGCACCTTCATCAAGCAGTCGCAGATGCAGTCGGAAGGCAGCCTCGCACCTGTCGGTGCGCTGCCCCTGCCGCCTCCCGGTGCACCCATGCTCAGCCAGGGCCAGCACCAGGAACTGCGCCAGACCCTGCGCCAGCAGCAGATCGAAAACATCCGCCAGCGGCCCTGAGCGCCGCTGCATCCCCCGGTGGGCCGCGGACCACCAATTTCCGGAGCAATGCCTTGAATTCCTACGCGCGTCCCCTGGCGTCCAGTGTCCTGTTGCTGGCCGCCGCCGCGTCCTGGGCCCAGTCCACGGTCCCACCCGAACCCCGCAACGTCGTGCAGCTCGCTGCCAGTGCCTCGATCGAGGTGCCGCAGGACATGCTGAGCATCACCCTGAGCACGACGCGCGAAGGCGCGGATGCCAACCAGGTGCAGACCCAGCTCAAGACCGCGCTCGAGGCGGCGCTGGCCGAGGCCCGCAAATCCGCGCAGCCCGGCGCGCTGGACGTGCGCACCGGCAATTTCAGCCTCTATCCGCGTTATGGCCGTGATGGCAAGTTCGTGGCCTGGCAGGGCTCGGCCGAACTGCTGCTGGAAGGCCGTGACTTCGCCCGCATCACCGGCACCGCAGGCAAGATCCAGACCCTGACCATGGGAGGCGTGAACTTCGGCCTGAGCCGCGAGCAGCGTGCGAAGGTGGAGGCCGACGCGCAGGCGCAGGCCATCGAGCAGTTCAAGCTCAAGGCCGGCGACATCGCCAAGGGCTTCGGTTTCGGCGGCTACACGCTGCGCGAGGTCAGTGTGAACGCCAATGACCAGGGCATGCCCCCGCGTCCGCGCATGATGGCGATGGACGCGAAGGTCGCCTCCGCGGAAGCGCCCGTGCCGGTGGAGGCGGGCAAGAGCACGGTGATGGTCACGGTGAACGGCTCGGTGCAGCTGAAGTAGTAAGCTCGCGCCGTGCAACGCCCGGCGGGCGGGGCACATCCCGTTCAACTCCAGGCCCGCGGTCCCCAGGATCCAGGGCCTTTGTCTTGCACATGGACAAGGTCGATACCGTGGTGGTGGGCGCAGGCGTCGTGGGCTTGGCCGTGGCGCGCGCACTGGCGCTGCGCGGGCACGAGGTGCTGGTGCTGGAAGCCGCATCGGCCATCGGCACGGGCACCAGCTCGCGCAACAGCGAAGTCATCCATGCCGGCATCTACTACCCCCATGGCTCGCGGAAAGCGCGACTCTGCGTGCAGGGTCGCGAGATGCTGTATGCCTACTGCCAGGAACGTGGCATCGCCTACCGCCGTTGCGGCAAGCTGATCGTCGCGACCTCCGAGGCGCAGCGTGCGCAGCTGGCGGGCATCCGTGCCGCGGCAGCTGGCAACGGTGTGCACGACCTCGTGGAACTCACGCGCGCTGAGGCCGTGGCGATGGAACCCGCGCTGGAATGCGTGGCCGCGCTGCATTCGCCGAGCACCGGCATCGTCGACAGCCATGCGCTGATGCTGTCGCTGCAGGGTGAGCTCGAAAGCGCTGGCGGCATGGTGGTGTTCCATGCCGCGCTGCGGTCCGGTCGCTGCCATGCGGAGGGCATCGACCTCGAGGCGGTGGACGGCACGCAGTTGCGGGCACGCCAGGTGGTCAACAGTGCCGGGCTGCATGCGCCGGCGGTGGCGCGGTGCCTCGATGGCCTGGACCCCTCTCATGTGCCGCAGGCCTGGTATGCCAAGGGCAACTACTTCACGCTCGCGGGGCGGGCGCCCTTCCAGCGGCTGATCTACCCGGTGCCCGAGAGCGCCGGCCTGGGTGTGCACCTGACGCTGGACCTCGGGGGGCAGGCCAAGTTCGGCCCCGACGTGCAATGGGTGGATGGGCCCGAGGACCTCGTGGTGGACCCGGCGCGCGGCGATGCGTTCTACGCCGAGGTGCGCAAATACTGGCCCAGCCTGGCCGATGGCGCGCTGGTGGCGGGGTATGCGGGCATCCGCCCCAAGATCCGGCCACCGCAGGAAGGCGCTGCGGATTTCGTGGTCCAGGGCCCGCAGGTCCACGGCGTGGTCGGCCTCGTCAACCTTTTCGGCATCGAGTCACCGGGCCTGACCAGTTCGATGGCCATCGCCGAGGAGGTGGCGCAGCTGCTGGACGCGCCCCGTTGAGGGTTCAGCGCGGGCGCTGTGCACGCAGCGCGCGTGCGGCCTCCATCACCAGGACGGGGCCCTTGTAGATCAGCCCGGTGTAGATCTGCACCACGTCCGCACCGGCGCGCACCTTCTCCACCGCGTCCTGCGCGCTGAGGATGCCACCCACACCTATGATCGGGAAGTCCGCGCCCAGCGCGCTGCGCAGCTGCCGCACCACCCGGTTGCTGGCCTCGCGCACGGGCGCGCCGGACAGGCCGCCCGTCTCCTCGGCATGCGGCAGGCCGCGCACGGCGTCGCGGGCCAGGGTGGTGTTGGTGGCGACGACGCCATCCATGCCCTGGTTGCGCAGCGTGCGGGCCACCAGAGCCACCTGCACCTCGTCAAGGTCCGGCGCGATCTTCACGAACAGCGGGACCGAGCGCCCGTGCTGCGTGGCCAGTGCCTGCCGGCGCTGCGCCAGCGCCTCGAGCAGCCGGTCCAGCGCTTCGTCGCTCTGCAGCTGCCGCAGGTTCTTGGTATTGGGGCTGGAGATGTTGATGGTGACGTAGTCGGCATGCGGGTAGACGCCGTCCAGGCCCCGCAGGTAGTCGCTGGCAGCGTCCTCGATGGGCGTGCTGGCGTTCTTGCCGATGTTCAGGCCCAGGATGCGCCCACGGCCGCGGAAGCTGGAGCGCTGCACGTTGGCCACGAAGGCTTCCAGCCCGTCGTTGTTGAAGCCCAGGCGGTTGATCAGGGCTTGTGCCTTGGGCAGCCGGAACATGCGGGGCCGCGGGTTGCCGGGCTGGGCCAGCGGCGTGACCGTGCCCACCTCGACGAAACCGAAACCCATGGCGCCCAGGGCGTCGATGCAGCGCGCGTTCTTGTCCAGCCCCGCCGCGAGGCCCACGCGGTTGGGGAAGCGCAGCCCCGCCAGTGTGACGGGGTCGTCCACCAGCGGCGCGCTGTAGGCCAGCGCCAGCGGGGTTCCGCGGGTCCGCGCCAGGGCCTTGAGCGTGAGGTCGTGGGCGGCTTCGGCGTCCATCGCGAACAGGAGGGGACGGGCCAGGGAATAGGGAATCAGGGGCATCGATAATCCGGGGTTCTGCTTGCCCCCGATTCTCTCAAACAGGCCTCGCGCCCCCAGACGGACCTCCCCACATGCTCAGCCAGGATGAACTCAAGACGATGGTCGGCCATGCCGCCCTGCAGTACGTGGTGCCCGACGAGATCGTCGGCGTGGGCACGGGGTCGACGGTCAACAAGTTCATCGACGCGCTGGCCGGCATCAAGGACCGCATACGGGGCGCGGTGTCCAGCTCCGAGGCCAGCACGCAGCGCCTGCGCGCGCACGGCATCCCGGTCTTCGACAGCAACACCGTCGACGCCCTGTCCGTCTACGTGGACGGCGCGGACGAAATCGACGCGAAGGGCTTCATGGTGAAGGGCGGTGGCGCGGCCCTCACGCGCGAGAAGATCGTGGCCGCGCAGTCGCGCCGCTTAGTATGCATCGCCGACGCGTCCAAGCTGGTCGACGTGCTGGGGCGTTTTCCGCTGCCGGTGGAGGTGATCCCGATGGCGACGACCCGCATCCAGCAGCAGTTCCGCGCCCTGGGCGGCGAGGCCACGGTGCGCATGGCGCAGGGCCTTCCGCTGGTCACGGACAACGGACAGCACATCCTGGATGTCACGGGCCTGCGGATCGTGGACCCGCTGGACTTCGAGTCGCGCATCAACCAGTGGCCCGGCGTGGTGACGGTGGGCGTGTTCGCGCACCAGAAAGCCGACATCTGCCTGTTGGGCACACCTGAAGGCGTGCGCACCCTGGATTTCAGCGCAACCTGAGGCTGGCCCGCTTCACGCAGGCAAGCAGGCACGCCGCCGCGCGGCGACGTGGCACTCAGAACCGGATGCCGCTGGGATTGGCCGGCGCGGGAGCGGCGGGTGGCGGGGCGTCCCTGCCGTTGTTGGCCTGCGATTCCTGCGGGGCTGCGGCCGAAGCGGCCTGGCCAGGCGCGGCGTCTGCCGGCCGCTGCACGGCCACCAGTGGCTTGGGTGGCGGGTTGCGGTAGCTGGACGTCAACAGGGAGCGTGCGGGATAGCTCGCGGCCGTGAGGAACTGCGTCCACTCTGCCTCCGAGAAACCCTTGATCTTCTGCCCACCGATGGTCAGCAAGGGCAGCGAGCGATCGCCGCCGATGCGCTGCAGGGCGTCGGCATCTTCCGATGTGGTGACCGTCAGCTCGGTGAACGGGATGCCGCGCGACTGCAACAGGATGCGGCCGGAATTGCAGGGCGCGCAGCCCTCGCCGGAATACAGCGTCACCGGGTACTTGGCGACGGCCTGGCGCAGTTCATAGGGCAGGGCGGCCTCGGAGGTCTGCAGCGGCCTGCCATCGGGCCGCACGGCGGTGGCCTGGCCCACGTTCGACGGCGCGCGGTCCGTCAGGGTGACCGTGCCATTGGGCCCCGGCACCCGGTAGATGGTGGTCTGCGCCGAGGCAGCGTGGGCTGCCAGCAGCAACAGGGCCGTGCCCCAGGCGGGTACCGAACGTGCAAACGATTTCTTCATGACCACCACCCCCTTCAGGCATCGGCCGCTGCGGCCACCATGCCCTGGTGGCGCAGCAGTGCATCGAGCTTCGGTTCACGCCCACGGAATGCCTTGAAGGACTCCATCGCGGGCCGGCTGCCACCTGCTTCCAGGATGGCTTCCAGGTATCGCTTTCCCGTCTCGGGATCGGGCTGGCCATCGGGCAGGGCCGTTTCCTCGAATGCGGCATAGGCGTCGGCGCTGAGGACCTCGGCCCACTTGTAACTATAGTAGCCGGCCGCGTAGCCCCCGGCAAAAATGTGGCTGAAGGTGTTGGCGCTGCGGCTCCACTGTGGTGGCCGCACCACCGCCACCTCGTCGCGCACCTGCTGCTGCAGCCGCAGCACGTCGTCGCCCGGCACATGCGAGGTGTGCAGCAGCATGTCGAAGAGCGCGAACTCGATCTGCCGCAGGGTCTGCATGCCGCTCTGGAAATTCTTGGCCGCCAGCATCTTGTCGAAGAGCGGGCGGGGCAGGGGTTCACCGCTGTCGGCATGGGCCGTCATGTGGCTGATGACGTTCCATTCCCAGCAGAAGTTCTCCATGAACTGGCTGGGCAGCTCGACCGCGTCCCACTCGACGCCGCTGATTCCGGAGACATGGCGCTCGTTGACCCGCGTGAGCATGTGGTGCAGGCCATGGCCGAACTCGTGGAACAGCGTGTTCACATCGTCATGCGTGAGCAGGGCCGGCCGGGCCACGCCGTCCACGACGCTGCCTTCCGCGAAGTTGCAGACGAGCTGGGCCACCGGCGTCTGGAGCGCGTGCGTATCGGGCCGCAGCCAGCGGGCGCGCACGTCGTCCATCCAGGCGCCGCCACGCTTGCCGCTGCGGGCGGACGGGTCGAGGTAGAACTGGCCGACGAGGGTGGCAGGCGCTGCCGCGTCGGCCGCGGGGCGTTCGATGCGGTAGAACTCCACGCTGGGGTGCCAGACGGCGGCCTGGTCGCGGCGGATGCGCACCTGGAACAGCGTCTCGATGATGCGAAACAGGCCGGCCAGCACACGCGGCAGCGGGAAATACTGCTTAACCTCCTGCTCGCTGAAGGCGTAGCGGTGCTCCTTGAGCTTCTCGGATGCATAGGCCATGTCCCAGGGCTGCAGGTCGGCGATGCCGAGTTCGGTGCGTGCGAAGTCGCGCAGCTCGGCCAGGTCCTTCTCGGCGAAGGGCCGCGCGCGGGAGGCCAGGTCCCGCAGGAAACGGACCACGCTCTCGGGCGAATCGGCCATCTTGGGCTTCAGCGACACCTGTGCGAAGTTCTGGAATCCCAGCAGGCGGGCTTCCTCGTTGCGCAGGGCCAGCAGTTCGTTGATCAGCGCGGTGTTGTCGTACTGGCGCAGCTCCTCGGGCGCTTGCTCTGATGCGCGCGTGGCATAGGCCCGGTAGAGCGTCTCGCGCAACGCCGCGCTGCGCGCGAACTGCATCACGGGCAGGTAACACGGCATCTTGAGGGTGAGCTTGTGGCCTGGCCTGCCTTCGGCCTCGGCGGCCTGCCGCGTGCTGTGCACCAGGTCGTCGGGCACGCCGGCCAGTTCCTCGGTGGTGGCGTAGTGGCTGTACTTGTCTGTTGCGTCCAGCGCGTTCTCGCTGAACTTCTGGCCCACCTCGGCCTGGCGCTCCTGGATGGCGGCGAAACGTTCGCGGTCCTGGCCCTGCAACTCGGCACCGCCGAGCACGAAATCACGCAGCGCGTCATTCAGTGCCTTGCGCTGCTCGGCATCGAGGGTGCTGGCGTCGATGCCCTTGTATTTGGCATAGAGGCGCTCGTCGGCGCCCAGGCGGGTCCAGAACTCGGTTACCTTGGGCAGCGCCGCGTTGTAGGCGGCACGCAACTCCGGCGTGTCGGCCACGCTGTTGAGGTGGCTCACGGCGCCCCAGGCACGGCCCAGGCGCTCGGTCGCCACATCCAGGCGCGCTGCGATGGCGTTCCAGTCCGCGGGGAAATCGTTTTGCGTCACCGCCGCCAGTGCTTCTTCGGACTGTGCCAGCAGCGCGTCGATGGCGGGGACGACGTCGGGCGGTGTGATCTGGTCGAACGGGGGGAGTTCGTGGGACGCGAGCAAGGGATTCATGGACGGCTACCTGTGTGGCGATGCAGCATTGTGGACGGTCCAACCCATATGGGATCAGGCCCACGAAGCAAAAGGGGTCGGTGGCAGAAGGATCTTCGGGCGAGGTGTGTTGTCGACGGCCATCCGCGTCCAGCCAGCGCAGGCCTGCCCTGCGCCGGCGCTCAGGCGCGCGCGGCCACGCGCTCTGCGGCTTCGATGGTATTGACCAGCAGCATGGCGATGGTCATCGGGCCCACGCCGCCCGGCACCGGCGTGATGAAGCCCGCCACGCCGCGCACGCCGTCGAAGTCGACGTCACCGCAGAGCTTGCCCGCGTCGTTGCGGTTCATGCCCACGTCAATGACCACCGCACCGGGCTTGACCATGTCGGCCGTGAGCACGTTGCGCCGTCCGACCGCCGCCACGACCACATCGGCTTGGCGCGTGTACACGCCCAGGTCGGGCGTGGCACTGTGGCAGATGGTGACGGTGGCGTTCTTCTGCAGCAGCATCAGCGCCATGGGCTTGCCCACGGTGTTGCTGCGCCCGATCACCACCGCGTGCTTGCCGCGCAGGTCGATGCCTGTCGAGGCGATCAGCTGCATGCAGCCGTAGGGCGTGCAGGGGTTGAAGCCGGGCGCGCCCGTCAGCAGCTCGCCGGCGCTCAGCGTGGAGTAGCCGTCCACGTCCTTGCTGGTGGCGATGGCCTCGATGACCTTGTGGGGATCGATGTGCTTGGGCAGGGGCATCTGCACCAGGATGCCGTGGATCGCCGCATCCGCGTTGAGCGCCGCGATGCGCGCCAGCAGCGCCGCTTCGGACAGGTCGGCGTCGTACTTCTCGAAGACCGAGTGCAGGCCGGCTTCCTGGCAGGCCTTGACCTTGTTGCGCACATAGACCTGGCTGGCCGGGTCGTCGCCCACCAGCACCACTGCCAGGCCCGGCCGCATGCCGCGCTGCGTCAATGCAGCGGCGCGCTGCGCGACGTCCTGGCGGATCTGCTGGGACAACGCGGTACCGTCTATCAGGCGGGCGGAGGTGGATGGCGTCATGGTGGAGGGGCGGGAAGGGAAGTTGGGGTGGGATCGGCTCGCCGTGCCGCTGCGCGTCCGCAGGCCCTGCGCCTGCCGGGGCGCCAGCACGGTCCGGCGCGTCGGCTCGCGCTCGACGGGGTCAGGGCTTGGCGTTCTGCCCGAGCGCGATCTTCAGCAGGTCGGCCACGGTGTTGGCGTTGAGCTTTTCCATGATGTTGGCGCGGTGCGCCTCCACCGTCTTGATGCTGATGCCCAGGTCGTCGGCGATCTGCTTGTTGAGCCGGCCGGCGACGATGCGCTCGAGCACCTGCGACTCGCGCAGCGTGAGCTTGGAGAGCAGGGCGTCGCGGTTGGCTGCCAGCTGGTGGTCGGCGAAGGAGCCCTTGGCGTGTTCGAGCATGCGCTCCACCAGGCCCACGAGCTGGTCTTCCTTGAAGGGCTTCTGGATGAAATCCATGGCACCCTTCTTCATGGTGTCCACGGCCATGGGCACGTCGCCATGGCCGGTGATGAACACGATGGGCAGGGGAGAGTGCTGTTCCAGCAGGCGGTTCTGCAGCTCCAGGCCCGTCATGCCGCCCATGCGGATGTCGACGATGAGGCAGGCCACTTCTCGGGAATCGTAGCGACTGAGAAAGGATTCCGCCGACTCGAAGCACCGGACCCGGTAGTCCTTGCCTTCCAGCAGCCACTGCAGCGAATCACGGACGGCTTCGTCGTCGTCGACGACATAGACCGTGCCCTTTTTGGGAATCAGACTCATACTATCCTGGGGTCTTGGTGGGGGTTTGCTGCGGGACCGAGGGCACGTCGGACGATGCGCTCACAGGAACCCAGAATGAGAAGCAGCAGCCCGTGATGTCCGATCCATTGTAGAGGTTCTCCGCCCGCATCCGGCCCTGGTGCGACTCCACTATGGAGCGGCACAGGTTGAGCCCGATGCCCATGCCATCGGGCTTGGTGGTGTAGAAGGCTTCGTACAGCCGCTCCAGCACCTCGGGCGGCAGGCCCTGGCCCGAGTCGATCACCGAGAACTCCACCACGTCCTGCTCGCCTTCGCGCCGCATGGTCACCCGCAGTTCGGCCTTGCGCATGGCCGTGGGACGCTGCGCGGCGTCCACGGATTCGGCCCCGTTCTTCAACAGGTTGATCAACACCTGCTCAATCAGGATCGGGTCAACCAGCAGCAGCGGCAGCCGCGGCGAGACCTGGCGCGTGAGCCGCACGTTGCGCCGGCGCAGCTCGATCTCGGCCAGTTCCACGGCCTCGTCGATCATGTCGGACACGCGCGACCAGGTGCGGTTGGGTTCGCTGCGCTTCACGAAGGACCGGATGCGCTGGATGATCTGACCGGCGCGCTGGGCCTGGCGCGCCGTCTTCTCCAGCGCGACCAGCAGGTCCTGCTGCGAGATCTGCTGCGAACGAATGCGCGAGACCATGCCGTTGCAGTAGTTGTTGATGGCCGTCAGCGGCTGGTTGAGTTCGTGCGCCACGCTCGACGCCATCTCGCCCATGGTGATCAGGCGGCTGGCATTCTGCGCGCGGTCGGCCTGCGCCGCGGCCTGTTGCTCGGCGAGGCGGCGCGAGGTGATGTCGGTGGCGATCACCATCTGCGCGAGGCGGCCGTCCACCCAGCTCAGGTAACGCGTGCGCACCTCCAGCCACAGGCCGAGTTCGCTCAGGTAGACCTCGGCGTTCTCGGGCTCCGTCTCGGGCAACACGGCGGTGGGCATGCCGGCGAAGGAGTCCACATGGTCCAGCGACTCGTCGCTGACCGCCTGCGCCGGCATGCCGGCCTGCGCCACCAGCTTCATGTGGCCGTCGGTCTGCGCACCGAACCACAGGCGGTACAGCTTGTTGGCGAAGAGCATCTCGTCGCTGCCCAGCGGCGCCACGGAGATCGAGGCGTCCAGCGCCTCCAGCACCGTGGTGAAGCGCTCGAAGGACGCCGACAGCTGCTCGCGGATGCGGTTGGGCTCGGTGATGTCGGTCATGGCCGTCATCCAGCCGGTCTGCGTGCCGCGCGCGTCGATCAGCGGCGAGACATACAGGCGCGCATCGAAGAGCGTGTTGTCCGGCCGCTTGACGCGCATCTGCACCCCGCCGGGTGCCACGCGGCCGGCCAGCTCCTCGCCCAGCAGCTGCATCAGCGTGTCGTGGTCGGTGTCGGGCCAGTAAGGGAACGGCGCGGTGCGCCCCACCAGCTCGGACTCGGACCAGCCCGTCATCTGGCAGAAGGCGGCGTTCACGTAGGTGATGCGGCCCTGCAGGTCCAGTGCGCGCATGCCGGTGGCCATGGAGTTTTCCATCGCGCGGCGGAAGTTGGTCTCGGCCACCAGCGCCTGTTGCGCCTGCTGGCGCCGTCGCGTGTGGCGCCAGTTGGCGATCAGCATCCAGGCCGTCATGCTCGCCAGCACACCGACCAGCCAGAACAGGCCGCTGCCGATCACGCCGAAGGACGCCCGGTAGGCCTGGGCGCGCACGACCAGCCCATTGCCTACCGGCGACACCGGCACCTCGTAATCGTTGACGGGGCTGGCCCAGGGCAGCAGGCTGTTCGTGCCGGTGCGCGCGGGCGCGGAGGTGCCGGCCAGCCGGTTGCCCTTGTCGTCCAGCAGCGAGACCGCGTAGCGCGACGCCACTTCGGCCGGCACGCCGTAGCGGTACAGCCCGTCGATGGAGTATTCGGCCAGCACCACGCCTGCGAAACGGTTCTTGTCCGCCAGCGGGATGTGCAGCTGCAGGAAGGGCACGTGGTCGTCCGTGGCCGCCCGCTGGAAGTAGACGGGCTGCTCCAGTTCGCGCGTGAGGTTGAAGATGTTGAGCGTGTCCCCGTGGCTCAACGTCTCGCTCAGCTGCTGGCGCACCGTGGGCTGCAGGCTGGCCGTGGCGTAGGTCGCGCGGACCCGGCGGCGGTCGTCGATCCAGCTCAGCCGCTCCAGCTCGGGGTACTGGTTGACGAGGGTTTCGGCGCGGCTGCGGAATTCGTCGGCGGACAACTCGCGGTTGGAAATGTCGCGCGTGATGCGCATCAACTGTTCCTGCCGCTCCAGCAGCCGCAGGCGCAGGCGCTGCTGGGTGTATTCCACGTCACGCTTGACGGCTTCGCGCTCGCGGTCGATTTCCTCCAGCCGCAGGTAGGCGAAGGACGCGAGGATCGCGGCCAGGAACAGCACCACGGACACCAGCGGCGCCAGCACGGCGAAGCGGTCCTGGCGATGCGGATTGAGATGCCACCACCAGCGGCGCACACGCTCGGCGGTTGGCACATCCGCCGTGGCCGGCGCCGGACCAGTGGGGGGGACATAGGCCATGGCGCGGAGTGTAGGGGAGTGGCGCGCACACACAGCCCTTGGATGGTCGTGTTACGAGCTTCTGAAGCAGCGCGAACGCCTCCGGACGACGTTGATTAAAAGTCGTCAATTTTCACAATGAGAAAACATAGAGCATTATTCGAAATTTCCAAAATCGCGTGCGAGAATTGCCATACAGTACCTACCACCCTTTCCCACACCAAGGAGACGCCATGTCAGCCGTGCCACAGACGCCCGCCGGGTCCGCCGCGAACGATGAAGACACGCAGGAAACCCGTGAGTGGATGGATGCCCTGTCGGCCGTCATCCAGAACGAAGGCCCCGAGCGAGCGCACCATCTGCTGGAACAGTTGCTGGAACACGCCCGGCAGAACACCGTGGACATGCCTTTCTCCGCGACCACGGGTTACGTCAACACCATCGAACCGTCGCAGGAAGCCCGCAGCCCCGGCAACCTGGAGATCGAACAACGCCTGCGCGCCTACATGCGCTGGAATGCCATGGCGATGGTGGTCAAGGCCAACCGCCACCATCCGCCCGAAGGGGGTGACCTCGGCGGCCATATCGGTTCCTTCGCCTCGCTGGCCAGCATGTTCGGCGCCGGCTTCAACCATTTCTGGCATGCCGACACCGAGAAGCACGGCGGCGACCTGCTGTATATCCAGGGCCACGTCTCGCCCGGCATCTATGCCCGCGCATACCTTGAAGGGCGTCTGACCGAAGAGCAACTGCTGAACTTCCGCCAGGAAGTCGACGGCAAGGGCCTGTCCAGCTACCCGCACCCCAAGCTGATGCCCGAGTTCTGGCAGTTCCCTACCGTCTCGATGGGCCTGGGCCCGCTGATGGCCATCTACCAGGCGCGCTTCCTCAAGTACCTGCATGCCCGCGGCATCGCCGACACGGCCAACCGCAAGGTGTGGGTGTTCTGCGGCGACGGCGAAATGGACGAGGTCGAGTCGCTGGGCGCCATCGGCCTGGCCGCGCGTGAGAACCTCGACAACCTGATCTTCGTCATCAACTGCAACCTGCAGCGGCTGGACGGCCCGGTGCGTGGCAACGGCAAGATCATCCAGGAGCTGGAAGGCGAGTTCCGTGGCTCGGGCTGGAACGTGATCAAGCTGATCTGGGGCAAGGGCTGGGACGCGCTGCTCGCCAAGGACCATGACGGCGCGTTGCGCAAGATCATGATGGAGTGCAACGACGGCGACTACCAGGCCTTCAAGGCCAATGACGGCGCCTATGTGCGCAAGAATTTCTTCGGCCGCGATCCACGCACGCTGAAGATGGTCGAGCATATGACGGACGACGAGGTCTGGAACCTGCAGCGAGGCGGCCACGACTCGCAGAAGGTCTATGCCGCCTTCCATGCTGCCCACAACCACAAGGGCCAGCCCACGGTGCTGCTGGTGAAGACCGTCAAGGGCTTCGGCATGGGCAAGATCGGCGAGGGCAAGAACACGGTGCACCAGACCAAGAAGCTGAACGACGAGGACATCAAGGCCTTCCGCGACCGCTTCAACATCCCCGTGCCGGACAGCCAGATCGCCGACCTGCCGTTCTACAAGCCGGCCGACGACACGCCGGAGATGAAATACCTGCACGAGCGCCGCAAGGCCCTGGGTGGCTACCTGCCGCAGCGCCGCGCGAAGAGCGAGGAGAGCTTCACGGTGCCGCCGCTGGACACCTTCAAGTCGGTGCTCGAAGCCACCCCCGAGGGCCGCGAGATCAGCACCACGCAGGCCTATGTGCGCTTCCTGACGCAGCTGCTGCGCGACCAGGCGCTGGGTCCGCGCATCGTGCCCATCCTCGTGGACGAGGCCCGCACCTTCGGCATGGAAGGTTTGTTCCGCCAGATCGGCATCTACAACCCGCACGGACAGCAGTACACCCCGGTCGACAAGGACCAGGTCATGTACTACAAGGAAGACGTCAAGGGCCAGATCCTGCAGGAAGGCATCAACGAAGCCGGCGGCATGAGCTCCTGGATCGCGGCGGCCACGTCGTATTCCACCAGCAACCGCATCATGGTGCCGTTCTACATCTATTACTCGATGTTCGGCTTCCAGCGGATCGGCGACCTCGCGTGGGCGGCCGGAGACATGCAGGCCCGCGGCTTCCTGCTGGGGGGCACGTCCGGGCGCACCACGCTCAACGGGGAAGGCCTGCAGCACGAGGACGGCCACAGCCACATCCTGGCCAACACCATCCCCAACTGTGTCAGCTACGACCCGACCTTCGCGCACGAGGTGGCAGTGATCCTGCACCATGGTCTGAAGCGCATGGTGGAGAAGCAGGAC
Source organism: Burkholderiaceae bacterium (assembly GCA_965278985.1). Taxonomy (GTDB): domain Bacteria; phylum Pseudomonadota; class Gammaproteobacteria; order Burkholderiales; family Burkholderiaceae_C; genus CAISIP01. The sequence goes on along the minus strand of OZ257131.1, from coordinate 1,533,687 downwards.
AACGTCTTCTACTACCTGACGCTGCTCAACGAGAACTACCCCATGCCCGGCCTGCAGCCTGGCACGGAGGAGCAGATCATCAAGGGCATGTACCTGTGCAAGGCCGGCGGTGACCAGATGCTGCGCGTGCAGTTGCTCGGTTCGGGCACCATCCTGCGCGAGTCGGTGGAAGCCCAGGCGCTGCTGGAGAAGGACTTCGGCATCGCAGCCGACGTCTGGAGCTGCCCGAGCTTCAACGAACTCACGCGCGATGGCCAGGACGCCGAGCGCTGGAACCTGCTGCACCCCACCGAGGCCGCCCGCGTGCCCTTCGTTGCGCAGCAGCTCGCGGCGCGCAACGGCCCGGTCGTGGCCTCCACGGACTACATGAAGGCCTACGCGGAGCAGATCCGCCCGTTCATCCCCGCGGGGCGCGTGTACAAGGTGCTGGGCACCGACGGCTTCGGCCGCAGCGATTTCCGCAGCAAGCTGCGTGCGCATTTCGAGGTCAACCGCCACTACATCGTGCTGGCCGCCCTCAAGGCGCTGAGCGAGCAGGGCGAAGTGCCGGTGGAGCAGGTGGCCAAGGCCATCGCGCTCTACAACATTCCCACCGACAAGATCAACCCGTTGTACGCCTGACGCGAGACTGGAGACACACCTATGGCACAGATGCAAATCCAGGTACCGGACATCGGCGACTTCGACGAGGTCACGGTGATCGAACTGCTGGTGCAACCCGGCAGTGTGGTGAAGAAGGAGCAGTCCTTGATCACCGTCGAGTCCGACAAGGCCTCGATGGAGATTCCGTCCAGCGAGGCCGGCACGCTCAAGGAGCTGTCGGTGAAGCTGGGCGACAAGGTCAAGAAGGGCAGCCTGATCGCCACGCTGGAGACCGCGGGCGAAGCGGCGGCCGCGCCAGCGCCGGCACCTGCCGTGGCGGCCACGGCGGCCACGGCACCTGCCCCCACCGCCGCCGCGCCGGCGCCTGCATCCGCAGCGGCGCCTGCTGCTGCGGCCGCGCCCAGCGGCCCGGTGAACGTCACGGTGCCCGATATCGGCGACTTCAAGGATGTCTCCGTCATCGAAGTGCTGGTCAAGCCCGGCGACACGATCAAGCTGGAGCAGTCGCTGATCACCGTGGAGAGCGACAAGGCCTCGATGGAAATTCCGTCCAATGCTGCTGGCGTGCTGAAGGAACTCAAGGTCAAGGTGGGCGACAAGATCAATGTCGGTGACCTGGTGGCCGTGCTCGAAGGCAGCGCGCCTGCAGCGGCCAGCGCACCGGCGCCCGCTTCGGCATCCGCTGCTGCTCCGGCCTCATCTCCGGCGTCCGCTCCGGGCCCAGGTCCTGCTGCGGCGCCCGCATCGGCCTCCGCGACCGCCGCGCCTGCGCCGGCCGCAACTGCCTCCGCGGCTCCGGTTGCTCCGACGGCTCCGCACGATCCCACCAAGGCTCCCACGGGGAATCTCCCGCATGCGTCGCCCTCGGTGCGCAAGTTCGCGCGCGAGCTCGGTGTTCCGCTGGAGGAAGTTTCGGCGTCCGGACCGAAGGGCCGGATCCTGCAGTCCGACGTGGAAGGCTTCACGCGCAACGTGATGGCCGGTGCCGTGCAGACGCAGGCCCAGAAGGCCAAGGCGCCAGCAGCCGCATCCGGCTCCGCCGACGGCGCCGCGCTGGGCCTGCTGCCCTGGCCGAAGATCGACTTCACGAAGTTCGGCACGGTGGAGCGCAAGGATCTCTCGCGCATCAAGAAGATCTCGGGCGCGAACCTGCACCGCAACTGGGTGATGATCCCGCACGTCACGAACAACGACGACGCCGACATCACCGAGCTGGAGGCCTTCCGCGTGGCCACCAACAAGGAGAACGAGAAGTCCGGCGTGAAGGTCACGATGCTGGCCTTCGTGATCAAGGCTGTGGTCGCGGCGCTGAAGAAGTTCCCCGAGTTCAACACCAGCCTGGACGGTGACACGCTGGTCTACAAGCAGTACTACCACATCGGTTTCGCGGCCGACACGCCCAACGGACTGGTCGTGCCCGTGTTGCGCGATGCCGACAAGAAGGGCATCCTGCAGATCAGCCAGGAGATGGGCGACCTCGCCAAGAAGGCGCGCGACGGCAAGATGGGCCCGGCCGACATGAGCGGCGGCTGTTTCTCGATCAGCTCGCTGGGGGGGATCGGTGGCACGCATTTCACGCCGATCATCAACGCGCCCGAAGTCGCGATCCTGGGCCTGTCCAAGAGCGCCATGAAGCCGGTGTGGGACGGCAAGCAGTTCGTCCCGCGCCTGACGCTGCCGCTGTCGCTGTCCTATGACCACCGCGTCATCGACGGCGCCTCCGCGGCCCGCTTCAATGCCTACCTGGGCCAGGTGCTGGCGGACTTCCGCCGCGTGCTGCTGTAACGCCAAAAGGAGCACCAGAACATGGCGCAAGTGGAAATCAAGGTTCCCAACATCGGGGACTTCGCGGAAGTCACGGTCATCGAGCTGATGGTGAGGGAGGGCGACACCATCGCCGCCGACCAGTCACTGGTCACGGTGGAAAGCGACAAGGCATCGATGGAGATCCCGTCCTCGCAAGGCGGGGTGGTGAAGAGCCTGAAGGTCAAGCTCGGTGACAAGGTGGCAGAGGGATCGGTGCTGCTGATGCTGGAAGCGGACGGTGCGGATGCCCCGGCGCCTGCTCGAGCTCCGGCTCCGTCTCCGGCAGCCTCGCCGGCACCTGCTGCGGCGCCCGCAGCGCCTGCCGCCGCCAAGCCCGCCGCTGCGGCGGCGCAGCCCGCGATGCCCGTCCCTGCGCCGACAGGGGACGTGCAGTGCGACGTCCTCGTGCTGGGTGGGGGTCCCGGTGGGTACTCTGCCGCCTTCCGCGCCGCCGACCTCGGCCTGAAAGTGGTGCTGGTCGAACGCTATGCCACGCTGGGAGGTGTGTGCCTGAACGTGGGTTGCATCCCCTCCAAGGCGCTGCTGCATGTGGCCGCCGTCATGGACGAGGTCAAGCATTTCGAAGCGCTGGGTGTGTCCTACGGCGATCCCTCCGTGGATCTCGACAAGCTGCGCGCCCACAAGTCCAAGGTCGTGGGCAAGCTCACGGGCGGCCTGTCGGCCATGGCCAAGATGCGCAAGGTCACGGTGCTGCGTGGCTACGGCACCTTTGCCGGCACGCACCAGATCCGTGTCGAGGAAACGGGTGGGGAGGGCCAGGAGCGTACCGGCAAGGCCCAGCTCGTGGACTTCAAGAAATGCATCATTGCCGCGGGCTCGCAGGCCGTGCGCCTGCCGTTCATGCCGGACGACCCGCGCGTGATCGACTCCACGGGTGCGCTGACGCTTACGACCACACCGAAGCGCATGCTGGTCCTCGGCGGCGGCATCATCGGCCTGGAGATGGGCACGGTCTACAGCACCCTGGGCGCGCGCCTGGACGTGGTGGAGATGCTCGACGGCCTGATGCAGGGCGCCGACCGCGACCTGGTCAAGGTATGGCAGAAGATGAACGCCCCGCGTTTCGACAACATCATGCTGAAGACCAAGACGGTGGGGGCCAAGGCCACGCCGGAAGGCATCGAGGTGAGCTTCGCAGCGGCAGAGGAGGGCGGCACGGCGCCGGCGCCGCAGGTCTACGACCTCGTGCTGCAGGCGGTGGGCCGCACGCCCAACGGCAAGAAGATCGGTGCCGAGAACGCGGGCGTCACGGTGGGCGAGCGCGGCTTCATCCCCGTGGACGTGCAGATGCGCACGAACGTGCCGCACATCTTCGCCATCGGCGACATCGTGGGCCAGCCCATGCTGGCGCACAAGGCCGTGCACGAGGCCCACGTGGCGGCCGAGGTCGCGGCCGGTGACCTGTTGGGCGACCAGGCACTTGCGCGTTCGGCGTTCAATGCCCGCGTCATCCCCAGCGTGGCCTACACCGATCCCGAGGTGGCCTGGGTGGGGCTCACCGAGGACCAGGCCAAGGCGCAGGGCATCCCTGTGCGCAAGGGACTGTTCCCGTGGACAGCTTCGGGCCGGGCCATCGCCAACGGCCGCGACGAAGGTTTCACCAAGCTGCTGTTCGACGACTCTCCCGAGGCGCATGGCCACGGCCGCATCCTGGGCGGTGGCATCGTGGGCACGCATGCCGGGGACATGATCGGCGAGATCGCGCTGGCCATCGAGATGGGGGCGGACGCCGTGGACATCGGCAAGACCATCCATCCCCATCCCACGTTGGGCGAAAGCATCGGGCTGGCGGCGGAAGTGGCGCACGGCAGCTGCACGGATGTGCCGCCACCGCGCCGCTGAGGCGCTGACAGGTGGCACCAAGTGTTACCTGTACAAATGCACATTGGGCGGAACTGCCTGGGGCGGACTCTAGAATTACACCTTTATGGTGCGCCGCCGTCCCCTCATTCACCTGTTTGACGTGCTTCGCGCCGCGTCGCTGCGGCGTTTCCGGTGCTGGGGTGGGGCACGCCGGTGACAGAAAGACCGCTGCAGCGCGAGGTGCCGGACTCTCTTCCGGGTCAGGCGGCTGAAACGCCCAAACCCACCTCCGGCCGCAAGCCCGCGTCCAAGGCAAAAGCTTCCAGCAAACCACCCGGCAGCGCGGCTGCCTTGCTCCGGCGCATCCTGCGCCGGCGGCCAACGCAGCAGGATTCACTGCCACACGCCACCTTCAGCAACACGCCCATGGGCATCCGCTCCGTCGTCAAGGCGGGCAGGGGCAGCCCCACCGTGCTGTTCGAGGCCGGGCTGGGCAGCGGCAAGCGCATCTGGGCGCCTGTTTTCAATGCCGTCAGTGAAGTCACGCAGGCCGTGGCCTACGACCGTGCCGGTTACGGCCAGAGCGAGTCGGCCGATGGATCGCGGGATGGCCTGCAGATCGTGCTGGAGCTGCGCGCGATGCTCGAGACCGAGGGCCTGAAGCCACCCTATGTGTTGGTCGGGCACTCGCTGGGCGGCACCATGATGAAGCTGTTCGCGAAGATGTACCCCGAAGACGTGGCAGGCGTCGTGCTGGTGGACGCCCGCCATGAGGAGTTTGCCCAGCGTTGCCAGCAGGTCGGTGTATCCAGGCTGCTGTACGACCCGCCCGAGGCGTTGATGCGGATGCTGTCTCCGGTGGCCCGCGCCGAGCTGTCGGCCGCGCGGCTGACCATGAAGCAGGCCAGGCGCGCCGGCAACTTTCCGCCGGTGCCGCTGATCGTGCTCACCCACCGCCATGCGGCCAGCCGCTGGCCCATGGGGGTGGGGAAGGTCTGGGAGGCCAGCCAGCAGAAGCTGGCACAGATGTCCAAGCTCGGGCGCCTCAAGGTGCTGGACGAAGCGGGCCACAACCTGCACACCGAGCAGCCGCAGATCGTGACGCGGGCCGTGCTCAGTGTCGTGCGGGCCGCACGCTACGTGGCTTCGAAGAAACGCGGTCCCCGTCCCGACTGACACGCCCGGTACGCCGCGCTGGCGGCGTGCGATGCACTGCCTGCTACTGCGAGGCGGTCGCCTCGACCTTGCTGTTGTCCACGCGCCGCGCGCCATCGAATCGGCGCTGCCAGTAGCTCAGGCGCATATCTTCCACGCGCACCTCGGAGCCAGGCTTGGGAGAGTGGATGAACTTGTTGTCACCGATGTAGATGCCGACGTGGCTGAAGGTGCGTCGCATGGTGTTGAAGAACACCAGGTCACCGGGTTTCAGTTCGCTTCTGTCGATGGTCTGCGTGGCGGCCGCCTGCTGGTCGGCCTTGCGCGGCAGCAGCAGACCCACGGTTTGCTGGTACATCGCGCGAACGAAGCCGCTGCAGTCGAAGCCGCTCTCCGCATTCGTGCCGCCGCGGCGGTAGGGAACACCCAGGAAACCCATGGCGTTGACCACGATCTCGGCGGAGCGCTCCCCCATGCTCTGGCGCATCTGCTCCATCTGGCTGCCCAGCTGGTTCAACAAGCCCTTGTCGTTGAGGAAGCTGGCCAGTTGGTCCTCGGATTCCCCCGCAGGTGCCGCATGCACCGCAGCAGAAGCAAGGACGATGGCTGCGGTGATGGCGAGGGTGGAAAAACGCATGGAACTCGACTCTACCGGCGCGTACTTGACAAGTCAAGTGAGATACACGACGTAAGTTATTGATTTGAATTGATGGCCGAAAAATGTTGGAAAATATTTCGACACATTTTGGCGCGGCCGCGCACGCGCTGCTACGATTCCAGACCAATATCTGCTCATCCTTAGTGGGTAGCTTGGTGGGTAGCTTGGTGGGTAGCTTAGTGGTAGGGCCAGCGTGGCGGCACACATGGAACGTTGAGGGGCGATGGTCTTTCAATCACATCGCAGGTGGACGACGGCGGCCTGGGCCTGGGCGCTGGCTTGCACGCAGGTGGCCGCCCAGGGCAATGCGCCGTCCATGGCGCCGCCGGTCCTCGTGAATGATCCCTGCAAGCGCGACGTGCTCGTGTACCAGTCCAACATCGAGCTGGTGCGCAAGACCCTCGGCGACAAGGCCGCCGCGGAACAGGATGCCCGGTTCATGAGCAAGGCGGAGTGGGACGCGACGTTGCTCAAGGAAGGGTATTGCGGCCTTTCCAGGCGGCTGCGCGAACGCAAGCTGGTGCATTGACCGGACCGGCGCGCCGCATCATCCTGGCGCTGCCTCCGCATCGAAAGCCACTGGCGCCAGCCCTGCCGCGTGGCGCTCCGCCATCCGGGTCCACACCGCCTCCAGCGCGCGCACTGCCGGCTCCACACGGTACAGCGCCGCGGTGGCACGCAGGGCCTGGGTGCGCGTGCGCAAGTCGGTGCGCATCGTCTGCGCCCCGCCCCACGCGCCAACGTACTGCACCAGCGCCTGCGCCGTGTCGTGGATGCATTCCGGAAGACCGGCCGCGCGCAGGATGCTGCCACCGATCCGAGACGGCGTCGTCCGGCCCACGCATGTGACGGCGGGCACTCCCATGCGCAGCGCATCCGACAGGTCCGCGGGTGCATGGCCCGGCATTCCGTTGACGTAGAGATCCGCCAGCGGCAAGCGGCCCAGCCATTGCGCGCGCGTGGCGGGTGCCATGAACACCAGCCGTTCCGGTGCGATGCCTCCGGCCTGCGCGGCCAGGGCCAGCTGTTGGCGCGCGGACTGCGGGTAGGCCGGGAGCCAGAGCACCGCGTGCGGCACGGCGCGCAACAGTTCCATCCAGCGTGCGAAAGCCTCGGGGTCCCACGCAGCGGTGGTCGGGGTGGTGCACAACACCAACTGGTCCTCCGGCAGGCCCAGGTCGGTGCGGCTGCACCAGCGCGGCTCTGGTGCATCACCTGTGCTCGCAAGCCAGCAACTGGTGGCCAGCCTGGCGATGGAACCGTGGCTGTCGGCGACAGCGCCGGGCGGATGGACGAAGCTATCCGACAGCGCGTAGTCGTAGAGCCCCGGCACGTGTGCCGCCAGCGGCATGGCCGCGCGCAGTTGCACGGGGGCGACGCGGCGCGCCGCGAGTTCGGGGCGCCACCAGGGGGTGTCCACCGCCATGTCCATGTAGATATCGAGTTCGTCCAACCGCACCCGCCCCAATGCTTCCGCAGGGCGCATGTGGGCGATTTCCGCGAATCCCCGGCAATAGGCGGCCAAGGCCTCGTGCCGCTGGAGGTCGGGTTGTGGTGTGGGCGAGTACACGTGCAGCGCAAAACGCCGCGTGTCGTGCCGCCGCAGCTGCTGCTCCAGCGCGTCGGCCACGCGCGGGTCGTGCAACGACGGCACCGCCAGGCCGATGCGCAGCCGGCCGTCACGCGGGCCGAAACGCGTGGCGACAAAGGCCGGCATCGCTGGATCCGGTGGCAGCGCAGCCAGCGCCTTCGCGTGCTGGCCATGGAGCCGCAGCAGCACCGCGTCGTCCAGGTCCAGCCAGAGGGCCTGTTGCAGGATGTCCTGCAGCAGGGCCGGAGGAAAGATCGTGGCGGCGTGCTCGGCATGCGTGCGCAGCAGCTTGGCCAGTCGCGCGCGGTCCTGCCAGTGACAGTGCTGCATGGCGTCGAGGGCCTGCTGGCAGAACAGGTGGCGGGCGTCCAGCAGTGCGGGAGCGGTTGCCGCAGGCGGCGCGCCGGGCCGCAGCAATGCCTGGGCCTGCGTGCGCAGGGTCGGTGGCATGGCATCGAAGCGCTGCTGGGCCCGATCCAGCTGCCCGCCGAAAGCCCAGGCCAGCGGCTGGCGCAGCTGCAGGGCGACATGGCCAGGAAAGCGGCGCAGGGCATGGTCCAGCACCGGGTCGACCTCGGCGAAGCGGCGTGCCTGCACCAGGATGTCTGCCAGCATCAGCCAGCTTTGCGGGTCATCGGGCGCCAACTCCACGCAGCGGCGCAGGGTGGTGATGGCCCCGTCCCAGGCGCCCGCGCGCGCCGCCAGCAGTGCGGTGTTGCGCAAGGCACGCAGGTTGCGCGGGTCCAGTTCCAGCGCACGCAGGTAGGCCGCGCGCGCGTCTTCCATGCGCCCGCAGGCTTCCGCCGCGATCGCCAGGTTGGCCGCACCTTCGGTGTCGGCCCACAGCGCCTCCCGCACACTGGCGAGCACCTGCCAGGCGGCCTGGGGCTGGCCGGTGGCGGTGAGCAGTGTGGCGCAGGCACTGGCGGCCTGCATGTCGCCCGGTCGCACGCGCCGCGCCTGCTCGAACGCGGCCAGGGACTCCGGCAACCGGCCTGCCGCATGCAGGCGGCTGCCCTGCTGCATCAGCGCAAGGAACGGTTCATCTTGCATGGCCTGCAGCGTGCGGCTCGAAGCGGTAGTGCAGGCTGCGATGCAGCCCCCACCCCGGTGGTTGCGTGAAGCAGGTGGCGGCCGGCAGGTCGATGTCCATGCGCGCGGTCTGCTCCGGCTGCGCGAGGATGCGCTGGCGGATGCGCGCGTACAGTGCCTGGCGGTCGCGGATGTCCAGGTCCACCTTGCCGATCAGGAGCGCGAGGTCGTTCTTGATCTGCAGGTACATGCCATTGATGCGCAGCGAGACAAACCGGTCACGCACCGCGTGGCGGCGCGTGCGCATGCCATCGTCGTGCGGGATGCAACGCAATCCCTGCGCGGGGAAGGTCGAGGCCGTGCTGCCAGCGCGCTGCAGGCGCAGGCACAGGTCGCGGTCCTCGCTGCCCCAGCCTTCGAAGAGCTCGTCGTAGCCGCCCGCGGCATGGAATTCGCGCAGGGTGCACACCAGCATGCCGGAGAGCTCCGCCGGGCAGGGATGCGGGCGGTAGAAGTGGCCCGCGGCCAAGCGTGGCAGCAGCCGCTGCGCCAAGTCCGCGTCGAGCAGCGTGTCGGCGTCCATGAAACACACCCATGGCGTGTCGACGGCCGCGGCACCGGCATTGCGCGCACGCGCGGCGTTGAAGTGGGGCTGGGGACCCGTGCGCACCACCTGCACGGCAGGATGGTGGCGAGCCACCCAGTCGCCCGACCGTTCCGGACAACCGTAGTCCACCACGATGCAGCGCAGCCCTGGCTGCGAGGTGACCAGCGGCAGAGATGCCTGCAGATGGACCAGGCGCTCCATGCAGGTGATCACCACGGTCAGGACGGGGCTGGGCACAGGAAGGTCGAAGGAGACACCGGCGGCGGTGCGCGCGGTGCGGGAGGCCGGGAGGGCAGGTGCGTTGCAGTATAGCCAGCGGTCCGCGCGCCATGGCCCATGGCGAAGGGCCAGCCAGCGCGGCGCGCATGGCGATAATTCGCCGATGCCGCCACCGAACGACACGCCCCTGCACCTGGTGGGGCGGTTCGATGATCCGCACACAGGCGCGGAGCGGTCGCTGCCCGACCTGGCGGCGCTGCTGCAGGGTCGCCGCGCCACGTACTTGTGGTCGGATGTGCCGCCGCACGCGTATTTCGCGTCCCGCGGCGTGCGGCAGATCCAGCCCGCTGCCGGCGATTTCCCGCGGGGCGGCACGCTGGTCATCGGCGGGGTGCACGTGGATATGGGTGCGTGGCTGGCGGAGGCCCGGCCCGCGCGCATCCTGTTGCGCTACAACCTGCCCAACCACCTGCGGTTGTTCGAGGCGATCATGCGCATCCGCGCCGCTACCGGGCAGGAGCCGGAGCTGGTCTTCGTCTCGAACATGCTGCAGAACGCCGTCGGCCTGCGCGGCCGCGTGGAGCCCAGCCTGATCCGCCTGGAGGACTTCCTGCAGCTTCCGCTGCCCCGGCCCGCGCGGGGTCCCATGGTCGTGGGGCGCCTGAGCCGTGACGTGGCAGGCAAGCACGATCCCCAGGACGTGGCGCTGTACCGGCTGCTGGCCGCGCGGGGCATCCGCGTGCGGATCATGGGTGGCACCTGCCTCGCGCCGTGGCTGGGCCAGGTGCCCGGCGTGGCGTTGCTGCCTGCCGGCGCGGAGCCCGCGCTGTCCTTCCTGTCGTCGCTGGACATCTTCGTCTACCGCACAGGCAGCTTCGTGGAACCGTATGGCCGCGTGGTGCTGGAGGCGATGGCCGCGGGATTGCCGGTCGTGGCCTCGGCCCTGGGCGGTTATGCGGAGCGCATCCATACGGGAACCGACGGGTTCATCGTGCAGGGCCAGGAAGAGGCGCTGCACCATGTGCTGCAGCTCGCCGCCGATGCCGGCCTGCGGCACCGGGTGGGGCAGGCCGCCCGGCACACGGCCCAGGCCCTGCACGGGCCCGCGGCCATCGAGGCGCTGCTGCAAGGCTACCTGGCCTGAGGGGCCCGACCGACGGGCGCTCGGACGTCACGTCGCCCGCTCTGCGCGCGGACCGACGCCCCGGTGCTCAGGGCGGCGGTGTTCGCTCGAAGCCCGCCGCACCCCGCACCACGCCCAGTGGCGTGCCGGTCTTCTCGTACAGCAAGCCTGCGCGGTAGGCACCGTTGCCGGCAAAGAAACCGTTCATGGCGTCGCCCGCGCTGCCTGCCATGGTCGATCCCTGGATGGAACCGGAGCCGGAAACGGTGACCGGCACCACGGCGCCGTTGGCCATGAACTGCGTCTGGATGGAGGCGCTGAAGGTCTGGGCCGAGAAGTCGGCGCTCAGGGACCCGCCCAGCAGGCTGCCCGTGAGGGTCGTGCTGCCCTGCGTGGCCGTCGGCAAAGAGCCACCGGCCAGGTTGAAGCTGCCGGTGCCCGACGAAGGCATCTGCCCGGACGGCGTGGGACGGCCCACGAGGTAGTGCACCCCGGCGATCGCCTGTCCCGAGGTGTTGTGGTCGCGGAAATTCCCCTTTGCCCAGTATCCCCAGCCCACGAAGTCGGCACTGTCAGGCGTGCCGAGGCTGCCACTGCTGACGTTCGACTGGGCGCTGACCATCGTCGAGACGCCGCTGTAGCCCGAGTAGTGCTGGCCATCGTCGTGGTAGAGCAGCTTGGAGCCCACGAACAACGAGCTGCCGGTGTAGACGTCCTCGCCGCCGCGCGGTGCGGAATCGAAGATGAAGCCGTCGTCGGAGGCGAACATGCCGGCCACTGCCAGGCCATCGTGGATCGTTTCGCCGGTCCCGTTGGCCTTGAACACTGCGGCGCCGCTGACCAGGCCGATGGTGTCGTTCTCGACCTGGTACAGCAACCCGGCGCGCTGCGCACCGGGCCCGATGAAATAGCCGTTGTAGCGCCCCGGGCCACCGGCGTAGGTGCCGCCGGTGTTGGAAAACGTGGAGGAGTTGTAGAACAGGTAGCCGACGCCCGACACGTCCACGGCAAGCTGCAGGCCGTTGCCCATGTCGAAGCGCGTCTGCACGTACGCGTAGACGGCTTGCGCGCTGAAATCGACGTTCAGTCCCGCCGCGAGCAGCTGGCCGGTGCGCAGCGTGCCATCCTTGAAGGCCGTGGGGGCGGTGCCGCCCTCCAGCGTGTAGGTCGCGGTGCCCGTGATGGGCACGCCACTGGCGGGCGTGGGGCGGCCTACCACGTGGTGGACGCCCGCGATCAGCGAGCTGCCGTCGTAGGTGCTGACGGCCTGGGTCCAGTAGCCCCAGCCCGCGAAGTCCGCATCGCCCAGGTTGCCCGCGGAGCCGAACACCGTGGTCGGCCCGCGGTTGTAGACCGAGTAGGTGTCGTCGGTCGCCAACGCCTGGTAGAGGCCGGATTGGCTGTCGGCGTAGAACATGCCCGTGGCGTCGTGCCGGTACAGCGCGGTGCCGACAAAATAGCCCACGCCGGTGCTCGGGTCGTCTCCGCCGCGCGGGTAGTAGGCGTCGGCGAGCAGGCCGTCCGCGGACATGAACAGCGCGCCCATGCCGCTGACCTCGGTGTAGGCCTTGCCCGTGCCGCTGCGCGTGAAGGCCGCCGAGCCGCGCACATCGCCCACCAAGGGGTTGTTGATGCCGTAGACCAGGCCCGCACGCGCCGCGCCGTCCCCGATGAAGAAGCCGTTGAAGTACCCCGACTGGGCCGTGAAACCATCGGCCGTGCCGTAGAAGGCCGAGCCGGTGCCGTACAGGTAGGCGAGGCCATAGAGGTTCACCGCCACGCTCTGGCCGTTCACGGTGAAGCTGGTGTTGACGTAGCCGTCCAGCCGGCTCGCACCGAAATCCACGTTGAGGCCCGCGCCCAGCAGCGTGCCCGTGCGCAGCGTGCCGGTGGCGCTGTCGTAGGCCGTGGGTGCGGTGCCACCCAGCAGCACGTACGTGGCCGTGCCCGTGCGCGGCATCTGGGCCTCGGTGGTGGGCCGGCCCACGATGTAGTGCACGCCGCGATAGCCCAATGCGGACTGGCCGGCCAAGGTCTGGCTGCCTTCGTCCCAGTAACCCCACCCGATGAACGCGGGGTCTTCCAACGTGCCGGCGGTGCCGAAGCTGCCTTCGCCGGTGCCGGTCTTCTGGACCATGGTGGACCCGCCGCCGCTCGTGCCGGTGTGTTCCAGCAATTGCCCGCGGAAGAAAGTCCCCACGCCGTTGCTGGGCCCCGTGCCGCCCGTGGGCAGTCCGTCCACGCCGCCGGTGCCGAAGGCGAACATCGCCGACACACCGCCCAGCTGCACCGGCACCTCGGATGCGGGCGGCGTTTCGGCGTCGGGCAGCGGCACCAGCTTGATCGGCTCCAGCACCTCGGGCACGAACAGATCCTGCCGCGCCACCAGCGGCGGCACGTTCGAGCGGGCCGAGGTGCGCGATGGCAGGCTGTCGTTGCTGGTGACACGCACCACCTCGCCCACGATCAGGTCCACGCAGCCCGCGTTGGTGCAGACCACGATGCCGTCCTGCTCGCCAGCCACGTTGAGCGATCCGTCCTCGTTGTAGGTGCTGGAAAACGCCGAGCCGCGGATGCCGATCGTGGCCGTGGCCGTCTGGACCCGGTAGTTGGCGTGGTTGCGCTTGCCGATCAAGCCCGTGATGGCGCGCATGCCGCCGCGCAGGAAGCGCACGGCGAAGCTGTCCCTGTCCGCGTCGTTCTCGTCGGCATACCGCTCGATGTTGAACTGCGAATTCGGCGCCAGGGACACCAGGCCGCCATCGCTGAAGCGCAGCTGCGCCAGCCCGCTGGCACCGGTGACGATGTTGTCGCCGGACTCGATGGCCTGGCCTTTGGCCAGGGGCAGCGCGGCGGCGCCTCGGCGCACGCTGACATCACCGACGGCGAATTGCGCCACGCCCGCGGCGGAATGCGCGGTCAGCGGGTAGATCGAGGACAGCGCGATCCACAGCGCTGCGTGGCGGAGGGAGGAAGGGTGTTTCATGGCTGCTGCAGTGGGGTCATGGGTTCGAAGCGCGCGCGGGCCCTCAGAACTCCATGCGGGCCGCGACCGAGACCGTGGTGCGGTCATAGTCGTTGATGGCGATGTTGGACTGGTTGCGCAGGTAGGTCAGCTGCGGCGTGACGCGCCAGGCCTTGGCGGGCGCCCAGTTCAAGCCCAGGCTCAGGCTGGACTGGTCGTCCCTGCGGTCTACGAAGAAGAAGGGGTCGGGCCCGCCATAGCGTCGGCGCTCGAGGTTGAGGGCCGCGAACACGGCGATGTTCTCGCCCATCGTCTTCTGCGCACCCAGCCGCAGGCCGGCCAGGTGGTGGCCGAACTGCGGCGAGGCCGTGGCGCGTTCGTCCTCACGGCCAACGTACAGGCCGGCCCATCCCAGCACACCGTTGCCGAGCTGCTGCGCATAGGAGCCGCCCACCACCGTGCGGTCCGCATCGCGGATGCGCACACCGGGATAGGTCAGGCGGGAATGCTGGATGTAGGCTCCGGCCTCGCGGCCTGCGTCGATCCGGTAGACCCATTCGCCGACCAGGCCGTTCTGGCGGCGGTTCATGTCGCCGTCGAGCCGGTAATCCTCGTGCACCAGCGCCAGGCTGAACTCATGCTTGTCCAGGCGGTAGGACGCGCCGCCGCTCACATACAGCTGGTTGTTGTTGAACTGCGCTGCGTTGTGGTTGGCGCGGACGCCCAGGCTGGCGCTGCCGACCAGCGACCAGCGCGAATCGAGCACATAACGTCCGTTCACGCCCGCCGCGAGGTTGGCGAAGGTCGCGCTGCGCTTCACGGAGTTGGGCGCCAGCGTGATGGTGCCGCCCAGGGCGGGCACGGCGACATTCGCATTGGTGGGGCCGCTGCCTATGTTGGTGTCCCGGCCGATGCTGGCCTCGACATAGCCGCGCACCGCTGAGCGGGCGTCGGCCTCGGCCACGTCGATGGCCCGCAGGAAATCGTCGATGGTCTGGGCGGCTTCGTTGGGTGCGCCCTGTGCCTTGGCCTGCTCCAGCAAGGTGCGCGCGGAAGCGCTGTCGCCCACGGCGAACATCGCACGGCCCAGCTCGGCGCGCGCCCGCGCGTTGGCGGGCTGGGCCAGCGTCACCCGTTCGAGCGCCAGGATCGCGCGTGCATGTTCACCGGCCTGGTTGGCCGCGATGCCGAACACGAGGTCGAAGTCGGGGTCGCCGGCCCGCTGCACCTCCTGCGGCTCGAGCAGCGCGTAGGCCTGTGCGCCGCGCCCGGACTCGGCCAGGGCCAGCGCGTCGCGCACCAGCGCATCGACTTCGGCGGATGCAGGCCCATGCAAGAGCAGGGTGGCGAGCGCCGCGGCGTACAAGGAGGCCAGGCGGGAGGGAGGCAGCATGGGCGTGAAGATCGAATTTGGGAGGAGGGGCGGGTCCCGTGGCGGACCACCGGCAACATAGCCAGACGCTTATACACCGGGCCCCGCGCAGCGGCCAAGCGTTTTTCTCCGTGATGTCGCGTTCGCGCGAACGCCGCCACGGGGCTGTTTTCCTTTGCACACCGACAGATGCGGGCAACGGTGGCACAATCCGCCCCGTACTGAGCCGAATCCTGTCCCAGTCGCATCCGCCAACCGGTCCAGCCGTGACGCGGAAGGTGTTTTCCACAAACGTGACCGCCAATGTTTCCCCAAGGGAAACGGAGTGAAGCGAACATGAGCCAGATCCCCCCCAGCGGCAGCACGCCCGCATCGATCTATCGCGCCTACCAGGCCAATACCTACCTCTCGGGCGCCAATGCCCCGTACGTCGAAGAGATGTACGAGAACTACTTGGCCAACCCCGGCAGCGTGCCCGATTCGTGGCGCGCCTACTTCGATGCGCTGCAGAACGTGCCGGCGGTGGACGGCAGCAACGCCAAGGACGTGCCGCACCTGCCGGTGGTCAACGCCTTCGCCGAGCTGGCCAAGCAGGGCACCACGAAGGTGGTGGTCGCGAGCGCCGACTCCGAACTGGGCCGCAAGCGCACGGCCGTGCAGCAGCTGATCGCTGCCTACCGCAACGTGGGCGCACGCTGGGCCGACCTGGACCCCCTGAAGCGCGACGTGCGCGACGACATTCCCGAACTGGAGCTGGGCTTCTACGGCTTCACCGACGCCGACCTGGAGACGGTGTTCAACACCAGCAACACCTTCTTCCCCGGCGAGACCATGTCGCTGCGCGACCTGATGAACGCGCTGCGCGAGACCTACTGCGGCACCATCGGCGCCGAGTACATGCACACCACCAACCAGGCCGAGCGCCGTTGGTGGCAGCAGAAGCTGGAAGCCATCCGCAGCAAGCCCAGCTACGACGCACAGAAGAAGAAGGACATCCTGGACCGCCTGACCGCGGCCGAGGGCCTGGAGCGTTTCCTGCACACCAAGTACGTGGGCCAGAAGCGCTTTTCGCTGGAAGGCGGGGAGAGCTTCATCGCCTCGATGGACGAGCTGGTGCAGGAAGCCGGCAAGCGCGGCGTGCAGGAGGTCGTGATCGGCATGGCCCACCGCGGCCGCCTGAACGTGCTGGTCAACATCCTGGGCAAGATGCCCGCGGACTTGTTCGCCGAATTCGACCACACGGCACCGGAAGACCTGCCCGCGGGTGACGTGAAGTACCACCAGGGCTTCTCCAGCGACGTGTCCACGCCTGGCGGGCCGGTGCACCTGACGCTGGCCTTCAACCCTTCGCACCTGGAGATCGTGAATCCGGTGGTCGAGGGCTCCGTGCGTGCGCGCATGGACCGCCGCGGCGACGCCGAAGGCGACACCGTGCTGCCCGTGCTGGTGCACGGCGACGCGGCCTTCGCGGGCCAGGGCGTGGTCATGGAGACGCTGGCACTGGCGCAGACGCGTGGCTATTACACCGGCGGCACGGTGCACATCGTCATCAACAACCAGATCGGTTTCACCACCAGCGACCCGCGCGACAGCCGCTCCACGCTGTATTGCACCGACGTGGTCAAGATGGTCGAGGCGCCCGTGCTGCACGTCAACGGCGACGATCCCGAAGCCGTGGTGCTGTGCACGCAGCTGGCGCTGGACTACCGCCAGGAATTCAACAAGGACGTGGTGGTCGACATCGTCTGCTTCCGCAAGCTGGGCCACAACGAGCAGGACACGCCCAGCCTGACGCAGCCGCTGATGTACAAGAAGATCGCCCAGCACCCCGGCACGCGCAAGCTCTACGCCGACAAGCTGGCGACGCAGGGCCTGGGTGAGTCGCTGGGCGACGACATGGTCAAGGCTTTCCGCACGGCCATGGACGCGGGCAAGCACACCGAAACCATCACGATCAGCAACTTCAAGAGCAAGTACGCGGTCGACTGGTCGCCCTTCCTGAACAAGCGCTGGACGGATGCGGCCGACACGGCCATCCCGCTGGCCGAGTGGAAGCGCATCGCCGAGCGCATCACGACCATCCCTGCCAGCGTCACGCCGCATGCGCTGGTCAAGAAGGTCTACGACGACCGCGCCGCCATGGGCCGTGGCGAGGTCAACGTGGACTGGGGCATGGGCGAGCACATGGCTTTCGCCACGCTGGTGGCCAGCGGCTACCCGGTGCGCCTGTCGGGCGAGGACTGCGGCCGCGGCACCTTCACGCACCGCCACGCCGTGATCCACGACCAGAACCGCGAGAAGTGGGACTCGGGCACCTACATCCCGCTGGAGCATGCAGCCGACGGCCAGGCACCCTTCGTGGTCATCGACTCCATCCTGTCCGAAGAGGCGGTGCTGGGCTTCGAATACGGCTACGCGTCCAACGACCCCAACACGCTGGTGATCTGGGAAGCGCAGTTCGGTGACTTCGTCAACGGCGCGCAGGTGGTGATCGACCAGTTCATCGCCTCGGGCGAAGTCAAGTGGGGCCGGGTCAACGGCATCACGCTGATGCTGCCGCACGGTTACGAAGGGCAAGGCCCCGAACACAGCTCGGCGCGCCTGGAGCGCTTCATGCAGCTCGCGGCCGACACCAACATCCAGGTGGTGCAACCCACCACGGCCAGCCAGATCTTCCACGTGCTGCGCCGCCAGCAGGTGCGCAACCTGCGCAAGCCGCTGATCATCATGACGCCGAAGTCGCTGCTGCGGAACAAGGACGCGACCTCGCCGCTGACCGAGTTCACCAAGGGTGGCTTCCAGACCGTGATCCCGGACCAGAGCGAGGCCGTGGCAAAGAACGCTGCGAAGGTCAAGCGCCTGATCGCCTGTTCGGGCAAGGTGTACTACGACCTGGCCAAGAAGCGCGAGGAAAAGGGTGCCGACGACGTGGCCATCCTGCGCATCGAGCAGCTCTATCCGTTCCCGCACAAGGCCTTCTCGGCCGAGCTCAAGAAGTACCCGAACGTGCTGGACATCGTCTGGTGCCAGGACGAGCCGCAGAACCAGGGCGCCTGGTTCTTCGTGCAGCATTACCTGCACGAGAACATGTCCGACGGCCAGCGCCTGGGGTACTCGGGCCGTGCGGCCTCGGCTTCGCCCGCTGTAGGTTACTCGCACCTGCACCAGGAGCAGCAGAAGGCACTGGTCGATGGCGCCTTCGCCAAGCTCAAGGGCTTCGTGCTGACCAAGTAATCCGCCGCCGTCCTGTCCCAGAACCCGTTTTCCAGAATAGAAGTCGAAAGAAGTTCGTATGCCTATCGTTGAAGTCAAGGTGCCGCAGCTGTCCGAGTCGGTCGCCGAAGCCACGTTGTTGCAATGGAAGAAGAAGGTCGGTGACGCCGTCGCTGTCGATGAGATCCTGATCGAGGTCGAGACCGACAAGGTCGTGCTGGAAGTGCCTGCGCCCTCGGCCGGCGTGCTCAAGGAGATCGTGGCCGGCGACGGCGCGACCGTCGCGGCCGAGCAGTTGATTGCCCGCATCGACACCGATGCCGTGGCCGGCGCCGCGGCAGTGGCCCCGGCGGCAGCGCCGGCCCCGGCTGCTGCGCCTGCTGCAGCCGCTTCCGCAGCGGCAGCGCCCGCGTCCGGTGGTGCCAAGTCCGATGTGGCCATGCCCTCTGCAGCCAAGATCATGGCCGACAACAATCTGGCGGCCGGCTCCGTCGCCGGCACCGGCCGCGATGGGCGTGTCACCAAGGGTGACGTGCTGGGCGCGCTGGCCAGCCCCGCACCTGCAGCAGCCCCGGCCGCGGCGCCCGCCGCTTCGGCGATTCCCACCGGCGTGACCGCCCCCAAGCTGCCCCAGGTGGCCGCGCCCCAGCCCGACCTGGGCGACCGCCCCGAGCAGCGCGTGCCCATGAGCCGCCTGCGCGCGCGCATCGCCGAGCGCCTGCTGCAGTCGCAGTCCACCAACGCCATCCTGACGACCTTCAACGAGGTCAACATGGCGCCCGTGATGGAAATGCGCAAGCGCTTCCAGGAAAAGTTCGAGAAGGAGCACGGCGTCAAGATCGGCTTCATGAGCTTCTTCGTGAAGGCGGCCGTGCATGCGCTCAAGAAGTTCCCGGTGCTCAATGCCAGCGTGGACGGCAACGACATCGTCTACCACGGCTATTTCGACATCGGCATCGCCGTCGGTTCGCCGCGCGGCCTGGTCGTGCCCATCCTGCGCAACGCCGACCAGATGAGCTTCGCCGCTATCGAGAAGAAGATCGCCGAATATGGCACCAAGGCCCGTGACGGCAAGCTGAGCATCGAAGAGATGAGCGGCGGCACCTTCTCCATCTCCAATGGCGGCACCTTCGGCTCCATGTTGTCCACGCCCATCATCAACCCGCCGCAGTCCGCCATCCTGGGCGTGCACGCCACCAAGGACCGCGCGGTGGTGGAGAACGGCCAGATCGTGGTGCGCCCGATGAACTACCTGGCCATGAGCTACGACCACCGCATCATCGACGGCCGCGAGGCCGTGCTGGGCCTGGTGGCGATGAAGGAAGCGCTGGAAGATCCGGCCCGCCTGCTGTTCGACATCTGAGGACCCGGACACATGGCCAAGACATTCGACGTCATCGTCATCGGCGGGGGCCCCGGCGGCTACATTGCCGCCATCCGTGCGGCCCAGCTGGGTTTCAACACCGCCTGCATCGACGAGTGGAAGAACGGCAAGGGTGGCCCCGCACCGGGCGGCACCTGCACCAACGTGGGCTGCATCCCCTCCAAGGCGCTGCTGCAGTCTTCCGAACACTTCGAACACGCCGGCAAGCATTTCGCCGAGCACGGCATCCAGGTGCAGGGCCTGGGGCTGGACGTGGGCAAGATGCTGGCCCGCAAGGACCAGGTGGTCAAGCAGAACAACGACGGCATCCTGTACCTGTTCAAGAAAAACAAGGTCACGTTCTTCCATGGGCGCGGCGCGTTCACGAAGGCGGAGGATGGCGGGTATGAGATCCAGGTCTCGGGCGCGGCGGATGAAGCCATCGTCGGCAAGCACATCATCGTGGCGACCGGCTCCAATGCCCGTGCACTGCCAGGTGCGCCCTTCGACGAGCAGAACATCCTCTCCAACGACGGCGCGCTGCGCATCGGTGGCGTGCCGAAGAAGCTCGCGCTGATCGGCTCGGGCGTGATCGGCCTGGAGATGGGCTCGGTATGGCGCCGCCTGGGTGCCGAGGTCATCGTGCTGGAAGCGCTGCCGACCTTCCTGGGCGCCGTTGACGAGCAGATTGCCAAGGAGGCCAAGAAGGCCTTCGACAAGCAAGGCCTGAAGATCGAGCTCGGGGTGAAGGTCGGTGAGGTCAAGGCCGACGGCAATGGTGTGAACATCGCCTGGACCAACGCCAAGGGCGAGGCCCAGACCTCGCAGGTCGACAAGCTCATCGTCTCCATCGGCCGTGTCCCCAACACCATCGGGCTGAACGCGGATGCGGTGGGCCTGAAGCTCGACGAGCGTGGTGCCATCGTCGTGGACGAGGAATGCCGCACCAGCCTGCCCAACGTCTGGGCCGTGGGCGACGTGGTGCGTGGGCCGATGCTCGCGCACAAGGCCGAGGAGGAGGGCGTGGCTGTGGCCGAGCGCATCGCCGGCCAGCACGGGCATGTGAACTTCAACACCATCCCGTGGGTGATCTACACCAGCCCCGAGATCGCGTGGGTCGGCCAGACCGAGCAGCAGCTCAAGGCTTCCGGCCGCGCCTACAAGGCGGGTACCTTCCCGTTCCTGGCCAATGGCCGCGCACGCGCGTTGGGCGATACCACAGGCATGGTCAAGATGCTGGCCGATGCGCAGACGGACGAGATCCTGGGCGTGCACATCGTGGGCCCCATGGCCAGCGAGCTGATCGCTGAGTGCGTGGTGGCGATGGAGTTCAAGGCCAGCAGCGAAGATCTGGCCCGCATCTGCCATGCGCACCCTTCCTTGTCCGAAGCGACCAAGGAAGCCGCGCTGGCCGTCGACAAGCGCACGCTGAATTTCTGAGGCCCGTAGCCGGATGGCGGATTTCGGGCCGGTACGCAAGGCCTACGAGGCGGAACTCGTCGCGCGTGGCTTCCAGAGCGACCCCGCGCAGCTGCGTGCGGTGGACGCGCTGGAGCGCTGCGCGGCCGAATGGGCTGCCTACAAGACCAAGCGGTCCAACGCGCTGAAGAAGCTCATCAACCGCCCGGAGATCCCCAAGGGCGTGTATATGTACGGCGGGGTGGGGCGCGGCAAGAGCTTCATCATGGATTGCTTCTTCAACGCCGTGCCGTTGAACCGCAAGACGCGGCTGCACTTCCATGAATTCATGCGCGAGGTGCACCGCCAGCTGTCCGAGCTGCAAGGCACCGTGAACCCGCTGGACGAACTGGGCCGGCGCATCGCCAAGCGCTACAAGCTGATCTGCTTCGACGAGTTCCACGTGGCGGACATCACGGACGCGATGATCCTGCACCGCATCCTGGTGGCACTGGCCGACAACGACGTGGGCTTCGTGACCACCTCGAACTTCCGCCCGGACGACCTGTACCCCAACGGCATGCACCGGGACCGCATCCTGCCGGCCATCGCGCTGCTCAACGAACGCATGGAGGTCGTCAACGTGGACAACGGTACCGACTACCGCCAGCGCACGCTGGAGCAGGTGCAGATGTACCACGTGCCGCCGGGCCATGAGGCCGATGTTGCGATGCGCGCGGCTTTCGAGCAGCTGGCCGAGACACAGGACGGTGATGCGACGCTGCACATCGAGGCACGCGAGATCCATGCGCGCCGGCGCGCCGGTGGCGTGGTGTGGTTCGACTTCAAGTCCTTGTGTGGCGGACCGCGCTCGCAGAACGACTACCTGGAGATCGCCACCCAGTTCCACACCGTGCTGCTGAGCGACGTGCCGAAGATGTCCGTGCGCATGGCCTCCGAGGCGCGCCGCTTCACCTGGCTGGTGGACGTGCTCTACGACCGCCGGGTCAAGCTGATCATGTCGGCCGAGGTGGAGCCCGAGCAGCTGTACACGGAAGGGCCGCTGGCCCATGAATTCTTTCGCACCGCATCGCGGCTGCAGGAGATGCAGTCCAAGGAGTTCATGCAGTCGGACCGGCGTCTGGTGGATACTGTGCTCACATGAAGCGTTTTCTGCATTTCGTCGTTGCCGCGTCCTGTGCCGCCGCGTTGGGCAACGCCATGGCACAGGCGGACGCGTCCGCACCCGCGTCCCCGGCGGCCAACACCGAGGACGCCAGTGTCTCGGCCCGCGAGGCTGCAGAGCATGCGCGCATCACGGCGCTGCGTGCTGAGCAGGAAGCCCGCACGGCACAAGAAGAGCGGGCCTGCTACCGGCACTTTTCCGTCAATGACTGCCTGATCAAGGCACGTGCCGAAAAACGGCTGGTGCTGGCGGATCTGCGGCGACAGGAGATTTCGCTGAACGACGCGGCCCGCAAGCGGCGCGCCGCCCAGCAGTTGTTGCGTTCGGACCAGAAGGCGCAGGAATCCGGGTCCTGAGTTCAGCCGTCCAGCGGTTCGAGCTTGACCACCACGAGCGACAGGTTGTCGCCGCCGCCCATGGCGCGCGAGCGGGCCTTGTCGATCAGGAATTCCGTGGCTTCGCGCGCCGTCAGCCGGCTCAGCACGGCACCGATCTCCTCCTCGGTGAAGTAGTGCCAGACCCCGTCGCTGCAGGCGATCAGGGTGTCGCCCGCCACCAGGCGCGGGATGAAGTGGGTGTCGATGGGGGGGTCGGTCTCGGTGCCCAGGCAGCCCATCAGGATATTGGACTGCGGATGCACATGGGCCTGTTCTTCCGTGATCTCGCCGCGCTTGACCAGCAACTGCACATAGGAGTGGTCCACCGTGCGGCGCACGAGGCGGCTGCCCTGGTAGTGGTAGACGCGTGAATCACCGGCATGCGCCCAGTAGCAGTCGCCGCGCGGGTTGATCAGGAACGCGGCGAAGGTGCTGTGCGGCTCCTCTTCCGCGGAGATCGCCGTGAGGCGGATGACCACATGGGCCTCCTTGGCGATCTGCATGAGCATGTGCGCGCCGTCGTCGGTCTCGGGCGCATAGCGTTCGAACAGCTGCCGCGCCGTGAGGATCACCTGGTCCGAGGCCTTGCGCCCGCCGCTGCGGCCGCCCATGCCATCGGCGACAATGCCCAACACGCATCCATTCGCACGCGCATGGTTCAAGAGCGCCACGCGGTCCTGCTGGTAGTCCCGATCTCCCTTGTGGGTGCCGGTGGAAGCGCTGAGTCGGTAGCCGTTGGACATGGGTGCTGGGTGCTTCTGCCCCGGTGGCGAGGCGACTGTGCTCAGGCGGCGTGCGCCGACCGAACTTGCGAGTGATTCTAGACCGTAGACCGTGATGGCAACCCCCCGTTCCTCGACCGCTCCCATCGCATTGCCCCGCCCCGGGTTGCCGCGCCGCGCGCCCCGCGCGAGGGCGGCCTGACCATGGGCTTGCAGCAGGAGGTTGCCGCGCTGTTCACGCAGGACAGTAGCCTGGCGCGGGCGGTACCGCATTTCCGGCCCCGCGCAGGCCAGACCGACATGGCACTGGCCATCGCCGGGGTCATCGAGTCGGGTGGTGCGCTGGTGGTGGAGGCGGGCACGGGTGTCGGCAAGACCTTCTCATACCTCGTGCCTGCGCTGCTCAGTGGCTCGCGCGTCCTTCTGTCCACGGCCACCAAGGCGCTGCAGGACCAATTGTTCGGCCGTGATCTGCCGCAACTGGTGAAGGCCCTGGGGCTGCCAGTCCGCAGCGCGCTGCTCAAGGGCCGGGGGAGCTATCTCTGCCTGCACCGCATGGAGCAGGCGCGCCACAGCATCGCCCCCAGCGACCGCATCCAGCTGCGCGCATTGGCCAAGATCGAGCAATGGTCGCAGACCACGCGCAGTGGTGACCTCGCGGAGATCCCCGGGCTGGACGAGCGTTCGGCGGTGCTGCCGCATGTCACGTCGTCTCGCGACAATTGCCTGGGTGCCCAGTGCCCGCGTTTCCGTGGCTGCCACGTCAACCAGGCACGGCGCGAGGCCCTGGCCGCCGACGTGGTGGTGATCAACCACCATCTCTTCTTTGCCGACCTGGCGGTGCGCGACTCCGGCATGGCGGAGCTGCTGCCGACGGTCAATACGGTGGTGTTCGACGAAGCCCACCAGCTCAACGAGACCGGGCTGCAGTTCCTGGGCCGCCAGCTGGGCACGGCGCAGGTGATCGACTTCGCGCGCGATCTGCTGGCGGTCGGCCTGCAGCAGGCGCGTGGACTGGCCGACTGGCAGGTGGAAGCCGGCGAGGTGGAGCGTGCCGCGCGCGACCTGCGCATGGCAGCAGGGCGTCCGCAGGCATCGCGCCTGCGCTGGGCTGACAGCGTGCCCGAGCAGTTGTCCCCGGCGCTGTGGCAGGACGCGCTGCAGCAGGTGCAGGCGACCTGTTCGTCGGCCGCCAATGTGCTGGAGAAGGTCGTCGACATGGGCCCGGACTTGCTGCGCCTGCGCGAACGCGCGCTGCAACTGACCCGCGCGGCCGAAGTCTTCCTGCTGCCACGCGACCCGGCCTGCGTGCGTTGGGTGGACGTGGGCGCCCAGCTGCGCCTGGTCGAATCGCCACTGGACATCGCCCAGGCCGTGCAGGAGCGCATGCTCGGCGAAGGCAGGGCGGGCGGCGAAGCGGAGCCCTCGCGCAAGGCCTGGGTCTTCACCTCCGCCACGCTGGGGGACGACCCGGCGCTGCGGTGGTTCACCGAGCCTTGCGGCCTTGCCAACGCCCAGGTGTTGCGCGTCCAGAGCCCCTTCGACTATCCCGCCCAGGCCGCGGTGTATGTGCCCCGCAACCTGCCCAAGCCGGCCGATCCGGCGCACAGCGCGCAGGTCGCACGGCTGGTGGCGGACCTCGCGCCCCGCATCGGGGGCCGCACGCTGGTGCTCACGACCACGCTGCGTGCGCTGCGCCAGATCAGCGAGGCGCTGCAGGCGCACTTCGAGGGGCGCTCCGACATCGTGGTGCTGGCGCAGGGGCAGGGCCCCAAGCGCGAACTGATCGACCGCTTCCGGCAGGGAGATTCCGATGGCGGCGCCGGCTGCATCCTGGTGGGCTCCGCGAGTTTCTGGGAGGGCGTGGACATGCCCGGCGAGGCGCTGCAGCTGGTGGTGATCGACAAGCTGCCGTTTCCGCCACCCAACGACCCCTTGGTGGAGGCACGCTCGGGCCGGCTGGAGTCGCAGGGCCGCAGCCCTTTCACGGAATATTTCATCCCCGAGGCCGCCGTGGCCCTCAAGCAGGGTGCGGGGCGCCTGATCCGGCGCGAGAGCGACCGGGGTGTGCTGGTACTGTGCGATACCCGGCTGGTGGCAATGGGTTATGGACGCCGGCTGATGGCGTCCCTTCCACCCATGCGGGTGCTGCGCAGCGAAGAGGAGATGCTGGAGGCGCTGGACGACCTTACCAGAGCTTCCACCACGGATCCTCACGCGACTTGAAGCCGCGCGTCATGTACTCGCTGTTCGGGTAGTTGGTCTGCAGCACACGCAGGGAGTCGTCGCGCATCTGCGCCATGCCCAGCGCGTCGTAGGACTTGACCATGATGTAGAGCGCTTCTTCCAACGCGGGCACCTCGCGGTAATCGGTCAGCGCCGTTTGTGCTCGGTTGATGGCGGCGAGGTACGCACCCCGGTTGTAGTAGTAGCGCGCCACGTGCACCTCGTACCCGGCGAGCGAGTTCACGATGTAGGTCATGCGGGAGCGCGCATCGGCGCTGTAGCGCGAGTCGGGGAAGCGGTTGATCAGTTCCTTGAAGGCCTCGAAGGATTCCTTGGCCGCGTTCTGGTCGCGCTCCGAAAGGTCCTGGCGCGAGATGAAGGCAAACATGCCCAGCTCGTCGTTGAAGTAAATGATTCCCTTGAGGTACAGCGCATAGTCCAGCGCCGGGCTCGCAGGGTGCAGCTTCATGAAGCGGTCCAGCGTCGCCTGGGCCTGCACCTTTTCGCCGGAACGGTACTGCGCGTAGGCTTTTTCCAGTTGCGCCTGCTGGGCCAGGGGGGTGCCGGCAGCGCGGCCTTCGAGCTTCTCGAACAGCAGCACGGCCTTGTCGTAACCGCCGGACTTGAGCTCTTCCTTCCCTTCGGCGTAGATCCGGTTGGGGCTCCAGTTGGCGGTCTTGTCCTCGGTGGGCGTGGACGAGCATCCCACGATCACCAGGGCGGACACCACTGGCAGCACCAGGCGGACCATCGATAATTTGACGCGAAGCATAGGCATGACCTTGGTGAAAACGAGCGCCGCGATTATATCGACCCCCCCTGAAATCCCCGATCCCGACGACGCCGTCGAGCTGGGGGCGGAGGAGGAGTTGCGGCCGCTGGAAGTCGCCCCGGAGCAGCATGGAGACCGCCTGGACAGGGCGCTCGTCGCCGGGTTGCCGGAGTTCTCGCGCAGCTACCTGCAGCAGCTGATCGAGGATGGCGCGGTTGCCTTGCAAGGGCGGCCGGTGCGCAAGCCCGCCACGCGCGTCAAGGTGGGAGATTCGCTGGTCGTGCACCTGCGTCCCACGCCGCAGAGCCGCGCCTTCGCGCCGCAGCCGATGGCCCTGGACGTGGTCTACGAAGACCCGCACATGCTGGTGGTGCATAAGCCCGCGGGCCTGGTCGTCCATCCCGCACCGGGCAACTGGAGCGGAACCCTGCTCAACGGGCTGCTGGCCTGGGATCCTGCGCTGGCCCAGATACCGCGCGCCGGCATCGTGCACCGGCTCGACAAGGACACCAGCGGGCTGATGCTGGTGGCCCGGTCCAGGCAGGCCATGGATGCGCTGGTCGGCATGATCGCCGAGCGCACCGTGCACCGGCGCTACCTGGCCCTGGCGCACCACCGCTGGAGCGGGCCGTCCCCGCGCGACGTGGAGGCGGCCATCGGCCGCGATCCGGTGCACCGCCTGCGCATGGCCGTCGTGGACCTTCAGCGGCATGCCGGCAAAGCGGCCCGCACGACCTTCGAGCTGGTCGGCCAGGCCGAGGCAGGCTGCCTGGTACGGTGCATCCTGCACACCGGGCGCACCCACCAGATCCGCGTGCACATGGCTTCGCTGCGGCATCCTCTGGTGGCCGATACGCTGTACGGCGGCGCACCGGCGGCCGGCATGGTGCGCCAGGCGCTGCATGCCTACCAGCTGGCCCTGGCGCATCCCATCACCGCGGCGCCGCTGGCATTCGAAGCGCCCCTGCCCACGGACATGCAGCAGGCGCTGGAGGCATGGGGACTGCTATACAATCCGCCCCATTGATGCCGGAGCCACCGCAAGTGGATCTCCCGGACCCTCGCGCCGCGGATGCCTTCTCTTTCCGCTTGCAGCGCCCACCTTTTGGCTTCCTACTGACCTGGCACTTCGTGGTGCCACGTACCGAAACCGCAGGACGATGAACACCGCCCAGGCCAAGCGCGTACTGGAAACTGCATTGATCTGTGCCCAGCAGCCGTTGCAGCTGCGCGAACTGCGCACCCTGTTCGACGATGCGCTCACCCATGACAGCCTCAAGTCGCTGCTGCAGGATCTGCAGCTCGAATGGACGCAGCGCGGCGTCGAACTCGTGCAGGTGGCCAGCGGCTGGCGTTTCCAGAGCCGCCCCGAGATGCGCGAGTACCTGGATCGGCTGCATCCCGAGAAGCCGCCGCGTTATTCGCGCGCCACGATGGAGACGCTGGCCATCATCGCCTACCGCCAGCCCGTGACGCGCGGCGACATGGAAGACATCCGGGGCGTGACGATCAACGCCATGATCATCAAGCAGCTCGAGGACCGCGGCTGGGTCGAGGTCATCGGCCACCGCGAGGCGCCGGGCCGGCCCGCGCTGTTCGCCACGACGCGGCAGTTTCTGGACGACCTGGGGCTGGCTTCGCTGGACCAGTTGCCCATGCTGATGTCGCCGCAGGCCGCAGAGCCAGATCCTTCGCCGCTGATGGCGCTGGCCGAAGCCGCGGGCGCCGTGGTGGCCGATGGGGCACCGCAAGACGGGCCTTCGCCGGGTGCCGATGCCGATTCCGCGACCCTGGCTGCCGCGCAGGCGGTTTCCGCCGAGGACGCCGGCGCCGTGTCCGCAGCAGGCGAAGCAGCAGCGCCGGCTGACCCCGACGCCGACCCCGCAGCCTCCACCCCTACCGCGCCCGATTCCGATCCCCCCGCAACCACCCCGGACGAGACACCGGACCCAGACCCCCTAGGCAGGCCGAACCCATGACCGACAACGAGCACACGTCCGACGCGCAGCCGCCCGCCGCCCCCACCGCCCCCATCGCCACCGCCGGGCCGGAGGGCGTGAAGCCCGCCGTCGAGGCCATGGAGCCCGAGGCGGCGGCATCCCGGCCGGCAGATGCGGGGCAGGGTGGGGGGCATTCCCAGGATCGGCCCGCCCCGCGCCAGCAGTCCGTGAACCGTTTCGAGGACGTGGTCTCCGGCCGTTTCGATGCCGAGGAGGAGGGCGAGGCCGCGCTGCCCACCAAGCGCGTGCTGGCACCCGTCCCCGAGAGTCCCAAGTTGCACAAGGTGCTGGCCCAGTCCGGCATGGGGTCGCGGCTGGAGATGGAGCAGCTCATCATGGAAGGCCGCATCACGGTCAACAACGAGCCTGCCCACATCGGACAACGCATCCAGTTCGGCGACCAGGTCAAGGTCAATGGCAAGCCCATCCGCTTCCGCGTCGACCCGCCGCCCGCGCGCGTGCTGGCCTACCACAAGCCCGTGGGCGAGGTGGTCACGCACGACGATCCCCAGAACCGGCCCACCGTGTTCCGCCGCCTGCCAAAGCTGCAGCAGGGCAAATGGCAGTCCGTGGGGCGCCTGGACCTGAACACCGAGGGCCTGTTGCTGTTCACCAGCTCGGGCGAACTGGCCAACAGCCTGATGCATCCCCGCTTCGGGCTGGAGCGCGAATATGCGGTGCGGGTGCTGGGCGCGCTGAGCAACGAAGAGCGGCAACGCCTGCTGGACGGCGTGAAGCTCGACGATGGCGTGGCGCAGTTCGGCACCATCGAGGACGGCGGCGGCGAAGGGTCCAACTGCTGGTACCGCGTGACCATCTCGGAAGGGCGCAACCGCGAGGTCCGACGCATGTTCGAGGCGGTCGGGCATGCCGTGAGCCGCCTGATCCGGATCCGTTATGGCGCGATGCTGCTGCCGCGCGGCCTCAAGCGTGGCGCCTTCATGGAGCTGGACGCGGGTGACATCCAGGCCTTGCGTGCGGCCTCCGGGGCCCGCGATCCGATGCCTGCGCGCCAGGCGCAAGGCGCCCAAGGACCACTGCGCGGCAAGGGCGGCCCGGTGCCGGGTGCCCGCGGCAACAACCGCCGCCGTGGCGTCCGCACGGGTACCGGCGAGCATCGCGCGCCCGATCCCTTGCGTGGCGACGGCCCGCCCCGCAACAGCGCCCCGGGCGTGCCCGGTGGCATGCCGGGCGCAGGCAAGGGCCGCAACCGGCCTCGGCCGGAGCGCGGGGATCCGGAAGCACGTGCGGACCGCGTCGCCGCGGAATCCCAGCCCGATCCCATGAAGACGGCGTTTGGCTACATTGGCGCGGACAGTTTCACGCGCCAGCGGCAGGGCGCCGGCCGGGGTGGTGCACGGGGTGGCGGCATGAGCCGCGGCCCGTCGGCGCCGGGAGGCCAGGGCATGCCAGGCGGGCCGGGCAAGCGCCGCGGCGGCCGGGGCCGCTGATCCGTCCGACCCTGCGGCGCGTCAGGGTGACATGGCGGCGGGGTGTTGCTGCTCAGGCTAAAATGCAAGGCTTTGCCGAGTGGCAACAGGCTATTTCATCAGCTCAGGAAAATTCATGTCCACAGAACGTACCCTCTCGATCATCAAGCCCGATGCGGTTGCCAAGAACGTCATCGGCCAGATCTACGCCCGCTTCGAAGCGGCCGGCCTCAAGGTCGTGGCCGCCAAGATGGTGCACCTGTCCCGCGCCGAAGCCGAAGCCTTCTACGGCGTGCACAAGGGCCGTCCCTTCTTCAACGACCTGGTCAACTTCATGATCTCCGGCCCCGTGATGGTCCAGGCGCTCGAAGGCACCAACGCGATCCTGAAGAACCGTGACCTGATGGGCGCCACCGACCCCAAGAAGGCCGCCGCCGGCACCATCCGTGCCGACTTCGCCGACAGCATCGACGCCAACGCCGTGCACGGTTCGGACGCCGCCGAAACCGCCGCCGTGGAGATCGCGTTCTTCTTCCCCGGCATGAACGTCTACGGGCGCTAAAGCCTCCATGCTGGCCAACCTGCTCGACTACGACCTCGAGGGCTTGGCCGCATTCTGCGAGCGGCTGGGGGAAAAGCGCTTCCGCGCCACCCAGCTGTTCCGCTGGATCCACCAAAAGGGTGCGTCGGACTTCGACGCGATGAGCGACCTCGCCAAGCCCCTGCGCGAGAAGCTCAAGGTGGCGGCCCATGTGCAGCCGCTGTCCGTGCTCACCGAGCAGCGCTCCAGCGACGGCACCATCAAGTGGCTGTTCGACGTGGGCGCCGGCAACGCGGTGGAAGCCGTGTTCATCCCCGAGGAAGACCGGGGCACGCTGTGCGTGTCCTCCCAGGCCGGCTGCGCCGTGGGATGCCGCTTCTGCTCGACCGGGCACCAGGGCTTCAGCCGCAACCTCTCGACCGGCGAGATCCTCGCCCAGCTGTGGTTCGCCGAGCACTTCCTGCGCCGCCACCTGCAGCGCAGCGAACGGGTCATCACCAACGTCGTGATGATGGGCATGGGCGAGCCGCTGCAGAACTACACGGCACTTGTGCCTGCGCTGCGCGCGATGCTCAGCGACCATGGCTATGGCCTGTCGCGGCGGCGTGTGACGGTGTCCACCTCGGGTGTGGTGCCCATGATCGACCGGCTGGCGCAGGATTGCCCGGTGGCGCTGGCCGTCTCGCTGCACGCGCCGACGGACGCGCTGCGCGACAACCTCGTGCCGCTGAACCGCAAGTACCCGCTGGACGAACTGCTGCAGAGCTGCCAGGCCTACCTGGAACACGCGCCGCGCGACTTCATCACCTTCGAATACTGCATGCTGGATGGCGTGAACGACCAGCCCGAACACGCGCACGCACTGGTAGCCCTGGTCCGCAGGCACGCGCGCAGCGGGACGTGGTGCAAGTTCAACCTGATACCGTTCAATCCCTTTCCGGCTTCGGGCCTTGCAGGCTCGCCGCGCCCGCGCATCACCGAGTTCGCGCGTATCCTGTCCGACGCAGGCATCGTCACCACCATCCGCAAGACGCGTGGCGACGATATCGATGCGGCCTGTGGCCAGTTGGCGGGTGATGTCAAGGACCGCACCGGCGTCGAGGTGCGCATCGCGCGCCAGCGGCGCATCGTCCTGCACCACGAACGGCCGTCTTCCACCACCTCCACCCCTGCCTGAAAGGCCTGAACTGCATGACAGTGCTCTCCGGAATCGGCTTCGCGCGTGTGCTTCGCTGGGCCCTGTGGCCGGCCAGCCTGACGGCTTTGCTGATCCTCGGAGGTTGCGCGGCACAGCCTGGCGCGCCGGGGGCCAGCAGTCCCCGGGCCGACCTGGTCACGGACTCCGATGAGCCCGAAGCCCGCAAGCGCGCCCGCATCCGCCTGGAGCTGGCCGTGGGTTATTTCGAGCAGGGCCAGACCACCGTCGCGCTGGACGAAGCCAAGCAGGCGCTGCTGGCCGACCCCACCTTCGCGGACGCCTTCAACCTGCGCGGCCTGATCTACATGCGGCTCAACGATATTCCGCTGGCCGAAGACAGTTTCCGCCGTGCGCTGGCACTGCGCCCGGCGGACTCGGGCCTGCAGCACAACATGGGCTGGTTCCTGTGCCAGACCAACCGCCAGGCCGAAGCCACTGCCTATTTCAACCGGGCCATCGCCGACCCCCAGTACGCCGAGCGGCCCAAGACCCTGATGACCCAGGGCCTGTGCCAGCTGCAGGCGGGGCAGGTGGCCGCTGCCGAACAGACGCTGACACGCGCCTATGAGCTCGACCCCGGCAACCCCGTGACGGCCTACAACCTCGCGATGTTGCATTACCGGCGCGCGGACCTGCAGCATGCGCAGTTCATGATCCGTCGCCTGAACAACAGCGAACTTGCCAACGCCGAGACCCTGTGGCTGGGTGTGCGCGTCGAGCGCCGCGTGGGCAACCGCGAGGCGATGGACCAGCTCGCCTCCCAGCTGCGCCGTCGTTTCCCGCAATCGCCGGAAACCGCGGCCCTGGAACGTGGAGCCTTCGATGAGTGACACCGGGCTCCCACCCGAGCATCCCGAAGCGCTGCCGCAGGGGGCGCACACCGCCGGCGCCGTGCTGCGCCATGCGCGCGAGGCCGCGGGCGTGCACATCGGGGCGCTGGCCGTTGCGTTGAAGGTACCGGTCAAGAAGCTGGAGGCGCTGGAGGCCGACCGCATCGACCTGTTGCCCGATGCCGTCTTCGCGCGCGCACTGGCCGCGAGCGTCTGCCGCACGTTGAAGATCGATCCCGCCGAAGTGATGCGCCTGCTGCCGCAGAGCGGCCGGCCCAACCTGGAGTTCGCGGCGCGGCCCGCATCCGCCGTGGTGCATTCGCGCGCCGCCGACCCGGGTAAGGGCCTGATGTCCCGCCTGTCGCTGCCGGTGGTGCTGGGCGCTGGCGTGCTGGTCATTGCCACGGTCGTGTTGCTGCTGTTCCCGGACTTCGACGCCAGCCTGCCCCAGGCGGACACGCCAGTGGCGGAGGGTGCTTCCGGGACGGGTTCGGCGGGGTCGCCTGCGCCCGTCGGCACCGCAGCGGTGCCGCCTGCCGTGGCGGCTCCCGAGGCTTTGCCCGCGCCGCCGCCACCCGCCACGCAGTTCTCCGCCAGCATGCCGCCGGCCGCCGCGCCTGCAGCCACGGCATCGTCACCGCCCGCTGCTGCTGCCGCCGTGGCGGGCAACGAGCCATTGACATTGCTGGCCCGCAGCGCCACCTGGGTGCAGGTCACGGATGCCGCCGGCGCCACGCCGCTGCGCCGGACGCTGGCCGAAGGCGAGTCCGTGGCGGTGTCGGGTGCGCTGCCGCTGTCGGTGGTCGTCGGGCGGGCCGACGCCATCCAGGTGCAGGTGCGCGGCGAGCCTCTGGACCTGGCCGCGGCGACCCGCAACAACATCGCCCGTTTTCAAGTGAAGTGACGCGCATGCAGACCTTTGAACACGCTCCCATCGAGGCCGCGGCGATTCCCCCGCGCCACACCCGCCAGGCCAAAATCACCTGGGGCCAGCGTGTGATCACGGTCGGCGGAAACGCGCCCGTGCGCGTGCAGTCCATGACCAACACCGATACGGCCGACGCCATCGGCACGGCGATCCAGGTCAAGGAACTGGCGCTGGCAGGCTCGGAGATGGTGCGCATCACGGTCAACACGCCCGAGGCCGCGCAGGCCGTTCCCTACATCCGCGAGCAGCTCGACCGCATGGGTATCGACGTGCCGTTGATCGGTGACTTCCACTACAACGGCCACCGGCTGCTGACGGACCACCCCGACTGCGCGCAGGCCCTTTCCAAGTACCGCATCAACCCCGGCAACGTGGGCAAGGGCGACAAGCGTGACAAGCAGTTCGGCCAGATGATCGAGGCCGCCATGCGCTGGAACAAGGCCGTGCGCATCGGCGTGAACTGGGGCAGCCTGGACCAGGAGCTGCTGGCGCAGCTGATGGACGAGAATAGCGCGCGACCCCAGCCCTGGGAAGGCCGCCAGGTGATGTACGAGGCGCTGGTGCGCTCGGCCGTCACCTCCGCCGACCGTGCCGCCGAGATGGGCCTCGACCCGGCGCAGATCATCCTGTCGTGCAAGGTCAGCGGCGTGATGGACCTGGTGTCGGTGTACCGTGCCCTGGCCCGGCGCTGCGACTACGCGCTGCACCTCGGGCTCACCGAGGCCGGCATGGGAACCAAGGGCATCGTTGCCTCCACGGCGGCGTTGTCGGTGCTGCTGCAGGAAGGCATCGGCGACACCATCCGCGTGTCGCTGACACCTGCGCCCGGCGAGGCCCGCACCCAGGAAGTGGTGGTGGCCAGCGAGATCCTGCAGTCCATCGGTGCGCGGGCCTTCGTGCCCAGCGTCACGGCCTGCCCGGGCTGCGGCCGCACCACCAGCACCACCTTCCAGGAACTCACCAAGCAGATCGACGACTTCCTGCGCGCGCAGATGCCGGTGTGGCGTGGCCTGTATCCGGGCGTCGAGAAGATGAAGGTGGCCGTGATGGGCTGCATCGTCAACGGCCCGGGCGAGAGCAAGCATGCCGACATCGGCATCAGCCTGCCCGGCACCGGCGAAGCCCCGGCCGCACCGGTCTTCATCGATGGCGAAAAGGCGATGACGCTGCGTGGTGAAGGCATTGCGCAGGAGTTCCAGAAGGTCGTCGAAAACTACATCCAGCAGCGCTTCGGCAAGGCCTCGGCCACCGAAGCCGCCTGAACCTGCATTCCCTGCATTTCTCCCATGGCTGAAAAGATCAGTGCCGTCAAAGGCATGAATGACATCCTGCCGCCCGAATCGGCGCGCTGGGAATGGTTAGAGGGCATCGTGCGCGCGCAGATGGCGCAGTTCGCCTACCGCAATGTGCGCACGCCGATCCTGGAGCACACGCAGCTCTTCGTGCGCGGCATCGGCGAGGTGACCGACATCGTCGAGAAGGAGATGTACTCCTTCGAGGACCGGCTCAATGGCGAGCACCTCACGCTGCGGCCCGAGAACACGGCCGCCGTGGTGCGCGCCGTGACCGAACAGTCCTATCTGTACGACGGCCCCAAGCGGCTGTGGTACATCGGTCCGATGTTCCGCCACGAGCGGCCGCAGCGCGGGCGCTACCGGCAATTCCACCAGGTCGGCGCCGAGGCCCTCGGTTTCGCCGGGCCTGACGTGGACGCCGAGCTGATCCTGCTGGCCGCTTCGCTGTGGCGGGCCATCGGCCTCACGGACGTGCGGCTGGAGATCAACAGCCTGGGCCAGCCTGCCGAACGCGCCGCGCACCGGGCCCAGCTGGTCGCGCACTTCGAGGGCCATGCCGACAAGCTGGACGAAGACGGCAAGCGCCGCCTGCACAGCAACCCGCTGCGCATCCTGGACACCAAGAACCCCGCCATGAAGGAGGTCGTGGAGTCCGCGCCGAAGCTGCTCGACTTCCTGGGCGAAGCGTCGCTGGCGCACTTCAACGGCCTGCGCGCCATACTCGACGCCAACGGCGTCGCCTACACCATCAACCCGCGGCTGGTGCGCGGGCTGGACTACTACAACCTCAGCGTCTTCGAGTTCGTGACCGACCGCCTGGGCGCCCAGGGCACGGTCTGCGCCGGCGGGCGTTACGACGACCTGTTCGTGCAGATCGGCGCCAAGCCGGCACCGGCCGTGGGCTGGGCCATGGGCCTGGAGCGCGTGCTGGCGCTGCTGGAAGAGCAGGGCACACAATGGCCCGCCGCGGCGCCCGATGTCTTCGCGGTGGTGCCCGACGCGGCCTCCGTGCCGCAGGTGTTGCAGGTGCTGTCGCAGCTGCGTGCCGCGGGCCTGCGCGTGCAGATGCATGCCGGCGGAACGGACGGGCAGGGCAGTTTCAAGTCGCAGTTCAAGAAGGCGGACGCCAGTGGCGCGGCCTATGCGCTGGTGTTCGGCGCCGACGAGCTGGCGGCTGGCGAGGTCACGGTGAAGTCGCTGCGCGACGGGCAGGGCGCCCAGCAACGCCGCGCACTGGCGGACCTGGGCGCATGGGCCGCCACCCTACAATCGCCCACCCTTTCGCAGTGACACCATGGCAAACCATCTCGATCTCGAAGAACAAGAACAACTCGACCAGCTCAAGCACTTCTGGAAGCAGTACGGCAATCTCATCACCTGGGCGCTGATCGCGGTGCTCGGTGCCTTCGCGGCATGGAACGGCTACCAGTATTGGCAACGCAACCAAGCGGCGCAGGCCTCCGCGATGTACGACGAGCTGGACCGCCTGGTGCAGCAGAAGGACATGGACAAGGTGGACCGTGCATTCGGTGACCTGCGGGACCGGTTTGGCGGCACGGCCTACGGTGCGCAAGGCGGGCTGTTGGCCGCCAAGGCCTTCCACGATGCCGGCAAGCTGGACAACGCCAAGGCGGCCCTGACCTGGGTCGCGACGAAGGTCTCCGACCCGGCCTACCAGGCCATCGCCAAGCTGCGGCTCGCCGGCCTGCTGGCCGAGGGCAAGTCCTACGACGAGGCGCTCGCGCAACTCACCGGCAGCTTCCCCGACAGCTTCGTGCCCCTGGTCGCCGACCGCAAGGGGGACATCCTCGCCTTGCAGGGCAAGGCCACCGAGGCCAAGGCGGAATACCAGAAGGCCTACCAGGGCCTGGAGTCGCGCGTGGAATACCGCCGGCTCGTGGAAGTGAAACTCGACGCGCTGGGCGCCAAGGCCGGTGACGCCGCGGCTGCACCTGCCGCCAGCAACACTGCTGCGGCCGCGTCCGCTGCCGGAGAAGCCAAATGACGCGCCTGACGATGACGATGGGCCTGCGCCCCTGGATGCGTCGCCTGGCCTGTGCCGGCATGGTGGCCCTGCTGGCCGCATGCGCCGGCACCGAGAAACCGAAGCCCATGGAACTGGGGCCCAACCCCGCGCTGCTGGGTGTGCGCCAGGCCTGGGTCGGGCGCATCAATCCGGTCAGCTTCCCGCTGGACGTGGCCGTCAACGGCAGCAGCCTGACGGTGGCCGCCACCGACGGTAGCGTCGCGGCGCTCGATGGCAACAGCGGGCGCGACCTGTGGCGCGCCAATGCCGGAGCCACGCTGGTGGCCGGTGCGGGCAGCGACGGCCAGTATGCGGCCGTGGTGACCGAGAACAACGATCTGGTGGTCTTCGAACGCGGGCGCGAAGCCTGGCGCGACAAGCTGGACACGCTGGGATTCACCGCACCCCTCGTGGCCGGTGCCCGCGTGTTCGTGCTGACCGCCGACCGCAACGTGCGTGCCTACGACCTCAAGACCGGCATGCGCATCTGGACCTACACCCGCCAGGGTGAGCAGGCGCTGGCCCTGCGCCAGGATGGTGTGATGCTGCCCGTGGGTGACACCTTGGTGGTGGGTATCCTGGGGCGCCTGGTCGGCCTCAACCCCTTGAACGGCACGGTGCGCTGGGAAAGCGCCATCGCCAATCCGCGCGGCACCAACGACATCGAGCGACTCGTCGACCTGGTGGGCCGCGTGAGCCGCCAGGGCGACACCGTCTGCGCTCGGGCCTTCCAGGTGGCGGTTGGCTGCGTCGATACCGCACGCCGGGCCGTGGTCTGGAGCAAGCCGGCCAATGGCTACGTGGGTGTGCATGGCGACGCCAACCTCGTCTATGGCGTGGAGTCGGATGGCAAGGTCATGGCCTGGCGCCGTGCCGACGGTGAACGCGCCTGGCAGAACGACCGCCTGCGCTTCCGCGGCCTGACTGCGCCGCTGGCCGTCGGTCGCTCCGTCGTGGTGGGGGACGCGCAGGGCTTTGTCCACTTCCTGTCCAAGACCGATGGCACGCTGCTGACCCGCTTGGCCACCGACGGCTCGGCCATCGCGGCCGCGCCGGTGCTGGTGGGTGACACGCTGGTGGTGGTGACGCGCAACGGCGGCATCTTCGGCTTCCGTCCTGAATGACATGGCGATCCCCACGCATCCCCGCTTCGCGACGTCCGCTGCCCCCCGAGGGGCTGCTTCGGTGGCTTCGGGCGGCCGGGCGCGATTGATATGAAACCTGTCCTGGCGCTGGTGGGGCGCCCCAATGTTGGCAAGTCCACCCTGTTCAACCGGCTCACGAAGTCGCGCGATGCGATCGTGGCGGACTTCGCGGGCCTCACGCGGGACAGGCACTACGGCCAGGGCCAGCATGGCAAGCGCGAGTTCATCGTGGTGGACACGGGCGGCTTCGAGCCCGACGCCAGCAGCGGCATCGTGCAGGAGATGGGCAAGCAGACGCGCCAGGCCGTGGCCGAGGCGGACGTGGTGCTGTTCCTGGTCGATGTGCGCGACGGCCTGTCGGCGCAGGACCACGACATCGCGAAGTACCTGCGCCGCCTGGGCAAGAAGAGCCTGCTGGTGGCCAACAAGGCCGAAGGGCTGAAGGAGGGCAATGCGAAGCTCTCCGAGTTCTTCGAACTGGGCCTGGGCGACGTGGTCCCGGTGTCGGCATCGCATGGCCAGGGCATGCGGGAGCTGCTGGACACGGCGCTGGCCTTCGTCGTATGGCCCGACGAAGACGAGGCGGAGGACGATGACGCCGCCAACGGCGCCATCAAGCTGGCCGTGGCCGGACGCCCCAACGTGGGCAAGTCCACGCTGATCAACACTTGGCTGGGTGAAGAGCGGCTGGTGGCCTTCGACATGCCGGGCACCACGCGCGACGCGATCTCCGTGCCTTTCGAGCGGCACGGCCAGCGTTTTGAGCTGGTGGACACGGCCGGCCTGCGCCGCAAGGGCAAGGTCTTCGAAGCCATCGAGAAGTTTTCGGTGGTCAAGACGCTGCAGGCCATCGAATCGGCCCATGTGGTGCTGCTGCTGATCGACGCGACACAGGGTGTGACGGACCAGGACGCGCACATCGCCGGCTTCATCCTGGAAAGCGGCCGCGCGGTGGTGATCGCGATCAACAAGTGGGACGCCGTGGACGACTATGGCCGCGAGCTGGTCAAGCGTTCTCTGGAGACCCGCCTGCCGTTCCTCAAGTTCGCGGCCGTCCACGTGATCTCCGCCACCAAGCGCCAGGGCCTGGGGCCGTTGTGGGCGTCCATCGCGCAGGCCCACAAGGCCGCCACCTGCAAGATGTCCACACCCGTGCTCACGCGGCTGCTGCTGGAGTCGGTGCAGTTCCAGGCGCCCAAGCGCTCCGGCATGTTCCGCCCCAAGATGCGGTATGCGCACCAGGGCGGCATGAACCCGCCGGTGATCGTGATCCACGGCAACTCGCTGGACCACGTCACGGATGCCTACAAGCGCTTCCTGGAGGGGCG
Source organism: Burkholderiaceae bacterium (assembly GCA_965278985.1). Classification (GTDB taxonomy): domain Bacteria; phylum Pseudomonadota; class Gammaproteobacteria; order Burkholderiales; family Burkholderiaceae_C; genus CAISIP01. The sequence continues at coordinate 1,494,754 of OZ257131.1, read as the reverse complement.
CTTCCGCAAGGCCTTCGACCTCGTGGGCACGCCGCTGCGCATCGAGATGAAGACCTCGCACAATCCCTTCGACGAATAGGCGATTGCGCGGCCTTTGGCCATGAGGGATTCACCGGGCTTGCCCTTCGGCCCGAATATTGCTGTGGTATCGTCCCGCACTCTTTAACAACATTCCCGAACACGGAGAATATCGTGAGCAACAAAGGCCAACTTCTGCAGGATCCCTTTCTGAATGCCCTGCGCCGTGAACACATCCCGGTCTCCATCTACCTGGTGAACGGGATCAAGCTGCAAGGCCAGATCGAGTCCTTCGACCAATACGTCGTCCTGCTGCGCAACACCGTGACGCAGATGGTCTACAAGCATGCGATCTCGACCATCGTGCCGGGACGCGCAGTCAACTTCTCGGTCACCGAAGGCGGCGAGTCGGCTCCGGCCTGAACTCCGCCAGACAGCCTGATCAACCGGCTGCGCGTCGGTGACCTCTACTACCGGCACGCCTGAGTTTGTCTTCTTCCGATACTTTGACCGCTCCCACCATCCTGGTGGGAGTCGACCTGGGCTTGCCCGACTTCGATGGCGAGCTCGATGAACTGGGGCAGCTGGCCGCCACGGCGGGCCTGCAACCCGTCGCACGCATCACCTGCAAGCGCCGCGCACCCGATCCCGCACTCTTCGTCGGCAGCGGCAAGGCCGACGAGATCCGCCAGCTGGCGCACGAACTGGGTGCCACGGAGGTGTTGTTCGACCAGGCCCTGAGCCCGGCGCAGCAACGCAACCTGGAGCGGCATCTGGAGCTCCCCGTCAACGACCGCACCTTCCTGATCCTGGAGATCTTCGCGCAGCGCGCGCGCAGCCACGAGGGCAAGTTGCAGGTGGAGCTGGCCCGGCTGCAGTACCTCAGCACCCGTCTGGTGCGCCGCTGGTCCCACCTGGAGCGCCAGCGTGGCGGCATCGGCACACGTGGCGGCCCGGGCGAAACCCAGATCGAACTGGACCGGCGCATGATCGGCGACGCCATCAAGCGCACGCGCGAGCGGCTGCAGAAGGTCAAGCGCCAGCGCCAGACCCAGCGCCGCCAGCGCAACCGCCGCGACACCTTCAACATCTCGCTGGTGGGTTACACCAACGCTGGCAAGACCAGCCTGTTCAACAGCCTGGTGAACGCCAAGGCCTATGCGGCCGACCAGCTCTTCGCCACGCTGGACACCACCACCCGCCACCTCTACCTGGGCCAGCCCGGGCGCTCGGCCTCGCTGTCGGACACGGTGGGCTTCATCCGCAACCTTCCGCACGGGCTGGTGGATGCCTTCCAGGCGACGCTGCAGGAAGCCATCGACGCCGACCTGCTGCTGCATGTGGTGGATGCCTCCAATCCGCAGCATCCCGAGCAGATGCAGGAAGTGCTGCGCGTGCTGGAGGAGATCGGCGCGGCCGACGTGCCGCAGATCCTGGTCTTCAACAAGCTTGACGCGCTGGGGCCGCAGCACCAGCCGCTGCAGCGCGAAGACCGCATCGAATACCACGGCGACCAGACCACGCGGCTCTTCACCAGCACGCGCACGGGCGAAGGCCTGCCGCAGCTGCGCGCCGAGCTGGCACGCCGCGCGGCGCTCGCCGCGGCAGCCGCTCCGGAGCAGGATGAGGGGGGTTCCCCCATGGCCGCTGAGGCTGCTGAGTGATTGGGCACAATCGGGACATGACATACCAGAGAAGTCACGCAAGATGAACATGCAATCACCCGCTTCGGGTTGGCCGGCGCTGTGGGCGCGCGTGCGCGGAGCGTTCAACCTGAACGACCAGCGCTGGGGCCGTGGCGACGACAAGGACGACGACAACAAGGGCCGCCCTGCGGGGTCGCAGCAGGATGGGGATCCACCACCACCGCCGCCGCCTCCTCCGCAGCGTCCGCGCAACCAGGGTCCGAACCAGGGCCCGCCGGACCTCGACGAGTTGTGGCGCGACCTCAACCGCAAGCTGGGTGGCCTCTTCGGAGGCCGCGGTGGCCGTGGCACGGGGCGGGGAAACAACCTCGGCGGCGGCAACGGTGGCGGCAGTTTCCAGCCGGACATGAAGAGCACCGGCGTGGGCGTGGGTCTGATCTGCGCGGTGGCCGTGCTGATCTGGCTGGGCACCGGCTTCTTCATCGTGCAGGAAGGCCAGCAGGCCGTGATCACGCAGTTCGGCCGCTACCACTCCACCGTGGGCGCAGGCTTCAACTGGCGCCTGCCGTACCCGATCCAGCGCGATGAGCTGGTGTTCGTGACGCAGATCCGGTCCATCGACGTGGGCCGCGACGCGGTCGTGCGCTCCACGGGCCTGCGCGAATCGGCCATGCTGACCGAGGACGAGAACATCGTCGAGATCAAGTTCGCCGTGCAGTACCGCCTGAACGATGCGCGTGCCTTCCTCTTCGAGAGCCGCAACCCCACCGATGCCGTGGTGCAGGCCGCCGAGACGGCCGTGCGCGAGGTGGTGGGCAAGATGCGCATGGACTCGGCGCTCTCCGAGGAGCGCGAGCAGATCGCCGTGCGCGTGCGCGCACTGATGCAGACCATCCTGGACCGCTACAAGGTGGGCATCGAGGTGGTGGGCATCAACCTGCAGCAGGGCGGCGTGCGTCCGCCCGAGCAGGTGCAGGCAGCCTTCGACGACGTGCTCAAGGCGGGACAGGAGCGCGAACGCGCCAAGAACGAGGCGCAGGCCTACGCGAATGACGTGGTGCCGCGTGCGGTGGGTACCGCTTCGCGCCTGAAGGAAGAAGCCGACGCCTACAAGGCCCGCATCGTGGCGCAGGCCACCGGTGACGCGCAACGCTTCAAGTCCGTGCTGGCCGAGTACCAGAAGGCACCCCAGGTCACGCGGGACCGCATGTACGTGGACGCCATGCAGCAGATCTACGGCAGCGTGACCAAGGTGCTGGTCGACTCGCGCCAGGGCTCCAACCTGCTGTACGTGCCGCTGGACAAGCTGATGCAGATGTCCGGCACGCCCGGCGACGCCACGGCGCCGGGTGCCGGCAGCGCCACGTCCACGCCCGCCGCCGTGCCCGGCAACACCTTGCCTGGCGTGGCCTCGGATTCGAGATTGCGCGACAGCGCGCGTTCGCGCGACCGTGAAGGCCGCTGAGGAGAACCGACGACATGAACAAGATCGGATTCGTATTCGCATCGCTGCTGCTGGCCCTGGCCATCGGTAGTTCCATGCTCTTCGTGGTGGACCAGCGCCAGTTCGGCGTGGTCTATGCGCTGGGCCAGATCAAGGAAGTGATCACCGAGCCGGGCCTGCACTTCAAGCTGCCGCCGCCTTTCCAGAACGTGTCGTACATCGACAAGCGCCTGCTGACGCTGGACACCACCGACACCGAGCCCATGCTCACAGCCGAGAAGCAGCGCGTGGTGATCGACTGGTATGTGCGCTGGCGCATCGTCGACCCCTCCAACTACATCCGCAACGTGGGGCTGGACGAGGCCGCGGGCGCCAACCAGCTCAACCGCGTGGTGCGCAATGCCTTCCAGGAAGAGATCAACAAGATCACGGTGAAGGAATTGCTGGCGACCAAGCGCGAGACGCTGATGGCCGACGTGAAGGAAGAGGTGCTGGAGAAGGTCCGTGGCGCCAACCCGTGGGGCATCGACGTGCTGGACGTGCGCATCACGCGTGCCGATTACGTGGACGCGATCACCGACTCGGTCTACCGCCGCATGGAGGCCGAGCGGACGCGCGTGGCCAACGAGCTGCGCTCCACCGGAGCGGCCGAGGGTGAAAAGATCCGCGCGGATGCGGACCGCCAGCGCGAGGTGACCATCGCCAATGCCTACCGCGACGCCCAGGTCATCAAGGGCGAAGGGGACGCCGAGGCCGCACGCATCTACGCCGAGGCCTTCGGGCGCGACGCGCAGTTCGCGCAGTTCTACCGCAGCCTGGAGGCCTACAAGTCCAGCTTCAACAAGAAAAGCGACGTGATGGTGCTGGACCCGTCCTCGTCGGAATTCTTCCGCGCCATGCGCTCGGGTGGTCCCACGGCGCCCGCGCCCGCGAAGCCGAAGTGACCCTTGGATAGCGACACGCTCTGGCTGGCACTCGCGCTGGTGCTGGTCATCGAGGGCTTGTTCCCTTTCATCTCGCCCGGTGGCTGGCGCCGCATGTTCCAGCAGATTGTGCAGATGCAGGACGGGCAGATCCGCTTCTTCGGGCTGTGCAGCATCCTGGCCGGCGTCGTGCTGGCCTGGCTCATCGGCTGACGGCGGCGGCCCGCCCGCAATAAAGCGCGGGGCCTCGCGTTACCGGGCGTTTCCGGCCCGGTAAAATCGCCGCTTTAACAGCCTTTGCACACCATGTCAGCCTGGGTCCTCCCGGATCACATTGCCGATGTACTGCCCTCCGAGGCGCGGCACATCGAAGAACTCCGCAGGGGCTTGCTGGACACAGCCCGTTGTTATGGCTACGAGCTGGTCATGCCGCCGTTGCTGGAGCATCTGGAGTCCTTGCTCACCGGCACCGGCGAAGCGCTGGACCTGCAGACCTTCAAGCTCGTCGACCAGCTCTCGGGCCGCATGATGGGCCTGCGTGCGGACAGCACGCCGCAAGTGGCGCGCATCGACGCCCACCTGCTGAACCGGCGCGGCGTCGCACGCTTGTGCTACTGCGGCCCGGTGCTGCACACGCGCCCCGAAAAGCCCCATGCCACGCGCGAACCATTGCAGTTCGGTGCCGAGATCTACGGCCATGCGGGACTCGAAGCCGACCTGGAGATCCTGCTGCTGGCGCTGGACTGCCTCCGCACAAGCGGTGTGCAATCTCCCACCGTGGACCTGGCCGATGCACGCATCGTGCGCGCACTGCTGCGTGGCGCTGAGGCATCCAGGGAAACCTTGGCCGATGTGCACCAGGCGCTGGCGACGAAGGACGCCAGCGGCCTGGCGCGCCTCGCCCGCGATTTCCCGGCCGCCTCCCGCGAAGGCCTGCTGGCACTCGTCTCGCTGTATGGCGACGTGGCCGTGCTCGACGAGGCACGGCGTGTGCTGCCGGCGGACCCCGCCATCGCCCAGGCGCTGGCCGACCTGCGCTGGCTTGCAGGCCACCTGGAGGGTGCCGCCGTGAGTTTCGACCTGGCGGACCTGCGCGGCTACGCGTACTACAGCGGCGCCCGCTACGCCGTGTTCGCGCCCAGCGCCAGTGATGCGCTGGTGCGCGGTGGCCGCTACGACGAGGTTGGCTCGGTCTTCGGCCGCAACCGCCCCGCCGTGGGCTTCAGCCTGGACATCAAGGCGCTGGTGGGTGCCGTGCAGCCGCGGGCGCTGCATTCCGCGATCCGCGCGCCCTGGGGCGAAGAGGCAGCGCTGCGGCAAAGCATCGCGTCCCTGCGCGCGCAAGGCCACACCGTGGTCTGCGTGCTGCCGGGGCATGAGAACGAAGTCGAAGAGTTCCAGTGTGATCGCGAGCTGATTCAGGTTGCGGGGCAGTGGGTTGTACAGGCCATCTGAAATGACATGGTCCCCACGCTCGCTTCGCGTATCGCTGCCCCCGAGGGGGTGCGTCAGTGCCTTCGGACGGCCGGGCGACACTGACACCAGACAGACTATTCCGAGAAGGGCAACCTGAAATGCATACGACCAAAGGACGCAACGTTGTTGTCGTCGGCACCCAGTGGGGCGACGAGGGCAAGGGCAAGCTGGTGGACTGGCTCACCGAGAGCGCGCAAGGGGTGGTGCGCTTCCAGGGCGGCCACAACGCGGGCCACACGCTGGTCATCAACGGCGTGAAGACGGCGCTGCACCTGATCCCCAGCGGCATCATGCGCGCGGGCGTCAAGTGCTACATCGGCAACGGCGTGGTGCTGTCGGCCGCCAAGCTGTTCGAAGAGATCGAGGGCCTGGAGAAAGCGGGCGTGGAGGTGCGTTCGCGCCTGCGCATCAGCGAGGCCTGCCCGCTGATCCTGCCCTTCCATGCGGCGCTGGATGTGGCGCGCGAGGCCGCGCGCGAGCAGGGCGGTGTAGAGAAGATCGGCACCACCGGCCGCGGCATCGGCCCGGCCTACGAAGACAAGATCGCCCGCCGCGCGTTGCGTGTGCAGGACCTGAAGTACCCCGAGCGCTTTGCCACCAAGCTGCGCGAGCTGCTGGCGTTACACAACCATGTGCTCACCAGCTACCTGGGCTCGGCGCGTTACGAGTTCGGCGACACGCTCAAGCCCTACCTGCACAACGGCGAGGTGCAGTTCGATGCGGTGTTCGACGAGGCTATGCGCCACGCCAAGCTGCTCACGCCCATGATGGCCGACGTATCGCGCGAGCTCAACGAGGCCCACGTGCGGGGCGCCAACCTGCTGTTCGAAGGCGCGCAGGGCACCTTGCTCGACGTGGACCATGGCACCTATCCCTACGTTACCTCCAGCAACTGCGTGGCCGGCAACGCGGCCGCGGGCGCGGGCGTGGGGCCGGGCATGCTGCATTACATCCTGGGCATCACCAAGGCCTATTGCACGCGGGTGGGCGGTGGGCCGTTCCCCACCGAGCTGGACTGGACGACGCCCGGCACGCCGGGTTACCACATGAGCACCGTGGGCGCCGAGAAGGGCGTGACCACCGGGCGCTCGCGGCGCTGCGGCTGGTTCGATGCGGCCTTGCTGAAGCGCTCGGCGCAGGTCAATGGCCTGTCGGGGTTGTGCATCACCAAGCTGGACGTGCTCGATGGCCTGTCCGAGTTGAAGCTGTGCACGGGTTACCGCATGGGCAACGAAGAGCTGGACATCCTGCCCATGGGCGCGGACGAGATCGCGCAATGCGAGCCCGTTTACGAGACGCTGGAAGGCTGGAGCGACAGCACCGTGGGCATCACGCAGTACGAGCAGTTGCCCATCGCCGCGCGGTTGTACCTGCAGCGCATTGAGCAGGTGACGGGTGTCCCGATCCACATGGTCTCGACCAGCCCGGACCGCGATCACACTATCATGATGCGGCACCCCTTTCTGGCTGACTAACCCCCAAGGAACCGACGATGTTGACCGAAGACGGAAAGCACCTGTACGTCAGTTACGACGAGTACCACAACCTGATCGAGAAGCTCGCCATCAAGGTGCACCAGTCGGGGTGGGAGTTCGACACCATCCTGTGCCTGGCGCGCGGCGGCATGCGTCCGGGTGACATCCTCTCGCGCATCTTCGACAAGCCGCTGGCCATCATGTCCACCAGCTCCTACCGTGCCGACGCCGGCACGCGCCAGGGCAACCTGGACATCGCGCGTTTCATCACCACACCGAAGGGCGAGATCGCCGGCAAGGTGCTGGTGGTGGACGACCTGGCGGACTCCGGCCACACGCTCAAGGCCGTCATCGAACTGCTGCGCACCAACTACTCGCCCATCACCGAGATGCGCAGCGCCGTGATCTGGACCAAGGGCGTGTCCACCTTCCATGCCGACTACTCGGTGGAGTTCCTGCCCACCAATCCGTGGATCCACCAGCCCTTCGAGGGCTACGATTCCATGAGCCCGCAGCAGCTCATCGCCAAGTGGAGCGTGTGAGTTTCCGGCTGCGTATCCGTATCGCCCATGCATGACAAGCTGTCCACGGCGCTGATCCAGCACCCCTACGTGCCGCCGGCGGGCTTCGCCGCGCCGCAGCCCGGCGTGTTCAAGGCCTCCACGGTGTTCTTCCCCAACGTGGCGGCCATGCGCAGCACGGAGTGGAAAGACAAGACGGGCTACACCTACGGCCTGCACGGCACGCCCACCACCTTCCAGCTGGAGGAGCGCCTGTGCACGCTCGAAGGCGGCCTGCAGTGCCTGCTGGTGACCAGCGGGCTGGCGGCGATCGCGCTGGTCGGCATGTCGCTGCTCAAGACCGGCGACGAGCTGCTGATTCCCGACAACGCCTATGGGCCGGGCCTGAGCTTCGCCCGGGGTGAGCTGGAAGCCTGGGGCATCACGCACCGCATCTACGATCCACTGGACCCGCAGGATCTCGCGCGCAAGATCGGCCCGGCAACGCGCCTCGTGCTGCTGGAAGCGGCCGGCTCCGTGACGCTCGAGTTCCCCGACCTGGTGGAACAGGTGCGCATCTGCAAGGCCCGCGGCGTGCTGAGCGCGCTGGACAACACCTGGGGTGCCGGCATCGCCTTCGCCCCCTTCGACCTGCTGCCCGAGGCGGAGCCGGGCTTCGGCGTGGACATCTCCATCCACGCGCTCACCAAATACCCCAGCGGGGGCGGCGACGTGCTGATGGGCAGCGTCATCACCCGCGATCCGGCGCTGGGCCTGCGCCTCAAGCTCACCCACATGCGGCTCGGCCTGGCGGTCGGTGCCAACGACGCGGAGGCCGTGCTGCGCAGCCTGCCCAGCATGGCACTGCGCTACGGCGCGCACGATGCCAGCGCGCGCGCGCTGGCCCAGTGGGCGCAGGACCAGCCGCAGTTCGCGCAGGTGCTGCACCCCGCGTTGCCCAGTTCGCCCGGCCATGCCCATTGGCGTGCGCTGTGCCGGCAGGGTCCGTCGGGCGGGGCGGCGGGGCTGTTCAGCGTGGTGTTCCATGACCACTACAGCAGCGCGCAGGTGGACGCCTTTTGCGATGCGCTGCGCCTGTTCCGCATCGGCTACAGCTGGGGCGGCCCGATGAGCCTGGTCGTGCCCTATGACCTGGCCAGCATGCGCACGGCCTGGCCTGCCCATCTGGCGCGTGGCACGCTGGTGCGTTTTGCGACCGGGCTGGAGGCCGCGGAGGACCTGCAGCAGGACATCGCCCAGGCACTGCAAAAGGCGCTGTCCTGAACGGCGTTGCCTGCATCGACCGTGCGGCGTATTCTTCGCTCGGTGTTTTCCTGACTAGGCAGTGCATTCCCAGATCGGGTATGGTCGTGCCTGCGGGGGAGGGGCTTTCCGGCCACACCGACACCCTGTTCCATTGGTAGCAACCAACCTGAAAGCAAAAATTGGCAACTCCCAATTACGGATACGAGAAACGGCAGAAAGAACTGGCCAAGAAGCGCAAGAAGGAAGACAAGCTCAAGCAGAAGGCCGAGCGCAAGTCTTCCGGCCAGCCCGGGGACCACGACGGTCCGGAGGACGATGCCGCCGAGGCGCGTGAAGCCGAACCAGGGGCTGCCAACAACCCCTGACTGCCCGCGGGCGCGCACCGCGCACCGCGCACCGCGCCCGCACGCGCTACTGCAACAGCTTGCGCAGCGCGGGCCACACATTGGCCAGCATGGCCGGATGTGCTTCTTCCTTGGGGTGGATGCGGTCGTCCTGGAACAGGCGCATCGCATCCGGCCCGTCGGCGACACCCTTCAGCAGGAAGGGCACCAGTGCCACCTTGTGGGCACGCGCCACCTTCTCGAACACCCCGTTGAATTGCTCCGCATACGCCGCGCCGTAGTTGGGCGGGATCTGCATCCCCACCAGCAACACCTTGGCGCCGGATTTCAAGGCCGCCTCGGTCATGGCAGACAGGTTTTCTTCCGTGGCTTTGAGCGACAGGCCGCGCAACGCGTCGTTGCCACCGAGTTCAATCACCACCAGCGTCGGCTTGTGCAGCGCCAGCAAAGGGGCGAGCCGGGCGCGTCCGCCTGCCGTGGTGTCGCCGCTGATGCTGGCATTGACCACCTGGGCGTCGATGCCATCCTGGCCCAGCTTGGTCCCGAGCAGCGCGACCCAGCCGGTCCCGCGGCGCAGGCCGTACTCGGCGCTCAGCGAGTCCCCCACCACGATGATGGGCCCCCGGGTGGCCTTGGCGGCCGTCTGCGCGGCCGCCGCGAAGGCCCAATTCCCCACGCCGGCCGCCAGGGCCAGCGTCGCGATACAGTGTCGTCGATTCACCACAAGAACTCCTTCATGCCCCCCACCCATCCCGCCGCCATCATCGCAGTGCAGAAGGTCTGCAAGTCCGTCACGGACTCCACGGGAACCCTGGACATTCTGCGCGATATCGATTTCTCCCTGGCACCAAGGGAAACAGCGGCCATCGTGGGGGCTTCCGGCTCGGGCAAGAGCACCTTGCTGTCCATCATCGCCGGCTTGGACACCCCCACCACCGGTACCGTGTTTCTGGGCGGGCAGGACATCTTCGCCATCGACGAGGACGCGCGCGCCGCCCTGCGCGCGCAGAAGGTGGGCTTCGTGTTCCAGAGCTTCCAGCTGATGGGCAACCTCACGGCGCTGGAGAACGTGATGCTGCCGCTGGAGCTCTCCGGCGCACGGGATTCCCGCAAGACCGCCACCGAGATGCTCGCCCGCGTCGGCCTGGGCGCGCGCCTGGGCCACTATCCCAAGGTGCTGAGCGGCGGTGAACAGCAGCGCGTGGCATTGGCCCGCGCCTTCGTGGTGCAGCCAGCCGTGCTGCTGGCCGACGAGCCCACCGGCAGCCTGGACTTCGCCACCGGCGAGACCATCATGGAGCTGATGTTCGACCTGAACAAGGAACGCGGCACGACCCTGGTGCTGGTCACGCACGACCGCGGCATCGCCGCACGCTGCGAGCGGCGCATCACCATCGAGGCCGGGCGCGTCGCGGCCCAGGAAACGGTGGCGGAGCAGGCGGGATAATCCCGCCATGTCCGCTCCCCAGTACCTCTTCGGCTTCCACGCGGTGGGCGTGCGCCTGCGCACCGCGCCCCAGTCCGTCATCGAACTGCACGTGGATGCCACGCGCCACGACGCGCGCATGCGCCAGTTCCTGGCACGCGCCACCGAGGCCGGCGTGCGCGTGGTGGAGTCCGATGGCTTGCGCCTGTCCAACCTCTGTGGCAACGCAGCGCACCAGGGCGTGGTGGCGCGCGTGCGGGCCCTGCCCAAGACGCGTTCGCTCGACGAGCTGCTGGAGCAGCTGGAAGCCGCCCAGGAGGGCAAGCCCGCCGCCGAGCAGGTGGCGCCGCTGTTGCTGGTGCTCGATGGCGTGACCGATCCGCACAACCTGGGCGCCTGCCTGCGCGTGGCTGACGGTGCCGGTGTGCATGCCGTGATCGCGCCCAAGGACCACGCCGCCGGCATCAATGCCACCGTGGCCAAGGTGGCCAGCGGCGCGGCCGACACCGTGCCGTACTTCATGGTGACCAACCTGGCACGCACCCTCAACGAGCTCAAGGAGCGGTCCATCCGCGTGGTGGGCACCAGCGATGCCGCCCCGCAGACCCTCTACCAGGCGGACCTGCGCGGCCCTCTGGCGCTGGTGATGGGGGCCGAAGGCGCGGGCATGCGCCAGCTCACCATGCGCACGTGCGACGAACTGCTGCAGATCCCGATGCGCGGCGGCGTCGAGAGCCTCAACGTGTCGGTGGCCAGCGGCGTGTGCCTGTACGAGGCGCTGCGCCAGCGCGGCTGAGGCCACTCCGCCCTGCGCGGTGCTTCCGCGCTCCGCGCAGGCAGGGTGGCCTCAGGCTGCAGCGGGTGACGCCGCAGCCGGTGCGCTGGCCTGGTCCAGCAGCCGCAGGTCGTCGGCGGACAACTCCAGCTGCGTCGATGCCACCAGGTCCGCCAGCTGCGCCAGCGAGGTGGCGCTGGCGATGGGCGAGGTGACGCCCGGGCGCGTGAGCAGCCAGGCAATCGCTACCACGCCGGGCCGGCTGCCGTGGCGCTCCGCCACCGTGTCCAGCGCTGCCAGGATGGCCAGCCCCCGCGGATTGAGGTACTTGGAGGTGGTGCCCGCACCGCGCGCGCTCTTGCCCACGTCGGCGCTGGAGCGGTATTTGCCGGTCAGGAAGCCCGCCGCCAGCGCATAGAAGTTGATCACGCCCACGCCTTCGCGCACGCAGACGGCCTGCAGCGCATCCTCGAACACCGCGCGGTCGTACAGGTTGTAGAGCGGCTGCAGGCTCTCATAACGCGGCAGGCCCAGCTTCGCGCTGGTCTGCAGCGCAAGCTCCAGGCGCGGCGCCGTGAAGTTGGACGCACCGATGGCGCGCACCTTGCCCGCCTGGATCAGGTCTGCGAAGGCGCCCAGGCTGTCTTCCATGGGCGTGTTGGCGTCGTCGTCGTGCGACTGGTAGAGGTCGATGTGGTCCGTCTGCAGCCGGCGCAGCGAGGCTTCGACCGCCGCGCGGATGTAGGCGGGCTTCAGCCCTTCCATGCCCGGGCCCATGGGCTTGCCGACCTTGGTGGCCAGCACGATGCGGTCGCGCTTGCCGGTGGCGCGCAGCCATTTGCCGAGGATGGTCTCGGACTCGCCGCCGCTGTGCCCGGGCGCCCAGCGCGAATACACGTCGGCCGTGTCGATGAAGTTGAAGCCCGCGTCCAGCCAGGCATCGAGCAGCGAGAAGGACGTGGCCTCGTCGACCGTCCAGCCGAAGACGTTGCCGCCGAAGGCCAGCGGCGAGACCTGCAGGGATGAACGGCCCAGGGTGCGGTAGTGCATGTGTTTCTCCAGTTGAGGGGGTGTCGGAAGTCAGACCCAGCCCAGCGCGCCCAGCACGGCGCCCGTGCCGAGCAGCCAGAGCAGATGGATGCGCGTGCGCCACACGAGGAGGGTGGTGAGCACGGTCAGCGCCACGAGGCGCCAGCGGTGGTCCGCGCCGCTGCTGGCATTGGCCAGCACCCAGCCGGTGGCCACCAGCAGGGCCACGACGATGGGTGCCATGCCCTGCTTGAAGGCGCGCACGCCGATCAGGTTGCGGTTGCGGTGGCCCCATTGCGCGGCGAAATAGGTCACGGTGGTGCTGGGGACCAGGATGCCCAGCATGGCCAGCGCCATGCCCAGCACCGCGGTGGGGTAACCGCCCGCGTTGAGGCCGACGTTCCACCCCATCAACGCCACGAACAACACGTTGGGCCCGGGCGCGGCCTGCGCCAGCGCGATGCTCGAGCCGAACTGGGCATCGCTGAGCCAGCCCTTCTGGTCCACCAGGAAGCGGTGCATGTCGGGCGCGGCGGTGATCGCACCGCCCACGGCCAGCAGCGACAGCGACGCGAAATGCGCGAACAGCGCAGCCCAGTGCGCGGGGTCGAATTGCAGGCTCACGCAGCGCTCCGCCTCGCAGGCAATGCCATCCTCATGGGTTCGACCGGGACCGCTGCGTCAGCCGCTGCAGCGCACGCAGCCGCCACCATGCCCATCCGCATCCGAGGCTGCCCAGCGCCAGCAACACCCAGGCCAGCGGGATGCGCAACCAGGCAACGCCCACGAAGGTGGCGACCGCCAGCAGGCCGCAGGCCAGCGAGCCCATCACGTTGTTGCGCAGTGCAGCCACCAGCTTGAATCCCGTGGCCACTATCAGGCCCGCAGCCACGGCCGCCATGCCACGCAGCGCCCCCTGCGCCCAGGGGTTGCTGGCGACCTCGGCGAACAGCACGGCCATGGCCAGCACGATCAGCAGTGGAAAGGCCAGGATGCCGGCCAGGGACACCATCGCACCCGCGAAGCCGAAATGGCGCGCACCCAGCATCAGCGACAGGTTCACCACATTGGGGCCGGGCAGGATCTGCGCCACGGCCCAGTCTTCGATGAACTCGTCGCGCGTCAGCCAGCGTTTGCGCTCCACCAGTTCACGTTGCACCACGGCCAGCACCCCGCCGAAACCCTGCAGCGCCAGGAAGGTGAAGGACCAGAACAGGTCGCGCAGGGACTCGGGCTTCGCGGGCGCATGTGCCGAGGTGGGATCGGGGGGGCGCGGCATGCGCGGATTATCGGCCGGGCGTGCTTGGCATGCCGTGGCAGAGCGGCTCAGGCCGAGCCCGCGCTCTCGACCAGGTCGTCCACGGACTTCAGCCAGTCGTGCAGCGCGCCCCGAGCCGCTCCCTGCGCCGCCACGGGCGCCCGCACGCGGCGGCCCACATGGCGCGCGAGCGTCCTCAACTGCCACACGGCCTCCGTGGCCAGCAGGCTCATTTCGTCGAGGAAGCCCTCGTCGAGCTCTTCACCCCGCAGCGAGGCCAACTGCTCGGGCGCCGCGCCCACTCGCGCCAGGCCCTTGCGGATGCGCTCGGCATGGACGACCACGTGCTGCAGCTCCTCGTTGCGCGTGTGACCCTGCACCGAGGCTTCCTGCAACACGGTGGGCAGCGTGCCCAGCAGGCCGTCCACCTCCAGCATCGGCTTCACCGGATCCTGCATGCGCGCGCGGCCCGCGCCGGCGTTTTCCAGGCGCGGTTGCAGCTGCGTCAGCAGGCGGGCGGCGAGCTTGTTGTCGTAGAGGTTGGTGGTCATGCGCAACAACACGGAGATGCGCATTTCCGGCGCATCGCGGCCGGGTGCGAACATCGCGGCCGCAACCTGCGACAGCGCCACGATGCGGCCCAGCGGGCTGATGTGGCGCCCCGCCAGGGCTCGCGGGTAACCCGAACCGTCCATGTATTCCTGGTGCTCGCCGATGGCCCGCACCACCTCGGCCGGGTACTGGTGGTGGCGCTCCAGCAGCGCGGCCGACACCAGCGGATGCGAGTACAGCTGCGTGCGCTGCTGGGCGCTCAGGATCTGGTAGGGCTGCGTCAGCTGCGGGTCCACATGCAGCATGCCGATGTCGTGCAGCAGCCCGGCCGACGCCGCCATGCCCAGCTCGTAGCGTGACACACCCGGCACGTTGGCCAGCCAGGTGCACACCAGGGTGGTGCGCACCAGGTGCGAGTACACCTCGGGCCGCACGTCGCGCGCCACCGTCAGCTGGAAGGCCACGGCGTCGGGCAGCGGAATACCGCCGATGGCGCCCAGCATCATGCGGGCCTCGGCCTCGTTGCCGAGCAACCGGCCAAAGAAGGGCACGTCGCGACCCAGGTCTTCCACCTGCTGGCGCAGGCTCGAGGCGCTGACCGCGTTGGTGGCGGTGACGGTTTCCTCCAGGGGCGTGGCGAGCCGGTGCTGCATCAGCCGCTCGTAGAGCTCCTCGCTGATGGAGGCGCCCTTTTCGAGGACCTTGATACCTTGTGAGTTGACGATGTTCTGGGCTGCGACCACCTGCTGGGTCTTGCTCAGCCGGGTGGCGGCTTGGGTGAAATGGCGCGCATCGACGACGGGACCTGTCATGGAACTCCATCTGGCCTGGGGAGGAGCTGCATCTTAGCAAGCGGCGGCGCTCCACTATGATCCGTTTCAATGCCTGAAACATCCCGCCCTAACGATGCGCCGAGCGTCAGCGACAGCCGGGGATTGCGCCAGGCCCTGGGCCAGTTCGCCACCGGAGTCACGGTCGTGACGACACGCGCCGCCGACGGTGGCTTCGTGGGACTCACCGCGAACTCCTTCAGTGCCCTGTCCCTGGAGCCGCCGCTGATCACCTGGGCGCTGCGCTCCAGCTCGTCCAGCCTCGCGGTGTTCCAGCACGCCACGCGCTTCGTCGTCAACGTGCTCACCGAAGCCCAGGTGGAGACGTCACGCCTCTTTGCCTCGCGGGCGCTGGACAAGTTCAGCCAGGTACCCCATGCCGAGAACGTGCACGGCATGCCTTATCTCCACGGCGCGGCGGCGTGGTTCGAATGCCGCCAGGTGTCGCACCAGACCGCCGGGGACCATTGCCTGTTCATCGCCGAGGTGGAGCGTTACACGCATGCCGAGGCCGCGCCGCTGCTCTTCCATGCGGGCGGGTATTTCACCCTGGGGCCGCGCCTGTAGCGGGGCAGCGGCCGACCTGCACGTTCCCTGAAGGAGGCCACCGCCATGTTTAGCCCTTCATCGCCGGTGGACGCGGCGCGCGAAGCGCAGCTCGCAGCCTGCACCTCCGTTCTCGCGGGCGACGCCATGCAGTCCGACCTGGGCAGCGCGTGGTCCGGGCGCAGCCTGGAGGCCCTGCGCGGTGCCGGCCTGCTGTCCATGGCCTTGCCCCTGCAGCATGGCGGAGGCGGCGCCGATGCCGCATCCTGCGCCTTGGTGGCTGCGGAGCTGGGCCGCCATTGCGCCACCACGGCCGTGGCCTTCTGCAGCCATGCGGCCCCGCTGCTGTGGATGGCCGCCGGGGGCGAAGCGGCCCAGCAAGCGCTGCACGCGCCGCGCATCCAGCAGGGCTTGCTCTATGCCCAGGCCCTGTCAGACGCCGGCGAGAGCGTGCCGGGCCGCCGGCCGCCGGGCGTGCTCGCGCGCAAGGTCGAAGGAGGCTACCGGCTCCACGGTCGCAAGCCGGGCGTGCCGCTAGCGGGCATCGCGGACCACCACCTGCTGCTGTGCACGCTGGACCGCCCGGGCGCCACGCCGCGCGACACCCTGCTGCTTGCCGTGTCGGCCGGCCTGCCGGGTACCGCTGTCGACCGCTCCCATCCGCCGATGGGGCTGCGCGGCCTGGCCCTGGGAGACCTGGTGCTGCAGGACGTGTTCGTGCCCGATGCGGAGACCCTGCTGCCCGTGGGCGCTGCGGCGTCCGTGGCGTGGCGCCGGCCCGATCTCCTGCTGCTGCTGTTGGCGCCGCTGATGGGCATCGCGCAGGGCGCCTACGACGCGACGCTGGGCTGCCTGCGCGGGGCGGCAGCAAGACATGGCACGGGCTTGCCGGCGCTGCCCCGCGCAGGCAGCCATGTGCACCACACGGTTGCGCGCATGAAGCTGCTTCTGGAGCAGGCTCGCGCCCTGTGGATGTCTGCAGTCCTCGGCGCATCCGCGGATCCCGACCCGGAGGCCCGCCAAGCCCTGCTGGCCGCCTGCCACACCGTGGCCGACCACTGCCTCGCGCTCTGCGGCATGGCGCTGCAGGCCTGCGGCCTGCCCGGACAGGAGCGCGGCATGCCGCTGGAGCGCCTGCTGCGCGACGCCCACAGCCTGTGCGCCTGGCTGCCGTGGAGCCTGGAAGGCAGCCTGGAGCAACTGGGCCGCGAATGCCTGGCGCCGGACAAGGATGCGCGGGAGCCGGATGTGCTGTGACTGCGGGCCGCGCACACCCCGACTGGCTCGCGCATCCGCGGTAGAGGCCTCAGAACGGCTCTGGCGTGTACTCGCCCACGTGGGCCACGTAGGCCCTCACGGGATGGTCCAGCAACCCGGGTGGGGCGATCTGCTGCAGGTCGACGCTGCGGTCGGCGTAACCGTCGAAGCGCCATCCGAAGCTCTGGCCATTGACGACGAAACGCACCGTCTGGCGATGCTGGACGTTGACCCACCGCGTGTCGGGCCGGATCTCGATGGTGTGGAAGGCCTGTGCGGCTTCCATGGGGGTGCCAAGCATGGCTGGTGTGTCGGCGGCCTGTGCGGACAGGGCCATGCCTGCACCCACGCACAGGGTAGCCAGCAGGTGGCGTGCGCTGCGGGAGGGGATGGATGCGCCGGTGGTCATGCGCGGCGCCCGGTATCGCCCTGAGTGTCGATGTAGACCGTGACGGGGCTGGTCACGCTGCCCGCCGGCGCGATGCGTTGCAGGTCCACGGCACGCGCGCCCGGGCCATCGAAGCGCCATGCGAAAGAGGTGCTGCCCACCACGAATCGCACGGATTCGCGCAGCCGCACATTGACCCAGCGGGTCTCGGGGGTGATGGTGATGGTGCGCGTGGCCTCGCTGGCCTCGATGGACGTGCCCCAGAGGTAGCTGGGCAGGTCCTGGGCATGGACGGGCAACACCACGCAGCTGGCGGCGAGCAGGCCGGACAGTGTCAGGCGGCGAAGTGGCATGGGAGCTCCTGGTGGAAATGCAGGCCGTTGGAGCAACGGTCCATCGGGCAAGTTCCTATGCCCGATGCCCGATTGCGCGTGGGCACCGTGCATGGTAGGTCCGCACGAATGCCCTTGCGAGGCGTCCCGAAAAGCAGGTCAAAAGCAGGTCAAAAGCAGGTAACCAGTGCGTCACGCACGTTGTAGGCCTCGTCCACCAGCACCATCCAGCGCCACTTGTCGAAGGTGGTGCAGGGGTGCGAGATGCCCAGTGCCACGCGGTCGCCCACCTGCAGGTCCAGCGTCTGCCCCTCCGGAACACGGAGGTAGGCATGTTGGTCGTTCATGGCGGTGACGCTCCAGTGGTCGGGCGCGGCCACCACGGACTGGGTGCCACGCCGTGCCCAGTGGATGGGCCGGGGCAGCGGACCGTCGTAGGAGGCGTCACGCTTGCCCGCGGTCAGGATCGCCAGGCCAGGCTCGGGCCGGGACTGCACGCTGGTCCAGACTTCCAGCGCGGCGTTCAGGCCATGGGCGCAGCCGAGGCGCTCGCCCATGATGTTCATCATGCGCTGGTAGCCGCCGTGGTCGTGCGTGACATAACAACCCGAGCGCAGGATGCCGCGCACGGGACGCGAGAGCTGCGGCCGAAGATGGACCGCCACCAGGTCGAAGATGGCGGAGCCGCCGGCGGACATGATCACCTCGTCGCATTCGAACCAGCCCTCGCGGTCGGCTTCCTGCGCGATCGCGGTGAGCCGGCCCATCAGGGTATCGGCGTTGGCCTTGTCACCGGCACTGTCTCCGGTGGCCCACAGGCCTTCGAAACACTCGATGCCAACCAGCCGCGTGGCAGCGCTGGCACGCACGGCGCGGGCCACGGCCTGTGCCGTGGCGTGGTCCCGGCACCCGGTGCGGCCGCCGTCCATGCCCATCTCCAGCAACACTTCGAAGGGGCGCTGGTGGTCCGCAGGTTGCGTGGCATGCCACTCGTCGATGAGCGCCACCTGCGCCACGGAGTCCACCAGGAACAGGATGCGCCGGCCGCTGTGCTCGCGCAGCAGGTCCTGTATCCCT
This sequence comes from Burkholderiaceae bacterium, assembly GCA_965278985.1. Classification (GTDB taxonomy): domain Bacteria; phylum Pseudomonadota; class Gammaproteobacteria; order Burkholderiales; family Burkholderiaceae_C; genus CAISIP01. The sequence continues at coordinate 1,476,192 of OZ257131.1, read as the reverse complement.
CCCAGGTCCACCGCGTTGAACACCTGGTTGGCGATGATGCAGCGTTCGGCTCCCGCCAGCAGCCCGATGCGCGCCTGCTGCAGGTTGGCGAAGGTGATGCCCCAGGCACCGGCCTGCAGTTGCCGGCTGAAAAGCTGAGGGGCCATGGTGGTCTTGCCGTGCGGCGCCAGGTCCAGGCCGCGCTCGCGCGCAAAGCCCTGCAGCCAGGCCAGGTTGCCGGCCAGGGCATCCTGCCGGATCACGGCCAGCGGCAGGGGAAGGTCGCCGCGCAACACATTCCAGCCCTGGGCGCCTATCTGCGAGCGCCGCAGCGGCCCCTGGTGGTGCGGAAAGCCTTTGTAGTGGTTGTCGATCAGCGGGTCCAGGAAGTCATTGGCAATGGGCATGGTTTGGGAGGAATGAGTTGGAGGGGTCAGGTGGGCGCTGCGTTGCCGATGGCGGCTCCGGCAGCCTGGCGGGTTGCAGACGCTGCAGCCGCTGCCGCGGCCACGCTGGCGCTGCCCTCGGTCTGCTGCACCGTGATAAGCCCGGAGGCGAAATGGATGTCCTCGGCAGCGAAGGCCTTGTGCAGGCGCTTGAGCACTTCGCGGCGCACCATCTCCGGATTGCCGGGGCGCACCGTGAACTTCATGCGGATGACCAGCGCGTTGTCCACGATGTCGGTCACGCCCTGCATCTTCAGTGGCATCAGGAACTCGGGGCCGTATTCCTCGTCCTGCTCCATCTCCTGGCCCACCCGCTTGACGCATCGGCGCGCCTTTTCCACATCGGTGTCGGGCGCCATGCGCAGGTTGAACTTGACGGTGAGCCAGTCGCGGCTGAAGTTGGTGATGGCCGCCAGCTGGCCGAAGGGGATGGTGTGGATCTGCCCGTTCTGGTGGCGCAGCCGCACCGAGCGCACGGTGATGCGCTCCACGGTGCCCTTGAGTTTGCCGGTGTCGATGTATTCGCCCACGCGGAAGGCATCGTCGGTCATGAAGAAGATGCCCGAGACGATGTCGCGGATCAGGGCCTGCGAGCCGAAGCTCACCGCCAGCCCGAACACACCGGCCCCCGCCACCAGTGCCGTGAAGTTCACACCCAGCAGGCTGAGCCCGAGGAAGGCCACCAGCAGCAGGATGGCCAAGCCCGACAACACGCGGATCAGCGGCAGCAGCGTGGTCAGCCGCGAGGCCGGCTCCGGCGTGTGTTCGTCCATGCCCGGCCCCAGCCCGGGCGAGGCGCGGCGCAGCCGCTGCTCGGTCCACAGGTCCAGGTACCGCCAGGCGACGAAGCCGATGAACAGCGTGATGGCGGTGGTGACCAGCGACTCCTTCACCGGCTCCCAGCTGGCCGCCGAGAACAGGCGCAGCCGCTGCACCAGCCACAGGTCGGTGAGCACGATGGACAGCGCCAGCAGCGCCCCCGCGTTGGTGGCATGGCGGGCCAGCCGCACCCACCAGTGCGAGTGTTCCGAGAGGGCCAGCACCGCCTGCACGACGAACAGCGCCAGGCCGATGCGCATGGTGTACATCAGCGAATCGAAGACGTCGAACTTCAGGTGCAGCACGCCCATGGTCCAGAAGAACAGCCCGACCGGAATGCCGACAACCGCCAGGCCCCACCAGATCCGCTGGCTGCGCGTCGGTGGATGGCTGAAGCTGCGGCGAAAGTGCAGGGCCGACATGGAGAAGCAGAAGGCCACCACCACCCCCTGCACCAGCGCGGCCGCCTGGCCCACCGGCACCGGCATGCCGTTGCGCAGCCAGTTGGGCAGTGCGGCGCTGACCATGGAGCCGACGAACACGCCCAGGCAGTTCCAGAAGATGATGGCGCGCGCCGTGGCCTCCGGCATGGGGATCAGCCGCAGCGTGGGCTGGCGGGGCCGCAGCGTCAGCATCAGGAACAGCGGCGACGCGCTCCAGCGCACGGCGGCGGACACCAGGCCAATGACGAAGAGTGACGTGCTGGACGAGCGCATGCTGGCCATGAAGCGCACGCACAGGTAGGCCCCCACGGCGAACACCACCCACACCATCACATCGAGCAGCAGCAGGTGCAGCGCGCTGCGCACCCGCATGGGGTTGGCCAGCGCACGGTGCCGCCAATGGCGGGTGATCCAGCGCAGCCACAGCGCCACCGCGCCCGGGACCAGCACGCAGGCCAGGGCCAGGCCGAGCGCGTGCAGCATGCTGCCGGGTTCGGGGAAGGCGCGGTCCGCTGCCAAGCCAATCTCCGTGAAGATGGTGGGCACCGTGTCGATGATCTGGGAGATCGACTCGCGCGTGGGCGACATCCCCGCTGCCATGCGCTGCAGCGCCTTGTCGGCCTGCATGAGTTCGCCGCCCATCTGGGCGTCGTCCTGGGCGGTCAAAGCCCAGGCCGGCGCTGCCAGGCTCGCCAGCAGCATCCAGCACCACCCCATCACCCAGCACCACCGTCTCATGCCGCACCCCTCGTTGTGGCGGTGATTCTGCCTCTTTGGTGGCCCGGCGGAGCGGGCGTATGTACGGTCGGAGTAGGAAAGGTCGGCGTGGGAAAGATCAGTACCGCGGCTGGTGTTGGCGGATGGCGGCGCGTGCTGCGTCGTCCAGGCGGAAGCCGTCGCCGTGGCGTGCAGCAAGTGCGTCGGCGCGGGCCAGGAAGGCCTCGATGCCGGTGCCGTAGATGAACTGCATCGCGCCGCCCGTCCAGGCCGGAAAGCCGATGCCGAAGATCGATCCGATGTTGGCGTCGTGCACCGAGGTCAACACGCCCTCGGCCAGGCAGCGGGCGGTCTCCACGGCCTGCCGGACCAACAGGCGGTCCTGCAGTTCCTGCAGGTTCCAGGCCACGCCCGGCTTCTCGAAGAGCTCTTTCAGGCGCGGCCACAGGAACTTCTTCGCACCCGGCTCGGTGGGGTAATCGTAGAAGCCACCGCCACCCGCGCGGCCGGGGCGCTGGTGCTCCTTGACCATGCGCTCCACCAGCAGTTCGCCAGGCGTGGCCTGGTAACTGCGGCCCTCGGCGGCGAAGTCGGCGCGGGTCTGGTCCATCACATGCACCGACAGCGACAGCGCCGTCTCGTCCAGCACGGCCAATGGCCCCACCGGCATGCCGCATTGCAGGCCGGCCTGCTCGATCACCGGCGCGGGGATGCCCTCGTCCAGCATGGCGGCGCCTTCCATCACGAAGGTGCCGAAGGTGCGGCTGGTGTAGAAGCCCCTGGAGTCGTTGACCACGATCGGGATCTTGCCCAGGGCCTGCACATAGTCGAAAGCGCGCGCCACGGTCTCGTCATCGGTCTGCTGGCCGCGGATGATCTCCACCAGTTGCATCTTGTCCACCGGGCTGAAGAAGTGGATGCCGATGAACTTCTGCGGCCGCGCGCTGGCACCCGCCAGGCCGCTGATGGGCAGCGTGGAGGTGTTGCTGGCGAAGAAGCCACCGTTTTCGCCGGTCGCGAGCATCGGCTCGGCCTCGCGCGTGACCTTGGCTTTCAGCTCGCGCTGCTCGAACACGGCCTCGATGATCAGTTCGCAACCCTGCAGGTCCTGCGCGCTTTCGGTGGCGGTGATGCGCGCCAGCAGCTCGGCCTGGTCGTGCGGGCCCATGCGGCCCTTGTCCACGCGGGCCTGCGTCAGCTTGTGGCTGTAGGCCTTGCCGGCCTCGGCCTTCTGCTGGCTCACGTCCTTCAACACCGTGGTGATGCCCCGGCTGGCCTGGGCGTACGCAATGCCCGCCCCCATCATCCCGGCGCCCAGGATGCCCACCTTCGTCGGCTTCCAGCGCGGCACGTCTTTGGGCCGCGACTGGCCGGAGCGGATCGCGTTCATGTTGAAGAAGAACGTGTTGATCATGTTGCGGGCCACGGGCCCGACCATGAGCTTGGCCAGGTACCGCGACTCGATGCGCGTGGCCGTGTCGTAGTCCACCTGCGCGCCCTCGACCATGGCCGACAGCGCGGCCTCGGGCGCGGGGTACAGGCCGCGCGTCTTCTTCATGAGCATGGCCGGTGCCACCGGCAGGCCCATGGCGATCTTGGGGTTGCTGGGCGTGCCGCCCGGCATCTTGTAGGCCTTGTCGTCCCAGGGGTGCTGCGCCTGCGGGTGTTCGGCGATCCAGGCCAGGGCGCGTGCGCGCAACTGGTCGGCCGAGTCCACCAATTCGTGCACCAGGCCCAGCTCCAGCGCCTCGCGCGGGCTGAACAACTTCGCTTCCAGGATGTAAGGCTGCACGGCCATCAGCCCCAGCAGCCGCGTCATCTTGGTGAGGCCGGTGGCACCGGGAATCAGGCCCAGCGTGGTCTCTGGCAGGCCCAGCTGGATCTTGCGGTCGTCCACAGCGATGCGGTGGTGGCCTATCAGGGCCACCTCCCAGCCACCGCCCAGTGCGGTGCCGTTGATGCAGCTCACCACCGGTTTGCCCAGTGTCTCGAGCACGCGGAAGTTCTTCTTCATCTGCTCGATTTCGGCAAACACCCGGGGCGCATCCGCGGCCGTGAAGCGCATCGTGGCCTTGAGGTCCGCACCGGCGAAGAAGGTCTTCTTGGCCGAGGCCAGCACGATGCCGCGGATGCTCTCCTTGTCCTGCAGCACCTGCCGGGTCACGGCCGACAGGTCCTCCTGCCACTGCAGGCACATGGTGTTGACGGGCGAGCCCTGCTCGTCGAAGGTGATGGTGGCGATGCCGTCCTCGAGGGCGTAGCGGAGTGTCTGCATATCAGACTCTCTCGACGATGGTGGCGATGCCCATGCCGCCGCCCACGCACAGCGTGGCCAGGCCGTAGCGCAAGCCACGGCGGTGCAGCTCGTCGATCAGCGTGTTGAGGATCATCGCGCCGGTTGCGCCCAAGGGGTGACCCATGGCGATGGCGCCGCCGTTCACGTTGACCTTCTCGTGCGGCACACCCATTTCCTTCATGAAGCGCATCGGCACGGCCGCGAAGGCCTCGTTGACCTCGAAGAGTTCGATCTGGTCCAGCGTCAGGCCGGCCTTGGCAAGGGCCTTGCGTGCGGCGGGCATGGGGCCGGTCAGCATGATGGTGGGGTCGTCACCGGACAATGCCACCGACACGATGCGCGCGCGAGGCGTGAAGCCGTGGGTCTTGCCTGCCGCTTCCGAGCCGATCAGCACGGCGGCCGCGCCGTCCACGATGCCCGAGGAGTTGCCCGCGTGGTGCACATGGTGGATACGCTCCACCTGTGGGTACCGCGCCAGCGCCACCGCGTCGAAGCCCATCGCGCCCATGGCCTCGAAGGAGGGCTTCAGGCCGGCCAGCGATTGCACGGTGCTGTGGGGCTTGATGAATTCGTCGTGGTCCAGGATGGTCTGGTCCAGAAAGTCCTTGACCGGCACCACTGAGCCGGCGAAGAAGCCGCCCTCGCGCGCCTTGGCCGCGCGGCGCTGGCTCTCCACCGCGAAGGCGTCCACGTCTTCGCGCCGGAAGCCGTCCAGCGTGGCGATCAGGTCGGCGCCGATGCCCTGCGGCACGAAAGCCGTGGCCATGTTGGTCTCGGGGTCCTGCGCCCAGGCGCCGCCGTCGGCGCCGATGGGCACGCGGCTCATGCTCTCCACGCCGCCGGCCACCACCAGGTCTTCCCAGCCCGAGCGCACCTTCTGCGCCGCCATGTTGACGGCCTCCAGGCCCGAGGCACAGAAGCGATTGAGCTGCACGCCCGAACAGCGCCAGTCCCAGCCGGCCTTGAGCGCGGCCACCTTGGCGATCACCGAGCCCTGTTCGCCGACGGGAGACACAACACCCATCACCACATCGTCAACCTGTCCGGTGTCGAAGTCGTTGCGGCGCTGCAGCTCGCTGAGCACGCCGGCCAGCAGGTTGACGGGCTTGACTTCGTGCAGGCTGCCGTCCTTCTTGCCCTTGCCGCGCGGGGTGCGGATGGCGTCGTAGACGAATGCTTCGGTGCTCATGGTGTGTTCCTCGAAAACGGATGACGGAATGCGTGGCGCGAATCCGGCCGCGCGCAGCGGGAAGAGGAGGGCGCGGCCAGTATAGGCATTCGACCGCCTGGCAGGCCTGCGTGAAAGCCCGATCAAGGCCTGCCGAACGCGGCCCCGGGAGCATAGGCCGGGACCCGGTGGTCCTCCATCGTCCGAAGCGACGAGTGGTGCCGGTGGTAGGCTTGGCACAGCCTCGCCAGGAACTTTCTTCCACGCACCGCCGGAGACACCGTCCATGATCCCTCGCAGCCTCTTCACCCCCGACCATGACGCCTTCCGCGACAGCTACCGCCGCTTCGCCGAAAAGGAGATTGCACCCTTCCACGAGGCCTGGGAGGAACAGGGATATGTGGACCGCGAGGTGTGGCGCAAGGCCGGCGAGAACGGCTTCCTGTGCATGACCATGCCCGAGGAGTTCGGTGGCGCGGGGGCCGACCGCCTGTACTCCGCGGCCCAGATCGAGGTGAATGCCGAGGGTGGCTACAGCGGCGTGGGTTTCAGCCTGCACACCAACATCGTGGCGCCGTACATCGCGCGTTACGGCACCGACGCCCAGAAACGCAAGTACCTGCCGCCCATGGCCAGCGGCGAGATGATCGGCGCCATTGCCATGAGCGAACCCGCCGCGGGCTCCGACCTGCAAGGCATCAAGACCAGCGCCATCCGGCAGCCGGATGGCAGCTACCTGCTCAATGGCAGCAAGACCTTCATCACCAACGGCTGGCATGCCGACGTGGTGGTGGTGGTGGCCAAGACCGACCCCACGCAGGGCGCCAAGGGCACCAGCCTGCTGGTGGTGGAGCGGGGCATGCCGGGCTTCGAGAAGGGCAAGCGCCTGAAGAAGCTGGGCCTGAAGGCGCAGGACACCTCCGAGCTGTTCTTCGACAACGTGCGCGTGCCGGCGGAAAATCTGCTGGGTGGCCCGGAGATGGAAGGCAAGGGCTTCTACTGTCTGATGGAAGAGTTGCCCTGGGAGCGCATGCAGATCGCCATCGGTGCCATCGCTGCCGCGCAGGGCGCCATCGACCGCACCGTGGCCTACGTGAAGGAACGCAAGGTCTTCGGCACCACGGTCTCCACGTACCAGAACACCCGCTTCACGCTGGCCGAGCTGCAGACCCAGGTGCAGATCGGCCGTGTGTTCGTCGACAAGTGCCTGGAGATGGTGCTGGCGGGCACGCTGGACACCGTCACGGCCAGCATGGCCAAGTACTGGTGCTCCGACCTGGAGTGCAAGGTGATGGACGAGTGCGTTCAGCTCTTTGGCGGCTACGGCTTCATGTGGGAATACCCCATCACGCGCGCGTACGCGGATGCGCGCGTGCAGCGCATCTACGGCGGCACGAACGAGATCATGAAAGAGGTGATCACGCGCTCCATGGGGCTGGCTGGGCGCTGAACCACTACCACCCACGGTGGAGCTACCGCCACGGTCGCGTCGCGGCGGCCCCACGGTGCACATTCTTGCCATGATTCGCTGACGGGTTGCTTTCTAGAATGCCCCCGCGCGCGGCACTGCGGTGCTGCCGCGACCCGTACCGGCCCGCTCATTTCGGCCGGATCTCCGGCTGTTTGGAAGTGGTGGTTCCATGCGCTTGCGCAAATGGTGGTGTGCCGTCGTGTTCATGGTGTGTGGGTGGAATGCCTGCGCGCTGGCCCAGAGTCTGCCGATGGGTATGCTCTTCAAGGGCAGTGCGGCAGCCGTCGAGTTGCATGCCGAAGTCCTGGCCACGCAGAACAATGCACAGCGGCCCTTCGCCATCGTCGACAAGCAGCGCGCGCAGCTCGCCGTGTTCCACGCAGATGGCTCGCTCGCGGGAAGCACTTCGGTGTTGCTGGGCCAGATGCCGGGCGATGCCTCCACCGCTGATGTGGGCCTGCGCACGCAGTCCGGTCGCTTGCGGCTGCAGGACCGCACCACCCCTGCGGGCCGTTTCGATACCCAGCCCGGCCGCAACCTGACGGGCGAGGGCGTGGTCTGGGTGGACTATGCCAAGGCTTTCGCCATCCATCGCCTGCGGCCCGCGCCGGCCGCCCAGCAACGGCCCGTGCGCATTGCGTCCGACGACACGCGGGCCCGGCGCATTTCGGCCGGATGCGTGGTGGTGCCCGAGGCGTTCTATGACGCCGTGATCACCCCCTTGCTGGGCCAGGGCCCGGCGGTCGTCTATGTCATGCCGGAAGACAGCGACTGGCGCCGGCTGTTCGCGTCGTAGGCCTGCGGAAACACCTCCGCCAACGGCTTGGTCTCGGGCAGCACATAGACCGGGGCCCGGTATTCGCGGAACGCAGGGGCGAGCTCCGCCTCGAAGAACGCCACCGGCACGTTGATGCAGCCCCAGGAAATGCGGTTGTCCGCGATGGTCGGGCTGGCCAGGCGTTCCAGCCGCCGCTCGGCCGGCACGGTGGTGACCACGCGGTGCATCGACACGGCGGCGCCGTAGTCGATCCACACCACGTCCTCGTTGCGCGCGTTGATGCCGCGCTGCGCCAGGAAGCGGCCCGCGGGCGTGGTGCGCTCGTGTTCGGGGATCTCTTCGATCGCCTTCTGGCCGATGCCGGGCACGCTGTCGTCGCCGGGGGCGGCCCCTAGCAGCACGGGCGTGTCGCCCGACAGGCGGCCCTCGGCATCGAAGACGTAGACATGGGCAAAGCGCTTGTCGACCAGCACGAAGGGTCGCCCGGCGTTGTCGCGCGCGTCCGCGACCCAGTTCGCGATATAGCGCGCATCGGGCGAGGGTTGGACGGCACCGAAGTCGGCCAGACGCGGCGTGGGGCGGGGCGCCGGCGCGGCCGGGGCCGCAAGGGAGGCGGTCGCTGCAGGCGCGGGACGCAGCTTGTGCCTGATCGGCCATGCGATACCGGCCGCAACGGCGCCCACCAGCACACCGGTGGCGACGCTGCGCACCACGTCGTGGCGCTGCAGCGCCGGCAACTCAAATCCCGCAATACGCATGCCGTTCTCCCCGAGGATGGGTCATGTAAAGGCCCCACCCTCCCGTGCAGGAGGATGGGGCCGCAGTGACGCGCAGGTCACCGGATCAGTTGCGGTCTGCCTGGGCGGGCAGGGTGGGGTCGTTGGCGACAGGTGCGTTGTCCATGGTGGTGGCGGGCGCGGTCGGGGCGGGCGTGTTGTTCATCGTGCCGTTGGGCGCGGTGCTGCCGTTGTCCTGCGGTGCGCGGTTGTTCATCTGACCTGCGGTATCGCCCTGGGCGGTGCTCGGGGGGCTGGTCATCTGGGCGTTGGCGATGGTCAGTGCGCCGGCAACGGACAGCGCGGCGACGGAAGTGACAAGCAGCTTGGATGCGTTCATGGTGGTTCTCCTGAGGTTGGGATGTTTGCCCGTTGGTTCGTATCGGACGGTCGAAGCTTAGGCCGCGATCTTTCCGCGCCGCATCGGACCATGGCAGCAGGCGATGTAGGAGGATCCAGAGGGTGTCTTGCAACCGCTTACGCCACGCTGGAGGTCACCGAGCCATACGAGCGCATGCGACAACGGTGCATGGAGAGGGCGGGCCTGCTGCACCTTGCAGGCTTCTCCTACAGCATGGCTGTACACCGTCCGATGCAAGGCGTGTGGCGCGGCGCGGACGATGCGGCCATGCCTACCGTCGCTTCATCTGCTTCTTCTACATCCCCCCGCGTACGGTCCCGTGCCGCCGCACGCTCCGCCGCCGTATTGCAGGCGGTGCTGTCGGAGGACGTTCAGGCAGTGCCTGAAGGCCTGGTGTATGTCACCGACACGCAACCCGGCATACGCCGCGTGCGGCGTGCCGGCAACTTCCACTACCAGCACCACGATGGCCGCCGCGTGACCGCGGCCCCCGTGCTGGAGCGCATCCGCAAGCTGGCCATCCCACCGGCCTACGAGGACGTGTGGATCTGCCCCTTGCCCCACGGCCACCTGCAGGCGACCGGGCGCGACGCGCGGGGCCGCAAGCAGTACCGCTACCACGCCGACTGGCGGACCGACCGCGATGCCGGCAAGTTCGAACACATGCAGGAATTCGGCCGGCTCCTGCCGCGCCTGCGGCGCCGGCTGGAGCAGGACCTGGTCGCGCCACCGGACGAACGCACGCTGCTCGTGGCCACCGTGTCGCGGCTGCTGGACGCCACCTGCGCGCGGGTGGGCAACGATGCCTATGCGCGCGAGAACGGCTCCTACGGCCTGACCACGCTGCGCCGGCGCCATGTGCAGGTGCGCGGTTGCACGCTGCGTTTGGTCTTCAACGGCAAGAGCGGTGTGCAGCACGACCTGCGCATCGAGGACGCGCGCCTGGCGCGCATCGTGCAGCGTTGCCAGGAGCTGCCGGGCCAGTCGCTGTTCCAGTACCGGGACGCGGAGGGCAGGCTGCACGGCGTGGCCTCGGACGACGTCAACCGCTACCTGCGCACCGTGGCCAGCAGCGCCTGCACGGCCAAGGACTTCCGCACCTGGCATGCCAGCGTGCTGGCACTGGAGACGCTGCGCCAATCGTTGCGTGGCAGCGGCGAGCGCTTCACGCTGCGTGCGATGCTGGCCGAAGTCGCGGCCTTCCTGGGCAACACGCCGGCCGTCTGCCGCAAGTCGTATGTGCACCCGCTGGTGCTGGCGCTGGCGCAGCTGGCCACGCGCGACGAGGACGCCGCACGTTCCATGCTCGAACGCATCGCCACACGTGCCGCCACGCAGCGCCAGCGCGGGCTTCTGCAGCCAGAGCGGCGGCTGCTGGCGTTCATGGCGGACAAGAGCTTGCAGCGGCAGCTGGAAGCCAGCGGCGCCTTCGCCGTGGTGGCGGCCCAGCGCGCCTGATGGCGGACCCGGCGCGAGGCGCTACAGCACGGCGTTGCGCACGAAGGTCGTCACACTGTCGGTGTCGTTGATGTAGGCATAGGGCTGCGCGCTGCTGTAGATGGCGTGCTCCCCGGCGCGGATCAGCTGGTCCTGCGCGTCGAGCCGCAAGGTCAGCGTGCCGCGGGTCACGAACAGGATCTCGTGCCAGCCCACCGGGTCGGCCTCCGCCTCGTAGCGGTCACGCGCGGCGAGGCTCCAGTTCCACAACTGCACTTCGGTGGTGGCCGCGATGCTGCCGAGCAGCGTGCCGTGGCTGTCCTTGCCGCGCCCCTTCCAGGCCAACGCGTTGATGTACTGCGGGTGCGCGTCGGGGTCGCTGACCAGGGCCACGAAATTGACGCCCAGGGCGGTGGCGATGCGGTCCAGGCTGGAGAGGCTGATGTTGGTGTCGCCCTTTTCCAGGGACACCAGCATCCGGCGGCTCACCCCCGAGGCCTCGGCCAGCGCCGCCTGGCTGATGCCGGCCTGCGCGCGGAAGCGGCGCAGATTGGCCCCGACGAATGCCAGGACATCCCCGGGCTCTTCAGAATTGCGCAATATATTTCTCATACAATATGGGCAGTATGTTGCACACATTGTCGATCCAAAACCGTCCGTCCCGGCTTTTGTCGCGGGAGGAAACCGCGCTGCTGCTCGTCACGGTCCTGTGGGGCTTCACGTTCCTGATCGTCCACATCGCAATGGCCTACAGCGGCCCGCTGTTCTTCGTGGGCCTGCGCTTCCTCGTAGGCGGCCTGGCAACCCTGCTGGTGTTCCACCGCGCCATGAAGGGCGTGACCTGGGCCGAGGTCCAGGCCGGCATCGCCATCGGAGCGGCGATGTGTGTGGGTTATTCGCTGATGACTTTCGGGCTGCAGAGCATCCAGGCCAGCAAGTCGGCCTTCCTGACCGCGATGTACGTGCCCCTGGTGCCACTGCTGCAGTGGCTGGTGTGGCGCAAGCCGCCGCACCCCATGGCCTGGCTGGGCATCGCGCTGGCCTTCGTGGGCCTGGTGCTCGTGAGCGGCCCGGACGCCGCCGAGCTGGGTGCCCTGGGTGTGGGGGAAACCGCTTCCATCCTCGGTGCGGTGGCCATCGCAGGCGAGATCCTGCTGATCGGCCGTTATGCCGGCAAGGTCAACTTCCAGCGCGTGACGGCCATCCAGCTGCTGGCTGCGGGTGTCATCGCCTTCCTGGCCATGCCGCTGGTGGGCGAGGGCGTGCCGGAGTTTTCGTGGGTGTGGTGCGCGAGCGCGGTCGGGCTGGGCATGCTGAGTGCGCTGATCCAGCTCACCATGAACTGGGCGCAGCAGTCCGTGTCGCCCACCAAGGCCACGCTGATCTATGCGACCGAGCCGGTGTGGGCGGGCATCGTGGGGCGTGTGGCCGGCGAGCGCCTGCCGGCCGCGGCCCTGCTGGGTGCGGTGTGCATCGTGGCCGGGGTCGTGGCCAGCGAATGGCGGCCGCGGTGGCTCAGGAAGACCGCCTGAGGGCTCAGTTCCAGGCCCGCGGGTCCACTTCGTAGTAGCCGCTGAGCGCGGCAAAGAGGTCGGGCAGGGCCTGGGCCATCTCGGTGGCGCGTTCGAAGAAGCACTCCGTCGCAACGGCGAAGAATTCCGCCGGGTCCGTGGCGCCATAGGCATCCAGCAGGGTCTCCTGGCCCTGGGACACCGCCCACTGCAGCTCCTGGTAGGCTCGCTGGAACACGGTGCTCCATTGCTGCGGGCTGGCCTTTGCACGCAGCACGGGCGCGCCATTGGCGCTGCCGGTCTCCTGGTCCAGCTGGTGGGCGAACTCGTGCAGCACCACGTTGCGGCCATCTGCCGGGTCGGCGGCGCCGCGCAGCACGTCGTCCCACGACAACAGCACCTGGCCCTGCGCCCAGGATTCGCCGGCAAGGTGGCGCCGCTGGTCCTGCACCACGCCGCCACCCAGGTTCTGGGTACGCTCCACGGCAAAGGCACCCGGGTACACCAGCACCTGGCGCAGCTGGGGGAACACCGCGTCATCCGCGCGCCCCAGCAACAGCAGGCAGGCCTGTGCCGCGATGGTCACGCGCACGGTGTCGTCCACCACCATGCCCGCGCATCCGATGAAGGGTTTCTCGGCCAGGAAGACCAGCATATGGCCCTGAAGGCGCCTCTGCAGCGGGTGCGGCAATCGCGCCACGTAAGGCACATGGCGGCGCAGGATGCGGCGCCACGGTTGCGGAAACGGGTGCGCGCGCAGCCGGGCGCGCCGCCGCGCCATCCACCAAGGCCAGGTCAGCAGCGCCAGCACCAGGAGCAGTGCCAGCGCGACCATGAGGAAAAAGAACACGCCGGCTCCGTATCACTGCAGGGACTGCAACTGCAGGGCAGGTTCGAGGAAATCAAGTCCGGTGCCGCGGGCGCGCCTGCCAGGCCGGCAGTGGGTCGACAGTGGGCCGGTGCGTCACAGCGCTGTTCATGCGCCGATGCATTGGCTACACTGGTTCCGTCCGAGGCTACCGAAAGGGAGTGCAGCATGAAACCCGTGATCGAACTGCTCCGGAAACGCGAGCATGCCATCCACCGCGTCGCGCCTGACGTCCTGGTCTTCGATGCCCTGCAGCTGCTGGCCGACTACGAGGTGGGCGCCTTGCTGGTGATGGAGGATGATCGGCTGGTGGGGGTGGTGTCCGAGCGCGACTACACCCGCAAGGTGGCGCTCAAGGGCCTCAATTCGCGCGTGACCCGCGTCGCCGACATCATGACCGCGAACGTGATCACCGTAGCGCCCACCACGGGCACGCGCGCCTGCATGTCCCTGATGAGCCAGAAGCGCATCCGCCACCTGCCTGTGATGGACGGCAGCCAGGTGGTGGGCATGATCTCGATCCGCGACATCATGGACGACATCATCGCCAGCCACGAGCAGACCATCGAGCAGCTGCAGAACTACATCACCAGCTGATCCTGCCGCTGGCCGCTGGCCGCTGCGGCTGCCCTCGCCAGCGGTACCTCGAGGTGGTGCAAGCTGCTCGGTTGCTTCGGGCGGCTCAGCCCGGATCGGACAGGGCCTTCAGCGCCGCGGCGCTGGGGCGCGCGTAGGCGAAGCGCCGGCTGGCCTCCAGGCCTGCGCGCTGGCCCATCGCCACGATGTATTCCGCATACAGCACACCGGCGGCTGTGGCGTCGATCAGCGGCACGCGGTCGATCTCGAACACGTGGTTGATGGACATCAACGCGGCCATCATGCCCTCGGCGGCGATGATCGCGTCGGCGCCATCGTCGATGGCCTTGCGCGCAGCATTCTTGAACTTCTCGATGTAGGGGCCGGGGTTGTCGAAGCTCTTGTCCAGCTCGGCTTCGGTCATCACGTCGTCCACCGTGTAGATGCCCAGGATGCGCTGGTCCAGCCGGTGGATGTCCACGGCCTTCTTGATGTAGACCGCATGCTGCTTGGACAGCGTGACCATGGCGGTCTTGGGCGCTACCGTGCAGGCGGTGAGCATCGACGCCTCGGCCACTGTCAGCACAGGAATGGTGGCCAGCGAGCGCATCTCGCGCAGCGCCGGCTCGCTGAGCGACCCGATGATGAAGGCGCCATACCCATTGCGCTCTGCTTCCTGCAGCGCGTGGAAGAACATCGGGATGTAGGTCACCTGGTAGGACCACGGCGACGAGATGCAGTCGTCCACGGACAGGCCGCGGTTGAAGCGCTTGTTGGTGCCGTGCAGCGACACCGTGGTGCCGGGGGACGCCACCTCCACGAAACGTTTGTTCAGCGCATTGGCGTAGCCGGGGTGGTGGTCGAAGTCGACGCCGGACTGGTACCAGATCTTCAGGGTCATGCGAGTCTCCAGGGGTTGAGGGGAAGGGCGCTCAGGGCCGCGCGGCGCGGCGCTTGAGCGCGTCGAAGGTGGCGCCCACGGCCTGCAGCGCATCGGCGTAGTGCAAGGGCGCGTCCATCGTGGCGATCTCCGGCCAGCGCCCGGCGATGCTCTCGGCGGTGATGCGTGCCGGGTCGGCGATGTCGATGCCCCGGCTCTCCAGCGTGGCGGCGCGTGCGAAATGCCCGCCACCGGCGATCACCACTTCACCGTTCAACGTACAGGCCTCGCTGCACAGCCAGGCCACGGCCGCGGCAACCTGCGCCGGGTCGATCATGGCCAGCACGTCGGTAGGGAAGGCGCTGGCCATGCGCGTGGCGGCAAAGGGCGAGATGCAGTTGACCAGGATGCCATGGCGCGCGGCGTCGAGCTTGATGCCGTGCATCAGCCCGATGACGGCGTTCTTGGCGGTGCCGTAGGCCACGCTGTCGACCTTGCCGTAGAAGCCGACCTGGCTGGTCGTGAGCACGATGCGGCCGTACCGTCCGGCGACCATGTGCGGGTAGGCGGCCTGCGTGAGCGCGAAGGCGCCCAGCACATGCACCTCGAACAGCGCGCGCATGTCGTCGAGCGGTGTCTCGGGGAACGTGCCGTGGCGCAGGTTGCCCGCGTTGTTGACCACGATGTCCACGCGCTTGAAGCTGGCCAGCGCGAGGTCCACCAGCGCCTGGGCGTCTCCCGGGCGCGCGATGTCGTGGTAGCTGGGCACGGCGCGCCCGCCGGCGGCGGTGATCTCCCGCACCACGCTGTCGGCGGGCTCCTGCGCACCGGCCTCGTCGCCGCGCAGGCCCACGCCCGCGTCGTTGACCACCACGCTGGCACCGCGCCGGGCGAGCTCCAGGGCATAGGCCCGGCCCAGCCCGCGGCCCGCGCCGGTGACGATGGCCACGCGGCCGTGCAGGGCGCTCTCCGAAGGGGCGTGCAGGGTGCCGGGGTGGGGGTTCACGTGCGTTCCTTGTGAGCTGCAGCAGCCAGAAGGCCGATCACAGCGTGCCGGCAGGCGTTCACCCGTGCGCGGGGTGCAGGCGTTGCCATGGTTGCGATGGGAGCGATAGGTGGGACGGGTCGGTGCTGCCCGTCAATGCGACGTGGCGCCACCATCCACCACCAGCGTCAGGCCCGTCACGAACGCGGATTCGTCCGAGGCGAGGTAGAGCGCGGCATAGGCGATGTCCTCCGGCTTGCCCAGGTCGTCCAGCAGCAGACGGGCCTTCTGGCGCGCCAGCCAGGCCGGGTCCTTGGCGAGCTCGGCGATGGCGGGGGTCTGGATGGGGCCGGGGGCGATGCAGTTGACGCGGATGCCCTGCTTGCCGAAGTCGGTGGCCATCGATTTGGTGAGCGCGATCACGCCGCCCTTGGCCGCAGCGTAGGCACTGAAGTTGCGGCTGCCCACCACGCCGGCCACCGAGGCGGTGTTGACGATGGCGCCCCTGCCGGCGCGCAGCATGTGGGGGATGGCGGCGCGCGACACCAGGTACATGCTCTTGAGCGTCACGGCCTGCGTGCGGTCCCAATCGTCCTCGCTGGTCGTCAGCACGTCCTTGCCGGTGGGGCCCCAATACGCGTTGTTGTGCAGCACATGCAGTGCGCTCCAACGCTCGACGGTGGCGCGCACGAGCGCGTCGGCATCGTCGGCGCGCGACACGTCGGTGTGCAGGAACAGCGCCTCGCCGCCGGCGGCCTGCACCTGGCGCACTGTCTCCTGGCCGCCAGCGTCGTCCACGTCGCCGATGGCCACGCGCGCGCCTTCTTGCGCGAAGAGCAGGGCGGTGGCCCGGCCGATGCCCGACGCGCCGCCGGTGATGATGGCGACCTTGTCCTTCAAGCGATGCATGGGGTGTCTCCTTTTCTCAGATGCCGAGGTGGCTTTCGACGAGCGGCCGGTTCGCCAGCAGCTCCGCCGTCGTGCCTTGCCACACGATGGCACCGTTGTCGATGATGTATTGGCGATGCGCGATCTTCAGCGGCACGTGCAGGTTCTGTTCCACCAGCAGGATGGGCACGCCCTGGCGGTTGATCTCCACGATGGCGTCTCGCACCGAGGCCACCACGAGCGGCGCCAGCCCCTCGGTGGGCTCGTCCAGCAGCAGCACGCGCGGGTTGCACAGCAGCGCGCGTGCGATGGCCAGCATCTGCTGCTCGCCGCCGGAGAGGGCATCGCCCTGCGTGGCGGCGCGCTCGCGCAGCATCGGGAACAGCGCCTCGACGCGCTCGACCGTCCAGGGGCCGCGCGCATGCGCCACCTGGCCCATGTGCAGGTTCTCGCGCACGCTGAGGTTGGGGAATATCTGCCGCATCTCGGGCACGTAGGCCACGCCCAGGCGACTCATCTGGTGCGGCTTGCGTGTGCTGACGTCCTGCCCCTCCAGCACCCGGCGTCCGGCGCCGACGGGCAGCAGCCCGATCAGCGCCTTGAGCGTGGTGGATTTGCCCGCGCCGTTGCGCCCGATCAGCGAGACGATCTCGCCCTGGCGAACCTCGATGCTGACGGCATGCAGCGCCTTGGCCTTGCCGTAGGAGACGTCGGCGTTCTCGAGCGAGAGCATCGTCATCGGCCCCCGAGGTACGTGGCGCGCACGCGCGGGTCGGAGCGCATCTGCTGCGGTGTGCCGCTGGCCAGCAGGGCGCCCTGGGCCATTACGACGATGCGGTCGGCCAGTGCCATCATCACCTGCATGTTGTGCTCGATCAGCACCACCGTGCGGCCCTGGCGCACGCGCTGCAGCAGGGCCACGGCGCGCTCCACCTCGTGCTGGCCGACGCCGGCGAGCGGCTCGTCCAGCAGCACGATGCGCGGCTGCGCCATCAGCGTCAGCCCCACTTCCAGCGCGCGCTGGTCGCCATGGGCGAGCTGCTCGGCCACCACGTCGCGCAGCGCGCCCAGGCCGATGAAGTCCAGCATCTCGTCGGCCGCAGCTGCCAGCGCGCGGTCGGCGCGCACGCTGCGCCAGAAGGGCTGCAGGCCGGTGCGCGTGGCCTGCCCTGCGAGCCGCAGGTTCTCGAAGACCGTCATGGTCGGGAAGATCTTCGTGATCTGGAAGCTGCGACCGATGCCCCGGCGCGCGCGGGCATGCGCGGGCAGGGCGCTGATGTCCTCGCCATCGAGCAGCACCTGGCCGGCCGTCAGTGGCTGTCGCCCCGACAGCACGTTGAGCAGCGTCGTCTTGCCCGCGCCGTTGGGGCCGATGACGCCGTGCAGCAGGCCGGGCGCGAAGTCCAGGTCCAGGGCGTTCACGGCGGTGAAGGCGCCGTAGCGTACCGTGGCCTGGCGGCAGGCGAGGCCCGTGGCGGGCGGCGAGGTCACCGCTGGGGTCATGGCCGCCTCCAGCGTGCGGCCAGACGGCGCAGCAGCCCGGCCAGGCCGTCGGGCAGCACGATCACGAACAGCACGAAGATGATGCCCATGATGCCGCGCCAGTGCCCGGTGAGCTGGCTGAGCCATTCCTTGAGCCCCTCGAAGGCGAGCGCGCCCAGCACGGGGCCGACGAGTGTGCCCGCGCCGCCCATCAGCGTCATGATCACGATGTCACCCGACATCGTCCAATGCAGGATGCCCGAGTTCACGAAGAAGATCAGCGAGGCCATCAGTCCGCCCGCCAGTCCCGACAGGAAGCCCGAGAGCACCAGTACCCCGATCTTGAAGAACTTGACGTTGAAGCCCAGCTGGCTGGCGCGCAACTCGTTGGTGCGGATGGCCACCATCACCTGGCCGAACGGGGAGCTGCGCACCACGGCCACGACCGCGAACACCAGCAGGAACAGCACCGTCACGTAGCCCAGGTAATAGTCCGCGCGGAAGAAGTCCAGCCCGAAGAGCGCCGGCCGCGGCACGCCGGCCAGGCCGTCCTGGCCCTTGGTGATGCCCGCCAGCACCGTGTCGGAGGCGATCATTGCCAGCTGGCCCAGGGCCAGCGTCGTCAGCGCGAAGAAAATGCCGGACAGCCGCAGCGCCACCAGGCCGAAGAGCGAGGCTGCCACCCCTGCAATGCACGCGGCCAGCAACAGCGCAGGCTCGAAAGCCATGCCGTGCTGCATGGTCAGTATGGCCACTGCGTAGCCCCCGATACCCAGGAACACCGCGTGGCCGATGGACAACATGCCCGACAGGCCGAAAGCCAGGTCGTAGGCCAGCGCGAACATCGCCAGGATCAGCACATAGGTCACGAAGAACAGCACCCCGTCGTGCTGCGTGGCGAAGGGGATGGCCAGCAGCAGCAGGGCCATGGCCGGCCAACGCAGCGCGCGCAGGGCGTTGCGGGTGCGCGTCATGACTGGCGCTGCGCGCGGCTGAACAAGCCCTGGGGGCGCGTCAGCAGCACGGCGATGAACAGGGCATAGGTCAACACGCCGATCAGGTGCGGCACATAGCGCTGGCCATAGGCCTGCACCAGCCCGATCAGCAGCGCGCCCAGCAGGCTGCCCTTGATGTTGCCCAGCCCGCCGACCACGACGACGATGAAGCAGTTGATGATGATCAGGAAGCCCATGTTCGTGTCCACCGGGAACAGCGGCCCCGACACCACGCCGCCCAGTGCCGCCAGGCCAGCGCCCAGCGCGAAGATCGCCGTGCGCACGCGCGGCACGTTGATGCCCAGGCATGCCGCCATGTCACTGTCCTTGCTGCAGGCGCGGATGATCATGCCGAAGCGCGAGCGCTCCAGCAGGAAGAACAGCAGCGCCGAAACCATGGTGCCGAAGGCGATGATGAACAGCCGGTAGGCCGACACGTCGGAGCCGAACAGCGACACCGACGACTCCAGCCCCGGCGGCGCGGCCAGCAGCTTGGGCTGCAGGCCCCACACGGTGCGCACCATCTCGTCGATGACCAGGATGGCACCGAAGGTCAGCAGCACCTGGTAGGTGTGCTCGCGGCGGTACACCGGCCGCATGGCGATGAACTCCATGGCCGCCGCGATGGCTGCCACCATCAGCGGGCTGAGCAGCAGCGCCAGCCAGAAACTGCCCGTCCAGGTGACGACCTGGTAGCCGAGGTATGCGCCCAGCATGTACAGCGCCCCGTGCGCGAAGTTGATCACGCCCAGCATGCCGAAGATCAGCGTCAGCCCCGCGGCCAGCAGGAACAGCGTCATGCCGATGCTGACCCCGATGATGAAGACGGACATGCGTGCGACGCGGCGGGACCGGGTGCGTGCGGCTGGAGGATTACTTGGTGCAGGGCGCGAAGATGGCCTCGGGACCGAAGGTGTTCGTGACCTTCAGCACATAGGGCGGGCCGCCCGCGGGGCCCTTCTCGATCTCGGCCCAGTAGCCGTTCTGCAGCGCCTGGTGGTCGCAGGCGCGCATGGTGCGCTGGCCCTTGATGGACTTGTCCCAGGTGCTGGTGGAGAACGCTGCCATCAGCGCTTCCTTGTCGAAGGTCTTGGCCTTCTCCACGGTGGCCAGCCACCAGGCCATGCCGTCATAGGCCTCGCCGGCGTACTGGTCGGGGTATTCGTTGTATTTCTTGCGGTAGGCCTCGACGAATTTCTTGCTCTCCGGGTTGTCGAAGGTCCAGTGCCAGCGCACGCCGGTGGACACGCCCACCGCACCCGGGCCGATGGCCGCTGCCGTCTCGTCGTCGATCACCACCGGGCCGAAGAGCTTCATCTTGCTCTGCAGGTTCACCTGGATGGCCTGCTTGAGCAGGGCCGTGCCGATGTTGCCGGGCACGTCGATCCAGAAGGCGTCGGCGCCCGAGCGCGCGGCGTTCTCGATGATCAGCGCGAAGTCGACGTTGTCCACGGGCGAGAAGCTTTCGCCGCAGATCTTGGTGCCGGTGTTGGCCTCGACCTGCTTCTTCATGTCGTTCCAGCGGTCGCGCGTGATCTGGTAGTCGAAGGACACGCCGTACAGGCACTTGAACTTCATGGCCTTGATGTACTGCACGCCGATGCGGTTCTCGGTGCCCAGCGGGACGGTGGTGCGCCACACCACGGGGGTCCGCTCGGAGCCGGTGATCGGGTCGCCACCGCCCAGCGTGACCAGGTGCGGGATCTTGCGTTGCGCGGAGAGCTTCATCAGCGCCAGCGTCGACGGTGTGTTGACGGAACCCAGCACCAGGTCGGGGTTGCTGGCCATGAGCTTGGCGCCCTTTTGCGCCGTGACCTGCGGCTTGGTCTCGTCGTCTTCCCAGGTGGTGACGATGCTGCGGCCGTTGACCTTGCGACCCACCATGTCGATGGCCAGCTCGGTGCCCTTCTGCACCGACTGCCCAAACTGCCCCAATGGTCCGGTCACCGAGTTGACGGCACCGATCTTGTAGGTGTCCTGGGCGATGGCGCTGCCCGCGAGCAGGCCTGCGAGGGCGAGGCCCAGCAATGTGGAACGCATGGTGTGTCTCCTTTGGCGGTGGTTCTGTGCGGGCGCTGTGCCTGCGGCAAAGCTGCCGGGCTGCGTCCGTCCATCGAACCCGCGTGCCGTCACGGAAGGGTCCGTGGCGGCGAGTATCAGAGACGCGAAAGTATCAGTCAAGCGCTTGTGCGCTTTTCAAACTCGCGCAAAATTGCTCAACAGATATCGATTTATGAGACTGTCGCCAAAATGACAGCAGTCGTCTGGTGGTGGGCCGGGTGCTAGCTGCGCCAGCCCGGCTGGTCGCGGTCCAGCAAGCGCTTGATCGATGCGAAGTACAGGTCGCTTTGCTGCCGCTCGCCGGCGACCTGGGCCGCCGTCGCGCGGCAGATGTCCTCCGGCAGGTCCTTGATGCCCTGCGGCCCCACCGACTGCATGGCCAGGCACTGGTGCATGCAGGCGCGCTCCAGGTAGTAGAGGTCGTCGAAGGCCCAGGCCATGGTCGCGCCGACGACCGACACGCCGTGGTGCGCCATGAACATCACGTCGCAGTGCGCCATGCCCTCGGCGATGCGCCGGCCCTCGGCATCGTCGAGCGCCACGCCGCCGTAGGTGGGGTCGTAGCCCACGCGGCCCCAGAAGCGCAGCGCGTTCTGGTGCGCCCAGCGCAGGCGCGGGTCGTGCTGCAGCGTGAGCGAGGTGGCATGCGGCATGTGCGTATGCAGGATCACCTTCGCATGCGGGTTGAGCCGGTGGATCCACGAGTGGATGAAGAACGCGCTGGGTTCGATGGCATGGCGGCCTTCGAGCACGGTGCCCTGGCCGTCGATGAGCAGCATGTCGCTCGCGCAGACCTCGCTCCAGTGCAGGCCCTGCGGGTTGATGAGGTAGCGGCCGGGCGACACCTCCATCGAGTAGTGGTTGCAGACACCTTCGTGGAGGCCCAGGTGTGCGGACCAGCGCAGTGCGGCCGTGAGGTCTTCCTTGAATGCTTGCAGGTCGGTCATGGTGGGATGCGGCAGTGCCGGTGGGGGGTGAGCAGGGTGGAGCGATCGTAAGCGCTGCCCGGTGGCGCGCCGCGACCGGGCACAATGCAGCGGCCGCTTCCGTGGCATCACCGGGAGTCCTTCCCCATGCTCGTGCCCCGCAGTCCCATGCCCCAGGTCATCGCGGCGGTGCAGCGCGGGCAATGGGTCGAAGCGATCCGCATCCTGCTCGATGCGCCCTCGACGACGGCGCAGCCGCAGGGTGTGCCCTCCGCGGCTGCGGACCTGGAGAAGCGGCGGCAGGCCGACCGGGCGCAAGCCGCGGCCACCCACCCCACGCACACTACGCAACCCGCACAGAGCTTCGGCATGCCGGCCCCGCTGCCACCCGCCGTGACGGACGCGCTGGCCAAGGGCAAGAAGCTGGAGGCGATCCGGCTGCTGCGGCAGCAGCAGGGCATCGGCCTGGCCCAGGCCAAGGCGCGCGTGGAGGACCATGTCGCGCGTCACCTGGACTCGATGCCGCACCTGGCGCCGGGGCAGGTGGACGACAACGCCACCGGCAGCCTGCTGCTGCTCGTGGCCGTGCTCGTCGGCTTCGGCGTCTACACGTATTTCAAGGGGTAGGCGCGCGGCAGCAGCGCCATGACCACGCCGCCGGCCAGCAGTGCCGAGGCGGCGATCTCCAATGCCAGCGTGAAGCCACCCGCCACCGAGCTGCTGCGTGCGAGCACCGCCGCCGTCAGTGGCGGGCCCACGATCTGCCCCAGGCCGTAGATGGCGGTGAGCAGCCCCATCAGGCTGGCGGGCTGCAGCGGGCGGAGGCGCCGTGCCTCCTGCATCGTGTAGTAGCTGATCACCGTGAAGGGCAGGCCCAGCAGCAGGCTGCCCAGCGCGAAGCCCGCCACGCTCACCTCCACCAAGCCCACGCCGATGCCCAGCGCCTGCACCGCATAACACGCGGCCAGCCGCAACCGCACGTCACCCGCGTTGCGCAGCCGCGAGGCCAGGAACGCCCCCAGCATCACGCCCACGCCGAATATCGGCCAGAACAGGTCCAGCCATACCGAGCGCGGCAGCTGCTGGCGCGCGATCACGGGCAGGAAGGTGGCGGTGATGATGTAGCCGAAGCCCGCGGCGAGGTAAGCCGTGGCGAGCAGGGCGATCTCGCCGCCATGGCGCGGGGCGGCGGGGGGTGGGGCGACCTGCAAACCTGACTTCGCCTCCGCAGTGCTGGACGCAGTCGCAGACGCAGGTGGAGACGAAGATGCAGGCCCCATTGCCGGCGCAGTTGGCGACGCGGCGCCCCCGGCATGCGCCGCAGGCGCCGGCAGCTCGCGCCGCGGATGCAACGTTCCCCACACCATCGCCGACAGCCCCGCCGCCAGCACGCCGAACACCAGCCAGCCTATGACCGCCTGCCCGTGCAGCGCCACCATCCCGCTGGCCGCCAACCCGCTGAGCGCGATGCCCGCGCCCGGCCCCATGTAGATGGTCGCCCCGAGGCTGGGCACGCCCAGCAAAGCGAGCTGGCCCAGGCACCAGCCCGAGATGTAGACGAACACCAGCGCACTCGCCACGCCCGCCGCGAAGCGCAGCAGCGGCCACAGGGCCGGCCAGTGCAGCGCCATGCCCAGGGTCAGCACCGTCGTTGCCGCCAGTCCCACCCGCACCATGAACGGCCCATTGGGCGGCAGCGGCCGGCCCGCGCGGCGCCACAACCACGGCAGCACCATGCACAGCAACGCACCCACCAGATAGCCCAGGTAGTTCGCGCTGGCCAGCCAGCTCGCCGTGCGGATGTCCACCACGCCATCGGCCAGCATCATCGGCAGCAGCGGTGTGAAGGCAAAGCGGCCGATGCCCATGGCCACGCCGAGGGCCACCATGCCGGTGAGGGCCACGCGCCAGGGGGGCAGGGGGGCGAGAAGGGTGTCCGGTGTCGTCTCGTTGCGGCGCTCAGTCACGATGTCCTCCCGGCGAGGTCGGGGGAGGTGCTGTTCGTGCGCGGGGATGGAATGGAGGGAGCGCGGTGTCGGAGCATGGGGCAATGGAGTGCGGCCGGGGGCCTCTTGGCGGACTGCATGGTAGCCGCGTGGCCGTTGGCCCCTGCTGTGCAGGCGGGCAGCTGGCGTGTTACGCCATGCCGGACGACGTTCTGACCGCCTCCAACGTCCTCGATCCCGCGGCGATCGCATCCCGGACCTGGGCGTCGATGCACATTTTGCTGCGCGTGCAGGCGTGCCTGCGGGTGCGCAGGAACGCAGCGGCTTCAGGCCCCGTGTCCATGCTCCAGCGCCGGCGCCTGCATGGACGGCACCGCCCGCAGCGTGGGCTTGCGGGGGGGCGGGCGCTGCACCTTCTGCGGCTCGGCGGCCGTCTCCCGGGCGTCTTCCACCATATCGGCGGCGCCCAGGCGGAAGCGCTCCACGGCATGCTGCAGCTGGCTGGCCTGCGACTCGAGGCTGCTGGCCGCGGCGGCGGCCTCTTCGACGAGGGCCGCGTTCTGCTGCGTCATCTGGTCGAGCTGGTGGATGGACTGGTTGACGTCGGCAATGCCCTGGCTCTGTTCGGCGGTGGCGGCGGTGACCTCGCCGATGATGTCGGATACCCGCTGCACGCTGGCCACGATCTCGCCCATGGTGGCGCCGGCGCTCTGCACCAGCTTGGCACCTGCGCCGACGCGTTCCACGTTGGTGGCGATCAAGCCCTTGATCTCGCGCGCAGCTTCTGCGCTGCGCTGTGCCAGCGAGCGCACTTCACCGGCGACCACGGCGAAGCCCCGGCCCTGTGCACCCGCACGGGCGGCTTCCACCGCCGCGTTCAGCGCCAGGATGTTGGTCTGGAAGGCGATGCCGTCTATCACGCCGATGATGTCGCCGATCTTGCGCGAGCTGGCGCTGATCTCTTCCATGGTGGTGACCACCTGGTGCACGATCTGCCCGCCCTGGCGCGCCACGGTCGCTGCCGAGCTGGCGAGCTGGTTGGCCTGGGTGGCGGACTCGGCGCTTTGCCGCACGGTGCCGGTGAGCTGCTGCATGTTGGACGAGGTCTGCTCCAGCTGCCCGGCCTGGCGCTCCGTGCGCCCCGACAGGTCCTGGTTGCCGGCGGCGATCTCGCGCGAGGCGACGGTCATCGAATGGGTGCCGTTGCGCACGTTGGCCACGATGGCCGCCAGGCCCTGGGCGGTGTCGCGCACGGCGGCCAGCAGGCTGGCTTCGGCACCGCGGGACACCTGGATGGTCTGCGACAGGTCGCCCTCTGCCATGTGGCGCATCACGTCGCGGGCGTAGGAGGGCTCGCCGCCCAGCTGGCGCCAGATGTTGTTGATCAGCAGCCAGGAGCCCAGGGCGAGCACGGCCACCACCACGATGCCGCTGCCCACGATGACCCACAGCCCCGCATAGACACCCTCGCGCGCATCGGCCAGGCCGGCGTCGAAGCCGCCGCGCGCGTCGGCTCGCACCTGCACCAGCTCGGCCTCCAGCGTCTTGAGCGCGCCCTGCATGCGGGGCACTGCACCGGCCTGGTCGCCCTGGCGCATGCCGAGCAGCATTTCCGCCGTCTCCAGCGAAGCGCTGTAATAAGCCTCGAAGCTTTGCGCCAGCTTGGCGCCGATGGCTTCCTTGCCCGGGATGGCCCGGATGTCCGCGAGCGTCTTGCGCATGGCGGTGGCGCGCTCGGCAGCTTCATCCAGCCGTTTCTTCTCGCCCTCGGCCACGGAGCTCTGGATGGTGCTGCCCAGCGCTTCCAGCTGGCTCTCGAAATGGGTGGTGGCATCGAGGTAGGGGTAGTCCCGGTCACCGATGGCGTCGATGACCTGCGAGGTGCGCGCCGAGAAGAGCACCACCACCGCGATGCCCAGGCCGAACAACAACGCCGCCATGATGGGCAGCATCGCGATGCGTGATTTCAGGTTCATGTCGTTTCTCCCTGCCATTGGCCGCGTGGGCGAACGCCCGTGGACGCCGACGGCGCCCGTGCCTCAATCGACGTTGAGCACCACCTTCACCGAGCCGTCCACGGCGGACTTCTCGATGTATCCGATGGCTTCGGGGTTGCCGGCCACGAAGCTCTTGACATCGGCCGCACTGCCCAGCTCCTTGGGCGGCGTGGCCTTGCCCGAGAACACCAGGCGCGACCAAGCTGCCTTGACCTGCGCCGACGACTTGCCGGTGACCTTGGTGTAGAAATGCTCGCGCTGGGCCGCGCTCTCGGGCAGGTCCGCCGCCATGGCGGCTGCGCCGTTGGGCAGGGTGTTGCTCTTGCCCAGGAAGATCGTGGCCACCTGTTCGGCCGTCATGCTGGCGACGGGGCTCTTGGCGCCCACCACCACGGCCACCTGCGCGTGGGCGGTCGTCGTCGCGCACCACAGCGTGGCCGCCAGCGTGGCGCACAGCAGCGCCGCGAGCATCATGCGTTTCTGTTCGGCATTCATCTTGTGCGCTCCTTCAGAAGACGAAATCCACGGCTACGCTGACCACGTTGACCCGCTTGTTGCCGAAGCCCGGCGCCGCGCCATAGAACTGCCCCGCACCGGTAGGCTTGATGCTGTCCCACTGCGCCTTGACGGCGACATTACGCATGGCGTCCCAGCGCACGCCCAGGCCCAGGGTCTTCTGCTGCGTGTTCTGCGCGTCGGTCGCGGCATTCACCGCGGCGCGCAGGGGCACGCCGCCGAGCACCAGCCCTGCGGGGATGGTGTTGTTGACATTGCTGCTGTCGGTCTTGATGCGCGAGAGCGTGACGTAGGGCGTGAACTTGCCCACGCGGTAGCCCACGGTGGTGTACCAGCCCGTGGTGTCGGGAATGAAGGTGTCCGTCTTGCGCAAGGTGTACTCCATCATCGCCAGCCAGTTGCCCTGGTCGTAGGTCAGGCCGATGCCGCTGAAGCTCGCGTCCTTGCGGTTGGGGTCGATCTGGTTGCCCACGCTGGCGAACGGCGTGAGGCGCAGCACGCGCGAGAGCTGGTTCACCAATGCGGTGTCCACGGTGAGCTTGCCGCGCACGTGGCCCAGCCGCAGGCTCAGGCCATCGACCAGTTCCAGCGAGGCGTTGACACCCGCCATGTCGTCGATCTTGACCTTGGTGCCTTCGACATGGGAGGCACTCTGGCCCACGATCGCCTGCAGCGACAGCGATCGGCCGGCCACCGTGGTCTGCCAGTTGACGTCGGCGCCGTCGAAGTGGCTTACCGGCACCTGGCCGTAGACGTCGATGGGCGGGCGCAGCCAGGTGTTCGCATAGCCCACGTCGCGGAAGTCCGACACCGCGAAGAACGGCGCGCCCATGCGCCCCAGCCGGAAGGACAGGCCCGGCGTCGCCTGCAGCTTGGCGAAGGCCCATTCCATCTGCGGGTCGAAGCTGCCCTTGCCGTTCTGCTTGCTCAGTACCTGCAAGGTCGCGGAGAACATGCTGTTGAACCTGGCACCGAGCTGCAGGCCGACCTTGCTGTCCACGTCCGCGCTCCACGACTTGTCGGCGCCATGCGTCTGGCTGGGAATGACGTACTGGGCGCCGTCGGTATTGGTGCCCACCACCCCGAGCGTGCCGAAGCCCGAGAGGGAAAAGATCGATTCCGCCGGCGCCGGGGCGGCGTCCTGGGCATCGGCGCAGGGGGTCATGCCCGCCAGCGCCGCCGCCAGCACGGGTCCGAGTGGAAGTCTCATGGCTCGCTCCTTTGATGTGCAGGGTGGATGGGTGCAGCGCAGGGCGCGGCCGTCTCCGCGGGCGCGATCCGGAGATCGGCCCGTACGGTGGAACCGGGGAAAGGCGGGGTGGGCCGGGCTCAAGCCGGCGCAGGCTCCGCAACGGCCGGGGCCGTCACGGTGGATGCGCCGGCTGAGCGGGCCGTCGGAGGTGCATGGGAGGCACGGGGTGATCGGAGCATGTCATCGGGGGCGGGAGGCTTGGATGCATGGCGGTTCCTTGGTGTGGAGAAATCGTAGTTGGTGAATGCATCACACACATCCCGCACACGGATGAGTTAAGCGTCTGCACAACAATTATTTTTTGCGCAGCCGCGCCGGGTTGCGAAACGCGCCGGCCAAAGAAAAACCCCGTGCACCTGGCGATGCTCGCCATGTGCACGGGGCTGGATATGCGGGCGCGCAGCGCTGGCGCTCAGCTCTCGTCCTTGATGCCTTCCTTCTGGATCACGTCACGGAAGTAGCCACTGTCGGCACGCACCTGTTCACCGAAGGCCGCGGGGTTGCGGTAGTCGGGGTACATCGAGGAGATCAGCAACTCCTCGCGCACGCCCGGGCCGGCCATGATCTTCTCCATCTCGCTCGACAGGCGCGCCACGATGTCGGGCGGCGTGCCCTTGGGTGCGAAGGCGCCGAACCAGCTGCGTGTGTCGATGTCGAAACCCTGCTCCTTGAGCGTGGTCACCTCGGGCAGGAACGGGAAGCGCACCGAGTTCGTGATGACCAGGCCCTTGAGCGTGCCGTCCTTGACGCGGGGTGCCGTCACGGGGTCGTACATCAGGTCGATGCGCCCGCCGATCAGGTCGGTCATGGACTCCACCGAACCCTTGTAGGGCACATGCACCAGCTCGATGCCGGTCTGCTTGTGCAGCAGCACGGCCTGCAGGTGCACGATGCTGCCCACCCCGTTGGTGGCGAAGGTGTACTTGCCCGGCGCGGCCTTGGCGGCGGCCACGAACTCCTTGTAGTTGTTGAAGGGCGCGTCCTTGCGCGTCGTGACCAGGCCGAAGCTGGAGGTCAGCTTGGCCACGGGCATGAAGTCATCCAGCGTGAAGTTGACCTTGCGCATCCACGGCGAGATGCACACCGTGGCTGTGGGCGCGATGAAGAAGTTGTAGCCATCGGGCGCCATGCGTGCGGCGTATTCGGTGCCCAACGTGGCGCCGGCCCCGGGCTTGTTCTCCACGATCACGGGCTTGCCGACGGCGCGCGCCACGCGGTCGCCGATGTAGCGCGTGATCTGGTCCGACAGCCCGCCCGGTGGGTAGGGCGTGACGAAGTGCAGCGGCTTCTCTGGCCACTTGCTCGCCTGGGCAAAACTGCTGGTACTGGCAGCGGCCAGGCCGAGGCTGGCACCGGTGGCGATGCACAGGGTGCGGCGATTGAGCATGGTGTTGTGTCTCCGTGGTAGGTGTGAATCGGGGATCAGCGGCCTGTGAAGCGGGCGGGCCGCTTCTCGCGGAAGGAGGCCACGCCTTCCTGCAGGTCCTCGCTGCGCGCGATGCCTTCGAGCATGTCGCGCTGCGGATAGTAGCGCTCGGTGGAGGACGGCGTGAGTGTGCTGCGCGCTATTGCCTTCATGGCCTGCACCACCAGCGGCGCGTTGTTGGCGATCTTGGTGGCCACCTCCATGGCCACCTGCAGCGCTTGGCCTTTCGGCGCAAGGCGGTTCACCAGCCCGATCTCGTAGGCGCGCTGCGCCGTCATCGGGTCGCCGGTCATCAGCCATTCCAGGCCGGCTTTGTACTGCATGCGCGGTGGGAAGCCTGCCATCACGCCGGCGAAGGCGCCGATCTTGGCCTCGGGATAGATGAAGCTCGCCGATTCGTCGGCCACCGCCATGTCGGCCAGCATCACCATCGTGGCACCGGCACCGACCGCGAAGCCGTTGACGGCCGCGATGATGGGCTTGTCGGTGGGCACGGACAGGTTGGGCATGGCCAGCCAGACGTCCTTGGGCAGGTCCTTCAGGTCGGCACCGGCCGAGAATGCCTGCTCACCGTCGGCGGCCAGCACCGCCACGCGGTCGTTCTCAGACGCGAAGCGGCGCCAGGCGGCCTGCATGCCCTGGACCACGCCGTTGTTGATGGCGTTGCGTGCCGAGGCACGGGCGATGGTGATGACGGCGATGCCGTCCTTGGATTCGTAGCGGATGTCGGTCAAGGTGTTCTCCAGGAGAAAGCGGTTCAGGCGAGCAGAGCGCGGGCGTCGGCGGCGACGATGCGCTCACCGGCCACGAACAATGGGTTGATGTCGAGTTCCTGCAGGCGGCCCTGGCTGGCCACGGCCAGGTCGCCCAGCCGCACCATGGCGTCCGCGATGGCATCCAGGTTGGCCGGCGGGCGGCCCCGGAAGCCCTGCAGCAGCGCGCGGCTCTTGAGGGCGTTGAGCATCGCCAGCGCACGCGCATGGGACACGGGCGCGGGGGCGAGCTGCACGTCCTTCAGGAGCTCGACCAGCACACCACCGGCGCCCACCATCACCATGGCGCCGAAGTCCGGATCGCACTGCAGGCCCAGGATCAGCTCGGCATCGGCCTTCCACATCTCGGTGACCAGGAAGCCATCCAGCGCGTCCACGCCCGCAGCACGCGCAGCCGTGGTGATGGCCGCGCAGGCCTCGCGCACGGCGGCATCCCCCTGCACATTCAGCTTGACGGCCCCCACGTCGCTCTTGTGCACGATCTTGCCGCTGACGGCCTTGATGGCCACGGCGCAGTCCAGCTTGCGGGCCGCCGCAACAGCAGCCTCGGCATCGGCAGCCAGCTCCCAACGCGTGGTGGGGATGCCTGCGTGTTCCAGCAGCTTGCGGGCGTCGGGCTCGGTGAGGTACCCATTGGGCAAGCCCGTGGGCCAGGCCATGCGCGCGCCACCCACGGCTGCGGGCTCGGGCGTCTCACGCGAGGCCAGTGCCGATGCGACCTTGAGCGCATCGTGCGGGCTGTCGAAATAACCGTGCCCTGCGGCACGCAGCGCCCTGCGCGCGGGGTCGCCATGGTTGCCGGCGCCCTGCACGAACAGCAGCGGCTTGCTGGTACGCGCAGCCACCGACAAGGCCGCCTCGACCACGCGCTCCTGCTGCGGCTGGGTGGTGAGCAACAACAGGCCCACGCCCACGGCCGGGTCGGCCATGGCGCGGTCCAGCGCGATGCCCACCGCGCCGCCGGCCACTTCGGGGTCAGGCGGCGTCAGGTGGTTCAGCATGCCGAAGTCCAGCGGCAACTGGCGGTGCGTGGCGGGCAGCACCGGGTCCAGGCCCTGCTGCGTCTGCGCGTTGAGCTCGGGCAGCTCCAGGCCCACGGCCTCCAGCGCATCGGCCAGCAGCGCGCCGCCGCCGCCGGAGCCGGAGAACACACCCACGCCGCGCGAGGTGGCGCGCTTGCCGCGCTGCAGCTGCTGCGCGCCCTGCAGCAGGTCGTAGATGCTCTCGAACAAGTAGACGCCCCAGCGCCTGCAGGTGGCCTCGAATGCCGGCCAGGCGCCGGCCAGGCTGGCCGTGTGCGAGATGGCCGCGCGCACGCCCGCCTCGCTGCGGCCGGACTTGACGATGCACACCGGCTTGCCCACCTCGGCGGCGCGCTGCAGCAGCGCCGTGAAGCGGGCCGCGTCCTTGACGCCTTCCATGTACAGGCAGGCCACCTCGGTCTTCGGGTCGTCGATGAGGTATTCGAAGAAGTCGTTCAGGTCCAGGTCCGACTGGTTGCCCACCGAGATGGTGGACGAGAAGCCCGCGCCGATGTCC
Organism: Burkholderiaceae bacterium; assembly: GCA_965278985.1. Classification (GTDB taxonomy): domain Bacteria; phylum Pseudomonadota; class Gammaproteobacteria; order Burkholderiales; family Burkholderiaceae_C; genus CAISIP01. Next base: position 1,444,880 of record OZ257131.1, on the reverse strand, counting down.
ACGCCGCGCGAGAGCATCGCGCCCATCAGCGCGCCGCTCTGGCTGGCCAGGCCGATGCCGCCCACGGGCAGCTTGTCGACGCTGCCCATGACCACGCCGGTGGTGCCGGCCAGGTTGTGGTGCGCGTTCATCAGGCCCATGCAATTGGGGCCGATCAGGCGCACGCCACCGGCACGGGCCGTGGCCACGAGTTGCTCCTCGGCGGCGCGGCCGGCCGGGCCGGTCTCCGCGAAGCCGGCCGTGATGCACAAGGCGCAGCCCACCTTCTTGGCCACGCAGTCCTCGATGGCGGCCAGCACGTGTTCACGCGGCACCAGCAGGATCGCCAGGTCCACGGGCCCGGGGCAGTCCTTCAGCGAGGCGTAGGCTGGAATGCCCATCAGCTCCTTGGACTTGGCGTTGATGGGATACAGCGCGCCGTCGTGCCGGTGCTTGAGCATGTAGCGCAGCAGGCGGCCGCCCCATTTGTCCTCGCTGCCCGAAGCGCCCACGATGGCCACGCCCCGCGGGTGCAGGATCTGGCGGACAGTCTGGTTGGGAGGCACCGCCAGTGCGGCGGCCAGGGTGGGGTTCGAAGTGGTCATGGAGGCGGTCATCGGGGCAGGGGAGAGGGCATCAAGGCGTGGCGATCAGGGCTTGACGATCAGTGGCAGCAGTTCCGCGTACATCTTGCGGTCCTCGGCGATGTTGGCGCGGTACTCGGCAGGCGACTGGTAGGACGCGATGGAGTTGCCCTTGAGCAGCGCCTCGGCCAACTTGGGGTCGGCCAGCGTCTTCTGCAGTGCGTCGGAGAGCTTGGCCATGATGGGTGCCGGCGTGCCCTTGGGCGCCAGCAGGCCCCAGCCGCGGGCCTTGGTCATGGTGATGTCGAAGCCGGCCTCCTTGAGCGTGGGCACCTCGGGCACCTCGGGATGGCGCGCGCGGTAGAAGGTGGCCAGCGGGCGGATGCGGTCGGCCTTGACCATCGGGGTCGCGGCGCCGTCGATCACGAAGTCGATGTCGCCAGCCACCAGCGCGTTCACGGCATCCACCGAGCCCTTGAAAGGCACGTGCAGCACGTTGATGCCCGTGTCGCGTGCCAGCGTGCCGCCGTACACATGGCCCGCCGACAACTCGCCGGCCGAGCCGAAGCTCAGCTTGCCGGGGTTCTTCTTGGCGTACTCGACGAACTCCTTCATGGTGGTGAACGGCAGCGTCTTGCGCACCGCGAACACGGCGATGTAGTCGGCGATGCCGCCGGCCACCTCGTAGCTGTCCAGGCTGAAATTCAGCTTGCGCTGGTTGGGCAGCACGGTGAAGGCGGTGGAGGCACCTTCGAGCAGCGTGTAACCGTCCGGCGGCGCATTGGCCACCAGCTCGGAGCCGATCTGCGTGGTGCCACCTGGCTTGTTGTCGATGATGAAGTTGCCGCCAACATGCTTGGCAATGCCTTCGGCAATCAGGCGGCCCATGATGTCGGACGAGCCTCCGGGCGGGAACGGGACCACCAGCCTGACGGGTTTGGACGGCCAGGCGTCCTGTGCCAGCGCAAGGCCGGAACCCAGGCCGGTGGCGGACAGCGCCGCGAGGGCACCCAGGGAGTTGAACTGTCTGCGTGAAACCATCGGAGTCTCCTTTGTTGAATCAATGAATGCCGGCAGGGCTGCCTGCGCCCTCATGCGGCGCGCTCGATCACGGGCAAGGCGTAGGGCGTGGGCTGCAGGGCCGGCCCGGTGTAACGCTCCACTTCCACCAGGCAGGTCTGCGCAATGCATCCCTGTGACAAGCTGGACGCGCCGATGTCCAGCGTCAGTACATTCGGGTTGCCGTGTTTCTCGATGTTGCCCGGGCCGCTCGCGCGCCAGTCGCAGGGGTCGAACCAGGCGCCGGTGGACAGCTTGACCACGCCGGGTAGCAGGTCGTCGCTGAGGCGCAATGCCGCCAGGCAGCTGCCGCGCGCGTTGAACACCCGCACCACATCGCCCTCGGCCAAGCCACGCGCCTGCGCGTCGGCGCGGCCGACGAGGATGGGTTCGCGCCCCGCGACCTTGTTGCCGAGGCTGTAGTCCGCGTGGTCCAGCTGGCTGTGCAGCTTGGTGAAGGGCTGGTCCGTCAGCAGGTGCAAGGGGTGCGTGGCGGCCTCGGGGCTGCCCAGCCACTCCACAGGCTCGAACCAATGCGCATGGCCCGGGCAGTCCGCGTAGCCGAAGCCGGCGATGCGCTCACTGAAAATCTCGATGCGGCCGCTGGGAGTGTCCAGCGGATGGGCCGCCGGGTCCTTGCGGAAGTCCTCGAACATCACGACCCCGCCGGCCGGCACCACCAGGTCGATGATGTCGCCGCGCCAGAAATCCTCGAAGGCCGGCAACGCGTGGCCGGCGCGCGCCGCGCGCGTGCGCGACTGTTCGTACAGCAGCTGCAGCCACTCGAAGGCGCTGCGTCCCTCGGTGTAGGCCTCGCGTGCGTCAAGGCGCTCGGCCAGGTCCGCGAAGATGTCGTAGTCGTCGCGCGCCTGGCCCACGGGTGGGATGGCGCGCTTCATGGCCACCATGAAACGCTCGCGCGAGGCGTATCCGATGTCGTCCCGCTCCAGGTTGGTGGTGGCCGGCAGCACGATGTCGGCCAGCTTGGCCGTAGGCGTCCAGTACTGCTCGTGCACCACGATGGTCTCCGGCTTGGACTGCCAGGCTGCGAGCAGGCGGTTCAGGTCCTGGTGGTGGTGGAAGGGGTTGCCGCCGGCCCAGTAGACAAGGCGGATGTCGGGGTACTGGTAGTCCTTGCCGTTGTAGCTGAAGGGCCCGCCGGGGTTCTCCAGCATGTCGGTGATGCGCGCCACGGGGATGAAGTCGCGCACCGCGTTCATGCCCTGGGGCAGGGTGGGGCCGCTGAACTTGGCATTCGAGTTGCCGATCATGTTCGTGGTGCCATAGCCCACGCCGAAGCCACCGCCCGGCAGGCCGATCTGGCCCAGCATGCTGGCCAGCGTGACCAGCGCCCAGAATGGCTGCTCGCCATGGTGCGTGCGCTGCAGCGACCAGGCCATGGTCAGCATGGTGCGGGTGCCGGCCATCTCACGCGCCAGCGCACGCGTGCGCTCAGCGGACACGCCGGTGATGGGCGCGGCCCAGTCGGCGTCCTTGGGCTGGCCGTCGGCCTGGCCCAGCAGATAGGGCAGGAACTTGTCGAAGCCCACGCAATGCGTGCCCAAGAAATCCGGTGCGTGCAACTGCTCGGTGACCAGCGTGTGCGCCATGGCCAGCAGCATCGCGGTGTCGGTGTTGGGCCGGATGGCGATCCACTCCACCTCGCCGCCCGTGTCGATGTCGTTGCGCACGGGGCTGATGTTGACGAAGCGCACACCGGCCTTCGCCATGCGCTGCAGCGCCGTGGGCACCAGGTGTTCGGCGGCACCGCCGGAGCTGACCTGCGCGTTCTTGGCCGGCACGCCGCCGAAGCTCACGAAGAGCTTGCAATGCTGCTCCAGCACGTCCCAGCTGGTGTGCAGCGTATGCATCTCGTCCATGGGGGCCACGATGTGCGGCATCAGCACGCGCGCGGCGCCCAGGCTGTAGGAGTCCGCGTGCCGCACGTAGCCGCCCACCGAATTCAGGAAGCGGTGGACCTGGCTCTGCGCATGGTGGAAACGGCCCGCGCTGGACCAGCCGTAGGAGCCGCCGAAGATCGCGCTGTTGCCATGTGCTGTGCGTACGCGGGCGATCTCATGCGCCACTAGTTGCAGGGCCTCGTCCCAGGACACCTCCATGAAAGCCTCCTGCCCGCGCAGGTCGCGCCGCGCGTCCGTGGCCTCGCCCTTCGCGGCAGCCAGCCAGCTCTTGCGCACCACGGGGTTGCGCACGCGCAGCGGGCCCTGTGCCGCGGCGGCCATGGACAGGCCGATGGGCGAGGGGGAAGGATCGCGCGCGAAGCCCGTGAGCTTGATGCCATCTGCGCCCTCGCGATGCACCTCGTAGATCCCCCAGTGCGTGGCCGTGTAGCTCAAGGGGACGTCGCCGATGGCCGGCGTGGCGGCGAGGGCGATGGATTCGTGGGCTCCCATGGCGCGTTGTCTCCCGGAAGGAAGTGGTTGAAATTGCAGTATACAGACCTGTTTTTCTGATTTGTGGAACAAACTAGAAGAATTGCGAGCAAGCTTATGCGCGATGCGCGCGCAGGCCATGCGCCCTGTTTCGGTGCGACCGGGCTCGGGCCGGGATGCCATGTTGCGCAGAAGACTCCCGCGCGATCGCGGCGGCGTCCTACCGCGTGCGCGACGGTAGCACCCAACAATCGCCGGGTTCCGATATCTGCCTCTTTATTTTCAGGAGTGTTCCATGCGTCTTTCCGCAGGTTTCGATCTGGTGCTCGATGCCACCGAACCCTGTCCCACGGTGGCCATGCTGCGGCCCCGCAGCGGGGCGGCGCAGTGGCTGGTGAGCGAGAGCTGCAGCTTCGACCCGCCCGCGCGGCCCACCGAATACGTGGACGCCTACGGCAACCTGTGCCAGCGGTTCCTGATCGAGCCGGGCCAGATGCATATCCACTGGGAGGCCGTGGTCGATACGGAAGAGCACATCGCCGTGGACATGGCTGCACCCGCCACGCCCGTCCACGATCTTCCCCATGACGTGCTGCATTTCCTGTTGCCCAGCCGCTACTGCCCCTGCGACAAGCTGGAAGACCGGGCCCGCGAGATCGTGGGCGATGCGCAGCGGGGGTACGGCCAGGTGGAGGCGATCCGCGCCTGGGTCCACCAGAACATCGTCTACCGCTATGGCGAGAGCGACTCCACCACGGATGCCATCGACACCCTGAACGCGGGGGCCGGCGTGTGCCGCGACTTCTCGCACATCGGTATCTCGCTGTGCCGAGCCCTGCACATCCCGGCGCGCATGGTGGTGGGATACCTCTACCAGCTGGACCCCATGGACCTGCATGCCTGGTTCGAGGCCTACGTGGGCGGACGTTGGTATACCTTCGACGCCACGCAGGACCAACCCCGCGGCGGGCGCATCGTGGTGGCCTACGGGCACGACGCCGCCGACGTGGCCTTCATCTCGCACTACGGCGCGTTGACTACCGATTCGCTGACGGCCTGGGTGCAGCCGGCCTGAGCGCGGCGGACGGCTCAAGGCGGCGGACGGGCGGGTTGGCAACCCAACCGTTGCCCCCGCACGCGGCCGGGGTGCGCCAACCTGCGAAAATGGCGGGCCGTGCAGACCATGTCCCAAGCCCCCACCTTCTCGCCCAGCCCCTGGCGCATGTCCGTCGCGCCGATGATGGATTGGACCGACCGCCATTGCCGTTTTCTCCACCGCCTGCTCACCCGCCAGACCTTGCTCTACACCGAGATGGTCACGACCGGGGCCCTGGTGCACGGCGATGTGGCGCGGCACTTGCGATTCGACGCCACCGAGCATCCCGTGGCGTTGCAGCTCGGCGGCAGCGAGCCCGCCGACCTTGCGCAATGCGCCAGGCTGGGCGCGCAGTGGGGTTACGACGAGATCAACCTGAACTGTGGCTGCCCGTCGGAGCGCGTGCAGCGCGGCGCTTTCGGGGCCTGCCTGATGCGCGAGCCGGCTCTGGTGGCGGACTGCGTGAAGGCCATGGTCGATGCGGTGGCGGTGCCGGTCACGGTCAAGCACCGCATAGGTGTGGACAAGGTCGAAAACTACGACTTCGTGCGCGACTTCGTGGGCCAGGTGGCCGACGCCGGCTGCCGGGTGTTCATCGTGCACGCACGCAACGCCTGGCTCAAGGGCTTGTCGCCCAAGCAGAACCGCGAGGTGCCCCCGTTGCGCTACGACATCGTGGCGCGGCTCAAGCAGGACTTTCCCACGCTGTGCATCGCCATCAATGGCGGCTTCCAGACCACAGAGCAGGTCCATGCGCAACTCGACCAGTTGGACGGCGTGATGGTGGGCCGCGAGGCCTACCACAACCCCTGGTGGCTGTCGCAGTGGGACGCCACCTTTTACGGCGCCCCGGCCAGCACGCTGGACCGCGACGACGTCGAGATGCAGATGTGCGACTACATGGTGCGCGAGCAGCAGGCCCACGGCACGCCCTGGACCCACATCGCCCGCCACATGCTGGGCCTGCGCAACGGGATGCCGGGCGCGCGGCGTTGGCGGCAGGTGTGGAGCGACGCGAGCCTGCGCGCATTGCCGCCCCATGCCGTGATGCAGAAGGCCCAGGCCGCCGCGAACGCCACGCGCGCTGACGACAACATCCTGGTCCATGCCTGACCAGGTGCCGTCGCACCAGCGCCTCGCGCTGGCGCTGATCTGGTGCGTGCCTGCTTTGTGGACCGTAAACTTCATCGTGGCGCGCAAGGCGCCGGGCGTGATCGGCCCCTACCTGCTAGCCCTCGGCCGCTGGGCCATTGCAGCCATCGTGCTCCTGGCCCTGGCTTGGCCGGAGCTGCGGCGCGAGCGCCAGCACCTCATCCGCACGTGGAGCCAGTACCTCGTGCTGGGTGCGCTGGGCATGATGGTCTGCGGCGCCTGGGTCTACGAAGGTGCGCGTTCCACGGGCGCGATGAACATCTCGCTGATCTACTCCGCGGCGCCGGTGCTGATCGCGCTGGGTTCCGTGCTGTGGCTGCGTGAGAGCTTCAGCACGCGCCAGGCGTTGGGCGTGGCGCTGGCGCTGCTGGGCGTGGTGCACGTGGTCGTCCAGGGCCGTTGGCTGGCGTTGGGATCGGTGCAGTTCGTGCCGGGTGACCTGTGGATCATGGCGGCCACGGTGGCCTGGGCCGGGTACGCGTTGCTGCAGAAGCAATGGCCCAGCCCGCTGGGGTCGACAGCGCGACTCGCTGCCATCTGCGTGGGCGGCGTGGCCGTGCTGCTGCCGTTCGCGGTGTGGGAGTTGGGCCGGCCCAGGCCCGATCCCTGGACATGGCATGCGTTGTGGTTGGTCGTGGCCGCAGCCTTGCTGCCGGGGCTGGCGGCCTACTGGATCTACGGCTGGGCCCAGAAGATCCTGGGCGCGAGCCGCGTGGCGGTCATGCTCTACCTGAGCCCGCTCTACGCGGCCGTGGCGGCCTGGGGCCTGCTGGGCGAGGCGCTGGGTTGGCACCATGCAGTAGGCGCCGCCCTGATATTGCCGGGCGTGTTTCTGGTCACCCGCACAAAAAAATCGGTGGGCACTGCATCCGGATGAGGGTCTGGTGGGTAGTGGAGGGCAGGCAGTCCGCGCGTGGCGGGCGGCCTTCAACAACTCCACCCAAGGGAACCCACCATGACACACCGCAAAGCCTTGTACCTGTCCCTCATCACCTCCGCCGTGCTGGCCGCCTGCGGTGGAGGGGGGGATGACGGAGGCACTCCCATGCCGGTGGCGGTGGGCGATACGGTGGCGTTGACCGCGTCGGGCAAGATCGTGAGTTTCGAACGCGCGGCGCCCGGCACGCTGGTGAGCAGAATCGCGCTCAGCGGACTGCAGAGTGGCGAGACGCTGGTGGGCATCGACGTGCGACCCGCTTCGGGTGTGCTGTATGCGGTGAGCAACCAGGGGCGCATCTACACCGTCGAGCCCGGCACAGGCATGGCCACGCTGCGGGCCACCTTGTCGGGAGACGCTTCCGACAGCACCTCCCCCTTCACCGCGCTGGCCGGCACCAGTTTCGGCATGGACTTCAACCCCGTGGTGGACCGCCTGCGGCTGGTGAGCAACACCGGACAGAACCTGCGCATCAACGTGGACACCGGTGCCACCACCACCGACGGTGCGATCAACGGTGCCGCCGCCACGGTCATCGCCTCGGCCTACACCAACGCCTTCGCGGGCACCACCAGCACGCAGCTCTTCAACCTCGACAGCAGCACGGGCAGTGTGTTCCTGCAGAACCCGCCGAACGACGGCACGCTGACCGCGGCGATTCCGCTGGGCATCAGCTTCACGGCCGTGGGCGGCTTCGACATCGACGGCAAGACGCAGAAGGCCTATGCCGCGCTGCAGGTCGGGGGCAATCCGCAGCTCTACACCGTGCCTCTCGCCGCCGGCACCGCGCCCGTCCTGGTGGGCACCATCGGCACCGGAGAGGCCGTCACGGCCCTGGCCTTGCGGCCTGCGGCCAATCCCACGGTGCTGGTGCTGACGCTGGACAACCAGCTGGCGGCGTTCATGCCCAGCGCGCCCAACACGCTCACGCGCAGCACCCCCATCTCAGGCCTGGGTGCTGGTGAACGCGTGCTGGGCATCGATTTCCGTCCCTCGACCGGCAAGCTCTATGGACTGACGACGCTGGCAAGGCTGGTGGTGATCGACCCGGACACCGCCGTGGCCAGCAGCCCCGTGGCACTGGCCGCCGACCCGGCGGACGTGACCGCGCCCTACGCCGGGCTGGAGGCGGGCAGCAGCTTCGTGGTGGACTTCAACCCCGTGGCCGACCGGCTGCGCGTGGTCACCGATACGGGCTTGAACCTGCGCATCAACGTGGACACCGGTGCCACCACCACCGACGGGCGCATCAACCGCAGCACGCCGCCCGTGGTGGTCGCGGGCGCCTACACCAACAGCTTCGCAGGGGCGACGTCTACGGCGCTGTACGACCTGGACGCGGTCAGCGACGTGCTGGCCCTGCAGTCGCCGCCCAACGACGGCACGTTGGCGGACGTGGGCGCGGTGGGCCTGGACCTGAGCGGGCAGAACGCGATGGACATCGCCGGTGGCGGCAATGGCCTGGTTCTTGCCGCGCTGCGTGCCGGCACAAGCGGCCCTTTCACGCTCTACACGGTGTCGCTGACCACCGGGGCGGCGACGCTCTACGCCAACACCACTGGGGACGCCAGCCGCTCCCTGATCGGTGGCGCCACGGGGCCCGTGGTCACCGACCTGGCGATCCGTTATTGAACCAGCGGATGGGCGATGCTGGCGGCGGGCTGCGATGCGTTGGGGCTGCGAAGCCGCATGGCCCCGACCCTCGTGCGGAAAACGGCCCCATAGAATGGCCGCCGCACCAGACCCTCCCATGTCCCGCCACGCACTTCCCTTCGACCATGCCGACGCTCTCCAGGCCTGCGCCCGCGGCGAGCACTATGCGCTGCGCGCGCTCTACGACCAGGAGGCGCGCTGGCTGCTCGGGGTGGCGTTGCGCATCCTGCGCAACCGTGCCGCGGCCGAGGATGTGCTGCAGGACGCCTTCCTGCAGATCTGGAAGAGCGCGGGCAGCTACCAGGCCAGCCTGGGTTCGGCGCGCGGCTGGATCTTCACCGTGGTGCGCAACCGGGCCCTCAACGAGGCGCGGCGGGCCGGCCGCCAGCAGGACATGGACGATGCGGACGTGGCCGTGCTGCTGGATGCGGCGCAGCTCGACGCCGCGCAGGACGGTGGCCGCCTGCGCGCCGATGCGGAGTCGCTGGAGCGCTGCCTGCAGGCGCTGGACGAGGCCAAGCGCCAGTGCATCGTGCATGCCTTCGTGGACGGGTTCACCCATGCCCAGATCGCGGAGCGCCTGGTCACGCCGGTGGGCACCGTCAAGTCGTGGATACGCCGCGGCCTGGCATCGCTGAAGGGCTGCCTCTCATGATCGCCACCGACCCCGAAGAGCGCAGCGGCCAGCTCGCCGAATACGTGCTGGGCACCCTGGCGGAAGACGAGCGCACCGCCATCGAGCAGGCGCTGCCGAACGACCCGACGTTGCGCGCGGAGCTGCTGTTCTGGCGCGAGAAACTGCTGGGGCTGGCGACGCGCGTGCCGGTGGCGGAGCCTTCCGCTGCGCTGTGGCCGCGCATTGCTGCCGCCACGCAGGCAGCCTCGGCGGCCACGTCGCGTACGAACGGCAGTGCCAACAAGCCGGCAGTTTCCGTCGCGCCCACCTTGCCGCTGCCCTGGTGGCAACGGTTGCGGGTCTGGCAGGGCCTGAGCGGCGTGACGGCGCTGGCCTGTGCCGCGCTGGTGGCGCTGCTGGTGATTCCGTCGCCCGACGCCGTGCCCTCGGGCGCGCGGTACCTCGCCGTGCTGCAAAGCCCGGAGTCCCGTACCGTGGGCTGGGTGGTCGAGGCGCGCACCGGAGGGCGCCTGTTCCTCGTGCCGCTGGGTGCCGCGCAGGTGGTGCCCGAGGGGCGCGCGTTGCAGTTCTGGACCAAGGCGCAGGGTGCTGCCGGCCCCACGTCGCTGGGCCTGGTCGCGGCGGGCCAGCGAGTGGAGATGCCGGCATCGGCGCTGCCCACGCTGGGCGCGTCGCAGCTCTTCGAAATCACGCTCGAGCCGGCCAACGGTTCGCCCATCGGCCGGCCCACGGGGCCGATCCTGTTCGTGGGAACGAGCTTCATGCTGTAGCCGCTGGAGCCGGGGTGCTCACTAGATCACCTCCGCGCTTCGCGCTGCGGTGCTGTTCGCCTTGGTAGCGGCCCGGCGAATCACTGCACCGGCGCGTAGGGCGCGAACCGCCGCGCGTTCGGGTCGATCCTGAGCGGCCGGCCCAGCGCGGGAAAGGCACGCTGCACGCAGTTGTCGCGGTCGCAGACCTTGCAGCCCGAGCCGATGGGCGTGGCGCGCTCCGTGGCATCGGCCGCGATGCCGTCGCCATACACGAGCCTGTGGGCATGGCGCGCGTCGCAGCCCAGGGCCACGGAGAAGATCCGGTGCGGCGCGCCGTAGCCGCCCAGCCGGTGTTCCACGGTGCGCGCGATCCACAGGTAGGTGCGGCCGTCGGGCATGCTGGCCAGCTGCGTGAGGATGCGGCCGGGCTGCGAGAAGGCGTCGTAGACGTTCCACAGCGGACAGGTGCCCCCCGTGCGCGAGAAGTGGAAATCCGCCGAGGACTGCCGCTTGGAGATGTTGCCCGCACGGTCCACGCGCACGAAGAAGAACGGGATGCTCTGTCCATGCGCATGCCGCATCGTCGACAGGCGGTGGCCCACGGTCTCGAAGCCCACGCCGAAGCGCTCGCTCAGCAGGTCGATGTCGTAGCGCAGTTGTTCGGCCGTGTCCTGGAAGATGCGGTTGGGCAGCACCAGCGCTCCCGCAAAATGGTTCGCGAAGCCGATGCGCGCGAGGTTGCGGGCTTCGGCTGTGCTGAAGTCATCGGCCTGCAGGAAGCTGTCGATCATCGGCGCCATTTCGAACAGCGCCAGCTGGATGCCGAGCTGGAAGGCCTGCTGCGCGGCGCCCAGCGCCGCGGCCAGGTGGATGGTGCGCGACGCCGCATCGAAGCTGCGCAGCGGCTGTTCGGCGCCGGTGGCGCCTGCGTCGTAGCGCACGGCAATGCCGTGCATCGACAGCAGCCGCTGCTGCAACGCGCCCAGCAGGTTGGCCGCAGTGGCGGCCTGCGGTGGCGCAAAGCCCGCCTGCAATTCCGCATAGAGTTCTTCCGCGCGCTCGTCCAGCACGGCCAGGCGGTCGTGGCGCGCATAGAAGAACTCGCGCACCTCTTCGTAGGGTTGCATCGGCGCCGCATGCTCGTTGGTGGAGCGGTCGCCGTCGGCGATCACGGCGAGGCGGTCCTCGGAGGCGCGGCTGCGCTTGTGCAACTGCATCAGCACGCGCGACACGGCAGGCAACTGCGCGGCCACGACCTTGGCCTCGGCCAGCGGCACCGTCTCCGCAGCGGAGGGGTCGGCGAACACGGTCTGCAGTGCGCTCAGGCGCAGCGAGTTCTCGTCCTCGGAAAACAGCTGCAGGTCCACGCCGTGCGCGGCCTGCAGGCGCAGCAGCACGGCGACGGTCAGCGGACGCTGGTCGTTCTCGATCTGGTTCAGGTAGCTGGGGGATATCTTCAGCGATGCAGCCAGCGCGGCCTGCGTCAAGCCCTTGCGCTCGCGCAGCGTCTTCAGGCGCACCCCCATGTAAGCCTTGGCCATGTTTGCAAACCTCGCAAATTTGCAGGCGCCAATCGCGCGCTGATTCGAGTTTAGCGGTTGTCGTGGGGCGGATAATTTGCGAAGATTGCAAGGTTATGAAGCACGCAGGCCACGATATGAGCACACCGACGGATCTGGAGCAATGGAACAAGGCGGCCGCCAAGTCGGCGCCTGGTGGGGATGTGAGCAGCCTCAACTGGGTCACGCCGGACGGCATCACCGTCAAGCCGCTCTATACGGCGGCCGACCTGCAGGGCCTGCAGTACACGGACACCTTGCCCGGTTTCGCGCCCTACATCCGCGGCCCGCAAGCCACCATGTACGCCGTGCGCCCGTGGACCATCCGACAGTACGCGGGCTTCTCCACGGCCGAGGAATCCAACGCCTTCTACCGCAAGGCGCTGGCCGCGGGCGGGCAGGGCGTGTCGGTGGCCTTCGACCTGGCCACGCACCGCGGCTACGACAGCGACCATCCGCGCGTGACGGGCGACGTGGGCAAGGCCGGTGTGGCGATCGATTCGGTCGAGGACATGAAGATCCTGTTCGACCAGATCCCGCTGGACAAGGTGAGCGTGTCCATGACCATGAACGGCGCGGTGCTGCCGGTGCTGGCCGGCTACGTGGTGGCGGCCGAAGAACAGGGCGTGAGCCAGGACAAGCTCAGCGGAACCATCCAGAACGACATCCTCAAGGAGTTCATGGTCCGCAACACCTACATCTTCCCGCCCGAGCCGAGCATGCGGATCATCGGCGACATCATCGCGTACACGTCGCAGAACATGCCGAAGTTCAACTCGATCTCGATCTCGGGTTACCACATGCAGGAAGCCGGCGCCAACCAGGCGCTGGAACTGGCCTTCACGCTGGCCGACGGCAAGGAGTACGTGAAGACCGCGCTGGCCAAGGGCCTGAACGTCGATGACTTCGCTGGTCGCTTGAGCTTCTTCTGGGCCATCGGCATGAACTTCTACCTCGAAGTGGCCAAGATGCGCGCCGCGCGCCTGCTGTGGCACCGCATCATGAGCGAGTTCAACCCGTCCAACCCAAAGAGCCTGATGCTGCGCACGCACTGCCAGACCTCGGGCTGGAGCCTCACGGAGCAAGACCCCTACAACAACGTGGTGCGCACCACCATCGAGGCCATGGCGGCCGTGTTCGGCGGCACGCAGAGCCTGCACACCAACGCGCTGGACGAAGCCATCGCGCTGCCCACCGAGTTCAGCGCGCGCATCGCGCGCAACACGCAGCTCATCATCCAGGAAGAGACCCACATCACCAGCGTGATCGACCCCTGGGCCGGCAGCTACATGATGGAGAAGCTGACGCAGGACATGGCCGACGCGGCCTGGAAGATCATCGAGGAGGTCGAGGCCATGGGCGGCATGACGCGCGCCGTGGACTCGGGCTGGGCCAAGCTCAAGATCGAGGCCGCGGCCGCCGACAAGCAGGCGCGCATCGACTCGGGCAAGGACGTGATCGTCGGCGTCAACAAGTACAAGCTCAAGACCGAGGACGCGATCGAGAGCCTGTCCATCGACAACGTGAAGGTGCGCGACGGCCAGATCGCGCGGCTCGAGAAGATCCGCGCCACGCGCGACAGTGCCAAGGTGCAGGCCGCGCTGGACGCGCTGACGGCCGCAGCCGAGAGCAACACCGGCAACCTGCTGGCTTTGAGCATCGATGCCGTGCGCGCCCGCGCCACCGTCGGCGAGATCAGCGACGCGCTGGAGAAGTCCTTCGGCCGCCACCGCGCTGATACGCAGAAGGTCACCGGGGTCTACGCCGCGGCCTACGACTCGGCCGAGGGCTGGGACGCGTTGAAGAAAGAGATTGACACCTTCGCCGAGGAGCAGGGCCGCCGCCCGCGCGTGATGATCTCCAAGCTGGGCCAGGACGGCCACGACCGCGGCGCGAAGGTGGTGGCGACTGCGTTTGCCGATCTGGGCTTCGACGTGGACATGGGCCCGCTGTTCCAGACCCCCGAGGAATGCGCGCGGCAGGCCATCGAGAACGACGTGCACGCGGTGGGCGTCTCCACGCTGGCGGCCGGCCACAAGACGCTCGTGCCGGCCATCATCGAGGAGCTACGGAAGCAGGGCGCGGACGACATCATCGTGTTCGTCGGCGGCGTGATCCCGCGGCAGGACTACGAGATGCTGTACGAGGCCGGCGTGAAGGGCATCTACGGCCCGGGCACCCCGATCCCGGCCAGCGCCAAGGACGTGCTGGAGCAGATCCGCAAGGCAACGGCCGGCGTGGTTTAACCCGGGATTCGGTGGACACCAGGAGCGATCGATGGCTGTTTCCGTTCGCATGAATGCCTTGCTCGAAAAGGAGCTGGAACTTGCTGCCAAGCGCAAAAGCATCACCAAGTCGCAGTTCATCCTGGATGCGGTGCGGAAGTCGCTCGGTGAGCAGGACCCTTATGCCTTGCTTCTGAAGATTGAGGCCGAGGAACAAGCTTCACGGCAAGGAAAGTCGACGCTAGAGGCCTTGGAGGATGAACGGTTTCGTGGAGATTCAAGCGATTCAGGAGCGGTACGCAGGTATCTCTTGGACAAGCTGAGGAGAAAACACGGCCTCGATGCTCACTGAGGTCTGTGCCATCATGGCTCTGTACGACCACCGTCCCCTCGAAATTTTGTGAACGCGACAGCCAACCTATCGCCCTCGGCCGACGTCTTGCTGTGCGCCACCGGGGCAGTCCAGCGCCGCGCCGTCGCTAAGGCCATCACGCTGCTGGAATCGACCCGCGCCGACCACCGTGCGCAGGCCGACGAATTGCTGACAGCGCTCCTGCCCCACACCGGCCAGTCCTTCCGACTCGGCATCTCGGGTGTGCCTGGCGTCGGCAAGAGCACCTTCATCGAAGCCCTGGGCCTGTACCTGATCGACGAAGGCCACCGCGTCGCGGTGCTGACCATCGACCCGTCCTCCACCGTCTCGGGCGGCTCCATCCTCGGCGACAAGACGCGCATGGAGCGTCTCTCGGTACACGAGCGCGCCTACATCCGGCCCAGCCCGTCCTCGGGCACGCTGGGCGGCGTGGCCGAGAAGACGCGCGAGGCCATGCTGGTCTGCGAAGCCGCGGGTTACGACGTGGTCATCGTCGAGACCGTGGGCGTGGGCCAGAGCGAGACGGCCGTGTCCGGCATGACCGACATGTTCGTGCTGCTGCAGTTGCCCAACGCGGGCGACGAACTGCAGGCCATCAAGAAAGGTGTGATGGAAATCGCCGACCTCGTGGTGATCAATAAGGCCGACATCGACCGCGACGCCGCCACGCGCGCGCAGGCGCAGATCACCTCGTCGCTGCGGTTGCTAGGCCAGCATGGCAACGCTGGCCATGCCGCGCACGACGCATCGCTGTGGCACGCGCAAGCCATGCAGCTGTCAGCGCTCACGGGCCAGGGCGTGGATGCATTCTGGTCCCAGGTGGAGCGCTTCCGCGGCCTGCAGACCGCCAACGGCCGCCTGCAGGCGCGGCGCCAGAAGCAGGCCCTGGCCTGGATGTGGGAGCGCATCGACGCGGGCCTGAAGCACGCCTTCCGCGCGCACCCGCAGGTCAAGGCGCAGCTGGCCGGAACCACGGCCGCGGTGGGTGCCGGCCAGCTCGTGGCCTCGGCCGCAGCGCGGGAACTGCTGGCGCTGTTCGCGCAGCCGGGAGCGGTGTCGCCATGATCTCGGCAGATTCCCTGCAACGCATCGCGCAGTCATCCGGGTGGCGCCAACTGCGGGTGGAGGTCTTCGATCTGCCCGAAGGCCGCATGCTGGTCAAGGGCCAGCGCCCGGCCCGCGGGCCCTGGGCCCACCGCTGGCTCAATGGCGTGGCGCGCATGGCCGGTGTGTCGTACCTCAAGGCCGTGCCCGTGCACGGCGGCGCGCGCTCGCAGGCCATCGAGGTCATGCGCCTGCAGGTGCTGGGTGCTGCAGGGCTTCCGGTGCCGCGTGTGCACCATGTCGACCCGCAGTTCTTCGTGATGGACTACCTGGGCTCCAACGACCTGGCGCGCATGCTGCGCGAGCAGGGCATCGGCGCATTCGACGTATGGCAGGCGGGGCTGCAGGTGCTGTTGCGCGTGCACCAGAACAGCCAGTACCTCAGCCAGTGCTTCGCGCGCAACGTGATCGTCTCGCAGGACGACGCGGGCCTGAACCATTTCCAGGGCTTCATCGATTTCGAAGACGATCCGCTCGAAGTGATGTCGCTGCACGAAGCGCAGGCCCGCGACTGGCTCATCTACCTGCAGTCCACGCTGCTCAACCTCGCCGCCGATGCCGCGCAGCTCGACACCGCGCTGCGCGCCGTGTGGTCCCAGGAGTCGCCCGAAGTGCGGCACCTGCTGCGCCATGCGGCACGCCGGCTCGGCTGGACGCGGTGGCTGCCGCGCAACCGCAAGCGCTGGGGCAAGGACTTCGTCAGCCTGCAGGCGGTGGGCGCGGCGCTGCACCGACACCCCTTCTGAACCGAACACCCCCCTGATTCACCCCGGAGACGAACCCATGTATGAAATCCTCCAACAACTCGAAGCCAAGCGCGAACAGGCGCGCGTAGGCGGCGGCGCCAAGCGCATCGCGGCCCAGCATGCCAAGGGCAAGCTCACGGCCCGCGAACGCCTCGACATCCTGCTCGACGAGGGCACTTTCGAGGAATGGGACATGTTCGTCGAGCACCGCTCGGTGGACTTCGGCATGCAGGACCAGAAGATCCCCGGCGACGGTGTGGTCACGGGCTACGGCACCATCAACGGCCGCCTGGTCTTCGTCTTCAGCCAGGACTTCACCGTCTTCGGCGGGGCGCTCTCCGAGGCCCATGCCGAGAAGATCTGCAAGGTCATGGACCAGGCGATGAAGGTGGGCGCACCGGTGATCGGCCTCAACGACTCCGGCGGCGCGCGCATCCAGGAAGGCGTGGCGTCCCTGGGCGGTTATGCCGATGTGTTCCAGCGCAACGTGATGGCCTCGGGCGTGGTGCCGCAGATCAGCATGATCATGGGCCCCTGCGCCGGTGGCGCCGTGTATTCGCCGGCCATGACGGACTTCATCTTCATGGTCAAGGACAGCTCCTACATGTTCGTGACCGGCCCCGAGGTGGTGAAGACCGTGACCCACGAGGACGTGACGGCCGAGGAACTGGGCGGCGCCACCACCCACAGCACGCGCAGCGGCGTGGCCGACATGGCCTTCGAGAACGACGTGGAGGCGCTGCTGATGCTGCGCCGCCTCTACAACTACCTGCCGCTCAGCAACCGCGAGAAGGCGCCCATCCGCAAGAGCGGCGACCCGGCAGACCGCGCCGACGCGAGCCTGGACACGCTGGTCCCCGACAACGCCAACAAGCCCTATGACATGAAGGAGCTGATCCTCAAGGTCGTCGACGACGGGGATTTCTTCGAGCTGCAGCCCGACTACGCGAAGAACATCGTGATCGGCTTCGCGCGCATGGACGGCCAGACCATCGGCATCGTCGCCAACCAGCCGCTGGTGCTGGCCGGCTGCCTGGACATCAAGAGCTCTATCAAGGCCGCGCGCTTCGTGCGCTTCTGCGATGCCTTCAACATCCCGGTGATCACCTTCGTCGACGTGCCGGGCTTCATGCCCGGCACCAGCCAGGAATACGGCGGCATCATCAAGCACGGCGCCAAGCTGCTCTACGCGTATGCCGAATGCACCGTGCCCAAGATCACAGTGATCACCCGCAAGGCCTATGGCGGCGCCTACGACGTGATGGCCTCCAAGCACCTGCGCGGCGACGTGAACCTGGCCTGGCCGCGCGCCGAGATCGCCGTGATGGGCGCCAAGGGCGCCGTGGAGATCATCTTCCGCGAGGACAAGCGCGACCCAGTCAAGCTGGCCGCGCGCGAGGCCGAATACAAGGCACGCTTCGCCAACCCCTTCGTGGCCGGTGCGCGCGGTTTCATCGACGACGTGATCCTGCCGCGCGAGACCCGCAAGCGCATCTGCCGCTCGCTGGTGATGCTGCGCGAGAAGAAGCTCGAGAACCCGTGGCGCAAGCACGGGAACATCCCGCTGTGAGTCCGCAGATCCCAAGGAGCGCACCATGTCCCTGAGCCTCTACTACCACCCGTACTCCCGCGCCGCCGGCACGCTCTGGGCGCTCGAAGAAGTCGGCGTTCCCTACGCGCTGACGGTGGTCGACATCATGAAGGGCGCCCAGAAGGGCCCCGAGCTGCTGGCGAAGAATCCGATGGGCAAGCTGCCGACGCTCGTCGATGGCGACGTGGTCGTCACCGAAGCCGCGGCCATCTCGCTGTACCTGGCGGATCGCTACGCGGCCGGCCGGCTCGCACCCGCGCTGGACGCGCCCGAGCGCGGCACCTACCTCCGATGGGCCTTCTTCACGCCCGGCGTGATCGAGCCAGCCGTGATGGCCAAGAGTTCGGGGTGGACGGTCAAGGAAGTCTCGGCCGGCTGGGGCAGCTACGACGCCATGCTGGCCGCCACGGAAAGCGCCATCGCAGGAAAGTTCTATGTGCTGGGCGAGCAGTTCTCCATGGCCGACGTCGTGCTCGGCGGCATGCTGCGCTTCCTGATCGGCTTCAAGCAGATCGAGCCCACGCCCACCTTTTCGGCCTACGTCGCGCGCCTCGACGCACGCCCGGCCTTCCAGCGCGCCGAGGCCCGCAACACGGCCATGCGCAAGGAACTCGGCCTCCAGTAGGCCGGAATGGAGACAAAAAAAATGTTCAAGAAGATCCTGATCGCCAACCGCGGCGAGATCGCCTGCCGCGTGATCCAGACCGCGAAGAAGATGGGCATCGCTACCGTCGCTGTCTATTCGGACGCCGACCGCGAAGCGCGCCATGTGCTGCTGGCCGACGAGGCGGTGCACATCGGTGCGGCGCCCTCGCGCGAGTCGTACCTGCAGGCCGACAAGATCATCGCCGCCTGCAAGCAGACCGGCGCCGAGGCCGTGCACCCGGGCTACGGTTTCCTGTCGGAGAACGAGGCGTTCGCCAAGCGCGTGGAGGAAGAGGGCATTGCCTTCATCGGCCCCAAGCACTATTCCATCGCGGCCATGGGCGACAAGATCGCCTCCAAGAAGCTGGCGAACGAGGCGAAGGTCAACACCATCCCGGGCTGGAACGAAGCGATCCCATCGGCCGAGCGCGCGGTGCAGATCGCCAAGGACATCGGTTATCCGGTCATGATCAAGGCCAGCGCGGGTGGCGGCGGCAAGGGCTTGCGCGTGGCCTTCAACGACAAGGAGGCACTGGAGGGCTTCACCGCCTGCCAGAACGAGGCACGCAACAGCTTCGGCGACGACCGCATCTTCATCGAGAAGTTCGTCGAACAGCCGCGCCACATCGAGATCCAGGTGCTGGGTGATTCCCATGGCAACGTCATCTACCTGAACGAGCGTGAATGCTCGATCCAGCGCCGCCACCAGAAAGTCATCGAGGAGGCGCCATCCCCCTTCATCAGCGACGCCACGCGCAAGGCCATGGGCGAGCAGGCGGTGCAACTGGCCAAGGCCGTGAAGTACCAGAGCGCCGGCACGGTGGAATTCGTGGTCGGCAAGGACCAGGACTTCTATTTCCTGGAAATGAACACGCGCCTGCAGGTGGAGCACCCGGTCACGGAATGCATCACGGGCCTGGACCTCGTGGAACTCATGATCCGCGTGGCGGCTGGCGAAGAGCTGCCGCTGGCACAGGCCGACGTGCAGCGCAACGGCTGGGCCATCGAGTGCCGTATCAATGCCGAGGACCCGTTCCGCAACTTCCTGCCCTCCACGGGCCGGTTGGTGCGCTTCCAGCCGCCACAGGCCACGATGTTCGCGGCCGACACGAAAGCGTTGCTGGGGATTCGCGTGGACACGGGCGTACAGGACGGTGGCGAGATCCCGATGTACTACGACTCGATGATCGCCAAGCTCATCGTGCACGGCACGGACCGCGCGGACGCCATCACCAAGATGCGAGCGGCGCTCAACGCGTTCGTGATCCGCGGCGTGTCCAGCAACATCCCGTTCCAGGCCGCGTTGCTGGCACATCCGGACTTCGTCACCGGCAACTTCAACACCGGTTTCATCGCGCAGCACTACGGCGGCGGCTTCCGCGCCGAGGACGTGGCGCATGACGACCCGGACTTCCTCGTCGCGCTGGCGGCCTTCGTGCGACGCAAGTCGCGCGAGCGCACGGCAGGCATCTCGGGCCAGTTGCCGGGCTACCACGTCAAGGTGGGCAAGGACTACACGGTGATCTGCCTGTCGGCCGATGGAAAGCACCGCTACGTGCCCGTGCATGTGGACGAGTACACGGGCGAGACGGGGTATGCCTCGGTGCAGGTCGGCGCCAAGCGCTTCCAGATCCGCTCGCCTTCGCGCCTCAACGACATCAGCATCAGCGGCGAGGTCAACAGCCAGCCCTTCCATGCGCAGATCGAACGTGGCGCGCCGCGCAACCCACTCGCTTTGGTGGTGCAGCACAACGGCACCAAGCTCGAAGCGATGGTGGTATCCCCCCGCATGGCCGAGCTGCACCGCCTGATGCCCTTCAAGGCACCGCCGGACATGAGCCGCTTCGTGCTGTCGCCCATGCCCGGCCTGCTGGTCGACATCGCGGTGTCGCCCGGCCAGAAGGTGCAGGCCGGTGAACGCGTGGCCGTGATCGAGGCCATGAAGATGGAAAACGTGCTCTTCGCCACGGCCGACGGCGTGGTCGGCAAGGTGCTGGCCAACAAGGGGGAGAGCCTGACCGTCGACCAGCCGATCGTGGAGTTCGAGCAATGAGCGCCCAACGTCCGTTCAAGGTCCTGGGCATCCAGCAGATCGCCATCGGCGGCCCCGACAAGCAGCGCCTGCGCCGCCTGTGGGTGGACATGCTGGGCCTGGAGGTCACGGGCAATTTCGTCAGCGAGCGCGAGAACGTGGACGAAGACATCTGCGCCATGGGCAGCGGCCCCTTCAAGGTCGAGGTGGACCTGATGCAGCCTCTGGATCCCGAGAAGAAACCCGCCGTCCACACCACGCCGCTGAACCACGTGGGCCTGTGGATCGACGACCTGCCGGCCGCCGTCGCGTGGCTGGAGGGGCAGGGTGTGCGTTTTGCGCCGGGGGGCATCCGCAAGGGGGCCGCGGGCTTCGACATCTGCTTCCTGCATCCCAAGGCCAACGAGGCCTTCCCCATCGCGGGGGAGGGCGTCCTGGTGGAAATGGTGCAGGCGCCGCCGGAGGTGGTGAGGGCCTTCGCTGCGCTGGCCTGAGCCAGCACACGAGGCTCAGCCTGCCGTCGCGGCGGGGCTGTCCGCGG
The DNA here is from genome assembly GCA_965278985.1 of Burkholderiaceae bacterium. GTDB lineage: Bacteria > Pseudomonadota > Gammaproteobacteria > Burkholderiales > Burkholderiaceae_C > CAISIP01. The sequence continues at coordinate 1,423,822 of OZ257131.1, read as the reverse complement.
ACAGGTGGTGCCGCAGCAGCTCGCGGCCGGTGTCGAAATCGTAGTTGGCGATGGATTCCGCCAGGGGCTCGAAGCCATTGCCCAGGTGGCGGCGCAACAGCGCTTCGGACTGCTGCAGCCGTTCGGCCGCGTCGGGGTCGTCCTGTTCCACCAAAGCCATGATGCGGCGCAGGGCCTCGCGCGCCTGCTCGGCGTCATGGGGCTGGGCGGTGCCCGCATCGGCGGCTGCAGGTGCCTTGATCGCTTCCAGTGCCGCCTGCAGCGCGGCCACCATGCCGGCGCAGCTCTGCGCGGTCGCACCCAGCAGAGGGTCGAGGTCCGGCGCTGGCGCGCCGTTCTGCAGTGCCTTCTCGGCCGCCTCTGCCTGGCGCGACAGGCCCATCGCACCGATGGTGGCGGACGTGCCCTTCAGCGTGTGCAGGATGCGCAGCGCATCGGCCTGGCGCCCCTCGGACATGGCCAGCCGCGCCTGCGGCACCGCGTCGGCCTGGCCCTTCACGAAGCGCTGCAGCATGTTCTCGTAGCGGTCTACGCGATGTTGCAGGCGGGGCAGGGCGGAGGCGACGTCCAGCCCCTCGATGGCCAGCAACGGGGCCGGCACGGCGTCCAGCCCGACGGGCGGCGGCGCCGAGTCGCCCTCTGGCGACGCACCACGCCCCGCAGAAGGTTCCTGGACGCCCACCGCACGCGCCGGCAGCCAACGCTGCAGCGCCTGGTACAGCGCGGCGGGATCGATGGGCTTGGGAAGATGGTCGTTCATGCCGGCTTCGAGGCAACGCGCCCTGTCGATGGGCATGGCGTTGGCCGTCATCGCGATGACGGGAAGCGCGGCCCACGCCGCGTTCTCGCGGATGCGCCGCGTGGCCGTGAGGCCGTCCATGACCGGCATCTGCATGTCCATCAGCACCAGGTCGTAGGCCTTGCGCGCCAGCTTGTCGAGCGCCTCCTGCCCGTCGCCCGCGATGTCCACCTCGATGCCCACGTCCTGCAGCAGCTCGGAACCTACCTGCTGGTTCAGGTCGATGTCGTCCACCAGCAGCACCTTGGCACCACGCAGCACCTCCCGGCTCGCATGCGGGGCCAGCCGCGCGGGCACGCGCAACGGTTCTGCGCTGCCCTGGCCGTGCAATGCGCGCATGGCGGCATCGAACAGCAGCGAGGGGTTCACGGGCTTGAGCAGCAAGAAGTCGATGCCGGCGCGCCCGACTTCATGGAACACGTCTTCGCGCCCGTGCGCGGTCACGATCACGGGGCGCGGAGGCCGCGCCAGCGAGGCCAGCGCGCGCGCGGTGGCGATACCGTCCATCTCGGGCATCTGCCAGTCGAGGAAGGCGATGTCATAGGGCTGGTTCCGTGCTTCGGCCCCATGCGCGAGCGCGAGCGCCTGCGGCCCGGACGGTGCTTCTTCCACGGAAAAGCCGAACTGCTGCAGCATGCCCGAGAGCACCTGCCTTGCCATCTCGTTGTCGTCGACCACCAGCACCCGGCGACCCCGCAGGTCCGGCACGGTCTGCAGGATAGGCTTGGCCGCCTCGACGGTGCCCACACGCGCCGTGAACCAGAAGATGCTGCCCATGCCCGCCACGCTGGACGCCCCCACCTCGCCGCCCATGATCTGTGCCAGGTGCTTGGAAATTGCCAGGCCCAGGCCGGTGCCACCGAACTTGCGCGTGATGGAGTTGTCAGCCTGCTGGAACGACTGGAACAGGCTGGCCAGCTGCTCGGGCGTGAGGCCGATGCCGGTGTCGTGCACCTCGAAGCGCAGCATCAGCTGTCCATCGTCCAACGGCGCGTGGCTGGCGTGCACCACCACATTGCCCTTGGCCGTGAACTTCACGGCGTTGCTCACGTAGTTGATGAGGATCTGGCCCAGCCGCAGCGGATCACCCTTCAGGCGCGAGGGCATGTCGGGTGCGATGTCGAAAGCCAGTTCCAGCCCCTTGGCGGCCGCTTTCGCGCCCATGAGGTCCGAGAGGCCGTCCAGCACGGACTGCAGCGCGAAATCGACGGACTCCACCTCCATGCGGCCGGCCTCGATCTTGCTGAAATCGAGGATGTCGTTGATGAGCGCCAGCAGGTGCTGGCCGGAGCGCTGGATCTTCTCGGCGTAGTCGCGCTGCTGCGGTGACAGGTCGGTCGCCAGGATCAGGTGGCCCATGCCGATCACGGCATTCAGCGGCGAGCGGATCTCGTGGCTCATGTTGGCCAGGAAATTCGATTTCATCTGCGAGGATTCTTCGGCCGTGGCCCGCGCGGCCACCAGTTCGCCCTCTTGCAGACGCAGCGACTCGTTGGCGGACCGCAGGTCCGCGGTACGCTCCTGCACCCGTGCCTCCAGCGCCTCCTCGTTGCGGCGCAGTGATTCGACCAGGGCGTTCTGGGCCTCCAGGGCCTGGGCCTTGGCACGTTCGCGCTTGCGGAACTGGTAGGCCATGGCCAGCGCGAGCAGCAGCGTCAGCAGGCCCTGCAGCGCGGTGACGATCGCGGCCTCGCGCGTCTGGCCCTGCAGCACCCGGGTGCGGGCGTCGATGAGCTGGCCCGTGGCCTGCTGGGACTCGTAGGCCACTTCGCGGATGGTCTCCCGCATGTCCATCAGCTTCTCTTGCACCGGCCGCAGCTGCTGTGGCGGCGCATCCATCCGCACGGAATCGGCCAGGTCCGCGAAGGCGGTGAGCTCCCGCATCGCGCGCTGGTAGATCGGGTTCTTCTCCATCAGCGATTTCGGCGTGCCGCCGTCGATGATGCCGATGCGGCTCACGAAGACGTCGTAGCGCAGCAGCAGCTCTTCGCCGGGGTTGTCCTCGGGCCGCGTGACGCGCGCGTACAGGGCCAGGCTCAGCCGCTCGTATTCCAGCGCGAGTTGCGCGAAGGCCCACATCGCATTGATGTCGCCCTGGCGCATGACCCTGTCGAGTTCGCGGTACTGCCGGTACTGCGTGATGCCCACCAGCGCATAGATGCCCAGCAGACCGGCTATCAGCAGGCTCAGGAGGTATTTGCTGCGCAGCATGGGGCGGGAAAGGGACGGGGAGCCGGCATGAGAACATTGTGGAGCAACAGCGCGCATTTTCATGGCGGCGCGTTGCCCCGCGGTCACACGGGCGTGTCGCCCTCCGGCCGCGGCCGGAGGTGGCCGTCTACCTCACTCGACGTTGAGCGCGCGCAACTGCCAGGCCGAGCGGTTGTAGTAGGCCTCGGCCCGCAGGGTCGGGCTGCTGTCGTAGGGGTACACGATGAACAGCGGGCCTTTCTCACGCACCGGCATCGGCTTGTCGTTCAGAAGGCGCGCCACGATCATCGGATGCTGCTGCGCGTCGCTGAAGGGGATCTCGGTGCGGTAGTCGTTCAGCGCCTTGGCCACGATCTTGCTGCCATTGGCACCTGCCGCGGCCAGCACGTCGCGCAGCAGCGGCCCCGTGAACTTCACGGGCTGCGAATGCCAGGGGGTCTGCGTGGTGAAACTCTGTTGCGGCAACTTCTCGAGCATCGCCATGTCGAAGTCCGCCCGCCCATCCTTGTTGGCCTGCAGCACCTTGCCGGTGATGCTCAGGACGACGGGTCCTTTGGGCGCATCGAGCGCGAAGGCGGCGGAGCCCAGGACCACTGCCGATAAGAGCAAAAGGGCCTGGCAAGAGCGCAGGACGCTCGGTAAGCGCTGGAAGATCTGAAAAAGCGGGGCGCACGGGAGGGGCAGGGCAGGGGAACGCATGTCGGACTCCTTTGACGGCTGTATGCAGGCTCCCTGGTCCCACCGTGCCCGGTGTTTGCCGCCGTGGCACGCGGCCCACTATAGCGTCCCTCTACCGTTTCGTGGAGTTGTGCGGCGAGCTGCTGCATCTGGGCGTGACGGGCGATAGCGATGCGGCGTCCATCGGCCTGGGCCCGTTCGCCCATGCGGCGCGCCGCGGCGTGCGCACGCTCTACCGCGCAATGCGCTGGAGGAAGCCCAGCTGTGCCCTGGCGCGGATGCGCTGGGGCGCATCAACCGCAGCCTGCGCTAACGACTATCCGCGCTGCCCTAGGGTTTGGCCGGAGGAGGGTGGGGCGCGTCGGCTGACTTGCGGGCCCTGGCGCGCTCCAGGGCGGCCTGTACCAGGCTGCGCTTGCGCTCCAGTGCGGAGGGGTCTTCGATGCGGGAATGGGCTGCGAGATCGGCCAGCTTGGCCTGCGCCTGCTGTTCCTGCCGTGCCGCATGCGCAGCGGCCTGCCGTGCGCGCCGCGCCGTCGATGCCGCATGGCGCTGCCGCGCGGTATCGGCCTGCTCGGTGGACCACGCCTGCCATCCGGTGAGATCCCCCGAGGCGTTTTCCACCTCGATGCAGTCCACGGGACATACCGGCAGGCACAACTCGCAGCCGGTGCAGAAGCGCTCGATGACGGTATGCATGCGCTTGTTGCCGCCGATGATCGCATCGGTGGGGCAGGCATCGAGGCATAGGGTGCAGCCGATGCACCAGGCCTCGTCGATGAACACCACGGTGCGGGGCGTCTCCAGCCCGTTGCCGGGGTTGAGCGGCTTGGCAGGCAAGCCAGTCAGGCGCGACAACCGATCGACGCCTTCGGCGCCGCCCGGGGGGCACTGGTTGATATCAGCCGCGCTGTCGGCAATCGCCTGCGCGTAGGTCGCGCAATCCGGGTATCCACAACGCGTGCACTGCGTTTGCGGAAGGATGGCCAGGATCTGCGCGGCGTTGGCGTTCAAGGCACGAACAGCAGGGACGTCAGGCCTTGGAGGCGGCTTTCCGGGGGCGGGCCGCGGCCTTGGCGGGGGCCTTCACAGCAGGTTGTGCAGGGGTCTTGGCAGGCGCCTTGGCCGATGCGCGGGGGCGTCGAGGAGGGGCCTTGGCTGCCGTGGCAACCGCAACAGGCGAGGGCGTGGGCGTGGGGACTGTGGGCTGCTGCGCCAGGATGAAATCGCGCACCCGCGGATACACCAGCTCGCGCCACCGCCGGCCAGAGAAGATGCCATAGTGGCCGGCACCCTTCACTTCGTAGTGCTGGTGCGCGTTGGCGGGCACGCTGCTGCACAGGGCGTGTACCGCTTCGGTCTGGCCGGAGCCGGAGATGTCGTCCAGTTCACCTTCGATGGAGAGCAGGGCGGTGTCGCGGATGTCCTGCGGCCGCACGCGCTGCAGGCTGCCATCGGGCAGGCGCACGTCCCAGGTGCCATTCACGAGGCTGAACTCCTGGAACACGGTGCGGATGGTTTCCAGGTAGTAGTCCGCGTCCATGTCCAGCACGGCGTTGTATTCGTCGTAGAACTTGCGGTGCGCCTCGGCGCTGGCGTCATCGCCCTTCACCAGCTGGTGGAAATAATCGTAGTGGCTCTTCGCATGGTTGCTCGGGTTCATGGCCACGAAGCCCGAATGCTGCAGGAAGCCAGGGTAGACGCGGCGGCCTGCCCCCGGGAAGTTGGTCGGCACGCGGTAGATCACATTGTTCTCGAACCACTCGAAGCTCTTGTTCATCGCCAGGTTGTTCACGGCGGTAGGCGACTTGCGTGCATCGATGGGGCCGCCCATCATGGTCATGCTCAGCGGTGTCTTTTCGCCCGCCGATGCCATGAGGGATACGGCGGCGAGCACCGGTACGGTGGGCTGGCACACGCTCATGACGTGGCAATTGCCGTATGCGCCCTGTACATGGCGGATGAACTCCTGCACGTACAAGACATAGTCGTCGAGATGGAAGCTGCCATCGGACAACGGCACCATGCGTGCGTTTTTCCAGTCCGTGATGTAGACCTTGTGTCCGCGCAACATGGTCTGCACGGTGTCGCGCAGCAGCGTGGCGTAGTGGCCCGACAGCGGCGCCACGATCAGCACGGCAGGCTGGCCCTTCAGACGCGTCAGTGTTGCGGGGTCGTCGCTGAAGCGCTTGAAGCGGCGCAGTTCGCAAAAAGGCTTGTCGACTTCCACACGCTCGTGGATCGCCACCGCCGTGCCCTCCACATCCACCTGGCGGATGCCGAACTCGGGCTTTTCATAGTCCCGCCCCAGGCGGTGCATCAGGCCGAAGCCGGCCGCAAGGCGCTGCGAGAAGGGCGTTTGCCCCAGAACGGACAACGGGTTCGCGTAGGCCTTGGCAGCGATCTGCGCCATGTCGGCAAACGGCTCCATCAGCGAACGCTGGGTTTCGTAGAGTTGGTACAACATGGATGCGATGGGTGGTTGAGGGGATCTTGCTGCAATGCAATATCGGTATTGTGACACCGCCCCTTGAAGGACGCGGCCTTTGCACCGGTGGCGGTGTCGGCCCATGCCACGCAATTCACGCAAACATGTGAAGGCGCACTAGCGCTTGGTCTACACTGCCCGCTCCCTCCCACGCCGAGAAATACCCCGTAGAGGCAAGGTGTACCCGTGAGTGTCCAGGCCACCGTCGTGTTTGCAGACCTGATGGGCAGCACCGGCGTGTTCGAGACCATCGGCAACGCACGTGCTTCCAAGGTGGTCGTGCGGTTGACCCAGTGGATCGGCGAGGTTTGCGCCCAGCACCACGGCCGCGTCATCAAGTCGCTGGGCGATGGCGTGCTGGTGACCTTCGGGGAAGAACGGGACGCTGTCGCAGCGGTCGTGGAACTGCAGCGTGTGCACCAGCGCCGCATGGCCACCGACGCGCAATCCGCCAACCTGCCGATCCGCATCGGCGTGGCACGGGGCGAGGTGGAGATCGTCGACAACGACTGTTACGGGGACGCGGTGAACGTGGCCTCGCGCCTCAGTGACCTGTCGGGGCCGCAGCAGATCTGGGCTAACGGGCTGTCGGCCGACGACTCGCATCTGCGGCCCGAAGGCGTGCGTTTCCGGCCGCTGGGCCTGATCTCGATCCGCGGCCGCAACGAACCCTGTGAGGTCATGCAGATCGAATGGCATGAAAACCTGCGCAGCGACTTTCTCACCATGCAGGCCGAACCCAGCCTGCAGGAACTGCGTGAGGTGGGTTTGCTGGTCGGCGAGATCGCGCTGACATGGCAACAGACCTCGCGACAGTACCCATCCACCGAACTCCCGATCCGCATCGGCCGCGTGGCACAGGCTGATTTCGTGGTGAACGACCCCCGCGTGTCCCGTGCGCACGCCCGCGTGGAGTGGCGCAACGGCAGCTTCCTGCTGGTGGACGTCAGCACTTACGGCAGCTGGGTGCGCTTCTCCGGCGGTGGCTCGGACCTGCTGCTGCGCCGGGAAGAGTGCGTGCTGCACGGTGAGGGCGAGATTGCGCTGGGCGCATCTTTCTCGGACACCAGTGTTCCTACGATTGGGTTCTGGGTGGCTTGAGACAGGCTTGCTCAGTCGCACCTGCTACTTGCTTATTTACATAATACACATCGTATGAAGTTAAATGGATTGGCACGACAGCGGCATTCGAGCGCTGGCTCCGCTATCGCCCAGGCGGATCTACCTGCTGCCTACCACTTGCCCTTGGGCTGCTTGGCGCGGACGAACGCGGCGATGATTTCGGCGGACTCCGCGCGGCTGGCGCGGTTCGCGAAGTCGATGGCCGACAAACCTTGTTCGTTCTTGAGCAAAGGATCCGCGCCGGCTTCCAGCAGCAGCTTGACGGCGGACGGCGTGCCGTAGAACGCCGCCATCATCAGCGGTGTCGTGCCGTTCGGCGACGCGGCGTCGATGTACGCGTACTTGTCGAGCAGCATCGCCATGATGGACACATGCCCACGCGTGGCTGCGTAGTGCAAAGGCGTCCAGCCCGGCTTGTTGACGTCAGCGCCCTTGTCGACGAGGGCCCGTGAGAGGTCGTCCAACCCGTTCAGCGAGGCCATCATCAGCGGGCTTTCGTCCACCGCGGTCCGCGGTTCCACGTCGATCTTGTTCCAGCGCAGCAGCGTGTTGGCTACCTTCAGGCAGCGTTCGCGGGCCGCCAAATAGAGCGCATGGTTGCCTTTCGGATCGCGGACATTGCCGTCGAATCCGCGCGAGAGCAGCGTCGCCACGGTCGCGTCGTCGTCGTTCTGGACGGCCTTGAAGAAATCCTCGTACGAGCCCGCATAGGCTACCGAAGCTCCATAAATAACAAGAAGATAAGTGAGATATCTAAAGTAATTTCTGGGTTTCATGGTGCTTCGCTTGCCCGCCCGCCGGGCATTCTTTCGAGCCTACTGCAAGATCCGGGGGAACAGGCGTTCGAAGTTGTGGCTGGTCGTTGCAGCCACATCCTCCACGGAGCACGCTCGCAGGGTCGCGATGTGCTTCGCCACATGGGGCACGTAGGACGGGTTGTTCGTCTTGCCACGGAAAGGAACGGGCGCAAGGTAAGGGCTGTCGGTCTCGATCAGCATGCGGTCCAGCGGCACGAAACGCGCCACGTCCTGCAGTTCGCGCGCATTCTTGAAGGTCACGATGCCGGAGAAGGAGATGTAGAAACCCAGGTCCAGCGCCGCGCGGGCCACGGCTACACCTTCGGTGAAGCAGTGAAAAACGCCCTGCACGGGCGCCCTGCCCGCCGCGCCACCACCCTCCTCCTTCAGCATGGACAAGGTGTCGTCCGCCGAGCTGCGGGTATGGACGACCAGCGGCAGGTCCAGCGCCATCGCGGCCTGGATATGCACCCGGAACCGGTCGCGTTGCCACGCCATGTCCGCCCACTGCCGACCTTCCATCCGGTAGTAGTCCAGGCCGGTCTCGCCGATACCCACCACGCGCGGCATCCGCCCGCGCGCCAGCAAGTCGTCCAGGGCCGGTTCCCGCACGCCTTCGTTGTCCGGATGCACGCCCACCGTTGCCCACAGCTGGGGCCATTGCAGCGCAAGCGCGTGCACGGTCTCGAATTCCTCCAGCGTGGTGCAGATGCAGAGTGCACGGTCGACCTGCGCCGTGGCCATGGCCTGCAGGATCGCAGGCAGGTCGCCGTGCAGCTCGGGATAACTCAGGTGGCAGTGGGAGTCGGTGAACATCGGTCAGGTCGGAGGCTGCCGCGAGGCCCGCGCCACCCGCGCCACCCGCGCAGAACGGCTGCGGCGCCGGCGAACGCCGGCAGTGCTAGATGGTTTGCGTGGGACGCTCGGAGCCGATGGCCGCACCCAGGATCTCCTCGATCTTGAGCCGCAGCATCTTGGATTTCTCGTCCTTGGGAAACTGGATGCCCACACCCTGGGTCCGGCTGCCCGCGGCCTTGGCGGGGGTCACCCAGGCCACCTTGCCGGCTACCGGGTAACGCTGCGGATCGTCCGGCAGGGACAGCAGCACATACACATCGTCACCCAGCTTGTACTCGCGCGCGGTCGGGATGAAGATGCCGCCTTCCTGGAACAGGGGAATGTAGGCGGCATACAGCGCGGCCTTTTCCTTGATGGCCAGCTGGATGACGCTCGGGCGCGGCGAAGTGGAGGTGGTGCTCATGGGGCGGTTCGGTGGCCGGAGTTTAGGGCGTTTCGCGCCTCGCTCATCAGCGCCTCCGTCATCAGGCCCGGATTGAATGGATGTTCCACACTGCGCTGTGCCCGCGCCAGGCTCTTGCTCCAGGCACTCAACACCACCAGCGGCACGGCCCTGGGCAAGGATGCCGCGTCGAAATACCGCGGCACGGCACCCACCTGCAGCAGTTGCATGTCGTGACAAATCTTCTGCAGCGTGTCCACCAGCTCGGCGCCCGTCCAATCCTTGGCCACCGACAGGTCACCGCGCTGCACCGCCTTGGGCAGTTGCAGCCATTGGCGGGGATCCCGCCCGGATGCGACCATCTGCGCGGCCGCCTCGGGGCGCCCACCGGCCGCCTGCAGCGCGGTGCGCGCGGCCGCCGGTGCGATGTCCTGCGTGGCGAGCCAGGCCAGCGCATCATCGGACGACGGCCACTGCATCGCATGCGCCAGGCAGCGGCTGCGGATGGTGGGCAGGAGGCGGTGCGCGGCCTCCGTGGCCAGCACGAAGCGCACATCGCCCGGGGGCTCCTCCAGCGTCTTGAGCAAGGCGTTGCCGGTGATGGCGTTCATACGGTCGGCGGGGAACACCAGCACCACCTTGCCACGGCCGCCGGCATTGGTGCGCTGGGAGAACTCCACCACGTCGCGCATCGCATCGACGCGGATCTCCTTGCTGGCCTTGCGCTTCTTGTCGTCGATCTCCTGCTGGGCCTTCTCGGGCAGGGGCCAGTCGCGTTCCATCAGCACGGTCTCGGGCATGAGTACCGCCAGGTCGGCATGCGCGCGCACATCGATGGCGTGGCAGCTGTGGCATTGCCCGCAGGCCCCTTGCGGCGTGGGGTGCTCGCACAACCAGGCCCGTGCAAGCGCCATCGCCAGGTCGTACTGGCCCAGGCCCGAGGGGCCATGCAGCAGCCAGGCATGGCCCTTCTGCCGCAACAGCGTCTCCAGCTGCGATGCGACCCAGGGTGTCATTGCAGCCAGCCCGCGGCGCGCACCGCGCCCTGCACCTGCGTCCAGACCTCTTCGCGTGGCGCATCGGCGGCAATGCGCGCGAACCGGACCGGGTCCGCCGCGGCCCGCGCGGCATACCCTGCCGCGACCCGCGCGAAGAAGTCCTCGCCCTGGGCCTCGAACTTGTCGGGGGTGCGGGCGCGCGCAAGCCGCTCGGCCGCCTTCGCGGGCGGCAGGTCGAACCACAGGCTGAGGTCAGGCTGCCGCAATCCATCGGCCGACGCGCGGCCCGGCACGGCCTGGACATGGCGCTCCAACCAGCGCAGCACCTCCAGCGACAGGCCCTGCCCTCCCCCCTGGTAGGCGAAGCTGGAGTCCGTGAAGCGGTCGCAGAGCACGACGGCCCCGTCCGCCAGGGCCGGCTCGATGACACGCAGCAGATGGTCGCGCCGCGCCGCGAAGACCAGCAGCGCTTCGGTCAGCGCATCCATCGGCATCTGCAGCACCAATGCCCGCAACTGTTCTGCGAGCTCCGTGCCGCCAGGCTCGCGGGTCACGCGGACCTGGCGCCCCTGCTGCTCGAGCGCCGCGCGCAACGCGTCGATGTGGGTGGATTTGCCAGCACCATCGATGCCTTCGAAACTGATGAACACACCGCTTGCCATGGAAGGATTCTCGCCTCAGCGCCCCCGTTGGTACTTGTCGACCGCGCGGTTGTGCTGGTCCAGCGACCCGCTGAAATGGCTGCTGCCGTCGCCACGCGCCACGAAATACAGGTCCCGTGTCTTTGCGGGCGCCACCGCGGCCAGCAGCGAGGCGCGGCCGGGCATGGCGATGGGCGTGGGCGGCAGCCCGGCGCGGGTGTAGGTGTTCCAGGGCGTATCGGCCAGCAGGTCCTTCTTGCGCAGGTTGCCGTCGAAGCGCGTGCCCAGGCCGTAGATCACGGTGGGATCGGTCTGCAGCATCATGCCGATGCGCAGCCGGTTGGCGAACACGGCGGCCACGAGCGGGCGGTCCGCTTCCTTGCCGGTCTCCTTCTCGACGATGCTGGCCAGCACCAGGGCCTCGTCGGCGTTCCTGAGCGGCGAATCCGGCGCACGCAAGGCCCAGGCCGCCTCCAGCTGGTGGTCCATCGCGCGCAGCGCACGTGCCAGCAACTTCATGTCGCTGGACCCCTTGGAATAGCTGTAGGTGTCGGGGAAGAACCGGCCCTCGGGCGGCACGCCCGGGCGGCCCAGCGCCTGCATCAGCGCCTGGTCGTCCAGTTTGGCGCTCTCACCGACCAGGTCACTGCCCCGCGCCAGCGCCTCGCGCACCTGGCGAAAGCTCCAACCCTCCACCAGCGTGATCGAACGCAGGGCCTCCTCGCCGCGCACCAGCTTGCGCAGCAGGCTGCGGGGCGTGGCGCCGCGCTCCAGTTCGTAGTTGCCGGCCTTGATCTGGCGCGCATCTCCCGAGAGACGGAACCAGGCATACAGCAGCTCCGGGCGCACCTGCACACCCGCCCCCGCCACGCGTTCGGCGACGCCCCGGGCACTGGTGCCCGGCTCGATGGCCAGGTCCACCGTGTCGGCCGGCAGGCGAAGGGGCTGGTCCAGCCACCACCAGGCCATGCCGCCCACGGCCGCCAGCATCAGCATTACCACTACAACAAGACGTCGCACAACCTTGGAACCCTGTGGAAAACAACAGATGATGATAATTCAGCCCATGAACACCACCCTCGATGGCATGACGGCGCTCCAGGACCTGGGCGTGATCCGCGCCCACGGCGACGACGCCGCCAAGTTCCTGCACGCGCAGCTGACTAACGATTTCCTGCTGGCGGGCAGCCACCAGGCGCGTCTCGCGGCGCTGTGCACGCCCAAGGGGCGCATGCTGGCCAGCTTCATCGCGTTCCAGCGCAGCCCGGGCGAGATCCTGCTCGTGTGCCGCCAGGACCTGCTGGCCGTCACGCTCAAACGGCTCTCGATGTTCGTGCTGCGCGCCAAGGTGAAACTCACGGACGCCACGGCCGAATTCCGCCTCGTGGGCTTGGCCGGGGCGGCACTGACGCAATGGGCGGGCCCCCACGCGGCCCCCTGGACCCTGCGCACCGTCGACGGCGCGCACCTCGTGGAGCTCTACCCCGCCGAGGGTGTGCCGCGCGCCCTGTGGATCGCACCCCTGGAGCATCCGCTGCCGCCCATCACCGCCCAACTGGACCCTGCGGCGTGGGCCTTGTCCGAGGTGCGCAGCGGCGTGGCGACGGTGAGCGCCGCCACCAGCGAAGCCTTCGTGCCGCAGATGCTGAACTACGAGTCCGTGGACGGCGTGAACTTCAAGAAGGGCTGTTATCCTGGCCAGGAAGTCGTGGCGCGCAGCCAGTTCCGCGGCACGCTCAAGCGCCGTGCCCTGCTGGCGCGCAGCGATGCGCCGATGGCTGCGGGCCAGGAGATCTTCGCCGCGTCGGACCCGGACCAGCCCTGCGGCACCGTGGTGCAGGCGGCACCCGCCCCCGGTGGTGGCAGCGAGGCCATCGTGTCGGGGCAGGTGGCCACGTTGCAGTCGGGTCCGCTGCACCTGGGTGGGGCGGATGGCCCCGTGCTGACGCTCGCGCCCGTGCCCTATCCGCTGCGCGACGACATCTGAATCGCGTGATCACACCCGGGCGATGCGCCGGCGCGCGTTCAAAGCCCGCGCCGCATCTCCTGGTGCGGGATGCCCTCTTCCACGAAGGCCTCCCCCACGGGCGCGAAACCCAGTGACGCATAGAAGGCTTGCGCCGCCGTCCGCGCGCTGAGCACCACCTGGCTGCGCCCCTGGCGGCGCGCCTCTTCCACGAGTGCGTCGATCACGCGCCGGCCATGGCCGTGAGTGCGGGCGTTGCGCCGCACGGCCACGCGCCCGATGCGTGCACCGCCCTCGCCTTCCGCGACCAGCCTGCCGGTGCCCAGCACCTGGCCCAGGCGGTTGCGCAGCAGCACATGCCGCGCCTGCGCATCGGCCGCGTCCTGGGCGAGCATGTCGGGCAGGCCCAGCTCCTCCACGTAGACCGCGTTCCGCAGCACGCGCGCCTCGGCACCCAGCGCCGCCCAGTCACCGGTTTCGGTGTCCGTCACCGGTGCACCGGACTCGTAGGCCTCGATCAGCGCACGCAAGGCGTCGGGCACGGGCTTGGAGGTCTGGGCCACCGGGTCCGCGAACACGTAGACCAGTTCGGCCGTCACCAGCAGGATGTCGCCCCGGAACAGCGCCGCAGCCATGCGCATCGACGACGTGCCGATGCGCTCGCAGCGCAGGCCCACGTCGATGAGTTCGTCCAGCCGCGCGGAGCCGTGGTACTCGATGGTGGACTTCTTCACGAACAGGTCACCCCCCAGCAGGGGCGGAATGTCCTCGTAGGCCACCGCCAGTGCACGCCAGTAGTCGGTGAAGGCCGTGTCCACGTAGGTCAGGTAGTGCGGGTTGAACACGATGCGCTGCAGGTCCACTTCGGACCAGCGCACGCGCAGGCGGTGCATCAGGCGGAACTGGCTTCGGGTCGGTGCGGTCATGGTGGGGTTGCAATCGGGCCGGAGGTCGAAGGGTGGCCGAAGGCGCGGCGCAGCGCGTCGGCGGCATCGGCATGCGTCTGCCGCGCCTCGGGAAGCGCGCGGCCCATCTTGATGAACTCGTGGATCATGCCACGGTAGATCTCCAGCTCCACGGCCACGCCCTCCATGCGCAGGCGGTCCGCATACAGCAGGCCGTCGTCCACCATCGGGTCGCATTCGGCCAGGCCCAGCCACAGCGGCGCCACACCCTGCAGGTCGGGCGCTTCCAATGGCGCGAATCGCCAGTCGCTGCGCGCCGACGCCTCCGGCAGGTATTGCGCGAAGAAGTAGTCGATCATGTCCCGGTCCAGCAGGAAGCCGTGCCCGAATCGCTGGTGGGACGGCGTGGTGTGCGTGGCCGCCGTGCCCGGATACCACAGCAGTTGCAGGCACACCGGCATGCCGGCGTCGCGCGCGACGATGGCGCACACGGCGGCCAGCGTGCCACCGGCGCTGTCGCCACCGAGCGCCACGCGCTGGGTATCCAGTTGGCGTTCCGCGCCGTGCGCGCGCAGCCAGAACAGCACGTCGCAGGCATCTTCCACCGCCGCCGGGAAGCGGTGCTCCGGCGCCAGCCGGTAGTCCACGGACAGCACGGCACAGCCGGCACGCCGGGCCAGCTCGCGGCACAGGATGTCGTGCGTGGCGATGCTGCCGACCGTGAAGCCGCCGCCATGGAAGTACAGCAGCACCGGCAATGCGCCGTCGGACGGCGCCACCAGGCGCACCGGCACCGGATGGCCGTCGCGGGCGCGCACATGGAAATCCTCCACCCGCGCCATGGAAGGTGCCGCGATCTCCAGCACCTCTGCGCCCTTCGCATAGGCGATACGTGCCTGCGCAGGCGGCAGCGTATGCATGGGTGGCCGGCGGGCCTGGGCCATGCGCTGCAGCAGATGGCGCACCGCCGGGGTGAGGAGCTGGTGGGGGTCCTGGGACATGAAGGCGTCAGGCGGTGTTCAGTAGCAGCTCCCGGCGCGCACGGGACAGGTCGCGCAGGGCGATGAAACGCGCAGCCCGCGGCACGGGGTCGTGCAGGTACTGGTCAGGGCCCAGCATCTTGCGGGCATTGAGGGCGGCGGTGTCCAGCAGGTCGAAGTCCACCACCTCGATGTGGCCGTCCCAGCCCGGGCTGTGGGCCGTCCAGCCGCGGCGGTGGTGGTCCAGCAGACCCGCGCGGCAGGCATATCCGTGGAAGTCGAAGCTGACCCGGCCGTCCGTCACATAGATGTGGTTGCCGTGGAAGCCCTCGCGCGGCACGATCTTCTCGGCATGGAAGCCGGGCAGCGGTGGGTTGCGCAGGAAGGCGCCGGCCAGGATCGCGCAGGCGCCGTACCCGAAGAAGATGCGGTCCGGCAGCGCCCAGCGCCGCGCGGGATGTTTCTTGATACCGGGCTTCAGGACGTACATGCGGCGTCCAGCGGCACCCGGGCATCCGCACGCGCGATGCTGGCCATGACGATGCGGGCGTTGGGCCGGTCGTTGCCGTCGATGCGCCGTGCCGCGGCCTCCGGGGTGATTCCCCAGGCCTGCTGGTGGCGCAGGGCCAGGCGCTGCAGCGCGGTCTCCAGCGGCGTGTCCAGGAACCAGCAGACATCCATCCACGCACGCAGGTCCCAGCCGTCGCGGTCGTGCAGCAGGTAGAGGCCTTCGAGCAGCACCAGCCGCACAGCAGGGGGCACCTGCAGCGCGTCGGCCACAGGGTCGCCGACACCGTGTTCGAAGCCCGGCCAGCCGATGGATGCCGCACCGGGTTGCAGGTCGGCCGCGCGCACCCGCTGCAGCCGCTGCGCCAGGGCCTGGGGATCGAAGGTCCAGGGCGCGCCGCGGCGCGCCCGCGCGGCTTCGGGGTCGGGAAAAGCGGCGAGTTGCGCGCGCGTGAGATGGAAGCCGTCCATGCCCAGCGCCATGGCCACCGGGGCGCCGCGCCGGCGATTGACGGCCTCGGCCAGGCGCACGGCCAGGGTGCTCTTGCCCGCCCCCGGCGGGCCCACGATGCCGACCACGCGGCGGACATTTGGCGCCGCATCCAGCTGCGCCAGGAGTTCGGAGAGCGGGTCTGCCAGCAGTCGCGGCAGCGCGTCTTCCGTCATGCCGTGGCGGGCGGTACGCCGTCACCAGCATTCGCAGAGGCGCCCGGCGCCGGTGCCGTCCGCGCCGGCATGCGCGCGCCCACATGCTGCTGGTTGCGCGCGCGGGCGAGCTCCACCTGCCGTTGGCGTTCTGCCAGGTTGGTCTTGCGCGCGTCGTCCGTGGCCTCGGCGCAATGCGGGCAGCTCACACCCTCCCGGTACAGCGGCGATGCACGCTCGGCCTCGGACAGGGGCATGCGGCAGGAGCGGCACAGCGTCCAGTCGCCCTGCGCCAGGCCATGGCCCACGGCCACGCGCTCGTCGAAGACGAAACACTCGCCCTGCCAGCGGCTCTGTTCCGCAGGCACGGTCTCCAGGTACTTCAGGATGCCTCCGCGCAGGTGGTAGACCTCGTCGAAGCCCTGCGAACGCAGGTAGGCCGTGGATTTTTCGCAGCGGATGCCGCCGGTGCAGAACATGGCCACGCGCGGCGTGCGGCCGTCCTGCGCGGCCAGCAGGCCACCGGGTGCGCGCTGCGCCTGCACCCAGGCCGGCAGCTCGGAGAAACTGCGTGTGCCCGGATCCACCGCGCCGTCGAAGCTGCCCACGGCCACCTCGTAGGCATTGCGCGTGTCCACCAGCACCACATCGGGCTCGGCGATGAGTGCGTTCCAGTCTTCGGGCTCCACATACCGGCCGACGGTGCGCGTGGGGTCGAGCCCAGGCACCTGCAGCGTCACGATCTCGGCCTTGAGCCGTACTTTCATGCGGTGGAAAGGAAGCGCGTCGGCCCAGGATTCCTTGTGCTCCAGGTCGGCGAAGCGCGGGTCGGCGCGCAGCCAGGCCAGCACGGCGCGGATGCCCTGCTCCGGCCCGGCAATGGTGCCGTTGATGCCCTCCGTGGCCAGCAGCAGCGTGCCCTTGATGCCATGGCGTTCACATTCGGCCAGCAGCGGTGCACGCAGCGCGGCGGCATCGGGCAGGGACACGAACTTGTAGAGGGCGGCGGTCAGGTAGCGGGACATGGGCGGAGCGCCAACGGCGGATGCGTGGCGGGGCGGTACGGTCTGCAGAGCCCGGGATTGTCGCCCAGCCCCGCCGAGCGGCGCGGTCGAACGGCTACAACGGCAGCACGCGCGCCGGGTCCGGCCGCTCCAGCCACGCGGCGAATTCGTCGGCCAGCTGCTGGCTGGCGCGGGCGGCCGTGGTCCATTGCGCCACGCGGGCCTGGAGGTCCTGGCCATGGAACTCGAAATCCTTGCGGTCCGGCAGCTTGGCACGCGGCAGGGCCCGCACCCAGTCCGGGTGCGGCGACAGCAGCAGCATGTTGTCCAGGAAGGGGGTGGAGCGGTGGCGCCACTTGAGCCCCTTGTCCAGCCAGCCCGGCACCACGGCATGCTGGAAATGCGGGTACAGCACCAGGCCCGCGCCGCCACTGCCCTGCCCGGGCCGGCCATGCCCGGGATAGTCCAGGTGCAGGTGGTAGTCGGTCAGCCCGCCATCCCAGTACGCACCGGGCGGTGCGCCGGGGATGTCCTGCACCGCGCGCAGCACGAAGGGGATGGAACAGCTGGCCTGCAGCACCGGGTGGAAATTCTGCGCGGTCAGCGTGAGATGGCGGCTGCGGTAGTCGCGCACGCCGAAGGGCAGTGCCGCTCCCGGCGACGAGAACACTACGCGCTCCAGCCACGCACCCAGGGCCTTGCGGTGCACCGTGTTGCTCACGAAGGCGCCGAGGTAGCCCAGCGGCGTCTGCCAGCGGCCCTCGCGCCGCAGCACGTGGCGTCCGCGGGCGGTCACCACATGAAGACGGTAGCGCGGATGCCGCAGCACCTCGGCCGAGCGGGCGCCGTAGAAATCCTGCAGGCTGCGCCCGAACACCGCGCTCACATCCTCAGCGCGGGGCCGGCGGTGGCCCGGCGGGGTGTCGTAATGCTGGTGGATGTAGTCGTGCTCCAGCCGCTCGAAAGCCTGGACCGGCCGGTCCAGGCAGGCTGTGGCCATGCGCCAGGCGCCGATGGAGGCGCCCACGAGGTCGATGGGCTGGTCGCTGCGCGGCAGCCAGTCACCAAAAAGGAAGCGGTCCAGCGGTCCGAGGACCAGGCCCTTGGGGCCGCCGGCCGCGCCCGGGATCGTGCCCACATCAGCCGGTGACAGGCCATGCCGCCGGATCCAGTCCATCGCCGCCGGCCCGGCGTGGAGGCGCAGCGCCTGCATGGCCTACCGCTCGACGACGACCTGGTTGTTCCAGTCGATCGGGTCCTGCTGCAGCACCATGTCGATGTCCAGCTGCAGCACGTCGCCCACGGCGCCGGGGAAACTCACCGCCATCTGGCGCTGGTTCAGCCCTGCCGCCTTGGCACGGGCGCGCCAGGCCGCGAGGTGCAGCACGCCGGCCAGCGGCTCGTAGACGTTGTTGTAGAACGGGCGGTCCTGGTGCTCCAGCGCGTCCACGATGGGCTCGGGAAACAGCCATTTGCGGGCCAGGCCGCCGGCCACGTCCGCGAAATTGAAGCCCAGCGTCTTGCGCTCCAGGCGCGCGCGCTTGCTCTCGAGCGCCGGCGCTTCCCGGTCCAGCGCCGCCATCTGCTCGGGCATGGCGATGCGCATGGCCAGCTCGCCGACCAGGTGCACCAGGCCCGCGGTGAACGCCGCCTGCTGGTTCTGGCGCAGCGCACCCGCCAGAGAACGGGACACCTTGGCCACGTCCAGGCTGTAGTCCCAGTACTGCTGCAGCTGGATGCCCGGCACGGCCTTGAGCGAGGCGCCCGAGGTGGAGGCCTGCACCAGCGCGCGCACATGGCCCAGTCCGACCAGCGCCAGCGATTCGGCGACGCTGTTGACGCGCTGCGACAGCTTGAAGTATCCGGAGTTCGAGAGCTGCAACAGGCGCAAGGTCAGCGCGGGGTCGGTGTTGACGAGCTGGTTGATGCGCTTCAAGTCCGGCAGCGGCCGTTCCAGCTCGCTCAACAACAAGGCCAGGACCTTGGGAATGCTGGGAAGGGTGAACTGGCTTGCCAGGACGGCATTCAGGTCCATGGACTCAAGGCTCCTGCGGTCGGGGTCGACCCTTGCGGGTGGGGAGGCATTATGGGCCGACCCTAATGTCCAGTTGGGGCGCTATCACGCGCGTAGTCCAACGCCAAGGGCACGTCACGGACATATTCACGATTCGGCGCGCAAAATCGACGCATCCCATCCGCCAAACGTACTAATTGCGTCCCAGTTTGGCAAACGCCGCAGCCATGGCGTTGCCTCCGGCGGGCGCGCTGTTCTGCCGCTGCAGGTACTGGCGCTGGTCGCGGCTGGGCTGCGCGCCCGCGCCCGGCCGGTCGCCGCCGGAGCGCCGCGCGGGGGCCTCGCCCAGCTTCATGGTCAGGCTGATGCGCTTGCGCGGCAGGTCCACCTCCAGCACCTGCACCTTGACGATGGCGCCGGTCTTGACCACCTCCCGGGCGTCGGTCACGAACTTGTGGCTGAGCTGGCTGACGTGGACCAGCCCGTCCTGGTGCACGCCGAGGTCCACGAACGCGCCGAAGGCGGCCACGTTGCTGACCGTGCCCTCCAGCACCATGCCCTCGCGCAGGTCGGCGATGTCCACCACCCCTTCGTTGAGCTTCGCGGTGCGGAACTCGGGGCGCGGGTCGCGGCCGGGTTTCTCCAGCTCGCCGAAGATGTCCTTGACGGTGGGCAGGCCGAAGCCTTCGCTGGCGAAGAGTTCGGGGCGCAGCTTGCGCAGCACGTCGGTGCGGCCCATGACCTGCTCGACCGGCAGCTGGGTTTGCTGCAGGATCTTCTCCACCACGGGATAAGTCTCGGGGTGCACGCCGGTCTGGTCCAACGGGTTGTCGCCGCCACGGATGCGCAGGAACCCGGCGCACTGTTCGAAGGTCTTCGGGCCCAGGCCCGACACCTCCAGCAGTTGCTGGCGCGTGCGGAAGCGCCCGTGCGCATCGCGCCAGCGCACCACGGCACCCGCCACGCTGCCCGACAGGCCGGAGACCCGCGAGAGCAGCGGCACACTGGCCGTGTTCAGGTCGACGCCCACGCCGTTCACGCAGTCCTCGACCACGGCGTCCAGGCTGCGCGCCAGGTCGCCCTGGTTCACGTCGTGCTGGTACTGGCCCACGCCGATGGACTTCGGGTCGATCTTGACCAGCTCGGCCAACGGGTCCTGCAGGCGCCGCGCAATGCTGGCGGCCCCCCGCAGGCTCACGTCCACGTCGGGCATCTCCTGTGACGCGAAGGCGCTGGCGGAATACACCGAGGCGCCGGCCTCGCTGACCACCACCTTGGCCGGCGCCGGCCCCTCGCCACCGTGCGTGGCGCGCGCCTTGGCCAGCAGGCCCAGCACCTCGCCAGCCAGCTGGTCGGTCTCGCGGCTGGCGGTGCCATTGCCGATGGCGATCAGCTCCACGTTGTGCTTGTGGCACAGCTGGGCCAGCGTCATCAGGGAACCCTGCCAATCGCGGCGCGGCTCGTGCGGGAACACGGTGGTCGTGTCCACCAGCTTGCCGGTGGCGTCCACCACGGCCACCTTGACGCCGGTGCGGATGCCCGGGTCCAGGCCCATCACGGCACGCGGGCCGGCGGGTGCTGCCAGCAGCAGGTCGCGCACGTTGTCGGCAAAGACCTTGATGGCCACGGCCTCGGCGGCCTCGCGCAGGCGGCCGAAGAGGTCGCGCTCCACCGTCAGGCTCAGCTTGACCCGCCAGGTCCAGCCCACGCATTTCTGCAGGAAGTCGTCGGCCGGGCGGCCCTGGTGGCGCCAGCCCACATGCTGGCCGATGCGGGCCTCGGCCAGCGAAACCACCGAAGACGGCTTGCCGGACGTGGCAGCCGGTGCAGGTGGCTCGGGCTGCTGCAGCGCGAGGTCCAGCACCTCCAGCGCCCGGCCCCGGAACACGGCCAGCGCGCGGTGCGAAGGCACCTGGCCGATGGGCTCGTCGTAGTCGAAGTAGTCGCGGAATTTCGCGACTTCAGCATTCGCTTCGTCCTTGCCACTGCGCAGGCTGCTCTTCAACAGCCCGTTGGCCCAGAGCCACTCGCGCAGGTCCTGCACCAGCGGCGTGAGCTGCGCCCAGCGCTCGCTCAGCAGATCGCGCACGCCATCGAGCACGAGCTGCGGCGTGGAGAAATCGGGCTGCTTGTCCTCCCCCTCCACATGCGGCCGCAGCGGGATCACGAAGGCCTGTGCGGCCTCCAGCGGCACCTGCGTGGGATCGGCCAGCAGTTGGTCGGCCAGGGGTTCGAGGCCCGCCTCGCGGGCGATCTCGCCCTTGGTGCGGCGCTTCTGCTTGTAGGGCAGGTAGAGGTCTTCCAGCTCCTGCTTGGTGGGGGCGCCCAGGATCGCGGCGCGCAGCTGCGGCGTGAGCTTGCCCATCTCCTCGATGGCCTGCAGCACGCTCTCGCGGCGCTGCTCCAGCTCGCGCAGGTAGACCAGGCGCACCTCCAGCTCGCGCAGCGCCACATCGTCCAGCCCATCGGTGGCCTCCTTGCGGTAGCGGGCGATGAAGGGCACGGTGGCCCCCCCATCGAGCAGGTCGACGGCGGCCTGGACCTGGTTGTCACGGACGCGCAGTTCCTCGGCGATGCGCTGGATGATGCTGGGCATGGATGGCGGGATTCGGGAGAGAAGGGACACGGGCACCGGGTCGATGCACTGGAAGGACCCGGCCAGGAGGCGGCGAGTGTGCCATAGCGTGCGCCCCATTCCGGTGCAACTGGACGCCACGCGCCCTGTCGCAGTACCTGCCCTGAAAAGCTTGTGTCAGGCAAATCCCTACACGCTGTTTGGCATCAGCCCCAACGGTCGCGCAGCCTCGCGGCTTCTAGAGTCGTGTCCAGCGCGCCAGCGCTCGACGCCCCGCACCGCAGCCACAAGGACCCGTATCGTGATCTCCCAGTCCCTCCCCACGACGAACCCTGGAAGTCGTTTCGCGTTCCATACCCCCAGCGAATTGAAGCAGCCGGTGCCGGCAGAGCCGTCGATGACCGAGGAGCGCCTGCCCTTCACGGTGCGGATGGTGCGCAGCGACTCGGACCTGGCCAAGGCCGTGGTGATCCGCCATGCGGCCTACAAGCGCCACATGCCGGAGTTCTCCGACTCGCTCACGCGTCCCGAGGCGCTGGACTCGGAAGCAGGCGTGGTGGTGCTGCTCGCCGAATCCAAGCTCGATGGCAGCCCGCTGGGAACCCTGCGCATCCAGAGCAATGCCAACATGCCGCTGAAGGTCGAACAGACCGTCACCCTGCCCCGCTGGTTGCGCGACCGGCCCCTAGTCGAAGTGAGCCGCCTGGGCATCGTGGGCGGCAGCATCGGCCGGCTGGTGAAGATGGTGCTGATCAAGGCCGCCTTCCAGTACTGCGAGCTCGATGGCATCGATTTCGCCATCGTCGCGGCCCGCAAGCCGCTGGACCGCCAGTATGACCAGCTACTGTTCGAGGACCTCTATCCGGAGCAGGGCTTCATCCCCATGCGCCATGGCGGCAACATTCCGCACCGCGTGCTGGGTTTCGAGATCGCGACCGGCCACCAGCGCTGGCTGGAAGCCCACCACCCGCTGTTGAAGTTCTTCAGCTACACGCACCACCCGGATATCGACGTGCGCTCCACCACGGAGTCGGTCTGGGGTGGGATGTTTCAGCCGGCCGCTGCGCGCTGACGCCTTGCGTCCGGCGGCGGCGCAGCGCCATCCCCCGAATATTTCGTTGCAATTCAACAACGATTGGCAACAGTCGGGCTGGCGGTGTGATGCGTCACCTCCGCCGTTCGGCTGAATTGAAGTAGTCGCCGCGTAGACTAGCCACACGTTGGATTGGTTCCAATGGTGACAAGGCCGCATGCCGGGTAGCGCTGCTTTTTGGAACGGATCCTTCCCGTCGCAGGTACGTCGTACCTACGAAGCGGTGTTGTGGGCGCTCGCGATTTATGCCGTGCCCATCGCGATCGGCCTGTTGTCCGTGGTGGCACTGGTGCTCTGGGATGACCAGCTGGGTGGCGGCGCGGGCACGCCCGTCCCGCTGCAGGTGGTGCCCGCGCTGGGGGCCAACGAAGACCTGACGCGCGCGCGGGACCGTGTCGACGCGGCCCCCGAAATCGCGCACCTCGACACGCAGCGCTCGGAAGCGCCGTTCTGGTTCACGGTGCAGCCCAGCAGCACCACGCGTGCGCCGGCCACGCTGGAGTTCCCCTCACGCCATGCGCTGCGCGTGGCCTGCTGGAACCATGCCACGCTCGCGCCGCTGGGTGAGGCCACGCTGACACGCTCCACCGGCAACCTGTCGGTGGCCAAGGCCGGATTCGCGCTCGACCTGGTGCAGCCCGATACCAAGGTGCTGTGCCGCGCCACTTTCACAGGGCCGGCCCGGCTCACCGCGGTGTCCTGGGAGACCCCGGACCTGCAGAAGTCCATCGCGCAGTTCCACCGCAAGTCCGGCCTGCTCGATGGGGGCCTGATCGTGCTGGCGGTGTTCGTGCTGATGACGGCCTGGATCAACCGCCAGACGCTCTACGTGCTGTTCGCCGCCTGGCTGGTCGTGACGCTGCGCATGGGCACCATCACCGCCGGCTGGGACACGCAGTGGCTCGGACACAGCCTGCCGACCTCGTGGCTGTTGCACTCACGCGCGGTCACGGTGGCCATCTATGGGCTGCTGACGCTCACGCTCTACCGCACGTTGTTCCACGAGGAGCTGCGCAAGACCGCCTACGGCCCCGCGCTGCGGTACACGCAGTGGTTGTGCCTGCCCTTCCTGCTGGTGTCTTTCGTGATGCCCTACCGCGTCTGGCTGCCGATGATGTGGGCCGTGACCGGCATGGGGCTGGTCCTGATGTCGGTGAGCCTGGTCACCATCCTGGTGCGCTACCGGTCCCGCGTCGCGATCTGGTACGGCGCCTCGCTGGGCGTGACCTTCGTCTCCAGCCTGTCGGAGATCGTGGCGGCGGTCTTCGGCATCAAGGAGCTGGTGGGCGCGGCCAACTTCGTCACGGTGGCCCTGTCCGCCAGCCTGCTCGCGGCACTGGCCATCGCCGAACAGATGCGCCAGGAGCATGAGCAGCGCCTGCAGATGCAGGCCGAGCTCGAACACAACTTCAACGCGATGCCCATCGGGCTGTTCACGCTGGACCTGCAGGGCCGCTTCCTGAGCGCGAACCCCGCGCTGGTGGAGATGCTCGGCCCCGAGGTGCTGGGCGAACGCACCAATGCCTGGCAGCGCTACTTCGACCAGGGCGCGTGGACGCAGCTGCACCACCTGGTCTACAACCAGGTCGCGGGCGAGCTTGAGGTGCGCGGCAACCCGCAGCGCCCGTTGGCCGCCTCACGCCGCTTCCTGGTCAAGGCGACGCTGGCCAACGACAAGATCGAGGGTTCGCTGTTCGACGTGACCGACAAGTCGCGGGCCACGGAGGACCTCAACTTCCTGGCCCACAACGACCCGCTGACCAAGGTGCTCAACCGCCGCGGCGTGGAGAACGCCTTCAACCAGGCCGGCGAGGCCGCGGGCCGCAGTGGCAAGCCCTTCGCGCTCGCCTATCTCGACCTGGACCGCTTCAAGCTCATCAACGACCTCTACGGCCACAACGTGGGCGACGAGATCCTGCAGCAGGTCTGCAAGCGCGTGACCGAGATGGTCTCGGGCGCGATCCGCGTGGGGCGCGTGGGCGGCGACGAGTTCGTGATCGTGCTGCCCGAGATCGCCCTGCCCCTGGCCACGCTGGTGTGCCAGGGCATCGTGC
Organism: Burkholderiaceae bacterium; assembly: GCA_965278985.1. GTDB lineage: Bacteria > Pseudomonadota > Gammaproteobacteria > Burkholderiales > Burkholderiaceae_C > CAISIP01. The sequence continues at coordinate 1,399,105 of OZ257131.1, read as the reverse complement.
GCGCGGTGGGCGGCACGCCCTTCCAGGTCGGCGACAAGGCCTTCCACGTGCGCGGCTCCATGGGCCTGGTGGAGGTGACGCCCGGCACGCTGCTCAAGGATGCCCTCTCCACCGCCGACCGGGCCTGCCGCGATGCCAAGCGCGCCAACGGCGACGGCCTGGTGGTCTACGACCGTGCCGCCGGCGCCTTCCAGGAACATGAGGCCGAGCTGCGGCTGGTGGAATGGCTGTCCACCAGCTCCGGCACCGATGGCCTCTATCTGGAGATGCAGCCCATCATGTCGCTGCGCGCGCCGCAGGACTCGCTGAACTTCGAGGTGCTGCTGCGCATGCGCGATCCGTCGGGGCAGCTGGTGCCCACCGAGCGGCTGATCGCCGCAGCCGAGAACAGCGGCCGCATGGGGGTTATCGACCGATGGGTGCTGGCCAATACGCTGGCCTGGCTCAGCTCCCACCAGCACCAGCTCGGCAACACCCGCTTCGTCTGCATGAACCTCAGCGGCGCCTCGCTCAACGACGAGCGTTTCCTGCAGGACGTGTTCGCCCTGCTCGCCGCCAACGTGGACATCGCCCGCCTGCTGTGCATCGAGATCACCGAGAGCGTGGCGCTGCACGACCTCAAGAACACGCGGCATTTCATCGACACCGTGCGCAGCTACGGCGCCAAGGTGGCGCTGGACGATTTCGGTGCCGGCTACACCTCGTTCTCGTACCTCAAGGAGCTGCCCGCCGATCTGCTGAAGATCGACGGCAGCTTCATCGTCGAGATGAACACGCACCCCGCCAACGTGGCCATCGTCGAGGCCATCGTCAACCTCGCGGGCAACCTGGGCATGCAGACGATCGCCGAATGGGCCGAGGACGCGGGCACCGTGCAGACGCTGGCGGAGATCGGGGTGGACTACGTGCAGGGTTATGTGGTCGCACGGCCCCAGGCGCCCGAGGTGCTGCTGACCGCGGAATCCTCGGCCAGCTTCATCCGGGACGATGTGCTGCTGCGATTCATGGACAGCCTGGGCGACAGCGGCGGCATCCTGACGCAGGTGGACCTGTTCGAGCCCAAGGCAGTGTCTCCACGGCCTGTGCACTGACGCCCCGCGCCGCCGGGCCACGGCACGGAACCGCACGGCGCGGCGTCACCGCCTCGACATCAAAGCGTCACACACGCGGCGCAAGATCGCCATCTTTTGGCCACCTTGCGGTGCGCCGCCACCCGGATGGACAGCGCACGCCTCCATGAACGCCTGCACCAGGGCCTGCGGGACCGGGAACCCCAGCCCCCGGCCGCCCTCGTCCCGTCGCACTACGGTGCGGACGCTTTCGGACTGATCTGCGGCTACCGCTTCGACGGCGAGCAGCCGGCGCAGGGCATGGACTCCGACGCGGCGGCGGCCTGGCTGGCCGAGATCATTGGAACCCCCACCCCCTCCCCGTCATCGTCACCTTCACCCGCAACCGCGCCGGACGGACACGCCAGCTTCGCCTGGCTGCATTTCAACCTGTCCCACAGCGCGGCCGAACGCTGGCTGCGGCGGCATGCGAACCTGAGTGATGCGTTCTTCGAGGCCCTGCAGGGCGGGCTGCATTCGACCCGCATCGAGCGCGACGACCAGGCGCTGATCGCCGTCATCAACGACGTGCAGTTCGACTTCAGCTTCGACGCCTCCGACATAGCCACGTTGTGGATCAGCGTGGACCGCCGGCTGGTGGTCACGGCGCGGCAGTCACCCCTGCGCTCGGTGGACCAGCTGCGCGTGGCCATCCAGCGTGGCGAACCCATGCGCTCCACGGTGGAACTGCTGGAGCGCCTGCTGCGCGCGCAGGCCGACGTGCTGGTGGACGTGGTGCGCGGCGTCACGCGGCGCGTCGACCAGATCGAGGACAGCCTGCTCGCGGGCAGGCTGGACCAGAAGCGCAGCCGCCTGGGTGCGTTGCGGCGCCTGCTGGTGCGGCTGCAGCGGCTGCTGGCGCCCGAGCCCGCGGCGCTGTTCCGCCTGTTGCAGCACCCGCCGCAGTGGATGGCCGAGCGCGACGTGGACGAGCTGCGCCAGTCCACCGAGGAGTTCTCCGTGGCGCTGCGCGACATGACGGCGCTGCAGGAACGCATCCGCCTGGTGCAGGAAGAGCTGGCCGCGGCCGTCAACGAAGGCACCAGCCGCAGCCTGTTCGTGCTGACTGTGGTGACGGTGCTGGCCCTGCCGATCAACATCCTGGCCGGCCTGTTCGGCATGAATGTGGGCGGGGTGCCGTTGGCCGACAACCCCCACGGCTTCTGGATACTGGTGAGCGTGGTGATCGGCTTCACGGCGGTGGCGGGCTGGTTCGCTTTCCGCAACCAGCGCCGCGACCCCTGACGCTCAGTGCGGCGCGCGCAACGCGCGCCGCAACTCCTCGCCCACCTGGGGCCGCTCGGCGAAGGCATCCTGCGGGTTGCGGATACCCACCACATCCTCCATGCGTTGCTGCACGGACTTGAGCGCCTTGGGGTGGCTGTAGATGTAGAAGCGGTTGGCGGCCACGGCATCGAAGACGTATTGCGCCACATCGGTGGCCGACACACGGCCCGAGCCCACGGCCTTCTCGACCATGGCCTGCCCGACCCGCTGGCTGGCCGTGAGCGGCTTGTCGGCGTCGGCCAGGTCCTGCGGGCGGTTGCGGCCACTCTGGGTGATGCCGGTGGGCACGAAGAAGGGGCACAACACGCTGGCGCCGACCTGGTCCGTGACCAGGGACAGGTCCTGGAACAGCGTCTCGGTCAGGCTCACGACCGCGTGCTTGCTGACGTTGTAGACCCCCATGTTGGGCATGTTCACCAGGCCCGCCATGCTGGCCGTGTTGACGATGTGGCCGCGCCAGGCCGGGTCGCGGCGCGCGGCCTCGAGCATCATGGGCGTGAAGCTGCGCACGCCGTGCACCACGCCCATCAGGTTCACGCCCAGGATCCACTCCCAGTCCTTGAGCGTGTTCTCCCAGATCAACCCACCGCCGCCCACGCCGGCGTTGTTGAACACCAGGTGGGGCGCGCCGAAACGGGCCTGCACCTCGGCGGCCAGGGCCTCCACCTGGTCGGCCTTGGACACATCGACGCGGCGGGCCAGCACCTGTGCGCCAGCCGCCTGCATCTCGGCGGCAGCAGCGTCCAGCGCGTCCTGCTGCACGTCCACCAGCACCAGGTGCATGCCGCGGCGTGCGCCGATGCGCGCGCATTCCAGCCCGAAGCCGGAGCCGGCGCCGGTCAACACGGCGGTCTTGTTTCGGAAGTCGTCGATCATGGGTTCTCCTTTAAGTTCTTTTCCGGTTGCCACACCATTTCCAGGTGGTCGATGCCGTCTTCCACGTACGGGCGCTGCAGGTCCACGAAGCCGTGGCCTTCGTAGAAACGCCGCAGCCGTGCCTGCGCGCCGATGCGGATGGGCTGCACGCCCCAGCGCTCGCCCACCGCGGCCATGGCGCGGTCGATGAGCCGGTGGCCCAGTCCGCTGCCACGCGCCGCGCCGCAGGTGATCACGCGGCCGATGCTGGCCTCGTCGAAGGTGATGCCCTTGTCGAAGCAGCGCGCGTAGGCGACGAGTTGGCCGGTGGCGTCATGCCCCAGCACATGCAGGGCGCGGTCGTCCAGGCCGTCCATGTCCTGGAAGATGCAGGCCTGTTCGACCACGAAGACTTCGCTGCGCAGGCGTAGCAGGTCATAGAGCCCGCGTGGCGAGAAATCGTCCAGGGACCACCGCAGGGTCCACTGCAGGTCTGCCGACGCTGTCATGCAGGCCGAGCCACGCGCATCACATACCCCATGCGCGGGAAATGCACATGCACCGTGCCGGCGCGCGGATCCTCACGGCGCAGCGTGTAGTGCATGCGCGTGGCGGCCACCAGTTCACCTTCCGTGGGCTCCGGGCCGAAAGCATCCGCCACGATGGTCACGCGCGTGCCCAGCGGGATGCCGTGGTCGTCCTGGAAGGGCTCGGATGCGTCCAGCGGCGCCGGCGTGGCAGCCTGGGCCACGGCAACCGCCTCGGCCGATGCCATGGTGCTGCGGCGCTCCTCGCCGAGTGCCGCGATGCGGTCCATCCATTCGAGCACCGAGGGTGTGGCCTCGAAGATGCCGGCCATCGGCGTGGCGCGGTGGCGCGTGAACCACAACGGGTGGTAGACCGCGAAGTCGGCGATGCAGGGCTGCAGGCCCAGCAGGAACTCACCCTCCTCCAGCATGTTCGCGATGCGGCGCAGGTGAGAGCGGTAGGCGCCCAGCGCGTCGGCCGGCGGGATGCGCGGCACGGCGATGCGCATCTTCATGCGGTCCTCGCCGAAGGCCTTGGCCTCGTCGGGTGTCTTGTCTGCCAGCACATGGGCCGCACCCTTGGCATGGAAGCTGTGCGCCATCGCGGGCCAGAACAGCTGGTTGTCGGCCCAGTGCGCCACGATGCGCGACAGGCCCTTGGCATGCAGCGGGTACAGCGTGGGCTCGGGCTGCAGGTGCTCCAGCACGTCGCAGATCAGCGCGGTGTCGCACCATATGTCGGCACCGATCTGCAGGATGGGGGTCTTGCGGTAGCCACCGGTCAGCGCCTCCACGTCGGGCTTGGGCGCGACCATCGGGATGTCCACGGCGCGCCAGGCCAGGCCCTTGAAGGCCAGGATGCGGCGGACTTTCTCCGCAAAGGGTGAAGTCGCGTACTGGTGCAGGATGATGTCGCTCATGGTGTCACTCCTTCAGGTCGGCATGGCGCGTTGCAGGATGGTGTCGAAGTTGGTGGCGGCGCCCAGCGTACCGAAGCTGTAGCCCCAGTCGCCGCCCAGCCGCGCATCGCAGAAGGCCGCGAACACGGCCCCCGGCGCACTCTGGTACAGCAGGGAGGCCTGCACGGCCAGGGCGATGTCCTGGGCCAGGCGGCGGGCTTCCATCTCGGTGGCCATCTGCTCCACGCGGGTGGGCAACGCAGCGGCGAGGCGCTCCAGCGCCGGGTGGGCGCGGCGCGCGGGCTCCAGCTCTTTCGCCAGTGCGGCGGCGGCGTCGGCCTTGCGGATGGCGCGAAGCAGGTCCAGCGCCATGATGTTGCCTGCCCCCTCCCAGATGGAGTTGAGCGGCATCTCGCGGTAGATACGCGCCATGACACCCTCGCCGCCGGCCTCCACATACCCGTTGCCACCCAGGCACTCCATGGCCTCCTGCGCGAAGAGGCTGCCGCGTTTACAGATCCAGAACTTGGCGACCGGTGTGAGCAGGCGCGCTATTGCGCGTTCGTGCGGGTCGGCGGCCTGGTCGAAGGCGCGGGCCAGGCGCAGCGCCAGCGCCGTGGCGGCCTCGGACTCCAGCGCCAGGTCGGCCAGCACATTGCGCATCAAAGGCTTGTCCAGCAGCGGACCGCCGAAGGCGTTGCGCTGGGACGTGTGGTGCAGCGCCAGGCTCAGGGCCTGGCGCATCAGCCCGGCCGTGCCCAGCGAGCAGTCCAGCCGCGTGAGCGTGCCCATCTCCAGGATCTGCGCGATGCCGTTGCCCTCGGGGCCCACCAGCCAGGCCGTGGCGCCATGGAACTCCACCTCGGAACTGGCGTTGGCCTTGTTGCCCAGCTTGTCCTTGAGGCGCTGGATGGCGATGGCGTTGAGCGACCCATCGGGCAGCACGCGCGGCAGGAACAGGCAGGACAGCCCCGAGGACGTCTGCGCGAGCACCAGGAAGGCGTCGCACATGGGCGCGGACATGAACCACTTGTGGCCCGTGACGGCATAACGCGCGCCCCAGGCGTCGCTGCCGTCGGGCTCGGCACGCGTGCTGTTGGCACGCACGTCCGAGCCACCCTGCTTCTCGGTCATGCCCATGCCCATGGTCAGGCCGGTCTTGTCGCTCCAGCGCGTGAGCCGTGGGTCGTAGACGGTGCCCGACAGGCCTGGCTGCCAGGCCGTGTGGATCGCGGCATTGGCGCGCAGCGCGGGCCGCACGGCGTAGGTCATGGAGATGGGGCACAACACCGAGGGCTCGCACTCGGTGAAGAGCATGAAGCCCGCGGCGCGCTCCAGATGGCCCGTGGGCGTGCTGCCCGCAGGCACGGCATCCCAGGGGCGGCTGTGCAGGCCGGCGTCCATGGCCGCGGCCAACAGCGCGTGGTAGCTGGGGTGGAACTCCACGCTGTCCACGCGGCGGCCGAAGCGGTCGTGCTGGTGCAGCTGCGGCGTGTGGACGTTGGCCAGCCGCGCATGGGTTTGCATCTCGCGGCTGCCCATGCGTGCACCCAGTGCGCGCAGCCGCTGTGTGTCCAGCCCGGGAGCCTGCAGGCGCAGGGCGTCCTGCAATGGACGGTTGGTCTCGAAGAGGCAATAGTCCTCCAGCACGGTGGGCTGGTTGTGGACCTCGTGGGTGGCGGGAATGGCCATGCGCGTCTCCTGCTTCGGCCCGCGTGGCTCAGGGGATGAGCCGCACCAGCTGCTTGCCCAGATTGTGGCCCCGCAGCAGGCCCAGAAAGGCCTCGGGTGCATTCTCCAGGCCCTGCGCGATGCTCTCGCGTGGGCGAAGGCTGCCGTCGTCGGCGCGGGCCTCCAGCTCTTTCAACGCATCGTCCCAGTGCTGCTGGTAGTCCCCCACCGTGAAGCCCTGGATGCGCAGCCGGCTGGTCAGGATCCAGCGCGGCTCGGCCATGGGCATGGGGGCGCCGTCGTAGCCCGCGATCAGGCCGCACACTGCGATCCGGCCATGGTCCTTGAGGCGCGGCAACACGGCCTCCTGCACCATGCCGCCCACGTTCTCGAAGTAGACCTCCACGCCTTCCGGGCAGGCTTCTTCCAGCGCCTTCGACAGGCTGGCAGCGTTGGCGTGGGCCTTGTAGTCCAGGCAGAGGTCGTAGCCCAGCTCTTCCACCGCATAACGGCACTTCTCCGCGCCACCCGCGATGCCGATGACACGGCAGCCCCGCCCTTTGGCCACGGCCGCCACCGCGCTGCCCACGGCGCCTGCGGCGGCGCTGCAGACCACGGTCTCGCCGGCCTGGATTTGCGCGACCACCACCAGGCCCACGTATGCCGTGATGCCGGGCATGCCCAGCGCACCCAGGTGCCAGCTCAGCGGATGGCGACCCGCATCCACCTTGCGCAGCATCTCGCCACGGCCCGGCGTGACCAGCGCGTAGTCCTGCCAGCCACCGCGCGTGACCACCAGGTCGCCGACGCGCGCGTCGGACACGTTGGAGGCGACGATCTCGCCCACCGTACCGCCGCCCATCACCTCACCCACCGCCTGTGCCACGGCATAACTGCGGCCGGCATTCATGCGGCCACGCATGTACGGGTCCACGCTCATGTAGTGGTTGCGCACCAGCACCTGCCCCTCGCCGGGCTCGGGGATGGGTACGGTCTCCATGCGGAAGTTGGCGGCGCTGGCCTGGCCCGTGGGGCGGTGGTCCAGCACGATACGGCGGTTCAGGGGGTTCTGGGTCATGGGAGGTTCTCCTGGGGATGTTCAGCCGGCTTCGGGCGCCGGGGACGCGGCGCGCGAACCGGGTGGCACGTACTTGAAGGTGCCGGTAGCGTGGGCGCAGAGTTGGTCCTGCGCATCGAAGACACGGGCTTCCATGAAGGCCATGCGGCGGGAGCGGCTCAGCACCTGGCCGCGTGCCACCAGCGGGCCGTCGGCCGGGCGCATGAAGCTGCATTTGAGCTCCACGGTCACCACCGTCATGCCGGCCTCGGCGCTGCGCGCGGCGGAACCCATGGCCACGTCCATGAGGGTCAGGATCACACCGCCATGCGTGATCTCGTGGGTGTTGCGGTGCTCGGTCCGGGGCAGGTACCGCAGCTCGGACTGGCCACCCTCGAGGCGGTGCATCGTGATGCCCAGGTGCTCGATGAAGGGCAGCGGCACGCCGAAGGGGATGGCCGCGGGAATCTCGCGTTCGGCCATCGCTCAGCCCCCCGTCACGGCGGACACCCCACCGTCCACCGCCAGATACTGGCCCGTGATGTGTTTGCCGGCCTCGGAGGCATACAGCAGCGTGATGCCCTTCAGGTCTTCGTCGTCGCCCAGGCGCAGCAGCGGCGCGTGCGCGGCCATTGCCTCCGCGCCGACCTCCTGCAGCGTGCCCCGTGTCATGCGGCTGGGGAAGAAGCCCGGGCAGATGGCGTTGACGGTGATGTTGTACTTGCCCCATTCGGCCGCCAGCGCGCGCGTGAAGTTGATTGCAGCAGCCTTGGAGGTGTTGTAGGCGATGGTCTTCAGCTCCGGCGGATTGCCGCCCAGGCCGGTGATGGAGGCCACGTTGATGATGCGGCCCTGGCGGCGCTCGATCATGCAGGCCTTGGCGATGTGCTGGCTCAGGATGAAGTACCCGCGCACGTTGAGGTTCATGACCTTGTCCCAGGCCTCCAGGGGGTAGTCCTCGGCCGGTGCGCCCCAGGTGGCGCCGGCGTTGTTGACCAGGATGTCCACCGGGCCCATGCGCTGCAGGGTCTGGTCGGCCAGGCGGCGGAGGTCCGCCTCCACGGCGCAGTCGGCCGCGATCCAGCGCGCGTCGAGGCCCTCGGCCTGCAGGTCTGCCACGGTCTCTTCCAGGTCGGTCGCCTTGCGCGAGCTGATCATCAGGCGCGCGCCGGCCTCGCCCAGGGCCCGGGCCATCTGCAGGCCGAGGCCGCGCGAGCCTCCGGTGACGAGTGCGGTCTTGCCGCGAAGGTCAAAAAGCTGTTGCACGCTGCGAGCCATGGAGTTCATTCTTCAAAAGGGGTCAAGGGGAGAAGGCTGCACGCCACCGCAGCCCGTGAAACGCAATGCCTGCACCGCGAGGTGCGACCGGCCCGACAGGGGGCGTTCATTGCATGCGCGAGCGCAGGTAGACCAGCAAGGCGCCGATCGCCGTGGCGATGCATCCGCCCACCACCAGAAAGATACCTGTGCCTTCCTGCTGGCGGCCCATGAACACACCCAGCACCACGGCCAGCAGCCCGCCGTACACCAGTATCCAGACCCACGCCTCGATGCGCGCCACGCGGCGGTCGCGGGCCGCATCGCCTTCCTTGAAAAATGGCATCAGAAAGCCTCTTCGGGAAAATCGGCGCAGGTCTGGTCGCGCCGGACCACCGGAACCAGCCAGGCAGCGATGCGCGGCAGCTCGTAGTGGAAGAAATAGGTGGCGGCCCCCAGCACCCCCGTGTGGCGCGCGGTGCCCGCGGGCGTGGCCAGCGCCACGTCCAGCCAGATCCAGGCCAGCACGCCGTGGCCGAATGCCTGCAGGTACGGCACGGCATTGGCCAGTGCCACGGCCGGGTCGGGGGCACCGGCGGGGTCGGCCCAGGCCTCTTCGGTGGCAGACAGGATCTGCTGCCAGGCGCCTTCCAGCGCCGCCGCAAAGCCGGCCAGTGCCGGCACCTCGGCGGCCCTGCGCGCCGTGGCCGCGATGCGCTCTTGCAGCAGCGCCAGCGCCCTGCCCTCCTGCATGCGCACCTTGCGCCCCAGCAGGTCCATGGCCTGGATGCCGTGCGTGCCCTCGTGGATCATGTTCAGGCGGTTGTCGCGCCAGTACTGTTCCACCGGGAAATCGCGGGTGTAGCCGTAGCCGCCATGCACCTGGATGGCCAGCGAGTTGGCCTCCAGGCACCATTCGCTGGGCCAGCTCTTGGCGATCGGGGTCAGCACCTCCAGCAGCAGGCGGGCCTCGGCTGCGGTGGCTTCGTCCGCCGTGTGGTCGTCGTCGACGAGGCGCGCGCAGTACAGCTCCAGCGCCAGGGCGCCTTCGCAGTACGCCTTCTGCGCCAGCAGCATGCGGCGCACATCGGCATGTTCGATGATGCGCACCTGCGGCGCCGCGGCGTCCTTGCCGGCGGGGCCTTGCGGGCGCCCCTGGGGGCGGTTCTTCGCGTACTCCAGCGAGGCGTGGTAGCCCGCCATCCCCAGCATGGTGGCGGCCGTGCCCACCCCGATGCGGGCCTCGTTCATCATATGGAACATGCAGCGCAGGCCTTCGTGCGGCTTGCCCACGAGGTAGCCTACCGCGCCTGCGCGGCCGTCCACCGGGAACTTGCCTTCGCCGAAATTGAGCAGCGTGTTGACGGTGCCGCGCCAGCCCAGCTTGTGGTTGAGGCCGGCGAGTGCCACGTCGTTGCGCACGCCGGTCAGGCGTCCCTGGGTGTCGACCAGCTTCTTGGGCACGATGAACAGCGAGATGCCCCGCGTGCCGGGGATCAACTTGCCATCAGGCCCCGGAATCTTCGCCAGCACCAAGTGCACGATGTTCTCGGTCAGCTCGTGCTCTCCGGTGGAGATCCACATCTTGTTGCCGCGCAACCGGTAGCGCGGTCCCAGGGGGTCGGCCTCAAAGCCCTCGCCGTCGGCCTCGGCGCGGGTCGTGATGTCGGAGAGGCTCGAGCCGGCCTGGGGTTCGCTGAGGCACATGGTGCCGGCCCAGCGGCCCGCGAACTCGTTGGCCATGAAGACGGCCTTCTGCATGTCGGTGCCGTGCACGCGCAGCAGGTTGGCGTTGCCCACGGTCAGCATGTTGCTGCCGATGCTCACCGAGGCCATGGAGAAGAAGGCGTTGGCGCTGTTCGTCACCGTGTAGGGCAGCTGCATGCCACCCAGCGCATAGTCCTGCGCGGCGCTGAGCATGCCGGACTCCACGAAGGCCTTGTGGGCGTCGTGCGTGGCCTGCGGCAGGATGACCTTCTCGCCGTCGAACCGTGGTTCCTCGGTGTCGACCACGCGGTTGAAGGGCGCGTACTTCTCGCGCGCGATGCGCTCGCAGGTGTCGAGCACCGCATCGAAGGTCTCGCGCGAGTGGTCGGCAAAACGTTCACGGGATGTCAGTTGCTCGGCCCGCAGCCAGTCGTAGAGCAGGAAATCCAGCAGGGGGCGCAAACTCATGGTGTAGTGTTCTCCGAAGCGGCCTCTGGCGCACGTGCGATGGTGCCCTGGGCGAGCGCGCAGAGCTTTTCCACGCCGCCCAGCACGCTGAAGACCTCGCAGCTGCAGACGGACTGCGTGCGGCCCACATGGACCGCGCGTGCTCGTGCCACGAGGCGTTCGCCCGTTGCGGGGCGCACGTAGTTGATCTTGTATTCGGCCGTCAGCACCGGCACGCGCATGGCCGTGCCGCCCGCGAAGGTCAATGCGTTGTCGGCCAGGTAACTCAGCACACCACCGTGCACGAAACCGTTCTGCTGCCGTAAGGCATCCACGACCGGCAACTGCAGCTCGACCTGGCCCGGCGTGAGCGCATGCAGCTCGGCGCCGACCAGCTGGCTGAAGGGCTGCGCGGCGAGCTCCGAACGGCCCATCGCCAGGAAAGCCTCAGGCGAGACCTCCACGGGCGGCGGCTTGTGGTCGGCTGAGCTCAAAGCACTTCGAAGACGCCGGCCGCGCCCATGCCTCCGCCGATGCACATCGTGACCACCACCCGCTTCGCGCCGCGGCGCTTGCCCTCGATCAGCGCATGGCCCGTCAGGCGCTGGCCGCTAACGCCGTAGGGGTGTCCCACGGCGATGGCGCCGCCGTTGACATTGAGCCGGTCGGCCGGGATGCCCAGCTTGTCGCGGCAATAGAGCACCTGCACGGCGAAGGCTTCATTCAGCTCCCACAGGTCGATGTCCTTGACCGACAGCCCCAGGCGCTTGAGCACCTTGGGTACGGCGAAGACCGGGCCGATGCCCATCTCGTCGGGCTCGCAGCCCGCCACCGCGAAGCCCAGGAAGCGGCCCAGCGGCTGCAGGCCGCGCTTGGAGGCCAGCGCCTCGTCCATGACCACCACGGCACCGGCGCCGTCCGAGAACTGGCTGGCGTTGCCGGCGGCGATCACGCCGCCGGGGATCGCAGGCTTGATGCCGCTGATACCTTCCTTGGTCGTGCCGGCGCGGATGCCTTCGTCCTGGCTCACCGTGACCTTCTTGGTCATCAGGCCCATGACCTTGTCCGCCACGCCGGCCGTCACCGTGATGGGTGCGATCTCGGCCTCGAAGCGGCCCGCGGCGAGTGCGGCCTCGGCTTTCTGCTGGCTGGCGGCACCGTACTCATCCATCGCGTCGCGGCCGATGTTGTAGCGCTTGGCCACCTGCTCGGCGGTCTGCAGCATGTTCCAGTAGATCTCGGGCTTGAGCTTTGCCAAGTCGGGGTCCACCAGCATGTGCGTGTTGGCCTCGTTCTGCACGCAGGAGATGCTCTCCACGCCGCCGGCCACGTAGACCTCGCCCTCGCCCGCGATGATGCGCTGGGCCGCGGTGGCGATGGTCTGCAGGCCCGAGGAGCAGAAGCGGTTGATGGTCATGCCCGACACGGTGACCGGGCAGCCCGCGGCCAGCGCGATCTGGCGCGCGATGTTCGAGCCGGTCGCGCCTTCGGGCGTGGCACAGCCCATGATCACGTCGTCCACCTCGGCGGCCTCGATGCCCGCGCGCTGGATCGCGTGCTTCACGGCATGGCCGCCCAGCGTCGCGCCGTGCGTCATGTTGAAGGCGCCTTTCCAGCTCTTGGCCAGCGGGGTGCGGGCGGTGGAAACGATGACTGCGTTGCTCATGGATGCTCCTGGTTGAAGTGTCTGGATGAAGGTCGGAAGGCGGGCCGGGCCGTCTCAGGAGGCCCGCGATCCCTGCGAAAGGAGCCGGTGGTAGAAGCGGACCATCTCGGCCAGGTTGTCGGAGGACAAGCGCTCGTCGGTGCCGTGGAAACGCGGCAGGTCCTCGGGCCTCGCGCGCACCGGCGAGAAGCGGAACACATGGTCGCTGATGCCGGTGAAGTAGCGCGAGTCGGTGGCGGCGATCATCAATCCGGGGGCGACCACGGTGCCCGGAAAAACCTCCCGCACCGTGCGCTCCACCAGCTTGTAGGGGGCCGAATTGATGGGCGATACCGGTGAGGCCTCGGAGCTGCCGGGCAGCGCGTAGAGCTCGAAACGGTCGGTGTGCAGTGCGTCCTGCACCTGCGCCTTCAGCCGCGCCATCACGGTGGGTGCGGTGTCGCCGGGCAGGGTGCGGTAGTTGACGGTGGCTTCCGCCTGGCCCGGCAGCACGTTGTCGGCATCACCGGCGCGCACCGTGGTCAGTGCCGTGGTGGTGCGCAGCATCGCGTTGCTGCTGGCACTGGCCTCCAGCTGGTGCCGCACCAGCGGTCCGAAGAGCCACAGGTTGGACATCAGCACGCGGCGGTAGCCCTGCATCTCCGGCGCCAGCGTGTCGAAGAGTTCACCGGCCACGCCGCGCAGCCCCGAAGGCATCTGGTCGTCGTCCACGCGGCGCAGGGCCGCGGCCATCATCGCGATCGCGCTCTGGCCGGGCGGCGGCGGCATGGACGAATGGCCGGGTACGGCCGGCAGCTTCAGCACCACCGACAGGTAACCCTTTTCGGCCACCCCCACGAAGGCCGCAGGCGCCGGCAGGCCGGCCAACACACCCTCGGTGATCAGCAGCCCCTCGTCGACCACGAAGGACAGCCGCACGTTGCGCTGCTGCAGCAGCGCCGCGATTTGCGCGGCGCCGCGCAGTCCTCCCACCTCCTCGTCGGCACCGAAGCACAGGTAGATGGTGCGCTCGGGCTGGTAGCCGCTGGCGGCCAGCATCTCGATGGCCTCCATCTGCGCGATCAGGTTGCCCTTGTTGTCCCAGGCGCCACGGCCCCAGACGAAGCCGCCCTGGATCGCGCCCGAGAACGGGGGCTGCTTCCAGGTGGATTCGGTGCCGGGCGACACCGGCACCACGTCCTGGTGCGCCATCAGCAGGATGGGCGCCGCCTGCGGCTGCGTGCCCTGCCAGGTGTAGAGCAGGCTCAGGCCGCCCACCACCTCGCGCCGCAACACGGCATGCGCCTTGGGATACGAGGCCTGCAGCATGGCTTGCAGGCGCGCGAACTCCTCGGCGTTCTGCGCGGGGTCGGTGCGGCTGGCGATGGTGCGCGCCTGAACGGCCGCGGACAGGCGCGCGCTGGCACCCGCCTGGTCCACGGCCAAGGGTGGCAGTGGCGGCACGTCGACCTGCCGCGACCCCTGGCGCCAGGTATTGGCCGCCAGCACCAAGGCCAACAGCAACACCAGGGCCAGCACGGCCTGGACCAGACGTCTGCGCATCTTCGTCACCTGCCCATGCGAGGTTGCCGTAGCGGAGCCTGCGCGGGCTCAACCGCTGAAGGTCTTGCCCTCGGCCGCCAGGTCCTGCAGCAACCGGGCGGGCTGCCAGAACGCCGCATCGTCGCGCGGGTTCTTGGCGAAACGCTGCATGGCCTGCGCCACGTTGAAGAGGCCGACCTCACCGGCATAGTGCATCGGGCCACCGCGGTGGATCGGGAAGCCATAACCCGTGAGGTAGACCATGTCGATGTCGCTGCCCTTGGAGGCGATGCCGTCTTCCAGGATGTGCGCACCCTCGTTGACCAGCGCGAACACCAGGCGCTGCACAATCTCGTCGTCGGAGATCTTGCGCGGCGTGATGCCCAGCGATGCGCGGTGGTCGACGATCATCTTCTCGACCAGCGCAGAGGGAATCGCGTCGCGCTTGCCGGCCTGGTAGTCGTACCAGCCCGCACCGGTCTTCTGGCCGAAGCGGCCCAGCTCGCAGAGCTTGTCGGCGGTACGGCTGTAGAGCATGTCGGGCTTCTCGACCGCGCGGCGCTTGCGGATGGCCCAGCTGATGTCGTTGCCCGCCAGGTCGCTCATGCGGAAGGGGCCCATCGCGAAGCCGAACTTCTCGATGGCCTTGTCCACCTGCTGCGGCGTGGCACCTTCGTCCAGCAGGAAGCCAGCCTGGCGCGCGTATTGCTCCACCATGCGGTTGCCGATGAAGCCGTCGCAGACGCCGGACACCACGGTGGTCTTGCGAATGGTCTTGCCCAGCGCCATCACGGTGGCGAGCACGTCCTTGGCCGTGGCCTTGCCACGCACCACTTCCAGCAGCTTCATGACGTTGGCCGGGCTGAAGAAGTGCATGCCGATCACGTCCTGCGGGCGCCTGGTGAACGATGCAATCTTGTCCAGGTCCAGCGTGGAGGTGTTGGAGGCCAGGATGGCCCCGGGCTTCATGACTTCGTCGAGGGTCTTGAACACTTTCTCCTTGACGCCCATCTCCTCGAACACGGCCTCGATGACCAAGTCCGCGTCCTTGATCTCGTCGTAGGACAGCGTGGTGGTCAACAATGCCATGCGTTGCTCGTACCTGTCCTGCTTGAGCTTGCCCTTCTTCACCTGCGCCTCGTAGTTCTTGCGGATCGTGGCAATGCCGCGGTCCAGCGCCTCCTGCTTCATCTCCAGGATCTTGACGGGGATGCCCGCGTTCAGGAAGTTCATGGAGATGCCACCGCCCATGGTGCCGGCACCGATGACGGCCACGTTCTTGATCGCGCGCTGCGGCGTGTCGGACGGCACGTCGGGGATCTTGGACGTCGCGCGCTCGGCCATGAACATGTGGCGCAGCGCACGGCACTCGGGCGTCATCATGAGGTTCAGGAAGATCTCGCGCTCCGTCAGCAGGCCTTGCTCGAACTTCTGCTTCGTCGCGGCTTCCACGGCGTCCACGCACTTGAGCGGCGCGGGGAAGTTCTTGGCCATGCCACCCACCATGTTGCGCGTGAACTGGAAGTAGGCGTCACCACGCGGGTGCTTGCAGGGCAGGTCGCGCACCAGCGGCAGCGGGCGCACGTCGGACACTTCGCGGGCATAGGCCAGGGCTTCCTCGGCCAGCGATTCGGCAGAGGCCGACAGCTTGTCGAACAGCTTCTGGCCGGGCAGCGAAGCCAGCATTTCGCTGTTCTGCGGCTCGCCGCTCACGATCATGTTCAGCGCCACCTCCACACCCAGCACACGCGGCAGGCGCTGCGTGCCGCCGGCACCGGGGATCAGGCCCAGCTTCACCTCGGGCAGCGCGATCTTCGCGCCGGGCGCGGCCATGCGGTAGTGGCAGCCCAACGCCAGCTCCAGCCCGCCGCCCATGGCCACCGAATGCACGGCCGCAACCACGGGCTTGTCGCTGTTCTCGACGGCGCGGATCACGCTCAGCAGGTTGGGCTCCTGCAGCGACTTGGGCGAGCCGAACTCGCGGATATCGGCACCGCCGGAGAAGGCCTTGCCCGCGCCGGTGAGCACGATGGCCTTCACCGCGGCATCGGCATTCGCCTTGGCCAGCGCATCGGCGATACCCCGCCGCGTTTCCAGACCCAGGCCGTTGACGGGCGGATTGTTCAGGGTGATGACTGCCACGTCGCCGTGGACTTTGTACTCTGCCGTCATGCGTGTGTTTCCTAGGGGTGATGCAAGGATGGAAAGCGGGGACGACCGAATAGAACGGTCGTTCTTTTTTAGCGGGTCATTGTAGGTTGTTGCAGTGCGATAACACCCCTGGCTTGTCCCGGCGGGGACAAATCCTAAGGCAGAGGCGACGGCTTCAGGCGCCGGATGCGGACTGTTGCACTACGGCCTGTGCCGTCACCACATCACGCCCGGACTGGTCGCGTATCCACAGGCTGCAGTGGCCTGCCGCGCTGATGTCTCCACCGGCGGTCAGCACGTCACCGGGCCGCACGGGTGCGATGAAGCGCACCTGCATGTCCATTACGTTCAGGCCGGCCTCGGCGCAGACCTGCCAGAGGAGGTTGCTCGACATCGTGCCATGCGCGATGACGCCGCCCATCTCGGTGGTCGCGGCAAATGCGTCGTCCAGGTGGATCGGATTCGCATCACGCGTGAGCGCAGCATAGAGCGCGATCCGCGGACGGTCCACCAGCAGCTGGCAGGTCGCAAGCACACGCGCGGTCATCGCGCCCACACCATGTCGATCCGGCCCTCGAGCCGCAGCCTGTCCGCAGCGTCGCGTCCCACGACCTCGAAGACGACGTTGCGGCGGTGCTTGTAGAGCTGCTTGTCGGCGCACGAGACGGTCATGGTGAGCAGCTCGCCTTCCTGCAGTCCCGATGCCAGGCGCACAGCCAGTGCACGATGGATGTTGCCCGGCGGTCGTGGCGTGACGATGCACAGGTAGGCGCGCATGACGAGCACGGTGGCCAGCCCACGCGGCACCGTGGGGCCCTCGGAAGCACCGTAAATGTCTCGCCACGTCGCCAGATCGCGCGGACCGATGCTGTCCGTGCAGCGACCGATGGTGCTACCCGCCTGCAAGCGCTCGAAGGTCCACGGCTCCAGCGCCTGCCCACCAGCGGAGGCATGGGTGTTGCCATCTTCAGGAGGGGTCAGGTGCATGTCGCCACCAGCGCGCCGCCGGCGCCGCAGACGAGGTGCACAGGCTGCTCCATCGCGGGCTCCTGTAGGCCCTGCAGCACCGCCATCAGCCGGTGCCCTTCCTCCATGTCGACCAGGACGATGGTGTAGGGAACACGGTCCTTGAATGCGGCACTCGGCGCGCGGTGCACCGTGGTCCAGCTGTGGATCCTGCCGTGCCCGGCACTGATGGCGTGCTCCAGCCCGGCCTGGCCGCAACGCGCGCAATGCGCGGCGTCACCCGCCTGTACGTGGCCGCAGCGTGGGCAGCGCGCATACCCCAGGAGGTCGGTCAAGGTGTCCCTCGTCATGCGTGCCCCAGGACCAGCGAGCAGTGGGTGGACAACACGCCGCCGTCTCCGTGCACGAAGGCCGTCTCGGCGCCTGCGACCTGCCTGTCGCCCGCGGCGTGCCGCAGCTGCGCCACCGCTTCCACGACGTGCGACAACCCGCCCGCGACGCCCGGGCCACCATGCGACAACAACCCTCCGTGGGTGTTGCACGGCAGCGTGCCATCCAGGTCCAGCGCGCCGGCCGCGATCGCCGCACCGGCATGTCCGGGGGGAAAGAAGCCCATGTTCTCCAGCTCGATGACCAGGGTGATCGTGAAGGAGTCGTAGATCTGCGCCACGTCGATGTCCCGCGGGGACAAACCCGCCTGTCGAAAAGCCGCCTCCGCGGTGTCCGCGCAGGCGAAACGGGTCAGGGAAGGAGCCGATAGCAGGTGTGCGTGCGTCTGCGCCTGGGCTGCCCCAAGCAATGCGATGGCGCCGCACGGCAGCTCCCGCGCCGCCGGGGCTGCACTGACGACGACGGCGGCCGCCCCGTCCGACACCAGGCTGCAGTCGAGCAACCGCAGCGGCGTGCTGATCGGCCGGGACGCCATGACCTCCTCCACGCTGAGCTGTTCGCGCATGTGCGCATGGGGGTGCCGTGCGGCGTGCCTGCGGTTGCAGACGGCCACGGATGCGAGCTGAGCCGGGGTGGTGCCGTGCTCGTGCATGTAGCGCCGCGCCACCAGCGCATAGGCCGCGGGGATCCCCAGGCCGGTGGGTTGCTCGAGTCGGGGATGGCCCACCTCGGACAGCGCCGCCACCGCATTGCCGCGGCTCATTCCGGACAGCCGGTTCTCACCTGCCACCACCAGCACGTGCCGGCATGCGCCGCTGGAGACCAGCGCCGCGGCCTGCAGCACCATGATGCACCCCGTGGCGCCGCCCGCCTGCACGCCGAAGGCGATCCGCGGATGCAGGCCCATGAACTCCGCCAACACCTGCGCAGGCATGATGTGCGGCGCCGACAAAGCGTAGGCACACAGCAAACCATCGATGTCGGTCCCCGCCAGTCCAGCGTCGGCCAAGGCGCCACGTGCCGCTTCGGCCTGCAGGTCCAGCGCAGAGCTTTCCGAGCGCAGCCCCATCGGCGTGCTCCAGGCTCCGGACAGCCTTGCGGCAGAAGGCCAATTCGCCGTCATCCGGCCACACGCTGGGCCGGCAGTGCCTGGCTGCTGCGCAGTTCCGCGATCTCCTGTGCGGTGTAGCCGTGGCGCGCCAGCACGTGCTCGGAATCCTTGGCGAAGGATGGCGGGGGAACACGTACCTCGCCGGGCGTCTGCGAGAGCTTCACGGGTATGCCGAGGCCGCGGTAGCCGTTCTCCAGGCCCACGGACATTGCCCGATGGACGGTGTGCGCCGCGGTCATAGCCTGCGGCACCGAATGCACCGGCGAAGCGGGCACGCCCGCTGCCATCAGCCTCTCGCTGAACTCCACGGCCGACTCGGCCGCCACCAGGGGATCGATGATGGCGCACAGCGCTGCGCGGTTGGCGACGCGCAGTGCGTTTGTCGCGAAGCGCGGGTCGGTGCCGAGCTCGGGCCGGCCCAGCACCTGCATCAGGCGGCGGAACTGCGCGGGTGCCGCAACGCCGATGAATACCTCGCCGTCGCGCGTCGCGAACTTGTCGTAGGGCACCAGGTTGGGATGCCCGTTGCCGACGGGCCCCGGCGTTTCCCCGTTGCCGAACCAGTTCGAGGCATAGGGATGCTGCAGCGCGAGCGCCGAGTCGTAGAGCGTGACGTCCACATGCTGCCCCCGGCCGCTACGCTCCCGCGCCGCGAGTGCCAGCAGCACGCCCATGCCCGCGTTCATGCCCGTGGCCATGTCCACGACGGCCACGCCCAGCCGGGTGCTGCCGGACTGCGGTTGGCCGTTGATGCTCATCAGGCCGCAATAGGCCTGCAACACCGCGTCATACCCCGGCCGGCCGCCCAGCGGGCCATCGGCACCGAAGCCCGTCACGCTGCAGTGGATGAGCCGCGGCAGCCGGGCAGAGAGCGATGCATAGTCCAGCCCCCACTTCGCCAGCGTGCCCGGCAGCAGGTTCTCGACGAACACATCGGCCTCTTCCAGCAGGCGCCACAACACGGCGCGTCCCGCCTCCTGCTTGAGGTCCAGCGCGATCGCCGCCTTGTTGCGGTTCAGTCCCGCGAAATAGGCCCCCTCCCCCCCGACCTGTGGCGGCGAGTCGCGCGACGGGTCCCCTGCAGGAGACTCCACCTTGATGACGTCGGCCCCATGGTCCGCCAGGAACTGGGCACACAACGGGCCCGCGATCATGGTCGCCAGCTCGACGACCTTCAGTCCTTCCAGAGATCCGTGCATAGGCTCAATTGGGTTTGATGCCCAGGCTGGGGATCAGCTTGCCCCAGACTGCATATTCGCGGTCGATGCGGCGGCGCACCTCTTCCGGTCCGGCCGGGATGATGTCGAAGCCTGCGGTCTGGAAATAGTCGGCCAGGCCCTTGTCTGCCAGAGCCTTGAGCGTCACGGCGGTCAGTCGGTCGGTGATGCCTTTGGGCAATCCCGGTGGACCCTCCAGGGCATACCAGACCGACACCTCGAAGTCCTTGAGGCCCGCTTCGGCCATGGTGGGAATGTCCGGCAACGCGGCATTTCGGCGGGCGGCGGTGACCGCGAGCCCTTTCACCGTGCCACTCTGAATGTGCCCGGCAACGTCGGTGACGCCGGCGAACTGGAAGGAAGTCTCGCCGCCCAGCAGGCCCGACATGGCCTGAGAATTGCCCTTGTACGGCACATGCAGCAGCGTCGTGCCGGTTTCGCGGGCCAGCAGTTCCCCTGCGAGGTGGTTGGACGCACCGACACCCGCCGAACCGAAACTCAGCTTGTTCGGGTTGGCCTTGGCGAAGGCCACGAGTTCGGCGACCGAATTGACCGGTGAATCCTTGCGCACGATCAGGATGTTCGGCCCCACCGCCATCATTGCGATGGGCGTGTAGTCCTGGCGAGGGTCGTAGGCCATCTTGCCCAGCAGGTGGGGGGTGGTGGTCTGTGTGGGGCTGGCGGCGAGGAGCAGGGTGTACCCGTCCGGTGCCGCCTTGGCCAGCAGTTCACCGGCAATCGCGCCACCTGCCCCTGGCCGGTTGTCCACGACCACCGGCTGGCCCAGCATCGCCTGGAAAACGGCGGCCACCCTGCGGGCGGACGTGTCCACCGGCCCGCCTGCGGCGTAACCGACCAGCAGCTTGATGGGCCGGGAGGGATAGTCCGCAGGCTGCGCCAGCGCCGCGGGCAAGGCCGTCAACGTGGCCAGGCCCAGGACCAGCGTGCGTCGCGACATGTGCATGGTTGTCTCCAGAATGGTCGAACAGGCGGGGCGCTGCGCGGTAGCCATGCAGCCGGGACCCCGAAAAAATGTAGCAGCGTCGCGGGGATCCAGCCAGAGCCATGTCCGTCCCACGGAACTTCGCTGGATGGGAGCACGGCACCGAGCGGCGCCTTGCGGAACAATGCGGCATCCCAGCGGACGCGTACATGCCCCGGCGGCGCGGGGCCGGAAACAGCACCATGGACACCACGCCCACGAATGCCATCGAGAAGACCTGCCGCATCCTCTGCGCCCTGACGGACCCCGGTACCCGCCGCATGACGGACATTGCCAACGCCACTGGCATCAACCGGGTGAGCGTCCTGCGCATCCTGGACACGCTGATCGCGGAGAAACTGGTGCACCGCAACGAGGCGACCAAGGAATACGTTTACGGCCCCGAGGTGCACTTCATGGCCTCGTCGCTCAACGCGCGCCTGGACCTGCGCACCGCGGCACGGCCGAGCATCGCTCGCCTGGCGGATCTGACGGGCGACACCGTGCAGCTGGTCGCGCGGCGCGCCATGGAGTGCGTCTGCCTGGAGCGCGAAAGCGGGAGCTTTCCGATCCACGCCAGCAGCCTCTTCGTCGGCAGCCGCCGGCCGCTGGGCATCGGCAGCGGCCCGCTGGCAGTCCTGTCCTGGCTTCCGCCGGACGAACAGGAGCAGGCCCTGCAATTCACCCGGCCACGGCTGCGCAAATACCCCGGCCTCACCGTCACGCGCCTGCGCCAGGCCATCGCGGAAACCCGGGACCGCGGTTATGCCCTGGTGATCGGCGAGGTGCAGGCGCAGATAGGCGCCCTGGCCATGGTCATTCCGGACGCGCAGGGCCAGCCCATCGCGGCGCTGAGCATGTCGATGCTCAAGGAGCGGGCGCGTGACCGCGAAGAATGGCTGGCACAGATCCTGTCGAAGGAAGTCGGCGTGATCCGCACCGCACTGTCGACGGTCGCTGGCCGCACGGCTGTCGCCCCACGCGGCAGGCGCTGAGCCTGCACGCCTCCGGCACGCGCAACGTTCAGCGCCCGCTCCAGCGCGCCGGGCGCTTCTCGCGGAAGGCGGCGAAGCCCTCCCTGGCATCGTCGCTGGACGCCAGCAGGGCGATCTGTGCCTCCATGAAGGCCAGCGAGTCCTTGAACCCCATGTCGGCCACCGCACGCATCGCATGCTTGCCGCGGCGTATGGCCAATGGCGACTTGTCCACCACGCGGGCCAGGACAGCTTCGGTGGCGGCGTCGAGCTCGGCCATGGGCACCACGCGGTTGACCAGGCCCACGGCGCAGGCGGTGGCGGCGTCGATGGCGTCGCCGGTGACACACATGTCGAACAGCTGCTTGGGCGGCACGATGCGTTGCAGCGCGGAATAGACCTGCATCGCGAACAGGCCCACCTTCACCTCCGGTGCGCCGAAGCGGGCATGCTCGGCGGCCACGGCCATGTCGCACAACGCCACGAGCCCGATGCCGCCTGCGAGGCAGGCACCGTTGACCCGGGCGATCAGGGGCACCGGCACGGCGTGGATCTTGCGCAGCAGGTTGGCATAGGGTGCGGTGGGCTCGGAGAGGTCGGGCTTGAGGTCCGCGGCGTCCGCGGCCAGGTCCGCGCCTGCGCAGAACGACTTCTCGCCGCTGCCGGTCAACACGCCGGCGAGCAGCGAGCGGTCACGGCCCAGTTCCTCCAACGCATCGCCCAACCTTGCCACGGCCGGTGCATCCAGCGCATTGCGGCGCTCCGGGCGGTCCAGCGTGATCCACAGCACCTGCTCGCGGCGCTCCACGCGCACGCCGTTCGTCGTTGTCATGCCTGCTCCTTTGTCATGGTCTGCGCGGCATCCTAGCGACAGGCAGGCTTCCGGACCATGGCGGCGGCTTCTATCCGGCGCAATCGCGCCACAGTGATCCGCCAGGCGGAACTTTCCGTAGCAGTGGCATGCACTCCGGCCCCTCCCCGCATCGCCCTGGCCACGGGCTTCGACGCCTGCTCATCGCCCTCCCGCTGCTCCTCGTGCTTCTGTGTGCAGGTGGGTGCTCTGGTGTAGGCACCCTCAACGCGCTGTCGGCGCGCAACACCTACCAGCTGAGCGCCGACGTGCCCTACGGCGACAACCCGCGCCAGAAACTCGACATCTACACACCCACTGCCCAGGCGCCGCGTGCCGGATGGCCCGTGGTGGTGTTCTTCTACGGCGGCACCTGGACCACCGGTGACCGCGCCGACTACCGCTTCGTCGGCGAGGCGCTGGCCGCGCGTGGCGTGCTGACATTGGTGGCCGACTACCGGCTCTACCCGGAGGTGCGTTACCCCGAGTTCCTGCAGGACAGCGCGCGCGCTTTGGCCTACGGACTGGAACAGGCATCACGGCTGGGCGGCGATCCGCGGCGCGTCTACGTCATGGGCCACAGCGCCGGCGGCTACAACGCCGCCATGCTGGCCCTGGACCCGCGTTGGCTGCAGGCCTCGGGGCACAGCCCGCGTGAACTGGCGGGCTGGATCGGCTTGGCGGGGGCCTATGACTTCTTCCCCACCGACAACCCCGATGCGCAACCGGTGTTCTTCCATCCCAACTATCCCGCCAAGGCCCAACCCATCGATTGGGCCGGCCCCGAGACACCGCGCAGCTTCCTGGCTGCGCCGGTCCACGACCAGTTGGTGAGTCCCGAGCGCAGCACGCGGCAGCTGGCGCAGAAGCTGCAGGCGGCGGGTGTGCCGGTCACGCTGCGTTTCTACGAGCGGGCGAGCCACCAGACGCTGATCGGGGCCTTCGCCTGGCCGCTGCGTTTCGTGGCGCCGGTGCTGGACGATGTGCGGGCATTCATCGGCGAAGGC
Organism: Burkholderiaceae bacterium; assembly: GCA_965278985.1. Taxonomy (GTDB): domain Bacteria; phylum Pseudomonadota; class Gammaproteobacteria; order Burkholderiales; family Burkholderiaceae_C; genus CAISIP01. The sequence goes on along the minus strand of OZ257131.1, from coordinate 1,375,454 downwards.
GCCCCCGCACCCTGACACGGCACCGGCGCAATCTCACACTTCCAGCCACTGCCGGCGCATCGCGTGGGCCTGTTCCAGCGCGCTGGATTCCCCCGCGAACACCACCCTGCCCTGGCCCATCACCAGCAGCGCGTCGGCGATCTCCATCGCCAGCGACAGTTTCTGCTCGATCAGCAGCACCGCCACGCCACGTTCGCGCAGCAACCGCAGCAGCGCACCGACCTGGCCGACCACCTGCGGGGCCAGGCCCTCGGTGGGCTCGTCCACCACCACCAGCGCGGGCCTGCCCATGAGGCAGCGGCACAGCGCCAGCATCTGCTGCTCGCCACCGGACAGCGCCGCACCGACGGTGTGGCGACGCTCCTCGAGCGCGGGGAAGCTGCGGTAGCAGTCCTGCAGGATCCAGTCCAGCCCGCCAGCGGGTCGGGGCGCGCCCGCGGGCTCGCCGAGCTGCAGGTTCTGCTGCACGCTGAGCTCGGGGAATATCGCGCGGTCTTCGGGCACATAGCCCACACCGCGCCGCGCGACCTGGAACGGGCGCAGGCCCTGCAGCGAGGCGCCCTGCCAGCGCAAGACACCGCGCGACGGCAACAGGCCCATGATGCAGCGCGCCAGCGTGCTGCGGCCCGAGCCGTTGCGGCCCAGCAGGCAGACGATGCGGCCCGGCGCGACGCGCAGCGACACGCCCTGCAGCACTTGGCTGTCGCCGTAGCCGGCGTGCAGGTCGTCGATCTCCAGCATCTCAAGCGCCTCCTGTGCGTGGCACGGGCTGGGTGCCCAGGTACGCTTCCTGCACCCGCGCATCCGCCCGCACGGCCTCGGGCGTGCCGAAGGCGATGAGCTCACCCCGCACGAGCACCGCGATGCGGCTGGCCAGCCCGAAGACCACACCCATGTCGTGCTCCACCATCAGCAGCGTGCGCCCCTCGCTGACGGCCTGGACCAGGCGGGTGCATTCGCGGCGCTCGCTCTCGCTCATGCCGGCCGTGGGTTCGTCCAGCAGCAGCACCGGGGCACCGCTGGCCACGGTGATGCCGATTTCCAGTGCACGCTGCTCCGCGTAACTCAGGGCCGCCGCCGACAGGTCGGCGCGCGCCTCCAGCCGCAGTTGGCGCAACAGGGCCTCGGTGCGCGCCTGCACGGCACGCAGGCCCTGCAGACGCCGCAGCAGGCCGCCGCGGTGCTCCGGGCCGCCGAGCACGGCGCAGCGCAGGTTGTCGAACACGCTCAGGCGCGCGAAGCCGTTGGCCGTCTGGAAGCTGCGCGCCAGGCCGCGGCGCTGCACCGCGAAGGGTGGCAGGCCATCAATGCGGCGGCCCTGCAGCCAGACGGTGCCCGTGCTGGGGGCGGTGCGCCCGCTCACCACGTTGAACAGCGTGGACTTGCCGGCGCCGTTGGGACCGATGAGGGCTACGCGCTCGCCGGCCTGGATGGCGAGGTCCACGTCCCGCAGCACGCGCGTCGCGCCATAGGCCATGCCCACGCCGCGCAGTTCCAGCGCCGGTGCAGTCATGGGGAATCCGCCCGCACACGGCCCCGGCGCGACAGGCCCCGCCACCACCACAGCCCCGCCATCGTCAGCAGCAGGGCCAGTGTCCAGTGCACGGGCTGCCCCACGTCCAGCGGCAGGCCCAGCAACACGAACTGCCGGCCGAGGACCGCGTCCATCTGCCGGTGGTAGGCCATCTCCACCAGCGCGACCCCACCCGCCAGGACCATGGCCCCGGCGCCCATCCGCGCCAGCCACTGCGCGGCCACGGCGCGCAGCCCCTGAGTGCGCAGCGTCGCGCCCAGCGTGGCCACCGCGCCTGCGATCCCCTGCGGCGCCGCTACCACGGCCAGCATGAAGGCCAGGCCCAGGTACAACGACCAGCCGGCCGTCCAGCCACTGAGCACCACCAGGGCCAGCACCATGAGCACGGCGCCGATCACCGGCCCCAGGAAATGGCCCGTGCCGCCGAGGAAGGTGAACAGCAGGTAACTGCCCGAGCGCAGCGGCGAGAACACCTCGGGCGTCACGATCTCGAAATTCAGCGCCGCGAGCCCGCCGGCCACACCGGCCAGGAAGCCCGACACCAGCAGCGCCCGGTAGCGGATCCAGCGCGGGTCGTAACCGATGAAAGCCACGCGCTCGGGGTTGTCGCGCACGGCGTTGAGCAGCCGGCCCAGCACCGTGCCCATGAAGCCGCGCAGCAGCAGGGCGCTGGCCAGCGCATGCAGGGCGATCAGGTAGTACACCTGGCGCGCCGACGCGAAGTCCACGCCCAGGATGGCCGCGCCACGCACCCGGTCGCCAGAGACGCCGGCCTCGCCACCGGACCATGCGGGGAACATCAGCGCCGCCGCGTACACCAGCTCGCCCAGGCCCAGCGTGATCATCGCGAAGGTGGTGCCGGCACGGCGCGTGAGCAGCAGGCCCGCGAGCGCCGCGAAGGCCAGGCCCGCCAGCCCGCCCGCCAGCGGCAGCAGGCCCACGGGCAGTGCCGCGGCCATGTCCGCGCGCAGCAGGTGGATGGCCGCATAGGCCCCCGTCCCCGTGAAGGCCGCGTGGCCGAAGCTCAGCATGCCGCCCTCGCCCAGCAGCAGCTGGTAGGCCTGGCAGGCGATGACCGCGATGCCGATCTGGCACAACACCGTGAGTCCCAGGCCGCTGTCGAAGACCCAGGGCGCCAGGGCCGCCAACCCCACGGCCAGGGCCCAGGGGCCCGCCACGCGCCACAGCGCTGTCATGCGGCCATCACGTGCGCACCGTGCCCATGAGGCCTTGCGGGCGCAAGGCCAGCGCCAGCACCAGCAGGCCATAGGGCAGCACCGGTGCCAGCTGTGCCAGGCGCAAGGGCCGGCCGCCCTCGCCCATCCATCCCGACAGCAGCTGCGGCAAGGCATGGTCATAGGCCACGGCCAGGGTCTGCAGCATGCCGATCAGCAGCGAAGCGACGAAGGCACCCCGCAGCGATCCCACGCCGCCCACCACGATGACCACGAACACCACCGAACCCACGGCCGCGGCCATGCCGGGCTCGGTGACGAAGCCGCTGCCGCCCAGCACACCGGCCAGCGCCGCGAGGCCCGTGCCCACGCCGAACACCAGCATCCACACGCGCGGCAGGTCGTGGCCCAGGCATTCGACCATGTCCGGATGCGTGCGGGCGGCCTGCACCACCAGGCCGATGCGGCTGCGCGAGAGCAGCAGCCCCAGGCCCGCCAGCACGGACAGGGATACCCCCATCATGAAGGCCCGGTGCATGGGAAAAGCTGCGCACTGCGCCGCGCTGCACACGGCCTGCGGCGCACTTCCGCGGAACCATTGCCAGCCGCCATCGACCGACGTTGCCAGCGTGAAAGCCGCGCCTTGCAGCACGGCGGGCGGCACGAACTCCAGCGCCGAGCGCCCCCAGAACAGCTGCACCAGTTCCACCACCACATAGGCCAGCCCGAAGGTCATCAGCAGCTCGGGCACATGCCCCAGCGGATGGACGCGCCGCAACACGCCGTGCTCGAAGGCCGCGCCCAGCAGGCCCACCAGCAGCGGCGCGAGCATCAGCGCAGCCCAGAAGCCCACCACCGAGGACAACGACCACCCCACATAGGCGCCCAGCATGTAGAAGCTGGCGTGCGCGAAGTTGAGCACCCCCATCAGGCTGAAGATGAGGGTGAGCCCCGCACTCAACAGGAACAGCAGCAGTCCGTAGCTGAGACCATTGAGCAGGGAGACGAACAGGAACTCCATGGGAAACGCGGCCCCTGCTACCTAGGCATGGCCGCCGGCCGTCAGGGGCTTCAGCACCCTGGCAGCACGTAGTCCTTCAACTGCTCGCGCAGCTTGACCTTCTGGATCTTGCCCGTGCCACCCAGGGGAATGGCGTCCACGAACACCACGTCGTCGGGGATCTGCCACTTGGCCAGCTTGCCTTCGTAGAACTTCAGCAGATCGTCGCGCGACACCTCGGCACCGGGCTTCTTGACCACCACCACGATCGGGCGCTCGTCCCACTTGGGGTGCTTGATGCCCACGCAGGCGGCCATCGCCACGGCCGGATGGGCCACCGCGATGTTCTCCACGTCGATGGAGCTGATCCACTCGCCGCCGGACTTGATCACGTCCTTGCTGCGGTCGGTGATCTGCAGATAGCCGTCCGCGTCGATGGTGGCCACGTCGCCGGTCGGGAACCAGCCATCGACCAGCGGCGAACCGCCCTCGGGCCGGAAATAGTCGTGCACCACCCACGGCCCCTTGACCAGCAGGTCGCCCGAGACCTTGCCGTCCCAGGCCAGCTCCTTGCCGTCGGGGTCCACGATCTTCATGTCCACACCGAACAGCGCGCGGCCCTGCTTCATGCGCACCTTGAGCTGGTCCTCCGCCGACAGCGTGGCGTGCTTGTTGGTCAGTGTGCAGACCGTGCCCAGCGGCGACATCTCGGTCATGCCCCAGGCATGCAGCACCTCCACGCCATACTCTTCCTGGAAGGCGCGGATCATGGCCGGCGGGCAGGCCGAGCCGCCGATCACCGTGCGCTGGAGGGTGGAGAACTTGAGTCCGCCCGCCTGCATGTGGCCCAGCATCATCTGCCACACCGTGGGCACGCCCGCGGCGAAGGTCACCTTCTCGGCCTCGATGAGTTCGTAGACCGACTTGCCGTCCATGGCCGCGCCGGGGAACACCACCTTGCAACCCGTCATGGCCGCCGTGTAGGGCAGGCCCCAGGCGTTGACGTGGAACATGGGCACCACGGGCAACACGGCGTCGCGGGCACTGAGGTTCATGGCATCGGGCAGCGGCACGGACATCGCGTGCAGAAGCGTGGAGCGGTGGCTGTACAACACGGCCTTGGGGTTGCCCGTGGTGCCGCTGGTGTAGCACAGGCTCGACGCCGTGTTCTCGTCGAATGTGGGCCAGGTGTAAGCCTTGGGTTGCGAGGCGATCCACGCCTCGTAGCTCACCAGGTTGGCGATGCCGGTGTCGGCGGGCAGCTTGTCCGCGTCACACATCGCCACGTACTGGCGGATGGTGGTGGCCTTGCCCTGCAGCGCCTTGATGATCGGCAGGAAGGTCATGTCGAAGCACAGCACCTGGTCTTCGGCATGGTTGGCGATCCAGGCGATCTGCTCCGGATGCAGGCGCGGGTTGATGGTGTGCAGCACGCGGCCCGAACCGCTCACGCCGAAGTACAGCTCGAAATGGCGGTAACCGTTCCAGGCCAGCGTGGCCACGCGGTCGGTAAAGCCCAGCTGCATCGCGTCCAGCGCGTTGGCCACCTGGCGCGCACGGGTCGCCATGTCGCGGTAGGTGTAGCGGTGTAGGTCGCCCTCCACGCGGCGCGACACGATCTCCGCACCGGCATGGTGCCGGTCGGCATGCTCGATCAGGGTGGAAATCAACAGCGGGTGGTCTTGCATCAGGCCGAGCATGGGGAGCGCCTCCAGGAATTCTTGGTTGGAAATCGATGCGCCTCGGCGGATGGGCCGGGCGCGACCGGGGCATAGTATCCCGCAGGAGATGATCCTTAAGACCCAGGTCAGGGACGGTCATGGCAACTACGGGACAATCCCGGAATGGACATGTCCGCCTCCCCTGCCACCACCAGTCCCTGGCGCTGGAACAACCGCTTCTCACGCCTGGGGACCGATTTCCACACCCGGCTCCAGCCCACGCCCCTGCCTGCGCCCTACCGCGTGGCCCACAGCCGCGCCGTGGCGCGCGAGCTGGGCCTGGAGGACGAGGCTTGGCTGGCATCGGAGGAATCTTTGCAGGCGCTCGCGGGCAACCTCGTGCTGCCGGGCTCGGAGCCGCTGGCCAGCGTCTACAGCGGCCACCAGTTCGGAGTGTGGGCCGGCCAGCTGGGCGACGGGCGCGCGATCCTGCTGGGCGAGGTGGAAACCCCCAGTGGCAGCCTGGAACTGCAACTCAAGGGCGCCGGCCGCACGCCCTATTCGCGCATGGGCGACGGCCGCGCCGTGCTGCGCAGCTCGATCCGCGAGTTCCTGTGTTCGGAGGCCATGCACGCACTGGGCATTCCCACGACCCGCGCCTTAAGCGTGGTGGGCTCGGACGCCGGCGTGCGCCGCGAGACGATGGAAACCGCGGCCGTGGTCTGCCGCGTGGCGCCGAGCTTCATCCGCTTCGGCCACTTCGAGCACTTCAGCTACAACGACCGGATGGACGACCTGCGCGCCCTGGCCGACTTCGTGATCGACAACTTCTATCCGCAGTGCCGCGACGGCGCCTCCACCGGCGGAAACGCCTATGCGGCCCTGCTGGAGGCCGTGGCCGCGCGCACGGCCGAACTCATGGCGCAGTGGCAGGCCGTGGGCTTCTGCCACGGCGTGATGAACACCGACAACATGAGCATCCTGGGCCTGACCATCGATTACGGCCCCTTCCAGTTCCTGGACGCCTTCGTGCCCGGCCACATCTGCAACCACTCGGACACGCAAGGCCGCTACGCCTACAACCGCCAGCCCAACATCGCCTACTGGAACCTGTTCTGCCTGGGCCAGGCACTGCTGCCGCTGATCGGCGAGCAGGAGGCCGCGCTCGCCGTGCTGGAACCCTACAAGACGCTGTACCCGGCCGCACTCACACGCCGCATGGCCGACAAGCTGGGCTGGGGCGAGGTGCGCGCAGGCGACAACAGCCTGATGGAAGACACGTTCAAGCTGCTGGCCGATGGTGGCACCGACTACAGCATCTTCTGGCGCCGCCTGAGCGACTACGTGGCCGGTGCGCCCGTGGACACCGTGCGCGACCTCTTCCTGGACCGTGCGGCCTTCGACACCTGGCTGCAGCGCTACGAGGCACGGCTGCAGGGCCTGGACCGCACCGCGGTGGCCGCGCGCATGCTGCGCACCAATCCGGCATATGTGCTGCGCAACCACCTGGGCGAGCAAGCCATCCGCGCCGCGCAACACAAGGATTTCTCCGAAGTCCACACCCTGCTCGGGCTGCTGGAGCGTCCTTTCGACGCGCAGCCGGGCCGCGAGGCCTATGCGGATTTCCCGCCCGACTGGGCCTCCGGCATCGAAATCAGCTGCTCCTCCTGACCAACGCCCGGTCGCTGGACCGAGAATCTGCACATGCGCACCCTGCTCGACTTCATTCCCATCGTCCTGTTCTTCATCGGCTACAAGGTCTACGACATCTACGTGGCCACCGGCATCCTGATGGCCGCCACGGTGGTGCAGACACTGGTCATATACCAGATGGACCGCAAGGTCAGCACCATGCAGAAGGCCACACTGGGCATGATCCTGGCCTTCGGCGCGCTGACGCTCTACCTGCACGATGAGCGCTTCATCAAGTGGAAGCCCACGGTGCTGTACTTCGCCATCGCCATCGCGCTGGCCGTGGCCGTATGGGTCTTCAAGAAGAGTTTCCTCAAGATCATGCTGGGCGCGCAGATCGAGCTGCCCGACCGCGTCTGGATGCGGCTGAACATTGCCTGGATCGCCTACAGCCTGTTCATGGCCGTGGTCAACGGCTACGTCGCGATGTATTTCAGCACAGAGGCGTGGGTGGACTTCAAGCTCTGGGGCTATGTGTTCCCGCTCGCCTTCCTGGTGGCGCAGGGCTTCTACATCGCGCCGCATCTCAAGGGTGATGACGATGCCGACAAGGCCCCGCACAAGGGCCCGGGAGGCGGCGCATGAGCCCCGCAGCCAACGGCGAAGACGCACCGTGGAGCACGGGCGCCGCTCCCACCGCGCAGCTGCTGGAGCAGCAGCTGCGTGCGGTGCTGCATCCCACGCGGCTGCAGGTGATCGACGAAAGCGCCGCCCACGCGGGCCATGCCGGGGCCAACGGCACGGGCTCGGGCACGCATTTCCGCGTGCGCATCGCGGCTCCGCAGTTCGCCGGAATGGCCCGTGTCCAGCGCCATCGCCTTGTGTATGATGCGCTCCAAAATCACATCGCCCAGGGGCTGCACGCCCTGGCCATCGAGATACTCCCCGAGTGATGTAGCCGGCCTTCCAGGCGCCGCGCGCCCGCAGCCGCCACAATCCCCACCTGGCCACCGGCCGCTGTCACACCCCCCACCCCAACCGAGAACACGCATGAAGAAGCACTTTGTGGCCGTACTGGCCTGCGCCACCCTCACCGCGATGAGCCTGCCCGCCCTGGCGCAGAACGTCGCCATCGTCAACGGCAAGGCCGTGCCCACCTCGCGCGTCACCGCGCTGGCCAAGCAGATGGAGCGCGCAGGCCGCCCCGTGCCGCCCGAGGCGCAGGCTTCGCTGCGCGAGGAAGTCATCACGCGCGAGATCTTCATGCAGGAAGCGAAGAAGCGCGGCCTCGATGCCACGCCCGACTTCCGTGACCAGATGGAGATGCTGCGCCAGCAGGTGCTGATCCGCGAACTGATCAACGACTACCAGAAGAAAAACCCCGTCACCGACGCCGATGCCAAGGCCGAGTACGACAAGTTCGTCGCCGCCAACGCCGGCAAGGAATACCACGCCCGCCACATCCTGGTGGAGACCGAACCCGAGGCCCTGGCCGTCCTGGCTGCGCTGGGCAAGGGCGAGAAATTCGAAGACCTGGCCAAGAAGTCCTCCAAGGACCCGGGCTCCGGCGCCAACGGCGGCGACCTCGACTGGGCCGCGGCTGGGAGCTACGTGAAGGAGTTCTCGGACGCCATGGTGAAGCTGGGCAAGGGCGAGACCACGGCCACGCCCGTGAAGACCCAGTTCGGCTACCACATCATCCGTGTCGAAGACGTGCGGGATGCACAGATGCCCGCCTTCGAGGACGTGAAGCCGCAGATCATGCAGCAGCTCACGCAGCAGAAGATCGGCCAGTTCCAGCAGGAGTTGCGCGCCAAGGCCCGCGTCCAGTAAGCACAGGGGCGTCGCCATCGCGGCACGGGGGCGTCTTGCCCGCCGTGCCTTTTTTTTGCGATAGCCTCGGGGCCCGATACCAAGATCAACAAAACCAACACCACCACAACAGGAGCGAGACATGGGGCAGATCGTGGAATTGCGAGCGGGTGCGGCGCGGGCTCGCCTCGTGCCGGCTGCCGGAGGAAGGGTCTCGGCCCTGCATCTGGAACGCCCGGACGGCGGCATCGCGGAGGTGCTGTACCCGTATCCCGAGGATTTCTTCAATCCGCTGCGCTGGGGCAAGGGCGGCATCTACCCGCTGGCGCCGTATTCGAACCGCATCGCCGATGCGCAGCTCCGCGTCGGCAACGACACGGTTGCCCTGCAGCCGCATCCCGATGCCGCACCCCATACGCTGCACGGCAATGCGCACGCCCAGCCCTGGCAATGCGAGTCCCACGGTGAGGACCATGCCACCATGGTGCTGGACAGTCCCGCCGCACCGGCCTGGCCCTGGCTATACACCGCCCGGATGCTGGTGCAGCTGGCGCCGCGGAGCTTGTCCGTGCGCATCGCGCTGACCAACACCGATGCCCGCGTGATGCCCGCGGGGCTGGGCCTGCACCCCTATTTCCGGCATGCGCCCACAGCCAGGGTGGGCTACGGCGCAGGCAGCATCTGGCCTGCCACGCCGGAGTTCCTGGCGACCCACGCGCGGGCACCCTCTGCCGATGAGCGGCACCAACCCGCGCGCGCCCTGCCCGATGGCGGACTGACTTCGTACGTGGGCGACTGGGACGGCGAAGCCACGGTGGACCTGCCCGATGGCAGCTGCCTGCGCATGGTGGCCGACCCGCTGCTGTCCCACCTGGTGGTGCACCGCCCCGACAACCTGGCATACCTGTGCCTGGAGCCCGTGAGCCATGTGGCCAATGGCTTCAACCTCGCGGCGCAGGGTGTGGCCGGCACGGGTACGCACCTGCTGGAGCCCGGCCAGACCCTGGAGGCCGTGGTGCGTTTCGAACTGCTGGAACCAGTGAACAGGATTGCATGATGGGCACCACAACACATCCCGTCGTCGCCGCCGTGCGAGTGACTCCCATCGCCTTCCGTGATCCGCCGCTGCTCAATGTGGCCGGTGTGCACGAGCCCTGGGCCCTGCGCAGCATCATCGAGGTGCAGACCACCGATGGCCGCGTCGGCCTGGGCGAGAGTTACGGTGACCTGCAGACCCTGGCCCACCTGGACAAGGTGCTGCCCCACCTGCCGGGGCTGGACCCCTTCGACCTCAACGGCCTGACGCGCGTGGTCTACGCGCACGTGGGTGACCAGCCCGACCCCGGCGCCACCTTCGCACCCGCGGGCGACAAGGCGCGTGCGAGTGCACTGGCGGCCTTCGAGGTGGCGTTCCTGGACCTGCAGGGCCAGCTTACGGACCGGCCGCTCTACCAGGTGCTCGGCGGTGCGGTGCGCCCTGCCGTGGACTACAGCGCCTACCTGTTCTACAAGTTCGCGCAGCACAAGGATTTCACCGGGTATCCCGCCGACGACTGGGGCGAGGTGCTGACACCCGCGCAGATCGTCGAGGAAGCCCGCCGCATGGTGCGCGACTACGGCTTCGGCTCCATCAAGCTCAAGGGCGGCGTGTTCGCGCCCGAGGTGGAGATCGAGGCGCTGCAGGCCCTGCGCGCGGCCTTCCCCGGCATGCCGCTGCGCATCGACCCCAACGGCGGCTGGTCGGTGGAGACCACGCGCCGCGTGATGCCGCTGCTTGCCGCCGACGGCCTGCTGGAGTACCTGGAAGACCCGGTGCCCACGCTGGAGCAGTCGGCCGAGGTGGCGCGCTTCGCGCCGATGCCGCTGGCCACCAACATGGTCACGGTGGCTTTCGGCCACCTCCCCGAGACCATCCGCCTGAACGCGATGCAGGTGATCCTGTCGGACCACCACTACTGGGGCGGCCTGCGTGCCACGCAGCAGCTGGCGGCCATCGGACGCACCTTCGGCCTGGGCATCTCGATGCATTCCAACTCGCACCTGGGCATCAGCCTGGCGGCCATGACCCACGTGGGCGTGACGCTGCCCAACCTGCGGTATGCCTGCGACACGCACTACCCCTGGCAGGTGGAGGAAGTCATCACCGGCGGCAAGCTGCAGATCCGCGATGGCCGGCTGGCGCCTCCCCCCGGGGCGGGACTGGGCGTGACGCTGGACCGTGACGCGCTCGCGCGCCTGCACCAGAACTATCTGGACTGTGGCATCCGCGTGCGCGACGATGCCACCGAGATGCGCAAGCACCGGCCCGACTTCGATCCGCGCCGCCCGCGCTTCTGACACCGGCGCAACATCCTGCATCGCCGGCAGGGCCAAGACGCTGCGCAGCGCCGCGATTGAGGCACACTGTCTTCGCCACGCGAACCGGTGGCGCGTTTTCGAACAGCATACGGAGTCCCTCCCCTCCCATGCCCGCGTCCGCCACACGCTCTCCGTCCAGCCTGCGCACGCAGATCGTCGCGATCTTCGGCGCCCTGGTCATGGGTCTGGCCCTGGTCATGACCATGGTCTTCGCCGAGTTCCTGACGCTGCGCACGCAGCAGCAGGCGGTGGAACGCCTGCATGGCATCGCCCGCAATGCCGCTGTGCTGATGGCCGATGGGCTGCTGGATCGCAGCCGCGAGGTGGAGGTGTTGGCCAAGTCCGAAATCCTCTGGCGCGACGGCCTCGATTCGCCCGAAGTACGCGCCCTGCTGGCGCGCAACCAGGCCACGCGACCTACCAGCCTGTGGATCGGCGTCGTCGACACCCAGGGCATCGTGCACGCCGCCACGGGCGGCCTGCTGGAGGGCCAGAACGTCAAGGAGCGCCCATGGTTCACCGCCGGCCTGCAGGGCCTGTTCGTGGGGGATGTGCATCCCGCCCAACTGCTGGCCGCCAGGCTGCCCGGGTTGCAGACCGGAGAGCCACTTCGCTTCCTGGACTTTGCCGCACCCGTGCGCGTGGACGGGCGCACGCTGGGCGTGCTGGGCATCCATGGCAGCTGGGACTGGGCACGCGAGGTCATCGATGCGCTGCTGCCGCCGGACGCCCGCGCGCGCGGGCTGGAGCTGTACATTTTCGACCGCGAAGGCACGCTGATCTATGCACCCGGAGGCCGCACGGAAGCCCTGCGCGCGGCTGGCCAGTCGCTGCCGCTGGAGCCAGGGCTCGGCGCTGCGGGCGATGGCACCGGCAGCGACGGGTACACACCGCCGGTCCCGCGCGTGGTGCGCTGGCTCGATGGTGAAGAGTACCTCACGGCCGCGGTGCGCATGGCACCGCGCAACGCCGCCAGCGACCTGGGCTGGCGCATCGTGGCGCGCGAGCCCGAGGCCATCGCCATGGCGCCCACACGCAGCGCTTTGCTGCTGGCGCTGGCCGTGGGCGTGGCCGGTGCCCTGCTGGCCGGCGCGCTGGCGTGGATGGCCGCGCGCCGCGTGAGCCTGGACCTCTACACCGTGGCCCAGGCCACCGCGCGCGTGGAGCGCGCCGAGGTCGATGCCAGCATCCCCATCCTGGGCAGCAGCCGCGAGGTGATGACCCTGTCCACCTCGCTGCACCGCATGACGACGCGCCTGCTGCGCGTGAACGAGGAGATGGAGGCCCAGGTGCGCCAGCGCACGCGGCAACTCGAAGAGGCCAACCGCGAGCTGGACCTGCAGGTACGGCACGACCCGCTCACCGGCGTGCTGAACCGGCGTGGCTTCCAGTCGCAATGCGACCTGGCGCTGGCACTCGCCCGCCGTGGCCAGCGCCCGCTGGCCCTGCTGATGGTCGATGCCGACCACTTCAAGCGCGTCAACGACACCTACGGCCACGACGTGGGCGACGAGGTGCTGAAGTTCCTGGCCACCGCGATCACCGAACGCCTGCGCAGCTCCGACGTGGTCGCCCGCATGGGCGGCGAAGAATTCGTGGCGCTGCTGCCCGACACGGATGTGGAGGCCGCGCGCACCGTGGCGCAATCCCTGATCGACCATGTCGCGGCCCACCGCCATGCCAAGGCCGGACAGGTCACCATCAGCGTGGGCCTGGCCGCGCTGGGTGGCGAGGCGGACGATGCGGAAAGCCTGCTGCGGCGGGCCGACGAAGCGTTGTACGAGGCCAAGCACCAGGGCCGCAACCGCGTGGTCACGCACGCTTGAGCTCTGCGGCATCGCCCACGTCGGCGGCTTCGGCCCTGCTACCCGGACACACGCGAGGCGCGCGGCCAGCCCGTGTACCGCCGGCATGTCCCCCGATCTAGCGACACGGGCCGGCACGCGGCGCCACCCATAATCCCCCGGCATGGCCCGGCCCTGGGACCTCCCTTCCATCCTTTCAGGAGAACCTGCCGCATGCAGCCCGCCCGCAGCGCCCCGCCCCTGCGCATCGTGCTGGTCGAGGACGATGTGCGTTTCAGCGACATGCTGGCGGCTGCCATCGACGCGGCGCCCGACATGCTGCTCGCCACGCGCGTGGCCACGCTGGCCGCGGGCCAGCGCCTGCTGCAGGGACCGCCGGCCGACGTTCTGCTGGTCGACCTGGGGTTGCCCGACGGCTCGGGTGTGGCCCTGATCCGCGCCGCGCGGGTGGCGTGGCCGCACTGCGACGTGATGGTCTACAGCGTGTTCGGCGACGAGGCCAGCGTGATCCGCTCCATCGAGGCCGGCGCCACCGGCTACCTGCTGAAGGACACGCCGGCACCGCGCATGGTGGAAGAAATCCGACATCTGCGCGCGGGGGGTAGCCCCATCAGCCCGCGTATCGCGCGCCATGTGCTGATGCGGCTGCAGGCCGAGCCGGCAATGCCTGTGGCACCGGCAGAGCCTGCGGCGTCCCCTGCTCCCGGCGTGGCCCTGTCGCAGCGCGAGCAGGAGGTGCTGGCCGGTATCACGCGCGGCTTCACCTACGACGAGATCGCGCAGCGCATGGGCGTGACGCGCCACACGGTGCAGACCTTCGTGCGGCGCATCTATGCCAAGCTCGAGGTCAACTCGAAGATCGAGGCCATCAACAAGGTGCGGGGGCAGGCCGGGACGGGAGCGGGCCATTAAGCCCTGGACGCGCTGGAGGGCCGGCCTCGTGGGGGCCGCCCTGTGCCTGGCGGCCATCGCACATGCCGCACATGCCGCAAATCCCGCACAGGAGGCACAGGGGTCGCAGGCCCCTACGGCACCGGCGACCCCGGCTTCACAGCCTGCACAAGAGCCCCTGGCGCAACAGTTCCGCAGCGCCGAAGTCGCACGATTCGCCGGCGGCAACCTGGCGCTGCCCCCCGCGCGGCCGGACCTGGACGCGCAGGCCGCCGCCTGGCAACCCACGCCACTGCCGCACGTGATGGAACGCCCGCTGCTGACCTCCACCACCGTGCCCGACGAGACGGTGACCACGTGGCTGCGCCTGTCGTTGCGCGGCCTGCCGACGACCCAGGGCGTGCCCGTCCTGTACGTGCCGCGCTGGCAGACCATCGGCAAGATCGCTGTTTACGGCGATGGCCGGCTGCTGGAGCGCTCGCGCGGCGGCGCGATCTGGAACGGATTCAACCACCCGCTATGGATCCCGCTCGCAGGCGCGGGCGAGCGGCCGCCGCAGGAGATCCTGGTCCGTATCGTGAGCCTGCGCAGCGCGGGCGGGGCGCTTTCTACCGTGTGGGTGGGCGACCAGCGCGCGCTGGAGGGCCGCCGCTTCTGGCGCGCGCTGGTGCAGGTGGACGTGCCCGCGGCCAGCAGCGCTGCCTTCCTGGTGCTGGGGTTCTTTGCGTTTGGCGTCTGGGTGCTGGGGACGCCGGCCGCGGCGGGGGACAGCGCGCGCCCTGCGGCCGGTGCCGCGAAACGGACAAAGCGCCGGCGAGAACCGGTCTTCCTGCTGTTCTTCCTGTGCGCTCTGCTGTCCTATGTGCGCTGCCTGCAGTACTCCGTCGGGCAGGAGCCGTTGCCCATCGCCGAGGACTGGTTCAGCTGGCTCACGGTGAGCTGCTCGGGCTGGCTGCTGCTGGCAGCACTGGCCCTGGCCCTTCGCATGAACGGGCGCCGCTATCCGCGCCTGGAGAAGACCCTGGCCGGCCTGATGCTGGTGGCGACCGCCATCACCCTGCCCTCCCGCGTGGTACCTGACATGGCCAGCCTCGCGCCGCTGGCCTACATCCTGCTGTTTGTGGTGGCGCTGGTCATGACGGCGATGATGTGCGTGGCCGCCTGGCGCAGCGGCTCGCGCGGCGGGCTGCTGCTGGCGGCCTGGAACCTGCTGGTGCCGCCTTTGATCGTGCACGACTGGCTGCTGCAGAACTACCACCTATCCATCGAGGGCGTGTACCTCGTGCCCTACACCATGCTGGGCACCTTCGTGCTATGCATGGCCCTGCTGCTGATGCGCTACACCCACGCCATGCGCGCGCTGGACGCCGCCAACACCACGCTGGAGTCGCGCCTGCGCCAGCGCGAGTCCGAGCTGCTGCTGAGCCACGAGCAGCTGCGCCAGGCAGAGCGGCAGCAAGTGCTGGGCGACGAGCGCCAGCGCCTGATCCGCGACATGCACGACGGCTTCGGCTCGGCGCTGATCGGCGCGCTGACGGTGGTGGAACACAGCCCGCCCGGCAGCATCGACGTGGCCCAGGTGCTGCGCGAATGCATCGACGACCTCAAGCTCACCATCGACTCGCTGGAGCCCATGGACACGGACCTGCTGCTGCTGCTCGCCTCGCTGCGCTTCCGCCTCGGGCCGCGGCTGGAAGCGGCGGGGGTTGCGCTGCTCTGGGAGGTGGACGAGGAGCTGCGCCTGCCCTGGCTCTCGCCGGGCAGCGCGCTGCACATCCTGCGCATGCTGCAGGAGGTGTTCAGCAACGTCGTCAAGCACGCCGGGGCAACGCAGGTGGCGGTGGTGGCCACGCAGCAGGGTTCCGCGATCACCATCGCCGTGGAAGACAACGGCCGCGGCTTCGACGCTACGGCCATGCCCCAGGCGGGCCGCCGCGGTCTGGGCCACCTGCGCCGCAGGGCCGAGGCCATCGGCGCCGAGGTGCGCTGGGAGTCCCGGCCGGGCAGGACCTGCGTGCTGCTGGTGCTGCCGGCGTCGCCATAGGACTGCCGCCTTCGGCACATGGCGGCGCCAGCGCCCTGCGTACGTCCGGCGCAACGCATGTCGCTAGATCGGGGGACAGACAGCCAGCGGCACGCCGGCTCCAATGCCGGCATTGCTCAGCCAGACACATGACCATGCCCCTACGCCACTGCATCGCCTCCCTCGGTGCCGCCATCCTGCTTTCCTTTGGCCAGGCTGCCGTGCACGCGGCACCTGTCGTCGTATCGGCTGAAGGAGGCCTTCAGCGCGCGGCAGCAACCGCTATCACCTACGGCATGGGCCCTGGCTCCGTCGAGGATATTGACAATGCGCGCGTGTACAGCTACCCCACGGCACAACAGTCTTATGCCGGAAGCGGGACCGGCAATGTGGACACCGGCGCAGTCTGGACCTATGCCCCCGGAAGTTCAGGTAACCCGCCCCTGCTGGGCGTGGCCGCTTCTGTGGACATCAGCGGCACGCGCCACTTCACGGGCGAGCCACCGACACCCTGGTCCGCCCATGCTTCGGCCATCGCCAGTTCGCAGACTGGCCGCGTCGAATTGCAGGCAGGTGGTGTGCCGTTCACGTACGACGCATCCAGTTATGCATGGATGTTCGCCTACACCACAGCCCGCGCCGGCACCATGAATGGCTTTGCACCGGAGTTCAGCCGGGAAGTCGCTGCCGCCTTGGGAACCATTCCCCAGTACCTGACGTTGACAGCGACCCTGACCGGCCGGACGGCATCGCCAGGCCTGGTGACCGGCTCCCTGCTGGCCTACTCGGACTTCTTTGATCCGACCACCTATCAGGAACTGGAGATCGCGGTGGATGCCGCGGGCGAATGGACGCGGCAGTACCAGTTGCAGTACCGGCTATCGACTTTGGTGGAATATGTAGGTCAGGCGCAGGGCCAACAAGTCTTTTACAACTGCCTGGAGGCACCCAGCAACTGGAGTTGGGCCCGGTGCGTTTCGACCGTAAGGTTCGAAACCAGCTTCAACATCGGGACCGAGTCCACCTCCAGTGACACGAATGAACTGTCCGTGCTGCTGTCGTGGTCCGTGCCAGACACTGTGCTGAGCCTGGCCACCGACGCCGCCAACTGGGGCGCGCCGCTGGCGGTGGACCTGCCTGTCGCCACCGTGCCGGAGCCGGGTTCAGCCGCCATGGTGCTGCTGGGGATCGGGGTGCTCGCGGGAGTGCAAGGCCGGCGCCGAACCCTTGGCGTGGCCCGACGTGCTGCGTCCGGCGCATCTTGATCGTCCCGCCTTCCTACTCTCGCACAGCCCAGCCAGGCACCCGACCATGCCCACACGCCATCTCGTCGCCCTCGGTATCGCCTTTCCCCTTGCCTTCGGACAGGCGGTGCAGGCGGCACCCGTCGTCACCCAGAGCACAGGCGGCGCCCAGTCCGCCATGGCGTCCGCCACCGCCTATGGCCGCGGCGCATTCGACGCCCCCAACATGCTCGACGCCACCCGCGTGTCCAGTACGCCCACGGCAGAAGTGTCCGAGGCCGCTCCGGGGTCCGGCAGGGTGTCCACCGGCGTCGTCGTGACCTATCCCCCTGGCGGCGCAGGAGGCACACCCCTGCCGGGCGTTTCCGCGGCGGTGGCCATCTCCGGCACGCGTGTTGTCGACGGCGCGGCACCGGCGCCTTGGTCAGCCTACGCCACGGCCATCACCAGTTCCCAGACGGGCCGCATGGAGCTCGAAGCCGCGGGCGTCGCTTACAGCCAGACGCCTGCAGGCAACCAAGGGATGTTCGCCGTGTCGGGCGCCTCCGGAAAGATCTACAACTCTTTCGAGCCGGAGTTCAGCCGCGAGGTGGCCGCCACACTGGGATTGGTGCCCCAGTACCTCACGCTGACAGCCACCCTGGTGGGACATACCACCCAGCCAGGCCAGGTAGGTGGCCTGCTGCGCATGTACTCGGACTTCCGGACCCTGGACAACCTGCAGGAGCTGGCCATCGATGTGCAGGAGACGGGCGATTGGACGAAGCAATACCAGCTGCAATATGCCTTCACCGATCTCTTCGACTTCCCAGGTGACGGCAACTGCCTGGACCAACCCGGCAAGCCCTGGGTAAAGTGCATCTCGCCGAGGTACATGGAAGCCAACTTCGCTGTGGCGTCCATCACGGAGGAAGCCAGCACGCT
Organism: Burkholderiaceae bacterium; assembly: GCA_965278985.1. Taxonomy (GTDB): domain Bacteria; phylum Pseudomonadota; class Gammaproteobacteria; order Burkholderiales; family Burkholderiaceae_C; genus CAISIP01. The sequence goes on along the minus strand of OZ257131.1, from coordinate 1,357,395 downwards.
GTCCGTGCTGCTGTCATGGTCCGTGCCGGACACGGTCCTGAGCCTGCGCACGGACGCCGTTCGTTGGGGCGAGCCGTTGGCGGTGGACCCGCCGATCAGTGCCGTGCCCGAGCCCGCGTCCGCTGCCATGGTGCTGCTGGGCCTGGGTGCACTCGCGCTCACGCAGGGCCCGGCGTGGCGGCGCCGCAGGCGCGGGTCTGAAAGGCCCACCACCGCCAACGCCGCGCAGGGCCGCGTCAGCGGCCGTTGATCCCCAGCAGCTCCACCTCGAACTGCAGCGTCGCGTTCGGCGGGATCACGCCGGCTGCGCCCCGGCTGCCATAGGCGATGGCGGGGGGGCAGGTCAGCTTGGCCTTGCCACCCACCTTCATCTTCTGCACGCCCTCGGTCCAGCAGGGGATCACGCCGCTCAGCGGGAACTCGATGGGGCTGTTGCGCTTGTAGGAGCTGTCGAACTCCTTGCCGTCCAGCAGCGTGCCACGGTAATGCACCTTCACCTTGTCGGATGCACTGGGGCTGGCGCCCGTGCCTTCCTTCAATGCGCGGTAGACGAGGCCGGAAGACGTCACCTGGGCGCCCTCCTCCTTGGCGGCGGCCTCGGCGGTGGTGGCTGCAGTTTGCGCCCAGGTGGTGCTGGCGAGCAGCGCAGCAAGCGCGAGGATGGGCAGGCGGATGGTCATGCGGATCTCTTTCGGAAGGTGATGGTCAAGCTGCCGATTATGGGCATCGGCCCCATGCCGTACAGCGCGCAATGGTGCACAGTCATCCCGGTGGGTCCGCCGCGCAACCGTGCGGAGGCTTGGGGGCCAGCATGACTTCGGTGCGGTGCAGGGACTCGCTGCCCGGCTGCCCACCGGCGCGACGCACCTGGCTGTAGATCTCCATAGGCGCGCGGCGGTAACCGGTGCGCTCGAAATACTGCCGCACGGCCAGCGCACGTTGCAGTGCCAACGCATGGGCTTGGCGTTCGTCATGGCTTGCGATGCCGGCGATCCCCAGGAAGTCGTGGTTGGGGTAGTCGAGCCGGATGCGGATGCTGAAGTCCGCCAGCCTGCGCACCTGCACCGCCGTCAGCCGAGCGTCGTTCCTGGCGAACGCGATGTCGATGTTCTGGCCGGGCGAGCAGGCGCAAGCGGTTCCCGCCGCGGCGCACACGGTGGCGAAGAGAAGGCGGCAGGTGGTCATTGCAGCGTGAATTTGGTGATGACCAGCACGCCGCCCTCGCGGCGGATCTGGACCTCGGCGCCGGGCTTGCGCAGACTGCGCGTGCAGCCGTCGGCCAACGCGTGCAGGTGGCACGCCGGCTCGGGCGTGGCGGCATAGGCGCGTACCTGCACGAGGTAGGACTGCGCCAAAGCCAGGGCGCTGGCCATCTGCCGGGGCCGCATGACCAGCCGGTCCATTGCGGCGCTGGTGCCGTCCTGTGGCAACACATCGAAATGCAGTTCGGCCGCGTCCGATCGGCGCGACAGGGTGCGCAGTTCTGCATCCACCAACACCGCCAGCGGCGAGCCGGGAGAGATGTCGCGGACATCGGTCGTCACCAGCGCAAGGCCCAGCCCCAGCAAACCAAATAGCATGATGGCGATGGCGATGGCGATGGCGATGGCGATGGCGATGGCAAGGGCGCGCATCCGCATCACTGCTCCTTCGTCTGCCGTGCCGCTGCCCAGACGATCGTGCGCGGGACGGCGATTTTTTCCAGGTCGGCAGCCATCAAGGCTTCCTCTGCACGGCCGGCGACCTCTCCGGTCCATGCGAGCGCGCTGGGCCGCAGCACGGTGGAAAGTGAGGACTGCGCAAGCTCCGGGCACTCTGGATAGAAGACCACAAAGCGGCAGAACCACAGTCCCAGCGTGATGGTGGCCAACGCGCAGATCCAGCGCGCGCGCCGCAACACCCAGGCCAGGATCCCCAGCACCACCAGCGGCAACACGAAGGCCAAGGGGAACAGTGCGGTGGCGAGGCGGTCATCCTGCGGCAGCGTGCAGAAGTTTGGGCTGTCAGTCGCCAGCACCGGGTCGGTCAACATCCATTCGAAGCCGTTCAGCGGCGACACCCATACGACCCCCAGGCACAACAGGCCGTACAACATGACGCAGGCTGCCGCCAGGCGGCTCCTCACAACGCGCGCCTCCTGGCAGCTACGGCGACGAACTCGAACGCTTCCATGGATGTTGTACTCCGCGCGGCGCCATGCGCCCACGCGCTGATTCTTGCAGCCGAGGGCCCTCCAGATCCTGGTAGCAATGCCGATAAAGCCACCATGTGAAGCGCCACAAGAGCGCCTTCCGACCGCCGCAGGACCTTACCCCCCGATGCCACCTCTCTCCGCCGTGGGCAGCAGCCTGCCAGTGCCCACTGCACCAGCCCCGTTTGCGACGCTGCGTTCCACGGCGTTGCCGTCGATCGACACCGCGCCCTCCTCCTCCACCGTGGTGCAGCTGAACGGGGCTGCGGACCTCGCCGTCGTCTACGACCGCCCCGTGCCTCCACTGGTCCTGCCCCGCAGCTGGACGCGTGCTCCGGACGATGCCATCAGCACCTTGATGGGCCGAAATCTGGGCAGCGGAGCCTCTCTGTCTTCGCAATGGGGTGGCCTGGGTGCGGCCTTGCTGGATCGCCTGGCGCAGCAGCCGGGCGACTACCGGCAAGCCCTCGTCTTGCACAGCGAAGGCGTCAGGGCATCGGATGCGATGTTGGCGGTGCGTGACCAGGCGGCCGGACTGCGCCTGCAGGTCAAGACCCGCTCGGGTGCCAGTGTGGAACTGGCCATCACCGTGAACCGTGGCAACAAGGCGGTGATGGGCGGGCTGCAGGTGGAGATGCGCAGCACGGGGCCGCTCAATGATGCCGAGCGCCAGGCCCTCGGTGACTTATCGGAGGGCCTGGAGCGCGCGATGGCAGGCCTGGGCCGAGCCGATGCGCCTGAGTTGGACCTCGCGGGCCTGCTGGCCTACGACCAGCGCCAGCTGTCATCACTGACGCTCACGGTGGACAACCCTTCCAAGGGCGCACCGCTGCGCAGCTTCAGCCTGCAGCTGGGTGACCAGGACCTGCGCCTGCAGATGCAGGGCCTGCAGGGCGCGTTGTCGCTGCGCGTGGACCGGGCACCGCTGCTGCAGGGCACCGGCACGCAGCAGCGCGAGGCGGCGGTCTCGCAGTACCTGGCGCAGTTCGATGCGGCTGCCCTGCGGGGCCATGTGGACGAAGCGTTCATGGCGCAGTTCAAGCAGGCCTTCTCGCAGCTGCACGCTGCCTCATCGCTGGCGCCCACCGGCGGGTTCATCCCCGCCGCCACGGAGGTCTCGCGGCTGCAGGTGGCGCCGCTGTTGAGCGGCCTGGCGGATTTCGACGCCAGCTTCGAGGGCACATTCGAGCGCAACAACCAATACGGTTTCCTCGTCGAGCATAGCACGGTGCGTTACCAGAGCAGCCAGAAGACCACGATGGAATCGCTGCGGCCCGAGCCCGGCAACCTGCAGGTCACACAGGCCCACGAGGCCACACTGAAGGCCCGCATCCTGCGCTCGCTGGGCGAGGCCGAGATCGATCTGCAGGGTGGCAACTACTACGTGACGAACATCGACGATGCCGGCAGCCGCACCACCACCATCACGCTGCACGACGAGCGCCTGGTGCAGGCCGTCGAGCATCAAACCCAGCGCCAGCTGCTGCGCCAGACCAAGCTGCTGCAGCACCGCGCCGTGGAGACACATGAGACACCGGAACGCGAGCAGTCCAGCCGCGATCTGCTGCGGCCGCAGTGGCCGGCGATTGCAATGCCTGCTTCGCCTCGCGCTAGAAAGGGATAAAGGCCAATCGACCCCTTTCGGTGCGTTGGAAGCCGACGCCTTTTCCCGAACCGGTGCCACTGCCCATTCCTTGGGCACCGCGTTGCAGCCCGCACGGGGCAACGATCCCGCCGGTTCCCCTGGCGGTTGTCCACAGGGTTGCCCACGATCGGCGGGGATAACAACCGGCCCGTTGGCACGCTGTGCGTTTCACTGGTGAGGCGGCCTCCACCCTAGGAGCGTTTGCCTACCACACGCTACGTTGCGGGCGTTCGTGTGGTGGGCAACACGCCTCCACCACGTTCAGGCGTACCCCGTCGACCCGTCCGGCTTGAGCGGCACCTTGCGCTGCCAGTGCACATAGTCCTCGGTGCCCAGCAGCTTTTCGTCCATCTCCAAACCCCACCCCGGCCGGTCGGGGCGCAGTTCCAGGTAGCCGTCCTTGGGAAGGTACGGGTCCAGCACATAGTGCGCGCCCTGAAGGCCGCCATCCGTGGGTGCCTCGCGGTTGCCTGTGCCGAAGACGTAGCCCGGCCCGTGCGGCAGGCGGTATTCGAGGATGCGGAAGTTGGTGATGGCGGCGCTGAAATGCACGTTGATGGCCGTGGCCAGCGGGCCCATGGGGTTGTGCGGGGCCACGCTCACGTAATGCGCCTCGGCCAAGGTCGCGATCTTCAGCATCTCGGTGACGCCGCCCACCACACAGATGTCGGGCTGCACGATGTCGCAGCCGCGCACCTGCAGCAGACGCAGCACCTCGAAGCGGCTGTACAAGGATTCGCCCGTGGCCAGCGTGCAGTGCAGGCCGCGCTTGAGTTCGCCCCAGGCCTCGAAGTTCTCGGGGCGGATGGGTTCCTCGAAGAACAACGGGTCGTAAGGTGCCAGCGCGTTGCCGAGCTGGATGGCCTGCTGCACTTCGAAAATCTTGGCGTGGGCATCGAAGGCCAGCTCATAGTCGCTGCGCACGGTCTCGCGCACCTCGCGGAACCACTCACCGGCCTGGCGCACGACCTCGCCCCAGCGGTGGCGGTGCATGTCCACGCGGTAGGGGCTGAGCTTGAAGGCAGTCAGGCCCCAGTCGGCGTTGAGCGCATCCATCTCGTCGCGCGCGGCGGCCGGGTCGGGCGCGGTGTAGAGGCCGGCGTACACCTTGATGCGGTCGCGCACGTTGCCACCCAGCAGCATGTAGACGGGTACGCCCAGCGCCTTGGCTGCAATGTCCCACATGCAGTGGTCCAGCGCAGAAATGGCAGCCAGGCCCAGCGCGCCGGGCGGGAAGCGTGTCTGCTGCAGCAGGTGGTGGATGTGGAAACTCACGCGCCGCGGGTCCCGGCCCTGCAGGAAGGTCAGGTAGTACTCCAGCAGCGGGAACAGCGCCTTGTCGGGGCCGTGGTTGTAACACTCGCCCCAGCCGGTGATGCCTTCGTCCGTGTCCATGGCCACGATAACGCGGGGCCGGTCCTTGTCGCGCGACATGAACACGCGCAGGCGGTCGATCTTCATTGCTGTTGTTCTTTCAGGATTTGCCGGACAGATAACGCGCGCGCTGCAGGCGGGTCTGCACGTAGACGTTTTCTTCGTGTGTGCCGGCCGCATACGAACCAGAGGTGCCTGAGACCTGCACTGAGATGTTGGCCTGGCTGGGAAAGCGCGCGACGAAGTCTTCGTCGATGTCCACACCCAGCCCCGGCGCATCGGGCACGGTGAGATAGCCGTCCTTCTGCACAGGGTGCGGGATGACTGTCTGCGCCCTGCCCTCCCAGTCATCCTCGATGCGTTCCAGGAACAACGCGTTGGGAATCGCAGCCAGCACATGCAGCGCGGCGTATTCGGCCACCGGCCCCAGAGAGCCCGAATGCGGCGCCATCATGATGTGGTGCGCCTCGGCCATCGCGGCGATCTTCTTCATCTGCGTGATGCCACCGGCCCGACCGGTGTCGGGCTGGATCACGTCCACCAGGCCGGAGGTGATCAGCTCACGCTCGCCGAAGATCGTGCTCATGCGCTCACCGGCCGCCAGTGGCACATGCGCCGCATCGCGGATGCGCTTGTATCCCTCGAGGTTGTCGGGCGCGATCGGGTCCTCGATGAACAGCAGGTGGTACGGTTCCAGCGCGCGGGCCAGCTGCGCGGCGTCGCCGGGCGTCATCCACGGTGGGCCGTGCAGGTCGATCATGAGGTCCATCTCCTCGCCGATGGCCTCGCGCAATGCCGCGACCTTGGCCACGGGATCGGACACGCCGCCGCATTTGATGGCCGTGACGCCACGCGCCTTGAGGCTCAGCGCCACCTCGGGGCTGTTGGCATGCGCATAGATGCGCACCTTGTCGCGCACCTTGCCGCCCAGCAAATTCCACACGGGCACGCCCAGCGCCTTGCCCTTGATGTCCCACAGCGCCATGTCGATGCCGGTCATCGCGCCACCACCCACGGTGCCTGTCATGCCGTGCACCATGATGGCCGACATCATGCGTTGCCAGATGCGCTCGATGTGGGTCGGGTCTTCGCCGATGAGGATGCGCTGCAGGTCGTTGACCGCCGTCTCGATGACGCGCGGCCAGCCCGAGCACTCACCGATGCCGGTGATGCCTTCGTCGGTGTAGACCTTCACGAACAGCCAGTTGCGTGTGCCGGAGATGCCGGGTGAATACTTGTGGCCACCGAAGGCGTTGTCGGAGGCCCAGGCCTTGAGGTCCGGGGCGCCGACGTGCATCAGGAAGGTCTTGATGGCGGTGATCTTCATGGGGCAGGACTTCCCTTCATGTCTCGTTGTCAGTTACTGCTGTCGTCGCGTTGCGTGCCTAGGCTTTTGGCAGGGAGGGTGGTACGGATGCGCCGGCTCCGGCCCTCGCTCGCGCAGCAGTGCTTCTGGTGTGCGATGGGAGTAGCGCGAACACCGGGGTGGGCGTGCGTGCTTGTGTGGCATGCGCGAATGGGGCCTGCGCCGGCGCACCCGCACCACCCACCCGTCGTTGCTGAAGAGCACTCCGCCCATGGACAACCGAATATCCACCAACAAAGTCGGCAGGCCACCGGTGGCGCGCCACTGCGCATGTTGAGGTGGTGGGCTGGGGTCTGCGGGCGCAGGCCCCAGTCGCGGCTGTGACCATCACGGCACGCCCGGGCGGCACTTCGCGCAGCAGCTTCAGCACGCTGTTGCGCCGGTCCGCGAGCGTGGGCCGGAGAACGCAGGCCACTGCCCACCGCCTTGCCAAGGCCCACCGCACGCCGGCAGCTCCCAACCACCAACGCAAAGACAACGCCAACGGAGGCAACACAGAACCTCAGGCCTTCGCCGTATACCGATGCCGCGTATGCAGCCCCCGCACCCGCGGATCCGGCTGCGGGACGGCGGACAGCAGCGCCTGCGTGTACGCATGCTGCGGATGGTCACAAACCTGGTTCGTCTCCCCCGTTTCCACCACCTGCCCCCGGTACATCACCGCCACGCGATCGCAGAAGTAGCGGATCACGGCGATGTCGTGGCTGATGAAGATGAAGGACAGGCCCAGCTTGTCCTGCAGGTTCAGCAACAGGTCCAGCATCTGCGAACGCAGCGACACATCCAGTGCCGACGTGGCCTCGTCGGCCACGATGATGCGCGGGTTCAACGCCAGCGCGCGTGCGATGCCGATGCGCTGCCGCTGCCCGCCCGAGAAGGCATGCGGATACCGCTCGCGCCACGCCGGCTCCAGGCCGACGTTGCGCAGCAGGTCGGCCACGCGCTCGTCCAGTTCCTTGCCCGTGGCCAGGCCGTTGACCAGCAGCGGCTCGCCCACGATCTGGGCCACCGTCATGCGCGGGTTCAGCGAACTCACCGGGTCCTGGAAGATCATGCGGATCTCGCGGCGGCATTCCTTGAGCGTTTTCTTGTCGGTCTTGACGATGTCCACCACCGAACCGTCGGCACGACGGTAGTCGATGGCGCCGGATTGCGGGTCGTACACCCGCAGCAGGCAACGGCCCATCGTCGTCTTGCCAGAGCCCGATTCACCCACGATGCCCAACGACTCGCCGGGCATGACCTTCAGCGATACGTTGTCCACGGCCTTCAGCTCGGTCTTGCCGGTCTTGAAAGTCATGCACAGGTCGCGCACCTCGATGATGGGCTGCGTGGCCTCAGGGATCGGCGGGCGCTGCAGGCGGATGTCCGCCGTCTTGCCCAGCTTGGTCACCGATCCGATCAGCATCTGCGTGTACGGGTCCTTCGGCGCGTGGAAGATCTCTTCCACCGGGCCGGTCTCCTTGATGCGGCCGTGGTGCATCACGATCACCTGGTCGGCGATCTCGGCGACCACGCCCATGTCGTGCGTGATGAACATCACGGCCATGCCCTGGCTCACCTGCAGCTGCTTGATGAGGTCCAGGATCTCGGCCTGCGTGGTCACGTCCAGTGCCGTGGTGGGCTCGTCGGCGATCAGCAGCGCGGGCTTGCAGGCCAGCGCCATGGCGATCATCACGCGCTGGCGCATCCCGCCCGAGAACTCGAAGGTGTAGCGGTCGATGGCCTTGGAGGGGTTCGGTATCTCCACCTGCCCCAGCAGCTCGACGCAGCGCGCACGCGCCTGCTCCTTGGACATCTTCAGGTGCAGCCGCAGCACCTCCATGATCTGGTTGCCCACCGTGTGCACGGGCGACAGCGAGGACATGGGCTCCTGGAAGATCATCGCGATCTCCGCGCCGCGGATCTTGCGGATCTCCTTGCCGCGGCGGTCCATCTTGGCCAGGTCGATGCCGCTGCCGTCCGCGCGGTGCAGCAGCATGGAGCCGCCCACGATGTGGCCCGGCTCGTCGACGATCTGCAGGATCGAGCGCGCCGTCACGCTCTTGCCGCTGCCGCTCTCCCCCACCACGCACAGCGTGCGACCGCGCAGCACGTCGAAGGAGATTCCGTCGACGGCTTTGAGGATGCTGTTGCGCAGCGGAAAGTGCGTCTGCAGGTCGCGCACCTGCAGCAGCGGCGTGCCTTCGGCGGTGGATGCGTTCATGCTGCTGCTCATTTGTTGTACGGGTCGGAGGCGTCGCGCAGGCCGTCACCCAGGAAGTTCATGGCGATCACGGCCAGCACCACGAAGGCACCGGGGATGAAGAGCCACGGCGCCGTGGCGATGGAGCGGATGTTCTGCGCCTCGCGCAGCAGCACGCCCCAGGAGATGGTGGGTGGCTGCAGGCCCAGGCCCAGGAAGCTCAGCGAGGTCTCGGCCAGGATCATCGCGGGGATGGCCAGCGAGATGGACGCGATGATGTGGCTCGCGAAGCTGGGCAGCATGTGGCGGAAGATGATGCGCCCCTCGGAGGCACCGTCCAGCCGCGCCGCCATCACGAACTCCTCCGTGCGCAGGCTCAGGAAACGCCCGCGCACCACACGCGCCAGCTGTGCCCAGCCGGTCAGCGACAGTATCAGTGTGATGGTGAAGTAGTTCCACACCGCCGGCCAGTCCTGCGGCACGGCGGCCGAGGCGGCGAGCCAGATGGGGATCGTGGGCAGCGACAATACGAGTTCGATGACGCGCTGGATCACGAAGTCGATGCGCCCGCCGTAGTAGCCCGAGATGCCGCCCAGCACGATGCCGATCACCAACGACAGGATCACACCCACCAGCCCCACCGACAGCGAGATCTGCGTGCCCACCATGATGCGGCTGAACACGCACCGGCCCAGGCGATCGGCGCCGAAGAAGAACACGGGCGAGCGCGCTTCCTCGGATGCGAAGAGGTGTGTCGTCGAGCGGAACAGCCCGAGCACCGAATACTCGTACCCTTCCGCGAACATCTTCAAATAGACCTTGCGGCTGTTGTCCTGTTCGTAGATGGCGGCGAGCGTCTGCGGGTCGCGCTTGAGCACGTAGGGGTGGATGTAGGGCCGCAGCGACCAGCTGCCGTCCTCCTTGGTGTCCACGAAATGCAGCGCCTGCGGCGGATGGAAGGCCGCGCGCGCGTTCTGCTGCTCGGGGTTGTTGACCGCGAAGAAGCCGGGCAACACCGCGATGAAGTAGAGGATCACCGTGATGACCAGCCCGGCCATCGCCAGCCGGTGGCGCTTGAAGGCCCACCAGACCAGTTGCCACTGCGAGGCGACGGCCATGCGCGCCGAGGCGCGGGCCGCGGATTCGTCGGGCGTCGGTGGGATCGCCTCGTGGTCGGCAACGGGCGGGGTCACGGGAGTCGCGGGGACCGCGGGAACCGCAGGGGGATTGGAAGCCATGGTGCTGCTCATGAGGTCACTCCAGCCGAATCCGCGGATCGACCATCGCCAGCAGGATGTCGCTGACCAGCGAGCCGACGACGGTCAGCGCGCAGATCAGCAGGATGAAGGCGCCCGCCAGGTACATGTCCTGGCTCATCAGCGACTGCAGCAGCAAGGGGCCGGCCGTGGGCAGGCTCATCACGATGGCCACGATGATGGAGCCCGACACCAGGTTGGGCAGCAGCCAGGCGATGGTGGAGATGAAGGGGTTCATCGCCAGGCGCACCGGGTATTTCATCAGCAGCGTGAACTCCGACAGGCCCTTGGCGCGCGCCGTCGTCACGTAGGGCTTGTGCAGCTCGTCGAGCATGTTGGCGCGCATCACGCGGATCAGGCTGGCCGTGCCCGAGATGGCCAGGATGATCACCGGTATCCACAGGTGCTCCAGCAGGTCGAGCATCTTGGCCATGCTCCACGGCGCCGTGAGGTACTGCTCGGAGAACAGCCCCCCTACGTCGCGCCCCAGCTTCACAGCCGCCACGTACATCAGCACCAGCGCCAGCAAAAAGCTGGGGATGGCCAGGCCCACGAAGGACAGCAGGGTGACGAAGTAGTCGCCGATCGTGTACTTCTTGACTGCCGAATACACACCCACCGGCAGCGCGATGCCCCACGTGAGCAGCAGCGCCGAGAAGGTCAGCACCAGGGTCAGGCCCATGCGCTCCCAGATCAGGTCGCCCACGGGCTGCTGCCACTCGAAGGACAGGCCGAAGTCGCCGCGCAGCACGATGTTGGTGATCCACTGGAAGTACTGCACGATCATGGGCTGGTCCAGCCCGAAGCGCTCGCGCAGGCCCGCGGCCGTGGCCTGGTCCACCACCTCGTTGGAGGCGGCCAGCGTGGCGATATAGGTGGTGACGAAGTCGCCCGGAGGCAACTGGATCAGCACGAAAGACAAAAAGCTGATCGCCACCAGGAAAGGCAGCATCCACAGCAGGCGTTTGGCGATGAAGATCAGCATGGCGGTAGGCAACAGGCTCCCGCGCGGCCACTGGTGAAGTGGCCGCGACGATCAGGCAACAAGGTAAGAGACCGGATCAGGTCCGCGTGAAGAAGAACTGCTGCGGCAAGGCAGGCGCCGGGTTGGGCCACGACCAGCCGTTCGGGTAGCTCTTGGGCACGTTCTGCAAGTTGTTCTTGCAGATGCCGAAGGTGTTCACCGCCAGGCACACGCCGATGGTCTCGAAGGCGTCGGCGCACTGGTCGAACACCTGCTTCATCAGGTCGGAGCGCTTCTTGATGTCGGCCGTGGCACGCGCGTCGTCATACAGCTTCATGCGCGTCTTCTGGCTGGCCGGCGGCTCCTGGCCGTCCTTGCCGCCCGAGGTGTACCAGATGGTCCACGGCACGGCGTAGCGCGAGCCCTGCGGGTGCACGGCAAGGTAGTCGCGCGAGTCCAGGATCGGGTCCAGCCCGCCGGGCCCCGGCCAGGTGGCGGCGTCATGGTCGTTGGCGTCACCACGCGTGTAGTACAGCGCGCGCTCGATGGTGTTGACCTTGATGTCCACGCCGATCTCGGCCCAGTGGCGCTTGACCAGCTCCAGCGTGTCCACCGCGTCGGGGTACAGCGTGGGGATCACGTCGATGGAGAAGAACACCTTCTGGCCGTCGGGGCGCAGGCGCATCTTCTGCCCGTCGCGCTTGTCGTAGCCCAGCTTGTCGAGGATCGCGTTGGCCTGCTTGGGGTCGTACTGCGTGAACTGGCGCGCCAGCTTCTCGTGGTACCAGGGGTGGCCGGGGCGCGGGCCGGTCTGGTAAGCCTCGGACTGTCCGAGGTAAACGATGTCGATGATCTCCTTGCGGTTCATGCCCAGCGACAACGCCTGGCGGAACTCCTTGTTGGCGAACATCTCGCGCATCTTCGGGTCCTTGTGCGTCATGTTCAGGTAGATCTGAACCTGCTGCGCACCGGTGTTGACCAGCTCGATGAGCCTGTAGCCGCCCTTCTGCATGTTCTGCGACAGGGTCGGCTTGTTCTGCAGCGAGTCGATGTGGCGCTCCTGGATGTCCAGCTTGCCGGAGAGCGCGTCGAGCATCAGAGACTCCACGTCCTGCGCGATGGAGAAGCTCAGGCGGTCCACGTAGGGCAGCTGCTGCCCGGTCTGGTCCACCTGCCAGAAGTAGGGGTTGCGGTCCATCACCACGCGTGTGGCGCCGCCCGAGTAGGCCTCGGTCAGGATCCACGGGTCCAGCGTGGGCTTCTCGGTGTTGCCCCAGCGCGAGGGGATCTCGATGTCGCCGCACTTGTTGCGGAAGTAGGTGGGCCAGTCCGCCACGTTGGCGGCCTTGGCGTTGTCCAGCGCCTTGGGGTTGTACTTGGGCAGAAACTGGCTGCAGTAGTGCTTGGGGAACAGCGTGGGGTGCTGGCCCAGCGGCGTGGCCAGCTGCTCCAGGAACAGCGCGTAGGGGCTGGCGAATGTGAACTTCACAGCCGTGTCGCTGACCTTGGTGACCACGGCCGGCTTGTTGTTGATCACCAGCACCGACGGCACCGACTTGTAGAGCTCGGGGTTCTTGCAGCAGTCCTCGATGGCGAAGACGATGTCGTCGGCCGTGAAGGGCTTGCCGTCGGACCACTTCATGCCCGGGCGCAGGTGGAAGGTGAACTCGGTGGCCGTGGGGTTGATCTCCCAGCGCGCGGCCACGCCGGGCAGCGTCTCGGTGAAGGCGAGGTTCCAGCGCACCAGGCCCTGGTTGCCCACCAGGCGCAGGATGCCGTTGTGGTCCGAGCTGCCGCGCAGGCCGCGCCGGATCGCACCGCCGTAGGTGCCGACCTTTTCAGCCTGCACCACCAGGGGCATGCTGGGCAGGCGCTGGGCCAGCGGCGGCAGCTTGCCGGAGGTGACCAGCGGGGTGAGCGTGGGGGCCTCCTTGGCGGCGGCCGCCTGCGCCCACACGGCGGGCACCGTTCCGGCCAGCGCGGCGGCACCGGCAAAACCTTTCAAGACCTTACGACGCTGCACTGACATGGATGTCTCCTTCGTTGGAATGGTCGAGGCACTTTGTCAGACAACTTTTAGGGTGTCAACCAAGGTGAAACCCTAGGTCGCCACCTGCACAGTTTCCGCCTTGATGGCTTTGATAGTTTTGATGTGACGCGGTGGGGAAGCAAGCTTCGCGGCAGCTCCACGGGCAAACCCTGATTACAGCGACGCCTATTTGTCTTACATATTCGAGGGCAGCCATACAATCCGCGCAGTCCTGGAGACACCATGAAAACCACCCCCCTGCAGATCGAGGAATTCGGCGATGCCGTGCTGGCCGTGCCGCCGCTGGCACGCAACGCGGACCTGGCGCTCGACGCCGCGCAGAACCTCGCGCTGGTACGCCACATGGAGGCCGGTGGCCACCGCACGCTGCTGTATGGCGGCAATGCCAACCTCTACCACTGCTCGATCGCGGACTTCGCGGTGCTGCTGGAGATGCTGGCCGAGGCCGCCTCGCACGACACCCGCGTGATCCCCTCCATCGGCCCCGACTTCGGCAAGATGATGGACCAGGCGAAGCTGCTGCGCGGCACGGGCTACCGCACGGCCATGCTGCTGCCCATGGCGGGCTTCACCACGCCCGAGGGCGTGGCCGAGGGCATTCGCCGCTTCGTCGATGCGGCAGGCATCCCCATCACGCTGTACCTCAAGAGCGAAACCTACATCGACGTAGAGACACTGGGCCGGCTGGTCGATGAGGGCCGCATCGTCGCCGTGAAGTACGCCATCGTCCGGGACGACCCCGCCTACGACCCCTACCTGCAGCGCCTGGTTCAACGCATCCCCGTGCGCCAGATCGTGAGCGGCATGGGCGAGCGGCCGGCGCTGGTCCACATGCGCCAGTTCGGCCTGGCCTCGTTCACCACCGGCTCGGGCTGCATCGCGCCACGCGCCTGCACCGCGCTGTTCCGCGCTGCCAAGCAGGGCGATGCGCGGGCCGACGCGCTGCATGCGCGCTTCCTGCCGATGGAAGACCTGCGCGAATCCATCTCGCTGATCCGCGTGCTGCACGACGCCGTCACGCTCTCGGGTATCGCCGACATGGGGCCGCAGCTGCCACTGCTGGGTGCCAGCCCCGCGGCCAGCATGGACAGGATCCGCGCCGAGGCCGAGGCACTGATGGCCTTCGACCGCGAGTTCTGAGCACCGCCCTCCTCCCGATGAAAAGCAGCCCCGGCATCGGCCTCGTCGACAGGGTCTACCGCGAGATCCTGGGCTCGATCATTGCCGGTGAATTCGGCGAGGGCGACAAGCTGCCCACCGAACTCGCGCTGACCGAGCGCTTCACCGCTTCGCGCCCCACCATCCGCGAGGCCTTGTCGCGCCTGCGCGCCGACGGCATCACCAGCACGCGCCAGGGCTCGGGCACGTATGTGCGCCGCCGGCCCGACCCCGACCTGCCCCGCTTCGCCCCGTTGGAGACGCTCTCCGACGTGCAGCGCTGCTTCGAGTTCCGCATCGTCACCGAATCCGGCGCCGCCGCACTGGCCGCCACCCAGGCCGGCGACGCGGAACTCGCCGAGCTGGAGCAGCGCTTCCGCGTGCTGGACGCGGTGATCGCTGAACACGGCGTCGGCTCCAAGGAGGACTTCGACTTCCACCTCGCCGTGGCCCGCGCCACGCGCAACCATTTCTTCAGCTCTGCCATCGCCTCGATGCAGGAACAGCTCACGGCCAGCATGGCGCTGATGCGCAGCCTGTCGCTCTCCAAGAGCGTGGAGCGGCAGCGGCTGGTGCAGGCCGAACACGAGGTGGTGCTGCGCGCGATTCGCGAGCGGGATGCGCAGGCTGCGGCGGATGGCATGCGGCGGCATTTGGAGAACGCGCGGGATCGGATGTTTGGGACCTGAAGGTCACGGCATGCCGTTGATCCTTGCTTGCCCCCCGGGTCACCGACACCGACCGGCTACCAACCTCCGCTACCGGGCCCGCCTTTGAAGGGCCCAGCCAAATCGGGGGTGATCCAGCCCCCATAGAAGGCGCCCGCCTGTGGAAGGGCCTTCGATCCGCCGACGCGGCAGTCGAGATGGTGGGCATAGAAGGCCACACAGTCGGCGATCGGCTCGGCACCGGCCAGGGGATGCGGGTAGCTCCACGCGACCTGGTCCAGGCGGCGCGCGCCGTCCACCAGATTCCAATAGCGCGCCGGTCCCTTCCACTCACAGAACGAGCCACCGCCAGCGGGCTCCAACAGCCCAGGCCGTACGTCGGCCAGCGGCAGGTAGAACGTTGGGGGGTGGGCCGTTTCGCGGACTGCCCAGGCGGCACGTGTGCGCGCCACCTCGAGGTGGCCCCAGAGCACGACAATCTCACGTGCTTCACGCACGAGCTCCGGCGGCCTCGGGAAATCCCACGCCGACACCTGCCCCGACGCAGGCACATCGGCGAACGGGGGCCGCTCTTTCCCTCGCCAGTGCCACTGGGCGCGGGCGTCGTCAAGCCATTTGGAATCGCTGCGCATGGTGGCGCAGAGCATACAAGACGAGGCCCTGCCACCGCTTCAGGACAAGCGCCTCTTTGCCGATAACCAGCAAGCCACGATGAGAACCCTGCTCGCTCTGATGCTGGCCTGCGCCTGCTTCCAGACGCAGGCCTCCGACCTGCCGCCCTGCGCAAAGGCGGTGCGTTTCACTGCGGCCTGGTTCGCCGCCCCCGAAGTGGACAACGCCAAGCCGGCCGCCGAACTCACGAAGATCGGCGCTGGCGCCGGTACCGTCGCCGGCCGCAGCGGTACGCAAATCGGCCACGTCGTGGTCGAGACCAAGCTGGCCTTGACGCCGCAGACCAGTTGCCAGGGCGTCGTTGTCCGGCTGGACTACATCAAACCGGTGCTGCGCGTGGCCAGCGAGATCCCGCTGGGCAGCTGTGCCTATGCGCGGGTGATGAACCACGAGCAGACGCATGTGCGCATCCACCGCGACATCGCGCGCCAGTTCCGCGAACTGGACTATCCCTGGAGCCCGGGCGGTAGCAGCGCCGCCATCCTGGCCTACGCGAAACAGGAACTCGACCGCCTGATGCAGGCCCAGGTGTTGTTCGACAGCGCAGAGGAATACGGTAAGAACCATAGCGTATGCGGTGGTGAGATCTCGCGGCTGGTGAAGCCGGTGGCGTCTACGAAGTTGGGGCAGACAGCCGGTTGAGGCGAAACGCCTGCCGTGAGGGCGGATGGGTTTGCGTCTTGGGGCTGGACCAGACCGACTGAGGACTATCGCCCGGCCCATCCGAGCGTCTGCTTACCGACAGCGGACACCCGCGCGAACCTCGGAACGAATGTGTGTTTGCTTCTCTTTGATCAATTCGCTGCCAATCAGATACTGACGTTGTACTTTCGGGTGCCAGTCCCATCTCAGCTCTCGGCTACTTCAACGCGCTCAGTGCTCTGGTCGAGCCGACGATGTAGAGAAGGGACTTGGCACGAGTCGTACCTACGTAAATCACTTCCCATTCTTCGGCTGCAACGGTCTCATCACCGAGCCATAAGATGACCGCCGCGGCCTCTAGCCCCTTGAAGCGGCCTACGGTTTCCGCGAGCACAGAGTTGCGCTGTCTCGGGTTCTCGCTGGACCACGCCGCTCCGGCAGGCAGTCGATGTGCCTGCAACAGTGCGTGCAGCCTAGCCTTTGGCCGCTTCGCGAGGAGGACCGTGATGTCTTCCGACCGAACGCCGTCAGCAAGGAGACTCCTGACGGTATTCGCAACAGCTTCAGCTTGCGCGGTGTCGCCTTCAATAGCGATGCGACGGACATCCTGCCCCGGCAGGTCTGGTTCGTCGATGGCAGTGCCCTTGTAGTACGCGTACCCGGCGCGGTGGATGGGGGCGGTGTTACGGCAATTCGCTGTCAGGTGATATGGCTCGTCCTTAACCGGAAGTTTCGCGTGTTGACGATACAGGGCTTGGTTCTCGTCGATGAAGATGTAGAGAGGCCCCTCTTCGGAGTGGCGCAGCAGTTCCTCCACGGCGAACCAGTAGTCATCACTGAAGTCCTGCGCTTCGTCCACCACCAACGCGTCGTACTTCTCGTCAAGGATTTCGTTGGAGAGGGCAAGCGCGTAGGGCATCTGCACATCGAACAAGTGCTTGTCTCCGTTGCCTGGATAGGCGTCCTGTGCTTCCTTCAAAAGGTCTCTTTCCGTCCTCGCGCGCGCGGTCGCAATGCGCCGCTCGCACAGCTGATGAAAGGTCAGCACCGCAACACGAGGCTGGTCGGCCAGACCTGCCGCCAGGACATCCGCGAGCGGCCGGTTGTAGCAAAGCAGCAGGACTCTTTCCGCTGACTCGGCAAGCTGCCTGGCCTTCTCCACAGCAATCAGCGTCTTTCCCGTACCAGCACCGCCCGAGATGACTGCCCGCTTGCGACCTCCAATGATGCGAAGAATCTTTGCTTGGTTGGTGGTAAGGCGCAGCCGCGTCTGCTCCGCGTCATCAAGCACTGAGCGCAGCGCCGGTCGAACCACTATGGAACTGCACAGAATGTCCTCGACCAACTGCAAGCCAGCCCCTCCAAGCGCGTCGTCGCCAGGCTTCACCCAAAACGCTTGAAGCCTGGCTAGCCACGGCACCAACGCCGTCATGTCGCTGTCGATTGCGATGAAATCTCGCTGACGGTCCGGCCCCAGAAGAGGTCGAGCGTCGTGGATGTCAGGGAGCACCACCGCGTGGCCAAGCGTTGGGCGAGTGCCTCGCCACCGCCTCCATGTGCGGTGACCGAGCAGTTGGTCCTTGATAGCATGCCGCTCGCCGGATGCCTGTCGGAACGGGTCCTTTATTTCGTGCGCGACGCGGTTTCTGTCCAGGGATGACCATCTACCCGTCCCAGCTTCGAATGAGACACCGCCGCCCTTCACTTCAACGGCAAAGATACCGCTTTGTGGAACGACGATGGTGAAGTCGGCTTCGCCTTCAAGCAGTCGACCGCTTCCATCGCGGAATATCCAGTTCGCTGAGTAGATGACGAGAACGTCTCCGGGTAGCTGCCGACGACACTCCTCGTAGAACCGTGCCTCAGCCCGCGAACGCAGACTGCGGAGCTGGTCCTGTGTCAGTTCGGGAATCATCCGTGCCATGGCTAGTCGACGCTCAGGGTCATGGTATTGGGTTGAAAAAGTTTATTGAATCGCTTCTGACCATCGGCGATGAACTGGTAGTCAATCTTTACCAGGCGGCCATTGCCCTTGACACCAATAATGCGCGCCTTCCCCTCGCCCGCGAAAGTGACGAACAGGCCCGCCTTGGGGTGCGTGGGCTTCGCCGCGATGACTGTGGCCACGCCTTTCCACCCCTTGTCGAATCGGAACTGGTCCGTCAGTCCGAAGGGATTGTTCACCAAGTAAAGCTGTCGATGGCTCTCGTCAGTCGCGTACTCAACGACGCAGAGCCAAAAGCGCTCACGCTGCTCCTCGGCTTTGCGAAGCTGGGTCGGAGATACCGAAACGCCAGCTTCGTTCCAGGCTCCGCTCTGACCTTTGACCTCGATGAACTCAGCAATGCCATCGTGCGCGATGGCTTGGATGTCGAAGCCGGGGTTGGTGGGGTTGGGGATGATTGTGACTTCCCGCCACAGGCTGCCGACCGTTGCCACGAAGTAGTCCACCGCGGCTTTCTCGATCGCCATCCTTCGTTGGCGAACCTCCCGGTTTGTCTGGTCTTCGTCGTCTTGCGCAGCACTTCCACCCTTAGCAGGCTCGGTGTAGCTCAGGAGTCGACCGGATTTCTTGCGTTCGGAGGGACGCTTTGTACTGGCCGCTTGCCGTTGGCGAGTGCCGCCATTTCCAGCTTCGCTCGTCCTGCCGACGCCCGGCTGGAACAGCGGTGCCTGTGGGGGTCTGGCGTTGTCACCGCCAGCGGCGTTGCTCGATGCGGCATCGGTCCCGGAAACGGCTGCCGGCGCAGGGGTTGCAGCTCCGTCAACATGGTCAGTGCCGCGATCATTGCCTGAGTCAGCGCGAGGCCAAGCGCCCCGTTCCGGAGGGGTTCCGGTCGCGTGCGTCCCATCCAGTGGACGGCTGCTGTTGTTGCGGTGCGTTCCCGACGCATCGGGCTGCGCCGTCGAAATGGCTGGACTTGTGGCCGAGCCTTGAGGGGTCGTAGGGCTTGGCACGATGTTGTCTATCCGTCGCGAAGGCGGCCACACGCCGTCGACCCAACCAGACCGACGTGCCGTGCCGAAAACTGGATGCGCAGCAGCATCTTCGTCGTCATTTGGGGGTGCACCTTCGACCGGTGTCGTCGCTTCGCCTTCAGCGGGTTCGGCACCCTCGTCTAGAGCTTCTCGCTGCGCCTCCTCCTGCGACTCCGCCGAGCCGGGAGCGTCCGAGCGCTCTTCATTCTCGGGCTCTGGCTCCACAGCGAATTCGGGGTGCTTCGCCTCCAAGCCATCGAGCAATGCCTGTTCATCGAAGGGCAGTTGGCTCACATGCGTGACGCGGAGATAGTCCTCCGCGTCCTTCATGTTCATCGAACGGAGCAGGACGCTGATGGTGGCAACCTGCGTCTGTGGAAGGCGGAGCACTCGCCGCACCTCCATTGCCACGTGGTCGACGTGGGAAGGCGCATCAACTCGCAAGAGAAGCTGGCGGTTCCGTGGTGCGGCGTCTCCGGACGTAGTCCTCGTGACGCCGGCCAACGTGACCACGAGTTCCAGTTCCGGAACGACCTGAACTTCTAGTGCGCGCAGGTGCTGGAAGAGTTGCTCCTTCACCGCGGTCTCGAAGCGCTCATGGCTCTGCGAATACACCACTCGCGCGATGCACCCGAATAGGTCCTGAACCTTCTTTGTCAGTGCGCGGTCCACCTTACCGGCATCCTCGCCGGCGGGCTCGACGGACAGTGAATCGGAGACTCTTGGGATGCCGGTCCGCGCGAGCAAGTGCGCGATACCCGGCAGGTGGTCGGGCGGCACAGCCAACAGCGAGATGGACTCATCGTCCTCGAAGAGTTGCGCGTAGTCGGGGTTGTCGTTGGCGAAGAGAGAGTCCGACTTTCGTACCAATCTTCCCCGGTGGTCCATAAAGAGGGGTTCGCTACCGAAGCGCTGAAGCCAGTCGGGGGTAACCTTGAGCGATGGTCCCAGTTCCCGGTTAAGTCGTCGATAAATGGTGAGCGCGAAGCTTTTCCGCTCGTTCACATCTTCGACGTCCGAGAGCTTGGAAAGCGCGTCAACCCACTTGGAAGGCGGAAGTTCGAGCGGGACGTCGAGTTGCTTCGTGAAGAACGTCCGATGCTCGGAGTACTGCGACTGCAGCGGCACATGCGCGGCATCGAGGAACTTGACGTGGGTCGGCTGCCAGCAGGCGTCTTCAGGTCGCACCCACGAAGTGCTCTCGCCGGCTCCAACCATGATGAGCGGGTGCTGAGCAAACGCCGTTTCAATCGCGGCCCTCTCGGAAGGCCACAGCGCCTCCAGTTGTCGATAGATTGCGCGCACCTGGTCTCTTGTGGCGCCACCTTTGCCGTCTCGAATCTGTGCAAGACGCTTCAGGCAAGCGCTCGCGTCGACCTTGTACGTGATTCCAGTGGCGTCGAGAAACCGCAGGTTGTGCAAGTCCGCGTCGACAAAGACCGAGTTCCCGCCCAGGATGGTCTTGATGGTCGGCTCATCCAGGTAGGCGTGCGGCAGCTGCACGGAGGTCTTGCGCTTCGTGGGGGCGAAGGTCGCGCGGAGGTCTGTTCGGAACGGCGTGGAGTAGGTGATGTACTGGCGGCCGACCTTAGCGCTGTAGACGAGGTGGCCCTCGTACTTGTGCCAGTTGCGGTCAAGGCACTCCAGGGTTGCTCGCCGCACACCGTTGTCTAGCGACGCAAGAAGGGCCTTGAGCTCTTTGCTGCACTCGGCCCGGCTTTCCTCGGCGCTCAACAGCGGCGAATCGTTGACACCAATGTCGTAGAAGAATCGCCGCCAACTCTCCAACTCTCGTTCCATGTCCTCAGCGGTGGCTCCACGCTTCTTGATCAAGTAGGCCTCCGATACCAAGCGTGCCGGTTCAATCTGGTTCCCGAGCATGCTCTCGATGTCGAAAGAGGGGCGGTAGGCTTTGCCGAGATAGAGACTAGAAGAGCGGTCGAATAGCCAGCCATCTTCGACCTGGCAAGTCCCCACAAAGAGCCCATCTTTCAGCACCTGCAGTGCGGTCTGCCTTGTCTGGCCCAGCGCCGTAGCGTGCGCCAAGTAGGTGTCCAGCTTGTCCCGAACGTACCGAAGGTGCCCAATCAGGGCCTTGTTGTCGTCGCCCAACTGGTCGCCGGCATGCCGCTTGATGATGTGGTCGCGGATGAGCGCGTAGGGGTTGTCAGGCTTGACCCCAAGGCCGTCGAATAGGGCTTTTACCTCGGTAGATTCCTGGAGGGCGGCACTGTAGAGTTCATCGTCGAGGATGGTGAGCTCGTGTTCGAAGTCGTACCTCGACTTTCGGCTCTTGCTCAAGGGGAAAAAGATGGTCCCCACTCTCGGCGACACAAACCGCCCATCTGCCTTGGGAATGCAAGCCACGTCCTTGAGTACCTTGATGTACTCCGAACGCCTAAACGGAGAGGCTAGGTACGCATAGAAGCGGGCCTTCCACTCGAGTGGCTTCTTTTCGAACCAGGCGGCGTGCTCGCCGAAAACGCTGACGACGTCTTCCTTAGCCAGCGTCTTGCACCCGATGCGCGTCAGTTGCTCATTGGAGGCATCGAATGAAGGACTCGGGTACTCGGCGCCAAAAAGTCTTAGCGCATCCGATGAACTGAAGAGGGCGTGCGCCTCAGGTGACGCGAGGAGTACCTGCTCGGGCTTGCGCCACTTACCGCCTTCAACCGGGACACTTTGAGCTTCCCCGAGCGCATCGACCAACTGGTCGACCACTGGTCTGAAGAAGGGGTCGTGTACGGCATCTTCTTCAGGAATGAATCGAAGGTACGTGTTGGCCAGGCGGGGCGTGGCTTTGAACGCTTCCAGTGCTTCAATGAAGCACGCAGCGATTTGGTCGCGCAGCGTGATGTTCCACTCCAGGTCCTCGTGCACGCTCTCGCGGCTCGAAGTAAGCACGAAGTCGGCCTGGATGCAGAACGGGAAGTTGAAGTCTCGAATCGGTAGGAAGGCGTAGACGGGGCTGTCGGGGTCTGGTGCAGCCTCTCCGTTGCCGGCAAGTGGCAGCGCAAGGACAACGTCGGACTCAAGGACTTCCTTTCGCTTGGGCTCATCGATGCCCGACATGTCGTATGTCGCACTGGTGCGAAAGTAGCTCCTTTCCGCCAGCTGGGTCGTGCCGTCTGACAGTCGACGGGACGTCGTCAGAGTCGTCACCGACCCCCTATCCCTGCGAACGTACTGAACGTGTTCCGCTGCAGTCTGCACTTCGAGCCTTTGCAGCTTCCCAAGAAAGAGAAGAAGCGAAGCCTGGAGGTCCTTCAGCAGTTCCGTTGGAAAGCTTTTTCCCGGCCGGGCGGGCAGCACAAGCGTGGTGACCTCGTTGTCCAGCGAGAAGTCGGGCTCCTTCCAGTGTGGGACAACGTATCCCAGGATGTTCTTAGGGTCGCTCCGATTGAACTGGAAGTGAAAGCCGTTGGAATGAACTTCGGGCGCATCGGTAACCTTGAATACGGACTTGAAGCCAATGCCCTTCTCGCCGATGTAGCCGGTCTTGTTCTTCTTCGAACTCTCTCCAGCACTACAGAGAGCTGCGACGTGTTCCGGGCGGAAGCCGGCTTCGTTGTTGACCACGACAAGACGCTGACGCTCGGCGATGAAAGACAGACTAGGGTCGACGCCCTTGACGTATTTGTTGTCGTCGGCGTTCTGGACCAACTCAAGAATGAAGTGAGAGTCTTTGGAGTTCAGGTCCTCGGCCACAGTGCCCAGCAGGCTCTGGTACCTGCGCTGCGTGTTCGCAACAATTACGCGGCCATCCCCTTGAAGCGATGCGCCGATGCCGAACTCGAAGCGTCGGATGTGCTCAATGACGTCTTTGGGCGCCGTTGGCAGTTTTGGGGTGTCGTCCGTCATCGCGGAGGGTTGCAGCAAGTCAAGGGGACGGTGAGGTAGGTGTTGGCCATGTTGCGGGCTTTATGTACTGAGCAGTTCTTCGAGCAGAGCCATGTCTTCCTTGGGAACGCCCATCCTCGAGTTACGACGAGATGTGGCGACGAGGCCTCGGACCTTCCGAACGCTCCACGCCTGCCGATGGCCGCTGGTCAACATGAGTTGCAAGGTACTCGCGACGATCAGGCTCTTAGCGACCCTCTCATCCTCGGCAGCCCTACGACGAGCCTTGCGCTCGTCCAGTACGACGCTCGATGCTCGAGCAGAGATTGCCAGTGCCGCACTCTCGCCATCGTCCAGCCGAGTTCCGAGCGGGCCTGAAACAAAAGCCAGGTAGTTCTCGTACTCCTCATCGGTCATCCGAACCTCTTCTAGTGCGCCGGAGCAAACCAGTGCGCGTAGCGGTTCAATGTGGTCGCAGCCGGGTATAGGGTGCTTCCGAACCTCCTTGAGCGTTCGCTCCTCTATCAAGCACTTCGCTCCAAGTCCTTCGAGAACGGCGACGCACTCGCGGCACCCAAGGAGATTGATGAGTACGCTGGCGTCGAGAACGACGATGCCTTTTGGGAGGTAATCATTCAGCAAGGTCAAGCACCACCTCCCCCGCGTGGCCGTCACGCCCCTGGAGCGCGCGCCGAACATCCACCAAACTCAGCTCAAGCATCGACGCAATCTGCTGCTCGGAGAGAAGTTCCCGCTCGTATGCAACGCCGGCGAGGAGGAGTGAGCGCGGCGTGAACGGCTGGTTCTCATCAGGCACGCTCATGTCCTCGGCCACGCGGCGGCGGTGCTCGAGACCGACTCCTTGCTTCTTCAGCGTGGCGAACGTACCTTGAGGCAGCATGCCCAAGGATTCAAGGCGACGGGTCATCGCTTCAATGGAAATGCTGAAGAACACCGCCATCATCAGCAGTTGCCTTACCGAGAACTTCCCGAACAGGTCCTTAAGTTCTTTCGCCTTTCTTCGCACCGCTGTCGCCGGCGCGAGGAAGGCAAGGCCAAAGAGGTCGCAGAACCGCTCGGTGCGACTCTGAGGTGGCTCACTGTCAAAGTGAACGACCAGACTCGTTTGCCGAGTCATCGCGTGACCAACCTCATGTGCCGCCGTAACACGTCGCCGGTACGGTGGGTGCAGTGAGTTCAGGAGCACGAAGCCCCCGACCTTCTCATCGAAGGCGACAGCGCCCGATATCTTGGAAGGCAGCGGTCTCTCGAAGACTCGCAGCCCCATCTCGGATTCCATCAAAGAAGAAAGGTCTTGGATGGGACCTAAGCCGATGCCCAAGCGCGAGCGCAGCTGAAGTGCGGCATCCTCGGCCTGTTGGTCCAGTGAGCCCGACTTCGACACCACGACCGCAGGAAGGTCGACGAGCGGCGGTGCCTGACCAAGTAGCGCTTCGAGTTGTAGCGCTGAACTACCGAGCCGGTTGAGCATGTTCGCGACCAGCATTTCGTCGGCGGCTTGCAACTCGGTCGCAGAGCTGCGGAACTCCACTTCGAGCTCAAGAGGTACAACGTCGTCGTTGATGAGTTCGCTCTCAGCAACGTCGTACAGCTCAGCGAACTGGCGCACCTCCTGGCTGGAGACGGCACGCTTGCCAGCTTCAATGGCGACAAGAGTCGTCCGGGCCATGCCCAGCTTCGAGGCTGCCGCTTCCTGAGTGATGCGGTGGAGTGAACGAGCGTGCTTAAGCTTCGCACCGAGCGCTTCTGCCCGGGCGTTCGCGTCGGTTGCCATATCAGTTCCCGGCGAAGTCGGCCACCCAGGACCTAGGGCCGCAGGACTCCACGAACAGCTCCCACTCTTTGCGGTGCTGGCTAAGGAATGCTTCCATCTTTTCTCTCACGTTCTTTATTGGTTCGTTCAGGCCGCGCGTTAGAGCTGCAATTTCTGCCTCTACGCGTACGGCCCGCGGATTGGTTGCGAGGTCTGCGAGTCTCTGCATCGACCGAATACTGTTGAGCGCGAGGTCCCGGTTCGCTTTGACGGCGTGCGGTATGCCCGCAGGGAACGATTTCTCAAAGGTGGTCGCGTGAAGGTCACGCGCTCGATAGTCGCTCGTGTCGGTCACGCCGGTCCACTGCATCGACACGCGTCTGAGGACGCAATTGCCGCACACACCGCAGTGCATCACCTTCATTTCGCTGCTCGAGTGCCTCGCGTCGTATGAACAGGAACGATGGGTTGAAAGCCAGTGCGCGACGTTGGAGTCGTGCTTCACCAGACTGGCCAGCACTTGACCCTTCGTCAGGAAGAGGGCGGGGTGGTCGAACTTGACTTCGGTCTTCGTCAGAAGACGAATCAGATTCGCCAGTCGAGACGTGAAGCCAGGATGGCAACTGCGGTGTGGCGCCTCGGCACCGAGCGGGACCAGCGAGCCGCCGAGGCTGCCCTGACCGTTCTCAGGAATCACGACGCGCGCCGGCTGCGCAATGGCAGCACCGTAGCCAGCGAGCAGGTCATACAAGAACGGCCGCGAGCGGAAGGTCAACTCGGCGCGGTGGGGCTCAGGCGCATATGCAGCGACCTCAACCGTGTGAAAGTCGAGCTTCTTCTTTCGGCCAAGGTTGCTCCACTTCGTTGGCTTGTCTTTGGCTCGCACGTTGACCAAAACCAGTTCGAGCGACGCTGACCCCGCCACAAGTTCCTTGGCGACGGCGAACGAGTCGAGGCCGTTGCTGAACGGCATGAACACCCTGGGTTGCTCAGGCGGTTCGACAAGATACTCCTGACGAGGCTCCCCTGTCCGGGGCTTTCGATATGTGAATGCGAACGACCAGCGGTCTGCCGTCAGAAAGCACAGCGTGTCCGCGAGCGCGCGATTCACCTCCGGCGAGCGCCATAGCTTGAGGTCGCTCACCGGCGCGCTTATGGCGAGGTCGCGTGCCCATCCCTGCATGTGGTGCCGGATCACAGAGCGGTCAGCCGCCCGCACGGCACCGATGACTGAAGTCAGGTCCTCAAGTACTTCATCGTGGCTGGCGAAGCAGTAGCGCTGAAGATGGCTCGCGTCGATGCGAGTGGCAAGGCTCGCCGGCGCCGAAGGAGGGCCTTTCGGAATGCTTTGTGCAAGAGGCCGGAGAGGACGAGCGGACTCTTCGGCGACGGTAGGAGTGGTTTGCAGCATCGTCACACCCCTTGCAGATCCAACTCGGTCTTCAAGCTCTGTTCGACGCTCGGTTTACGGGTTCGGACCTTAGGCGCCGGTGGATGTCGGAACTCGCACTTGGACAAAGCTGCAAGGAGCGCCGCACGGAGTTGCCGGACTTGGGTGTCGTGATGGATGTCAACCACCCATGCAACGGCGCCTTCGATGCCATCTTCGGCGCTGGCCTCAAGCGCCGCTCGGGCGACTCGGTCCCTCAGGTCACCGGTCGTTTGGCCGCTCCAAATCTCGGCGAAAGCGATGTCAAGGGCACGACGCGCATCGGGGGAAGGACACCAAGCCTCGAGCGCCGACAACTTCTGCTCCATCTGCTCGGTTCCGAAGAGGTCGACTTGCTTCGTCGCCAGAACCTGCAGAAACTCCTTACCCCAGACTTCCTTCATCCAATCCGCCCTTGCCCAAGCCGCCCGGGTCAGCGTGTCGACAATGTCGCCGCCCAGGCCAGGCGCGCACGCGCACTGAACCACTTTCCGCCAAGGATGCGTCTGAGGAAGCGAATGATGAAGATCGTCGCGCATGGCACTCCTTCCGGCATGTCAAACGAGATTCTATACTCCTCAATGACAATGTCACGAGTATTTTTAGCTTTTATCCTGACATGTCATTTCTTTGCGGGCAGCTTTTCCAAGCAGTTAGCTCTGCGTCTTGGGGGCTGAGCATTACCCTGCCGCGTGGTCGAAACCGACGTCGGACCAAAAAGATGAGCCCTGGGCGCTTGATGCTGCGGCGCCAGCAAAAGCCGGTATCGGACTTGAAGGGGCATGAAGTTTGCTCGATTCCAACGTGCAACAGCCACTTACGCCCTATACGTTTCGGGCGGGATTCCATAGTAGGGCATGCACCTGCCAAGCGAATTCGATGGTCAGCCTGCTCTACCTCTCCCGAAAGTCAATGGATGTTCGGCTTGCGTCAAAGACCGTGCATTCCGGCCGTCGGGGCAACGGCCAGAACCGCTGCAAAGCCGCCATACATTGGCGCCTACCTTCCGGCTTCAGCGGGCGCTTTCTCCCTGATGCTCCCCGCGCACGAGGCCGCCCCAGACAAGTCGGCTCGCTGTGAGTTGTGCCTCACGCCCACCCCACCACGGCGCACGCCATAACGCATTGCGGCGGCGGACGCGGAATGAGCAACTGTCCTGCGACCCATGCCCGCGGCTGGCCGAAGGGCGTGAGTCAAACCAGCCGCGCGCCCGCCACTTGCTGCATCCTCTTACGCAACGGCAGATAGGCCCCATCCAAGCTGATGATCAGCAGCGCGACCGGCCACTCCAGCGCCGCCAGCCGGTCCACCACCTGCCGCTGCTGCCCGCGGCGGCGGGCCCACCACGTCAGGCGCACGGCCATCACGTATTGCTGCACCCCGGGGTCCGTGCGCAGCACGCGGCGCACGAGGTACACCTCGGCCACACCCTTGCGCGCGGCGTCGGTGAGCCGGGCGTGGATCGCGTGCAGCGCCTCGTCTGCCAGCCCGTGGGGCTGCAGGTCGGCCTTGGCATCCAGCGCATCGAGTTCGGCCGACCGCGCGGCTTCGAAGGCGGCGCGTTGGCGCCAGCGGTCGGCATAGGTCTCGGCCACGGTCTTGTCCTTGTGCGTCACCAGGAACGCGTGGGCCCGTTCGCAGGCGGCGCGGGTGGCCTCGGGGTCCAGGGCCATCGCCTGGTCCAGCAGTGCGAGCCCGGCGCGGTCGCCCTGCTCCAGAAGCACCGCGCCCTCCGTGAACAGGCCCAGGGCATGTGCGGGATGGGCGGCATTGAAGTCGGCCAGCGGTGCGCGCAGATCGGTCGCAGGCTCTAGCCTCCAGGCCAGGCGCAGCATCTCGATCTGCGTGGCGGCATCCGGTTCGGGCGCGGCGCGCAGCTCCGCCAGGTGCTGACGCCACTGCTGCGCCTCGGCATACCGCGCTTCCCAGGGCGTAGCCATGCGCTGCAGCCAACTCGCCTCGAATTCGGAACGCAGCGTCCCTACCAGCGGGCCCAGCCAGGCCTGCGCAGCCGACGCGCCCTGCAGCGGTGGCGGCAGGGCCTCCAGGGCCTCGCCTGCGCCCTGTGGCAACGCCTGCAGGCGCGCGCGCAGCGTGGGATGCGTGTCCATGGGGTCGCCCTCGCGGTCCAGCGCATCGGCGAGCCAGCGGGCGGCGTCGCCCTCCGCAGGCGCTTTGGCCACCTGGGCCGCCCATCGGTGCAGCAGGTCGGGCGGCGGTGCAGGCTCGTGGTCGATGCGCTCGAAGGTCTGCTCCATGAAGCGCTGGTGGCGCGGCGCCACCAGGTTCACGCGCTTGAGCGCATGTGCGGCATGGTGCGCCCCCACCAGTTCTGCGGATGCGGCATCGGCCTGGTATTCGTTGGTGCGTGCCAGCACGAAGCTGTAGGCGTTGAAGTACGGCACATACCAGCGCACCAGCGGCACCACCAGGCGCGCCAGCCAGCCCTGTACGTGTTCGGCAAAGGCCTGGATGGTGCCCCAGGTCAGGCGCAGCCGGTAGATGAAGGCGCCGAACTGGCCGTGTGCGCCCGCCAGGTGCCCATACTCATGTGCCACCACGGCCAGCGCCTCCTCGGGCGGCAGGCTCTCCAGCAGCGGCAGGCCCAGCAGCAGGTAGTTGCGCGCAGGCCCCACGATGCCGAAGGCCGGGCGCTGCACGATGGCGGCATTGACCTCGTCCACCACCAGCACATGGTGCACACGCGGGCCCCGCATGCGGCTGCGCATGCCGTCGATGGCCATGAAGAGCGCGGGCGCGTCGGCCTGGCGGATCTCTCGGCCCTGGGGTGGTGGCAATCGGATGAACAGCGCCTGCACCGAGGCCTTGAGCAGGTACCACAG
Organism: Burkholderiaceae bacterium; assembly: GCA_965278985.1. Classification (GTDB taxonomy): domain Bacteria; phylum Pseudomonadota; class Gammaproteobacteria; order Burkholderiales; family Burkholderiaceae_C; genus CAISIP01. Next base: position 1,328,359 of record OZ257131.1, on the reverse strand, counting down.
CGGCACGGCCAGCAGCACCAACAGCTTGCCGAACTTGAGCAACAGCAAAAACGCCGTGACGCCCTGGAAAGCCACCAGCACGGCGATCCCCACGAGCACAAGCAGGCCCAGGCTCACCGTGCCCAGCAGCAGCGCCAGGATGCCGAAGCCCAGCGCGGCCAGCAGCGCCACGCGGGCCTGGTAGGCCCGTGGCGTGGCGGCGCTCTCCTGCTCCAGCCGCGCGACCGTGCGCTTGAAAGTGTCGATGTCCATGCGGCTCCCCCCTGCTTGTTATGGTCGGGCAGCATGCTACGCGAGCGGGGCACCGCACTGGTGCCGAGGCATTCAGCTTCCGGTGGATGCGTAGTGCCGCACGCCGGTGCGCCAGACGCAGAAGCTCAGGCCCAGGAACACGAAGCCCACCAACGGCGAGCACCAGCCCCACCACGCCGGCGCGCCCAGCGGATCGGGCCGCCCCAGCAGCACCAGCGCCGGGTACCAGGCCACACAGGCCAGCGGCACGATGAAGGTCAGCAGCCAGCGGAACCAGCGTGCATACAGCGCCATGGGATACCGCCCCGCCTCCACGCCACCGTAGGTGAAGACATTGGCCACCTCCAGGCTCTCGACGGTCCAGAAGGACAGCGTGGCCTGCAGCACCAGCAGGCCAAGGAACAGCGCCACGCCACCGGCGATGGCCCCCACCGCCAGCAGCAGGTGCTCGGGGGTCCAGTGCACTGCCCCCTGCTGCGTGGCAAAGCCCAGCACCAGCAGCCCTTGCAGCAGCCGGCCCAGGCGCGAGAGCCGCAGCTGGTGGCCCATCAACTGCAGCGCGATGGTGCGTGGGCGCAGCAGCAGGCGGTCGAAGGCGCCCGTGCGCAAAAAATCGGTGCCCAGCACTTCGAAGCCCCGGCCCAGCGCACTGGCCAGCGCGAACATCATGTTGACCAGGCCATAGAACACCGCCACCTCGCCCATGCGCCAACCCTGCACCGCGCCGAAGCGGTCGAACAGCGCCCACACCGCCACCACCTCGATGCCCGTGGCAAGGAAACTCCCCAACGCCATCATCAGCGTGGAGGCGGGATACCGCATCTGGCCACGCAGCGACGCCGCGGCGAAACGCAGGAACAGGGTAATGCCGTGCATCTCAACCGCCCTGGATTTCCAGCCGCCGCATCGCGCGGCCGAGGCAGAGGCGGCCCAGCAGCACCAGCGCGGCCAGCCACGCACACTGCAGCGCCAAGGCGCCCACCACCTGCCATCCGGTGAAGCGGCCCGTGTACAGCCGCATCGGGATGTCCATCAACCCGGCCAGCGGCTGCAGCAGCAGCGCGAGCTGCCAGCCATCGGGCAGCAGCGCCAGCGGCAGCAGGCTGCCCGAGAACACGATCACCAGCGGCAGGGACAGCGCGTCGATGCCACGCTCGTTCAGCGCCGCCACCGTGGCTACGTTGAGCAGCATCACGAATGCGGCCGACAACAACAGCGCGAGCCCTGTGGACACGCCGAAGGCCAGCACCGCGGCGGCACCCGCCGGCAACTGCCAGCCCCACTGGCCCCACCCCAGCAGCGGCAGCAGCCCGGCCGCGAAGAGCAGCATCAGTACCAAGCGCGGCAACACCCGCGCGGCGACCCAGCCGGCGCTGCGCACATACCACCAGGCATAGGCATCCACGGGGCGCAACCGGTCGTAGGCCACGGCGCCGCTGCGCACGGCCAGCGCCACCTCGGGGTCGGCGTTCCAGGGCAGCAGCGCCAGCAGGCCCTGCACCAGCCAGGTGTAGGTGATGGCCTCGGGCAGGGTCATGCTCCCCGACACTCCGGATGCCCCGGCGGCGCTGCCGAAGAACGCCGCCAGCACCATCACCTTGATGCCGCCCCACCAGCACTGCGTGGCAAAACCCGCCAGCGCGGCGCTGCGGTACTGCAGCATGCGCAGGAAACGTGAGGCGAAGGCGGCGCGGTAGGCGCGCCACGGTGCGCTGGGCTGCATCGATCAGCCCTCGCCCGCGCCGTGCAGCGCGTAGAAGCGCGTGATGACCTCCTCGATGGCCAGGCCTTCGAGGCGGATGTCTTCCACCGCATGGGCCGCGGCGATCTCGGCGATGAGCGTGGGCGCCGCCACCTGCCGCGGGTCGAAGCCCAGCACCAGCGAGCGGCCCTCGCGGCTGCGTTCCACAACCCCCGGGCGCAACGGCAGGTCGCCGGGCGCGGGTGGCAGGGCTGCAAAATCCACCACCAGCCGGCGCTCGGCCATCACCTGCGCACGCAGCGCGTCCACGCCGCAGTCGGCCAGCACGCGGCCATGGCCGATCACCAGCACACGCTCTGCCAGGGCCTCGATGTCGTGCATGTCGTGGGTGGTCAGCAGCACCGTGGTGCCGCGCTCGCGGTGGGCGCGGCGCACGAAGTCGCGCACCGCCAGCTTGGACGGCGCGTCCAGCCCGATGGTGGGCTCATCCAGGAACAGCAGCTCGGGTTCGTGCAGCAGCGAGGCTGCGATCTCGGCGCGCATGCGCTGGCCCAGGGACAACTGGCGCACGGGCTGCTGCAGCACGCCCTCCAGCTTCAGCAGCGTCACCAGCTCGTCGCGCGTGCGGGCATACCGCACCAGGTCCACGCGGTAGATGTCGCGCAGCAGGTCGAAGCCCTCGCCCACCGGCAGGTCCCACCACAGCTGCGTGCGCTGGCCGAAGACCACGCCGATGCGGCCCACATGCCGCTGGCGGTCCTCGAAGGGATCGCGGCCATCGACCTCCACGCGCCCGCCATCGGGCCGCAGGATGCCCGCGAGCACCTTGATGGTGGTGGACTTGCCCGCGCCATTGGGGCCGATCAGGCCCAGCATGGCGCCGCGTTCCAGCGTGAAAGACACATCCGCCAACGCGTCCACGCGGCGGTGCCGGCGGTGCCACAGGCCCCGCACGGCGCCGAGGAAACCGGGGTCGCGCTCCTGCACGCGGTAGTGTTTGGCAAGGCCGTCGACCAGGATGTACGGAGCGGGCATGGCACGGGGCACGCTCCGCGCGCCAGAGAAAAGCGGGTGGCGATTCTAGGCGCCGGTGCAACCGAGGCAGGGCGGACAGCGGCGTCCGGGGCGGACAGCGGCGCCAGCCCATGGCGCCTCCTGCCTCAGAGGTGGATCTCGTTGCGCAGCGGCTCGCCGCGGCGAAAGCGGTTCAGGTTCTCGGAGATCGTCAGCATCTTCTCGCGCATGGCGTCCGCCGTGCCGGCGCTGATGTGCGGCGTGAGCACCACGTTGGGCAGGCGCGCCAACGGATGGTCTGCAGGCAGCGGCTCCGCCTCGAACACATCCAGCCCCGCGGCCAGGATGTGGCCGCTGGACAGCGCAGCGTGCAGGGCCACTTCGTCGACGATGCCTCCGCGCGCGGTGTTCACCAGGATCGAGCCGGGCTGCAGCTTGGCGATGGCCTTGGCATCGATGAGGTGCCGGGTCTCGGCGGTGCGGGGCACGTGCAGCGTGAGGATGTCGCAGCTGCGCAGCACCTCGTCCAGGCTGCCGCGGCGAAGGCCCAGCTCCTGCTCGGCCTCTGGCGGCAAGGCTTGGTTGGGGTCGCAATAGATGCCCGTGGTGCCGAATGCGCGCAGCAGCCCCGCCACCTCGCGCCCAATGGCACCCATGCCCACGTAGCCGATGTGCTTGCCCGTGAGCTGCCGCGAGCGGGGGCGCAGCGCCTGCACGTGGAACCGGCCCTGGCGCAGCTCCGAGTCCGCGAAAGCGAGATGCTTGCAAGCCGCCAGCATGAGCATCACGGTGTGCTCGGCCACGCCGCGCACCGTGCCCTGCGGCGTGGTGGCCAGCCGGATGCCGCGCGCGGCCATCGCGGGCAGGTCCACCGTGTCCTGGTAGCCCACGCCCTGGTGCAGCACCAGCCGCAGGCGCGTGGCCATGCCGATGGCCTCGGCATCGAGCTTCGCGCCCAGGATCACCACGTCGGCCTGGGCCAGCTTCTGGCGGTACTCCGCCGGGTCGCGCGAATCCAGGGTGAGCAGCAGCACATCCTCGGGCAGGCCCTCGCGCACGATGGCGTAGAGCTCCGGCGCTCCGTGGGCGCAGTAGAGCGCGGTCAGTGGCATGGCATCAGTCATCCCGGGCGGGCGGCAAGGGAGCCGCCGGGGCACTGGCGGGTTCGGCGGGCTCGGCGGGCAAGCGGGTGAATTTCTGCAGCGTGATCAGCGCGTCGGGCACCGGCACGCCGGGGAAGGCGCGCGGCCATGCGGTGCGCGACACCTCGGCGATGTAGATGCTCTCTTCCGAGTCGACGGCGATGTCGTGCGGCGCGATGAACTCCCCTGCCCCGTGCCTGGCGCGTGCCGCGCCCAGGCGCGCGAGCTTGTGGCCATGCCGGTCGGTGATGGTGATGCGCGGGCCCAGGTTCGGGTAACCGACGTTGACGCCCAGCTCCGGCGGCGCCTCGGCAATGAAGCAGTAGGGGCAGCGTTTGTGCGGCGTGGCCAGCGCCATGGGACGGTGCAGGTTGTTCCACTGCGTCTCGTAGCGGCCGTGGCGGTCGAAGACCTGGATGCGGTGGTTCTCGCGGTCGACCACATGGATCCAGTCGTCCTCGTCGCACCAGATCGCGTGGGGCACGTTGAACTGGCCGGGGTCGGTGCCACACTCGCCCCATGAGTGCAGCAGCCTGCCGCTCGCATCGAAATGGTGGATGGCGGCGTTGCCATACCCATCGGACACATAGATGTCGCCGTTGCTGGCCATGGCAGAGTGCGTGCATCGGCAGAAGGGCCTGCCGCTCATGGCCGGCGCCGGCTCACCGGGCACGCCCAGGGTGAGCAGCACCTGGCCCTCGGGTGTGCACTTGCGCACCGTATGGTCGCCCATGTCGGTGCAGTACAGCATGCCGTCTTCCTCGAAGGACAGGCCGTGTGCGCGCACGAAGAGCCCCTCGCCCCAGGAGCGCAGGAAGTTGCCATGTTTGTCGAAGACCACCATGGGGTGCTCGCCGCGGTTGAACACGTGCACCTGGTCCTTGTCGTCCACCGCGACGGCCGCGACCTCCACCAGGTCCCAGCCCTCGGGGAGTTGCCCCCAGCCGGGCTGTACGCGGTAGCGGAACGCACCCTCGCCGAGCACGCCGCCATCCATACCACTGGACGCCGTCATGCAGCGGCCCGGACGGTGATGGGGCGAGGGACGGGGACGGTGGCTGCCGCGGCCGGGGCGGTAGCCGTGGTCCTTGCGGTCCTTGCACGCACTGCCGGCCCCCTCATTGCGGCTCCACGCCAGCCACCGCCATGGCCTTGCGGAATTCCTCGATCTGCTCGCGCTGGAAGGCCGCGGTCTGCTCGGGCGGCATGTACATCGCTTCGCTCATCACGTCGGACACGTACTTGCCGAAGGCCTCGGAGCGCACGGCCTTCTCGGTGAGTGCCGAGAGCCGCGCCACCGCCGCAGGCGGCGTATCGGCCCGCACGAAGAACCCCGCCCAGCTGTGCAGCGGCGTCTGCCCGAAGCCGCGCTCCTGAACCGTGGGCACCTCGGCCAGTTGCGCGAAGCGCTTCTGCCCGAAGCTCGCCACCGCGCGCACGCGCCCGGACTGGATCAGCGGCAAAGCGGTGGACAGGTCCGCCAGCACCACGTCGACGTTTCGGCCGATCAGGTCCTGCAGCGCCTGCGCGACGCCCTTGTAAGGCACCTGGTTGAAGCGGATGCCGGCGTTGCGCGCGAACACCGACGTGGACAGCTGGAAGCTGCTGGTGCCATCGCCCGACGACAGCTGGCCGGGCTTCTGCTTCGCCGCGGACACCACGTCTTCCAGCGTCTGGTAGGGCGACGCGCTGGCCACCACCAGCACCCAGTAGGCCCGCAGCACCATGCCCACGGGCACGAAGTCCTTCAGCGCGTCGTAGCCGGGCGCCTTGAAGGCGACGGCATTGGAGGCCATGACCGAATTGGAGCCGAACAGCACCGTGGTTCCATCGGCCGGGCTGCCCAGCACGGCCTGCGCGGCGATGACGTTGTTGCCGCCAGGCCGGTTCTCGACCACGACCTGCTGGGCGCCGGTGCGCATGATCTCCTTGGCCAGCACGCGCGCGGCAATGTCGGTGCCGTTGCCGGGTGGCACGGTCACGATGATGCGCAGGGGCTTGTCGTCCGCCGCGTGCAGCGCCAAGGACAAGGCTGGCAGCAGCGCAGCGGCCGCGGCTGCCAGGGCGCTTCTTCGGGTGGGGTGTTGCATGGTGACGTGTCTCCTTGGCGGGATCGCTCGATGGGCGGGTGGGGAACGCGGCCGGCCGCGGCGCTGGCGCGCTGGCGCAGGCTCTGCGCACGTCGACAGCCAACGGACGGACGCACGGCACACTGCGCCCGGCATTGTCCGGACATTCTAACGTGGGACTTTCTGCTACCCGCGCAGCAGGCCCCAGGCCGTCAAGGCGCCGATCAGCACGGGCTGGTGGACCATGTAGTAGCCGAGGCTCCAGCGCCCCAGCCATGGCAGCACGCGTGCCGGCCCTGCGGGCGCCTGCCAGCGCCACCATCCCGGCGCGCGCCGGTGCAGCCACCCACCCAGCGCGAGGCCCCACCAGAGCACGGCCATCCACGGCAGCAGCGGCACGTAGTCCTCGGTCACGGGCTTCTGCACCACCAGGCCCAGCCAGTTGAGCCAGCGCGTGTGGAAGATCTCGCCCAGCCCCACGGACACCAGCCAGCCGGGCAGAAACTGGTGCAGCAGCAGCGCCACCACACCCGCCAGCCACAACCACCCTCCCCAGCCCGCTGTAGCCCGCGCCAGCACCAGCATCAGCGCCATGCCATGCAGCACGCCCACGTAGATGAAGCTGCGCGGAAACATGAAATAGGAACCAATGGTGACCAGCAACGCGCAGGCTGCGATGCGCCACCAGCGCTGCCAGAAGCGTGCCCAGGTCTGACCTTGCTGGTGCGCCACCGCCTGGCCCATGCCGGCGCACAGCAGGAACAGGCTCAGGATGGCCGTGCGTTGCCAGGTCCAGAAGGGGTCGGCATAGAAGTCCTGCCGGATGTGGCCGAAGTGGTTCAGGTCGAAAGCGAAGTGGTACGCCGTCATCCAGACCATGGCCAGGCCGCGCAGTGCGTCCAGCGCATCGGCGCGGGAGGACCGAGGCTGACTGGCGGGGCTGGTGTTACGTGGCATGCCGCGGAGTTTAGGGTCCGGCCTCTGGTGCGGCGAGCAGCCCACCAACGACAAGGGCCGCTTGCGCGGCCCTCGATGGAGTCAACAGCGGAGGGTTCAGTCCTGGCGGCGACGGCGGCGGCGCGCTGCGGTGCCCAGCATGCACAGGCCCGCAGCCAGCATGGCCCAGGTGTGGGGCTCGGGCACGGCGGTCACACTCGTCACGCTGAACTGCACGTTGCCGAGGCCGACGTTGTACGCATCCGGGCCCCAGCGCAGCACCAGGCCCTTGCTGCTGGTGACGTTGGGCGTGAAGACACTGGGGGTCAGGCCGGGATTGAAAGCGCCGCTGCTGAACAGCACGCTGCCATTGCCGGCGTCCAGGACCGTGAACGAGGAGCCAGTGCTGCTGCTCTGGTAATTACCGAAGGTTAGGCTCTGCAACGTGACCTGGTACCCGGCAACGGTGTTGAAGGCCATCTCGCCGATGTAGCCCTGACCGTTGGCGCCGCCCCAGGCCGCCTGGTCCAGGCCACCGTAACCGGCACCCCAGAACTGCAGTGCATCCTGATAGACCGTGAGCGTTCCAGCGTTCAGCGTGCGGTGCGACACGTCCACAAAGCCGGCGTCGTCGCCGTAGCCCTGCCCGATGAAGCTGCTATTGCCGCAAGCCTGGTTGGCGCCCGTGCCGCAGATGTTCCCGGAAAAGTCCAGGGTGTAGTCAACGATGATGGGGGATCCGGGGACACCCACAGCCGCCAGGGCAGGCACGGTGGCCCAGGCCATTGCGGCGCCGACGATCAGAGGCAGGAACTTCAAAAGACTTCTCCCGTGGATTGCAAAAGGACCGACTGCGCGGTTTGTCGCTATTTCCAAGCAATGCACGGGCCATGGCAGTTATGCCGTTGATTCAATTCAACATTTTCCCAATTTTAAAACTCGACGAAAGAAAACCGACATCGATTTAGTGGCATTGTCAGATTTTTCGTCATGGGTGTCGGCCTAGCATCCATCGTGGTGATACACCCGCATTGACCAGGTGCGCTGGCCACTCCCCACGCAGCACTTGGGCCGCATGCAATGCGCCGCGGACTTTCGATTCGCGCGTGGACTCCACCGAGCTTCCCGCGCAATGCGGTGTGGCGATGACGTTGTCCAGGTCCATCAGCGGGTGCTTCGGCGGCGTGCCCGGTGGCGCGAAGACGTCGATGTTCTCGAACACGTCCAGCGCTGCGCCCGCGATGGCCCGGCGCTGCAACGCGTCCACCAGTGCCGCCTCGTCCACGATGGCGCCGCGCGCGGTGTTGATGAGCACGGCGTCCGGCTGCATGCGCGCCAGCTCCCGCGTGCCCAGCAGGTAGCGCGTCTCGGGTGACAGCGGCAGGTGGATGGACACGAAATGGCTCTGCGACAGCAGATCGTCCAGCGACACCATACGCACCCCCAGTGCGGCGGCGATGTCGCGGTACTTGTCCGGACTGCGTGTCCAGGCCACGAGTTTCAAGCCGAACCCGGCGGCGCGCCGGGCCACTGCCTGGGCGCTCGCGCCAAAGCCGATCAGACCCATGGTGCGCCCATCGATGCGGTGCACACCCTGGTGGGCCCTGGCCGTCCACTGCCCCGTACGCATGCCCTCCTGCATGTGGGGCAGGCGCCGTGCGAAGGCCAGCAGCAGCGTCATGGTGTGGTCGGCCTGCTCGCTGAGGCAGAAGTCCGGCACGTTGCTGACCACGATGCCCTTGGCCGTGGCCGTGTCGATGGCGATGCGGTCCGTGCCCGCGCCCAGGCGCGCGATGGTGCGGCAGCGCGTCCAGCCGTCGATCAGGGCCGCCGGCAGGTAGGAGGAGATCACCAGCACGGCGTCGCAATCGCGCGTGGCGGCCAGCACCTCGGCCTCGTCGCGGCCTTCGATGCACACCAGTTCGGCGCCTGCTGCTGCCAGGGCCTCGTGTTCCTCGGGTTCCACCGGGTAGGTGCCGGCGTTCAAGCGCACGGCGCGCATTCTGGTCATTGCTTCACTCCTGATTTGGTGAATTCCGCCACCCAGCGCCGGTCCCACAACGAAGGGAACGCGTGCTTGACGAAGGGATGCCGCGCGCAGGCCGCGTCGTCGAGTTCGATGCCCAGGCCGGGTTTGTCGGGCAGGCGGTAGCGCCCGTCCTGCATGGGCGTCCAGCCGGCTACGAGCTCGCTGCGCCATGGCGCATCGAAATCGCCGAAGTTTTCCTGCACCAGCACCTGCGGCGTGGCCCAGCCGAAATGGATGGCGGCGCACAGGGCCACAGGGCCGATAGACACATGCGGCGCGATGCGCATGTCCTGCGGCTGGCACAGTGCGGCGATCTTCTTGCCCATCCACAGGCCGCCGCAGTGCGCCAGGTCGGGCTGCACCACATCGCAGGCGCGCATGTGTGCCAGCCGCGCGAAGTCCTCCAGCATGTACAGCCGCTCACCAGCCGCCATGGGGAACGGCAACGCGCGCTTCACCTCGGCCAGCAGCTCCAGGTTGTGGGGCGACACGGGCTCCTCGTACCACGCGGGCCGGTAGGGGGCCAGCCGCCGGCCCATCTCGATGGCGCAGCCCACCGACAGGCGGCCGTGCACCTCGATCATCAGCTCCACGCCCTCGCCCACCGCTTCGCGCACTGCTGCCACGATGTCTGCGGCCGCCCGCATCTGCGGCTGGCCCATGTCCTTCCAGGCCTGCTCGAAGGGGTCGAACTTCATGCCGCCATAACCCCGCGCCACCACCTCGCGCGCCTTGGCCGCGTAGTCCTGCGGCGTGCGGGCGCCGCCGTACCAGCCGTTGGCGTAGGCCGGCAGTTCATCGCGCGCCTGGCCGCCCAGCAAGCGCCACACCGGCTGGCCACAGGCCTTGCCGATGAGGTCCCAGCAGGCGATCTCGAGCGCGCTGATCACGGTCATCACCGTGGCGCCGCCCTGGTACTGGTCGCGGATCAGGTCGCCGAAGACACGCTCGATGTCGAAGGGGCACACGCCCAGGATGCGCTCCTCCGCCCATTCGTGCAGCAGGCTCTGCACCGAAGCCTCCTGCCATTCCAGCGTGGCCTCGCCCAGCCCGGTGAGCCCGGTGTCCGTCGTCAGGCGCACGAACAGGTAGTTGCGCAGGCCACAGTTGGTCAGGAAGGATTCGAGGCGGGTGATCTTCATGGGCGAGCTCCGTGAAGCGTTGGAATCACGCGGCGCGCAGTGGCACCGGCAACCGGCGCTGGCGCGCCGTGTACCAGGCGCCGCCCGCCCCGCATACCGCGATGAGCGCGATGCCGGCAAAGGTCCAGCCATCGGGCACATGCGCGAAGAACAGCCAGCTGGCCGCCACGGCAAAGCCCACGTGACAGTACATGTAGGGCATCAGCGTGGCGGCGGGCGCGTGCTGGTAGGCCGTGGCCAGGATGAAATGGCCGATGGCGGCCATCACGCCCATGAACGCCATGAGGCTCCACAACCAGGGCGAGTCCACCGCCGCCCAGGTGAAGGGCAGTGCCAGCGTGGCCAGCGCCGTGCCCACCCAGCCGGTATAGAAATGCGTCGTCGCCGGGCTGTCGCTGCGCGCCAGGTGGCTGGTGAGCAGTTGGAACACCGAGTTGGCCAGCATGCAGGCCAGCGCCAGCAACGCGCCGGTGGTGTCGCCCTGCCCGCCAGGGCGCACGATCAGCAGCGTGCCGAGGAATCCACCGATCAGGAACACCCAGTACATCGGCGCCACGCGCTGGCGCAGCACCGTGGCCGCCAGCAGCGTCACCATCATCGGCGTGACCATCGCGATGGCCGTGAACTCGCCCACCGGCATGGTGCGCAGGCACAGGAAGGCCAGCGTGGTGCTCAGCACCAGAAGCCCGCCACGCAGTACCTGCAGGATGGGATGGGCGGTGCGCAGCAGCGGTCGGCCGTGCCGCGGCAACAGCACGGCGCTGGTGCACAGCGCCTGGATCAGGTAGCGCACCCAGAGGGCCATCAGCACGGGCACCACCATGGCCACGGTTTTGGCGGCGCTGTCCAGCACGGCGAAGCAGGCACCCGCGGCTATCACGCAGGCGATGCCACGCGCGGGGTTGCCCGCATGCGGGCTCAGCACACGGGCCCCCCACCATGACCAGCCCGGGGGATTGCCACGTCCTAACCGCCTCCACGCAGGAGGTACGGCAGCCCATTCGACAACACCGGGAAAAACACCATGATCACGATCACCGCGATCTGCGCATAGAAGAACAGCGCCAGCTCCGACCACAACATGCGCATCGTGATCTTGCCGATCTTGCAGGCCACGAACAGGCAGATGCCCACCGGCGGCGAGATCAGCCCCAGCGTGACGCTCACGATCATCACCATCGAGAAATGGATGTCGTCGATGCCCATGCTGCGCGTGATGGGCAGCAGCACCGGTGCCAGCAGCAGCAGCGCGGGTCCCGAGTCCAGCGCCAGCCCGATCACCAGGAAGGCGAAGACGCAGACCAGCAGGAAGATGCTGGGATAGTGCTTGAACACCGTCAGCAACGCCGCCGTGCCCTCGGCGATGCCACCCAGGATCAGCACGTAGTTGACGACCTCCACCGCCGCGATCAGCAGGAACAGCCCCGCCGTCATGCGTGCCGAGGCGCGCCCTGCCGCCAGCAGGCCCTTGAAGTCCAGCCCCTTGAACACCAGCCAGCCGAGGATGGCGGCATAGATCACGGCGACGCCACCCGCCTCGGTGGGCGTGAAGGCACCCGACAAGGTGCCCAGCACGATGAAGGCCGGCAGGCTCAGCACCAGCACGCCGTCGCGCAGCAGCTTGGGCAATTGCGCGCGGTCCACCGAGACGGTGGCCACGGGCATCACGCCCGTGGTCTTGCCTTTCCAGTACACCACCACCGCGCAGGACAGGCCCAGCAGCAGCCCCGGCACGATGCCGCCCAGGAACAGATTCAGCACCGAGATGTCGGACACGGCCGCGTACAGCACCATGATCACCGAGGGCGGGATGATCGGCCCGATCATCGAAGCGGCCGATACCAGCGCCGCCGCGAAGGCCTTGCTGTAGCCCTCCTTGTGCATGCCGTTGATGAAGATCTGGCCCAGCGCCGCGATGTCGGCCACGGCCGTGCCCGAGATGCCGGAGAACAGGATGGCAGCGATGATGGCCGCGTAAGCCGAGCCGCCCTTGATGCGCCCCACCAGCAGCTGCGCCAGGTGGATCAGCCGCTCGCTGATGCCGCCACGGTTCATGATCTCGCCGGCCAGGATGTAGAACGGCGCGGCCATCAGCACGAAGGTGTCCAGGCCCGAGAACATGCGGGAGATCACGTTGAGCTGGGCCTCGCCGCTCCACCACAGCGCGAAGGCGCCCGCCAGCGCGAAGGAATATCCGATGGGCAGCCCCGCCACCAGCAGCACGGTCAGAGCCAAACAGACGGCGATCATGCTTCGAGCTCCGCCAGATCTGCGAACGGGCTGGGCTCCGGCCCGTCGGTCAGCAGCTCGATGATCTTGCCTATGCTCACCAGCGCCAGCATCACGCCGCCCACCACGGTCGATCCGTACACGTAGAGCATCGGGATGCCCGTGGCCGGCGCGGTCTGCATGCCATTGAGCACGCAGAACTTGCCGCCCTGCCAGATGATCAGCACGCAGAAGACCAGCACGATCAGCTGCAGGAAGGTCTGGTGGAAGGTCTGGAAGCGCCGGCTCTTGACCTCGCCGAAGAGGTTCATGTCCATGTGGTCACCGTACAGCGACGCAGCGGCCGCCCCCACGAAGGTGAGCCACACCGTGGTGTAGCGCACCATCTCCTCCGTCCAGAACAACGGATCGTTGAGCACATAACGCGTGAAGACCTGCGCCACGTTGAGGGCGACGCTGACCAGCAGCAGCCACCCGATCACGTGGTCGGACACCTGGCCGCTCCAGCGGCCCAACTTGCGGAGAAAGTTCATGGGGCGTTCGTCATCGGAAACGCGGCCCCGTGCACGGGGCCGCAAGGGAAGATCAGGCCCACCCCCAGCAACGAGGGCGGCCCGCGAGCATCTGTCTCAGTTGCCGTAGGAACGCGCCGTGGTGTCCTTCACCGCCGTCAGCAGCTTGTCCACCAGCGGCCGGCCCACCTGCTCCGCGATGTACGAAATCACCGGCTCCTGCGTGGCCTTCTTGAAGGCCTCCTTCTCGGTGGGCGAGTTCACGTACACCTTGGTGCCCTTCTCGCGGATCTTCTGGATGGCCTGCAGGCTGTCCATGGACTTGCGCGAGTTGGCCACCTCGGCGTGCACGGCCGCGCCGTCCTGCAGGATCTGGCGCTGGTCGGGCGTGAGGCCCTGGTAGACCTTGTCGTTGATGATGATGAAGTGCAGGCCGTAGATGTGCTCGTTGATGGACATGAACTTCTGCACCTCGTAGAGCTTGCCGTCCCAGATGGTGGCCGATGCATTCTCCTGGCCGTCCACCACGTTCTGCTTGAGCGAGGTCACGAGCTCGGGGAAGGCGATGGGCGTGGCCGCTGCGCCCACGCTCTTCATGAAGTTCACATACACCTGCGACTGCATGGTGCGCATCTTCAGGCCCTTCATGTCTTCGGGGCCCTTGATCTCGCGGCTGTTGTTCGTGAGGTTGCGGAAACCGTTCTCCGACAGCACCAGCGTGCGGATGCCGGTGGCCTTGCGCATGTCCTCGTTGAGCTCCTTGACGAAGGGGCTCTTCATGAACTCCCAGGCCACGGGCGAGGATGCGAACAGGTAGGGGATCTGGAAGATCTGCATGGGCTTGTGGAAGCTGCCCAGCACCGAGTCGTCGGTCAGCGCCATCTCCAGCGTGCCGTTCTTCACCTGCTCGGTCACCTGCAGCGAACCGCCGAAGGTGTTGAAGAACAGGCGGATCTCGATCTCGCCCCCGCTCTTGAATTCGACGTACTCCTTGAGCGCCTTCATGCCCAGGATTTCGCCGCCGCCGCTTTCGGGCGCGCCGATGGAAAACTTCAGGATGGTCTTGGCCATGGCAGCGCTGCCCATGGACAGTGCCAGCGCGGCGACCAGACCGGTGGCGATGGAACGAATACGCATGTTGTGTCTCCTGGAAATGTGGAACAAGAACCCAAGCCGCTTACGTGTGAACCCTGCTGACCTCGAACACCCTTCCCGCCCGGCCACGTCGTGCGTGGCTTCTCGTCATGGCGTCCGTCGTTGTACGGACTTCTGCCGACGCCGTCCATAGGCACTCACCACAGCCCAGGGGCGTCGCGACCGGCACCGCTTCCCCGCGCGCCTAGGCCCCCTCTCCCGGGCCGGTGGCCCAGACCTGTGCGTCCGAGAAGTTTTGTACCGCGTGGCGAAACGCCGCAAGCCACTGCGCCGCCACCACGCCGTCGATGGCACGGTGGTCCACCGACAACGTCGCGGTCATCACCGTGGCCACGGCGAGTTGTCCATCGCGCACCACCGCACGTGGCTCGGCCGCGCCCAGCGCCAGGATGCCGGCCTGCGGCGGGTTGATCACGGCCGCGAACTCGCGCAGGCCCTGGGCCCCGAGGTTCGAGACCGAGAAGGTGCCGCCGCCGGAGGCTCCCGGCGGCAGGCTGCCCGCACGCGCCTGGGCCGCCAGCGTCCGTGCTGCACGCGACAGCTGCGCCACGCCCTGGTGCTCGGCATGCCGCAGCACCGGGGTCAGCAGCCCGCCCTCCACCGCCACCGCCATGGCCAGGTGCACCGCGGCGTACTGTCGCACCGACTGGTCCGTGACCGTGGCGTTGACCGCCGGCACCGCGCGCAGCGCCTGCACCACCGCATGCAGGATGAAGTCGTTGAGCGACAGCTTGAGCCCCTCGCGCTCCGCACGCGCCTGCGCCGCGGCACGCACGCGCAACACGGCGTCCAGCTCGCAGTCGATGCGGGCGTAGAAATGCGGCGCGCGCTGCTTGGACTCGGTGAGCCGGCGCGCCATGAGCTTGCGCCCGAAGCTGTAGGGCGTTTCCTGGAAATCGCCGGCCACCACGGGATGAGACTCGCGCGACGGTCCCGGCGAATGCGGCGCCGCGGCCTTTTCGATGGCGCGTGCTGCCAGCACGTCCGCACGCACGATGCGGCCCTGCGGCCCGGAGCCTTGCAGCGTCGCCAGGTCCAGGCCTCTGTCCCGCGCCAACGCGCGGGCCGCGGGGCTGGCGAAGCGCCGGGCGCCGGATGGCAAGGGATGCGTTGCGCGCGCGGAAGCGGCAGCCCCCGGCGCGGCCATCGCCCGCGCCACATCCGCTTTCACGATGCGCCCCTGCGGCCCCGAGCCGTGCAACGCCGCGAGGTCCAGTCCCGCCTGGCGCGCCAGCGCGCGCGAGGCGGGGCTTGCAAAGACGCGGGCGGCGGGGACTTGCACTTCAGTTGCCCTCGGCCGGCGTGATCACGCCGATCTGCTGGCCCATCTGGACCATCGTGCCCTCGGCCTCCAGCAGCTGGGCCATGGTGCCGGCCAGTGGCGACTCCACCTCCACGATGGCCTTGTCGGTCTCGATCTCCACCACGATCTCTCCCGCCGCCACGGCGTCGCCAACCTGCTTGAGCCAGCGCACCAGGCGGCCTTCGCTCACGGTCAGGTCGCCGAAGGGCATCATCAGTGGCTCGCCGGCCACGGTGGCCCTGGCTGCGGGAGCTGTTACTGGTGCCGGTGCCGGCGCTGTGGCCACGGGGGCAGGAGTCTGTGCAACTGCAGCCGCAACCTGCGGCGGTGCCGAGGCCCGGGGCGCTGAAGCGGCGATGGCCGGCGCCGCCTCCCCCGCCCGCGCAATCCCGCTGCGCGCCCGCCGCGGCGCCTTGGCCACACCCGCCATGAGGTCCACCACGGCGCCCGTGATGCTGTCCACATTCACCAGCATCGCCCGCTCCAGTGCCGGAGCAAAGGGGTGCGTCATCGCATCGGTGTGCAGCCGTGCCACGGGCGCATCCAGGTAGTCGAAGGCCAGCTCGTGCATGGCCTGGCCCAGCTCGGCGCCCACGCCGCACATGGACCAGCCCTCGTCCGCCACCAGCAGCCGCCCGGTCTTGCGGACGCTGGCCGCCACGGTGTCCACGTCCAGCGGCTGGATGGTGCGCAGGTCTATCACCTCGCAGGAGATGCCCTGGGCCTGCAGCTTCTCGGCCGCCTGCAGCGCAAGGTGCACGATCTGGCCGGCGGAGGCGATGGTCACGTCCGTCCCAGTGCGGGCTATGCGCGCCACGCCGAAGGGAACCAGATGGTCGCCCGTGGGCACCTCGCCCTTGGTGGCGAACAGTGCCTTGGGTTCCAGCATCAGCACCGGATCGCCCGCGCGCAAGGCGGTCTTCATCAGGCCCTTGGCATCGGCCGGCGTGGAAGGCACACACACCACCAGCCCCGGCACATGCGCCCACACCGGGTGGTACATGCCGCTGTGGTGTGGCCCGGCGGAGCGCACGGCGCCCGCGCCCACACGCACCACCATCGGCGCCTGCATCTGGCCGTTGCTCATGTAGCGCAGCTTGGCGGCCTGCAGCACGATCTGGCCCGCGGCCTCGAACAAAAAGTCCGCGAACATCAGGTCGGCCACGCAGCGCACGCCCGTGGCGGCCGCGCCCAGGCTGGCGCCGGTGAAGCCCAGCTCGGAAATGGGTGTGTCCACCATGCGCTGGCCACCGAACTCGGTGAACAGGCCCTTGGTGTGGGCAAAGGTGCCGCCGCGCTCGCCCGTCCCCTCGCCGAAATACAGGATCAGCGGGTCGCGCCGCATCTCTTCGGCCAGGCCGTCGCGCACGGCGTCCAGCCAACTGGTGGTGACGGTGAAGGCGTTGCTGTCCTGCGCCGCGGCCAGGGCTGCCGGCGGGTTGAGGGGCTCGGCGTAGATGTGTTGCGCCACGGTGGCCGGGTCGGGCTCGGGCGAATTGCGCGCGAACTCGATGGCGGCGGCCACCTGCGCCTTCACGCGGGCCTCGATGGCCTCCAGCTCTTGCGGCGTGGCCAGCTCCATCGGCAGCAGCGTGCGCTCGCGCAGCAGGCGGATGGGGTCGCGCTTGGCCCACGCATCCACCTCGGCCTGCGTGCGGTAGCCGCCCACCACCGAGTCACCCTCGTGGTGCGCCACCACGCGGTAGGTCTTCACCTCCACCAGCGTGGGGCCCTCGCCGGCACGGGCGCGGCGCGCGGCCTCCTGCATCACCTTCCACACCGCCAGCACGTCGTTGCCGTCCACGGCCACGCCGGGAATGCCGTAGGCCGCCGCACGCGTGGCGATCTCCGGGTTCAGCGTGGCCTTGCTGAGGGCCGTGGCCGTGGCGTACAGGTTGTTCTCGCAGACGAAGACCACGGGCGCCTTCTGCACGCCCGCGAAATTCAGCGACTCGTGGAAGGCCGCGTGGTTGGTGCCACCATCGCCGAAGAAGGCCACGCCGATGTCGTCCGTGCCCCGCGCCCGCGCGCCGATGCCCACGCCCACCGCCGAGGGAATGCCGCCGCCCACCAGGCCGTTGGTACCGAACAGGCCGCAGCTCGGGTCATAGAGGTGCATGGTGCCGCCGCGCCCGCCGCAGCAGCCGTCGCGCTTGCCATACAGCTCTGCCATCAGCGTGTTGGGGTTCATGCCCTTGGCCAGCGCATGGCCGTGGCCGCGGTGGGTGCTGGTGATCCAGTCGGTCTTGCGCAGGTGCGCGCAGATGCCCACGCCCGAGGCCTCCTGCCCGATGTAGAGGTGCAGAAAGCCCGGCGTCTCGCCCTTGCGGCAGGCCACCTGTGCGGCCAGCTCGAAGCGGCGCAGCAGCAGCATCTGCTCGTACAGGCGCAGCAGCTCGGCGGGTGCCAGGCCATCGGGCAAGGCAGTGGTGGTGGGCTCCAGGCCCGTGGTCATGTCGTTCAAAGGCTTCCCCTCGGTGCTGCGAACGTGGTGTGCCGCAGTGTTCAGAAATCTCTTCAGAAATCGCGCGCGAAACCGGCCGTCCAGCCACCGTCCACGGCCAGCACATGGCCGGTGATGTAAGTGTTGTCGGGCGCGGCCAGGAACAGCACGGCGTCGGCCATCTCCTGCGGTGTGCCGGGCCGGCCCAGCGGGATGTGCGACATCAGCCGGGCATGCAGGTCCAGCGCCTCGCTGCCGGCGTCCTTGATCCACTGTTCCCAACCGATGGTCTGGGTGGAGCCCGGCGCCACCGCGTTGACCAGGATGCCCTCTGGCGCCAGTTCCAGCGCCATGGCCTTGGTGAGGTTGACCACGCCCGCCTTGGCGGCGATGTAGGAGCTCTGCAGCCGCATGGGCACCAGGCCCAGCACCGAGGCGATGTTGACGATGCGGCCGAAGCGGCGCGTCTTCATGTGGCGCGACACCTCGCGGCTCATGAGGAACACGCCCCCCAGGTCCACGCGGATCAGCGCGTCCCAGGCCTCGGGGCTGAATTCGTCGATGGTCTTGCGGTCCTGCGGCGGCACGCCGATGCCGGCGTTGTTGACCAGGATGTCGATGTGCCCTAGCAGGGCGATGGCGGCCTCCACCCCGGCGGCCACGCTGTGCGCATCCCCCACGTCAAGTCCCAGCCCCACGCGGCCACCCGACTCGTCGGCAGCGGCCTGCGCGGCGGCGGCGTCCAGGTCGGAATAGGCCACGGTGGCGCCGTTGCGCACCAGGGTGTCGGCAATGGCGCGCCCGATGCCGCGCGCCGCGCCGGTGACCAGGGCCGTGCGGCCCCGCAGGTCGGCTTGCATGTTGTCGTGTCTCCTCGAAACAAGGGTGCGCGATATGCGCCCCTTGCGGCGTTCGCCATTCGCGTCTGTACCCACTTGCCCTGCACAGCCCAGTGCCCGGGGCGCATCACTATTGCATTATTATAATAGCATCAACGCGATAAGCAACGCATTGCGACAACGACTTTTCCGCCGCGGCATGCAGCGTGCCGCAGCCCTACAACAGGTCGTTCGGCGCGTCGTAACTGATGCTGAACAAGTCGCCCCGGTTGCGCGACACGGTCAGCTCCACCGGCTCGCCCTCGGCCGAGAAATACAGCATCTCCGTGGCCAGGATCGCCCCGCCCGGCTCGTAGGCCAGCACCTTTGCCAGGGCCTCGTCCGCCACCGTGGCGCGCACGCGGATCTGCGCCCGCGAGAGCTGGATGCCCAGGTGCCGCTGCACCGCGCGGAACACCACCACATCGTCGAAATCCGCCCGCTTCATGCGGCTGCCGATCTCGGGCGGGAAGTAGAAAGTAGTCTGCGTGATGGGCTGCTTCTTCACGAACAACACGGCGCGCAGGCACCAGCAGGCCGTCTCGGGCGGCAGCGAGAAGGCCTCGCAGGCCAGCGCCGAGTGCTCCTTGCGGTAACTCTTGATCACCAGCCGCCGGTCCACGCTGGAGGCGGCAATGGCCTTGAAGCTCTGGAATTCCAGCACCTTGCTGCGGGGCTGCGGTGCGGCCACGATGGCGGGCTTGGCCGTGCGCTTCTTGATCAGGCCCTCGGCCTCCAGGTCGCGCAGGGCCTGGCGCACGGTGATCAGGCTCACGCCGAAACGCGCCGCCAGGTCGGCCTCGCGCGGCAGCGGGCTGCCGGTGGCCAGCACGGCGCCGTCGATGGATTCGCGCAGGTGCGTGGCCAGTTGCCGGTACAGCGGGCCGTCGTTGCGGGTGAGGATGCGGGGCTTCAGCGCCACCAGGGCTTCTGCCTGCTGGGTGGCCTCGTCGAGGTTGTCGGTGGCCACGGCTGCGGCCTTGCGAGATGTCACGGGAAAGTGTCTTTCGGAATCGAGGTTGTCGCTCACCCGAAGTTACCTCATCTTTGGCGCCGCGCCTGCCCCGTGGCCGGGTCTTATGCCGCAACCGCGCGCGGCGCCGACACCCCGTTGACCACGTTGGCCGGCAAGTCCCCCTTGGCAGCCGCCACGGCCCGGCGCGCCGCGCCCTCGCGCAGGGCTTTCACGGCCGTGGGGCTGACGGAGGCAATGTGCGGCGCCACGATCACGTTGGGCAGCCGGCGCAGCGCATGGTCGGCCGGCAGCGGCTCGGGGTCGAACACGTCCAGCGCCGCGGCGCCCAGCTGTCCGCTCTCCAGCGCCGCCACCAGGGCCTGCGGCTCCACCAGGTCGCCCCGCCCCACGTTCACCAGCAAGGCCCCGTGGCGCATGGTGGCCAGCGAGCGGGCGTTGACCAGTTGCCGCGTCTGCGCCGTGGAGGGGCAATGCAGCGTGACGATGTCCGACCACGCCAGCAGATCGGGCAGTGCCGCCGCCTGTGCGCCGGCCGCCGCGATGTCCGCCGCCGGCACCACCGGGTCGTGCACCAGCACCTGGCACTTGAAGGCCACCAGCCGGCGCACCACTTCGCGCCCGATGCGGCCGAAGCCCACCACGCCCACCGTCTGCTCGCGCAGCACACGCATGGCCGGCACCGGCGTGGCCAGCCCCCACTGCCCCGACCGCACATGCAGCGTGTGCGGCACCACCTGGCGCGTCAGGCCCAGGATGAAGGACAGGGTGTGGTCCGCCACCTCGTCGATGCAGTAGTCCGGAATGTTGGCAACCGGGATGCCCTGCACCTTGGCCGCCTCCAGGTCCACGTTGTCCACGCCGATGCCGTAGCGCACGATGGCCCGGGCCCGCGCCATGGCCCCGACGACAGCGGCGTCGATGCGTGCGAACTGCGTGATCACCGCATCCGCCCGCGCCACGGCGGCGGCCAGCTCGGCAGGGCTGCTGCAGTGGTGGCCCACCAGCTCGCAGCCGCCAGCCGAGGCGACGGCCTGCTCCAGGGCCAGGTCGGGGAAGTTGTAGTCGGTGACGACGATGGTGGGGCGTGCGGACATGGGGAGGTCTCCGGGCTCGGGGTGGGTGGCGGCGAAGGCAGCAGAACGTAGGGGCCTACGCCGAGATTGACGCAGCGGCCTGTGTGCCGGTGGAAGCGGCCCTGGGGGCCCCCTCGCCCGGCTGCTGCCCCAGCCGCTTCTCCCAACCCTCCTGGTAGATGTTGAGGTAGGCCTTGGGGTCGTAGGGGTGGGCGTGCGCCACGTCCCAGTCCACCTCGATGCCCAGCCCCGGCGCATCGGGCAGCGAGAGGTGGCCGTTGGTGGCATCGATGCGCGGATGCCAGCTCACGAGGTCGCGCACCCAGGGCTCGTTGAAGGCGTCGAAATGTTCCTGGATCAAAAAGTTGGGCACACACGCCGCCAGCTGCAGGCATACGGCCGTGGCCACCGGCCCGCCGCTCTGGTGCGGCGCGATCCAGCTGCCGTGCGCGGACGCCAGGTGGGCCACCGCCAGCGTGTTGGTGATGCCGCCCAGCGACATCGGCTCGGGCTGGAAGATGTTCACGCCGCCGCCCGTGGCCAGCGTGTAGAACTGGCCCACCGTGTCGTACATCTCGCCCGTGGCGACGCGGATGGGGCACTGCAGCGCCACGGCGTTGGCCGGCTGCTCGCGCTCGCGCGTGGTGGGCTCCTCCCACCAATACAAATCCAGCGGCGCCAGGCGGCGCGCGGCGCGCAGCGAATCGGCCTCGGTGAATCGCGCGTGCACGTCGATCAGGATGCGCAGCTTGGGTCCAAAGCGCGTGCGGATGGCCTGCAGGATGTCGTAGGACAGCTGCAGCTCCTCCTCGTCGATGAAGCCCTGCGCCGTGCCGAAGGGGTCCAGCTTCAGCGCATGGAAGCCCTTGGCCACCACCGCCTCGGCCGCGGCCACGAAATGCTCCGGCGTGCGCTCGGTGCGGTACCAGCCATTGGCGTAGCCCAGCACCGTGTCGCGCACCCTACCGCCCAGCAGCGCATGGATCGGCACGCCCAGCGACTTGCCCAGGATGTCCCAGCACGCCACCTCGATGGCCGCCACCGCCGTGCGGTGGATGTGCCCGCCGTCGAGCGAGACACTGTCCATCAGCTTCTTGGAGAGCGCATTCACCTGCCGCGGATCTTGCCCCACGGCCAGATGCTCCAGCTCGCGCACGGCCGCCTCGGTGGTGTGGATGAAGCCGTTCAGCGTGCCCTCGCCGATGCCGTGGATGCCGGCGTCGGTGCGCACCTTCAGGAGCAGCCAGTTCTTCCAGCCGGCGCCGATGGCGCAGGTCTCGATGGCGGTGATCTTCACGGCCGGGTCCTCGGGTTGTCTCGCTCGGTGACCGGCACCGTGCGGCGCCAGCCTTATTTTTGAATATATTATTATATTTTTATGGTGTTGCACAACCAGGGATGGCCGGCCCGCCACCCCCGCCACCCCGTCCCTCGCGGATCAGCATGTCGGGGCCTCGCCGCGCCACCCGCGCGACTTCAGGCATGATGCGGTGCAACCGGTAGCTCCTTTGATCGAACCCCTGCTCCTCACCGCCGCGCGCATCAGCACCTTCGACAACGCGCGTGCGCTCACGGCCGCCAGCGGCTTCTTTTTCGAGCGCGACGACCGGCTGTACCTGGTCACGAGCCTGCATGTGCTCTTCGACCCGCCCAGCAACCACTACCCGAACTTCGTCGAGATCGAGGTGCACACCGATGCGAAGAACCTCACGGCCTCGACGGGGTTCTCGGTTCCCCTGTATGTGAACGGCCAGAGCATGTGGCGCGCGGGCCGTGACGGCAAGGGCGAGATCGATGTCGCGGTCATCCAGCTCGACCGCGCCGCCTTTCCCAAGGGTGCCGTGTTCCACGCGTTCACACCCGCCAACCTGCAGCAGTCGCTGGAGGAGGTGGAAGTCGGCAGTTCGCTGCTGATCGTGGGCTTCCCGCTCGGCTTCCACGACACCGTGCACCACCTGCCCGTGGTGCGCCAGGCGCTGATCGCCTCGGCCTTCGGCATACGCTTCCAGGGGCATGGCTACTTCCTGACGGATGCGCGCACGCACCGCGGCACCAGCGGCGCGCCCGTGGTGTTGCGCGTGCCGGTGGGCGCCGCGTCACCCGTCTTGCCCTGGAAGCTGCTGGGCGTGCATTCCGCGCGCCTGGACATGGGCAACCGCGACCTCGGGAAGGACGAGTCCCTCGGCTTGAACTCGGCCTGGTACGCGGACATCCTGCGCACGCTGACGGCTGCCTGAGCCACGCAAGCGCGGGGCGACGTGCGCGCATCCCGGCGTCCTGTCCGATAGACCCTGCCCTGACAACTGTGTATGCTGGCTTGAGCGCCCCAGCACCACACTGAGCGACCTGTAACCCAGGTAGAGCCTGTGCAGCGGCGCCTGCGACGCGGCCGATGGCGGGGCCCTGGTGTGAACCGGGGGTGCCTTGTACCGCAGCGTTGTCCCATTCGACATGGCGAAGCCAACTGTAGGGCGGTTGTCCCGCCGCACCCAGGGCCTACGCCATGCTAGACGACAGTTTTTTCCACCCGGACTCGGGCACCGTGCGCTTCTGGGTGCAGATCGACGACGCATGGGTCGGCGCCAGCATCGGCAAGGAGAGCCTGCACTACCACTTCCGGCCGGATGCGCGCGACGATGACCCGCTGGAAACCTACCGCCAGCACGCCACGCAGCTCGAAGCCGCCGTGCGCCTCCGCGTGTCGCGTGGCGCGCGCGAGCCCGTGATGCTGCGCGATGCGGACCTGGCCATCCCTTGAAGGCCAACCTCCCCTTCCTGTATGCAGCGCGGCGTCCGGGCGCCGCGACCTCCCCCTGGTTGGACACCGCGCCCGTGCGCGAAGAGCTGTTCGGCGTCGAACGGCTGGAACAGCACGCCCGCAGCCTGGCCGCCGCGCAGACGGTGACGGCGCGCCCGGCAAGGGTGTCGAGCCTGCGCCGGCGGCTCGACGACAACGCCCGTGTGCTGCTGGCGGCCTACCGGGCCAGCGCGGCCGAGGTCGCCTCCGGGCGGCGCGTGGTGCCCGCGGCCGAGTGGCTGCTGGACAACTACCACGTGGTGGAGAAGCAGATCCACGCGATCCGGGGCGACCTGCCACCCAACTTCTACCGCCAGCTGCCCAAGCTGGCCGACGGGCCGTTCATCGGCTACCCGCGCGTATTCGGCATTGCCTGGGCCTTCGTCGCGCACACCGACAGCCACATCGATGCAGCCGTGCTGGCCGGCTTTCTCACGGCCTACCAGCGCGTGCAGCCGCTGACCATCGGCGAGCTGTGGGCCGTGGCCATCACGCTGCGCATCGTGCTGATCGAGAACCTGCGCCGGCTGGCGGACCAGATCGGCGCGGGGCGTGCCTCGCGCGTCGACGCGGACCGCCTGGCCACGGTGCTGATCTCGGCGTCCGAGACACGCCTGGCGCTGGACGACGACATCGCGGCGCGCTCGCAACCGCACCTGTCCGAACTCTTCGCCGCCCAGCTCGCCAAGCGCCTGCGCGACCATGATCCGCAGACCATGCCCGCGCTGGGCTGGCTGGAGACTCGCCTCGAACAGCAGGGCACCACCGTGGACGCGGTGGTGGCGCATGCCCAGCAGCGCCTGGGTGCATCCAACGTCAGCGTGCGCAACGTGATGACCAGCCTGCGCCTGATGGCCGACATCGACTGGGCCGACCTCTTCGAAGGCGTGAGCCTGGTGGACGCCCATCTGCGCGCGGCCAGCGGCTTCGCGGCCATGGACTTCGCAACGCGCAACCTCTACCGCACCGCCATCGAGGAGCTGGCGCGCAGTTCGCCCTGCTCGGAGCTGGACATCGCCGGCCATGCGCTGGCCGCCGCACAGGCCGCATCCCCCGAAAACGCGCGAGCCCGCGACCCGGGCTACCACCTGATCGCCGAGGGGCGCCCTGCCCTGGAGGCCACCGTGCGTTTCCGGCCCCGGCTGCGGCTGCGCATCGTGCGCTGGCATGCCGCGCGCGGGCTGGCTGCCTACGGTGGCGGCATCCTGCTCGCCACCCTGGGGCTGCTGGCACTGTCCGTGTCGCTGCTGCCGGCGGGCGTGGGCCTGGCCGTCGCCGCGGTGTGGCTGGTCGGCCTTGCGTTGCCCGCCACGGAGGTGGCCACCGCGCTCGTGCAGCGCCTGGTAGCCTGGCGCTTCGGCGCGGCGCTGCTGCCGGGCCTGGAGCTCTCGGGCGGCGTGCCCACTGCCCTGCGCACCCTCGTCGCGGTGCCCACGCTGCTGGGCAGCGAGACCGAACTGCGCGAGCAGATCGAGCGGCTGGAGGTGCACTACCTGGCCGGTGGCGGCGGCGACATGGTCTTCGCGCTGCTGACCGATGGCCTGGACGCGGACAGCGAGGCCCTGCCCGGCGACGCCGCGTTGCTGGCTACCGCCACCGAGGCCATCGCCGCGCTGAACCTGCGGCACGGCCCGGCGCCCGCGGGCACACGCTTCCTGCTGCTGCACCGCCGCCGTGTCTTCAACGCGCGCGAGCAGCTATGGATGGGCTGGGAACGCAAGCGCGGCAAGCTGCACGAGCTCAACCGCCTGCTGCGCGGCGCCACCGACACCAGCTACCTGGCGGCCGAAGTGCCGCAAGGGGTGCGTTATGTGCTGACGCTGGACGCCGACACCCGCATGCCCCGCGACGCCGCGCTGCGCCTGGTGGGCAAGATGGCGCACCCGCTGAACCAGCCGCGCTTCGACGCCACGCTGCAGCGCGTGGTGGGCGGCCACGCCATCCTGCAGCCGCGCATCACACCGTCGCTGCCGGTCGGGCGCGAGGGCTCGCTGTACCAGCGCATTTCCTCCAGCCCCGGCGGCATGGACCCCTATGCCATGGCCGTCTCCGATGTCTACCAGGACCTCTTCGGCGAAGGTTCCTACACCGGCAAGGGCATCTACGACCTCGACGCCTTCGAGGCCGCGCTGCAAGGCCGCGTGCCCGAAGACAGCATGCTGAGCCACGACCTCTTCGAAGGCATCTTCGCGCGCGCGGGCCTGGCCTCCGACGTGGAGCTGGTCGAGGAAGCGCCCGCCCGCTACGACGTGGCCGCGCGCCGCCAGCACCGCTGGACGCGCGGAGACTGGCAACTGCTGCCCTGGCTGCTCGCGCGAACCACGGGGGGGCGTGCACTGCCGGCCCTGGGCCGCTGGAAGATGCTGGACAACCTGCGGCGTTCGCTGCTGGCACCCTTCGCGCTGCTGGCCCTGGGCATGGCATGGGCCATGCCGGCGCCTGCCGTGCCGGTGGCGGTGTTGGTGCTGGTGGCGGCACTGGCCATCGCCCCATTGCTGTCCCCGCTCCTCGGCATCTGGCCCATCCGCTCCGGCGTGCTGCTGCGCAGCCATCTGCAGACGTTGGCGGGCGACCTGCGGCTGGCTGCCCTGCAGGTGGGCATCGCGGTGGCGTTCCTGCCCGACCAGGCCTGGCGCATGGGCGACGCCATCGTGCGCACCCTCGCACGCACCCTGGTCACGCGTCGCCGCATGCTCGAATGGACCACCGCCGCGCAGGCGGGCCGCAAGCCCCGCCTGGGCGCCTGGGGCTTCTATCAGCAGATGGCCGGCGGCACGGCCCTGGGCCTGGCCGCCTGCGGCGTGGCACTGGTGATGGTGCCGGCCTCCACGCCCTGGGTGCTGCCCTTCGCGCTGCTGTGGGCGGCCGCGCCTGCGCTCGCGTTCTGGGCCAGCCGCCCGCCGGCGCCGGGGCGCGAACGTGCCCTGTCCGCGCTCGACGCATTGGCACTGCGGCTGGTGGCGCGGCGCACCTGGCGCTTCTTTGAGACCTTCGTCACGCCGGACGACCACATGCTGCCGCCCGACAACTTCCAGGAAGACCCCAAGCCCGTGCTGGCGCGCCGCACCTCGCCCACCAACATCGGCCTGTACCTGCTGGCGACGGCCGCCGCGCGCGACTTCGGCTGGGCCGGCCTGGCGCAGACCGTGGAGCGGCTGGAGGCGACTTTCGCCACGCTGCAGCAGCTGCCACGTTTCAAGGGCCATTTCTTCAACTGGTACGGGACGGCGGACCTGCGCGCACTGGACCCGCGTTATGTGTCCTCGGTGGACAGCGGCAACCTCGCGGGCCACCTGATAGCTTTGGCCAACGCCTGCGACGAATGGCAGGCCGACGCCACGCTGGCCGACCCACGCGCCGGCTTCCACGATGCGCTGCGCCTGGCACGGCAGGCCGACGGCGCCGCTGCGCCGCGCGCCGTGGCGGTGCTGAACGACATCAGCCTGCAGCTGCAAAGCCCCGTGGAGCTGAACGCACTGGCGCCTGCGGTGGTGCGGCTCGCGGACAAGCTGGCCGCTTCCGCACGGGGCCAGGGCCTGCAGAGCGACGACAGCATGGCCGACCTGCTGTTCTGGGCACAGGCACTGGGCCGCCTGGCCACCGCGCACCTGCAGGACCACCGGCAGGCCGCGGCGCCCCTGGCGCAGCGCCTGCAGGTGCTGGCCACCCAGTCGCGCGCAATGGCCATGGACATGGACTTCGCGTTCCTGATCGACCCCGAGCGCAAGCTGCTGTCCATCGGCTACGCGCTGGCCGAACAGCAGCTGGACAGCAACTGTTATGACCTGCTGGCCTCCGAGGCCCGCCTGGCCAGCCTGTGGGCCATCGCCAAGGGCGACGCGCCCACGCGCCACTGGTTCCGCCTGGGGCGCACGGCCACGCCGCTGTTCAACGGATCGGCGCTGATCTCGTGGTCGGGCTCGATGTTCGAGTACCTCATGCCATCGCTGGTGATGCGCGCGCCAGTGGGCAGCCTGCTGGAGCAGACCAACCGGCTCATCGTGCAGCGCCAGCGGGCCTACGGCGAGGCGCTGCACATGCCCTGGGGCATCAGCGAGTCGGCCTACAACGCGCGCGACCTGGAGTTCACCTACCAGTACTCCAACTTCGGCGTGCCCGGCCTGGGCCTCAAGCGCGGCCTGTCCGACAACCAGGTGGTCGCGCCCTACGCCACCGCGCTGGCCGCCATGGTCGACCCGCAGGCCGCCTGCCGCAACTTCACACGCCTGGCCGGCATGGGCGCGCTGGGCCGCCACGGCTTTTACGAGGCGCTGGACTTCACGCCCGCGCGGGTGCCCGAAGGCGCGCGCGTGGCCATCGTGCACAGCTTCATGGCCCACCACCAGGGCATGGCCATCGTGGCCATCGCCAACGTGCTGCAGGGCGGGCGCATGCGCGCGCGCTTCCACCGCGAGCCCATGGTGCAGTCCAGCGAGCTGCTGCTGCAGGAGCGCATGCCGCGCAACGTGGCCATGGGCCACCCGCGCGCCGAAGAGGTGCATGCCACGCGCGACGAGGCCGGCACCCCCACGCCCACCGTGCGCCGCCTGCCGGGCCTGGAGCCGGGCCGCCCGCCCGTCACGCACCTGCTCTCCAACGGCAGCTACAGCGTGATGCTGACGGCCTCCGGCGGCGGCTACAGCCGCTGGCGCGGCGTGGCCATCACGCGCTGGCGCGAAGACGCCACGCGCGACCCCTGGGGCGCGTTCTTCTACCTGCGCGACGTGGCCGGCGGTGAGGCCTGGTCCCCGTGCGCGCAGCCCCTGGTACCGGCCGCGGACGCGCCGCGCGACCACGAGGTGGTGTTCGGCGAGGACCAGGCCAGCTTCACGCACCACCAGGGCCGCCTGGCCAGCACGCTGACCGTGCTGGTCTCGGGCGAGAGCGATGCCGAGGTGCGCCGCGTGTCGCTGGCCAACGGCGGCCGGCGCTTGCGGGAGATCGACATCACGTCCTATGCCGAGGTGGTGCTGTCGCTGCCCGCCGCCGACGACGCCCACCCCGCGTTCTCCAAGCTCTTCGTGCAGACCGAGTACCTGCCCGAATTCGGCGCGCTGGTGGCCACGCGGCGCCCACGCTCGCACGACGAGGCGCCCGTGTGGGCCGCGCACTTCGCGGTCGTGGAGGGCGACACCACGGCGGCGCCGCAGTACGAGTCCGACCGCGCGCGTTTCCTGGGCCGCAGCCATGACACCGCCACGGCTGCTGCCATCATGGACGGCCAACCACTCTCCGGCACCGTGGGCACGGTGCTCGACGCCGTGTTCGCGCTGCGCCACCGCGTGGCCATCCCGCCCGGCGGCTTGGCGCGCGTGGCCTTCTGGACGGTGGTGGCGCCGTCGCGCGCCGAGCTCCTGCACCTGATCGACAAGCACCACGACCGCAGCGCCTTCGAGCGCGCCGCCACGCTGGCCTGGACGCAGGCGCAGGTGCAGTTGCGACACCTGGGTGTGGATGCCGAGGAGGCGGCCGACTTCCAGCGCCTGGCAGCCGCCCTGCTCTACACCGACCGGCGCCTGCGCGCACCGGCCGAGACGCTGGTGCGCGGCGCCGGCGCGCAGTCGGGCATGTGGCCGATGTCCATCTCGGGCGACCTGCCCATCGTGCTGCTGCGCATCGACGACATCGAAGACCTGGCCCAGGTGCGCCAGGCCCTGCGCGCGCACGAGTACTGGGGCCTGAAGCAGATCGCCGTGGACCTGGTGATCGTGAACGAGCGCGCAGCCTCCTACGTGCAGGACCTGCAGATCGCCATCGAGACCGCCGTGCGCAGCAGCCAGGCCCGGCCGCGCATGGGCGCCGATGTGGTGAAAGGCGCCGTCCACACCCTGCGCGCCGACCTGGTGGGCCCGCAAGGCCGCGCCCTGCTGCAGGCAGCCGCCCGTGTGGAGCTGGTGGCGCGCCGCGGCACCATCGCCGACCACTTGGCGCGGCTGCCGGCACCCCACCCATCCGCACCGCCATCGGCAGTATCGCCACCATCGGCCCCAGCGCCGGTGCTGCCTGCCATGCTGCGCAGCACGCCCGTTTTGCCCGCAGCACGCGACGGCGAAGCACTCGAGTTCTTCAACGGCCTGGGCGGCTTTGCCGATGCCGGCCGCGAATACGTGGTGCGGCTGCAGGCCGGCCAGGCGACGCCCGCGCCGTGGATCAACGTCATCGCCAACCCGCAGTTCGGTTTTCACGCGTCCACCGAGGGCAGCGGCGCCACCTGGTGCGCCAACAGCCGCGACAACCAGCTCACGCCCTGGTCCAACGACCCCGTGAGCGACCCGCCCGGCGAGGCCTTCTATGTGCGCGACGAGGTCACCGGCGCCGTCTGGACCCCCACCGCGCAACCCCTGCGTGACGCCGGCCGCTACGAGGCGCGCCACGGCCACGGCTACAGCCGCTTCGCCCACACGGCACACGGCATCGCGCTGGAGCTGCTGCAGTACGTGCCGCTGGCCGACCCCGTGAAGATCTCGCGACTGCGGCTGCACAACCGCTCCGACGTGCCGCGCCGCCTGTCGGTGACGGCGTATGCGGAATGGGTGCTGGGCACCTCGCGCGGCGCCTCGGCGCCCTTCATCGTGACCACCCGCGACGCCACTAGTGGCGCGCTGCTGGCGCACAAGCCCTGGGGCCTGGCGTTCCCCGGGCGCGTGGCCTTTGCCGACCTGCGCGGCGCACAGACCGCGTGGACGGCCGACCGCACGGAGTTCCTGGGCCGCAACGGCAGCCTGGCCGCACCCGCCGCCCTGCTGGCGCGCACGGCGCTGTCCGGCGCCACCGGCGGCGGGCTGGACCCCTGCGCCGCGCTGCAATGCGTGGTGGAGCTGGCGCCGGGCGCCTCCATCGAGGTCGTGGCCCTGCTGGGTCAGGGCGCATCGGAGCAGGACGCGCAGAACCTTGTCGCCCGTTACCGCGCGGCCGACCTCGACGCCGTGCTGGCCGAGGTGCAGGCCCATTGGCGCCATACGCTCGGGGCCGTGCAGGTGCGCACGCCCGACCGCGCGATGGACATCCTGCTCAATGGCTGGCTGCTTTACCAGGTGATCGCCTGCCGCCTGTGGGCGCGTGCCGCGTTCTACCAGGCCAGCGGTGCCTACGGCTTTCGCGACCAGCTGCAGGACAGCATGGCGCTGGGCTTCACGCAGCCGGCCACGGCGCGCGCGCAGCTGCTGCGCGCGGCGGGCCGGCAGTTCGTGGAGGGCGACGTGCAGCACTGGTGGCTGCCGCATTCGGGCCAGGGCGTGCGCACCCGCATCTCGGACGACCGCGTGTGGCTGGCGTACGCCGCGGCCCACTACATCACGATGTCCGGCGACGCGGCGGTGCTCGACGAGCCGCTGGACTTCCTGGACGGCCCCGCGCTGCAGGCCGGCGAGCACGACGCCTTCTTCCAGCCCATGCCGGCCGGCCAGTCCGCCACGCTGTTCGAACACTGCGCACGCGGCCTGGACCAGTGCATGGCGCTGACCGGCGCGCTGGGCATGCCGCTGATGGGCACCGGCGACTGGAACGACGGCATGAACCGCGTGGGCGCCGAGGGCCGGGGTGAGAGCGTGTGGCTGGGCTGGCTGCTGCTGCGCACGATCGCCACCTTCGCCCCCCTGGCCGACGGCCGCGACGATGCGCGCGCGGCCCGCTGGCGCGCGCATGCCGAGTCCGTGCGCGCCGCCATCGAGCGCGAGGCCTGGGACGGCGCGTGGTACCGACGCGCCACCTTCGACGACGGCAGCTGGCTGGGCGCCGATGGCAACACCGAATGCCGCATCGACGCCATCGCGCAGGCCTGGTCCGTGCTTTCCGGCGCGGCCGAGCCGCAGCGCGCGGCGCAGGCCATGGACGCGCTGGCCGAGCACCTGGTGCAGCCCGCGGACCAGCTGGTGCTGCTGCTCACCCCGCCCTTCGACAAAGGCGCGCGCGACCCCGGCTACATCCAGGGCTACCCGCCCGGCGTGCGCGAGAACGGCGGCCAGTACAGCCACGCCGCCATGTGGGCCATCCTGGCCTTCGCGCAGCAAGGCGACGCAGACCGCGCTGCGGCGCTGTTCGGCCTGGTCAACCCCATCCACCATAGCGCCACGCCCGAGGCGGCCGCGCGCTACCGTGGCGAACCCTACGTGGTGGCGGCGGACGTGTATGCGGTGGCACCACACACCGGCCGCGCCGGCTGGAGCTGGTACACCGGCTCCGCCGCGTGGATGTACCGCGCCGGCGTGGAAGGCATCCTGGGCCTGCGCCGAGAGGCCGGCTGGCTGGTGTTCTCACCTCGGCTGCCGTCCACGTGGCCGGGGTATGCGATGGAAGTGGATGTGGAGGGCACGCGCTGCAGCATCCGCGTGGAGCGTGGTGCAGAGGGCATCGACGCCATGGCGGCGGAACTGGATGGGAGACTCCTCGTGGCAACCGGTGCATCGGTACGGGTCGCACTGGATGGGGGAGCGCATGCGCTGGTGGTGCGGGTCCCACGGCATCGGGAGGCGGGCGAGCTTTCGAAGGCTTCCTGACCGGAGGGACCTGGTCCCTGGCTGCGCGACACCGCCCCGCCCTTGCTCGCAGAGCCCCGTCAATCACGCGCTATGAGCCCCAGCAGCCCCACGCGGTCTTGTCCGCGCTCACATGCGACTGCAACCACGAAACATCGTGGTGGCTTTGCACCATGGACAGTCGAAACAATCGATACAAAGACGGCACCGACATGAAGCGCCCCGGCGACAAACGGGCGCGATGCTCACGGATTCCCGTCAATGCCGAATCGCGAACACAGCAGGCGATACGCGCGTTTGTGGTCTGACACGCGACTGATACCTGCGCCGCGCGCAACCACGGAATTTGACCCACGCGGATAGCCACCGACGAAGCCCCCATGATTTCCATCACGATCCCTTTGCTCTCGAATTTTTTCACGATGGCGAGCGCGCTTGTCGGTATCCCGTCGGTAGCGTTTTTGGCGTTCTACGCGTTCTACCAGGTGGCGACGTTCACTGCAGGCGCGGGGTCAGCCACCAGCTTCGGCAGCCATCCCGACGCCGTGTTGCTGATCCTCCAATGGATGACCACGGCCATCGGTGCCATCGGCAGCTTGGTGAGCGCCGCAGTCCAGTTCGTCTTCAACGTGCTGGCGGTCGTGTCGCTCGCCGGACTGGTGCTCGCCATCCTGTGTTGGTTCACCGGGCAAGGCTTGAGCGCCCATTCCGCATGGGCGCGTGTCAGTGCTGGCGCGATTCTGGTTCCGGTGATGCTGGTATCGCTGGTGCTTGCGTTGTCTGTTGGCAACCTGAGCCGAGTGCTCATGTTGGCAATCACCGCACTCTGTTTTCTTGGGCTGCGCGCGCTCTGGATGGGTTATGTGACGCCGGCGGTCTGATCCGCCTCCTATTCCGATGCGCCGCCGCGATGGCCATGTTGACACTCCGGCGCCTGTTTGAAGATCCCACTGCAATGCGCAAAGCAGCCTTGGACAACTTCCTGAGCGTGGGTGCGCGCCCTGTGCTCACCCGATGGCACCGCTGTCGGCCCGGTAAGCCGAAGTTTTCTACAAGCCGAAGTCGTGGCTGCGGCCTTCCAACCGCGCGGAAACGCGAAGGCCATGCGGCACATTTACGAGGGACAGCTGGGCCCGGAGCTGGCCAGAGGAAATCGGGAGATCTCGGCATCACCGCGCTGTCAGCAGAAGAATACTTCACACGGGGCTGGACCGCTTCCTTCTCAAGCAAATCCTGGCGGACGGGCGGTTCCCTGCATTCCTCGGCACGCGACCCGCAGTGCCAAACAAGGTGCGGATCCCATCTTGGACCGTGCTGCAAGTCCCTCCGGCCCACAGCAGCCGATCTCACCCTCCCCTCGGCTTCTCCAGCCTGCTCTTGCGCACCGCCTCATCCTCGATCCACTCGAATGAACTGGCGCGCGGTCCGGCCTGCGGCTGTATCTGCTGATGTGGCGCATCGTCATCGCGCACCGGTGCGTAACCCGGGCCACCGAAGGACACGTCACCCAGCCGCCAACCCGAAGACCTGCGGAACGCGCCCCAGAAGCGTCGCAGCACATGCCACTGCATGCTCACCAAGCCGCGCGTGTTGTCGGCATCCACGACCGGGTCGCTGACGCCGGTCGGCCGGATGGCCGCGCCATACAGCGCCGTGCCGAACAGGTTGTCCCACACGGACAGCACCTGGCCGAAATTGCAGTTGTGCAGGCTGGGCTGTTCGGGGTCGCGCAGCATGTGGTGCAGGCGGTGAAAGCGCGGGCCGACCAAAACGCGTGCACCGAAACGCCCTGCCGCTCCCAGCTTCAGCCGCAGATTGGCATGCGACAGGTTCTGGACCAGTTCGCTCAGCAGCACCAGCAGTGCGAACTCGGACGGCTCCACGCCCATCACCAGGCCCACGCCGGCCAGGATGAAAGACTGCAGCACGCCGTCCAGGTAGCTGCCGCGGTCATTGCTCCAGCAACTCATCTGCCGCTGGCTGTGGTGCATGCTGTGCAGCGCCCACCACCAAGGGACGGCATGCTGCGCGCGGTGCATCCAGTAATAGGCGAGGTCATAGACGACGTAGTAGACGCAGAACATCGCAACCGGATGGTCCGCGAACCACGGGAACCACGCACGCAGCCCACCTGGCTCGGGCGCCGCGGGTCCGCCGCCCAGCAAGTGCGCGAACGGGCTCAGCACCAGGTAGCTGAACAGGGGGAACAGGCCCAGCAACATCAGCAAGGTGTAGAGGCGGTCCACGCGGGTCAGTTGCCGGTGCTCCCAGCGCTCGGCCGGCCACAGGCCCTCCAGCGGGCGCATCACGCCGGCGATCAGGAACAGCTGGATGCAGGTGATCAGCAGCGCTTCGGCGATCTCACGCGGCTCACCCAGGCCAGTGCCGACGTGCAGCAGCGCGAGTGCGGGCACGACGAGATGGACGCTGGTCCAGCCGATGGCGTAGGACCAGAGGATGGGCAGGGAGGGCATGGTCGATGTTGTGCTGGGCAAGCGGCCCGCTGGCAGCCGCTGTCGCAGATTATCCCGACGCCCTATTCAGTGTCTCGGCTTCTCCAACTTGCTCTTCCGCACCGCATCATCCTCCATCAACTCGAACCACATCGCGTTCAGCACCGCGAAACACGCTGCCAGCGGCAGCCCCAATATCCAGGCGAAGTACCACATAGGTCGTTGCTCCTTCGAATTCAAATGGTCTGCGGGCCGCGGTCAGTACGCATGGCCTTCGCCCGCGGCAATGGCCTTCTCGTCCACCTTGCCCCACAACACCCGGTACACCCAGGTCGTGTAGGCCACGATGATCGGGATGAAGACGGCGGTCACCACCAGCATGATGAACAGCGTGAGGTGGCTCGATGACGAGTCCCACACCATCAGGCTGGCGCGCGGGTCCAGCGAGGACGGCAGGATGAAGGGGAACATCGAGGCGCCCACGCTGAGGATGATGCCGGCGATGCCGGCCGCGCTGCAGAGGATGGTGCTGCGCTCCCAGTTCGCGCGCAGGCCCAGCCAGGCGAGCAGCGTGCCGGCGAAACCCAGCAGGGGCGCGGCCCACAGCCAGGGGTGTGCGGCGTAGTTGCTGAACCAGGCGCCGGCCGCCACCTCGGCGGTCTTGCGCAGTGGGTTGGAGGGGCCGTCCACCGGCAGCGCGCCGGTGACGCGGTAGCCGTGTATCCACATCCACAACACCACACCGGCCAGTGCGTACAACACGATGGTCACCAGCGCGGCGATGCCGCCGAAGCGGCGCGCGCGCTGGGCCACGGCGCCTTCGGTCTTCAGCTGCAGCCAGGCGGCGCCGTGCATCACCAGCATGGCCACGGACACCAGGCCGCACAGCAGCGCAAAGGGGTTCAGCAGGGCGAAAAAGCTGCCTTCGTAGTAGATGCGCATGTCGGGCGCAAAGCGGAATGGCACGCCCTGCAGCACGTTGCCGATGGCCACGCCGAAAATCAGCGTGGGCACCAGGCCGGCGATGAAGAGCACAGCGTCCCATCGGGCGCGCCAGGCGGGCTCCTCGCGCTTGCTTCGAAACTTGAAGGCCACGGGCCGCAATATCAGCGGCACCAGGATGGCGAACATCGCCAGGTAGAAGCCCGAAAAACTCACGGCATACAGCTGCGGCCATGCCGCGAAGATGGCGCCGCCGCCCAGCACCAGCCACACCTGGTTGCCTTCCCACACGGGGCCGATGCTGTTGATGACCACGCGGCGCTCGGTGTCGGTGCGGCCGACCATCGGCAGCAGGATGCCGGTGCCCAGGTCGAAGCCGTCGGTGATGGCAAAACCGATCAGCAGCACCCCCAGCAGCAGCCACCAGATGAAGCGCAGCACTTCGTAAGAAAGCAGTTCGTGCAGGACCATGGTGTTTCTCCTTTTTCTTGTCTGTCAGGCCGCGTTCACTTGGCGTGGTAGATGGGGCTGCCCGGCGCCAGGTCTTCGGGCTGCGGGCTGATGAGCGATGCACGCGATGGCGCGGCCGTGGCTGTGGTGGTGGGGGGCTCGTCCGGCCCCTTGCGGATGGCCTTCATCAGCAGCTTGAACTCGATGATGGCAAGCAGGGTGTAGATGGCTGCGAAGCCCAGGATGGTGATCAACAGCGTGGCCACGCCCAGGTTGGACACGGCCATGGCCGTGGGCAACACGCCCTCGATCACCCAGGGCTGGCGGCCCACCTCGGCCACGATCCAGCCACATTCGGCGGCGATCCACGGCAAGGGAATAGCGAACACCGCCACCTTCAGCAGCCAGGGATGCGCATCGAGCTTGCGCCGCGCCGACAGCCAGAAGAAGGTGGCCGTGAGCGCGATGAAGAACATGCCCAGCCCCACCATGATGCGGAAGCTCCAGTACAGCGGCGCCACGGCGGGCACGGTGTCCCAGGCGGCTTTGCTGATCTGCTCTGGCGTGGCCTGGCGCGGGTCGTCGATGTAGCGCTTGAGCAGCAGTGCGTAGCCCAGGCGTTGTCCGTGCGCCTCGAAGGCGTCGCGCGCGGCCGGGGGAATGGCGGCGTCGCTGCCCGCCGCGCGGATGGTCTGCAGCGCGTCGTAGGCCACGACCCCTTCGCGGATGTGGTCCTCAGCGCTCTTCACCAGGTCTTCGATGCCGGGGATCACGGTGTCGAGCGAGCGGGTGCCGATCAGGCCCATGACCCAGGGGATGTGGATGGCATAGTGCGTTTCGCGCGCGGCCTGGTCGGGGAAGCCGAAGGCCGTGAAGGCGGCGGGTGCGGGCTCGGTCTTCCACATGGCCTCGATGGCGGCCAGCTTCATCTTCTGGTGCTCGGTGGACAGGTAGCCGCTCTCGTCGCCCAGCACCACCACCGACAGCGCCGAGGCTAGGCCGAAGGAGGCGGCTACCGTCATCGAGCGCTTGGCCAGTTGGATGTGCCGGCCCTTGAGCAGGTACCACGCGGCCACGCCCAGCACGAAGACCGAGGCCGTCACGTATCCTGCCGACACGGTGTGCACGAACTTGGCCTGCGCCACGGGGTTGGTCAGCACGGCCGCAAAGTCCGTCACCTCCATGCGCATGGTCTGCGGGTTGAAGGCCGCGCCCACGGGGTTCTGCATCCAGCCGTTGGCGATCAGGATCCACAGCGCGGAGAGGTTGGAGCCCAGGGCCACGCACCAGGTGGCAACGAGGTGGCCCACCTTGCTGAGCTTGTCCCAGCCGAAGAAGAACAGGCCGACGAAGGTGGCTTCCAGGAAAAACGCCATCAGCCCCTCGATGGCCAGCGGCGCGCCGAAGATGTCGCCCACGTAGTGGCTGTAGTAGCTCCAGTTCATGCCGAACTGGAACTCCATGACGATGCCCGTGGCCACGCCCATCGCGAAGTTGATGCCGAAGAGCACGCCCCAGAATTTCGTCATGTCGCGCCAGATGGTGCGGCCCGTCATCACGTAGACCGTCTCCATGATGGCCAGCAGCACGGCCAGGCCGATGGTCAGCGGCACAAAGAGGAAGTGGTACAGCGCCGTGAGGGCGAACTGCAATCGGGAGAGGGCAACGATATCAAGATCCATGGGGGGCTCCTTCGGTGGGTGCTTCTAGGTGTGGTGAGGTGAAAAGAAAGGCATGTCAGTCTGGGCGCAGCCGTTGCAGTGCGGCATCGAAGGCGGCGCTGCCACGGTGCAGGTCGGCCACCAAGCGGCCGTCCTGCAGGCACAGCAGGCGGTCTGCCAGCGCAGCCTCGCGGCGCAGGTGGGTGGCGATGAGCAGCGTGTGCCCGTCGGCGTGCTGGGCCAGCCGCTGCAGCACGTCGTGTGCGATGGCGGCGTCGAGCGCCTCGGTGGGTTCGTCCAGCAGCCACAGCGGTGCATCGCGCAACAGCAGGCGCGCCAGCGCCAGGCGCCGCAGCTGGCCGCCCGACAGGCCCAGGCCGCCCTCGCCCAGCAGCGTGTCCAGCCCGGCATGGTGCTCGCGCAGCGCCGGGGCCAGGCCCGCGGACTCCAGGGCTGACCACAGCTGCGGGTCGGTGGCAGCGGCATCGGCCAGCAGCAGGTTGCCGCGCAGGTCGTCCTGGAAGACCTCGCTGCGCTGCGTCAGCAGGCAGTGCGCGATGCGTTGGCACTGGCCGGACAGCGGCGCGAGTTCGCCAGCGGCGATGGCCATCAGCGTGGACTTGCCCGCGCCACTGGCGCCTACCAGGGCCACACGTTCGCCCACGGCGATCTGCAGCGACAGGTTGTGCAGCACGGCGCGGGGTGTGCCGGGGTGCGCGGCGGTGATGTCGCGCAGCTGCAGCGCCAGGCCCTGCGCGTGTGGAGGCGCCTGTGGTGGCGGAGTGCCACCGTGCGCCGCGGCCGCCAGTTGCGGCGCCAGCCGGTGCGCGGCCAGCAGCGTGCGGGCCGCCTCCAACGCGCCCCGCCGCAGCGCAGAGAACGGCTCGGCTGCCGCGAGGGCTACCAGCACCACCAGCGCCGCGGCCGGCACGCCGATGGCGCCACGCTCCACCAGCCAACCGGCCAGCAGCAGCGCGGCGGCCAGGGTCAGCGTGGCGGTCAGGCCGTACGCGGTGCCGGCGTGCGTGTCCAGCCGGTGCAGCGCGTCGTCCACCGCCTGCAAGCGGTCGTCCGTGTGGCGCATCGCCGCGCATTGCGCCTGCAGCCGACCGGCCATGGCCAGCTCGGTCTGCCCGGCCACCAAGTCCACGGCCTGGGCGCGCAGGCGCTCCAGCACCTGGGCGCGGCGCATCGCCAGCCGGCGTGCGCGGCGGGCCACCAGCGCGGCGATGCCCAGGCCGGTGAGCAGCAGCCACAGCGTCGCGGCCAGGCCCAGCCAGGCGTGGGGCCAGCCCACCACCAAGGCCAGCACCAGCCCCGCCATCAGCGCACCACCGACGGCCGCGGCCAGGGGCACCAGCAGGCGCAGCGGCAGGGACTCCAGCGCATCCACGTCCACGGCCAGCCGGAACAGCAGCCGCGCAGGCCGGGCCGCCAGCTGGCGTGCCGCCTGCGGCGCGGCCCATGCGCGGAACAGCTGCTCGCGCAATGCAGCCAGCACGGCGAGCGTGGCGTCGTGCGTGACCAGCCGCTCGGCATAACGCGAGGCCGTGCGGCCCAGGGCCAGCAAGCGGATGCCGGCCGAGGGCATGAACACGTCGAAGACCAGCGCTGTGGCCACGCTCGCACCGGCCAGCGCCGTGGCGGTGATGAACCAGCCCGACAGGCCCAGCAGGCCCACGCCCATCAGCACGGTGCAGGCGGCCAGCGCCAGGCCCAGCGCCATGCGGCGGGCCGCCACCTGGCCGAAAGGGCGCAGCGCTGCGCGCAGTTCACGCCGGCGGCGGGTGCTGGCGTGTTGCCGGGGCGGGGCCATAGGCGTGGTCACAGGGCCTCCTGCGGTTCGGGGGCGGCAGGCGCGCGGGGCCTGGGCGCATGGACGGGTCGTGTCGCCCACACCGCGCCATCGGCCGAGGCGGCCCCACCGATACGCACGCTGCGCTGCATGCGCGCGATGAGCTGCGGGTCGTGTGTGGCCACGATCAGCGTGCGGCCCTCGGCAAGCTGCAGCAGGGCTTCGGTCACGCGCAGGGCCGTGTCGCTGTCCAGGTGCGCCGTGGGCTCGTCGGCCAGCAGCAGGCCGGCGCCCGGGTGCAGCGCGGCACGCGCCAGCGCCAGCCGCGCGGCCTCGCCACCGGACAGGCCGTGGCCGCCCTCCCCCAGCGCCACGCCAGGGCCGGCCTGGGCCACCGATTCCAGCGCGGCCAGGTGGGTTGCCGCCTGCAGCTGCGCGGCACCCCCATGCGTGCGGCCCAGCGTGAGGTTCTGGTGCACCGAGCCCGTGAAGATGTGCGGGCGCTGGCCGATCCAGGCCATGCGGCTGCGCAGGTTGTTCGCGGTGGCGGGCGCCAGCAGTTGCCCGCCGATGCGCACCTCACCCGCCGTGGCCGGAGCCAGGCCGGCAATGAGGCTCAGCAGGACGGTCTTGCCGGCGCCGCTGGCGCCCGTGAGCGCGACCCGCTCACCGGGTGCCACCGCCAGGTCCAGGCCATCGAACAGCACCTCTCCATCGGGATGGGTGTAGCCGAGGCTGCGCAACGCCACGGCCAGCGCACCCGCTGACTGCGCCAACTGCGCCAACTGCGCCGACTGTGCTGGCAGCGCCGCGTCAGCCGTGGCGTGCAGCGCCCCCGGCAGCGAGGTGCCCTCCTCGGCCATCGCATCCAGCGCCTGCAATGCCGCCTCGCCCGCGGCGCGGTCGTGCCACACGGCCGACAACTCGCGCAGCGGCTCGAAAAAACTCGGCGCCAGCAGCAGCACGAACAGGCCCTCGCCCAGCGTCAGCTGCCGGCCCCAGGCGCCGAACTCCAGCGTGCCCAGCAGGTGGAAGCCGATGTACACCGCCACCATGGCCACGCCGAGTGCCGAGAACAGCTCCAGCACCGCTGACGACAGGAAGGCGATGCGCAACACGGCCAGCGTGCGCACCCGCAGGTCCTGCGCGCGTTGGCGCAGGCGCAGCGCCGTGGCCTCCACCGCGCCCAGGGCGCGCAGCGTCGCCAGGCCACGCAGCCGGTCCAGCAGGAAGCCCTGCATGCCGCCCAGTGCACCCAGCTGCGCCCGGCTGGCTGCCTGCGCACGCCAGCCCACGATGGCCATGAAGAGAGGAATCAACGGCGCGGCCACCAGCAACACCAGCGCTGCCACCCACGAGCACCAGCCCACCGCCGGCAGCAGGGCCAGCGGCACCAGCATGCAACGCCAGCGCGCGGTGGGGTAACGCAGCAGGTACGGCAACACAGCCTCGGCCTGTTCCCCCAGCACGCTGGCGGCCAGGCCCGAGGCGGGCCGGCCTTTGTCCAGCGGTGAACGCGAAGCCAGCACGGTGGCCATGCGGGCACGCAGTGCGGTCAATTGATTGCGTGCCGCGCGGAACACCCGGCGTGCACCCCAGGCGTCCAGCGCCGCGCGCAAGGCACCCAGCAGAACGATGCCCATCGCAGGCCACAGCACCGCATCCATTCCACGGCGATCGGCCAGGCCCTGCACGGCCCAGCCCAGCATTGCGGCCTGCGGGATCCACAACACCGAGGCCAACACCTG
The DNA here is from genome assembly GCA_965278985.1 of Burkholderiaceae bacterium. GTDB lineage: Bacteria > Pseudomonadota > Gammaproteobacteria > Burkholderiales > Burkholderiaceae_C > CAISIP01. Next base: position 1,287,184 of record OZ257131.1, on the reverse strand, counting down.
CGCTGCCACACCCATCCTGGCCACACCGGCAATTGCAGACGGTTGGAGGGGGGGTGAAGGGGTCGACGGTGTGTCGTGCATGGTCGGGAGGGCCGGCACCGGCATGTCCCATCATCGCACCGGCAACCCCCACGAGCCGCCCGTATACACGCACCGGGACAATATGTCCTTGCCGCGCGCCCATGCGGATGGTGGGCTCGGGCACTGGCGCGAAACGCGGTGAGTGGTTGGCCGGCAGTGGCCGGCCGGCAGCCATCAGCTCCGAGAAGTGCGCGAACCGCTGTGCGACAGCTAATCGTGCACGGCGGCGGCACGTGCGCGTCGGCACCGCGCCAGGCAGGTTCTTCCCGCAGTGCCCGCCGTGCCTGCGGTGTCGGTGAGGCCCGCGGGGATGCCGCGGTAGGCGGAGAGCCAGTCCGCGGCGGCCTCTGCGGACAGCGGCTTGGCATAGAGGTAGCCCTGGCCCTTGTCGCATTCCAGCTCCGCCAGCACGTTCGCCTGGCCCTCGGTCTCGATGCCCTCGGCCACGGTGCGCATGCCCAGGCTGCGCGCCACGCGGACCGTCGCCTCGATCAGCACGCGGTGGTGCAGGCTGGACTCGGACTGGCTCACGAAGGAGCGGTCGATCTTGACCACGTCCACCGGCATCAGGTGCAGGCTCGCCAGCGACGAGTAACCGGTACCGAAGTCGTCGAGTGCCAGCGCCAGGCCCAGGCCCTTGAGTTCGTGCAGCTTGTTCAGCACGTGTTCGCCCTGCGCTGCCAGGCTCTCGGTGACCTCGAGCTGCAAGTGCTCCGGCGCCAATCCGCTGGACTGCAACGCCCTTTGCACCATCTGCACCAGCAGCGGATCGACCAGCTGCGCGCGCGACAGGTTGACCGACAGCATGCGCGGTGCCTTGGCGCCCAGCAGACGCTGCCAGCGCACGAAGGCGTGGCAGGCCGTGCGCAGCACGAACTCACCCAGCGGGCCGATCAGGCCTGTCTCTTCGGCGATCTCGATGAATTCGATGGGCGAGACGATGCCGCGCACGGGGTGCTGCCAGCGCACCAGCGCCTCGACCCCGGCGACGCGGTCGTCATTCAGGTCGACGATGGGCTGGTAGACCACGAACAGTTCATTCGCCGCCAGCGCATTGCGCAACTCGCCCTCGAGGTTCCCGCGGCGCTGCGCGCGCTCCTTCATCTCGGGCTCGAAAAAGCGGTACCGGGCGCCGCCGGTGCGCTTGGCCTCGCGCATCGCCAGGCTGGCCTCCTGCAGCACCGCGTCGGCATCCCCCTGCGCATGCTTGCGCATGAGCACGCCGATGCTGGCGGTGGCGTGGACCTGGTTGCCGCCGATGCTGTAGGGCTTGCACAGGGCCAGCACCAGCCGCTGCGCGATGCCCCGCACGTCGTCCTCGCGCCGCAGTCGCTCCAGCACCACCACAAACTCGTCGGCCCCCAGCCTGGCGGTCGTCACGACGGGCTGCGGGCCCCGGGTGGCGTCGTTGCCGGCGCGCAAGGCGCCCCGCAGACGGCCGGCCATCAGCCGCAGAAGATCATCCCCGGCCGCTGCTCCCCAGGTGACGTTCACGCTGGAGAACCGGTCGCCGTTGATGAACAGCACCGCGAACTGGTAGTCGGGCTCGCGCTCGGCGGTCGCCTGCGCCACGGCCAGGCGCTCCAGCACCACGGTGCGGTTGGGCATCGAGGTGAGGCGGTCGACGCGCTCGGCATCGCGCAGCCGGGTCACCAGCCGCGCCTGCTCCTGTTGCACCGCGAGGCTGATGTCGGTCACGCTGGCCATGAGCTTGTTGGCTCCGAGCTTGACCAGGCGGATCGCCAGGTCCTTCGTGGTCGGCAAGCCGTCGACGCGAGGCCCGGGAACGACGATACGCAGCGACTCGCACAGGCTGCCTACAGGCTCCTTGCAGGATGCCGGGAGGTGGCGCAGCTGCGGGGCCACGGACTGGAGCGTGTCGAACAGGTTGGCCAGGTGGCCGCTGGGCGCCAGCGGCATCAGGAGCTGGGCCGACACGGGGTTGATCATGGTGATCTCCCCGTCCAGCGTGGTCTGCAGCAGGCCGATGGGCGACTGGTACAGGAACTGCAGAAGCTCTTCTTCGGACGAATCAGCTGCGCCGCCCATCGTGGGTGTAGGGGTGCTCGGCGTTTCGCCGGAACCGGCGGGTGGGTGGGGGTAAGGCATGACGTTTCTCCTGGCCGCGGTGCGCGGCGTTCAGAAGGCCTCCCAGGCGTCCGCACCGTGGTGGGCAGCCGCCAGGCGCACCTTGGGCGCGACGGACAGCGGCTGGCGGCGTGCCGCGGTGCGCGGTGCGGGAACCGCGCGCAGCGCGACGGGTTGCGCATCCACCACGGCGGCATGGTGCGTCGCGCTGTTGTCCAGCCGGAACACGGCCACGGTCTGCACCAGGTGGTGGGCCTGTTCCCGCAGGCTCTCGGCGGCGGCGGCGCTTTCTTCCACGAGCGCCGCGTTCTGCTGCGTCACCTGGTCCATCTGCGACACGGCTTGCCCGACCTGGCTGACGCCCTGGCTTTGTTCGACGCTCGCAGCGCTGATCTCGCCCACCATGTCGCTCACACGCTGGATGGCACCCACGATCTCTTCCATCCGCTGGCCGGCCTGATCGACCAGCACGGAGCCCTGGGCCACCTGCTCCACGCTGTGGGTGATGAGGGTCTTGATCTGCTTGGCGGCGTCGGCGCTGCGCTTGGCGAGGTTGCGCACCTCGCCCGCCACCACCGCGAAACCGCGGCCTTGCTCGCCGGCACGCGCGGCCTCCACGGCCGCATTCAGCGCCAGGATGTTGGTCTGGAACGCGATGCCATCGATGACGGAGATGATTTCGGCGATCTGCCTCGAGCTGTCGTTGATCCCCTTCATGGTCGCCACCACCTCGGACACGACGGTGCCACCTTTCACCGCCACGTCGCTGGCACCGCGTGCAAGCTGGTTGGCCTGGCGGGCGTTGTCGGCATTGCCGCGCACGGTGTTGCCGAGTTCGTCCATCGTGGCGGCGGTTTGCTGCAGCGCCGCGGCCTGCTGTTCGGTGCGGCTGGACAGGTCGCTGTTGCCCTGGGCGATCTGCGCGCTGGCCGTGGCGATGCTGTCGGCCGAACCGCGCACCTGGCCGATCAGGCCGACCAGTTGGGCCTGCATGGCACCCATGGAGGCCAGCACGCTGCCGGCGGTGGCGGTGTCCGCGCCGCGCACCGGGCCGAGGTCGCCCTCGGCCACGCGGCGGGCGGCATCGCTGAGGTCCACCGGCTCCGCGCCCAGTGCTGCCAGCAGGCGGCGCGTGATCAGCCAGCCCAGGCCCACGGCGATGGCCAGGGTCAGCGCGCTGACCAGGAGCAGCAGGCTGCGCTGCACCGCGTACGCGGCAGCGGCGGCTTGCACCTTGCTCTCGGCCTGTTCATGGGTGTATGCGATGTAGGCGTCGGCCGCGGCGATCAGTTCGGCCAGCAAGGGGCGGCATTCGATGTTCATCTTGTCGATGGCCTCCTCGCGCCGGTCGGCCGCGGCCAATTGCACGATGGCCAATGCCACGGGCGAATAGGCGGTTTCCACCTTGTCGATGGCAGCCACCAGCGTGCGGTCACGCGCGCCCACGTCGGGCGCGGTGGCGACCTCGTCTTTCAGGGCCTTGAGGGTGGATTGCAGCTCCCCGTGGGCCTTGACCGCCACGGCCTGCTGGGCCTGCCGGTCTGCCGGTGTCCGCACGAGCACCATGTCGCGCACCGCGATGGCCCGCCGGTTCGCAGTGTTCAAGACGTTGACGGCCAGGGTCTCGCGCTTGGCCTCGCCTTCCACATAGCTCGCGAACTTCGCGTTCAGGCTGCTGAGGCTTTGCACGGCGAAGGTGCTCACCAGGAGCACCAGGACGACCAATGCGCCGAACGCAAGGGTCAATTGTTTCTGGATGGAAAGGTTTTTCATGGGATGGCTCGGGGGGTGGCGGACAGGCAAGATGGTGAGAAGTGGATGTTTCAGCCACAAATTATCCATGAAAAGCATTTATTCGCAAGTGAGTGATAATTTTTGCCGCATAGAATTTTTCTATGAGGTGAATCACTTTTGTGCTTGAATCCCCCGCTAACTCCCAGTCTCCTGCCATGCTTCCTCCTACCCTTGCCCTCGTGGACGATGACGCCGAATACTCCGAATTCCTGTCGCAATACCTGCGCGACCAGGGTGTCGCGGTGGACGTGTTCGGTGACAGCAACGACCTGCTGGCCCATGCCGATGCCTATGGCTACGGCTTCTATGTGTTGGACCTGATGCTGCCGGGCATCGACGGCGTGGACCTGATCAAGGTGCTGCGGCGCCGTACCGATGTGGGCCTGCTGGTGGTGTCGGGGCGGCTGGCGCCCGACGTGTTCAAGCAGGTCATCAGCGCCGGCGCCGATATGTACCTGGCCAAGCCCGTGCAGTTCGACCAGGTCGCGCTGGCGATCAACGCCATCCAGCGCAGGATGGGGCCCGCAGGTTCCACCGCCAATGTGTGGCGCCTCGACCGACGGGCGCGCCAGCTGGTCGCGCCCGACAGCGCCCGGGTGGAGTTGAGCGACACCGACCTGGCGGTGATGGAATGCCTGCTGGAGGCCGATGGCGAGGTCGTGGCGCGCGACACCTTGCGCAAGCGGCTGGGCAAGACGCCGGAGGATGCCGCGGCCGACAGCCTGAACGCGACGATCTACCGCCTGCGCCGCCGCATCGAACGCGCCACGCCGGCGCTGGTGCCGCTGCAGTCCAAGTCCGGGGTGGGGTATGTGTTCAAGGCGCCGCTGAAGCCCTACTGACGTGAAGCCCTACTGGCCCAGCTTGCTCCAGTAGGTGTCGCCTGGGGACTGTTCGACCACCAGGCGCATCGTGCTCCCCTGCGGGGTGTTGCGCACCAGCTCCACCCGCCCGCCGTGCAGCTCCATGACGCGGCGCACGATGTACAGGCCCAGGCCGTGCCCCTGCGGCCCGCCCTTGTGGGTGCCGCGCGTGCCGCGCTCGAAGAGGCGCGGGACCAGGTCCGCGCCCAGGCCACCGCCGGCGTCCTCCACGTCGATCAGCAACGCCAGCGGATTGTCCGAATCGGTCAGGCGGATGACGACCGGCGACCCCTTGGGGCTGTATTTCAAGGCATTGCCCAGCAGGTTGCGCAGCGCCAGGCGCAGCAGGCTCATGTCCGCGACCACGGTGCGGCTCGTGGCATCGCGCTGCACCCGCACCCGGTGCCGCTCCGAGGGCGGCATGTCGGCGATCACCACCGCCACCAGCGTGTCGATGTCGGTGTCGGCACCCTCCGCGGGCTCCTGCCGCGCCACGAGCGTTGCCACCGACAGCGTGTTGTCGATGCTGGCCAGCACCTCGCCCATCACCGTCTGGGCGCGCCCCAGTCGCCTGGACGCCGCCTGTTCGTCCAGCTCCTGCAACACCGCCGCCGCGCTTTGCAAGGCGGCCGAGGCGTTGTTGAGCGGCTGCCGCACTTCGTGGGCCAGCACGTAGGTCATCTCCTCGCGTTCCAGCAGTAGTTGCTTCAGTTCCTGTGCGTGGGCCTCGATCTGCGCGCGCAGGGCCTGCTCGCGCAGCAGCTCGGCGCGTCGCTGGTGGCTTTCGGTGATGTCCTGCACGGTGCCCAGGATGTGCACGGCACCGCCGCGCCCCACTTCGACCTCGCCCACCATGCGCACCCAGATGGCGCGGCCCTTGGCCGTGACGATGCCCACCTCCACGTCCCATGGCTCCCCCGACACGGCGCTGCGCTCGATCGCCCGCCGGACCACCGCCTCCCCACCGTCGGCCAGGTAAGCCATCGCGGCATCGAGGCTGAGCTGGTGGCCGGGCTCCAGGTCGTGGATGCGGCATGTCTGGTCCGACCAGGTGATGGTGCCTGACTTCAGCTCCGCACGCCAACCGCCGATGCGCGCGATGCGCCCGGTGCGGTCCAGGAACGCCTGGCTCTCGCGCAGTGCCTGCTCCGCCATTTTCCGCTCGGTCACATCGCTGCCGACGCCACGCAGCAGCCATCCTCCCTCGCGCTCCCGTTGCCGGTTGTTCGACCAGGCTACCCACCGCTCGCGGCCGTCGGGCCCGGTGCTGCGTGTTTCGCAGGCCATGCTGTCGCCCGTGCGCAGCACCTGCGCGAACACATGGCGGACCCTGTCGACGTCCGAGGGGTCGAGGAATGACCACACCACGGCGCCCCTGGCGTTGTCGGTGTCCACCCCGTAGTAGCGTCCCCAGGCCGGGTTCACATAGACGAGCTCACCACTGCCGCGCACAAGGGCCACGAGCTCCCGCTGCTCCTCGACCAGCGTGCGGTGGCGCGCCTCGCTCCTGGCAACGGCGATCTCGTATTCGCTGCGCGCCGACAAGGCGCGTTGGATCAGGTTGCGCCGCATCAGCAGCGCCTCGCTCACCATTGCCGCCAGCGCGCGCAAGGTGCGGGCCTGCTGCGCGTCCAGGTGCGATGCCGCGCGGTCGATCACGCACAAGGTGCCCGCGCGCGTGCCGCCTGGCATCACCAGCGGTGCACCTGCATAGAAGCGGATGTCCGGCGCCGACGTCACCAGCGGGTTGTGCGCGAATCGCGGGTCCAGTGTGGCATCGGGAACCTCGAACAAGGCATCGTCCTGGATCGCGTGCGCGCAGAAGGCCACTTCGCGCGGCGTCTCGTTGACGCCGTGCAGCCCGACATTGGCCTTGAACCATTGCCGCTCTTCGTCTATCAGGCTGATCAGCGCGATGGGCGTGTGGCAGACCTCGGCGGCCAGTCGGGCAATCATGTCGAAGAGCGGCTCCGGCGGGCTGTCCATCACCATCAGGTCGCGCAGTGCAGCCAGGCGTGCGGCTTCGTCAGGGGGCGGTGAAAAGGTTGGTCGCATCAGCGTGCACTTCCAGTAGGGGGATGGGCTGCGGGCATCTTCCTGCTGGGGCGCGACACCGTCGGTCGCACCCCGGAGCGCCTCATTATTGAGCGGAGCCATGCTAAAAACGGGGCCTGGACGTGCCGAAAGGAACTGGCACACAGGGCCCCCTACCTGGACGCCCGACGAACCCGACACGCCCGACGCGCCGCGGAGGAGATGAGCTTGAAAACCATGGACCATGTCGGCTTTGCCGATGCAGACCTGCACACCACGCTCGACCAGATGTCGGGACCGGACATCGATGCGTTGAACTTCGGCGTCATCGGATTCGACCCCGAGGGGATGGTCCAGCGCTACAACCGCTTCGAGTCGCAGGCTGCCGGCCTGTCACACGACCGCGTGGTCGGCCATGCGCTGTTCACGGTGGTCGCGCCCTGCATGAACAACTTCATGGTGGCGCAGCGTTTCGAAGACGCGCAGGAAGCCGCCACCTCCCTGGATGCCACGCTGGACTATGTGCTGACCTTGCGCATGCGGCCGGTCAAGGTGCGGCTGCGGCTGCTGGCCTCGCCGGGCGCGGCGCTGCGCTACGTGCTGGTGAACCGCGCCTGACCGGCTACGCGCGTTGGCCGCGCCGGGAGGTGCTGGCCTGCCACACCAGCGGAAACAGCGAATCCTCCATCACCGCGCCGTCCGGCAGGCGCTCTGCCAGCCCCGCGAACGGCGGCGATGTGCGCCAGGGCCGCACGGCGTGGCGTGCGTCGTCGCCGAGGTAACGCGCCGAAAAGACGCGCCGCCGCCCTCCGCCAGGCGCCACGCCGCTGCTGGCATGCAGCGTGAGCATCTGGAAGGCCACCATATCGCCCGGCTCCAGCGCCCAGACCAGTTGGCGGTAACGCTCGGGCTCGGCGTCGATGGCAGGCAACTCGGCCAGGCTGCCATCGGGGAACCACTTCGCCTGCTGGTCGCGGAAGGTGCGCGGCATGTACCAAGTGCCGGCGTGTGAACCGGCCACGAAGCGCAGGCTGCTCTCCAGCCGCACCGGGTCCACGGGAATCCAGAAGCTCACGTTCTGCCGGCCGCTGATGTTGTAGTAGGGCTGGTCCTGGTGCCAGGGCGTGGGCTGGCGCGTGCCGGCCTCTTTCACCAGCAGGTGGTCGTGGTAGATGCGTGCCGTGCGGCTCTGCATGAGCTGCGCGGCCACATGCGGCAACGCTGTGTCGCAGAGGATGCGGCGGTAGGCGTCGTTCTGCTGCCAGGTGCAGAAGTCTTCGATGAAGCGGCCCGGATCGTCCGGCCGGCTGGCCACCGCAGCAAGCGCGCTGGGATGGGCCAGGTTGTGCTCGATGCCTTCGGCCAGCAGCGCGACCTCGGCGGGTGTGAGCACGCCGCGCAGTACCACGGCGCCGTCGCGGGCGAAGTCATCGACGGTCTGCTGCGCGAGCACCATGTTGCTCACCCTACCCAGCGCCGAGCGTTGTGCCACAGCTGCATCCAAGGGCTGGGCGCGGACGCATCGCCGCGGGTCCAGCTCATCTGGATGTTGCGGAACACGCGTTCCGGGTGCGGCATGATGGCCGTGAAGCGGCCGTCGGCCGTGGTCACCCCGGTCAGGCCGCCGGGGCTGCCGTTGGGGTTGTAGGGATAGGCCTCCGTCCGCGCCCCCGCGTTGTCGACGAAGCGCAGCGCAGCGATGGCACGGTTTGCGTTGCCCCGGTACTGGAAGTTGGCATACCCCTCGCCATGCGCCACGGCGATGGGCACGCGGCTGCCGGCCATGCCGCGGAAGAACAGCGAGGGTGAGTCCAGCACTTCCACCAGGCTCAGGCGCGCCTCGAAGCGCTCGCTGCGGTTGGTGGTGAAGCGCGGCCAGTCTTCGGCGCCGGGGATGATGTCGGCCAGCTCGGCGAACATCTGGCAGCCGTTGCACACGCCCAGGCCGAAGGTGTCGCCGCGGCCGAAGAAAGTCTTGAACTGGTCGGCCAGCACCGCGTTGAAGGTGATGGAGCGCGCCCATCCGATGCCCGCGCCCAGCGTGTCGCCGTAGCTGAAGCCGCCGCAGGCCACCAGCCCCTGGAAGTCGGCCAGCTGCGTGCGGCCGCCGATCAGGTCGGACATGTGGACGTCGTAGGCGTCAAAGCCTGCCTCGGTAAAAGCGTAGGCCATCTCCACATGCGAGTTGACGCCCTGCTCGCGCAGCACGGCCACGCGGGGGCGCGAAAGCAGAAGCGCTGGCGCGGCCTCCAGTGTGGGCTCGAAGGTGGTGTGTACGTGCAAGCCGGGGTCGGCCGGGTTGCCTGCTGCCGCATGTTCGGCATCGGCACCGACGGGGTTGTCGCGGCGCTGGGCGATCTTCCAGCTGACCGAGTCCCACACCTGCTGCAGATCCTGCAGGCTCGCGCTGAAGACCTTCTTGGCGTCGCGCCACACCTGGACTTCGCCCACGCCGTCGGCGATGGCCGAGCCGGCGGGCCGGGTCTTGCCGACGAAATGGCTGTATTTCGACAGGCCGTGTTCGCGCAGCGTCTGCATGACCTCGTTGCGGTGCTCGGTGGGCACCTGCAGCACCACGCCCAGCTCTTCGTTGAACAGCGCCTTGAGCGTCAGCTCCTGGCGGCGCGCGCTCACCTGGGTCGCCCAGTTCTTGCTGTCGCCAAATTCAGCGCGGCTGTCGGTGATGCCGTCGCCTTCGGTGACCAGCATGTCCACGTTCAGCGCCACGCCCACGCGGCCCGCGAAGGCCATCTCGCAGACGGTGGCGAAAAGCCCGCCGTCACTGCGGTCGTGGTAGGCCAGGATGCGACCCTGCGCGCGCAGCGCGTTAACGGCCGCCACCAGGCGCACCAGGTCCTGCGGGTCGTCGAGGTCGGGCACGGTGTCGCCCACCTGGTCCAGCACCTGCGCCAGCATGCTGCCGGCCATGCGGTGGCGGCCATGGCCCAGGTCGACCAGCACCAGCGTGGTGTCGGCCGTAGCGTCCAGTTGCGGCGTGAGCGTGCCACGTACGTCGGCCAGCGTGGCGAAGGCGCTCACGATCAGCGACACGGGCGAGGTGACCTTGCGCGGGCCGCTGTCGTCGCTCCATTGCGTACGCATGGACAAGGAATCCTTGCCCACGGGAATGGAGATGCCCAGCGCCGGGCACAGCTCCAGGCCCACGGCCTGGACGGTGGCGTAGAGCGCGGCGTCTTCACCGGCTTCGCCACAGGCGGCCATCCAGTTCGCGGAGAGCTTCACGCGCGAGAGCTCGATGGGCGCGGCCAGCAGGTTGGTGATGGCCTCCGCCACGGCCATGCGGCCGGAGGCCGGCGCGTCCAGCGCGGCCAGTGGCGTGCGTTCGCCCATGGCCATGGCCTCGCCGGCGAAGCCGCGGTAGTCGGCAAGCGTCACGGCGCAGTCGGCCACGGGCACCTGCCAGGGGCCGATCATCTGGTCGCGGTGGCTGAGGCCCCCCACGGTGCGGTCGCCGATGGTGATCAGGAAACGCTTGGAGGCCACGGTCGGGTGCGCCAGCACGGCGATGGCGGCCTGCTGCAGCTCCACGCCCGTCAGGTCCAGCGGCGCGAAGCGGCGCGCGATGGTGGCCACGTCGCGCTGCATCTTGGGCGGCTTGCCGAGCAGGACGTCCATGGGCATGTTCACGGGCATGTCCACGGATGCGGTGGTGCCCTCCTTTGCCACGACCAGCTCACGCTCTGCCGTCGCCGTGCCCACCACGGCGAAGGGGCAGCGCTCGCGCGCGCACAGGTCCTGGAACAGCGGCAGCGACTGCGGCGCGATGGCCAGCACATAACGCTCCTGGCTCTCGTTGCACCAGATCTCCTTGGGCGCCATGCCGCTTTCTTCCAGCGGCACCGCGTCCAGCGAAAAACGTGCACCCACCTTCGCGTCGTTGGCGAGTTCGGGAAAAGCGTTGGACAGGCCGCCCGCGCCCACGTCGTGGATCGCGAGGATAGGGTTCTGCGCGCCCATCGCCCAGCACTGGTTGATGACCTCCTGCGCGCGGCGCTGGATCTCAGGGTTGCCGCGCTGCACCGAGTCGAAGTCCAGCGAGGCCGCATTCGCCCCCGTGGCCATGGAACTGGCCGCGCTGCCGCCCATGCCGATGCGCATGCCAGGGCCACCCAGCTGCACCAGCAGGCTGCCGGGCGGGAACGGGATCTTCTGCGTCTGCTCGGCCGAAATCGTGCCCAGGCCGCCCGCGATCATGATGGGCTTGTGGTAGCCGCGCTGCACCGTGTCCACGTCGGATGCCACGCTCTGCTCGTAGGCGCGGAAATAACCCAGCAGGTTGGGCCGGCCGAACTCGTTGTTGAAGGCGGCACCCCCCAGCGGACCGTCGATCATGATCTGCAGCGGGCTGGCGATGTGCTCGGGCTTGCCGTAGGCGCCGGATGGCGTGCCGTCCAGGTCCAGGCGCGACACGGTGAAGCCGGTGAGGCCGGCCTTGGGGCGCGAGCCGCGGCCCGTGGCGCCCTCGTCGCGGATTTCGCCGCCCGCGCCCGTGGAGGCGCCGGGAAACGGCGAGATCGCCGTGGGATGGTTGTGGGTCTCGACCTTCATCAGCACATGGTGCTGGGCCGGCGATTTCTCGTAGCGCGGGGAATTGGGTGCCCCTTCCACCGCGCCTTGTTGCGGCAGGCCAGCCACGAAGCGCTCCAGATGGTGGCCTTCCATAACGGACGCGTTGTCCGAGTACGCCACCACCATGTGCTGCGGGTTCGTCGCATGCGTGTGGCGGATCATGCCGAAGAGCGAGTGCGGCTGCGGCCGGCCGTCGATGGTGAAGCTGGCGTTGAAGATCTTGTGGCGGCAGTGTTCGCTGTTGGCCTGTGCGAACATCATCAGCTCCACGTCCGTGGGATTGCGGCCGGCGCGCTGGAAGGCCATCACCAGGTAATCCATCTCGTCGTCGGCCAGGGCCAGGCCGAAATCGCGGTTGGCGGCCTCCAGAGCAGCTTTGCCACCCTGCAGCACGTCCACGTGGGCCATGGGGGCGGCCTCGAGCTCCGAGAACAGGCCCCAGGCCTGCGCGCGCTCGAACATCAGGCTTTCGGTCATGCGGTCGTGCAGCAGCGCGCCGATGGCCTGCAACTGGTCCGCGTCCAGCGTGGCCTTGCTGAAGAGGCCGGACTTGAGGGTCAGGCGGTATTCGGTGAAACGCTCGATGCGGCGCACGGACAGGCCGCAGTTGTGGGCTATGTCGGTGGCCTTGGAGGCCCAGGGAGACACCGTACCGAAGCGCGGCGTGACCACCACGACGGGGCCGTCCGTGGGGCCACTGTAAGGGTCGCCATAGGTCAGCAACGCCTGCAGCTGCTCGCGGGCCGTGGCGTCGAGCACGGCATCGGCCGCCACCAGGTGCACATGGCGCGCGGCCACGCCGCTGATGCGTTCGTGGATCGCCTGCAGGGGGCCGAGCAGCTGCTGGGCGCGGAAGTTGCCAAGGGCGTTGCCGCCTTCGAAGGGGGTGATGTGCAGGGTCACGGGATGGCCGGGTGGACGGGAGGCTTGGGGGGAGCGGAGCGCGCCGGCTGCCTGCTGCGTGGGCACCAGGGAGGGCGACGGAGGATTTTACCCGGCGCCCCCGCGCCGCCACGCACCGTTCCGGGGCCCGAAGGCATATGGAGGGGGCCGCGGGCAGCCCTGATAATTGGCGCCATGACGATCACCTACAAAGACGCCGAAGGGATTGCCGGCATGCGCCTGGCCGGCAGGTTGGCCTCCGAAGTCCTGGACCACCTCACGCCGCACGTGGTGCCCGGCGTCACGACCAACGAGCTCGACCGCATCGCCCATGCGTACATGACCGAGGTGCAGGGCACGGTCCCCGCGCCGCTGAACTACAAGGGCGGCGGCAACATCCCCTACCCCAAGTCCATCTGCACCTCGGTCAACCACCAGGTCTGCCACGGCATCCCCAACGACAAGCCGCTGAAGAAGGGCGATGTGCTCAACATCGACATCACGGTCATCAAGGACGGCTGGCACGGCGACACCAGCCGCATGTTCGAGGTGGGCGAGGTGTCCATCGCGGCGCGGCGGCTCTCCAGGCTGACCTACGAGGCCATGTGGCGCGGTATCGTGCTGGTGCGCCCGGGCGCACACCTGGGTGACATCGGCCATGCGATCCAGAAGTTCGCCGAGGCGCAGGGTTTCAGCGTGGTGCGCGAGTTCTGCGGCCACGGCATCGGCCAGGTGTTCCACGAGGAGCCGCAGGTGCTGCACTATGGCCGCCCCGGCACGCTGGAAGAGCTCAAGCCCGGCATGACCTTCACCATCGAGCCGATGATCAACGCCGGCAAGAAGGAGATCAAGGAAGGCCCCGAGAAGGATGGCTGGACCATCGTGACCAAGGACCATTCCCTGTCCGCGCAATGGGAACACACCGTGCTGGTCACCGAGACGGGCTACGAGGTGATGACGCTGTCGGCCGGCAGCCCGCCGCCGCCGGCCTTCGTCACCGGCGCCTGAGCCCTTTCTCGCCCCTTTTTGCGACGGACGCCCATGGCCGGTGTACAGGAGCTGCGCGAGCGCTACAAGCTCGCCAAGACGACGCTGCAGGCAGAGCTGCTGGGGGGTGGCGCCTCCACGCGCGGCGCACGCGATGCGCTGCACCATCTGGCCACCCTGGCCGACGACGCGCTGCGCGGCCTGTGGACGCTGGCCGGACTGGGGGATGACCTGGTGCTGGTGGCCGTGGGCGGTTATGGCCGCGGCGAGCTGTTCCCGCATTCCGACGTGGACGTGCTGGTGCTGCTGCCCGACAGCCGCTCGGTCGCCGACGACCCGGCGCTGCAGCAGCAGGTGGAGAGCTTCATCGGCAGCTGCTGGGACTGCGGACTGGAGATCGGCTCCAGCGTGCGCACGCTGAGCGAATGCGTGCAGGAGGCCGAGAAGGACGTCACGGTGCAGACCGCGATGCTGGAGTCGCGCCGCATCGTGGGCGACAAGGCGCTCTTCGACGAATTCGTGCGCCGCCAGCGTGCTGCGCTGGACCCCACGGCCTTCTTCGTGGCCAAGACGCTGGAGATGCGCCAGCGCCACACCAAATTCGAGAACACGCCCTACGCGCTGGAGCCCAACTGCAAGGAGTCGCCCGGCGGCCTGCGCGACCTGCAGGTGATCCTGTGGCTGGCCAAGGCCGCGGGCTTCGGCGACGACTGGGACGCGCTGGCGCGCAACGGCTTCGCCACGCCTTTCGAGGTGCGCCAGATCAAGCGCAACGAGGCGCTGCTGCGGCTGATCCGCGCGCGGCTGCACCTGATCTCGGGCCGGCGCGAGGACCGCCTGGTGTTCGACCTGCAGACGGCCGTGGCCAACTCCTTCGGCTTCAGCGACGCCACCACGCCGACCGTGCCCGGTGCCGCGCCCGGCGCGCGCCGCAGCACGGCCATCCGCGCCAGCGAGGCGCTGATGCGGCGCTACTACTGGGCGGCCAAGGCGGTCACGCAGCTCAACCAGATCCTGCTGCTGAACATGGAGGAGAAGATCTACCCGTCTTCCTCCGAGCTGCGGCCCATCAACGAACACTTCAACGACCGCAACGGCCTGCTGGACGTGGCCAGCGACGACCTGTACCACCAGCATCCCCACCAGATCCTGCAGACCTTTTTGCTGCTGCAGAAGACACGTGGCATCCAGGGCCTGTCCAGCCGCAGCCTGCGCGCGCTGTACAACGCGCGCACGGTGATGGATTCGGAGTTCCGCGGCGACCCGGTGAACCACGCCACCTTCCGCGCCATCATCATGGAGCACGATGGCCTCACGCGCGCCATGCGGCTGATGAACGACACCTCGGTGCTGGGGCGCTACCTGTGGGTGTTCCGCCGCATCGTGGGCCAGATGCAGCACGACCTGTTCCACGTCTACACCGTGGACCAGCACATCCTCACCGTGCTGCGCAACGTGCGGCGCTTCTTCATCGTGGAGCATGCGCACGAATACCCCTTCTGCTCGCAGCTGGCGGCGGGCTGGGACAAGCCCTGGGTGCTGTACGTCGCCGCGCTGTTCCACGACATCGCCAAGGGGCGCGGCGGCGACCATTCGCAGCTGGGCGCGATGGAAGTGCGGCGCTTCTGCCGACAGCACGGCATCGAGCGCGAGGACATGCGGCTGATCGAGTTCCTGGTGCGGGAGCACCTGTCGATGAGCCACGCTGCGCAGAAGTCCGACCTCAGCGACCCCGACGTGATCCGCGCCTTCGCCGCGCGCGTAGGCAGCCAGCGCTACCTGATCGCGCTGTACCTGCTGACCGTGGCCGACATCCGCGGCACCTCGCCCAAGGTCTGGAACGCCTGGAAGGGCAAGCTGCTGGAAGATTTGTTCCGCCTGGCCTCGCGCGCCCTGGGCGGCGGCGTGCCCGACCCCGAGGCCGAGGTGGAGGCCCGCAAGCGCGAGGCGCTGACCATGATCGCGCTCTACGCCCTGCCCCACGACGCCCACAAGGTGCTGTGGGACACGCTGGACGTAGCCTACTTCATGCGCCACGACGCCTCCGAGATCGCCTGGCACACGCGCAGCCTGTCGCGCCTGGTGGGCTCCGAGAAGCCGGTGGTGCGCGCACGGCGCTCCCCCATCGGCGACGGGGTGCAGGTGCTGGTCTATGCCCGCGACAAGCCCGACCTCTTCGCGCGCATCTGCGGCTACTTCGACCAGGGCGGCTACAGCATCCTGGATGCACGCGTGCACACAGGGCGCAATGGTTACGCCATCGACACCTTCCAGGTCATGCCGCACCTGAGCCCCGAGGACAGCTACCGCGAGCTCACTGCGTTGATCGAAAGCGCACTGGCCCGTGCCATCGATCAGACCTCGGCGCTCGGCGCGCCCGGCAAGGGCCGCGTGTCACGCCGCGTGAAGAGTTTCCCCATCGCGCCCCGCGTCACGCTGCGGCCCGACGAGAAGGCCCAGCGCTGGCTGCTCAACATCTCCGCCAGCGACCGCGTGGGGCTGCTCTACGCCATCGCCCGTGTGCTGGCGCGCCACCAGATCAACCTGCAGCTCGCCAAGATCGCGACGCTGGGCGAACGCGTGGACGATACGTTCCTGATCGACGGGGCCAGCCTGCAGAACAACCGCACGCAGATCGAGATCGAGACGGAGTTGATGGAGGCACTGGCCTGAAGCAAGACGCCGCCTTGACAGGCGGCGCACTGCGTGTGGCCGTCCCGGAGCCCCCGCGCGGGCGCACCCGATGGTCAGGCGGAGCTGGTCGACGGGTGCACCGGACCATCGCTGATCAGCCCACCGCCACCTCGAACCGCGTCCCTTGGTGGTGCCCCAGCGAGACCACCATTCCCGCTACCAGCTCCACCTCGGTGACGCGCTGGTCGTAGTTGCCATTGACGTAGGTGCCGTTCGCGGAATTCTGGTCGCGCAGCAGCCAGCGGCCATTCTCCTGGCCGACCCAGGCGTGTTGCTTGGACACCTGGTTGTCGTTGACGACTATATCGGCGGTGGCCGCGCGGCCGATCACCTGGCCTTCGGGCTTCAGCGTGAAGCGCTGTCCACCGGCAGAGCCCGCGATGTCGACCAGCACCGGGGCGGCTGCCTTGTGGGTGACCAGCGTGGCGTCATCGTCAGCGCCCGCTGCGGCCGGCGGCGGTGCGGGCCGCGCCAGCCGGGCTTCCTCGATGCGGGCCTTTGCGGCGCCGATGGCCTGGCGGCCCTGCTGCACGGCGACCTGGCTGGCCTGCTGCGTGACCTCGCGCACGGCAGTACCGGCCTTGCCCAGCAGCTGGTTGATGCGCTCGCCGTCGTCGCTGGCGAAGTTCTGCATCGCGCCCGTGTCCCGTTCGCTGGCCCCGTCGAAATCCAGGTACGGCGCGGGGCCGAAGCCCAGCAGCTTCGAATAAAAGACATGCGGGATGGAGGTGCGCTGCACGTTGTACTTCTTGGTGGCGGCGTTGTAGCCCTGCCGCTGTTGCTCCAGCTGGTTCTCCACCTCGTTGATGGACTGCATCAGGCTCAGGTACTGGGTGTTGGACTTCAGGTCCGGAAAGCGCTGCGCCAGGCCATTCACGGCCGACAGCATCATGCCGCCCTGCTGGTGCATCTGCTGCACGGCGCCCAGGCTGGCGTCTTCGGACACCTTGAGCATCACCAGCTTCTCACCTTCCGCATGGGAGCTGACCACGCTGATCAGCTGGTTGATCAGCGAGGCCTGCTTGCGCACGCTGACACCGATGTTGGACCAGGCTTCCTTGACGTTCTCGGACAGCAGGCGCAGGCCGTTGTAGCCCTTGAGCGCCAGGATGCCGAACACCGCAACGACGATGACAACCAGCCAGAAGATGAAGGACAGGAAACTCAGGATGGCGGACATGGTGGTTCCCACGGGATGGCGATCGCCCCAGTTTATCCCGACAGTAACAAGGGAATACTCAGGCGGGCGCCGTGGGACACGGGCTCTGGTCCGTGGCGGCCAGCATGGCACGGGCCAGCGCCTCCATGCCTTCTGCGCGTGCCATGCGGGATGCAGGGTCGTTCCAGAGGTTGCGCAGCTCCAGCGGATCGTCCACCAGGCCGTAGAACTCGCCCCAGTCCTGCCCGTCGTAGACCGTGAGCCGGTGCGTGGCGGTCAGCAGCGTGCGCATGCGCAGCCGGCGGTCCAGGTCGAAGTCGGCGCGCTGGCTTTCTTCCTCGATCAGCAGGTGTGTGCGCTCCGGAGTGTCGTCCAGCAGCGCGCGGCCCTGCATGCCGTGCACCGGTGCGATGCCGGCCCGCTGCAGGATGGTGGGCGCTATGTCGATGGTCTGGGCCAGCGCCTGCGTCACCTCGCCCGCCCTGCCCTGCGCGGCCGGGTCGCGCCAGATCAGCGGTGTGCGCGTGATGGAGCGGTAGTGCAGGCCACCCTTGAACATCAGGCCGCGGTCACCCAGCAGGTCACCGTGGTCGCTGGTGAAGCCCACCACCGTATCCTGGTCCAGGCCCAGGGCCTGTAGCTGCGCCATCACGCGGCCCACGGCGGCGTCGATGAGCGCGATGTTGCCGTAGTTGAGCGCCAGGGCCTCGCGCACCTCGGCCTCGTCGGCGGCGAAGGCGGCATAACCGGGCTGGAAGTCGGCCTGGGTGCGGCGCTGTTCCCGCAGCGCTGCCATCGCCGGCGGCGGGTCCACGAGGTCGGCGCCGAAGCTGGCGGGCAGTTCCACGTCCTCGGGGCGGTACATGTCCCAGTAACGGCCCGGTGGCGTGAAGGGATGGTGCGGATCAGGGATCGAGCACTGCAAAAAGAAGGGCGCATCGGCCTGCGCATACTGCTGCAGCATCACACAGGTCTGGTCCGCGATCCAGTTCGTCGGATGCAGCGCCTCGGGCAGGCGCGTGCGCCACGCTTGGCCGAGGCGGCCCATCGGAGACCCGGGCGTGGGCAGCGCATTCGCGCGACCGACCAGCGCTTCGGCCTGCGGGTGTTCGCGCCGCAACCAGCGCCGCCAGTCGCCCTGCTGGTCGTCGCCATGGCCGATGGACAGGCGCACCTGCTCGAAGCCGTAATACGGCAGGTCCAGCCCGAAAGCCTCGTCGGCGGCCCAGCGCGCACCCACCTCCTGGCCGTACCGGCCCGGCGCGGGCCGCAGCGCATCGTGCACCGGACGCGGCTGCGGCCAGGCCGGCGGGAAGTGCGTGATGTTCTGCAGGTGCGCCTTGCCCACCAGCGCCGTGCGCCAGCCCGCTGCACGCAGCAACTCCACGAACGTGGTTTCCGCCAGCGACAGCTCCAGCCCGTTCATGCGCAGCCCGTGCGCGCTGGGCAGCCGGCCCGTCATCAGCGAGGCGCGGTTGGGCTGGCAGATGGGCGTGGCTACATGGTGGTTGTCGAAACGCAGGCCCTTGCGCGCCAACGCATCAATGTGCGGCGTGCGCAGCACCCGGTTGCCATAACAACCCAGATGGTCGGCGCGTTGCTGGTCGGTGACGAACAGCAGGAAGCTGGGCTTGCGGGCCATGGCACCTTTGCCTCCGTATGCGCGCGGTCAGTCGGCCTTGATGTTCAGTTGCTTCGCGAGCTGGCCGTAACGCTCGTTGTCGGCCTTGATGAAGCCAGCCAGCACCTCGGGCGCACCGCCCAGGGGCTCGATGCCGGCGTTGTGCAGCTTCTCCTTCACGTCGGGCATCTGCACGATGGCATTGATCTCCTGGTTCAGGCGCTGCACGGTCGCAGCCGGTGTGCCCGTGGGCGCGAACACGCCGTACCAGGCTCCCACCTCCACGCCGGGCACGCCCTGCTCCGTGGCCGTGGGCACGTTGGGCAGCAGCTCGGAGCGGGTCTTCTCGATCACGGCCAGCGGCACCAGCTTGCCGGCGCGGATGTGCTGGATCGCACCGCCCACGCCGGTGGTCAGCAGCTTGACTTCGCCGGACAGCGTGGCCGTGATGGACGGGCCCACGCCCTTGTACGGCACGTGCAGCAGGTCGATGTTGGCGGACTTCTTCAGCATCTCGCCCGCGAAATGCATGGGCGAGCCGTTGCCCGCGCTGCCGTAGGCCAGGCCCGGCTGCTTCTTCGCCATGTCCACCAGCGCCTTGAGGCTGGTGACGCCCAGCGAGGGGTTGGCCACCAGGATCAGCGGCGTGGTGGCCGGGGCGATCACGGGCGCGAGGTCCTTGTAGACATCCACACCACCGCCGGTGCCCGGCGGCATCACATGGGGCGAGATGGCCATGGTGTTGGGCGCCAGCAGCAAGGTGTGGCCATCGGCCGCGGCCTTGGCCACAAAGGCCGCGCCGATCAGCGTGCCGGCGCCGGGCTTGTTGTCCACCACCACCGGCTGGCCCAGGCGGGCCGCAAGCTTCTCGGCGATCACGCGCGCCGCCAGGTCCGGGCCACCGCCCGGAGGCACGGGCACGACGAGCGTGACGGGCTTCGACGGGAAGGTCTGGGCCTGCAGCGGTGCGCCGGCGAGCCATGCGGTGGCGGCGAACGCAGCCAGCAGCAGCCGGCGGGGGATGGGGGTGGAGAGGCGGTTCATGCGGGTTCCTTGCAGAGGTTGGTGCTTCGGCGGGGTTCGAAGTTCGGAATTCAGATCGTGGCGGTGGCGGTGGCGGTGGCGGTGGCGGTGGCGGCGGTGGCCAGCGGCGCCTGCCAGGCGTCATACCCATAGACCCAGTCGGCATTGCCCTGGGTCTTCATCCACTGGTTGCCACGCGAGCCGATCTGGATCTGCGCCGTGCGCTCCTGGCGCGTGGCGGCATAACTGTGCAAGGCGCGTGCCACGTCGCCCGCATTCGCCTGCACGGCGCGCGCCAGCACCACCGCATCCTCGATGGCCTGTCCTGCCCCCTGGGCCATGAATGGCAGCATGGGGTGGCAGGCGTCGCCCACCAGCGTGACACGCTGCTGGGACCACTGCGGCAGCGGGTCGCGTTCGTAGAGCGCGCTTTTCATGACGGACTCGCAGGCGTCCAGCAGCTTGCGCGCGTCGGCATGGAAATCCACGTACATGCTGCGCAGCTCGGTCACATCGCCGGGGCGCGTCCAGGATTCCTCGTGCCACGAGTCCTGGCCCGTGGTGGCGAAGACGAAGGTGTCGCGGCCCAGGTTCAGCGGGAAGGTCACGATCTGGCTCTGCGGGTTCGGGCCCCACCACTTGGTGAAGGCGCCGATTTCGGGCACGTCGCGCACCCGCTCGGTGGGCACCACGGCGCGGTACGAGACCACGCCCGTGAAGCGCGGTGTCTCCTCGCCGAACAGCGCGGTGCGCACGCGGGAGTGGATGCCATCGGCGCCGATCACCAGGTCGTGGCGGACTGATGCGCCGTCCGCGAACTGCAGCGTCACGCCTGCGGCGTCCTGCGTGAGCGTGTCCAGCCGGCGCGAGAACACCATGTGCTCGGCCGGGAACACCTCGGCCAGCACCGACAGGATGTCGGCGCGGTGGATGGTCAGCTGCGGCGCGCCGTATTTCTCTTCGGCCTCGTTGCCCATGGGCAGGCGCGAGGTCTCGGCTCCCGTGTCCCAGTCGCGGCTGATGCGGAAGCTGGGCCGCGCGCCGGTGCGGCGCACACCCGCAGCCACCGCTGCGCCCAATCCGTCGAGCGCGCGCACGGCGTTGGGCGTAAGGTTGATGTCCGCGCCCACGCGCATGTACTGCGCCGTCTGCTCGTAGACCGTCACCGCATGGCCCTGGGCCCGCAGCGCGATGGCAGCCGCCAAGCCCCCGATGCCGCCACCCACGATGCCGATGTTGAGCTTGTCCGCCATCACGCCACTCCCTGCCGTTACGATGGCTGCATTGTTGTGGCGCACCCGCCCGCGCTCAACCGCCCAGAGGCCCGATGTGGGCACCATTCGTCCCGACTACGCGCAGCCATGACCGACCGCAACCCCGACCCATCCGCCGATGTGTTGAGCGAAGTGCTGTCCATCTGCCGCTCGCAGCGGGCGGTCACGGCGCGGTTTGCGCTCACGGCGCCCTGGGGCCTGCAGTCCGAAGGCACGCCGGGCGCGCTGATCCGGATCGTGCGGGGTGCCCCTTACTGGATGCAGGTGCAGGGGCAGGCGCCGCAACGGGTGGAACCCGGCGACCTCGTCATGATCGTGCCGGGGGCCCGCTACCGGATCAGCTCGGACCTGGACACGCCCCTCGCGTCTTATGCCTCCTTCGCGGACATGATCGCGCGCCACGCCGACGGCCCCCGCGACGTGAACCCGCTGGTCTTCAGCCACGGCGCCACGGGCGGCAGTGGTGCCTTCACCGACTTCTATTCCACCCAGGTCTGGTTCTCGGCCTACTGCAGGCACACGGTGCTGCGCATCCTGCCGCCCTGCATCCACATCCGCGAGCAGGACATGCCCATCGCGGGCTGCCTGGCGACCACCATGCAGCTGCTGATCGAGGAAACCCTGGCGCGGCGCCCCGGCTGGCGCCTGTCGGCCGCGCGCATGGGCGAGCTGCTGCTGGTCAACATCCTGCGCGAGCATCTGGCACGGCATGCCGCCATCGGCGCGGGCTGGCTGCGCGGCATCTCCGATCCGGCCATCGCCCAGGCCATCGGGCACATGCACCGCGCGCCGCAACAGGGCTGGACCCTGGCGTCGCTGGCCTCCGCTGCGGGCCTGTCGCGCACCCGCTTCAGCGCACGCTTCAAGGAGCTGGTGGGCAGCTCGCCCATCGGGTACCTGACGGAGCACCGCATGGCGCTGGCGGCGGAGGCGCTGGAGGCTGGGGCGCTGCAGCTGGGGCAGATCGCGGATGCGGCGGGGTATGAATCGGCGAAGGTTTTTGCGCGTGCATTCCGGCGGTGGTCGGGGCTGACGCCGAGTGCGTACCTGAAGCGAGCGACCGAAGAGCGCGGGGCGAGGGAACACGGCGGTTGACGCAGTCTTCTCCCCGCGCCCCCTGCGGAATAGGGCTCTGCCGTTAGACTCCACCCGCTCTTATTGGGGAGTAGCCACCGGACAGCGCCTGCCAGCCAGCAGTCCACTCCGGTGCAGCGTCGTCAGTACGGCCGCGGTGCTTCGCACCGCGTCCCGGCGCTGCAGGCCGCGATACCGGTGACACACCGCATTCATCGCAGGCACGGCCAGACCATTCTGGGTTTTGGATGCCATCACGTGCACGCCGCAGGGCGGGCGCGGTGGCTTGCTGCAACTCTCAATGGAAGGTTTCCATGGAATCCATCGGTTCACCACTCATGTGGT
Source organism: Burkholderiaceae bacterium (assembly GCA_965278985.1). Classification (GTDB taxonomy): domain Bacteria; phylum Pseudomonadota; class Gammaproteobacteria; order Burkholderiales; family Burkholderiaceae_C; genus CAISIP01. The sequence goes on along the minus strand of OZ257131.1, from coordinate 1,264,675 downwards.
CCCTGTTCGGCGGCTTCGTCGTGTTGGCGCTGCTGGTCGACTTCTTCGCGATGAGCAAACAGGGCGCGCACCGCGTCAGCACGCGCGAGGCGGCCATCTGGTCGCTGGTCTGGGTCGGCGTGTCCCTGGCCTTCATGGGGTGGATGTGGTGGTACCTGGGCGGCACCGGCACCGACGAGGCGGCCCGCACGGTGGCCAACCAGAAATCACTGGAGTTCCTCACCGGCTACCTGATCGAGAAGGCGCTGGCGGTGGACAACATCTTCGTGTTCCTGATGCTGTTCACCTACTTCGCTGTGCCGGCGGAGTCGCAGAAGCGCGTGCTGATGATCGGCATCCTCGGCGCGCTGGTGCTGCGTGCCGCGATGATCCTGGTAGGTGCGTGGCTGATCACGCAGTTCCACTGGGTGCTCTACATCTTCGGCGCGTTCCTGCTGTTCACGGGCATCAAGATGTGGTGGGCGGCCGGCCAGGAGCCCGACCTGGACAACAACCCCGCCTTGAAGTGGATGCGCCGGCGCTTCAGAATAGCGCCCGACTACGACGGTGAGAAGTTCTTCACCCTGGTCGGCGGCGTCAAGATGGCCACGCCCATGCTGGTGGTGATCCTGCTGATCGGCATCGTGGACGTGGTGTTCGCGGTGGATTCGATCCCCGCCATCTTCGCCATCACGACCGACCCCTTCATCGTGCTGACCTCCAACGTGTTCGCCATCCTGGGCCTGCGCGCCATGTACTTCCTGCTGGCCAACATGCACGAGCGCTTCCATCTGCTGAGCTACGGGCTGGCCATCATCCTGGTGTTCATCGGCGCGAAGATGCTGCTCATCGACATCTACAAGATCCCGGTGGTGTACTCGCTGGGCTTCACCATGTTCACGCTGGCCGCAACCATGGTGCTGTCGCTGATGGTCCCGCCCAAGGGCCACGACGGCGCGGCTTACCCCTTCGGCGCGAAGAAGAAGGAAGGCGAGTGAGCGCGGGTGCGCCTTTTGCAAAATGGTCGGTTCATGCCAAAGCTGAGCCGCAGCACCCGTCTCATAGAGAAAAATCTCTAGGACACGGAGCGCGGTACAAGGGCTAAGAAACCCAGGAGAACCGAAACGCGTTGTGGTCGGCGGGCAAGGCGCGCCGCGCGATGGACGCTGCCAAGGGCATGCCACGCTCGCTGTTCGTGAACATGACGAACCCGTCTTTCGACGCGGCAGAGGCCATCGCAAAAGCGCGAAAGCCGGGGTTGTTGCCCCATTGCCAGAGATAAGGCCCACCTGGTGCTCGTTCGATACCCCAGCCCAGACCCCACTGAAGCCCGAGTGATGCATCCACTTCCACCGGGTTGGCGAGCGTCAGCGACAGGAGTGGCTCGTTGGCCAGCAAGGCGGCCATGAATCGCGCATAGTCGGCCGTCGTGGTGTACATCGAAGCAGCGGCTACTGCGCTACGGAAGCGAACCCGCGGCCGAAATCCCAAAGCCGTGGTGCCGGTGACAGCCCGATCTCCAAAGTCATCCCGCCAGACCAGGCTCGAATCGCGCATGCCAAGCGGCTTGAATACCTGTTGATCGACGTAGGCGGCCAGTTCCATCTGGGCGACGGACTCGATCACGCTCTGCAACAGAACAAAGCCCTCGCCGGAATAGCCCCATTGCTTGCCTGGCTCCGACGCTAACTCCAGAGTGCCGCTGGACCAGTTCGGAAAGCCGGAACTGTGATTGAGCAACTGCGCCACGGACACGCGCCTTAGCGCACTTTCAGGCACAAGGTCGTGTGGGTCGTTGCTTGATCGGTTCAAGGGGCTGTGGAAATGCCTGTATCCGCCGGGCAGGTAGCGAGACACCGGTGCATGGAGGTCCAGTTGGTCCGCCTGCACCAGCCGCAAAGCCGCAAACGCGGCGACTGGCTTGGTGAGAGATGCGGCCTGAAAAATGGCATTGGCCTGAACCCCTGGCGTGGCACATCCAGAGACAAACACCGAGCTGCCGGGCGTGCCCGCTCGCAGCACAACATACTCAGCCGCACAGACACCCAGTTCCATCGCAAGCATTTCGACGGGCTTCTCGCGCTGCAGAGTGATGTCGCTGGCGCAGGACGCGACAAAGGGCAGGCCGGCACCTGCAAGTACAAGCTTTCGACGATCGATATGCATGAAATCTCTGAAGATGCGGTCGGGCGAATGTGCGCGATGACCGGTTATAGGACCCGCCTACACCAGCGTGCCGGGTGATGTTCGGTCGATAGACAGGGCTCGCTTCAATACAGGGCTGCGGAGGCAGCCGCTTCAGTCGTCCGCCTTCGGATCCAGCCCCGGGAACAGGATCTCGGTGAAGCCGAAACGGCTGAAATCGCGCACGCGCATCGGGTAGAGCGTGCCGATCAGGTGGTCGCACTCGTGCTGCACCACGCGGGCGTGGAAACCGTCCACTGTGCGGTCGATGGGGTCGCCGTACTGGTCGAAGCCCTGGTAGCGGATTCGCGCGAAGCGCGGCACCACGCCGCGCAGGCCGGGCACGGACAGGCAGCCTTCCCAGTCCTCGACCTCGGCCAGCGCGCCATCGGCCTCGCGCAGCGGCGTGATGACGGGGTTGATCAGCACCGTGCGCGGCACGGGCGGCGCGTCGGGATACCGCGCGATGGGCTCGCCGCTGCCGAAGATCACCACCTGCAGGTCCACGCCGATCTGCGGCGCGGCCAGGCCCGCGCCATTGGCGGCAGCCATGGTGTCCAGCAGGTCCGTGATGAGCAGGTGCAGTGCGTCCGTATCGAACTCCTTCACCGGTTGCGCAATGCGCAGAAGGCGCGGGTCGCCCATCTTCAGGATCTCACGCACGGCCATCGAGCATCTCCTTCAACGCGGCCTCGTCCAGCACGGCCACGCCCAGTTCCTGCGCCTTGGTGAGCTTACTGCCGGCCTCGGCGCCCGCCACCACATACGTCGTCTTCTTGCTGACAGAGCCCGCGACCTTGGCGCCCGCAGCCTCCAGCATCTCCTTGGCATCCTCGCGCGACAGCGTGGGCAGCGTGCCGGTGATCACGAAGGTCTTGCCAGCCAGCGGCAGCGTGGCGCGTTCGGCGGGTGCGCCCTCCTCCCAGTGCACGCCGCAGGCACGCAGCTGTTCGATGGCCTCGCGGTTGTGCGGCTGCTGGAAGAAGGTGTGGAGGCTGTGCGCGACGATGGGGCCCACGTCGTTGACTTCCAGCAGTTGTTCCTGCGTCGCGTCCATGATCGCGTCCAGCCCACCGAAGTGGCGCGCCAGGTCCTTGGCCGTGGCCTCGCCGACGTTGCGGATGCCCAGGCCGAAGAGGAAACGCGGCAGTGTGGTCTTTTTCGAGTCCTGCAGCGCCTGCAACAGGTTGTTGGCGGACTTCTCTGCCATGCGCTCCAGCGCGGCCAGGCCGGTGAGGCCGAGGCGGTACAGGTCCGGCAACGAGCGCACGATGTCGCCGTCCACCAGCTGGTCCACCAGCTTGTCGCCCAGGCCCTCGATGTCCAGCGCGCGGCGCTGCGCGTAGTGCAGGATCGCCTGCTTGCGCTGCGCGGCGCAGACGATGCCGCCGCTGCAGCGGTGGTTGACCTCGCCCTTCTCGCGCACCACGTCGCTGCCGCAGACCGGGCAATGGCGCGGCATGCGGAAGTTGGGCACATAGGGGTGGCGCGCCGGCAGGCGGCTGGGGGCGAGTTCGGCCGCCGCATCCACCACGGCCTCGTCATCCTTCGACGCCTTGGCCAGGGGCACCAGCGCTGGCGGGACGACGCCCACCACCTCGGGAATCACGTCCCCCGCGCGGCGCACGATCACCTGGTCGCCCACGCGCGCACGCTTGCGCCGCAGCTCGAACAGGTTGTGCAGCGTGGCGTTGCTCACCGTCGTGCCGCCCACGAACACCGGCTCCAGCTTGGCCACGGGCGTGAGCTTGCCGGTGCGGCCCACCTGGATGTCGATGCCGTTCAGGCGCGTGACCTGCTCCTGCGCCGGGTACTTGTGGGCCACGGCCCACTGCGGCTCGCGCGAGCGGAAACCCAGCTGGGCCTGCAGCGCGCGGCTGTTGACTTTGTAGACCACGCCGTCGATGTCGAAGGGCAAGGCGTCGCGTTCGGCGGCCACTTCGGCGTGGAACTGCACCAGCCCATCGGCGCCCTGCCCCACGATGCGGCGGTTGGACACCGGCAGGCCGAAGCCCTGCAGCGCATCGAGCAGGCCGCTGTGCGTGCCGGGGATGTCCCAGCCCACGACTTCGCCGAGGCCGTAGGCATAGAAGCTCATCGGGCGCTCGGCGACCAGCGCCGGATCCAGCTGGCGGATGGCGCCCGCGGCGGTGTTGCGCGGGTTGATGAAGGTCTTCTCGCCCTTCTCGCGCTGCCGCTCGTTGAGCTTCTCGAAGTCATCGCGGCGCATGTAGACCTCGCCGCGCACCTCCAGCACCTCGGGCGCCTTGCCTGTGAGCTTCAAGGGGATCTGGCCGATGGTGCGCAAGTTCTGTGTGACGTCCTCGCCGGTCTCGCCGTCACCGCGCGTCGTGCCCTGCACCAGCACGCCACGCTCGTAACGCAGGTTGATGGCCAGCCCGTCGAACTTCAGCTCGGCGGCGTATTCCACGGGCGGCGCATCGGCCGCCAGGCCCAGCTTGCGCCGCACGCGCGCATCGAAGGCGCGTGCGCCCGCCTCGGTGGTGTCGGTCTCGGTCTGGATCGACAACATGGGCACGGCGTGGCGCACCGGGGTCAGGCTGTCGAGGATCTTGCCGCCGACGCGCTGCGTGGGCGAGTCCGGCGTCAGCAGCGCGGGGTACTCGGCCTCCAGCGCCTGCAGCTCCTGGAACAAGCGGTCGTACTCGGCGTCGGGCACCTCGGGCGCATCCAGCACGTAGTAGCGGTGGGCATGGTGGTGCAGCTCGGCATGCAGCTGCGCCGCACGGCGCTGGGCAGCGGCGGGCGGCGGCGTAGAGGTATCGGTCATGGCGAAGAGGGGTGCGGGTCCGTGCCGCGCCGCACGAGGGTCAGGAGAAGAGCCGGCGCGCCAGGGCCGAGCCCGCTGCCAGGTCGCGCTCTTGCAGCGTGTCGTACAGGCCTTCCAGCTCGGAGCCGATCAGGTCCATCGCATCCTTGGGCAGGGGGCGGCCGTTGTCGTCGGTGATGACGCCATCCATGGCCTGCGCCAGCGAGGCAGCCACCTCGCGCAGCCGCACGAAGGGTTGCTCGGCGCGGTCCACCTGCGCCACGTCCAGCGACAAGGCGACATCACGGATCGCGGCCTGCGCGGGATCCTCGGCCAGGGCGGCGTGGGTGTCGTAGCTCAGGCCCAGCACGGGCGGCAGGCCCACCTCGCTGGCGGGCAGCACCATGCGCCCGGGCATCGCACCGGCCACGAAGCCCAGGCGCGCCGCATGCTGCTGCACATACCCCGGGCTCCAGGCCGCGGCGCCGGCGCGCAGCGTGAAGCCCAGCTGCGCATCGTGGCCGCTGGCGAACTGGTCCAGCTCGCGCGCACGCGCCACCTCGTGCAGCATGTCGGGAAAATCGGGCGTGCCGTTGACGGCGTCGGCGAAGGCCTGGGCCTTCATGATGAATTCGGAAAACTCGATCTCGTTGAGCGCGCCCGCGCGGTTGGCCAGCTGCACGCCGGCCTGGAATGCGGCGTAGCGCTGCCCGGCACGCGGGGCTTCCCAATGGCCTTCGGTGGCATGGCGGCCTTCGACCGCGAAGGGCTTGCTGCCCACGCGGCGTGTGGCGGGCAATGCGGCCAGTGCGGCTTCCCCCGATGCCACGCTCTCCAGCGCGATGGGCGCGATGGCGTCGATCAGCGCGTCGAGCCCGGCACGTTTCTCGGGCGGCGGCAGCGGGAAGTTCTCGGTCGCGGCCAGCACTTCGGGCTCCAGCGGCGGCTCGTACGGGGTCATGCCCTCGGGGGGTGGTGCATCGCCGCCATGGTGGTGGCCGTCCAGCGCGGGTTCGGAACGCTCCGGTGGTTCGGAGGCCTGGCGGGGGGCCATCTTGCGCGAGGTCCACGCGCCGTGCGCGACGATGGCCGCCAGGACCAGGCCGCCCACGATGGCCAGTGCGATCTGCAGGGTACTCATGGATGGTCTGCTGCCCTTCTGTGGTGGCGGTCTGTCATGTCTTCAGGTCTCGGCCATGCTCACCGCCGAGTCCATGTCCACGGCGACGATGCGGGACACGCCCTGCTCCTGCATCGTCACCCCGATCAGTTGCTCGGCCATTTCCATGGCGATCTTGTTGTGGCTGATGAACAGGAACTGGGTTTCCTTGCTCATCGCGCTCACGAGCTTGGCATACCGCTCGGTGTTGGCATCGTCCAGCGGCGCGTCCACCTCGTCCAGCAGGCAAAAGGGCGCGGGGTTGAGCTGGAAGATCGCGAACACGAGCGCGATGGCGGTCAGCGCCTTCTCGCCGCCCGAGAGCAGGTGGATGGTCTGGTTCTTCTTGCCCGGCGGCTGCGCGATCACCTGCACGCCGGAGTCCAGGATCTCGTCGCCGGTGATCACCAGCCGTGCGTTGCCGCCGCCGAAGAGCTCGGGGAACATGCGGCCGAAGTGCCCGTTGACGATGTCGAAGGTGCCCGAGAGCAATTCGCGCGTCTCGGCGTCGATCTTGCGGATCGCATCTTCCAGCGTGGTCATGGCCTCGGTCAGGTCAGCGGACTGCGCATCCAGGAACTGCTTGCGTTCGCGGGCCGTGGCCAGCTCGTCGAGTGCCGCGAGGTTGACGGCGCCCAGCGCGACGACTTCGTTGTTGAGCCTGTCGATGGCACCCTGCAGCCCCGCGAGCCGCACGTTGCCCTCCGCGATGGAGACGGTCAGCGCCTCGACGTCCGCTTGGGCATCGTCCAGCAGCTGCTGGTACTGCTCGCAACCCAGGCGCGCGGCCTGCTCCTTGAGCTGCAGGTCGGTGATGCGCTGGCGCATCGGGTCGAGTTCACGTTCCAGCTGCAGGCGGCGTTCGTCGCTGCCGCGCAGCTTGGCGGTCAGGTCGTCGTATTCGCTGCGCTTGGCGGCCAGGTCCTGCTCGCGCTCCAGCTTCAGGGCCAGGGCATCCTGCAATCCGCCCTTGGCCGCGGCGTCGCTGAGGCGGGCCAGTTCCTCGCCGGCGCGCTCGGTCTCGGCTGCTATTTCGCCAGCCTGCTGTTCGGCCGTCTGCACGGCGCGTGACAGCTCCGCATGGCGCGCCTGCAGGCTGCGCTGGGCGAAGTCGGCCTCCTGCGCGCGACGCTCGGCGCTGCGCTGCTGCTCACGGCCATCGGCCACGGCGCGTTCGGCGGCGATGACGCGCTCTTCCAGCTGCGCATGGCGCTCCTGGGTGTCGGCCAGCTGCATGTCCAGCTCTTCGAAGCGGGCTTCGGCCTCGGCGCGGCGATGCTCCAGGGCTTCGCGCTGTTCGTGCAGTTCGTCGAGTTCACCGGCCAGTTGGGCCTGGCGGCTGCGCACCTGTTCGGCCGCCTGGCGCAGGCGCAGGGTCTCGACCTGCAGGGCGTGCGCGCGGCTCTGCATGTCGGCCGCCTCCTTGCGCTGCTGCACCAGCCGCTGCGAGGCGTCCGCATAGGCAGCCTCGGCGCGCACCAGCGCCTGGCGCGACTGGTCGCTGATCAGGGCCTGGGCGCGCAGCTGCTTGTCGAGGTTCTCGATTTCCTGTGCACGGGCCAGCATGCCGGACTGCTCGGAGTCGGGCGCGAAGAAACTCACGCTGCTGCCCGTGACCGCATGGCCGGAGGCCACATAGATCGCCTCGCCGGCCTGCAGCTGGCTGCGTTGGGCCAGCGCCTCGTCCAGAGAAGCAGCGGTGTAGAAGCCGTGCAGCCAGTCGCGCAGCAGCGCGCCTTGGCCAGCGTCGTTCAGCCGCAGGCGGTCCGCCAGGCGCGGCAGGGTCGCGGCGGCTGCCGGGGCTGCCCCCTGGGGTGGGCTGTAGAAGCTCAGCCGGGCCGGCGGCGCGTCGTTGGCAAAAGCCCGCACCATCTCCAGCCGGGACACTTCCAAGGCGCCCAGGCGCTCACGCAGTGCAGCTTCGAGGGCACTCTCCCAGCCCGTCTCCACATGGATGCGGCTCCACAGCCCGGCCAGGTGTTCCAGGCCGTGGCGCGCGAGCCAGGGCTGCAGCTTGCCGTCCGTCTTGACCTTCTCCTGCAGCGCCTTGAGCGCTTCGAGCCGCGCCGACAGGCTGGCCTGCGTGGCGGTGTCGGTGTTCACTGCCTGCTGCTGCGTGCGGCGGGCGTCTTCGAGTTCGGGAATGCTGTCCTGCAGCTCGTGCAGGCGCGCCTCGGCCACGGTGGCGGCCTCCTGGCCTTCGTCGAGCTGCTGCTGCATGCTCTCCAGCAGTGCCTCGTCAGGCGCATCGAGCGCGCGCTGGTCGGCCTGCAGCCGGTCCTGGCGGCTCAGCACCTGGCGCGACTGCTCCTCCACGCTGCGCTGCTCGGCGGCCAGCACCTGGATCTGCTGCTGCACCTGGGCCACGCTGCCGCGCTGGGCGCTGGATTCGGCCTGCGCGCGGCGCAGCGTTTCTTCCAGCTCGGGCAGCTGTTGGGCATGCTCTTCCACCTGCGCGGCGAGCACGGCCGCTTCTTCCTGCGCCTGCGCATCGCGCTCGCCCAGCGTGGCGATCTCTTCCTCGGCGACCTGGCGGCGGCTGACCCACTGGGCGGCCTGCTCCTTGAGGGTCTGCAGGCGCTGCTCGACGCGCTGGCGGCCTTCGACCACGAAGCGGATCTCGGCCTCCAGCCGCCCCACCTCGGTGCTGGCCTCGTAGAGCCGGCCCTGGGCCTGGTTGACCTGGTCACCTGCCGCATAGTGGGCCTGGCGCACGGCCTCCAGGTCGGCCTCGATGCGGCGCAGGTCGGCCGTGCGGCCTTCCATGGCGTTGATGGCGGCGTCGGCGTCGGCCTTGAGCTTGACCTGCTCGTTGCGCGCCTCGCCGAGTTTCAGCGCCCACAGCTGCTGCTGCTTGAGCGTCACGTCGGCCTGCAGGGCCTTGTAGCGCTGCGCGACCTCGGCCTGCTTCTCCAGCTTCTCCAGGTTGGCGCCGAGTTCGCGCAGGATGTCTTCCACGCGCGTGAGGTTCTCGCGGGTGTCGGAGAGCCGGTTCTCCGTCTCGCGGCGGCGCTCCTTGTACTTGGACACACCGGCCGCCTCTTCCAGGAACAGGCGCAGCTCCTCGGGCTTGGACTCGATGATGCGGCTGATCGTGCCCTGGCCGATGATGGCGTAGGCGCGCGGGCCCAGCCCGGTGCCGAGGAACACGTCCTGCACGTCGCGCCGGCGCACGGGCTGGTTGTTGATGTAGTAGCTGCTGGTGCCGTCGCGCGTGAGCACGCGCTTGACAGCGATCTCGGCGAACTGGCCCCACTGGCCGCCGGCGCGGTGGTCGGCATTCTCGAACACCAGCTCCACGCTGGCGCGGCTGGCGGGCTTGCGTGAGGTGGTGCCGTTGAAGATCACGTCCTGCATGGACTCGCCACGCAGCTCGCTCGCCTTGCTCTCGCCCAGCACCCAGCGCACCGCGTCCATGATGTTGGACTTGCCACAGCCGTTGGGACCGACCACGCCCACCAGCTGCCCGGGCAGCTGGAAGTTCGTGGGTTCGGGGAAGGACTTGAAGCCCGACAGCTTGATGGAGTTGAGGCGCACGAAAGCTTGGTTGGCGGGGGCAGCCGGCGCGAGGGGCCGAGATGCCCGGGATGATACCTTGTCAGATTCTCACGTTTCGTGGGGTTTGCGCAGCACTGGCGCGGCTGCGGGCCCTGCAATGGCCGTGTTCGCCGGGGGGTGCGTGGTAGCATGAAACCGGTTGTATCGGGCCCCCTGCAACCCCCCAATTCCAGCGCCTCGGGCCTCGACCGGAACGGACCCTCCCACATGCAAGACGACATCGACGACCCTCGCCGGCAATGGCTGGTGCGTGCCCTCGCGGCAGGCCTCTTCGCGGGCAGCGGCGCAGCCGCCCAGGCCATCACTTTCGGCATATTCGGCAGCCGGCCCACCAAGCTGCCCGCGGGCCAGTCGATCTACGGCCTGTCGGGCAAGGTCACGGTCAACGAACAGACGGCCACGCTGGAGACGCCCATCAAGCCCGGCGATACGGTGGAGACCGGCCAGAACAGCGAGGTCGTCTTCGTGGTCAACAGCCACTCGATGATCCTGCGCGGCGAGAGCAAGCTGCTGATCGAGAGCAGCGCAGCGGCTGACCCGTCGGCGGCCAGCTCACTGGTCATCAGCGGCCTGCGCATGCTGACGGGCAAGCTGCTGTCGGTGTCGCGCAATTCGCCGATGAAGGTCACCTCCGCCACGGCCACCATCGGCATCCGCGGCACGGGCTTCTACGTGGAGTCGGACCCGGAACGGACGTACTTCTGCACGTGTTATGGCGCCACCGAAGTCGAGGCCAATTCGGATCCGACCAGCCGCGAGAGCGTGGTGGCGACCCGGCACGACAAGCCGCTGTACATCGTGGCCGACGGCGCGGCGGGCAACAACGTCCGCCCGGCGCCGTTCATCAACCACACGGACCAGGAGCTGTCGCTGATCGAGACGCTGGTAGGCCGCACGGTGCCGTTCAATTTCTCGAACAGCACCTACACGGGTCCTCGCCGGACGTACTAGGAAAGCACCCCCCAAGCGGCTTCGCCGCTCCCCCCTCTGCTGCGCGAGGGGGCGCGCCCCTCACTCCGGCGCGCCGTTCAGCACCCAGTTCAGCACCTTGTCGTAGTCCTTCCGCCCCGCGGCACCGGGCACCAGCGTGTCGTCGTAGCCCGCGCGCAGCCCGCCGTTGTGGTGGTGGTTGGAAGGCTTGCGCAGCAGCGGGCTCGCGGCGATGTCGGTGAAGTTGATGCGGCCGCGCAGCTCGGTGTAGAACCAGTGCCGGTTTGTGGCGTCCAGCGCATTGCCGGTGCCGGCGCGGTCGTAGTCCGCGTACCAGATGGGAGGCAGCACCGCGCCGTCCCCGCCTGGCTGGTGGCAGGTGGTGCACTGGCCCGAGCCTGGCGTGGTGTCCTGCAACGTGGCCCTGATGTCGGCGAAGCGCAGCGCGGCGGGGTCGTAGGGCAGCGCGTTGTTCACCACGATCGTCAGTTGCACCGGGGCGCTGGCCCCTGTGCTGCCGGTGGCGACCAGCTGCAGCACATAGGTGCCGTCCTGCGTGGCCGTGAAGGTCGGCTGCGCCGTGGCGGGATTGGCCAACGTGGCGCCGCCCACGGGGCCGCTGAGCAGGCTCCACTGGTAGCTGGTGGCATACAGGCTCATGGCCGCGGACAGCGTGGTGGCACCCTGGCGCACCACCCGGCCCGGCCCGGGGTCGGCGATGGCGCGCCCCGGCGACGCACCGCCATCCGAGAACCCTGCCGCGAACCCGATGCTGCGCAGGTCCGCCATCAGGTAGGTGGCCATGGTCTGCAGCATGCCCAGCGTGCTCTGGTACTTGTCGTAGATCAGCTTGGCCAGCGGCATGTTGCCGCGGTCCACCATGTGCACCTTGATGCGGTCCTTGTAGCCGTCGAAATGCGCGAAGGTGTCGAAGTCGATTTCCGACTGGGCCCCCGTGCCGCGCAACAGGTGGCACACCCGGCAGTTGGGCGCCTGCACGTTGAGGTACAGGTCGGACTGCCCGGCCGCCGTCCAGCTGGGCTCGACGTAGGTGTCGACGGCGTGCGAGGTCGCGTTCGGCAGGCCGTCGCCGCCGTACATGTCCTTCAGGTGCAGTGCCGCCGTGCCCTGGTACTCGTGCGGTGTCGCCACGCGCCGGCACATGTCCTCGGGCAACACCGGCGTGGTGCCGGTGGGCAGCGGCATGGCGCACAGCACCATCTTGTTGATCTCCTTGATCTTCGCTTCCAGGTCCGCGCGGCGGAAACCGGCGATGTTGGCGTAGTCGAAGCTCGCGGGCTCGAAGGGATGCAGCTGGGCCTGCACGTCGCCGCGCTGCTGCGAATAGCTGTTCATCACCAGCGGGAAGAGCCGCTTGCCACTTGCATCGGGCGGCGTGAGCGGGTCGCCACGGCCACCATGGCAGGTGATGCACGGCGTGGGCATGGCCTTGTCGCCGCGGCCGTCCATCTCGATGGTGGTCAGGCGCGTGCCCGAGACAGGGTCGAAGGAATAGAACTTGGCGAAGCGCGCATCGGGCGCACCGCCCGGGCCCGGGCTGAATTCGATGGCATTGGTGCCGATGTGCCACTGCGCCACCTGGTTCACCGCGGCTTCCACGTTGAGCGGCGTGTAGCCCCCATAGGCGCCGACCAGGTAGTTCTCGACGATGAAGGCCATGTCACCGTTGGGGCTGCGGTGCGCCGTCATGCGCCGGCCGTAGCCCAGGTCGCGCTGGTCGCCGATGGTGACGGAATGCTCCACATGGCCGGCGGTGGTCACGCCGATGTTGTTGGCGGCCTTCCACTTCGCCACCGTGTCCTTGGCGTTGCCAGGATCCACCGCCTGGTAATAGGCCACCGCGTATTCGGGCGCCGCGACTTCGAAGACGCCGTCTGCGCGCAGCTGCGGGTTGGGAAACAGCAGGAACCGGTCCAGCCCCGTGGGCTTGGCATCGGCGCGCGGTGCGGCCGGGGTGACATCCCCGCCGCTGCTCTCGCCGCCTCCACCGCCGCCACAGGCCACCAGCAGGCTGGCCACCGCCAAAGCGCAGAGCGGGGTGCAGAGCCTGCGAAGCCCGTGGAGCCCGCGAAATGCGCCAAGACCGAATCGCATGATCATTCCCTTGATTTCAGAACCGCATCAGGTAGGTCGCCGACACCTGGTTGGCGATGTAGCTGCGCGGCGACGTGACGAAGGACGGCCGCAGGCCCGGCGTGGAACGGATGTGGCGCCACGAGAAATCGATGGAGTCGCGGTTGCCCAGGCTCAGGTTGTAGCCCAGCGTCGCGAGCAGGGTACGGCCGTCGAAGCGGTAGCTGTTGAACTGGCCACCGCGGTAGGCATCGTCCTGCACCAGCACATCGGCCACGGTCACGTTTTCCAGCGAGGCGCGGCCCGTGGATACGATGTCGCCGCGGCGGAACTCGGTGCCCAGGTACAGCGTGCCTGTGTCGCTGAGCGCGTAGTCCACGTTGAAGCGCGCCGACACGTCCTTGGTGCTGAAGACCTTGCTGCGCGCATCGCGCCAGTTGGCCGACAGCGCGCCGAAGAGGTTGATGCGATCGGTGGCCGCCATCTGCGCCGACACGCCCAGCGACGCGCGCCAGCCGTCGCGCAACGTGCTCTCGAAGCCCAGCGCCGACACCCGCGCGAAGGCGCCCAGCGTGGGTTCGTCGAACTCGGCCGAGCCGCGGTACTGGACTTCCGCCTCGCCCGTGGCCGCGAGGTTGCTCAGGCCGTTGTAGGCGCGGAATTTCTCGCCCGTGAGCGTGCCGGTCAGCAGCAGGCGCGAGGTCTCGGACAGGCCGATGCCCGCGCGGCGGCTGACATTGACGCTGTAGATGTCATCGCCGCGGCGGTCCGGCCCGCTCTTGGCACGGGTGACGTTGTCGTCGTGCAGGTAACCCGCCTCGACCTGCAGGTTCAGCGGGCCGCTGCTCAGCTGCGTGTCGGCATTGGCCAGGCGCGGCAACCCGCGCACGTCGAAGTCCTTGGTCAGTCGGAGGCGCAATGCGTAGCTGGAGTCCTTTGCGAAGGACTGGCTCAGCTGGTATTCGACCGACAGGCTCAGGCCGTCGCGGAACAGGAAGTCGCTGCCGATGCCGAACATCAAGGTGTTGCGCGCATTGCCCCCCGGCGCCACGGCGTACCGCGTGCCGCCGAGCTGGTCGGCATAACCGATGAATGCCTGGCCTTCGCCGCGGAACTCGTGCCGCAGCTCGGCGCGCAACGACGGCGTGACGTACCCGAAGCTCACCGGGTGGATGGCCTCGCCGCGCACGCCGAGCGCCGCCTGCAGTGACCTGGAGGTCTGGCCGAAGTAGGTCAGCGCGTAGGACCCGGCACCGGTCTCGGACGCAGTCTGAAGGCGATTGGCCGAGAAATCCACGCGGCCATACGGCGACACCAGCGTGTTGCCCTCCCGGATCTCGTAGCTGGCCGTGAGCGACCCGAAGAACTGCGTGCCCTTGCGCTGGCCCAGGGCGAAGTCGTTGATGGGCGCGACATACCGCGTGGTGTCGAAATCGAGTGCGCCCACGCCCAGCAGGCCGTCGAGGTAGGTGTTGGCGGCCACCTGGTAGCTGCCGTATACCGCCACGGAATACCCCCGCGACCGGTTGCCGGAGCCGTCGTCACCGATGCGGGTGTGGTCGCGTGCGTAGCCGATGCCCATGCCCGCGGCCCAGGTGTCGTTGAAGCGCTTGTCCACGCCCACCGTGATGCCGTCCGAGCTGAACTCCGAGCCGCGCATCCCACCGCTGCCGTCGCGCGTGCCGAAGCTCACCACGCCTTCGACCCAATAGCTGGTGCCACCGTTGTCCGACGGCGGATTGGCATTGAGGCCCAGGCCGGGTGCCAGGCCCGCGAGGTTCAGCGAACGGTTGCGCGCCAGGGCCAGCAGGCCATCGGCGAAAGGCACGGCCTTGAGGCCGGCGCCAGCGGCCAGTGCGTCCAGCACCTGGGCCTGCACCTGCGCATCGGCCTGCTGTTGCTGGGTGCTGTTGCGCGGCAGGGCCATGCCGCCGTTGGTCCAGCCCATCGGCACGCCGGATGCGTTGCCCACGGTACCGCTCCCCGCGCTGGCTCCGGCACCCCCAACCGCACCAAAAAGCGGAGTTGCGCCAGGGTTGCGGGCTGCTGGCAGCGCCGTGGACGCGGGGACCGCGAAGCCGTCACCCTCCTGCAGCGGTGCCACGCGCTGCAGGCTGGGAGCCGGCGCCGCTTCACGGCCCGCACCGCGGTGCAGGGACTCCATGCGGCGCTGGAAGTTGGAGATCTGCGCACGCGAAAAACGCTGCGACGACTCGGCCTGCGCCGCCAGCACCGCCGTCACCACCGGGTCCGCCGTGGGGTCGGGCCGCCCCGTGATGGTGATGGTGACCGCGCCCTGTGGAGACGTACCGCCCGCGCCGAAGCCCACGAAGCTGAAGCTGTCGCCACCGAAGTAGTTGTGGACCGGCGTGTAGGTGACCTGCGTGCCGCTGACCACGGTGTTGCCATGGGCGGCCGTGGCCACGATGTTCACGCCCGTGGGCGCGAAGCCGTTGAACAGGCAGGTCGCGAGGTCCAGCGTGGTCGGTGTGTTCAGCGGCACGGACATCGCGCAGGCCACAGGCGCCGGCACACCCACCGTGAAAGGCACCGTGAGGGTCCCCGTGCCGACGATGTTGGTGGCCGACAACGTCGCGGAGAAGCGGCCAGGCAGGGTGGGGATGCCGGAGATCTGGCCGGTGGTGGCGTTGATGGACAGGCCCGGTGGCAGCCCGGTGGCGGCGTAGGACTGGATTGCAGGGTTGGTCGCCACCACCTGGATCGGCGTGATCGGCGAGCCAGCCGCCATGGAGGCGAAGGTCGGACTGGTGACCGTGGGAGAGCCGCTGGGCTGGATCGTGAAGGCCAGCACGAAAGCGGCGCCGCTGCCGGCCGCGTTGCTGGCGCTGAAGGAGGTGCTGAAGCTGCCACTGGCCGTGGGGGTGCCGCTCAGCTGGCCCGTGGCGGTGTCGAGCACCAGACCGGGTGGCAGTGTGCTGGGGGCCACCACCGCATACCCGGTGATGGGCCCGTTGGTGGCCGTGAACTGGTACGGCGCCATCGCGCTGTTGGCCGTGGCCGTCACGGTGGATGCGCTGTTGATCACCGGCGCCGTGCTGGGAAGGATCCGGATCGTGACCGGCGCGGCATTGCCCGTGCCTGCGGCGTTGGTGGCCGTGACCGTGACTGTGAAGTCGCCGCTCTGCGTGGGCGTGCCGCTGATCACGCCCGTGCTGGCGTTGATGCCGAGCCCCGCCGGCAGGCCCGTCTGGCCGTAGGCCGTGATGGCGGGGTTCGTCGCGGTGACCTGGATGGTCGGGCTGAGCGCGGTGCCTACCGTGCCCGTCGCCACGGGTGAGGCGCGCAGGCCCGAGGTCACGACTGGCAGGTCGGTGGGCACGATGTTGAAGCTCAGGGCGAACGGCATGCTGGTGCCGGCCGCATTGCTGGCCGTCACGCGGGTCGCGAAGATGCCGCTCGCGGTGGGAGAACCCGAGATCGCGCCGGTGGCGGTGTCCAGCGTGAGCCCGGGCGGCAGGCTGCCGGGGCCGACCACTGCAAAGCCGGTCAGCAAGGGGTTGGTCGCCGTGATCTGGTAGACCACGCCCGAGGCGGCATTGACCGTGCGCGAGACCGTGGCGGCGCTGGTCACGGTGGGCACGGTGCTGGGGCTGATGCGGATGGTCAGCGGGGTAGAGGTACCCGGGCCCGAGGCGTTGGTGGCCGTGGCCGTGACCGTGAAGTCGCCGCTCTGCGTGGGTGTGCCGGTGATCGCACCTGTGGCGGGGTCCAGGCTGAGGCCTGGCGGCAGGCCGCTCTGGCTGTAGGAGAGGATCGGCTGGTTGGTGGCACCCACCTGCGCAGAGAGGGCCTGGCCCACCACCCCGGTGACGGTCGGCGACGCGCTCCACGGCAGCGTGACGGCAGGCACCGCCGTGGGCACGATCGTGAAGGCCACGGGGAAGTCCGCGCTGTTGCCCACGCTGTTGGTGGCGCGGAACACCGTGGTCACGTTGCCGCTGGTGTTGGGCGTGCCGCTGACCAGGCCGGTGGTGGCGTTCAGCGACATGCCGGCGGGCAGCACGCTGGGCGCCACGACGCTGAAGCCTAGCAACGGCGGATTGGTGGCGGTGATCTGGTAGCCCGCGAAAGCCTGGTTGGCATTGGTCGATACCGTGGCCGCGCTGTTGATCGTCGGCACCGCGCTGGGGTTGATGCGGATGGTGTGCATCAACACGCCCTGCCCGCTGGCGTTGCTGGCGGACAGCGTCAGCAGGAAGTCGCCGCTGGCGGTGGGCGTGCCGCTGATCAGGCCGGTGTTGGCATCGACCACCAGGCCCGAGGCGGCCAGGCCCGCCGCGGCATAGCTGCCGGGGGTGATGGGCGGGCGCGAGGCGTCGATCTGACGCGCGGTGATGGGAGTGCCGCGCGTGCCCGTGATGGCCGGCTGGGCCGGCAGCGTCGTGGTGATCACCGGCACACCGGCCGACGTGATGGTGATGGTGAGCGCCTGCGAGATGGCCTGCCCGCCCGTCGTGGTGGCGCCCACCGTGACGTTGTAGGTTCCGCTGGTGGTGGGCCGGCCGCCGATCTGGCCCGTGCTGGTGCTGAAGCTCATGCCTGGCGGCGTGACGTCCAGCGTGTAGCTGTTGGCGTTGAGCGCGACGTTGGACGTGATCTGGTACGGCGCGCCGATCAGCTGGTCCTGCAGGAAGGTGGCCGTGGTGGCGCTGGTGATGCCGCCCACGGTGAGGCTCAGGTTGCGCGTGACGGTGCCGGCATTGGCCGCGCCCACCGTGGCGGCCTTGATGTCGGCCACCAGTGCAACGGTGTAGGTGGCGGGCGCCGCGGTGACGGTGCCGACGATGCGGCCCGCGCCGTCCACGCTCAAACCCAGTGCACTGAGCGACTGCGCCGAGGGCCCCGTGACGGATGCGCTGAAGGTGGCCGCGCCGTCGTTGGAGGCGATGGTGTAGACCGGGGACCCGGTGGTGTGCACGGCGCCCCGGGCCGTGGTGGCGGTGTAGGTGGCGTTGGTGATGCCGTAGGAGGTGACGGTCACCTGTTTGCTGACGCCGGACGTGGCCGCTGGATTGGTCACCCGCAGGTTGAAGGTGTCGGTGCCGGCGAAGTTTGCGGCCGACTGGTAGCTGACGTTGTAGGCCACCGACTCGGTGCCGGCCACCTGGGCGGTCGTCACGCTCTGCGCGTTGCCCGTGCTGCCGGTGATGGCCAGCCCGCCCGACTCCTGCGCGGCCCCGCCACTGCCGTCGGCCAGCAGCCGGGGATAGAAGTCCTGCGTGCCGGCGACGCCGGAGCGCACGGCCATTGTCAGCGGCACGCCATCGAAGATCGGCGCCTTGTACTGTCCGATGAACAACGCCAGCTTGAAAGCCTGCTGGCGGAACGCGCTGTCGGACGACGATTTCGGGGTCGTGCCCGAGTAGTTCGTCATCACCCCACCCGGGCCGAAAGCCGCCACGATCTTGAGGAAGTTGTTCGAGGCGTCCAGGTGCTCGATCTGCTCGGCACTGCTGACCGTGCCGGTCTGCGTCTGGTTCGGCGGATTCTGTGTCAGGTGGCAGGACCTGCAGGAGCCGATGTTGGGAGACAGCGCCAAGGGATTGGCGGCGGAGATGTAAGCCGCCTCCCCCTGCGCCACCTGTGTCTGGGCCCCAACGCCGGAGGCCTGCACGACGAGGAACAGGAACGGCAGCCAGTGACGCAGGAGACGCAACATGCAGATAGGGGACAAACGCCAACCTCAGACACACAATCTGACAGATTTTTCAGTTTATCCAGAAGGGTCCCAAATCCCGTTGCACACCACGGTCTATGGCGCGGCAATCGCCAGCGATGTGGCTTTCCTTCCACACTGGCGCACCCCCATTCCCATCACGCCCATGCCCAGTGCATTGCAACTCGCCCAAGGGCATCCACAGCTCACCGAAGCGGTGCATGCGGCCCGCAAGCTCCTGCACCGACGTTCCTTGATGGCCGCTGCCGCCAGCACGGTTCCACTGCCGGGGGTGGACTGGGCGGTGGACGCGGCGCTGCTGACGCGCCTGATTCCGGAGATCAACGCCCTCTTCGGCCTGGCGCCCACGCAGCTCGACGCGATGGAAGCCCGCCAGCGCGAACGCGTGCAGAAGGCCGTGGCCGTGGTGGGCTCGGTGCTGATCGGCAAGCTCGTGACGCGCGAGATGGTGCTGCGCCTGGTCAAGTCCGTGGGTGTGCGCATGACCGGCAAGCAGGCCGCGAAATACGTGCCGCTCGCCGGCCAGGCCATCGCGGCGGCGGCGGGTTACACCGCGCTGCGCTACCTGGGCGAGCAGCACCTGCAGGACTGCGTGCGCGTGGCGCTGGCGGCGCAGCACCTGTTGCCGGCGCCTGCCACGAAGCCCGTGACCTTGCTGCGGTAGGGCGCGACGCGCCGTTCAGAAGCGGTAGGACAGCGCGACGTGCAGCCGAGGCCGGCTGGGCGATGCGGAGCCGTTGTCGCCGTCCAGCGGCTTGGCCAGATCGACCGCCAGCTGGAACTGCTGGCGCATCAGCCGCATGCCCACGCCCGCGCTCGACAGGGTTTCGGAGCGGCGCAACACGCGGGAATGCACGGTGCCGCCTTCCAGGAACACGACCGGGCGGATCTGCCACTCACCCAGCCCCGGCCCCGCGGCTTCCAGGCCCCACTGGTAGCCGTAGTCGCCCGTCACCACGCGGTCGGCAAAACCCCGCACCGAATTCACGCCACCCAGCCCGAACTGCTCGCCGGCGATCAGGCTCTTGCCCGAATACTGGCCCTTGAGCCGCGCCGCCACGTTCCAGTCCGACACCGGCGTCACGGCTTCGAGGTTGAAGCGCCAGGCGTCCCAGTTGCGTTCGCCGCCATTGGCCGCATGCCGCGCCGTGTCGTTGTCCGATCCACCGCCGATGTTGAGGGCGTAGTCCAGGCTGCCGACCAGGATGCCCCAGGCCGGTTCGTTACGGAAGGCGTATTGCAGCGTCAGCACGCGCGAGCCCACGTCGGGCTGGATCTGCGCGCCGTTGAAGGTGGTGGAGTTCTCGAAGAGCCGGTCTTCCAGGCCCACGCCCACGGTCTGCTGGAACGACCCGGTGCGCGAGAGCGCCCGCGTGAGCCGCACCCCCGCGAAGCGCCCGCTGCCACTCACGTCGAAAACACCGGCACCCTGCTGCACGCGGCCGGAACTCACGTCGGAGCGCACGTAGGACGCCGACACGTTCATGCCCGTGCCGTAAATCGGAATCTGGTAATAGGCGCCCAGCAGCTTCACGTCGCTCACATTGGTCGGGTCGGTGGTGTAGGACACCGTGGCCACGTGGTCGCGATCGAAGAGGTTGGAATGCTGGAACCCACCCGTGAGGCGAAGCGTGTTCATGGCCGGGCCGTTGCCGCCGACGCGCTGGTTGTCGGTGAGCGAGGTGAAGAACACCATGGGCGGCGAGTCCTTGACGCGCACCACGGCATCCACCTTGCCGGCCTCGGCCGACTCCTTGAAGGTGACGGATACCTGTTTGGCCGGATTCGCGTTGCTGGCCGTCACGTCGCGACCCAGCGTCTGCACCTCGGGCACCTGGCCTTCCTGCAGGCTGCCCAGGCTGCGGCGAATGTTCTCCGTCGAGAAGTTCTCGTTGCCCTCGACCTGCACCGCGCCCAGCGTGATCGGGATGACCTCCAGGCGGATCTCGCCGGCGGTGGGCTTCTGCACGGGCACGAACATGCGGTGGAAGGCATACCCCTTGGCGCGCATGCCGGCTTCCAGCGCGGCAGCGGCGGACTCGATGTCACGAATGCGCTTCTTCTCGCCCACGAAGGGTGCCAGAAGCGCCTGCGTGTCGCTGTCGGACAGCGGGTTCACGCCATCGACCACGAAGCGGCGGATGTCGATGGTGGGCTCGGCCATGGCAGCATCGGCCGGTGCGGCGGTCTGTGCAATCCCCAGCGAGCCCTGCATCAGCAGCACGGCCGCGCAGAGGGTGTTCAACCGGCGCGGTGCGCGGGAGAGGAAATTCAGGAAAGGCATGGGCATGGGTCCCGGTCAGAGTCTGCAGATTTCCTGGCCAGGCTGGCCGAGCGTGACACCGAACAGCTGGAAGATGGGCTTGTCCGTCTGGCTGAACAGCTCGGGGATCGGGAACGGATCACCCGTCAGGAACACGGGCACCGGGAACAACCGCAGCGCACGGCCGTCCTGGCCCACGAAGCCAGCTTCGCCCACGCCCATGTCGATGCGGGAGTTGCCCGACAGCAGGAACACATGGCCGTCCCGCACGAACACGTACAAGCCATCGGCGCCCGTGGGCTCGGCGGTGGCGAAGAGGTTCTCCCAGTCGATGGCCACCTGGTCCGGCCGCGGTGATCCGAAGTCCGCGAAGAATTCGGGCACCGGTGTCACCAGGCGTGGCACGCCGTCGCCGCCGATGAAGCCGACCTGACCCAGCGCGATGTCCAGCGGTCCCACATCGAAGAAGGTTGCACCCTCCCAGGTCAACATGAACAGGCCATCGGGCTTGCGTGGGTTGCTCGGGTCGGCGCCCGTGGCGGCCGGCGCGTCGCCCAGCGAGCTGTCGACGCAGGGACCTTCGCAGCTGATGTCCATGCCCGTGCCGCGGATGCCGATGGTGGAGGTGCGCGTGCGCACCATGAAGGCCGATGACGATTGCTTGCCGATCAGGCCCGTGAAGGCCCGCAGGCCACCCTTCAGCAACGACAGCACCGCGTTGTTGCTGGCCTGCGGCCGGTTGTAGACGAAGGACTCGATGCGCATCACGGTCTCGGGATTCACCGACACCCGCGTCTGGTCGCGGAAGCCCAGCACCGCGACGCTGCCCGCACCGCTGCGCACGGCGTCGCCTTCGTAGAGCGCGGAACCGGTGGTCAGCTGGCGCTCGGCCTTGCCGGGCTGGGTCGCCGTGACACTGCCGTTGGCCAGCACCACGCGCGCCACCACGGGTGGCAGGGCCGCGGCCGCGGCCACCTGGCTCGCGTTCGCGGCCGTGGCCACGTCTTCCTGCCGGCAGTCCTCACCGCAGATGCGTGCATCGAAACTCGTGCCCCGCACACCGATGGTGGCCGTGTTCACGCGCAACTCGACGCTGCCCGGATTGCGCTTGCCCACCAGGCCCGTGACGAAACGCATGCCGCCCTTGAGCAGGCGCATGGCCAGCGCCTCCCCGCCCGTGGTTTGCGAGAAGCGGTCCAGCGCGAAGGTGGTGGACGGGCGCAGCGTGAACTTGCTGCCGTCTTCCAGGCTCACGACCGCGTAGCCCTTGTCGGTGGTGGCGATCACGTCGCCCGCCAGCACGCTGTCGCCCCGGCCCAGGAAGCGGAAGCTGCCGCCGGGTTGCTGCGCGGTGGCCATGCCCTGCAGGTGCGTGATCTCGCCGGCGCGCTGCTGCGCCGAGGCGCCGAGCGACAGGGCCATGAAGGCCATGCCAAGGGCCCACCGGCCCAAGCGGCGCACCAGTGCACCGGTGTGCGTGGAGGTCTGGAGCGTGTTCTGGAGCGTGTGCATGTCGTGCCTTCCGTTGCTCAGAAACACTGGCTCAACCGACGACGCGAGAACACCAGGTTGCCCTCGTCGTCGAACAGCGCCTCGAAGATTCCGCCGCCCAGTTGGGCCAAGGCCGTCACGTCACCGGCCACCAGCGCCGAGTAATCCACGGGCGGTGGCACATAGGCTGTCACCTGCACGGGCCCGAAGATGTTGGTGTCGCAATTCACGCATTGCAGCGGCACGTTGATGGAACCGCCATCGGGCGCGGTGATCGTGCCGTTGATCAGGTACACGCCGCCAGGGCCCACGTAATAGAAGCTGCCGGCGGTGATGGTGGCCGTGGCCGGCGAAGACGTAGAGGTCTTCAACGTCAGGTCACCGGTGGTGGCTGCGAGCTGGAACAACCCGGCCGTGATGTTGGCGTCGGCCCCGGGGCCGGAGCCCGCCTGCAACAGCACCGAGCCGTTGGAGGTGATGTAGAGCTCGGGCGGGTCGATGTAGGCGCCGCCCAGCGCGCCGCCCTTGAGTTCCACGGGACCGTAGAGCGTGCTCAGCACCATGATGCCGTCTGTGGGATCGGCTTGCGCCGAGAGCAGCAACGCATCGGCCGCAGCGTTCATGCCGCCTTGCAACAGCAGTTGGCCGGCTACCATGGTGAGCTCTTTGTCGGCCGAGATGAAGGCACGGCCCAGGCCGTTGATGTCGCCGATCTGCACCAGCCCCGCAGCGTTGTAATCCATGAGGATGCTGAGGTTTCCACCGGAATACAGCGCAGCCAGCGAGCCTGCCACGTCGCTCATGTTGCGCACCACCAGCGTGGCGGTGCCGACCGTGGCGCGGTCACCCAGCAAATTGATGGTCTGGTCACCTTCTGCGCTCACCACCGCAACCGGGCCGACGCCGCCCAGGCTGTAGGGCGAAGACACGCTGATGAGCATGGACTTCGCCGTGATGGACTGGGTGCCATCGCTGGAGATGTAGGCAGCCAGCGCGCCCGCGTTGTCCACGGTCAGGCTGCCGTTGGGCAGGTAGAGGGTCTGTCCGCCCGTGCCCGACTCGATGCTCACGAAACCATCGGCATTCGGATTGCTGGCCGGGGCCACGACCGACACCGAACCGGTGGAGGAACTGATCAACTGCGCGCCGCTGCCGCTGTTGGTGATGCTGGTGTAGGAGCCTGTGGTGCCGGCAGTCACCACGATGTCACCCCCCGCCTGGATGGTCTGGCCACCGCTGGTGTGGTTCTCGAAGCCCGTCTGGTTGCCGCCCATGCTGGCACCGCTGCCACCGGTGATGTCAACCCTGCCGGCGGCTGAAACGTACTGCCCGAAGTTGGCATCGAAGAGCGCACCCGACTGGTTGCCCGTGCCGCCTCGGAGCACGACGTCGCCCGTGGTGGTGAGCTGCTGGCTGCTGCCGGCCATGAAGCGCGCATAGCTGAAGGCGAAAGTGCCGCCCGTGAGCGTCACGCCCCTGTCAAAGGTGTTGGTGGCGGTGTTGAGGTCGCCGCCCGACGCGTTGTTGATGGTCTGGAAACCGGTGCCGGTCGACACATCCGCGAATGTGCCGGCAGCGGAGCCGCCCCCCAGCGCGATCTTGTTGCCTGCGTTCAGCGTCTGGTTGGTCCTGGCGCGTACCCAGGCCGCTGCATCCGCAGCACTGCCACCGGCAACGGTGATGGAGCCCGTGGAGTCGTTGAACGAGGTGCTCGTGTTGCCGATGGTCTGCGCGCCCGCCACCGACTCGATGGAAGCCGTCATGCCCGCTCCCGTACCGCCCTGCACGGTCAGGTCTCCGCCCAGGAGAATGGACTGGCTGCCCTGCGCCTGGATGCGCGCAATGCCGCCGGCACCGGCCTGAACCCGGATGTTGCGCGTGGGATCGTTGTTGCTGGTCGAGCTGGTGCCGATGCTCTGCAATCCGGTGGCCGTGCTCGAGACCTCCCCATAGGCACCGGCGCCCGCCCCTCCCAGCACAGCGATGTCGCCGCCGGCGCGCAAGGTCTGCGTGCTGGCATTGGTGGCCGTGGTGCGTATCGCCGCGAAGGCATTGTCACCGCCACCACCCTGCACCGTGATGTTGTTGGTGGGATCCACGTAGTTGTTGAAGAAGGTCTGGATCTCGGAGCGACCCACCGTCTGCGCGCCCGTGGTTTCCACCACCGCGTAAGTCCCGCTACCCGAGCCACCCTGGACCACGATGTTGTCGCCAGCTTCCAGCGTCTGCGTGCCGTTGGCACGGATGCGTGCGCTGCCACCGGCACCACCTTGCACCACGATGTTCTGCGTGGCGTTGGAAAACCGCGTGAAGTTCGAGCCGACGGTCTGGCTGCCTGCGGCGCTGGCAATTTCTGCATCGCTGCCCGTGGCGCTACCACCCACGACAAGGATGTCACCATCGCTGTGCACGGACTGCGCGACACTCGACGTCGACAGGCTGCGGATGGCCGCACTCGCCCCGACGCCCGAGCCGCCTTGCACCAGTACCTGGTCGATGGTCGCCCCATTGCTGTTACCCAGGGCCTGGGAACCGTTCGTGGACTCGATCTTCGCCAGTGCGTTCGTTCCTGCTCCACCCGCCACGGTCAGGTTGCCCTGGATGTTCGTGAAACTCTGCGACGCACCTGCCACCAACGCTGCCTGGGCATTGTTGCCGCCCCCCACCACGCTCAGGTTGCGCATGGCCACGCCGGCATCGCTCTGGTTGAAGGCGGCCTGCACCAGCGCCGCGGCACCGTCGGACGCGCCCCCCTGGATCAGGAAGTCATTGCCCACCCCAAAGGTCTGGTACCCCGCGCTGGTGACGGAAGCCGATGCACCCGAAAGCCCACCGCTGCCGCCGACCACCGCGAGATTGCGCCCCGCGCTCAGCCTCTGGGTGTAGTTGGTGGCGGCATGGCTCAGGACGGCCGATCCGCCGTTGCCCGCGACCAGCAGGTCACGCCCCGCCGTCAATTCGGCGTCCAGTGTGCCGCCCAATGCAGCTACCACGACGTTGTCCCCGGCACCTGCCCCGGCGCCGATGAGGATGTCGCGTCCGGCGAAGAGGTTGTGCGACTGGGAGGTGACCGAGCGCGGCCCACCATTGGCCAGGAAGATCAGGTCGCCGGTCTGGTTGTAGCCATAACCCGCATTCAGCCGCAGGTTGCCCACATTGGCGATGTCACCCGCCACGTACAGGTTGCCGTCGGTGGCGGTCAGCGCGAAATCGGCGATGAAGCCAGGGTTCAGGGCGCCCAGGATCAGGTTCCCGCCGCCGCGTGTGATGGACAGTCCTGTGAAGGTGGAGTTGTTGACCGAGACGGCACCTGTCCCGGACCCGGCGGTCGTGATGGACAGGCCGACGGGGCTGCCCGCGGTCACGTCCACATTGATGGTGTCATGGGCCTCGATGCTCAGGTAACCGACCTGGGCCACGGGGATGGCGCCGTTCGCGCCCACGTTGAGTGCGGCCGAGAGCGTGATATCCCCGGAAATCCGGGGGCCCGAGGGTGAGCACAAGGTGCAGAGTGCAGCGGTCTCGATCAGGTGGCTGGAGCCGCCATCGCGTTCGATGCTCCCGTTGTAGCTGTACAGGGACACGTCGCCACCGAAATTCTCTGCGCTGGTCACGATGCTGCCCACCAGGATGTCGCCGCTGCGGGACACGGCATAGAGGCTGCCCCCGTGCGTCTGGACGCTGTTGAGCTGTACCGTGCCCCCGGTGTTCAGGCTCAGCGTGCCGCCCACCGCACTCGGCGTGCCGAGGTTGACGGTGGACGAGCCGAAGACCGTGTCGGAGCCGAAGTAGATATAGAAGCTACCCGTCCCGGCATGGTCCATCTGCAGGGCCACGTTGTCGTTGGCGGAGGGTGTGGGGGAGGCGACGACGGCCAGCGCCGAATAATCGTTGTAGCTGAAGTTCCAGGTGCGCCCTGCGGCTGCGGAGGGATCTGCATCGACCCGCAACACCAGCGGTCCGGCGAAACCCAGGCTGAAGGTCTGCAGGTTCGCGCCGTAGACCACGGACGCGCCCACCGAGCCACCCACCGTGTCGGTGGCTTTGTCCCAGTACGCCGTCACATCCAGGTTCGTCAGCCAGGTGTCGGTCGTGACCAGGAAACCCTTG
This sequence comes from Burkholderiaceae bacterium, assembly GCA_965278985.1. GTDB lineage: Bacteria > Pseudomonadota > Gammaproteobacteria > Burkholderiales > Burkholderiaceae_C > CAISIP01. The sequence goes on along the minus strand of OZ257131.1, from coordinate 1,238,439 downwards.
CCACTCGAGAGATTCAGGCGCGATGTGCCGGTGAGTTCGGCCGACACGTTGCCCAGCGCCGAGCTCAGCGTCACGTTGGGGGATGTCAGCGAGCTGTTGCTTGCGGAGCCGATAGCGATGTTCCCCTGCGCCGTGATCTGCACGTTGCCGGAGTTCAGGGCGATGCCCGAGGGCGCATACCCCGCACTCGCGGTGATCTGCAGCGACGAGGAGGCCGTGAGGTTGCCGGTGGCCCAGGTGTCGCCCGTCAGCCGGATGTTCGGTGCCGTGATGCTGCCCGTCGCCAGGCTGCTGCCGGTGAGGATGGCGGAGCTGCCGGAGGTGATCGCGCCGGTCTGCAGCGTGTTGCCGGTCACCGATGTGGCCTGGTTCGCGTTGATGGTGCCGACCGTCACACCGTAGGCCTGCAGCGTCACGTCCAGGGCGGACAGGGCGCCCGCCGCAATCGTCCCGCCAGGCGCTGCACCGGCCGTCATCTGCACCTTGTCGTGGTAGTAGAAGTTGCCGAAGGCGCCGCCGCTCACGGCGCCGGCGCCACCAGCGACGTTGACCGAGCCGCCGGCGGTGAGGATGGAAGAGGTGGCGCTGGTGACGGCGCCCGCCGTAGTCAGATTGCCCCCCGCCACCAGCTTCAACTCGTCCGTCACGTAGGTCCGCACGTCGTAGTCGTAGGCGCCGTTGGCGAAGCCGCGCTGCGTGCCGGTGGAGTTCACCGTGCCGTTGATCGCCACCGTGCCATTGCCGAGTACGTCGATGGACTGGGCCTGCAGGGACGCTGTCGCGATGTTGCCACCGCGGATGTAGAGGATGTTGTTGCGGCTGGGAGAAGCGATCTCGGCGGAATTGGCCGTGATGGTGCCTCCCACCGTCACATCGCCACCGCCCGCATCCAGCCGCAGGTTGCCTGCCAAAATGTTGCCGGTGGTCTGGATCAGCGGACCCTGCGAGGCCAGCGCCAGCTTGTCGAAGCCCGTGGTCGCCAGGTTCACGTTGCCGAAATTCAGCCCGCCGCCAAGCGCCTGAAACGCGAACTCGTTGAGCGTGCCTGTGGTCTGCACGAGGTCACCGAGCGTCAAGGCGCTGCCGTTGCTGCTGGCCACCACATCCTGATTGGCGGAGTCGAAGGTGGAGGATTGCCCTGCCCCTACCCCGGCCGCCGAGGCCGAGAGGCGGATGCTTGCCACCGCCCGCTCGGTGGTGCCATCGGTGGCTGCCACGTGGAACTGGCCACCGTAGCTTGTCACGTCGATGGTGCCGGTGGTGTCGACGGTCACTGCCTTGGACGTCGCGCCGATGTCCTTGCCAGCCAACAGCGTCACGATGGCATTGCTGCCTGCCTGGATGTTCAGCGGGTTGGTGAAGGCGCTGTTGCCGATGCTCCCCGCAGCGGTGTCGAAGGCATACAGCGACACATCGCCGCTGGCGACGATATCCATGCCCGGGTTGTCGAGCGTGGTGCGGACGGCGCCGCCGTAGGCTGCCAGGTAGACGCTGCCGGAATTGCTGTTGGCCCCCGTGGACTGGATGGATGCGAAACGCAGGTCCGCGCCGGCCTGGACGGTCACGCTGCCGGAAGAGCTGGGAGAGCCTGCCACCAGATTGCCCACCAGCACGGAGGATCCGGCGTAGATGTCGATACCCGTCTCAGCGCTGGTGGCGTTGCCCAGGCTGACGCTCCCCTGCCCGGCATTGACGCTCAAATAGTAGCGCGCGGCAATGTCGCCAGAGGACGAAACGGAGCCGTTGGCCGTCTGCAGGTACACGGATCCCGATGCCGTTCGGTCGATCGTGCCACCCAGCGCGATACCGCCCGTACCGTTGTTGTAGATCGTGTAGTCCCCGGTGGCCGCATTGCCGACGTTCTGCACCGTGATCTGGTTGGATGTCTGGGCCGAGGGGCCGAATGCCACGGGCTGGTAGTAGTTGCCCGCCGCGATGTCGACGGAACGCGTAGCCTGCAGACTGCCGATGGTGACATTGCCATTCCCCACATTGTTCACGTCCACATCGCGGCCACCCACGACGGTGCCCAGGCTGATGCCGTTGGTAGTGGCCTGGGAGGTGAAGCTGGATGTGTTGAACACCCGGCCCGCCGCAATGGCCACGTCGCCTGCCGCCGCAAGGCTGCTGACACTGATGCTGCCGTTGTCGTAGGTGTACAGGCCGATGCTGCCACTGCCGCTCGTGCTCAGGGTGCCGGCCGTGATGTTGTTGGCAGCCGTGCAGGCGAAGGCCGATGTGCTGCACTGGCGGGCGTCGACGCGGATGCCGCCGGCACCGGTGGTCTGCGCCGAGCCGATGCTCACGTCGCCCCGCGCCGAGATGACGAGGGAGCCACCCGTGAAGGCATCCAGCACGACACCGCCTTGCGGCGCCAGCACCGCGGCGGCGCCGGGCAAGGACAGGTTCGTGGCATGGATGCCGCCGTCGCGCACACTCACGGTCAGGCCACCGGCCAGGCCCGAGGTCGTGGCCAGGGAGAAGTCGAGCATGCCCGCCCCGACGGAGAAGGCCGCACCCGCCAGGTTGGCACCACCCGTGAGGGAGCTGCCCCCCAGCCCGGCGACGGAGCCCTCGAGGTAGAGGCTCCCCAGCACGGTGCTGGCACCCAGGCCGATGTGCACCGGTGCCGTGGCGCCGTAGACTGCGATGGTCGGCTGCACCGCGGCAGAATTCGTCGCGAACAGCAAGGGCGCATCCGCGGCACCGGCGGCCACGCTGCTGCCGCCGACGAAGAGGTTGAACGCCGCCGCACTGACCTGGCCCTGCGACGCCATGGCCATGCCATGGTTGGACACCAGCGACACGCTGTTGCGTGCGGACACCGTGCCCACGCGCAGCGGGGTGTCACCATCCGCCGACAGCGTCACGGATCCCGTAGAAGACGAGGCGTTGACCCGGTCGCCCACTTGCACCACGGCGTTGACGTCCCGCTCCGCACTCAGGGTGGCCGTGCCGGCATGCACGTTCACGCCCGAAATGCGGCCGTTGGTGCCGAGGGCCGTGAAGGTGGACACTCCAGTGGTGACATAACTGCCGCCAAAGATTCCAATGCTGTTGGTGCTTCCGTTGTCGGAGGCCGTGACTGTGATGTTGCCGCTGCCAGCCAGCACGTTGGCGCTGTTGACAGACCCGTTGGCAGACGCCAACGTCACGCTGCCATTGCCTGTATCAATGACGCCGTATTTGATGCCGTCCATGACGCCGCCATAGGACAGCGTGCCGGTGGTCAGCACATCCACCGCGCCGCCAGCGGTAGTGATTCCGCCGCGGCCGTACAGCCCGTTGGCGCGCAGCGTAACCGCACCACCCACGGTGATGATGCCCCCGTTGTTGTAGATCGCGCCATCGGTGTACGTGGCGCCACCGGCGAGCATCGTGACCCCTGCGCCGGCTGCCGTGAGTTTCAGCTCGTCCTTGATGTAGATGTCGCGGTTCGCCTGCAGCATCACGTTGCCTTGCAGGCCTGCCAGCGTCTTCGGGGAGACGGTCACCACATTGAACGGGAAGTCCGTGAACTCGTCGACCACCGACGGCAATAGACCGCTCGTGGAGGAAATGATGATGTCCAACGGATCCAGCAGCAGGGTGCCGCTCTGGCCCAAGGCCGCGCCCAGGTTGGCGGTGCCGGCGAATTCGAGGTTCTGCTTGCCCGAGACTTCGGCAAAACCGCCGTCGCCATCCTGGCCTGCGCCCTGTGCCGACACATGCCCCTGGAAGCGCGTGTTCTCGTCCGCCCACACGATGATGCGGCCCCCATCGCCCTGCGCCGTGGCATCCGCGCGCAGCGTCGTGCCCTCGGCGACGGACACGCGCTCGGCGTTCTGCACCGCCGCGTTCTTGCCCTGGTAGTCGCCACCGACCAGGATCTGCCCGCCGCCCAAGCTGCCGGACGCGTCCAGCGTGGCGCCGGCCTGCAGCGAGACCCGCTCACCCAGCACGCGGATGTCGCCGCCCTGCCCCGCGCTGCCTTGTGCAGACACCGTCCCTGCCACCCGCGTGGTGCCCTGCGCGCTCTGCAGCACGATGTTGCCGCCGCGGGCGCCGTCGGCACGCGTGATGCTGCCGGCATCCAGCGTGAGGTTGTGGGAGCCGGCCAGCACGATGCCGCCATCCGCGTCCAGCGCCAGGCGGTTGGCCTGGGCCGTGCCGGAATGGCGCAGCGTGCCGGCGAACGCGCCGATGGCACCGTTCTCGGCCAGCAGTTGCCCCAGGTTCAGCACGGAATCGGTCGGCGCCTGGATCTCGAAGCGGATGCCGTCGAGGTCCATGCTGGTGATCTCGAGCTTGCGCCCCGCCGCCAGCAGGATCTGGCCGTCGGGGGCATGCAGGATGCCGCTGTTCTGGATGTCCGGCGCGATCAGGAAGATGCGCCCGCCCGGGCCCGCCGTGATCAGCCCGCCGTTGTCGATGCGACCCGCCGTGCCGCGCTCGAAGAAGCGCAGCTTGCCGGCCAGGAAATCCGCATCCGCGATGTCCAGCGTGGAGGCGATGAAGCTGTTCGTGTCGATGCGCGCACCGGCCCCGATGACGATGCCGTTCGGGTTGATCAGGAACACCTGGCCGTTGGACTGCAGCTGGCCCAGCAGTTGGGAGGCTTCGGACCCCACCACCCGGTTGAGCACGGCGCTGGTCGCCGACGGCTGGATGAACCGGGTGCTCTCGCCCGCCCCTATGGAGAACTGTCGCCAGTTGATGATCGCGCCGTTGGACGCGTTGATGCGCATCGAGCCGGCCGCCGGCTGGGTGATCACCACCTGGCCGTTGACCACCGTGGCGTCCTGGGGCAAGGCCCAGGCTACGGTACCCCAGGCTGCATGCACAGCCACCATGAGTGCCTTCAGACGAGGCAGCTTCGCGCGATTTCCCTTGACCATCATGTATCTCCTGAAGCCCGGCGGCGGCCCTGCGCACGAACGCGCCGGCTTCCCAAGGAAACCAGCGCGTCTTCATCCGTCTTGATGAGGCATGCTAGCGTAAAGAAATGTTGTTGGATATCGCAGGAACACGGGGGTACGGACCCCTTTCCCGGCCACCCGGATAATCGCCGCCCATGAATCCCTTGCTCGACCGCCTGCAACCGTATCCTTTCGAACGTTTGCGCCAGCTTTTCGCGGGCGTGCAGCCCAACGCCGACTATCGCCCGATCAGCCTGGGCATCGGCGAGCCCAAGCACCCCACACCGGCATTCATCGTCGACGCCTTGCATGCTTCCGCCAGCGCCACGCCCAGTGGCCTGAGCGGCTACCCGGCCACCGCGGGCGACCCCGCGCTGCGCAAAGCCTTCGCCGGATGGGTGCAGCGCCGCTACGGCATCGGCCTGAACGACGTGACGCAGGTCATGCCCGTGAACGGATCGCGGGAAGCCCTCTTCGCCTTCGCCCAGACCGTGGTAAACCCACAACGCTCTGTAACAAGCTCGGGCCAACCACGCGGCCCATGGGTGGTATGCCCGAATCCGTTCTACCAGATCTACGAGGGCGCGGCCCTGCTGGCGGGGGCCGAGCCGTGGTTCGTGCCCGCGGTGCCCGAGCGCAATTTCGCGCAGGACTGGGACAGTGTGCCCGAGGCAGTCTGGCAGCACACGCAGCTGCTGTACGTCTGCTCGCCCGGCAACCCGGCCGGCGCCGTGATGCCGCTGGCCGAGTGGGAAAAGTTGTTCGCGCTGTCCGACCGCCACGGCTTCGTGATCGCCTCCGACGAGTGCTACAGCGAGATCTATTTCCGCGACGAGCCGCCCCTGGGTGGGCTGGAGGCCGCCGCCCGCCTGGGACGCAGCGACTTCCGCAACCTCGTGAGCTTCACCAGCCTGTCCAAGCGCAGCAACGTGCCCGGCATGCGCAGCGGCTTCGTGGCCGGAGACGCCTCGTGGATCAAGCGTTTCCTGCTCTACCGAACCTACCACGGCAGTGCCATGTCCATGGCCGTGCAGGCCGCCAGCGCCGCGGCCTGGAACGAGGAGAGCCACGTGGTGGCCAACCGTGCCGCCTACCGCGCCAAGTTCGCGCAGGTCACGCCGATGCTGGCCGAGGTGCTGGACGTGAAGCTGCCCGATGCCGGCTTCTACCTCTGGGCCAAGGTGCAGGGCAGCGACACCGACTTCGCCCGCGACCTCTACGCTCAATACAATGTCACGGTTCTGCCCGGCAGCTTCCTCGCGCGTGAGGCGCAAGGCCGCAATCCCGGTGCGCAGCGCATCCGCATGGCGCTGGTGGCGGAAACCGAGGAATGTGTGGAAGCCGCCCAGCGCATCATCGCCTTCGTGCGGGGCCGCTGAGCGCAGCACCAGTCTCGGCCAGCCTCCCCAAGCCGACGTGTATCCCGCCTCCAGCCTCTGACCTTTCAGCCTTCGTACCCATGACCCAACAACTCCAGGACACCATCAACACCGCGTGGGACAACCGCGCCAGCCTCTCCGCCGCCTCCGCCCCGGCGGATATCCGCGAGGCCGTCGACCATGTGCTTGCCGGGCTGGACGCCGGCACCCTGCGTGCCGCCACCCGCGAAGGCGTGGGCCAGTGGACGGTCAACCAGTGGGTCAAGAAGGCCGTGCTGCTGAGCTTCCGCCTCAAGGACAACGGCGTCATGTCGGCCGGCGACCTGGGCTTCTACGACAAGGTGGCCACCAAGTTCTCGGGCGCGTCCGAGGCGGACATGAAGGCCTCCGGCGTGCGCGTGGTGCCGCCGGCCGTGGCGCGCCGCGGCAGCTACATCGCCAAGGGCGTGGTGCTGATGCCCTCCTACGTGAACATCGGCGCCTACGTGGACGAAGGCACCATGGTCGACACCTGGGCCACGGTCGGCTCCTGCGCACAGATCGGCAAGAACGTGCACCTCTCGGGCGGCGTGGGCATCGGCGGCGTGCTGGAGCCCGTGCAGGCCGGCCCGACCATCATTGAGGACAACTGCTTCATCGGCGCACGCTCCGAGATCGTCGAGGGCGTGGTCGTGGAAGAGAACTCCGTGATCTCCATGGGCGTGTACATCGGCCAGAGCACCAAGATCTACAACCGCGCCACCGGCACCGTGACCTACGGCCGCGTGCCGGCGGGCTCCGTGGTGGTCTCGGGCAACCTGCCCAGCGCCGATGGCAAGTACAGCCTGTACTGCGCGGTCATCGTGAAGACCGTCGACGCCCAGACCCGCTCCAAGACCAGCCTCAACGAGCTGCTGCGCGACTGACGCATCCCGCAGGCGCAGGCAAGCACACCTTCCCAGGAGCCCCCCATGGCCACCACCACGGTCCCCGGAACGATGGAGCGCATCCTGCGCCTGATGAGCGACAAGAAGGCCTCCGACGTCTTCCTGTCGGCCCATGCGCCAGCGTTGATCAAGATCAACGGCCTGACCATCCCCATCAACAACCAGGTGCTGCCGCCCGACGCGCCGCGTGCCTTGCTGGCCGAGGTGCTGCCGGCGGACCGGATGGAGGAGCTGGAGCGCACCGGCGAGCTCAACATGGGCTTCCCCATCCCCGGCGTGGGCCGTTTCCGCGTGAGCGCGATGCGCCAGCGCGGTTCCATCGCGGCCGTGATCCGCTTCATCGTGCTGGAGGTGCCGCCGCTGGACACGCTGATGGTGCCGCCGGTGCTGGGCGACCTGATCAAGGAGAAGCGCGGGCTGATCCTCATGGTGGGTGCCACCGGTGCGGGCAAGAGCACCACGCTGGCGGCCATGATCGACCACCGCAACGAACAGGTGTCGGGCCACATCCTGACCATCGAGGACCCGATCGAGTTCCTGTTCAAGAACAAGCGCTCGGTGGTCAACCAGCGCGAGATCGGCAGCGACACGGAGAACCTGCAGGTGGCACTGCGCAACGCGCTGCGCCAGGCGCCCGACGTGATCCTGATCGGCGAGATCCGCGACCGGGAGACCATGTCCGCGGCGCTGGCCTACGCACAGTCCGGCCACCTGTGCCTGGCCACCATGCATGCCAACAACAGCTACCAGGCGCTGAACCGGATCCTGAGCTTCTACCCCGTGGAAGTGCGCGAGACCATGCTGGGCGACCTGGCGGCTGCCCTCAAGGCCGTGGTGTCGCAGCGCCTGCTGCGCACCGTCGCCGGCAACCGCGTGCCCAGCGTGGAGATCCTGCTCAACACCAAGCTGGTGTCCGACCTCATCGAGAAGGGCGATTTCTCCGGTATCAAGGAGGCGCTGGAAAAATCCATGGCCGAGGGCTCGCAGTGCTTCGAGGCCGACATCGCGCGGCTCATCGACGAAGGCGTGGTGGACCGCAAGGAAGGCCTGGCCAACGCCGATTCGCCCACCAACCTGATGTGGCGCATGCAGAACGACTTCAGCAAGGCGAAGCTCACGCAGCAGGTGGAAGAGCCGGACGACGAACCCTCCTTCACCGAAATCACGCTCGACGTGAAGCAATAACACCGCGCCCGGGCCCGCTGGCCGGCATGGCCGCGGCCTGGGCGACGGCGCATTTCCGGCCCGGCGCCGCCATCGGCGGCCGGGCACTCCCAACATGGCGGCACGCGATCCCCGCGTGCCCAGGCAAGACACGATGACGATTCTGGAACTCATGGACGCCAGCGCGGCCCGACTGGAGGCCGCTGGCATCCACTTCGGACACGGCACCACCAACGCCTTCGACGAGGCAGCCTGGCTGGTGCTGTGGAAGCTCGGCCTGCCGCTGGACAGCGACCTGGACACGATCGGTGGCCAGGCCGTCGACACGCCGGCCTGCGCCGGCGTCGAGGCCTTGGTGCAACAACGCATCGACACCCGCCAGCCCGCCGCCTACCTGACCGGCGAGGCGTGGCTGCAGGGCGTGCCCTTCACTGTCGACCCGCGCGTGATCGTGCCGCGCAGCCTGATCGCCGAGCCACTCGTGCAGGGCGAACTGGACTACTGGCTGCCCGAGGACGCCCGCCGCGTGCTGGACCTGTGCACCGGCAATGGCAGCCTGGCGGTGCTGGCCGCCATGGCCTGGCTCACGCTGGACGTGGATGCCACCGACCTCTCGGCCGATGCGCTGGCCGTCGCGGCCCTGAACCTGCAGCGCCATGCGCTGGCCAACCGCGTGCGGCTGCTGCAGGGGGATGGCCTGGCCGCCGCACACGGTCCGTACGACATGATCCTGTGCAACCCGCCCTACGTGAACAGCGCCAGCATGGCCGCCCTGCCGGCGGAGTTCCGCGCCGAGCCGGCCCTGGCGCTGGCCGGCGGCAGCGACGGCATGGACTTCGTGCGCCGCCTGCTGCCAGCCGCCCCCGCCCACCTGGCCGAAGGCGCCGCGCTGGTGCTGGAGATCGGCCACGAGCGCGCGTATTTCGACGCTGCCTTCCCCACCCTCGGCGCCATCTGGCTGGACACCAGCGCCGGAGCCGACCAGGTCTGCGTGCTCACGCGCGAAGCCCTGCTGCATTCCATTTCCCCATGATCACGCTCAAGAACATCACGCTGCGCCGCGGCACCAAGGTCCTGCTGGACAGCGCCTCCGTCACCCTCAACCCCGGCGAGAAGGTCGGCCTGGTCGGCCGCAACGGCGCCGGCAAATCCTCCCTCTTCGCGCTGCTGGACGGCTCGCTGCACGAGGACGCCGGCGATTTCAACGTGCCCGCGCAGTGGCGTGTGGGCCAGGTCGCGCAGAACATGCCCGAGACCGACCAGAGCGCCACGGACTTCGTGGTCGATGGCGACGTGCGCCTGCTGGCCGCGCAGCGCGAAGTGACCGAGGCCGAGGCCAGCGACGACGGCGACCGCATGGCCCATGCCTACATGGAGCTGCACGACGCGGGCGCCCATGACGCCGCCGCGCGCGCCCAGGCCCTGATCCTCGGCCTGGGTTTCAAGACCACGGAGCTGCACAACCCCGTCGACAGCTTCTCGGGTGGCTGGCGCATGCGCCTGCAGCTGGCCCGCGCGCTCATGTGCCCCGCCGACCTGCTGCTGCTGGACGAGCCCACCAACCACCTGGACCTGGACGCGCTGGTCTGGCTCGAGGCTTGGTTGCAGCGCTTCGAGGGCACCATCCTCGTGATCAGCCACGACCGCGAGTTCCTCGACGCCGTGACCGACGTCACGCTGCACATCGACTCGGCCAAGCTCACGCGCTACGGCGGCAACTACAGCAAGTTCGAGGACATGCGCGCCGAGCAGATGGAGCTGCAGCAGGCCGCCTTCGCGCGCCAGCAGGAGAAGATCGCCCACCTGCAGAAGTTCATCACGCGCTTCAAGGCCAAGGCCAGCAAGGCCAAGCAGGCGCAGAGCCGCGTCAAGGCGCTGGACCGCATGGAGCGCATCGCGCCGCTGCTGGCCGAGGCCGACTTCACCTTCGAGTTCAAGGAGCCCGCGAACCTGCCCAACCCCATGTTGGCCATGCAGGGCGTGAGCTTCGGCTACCCACCGCCCGAGGCCGCGGCACCCGGCACCCCGCCCACCGTGATCGTGCGCGACGTCAGCAAGTCCGTGCTGGCCGGCCAGCGCATCGGCATCCTGGGCGCCAACGGCCAGGGCAAGTCCACCGTGGTCAAGACCGTGGCGCGCGACCTCGCCCCCATCGGCGGCGAGATCACCGAGGGCAAGGGCCTGAACATCGGCTACTTCGCGCAGCAGGAGCTCGACGTGCTGCGCCCGGCGGATTCGCCGCTGGAGCACATGATCACCCTGGTGCGCGAGACCACCGCCGCCGGCCGCCTGCAGGGCCAGGCCACGCGCGAGCAGGACCTGCGCAGTTTCCTGGGCACCTTCAACTTCAGCGGCGACATGGTCAAGCAGTCCGTGGGCAGCATGAGCGGCGGCGAGAAGGCCCGCCTGGTGCTGTGCATGATCGTCTGGCAGCGCCCCAACCTGCTGCTGCTGGACGAGCCCACCAACCACCTGGACCTGGCCACGCGCGAGGCGCTGGGCATGGCGCTCAACGAGTTCGAAGGCACGGTGATGCTGGTCAGCCACGACCGGGCGCTGCTGCGCTCCGTCTGCGACGAGTTCTGGCTGGTTTCGCGCGGTGGCGTGGGCCCCTTCGATGGCGACCTGGACGACTACCAGCGCTACCTGCTGGACGAAGCCAAGCGCCAGCGCGAAGCCGCGCGCAAGGCCGCCACGGCCCCCGCGCCGGCACCGCAGGCCGCGGCGGCCCCGGCCAAGCGCCCCGCCTCCACGGCACCGCGGCGCTCCGCCACCGCGCTGCGGGATGATCTGCAGAAGGCCGAGGCACGCCTGGCCCAGCTGCAGTCGCAGGTCGCGACGCTCGAGCAGCAGCTCGCCGGCCTGGCCGACGCGTCACGCATCGCCGAGGTCGGTGGCCAGCTGCATGCGGCCCAGGGCGAGCTCGGCACGCTGGAAGAACGCTGGCTGGAACTGACCACGCAGCTGGAAGCGGCGGGCTGACCCCCCCGCATCGGCCGTTGGCGTGATGGTGGGGGCGCGCGATGTCGTGGGATGATGCTCCCGGCTCCGCAACACCCCGCCCCTGGATGCACCATGCACGCTGATCCGACCCCCTCCCCCGAAACGCAGCCCCGCTCGCGCCTGCGCCTTGCCGCGTGGACGGGCCTGGCCTGCCTGTGCATGGGCCTGCTGGCCGGCACGGCGCAGGCCGTCGAACGCGGCATGGTGCCGCGTGCGGTGGGCACCACCACCGACGAAGCCAGCGAGGCCCGCGTGATCGTCAAGTTCCGCGCCGACGACCAGATGCTGCGCGCACTGTCGGTGGAGCGCAACGCTGCCACGCCGCGCCCGCAGTTTGCCGCGGCGATGGCCGAGCGGCTGCGCATGCCGCTGCGCAACGGCCGCGTGCTGGGTGGACGCACCCAGGCCCTGGCCGGCAGCGGCATGAGTTCCGCCGCCCTGGCGAGCCAGCTCGCCGCCCAGCCCGAAGTGGAATGGGCCGTGCCGGACATGCGCCGCCACATCGCGGCCCTGCCCAACGACCCGTACCTGCCCGCGGGCCAGACCACCATCACGCCCGCCACCGGCCAGTGGTACCTGCGCGCCCCGAACAGCACAACGGTCTCGGCCATCGATGCCGTGGGCGCCTGGGACGTGACCAATGGCTCCTCCGCCGTCACCGTGGCCGTGCTGGACACCGGCGTGCTGCTGGACCACCCCGACCTGGCCGTCAAGATGCGGCCCGGTTACGACTTTGTGCGCGACACCGCCATCTCCAACGACGGCGATGGCCGCGACGGCAACCCCTCGGACCCCGGCGACTGGACCAACGCCAACGAATGCGGCGCAGGCATCGCCGCCACGACCAGCCGCTGGCATGGCACGCAGGTCGCGGGCCTGATCGGCGCTGCCACCAACAACGGTACCGGCATGGCCGGCGTGGGCCGCGACGTGATGGTGCTGCCGGTGCGCGTGCTCGGCCGCTGCGGTGGCTACGACTCGGACATCATCGCCGCCATGCGCTGGGCCGCAGGCCTCAGCAGCGAGGTGGGCGTGGGCAGCTCGCAGTCCGTGCCCAACGCGTACCCGGCACGGGTCATCAACATGAGCCTGGGATCCACCGGCAGCTGCCTGGCGTCCTTCCGCGACGCGATCTCGGAGCTCACGGCGGCCGGCGTGGCCGTGGTGGTCGCGGCCGGCAACGGCGCCGGCCGGGCCCTCACCACGCCCGCCAATTGCCCTGGCGCGATCGCGGTCGCCGGCCTGCGGCACGTGGGCACGAAGGTGGGGTATTCGAACCTGGGCAGCGGGGTGACCATCGCCGCGCCGGCCGGCAACTGCGTGAACCTCGTGGGTACCTGCGAATACCCGCTGCTGACCACCACCAACACCGGCACCACCTCGCCCCTGGTCCACACCTACAGCGACGGCAACACCCGCCCCTCGCTGGGCACCAGCTTCTCCGCGCCCATCGTGGCCGGCACGCTGGGCCTGATGGTGTCCGTCAATCCCGCCCTGTCCGTGGACCAGATGCGCCAGGCACTGCAGTCCTCGGCAACGCCCTTCCCCACCACGGGCGCAGACCCCGGCACACCCCAATGCCAGGCCCCCACGGCCCGCGACCAGGACGAGTGTTATTGCACCACCGGCACCTGCGGCGCCGGCATGCTGAACGCCGCGCGCGCCGTGGCTGCGGTGCTGGCACCCGCCGCGCGCATCACGGCGCAGGCGACCACGCTGGTGGCAGGCACGTCGACGGTGCTGAGCGCGGCCGACTCCGGTGCCAGCGCCGGCCGCGGCATCGCCAGCTACCAGTGGAGCATTGCCAGCGGCGCAGGGCTCGCCAGCCTGTCGGGGCCCACCAACCAGAGCACGGTGACACTCGTCGCCAGCAGCCCCGGCACGGTGGAGGTGCGCCTGGTCGTGACCGACACCCTGGGCGCCACGACCGCCACCAGCACCACCCTGCAGATCAACGGCACGGGCAGCACCGTGGTGTCTGGCGGCGGCGGGGGCGGCGGCGGTGCGCTGGAGTGGCCCGCCATCGCCGCGCTGGCCGCCGCGGCACTGTGGCAGCTGCGCCGCAAACGCGCCTGAATTGCGCGCCACGCCAGGCTCCCCTCCTCGCGGGGGGCCTGCCGTGGGGATGCTGGGGGATAATTTCGCCATGCCCCCAGCCCCCTCACCTCCGCCCGCACCGGAGGGTGGCGCAGCCGCCGATTTCGATCCCGACAGCACGCAGAGATTCCAGGCCCGGATGCCAATGGCGCCGGTCTGGTTCTCGTCGATGGTGGCGGGCAACAGCCGCGAGAAGACCCGTCTGCGTAACGAGCTCGAGCAGATCCGCAGTGCGCTGCCCCTGCTGCGCAAGCAGCGCAAGGGCGGCCAGTGGACGGCGGAAGACCGCCACGAGATCCGGCAGATGCTGCGCTCCGTGTCCTCGGTCAGCCCCTACCTGCTGATCTGGGCGATTCCCGGCTCCCTCCTGATCCTGCCCTTCCTGGCGTGGCACATGGACGCGCGGCGCAAACGGCGCCAACGGCGTGCCAAGGCGGCGGAGCACTGACGCACCCTTCTGCCGCCCCGCCCTTTCCCAATCCGCCCAATCCGTCCCATGCGCCTCGGCCACCCGGCCGCCAGCGCCCGGGGCCGGCCAACCCGATGCCCAGCAGCCACCTCTCCCCCCGCGCCCTGGCCATGCTCGCCGTGCTGGCGGTGGTCTGGGGTGCCAACTGGTCGCTCTTCCCGCTGGCGGTGCGTGAGATGTCGGTGTGGACCTTCCGCGCGGTGTCGATGCCCGTCGGGGGCGCAGCGCTGCTGCTGCTCGCGCGCCTGCGGGGCCTGCCGCTGCGGCTGCCGCGTATGTACTGGGGCACGGTCGTGCTGGCCACCCTGTGCTACCTGGTGGTCTGGAACGTGGCCAGCACCTATGCCGCGATCCTGATCCCCTCGGGCCAGGCCGCGGTGCTGGGCTTCACCATGCCCCTGTGGGCCGCGCTCATCGGCTGGCTGTTCCTGGGCACCGGGCTAAGCCGGCGCATGCTGCTGGCGCTGGCCCTGGGCGCCGCGGGCGTGGTGTTGCTGATGGTGCCCGGCCTGCGGGCCTATGCGGATGCGCCGGCCGGCATGGCACTGGGCCTGCTGGCGGCCGTGGGCTGGGCTGCCGGCATGCTGATCCTCAAACGTGGCAAGGTGCAGGTCCACGTGCTGGTACTGACGGGCTGGCAGCTGCTGCTGGGCAGCGTGCCGATGGTGCTGATGGCGCTGTTGCTGGGCGACCACCGGTGGTTCCTGCCCAGCGCCACGTCGCTGGCCGTGATCGCCTGGATCACGCTCGTGCCCATGTGCATCGGCAACGTCTGCTGGTTCGCCATTGCCCAGATGCTGCCCCCGCACGTGGCCGGGCTGGGCACGGTCATGGTGCCCATCGTCGCCATGCTGACGGGCGCATGGTGGTTGCAGGAACCCCTGGGTTTCCTGCATTTGGCGTCCATGGCGGCCAGCGCCATCGCTTTGGTACTGGCATTGGGCGAGCGGACGCAATAGGATGGAGGCACCATGAACTTCATCGTCCTCGGTGCCGGCGCCGTGGGCTGCTATATCGGCGGCCGGCTGGCGGCTGCCGGGCGCCGGGTGACGCTGGTGGGCCGTCCGCGCATCATCGAGGCCCTGGCCTCCACCGGCCTGCAGCTCAAGGACCTGGATGGCCGCCCGGCGCACGTGCCTGCCCGCCACCTGACGCTGGCCACCTCGCTGGCCGCCGTGCGCATGGACGCGCCGCATGTGCTGCTGATGTGCGTCAAGGGTGGCAGCACCGAATCCGCCGCACTGGAAATGGCGGTGTGCTGCCCGGCAGGTACGCCCGTGATCTCGATGCAGAACGGCGTTGACAACGTCGCCCGCATACGCGCCATCGCCCCGCGTACGCGGCCCATGGCCGGCATGGTGGCCTGCAACATCGCCATGCCGGAAGAAGGCACGGTGCAACGCACCACCTCCGGGCGGTTCTACATGGAGCGCAACGACACCACCCGGGAGGTGGCCGCTGCCTTCGACGCGGGTGGGTTGCCGAGCACCCTGGCGCGCGACATGCAGCCCCTGCAATGGGGCAAGCTGCTGCTCAACCTGAACAACCCCGTCAATGCCTTGTCCGACCTGCCACTGCGCACCCAGCTGCAGGACCGTGACTACCGCCATGTGCTGGCCAACCTGCAGCAGGAGGCGCTGATGGTGATGCGCCGCGCCGGCATACGCCCCGCACGCGTGGCGCCCGTGCCGCCCGCCCTGCTGCCGCGCGTGCTGCGCCTGCCCAACTGGGCGTTCCTGCGCCTGGCCGCGCGCATGCTGCGCATCGACGACGCCGCGCGCTCCTCCATGTGGGACGACCTGCAATACGGCCGCAACACCGAGATCCACGACCTCTGTGGCGCCATCGTGCGGCTGGCAGCGCGGCATGGCGTCCCGGCTCCCTACAACGCCGCGATGTGCGAGATGGTGGCCGCGCACCGCAAGGGCTGGCGCCTGAGCGGCCCCGAGATGCGCAAGACCGCCGCGCCCTGACCACCACGGCGGCCCCTGCCCGAGCCCTCCCATGACCCGCAACCCGCCCCGTTTCGACTACCTGAACCCCGACCTGCCGGCCGGCCTGCGCATCGTGCAGATGCCGGTGGTGGACGCCACGCCGGAATCGCTGCAGGGTTATGGCACGCTGGTCGACGATCCCGCGCAGTGCAAGGTGGAGATCGTGCGCTGGCCGGCGGCCGGCTGGCGGCCCGTGGACGCGGACACCGGCGACGAAGCCGGCACCACGCAGGGCGTGTTCACCAGCGAATGGCAGGGTGACATCCTCTACGGCCGCAACGACGCCGTGGGTGGCAACTACATCCTGGCCTATTCCGAACTGCCGGACCACGCCGACACCACGCACCGCCGCGACCCGGCGCGCATGATGCTGTGGCATGCCAACTACCACCCCGACGGCGGCCAGATGTTCTTCCCCCTGGAGCCCAAGCCCTTCATGGTGCCGCTGGCCCTGCCCGGCGACGACGTGACGCCCGAGCAGTTCGTGTGCTTCCGCTTCGACGGCCACCAGGGCCTGTATATCCACCCCAACATCTGGCACGAAGGCGTGTTCGGCATCTCCGGGCTGCAGCGCTTCCACGACGTGCAGGGCGCCGTGCATGCCCGCGTGTCGGTGGACTTCGCGCGCGAGTTCGGCTGCCTCGTGTCCGCCGACATCCGGCGCGGCTGACGCACGTCACAGCACCGCCCGCAACTCCCCCGCCGCCTGCTGCAGCACGGGCAGCCAGCGCCGCAGCACGCGCTGCGGATCGTCGCAGCCGCCGGGCAACACCACGTTGAGCGCAGCCACGGCCAGACCCTGGCTGTTGCGCAGTGCCACGGCCAGGGCGTGCACACCCACCTCGTGCTCCTCCACCGCCAGGCAATGGCCCTCGCGCTGGGCGCGCTCCAGCGCCGCACGCAGGTCGGCCTGGCGGGTCATGGTGTGGGCCGTCAGCCGAGGCAACCTGCGGCCCTTGAACCAGGCGCGGCGCTCGCCCACTGCCATCTCCGCCAGCAGCACGCGACCGGTGGACGTGGCGAACGCCGGCAGCCGCGCGCCCAGGTGGATGCCGTAGGCCAGCAAGCGCGACGCGGTGTCGCGCGCCGGGTCGTAGCCCTGTCCGCTGTTGGCCACGATCACCACCTCGTCACCGTCCAGCACCACGGCCGAGAAAGCCGCCTGGTGCTGCGCGGCCAGGCGGTTGAGCACCGGCTGCAGCGTGCGCGGCAGGCGCGCCGAGGCGAGGTAGCTGCCCGAAAAACGCAGCACGCGCGGTGACAACCAGTAGTGGCTGCCATCCGTCTCCAGGTAACCGAGGTGCGCCAGCGTCAGCAGGTGCCGCCTTGCTGCCGCGCGGCTCAGCCCCGCGCGCTGCGCGGCCAGCGTGGCATTGAGGCGCTGGCGCTCCGTGTCGAAACTCTCCAGCACGGCCATGCCCTTGGCCATGCCTTCGATGAGGTCGGGGCGGGCAATGGACGGGGTGGATGCAGACATGGGTGGACGACGGCGTTTGCGCGATGATCGCACACCGACTTCGATCATCGCGCACGCAGTGCGATGCGGGTTCCCTGTGCAGGCCTGCGCGGCCTACAGTGCCACCGCACTTCCACCCACTCAGGAAACCCATCCCATGCGTACCCAGGTCGCGATCATCGGCGCCGGCCCCTCCGGCCTGCTGCTGGCCCAGCTGCTGCACAAGGCCGGCATCGACACCGTCGTCCTCGAACGCCAGAGCCCCGACTACGTGCTGGGCCGCATCCGCGCCGGCGTGCTGGAGCAGGTCACCGTCGACCTGCTGGACGAGGCCGGCGTGGGCGAACGCATGCACCGCGAAGGCCTGGTGCATGGCGGCTTCGAGATGCTGTTCCAGGGGGCGCGCCACCGCATCGACCTGCAGCGGCTCACCGGCGGCAAGTCGGTGATGGTCTATGGGCAGACCGAGGTCACGCGCGACCTGATGGAGGCCCGCCAGGCGGCCGGCCTGCCGTCGGTCTACAGCGCCGCCAACGTGCGCGTGCTGGACTTCGACACCACCAGCCCGCGCGTGGAATACCAGACCACCCGCCCCGACGGCGGCACCGAGACCCACGTGCTGCACTGCGACTTCATCGCCGGCTGCGACGGCTTCCACGGCGTGTGCCGCGCCAGCGTGCCGGCCGGTGCCATCACCGAATACGAGAAGGTCTACCCCTTCGGCTGGCTGGGCATCCTGGCCGACGTGCCGCCGGTGTCGCACGAGCTCATCTACGCCAACACCGAACGCGGCTTCGCGCTGTGCTCGATGCGCAGCGCCACGCGCAGCCGCTACTACGTGCAGTGCCCGCTGGACGACAAGGTGGAAAGCTGGTCCGACGACGCGTTCTGGAACGAACTGCGCCTGCGGCTGGACCCGGAGGCCCGCGACCACCTGGTCACCGGCCCGTCCATCGAGAAGAGCATCGCACCGCTGCGCAGCTTCGTGGCCGAGCCCATGCGCTTCGGCCGCATGTTCCTGGCCGGCGATGCGGCCCACATCGTGCCCCCCACGGGCGCCAAGGGCCTGAACCTGGCGGCCACCGACGTGAAGTACCTCGCCACCGCGCTCAAGGAGTTCTATGGCGAGCGCAGCAGCGTCGGCATCGACCACTATTCCGAGCGCTGCCTGCGCCGGGTATGGCGCGCCGAACGCTTTTCGTGGTGGTTCACCTCGCTGATGCACCGCTTCCCCGACACGGCCGGCTTTGGCCAGAAGGTGCAGGAGGCCGAGCTGGGCTACCTGGTCCACTCCGAAGCCGCATCGCGTTCGCTGGCCGAGAACTACGTCGGGCTGCCGCTGGATTTCGGCGAGGCGTGAGCCGCGGTGGGCCGGAGAATCGTCGGCAGCGACGATGTCCCCGCGCAAGGGCCGGTGCTACATTGCCGGCCACCATGCCCTCTGCCAAGACTCCGAAGACCACTCCCTCCACGGGTTCCCCCGCCCTGCCCAAGCCATTGCGCGGGGTGCGCATCCTCAGCCTGGCACTCAACGTGCCCGGCCCTGCCGCGATGATGCGCCTGCGCGCCTGGGGCGCGCGCTGCAGCAAGCTGGAGCCGCCGGCCGGCGACCCGATGAAGGCCTACAACCCGGCCGGTTACGCCGCGCTCCACGAAGGCGTGAAGGTCTTCGGCGCCGACCTGCGCACCGACAAGGGCCAGGCCCGCATCCACCGCGCCCTGGCCGGGACCGATGTGCTGTTGACCTCCTTCCGGCCCTCGGCCCTGCGCAAGCTGGGCCTGGAATGGAAGACGCTGCACAAGGCCTACCCTGCCCTCGGCATGGTCGCCATCGTGGGCGCGCACGGCGAGCGCGCCGAGGAGCCGGGCCACGACCTGACCTACATGGCCGAGAACGGCCTCGTGCACGGCATGGACCTGCCACCCACGCTGTACGCCGACATGGGCGGCTCGTTGATGGCCAGCGAGGCGGTGCTCGCCGCCGTGCTGCAGCAGCGCGCCACGGGCAAGGGCGTGGCCATCGAGGTGGCACTGGCCGCGGCCTCGCGCTATCTCGGCCTGCCGCATGCCTGGGGCCTCACCGCGCCGGGGGCCTCCGTGGGCGGGGGCCATGCGGGCTACCGCATCTACCCCTGCAAGGACGGCCGGGTCGCCATGGCGGCGCTGGAGCCGCATTTCGCCAGCGCACTGTGCCTGGCGGCCGGCGTGCCCGATGGCGGCGTCAAGGGCATGTTCTCCGCCGCCACGCGCGACGGCATCGCCGCCTTCCTGGCCACACGCACATGCGCCCAGCTGGACGCGCTGGCCGTGGCCAAGGACATCCCGCTCCATACCCTGCCGCGCTGAACGCGGGCGGGGTCGTGGGCACGGGCGCGGGAAAGTCTGGAGGCCGGTAGGGCCCGGACGCGGCTACCATCCGGCCTCTGGCCCTGGGCAGCGCCGCGCATGCTGGCGTGCTCCAGGACACACCGGGTTCGCTCCCGACCTCCCGCCCCTTTCCAGGAGACATCCATGCCCCGCCTGCAACGCCGCCAGTTCCTCCAATCCACCAGCGCCGCCGCGCTGCTCGCCGCCGTCGGCCAGCAGGCCTGGGCCCAGGCCCAGCCCGAGGTGCTGCGCATCGTGACCGGCTTCGCCGCCGGAGGCACCTCCGACACCATCTGCCGCCGCAGTGCCACGCAGCTGGCGCCCTCGTACGCAAAGACGGCCGTGGTGGAGAACCGCACCGGCGCGGGCGGCCAGATCGCCGTGACCTTCGTCAAGGGCGCCGCGCCCGACGGTGCCACGCTGCTGCAGACGCCCACGTCCATCCTCACGATCTACCCGCACATCTACAAGAAGCTGCCCTACGAGCCCATGGTGGACCTGAGCCCGGTGAGCATCGGCTGCATCTTCGACTTCGGCCTGGCGGTGGGCCCGGCCGTGCCGGCCACCGTGAAGACCGTGCCCGAGTTCCTGGCCTGGGCCAAGGCCAACCCCACGGCTGCCAACTTCGGCTCCCCGGCGGCGGGCTCCACGCCCCACTTCATCGGCGCGCTGCTGGGCAAGAACGGGGGTGTGGAACTCAAGCACGCGGCCTACCGCGGCACGCAGCCCGCCATGCTCGACCTGCTGGGCGGCAACGTGTCGGCCGTGTCCGGCCCCATCGGCGACCTGACGCAGCACCTGCCCACCGGCAAGGTGCGCATCCTGGGCGTGTCGGGTGCCAAGCGCAGCCGCTTCGCGCCCGACGTGCCCACGTACGAAGAACAGGGCATCAAGGACTGCACGCACAGCGAGTGGTTCGCGTTCTTCCTGCCGGCCAAGACCCCGACCGAGATCGTCACGCGCCTGAATGCCGCCATGCGCACCGCGCTGGCCCACAAGGATGTGGTGGACGGCCTGGCGACTTTCGGGCTCGAAGCCATGTCCTCCACCCCCGCGGAGCTGGCCGACCTGGTGAAACGCGACACGGCCAAGTGGGCGCCTATCGTGAAGGCAGTGGGCTTCACGGCGGAGGGCTGATCCGCCTCCAGGCTGCACCTTGTCAGGCATGCCGGCAGCCGCTCGCCGGTGGCGGCATGCAGCAGTGTCGGGCTATCGGGCTTGGCACTGGATCGGCACCATGCGGCCGATCTCCACCTTCAGTTCACGGCCCTTGCCGCGGATCGTGTTGGGCCCATTGCTGTAGACAAATCCCGAGCCACTGGGCCGCTGCGGCAGTTCCACCGCGTCGCCGTTGCGAAGCAGCACCGCGACATTGCGCTCGGGGATGAAGCGCACCGCCAGCGACTCGCCCAGGCCGCAGCACGGCCGCCCCCGTGCAGCCCTGGCGGCGCGGCATGTGCTGCGCGAAGCGGGTCTGCAAGGTGGCGAGCAGACCGTCGGTTTTCCGGACTGGCATACCGTCTCCTGGCGAACGGAAGGCGTTGTGGCTAGCGCAAAGACAGAAACCGCTCCACGGCCGCCAGCTCCACTTCCATGCGCTCCATCAACCCGGCGACCACGTCGGGCTGGTTCGCCCGCGCCGCGCGCTCGATGGCGGCGCAGAGATCGGCCAACGCCATGGCACCAATCCAACGCGATGAGGATTTGAGGCGGTGTGCATACGCCGCGATCTGTGACGGTGCACCGTCCTTGCAGGAAGCCCGGAGCTCCATCGCCGTGGTGCGTGCGCTGGCCCTGAAGTCTGCAAGCATCTCTGCCATCTCTTCCCGGTCGCCGTCCAACATGTCCGCCAGGATGCGCATGTCCACGGGTTCAGGTCGTTCAGACGCTTCCATCGCTTCTTGAGTGCGTTGCGGAGGAAGGCCATGGTACCAGCCACCCGTTCGTCACCGGACGAACGACGCGATGCGGCGTTGGTATCTTTTTTCCCAGGCCCGCGGAAACGTACCGCTGAGCGTGCTAACCTGTTTGAATGAGATGCGCGATGTTGGAGAACCGCGACTCACGATTCCGTACGCGCTGGACATCTTCCGCGAGTGGTCGCACACACGAGACTTTCGCAATGAGTATTCGCGCACGACTCCTGTGTATTGCCTTGCTGGCAACGCTGTTACCTGCGCTGTTGATCGGATGGCGATTCGTGGAGGAGCGCGACCGGGACATCACCACCGCGACCAGGCAGCTTCCCATGATTGCTGCGGCCATCGCAGGCGATCTGGGT
Source organism: Burkholderiaceae bacterium (assembly GCA_965278985.1). Lineage (GTDB taxonomy): Bacteria > Pseudomonadota > Gammaproteobacteria > Burkholderiales > Burkholderiaceae_C > CAISIP01. The sequence continues at coordinate 1,216,405 of OZ257131.1, read as the reverse complement.
GACAAGATCCAGGGCACACAACAACTGGTCTACGGACTGGCCCGCGCGCGCGATCTCGACACGTTGGACCGCGCTGCCTGCTCGGACTTCCTCTCGCGCGTGCGCAACCAGTACCCGCAGTACACCGGCATCCTGACCATCCAGCCAGACGGTCAGCTTTTCTGCGATTCCCTCAAGAGCGGCCGAGACCTCGACCTGCGCGACAGGGCTTATTTTCAGAAGGCCACCGTGCTGCAAAGCGGCATCACCATGGAGCCGGCTTTCGGCCGGCTCACGGGCACACCGGTCCTGCAGATCGCCTACCCGGTGCGCGCGGCGTCGGACGCGCTGCGTTATGTGCTGCTGGCGTCGCTGAACCTCAACCTGCTGTCCAGGATCGATCGGAAAGACATCCCGGTGCATGCGTCGACGGTGCTGCTGGTCAGCCACAAGGGGACGATGCTTGCATGGTCTGGCGAAAGGGGAGACGGGCCGAAGGTTGGCGACTCCATCGCAGACAGCGCCGTGCTCGGACTTGCGCAATCCCTCGCAGAAGGCGAAGTCCGCGAGGCTGTGGGGCCCGATGGCCTGCGCAAGCTGTGGGCCGTGTCGAGCAGCGGGTTGATGCGCGAGGCGGGGCTCCATGTGATGGTGGGGCAATCGGAACACACATTGACCACCCCCGCGAACCGGCGATTTGCACTGGACCTGCTGCTCATGGCATGCATCGGCACGGTGTTGTTCGTGGTCACGGGCTTCCTCGCCGAATGGGGCATCCGACGACATACGGGCAAGATCGCCAACATGGTGAGGAGTATGGGCGAGGGCACGCAAGGCATGCGCGTTCCCGAGCCCCACCCGCGCGGAGAGCTCGGCGCCCTCATGGCCATGCTCAACCAGACGGCGGCGTCCCTGGAGCAGCAGCGCGCCAACATCGACGCCCTGAACGCCAAGCTGCAGGAGTCACAACGCCTGGAGTCCGTGGGGCAGCTCACCGGTGGCGTGGCACACGATTTCAACAACCTGCTCACCGTGATCCTCGGCACAGCCGAACAGCTTGCCGGGCAGGTGGCGCACGATCCCAAGCTGGCTGACCTGGCCGGCACCGTGATCCAGGCGGCGCAGCGTGGCGCGGACCTGACCCAGCATCTGCTGGCCTTCGCGCGCCGTCAGCCGCTGGCACCGCAGCCGGTCGATGCCGGTCAACTGGTCGCCAGCATGGACGGTCTGCTGCGCCGCTCGCTGGGCGAGCACATCGAGCTGTCATTCACCCGCGAGCCCGACCTGTGGCCGGCGCTGGTGGACCCCGCCCAGCTGGAAAACGCGGTGCTCAACCTGTGTCTCAACGCCCGCGATGCGATGCCCCGGGGAGGTCAACTCGTGATCCAGGTCGCCAACAAGACAATCGACGGGGACTATGCGGGCGGACATGTCGATGTGCGCGAAGGCGCCTATGTGATGGTGGCCGTGTCCGACTCCGGCAGCGGCATTGCGCCCGAACACCTCGCGCGCGTGTTCGAGCCGTTCTTCACGACCAAGGAACGCGGCAAGGGCACGGGACTGGGCCTGTCCATGGTGTATGGCTTCACCAAACAGTCGGGGGGACATGTCAACGTCTACTCCGAGGTGGGCCACGGCACCGTAGTGCGGCTGTACCTGCCCCGGGCCGATAGCCTGGCGCAGCCGGTGGAACGCGCCCCGGAGTCAGTCGCGGACAGCAAAGGAGAAACCGTCCTGATGGTGGAAGACGACGACATGGTGCGGCGGTATGCATATGGCCAGCTGCTGAAGCTGGGCTACCGCGTGCTGGAGGCCTCCGATGGCCCCACGGCGCTGGAAATCGTGCGCCAGCACCCTGAGATCGATCTCTTGTTCACCGACGTGGTGATGCCCGGCGAAATGAGCGGGCACGATCTGGCCGAACGCGCCCTCGCGCTGCGGCCGCATCTCAAGGTCCTTTACACCTCGGGCTACACCGAGAACAGCATCGTGCACCAGGGTCGCCTGGACCCGGGGGTGCTGCTGCTGAACAAGCCATACCGGCGCAGCGAGCTGGCGTCGAAGATCCGGGAAGCGTTGGCGCAGGCTGACGCGCCTCCTGTGCCAGCACCACCATCGCAGTCAGTCCCCTGAGTCGACAGGCAGACGGCATGAACACCCAGGCTCTACCCAGCAAAGATCGGAGGCAGCGTGGCACCGAAGCCCGCATGGGCGCGCTTCTGGATGCCGTGCGCGAAGCCATCGTCACCACCGATGCCGACCACAACGTCGAACAATTCAACCCGGCCGCCGAAAAGATGTTCGGCTGCGCCAGCGCCGAAGCCAAAGGCCGCCCGATCACCCGATTCATTCCCCATGGCATCCCCTGGGAGGAGCCCCAAGGCGAGCACTCCGATAGCGTGGCGGCGGACTCCAAACCCACAGTGCCGCCGCTGCGCACGATCAGCGGGCTGCGCGCCAGTGGCGACGCTTTTGCGGCGGAAGTCACAGTGTCCAGGCTGCCCCCGAACTCTACCCACGGCCAGGTCTTCATCCTGGTGCTGCGCGATTCCAGTTTGCGCACGCGCTACGAATCGGAGATCGCGCGGCTCAACCGGTTGTACGCCGCGCTGAGCCACATCAACCAGGCCATCGTGCAGTCGCCGACGCGCGAAGCGCTGTTCCCCAAGGTGTGCCAGCTCCTGGTGGAACACGCCGGTTTCGGAATGGCATGGATCGGTTGGCTCGACGACGCCACGCAGGCGATCCAGCCCGTCGCCCAGTTCGGCGATCACACGGGATATCTGCACGCCATCGAAGTTTTTGCAGACGACCGCCCCGAGGGCGGCGGCCTGTCCGGCAAGGCGCTGCGCGAGCGCAGCCCTTTCATCTGCAACGACCTGCTGGAGGATCCGTCCGCCGTGCCCTGGCGCGAGGCAGCACGCGCGCAGGGCTTTCGGGCGTCTGCGGCCTATCCGATCCTGCTGCAGGGGCGGGCATGCGCGGTATTGAACGTCTATGCGCAGGAGCCCGGGTTCTTCCAGGACAAGGAAGTCGCGCTCCTGCGGGAGGCTGCGTGCGACATCGGATTCGCACTCGACAAGTTCGCCCGTGACGAGGAAGCGCAAAGGCTCAATGAAATGGCCCGGCGCGAGCGGGCCTTCTCCGACACCATGATCGAGAGCATGCCGGGCATTGTCTATTTCTACACCGCAGCGGGGAGGTTCCTGCGCTGGAACCGCGACTTCGAAGCGGTGTCGGGCTACACGGGCGCAGAGATCGCAGACATGCACCCGCTGGACTTCTTCGCAGGAGACGACAAAGCCGAGGTCGCCAACCGCATCGCGGACGTGTTCGACACAGGTGCCTCCTCGGTGGAAGCCATGTTCCTCTCCAAGGATGGACGGCTCACGCCGTACCTGCTCACGGGCCGGCGCATCGTGTTCCATGCCGAGCCCTGCCTGCTGGGCATGGGCATCAACATCACCCGGCGCCACGAGAGCGAGGCCGCCCTGCGCGACCTGAACGAATCGCTGGAGCGCAAGGTCGGCGAACGCACCAGTGAACTCCAGACCGCACTGCTGCGCGCGGAGTCCGCCGACAGGATCAAGTCCGACTTCCTGGCCTCCATGTCGCACGAGTTGCGCACTCCGCTCAACTCCATATTGGGGTTCAGCGGCATCCTGTTGCAGGGCATGGCAGGCCCGCTGAATGCGGAGCAGGCCAAGCAGCTCGGCATGGTGCGCACGAGTGCCCGCCATCTGCTGGAGCTGATCAACGACGTCCTCGACATATCCAAGATCGAGGCGGGGCAGCTGGAGGTCCGCGGGGTGCCCTTCAACATGCGTGACTCCATCGAGCGGGTGCTGGCATCTGTCAAGCCGATGGCGGCGTCCAAAGGCCTGGCGCTGGAAGCGGCCCTCCCCGACGATCTGGGCTCCTGGTGCACTGACAGGCGCAGATTCGAGCAGATCATGCTGAACCTTCTGAACAATGCCATCAAGTTCACCGAGGTGGGCACCGTGACACTGGTGGTGCGGACCGGGCCTGCGCTGACAGGGGGTGGAGCGTCTGGTGCGGACACGGTGTGCGTACGCGTGTCCGACACCGGCATCGGCATCCGCCAGGCGGATCTGCAGACGCTGTTTCAGCCGTTCCGGCAGATCGACTCGGGCCTGTCCCGGAAATACGAGGGCACCGGCCTGGGGCTTGCCATCTGCCGCAGGTTGGCAAACTTGCTCGGAGGGAACATCGAGGCGCAAAGCACGTGGGGGCAGGGAAGCAGCTTCGAGCTGACCTTGCCGATGATGGAACAGGATTGACGCCATGGCACGGACCATTCTGCTGATCGAGGACAACGAACAGAACCGCTACCTGGCAACCTTCATGCTGGAGCGGCACGGCTACCGGGTCGTGTCAGCCATTGACGGTGCGCACGGCATAGCGCTGGCGTCCACGGTGCAGGCTTGCATGATCCTGCTGGACATCCAGCTGCCGCTGATGGACGGATACGAAGTCGCCACGGCACTGCGATGCATCCCTGCGCTGCAACAGATCCCGATCATTGCGGTCACGTCGTACGCCATGGTGGGCGACCGCGAGAAGGCGCTGGAATCCGGTTGCAACGGCTACATCGAGAAGCCAATCAATCCTGACACATTCATCGCCGAGCTGGAAAAGTTCCTGCCCAAGGAGTCTCCATGACGCGCGCCCTCATCGTCGATGACCATGAGCAGAACCTGTACTACCTGCGCGCCATGTTGGCAGGGCATGGCTATGCCGTGGACACCGCGCGCAACGGCGCCGAAGCGCTGGCCGTGGCCAGACGGGTACCGCCCGACATCGTAATCTCCGACCTGCTCATGCCGGTGATGGACGGGTACACCCTGCTGCGGAACTGGAGGTCGGACCCGGGGCTGCGGCGCATTCCGTTCATGGTCTACACCGCGACCTACACCGATCCGGCCGACGAAGCACTCGCCTTCAGCCTGGGGGCCAGCGCCTTCCTGCTCAAGCCCTCGGAACCACAGGATTTCATGGCCCTCGTGCACAAGGTCATGACCGATGTCAATGCCTTGCCCACAGCGCAACCCCTTGCCGCGACGGAGATCGAAGAGACCATCCTCGCGCAATACAACGCCACGCTGGTGCGCAAACTGGAAACCAGGACATTGCAACTCGAACAGGCCAACCGCGCGCTGCAGAAAGACGTCACGGCGCGGGAAAGGATGGCACAGACGCAGATCGCGATCCTCGACGCGTTGCCCGCGCACATCGCCTTGCTGGACAGCGATGGCCGCATCCTCGCGGTCAACGCTTCGTGGCGTAGGTGCGGCGGCGACAACGTTCTGCAAAGTGAAGAATCATTTGTAGGGGACAACTACCTCGCCATCTGTGACGCGGCCACAGGCGAGTGTTCCGAAGGGGCCCATGCGGCAGGCGCAGGCATCCGCAAGGTCCTGACGGGCGAACTGCCACAGTTCACCATCGAATACCCCTGCCATTCGCCCAGCACACGCCAATGGTTCCGCCTGATGGCGACGCCTGTGCAGGACCGCCAGCTCGCCGGCGCGGTGATCATGCATGTGGACGTGACCGAGCGGATGTTGGCGGAGCAGTCACTTCAGCAAAGCGAGATCGCGCAGCGCAATCTGATCGAGCGCATTGAACTGGAGCGTTTGCAGCTCTCCCAAGCCCAGTCGGTTGCACATATTGGCAGCTGGGACGCGGACCTGGAGGGTGGTGCGCACATGTGGTCGCAGGAGATGCACCGGATTTTCGAAACCGATCCATCGACATTCCATCCCAACGCCTCGGAGTTCATGGAGTTCGTGCACGAAGACGACCGAGCGTCCGTCGCCGAGGCAATGGAGGCGTCATTGCGAACGGGCTTGCCAGGCGCCATCGAGCACCGCCTTCGGCTTGTGGACGGGCGACTCAAGTTCGTCGAGGAGCGCTGGCAACTCGTTCTCGATCACCTGGGGCGTGCCACGCGCGCCATCGGCACCTGCCAGGACATCACGGAGCGAAAGCAGATCGAACACCAGATCAGGAGCACGGAGGCGCGCATCCGCATGGCGAGCCGCCTTGCGCGGGTCGGCGCGTGGGCAGTCGACGTCGACACGGGGATGGTGAGCTGGTCCGACCAGGCCTGCGAGATCCACGGCATGCCCGTGGGGCACGCTCCCACCCTGGAGGAAGCTACCAGTTTCTACGCCCCGCAGAGCCAGGCAGCCATCCGGGAAGCGTACGGGGCGTGTGTGCGCGATGGCGTGCCTTTCGACGTGACGCTTGAAATCCTCACGGCCAAAGGCACCCCCGCCTGGGTGCGCGCCATCGGCGAGGCGGAGCGCGACGACAAGGGCATCGTTCGCCGCGTCCAGGGCGCGCTGCAGGATGTCACCGAACGCAGAATCGCGGCGGCGGCCCTGCGCGAGAGTGAAGCCCGTTACCGCCGCATCTTCGATCAAGGCCTCACGGCCAACTTCGTGTGCGACACCAGCGGCAACATCCTGTTGTGCAACACGGGCTTTGCGTTGTCCTACGGTTACGCCACCACCGAAGAAGCGCTGTCCGCGGGCAAGCTGCTGTTCCCGAATGAGGCCGAGCGCGTGGAGCTGTTCCGCAACCTCGCCTCACCCTATTCTGACAACCACCACGAGCGCCACGTGAAGCGCCGCGACGGGCAGGTGCGCGTGGTGCTGGAGCACCTGGTGGGCGTACTTGACGACCAGGGCGGCATCCAGGAGGTGCAGGGGTACCAGCTGGACATCACCGAAAAGAAGCGCGCCGACGAAGAGCTCCTGCTGATGAGCATCGAGCTGGAAAACCGCGTGGAGGCCCGCACGGCAGAGCTGGTGCAGGCGCGCAAGGAGGCGGATACGGCCAACCAGGCGAAGTCCTCCTTCCTCGCGGCGATGAGCCATGAGATCCGCACGCCGATGAATGGCGTCATCGGCATGCTGGAGGTCCTGCACAGGACCCGATTGGAAGGCGAGCAGGTCGAGATGGTCGATCTGATCCGCGACTCGGCCATGTCCCTGCTGACGATCATCGAAGATGTGCTGGACTTCTCCAAGATCGAAGCCGGCAAGCTGGAGCTGGACAACACGCCGATGCGCATCGACGATGTGGTGACCAAAGTGTGTGCCATTGCCGACCAGATGGCGCAACGCGACAAGGTGGACCTGACCTTCTTCATCGACACCGCCCTGCCCCGCACCGTGCTGGGCGACACCATACGGCTGCGCCAGGTGCTGATCAACCTGGTAAGCAACGCCGTGAAGTTCTCCGCCAACCTGCAACACGCCGGGCGGGTCACCGTGCGGGCGTCGCTGGTGGAGTCCAAGGGCGGGCAGGTGACCGTCGATTTCCAAGTCAAGGACAACGGCATAGGGATCGCGCCGGATACGCTGACGCGCCTCTTCCGGCCGTTCAGCCAGGGGGACGCCTCCACGACCCGGCGTTTCGGCGGCACCGGCTTGGGCCTGGTCATCTCGCGCCTGCTGGTGAACCTGATGGGGGGAGACATCACCGTCCAGAGCACGCTCGGCGAAGGCTCCACGTTCACGGTTCGCGTGCCGTTCGTGCAGGTAGACCTTCCATCGGACACTCCGGAGCCTGAGCCTTCCATTGCGGGTTTGCCGTGCCTGGTCGTGGGAGACCTTCAAGGCGTGGCTGCGGATTTTGCGGTGTACCTGGAAGCCGGCGGCGCCCGGGTCGAACGCGTGCCGGATGTAGCGCAGGCCGTGCAACGTGTGGCCGCGCGGCCCCCCGGTCCCTGGGTCTGGGTGCTGGCTCCGGAAATCGAAGCCGCACGGGTGCAGGCCTCGTTGACGGACGCTCCAGTGGCCCCGGGGCTGGACCTTCGCCTGGTGGCCATCGAGCGGGGCAGCCGCAGGCGCCCCAGCAAGGTTTCGGAGCATGTGGTGCGGGTGGACAGCAACGTCCTGCATCCCCGCGTGTTGTACGAGGCCGTGGCCATCGCCGCGGGCCGTGCGCTGGAGCAGCAAGCCGACCTGTCGGCAGACCGGCGGCGCACCGCGCGGGTTGTCGTGACAGAGCGCGGCGACAATTTCCGCATTCTGGCGGCCGAAGACAACCCCACCAACCGGATCGTCATCTCCAAGCAGTTGCAACTGCTGGGCTACGAGGTCGATGTGGTCGCCAACGGTGCCCAGGCGCTGGAGCGATGGCGCAACGGGCACTATGCCCTGCTGCTGACAGACCTGCGGATGCCGGACATGGACGGCTTCGATCTCGCCGCGGCGATTCGCAAGGAAGAAGCTGGCACACGCCGCATTCCGATCATCGCTTCCACCGCGAACGCATTGAAAAGCGAAGCAGAGCGGTGCCTGGCGTTGGGTATGGATGACTACGTTACCAAGCCCACACCCCTCGCGCGCCTGGCAGAGGTGCTTCAAAAGTGGATCCCCGCAGGCGAAACGCGTGGGCCGAGGGTGGCAGACGAAGCACCCGCAGTGGTGCAGACGGCCTCTGCACCGGTGGACCTGGCTGTGCTCTCTGCATTTGTCAACGGTGACCCGCAGGACATCGAAGAGCTGCTCCTGGCCTTCGGCGACAACGCGCGCAGCACGGCGATGGCCCTGCGGGAGTCGGATGCCGAAGGGCGCGTGCGTGACGTGGCCGACCTCGCCCATCGACTCAAATCGTCCGCGCGTGCCGTGGGTGCCCGGGCGCTGGGTGATGTCTGCAGCGCGATCCAGAAGGCGGCGCTGGGTGGAGACACCGTATCGCTGCGAAGGTTGCTCGCGCAGTTCGACGTCGAGCTGGCGGCGGTCGAGCAGTTTCTGGCGGCCCGCAAGGCAAGCGCAAAGACCTGAACCCAGATGCATTGTCCTGAGGAGATAACAAGCCATGGCTGACGTGTACGCAATGCGGGTACTGGTACTCGACGACGAAGCATTCACCTTGAAGCTGCTGCACAAGATGCTGCGCAATCTGGGGGTGCAGGAGGTGACGATCTGCATCAGCGGATCCGAGGCGCTGGCCCACATCGCTGCCGCGCAGCCCCCGCCCGACCTGATTCTGTGTGACCTGAACATGCCAAGGATGGATGGCATCGAGTTCGTGCGCGCGCTGGTGGAATGCGACTACGCAGGCAGCCTGGCACTCATGAGTGGTGAAGACGAGCGGGTGCTCTACTCGGCTGCCAAGCTGGTGCAGGAACACCGGCTCATCATGCTCGGGCACCTGGTCAAGCCGATTGCGCCTGCGGGCTTGCGTGCACTGCTGGACAAATGGGTTCCGCCCGTGGGCAGATCGGCAAACGAGGAAGCCAAGCGGTACGGTGCCGACGAATTGCGTGACGCCATCGCCGGCGGGCAAATGGTCAACTACTACCAACCGATCGTGAACGTGGCCTCCCGGCAGTGTGTGGGGGTGGAGACACTGGTGCGCTGGCGGCATCCCGAAGATGGCCTGGTCATGCCGGACCGCTTCATCGGCGTTGCGGAGAGCCATGGCCTGATCGATGACCTGACGATGTGTGTGGTGCGGGGCGCCTTCCTGCAGATGAGTCAATGGGAGCAAGCCGGGAACCATCTGCGGGTGGCCATCAACGTGTCGATGATCAACCTGTCGACCCTGTCGTTTCCCGATGCCGTGGCCGCGTGCGCCCGCGAGCACAACGTGGTGCCACGGCGCGTGAAGCTGGAGGTGACGGAAACGCAGCTGCTCAAGGACATGCGCCGCGTGCTCGACGTGCTGGTACGCCTGCGGCTCAAGGGTTTCCACTTGTCCATCGACGATTTCGGCACCGGCCATTCGTCGCTGGCGCAGTTGCGCGATGTGCCTTTTGATCAGATCAAGATCGACAAGGGTTTCGTGCACGGAGCCTGGTCCGACAAGACGGTGCGCGCCATCTACGACGCCAGCCTGGGCCTGTCCCGGCAGCTGGGATTCGAAGCCGTCGCCGAGGGCATCGAAGACAAGCAGGACTGGGAGTTCGTCCAGCGCACCGGCTGCCATCTGGCACAGGGCTACTTCATCGGACGCCCCGTCACCGCGGACCAGTTGCCACAGTGGATGGATGTGTGGGAAACCCGTGCAAGTGAAGAACTCAAGCCGCACGCGGAGCCCGCCAAGCCATGAAAAATGCCCTGCACTCTGCTGCGGAGATCATGGTTTTCTCGAACGATGCGGGCGATGCTGCGCTCGTGCGCAAACTGCTGGAGCCGGAGTTCGACAACGTCCAGGCATCTTTCCATCCGGATCGCCATGTCGAGACCTACGACAAGCGCCCTGCCGAGGTCCTGATCCTGGCCTTCGACTCCCTGGAAGCGTCCGAGCGCCACTACCTGGCGCTGTACCGCGGCAGCCAGAAGATCCATCTGAAGCCCCACCGCACCATCATCCTGTGCAACAAGGAAGATGTCCGGCGGGCCTACGAGTTGTGCCGCAAGGATCTGTTCGACGACTACATGCTGTTCTGGCCGCTGACCCACGATACGCCCCGGCTGCTGATGTCGGTGCACCTCGCGTTGCGCGAGCTGGCCGCGATGCGGGACACAGCGCCCACCGCCACCGAATTCGCAGCCCAGGCCAGGCACATGGCCGCCCTGGAGACCATGGTGTCGCAACACCTGGCGCAGGGTGATGCGCGCATCCAGAGCACGATGCAGGCAGTGTCTCAGGCCGAGCAGCAGGTGGAGGCAGCGCTGGAGGGCTTCACGCGGCGCATCACGGACGGGTCGGTCGCCACGGGCATCACGCCCCAGGGCATTCCTGCACTGAAGCAGGAAATGGAACGGGTCCAGCGCGACGAAATCCACAAGCCGCTGCGTGCAGTCGGCAATGCCCTGGCGCCCCTGGGCCAATGGGCACAGCAGTTGCGCAAGGAACTGGACCCCCACATCGAAACGGCGAGATCGCTGACCGCGATGGCGGAACGCGTGAAGCCGACCTTGCTGATCGTCGATGACGACGAAGTCCAGCGCAAGATGGTCGCCACGCTGCTGAAGGCCGAGAACTACAAGCTCCTGTTCGCGGTGAACGGACTGGATGCGCTGGGCCTCCTGCGCAAGGTGCGCCCGGACCTGATCCTGATGGACATCAAGATGCCCGGCTTCGACGGACTGGAGACAACCCGGCGACTGAAATCCGTGCCAAGCCTGCTCAACGTGCCGGTCATCATGGTCACCGGCATCAGCGAGGGCAATGTGGTCATCGACAGTCTGCGGGCCGGCGCCACCGCTTTCGTGGTCAAGCCATTCGACCGGCCCACGCTGCTGGGCAAGATCGCCAAGGTGCTGCAGACACGGCGGGAGGCAGGCGCTGAAGCGTAGCGGCACTCCGCCTTGAGCCCGAGCGCATGCGCCAGGCCGATGATGGTCGACACCAGTGCGAGCTCCTGGGGCGAAGCGGTCATGTTCACCACGAACCGGTCGATTGTGAGTGCGTCCCCCGACGGCTGCGCCAGATGGCTCAGCGATGAGAAACCGCCGCCGAAGTCGTCGATGGCAACCGCCACGCACAGTGCGAGGCTGGATATGCCATGGCGCACTTGCTCCATGATGAGGCTCTTCGTGATCGCGAGCTCACGCCCCGCTGCTGCTTCCACGCCGATCCCTGTGAACGCGTCGATCTCCGCGATGAACCCGCGATGACGCAGTTGCAGCGGCGACGCATTGACCGCCAGGCGGACCGCGGGCAGCCCGGTTTCTCGCCATGCCAGATAGTTGGCATGCGCACCGCGCTGGCCCACAAGGATGTGGTGGACGGCTTGGCGACTTTCGGGCTCGAAGCCATGTCCTCCACCCCCGCGGAGCTGGCCGACCTGGTGAAGCGCGACACGGCCAAGTGGGCGCCCATCGCGAAGGCGGTGGGCTTCACGGCCGAGGGCTGATCCTGCGCGGCGGCGGCCGCCCGCCCGGCGCGCGCCTTTACACGGACAACGCGCCCCGGAAGCCCCGGGCCGCATAGTACGACTGGGCCCCGTTGTGGTAGACGAAGACCGTGCCGTAGCGCCGGTCGCAGAACAGGGCCCCACCCCGCTTGCGAATGTCTGGCGGCGTGGCGATCCAGCTCGAGGTCTTGAGGTCGAATTCGCCCAATGCCTGCAGCGCGCGGTACTGCGCCTCGGTGAGCAGCGCGATGCCCATCGCCGCCGCCGTGTCGGTCGCGGAGCCTTCCGGCCGGTGCTCCTTGCGTGACTCCAGCCCTTCGCGGTCGAAGCACAGGCTGCGCCGGCCCGACGGGCTTTCCGCCGCGCAGTCGACGAAGAGGAAGGCCCCTGTGGTCGCGTCCAGCGCCACCACGTCGGGCTCACCGCCCGTGGCTTCCATCACTTCCAGCGCGCGCAGCTTGGAGGCCGCCGCGGCCTGCAGCCGCTGCTGCACATCGGCCCAGCCGATGCCCGCGTGCCGTGGCGCGTGTTTCTGGAAGCGCGCCTTCAGCGTGGCGAGGAGTTCGTCAGGTGTCTTGGCAGGCATGGGGTATCGGGCTCCAAGGGGGAATCGGCAATGGATTGCCGCAGGATTGTCTCCGCGGCTTCGCGATTGGCAAGACCGTCGACGTGCTGGCGAGGCCGACCGCCTGCATGCGGGTTGTGCGCCCCGCATCCAGTCCCTCGCAGCCAGCCTCCCGCAATGGCACTACTCTGCCGGGAAGAGATCGGAGTCCTTGATGTACGCGGACCTGGGCGTGCCGCCGCCGTTCACATACCAGTTGATATTCTGGTAGCCCGCTGGCGGATTGCCTTCCGACATGCGCTCCATGGTCCATACGCCCTCGAGGCGTCTCGGGGCCTTGGTCTTCCAGTCCCGGATCAACTGCCATTCGGAGCCCACCTTCTGGATCTGGTAGAGCGCAGGCTTGGAAAGGCGCATCACCCGCACCGCATTGAAAGAACTGCTCACGTCGCCGGCGCGGTCCAGGGATACCCTCGACTTGCAGCCCCCGGGCCGGTCATCGCGGGGAAGCTCGAGGGTGATCTGGTCGAAGAAGCCGCGTTGGGCCCGGGAATACATCTCGATGCTGAATGGCTCTTTCGCGGAGCCGGGCATGAAGGCCGTTGGCATATACGCTTCGGCCAACTCGCTGCGCTGGTCGAGCGCGACCGGCTGGAGGGGACCGTAGAAGTACACGTTGCATTTCCCTTCCCGGTAGTAGCCCGACAACACGCCGCGTTCCTTGTCTGCCACCAGCATCAGGCTGTCTTCGAAGACGCCGCCGTGCAGCGTGACTTTGGGGGCTTCGGCAGCCGCATGTGCGCCCACCAACAAGGCGGCTGCGGCCGCGAGTATCTTGATCATGAAAACTCCGTCTTCGGTGGTGGAAGTCGATAAACAAGGGCGGTGCGCGGGCCAGGCCCCGTCCGGAAGCCGCAGCGGATTCCCGCCAGCGTCCCGCTCATGGCACTGTCACGCGGCATTTCTTGTCGCCCGGAACCAGTTGCACTTCGGGAAATTCCGCGCCAAACCCGCAGAAATAATTCGCGGATGCACTGGTGACCGCATAGCCCCTGTTGGCCTTGGTGACCTCGAATCGCGGATGGGGCACGTCGGCTGCGGACGTGAAACGCACACCGTCGGCCATGTTCGTGAGACGGGACCGGGTGTCCGGCGCGGTCGAGTCGTAGCGGCACTGGTAGGCGCCGCCTTCCGCGCCAGACGCAATGGAGGACTGGAACCGGAGGGCCGCGATGCGACCTTGCCGCAGCTGGATGGATACGTCCACCTCGCGGACATAGCCATCCTTGTACCGCCGCTCCCAATGGCACGACACCGCATCGTCCGCGAGGAGGATCGAAGGCGCCAGGAGCGCCAGCACCCCGATGCAGCGCAGGCCGTCCAACGTCCTGCGCGCACAGCCGCAGGGCCGGGCGCCCTCACCGTACCCTGCATGGCGAAGGCGCGACATCACCTGCATGCGCGCTGGCAAAGCGCGTGTGGAGAACTGGGAATGGGCAGCCGCGAATGGAATGGTTTCGTCCGACATATCAGGCCCCGTGCATCGCCTTCGATTCCAGCGCGAAGGCCTCCAGCAGGTCGTTGCGATGGGATGCACGAATGAACCGCACGGCGCCGTCCACCAGGAATGCGCGGTCCGCAGGCGGGCCATCCGCGCGGAGCAGCCATTCGACGGCGCCTGCCCCCTGCACGGGATGCTGGAGCACGAGCAGCATCAGGGTCCAGAACCACATGCTGACAGGCGCTTGCAGATCCTCGGCGATGTCCATCCGGGCCAGCACCGCGCCCGCGCGCTGGACCAGGGCCTCGTCAGCGGCCATTGCTGCGAACGTGGGCTGCTTCTTGAGCATGCCCGGCATATGGGCAAAGGACTCCGCATACCTCCAGAATTCCGCGTAGTCCAGATACGCTTCGTGCGTGATGGCAGGCAGAACTGCCAGGGGGCCGTGGTGGTCGACGCCGAAAAGAAAAAGGCCTTTGCTGCGGGGCATCCGGCACTGGGGATAGCCCTGCGCCAACAGCGGCAGCATCCTGTCGTACGCCTGCAGCAGGAGCGCGAACTCGGCTTCCTGCCGGATGGTGGGGCAGGAATTCAGTCGCAACAGATGAAAGTAGAGATCTTTGCGCTCGCCGCCGGAGATCAGCCGCGGAGCCTTGGGCACCAGGGGGCTGACGCGATGGTGGTTGCTGGGGTAGTAAACGCCTTGTGTACCGGATGCGAGCGCGGCAGCCTTGTCGGCGATCAACTGCAGAAGAATGGCGGCTTGTTCGGTTGGCATGGGACTCCAGCGCCTGCCGAAGCGGTGCCTGGCTGGCAATGGCTGCGCAAGGCCGGGATTCTGCCTCTGGCGGCCCGTCGCGCAACGTGTCGGATGCACCACCAGTGCGACGCGAACATTTCGGCCGAAGAAACGCCGAGCCATCCCGCCCCGTCGACGCCCAGAATAGACGCCATACCCCCGCGCGACGATCGCAAGGACGAGCCCGATGCAGCCCACCCCCGCCACTTCGCCACCCGCCACGGCACGGCGTGCAGCCTTCGACCGTGACGGCTACCTCTGCCCGCTCCCGGCACTGGACCCCGCCGAGGTGGCGCACTACCGCAGGCTGTACGACGCCTTCCACGCGCGCCACGCCGACCGCCTTGCCGCCATGCGCGCGGCGGACCGCTGGCAGATCCACGCGGACACGCATTTCGCTTTCCGGTGGGTGGACGAACTGACGCGGCATCCCCGGATCCTCGATGCGGTCGAGGACGTCCTCGGGCCCGACATCCTGGCGTGGAGCACCAACTGGTTCGTGAAGATGCCGGGGGACGCGAGCTACATCGGCTGGCACCAGGACGGCGCCTACTGGGGGCTGTCGCAGATGGAGGTGGTGACGGCCTGGGTGGCACTGGGGCCGGTCACGCGCGCGCATGGCTGCATGCGCGTGATCCCGGGCTCCCATGCGCAGCCGAACCTTCCGCAACGCGAGACCTGGGCCGACAACAACGCCCTGTCGCGCGGGCAGGAGCTGGCAGTGGATGTGGACACGGCGCGCGCCGTGGACTTCGTGCTGGAGCCCGGCCAGATGTCGATGCACCACCTGTGGATCGCGCACGGTTCGGAGCCCAACACGGCGGACACGCCGCGCGTGGGGTTCGCGATCCGGTATGTAGCGCCCGTGGTACGGCAGGATTCGCCGGTGCCACCCATCGCGATGCTGGTACGCGGGCGCGACATGCATGGCCACTTCCGGTTGCTGGAGCGTCCGACCTCCGACGCGGGCATGGCGGGCGTGGGCCTGCACCGCGAGCTGCTGGAGCGTGTGCACCGCTCGCTGGCCGCCGACCGGCCCGCCTGATCATCTACCGTATAGGCGCCGGCCTACAAGCGGTCGCGCAGGCTACCGATCACGGCAATGACCGTGAACTCGCACACTGCGAACTCCACAGCAACACAGGAGTCCTCCCATGTCCTTCGCCCTCTACATGATCGGTTTCCTGCTTTTCCTCGGCGGCCTGGTCTGGGGCGCCGTGGTGGCAGGTGTGCCCCATCTCTACATCGGCATCGGTGCGCTGATCATCCTGGGCATCGGCATCTTCAGCGCCGTCAGCAAGACCCGCAGCAAGGACCCTTCCTGAGACCGGTCAGTTGTAGTCGATGCGCGGGTCGATGTAGGCGTAGAGCACATCGACCGCCAGGTTGATCAGCACGAAGCCCACCAGGATGAACAGGATGCAGCCCTGGATCAGCGGGTAGTCGCGCGTGCTGATGGCCTGGATGAGCAACCGGCCCAGGCCGGGGTACGTGAAGACCGCCTCGGTCACCACCGTGCCGCCGATGAAGGTGGCCATCATCAGGCCCACGATGGTCACGAAGGGCAGCAGCGCATTGCGCATCACATGCCGGCCCACCACGTCACGCTCGGGTAGCCCCTTGGAGCGCGCGGTGCGCACATAGTCGGCCTTGAGCTCGCCCAGCAGCGAGGCGCGCAGGAAGCGCGCGAAGATGCCCGACACATACACGCCCAGCGTCAGCGCCGGCAGCAGGATGTTCTGCAGCGCCTGCAGAGGCGACTCCCACACCGACACATAGGCCGACGCCGAAGGCAACCAGCGCAGCTTCACGGCGAAGAGCAGGATCAGCAGGATGCCCAGCCAGAAGGTCGGCACGCCCAGTGCCAGTGCGCTCCATCCGCTGAGCATGCGGTCGACGAAGGAGCCGGGCTTCAGCGCACTGAGCACGGCCACCGGAATGCCCAGCAACAGCCCCACCACCGTGGCTGCCAGCGCCAGCTGGATGGTGGCGGGTATGCGCTGCGCGATCAGGCTTGTCACCGCCTCGCGATTCTGGATCGACAGGCCGAAGTCGCCGCGCAGCGCGTTGGTCAGCCAGGTCCAATATTGTTCGTGCACCGGCTTGTCCAGGCCGAGGCGCACGGTGATGGCCTGGATCTGCTCGGGTGTGGCGTTCTCTCCGGCCATCGCCGCGACGGGGTTGCCCGGCACGGCGTAGATCATGGCCCAGATGCCGGTGGATGCGATCAGCAGCACGGGCAGCAGCTGCAGCAGGCGGCGCAACACGAAGCCGATCACGGTGTGCCTCCCGCCGCGGGGTCGGCGATCTCGTAGCGGTCTTCCAGCACCCGCCCCAGCACGCGGCCCAGCGTGTCCAGCGACAGGATGGTGAGCGTGAGCACCAGCCCCGGGAACAGCGCATAGGTCGGCGCGTCGTTGAGGAACGACTTGCCCGTGCGCAGCATCTCCCCCCAGCTGGGCGTCGGTGGCGGAATACCCACGCCCAGGAAGGCCAGCGAGGCCTCGATAAGGATGGCCACGGACGACAGGATCACCACCTGCACCAGGATCGGGCTCCACGAATTGGGCAGCACGGTGCGGAACATGTTGTAGGCCGACGAACCACCCAGCGCCTCCACGGCGGTCACGAAGTCGCGCTTGCGCAGGCTCAGCACCTGGGCCCGCGTGATGCGCGCGAAGCCGGGGATGCCCGTGATGCCCACGGCCACCAGCGCCGCGGTCTGGCTGCGGCCCAGCACGGCGATCAGCGCCATGGCGAAGAGGATGCCGGGCAGCGACAGCAGCACGTCCACGAAGCGCATCAGCACCGCGTCGCGCCAGCCCCCGAAGAAGCCTGCCACCAGCCCGATGGGCACGCCGACCACGGCCGCGATCAGCACCGCGCCACCCGCGGTGATCAGCGAGGTGCGTGCGCCATAGACCACGCGCGCCAGGATGTCGCGGCCCAGTTCGTCGGTGCCGAACCAGTGCTGCCTGTCCGGGGCTTGCAACATGCTGCCGTAGTCCTGCGCCAGCGGGTCGAAGGGCAGGATCCAGCGTGCCAGCGAGGTGGCAATGATCAACAGCAGCAGGAACAGGATGCTGAGCAAGGCCCCCTTGTGCCCCAGCACGCGGCCCAGCACCTCGCGGGCGCGGCCGTGGCGCTTCCTGCCGGGGACCAGGTTGTCGGTGATCACCGCGCTCACTGGAGTACCTTCGGCTTCGCCTGCGGTACGAGCGCCCTTCGGAACGGCCGGGCGGGCGCTCATGCCAGTGTCCCTGCGTGGTGGCAGGCCACGCGGGTCGGCAGCCCATCGAAGACGCGGAACTCCGGCGACTGCGTCCTGCACAGCGCATCGGCCTTGAAGCAGCGCGGGTGGAAGTGGCAGCCCGGTGGCGGCTTGGCGGGGTTGGGGATGTCGCCCTCCAGCAGGATGCGGCGGCGCGTGTGCCGCGCGGCCGGGTCGGGCACGGGCACGGCGGACATCAGCGACTGGGTGTACGGGTGCACCGGGTTGCGATAGAGCACCTCGCGCGTGCTTTCCTCCACGATGCGGCCCAGGTACATCACGGCCACGCGGTTGGAGATATGGCGCACCACCGAGAGGTCGTGCGCGATGAAGAGGTAGGCCAGCTGCAGCTCCTGCTGCAGGTCCTGCAGCAGGTTCACCACCTGCGCCTGGATGGACACGTCCAGCGCGGCCACGGGCTCGTCGAGGATCAGCAGCCGGGGCTTGAGCGCCAGCGCGCGGGCGATGCCGATGCGCTGGCGCTGCCCGCCCGAGAACTCCTGCGGAAAGCGGTTCACCATGCCGCGCGACAGGCCCACCATGTCGAAGAGCTGCGCCACCCATTTGTCGCCGCCCATCTCGTCGTAGAGGCCGTGGATGCGCAGCGGCTCGGCCACGATGTCGCCCACGCTCAGCACGGGGTTCAGCGAGGAATACGGGTCCTGGAAGATGTACTGCATGTGGCGGCGCACGCGGCGCATGGCATCGCGCCCCAGCTGCGTGATGTCCTGCCCGTCGAAGACCACGCTGCCGCCCGATTTCGCCACCAGCCCCATGATCGCGCGGCCGGTGGTGGTCTTGCCGCAGCCGGACTCGCCCACCAGCCCCAGCGTCTCTCCGGCGCGCACCTGCAGGCTCACGCCGTCCACGGCGCGGACCCAGCCCACGCGGCGGCGCAGCAGGCCGGCCTTGATCGGGTAATAGACCTGCAGGCCCTGCACGCTGAGCAGCGGTGCGGCTGCGGCCGATGCCGCAGCCGATGCCGTGGCGGCGCGTTCGCTGGAAGCGGGACCGCGCGGCTCCGCAGGTACGCTCGCCACCGTTGCGGGATCCACGGCACGGCCAGTCGCGGCGTGCGCGCGCGAGGCTTGCGCGAACAGCGCGGGCACCTCGTCGGGGAAGTGGCAGGCGCTGCTGTGGCCCTCGCCCACGCTGCGCAGCGCGGGGTCCTGCGTGGCACACAGTGGCCGGTCGCGCCCGATGGCACAGCGCGGGTGGAAGGCGCAGCCCCCTGGCAGCCGGCCCAGCGTGGGCGGCTGGCCGTCGATGGGCACCAGGCGTGCGTCGTCCGTGTCGATGCGCGGCACGCTGCCCAGCAGCCCCACGGTGTAGGGATGGCGTGGGTTACGGAAGATCTCTTCCACCGGGCCGGACTCGACGATGCGCCCGCCATACATCACGGCCACCTGGTGCGCCACCTCGGCCACCACGCCCAGGTCGTGCGTGATCAGGATCACGGCCGCGCCCGTCTCGGCCTGGCGGCGGGCCAGCACGGCCAGCACCTGCGCCTGCACCGTCACGTCCAGTGCGGTGGTGGGCTCGTCGGCGATGATGAGCTTGGGGCGGCCCGACATGGCCATCGCGATCACCGCGCGCTGGCGCATGCCGCCCGAGAACTGATGCGGGAACTGCGTGACGCGGCCCTCCGGGTCCGGGATGTCGACCTCCTTGAGCAGCGCGATGGCCCGCGCCGAGGCCTGGTCCGGCGCCACCTGGCCATGCGCCACCTGCCCCTCGATGACCTGCCGGCCGATGGGCAGCACCGGGTTCAGCGTGGTGGTCGGGTCCTGGAAGACCATGCCCACGTCGCGCCCGCGCATGCGGCGCAGCGCCTCGGCACCGAGCGTGGTCACCTCCACGCCATCGAGCCGGATCGAGCCCTCGACCTGCGCCGAGGGCGGCAGCAGGCCGCTGATGGCGAGCGACGACACGCTCTTGCCCGAGCCCGACTCACCGACGATGCCAAGCACCTCATTGGCTGCCACATCGAAGTCGATGCCCCGCACGGCCTGCACCGGCCGGCCGGAGCTGACGAAGCTGACCTTCAGTCCACGGACCTGGAGCGTCAACGCAGGCCCATGGTGCGGAACACCGGCATGTTGTCGATCTCGCGCGTGATGCCGCCCACGTTCTTGGCGGCGACGATCAGTCCGATGTCGTAGGTGTTGGTGGGAATGGCGAAGGCCGATTCGACCAGCGCCTTGTTGAGGTTGTCATAGGCCGCCTTCACCTCGGGGCCGGTGCCGAAGGTCTTCTCCACGCGCGCGATGGCCTCCACATAGGCCGGGTGCGGATGCGGGTCGCCCAGCACCGGGTTCTTGGAGGTGCGGTAGATGCTGTTGGTGGCCACGCGGCTCGGAAACTTCTGGATGTTGCCGATGCCGCCGAACAGCGCGCTGAACTTGCCGGCCAGCAGCGCGGTCGTGAACTCCGGCGTGCCCATCACCTCCAGCTCGACCTTCAGGTCGACCTTGGCCAGCGTGCTCTGCAGCACCTGGCTGATGGCCACGGCCGACTGGTCGCCGCCGTTCACGAGGATCTTCCAGTTGTTCATCTCCGCTGCCGACAGGCCCGAGGCCTTGAGCAGCGCGCGGCCCTTCTCCAGGTCGAAGGCGTATTTGGTGTCATAGGACTTGTCGGCCGCCGGGCTCGCGGGTGCCCACGGCAACGCCGTGACTTCGCCCAGCCCGGCGTAGCCCACCTGCAGGATCGCGCGGCGGTCGAGCAGGTAGTTGAAAGCCTGGCGGAATTTCTCGTTCTTGAACGGGCCCTGCGTGGTGTTGATGCGCAGCACCTGCACCAAGGGACCGGGGCCCTGCACGAGCTGGTAACCCGCCGAGCGCAGGCGCAGCGCCACCCGCGAGTCGCCACCGTAGATGATGTCCACGGCGCCGGATTCGAGGGCCGCGGCCGCGGCGTCGTTGTCGCTGAAGACGGTGAGCGTCACCTCGGTCATCAGCGGCTTCTCGGGCCGCCAGTACTTGGGGTTGACCACCATGCGCACGCGCTGGCCCAGCACGCGCTCCGCCAGCATGTACGGGCCGGTGCCCGCGGGCTTGGTCTCCACCGTCTCGATGCCGGAGGGCTCGATGGGCGAGATGAACTGCAGCAGGTCGGTGATCTGCTTGTCGGGCACGGGGTTGTTGAAATTGAGGCGCAGTGTGTAGGGGTCCACCACCGTCCAGTCCTTCACCACGGCCATGGTGGCGTAGAGGTTCTTGCCCAGCTTCGGGTCGGCCGCTTTCTTGAGCGTGGCGGTCACGGCCTCGGCGTTCAACGGTGCGCCGCTGTGGAAGCTGACATCCTTGCGCAGCGTGAGCGTCACATTCGTGTTGCCTGCGCCGATGGTCCATGCGCTGGCCAGGCTGGGAATGGCCTGGCCTTCGGGCGTGTACTCGATGAGGCTGTCGTACAGGCTCTTGATGAGCGGGAAGTTCTGCGACGAGAACTGCGCCGGATCGAAATTCACGATGTCGGCGAGGATCGCCACGCGCAGCCGGCCACCCTTGAGCGCCTGGGCCTGCGCGGCGAAGGGCGTGACCAGCGCCGTGGTGGCGGCCGCCAGCGAGGCGGCCAGGACGGTTCGACGGGCTATGGGAGCTTGCATGGCGGGGATCCTCTCGGGGTTGAAGGTCTGCTGGGAGAAATCAGGAGCCGCCGCCGCGCCAGTCGTCGATCGCGTCCAGCGGATAGACCGGTCGGGGGATGCGCTTCCAGGGCAGGCCGAAGACATCGGACTGGCCGGGGCCTGTGGTGTCGGCGCGAATCACCTGCGATGCGATCGGTGCGAAATACTGGAAGTTGGAGGCGGTCTTGAGCACCGCCATCTTGTAGTCGGTGGGCTCCACGCCGAAGGCGCGGTAGACCTCGGGCAGGTTGCCGGCCACGCCGCGCAGCTCGCTCACCAGCAGCGTCACCGGCCCCACGTCGAAGACCACCGTGCGGCCCATGTCGATCTCGTCCTGGAAGTGGTTCTCCAGCTTCACCAGGCCGCCACCGATGCTGCGCACGGTGCCGGTGACGGTCAGCGGCTGGAAGAAGCCGGTCTCCGCATGCCCGCCGACCGGCAGCGTGACGGTCGCGCCCTCCCCCGCCTCGACCAGCCGCGCCACGGTCTGCGGCTCGATGAGCGGGATGATCGCGCGGCTCGTGATGCGCTGGCGAAGGATGGACTCGAGGATCAGGTTGCTGTCGCCGGCCGCTCCCCCGAAGACGGTGTCGCCGGTGTCGCTGAGCACCACGATGCCCTTGTCCGCACGGTCAGCCATGCGTACGGCCTCGTCGATGGACACGGCCTCCTTCTCCTGGAACTCGGCGCGCATCGACCAAGCCAGCTCGGAGAGTTCATCGGCCAAGCGGTCGGCCAGGCCCTTGTCGTTGTCGGTGACCACGATGGTGGCCCAGCCTGCTTCGGCCACGTCGAGCCAGGGCTGCATCGGGTAGTTGGAGGCTTGCAGCACCTTCGGGTCCGCCGCTTCCATGGCGCGCGCGCGGTCGAACCAGCGCTTCATCGGGCCCTTGGAGGTCAGGAATTGCTCCTGGTGGGAGAGCAGTCGGATCTTGCGCCAGGACATCACCGGCCTGACCTGGCCACGCACGATGCGCAACAGGAGCTCCGTGCCGATCCTGCCCGTGTCGAAGGGGTCGTGCGGCTGCGTGCGGTGGCCCACGATGGCGGTGGACAGGTCCACCATCTTCTGCGTGATGTTGGCGTGGTGGTCGAGGCCCAGCACGATGGGCACGTCCGGACCCAGCACATCGCGACAGGCCTGCAGTTGCGCGCCCTCCACGTCGTCCATGCCCTCGGCCGAGCAGGCACCGTGCAGCTGCAGCGCCAGGCCGTCGATGGGGCCCAGTGCTTTCAGCCCGTCGCGGATCTTGCGGTCGAAGAAGTCGTAGGCCTCGCGCGTGATGCGGCCGCCGGCCGAGGACCAGCCTCGAATCACGGGCAAGGTTTGCACCTGCAGGCCCGAGTCAGCCACCGCCGCCATGTGGCCGCCGATCTGGCCCGTGCTGTCCAGGTGCGTCAGGATGTCCTGGCCCTCGAAGATGCCGAAGGACGCGTAGTCGCGCAGGGTCGTCGGGACCGGGTTGAAGTCATTGGTTTCCTGACCGACATGGACCAGCGCGATACGCATGCAACACACCCCGCAATTCTGTTCATCGAAGACTGGACAGCCCCTCGGCGGAAGGGCGTTTTCATGATAGCCACGGCATATCCCCACACCCTGGCTCCGCTGTTTCACCGAACGAAACAGGGGCGCACGCGGGCCTGTGGCCGCGGCGAGACAGCCGCTACAGGATGCCGAAGCGCTTGAACACCGAGGCCAGCGGCTCCCCGCCCCGCAGCGCGTCGCGCGTGTGGTTCTCGCCGCGCACCTTCTCCAGCGCCGCCGGCACCACCGCGTGTTCGTGGGAACGCGGAATCACCACCACGCCGTCCACGTCGCCGAAGACGATGTCGCCGCTGTCGATCTGCACGCCCGCGCATTCCACGCGCACGTCGCGCCGGATCATGTGGCCCCGGCCCTTGGTATCCAGCGGGCTCATGCCGCCGTGGAACACGGTGAAGCCCATTGCACGGATCTGGCGCACGTCGCGCACCATGCCGTCCGTCACGCAGCCCGCCGCCTTGCGCGCCATTGCGGCCGTGCTCAGCAGTTCGCCCCAGGGCGCCATGCGCTCGGTGGGACCGTCGCAGGCCAGCACCACCACCTCCTGCGGCTGCAGGTCGTCGACGAGCGCGATCTCCACCGCGTAGGGGTTCTCGCCCTCGGCCACCGAGTACACCGGCATGTACAGGCCCGTGCGCGCACGGCCCAGCAGCACCTGGTTGTCATCGAGCGGCCGCACGAAGGAGCGCATCGCGCGGTCCTTCAGGCCCAGGCTGTCCATCACGTCGGAAAGGATGGCCGAACTCAGGTTCTGCAGCGTGGCAAGGTCGATGGGTTTCATGCGTGGGGGCCTTTGCGGTTCAGATGCGATTCATGCTACCCCCGCGCCCACACCCGCAGCAAGCCGCGCCGAACGCGACCGGGGCAGACCCTCTGGTCGGGTTGGCACAGTTTGTGTATATTGATTTTTCATGACACTCGATCGCCGCTATGTCGTGACCCCGGTCCACAAGTCCATGCAGTTGCTCGACGCGCTGGTGGCGGGCAACGGACCGATGACCCTGTCGGATCTGGCCGCGTGTACCGCGCTGCCCAAGACCACCGCATTCCGCTACCTCTACACGCTGCGTGCCTCGGGCTTCGTCGGCTTCGACGAGCGCACCGAGCGCTACGTGATCGGCCCGCGCGTGGCCGTGTCGCCGCCCCCGCTGCCCAAGCATGCCGAGCGCATCAAGGCGCTGGCGCAACCCACCATGCACCGGCTGCAGCGCCAGTTCAACGAGACGGTGAACCTGGGCATCCGCGACGGGGGCGACATCGTCTACATCGACATGGTGGGCTCCACGCGCCTGCCCCATGCCGAAGCCAAGATCGGCAAGCGCGACCCGCTGCACTCCACGGCACTGGGCAAGGCGATCCTGCTCACGCTGGGTACCAGCGAGGTGGACCGCAGCGTGCCGCGGCGCATGGTGGCGCGCACGCCGCACACCATCACGAACCGCGACAACTTCATGGACGAGATCGCGCGCAGCGCGCAGCGCCGTTATGCGCTGGACATGGAAGAGAACGAACTGGGTGCACGCTGCGTGGCGGCCGCCATCTGCGCGCCCGACGGCGGCGACGCGATCGCCGCGATCAGCATTTCGGGGCCGAAGGACGTGATGTCCACCGAGGCCTTGGAGCGCATGGGCCGCACCCTGGCACGCAGTGCCAGCGGCATCGCGGCGGCCAGCGCGGCAGGCTGAACGGCCTGAAGCGTTTCAGGCGATGAAACGCCGGCCGCGTCGCTATGTCGCCGCGGCCTGCGCCTTGGCCTTCACGCTGGCCAGCAGGCCCTGCATGTAACCCACCGCGAAGATCTGCCCGCGCACCATGTAGCCCGGGTTGTTGTTGTCCTCGCCCTCCATCGTGGGCGCATGGTCGGGCCGGATGGGGCCGTCGTAACCGATGTCGTGCCAGGCCTGCATGGCCTCGGCCATGTCGGTCTTGCCTTCGTCATGGAAGGTTTCCTCGAAGCGTGGCACGCTGCCCTGGATGTCGCGGAAATGCGCAAAGAAGATCTTCTTTTGCCGCCCGAAATGGCGGATCGCGTCGGGGATCACCACGCCGGGCATCGCCGCGAAGTTGCCCTGGCAGAAGGTGATGCCATTCGATGGGCTGTCGACCATGTCGAGCACGCGCTGGAAAGCGTCCATGTCGCGGAAGATGCGCGCCAGGCCGCGCACGGGCGACATGGGCGGATCGTCGGGGTGCAGCGCCATCTTCACGCCCGCGGCCTCGGCCACCGGGATCACGCGCCGCAGGAAATAGTCGAAGTTGGCCCACATCTGGTCGTCCGTGGTCTCGCCGGCATAGGTGGGCGGCACGTCGGCCAACGCCTGCGCGTCGAACTGCGTCACCAGCGCGCCGCCCCGTCCCACCACGGCCGTGTCAGTGCGCAGCCAGTTGAACACCGCCATGAAGTTGTAGCAGTAGACCGGGATCCCGGCGCGGCCCATGTTGGTGATGGTCTCGCAGACGCTGTCCAGGTCCTCGTCGCGGCCTGGCATGCCCAGCGTGATGCGGTCGGAGAGCTGGTAACCCTCCAGCACCGACAGGCGCAGGCCGGCCGCCTCCACGCGCTGGCGCAGCGCCAGCAGGTCCTCGTAACGCAGCGGCGGCCCTTGTTCGCGCTGCGGCTCCATGGAGATGCCGGCCACCGTCGTGACCACGTCGGTCATGCCCATCTGGCGGGCGAGGCGCAGGTCGGTGTCGGCCAGTGGGCGTGAAACCATCGCAAGGCGCATGGAAGTGCTCCTGAAAAGAAAAAAATGCAGCAGGGGGCTGGTGCATCTTAATCAGCAGGCTGCGGCGGAGGCGCTGAAGGCATGGCCGCGCTTGTTTCGCCGTACGGACTGGCGCGGCATGCGCCGCGGCGCCCGGGCCGCCCGGGATCTCCGCGCTACGCGTCGCCAGCTGCGGGCGAGGCGCCCGCCGCGCGCTGCTCCATCATCACGACCACCTGCTGGGCGAGGAACTGCAGGGTCTCCAGCTGATGCGGCGAGAGTTCCCGCGGCACGGTGTCGATCACGCACACCGTGCCCAGCGCATGCCCATCGCTGGTGACCAAGGGAGCACCGGCATAGAAGCGGATGTTCGGGTCCCCCGTCACCAGCGGGTTCGAAGAGAAGCGGATGTCGGCCGCGGCGTCCTCCACCACCATCACCTCATGGGCCGCCTGGATGGCGTGTGCGCAGAAGGCATGTTCGCGCGGCGTCTCGGTGGCCTTCAGGCCCACGCGCGACTTGAACCACTGGCGCCGCCCGTCGACGAGAGAGATGAGGGCCACCGGCGCTTCGCAGACATTCGCCGCCATGCGCGTGATGTCGTCGTACGCCACCTCATCCAGCGTGTCCATGACCTGCAACCTGGCCAAGGCCTGCAGGCGACGCTGCTCGGTATCGTTGTTTTCCGTCATCCCTCACTCCCTGCTTGTTGAGCGGGAATATACCCAAGTGGCTGGGCTTGCTGGACAGCAGCGCAGGATGGGCCCCGGCGGACCCGCATTCACTCCGAAGTGGTTGCCGTCCGACGGTACGCGCGCGGGCTTTGCTGGGTGTAGCTGCGAAAGGCGCGGGTGAAGGCGCTGGTCTCGCTGAACCCCAGCTCCTCGCCGATGTGGGACACCGACAGCGCACTGTCGGCCAGCCAGCGGCGTGCCGCCTCCATGCGCACGCGCGAGCGCAGATCGCTGAAGCTCAGGCCCTGGTCGTTCAGGCGCCGCTGCAGCGTGCGCACCGAGATGCCGAAATCCCCCGCCGCGTCTTCCAGGCTGACCGTGCCGGAGCGGCGCGGTGCATGCAGGATCCAGGCGCCCAGGGCGTCTTCCAATAGCGTGGCCTCGTCACGCGCGTGCAGGCGCTGCACCAGGCTCTCGCACAGCGCAGCGTAACGCCCCGCGTCGGCCGACGCGATGGGCTTGGCCAGCAGCGCCGCGGGAAAACGCAGCGCCGTCACACCAGCGTCGAAGCGCACGGGCATCTGGAAGAAGTCGCGGTACAGGTAGGCGCTGCGCGGCTCCGCGCCCACCATGGCCACATGGTCCAGCCGCCAGTCCGTGCCCGCGATCTCTTTCAGGTGGCGGTACATGCGGCCGAGGGTGAAGGCGGAATCCTGCAGGCTGTGGCCGATGCTCGGGTCCAGGATGCGGTAGGACAGCTCGGCCGAGACCCCGGTGGCCGACAGGGCCACGGTGGTGCCCGTCTGCACGGATGGGAAGAAGCGGATCATGTCCTCCAGCGCCCTGCCCACCGTGGGGGCATGGGCCGACAGGCGCTTGAGCAGGCCGGTGTCCTGCGTGTGCTGCACCTGCGCCATGGCCAGGCCCAGGTGCTCCATGCCCGTGGCCTGCGCGGCGGACTCCAGCATGTTCGTGAAGGCCAGCAGCGCGGTCACGCGCGCGGAGCCCTGCGTGCAGGCGCGTGCGGGTGCCTGGCAGGCCGCGAGGTGCTGCGCACCGCTGCCGCGCCGGTCGCGCTCCAGCAATGTGCCCAGGCGGCTCCTGGCCTGCGCCACCACGTCGGTGCTGATCGCGCCTACGGTGATGAGGGTGGTCATGCAGTCTCCTTGCGGTGGGCGATTTCCATGGGAATCCGAATGTCGGGGGGCATCGCCAATGATTCTATTTATTGGAACGGTTGTATCATGAAATGAAAATCGCATATCCATATGCATGGCCACAGGGGGTCGCGGCCGATCCCGTTCCCTGCCATGCGACCCCCATGCCCCGGAGACCTTCTGCATGCCCACCGCTCCCTCCCCGGCCCCGGCCACCCACTCCATCAAGACCCTGCTGCGCCCGCGCTCCGTCGCGGTCATCGGCGCCTCGGAAGACCAGACGAAATTCGGCGGGCGCCTGTACAAGACCCTGCTGCAGCACCGCTTCGAGGGCACGGTCTACCCCATCAACCCGGCGCGCGAGAGGCTGTTCGGCATCAAGACCGTCCCCAGCATCCAGGACACGCCCGAGGCACCCGACATGGTGGTGATGGCCCTGCCGCGCGACAAGGTGCTGGGGGAGATCCGCGCCTGCGCCGAGCGCGGCGCCCGCGCCGCGATCATCATTACCTCCAAGTTCTCGGACGCGGGCCCCGAGGGCCTTGCGCTGGAGCAGCAGGTGGTGGCGGCCGCCGCGCAGCACGGCATGCGCCTGATCGGCCCCAATTGCCTGGGCCTGATCAGCCCGGCGAACCAGCTGGTGCTGTGCTCGTCGCCTGCGCTCAACGTGGAACAGCTGATCCGCGAGCCCATCGGCTTCATCAGCCAAAGCGGTGCGCTGATGGGCACGCTGTTCGACCGGTCGCACGGCATGGGCATCGGCTTCTCGCACTGTGTGTCGGTGGGCAACCAGGCCGACCTGGAGCTGGCGGATTTCGTGGAGTTCCTGATCGAGGACGCGCAGACCGAGGTGATCTGCAGCTATGTCGAGGGCATCAAGTCGCCCGAGCGCTTCGTGGCGCTGGCCCGGCGCGCACGCGCCGCCGGCAAGCCCTGGCTGATGGTGAAGGCCGGCACCACCGCGGACGGCAGCCGCGCCGCCTACTCCCACACCGCCAGCCTGGCGGGCGACTTCGCGGCGCTGCAGGCCGTCTGTGCGCGCGAGAACGTGGTGCTGCTGGACGACCCGCTGAACATGCTGGTGCTGGCCAAGGCCCTGGTGCGCTACCCGCGGCGCCCACTGCGCAAGGTGGCGGTCATCACGACCTCTGGCGGTGGCGGCGCCATCACGGCAGACCGACTGTCGCACCACCACATCCCGCTGGCCACCTTCAGCGATGCCACGCGCCAGGCCCTGGCCGAGCACTATGCCGAAGGCCAAGCGGGCAACCCCATCGACATCGGCGGGCGCAAGCACGACGGCACGCCGAACCTGGGCGTGGTGACGGCCGAGGCCACCTTGGCCGATCCCGACACCGACCTCGCGCTGATGGTGATTACCACGGCGCCCGACGTGCCGGGCCTTACCCGCCAACTGGTCGAGGGCGTGGCGAGCCCGGCCTCGCAGGGCAAGCCCGCGCTCTACGTGATGCTGCCGGGCCGCGTGGCCGAGCCGGCGCGGCGCTTCCTGGTGGAAAAGGGCCTGCCTTACGTGGACACGCTGGACGAGGCGCTGGCGGTGCTGCGCGGCTGGCAGCAGCACTCCGCGTACATGCCGCCAGATGCCGCGCAGCGGCCCGCCGGTGGCTACCACTTCACCCCCCCTGCCCCAGGCGCGCTGGGCGAATCCGCCAGCAAAGCCCTCTTGGCAGCGGCCGGCATACCCGTCAACCGCAGCCTGCTGGTGCAGACCGTGGACGAGGCCGTGGCGCGCGGTTCCGAGGTGGGGTACCCGCTCGTGCTCAAGGTGCAGTCGCCCGGCATCGTCCACAAATCCGACGTGGGCGGTGTGGCGCTGAACATCGTGGACGCCGACGACCTGCGGCAGCGCCTGCAGCGCATGCAGGCGCGACTGGTCGAGGCAGTGCCCGGTGCCCACATCGAGGGCTACCAGCTGCAGGCACAGGAAAGCAGTGAGCTGGAACTGATCATCGGCGCGCGCTGCGACGCGCAGTTCGGCCCGCAGGTGCTGATGGGTGCCGGGGGCGTGCTGGTGGAACTGTTCCACGACGTGGCGCTGCTGCCGGCGCCGGTGGATGCGTCCAGTGCCCGGCGTGCGCTGCTGGGCCTGAAGATCGCCCCGCTGTTGGCGGCCTACCGCGGCCGGGGCGCGTTGGACGTGGATGCCGCCGTGGACGCCATCGTGCGCCTGGGCTGGCTGGTGCACGACCTGGCACAGGCCGCGCCGGGGCGGGAGGTGGAGATCGAGGTGAACCCACTCAAGCTGCGCCTGCAGGGCCAGGGCGCCGTGGCGGTGGATGCGCGGGCGCGCATAGGCTGAACCACCGGTGGACGGAAGCGCCTACAGGACAGCCACCACGGGATAACGCATCCACTCCGGCTCCGCGTGGCGCGCGCCGTGGGTGTAGAGGAAGTCCAACACCGCCTTCTGGTCCGACAGCTTGTCGGGGTTGTCGGCCTTCCACTGCGTGAACAACGCCTTCAGCGCAGGCTCGTCCTCCAGCATCTGCACGGCCGTGTCCTCGAACACATAGGCCGAGTAGTGCTCCTTGCGTTCCAACACGCTGTTGAAGAAACCCCAGCGGAAGAAGCTGTCCTCGGCCTGCGGCTCCAGCGTCTGCACGGCGTACCTGGCCGCGGGCTGGTCCAGCGGGATCCACACGTCGCCGGCGCGGGCCTGCACGGTCTCGCGCCGCGCGTCCAGCACCACCTCGTCATGGAACATGTGGCCCTCGTAGGGACCGGGGCGTGAACGCAGGTTACGAATGCGGTAGACGCGGGCATCGGCATAGGCCCGGTCCGACTCCAGCCGCTGCATCGCCACGCCATTCCACGCCAGCCGCTCGATGACCTCGCGCCAGGCCTGCGGGACCAGGTAACCCTGCGGTGCCGGCACCTTCAGCGCCGGCTCGCAGCGGTCGTAGTGCACGATGTCGCGCTCCCAGGGCTGGCTGCGGTCGTAGGCCAGCCGCTGGTAGTCGCCCAGCAGGCTCGGACGGTACACGGCGCGGTAGCCCTGGAACCGCAGAATAGTGGAGCGGCTGCGGTCGGTGCGCCACTGCATCGGCCAATGCGCGGGCCGCGCGGCGCGGTCCTGCTGCCGCAGCGCCTGGATGCGCGGGCCGTGGGCTATCGTGAAGTCCAGCACCGTCTCCACCAGCGCGCGCATCGAGGCCACGCGGTCGGCGTACGGCTTGAGCATGTGGGTCTCGGGCATGAAGCCGATGGTGTGGTGCAGCGCCGCGTAGCCCGTGGAGAAGCGCGGAATGTCGATCATGTCGACGATGCCCTCGTCGGGCGTCTCGCCGATGCAGTCCACATACGGGCAGGCGGCCCAGCCGCGTTGCGCCGTGCCGGCATACACCGCGGGCATCATCTCCTGCCGCAGGAAATCGCCAAGCGCGCCGCCGAGCTTGTCGCACTGCGTGCGGATCAGCGTCATCGTGGGCTGGTAGTCGGCGCCGTTGGAGGTGTGGGTGTCGACCATCACCTCCGGGTCCCAGGCCTGGAAGAAGCGGTTGAAGGCCTGCGCCGCCAGGCTGTCGCACTTGATGAAGTCGCGGTTCAGGTCCAGGTGCCGGCCGTTACCGCGGAAGCCGAAGGACTCGGGCCCCAGCTGGTTGGCGCGTGAGGTGGACTGGCGGTTGTTGCTGCCGTCCACGTTGTAGACCGGAATGAACAGGAACACCGTGCGGCCCAGCGCCGCACGCCGCTCAGGCTGCGTGCAGAAGTCGCGCACCAGCGCCATGCACACGTCGATGCCCTCGGGCTCGCCGGGGTGGATGCCGTTGTTGTTGAAGAACACCGGCCGGCCCTGGCGCCGGAGCTCCTCGCGGTCGAACACGCCGTCGGCCGTGACCACGCCGGCATGCATCGGCAGGCCGTCGTCCGAGGTGCCGATGGTGAACCAGTGCAGGGCCTCGGGAAAGTCAGCGGCGAGCCGCTGGTAGAAGGCGGTGCATTCGGCCAGCGTGGTGGTCTGGTTGCCGTTGCCAAGTTCGTAGGGTGTGGGGTAAGCGGAGGCTGGCATGGTGTGTCTTGGCAGGGAGGAACCCGGGTTGAAGGGTGGGAAGCGCTATGCGCTCCAGCTCGATGGATCACGTGGCAGGCGCCCGTCCGGGTCGTTGACACGAACGAAGTTGCCGTCTGCAAGCCGCTCCACGAAGACAACGACGTTGCTCCCGCCTGGATGCACCTGGCTCGGGAACAGGATGCCGGTGTGGCCCTCGGCGAACACCATGTCGGCCAGTACCCAGGTGGGTGGTTCGATGTGCTGCTCGAATCGAAGATGTCGCCAGTCTTCCTGCCAGTCGTGCCACAGCGCATCCCATGGCGTCCCGTGGTGAAGTTGGCGCAGATCGACCAGGCGGCTCAAGGCAACGGTGTACGAACACATCGTGCATGGCGGCAGAAACGGGGAGGTCTGCTGGTACTCGCGCAGCGCGGTCGTCTCATACAGCGAAAGGTACAGCGCTTCAACGCCCTCGCGGTTGAACCGCCCGCCCCTTGCCGCTGCGCCCATGCCACTGGTGGGCCTGCTCGCCCACTGGGGCGTGTGTGCGCGGAAGAGTACGGTGCCGGCCGCAAGTTCGCAGAGGATCATCCGCTGAACCCGGCACTGACCGACTCCAGATAGGCTATCGCGTCATCGACGCGACCTTCCTGAACGAGTTGCAGAAGGGTCTTGTGCCGGAAAGCAGCGATCGGTTCGTTCTTGACCAGGAACGCCGCCCGCTGGGGGTCTGGCTGCACCATGGCAGCCGCAGACATCAGGCGCATCAGATCACGCAATGCGGCCTGCAGGCGTGGCGACTCCGGGTGTGTGCGCAAAGTGTTGCGATGCACTCCGGCCAGCTCCGCCAGATCCTGTTGCTGCAAGCCGAGGATGGCGGCAATGCCGGACGCCGAAAATCGGGATGTCCCGGCTTCGCGGGTGGATTCGAGGACGTCGGCAAAGATCGCGGCCATGGAAGGAGCTCCTTTTTGGTAGTGCACATTTTATGCACATTATGCGCACACTACCCTTAAACCCGAACCATCCCCTTTCAACCCTCCATCGCTTCCCGCACCCGCAGGAATCGCGCGAACCGCGGCACGCCCTTCGCCGTGAGCCCGTTGAACTGGTAGACCACGCGCGCACCGGCATCAGGAGGATCGTCACGCTGCGCGTCGCTGAATCCGCTGCCGAGCTTGAAGCGCACGCCGTCCGCCGTCTGCACCCACAGAGCGCCCATGCGCCCTGCGTGTTTGCCACGACCCGGCACCTGCGAGAGCACCACCGCCTCGGCATCGTCGAGGGGCTTGAGCTTCAGCAGGTCGTCGCTGCGCAGCGCGCGGTAGGGGGCGTCGCCGCGGTTGAGCATCAGGCCCTCGCCGCCTGCCGCCACCGTATCGCGCAGCAAGGCCTGCAGCGCCTTGTGATCGTCCACGCGGCGGTGGGGTACCGCTGCGATGTGCGTGCCGCCTTGCCGCAGCAGGCCGCCCAGCGTCACGCGGCGGGCGTCGAAGATTTCCTTGGTGGCCGGCAGGTCGAAGACCATGAAGCGCAATTGGCGCCAACGTTCTGTCTGCGCAGGCTGCTGGCGCAAGGTGCCAGCCACCTGGTCAAAGGCGCCGCGGCCGGCCCAGAGTTCGCCGTCCAGTGGCTCGGCGGGCCACCCTGCCGTGAACCATGCGGGTGGCTGCACCGCGATGCCACTGCGCAGCCACAGCTGGCGACCATCCCAGTAGCCGCGCACGCCATCGTATTTCTCGCTGATCCAGTAGCCACGCAGGTCGATGCCGGGGTGGTAGGACTGGGCGAGCATCAGCGGCGGCGGCGCGGGTGGCGTTGCCGATGCCGATGCCGATGCCGAGGGCGTATCCGCTGGCAGGGCCGTGCCGGCGGCGCGTGCCGGCAGGCTGGCCACCAGCGGCCACGCCAGCAGCGTGCCCAGCCAGTGGCGGCGGGTGTGTGGATCGTTCATGGAATGCTCCGGAGCAGGCCTTGGGCCGGGGCAGCCACTATGGAATGGACACCCTGCCCTGCACAGGCCGCCAGACGCGTGGATTCACCCGAAGTGATGAACTACCGGCGGCCAGACGCGCCCGCCGCCGACCGGGTACAGGCGAGCGTCCTGCGGCAACGGACGGCTGGTGCTGCCCGTGAAGGCGCCGAAGGACGGCAGCACCAACTGCCCAGGGCTGTGGGCGAAGCATGGCAGCCGCTCGCGGTCGCGCGCCGGCCCCCGCAGCACCACCGCGGGATGCCAGTGGCCGGCCAGCACCGTGTGGCCGGGCGCGATCTGCGGATGGTGGCAGGCGAGCAGGCGCGCATCGACCGCGAGCGGCCACGGCTCGTCCACCACCTGCAGCCCGAGCGCCGCCGGCGGATCACCCGCATGGTGGTCGTGGTTGCCGCGCACCAGCACGCAGTCCAGCGCCGCATGCGCATCGCGCCAGGCCTGGGCCTGCGCCAGCACGTCGGCGTGGCGTGCCGCCACGGAATGCAGGAAGTCGCCGAGGAACACGACGCGGCGGGCCGCGTGGCGCGCCACGAGCAGGCTCAGGCGCTGAAGGTTGTCCCGGGTGGTGCCGGAGGGCACGGGCAAGCCGTGGGCACGGAAACTCGCGGCCTTGCCCAGGTGCAGGTCGGCCACCAGCAGCGTGTGGCGCGCGGGCCACCACACGGCGTGCTCGGGCAAAAGCGTCAGCGATTCGCCTTGTAACTGAAGGGTCTGCGACGAAGGTGCGTCCATGAACGAGATTGAAACCTAGCGCGCGCTCAGGGGCTGCGGCGCTGCCGGTTGCCGCGGCGTCCGTGACGCGGCGGGCGTGGCGTGGCTGCCGGTTGTGCGGCGAGCGCCAGCGCCTCGCCCGCGGCAGCTTGCGCCGCGGCGGGCCCGAACACCGAGGCGGCATCCTCATGGCCGGTGCCCACGGCCTCGCCCCCCGCGGCGGCCTCCAGGTCGGCCACCATGCGCGCAATGCGGTCGGCCACGGATTCGTTGCTGAGCTTCTCGCGGAAGCGCTCCACCATCAGCGGAAACGCCATCGGCGACGGCTTCTTCAGCGCCACCATGCGCAGCTGCTGCGTCTGCGCATGGGCCAACACCTCGGCCAGGCGCGCCACGTCCAGCTCCTGGCGCAGCAGCTCCTGCTGGGCCTGGTGCAGCAGCAGGTTGGCGGGGTCGTATTTCTGGAACACCTCGAAGAACAGCGAGGCCGAAGCCTGCAGCTGCCGGTTGCTGCGCTGCTCGCCGGGGTGGCTCTGGAAGATCAGGCCGGCGATGCGCGCGATCTCGCGGAAGCGCCGGCGCGCGAGCTCGGTGGCGTTGAGGCTGGCCAGCACCTCGGACAGCAGCACCTGGTGTGCATCCTGCGCGCCCACGGCCGCCGGTGGCGCGAGGCACGGGGGCAGCAGCGTGTCCCAGTCCATGGGCTGCGCGCTCAGCAGCTCCAGCCCGTAGTCGTTGACGGCGATGGAAAAGGTGCGCGGCTCCCGCTGCGCGGCCCGCCAAGCCAGCAGGCCGGCCAGGCCCAGGTGCACCACACGCCCCGCGAAGGGGTACAGGAACAGGTGGTAGCCCTCGCGGCTGCGCAGCGTCTCGGCCAGCAGCACCTGCGGCGTGGGCAGCGCGGACCAGCGGCGCTGGATCTCCAGCAGCGGGCGCACGCACTGCATCTCGGGGCTGTCGTAGACACCGGCATCCGCGTCGGCCAGCGCACGCAGCAGCGCCTGCGCCAGCGTGTCGGAAAGCGGGAAGCGGCCTCCGTTCCAGCGCGGCAGCGCGGCACTGCCCGCCTTGGCGCGCCGCACATAGGCCGTCATCTGGTGCACGCGCACCAGCTCCAGCAGCTTGCCGGCGAACATGAACACGTCGCCAGCCTGCATGCGCGCGATGAAGGACTCCTCCACGCTGCCCAGCCTGGCGCCCTGCGCCGCGCCGGACTGCCAGTACTGCACGCTGATGCTGGCGTCGCTCACGATGGTGCCGATGTTCACGCGGTGGCGCCGCGCCAGCCGCGCATCGGGCACACGCCACACGCCCTCGGTGTCCGGCACGGCGCGCTGGTAGTCAGGATAGGCGGCCAGCGCGCTGCCACCCTGGCGCACGAAATCCAGGCACCACTGCCAGTTGGTATCCGACAGGTCCTGGTAGGCCACGGTGCTGCGCACTTCCTCGCGCAGCTCGTCGGCGACGAAGCCGCCGCCTAACGCCACCGTCACCAGGTGCTGCACCAGCACGTCCAACGGCTCGTGCGGCGAATGGCGTTTCTCCATTTCGCCGGCCTGGATGGCGGAACGCGCGGCGGCGGCCTCCACCAATTCCAGGCTGTGGGTGGGCACCAGCGTCACGCGCGCCGAGCGGCCGGGCGCATGGCCCGATCGCCCGGCGCGCTGCACCAGCCGCGCCACGCCCTTGGCCGAGCCGATCTGCAGCACGCGCTCCACGGGCAGGAAGTCCACGCCCAGGTCCAGGCTGGAGGTGCACACCACCGCACGCAGGCTGCCGTTCTTCAGGCCCAGCTCCACCCATTCGCGCACGCTGCCGTCCAGCGAGCCGTGGTGCAGCGCAAGCACGCCCGCCCAGTCGGGCCGTGCCTCCAGCAGGGCCTGGTACCAGCGCTCGGCCTGCGAGCGGGTGTTGGTAAAGACCAGCGTGGAGCCCGAGGCCTCGAGCACGTCGATGACCTGCGGCAGCATGCGCAGCCCCATGTGGCCGGCCCAGGCGAAGCGCTCGGCGCGCGCGGGCAGCAGCGTGTCGATGCCCAGCTCCTTGGGCACCTCGCCGTGCACGACCAGCGGCGCGGGTGCATCCTCTGAGCGGCCCCGGCCCACGAGCACCTCCAGGCCTTCGTCCAGGTTGCCCAGCGTCGCCGACAGGCCCCAGGTCATCAGCGCGGGTTGCAGCCGGCGCAGGCGGGCCAGGGCCAGCTGCACCTGCACGCCGCGCTTGTTGCCCAGCAGCTCGTGCCATTCGTCCACCACCGCCAGCTGCACCGACCGCAGCACCTCGCAGGCATCCGCGCGCGCCAGCAGCAGGGACAGGCTCTCGGGCGTGGTGACCAGCACGGTGGGCAGGCGGCGGTCCTGCGCGGCGCGGTCCGCCGACGCGGTGTCGCCGCTGCGCAGGCCGCTGGTCCAATGCGGTGCTAGCGCCTCCAGCGCCTCGCGCAGCGCGCGCAGCGTGTCGGCGGCCAGTGCGCGCATGGGGGTGATCCACAACACGGTCAGCGGTGGCCCAATGGCGCGCGTGGACCGCGCGTAGGCCGTGGCGGATGCAGGGGGCAGAGGCGGCGCGAGCGCCAACAGCGCGCCCAGCCACACGGCCAGCGTCTTGCCGGTGCCGGCATTGGCATGCAGCAGGCCGCTCTCGCCGCGGGCCATCGCCTGCCACACGGCACGTTGGAAAGTGAAGGGCTTGCGGCCGCGGGAGGCCATCCACGTGCGCACGGCCGTGAGCGTGACCGGCTTGGCGCGGGCTGGCACCGTCCTGGCGGCCTTTGCTGCAGGCTTCCCGGGCGCCTTGCCCAGGGGTTTGGCCGCTGGCTTCTTCGCCGATGGGGTCAATGCCTTGGTCGCCAACGGGGTCACACCTTCCCCGGTACGGCTTCAGGCGGCAACAGCGCCGCCAGCGTGGCCAGCGTGTCGGCCTCGGCAATGGGCTTGTCCTCGCGCCAGCGCAGCATGCGCGGGAAGCGTGTGGCGATGCCGCTCTTGTGGCGCGTGCTGCGCGCGATGCCCTCGAAGCCGAGTTCGAATACCAAAGTGGGCTTCACGCTGCGCACCGGGCCAAAACTCTCGACGGTGGTGGCGCGCACCACGGCGTCCACGCGGCGCATCTCGGCGTCCGTGAGGCCCGAGTAGGCCTTGGCGAAAGGCACGAGGTGCCGCTCGGGGTCCTCCGGCGGACCGCTCCAGACGGCGAAGGTGTAGTCGCTGTAGAGGCTCGCGCGGCGCCCGTGGCCGCGTTGCGCGTAGACCAGCACTGCGTCCACGGAGAGCGGGTCAATCTTCCACTTGAGCCACAGGCCCACGTCCTTGGTGCGGCCCACACCGTAGGACGCGTCGCGGCGCTTGAGCATGAAGCCCTCGACGCCGCGCGCACGGGCATCCTCGCGCGTGGCGGCCAGTGCCTGCCAGCTGTCACCCGTCACCAGCGGGCTGATCACCAGCGTGGGATGGGCCGCGTCCTGCGCCAATGCCTCCAGCCGTGCGCGGCGCTGCCACTGCGGCAGCGTGCGCAGGTCCACGCCGGCCTCTTCCAGCAGGTCATAGGCGCACAGCACCACGGGGATGTCGCGCAGGATCTTGGGGCCCAGGGTCTTGCGGCCGATGCGTTTCTGCAGGTCGGCGAAGGGCTGCACCTGCCCCGGCGTGCCGCGCCAGACCAGGATCTCGCCATCGAGCACCGTGCCATCGGGCAATGCCTCCCCAAGCTGCACCAGCTCGGGGAAACGCTCGCTGACCAGCTCCTCCCCGCGCGACCACACGGCCACCACGCCCGCGCGGTGCACGAGCTGCGCGCGGATGCCATCCCACTTCCACTCGACGAGCCAATCGGAGGGCGGGCCCAGCGTGGCGTCGAATTCGGACAGAGGCTGCGCGAAGGGATGGGCCAGGAAGAAGGGATAGGGCTGGCCGCCGTCCGGCAGCGCACCGGCCTGTGCGTCGTGCGCCGCCACCAGCGCCAGGTAGTGGTCGGCGGAAGGCCGCGCGCCGATCTGCAGGTAGCCCATCAGCCGCTGTGCCACCTGCTTCGCGTCCACGCCGCCCACGGCCGCCAGCGCCTGCGTCACCTGCAGCTTGGACACGCCCACGCGGAAGCTGCCGGTGATGAGCTTGCAATACACCAGCCGATCCTCCACCGGCAAGCTGTGCCAGTGCCGCACCATGCGGCTGGCGAGTTCCTCGGGCGGCAGGCCCCGCAGCGGCAGCAGCTCGTCGACCATCCACTGCGCCAGGCTGCGGTCGACCGGTGCCTGCGGCGCGGGCAGCAGCAGCGCCACGGTCTCGGCCAGGTCGCCCACGGTCTCGTAACACTCGTCGAACAGCCATTCCGGTATGGCGGCCTGCGCCCGCGCCGTGTCGCGCAGGACCTTGGTAGGCACCAGTTGCCGCGGCTTGCCGCCCGCCAGGAAGTACACGGCCCAGGCGGCATCCTGCGGTGCGGCGCTGCGCAGGTAGGCCTGCAGGGCCGCCTGCTTGGCCAGGCTGGAGGTGGATGCGTCGAGCGCGCGGTACAGCGCGGCGAAGGATTTCATGCGGCGGGGGGCGATGGGGGCTTGGACAACGCGGATGGTGCACCGGCGGGCAGCCCAGCGCCTGCGTCGCCCTGCGCGCTGTCCGATGCCGTGCCGCCGTCGGATGCTGCAGCCTCTTCCGCGGTGCGGCCCTCGTCGTCCTCGTCTCCGTACTCGGTCTTGAAGGACTCCGCCTGCATGCCCTGCTCGCGTAACCAGCGCACCATGGTCGCCACGCTGCCGTGGGTCACCAGCACGCGTTCGGCGCCGGTGGCCAGGATGGCCTGCTGCAGGCCGGGCCAGTCCGCGTGGTCCGACATCACGAAACCACGATCCACACCGCGGTTGCGGCGGCGGCCGCGCACCTGCATCCAGCCGCTGGCGAAGGCATCGGAGTGGGTGCCGAAACGCCGCAGCCATGGTGTACCGGCCGCGGACGGCGGCGCCACGACGAGCGCCCGCGCCAGGTCGGACTTGGACAGGCCCGGATCGGTGACGCGCAGCGTCGGCGGCAATGCCACGCCACATTCGCGGTACACGGCATTGAGCGGCTCCACGGCCCCATGCACCACCAGCGGCCCGGTGGCGGGGTCCACCCCGGCCAGGATGCGCTGCGCCTTGCCGAAGGCGTAGGCGAAGAGCACCGACGCCCTCCCCTGCGCGGCGTTGGCCTGCCACCATTGCTGGATGTCGGCGAACAGCACGGCCTGCGTGGGCCAGCGGTAGATGGGCAGGCCGAAGGTGGACTCGGTGATGAAGGTGTCGCAACGCACCGGCTCGAAGGGCGCGCAGGTGCCGTCGGCCTCCAGCTTGTAATCCCCCGAGGCCACCCACACCCGGCCGCCGTGCTCCAGCCGCACCTGCGCCGAGCCCAGGACATGGCCGGCGGGGTGCAGCGATAGCCGCACCCCGTGGTGGACGATGGATTCGCCGTATCCCAGCGTCTGCAGCTGGATGTCCGCGCCGACCCGGCGGCGCAGGATGCCCTCGC
Source organism: Burkholderiaceae bacterium (assembly GCA_965278985.1). Lineage (GTDB taxonomy): Bacteria > Pseudomonadota > Gammaproteobacteria > Burkholderiales > Burkholderiaceae_C > CAISIP01. The sequence goes on along the minus strand of OZ257131.1, from coordinate 1,176,518 downwards.
TCAAGTGGTGCGCCAGGTAGTGGCCGTGGCCGGCGCGTGCGTGGTCGCTGTGGGCGTGCGTGATGACGGCGCGGTCCACGGGCCGCCAGGGGTCGATGTAGAAGTCGCCCGGCGGGCAGTACAAGCCCTGCGGACGGGCCACGACGAGGTCGTCGGTGGCGGTGGATGTCGATTCGCTGCGCGCGGGCTCAGGCATGCCCCGATGCTATCGGGCCGCGTGGACCCCCACTGTAGGACGGGTACCGGACAGGATGACCGTACCAGCCCCTGCGCATTGGCCACGCGGATGCACGACGGTGCGACAGCTCAATACGCCCACGGCCGCAACGCGCGGTCGCGCTGCCGGAACGCCGCCAGTGTATCGCCCAGCGCCAACGTGCCGGCGATCTCGTCCATCCCTTCCAGCAGCATGTGGCGCAAGGTCTGCGGTGCATCGAATGCATAGGCCCGGCCACTAGGTGCCGTCACCCGCTGCGCCTCAAGGTCCACCGTGACCTCCGCCTGTCCGCCGGACGCCTCCACCTCGTCTCGGATGGACTGGATGGTGCCGATGTCCAGCTCCACCGGCACGATGCCGTTGCGGTAGCAGTTGTTGTAGAAGATGCCGCCGAAAGACGGCGCCAGCACGGCACGGAAGCCGAACTCGCGTAGCGCCTTGGGCGCGCGCTCGCGCGACGAGCCGCAGCCGAAGTTGCGGTCGGCCAGCAGGATCTGCGCGCGATCATACGGCGCCTGGTTCAGGATGAACTCCGGGTTCGGGCTGCCGTCGGCCAAAAAGCGCCAGTGGTGAAACAGGTGCTTGCCATACCCCTTGGCGTCCGTGCCGCCCAGGAACAGCGTGGGGATCATCTGGTCGGTGTCGATGTTGATGCGCAGCATCGGCGCGGCGACACCCGTCACGGTGCGGAGTGCTTCCATCAGGCGAGCTCCCTTGCGTCCGCGATATGGCCCGCCAGCGCCGAGGCCGCCACCGTGGCGGGGCTGGCCAGGTGCGTGCGCGTGGCGGTGCCCTGGCGGCCTTCGAAGTTGCGGTTGGTGGTGCTGATCACGCGCAGGTTGTCGAAACGGTTGTCACCGATGTGGCCGCAGAAGCCGCAGGCGGATTCCAGCCACTCGAAGCCCGCATCGACGAACACGCGGTCCAGGCCCTCGGCCTCGGCGGCGCGCTTGACGGCCGTGGAGCCGGGCACACACAGCGCCTGCACACCCGCCTTCACCTTGCGCCCGCGCACCACCTCGGCTGCCACGCGCAGGTCGGACAGTCGCGCATTGGTGCACGAGCCGACGTAGGCCACGTCCACGGGCAGGCCGCGCAGCGGCATGCCGGGCTGCAGCTGCATGTAGCGCAGCGCGCGCTCGGCCAGCGTGCGCTGCTCCGCGTCGCCAGCGGCGGACGGCTCCGGTACGCGGTCACCAATGCCACCCACCTGCTGCGGGCTGATGCCCCAGCTCACCTGCGGCTCGATGGCGCTGCAGTCCAGCACCACCTCGCGGTCGAAGACGGCGCCCTCGTCCGTGCGCAGGCCGCGCCAGTGCGCCACGGCGCGGTCCCAGTCCGCGCCCTGCGGCGAGAACGGCCGGTTGGCGAGGTACTGCAGCGTGGTGTCGTCCGGCGGCACGAATCCGTACTTGCAGGAAAACTCGATGGACATGTTGCAGATGGTCAGGCGCCCCTCCACCGGCATGGAGGCGATGGCCGGCCCCGCGTATTCCACGGCGTAACCGATGCCGCCCTGCGCGCCCAGCTGGCCGATCAGCGCCAGGATCAGGTCCTTCGCATACACGCCGGGGCCAAGCCGCCCCTCGCAACGCACCCGCATGCGCAGCGGGCGCGACTGCGCCAGGGCCTGCGTGGCCAGCACATGTTCCGCCTCGGTGGCGCCGATGCCCCAGGCCAGCGCGCCGATGCCGCCCACGGTGCTGGTGTGGCTGTCGCAGCACACCACCGTGGCGCCAGGGAAGGCGATGCCCTGCTCCGGCACCACCACGTGCGCGATGCCCTGGCGCGGGTCGTCGTAGTCGATGAAGTGGAAGCCCCAGTCGCGCGAGGCGCGCCGCGTGGTCTCGATCATGATCGGCCCGCTGGGCGACGGCGATTCGTTGGGCCCGCGGCCTGGGCGCGTGGAGATCAGGTGCTCGATGAGCGTGTACACCTGCGTGCGGCTCATCGGCTCGCGCCCCGCCTCGGCCAGCGCACGCACGGCCTGGCTGCCGGAGAGCTCGTGCAGCACCAGGCGGTCGATCTGCAGCAGGTCCGTGTCCGGGCCCAGCGCGGTGATGCGGTGTTCGTCCCAGACCTTGTCGAAGAAGGTGCGCGGGGTGGTAAGAGCGGTAGAGGGCGTCACGCGTAGCGGCCTTCCAGCGCCTGGTAGTTCTCAGCGCCCAGCACCTTCTGGCGCTCGGCGAACATCATGAGGCGGTGCTCCATGCCCTCGATGCCACCCGTGGCGTGCAGGTGGCCCAGCACCTCCTGCATCGCGCGCATGGAAGCCTGCAGCGCCGCGTTGGCATAACAGATGGCGGCGTAGCCGGCCTCGGCCAGTTCCTCGCGCGAGACCAGCGGCGTCTTGCCGCCGATCACCATGTTGCACAGGTGGATGCCCGGCACTGCGCGCGGGATGGCCAGCAGCTCCTCGCGCGTGAGCGGCGCCTCGATGAAGAGCCAGTCGGCACCGGCCTCCATGTAGCGGCGCGCGCGGTCCAGTGCGGCCTCGAAGCCCTCGACGGCCCGCGCATCGGTGCGCGCCAGGATCATCATGCGCGGGTCGTCGCGCGCATCGACGGCGGCCTTGAGCTTGCCCACCATCTCGTCGACCGGCACCACCGACTTGCCATCGAAATGGCCGCAGCGCTTGGGGTAGGTCTGGTCTTCCAGCATCAGCGCGCTGGCGCCGGCGCGCTCGATCAGGCGCACGGCGCGCCGTGTGTTGAGCGCGTTGCCGAAGCCGGTGTCGGCATCCACCAGCACCGGGATGTCCACCGCTTCGCAGACGGCGCTGACATGCTGGGCCAGCTCGGTCACCGAGACCAGGCCCAGGTCGGGCACGCCCAGGAAGCTGTTGGCCACGGCCGCGCCACTGAGCATCATGGCGGGGAAGCCCGCGGCCTCCACCATGCGCGCGGCCAGCGCATTGCCCACACCGGGCACGATCAGGCCGGCGCCCGGGACGAGTTTTGCACGCAGCGCGGCAGCGCCGGTGGGGGAGGAAGCAGAAGTGTTGGCGGGCATCTTGGGCGTAAGGGGCAAGTTGGATGGGACGGTGGGGGTGATCAATCGATGCTGACGTTGGCCTTGGCTGCCACCGCCTTCCAGCGCTGGATATCCGCCCGGACCAGGGCCATCATGTCTTCGGGGCTGCCGCCCGCGACCTCAGAGCCTTCCTCGCGCAGCTTGGCGGTGACGGGCTCGCTGCGCAGCACCTGGTTGATGTTGCGGTTGAGGAAGGCCACGACGTCGGGGGGTGTGCCGGCTGGCGCGGCGATGGCTTTCCATTCGGTGATCACATAGTTCGGCCAGCCCTGCTCTGCGAAGGTCGGCACATCCGGCAGGGTGCTGTCGCGCGTGGCGCTTGCCAAGCCCAGGGCGCGCACCTTGCCGGTCTTGATCAGTCCCATGGCCGCGATGCCCGTGGAGAGCATCAGGTCGATGGAGCCGCCCATGAGGTCGGCCAGGGCCTGCGAGGTGCCCTTGTAGGGGACGTGCTTCATCTGCACGTCCAGCTGCACCCCCAATTCCTCCATCGCCAGGTGGGCGATGGAACCGATGCCGGCCGAGCCGTAGGTGAGCCTGTCGGGCTGGGCGCGGGCCGCTTTCTGCAGGTCCTTCGCATCGCGCAGCGGCGAGTCGGCACGCACGACGATCACCACGGCATTGCGTGACACCAGCGCGATGGGCTGCATGTCGCGCAGTGGGTCGTAGGGGGTCTTGCTGACCGCCGCCTGGATCGGATAACTGCTCGACATGTTGAGCAGCGTGTAGCCGTCGGGCTTGGCGCGCAGCACGTAGGCGCTGCCGATGTTGCCGCCGGCGCCCACGCGGTTCTCCACCACGATGGACTGCTTGATCTGCTCCCCCAGCGCCTTGGCGAGCAGGCGCGCCGTGAGGTCGCCACCGCCGCCGGCGGCAAAGGGCACCACGAAGGTCAGTGGCTTGTCGGGGAAGCCGCTCTGGGCCCACAGGGCGGGGGTGGCTGCGCCGAAGCCGGCCGTGGCGGCCAGGCGCAGGAAGTCGCGTTTGTGCATGGGTTGTCTCCTTGTCGAAATCTCAGAAGCCGGAGTCTGGAGCGCTTGCAGAGCCGCCACAATGGAACCAGTGGTCCCGTTTTGGCGTCGACCGGCTTGCGGAGACACTCGCCCCGATGGCCACCCCCAAGTACCAATCGCTTGCCAACACACTGGCCACGCGCATCCGCGAGGGCACCTACGACCGCACGGGCGTGCCGGGCGAACGCGCGTTGGCGTCGGAGTTCGGCGTGGGGCGTGTCACGGTGCGCACCGCGCTGCAGCGGCTGGACGAACAGGGGCTGGTGCAGCGCCGGCCGCGGCGGGGAACCTCGGCCCTGTCGGACCAGGTCGCGGGCGCCCGCCCGCGGCTGCTGCGCGCAGACGTGGACCGCTTCCTGGACCGCGGACGCGATGACCGACGCCAGGTGCTCGCCTTCGGGAGGGCCAAGGCGGCATCGGATGTGTCAGAAGCGCTTGCGCTCCCGCAGGACAGCGAGGTGCTGCGCGTGGTGCGCCTGCGCACGCGCGACGGAGTGGCGTTGACCTACACCGAGACCTTCCTGCGCCTTGCGCTGGCGCCGTATGTGCGCCGGGCCGACCTGGAGCGCAAGCCGTATGTGCAGCTGCTGGAGGACGCGGGCCTGAAGATCGGCGGCGCGCAGCAATCGATCACGTCGGTGGGGGCGCCGCCGGTCGTGGCCGGCGCGCTGCGGGTGGCCGAAGGCAGCCCTGTGCTCAAGCTCACGCGCACCCTGTTCGACGAAGAGGACACGCCCGTGCAGCTGCTGCTGGGCTGGTACCACGGCGAGCATTTCGAAGTGGGCATGCGGCTGTCGCGCGCGCAGGACGCGACCCGCGTGTGGATCGCCTACAAGCCCTGAGCGGGCGGGTCAGCCCTCCAGCAGGCTGCGCAGCATCCAGGCCGTCTTCTCGTGCACGTCCAGCCGCTGCGTCAGCAGGTCGGCTGTGGGCTGGTCATTAGCCTCGTCCACCACGGGCAGCAGCCGGCGCGCCGTGCGGGCCGTGGCTTCCTGCGCGGCGACGAGGTGGCGCACCATGTCGTCGGCCTTGGGCACGCCCTCCACTTCCTTGATCGAGGCGAGCTTGACGAACTCCTTGTAGGTCCCAGGTGCGGGGTAGCCCAGCGCGCGGATGCGCTCGGCGATCAGGTCTAGCGCGTTCCACTGCTCGGTGTACTGGCCCATGAACATCAGGTGCAGGGAATTGAACTGCGGGCCCGTGACGTTCCAGTGGAAGTTGTGCGTCATCAGGTACAGCGTGTAGCTGTCGGCCAGCAGGCCCGACAGGCCCTCGACGATGGCGCCGCGCTGCGCGGCCGATATGCCGATGTCGATGGTGGGCACCTTCGACAGCGTTGCGGCGGTGATCTTGTCGGCGGTGGTTTTCTTCTTGGCCATGGGTGAACTCCTTCTGGGGTTGCGGAAAAACGAGGGAATGCGGGATCAGCCGATTGTGGTGTCCAGCGCCATCATGAGGGCGAAGCCGACCATCAGCGCGAGCGTCGATGCGGTCTGGTGGCCATTGCGGTGGGTCTGCGGGATCACCTCGTGCGACACCACGAAGATCATGGCACCCGCGGCCAGCCCGAGCCCCACGGGATACGCGCCGGCCAGGCCGCTGGACAGGCCCACGCCCAGCAAGGCCCCCACGGGCTCCAGCAAACCGCTGGCCACGGCCGCCCCCACCGCCTGCAGCGGGCCCACGCCCGCGGCGCGCAGCGCCACGGCCACCGCCAGGCCCTCGGGGATGTCCTGGAGCGCGATGGCAGTGGTCAGCGGCAAGCCCACCGACATGTCGCCCTGCGCGAAGCTCACACCGATGGCCATGCCTTCGGGCAGGTTGTGCAGCGCGATGGCGAAGACGAAGAGCCACACGCGGCTCACATGCGCATGCCCCGCGCCGCACGGGCCGGCCTCCTGGTGTTCGTGCGGCACGAAGGCATCGAGCCCGAGCATCAGCAACACGCCCATGGCCATGCCCAGCACCACCGACCCCGCCCCCCAGGCCTTGCTGCCGAAGATCTCGGTGCCGGCCTCGATGCCCGGCAGCAGCAGCGAGAAGGCACTGGCGGCGAGCATCATGCCCGCGGCGAATCCGAGCAGGCTGTCTTCGAGCTTCTGCGGCAGGGAGCGCAGCACCAGCGCGGGCAGCGCACCCAGCGCCGTGGCCGCGAACCCGGCCAGCCCGCCCCACCACGCGAGGCGGGGGCCCTCCCCCAGCCCGGTGGACTGGATGCGCCACACGCTCTGCACCACCATCGCCAGCACCACCAGCCCCGCCAGCGCCAGGCCGATGGTGGTGGGCAGGTGCCGCGATGCGTGGCCACGCAGGCTGGTGTGCCACTGGCGAAGGGTCTGGGAGGCGGACATGTGGACGAGTCTATGCCTGCCAATGCGCCGCCGGGATGGCTTATGTCAATGGCGGCGATTGCACCCCAGGCGGATTGCCAACACCCCGGTCTTGTGGTCGAGAATCGGACAAGCCATGCAGCAAACGGCTCCGTAAGGGCGCAAGGACTGGAAGCAACATGACCGCTGTGCACAGGTTCGGATGGGGGCCCAAGTCGATGCCGAAACCGGATGCGGCAGCCGCCAGGCGCCTTTCCAGCACGGCTCAGAGTGGCGAATTGCATCCCATCCTGAACCATACGAAATGGGCGGAGCTGCGGGCAAAAATGCTTGCAGCGCCCCCCGGACAGTCTCCAGTCTTCAGGGCGCGCAGCGTCTTTGCGCCACCCGGCTTCTGCACGGAATGGGACGGCGAGTTCTACTACCACGTCCACCCGGTCGCAGACCTGGAATGGATGGAACTGAAGGCCTCATCGCCAGAGTGGCTCCGCGATGCGCTGCGGCGCCACGGGATCCCTTTCTCCATGGAGGATGGGGTGGTCAGGGTCTGGGGCTACACGCCGCCGGGTCGCCAGCCGGAATTGCGGTAGTGGGGCTGGACTGGTTGGTCGCTCTCTCGCTACGGAGGGCTGCTTCAGACTGGTTGCCGTCGTTCGCGAGCCAGCTCGCAAGCGACGGCTATCGATCCGCAGGCGACTTCCACAGCGCTGAAATCGGCGCACCGAAGCAGCCATTCGAAGTCGCAGATAGGCGAGCAGCGCAGTCTGGCTACGCCGTGCATAGACGACACTTGCATGGTGTAGGAAACGAGCTGCGCAGCCAATGATCAGGCGGTCAGTGGAAGCTGCAAAATGATTGCAATGTTTCACGGGGCCATGGGTGGCAAAGACGATGCGAGCTGAGCAAGAAATCTTTGACGAGTTGGCCGGGCTCTGCGCCTCGCCCGGCTACGCGCATGCCATCGCCTATCTCTGCTCCCGCGACAACATGATCCGGTACTCGGGCGAGATGAAGGCCGAGGATATGCAGCACCTCTTCTCGAAGAGCCGGCTGATCCGTACCGAGACATCGACCCTCATCGGCCTGATGCTCAAGAACCCGATTGACTACACGCTCCCGGCACCCCCGGTCCTTGAAAAGTACATCGAAGCCACGGAAACTCTGCTGGAGGAGATCCATCACACGATGACGGCGTCGTTTTGGCAGGACATTGATCCTGCCAAGATTGCCGAACCAGGTTTCAATCCCTTCACCAACGGCGCCGCGCTGCGCGAACCGATCTTCTATGGCGGGGAGTCCGCCTACAGCTTTCAGTACCGTGATTTCTCCCCTGCCAAGTACGCGAAAGATGACCCTTGGCTCCTCGCCAACAAGGGCTTCTCAGTACAAGATGCCCGCAACGTGGTCCTTGCTGTGTCGCGATTGCAGGATGAAAAGGCGATCCGAATCATGCGCGCCATGCACGGATCGCCCCAAGAGACATGGACCTTCCTGCCCGGCAATGCGTTCTCGGTGCAAGAGGTCGCCGACTTCGGGCACATCGATCCGACAATCGTCGATAAGGTCCTATCGGCATTTGCCGTCCCGCCGGGCGCACACAACGAGCAGTTCAAGGCGCTGCACGATTTCAATGTTGCCAACGCCAGTCCACTCATCCGCATGCCGGATGGCAGCTTCCTGCTCTTCCACATCTACAGCCTCGTGGAAGCGCTGTATGAAGCGCCGTTCTACTGGATGGGTGCTGACAAGGCCTATGTCAGCACCGCCATGCAGAACCGCGGCGTCTTCACCGAGCAGTTTGCGGTCGAGCGCCTGCGGCAGGTCTTCGGCTCGGCGAACGTCCTTACCAACATCTACATCTATAAGTCAAAGGACACCAAACTCGCTGAAATCGACGTGCTGGTGCTCTTCGGCAATCGTGCCCTGGTCCTACAGGCCAAATCCAAACGCCTGACGCTTGAGGCCCGGCGCGGTAATGACCTCCAGATCAAAGACGACTTCAAGAAGAGCATTCAGGATTCCAGCGATCAAGCCTATCGCTGCGCGAAGCTGATCGAGGAAGGCAAGTGCACATTCAAAGACGCCGCCGGCAATGCCGTGACGCTACCGACAGGCCTCAAGCGAATCTACGTGATCTGCCTGATCTCAGATCACTACCCAGCCTTGAGCTTCCAGGCCCGACAGTTCCTGAAGTTCGCGGCGACCGACACGATTTCGCCGCCTTTCGTCATGGACGTTTTCGCGCTCGACGCGATGACCGAAATGCTCAGCTCCCCGCTGCATTTCTTGAGCTATGTGGATCGCCGGACCGGGTATACCGACAAGCTGATGGCGTCGCATGAGCTGACGATCTTGTCCTACCACCTCAAGCAGAATCTTTGGGTAGACGACGAGCATGACATGGTCATGCTGGAAGACGACATCTCCGCCGACCTCGATCTGGCGATGTTGGTTCGGCGTGAGGGCATCCTAGGCAAGGGCACCCCTGAAGGCATCTTGACGCGGTTCAGCGCGACGGCCCTGGGGCGCATGGTCAAGGCAATTGAAGCCCGGTCTGATCCCGCAACTATCGACCTTGGCTTCACGCTGCTGACGCTCGGCGAGGACACCGTGCTTGAGGTCAGCGCGGGCATCGATCAGCTTGCCAAGCAGGGCATCGCTGATGGCAAGAATCACGATGTCACCGTGGGGCTGGGCAGTGGTGGCACCGGCCTCACGATTCACTGCAACGACGACCCGATAGAAGTTGCCGGACCGACGCTGCAAAGGCACTGCCATGCCAGGAAGTACACCGAGCATGCCCAGACCTGGTTCGGGGTGTGTGTGCGGCCAAGCGATCAGGCGCTGCGCTTCGGGCTCAATCTGGACTTCCCATGGGAGCAAGACGACGCCATGGATGCGCTGACGAAGAACATGGGCAAGCCGGGCAACTTGAGGGCCTTGCTCCGCGAAGCCGCCAAGGCGCGAATCAAGGTCGGCCGCAATGAGCCCTGTCCCTGCGGCAGCGGCAAGAAGTACAAGAAGTGCTGCCTTCGCTGACGTTACTGGTCAGCCAGCCACCGCGTGCTCTTCAGGCAGTTACATTTCGCTGGTATCTGATCATCGTCGCGATCCGTGGCGGAGCACAGTTCGGTATGTCCGAGTAGCGTTAAGGACCGACAGGGGTAATGCCGAAATACGAAGGGGCCAGTAGCTCAAGGGAAACGAATGCCAAAGGGTTCATCGCGTAAGCGGAAGAAGCAGCGAACGGGCCGACCGCGTGAGCTTCGGCAGGACGAGCCGGTTAGCTCTGATGCTCCTGATGTCGAGTTCGAGAAGCACAGGGACACGCTGCGCGAGTTCCTGTGCCAGTTCAATGCGCTCGATGTGTTGGTCTCCCTGGGGGTGTCGGAACTGTGGCTGCCCAACCGGTCGAGCCAGGTCAAACATCTGCTTGCTTTGAACATCGCCTTGGCCACGCCAGAGCCAGCGTTCGCCCCGGATGTACGAGTCGCGACCTACGAACAGTTTTGCGAGTTCCACGCCGAGCTTCAGCGGCTTCTGCCGTGGTTCCCGATGATGGAGGACTTCGTCACGGAGGCCGATTGGGGCGAGGTGTGCGTGGAGACGCCTCAAGGCTTCGTTCCGGCCTTCTTCGGCGGCAGCGTCGAGCAAATACCCGACTTCATCGAGGCGTTCCGTGTTCTGCGCGGTGACGATCCCCAGGCGCTCGGTGACATGCATCTCGCACTGGCAATCCAGGGACACATCATTCGTGGAATAGATGCAGACGCTGTGGGTCACAGGGAGCACATCGACCCTGGTCACCTGGAGACGCCAGCGGCCGAGTTCTGGGGCGCATGCAGTTCGGCACTGCTGTCGACTGCGGATGCGCCATTCGCTTCATTCGACACTGCCAGCCCGTCCCTGTTAGCGGCAGAACTTGGCATTCTGCGGCAGCCCCGGAGCTTCGCAGAGTTTGGCAATGCCGTTATGACGGGCTCAATGGTGCCCGTGCTTGCCGTCAGAGTCGGCTCGCGGCACGTGCCTATTTCACTCAGGAGCGGCCCAAGCGTCGTTGTGGATCACTGGGATGCAGCCCCGCAGGCAGCATCTCCAGCGCGGACACTGAACCTGAGTCGCAGGGTCGCTCGATTCGTGTCTCGAAGGCTCCGGGACCACGAGTTGATGGTTGGGCCTATGGAGCTCCCATTTCAGATCGACGGTCGGGACTGGTACGTCGCCGCAGCATTGATGTGCGGCGACAGGATCCAACTTGTCGTTCCGGTTCAGCCGCAGAACCTTCAAGCAGTCGGGCACATTGAGAGCCGCGTGAAGCGGCTTGCTAGCCAGCCGAAGCGCTGGGGGTTGCTGCTCCGAGATCGCGGCCAGGTCGTAGAGTTTCGAAGAGCAGATGGATCGCGCCCCACGGCAGAGCACTTCGACGTCTTGGCGGTCCTAGCTAAGGTTGGGACCGCACCCTATCGAATCGTCTCGCCAGGGAAGAAGGTTCGGGTGCTGGCGTTGCCAGACTTCGTCACCATCTTCGACTCGCTGGAGGACCTCGATGAGTTGCGGCGCTTCTGGGGCTACGTCGACGGCCTCAATCCAATCGTCGGAGGAATGAGCGGCGTCGCAGACGACTTTGCGTCGTTCCGCGACACCGACGAACTGCTGATCGGTGGCGCGACGCAGCCTACCTTCATCGGCCTCGATCCGCATTGGAACTCGAGCTGGCGCTTCAAGGCCCTGTCCGAGTTCTGGGAGCGCGCGCCTCGCCACTTCCCCGATGGCAAGGCTACCTGGGTGATCGATGAGAAGAGCGATGGCCTCATGGTGCTGAGAGCCAAGGGGCCGCTAGCCGTGGCCTGGTCTGGTAGCGCAGGTACGTGCACCGTACAGGCCGTTCTCGAGGTCAGTGACGACGTGGATCCGGCCAATGGCCGCCTTGTCGAACTCTTCGTGCATTGCCTGGCGGATGCGACCACGCAGCGAAGCGCTCTCATCGACAAAAGCGAACCCTTCCTTCGCAATCACGTCGTCGTTCGCTGCCATGCCGACCCCGACACGTTGGTGAAAGCGGATAAAGAGCCAAGGTCTGAAGTTGCGTCGCGTCCGTTGCTTGACGGCTGGCAGATTGAGCCCGCAAGTCGCAGTGACAGTTTGGTAGTCTCTGTACGCGTCAATCTTGCGCGCCTCAGGACCAAGCTCGACCAGGCGAACGACGCATCCTTCGAAGCGGAGTGCCTTGAGAGTCTGATGGTCGGAATCTGCGGTCTACTGGGCGTTCAACCATCGCCGGAAGTGTTGGGCCTAGTCCGGGAGACGGCGTCGAGGCAACCGAGGTTCATGATGCAGACGACACGTCGCACTGTCGACGTCCCGGAGCATGCCGATCCCGACCTGCCAAAGCCTCAGCAGTACAAGCTGGCGCGGCGCGACCTTGCTGTAGTGCTCAAAGACCAGGGAGTTGGGGCTCCGTCCAGGCATAAGCTGGAGCCAGCGAAGCTCGTCATCAATGGCGCGCGCGATGTGCTTCGCAAGCTTGTCCACGAGCGCATCGCTCGTTTCGACCGAAGCAAGCTGCTTCTCTTCTGCATCGCACAGCATGACCAGGTCACCGCGAAGTATCGGCACGAAGTGACGAGACTTCAGCTGAGCATGAAGCACCAGGTCTCGTTTGATCGAACGGAACTGCTTGCGAAGTCGCACGAGAAGCTGACCACTGCTGGCAGGAACTATCGATACCTGTTGGAGTGCTGCCTCAGCTTGCCAGCCGTAGGAAATGCCACTGTGCGATCGGAAGATTTCGTGCAGCTGATAGCCGACGTCGACTGGTTGGCAGTGTTGTATGGCGCAAGCGATACATTGCACAACGACATCGACGTGGGCGGGCTTGAAGTGGATGACCAATTCATCCCCACTGTGTTCTTCTCCGAGGGGCGCGATGAGCAGGAGCGGCTCTTCCTTGAAGAGTTTGCAGCCGCAAAGCTCGGGATCGGCCTCAACGAAGATGATGAGGTGACCTCTGAGCAGGAGGATGGCGTCAACTTGGACGCGATCGACGACGCCTTCGTCGCCGACGTTGGCTTTTCGCTCTCACATCTTGTCCAAACCTTGGAAGTGCTGTCACGCTGGTACTCCGTGGGTGGCGCGGAGGATCTGCAGTTCTCCTATCAAGCGTCCCCCGCGGCTGTTGCGGCCAAACTTGCTGAGAGGCTGCCAGAAGTCACTACGGGTACTGCTGAGCGCATCGTTGAGTTCCTGACTCTGGACCCGGCTGGGATACGAAGGTTGGCAGGCAAGGACACTGACGAGCCGGATGTGCCGACCTGGGAGCACAACAAGCGAGTGCATCGCTACCTCATTCGACCTTTGGTGAAGGTTCAAGAAGACCTGCTGGCCTGGGGTGCCGCGACGGTCAAGCGGAGTTCGGCGATCTGGCTGGGAACCGTCACCAATGGGTACCTGCCCGCCGACTTCGCATGGCCGAACGTCATACCCCAAGTCAGAGGCATCAAGGCCAAGCTCAAAGCGAAACTCGAAGTTCGGGCCTTTGAGGTTTGCTCGCGAGCGACGCCGTTTACGATCCATAGCATTGACTTCAAGCGGCGCTTTCCGAAGGAAGGGTTCGATGACGTCGGTGACTTCGACGTCTTGGCCTATTGGCCAGCATGGAATCTTTGGCTCTGCATGGAGTGCAAGTACAACCAGCCACCGTTCTGCCTGAAGGACGGGCGCAGGCTGCGAGAGCGGATCTTCGGTGCTGGCAAGGACCACGGCCAGTTCCAGAAGATCGAAAGACGGCGAGCCTTTCTTTCCCAGAACGTTGCGCAGCTTCGCGAGCTGCTGAAGTGGCCGGAAGGTGCGGCAGGGCTCGAGCCGAGGTTCTTAGAGGTGTATGTCAGTCGAGACATCTACTGGTGGATGAGAAATCCGCCATACGTGGTGCCGACGGAGTTTGTGCGAGTCGACGCGCTCGACAACTGGCTACGCTCACGCGTTGGTGCGGCACCAGACTTAGGGCGTGTAGACGGAATGTGAGGCCCTGACGGGTTCCATAAGATCGGCCGCTCCGATCTCTGTCAGCGACCGGGTGGACTGCCCGCAAGCAGCCGGTGGCTAACGACTCTTCCTAGCCGGCAGTTTTCTTCCACACCATGCTGGATGACCGGCGGCAACCGCTGCGAAACAGCCATACGCCATACTGGGCCTATGGCCTAGGGCAGCGCGCTGGCCTACCACCTCTCAGCAAGGCCAACCCGTCTGGGAAGCCAAAGCCGCCCGCTTATACGTCGCAGTCGCAGCAATTGTCGGCTTCACAGTTTGAGCGCCTACGCAAGCCCGGATCCGCTCAAGGCGAAGTTGCTTCTGGGGAAAGACCGGCGCCCGGGATGCCTTCGCTGATGTGGCGCTCACTCTCGACGCCGACCTCGGGCGCGACACCGTCATCAATACCGGTATCCGCTGTGCCCCCGGTAGACGCTGCTACGCCTTGGCGCGGGCGGTGATCGCCATCGGCCCGGTACTCGTGGTCCTTCCCGCTAATCGGTGTCGACTCCATTGCCTCTGTGGCCTTGGCACGTTCGCCGGTTGGATCGAGCTGCTTGTTGCTGGGCATAGCATGTCTCCTAAAGTACCCGCTAAGACTAATGCGAGCCCGACTGCAAGTCTGTCGGACGGCGACTCTTTTGCCCCTCAGCTTGTCCCCACGTCATTCGCTCGCCATGGTGTTCATCTTCCAGACCATGCCTGACGTATCTTGCGAGTGCACAACTTGAGCAGCTTTCCAAGTGGTGAGAGTAGGTCAACCGGTTGTCTCAAATGGTCAGTTAGCGAATGCCTGTGAATGAGCAGAGACCTGACCTTCGGCTTGTAGGTCGAGCGATCCGAAATCGCTGCACAGCTGTCTATGTGGTAGCCATCGCGACAGGCAGCTACGGCCGAACCGCGGTATTCAGCACAGGCGCGCAACACTCGCGCCTTCCACTGTCCTTCCGGCGGCCCTGCGCCGTGAGGTACAGCCCGCTGCCGCCACCACAGCGCGCGGGGGTGCGGCTCTTGCGCATCGGCGTCGGGCGCGCAGGCATCCAGCCGGGCCAGAGCGTCGGTGCGCCAGGGCGTGTGGCTCGCGCGGTGGGCGACGTAGGTGGTCAGGCGCACGGCCGAAGTGGGGATCCTGGCCAGCGGATGCAACGGGACCTGCACACGCTCGACCACCTGCCCGTCATCGCGCCACAGCAGGCGGCCCTGCGGCATGCCGCAGGCCGGGCTGCTTGCGATCAGCGGCGCGGGCCGCGGGCCTTGGGGTTGGGAGCAGCGCCCGCAGCGGGCCGGCGCGGGGCGCCGGTCTCGCGCGGCGGCAGGCCGGTGTGCTGCGTCAGCATGCGGCCCTGCGGCGGCGTACCCTGCTTGCGCGGGGCCACCGCGGCCGCCTGCGGCGTGGAATTCTTGCGGCGTGCGCTCTGGTAGCCGCCGTCGGTGAGCGGCTGGAACGTGGGGATCAGGTGGTGCTTGCCGTTGCCGATCAGGTCGGCGCGGCCCATGGCTTTCAGCGCCTCGCGCAACACCGGCCAGTTGTTGGGGTCGTGGTAGCGCAGGAAGGCCTTGTGCAGCCGGCGGCGCTTCTCGCCACGCACGATGTCCACAGCCTCGCTGTCGCGGCCGATGCGGCGCAGCGGGTTCTTGCCGCTGTGGTACATCGCGGTGGCGGTGGCCATGGGGCTGGGGTAGAAGGTCTGCACCTGGTCAGCACGAAAACCGTTCTTCTTGAGCCACACGGCCAGGTGCATCATGTCTGCATCGCTGGTGCCGGGGTGGGCGGCGATGAAGTACGGGATGAGGTACTGCTTCTTGCCCGCCTCTTCGCTGAACTTGTCGAAGAGCTGCTTGAAGCGCTCGTAGCTGCCGATGCCCGGCTTCATCATCTTCGTGAGCGGCCCCTGCTCGGTGTGCTCGGGCGCGATCTTGAGGTAGCCGCCGACGTGGTGCTGCACCAGCTCCTTGACGTACTCGGGCGACTTCACGGCCAGGTCGTAACGCAGGCCCGAGCCGATCAGGATCTTCTTGATACCCTTGAGCGCACGGCCACGGCGGTAGATCTGGATCAGCGGACCGTGGTCGGTCGTGAGGTTGGGGCAGATGCCCGGGTACACGCAGCTGGGCTTGCGGCAGGCGGCCTCGATCTCGGGGCTGCGGCAGCCCAGGCGGTACATGTTGGCCGTGGGGCCGCCCAGGTCGGAGATGGTGCCGGTGAAGCCCGCCACCTTGTCGCGGATGTCTTCGACCTCGCGGATGATCGACTCTTCCGAGCGGCTCTGGATGATGCGACCTTCGTGCTCGGTGATGGAGCAGAAGGTGCAGCCGCCGAAGCAGCCACGCATGATGTTCACGGAAAAGCGGATCATCTCCCAGGCGGGGATCTTGGTCGCGCCATCGTGGCTGCCGTGTTCGTCGGCATAACTTGGATGCGGGCTGCGCGCGTAGGGCAGGTCGAACACCAGGTCCATCTCGGCGGTGGTGAGCGGGATGGGCGGTGGGTTGATCCACACGTCGCGCGCGGTCGCACCCTCGCCATGGGCCTGCACCAGCGCACGGGCGTTGCCGGGGTTGGTCTCCAGGTGCAGCACGCGGTTGGCATGGGCATACAGCACCGGGTCGGCGCGCACCTGCTCGTAGCTGGGCAGGCGGATCACGCTGCGGTCGCGCGGCGGCACCTTGAGCCTGGCCTTCAGCGCAGGATTCGGGACGAAGTTCAGGGGCTGGATGGCCGGGTTGGCCGGCGGCAACGGCGTGCCCTCGGCCGCTGCCTTCTCCGCATCTTCCTTCGCACAACTGCTGCCCTGCCCCGCCGCCTGCTCGCTGGTGGTCATGTAGGGGTTGACGTGCGACTCCACGCGGCCCGGCTCGTCCACGCTCGTGGAGTTGATCTCGAACCAGCCCTTGCCGGTCTCGTCGTCCGGCCGGCGCACGAAGGCCGTGCCGCGTACGTCGGTGATGTGCTCCACCGGCTCGCGCGCGGCCAGCCGGTGGGCCACTTCCACCAATGCACGTTCGGCATTGCCATACAGCAGCAGATCGCACTTCGCGTCCACCACGATGGAGCGGCGCACCTTGTCGCTCCAATAGTCGTAGTGCGCGATGCGGCGCAGGCTGCCTTCGATGCCGCCCAGGATGATGGGCACGTCCTTGAAGGCCTCGCGGCAGCGCTGGCTGTAGACGATGGCCGCGCGGTCGGGCCGCTTGCCGCCCACGTCGCCGGGTGTGTAGGCGTCGTCGCTGCGGATCTTGCGGTCCGCCGTGTAGCGGTTGATCATCGAATCCATGTTGCCGGAGGTCACGCCCCAGAACAGGTTCGGTTTGCCCAGCGCCTTGAAGGCCTCGGCGCTCTGCCAGTCGGGCTGCGCGATGATGCCCACGCGGAAACCCTGTGCCTCTAGCGTGCGGCCGATCACCGCCATGCCGAAGCTGGGGTGGTCCACATAGGCGTCGCCCGTCACCAGGATGATGTCGCAGCTGTCCCAGCCCAGGGCCGCCATCTCCTCGCGCGACATGGGCAGGAATTTCGCCGTGCCGAAACGGGCCGCCCAGTACTTGCGGTAGCTGGACAGCGGCTTCGCGGCGCGCGCGAATTGGGAGACGTCGACGGGGGCGTTCATGGGGTGTGAAGGGGGCCTGCGGTCGTGCGGGCGATGCCGAAGCGGCATCCGATGGCAGCGCAAAAGGTCGGGACCGGGGAAGGCTCCGAGTGTAAAGCCCTTGCCGCCAGCCTGCCCGCGTGAGGCCAAGGGCGCCGCGGACATGCATGCAGAGGCTTACATCTTGGTCCGCAAACTGTCCAGCAGTGCGGGGGCTTTGGTACATACTGCGCGCTCTGCCATGCGCCGTCGCGCAGGCAGTCGGACACCGCCAGCCAGGCAATCCCGCAGGGCTTCGGTGGCTATACACAAGGGAGGAAACACCATGGGATTCTTTGGAAAAATTCTGAGCAAGCTGGGCTTCGGCGATGCAGTGGCGGCCGCACCGGTCATCACACCCCCGGCCGATGCATCACCCGCCGCGATGGCAGCGGCCCCCGCAGCGCCAGCCGCGCCTGCCGCACCGGCGCCCATCACCATGGTCGACGTCATGGCCTTGATGGAACAGAAAGCGGCCGCGAACCCCCAGAAGCTCAACTGGCGCACCTCCATCGTCGACCTGCTCAAGCTGCTGGACATCGACAGCAGCCTGGGAGCCCGCAAGGAACTCGCCAAGGAGCTGTATTGCCCGCCCGAGCTGATGAACGACTCGGCCAAGATGAACATGTGGCTGCACAAGAACGTGCTGGCCCACATCGCAGCCAACGGCGGCAACGTACCCGCCGAGCTGCTGGACTGATCCACGCGGGAGCAGACACCATGCAGATCACTGACATCCTGGCCCAGATGGGCGGGCTGCAATCCGTGGCGCGCGAGCTCGGCGTGAGCGAAGGCCAGGTGGCCAGCGGCGCCGAAGCGCTGCTGCCGGCCATCCTGGGCGGCTTCAAGAAGCAGGCCCAGGCCCAGCCCGACGGCATGGAAGGCCTCGGCGGGTTGCTGGGTCAGCTCGGTGGCGGCGGCTTGCTGGACCAGGTCCTCGCGCCGCAGCCCACCGACGTGGGTGCGGGCAACGACGTGCTGGGCCAGATCTTCGGCTCCAAGGACGTGAGCCGCTCGGTGGCGCACAACGCCGCCAGCCAGACGGGCCTGAGTCCTGACCTGCTCAAGAAGATGCTGCCGCTGCTGGCCATGCTGGTGACGGGCTACCTCTCCCGGCAGGGCGGCGCAGCGGCCGGCCCTTCCTCCGCGCAGGACGGTGGCATGGGAGGCCTGGGTGGCCTCGGCGGGCTGTTGGGCGGACTGCTCGGTGGCGGTGCCGGCAATGCCCAAGCGCCATCTGCCGGCGGCATGGGCGGGCTGGGCGGCCTGGGCTCCATGTTGGACATGAACGGCGACGGCAACGCCCTGGACGACATCTTGCGCATGGCCGGCAAGGCCATGCGCTGACGCCACCGCGTCCCCTGCACCCCAGCGCACCCTCCCCGCGCCAGGGGATGCCGCCAACCTGCGCCGGCATCCCCTTTTCTCTCTCCCTTCCTCCACAGAGCTACCTCGCCCGGTGCTGAACGCGCCCCCGGGTTTGTACGAGTGTCCAAAAAACTTGTACGGCCGTCCAATACGGGCCATGGAGACAACCCGGCGGCCCGTCCGCCACCGCGCCAGCGCCGCCGCACAGGCGGCCCGCCCCGACCGCAAGCAGGCGATCCTGCTGGCGGCGGAAAAGCTGTTTGCGCAGCGCGGCTACCACGCCGTGTCGTTGCGGCAGATCGCCGAAGAAGCCGGCGTGCCGCTGGCATTGGTGGGGTATTACTACGGCCCCAAGCAGGACCTCTTCCACGCCATCTTCGACCACTGGCGCCACACCATCGACGAGCGCCTGGCACGGCTGCAGCGCACGCTGGCCGGACCGGATGACGGCGCGCGCCTGACACAGGTCATCACCGCCTTCGTCGAGCCGGTGATGCAGATCCGCGCCAGCGCCGAGGGCGAGTACTACGCGCTGCTGGTGGCCCGCGAACTGGCCTACCGCACCGAGGACGCCGACCGCGTGCTCTCCGACTATTTCGATCCGCTGGCGCATGCCTTCATCGATGCGCTGCAGCAGGTCTGCCCCGGCAGCGCGCGCGCCGAGGCGGCCTGGGCCTACCAGTTCGCACTGGGCGCGCTGCTGCACCACATGAGCGATGCACGCGTCGGCCGCCTGTCGCATGGCCTCAACACGCCCTTCGATCCGGCAGCGACGCCGCGGCTGGTGCGCTTCATGACCGCCGGGGTCGCGGCCTTGTTGCAGCCGGTGGACGGATCCCCCCAGCACCCACATCCACAACCACGACCACAACCCACAGGAGACACCCCATGACCCACCCGCTCCACCGCCGCACGTTGCTCACCGGCGCGCTCGCCGCCGCAGGCACGCTGGCCCTGCCCGCCCGCGCGCAGGCCACCACCAAGATCGTCTTCGGCTTCACGGCCGTGACCGACTTCGCCACCATCTTCGTCGGCAAGGAAGAGGGTTACTTCACCAAGCGCAAGCTGGACGTGGAGCCCAAGTTCATCCCGCTGAACCCCTCCATCCCCGCGGCCATCCAGTCTGATTCACTGCAGATGGGCGGCCCCACGCCCTCGGTGTTCCTGCAGGCCGTCGAGGGCGGGCTGGACCATGTGGTGGTGGGCGGCGGCGGCGCCACCTCCAAGAGCATCACCGGCGTGGGCCTGGTCGCGCGCGCCGGCAGCGGCATCAAGACCGCGCAGGACTGCATCGGCAAGAAGATCGGTGCGCCGGGCCTGGGTGCCTACCTGCATGTGGCCTTCCGCGCCTGGCTCAAGAACCAGGGCGTGGACCATACCAAGGTCAACTTCGTCGAAGCCTCCTTCCCGCAGCATGGCGACCTGCTGCGCGGCGGCTCGGTGGACGCCGTGCTGACGGCCGACCCCTTCATGGCGCGCATCCTGCAAAGCGGCGCGGGTTACGTGGCCGCCTACTACACGACCTTCCTGCCCGAGGGCAACCCGACCATCGTGTATGCCGCGCGGCGCGACTGGGCGAAGCAGAACGCCCCGGCCGTCAAGGCCTTCAGCGAGTCCATCGTGGAAGCGGCCGCCTTCATCAACAATCCCAAGAACGCCGCCAAGGTGCGCGAGCACATCGGCAAATACATCAAGCTGCCGCCCGAGGTGCTGGCGACCATCCAGATCAGCCCGCCGCTGCCCGTCGTGGGCGAGAAGCAGATGGCCTACTGGGTCGAGGTGATGCGCGAGCAGGCGATGCTGAAGAACCCCGTCAACGTCGCCCAACTCATCGTCAAGTGAAGTCTGTCCAGTGACCCTGCTGCGCTTCGACAATGTGGCCATCCGCCTGGGTGGCCGCGAGATCCTCTCGCCCACGAGCTTCGAAGTCGGCCGTGGTGAGTTCGTCTGCATCATCGGCCCCTCGGGCTGCGGCAAGACCACGCTGCTGCGCGCGGCCGCGGGGTTTCTCACGCCCAGCGCCGGCGCCGCGTTGCGCCACGGCAAGCCCATCACCGGCCCCTCGCGCGAGGTGGCCTTCGTGTTCCAGGACTACAACCGCGCGTTGTTGCCATGGCGCACGGTGGAGGGCAATATCAGCCTGGCGCTGGAGGCGGCGGGCATCGCGCCGGGCGAGCGTCCAGCGCGCATCACGCGTGTGCTGGAAACGGTAGGCCTCGGCGCGCATGCGCAGAAGTTTCCGGCGCAGTTGTCGGGCGGCATGCAGCAGCGCGTGCAGATCGCGCGCTGCCTGGCGCAGGAGCCCGAGCTGATGATGATGGACGAGCCCTTCGGTGCACTGGACGCGATGACGCGCGAGAGCCTGCAGGACGAGGTGGCGCGGCTGGTGCAGCAGCAAGGGCTCACGGTGCTGTTCGTCACGCACGACCTGGAAGAAGCCTTGTACCTGGGCGACCGCGTGATCGCGCTGCGGGCCAATCCCACGCCCGCGCAGCCCAGCCTGGCCGCGATGATCGAGGTGACGATTCCGCGCCCCCGCGAACAGCTGGCGACCAAGGAGCATCCGGACTTCCTGCGCCTGCGCCGCGAGCTCTACCAGTTCCTGGGACATTGACGATGCGCACGTCCACCACCCTGCTGCGTGCCCTCACCATCCCCGTGCTGCTGCTGGCCGCGCTGGAGTGGTACACGCGCACCGTGGGCCGCACCAGCGATGCACTCGCGCCGCCCACCGCTGCAGCGGTGGCCTTGTGGAAAGCGGCGCTGGACGGCAGCCTGTGGCAGGCCACGGCCTTCACGCTGGGGGCCGCAGCGCTCGGCCTGCTGATCGGCGCGGCGCTGGGCCTGCTGCTGGGCATCGTGCTGGGCCTGTCGCCGCGCGCGGCGAAGCTCAGCTTCCTGTCGGTGGAAGTGCTGCGCCCCGTGCCCTCGGTGGCGCTGATCCCGCTGGCGCTGCTCATCTTCGGCTTCGGCGTGCGGCTGGAGGCCTCCGTCGTGGCCTTTGCCACCTTCTGGCCCATGCTGGTGCTGGCGCAGGCGGCGGCGAAGCAGGTGGAGCCACGGCTGCTGGAGGTGGCGCTGGCGCTGGGCCTGTCGCCCATCGACCGCGTGCGCAAGATCGTGATCCCGGCCATGCTGCCGCGCCTGTTCGTGGCGTTGCGCCTGGGCGTGGCCATCGCGCTGGTGGTGGCGGTGACGGTGGAGATCGCCGCCAACCCCGAAGGCATGGGCTACGCGATCATGATCGCGCAGCAGAGCCTGGACCCGGCGCTGATGCTGGCCTGGCTCTTCTGGATCGCCATCATCGGCTTCGGCATCAACTGGGGTGCGGAGCGGCTGCAGCGGTGGGTCGCACGGCGCATGGGGGCGGTCGCATGAACACCCGCATCGGCACTGCGTTGCAATCGGCCGGCGTGCTGGCGTTGCTGGTCGTGCTGTGGTGGAGTGCCAGCCACCTGCAGTGGGTCAGCAAGGTGTTCCTGCCGACGCCCGAGGCCACGGTGCAGAGTTTGCTGCAGGGGCTCGGCGCCGGAGGTGAACTCGCTGCCTTCACCTGGAGCACCGTGCAGCGCATGGTCATGGGGTGGTTGCTGGCCTCGTTGGCGGGCATCGCGCTGGGCGCATTGATCGGCGTGTCCGCGACGGTGCGGTCCTGGCTGCAGCCCACGCTGGAATTCATCCGCCCGCTGCCGGCCTCGGCCGTGATGCCGCTGGCGATTTCCATCTTCGGCCTGTCGGGCAACATGGTGCTGGCGGTGGTGGCTTTCGGCGCGATGTGGCCGGTGCTGCTGGCCACGGTGCACGGCTTTGCCAGCGTGGAGCCACGCCTGCGCGAGGTGGCCTCTGCGCTGCAGATGGCGCGCACCGCCTTCGTCTGGAAGATGGGCCTGCCCAGCGCGCTGCCCGACATCCTGGCCGGCATGCGGCTGTCGATGACGGTGTCGCTGATTGTCTCGGTGGTGGGCGAGATGATCGCCTCGCAGTCCGGGCTGGGGCAGGCGATCCTGCTGGCGTCGCGCTCCTTCCGCGCGAGCGAATTGTTCGCGGGCATCGCGCTGCTGGGGCTGATCGGTTTTGCCAGCAACGCCCTGCTTGCGCTGGCCGAGCGGCGGCTGCTGCGTTGGCAGCGGCCTTGAACAGGAGCACAGGATGGGCAGCAATCCCCTCGACGGTTTCCAGGTCGACCCCGCGCAGGTCCGCTACCTCGGGCAGGACCTGCAGCGCCCCGAATGCATCCTCGCCGAGCGTGACGGCAGCCTCTGGGCGGCCGACGCGCGCGGCGGGGTCACGCTGCTGCGGCACGACGGCACGCAGCGCTTCATCGGCCAGCGTGCCGACGACCGTTTCGCCACGGCGTCCACCGCGTCGACCGATGACTTCGAATCCAAGTTCACGCAGGGCACCTTGCCCAACGGGCTGGCCTTCGCGCGCAATGGCGACATCCTGATCTCCAACTTCGGCACCGACCTGCTGGAGGTGATGACACGCGAGGGCCACACCCGCACGCTGCACGACCGCATCGACGGAGAGCCCATCGGCAAGGTGAACTTCGTGCTGCGCGATTCCAGGGACCGCATCTGGCTCACGGTCTCCACGCGCGTGAACCCCTGGACGTCCGCCGCCGCGCGGCGCGTGCGCGATGGCTACCTCGCCGTGGTGGACGAACGCGGCATCCGCGTCGTGGCCGATGGCTTCCATTTCACGAACGAGGTGCGGCTGGATGCGCGCGAAGAGTGGCTCTACATCGTCGAGACCACCGGCCCGCACATCACGCGCATGCGGCTGGACGAATCGCATGCCGACGGCGTGCGGCTGACCGACCGCGAGGTCTTCGGCCCCTCGCACCTGGGCGGCTACCCGGACGGCATCGCCTTCGACGCCCACGGCAACCTCTGGTGCACGCTGGTCATGGTGGACCAGCTGATCGCCCTCACGCCGCAGGGTGAAAAACGCCTGCTGCTGGACGACGGCAACCCCGAGGCCAGCCGCAACCTGCTGGCGAAGATGGAAGCCGGCACCGTCACGGCCGAGGACATGCAGCGCGCGCACGGCCCAATAGCCCCGTGGATGGCCAGCATCACCTTCGGCGGGCCCGACCTGCGCACCGTCTACCTGGGCAGCCTGCTGGGCACCCGTATCCCGTTTTTCACGTCGCCAGTGGCCGGCTTGCCGATGGTCCACTGGTGAACAGCCCCCTTCAACCGAGGAGAACCACCATGCCACGCAAGTTTGTAGATTTGTCCATCTTCCTGGAAAACGACGTCATCAGCGACCCGCCGGCCTTCGCGCCGAAGATCCAGTACTTCACGCACGAGAACACCACCGAGCAGATCGCCAGCTTCTTCCCCGGCCTGCGCAAGGAAGACCTGCCCGACGGCGAAGGCTGGGCCGTGGAGCTGGTGCAACTGTCCACACACAACGGCACGCACCTGGACGCGCCCTACCATTTCCACTCCACCATGGACAAGGCGCTGGGCGACAAGAAACCCGCCATCGCGATCCACGACGTGCCGCTGGAGTGGTGCTTCCAGCCCGGCGTGAAGCTGGACTTCCGCCACTTCGCCGACGGCTACGTCGTGACCGCCGACGACGTCGAAGCGGAACTGAAGCGCATCGGCCACACCCTGAAGCCGCTGGAGATCGTGGTCGTCAACACCGCGGCCGGCAAGCGTTACGGCGGTACCGACTACGTCTCCGCCGGTTGCGGCATGGGGTACGAGGCCACGATGTACCTGCTGGAGCGCGGCGTGCGCCTCACCGGCACCGACGCCTGGAGCTGGGACGCGCCCTTCGTGCACACGGCCGTGAAATACGGCGAGACCAAGGATGCGGGCCTGATCTGGGAAGGCCACAAGGCCGGCCGCGACATCGGCTACTGCCACATCGAGAAGCTGCACAACCTGGAGGTGCTGCCGCCCGACGGCTTCTTCATCAGCTGCTTCCCGCACAAGATCCGCGGTGCCTCGGCAGGCTGGACGCGCGCCGTGGCGATCTTCGACGATGCGCTGATGGCCAGCGCGGCCTGAAGGAAGCGGCCACCATGTCCCTCAACGCGACCCACGACCCCGCGGCCCGCAGCTGGCTGGCATCGGCCAACCTGCCCGGCACCGACTTCCCGATCCAGAACCTGCCCTTCGGCGTCTTCCGCCGCGCCGGCAGCAGCGAGAACCACCGCGGCGGCGTGGCCATCGGCGACGCCATCGTCGACCTCGCCGCGCTGTCGCGCGCCACCGTGCTGCAGGGCGAGGCCGCCCGCGCCGCCGAAGCCTGCGCGCAGCGCTCGCTGAACTATTTCCTGGAGCTCGGACCGCAGGCCTGGAGCGCCCTGCGCCATGCATTGTTCGGCCTGCTGCACGAAGGCGCCTCGGGCCCCGGCGCCGATGCGCTCAGGCAGGCCCTGGTGCCGCAGGCCGACGCCGAACTCGCACTGCCCACGCAGATCGGCGACTACACGGACTTCTACACCTCCATCCACCACGCCCGCAACGTGGGCCGCGTGGTGCGCCCCGACGACCCGCTCACGCCCAACTTCCAGTGGCTGCCCATCGCCTACCACGGCCGTGCCTCCAGCGTGGTGGTGAGCGGCACGGACTTCCACCGCCCCATGGGCCAGGCGATGCCGCCCGGCGCCAAGGCACCGGTCTACGGCCCCTGCACGCGGCTGGACTACGAGCTGGAGATGGGCTTCTACGTCGGCCCGGGCAACCGCCAGGGCCGCCCGATTCCACTGGCGCAGGCCGAGGACCATATCTTCGGCATGTGCCTGCTCAACGACTGGTCCGCACGCGACCACCAGTTCTGGGAGATGAACCCGCTGGGCCCCTTCCTGGGCAAGAACTTCTGCACCTCGGTCTCGCCGTGGATCGTCACGATGGAGGCGCTGGCACCCTTCCGCGTGCCCTTCACGCGGCCCGCCGACGAACCGCAACCCCTCGCCTACCTCGACGGTGCTGCCAACCGCGCACAAGGCGCGTTGGACGTGCGGCTGGAGGTGCTGTTGCAATCCACCCAGCACCGCGCCAAGGGCCTGCCCGGTGACCGCCTCTCGGCCACCAGCTTCCGCCACCAGTACTGGACCATCGCGCAGATGGTGGCGCAGCACACGGTGGGTGGCTGCAACCTGCAGCCGGGTGACCTGCTGGGCACAGGCACGATCTCGGGGCCGACCTACGAAGAGGCTGGTGCGATCGTCGAGCTCAGCAAAGGAGGTTCACAGAAGATCCCGCTGCCGTCCACGGGCGAAGAGCGCACCTTCCTGCTCGATGGTGATGCCGTGGTGCTGCGCGGCTGGTGCGAGAAGCCCGGCGCGGTGCGCATCGGCTTCGGGGAGAGCCGTGGGATGGTGCTGCCAGTGGTGGAGTGATGATCGAGCGCGTGGGTGCATAATGTTTCTCATAATAGACATTTACTGAAAAATGCATAGAATGAGAAACAAATGAATGCCCTCGCCGCCGCCCAACACCCTGCCACCACCCCGCTGGAAATGCTGGGTGGGCAGCTGCGCGCCAGGCGCAAGGCGTTGAAGGTCAGTGCCGTGGCAGCAGCAGAAGCCGCCGGCATGTCGCGGGTCACACTGCACCGCATCGAGCGGGGCGAGCCCTCGGTGACCATGGGCGCCTACGTGCAGGCCGCTGCGGTATTGAATCTGCAAATCGGCGTGGTGCCTTCCGACACGGCGCAAAGCGCACCCGCCGCCACGCTGGAGGGCGGCTGGATCCCGCTGCACATTCCTCTGGACGGGTATCCGCAGCTGCAACGCCTGGCATGGCAGATCGACGCGCGCGAAACGCTCACGCCGCGCGAGGCGCTGGACATCTACGAGCGCAATGCCCGCCACCTCGACGAGACCGCGCTGACGCCGCGGGAGCGCCTGCTGATGGCGTCCTTGCGTGAGGCGCTCGGCAGCGATGGCCGCCGTATTTGAACGCCTGCACCACCAGCGCATCGCGGCGATCCTGAGCACGCTGGATGCCGATGTACTGCGCCGCCACGCATGCTGGTTCGGCGGCGGCACGGCCATCGTGCTGCTGCATGGCGAATACCGCGAATCGGTGGATATCGACTTTCTCGTGTCCGACCTCGCTGGATACCGGGGGCTGCGCCAGTTGCTGACGGGCGCAGACGGCATGCTGGCGTTGGCTGCCACGGGCACACCTCCCTGGCGGCCGGTCCGGGAGGTGCGCGCAGACCAGTACGGCCTGCGCACGGCCCTGGACGTGGGCGGCGAGCGCCCCATCAAGTTGGAGATCGTGCTGGAGGGCCGCATCACCTTCGACACGCCCAGCCCCACCGACACCATCTGCGGCGTGCCCAGCCTCACGCGCACCGACATGGCGGCGAGCAAGCTGCTGGCCAATGCCGACCGGTGGGCTGACGATGGCGTGTTCAGCCGCGACCTGATCGACCTGGCCATGCTGCAGCCACCCCTGCCAGTGTGGCGGGCGGCGCTTGCCAAGGCAGAAGCGGCCTACGGCCACTCGGTGCGCACCGCCATCGCCAACGCCATGCGGCAACTGCGCAATCGGCCCCGACGTTTGGCGCGCTGCGTGGATGCGATGGGAGTCACCACGCCCCGGGCCATGCTGTGGCAGCGCATGCGCAGGATCGAGAAGCTGGCGGCGGCCGCAGAGGACCTGCACGGCGGCTGAGAGCAGAACCGTTATCGATCGCCAGCAGCGCCAGGTACCCGCGTCTCCGCGAACCGTTCGCGGATCTCCAGCACCTGCGGCAGGCAGCCGATGAAGGGGTCGATCAGCCCGGGGTCGAAGTGCACCCCGCTGTCGCGCCGCAGCAGCGCCAGCGCGTCTTCCACGCTCCAGGCCGGTTTGTAGGGACGCACGCTGGTCAGGGCGTCGAAGACGTCGGCCACGGCCACGATGCGGGCCTCCAGCGGGATGGCGTCGCCGGCCAGCTGGTGCGGATAGCCCGCACCGTTCCACTTCTCGTGGTGCGCCAGCGCCACGCGGCGCGCCATCGACAACATGCCGCTGCGGTGCTCGCCGATGATGTCGGCGCCGATCAGCGGGTGCGTGCGCATGACCTGCCATTCGGAATCGGTGAGGGCCGCTTCCTTGCGCAGGATGTGGTCCGGGATGCCGATCTTGCCGATGTCGTGCATGGGCGCGGCGTTGAGCAGGTCCTCGGCGTCCCTGTCGCTGAAGCCGACGGCGCGCGCCAGCAGCTGCGCATAGTGGCTCATGCGCAGCACGTGCATGCCGGTCTCGTTGTCCTTGTACTCGGCGGCGCGGCCCAGGCGCTGCACGATCTCCAGCCGCGTCTCGCGCAGTTCGTCCACGCGCACGAGCGAGAGGTGGGTGCGCACGCGCACCTTGACGATGGGCGCGCTGATGGGCTTGGCGATGTAGTCCACGGCGCCCAGGTCGAAGCCGCGCGTCTCGTCTTCGGCGTCCGACAGCGCGGTGACGAAGATCACCGGGATGCCGGCCGTGGCGGGGTCGGCCTTCAGCGCGGCGCAGACCTCGTGTCCGCTCATGCCGGGCATCATCACGTCCAGCAGCACCAGGTCCGGATGCTCGGTGCGCGCCAGCTCCAGGGCCTTCTGCCCGTCGCGGGCATACAGCAGCCGGTAGTCGGCCTGCAGCACGCCCCGCAGCACCTGCAGGTTGGTGGGTTCGTCGTCCACCAGCAGCAGGCGCGGCCGGCTGTCGGCGTTCGCCATCGCGTTCATGTGCTGTGCTCCCCTTCCAGTCCCAGCGCGGCCTGCAGCGCATCCACGCAGGCCGCCGCGCGCTGGAAGTCGAAATCGTCGATGGCATCGAGCAGCTCGCGCAGCTGGGCCGCTGGCAGCGCGGCGCTCAGCGCGTCGAGCGAGGCCTCGTCCAGCGCGTTGCCCAACAGGGCGCGGCGCAGCTGCGCCAATTTGTCGCGCACACCGGCGCGGTCGCTCGCCGCAAGACCCGGCGGCGCAGCGCTCGCGGCCGGTGACAGATCGATGTAGGCGCTGTCGCCCGCGTCACCCAGGATGTCCACGACCTCGCAGTCCACCAGCGCGCCGGCTGCTTCCAGCGCGTGGACCACGGCATCCACACCCTGCATGCAGGCCAGGTAGTCGCCGGCGCGGGCCGAGGTTTCCAGGGCCTGCGCGGACTTGCGCAGGGCGCGCAGCGCAAGGTTGCCGCTGGCCCCCGAGACACGGTGTGCCAGGGCCGCCACGGCCACGTATTCGCGCTGCGCCGCCAGCGACTGGAGCGTCCGCGGCGTATCCACGTGCGCACGCAGGAAGGCACCGATGGCGCCCCGCAGGCGCTCCTGGGTCTGCCAGAGAGCGATGCCCTGCTGCCAGTCGACGAGGTCTTCATCCGGCAGGGGTTGCAGGCCGGACTCGCGGGCCAGCGGCGCGGGCATGGTGGCCTCGCGCAGGCCCAGCACGCGGGCGATCTCCTTTTCCAGCGCGATGCGGCTGACCGGCTTGGTGGCGAAGCCGTCCATGCCCGCTTCGAGCGCGGCGTGGCGGTCCGCCACCTGCACGCTGGCCGTGAGCGCCACCACCGGCGTCGCCTCCAGCCCGCGGTCGCGTTCGCGGGCCCGCCACTCGCGCGTCGCGGTGAGGCCGTCCATCTCGGGCATGTGCATGTCCATCAGCACCACGTCGAAACGCTGCGACTCCAGCAGCTGCAGTGCCTCCACGCCCGTGCTGGCCGCACGCACGCGGTGGCCGTCCGCGCCCAGCAGCAGCTCCAGCAGCTCGATGTTCTGCGGCACGTCGTCGGCCACCAGGATGTCCAGCGGGGGCAGCTCCAGCTCGCTGGGCAACGAGGCTTGCACCGGCTCCTGGCCGTATGCCAGCGGCAGCCGGACCTCGAAACGGCTGCCCACGCCCACCTCGCTGTGCACCACGATGCGCCCACCCATCAGCTCGACGAGCTGCCGCGCGATGGTGGTGCCCAGGCCCGTGCCACCGAACTTGCGCGTGACGGTCGCATCGGCCTGCGCGAAGGCGTCGAAGATGCGCTCGACGCGGTCAGCGGGAATGCCCACGCCCGTGTCCTCCACCGTCACCACGGTCTCGGACTGGCGCTGCGCCACGCGGATCGTGACGCGGCCCTCCAGCGTGAACTTGATGGCGTTGCCCACCAGGTTCACCAGCACCTGCTGGATGCGCAGGGCATCGCCACGGAAGTATTCCTGCACGCTGTAGTCGTAGTCCAGCACCAGCGCCAGGCCCTTCTTCTCGGCGCCCAGGCGCATGGACGCGGCAACCTGCTCGCAGAGGCTGCGCAGCGAGAAGTCGGCCATGTCCAGCTCCACCGCGCCCTTCTCGAGCTTGGCGGTGTCCAGGATGTCGTTGAGCAGGCGCAGCAGCGACTGCGCCGCGTTGCGCACGGTGTCCAGGTGGCGCCGCTGCACCGGCGTGAGCTGCGTGGTGATGAGCACGTCGGTGAAGCCGATGATGGCGTTCATGGGCGTGCGGATCTCGTGGCTCATGTTGGCGAGGAAGGCGCTGCGCGTCTCGGCGGCCTGCTCGGCGCGCACCTTGGCCTCGCGCAGTTCGCGCTCCATCGCCTTGCGCGGCGTAATGTCGGTCTTGAAGGCCATGATCTTCTGCAGGCGGCCGTTCTCGTCATAGACCGGGTTGTAGGTCGCCTGGATCCACAGCTCTCGCCCGTCGCGCGCCAGGCGCAGGAATTCACCCTCCACCACCTCGCCCGCCAGCATGGCCTGCAGGCGCCCACGGAAGGCCGGCGTCTGGCGCAGGCGCGCGGGCACCATCTCCTCATAGGGTCGCCCGGCGATCTCGTCCTGGCTGCTGTAGCCGAGCATCGCCAGGTACTTGGCGTTGCCATGCAGGATGCGGCCGTCGGTGCCGATCTCCAGCACGGCCAGCGCGCTGTCGAGCACCGTGGCCACGGACTTGAATTCGGCGTTGCGCTTGCGCGACTCCGTGATGTCGAAGGACACGCCGTCGATCCACTGCACGGTGCCAGCGCTGTCGCGCACGCAGCCCGCGGAGTGCGACACCCAGATCTCCTGCCCGTCGCGCCGGCGGATGCGGTACTCGACGTTGTAGGAGCCGCCCACGGCGATGGCCTGCTGTATCACCGGGCCGATGCGGGCCAGGTCATCGGCGTTCATGATGCCCTCGAAGCTGCGCTCCTCGCCCGTGAAGTACGAGGCGGGCCAACCTGTCATGGCCTTGATCGCGTCGCTCACGAACACCAGTTTGCCGGGGGATCCGAGCTGGTAGCGAAAGGCCACGCCGGGCAGGTTGGAGATCAGCGTGCGGTAGCGCGTCTCGCTGTCGGCGAGCCGGCGGGTCAGCTGGTACATGCGCAGCAGCACGCCGCTGCCCACGGCGATGCCCGCGATGGCCATGGCCACCAGCGCAACGGCCATGGCCAGCGTGATGTGCTGGGAAATTTCAGGATCGAAGGCCGGGTCGGTCTCGCCGATGAAGCGCGCCGCCGCCATGCCGGTGTAGTGCATGCCGGCGATGGCGGTGCCCATGACGACGCCGGCCAGCAGCCTCGCGCGGCCGGCGCTGAGCACGCGGTGCTGCCCCAGCCCGAAACCGATCCACAGCGCCGCCGTGGACAGCACCACGGCCACCACCACCGACAACACGAACCAGCGCAGGTCGAAGACCAGGTTGGGCGCCATGTCCATGGCCGCCATGCCACCGTAGTGCATGGCACCGATGCCCGCGCCCGTCAGCACGCCACTGATGACCAGCACCACGGGCGTGAGGCTCTGGCGCGTGAGCAGGCGCAGCGCGACCGTGGCCGCGGCCACGCTGGGCACCATCGACAGCGCCGTGAGCCAGGGGTCGTAGGTCACGGGGGCGCAGAGCTGGAAGGCCAGCATGCCGATGAAGTGCATGGCCCAGATGCCAGCGCCCAGCGCCAGCGCGCCACCGGCCAGCGCCACCAGGCGATTGGTGCGCACGGTGCTTTCGCGTGCCTGGCCGGCCAGCAGCATCGCTATCCACGCGGCGACGATGGCCACCACGACAGACAACGCCACCATCTCGGGGGCATAGCTGCCCGCCACCTGCTGGGCCGGGGGAACATCCCCGAGCACGAACCAGTTGTCAAAAAAGCTTGTGGCCATGCCAGCGATGCGAAAACCTGTGAAGCTGCGGCAGGTCGCCCAGCCATCGTGCGGAAGATGCGCGAAGCCGGTCGCGCGCGAAGGGGAATTGTCGGCGATGCCTCCGCGCCAGGCGGCAATATTGCCGACGACAGCCGGCAATCGGCCAGGCGCGGCCGCGTGGTGCGGCAAGTACACAACACCTGCTCCGCCATAGCGCGTGGCGGAACCGCGCATCCGCCGCGGTCTACGGCTCAGCCAGGGCGGGAGACACGCCGGAATACCGTCCTGCAACCCCGGTTCTGGGGGCCGCCGGGCCCCGGTTCCGCCACGTAACCGAACTCCCGCAGCAGGTTGCCGACCCGGATGGCCATGCGCTCGCCATGCACCTGGAAGCGGCGATAGACCACGCCTTCGGCATTGCGCAATCCCAGCACCACGACGTCCCCATGGCGGTCCCGTTCGACCGGCAGCGACTGCAGTGCGGCCACCACACTGTCATCGTCCTCGGCGCAGAGCGCCTGATCGAGTCGCTCGGTGGAAATCGTGGCCATCTCAAGCAGCGAAATAGTTCGTTTGAATGATATGGGATTGAACCATATCCGCCTCCGCCATGCTGCAAACGGATGGCGACACCAACCGACCAAGGCAGGCGGCTTTGTCCTACGAAGTCGGACCGTATGACTCGCGACACTCTCAGCCGTACCCCATTTGATGTACGCCTGCGACTGAAAGCTGTTCCGCCCCCCATGATCCGAATTGCCATCATCGACGACCACGCCATGGTTCGCGCAGGTTTGCGCCAGTTCTTCTCGGAGCAGTCCGACATGGAGGTGGCGGCCGAAGCCAGCAGCGGGCGGGCGGCCGTGGACATCGTGCGGGCCGGTTCGGCGGACGTGGTCATCCTCGACATCTCCATGCCCGACCAAAGCGGCGTGGAGGCCTTGGCGGCCATCAAGGCTCGGGCGCCCGACCTGCCGGTCCTGGTGTTCAGCGGCTTTCCCGAAGAGCACTACGCCACCACGTTGCTGCGCCAGGGCGCCAGCGGCTACCTCAACAAGGACAGCGACCCGGACGAACTGCTGAAGGCGGTGCGCACGCTGGCACGCGGGCGCCGCTACATATCCTCCGGCGTTGCCGAACAACTGGCGGTCTCCCTGAACGGTGACGCCAACAAGCCCCCCCACGAAAGCCTGTCGGAGCGCGAGTTGCAGGTGTTCCTGCGCCTGGCGCAGGGCGAGTCAGTGGGCCGCATGGCCGACGCGCTGGCACTCAGCGTGAAGACGGTCAGCACCTACCGCACGCGCATCCTCGAAAAAATGGGGCTCGGCTCCAACAGCGACCTGACCTACTACGCGCTCAAGCACGGCCTGATCCAGTAACTTGGACAGGCATGCAGGTGGCCCTGCCGCCTGCACCGGCCGCACTCGGATCGAGGCGGACGGCAGCGATACGGAGACATCCATGCAACACGGCTCCCCACCCCCTTCTTCCCGCCACCTGGCGCAGGCCCTACCACGCCAGATGCAACAAGGCCAGCAGGCCGCGCTGCGCGCATTGCCGGGCCGGGCCGACCAGGCACGCAGCCTGAGCCTCGTGCCTTCCTCGCGCGCGGACCGCAACGGGGTCGACAGCTTCGCGCGGCTGCGCAGCCAGAGCCCCCGCCAGGTCGACGAGGCCATGCGCATCCAGCAGCAGCAGGCCAGTTCCAGCGAAGATTTCTAGGCCCGCCCGCGGGCTTCAGCGCGCCGCCTGCAGGCGGCGCACAGCGTCGCCACAGGCTTTTGCCGCGACGCAACATCCGATGCGCCTTCGACATGGACCCATGCGCGCGCGCAAAGTGGCATGGCGAATGCGGTAGCCTTCGTTCTTTGTACATCCACAAAGAACAAGGACCCTTGCCATGCAACGCGATCTGTCACCTGCCGAAGAGGCCCTGCGCGACGCCGCCCGCGAATACCACCGCTCCCCGACGCGCGGCAAGATCGCGGTCACGCCCACCAAGGCACTGGTGAACCAGCGCGACCTGTCGCTGGCCTATTCCCCAGGCGTGGCCTATCCCTGCCTGGACATCCAGGCCGACCCGTCGCTGGCCGCCGAATACACCTCGCGCGGCAACCTGGTGGGCGTGATCACCAACGGCACGGCCGTGCTGGGCCTGGGCGACATCGGCCCGCTGGCCGGCAAGCCGGTGATGGAGGGCAAGGGCTGCCTGTTCAAGAAATTCGCGGGCGTGGATGTCTTCGACATCGAGCTGGACGAGCGCGACCCCGACAAGCTGGTGGACATCATCGCCGCCATGGAGCCCACGCTGGGCGGTGTGAACCTGGAAGACATCAAGGCGCCGGAGTGCTTCTACATCGAGCAGAAGCTGCGCGAGCGCATGAACATCCCCGTGTTCCACGACGACCAGCATGGCACGGCCATCATCTCGTCGGCCGCGTTGCTCAACGGCCTGGAGCTGGTGGGCAAACGCATCGAGGACGTGAAGATCGCCGTCTCCGGCGCCGGTGCCGCGGCGCTGGCCTGCCTGGACGTGATGGTGGGCCTGGGCGTGCAGCGCAAGAACGTGTACGTCTGCGACTCCAAGGGCGTGATCTACCACGGCCGTCCCGGTGGCTTCGACGCGTCGAAGGAACGTGTGGCACAGGACACCGCCGCGCGCAGCCTGGCCGACGTGGTGCAGGATGCCGACGTGTTCCTGGGCTGCTCCACGGCCGGCGTGCTCACGGCCGAGATGGTCAAGACCATGGCGCGCGCGCCCATCATCCTGGCGCTGGCCAACCCCGAGCCCGAGATCCGCCCCGAGCTGGCCAAGGCCGCGCGGCCGGACTGCATCATCGCCACCGGCCGCTCGGACTACCCCAACCAAGTCAACAACGTCCTGTGTTTCCCCTACATCTTCCGCGGCGCGCTGGACTGCGGCGCGACCAAGATCACCGAGGAGATGAAACTCGCCTGCGTGCGCCAGATCGCCGACCTGGCCAAGGCCGATATCAGCGAAGAGGTGGCCACGGCCTATGCCGGCAAGGAACTGGTCTTCGGCCCGGACTACCTCATCCCCACGCCCTTCGATTCGCGGCTGATCCTGCGCATAGCCCCGGCCGTGGCCAAGGCGGCGGAGGCCTCCGGCGTGGCGACGCGCCCCATCGCCGACATGGAAGCCTACCGCCAGCAGCTCACGCGCTTCGTCTACCAGACCGGCATGTTCATGCGCCCGGTGTTCACGACCGCGAAGGCCGTGCCCCACGCCAGCAAGCGCCTGGCCTATGCCGAGGGTGAGGACGACCGGGTGCTGCGTGCCGCGCAGGTGGCGGTGGACGAAGGGCTCGCGCGGCCCATCCTGGTGGGCCGGCCGGCCGTGATCGAGGCGCGCATCCTGAAGGCAGGCCTGCGCATCCGGCTGGGCGTGGACGTAGAGAACGTCAACCCCGAGGACGACCCGCGCTTCCGCCAGTACTGGGAAACCTACCACCGGCTCATGGGCCGCCGCGGTGTGTCGGTGGAGGCCTCCAAGGCCGCGGTGCGCCGCTCCAACACCACCATCGCGGCGCTGATGATGCACCTGGGCGACGCCGACGCCATGCTCTGCGGCATGGTGGGCCGCTACGACGTGCACCTGGAGCACATCCGCGACATCATCGGCCTGCAGCGCGGCGCCAGCGAATTCGCGGCCCTCAACGCCTTGATGCTGGAGAACCGCACGCTGTTCATCGCAGACACCTACGTCAACGAAGACCCGGACGCGCAGCAGCTCGCCGAGATCGCCCAGATGGCCGCCGACGAGGTGCGCCGCTTCGGGCTGCCGCCCAAGGTGGCGTTCCTCTCGCACTCCAATTACGGCTCGTCCAAGCGCAAGTCGGCGATCAAGATGCGCAGCGCCTACGAGCTGTTCCGCCGCATGGCACCCGACGTGGAATGCGACGGCGAGCTGCACGGTGACGCCGCGCTCAACGAGGACATCCGCGAGGCCGCGCTGATGGACACGCAACTGCATGGTGAGGCCAACGTGCTGATCTGCCCCAACCTCGACTCGGCGAACATCCTCTTCAACGTGCTCAAGGTGGTCGGGGGGCATGGCGTCACGGTGGGCCCGATCCTGCTGGGCGCGGCCGCCTCCGCACACGTGCTCACGCCCTCCGCCACCGTGCGCCGTATCGTGAACATGACGGCGCTCGCAGTGGCCAACGTGCCGCACCACGCGGTCACGCGCTGAGCAGGGGTCCCTCCAACGCAAGGGGCGCGCCTGTGCAGGCGCGCCCTTTTGCATTGGCCTTTCGGAGCCTGGGGAATGCTCAGCCGTGCGCTGAGGGTGGGTCCATAGAATGACAACCGTTCTCATTCACCACCGACCCGCAGCATCCACCCCACCATGCATTTCACCTCCCTGTTCCGCCACGCCACGCTGGCTGCAGCCACCCTCTGTGCCATGGGCAGCGCACTGGCGCAAACCGGCGAAATCAACCTCTACACCACGCGCGAGCCCGCGCTGGTGAAGCCGCTGCTGGATGCCTACACCGCGAAGTCGGGCGTCAAGGTCAACACGGTGTTCCTGAAGGACGGCTTGCCCGAGCGCGTGGCCAGCGAAGGCGCCCGCTCACCGGCCGACGTGCTGATGGCGGTGGACGTGAACGCGCTGGTCGACCTGGCCGAGAAGGGTGTCACCCAGCCCGTGAAGTCCGCCGTGCTCGAGGCCGCCGTGCCCGCGCAGCTGCGCGATGCCAACGGCCACTGGTTCGGACTGTCGTCGCGGGCCCGCACGCTCTACACCGTCAAGACGGGCGGCCCCACCGCCATCACCTACGAAGAGCTCGCCGACCCGAAGTGGAAGGGCAAGATCTGTATCCGCTCCGGCCAGCATCCCTACAACACGGCGCTCATCGCACACATGATCGTGCGCGACGGCGAGGCGAAGACGGAGCAGTGGCTGCGGGGCCTGAAGGCCAACCTGGCGCGCAAGGCCGGCGGCGGTGACCGCGAAGTGGCGCGCGACATCATGGGCGGCATCTGCGACGCCGGCTTGGCCAACTCCTACTACGTGGGCCTGATGCGCAGCGGCGCCGGCGGCGCGGACCAGCTGAAGTGGGGCGAGGCCATCCACGTGGTGCTGCCCACCTTCACCAACGGCGGCACGCACGTGAACATCTCGGGCGCGGCGGTGGCGAAGAACGCCCCGCACCGCGACAACGCCGTGAAGCTGCTGGAGTACCTGGTGTCCGACGAAGCCCAGGCGATCTACGCCAAGGCCAACTACGAATACCCCATCAACGCCAAGGCCGCCGTGGACCCGCAGATCGCGAAGCTCGGCACCCTGAAGGTGGACGCCACCCCCTTGTCCGAGATCGCCAGGCAGCGCAAGGCCGCGAGCCTGCTGGTAGACAAGGTGGGCTTCGACAACTGACGGGGCGTCCTTGCCGACCCTCGGCGTCCGGCCCGGCGACATGCCCTGCGGGGCCCCTGCACTGCGGGGGCCCCGTTTGCCGTGGATGGGGCTGCTCAACGGCGCCGGCTGGGGCTGGTGGCTGTGCGCCATCGTCTCCGCGCTGCTGGTGCTGCTGCCGGTGGGCTCGCTGGCCCTGCACGCCGCGCAGGGCTCGGGTGAATTGTGGCCGCACCTGGTCGACTACGTGCTGCCACAGGCGCTGAGCGACAGTGCGCTGCTGCTGGTAGGCGTGGGGCTGATGGTCGTGGGCATCGGCAGCGGCACCGCGTGGCTGGTGACGGCATGCGACTTTCCCGGGCGCCGCGTGTTGTCCTGGGCCCTGCTGCTGCCCCTGGCCATGCCCACCTACATCGTGGCCTTCGCCTACTTGGACCTGTGGCACCCGGTGGGGCCGCTGCAGACCGCCCTGCGCGAGACGCTGGGCTACAGCAACCCGCGCGACCTGCGCCTGCCCGACATCCGCTCCATGGGTGGCTGCATCCTGCTGCTGGGCCTGGTGCTCTACCCCTACGTCTACCTGCCGGCGCGCGCGCTGTTCCAGATGCAGGCTGCCGGCATGGTCGAAGCCGCGCGCACGCTGGGGGCAGGCCCGTGGCGCAGCTTCTTCGGCGTGGGCCTGCCGCTGGCGCGTCCGGCAATTGCCTCTGGTGCCAGCCTGGCGCTGATGGAGACGCTCAACGACATCGGCGCGGCCGAGTTCCTGGGCGTGCGCACGCTCACGGTGTCGATCTACAGCACCTGGATCAACCGCTCCAACCTGCCCGGTGCGGCGCAGATCGCGCTGTGCATGCTGCTCGTGGTGGTGGCGCTGATGTCGCTGGAGCGCTGGGCGCGGCGCCACCAGCGCTACGCCGCCAGCGGCCGCCACCACCACGTGCTGCAGCCACGCCGCGTGCAGGGTGCGCGCGGCTGGCTGCTCATGCTGCTGGTGGGCCTGCCGGTGGTGCTGGGCTTCGGCCTGCCGGTGGCCTACCTGCTGGTGGAGGCGGCCAAGCGCCTGCAGTTCGCGGGCCTGGAGCTGCCGCTGCTGCGCGAACTGGCGCACACCGTGGGTTATGCCGCCATGGCCACGCTGCTGACCACGGTGCTGGCTTTCGTGCTGGCCTACGCGATGCGGCTGGCCTCCACGCCCGCCATGCGCACAGTTGTGCGCTGCGCGGGCCTGGGCTATGCGGTGCCCGGCACCGTGCTGGCCATCGGCCTGCTGGCGCCCATGGCCTGGTTCGATAACCGCGTGGGGGACGCGGCGCAGGCATGGTTCGGCGTGTCCACCGGCCTGCTGCTGTCGGGCAGCGGCGCCGCGCTGGTCTATGCCTACGTGACGCGTTTCCTCGCCATCGGCACAGGAGGCATCGAGGCGGGCTTCTCCAAGCTGCCGCATTCGCTGGACGATGCCGCGCGCAGCCTGGGCCATGGCGCGGGCGACACGGCCTGGCGCATCCACCTGCCGCTGTCGCGCCCCGCGCTGGCAGCAGCCATGCTGCTGGTGTTCGTGGACTGCATGAAGGAGCTGCCCGCCACGCTGTTGCTGCGCCCGCTCAACGTCGAGACGCTGGCCACGCACCTCTACGGCGAAGCAGCGCGCGGCAGCTACGAGAGCGGTGCGGTGGCGGCGCTGCTGATCGTGCTGGCCGGCCTGCTGCCGATCGTGCTGCTCACGCGCATGGGCCAGCGGGCACCCGCGGGCAGGGCATGATGCGCGCCCCTCACCTGACTGCGCGCGGCCCGGCCGCGCCGACTGCCTCGATGACACCCACCACTGCCGATCCCGCCTCCGCCCAAACGCAACCCCGTGCCCGGCATCTGTCGCTCTCGGACGTGTCCCACCACTTCGGCGCCCGCGCAGTGCTGCATGGCATCTCGCTGGACCTGGCCGCGGGCGAGCTGCTGTGCCTGGTGGGCCCCTCCGGCTGCGGCAAGAGCACGCTGCTGCGCCTGATCGCCGGGCTGGAGCCCGTGCAGGCCGGCCGCATCGACATCGCGGGCGAGTGCGTTGCGGCCCCACAGCGGCACGTGCTGCCCGAGCAGCGCGACGTGGGCCTGGTGTTCCAGGACTTCGCGCTGTTTCCCCACCTCACGCTGCAGGACAACGTGGCGTTCGGCCTGGGCCGGCTGCCGCGCGCTGAGCGCCCAGCGCGCGCGCACGCGATGCTGGCGCGCGTGGGGCTTGCCGACCGCGCCGCCGACCATCCGCACACGCTCTCGGGCGGCCAGCAGCAACGCGTGGCGCTGGCCCGGGCGCTGGCGCCGGGCCCGCGGCTGGTGCTGCTGGACGAACCCTTCTCGAACCTGGACGTGCGCCTGCGCCACCGGCTGCGCCACCAGACGCTGGCGCTGCTGCGTGAGACCGGCACGGCCGCCATCCTGGTGACGCACGACGCCGAGGAAGCCATGTACATGGCCGACCGCATTGCGCTCCTGCACGCAGGACACATCGTGCAGATGGGATCGCCCGAAGCGCTGTACCACCATCCTGCCTCGCCGTTCGCGGCCGAATTCTTCGGCGAGGTCAACCGCCTCCAGGGCCGGGTGCGGGACGGACAGGTGCATACCGCCCTGGGTGCGCTGCCCGCTCACGGACTGCAGGACCACAGCGCGGCCGACGTGCTGGTCAGGCCCGAGGCC
This sequence comes from Burkholderiaceae bacterium, assembly GCA_965278985.1. Taxonomy (GTDB): domain Bacteria; phylum Pseudomonadota; class Gammaproteobacteria; order Burkholderiales; family Burkholderiaceae_C; genus CAISIP01. Next base: position 1,136,787 of record OZ257131.1, on the reverse strand, counting down.
CTGGTGTTGCGCGCCGAGGGGGAGTCCGGGCTGGCGGCCCGCATCTCTGGCCACCACATGCTCGGCGCCACGACGCTGCTGGCGCTGGAGTTGCAGCCCTCGGTGGATGGCGCGGCCCCCGTGCGCCTGCAGGCGCAGGTGGCCAGCGATGCACGGTGGCAGGATGGCAGTACGGTACGCCTCGCAGTGCGGCCTGAAGGATGCTGGGCATTCCCGGCACAGCCGGACGAGGACGCTCAGTGACTTCGCCATGGGCGCGGCACACGCCCGCTCCAAGGCCGAGGATGTAGGGATCTTGTAAGCGTTTGGTGCGGCACCGCCACCGACCACGCGGGTGGATCGCCCAGCCGCCACGCGGGACCCACCGCAACACACGTGATTGGAGTTCAATCGACGGCTTTGCGTGCCAAGCGCGGGACACGCGCAGCCGTACAGTGCAGCGCAGAATGCACGTACCCGCAGAGACCCCGCGCGCTTCGTTACGCAATTTGCATCGCGGGCGCAGACGCGTACGGAACTCCCGCCTAGGATGCCCCTTGTCACTCAGAGGGAGAACCCATCCATGGCCATTCAGTCGCCGTTCTTCGGCAAGCGCGAACTCGACAACACCACCACGGGCGTGCGTCCCGCGGGCGTGCCGCCGGCGCGAACACCTGGCCTGCAGGGCAGCTCCGGCCTCTCCGCATCCGCCGCGTCCGCCCCTTCCAGCGCTGCCACTGCGACTGCCCAGACCGATGCCGCCGCGCAGGCCACTGCATCCGCCACGGGAGCGCCCGCTGGCGGCGGTGCCGTGAAGGAACCCGGCAGCCGCCTCACGGTGGGCCCCAACATCAAGCTCAAGGGCGTGGAGATCACCGACTGCGACACCCTGTTCGTGGAGGGCACCGTCGAAGCCACGATGGACTCGCGGCTGATGCAGATCGCCGAAGGCGGCGCCTTCAAGGGCTCGGCCGACATCGACATCGCCGAGATCCATGGTGAGTTCGACGGACAACTCACGGCACGCGAGAAACTCGTGATCCACGCGACCGGCAAGGTCACCGGCACGGTGCGCTACGGCAAGCTCGTCATCGAGGAAGGCGGGCAGATCAGCGGGGAGATCCACGTGGGCGCGGCCTCGGCGCTCGGCGCCAAGGCCCCGGCGGCGCCACGCCCTAACCTGCAGTCGGCCTGAACTCTTCCGCGCGCAGCGGTGAATGCAAGGCGGCCACAAGGCCGCCTTTTTTTCGTCGCCGGTGTGCGCGCTGCCACAGGCGCACGGGCTGCTTCACCCGTCCTTCTCGACCCCCAGCGCGTCGCACAACCGCCCGACCGTGGCCTGCAGCGCGGCCACCTGCGCCTCCAGCCGCTGCACCTGCGCGCGCAGGGCTGGCACCTCGCCGGTGGGGTCGGCCGCGGACGGGCCGGCCTCGGCCACGGGCGGGGGTGCGTCGCCCGACAGCAGGTGCATCCATCGGCTTTCGCGCGCGCCGGGCAGGCGCGGCAGCCGCGCCACCAGCGCGCCGGCCGCGCGCTCGGCCATCTCGTCGAGGAAAGCCTCGACCGAGGAGATGTCGGCGAAGTTGTGCATGCGCTCGCTGGCGATGCGCAGCTCGCCCGGCGTCTGCGGGCCGCGCAGCATCAGCACCGCCAGCAGCGCCAGGGATTGCGAGGGCACGCGCAACACGCCGTCGGCGTTGTGGCCGTAACGCAGCGCGCGGCCTCCGCTGGTCTCGGTGATCAGGCTCTGCCGGCGCAGGGTGTCCACCGCCTCCTGCACCTGCGCATCGGACAGCTCCATGACCGGATGGCGGCTGGTCTTCTGGTTGCAGCCCGCCAGCAGGCTGTTCAGCGTGAGCGGATAGGTGTCGGGTACGGTGCGCTGCTTCTCGATGAGCACGCCGAGCACCCGTGCTTCGGCCAGGGAGAGGATGGGATTCGTCATGGGTGCGCATTGTGGTGGAGATCGCCCGCCTCGCCGCACGACCGTCACCGAAGCGCCATCCCGGTGCAACATCTGCGTCACCTGGCGCGCGCACACTGCCCTGCCATACCGACAAGGAGCACGGCATGGGCAGTTCACAGGTCCTGCAGTTACCGCAGTTTTTCCATCCCGCGCACGGTGGCACGCCCGCCGCGACCACCGCGTCCGCGCGGCATCGGCACGGTCCGCATGCGCCTGCGCAAGCGCAGAGGGTACCTGCACGTGTCTCCGTCAGCTGGGCGCGCCACCTCGACGAGGTGCGCGAAGCGCAGCGCCTGCGCCACGCGGTCTTCGTGGGTGAGATGGGCGCCCGGCTGGTGGAGCGTGTCCCTGGCCACGACGTGGACCTGTTCGACGACTACTGCGAGCACCTGCTGGTGCGCGATCCGGACAGCGGCGAGGTGGTCGGCACCTACCGCCTGCTGACGCCGGCCCAGGCCGCGCGCATGGGCTGCACCTACACCGACACGGAATTCGACCTGCGCCGGCTGCGCCACCTGCGCGAGCGCATGGTCGAGCTGGGCCGCAGCTGCGTGCATGCCGACTACCGCCAGGGCGGCGTGGTCCTCGCGCTGTGGGGGGCACTGGGCGAGTTCATGGCCCGCAACGGGCTCGACACGATGATCGGCTGCGCCAGCATCCCGCTGCACTGCGAAAGCAGCCAGGGCACGGTGCTCGGTGGCCATGCGGCTGCCAGCATCTGGCACCAGCTGCCGGCGCGCCACCTGGCCCCCGAGGCGTTGCGCGCCCTGCCCCGCCTGCCTCTGCCGGTGGAATCGCTGCGCAAGGACCTGCCGGTGCAGCCGCCCGCCCTGATCCAGGCCTACCTGCGCATGGGCGCCAAGGTGCTGGGCGCCCCCGCATGGGACCCGGAATTCAACACCGCCGACCTGCCGATGCTCATCTGCCTGCAGGACCTTCCCACGCGCTACCGCAAGCACTTCCTTCAGGAGGCCTGATGCCGGACACCCCCTCGCACCTGGACAGCTACCAGCGCTGGCGCGCCACCCTGGACGCCGCGGCGGCGCTGCAGCCACAGGATGGCGACGAGGAGGACGACGACGCCCACGCCGGCCATGCGGAGGGCGCGGCACGGCGCGGCTACCGTGCCGTCTTCATCTCCGACCTGCACCTGGGCACGCCGGGCTGCCAGTCGCATGCGCTGCTGGACTTCCTGAAGTCCCACCCCAGCGACTACCTGTACCTGGTGGGCGACATCGTGGACGGCTGGCAGTTGCGCCGCAAGTGGTACTGGCCGCAGTCGCACAACGACGTGGTGCAGAAGCTGTTGCGCCGCGCGCGCAAGGGCTGCCGCGTGGTGTTCATCCCGGGCAACCACGACGAGTTCGCGCGCCAGTTCGCCGGCCAGCACTTCGGCGGCATCGAGCTGCAGAACGAGGCCGTGCACACCACCGCCGATGGCCGGCGCCTGTGGATCATCCATGGCGACGCCTTCGACGGCGTGGTGCAGTGCGCGCGCTGGCTGGCCATCGTGGGCGACAACCTCTATGAGTTCACGCTGCGCCTGAACCGCCACCTCAACCGCCTGCGCAGCCGCCTGGGCCTGCCCTACTGGTCACTGTCGGCCTACCTCAAGCACAAGGTCAAGAAAGCGGTCAACTACGTGATGGACTTCGAGGACGCCGTGGCCCGCGAGGCGCGGCAACGCGGCCACGACGGCGTGGTCTGCGGCCACATCCACCGCGCCGAGATGCGCATGATCGAGGGCACGCTGTACTGCAACGACGGCGACTGGGTGGAGTCGCGCACGGCGCTGGTGGAACACCACGATGGCCGGCTCGAACTCGTGCACTGGGCGCCCGCGGAACGCGACCATGCCATTCCCCAGCGGGTGCGCGTCGCCGCCTGAGCCGCGCGCAGGGCGACGCATATCTGACAACGGGTTTTCGCGGAACTGTCACCGTTTCGTCATGGAACTGTTGAATACTCGCCGGCATCCACGCCATCCATAAGGCGTCTTGCATGACCACGTCCTCCAGCCCTTCCACGACGACACCCCTGCTGGACCGCGACCACAGCATCCTCGCTTTCAACGAGCGCGTGCTCGACTGGGCGCAGCGCGAAGACGTGCCCTTGCTGGAACGCCTGCGCTACCTGTGCATCGTGTCTTCCAACCTCGACGAATTCTTCGAGGTGCGCATGGCGCCCCACCTGCAGAACCGGCGCGTGGCGCACCACCCGTCCGCCCCCACCGGTCCGCAGGAATTCGAAGCCATCTCCGAGGCCGCGCGGCGCCTGGTGCAGACCCAGTACGGCATCTACAACGACCAGCTGACACCGGCCCTGGCCCGGGAGGGCATCGCGATCGCGTCGCACGGAGACCGCACGCCCGCGCAGAAGCGCTGGACGCGTGAGTACTTCGAGGCCGAGGTGCGGCCGCTGCTGGTCCCTGTGGGGCTGGACCCGGCGCATCCTTTCCCACAGGTCGCCAACAAGTCGCTGAACTTCATCGTGCGGCTGGGCGGCAAGGACGCTTTCGGCCGCGAGAACGAGATCGCCATCGTCAAGGTGCCGCGCGTGTTGCCGCGCGTGATCCGCATGCCGGCCAAGGTCAGCGGCGGCAAGGCGCTGTTCGTGTCGCTGTCCAGCGTGATCCGCGCCCACCTGCACGAGCTGTTCCCCGGCCGCGACGTGAGCCAGTTCTCGCAGTTCCGCGTGACCCGCCATTCCGACCTGGCCATCGACGAGGTGGAGGTGCGCAACCTGCGCACCGCCCTGCGCCTGGGCCTGCAGCAGCGCCATTTCGGCGAGGCGGTGCGGCTCGAGGTGTCCGCGGGTTGCTCGGAATACCTGGCCAATTTCCTGCTGCAGCAGTTCGACCTGCCCACGGCCTCGCTGTACCGCGTGCATGGTCCGGTGAACCTGGTGCGGCTGCAGCAGCTGATCGCGCTGATGGACGCGCCGGCGCTGCTGTTCCCCCCCCACACGCCGAGCCAGCCCGTGCAGCTGCAGCCCGGGCTGTCGATCTTCGACCAACTGCGGCGCGGCGATGTGTTGCTGCACCACCCCTTCGAGACCTTCGGCGCGGTGCTGGATTTCCTGCGCGAGGCGGTCCACGACCCGCAGGTGCTGGCGATCAAGCAGACCATCTACCGCACCGGCGCCGATTCGGAAATCATCGAGCTGCTGCGCGAGGCCGTGCGCCGGGGCAAGGAGGTCATGGCCGTGGTGGAGCTCAAGGCCCGCTTCGACGAGGAGGCCAACATCAACTGGGCCGAGAAGCTCGAATCCATCGGCGCGCAGGTGGTCTATGGCGTAGTGGGCCTCAAGACCCACGCCAAGATGATGCTGGTGACGCGCCGCGAACGCGGTCGCCTGGTGCGCTACGCCCACCTGTCCACCGGCAACTACAACGAGCGCACCGCCCGCCTGTACACCGACCTCGGCATGCTCACCGCGTCGGCGGAGTTCACCTCCGACATCGAGCATGTGTTCCTGCACCTGGCCAGCCAGAGCCGGCTGCCGAAGCTGCAGCACCTGCTGATGGCCCCTTTCCACCTGCACCGCACGATGCTGGAGAAGATCGGCGTGCTGGCAGCGGCGGCCCGCGCCGGCGCCGACACACGCATCGTCGTCAAGGTGAACGCCCTCACGGACGACAGCCTCATCCACGCGCTGGTGCATGCGGGCCAGTGCGGGGTGCGCATCGACCTGATCGTGCGCGGCGCCTGCGTGCTGCCGCCGCAGGTGCCCGGCGTCAGCGACAACATCCGCGTGCGCTCGGTGATCGGCCGCTTCCTCGAACACACGCGCGTCTTCTACTTCCGCAACGGCGACGACGAGGTGCTCTACCTCTCCAGCGCCGACTGGATGAACCGCAACATGCTGCGCCGCGTGGAACTGGCCTGGCCCATCCACGACCCGCTGCTGCGCCAGCGCATCATCGACGAATGCCTGGTCGCCTACCTGCTGGACGAGCGGGACGCCTGGCAACAGGACAGCAGCGGCCACTACCAACGCAGTCCCCGCGCACTGGAACCCACTGCCCCGGCCGCGCAAAGTGCGCTCGTGGCGCGTTATGCACCCCACCTACCGTCATCTACCTGACCCGAACACCATGGACCTCATCCTGTGGCGGCACGCCGATGCCGAAGAAGCGCCCGAAGGCATCGACGACCTGGCCCGCGTGCTGACGCCGCGCGGCGTGAAGCAGGCCGCGCGCATGGCCAGCTGGCTGGACCGCCAGCTGCCCGAAGGCACGCGCATCTTCAGCAGCCCGGCGCGGCGCTGCGAGCAGACCGTGATGGCGCTGGGCCGCAAGTACAAGCTGCGCGCCGAACTCGCGCCCGATGCCGGCGTGCCCGCCCTGCTGGAGCTGGCGCAGTGGCCAGCCTCCAAGCATGCCGTGCTGCTGGTGGGCCACCAGCCGGTTCTGGGCGAAGCCATCGCCGAGCTTCTGCAGCTGCAGCAGCCCACCTGCCCCGTGCGCAAGGGCGCCGTGTGGTGGCTGCGCACCCGGGAGCGTGATGGCCACCAGCAATCCGTGGTGGCGGCAGTGCAGTCACCCGATACGGTGTAGGGCCCCGGACGCTCAGGGGATCAACAGCTCCGCCAGCGGCCCGTGCTGTTGTGCACCGTACACATCCTGGTCGAAAGCCGAACCGCTGCCGTGGCTGCCCATGGTGCGGCGCACCGTGACCTTGATCGCCCGCACGCGTTCGAAGGCGATCACGGCCACCTCGGCCGGCGGCACGCCGTACAGCGGCCCCACCACGTCGGGCACCAGCAGGCCGGCATCGCGCACGCGCCGGTAGCGCTCCAGGTCGCCGAACATCAGGTCGATGGTGATCTGAAAGGGCCCGGCGTTCTTGCTGCGCACCACATCGGCCAGTTCATAGAGTCGCGGCATCAGATCTGCTCCATCTCGATGGGAAACAGGCTGGCCTGGTCTTCGCAGCGCATCAGGTGGTAGACGCTGAACTCGAAGACCTCGCCACCGGCGGTGTCCGAGGGCGAAAACGGGAAGGCCAGGTTGCCGGCTGTGGTCTTGCGTCCAGGGAACGGGCAATGCAGCATCGACGAACGCGCCAGTGACAGCACATAGCTGGCGAGGTCCTGCGTTTGCGCCACCACCTCGATCAGCACACCCACCTCGTGGCCGGGCTGGTGCCTGCGGGGCTCGCGCGCGCCCAGTACGGCATCGCGGCCGTAGACGCGGAAATCCAGCCGGTAGGCTTCGTCCCGGATGTCCGCGCGCAGGTTGCGGCGCACAGCGGCACGCACCTGGTTCAGGACGGTGTCCAGGTTCGCGATCACTGCTTCGTCGCGGATACCCGCCAGCACGAAGGCCCGGAATCCGATGGAGCGCGCACCTTCGAGCTTGATGTGCAGCGCCGGGGTCGGCGTGAAGCGCGCGCCGCTGACCCGCACGGTCTGCGCGTCCAGCTGCTCGAACTGCGCTTCCCGCAAGTCCACCGTGCCTTCGGGTTCGTGCAGGGTCAGCGGATCGCCCTGTTCGTACAGGGTGTGGGCCGCCACCGACTCCGGCGTGCAGACGCGCTCCGGCGACAAGGGCCGCACCAGGAAATGGTCACGGCGCAGGATGCCCAGCAGGCTGTCGTTGGGCGCCAGCGGCACGGCGCATTGCGCACCACACTCCATGATCTTGGCCAGGTGCAGTGCCAGGCCGGGATCGAATCCGCGCGCGATGGGCAGTGCCGCGTAGATCGCGGTGTCGCAGGCGCGGCCGGCGAGCACCACGTCGGCGCCGTCCGCCAGTGCACGCGCGAAGCGCTCGGTGCCCATCTGGCCCACGATGCGCCGGCTGCCCGTGACCTGCGCTTCGGTGAGGGGCGGCACCGAGGGCATCGCGGTGATGCCGCCGCCGCGCAGCGCCGACAACACCACCGGCGCCGGGATCTCCGCATGGATGGTGGCCAGCCGGAAGTTCAAGCCCTGCTCGCGGGCACTTTCCACCAGGATCTCGCGCATCCACTGCAGGTTCGGCTCGCCGCCGGCCAGCCCCGCCGAGCCGATCACCAGCGGCGCGCCGCAGGCCCGTGCCTGCGCCAGCGCGAAGCCCAGGTCGCGCTGGACCTGCTCGCGCTTGACCATCGAGGTGCCGCTGCCGAGGTAGTACGGACCGGCGTCCGTCGAGCCCGCATCGCCGCCGATGATGTCGGGCTGGAGCGCCGCGCCGCGGGCCAGGCTGTCGAAGGCGTAGCCATAACCCATGCAGCCGTTGACCGCGACGATCTTCAGTTCGTCCATCGCCATGGCCTCACGACTCCACCCGCAGGCCCAGCTGCTGCACGAACTGCGTCCACACCGGCAGCTCTTCGCGCAGCAGGTTGCCGAAGGCGGGGCCGGCCAGCGGGAAGGGTTCCAGCTCCTGCGCCGCGAGTTGTGTCTTCACCTCGGGTGTGCCAAGAGCCTTGAGGGTCGCATCCGACAATTTGCGCAACACCTCGGGCGGCGTGGCCGCGGGCGCCATCAGGCCCCACCAGGCCGTGAGGTTCACGCCCGGGAAACCGCTCTCGGCCACGGTGGGCGCCGTTGGCAGCGCCGGCAGCCGCTCGGCCGAGGTCACGCCCAGCACCCGCAACCGGCCACCGCGCACCAGCGGCAAGGCCGCCACCACCGTGTCGGTGGCGAACTGCAGCTGCCCCGAGGCCACGTCGGTCAGCGACTGGGCGCTGCCCTTGTAAGGCACGTGCGTGGCGGACACCCCCGCGCGCTTGAGCAGGAATTCCGAGGCCAGGTGCGTGATGGTGCCCAGGCCCGCCGATCCGAAGGAGCCGCCTTTGTCCTTGAGCCGCGCCATCAGCTCCTGCAGGGTCCTGGGCGCCTCGGGCGTGTTGGCCGTGACCACCAGGAAGGCCGTGCGCGCCATGCCGCCCACGGGCGCGAAGTCGCGCTCGGCGTGGTACTTCACGTTGGGGTTCAGCGCGGGCGTGGTGATCAGCGTGCTGGTGGTGCCCAGCGTCAGCGTGTAGCCGTCCGCCGGTGCCTTGAGGCCCTGGTCCGTGCCCAGCGCGCCACCCGCGCCCGGGCGGTTGTCCACCACCAGCGGCTGGCCCAGGATCGGCCCCATCGCGGTGGTGACGATGCGTGCGACCAGGTCCCCGCCCGTGCCGGGGGCGAAGGTCACCAGCACCTTGATGGGTCGGGCGGGGAAATTGTCCTGGGCCAGGGCATGGCGGCTCGCGGGAGCGAAAGCACTGGCAAGCGCCAGGCGGTGCAGCTGGCGACGTGACAGCGGCGGAGGGAGGGGCAGCATGGAAGGGTCTCCTATTTGGCTTCAACTTGTACGTACAACCGGACAATAAACCACTGTGTGCAAACGGTCAACCCCCTGCGTGGCGCTACGATGCAGCCCTTTCGCGCCGTTGCCCTTGACTGCTTCCACCCTGCCCTCCCCCATGCGGCCCGCTACGCGGTATGCCGCGATGGCCCAGGCCCTGCTGGCCGACATCCGCTCGGGCCGCTACGCCGTGGGTGCCGACCTGCCCACCGAAGCCGTGTTGCAGGAGCGCTTCGGCGTGAGCCGCCACACCGTGCGGCAGGCATTGCGCGAATTGCGCGAGCTGGGTGTCGTGAGTTCGCAGCAGGGCAAGGGCACCCGTGTGCGCAGCGCCGAACAGGCACCGCGTTTCGTGCACGTGAGCCCCTCCATCGACGACCTGCTGGGTTTCGCACAGGCCACGCGCATGCGGGTGTTGTCCTCTTCCGAGGTGGTGTGTGATGCGGCCCTGGCGGCGCAACTGGGCTGCACCGTGGGCCAGGCATGGCGCAAGCTGCAGGTGCTGCGCGACGCCGGGCCGGGCACGCAGGCCATCGGTTTCATCGCGGTCTACCTGCGGCCGGAATACGCGGCCGTGGTGCCGCGCATCCAGGCCAGCGCCCAGCCCGTCTTCACGCTGGTGGAGGAAACCTACGGCGTGCGGCTGGCCGAAATCCGCCAGCGCATCGACGCCGTGCTCATGGACGAGGCCACGCGCAAGCGCCTCAAGGCCGGCGCGCAGGAACTGAGCGCGCTGCAGATCGTGCGCAGCTACGTCGACGACCAGGCACGGCTGGTGCAGGTGAGCGTGGGCGTGTATCCGGGCAGCCGCTTCAGCCTGCAGAACAACATCCGCGTGCAGCGCGGCGCGGCCGGCGCCTGACGCGAGCGATGCGGGGCGTCCCCCGATGCGGGCCGAGATTGTTCGGGCTTCCAACGTCCCTGTAAACGTGAAGCTGACCCTCGTCGGGCCCCCATCGCGTTCCTAGAATTTCCCGCTCTTCGTCACCTACCCTGAGAGCGGACATGAACCCCTTCCAAGCCCTGGTCGACCGGCAACGCGACTTCTTCTTCACGGGTGCGACCCGCTCCCTCGCTTGGCGCATGGACCAGCTCGACCGCATGGAGCGCATGCTGCGCGAGAACCAGCAAGCGCTGTGCAACGCCCTGTTCCAGGATTTCCGCAAGCCGCCCTTCGAGCAGTTGTTCGAGATCACGGTGCCCCTGGGCGTCATCGCCTACTACCGCGAGCACCTGGCCGAACTGGTGCGCCCGCAGCCCGTCGCGATTCCCAAGGGCCTGGAAGACGCGGGCAACCGCGGCGTGATCCACAAGGAGCCCTATGGCGTGACGCTGGTGATCGGCCCCTTCAACGCGCCCATCCTGCTGCTGCTGGACCCGGCCATCGCAGCACTGGCCGCGGGCAACACCGTGGTGCTCAAGCCCGCCAACACCACGCCGCACGTGGCGACGCTGCTCGCCGATCTGGTACCGAAGTATTTCGCCCCCGAAGCGGCCACGCTCGTCAACGGCGGCCGCGAGCAGATCACGGCCTTGCTGCAGATTCCCTTCGACTTCATCTTCTTCACCGGCAGCTCCAATGTCGGCAAGGTCGTGATGCGCGCCGCCGCCGAGAACCTCACACCCGTGGTGCTGGAACTGGGGGGCCAGAACCCGACCGTCGTGGACGAGACCGCCAACCTGGACATCGCCGTGGACCGCATCGCCTGGGGCCACAATGCGATCTCGGGACAGTGGTGCATCGCACCGGGCTATGTGTACGTGCACCGCTCCATCGCCGACGACTTCATCGCCCGCCTCAAGCGCTCACTCACCGCCATGTACGGCGAGGATCCGCAGAAGAGCCCGGACTTCGCGCGCATGATCAGCGAGCACGACACCGAACGCGTGGCCTCGTACATCCTTCCTGAAAAGGTAGTGCACGGCGGGCGCCATGACGTGGCGGACCGCTACGTAGAGCCCACCGTGCTGTACCCCTCGACCTGGGACGACCCGGCCCTGCAGCAGGAGGTCTTCGGCCCCGTGCTGCCGGTGCTGCCGTATGACGACTTCGGCGCCATGGTCGAGACCATCGTGCGCAAGCCGAAGTCACTCGCGGCCTACATCTTCAGCAAGGACCCCGCGCACATCGACCTCTTCCTGGGCCGCGTGTCCTTCGGCGGCGGCTGTGTGAACCAGACCAACCTGCACTGCTGGATCGACAGCCTGCCCTTCGGTGGCGTGGGCTATTCGGGCATCGGCAAGTACTACGGCAAGGCCGGCTTCGACGCCTTGTCCAACACCAAGGCGATGCTGATCGGCAACCCCGACGCGGTGCTGGACGTGTTCCCGCCCTACGCGGGCAAGGACATCGCGAAGAACCTGTCGGTGTTTTCGGGCTGAAGCCGGCGCCGCATCAGTCGAGCACCAGCCCACCGCTGATGTTCGTGATGGTGCCGGTCATGGAAGCCGCGTAGGCCGAGCACAGGAAGGCGATGGCGCCCGCCACCTCCTGCGCACTGGCAAAGCGCCGCAGGGGGATCGTCTCCCGCAGCGCCTGGTGCGTCTGCGCACCGAGCCGGTCCAGCATCGGCGTAGCCACCGGGCCCGGGGCCACGCAGTTGACGCGGATGCCCTGCGGCGCCCACTCCTTGGCCAGGTACCGCGTGAGGTTCTCGATGCCCGCCTTTGCGACGGCATAGGCCGGGCCGGAGATCGCGCTGCCCCCGTTGCGGCCATTCGTGGAGCTGAGCAGCACCAACACGCCCTGCCGCAGTGCGAGCGGTGCATGGACTTCGCGGGCCAGCAGGAAGGCCGCGTTGAGGTTGATGTCGATGAGGCGTTGCCAGTCCTGCACGGACTGGTCCACCAGGTTGCCGCCCCCGGTCACGCCGACGGCGTTGACCACGTAGTCCAGCCCGCCGAAGGTGGCCACCGCGCGTTCTACGGCCAACCGCACATCCTCCTCGCGCGTAGCATCTCCCCTCAGGACCAGGTCACCGGCGCCCTGCTCCCGGTCGAAGGCGGCGACACGGGCGCCGCAGTCACCGAAAAGTTGCACCACCGCCCGGCCGATGCCTCCTGCGGCACCAGCCACCAGCACCACCTTGCCATCGGCCTGCAACAGAAGAGGGGTGGCCATGTCCGCGGTGTCCTTCACGCTGAAAAGCGTGCGATTCTAGGTTTGCACCTGCGCGCGGAACTGCGCCGCGTCGATCTGCAGTCGCTTGAGCTTGTCGTAGAGCGTCTGCTTGGCGATACCCAGTGCCGCGGCCGTGGCGCCCACCTCGCCCTGTGCGCGCCGCAGGGCCTCGCTCACCAGCACGCGTTCGATGTGCTCCAGCTGCTCCGGCAGGTTCGCGGGGGCGGACTGCTGCTCCAGCAGCTTCGCCTGCGGCTCGTCCATCAGGCCCAGCACGAAGCGGTCCGCCACGTTGCGCAGCTCGCGGACGTTGCCGGGCCAGCGGTGCGCCATGAGCTGGCCCATCACTTCCGGCGTGGGGATGGGCGCGGAGCGCTCGAAGCGGCGTGCGGCCAGCAGCGTGAAGTGTTCGAACAGCAGCGGGATGTCCTCGCGCCGCTCGCGCAGGGGCGGCAGCACGATGAAGGCCACGCCCAGGCGGTAGTAAAGGTCGCTGCGGAAGCCGCCGCGTTCGGACAACAGCCGCAGGTCTTCCTTGGCGGCGGCCACCACGCGGCAGTCCACGGGCACCTGCGTGTTGGAGCCCAGGCGCTCGACGCTGCGCTCCTGCAACGCCCGCAGCAGCTTGGCCTGCACGGCGGCGGGCATGCCCTCGATCTCGTCGAGGAACAGCGTGCCGCCATCGGCATGTTCGAACTTGCCGATGCGCCGCCGGGCCGCGCCCGTGAAGGCCCCGGCCTCATGGCCGAAGAGCTCGCTGTCCACCAGCGTCTCGGCCAGGCCGGCGCAGTTCAGCGGGACAAAAGGCCCCTGGCGGCGCGGGCTGTGGTCGTGCAGGCAGCGCGCGACGAGATCCTTGCCGCTGCCGGTTTCGCCGTACACCACCACGTCCACCGGCGCACCCGCCAGCGTGCGCACCTGCTCGCGCACGCGCTGCATGGCGGCCGAGCGACCCAGCAGCGTGGCCTGGATGCCCGGCCAGCTCTGCAGCTGCGCCTGCAAGGCCTGCACCTCCAGCGCGAGGCGGCGCTGCTCGGCGGCGCGGCGCACCACGGCCACGAGGTGGTCGGAGCTGCAGGGCTTCTCGATGAAGTCGTAGGCGCCCTCGCGCATGGCCTGCACGGCCATCGCGATGTCGCCATGGCCCGTAACCAGCACCACGGGCAGGCCCGCGTCGAGCTTGTGCAGCTGCGGCAGCCAGTCGGTGCCGGCGATGCCGGGCAGGCGCACATCACACACCACCACCAGGGGGGCGCCGGGCACCACGGCGGAACGCGCCGCTTCCACCGACTCGTGGGCCTGCACCCCGAAGCCTGCCAGTTCCAGCGCCTGCGTGCTGCCGGCCCGCACGTCCTCGTCGTCCTCGACGAAGAGGACCTGGATGGGGTGCTGCGCGGTGGTCATGTGCCGTTCCCCTCGCGCCGCGCCGGCAGGTCGATGGCGAATTCCGCCCCCGTGGGGTCGAGGTTGCGCGCCACCAGCGTTCCGCCGCATTCGCGCACGATGTGGGCCGAGATCATGAGCCCCAGGCCCATGCCCTTGCCCGCGGGTTTGGTGGTGACGAAGGGCTGGAACATGCGCTCGAGGATGGTGTCGGGGATATGGGGTCCATTGTTGCGGATCAGAAGCCGCACGCGGCCCTCTTGTGCGCTTGCCTGCACGCTGATCTGCCGCGGCGCGGCGCTGCCCTGCAGCGCGTCGATGGCATTGCCCAGCAGGTTCGCCAGCACCTGCTCCAGCCGTGACTCGTCGCCGGCCACGGCCAGGCCTTCGGGTTCGATGTCCAGCACGAGCGCGATGTCCGCTTCCTGGAGCCGCGTGGCCAGTTGCTGCTGCAGGTCCAGCACCAGCTTCTGCAGGCCCACGGCACCCACGATTCCCGCGGGCTTGGTGGCGAAGAGCCGCAACTGCCCCGAGAGCCGCTTGAGCCGCGCCACCAGCCGCCCGATGCGCGCGAGGTTGTCGCGGGCATCGTCCAGCCGCTGGCGCTGGATCAGCTGGTCGGCGTTGTCCGAGAAGGTCTGCAGCGCCGCCAGCGGCTGGTTGAGCTCGTGCACCAGCCCGGCCGAGAGCTGGCCCAGCACGGCCAGTTTGCCGGCATGCACGAGTTCGTCCTGCGCGGCCTGCAGCGCGGCCGTGCGTTCGGCCACCTTGCGCTCCAGCGCATCGTGCGCCTCCTGCAGCGCGGCGCGGCTGGCCAGGCGCTGGCGGATCTCGCGGCGGCGTGCGGCCATCAGCGCGCCGCCCACCAGCAGCAGCGCCATCGCCAGCGCCGCGCTGATGGACCAGACGCGGGCTCCGGCGCGCACGGGGGCCTCGGCATCGAGCAGCACCAGGTGCCAGCGGCCCTGGTGCACGGCGCGTGCACTGGCCAGCCAGGCCTGGCCGTCGAGCAGCACACGGCGCGCCTGCACCTCCGGCGCCGTGCCGCCCACGACAGTGCCCTCCTCCCAGGCCAGCGGCTCCAGCACGCTGCTGCCGTAACGCCGGGCCTGCAGCACCTCGTCGCGCTGGGCGGAGGGCAATGGCCCCACGGGATGCCAGCGCCAGGCGTCGCGTGTGCTCAAAATCGCCACGCGGTATTCGTCCAGCAGCAGCACCGGCCCTGGCAGCTGACGCCACTCCTGCTCGATCTGCGTCAGGTCCATCTTGACGGCCGCCAGACCCAGCGGCGCGCCGTCGCCCGGCAAGGCGTAGGACACGTAGTAGCCGGCACGCGCCGTGGTCACGCCAAGGCCGTAGAACTGGCCGCGGCCATGTGCCAGTGCATCGCGCACATAGGGGCGGTAGGACAGGTCGCGGCCGAAGGGGCTGTCGGGCTTGGCATGGTCGGCCGCGGCCAATGTCATCCCACCGCGGCCCACGAGGTAGAGGTTGTCCGCACCGGCCAGCGCGTTGAGCGATTCCAGATACCGGTTGACCTGCCCGGTCAGCGTGGCATCTCCCGGCGTCGCCAGCAGCCGCATCACCTCGGGTGCGGTCTCCAGCAGGCCGGGCAGGAAGTCGAAGCGCTGCAACTGCGCGTCCAGCCGCGTGGCCGCCACCTCCAGCCGGCGCTCCGCGGCCTGCTGCAGCGACGCCAGGCCGTACCACCAGGCGAGTTGCCAGCCCGCCGCGGCGGCGGCCGCCACGCAGGCAGCGGCCAGCAGGCCACGCAGCAGGCGACGGCGGGCACGGGGCATGGACGCGAACAGCATGGAGGGCGGTCGAAGGAACGGCAGATGCAGGACGAAACGCGGCAGACCCGCAGGGGGTCGCCGCGCATCTTGCACGAAGTTCGGCCGCATGGCGGCCATGCCCGCGTTCAGCCCTTGGCCGGCAGCCCCGCACGCCCCGCCACGCCGACGGGCATGTGGTGGTCCACGGCGTCGATCACCGCCTCAGGCGCGTCGGCGTCCAGCGGTGTCTCGTTGTTCAGCACGGCCTGCATGCGCGCGGTATCCAGGTCGCCCGTCCACTTGCCCACCACGACCGTGGCCACGCCGTTGCCGATCAGGTTCGTCAGCGCACGCGCCTCGGACATGAAGCGGTCGATGCCCAGGATCAGCGCCAGCCCCGCCACCGGCACGTTGCCCACGGCCGACAGCGTGGCCGCCAGCACGATGAAGCCGCTGCCGGTGACACCCGCCGCGCCCTTGCTGGTGAGCAGCAGCACCAGCAGCAGCGTGATCTGGTGCGAGATGTCCAGCGGCGTGTTCGTGGCCTGCGCGATGAATACCGCCGCCATGGTCAGGTAGATTGACGTGCCGTCCAGGTTGAAGGAATACCCCGTGGGGATCACCAGGCCCACCGTGGACTTGCGCACGCCGAGGTTCTCCATCTTGGCGATCATGCGCGGCAGCGCCGCCTCGGAGCTGCTGGTGCCCAGCACGATCAGCAGCTCTTCCTTGATGTACTTGATGAACTTCCACACCGAGAAGCCGTGCGCGCGCGCAATGCCGCCCAGCACCACGAAGATGAACAGCAGACAGGTGAGGTAGAAGGTCGCCATCAGCTGGCCCAGCTGCACCAGCGAGCCCACGCCGTACTTGCCGATGGTGAAGGCCATGGCACCGAAGGCCCCGATGGGCGCGACCTTCATGATGGTGCCGACGATGGAAAACAACACGTGCGAGAACTTCTCGATGAAGTCGAACACCAGCGTGCCACGGCCGCCAAACTTGTGCAGCGCGAAGCCGAACATCACCGAGAACAGCAGCACCTGCAGGATCTCGCCCTTGGCGAAGGCGTCCACAATGGTGGTCGGGATCACGTTGAGCAGGAAGTCCACCGTGCCCTGCATCTTGCCCGGGCCGGTGTAGGCCGCGATGGCCTTGGTATCGAGCTGGCTCACGTCCACGTTCATGCCCGCGCCTGGCTTGACGATGTTGATGATCACCAGGCCCACGACCAGCGCGATGCTCGAGACGATCTCGAAATACAGCAGCGCCATACCGCCGGTCTTGCCCACGCGTTTCATGTCCTCCATGCCCGCGATGCCCACCACCACCGTGCAGAAGATGATCGGCGCGATGATCATCTTGATGAGCTTGATGAAGCCGTCGCCCAGCGGCTTCATGGCGGCGCCGGTCTCGGGCCAGAAATGTCCCAGCACCACGCCGATCACGATGGCCGTGATGACCTGGAAGTACAGGGAACGGTAAAACGGGCGCGGACGGGGATCGTGGTCCATGGGGTCTGTCTCCGGGGGTTGCAGTGACCCATCCATTTGCAATGCGCATGCCATGCCGGTGCCGGCCCGCAGCACCATGCAACGCATTGATCTACATGGACTTTTTTGCATGGCGCCGCAGGCCTGGCACGGCCTTCCGGACGGCTGCCGCGCCGGCGGTACGGACCTCCAGAGAAGGCCGCCAGGGTAAACCCTAGGACCTGCGGCGCGCCCCAGTGGGCCGCTGCCCCGCGCCGCCGCCCGCCCGGCATGCCGGCACCACCCATCGCCGGCGACACTTACCGATGCGCCGCCGAAAAGATGATGTGGACCCCGCCTTCTACGTGCCGTTCCGGGCCGGCGCGCGTAGCAATTCAACGCGGGCTGGGGCATCGGCGGAGGCGTCATCACGGCGTCACGCTTCTCCTTGCGATCTTCCGGGAATGCCGGGTCACTGGCACCGATATTGCTAGACTCGCGCACCCCTTTCGGTCGCTCCCTACCCCTCCCCTTCATGCACAAAAGAACCTTTTCCAAGCTCGCTGCCGCCCTTGCCCTGGTCGCCGCCACAGGGCTGGCCCAGGCCCAGGTCACGCCCATCAAGTTCCAGTTGGACTGGCGCTTCGAAGGCCCCGCTGCGCTGTTCCTCGTGCCCGCGGCCAAGGGGTATTTCAAGGATGCCAAGCTGGACGTGACGGTGGACGCCGGCAACGGCTCGGGCGGCGCCGTGACCCGCGTGGCCTCGGGCAGCTACGACCTGGGCTTTGCCGACCTGGCGGCGCTGATGGAGTTCCACGCCAACAACCCCGATGCGCCCAACAAGCCCGTGGCCATCATGATGGTCTACAACAACACGCCGGCCTCGGTGATGGCGCTGAAGAAGAGCGGCATCAAGACGCCCGCAGACCTCAAGGGCAAGAAGCTGGGCGCCCCGGTGTTCGACGCCGGCCGCCGCGCCTTCCCCATCTTCGCCAAGGCCAACAACGTGGGCGAAGTGCAGTGGACCGCGATGGACCCGCCGCTGCGCGAGACCATGCTGGCGCGTGGTGACGTGGACGCCATCACCGGCTTCACCTTCACCTCGCTGCTGAACCTGGAAGCGCGCGGCGTGAAGGCCGAGGACGTGGTGATCCTGCCCTACCCCGACTACGGCGTGAAGCTGTACGGCAACGCCATCATCGCCTCGCCCAAGATCCTCAAGGAGAACCCGGCCGCCGTGCGCGCCTTCCTCTCCGCCTTCACCAAGGGCATGAAGGACGTGATCGCCGACAACGCCGGCGCCATCGACACCGTGCGCGCACGCGACGGCATCATCAGCGTGCCGCTGGAGCAGCGCCGCCTGAAGCTGGCCATCGACACGGTCATCAACAGCCCCGATGCGCGCGCCGAGGGCTTCGGCCAGGTCAACCCCGGCCGCCTGGCGCTGATGGCGTCTCAGGTGTCCGACGCCTTCGGCACCAAGACCCGCGTGAACCCTGCCGCCGTGTGGGATGGCAGCTTCCTGCCGCCCAAGGCCGAGCTGGCGGTGCTGCCCGCGCCCAAGAAGTAAGCTCCCCTCGCCGGCCACCGCCGGCCCCGCCTCCCCAACGGCCAGTCCTTCCTGCAAGCACTGGCCGTTCTCGTGAAAGCCGCGTCCATGTCCGCCATCCCCTCAGCGCCCTTCGTCGATTTTCGCGACGTCTGGCTCGCCTACAACGAGGAACTGCTGCAGGCCAACCACTTCGCGGTGGAAGCCATCGACCTCAAGGTGACCCGCGGCGAGTTCATCGCCATCGTGGGCCCCTCGGGCTGCGGCAAGTCCACCTTCATGAAGCTCACCACCGGGCTGAAGATGCCCTCGATGGGCAAAATCCTCATCGACGGCCAGCCCGTCACCGGGCCGCTCAAGATTTCGGGCATGGCCTTCCAGGCCCCGTCGCTGCTGCCCTGGCGCACGACGGTGGACAACGTTCTGCTGCCGCTGGAGATCGTCGAGCCCTACCGCTCCAGCTTCAAGGCCAAGCGCAAGGAATACGAGGAGCGTGCACGCAAGCTGCTGCAGAAGGTGGGCCTGGGCGGCTACGAGGACAAGTTCCCCTGGCAGCTGTCGGGCGGAATGCAGCAGCGCGCCAGCATCTGCCGCGCACTGATCCACGAGCCCAAGATGCTGCTGCTCGACGAACCCTTCGGCGCGCTGGACGCGTTCACGCGCGAGGAGCTGTGGTGCATCCTGCGCGACCTGTGGACGGAGCAGCAGTTCAACGTGATCCTGGTCACGCACGACCTGCGCGAATCGGTGTTCCTGGCAGACACGGTTTATGTGATGAGCAAGAGCCCGGGCCGCTTCGTGGTCAAGCGCCAGATCGAACTGCCGCGCCCGCGCGAGCTGGAGGTGACCTACACCAAGGAGTTCACTGACATCGTGCTGGAGCTGCGTGGGCACATCGGTGCCATCCGGAAGACTGGCGCAGTGGTTCACCCATAGGAAAGCAAGCGCACCATGGCTTCCAACAAACAACGAAACCTCGAGATCTGGTCCCCCTGGATCCTGCTGGTGGCGGTGATCGCCATCTGGCAGATCCTCTGCTCGGCCTTCGAGGTCAGCGAATTCATCTTCCCCAGCCCCTGGCGCATCTGGACGCAGCTGGTGGAGTTCAAGGGCGTGATCGCCGCGCATGCCTGGCGCACCTACTGGGTCACGATGGCGGGCTTCGGTCTGGCCATCGTGGTGGGCGTGCTGCTGGGCTTCGTGATCGGCAGCTCGCGCCTGGCCTATGCGGCCGTCTACCCGTTGATGACCGCCTTCAACGCCCTGCCCAAGGCGGCCTTCGTGCCGATCCTGGTGGTGTGGTTCGGCATCGGCGTGGGGCCGGCCATCCTCACGGCCTTCCTGATCAGCTTCTTCCCGATCATGGTCAACATCGCCACCGGCTTGGCCACGCTGGAGCCCGAGCTGGAGGACGTGTTGCGCGTGCTGGGTGCCAAGCGCTGGGACGTGCTGGTGAAGGTGGGCCTGCCGCGCTCCATGCCGTATTTCTACGGCTCGCTGAAGGTGGCCATCACGCTGGCCTTCGTGGGCACCACGGTGTCGGAGATGACGGCCGCCAACGAGGGCATCGGCTACCTGCTGATCTCGGCCGGTTCGGCGATGCAGATGGGCCTGGCCTTCGCCGGGCTGGTGGTGGTGGGCGCGATGGCGATGGTGATGTACGAGCTCTTCAGCTACATCGAGAAGCACACCACGGCCTGGGCGCACCGGGGGTCCCAGGGTGGCTGAGCCAATGGCCTCGGCCCCATCGCCGCCGAGCGCCGACCAGTGCGCCCGCGCGCTGCGCCGCGCAGACGGGGTCGCCCGCCGTGCACTGGAAATGGGCAGGCACCCTTTCGGTGCCTTGTTGTTGGCGCCCGATGGCGAGACCGTGCTCGCCGAGCAGGGCAACATCGACACGGTGAACCATGCCGAGTCCACGCTGGCACGCACCGTTGCGGCGAACTACCCTGGCACGTATCTGGTGCATTGCACGCTGGTCACGACTTTCGAGCCCTGCGCGATGTGTGCCGGAACCATCTACTGGGCGGGGATTGGCCGCGTGCTCTATGGCGCCGAGGAATCGGCCTTGCTGGCGCTGACCGGCAACCACCCGGAGAACCCGACGCTGGCGCTGCCCTGCCGCGAGGTCTTTGCGCGGGGACAGCGGAGTGTCGAAGTCATCGGGCCGGTGGAGGCGGTGGCAGAGGAGATGGTGGCAACGCACCGGGGGTTCTGGGAGACGCGTTGACGTGTCACGCGTTGGAGCGTCGGGACAGCAGTATCGCGACACCTTATTTGACGCGACCAAGGTATCGCGACACTTCCTCAGATCATCGCCAACGCTCTTTTGCGCGACGGAGGTGGATATCGCCGCGCAAGTTCCGCCCGCGCAGCGTCATCCAGCACAACGTCCGCCGCGACCAGGTTCTCGCGCAGATGTTTCTCGCCCAGCGCCTTGGGCAAGGCGCACACGCCAGACTGGTCCAGCAACCAGGCCAGCGCCAATTGCGCCGTGCTCACACCCTGGCTGCGCGCCAGCGCACCTAGTACCGCATCACCCGCCAGCGCCCCCTGGTCCAGCGGGCTGTAGGCCATCAGCGCGATGCCGTGCGCCCGCAGCCACGGCAACAGGCTGTGCGCCGGGCCACGTTCGGTGATCGAGTAATAGACCTGGTTCGCCATGCAGTCGGCACCGCCGTCGATGGCAATGAGTTCCTCCATGTCGTCCACGTCGAAGTTGCTCACGCCCCAGCGCGCGATGCGGCCTGCCGCCACGAGCGACTGCAGGGCCTCCACCGTCTCGGCCAGCGGGATGTTGCCGCGCCAATGCAGCAGGTACAGGTCGAGCTGGTCGACGCCCAGCCGGCGCAGGCTGCGCTCGCACGCGGCCACGGTGCCGCGCCGGCTGGCATTGTGGGGATAGACCTTGCTGACCAGGAAGATGTCCTCGCGCCGCAGGCCCCCGCTGCGCAAGGCATCGCCCAGCGCCTGGCCCACCACCTCTTCCGCGCCACCCTCGCCGTACATCTCGGCGGTGTCGATGAGGCGCCATCCCATGTCGATGGCGCTGCGCACGGACGCCACCTCGGCGGCACGGCGCGGGGCGGACTCGCCCATGCGCCAGGTGCCCAGGCCGAGGACGGGAAGCGGGGAATTCTCGGGGGTCGCGGACGTCTTGGAAGTAGTAGAAACGGCCGGGCCACGGCCCGCGAGGTCGATGCTGCGCATGGGGTCATCCTCCTGGCCGCATTGTGCGTGCCAGCAGGAACACCGCGCGCCTAGTCGAGCTTGAGCCCGGTCTTGCGGATCAGCGCACCCCAGCTCGCATGGTCGTTGCGCACCTGGGCGGCGAACTGCGCCTGGGGCATGCCGCCGGGGGCGTAGCCGAGTTCGCGCACCTTGGCGATGTAGTCGGGCTGCGCGACGATGGCGCGCACCTCGGTCTCGATGCGCTGCACGATCTCGCGCGGTGTCTTCGCGGGCACGAAGAGCCCGGCCCAGCTCTGGGCGTCGAAACCCGCGTAGCCCTGCTCGGCCAGCGTGGGCACGTCGGGCGTGATCGGCGTGCGCTGCGTGCCGGTCACGGCCAGCAGGCGCACCTTGCCGGCCTCGACCTGGCTGCGCAGCGTCACATAGTCCAGGAACACCGAGGCCACCTCGCCACCGAGCAGCGCCGTCATCGCGGGTGCGCTGCCCTTGTAGGGCACGTGGATGGTGTCCAGCCGGTTGAGCTCGTTGAGCTGGTAACCCAGCAGGTGGCCCGTGGAGCCCGCGCCTATGGAGGCGTAGCTGTAGTCCTTGGGATGCAGGCGGGCCTGCTCCACATACTCCTTGAGGTTGCGTGCCTTGATCTTTTCCGCACCCACGGCAAGCCACACCGGCGTGGTGACCAGGTCGGTCACCGGGATGAGGTCGGCCAGCGGGTCATAAGGCAGCTTGGCGTACAGGCTCGCGGTCTGCACGATCAGCGGCACGTTGAGCAGGATGGTGTAGCCGTCGGGCGGCGCCTTGGCCACCATGTCGGTGGCGATCACGCTGCTGGCACCGGGCTTGTTGTCCACGATCACGGGTTGCTTGAACTGCTCGGCGAGCTTCTGCGCGACCAGCCGGCCCAGCACGTCGCCGCCACCGCCGGCAGCGAAGGGCACCACCACCTTGACGGTGCGCTGCGGATAATCCTGCTGGGCCACCGCGGTGGCGGCAGCCACCAGGGCCGTGGCGGCCAGCGCGAGGCGCGCGGCCCAATGGGGGAAGGTCGTCGATGGCATGGGTGTCTCCTCGGTCGTACGGCTTGCACATGGCGCCTCGCGCCGGTGGCGGGCAGGCGTCCGGAGCGATTACAGTGCGGCGCCGTCGAAGGACTCCAAGCATTTCCATCGGATATCCCAATGCGTGAGAATTTGGCCAAACCCTCGGGCACCCAAAGCGCCGGCAAGATGCTGACCCTGCTGCGGCTGGTGGGCCTGCACCATCCCGAGGGCGTGCGGCTGCGCGACCTGATCGCCACCAGCGGCGTGGACCGCTCGACGGCCCACCGCCTGCTGCAGTGCATGGTGGACGAAGGTTTCATCGAACGCGTGGCGCCGGCCAAGCGCTACCGGCTGGGCATGGAGTCGCTGCAGCTGGGCCTGGGGTCGTCGGGCATGGCGCCGGTGGTGGAGCGCTTCCGGCCCATGATGCAGCGCATCGCGCGCCAGACCGGCGACACCGTGTTCCTGATCGTGCGCAGCGGCGACCATGCCCTGTGCCTGCACCGGCAGGAAGGCGACCACTCCATGCGCGCGCGCATCGTGGAGACGGGCAACCGGCGGCTGCTGGGCCTGAGCTCCGTGGGCGTGGGCGTGCTGGCCCACCTGCCCGACGCGGAGACCGCCGCGCACCATGCCCGCCATGCCGCCGAATACGGGCGGCTCGAGGTGCCGCTGGCGCGGCTGCGGCGCATGGTGCAGGCGGCGCGCAGGTCCGGTTATGCCGAGATGACGGACATGCTCACCGACGAGACCAGCGGCGTGGGCTGTGCCATCATGCTGTCGAGCAACAGCTACGCGGGCCTGAGCATCGCCTCCGCCAACGCGCGCATGCCCGCCGCACGGCGCCGCGAGCTCGGTGCGCAGCTGCTGCACGAATCTGCCCCGCTGGCCTGGGCCCACGAACGGGTGCACGCCCAGGGCTGAGAAGGCGCCGGACGCCGGCCACGCGCCGGCCGGCAGACCCCTGGATTCCCACCTATTGGGAAGATGCGCGTTTTCCCGTTGGGTGTCCGCGCGCCCGCTGCCTCTAATGCGGCCATGCATTGCCACCGCAGCGCATGCGGAAGACGAAGCGCACGGCCACCCCGCGTGCGCCGCTCCAGACGCCACACCACCCTGTTCACCTCTTGAAGGACCCACGATGAGCACTTCCCCCTCCTCCGACCTGAGCGACGCGCAGAAGATTGCGGTGTTCCGCGCCATGGCCGAGGCCTGGCACCGCAAGGACTGGCGCGCCTGCGCCGACATGCTCGCGCCGCAGGGCGTGCTGCACTCCGTGATGCTGGAGCCCGTGGTCGGACGCGAGACCTTCTTCCAGCGCATCAACGGCATGGCCATGCCCAACAAGCAGGTCACGCTGCACATCCACCGCATCGGCGTGATCGACGGCGCCCTGTTCGTGGAACGCAGCGACGAGGTCGTGATCGACGGCGTCAGCCGCAAGGTGCCCGTGGTCGGCGTGCTGGAATTCGAAGGGCCGCACATCGCGCTCTGGCGCGAGTACTACGACCGCGCCCAGCTGCTGCGTGCCCAGGGCAAGACGGTGGACACGCACTGAACCCACACACGGCCGCCGGCACGGAGAAGAACATGCAGATCGCAGGATGCAAGGCCCTCGTGACGGGCGCCAACCGCGGCATCGGCGAGGCGCTGGTGCACGAGCTGCTGCAACGCGGCGCACACACCGTCTATGCGGCCGCGCGCGACCCCGCGCTGTTCGCGCCGGCGCTGCTGGCCGAACCCCGCGTGGTGCCGCTGGCGCTGGACGTGACCCGGCCCGAGCAGGCCGCGGCGGCCGCGCGCACGGCCAGCGACGTGGACCTGCTCATCAACAACGCCGGCACAGCACATTACGGCGTGACCCTGCTCGATGCCGCCGCCGTCGACAACCTGCGCGAGGAGATGGAGGTCAACCTCTTCGGCATACTGCACATGTTCCGCGCCTTCATGCCCGTGATCGTGCGCAACCAGGGTGCGATCGCCAACGTGCTCTCGGGCGCGGCCCTGCAGCACAACCCGTTGCTGGGCAGTTATTCCTGCACCAAGGCCGCGGCGCTGAACATGACGGTGGGCATGCGTGCACTGATGCGCCGCCACGGCAGGCTGGTGGCCGCCGTGGTGGTCGGCGGCGTGGACACCCGGCTGTCCAGGGACATCCCGTCCTGGGCCGCCAAGTCGCCGCCACAGCTGGTGGCTGCCAACCTGCTGGATGGCCTGGCACGCGACGAGGAAGACATCGACACCGACCCGGGCGCCATCGCCACGCGCGCCCGCGTCGCACGCGACCCGAAGCGTGCGGAGCGGCACCACGATGTGCGGCTGCAGGCGTTGCCGCTGCCGGGCACGGACAACTGAGAAGTACGGCCGCAGGGCCGAACAAAGCGGCACACGAAGCGGTCGCTCGGACGGCTACCGCCGCCCCATTTCAGCCAACGCAGCCGACACCCCCTGCCACGCCACCCCGAAGCCCGCCTCGGCGCGCGCGCCCGGCATGGGCGCCATGCCCATCGCCACCTGCGCCCCCGCCTCCACGCTGTCGATCAGGTGCACGTCCACGCCGGGTTGGATCGCCGCGGCCATGCCGGCGAGCCCGGCGCCGCCCACGATGACGGAGGCCACGGGCCCGCGGCGTGCCGCGTCCCTGCAGGCTTGTGCCAGCAGCGCGCGCGCGGCCTGCGGGTCGGCCGCGAGTTCGGCGCCCGTCGGCGCCACGGTGAGCACTTCGGCCAGTTGCTCGTGGCAGCCCAGCATGCGGGCCAGGCGTTCGAGCATGGGCTTCCATTTCGCGCCGCCGGTCACGACGGCGAAGCGCCCGCGCGCCGCAGCCTGCATAAACGCCGCCTCGGCCAGGCCCGTGACCGGCACGGGGCTGCCATCGCGCAGCGCGAACAGGCCGGGGTCGCCAAAACAGCCGATCAGCACGGCGTCGGGCGCCGGGGCGCCGGGCTCCTGCAGCGCATGGGCCCAGGCATCCATGCCGGCGTGCGCGGCCACGGCGTAACTGGCCTCGCAGGCGATGTAGGGGCTGCCGAAGCGCGCGGTGACGGTGCGCACCTGCACCTGCGGGCCCGCCGTGGCCTGAACATGCTGTTGCAGCAGGCTGCTGAAAGCCTCTGACGTGTTGGGGTTGATGACGAGCAGGTGGCGCATGCGTGAACGGTCGGCAGGGGAGAACGGGAAAGCGGGAGAACGGGAGAAGAGGAGAACGGTGCAGAGGCCTCAGCTGAACACGGCCACGAGGTCCAGGCCCTCTTCCTGCGAAGGGGCGAACTCCAGGCGTGACTCCAGGTGCACAAGGTGCGCCTCCATCAGCCGCGCGGCTTCACGCGCGTCGCGCAGGCGGATCGCATCCAGCAGGCCGCGGTGCTCGCGGCAGCCGCAGGCCGTGGCCTCCTCCCGCTCGCGCGCATGGGCCGCGCTGTAGGTCATGAGGACCAACGAGGTGCGAGACACCAGTTCCGCCAGGATGCGGCCCAGGGTCTGGTGGTCCGCCCCCTGCGCGATGTGCAGGTGGAAGTCGCCAGACTGGCGGATCGCACGGCGCATGTCGCCGGCCGCGCGGGCCCGCTCCTCGGCGGAAATGCAGTCGGCCAGGCGCTGGATATCGGCCGGCTTGGCCACGTCGATGAAGCGCTCCACCAGCCGGCGCTCGATGATGCGGCGCACCTCGAAGACTTCGCGCGCCTCCTGCTCGGTGGGCTGGGCCACGGACGCGCCCCGGTTGGGCGTGAGCGTCACGATCTGCTCGTTGGCCAGGCGCACCAGCACCGGCCGGATGCGCGTGCGCGACACGCCGAAGGCCGTCGCCAGGCGGTCTTCCACCAGCTTGGTGCCCGGCGGCAACTTGTGGTCGAGGATGGCCGAGACGATGCGGTCGTAGATGTCGCCGTCCGAGACGGAGGCGACCAGGGGCGGCGCAGCGGCAACAGCAGCAGAGGCAGGCATGGGTGCGAACTCTAACCCTTGCGGCGCCTCGCCAACAACAGGGCCAACCCGATGGCCAGGCCCATCACCAGGAACGACACCACCGTGGTGACCGTGCCGAGTGCATAGATGGCGGGTGTGGTGACCGTCGATGTCAGCCCCTGCAGCTCCAGCGGCAGCGTGTTGACGTCGCCAATCGCCTGCGAAGTGCGCGCGATCTCGTCCCACGATAGCGTGAAGCCGAACATGCCGATGCCCACCACCGAGGGCGCGATCAGCGGCAGCACCACCTGGCTGAAGCCCTGCCAGGGCGTGGCGCCCAGGTCACGCGCAGCCTCTTCGTACGCGGGGTTAAAGCGGTTGAACACCGCGAACATGATCAGCAGGCCGAAGGGCAGCGTCCAGGTGAGGTGCGCGCCCAGCGCGGAGGTGAACAGGCCCAGCGCGGTGCCGTAGTTTTCAAGCTGGCTCTCCATGCCCAGTGTGGTCAGCAGCCATTTGATGCCGGTGTCCAGCAGCCGGAACTCCAGGCCGATGCCCAGCGACACGATGATGGAGGGCATGATCAGGCTGGCCACGACGATGTAGAACAGCGCGTTGCCTCCGGCCAGCTTCTTGCGGAAGGCCAGGCCCGCCAGCACCGACAGTACCACCGTCAGCACCATCACCGCGGCCCCTACGGCCAGCGAGCGGCGCAGCGCGGCGCCGATGTCCACCACGCCCAGGCCCTCGGCGAGCTGGCGGAACCAGTGCAGCGAGAAACCGCGGATCGGGAAGGTCAGGCCACCCTCGGGCCCCTGGAAGCTCAGCACCACGATGACCAGCATCGGGCCGTACATGAACAACACGAACAGCGCGAAGACCAGGGCCAGCGGCCAGAAGCCGGAAGGTCGGGCGTCGGAGATACGGGCTTGCATCTCAACGCCCGCCCGGCCGCCCGAAGGGCGTTGAGCGCCCCCTCGGGGGGCAGTGACCACACGAAGTGGGGAACGTGGGGGTCATGTTCACAGCTCCTTGCGAATGTCGACCAGTCGCGTCAGCGCCCAGATGATCATCAGCACCACGGCCAGCAGGATCACCGCATTGGCGGCCGCCAGCGGGAACTGCAGATAAGACGTCTGCACCTGGATGATCTTGCCGATGGAAGCGATCTGCTGGCCACCCATGACGCCGATGGTCACGAAGTCGCCCATGACGATGGTGATCACGAAGATCGAGCCGATGATGATGCCGGTCTTGCACAGCGGCACGATCACGTTCCACAGCGTCTGCCAGGCCGTGGCGCCGCTGTCGCTGGCGGCCTCCAGCAGGCTGCGGTCGATGCGCATCATGGAATTGAAGATGGGCACGATCATGAACATCGTGTAGAGGTGCACGAAGGCCAGTGTGACCGAGAAATCCGAGAACAGCAGCCACTCCACCGGCTGGTCCACCAGCCCGATGCCCTGCAGCCCCTGGTTCACCAGGCCGTTGCGCCCCAGCAGCGGCACCCACGAGATCATGCGGATCACGTTGCTGGTCCAGAAGGGGATGGTGCACAGCACGAACAGCGCCGTCTGCATGCCCGAGCTGCGCACATGGAAGGCCAGGAAGTACGAGACCGCGAAGCCCAGCACCAGCGTGATGGCCCAGACCAGGAACGAGAACTTCAGCGTGGAGAGGTAGGTCTTGAGCGTGACGCACAGGTCTTCACCGCCGCCGAGGCCCGCCGAGCAGCCCTCGAAGATGGAGAGGTAGTTCTTGAACGTGAAGCCGGGCAACAGCTCGTATTCATTGAAGTCCCAGAAGCTGACCATCAAGATCAGCGCCAGCGGGATCAAAAAGAACAGCGCGAAGACGAGCGTCAGAGGTGCGGCCTGCCACCACGCCGCGATGCTGCGGCCCGGCGCTGCTGCGGGTGCGGAATGGGCGGTAGCGGCAGGTGCACTCATGGGGTCAAACTCGCTTGTGTCGTTCAGGCAGCGACAAACTCATTCCACTTCTGGACCATGTAGTTGTTCTCGTCCATCACCGCGTTCCAGCACGCGATGCCGCCCATGCGCTGCTCGTAGCTGCCGCCGTCGCGGATCGCGCCGGTCTTGGCCAGCACGTCACCCGTGGGGCTCTTGATGTCCTGCGTGGCGGGCTTGCCTTCCATCCAGTAGGCCCACTCGTAGGCTTCCATCTTGGACTTGGCGGTGTCCAGCACGGCGCTGTAGTAGCCCTGGCGGTTCAGGTAGGCACCGGCCCAGCCGTCGAGGAACCAGTTGATGAATTCATAAGCGCCGTCCAGCTTCTTGCCCGAAAGCGTGGCCGGCAGGCCGAAGCCGGCGGCCCAGGCGCGGTAACCTTCCTTCAGCGGCTGGAAGTTGCAGGCGATGCCCTTGGTGCGCACGGCGGTCACGGCGGGCGACCACATCGACTGGATCACGACTTCGCCGGAGGACATCAGGTTCACGGACTCGTTGAAGTCCTTCCACAGCGCGCGGAACTGGCCGGCCTTCTTGGCTTCGATCAAGGTCTTGATCGTGAGGTCGATCTCCTTCTTGGTCATGTTGCCCTTGTCCGGGTACTTGTAGATGCCCTTGGCCTCGACCACCATCGCGGCGTCCATGATGCCGATGGAGGGGATGTTCAGGATCGCGGTCTTGCCCTTGAACTCGGGGTTCAGCAGCTCGGCCCAGGAGTCGATGGGGCGCTTGATCAGGTCGGGGCGGATGCCCAGCGTGTCGGCGTTGTAGACCGTGGGGATCAGCGACATGAACTGCGTGGGTGCCGTCGCGAACTTCTTGCTCTTCTCGCCTTCGAGGTAGATCACCTTCTTGGGCGCCGTGCCCTGGTCTCCCACCTTCTTGCCGGCGATCTCGCCCTTGGTGAAGAGCGTGGTGATCTTGTCGGCGTTCTTGATCTTCTTGGTGTCGATGCCCTTGAGGTTGCCCGTGGGCACGATCTTCTTCAGCGAGAAATACTCGGTGTCGATCAGGTCGAAGCTGTTGGGCGCGGTGACGGCGCGCTTGGTCACGTCGTCGGTGGTCACGGCGACGTACTGGATCTCGATGCCGGTGTCGGCCTTGAACTTCTCGGCGATGGCCTTGTCCTGGTTCACGGCCGTGCCCAGGTAACGCAGCACGATCTTTTCCTGGGAGTGCACGAAGGGTGCAACGCCGGTGGCCAGGATGCCGGCCGTGCCCTTGAGCAGGGTGCGGCGCTGCAGCGCGGAAGTGTTGGTGGAATCGGACATGGTGGAGGCTCCTGTCGGTCAGTGGTTGGGAACGGGAAACGGGGAAAGGAAATACGTCAGGCTGTGGCGCGTGCCGCCAGCGGATGCGCATGCGGCGGCGCCCAGGACAGGCGCACGTGCTCGTCGAGCTGGTAGGGCCGCTCAGCAAAGGTGGCTTCGGGCAACATCACCGAGACACCGGTGGTGCCTTCGTTGTTGCGCGCATCCAGGCCCAGCAGCACATAGGTGCCCTGGTACTCCACGTCGGTGATGCGCGCCGGCACGCCCTCTGCCGTACTGGCGGCGGGCGCGATCTGCATGTGGTCGTTGCGCACGGCGATCTTGCCGCTGGGCGTGTCCAGCACGTTGTGGCCGCCCATGAAGCGCGCAATGAACTCGGTGGCCGGCTTGTTGTAGACCTCGTGCGGCGGGCCCACCTGCTCGATCAGGCCGTGGTTCATCACCACCATGGTGTCGGCCAGCGCCATCGCCTCTTCCTGCGAGTGCGTGACGTGGATGAAGGTCAGGCCCAGCTCCTTCTGCCAGCGCCGCAGCTCCGCGCGCATCTGGATGCGCAGGAATGGGTCCAGCGCGGACAGAGGCTCATCCAGCAGCAACACGCGCGGCTGCGTGATCAGCGCCCGCGCCAGCGCCACGCGCTGCTGCTGCCCGCCGGAGAGTTCACCCGGCTTGCGCAGCGCCAGGTGGCCCATGGCCACGCGTTCCAGCAGGTCCTGCGCCTGCTTGCGGCGGTCTTCCTTGCCGATACCCTTCATCTTCAGGCTGAAGGCCACGTTGTCCAGCGCAGAGAGGTGCGGGAACAGCGCGAAGCTCTGGAACATCATGGCCGTGCCGCGCGCAGCCGCCGGCAGGTCGGTGATGTTGCGGCCTTCCAGCAGCACGTCGCCGCTGCTCACCGTCTCGTGGCCGGCGATCATGCGCAGCGTGGTGCTCTTGCCGCAGCCCGAGGGGCCCAGCAGGCAGCAGTAGCTTCCGCTGGCAATGCGCAGGTTGATCGCGTCCACGGCGGGCTGGCCCTGCGCATACTGCTTGGTCAGGGCCACGAGCTCGACGGCCACCTTCGGCGGCGATGCGCTGGAATCGGGCGTGGAAGTGTTCATGCGCCGATTGAGCGCAAAACACATGCCAGCTTTGTATGCAATGGATTTTCAGGATTGCGTACAAAAGGCACCTTATGCGTGCCTTCAGCCACACCAAACAGCCCAGCGGCGTGTCAGGAATGGTGCGAGCGCCGTTGTATGGTGCGATTCAAATTTGAGGCTACTGCACGCTCGTCAAGATTTGACACCGTAGGAGCCGGCGCACAGAGGAAGAACCGCTCAATACCCTAACTCGTCCATTCTTTTCAGCGTATTAGCAGTCAAAAGATTTGATAAGGCGTGTGAGAGCTTTTCTGCCGAGCCCGGGCCCAAGGGGATGGAAAGACCGTACTCCGCAGCGTTGATGCGCCAGAAGTCCATCTCAAAGCCATTCGTAGCAGAGGCCAGCACACTGCCTTTCGCGTCCAGAACAAAAGCAGCGATGTTGCCCTGCAGCAGCGCCAACTCACCACCACCCACGACTGGCCGCTCTCGAACACTGACACCCGCGCCACCCAACCTGTCGTAGTACGACTCAACGAACACGAACAAAGCGTCCAATGACTCCGCCGTGGCGATCTTTGCGAGATCACCTCGGATCACATCCATATCAATGGAACCTCCAGCCCGCCGGGCGGCAGCACGCATAAGGCCATCGCGGTCAACATGCAGTGGCTTGACCGCCCAGCTCGCCCGTGATGCTGCCAAACGGCTCTCCGCGGCGGAACGAATGGAGCGTTCGACCCTGCCTCCCGTGTCAAAGGTCGCTTGTTCGTTGCCAAACACAGTCCACCCAAGCTTGTTGAACGGCACCTGCTGTGGGACAAGCACAACGATGCCCACTTTGGAAACTTTCGCCTCGTCCTGAGGAGTAAGACGTGAAGCAGCACAGCCACTCAACAAAAGCGACAAAAGGATGATGATGTAGATAAGGCGTTTCATTGAGCTCTTGACCAGCCTGATTCAGGGACGCAACTCAGGCCAGCGCGAACGACCAGACATGTCAATTCCTGGATGCTATCTTGAGAATGCCTCAATGCACCGATAGCAAGCGCGCGGAATTGATTTTGCGCTTGCAAATTCAAAGCGTTCTCTGTGGGCGTCGATGGACGCAGTCTCAAACCATACTGGCATCCCAGTGTCGCAGCAGCTGCATAAGCTCCTGCTGCGCCACCGCCGTCAACGGCCACGCCGAGGGCGGCCGCGTGCCGCCGCAGTCCAGCCCTTGCAGCTGCAGCGCGGCTTTCACCACCGTGACATTGGCGCCGTTGTTCTCCTGCGCACGCAAGGTCTCGAAAGGCAGGATCTGCGCGATCTGCGCCCGGGCAGCCGCATAGTCGCCGCGCTCCAGGGCGGCGTGGATGGCCACCGAGCGCTCCGGCACCACGTTGATCAGCCCCGAAGTGAATCCGCGCGCGCCGGCCGCGTACAGCGGCGGCGCCCAGTTCTCCGCCAGGCCGCCCACCCAGGCCAGGTCGCGTCCTTGTGTGCGGCGCATGGCTTCGGTCAGCAGCAGCGGCGTGGGCGATGCCCACTTCACACCCACCACCTCGGGAATCGCGCACAGCGCCTCGATGGCCTCCATGCCGATGGCCTCGTTGCGCAGGTACAGCACCACGGGCAGGCCCTGCCCCGCTTCGGCCACACGGCGCACATAGGCCACCATGCCGCGCGGCGCCGCGAAGGGGTCGGGTGGCTGGTGCACCATCAGCGCGTCGGCACCGGCACGGTACGACGCGGCGGCCAGCGCGCAGGCCTCACCCACGCTGCGGCCCACTCCCCCCAGGAGCGGCACACGGCCCGCGACATGGCCGGCCACCGCCGCCACCATGGCCTCGGCTTCTTCAGCCAGCAGGCCGTAGTACTCGCTGGTGTTGCCATTGGCCACCAGCACCTGCACACCGGCGCCCACGGCGCGGTCCACGATGGGTTTGAGCAGCGCGGGTGCGATGTGGTCCTGCACGTCGAAAGGCGTCACCAGGATGCCGGAGATGCCGTTCAGTGCGGTGCGCACGGCGGCGCGGTCGAAAGTGGCCAAGGGAAGGCTCCAATAAAAGACGGAATCAGGCGAGTGTGGTCCGACGGACGATGGCAGTGGGGTCGTTGCGCACCGTGGGCGACAGCTCTGTGCCCAGGCCCGGCGCATCGGGCTTCGCCAGGAAACCCTTGTCCAGCACCGGCAGCTCCGTCACAAGGTCTTTGTAGAAGCTGTGCAGGAACGCGCGCACCACCTCCTGGAAGATCGCATTGGGCGAGGCCAGCGCCAGGTGCAGCGAGGCCCACAACACCACCGGGCCCGTGCAGTCGTGCGGCGCAATCGGCTTCTGGTACGCATCGGCCAGGCTCGCGATCTTGCGGGCCTCGGTGATGCCGCCGCACCAAGACAGGTCCAGCATCACGAAGTCCAGCGCATCGGCCACCAGGTGGTCGCGGAAGGCGCCCTGCCCCGCCAGCGTCTCGCTGCCGCAGACGGGGATGCCCGCGCCGCGCCGGTAGTCGGCCAGCGCGGCGGCGCTGTCCATCTTGATCGGGTCCTCGGCCCAGAAGGGGCGGTACTGCTTCAATTCACGCGCGATGGCCAGCGCCGAGGTGAGGTTCCACATCGAGTGCAGCTCACACATCACCTCGATGCGGTCGCCTACCGCCAGGCGGATCTTCTCGAACACCTCCAGCCCCTGGCGCATCGCCTGCGCGCTGACGAACTGGCCATCGGTCTGCGTGGCGGCACCGTCGAAGGGCCAGATCTTCATCGCCGTAAAGCCCTCCTCGATCAGGCTGTGCGCCAGCTCCGCAGGGCTTTCGATGAAGGCGATCTGGTCGTCGTACTTGCCGCGCACGCGTTCGGCGCCGGGCTCGATCAGCCGCCTCTGGATGCTCTTGCTGTTGTAGTCCGTGCCGGCGCAGGTGTTGTAGCTGCGCATGCGCTCGTGGCAGGCGCCGCCCAGCAGCTGGTAGACAGGTTGCCCCGTCAGCTTGCCGAACACATCCCACAGCGCGATGTCGATGGCCGAGGCCGCGCGTGTCTCCACGCCGCTGCCGTTGTAGCCCAGGTAGCCGCGAAACAGCGTCTTGTGCAGCCGCTCGATGTGGAGCGCGCTCTGGCCCAGCACCAGCGGTGCGGCCATGCTGTGGATGTAGGTTTCCACCGCCGCGGCGCCACGGAAGGTCTCGCCCAGCCCCGTGAGGCCGGCATTGGTTTCCACCTCCACCCACACGAGGTTGGGCTGGGACGGCAGGCGGGTGGTTTGCAGGGCGGTGATCTTCATGGGCGCGTCGTATTCAGGAACTGAGGTTGCTCACTCGGCCGTGATCTTCTGCGCCTTGATCAACGCAGCCCACTTGTCGTGCTCCAGCCGCATGTGTTGCCCGAAGGCCGCGGCGTTGCCACCGCCGGGCTGGATGCCCGCCTCCAGCATGGTCTTGCGCACGGCAGGATCCTGCAGCGCGCGGTTGAAGGCGGCGTTCAGGCGGTCGACCACGGCCGGCGGCGTGCCTGCGGGGGCACCGATGGCGAACCAGGGTTCGATGACGAAGCCCTTGAAGCCCGCCTCCTCCATCGTCGGCACGTCCGGCAGGTTGGCCGAGCGCTGCCGCCCCGTGACAGCCACGGCCTTCACCTTGCCCGACTTCACGAAGGGCAGGATCGACGGTTCGTTGTCGAAGAACACCTGCACCTGCCCGCCCAGCAGGTCCGTGATGGCCGGGCCGGAGCCCTTATAGGGCACGTGCAGCAGCGGCGCGCCGCTCTGCTGCTTGAGCCACTCGCCACCCAGGTGGTTCGAAGCCCCCACGCCCGACGATGCGTAACTCAACTGCCCGGCCTTGGCCTTGGCCACCAGCTCGGCCACCGTGTTGATGCCCGTCTGCGGCCCCACGGTCAGCACGTTGATCGAGAAGCCCAGCAACGCCACCGGTGCGATGTCCTTGAAGAGGTCATAACCGGGGTTCGCGTACAGGCTCACGTTCACGGCGCAATTGCCCAGGCTGCACAGGAAGATGGTGTAGCCGTCGGCCGGGGACTTCACCGCCGCCACGGTGCCGATGTTGCCCGTCGCGCCCGGGCGGTTCTCGACCACGATGTTCTGGCCCAGGTCCTTGGATGCGGCGTTGGCGAACAGGCGCGACACCATGTCGCCCGTGCCGCCCGGAGGCACCGGCACGATCATGCGGATGGGCTTGTTCGGGAAATCCTGCGCCCCGGACGGCGCGGCTGCGAAGGCGGCGGCAAGCGAAAGGGCAACAGCGGCGAGGCGACGGAGCATGGATGTCTCTTTCTGGAAGTGAGGTAGCTAATCTGCTTATTCATCCAATCATACAATGATTATTCCAATGTATGAATGCGCTAGATCCCAGTGCAGCCCGTTATGCTCGCTCCCATGACCGTCGCCGCCCCCCGCCTGCGCAACTACCACCACCAGCTCGTGGAAGCGGTGGGCCGCGACATCGTGACGGGCACCTACGCCCAGGGTGCCCAACTGCCCACAGAGCCCCAACTCGCGGAGCACTATGGCGCCAGCCGCCTGATCGTGCGTGAAGCGATGAAGAGCCTGGCCGCCAAGGGCTTGGTGTCCATCCGCCCGCGCACCGGCACCCATGTGCAGCCCCGCGCGCAGTGGAACCTCTTCGACCCCGCCGTGCTGGGCTGGCACGGCCAGGCCACGCTGGATGGCCGGTTGATCGCCGACCTGATGGAACTGCGCCTGGCCATCGAGCCCCTGGCCGCGCGCCTGGCCGCGGAGCGCGGCGCGCAGGAAGAGATCGCCGCTCTGCGTGAGGCGTTCACGGCCATGGACGGCGCCACCTCGCGCGATGGCTACATCGCCGCCGACCTGGCTTTCCACGGCGCCGTGGTGCGCGCCTGCGGCAACCTGTTCATCCAGCAACTCGAGACCGCGCTGGCGGCCGTGTGGAAGACCAGCTTCCAGGCCTCCACCAGCGAAGCCTGGAAGCCGGATGCCCAGTCGCTGGTGCTGCACCGCGCGCTGCTGGACGCCATCGAGGCGCACAACCCGCGTGGAGCGGAGCAGGCGGTGCATGCGTTGATCGCCAGGGCGACGTTGCGCATCGAGGGCGCCGGCCGCGCAACGCGGTAGGCAGCCACGCGCAGGCCCGCCACCAGTCCCCGCTGAGGCACCCGCGCGCCCACGCCCTGCAGTGAGGCTGCGGGCTGGCGCTCGGCAGTGAACCGTGCTTACCGCGATCGCGGGATGGTTCCGCACACCTCCCCTGAACATACTCAGGCCGGGCAACTGGCCCGCTGCACGGCACGCCAGGACCGATGCCCGCTATGCACATGGAAGCTGGGAGGCTTGGAATGATCGGAACCTGCATACGTGCCGCTGCCGCGGTGTTGGCGGTGTGGGGCGGGCTGCTGCCCGCCATGCCATGGCAAACCGCGCAGGCCGCACCCATCGTGTTCCAGAAGGCCTCGGACAATGGCGCCACCGACGACGCGGGCCGCTTCACCGCCGTGTTGAACCCGGGCAGCGGGGGCAACCAGGCCCTGCTGCAGCTCTTCACCGCCACGGAGCCAGGCTCCCGCATCACGGGCCTGTACGTGCAGGACGCCACAGGCGCCGTCGCACGCGACAGCATTTCCGGCGGGCCACTCGTGCGGCTGTCCGAAACCCAGATCCACGAGGTGACGCTGAACAGCACCGGCGCCAACAAGGTTGCCGTGGTCAAGGCGCTTGCGGATTCCCTGGGCATCACCTTGACGCAGGCGAACATCCTTGCCAACAGCGCGCCCACGGTGATCCGCACGGGCTCGTCACCCGCAGGCAACGACCTGGTGAAGCAGGCATTGGAAAACGCCGGCGCGAGCGTGACCCTGAGCAACCGTCCGGACCCGTCCGTGCCTGCTGGCGCGAACACTGGCGTGACCATGCCGGGCGCCGCCCCGACGGGCTACAACCTGGTGCTGGCCAGCGTCGGGAACAGCAAGATCAACGTCATCAAGGTGGTGCGCGAAGTGACCGGCCTCACACTGACCGAAGCCAAGGATCTGGTGGACAACGCGCCCTCCGTGATCCAGACCAACGCCACCCGCGAGGACGTGGTGAAGGCCCAACTGGCCTTGCAGAACGCCGGCGCCACCGTGGAACTCCAACCCGTGGGCGGAACCCCTGGGCAGGCCACGCCCCTTCCACCCGGCAGTGCGGGCATCGTGCCCGATTTCGCGTTTGGCTTCGCTTACGACGACCCGCTCGCCACGCCCCCTCTGCAACTGGCGCTGGACCTGGACGTGCTGTTCACCGACCTGCTCTCGGCGTGGCAGGACGGGCAGTTCCTGCTGGGCCTGCGTGTCACGGACAGAGCGGGCGTGTCCGACCTCTACGTCGCCGCGAACGACGCACCTCCGGCACAGGTCCCGGAACCACCGACCCTGGCGCTCGTGTCGCTGGCGCTGCTGGGCCTGCTGCGGGGCAGGAACGCCCGGCGCGTGCATCCGTTGCCACTATCGCGGCGGTGGTTCTGGTTGAGCCTGTTGCGCGAGATAAGCGCGCCGCCAAGTGGCAGGTGGCATGCCATGGCGGCGCGAGAATGCCCGGCTGAATGCCGCTTCCGTGCCATAGCCGGCTCGCTCCGCGATACGCGCGATGGATTCGGCCGTCTCCACCAGATTCCTCGATGCGCAGTACAGCTTCCAGTCGCGCAGGTAGCGCATCGGTGACATCTTCAGGACCTTCTGGAACCGTTCGCACAGCACGGTCTTCGATACCCCTGCCAGCCGCGCAAGCTGTTGCTGTGACCAAGGCATGTAGGGCTGATCGTGCAGCGCCTTCAATGCTCGGAAGAGTACCGGGTCGCCGAGGGCTCCCAGCCATCCACCCGCCGTACGCGCGACCAGCAGTTGCCTGCGCAGCAGCTCGATGAACACCAGTTCGCTCAACCGCGCCACGACCGTCATGCCACCCGGAGAAGGCTGGTCCACCTCCCGCATCAGCCGCTGGATGGCCGGCAGCAACCAATCATCGCGCTCATCTTCCGTGTGCGCCACCATGACGTCCGGCAGGCCGGCCAGCAGCGGTTGGAAATCCAGTACGCGGGCCTCGATGAAACCGCACAGCACACGCGCCCGCGCCCCTGGCGCGGCATAGGTCACGGTGGGAATGCGATACCACGGCAAGGGGGGCACATCGTCGCCCGGGCTCAGCAGGCGCCCGCCCTGCCCCGAGCCAAAGAAGTGCTGCTTGCCGCGCGGAAAGATGAGCACGTCTCCCGCGCGGGCCTCCACCCGTTCGGCCCCGCCCATCTCCAGCCACAGACACCCCTCCATGACGATGTGCATGCTGATGGAGCCTGGCGGGCGGAACGGCGCCGGCGAGGCATCCACCATCCAGTCGCCATAGGGCTCGAAGCAGTACTGCAGGCACCGCGCGACCCGGATGTCGCGCAGCAGGTCGGACAGTACGTCGACACCCCCTACGTGCGGCAACAGGGGCCCGGCTGTCGGATCGATCAAGACTTGCGGAAGATCGGCCAACGACATAGACGCTCCTGATCCGGATACTGCCTTCCTGGCATTCACAAACAACTATCCGGAAGGGAACTTCATTATGGTCAACAAGCTTGTCATCCTCGTCTCGCGGGGTATCGATTCCGAAATGTCATCCGTGGCATTCACACTGGCCAACGGAGCCCAAACCGCAGAGCTGCAGGTATCCATGTTCCTGACCAGTGCGGCCGTGGATCTGGTGCGCAAGCGCGGCCTGCAGATGACCCACGTCGCACCGCTCGATCCGCTGCGTGTGCTCGTCGCCACCTTTCTGGAGCGCGGCGGCAAGATCTGGGTCTGCCCGCCGTGCGTGGCCACGCGCGGTTACGAGGCGGCCGACTTCATCGACGGTGTAGAGATCCAGGGGGCCAGCGCAATGTTTGCGCAAGTCAAGGAAGGCGCGGCGACGCTGTCGTTCTGATACGCATCCGAGACCGCGGTCTTCCGCGGGGTGTCAGAGGATCCTGCCCCGTGCTCGATCACTGTCTGGGTCAAGGAAGCATCGACCAACCGCGATCGGGGTCCCACGGGGAAGACCTGCCGGATCGAGCTGATTGATGCCGGCACCAAGCGAGATGATGGCTTTTAGGCGCGTGCAGGCGGCAAGGCCATCGGAGGGCAGCTTCCACAGCAGAGCGACGTCCACTGTGTCCGGGCGTGCGCAGGCGCTGCCGATGGAGAACTCGAAGTCAATCAGATGCTTGGACAGCGCCATGCGCCACAGATCCAGTGAATCCAGATCGCTGTTGAACAGAATATGGGGCTTCATGATCCGGAACCTATCAGTAGCTGGCGCGTTCCCTGTCGCGTTGTTGGTACCTGATTGGTTTGGGAGTGCTGTGCACCTCCGTGGTATTGCCGCAAGTGCTGAGGCCAGGGGGATACATAGGGCTTTGACGTGCTGCGCAGGACCCTACCGCTGTCAACCGAAAGCGCCATCCTTTTACGTGGATGCCGCTGCGGCTTCCGATCGCAGTTCTTCGTTGTCGAGATGCCGATCCCCTATGCGCGGATGGGCGCGGCCGCCTGTCGCGGCACCGATGGCCACGAGGATCTCGTCCTGGTGCGGTGCGTCGGGCACCGAAAACTCGAAGGTCACGAAGTGCGAGCGGGCCGAGGTCTCGTGCAGATGCTTCATCGGAATCTGAATCGAGGTGTTGGGCCCACCGCGCTTGTTGGTGAACGACAGGTAGCTCTGCGCCTTCATCGCGCTGCGGTACTGGTTGCCGAAGCGCAGGTTATGGATCACGGCAGAGGCGTGCTCGATCTCTCCGTCCATTCCCACGGCGGCAGCCTTGCCGTAGGACTCCACACGTGACACGTCTCCCACCTCGCGCACCATGTGCTCCGCCATCGTGCGACCGAGTTCTGCACATCCATCGAGTTGCTCAGGACGGAGATCCTCGACGAAGCCGCGGCCGGCCCACGGGTTGCGGATGATCGCAGCGACTGCGATCAACTCGATGGGCTTCGCGAGTGCGCGACCGCCTTCCACGAGCATGAGTTCCTTGAACGTCACGATTTTGCGAACATGAAATGGCAATTGGGATCTCCTGTTGGATGATGAAAGTGGGTGGCTGGTGTTCAGCGCGGATGCCGGCCATGGAATTCGCGCAGCAACCCACCCACCAAGTGGGGCGCTTCGATGAGGATGCTGTGCCGCAAACCCGGCAGGATGTGGACCTCCGCACCCTCGATGGCCGCGCCCATGCGTTGCGCCATCCGCGGGGTGGAGCCCACATCGTGTTCACCAGTCATCACCAGAGTGGGAATGCGGATCTCGTGCAGGCGGTCGATAAGGTCGTTGTTCGCGAGCACCTCGTAGGCATCGGCAAAACAGCGCCCGTCCATGTCCTTGGAGCGCTCGATGCGCTCCTGGACCACTTCCGGATGCCGCTGGCGAAAGTCGTCCGAGAACCAGCGGTCCACGGACCCCGACAGGTGCGCCAGTGGACCCAGCGCTGCCAGGCTGCGTGAGCGCTGGCGTGCGCGCTCGGTTTCTTCCGGAGTTCGACCCGCTACCGAGCTGACGATGGACAGTGTTACCAGGCGATCGGGCATCTGCAGCGCGCATGCCTGTGCGATCAGCCCACCGAGCGAGAAGCCCACCAGGTTGAAGCGATCCCATGCAAGATGGTCCACCAGGCTCTTCAGGTCTGCGCAGAAACCGGCCAGGCTATAGGGACCGGGAGTGCGTCCCGATTCGCCGTGGCCGCGAAGATCGAAGGCGAGTGCCTCCGTGTCCGCGCCCATCTCCGCGATCACGCCATCCCAGCTCTCGAGGTACGAGCCGACGCCATGTACAAAGACCACCCGCCGGCCTTGGCCCTGGACACGTGCCCGCAATCCGTTGAGGGTGAATTCGCGGCTCTTCGGCGACTTGGGCGACGTCGTCATGCAGCGGTCACTCCGGCTTGATGTCCAGAGCCTTGGTGATCGCTGCCCAGCGCGCCAGCTCGGCCTTCTGGCGGGCGTCTGCGTCGGCGAGGGATCTGGAGGACACCGGTGTGAGGCCCTGCTCCTTGAAACGTGATACCAGCGCGGGCTCCGCCAACGCAGCGCGGGTGGCAGCGAAGAGGCGCTCTGCCACTGGCATGGGTGTGGCGGCCGGGACAAAAAGCGACAGCGTGCTGGCTTGCGAGAACTTGTTCCCCAGCGCTTCACCAAGTGTTGGAGTGTCAGGGAAGGCGCTGCTTCGCGTGGCAGAGCTGACCGCAAGTGCCTTGATCTTGTCGGTCCGGATCAGTTCGGCAGCCGCTGCAAGGGTCGTGTACATGACGTTGACATGCCCGGCCAGCAGATCCGCCACCGCCGGGGCCGTGCCCTTGTAGGGGACATGCACCAGGCTCACGCCCATCTCGCGCCAGAGCAGTTCGGACTCCATGTGCGTCGCGCTTCCCACGCCTGCGCTCACGTAGTTCAACGTCTGCGGCTTGGATTTGGCAAGAGCCACGAAGTCGGCCACGCTGCGCACCGGAAGGCCCTTGGTCACTGTCAGGACGAAGGGTTGCTCCGACACGGTGGTGAGGTGGCGGAAGTCCTTTTCCGCGTCGAACGGAAGCTTGGCGACAAAGGCACGCAGGTAGGACATGGAGCCCCCGTTCAGGAGCATCGTGTACCCATCGGGCGGCGACTTGGCCACGGCATCGGAACCGATGGCGGTGCCCGCCCCTCCGCGGTTGTCAACGATGACCGGCTGCCCCAGTTCGCGGCCCAGTGCGTCCGCTATCCCGCGGCCTACGACATCGGTCCCGCCACCCGCGGCGAAAGGGACGATCAGCCGGAGAGGACGGTCCGGAAAACCCTGTGCCATGGACGGTGCGCTCGTGGCTGCGGCAAGTACCAGCAAAAGCGCCATAGCGCCGTTCCTAAAGAGTCTTGAAAGCACGGGGAACTCCAGATCGAGTGGAACAAAAAAGGGGGGAAACGGGGAAGTCAGGAGGACGGCAGGACGTCCGCTAGGCGATGCGCGCGTGTACCGACACGGCGTCGCGCTCCATCAGCCGCAGTGCGGTCGTCGCAGCCCTGCGCACATGCCGTTTTGCAACCTCCGCCGCGGCGTCGGGGTTACGGGCGCGAATGGCCGCCAGAAGCTCTTTCGTTTCCAGGACGCTTTCCTGCATGCGGTCAGGGTCGGAGAGCGTCATGCGCCGCAATTGATTGGCGCGCAACTGGATCCCGCGCAGCATGGAGGTCGCAAGGTTGTGGTCAGCCCCATCCCAGAGCGCCGTATGGAAGTCCCGCCTCGCTTCGGTGAGCCCTTCCGGGCGTGCATACGCCTCGAGGAGGCGGTCGGCCGCGGCTTCGAAGCGCGCGAGTTGGGTGCTGGAGGCGTACTCCGCGAAGCGCGCGGCAATCAACCCCTCGAGTTGCTCGCGGATCTCGTAGATCTCGCGGGCGTCCCGGATGCTGAGAACGCTGACGAAGACACCCCGATTCGCGATGCTCGTCACCAGGCCTTCACTTTCCAGCTCGCGCAGGGCCTCGCGCAGCGAGGGCCGGGACACATCCAACTGCACACACAGGTCCCGTTCGATCAGGCGCTCCCCGGGAGCGAACTTTCCGTCCTCCAGGGAGGCACGCAGCGCGCTGGCAACTTGGTGGCGCACCGGTGCCAGCA
Source organism: Burkholderiaceae bacterium (assembly GCA_965278985.1). GTDB lineage: Bacteria > Pseudomonadota > Gammaproteobacteria > Burkholderiales > Burkholderiaceae_C > CAISIP01. Next base: position 1,094,187 of record OZ257131.1, on the reverse strand, counting down.
CAGGCTCCAGTTTTTCCGGGGAGGCAGGTGTGGCGGTTCGTCTGACCATGGAAATATTGTAAGACAATCTTGAAGAATTGTATTGCAAAAGATCAAGACACAGCACAGCGATGGTCAATCGCTGAAAGTGGGAATGCTGAAAAAGCTCGGGAGCGCCATTGATTGAGGGCAGGAGACCCGCGGTAGTGCGATCTGAGACACATCGCCCGACAGCGGCCATCCACTGTTGCCGCTCGTCACTGACCGCGTTGTTTCTGCGCGGCCGTTCTTACCGGACCTGAGCGGCTGCACTTCGCCAGAAGCCGTTGGGTCGCATCGGACGCTGGTGCGCAGCGTGTGCCGCCATTCAGTTTCATCCTTCGAATGACAGCAATCTCCCGGGAGCAGAAAACTGAGGCCGACAGAGGTCCGCCACGGCTATGACTGGTCCCGAAAGTCTGGCAAATCCGTACAGTGCCAACTCGTCGGGCGGACTTTCGAATTCGCACCAAGTGGCTGGCGCTAAGCCGCTACGGGGCAGAGACCAGAAGCGCGAACGCAAGTTACCCCTGCTTGATGAGGTTCTGCAGAACCAGCGCGCCGCCCTTGTCCAGCAACGTACCGGACTCCGCAAGTGTCCCGAGGACGATGGGGGCGAAGCCCAAGTCGCTGACAAGCTTCGAGATGGCGACAGTGGCCTGCGCATCGTCGCCGGCCAGGAACATGACCCGCCGTCTGCCGTGCTCGACCGGATTCATTGCCAGCAGCTTTGCGGGGAGTTGATTGAACGTCTTGACCACGTCTGCACCGGGGAAGGCGGACGCCACCACGACAGTTGACGGCTGACCTTTCAACGCTTCCGGCGGAACGCCGTAGGTGTTCATGGCGTCGACCACGATCTTGTCGTCCCACTGCTCTGCAGCCTGGGCGACATCCACGTGTGCGCTGAACGGCACCGCGAGAATCACCACGTCTGCCTTGACCGCGTCCTGCACGGTCAGCGCCGTAACGTAGCCAGCGAGTTCCTCTTCGAGGGTTTCAATGGTGTCGGGTCCGCGGGTGTTGGCGACGCCAACAGCGATGCCGCTGCGCGCGAACTGACGGGCCAGTGCCGAGCCGACGTTGCCCGAGCCGATGATGGAGTAGGTCATGGAAATTCCTTGGATGATTGAACGTTGAGGCCTTCAGGCCGAGATGGCTGCGATGTCGGCGAGCGCGTCTGCGACGGCAGCCTTTTTGGCCTCGGGGCCCATGGCGATGCCTTCGGCGCGCACGACCGTCACGTCGGTGATTCCCAGGAACGCGAGCAAGCCGATGAGGTAGCTCTCCTGGTGTTCGAGACCCGCCGCCGGGCTTCCAGCCGTATACACGCCACCTCGCGCCGAGGCGATGAAGGCCTTCTTGCCTTTCAGCAGGCCCTCGGGGCCGGTGGTGGTGTAGCGGAAGGTCTTGCCGGCGACCGCGATGCGGTCGATCCAGGCCTTCAGCGGCGTCGGAATCGACAAGTTGTACATGGGCGCACCGATGACCAGGATGTCCGACGCGAAGAGTTCGTCCATGTACGCGTTGCCCTTGACCAGGTCCGCCGTGATGGTCGCGTCTTCGGTGGCGGCACCGTTGAAGGCGGCCATGTGGGCACCGGAGAGGTGCAGCGCCGGGTCGGCCGCCAGGTCGCGGTACACGACTTGGATCCCGGGGTGCAGGGCGCGGTGGCGCGCGACGAGTTCGGCGGAAAGTTGCCTGCTGACGGACGCGCCGCCGAGCACACTGGAGTCGAGATGAAGGATTTGCATGAGAGCCTCGAAAGATTGAAGAAGTAGTCCGACCTGCCCGCCTCGGCGCACAGGGCCTCGGGAAGTCAATTCCCGTGGCTTGAATGGTGGGCACGAAGCGACCTTCCGAGAAGCCGGTATATTGAGATTCAATCCATCTATATTGGAGATGGAAGGAGTTTCAAATGCTCGATGGCGTGTCCCTGGACCAACTGCGAACCTTCATCGCGGCCGTGGATGAAGGGAGCTTCTCGGCGGCGGCTCGGCGGCTCAACCGCGTGCAGTCCGCGGTCAGCGGGTGGGTCAGCAGCCTGGAGGGCCAAATCGGCGTCGTGCTGTTCGACAGGTCGGGCCGCTATCCGAAGCTGACACCCGAGGGAGTTCTCTTGCTGGCGGACGCGCGCAACGTCGTGTCGGGCGTCGACACGCTGAAGGCCCGCGCAAGGTTGATGTCTGCAGGGCTTGAAGCGGAACTCCCTGTTGTGGTGGACGTCTTTTTCCCGACGGCGCTCGTCAGCGCGGCAGCGAAGGCGTTCGTGAGCCGATTTCCGCTCACTCCGCTCAGGTTGTTCGTTGAGGGACTAGGGGCGGGTTATCAGCCGGTGCTGGATGGACGCTGCAGCATCGGAATCCTGGCGCCCCTGGCTGTGTCGTTTCCGTCGCTGAGCAGCGAGAGCATTGGACAAGTTACTTTGGTCACCGTGGCCGCGCCCGACCACCCGCTGGCCAGCTTCAGGCGACGAATTCCAAAGGCCGCATTGGCCAGGCACGTTCAACTCGTGCTCACGGACCGTTCGGAGTTGAGCGCGGGCAGGGACTTCGGCGTCAAGTCGGCTTCGACCTGGAGACTGGCCGACCTGTCCACCAAGCATGCATTCCTCAGGGACGGCGTGGGCTGGGGCAACATGCCGATGCACATGGTGCAGAGCGACCTCGCGAACGGTACGCTGGTTTCACTCGATGTGGAGGACATGCTGCCTGCGGGCTTTTCACTGACGATGGCGGCGTTCCATCGCGCTTTGGATCCGCCCGGGCCTGCGGCCAGGTGGCTTGTCGACGACCTCAAGACGCGCTTTGCGAAAGAAACGAACGAGTGAGAATCTCGGTGGCTCGGACGGTCGAGCCCTGATTCGGCGGAGGTCCAGACGAAACGTCTAATTGCTGCTTAGAACGATCACAAAGGAGGCTGAGGCGACGGAACTCTTCGGGCCTTTTACCGTCATCGATCCTCCGTTGCCGAATGGCCGCAATCAGTATGAAACAGTCGTCGGCCCACCTGTGCAGGACCGCCTATCGCCCTCTGCGCCACGCGTCCCCAATCAACCGCCCCCCAGCATGAACCTATTGCGGGCCTTCAACTCATCCACGAGCACCCGCTTGTTCTCCGAATAGTCAATCGGCACGGCCACCAGCTGCACGCCACCAGCCTGAAACGCCGCCTCCAGCGTCGGCACCAACTGCCCCACCTCCGTCAGCCGACAGCCTCGTGCGCCGTAGGCCTGGGCGTAAAGCGCAAAGTCGGGGTTCCCAAAGGTCATGCCGAAATCGGCAAAGCCGTCCACCGCCTGCTTCCAGCGGATCATTCCGAAGGCGTTGTCCACCAGCACCATCACCACCAGGTTGAGCTTGAGCCGGACGGCGGTCTCCATCTCCTGGCTGTTCATCATGAAGCCACCATCGCCGCACACCGCCAGCACGCGCCGCTTCGGGTACAGCAGGCAGGCCATGATGGCCTGCGGCAGGCCCGCGCCCATGGTGGCCAGGGCGTTGTCGAGCAGCAGCGTGTTGGCCTCGCGGGTCCGGTAGTTGCGGGCGAACCAGATCTTGTACATGCCGTTGTCGAGCGCGACGATGCCGTCGCTGGGCATCACCTGGCGCACGTCGTGCACGATGCGCTGCGGCGTCCATCGGTCTTCAGTCGCGCGGTCGGCCAGGTGGCGCAGGATGCCCTCACGCAATGGCAGCAGCGCGCCGGCGTTGGGCAGCCTGCCTTCCAGGCGGTCGGCCAGCAGGCTCAGCGACTGTGCGATGTCGCCCACCACTTCGGCCTGCGGAAAGTAGACCTGTTCCACGGTCGCCGGCTGGTACGCGACATGGATCACCAGCGGGCGGTCGTCGTTCATGATGAAAGGGGGCTTCTCGCTCGTGTCGTGCCCGATGGCGACGATCAGGTCGGCCTGCTCGATGGCGTCGTGCACGTAGTCGCCGGTCGACAGCGCGGCCGTGCCCATGTACAGCTCGGTGCCACCGGGGACCGTGCCCTTGCCCATCTGCGTCGTGAAGTACGGGATGCGTGTGCGCAGCACGAACTTCGCCAGCTCGGCGGTCGCCCGCGGCCGTGAGGCTGCGGCCCCGAGCATGATCAGCGGCCGCCTGGCTGCAAGAATCAGCTGCGCGGCCCTCTCCAGCATCGCGGCGCTGGCAACCGGCAATTCGAGTGGGTGCGGCGGCACCATGCGGGCTGTTTCGCACTCCTTGCCGGCGATGTCTTCGGGCAGCTCCAGCAGCACGGGGCCCGGCCGCTCTTCCTGTGCCACGCGAAACGCCTCGCGCACGAGCGTGGGGATCGTCTCGGTCGACACGATCTGGTGGGCCAGCTTCGTCAGCGGCGCCATCGCAGCGACCGTGTCGACGATCTGAAACCGCGCCTGGCGCGATGTGAGGATGCCCTTCTGGCCGGTGATCATCACCATCGGCATGGCCCCGACCTTCGCAAAGGCGGCTGCGGTGGTGAGGTTCAGCGCGCCGGGCCCGAGCGTGGTGATGCAGACGCCGGGCTTGCCGGTGAGCCGGCCGTAGGTCGCCGCCATGAAGCCGGCTGCCTGCTCGTGGCGGGTGATCACCAGCTCGATCTTCGAATGTCGCAGCGATTCGACGACGTCGAGGTTCTCTTCTCCCGGGATGCCGAAGATGCGCTCGACGCCTTCGTTCTCCAGTGCAGCCACCAGCAAGTCAGATCCCTTGGTCATCGCGCTTCTCCTTGGTCAGAATGGATCGGATGTTCACACCTGTGGCGCACCGCTGCCAAACCCACGGGGTCGTTCATGATCCGCCTGCCCTGCGCTGCTCGCGCAGCATGAACAGGTAGAGCCCCTCCACCTTCTCGCGCGCCCACGGCGTCTTGCGCAGGAATTTCAGGCTCGAGGCGATGCTCGGGTCACTGGTGAAGCAGCGCACGGGAATCCGCGCGCCCAGCTCTGGCCAGCCGAAATGCGCCACCAGGTCCGTCAGGATGCGTTCCAGCGTCAACCCGTGCAGGAGGTTGCGTGGTTGTGCCGGGGAAGGGTTGGAGGGTGTGTCGTTCACGGCCCGATGCTGCCACAGGCGAGCACCGTGGGCCGCAGGGGACTGCCGGCCTCCCACTTGCCGACTTGCCAGCGCCACCGAAACCCGTTCTCATCGGAGCCGAGGAAAAGAGGCCCATGAGCACCGACACCCCTTCCCCCGCATCCCCCGCGCGCAAGGCAGCGGCCCGCGCAGACAGCACCACCGCCGCACGCCCCGCTGCGAAGAAAGCCCCCACCACCAGGAGCCGGCCTCCACCAAGGCGCCCCTCGCCCGCGCCCGCGGCGCCCGCGGCCTATGTGGTGCAGATCCGCTACCGGCCCGCAGGCGCATCCCCGGCCACGCCCGTGCCCGTGGCCACGCTGAGGCTGACCCTGGAGGACCGCCACTTCTATCCCGAAGTCCAGCGCTGGCGTTACGTGGTGGCCAATCGCCGCCGCATCGTGCGGGCCACGCGCGACGCGCTGGCGGACGACTTCGTGCGCTGGCTGGCGGAACAGGGTGGCCTGGCGATGGAGGACGTGGCCACCCATATCCGGGCCATGGGCACGGCCGGCGTCGTCGAGGTGCAGATGCCCTACGAGCGCGAAGACCGCGGCTGGGCGGCGCGCCTCTTCCCCTGGGAAACCACCTTGGCGCTGTCCACGCGGCCCTGGCGCGGCGACACCGAGGGCTTCACCGTCATCCGCCACCTGCAGAGCGCCGATGGCACGCCCAAGCCGCCGCCCCGCGCACCGCGCTCGCTGCTGGTCGTGCGCAGCGGCCCCGGCGAACTCGGGACGCACTACGCCTTCGAGCGCGAATGCGAGATGGTGATGGCTACCCTGCAGCCCCAGCTCAGCCACGGCGCCGAGCGGCTCAACGAGCCGGACCGCCGCCTGCTGCAGGAGACGGTCCGCCGCATGGCGCCCTCCATCGTCCACCTGGCGGGCGTGGACCCCTACGCGCTGGAATCGCTGAAGCTGCAGGCCATCGACGCGGACAACACCGACGGTTTCGTGCTCCGGATGGCCGAACGCGGCTACGACGCCGTCACGCCGCAGGAGATGGCGCCGCTGCTGAACGCCGGCGCCACGCCCCCGCTGCTGGTGTCGGCCACCTCCTGCTTCAGCGCGTCGCGCCTGTGCGCGCTGGCAGTGGGGGCTGGGGCGCACCATGCCATCGGCTTCTTCGACACACTGACCGATGCGGATGCGATGCTCTTCTTCGGCCACTTCTACCGCAGCTGGAGCCAGGACTGGGACCTGCTGCGCGCCTTCGCCGACGCGCGCGCGGCCTACATGGCGCAGCAGGCCGGCGCGCCCAACAGCGGCATCGTGTTGTGGAGCCGCCGTTCGCTGCTGGACGCGGACGCGACGCCTGAGGCCGTCCCCGCCGGTGCGAGCGCGGCGGTGGAGATGGCCCGGGAGCCCACCGCCACGGTGCACGACCTGAAGCTCCTCACCGAACTCAACAAGGACGTGGGCAGCAGCGGCGTGCCCGTCAACCGCACCAGCCTGAACTACTCGCTGCTGCACAACGACCGCTCGCCCTTCAAGACCTTCTTCATCGACAAGCCGGTGGCCGGCAGGTTGCCACCCCTGCAGGTCGAGGTGGTGCTGGAGGTCGGCAACGAGAACTGCCGCTGCCGCTTCGCGCTGGACCTGCCCGAGGCCAAGGCGGGCATCGAGCTGGCGCCGCAGATCCGGCTGCCGCTGGTGGCGGGGCTGCTGCGCCAGTGCACCGAGAGCCTGCGCACCAACCTGTATGTGCAGGTGCGCTGCGGCGAACGGCTGATCCTGGAGTCGAGCGAGCGTGTCACGGTGCTGCCCGCCGACGAATGGCGCGACGACGGCGAGGACCACCGCTGGCTGCCCAGCTTCGTGCTGCCGCGCGACCCGGCCGTGCTCAAGGTCATCGGCAGCGCGCAGCGTTACCTGCGCACGCTGCTGGACGACTGCACGGCGGGCTTCGACGGTTACCAGCAACTGGCCGCCGACGACAGCAATGCCGCCGCCGTCGTGGACGCGCAGGTGCAGGCCATCTGGGCCGCGCTGCAGCACGACCTGCCTCTGCACTACATCAACCCTCCCCCCTCCTACACCAGCCGCTCGCAGCGCCTGCGCAGCCCCAGCGAGGTCTTCCGCGGCCAGGCGGCGACCTGCATCGACCTGGCGCTGCTGTTTGCCTCCTGCCTGGAGTTCGTCGGCATCTACCCGGTGCTGTTCCTGGTGGAAGGCCATGCATTCCCGGGCTACTGGCGCAGCGACAAGGCCTGGTGGCGCATGAAGCAGTTCCACTTCGACGCCACGCCTGCCGCCGGCTCGGGTACGGGCCTGCCCGCCATGCCCGCGCCTGTGGCCATGACCAGCGGCCAGAGCGAGGGCTGGATCTTCGACGGCGTGGGCAACCTCGTCGAGCTGCTGCGCTACGTGCAGGACGGCAGCCTGGTGCCCTTCGAGAGCACGTATGTCGCCGCGCGGCGCGGCTTCTACGCGTCGCTGGAGGAAGGCTCCTCGCGGCTGCACCCCGACAGCTTCGACGCGATGGTCGACATCCAGTCCGCACGCGGGGCGAACGTCACGCCGCTGCCACTGTTCGACAAGTTCGAATGAGGAACCCGGAGATGAGTGCCTACCCCCCACCCGGCGCAGCACGCGCCGCTACCGACCCGGTCGTCGAGTGGCTCGACACCCTGCCCACGCTGCCCGGCGTGCGCCCGCTCGACCGCATGCCGCTCGCCACCGTGCGGCCGGTCGGCCGCCCCCGCTACCGCTGCCAGGCCGCGCCGGGCGTTGGCCAGGCGCTGGCGCCGCAGCAGGACATCTTCTCGCTGGTGCGCGAGGCCGGCGTGCTGCGCTGGCGTGCCGGTGCCGCGGCCGCGCCCGGGCCAAGGTTCCGGGCCGGCAACCGCGCCGCGCTGCCTGCCAGCGAGGTGGTCAAGCAATACGCTTTCGAGCGCCTGCCCACCTCCAAGGTGTACAGCGGATTGACCACGCTGGACCAGTGGCTGACACCGGCGGCCGTGTACCACGACAGCACCCCCGCGGCCAACGGCCTGCGCCGCCTGCGCAACGGCGTGCTGGAGCCTTTCCCCGACCCTGCCAAGGCGGGCGGCAAGAAGGTGCTGCTGCTGATCCACGGCACCTTCAGCAACTGCGAGTCCATCGTGGTCCGTGGCCTGCAGAGCAAGCCCGCCGGCCGCGAGCTGCTGGCCGATGCCGAGCGCCGTTACGACCTGGTGCTGTGTTACGACCATCCCACGCTCTCGGTCAGCCCCATGCTCAACGCCTTCGACCTCGCGGCGCTGCTGCGGCCGCACCCCGCCGCGCTGGACATCGTGTGCCACAGCCGCGGCGGCCTGGTGGCGCGCTGGTTGTGCGAGGCGTACGCCGATGCCGCGATGAAGCGACGCGTGGTCTTCGTCGGCGCGCCGCTGGCGGGCACCAGCCTGGCGGCCGGCCCCAGCCTGAAGAACGCGCTGGACTTCCTGACCAACATCGCCGACGCGCTGCGCCACGGCGGCGACGTGGTGGGTGCCAATGCGCTGTTCACCGCTGCCAGCGGCCTGCTGCGCGTCGTGAGCTCGGTGACGGGCGCGGTGCTCAACACCGCCATGCTGGACGCCGCCATCGCGATGGTGCCGGGGTTGGACGCGATGTCACGTGTAGGCAACAACCAGGAGCTGGTCCGCCTGCGCATGCACACCGGCAGCGGCGACTTCCGCGACGGGCAGATCCGCTACTTCGCGGTCCGTTCCAACTTCGAGCCGCAGGCCATCGGCTGGAATTTCTTGCGCCTGTTCTCCAGGCCCATGGCGCGGGCCGGCGACTGGGCGGCGGACCGCATCTTCGACGCACCCAACGACCTGGTGGTGGACACGGTCTCGATGGACCAGGTGGCCGACGACCGCCTCATCACCGTGGCGCACGACTTCAAGACCAACGACCGCGTGCACCACATCAACTACTTCGTGCAGCCAGAGACGGTGCGGGCGATCCGCAGCAGCCTGGAGATCAAGGGCGGCTGAGTTGTAGAGTTTCAAAAATCAAAACATTGAAGCCTGGAGATTGCAGTTAGATATTTTCAATATCTCTAATATTGACACTTTGATGAAACACTCCTAGGATGGTCCGCACCCGATTGCACCAAGGAGACACCCCATGACATCGCCCATTTCACTCGCCGCCACGCCTGCCGTGCCCGTGCACGGCCTGCACCATTTCGCGTGGAGATGCCGTGATGCGGAGGAGACGCGCCATTTCTACGAGGACATCCTGGGCCTGCCCCTGGTGCATCTGGTCCGCGCCGAGACAGTGCCCAGCACCGGCGAGCACTGCCCCTACGTGCACCTGTTCTTCGAGATGCAGGACGGCAGCTGCGTGGCTTTCTTCGACCTGGGCGACAGCACGTCCGCCGAGCCCTCGCCCAATACGCCTGCGTGGGTCAACCACCTGGCGCTGCGCGTGGACGGCATGGACGCCCTGCTGGCCGCCCAGCGCCGCCTGTGCGCGGCGGGCGTCGAGGTCCTGGGCCCGACGGACCACCACTTCGTGCACTCCATCTATTTCTTCGACCCCAACGGCATCCGGCTCGAACTCAGCGCGCCGGTCGACGACCCGGCCTACATGCAGCAGGCGCGCAGCGACGCGCACCGCCAGATCGACGCCTGGACGGCCGAGAAGAAGGCGCGCCAGCCACAGGCGGCTTGAACAGAACGCCCTCCCCCACTGGGGGCGCACCCGGTGGCCTGACAGAGCCAGTTCCACGGGTGCACGCGATGGGACCAGCTGCCTTGCATGCTGCAGCTATCGCCCGCCACGGGCCGGCGTTACCATGCGCCAACGTCCGTTGTCCTTCCATCGCATGCCCGCCAAGATCGACCCCGACATCGTCCGCATGGCCGCAGAGACCGTGCGGGCCGAGGTGTTGGTGCCGCCTACGCTGCGGCTGGACCCGGCCTTGGTAGAGAAGATCCGAGAGCGCGTGCCGATCTTCCAGGGCCTGCCACCCGACCGGCTGCTGCGCACGCTGGCCCTGGCCGAGCAATACCCGGTGAAGGACGGAGAGGCCGTGTTCCGCCAAGGCGACCTGGGCGACTCTTTCTACGTGGTGCTGCACGGCGAGTTCCTGGTGGAGCGGCGCACGCACGGACAGTCCGTGCCGCTGGTGCGGCTGGGCGCGGGCAGCTGCTTCGGCGAGATGGCGCTGGTCGGCACGCACACGCGCTCGGCCACGCTGCGCGCCGTGGACGGCGACGCCGTGGCCCTGCGCTTCTACCGCGACCATGTGGACGCGATTCCCGAAGTCTCGGCGCTCATCTACCGCAACATTGCACGCATCCTGGCCGGGCGGCTCGAAGTCTCCAGCGAGATGCTGGCCGACCTGGTGCAGCAGCAGCGCGCGGGCCCGGCCTCCTGACGCGGTTGCCTACGCGGGCGCGAGCAGCCGATGCCCGCCGCGACACCTCGCGGGCGCCACTGGCCCAGCAGCTCCCGGCCCATCCCTCTCAGCGCTGCGGCAGCACCCGCGCAAACAGCTCGTTGCGGAAATGGATGCCCAGGCGCGCGAAGGCGCGGTTGCGGTAGGTCTTGACCGTGGGGGCCGACAGGCCCAGGTCGGCGGCGATCCCGTCGTGCGTCATGCCGCGCAGCAGCCGGCTGCAGACATCGAGTTCGCGCGCTGTGAGGGCCGCGTCGCATTGCAGCAGGCGCTGGCGCAGCGTGTCCGGATCCGGCAGAGCGACGGCTGACTGCGCCGGCGCATCGGCATCGGCATCGGCGTGCCCACCACGCAGCGCCACATGCTTGCGGGCCAGCGCCAGCAAGGCAGGCGCCAGCTGCTCGAACGCGGCGATCTGCGCATCGGTCAGCGCGTGCTGGTGCACATGGCGGTAGAAATTGACGGCGAAGAGTGTCTCGTCCTGACCGTGGGCCACCACCGACACGCGCTCCGCGACGCCATGGGCCTCGTAGACGCGTGCGCGGTGCTCGGGCGGCACCTCCTGCGCGGTGATGTGGCACAGCTGCGTGCCGGGCATGGCCTCCGTGCCGGGCGCTCCGGGCCCGCCACGCGCACCTTGCGCCCCACGTGCGCCGCGGCTGCGATGCGCAGGGCCCGCGGCCTCCGCGTCGAAGCCCAGGCTGCGGTCGTGCCGGTGCGGCCCGGAGAGGTAGGCGCTCCAGCAGGCCCGCGTGGTGTCGGGGATGTCCAGCGACGCGGAGAGGTACATGCACGGCACGCGGCCCGGCCCCACGCGGTAGACCGACCACGACGCGGCCGGCAGCAGCGGATGCAGGTGGCGCAGCAGCCGCGCGGCGAAGCCGGATTCCCCCAGCCCGTCGATCATCTGCGCCATGGCCGCAGCGGGCACGGCGCCGGGAGCGGGTGCATCGTGCAGCCGTCCATCGTGCAGCCAGGTGGCGGGGGTCCATTTGCGCATGCGGCGTGTCTCGTCGGCCCGGCTCCGCGCGCCAAGGTGGCGCGGGCCTTTCGGGTTTGTACGTCGTCTTCAGGGATGACAGCGCAGGCGGCGTCGCGCGCCTACGCTCTGCGCCGATTCTCCACGCAATGCCCGCCATGCACCACAGCCCCATCGACACGCCGCAACTGCGGCCCTTCGCCAGCTTCGAGGTGCAGGTCGCGGCCCCGCAGGTCGTGGGCGAGGTGCCGCACGGCACGCGCCGCGTGATCCCCATCCAGGGTGGCGATGCGCAGGGCGACGGCTGGCGCGGGCGCGTGCTGCCAGGGGGCGCCGACTTCCAGCTGATCGTGCACCCCGGCTACGCCGAGCTCGACGCGCGTTACGTGGTGGAGCTCGACGGTGGCGACCTGCTGTTCGTGCAGAACCATGCCGTGCGCGCCGGCCCGCCGGAACTGATGCAGCGCCTGGCGCGCGGCGAGCCGGTGGATCCGTCGCAGATCTACTTCCGCTGCCTGCCCCGCTTCGAGACCGCCGCGCCCGCGCTGCGCTGGGTCAACGAGCGCCTGTTCGTGGGCGGCGGTGCGCGCCATCCCGACAAGGTGGTGATGCGTTTCTTCGAGCTGCTCTGACATTCCGACCTTCCACAACTTCCCCTTCACGGAGACACACCATGGTTCGTTCCCCCCGCCGCACCCTGCTGGGCGCCCTTCTCGCCACCGCCGCCCTGGGCGCCTGCCTCGGCCCGGTCTCTGCCCAGGCACAGGGCTACCCCAGCAAGCCGGTGCGCATCATCGTGGGCTTCCCGGCGGGCACCGGTCCCGACATCGTGGCCCGCCTGCTGGCGGCCCAGCTGTCCGAGGCCTGGGGCGGTGCGGGCGTGGTGGTGGACAACAAGCCTGGCGCGGGCGGACTGATCGCCGCCTCCGAGGCGGCACGTGCCACGCCCGACGGCTACACGCTCATGCTGGGCGAGACGGGGCAACTGAGCATCGCGCCCAGCAGCTACAACAAGCTGCCCTATGACCCGGCCAAGGATTTCATCCCGGTGTCGCAGGTGGTCACCTCCGACTTCATGCTGCTCGTGAACCCGCAGAAGGTGCCGGCCAGGAACGTGAAGGAGTTCGTGGACTGGACGCGCCAGCAGAACAAGGGCCTGTTCATGGCCACCTTCGGCGCCGGCACGCCAGGGCATTTCGGCGCCTACATCTTCGGCGAGGCCATCGGCATCAAGCCCGAGCCCGTGCACTACAAGTCCACGGCCGATGCGCTCGGCGGGCTGTTCAGTGGCGATGTGGCCGGTGTGTTCGCCAGCGCGGGCCTGGCCGCGCCGCAGGTCAAGGGCGGCAAGCTGCTCGCGCTGGGCGGCACTGGCACGGAGCGCACACCCATCCTGACCGAGGTGCCCACCTTCCGCGAGCAGGGCTACGCCAACATCGTCTTCAATTCCTGGTTCGGCATCGTCGCGCCGGCGAAGACGCCCGCCGACGTCACGGCGAAGCTCGGCGCCGACATCGTGCGCGCGCTGCGCTCGCCCGAAGGACGCAAGAAGATGGAGGACGCGGGCTTCCGCGTGACGGGCACCACGTCGCAGGAGTTCGGCGCGATCATCGCGGCCGACACGCAGACCTGGGGCAAGGCCGTGGCGGCCACGGGGTTCAAGGCGGACTGATCAAGCCGCCGGCCGGTGCCTGCCCACGGGCCGCCGCGCCGCGCGCGGCGCGGCCACCGCGGACGGCTCGGTGCCCGTGAAGTCCGGCAAGGGCCGGGCGACCACGGCTGCGGCACCTGCCGGCCGCATGCCCAGGCCCTGCAGCACCATGCGCACCATCTCGTCCGCATAGGCCGGTGCATCGGCAACGCTGCCGCGTGCCACGCGGACCATCGCCTCGAAGATGGCACCGAAGGCCATGTGCAGGGCCGCGTCCTCGTTCTGGCAACGGAAGCGGCCCTGCGCCAGGCCTTGGCGCAGGTCGGCACGCGGATAGGGCTCGATGCTCTGCGCCATCGCCGGCAGCGTAGCGGCCAGGTCCAGCAGCAACAGCGTCCACTGCGGGCTGGTCTGGGCCAGCCACAGGAAGCGCCGCATGCCGATGGCCATGCGCTCCGCGCCGTCCTCCACGGCGGCGCAGCTCTGCACGATGCGTTCATTGAGCGACGTGATCAGCGACATGCCCAGCGCGGCAATGATGTCCTCGCGTGTCGGAAAGTGGTTGTAGACCGTTCCCGGTGCCACGCCGGCCACGCGTGCGATCTCCTGGATGCCGGCGCCTGCCACGCCGCGTGCCGACAGCACCTCCACCGCAGCCTGCAGCAGCTGCGCCCGCGTGCGCTCGCGCTTGCCGGGCCGCTCCGTGGGCAAATCCGTGACATATGACAGCGCTGCGGGCAGCGGCGGCATTGACGAGCTGGTGTAAATCTTCATATCATTCGTTTTTGATCACTATGATCAATTTTGATTGATGCCAAATTTTTCACGGAAAGGATACCGCAGGATGAACTCCCTCCAGCTCGCTTATCTGGTGTTCGAGACACGCTCTTCCGCAAAATGGGAACGCTTCATGCAAGACATGCTTGGCTTGCCGGCGCCGATACGGCACCCCGATGGCAGCACAGGCTGGGCCATCGACGCAGCGCGCCAGCGCCTGCTGGTGGTTCCGGGCGCGCGCGACGACCTGCAGGCCGTGGGGCTGCAATGCGAAAGCCCCGCCGCGCTCGCCTCGACCCTGCAGCGCCTGCGCGCCGCCGGCCTGGAGCCCGTGCAGGCATCCGAGGCGCTGCGCCACCTGCGCGGTGTACAGGCGCTGTGGTGCGTCCAGGATCCGCAGGACATGCAGGTGGAGCTGTGCCTGGCACCGGAAACGGGCATGCAGCCCTTCGCCAGCGCGGCCTTCGCAGATGGCTTTGAGACCGGCGACCAGGGCCTGGGGCACGTGGTGCTGGCATCGCATGACCTGCCGACCATGGAGGCTTTCTATGTGGACTTGTTGGGCTTCGGCGTGACGGAGCGCCTGTCCACCCGTGTGGGGCCCATCGGGATCCAGGGCACCTTCCTGCACTGCAACCGACGCCACCATTCGTTGGCGCTGTTCGACATCCCCTCGACCACACGCATCCACCACTTCATGCTGCAGGCGCGGACGCTCTCCGACGTGGGGCTCGCCTTCGAGCGCGCCGTGGCGCTGAAGCTGCCCATCCACCTGGACCTGGGCCAGCACCCCGCGCCCGACGGCACCTTCTCGTTCTACGCCGAGACGCCCTCCGGCTTTGCCTTCGAGATCGGCGCCCACACGCACGAGATCGAACCCGTCGGCTGGCAGACGATGCATACACAGCAGACCAGCAGCTGGGGCCACAAGCCGCGCCTTCGCCTGCAGCTCAAGATGGCCTGGACGCTGCTGGCGCAACGGCTTCGCGCCGCGCGCGCTCTCTTCACCGTACCGCGTCCGGCACGCACAGGCGGTGCCGCGCCGTGAGCCGTCGGCCGAGTGTGCGCTGCTGAGGTTGCCTTGCTGCAGCCCTCGCCGTCGCGGTCGGCGAGTCTGGTCTCAGTGCACGGTGCGCGACTGCACCAACGCCTTGGGCGCGCTGGCCATCTGGAAACCCGTGACCTGCTCCCGGCCATCCTCGGTAGTGATGCAGGTCTTGAAGAAACCGCTGCGGATCGCGTAGAGCGCCTCGAAGGTCTCGCCATTGCGCGACAACGTCATCAGTCCGCCGCGTGCAGCAGGAAGCTCGCGTGCCGTTGCGCGATGGACCAGCGGCCCGCGCTGTGCACCATCCGGTCGTCGAACTCGCCCAGCACCTGCGGCCCCTTGGCCGGACGGCCCTGCGCGCCGGCGGCATCCGCCTCGTCGCCGCTCCACAGCAGCACCAGGCTCTGCACGCGGGCGGAGTGGCCGTCGGCCGCCAGCGTGACGCGCAGGTTGCTCACCACATGGCGCGTGATGCGCGTGGGCGGACGTTGGGCGTAGACGTCGCGGATGGCGGCGCGGCCGCGCAGTGGCTCGCCACTGGGGCGCGTCAGCACGGCGTCTTCGGTGAACAACGCGGCCAGCGTGTCGGGCTCGCGGGCGTCGACCGCCGCGGCGGCATCGAGCACGAGGTTGCGGCAGGCTTCGCGTGCGAGAACTTCTTCGATAGGGGTCATGGGCGCTTGGGTTGCAGGAAGGGAAGCGGTACGTGGCGCATGGCCGTCAGGCGGCGGCGGGCTCGCGCAGCCACTGCGCCAGCGCATCCGACACCTCGTCGGGCCGCTCCATGGTGCTCATGTGGCCTGCGTCCTCGACCACCACCAGCCTGCCACGCGGATTGACCTGTTGCATGGCCTCGTGCCGCTCCAGAGGGCTCCACGCGTCCTGCCGGCCACAGAGCAGCAGCAGCGGGCCGGCCACGGTGGCCAGCGCGGGCCGTGCGTCGGGGCGCGCCAGCAGCGCGGTGATCTGCGCGGCAAAGATCTCCGGTGTCTTGCGCTCGATCATGTCGAGGATCGCCTCGAACAGCGGCGTGTCCAGCTGCGCCGGATGCACCATGCCGCGGGCCCACTGGCGGCCCATCACGCGCATGCCCTGCGCCTGCGCCAGGGCCAGCAGTGCCATGCGCCCGGCGCGCTCCTGTTCTCCGGCCTCTGCGGCCGCGCGCGGGTCCGCGCCCGTGTCCAGCAGCGCCACCCGCTGCACGCGCTCCGGCACCAGGCGCTGGACTTCCAGCGCCACGCGCCCGCCCATGGAATGGCCGGCCACGGACAGGGGGCCGGCGGGCGCCTGGGCCAGGGCCGCCTCGGCCATGCTGGTGATCGAGTCGCACAGCCCGTAGTCGGGCACGTGGCAGTCCGCCTCGCCGGCCAGGGCGGCGCACTGGTGCGTCCATACCGCGTCGTCGCACAGCAGGCCGGGCAGCAGCAGCAGCGTGGGCCTGCTCATGCGACGCGCAGGGCGACAGTTCGCCAGGGGTTGGGGGTCATGGGGTCTCCAGGAAGAGGGGTTGGACAGGGGGTGGACAGGGAACCGATGAGGTGCGTAGCTTAATCGCGCGGCGCAGGGGGCTGCGTGCCACGCTGCTCCGCCGCAAGCGCGGTAGCAATTGCAGTCACCAGCTTCGCACGCCGTTGACACAGGCTTCACATTGCGGGGGCAGGATGGAGGCATTCCCAACACAAAAAGGAAGAAGACCATGAACCGACGCTCCCTCATCACCCGTGCCGCCGGCTCCGCCGCGCTGGCGGCCCTGCTCGCCACCGGTGGCCTGGCGCTGCCCATGGCCGCACAGGCACGCAACGTCGACATCGTGATCACCGCCCCGCCACCGCTACGCGCGGAACGCATTCCCCCACCCCGGCGCGGTTATGTCTGGGCACCCGGCCACTGGGAATGGCAGCGCAATCACCACGTGTGGGTGGGCGGCACCTGGATGCGTGCGCGGCCCGGCTATGTCTACCACGCCCCGCAATGGCAGCAGCGCGATGGCCGCTGGGCCTATGACGGCGGCCGCTGGGACCGTGACGGTGACGGCGTGCCCAACCGCTTCGACCGCCAGCCCGGCAACCCCAACCGGCGCTGACCCAGGTCCAAGTCAGCCGGGTTGGCGGCGCCATCGCCGGGCCGGCATCATTCCTCCCACCAGGGATAGAACGCGGGCATGTCCGAGGCCTTGCCCTGGAACTGCGGGCTGCGCTTTTCCAGGAACGCGGCGACCCCCTCCTTGCCGTCGGCCTGGCTGATCTGGAACACCGCCAGCGATTCGACCTTGTGCGCCTGCATCGGATGGTCGGCCGCGGAGTTGCGGTACATCATCTGCCGCGTCAGCGCCACGGCCACCGCGGAGCGCCCTTGCGTGAACTTGCGCGCGATCCGGTAGGCTTCGTCCAGCAGCGCCTCGGGTGCGACGACCTGGCTCACCAGCCGGCCCTCCAGGGCCTGCTGCGGCGTGAGGATCTCGGCGCTGTAGCTCCACTCCAGCGCCTTGGGCAGCCCCACCACGCGCGGCAGGAACCAGCTGGAGCAGGCCTCGGGCACGATGCCGATCTTGCCGAACACGAAACCGATGCGCGCCTGGTCGGAGGCGATGCGCACGTCCATGGCCAGGGTCATGGTGGCACCGATGCCCACGGCCACGCCGTTGATGGCCGCGATGACGGGTTTCTTGCAGGCGAAGATGGCCAGCGTGACCCGTCCACCGGTGTCGCGCACGCCGTCCACGATGGCGGGATCGTCCAGGCGGTGGTCAAGGTCGTGCATGGTGGGGTGCATCGACTCGTCGAGCCCGAACACGTTGCTGCGTGACGTGTCCGCCAGGTCCATGCCGGCACAGAATGCGCGGCCCGCGCCCGTGACCACGATGGCGCGCACGGCGTCGTCCTCGCTGGCGGCACCGAAGGCGTCGATCAGCTCCTGGGCCATGCGCACCGTGAAGGCGTTGAGCTTGTCGGGGCGGTTCAGCGTGAGGGTGAGGATGCCCTCGTCGGACACGGCCCAGTGGAGGGTGCGGTAGTCTGAAGGTGTCATGGCTGTGCTCGAAGAAGTGGATCCGTGGGCTGCAAGCTGCCGGCACCGGCCGCCGTCACTTGGCCTAGCCACGCGCAGGCTCTTTGCAGCGATGCATCTGCCGCTGGCAACTCGCCCGCGTATTTCATGTACCCATGGTTCATGCCCGGTGCGCGCCACACGGCGGCCGCAATGCCCGCCGCCTGCAGCCGGTGCGCCCAGGCCTCGCCTTCGTCGCGCAGCACGTCGAACTCCGCCACCTCGACATGGGCCGGGGGCAGGCCCTCGACCGACGCCGTGCGCGCAGGCGCGGCATGCGGATGCGGCGCAGCGTCGGCCTGCGGCCCGAGGTATTGCGCCCAGAACCAGGCCATGCGCTCGTGGCCCAGGCCGAAGCCGCTGTGGAAGTGCGCATAGGAGCCCTGCGGCTGCGCCGGTGTGAGGTCCAGCACGGGGTAGAACAGCAGCTGGCCGCGCAGCGCAGGCCCGCCCTCCTCCCGCAGCCGCAGCGCCGTGACGACGGCCAGGCAGCCACCGGCACTGTCGCCGCACAGCACCAGGCGCGTGCCATCGACACCCAGCGCCGTGGCCTGCGCAGCGAGCCAGCGTGTGGCGGCCAGGCAGTCGTCGGGCGCGGCAGGAAAGGGGTGTTCCGGCGCCAGGCGATAGTCCACCGACGCCACGGCGCAACCCGAAGCCGCGCACAGCCGCCGGCAGAGGTCGTCGTGCGTGTCGAGGTCGAGTAGCACGAAGCCGCTGCCGTGGAAGAACACCACCAGCGGTGGCGGCGTCGTGGTGCCGGCGGGCAGGTAGAGCCGCACGCGCAGCGGCCCCTGGGCACCCGGCGCCTCCAGGTCCCGCACGCTGCCGACGGGAACGGGATCCCCCGCACGCAGGTAACCCGCACGCGCCATGGCGCGCGCCTGCGCCAGCGGCAATTGGTGGTAAGGGGGTACGTTCGCGCCGGCAGCCAGCGCCGCCGCGATGCGCGGGTGCAGCGTGCCTTCCGTGCTCATACGCCAACCTTCGCGCTTCGCGCTGCGGTGCTGTTCGCCTTGGGAGCGGCCCGGCGGCTCATGAACGAACCTCCGCGCTCCGCGCTGCGGTGCGGTTCGCCTTGGGAGCGGCCCGGCGGCTCACTGCGGCTGCACGCCGATGTCGGCGAGGATCTTCGGCAGCCGGGCCACCTCGCTGCGCACATAGGGCGCGAACTCGGCCGGTCCCATCCATTTCGGGTCGGCACTCATCTGCTGGAAGCGCTGCACCACATCGGGCTGCGCCATGATGCGCTCGACCTCGCCTGCGATGCGCGCCACCGCGCCATCGGGCGTGCCCGCCGGCGCGAACAGGCCGATCCAGCCGACGAAGTTGAAGTCCGGCAGCGTCTCGGACAGCGCGGGCAGCTCTGGCATGAAGCCGCTGCGTCCGGAGAGCGTGACCGACGCCAGGCCGCGCACCGAGCCCGCCTTGACGTGCGCGATGCTCGATGCGATGTCGGGGAACATCACCTGCACGCGGCCGGCCATCACCTCGGTGAGCCCTGCCGGGTTGCTGGTGAAGGGCACGCGCAGCATTTCCACACCCGCGCGCCGCGCGAACATCTCGCCCATGATGAGGCTGGAGGTGTTGCCGCTGGCGAAGGCGAGGTCCTTCGGATGGGCCTTGGCGTAGGCGATCAGCTCCGCGGGCGTCTTCACCGGCACCGAGGGATGCACCACCAGGAAGCTGGAGAACAGCGCCACCATGCCGATGGGCGCGAAATCCTTCACCGGGTCGTACCCCATCTTCGCAATCAGCCCGGGGTTGGCGCCGTGCGTGGAGTTCGTGCCCATGAGCAGCGTGTAGCCGTCGGCGGGCGACTTGGCCACCTGCATCGCGGCGATGGCGCCGTTGGCGCCGGGCTTGTTCTCGACCACCACGGGCTGCTTGAGGCGGGCTTCGAGCAATTGCGCGAGCTGGCGCGTGGCCGTGTCGGTGCCGCTGCCCGCGCCGAAGGGCACGACGATGCGCAACGGGCGGGACGGAAAAGCCGCGTCCTGTGCCAAGGCCGGCAGCGCGGCCAGGCCGGTGGCGGCCGCGCCGAGCGCCGTGCCGATGGCACGCGTGAAGCCGCGGCGGGAGATATCGGAGTGTGGGTGCATGGTTGCTTTCAGGAGGAAGAAGATGCGTTCGAAGGGAGTGCCGAGCCCGGGCCTTGCCCACTCGCCGCCGGCGGCTTGCCCAGCGTGACGCCGGCATCCACCACGATCTGCTGGCCCGTGACCACCGAGCCCGGCTCCAGCAGCCAGCACACCGCGCTGGCGATCTGCTCCGGCGTGCTCACCACGCCCAGCGCGGCGCTGGCGGCGAAAGCGGCCTTGACCTTGTCGTACTGCGCCTCGCCCAGGCCGTCGCGCATCCAGCGGCCTTCGATCATGCCGGGCAGCACGGCGTTGACGCGGATGCGCGGGGCCAGCACGCGGGCCAGGCCCACCGTGAGCACGTTCAGCGCCGCCTTGGAGGTCACATAGGGAAAGGAACTGCCGCTGCCGGTCTGCCCGGCAATGGACGACACGTTCACGATCGCGCTGCCCGGGCCCATGCGCCTGGCTGCCGCGCGCGCCATCTGGTAGGGGCCCACCGTGTTCACGCCGAAGATCCGCAGGAAGTCCTCGGCCTGCACGCCGTCGAGGTCCGTCATGGGGCGGAAGATGGTCGTCGCCGCGCTGTTCACCAGGCCGTCGACACGGCCGAAGCGGGCGAAGGCCGCTTCCACCACGCACACGCAGTCGGTGTCCACGGCGATGTCGCCCCGCTCGGAGATGGCCTCGCCCCCGGCGGCGTGGCAGCGCTCCACCACCTGCTGCGCCAGCGTCGCGTCGCGGCTGAAGCTGATCACCACGGCCTCGCCGCGCGCGGCCAGCTGCAGGGCCACGGCGGCTCCCACGCCGCTGGAGCCGCCACAGACGATGGTGACGCGGCGGGTCTGAGGATGGGTCATGGACGGGCTCCTTCCGCGGCCAGCTGGTCGCGCATCGCGCGTTTCACCAGCTTGCCGTTGGCATTGCGCGGCAGCGGCGTGGTCGAAATCGTGTAGCTCTCGGGCACCTTGTAGTCCGACAGCAGCGGGCGCAGAAAGGCGGTCAGCGCCTCGGCCGTGGTGCCGGCCTCGCGCAGCGCCACGAAGGCATGCACGCGTTCGCCCAGCACCGGGCAGGGCTTGGCAACCACAGCGCACTCCAGCACGGCCGGGTGGGCATAGAGCGCGTTCTCCACCTCGATGGTGTATATCTTGTAGCCACCGCGGTTGAGCATGTCCTTCTTGCGGTCCACCACCTTCACGTAGCCCGCGGCGTCGATGCTGCCGATGTCGCCCGAGTGCCAGAAGCCGCCCGTGAAGTTGTCCGCGGTGGCCTGCGGGTTGTCCCAGTAGCCGCGCACCACCATCGGGCCCTTGATCCAGATCTCGCCGATCTCGCCAGGCGCCACCTCGCAGCCTGCATCGTCCATCACGCGCAACTCGGCGCAGGCCAGTGGCGCGCCGACGGAGTCCAGGTGCGCCACCATCTGGCCGGCGGGGATCAGCGTGGCGGGCGAAGTGGTCTCGGTGGAGCCGTAGCAGTTCATCAGCGTGAGCGCGGGCAGCTGCTGCGCCAGCGCCGTGATGGTGGGCTGCGGCATCGGCGCGCCGCCGTACGCCCCCACGCGCCAGGCCGCGAGGTCGTGGCTGCCGAAGTCCGGCTGGATCAGGCAGAGGTTGTACATGGCCGGCACCATCAGCGCGTGGGTCATGCGCTCACGCGCCGCCAGTGGCAGGAACTCCGCGGCCTTGAAAGCCGGCAGGATCACCAGCTTGGCCGCGCTGCAGACCATGGTCGTGATCAACGCCACCAGCCCCGTCACATGGCTCAGCGGCACGGCCGCGATGGAGCAGTCCCCCGGCGCGAGGCCCATGGCCACGCGGTAGTGCAGCGAGGAATGGACGAGGCCGAGGTGCGTGAGCATCGCGCCCTTGGGCCGGCCTGTGGTGCCGGAGGTGTAGAGGATCGCGGCCGTGTCCTCCTCCTGCACCGCCACGGGCGCCGGGCCCGCGCCATGCGCCAGCAGGCCTTCGAAGGCTTCGGAGCCCTCGCACGGGCCTCCGGCGGCGACGCGTGTGCGCAGCGCAGGCACCTCGGCCGCGGCGGGCACCACACCGGCCAGCTCGGCCTCGTGCACCAGCAGCACGGCCGCGCAGTGCTGCAGCATGTAGGCCAGGCCTGGGGTCTGCTCGCGCGTGCTCAGGGGCACGGTGATCGCGCCCAGGCGTGCGGCGGCGAAGAGCGTCACCACGAA
This sequence comes from Burkholderiaceae bacterium, assembly GCA_965278985.1. GTDB lineage: Bacteria > Pseudomonadota > Gammaproteobacteria > Burkholderiales > Burkholderiaceae_C > CAISIP01. Next base: position 1,071,955 of record OZ257131.1, on the reverse strand, counting down.
TTCGATGCGGTTGCCCAGCAGCAGCGCCACGCGGTCGCCGGCATGCACACCGCGCGCGGCCAGCCCCGCGGCCGCTGCCGAGGACTGCGCCAGCAGCGCGCGGTAGCTCAGGCGCTGTGCGCCACAGACCAGCGCATCGCCGTCGGGGTTGCGCTGCACCGCCTCGTCCAGCATCGCATGCAGGCTGCGCGGACGCTCGGCGAAACAGGTCACCACGCGGTCGCCGAAGTGCGACTCCTGCCGCATGGCGGGCCAGATGGCACCCCAGTCGGGGTGGGGGGAGGCGATCATCACAGGTTCTCCTCGAGATACTCGGCGCGGTCCTCGCCCCGCACGAAGGCCATGGCGCGGCGGGCGAATGCGGCGGCCAGGGCGCCCACCTCGGCGGCGTTGTCGGCCACCGCGTTACCAGCGGCAGCACGCGCCGCGATGCCGTCGAAGATCACGGCCATGCGGAACAGTGCGAAGGCGTAGTGGAAGGCGGTGGGGCCGTCGCTGCGGCCTGCGGCCTGCAGGTAGTGGCGCAGGTAGCGAGCTTCGGATGGAATGCCCAGCGCCGCCAGGTCCAGCCCGCGGATGCCACCGTACTCCGAGGGCAGCGTGTGCCAGGCCATGCCGTTGAAGGCCACGTCGGCCAGCGGATGGCCCAGGGTGGACAGCTCCCAGTCCAGCACCGCGACCACGCGAGGCTCGGTGGGATGGAACATCAGGTTGCCGAGGCGGAAGTCGCCGTGGCACAGCGTGGTCTCGGTGTCCACCGGCTGGTGGTCGGGCAACCACGCGCACAGGGCATCGATATCGGCATTGGGCCTGGTGGGACTGCCCTCCCACTGCTTCGCCCACCGTGCGATCTGGCGCGCGAAGTAGCCACCCTGGCGACCGTAGTCGGCCAGCCCCGCAGCGGCCCAGTCCACGCGGTGCAGGCGCGCCATGGTCTCGGCCATGGAGAGGTAGATCGCTTCGCGCTCGGCGGGCGCCATGCCCGGCAGCGCGCCGTCCCCGAACACCCGCCCGGGCACCCGCTCCATCACGTAGAACGGGGTGCCCACCACGTCGCGCTCCGCGTGGAACAGCAGCACCGGCGGCACGGGCAGGCCGCTGCCTGCGAGCGCACGCAACACGCGCGCCTCGCGGTCCACGGCGTGCGCGCCCGGCAGCAACGTGCCCGGCGGCTGCATGCGCAGGACCAGATCGCGGTTGTCGAAGCTGACGAACCACGTCGGGTTGGACTGGCCCCCACCCACCCGCTCCAGCCGCATCGGCCCGCGCAGGCCGGGGACTTCGGCATGCAGGCAGCGCTCCAGCCGCGACGGATCAAACTCCATGGCCGCCCTCGCCGCCCGGTGGTGCCAGCGCCCCGGTGTCCGGGTCCACGCGCAGGTCCAGCAGCAGCCAGATCGCGGCCTTCTGCCAGTGCAGCCCGGGCCGCAGCGAGGCATACACCCCACCCGCCAGCGCCTGCGGCAACACGTACTTCAGGGCACGCAGGCCCTCCAGTTCATAACGCCGCACCGGCCCCGGCACGACGCGGTTCAGCAAGGGCTGCACCGCCTCGGCCGTGAGCGTGCGCGCCAGCAGCGCATGGGCTGCCGCGTCGCGTGCCACCAGCGTCAGGTCCAACACGTCGCCCTTGTCCCCTGCCCGGCCGCTGGCCAGGTCGCCCACGCGGATCATGCGGTGCTCCAGTCGATGGACGCGCGCACATGGCCGCGCGCGATGTAGCCGTCGATGACCTCGATGCGCGCGCGCCGCTCGCTGCGGATGCTGGACCCGCCCGCCGGGCCGCTGAGCGTCATCGCGTAGACCTCGTCTTCCACGACCTGCGCGGCCTCGGCATCCGGGCAACGCGCAGACACGTGCACGCGCAGCTCGGCGGGTGCGGCCTGCGTGGGCATTGAGCCGGCACGCAGGATGGAGCCGATACCCACCAAGTCGATGGCGATGTCGTCGTCGCGCCAGTCCGACAGCCGCAGCCGCAGCGCCTCCGCGGTACGGCGCGCACGCGCCAACGCGCCGGTGCCGGCGAAACCGATCTCGCAGTCGATAATGAAGCCGGGCAGCTCCATGAAGCCCGCCACCTTCAGCGTGGGCGGCAGGCCCGCACCGCGCGCACCCGACATGCGCACGCGGTTTGGGCCCACCTGCTCGAAGCGCAGGGCCGTGAAGTCCAGCGTCACGTCGGGCGTGTGGTATCGCGCAGGGTCGTGCACTTCGTACAGCAGCTGCAGCGTGCAGGTCTCGGGCGTCAGGATGCCGTGCGCACCAGGAAGGAGCCGGATTTCCGCGCTGCCGTCGGCATGCACCTCGGCCAGGGGGAAACCCAGGTTCGCATACGCCTCGGCACTCAGCAATGCACCACCCACCGGCGCGAAGTTGCCGCCCGAGAGCTGGCCCGAACATTCCAGCAGGTGGCCCACGGCGATGGCGCCCGCCAGCGCATCGGGCAGGTCGTCCAGATGCCGCATGGCCGGCGCGGCGAACAACGCGGAGTCCGCGACCCGGCCACTCACCACGACGCCTGCGCCCTCCTCCAGCGCCTGCGCCAGCGGCTCGGCGCCCAGGTAGGCATGCGCGCCCACCAGTGTGCCGGTGACCGGCCGGTCCCAGGCGATATTCTGTTGCTGCGGCATCACGTCGTCGCCATGCACCGCCGCCACGCGCAGGCCGGCGCAACCCGTCTCGCGTGCCAGCAGGGCAATGGCCTTGCCCGCAGCCAGCGGATTGGCCTGGCCGAGGTTGGAGACGATGCGGCAACCCTTGGCATGGGCCACAGGCAGCAGCGGTGTGAGCCGGCGCTTGAGGCGCGGGTCGTAGCCCATGCGTGGGTCCGCAGCACGGGCCTTGATGGCGGGCAGCAGCGTGCGCTCGGCCAGGCATTCGAGCGCCACGGTGTCGACCTGGCCCGAAGCGGCCAGCGCCACCGCGGGGTCCACGCGGTCACCGGCGAAACCTGCGCCGGCGCCGATGCGGCAGATGGTGCGTGAGTGGGCGTCCATTTCACAAGCCCATGTAGCTGCGCTGCACATCCTCGTCGTGCAGCAAGGCCTCGGCGGGCCCCTCCTTGACCAGCTGGCCATGGTCGAGGACGAAGCCGCGGGCCGCCAGGCGCAGGGCGTTGCCCACGTTCTGTTCCACCAGCAGCACCGCCAGGCCCTTGCTCTTGACCAGCCCGGCGAGCTTCTCGAAGACGCGGTCGACCATGATGGGCGCCAGGCCCAGCGAGGGCTCGTCGAGCATCAGCAGCTTGGGCAGCGACATCACGGCGCGGCCCACGGCGCACATCTGGCGCTCGCCCCCCGACAGGCGGCCGGCCAGCTGGTCGCGGCGCTCGGCGAGGATGGGGAAGGTCTCCATGACTTCCTCCATCGTCTGCGCCATGCGTTCGCGCGCCACGCGGTGGTAAGCGCCGAGCTGCAGGTTCTCCAGCACGGTCATGAAGGGGAACAGGCGCCCGCCTTCGGGCACCATGACCAGCCCGCGCGGCGCGGCCGCGTGCGCGGGCATGCCGGTGATGTCCTGGCCGTCGAAGGTGATGCGGCCGGCGAAAGGCTTCAGGTGGCCACCGATGGTCAGCAGCAGCGTGCTTTTGCCCGCACCGTTGGCACCGATCACGGCCACGATCTCGCCGGGGGCGACCTGGAGTGCGACGTCTTCGAGCACCGACAGCTGGCCGTAGCCGGAGCGCAACCCCTGGACCTGAAGGATGGGTGTGGACATCGCTCAGGCCTCCTGCGCTGCGGTGGACGGAAGATCGCGGCCGGAGCCCGCATGGCCGGCACCGAGGTAGGCCTCGACCACCGCCGGGTCGCTGAGGATCTGTTCGGCCGTGCCCTCGGCGATCATGCGGCCGTGGTCCAGCACCACCACGCGGTCGGAGAAAGCGCGCACCACCTTGAGGTTGTGCTCGATGATGAGGAAGGTGAGGCCCTGTGCATGCAGGGACTTCAGCAGCGCGATCTCCTGCGCCACCTCGGACTGGTTGAGCCCGGCCATCACCTCGTCGAGCAGCACGATCTGCGGCTGCAGCGCCAGGGCGCGCGCCACCTCCAGCCGGCGGCGCTCGGAAAGCGTGAGGTCGCCCGCACGCCGGCCCGCCAGGTGCGCCATGCCCACGCGCTCGAGCACGGCCATCGCCTTGTCGCGCGCGGCGTTCAGGCCTCGGTCGTTCAGGAAGGCGCCGATCATGACGTTCTCCAGCGCGTTGAGCGCGATCAGCGGCTTGGCGATCTGGAAGGTGCGGCCCATGCCCAGCTGCGCACGGCCATGCGGCGGCAGCGCATTGATCAGCCGGCCCTGGAAGCGCACCTCGCCCTGCGTGGGCTCCAGCTGCCCGGTGAGCAGGTTGAAGAAGGTGGTCTTGCCGGCGCCGTTGGGGCCGATGATGCTGACGATCTCGCCCTGGCGCACCGACAGCGAGACGTCGTCCACGGCGCGCAGGCCGCCGAACTGCTTGCTGACATTGGTGACCTCGAGCATGGCCGAGGTGGTCGTGCTCATTGCGAGCCTCCTTTCTTGCGCCACCGGCGGATGGCATCCTCGACAGCCCCCACGATGCCGCGCTTCATGAACAGCGCGGCCAGCACCATCAGCAGACCCAGCACGGCCAGGCTCATGCCCGGCAGCGCATCGGCCAGTTCGCCGCGCAGCCAGTTCTCGAAGGGGATGATCAGCGCCGCGCCCAGCAGCGGCCCGGCGATGGTGCCGATGCCGCCGATCAGCGAGAGCAGCGCGAACTTCACGCCGATGTCGGGCAGCGTGAACAGCGTGGGCGGGTCGATGAAGCGCAGGTACATGGCGAACAGCGTGCCGCCGATGGAGGTGAGCGCCGCCGACAGCCCCATGCCCTGCAGCTTGACGGCCAGCACGTTGATGCCCGCGGCGCGCGCGGCGTCCTCGTCCTCGCGCACGGCCAGCAGGTAGTAGCCCAGGCGGCTGCGCCGCAGCCACACGCTGATGGCGATCACCAGCGCGGCGAAGCCGAACATCAGCAGCGCGTACTGCCAGCGCTCGCGGAAGATCATGTTCCAGAAACCCGCCTTGAAAGGGATCATGAGACCGCGCGGCCCGCCGGTGAGCGACTCCATGTGGTTGGCCAGTACGAAGGCCACCTCGTTGAAGGCCAGCGTGGCGATGGCGAAGAAGGGCCCGCGCAGGCGGAAGGTGGGCCACGAGATCAGCATCGCCACGCCGGCCGCGATCACCGCGATGGGCAGCATGGTGATCCACGGCGACCAGCCGAGGTTGATGACCAGGCCGGCCGTCATGTAGGCCCCGATGCCGAAGAACACGCCGTGGCCCAGCGAGAACTGCCCGCCGAAGCCGCCGATGATGTTCCACGCCGCCGCCAGCCCGCCCATGAGGTAGGTGAAGGCGATGATGTTGACCCAGTGCGCGTCCTGCGACAGCAGCAGGAAGGGCAGCAGCGCCAGCCCCATGCCGCCCAGGTACTTGAGCCAGGCGCTGCGCGCGGAGGGGATCACGTCGTGGGCGGCACGGTTCCCCGCTGAGTTCCCCTGCGCCGGGCGGTTGGAGGTGTTGTTCGCCATGTCAATGTTGCTCACGGAAACCTACCTCTTCAGCACCCACCTGGCCCAGCAGCCCGGCAGGACGCACGATCAGGACGATCAGGAAAATGACGAACCACACCGCGCTGCGCAGCACCGGGTCGATGTAGTAGCCGGCAAAGGCCTCGACGATGCCCACGATCAGCCCGCCGATGTAGGCCCCCCACACGCTGCCCAGCCCCCCCAGTACCACCACCGCGAAGGCCGCCAAAATGAAGTTGCCCCCCACGGCCGGCGTGACGGAATAGATGGGCGTGAGCAGCGCACCGGCCATGCCCGCCAGCGCCGCGCCGATGGCGAAGGTGATGAGGAAGGTGCGCTCCACGTTGATGCCCATGGCCCGTGCGGCGCGCTTGTCCTGCGTCACGGCACGGATGGACTTGCCGGCCATGGTGCGCGACAGGAACAGGTGCAGCCCGACGGTGATCAGCGTGCACGCGACCAGCGTGACCACGCGCACCGTGCTGAGCTTCAGGTCGCCGATCGAGATCACGCTGGATGCCGCGGCACCCCCAACGCTATAGGACTGCCCGCGCGAGATGGCCAGCATCGTGTTCTGGAAGAACATCAGCAGGCCGAAGGTGGCGAAGATCTGCATGTTGGGCTCGGCCGTCAGCGGCTGGATCACCAGCCGCTGGATGGCCAGGCCCAGCAGCCCCACGAGCGGCGCCACGATGAACACCGAGAGGTAAGGGCTCATGCCGAATTGCGTGTAGGCGTAGTAGCTGCCGTACATGCCGAACATCACCAGCTCGCCCTGCGCGAAGTTGACGATGCGGATCACGCCGAAGATCAGGTTCAGGCCGATGCTGACGAGGCCGTAGATGCCCCCCAGCAGGATGCCTACCGCCAGAACGCTCAGGAACTGGTCCATGCCGTCATGCCTCCTCGATGTTTCGCAATGATTGAACGCGCTGGCGCGCAGCGCCCAGCATGAAATCCCAGTCGATGCCCGCCGTGAGGAAGCGCGCACCCTGCTGCACCACGCGCCGCGCGGTCTCCGGCCGGCCGCCCACGCCGCCGATGCCCGCCACCTTGCCGTGGCGCTGGCAGGCCGCGATGACCAGGTCGTGGCAGGCTGCCACGCGCGCATCACCCAGCTGCCCCGGCACGCCCAGCGCATCGGCCAGGTCCACCGAGCCCACGTGCAGCATGTCCACGCCCGGCACGGCGGCGATGGCGTCGGCCTGCTCCACCGCCTCGGGCGTCTCCAGCATCACCACCACCGTGGTGGCGGCGTTGAAGGCAGCGCTGACCGCAGCGGCGTCGTGGTGCGTCTGGTAGCCCAGGTGCGGCCAGTGGTAGGACACGGAGCGCCGGCCCTGCGGCGCGAAGCGGCAGGCCGCGACGATGGCACGGGCCTCCTCCGCGCTGCCGACGTGCGGCGCGATGACGCCCAGCGCCCCCGCATCGAGCAGCCGCGCGGCCATCGCGGCATCGTGCGACGGCAGGCGCACCAGCGGCGTCACGCCCGCGAGCAGCGCCGCCACGCAGATCTGCGCCGTGTCGGCCTCCGAGATCACCGAATGCTCCAGGTCCACATACAGCGCGTCGAAGCCGCAGGACTTCGCCGCAACGGCGATGTCCACCGTGGCGGACTTCTGCACGATCAGGCACAGGCCCAGCCGGCCGGCGGCCAGCGACTCGGCCAGCGGGTTGCGCAGCAGCGGCCCGCTCACGACACCGTCTCCCGCGGCTGCGCCGCCAGCACGAGGTCGCCCGGCGGCAGCGCTTCGCCCTGCAGCATGCGATGCAGGTTGCCGAACACATGGCGCGCGACGGGTGCCACGTTGTCGAACACCCCGCCGCCGATGTGCGGCGTGCAGACCACCTGCTCCATGTGCAGCAGCGGGTCGTCAGCGGGGGGCGGCTCCTGGGCGAAGGCGTCCAGCCCCGCGCCGCGCAGCCTGCCGCTGCGCAGGGCCTCCACGAGCGCGGGCTCGTCGACGAGCCCGCCGCGGGCTGTGTTGACCAGCACCGCGCCGTCCTTCATGCGCGCCAGGAAGGCGGCGCCCACGCACTTCGCGGTGTGGGTGTTGAGTGGCAGGTGCAGGCTCAGGATGTCGCTCTGGGGCAACAACTCTTCCAGCGGCCGGTACTCCGCCTTCAGCGCGGCCTCTGTCGCCGCGTCCGCACGTTGCGGGTCGTAGTAGAGGATGCGCGCGTCGAAGCCCGCGAGCCGCCGTGCCAGCATGCGGCCGATGTGGCCGAAGCCGACCAGGCCCACGGTCTTGCCGGTGATCTGGTAGCAGGTCTCGCGCATTTCCGAGGTCACCCAGCGGCCCTCGCGCAGGTTGCGCTGCACGTAGGGCAGGCGGCGGTAGACGGCCAGCATCAGCGCGATGGCCAGTTCGGCCACCGGCCCGGCATTGCTGCCCGCCGCGATGCCCAGCCCGATGCCGCGTGCGCGCAGCGCCTGCAGGTCGATGGCGTCGATGCCGATGCCCCACTTCTGCACCGCCCGCAGGCGCGGGGCAGCATCCACCAGCGCGGCATCCACCGTGGCGAAGCCGGCCACGATGCAGTCGGCCTGCCCAGCGAGCGCACGCTGGTGCGCCGCGTCGTAGGACGACGCGAAGTGCAGCTGGAAATCCGGCGGCGCGACGCGGCGCACCTCCGCGCGCACCGCGTCGGCCCAGACATCCAGGCAGGCGACCTGATGAGCCATGGGGGGCGCCGGTTCAGGGGCGGCCGAGGGGCTTGATCACCACGCCGGGCAGCGTGGCGGGCTTCGGATACACCGTCACCAGCTTGCCGCCCTGCCACTGAGAGGCCGTGAACTGCGCCCGCAGGTTCTGGAAGTTCTTGTCGAACTTCATGCCGTGGCCCGTGGGGTAGGAACGCTCGGCAACGTCCATCTTCGCGGCCGCTGCCTGCACCTTCTCGGGCTCCATGCTGTTGGCGGCCTTGAGGGTCTCGGCCAGCATCATGAAGCCGGAGAAGGCATTCATGCCCTGGGGCGCCACCGGGTCGGCCTTGTACTTCGCGCGGTAGGCTTCCAGGTAGGCTTTGTTGCCGGGACCGAAGGCCTCCGTGATGTCATTGCGCGGATAACCGACCACCAGGATGCCCTCCAGGTACTCCGCTCCGATGGCTTGCAGCGTCTCGGGCGTGTCGCCCGTGCCCACCAGCACGATGGCACCGGGCTTCACGCCCTGCTCGCGCAGTGTGCGCAGCAGCAGGTTCGCGTCGGGCACATAGCCGGTCTGCAGCAGCACGTCGGGCGCGGCCTGCTTCATGCGCAGCACAGTGTCGTTCAGGTCGATGCTGCGCGCGGAATGCGCGCCCACGCCCACCACCTTCGCACCGAAGGTCTCCAGGATGCGCTTCTGCGCCTGGCCGATGGTGGCACCGTAGATCGAGTCCTCGCTCTCGATCCACACCTTCAGGTCCTTGATGTCTTTCTTGAGCATCGGGGCGATCAATTCCTTGACCGTCGCCGAGGAGGTGTTGGCAAAGGCTGAACCGTCCGGCCCGCTGCGCACGAAGTTCGGCAGGCCGCGCTCGGTGAGCTGCTGCGCCACGGCGTTCGTTTCCCAATACAGCTTGTTGTAGCGCAGGGCCGCGTCGCTCGCGGTGAGCGCGATGGCGCTGATGTACGTGCCGACGAACATGTCCACCTTGTCGCGGCTGACCAGTTGCTCCACGGTGGCGATGCCCTGCTGCGGCGTGGACACGTCGCCACGCACGATTTCTATTTTGCGGCCCAGCACGCCGCCGGCGGCGTTGATCTTGTCCACCGCGATCTCGTAGCCGCGCGTCACCTCGGTGCCGTAGAGCGCCAGCGGGCCGCTGTAGGGGTTGAGCGCGCCGACCTTGATGGGCGGCTGCTGCGCCCAGGCTGCGGGCATGAGTGCCGCGGCCGTGCAGGCCGCCGCGATCCAGTGCTTCAATGCTTTCATCGTGTGTCTCCTTCGGTGGTGGAAGTGGTTGTCAGTGCTGCGGGGAAAGGGGTGCGGGTGGAACGGAATGCGAAGGCTCGGCGGCGCCCAGCACGCCCATGGCGCGCCCCACGGGCCAGTAGGTGCCGCCACCGGTGACGCCGCCGTCGACGGCGAGGTCGGCGCCGGTGACGTAGGACGCCTGCGGGCCGAGAAGGAACATCACCACGTCGGCGATCTGCGCGGGCTGCGCCATGCGCTGCATCGGGATGATGGACTGCAGGGCCTGCACCAGCGAGGCATTGGTGTGGATCATGTCCGTGTCCACCACGCCGGGACACACGCTGTTGACGCGGATGCCACGCGGCGCGAGCTCCATCGCCGCGCTGCGCGTGAGGCCGCGCAGCGCCCATTTGCTGGCCGTGTACGCGGCGCTGTGGTAGCCGGTCATGCCGACGGTGGACGAGATGTTCACGATGGCCGCGCCTGCCACCATGCGTGGCGCCATGGCCCGGATGCCGAGCATGCTGCCCGTGAGGTTGATGGCGAGCACACGCTCCCAGTCGGCCAGGTCGGTGCGGGTCACGGTGTTGCGCGCGCCGGTGATGCCGGCGTTGTTGACCAGGCCCATCAGGGGCTGGCCGCCATCACGCAGCGCCTCGGACAGGCGTTCCCAGCCAGCAGGGTCCGCAACGTCCTGCTGCCACGGCACGAGGCGCCCGCTGCCACCACCGGCACCGGCATCGGCGCTAGCGCGCAATGACTGCCACGCCACATCGTCGGGCGGCAGCACGTCCACCACGTGCACGGTCGCTCCCGCCTGCAGCAGCTGCAGGCTGAGCGCCGCACCCTGGCCCCGGGCACCGCCCGTCACCACGGCGGCGCGGCCTTGCCAGAATGTGTCGATGCCGGTGGTCATGGGCGATCTCTGTGCAACGGGGCGGACCTGAGTGCGTTCATTGCGGCTTGATCCCTGCGCCGTCGGCGATGCGGCGGAAGCGCTCGATCTCGCTCTGCTGGAACTTGCGCATCTCCGCTGGCCCGAGTAGCAGCTGTTCGGAACCGATCTTGACCGTGAAGTCCTTCGCCGCCTGCGTGGCCAGGATCTTCTGGATGGCCTGCTCCAGCTTCGCGGCCACCGGCTCGGGCGTGTCGGAGCGGATCACCAGCGAGGTCCAGGTGTAGTTGACGTAGTCCGGGTACCCGCTCTCCTTGAGCGTGGGCACGTCGGGCAATTCGGGATACCGCTGCTCGCCCGACACGGCCACCGCCTTCATCTTGCCGGCCTTGACCACCGCGACCGAGGAGATCAGGTCCGACACGGCCCAGTCGAGCTGTTCACCCATGACGGCGGTGTACACCTCGGGTGCGCCGCGGTAATTCACATACGTGGACCTGGTTCCCGAGACGGCGCCGAACCATTCGGCCGAGAGCTGGAAACCGGCCGTGTAGGAGCCGACGTTCAACTTGCCCGGTGTGGCCTTGGCTTCGGCCACCAGCGCCGCGGGCGTGCCGTACTTCGTGCCGGCGGGCGCGACAAAGATCATCATGCCGCGCGCCAGCCCGCTGATGAACTTGAAGTCCTTCTGCGCGTCGTAGGGCAGGTCCTTCACCGTGAGCGGATTGACCGCCATGTGCGTGTTCGTGCCCAGGAACAGCGTGTAGCCATCGGGCGGCGCCTGCTTCACGCCCATGGCGGCAATCACGCCATTGGCGCCGGGCTTGTTGTCGATCAGCACCGGCTGGCCCAGCGCTGCGGCCAGCTGGTCGCCGAAGAAGCGGGCCGTGGTGTCCGAACCGCTGCCGGGCGATGTGGGCACGACGATCTTCAGGGGACGACTGGGGAAGTTGTCCTGCGCTTGCACGGCAGAGGCCAGCAACAAGGTCGCGGCAAACAGGGCGGTACGGCGGTGCATGGGTTCTGTCTCCTTGTTGTGTCTGTGTTCGTGGAGCCCTAGGGCTTCTCCAGTGGCCGCCGCGGAACCGGCTTTGCCGGGCCGCTGGCGGCGCCCCCTGCAAGGGGGTTGGCGTAGCGACACGCAGTGCGCGAAGACTGGGGGTGTTCCATTTCACGCGGGTGTGAAACGCGGCACGGCCAGCGGCCCGTCGGGTTCGATGCGCAGCCGCAGCGGCTGGTCGATGCGCAGGCCCTTGGGGTCGGCACCAACGATGTTCGAAATCATGCGAGGCCCCTCGGCCAGCTGCACGATGGCCACCGTGTACGGGAGGCGTTGCGCGAAGGCCGGGTGGTAACCCTGGTGGTAGACCACCCAGCTCACCAGCGTGCCCTCGCCCTTGGCGTCTTCGCGTTGCCATGCATCACCCAGGCACTGCGGGCATTCGCTGCGCGCGGGTAGCCAGGCGTGGCCGCAGGCGCTGCAGCGCTGGAAGCTCAAGCGGCCCTGCTGCAGGCGGTCCCAGAAGGGCCGGCCCAGTTCGCTCATGTCGGGCTCGGGCAATGCGGTGGAGATGTCTGCGTCGCTCATGGCGTGCTCCTATTGGCCGAGGATCAGCGTGGAGTGGCTGTGCATCACTCCGCCCTGCCCGCTCACCACGCACTTGCGCGCGTTGCGCACCTGGTTGACGGACTCGCCGCGCAGCTGGCGCACGGCTTCCAGCGTGAGCTGCAGGCCGGGCATGCCGGTCTCGGACAGCAGGCCGCCGGAGGTGTTGAGCGGCAGCTCGCCGCCGATCTCGATGCGCCCGCCCTGCACCCAGTGCCCGCCCTGGCCCTTGGCGCAGAAGCCGTAGTCCTCCAGGGCCATCAGCGGCACGATGGTGAAACAGTCGTAGAGCTGCGCCACGTCCATGTCGCGCGGCGCCAGGCCGGCCATGCGGAAGGCCGTTTCGGCGGCGATCTTCGCGGCGGTGGTGGTGAGGTCGGGGCGCAGCGCCACCTCCCAGGAGGTCTGGCCCTGGCCGAAGCCGAGGATGGCCACGGGCTTGGCCACGCCCATGGCCTTGGCGCGTTCGGCGCTCATCACCACCACGGCGGCGGCGCCATCGGACACCAGGCAGCAGTCGTCGCGACGCAATGGCTCCACGACGAGGCGCGATTCGCGGTACTGGTCCAGCGTGATGGGCTTGCGCAGCTGCGCATGGGGGTTCGCGGCGCCGTGCTTGCGGGCCGCCACGGCGATGGCCCCCAGGCCGTCGTTGGGCGTGCCGTATTGCTGCATGTGGCGCTGCGCGACCATCGCGTAACCCGCCGGCGTACCGAACCAGCCGAAGACCGCATCGTCGCCCCAGGCTTTCTCGTAGGCCTGGCGCGAGCCGGTGGCAGGGTTGTCGGCCAGCGCCACGATGGCGATGTCACACTGGCCGGCGTCGATGGCCATGGCGGCGTGCGCGATCATGCTGTTGGTGCTGGCGCCGCCGTGGTCCCAGACGCCGCCCACGCGCGGCACCAGTGCCATGGCCTCGGCCAGCTTCTGGGCGTACATCATCTCGAACTTCGACGTGGGCGCCTTCACAAACAGGCCGTCCACCTGGTCCTTCTCCACGCCCGCGTCGGCCAGCGCGTTGCGGATGGCCTCGATGTTCAGCGAGACGGTGCTGCGACCCGGGTGCTTGCCGAAGGCCGTGTGGCCGATGCCGGCGATGACCATCCGGCCGCTGAGTGCGTGGGCCATCAGATGACCTCCTCTGCTTCGAGTTGCGTGATCTCGTCGGCCGACAGGCCCAGCCAGTCGCCGTAGACCGCGTGGTTGTCGCGCCCCAGCGGGCCGCTGGGCTGCAGCTGCATGGGCTCCACGCCGTCGAAGCGCAGGGCCGAGTTGGGCAGGCAGACGCGGCCGTATTCGGGGTGGTCCACCCATTCGAGCGCGCGGCGGCTGTGCATGTGCTTGTCGTTGACCACCTCGTCCAGGTCGCGCACCGGCGCGCAGGGCACGTGGTGGCGCATCAGCAGTTCGAACAGCGCCTGCTTGTGGTGTTGCGCCGTGAAGGCGCCCACCAGCGCGTCGATCTCGTCCATGTGCTCGACGCGGCTCTTGAGGCTGGCGTAACGCGGCTCGGCGCGCAGGTCCTCACGGCCCATGGCGGTGAGCATGGACTGCCAGTGCTTGTCGTTGACGCAGATGATGGCGATGTGGCCGTCGGCCGTGGGATAGACGTTGTAGGGCGACTCGGCCAGGCCACCATGCCGGTTGCCGGTGCGCGGCGGCACCGCGTTGCCGCGGCTGTAGTGCAGGCCCAGGTTGGAGGCCAACGAGGGGTAGACCGCCTCCTGCATCGCCACCTCGACCAGGCGGCCGGTGCCGGTCTTCTCGCGCTCGTACAGCGCGGTCACGATGGCCGCGTACAGGTGCACGCCACCGAAGAAGTCGCCCAGGGCGGGACCGGCCTTGACGGGCGGGCGGTCCGGGAAGCCCGTGACGTTCATGACGCCGGCCATCGCCTGCACCGTGAGGTCCATCGCGGGGTAGTCGCGGTTCGGTCCGGAGCGGCCGTAGCCCGAGCCGGAGCCGTAGACCAGGCGCGGGTTGACCTGCCGCAGCACTTCGTAGCCGACACCCAGCCGCTCCATCGCATTGGGCGCGAAGTTCTCCACCAGCACGTCGGCGCGCTCCACCATGCTCTTGAGCAGCGCGCAGCCCCGCGCGGTCTTGAGGTTCAGCGTGGCGAAGGTCTTGTTGGAGTTGAGCATCGCGAAGGGCAGCGCGGCCCCGCCCACCACGGCGCGTCGGCGCAGGTTCTCGCCGCCACGCGTCTCGATCTTGATGACGCGTGCACCGGCCATCGCCATGAGGAAGGTGCAGTAGGGGCCGTTGTAGATCTGGCCCAGATCCACGACGGTGACGCCTCGCAATGGGTAGTCGGCCATGTCAGGCCTCCCGCCGGGCTGCCCCAAGGGGGGCCTGCGCCCCCTTGGGGGGCAGCGATACACGAAGTGATGAGCGTGGGGGCATCATGTCAGCGCCCTTGGAAGTTGGGGGGTCGCTTGGCGGCGAAGGCGGCAGGACCCTCCTTCGCATCTTCCGTCTGCATCAGCATGCGGTTGATCACCGCCTCGATGCGCAGCCCCGTCACCAGGTCGGTGTCCCGGCTGCGCAGCGCCAGTTCCTTGGCGGCCTGCACCGCCAGCGGCGCATTCGCAGCGATCTTGCGGGCGTAGGCGAAGGCGGTCTCCAGCAGTTGCTCGCGCGGCACCACCTTGTTGATGAGCCCCCAGCGCGCGGCCGTCTCGGCGTCGATGGCGTCGCCGGTGAGCAGCATCTCCATCGCGATGGCATAGGGCAGTTGCTGCAGGATGCGCTGCGTGCCGCCGTTGCCGGGGATCACGCCGCGCTTGACCTCGGCGAGATTGAAGGTGGCATTCGTGGAGGCCACGCGAATGTCGGTGGCCAGCATCAGCGTGACACCACCGCCCAGCGCATAGCCATTGATGGCAGCTACCACCGGCTTCCACACCTCCAGCCCGCGGTTCAGCAGCTGGTCGCGCTGGGTGAGCCACATGTCCGACAGGTCCGGCGGCGCGGTGAGGAAGCTCTTGATGTCAGCGCCGGTGGTGAAGGACCGGTCCCCCGCGCCCGTGACGATGGCGCAGCGGATGGCGTTGTCGTCGCGCACGCGGCACCAGGCCTGCGACAGCAGCTGGTAGTGCTCGGCGTCCATGGCGTTCAGGCGCTCGGGACGGTTGATGGTGATGAGGGCGATGCCCTCCTTGGAGACGTCGAAGTCGATGGCCATGGGGGTGATCCGGTGATTCAGGCGGGCTTCAGGCGCTGCGGCTGCGGCTGCCGCCCAGCAGGTCGCGGGCGATGACCATGCGGTGTACTTCGGAGGGGCCTTCGCCGATGCGGCGGATGCGCATCTCCCGGTACCAGCGCTCCAGCGGCATCTCGCGCGCCACGCCCAGGCCACCGAACATCTGGATGCAGCGGTCCACCACGCGGCCCGCCACCTCGGTGCCGTAGACCTTGCACATGGAGGCCTCGACCTTGATGTCGCGGCCCAGGTCGGCATTCCAGGCCGCCTGCCAGATCATCAGGCGGGCCGCGCGCAGCTCCACCTCGCTGTCGGCGATCATCCACTGGATTGCCTGCTTCTCGGCCAGCGTGCTGCCGAAGGCCTTGCGCTGGCGCACCCAGTCCTTGGCCAGCTCCAGCGCGGCCTGGGCCACGCCGATGCTGGCTGCCGCGTATGGTGGGCGCGCATGGATCAACCACTCCTCGGCAAAGGCGAAGCCCTTGCCCTCCTCGCCCAGCCGGTCTTCCTCGGGCACCTCGTAGTTGTCGAAATGCACCTCGTAGGGGAAGTACGAGCGGATCACGGGAATCGGCGAGAGCGAGATGCCGGGGCGGCTCTTGTCCACCACGAAGCTGGTGATGCCCTCGCGCCCCTTGCTGTCGCCCACGCGGGCGAAGACCACGCCCCACTTGGCCATGCCGGCGCCCGAGATCCAGACCTTGGTGCCGTTGATCACATACCGGTCGCCCTTGTGCACGGCGCGCGTCTGGATGGAGCGACCCGGGTCGGAGCCACCGCTGGGCTCGCTGATGGCGACGAAGGCCTTGGTACCGTTCTGCACGTCGTCGCGCGCAAAACGCTGCTGGTGCTCGGTGCCCTTCCAGATCACCACCGGTGGGTCGAAGCCGAAGGCGCCGCAGCCGGCGATGTAGATGCCCATGCGGCACTTGGCAGCCTCTTCCGCGGCGATGCACTGGCCCAGCAGGTTGAGCCCGGCGCCGCCGTGTTCGCCGGGCGTCTCGAACAGCCACAGGCCGGCGTCGCGCGCCTTGCGCTGCAGATTGGCCAGGTCCGCCGGCTCGGGCGTGTAGGCGTCGTGCGGGAGCTTGTCCTCGACGGGTTTCACCTCCTCGCGCATGAAGCGGCGGATGGAGTCCTGGAGCATCCGGTATTCCTGCGGGAGCTCCCAGGCGCCGGTGCTGTCGTGGTGGCTGCTCATGCTGCGTGTCCTTCCTCTGGCTGCGTCGTGGATGCGGTCGATGCTGTGAACGTGTTCAATGGGGTCACGGTGTTGCGGTCCGCGATGCGCCAGCCGAGGCCCGTTCGCGCCGGCGCTCGGCGCTGGCCGCGGCGTCGAGCCGGTACTGCGTGTGGCCCGCGACCAGGCTCTTCGCGTCGGCGATGACCACGCCGTAGGCCTCCTCGGCGGTGGCGCGGCTGATGTAGCCGCGGTTCAGGTCCTGCTCCACGTCGGCCAGCTCGCGCTGCAACGCGTCGCCGAAGCCGCCGCCGCCCGGTGAGGCGGCGCGCAGCGCGTCGCCGGCCGCCAGCGGCTCCTTCTCCAGCTTGCTGCGCAGCGGCGGCGTCCAGCTGCGGCCCTGGGTCGTGAGCCCCACGCGATTGGCCTGTGCCTTGCCCCCGCCGTGGATGCCGAAGGGTGCGAAGTCCGCGCGGTCGCCCAGCACCGACACCGTGATGTCGGACCAGGCCGTGAACCCGTATTCGGTGCCGCAGCCGCCACGCTGCAGGCCCGCGCCGCCCGAGTCCTCACGGATGCGGAAATGGTCGAAGCGCAGCGGGAAACGGTGCTCCGACATCTCCAGCGACATGAAGTTGGCCATCGACTGCGGCGGCGTGCCGTTGATGAGGCCGTCGCTGCCCTTGCTGGCGCCATAGCCACCGGGGTAGGGAAACACGCCCACGAAGTAGTTGTGGCTCTTCGGGTGCGTGCCGCTGATGGCCACCACGCCGATGGTGCCGAAGAAGGCCGCGGGCGCCTTGTCGGGCACGGCCTGGCTCAGGGCGCCGAAGACCACGTCGATGACCCGGCCCATGGGCTCCAGGTAACCGCCGCAGGGTGCGGGGTACTCGGCGGCCAGCAGGCTGCCCTTGGGCACGTCGATGTGGATCGGGCGGAAGGTGCCGCCATTGACCGGCACGTCCGGAAAGATGTGCTTGATGGCCACGAAGACGGACGACACCGTGGTGTTGCGCGACATGTTCATCGGCCCCTTCGAGCGCGGGCCGCTGCCCGTGAAGTCGAAGCGCATCTCGTCGCCCTGCACCGTGATGGCCAGGCGCACGGGGATGGGTTCGTCCACCACGCCGTCGTTGTCGATGAAGTCCTCGTAGCGGTAGGTGCCGTCGGGGATGTCGCGGATGTACGAGCGCATCTGGCGCTCGGAGTGCGCGATCATCGCGTTCAGGCAGCCCGTGAGCACCTCGCGGCCGTAGCGCTGCACCAGCGCCTCGATGCCGCGCGTGCCCACCGAGAACACATTGCTCATGGCCGCGATGTCGCCGGTGATCTCGGCTGGCAACCGCACGTTGGCGCGGATCATGGCCACCAGCGCCGTGTTCTGCTTGCCCTCCTCGAAGAGCTTCACCGGCGGGATGATGATGCCCTCCTGGTGGATCTCGGTGGCCTTGGGACCCCAGCCGCCGGGCACGTTGCCGCCCACGTCCATCAGGTGGCCCGTGGTGGCCATCACGGCGAAGAGCTCGCCGTTGGCGAAGACCGGGGCGATCAGCTGCGTGTCCTGCAGGTGGCTGCCGCCCAGGTAGGTGTCGTTCATGATCCAGATGTCGCCGGGCTTGAAGCCACCCTCGGCGTTGGCCAGCTCGATGACCTTCTGCACCGTGAACTGCATGTAGGCCAGGAACACCGGCAGGCCGAAGCTGCCCTGCGCGATGGTCTCGCCCGTGACGGGATGGAAGATGCCGTTGGCGCAGTCGTTGGTCTCGGAGATGATGGGCGAGATGGCCGCATGGATCAGGTGCAGGTCCATCTCGTCGGCGATCTGCTCCAGGCTGCCGCGCACGACGGCCAGCGTGACGGGATCGATGGCGTTCATCGCATTCATGGTGTTCGTGGTCATGCCTTCACCTTGACGAGGAGGTTGCCGTGCCGGTCCACCGTGAGCGCCATGTCGGGCTCGATGACGGTGGTGGTGTCCATCTGTTCGACGATCGCGGGACCGTCCAGCGCCATGCCCGGCGCGAAATCGTCGCGTGCATACACCGGTGTGTCGTGCCAGGCCGTGCCGAAGTGCACCCGCCGGCGCGAGACAGGCTGCGGCGTGCCGCTGCCGCCTTCCCGGGCCTGCGGCAAGGGACTGCCGGAGCGCGTGCCCACCACCACGGTGCGCAGGTTGACGATCACCACCGCCATGTCCGCCAGCGTGTTGCCGAACTTGTCGCGGTAGGCGTCGTTGAAGGCCTGCGCCAGGCGCGCGTTGTCCCATTCCGGCTCGATGGCCACCTGCAGCGCGTGGATCTGGCCTGCGTAGGCCATGTCGGCGATGTGCGTGATGGACGAGGTGTCGATCGGCACCTGGCTCTCGTCGAGCTGCTTCTGGCCCTGCGCGCGTTGTGCGGCGATGGTGCGCGCCAGCTCGCCGGGCTCCAGGCGGTCGATGCGTTTCTCCACGGTCTGCGAGAGGTCGTAACGCAGGTCGGCATACACGCAGCCCAGCGCACACAAGACGCCGGGGTACAGCGGCACCAGCATGGTGGAGACGCCCACCTCGCGCACCAGGGCACCGCCGTGCAGCGGGCCGGCGCCACCGAAGGCCACGAAGGCGAAGTCGCGCGGGTCCAGGCCGCGTTCGATGGACATGAGGCGGATGCGGCCGGCCATGCGCTGGTTCACCACCGCCAGGATCGCCTCGGCGGTCTGCTCCATGCCCAGGCCCAGCCGCTCGCCGAGCGCGGCCACGGCGCGGCGTGCGCCCTCGACGTCCAGCGTGGCGTCCTTGCCGTTCATGCGGCTCGCGGGGTTGATGCGGCCCAGCGCGACGTTGGCATCCGTCACCGTGGGCTCGGTGCCGCCTCGGCGGAAGGCCACCGGGCCGGGCATCGCGCCGGCGCTGCGTGGCCCCACCTGCAGCATGCCGCCACGGTCCAGGTGCGCGATGCTGCCGCCGCCCGCGCCGATGGTGTGCACGTCGATCATCGGCAGGCGCAGCGGGATGCGGAAGTCCAGGTTCGTGAGTTCGGCGACCTTGGGCTGGCCGTTGATGATCACGGCCACGTCGAAACTCGTGCCGCCCATGTCGCCGGTGATCACATGGTTGTAGCCGGCCTCGGCGGCGATGCGCGCGGCCGCCGTGACGCCGGCCGCGGGGCCGGATCGCACGATGTAGGCGGCGCGCTGGCCCAGCTGGCGCAGCGGTGCCACACCACCGTTGGACTGCATGATGGCCACTTCGCGCGTGAAGCCCCAGTCCTTGAGCTTGGCCGCGAGGTTGCGCGCGTACTTCGCCACCAGCGGCTGCAGGAAGCCCTGCACGACGGCCGTGCTGGTGCGCTCGAACTCGTAGTACTCGCGCACCACCGAGGTGGCCGTGACGATCTCCCATTGCGGGTGCATCGCGGCCAGGATGTCGCGCGTGCGATCCTCGTGCGCGGTGTTGGCATAGGCGTGCATGTAGGAGATGACCACCGACTCCACCTCCAGCGTCTTGAGCACCTCGCCCACGGCCCGCACGCCCGCCTCGTCCAGCGGCTGCAGCACATGGCCTTCGTGGTCCAGCCGCTCGTCCACCTCGAAGCGCAGCTCGCGCGGCACCAGCGGCTCGTGCACACCCTCCAGGCCGTACATGCGCGGCCGGTCGCGGCGGCCTAGCTCGAGCACATCGCGGAAGCCCCGCGTGGTGATGAGCGCGCAGCGCGCACCGCGCTTCTCGATGATGGCGTTGGTGGCGATGGTGGTGCCATGCAGGATGGCGTCCAGGTCATCCGCCTGCAGGCCTGCGCCGCGCAGCGCATCGAGCAGGCCGATGGACGAGTCCTTCGGCGTGGAAGGCACCTTGAGGATCTGGTGCGGCCGGTCCGCGTTGCCCGAGAAGTACAGGTCGGTGAAGGTGCCACCGACGTCGATGCCGACGATGCTGCTCATTGCGTGTTGTCTCCTCGCAGCGGCGCGGGGCTGGCACATCCCGACGATGTGCCAGCGGCCCGTCCGCCGTCCTCGTGAAACCATGGCAGGGCGCGCCCCCTGCGGGGCGTCGCCACGCCGCCGAACTAAGCTGTTGTCTTCCTGCGCGCCGGCCGCGTGGCCGGTGCCGCTGCGGTCGCCTTGCGCACGTCGTCGATGTAGGCGTCCACATGGCGTGCCATTCGCCGCGCGGCGGCTTCGCCGTCGCCTGCGCGGATGGCGTCCATCACCCGGCGGTGCGCGTGGACCACCGCCGCACGCACCTCGCCGGAGTTGAAACCTTCGATGTCACTCTCGAGATAGACCGACTTCGCCACCGCGGCGATGAAGGCGATCAGCAATTCGTTATGGCTGGCGCGCACCACCTGCACATGCCAGTCGAGGTTGGCCTGGATGTAAGCGTCCAGGTCGCCGTCCTCGGCGGCGCGCTCCACGCGCTGCTGGCAGCGCTCGAGTTCTTCGAGGTCTTCTTCATTGCGGTGCAAGGCGGCATAACGCGCGGCGGAGGGCTCGATGGCGCCGCGCGTCTCCAGCACGGCTTGCAGCCGGATGCGCTTGCCGCGGATGTAGATGCCCACCGAGCGCTCGATGGTCGCGGTGCTGGGCGGCAGCACGGCCGAGCCGCCGCGGCGGCCCAGGCGGGTCTCGATCAGGCCTTCGCTCTCGAGGATGCGCAGTGCCTCGCGCACCGTGGCGCG
Organism: Burkholderiaceae bacterium; assembly: GCA_965278985.1. Lineage (GTDB taxonomy): Bacteria > Pseudomonadota > Gammaproteobacteria > Burkholderiales > Burkholderiaceae_C > CAISIP01. Next base: position 1,050,963 of record OZ257131.1, on the reverse strand, counting down.
TGATGCGCCCGCCTGCTCGCCGAGTTCGCGCTCCGAGGGCAGCTCCACGCCTTCGTTCAGGTCGCCCTTGAGGATCTTCTCGCGCAGCGCGTCGGCCAACACGTTGGCCGCCTTGGGCACGCTGATCTGGTCGATCGCGATCATGTTCAGGGGCTGGGTGGCGGCCAGGATCATGGCTTCATTATTGTCAGACCATTTGAATGGCCTACTAGTATTTACCCTGTCAGATGGCTACGATGCGGCTCCATGGACACTTCCCTCACCTTCGCATCCCCCGCCGCCGTGGTCGCCGCCACAGGCCAGGAGATACGCGTATCCGAATGGGTCGAGATCGGCCAGGACCGCATCCAGAAGTTCGCCGAGGCGACGGGCGATTTCCAGTGGATCCACGTGGACGTGGCGCGGGCCACGGCCGAGTCGCCCTACGGCGGCCCCATCGCGCACGGCTTCCTCACGCTATCGCTGCTGGGCAAGTTCTACGAGGACTATCTGGTGGACGCGATGCCCTTCTGCGACCTCGGTGTCAACTACGGCCTGAACCGCGTGCGCTTCACCAACGCCGTGCGCGCGGGCAGCCGCGTGCGCGGCCGCTTCCTGCTGGCGAAGGTCGAGGAGGTGGAAGGCGGCCTGCAGCTGACCTGCACCGTGACCGTGGAGATCGAGGGCGAGGCCAAGCCAGCCTGCGTGGCGGAGTCGGTGGTGCGGCGCTACTTCCGCAAGGCCTGAAGCGCGCCGCGGCGCAGGCTCAGTACGCCGCGCCGTGCGCGGCCAGCATCGGGTCGCCCGAGATGGCAGTGGACAGCCGTCCGTCCACACCCACCGGTACATCGCCCACCAGCGTGGTGCGGTACAGCTGCCGGTCGAAGTCCAGGTCGAAGATGTCGAAGGGCGCCACATGCGCCGTGGAGCGGTTGTCCCAGATGGCGATGCTGCCCGGCTCCCACTTGAAGCGCACCGTGAACTCGCTGCGCAGGATGTGTTCCCACAGCAGCTCCAGCAACGCACGGCTCTCGCGCGGCGCGAGGCCGCTCACGCTTTTGAGGAAACCCGGGCTGACGTAGAGCGCGCGTTCGCCCGTCTCGGGATGCACGCGCACCAGCGGATGCTCGCTGACCAGCGTCTTGCTCTGCACCAGATCCAGGTACTCCTGCGACGGCGTGGCGCCCACCGGCGGGCTGAAGCGGTGGATGCCGCGCAGCCCGTCCACGAAACGCTGCAGCGGCTCGGACAACGCGCGGTAGGCGGCCACGAGGTTCGTCCACTGCGTGTCGCCGCCATAGGGCGGGATGGTCACGCCGCGCAGGATAGAGATCGCCGGCGGGTTGTGGGCCGCAGTCACGTCGGTGTGCCATCCCGTCCAGGGCCGCCGCTCGGGCTGGCTTTCGTGGCTGTTGGCGCGGCGGTATTTGGCGATGGAATAAACCTCGGGGAAACCGGCCTCGTGGCCGAAGACGGGATGCCCCAGCGTGGGCTCACCCAGCTGGCGCGAGAACGCCACATGCTGCGCATGGTCCAGCGGCTGGTCGCGGAAGAACACGACCTTCCACTGCAGCAATGCCGTGCGTACCGCCTCCAACTCGTCGGGGCGCAGCGGCGCGCGCAGGTCCACGCCGCGGATCTCGGCACCGGTGTAGGCAGACAGGGGAAGTACCTGGACACTGCTGGCGGATTGCAGCGGGGGGCGGTTGCTCATGAGGAGGCTCCAGTACGGTGACACACCGTCGGAGGTACGGACCATCCGCACACCGGCGTGTTGTCAGGGCCACTGTAGGCACCGCGCGGGCCACCGCCAACGAAGCTTTTGGCAGTAGCTTGCGCGGGAATCGCAGACCCGCTGCCGTGCCCGGACTGCGCCTGTGGTGACGGCGCACAGGCTGCCTTGGCCCACAGGCATGCGCCGCATCGTCCTACAGCAGCGCGCCGCCAGCTTCCTAAGATGGCTGCAACACACCACCGACGCCGCAGCCGAACCGCTGGCACCCGGGCAACGGCCGGCAGCGCCGCAGCCACTTGGAAAGGACCCCCTCCCATGCAACCCACGACACCACACGACAACACGGCCACGGCACCGGCCGTCCACGACGGCGATGCCGCCGTGCGCACCAGCACCACGGGCGCCGTGCTCGGCCAACCCGGCAGGGAGTACGGCGCCTACGGCATGGTGCTCGATCCGGTCCCCGACGAGGCAACTCCCTCGGTCGACGAACGCAGCGTGCGCGGGCTGGGCCCCGACGCGGGACGGCCAGCGGAAGAGTACCTGCTCGACCCGCGCGACGCCCCGGTTCCCAGCTTGCCGACCGAGACAGCGCTCCCGCCCCAACCCGTCTGAGGGGCCAGCGCGCGTACTACCGCAGCGAATGATCAGGCCGCTTCGCCCCAGACGCCCCGCGCCAGTTCCGCGAACTGCCGCTCCGCGCCGCCGCACTCCGAGCGCAGCAGCTTGAGCCGGTAGGTCCACCGGTGCAGGGGATGCTCCAGCGTGAGGCCCATCGCTCCCATGAACTGGTGCAGGTCGTAGACGATCTTCGTGCTGATACCCTGCAACTGGGCCAGGGCCGTGGTGGCATCCGCTGACTGCCCGGTCCACGCGGCCTCGAGGGTCAACCACCGTGCAGCTTCGATGCTGCTGGCGGCCGCGGCCAGGCGATGCTGCACGCCCTGGAAGGCTCCCAGCGGGCGTCCGAACTGGCGGCGGTCGGTGACATGGGTGACGACCGCAGCCAGCCCGGCCTGCAGGCAGCCGACCATCTCGGCGGCGACGCCCAGGCGCCAGCGGTCTCGCACCATGTCGGCGGCCACGCCCTCCACCGGCTGCCAGTGCAACGCGGCGGGGTCGCGCAACACGCCCATCGGGTAGGCGAAGGCGCTTTCCACGGGCACCACGGCTTCGGGGTGCAGCGCGGCGATACGCACGTCGTCGCGCCCGAGCCGCAACAGCGTGCGGGCCTGCGGCAGGTGGCGCAGCGGGCGGTTGGCATCACCTTCCGTCACCGCCAGCGGGCGCGGCAGCTGCCGGCCGATGGCTGCTGTGACCAGCGGCGCGACGAGCGCCGAGGCCGCGAACTCGCAGCCCACGGGCAGGCGTGCGAGCGCCATCACCATGGCGGTTGCGGCCAGCACGCCCAGGCTCTCCTCGGTGGCACAGGCGAAATAGCCGCCCTCCTCCAGCATCTGTTCCAGCGCCGGCGCGGGTTCATGGCGCGACTGTCCATGCAGCGTGGCCTGTGCGCCGGCACGCGTGGCGATATCGTCGACCGCGTCCAGGAAGGCCGCCAGGTCGCCGGTGGCTTCGAAGTTCATGCGCGGGCCTCCCGGGGAAGGTGCAGGTAGTCGGTGGCCACCAGGTTGAGCTGGATCTCGGCCGCGCCCGAGGCGATGCCGGCCACGATAGCGCGTTCGTGGTGCGAGAGATGCAGCGGGTGGGCCTCGCCGCTGAAGGTGTCGGGCAGGAAGTCCAGCCCGAAGTCCGCCACCGCATGGTCGGCCGCGATCACGGCCAGGCGGGCCAGGTTTGCATCCGGGCTCGGCGGCAGGCCGCGCGCACGCTGGTCCACCACGCGGTAGACCAGCAGCCGCGCCGCCTCGCAGGCCGCATGGGCCTGGCCGGCGCGCATCTGCACGATCTCGTTGCCGAAGCGGCCCTGTGCCTGCAACTGCCGCACCATGCCGTTCAGCACCCGCAGAGAGAACGCATACCGCGCGATGCCCACGCGCTCGTTGGACAACGCGTAGCCAATGATGGGCCAGGCCTGGCCCTCCTCGCCCAGGCGGCAACTCTCAGGCACCACCACGTTGTCGAAGAAGACTTCGTGGATGTCGCCCATGCCGATCAGGCTGGGGATGGGCCGCACTGTGATGCCCGGCGCGCGCATGGAGACGAGGAAGATCGCGATGCCGGCCTTGCCCGTATTCATCACCCCGTTGTGGCCCGTGCGCGCGAGCAGGAAGCAGTGGTCGGCCAGGCCCGCGTACGAGGTCCAGATCTTGGAGCCGTTGATGACGTAGTCGCCGCCCCGCGCATCGGCGCGCGTGCGCAGGCTCGCCAGGTCAGAGCCCGCGCCGGGCTCCGAGAAGCCCTGGCACCAGATGCCGCGGCCGGCCGCCATCTCGGGCAGGTACTGGCGCTTCTGCGCCTCCGTGCCGAAGCGCATCAGCGTCTGGCCGATCCAGTTGACGTTCATGTACTGCGCGCCGCGCGGCTCGCCGGCGGCCCACATCTCCTCGCCCAGGATGAAATGCTCCCACGGTGCGCCGTTGCGGCCGCCATGTTCCTCGGGCCAGTGCGGCACCAGCAGGCCCTCGGCCGCGAGTCGGGGGCAGAACTCCAGCGAGAACGCCGTCTGCGCGGCCGAGCCCGGGCCTTCGCGGGCAATGTGCTCCCAGTCCGGCGGCAGCGCGCGCGCCAGCACATCGCGCACCTTCTGCCGGAACGCCGCCTGTTGCGCGGACCAACCAAACTCCATGGACTGCTCCTCTTTCGAATTTTGTGCCAATATATGGGACAAACTGGTGGCGCATCATAAACGCCCTGCGCGTTGCTTGTACAGAGTAAAGACCTGCGGACCGATGAAGATCCTTCGCCGCGAAAGAGATTTGCCCATCTGCCATTTTTGTTCTACCATGTGAGACAAATTTGGAGGCACGACCCCAGCATGCAGTTCGCTTTCACCCAGGAGGACCACGCGTTTGCCCGCGAGGCGCGCGCCTGGCTGCAGGCCCATGTGCCCGATGGCCCCGCGCCGCACAGCGGGCAGGCCTCCCGCGACTACGCTCTCGGCTGGCTGCGCCGCCTGCATGCGGGCGGCTGGTCGGGCATCGCCTGGCCCGCGGCGTACGGCGGCCGCGGCCTGAGCCTGGAACGCCAGGTGCTGTGGTACGAGGAGTACGTGCGCGCCGGCGCGCCCAGCCCGCTGGACCCGAGTTTCGTCGCGCTGAACCATGCCGGGCCCACGCTGATCGCCTGCGGCAGCTCGGCACAGAAGGCATTCCACCTGCCGCGCATCCTGGCGGGCGAGGTGTTGTGGTGCCAGGGTTTCTCGGAGCCCGGCGCGGGCTCGGACCTGGCGAGCCTGCGCACCACGGGCACCGTCGACGGCGACCACCTCGTCGTCAACGGGCAGAAGATCTGGAGCAGCTTCGCCGACATCGCGGAGTACCAGGAGCTTCTGATCCGCACCCAGCCGGGTTCGCCGCGGCACAAGGGCCTGTCCTGGGTGATCTGCGACATGCGCACGCCCGGCATCACGGTGCGGCCCATCCGCAACCTCGCGGGCGCGACGCACTTTGCCGAAGTGTTCTACGACAACGTGCGCATCCCGCTGTCCAACGTGGTGGGCGCATTGCACGACGGCTGGAATGTCGCCATGCAGACCCTGGGCTTCGAACGCGGCACGGCGGCCACGGCGCTGCAGTTGGGGCTCTCTGCCAAGGTGGAACAGCTCGCGCGCCTGGCCCTGGCCAGCCCGGCGGCCCAGCAGGACCCTTCACTCCTGCAGCGCCTCGCCACGCTGCGCGCCGAGGCCGCGGCGCTGCGCGGCCTGACCTACCACACGTTGTTCCAGGATCCGGACACGCCTTTCGACGGCTCCATCGTGCGGCTGTATTTCGCCGAGCTGTCGCAGAAGATCCACCGGCTCGGCATGGACCTGCTGGGCCCCGAGGCGTTGGAGGCAGAGGCCGGCATGGCCGCACTCGGCCCCTGGGTGCACGAGTACCTGGAGTCGTACAGCGAGACCATCGCGGGCGGCACGGCCGAGATCCAGCGCAACATCATCGGCGAGCGCATCCTGGGGTTGCCGCGGGAGAGCGCGAAGTGACCATCGACCTCAACCCCACCGCCGACCAGCGCGAGATCGTCGAGGCCCTGCGCACGGCGCTGGCCCATGAATTCCCCGTGGCGCGGCTGCGCAGCACCGACGGTCGCGCACACGACGCGCAGACGCTGCACATCCTCACCGACCTCGGCATCTGGGGCCTGGCTGCGCCCGAGCGCGTAGGTGGCCTGGGACTGGGCCTGGTCGAAGCGATGCTCGTCGGCATCGAGTTCGGCCGCCACCTGCTCACGCCCGACGCGCTGGCCACGCTGCTCGCGGCGCGCATGGCGGCGGTGCTGGGGCAGGACGCGCTGTCGCGACAGATCGTCCGCGGCGAACAACGCGTGGGCCTGGCCAATGCGCTGGACGACATGCCCGAGGAGCCGGTGGACGGCGAAGGCGGCATGCAGGCCCACCTCGTCGATGGTGCCGGCGCCGCGCTGGCGTTGTCGTGGAACGACCATGGCCTGCTGCTGTTGCGCCGCGACGCCCTGCAGGCCCGCACCGTGCCCGCCACCGACCGTTCCATCAGCCTGCAACGCACCGAGCTGCGGGAGCAGGCCGTCCTCGGCCGACTAGCTGCAACGGAGTCCCCGATGGCCCGCGAAGCCACCCTGCTGCTCTGCGCCCAGTTGCTCGGCATGGCCGAGGCGACGCGCGACCTCGCCGTGGCCCATGCCTGCACCCGCGAACAGTTCGGCCGGCCCATCGGCAGCTTCCAGGCCGTCAAGCACCGTTGCGCCGACATGGCCATCGCTGCCCGGGCCCTGCGCGCCCAGCTGGGCATGGCCACGCTGGCGCTGCAGGGCGAATGGCCCGACGCAGCCCTGCAGCTGGATGCCTGCCGCCTGCTGGCCGCGCGCACGGCGCTGGCCAACGCCGCGGCTTGCATCCAAATCCACGGCGGCATGGGCTTCACGGCCGAATGCGATGCGCACCTCTACCTGCTGCGCGCCCACCTGTACGAACACCTCGGCGGCCCGCGCGGCGGCCTGCTGGCACGCCTGGCCGCGCCGCGCGACGACGCAAGGAGCCACGCCCGATGACGCAACCCACCGTACTGATCACGGGCGCCGGCAGCGGCATCGGCCTGGCAGCCGCAAAGCGCTTTCTCACGGCCGGCTGGGCCGTGGTGGGCGTGGGACGCGACGCCACGAAACTCGTCACGTTGGAACAGGCCGGCGCCGAGCGCGGCCAGCCCGTCGCCGCGCTGGCTGCGGACCTCACGCAGGACACGGCACCCGCCGCTGCCGTGGCCCTGGCGATGGACCGGTTCGGCCGCCTGGACTGCCTGGTCAACAACGCCGGTGTCGGCAGCCCGAAACCCGTGCACGAGACCGGCGACGCCGAGCTGGATCATTTCCTGGGCCTGATGCTACGTGCGCCCTTCCGCCTGGCGCGCGAGGCACTGGCCGTGATGCAGCCCGGCGCGAGCATGGTGCATGTGGCGTCGACGTATGCACTGGTGGGCGGCCTGCGCGGCGGCGCGTATTCGGCCGCCAAGGCAGGGCTGCTGGGCCTGAGTTCGCACCTCGCCTGCCAGTACGGCGCGGGCGGCATCCGCAGCAACGTGGTCGCGCCCGGCGTGGTGGCGACCGACATGACCCTCGCCCGGCTGGAAAGCCCGGCCTTCCAGCGCATGAACTACGACATGACGCCCTCGCCCCGCGCGGGCACGGTGGAGGACGTGGCAGAGGCCATTCACTACCTCGCCTCGCCCGCCGCGGGGTGGGTCAACGGGCAGGTGCTGGCCGTGGACGGCGGCTGGTCCGCCACCAGGTACCTGTCGCCCGCGGCCCTGGCCGCCGTGGCACCCCCACACCATGGCTGACACCACGAGCCTCTTTGCCGCCATCGTCGCGCAGCGCCTGCACGAGGCGCCCGAACGCATCGCCGTCATCGACGGCCCGCTGCGCCACACACGCGCCGCGCTGCATGCCGAGGCCCTGCGTCTGGGCAGCGCGTTGCGCCGCCGAGGCTTGGCGCCTGGCGCCTCGGTCGCCTTCCAGCTGCCGAACTGGCACGAGGCCTGTGTGCTGCATCTCGCGGCCGGCCTCTACGGCTGGCGGCTGGTGCCGCTGCTGCCCATGTACCGCGAGGCCGAGATCGCGTTCATCCTGCGCCAGTGCGCGGTGCAGGCACTGTTCCTGCCTGCGGAGTTCCGCGGCCTGGACTACCCCGCGCTGCTGGCGCGCGCCTTGCCGGCCGAGGAATGGCCACCCCTGGTCTGCGTGGTGCGGGGAGCCGCGGGTGGGCACCCCCACTACGGCGACCTGCTCGCGGAAGGTGCGGATCCGCTGCCCCCCACGCCACCGGCCCCCGACGCCGTGAAGATGGTGCTCTACACCTCGGGCAGCACAGGCCGGCCCAAGGGGGTGTTGCACAGCGAACGTTCCATCGACGCGCTGGCGCGTTTCGGCGGTGCATTCTGGGATGTGTCGGACCAAGATGTGGCGCTGGTCCCCTCGCCCGTGGCGCATATCGGTGGCTCGTTGTATGCCTTCGAATTTCCCTGGACGCTGGGCAGCACGGCCGTGCTGATGGACAGCTGGAGCCCCGAGCGCGCGGTGGACCTGATGGAAGCCGAGCGCGTGAGTTTCCTGGCCGGCGCCACACCCTTCCTCTCCGGCCTGCTGCAAGCCGCCCGCGCCCGCGGTACCGCGCTGCCCGCGCTGCGCCGCTTCGTGTGTGGCGGCGCCAGCGTGCCGCCCAGTCTCGTGGAGCAGGCAGCCGCGCAGTTCCCGGGCTGCGTGGTCGCGCGCGCCTATGGCTCCACCGAGGTGCCCATCATCTGCCCCGGCATCCGCACGCGGGCCGACGCCGCGATGGGCGCCGCCACCGACGGTGAATGCGCGGCCGATGTGCTGCTGCTGGACGACCACGACCACCCCGTGCCCGAGGGCGAGGTCGGCGAGATCGTGGCCCGCGCCCCGCGCATGTTCATCGGCTACCTCGACCCGCAGGACAACGCGGGCGCCTTTACGCCAAGCGGCCATTTCCGCATGGGCGACCTGGGCCGGCGCGTCGGCGGGCGGTTCCTCGAGATCACGGGCCGCAAGAAGGACATCATCATCCGCCTCGGCGAGAACATCAGCCCGCTGGAGGTGGAGAACGTGCTGGTCGCGCACCCCGCCATCCGCCAGGTTGCCATCGTGGGTGTGCCCGATGCGCGCACGGGCGAGGCGGCGCTGGCCTTCGTGGTGCCGCAGCCCGGCGCCAGCCTGACGCTGGAAGACCTGCGCGCTTTCCTTGCGACGCATGGCCTGGCGAAGCAGAAATGGCCCGAGCAGTTGCGCGTCGTCAGCGAGCTGCCCACCAATTCGGTGGGCAAGGTGCAAAAGCGCGAGCTGCAGCGCATGGCCACCGAGCGCGCCCCGCCTGCCCCCTGACGCCCTTCGCCTGCCCCTTCACTTTCACAACGAGGAGAGACCCCATGAAACTGTTCAAGATGCCCCTGGCCATTGCCGCGCTCGCACTGGGCGCGGCCGCGATGGCGCAATCCACCTATCCCACCAAGCCCATCGTGTTCTGGGTGGCCGCGCCCGGCGGCGCGCCCGAGGGCATCGAACGCGCGGTCTTCGACAAAGTGCGCGAGAACACCGGCGCCAACCTGGTATTCGAGGCCAAGCCCGGCGGTGGTGGCGCCGTGGCGCTGCACGCCATCAAGGCCGCGCCGCCGGATGGCTACACGCTGGCCGTGCCCTGGGCCAGCTCCATCAACCTGAACCCGCTGATCAACAAGGAGTTGAACATCGACCCAGTAAAGGACTTCGTGCCCGTCACCAACATCATCAGCCTGGGCGTGGTGCTGGCCGCGCGCGAGGACTTCCCCGCCAAGGACCTGCGCGACCTCGTGGCCATGGCCAAAGCCAAGCCCGAGTCCGTGCGCGTGGGCATCTTCGGGGCCGGCAACAAGAGCTGGGTGGCGATGCTGGAGGAGCAGACCGGCGCCAAGTTCCTGCAGGTGCCCTACAAGAGCACCACCGAACTGGTCGCTGCCACCCTGGGCGGCCACCTCGACGTGCACTTCGAGACCGTGGGCACGGTGCTGGCGCAAAAGGGACGGCTCAAGGCCCTGTCCTTCGGCGGCAGCAAGGCGTCCCCCCTGCTTCCCGGCGTGCCGCTGGTGCGCGACCTCTACAAGTTCGACATGGAGTCGTGGTTCGGCGTGGTCGCGCCCGTGGGCACACCGCCCACTGCCGTGGCCTGGGTGCAGCGCGAGATCGCCAAGGCGCTGAAGGACCCGAAGATCGTGCAACTCATCGAGTCCAACGGTTTCGTGCCGGTGGGCAATTCGCCCGAGGATTTCGCCAAGGCGCTGAAGTCCGAGGTCACGCAGAACGCCGAGATCGTCCGCAAGTACCCGGACATCAAGTGACCTGACGATCTGACGATCTGGCGACCTGACGACCTGCGAGTTGCCCGCCTGCGCCCTGACGGTCCGCGTGAGCGGCGGTGGCGCAAGCCCCGTGCACGGTCCATGCTGGTACAAACATGCCTCCATCCGCAAGCCAGCAACCCACGAGGCACCGACCAGTGACGGAGACGAATCCCATCGCCGAAGACAGCCGCGACGACCGCAGCCAGGTGCCAGCGAAGAAGGCAGCCGCGGGCACCGACGGCACGCAGGCCATCCGCCGCGCCGCTTCCATCCTCAAGGCGATCGCCAAGGCCGACGGCTCAGGCATCTCGCTGGCCGACATCGCGCGGGCGGAGAACCTGCACCGTTCCACGGCCCACCGCATCCTCAAATGCCTGGTGGACGAGGGTTTCATCGCCTACGGCGAGCAGAGCCGCCGCTACCAGATGGGCCACCTGACCTACGAGCTGGGCCTGGCCGTCTCGCGCGGCGCGCTGGAGGTGGCGCGCTGGCGCGACGTGGTGGAGGCCGTGGCGCGCCGCACGGGCGTCACCTCCTACCTGATGCGCCGCAGCGGCGTGGAGGCCGTGTGCCTGGTCAAGGCCGAAGGCACCTCGGTCGTGCGCGTGATTCCCGTCGAAGTAGGCCAGCGCCGCCTGCTGGGTGTTGGGGCCGGCGCCACCGCGCTGCTGGCCGCGCTGGACGGCCCCACCTGCGAGCGCATCATCGAGACCATCGCACCCGGCCTGCGCAACCACCCCCGCATCACGCTGGACGTGCTGCGCGAGGCCGTGCGGCAGGCCCGCAGCACCGGCTTCGCCATGAGCCAGGGCAAGGTCGTGGAAGAGTCCTTCGGCCTGGGCATGGCCATTCCCGAACCCGACGGCACACCCGCGCTGGCGCTCAGCATCGCGGCCCATGTGTCGCTGGTGACCGACGCGAACATCCGCCAGTGGAAACGCGCCATCGCCGAGGAGATCGAGACCGCACTGGCTGAGGACCGCGCACCCTGAGCCACCACGGCCCACCGGACCGCCCACCGCACAGACCGCCCGCAAGCCCCACGCACAGACCCCTATGTACGAGCACTACACCAAGCTGCGATTCGCGCGCCGCGGCACCATCCTGACCATCACCATGGACAACCCGCCGCTCAACGCGGCGGACGCCGTGCTGCACGACGAGCTGACGCGCGTCTTCGACGACGTGGCCACGGATGAGGCCTGCGACATCCTCGTGCTCACCGGCGCCGGCCGCGCCTTTTCGGCCGGCGGTGACCTGCACGGCATGCTGCGCGCCACCGAGGATGCCGCCCTCCGCCACCACATGACGGCCCGCGCGCCCCACCTGCTGCGCAGCGTGCTCGCGCTGGACAAACCCACCATCGCCCGCGTCCACGGCCACGCCATGGGCCTGGGCGCCACGCTGGCGCTGCTGTGCGACGTGGTGTTCATGGCCGAGGAGGCGCGGATCGCCGACCCGCATGTCAACGTCGGGCTGTCGGCTGGGGACGGCGGTTCGCTCATCTGGCCGCACCTGATCGGCTACGCCCGTGCGCGCCACCACCTGCTGACTGGCGAGGCGCTGACCGGCACCGAAGCCGAACGCATCGGCCTGGTCCACAAAGCGTTGCCGCTCGCGGAGCTGGATGCGGCCGTGGAGGCGTATGCCGACCGGCTGGCGAAGGGACCGCAACTGGCGCTTCGCGCCACCAAGCGCTCCATCAACATGGCGCTGTGCGCCCAGGCGGCAACGGCATCGGATGCGCACCTGGGGCTGGAGCTGATGACGATGTCCTCAGCGGACCATCGGGAGGCGGTGGCGGCGTTGCTGGAGAAGCGGGTACCCAGCTTCGGGGAACGATGATCCGGGTGACACTACGCGATGTACCCCGCGAAGAATGCCCATCCATTTGACGGGCCGCAATTATTGGGTGCACAATAAAATGCAATGGAGATACAGTTTGACCCCGAAAAGCGCGCTGCGGCGCTAGCCCATCGGGGACTGGATTTCGCCCGCGCCGGCGAAGTGTTTGCCGGCCACCACTTCACCGCACCCGACCTGCGCGAAGACTATGCGGAAGACCGCTTCATCACGGTCGGCTTGCTGGACGCCCGCATGGTCGTGCTGGTCTGGACACCGCGTGGCGCGGCCCGCCGCATCATCAGCAAGGGACTAGCCAATGATCGAGAACAAGCGCGGTACGCCCAAAAACTGGTCTGACCCGGACGACGCGCCGGAGTTGGATGACGCGTTCTTTCAGCACGCCGACGAGTACCGGGGTCAGACCCTGGTCAAACGCGGCCGACCCAAGGCTGCCGCGACAAAGGAGCCGGTGAAACTAAGGCTCGACCCTGACGTACTGGAAGCGTTGCGTGCCACAGGCGATGGCTGGCAGACACGGATCAACGACATGTTGCGCGCGTCGCTGGTGCTGGCGGGGCGCATCCAGGTGCCGCCGCCCACGCCATAGCAGGCCCGCCTCAGCCGAACGTCACCACCTGCCGCACCGCCGTCCCCGCGTGCAGCAGGTCGAACCCACGGTTGATGTCCTCCAGCGGCATCGTTCCCGTCAGCAGCTTGTCCACCGGCAGGCGGCCCTGCTGGAACATGCTGATGTAGCGCGGCACGTCGCGCGAGGGCACACACGTGCCGATGTAGCTGCCCTTGAGCGTGCGCTCCTCGGCCACCAGGCTCACGGCGGGCAGCGGCAGCATGGCGGTGGACGGCGGCAGGCCGGCCGTGACGGTGGTGCCACCGCGGCGCGTGATGCGGTAGGCCAGCTCCAGCGCGCGGATCGCGCCAGCGAACTCGAAGGCGTATTCCACGCCGCCGTTGCTCAGGGCCTTGACCTGCTCCGCCACGTCGGCCTGGCCCGCGTTGATGGTGTGAGTGGCGCCCAGCGCCTTCGCCATCTTGAGCTTGTCGTCCGACAGGTCGATGGCGATGATCTGCCGCGCGCCCGCGGCGGCCGCGCCAATGAGCGCCGCCAGGCCCACGCCGCCCAGGCCGATCACGGCCACCGAGGCGCCCATGGTCACCTTCGCCGTGTTGATGACCGCACCCACGCCCGTGAGCACCGCGCATCCGAAGAGCGCCGCCATGTTCAGCGGCACCGACTTGTCGATCTTCACCAGCGAACGCCGCGAGACGGTGGCGTATTCGGCAAACACCGAGCAGCCCAGGTGGTGGTTCAGCGGCTGACCGCCCACACGCGAGATGCGGCGCGCGCCCGACAGCAGCGTGCCCGCGCCGTTGGCGGCGGCTCCGGGCTCGCACAACGCGGGCCGGCCTTCGGCGCAGGGATCGCAGTGGCCGCAGCTGGGCACGAACACGATCACCACGTGGTCGCCGGGCACCAGGTCGGTGACGCCGTCGCCCACCTCCTCCACCACACCGGAAGCCTCGTGGCCCAGCGCCATGGGCATGGGACGCGGGCGGTCGCCGTTGATGACCGACAGGTCCGAATGGCACAGGCCGGCGGCGGCCACCTTGATCAGCACTTCGCCGTGGCCGGGCGGGGCCAGCTCCACCTCCTGGATCTGCAGGGGACGCGATTGCGCATAGGGATGGGAAGCGCCCATGGCGTCGAGTACGGCGGCCCTGATCTTCATGCTGGTTTTCTCCTTGGGAGGTTTATGACGTTGTGTAGGGATGGGGGAGATTCTCGCTGCGCGCGCGGCGGGTATGGGGCCATGCAGATTCGGTAATGGAGCGCGCGCCAGTGCAGCCATGCGGCGTGCATGCATACCGGGATCAGGACGGCAGCAGCGCCTTGCGCGCAGCCGCACGCACCACGCGCCCCAGCCCGTCGAGCAGTGCGGACGCCGCCCGCGCCGTTTGCCAATACAACGGCACCGGCAGCGGCGTGTCCGCCACCAGCTCCACCAGCGCGCCGCTGCGCAGGTGCCCGGCAATGAGAGCCTCCGGCTGCAGGCCCCAGCCCATGCCGGCGAGCGCCGCGGTGACGAATCCCTCCGAGGAGGGCAGGAGGTGGCGCGGCAGCTCCACATGGCGATGGCAATGCCGCCGTGCCCAGCGCGCCTGCAGTTCGTCTTTGGCATTGAAGACCAGGCACGGCGCACGGGCCAGGCTGCCGGCACCGATACCGCCTCCGAAGTGGCGCGTGATGAAAGCCGGCGAGGCCACGGCCAGGTAGCGCATGGCTCCCAAGGGCACGCTGTTGCAGCCCGTGGCCGGACGGCTGCTGCCCGTCACCGCTGCCAGCACGGCGCCGCTGCGCAGCCAGGCAGTGGTGTGGTCCTGGTCGTCCACGCTCAGCTCTAGCAAGACGGGTGCCTCGGCGGCGAACGCGGTCACAGCGGGCGTGAACCAGGTGGCCAGGCTGTCGGCGTTCACCGCAACGGGCAATGCCACACGCGCAACGCCCTCCGGCGCCAGCGCGGGCAACGTGCCCTGCAGTTCCTGCTCCATCAGGCGCACACGGTCCACATGCTGGCACAGGCGCCGACCTGTCTCCGTGGGCGCGCAGGGCTGGCCACGCACCACCAGCGCGCAACCCACACGCTCCTCCAGCAGCCGGACGCGCTGCGAGATGGCCGAGGGTGTGACGTTCAGCGCTCGTGCCGCACGATCGAAGCTGCCCTCGCGCACCACGGCGGCCAGTGCGGTCAAGGCGGCGTAGTCGAGCATTGCATTAGTTTTACTTAAGATAAATTAGCAGAGATAGTTTGTCTTCATTCGGGCACGCTGGCAAGCTACGGGGCATGACATCTTCACCCGACCTTGCCGCATCCGCCCTGCCCGTCTTCCTCCACGGCCTCGCCCTGAGCCTGGGCCTGATCGTGGCCATCGGCGCACAGAACGCTTTCGTGCTGCGCCAGGGCCTGCGGCGCGAGCATGTGGGCAGCATCGTGCTGTTCTGCGCCCTGGCCGACGCGGTGCTGATCGCCGCCGGCGTGCTGGGCATGGCCCAGGCGCTGGGCGAACGGCCGGCCGTGGCGCGGGCCCTGGCGCTGGTGGGCGCGGCGTTCCTGGCGGTCTACGGCTGGCGGGCATTGCGCCGCGCTCGGCACGCGAGCCAGCTGACGGCGGCCACCGGTGCCTTGGGCCTGGGCCGGGGCGCCGTGCTGGCCCAGGCGGCCGCCTTCACGCTGCTCAACCCCCATGTCTACCTGGACACGGTGCTGCTGGTGGGCAGCATCGGCGCCCAGCAACCGGCCGGCCTGCGGGGCTGGTTCGTGGCGGGCGCCAGCGCTGCGAGCCTGGGGTGGTTTGGCCTGCTGGGATTCGGCGCGCGCTGGCTGGCGCCGTGGTTCGCGCGGCCGCGGGCCTGGCAGGTGCTGGATGCGTTGATCGGGCTGACGATGTTCCTGCTGTCTGCGCTGCTGGTGCGGCATGCGCTGGCGGGATACTGAGCACCCCATGTACATCCGCAAAGAACACGCATTCACCGACCACGAGGCCATCCTGTCCCTCATGGCTTCACACCCGCTGGGAGCCTGGGTCCGCCACGGCGGGGACGGCCTGCTGGCCAACCACGTGCCTTTTCTTCTGGATTTGAAGCGCGGGCTGCAGGGCACACTGATCGGCCACGTGGCCCGCGCAAACCCGGTCTGGCGCGCACTCGACGCTGGCGCAGCGTCCGTCGTGATGTTCCAGGGTGCGCAGAGCTACATCACGCCGGGTTGGTATCCCGGCAAGGCCGCCCATGGCAAGGTGGTGCCCACCTGGAACTACGCCGCCGTCCACGCACACGGCACCGCGCGCGCCGTGCATGACCGGAAATGGCTGCTCGACATGCTGCACCGCCTGACCAACGCGCAGGAGGCAGGTCGGCCAGTGCCATGGCGCGTGGACGACGCACCGGCGACCTACATCGACGCCATGCTGGGCGGAATCGTCGGCATCGAGATTCCCGTCGCACGGTGGGAGGCCAAGCTCAAGGCCAGCCAGGATGAGGACCTGCAGGACCGGCTCGGCACCGTGGACGGGCTGCAAGCTGCGGCAGCTCCCGCGCGCTGCGCCATGGCGGACTGGGTCAGGAAAGCCATCGAGGCCGACACGCCCAGGCCCTCCTGAGCGACTGCGGCTGACCAGGCCGGTCCCCTCTACACACCACGCACACCGCCGCGCAGGGCCTCACACGGGCCCAACGTCCTACGCCGTGCGTATGCGCCATCTGATGGGGCGCTGGTGCGTGGCCGCTTAGCCTTCTGGTGCGTTCTGCGATTCCCCGCAGAAGCACATTCCACAAGGAGCCAACCATGGGCAAACTCATTCCCGTCTGGATCATCGGTGCACCACTGCTCTTCGCGATCATCGATTGGATGCGCACGCCCAAGGCATCGGCGACGCATCCCGCGCGCGGCATCTGACGACACGCGGCCGGCGTCGTCACACCACGCCGTCGCGCCGCAGTACGGCGATTGCGCTGTCGTCCAGACCCAGCGCCTGCAGGGTGGCGTCCGTATGCTCGCCCAGGCGCGGTGGCGCAAAGCCCGGGCCTACGGACTGGCCGTTCCACAGGAAGCCCAGACCCGGTACGTGGATGTCGGTGCCGGTTTGCGGATCCTTGACCTGCTGCATCACGCCGCGCTGCTGCACCTGCGGCTCGGCCAAGGCTTCGGGCAGCGTGCGCACACGGGTGGCCGGCACGCGGGCGGCGGAGAGCAACTCTTCCCATTCGCGCGCGGGCCTTTTCAGCAGCCTGTCACACAACGCTGCACGGAACGCGCCCAGGTGTTGCGCGCGGTCGGGCTCGGTGGCGAAACGCGGGTCGCTCAGCAGATGGGCCAGGCCGAGCACTTCGCACAGGCGCGCTGTCTGCGCCTCCTGGTTGCCGGTCATGGACAGAAGACCCTCGGCCGTTGCGAAGATGCCGGAGGCCGATGCCCCGCTGGCGGCAGTGTTGCCCGTGGCGCGCGGCTCCGCACCTATGTTGAGCACGGCAGACATCGTGGACGCCATGGCCACGAGGCCGGTGTCGAGCATGGCCACATCCACCATCTGCGCCTGCCCTGTGCGGTCGCGCTCACGCAGTGCCGCCAGCACGGAAAAGGCGCCGAAGATGCCCGTGAGGTAGTCGAACAGCGGCGGGCCGATGCGGTTGGGCACGGTCTCAGGCGTGCCGGTGAGCATGGTGATGCCCGATGCCGCCTGCACCACATGGTCGTAAGCAGGCCGCGGCGCCATGGGGCCGGTCTGGCCCCAGCCCGACATGGCGCAGTAGACGATGTCCGGTCGCCGGGCGCGTGCGGCCTCGAAGCCGATCCCCAGGCGGTCTGCCACGCCACCGGCGAAATTCTCGACCACCACGTCGGCCTGGGCCATGAGCTGCAGCGCGAGCTCGCGTCCGCGCGCGCTGCGCAGGTTCAGCGTGATGGAGCGCTTGGCCGCGTTCTGTGCCACGAACTGGGCAGAGAACTCCGGCACGCCTGGCAACGGCTTGCCGCTGCGCGCCCAGTCGCCACCGTCGGGCCGCTCCAGTTTGGTCACCTCGGCGCCGAGCAGCGCGAGCTGGTAGGTGCAGTAGGGACCGGCCAGCACGGTCGTGAGGTCGAGCACGCGGATGCCGGTCAGCGGCTGGGGCACGGCAGGCCTTTCCCCGCTCTTTGTGGTCGTCGGCATCGTCTCAATCCACCTTGAGGTTCAGGTCGCGGGCGAGCTTGCCCAGGCGCACATAGTCCTTGGCGATGGTCTGCGCGAAGGCCGCCGAGCCTTCGCCCGAGATGTCCAGCCCCACGCCGGCGAACTTCTCCTTCACGTCCGGCATGGCCAGGATCTCGGTGACGTCGCGGCCGATGCGCGACACGATGGCCGGGGCGGTGCCTGCAGGCACGAAGATGCCCAGCCAGGGCACGGCCGGCGTCACGCCCGGGATCAGCTCGGCCATCGTGGGCACGTCCGGCAATTGCGCCAGCCGCTTGGCGCCGGTGGTCATGATCGGCACCAGCTTGCCAGCCTGGATCTGCGGCATCAGCACCGAGATGGCCTCGCTCTGCAGATGGATGCGCCCGCCCAGCACGTCCGTCAGCACCGCGCCGGCCGCCTTGTACGGCACGTGTTGCGCCACCAGCCCCGTCTCCTGTTTGACGAGCTCCATGTTGAGGTGGGGCACCGTGCCGTTGCCGGCCGTGCCGTAGCTCAGCGCCGTGGGGTTGGCCTTGCTGTAGGCCACCAGCTGCGGGAAGCTGCGGATGTTCAGGCCTGGCGTCACCACCATGACCGAGGTGGGGTACGCGACGCTGATGACGGGCACGAAGTCCTTCTGCACGTCGTAACCCACGTTCGGATAGACATGCGGGTTGATGGCCATGGCCGCCATGGCGGAGAAGAGCAGCGTGTAGCCGTCGGCCGGCGCGCGCGCCGCCATCTGCGCGCCCACGCTGCCGCCCTGACCGGGCTTGTTGTCCACCGTGACGGGCTGGCCCCATTTCGCCTGCAGCTTGTCGGCGACGATGCGCGCCAGCACGTCGGTCACGTTGCCGGCGGCGTAGCTCACCACCATGCGCACGGGCTTGGTGGGATAGGCCGCGTCCTGCGCATGGGCCTGGGGCACGGCCGCACAGGCCAGGGTGGCCAGGGCCAACGCGGACAGAGCGCGGCGGGACATACGGGATTGGGATGGTTGCGAGCGTGGCATGGGTGTCTCCTTCTGCGCCGGATTGTGGGATCCGCTGGCATATCCGTAAACTATTGATTTGGAAACGAGCCATTCACTTTTCCGATGACTGACACCGACGACTCGCCGCCCGATATCGCCCCCCCTCGCAGCCCTGCCCGCGTGGACCGGCTGCGTGTGCGACATCTGCGCCTGCTGCAACTGGTCTCCGAAACCGGATCACTCACCGGTGCGGCGAGTGCCTTGCACATCAGCCAGCCCAGCACCACCAAGATGCTGCAGGAGCTGGAACACGCCTTCGGCGCCACGCTGGTGGAACGCAATGCGCGTGGCGGCACGCTCTCCGAGGCCGGTGCGCGCGCGCTGGAGCGCCTGCGCATCGCACTGGGTGCGCTCGACGCCGTGACGCATGCGCTGGCCGACGCGCCGCAGGCGCCGCTGGTGCGCATCGGCATGTTGCCGTTGGCCGGCGTGGCGCTGATCCCGGCGCTGGCCGCGCGGCTGTCGCAGCACCCAGGTCGGCCGCGGCTGCAGATCCGCGAAGGGGCGGTGGACAGCGTGCTGGCGATGCTGCGCGCGGGCGACATCGACTGTGTGATCGGCCGCGTGGGCGACGTGCATGCGGCCGACGCGGCGCGGCTGGAGGTGTTGCCGCTGTCCGACGAGCGCTTCGAGATCGCATGCGGCCTGCACAACCCGCTTGCCAGGCGCCGCCGGCTGACGCTGCAGCAACTAGGGCAGGCGCACTGGGCAGTGACGGGCCACGGCACCTACACCCGCAGGATCTTCGACAGCGCCTTCGTGAGCCAGGGCCTGGTGCCCCCGCCGCCCGCGGTGGAGTCACCGTCCTTCCACACCAATTTGGCCACCGCGGCCGGCAGCGACCTGCTGGCCTTCGCGCCGCGCACGGCCGTGCAGATGTACGTGCAATACGGCCGCGTGCGCTGCCTGTTCCTAGCGCAGCCCTTCCAGACCGACTACCTGGTGTTCATCACGCTGCGAGAGGTGGCGGCTCTGCCCGCCGTGGTGCTGGTCCGGGATATGCTGAGAGCCATTGCGGCCTGACGCAGACGCGCCCGGCCATCAGGTGGTGGGCAGCCCCATCACGCACCGGAACCCGATGTGCGAGGTCGGCGAGTCGACGGCCTGCGGATGCCGCGCGGCCGGCCGGTAGCGCTGGCAGAAATTCTCCGCACACAGGTGCGAGCCGCCCTTGATCACCTTGCGGGGCATGCGCGTGGCCTGCAGCGGGTCGAGGCTGGCGGTCTCCATTCCGCCCCGCGGGTTCTGCGGGATGCAGCAGGACTTGACAGGTGCCGCGCCCGGTGCGGGCAGGGACCACCAGTCCTCGGTCCACTCCCACACGTTGCCGATCAGGTCGTGCAGGCCGAAGGCGTTGGCTGCGAAGCTGCGCACGGGCGAGGTGCGCTCCCAGCCGTCCAGCCGATCGTTGCGGTGCGGGAACGGCCCCTGCCAGTAGTTCGCGAGCATGGCGCCGGCGGGCGCGAGTTCGTCGCCCCAGGCGTAGTCGGCATCGTCGAGCCCGCCGCGGGCCGCGCATTCCCATTGGGCTTCGGTCGGCAGCACCTTGCCGGCCCAGTGCGCGTAGGCCAACGCATCGGCGTGGGCTACGTGCACGACGGGGTGCTCGGACAATCCTGCGAGGTCGCTGGCCGGGCCCAGCGGATGGCGCCAGCTCGCGCCGGCGATGAACTGCCATTGCGGCACCTGGCCCTGGCTTGCCGCGGCCACATCGAAGACG
Organism: Burkholderiaceae bacterium; assembly: GCA_965278985.1. Classification (GTDB taxonomy): domain Bacteria; phylum Pseudomonadota; class Gammaproteobacteria; order Burkholderiales; family Burkholderiaceae_C; genus CAISIP01. The sequence continues at coordinate 1,030,444 of OZ257131.1, read as the reverse complement.
GCCGACCCCGCAACCGCAAGTTCCGGCGCCAGGCCCGGATAGTCCTCGGGCCGCAGCGGCGTCTCGGCCACCGTGACGTGCCCCGTGGCGGCGACGAAGGCCGCGAAGGCGGCGTTGGTGACGGGGACCTCGTCCATCAGGAAAGCGTCCACCCGCACGCGGCGCGGCGGCGCCTCCTCCGGATAGAAGCGCCCGCTGCCCATGGTGAACACGCCACCCGGAACGTGGCGCATGGCCTGCATGGTGATTACTTCTTGAACACCGGCGAGATGTTGGTCCAGGCGCGCGGCGGGAGCGAGCCCTCCCAGGCGTCATACCGCGCCTTCAGCTCCTCGAAGATGCGCGGCTCGGACGCCGCCAGGTCGTTCTTCTCGGCGATGTCCTGCTCCAGGTCGTAGAGCCGCGCCACACCGTTCTTGGGCTCCAGGTAGAGCTTCCATTGGCCGACCCGCACAGCCGAGTACGCAGCCAGCTTCCAGTACAGCGCCTCGTGCGGCGCGCCGGCCTGCGTGCCCATGAGATAAGGCAGCAGGTCCACGCCGTCCAGCGGCTGCGAGGCCGCGGTGGACACCCCGCAGGCCGCCGCGGCCGTGGGCAGGATGTCGAGCGTGCTCACGGGCTTGGAGAACACCATGCCTGCCGGGATGTGGCCCGGCCACTTCATCATGTAGGGCATGCGGATGCCGCCCTCCATGGTCGAGTACTTGCCGCCGGAGAAAGGCGCATTGCTACCGGGGCGGCTGAGCGCGGTGCCGTTGTCGCTGACGAAGACCACCAGGGTGTCTTGCTCCAGGCCCGCATCGCGCAGCGCGGCCAGCACGGCACCCACGGCATCATCCTGCGCCTTGACCAGCGCGTTGTAGCCGCGCTGCGCGATGTTCGGGATGGTCGCGCGCAGCGCCTCGAAATACTGCCTGGGCACCTGCAGCGGCGGCACGGGCGAGTTCATGGCGAAGTACAGGAAGAAGGGTTGCTCCGCGTGTTTCTGCTGCGTGATGAAGTCCACCACCTGGTCGCGGAAGTAGAACATCAGGTACTGGTCCACCTTCACGATCTCGCCGTCGCGGCGGATCTCGTTCAAGCCTTCGCGCGTCCAGGCCGTGTCGGCGGCCTCGTCGTGGAAGTCCACCTTCAGGCTGAACATCTCCGGGTCGTCGGGGTTCGTGGACTGCAGGCTGGTGTTGCCGTAGAACACCACCGAATGGTCGAAGCCGCGGTGGTGCGGCAGGAAGTCCGGGCCGTGGCCCAGGTGCCACTTGCCGATCACGCCGGTGCGGTAGCCCGCCGCCTTGAACAGCTCCCCGAAGTTCTTCTCCGACAGCGGGATGCCGCGCCGCAGGAACTCGGCCTCGCCCTGCAGGGGCGCCAGGCTGCCGTCGTCCTGCCGCACCTCGCGCCGCTCGGGCCAGGCGCCGGAAGACACCTGCTGCTCGAAGCCGAAGCGCTGCTGGTAGCGGCCCGTGACCAGGCCCGCGCGCGAGGGACTGCACAGCGGCGCGCTGGAGTAGCCATCGGTGAAGCGCACGCCATCGCGCCCGATGCTGTCGATGTGCGTGGTCTCCACCAGCTGGCTGCCGTAGGAGGACAGATCACCATAGCCCATGTCGTCGGCCAGGATCACGATCACGTTGGGGCGCTTGCGAGGCCCGGGAGGCTTGCCGGGCTGGTGATTGCTGGATGCATTGATCGTCATGTCGTGGAGGCTCCGTGGGTCACAGCGTGATGTTCTTGTCCTTGATGACCTTCTCCCAGCGCTGGGCGTCGCTGCGCGTGAACTCCAGGCTGGCGGCAGGTGACTGCGCGATGATGTCCAGCCCGCGCTCCGCGAATGCCTTGGCCATGGCCGGGTCGCGCACCACGCGCGTCATGGCGGCGTTGAGCGCGGCCACGCGGTCCGCGGGTGTGCCCTCGGGCACCATGAAGAGGTTCCACGCGCCGAAGCTCATGCCCTGGATGCCCTGCTCTTCGTAGGTGGGGACGTTGGGCAGGGCGGCGCTGCGCTGCGGCGAGTGCACGGCGATGGCCTTGACGCGGCCTGCGGAGATCATGGGTGCGGCCGAGGTGATGGTGTCGATCATGATGTCGACCTGTCCGCCCGCGACGTCGGTGAGCGCCGGTGCCGAGCCCTTGTAGGGCACGTGGTTGATCTTCGCCTTGTGGTCGGCGTCCAGCAGTTCCAGCCCGAGGTGCGAGAGGGTTCCCGCACCGGCCGAGGCGGCATTGAGCCCGCCCGGCCGGCTGGCCGAGAGGGCGATCACACCGGGCATGTCCTTGGCCGGCAGGTCGTTGCGCGCGATGGTGACGAGCTGCAGATTCACGCCCACGCCCACGGGCACCAGCACACGGGGCACATAGGGCGGGGTCTTGTAGAGGGGCGGGTTGGTCACCGTGGACACCGCGCCGAGCAGGATGGTCTGGCCGTTGGCCGCAGAGCGCACCACCGAATCCGCACCGATGTTGCCACCAGCGCCGACCCTGTTCTCGACCAATACCGGCACTTTCCACGCCTCGGCCAGGGACTGGGCCACCGCGCGCGCCACGAAATCATTGGAGCCGCCGGCGGGAAAGGGCACGACGATGGTGACCGGCCCGGACGGAAAGGCACCCGAAGCCGGCGCCTGTGCCCACGACGGCAGGGACGCGGACGCGCCCCACAACAGGGGCGGGAGCAGGCGGAACATTCCGCGGCGCGTGGTCATGGGCAGGCCTTTCGAGGATGGAGAGCTCGAAGGACTGTAGTGAGGCAGCGCGGAGCTGGGAAATCAGGTGTTCGGAACCGGCGATCCACTTTTCGTATCGCGCAGCAGGTTCGCCACTGGTGCGCAACTCTTGCGCAGCGCGTCGGCGAAACGGGCGGCGTGCGCGGTGGCAACCTCGCCAGCCCGGCGGGTGATGCCGATGGGCCCGGTGACACCGGGCAGGCGCTCGATGAGCACACACATCTGGCCCCCTCCCGCGTGTTCACGTGCGAGCCAGCCAGGCACGGCGGCCACGCGGCCCCCTGACGCAACGAGTTGCACCAGGAGTGGCGAGGTGACCGCCTCGACAACATCGTCCGGCAGGCGGCCACAGCGGCCCAGAAAAAGCAGCTCCATATTGCGGCGCAAGGCCGTGTTGCCGAGGGGCAGGATCCAGGGCAGGTCGATCAGCGACTCGAACTCGCGGGGCCCGGCCGGCACCACGACCTGTGGACCACACACCACGGGAAAGTGCTCCTGGTAGAGCAACTCGAAGTCGAAGGCCTCCTGCCCTCCGCCGGCAGGGGCGCGGCCCACGACCAGATCGAGGCGGCCTTCACGCAGATCGTCCAGCAGCGCCTCATTGCTGCCCTGCTCCACCCGGACCTCCATGCGCGGCGTCTCGCGCTTGAGTCCGAGGATCGCGTCGGCCACGGGCGCGGGAGGCGCGCCGGCATTCATGCCGATGCGCAACAGGCCGGCGCTGCCGCTGCGCAACGCCGCCGCCTCCTGCCAGACATGGTCGATGCCGGCCAGCAGCACGCTGGCATGGCGCATGAGCAGGCGCCCCATGTCGGTGGGCGTCATGCCGCGGTGGGTGCGCTCGAAGAGACTCGCGCCCATCAAGGCCTCGAGCTCGTGCACCAGCCGCGTGGCCGCGGGTTGGCTCATGCCCAGCCGTTCCGCGGCCTTGTGCAGGCTGCCGACGGCCTCCAGTTCGGCCAGAAGCGCCAGTTGCCGGAACTTCAGGCGGTTGCGCAGCGCCGCGGACGAGACGGCGGCAGGCAACGCGGACGACTCGGGCGGTGGAGTTGGTGGGTTATCGCCGGTTCTGGTCATGCGCCTCCGGGTCCGGCACGGAGCGCGTTCGCAGCACCCGGTAGTCGGTATCGAAGTACACCGTGAACACCATGGAGGTGTTGGGCGGGTCCATCCAACGCCAGTCGTAGGCGACCTCGCGCTTGAGGTCGTAGGGCGTGATCTTGGCGGGCTTGCCCAGCATCTTGCGCACATCCTCCATCATCATGCCGGGCTGCACCTTGGCGAAGTTCTGCGGCGTGAGCACCTGGCGCAGCGCACTCATCTTGCCGTCAGGCCCGATGGTGATCATGTAGTTCTGGTGGCCCTGCGGGTTGCGGTTGTACTCGAAGGTGCGGCCACCCTGGGGGGCGTCCCAGATCTTCTCGGGCTCGCCGAACTCGCGGCGCACATCGGCCTCGGTGGCCACACCTTCTTCCAGTTTCTCGATGCGCTGCTGGTCGCAGGCGGTGAGCAAGGCGACAAGTGCGAGCGCCGCCAACATGGCAGGCGCCGAGCGCTTCCATCGATCCATCATGTGCTGTTCTCCCTGATTCTTTTGTTGGAAAGCCACGGCCCGAGGGCCAGTTGATTCAAGCGGTCTTCAATCGCCCCGTCTTGAGAGCACTGCGTAAAGCGTCGTTCGCCCGCGTCTGCCACCCTGGACCCGTGGCCTTCAATGCAGCCAGGACGTCGGCGTCGAAGCGGATGGTGGTGGACACCTTGGCATCCGGCTTCAGGGTACCCGCAGGGCGCCCACGCTTGCGTGCGTTGATTTGGGCTGGCGAGTGAACCGCCGCGAACTCACCACGTTTCATTTCCCCGATGGACGCCAGCAGGTCCTGTTGGAACCGCAACACGTCCGCGTCTTTAGTCTTGGGCATCCAAAGCCTCCTTCAGCTTGACCAGAAAAGCGGGATCGATGGTGTCCAGCTTGGCCTTGGTATAGACCAGCAGCAAGACCACATCGCCCCTCGCATTGCGGTTGAAATAGACCACACGGGCGCCACCGCGTTTGCCCATGCCGGGACGGCTCCACCGCACCTTGCGAAGCCCGCCACTGTGCTGGATCACATCACCCGCCTCGGTGTTCTCCGCTATCCATGCTATGAACTCCAGCCGCTCGTCCTCCGACCAGATCTCTGCTGCAAGGCGTTGAAAGGTACGGGTTTCAACGACGGTGAACATGAATTTATTGTAGTAACAAATTTATCCAGTTCAAGGCATATTCGTTACGGCAGGTTCTCCCTGAAGATCACCTGCCCCCGCATCGTCTCCACCCCCGCCAGCACCTCCTTTCCATCCCGATGGTTCGCGAAGATGCGCACCGCCGCGGCCAGTGTGGCCTGGGGGCTCTGGGTGATGACGGCGTCCAGGCTGCCGTCGATGAGCAGCGCGCGCGTGTCGGGCGTGAGGCCGTGGCCGATGAAGACTACCTTCTGGTCGCGGCCGGCGTCCTTGAGCGCACGGGCCACGCCGTCGGAGGCGCCGCCGATGTTGTAGATACCTGCGAGCTGCGGGTGCTGCTCCAGCAACGACCGCGTCTGGCGGTAGTTTTGCTCGGAGTCGTCGTGACCCTCGCGCAGGCCTACCACCTCCAACTGGCCGAACATCTCGGAGAGCACGTGGTGGAAGCCGGCCTCGCGCTCCTCGTGCGCACGGTAGCTGCGGCTGCCGGCGATCAGCGCCACCTGCGCCGCGCGTGCGCCAATGAAGCGGCCCAGCAGATAACCCGCAGTGCGGCCCGCAGCGCGGTTGTCCAGGCCCAGATACGCGGTGCGGCGTGAGTTGGACAGGTCCGAGATCAGCGTGAGCACCGGCATGCCGCGCTCGACCAGCTCGTGCACGGCCTCGCGCACGGCCGGGTGTTCGAGCGCCATCAACGCGATGCCGTCGGCGCTCTTGCCGTGGCGGCGCACGGCGGCGGCCAGCTCCTGCGGGTTGAAGCTCTCGATGAACTCGGTGCGGCAGCGGACATTGAAGGGCGTCCAGTGCTCCTGCGAATAACCCACCATCTCGCCCAGCATGCGGATGAAGCGGTTGTGGCCGGCGGGCAGCAAAAAGCTCAAGCGCATGGGCCGCACGGCGGCGGTGGGCATGGCCGCGGCTGCGGCTGCGGCGGCTGCAACGTCCACGCCCGGCAGGTAGTCCAGCTCGGCGGCGGCACGCAACACGCGTTGCACCGTGGCCTGGCGCACGCCCGCGCGCTTGTTCAGCACCCGGTCCACGGTGGCCGTGGACAAGCCGGCCAAGTGGGCGATGTCGGGGATGCGCGCGTTCGTGGTGCTCATTGTTATCACATCAAATCACATCAGAACCCTGACTGGCTTTGATGGAGTGCACACGATACTATCACCACCGTTCCGATGTGGCATCACATCAGATTCCATCAATCACCCACCGCCGTGCCGCGCCCCGCCGCCGGCCGCCAGGAGACACACCGCATGCTGCTCCCCACCCGCAACCGACGCCCCCCTGGCGCCCTGGACGGGACGCGCGCCGCGTGACCTACGAGTTCGATTTCGCCAGCGTGCTGGCAGCATGGCCGCTGTTCCTCGAAGGCGCCTGGCTGACCATCCAGCTGTCCTTCCCGGCCACCATCATCGGCTTCGTGCTGGGCACCTTGCTGGCCATCGGCCGCCGCGGCCAGGTGGGGTGGGTCCGCAGGGCCTGCGGCGCCTATGTGGAGATCGTGCGCAACACGCCGCTGCTGGTGCAGGTGTTCCTGGTGTTCTTCGGCCTGGCCACGCTGGGCTGGAAGGTGTCCGCGTTCGGCGCGGCGCTGGCATCGCTGGTCATCAATGTGGCGGCCTACTCCAGCGAGATCATGCGCGCCGGCATGGACTCCATCCACAAGGGCCAGCTCGAAGCGGCCGAGTGCCTGGGCCTCACGCGGCGGCAGATCTACTGGCACGTGATCCTGCGGCCGGCCATGGAGAAGGTGTATCCGGCGCTCACCAGCCAGTTCGTGCTGCTGATGCTGGCCACGTCGATCACCTCGCAGATCTCGGTGGAAGAGCTCACGGCCATTGCGGCGCGCGTGCAGTCCGACACCTTCCGGCCCTTTGAGGCCTACATCGTGGTGGCCGTGGCCTACCTGGTCCTGTCGCTGCTGATGCGCACGGGCTTGTGGCTCTTCGGCATGGCGGTGTTCACGCGCAAGCGCCGGCTGGGCACGGGAGCGGCGAGATGATCGAGGGCGGACTGAGCCTGCTGCACCTCCAGTTCCTCGCGGTGGGCGCGATGTGGACCATCGTGCTCTCGCTGATCGCCTTCGTAGGCGGCGGCATCGCGGGCGGCATCATCGCGCTGTGCCGCATCAGCCCGGTCAAGGCCGTGCGCTGGCTGGCCATCGCGTGGATCCAGGTCATCCAGGGCACGCCGCTGCTGGTGGTGCTGTTCGTGTGTTACTTCGGCCTGTCCATCTTCGGGCTGGAGCTGCCGGCCCTGGTGGCCGCGGGCATCGCGATGGTCGTCTACGTCAGCGCGTACCTGGGCGAGATCTGGCGCGGCTGCATCGAGGCCGTGCCGCGCACGCAGTGGGAGGCGGCCGAGTGCCTGGCGATGTCGCGCTGGCAGCGCATGCGCCTGGTGATCCTGCCGCAGGCGCTGCGCATTGCCACGCCGCCGACCGTGGGCTTCATGGTGCAGATCGTCAAGAACACGTCGCTCGCCTCCATCGTGGGTTTCGTCGAACTCGCACGCACGGGCCAGCTGATCAACAACTCCATCTTCCAGCCCTTCCTGGTTTACGTGCTCATCGCGGTCTTCTATTTCGCGATGTGTTACCCGCTGTCGGTGTGGAGCCGGCGGCTGGAAGAGCGGCTGAACGTCGGCCGCCGCGCCGAAGCCTGAGCGGACATGAGAGACATGAATACCCAAGCCACCATGAACCCGGTCGTCTCACTGCGGGACGTGCACAAGCGCTTCGGCGCTAACCACGTGCTCAAGGGCGTGTCCTTCGCCATCCCGAAGGGGCAGGTGGTTGCCATCATCGGCGCCAGCGGCTCGGGCAAGAGCACAGCACTGCGCTGCATCGACCGGCTGGAGGTCATCGACAGCGGCAGCATCGACGTCTGCGGCCACGCCGTCCACAAGTCGGGCCTGGACCTGCACCGGCTGCGGCAGGACGTGGGCATCGTGTTCCAGAGCTACAACCTGTTCCCGCACCTGACGGTGGAACAGAACGTCACGCTCGCGCCCAAGGCTGTGAAGAAGCTGGGCGCCGCGCAAGCCCGCGCCATCGCAGAACGCACGCTCAAGCAGGTGGGCCTGGCCGAGAAGGCGCAGGCCTACCCCGAGCAGCTCTCGGGCGGCCAGCAACAGCGTGTGGCGATTGCGCGCTCGCTGGCGATGGAGCCACAGGTGATGCTCTTCGACGAGGTCACCTCCGCGCTGGACCCGCAGCTCACCGGCGAGGTGCTGCGCGTGATCGAGGCGCTGGCCGAAGGCGGCATGACCATGGTGCTGGTCACGCACGAGATGGAGTTCGCTGCGCGCGTGGCCGACACCATCATCTTCATGCACCAGGGCAAGGTCTGGGAGACCGGGCCCGGCGACATGCTGCGCAATCCGCAGACGGCGGAACTGCGCGAATTCCTTTCCCACGGACTCTGATGCCCTCCCCCTTTTCACCCACCTTTGCAACACACCAGGAGACCGACATGACCCCTTCTTCCACCCTCTTCCGCCGCACCGTGCTGGCCGCCACCGTCGGCGCCGCCATCGCCGCACTGAGCCTGCCCGCGATGGCCGACCTGGCCGAGATCAAGGCCGCGGGCAAGCTGCGCGTCGGCATCGACCTGAGCGCGCCCTTCTACGGCTACGTGGACGACAAGCTGCAGCCCGCGGGCTCCGACGTGGACGCCGCCAAGCAGCTGGCCCAGGACCTGGGCGTGCCCATCGAGATCGTCAACACCACGAACTCGGCACGCGTGCCCAACCTGCTGTCGAACAAGGTGGATCTCGTCATCTCGTCGCTCTCCATCACCCCCGAGCGCCAGAAGGCCGTGGACTTCTCCATTCCCTACGGCGCCATCCAGGCCGCCGTGGGCGCACCCAAGAGCCTCAAGATCACCGGCATCGACGACCTGGCCGGCAAGACCGTGGCCGTGACGCGCGGCGCGCCGCAGGACAAGATCGTGACCGAGCGTGCCCCGACAGCGAAGGTGGTGCGCTTTGACGACGAAGCCTCGTCCATCACGGCGGCCGCCAGCGGCCAGACCGACATCGTGGCCATCACGCCGCCCATCATCGCAGCCATCGCCAAGCGCAATCCGTCGCGCGAGTTCGAGGTGAAGTTCATCCTGCAGTCCTTCCACCTGGGCATCGCCATGCGCAAGAACCAGCCCGAGCTGATGAACTGGGTCAACGGCTGGGTCAAGACGAACCTGAACAACGGCAAGCTCAGCGAGATCCACACGAAACACGCCGGTGTGCCCGTGCCCAAGGAAATCATCGACCTTGCCAAGTAAGGCCCGGCGATTGCGACCACACCACCACAGGGAGTTTCTGCATGAGCCGTCATTTCGGCGCGATCCGCCAGCTGGGCTACGTCGTCCACGACATCGAAGCCGCCATGGACTACTGGAGCAATACGCTCGGGGTGGGCCCATGGTTCTACAACCCGCGCGTGCCCATCGTCAACTACGAATATCGCGGCGAGCAACACGAGCCCCACAACTCGGTGGCGCTGGCCAACTCCGGGTATGTGCAGGTCGAGCTGATACAGACCCGCAACGACGTGCCCTCGATGTACCGCGACTTCCTGCAGGCCGGCCGCACCGGGCTGCAGCACGTGGCCTACTGGACCAGCGACTACGACGCGGACCTTGCTCGGTTGACCGCCGAGGGTTTCAAGTCAGTAATGAGTGGTGAGGTCGGTGAGCGCGGGCGCTTCGTTTACTTCGACACCGAGTACCACCCGGGCACAGTCATCGAGCTGTCCGAAGTGGCGGGGCCCAAGGGCAAGATGTTCGACATGATCCGTGCGGCGTCGGAAACGTGGGATGGGAAGACCGATCCGGTGCGGCCGTTTCCGGATCTGCGGACTTTGTAGTCTTTGCAGGCATGATGCGGAATGGTCACTGGCGGGCCAAGGCGGCGGGGTGAACGGCTCCGCGGCTGTCCCCCGCCCCGGGCCGCAGGCGGCCCGGGGCTCCTCCTTGATGCCGCTGCGCCGTCCACTCCACCACCTTGGCCTGGACACCGGGTTCGCAAGCGGGCATCCTGAATACCGCGTGCCAACCGCACTTCGCCGATCCGGCCGGTGGGGTGCCCGGCGCAGCGGCATAAAGGAGGAGCCTTGTCGGCCCTAGGCCGACGGCGGGGGACAGCCGCGGAGCCGGGTACCCCGCCGGCCGGATCCAGCCCACCATGCTGCCCCAAGGCATTACCGAACCCAAGCACTCTCACACGATGTCCTCCTCCACCGAACGCCTCCACGCCACCTACCTCATCGAGACCCCGCTGCCCCCCGAACAGGTGGCCGAAGTCATGGCCGGCGAACAATCCTGCGGCACTTTCACGCGTGTGGAGGGCGAGACGGATGACCTGCGAGCACGCGCCAGGGCCACCGTGGAACACATCGAGACGCTGGGCGACGTGGACCAGCCCAGCCTGCCCAACGCCTGGCTCGCACGCCAAGGTCTCGGCGGCCCCTACCACCGCGCACGCATCCGCATCGCCTTCCCGACGGCCAATATCGGTGCGAACCTGCCCACGCTGGCCGCCACGGTCAGCGGCAACCTCTACGACCTGGGCGAGGTCACGGGCCTGCGGCTGGAATCCATGGAACTGCCGGCAGGTTACCGCGCACGCTTCGACCTGCCCAAGGTTGGCATTGCGGGCACACGTGCACGCACCGGCGTGGCAAAGGGCGCCCTTGTCGGCACCATCATCAAACCCAACGTCGGCTTCTCCGCAGCACAGACCGCCGAACTCGTGGGCCGCCTCTGCGCAGCCGGCGTGGACTTCATCAAGGACGACGAGGTCTGCGCCGACCCCGCCCACGCGCCCCTCGCCGAACGCGTGCCCGCCGTGATGGCCGTGGTGCGTGAACACGAACAACGCACGGGCAAACACGTCATGGTGGCCTTCAACATCACCGACGAAACTGACGCCATGCGCCGCCACGCCGACCTCGTGGCACGCGAAGGCGGCAGCTGCGTGATGGCCAGCCTCAACTGGTGTGGCTACTCCGCCATCCAGACCTTGCGCCGCCACACGCCCCTGGCGCTGCACGGCCACCGCAACGGCTTCGGCGCCCTCGCGCGCCACCCATTGCTGGGCATCGGTTTCCAGGCCTACCAAACCCTGTGGCGTCTCGCCGGCGTGGACCACATGCATGTGCACGGCCTGCAGGGCAAGTTCTCGCAGGAAGACGAAGAGGTAGTTACCTCCGCACGCGGCTGCCTCGCACCACTTGCCGAGGGCAGCAACGACGCCGTGATGCCCGCCTTTTCCTCGGGCCAATGGGCCGGCACCGTGCCCGTCACCTGGGATGCGGTGGGCACGGACGACCTGCTGTTCATGTCCGGCGGCGGCATCCTCGCGCACCCGATGGGCCCGGCAGCGGGCGTGGCCAGCATCCGCCAGGCCTGGGCGGCCGCACGCACGGGCATCGCAATTACCGAGGCTGCCAAGCAAGCGCCCGAACTTGCGGCCGCGCTGGCCTTCTTCGGCCCCAAGACGAAGTGACCGTGGCGCCGTGACCACCCCCCGCCTCGCCTGGTACGGCGACGACTTCACCGGCGCAACCGATACGCTGGCCACGGCCGCGCAGGCAGGGTTGCGCAGCCTGCTGTTCCTGGGCGTGCCGCGGCCCGAGCACCTGCAGGCCGCCGGTCCGCTGGACGCCATCGGCATCGCCGGTGCCGCACGTGCGATGGACCCGGTGGCGATGGAGGCCGAGCTCGATCCCGTGGGCCGCTTCTTCGCCACGCTGGGTGCCCGCGTGCTGCACTACAAATGCTGCAGCACCTTCGACAGCGCCCCCCATGTGGGCAGCATCGGCACCGCGGTGCGCGTGCTGGACCGCCATGTCGGCAGCGCTTGGATTCCCATCGTGGGCGGCCAGCCCAGCCTGGGCCGCTACTGCTGCTTCAGCCAGCTCTACGCCGCGGCAGGCACCGGCGGCGAGGTGTTCCGCATCGACCGCCATCCCACCATGGCGCACCACCCCGTGACCCCGATGCACGAAGCCGACCTGCGGCGGCACCTCGCGCTGCAGGGCATGGAGGGAATCGCCGGGCTGCACTATCCCCTCTACAGCCTCGCACCCACGCAACAGGACGCGGCGCTGGAAAAAATGCTCGGCGACGGGGCGCGGTCCGCACTGCTGGATGTCTCCGGTCCTGAAGACCTGCCGTTCGTCGGCCGCCTGGTCTGGGAAGCCGCGCGCAAGGCACCGCTGCTGGCCGTGGGGCCAAGCGGCCTGGTACAGGCCCTGGCTGCGTACTGGCAGGGCCAGGGCGCGGAACAGCCCGCCGCCCTGCCCCCAGTCGCGCCCGCCACCGGCGCCGTGTTCGCGCTGGCCGGCAGCCTGTCGCCGCAGACCGCGAAGCAGCTCTCAGCCGCGCAGTCCTTCCAGACCGTACCGCTGGACGTGCGCCAGCTGCTCGCCGACCCCGCGTACGCCACACGCTGCGCCGACACCGTGCTCGCCGGCCTCGCTGCGGGCCGCCACATGCTCGCGGCCACGGCCACCACCCAGCGCGACGCCGACCTTGACGCCCAGGCCATCGCCCGCGGCACGGGCGATTTCGTGGCCGGCATCGTCCAGGCGCGTGCAGCGGCAGGCCAACCGCTGCGCCGCGTCGGCATCGCCGGCGGCGACACCTCCAGCTTGGCCACGCAGCGCCTGGGCCTGTGGGCGCTGGCCTGCCATGGCGTGCTGGCACCCGGCGTGACCCTGAGCCGCGCGCGCAGCGATACACCCGCACTCGATGGCTTGGAGCTGATGCTCAAGGGCGGCCAGATGGGGCCCGAAGATATCTTCGAGCGGCTGGTGCGCGGCACCGCCGGGTGAGCCAGCGCGACGCTGCGCCCGGGTGGCAGCTGGCCCCGGCACCACGCACGCGCAACAGGAAGGGCTCGCTGAAACAGCTGCTCCCGCGCAATACCGCCTCACGGTAGCGGCGCGACGCCTTAGGCTGCTTGCCACCCGTGGCGCCTTTTGCCCCAGGCCCAAGTCGGCGTCGTCCTGGAAGACGTACCGGCTACCACGGTGGCCGCCGGCATCGCCACCGGCCCCGGTCAGCCGCGTGCGCCGCGGTACTCCGCCAGCGCCGCGTAGACGCCCAGGCCCAGGTACACCAGCGCGGCGAGGCAGCGGCCCCGCGCCGCCATGGCCCCGCCGGCCCGCAGCCGGGGTGCCAGCGCACCGGCCAGCAGCACGTACGCGCTGTCGGTCAGCGCGGCGATGCCCACGAACACCGCACCCAGCAGCAGGCTCTGGGAGATCAGTGGCGACTGTGTGTGCAGGAACTGCGGCAGGAATGCCGCGAAGAAGACGGTGGTCTTGGGATTGAGCAGCGCCACCATGGCCCCCTCGCGCAGGATGCGTCCATGGTCTGCGCTGCCCAAGGCCTGCGGCGGTGCGGCGGTCTCCGGCCGGGGGGCGCGCAGCGCCTGCCAACCCAGGTAGAGCAAATAGGCCGCGCCGGCGAACTTGACCACCGTGAACGCGGTGGCCGAGGCCGCGAACAGCGCCGCCAAGCCCAGCGAGGCGCCCACCGCGTTGCCGAAGTTGCCCATTGCCACACCGGCCACCGACGCCAGGCCCGCGCCGCGCCCCTGCGCCAGCGTCCGCGTGACGATGTAGACCACGCCGGGTCCGGGCGTGACGGCGAGCACGAAGGTGGCGGCAACGAAGGCCAGGAAGATCGGCCCGGCAGGCAGCAGCGCATCCATGGCAACTCCAGGAGCAAAGCCGCCATTGTGCGACGCCGCGCGGGCGCCCACGCGCAGCGCGGCACCGGCATCTGCACCTGCACTGGACCTGGCCGCCTGCGGGACGTCTGCCGCGGCGCCGTACGCGGCGACGCAGCGACTTGTATCCACCTGCAAACAACTGGGCTAACATGGGCGCACCACATGGCCTCCCATGCCAGACACATTCGCGCAGATCTTCGCCGACGCGCATCCTGATGCGGGCATCGTCCTGAACGCGCAGGGCGTGGTCCAGTACTGGAACCACGGCGCGCAGGCCGTGTTCGGCCATGCAGCAGCCGATGCGTTGCAGCGGCCCTTCGCCGACCTGGTGGTGCCCGACAGCCAGCTCTCCGAGCACCAGCACCGCATGGCCGATGCGCTGGCCTGCGGCACGGCGACCTTCGAGAGCATGCGCCGGCGGCAGGATGGATCCCTGCTCTACGTGGATGTGTCCTGCCGCTGCGTGAACGGTGGCGCCGTCCCCGAACCGCTGCTGCTGCTGGTGGAGAAGGACGTCACGCACATCAAGGTGCAGCGCGATGCCCGGCTGATGGAGGCACGGTTCCGTGACCTGCTGGACTCCACGCCCGACGGCATCGTCATGGTCAACCCCACCGGCCACATCGTGATCGCCAACCAGCAGGCGGAATCTCTGTTCGGCTACGGTGCCGGCGAGCTGCGTGGCCGTTCGGTGGACCACCTGCTGCCCCAGCGCTACCGCCATGCGCATGTGGGCCACCGCTCCGGCTACATCGCGCAGCCACGCAAGCGCGCGATGGGCACCGGGCTGCAGCTGCAAGGCCTGCGCAAGGATGGCACCGAGTTCCCGGTGGAAATCAGCCTCAGCGCGCTGCAGACCGAAGAGAGCACCTTCGTGATGAGTGCCATCCGCGACACCAGCGAGCGCCGGAACTTCGAGCAGGCGCTGCAGGAGAAGAACCAGGAGCTGGCCAATGCCAACCAGGCCAAGGACCGCTTCCTGGCCAGCATGCGGCATGAGCTGCGCACGCCGCTCAATGCCATCATCGGTTTCACGGGCACGCTGCTGATGCGCCTGCCCGGGCCGCTGACGGAGGACCAGGACCGGCAGCTGCGCACCGTGCAGAGCAGCGCGCGGCATCTGCTGGCGCTGATCAACCACCTGCTCGACCTGGCGAAGATCGATGCGGGCAAGCTGGCGCCGCAGCGCGCGCCCGTGGACGTGGTCGCACTCGTCGAAGGCGTGCTGGGAGGGCTGCGGCCGCAGGCTGAATCCAAGGGGCTGCAGCTGGTGCTGGAGCCTCCGGTGGCCATCGCTCCCGTGCAATCCGACGCGCGGCTGCTGCGCCAGATCCTGCACAAGCTCATCGGCAATGCCGTGCGCTTCACGCACCAGGGCGGCGTGCGCGTCGCGCTGGTGCAGCACACCGGCCAGGACGGCCTCCAGCACACCGACATCCGTGTGTCCGACACGGGCCAAGGCATCGCGGCAGAGGTGCTGCCCGGACTGTTCGCCGCCTTCACGCGCTCGGAGCGTCCACCGGGCAGTGGTGAAGGCACGGGCCTGGGGCTGCACCTGAGCCAGAAGCTGGCGGGCCTGCTGGGTGGCCACATCACCGTGGACAGCGCACCCGGCCAAGGCAGCTGCTTCACGCTGGCACTGCGCGAGGAGCACGCACCATGACGCATGCACCCCGGCGTATCCTGGTGGTCGAAGACAACCCCACCAACCTGGAGCTGGCGCGTTACCTGCTGATGGCCACGGGCTACGAAGTGCTCACGGCGGCGGACGGCGCGCAGGGCCTGGCACTGGCGCGCGCGCACCGGCCGGACCTGGTCATCAGCGACATCCAGATGCCCGAGATGGACGGCTACGCGCTCGTGGGCGCGCTGCGCGCCGACCCTGCCCTGCGCACCGTGCCCGTGCTGGCGCTCACCGCCTCCACGATGGCGGGCGAGGAGCCACGGCTGCTGCTTGCGGGCTTCGACGCCTACATGACCAAGCCCTTCGACCCGCGGGAATTCGCCACCTGCGTCGCGGACCTGTTGGCAGGCCCTCCGCGCGCACGGGCGGAGGTATCGGGCGACTGACATGGCCAAGATCCTCGTGGTCGACGACGTGCCGATCAACCGCGATCTCGTGGTGAACCTGCTCCACTACGCGGGCCACACGTCGCAGGAGGCCGGCGATGGCGAGGAAGCGCTGCAGCGCGTGCGGGACTGGCGGCCCGACCTGGTGGTCTGCGACATCCTGATGCCCACGATGGACGGCTATGCCTTCGTGCGCCACCTGCGCGACGAGCCGGAGATACGCGACACCAACGTGATCTTCTACAGCGCGACCTTCCTGGAGCGCGAAGCGCACTCCCTGGCCGCGGCCTGCGGGGTGCAGTACGTGCTGACCAAGCCCTGCGAACCGGAGGACATCCTCGCCACCATCAACCTCGCGCTGGGCGGCACGCAACCCGCCACGGACCCAACCTTGCACGGCAACCCCGCGCCACGCCCGGTGACATACCCCGCATCGGGCGGCGTGCCGGGTGCGGCACAACCCTGGGGGCGCTCGGAGGCGGCCGGCTTCGATCGCGACCACCTGCGCCTGGTCACCGACAAGCTCGTGGCCAAGGCCGATGAACTGGAGCGCGCCAACCGGCGGCTGGCCGCACTCACCGAACTCAGCACCCAGCTGGCCTCGGAGCGGGACATGGGTGTCCTGCTGGACAAGTTCTGCCAGGGCGTGCGCGCGCTCTTCGGCGCACGCTGCGCCGTGCTGGCGCTGCTGGGCCCGCTGCCGCCCGGGACCCAGCGGCTTCGCGTGAGCGGCCTCACGGCCGACGAGGCCAAGCCGCTGTACAGCCCCGCACTGGAGCGCCGCCTGGGCCTGGACCTGTTGCCCAGCCAGGAGGCACGGCGCTTCGGCATCGGGCGTCCATCTTCCGCCTTCACCACCACGCCGCTGGAGCACGCGCCGCTGGACCATGCGCCCCTGGAGCAGGCGCTGTTGCAACGGCTCGCCGGTGCACGCTTCGGCCTGGTGGCACCCGTGAGTTCGCCGCAACGCGTCTACGGCTGCATGCTGCTGGTGGACAAGCTGGGCAGCGGCGAGTTCAGCGCGGAAGAGACCAAGGCCTTGCAGGTGCAGTGCGCGCAGGTGGGCCGGATCTACGAGAACGGCATCCTCTACCAACAGGTCCAGCAGCAGGTGCAGCAACTGCAGGAGCAAGCTGTCGCGCGCGAGCGCGCCGACGTGCTGCTGCGCCTGGAACATGCCATGGGCAGCGTCCTGACGCGGGCCCGCGACCGCGTGGAAGGACTGCAGGCCGCACTGGAGACCATCGGCCTTGCGCAGGGCTGGAACTACGGCTGCTACTGGGAGGCGGACGAGGATTTCGACACCCTGCGCGTGGTCGCGCAATGGAGCGCGGCCAAGGTGGTGTCGCAGGAGCTGCTGGACGACGCCGCGCGCACCGTGCTGCGTCCGGGCGAAGGCATCTCCGGTGAAGTGCTGATGACCGGCGAGCCGCTGTGGATCACCTCCATCCTCGACGACCACCGCCTGGTGGACCGTGCCATCGCCAGCGCGCTGGGATCGGGCAGCGCCTGCCTGATTCCCGTGACCTCGGGCAGCCTGACCATCGGCGTGCTGAGCTTCCTGGGGCACCAGGTGCGCAGCGCGGACGAACAGGTGGACGCATCGGCACGGGGGCTGGGCCACCAGCTCGGGCAGTTCCTGCGGCGCAAGGAGGCGGAGGTGGCGCTGCAGGCCTCCGAGCGCTTCAACCGGTCGACCCTCGACGCGCTGACCGAACACATCTGCGTGCTGGACAGCCACGGATACATCCTCACCGTGAACCACGCCTGGCGCGCCAGCATGGCGAACCAGGCCCACCACCCCATGCGCGCACTGGAGGGCAACAACTACCTGACGCACTGCGACCGGCCAGGCGGCCGGGGCGCCAACGAGGCGCAGGCCCTGGCCGATGGCATCCGCGCCGTGCTGGACGGACGGCGCAAGCTCTTCTCGCTGGAATACGCCTGCGAGATCAACGACAAGCCCAGCTGGTTCATGGCGCGCGTCTCTCGCTTCACGGGCGACGGTCCGGTGCAGGTGGTGGTGGCGCACGAGGACATCAGCGAGCGCAAGCATGCCGAGCGGCGCATCGAGCGGCTGCACCGCGTGGCGACGGTGCTCTCCGACATCAACTCGCTGATCGTGCGCGTGCAGGACCGCGGAGAGCTGTTCCACGGCGCCTGCCGCATCGTGGTGGAGACCGGCCGCTTCGACAGGGCCTGGCTGGGCACGCTGCTCCCGGATCCCTGGCGCCTGCGCCTGGAGGCGGACTGCAGCTCCGGGCCGCAGCTCTACGACGCGGACCAGATCGGCGAGGCACTGGACGCGCATGTGCGCACGCAGGACGGCTGGTTCCAGCAGGTGGTGCAGCGCCAGCAGCCGCTCATCGAAAACGACGCCACGCAGTCTCCGGTGATGCTGCCCGAGGACGTGGTGCTGGCCAGCGGCGCGCAGGCCATGGCCTCGTTGCCGCTGGTGATGGCCGGGCGCACCATGGGCGTGTTGTGCCTGCTGTCGGCCGAGGCCGGCATCTTCGACGCGGAGGAATGCAAGCTGCTCGACGAGCTTGCCGGTGACCTGGCCTTCGCCATGGACCACATGGCGCAGGCCGAGCAGATCAACCGGCTGGCGTACTACGACGCACTGACGGGGCATGCCAATGCCATGCTCTTCAACGAGCGGCTGGCGCAGTTCATCGCCTCCGCGCGCACGGCCAGCCAGAAGCTGGCGCTGGTGGTGCTCGATGTGGAGCATTTCAAGTCCATCAACGACACCTTCGGCCGCCACGTGGGCGATGCGTTGCTGCGCCAGATGGCCGAGCGCATCATGGCCGTCACGGATCGGGGGCGGCTGGCACGCGTGGGCGCGGACCAGTTCGCCGTGGTGTTCCCCAACGTGCCGGCCGACATCGAGGTCTCGCGCATGCTGCGGGGCTTCTACCAACGCTGCTTCGAGGCGCCGTTCCAGGCGGGTGCCCAGGCGCTGCGCGTGGGTGCGAAGGTGGGTGTGGCGCTTTTCCCCAACGACGGCGCGGACGCCGAGACGCTCTACCGCAATGCCGAAGTGGCCCTCAAACGCGCCAAGACATCGATGGAAGCGCTGCTGTTCTACGACGCGCGCATGACCGAGTCCATCGCCGAGACCCTGGCGCTGGAGAACCGCCTGCGCGGCGCCCTGCATGACGACCATTTCGTGCTGCACTACCAGCCCAAGGTGCATGCGATCACGCGGGAGCTGCAAGGCGTGGAGGCCTTGATCCGCTGGCAGGACCCCGAACTGGGACTGGTGCCTCCGGGCAGGTTCATCCCGCTGATGGAGGAGTCCGGCCTGATCGTGGAGGTGGGCACCTGGGCCCTGGAGCGCGCCGTGCAGGACCGGCGCCGCTGGATCGCGCAGGGCTTGCGGGCGCCCCGCATCGCCGTCAACGTGTCGGCGATCCAGCTGCGGCGCAAGGACTTCGTGGCGGTGGTGGAAGCGGCGCTGGGCCTGGGCGGCGAGGATCCGGGCATCGACATCGAGATCACCGAGAGCGCCATCGTGGACGACGTCGATGCCACCATCGACAAGCTGGCGACGCTGCGTGCCATGGGGCTGGAGGTATCGATCGACGACTTCGGTACCGGGTATTCATCGCTCGCCTACCTGGCGCGGCTGCCGGTGCAGATCCTCAAGATCGACCAGACCTTCGTCGCCACGATGATCGAGGACCCCGGCCATCGCACGCTGGTGTCCACCATGGTCTCGCTGGCGCATGCGCTGTCGCTGCGCGTGGTGGCCGAGGGCGTGGAAACGGAGGAACAGGCGGCCATGCTGGCGGCCCTGGGTTGCGACTGCCTGCAGGGCTACCTCATCAGCCGTCCGCTGCCCGAGGACGCGTTGCAGCGCTTGCTGGCGGGTACTGCCCTCCCGTAGAAAATTGGCGCGCACGCAGGCGGCGCCAGAAGTCTGCCCGGTACCTTGCGATGCGGCGAGGGGCCCGTGTGCTCTTCTACACTGCAGCGATGTCCTGGCACGCACGACTTTCGCTCGACTACCACCTCCAACACGGCCGCACGGCACTGCGCTTCGCGCACGAGGGCCCACTGCGCGTGCTGCAGAGCCTGTATCCCGAAGGGAACTCCGTTTGCCACAACGTGCTCGTGCACCCACCGGGCGGACTGGTCGGCGGCGACACGCTGCAGATCGATGTGCAGGTGCGCGAAGGCGCCCACGCGCTCTTGACCACGCCGGGCGCAACACGCTTCTACCGCTCTGAAGGTGACCCGGCCCAGCAGCGGACGCGCCTGGACCTCGCACCGGGAGCGCGCCTCGAGTGGCTGCCGCTGGAGGCCCTTTGCTACAACGGCTGCCTCGCCCACAACCGGCTGGAAATGCATCTCGCCGCAGGCGCGGAGCTCATCGGCTGGGATATCACCGCCCTCGGACTGCCGGGCGCCGGCAAGCCATTCGAGCATGGCCACTTCGCGCAACACATCGAGATGCCCGGCAGGTGGCTGGAGCGCGGCACCATCCACGCCGACGACGCGACGTTGATGGACGGCCCGCTGGGCCTGGCAGGCCAGCGCTGCCTGGCGTCGCTCTTCCTCTGCAGCGGCGAGCCGCTCTCGCGCGAACGGCGCGAGCAGGCGCTGGATGGTGCGCGCGCGCTGCTGCAAGGCCACCTCCTGCAATCCACCGCGGGCGTGACCAGCCCGCATCCGCAGGTGGTGGTGCTGCGCGTGCTGGCGCCGCTGGTCGAGCCGGTGGCGCTGCTGCTGCGCCAGGTGCGGGCTGCGTGGCGCCAGTCGATGTGGGCCATGGACGCGCCGTTACCGAGGGTGTGGGCGACCTGAGCGTCGGGGGCACGGCGACGCCGCCGTGCGCACGGCACCGCATGCCGAGCGCGACTTGCCCGATGCCGTCGTGCCGGCGAGCTGGGATGCCGCGCTGTCAGCCACGATGCAGGCCAGCGGGCTGGCCATTGCCGAGGAAGCAGTGGCGGATGGCCTTCTCGGGGATGTGCGCGCCGCTTGAGCGAACCCGTGCTGGCCTTCACGGCGCGATCGAGAATTCCCAAGGATTGACGAGCTGCACACCGCTGGCTTCAAAGTGCTTGACGTTGCGCGTCGCCACTGCCGCGCCGTGGACCAGGCCCGTCGCAGCGATGATGGGATCGCGGTAGTCGCGCGCATCCGGCCAGGCCAATGTCGCCGCCCTTCGCGCCACCACATGGTCGACAGGCAGGATGCGGCCCGCGAATGCCGGCAGAACCATCTGATCGAGCCAGCGCGTGAACACCTCCGCCTGCATGTCGTCCCCGCGCTGCGCTGCCAGACTGATGCCGCGCTGGATCTCCAACACGGTGATGGCGGAGATGTACAAGGTGTCGGCGGGCTGGGCGGTAACCCAGGCGCGGACGCCCGCGTCGCAATGGCTCTTGCGGACTTCGGAGACCACATTGGTGTCGAGCAGCAGCATGTAGAGAGAGCCCTCGTCAGCCGTCGATGTCGCGCGCCTGGATGCCCGCCGGCCCGATCTCGAAGTCGAACGCATCCGCCTCGGGCATGTGCAGCAGTTCGACCAGACTCTTGTCGGTCCTGGTCAGGCGCCGGTACTCGGCGATCGGAATGAGCGCCAGCGCTGGTTCCCCACGGTCAGTGATGATGACCGTGCCACCCTCGCTGGCCACCCGCTTGGCGGCGCTGACGTTGTGTACGAACTCACGGCTCGTGACGGTCTTGATCTGTGCGTGGCCCATGGTGCGTCTCCTTGGCGAGCGAGCGGTAACGTTTCTAATGTTAGTAACATCACATCCGTTCGTCAACCCGCAGACCACGCTCCTGGAACGCAGGCCAGCGTCACGGCGCCTGGTGCAACACCAGCGGCAACACCGCTCCGGCCCCCGCCTCGCGCAGCAGCCCTGCCGCCCCCGTCACGGCCCACCCGCTGCGATAGCGGTCGGCGACGAGCAGCAGCGGGCCTGACGAGCGGCGGTAGAAGAGCCTGCCGAAGTGCACGGGCGCGAGGGTATGGGCGAGATGCGTTTGCCGCTCCCGCGCGGCTGCACGCGCAACCGAAAGTCCCACCCCCCATGCTCTGACCAGAGCGACGGAATGCCCGCTGCCGACCACCGCACGCTGCCTGGCCGACTCGTGCAGGTACGCGTGCGTCACGGATGTGCGCGGACGTCGACCGGCAAGGTGTCCGCATCGCCAACGACGTGCTGCAAAGCGGCCGGTCCGGCCCTGCAGCACGGCCCGACGGCTACCAGGTCACAGTACGTACGGGTCCGCAAGTCGAGCGCGACCTGCCGACCTGCCGCCGTCACGGCAACCCTTCGGCCTCTTCCAGCACGCGCGGCAGCGCCTGCGCCAGGTAGTCGTACACCCGCCGCACCACCTTGCTGGTCTTGATCTCGCGGTGCACGGCCAGCCAGCATGGCAGCGGCGGGATGGCCAATGCTGGCAGCACGCGACGCACGCCGGGCCAGTGGCGCACGTTGTAGTGCGCCACGAAGCCGATGCCCGCACCCTCGGCGATCAGCCTGCCGTAGGCCACCTGGTCGTCGGTGCGCAGCGCGAAATCGGTGCGTGCCAGCGGCATGCCCAGCGCGTCGAAGCCGCGTTCGATGGTGTTGTTGCTGACGAAACCGATCAGCGTGTGCGCGCGCAGCTCCGCCGGTGCCAGCGGCGTTCCGGCGCGCTGGAGGTAGCGCTCGTGCGCATACGCACCCACGCCCACCATGCCCAGCTTGCGGGCGACGAGTGAGCTTTGCACCGGCCGCACCATGCGCACGGCGATATCGGCGTCGCGGCGCAGCAGGTTGGCGATCTCGTTGCTGGCAGTCAGCTCGAGCTGGATGCCCGGCTCCTGTGCGTGCAGCTCGGCCAGCAGCGGGGGCATCAGGTAGGTGGCGGCGACCATGCTGGTGGTGATGCGCACGGTGCCGGTGGTCTGAGCGCGCTGGCCGGCCAGCGCGCGCGACAGGGCATCGGCACCCTGCTGCATGTGGCGCGCGGCGTCCACGATCGCCAGCGCCATGGCCGTGGGCGTGACGCCGCGGCCTGTACGCTCGAACAGCGGCGCACCCAGCTGGGCTTCGAGCTCGGTCACATGCCGGCTCAACGTGGGCTGCTGAGCGCCGGTGGCCCGTGCTGCGCCCATCAGGCTGCCGGCTTCCACCACGGCCAGGAAGCTTCGCACCAGCGTCCAGTCGAATCCCTTAAGGTCTCGGGTCATGCACAAGTGTATGGCTGCCTTGCATTGATCGGCAATTGCCGGATGGCTCACGCCTGCCGACACTGGCCTCATCTCCTGCGAAAGAATCCATGACCGCTGCTTCCACTCTCTCTCCAGGCCGCCCGGCGGTACTGATCCTTGGCGCCAATGGCCGCCTGGGCAGCGCCGCCGCCCAGGCCTTCGACGCCTCCGGCTGGCAGGTGCTGGCGCAGGTGCGGCGCGGTGCAGGGGCCGGCATGCCGGCCCGTGCGCACCTTCTGCGCACGGCCCTCACCGACTCCGACGCGCTGGCAGTGGCGCTCGGCGCCGCGGCCGGAGCGACGGGCCGGCGTGTCGTTCTGCATGCCGTCAACCCCGGCTACACGCGCTGGGACGCCGAGGCGCTGCCGGCCCTGCACGCGGGCCTGCGCGTGGCGCAGCACACGCAGGCGCATTTCATGCTGCCAGGCAATGTCTACAACTATGGCGAGGCCATGCCCGCGACGCTGGGCGAGGACACGCCTCAGCGCCCCAGCACGTCCAAGGGCGCGCTGCGGGTGGCCATGGAGACGGACATCGCACGGGCCGCGCACGCGGGCGGCCTGTGCGCCAGCGTGGTCCGCGCCGGCGACTTCCTCGGGCCGGGAACAGGCACATGGCTCGACGGCGCGATCGCGAAATCGCTGCGCGCGGGCCGCCTGGTCTATCCCGGGCCACGGGAGCTGCCGCACGCCTGGGCCTACCTGCCCGACCTGGCACGGGCCTTCGTCGCCGTGGCCTCGCAGCCTGCGCCACCGCCCTTCGCGACCTGGCATTTCGAGGGCTACACCCTCACCGGCAACGCGTTGCTGGCCGGCATTGCCGACGCGGCGCACACGCTGGGCCTGCGACCGGCAGCAGGGTTTCGCACCGGCCGCATGCCCTGGGGTCTGGTCCGCGCCGCGGGCGTTGTCTACCCGCTGTGGCGCGAGCTGGCCCGCATGTCCTACCTGTGGCGCGTGCCCCATGGACTGGACGGCCGGCGGCTACAGGCGCTGGCCGGACGCACGCTCCAGGCGACCCCGCTGGCGGTGGCGCTGCGTGCATGCCTGTTGGCGCTCGGCTTCGCCCCACGCTGAACCGCCCGCCACGCCACCCGACTGCTGTCCACTGCGTCTTGCCACCCCGCTTGTCATACCCAAAAGCCCTGCCCATGCACCGCAGAAACTTCATCCGCCTCGTCGGCGGCGGCCGCTCCACCGACCTGCCTGCGCCAGCTGTCGAAGCCTGGGACCGCCCGACGGCCGATGCCGAGCCCCGCAGCTGGGCCTCGGGCCATTCCATCCTGGCGCCCAGCTCGCACAACCGCCAGCCTTGGCTGGTGGACCTGGGCACGCCAAACGCGTTGACGCTGTACATGAACCGCGAACGCCTGCTGCCCGAGACCGACCCCTTGTTCCGCCAGAAGCAGCGGCTTCGACGCCGTGACGAAGCGCTACGAGGCACAGGCCGGCGTTCCACTGGATCACCACCTCCGCGCCCATGGGTGCCACCGCAGCGGCGAGGTCTGAGCCGGCCGCACCTTCGTGCGCCAGCAACTGGCGGCCCAAGCCATGGGCTGCAGATCCACCCCATGAGCCAGGCGCCTCAGGAGTTCGCTGAGATGAAGCCGCACTACGACGCGCTGCACCAGTCGCTGACCGGCCGCAGCAACGGCGCCAGCGTGCTGCAGATGTTCTGCCATGTCGGCCACTGCGCGCCGCAGCCACACACCCCCCGGCGCGCGCTGGGGCAGACCGCCATCTGAAGCCCCAACTCTCCACCCACCCAACCCGAGGAACACACCATGACCTTCTCCGCTTCTGCATTCGGCGCGCCCCAGCGCGCGGCATCGGCCACCTCCACACGGCAGCGCGCCCGTGCCTCGGGCGCCGGCGGCCTGCTGATCGCCGTCGGCCTGCTGGCCTTTGCGCCGCTGGCTGTGCTTGCTCCCACCATCGGCTGGCCGGCGTCGCTGGGCCTGCCGCCCGCGGAGCAGCTGGCGCTGGTGCAGGCCCATCCAGCCGCGGTGACGCTGGGTTATGCGCTGTACCTCCTCTACAGCCTGGCAGTGGCGCCCGCCATGCTCTTGCTCGCCCACCACACACTGGGAGGGCTGGCCCGGCCCGCTGCGGCTACGGTGTTGGCCTTCGCGAGCCTGTCCACACTGGCGCGGGTGATCGGCATCTCGCGCTGGCTCACCACCATGCCGCCGCTGGCCGCCGCCTGGGCCGCGGCAGACACCGCCGGCAAGCCGATGGTCGAACTCACGTTCCTGGCCATCACCGAGTTCGGCGGCGGCGTGGGCGAGTTGCTGGGCGTGAGCCTGTTCATGGCGGTGTCGGTGGGTGTGTTCGGCATAACCAGCTGGCGCGCGCGCAGCCTGCCACGCCCCTTGAGCGCTCTGGCCGTGCTCAGCGCGGTGCTGCTGGCCGCTCTCGCGCTGCCGTCATTGGGTGTGCCGGTCGAGTTCCCGGTGGCCGTGGCCGTCAGCACCCTGTCCGTGTGGATGGTGGCCTGCGGCGTGTGGCTGCTGCGGCACCGGCCGCAGGCGCTGGGTACTGAGGGCGCCTGATGCAGCACCAGCGGCGCAACGGCGCCGCTGCCCGCCTCGCGCAGCAGCGCGGCGGCTACCGTCATGGCCCGGCGCTGCGGTGTCATTGTCGTGACGCTCGAACAGGGCCTGTACGGAGGCCATTTCGTCGTTCAGGGACATGGCGATCTGCACGGCGCCACGCTCTACCAACGCCAAAGCCTTCCCCGGATCGACAACGCCCCGCGCCAACAGGAAGCACGTCGCGGCCACCACCGCTTCACAGGTCGGAAACGGGCCGGGATGGCTTCCAACTGCTCGCGCGCCCAGGCGTGGTGGCGGTCATCCCGGCAATGCAGGGCCACCCACGGGGCCGTGTCCAGCAGCAGCTTCATCGAATCTGCGGTCGCATTCAGACCCGCCCTAAATCGGCAAGGTGCTCCGGGTTCGATGACAGATCGGCCGGCCCTCCGGCAAAGCAACCCACGAGATCGCCCGCCTGGTCCAGCGCCGACACGAAGGACGCCTGCGCATCGCGTTGCGGCAGGCAGGCTTCCAAAGCCCGCCGGACCAGCTCGGACTTGCTGACATGGGCCTGCGCGCTGGCCTGTGCCACGGCCAATTCAAGGCTAGCCGGCATCTTGATGGTCAGGGTGTTCATGGCAAGAATCGCACCGTCTGGGGGCCGGTAAACAGCACACCGATCCTCCCGCAGAGAGAGCTACCGCTCGCGATCCTTTAGAACAAGCAAACTCAAGGGGCTTGGTGCAACACCAGCGGCAGCACCGCCCCGGCCCCCGCCTCGCGCAGCAGCGCTGCCGCCACCGTCACCGCCCAGCCGCTGCGATAGCGGTCGGCGACGAGCAACAGCGGCCCCGCGGGGACTTCCGCGCCGGGCCGCAGCGCCAGTGCCTGGTTCAACGCCGCGACCTTGGCGCCCGAGGCGAGGTCGGCATCCGGCAAAGGCCCGGTCAACTGCAAGGCATCGACCAGTGGCATCCGCCCGACCTGCGCCACGTGCGCGGCCACCGAGGCCACCAGCCGCGGATGCGCAGCGGAAGGCATGGGCACCACCGCGACCGGGCGCGTGCCCCAGCTGCGGCGCCAGCGGGCGAGCACGGCCACCACGCCGTCCAGGACCGGCTGCGATGCATCGCCATCGGCGGCAGCGAACAGCGGCAGCAGCACATCGGCCCAGCCGGGATCGTCCGCAAAGGCGAGCGCGCGGCCTTCGCTGCAAGCGGCGATCTTGCCCTTGCGCGCGCCGCCGGTGGGCCAGAGCTTGCGCGGCTCGATGACCACGTCCTGCCCGCGTGCGTAGGCTCGCGCGGCCTCCACGCGCGCGGCAGCGGGATGGGCGCCGGGTGACGGCAGCCGGCCGGTGCAGACGCTGCAGCGACCACAGTCGCTGGGCGCAGGGTCGTCCAGCGCCTCCTGCAGGAAGCGCATCAGGCAACCCTGCCCTGCGGCGAAGGCGCGCATCAGGCCGGCCTCGCGCTCGCGCACCTGGGCCAGCGCCTGCCAGCGCTGGGCGTCGAAGGTCCAGGGCGTGCCCGTCACCGCCCACGCGGAGCCTTCGCGATGCACCACTTCCTCCACGGCCAGTATCTTGAGCAGGCCTTCGAGACGGCCACGACGGATGCCGGTGGCGGTCTCCAGCGCCACGAGGCTCTGCGGCCCCTCAGCCAGCACGCCGAGGATCTGCCGCACCCGCTTCTCGTCCGGCACGCCGGCCGTGGCGAAGTAGGCCCAGATGCGCTCGTCGGTCTCGGCCGGCAGCAGCACGGCCAGGGCATCGTCCAGCGCGCGGCCGGCGCGGCCGACCTGCTGGTAATAGGCCACAGGCGAGGCCGGCGAGCCGACATGGATGCAGAAGGCCAGGTCGGGCTTGTCGTAGCCCATGCCGAGCGCGGAGGTGGCGACGACGGCCTGGAGCGCGTTGCGGCGCAGGTCGTCCTCGATGCGCTGGCGCGCGTCCACCTCCAGGCCGCCGTGGTAAGCCGCCACAGTGAAGCCGCAGGACTGCAGGAAACCGGCGATGCGCACGGTCTCCGCCACCGTCAGCGCGTAGACGATGCCCGAGCCGGCGAAGGTGTCCAGCGCGTCCGCCACCCAGGCCAGCCGCTCCAGGGGGCCGAGCCCCGGCACCACGGCCAGCCGCAGCGACGAGCGCGCCAGCGAGCCGCGGAAGGTCTGCGTGTCGGGCCCCAGCTGGCGTGCGATGTCCTCGGTGACGCGCTGGTTGGCGGTGGCCGTGGTGGCCAGCACCGGCGTGCCGGCCGCGATGCCCAGCAGCGTCTTCGACAGCCGCTGGTAGTCGGGCCGGAAGTCGAAACCCCAGTCGGAGATGCAGTGCGCCTCGTCGATCACCACGAGCCCGGCACTCGCCAGCAGCTGCGGCAGGCGCCGGGCGAAGCCGGGGTTGCCCAGCCGCTCGGGCGAGACCAGCAGCACGTCCAGGTTGTCAGTGGCAATAGCCTCGAACACCGCATCCCAGTCGTCGAGGTTGGTGGAGTTGATGGTGGCCGCGCGCAGCCCGGCGCGGGCCGCGGCATCCACCTGGTCGCGCATCAGCGCCAGCAGCGGCGAGACGATCAGCGTGGGGCCGCTGCCCGTCGCGCGCAGGGCCGAGGTCGCGGCCCAGTAGACAGCGGATTTGCCCCAGCCCGTGGCCTGCACGACGAGCACGCGCGCGTGCTCGTCGACGAGGGCTGCGACGGCCGCGGTCTGGTCTTCCCGCGGGCGGGCGGCCGGGCCCGCCATGGCGGCGAGGACCTGGCGCAGGTGGGTGTCAGCAAGGGCCATCGCGGGATTGTGCGCTGCGTCCCCAGCCGCCGGGAAAACGGAGGTCGCCGGCTTACTTGCCGAACAAGCGCAGCAGGTGCTGCCAGGCGCGCAGCATGAAGCCCGCGCGCTCGACGTCGGCCTGGGCGACCAGCGGCGCTTCCGCCACGGGCTTGCCGCCCGACGAGGCGACCACCTTGCCGATCACGGCGCCCTTGGCAATGGGCGCTTGCAGATCGGGGGTGAGCTGGGCCGCCGTCTCCAGCTTCTGGCCCTTCGGCACGGTGATGGTCCAGGGCGCGCCCAGCACGGCGGGCACGGTGTCGGCCTTGCCGAAGCTGACCTTGGCCACGGCCACCTGGGCATCGGGCTGGATCGGCGTGGCCTTCTCGAAGCGGGAGAAGCCCCAGCTCAGCAACGCGCGCGTCTGGTCGGCCCGCGCCTGCATGCTGCTGGTGTTGAGGATCACGGTGATCAGGCGCATGTTGTTGCGCTTGGACGAGGTGACGAGGCAATAGCCAGCGTCCTGCGTGTGGCCGGTCTTCAGGCCGTCCACCGTGGGGTCGGTGTAGAGCAAGGCATTGCGGTTGCCCTGCTTGATCTTGTTGTAGGTGAAGTCGCGCTCCGAGTAGATCGGATAGAACTCCGCGCTGTCATGGATGATCGCGCGCGCCAGGATCGCGAGGTCGCGCGCGGACGCCTTGTGCTCGGGTTCGGGCAAACCCGTGGCGTTCAGGAAGTTCGTGTGCGTCATGCCCAGGCGCTTGGCCTCGGCGTTCATGAGCTTGGCGAAGTTCTCCTCGGTGCCGGCGATGTGCTCGGCGATGGCCTTGGACGCGTCGTTGCCCGACTGCACGATGATCCCGCGCAGGATGTCGATCACCGTGGCCTGGCTGTTCAGTGGCAGGTACATGCACGATTCGGTGCTCGAACCGCGGCACCAGGCGTTCTCGCTGACGGACACGAGGTCGTCCTGCTTGAGCTTGCCCGAGCGGATGGACTGCTCCACCAGGAAGCTGGTCATCATCTTGGTCAGCGACGCCGGCGGCAGGGGCTCGTCCGCGTTCTCGGAGGCCAGCACCTGGCCCGAGTCGTAGTCCATCACCAGCCAGGCCTTGGCGGCCAGCGTCGGCGGGCCACCGGGCTCGGAGGACGGCGTGAACGAGGGCGGTGTGGCAGCGGCCTTCTTCTGCGCCGCGGCTTTCTGGGCCGTCTTCTGCGCAGCCGCCTTGTTGGTCTGGTGCTGCGCGGCGAAAGAAGCCGACGAAGGAACGAAGCCGCCCGCGGCGATGGCGAGCACGGCGGAGACAAGCAGGGAACGGTTGGTTTGCACGGTGGTCAGGATCGGATGAAGGGGTCGTGGAGGAAATGCCGAGGGATGGATGGTGGCGGAGTGCCTGGGGAACTGACCGTGTGAGGGCGAGACGGCCCTCGCAACTCGGTGCATGGCGGGCGGCAGGAGTTCCCAGAACTACAAACTGTCACTCCCACTCGATGGTCGCAGGGGGCTTGGAACTGACGTCGTAGGTCACGCGGTTGATGCCGCGCACCTCGTTGATGATGCGGCCCGACACCTTCTTCAGCAGCGCATACGGCAGCTCGGCCCAGTCGGCGGTCATGAAGTCGCTGGTCTCGACCGCGCGCAGCGCGACGACGTAGTCGTAGGTGCGGCCGTCGCCCATCACGCCCACGCTCTTGACGGGCAGGAAGACGGTGAAGGCCTGGCTGGTGAGGTCGTACCAGGTCTTGCCCTTGTTCGGCCCTTCCTCGTCGCTACGGAAGTTGCGCAGCTCCTCGATGAAGATGGCATCGGCGCGGCGCAGCAGGTCGGCGTATTCTTTCTTCACCTCGCCGAGGATGCGCACGCCCAGGCCGGGGCCGGGGAAGGGATGGCGGTAGACCATCTCGGGCGGCAGGCCCAGGGCCACGCCCAGCTCGCGCACCTCGTCCTTGAAGAGTTCGCGCAGCGGCTCCAGCAGCTTGAGGCCCAGCTGCTCGGGCAGGCCGCCCACGTTGTGGTGGCTCTTGATGGTCACGGCCTTCTTGCTCTTTGCGCCTCCGGACTCGATCACGTCGGGGTAGATCGTGCCCTGTGCCAGCCACTTGGCGCCCTTGGCGCCGGCACTGGTCAGCTTCGCGGCTTCCTGCTTGAACACCGTGACGAACTCCGAGCCGATGATCTTGCGCTTGGCCTCGGGGTCGGCCACACCGGCCAGCTTGCCCAGGAACAGCGCGCTCGCGTCGACGCGGATCACCTTGGCGTGCAGCTTGCCGACGAACATGTCCATCACCATGTCGCCTTCGTTCAGCCGCAGCAGGCCGTGGTCCACGAAGACGCAGGTCAGCTGGTCGCCGATCGCGCGATGGATCAGCGCTGCGGCCACGGACGAATCCACGCCGCCCGACAGGCCGAGGATGACCTCTTCGTCGCCCACCTGCGCGCGGATCTTCTCGACGGCCTCGGCGATGTAGTCGCCCATGATCCAGTCCGGCCGGGCGCCGCAGATGTCCAGCACGAAGCGGTTCAGCAACGCCTGGCCCTGGGTGGTGTGGGTCACCTCGGGATGGAACTGCACGGCGTAGAACTTGCGCGTTTCATCCGCCATGCCCGCGATGGCGCAACTGTCGGTGCTGGCCATCAGCTTGAAGCCGGGTGGCATCTCCGTGACGTTGTCGCCGTGGCTCATCCACACGTTGAGCATGCCGTGGCCTTCGGCATTGGTGAAATCCTGGATGCCTTCGAAGAGCGCGGTATGTCCACGCGCGCGCAGCTCGGCGTGGCCGAACTCGCGCTTGTGCCCGCCCTCCACCTTGCCACCCAGTGCGGCAGCGATGGCATACATGCCGAAGCAGATCCCCAGGACCGGCACGCCGAGTTCGAACACCACCTGCGGCGCACGCAGCGTTTCGTCTTCCCACAAACTGGCATGGCTACCGGACAGGATGATGCCCTTGAGGTTGCCGTCCGCGGCGTAGGCGCGCACCCAGTCGTCCGTCACATCGCAGGGATGGACTTCGCAAAACACATGGGCTTCGCGCACGCGCCGCGCGATGAGCTGGGTGACCTGGGAGCCGAAATCGAGGATGAGGATCTTCTGGTGCATGGGGCGGGTCGCGGGGCGGTCGATGGAAAAAAATCGGCCCGGGACGACTGCCCGGGCCTGTGGCATGCCGAGGGGCGTCACTCCGCCCGGTAGTTGGGCGCTTCCTTCGTGATCTGCACGTCGTGCACATGGCTCTCGCGGATGCCGGCGGCCGTGATCTCGACGAACTCGGCGCGGTCCTGCATCTCGGCAATCGTCTCGCAACCGCAATACCCCATGCTGGCGCGCAAGCCGCCGGCCATCTGGTAGACGATGCTCACCATCGAGCCCTTGTAGGGCACGCGGCCCTCGATGCCTTCGGGCACCAGCTTGTCGGCGTTGGGGTTGCCGGTGGTCGCTTCCTGGAAGTAGCGGTCCGCGCTGCCCTGCTGCATGGCGCCGATGGAGCCCATGCCGCGGTAGCTCTTGTAGCTGCGCCCCTGGAACAGGATCACCTCGCCGGGCGCTTCTTCGGTGCCGGCGAACATGCCACCCATCATCACGGTACTGGCGCCGGCCGCGATCGCCTTGGCGATGTCACCGCTGTAACGAATGCCGCCGTCGGCGATCAGCGGCACGCCCGTGCCCTTGAGCGCCGTGGCCACGTTGTCCACGGCCATGATCTGCGGCACACCCACACCGGCCACGATGCGCGTGGTGCAGATGGAGCCGGGGCCGATGCCCACCTTGACGCCGTCGGCACCGGCCTCGACCAACGCCAGCGCCGCGGCGCCCGTGGCGATGTTGCCGCCGATGACCTGGACCTCGGGGTAGTTCTGCTTGACCCAGCGCACGCGCTCGATCACACCCTTGCTGTGGCCGTGGGCCGTGTCAACCACGATCGCGTCCACGCCGGCCTTGACCAGCGCCTCGACACGTTCCTCGGTGCCCTCGCCCACCCCCACCGCCGCGCCCACACGCAGCTTGCCGTGGGAATCGCGCGCGGCGTTCGGAAAGTTGGTCTGCTTGGTGATGTCCTTGACGGTGATCAGGCCCTTGAGCTCGAAGTTGTCGTTGATCACCAGCAGCCGCTCGAGCTTGTACTTGTTCAGCAGCGCCTTGGCGTCGGCCAGCGTGGTGCCATCGGGCACCGTCACGAGCTTGTCGCGCGGCGTCATGATCTCGCTCACGGGGATGTCATAACGCGTCTCGAAGCGCAGGTCGCGCCCTGTCACGATGCCCACCACGCGCCCGCCCTCGCAGACCGGGAAACCCGACACGCCCAGCTGCTCCGACAGGTCCATCACCTGGCGCACGGTGTGGGTGGGGGTGATGGCCACGGGATCGCGCAGCACGCCCGACTCGTAGCGCTTGACCTTGGAAACCTGGGCCGCCTGGTCGCGCACCGACAGGTTCTTGTGCACGATGCCGATGCCCCCCTCCTGCGCAATGGCAATGGCCAGCCGCGCTTCGGTGACCGTGTCCATGGCGGCCGACACGAGCGGCAGGTTGAGCCGGATGTCGCGCGTGAACTGGGTGGAGAGGGAGGTGTCCTTGGGAAGGACCTGGGAGTACGCCGGTACCAACAACACATCGTCGAAGGTCAGCGCTTTGCCGAGCAGGCGCATGTCAAAGCTCCAAATGAAACATTGTACGTTGCCAATGCGATTCGTTCCGGACTAGACTTCCGTGATGCCCAGCCTTCGTCTCCTGCTCCCCCTGCTGATCGCCCTCGCGGGTGCTGCCCACGGCGCTTCCCAGATGTGGGAATGGACCGTGGACGACGGCAGCGGCCCCAAGCGCCACATCACCGACATGCCGCCGCCGGCAAACCTGAAGAACGTGAAGATCCTGCGCAGCCCCCAGGGCAGCACTGCGGCGGCACCCGCGCCAGCCACCGGCGCCGTGGCCGCGGCCTCGCAGGCGGCTTCAGGCCAGTCCGCTTCCGGCAACCTGCCCCCGGTGCCTGCCGAGGACAAGGACCTGACAGCGCGCAAGAAGCAGGCCGAGGCGGCCGAAGCGGCCAAGGAGCAGCAGGCCAAGCAGGCCCAGGCCAAGATCCGTGCCGAAAACTGCTCCCGTGCCCAGGCCGCCAAGACGACGCTGGATTCGGGCATCCGCGTCGCCACGGTCAAACCCAATGGCGAGCGGGAAGTGCTCGACGATGCGGCGCGCGCTGCCGAAATGCAGCGGGTACAGTCCTCGATCGCGTCGAACTGCGGCGGCTGAAAGCGCTCCCCTTCCCTGCCTCCCGATCCCCGGATTCAGTAACCAGCCTTGGCACCCGGGCGCTTGCGCGAGAAGAGCCCCGTGGCCCGCGCGCCCTGCTGCACAAAACGGGTGCGCCGCGCCACCTTGGGGTCCACCTGCAAGGGCCGGCAGATTTCCACGCGGTCGTCATTGCACAGTGGCTCATCCGCGCCACAGCGACGGCCCCAGATTCCCAGCAGCGCGGGGGTGTCCGCGAGTTCCGGAAAGTCGCTGAACAGGCCACTGCGCTCCAGTGCCTGGCCCGCGGTGCTGCCCTCCTCCATCTCCAGCGGCCACTCCCGCACCACCCTGGGCGCGGGCGCGTACACCACCGTGATACGCAGTGCCATGGCGGGAATCAGGCCGCGTAGACCTCGTCCGCGCGCTTGACGAAGGCATCCACCAGGCTGCTGGCGATACGGTCGAACACCGGCCCCACCAGCGCCGCCAGGGCCCGGCTGTCGAAGCCGTACTGCAGCGACAGCTCGACGCGGCAGGCGCGCTGGCTGCCGTCCCCCACGGGGTTGAAGTGCCAATGGCCGTCGAGGTTAGAGAACGGGCCGTTGACCAGCTGCATGTGCACCTCGCGGCCGGGCACATGCCGGTTGCGGGTGGTGAAGCTTTGGCGGATGCCGCCGAAGGAGATGCCGACTTCGGCGGTCATGCCGTCGGCTTCGGTGCTGAGCACCTTGGCATGGTCGCACCAGGGCAGGAAGCGGGGATATTGCGCCACGTCCACGACCAGGTCGTACATCTCTTCGCAGCGGTACCAGATGAGGACGGACTTCTGGACGTTTTTCATAGAATGCGAGGCTGCGCGGGATTGTAGACAAGCCTTGTTCGCGCTTCGTCCACCCCCACCTGAGACCCCATGGCCAAGAAACCAGACGCCGCCGCGCCCAAGCAGACCCGCATCGCGGACAACAAGAAAGCGGTATTCAACTACTTCATCGAGGAGCGCTTCGAGGCCGGCATGGTGCTCGAAGGCTGGGAGGTGAAGTCGCTGCGCGAGGGCAAGGTGCAGCTCACCGACGGCTACGTGGTCGTCCGCAACGGCGAGCTGTTCCTCATCGGCTGCCAGATCAACCCGCTGCACAGCGCCTCCACGCACGTCAACCCCGACAACGTGCGCACCAAGAAGCTGCTGCTGCACAAGGCCGAGATCAAGCGCCTGGTGGGCAAGGTCGAACAGAAGGGCCACACGCTGGTGCCGCTGAACCTGCACTGGAAGGCCGGCCGCGTGAAATGCGAGATCGCGCTGGCCAAGGGCAAGGCCGAACACGACAAGCGCGACACCATCAAGGACCGCGAAGGCAAGCGCGAAGTCGAGCGGGCCATGAAGTCGCGCAGCCGCTGAGGCTGCTGCAGCGGCCATAGCTCGGCGTGACGGGCGCGGGCGGTGACACGAAATTGTCACGTAAGCTTCACGCATGCCCGCATCCGCCCTCGCACTCGTCCTCCTCGCAGGACTGATCCACGCCAGCTGGAACATCATGGCCAAGAAGGCCGGCGGCGACGTGCGCTTCGCCGCATTCACGGGCACGGTGATGGCGATCTTCTGGGCGCCGCTGGGCTTCTGGCTGGGCGTGGAAGAGATCCCGCGATGGGGTCGCGCCGAATGGTGGGCGCTGGGCCTGAGCGCCGTGCTGCATACCCTGTATTTCGTGACGCTGCTGCGCGGCTACCGCAAGGCGGACCTGACGGTGGTGTACCCGCTGGCGCGGGGCTCGGGGCCCCTGCTGTCCTCGCTGATGGCTGTGCTGGTGCTGGGCGAAAGCCTGTCGACCTACGGTCTGCTGGGTATCCTGGGGGTGGTGGGCGGCGTGTTCCTGATCGCGGGCGGGCCCACGCTGTGGCGCAAGGTGCAGGATCCGGTGCGGGCGGCGCGCGTGCAAGCGGGGCTGGCCTACGGCGTGCTCACGGGTGTGTTCATCGCCGGCTACACCGTGGTGGACGGTTATGCCGTGAAACTGCTGCTGATGTCACCGATCCTGCTGGACTACTTCGGCAACTACCTGCGCCTGGTGCTGCTCGCGCCCGTGGTGCTGCGCGACCTGCCGGCCGCGCGCGTGCTGTGGCGGCAGCAATGGAAATACGCGCTGGCCGTCGGCATCATCAGCCCGGTCTCGTACGTGCTGGTGCTGTACGCCGTCAAGGTGGCGCCGCTGTCGCACGTGGCGCCGGCACGCGAGGTATCGATGCTTTTCGCGGCGCTGCTGGGTGGCCACCTGCTGGGCGAGGGGCAGCGCGGCCTGCGGCTGCTGGGCGCGCTGTGCATCGGTGCGGGCGTGGTGGCGCTGGCCCTGGGCTGAGGCCACGCCGTAGCGCCCCGCGGGCGGCCTACAGCAGCGGGCCGGACCTGCTCGCCACATCCAGCTCGCGTTCACGCTCGGGCGGCCAATAGCCTTCACGCCCGTAGTGCTGGAAGATGCCCACTTCCTGCGCGCGCTCCAGCGGTGCGTCGGGGTCGTAGGCCGGTGCGTCCTGGATGGCCTGGCGCGTGAGGTCGACCGCCACTTTCGAATCCTCCCAGCGGATATCGGCGATCCACGACGGCGCGATCAGCACCTTGTGGCCCCCCCACCAGTTGCTGGTGTCGACGATGAGGTAGCGGATCGCCCAGGTGCGGTCATCCACCAGCATGCCGTGCACATGGCCGATCTCGCCATCGCGCGCGGCGATGTGGTAGCCCTTGACGTGGTGGTAGCTGCGCAGGTGCGGGTCGGTGCGTTCATGTTCGGCCGCCTGCTCCTGCGCGTAGGCGACCTGGGCCTGGTTGCGCACGGCCGCCGGTGAGCCGAAGCCCTCGGCACCGGGCAGCATCAACTGCGGCGACAGGCCATCACCCCACAGGCTGGCACCACCCCAGTAGGTGGGGTAGCCGTAGTAGCCGAGGAAGTCGCGCTCGTGCTGGCGCGACACGGGCTTCTGCGTGTCCACGTCGGGGCTGTTCTTCACCTGCTCCTGCGTGATGGACACCGGCAACCGCTTGTTGGCGCGGTCGGCCTGCCCCACCGCGAAGGGCGAGATCAGCACCTTGCGGCTGGACAGCCAGCTGCCGGTGTCCACCACGAGGTACCGGATGACCCAGCTGTGGTCGTCGAAATACAGATCCTTGACGTGGCCGATGTCACCGTCCGTGGCGGCGATGGCATACCCCTCGAGGTCCTTGGCAGCGTAGATCATGGTGTGTCCTCCTGTCGTCCGGGTTGCTGGAGCTGCCCATGGTCCGCCGTGCCGCGGGCATCTTCGGTGCGCTGGCACACACGTAGCGCCCTGCGGCTGTCAGACAGTAGCGCCTTTGGCCCGCACTTCCCGCACTTCTCGCATTTCCCGCATTTCCCGCACTGGCAAGGAGGCACAGGCGGGCGCGCCTCGGCCCGGCTGGGGCCGGCCTTCGGGCACGTGCGCGGTGGAGGTCATGCGGATGTTGCTGCGTGGCGCAGCGAAGGCAATGCCACGCTCCTCCAGGCACGCATCAGCCGGAGTTTGATGCGCTGCTGCTCGTCCATGTACACGTTGTAGCCGGGATCGCCGCACCGACGACGGCACACACAGCGGGCAACGGCTGCACGAGCAGGGTGGTGATGTGTAACCAATGGCCAAGGTCGTCGAACTGCATCGTTCTCCATTCAGGAACTGCGGTAGTCGACCCCGAAGGACAACGAACACTCGGCGTGGACGCCCCCAGGGCCTGCCCATGGGTGAAATCGTGGCGCGGATGGCCACGGATGGGGAGCTTCGGGCGGTGGCGCGCGGCGCGGCGCGACAGGGGCCCCAATGGCAAAGGCCGGGCTGCGATGCAACCCGGCCTGGTGAAGACTAGACGATGCAGCAGGCGCCGCGCTGAAGGGACGCCTACAAGCTGCTACGGCGTGAGGTTGTAGGCAGCGGCTTGACAGGCCGTCCTGCGCCCCGCGACGGCTCGCGCCCTGATCTCAGACGCTTTCGCGGCTGGCGCGCTTGCGCTCGTGTTCCTTCAGGTGGCGCTTGCGCAGGCGCACGCTCTTGGGCGTGATCTCGACCAGTTCGTCGTCCTCGATGAACTCCACGCCGTATTCCAGCGTCAGTTCGATGGGCGGCGTGATCTTGATCGCATCTTCCTTGCCGCTCACGCGGAAGTTGGTCAGCTGCTTGGTGCGCGTGGCGTTGACCACGAGGTCGTTTTCGCGGCTATGGATGCCGACGATCATGCCTTCGTACACCGGGTCGTTGGCACGCACGAACATGCGGCCGCGATCGTCGAGCTTGCCCAGGGCGTAGGTGAAGATCTCACCGTCGTCCATGGAGATCAGCACGCCGTTCTTGCGACCGCCGATCTCGCCCTTGTGCGGCTCGTAGCTGTCGAAGATGTTGCTGATGAGGCCCGAGCCACGCGTCAGGTTCATGAACTCGTTGGTGAAGCCGATCAGGCCACGCGCCGGGATGCGGTACTCCAGGCGCACGCGGCCGCGGCCGTCCGGTTCCATGTTGACCAGCTCGCCCTTGCGCTCGCCCAGGGCCTGCATCACGCCGCCCTGGTGCTGGTCCTCGATGTCGGCCGTGACAAGTTCGATCGGCTCGTGCTTCTCGCCGTTGACGGTGCGGAACACCACGCGCGGCTTGGAGACGGCCATCTCGTAGCCTTCGCGGCGCATGTTCTCCAGGAGGATGGTCAGGTGCAGTTCGCCGCGGCCCATGACCTCGAAGATGCCTTCTTCGTCGGTCTCGTTCACGCGCAGGGCCACGTTGTGCTGCAGTTCCTTCTGCAGGCGGTCCCAGATCTGGCGGCTGGTCACGAACTTGCCTTCGCGGCCGGCCAGCGGGCTGGTGTTCACGCAGAAGTTCATGGTCAGCGTGGGCTCGTCCACCTTGAGCATGGGCAGCGGCGCCGGGCTGGTCGGGTCGGTGATGGTCACGCCGATGCCGATGTCGCCCAGGCCGTTGATCAGCACGATCTCGCCCGGGCCGGCTTCGGCGGCCTGCACGCGGTCCAGGCCCTGGAAGGTCAGCACCTGGTTCACGCGGCCCTTGATGGCCTTGCCGTCCGGGCCTTCCATGACCACCACGTCCATCATGGGCCTGATCGTGCCCTGGCTGATGCGGCCCACGCCGATGCGGCCCACGAAGGTGGAGAAGTCCAGCGCCGAGATCTGCAGCTGCAGCGGCGCGGCCGGGTCGCCCGAGTTCGCAGGAACGTGCTTCAGGATGGTGTCGAACAGGGCCGACATGTCAGGGCCCCACTGTTCACCGGGCCCGCCCTCTTCCAGCGACGACCAGCCGTTGATGCCCGATGCGTAGACCACGGGGAAGTCGAGCTGTTCGTCGGTGGCACCGAGCTTGTCGAACAGGTCGAAGGCGGCATTCACCACGTGCTGCGGGCGGGCACCCGGCTTGTCGACCTTGTTCACGACCAGGATGGGCTTCAGCCCCAGGGCCAGCGCCTTCTTGGTCACGAAACGCGTCTGGGGCATCGGGCCTTCCTGCGCGTCGATCAGCAGCACCACGCTGTCGACCATGGACAGGGCGCGCTCCACCTCGCCGCCGAAGTCCGCGTGGCCGGGGGTATCGACGATGTTGATGTGCGTGCCCTTCCAGCTCACGGCGCAGTTCTTCGCCAGGATGGTGATGCCCCGTTCCTTCTCGATGGCGTTGTTGTCCATCACGGTGTCGACGACCTTCTCATGTTCGGCGAAGGTGCCGCTCTGGCGCAGCAGCTGGTCGACCATGGTGGTCTTGCCGTGGTCGACGTGGGCGATGATGGCGATGTTGCGGATCTGTTGGGTCATGGTGCTTGGCTTTCAAGAATCTGTTGGATCTCGGCCGGGTTCAGCAGCCGCGAGGGAATGAGTTCACCGGCACGTGCATGGGCCGTGCCAAGCAATGCGGGCGGGTCGCGGCCGAAGACGGCCACCGCGTCGGCGTCCGGCCAGGGGCCCCGCCGCCGCAGGCCGGAGAGGAAGCGTGCAGCATCCTCCGCGACCAGCGTGACAGCGGCGTGATCGGGCAGCAGCGCCTCGCAGGACAGCAGCCGGCGTTCGCGCGCGGGCTCCTCCAGGGCTTCGAGGTCGGCCAAGGTGATGCATTGCGCGATGCCGAAGGGCCCGGTGGCGGTGCGCCGCAGCGCCGCAAGGTGGCCACCACAACCCAGCGCCTCGGCGATGTCTTCGCCCAGCGTGCGGATGTAGGTGCCCTTGGAGCACTGCACCCGCAGGCGCAGGAACGGCGCGTCGCCCTGCAGCTGCATTTCCAGCAGCTCCAGCGCATGGATCCGCACCTCGCGTGCCTCGCGCTCGACCGTCTGGCCCGCGCGGGCGTATTCGTAGAGCGCCTTGCCGTCCTTCTTCAGCGCGCTGTGCATGGGGGGCAGCTGCGCGATGGGGCCGGTGAACCGGTCCAGCACCTCCACCACCTGGCCGGGCGTGCAGGCCACGGGCCGTTCGCTCAGCACCTCGCCCTCGGCATCGGCCGTGGTGGTCGTGGTGCCCAGGCGCACGGTGGTCTCGTAGGTCTTGTCGGCGTCCAGGTGCAACTGGCTGAACTTGGTGGCGGCGCCGAAACACAGCGGCAACACGCCCGTGGCCAGCGGATCCAGGGTGCCGGTATGGCCCGCCTTCTCGGCGCGCAGCAGCCACTTGGCCTTCTGCAAGGCGTCGTTGCTGGACAGGCCCAGCGGCTTGTCCAGCAGCAGGACGCCGTGCAGGGGTCTGCGCACGGTGCGCACACGCTGGGGACGGTCAGTGATGGACGTGGTGGTGGGCATGGCTCGCCTGTCCGGGCCAGCCCAGCACGATGCTGCGGAAGCTGACCCGGGTTGCGTCAGTCCTCGTTCTTGGAACGCGAAGCGACAGCCTGCGCAATGAGCGCATTCATGTCGGCGGCGCGTTCGGTCGTGCGGTCGAACTGGAAGTGCAGCGTGGGCACCGTGTGGATGTGCAGCCGCTTGAACAGCCCCGCGCGCAGGAACCCGGCGGCCTGGTTCAGGCCTTCGGTCGTCTCGTCGGGGTCACCCTTCAGCAGGCTGAAGAAGACCTTGGCGTGCGCATAGTCCGGCGTCACCTCCACCGCCTGGATCGTGACCATGCCCACGCGCGGGTCCTTCAACTCGCGCGCGATCAGCTCCGTCAGATCGCGCTGGATCTGGTCGGCAACCTGGAAGCTGCGGTTCTTGGTAGTGGACTTCTTGGCGGGCATGATGAAGGCGTTGCCGGATTGACGAGATGGGGTCCAGTGCTAGGCGCGCCGCCGCAGACAGTACGTGTGCTGTACGGGAAGGCGGCGCAACGACGCAATGGGCTCCATATCGTCGATCACAAGGTACGGGCGATTTCCTTGATTTCGAAGAATTCCAGCTGATCCCCTTCGGAGATGTCGTTGTAGTTCTTGATGTTCAAGCCGCACTCGAAGCCTTCCTTGACCTCGCGTGCATCGTCCTTGAAGCGCTTGAGCGACTCCAGTTCGCCCGTGAAGATGACCACGTTCTCGCGCAGCAGGCGCAGCTTCGCGCTGCGGCGTACCACGCCACTGGTGACCATACAGCCGGCGATGGAGCCGATCTTGCTGACCTTGAACACCTGGCGGATCTCGGCGGTACCGATGACCTCTTCCTTCTTGTCCGGGGTCAGCATGCCCGACATCGCAACCTTCAGCTCGTCCACGGCGTCGTAGATGATGCTGTAGTAACGGATGTCCACGCCGTTGTGCTCGGCCAGCTTGCGCGCACCGGCATCGGCCCGCGTGTTGAAGCCGATGATCACGGCCTTGGCGGCGATGGCAAGGTTCACGTCGGACTCGCTGATGCCACCCACCGCGGCGTAGACCAGCTGCACCCGCACCTCGTCGGTGGAGAGCTTGAGCAGGCTCTGCGACAGCGCTTCCTGCGAGCCCTGCACGTCGGCCTTGACGATGATCGGCAGCATCTTGACTTCGCCGGCCGTCATGTCCGTGAAGATGTTCTCCAGCTTCGCGGCCTGCTGCTTGGCAAGCTTGGTGTTGCGGAACTTGCCCGCGCGGTAGGTTGCGATCTCGCGTGCACGGCGTTCGTCGGCGAGCACCATGAAGTCGTCACCGGCCTGCGGCACTTCGGTCAGGCCCTGGATCTCGACCGGGATCGAAGGACCCGCCGATTTGACCGGGTGGCCGTTCTCGTCGAGCATGGCACGCACGCGGCCGTAGGTGGAACCCGCCAGCACGATGTCGCCGGCCTTGAGCGTGCCGGACTGCACCAGCACGGTCGCCACGGGGCCGCGGCCCTTGTCCAGCTTGGCTTCGATGACCAGGCCCTTGGCGGCGGCTTCCACCGGCGCGCGCAGTTCCAGCACCTCGGCCTGCAGCAGCACTTGCTCCAGCAGGGCGTCCACGCCCTCACCGGTCTTGGCCGATACGGGCACAAAAGGAGAACTGCCGCCGAACTCTTCCGGGATCACCTCTTCCACCACCAGTTCGTTCTTCACGCGCTCGGGGTTGGCATCGGGCTTGTCGATCTTGTTGATCGCCACCACGATGGGGACGCCCGCCGACTTGGCGTGCTTGATGGCCTCACGGGTCTGGGGCATCACGCCGTCGTCGGCAGCCACCACCAGGATCACGATGTCGGTCGCCTTGGCGCCGCGGGCACGCATGGCCGTGAAGGCCTCGTGGCCGGGGGTGTCCAGGAAGGACACCATGCCACGCGGTGTTTCCACGTGGTAGGCACCGATGTGCTGCGTGATGCCGCCGGCTTCGCCAGAGGCCACCTTGGCACGACGGATGTAGTCCAGCAGC
Organism: Burkholderiaceae bacterium; assembly: GCA_965278985.1. GTDB lineage: Bacteria > Pseudomonadota > Gammaproteobacteria > Burkholderiales > Burkholderiaceae_C > CAISIP01. The sequence continues at coordinate 988,159 of OZ257131.1, read as the reverse complement.
GAGGTCTTGCCGTGGTCGACGTGGCCCATGACGGTCACGACCGGCGCGCGCGGCAGGGACTCGGAGTGCTGCTGCGACACCTCGTCTTCGGTGAAGGCTTCCGGATCGTCCAGCGCGGCCACCACGGCCTTGTGGCCCATTTCCTCGACCACGATCATGGCCGTGTCCTGGTCCAGCGACTGGTTGATGGTGACCATCTGGCCCAGCTTCATCAGGTGCTTGATGACCTCGGAGGCCTTGACCGCCATCTTGTGCGCCAGCTCGGACACGGTGATGGTCTCGGGCACATGCACCTCGATGGTCCGCGCCTCGGCCGGTGCGGCCACCTGGTGGTCGTCGCGGTCACGGTCATTGCCACGGCGGCCACGGGGGCCGCCACGCCAGTTGCCACGGCCCGCACCCGCGCCGGTGTCGCCCCGCGTGGGGATGGCCTTCTTCTTGGCCGGATCTCCGGCCCAGCTGCTGGAGAGCTTGGCGGACTTGACTTCCTTGTTGCCTGCGCCTGCGCCGGGCGCGGACGCGGGGGCGCCTGCGCCAGGACGCGGTGCACGCGCCATGGTGCTGCCCGCGGCGGGCTTGTGCAGCGTGCCCTTGACGCCTGCCTTGGCATCGGCCTCGGCGGGCTTGGGCACGGGCTTCGGCTCTTCGGGCTTCTTGGCCACGAGCACGCGCTTGGGCGCGGACATCATGTTGCGGATGGCCGCGGCCTCTGCTTCAGCCTTGCGGCGGCGCTCGGCCAGGTCGGCGGCGCGCGCGGCCTCTTCGTCGGCACGGGCCTTGGACTCGGCGGCCTGCTGGCGCTTGGTCTCTTCGGCCTGCGCCGCGGCGCGTGCACGCGCGGACGCGGCTTCTTCTTCGGCGCTGCGGTCTTCCACGGCGCTCTCGGTCACTTCCACCAGGGCCTTCTCCTTTTCCTTGCGGGCCTCGGCCTGCGCGGCCAGGGCCTGCGCCTGGGCCACGGCCTGCGCTTCGGCCTGCGCCTTGACACGGGCTTCCTGCTCTTCACGCTGCTGGCGCTTCTGTGCCAGCTCTTCTTCCTGGCGGCGGATCAGCTCGGCCTGGCGGCGTGCCTCTTCCTCGCGCTTGGTGAGCTCGGCATGGTCGATCGCGGGCGCTGCTTCGGCGACCTGTTCTTCCACCTCGACAGCGGCGGGTGCGGCTTCCTGCAGGCCGTCGGCACCGTCATCGCGGCGCACGAATGTGCGCTTCTTGCGCACTTCCACCTGGATCGTGCGGGCGCGTCCCATGGCGTCGGCCTGCTTGATCTCGGTGGTGGACTTCTTGACCAGCGTGATCTTCTTGCGTTCCTGCGTGGCCGTGCCGTGGCTGGCGTGCAGGTAGTTCAACAGGCTGTGCTTGTCCGCATCGGTCAACGTGTCCGATGGAGCCGACTTGGCAACCCCTGCGGCCTTGAGTTGGTCGATCAGCGTAGCCGTGGATTTCTTGAGTTCATTGGCGAACTCGGCAACCGTGGTACTGGACATCTGTGGTTCTGCCTTTCATGACCGTTACTCGTGAGAAGCGGCTTCATTGGTAAACCAATGCTCGCGCGCTTTCATGATCAAGGCCTTGGCCTGGTCTTCCGACTGGCCGGTGATTTCGGTGAGTTCATCGACGGCCAGATCGGCCAGATCGTCGCGGGAATGGATGCCGCTCTCGGCCAGCTTGCCGATGAGTGCGGCGTCCAGGCCCTCCAGCGTGCGCAGGTCCTGCGACGCCTCGTCCACGCTCTCTTCCTGCGCGATCTCCATCGTCAGCAAGGCATCCTTGGCGCGGGTGCGCAACTCGGTCACCGTGTCTTCGTCGAAGCTCTCGATCTCGAGCATTTCCTGCAGCGGCACATAGGCCACTTCTTCCAGGCTGGTGAAGCCTTCGGAGATCAGGATGTCGGCGATTTCCTCGTCCACATCGAGCTTCTCCATGAAGAGCTTGCGCACGGAGTGCGTTTCGTCGGCCTGCTTCTGGGCCGATTCCGCGGCGTCCAGGATGTTGATCTTCCAGCCGGTCAGCTCGGAGGCCAGGCGCACGTTCTGGCCGCCGCGGCCGATGGCGATCGCCAGGTTCTCCTCGTCCACCACCACGTCCATCGCGTGGCGCTCCTCGTCCACCACGATGGACGAGACATTGGCCGGGGCCAACGCGCCGATCACGAACTGCGCAGGGTCCTCGCTCCACAGAACGATGTCCACGCGTTCACCGGCCAGCTCGTTGGTCACGCCGTTGACGCGGGTGCCACGCACGCCGACGCAGGTGCCGATGGGGTCCACGCGCTTGTCGTGCGACAACACGGCGATCTTGGCGCGCGAGCCGGGGTCGCGGGCGCAGGACTTGATCTCCAGCAGGCCCTGCTCGATCTCGGGCACCTCGGTGCGGAAGAGTTCGATCATGAACTCGGGTGCCGAGCGCGACAGGATGATGGGCGCGCCGCGCAGGGTGAGGTCCACTTCCATGATCATGGCGCGCACGCGGTCACCGGAGCGGAGGTTTTCCTTGGGGATCATCTCGCTGCGGCGCAGGCGGCCTTCGACGCGCCCGCTCTCCACGATGATGTCGCCCTTGTCCATGCGCTTGACGGTGCCCACGAAGATCTTGTCGCCGCGGCTCATGAAGTCGTTGAGCAGCATCTCGCGCTCAGCGTCGCGGATGCGCTGCAGGATCACCTGCTTGGCGGCCATCGCGCCGATGCGGCCGATGGGCACGGACTCGACGGCTTCCTCGATGTATTCGTCGACCTCGATGTCGGGAATCTGCTCCACGGCTTCGAACAGCAGGATCTCCTGGTCTGGCAATTGCAGGCCGGCCTCGTCGGGCACCACGTGCCAGCGACGGAAGGTCTCGTAGTTGCCACTGTCGCGGTCCACGGCCACGCGGATGTCCACGTCGCCCTGGTACAACTTCTTGGTCGCCTGGGCCAGCGCCGCTTCCACGGCACCGAACACCACGTCACGCTCCACGCTCTTCTCGCGCGAGATGGCGTCCACCAACATCAACATTTCGCGATTCATGCCAACCTCCTGATTTGCGTCAGACCGGGCGCCTGGAAGCCACCCGTCATGCCGATCCGCCGCCTTGTGCGCGGCCCTTGAAATTCACGATGGGCGCCAAACGCGCCTCGCGTACCTCGTCCCATTCGAAACCCAGCACCTGCAGCGGCGCCGCAGCGCGCTTCTTGCTGACCCGCTGGCCCGGCTTGGGCGGCGGCTCGTCGCTCCAGACCAATTGCCAGCGCGGCGCGGCGCCTTCGACGTCCACGCGCTCGAGCGTGCCGCGAAACTTTTTGCGGTTCGCTGCCACCAGTCCCTGACCGGCTTCGCCGACCGGCGCCTTGAGGCTCAGGTCGACGACCTCGCCCGCGAAGCGCTCCAGGTCCTGCACATGGCGCAGCGGCCGGTCGATGCCGGGCGAGGACACCTCCAGCCGGCGATAGTCCACGGCATCCACCTCCAGCGCGAACTGCAGCTGGCGCGTGACCTTCTCGCAGTCTTCGACTGTCAGGCTGGCGGGCACGGCGCCCGGCGCCAGCACCGCAGCCGCATCCCAGGGCAGGTCGATCGTGACGCGCAACAACCCGCCGCTCGAACGGGTGATCTCCACCAGCTCGAAACCAAGCCCTGTTACTGTCTGCTCAACGATCTGCTGCAATGCCACCGGATCCCGTACTCCAACTGCGTCCCACATGCGAAGGGCCGCTCGTCGACGAAGCAGGCCCCAAAACCAGTCGACCAAAAAAAACGGGCGGTGAAAACCCGCCCGTTTGGTCGTGAAGAGATGATTCTAGCCCAGAATGCAGGGCTTTGCACGCACTTTTTGTGCCGCGGCTCAAGCGACTGCGGCGATGAGTGCCCGGGTATAGGGATGCTGAGGATGGTCGAGCACGGTGCCCACCGGCCCGGACTCGACCACCTCGCCGTCCTTCATCACCATGACCTCGTGCGCCATCGCGCGGATCACGTCCACGTCGTGCGTGATCAGCAGGTAGCTCAGACCCAGCTCGCGTTGAAGCCGCTGCAGGAGCCCTAGCACCTGCTTCTGGATCGTGACGTCCAGCGCGCTGGTGGGCTCGTCGAGCACGAGCAGGCGCGGCTCCACGATGAGAGCGCGCGCGACGGCGATACGCTGGCGCTGTCCGCCGGAGAACTCGTGCGGGTAGCGGCCCAGCAGGTTGGGAAATTGCGACTCCTGCAAGCCCACGGACTCCAGGCTGCGGACGACCCGCTGCTGGCGGCCCTGCGCGTCCAGCTCCGGCGCGTGCACCCGCAAACCCTCGCCCACGATTTCCTCCACCGTCATGCGGGGCGACAGCGAGGAGAACGGGTCCTGGAACACGACCTGCACCGCTCGCCGCAGCGCCTTGTCCTGCGCAGCGCCCTGCCCCCAGGCGCGACCTTCCACCTGCAGGCTACCAGTGAACTTCTGCAAGCCCAGCGCGGCCAGTGCCAGTGTGCTCTTCCCCGACCCCGACTCCCCAACGACGCCCAGCGTGCCGCCCCTCGGTATGCGCAGGCTGACATCGCGCACCGCCACGAAGCTGTCCTTGCCGAACCATCCCCTGAGGCCCGGCCTTGGCACCGGATAGGCCACGGACACCGCATCGGCCTGCAACAGAGCAGGCACACCGGCCTGGGCCGGGGGGACCTGCACCACCTGGCGCTCGGGCCGGCTGCGGATGAGTGCCTGTGTGTAGGGATGCTGCGGCCGTGCGAACACCTCCGCAACCGGCCCCTGCTCCACCAGGTGGCCGCGCTCCATGATGGCCACGCGGTCCGCGAACTTGCGCACAAGGTGCAGGTCGTGCGTGATCAGCAGCACTGCCATGCCGTTGGCCCGCTGCAGCGCGGAGAGCAGATCCAGGATCTGTGCACGCAGGCTCACGTCCAGCGCGGTGGTGGGCTCATCCGCCAGCAGCAGGCGCGGCTTGCAAGCGAGCGCCATGGCAATCATGGCGCGCTGGCGCTGCCCGCCGGAGAGCTGGTGCGGATAGGCGCGCGCGCGCCGCGCGGGCTCGGGGATGCCCGTGTCCGCGAGCAACTGCACGGCGGCCTGCGCCGCCTGCTGGCGGCTCAACCCCTCCTTGAGCTGCAGCACCTCGGCAATCTGCTCGCCCACCGAATACAGCGGGTTGAGCGCCGTCATGGGCTCCTGGAAGATCATGGCGATGTCCTGCCCACGCAGGCCACGCAAGCGCTGCTCGGGCAATGCCAGCAAGTCGACGGGTGGGCCTTCGCTCGGCTGGAACATGGCGCTGCCACTGCAGTGCGCGTTCTGCGCCAGGCGTAGCATGCTGAGGGCCGTCACCGTCTTGCCCGAGCCGGACTCCCCGACCAGGGCGAGCTTCTCACCGGGCGCGATCGCAAAGTCGACGCCATGCACGACCTGCTTGCCGGCGAAGGCCACCCGCAAGCCACGCACGTCCAGCAACGGGGTGGGCGTGCTCATCGTGCGGCCCCGGTCACCGGCGCGGCGTGGGCCGCGGCGGGCAGCGCCTCGGCCACGGGTTCCTGGTCGGCCTTGCGCGGGTCCAGCGCGTCGCGCAACGCATCGCCCATGAAGGTCAACAGCAGCAGCGTGCCCACCAGCACCGTGAAGGTGGACAACGTGATCCACCAGGCGTCGATGTTGTTCTTGCCCTGCGACAGCAGTTCGCCCAGCGAGGGCGTGCCGGGTGGCACGCCCAGGCCGAGGAAGTCCAGCGAGGTCAGCGCCAGGATCGCGCCACTCATGCGAAACGGCAGGAAGGTCACGACCGGCGTGAGGCTGTTGGGCAGCACATGGCGCCAGATGATCTGCAAATTGCCCACGCCCAGCGCGCGCGCCGAGCGCACATAGTCCAGCTGCCGGTTGCGCAGGAACTCGGCGCGCACATAGTCCGACAGGCCCATCCAGCCGAACAGCGACAGCAGGATCAGCAGCAGCGCGATGCTCGGGGCGAAGATGGCGCTGAAGATGATCAGCAGGTAGAGCTCGGGCATCGAACCCCATATCTCGATGAAGCGCTGGAAGGCCAGGTCGGTCTTGCCGCCGAAGAAGCCCTGCAGCGCCCCCGTGACCACGCCCAGCACCGTGCCCGTGAACGTGAGGGCCAGCGCGAACAGCACGCTCACGCGGAAGCCATAGATCAGCTGCGCCAGCAGGTCGCGGCCGCGGTCGTCCGTGCCCAGCAGGTTGTCGCGCGTAGGGCCGGACGGGTTCGGCTCCTTGGCGAAATAGTTCAGCGTGCGCGGGCCGTAGGGGTTGGGCGCGAAGATCGCCCAGTTGCCCGGCATGGCCAGCCGCTCGCGGATGAAGGGGTCGAGGTAGTCGGTGGTGGTGTCGAAGTCCCCGCCGAAGGTCTTTTCGGGATAGTCCTTCACCATCGGGAAATAGGTGGTGCCCTCGTAGCGCACCAGCAGGGGCCGGTCGTTGGAGACCAGTTCGGCCCCCAGGCTCAACACCACCAGCGTGACGAAGACCATCAGGCTCCAGAAGCCCAGCCTGTTGCGCCGGAAGCGCCGCCAGGCCCGGCGGCCTGGGGACACGCTGACCGAGGGGGGAGAAGCAGAGGGGTCGGTCGCCATCTCAGTCGAACTTCACGCGCGGGTCCACCCACACATAGCAGAGGTCGGAGATCAGCTTGGTCACCAGGCCGATCAAGGTGAACAGGTACAGCGTGCCCATCACCACGGGGTAGTCGCGCCGTATCACGCTCTCGTAACTCAGCAGGCCCAGGCCGTCCAGGGAGAACAGCGTCTCGATCAGCAGCGAGCCAGTGAAGAACGCGCCGATGAAGGCCGCCGGGAAGCCGGTGATGATCGGGATCAGCGCATTGCGGAAAACGTGTTTCCACAGCACCTGCCGCTCGCCCAAACCCTTGGCACGTGCCGTGATGACGTACTGCTTGCGGATCTCCTCGAGGAACGCGTTCTTGGTCAGCATGGCCGTGACGGCGAAGCTGCCGAGCACCATGGCCGTGACCGGCAGCGTGATGTGCCACAGGTAGTCCACGATGCGTGCGCCCCAACTCAGCTCTTCCCAGTTGCTGGAGGTGAGGCCACGCAGCGGAAACCACTGCAGCTGTCCGCCGAAGACCACCAGCAGGAACACACCCATGACGAAGCCGGGAATCGCATAGCCCACCAGCACCAGCAGCGTCGTCACGAAGTCGAAACGCGAGCCCGCGCGCACGGCCTTGGCCACACCCAGCGGCACGGCCACGAGGTAGCTGATGAAGAAGGTCCACAGCCCCAGGCTGATGGACACGGGCAGCTTCTCCATCACCAATTGCCCCACCGGCTTGTTCTGGAAGAAGCTCTGGCCCAGGTCGAAACGCGCGAACTGGCCCAGCATCTGGACGAAGCGCTCGTGCGCTGGCTTGTCGAAGCCATACAGCGCCTTGATCTGTGCGATGCGCTTGGGGTCCACACCCTGCGCGCCGCGGTAGGTCATGCCACCGCCCTCCCCGCCGCCGCCCGCGCCTGCACGCGCTTCGGCCAGGTACTGTTCCACCGGACCACCGGGCACGAACTGCACGATCACGAAGGTGATCAGCAGCACCCCCAGTAGCGTGGGCACCATGAGCAGCAGGCGCTTGAGGATGTAGGACAGCATGGTTCTAGCGCACCCACCAGGTGGAGATGGCCCAAGTCTCGGCCGCGGCATAGGGTGGCATCTGCGCGGGCTTGCCCAGGCGCGCGGTGTAGGCCATGCGGTAGGTGCCGTTGGTCCATTGGGGGATCAGGTAGTGGCTGTGTGCGATGACACGCTCCAGCGCATGGCAGGCCGGCAACAGATCGGCCTTGGTCTTGGCGGCCACCATCTTGCCGATCAACGCATCGACGGCCGGGCTCTTGACGCCCGCGAAGTTGCCCGAGCTTTCGATGTCGGCGGCCTTGCTGCCGAAGAGGTCGAAATACTCCTGGCCGGGGTTGTTGGTGCCGGGGAAGTTGATGGACATGACCTCGAACTCGAACTTGTCCAGGCGTTGTTGGTACAGCGCGAAATCCACCGCGCGGAAGTTGAGGCGGATGCCCAGTTTCTCCAGCGCGCGGATCCAGGGCGTGACCGTGCGCTCGCCACCTTCGCGGCTGTCGAGGTACTCCAGCACCATGGCCTCACCCTTGGCGTTGCGCAGCACACCGCCCTGCACCGTCCATCCCGCTTCCTTGAGCAATTCCAGCGCGCGGCGCAGGTTGGCGCGTAGCGAGGAGTCCCCATCCGTGCGCGGCGGCACGGTCATGGGGCCGAACGCGGAAGCGGGGATGTCCTTGCGCCAGGGCTCCATCAGTGCGAGCTCCTCCGGCGTCGGCAAGCCGCGGGTCTCGCACTCTGTGTTGCCGAACAGCCCGTTCACGCGCTGGTAGGAGTTGTAGAACAGCTGCCGGTTCATCCACTCGTAGTCCATCGCCAAGCCCAGCGCCTCGCGCACGCGCACGTCGGCCAGCTTGGGATTGCGCGTGTTGAGCACGTAACTCTGGAAGCCCGAGGGCATGCGGTGCTTGAACTCGCCCTTGATGAGTTCTCCCGAATCGAAACGCTTGCCGCTGACCCGGCGCGCCCAGTCGCCCGCCGAATAGACCTGCATCAGGTCGTACTCCCCGGCCTTGAAGGCTTCGAGCCGCGCGGTGTTGTCCTTGTAGATCTTGACCGTGATGCGCGCGAAGTTGTCGGTGCCGCGCTTGACGTTGAGGTCCTTCGCCCAGTAGTTCGGGTCGCGCACGAAGGTGATGTCCTTGCCGAACACCACGGGACCTATGCGGTAGCGGCCGCTGGTGATGGGGATGTCCATCACCACCTGGTCGAAAGGCTTGGCCTTGCCGTCCACCATGCCCCACTTGCGGCTGAATACCGGGATGCCGCCCACGGTCAGCGGCAGCTCGCGGTTGGGCTTCTTGAAGCGGAAGCGCACGGTCTGCGGGTCCAGCACGTCCACGCCGGCCACGTCTTCCAGTTGCGTCTTGTAGGCCGGCGACGTGAAAGGCCCGACCAGGGTGTCATAGCTGTACTTCACATCGGCCGCCAGCACCGGGTCGCCGTTGTGGAAACGTGCCTCGGGCCGCAGCTTGAAGGTGGCGGACAGGCCGTCCGCCGGCACGTCCACATCGCTGGCCAGCAGGCCGTAGCCCGATGCGGTCTCGTCCGAGGCCCCCACCAACAGCGAGTCAAACATCAGCGTGGACAGGTAGGCCGGCGCCGTGCCCTTGATCGTGAAGGGGTTGTACTTGTCGAAGGTCGAAACCCGCTGGTTGCTGACCAGCCGCAGCTCCCCGCCCTGGGGTGCCTGGAGGTTGACGTAGTCGAAGTTCGCGAAGCCGGCGGGGTACTTCAGGTCGCCCCACAGCGCGTATCCATGCGCCGCCCACGCACCCGGAAGGCACAGGGACAGCAGCAGAGGGAGGAATATGCGCATGCGACAATTCTGCCCAAGTTTTATCGAGGAGCGACCAAATGGGTTTTCTGGCGGGCAAGAAGCTGTTGATCACGGGCGTGCTGAGCAACCGCTCCATCGCCTACGGCATTGCCAAGGTATGCCGCGAACAGGGCGCGGAATTGGCCTTCAGCTACGTGGGGGAACGCTTCAAGGACCGGATCACCGAGTTCGCGGCCACCTTCGACTCCCAGCTGGTCTTCGACTGCGACGTGGGAGACGACGCCCAGATCGAGCGCCTGTTCAAGGACCTGTCGGCCCACTGGCCCACTTTCGACGGCTTCGTGCACGCCATCGGCTTCGCACCGCGTGAGGCCATCGCCGGCAACTTCCTCGACGGCATCACGCGCGAGAACTACCGCATCGCGCACGACATCAGCGCCTACAGCTTCGCCGCCATGGCCAAGGCCGCGCAGCCCATGCTCAATGACCGTGCCGCGCTGCTGACGCTGACCTACCTGGGTGCCGAGCGCATCGTGCCCAACTACAACACCATGGGCCTGGCCAAGGCCTCGCTGGAGGCCTCCGTGCGTTACCTGGCCGAGGCGCTGGGCCCCAAGGGGGTGCGCGTCAACGGCATCAGCGCCGGCCCCATCAAGACACTGGCGGCCAGCGGCATCAAGGACTTCGGCAAGCTGCTGGGCAAGGTGGCCGAGAGCGCGCCGATCCGCCGCAACGTGACCATCGAGGACGTGGGCAACGTCGCGGCCTTCCTGCTGAGCGACATGGCGGGTGGCGTGACGGCCGAAATCACGTACGTGGACGGTGGTTTCAGCAAGGTGGCGATCGCCGGGCTCGAATAAGCCCCTCGCCCCTTCGCCATCCGGGGGCCCTGCGCACGCAGGGCCCTTTTTGCTTCTCAGTCCTCGCGCACGCAGTCGGCGTAATAACGCAGCGTGCCGTCGGCATCTTCCTGCGTCACCAGGCCGTGGATGTCGGTGCCGAAGCCCGGGCACTGCTTGTTGAACTCGCGCGAGAACTTCAGGTAGTCCACGATCTTCCGGTTGAAGACTTCGCCGGGGATCAGCAGCGGAATGCCCGGTGGGTAAGGCGTGACCAGCCCCACGGTCACGCGGCCTTCCAGGTTGTCGATCTCCACGCGGTCGGTCTCGCGGCGCGCGATGCGGGCGTAGGCATCGCTGGGCTTCATGGCGGGCGCCAGGTCGCTCAGGTACATGTCCGTGGTCAGCCGCGCAATGTCGTACTTGGCGTAGAGCTGGTGCACGAACTGGCACAGGTCGGCCAGCCCCATCTTCTCGTACTTGGGATGCTGCTGGCAGAACTCCGGCAGGATGCGCCACATCGGCTGGTTCTTGGCGTAGTCGTCCTTGAACTGCTGCAGCGCTGTGAGCAGCGTGTTCCAGCGGCCCTTGGTGATGCCGATGGTGAACATGATGAAGAAGGAATAGAGCCCCGTCTTCTCCACCACCACGCCATGCTCGGCCAAAAACTTGGTGACGATGCTGGCGGGGATGCCCGTCTTGGCGAACTTGCCGTTCAGGTCCATGCCCGGCGTGACGATGGTGGACTTGATGGGGTCGAGCATGTTGAAGCCCGTCGCCATCTTGCCGAAGCCATGCCAGTGCACGCCGTTCTTGGCGCTGCGTGATTCGCCCTTGATGATCCAGTCGTCGGCCGTGCCGATGCCTTCGTCCACCAGCTTGTCCGGGCCCCACACCTTGAACCACCAGTCGTCGCCGTATTCCTTGGCGATCTGGCGCATGGCGCGGCGGAAGTCCAGCGCCTCGGCAATGCTCTCCTCCACCAGCGCCGTGCCGCCGGGCGGCTCCATCATGGCGGCCGCCACGTCGCAGCTGGCGATGATGCTGTACTGCGGGCTGGTGCTGGTGTGCATCAGGTAGGCCTCGTTGAAGAGGTGGCGGTCCAGCTTCGTGTGTTGCGCATCTTGCACCAGCACGTGGCTGGCCTGGCTGATGCCGGCAAGCAGCTTGTGGATGGACTGCGTGGCGTACACCACGGCGTGCTTGGGGCGTGCACGCCGCTTGCCCATGGCGTGGTAGGTGCCATAGAACGGGTGAAAGGCCGCGTGCGGCAGCCAGGCTTCGTCGAAGTGCAGGTTCTCCACATAGCCGTCGAGCATCTTCTTGATGGTCTCGGTGTTGTAGAGCACGCCGTCGTAGGTGGACTGCGTCAGCGTCAGCACACGCGGCTTCACGGCCTTGGCGTCCACGCCCTTGAGCAAGGGGTTCGCCGCGATCTTCGCCTGGATCGCCGCGGGCTCGAACTCCTCCTTCGGGATCGGGCCGATGATGCCGAAGTGGTTGCGCGTGGGCTTCAGGAACACGGGGATGGCCCCGGTCATGATAATCGCGTGCAGGATGGACTTGTGGCAGTTGCGGTCCACCACCACCACGTCGCCGGGCGCCACGGCGTGGTGCCACACGATCTTGTTCGACGTGCTGGTGCCGTTGGTCACGAAGAAGCAATGGTCCGCATTGAAGATGCGCGCCGCATTGCGTTCGGACGCCGCGATGGGCCCCGTGTGGTCCAGCAGCTGGCCCAGTTCCTCGACCGCGTTGCACACGTCGGCACGCAGCATGTTCTCGCCGAAGAACTGGTGGAACATCTGGCCCACCGGGCTCTTCAGGAAGGCCACGCCGCCCGAGTGGCCGGGGCAATGCCATGAATAGGAGCCGTCCTCCGCGTAGTCCAGCAGCGCCTTGAAGAACGGCGGCTGCACGCCTTCGAGGTAGCTCTTGGCCTCGCGGATGATGTGGCGCGCCACGAACTCCGGCGTGTCTTCGAACATGTGGATGAAGCCATGCAGTTCGCGCAGGATGTCGTTGGGCATGTGGCGCGAGGTCTTGGTCTCGCCATAGACATAGATCGGCACCTCCAGGTTCTTGCGCCGCACCTCCTCGATGAACTTGCGCAGGTTCAGCACCACCGGGTCCAGGTCCGGCCCGGGGGTGAACTCCTCGTCGTCGATGGACAGGATGAAGGCGCTGGCGCGCGATTGCTGCTGCGCGAACTGCGACAGGTCACCATAACTCGTGACGCCCAGCACCTCGAAACCCTCGCTTTCGATGGCCTGCGCCAGGGCGCGGATGCCCAGTCCCGAGGTGTTTTCGGAACGGAAGTCTTCGTCGATGATGACGATCGGAAAGCGGAATTTCATGGATGCTCCGGAGCCGTTGGTGGCCCGAAGGGGGCCAAACAGGCCGGCAGTGTAAGGAAATACTGTGACCCGCACGGTGTGACGGACCACATTGGCCGCAAAATGTCGCGCAGCCCACACAGGGCCTCACCTGGAGAAAACACCCCCATGACTCTTGCCGACTCGACGCTCTGGTGGCTGGCCACGGGCGTTGCCGTGGCGGTGGAGATGATCACCGGCACCTACTACCTGCTGATGGTGGCGCTGGGCCTGGCCGTAGCGGCGGTGATGGCCCACCTGGGACTGGGCCTCGCAACCCAATGTGCCGCCGCGGCCATCGTGGGAAGCGGCGCCACCTGCGTGCTGTACCTGCGCCAGAAGGGCCGACCACGCGCGCCCATGGCCACGGCCAACACCGACGTGATCATGGACGTCGGTGCCATCGTGCAGGTGGAGGCCTGGAAACCCGACGGCACCGCCAGCGTGCAGTACCGTGGCGCACACTGGACCGCCATCCACCGCAGCGGCAACACGCCCTCCACCGGCGCGCACCGCATCGCCGAGATGGTGGGCAACCGGCTGCTGCTGGACAAGGTCTGACCGCGGCGTCGCAGCCTCCTCTCTCTCCCTCCCTCCCTTCCGTCCGATCACCTGCCAACAACGACAAGAAGCCCATGGAAATCCTCATCCTCATCCTGGTGATCGCCATCATCTTCATCTCGCGTGCCGTGCGCATCGTGCCGCAACAGCATGCGTGGGTCGTGGAGCGGCTGGGCAAGTTCAACGCCACGCTCACGCCCGGCCTGAACATCCTCGTGCCCTTCGTCGACAAGGTCGCCTACAAGCATTCGCTGAAGGAGATTCCACTGGACATTCCCAGCCAGGTCTGCATCACGCGCGACAACACGCAGCTGCAGGTCGATGGCATCCTGTACTTCCAGGTGACCGACCCGATGCGCGCCAGCTACGGCTCGTCCAACTATGTCATGGCGATCTCGCAACTGGCCCAGACCTCGCTGCGCTCGGTGATCGGCAAGCTGGAGCTGGACAAGACCTTCGAAGAGCGCGACATCATCAACTCCCAGGTGGTCGCCGCCATCGACGAGGCGGCGCTGAACTGGGGCGTGAAGGTGCTGCGTTACGAGATCAAGGACCTGACGCCGCCCGCCGAGATCCTGCGCTCCATGCAGGCGCAGATCACCGCCGAGCGCGAGAAGCGCGCCCTCATTGCCGCCTCCGAAGGCCGTCGCCAGGAACAGATCAACATCGCCACGGGCGAGCGCGAAGCCTTCATCGCGCGCTCCGAGGGCGAAAAGCAGGCCGTGATCAACAAGGCCCAGGGCGAGGCGCAGTCGATCCTCGCCGTGGCCGAGGCGACTGCCGAGGCCATCTCGCGCGTGGCCGCGTCCATCCGCCAGCCAGGGGGCGAACAGGCCGTGCAGCTCAAGGTGGCCGAGCGCGCCGTCGATGCCTACGCGCAGGTGGCCAGCGACGCCACCACCACGCTGATCGTGCCCAGCAACATGACCGAGGTGTCCGCGCTGATCGCGTCGGCCATGCGCATGGTGCAGGCCACCGGCAAGGCGTGAGCGCCGGCCCACGCGCAACTTCTTTCTCACTGTGGCTCCCGAAAGGGCGATTTCCCACTGCTACAATCTTGCGCACCGGAGAGGTGGATGAGCGGTTTAAGTCACACGCCTGGAAAGCGTGCGAGGGGTAAAACTCTCCGCGGGTTCGAATCCCGCCCTCTCCGCCAAAATGAACCAAGCCCTTGAATTTCAAGGGCTTTTTTCTTTGCAGGCCGTGGGTTCGACGTGGATGGCCATGAAAGTCCAACTTCCATGTCCAAAACTTCGATTCTGAAGGCCTCGGACCTGGCAACTTCGATCCAGGTTGAACCCCACGTGGCCGACACACATTGGCATTCGGCTAAGCGGCGCATCGGCGCATCGCATCTTGCGAGGGGACCGAACGGAATCTGCTACATGCCCCTCGTCGTACCGGCGTCCATTCGCGCGCAACACCCCGGACTTCACAAAACGCTGAAACGCTCACCCCAGGTGGCCTCAAAGAGCGTTGCCCTGGCCAAAGCGCGGGAAAGCCTGGCCATCACTCCATGAAAAGATCCGAAATCACGGATCGCAGCCACCGGTTGGCCGGGTCCTGCTGGTACCGCTCGTGCCAATGCTGCTTGATCGGGAACACCGGTAGCGGGTAAGGCGGCTGCAACGACTTCACGTCGGCGATGCGCACGAGGGTATCCGCGACCCTGCGCGGCACGGTCACGACGAGGTCGGTGCTGGCGACGAGCCCCCCGATGCCGAGGAAGTTGGGTAACCGCAGCGCCACATTGCGCTCCACGCCCAGCCGCTCCAGCTCTTCCTCCACCAGGTTCTGCCCCGTTCCAGGCGCCGTGACCAGCACATGGTTCTCGCGCTTGAACATGGCCTGTGTGAAGCGCGAACGGATGCGCGGATGCGCGTTGCGCACCACGCACGCGAAGCCCTGCTCGAACAGCTTCTGCTGGTAGAAGCCCGCCTCGAGCTGCGGCATGAACCCCACGGCCAGGTCCGCCTCGCCGGACTCCAGCATCCGGGGTGTCTGCGCGGAGATGTGGGTGATCTCGACGTTCACGCCCGCAGCCACGTCCCGCAGCCGGTTCATCAGCGCGGGCAACAGTGCCAGGTGCGTGATGTCGGTCATG
The DNA here is from genome assembly GCA_965278985.1 of Burkholderiaceae bacterium. Taxonomy (GTDB): domain Bacteria; phylum Pseudomonadota; class Gammaproteobacteria; order Burkholderiales; family Burkholderiaceae_C; genus CAISIP01. The sequence continues at coordinate 972,937 of OZ257131.1, read as the reverse complement.
CAGATCCTGAAGGTCTGCCGTGCCTTCGAGGGATCGAAGGCCGCCTGCTGCCGCGTGATGCCGCGCAGCAGCTCCAGCGCCTGGCGCACCGGCACGACGAGCGAAGTCGCATGCGGCGTGGGCTGCATGCCGTCGGAGGTGCGCACGAACAGTGGATCACCGAAGTGGCGGCGCAACCGGCCCAGCGAGATGCTGATGGACGACTGCGCAACGCCCAGGTTGTCACCGGCCCGCGAGACGCTGCGCGTCTTGTATATCTCGTCGAAGACGGATAGCAGTTTCAGATCCATTATTCAGATTTGCGTTTGAGAGTATTCACGCCATGAGATTGTCGAAATAGTGCCCGCAAACAAGAATTCGAGCAAGCGCAAGACCTATTGACCTGCGGGGACGGCAGAGACCTCCCTCGCATCCACCAGGAGACAACGTGTGAATCGACTCGCAACAAAAAGAAGGACCGTGCTGGCCGGACTTGCCGCCACTGCCCTCATCGGTGCAACGCTTGGCGCGCATGCGCAGGACTTCCCGCAGCGACCGCTGACCATCCTCGTCACCTATCCCGCCGGAGGCCCGGCGGACCTGATGGCGCGTGCCATGGGAGAGGTGATGTCCGAGCGGCTGGGCCGCCCCGTGTTGGTCGAGAACCGTCCAGGCGGCGGTGGCCAGGTGGCTGCTTCCGCGTTGCTGCGGGCGCCGGCGGATGGCCACACGATGATGATCGGTGACACGTCGACGCTGGGCATCAACAAGGCGATCTATCCCAATTTCAGCTTCGACCCGGTCAACGACATCACGCCGGTGGCACCGTTGATGCTGATGCCGCTGGCACTGTATGTTCCCAAGGCCAGCCCCTTCAACAGCGTGGCCGAGCTCGTGGCGGGCGCCAAGGCCCGACCGCTCAACTATGCGTCGCAAGGATCGGGCAGCCTGGGGCACCTGCTGGGTGACATGCTCAAGGCAGAGACGGGCGGGCAGTTCAACCACGTGCCCTACAAGGGCTCCGCGCCGGCGATGAACGACCTGCTCGGCGCGCAGGTGGACCTGCTGTTCGACGGCATCGGGCCAGGCCTGCCCTATGTGGCGGCTGGCAAGCTCAAGGCGCTTGCGGTGGGCGGATCGAAGCGGCTGCCCCAGCTTCCCGATGTACCCACCACGGCCGAGGTGGGCCTGCCTTCACTGAACCTCGCCCTCTGGCTGGGCGTGGTGGTGCGTGCCGGCACACCCGCTCCCATCGTCGCGCGCCTACATGCCGAGATTGCGCACGCCATGGCCCAGCCCCGGGTGACCAAGCGCTTCAGCGACCTGGGTTTCCAGTTCATGGCCATGTCCTCCGAGGAGTTCGGCCAGTTCGTGAAGCGCGAGGCCGTGGCGTCGGAGGCGATCGTGCGCACGCGCCGCATCGTGCTCGACTGAACCCATCCCATCGCCCATCCCAGCGCTCTACGTCCGGAAGGATCCCGTGCTCCAAGGAAAAACCATCGTCGTGACCGGTGCCTCGTCGGGCATCGGCGCAGCCACCGCGGCACTGGCCGCCTCCCAGGGTGCCGAGGTGCTTGCCGTCGACATCCACCCTCCGGCCACGCCCATGGAGAAGTTCTTCCAGGCTGACCTGTCGGACAAGGCCTCCATAGACCGGCTGGTGGCGTCACTGCCGAAGGGCATCCATGGCCTGGCGAACATCGCCGGGCTGCCGCCCACCCGTCCCGCGGCGCAGGTGCTGGCCGTGAACCTGGTGGGTCTGAAGTACCTCACTACGCAGCTGGAGCCCCGGCTCGCGGACGGGGCGGCGATCGTCAACCTGGCCTCGCTGGCAGGCCGTGGCTGGATGGACGCCAAACCGGCGCTGCAGGCCAGTGAGCAGCTCGACTTCGAAGGTCTGCCTGCGTTCTGCGATGCGCACCGGATGGAGGGGGCCCGCAGCTACTTCTTCTCGAAGGAGGCGTTGGTGGTGTGGACCCTGCAGAACCGGTGGCGCTGGATCGCACGCGGCATCCGCATGAATGCGGTCAGCCCTGGCCCGGTGGAGACACCGATCCTGCAGGACTTCGCGCGCACCCTCGGAGAGCGCGCCGCACAAAGGGCGCAGTCCATGGACCGCATCGCCCAACCCGGCGACATCGCGCCGGTCGTGACCTTCCTGCTGTCGGACGGCTCGGCTTGGATACGGGGCACGAACATTCCCGTGGATGGCGGCATGGATGCCCATCTGCTCTGCAACATGCACGGCTTGTGACCCCATGACACCCGTATCCCTGTTCACCAACGGCATCGCCTGCCAGGCGCGCGGCGGAGCGACCTTCTCACGCTGCAATCCCGTGGACGGCACGCTGGCCTCGAAGGCCCCTGCCGCCGGCGTGGAGGACGCCATCGCTGCGGTGGACGCCGCTGCCGCCGCCTTCACGTCTTGGTCCCGCACAGGCCCCGGCGAGCGCCGCGCACGCCTGGCCCGTGCGGCCATTGCCATCCAGGCGCGCGCCGCCGACTTCGCCGCCACGATGGCTGCCGAAACCGGGGCCTCGGCCATGTGGGCCGCGCTCAACGTGCGCGCGGCAGCGGGCCTGCTACGGGAAGCGGCGGCCATCACCACGCAGATCCAGGGCGACGTCTTGCCCTCCGACACCGCGGGCCATCTCGCGCTGGCGGTGCGCCGGCCCGCGGGCGTTGTCCTGGGCATCGCGCCCTGGAATGCGCCCGTGACGCTGGCGGTGCGCGCCATCGCCGTGCCGCTGGCCTGCGGCAACACCGTCGTGCTCAAGGGCAGCGAGATGTGCCCTGCCACCCATGGTCTGATCGTTCAGGCGCTGCAGGAGGCAGGGCTGCCTGCTGGCGTGGTGAATTTCGTCACCAACGCCCCCGCGGATGCCGCGGCCGTGGTGGAGGCCATGGTGGCCCACCCGGCCGTGCGGCGCGTCAACTTCACGGGCTCCACCCACGTGGGCCGGATCATCGCGGGTGTCTGCGCGCGGTACCTCAAGCCCGTGCTCCTGGAGCTGGGCGGCAAGGCGCCGCTGCTGGTGCTGGACGACGCCGACCTGGATGCGGCCGTGAGTGCTGCGGCCTTCGGTGCCTTCGCCAATTCCGGCCAGATCTGCATGTCCACGGAGCGCTTCATCGTGGACCGGTGCGTGGCGGACGATTTCGTCGCACGCCTCGCAGCCAAGGTGGCAACACTGAAGCTCGGCGATGCGCGTGCGGGCGACTTCGTGCTCGGCTCCGTCATCGACCAAGCCGCAGCGGACCGGTGCAATGCGCTCATCGACGATGCCCTGGCCCAAGGCGCGACGCTGGTGTGCGGCGGCATGGCCGACGGCACCTTGTTGCCCGCGACATTGCTAGACCATGTGACACCGTCCATGCGCATCTATGCGCAGGAATCCTTCGGTCCCGTCAAGGCCATCGTGCGTGTCGACGGCGAAGACGCCGCCATCGCCTGTGCCAACGACAGCGCCTACGGCCTGTCCGCCTCAGTGTTCACGCGCGACACCGCACGGGGCTGGCGCGTGGCCCAGCGTATCGAAGCGGGTGTGTGCCACGTCAACGGGCCGACCGTGCATGCGGAATCGCAGATGCCTTTCGGCGGCGTCAAGGACAGCGGTCATGGCCGCTTCGGCGGGCGCGCCGGCATCGACTTTTTCTGCGAACTGCGGCTCATCACCTTGCAGACCGAGCCGCGCCACTACCCCTTCTGAGGCGCTCTGCGCTTCTCCACCCACCCCATTCCCGAGACCATCCATGCACAGCGCCAAGCCCGGCTCCCTCACTGAACCCGTCCGGGAAACCCCCATCTGGGGCGAATACGACGTGGTCGTGCTCGGTGGCGGGCCCGCGGGCATCGCCGCAGCGGCGGCCGCAGCCCGCGGGGGATGTTTCACGCTGCTGATCGAGCGCTACGGCTTTCTCGGAGGCATGGGCACCGCCGCCGGCGTGACGAACTTCTGCGGCCTGCATGCGAACGTGCACGGCACGCTGCGGCAGGTGGTGCACGGCGTCGCCGATGACCTGCTCGCACGCATGGAGGCGCTGGGGGGCCTGTCCAAGCCCCACGTGATGTTCGGCGGCAAGATCGCCGCCCAGGCATATGACAATGCCGCCCTCAAGGTCGCGGCGGATGGAGTGGTGCTGGACAGTGGCGCGCAGCTGCTGTTCCACGCCAACCTGGTCGGTGTGCAGATGGAAGGCCCGCGCACGATCCGTGCCGCCTTCATCGAAACCCGCTCGGGCCGCCATGCCGTGCTCGCAAGGACTTTCATCGACTGCTCCGGTGACGGCGACATCGCCGCAATGGCCGGTGCCCCTTTCGAGAAAGGCACGAGCGGACACGACATGATGTACCCGTCCACCATGTTCCGCATCAACGGCGTGGACGCCGCGGTCGCAGGCGACGCCTACAACCACTTCGGGCGGCTCATGGAAGAAGCCGAGAAGCGCGGGCGCAAGTTTCCGCGCAAGACACCCATCATCCGCCCGCAGAAGAACCCTACCGAGTGGCGTGCCAACGTCACCCAGCTGGCCAATGCCGACGGCGGCCCCGTGGACGGCACCGATGCCGCGCAGCTCAGCGACGCCGAGGTGCAGGGCCGGCGCCAGATCGTGGACTTCTTCGAGTTCCTGCGCGAATCCGCGCCCGGCTTCCAGAACGCGTACATCCTGGAGATCGCGCCCCAGGTGGGCGTGCGCGAGACCCGCCGCGTGATTGGCGACTACCAGCTGAACGAGCACGACGTGCTGCAGTGCGCGAGTTTCGAGGACAGCATCGGCGTGAACGGCTGGATGATCGAGGAACACGTGGCCGGCAACATCGCCTTCCGCTGGCAGGAAATTCCCGGCAGCCGGGGCTTCAACCAGCTCCCCTACCGCATGCTGCTGCCGCGCGGCATGGACAACCTGCTGGTCGCGGGCCGCTGCGCCTCCATGACGCACCTCGGCCAGTCGGCCGCGCGTGTATCGGGGGGGTGCTTCGTGATGGGGCAGGCTGCCGGCACCGCAGCGGCATCGGCCGCGAAGGCGGGCGTGCATCCCCGAGACCTTCCGGTGTCGGCCCTGCAGCAGCAACTCGAAGCGGATGGCGCCTACCTCGGGCGCGACGTGGCCTGAAGCGGACCGCTACGAAATTTTTTGGAGACGCACGTGAAAAGACGCACATTGCACAGGGTGGCCCTGGCTGCGGCAGGCGCCGCCCTGATCCCTCCGGGCTACGCACAGTCCATGGCTACCCCAGCCACCTGGCCCACCAGGACCGTTCGGCTGCTCGTGGGCTTTCCCGGTGGCTCGACGCCCGACACACTGGCGCGCAGCCTAGCGGAACCGCTGGCCAGGGTGCTGGGCCAGGCCGTGATCGTCGAGAACCGGCCCGGCGCGTCCGGCAACATCGCGGCGGACATGGTGGCCAAGGCCGGCGACGACCACACGCTGGGCATCGTCGGCAACGGCAACCTCACCTCTGCCCGGATGCTCGACCCGCGGCTGCCCTACGACCCTGCGAAAGACTTCACCTTCCTGTCCCTGCTGGCCACCGCGCCCCTGGTGCTGGTGGCGCCCGCCACGCTGCCGGGCGGTGCAGCCTTCTTCGCGGCCGCCGCCCGCGAGGGCGACCGATGGAACTACGGATCGGTCGGCAACGGCTCGGTCGGCCACCTGGGCATGGAAGTGCTCAAGACCAAGGTGCAGGGCCTGCTGCCGGTCCACATCCCGTTCAAGGGCAATCCCGATGTCATCACCGGGTTGCTGGGCGGGCAGATCCAGATGGCCCTGGTGCCACCCGGCATCGCCATGCCCCAGGTCAAGGCCGGCAAGCTGCAGGCCATCGGCCTGGCGGGCGGACGCAGTGCCGTGGTGCCCGAAGTCGCATCCCTGGCCGATGCCGGCGTGCGCGACCTGAACCTCGAGGTGTGGGCCGCACTGGTCGGTCCCGCCAGGCTGGCCCTTGCCGCGCAGAACCGCCTCGTGGCGGAGGTGCCCCAGATCATCCGCAGCGCGGAAACACGCCAGCAGCTACTGAACCAGGGCTGGCAGGCGGTGGGCGCTGCGCCCGACGGACTGAAGATGCGCATCCGGGACGATACCGCGATCATGGAGAAGATCATCTCGGCCCGCGGGATCCGCCTGGAGTAGCCACTGGCCGCCGCTACTGCCTGCGCAACGCATCCAGCCCGGTGAACTCCTGCGTTTCCAGGCCCATGGCGTCCGAGAACTGCCGTTTCACCGACTCCGGCTGGCCCGCCTGGAACAGGTAGGTAGTGAACATCATGCGCAGGAACGGGTGGGCCAGGATCTGGTCGCTGGTGTAGCCCTCGAGCACGGCCTCACGGTCGGCGATGGGCAGTTCGACGCGGTGGTTCTTCGCGGGGTCGGTGATGGTGCCCTTGGGCAGCTCTCCCTTCGCAATGCGGTCCATCTCGTCGAAGAAGCGGCGGCGCACCATGACGATGCCACGGTCGCTGGTGCCCAGGCGTTCCTGGGTGCGGTCGGCGATGGTGCCCTGCCCCACCCAGGCGATGAAGTCCTGGTTCATCACGTGTGTGTCGATCCATTGGCCGTCCGCATTCTTCAGCGGGCCATGCCAGGTCGGGATGGACTGCTGCACATAGCGGGGGCGGTCGTTGGGCACGCGCGTGTATTTCCAGGTGATGCTGAGCGTGTTCTCGTCGTCGATGGGCACGCGCCACTCGAAGTGCTCGCCCAGGAAGAAGCCGTTGGGCCACAGGAACACGCGGCCCACCGTCCACATGGGGTCGGCCTCGGTCGTGTCCTGCTTCACGCGCTTGTAGACGAAGCCGTGCTCAAACTCCTCGAAGGCCAGCTTGAGGTGCGTGGGTGCCGGTGCTGCACCGGCGCCCTCGCGCAGGTGCTTGCCCCAGTTCTCGTGCATCCATTCGAAGTGCACCGGGTCGATGGAGTTCTCCTGGCACTGGAACCAGTTGCACGGCACCTCCGACACCACCACCTGCACGAAGCCGTTGTCCCACGAGAAGGGCTCCCAGTCGGGCAACAGGGGCGCGGGTGCAGGGCCCATGTAGGCCCACACCATGCCGCCCTTCGTCTGCACCGGGTACGCCTTGATGGCAATGCCGGCCTTGGTATTGCGTTCGGGCATGGTCACGTCTTCGAAGGGCTGCGAGATGCACTGGCCACGCTGGTCGAAGGCCCAGCCGTGGTAGTGGCAGCGCAGGCCGCATTGCGCCACCATGCCCAGCGACAGGTCGGCGCGGCGGTGGGCGCAGCGCCGGTCCACCAGGCCGAAGTTGCCGCCCAGGTCCTTGTACAGCACCAGGTCTTCGCCGAACAGGCGTACCGGCTTGGTGCTGCGGCTGTCGAATTCCGAGATGCCGGCGATCGGCATCCAGTAACGCCGCAACAACGCGCCCATGGGCGTTCCGGGGCCGACGCGGGTCAGCTGGCGGTTTTGTTCTTCGTTCATGTCGTATGTCTCCCTCACCCCTCAGACGGGACGCCACTCACAGAAAGCGGCACCGATGCCGGTGCCCGCGGGCGTGCGGTACAGCGGCTGGTAGTCGTGCCAGCGCAGCGGCAGCCCCTGCAGCGCACCGGCTGCCAGGACCCAGTTCAGGATCTCGGACGAGCCGGAGTGGAGCGCGGCGCGCGGGATGCTGCGCAGCACCTCGGCGTTGCCGGTTGCGAAGGCGTCGATGACGCGCCGGTCCAGCGCTTCGTCCACCACGAAATGGCTCAGGCCGCCGGAGGCGATGACCGCCACGCGCAAGGGGCTGGCACTCGTGCGCAGCACCTCCGCCAGCAGGCGACCGATGTCGTGGCAGCGTGCGGCGGTCGGCACGTTCGGTGGGAAATACGTGTTCAGCATCAGCGGCACCATCGGGATTGCCCGGCCGCGGAACAGGCGCTTGGCGATGAAGCCGAAGGCATGGCCGAAGCCCACCTTGCCGGGCGCCTCCACCGCAGCCACGGTGGCCAGGTCCACACCGCGGTCCACCAGGCCTGCGATCAGCTCGGCCGCCAGCGCCGGCTGCCCGGGCAGCACATGGGTGTCGTCCATGAGGTAGCCCTGGCCCACCTGGCGCATCCAGCCCGGCGTGTCGTCCTGGCCGTACATGTCGCTCATGCGGATCGCCTCACCGTGGAAGATGGCGACAGCGGGTTGGTTGGCGGGCGAGAAGAGTTCGCCCTGGTCGTCGCCGACGACGATGACGGCGTCGGGCGCTGCGGCTTCCAGCGCGTCCGCCAGCCGGTCCAGGGCCGCCTCGCAGCGCTGCGCCTTGCGCGCCAGGTGCTCGGGCGTGACGATGTCCGCATACCGCGGGCCCACCTCCGCCAGCAGCGTGGGGTAGTCCAGCCAGCGGCCGTCGGAGAGGTTCAGGCGCGGGTTCGCATAGTCCGCCGCGGCGCGGTGGCTCCATTGCGGGCTGTCCAGGGTGAGCAGCGGTGTGTGCGACGCACCGATGCCTAGCACGATGTCTGCCATGGCCAGTTGCTCAGTCCCGCCGGAAGCGCGAGTACAGCCGCGTGCAATTGCACTCGAAGATGTTCTCGCGGTCCTTCTCGCTGAGCATCTCCATGGCTTCGATGACGGGCTTGAGGTCGTCGAAGGCGCGGCCCGAACGCGGATCGATGGCGCTGCCGGTGCCGGGGTTCTCGGTGGCGAACAACACCCGCTCCGTGCCCACCACCTTGAACAGCAGTTCGAGTGCGTCCTTGTCGTAGGTCGTGGTGTCGAAATGCAGGCGCTTGAGCTGTTCGTCGAAGAAGGTTTCCTTCTTGTGCACTGACCAGGCCCGGAAGCGGCCCATGTGGTACGGAATGGCGCCACCACCGTGCGGGATGATGAGCTTCAGCGTCGGGAAACGCGTGAACACGTCGGACGACAGCAACGAGGTGATGGCAATGCTTTCCTCGTTGATGAACTTCAGCGTGTACGACAGGCGGGGCTCGCAGCTGCCGGCGGAATGCACCAGCGCCGGGATGTCGAGCGCGCACAGCGTCTCGTAGAGCGGGTACCAGAAAGGGTCGCCCAGGCCAGGCGGTGGTGCAGCGTCTCCCTCGGTGGGGTCCGGGTTCAGCAGGCAGCCGATGAAGCCCTGCTCCTTGACGCGGAACTCCAGCTCGTCGATGCAGTTCTCCGGGCTGCTGTCGCGGTACTGGGGCAGGCCCGCCACGGCACGAAAGCGTGTGGGGAACATCTGCACGGTGCGGTGCACGAGATCGTTCATGTGCTTCGTCCAGACCGCCGTGACCTTCGCCGGCTTGACCGAATGCATCTGCATGTAGGGGCGCGGCGAGAGGAACTGGATGTCCGACCCCACCTTGTCCATGATGTCCACGATGGACTGACCGCACCTGCGCACCGACTCGTCGGGCAGCGTGGGCGGGAACGCCGGGTTGGCGCGGCTGGCGACCAGTTCGGCCATGAACTTGTAGCTTTCCGGGGGCACGACCACGTGGGCGTGCGAGTCGATGATGAGAGGCATGGTCAGGCAGTCTTTCGATGGTTCGGCGAGTTAAGGCATTCAGAATTTGTAGACTTCCAGCGTGCGTTCGCCGGCGCGGATGCGCTCCAGGATGGCGGCCTCCTTGGCCTCGCGCACCTGCGCCGCAGCCATCACCTCGGCCGCGCGCGCACGGGGGATGGCGACCACGCCGTCGGTGTCGCCCACGACCAGGTCACCGGCCTGCACCGTGAGGTCGTCGAACAACACGGGGAAGTTGATCCAGCCACGCGCGCCGAAGTCCTTGCCCGTGCCGCGCATGCACAGGCCGCGCGCGAACACCGGCAGGCCGAAGTCGGCCAGGATCGCACCGTCGCGCACACAACCGTCGATGACCAGCCCCGCCAGGCCGCGCACCTTGGCCGCGCAGGACATGATCTCGCCCCAGTAGCCGAAATCGTGGCCGCCGCTCACGTGCACCACCAGCACGTCGCCGGGTTGCGCGACATAGATCGCGCGATGCAGCCACAGGTTGTCACCCGCGGGCGAGTGGACCGTGACGGCCGGGCCGCACAGGCGCATGGCGGGGGCCACCGGCTTGATGGCCGATGGCATCACGCCGATGCGGCCCCCGGCTTCGTGCAGCGTGGAGGTGGGCAGCAGCGCGGCCGCGGCAACCGTGTCGGCCGCCGTGCGTTCGATGGCGTTGCGGATCGTCGGGCCACGGGGCGTTTCAGCATCGTCGCTCATGGCTGCGCCTCCCGGGTCTGCAACTGGTGGTAGCGGTGCTGCACACGTGCCTCGCGCAGCGTCATGCCGCCACGCACGGACGCGCGGATCGCGTCCTCGGCAGCCTGGATCTCCTCGGCAGCGGCGAGCACCTTGTCTTCGTGTTCCTTCGGGATCACCACCACGCCATCGGCGTCGCCGCGCAGCAGGTCGCCAGGGCAGACGCGTGCGCCGCCGATGGTCACCGGCACCTGCGTGGCCTCGACCTGCACGCGGTCCTTGCCGGTGCGCATCCAGCCGTCGCGGCTGTAGACCGGGTAGCCGAGTGCCAGGCACAGGGACACATCGCGGTTGATGCCATCGATCACCGTGCCGGCGACACCCTTGCGGTGCGCGAGTTCGGTCAGGATGTCGCCCCACACGGTGACATCCTCGCGCCCGCCGTTGTCCAGCACGACCACGCTGCCCGGCGCCACGTCGTCGAGGTAGTCGCCCACCGTGCCGGGGGGCGAGGCGGCCGGGCCGTACAGCAGCGTCCACGCGCGGCCGGTCATGCGGAAGTCGCTGGAGCGCGGCTTGACCCTGTGGCACTGGCCCACGATGCCGTGGCGGTCCAGCGCATCGCTGAGGGTGGCGGTGTCGAGCTTGGCCGCGCGTGCGACGTTCGGGTCGGTCATCTGCATGCTTTCCTTAAGGGGTTCATCGCAACATGTGTTCATAGTCGGCGCCCATCACCGCACTGACGGGCGTGCCGGCCAGCAGGGCCTTGGCCATGGCCGCCTCGCGTCCGGCAATGGCTTCGGCCGCGTCCAGCACGCGCTCCACGTCGGCAGCGGGGATGAAGGCCGCGCCGCTGGCATCGGCGATCACGTAGTCGCCCGGCGCCACGGCCACCTCGCCGATGGTCACCGGCTGGTTGGTGAAGGCCTCCGCGACGCGGCCGCGCGCCGTGCGGGCCGTGAGCGTGCGGCAGTAGATGGGAAAGTCGTAGGCGCGTGCCTCGTCGATGTCGCGCACCGGGCCGTCGGCCACCACGCCGGCGACGCCACGCAGCTTGGCGCCCAGCGTGAGGATGCCGCCCCAGCAGCCCGCGTCGATGCCCGTGCGCTGCTCCACGACGATCACGTCGCCGGCCTGCGCGGCCTCGATGGCGGTGGTGCCGAGGTGGCGTGGGGGCGTGCCCGCGGGCAGCACCGGCGCCTGGTCGGCAGGCACGAGCCGCATGGTGACCACGCGCCCGGCGATGCGGCGCTGCGTGGCGCGTTGTTCCAGGCCGCTGGCCACGCGGGTCTGCAGGCCCAGTTTGTCCATCGCGTCCGAGACGGCGCAACAGTCCAGACGGTTGAGGCGTTTTACGGGGTCGTCCATGTCAGCTTTCTGCCGGCGATGCATAACGCAGCCGCAGCTCGCGCTTGAGCAGCTTGCCGCTCGGGTTCTTGGGGAGTGCGTCGGCCAGGATCACGCGCTTCGGCGTCTTGAACGGCGCCAGCCGTCCCGCACATGCGGCGATGACCTCTGCCTCGTTCAGCGTGTGGCCCTGCTTCGCCACCACCACGGCCACCACGGCCTCGATCCAGCGTGGGTCGGGCAGGCCGATCACGGCCACTTCCGACACGCCCGGGATGGCGTACAGCGCTTCTTCCACCTCGCGGCTGGAGACGTTCTCGCCGCCGCTCTTGATCATGTCCTTCTTGCGGTCCACGACGGTGATGTAACCCTCGTCGTCCACGGTCGCCAGGTCGCCGCTGTGGAACCAGCCGCCCTGGAAGGCTTCGCGCGTGCGTTCCTCGTCCTGGTAGTAGCCCGAGAGCAATTGGGGCGAGCGGTGCACGATCTCGCCCACTGCGCCGGGCGGTACGTCACGCATGGCGTCGTCCACCACACGCGTCTCGACATGGAGCGCGGGCCGGCCCGCAGAGCCGGCCTTGCGCAACTGGTCCTCAGGCTTGAGCACCGTGGCCACGGGCGCGATCTCGGTCTGACCGTACAGGTTCCACAGCCGCACCTGTGGCAGCCGCGCTTGCATTTCCTTGAGCACTTCCACTGGCATGATCGACGCGCCGTAGTAGCCCTTGCGCAGCGCAGAGAGGTCCGTGCCGTCGAACTGCGGCGCACGCAGCAGCGCGATCCACACGGTGGGCGGCGCGAAGAACGAGTGGATGGTGTTCCCCGCCAGCAAGGACAGCAGGTTGTCCGCCGTGGGCTTGCCCGTGATGATGTTCGTGGCGCCCACATACACGGCCGGGCCCAGGAACACGTCGAGCTGCGCACAGTGGTACAGCGGCAGCGCGTGCAGGATGCGGTCGTGTTCCGTGATCTCGGCATCGACCAGGCAGGTCACGTACTCGGAGATCACGGCGGCATGCGTGAGCATCGCGCCCTTGGGCCGGGATTCGGTGCCGCTGGTGTAGATGATCTGGGCCAGCATGTCGCCGGACAACGTGCGTGCGGGTGCCTCGCCCTGCGCCAGCAGCGCGTCGAAGGGCACCAGGCCCGGCACCGGCTCGGTCGGGTCTTCGCTCGGCAGCCACACGAGTTCGCGCACGGCAGTGCCGCTGCTGGCCGCGCGCCCGAGGTCTGCGAAGCCGGAGTCCACGCACAGCAGGCTGGCACCCGAGTGCTCCAGGATGTAGTGCGCCTCGTCAGCGCTCAGCATGAAGTTGATGGGCACCAGCACCGCGCCCAGGCGTGCCAGCGCGAAACGCAGTGCCGCGAAGGCATGCGAGTTGCGCGCGATGACCGCCACACGGTCGCCGGTCTCCACGCCGTGCGCGGCGAAGCCACCGGCCAGCCGGTTGCAGGTGTCGTCGAACTCGGCGTAGCTCCAGTCGGTGGTTCCACATCGGATGGCGAGCTTGTGCGGATAGCGCATCCGGGTGCGGCGCAGCAGGTCGCCCAGAGTCTGGCGCGTGGTATCGGCGTGCATGGACGGCTCCTCGTGCAGGGAATCAGGCGGCATCGATCACCGCCACGGCTTCGAGCTGCAGCACCATGCCGTGCTGCAGGTCGTAGGCCAGCGTGTGGCGCGCCGGGCGGTCGTGCGGGTCGGGGAAACACTGCTGCCATTCGGCGTTGACGTGTTCGCGTGCGCTGTTGTCCTTGAGGTAGACGGTCAGGCGCACGACGTGCTCCAGCCCCGCGCCGCCGGCATGCAGAAGCGCGCGCAGGTTCGCGAAGGCGAAGCGCGCCTGCGACGCGGCGTCCTCGCCGAGCTTGCCGGTGGCCGGATCGACACCCGGGATGCCTGACGAATAGAGGACATTGCCGACGCGCGCGCCCATGGGGATGGGTGCGCCGCCATGGGTCACGCCAGGAATTTCCAGCGAGCGGGGACGACGGGATGGCATGGTGGTGCTTTCGTTCAGGGGTTCAGGTGCGTTGCCGGCAGGCGGCCAGGCAGCCAGCCGGTGTGCGCCATCAGTCGATTCGGATGTTGTACTTGCGGATCACCTCGCCCCAGCGGGCACGCTCGGTGCGTGCAAAGGCCATCAGTTGCTCGGGCGTGCCGGGAATACCTTCGACACCCAGTGCGTCGAGTCGCGTCTTCACCGGGGCAGAGTTCATGGCTGCATGCAAGGCCTCCTGGAACTTGAGCCGCATGTCCGGCGGCGTGGCGAGCGATGCCAGAAGCGCCTGCCATGCCGTCGCCTCGAAGTTCGGGTATCCCTGCTCGTGGAAGGTGGGCACGTCCGGCAGGGCCGCCGAGCGCTGGACGCTGCCCACGGCGATGCCGCGGATCTTTCCCGCGGCGACGAAGGCCTTGGCGCTCGCGACGTCCAGCATCGCCACCGATATCTGGCCGGCCACGAGATCGTTCATGGCAGGTCCACCCCCCTTGTACGGCACGTGCACCATCGGCACGCCGATCATGTCCTTGACGAGCTCGCCCGTCAGGTGGTGCGGCGTGCCCAGGCCCGAGGATGCGTAGGGCACGGGGTCGCGCTGGCTCTTGCCCCAGGCGATGTATTCCTTGAGGTTGTTGACCGGGAGACTGGGCGATACGGCCAGCATTACTGGCACGCGGGCGAACAGGCTGATCGGCGCGAAGTCCTTCTCGGGGTCGTACGGAATTTTCCCCATCAGGTGCGGCATGGTGGCCAGCGTCGCGAAGTCCGCGTTGAACAGCATCGGCACCCTGGCCGTGGCGACGTACTGCGCAGCGATCGTGGTTCCCGCGCCAGGCTTGTTGTTGACCACCACCGTGCGCCCAAGCGTCTTCGACATCTGTTCCGCAATCAGCCGACCCACCGCATCGGCGGCAGAGCCGGGAGGGAAGCCGATCACGTACTCGAGGGACGTGCTGTCCTGGGCCCACAGCGATGGGGCCAGCAGCGTGGAGAGGGCGGCGGCCATGGCCGAGCGGCGATGGAGGGATAGGCTGGTCATGGTGTCTCCTGCGATGAAGTGGTAGCGGCGCAGCGGTTCCCCGCAGCGCAGACGGACTCATTAAAGTCCGTGCATTCTCAATTGAATTCAATTTAGAAGCCAATACAGGAAAACCCTGATATTGGATTCAATCGTGAATGCGCAGGCGACTTACACTGGCGGCGTTGCAACCCCGCGCGGCCGATTCCGCCGCTTTCGCCATGAACGCCATCGTTTCGTTTGCCCCACCGCAGAAGGCCAAGGCACTGGAACGCACGCTTCAGCACTTGCGCGCGAAAGTGATCTCCGGCGCATTGATGCCCGGCGAGCAGATTCGCCAGCAGGAAATGGCGGAGGAGCTGGGGGTAAGCCGCGTGCCGCTGCGTGAAGCGCTGAATGTGCTGGCCGACCAGGGGCTGCTGATCCACCGGCCGAATTCAGGCTACTTCGTGGCCAAGCGCGCCCAGAGCGAACTGGCGCAGATCAGCCGGATGCTGGAACTGCTGGAGAACGAACTGATCGCGTCCATCGAATGGCCCGACGATGACTACATCGAGCGCATGGCGGCCCTGAACGCGGCCATGCGCGTTGTAGCGACGGCCGAGGACTGGTCGCCGATGATCCAGCTGAACCGGGAGTTCCACCACCTCATGTTCGGTCTGTCGCCCTTGCGCCTCATATTCGAGGAAGTGCTGCGCCTCTGGCCGTTAGCGGACACCTTCATCTCATCCAAGATGACGTCCCGGGAAGCGCGGCTGCGCACGGTGGACGAGCACGACCGCATCATCGAGAGCCTGCGCCGCCGCGACCATGCGCATTGCCTGTCGGCCATGGAGGAACACCGCGCCAGCACCGCGAGCGGCCTGGGGACGATGGTCCCCCAGGTCGATGCCCGGCGATAAAGTGCGGTGCGGGTCGCCATACGGTCGTAACCGCAGCACCGCCTCGCCCCCTGAGGATGGTCTGCACGAATCATGCTTGACGGTGCTTGCCGGCTCCCCACTGATGTCGCTGATGACGTGGTGCAGTTGAAGATTCATGTGGGTCAGCGCCTTCTGCATGTGTTGCATGTGCGCCGCTGCGTACGCGAGGTGGCGGTCCCTGATCCGCATGTAGGCGCGCAGCGCTGCAATGTCACGTGTCGGACGGAAGCTGGCCCGCAGCAAGCCGCAGGCAAGCAGGCGCTTCCGCCACTGGGCGTCGTTGACATCGCTACGGTACTGCTGCGACCTGAATGCGTGAGCCAATGTCTATGCCAGCGGCCCTTGCGTTGATGATCGGCAACCCGATCGCCTTACCCTTCTTGGACATGGCTAACCTCCTGGTGGTAGTGAGCCAGACAGGGGAGCGGTATGAATCACTTTCCTAAACGGAGTCGCACGAAGCGCCACCACCGCTGGGTCCGCAGATTCCCCATGGGCCATGTT
This sequence comes from Burkholderiaceae bacterium, assembly GCA_965278985.1. Classification (GTDB taxonomy): domain Bacteria; phylum Pseudomonadota; class Gammaproteobacteria; order Burkholderiales; family Burkholderiaceae_C; genus CAISIP01. Next base: position 957,018 of record OZ257131.1, on the reverse strand, counting down.
TTTTGACGGGGACGAGAGCCTCCAAAAAGCTGCCGGCCACGGTCTGGCTCAGCTCAGTGTGGCCATCCCCGTGCTTCTTGCCATCGGGACGTGGCGCCAGCAAGAGAGACGTTTTTTAGGATGTCGCGCTCCATCTTCACCCGCGCCAACTCCGCGCGCAGCCGTGCCAACTCCATCTGCTCCGCGCTCACCGGCCGATCTCCAGCGCCCTGCAGTTCACCCTTGTCGGCCAGCGGTACCCAATTGCTCAAGCTAGCCTTGGGTACGCCCGGCACACGCGCCGTCACCGACGCATCCTGGCCGCCCTTCACCAAACGAACCGCCTCCAGCTTGAATTCCAGCGTTTACTGCGCACGGCGTTTGACTACGTCCTTCTTGCTCATCTCTCGTACTCCATGTCTGCATTTTCAGTCTCAGCTATGGAGTACGTTCTTCAGGGGCAAAGTCAAAAAGGCGATTAGGTCCAACATAGGAATGCAAAAGCAAACACCTGAGACAGAAAACGAAAAACCCCAAGCGAATCAATCACTTGGGGCCTCTATTTCTGGCGGAAACGGAGGGATTCGAACCCTCGATGAGGCTCTACACCCCATACTCCCTTAGCAGGGGAGCACCTTCGGCCACTCGGTCACGTTTCCTGTTGAATGGTTGCCGTGATTATCTCACGACTGGGAGCGGGTTTCGACGGGTTCCTGGTCCAGATCGAAGGCTTTGTGCAATGCCCGCACCGCCAGCTCCATGTATTTCTCGTCGATGACCACCGAGGTCTTGATCTCGCTGGTGGAGATCATCTGGATGTTGATGCCCTCCTCGCTCAGCACGCGGAACATGCGGCTGGCCACGCCGACATGGCTGCGCATGCCGATGCCGACGATGGAGACCTTGCAGATCTTGGTGTCGCCCACCACGTCGACCGCACCCAGCGCGCTAGCCACCTTGCCCTTGAGCAGGTCGACGGCACGCGCGAAGTCGCCACGGTTGACCGTGAAGCTGAAGTCGGTGCGGCCGTCCTTGCTCAGGTTCTGGATGATCACGTCGACATCGATGTTCGCGTCGGCGATCGGGCCCAGGATCTGGTAGGCGATGCCGGGCTTGTCGGGCACGCCCAGCACGGAGATCTTGGCTTCATCGCGGTTGAATGCGATGCCTGAAACAATGGCTTGTTCCATCTGTTCGTCTTCCTCAAAGGTGATCAACGTGCCGGACGCGGCTTCTTCCTCGATGGCGATGTCCCACGGCGTGAAGCTGGACAACACGCGCAGCGGCACACGGTACTTGCCGGCGAATTCCACGGAGCGGATCTGCAGCACCTTGGAGCCCATGGAGGCCATCTCCAGCATCTCCTCGAAGCTCACGGTGTGCAGGCGGCGTGCTTCGGGCACGACGCGCGGGTCGGTGGTGTAGACACCATCGACATCGGTGTAGATCAGGCACTCGGCGGCCTTCATAGCGGCTGCCACGGCCACCGCCGAGGTGTCGCTGCCGCCACGGCCCAGGGTCGTGATGTTGCCGAGTTCGTCGATGCCCTGGAAGCCGGTGACGATGACCACGCGGCCCTGCGCCAGATCGGCGCGCACGCGCTGGTCGTCGATGGACTCGATGCGGGCCTTGGTGTAGGCGCTGTTGGTGCGGATGGGCACCTGCCAGCCAGCGTAACTCACCGACTCCATGCCCTCGGACTGCAAGGCGATGGCCAGCAGCGCGGACGACGCCTGCTCGCCGGTGGCGGCCAGCATGTCGAGCTCTCGGGTATAGGCCGTGCCGGGTTTCTCGGGTGCGAGGTCCTTGGCCAGGCCCAGCAGGCGATTGGTCTCGCCACTCATGGCGCTGGGGACCACCACCATCTGGTGCCCCGCACGCGCCCATTTGGCGACGCGCTTGGCGACGTTGCGGATGCGCTCGGTCGAGCCCATCGACGTGCCGCCGTATTTGTGAACGATCAGTGCCATCGCAAAAGTGTGAAAGTCGAACGGGATGCCGGAGGCGTTCGTACCATGCCAGGAACGCCGGGCCGCCGGGGCGCGGCCACCTGCCTACTGGGCCACGGATGCGCACTGCATCTCAATGCGCGCCCGCCGGGCGAAGCCCATGATTGTACCAAGCCAGTTGCGGGCCCTCACGCACCGCCCAGCCCCCGCCGACGCGGATCTGGATGTGGTGGCCCCGCGTGCTGCACGCCGCCAGCTGGTCCAGCAGCTCCTCCAGCTGCGCTGTGCTGGGCACCACTGAATGCACGGCCTTGAGCCAATGCCGCAGCAGGTTGGCCTGACGCTCACGCGAGAGGCCGCGCAGTGCACGCAGCTGCAATGCGGCGGCAACCCCTCCCTGCGAAGTGCAGGCCTGCAGGTCGCTGCGCGCCACCTCGTCCAGCACACGCTGTGCCTGCGCCGCGTGCCGCGCACTGCGCGCGAAGGTTTCACGGAAGGCCGGAAAGGCAGCCTCCAGCGCCGGCAGCAGCCGCGCGCGGATGCGGTTGCGTGTGAATGCTTCATTGGCGTTGCTGGGGTCTTCGATGGCACGCTCGCCCTGCGCCTGCAGCCAGGCCCGCACGGCGGGACCGGGCACCCGCAGCAGCGGGCGGTGGAAACGGATGCCATCGCGCTCCCATGTGGCAGGCATGGCCGCAAGGCCTGGCACACCCGCGCCACGGCTCAGCGCCAGCAGCATCGTTTCGACCTGGTCGTCCGCATGCTGCGCGAGGGCGACACTGCGGTATCCGTGCGGCCCCTCACGCACCGCCCGGTCCAGCGCCCCATACCGCGCCGCGCGGGCAGCGTCCTCGGGGCTCTGGCCCGCGGCGTGGCGTGCGTCCACATGCCGCACGTCGAGGGGGATGGCGTGCCGGGTGCAGAAGTCTCGGCAATGCACGACGAAGGCGTCCGCAGCAGCCTGCAGGCCATGGTGCACGTGGATCGCGCCGACCTGCCCTGGCCAGCGTTGTGCACAGGCCAACAGCAGCGCCGTCGAATCCGCGCCCCCGCTGTAGGCCACTGCCAACGGCAACGTGGGCTCAAAGGCCGCAATGGCCTCGGGCAGCATCATGCGCATGGAAGGGCCTCGCCTGGCCAGCGCTCCCGCGCCGGGCGCCGCTCAGCGGGCGGGCGTGGCCTTCGTGTCGGTGAAGCGGCCGTAGCTCTGCAGCCGCTCGTAACGGCGGTCCAGCAACTCGCGCAGCTTGAAGTCCGCCACCTGGCGGTAGGCATCGTTGAGCGCCCGCTTCAGGAACGCGCACATCTGCTTCGGATCGCGGTGGGCGCCGCCCACGGGCTCGTTGACGATCTTGTCGACGAGGCCCAGCGCCTTGAGCCGGTGGGCCGTGATGCCGAGCGCATCGGCCGCTTCCTGGGCCCGCTCGGAGGTCTTCCACAGGATCGAGGCGCAGCCTTCAGGGCTGATGACCGAATAGACCGCGTACTGCAGCATCAGCGTCTGGTCCGACACGGAGAGCGCGAGCGCCCCGCCCGAGCCGCCTTCACCGATGATGGTGGTGATGATCGGCACCTCCAGCTGCGCCATCTCGAAGATGTTGCGGCCGATGGCCTCGGACTGGCCACGCTCCTCGGCATCGATGCCGGGATAGGCGCCCGGCGTGTCGATGAAGGTGAAGACCGGCAGCTTGAATTTCTCGGCCGTCTTCATCAGCCGCAGAGCCTTGCGGTAGCCCTCGGGCTTGGTCATGCCGAAATTGCGCGCGGCGCGCTCCTTGGTGCCGCGGCCCTTTTGCTGGCCCACCACCATGCAGGGCATGCCATTGAAACGGGCCAGCCCGCCCACGATGCTCAGGTCGTCGGCGAAGTGCCGGTCCCCGTGCATCTCGGTGAAGTGCGTGAAGAGTTCGTTGACGTAATCCAGCGTGTAGGGACGCTCCGCGTGGCGCGCGATCTTGGTGATCTGCCAGGGCGTCAGGTCGCTGTAGATGTCCTTGGTGAGCTGCTGGCTCTTCTTGCTCAGCTGGTCGATCTCGGTGGAGATGTCCACCGCCGACTCGTTCTGCACATAGCGCAGTTCATCGATCTTGGACTCGAGCTCGGCAATCGGTTGTTCAAAATCGAGAAATGTTCTTTTGGCCACGACGTCACTCCAATCACAGGCTTTTTTCGCACCGCCAGCGCGGGCTCAAGAGGCCACCGGCTGCGGCTCCAACGACCGCCAAATATACCAAGTCGCCACACTGCAGTACGGTGCCCAGGCGCCAGCGACCTCGCGCGCATCGCTGCGGCTGACCAGCTCGCCCGAGAAATAGTTGCGGCTGATGCCGCTGATGAGGTTCGCATCGTCCAGCGGCAGGACATTGGGCCGCAGCAGGTGGAAGATCAGGAACATCTCAGCCGTCCAGCGGCCGATGCCGCGGATGCCGACCAGCTCGGTGATGATGGCTTCGTCCTCCATGCCCACCCAGGCATCGACGCGGATGGTCCCGCTGTCGAACTGCAGCGCGAGGTCGACGAGCTGCTCCACCTTGCGCGGCGACAGCCCGGCCGCACGCATGTCGTCCACCTTGAGCCGCAGCACATTGGCCGGTGTCATCTTGCGCGGCAGCCTGGAGAAGCTCCCCCACACGGCCTGCGCCTTGGCCACCGGGGTGCGCTGGCCCACGATGCTGCGCGCCAACGTCGTGAAGGCATCCCCACCCACCTGCAACCGCGCGCCGTCGGACTGCGCGATCAGGCGCTTCATCACCCGGTCCTTGCGCGAGAGATGCCGGCAGGCTTCGTCCCAATAACCGGGCGGTGCCACCTCGGGTGGCATGGAGGCTGCGGGTACCACGTCAGAGGTCCTCGCGCGTACAGAGATGTGTGCCACGCACCGCAGCCACGCCCAAACGCATCACGCACGCTCCCACGTGGTGCCATGGGCCGAGTCCTTCAGGACCACGCCCATCGCCGCGATCTCCTGGCGGATGCGGTCAGCGGCGGCGAAGTCCCGGGACTGCTTGGCCAGCGCGCGCTGCGCGATCAGGGCCTCGATGCGGGCATCTTCATCGGCAGCGGCCACACCCTCACCGCCCACGCGCCCCTTCAAGTAGTCGCCAGGCGCGCTCTGCAGCAAGCCCAGGCAACCGCCCAGGGCCTTCAGCAACCCCGCGCGTTCCGCGGAGCGTGTCTTGTTGACCTCGCTGGCAAGCTCGAACAGCACCGCCACAGCTTCGGGCGTGCCGAAGTCCTCGTCCATCGCGGCCTTGAAGCGCGCCGCATGCGGGTCGCTCCAGTCAATGGCAACCTCTACGGGCGCGACCGCATCCAGCGCGGTGTACAGGCGTCGCAACCCGGCCCGGGCGTCGTCCATGTGGCGATCACTCCAGCCCAGTTCGCTGCGGTAATGGCCCCGCACCAGGAAGAACCGCACGGTCTGCGCGTCGTAGTGCTGCAGGACATCGGGCACCGAGAAGAAGTTGCCCAGGGACTTCGACATCTTGCTGCCGTCGATGTTGAGGAAGCCGTTGTGCATCCACACATGCGCCAGCGGCGCACCGTGCGCACCCTCGCTCTGCGCGATCTCGTTTTCATGGTGCGGGAAGATCAGGTCGATGCCGCCACCGTGGATGTCGATGGACGGCCCCAACAGCGCACTGGCCATGGCCGAACATTCGATGTGCCACCCAGGGCGCCCGCGGCCCCAGGGGCTGTCCCACTTCGCGTCCTCGGGCTCGTCGGCCTTGGCGCTCTTCCACAACACGAAGTCCAACGGGTCTTGCTTGGCAGCGTCGACGGCCACGCGTTCACCAGCCTGAAGGTCGTCCAACGACTTGCCCGAAAGCTTGCCGTAGCCCGCCATCTTTCGCACCGCGAAATTGACATCGCCCTCGCCGGTGGCGTAGGCCAGGTCCTTGCCCTGCAGCGTGTGCACGATCTCCAGCATCTGCGGCACATAGTCGGTGGCCCGCGGGTCGTGCGTGGGGCGCAACACGCCCAGGGCATCGTAGTCCTGGTACATCAGCGCCGTCATGCGCTCGGCCAGCGCGCGCACGGTCTCGCCGTTCTCGACCGCCCGGCGGATCATCTTGTCGTCGATGTCGGTGATGTTGCGCACGAACTCCACGGCGTACCCGCTGACTTCGAGCCAACGCCGCACGACGTCGAAAGCCACTGCGGAGCGCGCATTGCCGATATGCGGGCGGTCGTACACCGTGACACCACACACATACATCCGCACGTGCCCGGCCTCGATCGGCGTAAAGGGTTCTGTCGCACGCGACAGCGTGTTGTGGATGCGCAAGCTCATGGACGGGGGAGAACGATACGGTCGGGTGGCGATTATGGTACCGGCGGGAGGGGTCCGGCACCTGTGCGGCATGGGGCCGTGTGAACGGTCGCCGCACACCCCTGGGCTACAATCCGACGCAGTATAAGGCCCCGGTTTCCGGGTGTGCAACGCGCCCTGGACGGGAGACCGGATGAAGCCTCAGACCCTTGCATGCAGCCTCTGGCGTGGCGCTCTGCTGCGCATGTGCATGCTGGTGCTGGCACTGGGTTGTTCCGTGGTGCACGCCGACGATTACAGCCCCGTCAACGATCTGCTGCGCACCGGACAGCTGCAGGCGGCAATGGCCAAGGCCGACGAGTACCTGGCGAAGAATCCGCGTGATCCGCAGATGCGTTTCCTGCGCGGCCTGATCCAGCAGGATGCCGGCCGGCTCGACGATGCGATGGCCACGTACGCGGGCCTCATCACCGACTATCCCGAGCTGCCCGAGCCCTACAACAACATCGCTGTGCTCTATGCGAACAAGGGCGAGTTCGACAAGGCCCGCGACTCCCTGCTGATGGCGATCCGCAACAAGCAGTCCTACGCCGTGGCCCACGAGAACCTGGGCGACGTCTACATGCGGCTGGCCGGCCAGTCGTACCAGCGCGCGCAACAGCTCGACAACCGCAACGCCACCGTCGCGCCGAAACTGTCGATGATCCGGCAGATGCTGCCGCCCGCCCCGGCGCGGCCCGCATCGAAGTAGGCAGCGCCGTCGCATCGCCGCCGACGCGGCCACATCCCTTCCCGCATCCAGGAACCGCGAAAGATATGCACGCCTTCTCCCCGTCCCGCCGCAACGCCGCCGCATGCCTGCTGGCCATGGCCACCGCATGGAGCGGCGCCGCTTTAGCCGCCGATGCACCGAAGGTCAAATTCAGCACCACGGCCGGAGACTTCGTGGTGGAGGTCTATCCCGACAAGGCGCCCAAGACGGTCGAGAACTTCCTGCAGTACGTCAAGGACAAGCACTACGACGGCACGGTCTTCCACCGCGTGATCGACAACTTCATGGTGCAGGGCGGTGGCTACGACACGAAGTACGCCGAGAAGCCCACGCGGCCACCGGTGACCCACGAGGGTCGCGATGCGTTGGTGCGCGGCGGCCCGCGCAACGTGGTGGGCACACTGGCCATGGCGCGCACCAACGACCCGAACTCGGCCACGGCGCAGTTCTTCATCAACGTGCAGAACAATGCCTTCCTCGACCCCACCCCCATCCCGCCGGGCGACCCCGTGCCGCGCTTCGAGTACCAGGGGCGCGTGTACGAGAACACCCCGCGCGCGGCCCTGCTGAATGCCCCGCAGCTGTATGGCTATACGGTATTTGGCAAAGTCGTGAGCGGCATGGACGTGGTCATGAAGATCCGCGCCCTGCCCACCGGCCCGGGCGGCCCCTTTCCTTCCGACGTCCCCAAGACGCCGGTGGTCATCCAGTCCGCGACCCTCCTGCCCTGATTTCCCAGACCCACAACCAAAGGCCCATCCCATGAGCAACCCCCAAGTCGAACTCCACATCCGCGACCACGGCGTCATCACGCTGGAACTCGATGCCGAGAAGGCGCCCAAGACGGTCGAGAATTTCCTGCAGTACGTGAAGAGCGGGCATTACGACAACTGCGTCTTCCACCGCGTCATCAACGGCTTCATGGTGCAGGGTGGCGGTTTCGAGCCCGGCATGAAGGAAAAGAAGGCCGGCACGCCGATCAACAACGAGGCCAACAATGGCCTCAAGAACAACAACTACACGGTGGCGATGGCGCGCACCAACGACCCGCACTCGGCCAGCGCGCAGTTCTTCATCAACGTCGCCGACAACGCCTTCCTCAACCACACCGCACCCTCCGCGCAGGGATGGGGCTATGCCGTCTTCGGCAAGGTGGTTTCCGGCACCGACGTGGTCGACAAGATCAAGGGCGTGCGCACGGGTCGCAAGGGTTTCCACGACGACGTGCCGCTGGAAGACGTGGTGATCGACAAAGCCGTCGCGCTCTGAGCGGCGCACGGCCGCCCGAAGGCGCTCCGTACCGCAGTGCGCAGCACGAAGGTACACCCATGATCCCCACGGAGGCCGCAGGCATGCCAGGCCCGCAGGACTGGCCGACGCTGCAGGCGCCAGGCCACTGGCACACGGTCGACTGCCTCTCCGACCTCCACCTGCATCCTGCAGAGCCCGACACTTTCGCGGCCTGGGCCCGGTACCTGCACGAGACACCGGCCCAGGCCGTTTTCATGCTCGGCGACCTCTTCGAGGTCTGGGTCGGTGACGACGTGGTGCATGACGACGCGGGCTTCGAGGCACGTTGCGCGGCGGTCCTGCGCGAGGCCTCCGCCACGCGCGCCCTGCACTTCATGGCCGGCAACCGGGACTTCCTGCTCGGCGAAGCGTTCGCCCGGCGCTGCGGCATGCGGCTGCTGCACGACCCGACCATCCTCGCCCTCGGAACGCAGCGTTGGCTGCTGTCCCATGGTGATGCGTTGTGCCTGGACGACCGGGACTACATGCAGTTCCGCCAGCAGGTGCGCACGCCTGCCTGGCAGGCCGCCTTCCTCGCGCGGCCCCTGGCCGAGCGCCAGGCCATCGCGCGCGACATGCGCACGCAAAGCGAGGCGCGCAAGCGCACCCAGGACAGCTACGTGGACCTGGACCCCGAGGCCACGCGGCAGTGGCTGGCGCAGGCTGGCGCCAGTGCCATGGTCCACGGCCACACCCACCAGCCGGCCGACCATCCCGTGGCGGGCGCAGGCACGCGCCATGTGCTGAGCGATTGGGACCTGCATGCCACGCCCCCCCGCGCGGAGGTGTTGCGCCTGGTGCGTGACCCTGCCACTCAGGGCGTGCACCTGCAACGCATCACCGTGCCACCCGCCTGATGGCCGCGACGATGCGCGCGTGGCTCCAGTCCCTTCGGCGCGCCGTGCACCGCGAGCTGCAGGTGCCGGATGCGCTGTGGGCCGATACGTTGCGCGACTACCCCTTCCTGCAGCAGGCCCGCGAGGCCGACGCAGCACGCCTGCGCAGCCTGAGCGCCGAATTCCTCGCGCAGAAGGAGTTCCACGGCGCCGGCGGCCTGCAGATCACCGATGCCATGGCGCTGGCCATCGCCGCCCAGGCCAGCCTGCCGGTGCTCCACATCCGTGCGCCCTTTGAGGGACTGCAGTGGTACCGGGACTTCAGCGGCATCGTGGTGCACCCCGCCGCGATGGTCGCGCAGCGCGAGGCGGTGGACGACATCGGCGTGGTGCACCGGTACGACGAGGTGCTCAGCGGCGAGGCCATGGCTGAGGGCCCCGTGACGCTCAGCTGGGAGGACGTGGCCGCGTCGGGCCAGACCGCCGAACAGGGCTACAACGTGGTGGTGCACGAGTTTGCCCACAAGCTGGACATGCGCAACGGCGAGGCCGATGGCTGCCCGCCCCTGCCCCGCGGCTTCCTTCAAATGGCGCCGGCCGTGGCGCAGCGACATTGGCGGGACACGCTGCACAGCGCCTTCGACGCCTTCTGCGACCAGCTCAGCATCGCCGAGCGTTTCGGCGGCAACGCGCCCTGGCTCGACCCCTATGCGGCGCAGTCCATCGACGAATTCTTCGCAGTGGCGTGCGAGGCCTACTTCGTGAACCTTCCTGCCTTCACGCGTGAGCTGTCCACACTGCGGCCCCTCTTCGACGCCTTCTTCAGGCCGCCTGCGTCGGCAGGTTGACCTCGTCGATCTGCCAAGGGTCGAGGAACTGCTCGGCGTAACGCAAGTAGATCTTGTGCCGCAGAAAGACCTCGAAGAGGTCCGGATCGATGTGCCCGTTCTCGCGGAAGCGGTGCATGATCGACATGGCCTGTGACAGCTTCATGCCGGGCTTGTAAGGCCGGTCGCTGGCGGTCAGCGCCTCGAAGATGTCGGCGATGCCCATGACCCGCGCCTGGACCGACATCTGGTCGCGCGTGAGGCCCTTGGGGTACCCCTTGCCGTCCATGCGCTCATGGTGGCCGCCCGCGTACTCGGGCACGTTGCGCAGGTGGCGCGGCCACGGCAGCTTCTCGAGCATGCGGATGGTGGCCACGATGTGGTGGTTGATGGTGTTGCGCTCGGCCTGGGTCAAGGTGCCGGCGCGGATGGTCAGGTTCTCCAGCTCGTCGGCTGTCAGGAACTCGGTCTCGATGCCGTCCACATTGCGCCACGTGCGGTTGGTACCGATGTCCCGCACCCGCTGCAGCACCTCTTCCGATGTCGACTCCCCGCCCTTGTTGGTGGCGCGCAGGAACTCGCGTTCGGCATCCAGGGTCTCGACCTCGGCGCGGAAAGCGTTGAGCACCGCCGTCTCGCCGCGCGCATCGGTCTTGGGCCGCAACGCCAACTGCTTGCGCAGCGCCGCGATCTCGGCATCGCGCTTGAGCACTTCGAAGCGGGTGTCGACGAGGCCGATACGGTCGTAGAGCGTCTGCAGCTTGGTGGCTTTGTCCACAACATGCACGGGCGTGGTGACCTTGCCGCAGTCGTGCAGCAGGCCGGCGATCTTGAGCTCGTAGCGGTCCCGCTCGGTCATCGTGAAGGACGCCAGCGGCCCGTCGTGCGTGTCGTTGACCGCCTCGGCCAGCATCATGGTCAAGGTCGGCACGCGCTGGCAATGGCCGCCGGTGTAGCGAGACTTCTCGTCAATGGCCAGGTTGATCAGGTTCACGAAGGACTCGAAGAGTTCTTCGAGCTGGCTGATCAGCATGCGATTGGTGAGCGCGATCGCGGCCTGCGACGCCAGCGACTCCACCAGGCTCTGGTCCGAGGTGGAGAAGGGCACGACCTCCTTGGTCACGGGATCCTGCGCATTGAGCAGCTGCAGCACGCCGATGACCTCGCCTTCGTGGTTCTTCAACGGCACGGCCAGGAAGGACTTCGAGCGGTAGCCCGTGCGCTCGTCGAAGCGGCGGGTGCCGGAGAAGTCGAAGTTCGCCTCGGTGTAGGCGTCCTTGACGTTCACGGTCTCGTGGTGGATGGCCGCATAGGCCGCCACCAGGGAATCGTTGGGCTTGCCGGCCTCGTTGACCAGCGGCAGGTCCGGAAAGCTGATGGGGTTTCCCGAGGTGCCACCCATCGCGATGCGCAGCGAGTCGGTGCGCATGATCTCGAAACTCAGCGACTGGCCGCTGTCGTCGATGCGGTAGAGGGTCCCGCCATCGGCCTGGGTGATCTTCTTGGCGGCCAGCAGGATGCTCTCCAGCAGGCGCGTGATGTCACGCTCCTTGGACAGTGAGGTGCCGATCTCATTCAGCTGCTCCAGGCGGCGGAGCAGATCGTCTACGGAGTCCAATGGGGTTCTCCAGTCGTCTCGGGGCGTGAAAAACCACCGCCGTGGCGGTGGCTCCCTGAGATTGTCGCGCAGATGCACCCCACCCCGCCACCACCTTCGGGGGGTGGCGTGCGCCTCCGGAACGACGCCCCGTCAGGGCTTGAGCAGTACCTTGAGCACGTTGCGCAGGCGGCGCTCCTGCTCGGCATCGAAGGCACCCGCCAGCACCTGGGCCACGTCGCGGGTCCAGGTTTCGGTCGGCGGTGCGTCGTTGCGGCGCGTCAGCAGCTGCAGCTGGTACATGCGGCGCTCGCCCAGGTGCTGCGCGGGCGTGGGCACCTCGGCCGCGATCTCCAGGCGCAGCAAGGCATCGGCGGGGGGCGTGCCGGCCTCCTTGGCGAGGGCCTGGCTCCAGCTGCCGCGCGCGGCGGCGTTGACACGCGCGCCGAGCTCCTGCGACGAAGGCAGCTTGGCTCCGTCGCGCTGCTGCCAGGCTTCGAACAGCTGGGTCAAGGCCTCGCCATGCGCCTGCGTCGCCAGCTTGCGCAGGGTCTGCTGCGCGCGCTCGAGTGCGTCGCGCTGGGCCCGGAAGGCGGCATCGCCCAGGCGCGGTGCCGGTGCACCGCCGGCGAACGGCGCGCGATCAAGGTCGAAGCCGCGGTCACGCCCCATGCCACGGTCGTCGGGACGCCGCTCGCCCGCGCGCGGGGCGCCACGGCCTGCATCCTTGCGGTCGCCAAAGCGGCCACCGCGCATGGCAGTCGCAGGCTCGCTCTTCTTCATGCCGGGACGGTCATCGCCCCGCACCGCGACCACGGGCTTGGGTGGCACCTTGGCCACCGGTGCAGCTTCGGGTGCGGGTGCGGGCGCGGCTTCGGCGTCCGCCGGTGCGCTCCCATCGGCAGGTGCTACGGCTGCTGCAGTCGCCTCGGACGCTGCGTCCCCGGAAGGTGCCGGCGCAGCCTGGGCGGTGGCAACGTCCGCACGCGCCACGGCCTGGCCGCGTGCCGCCGCTTCCACGGCCTGCATGGCCGCGCGGATGGCCTGGGCGTCGCCCGCGGCGTTGGCGGCTTCCAGGGCCTTGGCGGCCTCCAGCACGGCGCGGTCGTGTTCGCCCAGCGCCGCTTCGGCCTTCTGCCGCTCGGCCGACTTGCGCTCGAAGGCTTCGTCGATGGGTTTGCGGAAGGCATCCCAGAGCTTCTGCTCCTGGCGGCGATCCATGGGCACGGCCTGGGCCTCGGCCTGCCAGCGCTGCTGCAAGTGCTTGACGGCATCGATGCGCAGCACGGGTTGCGCGCCCAGCGCCTGCGCCTCCTCGATCATGGCCTGGCGCTGCTGCAGGCTCAGCTGCTGCAGCGCCTGCAGGGGCGCGCTCGCCTCGTCCATGGCGGCTTTCCACAGGGGCTGCACTTCCGCGAAGGCCTTCTCGCCGAGGTGGCCGCTGTCGCGCCACCGGTCCGCGAACTGGTGCAGGATGCGTGCGAAACCGCGCCAGTCGTCGTCCTTGGCCGCGCGGTTGTCGGCGGCCCAGGCCTTCAGCTCCTCGATCAGCGCCATGCGCTGGGCCCGGTTCTCGGTGGCGGCGGCCTTGACCTTCTCGATCCAGGCTTCCACGACCTTGTGGGCCTCGTTGCAGGCGTCGTCGAATCGCTTCCACATCGCGTGGTTGGGCACGCCACCCTGGTCGGTCTGCTTCCACTGCTCGCGCAACGCGCGCAGGGATTCCTGCATCTTGCGGCCACCGATCTCCTGCCCAGCCGGGCGCTTGAGCAGGCCTTCGGCCTTGTCGACCAGTTCCTGGCGCAACTGGTCCGCGCGCCAGCGCTGCCAGCCCTCCAGTTCACCGGCCGCGGCCAGGGCCGCGTGGGCCTTGTTCTCGAGGGCGTCCCCCACAACCTTGCCGTGTTCCTTGAGCGCATTGCGCAGCGCCGCGGCAGCGCCTGCGCTGGCCTTGCCATGGCCTTCGGCGATCTCGGCCTCCAATTTGTCCAGCGCCTCGCGCACAGCCGACTGCGCCTGCTGGCGCACCTCCGGATCCACGCGGGGCTTGGCGGGCCGGGGCGCGGCCTCCACGGGCACGCCGCGGGCCACACGCAGCTCGTCGGCCCATACCGGCACGGCGGGCAGCGGCGCGGCCGCATCGGCCGCGGCCGCCACGGCCTGGGACAGGGCGGTCTGGAAGGCCTCCCACACCACCAGCAGCTGGGCACGCGAGGCTTCCAGCAGCGGCGGGAACTTCAGGTCCACGCTGCTCCAATGGCTATCGGCCTCCAGGCTGGCGGCCTGGGCCTGCCAATGCTCCACATCGGTACGCAGGCCCTCCCAGACGGCCTGCGCCGCCTGCCAGGGCTTCGTGGACAGGACCTCGATGCGCTGGGCCAGCAGCACGGCCGCCTCGCGCTGCACCTGCACGCGGTGCTGCAGGTCCTCGATCACGCGCACGCGCTCCGCCAGTTGGGTGCGCAGGGCCAGCAGGGGCTCCTTGCTGAGCGGTGCACCGGCCTTGGCCGCATCGCGCTGCCAGGCCAGTGCGTCGGCGATGTTGAGCTTGGCGGCTTGCAGCAAGGCCTCGGCCTTCGTGGCCCATTCGGCGGCGACGGTTTCCTGGCTGCGCGCACGGCGAAGTTCGTCGAGCCGCTCCCGTACGGGACGCGCCGCGCCCTTGTCGCGCGTGCCCATCTCACGGAACACTTCCTGCAGCTGCTCCTGGGACGGGTCCTTGGACAACCAGGCGCGGATCCGCGTGGCACGCTCACCGGAGGTAGACGCCGAGAAGGCGCCTTCGGTGAGCTCGTCGAGTTGGCGAATGTCGTTGGTCTTGCTGGAGGCGGTCATCGTGAAATCAAAGATGCACGGCCCGACAGGCGGGCCACGGCGGAGAAACGGGAAACCGGTATTCTCGCCGCTATTCGCAGCGCGCCGGTTCGGGCGCTCAGTTGGTGCTCAGGTTCAGCTCCGCACGCGGCGTCCACGCAGCATCCGTGGCGGCAGTGCCATCGGTTTGCGGCTTGGACGCGCCGAGGAACAGCCGCTCGAGCGGCAGCTGCTGGGCGACGAGGTAATCCTTGACCACCACGCCCCGCTGCACCGCCAGCTCGCGCATCGCCTCGTCGGTGACGGTGATGTGGGTCAACAGCAGTGTTTCCATGTCAGGCGGCGCCACCTCCTGCGGCACCCCCAACGCATTGCGCGGCTTGGCGATGTCCGCGCGCTGGAACACCTCCTTGATCAGCGCAGGGCGCTCCTCGGGCCCCACGCCGAGGGCCGCGGTGGATTCGGCCGTGGCACCCTTGGCCAGCAGCTGGCGGCGCTTCTCCGCCACCAGCAGGCCCTGCAGCCGCGCGCGCTGGTAGGCGTCACGCTCCTTTTCCAGGTTCGAGGTGCCGACCACCGTCATCTTGAGCGCGGGACGCTCCACTAGCGCCTTCGCCACCTTGTCCAGCCCGGCCTTGGCATCGCCCGACAGCTCCGCCGACCCGGGCGCGAAGGCCACGGAGCTGAGCTGGTCGGCGCTGCCGCCCAGCGCGTTGGCCAGCAAGGAGAACGGCGCCGTGATCGCCTTCGCGATGAGGTTCACGATGACCTTGAAGATGATCGGGCCGATGCGGAACTGCGGGTCGTTGAGCGAGCCGCTTACCGGCAGGTCGATGTCGATCACGCCATTGCGGTCGGCCAGCAGGGCCACCGCCAGCTTCACGGGCAGGCTGTTGGGCGCGCCATCCACCGCGTTGCCGAAGCTCAGCTGGTTGAGCACCAGCTTGTTGCTGGCGGTGAGCTGGCCGTTGGGAAGCACCAGGTAGGCCACGTCGACGCTGAGCTTGCCGCGCTCGATGCCATGGCCAGCGTACTTCACTGAATAGGGGGACAACGGTGGAAGCTCCAGGTCGCGCACCTTGCCCTTGATGTCGAGGGCCAACGGCTGCGCCAGGGGGTTGAGCTTGCCCAGGATCTCCAGTGACGCCGTGCCTTCGGCCCGCCCGCGCAGTTCCAGGTCCGCGAGCTGCGGCTGGCCCTGCGGCGCTACCGACGAGAAGGCACCGAGGCGGCCCGTGAGGTCGCTCAGGTTGGCGGAGTAGTTGGGCTTGACGAAGCGGTCCGAGAACAGCACGCGGCCATTGACCAGGCTGATCGGGCCGAACTGAATCACGGGCGCCAAAGGGTCGACCGCGGTGGCCACGGGGGTGGCGGCAGCAGCGGGGGTGGCAGCAGCAGCAGGGGCGGATGCGGTTGCGGACACCGGCGCAGCGGGCGGCGTCGCGCCGGCCACGGTGGTGCCTGCCGGAGTGTCGCGCTTGATGAGGTCCTGCAGGTTGATGCGGCCGTTCTCGAAGATGATCACCCGCGCATAGAAGTCGCTCAGCGAGGTTTCGCGTACGGCAACGGCGGGCGCCTTGCCGGGCGACATGTCCAGCGAGAAGCCGCGCAGCGCCAGGCTCTTCCAGGTCAACAGCTCCTCGGAGGCCTGCAGGCCGCTGTCGGCCGCCACCTGGCTGTTGGCGCGGAATTCGTCCACGGCGGTGTCGCCCGCGACGCGGATGCTGGGGCCCGCAGCCGCGGCGGCATAACGCACCGTGCCCTTGAAGCTGGTATCGGCACGCAGCAGCGCGATGTTCAGCCGCTCGCCGAAGTAGGGCTCGAAGGCATGCACCGGGATACGGGTCAGGTTCAGTTCGCCCTGTGCCACCAGGGGCTCCGTCTGTAGGCTGCCCCGGTAGTCCAGCTGCCCCGCACTGCCCTGCCCCGCCTGGATGGCGCCGGACAGGCGCAGCGGCGCGGGCTTGCGCCCGTCCAGCCGCCAGTCGCTGACCTGCAGTTTCAGGGCCGAGAGCTGGGCCGAGACCGGGCGCGACGCGGCGCGGTCCTCGTACGCCACGGCACCGCCATCCAGCCGGATGTCGGCGATCTGGACGTCCCATGCCGGTGCCGGTGCCGGCGCCGTCGCGGGGGCAGGACGGGACGCGGTGGGCGTGGCAGCGGGCGGGCCACCTGCCGGGGCAGACACCCGCCACGATTCGTACATCCAGTGCCCATCCTTGTCGCGCGTGACGCTGGTCCTGGGCTGGTCCAGTGACAGCTTGCCGATCCGCACGGCCTGCTTGTCGAGGTCGACATGGACCTCCTCCACCGCCAGTTGCCGCAGGGCCAGCAGCGGATCGCGGACCTTCGGATCGCGGTCCACCAGCGCCAGCTGCTCGATGCGCAGCGCAGGCACCTCCACCGACAAGGCCGGGGCCTTCCAGTGCAGGGCGAGCTGGCCCTGCAGCTGTCCGCGCACCGCAGGCTGCAGGAACTGGCCCACATAGGGCTCCACCAAACCCAGCGACAGATCCTCCACGCCCAGCTGCACGTCGGCGACCTGGTCGGTGGCCGTGCCCTCGAAGCGCACCCGTGCGGGCGCCGCGGCATCCTTCCCGCCGGACGCTGCGGGCTCACGTGCCGCGATGGCGAAATCCCCCTTCAGCGCCGCCGGCTGGCGCACGGGCCAGGCCAGCTGCTGCAGCTCCACGCCAAGGTCGTGCACCCACAGCGTGGCCGGGCCCGGTACGCTGGCATCCGACCAGGCCACGCGGCCACCCTGGATGGCCAGCTTCTGCACGGCAACATCCCAGCCGGAGCTGGCAGGCGCGGACGTTGCAGCGGCTGCCGCGGACGCGCCGGATGCGGGCGAGGACACGGGTGGCGATACCGGTGCAGCGGCAGCAACGGGCGTGCTCGCCGCAGGGTCCGGCCCCGCCTCCATCGGCAACTCCAGCCGCCCCTGCGCATCCCGGCGGATGTCTGCGCGCGGAGCGATCCACTCCACGGCGCCCAGCTTCACCACGCGGTCCAATGGGCGGAACTCGTCCACGGCCACGCGCAGGCCGTCGAAAGCCAGCAGCGGCTTGCCCGCGGCATCCGTCACGGCCACGTCCTTGAACGCCAGGTTGCCACTGAGGTTCAGCGCGATGCGGCCGCGCTCTTCGAAGGACAGCTTCATGTCCCACCCCACCACCGCATGGGTCAGGCGCACCGGCAGGCTCGCAGGCACATACCCCAGGTAGGGCGTGAGATCCACGTCACGCATCTCGAAGCGTGCCTCGGTCGCGCGCGAGTCCGCGAAGGGCGTGGTGCGCGCCGACGATGCGAAACGGCTTCCGTTGAGCACGAAGCCCAGGTGCGGCTCCACATACACATCGCGCCGCGACGGCAGGTTGCTCAGGAACGGCACGGCGAAACGCAGCTCGCGCAGGGTGTGCGTTCGCCCCACCGTCTGGTCCTCGAAATCCACCGCGCCGCCGTCCAGCGCCACGTTGAACAAGGCAAAGCGCAGTGGCTCGCCCGCGGGCTCGGCGGGCTGCTGCGCCAGCCGCGCCAGGATGTCATCGATGTCGTAGTGCCCGTCGCCACGGTGCACGAGGTGCAGCCGCGGCCCTTCGATGCGCAGGGACTCGACCACCGGCGCCAGGCGCACCAGCGACTCCAGCTCCGCGTCCACATAGATCCGCTTGACCAGCAGCTGCGGCGGCGCATCGCCCTGCCCCGCCACGGAGAGGTCGTGCAGCGTCAGTTCCAGCGACCAGGGCAGGAATTCGACCTTGCCTACCTGCACCACGCGTCCCAGCTTCGCGCTGGCCAGTTTCTCGATCTGGTGCTTGGCAATCCACGGAACCAGCGCCCACGACAGGGCCCACAGCAGCAGCACACCGCCGGCCAGCAAGCCGAGGCGTTTGAGCCATGGGCGGTACCGGGAGGGAGCGGAGAGGGCGGAGGGGTCGTTCATGGTGCGCTTCCGGCAGCAGGCAGATCAGAATGAGCGCCGGTACCCACCAATGAGAAGGCCCGGTAGCTCGGCTGTGCGCCAGTCTACCGGGCCTGGCGGCGGACAATCAGGTCCATGCCGCCGGGGTTTGCAAAGGCAGGAGTTGGACGTCCTGCGATTGCGATGGCTGCAAGAGATTGCCGCCATGTATGCACCGGGGCCACTTCATCGAATCCGCCCGGAGGCGGCGACTGGTTACTGCCGGTGCAGCACCTGATCACTCAGGCAAGGCCAGTCTAGAACCGTGCGGGGACGATGGCAAGGCGCTGCCACTTGCGATTTTCAATCGCGCTTTGGCCCAGGATGCACTGCATCGATGGAGCCGCAATTAATTACATTAAAATCCGGTCTTTAATGAGATTGCGGCATTAGGGTTCTCCTAGAATCCGCCCCACTCCCGGCGCAGACCGGGCCCGTTCCGAAGCCAGGCCGTATCCGGCATTCAGACGCTTCAAACCAGCACACGCTGGCGGAACTTTGCAAGCGTACCAACCCAAACGAGGCGCCTTGCGCCACGCGCTGTCCACAGCGCCGGCCTTTGCCGCCTCGCCAAAGAAGGAAGAGCTATGACAGTGTGTACCTCCGTGGTACGGGGTCTACGGACCTTTGCCTCCGATGTCGTCCAGGGATTCTTCGAGATCACCCACAACGGCTTTGCCATGCTCGGCCTTGCCGTGATGTTCGTCGCCATCGTGCTGACCGTGCGCCCCGAGTTCCGCGAGCTGGGCGAAGCCCGGCTGATGAGCTGGCTGCAGTCGCGGCAGACCGCGGTCCTCCCCCTTGAGGCGATCGACACGCCCATCACCCGGGCCACCGCGGTCGACCCCGGCGAACTGCCGAAGCAGCAGGCCACGGTGGCCTACTGGCTCAGCAAGAAGTACCGCGTGGCCCCCGAGCCCATCAGCGCCTTGGTGGCAGAGGCCTACGAGGTCGGCCAGAAGGTGAAGGTCGATCCGACGCTGATCCTGGCGATCATGGCCGTCGAATCGGGCTTCAACCCCTTCGCCCAGAGTTCCGTGGGCGCCCAGGGGCTGATGCAGGTGATGACCAAGGTCCATGTGGACAAGTACGAACTCTTCGGCGGCCACCGCGCGGCCTTCGACCCCCTGTCCAACCTGCGCGTGGGCGTCGCCGTGCTGCAGGAATGCATCCGCCGCGCGGGCTCCGTCGAAGGCGGCCTGCGCTACTACGTGGGCGCGGCCAACATCGAGGACGATGGGGGTTACGCCACGAAGGTCCTCGCCGAACACGCGCGGCTGCAGTCCGTCGCCGCGGGCCAGAAGGTGCATCCCTCGGCGCCCGCGTCGGTGGCCCCGGACCAGGCTTCGGCGGAGCCGATGGTCAACGGCATGACCAAGGTCGCTGCGGCCTACTGACAGCACCCCCCCTCCGCGTCCCCCGATGAAGTGCCCCTTTTGCAGCCACTCTGAAACGCAGGTCGTGGAGACCCGCGTCGCGGAAGACGGCGGCTTCATCCGCCGCCGGCGCCAGTGCGGCGCCTGCGAAAAACGCTTCACGACCTACGAGCGTCCCGAGGTCAATTTCCCGACCATCGTCAAGAAGGATGGCCGGCGCATCGAATTCGAGAGCGCCAAGCTGCGCGCCTCGCTGAACCTGGCGCTGCGCAAGCGCCCTGTCAGCATCGAGCAGGTGGACGGCGCCATCGAGCGCATCGAGGAAAAGCTGCTGAACCTGGGCGCGCGCGAAGTGGCCTCCAACCGGATTGGCGAACTCGTGATGCGCGAGCTGAAGAAGCTCGACAAGGTCGCCTACGTGCGCTTCGCCAGCGTGTACCGCAGCTTCGAGGATATCGACGACTTCAAGGCGCTGGTGGACGAAGTGCGGCGCTGACGCGCACGCGCCCTCGCCTGCCGGGCCGCGGGCAGCCAGTCCCTCAATCCGCGATATTGCAATCCCTGCGCAGCAGCGCCAGCGCGTCTTCGGTGGCATGCACCTGGTCGCTGCGCAGCACCGGCGCGGCCTCATCGACGAAGGTGTTCCACAGGCGGAGGTAGTCGTCCTGCAGCTGCGGCGGCGCGTGCCGCAGGATGAACTGCCGCGGCAGCTCCGCGTCCAGCCCCGACTTGCGCACCTTCTTGACCAGGCTGATGGCGGCCTTTTCCGTCAGGAGCGTGGCATGCCGGGCCTGCGTGGCGATGCGCAGGAACAAGGTCAGCAGCGAGCTGTCGTCGCTGTGGCCCTCGGTGGCTTTCTGCCAGACGGCGCTGTTGCTGTGCTCGAAATGCGCGATCTCCGCCATCGCGTCCTCGGACCAGAAATAGCGTCCCAGGAACGCCGGGGTGTGCTCGAAGAGCTTGCGCACGCCCACGGCGGCGTCCAGGATCCGGGGCATGTCCGACACGACGCTGGCGCGCACGGACTGCACCACCTCCACGAACTCCGCCGGCAGATCCCTGGGCAGGCCGATGGCAACCTCTGTCGCCTTGGCGCCTGCCTTGCGCGCATGCCGCCGCCGCAGCTCCATCACCATGCGCTCGAAAGCCGGCCAGTCGGGCATGGCATCACGCCGGCAGGCACGTGCCAGCAATGCCGTGCGCACCACGGCCTCCGCATCCTTGCCGGCCTCTTCCAGCGCATCGGCATCGACACCCATCTGCGCCGCCATCCAAATCGCGGCGTCCACGAGCTGGGTCGCGTGGGCACGCGCGGCCAGCTCGGCCTGGTAGTCGGCGAGGCTGCGCAGCGACCATTTGGCCAGCACGGGGATGTGGCGGTCCTCGAAGACACCGTGTTCCTGCATGCCGAAGTGGCTGCTCTGCGGCATGGCGATCAATGCCTTGAGCATGTCCGAGCCGCCCTTGGAACGCGACAGCAGGCTGTGGTCACGCAACGCGATGGCGGCGGCGTCCAGGTCACCGCCCGTGGAGTGCTCCAGGTACAGGCTCACGAGGTTGACCATGCGGTCCTTGGCCAGCTCCAGGTCGGGGCGCAGGTATTCGGTGCCGAAGTACCGGGCGATCTGCACGATGCCTTTCGGGGCTTCCACGCCCATGGCGGCGATCTTCTCGGGCGACAGGAATCCACGGCGCACACCGTGCTGCAGCGCCTTCTCGAAGAAGGGCCGCTCGTCGAACAGCGCAACGGACTGGGGGGCGGTGTCGGTAGCGGACATGGAATCAGATCGCGGACTCTTCCTCGTCGTCACGCGCGGCCGGCGTGGCGCGCCCGCGGTCGGTGTCGCTGGTCTCCACGCGCGTATCTTCTTCCGCGGCCTCCTCCTCGCCTTCCACGCCCAGCTCGTGCGCACGGGCCTGGGCCCGCAGCACCAGCAGCATCTCGTTGAAGAGGTCGGGGCATTCGTAACGCATCAGCCAGGCCAGCTGCATCCAGTCGCCATCGGCCACCTCTTCCAGTTCGACCTTCGGGCTGGCATAGGCCAGTGCCAGCAAGGCCTGCTCGGACAACATCTCGCCGTCCTCTTCGGCCGTGTCGAAGGTGCCGGTGCGGGCGAAGGCCTCGATGCGGCCCCACTTCTCGGCGAAGTAGTTGGCCATGGCCTCGCTACCGCCTTCCAGGTCGCCCACGGCCGTGAGGAAGGCCACCGGGTCCGCGTCCTCGCGGAAGACGATGGAGTTGACCATGCCGCGCAGGTGCGTGTGCGTGAGGTCCTTGTAGCGCTTCTCGATCACGATGGCATGCGCGAACTGCGACGGCGTGACCAGCAGGTTGACGATGGATTCCTTGGACGGGTCGTACTCGCGGATCACGGCAAGGATGTCCTTCGGCGCGAGCTGGTCCAGCACCACCATGAGCGCGCCGTCGCCTTCGGCGTCGGCGAGTTCACTCAAGGCGGATTCGGCGCCCACGATGTCGCCCGCGGCGATCAGGCTCTGGGTCTTGGCGATGACGGCGAGATGGTTCATGGCATGGGTCTCGTCAGAAGTGGTCAGTCTTTGCGTTCGAAGCCCTGCTCGGACATCCAGTCCGCGCCCGCGTCTTCCCGGCTTTGGCCGTCGCTGTCGTCCAGGTCGTCCGCGGAGAGCGGGCGTTCCCGTTCGTCCGTGTCCTGGTCGGCGTGGTCTTCACCGTCCTCGCGGTCTTGGTCTTCGTCTTCCTCGGCGGTGGACGACGCCGACAACCGGGCGCTGCCGGCCATGTACTCCAGTGCGGCCGCCACGCTCAGGAAATGGTCGCCCGCGGGTTGCTGGCGCAGCATCTGCACGGTGGCGTTCGCCCAGGGCGCGATCTCGATGCTGGCCGACAGGGTGTCCCATTCGGGCAGGTCTTCGGGTTCGCAGGACAGCACCTGGTCCATGGCCATGGCCGACGTGAAGCGGAAGGCCCTGTGCAGCACCACCGCCACCATCTCGGGGCTGGTCTCCAGCATGGCGACCAGGAATTGGAGCTCCTTGCGCCGTTCCGCCAGCCGGCGGTCCAGCACCAGCTGCCCGTCCGAATCGTGGCGCATGTCGTCGAGCTCGGCCGCGTAGGCGGAGTGCAGGTTGCGGAAGAAGGGGGTTATGTACATGCAGTCAGACGAGGCGTTGGAAATAGTCGGACCAGATCTCGCGCGCCGTTTGCAGCGGATCGTCGAGCAGGTTGCGCTTGCGGTTGTTGTCGTAGGCCTCGCGCTTCACGTCGTCGCCCAGCACGTCGTAGGCCTCCTGCACCGCGCGGAAACGCGCAGCAGCGCCAGGCGCGGGGTTGCGGTCCGGGTGGTGCAGGGCCGCCTGCTGGCGGTAGGCCTTCTTGATGTCGGCAAGGCTCGCGCCACTGCTGACACCCAGGGCGAGATAGTGGTCTTGCATGGGGAGTGTTCCAGGCCTGGGAGGCAAGACCCCGAGGTCTCGCAACGGCGGGGGCTTGCCTGGACGGCGTACCGGGGAGGACGCGATTGTAGGAGCGCGTGGCAACCTTCGCCGCAGCAAGGCCAGGTCCGGACGGCACCCCCGGCCCACCGACGTTCCCCTGACCTCCCATGCCGCCCCGCGCTCCGTCGCCCATTGCCATGCGGAAGGTGTACAACTGCCTGTCGATTCGGCACCGCGCCACCCGTCGTATGCCAGATGCATCCCGGCCGGGACCATCGCCCCCCCACTCCAGGAGCTCCACCATGACCTCTGCCAACGTCAACCCCATCCCCCCGGGCATGCCCACCCTCACGCCGCACTTGATCGTTGCCAACGCGGCGGCGGCCATCGACTTCTACGTCAAGGCTTTCGGTGCTGTCGAGATGGCGCGCATCCCCGGCGAGAACGGCAAGCTGATGCATGCCATGCTGCGCATCGGCGATTCGCCGCTGATGCTGGTCGATGAAATGCCCGAATGGGGCTCGGTCGGCCCGCAGACGCTCAAGGGCACCCCCGTCGTGATCCACATGTATTCGAAGGACGTGGACGCCGCCATCGCGCAGGCCGTCGCGGCCGGTGCGACGCTCACGATGCCGCCAGCCGACATGTTCTGGGGCGACCGTTATGGCCAGGTCAAGGACCCCTTCGGCCACCAGTGGTCGATCGCCACGCACCAGCGCGACGTGACTGCCGAAGAAGCCACCGCCGCGATGCGCGCCCTGCCGAAGATCGAAGGCTGCGGGCCGGAATCCGCGCGCTAGAACCGCTCGTAAGGCATCAGGTAGCGCCACTGCCCGCTGGCCAGCCCGGCGAGGGGGATGCGGCCGATGCGGATGCGCTTGAAGCCCAGGATCTTCAGCCGCTGCGCGTCGCACATCTGCGCGATCTGCCCCTGGTAGTGACCCTTCATCGCGAAGCGCAGCGCGGTCTTCGTGTCCGAGCGGCTGGTGACGCTCACCTTGGCCGGCAGCATCGCGCGGCCATCGATGACGGGGGCACGGTTCAGCGCCGCCAGCGCCTCCGCCGACACCGCGCCCTCGACCTCCACGACCAGCTCGTGCTCGACGAAGGCCGCTTCTTCCACCAGCTTGCGGCGGATGGGCCATTGCTGCGTGAAGACGATCAGGCCGCTGGCGGCGGTCTCCAGCGGTGTCACGCAAGGCTGGTTCTGCACATGCCGCCGTACCAGGCGGATGCCGGAGCGGTCGTCGGCCGCGCGGTAGGCGGCGTCGACCAGCCGGATCGCATCGTCCGGGCCCTGCACCTCCTGCGACAAGCGGCCTGGCGGCTTGTGCAGCAGGATCGTGACCGGCTCCACCGGCTCGGCCCGTGCCTGCGGGTCCAGCGCGACCTGCTGGTGGGCCCCCACGCGCGCCTGCGGGAGCTCCACCACCACACCGTCCACACGCACCCAACCGCCCTCGACATACATCTCCGCCTGGCGGCGCGAACAGCCGAGCTGGTCCGCCAGGCGGCGGGCCAGGCGCTGGGTGTCCTTGTCGTTGGCGTTGTCGTGGTCGGTCATGCGGCGTGGGAAGCGGGGCGGTCGGAAGGCGCCGCAGTGTAGGCCACGGCGGAAGCGGCCCCGGTGGCTCAGCGCAATTGGTCCACCACCATGCGGTTGGTGCGGCGCAGGCGGAAGGACAGGTCCAGCGCCAGGTTCATCAGCAGGCGCTGGGCCGCCTCGGGCCATTCCCGCGACAGGCGGTCGAAGCTCTCGCGCGACAGCACCCCCAGCACCAGGTCCTCCGCGGCCACGGCCTTGGCGGCGCGCGGCGAAGCGTCGAGGAAACTCAGCTCACCCAGCATCGCGCCCCGGCGCAGGCGCGCCAGCCGCGTGTCGCGGGCTTCGCCGTACGGCACCAGGATGTCGACACTGCCCTGCAGGATCAGCATCAGCGCGTTGTCGGCACTGCCAGCCTCGAACACGGTCTCCGACGCGCGGAAGAAGCGCTGCTCGAACAGCGGCTGCACCGCATCGCGGTGTTCGTCCGATAGCCCGCGCAGCAGCGACAGGGCTTCCTGCAGGTTCGTGCCCTCCATGGGCACGGGCGTCGGGACCACCCCATGCACCAGCTCGGTCTCGGCCCACTCCAGCGCGCGGTCCGCATCCGAGAAGACGCGCATGCGCAGCCCGGCCGCGCGCAAGGTCTCCACCACCTGGCGGCCCGCCGCCTCCAGGCCGCTCACGACAAGCACGGTGCCCCGCGCCTCCGCCTCGGCGACCGTGCGGCCGAAGGCGTGCGCCACGGTGCTGTCGGTGCTGACCACGCGCGACCAGTCCACGACCAGGTAAGCACCGGGTGCGCACTGCTCGCGCAACAGATCGCGCAGCGCCTCGGCCGCGCCGAAGAACAGGCCGCCCTCCAGCGCCACGAAACGCAGCCGCCGCGCCTGCTCGGCCAGCCTTGCGGTATCCGCCGCCGAGCGCATGCAGTTGGAGCGCACCTGGGTGCCGTCGGCCACCGTGCGCGCCAGCCGCCGCCCATTGCGCCAGGCGTACAGCGCCAGGCCCGCGAACACCCCCACGAACACGCCGATCACCATGTTGAACACCACCGAGGCCACCACCACCAGCACGATGGTGCCCAGGTCTTCCTTCTCCGACACCGCCAGGCCATGGCGGCGCAGCCAGAGCCAGGCCATGCGCAGCGACGGGCGGTGGAAGGAGGTCCAGGCGTCGTAGAGCAGCAGGCCGCATATGGCGGCCGGCGGTATCCAGCCCAGCAGGCCACTGGCCAGCGTCAGTGCCACCAGCAGCGCGATGAGCACCATGGCGCGCCATTCCAGCCGGCCCACGCGCACGGCGGCACGCGAGGGTGCCATGCTGGGCGTGAGCACCGAGGAGCCGGCCAGCGTGGCAATGAGGTTGCCCAGGCTGGCCCGCCACCACTCGCCCGGCCGGTGGCGTGCCTCGTCGATCTGGCTCACGGCCTCTTCGTTCACCACCGTGTTCAGGAACACCAGGAAGGCCAGCGTGGCGCTGGCCAGCAGCATGTCGTTGAGCACCGCCAGCGTGGCCACGCCAGGGGCGAACAACGCCTGCCAGGACACCAGCTGCACGGGCAGCAGCAGTGTCGGCGGGCTGTAGGACGGATTGGTGAACTGGTGCAGGGCCACGGCACCCAGCAGCAGCGTCAGCAGGCCGCCCACCGCCACCCCCATCACACCCGCAGGCCAGCGCGGCAGCGCGGACTGCACCAGCACGGCGACGGCCAGCGCCGAGACCGCCACCACCGCGAACCACGGGCCGTCCGCCGGGAAACTGCCGTACAGCACCGCGGTCTGCGAGATCAGCACGGTGACGGCCAGCGCGGTGCTGAAGCCGTGGAACACCGGCGTCGGGATCATGCGCGCGAAACGCCGCAGCCGCAGCAGGTGGAACAGCGGCTGGAACAGCGCACAACCCACGCCGACCATCAGCACCAGCATCAGGCGGTGCTGCGGTGTGTCCTCCAAGCCCCAGCCCGGCATCTTCTGGATGAACACCTGGAGGAAGCCCAGCATCATGCTGGCCTCCAGCACGCGCGTGGCATGCACCATGGGCCTTCCACACCCTGCGGTCAGCAGGTGCATCAACGCCATGCCCAGCAGCGCCGCCAGCACCCCCGGCCCCATGAACTCGGGCCCGATGCGGGCGTACAGCAAGGCCGTGGCGCCCACGGCGATGGGCGTGGCGAAGGCGGTCCCCTCGAACGCGACGGGCAGCGCGGCTTTCCAGGGGTGGGTGGGGGGAGGATGCGCGGGGGACGAAAAGGTCGATGGCAAGGGGTCCGACGGCATGCAGCCCACGATACCACCACCGCCCCCTTGGCCGCGTCCCGCAATTACGGAGGTCGGGCACGGCGGATTGGGCCCGGCTCGCGTCCGCGAGAATCGCGCGCATGACAGACCCCGTGCTCCTCGACCTGCCCACCACCGTGCACACCGAGCGCCTGATGCTGCGCCCACCCCAGGCCGGCGATGGCCCCCTGCTGCACGCGGCCGTGGTGGAGTCTCTGCCCGAGCTGCGCCGCTTCCTGGCCGCCGTGCCCTGGATCGCGGCCGAGCCCACGGCGGAGAACGCGGAGCTGCGCTGCCGCAACGCCCAGGCCGACTTCCTCGCGCGCCGGGACCTGCCCTTCATGGTCTTCGACCGCAGCACCGGAGAACTGCTGGGTGGCGTGGGCCTGCACCGCACGGTATGGGCCACGCCCAAGACCGAAGTCGGGTACTGGTGCCGCAGCTGCCACACGGGCCGGGGCATCGTGCGCGAAGCGGTGCAGGCGCTGTGCGGCTACGCCTTCACGCACATGCAGGTGGTGCGGATCGAACTCGTCACCGACGAGGAAAACACCGCGTCCTGCCGTATCGCGGAAGCCTGTGGCTTCACGCTGGAGGGCACGCTGCGCCACGAGCGCCGCGCACCCGACGGCAGCCTGCGCTCCTTGCGCATGTACGCGCAGCTGGCGGCCGACCGGGGCGGCGCTTAACGCGCGCCGTTGACCGGCAACACCGTGCCCTCGGCCTGCGCCGGCCGCTCCACGCGCAGCCAGCGTGCCAGCGTGGGTGCGATGTCCACCACCTCCACGCGGCGCGTCATCTCGGCCGCGCCCACCCAGGCCGGCCCCCACACCAGGATCGGGACGTTGGTGTCGTAGCCATGCACGGAGCCATGCGTGGTGATGGAGCTGCTGGAGGTCATCATCCAGTAGGGCTGCAGCGCGTACTGCACGTCGCCGGAGCGTTCGGCATGCCAGGCCTTGCGCATGGCATCGAAATACGGCGCGCCGGCACGGCTGCCGCTGTGCAGCTCCGCCGCGGTGTAGGCCGCAGCCACGCCCTCTTCGGCCAGCAGCAGGCGGCGGGCTTCTTCAGCCACGGCCGCGGCATCCAGCCCGCGCTGCGCGATCCGGGGGCGGTCCAGCATCACGGCCTGTGCCGAATAGAACATCGCCAGCTTCGGCGCGCCGAAGCGTTGCTCCAGCCCGGTGTTGATGCGCGCCAGCGACTGGCTGCCGCTCAGCCGCCCCGAGGCATGGCCCTGGTTCCTGCTGTGCTCGGGTGCAGGCATGAAGCCGTGGTCGGCCGTGAGCACCACCACGTAGTTCTGGCGCCCAACCGTGCTGTCCAGGTCCTTGAAGAACGCGGCCAGCATGCGGTCCAGGTGCAGGAAATGGTCGTGCGACAGACGCGACTCGGCGCTGAAGGCGTGGTTCACGTAGTCGTGGCCCGACAGGCTGATGGCGAGGATGTCGGGCACCTCGTCCTGCCCCAGCTGTTCACCGGCGATGGCGGCGCGCGCGAAGTCCAGCGACATCGCGTCCACGAAGGGGCTGCGCAGCAGGCCGCCGTAGAAGGCGCCATCGGGTTTCTGCTGCGCCTCGCCCATCACCGCGGGCAGCTTGCCGCCCTTGGCGTACCAGGGCTGTTCGTCGGGCAGGGAGCGGGCATAAGCGGCCTCGGGCAACACGGGCGTCCAAGGCTGCTTGAAGTAGCGGTCAGCGCGCTTCTCGGCGTTGAAGGCGTCCACCCACGCGGGATGGGCCGGCATGTAGAAGGTGCTGGAGGCGAACTGGCCGCTCTGCGACATATACATGTACGCGGTACCCGTCTTGCCCGCCGGCAGGATGGCGCCGCGGTCCTTGCCCGAGATCGCGATGACCTTGGCGCGCGGGTCGGCGCGGCGCAACACGTCGCCCACCGTCTCGGCCTGCAGGTTCGCGGGGCTGGTGCCGTCGAGCTTCTTGGTGGTGTTGCCGATGTAGGTGTAGCGCTCGTCCCCCGTGCAGTAGGTCAGCTCGCCGGTGGCACGGTCGCGCCAGTCGTTCCCGATGATGCCGGTGCGGTGCGGGTACGCGCCCGTGAGCATCGTCGCGTGGCCCGCGGCTGTGACCGTGAAGCCGTGGCCATAGTGGGCGTTGCTGAACCAGGTGCCACGGTCCAGGAAACGCGCGAAACCATCGGGCACCAGCTGGTCGCGGTAGGCCGTGACCTGGCGCTGCGGCAGGCCGTCGATGGCGATGAAGACCACCAGCTTCGGGCGCGGCGCACCGGCATCGGCGGAGGGTGCCGTGGAGGACTGCGACGCGCAGCCGGCCAGCAGGGCGGCGGCCAGCAGCAGGCTGCTGCGACGGGACCAGGTGGGGGCGAGCGGCATGTTCATGGGTAGAGAAAAGCAGGGTTGGAAGGTGTGGGCGCCAGGTCCACACCGACCGTATCCCCTGCCAACAGGCCCGTCCACCCTGGCGAACCCGCAACACCCTGGCTGGAAAATGGAAGTTCTAGGCTGCCGCTTCCACCGGCCTGAACATCGGCAGCATGCTGCCGTCCGTGGCCGCTTTCATGACCAGCTGCACACGCTGGCCGATGCGCAGCGTGTCCAGGTCGCAGTCCACGATGTTGGTCAGCATCGTCACACCTTCGTCGAGCCGCACATAGGCAATGGCGTAGGGCTGGGGGCCGACACGGCGGCACACGCTGAAGGTGTAGATCTCGCCCAGGCCCGACGCAGCCTGCCAGCGCGTACGGTCGCTCATGCACAACGGGCATTGGCTGCGCGGGTACCAGTGCGGCTGGCCGCAGGCGTCGCAATGCTTCACGCGCAGTTCGCCGGCGGCGGTGCCTTCCCAGAACGCGGCGTTGTCGGGATAGATCTGCGGTGCGGGCCAAGGGCGGTCTTCTGCAATGGTGGCCATGGTCATTCGCTCCTTTCCATGATCAGCGTGGCGCTCCCGTGCCGCGAACCGAGCAGGCCACCGGTCCCCTGGGCCAGTGCCAGCGTGCAATCCTTCACCTGCACGGCGGGGTGGGCCTCGCCGCGGAGCTGGCGCACGGCCTCGATGACCTTGGTGATGCCGCCGCGGTTGGCGGGATGGTTGTTGCACAGGCCACCGCCATCGGTGTTGACAGGCAGGCGGCCCACGCCGGCGATGAGGTTGCCATCGGCCACGAAGCGTCCACCCTGCCCCTTGGCGCAAAAGCCCAGGTCTTCGAGCTGCATCAGCACGGTGATGGTGAAGCTGTCGTAGATGGAGGCGTACTGGATGTCGGCCGGTGTGACGCCGGCCTCGGCGAAGGCGCGCGGGCCGGACCAAGCGGCGCCGGAGAACGACAGGTCGATCTGCCCCGCCTCCTGCCCTTTGAGCGCCTCGCCGGCGCCCAGCACGCTGACCAGCGGGCGCTTCAGCGACCGCGCGATCTCGGGCCGGGCCACCACCAGCGCACCCCCGCCGTCGCTGACCACGCAGCAGTCCAGCCGGCGCAGCGGGTCGGAGATCATCGGCGAGGCCAGCACCTCCTCCACCGTCACCACCTCGCGCAGCATCGCGTGCGGGTTGTGATGCGCATGCTGCGACGCGGCGACCTTGATCCACGCCAGCTGCTCGGGCGTGGTGCCCCAGTCGTGCATGTGGCGCATGGCGACCATCGCGTACATGTTGACGGTGACCGGGCCGAAGGGAAATTCGAATGGCGCATCGGGCACATTGGGGCCGAGGTTGCGCGGCTGCGTGCCCGAAGAGGCCTCGGAGCGCGGCCGCCCGGCCAGCGTGATGAGCGCCACGTTGCACTTGCCCATCGCGATGGCCTGCGCCGCGTGGGCCACATGGATCAGGTACGAGGAGCCACCCGTGTCCGTGGAGTCCACGTGGCGGGGATGCAGGCCGATGTAGTCCGCCATGTTCATGGCGCCCAGGCCGGGCGCGTCGCCAGCGCAGAAATAACCGTCCACGTCCTGCAGCGTGAGGCCGGCGTCCTCCAGCGCGCCGCGCGCGGATTCCGCGTGCAGCTGGGCCACGGTCTTGTCGGGGGCCTTGCGGGTGGGGTGCTCGAAGGCGCCCACGATGCAGGCTTTGCGTCGAATGCTCATCGGATGTCCATGGTGTGCGGCGGGTGAGGGCGTCTCTGACGTGACCCCACGTGACAGCCCTGTCTCTCTATCATCGCTGCTGCAGGCGCGGTGTGTCGTCCCGGCCGTGACATGGTCCCGGCGCATCGCCCGTATCCGCTTTTTCATCCGCACCACAGGACCGCCATGGAGCCCCTCCTCTACGACTGCCAGGACGGCATCGCCACCCTGACCCTCAACCGCCCCGAAGCCAGGAACGCCCTGAGCGATGCGCTGGCCCAGGCGCTGGACGCGCAGTTCGTGCGCATCACGCGCGACCCCGACGTGCGCGTGCTGGTGCTCACGGGCGCGGGCGGCGCCTTCTGCGCCGGGGGTGACGTGCGGGGCATGGCCACCACCGAGCGCACGACGGAGCAGCGCCGCGACCGGATGCGCAGCCTGCACCGGCTGGTGATGGCGATGCACGCCCTGGACAAACCGATCATCGCGGCCGTCGATGGCGTGGCCTACGGCGCGGGCTTCTCGATGGCACTGCTGTGCGACATCGTGCTGGCCTCGGACCGGGCACGCTTCTGCATGGCCTTCAACCGCATCGGCCTGGTGCCGGACTACGGCGCGCTCTACACCCTGCCGCGCATCGTGG
The DNA here is from genome assembly GCA_965278985.1 of Burkholderiaceae bacterium. GTDB lineage: Bacteria > Pseudomonadota > Gammaproteobacteria > Burkholderiales > Burkholderiaceae_C > CAISIP01. The sequence goes on along the minus strand of OZ257131.1, from coordinate 925,414 downwards.
GCATGCAGCGTGCGAAGGAGATCCTGTATTCGGCCCGCGAGCTGTCGGCCGCCGAGGCCGTGCAACTCGGCATCGCGCTGGAAGTGGTGCCCGCGGATGGCCTGATGGAGCGCGCACAGGCGCTGGCCCGCGGCTTCGCCAGTGCATCGGGCACAGCGCTCTCACTCACCAAGGAAGCGCTCAACGCCTCGCTCGGGAGCACGCTGGACGCGATGCTGCAGATGGAAGCCGCCGCGCAGGCCATAGCCGGCTCCAGTGAGTACCACCGCGAGGCCGCGCGTCGCTTCGTGGCCAAGGAGGTGATGCAGTTCCAGTGGCCCAAGCCCGGCGCGTGACGCAACACATTGGGGCATGGCGCGGGTCGCGCCCGTAGGCTTGGAAGGGACGCGCTTCCTTCCAGTGCACCCGTGGAGCCGGCTCCGCCGGGCCACTGGGTGCGCCCCCCAGTGGGGGGTATAGGACGCTACACGCAGTGAGCGTCCGTAACGGGGGGCGCCCTTCTCTCAGTGGTGGTGCCCGTGGGCACCGTGCACATGCTGGTGGGCGATCTCCTCGGCCGAGGCGGCGCGCACATCCAGCACTTCGAGCTTGAAGCGCAGCGGCAAACCGGCCAGGTCGTGGTTGCCGTCCAACAGGACCTGCGGACCCTTGATCTTGACCACGCGGAAGACCGCATCACGGCCGTCTTCGGTGCGGGTGCGCACATGCCCGCCGACCTTCACGCCGGGGGGGAATTCGGTCTTGGGGATGCTGATGGCCAGGGCCTCGTCGCGCGCGCCGAAACCTTCCTCCACGCTCAGCTCCACCGTGGTCTTGAAGCCGGCTTCCTGGCCTTCGAGGGCCGCCTCGATCTTCGGGCGCATGCCATCGTAGCCGCCATGCAGGTAGGCCATCGGCTCCGCGGAGTCGTCGATGGCCTGGCCCGTGGTGGCGTGGTAGATCTTGCAGCGCAGGGTGACGGCGGTGTCTTTCTGGATTTTCATCGGAAGGGTCAGCAGGGCGATGTTCTAAAACGCCATTGTCAGCGCAAAGCCGACAGCCGCCAGCGCACCGCCGCGCAAAGCCCTGGTGTCGACGCACAATGGACGCCCGACCCCATCTGCCCCGGTGCACCATGCCACGCCTTGCCGCCAACCTGTCGATGATGTTCAACGAAGTGCCCTTCATGGCGCGCTTCGAGGCCGCGCGCGCCGCGGGCTTCGAAGCCGTGGAGATGCTGTTTCCCTATGCACAGACTAAGACAGAGCTGGTGCAGGCTCTGCGCGACACGGGCCTGCAGGTGGTGCTGCACAACCTGCCGCCGGGGGATTGGGAGGGCGGTGAGCGCGGGATCGCCTGCCACCCCGGTCGCGAAGCCGCGTTCCGCGAGGGCGTGCACAAGGGCCTGGAATACGCCCAGGCCCTGGGCTGCCCGCAGGTGCATTGCATGGCGGGCCTGGTGCCACCGGGTGTCTCGATCGCGCGGGCCCGGGACTGCCTGCTGCAGAACCTGCGCCACGCCGCGGACCAGGCACGCGCCGCCGGCATCCGGCTGCTGGTCGAACCGATCAACCGCTTCGACATCCCTGGCTATTTCCTGAACAACATTCCACAGGCACTGGAGATCATGGACGCCGTGGGCAGCGACAACCTCTACCTGCAGTTCGACATCTACCACGCCCAGCGCACCCAGGGCGAGCTGGCCGCCAGCATCGCGCAGCACCTGCCGCGCATCGCCCACATGCAGCTGGCCGACACGCCGGGCCGCCATGAGCCGGGCACGGGCGAGATCAACTATGCCTGGTTGCTGCGGTACATCGACGGGCTGGGCTACCCGGGGTGGATCGGCTGCGAGTACCGGCCGGCCACGACGACCACCGAAGGACTGGGCTGGCTGCGCGACATTGCCGGCATCGGCGCCTGAGCCTTCGGCCATGTGCTCCAACTACCAGGCCACCGTCAACGCCGAGCGCCTGAAGCGCTACTTCGGCGTGCACCGCAGCGCGGACCACCTTCCGCCCGAAGTGTGGCCGCTGGGCGTGGCACCTTTCATACGGCTCGCGGAGGACGGCTCCGGCAACGCCATCTGCGACGACGGCCTCTTCGGGCTGTTGCCGCATTTCCAGGCCGAGATGGCGGCGGGACGCAAGACCTACAACGCGCGCTCGGAAACGGTGGCCGAGCTGCCGAGCTTCCGCGAATCCTGGCGCCAGGGCTGGCGCTGCATCATCCCGGCCGACTGGGTCTACGAGCCGCGCTGGGACAGCGGCAAGGCGGAGCGCTGGAGCGTGCAACACGCGGACGGCGCCCCCATGGGCATCGCCGGCATCTACCGGGCCTGGACCGCGCCCGACGGCCACAGGCTGTTCACCTTCGCCATGCTGACGGTGAATGCCGAGGGCCATCCAGTGATGCAGCACTTCCACAAGCCCGGCGACGAGAAACGCATGGTCGTGATCCTGCATCCGGCGGACTTCGGCGCGTGGCTGCGCTGCCCGGTGCGCGAGGCACCGCGCTTCTTCCGCCGCTGGGACGGGCCGCTGGAGGCCATGCCCGCGCCGCTGCCCCCACGGGCGCCGCGCGCCAGCAGCGTGGCCACGTCCAGGCAGCGCCCCAAGCCCCCGCCCGTCGCGCGGCCCGTCCCGCGGCCCACGGACAACCTCGAGCTCTTCTGAGCACCGGGTGGCGAAGGATGTTTCGCCAGGCGGAGCTGCGGCCCGCGGGCGTGTGCCCGCCTCCACAATGGGCGCCCCTCCCATGCCAGGACCGTCCATGAGCAGCCTCGTTTCCTACCCGCGCGAAGCGGACACGCCCGTCTCGCACCTGCCCTTCAGCCCCGCCGTGAAGGTGGGCAACCTGGTCTTCGTCTCCGGGCAGGCCTCGGTGGATGCCACGGGCCAGATCGTGTCGGACGACTTCGAGGGCGAGTTCCGCCGCTCGGTGGACAACCTGCGCAAGGTGCTGCAGTCCGCGGGCGCCGACCTGCGCCATGTCGTGCAGACACGCAACTACGTGCGCGACGCCGAGGATGTGCCGCACTTCAACAGGCTCTACCGCGAATACTTCAGCGCACCCTACCCCGCCCGCACCACGATCACGGGCTGCCTGTCGGCGGCGCTGCGTTTCGAGATCGAGTGCATCGCCGTGGTGGAGGGCTGACCCTCCGGCGCCCGTCCCCTCGCGCACCAACGCCGCGGCCCCGGGGCCGCAGCGGGCGCTACCGGTCCCACCTGGCGTCAGAGCAACCGCAGTTGCCGGCTGCGCAGCGGCCAGCGTGCCAGCAGCCGGTGGAGCGACTGGCCCTGCAGGCTGCACACCAACGCCAGTTCCTGGACATGCTAGTGGATAGGCTCCTGCCAACGCTGCACCCTGGCCTCTCCAGCCGTCGAGCTCGTCCAGCACGAGGTCGAAGGGCGCGGCGTCAACGGACCCGCACCGCTTCGTCCACCGCCGGCAGCAGGCCTTCAGGCACGGTGGCGTACATGCACAGGGGAAACATCGTCTTGTGCAGGCGTTCGATACCGGCCAGTGCGTGCCGCAGCCCCAGGCCCTGGGCAATGCCACGCTGCACGGCGGCGGCCTGCGCCCGCACCGCATCCGGCGGCAGCAGCATCAGGTACAGGCCATGGACGGTGCCGGAGGCAGGTGACGAAGACGAAGCGCGCGGCATGGTGGTTCTCCTGGGCATCCCGAAATACTGTACATGAATACAGCATTCGAGGTGGCGACGTCGCCCTTTGACGCGCCACAATCGCCCCCTCGAAGCCGCCGGCACGCCAAGCACCACGACGATGTACAACCCACCCCATTTCGCCGAATCCCGCACCGGGGAGATCCACCGCTTCATCGACGCCCATCCCTTCGGCAGCCTGGTGGTGCAGGGCCCGCAGGGGCTGGATGCGGCCCACATCCCGTTTGCCTTCGACACCACGCAAGGCCCGCAAGGTGCCCTGCTGGCCCACGTGGCGCGGGCCAACGCGCTGTGGCGCGAGCAGAAGGACGGTGACGCGGTGATGGTGATCTTCCGCGGTGCGGATGGCTACGTATCGCCCAACTGGTATCCCAGCAAACACGAACTGCACCGCCAGGTGCCTACCTGGAATTACCAGGTCGTGCACGTGCACGGCACGCTGCGCATCCATGACGACGAGCGCTTCCTGCGCAGCGTGGTCGCGCGCCTTACACGCACCCACGAGGCGCGCACGGGCGACCCAAAGCCCTGGCGCATGGGCGATTCGGCCAGGGAGTACATCGACCAGATGCTGCAGGCCATCGTGGGCATCGAGGTGCAGGTGACGCGCATCGAGGCCAAGTCCAAGCTGGGCCAGAACAAAGAAGCGCGCGACCGGCTGGGCGCGGCAAACGCGCTGAAGGCACGCGGCGCCACGGAATTGGGAGACGCCATGCTGCAGGCAGGTGCGCCCGGCCATCCAGTCTGAAGCCAATCTGAAAACGCGCCAGACTCTCCCCCCAGGCAGTTGACGGCGGAGCAGCCGCCGCCGCATACTGGACACGCGACATCGAACAAGAAAGGAAGCGTCCATGTCCTCGTCCAGCTTCAAGCCCCTGCCCACCCAGCGCCCCGACAACCGCGTCTCCCTGGCGCCCAGCGAGTCGCGCCGCCCCGTCACCCTGCAGTCGCCCGCCACCGAAGCGATGACCGATTTCCGGCGCCTGCAACCGGTGACCGTGTCCCCCGACGTGCATTACCTCGATGCCAACGAAAGCATGATCACGCACGGCGTGCGCCTGCTGCTGGTGGTGGACGCGGACCGGCACCTGTGTGGCGTGATCACGGCGCAGGACGTGCTGGGTGAACGCCCGTTGCAGCTGGCGAGCCAGGGCAAGGGCCTGCCGCGCGAGCTGACCGTGGCCGACCTGATGCATCCGCTGGGCGACATCGACATGCTGGACATCGGCGACGTGCGCCATGCCAACGTCGGCGACATGGTGGCCACGCTCAAGCGCCTGGGCCGCCAGCACGTGCTGGTGATCGCCACGAACCAGGCGGCCGGCACGATCCTGCTCTGCGGCCTCTTCTCGGCCACGCAGATCGCGCGCCAGCTGGGCACGGAGGACATCCAGCCCTTCGAGGTGGCCCGCACCTTCGCCCAGATCGAGGCGGCACTGGTGCATTGAGTGGGTGCGCCTGGTTCCGGGCACCAGGCTGCCGCAGCGTCCGCGGCCCATCCGAGCCTCGCGGCGCGCACGGGGACAGTCACTTGCGGCGGTGCACCATAATCGCCGCTCGACTGCTGCACTTCCCCGAATGACCTCTTCCTCCTGGCTCGTCATCACCCAACTCGGCAACGCCCTGTGGCTGCTGCCCGCTGCGGCATTGCTCACGGCCTGGCTGTGGTGGGGCGGTGCGCAGCGCATGGCCTGGGCCTGGGCGCTGTGTTTCGGGGGCGCCGTGCTGCTGGTGCTGGCCAGCAAGATCGCCTTCCTGGGCTTCGGCATCGGCATCCGTGCGCTGGATTTCACGGGCATCAGCGGCCATGCCACGCTGGCCACCGCCGTATTCACCATGCTGCTCTATGTGTGGCCACGTTCCCGTGCGCAGTGGGTGCCACGCGTGGCCGTGGCGGCCGGCATCGCGATCGGGCTGGCGGTCGGCGTGTCGCGGCTGGTCGTGCGGGCGCATTCGGTGTCGGAGGTGGTGGCGGGATGCGCGCTCGGTGCCACGGTGGCCCTGATCGCCATCGTGCTGGGGCAGCGGCTGCACGGGCCCATGCCACAGCGCTGGGTGCCCACGACCTTGCTGCTGGCGTTGTTCCTGCTTCCCCATCTGCCGATGCCGTTGCCGGTGCAGTCGCATGACCTCGTGACCCGCCTGTCGCTGCTGGCTTCGGGGCGCGGAGAGGTCTTCTCGCGCCAGTCCAGCGCCTGGTAGGCGCGGCGTGCGCCTACACAGCCGTAGCACCGCAACAGCTACGATGCGGCACCGATCCTTTCGCCCTTCCCCATGCTGCAGCCTCCGCCCGAACGCGCCCCCGCCCTCCACCAGAAAACCTTCATCCTGCTGCTGGTCGGCGTGACGCTGGCCTTCGGCTGGATCCTGCTGCCCTTCTACGGTGCGGTGTTCTGGGGCGCTGTGCTGGCGATCGTCTTCACACCCTTGCACCGCAAGCTGCTCGCGCGCACGGGCCGGCGGCCTACCGTGTCGGCGCTGCTGACGGTGCTGCTGATCGTGCTGCTGGTGATCCTCCCGCTGTCGATGATCGCGGCCTCGCTGGTGCAGGAGGGAACGGCGCTGTACCAGCGCAGCCGCGACGGCGGTTTCAGCCTCAGCACCTATGCGCAACAGATCTATGCCGCGCTGCCGGACTGGCTCACGCAGCTGCTGGGCCGCTTCGGCCTGAGCAACCTGTCGCTGCTGCAGCAGCGCCTCACCGATGCCCTCAACCAGGGCAGCCAGCGCATCGCCCAGAGCGCGCTGGACATCGGCCAGAACACCTTCGACTTCGTGGTGAGCTTCTTCATCATGCTGTACCTGCTGTTCTTCCTGCTGCGCGACGGCGCCGGGCTGTCGCGGCGCATGCGCGACGCCATCCCGCTGGACCCGGACTACCTGCGCGAACTCTCGCTGAAGTTCACCACCGTGATCCGTGCCACGGTGAAGGGCAACATCGCGGTCGCGGCCGTGCAAGGCGCGCTGGGCGGCCTGGCCTTCTGGGTGCTGGGCATCCACGCGCCGGTGCTCTGGGCCGTTCTGATGGCCTTCCTGTCGTTGCTGCCCGCCGTGGGCGCGGGGCTGGTGTGGGGCCCCGTGGCACTGTACCTGCTGGCCACGGGCGAGACGCTGCAGGGCGTCGGCCTCGTGGTCTACGGCGTGGTCGCGATCGGCCTGGTGGACAACGTGCTGCGCCCGCTGCTGGTGGGCAAGGATACAAAGATGCCCGACTACGTGGTGCTGATCAGCACCCTGGGCGGCATGGCGCTGTTCGGCCTGAATGGCTTCGTCATCGGTCCGCTGATCGCCGCGATGTTCATGGCCGTGTGGGACATCTTCGCCATCGAGCAGGAGCGCCTGCGCGCCGGTCGGGCCCCGCTGCCCGAACCCACCTTGCCCGCGCCCGATGTGGCGCCTCTGCCCGTGGCGCTGCCCGGGCCGGGCGAAGTACCACCTTCGCCGCCAGCCGCCTGACCACGGCCCGGGGCCGTCGCGCTACCACAGTGGCCCGGGCCCCGCAAGCCAGCGGCCCGCCCCTGGCCATGCCTGGCGCCATCAACGCCCGCGACGGTGCGTCCCAGAATGGCATGTCCGCGGCACCTGCGCCGCCGATGGCCCGTGGCCGTTTCCGCCCGCGCCGGACTTCGCGAAGAGGCACCGCATGCAAGACACCGATTTCCTGGTCCGTGGTGGCACCGTGTACGACGGCAGCGGCGCCCCGCCGCGTCGTGCCGATGTGCGGGTGGACGCGGGCCGCATCACCGCCATCGGCGACGGCCTGCAGGCCCCGGGCCACCGCGTGGTGGAGGCCGGCGGGTTGGTGGTGGCGCCGGGCTTCATCGACATCCACACCCACTCCGACGTGAGCCTGCTGCAGGACGGCCGCGGCCAGAGCAAGGTGACGCAGGGCGTGACCACCGAGGTCACCGGCAACTGCGGCTTCTCGCCCTTCCCCATCAACCCCGCCCACATGCAGCTGCACCAGGACCTGTTGGCAGGCATCGGCGACGACGCGCTGGCCCTGACCTGGACCGACGTGGAGGGCTACCGGCGCGAGGCGGAAGCACGCGGCATCGCGCTCAACATCGCGCCGCTGGTGGGCCACGGCGCCCTGCGCATCGCCGCCATGGGCGTGGAGCCCGCTGCGGCCAGCCCTGCGCAGATGCAGGCCATGCAGGCGTTGCTGGAGACCATGCTGGACCAGGGCGCCTTCGGCATGACCACGGGACTGACCTACGTGCCCTCGCGTTACGCGCCCACGAGTGAGCTCGTTTCCCTGTGCGAAACACTGGCGCGGCGCGGGCGGCTGTATGCGTCGCATGCACGCGACAAGGGGCTGGACGGTGACGACCACCGCTACGGGCCCCTCAACGAGGCGCTGCACCTGGGGCGCACCACCGGCGTGAAGGTGCAGTATTCGCACGCGGCCATCAACACCCCCTCCGAATGGGGCACGGCTGGCCTGTGGACGGAGCGCTTCGAGGCCGCCGTGGCCTCGGGCGTGGATGCAGGTTTCGATGTCTACCCCTACGACGCGTCGAGTTCCGCCCTCACCCAGTACCTGCCGGCCTGGGTGCAGGAAGGTGGCGTGGCAGCCATGCGCGAACGCCTGATGGACGAGGCCACCATGGACCGGGCCGAGGCCGACCTGGCCCAGGGCTGGTCGGCCCACCGCATCCCCTGGCTGTGGGACCGCGTGGTGCTGGCGCGCACCGACGGCGTGCTGGGTGCCCGCGAGGGCCAGTCCCTGCAGGCCGCGGCGGCCGTGGCCGGCAAGACACCGGCACGCCACACGCTGGAGCTATGCCGCGAGGGCGGTAACCGCATCATGGTCGTGCTCTTCTACCGCACCGAGGAAGACATGCGCACGTTCCTGTGCTGCCGCCATGCGCTGATGGGATCGGACGGTTCGGCCATCCCCTTCGACCAGGGCAGCCGCCAGCCGCACCCGCGCAACTTCGGCGCCAGCGTGCGCGTGCTGGGCCGCTTCGTGCGCGACCTGGGCGACCTGGACATGGCGACCGCCATCTTCAAGATGTCCGGCGGCGTGGCCGCGCGCCTGGGCTTGCGGGACCGGGGCTGGCTGGCCGAGGGCATGGCGGCCGACATCGTGGTCTTCGACCCTGCGGAGGTGCGCGACCGCGGCACCTACCTCGTGCCCTGCCAGAAGTCCACCGGCGTGCGCCATGTGTTCGTGAACGGCACGCAGGTGGTGGCGCATGGCGAGCAGACGGCGGCCCGCCCGGGGCGCGTGCTGCGGGCTGCCTGAAGGAGCACGGTATGGACACACCCACTGCTCCCACGACACCCCCGACAACCACCACACCCCGCGCCCTGCCCGCCTGGCTGTCCCTGGACGGTGCCGTGGCCGTGGTCACCGGCGGCGGCACGCACCTGGGCCTGGCCATGGCCACCGCGCTGGCGGAACTGGGCGCGAGCGTCTACCTGATGGGCCGCCGCGAGGATGTGGTCCAGACCGGCGCGGCGCAGCTGCAGGCCGCCGGCCACGCCGCCTTTGCGGTCGCCTGCGACGCGGCCGACGAATCCGCCGTGGACCGCATCGTGCAGGAGATCGCTGCGCGTCACGGCCGCTTCGACGTGATGGTCTGTAACGCCGGCGGCGGCGTGGGCCGGCAGATGGCGCCCCACATCGCGGTGGCCGACCTGGAGGCCACGCTGCACAAGAACGTGACCACCACACTGGTCTGCGCGCAGGCCGGCGCCCGCGCCATGATGGCGCACCACACGCCCGGCAGCATCGTCACCATCGGCTCGCTGCATGCCACGCTGGGCAGCGACCCGCGGCTCTACGCGCCGGACTTCGCACGCTCCACGCAGTCCTACCACGCCTCCAAAGGCGCGATCCTGAACCTCACGCGTGCGCTGGCCTGCGAGCTGGCGCAGCATGGCATCCGCGTGAACTGCCTGAGCCCGGGGCAGATCCCCAAAGCCGCGCTGGACGCGGTCACGCGCGAGAACTTCCGCCTGCAGGTGCCGCTGGGCCGGCTCGGTGTGCCGCAGGACCTGGCCGGTGCCATCGCCCTCTTCGCCACGCCCGGCGGCGCCTGGATCACGGGGCAGAACCTCACGGTCGATGGCGGGTGGTCGGCCTGGTAGCCGTGTCGGCTAACAAAGAGAGTGACAGCGTCTGGCACCCGTGGCACGGTAAGTGAAAGAGAGCTGCTGCCCGCGACAACGAGGTGTGCGCGTTGACAATATTTCAATAATCGTTGTATAGTGGATTCATGCAAGAAGCCGATGCCATCCGATCCCTCGCCGCCCTGGCGCACGCGCTGCGCCTGCGCCTGTTCCGCGCCCTGGTCGTTGCAGGCCCCGAGGGGCTGACCCCGGGCGCTCTGGTCGAGCACCTGGAAGTGGCCGGCAACACACTGTCCTTCCACCTCAAGGAACTGGTGCATGCCGGCCTGGTGACGCAGGAGCGGCAGGGCCGCAACCTCATCTATCGGGCTTCGTTCACCACGATGAACGAGCTGCTGGGCTACCTCACCGAGAACTGCTGCGAAGGCGCAGCGTGCTCGACCACCGACGCGGCGGCGCATTGCCGTTGCTGAAAGGCTTCCCATGAAGCGCTTCCACGTCCATGTTCACGTCAACGACCTGCAACAGAGCATCGCCTTCTATTCCAGGCTGTTCGCGGTCGAGCCCGCGCGCATCGAGGGCGACTACGCGAAGTGGATGCTGGACGACCCGCGCCTGAACTTCGCCATCTCCACGCGCGGCGCCGCTGCCGGCGTGGACCACCTGGGCTTTCAGGTGGACGAGGCGGCCGAGCTGGCCGACCTCAAGAACTGGGCGGAGGCCGCCGACCTCGCGCTGCTCGATGAAGGCCAGACGACGTGCTGCTACGCCCGCAGCGACAAGCACTGGATCACGGACCCGCAGGGCGTGGCCTGGGAACACTTCCAGACGCTGGGCAACGTGCCGTTGTTCGGCAAGCCCGCCTCGGTCCAGGCCGCCGCAGCGGCCTGTTGCGCCCCGGCTGCGGCCGTGCCGGCGTCGGCATCCGCATCCTGCTGCGGGCCTTCCAAGGCCTGCTGCTGACCGATTCCCCTGTCCCCAACATCCCATGACCTCGACCACCAAGCCGGTGTACGTCCTGTTCCCGTGCACCCACAACTCGGCCTGCAGCATCCTCACGGAAGCCTTGCTGAATGGCATGGCCGGCGGCCGATCCGCGATTTCTCCGCAGGCAGCGGCCCGCGCGCGACCTGGCCAAGCGCTGACCGCGCGCGGCTGACCTCTCTCGCGGCCCACCCAGGCCGCATCCCCCATTCTCCCCATAGAAGGCGCCCCGCCATGCTCGCGGCCATCCTGATTTTTCTGTTCACGCTCGTGCTGGTCATCTGGCAACCACGGGCCTTAAGCATCGGCTGGAGCGCATCGCTCGGCGCGGTGCTGGCCCTGGTCTTCGGCGTCGTGCAACTCGCCGACATTGCCGTGGTGTGGGGCATCGTGTGGAACGCCACCGCCACCTTCGTGGCGGTCATCATCATCAGCCTGCTGCTGGACGAAGCCGGCTTCTTCGAGTGGGCCGCACTGCACGTGGCACGCTGGGGCGGCGGTAGCGGCCGCCGGCTGTTCGCGTTCATCATGCTGCTGGGCGCGGCCGTGGCCGCGCTGTTCGCCAACGATGGTGCGGCGCTGATCCTGACGCCCATCGTCATGGCCATGCTGGTCGCGCTGGGCTTCTCGCCGGCCGCAACGCTGGCCTTCGTGATGGCGGCCGGCTTCATCGCCGACACGGCCAGCCTGCCGCTGGTCGTGTCCAACCTGGTCAACATCGTGTCGGCCGATTTCTTCGGCATCGGCTTCAACCAGTACGCAGCCGTGATGGTGCCGGTCAACATCGCCGCCGTGCTGGCCAGCCTGCTGGTCCTGCTGCTGTACTTCGGCCGGAGTGTGCCGGCGCGTTACGACCTAGCCCAGCTCAAGACACCGGCCCAGGCCATCCGCGACCCGGGCACCTTCCGCGCCGGCTGGGTGGTGCTGGTCCTGCTGCTGGTCGGCTTCTTCGGCCTGGAGCCGCTGGGCGTGCCCGTCAGCGCGGTGGCGGCCGTGGCCGCCGTAGTGCTGCTGGCCGTTGCGGCGAAGGGCCACGTCGTCAGCACGCGCAAGGTGTTGCATGGCGCGCCCTGGCAGATCGTGGTGTTCTCGCTGGGCATGTACCTGGTGGTCTACGGCCTGCGCAATGCCGGCCTGACCGACCGCATCGCCGGGCTGCTCGATTGGTTCGCGCAGGGCGGCATCTGGGGCGCGGCGCTGGGCACCGGCCTGCTCACGGCGCTGCTGTCCTCGGTCATGAACAACATGCCCACGGTGCTCATCGGCGCGCTGTCCATCGACGCATCGCAGGCCAGCGGCGTGGTCAAGGAGGCCATGGTCTACGCCAACGTGATCGGCTGCGACCTCGGCCCCAAGATCACGCCCATTGGGAGCCTGGCCACGCTGCTGTGGCTGCACGTGTTGCAGAAGAAGGGCACCACGATTGCCTGGGGCTACTACTTCAAGGTGGGCATCGTGCTGACGCTGCCTGTGCTGCTGGTCACGCTCTCGGCCCTGGCCCTCCGTCTCAGTGTGGCCTGAGCCTGGCCTGAGCGCGCCTGCCAACCAACAAGGAACCAACCCCATGAGCAACATCACGATCTACCACAACCCCGCCTGCGGCACCTCGCGCAACGTGCTGGCGTTGATCCGAAATTCCGGCGAGGAACCCCAGGTCATCGAGTACCTGAAAAACCCACCCGACCGGGCCACGCTGCAGAAGCTGATCGCAGCCATGGGCATCACGCCGCGCGCGCTGCTGCGCCAGAAGGGCACGCCCTTCGACGCGCTGGGCCTGGACAGCGCTTCATGGACCGATGCGCAGTTGATCGACTTCATGCTGCAGGAGCCCATCCTGATCAATCGGCCCATCGTCGTGACGCCCTTGGGCACGCGGCTGTGCCGGCCGTCGGAGGCGGTGCTCGATCTGCTGCCGCAGCCGCAGCAAGGCGCGTTCACCAAGGAAGACGGCGAGGCCGTCATCGACGCGAAGGGAGCGCGCATTGCAAAGCCCTGAACTGCCGAACGTCGACGCCGACCATTTCTGCAAGCCCGACCTGGCCCGGCTGCTGCCGGCCGAGCGTGCGACCCATCCACCGCGCATCCTGCTGCTCTACGGTTCCGTGCGTGCGCGCTCCTACAGCCGGCTCGTGACCGAGGAAGCGGCGCGCCTGCTGCAGGCCATGGGCGCCGAGCCGCGCATCTTCGATCCGCGCGGCCTGCCGCAGCCCGATGGCGCGCCCGAGGACCATCCCAAGGTGCAGGAGCTGCGCGACCTGGCGCAGTGGTCCGAGGGCATGGTGTGGTGCTCTCCCGAGCGGCACGGGGCCATGACCGGCATCATGAAGTCGCAGATCGACTGGATTCCGCTCTCGAGCGGGTCGGTGCGGCCCACGCAGGGCAAGACGCTGGCCGTCATGCAGGTATCGGGCGGCTCGCAGTCCTTCAACGCGGTGAACCAGCTGCGCGTGCTGGGCCGCTGGATGCGCATGCTGACCATCCCCAACCAGTCGTCGGTGGCAAAGGCTTTCGCGGAGTTCGAGGAAGACGGCCGCATGAAGCCCTCGCCCTACTACGAGCGCGTGGTGGACGTGATGGAGGAACTGGTGAAGTTCACGCTGTTGACGCGCGACTGCGCCGGCTACCTGGTGGACCGCTACAGCGAACGGCGCGAGAGCGCCGAGGCGCTGTCCAAGCGGGTGAACCTGCGCAGCATTTGACCGGCCCAGCCCAGGTGCAAAGCCGAACCACGACCACCGTGCTGCTGGGCGTGGGCGCGCCATGGATCTCCGCAGGCCCGGGGCTTGCCGCATGCCTGGCGCTGACCCACATGGCGCGCGAACTGCGACCCTGAACAACTCCGGCGCGCTAGCATCCGCCGCATGCCCTCCTCCCCGTCCCGCATCTTTCATATCTGCAGCCGCGCACAGGCCGAAGCTGCGCGCATCCTCGGCGAGTACAGCGCGCCCAGCCTGGCGAGCGAAGGCTTCATCCACTTCTCGCAGGCGCACCAGGTACAGGGCGTGCGGGCGGCGTTCTATGCGGGCCAGCGCGACCTGGTGCTGCTGGTCGTGGACCCGCAAAAGCTGCAGGCCCCGCTGCGCTACGAGGCGCCTGCGCACCCCGCCGCGCACGCCGATGCCAAGGTGCCGCCGCCGGAACAACGCTTTCCGCATCTCTACGGACCGCTGCCCTGGACGGCCGTGGTCGATGTGGTCGACCTTGCGGGTTTTTCCGGCTGAGCAAGCCCCTGGGCGTTCCGTGTGATGATCGGGGATTCCCACACAGCTTACTTCCCCATGGCATCCAACAACGACAACCCCAGCATGGCGGTGTTCTGCGACTTCGAGAACCTCGCGCTCGGCGTGCGCGACGCGCAGTACGACAAGTTCGACATCCGGCCCGTGCTGGAACGGCTGCTGCTCAAGGGCAGCATCGTGGTCAAGAAGGCGTACTGCGACTGGGAGCGCTACAAGGGCTTCAAGGCCGTGATGCACGAGGCCAACTTCGAGCTCATCGAGATCCCGCACGTGCGCCAGTCGGGCAAAAACTCGGCCGACATCCGCCTCGTCGTGGACGCGCTGGACCTCTGCTACACCAAGACGCACGTGGACACCTTCGTGATCCTCAGCGGCGATTCGGATTTTTCGCCGCTGGTCTCCAAGCTGCGCGAGAACGCCAAGAAGGTGATCGGCGTGGGCATCAAGCAGTCCACCTCGGACCTGCTGGTGGCCAACTGCGACGAGTTCATCTTCTACGACGAGCTGGTGCGCGAGAGCCAGCGCCGCGCCGGCCGGCGCGATGCCCAGCAGGGCGCCCAGCCCCAGGCGCCGCGCCGCAGCCCCGAAGAGGAAAAGCGCCGCCGCGAGGAAATGGACGGCCGCCGCACGCGCGGCGTGGAGCTGGCGGTGGAGACCTTCGACGCGCTGCAGGCCGAACGCGGCGACAGCGGCAAGATCTGGGCTTCGGTGCTCAAGGAAGCCATCAAGCGCCGCAAGCCCGACTTCAGCGAGTCCAACTACGGCTTCCGCGCCTTCGGCAACCTGCTGGAAGAAGCCAGCGCGCGCGGGCTGCTGGAGTTCGGGCGCGACGAAAAGTCCGGCGCCTACGTTTTCCGCGGCACCGGCACCGCCGTGCGCCAGGATGTGCGCGGTGACGACGCGCCCCGCTCCCACGACGCAGTCGGCGGTGATGCACCTCCCGCCGAGCAGCGCGCCCCGGAGCCCCGCAACCAGGAGCCGCGCACGCCCGGCATCTACGAAGCCCGCGCGCTGGCGCAGCGGCAGGCCGAGCGCGCACCGCGCGAGGAAGGACGCAGCAGCCGCCACCATTTCAACGAGCCGCTGGTCCACAACGGCCCGGCACGCACACCCGACAACGCGCCCGAGGATGCGCCCGACCCGGTGCTCGACGACGCGCAGCAGTCCGGCGAGGCATCCGTGGACCACACCCTGGCGGCCGAGCCACGCGAGGCCCGTGAACCCCGCCGCCGAACGCGCGGAGGCCGCGGGCGCAACGCAGGCCAGCGCGACGAAGCCCGCCCTGCGCCGGCTGCCGACGCGCAGTCGGCCCCCGCGCCCCACAGCGATGACAGCGAACGCAGTGAACACGTCGCTACGGACACGACCGACACAACGGACGCTCCGAGCGCCTTCGACGAAGCACCCGCATCCGAGCCCGCGCCAGTGGAAACCGCTCCGCATCAGCCAGAAGCCGACGAAGCACCTACGCCCGCCAAGCGGCCCCGCCGCCCCCGCAAGCCCGCAGCACCGAAGGGTGACGCTGCCTGAGGCAGCACCCGCCGCCGGTGCCCCCGGCCACGGCCCCGCCGTACGACGTCTTGCCCAGGCGCACAACGGGCCGCACACCCTGCTACCGAGCAGGTCAGACGGTGGATCCGGCCTCCGACTCCGGCAAACCCACGGCGCGCAGGTCCGCCAGCGCGCGGTCACCGTGGCGTGACATGCGCACCAGCGGCAGGTTGCGCTGGATGCCTTCGATGCTGGAGAAAGCGGTGCTGTCGCGCAGGAAGTCCACGCACCGCGCGGCCAGTGCCGCGTCGCCCAGCCGGTGTGCCGCAACGGCAGCGGCCAGGTGGCAGCTCGGAAAATCCGGGTTCGCCGTCATGCCGAGGTGTGCATGCCGCAACGCGGCCGCATCGTCACCCCTCTCCAGGCTCGCCCAGGCGTCGCTCCAGTGCCAGATGGCGCGCAGCGGTTCATGCGGGCTCAGCGCGAAGGCGCGTGCGCTCCAGTCCGCCGCTTCCTCGGGATGGCCCAGCATGGTGCGCACCAGTCCCAGCAGGCCCAAGGCCGGCGCATAAGAGGGGCTCAGGCCCAGGCAATGGCGCAGCGCGGCCTCGGCGCGCAGCGGCTCGCCCAGGGAAAAGGTGCACAGGGCCACGGTGTAGTGGGGCTCGGGGTCGCGCGGGTCACGTTCGATGGCCTGGCCCGCATGCTGCAGGGCGTCGCGCAGCAGGTCGCCCCGCGCGCGGCGGTGCCACGCATACTGCGCCGCCCGCCACTCGCAGTAGGCCAGCGCGTTCCAGGCCACGGCCAACGAATCGTCGGCCTGCAGCGCCTCGCGCGCCCACTGCCAGGCGCGGTCGTTGGTGTCGCGCGTTTGCGGCCGGCAATACAGCTCCACCCAGGCCCGCAGCGCGGTGCCCAGGGCCTGCGAGGCCGCGCCGTCCTGCGGTGCCGGCCGGCGCACGGCGCCCGCTGCCACCTCGAGGTTGAGCACGCGCGCCAGCCGGCCCACCACCTGCTGGCCCAGCGTGGGCCAGGCGTGCCGGTCCAGCGCCAGGGTTTCGCTCCAGATCTGCTGGCCGCTGGCCGTGTCGACCAGGTCGGCCACGATGCGCAAGCCCCCTTCGGCCTGCGCGCCCATGCTGTCGATGGAGCCGTCAACGACGAAGCGCACACCCAGTTGCGCCGCCAGCTGCTGGTAGTCCACCGCCTGGTCGGCATAACCCAGCATGGTGCCACGCGCTATGGTGGCCAGCTGCGGCTGGCGCGACAGCTCGGCCACCAGCTCGCCGAGCAGGCTCTCGCGCAGGAACCCCAGCGCCTCGGGCAGACCCCGCGCACGAAAGGGCAGCACCGCGACGGAACGTGGCCCCAGGCTCTTGCGCGTGGGCAGCGGATCGCGGGCGGCCGACTCGGTGCCCGAGGCATCCGATGCAGGTGTTGCCGCATCACGCGGCGCCGCCGATGGCGTGCCGGAAATGGGGCCCAGGACGACCGGCGCCACCATGCGGTAGCCCTTGCGCGGAACGGTGGCGATGAACGCTCCGGTCCGGGCATCGGCCTGCAGGATGCGGCGCAGCTCGGCCACGGCCTGGTACAGGGAATTGGAGGTGACGACGACGCCCGGCCACACCGCGTCCAGCAACGCCTCGACGCCCCAGACCCTCCCCGGGTCGCTGGCCAGGGCCAGCAGCAGGCGCATGCAGCGCGGCTCGAGCTTGGTGCGCTGCGTGCCCAGCATGATCTCGTCCATGGCGGCCTCGACGCGCCACTGCCCGATGCGCAGCGGCACGGCGGCAGCGGGCGGCGACAAGGCGGTGGGGGGAGCAGCCTTCATGCAAACCTTCAGAAATGCTTCAGGACCGTCCCTCCACGGGCGAAGGACGAAGCCGCATCATGCCGCGACATGGCCATTATTTCCAAAGACCTCGATCCGGGCAGCAACGCGCCGCCGTTGGCAGGCTTTGCGCTGGCCTGGCGCTGGCTGGGCAGCGGCCGCCATCCGCTGCCACCCCGTGTGCTGGCGGCTTTGCGGGTGCTGCCCGCGCGGCAGGCGCGCGCAGCCTTTCGCGCTTCCGGCGCATTGCTCGACGGTGGGGGGCTGGACGGGTCGCAATTCGCGCTGTGCCGGCACGATGCAGCAGCGCATGCAGGCGCGGTGGCGCATTGGCTGAGCGGCTGCCAGCCCGCGATGCAGATGCGTGTGTGGCTGTCGTGGGAGCCCGAGCTGGCGCTCTGTACGCACTGGGGCGTGTTCGTTCGGCATTGGCAGGCCTTCTGTTATCCGGGCTCCGACGACTTGGTGGTGTTCCCGGCCTCGCTGCGCTGGGCCATGGTCCACCACCACACACAACGCCTGGAGTTCGGCCGGCGCCACGCTGCGCGGTCACACCAACCCTCAGAAAAGCTTCAGGCCGGCTTGAAGACAGGCAGCTGTGACGCGATCGAAGATGCGGTCCACCCATCCACAACCCCTTCAGGAGGAACCCCATGAAACGCCAATTCATCCGCATGACAGCCGCGCTGGCACTGGCCGCCATCCCGGCCTGGGCGCTGGCCGCCTACCCCGAACGTCCCGTGCAACTGGTGGTGCCCTTCGCCGCAGGCTCGGCGGTGGACGTGCTGGGCCGTCTGCTGGCCGAACACATGGCACCCGTGCTGGGCGTGCCGGTGGTGGTGCAGAACGTGCCCGGGGCGGCGGGGAACATCGGCGTGGCCCAGGTGGCCAAGGCCACACCGGATGGCTACACCCTGGTGCTGTCCGGCGACGCGGCCATCGTCGTCAACCCGGCCATCTACGACAAGCTGCCCTACGAGCCCCTGCGTGACCTCGCCCCGGTGTCGCAGATCACGGTCACGCCCAACATCCTGGTCGTCGGCAACCAGGTGCCGGCGCGCAGCGTGGCCGAGCTGGTGGCACTGGCCAAGGCCCAACCTGGCAAGCTCAGCTTCGCCTCGCCCGGTGCCGGCACCTCCGGTCACCGTGCCGGTGAGCTGCTGCGCAGCGGCGCGGGCATCGACATCGTGCACGTGCCCTACAAGAACAGCCCGCTGACGGACGTGGTGGGTGGCAACGTGACGATGTTCTACGCGCCCACGGCCACCGCGCTGCCGCTGGTGCGCGACGGCAAGCTGCGCGCGCTGGCCACGTCCACACTGCAGCGCCTGGCCGTGCTGCCGGACCTGCCCACCATGGCAGAGCTTGGTTTCCCTGGATTCGAAGCCGTGGCCTGGTTCGGCCTGCTGGCACCGGCCGGCACGCCGCCCGAGGCACTGCAGCGCCTGCATGCAGCCGCTGTGCAGGCGCTGGCGCTGCCGGCGGTGCGCGAACGGCTTGCCGGCATGGGTGCGCAACCGGTGGGCAGCACGCCCGCCGAGTTCGCGCGGCTCATCGCCGACGAGACACCGCGCTGGGCGCGGCTGATGCGCGCAGCCGGCATCAAGGCCGACTGAGCACCCCCAACGCGCGGAGCCTGCGATGGAAATCACCACCGCCCTGCACGCACCGGCCTGGATCGCGGCCATCGCCTGGTGTTATCTGCTGAGCAACTCGGCACGGCTGTTCACCTACCTGCCGCAGATCGCCGCCGTCTGGCGCAGCCGCGACGGCGCATCCGCCATCTCGCTGCTGACGTGGAGCTCGTGGGTGCTGTCGCACATGGCAGCGGTACTCTACGGCCTGTGGGTGGTGGCGGATACGTTCTTCGTCACCGTGTCCACCATCAACCTGGTGGGCTGCAGCGCGGTCACCGTGCTGGCGGCGCTGCGGCGACGCGAACATGCGCGTGCATCCGCCCAGAGAAGACCCCGCATGCCCCTGGCCCGTGCCACGGGCATGGAATAGACGCACAGGCCATGGACCGCGGGCGGCAACGCCCGGCCGGGCCTGCGCACCGCACATCGCTAGGCCTGGGGCGGCTCCAGCCCCGGGGCCGTATCGACCTCGGCGGGCTTGTACAGCCTGTGCTGCGGCGCCGGGCCGGTGACGTCGCTGACCACCGCCAGCCGCCACGGGTCCCCGCGCGCGGCGCTGGCGCGCTCCAGTGCCGTGAGCTGGAAACTGGTGGCGCCCGGCGCCGTGCCCTTGACGGCCAGCTGCAGCAACCGGTTGCCCTTCTTGTCCGACACCGCGATGTCGTAGCCCAGGCCTTGGTCCCGCACGTCGGCCGCCTGGTAGCCGTAGCCCGCGAAATGGCGGGTCAGGTGGGCCATGGCGGCTGCGTGGGCCTCTGCGCTGGAGGCCTCCGGCACCGGGGCGACCACCACGACCGGGGGCACGCCACCCAGCGCGCGTGCGGCGTCGACCTCGGCCTCCGTGGGTGTCCACCCCGCCTCGCCACGCACCAGCACGGCGAGCTTGGCGTCCTCGTCCCAGGCGGCGACATGCCATGTCTCGTCGTCCGGCACGCGCGCCGCCACCTTGGCGGCCTTGTCGGATTCGAGACCAGCGATCGCGACACGGTTGGTCTGCAGCACGGCTCGCACACGCTGGCCCTGCGCGTGCGCCTGCTTGAGCAGGCCGATGCGGTCCTTCGCGCGCTGGGCCTGAAGGGCAGTGCGTTCACCGCCACCCAGGCGCCGCTCGGCATCCAGCGATTCGAGGTAGAACCAGCGCCCGCCGCTGCCCACGCTGACGAACTCCGCCCAGATGGTCACGATGACATGCCCGCCCGTGGCCAGCCAGGCATGGTCGGAGGCCTTTTCGCGCGCATCGAAGACCCCCATGCGGGTGATGATCTCGACCGGCGTGCGCTTTTCGCCCGCGAGGCGCTTTTCGTTGACGACCGCCAGCACGGCCGGCGCTACTTCTTTGTCCATTCCAGATTCAAGCAAGTGATGACCACGCCGAGTATGCCGTGCCCGGCCGCCCGCGGGACGCGGGCAGGGTCGTGCCGCTCAGCCCGCCGAAGGGACCAGGCGCGCCAGCGCGTCGGCCACCTGCTGCTGCGACTGCGGCCGCACCAGGCGCTCGACCTCCACGCCATCGCGCAGGAACACCAGCGTGGGCCAGAGCTTCACGCCGAAGCTGCGGCCCAGCGGCCGGCCCGAGCCGTCCTCCACCTTCATGTGGGCCACGCCAGCATGCGGGGCGAAGGCGGCCTCGATCAGCGGGCGGGCGGCGTTGCAGATGCCGCACCAGTTGGTGCCGAAATCCAGCACGGCCGGGCCGCGCAACGCGTCGATGTCGCTGCGCTGGGGCTGGGTGGTCGCGTATTCGTGTGCCATCTCACAAACTCCTCAAAGGCCTGGGGCGTCGGTCTGCGGAAAGACGCCATCGATGTAATACCAGCGCCCCTGTTCGCGCACGAAGCGGCTGGTCTCGTGCATGCGCTGGGCGCGGCCGTTGCTGTCGCGGTAACGCGCGACGAACTCCACCACGCCCGCATCGCCACTGGCCTGCGCTGCGCGCACCTCCAGGCCCAGCCATTTGACGGGCGCCATGTCGAGTTCGCCCGGTGCGGTGGAAGGATGCCAGGTGGCCATCAGGTAGTCTGTGAGCTGCAGCACATAGGCGCCGTAGCGCGAGCGCATAAGCGATTCGGGGGTCGGGGCATGCACCCCCTCGGCCAGCCCGGCATGCCAGGGGCCGCAACAGGCGCCGTATCCGTCACCGCTGCCGCAGGGGCATTGCGCGGTGGGTGCGGGCAATATCTTCTTCATGTCGGCGATGGTACCGGTGAGGCCGCAACCGGGGAGTGTTCCACTATCTCCGCCAGAACTGCGGCGTGAACAGCACCAACAGCGACAGCAGCTCCAGCCGGCCCAGTGGCATGGCCAGGATCAGCACCCAGGTCTGGAACGGGGTGATGTCGGTGAAGTTGAAGGACGGCCCCACCTGCCCCAGCCCCGGGCCGATGTTGTTGACGCAGGCCAGCACGGCCGTGAACGCCGAGACCATGTCCATGCCGGAAAACAGCAGCACCATCGTGAAGACCACCAGCGTCATGCCGTAGAGCATCATGTACGCGATCACGCTGTGCATCACGCGCGCCGACACGGTCACGCCACCCAGCACCACCGGGTTCACGACATTGGGGTGAATGATGCGCACCAGCTCGCGCTGCGACTGCTTGAGCAGCAGCAGCATGCGCACCATCTTGATGCCGCCGCCCGTGGAGCCGGCACAGGTGGCGAAGCAGCCCAGCAGCAGCATCATCGGCGGCACGAAGGTGGGCCACAGCGTGAAGTCGTGCGTGGTGAAGCCGGTGGTGGTGGCCACAGACACCACGTGGAACACCGTGTGGCGCAGGGCTTCCAGCGGCTCTGTGTACTCCCGATGCAGCAGCAGGTAGCCGGTGATCAGCAGGATGCTCACGGCCAGCACCAGGATGAAGGCACGCAGCTCCACGTCGCGCCACAGCGGCATCAACGAGCGCCTGCGCCAGGCGGCGAAGTACAGCGCGAAGTTCACGCCCGACAGCACCATGAAGCACACGGCCACCATCTCGATGGTGGGCGAGTCCCAGAAGCCGAAGCTGTCGTCGTGCGAGGAGAAGCCGCCCAGGCTCATGGTCGAACACATGTGCATGAACGCATCCGACCAGCTCATGCCCGCCCAGCGGTAGGCCAGCACGCAGGCGATGGACGACAGCGCGTAGATCACCCACAGGCCGCGCGCGGTCTCGGCGATGCGCGGCGTGAGCTTCTGGTCCTTCATGGGGCCGGTGATCTCGGTCTTGAACAGCTGCGAGCCCCCCACGCCCAGCAGCGGCAGGATCGCCACCGCCAGCACGATGATGCCCAGCCCGCCCACCAGCGTAAGGAAGCATCGCCAGACGTTCACGGCCAGCGGCAATGCATCGAGCCCGCTCAGCACCGTGGCGCCCGTGGCCGTGAAGCCGCTCATGGACTCGAAATACGCGTCCGTCAGGGTCATGCCCGGCACGGCCAGCCACAGTGGCAACGCCCCGAAAGCGGGCAGCACCATCCAGGTCAGGCCCACCAGCACGAAGCCGTCGCGCGGCAGCAGTTCCTCGCTGCGGTGGTGCAGCGTGAGGCCCAGCAGCGCCAGCCCGCTGGCCAGGGTGATGCCCATGCCTTGCAGGAAGGGGACCGCCGCGCGCCAGCCGTCGGTGGCACTGGCGACCAGCGGGACCAGCATCAACAGGGCGAAGAGGATGACCAGCCGCCCGATCAACGCGACGATGGCTAACGGAGACGACATGTCAGTGGCGCCCGGCCGCAGCGGGGAAGCATGGGGGTTGTGTCATCAGAACAGGAAGGTCGCGCTGACCTGGAAGAGGCGTTCCACGTCGCGCACCATGCGCTTGCGCGGCACGAAGACGATCACATGGTCGCCGGGCTGGATCACCGTGTCGTGGTGCGGCATGATGACCTCGGTCTTGCGCCCCTGCACCTCCATGTTGCGCACGATGGCGCCGATCTGTGCGCCGCGCGGCAGGGCGATCTCCTCGATGCGGCGCAGCGCCACCTTGCTGGTCTTGCGGTCGCCGCGCACGACCAGCTCCAGCGCCTCCGCGTCGCCGCGGCGCAGGCTGTGCACGGCCTCGATGTCACCGCGGCGCACGAAGGCCAGCAGCTCGCCGATGACGGTCTGTGCCGGCGAGATGGCGATGTCGATCTGCGTGGTCTGCACCAGGTCCGCATAGGCCCGCCGGTTGATCAGCGCCAGCACGCGGCGTGCGCCGTGGCGCTTGGCCAGCAGGCTGGCCATGATGTTGTCCTCGTCGTCGCTGGTGAGGGCCAGGAACAGGTCCATGCTGGCCACCTGCTCGTCGACCATCAGGTTCTCGTCGGTGGCGTCGCCGTGCAGCACCAGCACCTTGTCGGAGAGCTGCGAGGCCAGGTACTCGCAGCGCTGCGCGTTGAACTCGACGATCTTGAGCTGGTAGTCATGCTGGATCGCGCGCGCCAGCCGCAGGCCCACCTTGCCGCCGCCGGAGATCATCACGCGGCGCACCGGGCGGTCCATCTGGCGCAGCGACCCCAGCACATGGCGGATGTCCTCGGTGGCGGCCAGCACGAAGACCTCGTCACCAGCCTCCACGCGCGTGCTGCCATCGAGCTCGGTCAGCACCTGGTTGTCGCGGTAGATGGCCACGATGCGCATCTCGGCGTCCGGCACCAGCCGCGGGATGTCGGCCAGGTTGTGGGCCACCAGCGCACCACCGGCCACGGCGCGCACCGTGATCAGGCTGACCAGGCCGGTCGCGAACTCGATGACCTGCAGCGCCTCCGGGTACTCCACGAGCTTTTGCACGTAGCTGGTCACCGAGCGTTCGGGGCAGATCACCTGGTCGACCGCGAAGCCCGTCTCCTTGCTGAGCAGCGGCGAGCCGTCCTCGAAGACCGGTGAGCGCACGCGGGCGATGGTGGTCTGCACGCGGAACAGGTCGTGCGCGAGCTTGCAGACCACGAGGTTGGTTTCGTCCAGTGGCGCGCAGGCCACCAGCATGTCGGCATCCTCGACGCCCGCCTCGCGCATCACGGCGGGGTCGATGCCGTTGCCCACCACGCCGCGCAGGTCCAGCCGCTCCTGCAGGCTGGCCAGGCGGACGGGGTCGGTGTCCACCACCGTGATGTCGTTGCGCTCCGAAACCAGGCTCTCGGCGACGCTTTCCCCCACGCGCCCGGCGCCCACGATGATGACTTTCATGGGGCCGCATTGTCCCTTGTGGCGTAAGAGCACCTCTGCGGCGACCCCCGGGTTAACCCGGATTCAAACGGGGCCGCCCGGCATGCCAAACTTACTTACACGTAAGTATTGAATCTTGGCGACCCACGCCACTTGAGGACCATCCATGTTGCGAGACACCCGCTTCCAGCACATCGAAGTCATGCCCATCACGGGCGCACTGGGCGCCGACATCCGCGGCGTGGACCTGGCCCATGCCAGCGAGGCCGCCTTCGAGGAAGTGCGCAACGCCCTGAACATCTACCACGTGGTGGCGGTGCGCGGCCAGCAGCTCACGCCCCCCACCTACAAGCAGGTGGCGTCGCGCTTCGGCACTTTCAGCCCCAACCCGGTTCACGCCTCCATGCCCGGGCTGGACCACATCATCGAATTCATCCGCGAGCCCGACGACACCGGCAAGGTGATCGGCGAGGACTGGCACATGGACCTGGCCTGGCTGCAGCGCCCGCCGGGCATCACCATGCTGTACGGCCACGTGGTGCCGCCCGTGGGTGGCGACACCTGCTTCACCAGCCTGGCCATGGCCTACCGCGCGTTGTCGCCGCGCATGCGCGCGCTGCTGCAGGGCCAGACCGCCGTACACAGCGGCAAGGGCGTGTTCGCGATCAACGCCGCGCATTCACGGCTGGCGCTGCGCACGGATGCGGCGACGGCCGAGGAGACCGAAGTGACCCACCCGGTCATCTGCCAGCACCCCGTGACGGGCGAGCCCTACCTGTTCGTCTCCAGCGTGATGCGCAGCCTCATGGGCCTGTCCGAGGCCGAGAGCAAGCCGATCATCGACTACCTGGTCTCGGTGGCCACGCGCCCTGAATTCCACTGTCGCGTGCGCTGGGAGGCCGGCACGCTGACGATGTGGGACAACCCCTGCGTGATGCACACCGCCATCAACGACTACCCCGGCTACCGGCGCGTGACCTACCGCACCACCATCGAGGGCTGGGTGCCCGTGGCGGCCACCGAGGCCGCGGCCCAGGTCCGGGCGCGCCCACCGGTGCTGCAGGCCGCATGATCCCCTTCATCGCACAGCCGCGTTCGTGAGTTCCACGTCCCTGCCCACCACCGCGGGCCGCCGCGCCGCGGTGCGCCCACCGGAGAGCCGCCTGCAGCGCTGGTTGCGGGCACCCACCACGCTGGCGCTGCCACTGATCACGCCGGCCCAGCTGCTGGTGATCGGCATGCTTGTGCTGCCGGGCCTCTACGTGGCCTGGCTCAGCCTGCACAGCTCTACCTTCGGCACCGCACCGCAGTGGGTCGGGGTTGACAACTACCTGAAGGTTCTGGGCGACACCTATTTCTGGCGCGCCCTCAAGAACACGCTGATCGTGGTGCTGGTGGTGGTGCATGTGGAGTTGCTGCTGGGCCTGGCCATCGCGCTGCTCTTCGCGAGTGGACTGCCGGCGAAGAAGCTGCTGCTGGCGGCCATCCTCGCGCCCTACGCCGTCAGCGAGGTCTCGGCCGCCGTGGTCTGGCGCTTCCTCTTCGACGCACAGGCCGGCCCGATGAACCTGGCGCTGCAGGCCATGGGCCTGCCCATGCTGGAATGGTCCATCAATCCCAACCACGGCCTGGCCCTGGTGTCGCTGCTGTCGATCTGGCTCAACCTGCCCTTCACTTTCCTGATCCTGTACGCCGCGCGCCTGTCGATTCCCGGCGAGCTGTACGAAGCCGCCAAGGTCGATGGCGCCACGCCGCTGCAGTGCTTCCGCCGCATCACGCTGCCGCTGCTGATGCCCGCCATCCTGCTGGCGATGCTGTTCCGCTACATCTTCGTGTTCCGCATCTTCTCGGAAGTGTGGCTGCTGACCGGCGGCGGGCCGGCGCGCATGACCGAGGTGGTGGGCGTCTACCTGTACCAGGAGGCCTTCACCTTCAATGCCTTCGGCGGTGCGTCCGCCACGGGCTGGATCATGGTGCTGATCTCGCTGGTGCTGGGCGCGGTGTATCTGGTGGCACTGCGCAGGCAGAGCCTCGGCCATGCGCGTTAACGCCAAGTCTCCGGGCACGGCCCTGCTCAAGGCCATCGCGGTGGTCGTGATCCTGTTCTGGTCGCTCGCGCCCATCGTCTTCATGGTGATGTCCTCCATCAAGCCGGGCCAGGACATCTTCGCCGTGCCGCCGCACTGGAGCTTCACACCCACCTTCGCGCACTACGCGACGCTGTGGGCCAAGTGGCAGGGCTTCTTCACGGGCCTGTGGAACAGCCTCATCATCACGGTGGGTGCCACGCTGCTGGTGATCGTGGCCAGCACCATGGCGGGTTTCGCCTACTCGCGCACGCGCACGCCCTTCCTGCAGAAGAGCGCCACCTTCCTGATCGTGGTGCGGCTGCTGCCGCCCATCGTGGTCACGCTGCCGCTGTTCGGCGTGGTGAACCTGCTGGGCTTGAATGACACGCACCTGATCCTGGTGCTGCTCTACGCGACCTTCTTCGTCTCGCTGGGCACCATCCTGATGCGCACCTTCATCGACCAGATCCCCTACGAGCTGGACGAGGCCGCCAAGGTGGACGGCGCGGGCCGCTGGACCATCCTGTGGATGGTGATCCGCCCGCTGGCGCGCCAGGGCATGATGGCCGTGTCAGTCTTCGTGATCGTCTATGCCTGGAACGAGTTCCTCTTCGCCTTCATCTTCACGTCCACCAAGGCCAAGACCGCGCCGCTCGTCATCTCCGAGATGATGGGCTCGATGGACGGCGTGGACTGGGGCGTGCTCTTCGCCGCCTCCACCGTGCAGCTGCTGCCCGTGCTGCTGTTCGTGATGTTCATGCAGAAGCACCTGGTCGCCGGCCTCACGGGCGGCGCCGTCAAGGGCTGACGCGCTGGACTGCACCCCTGAACACCCTCGGACACCGCTCTACACCGTTCCCCAACGTCCCATTTCCACCCCAGCAACCACCGCAAGGAGACACCATGACCCACCTTCTCACCCGCCGCAAAACCCTGATTTCCGGCGCAGCAGCGATGCTGGGCACACTTGGCACCAGCCCGCTGTGGGCCCAGGGCAAGACGCTCAACGTGCTCTCGCACAAGGTGCACCAGACCTGCCTGACCGAAGGCCCCGCTGGTGACCTGCTGGGCAACTGGCGCAAGGCCCAGGGCGCCACCGCCGCCTGGACCACCTTCGACAGCAACCCGCTGCAGGACCGCCTGTTCCGCGAAGCCAGCCTGCCGGCCAGCGACTTCGGCGTGGGCTACCTGGTGAACAGCCGCGCCACGCCCAGCGCCGCCAAGCTGCTGCTGCCGCTGGACGACTACCTGGCCAAGGCCGCCATCGAGGACTTCGGCGACATCGCGCCCGGCATGGTGGCCGGCATGCGTTTCGACGGCAAGCTCGCCTCCATCCCCGTGCGCCACGCCACGGCCGCGCTGTTCTACAACGAAGCCCTGCTGGAAGAGCGTGGCATCAAGGCCCCGCCCACCACGCTGGAAGAACTCGTGGACCAGTGCAAGCGCTGCACCTTCACCTCGGCCGTAGGCACGCAGGTGACGGGCATGATCCTGGCCAGCGATTTGTCCGAGTTCCCCGTGACCTTCGCGCGCGCCTACGGTGGCGACTTCGTGGGCCCGGACCTCAAGCTGCTGCCCGACCCCGGCGCCATGGAAAAGGCCCTGGCCACGCTGCAGGACATGTTCAAGGCCGGCGCCCTGCCCCGCAGCTACGCCACCACCAAGAACGACGACCAGGTGACCTGGATGCAGCAGGGCCGCGCGGCCTTCACCGTGATCACCTTCGCGCGCGGCGCGCAGATGAACAAGCCCGGTGACTCCAAGTACCCCGGCAAGATCAAGGCCGTGGAATTCCCCGGCTCCGAGGCGCTGGTCAAGGCCAAGCAGCCCGTGGCCGCCGTGTCGGCCGTGTGGGGCATGTCCATCCTGGCCAACGCCAAGGACAAGGACCTGGCCTGGAGCTACATCCGCGAAGTGTCCAGCAAGGCCGTGACCACGGGCGCCGCACGCAACGGCAACGGCCCGGTGCGCGCTTCCACCTACGCCGATGCGACCTTCGCCAAGGACCAGCCCTTTGCCGCCGTGGAAGCGCGGGCGTTGCAGCATGCGCGTGTGCCGCTGCCGGCGTTCCCCGAGGCCGCACGCGCACAAACCGTGTTCCTCGAAGAGGTGCAGCTCTGCGTGATCGGCCAGAAGACGCCCAAGGCCGCCGTGGAAGCCATCCGCGAGCGCTGCGCACCGCTGGTCAAGGCCTGAGCCACCACAACAGCCCATGGCAGCAGGAATGCCTTCCTCCGACGCACTGGTCCTGGCCGTCGACGTCGGCTCCACCAGTGCGCGGGCGGGGGTGTTCGACCTGCAAGGGCACATGCTGGCCAGCGCCAGCCATGCCTTCGACGTGCACCGCCCGCAGCAGGACCATGCGGAGCACGACAGTGCGCAGATCTGGGCGGCAGTGGGCGATTCCGTGCGCCAGGCCTTGCGTGACTGCGGCAGGCCTGCGCAAGCCGTGCAGGGCATCGCCTTCGACGCCACCTGTTCGCTGGTGATGCTCGATGCCGCCGGCGAACCGGTGACGGTGTCCACCACCGGCGAGGACCGCTGGAACGTGGTCATGTGGGCCGACCACCGCGCCATCGCCGAGGCCGAACGCATCTCCGCCACCGGCCACCGTGTGCTGGACTACGTGGGCGGCACCGTGTCGCCCGAGATGGAATTGCCCAAGCTGCTATGGCTCAAGCAGTATCTGCCGCAGGCCTGGACGCGTTACGGCCGGGCCATGGACCTGGCGGACTTCCTGACCTGGCGCGCCACGGGCACTGTGGTGGCGTCGGCCTGCACAGTCACCTGCAAGTGGACCTACCTGAACCACGAGGCGCAGGGCTGGCAGGCGGATCTGCTCGACACCATCGGCCTGCCGGAACTGCAATCCAAGCTCGGCTTGCCCGACAAGGCTCTGCCCGTGGGCAGCCGTGCGGGCCAGCTGTCCGAGGCCACGGCGCGTGACTGGGGCCTGACACCCGGCATCGCGGTGGGCGTGTCGATGATCGACGCGCACGCGGGTGCGCTGGGGGTGCTCGGTGCCACGCCTGCCTCGGAGCTGGACCAGGCCCTGGCATTGATTGCCGGCACCTCGAACTGCCACATGGCGCTGTCGGCGGAAGCCCGCGCCGTGCCAGGGGTCTGGGGGCCGTACTACGGCGCGCTGCTGCCCGAAGGCTGGCTCAACGAGGGCGGCCAATCGGCCAGTGGTGCGTTGTTGGACCACATCCTGGACAGCCACGCGCAATCGCACACGCTTGGGGACAACCGGCATGCGGCCCTCAGCGCGCACATCGTGCGCCGCCGCGCCGAAGCTGGTTCGGGTTACGCCAGTGATCTGCTGGTGGTGCCCGACTTCCATGGCAACCGCTCACCGCTGGCGCAACCCGAGGCCCGCGGCATCGTCTGGGGGCAGGACCTGGACAGCTCGCTGGAAGGCCTCGCGCGGCTGTACCACGCCGCGGCCGTGGGCATCGCCTACGGCACGCGCCACATCATCGACGCACTGAACGAGCGCGGCTACGCCATCCGCCGGCTCTACCTCACGGGCGGCCATGCAAAGAGCCCGCTGCTCGTGCGCCTGTATGCCGACGCCACGGGCTGCGAGGTGGTACTGCCGCGCGAGGCCGATGGTGTGTTGCTGGGCACCGCCTTGCTGGCCGCGACCGCCGCAGGCCTGTACCCGGACCTGCTGGCCGCAGGTGGCGAGATGGTGCACAGCAGCGCGGTGGTCACGCCGGCGCCCGAGGCGCAGGCCGTGCACGCGCGCGGCTATGCGGCCTTCCGGCGCCTGCTGGCGCAACGCGACGAGGTGCGCGCCATCCTGCATCCTGGCGCCAGCGCCTCACCATGAGCACGGCACGGCCGCCCGCGGGTGTGCGGACAGTTGTTCCGCAGCGCGGCCCTGCACCAGGCGATGGCAGGCCGTCGGCTGATGCGCTCCCCGCACGCCGCATCGGCCGTCGGGCCTCGCCGGCCCAGGTGGCGGGTGCGGTGCAATTGCTCCACTCCAACGCCGCACAGGTCCCGGTGCGCGAGCAGATCCTGGCCGTGGCCGAAAACCTGTATGTCTTGCGCGGCTACGACGGCTTCAGCTTTGCGCACGTGGCCGAGACCGTGCAGACAACACGCGCGAACATCCACCACCACTTCGGTGACAAGCTGCAGCTCATGTCGGAGCTGATCCAGAAGTTCGCCACCAACGCCCAGGTCCGTATCGCGCACCACTGGGCCGAAGGGGACGGCCCCTTTTCGCAGAGGCTGCAATCACAGCTGGACGACCTGCGCAGCTTCTACCAGCGCTTCAACCCGCTGCCGGGGGACCGCAATGTGTGGAGTCCGCTCTCCCGCCTGCGGCTGGATCTGCCGGTGCTGGGCGCGCTGGCAGCCGATGCGCTGCATGCGGTGGACCTGGAATACGACCGCTGCCTGCGCAGCGCCGTGCATGCGGCTATCACGGCCCGCGAGCTGGTGCGGCAGACGCCCGTCGAGGACGTGTCGCGCCTGCTGCGCGTGATGCTGCTGTCCTGCGCGCCGATGACACAGGACTCGGGCGACTTCGGCGAGGTGGAGAAATTCTTCGCCAGCGTGGAGCGCATGGTTTTCGCGGCCTGGGCGCCGCGCTGAACCGTCGCGCCGAGCCCAAGCGCGCGCAACTCAGCTGCCGGAGACGTCGGCCGCGCGGCGTGCCTGGTGCTCGCGCCAGGCACGGAAGGCCTTCTCGGCGCTGACCTTGACCTTGATCTTTTCGGGGTTGACCGGCGTGCGGATCGCGTACTGCGACTGCGCGGTGTCGCGGTACATGTACATGGTCTGCAGGATGCCACCGGCATTGGTGAAGCTCACGACATGGGCATCGTTGGCCTTGCTGCCACGCGCCACGGAAACGGCCCGCTCGCCGTTGACCAGCTGCACATAGGTGCCCGGTGGGTAGAAGCCCACGGCAGTGGCGATGGCCGAGGCCAGCATGGGCGACGGCGAGCTGTTGCCCAGGAACATCGACTTGGCGGCACCGAGCGCCGACATCGCCAGGCGGGTGCGCCGCGCCGCCATCTTGGCGACGTAGCTGTCGGCCACGCGCAGCAGGCGGCGCGCTTCCAGGTTGCGCGTGGCGCCACGGGATTCATCGAGGTCGTGGTGCCACTGCACGATGTCCAGCTGGTCTTCGTCGATCACACCGAGCTGACGCAGCATCTCCGCGCCACGCTCGGGGTGCTGCTGGATGAGCTGGCGCTGCACTTCGTTGGGTTGCGAGCTCTGGCGCGCCAGCGCATCCTGCGCACGCGCCATGCCGATGTTCATCGTGAGCGCTGCGCGGAAGAGCACGCGCTTGGGCGCATCGGCCATGCCGGTCTTGCCGGCGGTCAGCTCACAGACCGCCGCGCACAGCAACGCATGCGTGGCGCAGTAGCCCAGCGCGGGATCGGACAGCGCCTGGAACAACGTGAACAGCGACTCGTCCGGATCGTCGCGCAGCAGTTCCAGCGCCTTGCGCTCCACGCCTTCGAGGCGCTCCAGCGGGTTGCTCGCGGACTCGCCCTGGTAGAGGATGACGCCCAGCACTTCCTGCAGGTCCAACCAGCCGCCCAGCATCTCCTGCGCTTCCATGTAGTCGGAGTCCTGCACCTCCGAGGGCATGAAGGCGGCGGCAACGGCATCCAGGCCACGGCCGTCCATCATCAGCTCGTGGATGGCACGCTCGTAGCTGCGCTGCCAGGCCTTGGCATCCGTCTCGGTGACGCATGCGCCATGGTTGTGCAGCATCTCCTTGTGCTGGGGGGAGCGCACCCCCTGCCCGCGCCGAAGCAGGAGCTTGCCGTGGGCATCCCAGATGTCCACCGGGACGGGCTTGCCCAGTTCGAGCAGCGAAATTGGTACCGGGACGTAATCCATCGCAAGCGCTGAGGGTCATCGGCCCGCGAGGGCCTGTTCGGCAGGAAGGGAGCGCCGAAAAAACAAAGGCCGCCAAGTGGATTCACTTGGCGGCCTGCTCATGCTCATTGGTCGGTGTGAAAGGATTCGAACCTTCGACCCCTTGCACCCCATGCAAGTGCGCTACCAGGCTGCGCCACACACCGAATCAGCCTCGCATTATACGATGCGAATGCAGCACTTTTGGTCTGCTGCACACAAAGTCGTGCATTCGGCGATTCTCAGTAACTGGCCGACAGCAGCTCGCGGATTTCGGAGAGCTCGCGGCGCACCAGCAGCCATTGCGCTGCCGGGTCCTCGATGCGGTCCAGCGCGCCGTCGAGATAGTCCTCGAGCTCGTCGTCGCTGGTCTCGATGACCTCCACGCCCTCGAGCAGCACCTCGCCACTCTTGCGCTTGTCGCGCTCGTTCTGCAGCAGCTCCTGCATCTTGTTGCGCGCACCGCTGATCGTGAAGCCCTGGTCGTAGAGCAGGTCGCGGATGCGGCGGATCATCAGCACCTCGTGGTGCTGGTAGTAGCGGCGGTTGCCACGGCGCTTCATGGGGCGCAGCTGCGTGAACTCCTGCTCCCAGTAACGCAGCACGTGCGGCTTGACGCCACACAGATCACCGACCTCACCGATCGTGAAATACCGCTTGGCTGGGATGTTCGGGAGCACTTTCCCCATTGAAATCAATGCAGTAGGCAAAAGAGCTTCGAGGTTACTCTAAGACGCAAGGGGATGCAAAGCCTGCTGCACCACGGTGTGCAAATATCCGCCGCAGTGTCTCCATTACGCGCCGCGCAAGCTGGGCGCGCAGCCGCGTGCGCATGAAGTGGGCTCAGATCGCCGGCATCGAGGGCGGGTTGCGGCCCTCTTCCTGAATCTGGTCCTTGAGCTTGTGGCTGGCGTGAAAGGTCACGACGCGTCGGGCCTCGATGGGGATTGCCTCGCCGGTGCGGGGGTTGCGGCCCGGTCGCGGAGCCTTGGTGCGGATCTGGAAGTTGCCGAAGCCCGAGATCTTCACGTCAGTGCCCTGCACCAGGCTGGTGGAAATGAGGTCGAAGAAGGCGTCGATCATGTCCTTGGACTCGCGCTTGTTCAGGCCGATCTGCTCGAACAGCATCTCGGCCAGCTGCGCCTTGGTCAGCGCGGGGGTTTCCAGACTCTCGATCGCGAATTCCATGACTCTCCTCTCCAATACCTGATTGCCGCTCACACCCGTTGGCGTGCGCCCAGACGCTGCTGCAACGCGGCCACCACCGCAGCCACCGTCGCATCGATCTGCGCATCGGTCAGGGTAGCCTCGCCACCATTGAGCGTCAAGCGCACGGCCAGGCTTTTCTCGCCGGCCTGCATGCCCGCGGACTCCAAGCCCGGCTTGGGACGGTAGATGTCGAACAGCACTGCGTCACGCAGCACGCCAGCGGTGTCCACGGCGCGGATGCTATCGATCAGCGCCGCATGGCCCACCTGCTCGGCCACCACGATGGCGATGTCGCGCTGCACGGGCTGCTGTCGAGCGACGGGCGCGAAAACCGGCACGGGACGCTGCAGCACGGCCTCGAGGTCGAGCTCGAAAAGCACCGGTGCCACATGCAGGCCATAGGCCTGCCGCCACTGCGGATGCAGTTCGCCGACAAACCCGATGGCACGGCCGTCCACCAGCACGCGCGCGCAACGCCCGGGATGCAGGGCAGGATGCGTCGCGGCTTCGAAGCGCACGGGCAAAGGTGCGAGCAACGCCTCGACATCGCCGCTGGCATCGAAGAAATCGGCTGCATGGGGCTTCTGCTCCCACTGCGTTGCCTCGAAAGCGCCGCTGGCCAGGCCCGCCACGCGCATGGGCTGGTGAATGCCACGCACACTGAGTTCGCCGTCCGCCATGCCGGCATCACGCTTGAACACGCGGCCGATCTCGAACACCCGCACGCGGTCGGCCTTGCGGTCCTGGTTGAACTTGAGCACCTGCACCAGCGAACCGATCAGTGACGAGCGCATCACGCCCATCTGGCTGGCGATGGGGTTGAGTACCTTGATGGGATCGGTGTTGCCCGCCAGCTCGTGCTCCCAACGTTCTTCCACGAAGCTGAAGTTGATGGTTTCCTGGTAGCCCAGCGCCGCCAGGCTGCGCCGCACCGCGAAGGCGCTGCGCTGTGACTCGGGCCGCAACGTGGGCGTGATGGGCGCCAGCGGCGCGGTGGTGGGCAAGGTGTTGTAGCCCACCATGCGCACCACTTCCTCGATCAGGTCCTCTTCGATGCGCAGGTCGAAACGGTAGGCGGGCGGCAATACGCTGAGCACACCCGGCTCGGGCTCCGTCACCTCCAGGCCCAGGCGTTGCAAGGCATCGCGGCACCGGGCCGTGTCCAGCGGCATGCCGATCACCTTGGCGGCGCGTGCCACGCGCAGGCGCACGGGCGCCAGTGTAGGCAGTGCCAGCTGCTGGTCGTCGATCGGGCCGCACTGCGTCTCGGGCGTGCCACAGATGTCGAGGATCAGCTGCGTGATGCGCTCGATGTGTTCCACCGTGAGGCTGGGGTCCACGCCCCGCTCGAAGCGGTGGCCGGCGTCGGTGGAGAAGTTGAAGCGGCGCGAGCGCCCCGCCACGGCCTCCGGCCACCAGAAGGCGGCCTCGACGTAGACGTGGCGGGTGGTATCGGACACGGCCGTGGCGTCGCCACCCATGATGCCGGCGAGCGACTCCACCTGCGCGTCGTCGGCGATCACACCGACCTGCGCGTCGACGGTGATCGTCGTGCCATTGAGCAGCTTGAGCTGCTCGCCTTCGCGGCCCCAGCGCACCTGCAGCCCACCGTGGATCTTGTCCAGGTCGAAGATGTGGCTCGGGCGGCCGTATTCGAACATCACGTAGTTGGAGATGTCGACCAGCGCCGTCACGCTGCGTTGGCCGCAACGGGCCAGCCGGTCGACCATCCACTGCGGCGTGGGAGCCTGGGTGTTGAGGTTACGTACGATGCGACCCGAGAAGCGGCCGCAGAGGTCGGTGGCCTCCACACGCACCGGCAGCTTGTCGGCAATGGCGGCCGTGACCGCCGGGAATTCAGCGCGCAACAACGGCGCACCGGTGAGCGCCGCCACTTCCCGCGCAATGCCGTACACACTGAGGCAATGCGCCAGGTTTGGCGTGAGCTTGATGGTGAAGAGCGTGTCGTCGAGTTGCAGCACGCTGCGCACGTCCTGGCCCAGCGGCGCATCGGCCGCCAGCTCCAGCAGGCCGCCATGGTCGTCCGAGAGCTTCAGCTCGCGCGCCGAGCACAACATTCCCTGGCTCTCGACGCCGCGCAGCTTGCCCAGCTTGATCTGGAAGGGCTTGCCGTCGTCGCCCGGTGGCAGCTCCGCACCCACGAGCGCGCAGGGCACGCGGATGCCCACGCGCGCATTGGGCGCGCCGCAGACGATGTTGAGCAAGGCGCCCTGCCCCACGTCCACCTGGCACACGCGCAGGCGGTCGGCATTGGGGTGCTGCACGGCTTCCTTGATCTCGCCCACCACGATCTTCGTAAAAGGCGGTGCGACGGGCTGGAGTTCTTCGACTTCCAGGCCGGCCATGGTCAAGGTGTCGGCCAGCTGCTTCGTGGTCAGGGGTGGGCTGCAGAATTCGCGCAACCAGGATTCGGGGAATTGCATGGTCTGGGGCCTGGCTGCTTACTGGAACTGCGAGAGGAAGCGGATATCGCCGTCGAAGAACAGGCGCAGGTCGTCTACGCCATACCGCAGCATGCTGAGGCGGTCGATGCCCGAGCCGAATGCGAAGCCAATGTAGCGCTCCGGATCCAGGCCCATGTTGCGGATCACCTGCGGATGCACCTGGCCGGAGCCGGAGACCTCCAGCCAACGGCCCTTGAGCGGGCCGGTCTCGAACATGATGTCGATCTCGGCGCTGGGCTCCGTGAATGGGAAGTAGCTGGGGCGGAAGCGCAGCTGCAGCTCGGTGGTTTCGAAGAAGGCCTGGATGAAGCCCAGGTACATGACCTTCAGGTCCTTGAAGCTCACGTTTTCGCCCACCCACAGGCCTTCGACCTGGTGGAACATCGGCGAATGCGTGGCGTCGCTGTCCACGCGGTAGGTGCGGCCCGGCGCGATCACGCGGATGTCGGGCATGTGCTCCTGGCCGGCGTACTTCGCGGCATGGGCACGTGCGTACCGCACCTGCATCGGCGAGGTGTGGGGCCGCAGGTTGAACCAGCGGCCGCCTTCGTCCTGCATGTCGACGTAGAAGGTGTCCTGCATCGAGCGCGCAGGATGGTTCTCGGGGTTGTTCAACGCCGTGAAGCTGTGCCAGTCGGTCTCGATCTCCGGGCCATCCGCCACGTCGAAGCCCATCGAGCGGAAGATGCCCTCGATGCGCTCCGTGCTGAGCGAGACCGGGTGCAGGCTGCCGGGCTGGCGGCGGCGGCCGGGCAGGCTCACGTCCAACGCTTCGGCCTGCAGCTGCAGCTGCAATTCTGCCTGCGCCAGGGCCTCGCGGCGGGCGGTCAGCGCCGCCTCGATGGCCTGCTTGGCGTGGTTGATGGCCGCGCCACGCGTCTTCTTCTCGTCGGGCGCCAGTGCGCCCAGGCCCTTCATCAGCTCCGTGATGCGGCCGGCCTTGCCCAGGAACAGCGCCTTGCTGTTCTCCAGATCGGCCGGTGCTGCAGCCTCGGCGAAAGCGGCCTGCGCGGCCGCGACGATGGCGTTCAGATCATTCATGCGGTGTTCCGGTCTGCGGTAATCCGGCTTCGGGTTTTCCGACCCTGGAAATGGATCAGGGGCTAGTGCCTGTGCAAGCCCTAGCCCCTGAAAGCGGTGCGTGTGCCGCTGCCGAGGCGGCGACACACGGCGTCTGCGTCAAGCAGCGAGCTTGGCCTTGACCTGCTCCACGATGCCAGCAAAAGCGGGCATGTCATGCACGGCGATATCGGAAAGCACCTTGCGGTCGATCTCGATACCGGCCTTTTTCAGGCCATTGGCAAACTGGCTGTACGTCAGACCGCACTGGCGTGCGGCCGCGTTGATACGCGCGATCCACAGCTGGCGGAACACACGTTTCTTGGTACGACGGTCACGGTAGGCATATTGCCCTGCCTTCATGACCGCTTCTTTGGCGATCCGGAAGACGTTGCCGCGGCGGCCGCGGAAACCCTTGGCCAGGGCCAGGACCTTCTTGTGACGGGCGCGGGCGGTTACACCACGTTTAACGCGAGGCATGTAGTTCTCCTAGTACGTCGTTGAATCAAATGCCCATGCCGGGCAGCATCTGTGCCATGTGACCCATATTGGTCTCATGCACCGACACCGCACCACGCAGATGGCGCTTGTTCTTGGTGGTCTTCTTGGTCAGGATGTGACGCTTGAAGGCTTGACCGCGCTTGACGGTACCACCGGGACGTACGCGGAAGCGCTTTTTCGCACCGCTCTTGGTCTTCATCTTGGGCATTGAATGCTCCTTCTACTTTGTGCTCGCGAGGCGTCTGCAATGGATTTGCAGCCTTGTTGGCCCCGAGCCACGGGGCGGGCACAAAGACCCGCCACCTTTGTCGATGCGCCGGTGACCAGACCCGCGCATCCAACTTCTGCTATCTCGACACGCCTCAGGGCGTGGTTGCCGCCGTCGACTCCGCCGGCTTGTTCGGCGCGGCGGCGGGCTTCTTGCGGCTGGGCGCGATCATCATGATCATCTGACGCCCTTCCAGCTTGGGGAACTGCTCCACCAGGATCGTGTCGCCCAGCTCGGCACGGATACGGTTCAACAGCGCCATGCCGATTTCCTGGTGCGTGATTTCCCGCCCGCGGAAGCGCAAGGTGATCTTGCACTTGTCGCCATCGGCCAGGAAGCGCCGGATATTGCGCATCTTGATGTTGTAGTCGCCGTCGTCGGTACCGGGTCGGAACTTGACTTCCTTGATCTCGATGACTGTCTGCTTGGCTTTCGCCTCGGCGGCCTTCTTCTGCTCCTGGTACTTGAACTTGCCGTAGTCCATCAAGCGACAGACGGGCGGGTTCGCAGCAGCGGAAATTTCGACCAGGTCCACATCCAGTTCACCTGCCTGGCGCAAGGCTTCGGCCAGACTCACGACGCCGATAGGCTCGTTGTTGGGGCCGGACAACCGCACTTCCGGGGCCATGATTTCCCGGTTCAGGCGGTGCTTGCGTTCCTCGCGTTGGCGACGGTCTCGAAAATCAGTAGCGATGGCTCAATCCTTCACATCCAATACCACCCACGGTGGCGAATGCCTTGCGGCACGTGCTTGCACGCTGAAACCCTGTTGGTACAACTAGTTTGCAGACTTGCTGGTGATGTCCGCCTGAACCTTCTGCAGGAAGGTATCGAGAGGCATCACGCCGAGATCCTGTTTGCCCCGGCCACGCACCGCAACGGCGCCTGCTGCCATTTCCTTGTCACCCACGACCAGGATGTACGGCAGCTTTTGCAACGAATGCTCGCGTATTTTATACGTAATCTTCTCGTTGCGCAGATCCAGGTTGACCCTAAGACCTTGATCCGTCAGCGCTTTGGCAACGGATTCGGCGTATCCGGCCTGGGAATCCGTGATGTTGAGCACCGACACCTGCTTTGGCGCCAGCCATGCAGGGAGCGCGCCGGCGTGCTGCTCGATCAGGATGCCGATGAAGCGCTCCAGGCTGCCCACGATGGCACGGTGGAGCATGATGGGCCGGTGGCGGGCACCGTCTTCCCCCACATACTCCGCATCGAGCCGCTCGGGCATGTTCGGGTCTACCTGCATCGTGCCGCACTGCCATTGGCGACCCAACGCGTCCTTCAACACGTATTCGATCTTGGGGCCGTAGAAGGCGCCCTCTCCCGGCAGGTACTCGAATTCACAGCCCGAGGCGCGCAGGCCTTCCGCCAGAGCGGCCTCGGCCTTGTCCCAGCTTTCCTCGCTGCCGATGCGCTTTTCGGGCCGCGTGGACAGGCGGTAGAGGATATCCGTGAAGCCGAAGTCCTTGTAGACCTTCTGCAGCAGGGTCGTGAAGGCCGTGACCTCCCCCTGGATCATGTCCTCCGTGCAGAAGATGTGGCCGTCGTCCTGCGTGAAGCCCCGCACGCGCATGATGCCGTGCAGACCGCCCGTGGGCTCGTTGCGGTGGCATTGGCCGAACTCGCCGAAGCGCAGCGGCAGGTCGCGGTAGCTCTTGATGCCCTGCTTGAAGATCAGGATGTGGCCCGGGCAGTTCATCGGCTTCAGCGCATAGTCGCGCTTTTCCGACTCCGTGACGAACATGTTCTCGCGGTACTTGTCCCAGTGACCCGTCTTCTCCCACAGGCCCTTGTCCAGGATCTGCGGTCCCTTGACCTCCTGGTAGCCGTTGTCGCGGTACACGCGGCGCATGTACTGTTCCACCTCCTGCCACAGCGTCCAGCCCTTCGGGTGCCAGAAAACCATGCCCGGGGCGTGCTCGTCGAGGTGGAAGAGGTCCAGCTCACGCCCGAGCTTGCGGTGGTCGCGCTTCTCGGCCTCCTCCAGCATCGTCAGGTACTGCTGCAGTTCGTCCTTCGTGGCCCATGCCGTGCCGTACACGCGCTGCAGCATCTCGTTGCGGTGGTCGCCGCGCCAGTACGCGCCGGCCACCTTCATGAGCTTGAAGAAGCGCAGCTTGCCCGTGCTGGGCACGTGGGGGCCGCGACACAGGTCCTCGAACTTCCCTTCGCGGTACAGCGAGACATCCTCGTTGGCCGGAATGCTGGCGATGATTTCGGCCTTGTAGTGCTCACCCAGGCTCTTGAAGTAGGCCACGGCCTCGTCGCGTGGCAACACGCGGCGCGTCACGGGCTCGTCCTTCGCGGCGAGGTCGGCCATTTTCTTCTCGATTGTGGCGAGGTCCTCGGGCGTGAACGGCCGCTTGTACGAGAAGTCGTAGTAGAAGCCGTTCTCGATGACCGGGCCGATCGTGACCTGCGCTTCAGGGAAGAGTTCCTTCACGGCATAGGCCAGCAGGTGGGCCGTGGAGTGGCGGATGACCTCCAGGCCGGCGGCGTCCTTCGCCGTCACGATGGACAGCGGGCTGTCGGCCGTGATCTGGTAACTCGTGTCGACGACCTTGTCGCCGATCTTGCCAGCCAGCGCGGCCTTGGCCAAGCCAGAGCCGATGGAAGCGGCCACCTCGGCGACCGTGACGGGACCGGGAAACTCGCGGCGCGAGCCATCGGGAAGCGTGATCTGGATCATGGGTAAATGCTCATCAAGGGTGAAAGAAGACGCGCCAACAAAAAAGCGCGGAACAGGTCCGCGCTTTTCTGGTGAGGATGCAAATGCAGGCAGGCGCGAACTGTCGGCCTCAGCGGCCGATGGAGGTCTCCGTCGTAGTTCGCGGTGTCATAACCAGCATGCCTTTCTCGCCCTTGTAGATTGCAGTGGACTTGCATTCTAGCCGCTTCGTGCAGCTTGGCCCGTTGCTGCGATGTGGCCGAGCCCAAACGACCGCGCCTCCATCTGGCATGCGGGTGCGGCCTGGTATCGAGCATCGAGCCGCTTTCTGTCGCCCGCCTCGTCCAAAAAAAAGGCCCCGCGAACGCGGGGCCTTCGATGCGCGGAACACTGCGATCAGCGGATCACAGCCAGTTCGGTGCGCTTGCCGCCCTTGTAGGTCATCAGCGTGAGGGCGCCATTCTTGATGTCGCCCTTCTCGTCGAACGCGATGTTGCCGGTCACACCCTTGTACTCGGTCTTCGCGAGTTCGGGCAGGTACTTGGCAGGATCGGCGGAGTCCGCCTTGACCATGGCGTTGATCATCACGTTGGTGGCGTCATACACGTAGGGCGCATAGACCTGCACGTCGGCGTTGAACTTGGTCTTGAAGTCGGCGCGGAACTTTTCCATGCCGGCCTTCTGTTCACCTTCCACGCCACCGGCTTCCGCGCAGTAGACCATGTCGTCCTTCAGTGCGGGACCGGCCAGCTTGGGCAGCTCGCTGGAGCAGATGCCGTCGCCGCCCATGAACTTGGCCTTGATGCCCAGCTGGGCCATCTGCTTGATCATCGGGCCTGCCACGGCGTCCATGCCGCCGAAGAACACCACGTCGACCTTCTTACCCTTGAGGTTGGTCAGGATGGCGTTGAAGTCGGTTGCCTTGTCGGTCGTGAATTCATGGCCGACGACGTTGCCGCCAGCGTCCTTCACGGCCTTCTCGAACTGCTCGGCGACACCCTGGCCATAGGCTGTACGGTCGTCGATCACGCCGATGGTCTTGCCCTTGAGCTCGTTGACGGCGTATTTGCCCAGCGTGCTGCCCAGGTGCACGTCATCGGCCACCACGCGGAAGGTGGTCTTGAAGCCTTGGCGGGTGTAGAGCGGATTCGTGGCAGACGGAGAAATCTGGGGGATGCCTGCGTCGCTGTAGATCTTGGACGCGGGGATCGTGGTGCCCGAGTTCAGGTGACCGATCACGCCATTGGCCTTGGCATCGACCAGCTTGGTGGCCACTGCCGTGCCTTGCTTCGGATCGCCGGCATCGTCTTCAGCCAGCAGTTCGAAGGTGACCTTGGTACCGCCAATGGACACGCCCTTAGCGTTCCACTCCTCGATCGCCATGCGCGCGCCGTTCTCGTTGTCCTTGCCCAGGTGGGCGATGGCGCCGCTGGTGGGACCGACATGGCCGATCTTGATGACGCTGGGGGCAGCGGGTGCGGCGGGGGCCGCAGCAGCGGGCGCGGCAGAGGCGGCAGGAGCAGCGGCAGCAGGCGCCGGCTCTTCCTTCTTGCCGCAAGCCACCATCAGAACGGCGGCCGCGCACAGGGTCAGACTTGTACGAAGGGTCAATTGCATAGAGAACTCCAGAGGAGAAATTGGACGTTGATAGATAAGGGATTTATCTCAACAGCCAATGAGGATACCGTATTTTCCTGGACGGCACCATATGGAAATCTCTCGTAAAGCCCCGCCACGACTGGATTTGCGGGGTATGCACCGCCCCTTCGCGGGCCCTCAGGAAGGGTCGTGCGGACGCCCCTCGCGCAAGAGGTTTTCGCGTACCAGCTGGCGCACCGCCGGCTCCAGCTCGCCCATCAGCTGGCCCGTAACACGGTCAATCTGCGCCGACAGCGCAGATGCCACGACCTGCCGTACACGGCTCTCCAGTTGCGCCTGGAAGCCCATGTCCTGCAACAGCGCTTCCGCCGAATGCGTCACTGCGGAGGGCACCTCCACCGGCGCGGCTGGCAAGGCGGCAGCGGGTTGCCCATCAGGGACCACCACTGGAGCGGCAACAGGCTGCAGGTCCGCGGGCGAGTGCACGACCTCGGTCAGCGTGGGGAGGAACCGCGGAATGCCGCGGGCGTTCACGGGCATGTTCACCTCCTAGGCGCCCTCGCGCCGCGCGCCGGCGAGTTGCGCCATGTCGACGCTTTGCAACGTGGCACCCCGCGCACGGTAGGACTTCCAGCGCAGGCGCGATGCGCGCAGCGCATCCTCTTGCGCCTCCACCAGTTCCACCACCCGCGAGAAGGCCTCGAAGCCTTCGGGGATCTGCCCCGTGAGGTTCACCAGGATGTCCCGATGCGGGAAACGGGCGGCATCGTTGCCCAGCACCACGGGAGAGGCCTCGACCACCGTGGCAGAAGATGCACCCACCACGCCATGGGCGAGGAACGCGGTGCGCGGCCCGTCCCACAATTCGGCGTCGACGCGCTGCAACTGCGCCGCGTCGCCGAGCACCGCCACCTTGCGCGCATTGGCATGCGCCTTGCGGACGTAGCCACAGGCGTGGCTGCATGCGTCGGGCACGTTGACGTGGAAGATCACCTCGGTCACGGAACCGCGCCCCACCCTTGCGAAGATGGCAACCCCATGTCCGCGTCAGGCCGCCTTGCCACGGCCGGCCGCAGGCGCGCGCTTGCGCGGCGCAGCGCGCGTTGCGCGCACAGGTGCCGCCTGCGCCAGGCTTGCCAGATAGGCCAGCAGCAAGGGCACGGGCCGCCCCGTGGCACCCTTGGCGGCGCCGCCCTTCCAGGCCGTGCCCGCGATGTCCAGGTGCGCCCAGGGGTACTTGTCGGCAAAACGCTGCAGGAACTTCGCGGCCGTGATGGCGCCGCCCGCGCGTCCGCCCACGTTGGCCACGTCGGCGAAATGTGTCTTGAGGCCCTCTGCATAGTCATCGTCCAAGGGCATGCGCCAGCACAGGTCCATGGAAGACTCACCCGCCTGCTGCAGCGCCTGCGCCAGGCCGTCGTGGGTGCTGAAGAGGCCGCTGCGCACACCCCCCAGCGCAATGACGCAGGCGCCTGTCAGCGTGGCGATGTCGATCACGGCCGCGGGCTTGAAGCGCTCGGCATAGGTCAGCGCGTCGCACAGGATCAGCCGCCCTTCGGCGTCCGTGTTGAGGATCTCGATAGTCTGGCCGCTCAAGCTGGTGACCACGTCCCCCGGCTTGACCGCGCGTCCGTCGGGCATGTTCTCGCAACTGGGGATCAGGCCCACGACATTGATTGCGGGCTTGCTGACCGACAGCGCCTTGAACACACCCAGCACGCTGGCCGCACCGCCCATGTCGAACTTCATCTCGTCCATCTCGGCGGCCGGTTTGATCGAGATGCCGCCGGTGT
The DNA here is from genome assembly GCA_965278985.1 of Burkholderiaceae bacterium. Classification (GTDB taxonomy): domain Bacteria; phylum Pseudomonadota; class Gammaproteobacteria; order Burkholderiales; family Burkholderiaceae_C; genus CAISIP01. The sequence goes on along the minus strand of OZ257131.1, from coordinate 881,830 downwards.
CGAACGTGATGCCCTTGCCCACCAGCACCGTGGGAGCTACGGTCTTGGCAGCGCCGTTGTAGCGCAGCACGATGAAGCGCAGCTCCTGTTCGGAGCCCTGCGCCACGGCCATGAAGGAGCCCATGCCCAGCTTGGCCACCTGGCGCGGGCCCAGCACCTCGCACTGGATGCGCGGCGACACCGCCAGGCTCTGGGCGGCCTCGCCCAGCATCGTCGGCGTGGCATGGTTGCCCGGCCGGTTGGCCCACTCCTTGGCGAACTCCACGCCTTGCACCTCCGCCACTGCAGCGTCGAAGGCGGGCTGGACATCCTGCGCACGCGGCACACCGACGCTGAGCTGCGCAAGCGCCCGGCCTTCCTTCTTGGATTTGGTGGTGGTGTAGACGTAGGTGGTATCGGCCACGCAGGCCACCGCCGCCTGCACCGCTGCCGCTTCAGGCTGTTCAGCGAAACACAGCAACAACTTTTTCAAGCCGGGGAACTTGCAGACCTTCAACGCACCCGATACTGCACGGCGCACCTTGCGCGCAGACCCGTCCTCGCAGGACACCAGCACCACGCGGGCACTGGCCACGCCCGGCGGCTTGTAGACCTGCAGGTGGCGCCCGGGCTTGTGCTCCAGGTCGCCGGCCTTGAGCGCGTCACGCACCAGATCCGACAGCACACCGGTGGAGGGCTTGAAGTTCTTGGACACCAGCAGCATCACGGCGTCGGACTTGAATGCAGCGGCGGCGCCCAGGTCCAGGGTCTTCAATTCAAAGTTCATAATCACGGGTTCCCCTTCCATCCGATGTTATTCCATTCCTCCATCCGCAAGGAAATGGCGCGCTCCTTCGGCGCCACGCTGGTCGTGCTCACGACCATCGTGATCACCATGTTCCTGATCCGCACGCTGGGCCAGGCCACGCGTGGCAACGTGGACCCCTCGGAAGTCATGATGGTGCTGGGCTACACGGTGCTCGGCCACGCGCCGACCATCCTCACGCTGAGCCTGTTCATCTCCATAGTCAGCAGCATCTCGCGCATGTACCGCGACAGCGAGATGGCGATATGGTTCTCGAGCGGCTGCGGGATGGCCGCCTTCGTGCGCCCCATCTTCCGCTTCGCATGGCCCGTGCTGCTGATCATCACGCTGCTCGCGCTCTTCGCCTGGCCCTGGGCCCAGCAGCAGTCACAGTCCCTGCGAGACCGCTTCGAGCAACGGGGCGACCTGGAGCGCATCACACCCGGACAGTTCCAGGAATCCGCGGGAGGCAGCCGCGTGTTCTTCGTGGACCGCAACGCGGTGGCGGGCCAGACGGCAGGCGAAGTGTTCATCGCGGCCACCGAGCGCGGCATGCAGACCGTCACCTCCGCGCGCGCGGGGCGCATCGAGGCCCGCGGCGAGGATCGGTTCCTGGTGCTGAACAACGGCCAGCGCCTGGAAAAGGAACTGTCCACCGGCAACCTCAAGCTCAGCGAATTCGAGCAGTACAGCGTGTTGGTGAACGAGAAGGCGCAGTCCCTGGCCGGCGAGCAGATACCGCGCGCCCTGTCCACCCAGGCCCTGCTGATGGGCCGCACCCCCGCGCTGTTGGGCGAACTGTCGTGGCGCCTGGGCCTGGCATTCGCGGCCTGCAACCTTGTGCTCATGGGGCTGGTCGTGTCGGTCGTGAACCCGCGCGTGGGGCGCAATGGCAACCTGATGTTCGCCCTCTTCGCCTTCGTCATCTACTACAACTTCGTCACGCTCGGCACCGCGCGCATCGCCTCAGGCACCAGCGGGTTCGTTTCCTTCATGGTCGCACTGCACGGCGGCGCGCTGCTCATCACGCTGCTGTTCCTGCTCAAGCAGCACCAGAACTGGGACCTGGGCGCCTTGCTGCGCGGCCGGCGCATGGCTTCGGTCCAGCGGAGCGGCACGCGATGAAGACCGTGCGGCGCATGGTCTACCGCGACCTGATGACCTCCATCGGATTCGTGACCGCGGCCTTCCTGGCGCTCTTCAGCTTTGTCGACCTGGTGGGCGAGCTGCGCTGGGTCGACTCCGCCAATCCCAATGGCTACCACCTGCGCCACGCGCTGGTCTACGTCGGCACGCTGTCGGCCAGCACGCTCTACGAGCTGTTGCCGATCACCGTGCTGATCGGCTCCGTGTTCGTGATGGCGCGGCTGGCGCAGAGTTCGGAATACACCGTGCTGCGCACCAGCGGCCTGGACCCGCAGCGCGCGCTGCGCATGATGCTGGGCGTCGGGCTGCTGTTCACCATCGTGACCTTCGCCGTCGGCGACTTCCTCGTGCCCGTGGCCGACCGTGCCGGTCAGGTGCTGCGTGCCAAATACAGTGGCGGCATCACTATCGGGCAAACCGGCGCCTGGTTGCGCGAGCAGAACGATGAACAGTCCTATGCAGTCAACGTTGGCGTGATGCTGCCCGATGGCAGCATGCGCAATGTGCGCATCATCCGGTTCGACAAGAGCGGCAAGATCCGTGGCACCACCGAGGCCCAGACCGCACGCTTCGACGGTGGCACGCAGTGGCTGCTGTCCAACGTGCAGTACACCGACTTCAGCCCCGGCAAGCAAGGCGAATCGCTGGCCGTGCGCCGTACCGAGGCCGAGAGCACCTGGCCGACCACCCTCACCTCCGAGATGGTGTCCGTCGCCCTGCTGCGCCCCGAGCGCATGCCCATCATCGACCTGTTCCAGTACATGCGCCACCTGGACGCCAACAACCAGTCGACGCAGCGCTACGCCATCGAGTTCTGGCGCAAGCTGTTCTACCCCATGGGCTGCCTGGTCATGGTGGTGCTGGCACTGCCTTTCGCCTACCTGCATTTCCGCTCGGGCAACATCTCCACCTTCGTCTTTTTCGGGGTGATGACGGGCATCAGCTTCTTCCTGCTCAACAACCTCTTCGGCCATTTCGGCAACCTGCGGGCGTGGTGGCCCTGGCTCACCGCGGCGGCGCCGGGACTGATCTATTCACTGGGTGCGCTGTCGGCCTTCGGCTGGCTGGTGCTGCGACGATGACTCCGGCCGGCCGGCGCGCCGTGGTTCTGCTGGCGCATGGGTCGCGGGACCCGTCCTGGCCCGCTCCCATCGAAGCCGTGGCGAACGCCATGCGCGACCAGGACCCCGGCACGCTGGTGGCGTGTGCGTACCTGGAATGGACATCCCCCGACCTGGCAACTGCCGTGCAGGCGGTGGTGCTGGATGGCGCCCGCGAGGTGGTGGTGGTCCCCATGTTCCTGGGACTCGGGCGCCACACGCGGCAGGACCTGCCGCAACGCGTGGCGGATGTCGCCCAAGCGCATCCTGACGTGGCATTCAGCGCCCAGCCGGCCATCAGCGAAGACGCCCGAATGGTTGCGCTGATGGCACAGATCGCGTTGTCGACGAACACATCCGGGATTTCCAAATAGTGCAGCGGGCATAATAAACCTGCCTGACAGTCACTATTTGATATGAATCTGCACCAATTTCGCTTCGTCCAGGAAGCTGTTCGGCGCAACCTGAACCTCACGGAAGCGGCCAAGGCGCTGCACACCTCCCAGCCCGGCGTGTCCAAGGCGATCATCGAGCTGGAAGAAGAACTGGGCATCGAGATCTTCGCGCGCCATGGCAAGCGCATCAAGCGCGTCACCGAGCCCGGCCAGCACGTGCTCAAGAGCATCGAGCTGATCCTGCGCGAGGTGGGCAACCTCAAGCGGATTGGCGACGAATTCAGCGCCGAGGACAGCGGCACGCTGTCCATCGCCACCACCCACACCCAGGCGCGTTACGTGCTGCCCGGGCCGGTGTCCAAGCTCCGGCTGGCCTACCCCAAGGTCAACGTCAGCCTGCACCAGGGCGCACCGGACCAGGTCGCCAAGATGGTGCTGGACGAGTCCGCCGACATCGGCATCGCCACCGAGTCGCTGGCCGACTACGAAGAGTTGGTCACCCTGCCCTGCTACGAATGGCAGCACATGCTCGTCGTGCCGGATGCGCACCTGTTGGCGACCAAGGAGCGCATCACGCTCGACGACCTCGCCTCCGAGACACTGATCACCTACCACCCGTCCTTCACCGGGCGCCACCGCATCGACCAGGCCTTCGCGCACCGCAACCTGCAGCCGCGCATCGCGCTGGAGGCTATCGACTCGGACGTGATCACCACCTATGTGCGCCTGGGCATGGGCGTGGGCATCGCGGCGGAGATGGCCGTGCGCGAACTGCAACCCGGCCTGGTGGCGCGCCCCGTGGGCCACCTGTTTGGCCAGAACGTGGCGCGTGTGGCCTTCAAGCGCAGCGCCTACCTGCGCAACTTTGTCTATGCCTTCGCCGAGCTCTTGAGCGACAGGCTGCAACGCAACCTGGTGGCCCGGGCGATGACCGGGCATGTCAACGACTACGAACTATGAGTGCCATGCTTGACGAGACTTCCGTGACCTCCCAGCCGTCCTCGGCCACTTCCATGGCCCCACACACCCCGACGCTGCAGACCAAGCTCCCGGCGGTCGGCACCACCATCTTCACCGTGATGTCCACGCTCGCCGCCGAGCGGGGCGCGGTGAACCTGGGCCAGGGCTTCCCGGATTTCCATTGCGACCCGGCACTGGTGCAGGCCGTCACTGACGCCATGCAGCAGGGGCTCAACCAGTACCCGCCGATGACCGGTGTGGCCCCGCTGCGCGAGGCCATCGCAGCCAAGTTGCAGGCCTGGCACGGCCCGCACGGCGGCCGGGCCTACGACGCGGCCAGCGAGATCACGGTGACGGCCGGTGCAACGCAGGCCATCATCACGGCCATCCTGGCCGTGGTGCGGCCGGGCGACGAGGTCATCGTGCTGGACCCCTGTTACGACAGCTACGTGCCCAACATCGACCTGGCGGGCGGCACGGCGGTGCGTGTGCCGCTGATCCCCGGCAGCTTCCGGCCGGACTTCGACAAAATTGCGGCTGCGATCACCCCGCGCACACGTGCCATCCTCGTCAACAGCCCGCACAACCCCAGCGCCACGGTCTGGCGCGCGGCCGACATGCGGCGCCTGGAGGACCTGCTGGCCCCCACCGAGATCCTGCTGATCAGCGACGAAGTCTATGAGCACATGGTCTTCGACGGCCAGGAGCACGAGAGCGCCGCGCGGTACCCTGGTCTTGCGGCACGTGCCTTCATCGTTTCCAGCTTCGGCAAGACCTACCACGTGACGGGTTGGAAGGTGGGCTATGTGGCAGCCCCGGCGGCGCTGACCACCGAGTTCCGCAAGGTGCACCAGTTCAACGTCTTCACGGTGAACACACCGATGCAGCACGCGCTGGCGCGCTACATGGCCGACCCACGCCCCTACCAGGAGCTGCCGGCCTTCTACCAGCGCAAGCGCGACCTGTTCCGCGCCGGGCTGGCGAAGACACGCTTCCGTCTGCTGCCCAGCGAGGGCAGCTACTTCCAGTGCGTGGACATCTCCGAGCTGGCCGTGCCCGAGCGCTCGCTGGGCGAGGCCAAGTTCTGCCAGTGGCTCACGCGTGAGATCGGCGTGGCGGCCATTCCGCTGTCCGCCTTCTACGGCGACAGCTTCGACCAGGGCGTGGTGCGTTTCTGCTTCGCGAAAAAGGACGAAACGCTGCAGGACGCGTTGGCGCGCCTCGCGCGGCTCTGACACGTTCCAGCGGCGCGCCCTCAGACCAGGCGCCTGCGGGACTCGCGCCAGCCGATCCACAGCGTGGACAGGCAGATGATCGCGCCGCCGATCAAGGTGGTGCTGTTGGGCAGCTCGGAGAAGACGAGCCAGCCGAGGGCGGTGGCCCACACCAGGTCCAGGAATTTCACGGATTGCGTGGCCGAGATGTCGGTGGTGGCGAAGGAGCGCGTGAGGCAGTAGTGGCCCACCACGCCCAGCATCCCCGCCACCAGGAACCCAGCCCATTGCCACATGCTCGGGGCCTGCCAATACCAGATTGCCATGGGCAGGCTCAGCACGGAGATGCTGATGGCCTGCCACAGCACGATCACCGGCGCGCTGTCGTGCCGGGTGAGCGCCTTGGTCAGCAGGTAGGACACGGCGAACAGCGGGCTGGAGGCGAGCATGAGCAGGTTGAAGAACCCGCCGCTGCCCGTCAGGCCCGAGCCCACCACCACCAGCACGCCACCAAAGCCGATGGCCGCGGCCACCCAGCGTTCCCAGCGCATGGTCTCGCTCAGGAAGAGGTAGGCGCCGACCATCACGAACAGCGGCGTGGTGAAGCCGATGGCGGTGGTTGCCGCCAGCGAGATATGTGGCAATGCCAGGAACCAGCACACCAGGCCAAGCGCATGCACGCCGCCGCGCGTGAACTGGCCCATGACCTTCGTGGGCCAGTAGGCGCGCACGCCGGCGCGGGCGACCCACGGCAACATCACCAGCACCGCCATCAGGTACCGCAGGAACTGCGCCTGCAACGGATGCAGCTGTTGCGACAACACCCGCAGCAGCGTGTTCAGGATCACGAAGCTCAGGCCCGCACACGCTGCCCAGACCATGCCCCTGGTAGACGCCGGAAGGCGTGACCAGCGGTGCTGCAGCAGCACCAGCCGGCGGCGCCAGGTACCCCGCGTGGCACGCGTGGCATCCGAAGAGGTCTGGAACGAATCAGGCTCGGCCATGCATCACACGTTGATCTGCTGCCAGGCCTTGTCCAGCCGCTTGACGCTCACAGGCTGCGGCGTGCGCAGCTCCTGCGCGAAGAAGCTCACGCGCAGCTCCTCCAGCAGCCAGCGGAACTCCTGCAGCCGCGCATCGGCCACGCCCTTGCGCTCGGCCAGCAGGCGCCAGAAGCGTTGCTCCAGCGGCCGCAACTCGGCCAGCCGCGCCGAGTCGCGCGCGGGGTCACCGCGCTGCTTGTCCAGCCGCAGGGTGATGGCCTTGAGGTAACGCACCAGGTGCTGCAGCTGCGGCCACGGCGTCTGCGCCAGGAAGCGCTTGGGCACCAGGCGCTGCAGCTGCTGCGCGGTGTCGGCCGCTGCGTCGGGGGCCTGGCGGCTGTCCTTGATCTTGCGCGTGGCGGCAGCGAATTCGACCAGGATCTGCAGCGCCATGCGTGCCACCTCGCTGGCGATCAGGTTCAGCCGGCCACGCCCCTCCTCCAGCCGGCGCTGGAAGGCGGCAGCGTCCGTGGGCAACGGGTCCTGCAGCAGCGCGCGGTCCAGCGCCACCTCGACGATCTGTCCTCGCAGCTCTTCCAGCGTGCCCAGCGGCATGTAGGCCGTGCCCATCTTCTGCAGCTCGGGGATGTTCTTCTCCAGGTACTTCAGCGCGTCCTTCATCTGCAACGCGAACAGCCGGCGCAGGCCCGCGCGGTGCTTGTCCGCCGCGACCCCGGGCTCGTCAAAGACCTCGATCTGCACCGCGTCGCCGGCATCGATGAGGGCCGGGAAACCTACCAGCGTCTGGCCGCCCTTGCGGATCTCCAGCAGTTCGGGCAGCTCGCCGAAGCTCCAGCTGGTGTATCGGGCGCCCTCGGGCAATGCAGCCGAGGGCCGTTCAGTTTGCCGCGCGGTCTTGCCGCCAGAAGGCGCAGGCGCGGTTGCAGCGCCAGTGGTGTTCGGCTGGGACGCTGCCGCACCCGCCACCGGCGTCACCTTGAGCGTCGCAAGGGCCTGGAAGGCGCCGCGTGCCTGTGCACCCAGTTCAGCCTTCAGTGCCGGAAGATTTCGCCCCGCGCCCAGCTGGCGGCCATGCTCGTCCACCACGCGGAAATGCATGAACAGGTGCGGGCTCAGGGTGTCGAGCTTGAAATCGTTGCGCAACACATTCAGCGAGGTCTCGTCGCGCACCCGTTTGAGCAGCACGTCCACCAAGCTGCCGTTGCCGAAGACCTCGGGAACCGACAGGGCTTCGGCCAGCCGCGTGGCGCTGTCAGGCAAGGGCACAAAACGCGAACGCACCTTCTGGTGCAGGCTCTTGAGCAGCGCCAGGATCTTGTCGCGCAGCATGCCGGGCACCAGCCACTCGCAGCGCTCGTCGTTGACCTGGTTCAGCACGAAGATCGGCACCGTGACGCTGATCCCGTCGCGCGGGTCGCCCGGTTCGTGCAGGTAGGCGGCCGCACAGTCCACGCCGCCCAGGCGCACCGTGCGCGGAAAGGCCTCGGTGGTGATGCCGGCCGCCTCGTGGCGCATGAGTTCTTCGCGCGTGAGCTGCAGCAGCCGGGGCTGGCGCGCGCTCTCCGCGCGGAACCAGCTCTCGAAGCCATGGCCGCTGCACACATCCGCGGGCAGCTGCTGGTCGTAGAAGGCGTAGATCAGCTCATCGTCCACCAGCACGTCCTGCCGGCGCGACTTGTGCTCCAGCTCCTCCACCTGGCGCAGCAGCTTCTGGTTTGCGGCGAGGAAGGGCAGCTTCGTCTCCCATTGCCCGGCCACCAGTGCCTCGCGGATGAAGAGCTCGCGCGCCGCCACCGGGTCCACGCGGCCGAAGTCCACGCGCCGGCCGCTGTAGACCACCAAGCCGTAGAGCGTGGCCCGCTCCAGCGCGGCGACACGCGCCTCCTTCTTCTCCCAGTGCGGGTCCAGCAGCTGCTTCTTGAGCAGGTGGCCCGCCACCTCCTCGATCCATTGCGGCTCGATGTTGGCGATGCCCCGGCCGAACAAGCGCGTGGTCTCCACCAACTCGGCAACCACGATCCAGCGCCCGGGCCGCTTCTTGAGGTGCGCGCCGGGATGGCGGTGGAACTTGATGCCGCGCGCGCCCAGGTAGACCTCTTCCTCCTCCATCTTCCAGCCCACGTTGCCCAGCAGACCCGAGAGCATGGACTTGTGGACCTGTTCGTAGGAGGCGGGCGCGGCGTTGCTTTGCCATTTGTGCTCGGCCACGACGGTCAGCAGCTGCGAATGGATGTCGCGCCATTCGCGCACGCGGCGCACGCTGATGAAGTTCTGGCGCAGCAGCTGCTCGTATTGGCGGTTGCTGAGCTTGTGGGTGGGCACATTGCCTTCAGCCTGCGCCGCCTGCACCGGTTGCTGCACCACCATGCGCTGCGCCACCGGCAGCACGGCCGCACTCGCGCGCCGCGGCCCGTGGGTCTGCGCCTGCATCTCGCGCCGCGTGGCCGGGGCATGGCCGCCGCGCGCATCGTGCAGCCATTTCCACAGCGTCAGGTAGCCGCTGAACTCACTCTTCTCGTCGTCGAACTTGGCATGCGCCTGGTCGGCCTGGGCCTGCAGCTCCATGGGGCGGTCGCGCACGTCCTGCACGCTCAGCGCGCTAGCGATGACCAGCACCTCGTCCAGCGCACCACGCGTGCGCGCCTCCAGGATCATGCGGCCCACGCGCGGGTCCAGCGGCAGCTTGGCCAGCTCGTGGCCCATGGGCGTGATCTGGTTGGCATCGTCCACGGCGCCCAGCTCGCCCAGCAGCTGGTAGCCGTCGGCGATGGCGCGGCCCGAGGGTGGCTCCAGGAACGGGAAGCGCGCCACGTCGCCCAGGTGCAGCGCCATCATGCGCAGGATCACGGCTGCCAGCGACGAGCGCAGGATCTCGGGGTCGGTGAAGCGCGGCCGGCTGTTGAAATCCTTTTCGTCGTAGAGCCGGATGCAGATGCCGTTGGCCACGCGGCCGCAGCGGCCGGCGCGCTGGTTCGCGGCGGACTGGCTGATGGGCTCCACCAGCAGTTGCTCGACCTTGCTGCGGAAGGAGTAGCGCTTGACGCGGGCCGTGCCGGCGTCGATCACGTAGCGGATGCCCGGCACCGTCAGCGAAGTCTCGGCCACGTTGGTGGCCAGCACGATGCGCCGGCCTGTGTGCCCGTCGAAGATGCGGTCCTGCTCGGCCTGCGACAGGCGCGCGAAGAGCGGCAGCACCTCGGCATTGCGCATCACAGGTTGGTGCGCCAGGTGCTTGCGCAGGTGGTCGGCCGCGTCCCGGATCTCCCGCTCGCCCGGCAGGAAAATCAGGATGTCACCGGTCTGGCGCGGGTCGCTCCACAGTTCGTCGGTGGCGTCGGCAATGGCGTCGTTGAGGTCGTAGTCCTTGGCCTCCTCGAAGGGCCGGTAGCGCTGCTCCACCGGGAAGGTGCGCCCGGACACCACGATCACCGGCGCCGGCCCCTTGGCAGACGCGAAATGCTGCGCGAAGCGTTCGGCGTCGATGGTGGCCGAGGTCACCACCACCTTGAGGTCCGGCCGGCGCGGCAAAATCTGGCGCAGGTAGCCCAGCAGGAAGTCGATGTTGAGGCTGCGCTCGTGCGCCTCGTCGATGATCAGCGTGTCGTAGGCCTTGAGCAGCGGGTCGTTCTGCGTCTCGGCCAGCAGGATGCCGTCGGTCATGAGCTTGACGGATGCGTCGCGCGACAGGCGGTCCTGGAAGCGCACCTTGAAGCCCACCACGTCGCCCAGCGGCGTCTGCAGTTCTTCGGCGATGCGCTTGGCCACGGAGCTGGCGGCGATGCGGCGCGGCTGCGTGTGGCCGATCAGCTTGCCCTGGCCTGGTGGCGCGTTGCACTTGCCGCGCCCCAGCGCCAGCGCGATCTTGGGCAGCTGCGTGGTCTTGCCCGAGCCGGTCTCGCCGCTGACGATGATCACCTGGTGCTCGCGCAGGGCGGCCATGATCTCGTCGCGCCGTGCGGAGACGGGCAGCGACTCGGGAAAACGGATCTCGGGGCAAGGCATCACGCTGATTATCGTTGCTGACACGGGTTCACATGTTCGCGTGCTAGACTGGTTCGATCCACCCCCATGTTGCCCTCCCCCTTACGGAGCTGCGCCCATGTCCAATCTGACCATCTCCGTCGACGACGCGCTGATCAAGCGGGCACGGGTGCGTGCCATCCAGCAGGGCACGTCGCTGAGCGCCAAAGTCCGGGAATTTTTGCTCCAGTACGTGTCGGAGGCAGACCCCGACTTGCAGAAACAACGCGAGGAAGCCACCGCGCGGCTGATGGCGACGCTGGATGCGGCCACTGCGCTGGCGGCCCACGGCGACGCGCAGGCCGCCCCCCCCGCGCCGCGCGCTGGTGCTCGCGTTGCACGGCGCAGCTTGCGCGACGAACTCTACAAGGGTGATTTCCGCGACCGCGACCGCGAAGCCGCAACCACCACGCCTGCCCGTCGCCGCAAGACCGCCTGAGCATGCCGGTTTTCTTCGACACCAACGTGCTGATCTACTGCACGGATGGCAAAGACGCGGCCAAACAGCAACGTGCGCGTCGGTTGGTCGCCGACGCTGCCCTGGCTGGCGAAGCTGTGCTGAGCACGCAGGTACTGATCGAACTCTTCAATGTGCTGACACGCAAGCTCTGCATTCCCGCACCGATGGCACAAGCCGTTGCGCAGGCCTATGCGCAATGGCCAGTCGTCTCCAGTGACACGCCGCTGGTGCACGCCGCGATGCAAACCGCGGTGGATCACCAGCTGTCTATCTGGGACGCCATGGTGGTGGAAGCCGCACTGCGCGCCGACGCACAGACCCTGTACTCCGAAGACATGCAGCACGGCCAGCGTTTTGGTACGCTGACCATCGTGAATCCGTTTCTCGCCTAGCCCTCCTCTCGCACAGCCCCATGTCCGCCGTCTTCAACTTCACCTTCGTGCCCTGGTTCCGGTCGGTGGCGCCCTACATCCACAAGTTCCGCAACCAGACTTTCGTCGTGGCGGTGTGTGGCGAGGCCATCGCGGCCGGCAAGTTGCCGCACCTGGCGCAAGACCTGGCCATGATCCAGAGCATGGGCGTGCGCATCGTGCTGGTGCACGGCTTCCGGCCCCAGGTGAACGAGCAGTTGCGGGCCAAGGGCCATGCGGCGAAATACTCGCACGGCATCCGCATCACCGACGAGGTGGCACTGGACTGCGCGCAGGAGGCCGCCGGGCAGCTGCGCTACGAGATCGAGGCCGCCTTCAGCCAGGGCCTGCCCAACACGCCCATGGCCGGCTCCACGGTGCGGGTGCTGTCGGGCAACTTCCTGACCGCACGGCCCGTGGGCATCGTGGACGGTGTGGACTTCCAGCATTCGGGCCTGGTGCGCAAGGTGGACGTGGCCGGCATCCACCGCACGCTGGACATGGGCGCGCTGGTGCTGATCTCGCCCTTCGGCTTCTCGCCCACCGGCGAGGCCTTCAACCTCACCATGGAAGAGGTGGCCACCAGCGTGGCGGCCGCGCTGCAGGCCGACAAGCTGCTGTTCCTGACCGAGGTGCCCGGCATCCTGACCCACCCCGACCAGCCGCCCGGCGAGGACAACCCCATCGACACCGAGCTGCCGCTGGCCGCCGCCAAGAAGCTGCTGGCCGAACTGCCGCCGCCGCTGAGCCCCACCGACGCCGCCTTCTACCTGCAGCACTGCGTGAAGGCCTGCGAGGCCGGCGTGGAGCGCAGCCACATCATCCCCTTCGCGATGGATGGCTCGCTGCTGCTGGAGGTCTACGTGCACGACGGCGTTGGCACCATGGTCATCGACGAGAAGCTGGAGAGCCTGCGCGAGGCGACCGTGGACGACGTGGGCGGCATCCTGAAGCTCATCGAGCCCTTCGAGAAGGATGGCACGCTGGTCAAGCGCAGCCGCACCGAGATCGAGCGCGACGTCGGCAACTACACGATCCTGGAGCACGACGGCGTGATCTTCGCGTGTGCGGCGCTCTACCCTTATCCTGAAGAACGCACCGCCGAGATGGCCGCGCTGACCGTGTCGCCCGACTCGCAGGGCCAGGGCGACGGTGAACGTGTGCTCAAGCGCGTGGAGCAACGCGCCCGCGCCATGGGCCTGGCCAGCATCTTCGTGCTGACCACCCGCACCATGCACTGGTTCCAGAAGCGCGGCTTCGTGCAGGTGGATCCGAACCAGCTGCCCGAGGCGCGTCGGCGCATGTACAACTGGGACCGCCGCAGCCAGGTGCTGTTCAAGAAGCTCTAGTCAAAAGATTGTTCAAGGAAGGAATACGGATGGCCTCTCTCAATTTCATCGGCGGCGAAAAAGGCGGCGTGGGCAAGTCGGTGGTGGCGCGGGTGCTCGCGCAGTACTTCATCGACAAGGGCCGCCCCTTCGTGGGTTTCGATACCGACCGCTCGCACACCTCGTTTGCGCGCTTCTATGCCGAATACGCCTCGCCCGTGGTGGTGGACACCTACGAGGGCATGGACCGCATCGCCACGGTGTTCGAGGACATCCCGCCCGAGGGGTACCAGAAGAGCGTGATCGTGGACCTGGCGGCCCAGACCGCCGCGCCGCTGGCGCGCTGGGTGAAGGAGTCGGACCTGCTGCCGCTGATGGGCGAGATGGGCATCACCGTCAACTTCTGGCACGTGGCGGACTCTGGCAAGGACTCGGTGGATCTGCTGAACCGCCTGGTCAACACCTACAGCCCAGGTCCGAACTTCATCGTGGTGCGCAACCATGGCCGCAGCAGCGACTTCAAGCTGCTGGACGAGTCGCCCGCGATGAAGAAGACCCTGGCCATGGGCGGCGTGGTCATCGACCTGCCCGCGCTGCACGAGGCCAGCATGCGCAAGGTGGACCACCAAAACGCCAGCTTCTGGGGCGCCGCGAACAACAAGGGGGGCCCGGATGCGCTGGGCATGCTGGAGCGCCAGCGCATCAAGAGCTGGCTGCGCGGTGTCTACGAGACACTCGACAGCCTGCCACTTTAAAGAAACGCCTGACCGGAGATTGACATGGACAAACGCCGCTTCCTGACCGCCTCCGCCACGGCCATCGCCGGCATCGCATCCACCCACCGCGCCGTTGCTGCCACCCCGCCCGATAGCGGCCCCGCCCTGCTGACGGTCGTGGGGGACGTCGGCAAGACCAACCGCGGCCCGCTGGACCCCGCGCTGGACCAGATGATGGCCAAGCACCAGGTGAAGTTCGACAAGGCCTTCGGCTTTGGCAGCGCCGCGCTGGCCAAGCTGCCGTCCGTCACCATCAAGCCCACGCTGGAATACGACGCCAAGGTGCACACGCTCTCCGGGCCGCTGCTCTCCACCGTGCTGGAAGCCGCCGGTGCAACCAACCCCTCCGCTCGGCTCGGCCTGCGCGCCGTGGATGGCTACAACGTGCTGGTCAGCCTGCAGGACGCCCGCAGTTACCGCATGATCATCGCCACCCACATGGATGGTCAGCCGTTGGCACTGGGCGGCCTGGGGCCGCAATGGGCGGTGTACGACGCGGACCGGCTGGCGGCGTTCAAGGACAAACCGCTGAAGGAGCGATTCGGGTTGTGTCCTTGGGGGGTGTATCTGGTGGATGTGCGCAACGGGTGATGCGCCGCGTATCCTCGCCGTTCTTTCAACATCCCAACGTTTCAAGACCATGAGCATCCAACGCATCGAAACCGGACCCCGCATGTCGCAAGCCGTGATCCACGGCAACACCATCTACCTGGCCGGCCAGTGCGCCGACCCGGGCGCCGCGCCCGACGTCACTGCCCAGACCACAGCGGTTCTGGCCAAGATCGACAGGCTGCTGGCCAGCGCCGGCAGCGACAAGTCGCAGATCCTGAGCGCGACCATCTGGCTGACCGACATGGACACGTTCGGCGACATGAACAAGGCCTGGGAGGCCTGGGCTTCCAAGGGCAACACGCCAGCACGCGCCACGGTGCTCAGCCCGCGGCTTGCAGCACCCGAGTTCGTGGTCGAGATCGGGGTGATCGCCGCCAAGCCTTGACCGGCACCCGGCTGCGCCGTGCGTAGCCTTCGATGGCGGCGCGGGCACCACTGGGTGGACACCCCGCTGCGCACGCACAGGCCTGCGCACCGGTCAGACACACATCGCCCGAACCCCGTCCAACGTCAACCCCATCCCGAAGCCCGGCTCGCCATTGGGCACGAGACAACCGTCACGCGGCGTCTGCATGCCCGGTGTCAGCCGCACCTCGGCAAGCGGCACACCCGGCGCCGAGGCCACAAAGTATTCACCGATCGGCGCGTTCGTCACGGCCATGCCGAAGTGCTGGCCATAGGGCGTGTTCATGCCCGCATGCGGGATCACGCTCACGCCCGCGCCTTCGGCCATGTGCGCGATCTTGAGGCAGCCCGTCATGCCGCCGGACCAGGCGATGTCGGGCTGGAAGATGTCGGCGCTGCGGCGTGCCAGCGACTGCGCGAAGGGGCCGAGCGTGTACCAGTGTTCGCCCGTGGCCAGCGTTTCCTCGGGCAGCCGGCGGCGCAGTACGTCCTGGCCTTCGGTGTCGTCGGGCATCAGGCAGTCCTCGATCCAGCGCAGTTTGTAGGGCCGCATGCGCTGGGCAAAACGCACGGCGAAGTCCAGGTCGAAGGCCATCCAGCAGTCGACCATCAGGTCGCGCGAGGGGCCGAGCAGCGCGCGGCGCTCGGCGATGAAGGCCTCGTTCCTATCCAGCGCGCGCAGTCCGTCCACGGGTCCGTAAGGACAGGCCAGCTTGGTGGCCTCGAAGCCCAGCTCCAGGTACCAGTCCGTGTCGTTGCCGGTGGCGTAGCAATCGATGTGGTCGCGCACCGGGCCGCCCAGCAGTGCGTACACCGGCTGCTTCAGCAGCTTGCCCTTGAGATCCCACAACGCGAGGTCGATGGCGCTGATGGCGTAGGGCGCGATGCCGCCGGCATAGGGCGAGGTCATGCGTGACATCATGTCCCACAGCCGCTCGATGGCCATGCAGGGTTCGCCCACCAGCAGGGGGCCCAGGTGGTCGTTGATGATCGAGATAACGGGCGCGCCATAACGCGTCATGCCGAAGCCCCAGCTGCCGTCCTCGGCCGTGGCCAGGCAGCCGACCGAGGGCCAGGTCGGGCGCCAGGTGGCGCGCAGGCGCTTGAAGCGCGGATAGCGCGACATGGGGTTGGCCACCTCGGCATCGGCCGTCCAGTTGGGACGGCGCGCGGGCGTGGTGGCCGGGCCGCCGACCAGGTCGCTGCGGATCGCGAAGGCCTCGATGGAGCGGATCTTCATGCGGCGCCGGCCTCCACGGTCTGGTCCGAACCAGGCACCGTGTGGGCTCGGATGTAGTCCCAGTCCAGCGCCACGCCCAGGCCGGGGCCTGTGGGTGCGTGCACGAAGCCATCGGCATCCGGCCCCAGGTAGGCCTGCAGCGCGAAGTTGTAGCCGCCCTCGGGCACCAGGATCTCGATCCACTCCGCGTTCGTGGCGCCGCACAACACATGCAGGTTGGCCCAGTTCATCAGCGGGCTGGCACCATGGTGGGAGGCCACGCGCCCGCCCATGCCCTCACACAGCGCAGCAGTCTTGAGCATGCCGGTCACGCCGGCCTTCCAGTAAACATCGCACAGCACCATGTCCAGCGCATTGGCACGCAGGTACGGGGCGGTGGCGAAGTAGTGGCCCGCCATGGTCTCGGCGCCGACGATGGGGATGGAGAGCTTGCGGCGCAGCTCGGCATACCCTTCGATGTCGTGGTGGGGCAGCGGCTCCTCGAACCAGGTGAAGTCCAGCTCCTCCAGCACGCGGCCCACACGCAGCGACTGTGCGCGGTCGTAGGTCTTGGCCACGTCGAGCATCAGCGCGATGTCCTGCCCCACGGCGGCGCGCACGGCGCGGCACAGCGGGATGTCGCGCGCCGGGTCGTCGAAGGGGTGCAGCTTGTAGCCGCGGTAGCCTTGCGCCACCACACGTTCGGCCTCGGCGACATAGTCGTCGATGGTGGGCATGGCGGCCGAGCTGGCGTAGGCGCGCAACCGGTCGCGGCGCCCGCCCAGCAGTTGGTACAGCGGCTGGGCCAGGGCCTTGCCATACAGGTCCCACAGCGCTACGTCGACGGCACTGACGGCGAAGACGGGCACGTAGCCGGCAGGCTCCAGTGCCGTCATGGTGTGCCATATCGCCTCGCGCTCGCGCGCATCGCGGCCCAGCACGCGCGGCGCGATGCTGTGGCGGATGGCGTTGGCGATGCCCTCGCCCGGCTGGCCGCCGTGCGTGCGCGCCATCGAGAAGCCCTCGGTGCCGTCCTCGGCGCGCACGACGGTCAGCACGATCTGCTGCGCCCCCGCGAAGCGCTTGGCGTGGATGGGGACGGCGGGCTGCGTGAAGCTCAGGGTGCGGATGCTTGCGATGCGCATGAGGTGTTCAGTCCACCTTCACGTTGAGCTGGCGCGCCAGGTCGCCCCAGAGCTTGAAGTCCTTGCTGATGACGGCGCCGAACTCGGCCGGCGTGCTGGCCACGATCTCGTGGCTGGCATCGGTGAGCTGCTTGCGCACCTCGGGCTCCTTCAGCAGCTTGCCGACTTCGGCATTGAGCCGGTCGATGATGGGCTGCGGCGTGCCCACGGGCGCCAGCAGGCCGTACCAGGCATCCAGCATGAAGCCGGGCTTCATGGCCTCGTTCATGGTCGGCACGTCGGGCAGCGCGGCGCTGCGGTTCTGCGTGGTCACGGCCAGCGCACGCAGCTTGCCGGCCTGCACCTGCGGCAGGCCGATCTGGATGGCGGGGAACGCGAAGGCCGTGGCGCCGGTCATCACGGACTGCACCTGTTCGGCGGCGCTCTTGTAGGGGATGTGCACCACGTCGAGATTGCCACCGTTCAACTTGAGCACCTCGCCGCTGAAATGCCCGATGCCGCCGTTGCCACCCGAGGCGTAGCTGTAGGCGCCGGGCTTGGTCTTGAGCATGGTGATGAGCTCGCCCACCGTCTTCGCCGGCGAGTCCGGGGGCACCACCAGCAGCGCGGGGATGCGCGAGACCATGATGATGGGCGCGAAGTCCTTCACAGGGTCGTAGTTGACCTTGCCCAGGCCCGGGTTGCTGGAGAGCTGCGTGGGCGCGAACAGCAGCGTGTAGCCGTCCTTGGGCGCACGTGCCGCCTGCTCGAAGCCGATGTTGCCGCCGGCGCCACCGCGGTTCTCGATAACGATGGCCTGGCCCAGCGGCCCCGTCAGGCGGCTGATGACCTGCCGCGCGACGATGTCCACGCCCGACCCTGCCGGGTAGGACACGATGACCTTGATGGGCTGCGAGGGGTACGGGGCCTGGGCTGCCGCGGCGAAGGGCAAGGCCAGTGCCGCCGTGGCCAGCCCCGCGAGCACGGCGCGCCGGGACCGCGTGGACGGTGCGCCCGCGCGACGGGGCGTAGGGCGGAGGGGCAATAACTTCATGATGGTGTCTCCTGGCTGGGAAAAGGGATGCGGGCGGCGACCGCGGGGCAGCCCACGCACAATGAAAAGCAGGCCATTATGGGAGTCAGTGCACGGCTTTGCATAATGATGACAAGCCATCGCGTGATAACTTTCCCTCATGCCAGAAGTCCCCTCGTTGCAGTCCATGCAGGCGCGCCTGCGCTTTCGCCAGCTCCAGTTCCTGACCGCCCTGTCCGACCTCGGCTCGCTGCACCGCGTGGCCGAGCAGCTGGGCATGACCCAGCCCGGCGCCACCAAGATGCTGCGCGAGATCGAGACCACCTTCGGCGCCCAGCTGTTCGTGCGCTCCAAGCGCGGCATGCGGCCCAACGAGCTGGGTGGATGCGTGGTGCGGTATGCGCGGCTCAGCCAGTCCGACCTGGGCCAGCTGCGCGACGAGATCGCAGGCGTGCTGACCGGCAAGGGTGGCCGCCTGTCGGTCGGCGCCATCGGCGGCGCCATGCCCGCGGTGCTGGTGCGCGCGCTCACGCGGCTGCGCGCGATCCAGCCCGCGCTGTCGGTCTCGGTGCGCGAAGACACGAGCGCCGGCCTGCTGGCGGCGCTGGACGACGGCCGCCTGGACCTTGCGATCTGCCGCACCACCGTGTCCGCCGAACCCGACCGGTATGTCTACGAGCCCCTGTGCGAGGAGCAGGTGGTGATCGCCGTGGGCGCGCACCATCCGCTCGCGCATGCACGCACGGTGACGCTGCCACAGCTGATGCAGTACGGCTGGGTGTTCTACCCCAGCCCCATGCCGCTGCGCTCGGTGCTGGAGCGCGAGTTCAAGGAAGCCGGCCTGCCCTTCCCCGAATACACCACCGAGACCGCCTCCATCTTCGTCACCATGCTGCTGCTGCAGGAAGACGCGAACCTCGTGGCCCTGCTGACCGCCGAGACCATGGCCTTCTGCCAACGGCACCGGCTGGCCCGCCAGCTGCCGCTGGCGATACGGTCACGCACCGAGCCTTACGGCATCGTCACGCGGCGTGGCAGCCTGTTGTCACCGGCGGCAACCATGCTGGCGCAGGCGCTGCGGGAAGTAGTGGCCAGCGAGGGCTCGGGTGCCGTCGGCAACGGCCACGACGCGTTCTTGCCGGATGGTGGGTGAACACCGCTTCGACGCAACACACGCCCGGCGCCCGCACACCCTACGCTGCTCCCGCCACGCGACTGCGGCCCCCCTGCTTCGCTTCGTAGAGCATGCGGTCGGCGCGTGCAACGAGTTCCTGCGCGCCATCCTCACCCACGCCAAAGCCCACCCCCACGCTGGCGCCAATGCGAAGCGCAAGGCCTCCATCCACCTCGAAGGGCTCGGCGATGGCGACAACGATCTTGTCGCCCACAACGCCAGCGTACTGGACCTCGCGCACACCGGTCAGCACCAGCGCAAATTCGTCACCACCCAGGCGCGCCACGGCATCGGTGGGCCTCACCAGCGCCAACAGCCGCTGCGCCACCATGCGAAGCAACTGGTCGCCCACGGGATGGCCATGCGTATCGTTGACCGGCTTGAACCTGTCCAGGTCCACGTAGAGCACGGCCAGGCGTGCACCACCCCCCTCCTCGATGGCCTGGTCCAGAAATTGCGCGAATCCGGCCCGGTTCAACAGCCCGGTGAGCGCGTCGCGCTGGGCGAGGTTCACGAGCCGCTTCTCCTCGCGCTTGTGCGCTGATATGTCCTGCGCCACCACCACGAAGCCGTCCACCGAGCCACTTTCGGCGTACAGCGGAACATAACTGATCGCCAGGTGCGTGAGGCCCGCCGCGCCGCGGGCCTCGCGCTCGAAGCTCAGGCTTTCACCGGCCAGCGCGCGGCGGATTTCCGCGACGCTGCGCGCATGGCCCTGGGGGCCGATCACCTCGGCGATGCGGCTTCCCACCAGCTCGTCGCGCGGCATGCCGGCCCATCGCTCGAAAGCGGCATTGACGAAGCGGTAGCGCTCGTCCGTGCCCACCACGGCCACGATGGCCGGAATCGATTCGATGATCGCCTGCAACGTAGCGGTCAGCCCGCGCATGGTCCGTTCGGCCTTGCTACGTTCGGTGATGTCCACGCCCGTGCTGAAGAATCCGCGCACCGCGCCATCGTCGTTCCTGTCTGGCAGCAGCTGGCTTTCGAAGCGCCGCAGCTCGCCGTGCACGATCTCCTCGAACTCGAACCGTTGCGCGGAGCCGGCCAGGGCGGCGTCCATGTGGTGGCGGATTTCCAGATCGGTGGGCGTACCCAGCAGCTCCTGCCGTGTGCGGCCCAAGACATCCTCACGGGCGAGCCCAAAGCGGCGGCACTGCGCCAGGTTGACGAAGCGGTAGCGGGTGTCGCTGTCCATGTAGGCGATGCGCACGGGCAGGCCATCGGTGACCTGGCGCACGAAGCGCTCGCTGTCGGCCAGCCGCTGTTGCAGCTTGCGGCGTTCCGTGACGTCCTGTATCGCTCCGATCAGTCGCACCGCAACTCCGTGCTCGAACTCCGCCTCGCCCACCACACGCACCCACACCGTGCGACCACGCGCCGTCACGAGCGACAGCTCCAGGTCGCAAGGCTCGTTCCGTTGCACTGCGGCCTGTACTGCCGCTTCGATCAGCGGCCGCGATTCCGGTGTATAGAACGCCAGTGCCGTGGACAAGGTCGGGTGGTAGTCGGGTTCCACTTCGTGGATGAGGCGCACCTGATCCGACCAGATCACGGCGCGGGACGCCACATCCATTTCCCATCCTCCCACCCCGGCCACGCGTCCTGTGCGGCGCAGGAACACCTCGCTCGCGCGCACGATCTGCTCCGCCTGCTTGCGCTCCGTGACATCGCGGCCCACCGAGTGCATGAGGGTGCCACGCTCCGGGTCCTGCTGCACGGTGTTGGTCCACGCGACCCAGCGCGCAGGTCCACGCGCAGGCGCCATGCGGTTCTCGCCGGAGCGGCTCTGCCCGGTGCGCATGGCATCGTCCAGCAGCGCGCGCACGGCCTCACGGTCGTCGCGCTCCACGAATTCGAAAAGATTGCGCCCCACCATCTCTTCGGGCCGCAGGTCGAAATGCTCCGCATAGGCAGGGTTCACGTACACCAGCTCACCGTCGGGCCGGGACTGCGAGACCATCTCGGATTGTTCCTCCACGATGGCGCGGAAACGCGCCTCGCTGGCCGCCATGGCCTGCTCGAACTCCGACCGCACCGACAGCCCACGCTGGATCAGGTCACGCCGCATGGCAAGCGCCTGCGATACGACGTTGGCCAGGGAGCGGAGCATCTCCCGCTGCGTATCGCTCAGATGCCGCGCCTCGCGGTCGATCACGCACAAGGTGCCCACGCGCGCACCGGGCTCCACCACCAGCGGCGCGCCGGCGTAGAAGCGGATGTCCGGCCGGCCGGTCACAAGCACGTTGTCTGCGAAGCGCGGGTCCTCCCTGGCGTCCTCGACCTCGAACACCTCGTCCGCGGAAAGCGCGTGTGCGCAGAAGGCGATATCGCGCGGCGTCTCATTGACGCCTGGCAACCCGACATTGGCCTTGAACCACTGCCTTTCATGGTCCACCAGGCTGATCAGCGCGATCGGCGCTCCGCAGATCTCGGAGGCCAGTCGGGTGAGACTGTCGAACATCGGCTCGGGTGCGCTGTCGAGCACGAAGAGGTCGCGCAACGCCTGCAGCCTCTGGGCTTCGTTGCCAGGCACGGGTGGGAGGATTGCCATCGGTTCCTTCGTAGTGTTGAGCACCCCGGGGAGACTGCGCACTGCGTATGCCTCTCTCCTTGAAGGGCCAGGGAACCGGGCGCACCCGCGTCCGCTGTGCCAGCCAAGTTTAGCCACGCTGCTGCGCGGCCGGGGGCATACAGGGGACATGGGGCTGGCCTGGCGGCGGCCGAGGACCTAAGCCGTCATCGACAGCCGGCGCCGGAGTACAGTCAGGCAGCAGCAAACAAAGAAGCATGGCTCCACCTGAGAGCACCGACGTTCCTTCGTTTTCAACCGGTGGCGGTAAGGTGGGCGGCATCCTCCGCGGCCGAGACTGGAACACGACCGCACGGGGCAAACCGCATGCGTGGCCACAGGGTCTGCAAGGGGCATTGCGCCTGATGCTGAACACGCGCCACCCCGTCCATGTCTTCTGGGGACCGCGACACCATTGTTTTTACAACGACGCCTACGCGAACCACCTGCTCTCGCGCAGCGCGCTCAGCAGCGAACAACGCGAACGCGTCTCCGAGGTGTCATCCTCGGCGAAACACCTCCTGGGACTCATCGACGACATCCTGGACCCGTCCAAGGTCGAGGCCGGCAAGCTGGTGCTGGCTGCTTCCGACTTCGGCAGTGCGGAGCTGCTGGAGTCCACCATCGCCATGGTCAGCGAACAAGCCCGTGCGAAGGGCCTGGTGCTGTCCGTCGATGCGGCAGCGTTGCCGCGTGTCCTCCGAGGCGACCGGTTGCGGCTCTCGCAGATGATTCTCAACCTGTTGTCCCATGCCGTGAAGTTCACTGAGGTCGGTTCCGTCGTGCTGCGGGCGCGGGGTGCTCGATAGCGGCGGCCGCCGCGTGTGCCTGGAATTCGAGGTGGAGGACACCGGTATCGGCATAGCGCCCGAGCAGCAGGAGCGCGTGTTCGCGGCCTTTCAACAGGTGGACCTATCCCTCACACGCCGGTACGGCGGCACGGGGCTGGGCTTGGCGCTGTCGCGCGAACCGCTGAGCGCCGCGGGCCTGCTCGTGGCATCGGCTGGTGACGGAGAGGAGGCGCTGGCGCTGGCCCGGGCCGAGCGTTACGACCTGGTGCTGATGGACATGCAGATGCCGGTGATGGATGGCTTGCAGGCCACGCGTGCATTGCGCGCAGCGGGGACAGGATGCCCATCATCGCCATGACGGCGAATGCCTATGTCGAAGACCGGCAGGCCGGCCTGGACGCGGGAATGGACGACCACATCACCAAGCCCGTGGACCCCGAAGTCCTGTATGGGATCGTGCTTCGCTGGTTGCCGGCGGCGTAGTAGGGCAACCGGGTGCTGCTTTCCACTCCGCGCTGCGCCCCTCATCCCCCGCCGTACAGCCGCTCCGGGTTGTCCACCAGGATGCGCCGCAGCAGCACCGCATCATCCCCCAAGATGGCGAACAGCAACGCCAGCAGGTCCTCCAGCCGCGGCGGCGCATCGCCCGGTGCGCGCGGGTCCTTGTACATGACATGGGGCCAGTCGGTGGCCCACAAGACGCGCTCGGGCGCATTCGCAACGACCCGCTGGCCCAGGGCGACGGCTTCCTCGTAACGCGGCGCGCCCGACGGGGCCCAGCGGTCCAGGCTGGAGAGTTTCATCCAGCGATGGGGCAAGCGGGCCAGTTCCAACAGCGTGTGCAGCGCCTGCTGTTCCAGCCCCTGCGCCGTGCGCAGGTGCGCGCAGTGGTCGATCACCACCGGCAGCGGCAGGCCGGCAATGGTGTCGGCCAGTTCCAGCAACTCGGCCGGCTCCACATGCAGCAGCACATGCCAGCCACGTGCGGCGGCGCGCTCCACGCCGCGGCGGAACGCAGCATCGGTGGGCCGGCGGTTCAGGAAACCCGCGAAGTTGTAGCGGATGCCGCGCACGCCGGCCGCATGCAGCACGTCGAGCTGGGCATCCGTGGTGCTGTCCTCGATCTGTGCAATACCCCGCCACTGGGGCACGGCCTGCAGGTCGGCGAGGAAGTCCGCGTCGGTGGCGCCGTGCAGGCGTGCCTGCACCAGCACGCCGCGCGCGACGCCGATGCTGGCCTGCAGTGCCAGGGCTCCGGCCACCGGGTGATCGTGGTCCGTGCCCAGGGCGTGGGTGGTGTGGAAGTGGGTGTCCCAGGCACCAGCGGGCATGCGCGCGCGCAGGGATGCCAGCATGGCGTTGTTGTTCTCGTGGCCGGTCATTCGACGCTCACAGGTCCAGCACCAGGCAGGGACTGCAGGACCGGGACACGCAGATCATCATCGTCTGGCCGCTCGCCCGTTCCTCCGCCGACAAGATCGCGTCACGGTGTTCGGGTGTGCCGTCCAGCACGGCGGTTTCGCAGGTACCGCAGACACCGGCGCCACAGGACGAGGGCACGGTGATGCCTGCCGCGCCCAGCGCGTCCAGCAGGCTCTCACAGGCGCCCACGCGCACCCGCTTGTCCGAGCGCGCGAGCACGACATCGAAGGCCGCGTCGGCATCGTCTGCAGCGTCCAGGGATGGCGGTGCGGCGGCGAAACGCTCCACATGCAGCGCGTCCGCAGGCCACCCGTGGCGCGTGCAGGCGGCGGCCACGGCCCGCAGCAACGGCTCGGGGCCGCAGCAGTAGATCTGGGTGTCACTGCGGGGTTCACCGAGCAGCGCGTCCAGGTCGGGCAGACCTGCCTCGTCCTGCGGCCAGAAATGCACGGCATCTCCGTAGCGCGCCGGCAGGTCCGTGAATGCCATGCTCGCGCGGCTGCGCCCGCCGTACAGGCATTGCCACTGCGCAACGCTGGCCGAGGCCGCAGCCAGCATCGGCAGGATGGGTGTGACACCGATGCCGCCGGCGATGAACAGATAGCGCGACGACGGCTGCAGCGCGAAATGGTTGCGCGGACCCTGGACGGCCAGAGCGGCGTGCAGTGGCAGCGCGTGCACCTGGCAGGAGCCGCCGCGCCCGCCGTTGGCGGCCTCCTGCCGTAGCACCGCGATGCGGTACTGCCGGGTGTCACCCGTGTCGCCACACAGGGAGTACTGGCGCACCAGCCCACCCTCCAGCACCAGGTCGATATGGGCGCCCGCAGTCCACGCCGGCAGGTCCACGCCCTCCGGATGCGCCAACGTCAGGCCCACGACCTGGTCGGCCAGGATGTCGCGCGCCACGACACGCAGCGACAGCGCCAACGGCTGGGTGGCTTGCAGCGCCATCACGCGGGCACCGCCACCCGGTCCGTGGCGCGGCGGCGTTCGGCCACGACATGCAGCGACGACAGCGCCGGGAATTTCAGCGACGGGTACCGCGGCCCCGGCCCATCGGCCAGCGCCAGGCTGTCGTAGCTGCGCACGAGCCCTCGCAGCGTCTCCTGCAGCTGGATGCGTGCCAGCGGCGCGCCAAGGCAATGGTGCAGCCCGCCGCCGAAAGCCTGGTGGCGCGATGCATTGCCGCGGCGCAGGTCGATGCGGTGCGGGTCGTCGAACACACCGGCGTCGCGGTTGGCGGAGGCCAGCATCAGCAGCACCTGGGCACCGGCCGGTATCACCGTCCCGTCCGAGGCCGTGAAGGGCGCGGTCAGGAAGCGGTGGCGCACATGGATGGGCGTGCGCACGCGCAGCAGCTCCTCCACGCCGTTGTTCACCAGCGCCGGGTCGTTGCGCAACTGGTCGAAGAGGCCGGGCACGCTGGCCAGCAACTCCATGGCGTTGGAGATGGAGGTGCGCGTGGTCTCGAAGCCCGCGTCCAGCACGGTGTGCATGATGGACAGCACCTCGGTGCGTGACAGCTCCCCGCGCTCCTGCGCCGCGCGCAGCGATGCCACCAGCGGCGTGTCCTCCCCGGCCCCGTCGAGCAACACACCGAAATAGTCCTTGTAGAACTGCACCACGGCATCAAGACGCGCGGCCTCGTCCACCGTCAGCGCGGAGAAGGAGAAGATCAGCAGGTGGTCGTGCTGCATGGCGATCAATTTGCCCCAGTCGGCTTCGGGGATGCCCAGCATGTGGCAGATGACGCCCTTGGGCACCTGCTGCGCGATCTCCTGCACCACGTCGAAGGCGCCGTCCCGGTGCGCGACGGCCTGCAACGCGCGGGCCACCGAATCGGCGGACACGGCGCGCAGGGCCTCGATGCGCCGGGGGATGAACAGCGGGCCCAGCACGCCGCGCATGCGGTGGTGCACCGGTGCATCGGTCTGCGCCAGGTTGGCGCGCAGGCGCTGGCGTGCAGGTCCCTCAGCCATCCAGGCCGGGGCGTCCAGTCCCGCTGGCTGCACGCGTGTGCCGGCCAGCCGCAACAGGGCCTCCACGTCGGCATGGCGCGAAACCACCCAGGTGTCGGGCTCCTGCGGATTGGCGTCCTGGGGCATGTGCCACACCGGATGCTCCGCCCGCAGCCGGTCGTAGACGGCGGTGCGGTCACCCCGCAGGAAGTCGGGGTCGTGGAAATCGATCATGCTCAGTCCAGCTTGAGGCCGAGCTTGGCCAGCAGCGGCTGGTACCGCGTCTTGTCGGCGGCCAGGCGGCGGGCGAACGCGGCGGGGCCGGCCTCCAGCGGGATGAGGCCGTTCTGCGTCATCGTGGCGTCGCGGAACTGCGGGTCGGCGGCGATGGTGGCGATCTCCTGGCCCAGCGTGGCGATGGCGGCCGGCGGTGTCTTCGCGGGGGCGAGGAAGCCGAACCAGGCACCCCCAGGCAGCGGCAGGCCCTGCTCGCGCGCGGTAGTGATCTCGGGGAACAGCGGCGCACGTTGCTCGCCCAGCACCGTGAGCACCTTGAGGCGGCCAGTGCGGATGTGCTGCGTCCCCAGGCCCGGCGCGCCGGGCACGAACTGGATGTCGTTGTTCAGCATGGCCTGGTACAGCTCCGCCTGGCCCTTGTAGGGCACGTGCGTGAACTGCACGCCGAAGGTGCCCTGCATCATTTCGCCCGTCAGATGCGCATTGCTGCCCATGCCGTAGGAGCCGTAGGCAATGCCTTCGGGCTTCTGCTTGGCCAGGGCGATGAGGGCGGGCAGGTTGGCCGCGGCCAGCGTCGCATTGGCGATGATGCATTCCTGCGCGTCGCACAGCAGGGTCACCGGGGTGAAGTCGTGGTCCGGGTCGTAGGCCACCCTCTTGTACAGGTAGGGCGCGATGGACACCGTGGCGTCCGTCGCGAAGAGGATGGTGTGGCCATCCGGCTGTGCGCGGGCCGCGGCCGTGGCGCCGATCATGGTGTTGGCGCCGGGGCGGTTGTCCACGATCACGGGGGTGTTCAGCGCGACGGACAGGCGCTGTCCCAGTTGCCGCGCAATGTTGTCGAAGAGGCCGCCTGCCGGATAGGGCACGATCACGGTGATGGGCTTCGAAGGCTTCCAGCCACTGCCTTGCGCGCGCACCAGGGTGGGCAGGAAGGGGGCGGCGGCGCCGGCCAGCAGCAGCCTGCGGCGGGCGGGCGACGTCGGGGTGGAGGTGGGGGTCAGAAAAATGGACATGCGTGTCTCCGTCAAGGTTGTGCGAATGGTTCAGGGGGTGGCAACAGCGCCCTGCGCGGCGATGAGCCGCTGCACGATGCGCCGGCAGCGGACCGCCGGTCCGTCGATGGGCAGCAGCACCGGTTTCGTACTGAGCAGCTCGCGTGTGCCCAGCCAGTCCTGCTGTGCTTCCACCACGGGCTTGTCTTCCTGCGCGAACACGCGGCTGAGCGCTTCGCCGCGTGCGGCATTCAGCACGGCATCGTCCACCGCGTAGTCGCGTGTGTTCAGGAAGAAGTAGTGCGTACTGGTGGCGCTCTCCGGTGTCATGAGGTGCAGGTTGCTGCTGCCGAAGGGTGGTGCGCCGGTGCTGCCGGTGCTGCCAGACAACGCCGTGTCCGCCTTCAGCAGCATGTTGCCCAGTGGCGACCAGCGCACCTCCATCGTGATGTCCACCAGCGCGTCGGGGCTCGGCAGGAAGGGCTTGACCACGCCGAAGGCCTGGGCAGACGGCAGGAACCAGCGCACATGCAGGTCCCCACCCGCCTCCTCCACCTCGGCCGGTGCACGCGCGAACGCGCCGGTGGCGAGCGACCCCGCATGCAGGTAGTCGACGTGGCTCAGGTCCAGGATGTTGTCGACCAGCAGGTCGTAGGCGGCCTTCGTCGGCAGGTAGCCCTTGGTCAGCGCCGTGGCCGGTGTGCGCTCCACGAAGGAATAGTCGGGGATCGTCGCGGGGTCGGCCAATTCCGGGTCGCCCATCCATATCCACACCGCAGCGTGGCGCTCGACCACGGGATACGCCGGCACCCGTGCGGCGGCCGGGATGGTACCGTTGCCGTGCGGGTTGTGGACGCAATGGCCTTGGCCGTCGAAGGTGAGGCCGTGGTAGATGCAGCGCACCGTATCACCGAGGCGCGTGCCCATGTGCAGCGGGGCGTACCGGTGCGGACAGCGGTTGCCCATCGCGCGCAACGTCCCGTCGCCGAGGCGCAAGAAGAGGACATCGACGCCGACCACCGTGCGGTGGAACAGCGCCTCTCCGATCTCGTCCGACCATGCAGCGACGTACCAGGTGTTCTTCAGGAATTCCATGGTCTGGTTGGCGCCTCGGCTCAGGCGGTTTCCAGCACGGGCTCGGGCTGGTGCGCGATGGCGCAGCGGCGCAGCGTGCGCCGGGCGGTCGAGGCGAAGGGGGTGCGCGCGTGCTGCAGCAGGGTGTTGTCCCACACCAGCAGGTCGCCCTTCTTCCACTGGTGGCGGTAGATCAGCTCCGGCGTGGCCACCAAGGCGGCCACCTCGGCAATCAGTGCCGCGCTCTCCTCGGCGCTGCAACCGTCGATCTCCTCCGAGGTGTCGGGGCTGATCATGTGGATCTCCTGCCCCGAGTCGGCGTGTATGCCGATCGCGCGGTGCTGCGCCTCCAGGACACCGGCATGGGCAGCCTGCTGGAGCTTGGCGCCGTAGTTCAGGCGGCCGTAGTCCAGGCGCGACAACACGGAACGGCCCGCGATGCGCGCCCGAAGTGCGGGGGACATGCGCCGCACGACCTCGGAGGAATTGGAGAACAGCGTGTCACCGCCCTCCTCCGGGATCTCGATGCCATACAGCATGATCGCCTTCATCGGGTGCTCGAAGTACATCTGGTCGGAATGGAAGTTCAGCTCCACGTCGCCGAAGGCGCCGTCGGCGCGCACGTTGGAGACGTAGGTCGCGTCCGGGCTGATGCTCTGGATGGGACCCTGCTTGGAGATGGGCCCGAAGACGCGCGCGAAGGCGACCTGTTGCGCATCGTCCAGTTCCTGGTCGCGCAGCACCAGCAGGCCGCGCGTGGCCATGGCGCCGCGCAGCAGTTCGCGCACGCCAGGTGCGAGTGGCCTGGCGGCATCGATGCCCGTGACGCTGTAGCCGAGGTAGGGGTGCAAGGGGGTGAGGGTCGGGATCATGGGAGGTCTCCTGGTGGTTTTGATCGGTAGGTCAGGCTGGCGCTCAGGCGTCACGCGACCGTGGCGGGTGCGGGCGCCCATTCGGGGCGCCCGATCTCCATCGTCTCGCCCAAGGTGGCGTAGGTGAACCCGCCCATGCGCACCAGCGGCGCGGCCAGCACGGTGTCGAAGCGGTCTTCGGCGTCCATGAAGCGCGGGTCGATGTGCACGCCCACCACGCGGCCGATCACCACGCTGCTCAGGCGCTCGCCGGGGCCCTGGGGCTCGATGTCCACCACCCGCACCAGGCGGCATTCCAGGTGCGCCGGAGCGCCTGCCACGCGTGGTGGGCGCACATGCTGCGAGGGCAGCGCCTGCAGGCCAGCCAGCGCGAACTCGTCGTGGCCGTGCGGCACGGTGGCAGAACTCAGGTTCATGGCCTCGCGTTGCGCGAAGGACACGAAGTTGACGACGAACTCCGGCACGGCACGCACATTGGCCACGGTGTCCTTCTCAGCACGGTCCGGCGGTGCGTTGCAGGTGAACATCACCATCGGTGGTGCGGGCGAGATGGCGTTGAAGTACGAGAAGGGCGCGAGGTTCACGCGGCCCTGGGCGTCGATGGTGCTGATCCAGCCGATGGGCCGCGGCGCCACGATGGAGTTGAAGAGCGAGGGCTTGAGGTTCCTCGCATCCTGGGTGTCGATGAAGGTCATCCGCGAAGAGAGGGTCGAGGTGTTCATGGTGTGCTGGGATGAAAGAACAAAGGGGGTGCAAAGGCGCTTCAGACGAAGCGGAACGGGATGGCCCCCAGCGGGCCGTAGTCCGCATGGAAGGTGTCGCCGGCCTTGGCGAACACGGGCCGGGTGAAGGAGCCGGCCAGCACCACCTCGCCGGCTTCCAGGCATTCGTCCCAGGGGGCCAGCTTGTTGGCCAGCCAGGCCACGCCCGCGGCGGGGTGGTTCAGCACTGCCGCGGCAATGCCCGACTCCTCGATGACGCCGTTGCGGTACAGCAGCGCGCCCACCCAGCGCAGGTCCACGGCATCGGGCCGCACGGGGCGTCCGCCGGTGATGATGCCGGCGTTGGCTGCGTTGTCGGCGATGGTGTCGAAGACCTTGCGCATCACCTGGGTGTGGCGGTCCAGCTGTTCGATGCGGGCATCGATGATCTCGATGGCCGGCACCACATACTCGGTGGCGGCCAGCACGTCGGTGATGGTGATGCCCGGGCCCTGCAGCCGGCGGCCCAACACGAAGGCCAGTTCCACCTCCACACGCGGCGCGATGAAGCGCGCGGCCGGGATGTCGCTGCCCTGCTCGATGAACATGTCGTCGAGCAGCGTGCCGTAGTCCGGTTCGGTGATCTGCGTGGCCTGCTGCATGGCCCGCGAGGTCAGGCCGATCTTGTGGCCACGCACGACGCGGCCGGCATCGGTCTTCATCTTCACCCAGGCGCGGGACACAGCGTAACCGTCGGCGATGGTCATGCCGGGGTAACGTTTGGAGAAGTGCTCCACTTGCACGCGGGTCTGCTCGGCCTGTTGCAATTCGGCCGCGAGCCGCGCGACCAGGGCGTCGTCGAACATCCGGGTAGGGGTGCCTTTGGCTTCGCCTTCGGAGCGAGCGCCTGCTGGCGGCCGTGCGGCGGTCATCCCTGCGGCCCGCGCATCCACGGCGCGGAGGTTCGGTGGCGGATGCGCCAGGCGCCGCCTTCGCGCTGCAGGGTGTCGGTGCACTGGCGGATGCCGGCCATGCGGCCGAAGGGGGCGGCCGCAGCATCGTCCTCGGTGGCGTCATAGGCCACCAGCAGGAAGCGCAGCGTGCTGCTGCCCTCCCCCTCGGCGTTGGTATCAGCGTCGAACTGCAGGTTCATCACCGTGTGGGCTGTGCGCCGGCCGGCCGGGCGCTTTGCCACGGCCTGCGCGATCGCGGTGCGGCCCATCACCGCACCCGCATCCCGCACCCAGACACCGTCCTCGGTAAAGCAGGCGGCACAGCAAGCGCTGTCACCGCGGTCCAGCGCGGCATAAAAATCCACCACCACGCGCGCCGCGTTGCGTTCGTCCAGCAGTTGGGCCAATTGGGTGTCCATCGCCATGCTTCAGTCCCCCTGCGTGCGGGGTGCGGTGTAACCCTTCTGGCCTTCCTCGCTGCCCAGGGCCAGGATGGGGCCGTCGTACTTCTCCTGCCACAGCAGCGAGCCCATGGCGATGTGCAGCGGGTGGTCCTGCACGGTCAACACGCGCCAACCCTCTTCACCGTGGTAGTGGGCGTGTTCGGACCATCCGGGCGCGGACAGCAGCAGGTCACCCGCCTTCCAGTCCACGCGCACCCCGTCCACCACGCTGTAACCGTGGCCGGTGATGTGGTAGTTGATGGAAGCCGAGGTATGGCGGTGGCCGTGCGTGCCCTTGTAGACCGGCTCGCCCGCGGCACAGCCGCCGATGGTGGCGAAGTAGCTTCCGGTGGTGCCGGCGCGGCGCTCGGTGGCGGGGTGGTACAGCAGCCAGATGCGGCGCTTGCCATCGCCCGGCGCGTGCGACAGGTGGGGCCACACCTTCTCCCACGGCCAGTGCAGCGCGGGGTTGGGCACCACGGGGATGTCGGTGAGGTATTCATAACCCCGCAGCCGCGCGCCCGCGTCCGAGATCGGCAGATCGGGCGCGGTCTCGAAGGCGTACTTGCGCTTCAGTTGTTCGGACAGGCCGTCTTCGGGGCGCGCGTGTTCCAGCACGGCCACGCCCTCCTCCTCGTACAACACACTCAGCAGCTCCAGCAGCGGTGCATTGCTGTAGGTCAACCGCACCCAGGGCGTGTCGCCCGTGGCCTCGTGCACGTGGCCGCGCATGGAAGGCACGGTCCACACGTCGTTCAGCACGGTGTCGAGACTGCCATCCACCGTCAGGCGGCCCGTGCCGCGGATACCGATCTCCAGCAAGTTGGCGTTGGTCTTGCGCGGAGTAGTCTTCTCACCAGGCAGCAGCACGCTCACAGCCACCGAGGTGCCGGGCGTGAAGCTGTTGGCGGTGCGGGATGCAGGATGCACCATGACAGAGGAGCGGATGCCGTTGGCGGGCCGCGGGATACCGCTGAGGCGCTCGACCTCCGCGTCGATGGCCTCGCGCGTGACCAGCAGCGGCTCCCAGATCTGCGGGCTGCGGGGGGCCTGCCCCGACTGGTCGAGGAACGGCAGGGCCTGTTGTTCGGAAGGGCTGAGGTTCATTGGGAATGACTCCTGGGATGGAAAACGAAAGAGGTGTTCAGGCCGGCTCGTCGATGACCGGCAGGCGCAGCGTGCCCAGGGGGCCGATCTCGACCTCCAGCACGTCGCCCGCCGCCATGAAGACCGGCGGCTTGCGCAGGAAGCCCACGCCGGCCGGTGTGCCGGTGGCGATGACGTCGCCTGGCGCAAGCGGCGTGAACTCGGACACGTAGGCGATGATCCGGGCCACGGAATAGATCAGGTGCGCCACTCTGTCGCGTTGCATCTCGCGGCCGTTGAGGCGGCTCACCACCTCCAGCCGCGTGGCATCGGGCACCTCGTCGGTGGTGACCAGCCACGGGCCCCAGCCGCCGCTGGCATGGAAGTTCTTGCCGGGCGTGACCTGGGCGTTGTGCTTCTGGTAGTCGCGCACCGAGTTCTCGGCGAAGCAGGCATAGCCCGCCACGGCCGCCAGCGCTTCCTCCGGCTGCAGGTGCCGCCCGCCGCGCCCGATCACCACGGCCAGCTCGGCTTCGAAGTCCAGCTGCTGTGACTTGCGCGGCACCTGGATGGACTCGCCATGGCCGACCAGCGAGTCGGGGAACCGCGCAAACAGCGATGGAAACGGTGGTGCCTCACGTCCGGCTTCTGCGCCATGCGCGGCGTAGTTGATGCCGACACAGAGGATCTTGTCGGGCTGCGGAATCGGTGGCAGCCAGCGCACGGTCTTTACGGCGATGTCGTGGCGGGCTGCGGCGGCGCGCTGCCGCAGGCCGTCCACACCTTCGATACGCAAAGCCGCGCGCAGGTCTGGCGCCTCGGTCGAGGCCAGGTTGCACAGGTGCGCGCCGTCCGGAGAGAGCGCACCGTAACCCGTCACGCCGTCGGCTGTGGTGAAGCTTGCAAGTCGCATGGTGGGTTCCTTGTCACTCGGGAGAAATGCCGGCCTTCTTGACGATGGCGTGCCAGAGTTCGTTCTCGGCCTTCAGGCCCTGCTCGTACTCGGCCGCCGTGCCGAAGTCCGGGTACAGGCCCAGGTTGGTCAGCTTGGCGATCACATCGGGATGGGCCAGGGCCGCCTGGGCCGCCTTGAGGATGGGCTCCAGCGCCGCACGGGGAACCTCTTTTGGCGCCATCAAGCCAAATCGCCCCACCACTTCGAAACCGGGCACGGTGTCCACTCCCAGCGGGTAGGCCTCCAGACCCGGCAGCTTCTTGCCCGACAACACGGCAACCGGCTTGACCCGGCCCGAGCGTACGAAGGGCAACGACACCGAGATGCCGTCGATGAAGTACTGCGTGTCACCGGCACTGACGGCCGTGAGGCTGTCGGCGGGCCGCATGAACGGCACGGGGTTGAACTGCACGCCCGCGGTCTCGCCGATCCAGCTCACGGCCAGCGCGCCCAGCGTGCTGGCCGGCGGCGTGCCGAACGCCACCTTACCGGGCTGGCGCCGCGCCGCGTCCAGCGCCTCGCGCAACGTGCCGGGTGCGTTGTTGCTGGCCACGATCATCAGCGGCGTCTGCGCCAGGCGCACCATCGGCTGCAGGTCGCGCAGGTAGTCGAAGGACGCGGCCGTCTTCATCGTGACCGGCGCGATGGCCGAGGTGGATGTGATGACGAACAGCAGCGTGTGGTCGTCGCGCGATGCCAGGATGTTGTTCATCGCCACGACACCACCGGCACCCACGCGGTTGTCGACGATCACCGGTTGCTTGAGGCTCTCGGCCATGCGCTCGCCGATCAGTCGCATGGCCACGTCGGGTGCGGAGCCGGCCGCGCCGGGGACAACGATACGGACGGGCTTGTCCGGCCAGGCCTGCACCGCCGCTGCGGACACGGCAGCGACCAGGGCCAGAGCGACACGCAGGGCCTGCAAGGCCCGGGAAGGCGCCGGTTTGTGCGCCCCGTCATTGGCAAATGGACTGGGGGGACGAAGAAAGGTAGTCGTGGGCATGTGTATCTCCTTGTTGTGGTGGTCCGTCCGCAATGGCGTGGCCCCTGCGGCGTGTCGAGATGGAGTATTCGGGGATTCACGCAATGAATCCACTGAATGTTGTTCAGTATGAAAATGCAGGCAACTTATTTTGGTAGGCCCACCCGCCCTGCTCCATGACGCTGCAGAACCTCGACCTCAACCTGCTGAAGGTCTTCGACGCCATCTACCGGCTGCGCAACCTCACCGACGTGGCGCGCCACGTGCACCTCACGCAGCCCGCGGTGAGCCATGCGCTGCGCCGGCTGCGCACCACCTTGGGCGACCCGCTGTTCGTGCGCACCGTGAACGGCCTGGAGCCCACGCCGCGCAGCGAGCAGATGGTGGACCCCATCCGCCAGGCGCTGCGGCTGATCGAGGACACGGTGAGCAGCACGGACAGCTTCGAGCCGGAGCTATGCGCCCGCGAATTCCGGCTGCTGTTGTCCGACCTGGGGGAGCTGGTGTTCCTGCCGCGGCTGCTGAGCCACCTGCGCGCGCACACCCCCGGCGCAACGGCGCTGGTGGTGCAGGCCTCGCGCACGCAGTACGAGGCGCTGCTGCGCGACCGGGCGGCGGACATCGCGGTGGGCCATCTGCCCAACCTGCCGCCCACGCTCAAGCACCGGCCACTCTTCCGCGACGACTATGTGGTGCTGCGCGCCAAGTCGGCGGCGCGTTCGTCCCGCAAGCTCACGCTGGCGCATTACGCGCAAGCCGCGCATGTGGAGGTGGACCCGCCTGGCTCGCTGCGCAGGCCGGTGGAGATCGGGCTGGAATCCGTGGGAATGCAGCGGCGCGTGGTGCTGCGCGTGCCGCACTATTTCGCGGTGCCCAGCATCCTGCTGCAGACCGACCTGCTGGTGACGGTGCCACGCTCGGTGGCGCGCAACCTGCGCAGTGCCCAGGACCTGCAGATCCTGGATGCGCCCTTCCCCATCGCACCGCTGGAGGTGACGATGTACTGGCATGCCCGCCAGGACACCGATCCGGCGCACCGGTGGTTGCGGCAGGCGATGGTGTCCCTTTTCGGGTCGTAGACACAATCACCCCCATGCTCCTGCCCTCCCTCGACCTGAACCTGCTGAAGGTCTTCGATGCCATCTACCGCATGCGCAACCTGGGCGAGGTGGCGCGCCATGTGCACCTCACGCAGCCCGCAGTGAGCCACGCATTGCGCCGGCTGCGCGACACGCTGGGTGACCCACTGTTCGTGCGCACCGCGCGGGGGCTGGAGCCCACGCCGCGCAGCACGCAGATGGCCGACGCCATTCGCCAGGCGCTGCGGCTGATCGAGGACTCGGTGACCAACACGGCGGTCTTCGAACCGGTGCGCTTCGGGGGCGAGTTCCGGCTGCTGCTGTCGGACGTGGGGGAGCTGGTGTTCCTGCCCCAGTTGCTGCGCTACCTCCGGCAGCATGCACCCCTGGCTTCGGTGGTGGTTCTGCAGGCGTCGCGCACACTCTACGAAGCGATGCTGCGCGACCGGGCCGCGGACATCGCGGTGGGCCACCTTCCAGGCCTGCCGGCCACGCTCAAGCACCGGCCGCTGTTCCGCGATGACCACGTGGTGTTGCACGCGAAGGGCGCCACACGGCGGCAGCGCCGGCTCACGCTGGCACAGTATTCAGCGGCTGCCCACGTGGTGGTGGACCCGCCGGGCATGACCCAGGTGCCCGCGGACATGGCCATGGCGTCGCTGGGGCTGCAGCGCCGCGTGGTCATGCGTGTGCCGCACTTCTTCGCCGTGCCCAGCATCCTGCTGCAGACCGACCTGATGGTGACGGTGCCGCGCTCGGTGGCGCGCAACATCCGCAATGCAGACGAGCTGCTGATCAGCGACGTGCCCTTCGAGATGCCACCGCTGGAAGTGAACATGTTCTGGCACACCCGCCAGGACGCGGACCCCGCGCACCGCTGGTTGCGGCAGGCGATGGTGACGCTGTTCGGCACGCCGGCAGGCGACGTGGCACGATAACGACGCAGCTGACGGAGGCCCGAAGGATGCGGGCGCCACGCAGATCCCGCCAGCCAAAAAGCTGCTGGTCAAGACCCCGGGCGCCGCTGCTGCATCCGCCCACCAAGGACAGCATCGCCGGAGGTGCCCCCTCTACCCATCCCACCCCTGCAACCCAGCGCGCGCAAGCCAGCGCATCGGGCCGTGGCGCTGCCGACCCTTTTATTCTCCTCACTCAGCTGCACAGCGCACGGTCGATGGCCATCAGCGCGGGCAAGGCATCGGCGGCGATCCCCACGTCCTTCGGCGAGGCCACCTGGCTCTCGCGGGGATTGATGCGTACCAGGCGACCGCCCCGCGCCCGCACCACCCATTCGCTGAACTGGCGAACGGTAGCCACGGCCGTGCCGGCGCCGATCTCCACGACCACCGGCCGCGCCACGCCGGAGAGCCACCCGGACAAGGCGCGCTCCTGCGCCGCATGGCGGGCATCGAGCCAGCCGGCGTCGCCGAACATCAGCACATTGGGCCGCGCCAGGCCGGTGCAGCGCGGGCACACCGGCAAGGGACCGCGCAGCAGGCAGCGTTCGGTATCCACGTCGGGCGTGAAGGTGTCCGCGCTCCAGGTGGCATCGTGGCAGCCATGCAGGCACTGCAGGTGGTGCAGCGAGCCATGGCATTCATGTACGGGGCCGGCACCGAAGCCGGCTTTCTGGAACTGGCCGTCGACGTTACTGGTG
The DNA here is from genome assembly GCA_965278985.1 of Burkholderiaceae bacterium. Classification (GTDB taxonomy): domain Bacteria; phylum Pseudomonadota; class Gammaproteobacteria; order Burkholderiales; family Burkholderiaceae_C; genus CAISIP01. The sequence continues at coordinate 844,889 of OZ257131.1, read as the reverse complement.
AACACGCCCAGCCCGTGGCGCATGGCGTGGCCCCAGCCCCGCAGGATGCCGAAGCCTGCATGCGGCGTGGTCGCGCGGTACAGGGCCAGTCGGTGGCCGTAGAAACCCCAGGCGCGCGCCGGGTGGGCGAAAAACGCGTCCGGGCAGGCGATGGAATAGAAGTCGATGCCCTCGGCCCCGAGCGCCGGGTACGCGCCCCAGAAGCCTGCGCTGCCGCGGAAGTCCGGCAGGCCCGAGTCGACGCCCATGCCGGCACCGGCGGTCACCACCAGTGCATCGGCGCCGGCGATCAGGTCGGCTGCATGCTGCACGGCTTCCGCCACGGGCAGGGCCACCGGAGGGGATGCCTGCACCATGCCGTCACCGCGGCGTCAGCCGCGCGCCACGCGTGCGCTCACCGAGGCGGCGGCGGCCACCACGTCGGCGGCGAGTTCCTTCACCAGCGCGGGCTTGACACGGGTCGAGGGGCCGGAGATGCCGATGCCCGCCACCACCACCCCTTCCGCGTTGCGGATGGGTGCACCGATGCCCCACACCGACTCGCGCCATTCGCCACGGTTTACGGCGTAGCCATTGCCGCGCACGCGCTCCATCTCGCGCTGGAACTCCACGGGCTCGGTCACGGTCTTGGGCGTGAAACGCTGCAGGCGCTGGGCCAGGCCCGCAAGGTAGGGCTCGGGCTGCCAGGCCAGGATGGCCTTGCCGGTGGCCACGCACCAGGCCGGCACGCGGCCGCCGATCTCGGAGTACGCCCGCACGGGTTCGGGGCTGTCGAGCTTGTGCACGTACACCACCTCGTCGCCGTCGAGCACCGACAGGTGCACCGTCTCGCGCGTCTTGCGCAGCAGGTGTTCCATGGCCTCCAGGGCATGCGTCTTGATGCCCAGGCGCGAGGCCAGCGCGGTGCCGATCTCCCACAGCTTCAGCGACGCCTGGTAGGTGCCGCGCTGCTCGTTCTTCTGCACGTAGCCGAGTTCGACCAGCGCCTGCAGCAGGCGGTGGACATTGCTCTTGCCGAGGGTCAGGCGCACCGCCAGCTCGCTCACGCCCAGGGGCCCCTCGCTGCGCGCGAGCACTTCCAGCAATTGCAGGCCCTTGACCAATGTGTTGTTCATCGTGTGTCACTCGTGCGGCGGCGCCCGACGGAGCGCGGGGCCCGCCTGAGGCCGGCCGATCATAACTGTGACCCCAAGGAGGCCGGCCCCCCGAAGCACGTGCACACGCCCTTCCACGAGGCGTCCCCACAGCCTACGCAGCGGCCCCGGATTGCGTTATGGTGTCGTGGCGCGCCGGCCGCGCCCGACACGCCCCACCCTCCACTCCGTTGCCTTGCTCGCGACCGCACCATGGACACGCCCCCACCCCGCCCGCCCCATCCGCAGGAACTCACGCTGGAGTGGATCCCGTTGGCCACGCGGCACAGCATGGACCAGGCGGGGGTGCGCATCTCCCTGTGGCAATGGCAGAAGCTGCCCATAGCCGACCGACAGCTGCTGGCGCGCATGGCGGGCAATCCCTCCACGGTGGTCTCGAACTTCCTGCAGGTGCTGGATGCCGCGCTGGCCAGCGCCGACGCGGGCACCACGCGCGCCAATGGGCCGCCAGCTGCCTCCTGAGCAAGGCTTCGGGGCAGAGACCGATGGCCTGCGACTTGTTTCACGTTCGCGATTTCAGAAGATTCGTTCCACAAAACAGAATATACTGAACTTCCTTCCGCACCACGGCTGACCACGACCATGTCTTCCTCCAACCCGTCCCCTCGCCTGCCACTCGCCGGCGTGCGCGTCGTCGAGTTCTGCTCCACCGCTGCCGGCCCCTTTTGCGCCATGCTGCTGTCCGACATGGGCGCCGAGGTGGTCAAGGTGGAGCCCCCCGCGGGCGACGGCCTGCGGCAATGGCCGCCGCTGTCCAACGGCTACAGCGAGAACTTCGCATCGCTGAACCGCAACAAGCAGTCCGTGGTGCTGGACCTGAAGAGCCCGGCGGACCGCGCCGTGGCGCACGGCCTGATCATGGACGCGGATGTCGTGGTCGAGAACAACCGCCCCGGCGTCATGGACCGCCTGTGCCTGGGCTATGCCAACTTCCAGGAGGCCAAGCCGCAGCTGCTGTACTGCTCGATTTCGGCCTACGGCCAGTCGGGCCCGCGCTCCGGTGAAGGCGGCTTCGACCTGACCATCCAGGCCTCGGCGGGCGTGATGAGCGTGACCGGCGAGGCCGACGGCGCGCCCGTGAAATGTGGTGTGCCGATCTCGGACTTCACCTCCGGCCTGTACGGCGCCTTCGCCATCGCGGCCAAGCTGGCCGAGGTGCGCACGGGTGGCCAGGGCGCGCACATCGACATCCCCATGTTCGGCTGCACGCTGGCCGTGGGCGCGCTGCAGACCAGCGAGTACTTCGGCAACGGCACGAACCCGCGCAAGCTGGGCTCGGCCCATCCGCGCAACGCGCCCTACCAGGCCTTCCAGGCGGCCGATGGCTACTTCGCCATCGCGGCCGGCAACCACAAGCTGTGGCTGGAGGTCTGCCGCGTGGTGGATGCGATGGCACTGTCCGAGGATGCACGCTTCCTGACCACCACCGACCGCGCGAAGAACCAGGTGGCGCTGAAGGAGATCCTGGAGCAACGCTTCACGCAACAACCCGTGGAGCATTGGATCGCCGCCTTCAACGCAGCGGGCGTGCCCCATGCACGCATCAACGGCTACGCCGAGGCGTTGGCCGATCCACAGACCGAACACATGCAGTGGGTGCAGCCGCTGACGCTGCCTGGCGGCACGCAGACGCGCACTTTCGTCTCGCCGATCCGCCTCAATGGCGAAGGCTTTGGCGTGCGCGGTGCGCCGCCCGCGCTGGGCGAACACACCGAGGCCATCCGCGCACGTTATTCCTGAGAGAGAAAGCCGCCATGTCCGCATCCCCCCAACCGCAGCGCCTGCTCGATTTCGTGACCGCGATGACGCGCCTGGCCGGTGAGTCCGGCCTGGACGAACCCGCCATGCTGGAACGCGCCGGCACCTTGATGTCTGCCCTGATCGCCCACGACGACTGGCTGCCCGAGGCCATGGCGCGCAACCATCCGCAGTTCTACCAGCAGCATCTGCTCTACGGCGACCCGCTGGACCGCTTCTCGCTGGTGAGTTTCGTCTGGGGCCCGGGGCAGAAGACGCCCATCCACGACCACACGGTGTGGGGCATCATCGGCATGCTGCGCGGTGCGGAATGCGGGCAACGTTATGCGCGCGGCGCCGATGGCCGCCTGGTGCCGCAGGGCCACGAGGAACGGCTGGAGCCTGGCCAGATGGAATTTGTCTCGCCGCGCATCGGCGACATCCACGTGGTGCGCAACGCCTTCGACGACCGCGACTCGGTCAGCATCCACCTCTATGGCGGCAACATCGGGCGCATCCGTCGCCATGTGTTCGCGGCGGACACGGGGGCACCCAAGGAATTCGTGTCGGGCTACTCGAACGCGCTCGCACCCAACCTGTGGGCCGCGCCTGCCGCATGACGGGCACCCCGTCCGAACTGCTGCAGCAGCGCGATGGCGCGCTGCTGGGGATCACGCTGAACCGGCCTGCCAAGGGCAACGCGCTGTCGTCGGCCCTGGTGGCCGCCTTGCAGGGTGCCGTGGATGCCGCTTACGCTGATGGGGGCATCCGCCTGCTGGTGCTGGACGCCGCGGGCCGGCACTTCTGTACCGGCTTCGACCTCTCGAACCTCGACGAAGAGACCGACGACAGCCTGCTGGCGCGCTTCACGCGGGTGGAGCTGTTGTTGCAGTCCCTCTACGCCGCGCCCTTCGACACGCTGGCCCTGGCACAGGGGCGCGTGATGGGCGCCGGTGCCGACATCTTCGGCGCCTGCGCCCACCGCTGGATCGTGGGCGATGCCAGCTTCGCCTTCCCCGGCCCCGCCTTCGGCCTGGTGCTGGGCACGGCCCGGCTCGCCGATGCCGTGGGCGAGGTGCAGGCCCGCACCTGGGTGCAGGGCGGTGGCACCATCGACGCAGCGTCCGCCCTCTCCGCCGGTTTCGCACAGCAACGGCTCGATGCCGATGCCGCGGGCCCTGCGCTGGCATCCCTGCTGCAGCACACCGTGCGCCTCGACGGCCCCACGCACCGAGCGATCCACGCCGCGCTCGGCAGCGCGCGCCGTCCGCGTGGGGACGCAGGCGACGCTGCGGACCTGCAGCGACTCGTGCAGTCCGCCGCGCGGCCCGGGCTGCGCGATCGCATCGCCGCGTACCGCGCCGCGTCCACCGCTGCGCCTGCTCCGGCAGCTGGCGCGAAGGCCTGACATCCGCACCCGCAGGTGCCCCACCTGCACAACGACCCGAGGAGACCCATGTCCCAGATCCGCATCGAACAGCATGGCAAGGTCAGCCTGTTCACCATCGACCGCCCCCAGCGCAAGAACGCCATCTGCAAGGACACGGCGCTGGAGCTGCAGGCCGCCTTCGCCGAGTTCGACGCCTCCGACCAGCGCGTGGCCGTGGTCACGGGCCAGGGCAACGACGCCTTCTCGTCTGGCGCGGATGTAAGCAACCTGCCCGAACTGTGGCGCTGCATCCCCGGCGCCGGCATCACCACCGAAAAGCCCATCATCGCGGCCACCGCCGGCTGGGTCGTGGGCGGCGCACTGGTGATGACCATGATGTGCGACCTGCTGGTGGCCGCCGACAACAGCAAGTTCTCGTACCCCGAAGCGCGCCTGGGCTTCACGGGCGGCATGATCGCCGCGCTGGCCGGGCGCATCCCGCACAAGGCGGCGATGGACATCATGCTGCTGGGCCGCACCATGAATGGCCGGCGCGCCTATGACATCGGCCTCGCCAGCGAGCTCACACCGGTGGGCAAGCAGGTCGAGGTGGCGCTGCAGCAAGCCGAGGAACTGGCGAATTCCGCACCGCTGGTGCTGGCCACGCTCAAGCGTTTCGTGAACCAGCATGTCATGCCGAAGGGGCCGTCGGACATCATGTCGGAAACCATCCGCCAGCTCAACGCGGTGCGCGAGAGCGCGGATACGCTCGAGGGGATGGCGGCGTTCAAGGAGAAGAGGAAGCCGGTGTATACAGGGCGCTGACCGAGCGGGCCTCGCGGGCCTGCTCGGCGACCTGCCGTATCACCCCGCAAACGTCGTCTCCGGCAACCCGCGCACCCCCGGAATCCGCACCGCGAACAACGCACCCGACAGAGGCGCCGCCGCCAGCGCCTGCTCGTTGAGCCGCACTGCAGCACTGGTCACGTACAGCGTGTCCAGGCTGGGCCCGCCGAAGCAGCAGCTGGTGGGCCGGGGCACGGGCATGGGGATGCGCAGCATCTCCCGACCGTCGGGTGAATAGCGCGAGACGCGCCAGGCATCCCACACCGCCACCCACAGGCAACCATCTTCGTCCACGGTCAAGCCGTCCGGCGTGCCGTCGCTGGCGTCCAGCGTGATGAAGGGGCGGCGGTTGCTGATGGTGCCCGCCAGCAGGTCGAAGTCATAGACGTAGATCGTGCGCCGCGGCGAGTCGGTGAAGTACATGCGCGTGTTGTCGGGGCTCCAGCCGAGGCCGTTGGCCACCGTGAAGCCGGTGTCCATCTTCTTCCAGCTGCCATCGGCCTCCACGCGGAACAGGCTGCCGCGGTTGGCGGCCGTGCCCATGTCCAGCGTGCCGATCCACAGGCGGCCCATGCGGTCGCACTTGCCGTCGTTGTAGCGGTTACCGGGGCGTTCGGCCTCGGGGTGGCACAGCGTGGTGAGGTTCTTGGTAGCGACATCCAGCGTCATCAGGCCCGACGGCGTGGCCACGAGCAGGCCGCCGGTGGCCTTGGGGATGGCGACGCTGACCATCGCGCCCAGCTTGACCTCCTGGTCCACGCCCGTGAGGGTGTTGTAGCAGTGCACCGAAGGCGTGAGGATGTCCACCCAATACAGCGCACCATCGCGCGGCGACCAGGTGGGCCCCTCGCCCAGCAGGGAGCGCGTCTGTGCCACGCACAGCACCTCGAAGGCCGGGTCCTGCGCGGGCTGGGCCTTGGGCTGGATGGACATGACCTGGCCGCCCGCGTTGTGCGAGATGGTGCGCGCGGCGCCGATGAGCGCCGAAGACAGACCGTGCAACCGGTCCAGGCCCAGCTGCGCGGACGATCCGCTGACGCACACCGCACCGATGGGCTGGCCCTCGATGTCCAGGATGGGCGCGGCCACGGCCACCACGCCCTCCTCGTGCTCCAGGTACTCCAGCGCATAGCCGCGTGCGCGGCTCAGCACCAGCTCGCTGCGCAGCGCATCCAGCGCCACGACAGTGCGCTCCGTGAAGGTGTCCAGCGTGGTCCTGGCCAGCAGCTCGGCCTGGCGCGCGCTGTCCATGTACGCCGCGATCACCTTGCCCGCCGCCGTGGCGTGCAAAGGCCAGCGCAAGCCCACCTGCGACCGGTTGCGCCATTCGCGCCCGGCATCCTGCGCGGCGATGACCACCACGCTGGCGCCATCCAGCACCACCAGTTGCACCGACGCACCCACGGCGCCCTGCAGCCGCACCAGTTCGTCCTGCGCGGCGAGCCGCAGGTCGAAATCGCTCCAGACCTCGTGCGCCAGCTCCAGCAGCCGGAAACCCAGTTGGTAGGACTTGGTGCGCGCATCGTGGCGCAACAGGCCCTCGCGCATCAGCGTGGCCAGGATGCGGTGCAGTGTGGCCTTGGGCAGGCTGCCGGCGCGTAGCAGCTCGGTGAAGGTCATGGGGGCGGGCGCCGCCGACACGATGTTCAGCAGGCTCATGGCCTTTTCCAGCACCCCCACACCAGCGCCCGCGATGGGTTCCACCACGGCCTTCGGCTCTGTTGCGGCGAGGGCACGGATGGGGGATTCGGTGCGGGGCAGACGTGATTCCATGACTTGCAGTTACAGCGGCATTGTTCCAACCAGAGGAACCGCCATGTCCATGGGTCGCCATTCTGGCCGCAGATGCCGCCGCTTTCAGGCAGGGTAAGTACCAATGGGTAAAACAAAAAGCCGGTCAACAATCCGCATCACCTAATTTGTTCCAACAATCGGAACTCACAACGAGGAGACCGCCATGTTCACGCGCCGACAGTTCACCGCTTCCGCCATCGCCAGCACCGCCATGGGCTCCGTGCCCGTATGGGCGCAGGCCAAGTCCCTCAGCTACGTGGGCTGGTCCCAGGACGAGGCTGCGAGCAAATCCATCCTCACCGGCATGCTGGAGGGCTACCGCAAGACCAATGCCGACGTGAAGCTGGACGTGATCGGCTTCCCCTGGGCCCAGATGCAGCAGAACATCCTGCTGCGCATGCGCTCCAACCAGCCGCTGGACGTGGTGCAGCTGGCCGAACGCTGGCTGCCGCAGTTCGGCACCACGGGAAAGATGCAGGACCTGAACGAGGTCTACGGCAAGGAGCAACTGGCCAAGCTCATCAACCCCGGCACGCTGAAGCTGGGCGAATACCGCGGCAAGCAGCTGGGCCTGCCGTGGACGGCGGCCTCCATCGGCATGGTGGCGAACGCCAAGGTGCTGAAGGATGCCGGCGTGAACGCGCCGCCCACCACCGTGGACGCGTTCGTGGAATCGCTCAAGGCCATCAAGAAGAGCAATCCGCAGGCCGTGCCCTACGCGATGACCACCAAGAACAACAACTCGCTGAGCCCGGACTTCCAGGTCTGGCTCTGGACCTTCGGCGGGCAGCTCTTCGACGACAAGGGCAAGGTGCTGGTCAACAGCCCGGCCGGTGTGAAGGCGCTGGACTTCATGGCCGGCCTGGTCAAGGACGGCCTGGCCGCCAAGGACATCGACCGCCCCGACGCGCGGCGCATGTATGCGCAGAACCAGACCGGTTATTACCAGGACGCCCCGCTGGCCCGCGGCTTCGCGCGCAGCAACTCGGGCAAGGGCGCGGAGTTCGATGCCAACGTGTGGGCCATGGCCACGCCGGTGCTCAAGGCCGGCGACAAGCCCCAGTCCTTCGCCTGGGGCCACCTGCTGACGATGTTCCCGCAGGGGGCGAAGATCGACGCCCAGTCGCCGCAGGCCAAGCTGGCGAGCTTCCTGGCGCTCAACGACGCAAACCAGATCGCCTACTTCAAGGACCAGGGCCTGTTCCCGGTCACGCAGACGGCCCTGGCGCAACTCGCCAGCGACCCCTACGTGACGTCCTGGACCAAGGCCGCCAATACGGCCGAGCGCGACGAGATCTCGATGTGGTCCAACTCGGCGGACCTCACGACCATCGTGGGCGAGGAAGTGCAAGGCGCGCTGCTGGGCCAGAAGACCGGCCAGGCGGCCATCGAGAGCATGGGCAAGCGGCTCGAAGCCAAGATGGCCGAGCTGCCAAAGACCTGACCCTGGTTGCGCGCGCCCACGATGCCGGCCTCCTCCGTCGCCCCCGAACGCAGCCTGAAAGCGCAGGAGCGCCGCACCGGTTTCCTGCTGCTGGTGCCGGCGCTGGTCGCCTTCGTGGTGGTGATCCTGTTCCCGTTCCTGCAGTCGCTGCGGCTGTCGTTCTACAAGTACACCATCGACATGGAGCAGCCAGCCTTCGTGGGGCTGGCAAACTTCACGCGGCTGCTGGGTGACCCCGGCATGCTGACGATCTGGACCAACACGCTGGTCTTCGTGGTGTGCACCACGGCGCTGACCTTCGTGCTCGGGCTGCTGTGGGCGCTGATGCTGAACCAGAGCTTCCAGGGCCGGGCCTTCGTTCGTGCGGCATCGTTGTTGCCCTGGGTGCTGCCGACCACGGTGACGGCCTTCCTCGCGGCCTGGATCTTCAATGGGCAGTACGGGGTGCTGAATGCACTGCTGATGACGCTGGGGCTGATCAAGGAGCCGATCACCTGGCTGGCCGAGGAACGCGGCGCGATGGCAGCCGTGATCATCACCAAGGCCTGGTTGTCCGTGCCGCTGTTCATGGCGTTCTTCCTCGCCGGCCTGCAGGGCGTGTCGCAGGACCAGGTGGACGCTGCGCGCGTGGACGGCTGCGAGAACGGCGGCGTGCTGCGTTATGTGGTGCTGCCGCACCTGGCGCCGACCATGATCATCGTGACCATTCTGGGGGCCATGGGCAACCTACAGGCCTTCGATGTCATCTATGCGCTGACGCAGGGGGGGCCTATCAAGGCGACCACCATGCTGTCTGTGGAGGTTTACAAGCAGGCGTTTCAGAACTGGGACATGGGGACGGCCTGTGCGGTGGGGGTGTTGTGGTTCATCACGATTGCGATACCTACCGTTTTCTATCTGCGCATTCTGTTCAAGCGCGAGGGTTGATTGGCGTGCGTGCTGCTAGTTTCGTTCGTTGCTGCTCGCGGCAAAGCCGTGCCCGGGTGGGCCGCGGCGCTTCACTTCGGCGGTCTCCGCTGCGCTCCGACTCCCCTGCGGTGCTCGGTCACATGGCCCACCGTGGAACTCACTGCGTTCGCTTCGCTCACTTCGTTCAGACATCCACGGTGAGTCATATGTGGAAGCGCGCTGCGCGCGCGGCCATGCGCCCTGTGCTCCTCGGCGCCGCAGAGGCGCGCCGCGGCCCAACCGGGCACGGCTTTGCAGAAGTGGCTTTGGTATTCGCGTCGAACACCCACCACGTCCCCTCGTCGCGGCAGGCCGTGCTGGCCCTGGGCGATTTCGGGGACGCCGAGGAGCGCAGCCCGAAGGTCGGTGCGCGCAGCGCACTTCGTGAACTGACTCACCGCAGCTGTCTGAACGGAGAGAGCGAAGCGAACGCAGTGAGTTCTGCGGTGCGACCTTCGGGCGAGCACCGCAGGGGAGTCGGAGCGCAGCGGAGACCGTCCACGTATGAGCCCAGGGCCAGCACGGCCTGCCGCGACACGAGCACTCCGCAAGAAGCGAAGACAACAAAAACAACGGCATGCTGAAACTACTCACCTGGCAATCGAAGGCCGTCTTCTGGTCCGCCTTCACCCTCATCGCCGGCTTCCTTTTCCTCCCGCTGCTGTGGATGGCCATCACCTCCATCAAGCCCGAGAGCGAAGTCTTCGTGCGTTTCCCCACGCTCTGGCCCAAGGACGCGACATTCATCAACTACCTGAACCTCTTCAGCCGCGGCGAGATGGTGCAGCAGCTGCAGAACAGCCTCATCACCGCCGGCGGCGGCGCCATCCTGACCGTGGTGCTGGCCACCTACGCCGCCTACAGCTTCGCCAAGTTCCGCTACCGCGGCCGCAAGCCCCTGATGTTCCTGATGCTGTCGGCGCAGATGTTTCCCTTCGCCATGATGCTGATCAGCCTGTACCCCCTGCTGCAATGGGCCGGCCTGCTCAACACCCGCACCGGGCTGATCGTGGCCTACATCATCCTGGCGCTGCCCAGCGGCACCTACATGCTGTACAGCTACTTCGTCAACATCCCCACCGAGATCATCGAGGCGGCGCGTGCGGATGGTGCGGGCGAGCTGTACATCCTGCACCGCATAGTGCTGCCGCTGGCCATGCCCGCCTTGGTGACCGTGGGCCTGTACTCCTTCATGTGGGCGTGGAACGACCTGCTTTTCTCGCTCACCCTCATCACCAAACCCGAGCTGCGCACCGTGGGCCCGGGCCTGCTGCTGAACTACATCGGCGAGAGCAAGAGCGACTGGGGCGGCGCCATGGCCGCGTCCATCGTCAGCTCGCTGCCCGTGGTGATCGGTTTTGCGTTCCTGCAGCGCTTCTTCATCCAGGGCCTCACCGCAGGGGCTGTCAAATCATGAGCCATCGACTCCAGGACAAGGTTGCCATCATCACCGGAGCGGGCCGCGGCATCGGCGAGGCCATCGCGCTGCGCTTTGCAGAACAGGGCGCGAAGGTCGTCGCATTCGAACGTGACGCGGAGAGCTGCGCTTCGCTGCAACAGCAGCTTCAGTCCCACTTCGTCTTGAACGTGGACGTCACCGACAAAAAGGCCTTGCGCCAGGCCATCGATGCCGTGGCCGCCCAACACGGCCGCATCGACATCCTCGTCAACAACGCCGTCGCCTACACCGAATTTTCCGCCCACCTCTGCAGCGACGAGGACTGGGATTCCTCCATCGACTCGGCACTCTCCTCCGTCTTCCGCGCCTGCCGCGCCGTGTTGCCGCACATGATGGCGGCGAAGCGCGGCAGCATCGTCAACATGTGCTCGATCAACCAGATCGTCGCCAACCCCAAGCTCGCGGCCTACACCGCGGCCAAGGGCGGCATCCACGCGCTGACCAAGCAACTGGCCGTGGAGTATGGCCCGCACGGCATTCGCTGCAACGCCCTCTCGCCAGGCCTGATCCTCAACGCCCGCACGCTGGCCGACCGCAACCCCGCCGACCTGCGGCTGGACGCCGAGGCCTACCCAGTGGGCCGCGCCGGTGTGCCCGACGACGTGGCGCATGCGGCCGTGTACCTCGCCTCCGACGAATCGTCCTTCGTCTCCGGCGTGGACCTGCCCATCGATGGCGGTCTCACCAGCGTGGCGCCCTCGGCCCTCATCTCGCCAAAGATCCGCGGCTGGTGGGGCCGCAAACCCGTTTCGATTCCCGAATAACGACTACAAGCACATGGCACGGCTCCAACTGCGGCAGGTCCGCAAACAGTTCAACGACACCATCGTCATCCACGGCGTGGACCTCGAAGTCGCGCACGGCGAGTTCTGCGTTTTTGTCGGCCCCTCGGGCTGCGGCAAGTCCACGCTGCTGCGCATGATCGCGGGACTGGAAGAGTGCAGCGGCGGCAGCGTGCTCTTCGACGACGAGGACGTGACGCAGCAGCAGCCCGCGCGCCGCGGAATTGCCATGGTGTTCCAGTCCTATGCGCTGTACCCGCACATGAGCGTGGCCGAGAACATGGGCTTCGGCCTGAAGATCGCCAAGGCGCCGAAGTCCGAGATCGACACCAAGGTGCAGGCGGCCGCACGCACGCTGCAGATCGAGCACCTGCTGGAGCGCCGTCCCAAGGACCTGTCGGGCGGCCAGCGCCAGCGCGTCGCCATCGGCCGCGCCATCGTGCGGGCACCGCGCATGTTCCTGTTCGACGAGCCGCTGTCCAACCTCGACGCCGCGCTGCGCGTGGAGATGCGCGTGGAGCTGGCCCGCATCAAGGCCCAGCTGGACACCACCGTGGTCTACGTCACGCACGACCAGGTCGAGGCCATGACACTGGCGGACAAGATCGTGGTGCTGCGCGCCGGGCGTGTGGAGCAGGTGGGCAAGCCGCTGGAACTCTACGCGTGGCCTGCGAACCAGTTCGTGGCCGGCTTCATCGGCTCGCCGAAGATGAACCTGCTGCCCGCGCAGGTGGTGGCCGCGCCGCCGCAAGGCGTGGAATTGGCCCTGCAAGGCGGGGACCATGTGACCCTGCCCTGCACCGAGCGCTTCGCCCCCGGCACGGAACTGGTATTCGGCATCCGCCCCGAGCACCTGCAGGTGGTGGCCCCCGCCGCCGCGATGCTGCATGCCGAAGTCGCCGTGGCCGAGCGCCTGGGTGGCGAAACCTACCTGCATGTACAGCTCGCGGGACGCAACGTGATCGTGCGTGCGGATGGCAACTCCAGCGTCGTTGTGGGGGAACCCGTGGGCCTGCGCTTCGACCCCGCCCAGGCGCATCTCTTCATCCCCGACGGCCGCCGCGTGGACTGAACTCCCCACCGAACCACCATGAGCACACCCCATCCCCTGCAGATCGTCTCCACCCGCCACTGGCTCATCGGCATGCCCTTCAAGGAGGCGCTGCACTGGGGCTCGGGCCGCCGGCCGGCCGCCACGCGCGTGGTCGTGGAGCTGACGCTGGCCGACGGCTCGAAGGGGTATGGCGAAACCATCTGCCTGCTGGAGTTCATCGAGCCGGTGCTGGTGAAGACCATTTTCCCCATCGCGCTGCAGCACACCGCACGCGACGTGGAGCGCTTCACACGCCATGTCTTCGGTGCCGGCTACTACCACCACAAGCGCGCCGCGGTGATGGCCATGGCCGCAGTAGAGATGGCGATGTGGGACGCCTTGGGCCGCAGCACCGGCCAGCCGCTGCATGCGCTGTGGGGGGGGGCCTTCCGCCGCCACGTGATGGCCTCTGGCTATCTTTTCGGCACCGATGCCGGCGCACTCCGCGATGCCGCCCAGCGCTTCCTGGAGCAGGGCTACCAGAGCTTCAAGGTCAAGATCGGCATGGACATGGCATCCGACATCACCAACGTCGAGGCCGTGCGCGGCGCGGTCGGTTCGCGCGACCTGCGTGCCGACGTCAACAGCGCCTGGACGCCCGGCACGGCACGCCGCATGCTGGAGCGCCTGCGCGGCTACGACCTGCAGTATGTGGAGCAACCACTGGAGCTGGACGACATCCAAGGCCACGCCGAACTGCGGCGCATGCAGCCCGTGCCCATCGCGCTGGACGAATCGGCCTACACGCTGGCCGATGTGGGCAACATCGTGCGCGCCTCGGCGGCCGACGTGATCCTGCTGGACCCGCACGAAATCGGCGGCCTGTGGCAGACCATCAAGGCAGCCGCCATCGCCGAGGCGGCCGGCATCCCCGTGACGCTGCACAGCGGCGGCGAGCTCGGCTTCTCGCAGTCGGCCTATGTGCACCTGGCGGCCTCGATCCCGAACATGACCGTGTCCATCGACAGCGAGCGCTCCTACCTGTCCGACGACGTGGTCACGGTGCCGCCGGTGGTGCGCGATGGTGGCTTCGACGTGTCCGAAGCGCCGGGCCTGGGCGTGGAGCCCGACTTCGCGAAGCTGGAGCGCTACCGCGTGGATGGCATCCATGGCGCCTATCTCGACAGTGCCAGGCCAGGGTGGTTCTCCACCAAACCCGCCTACTAATCATCGACCAACCAACGAGGAGACCTCCCCATGACCACCCTCCCCCGCCGCACCCTGCTCGCCGCCGCAGCCCTGTCGCTGGCAGGCACCGCCTTCGCCCAGGCCTGGCCTACGAAACCCATCAAGATCATCGTCCCCTACACCGTGGGCGGCGCCTCCGACATCACGGCCCGCCTGCTGGCCGACCGCATGACCGCGAAGTTCGGCCAGGCCGTCACCGTGGAGAACAAGGCCGGCGCCAGCGGCGTGATCGGCACCGACGCCGTGGCCAAGGCCGCACCCGACGGATACACGCTGGCCTTCGTTGCCAGTTCGCACGTGGTCAACAAGGCGCTGTTCGCCAACCTGCCCTACGACCCCATCAAGAGCTTCGCCCCCATCACGCAGACCGCCAACGTGCAGCTGGTGATGGTCGTGCCCGCCACGCTGGGCGTGAACTCGGTGGCCGACGTGATCGCGATGGCCAAGGCCAAGCCCGGCAGCATGAGTTATGCCTCCTCCGGCGCGGGCAGCAACCCGCAGTTCTTCGCCGAGATGCTCAAGCAGGGGGCCGGCATCCAGCTGGAGCACATCCCCTACAAAGGCAGCACCGCCGCCCATGCCGACCTGATCTCCAACCGCACACAGGTCATGTTCGACGCGCTGGCCTCGGTGCAGCCGCACGTGACCAGCGGCAAGCTCAAGGTGCTGGCCGTCGCCGGCCCGCAGCGTTCTGCGCTGCTGCCCAATGTGCCCACCGTGGCCGAGTCCGGCGTGCCGGGGTATGGCGCCACGTCCTGGGGCGCGTTGCTGGCACCGGCCGGCACACCGAAGGCCGTGATCGACCGCCTGAACGCCGAGTCCGTCGCCATCCTCAACAGCCCCGACGTGAAGGAGCGCCTCGGACAGCTGGGTGCCGAGGTCGTGGCCTCCACGCCCGAGCAGCTGGCGGATCTGATGCAGCGCGAGGAAGTGCGTTACGGCAAGATGGTGAAGGACCTGGGCATCAAGCCCGAGTAACGGGGCCGCCTCGGCCCTCCGGCATCAGAAAGTCTCCCAGTCGTCTCTCCCTGCGGTCGCGACCCGTTCATCACGGCGGGCATCGTCCGCGGCGGGCCGGGACGTGGCAATCGAAGGGGCAGCCTTCGCAGACGCCCTGGTCGCTGCCTTGGCCAGTGCGGCAGGCTGCCGGCGCTCCGCAGTCCGCGCTGGAGCGGAGGCCTTGGCAGTGGCAGCACGCGTTGGCACCGGTGCGACGGCGGCATAGCGCCCCTCGTCCGCCAGCTTGAACACCGCGACCGCCTGCACCAGCTGCTGCGCCTGCTCCTGCAGACTCTGCGCCGCGGCCGCGCTTTCCTCCACCAGCGCCGCATTGCGCTGGGTCGCGTGGTCCATCTGGTTCACTGCTTCACCCACCTGCTGAACCCCGGAACTCTGTTCCACGCTCGCCGTCGTGATCTCCGCCACGATGTCACGCACGCGCTGAATGGCGCCGACGATCTCGCCCATAGTCTGGCCGGCCTGGTCCACCAGCGCCGTGCCCTGCTCCACCTGCTCCACGCTGCGGCCGATCAGGGCCTTGATCTCCTTGGCGGCCTCCGCGCTGCGTTGCGCCAGCGCGCGCACCTCACCCGCCACGACCGCGAAGCCGCGCCCCTGCTCGCCGGCGCGGGCGGCTTCCACGGCGGCATTCAGCGCCAGGATGTTGGTCTGGAAGGCGATGCCGTCGATCACGCCGATGATGTCGCCGATGCGCCGGCTGCTGTCGCTGATGCCGCGCATGGTGGTCACGACCTGCCCCACCACCTCGCCGCCCTGCGTGGCGACGGTGGAGGCGCCCTGCGCGAGCTGGTTGGCCTGCTTGGCGCTCTCGGCGTTGTTGCGCACCGTCGATCCGAGTTCGTCCATGGTCGCCGCGGTCTCTTCCAGCGCGCTGGCTTGTTCCTCGGTACGCTGGCTCAAGTCCTGGTTGCCCTGCGCGATCTGGGCGCTGGCCGTGGCAACGCTCTCGGAGTTCAGCCGCACGCGCGACACCACCTGCACCAGGCTGGCCTGCATGCGCTGCAGCGCATGCAGCACGCGGCCCGTCTCGTCCTGCGAACTCACGTCGATGGCGCCTGTGAGGTCGCCCGAGGCCACGCGGTCCGCGGCACCCGCGGCTTCCCGCAGGGGCGCCGTGATCGAGCGGATCATCCAGGCCCCCAGTGCCACGGCCACCACCAGCGCCGCGGCCACCGCCACCAGCAGCACCAGGCGCGCCGAGAAAAACGCCTGCTCGGACGCCACGGACGATGCATCCGCCCCCTTGCCATTGAGTTCGACGAGGCGCTGCAGCATCGCACCCGCTTCGTCGAACACCTTGGCCGCATCCCCCTCCAACAAGGCCTGGGCCTTCTCGTTGTCGTTGTTGCGCGACAACGCCAGCACCTGGTCGTGCACCTGCATGTACTGCTTCCACTTCGCCGCGAAGCGCTCGTAGAGCTTGCGCTCCTCGTCGTTGGAGATCAGCGCGACATACGCTTTGCGGTCGTCCTCGAACGCCGCCAGCGTCGTGGCCATGACCTGCTCGATGCCCGCCATCGCTTTGGCATCGGTGTTGAGCACATGCTGGAACTCGCCCATGCGCAGGTGCGAGGTGCTGGTGTTGAGCTGGTTCACGTGTTCCACGCTGGGCAGCCACACCTCGGCGATGTCATGGGTCGCCGCGCGCATGACACCCATCTGCCAGAACGCGATGCCCACCACACCCAGCAGCAGGAGCTGCAGAAGACCCAGGATCAAGGCCAGGCGAAAGGAAATCCGCATGTTCTTCAGCATGGTCGCCGTCTCCTCATGGATGGGTGGCTACGAATGGTGCGCAGGCAACCGCCGCGCGATGGGGGAGCTTCTCCCCTGGGAACGCTCCGCGCCGCACGCCATTGCCCGGTCGCTATCTTGGCGGCTTGTCATGCATTTGCATACCCCCGTTGTGCCACCGCACGGCGTACGCGCAACGGGATTGGCCGCATCCGCGGGCGGACACCGGGTCGCGCCGGGCTACGCCTCCGGCAATTCGAGGTACCCCGTGAACGCAGTGATGGGCCCCACGAGGGGCAGCGCCGTGCGCACCATGAAGTAGACGCGGCGGCCGCGGCCGCTCTCCTCCCAGATGAAATGGGGTTGCCACCAGGAAGGAAGCGGCATGCCGAAGACCCGCGCGCGCAGCGGCTGCAACCGGAGCCGGCCCGCATCTTCCTGCGGCGCCAGCGCGATGCGCAGCGGCCCGAGATGCGCGTCGACACCGCCGGCCTGCGGCGCCACCACACAGGCCATCACCCCGCCAGGAAACTGCCAGGTCCACCGCTCCTGCTGCGGCCCGGCCTCCAGCCGCAACAGGATCGGCCCCGCGACCGAGCGGGTCGGTGCGCCCACCAGCCTGGCCGCGAGGCGACCCAGGGGCGACCAGGGCGCCTGCATGCGCACCTCGCCGTGCAGCACATGCGCACCCGCCAGCCGGTGCAGCAGCTGCACCGACGCATCGAGCCGCACGTAGGCAGGCCCCATCTGCGCCTCATACAGCGGTGTGTTCATGCCGGTGTTTCCGTGGCTGCGGGGGAAGAAGGCGCCACCGCCCGCAGCAGCTTCGCCACAAAGGTCGCCACGGTAAGCGCCAGCGCCAAGCGCATCGGGCGCCGGTCGGGCATGGGCGGCTGGAACGTGCGCATGGGCAGTCGGAAGTGATGGAGCCCCATTGTGCAGTGGGTCACGTGGATGCCGGGGGCGTCCTGTCGCGAGGCGGCGCTAGACACGCGCACCCGCACAGCTGCGCGCATGGACGACCAGCGCCGGCGCCGGCGCCGGTACCCGGCCCCCTGTCGCGCTGACCGCAAGCGACGCCGCCTAGCGATTAAGCTCCGGGCATGCGCGCCCAGCCAACCTTCCTCCACCCCCACCCCCTGATGCAGACCCACCTTGCACGCCTGCGCCCCTTCTTCGCCGCGGTATTGCTATGCGCCGTTGCGGGCTTCGCGCACGCCGTGCAGGACTGCGAACTCAACGGCGAACACGTGAACCCCGCCAACGGCAACACCACGGCCGGCAAGACCGGCCTGATGCGCTGCAAGGACCGCGACAGCGGCGAACTGCAGCGCGAGCAGGAGCTGCGCAACGGCGTGTTCATGGGCCTGGTGCGCTTCTACGACAAAGGCAAGCTGTCCAAGGAACACAGCGTCAACGAGAAGGGCAACCAGCAGGGCTTGGCGCGCGAGTTCTCCCCCACCGGCCAGGTGCTGCGCGAGAGCACGCAGGACAACGGCCGCACCGTGGGCCTGGCACGCAGTTTTCACCCCGACGGCACGCTGCGCCGCGCCGCCTTCCACGCCCCCAGCGGCCAGGAGCAGGCCGTGGCCGAGTTCACGGCGCAGGGCAAGCTGCAGTCGCTGCGTTGCGCCGACACGGCCATGCTGGCGCCCGCCGTGGACGATGCGCGCCTGTGCGGCTTCGGCAGCGCCGCGCCGTCGAAGGTGGAACTCTTCGATGGCCGTGGCAATGTGCGCACGCGCATGGAGTTTGCTGCCGGCAGGCGCACGCGCGTGGAAGACCTGCACGACAACGGCAAGGTCGCGGTGTTGCAGGAGATCGCCGAGACGCAGCGCACGGAAAAGCGCTTCACCAGCGACGGTACGTTGCAGCGTGACGTGGCCTGGCGCGTCACCGAGCGCGGTAGCATCCGCCAGCGCGAGGCCGAATTCTCCGAACGTGGCACCCTCGTGCGCGAACAGCGCTGGACGCCCGAGGGCGAGCTGCTGGCCAACGATACCTGGTACCTCAACGGCCAGCCGCGCAGCAAGGCCGTTTATTCCGGCAGCGGCGCCCAGCGCGAACTGGAGGTCACGACCTTCCACGACAACGGCCAGCGCAGCGGCCTGGGGCGCTACACGCTGGCCGAACGCGGCGGCCGGCAGGTCCCCACGGGTGCCCACCAGCGTTTCGACGAGCAGGGGCGGCGCGTGTCAGAGTCCACCTTCGACGCGCAGGGCCGCCTGCGGCGTGAGCGCAACTGGGCCGAGGACGGCCAGCTGCAGCGCGACGACGAGGTCTTCGAGGACGGCTCGCGCAAGGCCTTCGCCAAATAGTAATAGAGCGCCCCCCGTTACGGACGCTCACTGCGTGTAGCGTCCTATACCCCCCACTGGGGGGCGCACCCGGTGGCCCGGCAGAGCCGGTTCCACGGGTGCACTCGATGGGAGTTTGGCGTCCCACGCAGGGCGTCGAGGACGTATTACGCAGGCATGTTGCGCAGCAGCTTGTCCAGCGTGACGGGATATTCACGCACTCGCACGCCGGTGGCGTTGTAGATGGCGTTGGCCACCGCGGCGCCGACACCGCAGATGCCCAGCTCCCCCACGCCCTTGGCCTTCATCGGCGAGGACATCGGGTCTGTCTCGTCGAGGAACACCACCTCCTGGTGCGGAATGTCGGCGTGCACCGGCACCTCGTAACCCGCGAGGTCATGGTTCACGAAGAAGCCGCGGCGCTTGTCCACGGCCAGCTCCTCCATCAGCGCCGCGCCAACGCCCATGGTCATCGCGCCGATTACCTGGCTGCGTGCGGACTTGGGGTTCAGGATGCGGCCTGCCGCGCACACGGCCAGCATGCGCCGCACGCGGATCTCGGCCGTGAACGCGTCCACGCCCACTTCCACGAAATGCGCGCCGAAGGTGGACTGCTGCATCTTCTTGTCGAGGTCGCCGTATTCAATGGCGTCCTCGGCCACCAGCTCGCCCTGCGCCGCCGCGCGGCCCAGGGGGATGCTGCGCGCGCCCGCCTGCACCATGCCATCGGCGAAGTCCGCCTGCGCCGGGTCCAGCCCCAGCCGCTGCGCCACCGCCTCGCGCAGCTTCATGCAGGCCGCATACACGCCGGCCGTGGCGTTGTTGGCCCCCCACTGGCCGCCCGAGCCGCAGGACACGGGGAAGGACGAATCGCCCAGCCGCACCAGCACGGCACCCATGGGCACACCCATCACCTCGGCGGCTGTCTGCGCCACGATGGTGTAGGTGCCGGTGCCGATGTCGGTCATGTCGGTCTCCACCGTCACGCGGCCGCGCGCGTCGAGCCGCACGCGTGCCGCGGACTTCTGCTGCATGTTGTTGCGCAGGGCCGACGCCATGCCCATGCCGACCAGCCACCGGCCTTCACGCACCTGGCCGGGCCGCGGCGTGCGACGGGCCCATCCGAAGCGCTCCGAACCCAGGCGCAGGCAGTCCGCCAGACGCCGCTGCGAGAACGGGCGCGCGGGCTTCTCCGGGTCCACCATCGTGTCGTTGCGGATGCGCAGCGCGACGGGGTCCATCTGCAGCCGCTCGGCCAGCTCGTCCATCGCCACTTCCAGGGCCATCATCCCGGGCGCTTCGCCGGGTGCACGCATGGCGTTGCCCTCGGGCAGGTCGAGCTCGGCCAGGCGCATGGCCGTCATGCGGTGGGCACCGGCATACAGCAGGCGCGTCTGGTTCACGGCGGTCTCGGGGCCGCCGCCCGGCAGGTCGCCGGACCAGCTCTCGTGCGCGATCGCGGTGATGCCGCCGTCCGCCGTGGCGCCGATGCGGATGCGCTGGATGGTCGCGGGACGGTGGGTGGTGTTGTTGGCGATCAGCGGGCGTTGCAGCGCCACCTTGACCGGCCGGCCCGCGGCGCGTGCGCCAAGTGCCGCCAATACCGCGTCGGCCCGTACGAAGAGCTTGCCGCCGAAGCCGCCACCGATGAACGGGGAAACCAGGCGCACCTTTTCCTTCGGGATACCCAAGGTCTTCGCCAGGTCGCCGGTGCTCCAGTCGATCATCTGGTTGGAGGTCCACACGGTGAGCTGGTCGCCCTGCCAGGCTGCCAGCGTGGCGTGCGGCTCCATCATGGCGTGCGACTGGTCGGGCGTGGTGTAGGTGGCGTCCAGCTGCACCGGCGCAGCCGCGAAGGCGGTGTCGAAGTTGCCGACCGCGGTCTGCGTGGGGCCGCTGTTCTCGTTCTCCTTGGCCAGGGGCGCCGAGGGGCGCGCTGCGGCGAGGTCGAAGCGGCCCGTCTCGGGCGCGTAGTCCACCTTCACCAGCATCGCGGCGGCGCGCGCCTGCTCGAAACTGCGCGCCACCACCAGCGCCACGGCCTGGTGGTAGTGCGTGACCTGCGGTCCGCCCAGCAGCGGCGCGGTGTTCAGCTTGCCCTTGCCGAGTGCGCCGGCGTTCTGCGCGGTGACGATGGCCAGCACGCCGGGTGCCGCGCGTGCGGCCTGCAGGTCCATGCCGATGATGCGGCCCTTGGCGATGCCGGCGCCGACGACCACGCCATAGGCGGGGTCCTTGACCACGTCATGGCGCTCGTAGGCATACGGTGCGATGCCGGTGGTCTTCATCGGACCGTCGATGCGCTCCAGCGGCAGGCCCACGACACGCAGGCGGTCGATGGGGTTGGTGGTGGCGGGGGTGTCGAATTTCATGCTCAGGTCCTTGCGGTGGCGTCGGCCAGCGCCGCGGCGAGCGTGCGCTCCACCAGCACCGGTTTGAAGTCGTTGTGGGGCGTGGTGCGCGCACCGGCCAGCAGCTGCGCGGCCATGGCGCCGGCACCGGTGGCACCGGTGACGGGAGTGGCTTCAGCCGCTTCCACGCGCCAGGGCTTGTGCGCCACGCCGCCCAGCGCGACGCGTGCCGTGCCGCCGGGCTGCACGATGGCGGCCACCGATACCAGCGCGAAGGCGTAGGAGGCGCGGTCGCGCACCTTGCGGTAGACATGCCGCCCGCCGACGGGGCGCGGCAGGGTCACGGCCGTGATGAGTTCGCTGGGCTCCAGCGCCGTCTCCACATGCGGCGTGTTGCCGGGCAACCGGTGGAAGTCGGCGATCGGGATGCTGCGTGGGCTGCCATCGGGCCGCAGCGTTTCCACCGTGGCATCCAGCACGCGCATAGCCACCGCCATGTCGCTGGGGTGCGTGGCGATGCAGGCCTCGCTGGTGCCGAGGATGGCGTGCTGCCGGGTGTAGCCGCCGATGGCCGAACAACCGCTGCCGGGCTGGCGCTTGTTGCAGGGCTGGTCCGTGTCGTAGAAATACGGGCAGCGCGTGCGTTGCAGCAGGTTGCCCGCCGTGGTGGCCATGTTGCGCAGCTGGCCCGAGGCGCCGGCCAGCAGTGCGCGCGACAACACCGCGTAGTCGCGCCGCACGCGCATGTCGGCGGCCAGGTCGGTGTTGCGCACCATGGCGCCGATGCTCAAGCCCCCACCGGGCTGCGGCCGGATGCGGTCCAGGCCCAGGCCGGTCACGTCGATGAGGTGCGCGGGCGCCTCGATCTGCAGCTTCATCAGGTCCAGCAGGTTAGTGCCCCCTGCGATAAAGCGCGCGCCGGGCTGGCGGGCCGCGGCCGACACGGCCTCGGCCGGGGTGCGGGCGCGTTGGTAGCTGAAGGATTTCATGCTGCGCTCCCCCCTGCCACCTCGGCCATGGCCTCGGCGATGTTGGAGTACGCGCCGCAGCGGCAGATGTTGCCGCTCATGCGCTCGCGCAGTTCCTCGTTCGTGGCGCGCGGGCGCGCCAGCAGGTCGGCGCTCACATGGCTCGGGATGCCTGCCTTGACTTCGTCGAGCACCGCAACGGCCGAGCAGATCTGCCCGGGCGTGCAGTAGCCGCACTGGTAGCCGTCGTGCTTGACGAAGGCCGACTGCATTGGGTGTAGCTTGCGCGGCGTGCCCAGGCCCTCGATGGTGGTGATCTTGCTGCCGTCGTACATCACGGCCAGCGTGAGGCAGGAGTTGATGCGCCGGCCGTCCGCGATGACCGTGCAGGCACCGCACTGGCCATGGTCGCAACCCTTCTTGGTGCCGGTGAGGTGCAGGTGCTCGCGCAGCGTGTCGAGCAGCGAAGTACGTGTGTCCATCACCAGGTGGTGGCGCTCCCCGTTGACGGTGAGGCTCACGCGGCCGGTGGGCGAGGTGTCCATGGCGGAGGGCGTGGGCTGGGCGGACACATCGGCAGCGAGGGCCGGCGTGGCCGTGGCCGCGCTGGCGCTGGCCGTGGCGATGAGAAGGTCGCGGCGAGAGATCGCGACGGGGCAAGACGATGGCATGGGGGCTCCTGCACGGGGGATGGTGGCCCGCGCGCGGCGGCACGCGCAACCGCGTGCCCGCCAGGCTGCACGGGATCTGGTGGCCAGTGTTGCAGCCAGCGGCGTGCCGAGGTACCAGCCATCACGGCACGCGGCTGTAGGTCTGCGCCGACGCCTGCTGGAGTGTGTGCAGCCACCACGCGACGCGATGCCACCGCGGACGGTGGCTGCGTGGTCGCCTGCTCAGGTAGCGGGATGTGCGAAGCGCAGTGCCGCCACCGGCGGCAGGTCGTTGGAGATGCCGTGCCAGTGTTCACCCGCATCCGCGCTGGCCCACAGGCCGCCGGTGGTCGAGGCCATCGCCAGCGTGCCGCCGTCGGGCGACACCGCCAGGCCGTGCCGGTAGACAAGGTGGAAGGCATGCGCCTGGGGCAGCCCCGCGCCGAAGCTGCGGAAGCTCGCACCACCGTCGTCGGTGCGGGTCACGACCACCTGGCCGTCGACCGGGATGCGCATCGCATCGGCCTGCGCCGGCACGAACCACGCGCGCAGGGGATTGTGCGGATCACAGGCCACGGCGAACCCGAAGCCCGAGGGCCGCGGTGATGCGATCTGCCGCCACTGCGCCGCGCCATCGGTGGAGCGGTAGATGCCGCAGTGGTGCTGCACCCACAACACATCCGGATCGGCCGCGCACTGCACCATGGCATGCGGGTCCTGGATGTTGCCGTCCTCCGCGCGCTCGGGCGGCATGAAGTCGGCATGCATGCCACGGGCCGTGAGCGCCCATTGCGCGCCGCCGTCACGGCTCTGCCACACGCCGCCACAGGAGATGGCCACCGTCACATGGCGCGGGTCGCGCGGGTCCACCAGCACCGAGTGCACACCGGCGTGGTCGTAGCCACCGCCCATCCATTCGCGGCGGCCGGGCTGCTCCCACAGGCTGTGCACCAGCTGCCAGCTGTCGCCGCGGTCGGCCGAACGGAACAGGCCCGCCGGGATGCAGCCGGCCCACAACACGCCGGGCTCGGCCGCACCACCGGCCGCGAGCTCCCACACCAGGTCGACGTTCCAGGGCGTGGGGTCGTCGGCCCAGGGGCCTTCGGTGGGCTTCGGGGGAAAGGCCGGCGCGGCGATTTCCTGCCAGTGCACGCCCTGGTCCAGGCTCCTGTGCAACTTCACGCCGAAATGGCCCAGCCGCAACGCGCAGTACCACGCGCCGTCCCGCCGGTCGGCCAAGACCTGCGTGACGGGCTCGCCGGCAAAGTGGTGCGCGGTGATGCGCCAGTCCTGTTGCTGGCCGCGCAGCACCAGCAGCCCCTTGCGGCTGCCGACGAGCAATGTGTGCATGCAGGTCTCCTCGGTTGACGATGTGCTGGAACGGCTGGGTCGCGCTCAACCGCCGCTGAGCGCCTGCACCACCATGACCCGGTCACCCGCTACCAGCGCCTCGGCCAGGTGGTGGCGGTCGCGGACCATGTGCTGGTTCACGAACACCGCCACATGCTTGCGGACGTCGCGCTGGTCGTCGAATACATAACGGCCCAGGCCTGGCGCGGCCTCGAGCGCGGCTTCGAGCACCGTGCGCAGGCTGCCGGCGGGCACGTGCTGCGGCGCGCACTCCACATGCCGGCGCAGGCTGGCGGCGAACTCGACACACACACCGCCCGCTGCTGCGGCGCTGGTGGGAGAGGGGGTTGCTTCCGGACACATCGGCGCATTGTGCGGTGCCGCTTTCCATGGGGTCAAGGGATGCGCGGATCAAGGCACGCCGCTGCGCGCCCTCCTCGTGCCGCCGAGGTGCAGCCGACACCCGGGAGGCCCCCCTTAACCTGCGATGATCGGCACCCTCAGGCAGGAAGGCATCGATGCTGCAGAACAAGAAAATCCGCGCGGCGCTGGCCGCGATCGTGTTGCTCGCCGTGGCCGGCGCCGTGTTCTACGGCCTGCGGCACCGGTTCACGGGCCCCATCAACGCGCTGGACGTGGACCTGTCCGCGCCCTATGCGTATGTGTCCACCCCCTCGCTGTCGAAACTGCCACGCGACCTGGTCCGTGCGCCCGTGGTGCGCGACCTGCTGACCGAGGACTTCGCCTTCTACTACGAGGAGCACGAAGACCGCATGGGCCTGCGAGGGGCCATCAAGCGCATCGCCTTCGAGCACGACACCACGCTGCCCGACCAGCTCCTGGAGGCCGCGCTGGACGCGCCGGCCGAGATGGCCTGGTGGCCCGACGCCAAGGGCGCGCCGCGCCACTGGCTGCTGGCCATGACGCGCGGCCCGCTGGCCACCGTGCTGCAGGGCCTGGCCAGCGTGGCGGCCAAGGACACACAGCTCAGCGTGGTCGCCAGCGTGCGCGCCAACGGCGAAGAGGTGACGGCCTATGCGCTGACCCTGTCGGCGCGCCGCACGCTGCTGTTGCTGTCGCAGGGCAACCGCGTGGTGGTGCTCAGCGACCCCGGGCTGCTGTTCGATGCCCAGCGCCAGCCCGATGCACGTGCGCTGAAGGTCGTGGCCGGGCTGCTGTCGGACGACGCCGCGGGGCAGTCCGCCTACCGCCGCCACTTCGGCCTGGGGGCAGAGAGCGACGGCCACCGCATCGTCGCCGATGCGCGGCTGCTGTCCTTCGGCTACCAGCATTTCTTCCCTGGCCTGCAGGCCCTGCGCATCGACCTCGCGGCCGGTGGCGCCAGCCTGGCCACCGCGCTGCGGCTGCAGGCCGATGCCGCGGCGCCGGTGCTGCCGGCCGCCGCCGTGGAACGCACCCTGTGGTCGGGCCTGCCGCTGGGCCCGGCCGCCTGCGCGATGGTGCCCGTGCAGTGGTCGCGGCTGGCCGCCGTGATGCAGGGCCGCAAGACCGAGGCCGAAGATGCGCCCAAGGTCGACTGGCCGGCCTTCGCCGCGCAGTTCGAAGGGCCGGTGGCGGTCTGCTGGTACGCACGCTCGCAGCTGCACACCCCGCTGCTGGTGGCGCAGACCAAGGCCGATGCCGGCGCGGCCCAGGCCAGCACGGCGGCGCTGGAAGCTTTGTCGCGCTGGGCCCTGGCGAGCGCGGCCGAGCGCAACGCAGCCGGCGTGCCGGCCGGTGCGCAGGCCTGGCACAGCGAGATCGACGCGCCCTGGGGCGGCCATGTGGATGCCGATGCCGATGGCGAGAGCAGCTACCACCCCACGCTGGCGCGCCAGGACCGCTGGATCACCTTCTCACCGGACGACACGCTGGTGGACCTCGCGCTCAAGACCCAGGGCAAACAGTACCCCAGTGTGCTGGACGCGCTGCCGGCCGCCTCCGGCAGCACGCTGGCCGTGGCGTCCCCGGCGCAGATGGCCGAGCTGCTGCAGCGCGAAGCCTTCGCCGTGTTGCCCGAGAGCCAGGAGGTGTTGCGCCAGGCCGCCGAAAAGCACCTGCTGCCGCGCCTGGCCGCGCTGCGCAAGCTGCCCGCGGTGCGCGCCGTGGCGGCGACTGCGCCCGATGCCGCGGGCTGGGTCACCGTCGACTGGCAGCCGCTGCGGGCCGTGGCCGGGAAGACACCATGAACGCAGCGCACGACGACGCCCTGAACGACGCCCACTACGACGCCGGCAGCGACGTCAGCAAGGACGCCATGCCCGGCCCCGTTCCCACGGCCCTCGGACCCGCGGTGCCGCTGCGCCGCCGCAGCCTGCTCGGCCTGGGCCTGGGCTTCGGCCTGGGCATGGCTACAGGCGCCGCCTTCGCCACCGACACCCCCACGCTGGACCGCGAACAGTCCACGCGTTTTCGCGACTGGATGACCCTGCTGGTCCACGCCCAGATCGACCGCGGCCCCACGCCGCGCTGGACACACCGCGACTGCGCCGGGCTGGTGCGTTTCGCGGTGGCCGAGAGCCTGCGCCCGCACGACCTGGCATGGCGCCGCGCCAACGGCCTGCTGGGCCGGCGCGTGCCACCCGACCTCGATGCCGCCTCGGCAGCGCCGCTGCGCAACACCTGGCGCCGCGCCGACGGTTCGCGCGACGCGTACGTCGGCGCGCTGGAGCTGGTGCAGGAAAACACACGCCCCGTCTCGCGCCAGCTGGCCCAGGCCGCGCTGGGCGACGTGCTGTTCTTCGACCAGGGCGACGCACAGCACCTGATGGTCTGGATGGGCAACTACATCGCCTACCACACCGGCCAGCTGCGGCCCGGCGACAACGGCCTGCGCGCGATGCGGGCCGGCCAGTTGCTGGACTGGTCCGACACGCGCTGGCGCCCTACCGCATCGAACCCGAATTTCGCCGGCGTGTACCGGCTGGCCTTCCTGGCGTGACGAACATGCAGCACACCCTTCTCCGGCGCGCTTTCACCGCTTCCACCGCGTTCACCATCCTTGCCGCCCTGGCCCTCCTCGCCGCCTTCTCGCTGCACCCGGCCGCCGCCGCGCCTGCGCCGCCCCAGCCGCTGGAGAACCAGCGCACGCCCTTCGCCGGTGAGCCCTTCTTCCTGCTGTCGGACGCCAGCTTCGGCAGCACCGAGCCCGCGCGTGTGCGGCTCGAGGTCAATGCACCGCAGGCGCTGGCCCAGGTGGGCGGCATCGACGTGCGGGTCTACCGCATCCCCGATCCGCTGGCCTTCCTGCAGCGGCAGCGGAACCTGCACCGCGTGCAGGTCGATGCCCGGCCCCAGGACGAGGGCCTGGCCAACACGCTCACGCACCTGTGGGACAGCTGGGTCGTGAAGTCGCGCCTGGCCTGGCAGAAGCTGTTCTCGCCCGAGGCCCGGCGCGCGGTGGTGGCGCAGGCGCCCGCGCTCAAGACACCCGACAAGCTGACCCGGCCCTCGGTGTTCGAGGAGCCGCCGCAGTTCCGCCCCATCCCCGGGCTGCCCGTGGTCGAAAGCTTCCGTTACCCGGTGCAGTCGGCGCAGCCCATTCCCCTGCCCAAGGGCGTGAAGCTGGAGGGCTCCAGCAGCGACTTCATCGACATCGGCCAGGGCAACGTCTTCGTGCCCGTGGGCAAGCGCGCGCCGGGCCTGTACCTGGTGGAAGCCGCCAGCGGCCAGTTCCGCGCGACCACGCTGCTGTTCGTCTCCGACACCGTGGCGCTGACCAAGGTCTCGGGCGCACAGATGCTGGTCTGGGCCACGCAGCGCGCCGCCGGCGCACCGGTGCCCGGCACGCGCGTGGTGTGGACCGACGGCGTGGGCACGCTCATGAGCGGCACAGCCGATACCCAGGGCCTGGTGCGCCTGGAGCGCGGCGCGCCCGAACAGACCTACGTCTTCGGCCAGGACCCGGCCGGCGGTGTCTTCATCTCCGAGAATTTCTACTTCGACAGCGAGGTCTACAACGCCAAGGTCTACGCCGTGACCGACCGGCCGCTGTACCGCCCCGGCGACCCGGTGGCCGTGAAGGTCAGCGGCCGCGAGTTCCGCAGCGCGCGCGAGTCGGTGCGCCTGCCCGATGCCGACCTGGCGCTCGCCGTGCTCGACCCCAGCGGCCAGGTGGTCCATTCGCAGAGCCTGCGCTTCCTGGGCGGCCAGGGCGCCGATACGCGTTTCACGCTGCCCGACAATGCCGTGGCCGGTGGTTACGACCTGCGCTTGGCCATGAACGGCGAGAGTTATGCCGCGAGCTTTCGCGTGGCCGACTACCAGAAGCCGCATTTCGAGATCGTTCTGCTGCCGGGCAAGGCCGACTTCAAGACCGGCGAGGCCGTGGCCGGGAAGCTGCAGCTGAACTACCCCGACGGCAAACCGGTGGCCAAGGCCCGCGTGAGCCTGACGGCGCGCGCGCAGAAGCTCTCCATGGTCGAGGGCGAACTGGGCTACGGCGGCCCCTTCGCGGTCAAGCTCACGCAGAGCGAACTCGAGACCGACAGCAGCGGGGTGGCCAACTTCGCATTGCCCGCGGCCACCGAGCCCAGCCGCTACCTGCTGACCGCGCTGGCCACCGACGGCGCCGCATACCGCGTGCGCACCTCGAAGGAAATCCTGGTCGAGCGCGGCAGCGCCACGTTCAAGCTCACGGCGCAGCGGCAGTTCTCGCGCGCAGGCGATGCCGTGGCCTTCCGGCTGGCACCCGGCACGCCCGCTGCAGGCACGGGCAGCGGCAACGTGGGCGATGTGGCGCCGCCCGGCGCCCCGCAGCGGCCCGCACGCTGGCAATGGCAGCGCCTCGAGGACCGCGAGAAACTGGCGGGCGACATGCCCGCCACGGGCGATGCGCTGTCGATCGCCTTCCCGCGCCCGGGCAGCTACACCGTCTCGCTGCTCGATGCCCAGGGGCGCATCGTCGGCGGCGCCAGCCACTGGGTCAGCGGCGACGGCCTCAAGGCGCCGGCGGGCAGCATCGGCATGGTGCTGGACAAGCCGCGTTACCGCCCTGGCGAGAGCGCCGAACTGCTGGTGAGCTTCCCCGAGCCGGTGGAGCACGCGCTGCTGACGCTGGAGCGCGACAAGGTGGAGGCTACCGCAGTCATCGGTACACCTTCGGCTTCGCCTGCGGTGCCAGCGCCCTTCGGAGCGGCCGGGCGGGCGCTCATGGGCCAGCCGGCGGACTGGGTCAAGGCCGAGCGCATCGCCCCCACGCAGTGGAAGTTCACCGTGCCCGTGGGCGAGCAGATGAGCCCGAACGTCACGTTGTCGGTGGCCTATGTGAAGAACGGCGACTACGTGTTCCAGAACCAGGGCATCAGCGTGGAGCAGCCGCGCATCGTGCTGGCATTCCAGCCCGACAAGGCGGTCTATGCACCGGGCGACACCGTGAACATCGACGTCACGGCCACGCTGGGCGGCAAGCCGGTGGCGGCCGACCTGGCGGTGGGTGTGGTCGACGAGATGGTCTACGTGCTGCAGCCCGAGATCGCCCCCAGCATCGAGGACTTCTTCTACCACCCGCGGCGCAACAACGTGCGCACCAGCGCCAGCCTGTCCTTCATCGGCTACGACCTGGCCACCGGCAAGCTGGGCGGCCTGCCCTCGGCCAGCCAGGTCAACGAACGCGCCGTGAAGGTGCTGGAACGCCCGCGCCGCGACAACGTCGACACGGCCGCCTGGGAACCGCGCCTGGCCACCGACGCCAGCGGCCGCGCGCGCTTGCGCTTCACCATGCCCGACTCGCTGACGCGCTGGCGCATCACCGGCCGCGCCATGGAGGCCGGCGGTGCGGTGGGCCAGCAGGTGGGCTGGGTGCGGTCGGACAAGGACTTCTACGCCAAGTGGACCAGCCCCGACTGGCAGCGCCAGGGCGACCGCGCGCAGGCCAGCATCGCGCTGTTCAACCAGACCGGCCGCGAGGCCAAACTGGAGTGGGAGGCCACCGGCGCCGGCGCCGCGCGCAAGGACAGCGTGACGGTGCGCCCCGGCGTCAATTTCGTCAGCCTGCCGCTGGCAGCGGACCAACCAGGCCAGGCCGCCGTGGCGCTGACGCTGCGCCAGGACGGCCGCACCGTGGACCGCCTGGACGTGCCGCTGCGCCGCATGCCGGTGGCCTGGCGCGCACCGCGCGAGCTGGCGCTGGACCTGGCTGGCGGCAGCGCGCCGCTGGCCCTGCCGGCGGATGCCACGCGCATCCGCGTGACACTGGCGCAGGACCCGGCGGCCGGCGCCTTCAGCCGCGCGATGGACGAGCTGGTGGCCTTCCCCTACGGCTGCGTCGAGCAGACCGCCAGCCGCATGCTGCCGTTGGCGATGGCCCTGCAGTCGCCCACACCGGCGCAGCAGCCGCTGGTGCCCATGCTGGCGCAGCGCCTGGCCACGGCGCGGCTGTCGCTGGCGCAGATGGCCGGCCCGCAAGCGCGTTTCGGCTGGTGGGGCAATGGCATGGCCGACGACGCCTTCCTGACCAGCTACGCCTATTACGCCGACTGGCGCGCGACGCAGGCACTGCGGCTGACGCTGCCGCCCGAGCATTGGCAACGGCTGCTCGATGTCTATGCCAAGGGTGGCGCTGCACTGCCACCGCTGCAACGCGCGCTGGCGCTGGCCTGGATGCAGGAGATGGGCCTGCCGGTGGGCGCGATGGCCAGCGCCCTGGCAACGCAGATGGCGGCGCCGTCCGCCCCCGACGCGGCGCCCAAGGCACGCAGCGGCAGCCTCGCCATGATCGATGTTGGCGACGCGCCGGATGCGCGCGACACGCGCGACATGGCGCTGGTGCTGGCCACCTTCACCGCCGCCCAGGCACAGGCCGCGCCGAACCCGCAGCTGGCGGCGGCCGCCGATGCCGCCGCCGCGCGGCTGGCCCCGCTCGACATTCCCTTCGTGCAGGCCCTTTTGATGGCCACCAAGCGCCAGCCGGCCGACCAGGCTGCGGCGCTGCTGGGCCGCGTGCGCGCCAGCGCGCCCACCTTCGACCGCGCGCAGACCCTGGCCTGGGTGCAGCGCGCGCTCGGCGGCCGGCCCGCGACCGGCGCCGAGGCCGTGGCGCTGGACGCACCCTGGGTGCGGCGCACCAGCGACAGCGGCGCGGTGGTCTGGGAGCTGCCGGCGGGGACCGCAGCGCCGGCCGCGTTGGTCCTGCCCGCCGGCCAGAAAGCGGCCTGGGGCTTCGTGGCGTACGAGAGCAACGAGGCGCAGCCGCCCTCACTGCCGGCGCAGCTGCGCCGCAGCCTGTGGCGCGTGGTGCCCCAGCCGCGCACCGCGGCCCCTGCCGCAGCCGCCTCGGCGCCCGCCACGCCGGTGGCGGCCGACAGCGGCCGGCTGCGCGTGAAGCTGGAGGCCGTGCAGCCCGGCACGCCGCTGGACACCAATGCCCTGTACCTCGACCAGATCGAGCTGCAGGCACCCGCTGCGATGCGCTGGCTGCTGGTCGAGGCCGCACTGCCGCCGGGCGCAGCGGTGGAGAGCAGCACGTGGGGCATCGAGATCGAGGATGCAGGCGGCAAGGCCCAGTCGCTGGAGCGCGCCCAAAGCCAACCCGGCGCGCAGGGCTACGCCGTTCCGGTGGAGGCGCTGGTGGCCGGCACGCCGGTCACCGTGCGCCACCTGCTGCGCTTCTCGCAGCGCGGCCAGTTCAAGCTGCCACCCGCGCGGCTGCAGCGCATGTACCAGCCCGAGGCCAAGGCCTTCGACACCAGCGGCCAGTGGACGGCCGTGAACGTGCAGTGAAACCCCGCATCCAGGCCCTGCTGCCGTTCCGGGCCTTGCTGCCGGCCTGGATGTGCGCCATGGCCACGGCCGCGGCGGCCACCACCGGAGCGGCGCCGCCCACGCGGCTGGCCTGGCTGGATGGCGGCGGCGCCACGATGGCGCTGCAGCGCACGCCGCAAGCCGGCACCCAGGCCGTGCCGGGCCTGCAGCAAACGCCTCCCGTCACGCCGCTCGGCAGCGTCTGGAAACTTTTCGTCTACGCCTACCTCGCCGGGCGCACGCAGCCCCAGGAGCCGGACTACCGCTGCACCACCCGCCAGCCGCAAGCCGACGACGAATACTGCTGCGACCCCGGCGGCAGCATCGCGCGCGATCCAGCCCTGGCGCAGTCGTGCGGCCCGTATTTCGAACCGGAGCGCCTCGGCATCGCGGCGGCGGACTGGCGCCGCTACTGGCAGCAACAGGATGCACCGGCCTGGCTGCTGCGGCTGGACGCGTTGCAGCCCGACACCGAGGTACCGGTGCCCGAACTGCTGGCCGCGCTGCGGCGGGTGCCGGCTCCGGCCCGCAGCGCCGCGCGCCAGGCCCTGCTGCCGCTGGGCCTGCGGGACTCCGCGGTGCTGGCCGCGCTGGGCAGTGGGCCGCGCTTCAAGACCTGGTCCTGGCGCATCGATGGCCGGCCCGCCGGCGGCGCGGCAGGCTGGCTGGCCGACGGCACACCCTTCTGGTTCGGCAGCGCCGGCACCAGCCGCAACGCGCTGCAGGCACAGGCTGCCTGGATCGCCGCGCAGTGGGCGCAGCACGGGCTGGCCGCGCCGCCACCCGACGCCACCGCGGTGGCTGCGCAGCCCTGCATCGATGTCGCCTTCTTCCAGCGGTACCCGATCCGCCAGGTGCGGCGCGTGGACGCAGCCGATACCGACGCCCCCGCAGGCCCTATGCGTGGGCGCTACCGCATCGCCTTCGGCAACGGCGAGCAGCTCACCATCACCGCCGTACCGGCGCTGCAGCTGCTGCAGGGGCCACTGGGCCCGCAGATCACCGCCCGGCTGCCGCTGGAGGACTACGTGGCCCGCGTGGTCGACCGCGAGGGCGATGCCCGCGAGACCCAGGCGGCGCGCGCGCTGGCCGTGGCCGCGCGCAGCTACGTGCTGCAGAACGCCACCGAGGCCGAGGGCTGCCGCCGCATCGCCGACGACAGCCGCAACCAGCGCGTGGGCCCCAACCCGCCGAGCGCCGCCGCACGTGCCGCCGCCACCTTCACCGAGGGACTGGTGGTCGACGGCGTGCCGGTGCGCTACCACCGCGACCAGGGCACACCCGGCGTGATGTCCTGGCAGGCCGCCGTGGCGGCCGGGCGCGCCGGCGCCAGCTTCGACGCGCTGCTGCGCCAGGCCTATCCCACCGGCACCCTGGCCCCGGCCCAGGCCGCTGGCGACTGCACGCCGCTGCCGCAGGCGCGGCAATGGCTGGCCGCGCGGCAGGCGCGCTGGCGTGGCATCCTGCGCATGCAGGCAGGTTACGAGCCGCCCGGGGAGGCCCTGCAGGTCTGCCAGTTGGCCATGGGCACGCCGCACTCGGACCAGCGCCGCCTGCTGATCCGGCTGCGCGAGTGGCAGAGCCGCGAAGGCCGCGTGACACTGATCCACGAATACCTCCACCTGGCCTTCCGCGCGCACCCGCGCGGCCGCGACGAGGCCTACATCGAACACCTGGCGCAGCAACTGGCGGACCTATGACAGCAACGACACCGTTCCGACCCACCCGCATCGCGGGGGCCTTCCTCGCCCTGTCCTGCGCGGCCGCACTGCCGGCACACGCCGCCGGGCCGACGCTGGACGCGCCCATCGGCGGCTGGCGCAACGCGCCGGCGCAGCAGCAGGACTTCGTGCAGGAGGTGCACTACCCTGCGGCCAGCGTGAACACCAACGGCCGCTCGGAAGCCGCACTCATCCGAGGGCGCATCGCCGCCAGCCCGAAGACAGCCGAAGGCGCGGCGCGCCAGCCCGCGCGCCTGGTCGTCGACGGCATCGCGATGCCGTTGCTGGCCAACGAGGACGGCAGCTTCGCGCGGCCCTGGTCCTTCGGCGGCGGCAGCCATGGCGTGCAGGTGCGTGCACCCGACGGCAGCAGCGTGCGCCGCCAGTTCTACGAAGCCCAGAGCGCACGCACGCCGGCGCGCCTGCGCGTGCTGCTGAGCTGGGACAGCGACAGCACCGACCTGGACTTGCATGTGGTATCGCCCGATGGCCAGCATGTGTTCTACGGCGCCCGCACGGCAGCCAACGGCGGTGCGCTCGACGTCGACGTCACCACCGGCTTCGGCCCCGAGATCTTTGCCACGCCGAACCCGGTGCCCGGCGCCTACCATGTGTTCGTGAACTATTTCGGCGCCGGCGAGCAGCGCGACGCGCTGATCACCGCGCAGATCGCGGTGGTGCAGGACGAGGGCACGCCGAAGGAGAAGCAGCAGGTGTTCCGCGTGCCGATGCGCAAGCCGGGCGAGCTGACGCTGGTGCGGTCGTTCCTGGTGCCGTAGAAGACACCCTTCCCTGGGACGGCGCAACCTGTGCTGCGTGCCGCCGACCGGTCAGGCCCAGCGCCTCAGCGCCACATCCGCACCCCCAGCGCAGACCCGGCCGACAACACCGCCAGCAACGTGACGCCCGTCCACCCCCATTGCGCCAGCACCAGCGCGCCCAGGGCCGAGCCCGTCGCCATGCCGATGAACATTCCGGTGAACAGCACCGCGTTGAGCCGGCTGCGCGCGCCCGCGTCGATGCCATAAACGATGGTCTGGTGTGCGATCAGCATGGCCTGCGCGCCCAGGTCGAAGCCGATGGCGCTCAAGCCCAGCAGCACGAGCTGCCAGTGCACCAGCAGGCCCGGCATCAGCAGCATCGCGGCGAAGGACACCACAGCCAGCCCCGCGCCCAACCGGGTCACCAGTTCCGGGCCGCGCCGGTCGGCGATACGCCCTGCCAGCGGCGCGGCCAGCGCGCCGGCCGCACCCGCCAGGCCGAAGGCCCCCGCGGCCGCACTGCCCAGGTGAAACGGCGCGCCGTGCAGCATCACGGCCAGCGTGGACCAGAAAGCGGAGAAACCCACCGACAACAGCGCCTGGGCCAAGGCCGCGCGGCGCAACGCACCATGCTGCCGCCACAGCCCCGCCAGCGAGGCCAGCAGGGCGCCGTATCCAAGCTGCGTGGTGGGCCGGAACCGTGGCAGCCCGCGCCAGCTGGCGATGCCGATGAGCGCGATGCTGCCCGCCGCCATGCCGAACATCGCGCGCCAGCCCAGGTGCTCGGCCACGAAGCCGCTGACCACGCGCGACAACAACACGCCCAGCAGCAGCCCGGTCATCACCGTGCCCACGATGCGGCCACGCTGGTGCTCTGGCGCCAGCGTGGCGGCAGCCGGCACGATGTCCTGCGCCATGGTCGCGGCCAGGCCGATGGCCAGGCTGGCCACCAGCAGCGCGCCGATGCCGGGCGCCGCGGCGGCGGCCAACAGGGCCAGGCACAGCGCCACCGCCTTGGCCACGATGATGCGTCGCCGGTCAAAGCGGTCGCCCAGCGGCACCAGCAGCAGGATGCCTGCCGCATACCCCAGCTGTGTCATGGTGGGCACAAACCCCACCTCCCGCGTCGAGGCGCCGATGTCGGCCCCCAGCACGCCCAGCATCGGCTGGCAGTAGTACAGCGTGGCCACGCTGAAAGCGGTGCCCAGCGCGAGCAACAGGATCAGGCGCGCGGGCAGGCCGGTGGCGGCGGCCGCTGGGAGGGAAGCGGAATTCATATGTACCGATGGTATGGGATGCATGGGGTTAACCCTGGGCGGTGGAGACAGGCCGCGAGTGTGCTTGGCATTTCCCGGGGGCGGTAGTGGCGCTACGCGCAGTGGAGCTATACGATGCACGCATGAATGACCCCACACTTTCCACGCCTGGTGCAGGTGTGGACCGCATCGACCTGATGCAGACCTTCGTGCGCATCGTCGAGGCTGGCAGCCTGTCGGCCGCGGCGGCACGGCTGGGCGCCACGCAGCCCACCGTGAGCAGGCGCCTGCAGGCGCTGGAGCGGGCTCTGGGAGTACGCCTTCTGCAACGCTCCACGCGCAGCATGCTGCTGACGGAAGATGGCGAACGCTGCTTCGAGCGTGCCAAGGAGCTGCTGGCCGGCTGGCATTCGCTGGAGGCCGACCTGCGCGGCACCGGCGCGCGGGCCGAGGGCCACCTGCGTGTGGTGGCGCCCCACGCCTTCGGCCAGCAGCAGCTCATCGCACCACTGGCCGACTACCTGCGCGAGAACCCCGAGGTGTCCGTGGAGTGGCTGCTGCACGACACGCCTGGCGACTTCATCGCCCAGGGCATCGACTGCGCGATCCAGGTGGGCGAGGTCGACGATGCCGCGCTGGTGGCGATCCGACTGTGGGACGTGCCACGCATCGTGGTGGCGGCACCCTCGCTGCTGCAGGGCCAAGCGCTCCCCACCGAGCCCGAGCAACTCGCCACCCTGCCGTGGCTGGCGCTGCGCACCTTCTACCGCACGGAGGTGACGCTGGAGCCCCTGTTGGGCGGCGCGCCACGCCGCATCGCCATCCGGCCACGCATGTCCACAGACAGCCTGCATGCGCTGCGCCAGGCGGCGCTGCTGGGCCTGGGCGTGGCCATCGCCTCGGCCTGGCTGGTGGAAGAAGACATTGCCCAGGGCCGGCTGGTGCAGCTCGCTCCCCAATGGCGCGCCAGCCCGCTGCCGGCCTGGCTGCTATACCCCCACGCGCGCTTCTACCCGGCGCGGCTGCGGCGCTTCGTGGAGACCATGCGCAAGGCAAGGCCGCAGGGTGCGGCGGAACGCGCGTTGCCGAGCCGCATGGGTTGACGAACCGGTACGATCTTTGGGCCCATATCGTGAGAACTGCCCCGCGGACCATGGCCACGCGCACGTCCTGCCCGCGACGGCCTACCCGACACCAGAGCCCCACATGCCACGCCACCCCGCCCTGAGTGACCTGATCGACCTGCTGCATGGCGCCATCGCGACGCGCGCGGCCCCCGGCACGCCGGCCCACGCACTCGGCCGCCACATGGCCCAGGTGCTGCGGCACGCGGATGCGGCGGAGACGGCCAGCGCGCCGCAGTGGCTACCCGCCTGCGCCCACCTCGCCCCTGCGGTGGCACGGGCGCAGCAACATGGCGCTAACGACATCGCCCGCCTCGCCACAGCCCTGCACACCCTGGCGCCGCTGCTGCCGTGGCGCCGAAGCAGCAATGTCGCCAACGGCAGCCCGGACTTTGCCACAGGGCATGCGAACACCCAGTTGATCGGACCTGCGGGCCTGGAGCAGCGCAATGACATCGTGGTGGGCGCCAGCCTGCTGGCACCCGAAGTGGTGTATCCAGACCACCAACACCCGCCTCGCGAGGTCTACCTGGTGCTGAGCGCGGGGGACTGGTACAACACCGAGGCCGGTTGGTACACGCCCGGAGCCGGTGGCCTGGTCTACCACCCTGCGAACATCGTGCATGCGATGCGCGCCACGGCGCAAACCCCGCTGCTGGCGCTGTGGTGCCTGTGGGTATGAAGGAACCGCGGCTCGGCGGAAGAGGAAGCTGAGGGTCAGGGTGCGCCACCGCGCAGCACTTCCGCCGGGGCCACTGTACCGGCCATCGGCTCAGGTGCCCAATATCTCGATGTCGCGCATCGGGTAGTGCTTGCGGTTGTGCGTCCACAGCGGGCAGCCGTGGATGCGCGCCGTGGCGGCCAGCACATAGTCCTCCAGGGCGAAGCCCTGAAATGCCTTGGCGTACTCATTGGCAAATTTGCCAGCCACGCGGCCGGTCTCCGTGTCCATATCGACACGATGGCAAAGATCGAACAACGCCTCGATATCCTTGTACTCACGCTTGAAGGCACCTGCATAAACCTCGGCGACAACAATCGGGCAGATGAGGAACTGCGTGTCGGCCTCCAACAAACCAAGAAAGCGCTCGACGACACGCGGCACCTTCTTGAGCAGGTCAATGACGATGTTGGTGTCCAGCACCACGCGTTCGGGGGTCACGCGTCTTTGCCCGCTCGCAAGATGCGGCTTTTGCTTCGGATGGCGCGCACATGGGCGTCGGAATCCACGTTGGCAAAACTCTGCAGTGGTTTGAGCCGCTCGAAGAACGCCCGCGCATCGGCCACCGGGTCTTTCTGGATCTCCTTCTCCAGGGTGCGGCGAATCAGTTCGGAAATGCTGACGCCCGCACTGCGGGACCGGATTTTCAAGCTGTCATGCAATGCGTCATGCAGGTAAATCTGTGTGCGGTGCATTTTTTTGCCCCTTGTGATGTATAAAAGCATA
Source organism: Burkholderiaceae bacterium (assembly GCA_965278985.1). Classification (GTDB taxonomy): domain Bacteria; phylum Pseudomonadota; class Gammaproteobacteria; order Burkholderiales; family Burkholderiaceae_C; genus CAISIP01. Next base: position 806,656 of record OZ257131.1, on the reverse strand, counting down.
CATCAACCCACCCCGCCGCGCAATCGCCTCACGCAGCGAAGCCAGAGGGCTTGTCGCGCCAAGCCCATGCGCCCAGCGCAAGACTCTGTCCGCTACAGCTTCTCCGTCTCCCCCGACTTCGGCTGCCACTTCATGAGCTTCTTCTCGATGCGCCCCACCAGCGCATCCAGCACCAGCGCGAACACCGTGAGCACCAGGATGCCGGCCATCACGGTGTTGATGTCGAAGCTGCCCTCGGCCTGCAGGATCAGGTAGCCCACGCCCTGGCTGGAGCCCAGGTACTCCCCCACCACGGCGCCCACGAAGGCCAGGCCCACCGAGGTGTGCAGCGAGCTGAAGACCCAGCTGGTGGCGCTGGGCAGGTACACATGGCGCAGCAGCTGGCGCTGGCTGGCGCCCAGCATGCGGGCATTGGCCAGCACCACGGGGCTCACCTCGCGCACACCCTGGTAGACGTTGAAGAACACGATGAAGAACACCAGCGTCACGCCCAGCGCCACCTTGCTCGCGATACCCAGCCCGAACCACACGGCGAAGATAGGCGCCAGGATGATGCGTGGCATGGCGTTCAGGGCCTTGATGTAGGGCTCCAACAGCGCCGAGGCCAGGGGCGACAGCGCCAGCCACAGGCCGCCGACCAGGCCGAAGCCCGCACCGAAGACAAAGGCCAGCAGCGTCTCCACCAGCGTCACGCCCAGGTGCGGGTAGATGTCGGCCTCGGCGACGAACCAGTTCCAGATGCGCCCGAAGACTTTCAGCGGCTCGCCGAAGAAGAATGCGGCCTGGCGGTCGTTCTCGAACATCATCGGCGGGATCAGGCCCGGCGCGGTCATCAGGTACCAGAAGCCGAACAGCGCCACCAGCAACAGCAGTTGCCAGATGCGCAGGTTGGACTGGCTGGGTTTGAAGCGGCTCCACATGCTCACGCGGCCTTCTGCAATTGTTGCCGGTACCCCTTGAGCACCTCCTCGCGCAGCACGCCCCAGATGGCGGCATGCAGCTCCAGGAATCGCGGCGTCATCTTCACCTCGGCCACGTCGCGCGGGCGCGGGATGTCCACATGGAACTCGCCGATGGGGTTGCTGGCGGGGCCGGCGCTCAGCACCACCACGCGGTCGCTCATGGCGATGGCCTCGTCCAGGTCGTGCGTGATGAACAGCACGGCCTTCTTCTTCGACTGCCAGAGTTCCAGCACCTCGTTCTCCATCAGCTGGCGCGTCTGGATGTCCAGCGCGGAGAAGGGTTCGTCCATGAGGATGATGTCCGGGTCCATCACCAGCGTCTGCGCCAGGCTGGCGCGCTTGCGCATGCCACCCGACATCTGGTGCGGATACCGGTCCTCGAAGCCACCCAGGCCCACGCGGCGCAGCCAGTCGCCGGCCTGTGCACGCGCTTCGCCCTCGGGCACGCCGCGGAACTCCAGCCCTGCCATCACGTTGCGCAGGGCCGTTCGCCAGGGCATCAGGCTCTCGGTCTGGAACATGTAGCCCGCGCGCCGGTTGATGCCCACCAGCGGCTCGCCGAACACCGACACCGTGCCCGTGCTGGGCTGCAGCAGCCCCGCACCCACGTTGAGCAGCGTGCTCTTGCCGCAGCCCGTGGGTCCGACCACGCTCACGAACTCGCCGGCGCCCACCGTCATCGTCACGTTGCTGACGGCGGTGTAGCGCTGGCCCGGGTCGTCCTTGGAAACGAAGGTGCAGGCGACGTCGTGCAGCGCCAGCGCCGGAGCGGAGGACACCGTCATCCCTTCGGATATTTGGCGTTGGCCTTCTTGACGAAGTCGTTGGTGTAGATGGCCTGCAGGTCGACCTTGGCCTTGGCGACCTCGGCGTCCGCACTGGCCAACGCACGCAAGGACGTGGCCGGCGCCTTGTCGGGCGTCATGCCGTCGGGCGACAGCGCCTTCTGCGCGGCGATGAAAGCGTCGATGTACACGGCGCGGTCACCCAGCAGGTAACTCTCGGGCACGGTCTTGATCACGTCGCTGCCGCTGGCGGTCTGGATCCACTTGTCGGCGCGAACGATGGCATTGGCCAGCGCCTGCGTGGTGTTGGGGTTCTTGTCGATGAAGCTCTGCGGCGCGTACAGGCAGGCGGCGGGCATGGGGCCGCCGAAGACCTTTTCGGACTCCGACACGATGCGCGTGTCCGAGATGATGCGCAGGTCACCGGAGCGCTGCAGCAGCGTGATCACCGGGTCCAGGTTGCTGATGGCGTCGATCTGGCCCGTGCGCATGGCGGCGACGGCACCGCTGCCGGTGCCCACGCCGATGATGGACACGTCGGAAGGCTTCAACCCGGCGCGCGCCAGCACGAAGTTGACCATCACGTTGGTGGAGCTGCCGGGCGCGGACACGCCGATCTTCTTGCCCTTGAGGTCGGCCACGGTCTTGAAGTTGCGCATCGTCTTGGGGTTGATGCCCAGCACGATCTGCGGTGCCGCGCCCTGCAGCACGAAGGCGCGCAGCGCCTGGCCCTTGGTCTGCATGCTGATGGTGTGCTCGAAGGCGCCCGACACCACGTCGGCGCTGCCACCCACCACGGCCTGCAGCGCGCGCGAGCCGCCCGCAAAGTCCACGATGGTCACGTCCAGGCCCTCGGCCTTGAAGTAGCCCAGCTGCTCGGCGATGGTCAGCGGCAGGTAGTACAGCAGGTTCTTGCCACCCACGGCCAGCGTGAGCTTGGGTTTTTCGATGCCTTGTTGCGCGAAACCCATGCTGGGGAGGATGGCGGCAGTCAGGCCGCTGGCGATCAGGTGTCGTCTTTGCATGCGGGGTACTCCTTGGATGCAGAAGCGCCATCACGGAAGGGAGATCCGTGATGGCGCACTGGGCACGAATTCTAGCTGGCGCCCCACCCGGACACCCTCGTCCGTGCGAGAGAGCCTGCTGCGAAAAAGGTTGCACGCCGCGAGGCGCCATCAACTCCGCGGGCCTGCCAGGTCACGCCATACCGGCCCCGCCGCCACGGCGGCCAACACGATGGCCAGCGGCACCGTGGCCAGGTAACTGAGGCTCTTGAAGGCCACGGCCCCGACCACGCCGCCGACCACGAAGCAACCCAGGATCGCGGCGTGCAGCCGCAGCCGGTCCGCGTTGGCGCGCACATAGCCAGGATCCTCGCGCGCTGTGCGACCGTTCAGGTAGAGCATCTTGCCAAGCTCGATACCGATGTCGGTCACGATGCCGGTCATGTGCGTGGTGCGTATCTCGGCCCGCGACACCTTGGTGACGATGGCGTTCTGCAAGCCCATGATGAAACAGAGCAACACCACGGTGGCGGGCACCAGCAACCGCGTGGACGTGGCCAGGTACGCCCCCAGTAGCCCGAAGAGCAACAGCAGCACCGACTCCAGCAACAGGCCCAGCGCAAATTCGCTGTGGAGCTGCCGGCGCCGGGCCCAGTTGACCATCACCGCCGTCGTCATTGCGCCCCCCATGAACACCGCGACCAGCAGGATGCCGGCCAGCGCCAGGGCCAGTTCGCCCAGCACCAGGTCGTCCGCGATGGCCGACACCAGCCCGGTGACATGCGAGGTGTAGCGGTGCACGGCCAGGAAGCCCCCCGCGTTCACCGCGCCCGCCACGAAGGCCAGCAGCAGGCCCAGGCGCCGGTTGTTGCGCGGGTTGCGCTCACGGCCGGCGAGCTGCAAGCCCATGTCCCGCGACTGGCCCACGGCGTGCCGGCAGGAAGGCAACTAGGCCGCGTCGCCCATGGCGTCCTTGACGCAGCGGTTCAACGTGCTGGTCTTGGCGGCACCGTAGAGCTTGCGCTCGGCCACCGAGGCCTCGCACGCGGCCTTGGCATCCTTCTCGCAGCGCGTGAGGAAGGACTTCTTGGACGCACCAGCCAGCTTGCGTTCGGTGGACTGGGCGTTGCAGCTGGCGCCGGAAGCGGCCGCGGTGGCACCGGCGGAGGACGCCGCAGCCGATGCGGCCGCGGCCTTGGGCGGTGCAACGGACGAAGCGGCCGAGGAAGCCGCGGGCGCCGCAGGCGTGGCGGCCAGCACGGCGGAGGACAAGACAAGCGCCGCGAGGGCCAGGAAGCTTTTTGCCATGGGAGGTCGAGGGCACGGAGCCACAGGTGGAAGGAATGCACGCAGTCTACGCCTCCCCTGTGTGCGGGAACGGCAGCCGTCGCCGGGGAGCGGATGCACGTCGCAATGGCACTGCCGGCGGCCCCTTGGTACCGCCATGATGGCCTCCGCATGACGACCACGCCCCCATCGCGCACCACCTCCATCGCTCTGGAGACCGCCATGGTCCTGGGCTGGAGCGGAGGCTTCATCGGCGTGCGCTTCGCCACGGACTACGCGCCCATCTTCTCCATCCTGTTGTGGCGCAGCCTGGTCTCGGGTCTGCTGCTGCTGCCCTTTGCACTGGCCATGGGGCCGCGCATGCGGGGGCGCGACATCGCCTCGCAGGTGGTGTATGGCGTGTTCGCCATGGCGGGATACCTGGCGTGTTACACGCTGGCCATCGGTTACGGCGTGCCCACCGGCCTGGTGGCGCTGATCACCGACATGCTGCCGCTGATGGTGGCGATCCTGTCCTGGCCTTTGCTGGGGCAGCGGCTTTCGGGCCGCCAGTGGACCGGCACTGCGCTGGGGCTGGCCGGTGTACTGATCGCCTCCCACGTGTCCGTCCAGGTGGGCGGCGCGCCATGGTGGGCCTACGCCCTGCCCGCCGTCGGCACGGCGGCCCTGGCCATCGCCTCGCTGGTGGGGAAGGACAGCCCCTCCAACACCATGCCGGTGCACCAGCGGCTGTGCATCCAGTGCCTGACGTCGGCCGCGGTGTTTGCGGTGGCCGCTTCGCACGAAGGCAGCGTCCTGCCCAGCCTGGACCCACACTTCGTGGGCGGCATCCTGTGGCTGGTGTTCGTGGCCACCTTCGGCGCCTGGGGCCTGTACTACCTGGCGCTGCGCCGCTCGTCGCCGGCGCGGGTCACGGCCGTCCTCTACCTGAGCCCGCCCGTGACGATGCTCTGGGCGTGGCTCATGTTCGACGAGGCCTTGTCCTGGTCCATGGCGGCGGGCTTCGCGGTGTCGCTGCTGGGGATCGTGCTGTTTGCGTGGCCCGCCGTCCGGGCCAGGACGGGGGCTTCAGGCCGGGAGTGACGCGGCTGCAGCCTCCGGCAGCTTGGCGATGACCTTGATCTCGAAATCGAAGCCGTACAGCCAGGTCACGCCGATGCCTGTGAGCGTGGGGTGTGGAGCCTCACCCCAATACTCGGGTATCAGCTTCCAGATGCGCTCGAACGTGGACGCGGGGTCGACGATGAAGACCGTCACGTCCACCACGTCGTCGAAGGTGCAGCCGGCGGCGGCGAGGATCGCATTGAGGTTGTCGAAGGCGCGGCGCACCTGCGCCTCCAGTTCGGGTTCGGGCGAGCCGTCCTCGCGGCTGCCGACCTGTCCGGATACGAACAGGAATCCGTTGGAGCGGATCGCGGGCGAGTAGCGGTTGCGTTCATACAGCGCCTGGCGGCCGGGTGGAAAAACGACGTCACGTGCGGTCATGGTGGGCTTTCTGGGTCGGTGCGACCCGTGGTTCTCGATGCAGGGACTGTAGGAAGCTTCCCCACGCGGATCAACACGCAACCCCACCCAACACTGTTCGTAAACTCCAAACAATCATCAGCGCCAGGAGCAGGCATGGACCGTTTCGATGCGATGCTGGCCTTCGCGCGTGTCGTGGAGACTGGCAGTTTCACCAAGGCCGCCGACACGCTGCACATGGGCAAGACCAGCGTGACGCAGCTGGTGCAACAGCTGGAGGCACGTCTGCGCGTGAAGCTCCTGCACCGCACCACGCGCCGCGTCAAGCCCACGGCCGACGGTGCCGCCTACTACGAGCACGTGCTGCGCCTGTTGGCCGACCTGGACGACGCCGAGACCAGCCTGTCCAGCGCCTCGGCGTCCCCGCGTGGCCGGCTGCGCGTGGACGTGCCCAGCCCGCTGGCGCGCATGGTGCTGATCCCGGCCTTCCCCGCCTTCCATGCGCTGCACCCGGACATCCAGCTCGACATGGGCGTGAGCGACCGCGTGGTGGACGTGATCGGCGAGAACGTGGACTGCGTAGTGCGTGGTGGCGCGCTCACCGACCCATCGCTGGTGGCGCGCCGTGTGGGCGACCTGCAGCTGGGCGTGTATGCCGCGCCCGGCTACCTGGCACGGGCTGGCATGCCCGCGCACCCGCAGGCGCTGGAGGAGACGCCCCACCGCATCGTGGGCTTCCTGTGGGCACGCACCGGCAAGGCCTTGCCCTATGCCATGCACCGCGGCAGCGAGAGCGTCCAGGTGCAGGGCCGACACGCGTTGTCGGTGGACGATGGCAACGCCTACCTCGCGGCCGGGCTGGCCGGCGTGGGCATCCTGTGGTTGCCGCATTACATGGCCCGCGAACACCAGGTGCGTGGTGAACTGCTGCCGCTGTTCCAGGACTGGCGCCTGGACCCGATGCCGCTGTATGTCGCGTTCCCGCCCCACCGGCACGTGAGCGCCAAGCTGCGCGTGTTCATCGACTGGATCGTGGCGCTGATGGCGGAACACGCCCCGGTGGCCGGCATGCAGGACGGCTGAGACCCTGTGACACACGACCCTGCCACCACCCCGAATACAGGGGGTGCCGCAGGTAGACTGCCCGGCGAGGAGACAACGACAGATGACACCACAACAACTGGTGCTGAGCCTGGTGCTGGCCACCATGGTTCTTTCCGTGGCGCTGGAGCTGAAGGTCGAGGACTTCCGCCGCGTCTCGCAATCGCCGCGTGCGGTGGTCTGCGGACTGATCCCGCAGTTCATCCTGCTGCCCGTGGCCACCTGGGCCGCCACCATGGTGCTGGACCTGCCGCCCGGCGTGGAAGCCGCCATGATGCTGGTCGCGGCCTGCCCCGGTGGGTCGCTGAGCAACGTGATCACGCATTTCGGCCATGGCAACACGGCACTGTCGGTGAGTGTGTCGGCCGTGGCCAGCCTGATCGCCCTGGTGGCTACGCCCTTCAACTTCAGCTGGATGGTGGCCAGTAACCCCGTCACCCACGGCTGGCTGCGCACGCTTGCGATCGACCCCTCGGGCATCTGGGTCAGCCTGCTGTTGCTCCTGGCCGTGCCCATGGCGCTGGGGCTGCTGCTGGGGCATTACCGGCCCGCGCTGACGGCGCGCATCCGCAAGCCGCTGGGCAACTTCTCGCTGTTCGCGCTGCTGGCCTTCATCGTGATCGGCCTGGTGACACAGCGCCAGCTGCTCACGCTGGGCCTGCTGCCCTTGCTGGCCATCGTGGTGCTGCACAACGCCGGTGGACTGTTGCTGGGCTACCTGTGCAGCATCACCATGCGGGTCAGCGAGTGCGACCGCCGCGCGGTGATGATCGAGGGCGGCATGCAGAACTCGGGTCTGGCGCTGGGCATCATCGCGGTGCAGTTCAACAGCGACCTGGACATGGTGGTGATTGCAAGCCTGTGGGGCATCTGGCACATCGTCAGTGGCCTCTCGCTGGCTTTTTTCTGGAGATACAAGGATGCCCGCACCTCTGCCGCACGACCCGCACTATAACCTGCTGATCACAGGCGCCACCCTCATCGATGGCAGTGGCAACGCCCCCTGCACCGCCGACCTCGCGGTGCGGGACGGCAGGATCGCCGCCATCTCTGCCACGCCGGGCACGCTGCACGGTCAGGCCCGCGAGGTGGTGGACGCCCACGGCTGCTGGCTCACGCCCGGCTTCATCGACATCCACACCCACTACGATGGCCAGGCCACCTGGGACGACACCTTCTCGCCGAGCATCCACCATGGCGTAACCACGGTGGTGATGGGCAACTGCGGCGTCGGATTCGCCCCCGTGCGGCCGGGTGCGCAAGGCGAACTGATCAAGCTCATGGAGGGTGTGGAGGACATTCCCGGCACCGCACTGCACGAAGGCATGCGCTGGAACTGGGAAAGCTTTCCGCAGTACATGGATGCGCTGGACGCCACGCCGCGCAGCCTGGACTACCTGGTGCAGGTGCCGCACGACCCGCTGCGCATGTATGTGATGGGCGAGCGTGCCGTCGCGCAGCAGGCTGCCACCGCCGACGACATCGCCGCCATGCGCGGCCTGCTGCACGAGGCGCTGCTGGCCGGTGCGGCGGGTTTCAGCACCGGCCGCAGCGACAACCACCGCACCTCGGATGGCCTGTGGACACCGGCCTCGGAAGCCAGTGGCGACGAGTTGGCGGGCATCGCGCGCGCTTTCGAGGGCCTGGAGCACGGCGTGGTGCAGCTGGTCAGCGACTTCGATCTGCTGCGCGGGGCGGAGCACTTCCCGCGTGAGTTTGCGCTGGTGGAGGCTGTCGCCCGCGCCAGTGGCCGGCCCCTGTCCCTGACCTGGCTGCAGCGCGACCCCGGTGGCGCGCAGTACCTGGCGATCCAACAGGCCGTGGAAGCGGCAGTGGCGCAGGGCCTGCCGCTGTACCTGCAAACGGCCGCACGCGGCATCGGCGTGATCAATGGGCTGGACGCCAGCTTCCACGCCTTCATGGGTTTCCCCGGCTACAAGGAGATCGCGCACCTGCCACTGCCCGAGCGCGCCGCCGCGATGCGCGAGCCCGCGCGCAAGGCGCGCATCCTGGCGGAGCAATCCGAGCGGCTGGCCGGCGACGGCAGCGCCATCCCGCCGCTGGTGGATCTGCTGCTGGCGCGCATCGACCAGATCAGCGGGCGGATGTTCCCGCTGGCAGCGCGGCCGGACTACGAGCCCACGGTGATGCAGAGCTTCCTGGTGCGCGCCAAGCAGGCCGGCGTGCGGCCCCTGGAAGCCATCTACGACCACCTCGCGGCGGGCGACGGAAGCAACCTCGTCTACTTCCCGATCTTCAACTACAACGACGGCACGCTGGGTACCCTGGGCCAGATGCTGCGCCACCCGCGCGCACTGGCCGGCCTGAGCGACGCCGGGGCGCATGTGGGCACGGTCTGCGACGCGAGTTTTCCCACCTTCATGCTCACCCACTGGGCACGCGACCGCGCCAAGGACCGCTTGCCCGTGGAGACGGTGGTGGAAATGCTCACGCAGCGCAACGCCCGCTACCTGGGCCTGGACGACCGCGGCCTGCTAGCCGTGGGGCGGCGTGCCGACCTCAACCTGATCGACCCCGCCACACTGGCACTGGACACCCCTGCGCTGGTGGCGGACCTGCCAGCGGGCAGCAAACGCTTCCTGCAGAAGGCACGCGGTTACCGGGCCACCTGGGTAGCGGGCCAGCGGGTGCAGGTGGATGGCGAGCCCACCGCCGCCCGCCCGGGGCGGCTGGTGCGCATGGGCCAGCCAACCTGGCATCCGGGCGGCTGAATGCAGGGCGGCCACGGCGGCGCCGCTCCTATACTTCTGAGCCATGCCGCCCTCCCCGCCCCTCCCGCTGGTCCGCGCGCTGCCTCCGGCGCTGGCGGAGATCCTGCACAGCGGGGTGTCGTGCATCGTGAGCTCCTGCAGTGCCACGTTGCAGCCCAGCCTCATGCGGGCCATGGGCACGCTGGTGCGGCCCGATGAGGAAGAGATCACCGTCTTCCTGGCGCGCTCGCAGTCGCAGCAGCTGCTGCAGGACATCGCAGACACCGGGCGCTTCGCGGTCGTGTTCTCCCAGCCTTCGAGCCATCGCACCGTGCAGTTCAAGTCCAGCGCGCCGCAGCTGCGCGCGGCCCGCCCGTCCGACCGGCCCGTGCTGCAACGCTACCTGCGCGCCATGGAAGGTGAGCTGCAGCAGGTCGGCTTCACGCCCGCGCTGGCGCAGGCCCTCCTGGCCAGCAGCCTCGACGACCTGGTGGCCCTGAGCTTCGTGCCCGAGCTGGCCTTCGACCAGACGCCGGGACCCAAGGCCGGTGCCGCCGTGCCGGCCGCGGGAGGCTCTGGGGTGGAACGCCCGTGACGACCCCGCCCGTCCCCACGCTGGCCGAGATCCGCCTGTATCTCGAAGGCGTCATCCCTGCCGTGATGGCCACCTGCGACGCCGACGGCACACCCAACGTGGCCTACATCTCGCAGGTGTTCTACGTGGACGAGCGGCATGTGGCCCTGTCCTTCCAGTTCTTCAACCGCACGCGCGAGAACATCCTGGCCAACCCGCTGGCCACGGTGCTGCTGATCCATCCGCAGACGGGCGCCATGCTGCGGCTGCACCTGCGCTACCGCTGCACGCAGACCGAGGGGCCGGTGTTCGAGGGCATGAAGGCCCAGCTCGCCGGCATCGCCTCGCACAGCGGCATGGCCGGGGTGTTCGAGCTGCGCGGCTCGGACCTCTACGAAGTGCTGCGCATCGAGCCGGTGGCCGGCCATCCCCTGCCGCCACCCCCTGCGCGGGGCCATGTGCAGGCCGCGGTGCGCCGCGGCAGCGAGCGCATGGCCCGCTGCAGCACGCTGGATGCGCTGCTGCAAACGGCACTCGAGGCGGTGCGTGAAGCGATGCAGGTCGAGCACGCGATGCTGCTGCTGCACGATGGCAGCAGCCCGCGGCTCTACACCGTGGCCAGCAGCGGCTATGCCACCTCGGGCGTGGGTTCGGAGATCGAGCTGGGCGACGGCATCATCGGCGTGGCGGCCAGTGCCTGCACGCCAGTGCGCATCAACCACGTCAACAACGCCTACCTCTACCACCTGGCCATGCGCCAGCGCGTGCGCCAGGACGCGCCCGAACAGGCGCTGGACACCGACATCCCCTACCCCGGCCTGGCCGAGCCCCACAGCCAGCTGGCCGTGCCGCTGGTCGCCGCCGGCCGGCTGCGTGGCGTGGTCTTCGCGGAGAGCCTGCAGGACATGCATTTCGGCTACGAGGCCGAGGATGCGCTGGTGGTGCTGGCGGGCCAGCTGGCTGCGTCCATCGGACTGCTCGAAGACACCGAGGCCGCCGACGAAGCAGAAGACGACACGCTGCCCCAGCCACTGCACGAAGCCGGCGAGGCGCTCACGCTGCGCCATTTCGCACTCAACGACAGCATCTTCGTGGGCGACGACTACCTCATCAAGGGCGTGGCCGGGGCCATTCTGTGGAAGCTGGTGCGCGAGCACCAGCAGCAGGGCCGCACCGAATTCAGCAACCGCGAGTTGCGGCTGGACCCCTCCATCGGCCTGCCCGAGGTGGCCGACAACCTGGAGGCGCGGCTGCTGCTGCTCACGCGCCGGCTCGACGAGCACGGCCCGCACATCCGCATCCAGAAAACCGGGCGCGGGCGCTTCCGGCTGGTGGTGCAGCGGCCGCTGGTGCTGCACGAGGCAGGGTGCTGAGCCCACAGCTGCACGCACGCAACGCCTTCGCCCTTCGCCCTTCGCCCTTCAGCCCTGCACCAGCCCCGGCGCCGCGGCCAGCCCCAGGCTGCGCGTGAGCTTGGCCCATTCGCGCTCGTCCAGGTGCCCGCGCACCGTGTCCAGCACGGCCTGGAAAGCCGGCGCGGGGGCGTGTGCCTGCATGTCGGCCAGCACGGCGGTGCGTTCGGCCGGGTTCATGAAGGGCACCATCCAGCGCATCACGACCATCATCTCAGCCGGTGGGATGGAGCCCACCAGCGCGTTGTGGATCTCCACCAGCTCGGCGTCGCTGTAGTGGGCCCACAGCAGCGCGTTGTGTTCGCGCTCTTCCTGCAGCATGTGCTCGAAGTTGTGGGCGATGAAGGCCGACAACGCGCGGTACAGCGCCAGCGCCGCGGCCGGCCGCTCGCCGGGCAGCGCGCGCAACACGCCGCCGGCCATCGCTCCCAGGCGCTCGATGTGGGCCACATGCTCCCCATGCTCAGCCGCGATGGCTGCGCTGCTGCCCGGTGCGCGGGCTTCCATGGCGGTGTGGATGAACTGGTTCTCATGCTGCAGGTGCTGGTGGCAGAACTCCAGCAGGTCGAAGACGCGCTGCAGTCCGCGCACCAGCTCGGGCTCGTCGTCCACGTCCATGCGGCCCACGGCCAGCAGCGTGTCGGCCATGAAGGCACGCAGGGCCTTGTGGATGGTGGCGTAGAAGTCGAAACGCGGCGCGCCCTGGGCGGCGGCCACCTGCTGGATTTCGAGGGAGGAGACTTGCATGTCGATCACTTCTTTCTCGGGCCATCTGCCCGTTGGCTGGCTCCCGTGGCGCACCGTGGTGGTGCTGCCGAATGCCGAAGAACCATGGAAGGAAGTCTAGAAATCCCCTCGGTCGCGCGCTGCTAAGAAACGCTTATGCAAACCCTCCAGGAACCTTAAGCAAGTGGAATATGTCTCGAAACCAGCGGCAGCCGCACGCCGGCGCACAGGCCCCTGCCACCGGGGCCCGGCGCCAGCACCAGCCGCCCGCCCAGCAGCGCGGCATGGCGTGACACGATAGCCAGCCCCAGGCCCGCGCCGGCGCCCATGCGCACACCCTGCTCGCCCTGCGCCCAACGGTGCTGCAAGGCCTCGGCCATCGCGGCGTCCAGGCCGGGCCCGTTGTCGGTGACCCCCAGCAGCACCTCGCGCGCGGGGCCATCCACGGCATCGTCGCACCACAGGCCCACGGTCACATGCGGCGTGGGGCCCGTGGCATAACGCAACGCGTTGTCGACCAGGTTGTTGACGATGCCCTCCACGAGGCCGGCATTGCCGCGCACCACCACGTCCGCGTCCAGGCCCTCCGCGCCCAGGTCCACGCCCAGGGCATCGGCGCGGGGCAGGAAACGCAGCACCACCTCGCGCACCAGCGCGTCCAGCGCCAGCGGCTCCAGCACCAGCACGGCGGCGCCTTCGTCCGCGCGGGCCAGGGCCAGCAGCTGGTCCACGGTGCGGCTGGCGCGTTGCTCGGCGGCGGCGATGTTCTGCAGCTCGGCGCGCCACACGGCGGGATCGTCCTGCGCCAGCGCCTGGGCCGCCTGCATGCGCATGCCGGCCAGCGGCGTGCGCAGCTCGTGCGCCACATTGCCCGCGAACTCGCGTTGCGCGCGCAGGCTGTGCTCCAGCCGCGCCAGCAGCGCGTTCACGGCCTCGCCCAGGCGCTGCACGTCCTGCGCGTGGGCCTGCTGGGCCAGCGCTTCGGGCAGAGGGCGCAGGTCGCCGGCGTCGCGCTGGGCCACCGCGTCCTGCAGCGCGGCCAGCGGCTGCAGTTCGCTGCCGATGCCGCGCACCAGCCATGAGGCCAGCACCACCAGCAGCCACAGCTGCGCCAGCGCGGAATACAGCATCAACTGGCGCTGCAGCTGCGTGCGGCTCTCGATGGTCTGCGCCATCACCACCGTGAAGGGGGTGTCGCCACCCGGCCGCAGGCGGACACGGCGGAAGTTGTGCCCCCCCAGCGTCAGCGACGTGAAGACATGGTCCGCGCCGCTGGGCGCCGGGCCGGGGAGCAGCCCCTGGTCTCCACCGAGGTAGCCACCGGCCGCGTCGAAGACCGTGAACAGCACCGCCTCTTTCTGGTCGAAGCGCAGCAGGCTCGCCTCGCGCGGCGTCAGGTCCAGCCGCAGGGCGCCCGCATCGGTCGCGCGCACGTGCGCGGCCAGCGCGTAGGCGTCGTCCAGCAGCGCACGGTCGAAGGCCTCGCCCGCGAAATGGTTGCCCACCGTCAGCACGACGGCACTCCCCAGCCCCCATACCAGCACGAGGGCCAGTAGCGCGTGGCGTGTGATGCGGCTGCGCAGGCTGGGCTTGGCCGGCGCCGTGGCAGTGGTCACTGGACTCACCTCCGCGCTGCGCGCTGCGGTGCCGAGCGCCTTGGGAACGGCCAGCCCGCGCTCACATGCCCTCCTCCAGCACGTAGCCCAGTCCGCGCAAGGTGCGGATGGCGGCGCCGCTGCCAGCCAGCTTGCGGCGCAGGCGGGACACGAATGCCTCCAGCGCGTTGTCCGCCAGGGCCTCGCCGGTGTCCGAGAGCCGCTCGGACAACGCACCCTTGCTGAGCACGCGCCCCGGTGGCGTCATCAGCTCCCACAGCAGCTCGAACTCGCGGGCCGGCAACTCCAGCGGCTGCTCGCCGACGAAGCAACGGCGCGCCTGGCGGTCCAGCACCAGCCGGCCGACCGCGACACGGTCACCGGTGCCGCTGGAGCGCCGCAGCAAGGCCCGAAGGCGGGCCTCCACCTCTTTCAGGTCGAAGGGTTTGCCGAGGTAGTCGTCGGCGCCGGCGTCCAGGCCGGCGATGCGTTCGTCGGTGCCGTCGCGCGCGGTCAGCACCAGCACGGGGGTTCGGTCACCGCGTGCCCGCGCGGCGCGCAGCGCGGTGAGTCCGCTGCCCAGGCCGCTGCGGCCATGGGCGGTCTGCGGCAGGTTCAGGTCCAGCAGCACGGCGTCGAAGGGCTGCACCGTCCACCAATGCTGCGCCTCCTCCACCGAGCGTGCCTCCTGCACGCGGTGGCCCGCGCGCCCCAGGCCCTGCGCCATGGCGCGGCGCAAGACGTCGTCGTCTTCCACGAGGAGCAGGTGCATCGGTCTACGCAGAATTACGCATGGTCGCGGTCAGGGTGCCGTCAGGTTCGCCGGGAATAGTGCACGCACCAGCATACCCCAGCCCCCGCCGGGGACATGCGGGCCACCACGCATCCACAGGAGACCACCTTCCATGTTGAACGACCGCAATCTCGTCCGGGGACTCGTCCTCATGGCGCTGGCGCTGGCCTTCGGCCTGCCCTCGCTGAACTACAAGCTCGGCCAATTCAGCCGGGCGGGGCCCGGGCTCTTCCCCTTCATGGTGAGCTGCATGCTGTTCACCATCGGCCTGGTCACCGTGATCCGCTCGCGTCTGGTGAAACCGGTGCCGCTGAACTTCCAGCTGCGCAACATCGGGATCGTCTCGGTCGCCCTGTGCGCCTTCGCGGGCATTTCGCTGTACATCAACATGATCCTCGCCATCATCGCCATGGTGTTCATCGCCAGCTTCGCGGGCACCTCTTATTCGGTGGCGCGCAACATCAAGATCGCCGCCGTGCTGGTGGGCATCGCCTTCGCCTTCCAGAAGCTGCTGGGCGTCAACCTGCCTCTGTACTGATCATGGACGTCCTCCACAACCTCGCGTTCGGATTCGAACACGCACTGACCTGGCAGAACCTGCTGTTCTGCGCGATCGGCTGCACGGTCGGCACCCTGGTGGGCCTGCTGCCCGGCCTGGGCCCGCTGGCCACCATCAGCCTGCTGCTGCCGCTGACCTATTCCATTCCCACCACCGGCGCGCTGATCATGCTCGCGGGCATCTACTACGGGGCGCAGTATGGCGACAGCGTGAGCGCCATCACGATGAAGATCCCGCATGCCAGCAGCATCGTGGCGTGTATCGACGGCTACGCGATGACGCTCAAGGGGCAGACGGGGCTCGCGCTGTTCACGGCAGGCATCTCCAGCTTCATCGGCGGCACGGTGGCGATCCTGGTCCTGTCCTTCCTCGCGCCCAGCCTGGGCGAGGTGGCGTTCCTGTTCGGCCCGGCCGACTACTGCGCGCTGATGCTCGTGGGCTTCGTCTGCGTGAGCTTCGTGACCACCGGCAGCCTGCTGAACGGCCTGGCGATGTGCATGGTGGGCGTGCTGCTGGGCCAGATCGGCACGGACGTGAACAGCGGCGTGGCGCGCTTCACGCTGGACATGCCCTTCCTGACCGACGGCGTGGGCATCGTGAGCATCGCGCTGGGCTGCTTCGGCATCGCCGAGATCACCAAGAACCTCGACGCGCGTGAGGAGCGCTCGCCCTTCAACGGCAAGATCAAGCTCATGCCGACCTGGCCGGAGTTCAAGCGCATCATCCCCAGTGCGCTGCGCGGGAGCGTGATCGGCTCCTTCCTGGGCATCCTGCCCGGCGGCGGCCCGACCATCGCGCAGTTTGCGGCCTATGCCATCGACAAGAAGGTCAGCAAGTACAAGCACGAGATCGGCACCGGCTGCATCGAAGGCGTGGCCGGCCAGGCCGCGGCCGACGAGGCCGCCGCCCGCACCAGCTTCATCCCGCTGATGAGCATCGGCATCCCCGAGAACGCCGTCATGGCGCTGATGATGGCGGCCTTCGTCATCAAGGGCATCCAGCCCGGCCCCAACATGATCTCGGGCCACCCCGAGCTGTTCTGGGGGTTGGTTGCCAGCATGTGGATCGGCAACGTGTTCCTGGTGGTGCTGAACGTGCCGCTGGTGCGCTACTGGCTGTCGGTGTTCAAGATCCCCTACAACGTGCTGTTCCCGGCGATCCTGTTCTTCTGCTGCATCGGCACCTACAGCGTGAACAACAACCTCGACGACGTGTTCATCACCGTGGCCTTCGGCCTGCTGGGCTACCTGTTCATGCGGCTGGAGCTGGACGCGGCACCGCTGATGCTGGGCTTCATCCTGGGCCCGATGCTGGAGGAGAACTTCCGCCGTGCCATGCTGCTGTCGCGCGGCAGCTTCAAGGTCTTCATCGACCGGCCCATCAGTGGCACGCTGGTCAGCCTGATCGGGGCCTTCGTCGTCTGGCAGCTCTACGCGTTCTTCCGCCAACGCAAGAATACCGAGCAGGTGGCCCCGCCGTTGGATCCCGCGCATGCGGCAGGCGTCGCCGCCGTCGCGGCCGAACTGGGCACCGCGGGCGTCACGAAATAAGGGACAACCAGCTTTTCAGGGCCCCGGTGGTTTCCACCGGGGCTTTTTTTCGTTCAGGCGGCAGCGCGTGCCGTGCCGCGCAAGGCGGCAGGCCGCTGCAGGCTCAACGTGTCATGGCGATCAGCACGCTGCAGTGCGCGTTCTCGATCAACGCCCCGGAGCTCGACCCCCGCCACCAGCGCGCGGCCCAGCCTTCAAGGTGCTTGTGGCCCACCACGATCAGGTCGGCGTCGATCTTGCGCGCGTAGTTGGTGATCTCGGTGACGGTGTCGCCCAGCAGCACCTCGCCCTTGGCCGCATGGCCTGCATCGGAAAGCATCTGCAGGCCCTGCGACAGGATCTCCTGGTAACTCTGCTTCTCGCGTTCGGTGATCTTGGGGTCGTAGAAACCCCCCTCGGCACCGATGAAATCGATGTGGTGCGGCATCACCGCCACGAGCGTGAGCTGCGCGCCCGTCCACAGGGCGATGTCCTTGCATTCCAGCAGGGCCTTCTGGCCGGATTCGGAGCCGTTGTAGGCCAACAAGATTCGTTTGTACATGCTGAACTCCTGGGATGCAGAACCTGTGGAAACCGGAAGACCGACGGGCTCCGGGCCGGATGCCACACCGAGGTGGGCATCGTTTGGTTCAGCATACCGGAGTCGATACGCGCGATGCAACACGTAAGACCACGTACATGCATGGACCGGGCCATGCTGCCCGGCCAGCCCACGTCTATTCGGTGGTGAGCTTCAGCGTCTTCACCACGCCCCCGTACAGCGTGGCCTGCGACTTCATGAACGTCTTCAGGTCTGTGCTCTTCAGCGGCGACACGGCAAACCCCATGTCCGAGAGCTTCTTGCGCACCTCGGCCATTTCCAGGGCCTGGGCCAGCGCCTGCTCGTAGGCAGCCACCGTGGCGGGTGGCGTGCCGGCCTTGACGAACAGGCCCTGCCAGATGGGCAGTGAGACATCCGCGAATTCCTTGTCTTCGCTGATGGCCGGCACCTGGGGCAGCTGTGCGGTGCGCGGCGCATCAGACACAGACAGCGCCTTGATCGACCCCTCCTTCAGGAAGGGCAAGGCGGTGGACAGCGCGAGCACTGCCGAATCCACATGCCCGCCCACCAGGTCGGTCACGATCTGCGGGCCACCCTTGTAGGGAACCGGCGTCATGGCCACCTTGTCGCGCAGGCTGATGATGGCGCCGTAGATGTGTTGCGACGTGCCGATACCCGGGACCGCGTAGGTCAATGGCTTGGCATCTGGCTTGCGCAGGCTCGCGATCAGCTCCGCCAGCGTGTTGTGCGGCGAGTTCTTGTGCACGGCGAAGACCAGAGGACTGGTCGAGATACGGCCCACGGGCAGCAAGGTTTTTTCCCAGTCCAGTTTGGCATTGGGGTTGACCATGGGCGTCAGGATGGTGTCGCTGCCGCCCAGGTAGATGACGCTGCCGTCCGCGGGGCCGTTGGCGGCCTTGTTCGCCGCCAGGATGCCGCTGGCGCCCGGCAGGTTCTCGACCACCACCTGCCGCTTGAGGAGGGTGGTCAGCGCCTCCGCGCACAGGCGGGCCACGCTGTCGGCACTGCCCCCTGCGGAGTACCCCACCACCAAGGTGATCGGCTTGTCCGACTGCGCGTAAGCAGTGCCCCCAACGCAAGCCGCACCCAGCCCCATCAACAGCATGGACACCACGGACCGGCGCGACGGCGTTGCAGCACGGGTGGTGGAAGGCGCCTGGGATGCGGGGCGCGGACGGGTCTCGAAGCTGGATCGCATGGTGTCTCCTGTGAACGTGAAGGGCTTCCGAATCGGTTCGGACGAAGTGCATTGTAGTGTTTAATGTTTAATACATCAATGCAATATATTCGAATACACTCCACTACAGCCTGAAATCGTCACACGGCAGCCGCGACTGCCTCTCTTCCAAAAGGACTGCTTCATGAAATTGCGACGGCACGGCCCGGCGGGCCACGAAAAGCCCGGCCTCCAAGACAACGATGGCGTCATCCGTGATCTGTACGGCGTGGTTGGCGATATCGACGGCACGCTGCTGACAAGGCCATTTCCATGAACCAGCTGGATCTGAAGGGCCGCGTGGCGGTCATCACGGGCGGCGCGCAGGGCATCGGCTTGGGCGTGGCACGGCGGATCCTCGCGTCCGGCGGCGCAGTGGCGCTGTGGGACATGAATGCCGCACTGCTCGACACAGCGCTGCAGACGCTTGCCCCCATGGGCAAGGCCAGCGCGTCGGTGGTCGAACTGACCGACCAGGCGGCGGTCGACAAGGCCACGCAGGACGCCTTGGACGTCCACGGCCGCATCGACATCCTGGTGAACAACGCGGGCATCACAGGCGGCAATGCGCCCACCTGGGAGCTGGACCCCGCCGTATGGCGGCAGGTGATCGACGTCAACCTGATCGGCCCCTTCCTGACCTGCCGCGCCATCGTCCCCCACATGATCCGGCAGGGCTACGGTCGCATCGTCAACGTTGCGTCCATCGCAGGCAAGGAGGGCAATCCCAACGCGTCGCACTACAGCGCGTCGAAAGCCGGCTTGATCGGCCTGACCAAGTCCCTGGCGAAGGAACTGGCCACCAAGGGCGTGCTCGTCAACGCCGTGACGCCTGCTGCGGCCAAGACCGCCATCTTCGATTCGATGCCCCAAACCCACATCGACTTCATGCTGTCGAAGATCCCGATGGGGCGCTTTCTGCAGGTGGACGAAGTGGCGGCGATGGTGTGCTGGCTGGCCACGGAGGATTGCGCGTTCAGCACCGGCGCGGTGTTCGATATCTCCGGCGGCAGGGCCACGTACTGACACGGCAGCACCATGGATGACGCCCACAAGAAACACCCCCTGCGCCGGAGCCACGCCTGGTTCGGCGGGCAGGACCGCGATGGCTTCGTGCACCGCAGCTGGTTGAAGAACCAGGGCCATCCGCACGACGAGCTCGACGGCCGGCCGGTCATCGGCATCTGCAACACCTGGAGCGACCTTACCCCCTGCAATGGCCACTTCCGGGAACTGGCCGAGTTCGTCAAGCGCGGCGTGTACGAGGCGGGTGGTTTCCCGCTGGAGTTCCCGGTGATGTCGCTGGGCGAGACACAGCTGCGGCCCACGGCCATGCTCTTTCGCAACCTCGCCAGCATGGATGTCGAGGAGTCGATCCGGGGCAACCCCATCGACGGCGTGGTGTTGCTGATGGGCTGCGACAAGACCACGCCGGCCCTGATGATGGGCGCTGCCAGTTGTGACCTGCCCACGATCGGCCTGTCTGGCGGGCCCATGCTGAACGGCAAGTTCCGGGGCAAGGACATCGGCTCGGGCACCGGTGTCTGGCAGATGAGCGAGATGGTGCGCGCCGGCGAAATGACCCAGGAGGATTTCACCGCGGCGGAGTCCTGCATGCACCGGAGCAAGGGCACCTGCATGACCATGGGGACCGCATCCACGATGGCGAGCATGGTGGAGGCGCTTGGCATGTCGCTACCGGAAAACGCCGCCATCCCGGCGGCCGACACCCGGCGCAATCGACTGGCGCAGATGACGGGGCGGCGTATCGTCGAGATGGTGCAGCAGGACTTGCGCATGTCGCAGATCCTGACCCGCCAGGCCTTCGAGAACGCGATACGCACGAATGCGGCCATTGGCGGCTCGACCAATGCGGTGATTCACCTGCTGGCCATCGCCGGCCGGATGGGCGTGGAGCTGAAGCTCGAGGACTGGGACAGGCTCGGCGCCGATATGCCGTGCATCCTGAATCTCCAGCCTTCGGGCAAATACCTGATGGAAGATTTCTACTACGCGGGTGGTCTGCCTGCCGTGTTGCGCGAGATCATGCCGCAGCTGCACCTCGATGCGCTCACGGTCAATGGCAAGACGATCGGCGACAACGTCGCCCAGGCGCCCTGCTACAACCGCGAGGTCATCAAGACCCCTGCCGCCCCCTTCATGGCCGCCGCCGGCATCGCGGTGCTGCGTGGCAACCTGGCACCCGATGGCGCAGTGATCAAACCGTCGGCAGCCTCGGCGCACCTGCTCCAGCACAAGGGTCGGGCTGTGGTGTTCGAGAACATCGAGGACTTTCACGCCCGCATCGATGACGACGCACTGGACATCGACGAACACTGCGTGATGGTCCTGAAGAACTGCGGCCCCAGGGGTTACCCGGGCATGGCCGAGGTCGGCAACATGCCGCTGCCCCCCAAGTTGCTGAAGAAGGGCATCACCGACATGGTCCGTGTATCGGATGCCCGCATGAGTGGCACGGCCTACGGAACGGTGGTGTTGCACACCTCGCCCGAAGCAGCGGCCGGTGGGACGCTGGCACTCGTCAAGAGCGGCGACATGATCGAGCTGGATGTGGCAGCACGCCGCCTGCACCTCGATGTGCCGGAGGATGAGTTGGCCCGCAGGCGGGCGCTGTGGACAGCACCCCCCTCGCCCCAGCGCGGCTGGACCAAAATCTACACCGACCATGTGCAGCAGGCGCATCTCGGCGCCGACCTGGACTTCCTCGTCGGCAGCAGTGGCGCCGCCGTGCCGCGCGAATCGCATTGAGCACATCGCATTGATTGAAGCGCCTGCGATGCACACCCCGCAACTTCCAGAATTCTCGTGATGTCCACCATGCCACAGACACATGCCGAGCCGTCGGCCCGCTATCCCAGCCTGACCGATCGCAGCGTGCTGGTGACCGGGGGAGCCACGGGTATCGGCGCGGAGCTGGTGCAGGCCTTTGCGCGCCAGGGCGCCAAGGTCGGCTTCATCGACCTCCAAAGCAACGCCGGCGAGGCACTCGCCCAGCGCCTGGCCACCGAGCCCGGTGTCCGGCATGCCCCGGCCTTTGCCGTCGCGGATGTGACCGACCTGAATGCGTTGCGCACCGCCATCGACGCGCTGGCTACTCGCTGCGGCAGCTTCACCGTGTTGGTCAACAATGCAGCGAACGACCAGCGGCACAGCTTCGACGCCACATCGGCGGCGCAATGGGATGCGGGCATGGCCGTCAACCTGAAACACCAGTTCTTCGCGGCGCAGGCCGTGGCCGATGGCATGCGGGACGCGGGCGGCGGCAGCATCGTCAACCTCGGCTCCATCTCCTGGATGCTGAAGATGGACAGCCTGCCGGTCTATACGATCGCGAAGAGCGCGGTGCAGGGGCTGACGAAGACCCTGGCGCGCACGCTCGGCCCCCACCGGATTCGGGTGAACAGCGTGGTGCCAGGCTGGGTCATGACCGACCGCCAGCTCGCCATGTGGGTCGATGACAGCACCAAGGAAGTCATCGCGCGCACACAGTGCATCCCCGCACCCGTGCTGCCTTGCCACGTGGCCAGCATGGTGCTTTTCCTGGCAGCCGATGACAGTGCCATGTGCACGGCGCAGGAGTTCGTCGTGGATGCCGGCGCGGTATGACGATGACAACCCTATCCTGAGCCGGAAACCCTCCCCGCGACTTTCGCCGGGCACCACACCCAATCTAGGAGCACACATGCACATCGGAATGTTCGAGTCTTTCGTCACCCAACATTGGTTCAGCGCCCAGGCCAAGGCCATCTGGAGCGACGTGGCCACGCTGCAGGCCTGGCTGGATGTGGAAGTGGCGCTGGCCGAAGCCCAGGCCGCCGTGGGCCTGGTGCCAGTGGACGCCGCTCAGCGCATCGCATCCCAGGCGGACGCCAGCTTGTTCGACCTGGAACGCCTCTCACGCGACATCGCCTTTGCCCAGCATCCCTTCGTGCCGGTGCTGCACCAGTTCGAAGCCCTGTGCGGCGAACCGGCAGCCGGCTTCATCCACTGGGGCGCGACCACGCAGAATATCTTCGACACGGCGTCCTCGCTGCAGATGGCGAAGACCCACACGCTCCTGATCGGGCACCTGGGCACCGCCATCGACGCGCTCTGCGCCCTGGCCACACAGCACAAGTACACGCCGCAGGCGGGCCGGACCCATGGCCAGCACGCCCTGCCCATGACCTTCGGCTTCAAGGTCGCGGCCTGGATCGATGAGCTGGACCGCGACCGCCGCCGCCTGGCCGAGCGCTGCACGGGCTCCTTCGTGGCGGCCATGGGCGGCGCCATCGGCACCTATGCGGGGGGAGGTGGCACCCTGGGGCGCGCGGTGGAGGCCGGCATGGCCGAGCGCCTGGGGCTGCAGCCCGCAGGCATGGCGATGCGTTCGTCATTCGACCGCATCAACGACTACGTTGGGGCCCTGGGCCTGCTCATGGGCACCGTGGAGAAGGTCGCGCAGGACGTGGTCTTCATGCAGCGCACGGAGATCGGCGAGGTGAGCGAGGCCTTTCACCTGGGCAAGGTCGGCAGTTCGACGATGGCGCAGAAGCGCAACCCGGCCACGGCCCTGTTGCTGACCAGCCTGACGCGCCTGCTGCGCGCGCGCATTCCGGCCATGCTGGCGTCCATGGTGCGCATGGACGAAGGCGATTCGTCCTCCACCAACATGTGCGACGCGTTGCTGCCCGAGATCGGCATCCTCGCCGTGTCCGTGGCCGAAACATTCGCCGATTTCAGCCAGGGGCTGGTGGTGCATGCCGACGCGATGCTGCGCAACCTGAACCTGTCCAATGGCCTCATCGCCTCCGAGGCCCTGATGATGCGGCTGGCCGGCGCCATGGGGCGCCACGAGGCCCACCAGCTCCTCTACGACGCGGCGCAACGGTCGCAGTCCGAAGGCATCCCCTACATCACGGCGATCACCCAGCATCCGCTGCTGGCCCGGCATCCGCTGCCGGACAACTGGGCAGACGCCCTGACGCCAGAGAACTACATCGGCGCCAGCGCAGAACTGGTGGACGACGCCATCCAACGCGCCAGCCGCAACCGTATCGGCAGCGCATGACTCCGCATGGTGTAATGTATTGATGGCCAATACACCTGCAGAACTAGAACGTTACCTGGACGACCTGGCCCGCAATGCCGAGGCGGGTGCACGCGTGCCCAGCATCCGCGACCTGATGCGCCGCTTCGGCGTGTCGCAGGCCATCGTGACCCGTGCTTTCGACGTTCTGCGCGACCGGGGGTTGATTGCGTCGGCGGTAGGGCGCGGTACTTTCTTCCAGGCAGGCGTCGCCCAGGCCGAACGCCACACTGCGGCGAAACCCGTGCGGGCCAATCGGTCCGTGCTGATCCTGCGCCGCACGGCCAGCGTGCAACGCGGGCGCGTGCTCATTGGGGCCCTGCAGCGCCGCTTCACCGAGGCGGGGCACCGCGTGATGGAGCTGTCGTACACCGACTTCCAACACGCCCATGAGGTGCTCAGGGGGCTGCCGTCCTTCGATGCCTGCGTGATCCACTCCACCTTCGAGACCATCACCATCGGCATGCTCGCGACCTTGCGGGACAAGGTGGGCGCGCTCGCGGTGGACGGCGCATCGCTCATCGGTATCGACGTGGACGCCGTAGGCATGGAATGGGGCGAGCCCCTGGGCGCCGCCACCGATTTCCTGCAGCAGCAGGGCCACCGCCAGATCGCCTACGCCACCACCACACATCCCTTCCTGGCCAACCAGTTGGGGCTCCGGCGGTGGGCGAAACTGCGCAACGGCCAGCCTGCGCTGGATCTGCAGACCCTGTCGGTGCCCAATCTGCCTTACGACGGTTACGAAGCCGCCCTGATCGCGCAGATCAAGGCGCAATTGAACGCCGCAGGGCAACTGCCCTTCACCGGCCTGGTGTGCTGGGGCATCGAAGACGGCCGCCGGTTCCGGGCCTTGTTGTCCGACATCGGTGTCGAGGTGCCCACGCAGTTGAGCGTGGTGCTGCTCGGGCGTGCGGATCTCGACAACGAACACGCCGACTTCTTCGAGACCTTCGGCTGCAACGTCTCCGACCAGATCGACGCCTTGTACGCTGCGATCAATAGCCGGTGGGAGCAGCCCGGCCGGCCGTACGGGCTCGAATTGATTCCCCTGGCGCGTCGTGCGGGGCGTTCCGTGGGCAGGCCACCGCGACGCGATCACAACGTTGCCGAATCCGACGCGGGCGCGGAAGTGGTGGCTGAAGTGGTCGCGGACGCCGCCGTTCGTTGAGCGGCGGCCACCCTCAGATCCTTGCCAGCGCCTGCTCCAGATCGGCGACCAGGTCATCCACGTTCTCGATGCCCGCGGAGTAACGGATCAAGCTCTCCGGAATGCCCACATCGGCCCGCTCCTGCTCGGTCAATTCGACGTGGCTCGTGGCGCGCGGCGGGCCGGCCAGCGTGCCCACCGAGCCGAGGCTCGCCGCCTTGTGCGCGAGCCGCAGGCCCTCCAGCACGGTGACGACATTGTCGAAGCCGCCGTGGAGCGAGAAGCTCATCATGCCCCCGAAGCCGCGCATCTGCTTCTTCGCGATCGTGTGCGTGAGGTGTGTTTCCAGGCCGGGTAGAACACCTGGTCCACCTTGGGATGCCGTGACAGCCAGGTGGCAATCCGCATTCCGTTCTCGTTGTGGCGCTGCATGCGCAGCTCCAGCGTCTTCATCCCCCGCAGGATCATGTAGGCCGACTGGGGATGCAGGGCCGCACCCGTGATCTCGCGGTAGTGGAATATGCGGTCGACCAGCGCCTTGTTGCCGACGACCAGGCCACCCATGACATCGGAATGCCCGTTGAGGTACTTGGTGGCGCTGTAGACCACGAGGTCCGCACCCAGGCTGAGGGGGCGCTGGTTGATGGGCGTGGCAAAGGTGTTGTCCACCACCACGATGGCGCCGTGTGCGTGCGCCACCCCGGCAAGGCGCTGGATGTCCACGACCTTCAAGGTGGGATTGGTCGGCGTCTCTAGGTACAGCACCTTGCAGCCCTTGCGGATCTCGCGCTCGATCGCCGCGGCGTCGCCCGTGTCGCACAGGCACACCTGCACGTTCAGGCGCGGCAGGAACTCGATGAAGAATTTGTTCGAGCCGCCGTAGGTGTCCTTGATCGACACCACCCGGTCGCCAGGGCTGAGCAAGGTCAACAGCGTGTTGCTGATGGCCGCCATGCCGGTGGAAAAACTCGTGGCTTCTTCACCACCGTCCAGGATGCGGATCTTGTCCTCCAGGGGGCGCACCGTGGGATTGCTCTGCCGCGAATAGATGTGGCCCTGGCGCTTGCCCAGCGACACGTCGAACCATTCGTTCATGTCGTCGTAGCCGAAGGTCACGGAATTGAACACAGGCACGCAGATCGCGCCTTCCGCGAACAGGTGTTCCTCTCCGCCCCAGACGGATTCGGTGCCGTCGCGATGGGATGCAGTCATGGTGTGGGTTCCTCGGTGAATGTCAGAAGCCTGTGAGCCCGGCCAGCAAGCCAATGCCGGGGTCTATTCTTGGGCAACTTGCCCATCCGGACGCTGCGTTTCCGGGGAAAGAAGCTCCGCTAAACTGCCTTGCATGTCGAATCGGCGCAGCTTTTCACCGTCATGAACCTGGACCGCTTCGACGCGCGCCTGCTGGTCGAAATGCAGCGCAACAACCGCACGCCCACGGACCAACTGGGCGAGCTGGTGGGGCTGTCCGCCACGGCGGTCCAGCGGCGCCTGAAGCAACTGCGCAAGGAAGGCGTGATCGAGGCCGATGTGTCGGTGGTGGCGCCCAAAGCGGTGGGACGCAAGGTCACGATGGTGGTGCTGGTCTCGCTGGAGCGGGAGCAGGCCGACATCGTGGACCGCTTCAAGCAATTGGTGCGCGCAACGCCCGAAGTCATGGCGGGTTACGACGTCACCGGTGACGCGAGCTTCGTGCTGATCGTCACCGCCAAGGACATGGAAGACTACGAGCGGTTCACGCGCCGCTTCTTCTACGGCAACGCGGACGTCAAGGGCTTCACGACCATGGTCGTGATGGACCGCATCAAGGCCGGCTTCGAGATACCCATCGAGGCGTCGGACGTGAAGGCGGCGTAGCGCCGCGCCGGCTGGCCCTGTTGCGATTTCGGCAGTGCGGCAGTTCACCAGTCCCCTGCCCGCCCGCCTCAGGATGGCAGAGGCACCCCACACACGGGCACATCGCCATCCGAACGCTCGAACTGCCGCCCGTCCTTGGCGCGGGCGACTTCCATCTCGCGCGGCAAGGTCACGCCATTCTTCACGGCCAGGATCTCGGCCATCACGCTCACCGCGATCTCGGCCGGCGTCTTGCTGCCGATGTAGATGCCGATGGGCCCGCGCAGGC
Organism: Burkholderiaceae bacterium; assembly: GCA_965278985.1. Taxonomy (GTDB): domain Bacteria; phylum Pseudomonadota; class Gammaproteobacteria; order Burkholderiales; family Burkholderiaceae_C; genus CAISIP01. The sequence continues at coordinate 779,991 of OZ257131.1, read as the reverse complement.
GCGCCAGGCTGTCTTCGGTCTGGCCGAAATGTTCGACCATGCGCTCGCGCCGGGCCTCGTTGTTCCGGCGGGACCCGATGGCGCCTACATAGAAAGCGTCGGTCTGCAGGGCCTCCAGCAGGGCCAGGTCGTCGAGCTTGGGGTCGTGGGTCAGGGCCACCACGCAGCTCCGCCGGTCGGGCTTGAACTCCAGCACCACGTCGTCGGGCATGTCGCTGACCACGCGCGCACCGGGCACGGACCAGGCGCCCCGGTATTCCTCGCGCGGGTCGCACACGGTCACGGCAAAGCCATTGAACAGCGCCATGGTGGCCAGGTATTCGGTGAGCTGGCCTGCGCCGATCAGGAGCATGCGGTATTCGGGGCCGAAGGTGTTGACCAGTGCGGTGTCGGACACCCGCAGCGATTCCGGCTCGGGCGTCACCGACAGCGTCACACGGCCGTCACCGAGGCGCACCGTGCGCTGCACCAGTTGCCCCTGCGCCAGCATCTGCAGCAGCTCGGCCAGCTTCTGCGTATCGGGGTCGAACTCCAGCAGCAGCTCCAGGGTGCCGCCACAGGGCAGGCCGAAGCGGTGGGCCTCGTCGGCCGTGATGCCGTACTTGACGAAGCTGGGCGCCCCCATCGGGATGGCGTGGCTGGCCTGGTCGGGCATGGGGTTGGCGGCCTGGGCGTAGGCGCGTGTGTGGCGGTAGATCAGGTCGTCCTCGATACAGCCACCTGAGACGGAGCCCACCACGGCACCGTCCTCGCACAGCGCCATGATCGAGCCCACGGGCCGCGGCGACGATCCCCAGGTGCGCACCACCGTGGCCAGCAGCGCGCGCTTGCCCGCCGCGCGCCAGCCCTGCAGCGTGCGCAACACCATGACGTCGAGATTTTCCATACCGGTCTCCGTGAACGAAGCGGCCATTCTGCACCGGCTGCGGGAGGGACGCCGGCAGCAGGGATGCCGTCCCTGAATCAGCACCGCATCAGCACCGCATCAGCAGCGCAATCAGCGGGCCGTCAGCAGCCCGTCAGCGGCCTGGGACGCGCGCGCCCACCGCGATGGTGGGCGGGGACGCGTTCAGCGTCTCGATGGCGAAGCCTGCCGCCGCCTTGTAGCGCCCCATGAAGGCCTCGCGCTCGGCCGCGGGGATCACCCGGTCGATATCGTCGAAGACACCCCCGCAGCGCTCGTCCACCAGCCCCAGCAGGCCGAAGGGGCCGGCAACGCGGTTGCGCAGCACCAGGGCCGAGATGTCGGCGCACAGCTGCTGGTCGTAACGATGCAACGCCTGCGGGCCCACGCCCTGCGCCACCAGCGCCGCGCCCAGCACGCGGGCATCCACGATGGCCTGGCTGGCGCCGTTGGAGCCGACGGGGTACATCACATGCGCCGCATCGCCCAGCAGCGCCACGCGGCCATCCACCCAGGTCGGCACCGGGTCGCGATCGATCATGGGGTACTCGAAGACCTCCTGCGCGCCGCGCAGCATGGCCGGCACGTCCAGCCAGCCGTAGTCCCAGCCGTCGAAATGGTGGGCAAAGTCCTCCAGCGCCACGCGCCGGTTCCAGTCGCCCTGGGTCCAGCCCTGGGAGTTGTCCACCGTGATCTCGGCGATCCAGTTGATCGTGGCCAGGCCCGTGGCCGCGTCGGGCCGCGAGATGGGATAGAAGACCACCCGGTGCCGCAGGCTGCCCAGCCCCACGAAGGACGCGCCGCTGCGGATGGGCACGCCCTGCGTGGTGCCGCGCCACAGGATGGCGCCGCCCCACTGGATGGGTGGCTGCGCGGGATGCATCTGCGCGCGCACGGCCGAATGCAGCCCGTCCGCACCCACCAGCAATGCGCCGCGCACCTCCGTGCGGCCACCATCGCGGGTTTCCACCAGCGCGGTGGCGCCATCGGCATCGTTGCGGTAACCGACCACGCGCTGGCCCAGGCGCACGGCGTCGGCGCCCAGGCGTTCGCAGACGGCGCGGTACAGCAGCATCTGCAACTGCCCCCGGTGCACCGAATACTGTGGCCAGCGGTAGCCAGCGAGCAAGCCGCGCGGCTCCGCGTACACGTCGCGGCCGTTGCGCCCCACCAGCGCCCACTCGCGTGCCTGGATGCCGATGGTGTCGAGCACCACGTCGTCGAAGCCCAGGTCATGGAGCTCGCGCACGGCATTGGGCTGCAGGTTGATGCCCACACCCAGCGGCTGCAGCGCGGGCACGGCTTCGAAAACGATGCAGGGCACACCGATCTGGTGCAGGGTGAGGGCCAGGGCCATGCCGCCGATGCCGCCGCCGGCGATGAGGACAGGCAATGAATGGCTGGAAGCGTCGAGGGGCTGGGACATGGCGTGAATTGTCTCTGAAGCCTGCACGGGCCGACGCTGCGCGGGACCCCGGAGCACCGGAAGCCGGCGGCGCCTCGGGGGCCTCACTGCCAGATGGTGGTGATCGAAAACACGTATCGCCCGCGCGATTTCGCCATCTGTTCGCGCCACACGGTGAGGCCTAGCATGGCGGCCTGTTGCCGGCAACGCCGCTATCACCGCGCTCACCCAGATGCCGCATGTGTTGGCCCGCCTCATTCAGACAAACATTCCCTGGAGACCCCATGCCCGACACCATTCGCCCTCGTACTTTCGCGCACATCGTCTACCGTACTTACCGGTTCGCGCAGATGCTGGACTGGTACGTGTTGGTCTTCGACGGCAAGGTGCAGTACCAGAACCCGGTGATCGCCTTCGTCACCTACGACGATGAACACCACCGCGTAGCACTTCTCAATCTGGGCATCATCAAGGGCGAGTCCGACGCCCGCGTGCCACGCGGCCAGCCCGGCGTGGACCATGTGGCCTACGGCTACCGCAGTCTCACGGAGCTGCTGTACAAGTATGTAGAGCTCAAGGCCAAGGGCGTGTTGCCCTACTGGTGCATCCACCATGGGGTGACCGTGTCGCTGTACTACGCCGATCCCGACGGCAACCAGATGGAGTTCCAGGCGGACTGCTTCGACACGGTGGACGGCGCCAACGGCTTCATGCACGGGCCGCATTTCGAGACCAACCCCATCGGCGTGGAGTTCGACCCCGAGGCCATGATCGCCAGCCTGCATGCAGGCACCCCAGAGTCGGAGCTGCTGCCACGGCGCGTGCAGTTGCCGGTGTCCGACATCCGCGGGTCGTTGATGGGATGACCAACACAAAGGCCCTGGACGAAGCCGCCTGCACACGCCTGTGCGTGGACTTCGCGAACCACATCGATGCTCGGCGCTACGAGGCGTGGCTGGAGCTGTTCACCGAGGACGGCGTCCTGGACCGCATGGGCATCCGGGTGTCGGGCCGCGCCGAACTGGCCCGTTTCCTGGAGGCGCGCCCGGCGACGGTGGAGACGCGGCACCTGTGCACCAACATCCGCGTGGAGATGGCGTCAGACGACGAAGCCACCGGCTTTTGCTACGTGCTGTTCTTCCAGGGCACGCCAGGGGAACCCGGCCAGCCTGCCACGATGACTGGTGGGCCCAGCGTGGTGGAGTACCACGACCGCTACCAGCGCACGGCACAGGGATGGCGCATCCAGGAGCGCCGCATCCGGATGGCGCTCAAGCCCTGAGCGGCATGGGACGGCAACACCTTGCACGCCATCGGCGCTATGGGCTGCCGATGCGCCCAGGCTGGGCCCGGTTGTCCGCGACGGACGCCACATAGGACACGGCCGCACGCCGGAACATGTCGCAGAAGTAATCGGCGGCCGGCGCCAGCGGCAAGCCTGCGCGCCGTATCACCACCACGGCGGGCGCCGGCAGCTCGTCCTGGATGGGAACGCGCTGCAGCGCGCTGCGGGTCAGCGCGAACTCGTCGAGTTGACGCAGGGCGATCACCATGGCGTCGGTGGCCGCCAGCGTACTCAGGATGGTCAGCATCGACTCGGAATGCAGCACCAGCCGCGGCGGCGGCAGCTGGCGCTGCGCGAAGAGTTCGCGCAACTCCACCTCGGCCTTGTCGGTGATGCCGGTGGTGACCCAGTTCGCGCCGGCCAGTTCGGCCAGCGAGCGGGCGTGTGCCAGCGGATGGCCCTTGCGCGCGAACACGGCGCGGGTGTTGTCGAAGAGCTTCTCGACCACGAATTCGTTGGATGGCGCCGGGTCGGGCGCGGCTCCGATGTAGAAGTCCATGCTGCCATCGCGCAACCGTGTCTCCACGGCCGGGAATGCGCCCTCCACGACGCGCAGCCGCACACGCGGGAACCGTTGCTGGAACAGCGGCAGCGCCATGGGCAGCAGCGCAAGGTGGGTCACCACGGACAGGCACACCAGCAGTTCACCCTGGTCGCTGCCGAGGAACTGTGCCACCTCTTCCCGCGCGCGCCGGGCCTCGCTGTCGATCACCGCCGCACGGCGCAGGAACACCCGGCCCACGGGGGTGGGCACCATGCCGCGGGAGTTGCGCTCGAACAGGGTCGCGCCGAGTTCGCGCTCCAGTTCGCCCAGGCTGTGGGTGAGCGAGGGTTGCGTCATGTCGAGGTCGCGGGCCGCGGCGCGCAGGCTGCCCTTGTAGTCGATGGCCAGGACCATCCGGAGCTGGTTCAGTTTCATGGTGATCAGCGCAGTCTATCGCCGTGGCGCTTTTGGCATCTTTGCGGGCGTCCCCTGCCCTCCTACAGTGCACACGCGTTCGGCCCTTGCAACGGGCCTCTTACAACGAAAGAGACAGACATGAAACTCCTCGCCTCCACCCTGACCAGCGTGGCGCTGCTGGCCGCCGCTGCTGCAGCCTCGCCAGCCCTGGCCCAGGCCTATCCCAACCGGCCCTTGCGGCTGATCGTGCCGACCGCGGCGGGCGGTGGTTACGACACCGTCGGCCGGCTGGTCGCCGACAAGCTTGGCGCAGAGCTGGGCCAGGCGGTGGTGGTGGACAACCGCGCCGGCTCCGGCACCGTGCTGGGCACCCAGGCCGTCGCCAGCGCAACGCCAGACGGCTACACGCTGGTCATGGGCGGCATGGCCAACATGGCCTTCAACCCTGGGCTCTACGACAAGCTGGCCTACAACCCCGCCACCGACTTCCGGCCCATCGCGCTCGTCGGCACCTTCTCCTATACGCTGATCGCCCGCCCCGACCTGCCGCAGTCCGGCGTGCAGGAGGTGCTGGCCTTTGCGCGTGCCAACCCCGGCAAGCTGACGGTGGCCACGGCCGGCACCGGCAGCGGACAGCACATCGCGGCAGCACTGCTGGAGAAGCAGGCCGGCATCGACCTGGTCGAGGTGGCCTACAAGGGCGCGCAGCCGGCCTATGCCGACATCTTCGGCGGACGTGTGGACCTGTTCTTCGATGCCACGTCCACAGTGAGACCCTTCGTCGAGGGCGGGCGTGTCAAGGCGCTGGCCATCTCCAGCGCCAGCCGCGACCCTGCCCTGCCCGCCGTGCCCACGGCGCAGGAAGCCGGCGTGCCGGGCATGGTGCTGGAAACCTGGATCGGTGTGTTCGCGCCCGCGAAGACGCCCCAGGCCGTGGTCGACCGGCTGCGGACGGCGATGGACAAGGTGGTCCACGACCCCGCCCTGCGCCAGCGCCTGGAAGCCTCCGGCACCCGGCCGCTGGTGATGGGCGGCGCGGAGACCGATCGCTTCGTGAAGGCCGAGATCGACAAGTGGCCGGCACTGATACGCCAACTCGGCATCAAGGCGGAATGAGCATGCTCAACATCCCACACGCGACCTCCGCCGCCCTGGCTGAACTGCTGGACCGCGCCGCCATCACGCGGCTGGTGCAAGACTGGGGCCTGGCGCGCGACGACGGCCGCTGGGACCAGCTGCGCGCCAGCTACACGCCCGACGCCATCATGCACACCACCTGGTTCGTGGGGTCGGCGGCCGAATTCGTCGAACGCTCCATGGCGGCCGCGCGAGCGGGTGCACGTGTGCAGCACTTCATCGGCGCCGCCACCATCGCGCTGAACGGCGACAAGGCCATCGCCGAGACCCGCATGGTCCTGATGGTGCGCGGCAGGCTGGACGGCGTGGAGGTGGACGCCACCTGCTGGGGCCGGTTCCACGACCGCATGGTGAAACGCGACGGGCAGTGGCGCATCCTGGAGCGCACGCCGGTTTATGAGAAGGATCGGCTGGATCCCGTGGACCCGGCCGCCAGTCTGGTGCTGGATGCCGAGGCCTTGGCGCAGCAGCAGGCGGACGGCTGCCGCCATCTCACCTACATGCAATCGCGCGGCGGCGCCACGATCACGCCGGACTTGGCGGTGCCAGGCAGCGCGGCCTTGGTGCGGCTGGAGGCAGAGGGTACGGAGTGGTTGGCGCGGGCGTGAGCTGGGAGCGCGTCGGAGGTGCGCAATACACATCGCAAGCTTTGACGGCTGCTTGTTTTGCTGCGACCATGACCGGGCAGGCGCATACGAAACAGACACCCCTTGATGCGCCTTGCTTCGACCTCTACGTGCTCACAAACTTCCCGCGCCCAACGCATGCAGCGAATCCACCTGCTCTCCATCGTGTTGGTGCTGGCTGCGTGCGTATCTGGGTGTGAAACCGCCCCGGAAGGGTCCATGCGGAACGTGGTTCCCATCTACGCGACCCAGGCGGACGCCATGGCCGTCGCCGCCGGGCAGTTTGGCGCCGTTCCCATCGCCATGCCGGGCGAAAACGACATTGCCTTGGTTGAACCTGGACCGTGCATGGACACCGTGGTGGTGGTCCGCTCCCGTGCCGGCCGCCAGGGGTGGGCCCCTTCCGGGTCGCTTCCCGCCCGGCTGCTGAAATCATCGAGGTGCACAAGCGCCACCAACCCGTCGCGAGCACCGAAGAGCCAGTAAAGCGAGAAGACCCTGGGCCGGAGCGCGTCCCACGGGGTCAGCCGACGCCAAATCCGCTGTCCCTTGGCCGAACGCTGTCCCGGATCGCCCCCAACAGCTGCTGCAGGCCCTGCGAAGGCAAAGTGTCCGCCCGCAGCGTGAGCCCCACCGGCCCTTCGGTGGTGCGCGTGTCCAGCGGCAGCCGGTGAAGCACCCCATCCTGCAGGTCTTGCGTAGCCGCCCCTTCGGGCACGAACCACACCGCATCGCTCTGCAGCGTGTAGCTGCGCCCGAAGGACGCGTCGATGGTCTCGATGGCGTTGGCGGGCACGTCCAGGCCGGTGGTGAGGAAAAAGCGGTCCGCCGCCTCGCGGATGCGTGTGCCCTGGTCGGGCAGCACCATGCGGCAGCCAACCAGCGCCTGTGGATCGAGCGCGGCAAGGCCGGCCAAAGGGTGACCGCTGCGCACGACGAAGATCAGCACCTCGGTGAACAAGGGCTCGAAGCTCAGGCCCTGCATGCCGGACGGGTCCACCAGACGTCCCAGCACCAGGTCCAGCTCGCCGCGCCGCAGTTCGGCGATGAGCTGTGCGTTGCTGGCGGTGCGCACGCGCACCCGGGCTTGCGGCTCGCGTTCGGCAAAAACGTGCAGCGCCTTCGGCAACACACCCGCCGCCACGTTGGGCGCGGCGCCCACCTGCACCATCGGTGCCTCCGCCGAGCGGTCGCGCGCGATGCTGTCCAGGCCCTCGCGCAGCGTCCGCAGGCTGCTGCCGGCATAACGCACCAGCATGCGCCCAGCGTCCGTCAACTCCACGCCACGTGGTGAGCGGGCGAACAGCCGCTGGCCCACGATCTCCTCCAGTTCGGCCAGGGTCTTGGAGACCGCGGGCTGCGTGATGGCGAGCGCGTCCGCAGCGCGCACCAGCGCCCCGTGCTGGGAAATGGCGACCAGGCTGCGCAGGTGCCGGAGCTTGATGCGGTCGTAGGCGATCATGCGTTCACTATAACCATATGGAATAGCGCGGCGACGAAGTTTCAGTGGCGGCCATTGGGCAGCCTGCGTACATTCGCCGCACTGAACTGGAGGAGACATGAGCAAAGATAGACCTACAGCCCGCAAGTTGATCGCCCTGGAAGAGCACTTCCTGCACGCACCGGTGCTGGCCCAGCACGATGCCGTGGACCGCGCGCTGCTGGCGCCCGGCCGCGTGCCGGGCCTGGACGAGATCGGTGACCACCGCATCCAGATCATGGACGAGGCTGGGATTCGTTTGCAGGTGTTGTCGCACACCAAGCCTGGCGTGCACGAACTGGAAGACGTGCAACTCGCCACCGGCCTGGCCCGCGACGCCAACGACTACCTGGCCGAAGCCGTGGCCCGATACCCCGACCGCTTTGCAGGTTTCGCCACCTTGGCACCGCAGGACCCACACGCCGCCGCGCGCGAGTTGGAACGTACCGTGCAGCGTTATGGCTTCAAGGGCGCGATGCTCAACGGCCACACGCGCGGCGAGTACCTGGACCGCGAACGCTTCTGGCCCATCTTCGAGGCCGCCGCGGCGCTGGACGTGCCGCTGTACCTGCACCCCGCCAACCCGCACCCCAAGGTGATGGAGGCCTGGTTCAACGACTATCCGGTGCTGGGCTATGCGCCCTGGGGCTATGCACTGGAGACCGGCACCCACGTGTTGCGGCTGATCCTCAGCGGCCTGTTCGCGCGTTTCCCGAAGTTGCAGATGGTCATCGGGCACATGGGCGAAATGTTGCCCTTCGCCCTGTGGCGCGCCGACGGGCGGCTGACACCGAAGTACCCGCAGATCGGCAAGTCGGTGCGCGACACCTTCATCGACCATTTCCACCTGACCACCTCGGGCGTGTTCTCGACGCCGGAGCTGGTGTGTGCCGCCAGCGTGGTGGGTTGGGAGCGGCTGCTGTTCTCGGTGGACTACCCCTTCGAGTCCAACCAGGCGGCCGTGCAGTGGTTCGACCAGTTGCCCATCGCCGACAGCGAGCGCGCCAAGCTCGCCTACCGCAACGCCGAGCGGCTGCTGAAGCTGCCGCCGGCGGATTGAACCGATTGAACCGCAAGGAGACACCCATGAAGCGATCCCTGTTCCTCTCACTCGCCACCGCCGCGCTGCTCGCTGCCGGTGTGGCCAGCGCGCAGACCCCCACGTTTCCCAGCCGCCCCGTCACCTTGGTGGTGCCCTTCACGCCCGGCAGCGGCAGCGACACCATCGCGCGCATCGTCGGCCCGAAGCTCGCCGCCAAATGGGGCCAGCCCGTGGTGGTGGACAACAAGGCGGGCGCCAGCGGCAACCTCGGCACGCAGGCCGTCGCCACGGCCGCACCCGACGGCCACACGCTGCTGATGGCCATCAACACCCACACCATCACGCCGGCCATCTACAAGAGCATGCCCTTCGACGCGGTGCGCGACTTCGCGCCCGTGACCAAGCTGGCCGAGGCCAGCTTCACGCTCGCCGTGAACCCCGCCCTGCCGGTGCAGGACATGCGCTCGCTGATCGCCTATGCCAAGGCCAACCCGGGCAAGCTGAGCTATGCCACGCCCGGCAACGGCACGCCGCACCACATGGCGATGGAGCTGCTCAAGTCCACCTATGGCGTGTTCATGGTGCACGTGCCCTACAAGGGCATCGCCGGTGCACTCACCGACGTGATGGGCGGCCATGCCCAACTGATGTTCGCCACCGTGCCGTCGGTGCGCACCCATGCCCAGGCGGGCAAGCTGCGGCTGCTGGCCGTGACGGGCGCGCAGCGCAGCAGCCAGATCCCCGAGGTGCCCACCTTCCGCGAACAGGGCTTCGAAGCGATGGACGCCGTGGATGCCTGGTACGCGGTGCTCGCACCCGCGCGCACCTCGCCGGAGCTGGTCACACGGCTGAACCGCGACTTCGCCGAGGTCATGAACATGGACGACGTGAAGGCCGAACTCGCACGCCAGGGCCTGCTGGTACGCACCAGCACGCCGGAACAGCTGGGCGCGCTGATCCGCAGCGATATCGCCCGCTGGCAGAAGGTCGTCAGCACCGCGGGCATCACGGCCGATTGAACACACGAGGAATTCAGACATGTCCGCAGTCCCCTTCGTCGCCACACGCACCTATCGTCAGCTGATCGCAGGCGAATGGGCCATGGCCGACAGCGGCCGCACATTCGACGACATCGACCCTTACACGGGCCAGGTGTTCGCGACCATTCCTGCGTCAGGCACCGCCGACGTGCAACGCGCCATTACCGCCGCCCACCAGGCCTTCCCCGCCTGGGCCGCGATGGGCGCACGGGCGCGGCAGGCGCTGTTCCTCAAAGCCGCCGACATCCTGGAGCGCCGTGCTGACGAGGTCGTGCTGCTGATGGCCCACGAAACCGGCGCCGCGACGCCCTTCGCGCGCTTCCAGATCCAGTGGGCCGCAGGCCTGTTGCGGCAGGCGGCCGGTTACCCCTACCTGCCCGGTGGCGAGATCGTGCAGTCCGACACACCGGGTGTGTTCGCCATGGCGGTGCGCAAGCCCCTGGGCGTGGTCTGCGGCATCTCGCCGTGGAACGGCGCCGTCGCCCTGGGCTTCCGCACCATCGTCGCGCCGCTGGCCTGTGGCAACACCGTGGTGCTCAAGCCCTCCGAGGAAGCGCCGGTCTGCGCCGGCCTGCTAATGGGCGAGATCCTGCACGAGGCGGGTTTTCCGGCAGGCGTGGTGAACGTGGTCACGCATGCATCCGAGGACGTCGCGGCCATCGCCGACCCGCTGTTCGACAGCCCCCATGTGCGCGCCTACAACTTCACCGGCTCCTCCGACACCGGCCGCCGCCTCGCCGCACGCGCCGGTGGCCAGCTCAAGCGCATCGCGCTGGAACTGGGTGGCTACAACCCCATGCTGGTGCTGGCCGATGCAGACCTCGACTACGCGGTGGACACGGCCGTCTTCGGGGCCTTCTTCCACCAAGGCCAAATCTGCATGAACACGCGCAAGATCCTGGTGCACCGCGCGTTGTATGACCGCTTCCTGGAACGCTTCACGGCGCGCGCCCGCGCACTGCAAGCCGGTGACCCCTCCGACCCGCGCACCAAGCTGGGCCCGCTGATCAACGACCAGGCCGTGGCCAAGGTGCAGCAAGGTATCGACGAAGCGCTGGCCCGTGGTGCGCGCATGGTCGCCGGTGGCACATCGCGCGGGCGCTGCGTCGACCCGACGGTGCTGGTGGACGTGCCGGCTGATGCACCCATCCACTGCGAAGAAGTGTTCGGGCCGGTGGTGCTGGTCGAGCCCTTCAACGACGAGCAGGACGCGGTGCGGGCCGCCAACGGAACGGCCTATGGCCTGACGGCGTCGATCATGACCGCGGATGTCTGGAAAGGCATCACGCTGGGCGGGCAGCTCCATGCGGGCATGGTCAACATCAACGGCCCGACCATGGGTGGGGAGCCGCAGATTCCCTTTGGCGGGGTCAAGGACAGCGGCTGGGCGCGCTTCGGGCGCTGGGCCATCGATATCTTTTCGGATCTGAATCTGGTCACGGTGAGTCAGGACAAGCGGCGGTATCCGCTGTGAGCATCGCGCATGGCTCGCATGTAAGAGTTGCTGTCCGTCGGAAGCTCCGGGAATAGAGCGCTACGCGTTCGGTGCGGCCCCGGAGGTTGAAAACTCGCCTGCGTTCAAGCGACGATTTCGAGGCCGCGTTTTTGCACAAGATGCAACAGCTTCAGCGGTGGCGGGTAGCAGCAGCGCGGCCAGCAGCAGTGCCAGGAGTCGTAGAGTGGCAATCATGGGGCTCCTCGGGTTCCACCTGCACGTCCGCAAGATCGCGGCAGCAGGTGGGCGCGACGGGATAGTAGCCCGTGACGATGCTCGCCGCCCGAGATTGGCCCACTGCGCCGCAGCGCCATGCCCGGGGCGGCATGGCCTGCAAAACGCATCACGTCACAGCAAGTCCATCAAAGCCCAGGCGCCGCCGCCACGTCGCTCTTCATCTTCTCCAACGCAACCTTGGAGAAATAACGGCCGTCAAGGAACAGGCCCGAGATCATCCCGAAGTTGTCCACGCTGGCCACGGGGTTCGCGTCCAGCAGCACCAGGTCGGCATCCTTGCCTTCGTCGACCGTGCCCGCGCGGTCCAGGCGGTTCAGGTATTCGGCGACATTCAAGGTGGTGGCCTGCAGCACCTGCAGGGGCGTGAGGCCGGCGTTGGCCATCTCGCGGAACTCCTGGTGCAGGCCGATGCCGGGGATGAGCCACACGCCGCCGACGTCCGAGCCCGCCAGCATCTTCACGCCGTTGCGTTGCATCAACCCGGTGACCCGCAGTTGCAGCGCGTAATACTGCTGTAAGGTGGCTACCGCGGCAGGCGGCAAGGTCGCGAACTGGTCTCCCAGCTTGTTCCAGCCCGCACGCTGTGTGGCGGACACGTACTGCAGGCCCGGCGCGGCGCGGTACTGCGGATCGTTGCCCCAGTCCTGCGTGCGCAGCCGGATGAGCGTCAGCGCCTGCCAGGTCTTGTTGGCCACGAAGGCCTTGCTCAGATCCGCGCACTTGCTCTCGCTGTAGGTGTCGATCACGCGCTGGTAGAACTGCGCATTCAGCACGGCATCGTAGGCACGGGGGTTGGCGATGAAGTCTGCCGGGAATGGGGGCTTGTAGCCCTTGGCCAGCAGGTCGGCGCGGATGGCATCGGCGTCGGTGGAGCAATCCAGCACCAGCCCCATGCCGGCTCCCAGGTGGTCGACGAGCTTCAGCGCGGCATTGGGGCCCGCCAGGGAGGCGAAGGCCGGATTCAGGTGGCTCTCGCCGTCGGCGATGAAGGCTTCCGGTGCCGCCACCATGCCTGCCGCGCTGTCGCTGTTCAACTTCGCGGCACGCGCGATGATCGCTGGCGACAACGACTGTTCGCGAAAGCCCGTGATGCCGTAGGCCAGCATCATCGGGAAGTGCGAGGGCGTCAGATCGGCGGTTTCCACCGAATGGGTGTGCATGTCGGCATACCCCGGCACGACGAACTTGCCCGTGCCATCCACCACCTGCGCGGTGCCGCTGGCACGCACGGCCAGCGGCGTGATGCGCGTGATCTTGCCGCCGTCGACGATCACGGACATGGGCGTGCTCAACGCGCCATCACGGGTGTTGACAACGGTCACGTTGGTGATGGCCGTGCCGCTGGAGATGTCGAGGGGGTCGTCACCGCCACCGCAGGCGGTGAGCAGGGTGGCGATGGCGGCCACGAGCACGGTGCGGGCGAAGCGCTTGCGCAGGAATGAAAGCATGGGGTCTCCTTGCCGAGCATGTGTCGGCGTGGTTGTTGTTCGAACGGGAATGCGGGACGCCACGCATTGGATGCGGCCGGCCATCGGAGTGGCCGGTTCGGCGTCATGCTGCGGACTTACTCCACCGCGATGCGCGCCTTCTTCACCACCTCGGCGTAGATGGCCGAATCGCGCTCGATGGCCTGGGCCACCACGGCAGAGTCGCCCTGCCAGGCATCGAAGCCAAAGCCCGAGAGCCGGCTGCGCATCGCCGGTGTGCCCAGCACCTGGTTGATGGCACCATTGATGTGCGCCACCGTCGCCGGCGGCATGCCGCGCGGGCCCATGAGCGCGATCCAGCTGCTCAGCGTGAAGTCCTGTGGACCACCGGCTTCGGTCACCGTGGGAATCTCGGCGTATTCGGCAAGCCGCCTGGGCGCGGCCAGCGCCAGCAGCTTGACCTTCTTGCCCTTGTACAGCGGCCCCACGGTGGCAGCGGTGCCGAAGGCCCAGGAGACGTCCCCCGCCGCCACGGCACCATAGAGCTGCGGGATCTCCTTGAACGGCACATGCAGCATGCGGGTGTTGGTGCGCTCCTCGAACATCGCGGCGCCCAGGTGCGCCACGCTGCCCACGCCCCAGGTGCCGTAGCTCAGGGCATCGGGCTTGGCGCGGGCGGCGGCCAGCAGGTCCTGCATGCTGTTCCACGGCGAATTGCCGGGCACCACGAAGAAGAAGTTGGTGGAGTACAGCGGTGCCACCGGTTCGAAGTCGCGCCGTCCGTCGAAAGGCATCTGCTTGTACAGATGCTGCTGCAACGACATCTGCGCGCCTTCCACCTGCAGCAGCGAATACCCATCGGCCGGGGCCCGCTTGACGGTCTCGGCGGCCAGCCAGCCGTTGGCGCCGGGCTTGTTGTCGATGAGGAACTGGCCCTTGCCGGCGGCCTGCACGCCTTCCCCCACACCGCGCAGCACGGTGTCGGGGCCGCTGCCGGCCGAGAAGGGCACGGTCACGCGGATGGCGCGGTCGGGGAAGTTCTGCGCATGGGCCCAGGGGGCACCGGCAGCCAGCAGGCCACCGCCTAGCAGGCCGGCGAAATCGCGTCGATTGAGTTGCATGGTTGTCTCCTTCGTTTTGAAATGGTTCGGGGATAGAAATGGTTCGGGGATCGGGAGGTGCTGTGGTGCAAGGAGCGGCTTCAGTCCTCGTCCACCACGATGTTGCGCAGGATGCCGATGCCTTCCAGCTCGACCTCGCACACATCGCCGGGTTGCATCCACAGCTGCGGCGTGCGCGCCAGGCCCACGCCCGAGGGCGTGCCGGTGATGATGATGTCGCCGGGTGCGAGCGCCATGGCCTGCGAGCATTCGGACACCAGCGTGGCCACGTCGAAGATCATGTCGCGCGTGTTCGCGTCCTGCACCACGCGGCCGTTCAGCCGGCACTGCAGGCGCAGGCCGCTGGCACCTGCGGGCAGTTCGTCGGCCGTGACGAACTCGGGGCCGAAGCTGCCGCTGGCGTCGAAGTTCTTGCCCAGCAGCCATTGGCCGGAGCGGGTCTGCCAGTCGCGCACCGAGCCGTCGTTGAACAGCGAGTACCCGGCCACATGGCCCAGTGCATCTTCCTTGCGGATGTAGCGCCCGGCCTTGCCGATCACGGCGACCACCTCGGCCTCGTAGTCGAACTGCGTGGAGATGTGCGGGCGCACGATGGGCTGGTTATGTGCCACCCAGGACGAGGGGTAACGCTGGAACACCACCGGGTTCTTGGGTGGGTCGAACTTGCTCTCGGCCGCATGGTCCTTGTAGTTCAGGCCGATGGCGAAGGCTTTGGCGGGTTGCAGCACGGGGGGCAGCAGGCGCACGTCGGCCAGCGTGCGCGCAGGGCCACCACGCGTGATGGCCGCACGGGCCGCCTGCAGGCCGGCATCGCCCTCGCGCAGCAGCGCGTCCAGCGTGCCGGGCAGGCCCAGGGCCGTGAGGTCGATGAAGCTGTTGGCGCCGGTGCGGGCACCCAGGCGGGGCGCGCCGTGGTCGTCGATGAAATGGAACAGTCGCATGGAGTGGTCTCGGTCAAATGAAAAGAAGGAATCAGGCTGTCGGCGCCGGCTGCTCGTGGTTGGTGATGAAGTCTTCCGGCACGGTCGGCCCCCAGACGAACAACGAGTCCTCGGGCGGATGGTCGGCCGCGGGCCACTGCAGGCCCGCAGGCACGTAGTCGATGCCGGCCGAGTACTCGCAGAAGCTGCCCCAGGGGTCCTGCACGTAGCAGAAGTAGTTGGAGCCCAGCACATGGCGGCCCACGCCCCAGCCACGGCCCCAGCCGGCCGCACGCATCTGCTCCATGCCGTGGCCCACCTCGTCCACGCTGCCCACGTCCCAGCTGCTGTGGTGCAGGCCGGGTGCGTGCGACTTGGCGAAGGCGATCAGGTGGTGGTCGCTGCCATGCGGCGTGTGCAGGAAGGCGATGATGTCCTGGCTGCCATCGGACAGGCGCAGGCCCAGCATCTCTTGGCAGAAGCGCACCATGCGCGGCACGTCGGGCGAGAAGCACAGGATGTGCGAGAGGTAACGCGGCCGCGCCGGTGTCACCTTGCTGCGTGCGGGCGCTGCCCCCTGGCCCGGCGCGGGCGGCACGGCCACGTGGGGCACGGTGGGTGCGCTGGGCGAGACCTTGGGGGCCACCACGAGCTGCATGGCCACGCCGTCCGGGCTGCGCAACCAGATGCCACCGGGCACGCCCAGCGGGTGCGGCTCGCAGGCCAAGCCGGCGGCCTCAACCCGTGCGCGCAGCGCGGTCTCGTCGGCGGCATGGATGCCCCAGCGCAGGTACTGAAGCTGCTTGCGGTCGCGGCCTGTGTGGACCTCGGCCCAGCAGTGGGGGTGGCCGAAGCTGTGCAGCGCCAGGTGCTTTCCCACGCGCCGCACGTCCAGACCGAAGGCGGTGTAAAAGCGCTCGGCCTCGTCGAGGTCGGGCACGCTGAAGACGAAGCGGTCCAGCGAGTGCACGGCGGGTGGGAACGTCGTGGTGATGCTGGTGTTTGTGGCGGTGGTCATGCAACAACTCCTTCGCGTGCCACGGTGGTAGCGGCGCGCGCGCCCTGCCCCGTCACCCGGGCCAGCAGCCCTGCCGGCCAGGCATCGCCCCGCCAGGCCACGTGCTGGTCCGGCCGGATGAGTGTGGCCACCGCCGGGTACTGGGCGGCCACGCCGGCCTCGGCGGGGGCGATGACCTTCAGCGGCACACCGGCCGTGCGCGCCTCGGCCTGCGCGCGCTGCGCGGCGTCGCATCCTGCATCGCGTACCAGCAGCGTGAAGCCGGCGCCGAAATGGTCGTAGAGCGAGCTGCCATCGTGCAGCCAGGCGTGCGGCGCAATCGCGCCGGGTCGGCTGGTGGGCACGTAGTTGATGTAGTCCTGCCCGGGTGCCGGGCTGCCGTCGGGCACGATCACGGGGGAGGTGTCGTAGCTATACCCCTTGACCACACCCAGCGTGACGAACTCCCGCACCTTGGCGGACTGGATGCGCGCCCCCACGGTGGCACGCAGTGCCTCGCCCTGCGCAGTGGCGTCTTCCAGGCCATCGGCCCAGAGCTGGTTGCCCAGCAGGGCGTGGTTGGCCACGGCCTCGTCCAGCACCAGGCCGTGCACCGGCCGGCGCTCGGTTTCGTAGCTCTCCAACAGTGCAGGGCCACCCCAGCCCTGCAGCACGGCCGCCAGCTTCCAGCCCAGGTCCACACCATCGGCCACGCCCATGTTCATGCCGTAGCCGCCAAAGGGGGGGTGCAGGTGGCAGGCGTCGCCCGCCAGGAACACGCGCCGGTCGCGGTAACGATCCCCCAGGAAACGGCTGGCCACCCATTCGTCGGTGGAGAGCACCTCGTAGGGCATGTCGATGCCGGTGGCGCGGCGGATCATGTCCGGCGCATCGGCCGGGTTCAGCCGGAAGTCGGGCGCCACGCCGGTGGGCATGAAGAACCACTTGTCGCCGCGGTCCATGGGGCCAACCAGGCTGGGGCAGTCGGGGTTGACCTGCCAGTACATGATGGCAGGGCCGTGCCGATGTGCCTGGTCCAGGCCGGGCGCACGGAACACCACGTTGTAGTTGCGCGAGAGGCCGTAGCTGCCTTCCAACTTGGCGCCGATGGCTTCGCGCACGGTGCTGCGCGCGCCGTCTGCACCCACCAGGTAGTCGGCGCGCACGGTGCTCTCTTCGCCGCTGCGCACGTCCCGCAGGCGCGCCGTGACGCCGCCCGCGTCCTGCGCGATGCCCAGCAGCGCACAGCCGAAACGCAGTTCCACGCCGGGCAGCGTCTGCGCATGGGCGCGCATCACCTCTTCCACGGTGTACTGGGGTATCCATTGCGCATGCTCCGCATACAGCGGGTTGCGGCCCGGGGCGCAGTACATCGCGTTCTCCACGCGCGCCAGCTCGTGGCCGCCCAGGCGCGTGCAGAAGACGATGTTGGACGGGTAACTCACGCCCAGCGGCGAGGCATCGCGCAACGTGCGCGCAATGCCCCAGCGGCGGAAATGCTCGCGCGTGCGCACATTGGTGGTCTTGGCGCGCGGCGCGTAACCCACGCGGTCGTTGCGCTCCACCAACAGGCAGGGGATGCCGCGCTGGCCCAGCTCGATGGCGGTTGCCAGGCCCACGGGGCCGGCGCCGACGATCAGCACCTGGGGCGGGCGTTGGGGGGCTTGGATGGGCATCGAATGGGTCTCCTCGGCTTCTAGTGGCTCCGCTGGTGGTGGCGGCATGGGGTCGGATGCTAGGGAGTCCGCACCTCTACAAGAAGATGGAGAATTTTGCTGTCTGATATCAAAATTCGATCAACAACAACCACACCACGGTGGCGGCATACCCGCCTGACCAGAGACATCCCCATGAAATTCAACGCCCTGCGCGACTTCCTGGCCGTGGCCG
Organism: Burkholderiaceae bacterium; assembly: GCA_965278985.1. Lineage (GTDB taxonomy): Bacteria > Pseudomonadota > Gammaproteobacteria > Burkholderiales > Burkholderiaceae_C > CAISIP01. Next base: position 762,024 of record OZ257131.1, on the reverse strand, counting down.
AGCGCGGCAGCCTACGCGCCGCCGCGCGCCACCTCGACAGCGCCCAGCCCGCCATCAGCCGCAGCATCCAGGAGCTGGAGAAGGAGCTGGGCGTGGTGCTGTTCGAGCGCCGCGCCACCGGCGTGGTGCTCACGCCCATGGGCAGCACTTTCCACCGCCGCGCCGTGGCGGTGTTCGAAGAATTGCGCCGGGCGCGCGAAGAGATAGAGCAACTGCGCGGCAGCGTGCACGGCCGCCTGCGCGTGGCCCTGTCCAGCGTGGGGCACATCGCGTTGCTGCCCCACGCGTTGCGGCCCTTCCGCCAGCGTTACCCCGGCGTTGCGCTGGACATCCTCGACGCGGTGTACCCCGGCGTGGAGGCGAGCCTGCGCGACGGCAGCATCGACTTCTATGTGGGCCCAGCCCCTGCCGACACCCCCTCGGACCTGCTGGTGGAAAAGCTCTGCGACAACACCCGCGTCATCGTCGGGCGCAAGGGCCATCCGCTGGCCGGCGCCACGTCGCTGCGCGAACTGGCCGAGGCCGAATGGATCACCACCTCCATCACGCACAAGGCCGAAGAAGAACTCGGCCCCCTCTTCGCCCAGCACGGGCTGCCGCCGCCCCGGCTGGTGATGCAAGCGCATTCCACGCTGACTTTCCTCACATCCATGGTCAGCTCGGACCTGCTGATGATGTTGCCCGTGCAGTGGACCCAGTCCCCCCTGCTGCGCGACGCCGTGCAGCGCATCCCCGTGCGTGAAGCCCTGCCCGCGCCGCCCGTGTGCCTGGTGCGGCGCGCAGGGATGCCGCTCACGCCGGCGGCGGAATATTTCGGGGATATGGTGCGGCGGGGGGTGGGGTACATGGAGGCTTAGGCCCGGCCTGTGGCGCATTCGCCTCCTGTATGTACAATTGAAACGTACAACAAGGAGGCCGCGCATGGACACCGCCCTGGACAGCATCCCCTACAGCGAACTGCGCGCGCACCTTGCCGAGACGCTAGAGCGGTTGGAAGCGCGCGATAAGCCCATCTACATCTCGCGGCGTGGTGAACCCGCAGGCGTGTTGCTCTCCGTGGCGCAGTACCGCCGGTTGAGCGGGGACGACGTCGCATTTGGCGACGCCATGGCCGCCTGGCGCCTGCGCCATGCCGAGGCGCTGGCTGCAGACGCTGAAACCGACGGCGACGCCGATCCCTTTGCCGATGTACGCGACCAGCAACCCACCCGCCCCGTCACCTGGCCTGAAGACGTCCCCGTGGCGCCGCCACCACCACCACCCGTTGCGATGAAACGCCGGCGCATGGCATCCAGCAAGAAGCGGTGATGGCGACGGCAGATGGGCCCCGCTGGCTGCTGGACACGAACGTCCTGGCGGAGCCGCTGCGGCCGGCACCATCGCGCCATGTGACCCAACGTTTGCTGGCGCACCAGGGCGAGCTGGCGATCCCCGTCACCGTGTTGCAAGAAATGCACTACGGCTGGCTGCGGATGCCCGCAGGCCAGCGACGCGAGCGCGTCGGCGACTATTTCCGCACGGTGGTGTCACGCCTGCCCGTGTTGCCGCTGGACGCTCGGGCCGCACGGGTGCAGGCCGAATTGCGCTGGCAGGCCGAGCAAGCCGGGTGGCCGATGGGACATCCCGACAGTGAAATCGCCGCGATCGCCGTGGCCCAGGGGATGTCGTTGGTCACGCGCAATGTGCGCGACTTCGAAGGACGGGCGGGCGTAGTGTGCGTGGATTGGTTTGCGGCCTGAGGTCCATGAACCATCCCCACAGCCGCGCCACGCGGTGTCAGCCGCGCGCCGACGGCCAGACGATATCCGCCACGCCGGCACAGCCTTCGAATCGGGGCTTGCACAGCAGATAACCCTGCATCAGGCGGATGCCCAGGTCCCGCAGCGCCAGGGATTCGTCCGAGGTCTCGATGCCTTCCGCGATGACCCGGATGCCCAGTTCCTCGCCGATGCGCGCCACCGCGCCGACGATGGCCTGGCGCGACGCGCTCTTGTCGATGCCGCGCACCAGCGCCATGTCGATCTTGAGAAGGTCCGGATGAAAGTCGGCCAACAGGTTGAGCCCTGCGAAGCCTGCGCCGAAGTCGTCGATGGCTGTCAGGAAGCCGATACGCTTGTATTCCCCCAGCACTTCGGCGAGCCACTTGGCGTCCTCGATGCGCTCGCCCTCGACGGTTTCGAAGATGATGCGATCGATGGGAAAGTTGTTCGCGCGCGCCGCCGCCAGCGTGGTGCGGATGCAGCGCTCCGGCTGGTAGATGGCGTTGGGCATGAAGTTGATGGAGAGGTGGCTCTGCATGTCCAGCGCCGCCGCGTTCTTGATGGCCTTGACGCGGCAGGCCTGGTCGAAGCGGTAGCGGTTGGCCTCGTTCACCTGCGACAGCACGCTGTAGGCCGACTCGCCAGCGGCCCCGCGCACCAGCGCCTCGTGCGCGAACACCTGCCGGGTTTCCACGTCCACGATGGGCTGGTAGGCGTAGCTGAACTGGAAGCCGAGCCGCGCATCGTTGCCGCAGTCGTCACAGGAAGCCCCCTCTTCCAACGCCTCCAGATTCGAGAATTGCGAGGGCGCCAGGATGGGGATTCGGGTAGTTTCCGTGGGCATCTTGCTTGGACTTTTTGGGGACGACGGGGTGAGGATGCAGGCTAACACCCGCATCGCCACCCGCCCACACGCTGCTGTAGGACATTCACTCGACGTCATGCGGTGCAACTCCGCAACGCGCACTGGGGCGCCACCCCCAGTACGTCGAAGGCGTAATCAGGCCAGGTCGAACCGGTCCAGCTCCATCACCTTCGTCCACGCGGCCACGAAGTCGGTGACGAACTTCGCCCCCGCATCCGCGCTGCCATACACCTCGGCGATCGCGCGCAGCTGCGCGTTGGAGCCGAAGACCAGGTCGACGCGCGACCCTGTCCATTGCAGCTCGCCCGTCTTGCGGCTGCGCCCCTCGTACTGCGACTGGTCGGCCGTGGGGGTCCACGCCGTGCCCATGTCCAGCAGGTTCACGAAGAAGTCGTTGCTCAACGCTCCCGGGTTCTTCGTGAAGACGCCGTGCGTGGAGCCACCCACGTTGGCGCCCAGCACGCGCAGGCCACCGACCAGCACGGTCATCTCGGGCGCGGTGAGGGTCAGCAATTGCGCACGGTCGATCAGCAGCGCTTCGGCCGGCACGGCGAAACGGCTCTTCTGCCAGTTGCGGAAGCCGTCGGCGGCGGGCTCGAGCGGCGCGAAGGAGGCCACGTCGGTCTGCTCCTGTGACGCGTCCATGCGGCCCGGCGTGAAGGGCACGGTCACTGCCTGGCCAGCGGCCTTCGCAGCCTGCTCCACGCCCGCGGCGCCTGCCAGCACGATCAGGTCGGCCAGCGAGATCGTCTTGCCACCCTGGCCGAATGTGCTGCGAATGCCTTCCAGCACGCCCAGCACCTTGGACAGCTGCGCGGGCTGGTTGACGGCCCAGTCCTTTTGGGGCGCCAGGCGGATGCGTGCACCATTGGCCCCGCCGCGCTTGTCGGAGCCACGGAAGGTGGAGGCGGAAGCCCAGGCCGTGGACACCAGCTCGGCCACCGTCAGGCCCGAGGCCAGCACCTGGGCCTTCAGGGCCGCGATGTCGGCGTCACCGACCAGCGCGTGGTCCACCGGGGGAATAGGGTCCTGCCAGACCAGCTCTTCGGCAGGCACCTCAGGGCCGAGGTAGCGTGCACGCGGCCCCATGTCGCGGTGCGTCAGCTTGAACCAGGCGCGGGCGAAGGCATCGGCGAACTGGTCGGGGTTGGCCAGGAAGCGGCGCGAGATCTTCTCGTACGCAGGGTCGAAACGCAGTGCCAGGTCCGACGTGAGCATGGTCGGCAGCTGCTTCTTGGTGCTGTCGAAGGGGTGGGGGATCGAGGGCACGGCATTCTTGGCAACCCACTGGTGCGCGCCGGCCGGGCTCTTGGTCAGTTCCCATTCGAAACCGAACAGGTGCCAGAAGAAGTCGTTGCTCCATTGGGTGGGCGTGCGGGTCCAGGTGACTTCGAGGCCGCTGGTGATGGCGTCAGCGCCCTTGCCGCTGCCGAACTTGTTGTGCCAGCCGAAGCCCTGCGCCTCCACCTCACCCGCCTCGGGCTCGGCACCCACGTTGTCGGCTGGGCCGGCGCCGTGGGTCTTGCCGAAGGTGTGGCCGCCAGCAATCAGCGCCACGGTGTCTTCGTCGTCCATGGCCATGCGGGCGAAGGTGTCGCGGATGTCGCGCGCCGAGGCCAGCGGGTCGGGCTTGCCGTCCGGGCCTTCGGGGTTGACATAGATCAGGCCCATCTGCACGGCGCCCAGCGGGTTTTCCAGGTCGCGCGTGTGCGGCGCTTCACTGTCATCGTCCTTCACCAGCACACCGTGCGGGTCGGCCACGCCGGGCGAGCCTTGCGAATACCGGATGTCGCCGCCCAGCCATTTCGTCTCGCGGCCCCAGTACACGTCCTGGTCCGGCTCCCACACGTCGGGCCGGCCACCGGCGAAACCGAAGGTCTTGAAGCCCATGGTTTCCAGGGCGACGTTGCCCGTCAGGATCATCAGGTCGGCCCAGGAGATCTTGCGGCCGTACTTCTGCTTGATGGGCCACAACAAGCGGCGCGCCTTGTCCAGGCTCACGTTGTCGGGCCAGCTGTTGAGGGGGGCGAAACGCTGCTGGCCGCGCCCTGCGCCGCCACGGCCGTCACCGATGCGGTAGGTGCCCGCGCTGTGCCAGGCCATGCGGATGAACAGGCCGCCGTAGTGGCCGAAATCGGCAGGCCACCAGTCCTGCGAGTCGGTCATCAGCGCGGCCAGGTCCTGCTTCAGCGCGGCGAAGTCGAGGCTCTTGAACTCCTTGGCGTAATCGAAGCCCGGGTCCATGGGGTCCGACTTGGCCGAATGCTGGCTGAGCAGGTCCACACGGAGCTGCTTGGGCCACCAATCGCGGTTGGTGGTGCCGCCGCCGGCGGTCTGGTGGAAGGGGCACTTGGCTGCGGGGGCTGCGGTATCTGGCATAGGTTTCTCCTTGGCTGGTGGCTGCAAAGTCGCGCAATCTGGTCAACCGTGTTGGCGACGGCAGCCAGTCTATTTCAACTATCAATAGATTCCCATTGATTGTCCGTATCAATCGAATGCCTAACGGCTATGCGCGTGTGACAGGGTAGGCGCGTGTTCCGCACGTGGCAAGATCACCGCTTGAACGCTGCACCACCCGCTCTCCTCCTGCGCCTCCCCGCGCATGTGCTCAACGGCATCACCGTGGCCCTGGGCGTGTTGCTGGTGCAGCTGCTGGCAGGCGCAGCAGGTGGTGCAGGCGCGGCGCTGCTGGCCTCGGGCGGCGCCATCTACGCGAGCCTGGCTGACACCCCGAACCCGCCTGCACGCACCTGGCGGCGCGTGGGCACGGCCGCCGCCGTGGGCGTGCTGGCCAGCGTGCTGGTGACGGCCCTGCGTGGGCACAGCGTATGGCTCGGCGTGCTGGTGGTGGTGCTGGCCTTCGCGTCGGCCATGCTGCTGGCCTGGGGTCTGCGGGCCGGGCCGATCTCTTTCGTGCCGATCCTGGCGGTGGTGTTCACCATGGCGGGGCCGGCGCCCGAAGGTTGGCAGGCGCAGCTGGTGCATGCGGCGTGGACGGCGGCGGGCGGCATCGTCTACCTGGGCTGGGCATGGGCCAGTGCGCGTGCGCTGCAGGCGCGGTACCGGGCCCTGGCGCTGGTGGCGGTGCTGGAGGCCACCGCGGCGCTGTTCCGCTCGCGCGCCCACCTGCTGATGGCGGACCGGCGCCAGGCACTGGGGCCATTGCCCCTGCAGGACTGGATGCAGCGCCAGGTGACCCTGGACGAACGCCTGCAGCCGGCGCGCGACATGCTGTTCACCGCCGACGGTGCGCCGGATGCGCCGCGCCTGACCGCGCTGCTGCTGGAGGCCATCGCCCTGCGCGACACGCTGCTGGGCAGCGAGCTGGACCTGGACCTGCTGGGCGACGACGTGGCCTCCGAAGGATTGCGCATCGCGTTGTCGGGCCGCATCGCCGCGACGGCCGACGCGCTGGAGGCACTGGCGCACGCCGTGCAATTTGGCCAACCGCTTGCGCCGCCCATCACCAGCCGTGCGGACACGGACACGGGCGCCGATGCCATGGAACAGGCGCTGGCCGCCTTTGCGCAGGACCCGCATCGGCAACCGCTGGTGCATGCGCTGGCGGACCGGCTGCGCCACCTCGACGACAACTGCGCGCAGATGCTGCGCATCGCGGCCGGGGCCCAGGCACCGCTGCCGCTGCAACCCGCCGAACTGCAGTTCTTCGTCTCGCCCGAAGGCTGGCCGCTGGCCGCGCTGGCGCCGCACCGCAGCCTGGCCTCGCCGATCCTGCGCCACGCCATCCGCAATGCAGCGGCGCTGGGCGCGGCCTATTTCATCGCCCTGGCACTGCCCTGGGCATCGCACCCGCACTGGCTGGTGCTGAGCGTGGCCGTGGTGCTGCGCGGCAACCTGGACCAGACCCTGTCGCGCCGCAATGCGCGCGTGGCCGGCACGGTGCTGGGCTGCCTGCTGGTGCTGCTCTTCGCCTGGCTGCGCCAGCCGTGGTTGTCGGGTCTGGTGTTCCTGCTGGCGGTGGCCACGGCCCACGCCTTCGTCAACGTGCGCTACCTGGTGACGGCCTCGGCCGCGACCGTGATGGCGCTGCTGCAGGCCCACATGGCGCATCCCGCGGGTGGCTTTGCCGTCGGCGAGCGGCTGGCCGACACGGTGCTGGGCGCGCTGCTGGCCTGGGCCTTCTGTTATGTGCTGCCGGCCTGGGAGCGCGGCCAGCTGCGGCGGCTGGTGGAACGGGTGCAGCGCAGCGCCACGGCATTGGCGACCGAGGCCTTGCGCTGGCCCGAGCCCGGATATTCGGACTTGGCACTGCGCCTGGCGCGGCGCGAGTTCTACGAGACCCTGGGCAGCGTCGCCGCCAGTGCCCAGCGCAGCCGCGCCGAACCGGAACGCGTGCAGATCCCGCTGCCCGCCATGGCCACGTTGCTCACGCGCTGCCATGTGCTGATGGCACAGCTGTCGGCCGTGCGCGGCATGCTGGAGCGCCGGCAGGCACGGCTGCACGCGGAGGCGTCGCAGCAGCTGCTGGCCGACACGGCGCAGCACGTCGCCACCCTGCTGGCGGACACCGCGGCGCCCGCGGCGCAGGCACCGCCCGCGCCAGTGCCCGCACTGCCCTGGCCGCAGCCGCACGAGCCCCTGCAGCCCTGGCTGCAACGCAGGTTGCAGCTGGTGGAGCGCAGTGCCGCCAACCTGGCGCAGGCGGCCGCTGCGGTGCGCGCGGCCCACCCGCACTACAGGCCCCAGGGGTCGGGCACGTAAAGTCCTGTGACGCTTTGTGAGGCGGCCAACGCGGCGGGTGGGATCGGCGATGATCGCCGCGACAGGCCTCCCGCCTCGCCGCTGCCCGCAGCCCGACGCACCGCATGCACACCGTCGAAATCGTCCTTGTTGTCCTGCTGCTGGGCGCGCTCACCGGCATCGCCGCGCGCTACCTGCGCGCGGTCCCGCTGCCGCTGATACAGGTCGCCCTGGGCGCCCTGCTCTCCTGGCCGCAGCACGGGCTGCATATCGCCTTCGACCCCGAGCTGTTCCTGCTGCTGTTCATCCCACCCCTGCTGTTTGCGGACGGCTGGCGCATCCCCAAGCGCGAGTTCTTCGCGCTGCGGGCACCCATCCTGCGGCTGGCGCTGGGGCTGGTGCTGTTCACCGTGATCGGCCTGGGCTACCTGATCCACTGGATGATTCCCGCGATGCCGCTCACGGTGGCCTTCGCGCTGGCTGCCGTGGTGTCGCCCACCGATGCGGTGGCCGTGTCGGCCATCACGCGCAACCTGGGCATGCCGGGCAAGACCATGCACATCCTGGAAGGTGAGTCGCTGCTCAACGACGCCTCGGGCCTGGTGGCGCTGAAGTTCGCGGTCGCGGCCACGCTCACGGGGATGTTCTCGTGGCGTGATGCCGCGCAGGATTTTTTGTGGATGGCACTGGGTGGGCTGGGCGTGGGCGCGTGCATCGGCTGGGGATTCGCCGTCGCGCGCGATGCCGTCACGCGGCGGCTGGGCGACGTGGCCGCCACGCAGATGGTGCTGCTGCTGGTGCTGCTGCCCTTTGCGGCCTACATCGTGGGGGAACGGGTGGGCGTGTCGGGCATCCTGGCGGCCGTGGCAGCGGGCGTCACCACCAATTTCGCGGACCTGCGCCGCGGCGAGTTCATCGCAGAGCGCATGCAGGCCGAAGGCACCTGGGACATGGTGGAGGCGGCCTTCAACGGCGCCATCTTCCTGCTGCTGGGGCTGCAGCTGCCCGCCATCGTGGGCAGCACGCTGCTGCAGGCCAGCGACCACTGGTGGGTGCCGATCGGCCACGCCGCGGCCATCTCCGTGGCGCTGCTGGTGCTGCGCTGGATCTGGCTGATGCTGGGCGTGCGGCGCAGCCTGCGCAAGGCGCATGCGGCCGGCACGATGGCCGAGGCGCCCTCCCCGCTGCTCACGCTGGCCACCACGCTGGCCGGCATCCGCGGTGCGGTGACGCTGGCCGGTGCCTTGTCCGTGCCGCTGCTGCTGGAGGATGGCTCCGGCTTCCCGGCGCGCCACATGCTGGTCTTCCTGGCCACGGGCACCATCCTCTTCACGCTGGTCATCGCCAGCATCGGCCTACCGCTGATCCTGCGCCGCCTGCCGCACCCTGGCGAGCCCGCCTCGGTGCGCGAGGAGCGCCATGCGCGGCTGGCGGCCTGCCACGCCGCCATCGCGCACATGGCGCTGCCAGGGAATGCTGCGTTGTCTGCGGATCCGGAATGGCTGTCCCAATACCAGGAGGCTGTGGGCCGCCTGACGCAGGATTACCGCAAGCGCATCGACCTGCTCGAAGAACCCGGCCTTGCCGACAGCCCCGAAGCCCAGGCCGAGACGCCCGAGTCCGTGCACCAGCGGCGGCAGCGCTACGTGGTGGAAATGGAGCTGCGCATCCGGGCCCTGCGCGCGGAGCGCGACGCGCTGTATGCAGAACGCCAGGCCCACCGCATCAACGACCACTCGCTGCGCAGCCTGGTGGGGGAACTGGACCTCGCGGAGGTGTCGATGCGCAGGCGGCTGGATGTGGCGCGGCAGGCCACGAGAAGCACAGCGCCATCGGCATAAGGAATGCAATGCCGGGGGTCGGCTATCACGGCTACTCAATACGCATGGTGAACGCTACCTATTCCTCCGAAGACTGAACCAACATGCCCGCAGCGGCCGGACCACCAAGAACCAAAAGCAAGCTGGCCAGAGAATCAGCGCCGAAAAATTGAGTGCCAGCAACTAAACCTCAATCGACTCAGACCCCGGGACATAGCAGTCGCGATATGCAATACAGCCTACCGCCTGCGCGCGCTCCGAGTAAGCGAGGTGCTGCAAATACGGAACAGCTGCAACCAAGCCCCACCAAAAGGTGTTGAGGATTGCGAGTGCCAATTTCACACGTAAGGCCGGCGTTCAAATCGATGCGAAATGGCATCAGGGCGCGATGCGTGCAGCCTCGGCCAACACATCCTCGACGTCATACAACACGGACTCGCCCCGCTCATACCGCGCGACCCGACGCGCGATCTCCTGGTTCCAGGCTTCCTCAATGTCGGTGGCAGCAGGCTGGTGCAAGGACTCCAGCAGCAGGTCCATCAGGCGCACGCGCTCCTCGGGAGCCAGTGAACGGCCACGGTCGGCCAGTTCAGCAATGGGATCGGGCATGGCGTTCTCCTTGAGCGTCGGTAGGTTTCGAGGACTATTTTCCGGCGGCACGCGAAGGTGGCGCAAGCCGTGTCACCTGGATACAAGCCATATGACAACAATCACCACGGCGGCACCCACGGCCCAGGCCCAGGTGGGGACACCGCCACCGCCGGGCGCGGGCGCCGGGATCGGCGCCGGGGCAGGCGTCGATGGCGATGGCGCAGCGCCAGGCGCGGCAGCAGCAGCGGGCGCCTCCACCACCGGCGCCGGATACCTCCGCTGCATCTCCTGGTCAAAGCGCTTGAAGAAATCCTCGGCCATGCCCTTGGCCGCGCCGTCGATCAGGCGCTGGCCCAGCTGCGCCACCTTGCCACCCACCTGGGCGTGCACGGTGTAGGCCAACTCGCAGCCTGTATCGGTGGGCGTCAGCGTGACCTGGGCATTGCCCTTGCCGAAGCCGGCCGCGCCGCCCTGGCCGTCGAAGGTGATGGTGTAGCTCTGCGGCGGCACGATGTCGGAGAGCGTGATCTTGCCGTTGAACTTCGCCGAGACCGGGCCGATCTTGACCGACACGCCCACGGCGTACTGGTTTTCACCCGTGGCTTCGACCTTGTCGCAGCCGGGGATGCACAGCTTGAGCACCTCGGGGTCGTTCAGCGCGTCCCAGGCCTGTTGTTGGGTCACGCCGAGTTGGCGGCTGGCTTGCATGTCCATGAGAGGGTTCCTTGGGTTCTTGGAGGTTGGAGTACGTGGTGCGAAGTCCGTCAACGCCGCACCAGCGCGGCGATGCTCGCGGCGAGGTCGTCGAGTTTCTCCAGATTGTGGACCGCCAGCATGCCATGGGCGCGCTTGTGCAGTTCGGCGGCGCCCCGCGCCAGCGGCGCATACCCCTCGAAGCGCAGCAGCGGGTTGAGCCACAGCAGCCGGTGGGAGTGGCGGCGCAGCCAGTCCAGCTCGCGGCCCAGCGCCTGCGGCTCGCCCGTGTCCAGGCCATCGGTGATCAGCAGCACCAGGCTGCGACGGCCGACCAGGTGGCGGGCATGCTGCTGGCGCAGCGCGGCCAGCGAGCTGCCCAATTGTGTGCCCCCGGCGAAGTCGGCGATCGCGTGGCTCGCGGCTTCCAGCATCAGGTCGCCATCACCGATGCGCATCACCGGGGTCAGGTCGGTGAGGTGCGTGCCGAAGGCGAAGAAGGCGCGCTGGTGCAGGTGGCGCGTGGCCGCGTGCAAAAAGGCCAGCAGCAGACGCGCATACCGCTCCATCGAGCCTGACACATCCACCAGCACCACCAGTGGCAAAGGCTGGCGCACACGCTGCAGGCGCGGCAGCTGCAGCAGTTCGCCACCGGTGCGCGAGGCGCTGTGCATCACGCCGGGCCAGTCCATGCGCGCACCGCGCAGGCCAGGGCGCAGGCGGCGCGTGGCATAGGTGGGCAGTTGCAGCGGGATGTCGCGGGCCAGGCGCGCCACCAGCGCGTACTCGGTGCCACTCAGGGCCTGGAAGTCCGCATGGCGCAGCACCGACATATCGCTGGCGGTCATCGCAGCGTCGAAGTCCACCTCTTTGTCGGGCTGTGGGGGCTTCTTCTGCTGCTGGCCAAATGCCTTCTGCGGCGCCAATGCCTCACGCACGCGAGGACGGCGTTTGGAAGGCTCGGCCTTGCCTTCGGCGCTGGGCAGCATCTGGGCCAGCAGCTTGTTGGCGATCTCGGGGTCGCGGAAGAAAGCGTCGAAGATTTCGCGGAACACCTGCCGGTCCCGCTCGCGGCTGACCAGCACCGCCTCCAGGCCCGCGCTCACATCCTCGCGCGATTGCAAGCCCATCAGCATCAAGGCTTCGGCCGCCAACGCCATGCGGGACGCGTCCACAGGCACGCCCGTGCGGCGCAGGGCGCGGCCGAAGGCGGCGAGGTTGCCGGCGAATTTGCCGGTGCGGGCGTCACCGAGTTGCATGCGCGATCGTGGGCTCCGCGAGGCTCAAGCCTTCGTATCTTCCGGCTGGAGCAGCTGCAGGGCCAGATCGGTCGTCAGCGCCGCCACATCCTCGCGCTGCTTGAACAGGATGCCGGCCGTATCCGATATCACCTCGGGGTCCACCACCAGCGTGTCCAGCGCGACCAGGGCCTTGGCCCATTCCACGCTTTCGGCGATGCCGGGCGCGCGCTGGAAGGCCTGCACGTAAGGGGCGCTGCGCAGGCGCGCGACGACGTCGGCCACCTGCGCCGACAGTGCTTCGGAGGCCTGCGGTACGCGCGCGCGCACGATGGCGAGCTCGCGTTCGCGCTCCGGGTAGTCCAGCCAGTGGTAGAGGCAGCGGCGCTTCACGGCGTCGTGCAGTTCGCGCGTACGGTTGCTGGTGAGGATGGTGACGGGCGTGGCCGTGGCGCGGATGGTGCCCAGCTCGGGGATGCTGACCTGGTACTCGCCGAGGTATTCGAGCAGGAAGGCCTCGAAGGGCTCGTCGGCGCGGTCCACCTCGTCGATCAGCAGCACGGCGCCGGGCGCGGGGGCCTCGAGGGCCTGCAGCAGCGGGCGGCGGATCAGGTAGTGGGGCTGGTAGACCTCGCGTTCCACGCTGCCGCTGTCGGCCAGGCCGGACAGCTCCGCCGCACGCAGATGCAGCAGCTGGGCGGCGTAGTTCCATTCGTACAGCGCCTCGCGCTGCTCCAACCCGTCGTAACACTGCAGCCGCAGCAGCACGCGCTGCAGCGCCAGCGCCAGCGACTTGCCGAGTTCGGTCTTGCCCACGCCGGGTTCGCCTTCCAGCAGCAGCGGGCGCTGCAGCTTCAAGGCCAGGAACACGGCCGTGGCCAGGCGGCGGTCGGCGAAGTAGCCTTCGGCCTGCAGCGCCTGCTGCAGGGCGTCGATGGAGGCGAAGGTGGGGGTGGCGTCGGTCATCGGATGAAGTGGTGGTGGCACGGGGCATGCAGCCTGGCTCGGCTGCAGGCCATGAAAAAAGCCCCGGCGCTGCGGGGCTTCCTGGGCATGCCCTGGCTGGAGCTTAACCGAGGGCCTTGGTCACGGCGCGCTGGGTCTGCACGCTGATCAGGTTGGCACGGTAGGCGGCCGTGGCATGGATGTCGGCGTTGAGGTCGCTGGCGTCGATCTTCACGCCGGCAGCGGCCTGGGCCGTGAAGCTCTGGTTCAGCGCCGCCTCCAACCCCGCGTGGCGGAACACGCAAGACGCGGCGCCCGTGACGGCCACGCGCACGCCTGCATCCGTCTGCGCCACGAACACCCCCACCATCGCAAAGCGCGAGGCGGGCTGCTTGAACTTCGTGTACGCGGCGCGTTTGGGAATGGGGAAGCTGATGGCCGTGATGAGTTCGCCGTCGTTGAGCGCCGTGGAAAACATGCCGGTGAAGAAGTCGTCGGCCGCGATCTTTCGCTGGGTGGTGTGCACCGTGGCGTTCAGCGCCAGCACCGCGCTGGGGTAACAGGCAGCGGGGTCGTTGTTGGCCACCGACCCGCCCAGCGTGCCCATGGCGCGCACCTGGCGGTCGCCAATGTGCGCGGCCAGGTCGGCCAGGCCCGGGATGGCGGCTTGCACCTCGGCACTGGTGGCCACGTCGGCATGCCGCGTCATGGCGCCGATGACGATGGCGTTGCCTTCACGGCGGATACCCGCCAGCTCCTGGACGCCGCCGAGGTCGGCGAGTGTCTCGGGGCTGGCCAGGCGCAGCTTCATGGAGGCCAGCAGGGTCTGGCCGCCGGCCAGTGGCTTGGCACCGGAGGCTGCCAGCTTGGCGGCGTCGGCGGTGGTGGTGGGGCGTTCGAGTTCGAAGGTGTACATGGTGTGTGTCCTAAGGGGAGCGGCTCAAGCTTTCGCCGATTGGATGGCTTCCCACACGCGGCCTGAGCTGGCGGGCATGTCGAATTCCTTCACGCCGAGTGGCGCCAGGGCGTCGAGCACGGCGTTGATCACGGCCGGTGGCGAGCCGATGGCGCCCGCCTCGCCGCAGCCCTTGGTGCCCAGCGGGTTGTGGGTGCAGGGCGTGCACACAGTGTCGAGCTTGAAATGCGGGAAGTCGTCGGCTCGCGGCATGGTGTAGTCCATGAAGCTGCCGCTGAGCAGCTGGCCGCTCTCGGGGTCATACACGCAGTTCTCCATCAGCGCCTGGCCGATGCCCTGCACGATGCCGCCATGCACCTGCCCTTCCACGATCATCGGGTTGATGATGGTGCCGAAGTCGTCCACGGCCGTGAAGCGGTCCACCGTGACCACGCCCGTGGCCGGGTCCACCTCCACTTCGCAGATGTAGGTGCCTGCGGGGAAGGTGAAGTTGGTGGGGTCGTAGAAGGCGGTCTCGTTCAGGCCCGGCTCCAGCTTGTCCAGGGGGTAGTTGTGCGGCACGTAGGCCGTGAGCGCCACCTGGCCGAAGGCGATCTTCTTGTCCGTGCCCTTGACCGTGAACTCGCCGTTGGCGAACTCGATGTCGGCGTCGCTGGCCTCCATCAGGTGCGCGGCGATCTTCTTGGCCTTGGTCTCGATCTTGTCCAGCGCCTTCATGATGGCCGCACCGCCCACCGAGATGGAACGCGAGCCATAGGTGCCCATGCCGAAGGGCACGCGGCCCGTGTCGCCGTGCACCACGTCCACGTTCTCCACCGGGATGCCCAGGCGCGCCGCCACCACCTGCGCGAAGGTGGTCTCGTGGCCCTGGCCGTGGCTGTGCGAGCCGGTGAACACCGTCACGCTGCCCGTGGGGTGCACCCGGATCTCGCCGCATTCGAACAGCCCTGCCCGCGCGCCCAGGGCGCCCGCGATGTTCGACGGCGCTATGCCGCAGGCCTCGATGTAGCTGCTGTAGCCGATGCCGCGCTTGAGCCCCTTGGCCTCGCTGGCCTGGCGGCGGGCGTCGAAGCCGGCCACGTCGGCCAGCGTCTGCGCCTTGGTCATGCACTGCATGTAGTCGCCCACGTCGTACTGCAGCGCCACGGGCGTCTGGTACGGCCACTGGGTGATGAAGTTGCGCTTGCGGATCTCGTCCTGGCCAATGCCCATCTCCCAGCCGCAGCGGCTCACCAGCCGCTCCAGCAGGTAGGTGGCCTCGGGCCGCCCTGCGCCGCGGTAGGCGTCCACGGGCGCGGTGTTGGTGAACCAGGCGTCCACCTCCACATAGATCTGTGGCGTGCTGTACTGGCCCGCCAGCAGCGTGGCGTACAGGATGGTGGGCACCGCGCTGGCGAAGGTGGACAGGTAGGCGCCCAGGTTCGCGTCGGTGTGCACGCGCATCGCCAGGAACTTGCCATTCGCGTCCATCGCCATCTCGGCATGGCTCACATGGTCGCGGCCATGGGCGTCGCTCAGGAATGCTTCGCTGCGGTCGGCCGTCCACTTGATGTTGCGATTGAGCCGCTTGGAAGCCCAGGTCAGCGCCACGTCCTCGGCATAGAGGTAGATCTTGGAGCCGAAGCCGCCGCCCACGTCGGGTGCGATCACGCGCACCTTGTGTTCGGGCAGGCCCAGCACGAAGGCCGTCATCAGTAGCCGCTCCACATGCGGGTTCTGGTTCGACACGTACAGCGTGTACTCGTCGTTGGCGCGGCTGTAGCTGCCGATGGCCGATCGCGGCTCCATGGCATTGGGCACCAGGCGGTTGTTGACCAGGTCCAGCTTGGTCACATGCGCGGCATGGGCGAAGGCGGCATCCACGGCGCCCTTGTCGCCCAGCACCCACTTGAAGCAGTGGTTGTCGGGCGCGGCCTCGTGCAACGCGGTGGCTTTGCCGGCATCCGACACCTTCACCACGGCGCTCAGCACGTCATAGTCCACCACCACGGCCTCGGCGGCGTTCTTGGCCTGCTCCAGCGTCTCGGCCACGACGATGGCCACGTGGTCACCCACGTAACGCACCTTGCCCTGGGCCAGGATGGGATGCGGCGGCTCCTTCATCGGCGAGCCGTCGGGGTTGTTGATGAGCCAGCCGCAAGGCAGGCCACCCATCTTGCCCTCGACGTCCTTGCCCGAGAAGATGCCGATCACACCCGGCATGGCAGAGGCGGCCGTGATGTCGATGCTGTTGATGTTGGCATGCGCATGCGGGCTGCGCACGAAGACGGCATGCGCCTGGCGCGCCAGCACGATGTCGTCGGTGTAGTTGCCCGCGCCGGTGAGGAAGCGGTAGTCTTCCTTGCGGCGGAGGGATTCGCCGATGTGCGGCAGCTTGGAGAAGTCGGATGCACCCATGGTGGTTGCTCCTTTGTGGCCTAGGCGGCGGTGGCAGTGGCAGCGGCCATGGCAGCCTTGCCCTGGACCACGGCCTGCACGATGTTCTGGTAGCCGGTGCAGCGGCAGATATTGCCATCCAGCAACTCGCGCACCTCGCGCTCGTCGGCGTCGGGGTGGTACTTGCACAGGTCCACCGCGCTCATCACCATGCCGGGCGTGCAGAAGCCGCATTGCAGGCCGTGGCATTCCTTGAAGGCGGCCTGCATGGGGTGCATGGTGCCGTCGGCGGACGCCAGCCCTTCGATGGTGGTGATGTCCGCGCCGGCTGCCTGGGCCGCCAGCATGTTGCAGGACTTCACGGCCCGCCCGTTCATCAGCACCGTGCAGGCGCCGCATTGCGCCGTGTCGCAGCCCACGTGGGTGCCGGTGAGGTTCAGGTGTTCACGCAGGGTGTGGACCAGCAGCGTGTTGGTGGGCACGTCGACGGTGGTCGCCTTGCCATTGACGGTCAGAGCCACTTGCATGGGTGGTATCTCCTTGGGTTGTAAGAGCGGAACGCGGGGACATTGTGGAAGTGGGAAGGGACGACTTTCCCAGGGGAAACCCTAGGCGGTCACCCCCCGGCACGGAAATTCTCAAATTGAGACAGGCAGGCCGACGTCACGAGTCACGGGGGAAGGGGCCCGTCCAATCGACATATCATTGTGTATATTTCGACGCCCTTTCAACCCATTTCACGCCCCACCATGAAGATCCCCGCGCGACTGTCCCGCATGCTCGTCCTCGCCGCCGGCGCCGCCCTGAGTTTCGGCGTACACGCGGCCGACCTCACGGTGTCGGCCGCCGCCAGCCTGACCAACGCCTTCCAGGAACTCAAGCCGGTCTTCGAGGCCGCCAACCCCGGCACCACGGTGCTGTACAACTTCGCCGCCTCGGGCGCGCTGCTGCAACAGATCGCCAAGGGCGCGCCGGTGGACGTGTTCGCCAGCGCCGACCAGCCCAACATGGACGAGGCGCAGAAGCAGGGCCTGGTCACGGCAGGGGCCCGCAAGGACTTCGTCTCCAACGCGCTGGTCGTGATCGTGCCCTCCACCAGCAGCAAGTCGCCCAAGGCGCTGGCCGAGCTGGGCGGCGCGGACTATGCGCGCATCGCCATCGGCCTGCCCGCCAGCGTGCCCGTGGGCCGCTACACGCAGACCGTGCTGGAGCAAGCGAAGTTGTGGGAGACCATCCAGCCCAAGATGATCGGCGCACAGAACGTGCGTCAGGCACTGGACTACACGGCGCGTGGCGAGGTCGATGCCGGCTTCGTCTATGCCACCGACGCGGCCATCATGGCCGACAAGGTCAAGGTGGCCCTGGAAGTGCCCACGCCCACCCGCATCCTCTACCCCATCGCGCCGCTGGCCAAGGCCGGCAACGCGGACGGCGCGGCCAAGTTCGTGGCCTTCATCCAGTCCGCACCGGCGCAGGCCGTGCTGGCCAAGTACGGTTTCGGCAAGCCTTGAGCGGGTCCGGCGCCTCGGTCTGGATCCCGCTGCTGCTGACGCTCAAGGTCGCCGGCTGGTCCACCGCCATCAACCTCGTGCTCGGCGTGGCCGTCGGGCTGTTCATGGCCCGCAAGCGTTTGCCGGGGCACGAGGTGGTGGATGCGGCGCTCACGCTGCCCATGGTGCTGCCACCCACGGTGCTGGGCTACTACCTGCTGGTGCTGATCGGCAGCCAGGGGCCGCTGGGCGCGTTCCTGAAGGCGCAGTTCGGCATCAACCTGATCTTCACTTGGCAGGCGGCCGTGATCGCCTCCACGGTGGTGTCTTTCCCGCTGGTGTTCAAGGCCGCACGTGCGGCCTTCGAGATGGTGGAACCCGACCTGGAGAATGCCGCCCGCACGCTGGGCATCAGCGAGGTGGCGCTGTTCTTCCGCGTGACGCTGCCGCTGGCCTGGCGCGGCATCCTGGCCGGGCTGCTGCTGGCCTTTGCGCGCGCCACGGGCGAATTCGGCGCCACGCTGATGGTGGCCGGCTCCATCCCGGGCAAGACACAGACCTTGTCCATCGCCGTCTACGAGGCCGTGCAGGCCGGCCAGGACGAGACGGCGAATTTCCTGGTGCTGGTGACAGCGATCACCTGCATGGCCGTGCTGTTGGGCGCGACCTGGCTGGCGCCCGGGCGCACGGCGAGAACCCGATGAACCCCGCCAACCCCACCACCACGCCCATCTGGGACTTCGCACTGCGCAAGCAGCTGCGCCACGGCGAGCGCCATTTCGATCTCGACATCACCTGCCGCAGCGACGCGCCGCGGCTCGCGCTCTTCGGCCCGTCCGGCGCCGGCAAGACCCAGACGCTGAAGATGATCGCCGGCCTGGTGCAGCCCGACGGCGGCCATGTGCGCCTGCGGGGGCAGGTGCTCTACGACAGCGCAGCGCGCATCGACCACACGCCACAGCAACGCCGGCTGGCCTACATGTTCCAGGACTACGCGCTGTTCCCGCACCTCAACGTGCGCCAGAACGTGGCCTTCGCCCTGCGCAGCGGTTGGCGCAACCCGCCCCGCGGCCTGGCGGACGAGGCCGTGGACCGCTGGCTGCAGGCACTGGGTCTGCAGCCCGTGGCTGGACAGTATCCGCACCAGCTCTCGGGCGGGCAACGCCAGCGCACGGCCCTGGCCCGAGCACTGGTGGCCGAGCCGCAGGCGCTGCTGCTTGACGAGCCCTTCGCCGCCCTGGACAAGCCGCTGCGTGCACGCCTGCGCGCCGAGCTGGCCGAGCTGCAACAGCGCGTGGCCATCCCCATGCTGCTGATCACCCACGACGACGACGACCTGCAGCTGCTGGCCGACGTGGTGCTGCAGGTCGAGGACGGCCGCGCCGTGGTGGCAACGGCGGACAATGCCACGCATGACGCAATCCAGGCTCCGTAGAAAAACCACGCCCGCCCTGGCCCTGGACGGCGCGTTGTGGCTCACCATGGGCGCCGACACGCTGGGCAGCCACAGCCGCATGGCGCTGCTGCGCGCCATCGCCGAACACGGCTCCATCACGCACGCCGCCAAGGCCATTCCCATGAGTTACAAGGCCGCCTGGGATGCCGTGGACGCCATGAACAACCTGGCCGGCGAGCCGCTGGTGGAGCGCGCCGCCGGTGGAAAGGGCGGCGGCTCCACGCGGCTCACCGCGCGCGGCGCGCGATTGGTCGAACGTTACGAGCAGCTCGACGCCGTGCACCGCCGCTTCGTGCAGATGCTGGGCACCGAAGCGCTGGACCTGCAGAACGATTTCAACCTGTTGAGGACGGTGAACATGAAAACCAGTGCGCGCAACCAGTTCACCGGCACCGTCACCGCGGTGCGTGCCGGCGCCGTCAACGACGAAGTGGAGCTCACGCTGCCTGGCGGCGCGCGCATCACGGCCACCATCACGCGCGAAAGCACCGAGTCGCTCGGGCTGCGGCCGCACATGGAGGCCTTCGCACTCGTCATGGCATCGTCCGTGGTGCTGGCTACGGAGCTGGGCGACGCGAAGTTGTCCTCGCGCAACCAGTTGCCCGGCACGGTGCGCACCATCACGCCCGGCGCCGTGAATGCCGAGGTGGTGCTGGAGATCGCCGGCGGCGCCACCATCGCCGCCATGGTCACGATGGAGAGCGTGCAGCGCCTGGGCCTGGCCGTGGGCGTGCCGGCCGTGGCGCTGTTCAAGGCGCCCAGCGTGATCCTGGGCGTGATGGCCTGATGGACTCCGCCGCACTGCCCACCGTGCTGGTGCTGGCCTCCGGCCGTGGTGAACGCTTCAAGGCTTCCGGCGGCCAGGTCCACAAGCTGCAGGCGCTGCTGGGCGGCACACCCGTTATGCAGCACACGCTGGCCGCCGTGCGTGCCAGCGGCCTGCCCTGGCATGTGGAAGACGCCGGGCATCCCGGCATGGGCGACTCCATCGCGGCAGGCGTGCGCGCGACGGCGGGCTCGGCGGGCTGGCTGGTGCTGCCGGCGGACCTGCCGTTGGTGCAGCCCGCGAGCCTGCGTGCCATCGCCGCGGCGCTGCGCGCGCATGCGGTCGTGGCGCCGGTTGTGGACGGGCAGCGCGGCCATCCGGTGGGCTTTGCCGCATCGCTGGGCCCCGCGCTGATGGCGCTGTCGGGTCCGCAGGGCGCAGCGTCCATCGTGCGCGCCCACCCGCCGCACCTGCTGCCGCTGTCCGACATCGGATGCACCACGGACATCGACACGCTGGCCGACCTGCAGGCCGCCGAAGCGGCTTGGCGCGCGCGCATCTCCGGCGAGGACATGGACGGCGGATGAGCACCGCCGAGCCGCGTCTCCAGTGCCCGGCACCGCAGCGCGCGGCTACTCCAGCAATCGGGCACCGCGCCGGGCGTGGCGCCGCGCGCGTCAGTCCAGCTTGACGCCGACTTCCTTGGCCAGGCCGCCCCACTTGGTGGCCTCGGACTTCACGAAGCTGCCGAACGCCGCCGCCGTGCCGCCCACGGGCACCGCGCCCTGGGCCTTGAGGTACGCGATCGACTCGGGCTGCGCCAGCACCTTGTTGAGTGCGGCATTGAGCTTCGCGACCACCTCGGGCGGCGTGCCGGTCGGGCCCATGAGGCCATACCACGTGCCCCCCTGGATGGTGGGCAGCTTCGCCTCGCCCGTGGTGGGCACATCGGGCAGTGCCGGGCTGCGCGTGGTCGATGCCACGGCCAGTGCGCGCAACTGGCCGCCCTGGATGAACGAGACAACGGCCGGCACGTCTCCGGCAAAGAACTCCACCTGGCCTCCGATGAGGTCGGTCACCGCAGGCGCCGCGCCGCGGTACGGGATGTGGGTGGCGAAGAACTTCGCGTCGCGCTTGGCCAGCTCCACCACGAGGTGCGTGGAGGTGCCCGAGCCCGCCGAGGCGAAGTTGAGCTTGCCTGGGTTGGCACGGCCGAACGCCACCAGCTCGTCGAAGGTCTTGATCGGGCTCTTGGCCGACACCACGAAGACGGACGGTGTGATCACGGCCTGGCCGATGGCCACCAGGTCGCGCTCCGGGTTGTAGGGCAGGTTGCTGGTGAGCGCGGGCACGATCACCAGCGCGCCGGTCGACGAGAACAGGAAGCTGTAGCCGTCCTTGGCGCGCGCCACGTCGCCCGCGCCCAGCGTGCCGCCTCCGCCACCCTTGTTGTCGATGACGATGGTCTGGCCCAGCTCCGCGGACATGCCCTTGCCGATGAAACGCGCCAGGTTGTCGGCGGGCCCGCCCGCGGCGAAAGGCACCACGAGCCGGAGCGGCCTGGAAGGCCAGTCGCCCTGGGCGGCTGCCATGGAGGTGATCGAGGCGGCGGCCAGGCCGATGGCGAGGGTCGCCACGAGGCGTCTGCGCAGGAGTTGCATGCTGTCTCCGATGAAGAGGATGGTGAACGTCCCGCAGTCTAGAAAGCCGCCCCGGGCGCGTCAGCCCGCTGCGGCGCAGACCTGATATGCACACCGAGGCATAGCGCCGCGCCGCGATGGCGTGCGCCATGCCGCCACCGGCAAAGCACCTGTGCCACCCGAGGCATGGCCTGCGCGCCCTGCCGTCCCTAGACTGCCGCAGCCCCTGAACCCTGCCCACGGAGCCCGCATGACGCCCCAGGACGAGTCCCTCCAGATGTTCCGCGACAGCGCACGCAGCTACCTGCATGCCACCGACCAGCGCCAGCGCATGCGCGAGGCCGAGGCCTCCGGCGGCGGCTTCGAGCGTGCCACCTGGCGCCAGATCGCCGCGCTCGGCTGGTTGTCGGTGCTGGTGCCCGCAGCCGATGGCGGGCTGGAGCTGGGCATTGCCGAGGTCTGCGCCATCGCCACCGAGGCCGGCAGCGCACTGCTGCCCGAGCCCTTCGTGGACGCCGGCGTGCACCCTGTCGCGCTGCTGGCGGCGCTGCCCGCGTCGGCGACGCGCAGCACGCTGCTCGACGCACTGCAGACGGGCGAGCGTGTGCTGGCCGTCGCCTGGCAGGAGGCCGCCGGCGGCATCGACACCGACGCCTGCATGGTGGTGGCACAACGCACCGCGCACGGCGACCATGTGCTCGATGGCCGCAAGCGCTTCGTGCGCCCTGGGCAGGCCGATGGATGGATCGTGAGCGCCATGCGCGGCCATGACTTCACGCTGTGGTGGGTCGAGGCGACGGCCGCGGGTGTCGCTCTGGCACATGCCGCGGGCGTGGACGGCAGCCAGACCAGCACACTGAGCCTGGAGGGCACGCCGGCCACGCTGCTGGCGCAGGGCGAGGTCGCGCTGGCCGCGCTGCGCCAGGCCTCGGACCTCGCACGCCTGGCCCAGGGGGCCGAGCTCTGCGGCATCGCGCGGCGCGCGCTGGCCATCACGCGCGACTACCTCCGCACCCGCGTGCAGTTCGGCAAACCCATCGGCAGCTTCCAGGCGCTGCAGCACCGCATGGTGGACGGACTCATCCAGGTGGAGCTGGCCGAAGCCAGCCTGGCCGATGCGCTGGCCACGGCGCAGGCGGCGGACCCCGCCACGCTCGCCCTGCTCGCCAGCCGCGTGAAGGCGCGGGCCGCGCACGCTGCCACCGAGGTGGCCCGCATGGCCATCCAGTTGCACGGCGCCATCGGCACCACGAACGAATACGACATCGGTCTGTATTTCAAGCGCGCCATGGCACTGGCCAGCCGCTGGGGCAATGCCGCCGCGCACCGCCGCCGCTACACCCAGTTGGCGCTGGCGGCCCCGCGGCCCGCAGCCGACAACGCCTCCCCCGCAGCAGTGCAGGGCGATGCAGCCCCGCCAGACTTCCGGCCGGACCAGGACTGGGAGCGGATGCCCGAAGCCGACTTCCGCCGCCTGGTGCGCGCGCTGTTCCGCCACCACTACCCGCTCGAGCGCCGGTTCATGCCCTATCGCCAGACCTGGGCACAGTCGCGCGACTGGTACATGACGCTGGCGCGCCTGGGGTGGCTGGCGCCGGCCTGGCCGCGCGAACACGGCGGCATGGGGCTGCCGGCCGACAAGCTGATCGCCTGGATCGAGGAAACCGAGGCCTGGGGCGTGGCGCGTTGCCCCGACCAGGGCATCGTGATGCTGGGCCCCATCCTCATGCGCTTCGGCACGCCGGAGCAACGCGCGCGTTTCCTGCCTCAGGTGCTGGCGGGCGAGCATGTGTGGACGCAGGGGTACTCGGAGCCCAACGCCGGCTCGGACCTCGCCTCCGTGCGCACCGAGGCCGTGATCGACGGCGACCACTTCATCGTCAACGGCCAGAAGATCTGGACCACCTGGGGCATGGACGGCACGCACATGTTCATGCTGGTGCGCACCGACAAGAGCGCGAAGAAGCAGGCGGGCATCAGCTTCCTGCTGGTGGACCTGGCCACGCCCGGCATCACGCGCCGGCCCATCCGCAACATCGCCGCCGAACAGGAGTTCTGCGAGGTCTTTTTCGACAACGTGCGCGTGCCGCGCGAGAACCTCGTGGGTGAGCTCAACCAGGGCTGGACGGTGGCCAAGGCGCTGCTGGGCTTCGAGCGGCTGTTCACGGGCAGCCCCAAGCACACGCAGCACACGCTGCACCAGGTGGAGAAGCTCGCGCGCCAGCGCGGTCTCTTCGACGACGCGGCATTCCTGGCCCGCTTCTCCGAACTGCAGCTCGATGCGGCAGACCTGGCCGCGGCATACGCGGGCTTCGCCGCCATCGCCAAGCGCGGCGAGCCCATCCCGCCCAGCATCTCGATGCTCAAGATCTGGTCCACCGAGGCCTGGGAGCGCCTGGCCCTGCTCCTCATCGAATCCGCCGAGGACTACGGCGGCCTGCGCGACCACGCCCACAGCGACGAGATCGACCTGCATGTGGTGGCGCCGCTGTTCAACGCGCTGGGCGCCAAGATCTTCGCGGGCAGCAACGAGATCCAGCGCAACATCCTCGCCAAGGCGGTGCTGGACCTGCCTTCCTGATTCCTCCACGCCCCTTCGCGTTCCTTCGCCTCCCTTCGCCCTCCTTCCAACACGCCCGGAGACACCATGGCCGCCATCCCCCAGCACACATCGCACGATGACATTCCCACCCCGCGCGGGCGACGCGCAGTGTTCCAGGTGGCTGCGCTGGCCGGAATGGCCACCCTCGGGCTGCGCGCCGCCAACGCCGCGACCGCAGCAGTCTGGACACCCGTCGCCATGCCGGCCCAGGCGCCCGCGACCGAAGGCATGGTCGATGTGGGGGGCGCCAGGCTCTGGTACTGGGACACCGGCGGCAGCGGCCAGCCCGTGGTCTTAATGCACGCGGGCTCCCAGAGCGGCGCCGGCTGGGGCTACCAGCAACCGGCCTTCGCGGCGGCGGGCTTCCGCGCCATCGGTTATTCACGCCGCGGATGCTTCCGCTCCGAAGCGGGCGACCCGGCCAACCCGGGACTTGCCTGCGACGACCTGCTCAAGCTGGTGGACCACCTGAAGCTGGACAAGGTCCACCTCGTGGCGCTGGCCCTGGGCGCCTTCTACACACTGGACTTCGCGCTGCTGTACCCACAGCGCCTGCGCAGCATCAGCATCACCTCCTCCTACCTCGGCATCGACGACTCGGAGAAGGACTACAAGGAGGCCAACGACCGCCTGCGGCCCAAAGAGTTCAACGCGTTGCCCGTGGAGGTCAAGGAACTGCACCCCTCCTACCGCGCGGGCAACCCGCAGGGCACAGCCGCCTGGGTGCAGCTGGCGAAGGAGGCGAGCGCGGGCCCGCGCATCAACCAGCAGCGCCCCCACCCCATGACCTGGGCGCGCGTGGAGAGCATCCGCCACCCCACGCTGCTGATGACCGGCGACGGCGACCTCTACACCCCGCCCGCCCTGCTGCGCATGCAGGCCGCCCACATGCCGCATGCCGAGACCTTCGTCGTGCCCGAGGCGGGCCACGCGGCCAACTGGGAACAGCCCGCGCTGTTCAACCAGAAGGTCATCGCATTCCTGCGCCGCCACGCAGCCTGACACCACAGCCCCATTCATCAATCCATCCATGACGCTTCTTCACCGCGCCTCTTCCTGGCTGGTTGCACCCGCGTGCCTGCTGGTGGCCGGCTGCGCACAGCCAACCGCCACGCCAGCCGTAACGTCTTTGGCCACCGCCACGGCATGCACCCAGCTCGCCGCACCCCAGCTGCCCGGCGCCCGCACCACGCTCACCGCCACGCAGGCCGTGGCCGCCACCGACAAGGTGCCTGCACACTGTGTGGTGGACGGCGAGATCAACGCCCGCACGGGCATCGACGGCAAGCGCTACGCCATCCGGTTCCGCCTGCGCCTGCCACAGGCCGGGGGCTGGAACCAGCGCTTCTACATGCGCGGTGGTGGCGGCACCAACGGCGTGCTGGTCGATCCGCAAGACCGGCTCGAAGCCGGCTACGCCGTCATCGGCACCGACGGCGGCCACGACAACCAGCTGCACAACGACCCGAACGCGGGCGGCACCTCCGCCTTCGGCGTGGACCCGCAGGCGCGCGTGGACTTCGCCTACAACGCCTACGACCAGGTCACGCAGGTCGGCAAGGCGCTGCTGGCGCAGTTCTACGGCCGGGCCGCGGGCCATGCGTATTTCGAAGGCTGCTCCGAGGGCGGGCGCGAGGCGCTGCTGATGTCGCAGCGTTTCCCCGAGCACTACGACGGCATCATCGCCGGCGACCCCGTGCTGCACATCCCGCTGGGCCCCATGGCGGGCCTGCACACCACGCAGCTCTTCGCGGGCCTGGCCGAGCGCGCCGGCCACCGCCTGCCCAATGGCGAACCGGCTTTGGGCAAGACCTATTCCGATCCGGAACTGCTGCTGGTGCGCAACGCCGTGCTGGGGGCCTGCGATGCACTCGACGGCCTGGCCGACGGCATCGTGGACAACCAGCCGGCCTGCACGGCCGAACGCGTGGCGCCCGCGCTGCAGGCGCTGCAATGCACGGGCGCCAAGAACGACAGCTGCCTGAGTGCCGAACAGCTCGGCACCTTGCGCAAGGCTTTCCTCGGCCCCCTCACCTCCAAGGGCGTGCAGCTGTATGCCGACTGGCAGTGGGACGGCGGCATCGGCGGCAAGGATGGCGACAAGTACAACCAGGCCTGGCGCTCCTGGTGGATCGGTTCTGCCGACGGCAAGGCCAACGACGCCATCAAGCTGCGCTTCGCCACCGCCGAGGCCGTGATCTACAGCACGCCGCCGCAGGTGCCGATCCGTGCAGACGACGCGCTGAAGTATGCGATGGGCTACGACTTCGACCGCGACCCCATCACGCTGTTCGTCACGGCCAGGCCCTACACGCAATCCACCGCCGCCATGACCTTCGCCGACGCCGTGGACCTGCGACGCTTCCAGGCACGCCGCGGCCGGCTGATGGTCTACCACGGGGCCAGCGATTCTTCCGTGTCGGTGAAGGACACGCTGCGCTGGTACGACGCGATGGACCGCCACATGGGCACGGTGTCGGCCACCGCCACGCGCGACTTCGCACGCATGTTCGTAGTGCCGGGCATGGGCCACTGCCGCGGCGGCCCGGCGACCGACAGTTTCGACATGCTGCCGCAGCTCGTGCAGTGGGTGGAACAGGGCCAGGCCCCCGACGCGGTGCCGGCCAAAGCCTCCGCACCGGGCTACTTCAACGTCGCGGCACGCAGCCGGCCCCTGTGCCCCTGGCCGCAGCAGGCGCGCTACCTGGGCAGTGGCGACATCAACGATGCACGCAACTTCGCGTGCCGCGCACCCTGAGGGCGGCGTGACAGCGCACACTCCCGCCATGCACCCATCCGCCTCCCCCACCACACCCACCCTCCCTGGCGAACGCATCCGCATCGCCATCCTCGACGACTACCAGGGCCTGGCGCTGCAGCTGGCGGACTGGTCGGCCCTGCAGGCGCACGCCGACCTGGAGGTGTTCACCACACCCGCCGACGACACGGACGCTCTCGTCCAGCGGCTTCAGCATGCCCAGGTGGTCGTGGCGATGCGCGAACGCACGCGGTTTCCGGCCGAGGTGCTGGAGCGTTTGCCGCACCTGCGCCTGCTGGTCAGCACTGGGCTGCGCAACGCGGCCATCGACCTCGCGGCCTGCCAGCGCCTGGGCATCCTCACGGCCGGCGCCGCGGGGGACCGCCACGCAGGCGGCAGCACCTCCGAGCTCACCTGGGCGCTGATCCTCGCCGCGGCCAAGCGCCTGCCGGCCGCACAGGCCGCGCTGCACGCGGGGCGCTGGCAACCCGCGCTGGCCGAAGGCCTGGAAGGCCGCACGCTGGGCATCGTGGGGCTGGGCAAGCTTGGCCAGCGGGTGGCCCGCGTGGCCCAGGCATTCGGCATGCAGGTGCTGGCATGGAGCCCCCACCTGGATGCAGCCCGCGCCGCCGCCGCGCAGGTGGAGGCGGTGGACAAGGCCACGCTGTTCGCCCGCAGCGACTGGGTCTCGCTGCACCTGGTGCTGTCGGAACACACGCGCCACGTGGTCGACACGCCGGAGCTGCAGGCCATGCCCCGCCATGCCTGGCTGGTCAACACCGCGCGGGCCGCGCTGGTGCGGGAAGAAGCGCTGATGGACGCGCTCCAGAACCGGCGCATCGGCGGTGCCGCGCTCGACGTCTTCTGGCAGGAGCCCCTGCCCGCGGCCCACCCGCTGCTGGCGCTCGACAACGTGCTGCTCTCGCCCCACCTGGGCTACGCCACGCAGACCAACATGGCAGCCTTCTACCGCCACGCCGTGGCCCATATCACCCACTGGCTCGACGGCGGCACACCGCCGCCCCTGGAAGCATGACATGCCGCTGACACCCTCCCACGCAACCACGCCGCCCTCCACCGGTCCGCTGGCCGGCTTCGTCGTACTGGACCTGACACGCGTGCTGTCGGGCCCCTACTGCACCATGCTGCTGGGCGACCTGGGCGCCACCGTCATCAAGGTGGAACAACCCGGCACCGGAGACGATGCGCGCGGCTTCCTGCCGTTCATGGGTGGCGAGTCGGCGCTGTTCGCCTCCTTCAACCGGGGCAAGAAATCCATCGCCCTGGACCTCAAGCGACCCGAGGACCGGATCGTGCTCGAAGCGCTGATGGCGCGTGCCGACGTGCTGGTCGAAAACTTCCGGCCCGGCGTGCTCGACAAGCTCGGCTACGGCTGGGACGCCGTCCATGCGCGCTGGCCCGCGCTGGTGATGGCCTCCATCTCGGGTTTCGGCCAGACCGGCCCCTACTGCGAGAAGGGCGCCTACGACCCGGTGGTGGTCGCCATGGGCGGGCTCATGAGCCTGACCGGCCACGCGGGCATGCCGCCGGTGCGGCCCGGCACGTCGCTGGGCGACCTGGCCGCGGGGCTGTTCGCGGCCAACGGCATCCAGGCCGGGCTGCTCCAGCGCTCCCGCAACGGGCAGGGCAGCCATGTGGACATCTCCATGCTCGACTGCCAGGTCGCCCTGCTGGAAAACGCCATCGCGCGCACCCAGGTGGACGGCAAGGCGCCGGTGCCCATCGGCTCGCGCCATCCCGGCTCCGCGCCGTATGACGCCTTCGCCGCGGCCGATGGCCATGTCGTGGTCACCGCCGGTGCCGACAACCTCTTCAAGGCCTTCATGCGGGTCATCGGCCGGCCCGAGCTGGCCGACGACCCGCGCTACCGGGACCGCCCGTCCCGCGTGGCGCACGAAGCGGAGCTCAAGCGCAGCATCGAAGAAAGCCTGGCGGCGCACGGCGTGGACCACTGGCTGCAGCGCTGCGACGAGGCCGGCGTGCCCGCCGGGCCGGTCAACGACATCAGCGCGATGATGCGCGACCCGCAGATTATTGCGCGTGGCACCATCGCCGAGATCGAGGGCAGCGCGCCGCTCAAGGCGGCCGTCACGCCGCTGCTGTTCTCCGACCATGGCTACCCCGCACGCCTGCCACCGGCGCCCCGGCTGGACGAGCACCGCGACGAGATCCTCGCGTGGCTGCAAGCCGGCTGAGGGGACAGCAAACGGCCGCCGGCCGGAGGCTGGGGCAGAATCTCGCCTCTTTCCACGGACCGGAGAAGTCCGCACCATGCAGAACAAGGCCACCGACTTCCAGCTCAGCCTCGCCGCGGACCTCCACAAGTGGCGGGTCTTCGTCGCCATCGGGGAACTGGGTTCCCTCACACGTGCCGCGCTCTATCTGGACAGCAACCAGTCGCTGCTGAGCCGCCAGCTCAACGCCCTGGAGCGCGAGTGCGGCGCGCGGCTGTTCAACCGCACGGGCCGCGGCGTGGAACTGTCGGAGGTGGGCACCGCGCTGTTTCCCCAGGTCAAGGCACTGCTCTCCGGTGCGCAGGAGCTGGAGCAGCGCATCCGCGGCGAATCGCTGGCGCCCAGCGGCCGCGTGACCATCGGCGTGCTGCCCTCCATCTCGGCCTCGCTCACGGGGCGGCTGTTCAGCGACATGCGCATGCGCCATCCGCAGGTCAGCCTCAAAGTGCTGGAAGGCTCCAGCGGGCAGGTGGAGGAATGGCTGGCCGACGCCCGCGTGGACATCGCCATCCTCTACCGCTACACACCCACGCTGCCGCCGCAGGAACAGGTGCTGGCCACGGTGGACAGCTACCTCATCGGCTGCAAGGGCGACCGCCTGACCGCGCAGGCCGAGGTGCCCTTCCGCGCGCTGGATGGCCTGCCCTTCATCCTGCCGAGCGCGCCCAACGGGTTGCGCACCACCATGGACGCGCTGGCCCGCCAGCTGCACATCCAGCTCGACCCCGTGATCGAGGCCGATTCGCTGCCGCTGCAGAAATCGCTCTCCGCCCACGAACGGCTCTACACCGTGCTGCCCCTGCACGCCGTGTGGCACGAGGTGCGCGAGGGCAGCCTGCAGGCCGCCCGCATCGCCGACCCGCCGATGCAGCGCGTGGTGTCCATGATCGGGGCCAAGTCCAAGGGGCCCTCGCGCGCGGTCTCGGCCGTGGAGGCCGGCATCCGGTCCATCGTGGATGCGATGGCGCAGGACGGCATGTGGCATGGGGGAGGTTGATGCGGTACTGCATTGGCCACTACCGCTGTACTGCACCCCGATCCAGCCATCAGGTCAAGTTCAATCCACCATCTGACAGCAGCACCTCACCAGTGAGGTAATCCGAAGCGACCAGCATCGAAACGAGTTGCGCAATGTCGTCCGGCTTGGCAGCCCGATGCATGGGGGCACGCTCGCGCCACAATGTTTGTGCCGCTGTCCAGTCGGCCGTCAGCGGCGTGTCGACCAATCCCGGTGCCACTGCATTCACGCGGATGTCCGGCCCCAACGACAGCGCAAGCAGTCGGGTCACATGGTTGAGCGCAGCCTTGCTGACTGCATAGGGAATCGATGCGCCCTTGGGGCGCACGCCCGCATGTGAACTGATGTTCACAACACTGCCTGCCCGGCGACTTCGTGCAGCCTCGCGCAAGGCCGACTCGGCCAAAGCGACAAGGTGGAACGGCGCCACGACATTGACTTCGTGGAGTTCGTGCCACACGGCGGAGGTCGCAGAGCCCAGATCGCCATGCGGAATCAACTTGCTGATGCCCGCATTGTTGACCAATACGTCAAGTTGGCCCCATGCGGCGATAGCCTCTTTGACAAGACGCATTCTGTCCTCTTCCAGGCCCAGGTCGGCTTGCAGATAAATCGCCTGTTGCAATTCCGCGGCCATGGCGTGTCCCGCTGCGGAAGAACTGCGCGAATGCAAGACCACTGCATACCCGTCATTGACGAGCCTGCGCGCAATGGCAGCGCCGATGCCGGAGGTCGACCCCGTCACCAGCGCCACGCGCAAAGCGCCATTTGCTCGAGTGTCCATGTCCATCATGAAGATCCTGGTCGTGTTGGCATTGAATCTACCGCTGGAGCGCACAGGCGTGGAAATCAGCGGAAGCGATGAAGCCTCTGGACCGGGTCAGTTCGACGCAGTCGCATGCCATGCGGCGCATGGCGAAATCAGGCAGATCCAGGCCGGGTGCGGCCAGATATTTGACGCCGGGTCAGGCGCGGCGCAATGTTGCCAGAACTCACGTGGTCTCCGGTACATCCCCGCGTATTTCGGCTGCAGATCACTACAGGCCTCTCGCCGCAGCCTATCGCCATTCTGTCTTACCGAGTAAGCCAAATCTATAATGAGGTTTTGCATGACGCCGCACGAAGGAGCGAAGGCATGTCTACGCTGTTGATTTCCTCCAAGGGGCAGATCGTGCTGCCTGCTGCCTTGCGGCGCAAACTGGCCTGGGGTGCCGGTTCCAGGCTGGAGGCGCTCGAAGAGCCCGACGGGCTGAAGCTGCGGATCGTCAAGGCGGCGCCGGTGTCCGACGTGACCCAGCTGGCGGGCATGGTCAAGGCGCCGCGGCGTGGTGTGCCCCGGAGCCTTCAGGATTTCGACGCCGCAGCCGTCGTGGCGAAGCGGGCATCCACGCGCAAGCCGTGAACGCGCTCGATACGAACGTCCTGGCGCGGTTCTTTGTCGACGACCCCTACGACCCCCAGGCCGCTGCGCAACGGCCCGCCGCCGTGGCGGCCCTCGCCACGCGGGGTTTCGTGGCCATCACCGTACTGCTGGAGTTCGAATGGGTGTTGCGGGGCTTCTATGGCTTGCCACGCGCGCAGGTGCTGCGTGTGTTGCGCGCGTTGACCGGCATCGAACACATCACCCTGGAAGACCGTGGCGTGGTGCTCGCGGCGCTCGACGCCTTCGAAAAGGGGCTGGACTTCGCCAATGCCCTGCACCTCGGACGCAGCGCGCGGGCCACGGCATTCCTGACTTTCGACCAGAAGCTCGCCAAGCGGGCACGCGCACTGGCGCTGGTCCCGCCCGTGCAGGCGCCTTGATATCGCTCTGGGCCATCTGAGCGCGGACAGCCTTGCAGCCCGCGGCATAACTGCCATGCGTGCGGCCGCCCTGGCTGCCCCGGGGTCTGCCCGGTATGCTGCCCGAAGCCACCCATCCGAAGAGAATCCCATGCCCCGCATCCCCCTGCCCTCCCCCGACACCATGGACACCGCGCAACGCGCGGTCTACGACAAGATCGTCAGCGGCCCGCGCGGCAAGGTGCAGGGTCCCCTGCGCGCGGTGCTGCTCAATGCCGAACTGGCCGACCGCTGGCAGGCGCTGGGCGCGCTGCTGCGCTACGGCACCTCGCTCACGCCACGCCAGTCCGAGATCGCGATCCTGATGACGGGGCGCGCCTGCCATTCGCCCTTCGAGTGGTACGCGCACCGCATCGAGGGTGAGAAGGCGGGCATCGAGACACCGGTGATCGAAGCGCTGCTGCGGCAGGAGATCCCTGCCGGGCTGTCCGACGACGACCTCAGCCTGGTGCGCTTCGTCACCGAACTCAACCGCTCGCGATCCGTGTCCGACGCCACCTATGCCGACGCGCTGGCGCGCTTCGGTGCCCGCAAGGTCATGGAACTCACGTCGCTGGTGGGTTACTACACCATGGTCGCGATGACCCTCAACGCCCACGAGATCCCGCTGCCCGAGGGCGTGGCACCGGCCTTCCCGCTGCCGCAGCACAGCGACATGCCCCCGGCTGGCGGACCCCGCACATGACGGCAGCTGCGCCCGCCACGCAGGCATGGGACTGCCACGCCCACCTCTTCGGCCCCTACGCGCAATACCCCCTGGCGCCCGAGCGCAGCTACACCCCGCCCGAGGCCACGGACGCCGACTACCAGGCGCTGCTGGCGCGCATCGGCTGCACGCACGGCGTGCTGGTGCACCCCAGTGCCTATGGCGACGACCTCTCGCTGCTGGAACACGCGCTGGCCACGCATGCCAACCTGCGCGGCGTGATCGTGACGCGCGACATGCCGCTGGCACGCCTGCGCGCACTGCGCGATCGGGGCTTGCGGGCGGCCCGCTTCAGCCACCGCAGCGGCGCCGGGGCCAACTTCGCGGGCAGCGCGTCCTTCGACGACCTCCTGGCGCTTGCACCGCGCCTGGCCGAAGCGGGCCTGCATGCCGAACTCTGGACCGACACGCAGGCGCTGCCCGGCATCGCCACGCAGGTCCGCAGCCTGCCCGTGCCACTGGTGATCGACCACATGGCCATGTTCGACGCGCGCGCCGGCGTGGCCGACCCGGGCTTCCAGACGCTGCTGGGCCTGGTCGGCGATGGCCGTGCCTGGGTGAAGCTGTGCGCCTACCGCAACCTGCTCGCCGACCGCGACTGGCAGGCGGGGCGGCCCTTCCACGACGCGCTGCTGCAGGCCAATCCTGCGCAGCTGCTGTGGGGCAGCGACTGGCCCCACCTGCGCGTGTCCCCGGCGCCCGACGCGGCGGAGCTGATGGGGCTGCTGCGGCAGTGGACGCCGGACGCGGCCCAACTGGCCGCCGTGCTGCACGGCAATCCGCGGCGTCTCTACGCCTGAGCGCCGCGCGCACCTCACGAGGTGCGCGGCAGGCAGGGCCGCTCAGCCGTCGACAGGCTCGGTCTGGCGCAAGCTCTCCCGCTGCGCCACGCCCGCGTGCCACGCGGCCAGCGCCGGGGCCAGGCTGCGCCAGCCGAAGGCATCGAAGCGGTAGTCCATGTAGCCCAGCGCGCAGGCCACCGTCACCTGGCCGATGCCGAAGGGCGCCGCCTGCAGCGCCGCGGTCTCCTGGTCCAGCATGGCCAGCGAGGCGCGGGTCTTGAGCTCGAAGGCGTCGATCAGCACCTGCAGCGGTTGCGTGCGCTCGCGCTCGTTGCGCCAGAGGATCAGCGCGTCCAGCAACCCGTCGCCGAAGGCGTGCCAGCGCAGCGCCTGCCACTTTGTCGCGCCCTGTTGCGGGAACAGCGGGCCACCCACGAGGTCGTTGAGGTACTCGCAGACCACGACCGAGTCGAAGAGGCGCGTGCCGTCCTCCAGCACCAGCGTGGGGATCTTGGACAGCGGGTTGTCGCGCATCAGCGCCGCGTTGGGCTGGAGCATCGCGGCCACGCTGCGCACGAGGTGCAGCCTGTCGACCACCTGGAGTTCGTGCGCGCAGACCATGACCTTGCGCACATAGGGAGAGCGGGGAGACCAGTGGAGTTGCAGCATCAGATGGCTCCGGTGGCACGCAGGGCGGCGATGGCCGGGGCGTCGTAACCCAGCTCCTGCAGGATCGATTCACTGTGCTGCCCCAGCAGCGGTGGCGGCGCCAGGTCGCCCACCCGGGCATCGGCGAAACGGATCGGGCTCTGCACCTGCGGCACGTCCACGCCGCAGGGGTGCGGCACATGGCGCAGCATGCCGCGCGCCTTCACCTGCGGGTCCTCGAACACGTCGGCCACCGAATTGATGGGGCCGCAGGGCACACCGGCGGCGTCGAGCGCGGCGATCAGCGCGGCACGCTCCCAGGTCGCGAAGCGCTCGCGCAGCAGGGGTGCCAGGGTCGCGAGGTTGCGCACGCGCTGCGCGTTGGTGGCGAAACGCTCGTCGGTGGCCCATGCGCCGGTGCCCAGCACGCCGCAGAGCTTGGCGAACTGGCCGTCGTTGCCCACCACCAGGATCACGTCGCCATCGGCGCAGCGGAACACATCCTGCGGCTGGATATTGGGGTGCGCATTGCCACTGCGGCGCGGAAGCTTGCCCGAGACGAGGTAGTTCATGGCCTGGTTCGACAAGGTCGCGACCTGCACGTCGAGCATGCCGATGTCGATGGTGTCGCCCTGCCCGGTCTGGTCGCGGCGCGCCAGTGCGGCCAGCACCGCCACGGCGGTGTACATGCCCGTCATCAGGTCCACGATGGGGATGCCCACTTTCTGCGGGCCGGCGCCGGGCTGGCCGTCGCGCTCGCCGGTCACGCTCATGAGCCCGCCCATGGCCTGGATCAGGAAGTCGTAGGCGGGTTGGTCGCGGCGCGGCCCGGTCTGGCCGAAGCCGGTGACCGAGCAGTAGATCAGGCGCGGGTTGACCTTGCGCAGGGATTCGGCGTCCAGGCCATACCGCTGCAGCGTGCCGGCCTTGTAGTTCTCCAGCACGATGTCGCAGCGCGCGGCGAGTTCGCGCACGATCTTCTGGCCCTCGGGCGTGTCGATGCTGACAGTGATGGAGCGCTTGCCGCGGTTCACGGCCAGGTAATAACCGGCCTCCCGCGTGTCCTGTCCGCTGGCGTCCTTCAGGAACGGAGGGCCCCAGCTGCGGGTGTCGTCTCCGGCGCCGGGGCGCTCGACCTTGATGACCTCGGCGCCGAGGTCGGCCAGCAGCTGTCCGGCCCAGGGCGCGGCGAGGATGCGGCTCAGGTCCAGCACCTTGACGTGGGACAGCGGGCCTTGGGAATGGGGCATGGGGTGGATCTCCTGGATGCGCAGCCCGGATTCTGCGCAAAGCCCTTGCGCCTGGCATCGGGCCGCTGCGCAATGCAGCCATGTCTGCCGGTGCATAACGCGCCATCACCCCGCAGTCATAACAGCTTTGCCCCATGGCCCGCAGCCGCGCCAGGCCCCGCTTCCTACACTGGCCCCAGCCCCCTGCGCAAGCCTTGCGCGGCACCACACGACACCATGAGACAACCCCCGCCCAGCGGCCAGACCGTGGCACAGAAGATCATCGCGCGCCATTGCGGCCGCGCGCGGGTGGAGCCCGGCGAACACGTCAACTGCGTGCCCGACCACGTCGTCACGCAAGAGCTGTTCTGGCCGATGTACCAGCCCAACCTGGAGCGCATCGGTGCCCAGCGCTTCGCGCGGCCCGACAAAGCCATCATGGTCATCGACCACACGCCCTCGGCGGCCATGGGCTCGCCGCACGCGGCCACGCACAAGATCGTGCGCGACGTGGCCGAGCGCTTCGGCGTGGAGAATTTCTTCGGCCCGCAGACGGGGCTGCGCCACCTCGTGCTGGTCGAGCGGGGCTTCGCACGGCCCGGCTCGCTGATCTTTTCCGACGAGGGCAACATCGCCAGCATCGGGGCCGTGGGGGCGCTCAACATCCCCATGGCCTCCGACATGCTGGTGCCGCTGCTCAAGGACGAGAACTGGATCACGGTGCCGCAATCGGTGCGCATCACGCTGCACGGCCGGCTGCAGGGCGGTGCCTCGGCGCGCGACGCGATCCAGTGCATCCTGCGCGACTGGGGCCGCGGCGAATTCCTGCAATGCTGCGTCGAGTACGGCGGGCCCGGCCTGGCGTCGCTGTCGATGGACGACCGCCAGACGCTGCTGGCATCCACCTTCCATGCCATGTCCGACACGGCGATCATGGACGTGGACGCACTGGCGCTGGACTACGTGCGCGCACGCGCCGGCGACCGGCCCTTCGAGGTGCTGCACAGCGATGCCGACGCGCAGTACACACACGAGATCGACTTCGACCTGTCGGCCGTCACGCCGATGGTCACCGTGCCGCCCGAGCAGACCGGTGCGGTGCCCGTCGCACAGGTCACGGGCCGGCGCATCCACCAGGCCAGCATCGGGTCGTGCGCGGGCAACCGGCTGCAGGACCTGCGCGACGCGGCCCGGGTGCTGCGCGGGCGCCGCGTGGCGCGCGGGGTGACGATGTACATTTCGCCCGGCAGCCAGAACGTCTATGCCGATGCCGCGCGCGAAGGGCTGCTGGAAGTGTTCGCCGAGGCCGGTGCGGTCGTGCTCTCCCCGGGCTGCAACACCTGCTGGGGCTACCTGGGCGTGCTCAACGACGGCGAGGTGTCGATCTGCACCCACCAGTTCAACTACCAGGGGCGCAACGGCAGCCGCAGCGCCGAGGTGTTCCTGGCCTCGCCCCTGACGGTGGCGGCATCCGCCGTGGCCGGCGCCATCGCCGACCCCCGCCCGTACCTGCAGGACACCACGGTGGAGGCCGGTCCATGAGCGATGGCACCATGGCGAGCACGGCGCTGGAGGGGCGCGTCTGGAAGTTCGGCGACCAGGTCTCGGGCGACGACGGCATCATCGACTTCGCCGCCGTGCGCGACGGCTTCGGCAAGGGCGGCTTCGACCAGGAACTGTTGCGCAGCATGTGTTTCCGCCGCTTGAACCCGCGCTTCCCCACCGAGGTGCAGCCCGGCGACATCGTGGTGGGCGGCGTGAACTTCGCGCACCACAACCACATGGAGGTCAGCGCCGCGATCAAGCTCTCGGGCATCGCGGTGGTGGTGGTCGAATCCTCCGAGAGCGGCTTCATCCGCCGGGCGCTGAGCCAGGGCCTGCCGATCATCGCCATGCCGGGCATCACGCAGCACGTGGCCGACGGCGACCGGATCTCGGTCGATCCCGCCACCGGCCGCATCGTGCTCGCGGACGGCCGCGTGCTGCAGGCACGGCCTTTTTCGGAACGCATGCTGGCCATCTGGCAGGCAGGCGGACTCGTCGAATCGCTGCGGCGCGAATTCGCGGCACGCACCTAGCCCCACCCCACAAGGAGACACACCATGGCCCACCGATTCCACCCCGACCGCCGCCGCGCACTGGGCACCATGGCGGCCGCGGCCGCCGCGTCGGCCGGCTTCGCGCCGCTGGCGCACGCCGCCTGGCCGGAACGCAACCTGCGGCTCATCCTGCCGTACGCGGCCGGTGCCTCGGGCGACATGCTCACGCGCGAGCTGGGCGATGGCCTGCAGGCGGAGCTGGCCGTGCCGGTGATCACCGAGAACCGCCCCGGCGGCGGCACCGTGGTCGGTGCGAACTTCGTCGCGAAGCAACCAGCCGACGGCTACACGGTGCTCATGATGGGCCCCGCCACGCACGTGATCATGCCGATCATCCAGCCCGCCATCCCCTACGAGGTCTACAAGGACTTCGACATCGTGGGCATGTGGGCCATCGTGGGCAGCATGGTCAGCGTGAACCCGGCGCTGCCGGTGCAGACCATCGCCGAGCTCGTGGCCTACTCGAAGGCCAACCCGGGCAAGCTCTCGTACTCGAGCGCGGGCACAGGCACCGGCCCCCACCTCAGCGGCGAGATGTTCAAGCAGATGACCGGCGCCGACCTCACGCACGTGCCCTACAACGGCGCCGCGCCCGCCACACTGGCGCTGCTCTCAGGCGAGGTGCAGGTGTCGTTCATCAACATTCCGCCCCAGGTGCCCCATGTGCGCACGGGCAAGATCCGCGCACTGGCCACCACCACGAGCGCGCGCTCGCCCCTGCTGCCCGAGGTGCCCACCTCCGCCGAGGTCGGGCTCAAGGGCTACATCGCCGAATCCTGGTACGGCCTGGCCGTGCCGCGCGGCACACCGGCCGAGGCGCGGGCGCGGCTGGAGAAGGCCATGTTCAAGGTGGGTGGGCAACGCGACCGCCGGGCCCGCATGGCGGCCGGTGGCGCCGACGTGAAGCTGCTCGACGCCAAGGACGCGTTGGCCTACGTCCAGGGCGAAGAAAGCCGCCTGCGGCCGATCATCCAGAAGTTGGGCTTGAAAGCCTAAGGCGCTCGGCGTCGAGCCCGCGCATCAGCTCGGGCAGCAAGTCCTGCGCGGCGCGCTGCTCCTCCGCGTACAGGCTGCGCCCGTGGGCATCGATGCCCACCGTCACGGGGCCCAGCCCTTCCACGCGCAGGCGCACCAGCCGGTAGTGCGTGAGCATGTCGCTCCAGCCCACCTCCAGCACCTCGCGGATGGCCTGCGACAGCAAGGTGCAGCCACCGCCGAGGAACGACAGGTAGACGCCCCCCACCTCCTGCAGGGCGGCCGTGCTCGCATCGTCCAGCCCGCCCTTGCCGCCCACCGCGTGCCAGCCGAAATGCCGCACCAGGCGCGGCATGTAGGGATTGAAACGGGTGCTGGTGGTGGGGTTGATGTAGAGCACCTCGAAGCGCCCCGCCACCTCGCGGCTGTAGCTGCCGAGGTGGAACATGGCCGCGCCCTGCAGGTCCATGGGCAGGGGCTCCGCCCCTTCGATGCAGCCCATCAGGCGCTGGTGCGTCGGCAGGCCGGCCGTGACGACGATCTCGCCGTCGATGGTAACGAGTTCACCGGCACGCAGCGTGCGGGCCTGGTCCGCGCTGATAGGGAACCGCAGCCGATGGTGCCGGAGCTCGCCCGTATGCGCAGGTGCTGCGGATTCGCCCGGGGCGGGACCACCTTGCGGGGCGGTCATTCCACCACCTCCACGCGTCCGTCGTTGAACAGCCTCGCACGCGTGCGGCGGTTGATCCAGCAGTTGAAGGCCACGGCCACGGGCGTGAAGCCATGGCCGGCACAGTAATTGACATGCACGCCCATGGCAGTGGCGTCGCCACCGGTGCCCATGGGGCCGAAGCCGGTGCGGTTGACGGCGTCGGTCAGGCGCTTTTCCATCGCGGCCAGGATCGGTTCGTCGCTGACGGTGCCGATGGGCCGCAAGGTCGCCTCCTTGGCCATCTTGGCCGCGTAGTCGAAGGTGCCGCCGATGCCCACGCCCACCACCACCGGCGGGCACGGCTGCGCGCCCGCGCGGATCACGGTCTTGAGCACGAACTCCTCGATGGTGCGCAGGTCCGGGAAGCTGAAGATCTCCAGCGCCGCCCAGCGGCCGGAGCCCAGGGCCTTCGGTGAGCAGGTGATGTCCACGTAATCGCAGTCGTCCACCAGCTCGAAGGTGACGATGGGCATGCCCTTGCCACGGTAGCCGCGCTCCAGCGTCAGCGGGTTCGTGACGTGGGGCAGCAGCGGCGGCTGGATGCGGTCCACCAGGTCGGCGAAGCCCTGCTCGATGGCCGCGCGCACATTGCCCGCGAACTGCGCCTGCGCGCCCACGCGCACGAAGAACACCGGCACGCCGGCATCCGAGCAGACGAAGTGGTCGGACTGCTGGGCCGCCTCGGCACTCTGCAGCATGATGCGCAGCGTGCTGCGCGCCGTGGCGTTGGTCTCGCGCGCATCGGCGCTGCGCAGGGCCGCCTTGGTGTCTTCGGGAATGCGCTTGAGCGAGCGCTCGTAGAGCTGCGCCGTCACGTCCCGGATGGTGTCGGATGCGATGGCCATGGTCAGCCCTGTGCCGGCAGCAGCGCACGGGCGCGCAGCTGGGCCATCGCCAGCACGGCGCGGCAATGCGGCGCCGCAACGTCCAGCGCCGACGCGATGTCCGCCACGGCGCCCAGGATGGCGTCGATCTCCACCGGGCGGCCGGCCTCGGCATCCTGCAGCATCGAGGTCTTGACGTTGCCCAGCTTGCGCGTGATGGCCAGGCGCGCCGGCGGCTCGATGGCCGCATCCACCCCCATGGCGCGGCCGACGGCCAGCACCTCGCCCATCATCGCGACGAAGAGCGCGTAGACCTCCGGGTCGTCGATCATGCGATCGGTGGGTGAGCCGGTGAGCAGGCTCACCGGGTTGAAGCAGGCATTGCCCAGCAGCTTCTTCCAGGCCTCCGTGCGGATGTCGCCACTGGCCTCGGCCTCGAATCCCGCGCGCTGCAGCAGCGCCACCCAGTCCTGCAGGCGCTGCGAGGCCGGCGATCCGGCGGGCCGGCCCGCCTCGCCGAAGACCACGCGGCTGCCGGAATGCAGTTTCGCCACGCCGGGCGCGGGCGTGGAGCAGGCGGGATACACCACGCCGCCAATCACGCGCGCCACGGGCAGGTGCCGCGCCAGTTCGCCGTCGGGGTCCAGCCGCGCCAATGGCGCGCGCACCGGCAGCCCTGCAGCCGGGTCGGTGAACCACCAGGGCACGCCGTTGAGGGCGGGCACCACCACGGTACGCGGCCCGAGCATCGCGGCCACCTGTGCAGCGACGCCTGGCAGCGCGAAGGCCTTGACGGCGGTGAGCACGACATCCTGCGGGCCCAGGGCTGCCGCGTCGTCGGATGCGGCCACGTGCACGGTGCTCGCCGTACCGTCGTGCTGCAGCGTCCAGCCCTGCGAGCGGATGGCCTGCAGCGTGGCGCCGCGCGCCAGCACGCTGACCTGCGCCCCGGCCTGGGCCATGCGCACGCCGAACAGGCCACCGATGGCGCCTGCGCCGACGATGCAGATGCGCGGGGATAGGGGAAGGGGGGTGTCGTCCATGTGTCTCCTCGATGGTTGTCCTGCGATCGCGGACGGCCGCGGCTCAGCGCCCGGTGAACACCGGCGCGCGCTTCTCGCGGAACGCGGCCTGCGCCTCCTTGGCGTCGTCGGACTTGCCGATCTGCGCCGTCATGTCCTGCTCGTAGCGGTAGCCGTCGCGCAGGCTCATGTCCTCGATCACGTTGAGCGTGTGTTTGCCCATGCGCGTGGAGACCGGGCTCTTGGAGGCGATGAGGTGGGCGATCTCCAGCGCCGCGGGCAGCAGGTCGTCGGGTGCGGTCACCGTCTCCACGATGCCCAGGCGCAGCAGTTCATCGGCCGGCACGCGCATGCCGGTGAGCGCCATGCGGCGCAGGCGCGAGTGGCTGAACAGCCGCATGGCGTGGCGGCAACCGCCCAGCAGGCCCACGTCCACCTCGGGCAGGCCCAGCGTGGCCTTCTCGGACGCGACCAGGATGTCGGCGGAGGCCACCATCGCCACACCGGAGCCCAGCGCCGCGCCGTTGATGGCCACGATCACCGGCTTGGCGCATTCGCGGATGGCGTGGAAGCACTCGCGGGTGCGGCGCGAGTGCGCGGGCAGGTCACCCGGGCCCTTGATCACGTCGGCGCGGCCCTTGAGGTCGGCACCCGCGCAGAAGACCTTGCCCGCCCCCGTGAGCACCACGGCGCGCACGTCGTCCATCTCGGAGATGCGGTCCAGCGCCAGCGTGAGCTCGTCGTTGAGGGTGCGGGTGAGCGCGTTGACGGGTGGCGCGTCCATCGTGAGCGTGGCCACGTGGTCGGCGATGTGCACCTTCAATTGGGTCAGGTCGTACATGCGTGCGGTCTCCGGGCCGGCGGTGCGTTGTGAAGGAAATGCCGCAGTCTAGGCGGCGCGCCGCGCGGTGCCCAGCACGGCGCGCTACAAAGCAGCTATGCGCCCGCGTGCATTCCGTGCGCGTGCGCCGCAGACCGTAGAGCGCATTCCCCATCCAGGAATACAGCCCACGCCGGATCGCGGCCGTGGCCTACACGCAGCCTGCTGGCACCATGGTCCCATGCGGCTGATCCATCAGTGCGCTCACTTCCGCCCTGCCCCATGTCCGCGATTGCCACGAACCCAGACTCCCGCCCCGGCGCCACCCCCGCCCGGAAGGTCGTGCCCACGGACCCTGCACCCCATGGGAGCCGCCTGTGGGAGATCGACGCGCTGCGCGGGCTCATGCTGGTGCTGATGACGGTGACCCACCTGCCCACGCGGCTGGCCTCGCCGCTGGGCCAGCCCTTCGGTTATGTGTCGGCCGCCGAGGGCTTCGTCCTGCTGTCGGGCTTCATGGCCGGCATGGTCTACACCCGCAAGCAGCAGCGCGCCGGCGCCACCGGGGTGCGCGAGGCCTTCCTGCAGCGCGCGCTGAAGATCTATGCCTGCCAGGGCGCGCTCTTGGTCTTCCTGTTCACAGCCATCATGGCCATGGGCGTGCTGCTGGAGCAGCCCGCCGTGCTGGACCTGATCTCCTTCTTCATGGAAGACCCGCTGGCGGCGCTGTTCGGTGGGTTCCTGCTGCTCTACAACCCGCCGCTGCTGGACATCCTGCCCATGTACATCGTCTTCATGCTGGTCAGCCCGCTGCTGCTGCTGCACGGCCTGCAGCATGGCTGGGGGACGGTGCTGGGCCTGAGCATCGGCCTGTGGCTGGGCGCACAGTTCGGGCTGGGCGACTGGTTGTACCTGCATGCCGTGGCCGCCACCGGACTGCCGATCCCGCTGCAGCAGACCGGGGCCTTCACGATCCTGTCGTGGCAATTCCTGTGGGTCATGGGCCTGTGGATGGGTGCC
This sequence comes from Burkholderiaceae bacterium, assembly GCA_965278985.1. Taxonomy (GTDB): domain Bacteria; phylum Pseudomonadota; class Gammaproteobacteria; order Burkholderiales; family Burkholderiaceae_C; genus CAISIP01. Next base: position 719,455 of record OZ257131.1, on the reverse strand, counting down.
CGCTACACCACGGGCGATGCGGCTGCGCAGCGGCCATTTCCCGAATGGATGGTGCGCGTGGCGGTGTACTACGCGGTGGCCTGCCTGGTCTGGCGCCACGTGATGGGCCAGATTCCCTTCCCTGGCATGCCGGAGCTGAACCTGCTGTTCGACAAGTGGACGCTGGGCCCGCTGCGGCTCATCAACCTGCTCGCGCTGCTGCTGTTGCTGCTGCATTTCGCGCCGTGGCTGCGGCGCAATGTGCCACGCATGCGCACGCTGGAGACGATGGGCACGGCCTCACTGCCGGTGTTCTGCGCGCACCTCGTACTGGTGCTGATGGCGCTGGCCCTGGCCGGCCCGCCCACTGCCGGACGGCTGTGGAGCGTCGACCTGCTCATCCTGGCCGGCAGCATGGCCGTGCTCTACAGCGTGGCCCTGGTCAGCGAACTGGTGGACCAGCACGCCGCGGGCGTGGCCACCCGGATCAAGGCCCTGCGACCTTCACCGGTACGGCCGCTGTACTGACGGCAACGGTGGCCGGTGCGGCCCCGCCCGGGGGGACCAGGTGCGCGGCGATGGCCGACTGCCACACGGCATACCCCGCCGCATTCAGGTGCAGGGAATCGTCGGCGAAGAGGTCGCTGCGCGGCTTGCCATCGACGCCCAGCATGCGGCTGTAAATGTCGATGTAGTCCAGCTGCGGCGAGGTCGCCGTGTAGGCGGCCACCAGCCGGTTCGCCTCCACGGCCTTCTCCATCAGCGCCGCGCGCGAGGGGCTGGGCTTGATCGAGACATAGGCGATGCGCGTGTCCGGCAGTTCCTCGTGCACGCGGGCCACCAGATCGCGGAAACTGTCCAGCACCTCCTGCGGGCTGCGGCCTTCCGCGAGGTCGTTGTCACCGGCATAGACCACCACCATGCGCGGCGCGTAGGGCAGGATCAACCGGTCCACATAGCGCGCACAGTCCAGCAGGCGCGAACCGCCGAAGCCGCGCTTGATCACGGGCGTGGACTGGAAAGCAGTCTCTACGCCGTTCCACAGGCGGATGGAAGAGCTGCCCACGAAGAGCACGCCCCCCTGCTGCGGCGACTGCAGCTTGTCGGCCGCGGCGAATGCCTCCAGGCTTTCGCGCCAGCGGTCCTCGACCGTGGAGCTTACGGTACGCATCTTGGCCACCTGCCGCAGGCTCTGGGCGTTCGCACCCACGGCGCCACTGGCCAGCATCAGTCCGAGCCCCCACCAGATCACTTTCTTCATCGCTGTCCTCCTTCGACCATGCCGCAGCCATCTTCAGGCATGCGGAAAGTGCCATGTTGCGGCATTTCCGTCAGTGTAGGCAGCAGGCGGGAATCTCGTTGCGGTGTAGGGCGCCTGATTGTTCCGCAGGCACATTCGCGCCCAGAAGATCCTGCGCAAGCACCGGATACGTCACTTCCATGCCACTGGACGGTGCCAGCCACACCACTTGGGTGCGCACACCCGGCATGCACCATAGAGATGCATGTTGAAACCCGCCTGCCGTGTCCTTGGTGGCCTTCGCCCCAATGGCATGGAATCTGCTGCTACGATGCGCCCCCGTTCAAGCCTCCCACCTGGACAGCGCCATTACCAACCCGACCTCCGGCCTTGCCGTCCACGGTGACGCCTCCCTCGAAGCCGCCGCTGCCTTCGGCCGCTGGGAATACGACCCCGCCCACGCGACGCTGCAAGTGTCGGCACAGGCCGCGCAGTACCTGCAGCATGCGCCCGCGGCGGGCCCGCTGCCGTACGCGGCTTGGTGCACCCACATCGTCGCCGACGACCTGCCAGCATTGCAGGCGCTGCTCGCAGACGCCTGCGACACCCCGCGGCATGTGGAACTGCGCCTGCTGCACGGCGCCGGTGGCCTGCGCTGGTTGCGCTGGACGCGCTTGCCGCAGCACGCTGCAGCACCGCTACGGATCGCGGGCATCCTGACCGACGTGACGGCGACCCAGCATGCCGCCACGCGCGAACGGCTGGGCTTCGCGCTCACGCAATTCCTCGTGGGCTCGCAGACCCTGGAAGACGCCGTGCTCAACGTGCTGCAGCTGGTGTGCCGCGACCTCGGGTGGGACTGGGGTGCCTACTGGGCGATGGAAGGCGGCGCCACGAGCGATCCGCACCTGGCCTGTACCTACTGGTACCCGCGCGAACGCGACCTGGGCGCCTTCAGCCGCGAGGGTCCCCCGCACGCCATCGTGCCCGGGCGCGGCATCGTGGGCACGGTCTGGAGCACCGGCGAGGCACGCTGGGTGGAAGACATCGAGCGCGAGCCGCTGTTCGTCAACCCTGGCCAAGCGCAGTCCAGCGGACTGGTGTCCGGCTACGTGTTCCCCGTGACCTACGTGGACCGCCACGGCGTGCAGCACCGCCCCGGCGTGATGGAGTTCTACAGCAGCATGGCGCGCCAGCCCGAGGCGCAACTGCCGATGCTGGCCACCACCATCGGTGCGCTGATCGCGCAGACGGCGCAGCGGCTGGAGCAGCAGGCCACCATCCTGCACCTGGCCCAGGTGGACGGGCTCACGGGCCTGACCAACCGCAGCCATTTCTACCACCTGCTCACCGAGCGCTGCGCGCAGGCCGCGAACACGGGCACGCCGCTGGGCCTGATGTTCATCGACCTCGACCGCTTCAAGCCCATCAACGACGCCTTCGGCCACGATGCGGGCAACCTGGTGCTGCGCGAATTCGCGCAGCGCCTGCGTGCGCTGGCCCCCGCGGACGCGGTGGTGGGGCGCCTGGGTGGCGACGAGTTCGCGATCCTGATGCCGGGCCAGGACGGTCAGGCGCTGCGCGGCATGGCGCAGCAGGTGCTGCATGCCGCACGCCATCCGTTCTTCTTCGAGGGTGTGGAGCTCACGGTGTCGGCGAGCGTGGGCATCAGCACCTACCCGCACAGCGGACGCAGCGGCCCGGAGCTGCTGCGCAGCGCGGACGCGGCGATGTACCGCGTCAAGCAGAACGGCCGCAACGACTGCGAGATCAGCAGCGCCGCGCTGCTCGAGCAACAGCAGTCGCAGCTGGCGCAGCGCCTGGCCATCGAGACGGGCCTGCACCATGCGCTGCAGGACGACAGCCTGTTCCTGGTCTACCAGTCCATCGTGGACATTGCCCAGGGCCGCATCGCCGCGCTGGAGGCGCTGGTGCGCTGGCGCCGTGCCGACGGCACGGTGATGCCGCCGGACCTGTTCATCCCCATCGCCGAGCAGAGCCACCTGATCACGCAGATCGGCCGCTGGGTGGTGGCACGCGTGTGCCGCGACCTGGCCGCCATGGACCCGGCGCATTTCCCGGACCTGCGGGTGCATGTGAACATGGCGGCCTCCGAATTTGCCAACAGCGCGCTGCCCAGCGAGCTGCACCAGCAGGTGCGCGACCACGGGCTGGCGCCGCACTGCCTGTCGCTGGAGCTGACCGAAGGCATGCTCATGCGTCGGCCCGACCAGGTGATCCCGGTGATGCGCGCATTGCGCCAGCTGGGCTTCTCCATCAGCCTGGACGACTTCGGCATGGGGCATTCGTCGCTCTCGCTGCTGAAGAACCTGCCGATCTCGTCGATGAAGATCGACCGCTCCTTCGTGCGCGACCTGAGCCACCAGGGGAACGACCGCGCCATCGTGCAGACCATCGTGGACCTGGGGCGGCACATGGCGCTGGAGGTGATCGCCGAGGGGGTGGAGACGGCCTCGCAGCTGGCGATCCTGCAGCAGTCGGGCTGCTCGCTGCTGCAGGGTTACCTGCTCAGCACGCCCCTGTCGATGCCGGAGCTGGTGCGCCGGTATCCCCACGGGATCTGGCGGCAGGAAGCGCCGCGGCGGCTGGCGGAAGCTTGACGCTCATTCCTCCACGGCGGCATAGACCAGGTTGCGGAACAGCTGCCGGTACCAGGCGCGCTGGTTGGGGGCCTGCACCAGCATCACGGCGAAGAGCTGCAACGCGCGGTCGACGAAAAAGCTGGTACCCGAGAGGCCGCTCCAGTAGTAGGTGCCCACCGAGCCCGGCACGGGATTGAGCCCACGCGCCGTGCGCACCGCGAAGCCCAGGCCGAAGCCTTCGCCCGGCTCCAGCAGGTTGTCGCGCGCGGGAATCGCGCCCAGGTGGTCGCTGGCCATGAAATCCACGGTGGCAGGCGCCAGCAGACGGTGGCCGTCGAGCGTGCCGCGGTTCAGCAGGCATTGGAGGAAGCGCGCGTAGTCCATCGCGGTGCCCACCAGGCCACCGCCGCCCGACTCCATAGCGGGCGGCTGGCGGACATCGGAGAGCTGCATCTGCACGCCGCCATCGGGGTCGTGCGCGAAGGCCTCCGCGATGCGGTGCTGCTGCGGCGCGGGCACGTGGAACGCGGTGTCCACCATGCCCAGCGGCGCGAACACCGCCTGCTGCAGGTGCTCGCCCAGCGGCTGGCCGCTCCACACCTCCACCAGGCGGCCCAGCACGTCGGTGGCACGGCTGTATTCGCCCATCGTGCCGGGCTGGAACATCAAGGGCTCGGCGGCGAGCTGCCGCACGTAGTCGGCCAGGCCGCGGCCCGGCATCTTCAGGTGCAGCTGCGCGTCGTAGTAACGGCGCTGCACGGCGGACTGGCCCGAGAACTCGTAGGTCAGCCCAGCCGTGTGGCGCAGCAGGTCCTGCACGGTGATGGGCCGTGCCGCGGGCACCAGGCGCTGCTGGCCCCCCTCCTCCAGCAGCACCTGCGGCGCGGCGAATTCGGGCAGGTACTTCGCCACCGGGTCGGACAGCAGGAACCGGCCCTGCTCCATCAGCGCCATGGCCGCCACCGACACCACGGGCTTGGTCATGGAGTAGAGGCGGAAGATGCTGTCCACCACCATCGGCGTGCCGCGCCCGGGGTCTTGCACCCCCAAGGCCTCGCACAGGCCGATGCGGCCGCGCCGGGCCACCAGCACCACGGCACCGGGCAGCCGCTGGCGCGCGATCTCATCACGCAGCACGGACACGAGCCGTGCGCTGCGCACGGGGCACAGGCCGGCCTCTGCGGGCGTGCCGGAGATCAGGTTGATGGTGGGCAACATGAACGGGAGCGTAGCGCATGGCCGGCTCGCCAGGTCGGCTCACCCCGCGCGACACAGGCATAGAATACGAATAATTCTCATCAAGCTGCAACACTGCGGCGCCTCCAGGGAGCTCTCCACCATGCGCAAACGCGTTTTCCTCTCCACTGCCATCGCCTTCGCCACGGCCCTGGCGCTGCCTGCCCGCGCGCAGAGCGGCCCGGCCACGGCCGCCAGCGTGGTCAAGCAATACGCAATGCTGGTGCAGGCCAACTACGAGGACGCACTGACGGGGGCCAAGGCGCTGCAGTCCGAGATCGCGGCCTTCCTGGCAGCGCCCGGCGCCGACACGCTGGCCACGGCCCGCAAGAGCTGGCTCGGTGCGCGCGAGCTCTACGGGCAGACGGAGGCATTCCGCTTCTACGGCGGCCCCATCGACGACGACAAGGGCCCCGAGGGCCGTATCAACGCCTGGCCCATGGACGAGGCGTACGTGGACTATGTGCAGGGCAAGCCCAACGCCGGCATCGTCAACAACCCGAAGGTCAAGCTCACCAAGGCCGGCCTGTCGCGCCTGAATGAGCGGGGTGGCGAGGAGAACATCGCCACCGGCTGGCACGCCATCGAGTTCCTGCTGTGGGGCCAGGACCTGAACCCGAACGGCCCGGGTGACCGCCCGGCCGACGACTACGTGGTGGGCAAGGGCAAGAACGCCGAGCGCCGCCGCCAGTACCTCACGCTGGTGACCGAACTGCTCGTCGACGACCTGCAGTTCCTGGTCAAGGCCTGGGCGCCGGACGCGAAGAACTACCGCACGCGCTTCGAGGCCGGCGGCATGGAGTCGGTGCGCAAGATGATCGTGGGCCTCGGCTCCCTGTCGCGCGGCGAACTGGCCGGCGAACGCATGGAGGTCGCGATGAACACGCAGGACCAGGAGGACGAACACTCCTGCTTCTCCGACAACACGCACCGCGACATCGTCAACAACGCGCTGGGCATCGAGAACGTCTGGCTGGGCCGCTACAAGCGCGCCGACGGCTCCACGGTGCAGGGCCCGTCGCTGAAGGATCTGGTGGCGGCCAAGGATGCCGGCCTGGCGGAGCGCACCACGCAGCAGATCGCCACCTCCGTGGCTTCCGCGAATGCCATCCAGGCCCCCTTCGACCGCGAGATCATCGGCGCCAAGGACGCGCCGGGCCGCCAGCGCATCCAGAAGACCATCGACAGCCTCACGCAGCAGTCCAAGGACCTGGTGGCCTCGGCGGCTGCCCTGGGCATCAAGCGGCTGGCCATCGAGTGAGGGCTGTGAACGCGTGAAGCCGCTAGCCACCTGGGGCGCCGCCCTTGCCACGGCGCTGGCCTGCGTGCTGGCGCTGCAGGCCGGCGCCCAGGAATCCAACCCCGACGACGTGCAGGGCGAGCAGACCGCCGGCGCGGCCACCGTGCATGCCACGGGCCGCAATGCCTTCTCCTTCCCGCTGGCATCGCTGGACGACCCGGAGCGCACGCGCTTCGCGGTGGGCAACTCCTTCTTCCGGCGCAACTGGGTCGAGGCGCCCTCCTCCACCAAGGCGCGCGACGGATTGGGGCCGCATTTCATCGCCCGGTCCTGCGGTGGCTGCCACGACCAGGACGGCCGCGGCGCACCGCCCACCGTGCGCAACGGCCAGCATGAGCCGCCCGTGGCGCTGCTGCTGCGGCTCTCGGTGCCGGGCACGGACGCCCACCGTGGCGTGGTGCCCGAGCCCACCTACGGCGACCAGCTGGCCAACGCCGCCGTCTCCGGCGTGCGGCCCGAGGGCCAGGTCCGCATCCGTCTCGTGCCGGTGCGGGGGCGTTTCGCCGACGGCACACCCTATACGCTGATGCGCCCGGAGTACCGCATCACGGACCTGGGCTACGGGCCGATGGCCGCCAACGTGATGCTCAGCCCGCGCATCGCACCGCAGCTGCCCGGCATGGGCCTGCTGGAGGCGATCCCCGAAGCGGAGGTGCTGCGCAACGTGCAGCAGCAGGCCGCGCTGCCGGGGCCGATCAAGGGCCAGGCCAACCGCGTGTGGGACGACTTCTTCGGTGTCGAGGCGCTGGGGCGCTTCGGCTGGAAGGCCAACGTCGCCTCGGTGGCGCAGCAGACGGCAGGCGCCTTCGCGGGAGACATGGGCATCACCTCGACTCCGCATCCGCGCGAGGCCTGCAGCGCAGCCCAGAAGGACTGCCTGGCCGCGCCCTCCGGCGGGCAGCCAGGGGCACCCGAGATCGACGACCGCACGCTGGCCGACGTGGTCTTCTACACCGCGACTCTGGGCCCGGCGGCACGGCGCGACCACGACGACCCGCAGGTGCGGCAAGGGCAGAAGCTTTTCGCGCAGGCCGATTGCGCGGTCTGCCATCGCCCGTCGTACGTCACCGGCGCCCCACCCCACCCGGCCTTCAGCTCGCCCAAGGTGCGGGGCCAGCGCATCTGGCCGTACACCGACCTGCTGCTGCACGACATGGGTGAGGCCCTGGCCGATGGCCGGCCGGACTTCCAGGCCAACGGCCGCCAGTGGCGCACGCCACCTCTGTGGGGCCTGGGCCTGGTGCCCGACGTGAACAACCACCAGCGCCTGCTGCACGACGGGCGGGCCAACGGCGTGCTCGAAGCCATCCTGTGGCACGGCGGCGAGGCGCAGGCCGCGCGCGACGCCGTGCTGCGCATGCGCCGCGAGGACCGCGACGCGCTGGTGCGCTTCGTCGGGTCGCTCTGATGCGGTTACCCCGTACATGCGGGCCCCGTCCGGGCCGGATACCATGCCCGCGATGATGCACAGACGTGAATTCACCGGCGCGATGCTGGTTGGCGCGCTGGGCCTGCGCTGGGCCTGGGCCCAGGCACCGGCAGCCACGCCGCCCAGCACCGGTCCCGGCCCCGCGGTCGCCAGCTTCGTGGACGGGGTGCTGCGCCAGCAGCTGCAGCCCCAGGTGAAGCTGTTCTCACGCAGCGCCACCGCGCTGGTCAGCGCCTGCGAGCGGTGGTCCAGCCGTGGCACCAACCAGCGCGCCGCGGCGAAACTGGCCTGGCAGGACGCGTTGCGCGCCTGGGCGGGGCTGGGCAGCCTGCTGGTGGGCCCGCTGCTGGAGCGCCGGTCCGCACGGCGCATCGATTTCGCCCCGACCCGCACGGCCCAGGTGGAACAGGCCATCGCGCAGGACCCGAGTTCCGCCGAGGAAATGGAGCGCATCGGCAGCGCCGCCAAAGGCTTCGGTGCGCTGGAATGGCTGCTGTGGGACGGCAAGGCCCCGACCGACGACGCCGCACGCCGCTATGCCGTGATGGTGGCCAAGGAGATCGCGGTGGAGGCCGCGGGGCTGGAACAGGACTTCGTGGCCCTGCTGGCGCGGCCTCGCAACCCGGATGCCACGCGCGAGCTGCTGTCGCAGATCCTCAACCAGTGGGTGGGCGGCGCCGAGATGCTGCGCATGCAGGGGCTGGAGCGCCCCGCGCAGGCCACGGCCGCGGGTGGCCGCCCTGCGCTGCCACGCGCCCTGAGCGGCGCCGCGGCGCTGGAGCGCCAGGCCCGCTGGCAGACCTTGCGCGCGCTGCTGGTCGGCCCCGGGGATGGCGCGGCCGGTGCCGCCGCAGGCCCTCCGACGCTGGAACAGATGCTGCAGGCCGAGGGCCATCCCGACCTCGCCGCCAACCTGCACGGCAATGTGCCCAAGGTGGAAGCGGCCCTGCGCGCGGCATCGGGCAACGACAAGCCCGGCCTGCAGGCCGCTGCGCGCACGCTGGCGGTGCTCAAGGGCACGGTCGAATTCGATGCCGCACCGGCACTGGATGTGCAGATCGGCTTCTCGGACGCCGATGGGGATTGACCTGCGCCGGCGCGCGTGCCTGCGGGCAGCGGTGCTCGCCTTGCCGGGCGTGGCCCTCTGCGCGCGCGCCGCAGCACCCTCCCCGCGCCACCTCGCCGCGGCATGGAACGATGCGCAGAACCGGTCCTGGCTCGGCCTGCTGGAGTCGGTGCAGCCGGAGGACGCCCTGCGCGTGTGGCACCAGCTCGCCCTGCCCACGCGCGCCCACGGCCTGTGGGTGGAAAGCAGCGGTGCAGTGGTCGCCATCGCCCGCCGCCCGGGCGACTGGATGCTGCGATGGACGCCCGGACAGGCGGAGCCGCAGTGGTGCTGGAGCGCGCAGGACCGGCGCTTCTGCGGCCATGTGGTCCAGACCGCCGCGGGCCTGTTGACCACCGAGATCGACCTGGAAAAGAACCAGGGCCTGCTGGTGCTGCGCGACAGGCGCTCGCTGGAGACCGTGGCCGAGTGGCCCACGCATGGCATCGATCCGCACATGGTGCTGGCCGAGCCCGATGGCACGCTGCTGGTGGCCAATGGCGGCGTGCCGACCCTCCCCGAGACGGGCCGCGTGAAACTGGCGCGCACGGCCATGGACCCTTCGCTGGTACGGCTGCAGGCCGGCACGGGTGCACTGGTCGGCCAATGGCGGCTGGACGATCCACGCCTGTCCATTCGCCACCTCGCACGCCATGCCAGCGGCGTGGTGGGTATCTCGCTGCAGGCCGAACACGAGGACGCGCCCGCGCGCGCGCAGGCGCCGCTGCTGGCCATCTTCGATGGCAGGCAGCTGCGCACCAGCGCCGAGGCGCCGCACACGCTGGCGGGTTATGGCGGGGACATCATCGCAACGCCCGAGGGTTTCGCCCTGGCGGCGACACGCGCCAACCTGCTGACGCGCTGGAGCGCGCAAGGCGCCTGGCAAGGCAGCCATGCGCTGCAGGAAGCCTGCCCGCTGGCACTGTGGCCATCGCAGGAACTCTGGGCCGGCGGGCGCACGCAGGCGCTGCAGGCGCTGGGCCCGTCAACGCTCTCCGTGCATGGCACCCGCGACCTGCGGCTGGACAACCATTGGGTGGCCTGGAACGGCCGGGCCTGATCCGTTCGCAGCGCTTTTTCAGTCTTCCGTGCCGCACGGCCAGGTGGACGGCGTCTTCAGCCCCGCGGGCAGGCGTGTCTGGCCATCGCCGCAGGAGTTGTCGACCTGCGCCTGCGTGAGGCCCGTGGTGGCCGACAGGTCCACGCCCTCGAACCGCGTCTGGAACATGCGCGCCCGGTCCAGCCGCGCACCGGCCATGCGGGCCTTGGCGAAACTGCTGCGCGGCAGGTCGGCACCCGACAGGTTGGCGCCCTGCAGGTTCGCGCCATCGAGCTTGCTGCGCAGGAACTCCACCTTCTCCAGCTTGGCGCCGCTGAAGTCCGCGTTGCTCAGGTCGGAGCGCACGAACTCGGCCTTGGTCAGGTCGGCGCCGCCGAACTTCGCGCCCGCGAAATTGGAGCGGTAGGCGCTGGTGTTCTGCATCACCGCGCGGCGCAGGTCGGCCTCGACCAACCGCACGCGGTCCAGGCTGGCCCGCGTGAGGTCGGCGCCCATCAGGTTGGCGCCGGCCAGGTCGGTGCCGTCGAATTGCGCCGCCTCCATCCGCGCCCCGGCGAGTTCGGCCTTGCGCAGGATCAGGCGCTGCTTGTCGCAGCCCTGCCACTGCACACCCGCGGCCGGCGCGTCGCCACAGGCCGCCCATGCGGGCACGGCCGCAGCCCCCATCACACCCAAGGCCACGCACAGCAAACCCCGCAGCGCAGGAACGCGCACCGCGCGGGGAACCGAGGGATTGGCGGGCAGGTGGGCGGCGTGGGGAGTCATGCGGCCAATCATAGAACGTCGCTCCACTACCGCCCACGGACGGTGCATTGCCCCCGGTCGCCGTGCGGCTCCCGCGGGCACGCTGCGCATAATGCCCGCATGCCCAACGCCCTCCCCGACGCACGGCCCATGGACCCCGGCAACCCGCCATCCCGACCCCATGTGGTCATCGTGGGCTGCGGCTTCGGAGGCCTGGAAGCCGCACGGGCCCTGCGGCATGCCGATGTGCGCATCACACTGCTGGAACGCAGCAACCACCACCTGTTCCAGCCGCTGCTGTACCAGGTGGCGACGGCGGGGCTGTCGGCGCCCTCCATCGCGGCCCCTGTGCGGCACCTGTTCCGCAAGCAGGCGAACCTGACGACGCTGCTGGCCGAAGTCACGCGCATCGCGCCGGCCACGCGCCAGGTGCAGCTCACCGATGGCAGCCAGGTGCACTACGACCACCTCGTTGTCGCGGCCGGCGCCACGCACAGCTACTTCGGCCACGATGCCTGGGCCGCCTTCGCGCCCGGCCTCAAGACCCTGGACGACGCCTTCGAGATCCGCCGCCGCGTGCTGCTGGCCTTCGAGGCGGCCGAGCGCGAGGAAGACGCCACACGCCGCCAGGCGCTGCTGACCTTCGTGGTCATCGGCGCCGGCCCCACGGGCGTGGAGCTGGCCGGCACCTTCGCCGAGATCGCGCGCCACACGCTGCCAGGCGAGTTCCGGCGTATCGACCCGTCACAGGCGCGCGTGCTGCTGGTGGAAGGTGGCCCGCGCGTGCTGCAGTCCATGCCGGAGGCCCTGAGCGAGAAGGCGCGGCTCCAGCTGCAGCACCTGGGCGTGGAGGTGCGCCTGGGTGCGCGCGTGACACACATCGATGCGCAGGGGCTGGAGGTGCAATCCGGTGACGGTGCGGCAACGGTCAGCAGCCGCATCGACAGCGCCTGCATGGTCTGGGCGGCGGGGGTAGCGGCCTCGCCGCTGGGCCGCCGCCTGGCCGAAGCCTGCGGCACCGAGATGGACCGCGCGGGCCGCGTGCGCGTGGAACCGGACCTCACCATCGCGGGCTGGCCCACCATCAGCGTGGTGGGCGACCTCGCGGCCGCGATGAGCCATGCGCCGGGCAAGGCTCCCACACCCGTGCCCGGCGTTTCACCGGGCGCCAAGCAGATGGGCCGCTGCGCTGCCGCGAACATCCTGCGCCGCATCGCGGGCCAGCCCACACAGGCCTTCCGCTACAGCGACTACGGCAACCTCGCCACCATCGGCCGCCATTCCGCCGTGGTGGACCTGGGCACACCCTTCGGTCCGCTGCGTTTCAGCGGGTACTTCGCCTGGCTGTTCTGGCTCTTCGCGCACGTCTACTTCTTGATCGGCTTCCGCAACCGGCTCGTGGTGCTGATGGACTGGGCCTCGGCCTACTGGAGTTTCCAGCGGCATGCGCGGGTGGTGACGGGGCTGCAGCGGGCAAGGCCCATCCCCGAGGCCGAGAAGACGGGCTAGCGTTTCGGCCGGGTCGCGTGGTACTGCCCGGTACCCCGCTGCAACACCCGGTCCGTCGCCAGCACATCGCCCGGCTGCAGTTCGCCCTGGCGTTGCACGCGTTCGTACAGCGGGGCGAAATCGATGGTGGCCAGGGCCAGCAGGTCGTCCAGCGCATCGAGCACGAAATACGTTTCCTGGAAGTCGTCGATGCGGTAGTTCGTGCGCATCACCCGCTCCAGGTCGAAGCCGATGTGGTTCGGCGAGGCGTCGTCCAGCGCGAACACGCTCTCGGTGTAAGACGACGCGATGCCCGAGCCGTAGATGCGCAGGCCCTCGGGCTGGCGCACCAGGCCGAACTCGATGGTGTACCAGTAGACCCGCGCCAGCTGCGGCAATACACCCAGGCGCTGCGCGCGCAGGCCGCCCTCGCCGTAGGCCTGCACGAAGTCGGCGATGACCGGGTTCATCAGCATCGGCACATGGCCGAAGACATCGTGGAAGACATCGGGCTCTTCCAGGTAGTCCAGCTCGTGGGGCTTGCGGATGAAGTTGCCGGCCGGGAACTTGCGCTCGGCCAGCAGGCGGAAGAACACGTCGTCGGGCACCAGGCCCGGCACGGCCACCACCTCCCAGCCCGTGTGGGGCTTGAGCACCTCGCTGAGCGCGCGGAAGTCCGGGATCTGTGACGCATCGATAGGCAGGCGCTGCATGCCGTCGACGAAGGCGTCGCAGGCGCGGCCGGGCAGCAGCGCGGTCTGGCGCTCGAAGAGCGTGCGCCATACGGCATGTTCATCGGGCGTGTAGGCGGCCCATCCCTGGTCAATGGTCCAGTCCGTGCGCGCGGGTTGCACGCCGGCGGCCGCGCCATGCTTGGCCTGGGGGCTCAGGGTCATCGTGTCCATGGGCAGCTCCTTGTCGGGATGGTCAGCAGGCCAAGGCTGGCAGCACGGTGCCCCGGCATTCGCCGAAGCCGATGCGGCGGTGGCCCTCGCGCTGGCAATAGGCGCGCAGGATGACCGTGTCGCCGTCCTGCAGCCAGGCACGCGTCTCGCCGTTGGAGAGCGTCAGCGGCTGCTTGCCGCCCACCGATAACTCCATCAGCGAGCCACCCTGTGCGGCCTCGGGACCTGACAACGTGCCCGTGCCAAGCAGGTCGCCGCCCTGCAGGTTGCAGCCGTTGACCGTGTGGTGGGCGACGAGTTGCGCGAGGGTCCAGTAGGCATCGCGGTAGTTGGCGCGCGAGATCACATCGCCCGCATGGCTCGCATTGCGCATCACGGCGGTCTGCAGGCAGACCTCCAGTTCGATGTCGAGCGCACCTGCTTCACGGTTGGCCGGGGAGTCGAGGTACGGCAAAGGCTGCGGCTCGCCATCAGCCCGCGCGAAGGGCGCGCGGAACGGCGCCAGCGCCTCCATCGTCACGACCCAGGCCGAGAGCGTGCTCGCGAAGTTCTTGGCCAGGAAGGGGCCCAGCGGCTGGTATTCCCAGCCCTGGATGTCACGCGCGCTCCAGTCGTTGAACAGCGCGATGCCGAACACATGCGCCTCGGCCTGCGTGATGTCCACCGGCTCGCCCAGGGCGTTGGCACGGCCCATGACGATGCCCAGCTCCAGCTCGTAGTCCAGCCGCTGGCAGGCGCCGAGCCGGGGCTCGGTGGCGCCCGGCGGCATTGTCTGGCCGCGCGGACGGCGGAAGGCCTGGCCGCTGGGCACGATGGACGACGCGCGGCCGTGGTAACCGATGGGCACCCAGCGGTAGTTGGGCAGCAGTGGGTTGTTCGGGCGGAACTGCTTGCCCACCGTGGTGGCGTGGTGGATGCTGGTGTAGAAGTCTGTGTAGTCACCAATGGCGCATGGCAGGCCCATCACCACGTCGGCCTGCGGCACCAGGGCCTGGCTCCAGGCCTGTTGCAGCGGGCTGCCGCTGCGCAGGCCCTCGGACAGGCGCGTGCGCAGCGCGGCGCGGGCGGCAGGCTCCAGCGCCAGCAGCATGGCCATGTCGGCATGGTCCACGATGCCGGCCACCTGCAGGTCCAGGACCTGGTCGCCGATGGCCACGCCGATCCGCCAGGGCGCGGAGGCCGGGGTTCCTGCTGCGCGGAAGCGGCCGAAGGGCAGGTTCTGGATGGGGAAATCCGTGTCCGGAGCGTGGGCCGAGGGCACCCAGCTCTGCAGCTTCGGGTCGTGGGTGGCGTCGAGGGCGTAGTGCATCGGGTTCAGGGCGTCGTCGGATCGAAATGTTTCTTCAGGCCATTCCAGCAGTCGCTGTAGTTCGCCTGCAGCTGGGGCGAGGCCAGCGCCTGCGCGGTGGGCCGCAACACGCAGCGCGTCTCGAACATGAAGGCCATGGTGTCGCGGATCACGTGCGGCTGCGAGATGTCGGCCGTGCTGGCGCGCTCGAAGGTCTCGGCGTCCGGGCCGTGGCCGCTCATGCTGTTGTGCAGGCTCGCGCCGCCGGGCACGAAGCCCTCGGCCTTGGCGTCGTAGGCGCCGTGCACCAGCCCCATGAACTCGGAGGCGATGTTGCGGTGGAACCAGGGTGGGCGAAAGGTGTTCTCCATCGCCAGGATGCGCGGCGGGAAGATCACGAAGTCGATGTTGCTCACCCCCGGCGTGTCGCTGGCCGAATGCAGCACCAGGAAGATCGACGGGTCCGGATGGTCGAAGCTGATCGAGCCGATGGTGTTGAAGCGGCGCAGGTCGTATTTGTAGGGCGCGCAGTTGCCATGCCAGGCCACCACGTCCATCGGTGAATGGTCCATGTCGGCGGTCCACAGCAGGCCGCCGAATTTGGCGACCAGTTCGTGCGGGCCGTCCACGTCCACGTCCTCGTACGCGGCCACGGGCGTGAGGAAGTCGCGCGGGTTCGCCAGGCCGTTGGCGCCGATGGGGCCGCGGTCCGGCAGGCGGAAGTTGGCGCCGAAGTTCTCGCAGACGTAGCCTCGGCCGACGCCGTCAGGCAGCTCCACGCGGAAGCGCAGACCGCGCGGGATCACCACGATCTCCTGCGGTTCCGCGTCGATCACGCCGAGTTCGGTCACGAAACGGTGGCGGCCCTGCTGCGGCACGATGAGCATCTCGCCATCGGCGTTGTAAAAGCTGCGGCCCTGCATCGAGTAGTTCGCGGCGTAGATGTGGATGCCGGCGCCGGCCTGCGCATGCGGGTCGCCGTTGCCGGCCATGGTGACCAGGCCCTGCACAAAGTCCGTGGGCTGCTCGGGCATGGCCAGCGGGCTCCAGCGCAGTTGGTTCGGCGGCGCGGGCACCTGGTCGAAGTCGCTGTGGAAGTGTCCACCCTCCAGCCGCTTGAAGGGCCGGTGCTGCGCGGCGGGGCGGATGCGGTAGAGCCACGAGCGGCGGTTCTCGCCGCGGGGTGCCGTGAAGGCCGTGCCGCTGAACTGCTCGGCATACAGGCCATAGGGGCAGCGTTGCGGCGAGTTGCGGCCGACGGGCAACGCACCGGGCAATGCCTCCGTGGCGAACTCGTTGCCGAAACCAGATTGGTAGCGGGATGGTTCGGACATGTGTGGCGCCCTGCCCTCAGGCGTCCTGGGTGTCGAGCACACCGCGGCGGATCTGGTCGCGCTCCAACGATTCGAACAGCGCCTTGAAATTGCCCTCGCCAAAGCCTTCGCGGTAGTCGCCTTCACGTTGGATGAATTCGAAGAACACCGGGCCGAGCGCCGGCTGGGAAAAGATCTGCAACAGCAGTCGCGGTTTCCCGCCCTCGGTGGTGCCATCCAGCAGAATGCCCCTTGCCTGCAGGTCGGCCACGTTGCGACCGTGGCCCGGCAGGCGTTGCTCCAGGCTCTCGTAATAGATGTCGTTGGGCGCGGTGACCAATGGCACGCCGGCCATGGCCAACTTGTCGACGGTAGACACCAGGTCGTCGCAGATCAGCGCCACGTGCTGGATGCCCTCGCCGTTGAACTGCATCAGGAACTCCTCGATCTGGCCGCCGCCCTTCTTGGCCTCTTCGTTGAGCGGGATGCGGATCTGGCCATCCGGCGCCGTCATGGCCTTGGACGTCAGGCCCGTGTATTCGCCCTTGATGTCGAAGTAGCGGATCTCGCGGAAGTTGAAGAACTTCTCATAGAAGTCGGCCCAGAAGGCCATGCGGCCGCGGTACACGTTGTGCGTGAGGTGGTCGATGAGCTTCAGACCATGGCCCTCGGGCCGACGGTCCACGCCCTCGATCCACTCGAAGTCGATGTCGTAGATGGACTTGCCGTCCTCGAAGCGGTCGATCAGGTACAGCGGCGCGCCGCCGATGCCCTTGATGGCCGGCAACCGCAGCTCCATGGGACCGGTGGCGATCTCGATGGGCTGCGCGCCCAGCTCCAGCGCACGCGCATAGGCCTTGTGGGAATCCTTCACGCGAAAGGCCAGGCCGCAGGCCGAGGGGCCATGTTCGGCGGCGAAATACCCGGCCGGGCTCTTGGGCTCGCGGTTCACGATGAAGTTGATCTCGCCCTGGCGGTACAGCACCACGTCCTTGGAGCGGTGCTTGGCAACCAGCGTGAAGCCCAGCGTTTCGAACAGCGACTCCAGCTGGCCGGGCATGGGCGAAGCGAATTCCACGAACTCGAAGCCCATCAGGCCCATGGGGTTGTCGAACAGGTCAGCCATCTGCGTCTCCTTCCAGGCCCCAGGGGGCATGCGAGGCGCTTGGCAAACACGAGGCCCAGCGCCGAATTTCCTTCCACGGCAAGCCGCCCTCTGCGGCAGCAGCCACCAGGATGCCGTATAGCGCACCCACGGAGGGAAATCATAGAGACAAGCGCGTGCAATGGGTAAGCTTTGATGCGGCCTCCACGCGATCCGCAGGGGATAAAATTTCGCTCATTCGAACAATGGGGAAATTTTCTTGCAGTCCGTGGAATTCGACCGCATCGACCTCAAGATCCTGGCCTTCCTGCAGGAACATGGCCGCGCCTCCAATCTGGAGCTGGCTGAGGCCGTGAGCCTGTCGGCCTCGCAATGCCACCGCCGCCACAAGCGGCTGGAGGAATTGGGCGTGATCGCCGGCTACGAGGCCCGCCTGGCCCCCGCCGCACTGGGCCTGGGCGTGGTGGCCTTCGTGCACGTGGCCATGGAAAAGGGCCACTTCGCCAACATCCGCAAGTTCACCGAGTCCGTGCGCAATCTGCCGCAGGTGCTGGAGTGTTTCTCGGTGACGGGGGATTTCGACTACGTGCTGAAGATCGTGGCCAGCGATCTCAAGGCGATGTCACAGTTCCTGATGGACACGCTGATCCCGCTGCCGGGCGTGGCGAACGTGCGCTCCAGCGTGTGCCTGGACGAGATCAAGAGCACGGGGGCGTTGCCGCTGCCGCGTGGCTGAGGCGCCCTCCCGCGCCTGGCAAGGGAGGACGCTCAGTCCTTCGTCTCCAGCGCCTGGTTCACCGCCAGCGCCCCCAGCGTACACGCTGCCCCGGACAACAGGTACACGCTGACATATCCCAGCCCGAAATTCGCCGACAGCCCCAGCGCCACCAGCGGCGCGAAGGCCGCGCCGATCAGCCAGGCGATGTCGGAGGTCAACGCGGCGCCGGTGTAGCGGTAGCGTGGCGCGAAATTGGCCGTGACCGTGCCCGAGGACTGGCCGTAAGACAGCCCCAGCAGCAGGAAGCCGACCAGGATGAACACGTCCTGCCCCAGCGTGCCGCCACCCAGCAGCGTAGGGGCGAAGCCGCTGAACACAGCGATCAGCGCAGCCAGCGTGCCGACGGTGCGCCGGCGCCCGAAGCGGTCCGCGACGTAGCCGGATGCGAGGATGCCGCCCGCCGCCACGAAGCCGCCCAGGATCTGGATGCCGAGGAAGGATGTGATCGACTGGCCGGAGTAGAGCTGGATCCACGACAGCGGGAACACCGTCACGATGTGGAAAAGCGCATAGCTGGCCAACGCCGCGAACGCGCCGATGAACACGTTGTGGCCCTGCTTGGCCATCAGTTCGCGGGTGTGCACTGGCTCCAGCTCCACCTGGTCCATCAGCTCCTCGTATTCGTGGGTCACTACCAGGCGAAGCCGCGCGAACAGCGCCACCACGTTGATGGCGAAGGCCACGAAAAAGGGATAACGCCAGCCCCAGCTGAGGAAATCGGCCTGGCTCAGGTTGCCGTACAGGAACAGGAACAACGCGCTGGCCAGCACGAAGCCCAGCGGCGCGCCGAGTTGGCCCAGCATCGCGTACCAGCCGCGGCGCTCTTTCGGCGCGTTCAGCGCCAGCAGGGAGGGCAGCCCGTCCCAGGAACCCCCCAGTGCCAGGCCCTGGCCGATGCGCAACAGCGCCAGCAGCCATATCGCCGCCGCACCCAGGGTGGCATACCCGGGAAGGAAGGAAATGCCGGCGGTGGAACTGCCCAGCAGGAACAGCGCGACCGTCAGCTTGGTGGCGCGCCCCCAGCGGCGCTGGATGGCCATCGAAATGACCGTGCCCACGGGCCGCGCGATGAAGGCCAGCGCGAAGATGGCGAAGGCCCAGAGGGTGCCCTCCAGCCGCGGCAGGTCGGGGAAGAACAGCGACGGAAAGACCAGCACAGAGGCGATGCCGTAGACAAAGAAGTCGAAGTACTCCGATGCGCGGCCGATCACGACGCCCACGGCGATGTCGCCGGGCGCCACGTTGGGCGTGGGTGCCAGTCCTTCGGGAGTGGGGGCGTCGTCCGCTGGCAGCGGGTGGGTGATGCTGGACATGCGAGGAGTCTCCGATGGGCCCGCGGCCCGCGTCTGTACGAAGGGGCACTATAGCGGCGGGGGACGCGAAGGTGTGCGCCTTTGCCTAGGACAAAGTGTCCAATGGCCCCCTGCGCATCCATTGACCAGAATCCAGGTGTTTTCCTCCATCCGGGTGTACCCGGTAGCCACCCGCCCAGATTCCGGAACCACCTCGCATGCGCCTTCCGACTCTCCTCCGCCTGTCGGCCCTGATCGCCGTGGCCAGCCTGTTGTCGGGCTGCAGCCAGCTTGTGGTGCTGTTCCCTGCTGGCGACATCGCCTCGCAGCAAGGAAAGCTGATCGTGGTGGCGACGGTGCTGATGCTCGTGATCATCGTGCCGGTGATCATCCTCACGCTGCTCTTTGCCTGGCGCTACCGCGAGAACGGTAAGCACACGCAGACCGAATACGCGCCCGACTGGGACCACTCCACCAAGCTGGAGCTGGTGATCTGGGCCGCGCCGCTGACCATCATCATCGCGCTGGGCGCCGTGACCTGGATCAGCACCCACCTGCTGGACCCGTATCGCCCGCTGGACCGCATCGCCGCCGGCAAGCCGGTCACCGAGGACATGAAGCCGCTGGAGGTGCAGGTGGTGGCGCTGGACTGGAAGTGGCTGTTCTTCTATCCGGAGCTGGGCATCGCCACGGTCAACGAGCTGGCCGCGCCGGTGGACCGGCCGATCCGCTTCCGGCTCACGTCGAGCCACACCATGAACGCGTTCTACATCCCCGATCTGGCGGGCATGATCTACACCATGCCCGGCATGCAGACCGAGCTCAACGCGGTCATCAACAAGCCCGGCGTGTACAAGGGCATGTCCTCGCACTACAGCGGCGCGGGCTTCTCGGGCATGACTTTCAAGTTCCACGGCCTGTCCGCCGGTGACTTCGAGCAGTGGGTTGCGAAGGCCAAGGCCGAAGGGCAACCCCTGACCCGCGCGGCCTACAACGAACTCGCCATGCCCAGCGAACGCAACCCCGTGGCGCGTTACGCCAGCGTCGAGCCCGGCCTGTACCAGCGTGTGCTGAACCTGTGCACGCAGGACGGCCAGGCCTGCATGCACGAGGTGATGGCCAAGGACGCGATGCGCAACCGCGCCCATGCCAGCACGCAGAAGCTGGCGGCCGCCACGGAAGAGACGATGTGCACGGTGCCCCTCGGCACGGAACCCCTGAAATTCTGAACCCCATGGCCACGACCGAACACACCGCCGCGCCTGCCCACTGGTTGTTGGGCCGCATCACCTGGGACTCGATCCCAATGGCCCACGAGCCGATCCTGCTGTGGACCTTCATCGCCGTGGCGCTGGGCGGCGTCGGCGTGCTGGCGCTGCTCACCCGCTTCCGGCTCTGGGGACCGCTGTGGCGCGACTGGTTCTGCAGCATCGACCACAAGCGCATCGGCATCATGTACATGGTGCTGGGCATCGTGATGCTGCTGCGCGGCTTTGCCGACGCAGTCATGATGCGCATCCAGCAGGCTATGGCCTTCGGCGACAACATGGGCTACCTGCCGCCGCACCATTACGACCAGATCTTCACGGCGCACGGCGTGATCATGATCTTCTTCGTGGCCATGCCGCTGGTCACGGGGCTGATGAACTACGTGGTGCCGCTGCAGATCGGCGCGCGCGACGTGGCTTTCCCGTTCCTGAACAACTTCAGCTTCTGGATGACCACGGCCGGTGCCATCCTGGTGATGTTCTCGCTGTTCCTGGGCGAGTTCTCCACCGCGGGCTGGCTGGCGCTTTCCACGCTGGGCAACCAGAACCCCGGCGTGGGGCTGGACTACTACATATGGTCGCTGCAGATCGCGGGGGTGGGCACCACGCTCTCGGGCATCAACCTGCTGGTGACCATCGTCAAGATGCGCGCACCGGGCATGGACCTGATGAAGATGCCCGTGTTCACGTGGACGTCGCTGTGCACCAACGCGTTGATCGTCGCCTCGTTCCCGGTGCTCACGGCCGCGCTGGTGCTGATGTCGCTGGACCGTTATGTCGGCACGAACTTCTTCACGAACGATCTGGGCGGCAACGCCATGCTGTACGTGAACCTGATCTGGATCTGGGGCCACCCCGAGGTCTACATCCTGATCCTGCCGGCCTTCGGCATCTTCTCGGAGGTGACGGCCACCTTCAGCGGCAAGCGCCTGTTCGGCTACACCTCCATGGTCTACGCCACGGTGTGCATCACGATCCTGTCGTACGTGGTGTGGCTGCACCACTTCTTCACCATGGGCTCGGGTGCGAGCGTGAACGCCTTCTTCGGCATCACGACCATGATCATCTCGATCCCCACCGGCGCGAAGATCTTCAACTGGCTGTTCACGATGTACCGTGGCCGCATCCGCTTCACGGTGCCGATGCTGTGGACGGTGGGCTTCATGGTCACCTTCGCCATCGGCGGCATGACGGGTGTGCTGCTGGCCGTGCCGCCGGCCGACTTCGTGCTGCACAACAGCCTGTTCCTGATCGCGCACTTCCACAACGTGATCATCGGTGGCGTGTTGTTCGGGCTCATGGCCGGCATCAACTACTGGTTCCCCAAGGCCTTCGGCTACCGCCTGGACGAGACCTGGGGCAAGCGTTCCTTCTGGTTCTGGCAGATCGGCTTCTTCTTCGCCTTCATGCCGCTGTATGTGCTGGGCCTGATGGGCGTGACGCGTCGTGCCAACCATTTCGAGGACACATCCCTGCAGATCTGGTTCCAGATCGCGGCCTTCGGCGCGGCGCTGATCGCGCTGGGCATCGCCTGCTTCCTGGTGCAGCTGGCCGTGAGCTACCTGCGCCGCGAGCAGCTGCGCGACACCACGGGCGACCCGTGGCAGGGCCGCACGCTGGAGTGGGCCACCTCGTCGCCGCCGCCGCAGTACAACTTCGCCTTCACGCCGGTGGTGCATGACCTGGACGCCTGGTGGGACATGAAGAAGCACGGCTACCAGCGGCCGCTGGCGGGCTACCAGCCCATCCACATGCCGCGCAACACCGGCACGGGCGTGGTGTTGTCGGTGCTGTCGCTGATCTGGGGCTTCGCGCTGATCTGGCACATGTGGCCGCTGGCCATCGCCTCCTTCGCGGGCATCGTGCTCGGCGCCATCGTGCACACCTTCAACTACCAGCGCGACTACCACATCCCCGCGGCCGACGTGACGGCCACCGAGAACCTGCGCACCCAACTGCTGGCACGCCACGCATGACTTCCATAGCCCAAACCACAGGCGCCGAGCGCGTCTACCACCTGGAGCACGAGCCTCATCCGGAGAACGGCACCGCGCTGGGCTTCTGGCTCTATTTGATGAGCGACTGCCTCATCTTCGCGGCGCTCTTCGCGACCTACGGCGTCCTGGGGCGCAACTATGCCGGCGGCCCCGGCGGCGCGGAACTCTTCGACCTGAAGCTGGTGGCGCTCAACACGGCCTTCCTGCTGATGTCGTCGCTGACCTTCGGTTTCGCGATGCTGCAGAAGCAGCAGAACAAGGTGGGCGGCACGCTGGGCTGGCTGGCCGTGACGGGTCTGCTGGGCCTGTGCTTCCTGGGCCTGGAGCTCTATGAGTTCCACCACCTGATCACGGAGGGCGCCGGCCCGCAGAGCAGCGCCGCCATGTCGGCCTTCTTCACGCTGGTGGGCACGCACGGACTGCACGTCAGTTTCGGCAGCATCTGGCTGGTGGTGCTGATGGTGCAGATCTCCAAACACGGCCTGATCCGTGAGAACAAGCGCCGCCTGATGTGCCTGTCGATGTTCTGGCACTTCCTGGACGTGGTCTGGATCGGCGTCTTCACCTTTGTCTACCTCATGGGAGTGTTGTGATGGGCCAGCATGTCGAACCACCTCACACCCACGTCCACCAGCAGGGCCATGGCGAGCACCACGACCACGATGACGGCGGGCCGCACGTCACGCTGCGCGAGTACGTGATCGGTTTCGCCCTGTCCGTCATCCTGACCGCCATCCCCTTCTGGCTGGTGATGAACGACGTGATCACCGACCGCACCACCGCGATCCTGGTGCTGGGTGGCTTCGCCGTGGTGCAGATCCTGGTCCACATGGTGTTCTTCCTGCACATGAACGGCAAGGTCGAGGGTGGGTGGACCATGCTGTCGACCATCTTCACCGTCGTCTTCGTGGCCATCGCCATCGCCGGCACGCTGTGGGTCATGTTCCACATGAACACGAACATGATGCCCTCGCACGAGCTGCAGCAGCACCTCTCGCATTCGCAATGACACACCGGCGCGGCCTGCCCTGGTTGGTGCTGGCCGCCGCGGTGCTGTGCGCGCTGTTCACCGCGCTGGGAATCTGGCAGCTGCAGCGCATGGGCTGGAAACACGATCTGATCGCCCGCGTGGAGGCCCGTGTGCAGGCCCCGCCCGTGGCACCACCCGACGCCGCGCAGTGGCCGGCACTGCAGGCCACGCCGGGGGACTGGGAGTACCGGCGGCTGCGGCTGGAAGGCGTGTACGTGCACGACCGGGAAGCGCTGGTCCAGGCCAGCACGGTGCTGGGTGCGGGCCACTGGGTGCTCACGCCGCTGCGGCTGGCAGATGGCAGCGTGGTGATCGTCAACCGCGGCTTCGTGCCGCCCGCCCAACGCGACCCGCAGGCCCGCAGTGACAACGCGCCGAAGGGTGCGGTGGTGGTCACCGGGTTGCTCCGCATCTCGGAGCCACGGGGCGGGTTCCTGCGGGAGAACGATCCTGCCGCCGACCGCTGGTACTCCCGTGACGTGGCGGCCATAGCTGCCGCACGCGCCCTGCCCTCTACCCGCGTGGCTCCTTACTTCGTCGATGCCGAGGCCGCCGGCAATACAGACAGCACGGGCAGCCCCACCGCCTGGCCACGCGCCGGCCTCACGGTGCTGCAGTTCCGCGACAACCACCTGGCCTACGCGCTGACCTGGTTCGTGCTCGCGGGCCTGTCCCTCGCCGCCCTGGTGCCGCTGCTGCGCCATGGGCGCGCGCGTGCACTGCAGCCGGAAGGCGGGCCGGCAGCTGCATGACAATGCCGCCAGCATGTCCACGCCCACCGCTGTCCGCGTGCCACTGAGCCGCAGCACCCAGGCCGCCACCGGCCTGGACACGGCCACTGGCCTGAAGAACCTGCAGCAGCTGATCCAGCTGCGATGGATCGCGGTGTTCGGCCAGATCGTCACCATCGAGGTGGTGCACTACGGCATGGGCATCGCGCTGCCGATGGAGCGCATGATGGCCGTGCTGGCCGCGCTGGTGGGCTTCAACATCCTGAGCCTGCTGCGCTGGCGCACGCGCCGCGAGGTGACCAGTGCCGAGCTGCTGTTCGCGCTGCTGGTGGATGTGGCCATGCTCACGGCGCAGCTGTACCTGTCGGGCGGCGCCACCAACCCCTTCGTGTTCCTGTACCTGCTGCAGGTGATCCTGGCCGCGGTGCTGTTGCCTGCCTGGGCCACCTGGACCATGGTCGTCGTGACCACGCTCGCCTTCACCGGGCTGGCGCTTTACGCGAACCCGCTTTCGCTGCCGCTGGACCATGACCGCGGCCTGGCCAGCCCCTACATGCTTGGCATGCTGGTGTGCTTCGCGCTGAACGCCGCGCTGCTGGTGACTTTCATCACGCGCATCGTTGCCAACCTGCGCGAGCGCGACACGCGCCTGGCCACGCTGCGCCAGCGCGCCGCCGAGGAGGAGCACATCGTGCGCATGGGCCTGCTGGCCTCGGGCGCGGCGCACGAGCTGGGCACGCCGCTGTCCACGCTGGACGTGATCCTGGGCGACTGGCAGCACCTGCCGCATTTCAGCTCCGACCCCGAGCTGGCGCTGGACGTGTCGGAAATGCAGGCGCAGGTGCGCCGCTGCAAGACCATCGTGACCGGCATCCTGCTGTCGGCGGGCGAGGCGCGCGGGGAGTTTTCCGGCGAGACCACGGTCAGCAGCTTCCTGGACAGCACCGTCCAGGCCTGGCAGCAGCGCCGGGGATTCATGGAGCTGGACTTCCGCAACCACTTCGGCGACGACATGCCGATGGTGGCCGATTCCGCGCTGCGCCAGATGATCGGTAACGTGCTGGACAACGCGCTGGAAGCCTCGCCGAGGGCTGTGCAATTCGAGGCCACGCGCGAGCACAACGCGCTGGTGCTGACCGTGCGCGACCAGGGCCCCGGCTTCGCACCGCACATGCTGCAGCAGATCGGCAAGCCCTACCAGTCCACCAAGGGCCGGCCCGGCGGCGGCCTGGGCCTGTTCCTGGTGGTCAACGTGGCGCGCACACTGGGTGGCAGCGTGTCCGCGCGCAATCTTGACGGCGGCGGCGCCGAGCTGCGCATCAGCCTGCCGCTGTCGGCCATCGCCCTGCCGGAGGAAGAGCCCCGTGAGCACTGAAGACACTCGCCTGCGCCAGCTGCTGATCGTCGAGGACGACGAAGCCTTCGCACGCACGCTGGCCCGCTCCTTCGAGCGCCGCGACTACCGCGTGCGCACCGCCACGGGACTGGAGCCGCTGAAGCTGCTGATGCAGGACAGCAGCTTCGCCCCCGGCTACGCCGTGGTGGACCTGAAGCTGCAGGGCGAGGCATCGGGCCTGGCCTGCGTGCAGGCGCTGCATGCGCGCGACCCCGGCATGCTGATCGTGGTGCTGACCGGATTCGCCAGCATCGCCACCGCCGTGGAAGCCATCAAGCTCGGTGCCTGCCACTACCTGGCCAAGCCCTCCAACACCGACGACATCGAGGCCGCCTTCGGCCGCGCCGAGGGCAGCACCGACGTGGAGCTGACCAACCGCACCAGCTCCATCAAAACCCTGGAATGGGAACACATCCACCAGGTGCTGGCAGAGACCGGCTTCAACATCTCCGAGACCGCCCGGCGGCTGGGCATGCACCGGCGCACGCTGGCGCGGAAGCTGGGGAAGCAGCAGGTGAAATAGGGCGGATTGGCGCGAATGGGGGCATCGCGCCACTTATTGCGCCATTCATTGCGCCATTCATTGCGCCCTTCATTGCGCCCTTCATTGCGCCAATATTGCCAGTTATTGCGCCAAATTCGCGCCATAATTGCGCCATATTCGCGCCACATTACCCGCCATGTCCACCACCACCTCTCGCATCGAGCAAGCGACCATCCTTGCAGAAATCGCACGGCACCCCGAAGGCATCGCCGTGGAGGCCCTGCATGGGGCACTGCCGGGTCCCCTGGCGCGGCGCACGCTGCAGCGGCGGCTTGCCGAGCTGGTGCAGCAACGGCGGCTGGTGACCCGGGGCGCAGGCAGGGCATTGCGCTACCTGCCCCTTCCATCCGGTGGGCCGCAGGAAGCCCGAGAACCCGACCCTCCGCTGTACGCCGCAGCAGAAGCCTACGTGCCCCTCTCCCCCGCCGGTGCGGAGGTCCGGGCCCTGGTCCGGCGGCCGCTGCATCAGCGGCGGCCCGTCACCTACGACATGGGCTTCCTGGAGGCCTACCAGCCCAACCAGACGTTCTACTTGCCCGAAGCATCCCGCGTGCAACTGCACCAGATGGGGCGCTCCGGCGTGCAGATGCAGGCGCCGGCGGGCACCTTCGCGCGCGACATCCTGAACCGCCTGCTGATCGACCTGTCCTGGGCCTCCTCGCGGCTGGAAGGCAACACCTACAGCCGGCTCGATACCGAACGCCTCATCGCCTTCGGCCAAGCGGCGGAGGGCAAGGACGCCTTCGAAACCCAGATGATCCTGAACCACAAGGCCGCCATCGAGTTCCTCGTGGGCGATGCCAGCGTGGGCGTCAACACCGCCACCGTGGTCGCGCTGCACGCCCTGCTGTCCGACGGGTTGATGCGTGACCCCATGGCCGTGGGGCGGTTGCGTACCCGGCCCGTGGAGATCGGTGCCAGCGTCTTCCTGCCCGTGGCACAGCCGCAGCAGCTCTCCGAGCTCTTCGGCATCGTGCTGCGCATGGCCGACGAGATCACCGACCCCTTCGAGCAGGCTTTCTTCCTGATGGTGCACCTGCCCTACCTGCAGCCCTTCGAGGACGTGAACAAGCGCGTCTCGCGGCTGGCTGCCAACATTCCGCTGGTGCGCCACAACCTGAGCCCGCTGGCCTTCATCGACGTGCCTGCGCAAGCCTATGTGGACGGCGTCCTCGGCGTCTACGAATGCACGCGCGTCGAGCTGCTGCACGACGTGTTCGTGTGGGCCTACGCACGCTCGTGCCAGCAATATGTGGCCTTGCGCCAGCAGCTCGTGCCGCCGGACACCTTCCGCCTGCGTTACCGGGCCGAGTTGGGAGCAACGGTGCGCGCCATCGTGCAACAGCGTCTTGCACTCCGTGACGCGGACCTGCAGCGCAGCCTGCCCGCCACCGTGCAAGCGGAAGACCGTGCACGCTTCATGCAGCTGGTGCGCGACGAGTTCGCCACGCTGCACGAAGGCAATGCGGTGCGCTTCGGCCTGCGGCCGCTGGAGCTGGCCGCCTGGCGCACCCAGGGTACGCACTGACGCGCCGCCAGCGACCGGGCCAAGTCAGGCCGCCTCGGCTTCCTCCGCCAGTTGCGCCGGCGTCTTGTACTTCTGCACTTCCTTGAAACGCTTCACGAGGTAGTCACCGGCAAACACCTGCTCGTACTTCGGCGGGTTCTCCGCCGACATGCAGGTCGGCAGGCAGGCCACGTCCTGCGCCAGGATGGTGACGATGCCGTAGTCGGTGTGACTGGCGGTACCCAAGGATCAACGCCGGAACACCCGGTGTTTCGCAAGCTCCGTGCCTGTCACGCGGCCCGTGGACAATGGCCCCATGGCCTCCACCTCCACCCTCGGCACGCTGCGCTACCCCAAGTTCCGCGGCATCTGGGCCAGCGGCGGCATCTACTTCATCGGCAACGCCATGCAGACCATGGCAGCGGCCTGGATGATGGTGGAGCTCACCGGCTCGTCCTTCCTGGCCGCGCTGGTGCAGACGGCCGTGTTCCTGCCGATGTTCCTGTTCTCGCTGCCGGCGGGCGTGCTGGCCGACATCACGGACCGGCGGCGCTTGATGCTCATCGCGCTCGGCGTGCAGGCCGCGGCCGGCACCTTGCTGGCGCTGCTGCTGCTCGCGGGCATCGGCGGCGCGGGCACGGTGCTGTTCATGATCTTCGTGTCAGGCTGCTGCACGGCAATGCTGTCGCCGGCCTGGAACTCCTCCATCGGCGATGCGGTGCCGCGCGAAGAGCTGCCGCTGGCGATCACGGCCGTGGGCATCGCCTACAACGCGGCCCGTGCGCTGGGCCCGGCCATCGCGGGCCTGGTGTTCACGCTGGCCAGCGGGCCGTGGAACTTCGCCATCGCGGTGGTTACCACACTGGTCATGGGGCAGGCCGTCCGCAAGTGGCCGCCTGCCCCCCATCCGCCCTCGCGCCTGCCCGCAGAGCGGCTGTGGGGCGGCATGGCCAGCGCACTGCGCTTCGCCTGGCATTCGCACACGGTGCTGGCGCAGCTCATCCGCGCGGGCACCTACAGCGCGGCCGGCTCGGCCCTGTGGGCGCTGCTGCCAGTGATCGGGCAGCAGCAACTGGGCCTGGGCGCCACAGGCTACGGCATGCTGATGGGTTGCCTGGGCACGGGTGCGGTCATCGCGGGCCTGTTCATGGGCAAGTTGCGCGCGCGCTTCCGGCTGGAAAACCTGGTGCGCGCGGGCTGTGCCACCTTCGCCAGCGTGATGCTGGTGGCCGCCTATTCACGCTGGGATCCGCCGGTGTACCTGGCGCTGGTGCTGGGCGGCGGCGCGTGGATGGCCGTGATGTCCACCTTCAACACCGCCACGCAGACCAGCGTGCCGCCCTGGGTGCGCGCCCGCGCCGTGGCCATGCACACCCTGTGCGCCCTGGGCGCCTTCGCCATCGGCTCGGCCGTGTGGGGCGCGCTGTCCGACATCTTCGGCCTGCGCTTCGCGCTCACGTTGGCGGCCATCGGCATGGCGGTGGACCCGTTCATCGCGCGCTACTTTCCGCTGCGCGTGGGCACCAGCGCCGAGGTCACGATCGGCACGCCGTGGGAAGACCTGTTCGTCAAGCACGAGCCCGCGCCTGACGCCGGCCCCATCGCCGTGGAGCTGAGCTACCGCATCCACATCGAGCGCTCGGCCGAGTTCCTCGAGGAGATCAGCCAGCTGCGTGCCTTCCGCAAGCGCGACGGTGCGGCCTTCTGGCGCGTGTACAACGACCTCTCGGACCCCTCGCGCTATGTGGAGCGTTTCATCGTCAGCTCCTGGGCCGATTACCTGCACCAGCGCGCGCGCACCACGGTGGCGGACTACGCGCTGGAGAGCCGGCTGCGTGAATACCTGCTGCCGGGGGAAACGGTGCGCATGCAGCACTACATCGCGGAGCGCTGAGGCACGCGGGCCTCAAGCGATGTCACTGCGCCGCTCAACGATGCGCGACGCCAGGCCATAGGCAATGGCCTCCTCGGCCGACATCCAGCGGTCGCGCTCGATGTCCGCCAGCACGGTCGCCAACGGTTGCCCGGTCTCGCGCGCGATCAGCCTGGCGATGCGTTCGCGCGCCTTGATGATCTCCTGCGCCTGGATCGAGATGTCGGTCGCCGGCCCACCGGCGCCGCCGCTGGGCTGGTGAATGAGAAACCGGGTCTGCGGCAGGCACCAACGGCGCTCGCGCGGCACGGCCAGGTACAGGTGGGTGGCGGCACTGCCGACCCATCCGGTACCGATCATGTTCACCGGCGCACCGATGAAACGCACCACGTCGTGGATGGCATCTCCGGATTCGAGATGGCCTCCGGGTGAGGACACCAGCATCTGGATCGGCGCCGCCGATTCCGCGTCGAGGGCCAGCAGACGCCGCACCGTGTCGGCGGCCGACGCATCGGTGATCTGGCCGAACACCAGCACGGTGCGGGAGCGGAATGCCTTCTCTTCCAGGAAGGTGCTGGCAGCGTCGGGGGCGACGGCGGGCTGGGTATCGGTGTTCACGTTGAGGACTCCTATGATGTTGACACTGGTAGAACGAACCAGCCCCCCGGAACGTGACAAGCGCCTGCCCATGACATCCTCCCTACCCTTTCCATCGCCCACGGCCCCCCATCCCCTGGCGACCGACGCCGCCTTGCGACGCAAGCTGACCGCCCTGGCACGCCGTTGGCTCGGGCACGCGACGGACGCCGAGGACATGGTCCAGGACGTCTATGTACGCACCGCCGGGGGCCAGCTTCCGCCCGACGACCATGGCGTACACGCCTGGCTGGTCACGGTCCTGCGCAATCTGTGCATCGACACCGTGCGCCGCCGCAGCCACTTCGCCGGGCTGCTGGAAGAGGTCGACGCGCAGGTGCAACTGCAGTCCGGCCCGGCGCAATGGCAGGCAGAGCAGGCCCAGTCGGTGGACGCCGCACTGGTGCACCTGGTCGCGCACCTGGCCCCCGAAGACGCCGCGGCCGTGCTGCTCCACGAGGTCTTCGACATGGGCCACGCCGAACTCGGCGCACTGACGGGGCGCAGCGAGGCGGCGTCGCGCCAACGCCTGCATCGCGCGCTGCGGCGCGTGCGCAACGAACCGCTGGGCGAGCTCCAGCGCGCCGAGGACGAAGCGGTGCTGGCGCTGTGCCGCTTGGCTATGGCACACCACGACCCGGCGGGGCTGGTGGCGTTACTGCGTAGCACCGCGCCGGTGGCGATGACCGCAGTGGTGCACGCTGGGCACCGCCTGGCGCGTGAAGGCCAGCACCGCGGCGGCCATGCGCAGTTGCAGATGGTGAATGGCCGGTTGGTGCTGGCGGTCCACCTCGGAACCCAGTTCCTGTGCCTGCTTCCCTTGGGGCCGTCCGCGTCGGCGGAGCTTGCCGGACAGGCCGAATCGGCGTTGCCCGCGTAATCCACGCTCGCTTCAGGTCCCACCCACATACGGGTTCGAGCGCCGCTCGCGCCCGAAGCTGCTCTCCGGCCCGTGGCCCGGGATGAACACCGTCTCGTCGCCCATGGGCCACAGGCGCTCGACGATGCTGGAAATCAGCTGCGCATGGTTGCCCTGTGGAAAATCCGTGCGGCCGATGGAGCCGGCGAACAACACGTCGCCCACGAAGGCGCGCTGCAGCTCCGGTGAGTGGAAGACCACATGCCCCGGCGTGTGGCCCGGGCAATGCCGCACGTGCAGCGTGTGGGCACCCAGCGTCACCGTGTCGCCATCGTGCAGCCAGCGCGTGGGCGTGAAGGCCTGCGCGGGTGGGAAATTGAACATCTTGCTCTGCTGCGGCAGGCCGTCGATCCAGAACTGGTCGCCCGGATGCGGGCCGATGATGGGCAGGCCCAGGCGCTCGGCCAGCTCGCCCGTGCCACCGGCGTGGTCGATGTGGGCATGGGTGAGCCAGATCTGTTCGAGCTTCAGCTTGCGGCCTTCGACCTCGGCCAGCAGCACGTCGAGGTCGCCGCCAGGGTCGATGACGGCGGCCTGCTGCGTGGTGTCGTCCCACAGCAGCGAGCAGTTCTGCTGGAAGGCGGTGACAGGGATGGTGAGGTAGTGGAGCATGGGGTGCGTCGCGTGTCGGCGTGAAAGCTCAGGCCCCCGCCAGGGTGGCGATCTCTACCTGCGGCAGGCCGCGCAGCAGCGCCGGGACCAGCAGGATCTTGCTGCGGCGATACCCGGCACCCATCACCACGAAGGGCCGCTCCATCACAGCGGCATCGACCAGGATGCGCATCCCGTGTGGCAGCCCGAAGGCCGTGATGCCACCAAACTCCATGCCGGTGAGCGCGGTCGCGTCCTCGCGCTTCGCGAAGGACAGGCGCTGCGCACCCAGTTGCGCCTTCACCGCGCCGTTCACGTCCAGCCTGCGCGAGCCCAGCGACACCACGGCCGCATGGTGCTCGGCGCCGCCGGCCTTGTAACGCAGCACCAGCGTGTTCGCGCAGTCCTCCAGGCCGAAGCCGAAATGGGCGCTGAAGGCGGCGGTGTCAGAATGTTCGTCGGCGACGGGGAAGACCAGGCAACCCTCGGCGGGCAGATCGGCCACTACCTGCGGCGGCAGATGCTCTGCATGCTGCTCCGGGGGGATGGGCGTGAAATGGTAGATGTGGGCGAGGTGGTGCAGGGACATGGTGAAACGAGGGCCAGCCAGTTCAGCGGGATGGCATCGTGCAGGACGATGCAAGCCATCCGTCGAGCGTGTGCATATCGCGCACCACTTCGGAAACCTCATGGTCGACGACGGAAGTTCCCTGGCTCGACGGATCGGCGATGAAGGACGCCAGCGCCACCCGCGCACCGGGCTCTGGCAGGAGATTGCCGGATTGCAGAACGATCCGCTCGGTAACGGGCTGGTCACGGTTCCCCACCACCACGGGGACTTCACGTGTTTGGCGCAGGGCTTCACTGGCGTTGGTCTTCAAATCTGCAACGTTGACGACTTGCATTCTTGCGTCCTCCAGTACATAGGATTGTCGAGCGCGCAGATTTTAGGGAACAGCCTATTCCTTGGCCTCCACTCCTTGGCCTTCACCTTGGCCGCCATGAGCGGCCTGCAGTCTGCCTAGGACGATGGACAAATACGCGCGCGAAGCTGCGCAAAGGAACACAGCTCGCCCGCCAGCGCACTGGCCATCACCGTGGGCGGGCTCGCGAGCCACACCTGGCCGGGCCCGGAACGGCCGGGGAAGTTGCGGTTGATGGCACTCACGGTCACCTGGGCCGCGTCGGTGGACGACCCTGGCCCGCAGTTCGCACACGCGCCGCACGAGGGTTGCAGGATGCGCGCGCCCACCTGCGCGAATACACGGTCATAGCCCTGCGCGATGCAGTAGTCGCGCACGGCGGCTGTGCCGTACTGCAGATACAGCTGCACATCCGCGGGCACCCGCAGGCCCTGCGCGAGCCCCCAGGCCAGCACGGCGTGGTAGTGGTCGAAATCCTCACGCTTGCCGGCGGTGCACGAGCCACCGTAGGCGATGGTGATGGGCACCGGCTGCGCCAGCGCGTCCAGCGCGATGCCGTTGCCCGGATCACCGGGCGCGGCCAGCATTGGCCCGAGGCCGCTGCAATCGACCTGCAGCCGGGACGCATAGGCCGCACCCGCGTCGCTGCACATCCAGGGCTCGATCGCGAAGTCCACACCGCGGCGCTGCTTGAGAAAGCGCACGGTCTCCGCGTCGGGTGCCACGATGCCGGTGAGCCCGCCGAGTTCGGCCGTCATGTTGGTGAGCGTGGCGCGTTCGTCGGTGGACATAGCGGCCACCACGGGCCCCGCGAACTCGAACACATGGCCCACCGCCTCGCCGCTGCGGATCGCGGGCAGCGCCAGCAGGTGCAGCACCACGTCCTTGGCCGTCACACCCGGCTGCAGCGATCCGCCCAGCACCACGCGCAGCACAGGCGCCATGGTCATGCGCACGGCACCGGTGGCGAAAGCGTTCGCCATGTCGGTGGTGCCCACACCGAAGGCCACGCAGCCCAGCGCACCGCTGTGCGGCGTGTGTGAATCGGTGCCCACCACCACCTGGCCCGGCAGCGCATACAACTCGGCCACCATGGCGTGCGAGATGCCCGCGACGTTGCTGCCATCGTCGGCCGCGGCCTCGTCGTCGGTCAGCGTGCGGTGGTAGCGCAGCCCGTGGCGCGCCGCGAAATCGCGCTGGGCCTGCACCATGGCGCGCATGTTCGGCACCAGGCCGGCGCGCAGGTGGGCCGGGCTCTGTTCCACGTAACTCGTGTGGTCCTCGAACACCACGATGCGCTCCGGGTCCTGCAGGCGCAGTGCGTCCCCGAGCTGCGCGCGCAGCATGTGGTCGGCCATGCCGGTGTAGTACTCGTGGATGAAGCGCCAGTCCGCACGCAGGAAGCAGCCCTCGCCCACCTGCGGATCGGCAGGGGTCACAGGGGTAGCGAGCATCTGCCTGCGCACGATCTTCTCGTAGAGCGTGCGCGGGCGACCATCGTCGGGTGCCGCGACGGGTTGCGTGCCCCGCAGGTGCTGTGCGCCAAACGGCAGCAGGCCGCCTGCACGCAGGATGGCCGCGGCCAGCGGCTCGCGCCCGGCCAGCAGTTCCTCCATGGGGATGGGCTCGCCCCGTGTGATGCGCCCCAGCAGGCCGAAATCCGTGGAGGTGAACAGCCCGGTGTTGTCCGCGTTCTGCCGGTACAGCCGCTCGAAACTTTCCGCGATCACGAGGCGGATGCCCGCGAGGCGCTCCGCCGCGGGACTGTGCTCACGCGACGAGCCCTTGCCGTAACGGCGGCCCGCCACGGTCACCTGGAAGCCGCCCGCCTGCACCACACCGGCCGCGACGGGTGTCTCGCCACCGCAGCGCAGGCCCGTGTAGGGGAAACGCGCCAGCCGCTCGTCGTAGTGCGACAGGATCGCCACCGGCGTGATCTCGTCCGTGGATACATCGTTGCGCAAGCTGCCGGCCTGCGCCAGCGTGAGCGCCTCGCCCGCCAGCTCGCGCCGCACCACGCCCGGGTCCTCGGCGAGGTAGAGGATGCGCGGCGCGGCGCCGAAATCGAGGACAGCGGTGGTCATGCAAGGAGCCTTCCGTCGGGCGTGTGGAAGCTGCCGAGGTAGTCGAGCAGCAGTTGGGCCGAAACGGTCAGCCCTTCGCGGAAGCAGATGATGAAGCGCCGCTCGGCCCAGGGCTCGTCCAGGTCCACGATGCGCAGGCCGTAGCTGGCGGCGGCCGGCTCCGCGATCTCGCGCGGCACCAGGCTCAGCGCCAGGCCCGCGCGCACCACGCGCAGCGCGGCCTCGAAGTTGGTCACGATCACGCGGTGCCGCAGTGGCTTGCCATGGAGGATGGCCTCGCGCTGCAGGCGCACCTGCACGGCGCTGTTGACGGGCAGGCTCACGTGTTCGTAATCCAGCGTCTGCGCGAAACGCACCTGGGCGAAACCCGCCAGCGGATGGCCTGCAGGCACCACCAGGCACAGGCGGTCGCTGCGGTAGGGCCGCGCCTGCAGGCCGCCGAGGTCGGCCGCATCCCAGCACACACCCAGCGAGGCCATGCCCTCGCGCACGCCGCGCACTATCTCGGGGCTCACGCGCTCTTCCATATCGACGCGGATGTTCGCGTGTTGGGGCTGCTGCAGGAAAGCCGCCACGTCGTCGGCCAGCGATTCCGTCATCGCCGAGACGGAGGCGAGGATGCGCACCTGGCCGCGTGCGCCGGCCGCGAAGTGGTGCATGTCGGCCTCGATGCGCGCCGCGCTGTCCAGCATCGAGCGCGCGTGCTCCAGCAACGTATGGCCCGCAGCCGTGGGCGTGACGCCGTGGCGCCGGCGTGTGAACAAGGGGGTCTGCAGCTGCGCCTCCAGCAGCGCGAGGCGCTTGCTGATGGCCGAGCCGACGATGTTCTCGCGCTCGCCCGCACGCGCGATATTGCCCGTCTCGCAGACGGAGACGAACAGCCGCAGGGTCGTGAGGTCGAGGTTGCGCATGGCTTCAATATGTTCCCGATTGGAACATCAGGCTTCCCATTTATCGCTTCTGCAAAGAATTGGGAAATTCTAGACTCTGGGCCATGTCCATTCCAACCCCTCTCCCCTTGCCCCCGCAGGTGACCATCCGCGAGGTAGGCCTGCGGGACGGCCTGCAGATCATCACGCGCGTAGTGGTGCCCACCGCGACCAAGTGCGCCTGGCTGCGTGAGGCCCACGCGGCAGGACAACGCGAGTTCGAAGTCGGCTCCTTCGTGCCCGCGCGGCTCATGCCGCAGCTCGCCGACACGCCCGAGGTGCTGGCCTTCGCCAAGACCCTGCCCGGCGCCGTGGCCTCGGTGCTGGTGCCCAACCTGCGTGGGGCCGAACGCGCCATCGCCGAGGAAGCGCACTGGATGCTGCTGCCGCTCTCGGCGAGCCACGCCCACAGCCTGGCGAACCTGCGCAAGACACCGGACGAGGTGGTGGCGGAGATCGCCCGCATCCGTGCAGCGCGGGATGCCGCCGGTTCCGGTACGCGGCTGGAGGTGGGCATCAGCACCGCCTTCGGTTGCACGATCCAGGGCCGCGTGGAAGAAGACGAAGTGTTGCGCCTCGTGCAGGCCGTGCTCGACGCCGGCGCGGAGCGCGTGAGCCTGGCCGACACGGTGGGGTATGCGGACCCGCAGGCCGTCTCGCGCCTGTTGGAGAAGGTGCTGCGCGTTGCGGGCGAGCGCCTGGACACGGCGCATTTCCACGACACCCGCGGCCTGGGGCTGGCGAACTGTTACGCGGCGCTGCAGATGGGCATGCGCCGCCTCGACGCCTGCCTGGGTGGCATCGGCGGCTGCCCGCATGCGCCGGGCGCGAGCGGCAATGTCGCCACTGAAGACCTGGCGTACCTGCTGGAGAGCATGGGCGTGCAGACCGGTGTGGACTTCGACGCGCTGCTGGTGCTGCGCGCCAAGCTGGCCGGCTGGCTGGAAGGCGAGACCCTGCACGGCAGCCTGTGGCGCGCCGGCCTGCCCAAGACGATGCGCACGGAAGGTGCCGCAGCATGAATACCGACAACACGCCCCAGCCCCTGAACGGCCTGCGCGTCATTGAGTTCACCCACATGGTCATGGGCCCCACCTGCGGCATGGTGCTGGCCGACCTGGGCGCCGAGGTCATCAAGATCGAACCCCTCGACGGCGACCGCACGCGCCGCCTGCTGGGTGCGGGCTCGGGCTTCTTCCCGATGTTCAACCGCAACAAGAAAAGCATCGGTATCGACCTGCACCAGGCTGAGGGTGCCGAGGTGGCGCGCCGCCTGTGCGCCACGGCCGACGTGGTGGCCGAGAACTTCAAGCCCGGCACCATGGCCAAGTACGGCCTGGACTACGCAGCCCTCAGCCAGCACGATCCGCGCCTGATCTACGCGAGCCACAAGGGTTTCCTGCCGGGCCCTTACGACCACCGCACGGCCCTGGACGAGGTGGTGCAGATGATGGGCGGCCTGGCTTATATGACGGGCCGGCCTGGCGACCCGCTGCGTGCCGGCACCAGCGTCAACGACATCATGGGCGGGCTCTTCGGCGCCATCGGCACGCTGGGAGCGCTGATCCAGCGCGGCATCACGGGCAAGGGCATGGAGGTGCAGTCGGCCCTGTACGAGAACAACGTGTTCCTCATGGGCCAGCACATGCTGCAGTTCGCGATGACGGGCGTGGCACCCCAACCCATGCCGGCGCGCGACAACCCCTGGGCGGTCTACGACGTGTTCACGGTCAAGGACGGCGAGCAGATCTTCCTCGCCGCGGTCAGCGATCCGCAGTGGCGCGTGTTCTGCGAGGTGCTGGGTTTTGCCGACCTGGGCGCCGAGGCCAGCCTGGCCACCAACAACCAGCGCGTGCAGCAGCGCCCGCGCCTGCTGGCCACGCTGCGCGAACGCCTGGCCCACCGCAGCGCGGCCGAGCTCTCGGCCACGATGGAAAAGGCCGGCCTGCCTTTCGCCCCCATCCGCCGGCCCGAAGACCTGCTGGAGGACGAACACCTGCTGGCCACCGGTGGCCTGGCCGACGTGACGCTGCCCGATGGCGACAAGGCCGGCCAGCAGGTGAAGACCACGTTGTTCCCGTTCACGATGGACGGCAGCCGGCTGGGCGTGCGCCAGCACCCGCCCCGGCTCGGTGAACACAGCCGCGAGCTGTTGGCCGCGGCCGGCTACAGTGGCACGCAGATCGACGACCTGCGGGAGCGCGCGATCATCAGTTGACGGCCCCGGGAGCCTATTCCCCGCTTTGCAACATGAAGGAGACACACACCATGCGATCCACCCACTCCCATTCCTTCGCCCTGTCGCGCCGCGCCTGCCTTGGCAGCGTGGCCGCCGCAGCCCTGGGCTGCATGCTGCCCGGCTTTGCGCACGCGCAGGACAACGTCGTGAAGTTCATCCTGCCCAACGCCACCGGCTCGGGCGTGGACGCGATCACACGTGCCGCCCAGGCCGCCCTGGGCAAGGCGCTGGGTGCGTCCGTCATCGTCGACAACCAGCCCGGCGCCGGTGGTGTCGTGGGCCTGCAGGCGCTGGCCCGCTCCGCACCGGACGGACGCACGCTGGCCATGGTGTCCAACAACGTCGTCATCTTCCCCAGCGTGCTGAAGTCGCTGCCCATCGACATGCCGGGCGACTTCACGCCCATCGCCATCGTGGGCGCCACGCCCATGGTGATGGTCGTCAACCCGGCCAAGGTGCCGGCCACCAACAGTGCCGAGTTCATCGCGCTGCTCAAGAGCAAGCCGGGCGAGCTCAACTTCGCCTCGGGCGGCAACGGCACGATCCTGCACCTGGCCACTGAGCTGTACCTGGACGCCGCAGGTGCCAAGGCCCGCCACATCCCCTACAAGGGCGTGGGCCCCATGGTCACGGACCTGCTGGGCGGCCAGGTCGAGTTCGGCACGGCTGCGCTGCCCAGTGTGCAGCAGCACATCAAGAGCGGCGCGCTGCGCGCCATCGGCACGCTGGCACCGCAGCGCACACCCGCCGCACCCGAGATCGCCACCTTCGCCGAACAGGGCCTGACGAACTTTGCCGTGGAAGCCTGGTTCGCAGTGCTCGGGCCCAAGGGCCTGAGCGCCGTCAACGTGAAGAAGGCGCACGACGCCGTGGTGGCGGCATTCGACGATGCGGCCGTGAAAGAGGCCATGGCCAAGCAGGGCAACACCATCAAGGTGAGCAGCACGGAAGAGGCGCAGACGGCCTTTCGCAGCGAGCTGGCCAAATACGCTGCGCTGGTGAAGAATGTGGGGCTGGAGCCGCAATGAACGTCACGTTGCCATATACTCTTGTACATGGCAGAACATCACACCTCCGATCCCAGGCCCACCGCCCGTGTAGGCTGGAACAACCGATCCCAGACGGTCACCATGCCGCTGGATTTCCGGTTCCCGGAGTCCGTGCGCGAGGTGTTCATCCGCCGCGAGGGTGAAAGCGTCGTCCTGACGCCGCGCCCCAGCGATTGGACCGGGTTCTTCACCTCGGGGCTCCGGGCATCGCCGGATTTCATGGTGGACAAGGAGCGCATGCCAGTCCAGGAGCGCAGGTTTTGACCCCTCCGGTGTACATGCTGGACACCGACACCTGCATCTTTCTGATGCGGGGTGAGTCCCCTGTGCTGGCAACGCGTGTACAAGCCGTTCCCCTGCAACAGCAGTTCATGTCGGCCGTGACCTTTGCCGAGTTGCGCTACGGCGTGCAGGCTTCCGCCTCTGCAAAACGCAAGCAGAACCAGGCTGTTCTGGACGCCTTGGCACTGCACCTGGCGGTGCTCGATTGGCCGCAGGAAGCTGCCGATCACTATGCCGAGATCCGCTGGGACCTCAAGAAGCGCGGCGCCCAACCGGGGGCAGCCGACCTCATGATCGCGGCGCATGCGCGGACGATGGGCGCCACCATCGTGACCAACAATGTGAAGGATTTCGGGCGCGTCAAGGGGTTGACCGTCGAAAACTGGTGCGCATGACTGGCACACCGCACCATGGCGATGTGGCGCGACGATGGCGGTGCGGTAGCGCCCCTACACTGCGGCGCAGCGTCGGCCGCTCCCTGGCTGGCGACTTCGTGGAAACCTGCCATGGACCTGCCCACCCACCAGCTCTCGATGACGGTGTTGATGACACCG
Organism: Burkholderiaceae bacterium; assembly: GCA_965278985.1. Classification (GTDB taxonomy): domain Bacteria; phylum Pseudomonadota; class Gammaproteobacteria; order Burkholderiales; family Burkholderiaceae_C; genus CAISIP01. The sequence goes on along the minus strand of OZ257131.1, from coordinate 680,038 downwards.
GACACCGCCAACTTCTCCGGCAACGTGCACGGCGGCCACCTGCTCAAGCTTCTGGACCAGGTGGCCTACGCCTGCGCCAGCCGCTACGCCGGCCGCTACGTGGTCACGCTGACGGTGGACCAGGTGGTGTTCCGCCAGCCCATCCAGGTCGGTGACCTCGTGACCTTCCTGGCCTCGGTCAACCACACCGGCACCTCGTCGATGGAGATTGGCATCAAGGTGGTGGCGGAGGACATCCGCCGGCACAGCGTGCGCCATGTCAACAGCTGCTTCTTCACGATGGTGGCCGTGGACGATGACCACAAATCCGTGGCTGTGACGCCCTGGGTGCCCACCACACCCGATGAGCACCGCCGCCATGCCGCCGCGGTGTTGCGCAAGCAGATGCGCCGTGAGATGGAGGCGCGTTTCGCCGCTTTGCGCGCCCCTTCGGTGGAAGCGTGAGCATGCGTATCCTCGTCACCGGCAGCACCGGCCACCTCGGTGAAGCCCTTATGCGCACGCTGCGCGACGGCCCGCACCAGGCCGTGGGCATCGACCTCTTGCCCTCGCCCTTCACCGACCACGTGGGCGACATCGCCGACCCGGCCTTCGTGGCGAACGCCATGGAAGGCGTCGACGCCGTGCTGCACACCGCCACGCTGCACAAGCCGCATGTGCACTCGCATACGCGGCAGGATTTCATAAACACCAACATAACGGGAACGCTGCAGCTGCTGGAGGCGGCCGTGCGTGCCAAGCTGCGCGCCTTCGTCTACACCAGCACCACCAGCACGTTCGGCCGCGCGTTGTCGCCATCGCCACAGCAGCCGGCGGCCTGGATCACCGAAGACGTGCAGCCCGTGCCCAAGAACATCTATGGCGTGACCAAGGTCGCAGCCGAAGACCTGTGCGAGCTGTTCCACCGCCTGCACGGCCTGCCCTGCCTGGTGCTGCGCACCTCGCGCTTCTTTCCCGAGGGCGACGACCTCGACGACGTGCGCGCCGAGTACGTGGATGCGAATGCCAAGCTCAACGAGTTCCTGTACCGCCGCGTGGCCATCGAAGACGTGGTCAGTGCACACCTGGCGGCCATCGAGCGCGCGAATGCTCTGGGCTTCGACCGCTTCATCGTCAGCGCGACCACGCCGTTTTCGCAGCAGGAGCTCGTGCAGTTGCGCAACGATGCGGGTACCGTGCTGGAACGCCACGCCCCCGCGTACCGCGCCGCTTTTGCGCAGCGCGGCTGGCGCATGTTCCCCGGCATCGACCGCGTCTACGTGAACCAGCGCGCCCGCGAGCGCCTGGGCTGGCAACCGCGCGACGACTTCCACACCGTACTGGCGCGCCTGGAGGCAGAGGGCGACTGGCGCGGGCCGCTGGCGCGCGTGGTGGGCGCCAAGGGTTACCACGCCGCAGGCGTGGATGGCGGCCCCTACACCGCGCCGCAAGCTGCTCCCTGAGCAACCCGCGGGGCCGGGCTGCGCCCAGCCCGCCCCCCCGAGGGAGACAGGGAAACCTGGGTGCAGCCCGGCGTTTTCTTGAGCAGGCACCCTCGCTTACCAGGCGGTAAATCCGCATCGGGTACATTCCCGAGCAATTCGGTACACCGCCTCCCGGCCCGGTGCTGCAGTGGCGCAGCACACACGGCAACCATCCCCCGCTTGCACGCACACCGCGCATCCCCATCTGCGGAGCGCCTGGGGATGCCCACCCGGGCGCGGTCGTTCCGCCTTGGCAACGGTTTTCAACTACGGCAGACAACCCCCCATGCACACTCCCCAATTCCCCCGACGCACCGCCCTGGCCGCCCTCGCGGCCACCACGCTGGCCGGCCCGCTGGGCCGCGTGTTCGCCCAGTCCGGTGCGCCGATCAAGATCGGCGAGATCAACAGCTACAAGGCAATCCCCTCGTTCCTCGAACCCTACAAGAAGGGCATGGACCTGGCCGTGGAGCAGATCAACGCGGCAGGCGGCGTGCTGGGCCGCAAGCTGGAGATCGTCACCCGCGACGACAACGGCAACCCTGGTGACGCCGTGCGTGTGGCCGAGGAACTGCTGGTGCGTGAGAAGGTGGACCTGCTGGCCGGCGGCTTCCTGTCGCCCACCGGCATGGCGATTGCCGATTTCGCCAAGCAACGCCAGGTGTTCTTCCTGGCCGGCGAGCCGCTCACCGACAAGCTCACCTGGCAGGGCGGCAATGAATTCACCTTCCGCCTGCGCCCCGGCACCTGGATGCAGTCCGCAATGCTGGTGCCCGAAGCCGCCAAGCTCAAGAAGCAGCGTTGGGCCCTGGTGTACCCCAACTACGAATACGGCCAGTCGGCCATTGCCGCCTTCAAGCAGCTGCTCACGGCGGCGCAACCCGGCGTGCAGTTCGTCGCCGAGCAGGCCGTGCCACTGGGCAAGATCGAGGCCGGCCCCGTGGTGCAGGCGCTGGCCGATGCCAGGCCCGACGCGATCTTCAACGCGTTGTTCGCGGCCGACCTGCCCAAGTTCGTGCGCGAGGGCAACATCCGCGGCCTGTTCAACGGCCGCAGCGTCGTGAGCCTGCTGACCGGCGAGCCCGAATACCTGGACACGCTCAAGGACGAGACGCCCGATGGCTGGATCGTCACGGGCTACCCGTGGTACGCCATCAAGACACCCGAACACGAAGCCTTCCTCAAGGCCTACGAAGCGCGCTTCAAGGACTACCCGCGCCAGGGCTCCATCGTGGGCTACGCGATGGTGCAGTCCATCGCCGCCGGCATCGCCAAGGCCCGCGCCACGCAGACGCCCGCGTTGGTGGCGGCCTTCAAGGGCCTGCAGGTGGACAACACGCCCTTCGGCCGCATCCAGTTCCGCGCGCTGGACCACCAGGCGACCATGGGTGCGTACGTGGGCCTGACGAAGAAGGTCGAGGGCAAGGGTGTGATGGTGGACTTCCGCTACCTGGACGGCGCGGGCTTCATGCCATCCGAAGCCGAGGTGCGCAAGACGCGCTCGGCCCCCTGACCCAACTGCGGTGAGCTTCTCGGGCCTGCTCGCCCAGCTCGTCAACGGGCTGGCCGGTGCCTCCGCGCTGTTCTGCGTGGCGGCGGGGCTGTCGCTGATCTTCGGCGTCATGCGCATCGTCAACTTCGCGCATGGCTCCTTCTACATGCTGGGCATCTACATCGCCTACGCGGCGGTGGAGACGCTGGGCCCGCACATCGGCTACTGGCCCGCCGTGATGCTCGCGCCGCTGGGCGTGGCGGTCGCCGGTGCATTGACGGAGATGCTGCTGTTGCGCCGCATCTACCGGGCTCCGGAGCTCTTCCAGCTGCTGGCCACCTTCGCGCTCGTGCTGCTGGTCAAGGACGCGGTGTTGTGGCTCTGGGGGCCGGAGGAGCGGCTGGGCCCGCGCGCTGCGGGCTTCACAGGCGCCATCGACATCTTCGGCCGCGCCTTCCCCACCTACGACCTGTTCCTGATCGCCGCCGGACCGGTGGTGCTGGGTGCCCTGTGGCTGCTGCTCACGCGTACGCGCTGGGGCACGCTGGTGCGCGCCGCCACGCAGGACCGCGAGATGGTGGCCGCGCTGGGCGTGCGCCAGCAATGGCTGTTCACGTCCGTGTTCGCGCTGGGTGCGGGCCTGGCGGGCCTGGGCGGCGCGCTGCAGCTGCCGCGCGAGGCCGCCACGCTGGACCTGGACCTGCACACCATCGGCGCGGCCTTCGTGGTCGTGGTGGTGGGTGGCATGGGATCCATCCCCGGCGCCTTCGTGGCCGCGCTGCTGATCGCGCAGGCCAAGGCGCTGTGTGTGTGGCTGGGCGTGGTGGAGCTCTTCGGCTGGAGCATCTCGTTCTCCAAACTCACGCTGGTGGTGGACTTCGTGGTCATGGCCGCCGTGCTGGTCTGGCGGCCGTGGGGCTTGATGGGGCGGCCCATCGTGTCGGCACGGCACACCGGCGCACGCGAGGTGCCACTGCGCGCGTTGCCACCGGCTGGCGTGGCCACAGCCGTGGTGCTGGGCATCGCGTTGGCGGCATTGCCCTTCTTCACGCGCGAGTCGCCCTACACGCTGGTGCTGATGATCGACGTGCTGGTGGCCGTGCTGTTCGCCGCCAGCCTGCATTTCCTGATGGGTCCGGGCGGGCTGGTCTCGTTCGGCCATGCGGCGTATTTCGGCCTGGGGGCCTATGGGGCGGCGTTGCTGGTGCGCGAGGCCGGGTTGCCCATGGAGGCCGCGCTGCTGGCCGCACCCGTGGTGGCCGCGCTGGGCGCCGTGCTGTGCGGCTGGCTGGCCGTGCGCCTGTCGGGTGTGTACATGGCGATGCTCACGCTGGCCTTCGCGCAGATCGTCTGGGCCGTGGTCTTCCAGTGGGATGCCTTCACGGGCGGCAGCAATGGTGTCACGGGCGTGTGGCCCGCGCAGTGGCTAGCCGAACGCAGCCACTACTACTGGCTGAGCCTGCTGCTGGTGGGTGCCGGGGTGATCCTGCTGCGCCGGCTGGTGTTCTCGCCCTTCGGCTTTGCGCTGCGCGCCGCGCGCGACTCCACGCTGCGCGCCGAGGCCATCGGGTTGGACACGCAGCGGCTGCAGTGGACGGCCTTCGTGCTCATGGGCGCGGTGGCCGGGCTGGCGGGTGCGCTGTATGCGTTCTCCAAGGGCAGCATCTCCACCGAGTCGCTGGCCATCGCGCGCTCGGTGGACGTACTGGTGATGGTGCTGCTGGGTGGCGTGCAGACACTGGCCGGCCCGCTGGTGGGCGCCGCCGCCTTCACCTGGCTGCAGGACACGGTGGCGCGCAGCACGGACTACTGGCGCGCACTGCTCGGCGCCATCATGCTGGTGCTGGTGCTGCTGTTCCCGCAAGGCCTGGCGGGTGCGGGGCAGCAGGCCTGGGCATGGCTGCGGCGACGGTGGGCACCGGAGACGGCGCGATGACGGCGCTGGCGCCCCTGCTCGCCGTACGTGACCTGGCCAAGGCCTTCGGCGGCGTGCGGGCCGTCGACGGTGTGGACTTCACGGTCGCGCCCGGCGAACTGCTGGCCCTGATCGGCCCCAACGGCGCCGGCAAGTCCACCACCTTCAACCTCGTGAACGGCCAGCTGCGGCCCGAACACGGCAGCATCCGCCTGGCAGGCGAGGAACTGGTCGGCCAGACACCCCGCGCCATCTGGCGCCGGGGCGTGGGCCGCACCTTCCAGATCGCCGAGACCTTCGGATCCTTCACGGTGCTGCAGAACGTACAGATGGCGCTGCTGTCGCACCAGCGGCAGATCCATGCCTGGTGGCGGCGCGCGGCGCAGTTCATGCCCGAGGAAGCACGCACCCTGCTCGCGCTGGTCGGCATGGACGCGCAGGCCGACAGGCCCTGCGCCGAACTGGCTTATGGAGACACCAAGCGCGTGGAACTGGCCATCGCGCTGGCCAATCGCCCGCGCCTGCTGCTGATGGACGAACCCACCGCCGGCATGGCACCCGCCGAACGCTCCGACCTGATGGCGCTGACCAAGCGCCTCGCCCGCGAACGCGCCATTGGCGTGTTGTTCACCGAGCACAGCATGGACGTGGTGTTCGCGAACGCGGACCGGATCGTGGTGATGGCAGGCGGTCAAGTGATCGCCGAGGGGGCACCGGCTGTGGTGCGCGCGAATGCGGAGGTGCAGCGCGCCTACTTCGGGCAAGGTCACAGCGGAACCTGAGCCGGCCCAGCAACTGGCGGTGCCTTCCAACAAGCTGCTGCCATTCTCCAACCTGGCGCAGAGGTCGGATTCAGCAGCTATACGCGCGCCTCAACAAGTTTCCCGGCTGGGATCGCAGATCCTGGCACGACCGGAATTGGCAACGACGACATGCCGCTGACGTCCGGTCTCCGACGCAATGAAAGCTAGTTTGCTTTCTATGGACCCCGTGTACGGACTGGCGCAGGATGTGACCGGGAATCCGGTCGCAGAGTAGGTGAATGAAGGATTGGAGGCAGAAAAGGAACTGGTCGATGGACTTGCCTGGATGGAAACTACGGCGTTCGGCGCAGCGGTGATCCCAAAGGATGTACCCGTCGGCGCGCAGTTGTTATTGACCTGAACGAGATACCACCCACTTGTCCAACTGGTTCCATTGGCCGGCAACACGGATACCGGCCGGCCTAAGCGAATAGCCTCCGACCTCGCCTGCATCATGGACACCAGAAAATCGCTGCTGGCGCTGCTCACTTGCTGATTGACAAGGAAGCTGCGATACGACGGGATCGCCAAGCTGGCCAACAACGCAAGAATGCCCAGCGTGATCATCAGCTCGACCAGCGTGAGCCCAGCCTCCCTGACGGAAGGGGGGGTTGGGCCGTTCAGTGAGCCCAACATTTCGACTGGTCCGTGCCGCTGCAACCCTTCGTACCGTCACTTTGCAAGGTGATGTTGCCAACTGCAGGATCTGGCTTATTCGGGACTGCAGTTACGAGAACACAAGCGCTCAATGTGGAGCCCGAACAAGCTTCGGACTTGATAGCGCACGCACTGCTTGCTGAATTGTCGCCAGAGAATTGCTTCATTGGCACATTTGCCGCAGCGCTCGTGAATGCCAAGTAGGTGTTTTGCTGCGTGAAATAACGCTCCTGCTGCTGCATCACCTGCATCACCGCCGCTCGACACTCAGTCCGCTTGCTGCGCAAGATGTAGTTGGTGTAGGAAGGGTAGGCGACGGCAGCGATGATGCCGATGATCGCCACGACGATCATCAGTTCGATCAGCGTGAAGCCCTTGTTTCTCATACTGGTTCCGCCTTTGGGGTCACTATGCGGGGTCATTGGAAATTGGTGATCTCTCGCCAACTGATTCTTCCCGCGACAGAGGTTACCGTACTCTGCCGCATGCTGACCCCACCACCCACGCCAGGGCTCACGGAATCTATTCGCCGCGTCACGATGTACCGCCCGGCCGAGTTGCGCGTGGTCCAAACTGTTTCCCCGACCTGCAGCAACGATGCGCTTCCCAGGAAGCCCTGGCTGTCGAGCGAGCCTTTCGTAACGAAGCTGATGCCAGTCGTCGGGTTGTAGCGATACTGGTTGGACGCGCCTGTCGCCGAACAAGGATCCCCACTGGGGATCGTCGAATTCACCGCCATCAAGCCGGTATCGACCGTCGGATCCACCACGACGCGTTCCATGTTGGTTGACAAGTCTGCGACCCATCCCCGGTATTGGCCAGAGCCATCGACAGCGGATGTTCCGTACACAAAGGGATTACCGGTGATGGAAATAGTCGTGGTGCCGCTTGTCACGGTCAAAGTCCGCGTGATGAGCCCGTTGACGGTGGGAGGCGTGCCGTCGGTCGGTACACGCTCAAACCGCTTGCCGTCATCTGCGTCCCAGATACTGTAGAGACTCTGCCTTGCTGCAGAAGTGGTCAAAGCGTCCGTGGGTTCAATGAATTTGCCGGTTCCGAAGCCGATCTGGTAGCCGCCAACCGGGTTCAACGTTACCGCGGGGACCACGGTGATGGGCTGGGTGGCGGTGCCTGCGGCGTTCTTCGCGACGAAAAGCACCTTGGCGGGAGTGGACAATGAATTCCACGTCGAAGATGCCCCTCGCAGATCCCACCGCCAAAGGTTCCCCTGCAGATCGCCCGCATAGGCGAACAGCGTGTTCCCCGCTATGCCCGTCGCAATCGAAGGCATGCCCAGGCCCGTTGACACGGAGGGATTGGCCGCAGCAAATGTTCCATTGTCCGCATAGATCTTGAAGTAATTGCCATTGAGCGTCCAAGCCGTCCCCGGCGCCTTTTCCAATGAAATGAGAAATAGCGCCTGCTTGTCTCCAGACCCACCACCCGTGTAATTGTTATACCCGCTGGTCACCATGGCGAACCACTTGTAGTCAGGCGCGGCATTCGCGTTCCCCGCCATTGCCAGCTTGACGATTTTCGGCTCAGCCAACAAATGTCCCATCTCCGGATCGTCAGCTTCCGTGAACTCCCACAGGACATTGCCCGTCTTGAAAGTCGAGGGAGACGTAACGTCCAATGCGAACAAGCCTTTGGCGCCTCCTCCCATGCCAGACACCAGGACCGTTGCCCAGTCGACCGATCCAGTCGCCGATTTATAGGCTCTTGCTTCGTTCACGGCCATGGCGCCATCGACATAGGCCTCCTTCACGTAGGCAGGGTCTGTCAACTTGTTCAACTTAAGGGAAACAGCTCGCGGCACATAGGCAAACAGTTCCCTGCCATTCGAGGAGACCGCCGCCGACTCTGCAGCCTGGAAGGCATGCAGCATGCCATCGTTGGTTCCCACATAGACCGTCGGCGTCCTGCTGGCGTTGGCTGTCACGAAAGCTTGGTACGAAGAATCCAGAATGTCCGAGCTTGGAGCGCCTTTCAAAACCGGCGCGGAGTTGATGCTATCCCCCATGATCACACGACGGGCACGAAAATTCAGATTGGGATCAATCTCCGCAGTACGAACACCGCGCAAATACTCGAGCCGGGCCTGCCCGATCGTCTCCGGACCTGGATCAACGGTCGGACTCAGCGTGGGATCTTTGCGTAGTGACGTTTGTACGGCCGTGTCGATCTCCGCCCACGTGAACGTGACGCCCGCTCTGCTGGTCGCGCTGTAACTGACGATATTGCGATTGGCAGGTGTGGGAATAGGGGCCAGCGTGGTGGTACCGGCCTGGACACCGGTCAGTATGTTGGCAGCGTCCCACACCGGCGTAGAGCTCGCTTCCAATTGCTGCGTCGACGTATTGAACTGCAACTGTGTGCGAATAACAGTGCCTGACCAGTCTGTGGAATTGATTTGGGCCTGATAGAACGCACCGCTCTGCTGGGCCTGGTTCAATCGCGTGACACTCAGTGACCCGCCTGCGAGGTTGCCAGAAGGTTTGCTTGCCTGCGCGAATATCTGGCGGACGGCCACTATCAGTCGCTCAGGCTGGCTGGCAAGGAAATACCCGGTCGGAGACGTTGAACCATCTGCCGCCAACCACTCGGTGGTACTGGAGGTCAGCGTGGCATTCACGTAGGTCTTGAAAGGATTGCCTTCACCCGTGCTCGGGCTCTGGTCTGGACCCACATCCGCAAAGCCGCCGTATTTCCCTGCCAGATACATGGCGCTGAACCGCGGCGTGGGATCGCGTCCACCCCCATCCAGCGAGCCATTTCCGTTTTCATCCACGTCCACCACATAGGTTCTGACACGAGCCATCGGCTTGTCGGGGCGAATCGGTTGCGTATTCGCCCAGTACGCGACGCCAGCATACAACCAGCTCGCCGCGTCCTGCACGGTTTTTGTCGCTAAATTGGTATTCCCCGATTTAACGCCGGTAACAGAGTCCGTGGAGTTTCCGTTCGCCACGCGATTGACGCTCTGCGAATCGGTATACGCGACCGTTCCGTTGGTCTCGAAACTCTGCACGATATTCGTCCAGGTGGTCGCATTCAGTGCGGCCGTGGTTGTGTTGCCAGAAACCGCACCACGTGTCTGCCCTGATATCGCGCTACCAGGAATATACCCGTCCTTCGAGGCATTGTTATCACCCATCACCATCGCGTAATTTCGCTGGCAGGACGTCTGCATGGGATCTGTCCAGTTGGTATATATCGGATAGCCTGCAAGCAAAGTTGCACTCCCGGCGCCGGTGGTGCCCGCATAGGCCTCGGGAGTGGGCTGCAGCCCCTGAAAATACCGCACTGCTTCGTAATAGAGTTCGCCCACAGGGTCGCGTCGCTTGTATATGTCGACACCCACCCCATCACTGCGCGTCAACCTTCCGAACTTATTGACGTAATTAATGACTCCGGTCGTCGTATACCCACTTTCATTGCTCGTGTTGATGGGTTTGACGACAAATACGCCCGTGTTCTCATCCCATTCCTTTTCGGGATTTGCGCTCACGATCCCTGCACTCGATTTCTGTGTGGGACCAGCGAATTTCATCGGCGCCCTGAGTACGCCGCCATACTGGCTGCCTTCCGAGCCCGTTCCCCAGGTCGCGGAATCGATCAGATAGCCAAACGCCGCCACGCGCACCTTGTCGGAATTCTTCTGAATTTCGCCCACTGGTTTGTAATTGCCATCGGGCTGCTGCCTGCACAAATCCGAGCGCAAAGGACCCTCTACGCTATCGCAAACCAGGACGCGCGCCTTGAATACACCGGTCACTGTCCCTCCACCGACACTGGTTGTCGCCAGATTTGCGTGGCCACCCGTGGAGGAACTGCATTGGCCAGTGTCGCTTTCACCAAAAAAAATCTTGTCATCACAGGCCTTGACGACCACCGTCTTGCTAGCCCCGAACGGTGTCAAGGCGGCAGTGGTCGTACCGGCCGGCAAACTAACGGTGCCCCAGTTCGTACCTCCAAAGAAATTGGTATTCCGGCTGCTGGATTGAGAGGATTCGTCGGATGGCAAGATGGCACGCTGCAGTACGGTATTTCCGACCTGGTCCACAAACCTGTCACCGCCCGTCAGCGCCAGCCTCAGCACGTCAATGGACGACGTGTTGAGAAAATTCAGCAAATTCCCGCTCCAACCCGTCCCAGTCCCGGTCAGGTTGCACTGATAGCTCGAATTGGTAGCTCCTGCAGGCTCGAAATACCCATCGGCCGAAGTGCCCCTGTAACGATAACAGCTCGTGGAGTTATAGTAACCAATGTACTTTTTGCTGGCCACATAACTGGAGTTGCCGCGTGCCTTGTATGCCGCGCCCACCGTGGGAAACTCCACCGATAGGACCAGTGCGAGATTGGATACGTCTCCGGAATTAATGATGGGTCCGGTCCGCAAGTCCAGCATGGTGCGGGTAGATTGCGCCACAGAACCGCCAATCACGGCGACGCCGATCGCCACCAATACCCCAGCAAGTATTTTTCTCACTTTAGCACCCAGAGTTTGGTTTATTAGCCGGTTTGTACAACAACGCCTGCAGCATGACCTGCGTTTCGACGCGCGTTCCGAAACCCATGGCGGTCACGAGGAATGCATATTCCGGCGTCGTCGACGATCCAACGTTGTCATTCGCATCCCCGGTTCCCGCGTACCGCACTGCTTCGATGATGTAGCGTGGCAACCGGACGGGGAATCCACCGCTCGTGCCGGTTGGCAATGTCTGGCCTGTAAATTGGCCATATTGCACCGTTCGTTTTCCAGAGGTACCGGTGTCATTGACGAAAAGTAAAGGTGTGCTGGAATCCGCCGGGTCAGTTCTTAAGGTTTTCCACGCTTCCGTGGGATTTGCAGTGTTCAGGCACATACCAGCTCTCGCGTCCGTGCCGCAGCCTTCAATGAACTCAGCGGGTTTCCTGGAGTCAAAAATACATACCCTGCGGCTCGCGTTGGTATTGGGGCCGAATATATCCATCTCCGCATCCAGCAACGCCGCCTCAGCGCTCTGGAATGCAATCTGGCGATCACGGTCGTTGCGGGCAGAGCGTTCGCTGAAAAGGGAAAGCCGCGCACCGATAACGCCCATGACAAGAATCACGGTCACCATCATCAGCACGACGATGAGGCTGGCACCCCGTTGACATGCAGCAGCACGAGGGGTTGGCGCGCCTTGCGAGAATGAGCAGGCGTGGGTCACAGGGGATTTCTCAGGTTGACGGTGAAAGTCACCAGACGACGCAAACGACCATCATTGACAACCAGCGTGTCGTCCAGATTCTGTGAGAACATGGTCCCCAACGGCGACAGCGTGGTGCTTGGGCCCGGTACTGCAGAGTTCGCGGGCGAGCGCAAGATCATCCCCACGCGCACGGATTTAACTTTGGACCAGTTCACCATGGCTGATCCGCCAAGCGCGTCCACCTGCGCAGCGTTCATCCACTGATCCACGAAGGTGTCGTTATTCGTGTCGACTCCATACATGAACTGGAGCATTTCGACGCCCCTGACGACCGGCTCCGTATCAAAACTCCCCGTCGCAGGAACGAACCGTTTGCATCGCAATTCTGGCTCCGATGACCCACTCGGCTGAACCGCCTCGAAAATGCTGTATGAGCGCACGTAGCCCAACGACGCATCAGGCTGTGGTTGTGGCCGCCCCAGGCAATCAATCATGCTGCCGTCCCCGGCTCCCGTTCCGCTCCCCTGGAACCGTACGACCAATACATCACTGTTGTTGGCACTTCCACCGGTGCCGTTGACCGCCACGGCAGACGTGGTGATGGCGGCGCCGTTTGTATTGTTGAACCCTCGCAGATCGGGTTGTCCGTCAGAGGGAGGCGACACCTCTCTTCTGACGGATGCGCCAATGGTTGACCACACATAGTTTTGATAACCGGCCTGCTGGATGTTGCGGGTAATGATGTCCGTGGCAAAACGCGCGTTATCTTGCAGGAGCGAGGCTGCTTCTTGTGTATCACGTGTCCTGCCGGAATTCAGGAAAAAAGCTGCCGCAGCGATAACAATGACCAATGAGATCACCAGCGCGACCATCAGCTCAATCAGCGTGAGCCCGCGCTGGTGCCGTAGCTTAGGCACTGTTTTGATCATTCCTGCAACCCCGTCAGTCCCGTGATCACGAATTGCGGCGTGCCTGGCGTGGCACTCACGGCAACAGTCCCCCGCTCTTCGCTGTCGCGCTTGTCGATCCATCCTATCTTGATGGTGACCACGGTGCCCGTGGTTGGACAGGTCCAGCTGTAGGAACCTGCTGCGTCCCGGCACACCACCGCCTTGCCTCCCGGCAACTGGGCAGCGACCCGCGAAGCCCAATCAGCAACATGCATCCGGCTTATGTCCGTTGTCGAGCAGGCATTGGCCTTGCAATCTGCCGACGGCGAAACGGCGAACGTAGAGGTGTTTGACGAGTCAAACAGATACGGGTTCAACGGCGCCGACGTTGCAGTGCTGTTAGCGATGGTGGGATTCGACCGCATCATTTCCGTATATTCCTTGGCCAGCGTGGCCGCAGTCGAAAAATTCGCCGCAGACTGGGTGGTTCGCAACGATGCCAGCTGCAAGCCGCCCATGGCCAACACCGCAAAAGCAAGGATCAGCATCGAAATCATGACCTCTATGAGAGAGAATCCCCTCGAATGGATTTCCGACCGCTTTTGCATATCGCAAATGTAGCGATCACTATCCCGTTGACCTCCCTCCGGTCGAAGATCGGTTGAATAGACCGGACAAACGGTTGCACCTCCTGTGCACCTCTGCGATGAAAAAGCCCCCACCTGACGGGTTTGGGAACGATCCAAATTGAATGAATTCGTCCAAGCCTGCAACACGCAGGCGCTTCTGGCGCGGAATCTATGTCCGCCCAACCCTGCAGTAGGCGCGATCCTGGTCAATGACCAGGGCGAGGTGGTGGGTGTGGGCCACACCCAGCGGCGCGGGGGCGCGCACGCGGAAATCATGGCGCTGCGGGACGCGGCTGCAAGGGGCAACGACGTGCGCGGCTCGACGGCCTATGTGTCCCTCGAGCCATGCTCGCATCATGGCCGCACCGGTCCATGCGCCGACGCGCTGATCCAGGCGGGCGTGCGGCGCGTGGTGTCTGCGCTGGAGGACCCCAATCCGCTGGTCGCGGGACGAGGCTTTCAGAAACTGCGCGCCGCAGGCGTCGAGGTGGAGGTGGGGCCGGGCGCCGATGCGTCGCGCGAACTCAACATCGGCTTCTTCAGCCGCATGGTCCGCGGTACACCCTGGGTGCGCATGAAGATCGCCGCCTCCCTGGACGGCAGGACGGCTTTGGACAACGGCAGCAGCCAATGGCTGACGTCGGAGGCCGCCCGTGCCGATGGGCACGCCTGGCGCGCTCGGGCTTGTGCGGTGCTGACCGGCATCGGCACCGTGCTGGCCGACAACCCGCGGCTGGACGTTCGCCTCGTCGAGTCCCAGCGCCAGCCGCGTCTGGTCGTGCTGGACAGCCAGCTCCGCACACCGCCGGACGCTCGCCTTTTCGAGGCGGAGCGCGAGGTGCTCATCTATACGGCGTCCGACGACAGCGCTCGCAAAGCCGCGCTGGAAAACCGGGGTGCCACAGTCCTGCACCTCCCCGGCCCGGCGGGAGCCGGAGCGCAGGTGGATCTGCGCGCCTTGCTCGCCGACCTCGCTGTGCGCGAGGTCAACGAACTGCATGTGGAGGCGGGCCACCGGCTCAACGGTGCCCTGGTCCAGGCGGGCCTGGTCGACGAATGCCTGGTGTACCTCGCACCCAAGCTGGTAGGTCCTGGACTGCCGATGGCCAGTTTCGGTCCGCTCGCCGCGTTGTCCGAAGCCGTCCCGCTCGATTTCATGTCTTCGCAGCAGGTCGGCGTCGACCTTCGCGTGGTCGCCCGCGTTCGGGGACATGACCGGTTCTAACCGCCGCGGCCCGAAGCGCCGCGGCACCGCCCAGGCACCTGTTGCCAACCCTGCGGCGCCGGAGCAGGCGCAAGCGCCCGTGCCCACCACCGCCGACGCACAGAAGGACTGGACGGTGCTGCTGCTGGCCCTGACCATGCTGCTCGCCCCGGCGATGGGCGTGCCCAGCGAGGAAATGCTGCAGGACACCTTGAAGTCCATGGTCGTGTCCTTCGGTGCGTTGGCCGCCTGCCTGACCTACCTCTGGCACCAGCGGCACCGCGACAGCCAGGTGTTCTGGCACCCGTTGCTGTTCCTTCCGTTGCTGCTGTGCTTCCACGCGTTGGCCAGCATCCTCTGGTCGCATGCATTCCTGGGCAGCGTGGAGGCCATCCGGTGGTTCGTGTTCAGCCTGCTGCTGTGGCTCGGTATGAACACGGTCACGCCCGAACGCATGCCGCGCTTGGCCTGGGGCATCCACATCGGCGCGACGGTCGCGGCGCTCTGGACCGCGTTGCAGTTCTGGATCGATTTCAAGTTTTTTCCGCAAGGGCCCAACCCGGCATCGACCTTCGTCAATCGCAATTTCTTCGCAGAGTTCGCCGTGTCCGCGTTGCCCTTCTGCCTGTTCCTGCTAACGCGGGAAAAGTCCAACGGCAAGATCGCAGTCCTGGCGATCAGCCTCGCCCTCAACCTCACCGCCCTGATGATGACCGGGAGCCGCGCGGCACAGCTTGCTTTGCTGCTGCTCGTGCCGGTGATGGCAGTGATCCTCCATGTCCTGGGCGGCACCTTGGCAGTGGCCCAATGGAGCATGTGCAAACGGCTCGCCGTGCCGGCGCTGGTGCTGGTCGCCACACTGGGACTGGGCGCAATACCCACCGGCAACGCCCAGCTGATCCAGGAATACGGCGGTGGCAATGCGCTCGACAGGGCCTTCACCCGTGCGGCGTCGATGACAGCCTCGACCGAATACACGCAAGGCTCTTTTTCGATACGCGCCGTCATGTGGCGGGCCACCGGCCGCATGATCGCCGCGCGGCCGCTGACGGGTGTCGGTGCCGGTGCGTGGGAGGTGCAGGCCCCGCGCTACCAGGAGCCGGGGTCACAGCTGGAAACCGATTTTTATGCGCACAACGAAATCCTCCAGCTGTTGGCCGAATACGGCCTGATAGGCTGGATCTTCCTGCTGGGCCTGTTGAGCTACCTCGGCATCGCCGCGCTCAGGACCCTGACCGGCAAGACCGAAGACGCCCGGCGTGAAGCACCGCTGCGGGCCTTCACGCTGGCCAGCCTGGGAGCGTTCCTGCTGGTCAGCAATGCCGGCTTTCCGTGGCGACTGGCGACCACAGGGGCGCTGTTTGCGCTCAGCCTGTCGGTGCTCGCGGCCTCCGACCTCCGCCTGTACCGCGCCAGGCTTAAAGTCGTGCCTTGCTCCCAACGCACTACCCGGTACGCGTTGTGGGCCACGGCCTTGCTGATGCTGCTTGCGCTGTACATCGCGCAGCAGGCGGCGGTGGCCGAGCGCAAGCTGGTGCGCGCGGTGCAGATCGCGCTGACGATCTCGAAGTCGGGGCGTCCCAACGACCCGGCCTGGAACCCGGCCAAGAACGAGATGCTGGCGCTTCTGAAAGACGGCATCGCCATCAACCCGCATTACCGCAAGATCACCCCCATGGCCGCCGACGAAATGGCGAGCTGGGGCGATTGGGAAGATGCCGTCTGGGTGTGGGAGTCCGTGCTGGCCTCCAGACCCTATATCGTCGCCGTGGCCGCCAACATCTCGCGGGGTTACCTGCAGATGGGCGACTACAAGAAATCCATCGATTACCTCGAACAAGCCACCCGGCTGCAACCCACGGCACCCGCAGTGCGTTCACTGCAGGTCGTGCTGCTGTACCGCATAGGCCGGTATGCCGAGGCGGCACAGATCATCCGGCAGTTGTTCGCCGCCAACCAGGTCGACTACGACCTGGTCTACACGGCGTACCTGGTCGGCGTTCGCCTCAAGGATTGGCCTTTGGCCATTCAGGCCCTGGAACTGCGCCTCCAGCGATGGCCGTCCGAAGCGCGGGACGGCTGGCTCAAGCTCGGGGACATCTACCGCCAACCCGACATCCGCGATGATGCCAAGGCACTCGCAGCGTTCCGCGCCGCGCTGCAGGCCACGCCGGACGCCCAGCGGGCCGACCTGCTGCAGAAGATGCCCGCACCCTACCGCGAACAACTGCAAGGCACGCCCTGACAAGGGTGGTCGCTAAAATGCCGCGATGTTCACCGGAATCATCACCGGCGTCGGGCGCATCGCCGCCGTCGACGCACTCGGCAGCTCTTCCCAGCACGGCAAGCACCTCACGGTGCAGTGTCCGCCCCACTACCTCGACGACGTGGGCCTGGGTGACAGCATCGCCCTCAATGGCGCCTGCATGACCGTCACGCAGATCGACGCGGCCAGCAACATGCTGGGCTTCGACGTCTCGCTGGAATCCCTGCAACGCACCGCCGGCCTGGATGCCGTGGGCCCCCTGAACCTGGAAAAGGCCCTGCGTGCCAATGCGCGTCTGGACGGCCACATCGTGGCCGGCCATGTGGACGACACGGGCGCGGTGACGCATTTCGCGCAGGTCGGCGAGAGCTGGGAGCTGCGCCTGATGGCACCATCGTCCATGGGCAAGTACTTGGCGGTGAAGGGTTCCATCACGGTCAACGGCGTGAGCCTCACCGTCAACCGCGTGGTGGACTCCGCAGAAGGCACCGAGATCAGCATCAACCTGATTCCCCACACCGTGCAGAACACGGCACTGGGCAGCCTGCGCCAGGGTGCGCGCGTGAACCTGGAAATCGACCTGATCGCGCGCTACGTGGAACGCATGTTGTCGGTGGGAGCCAAGGCATGAGTGACCGCCCCCTGGCCCCCGTCTCCCCCATCGAGGACATCGTCGCCGAGATGCGCGCCGGCCGCATGGTGATCCTGGTCGACGAAGAAGACCGCGAGAACGAAGGCGACCTGATCCTGGCCGCCGACCACGTCACGCCGGCCGCCATCAACTTCATGGCGCGCTACGGCCGCGGCCTGATCTGCCTCACGCTGTCGCGCGAACGCTGCGAGCGGCTGCAGCTGCCACCCATGGCGGTGCGCAACGGCGACAAGAAGGGCACGGCTTTCACCGTGTCCATCGAGGCCGCCGAAGGCGTGACCACCGGCATCTCGGCGGCCGACCGCGCACGCACCGTGCAGGCCGCCGTGGCGCCGAACGCTGTGGCCAGCGACCTGGTGCAGCCCGGCCACATCTTCCCGCTGCAGGCGGTGGACGGTGGCGTGCTGATGCGCGCCGGCCACACCGAGGCCGGCTGCGACCTGGCGGCGATGGCCGGCTGCTCGCCGTCCTCCGTGATCTGCGAGATCATGAACGACGACGGCAGCATGGCGCGCCTGCCCGACCTGCAGCGTTTCGCCGCCGAGCACGGCATCAAGATCGGCACCATCGCCAGCCTCATCGAGCACCGCAGCCGCGTCGAGTCGCTGATCCAGAAGCTGGGCACGCGGCCCATGGAGACCGCAGCCGGGCACTTCATCGCCCATGCCTACCGGGACACCACGGGCCACGGCGTGCACCTGGCACTGGTGATGGGCCAGTGGGCTCCCGACGAAGAAGTCATGGTGCGCGTGCACGAGCCGCTGTCGGTGCTGGACGCGCTGGAGGTGCGCCGCGACATGCACTCCTGGAGCCTGGACGTCTGCCTGGCCCGCATCGCGCGCGAGGGCAAGGGCGTGGTCGTGCTGCTCAATTGCGGCGAGAGCGGCGCGCAGCTGCTGGACCAGTTCGAAGGCACGGCCCGCGCCGCCCACGGCCCCGAGAAGGGCCGCATGGACCTGCGCACCTACGGCGTGGGTGCGCAGATCCTGCGCGAATGCGGCGTGCAGCGCATGCAGCTCATGGGCCAGCCACGCAGGCTGCCCAGCATGGCCGGTTACGGCCTGGAAATCACCGGCTTCGTCACGCACTGACGCATTGACAGCCCCATTCGGAATCACGGAGTACACATCATGTTTGGTGCGGACAAAGGTCGGCTGGAATCCAGCGACCATCGCCTCGACGGCAAGGACCTGCGCATAGGCATCGTGCAGGCGCGCTTCAATGCGTCCGTCACGGATGCCCTGGCCAAGGCCTGCAAGGACGAACTGCGGCTGCTGGGCGTGGCGGACGACAACCTGCTGCACGTGCAGGTGCCCGGCGCGCTGGAGATACCGGTGGCACTGCAGGCGCTGGCGGAATCCGGCAAGTACGACGCCCTGGTCGCCTTGGGCTGCATCATCCGCGGCGAGACCTACCACTTCGAGCTGGTGGCCAACGAATCCGGCGCGGGCGTGAGCCGCGTCGCGCTGGACAGCCAGACGCCCATCGCCAATGCCATCCTCACCACCGAGAACATGGAGCAGGCTGTCGCCCGCCAGACGGAAAAGGGCCGCGACGCGGCCCGCGTGGCGGTGGAACTGGCCAACCTGCTGGAGGACATCGGATGAGCGAGCCTTTCGTGCCTCCCGGCAAGGCGACGCGGCCACCGCGCCAGTCGCGCACCGGCCTCACCAGCACCGGCGCCCGCAAGGCCGCCAGCAAGTCCGCCCGCAGCCGCTCGCGCGAATTCGCGTTGCAGGCGCTGTACCAGCACATCGTGGGCGGCAATGGCGTCGACGCCATCAATGCCTTCACGCGCGACCTCGCCGGCTTCAACAAGTGCGACAGCCTGCATTTCGACGCGCTGCTGGTGGGCTGCGTGGAACAGGCGGCGCAGCTGGACGCGCTGATTACGCCGTTGCTGGACCGCAAGATGGCGGAAATATCGCCCATCGAGCACGCCACCATGTGGATCGGCGTCTACGAGTTGCAGCATTGCCTGGACGTACCCTGGCGCGTGGTGCTCAACGAATGCATCGAACTGGCCAAGGAATTCGGCGGCACCGACGGCCACAAGTATGTGAACGGCGTGCTCAACGGCCTCGCGCCGCAGCTGCGCGCCGCCGAGGTCGCGCGTGACCGTGCACAGCCTCCGCGCACGGGCAAGAAGACCCGTACCACCGCGGATACTGCTGAAGCCGCCGGCACGCCCGACAACGCCAGCAGGACGGACGCACCCGCCACCGACACGCCC
This sequence comes from Burkholderiaceae bacterium, assembly GCA_965278985.1. Classification (GTDB taxonomy): domain Bacteria; phylum Pseudomonadota; class Gammaproteobacteria; order Burkholderiales; family Burkholderiaceae_C; genus CAISIP01. The sequence goes on along the minus strand of OZ257131.1, from coordinate 660,654 downwards.
CCTGCGGCCGACGACGCGCCATGAGGCTGGCCCGGCGCGCCGAGCGCATCGAACCCTTCTACGTGATGGAAGTGGCCAAGGCCGCCACCGAGCTGGCGCGCATGGCGGCCGGCGGCGACAAGCCGATGGTCTTCCTGAACATCGGCGAGCCCGACTTCACGGCGCCACCGCTGGTGCGCGAAGCCGCCGAACGCGCCATTGCACGCGGCCACACGCAGTACACCCAGGCGACCGGCCTGCCCGCGCTGCGCGAGCGCATCAGCGCGTGGTACCGCAGCCGCTTCGGCCTCTCCGTGGAGCCTGCGCGCATCGTGGTCACGGCCGGTGCCTCGGCCGCGTTGCAGCTCGCCTGCCTGGCGCTGGTGGATGCCGGTGACGAGATCCTGATGCCCGACCCCAGCTACCCCTGCAACCGGCATTTCGTGTCGGCGGCGGAGGGCACGGCGGTGCTGATCCCCACAACCGCCTCCGAGCGCTACCAGCTCAGCGCGGACAAGGTCGAAAGCGCCTGGAAGGACGGCCGCACGCGCGGTGTGCTGCTGGCCTCGCCCTCCAACCCCACGGGCACCTCCATCCACCCCGACGAACTGCGGCGCATCCACGGCATCGTGCAACGGCGCGGCGGCATCACGCTGGTCGACGAGATCTACCTGGGGCTGGGCTTCGATCCCACCTACGGCCAGAGCGCACTCGCACTCGACGACCAGGTCATCAGCATCAACAGCTTCAGCAAGTACTTCAACATGACGGGCTGGCGCCTGGGCTGGCTGGTGGTGCCCCCGGACCTGGTGCCGGTGGTCGAGCGGCTGGCGCAGAACCTCTTCATCTGCCCCAGCACCGTGGCCCAGTACGCGGCGCTCGCCTGCTTCGAAGACGAGAGCATCCGTGAATACGAGGCGCGGCGCGAGGCCTTCCGCGCGCGGCGCGATTTCTTCGTGCCCGCGCTGGCCGGGGTGGGCCTGCCGGTGCCGGTGGTGCCCGATGGCGCCTTCTACGCCTGGGCCGATTGTTCACAGGCCTGCGAACGCCTGGGCCTGGCAGGCAGCTGGGAGTTCGCCTTCGAGATGATGCGCCACGCCCACGTGGCGGCCACGCCCGGGCGAGACTTCGGTACGGCAGAGACCTCGCGCTTCATCCGCTTCTCCAGCGCCAGTTCCATGGAACAGTTGCAGACGGCCGTCCAGCGCATCGGCGACTGGTTGAAATGAAACACCCCCAGTCTCCGCGCACTTCGTGTCGCTACGCCAACCCCCTTGCAGGGGGCGCCGCCAGCGGCCTGGCAGAGCCAGTTCCGCGGCGGCCGCTGGAAGGGACCTCTTCGTTGCATGGCCTCCGGGTGGCGCGCAGCGCCGTGGAAAGCTGAGATGGGTGCAGCGGCGCCCGCCTTCGCCTGGCCGGTGCGGGTGTACTGGGAGGACACCGACGCCGGCGGCGTGGTGTTCTATGCCAACTACCTGAAGTTCTTCGAACGCGCGCGCACCGAGTGGCTGCGCGCGCTGGGCATCGGGCAGCGGGCCCTGCGTGACGCGACGGGATGCATGTTCGTGGTGAGCGACACGCAGCTGCGTTACCTGCTGCCCGCCCGCCTGGACGATGAACTCGTTGTTACAGCTGCCCTGCAGGACAAGGGCCGCGCGTGCCTCACAATCGCGCAGCAGGCCTGCCGCCGCGGCGACGACGCCCTGCTGTGCGAGGGCACCATCCGTATCGGCTGGGTCCGCAGCGACACGTTGCGGCCCGCGCGCATTCCCCCTCATCTCCTCGATCTTCTCTGACAACATGACCCAAGACCTGTCGATCCTGCATCTGGTACTCAATGCCAGCATCGTGGTTCAACTGGTCATGCTCCTGCTGGTAGGTGTCTCCATCGCCAGCTGGGCCGCGATCTTCCGCAAGCTGGCGGCGCTGGCGCGCATCAAGCGCGAGAACGAGACCTTCGAGCGCGAGTTCTGGTCCGGCACCAGCCTCAATGATCTTTTTGCTGCAGCCACCAAGAACGGCCGCGACTCCGGCGCCATGGAGCGCATCTTCGCCAGCGGCATGCGCGAATACCAGAAGCTGCGCGAACGCCGCATCGTGGATGTCGGCACCCTCATGGACGGCGCGCGCCGCGCCATGCGTGCCAGCTTCCAGCGCGAGATGGACGAGGTGGAGACCAACCTGTCGTTCCTCGCATCGGTGGGTTCGGTGTCCCCGTATGTCGGCCTCTTCGGCACGGTGTGGGGCATCATGCATGCCTTCACCGGCCTGGCCAACCTGCAGCAGGTCACACTGTCCACCGTGGCGCCCGGCATCGCCGAAGCCTTGGTGGCCACCGCCATCGGCCTCTTCGCGGCCATCCCCGCCGTGGTGGCCTACAACCGCTTCGCGCGCGACATCGACCGCATCGCCATCCGCCTGGAGACCTTCATGGAAGAGTTCTCCAACATCCTGCAACGCAACGCCGGCGCCCAGTCGGCGTCGGGACGCTAGGAGCGCCGCGGCATGCCGGCAACCGTATCCCGCGGCCGGGGAAGGCGCACCATCAACGAGATCAACATGGTGCCCTTCATCGACGTGATGCTGGTGCTGCTGATCATCTTCATGGTCACGGCGCCACTCATCACGCCCAGCGTCATCGACCTGCCCAGCGTGGGGAAGGCGGCACGGCAGCCCGACAAGATCGTGCAGGTGGTCATTGCCAAGGATGAATCGCTGGAACTCAAGAGCGAGGACAAGAGCACGAAGCTGGGCCTGCGCGAGATCGCCTCGGCCGTGAAGGCAGCCCAGGCCAATGCGGAGAATCCGGCCGTCGTGATCAGCGCCGATCGCAGCGTGAAATACGAGGTCGTCGTGAAGGTCATGGACACCTTGCAGCGCGCCGGCGTGCAGCGCGTCGGCCTGTCGGTCCAGCTCGCCAACTAGGGCCCGCGCCATGAACGCCAGCGCCGACCACCTGGAGTTCGCCCCGCCGCAGACCGGCGGCCTGCCCCGTGCGCTGGTGCTGGCCGTGGTCGCGCACCTGCTGCTGGTGGCCGCGCTGACCTGGGGCCTGCGCTGGAAGAGCAGCACAGACACCCCCGTGGCCGAGGCCGAACTCTGGTCGCGCGTGCCGCAACAGGCAGCGCCCAAGCTCGTCGAGGCCGCGCCTGTTGCTCCGCCGCCCCCACGCCCTGCCCCGGTCACGCCTCCCGCTCCACCCGCCCGGCAACCGGACAACGCCGACATCGTGCAACAGCGCGAAAAGCGGCAACAGGAAGAAAAGAAGCGCGAGGAGGCCCGCCAGCAGGAAGCGCGCGAGCGCGAACAGAAGCAGCGCGCCGATCAGAAGCTGGCCCAGGAAAAGAAGCGCGCGCTGGAGGAAAAGCAGGAACAGGAAGAGAAGGCGCAAAAGGAAAAGGACAAGGCCGAGAAGCTGGCGCAGGACAAGAAGCGCGAGCAGGATGCCAAGCGCCAGCAGGACCAGAAAGCGCAAGAAGCTCGCCAGGAAGCTGATCGAAAGGCCAACTTGGCACGCATCGCTGGCTTGGCAGGCGCCACGGGCAGCCCTTCTGCGACAGGCACGGCAGCCCAGTCCAGCGGCCCCTCCGCCAGCTACGGCAGCAAGGTAGCGGCCAAGGTCAAGCCCAATATCGTCTTCACCGAAGACCCGGCCAACAACCCCACGGCGGTGGTGGAAGTGCGTGCCGAGCTTGACGGCACCATCACCAGCCGCAAGCTGGTCAAGACCAGTGGCAACAAGGGCTGGGACGATGCCGTACTGCGCGCCATCGACAAGACCGAGACCCTGCCGCGTGACACCAACGGGCGCGTCCCGTCGGTGCTCGAGATCAGCTTCCGGCCGCGCGACTGAGCGTCGCCTACCGGCGCGCAGCGCGCCACCGCCTTTCCAGAAACACGGCAGCCGGTCGACGGTCGGCCTCCGCGTCGCGTAAGCTGGCACACCTCTCCCGCACAACCCTCACCGAGGAGCCCCTTCCATGAATGGCGCCAAGAGCCTCGTCCACACCCTGCTGCAGTCCGGCGTGGACACCTGTTTCGCCAACCCCGGCACCAGCGAAATGCACTTCGTCGCGGCGCTGGACCAGGTGCCCGGCATGCATTGCGTGCTGGGCCTGCAGGAAAACGTGGTCACCGGCATGGCCGACGGTTACTGGCGCATCGCCCGCAAACCCGCCTGCACGCTGCTGCACTGCGGACCCGGCCTGGCCAATGGCCTCGCGAACCTGCACAACGCGCGTCGTGCGCGTGCCGGCATCGTGAACATCGTGGGCGACCAGGCCACCTACCACCGGCCGCACGACGCACCGCTCACGGCCGACACGGACGCCCTCGCCCGCACGGTCTCGGCCTGGGTGCGCACCAGCAGCCAGGCCGCCGACGTGGGCCGCGACGCCGCCGCCGCGGTGCAGGCCGCGCGCACGGCACCCGGCCAGATCGCGACGCTCATCCTGCCGTCCGATGCCTCCTGGGACGAGGGAGGCATCGTGGCCGACACCTTGTCCGTGCCCGCCCCCACCGCATTCGACCCCCACGCCGTGGAGAACGCCGCGCGTGTGCTGCGCAGTGGCCACAACGTACTGGTGTTGCTCGCAGGCGGCGCCCTGCTGGCCGACGGCCAACCCCTCGCGTGGCGCATCGCCCAGGCCACGGGCACGACGCTGATGGCCGACTACGTGAGCGCCCATCTGGCGCGCGGCCAGGGCCGTCTGCAGATCGAGAAAGTGCCCTACGGCATGGACCAGGCGATCGAGGCACTGCGCCGCTTCGAAGACATCATCCTGGTCAACGCCAAGCCGCCCGTGGGCTTCTTCGCCTATCCCGGCAAACCCTCCACGCAGTACGCGCCCGAGGCCCGCCTGCACGTGTTGTCACGGCCGGACCAGGACGCCGTGGCCGCGCTGCAGGCCCTGGCCGACGCGCTCCATGCCCCGCAGGCGGCCATCCCCTCCGCCGGCCCCCGCCCCGAGGTGGCCACCGGCGCGCCCACCCCCGAAGGCATGGCCCGCACCCTGGCCGCGCTGATGCCCGAGCATGCCATCGTCTCCGACGAGAGCATCACCTTCGGCCGTGGCTTCTACCGCCACACCCACGCCGCCCCGGCCCACGACTGGCTGCACCTGGCCGGTGGCGCCATCGGCGACGGCCTGCCCGTGGCCACAGGCGCGGCCATCGCGGCCCGAGGCCAGCGCCGCGTGATCAGCCTGCAGGCCGACGGCTCGGCCATGTATTCGCTGCAGGCCCTGTGGACCCAGGCGCGCGAGCGCCTGCCCGTCACCACCGTCCTCTTCAACAACCGCCAGTACGCCATTCTGGTCGGCGAATACAAGGGCGTGGGCGCCACGCCTGGCCCCACCGCTATGCACATGCTCGACCTCGGCAACCCCGACCTGGACTGGGTGAAGCTCGCCCAAGGCATGGGCGTGGAAGCCGCACGGGCCACCACCATGGAGCAATGCGCGGACCTGATGGCGCGGAGCTTCCGGCAGGACGGGCCGTTCCTGATCGAGCTGGTGGTGTGACAGCACCGAGAATACAGATTTCTGTATCATGGCCGCATGAAAACCACGCTCGACATCAACGACGCCCTGCTCGCGGATGCCAAGGCACTGGCGGCGCAACAAAGGACCAGCCTTACCCGGTTGATCGAGGAAGGTCTGCATCTGCGCCTGCGTGCGGGCCAGCGGATGGACATGGCCGGTGCCATCGGCAGGACGCCGAGGCTGGCGGTGTTCAAAGGGCGCGGTGGCTTGGTGGACGGGCTCGATCCGCTGAGCAACCAGGCGCTGCTGGACGCGGCGGACGATGACACCTGACGTCAATGTACTGGTCGCCGCCTCGCGCAGCGACCATCCGCATCACCAACGCGCGCGGGAATGCCTGGAAGAGGCGGTGGCAGCGTGCGCCCGCGGCGCCAGCCTCAAGCTGATGCCGATGGTCGTTGCCAGCTTCCTTCGGTTGGTCACGCATCCGAAGATCTTCAAGCATCCCACGCCCATGGACGATGCAATGGCCTTCCTGGATTCGCTGCTGTCCGTGCAGGGCGTCGCACTGGCGTCGTTGGGTGCGGAATGGTCCCTGTTCAGGCAGCTCTGCCTGGACAGGCAACTCAGCGCCAATGCGCTGCCGGATGCCTGGCTGGCCGCTGCCGTGGTACAGACCGGCGAGCACCTGGTCACATTCGATGCGGATTTCAGGAAGCTGCTGGGACGCACGCAGTTCACGCTGCTGGACCCCGCATAGGCGCCCTCGCCGCAGCTACTCGTACACGATCTCCGCCTGCCCCTGGTCCGCCTGCGCGCGCCACTGGGCCAGCGCGGCATCGCTGGGATAGAAGCGGTTGGCATCTCCCAGGGACAACTCGGCACGGGCGCCACCGGCCTCAGCGGCGCGCTGGACGAGCAGCCGGATGCCCAGGCCGCGCACCAGTTCACCTTGGTCCGACACCTCGGTCACCGCCGGAAACGCCTTGAGCGTGCCCGCCACGTCCGGCGCCCGGCCATTGACCGCTACGCGCAGGAACTTGCCGAAGCGGCAGCGCGCCTGCTCCAGGTCCCAGATCTGGTTGACGGTGAGTTGCATGCCGCCCGAGAAGCGGTCCGGCTGCAGCTTGCCCATGACGATGATCAGCGCATCGTCCTTCAACAGGTTGCGGTGCAGGTTGATCAGGTTCTCGTCGGCACGCGCCTCGATGGTGTCGCTCTTGTCGTCCAGCTTGAACAGCGCCAGCTTGCCGCGCTGCCCGTTGATGACGCGGAAGTCCGTCACGATGCCGGCCAGCAGCTGCGGCTCGCGGGTGTCGATCAGGTCGCCGATCTGGCGCTTGGCAAAACGGCGGACCTCGGTGGCCACTTCGTCGAACAGGTGGCCCGAGAGGTAGAAGCCGATGGCGGTCTTCTCCAGCACCAGCCGCTCTTTCACGCCCCAGGGCGTGGCCTCGACCAGCGGAGGCTCCTGCGTGCTGGAGCCGTGGCCATCGTCGCCGTCGTCGAACAGCCCACCCTGGTTGGCATTGGCCTGCACCGTGGCAGCGAAGTCGAAGGCCAGGTCGATGGAGGCCACCAGCGCGGCGCGGTTCATGTTGAGGCTGTCGAATGCGCCCGCTTTGATCAGTGCTTCCACGCTGCGCTTGTTCATGCGGCTGCGGTCCACGCGCACGCAGAAGTCGAAGAGGCTCCTGAACGGCCCGCCCTCCTCGCGCGCGGCCACGATGGCCTCGATGGCCTGCTGACCCGTGCCCTTGACGGCACCCAGTCCATAACGGATGACTTTGTCGGAGACGGGCTCGAAGCGGTGCATGCCGCGGTTCACATCCGGTGGCTCGAAGCTGATGCCCATCATCTCGGCATCCATGTAGAGCACTTTCAGCTTGTCGGTGTCGCCCATTTCCACGGTCATGTTCGCGCAGTAGAACTCCGCCGTGTAGTGCACCTTGAGCCAGCCCGTGTGGTAGGCCAGCAGCGAGTAGGCAGCGGCGTGCGACTTGTTGAAGCCGTAGCCCGCGAACTTCTCCATCAGGTCGAAGACCTCGTCGGCCTTGTCCTGGCTGATGCCGTTCTTGGCCGCACCGGCGCGGAAGATCTCGCGGTGCTCGGCCATCTCCTCGGCCTTCTTCTTGCCCATGGCCCGACGCAGCATGTCGGCGCCGCCCAGCGAGTAGCCACCCAGGATCTGGGCGGTCTGCATCACCTGCTCCTGGTAGACCATGATGCCGTAGGTCTCGGAGAGCATCTCGGCCACCATGGGGTGGGGGTACTCCACCGGCTCGCGGCCGTGCTTGCGGTTCACGAAGCTGGGGATCAGGTCCATCGGGCCCGGCCGGTACAACGCGTTCAGCGCGATCAAGTCCTCCAGCCGCGTGGGCCTGGCGTCACGCAGCATGCCCTGCATGCCGCGACTTTCAAACTGGAACACGGCCTCGGTCTTGCCTTCCTGGAACAGCCGGTAGGTGGCCTTGTCATCCAGCGGCAGGTTCTCGTAGGCGAAGTTCTCCTGGCCCTTGTGGCGCTTGGCGATGAACTCGCGCGCGATCTCCAGGATGGTCAGCGTCGCCAGGCCCAGGAAGTCGAACTTCACCAGGCCGATGGCCTCGACGTCGTCCTTGTCGTACTGGCTCACGGCCGACTCGCTGCCGTACTGCTGGTACAGCGCGCAGAAGTCGGTGAGCTTGCCCGGCGCGATCAGCACGCCACCGGCATGCATGCCGATGTTGCGCGTCATGCCCTCGAGCTTCTGCGCCATCTCGATGAGGTTCCTGACGTCCTCCTCGTTGCGCACGCGCTCGTAGAGCAGCGGCTCCAGCTCCAGCGCGTAGTTGTTCTTGTCGCCGTCCTTCTTCGGCTCAGGCGGGTAGGCCAGCGTGTACGACTGACCCGGCTTGGCCGGCACCAGCTTGGAGATGCCGTCGCAGAAGGTGTAGCTCATGTCCATCACCCGGCCCACGTCGCGGATGGCGGCCTTGGCCGCCATCGTGCCGAAGGTGGCGATCTGGCTCACGGCCTCCTTGCCGTACTTCTGCTTCACGTAGTCGATCACGCGGTCGCGGTTGCCCTGGCAGAAGTCGATGTCGAAGTCGGGCATGGACACCCGCTCCGGGTTCAGGAACCGCTCGAACAGCAGGTTGTACTGCAGCGGGTCCAGGTCGGTGATCTTCAGCGCGTAGGCCACCAGCGAGCCCGCACCCGAGCCCCGGCCCGGGCCCACCGGGCAACCGTTCTTCTTGGCCCAGATGATGAAGTCGCCCACGATCAGGAAGTAGCCCGGGAAGCCCATCTTTAGGATGGTGCCGATCTCGAACTCCAGACGCTCCACATAACGCGGGCGCACCGCGTCGCGCTTGGCCACGTCGGGGTACAGGTGGGCCAGGCGCTCCTCCAGCCCCTCGAAGGAGACATGACGGAAATAGTCTTCGGTCGAGAGCTGCTGGCCATTGACCAGCGGGATCGGGAAATTCGGCAGCTGCGGCTTGCCCAGCACCAGCGTGAGGCTGCAGCGCTTGGCAATCTCCAGCGTGTTCTGCACCGCCGAGGGGATGTCGGCGAACAGCGCCTCCATTTGCGCAGCCGACTTGAAATACTGCTCGCGCGTGAAGCGCCGCACCCGCTTGCGGTTGCTGAGGATCTCGCCATCGGCGATGCAGACCCGCGCCTCGTGCGCGTCGTAGTCGTCGGGCTCCTGGAACTGGATCGGGTGCGTGGCCACCACGGGCAGGCCCATGCGCGCGGCCAGCTGCACGGCCGCCACCACATGGCGTTCGTCGTCGGGGCGGCTGGCGCGCTGCAGCTCGATGTAGAAGCGGTGCGGGAACATCGCCGCCAGCTTCAGCGCCACTTCGTGCGCGCGGCCGAGATCCCCCTGCAGCAAGGGGCCGCCCAACGGGCCGGCCTGTGCACCTGACAGCAGGATCAGCCCCTCGGACAACTCTTCCAGCCAGGCCCAGCGCGCGGTGGGGATGACACGGCCACCCTGCGTGTGGGAACGCGCCAGCAATTCGGACAGGTTGAGGTAGCCCTGCTTGTTCTGCACCAGCACCACCACGCGGCTGCTGGTGGTGGCGGCATCGGCGCCCAGGCCTTCCATGACCACCTCGGCCCCCAGCACCGGCTTGACGCCGGCGCCCCGCGCGGCCTTGTAGAACTTGACGCCGCCAAAGACATTGTTGAGGTCGGTGATCGCGATGGCCGGCTGGCCATCCTTGGCCGCGGCCTTGGCGATGTCATCGATGCGGGTGGTGCCGTCGACGACGGAGAACTCGGTGTGCAGGCGCAGGTGGACAAACATCGGGGCATTGTAGGTTTGGGGCCCTGGCGGGCCGAGCTCCACAGCCCGCGCAATGCCTGGCTATCCCCTGGCTATCGCATGGCATGTAACGTTTGAATTTATTCATGCCGCGCGGTAGAAATGCACCGCGCCAGCGCGACATCCTTCGAGCACCATCGCTCGACCATTCCTTACGAGGCACCCCATGGAATACATGCTGATCTTCATGACCACCCCCGACGACCGCGCCAGCGCGCAGGACGAGCGGGCACCCGCCTACCATGGCGCCTGGATGGCGTACGTGCAGGCGATCCGCAAGTCCGGCCTGGTGACCGCGGGCCACGGACTGCAGGCACCCTCCACGGCCACCACGGTGCGCATGAAGGGTGACAAGCTCCAGATCCAGGACGGCCCCATTGCCGACACCAAGGAACAGCTGGGCGGTTATTTCGTCATCGATGTGCCCACGTTGGACGCGGCATTGGAGTGGGCCGCGCGCGCGCCCTGCGCCGCCACCGCGGGCGTCGAAGTGCGGCCGGTGTTCTCGATTCCCGCCGCCGCCTGATGCCGCAGGCCGCGCCGGCCGACAGCGCATCCCGCGAGGCCTGCATCCAGGCCGCGCGGGATGCCTACGGCCGGCTTCTCGCCTTGCTGGTGGCGCGCAGCCGCGACATCGCCACCAGCGAGGACGCGCTGGCCGATGCCTTCGAGGCCGCCCTGACGGCCTGGCCGCGCGACGGCGTGCCCCACAACCCCGAGGCCTGGCTGTTCACCGTGGCCCGCCGGCGCACACTGGACCATTGGCGCCACACCCGCGTGCAGGACGACGCGGTGCAGGACCTGCTGCTGCTCACCGACACGCTGTTCGAAGACGACCCCGACGGCCGCGCCGTGCCCGACGAACGCCTGCGCCTGCTCTTTGTCTGCGCCCACCCGGCCATCGCCGCCGAGGCCCGCGCGCCGCTGATGCTGCAGACCGTGCTGGGCCTGGACGTGGCGCGCATGGCCAATGCTTTCCTGATCTCGCCCGGCACGCTGGGCCAGCGCCTGGTGCGCGCCAAGGCCCGCATCCGCGCGGCCGGCATCCCCTTCGACTACCCCGAGGCGCGCGAACTGCCCCAGCGCCTGGCCGATGTGCTCGATGGCATCTACGCCGCCTACGGCACCGGCTGGGACGATGTGGAGGGCGCGGACACGCTGCACCGCGACCTCACGCGCGAGGCCATCAGCCTGTGCCGCATCCTGTGCACGCTGATGCCGCGCCAGGCCGAGCCCCGGGGGCTGCTGGCGCTGATGCTGTTCTGCGAGTCTCGCGCCACCGCGCGGCGCGACGCGACGGGCCGCTACGTGCCGCTGGACGCCCAGGACATCCGCCGTTGGGATGCCGCCCTGCACCAGGAAGCGGAGGCCTGCCTGCAGCAGGCCGCGGCCTTGGGCACACTGGGGGCCTACCAGCTCGAAGCCGCCATCCAGTCTGCCCACACCCAGCGGCGGCTCGGTGCGGACGTGCCGGCCGAGGCACTGGTGTCGCTCTACGACGCGCTGCAGGCGCTGCGCCCTTCCGCCGGTGTGCGGGTGGGCCGTGCCTGTGCGATTGGCCAGGCGCGAGGCGCGATGGAAGCGCTCCACGCGCTCGACGCCCTGGAAGACGCCAGCATGCGGCAGTACCAGCCTTGGTGGGCCGCACGTGCCCATTGGCTGGCGCAGGCGAACGATGCGCCAGCCGCTGGCGCGGCCTATCGGCAGGCCATGGGGCTGGCCTCCACGCCGGCCGTGCGGGACCATCTGGCGCGCTGTGCCGCGGCGTTGGCGGCTGCAGGCTGAATCAGGTCGGCAGCTTCAGGTCCGGCAGCGGAATACGCTCCACCTCGCCCGGCACCTTGGCAAAGGCATCGGCACGCCAGGCGTCTGCAGCCTGCACGATGCGCTCCTTGCGCGTGGACACGAAGTTCCACCACATGTAGCGCGGCCCCAGGGCTTCGCCGCCCAGCACCAGCATGCGCCCGCCCTCCGGCGCCTCGATGCGGGCACCGCTGCCAGGCTCCAGCACCGCCAGCTTGCGCGGCTCGACGGGCTGGCCATCCACCCGCACCGCCGCGTCCACGGGGTACAGCGCCAGTTCCTCTGCCAGGGCCGGCAGCACCAGGCTGCTACCGGCCTCGAAAGCCAGGTCCAGGTAGGTGGTGGCGCTGAAGGTGGCCACCGGGGATCGCGCGCCGAAGGCCTCGCCGATCAGGACGCGCACCTTCACGCCGGGCAGCTGCAAGGCTGGAATGTCCGATGCGGGTGTGTGGGTGAAGGACGGTGCAGCCTCTTCGTGCGCCTGCGGCAACGCCGCCCACAGCTGGAAGCCGTGGTTGGCATAGGTGCTCTGCGCCAGCCGATCCGGCCGACGTTCGGAATGCACGATACCGCTGCCGGTGGTCATCCAGTTGATGGCGCCGGGCAGGATCTCCTGCACCGAGCCCAGGCTGTCGCGGTGCAGGATCGCACCGTCGAACAGGTAGGTGACGGTGGCCAGACCAATGTGCGGATGCGGCCGCACGTCGTGCTCGTCCTCGGGCTGCACGGTCACGGGCCCGAAATGGTCGAAGAACAGGAAAGGCCCCACCGCCTGGCGCTTGGCCGAGGGCAGCAGCCGCCGCACCACGAAGCCCCCACCCAGGTCCTTGGGGTGTCCGTCGAGCACGTGCTGCAGTGGCATGGGGCTTCCTTTCTGGTGGCGGTATGGCGGCCTTCAGCCGCGGAACTTCGCGGCCACGTCGGCCACGCGCTTGCCGAACAGCTTCGCGGTCTCGAGGTCACCGCTGGACATGTCGTCCGCGCCGCCGTCCGAGGGCGACTGCGCGATGGCGCCGCTGTACGACACCAGGTTGTTGATGTCCTTGCGGGTCGTGGCCTTGGAGTTGGCGGGCATCAGGCCCTGGCTGACCCAGATCATGCCATGCTGCATGGCCAGCGTGAACAGCGCGTTGAGCGTCTGCTGCTTGTCGCCGTTGAGGCCCGCGCTGTTGGTGAAGCCAGCGGAGAGCTTGTCCTTCCAGCCCTGCACGAACCACTGCTTGCTGGAGGCATCGGCGAACTTCTTGAACTGCCAGCTGACGTTGCCCATGTAGGTGGGGGCACCGAAGATGATCGCGTCGGCGGCAGCCAGGGTTTCCCAGCCGCCTTCGGGCAGATTGCCTTCAGCGTCGATGGCCACCAGCTGCGCGTCCGCGCCCTCGGCCACGGCCTGCGCCATGCGCAAGGTGTGCCCGTAACCCGAATGAAATACCACTGCGACTTGCGCCATGAGGATGCTCCGAAGAAAAAATGGGGAGGATGAAAAACAGGTGCCCCACCGCCATCGGCGGCAGGGCGTCGGGAGGATCAGCCTCGCGCGGTGGCCAGGCGGCCGCCGGTCTGCTGGCGGCCATCCACGCTCAGGCTGCCGGCACCGAAGGCGGCCAGGCCCAGCAGGCCACCGACGATGGCGATGTTCTTGAAGAACATCAGCTGCTGCACCATGGCGGCTTCCGCGGGCACGGCCCAGTACTTGTGAAACGAGAAGCTGGCCACCAGCGTGAAGATGGCCAGCGCCAGCGCCGCGAAGCGCGTGCCGAAGCCGAACAGCAGCGCCAGGCCACCACCCAGCTCCACAAGGATGGCAATGGCCGCCGCGATCTGTGGCATGGGCAGGCCGACCGAGGTGATGTAGCCCACCGTGCCCTCGAAGCCGGTGATCTTGCCCCAGCCCGCGGGGATGAACAGCACGGCGAGCAGGATACGCGCGGCGAGGGCGAGGGGGTTCTGGAGGGAGTTCATTCAAAAGTCCTTTCTAGGGAGTCGGTTGGAAAAAAAGAAACGTCGAAATGTTGTGGGATCACGGCGCCAGGTCGAAGACCAGCACCTCGGCGTCCCGGCCCTGCTCCAGGGTCAGGCGGGATTCGTCGGCGACCAGCACCGCGTCGCCGGTGTGCAGGTCCTGGCCATTTACGCGCAGGTCGCCGCGCACCAGGTGCACATAGGCCTTGCGGCGCGGGTCCAGCGGCAATGCGGCGGACTCGTCGCCGTCGAAGAGGCCTGCGTACAGGGATGCGTCCGCATGCATGCGCACCGAGCCTTGCGCACCGTCACGCGAGGCCACCAGCTTCAGCGCACCGCGCTTGTCGGCCGGCGCGAAAGTCTTCTGCTCGTAGCCCGGCTCCACGCCGCGTTCATCGGGCTCGATCCAGATCTGCAGGAAGTGCGTGTTGCTGGCAGGCGCATGGTTGAACTCGCTGTGCTGCACGCCCGTGCCGGCGCTCATGCGCTGCACGTCGCCGGGCGGGATGCCCTTGATGTTGCCCATCGTGTCCTTGTGCGCCAGGTTGCCCTCCAGCACGTAGCTGATGATCTCCATGTCGCGGTGGCCATGCGTGCCAAAGCCCGTGCCCGGGGCGATGCGGTCCTCGTTGATGACGCGCAGGTTGCCCCAGCCCATGTGCTCGGGGTCGTAGTAGCCGGCGAACGAGAAGCTGTGGAAGGACTTCAGCCAGCCATGGTCGGCATAACCCCGGTCCTGCGATCTGCGTACGGCCAACATGGCGAAGCTCCTTGTGTCTCGTGGGACGTCTTGCGTCGATGGAACGGACTTTAGGCCGCGCAGCCACCCGGCCAATGCACCGCCTTTGATGGCATCATTCAGTTTTTTTGAACGACCAATGCCTCGATGCCCGCAGCGCGCGACGTTTTGACCCCCGATGCCCTGGCGATGCTGCAGGCCATCGCCAAGAGCGGCAGCTTCGCGGCGGCGGCACGCGCCATCGGCCTGGTGCCCAGCGCATTGACCTACCGGGTGCGGCAGATCGAGGACGCGCTGGACGTGCTGCTCTTCGACCGCAGCGCGCGCCAGGCGCGGCTCACGCCCGCCGGCGCCGAGCTGTTGCGCGAGGGCGAACGCATCCTGAGCGACATCGACGCCATGGCCAACCGCGTCAAGCGCGTGGCCACGGGCTGGGAGACGCAGTTCACCATCGCCGTGGACGGCGTCATCTCCAAGGGCACGGTGATGGAGCTGTGCGACAGCTTCTACTCGCTGGAGCCGCCCACGCGCCTGCGCCTGCGCGACGAGACGCTGTCGGGCACGCTGGAGGCCCTCACGCTGGGCCAGGCGGATCTGGCCATCGGCGTGGTGGGCGACTCCACCACGCATAACGGCATCCACCACAAACCGTTGGGCGAGATGCATTTCGTCTATGCCGTGGCGCCCCACCACGCGCTGGCCGCGGCACCCGAACCCATCACCGACGCGGTGGTGCGCAACCACCGGGCTGTGGCGGTGGCCGACTCGGTGCAGCGCAGTGCCGGCCAGACCTTCGGCCTGCTGGGCGGGCAGGACGTGTTCACCGTGGCCACCATGCAGGCCAAGCTCGACGCGCAGCTGCGCGGGCTGGGCGGCGGCTTCGTACCCGAATGCATGGCCCGCCCTTATGTGGAGAGTGGTCGCCTGGTGGTCAAGAAGATCGATCGCCCCCAGCGCCTGGTGCGCCTGAACTACGCCTGGCGCGGCCAGGGTCCCGGCCACAAGGGCCGTGCGCTGCAATGGTGGCTGCAGCAGCTCGAGAGCCCGGCCACCCGTGCGGCGTTGCTGTCGCTGGACCGCGCGGCCGTCCCTGGCACACTTGGGGTGGCAGCGCGGCAACGCGCCGCTGCCTGAAGCCCTCCCGTCCACGAAACCACCCTCTACAAGAAAGCGAGACAGGATGCCCCGAACCTCCAGACAGATCGCCATCGTCGGCGCCGGCATGGCCGGCATCGCCTGCGCACGCACCCTGGTGCAGGCCGGCCACCAGGTGCAGGTGTTCGAGCAGGGCGCAGTGCCGGGTGGACGCATGGCCACGCTGTCCTCGCCCTTCGGCGGCTTCGACGTGGGGGCGCAGTATTTCACCGTGCGCGACGAGCGCTTCGCCCAGGCGCTGGAGACCGTGCCCGGGCTATGCAAGGCCTGGAGCGCCAACACCGTGCGCGTGCTCGACGGCCAGGGCCGCGTGGCCGCGGCCGCCCTGCCCCCGCGCGAGGCCCACCGCGTGCCGGTGCCCGGCATGGAATCCTTGCCCATCCGCTGGGCCGGCCCATTGCTGCACCTGCCCGGCGCCGGCCTGCAGCTGCAGACCCAGGTGACCGGGATCGTCCGCACGACGCGCAACCGCTGGCAGGTGCGCGCGGTGCATGCCGAGGCCGGTGCCGCCCTGCCACCCCAGGATTTCGACACCGTGCTGCTGGCGATGCCCGCCGCGCCGGCCCGCGCACTGCTGCAAGCCTGCGCGCCCGCCGCCGCGATGGCCGATGCCCTGGCGCCGGTGGAGGTGGCCCCCTGCTGGACGCTGGTGCTGGCTTTTCCCCAGGCGATGCAGCCCGACCTGCACGGCCTGGGCCCGCAGTGGAACGCCGCCCGCAGCACGCACCACCGCATCGCCTGGCTGGCCCGCGAATCCTCCAAGCCCGGGCGCTCCGCCGTGGAACGCTGGACAGTGCAGGCCAGCGCCGTCTGGTCGGCCGAGCACCTGCACGACAACCCCATGCGCGTGCAGGCCAAGCTGCAAAAGGCCTTCTCGGAGGTCACCGCCATCCGTGCCGAACCCGCCTATGCCGCAGTGCGCCGCTGGGCCTACGCCCAGACGCGCACCCCGCTTGGCCGCAGCCACCTGTGGGATGCCGGGCTGGGCCTGGGCGTATGTGGCGACTGGTGCCTGGGCCACCGTGTCGAAAACGCCTTCGTCTCCGGCCTGGAGCTCGCCCTGGCGGTGCACTGAGCAGCAAGGCCCCCCTCGCGCCCCCGTGCCCAGCGCCTACCGCGGCCGCTTCGCGCCCTCGCCCACCGGCCCGCTGCACGCCGGCTCCCTGGTGGCCGCGCTGGCCAGCTGGCTGGATGCACGGGCCCATGGCGGCGAGTGGCTGCTGCGGATCGAGGACGTGGACACACCACGCTGCGTGCCCGGGGCGGGTGCGCTGATCCTGCAGCAGCTGGCGCGCCTCGGGCTGCACCCCGACGCACCCGTGGCCTACCAATCGCAACGCAGCCACGTCTACCAGGCCGCGCTCGACCGCCTCGTGGCCGCGGGCCGGGCCTACCCCTGCGCCTGCACGCGCGCCGACATCCTGCAGGCGCTGACGGCCCGCGGCGTCCCAAGGGAGCGCCATGGCGAGCTCATCTACCCTGGCACCTGCCGCCACGGGCTGCGGGGCCGGCCGGCGCGGGCCTGGCGCCTGCTGACCGCTGTGCCGGACGCCGTCGTGGCATGGACCGACCGCCGCCTGGAGGCCCAGGTGCAGGACGTGGAACATGCGGTGGGTGACTTCGTGCTGCGCCGCGCCGACGGCCTGTGGGCCTACCAGCTCGCCGTGGTCGTGGACGACGCCGCACAGGGCATCACCGATGTGGTGAGGGGCGAAGACCTTGCCGACAACACGCCGCGGCAGATCCTGCTGCAGCGCGCCCTGGGACTGCCGCCACTGCGCTACCTGCACGTGCCGCTGGTGCGCGATGGTCGCGGCGAAAAGCTGTCCAAACAGCACGGCGCGCCGGCCCTGGTGCTGGACGATCCCGTGCTGCCTTTGCAGGCGGCAGCGGCCGTGCTCGGGCTGGAGGTGCAGGCGCAGGGCCTGGCGGACTGGCTGGCCGCAGCGGTGCGGCAATGGCAGGTCGGTGGCCTCGGCGCTCGCCGACAATAACGGCCATGTCCACCAGCCCTCCAGACGTACCGCATCCCCGTGCCATCCGCAGCTTCGTGCTGCGTGCCGGCCGCACCACCACGGGCCAGGCCCGCGCCATCGATACGCTGGGCCCGCGTTTCATGCTGCCCTATCAGCCCGCAGTGGCAGACCTGGCCCAGGCCTTCGGGCGCGAGGCGCCCGTGGTGCTGGAGATCGGCTTCGGCATGGGCGACGCCACGGCCCACATCGCGGCGTTGATGCCGGAGACGAATTTCCTGTGCTGCGAGGTGCATGCACCGGGCGTCGGCGCCTTGCTCAAGCGCATCGGCGAACAGGACCTGCAGAACATCCGCATCGTGCAGCACGATGCCGTGGAGGTGCTGCAGCACATGCTGGCGCCGCAGAGCCTGGACGGCATCCACATCTTCTTCCCCGACCCGTGGCACAAATCGCGGCACCACAAGCGCCGGCTGATCCAGCCGCCGCTGGTCGCGTTGCTGGCCTCGCGCCTGCAGCCCGGCGCCTACCTGCATTGCGCCACCGACTGGCAGCCGTATGCCGAGCAGATGCTGCAGGTGCTGGGCGGCGAGCCCACGCTGCACAACCGCGCAGCCGCCGAACAACCGCAGCTGCAAGGCTATGCGCCGCGTCCGGCCTACCGCCCGCTCACGAAGTTCGAGAACCGGGGCCTGCGCCTGGGACACGGCGTGTGGGACCTGGTGTTCCACCGCCGCTGAAAGGCGCGCAACCCGATGCCGCAACCGGGCGTGCCACCTCCGCCCTCGCGCGACGGCGTAGGCCCCAGCCAGGTGGTGGTGCCGGCGGGCGACTGGCCCACCCTGCTCGATTTCCTGGTGGCACGTTTCCCCGAACAGGGCGAAGCGGTGTGGCGGCAGCGGCTCGACAGCGGCGCGGTGCTGGACACGCAGGGCCGGCCCCTGGCCGCGGGGCAGCCCTGCATCGCGGGCCAGCGGCTGTACTACTACCGCAGCCTGCCGGCGGAGGTGGTCGTCCCCTTCGAGGAAGCGCTGCTGTACCAGGACGCGGACCTGCTGGTGGTCGACAAGCCGCATTTCCTGCCGGTCGTGCCCTCGGGCGGGTACCTGCAGCAGACGCTGCTGGTGCGCCTGAAGCGCCGCCTGGGGCTGGACGCGCTGGTGCCGCTGCACCGCATCGACCGCGAGACGGCCGGCCTGGTGATGTTCTCGGTGCGGCCGGCCACCCGCGAGCCCTACCACGCGCTGTTTCGCCAGCGGCGCATCGCGAAGGTCTACGAGGCCGTCGCGCCCTGGCAACCCGCGGCCCGCTTTCCCCTCACGCGCCAGAGCCGCCTGGAGCCCGCCGCGCATTTCATGCAGCAACATGAGGCACAGGGCGAGCCCAACACCATCACCCATGTCCACCTGCTGCGCGTGCTCGGACCACCGGCCACGCACGCGCTCTACGCGCTGCATCCCGTGACGGGACACCGCCACCAGCTGCGGGTGCACATGGCGGCGCTGGGCATGCCCATCGTGCACGACCGCCTCTATCCGCGGCTCATGCCGCAGCCGTTGACCGAAGACTTCCACAACCCCCTGCAACTGCTGGCGCGCTCGCTGGCCTTTGACGATCCACTGACCGGCGCGCGGCGGGAGTTCCACAGCCGGCGCGCGCTGGCGATGGCACAGCCGGCCTGAGCTGCGCGCGCCCGTCGTTCAGTGCGCGTGTGGCACCAGCCCCCCGACCAGGGACACCGCCACGATGCCCGCCAGCAGCCAACTCACCTGCACCGCGGTTTCGCGCGCGCTGAGGCGCTTCTGCAGCTGCGGGATCAGGTCGGCCAATGCCACATAGACGAAGCTGCTGCTGGCCGCGACCAGGAAGAACGGCAGGTAGGCATAGAGCTGGTCCACCAGCCAGTAGCCGGCCAGCCCGCCGATGGCGGTGAGGGCGCCGGCCAGCGATACCTTGACCAGGGCCGCACGGCGGTTGTTCGCGCCGGCCCGCAGCACCATCAGGTCGCCCATGTGGTGCGGCACCTCGTGCGCCAGCACCGCGAGCGAGGCCGCCAGCCCCAGGCGCATGTCGGCCACGAAGGCCGACGCGATCAGCACGCCGTCACCAAAGCAGTGCACGCTGTCACCGGCCAGCACCGCCCAGGAGCCCCCGCCACGTTGTGGTGCGTCGCCATGGCCATGGCGGTCCCCGGGGGTGTGGCCGTGGGCATGAGGATGCGGATGCGGATGCGGATGCGCATGGGCATGGGCGTGGGTGTGGTCATGTCCCTCGCCGGAAGTCTCGGCATGGTGGTGCTCATGGCCGTGGTGCCAGAGTTCGGCCTTGTCCAGGAGGAAGAAGAACACCAGCCCTACCAGCAGTCCCGTGAACAGCGAGGACGCGTCCACCTGCCCCTCGAACGCCTCCGGCAGCAGGTGCATGAAGGCCGTGGCCAGCAGCGCCCCGGCCGCCAGGCTCAGCATGTGCTGCGTGAAGCGTGCCAGCATGCCGAAGCTGAGCACCGCAGCGATCCACACGCTGCCGATGCCCGCGGCCAACGTGCCCAAAAGGATGGCAACCAAAGTCATTCTTGAAATTCCACTTGCAACGGGCCTGTGCCAGAAGCCCCAGCGTAGGTGGGGCCGGCATCTTAGCAAGGCGGCCCGCGCGGGCCCTCTGCTCGACAACGCACAGACACCGCCGCGCCGCTGGGGTCTGATGCAGGGACGGTGAACGCGGTGCCACGGCCGACGGACGGCCCCATCTGCCCGGAGGGCAGGCGGCAAAATGCACGGAACCGGCCTTGGATGCGGCGGATGCGGGGGGATCTGGCCCGCAACCTGCCTGCCGGCGCCATTCCTCCTACAAAAACTTCTACATACTGCAGCATGGCCAATCAAAGTGTGGACCCTCCGACCCGAACCATCGCGTGGCTCGCGGTGGCCGCCGCGGCCTGCGAGCTGGTCCCGCTGCTGTGGATCGGCAAGGGCGCCGCTTCGCTGTCGATGTGGTCGCTGGGGCTGCGCGTCGTGGGCGTGGTGCTGGCGCTCATCGCAGGCTGGCTGTTGCTGCGCAAGATCCAGTACGCGCGCAGCGAGGCGCAGACCGCGCGCTCCGCCACCGCCCGTGCCGTGGAGATGCAGCGCGTGCTCGAACAGACCCGCCGCGAAGCCGAGAAGGCCACGGAGTTGCTGGCGGGGGCGCTGGACGCCTTGCCCATCGGCATCGCGATCTTCGACCCCGGCGACCGGCTGGTGATCAAGAACGACTACCTGGGCGACATGTTCCCCGAGCTCTATGCCGAGGATTGCACCCAGCAGAGCTTCGAGGAACTCCTGCGCCGCGAGGTGCGCCTGGGCCTGCTGCCCGATGCCACGGGACAGGAGGAGGCCTGGATCACCCAGCGCCTGCGCGAACGCGGGGTCATGCCGCAGCCCATCCTGCAGCGCCAGGCCAACGACCGCTGGATCCACATCTACGAGGTACGCACGCCGCAGGGCTTCAACGTGGTGGCGCGCGCCGAGGTGACCGACCTGGTGCGCAAGGAGCACCTGCTGGAACAGGCCAACGCACAACTGTCGCAGCAGACCGCCACCGACGGCCTCACAGGCATCGCCAACCGCCGCCGCTTCGACCAGACGCTGGCGAGCGAGTGGGCCCGCGCCGCGCGCAACGGCCACAGCCTGAGCCTGCTGATGGTCGACATCGACCACTTCAAGCGCTACAACGACCACTACGGCCACGTCGCCGGTGACGAATGCCTGCGGCGCGTTGCACGCGTGCTGCTGCGCTGCGTGCGCCGCGCGGGGGAGTTGCTGGCGCGTTACGGCGGCGAGGAGTTCGTGCTGCTGCTGCCCAATGCCGACATCGCGCACGCCGAGGACATGGCCCGGCGCTGCATCGAGGGCATCCAGCGCGAGGCCATCGCCCATGCAGCCTCACCCACGGCGCCGCAGGTGAGCTTCAGCATCGGCATCGCCCAGACCATCCCCAGTGCGCTGCGCGACCCCGAGTCACTGGTCAACGCCGCCGACACGGCGATGTACCGCGCCAAGATGGCCGGCCGCGCGGGTTATGCGATCGCCAGCGTCGCCGACTGGGAGATCGATAAGGATGCGCCACGGTCGACGCTGAGCGGATTGATCTGAGCGCTCCGCCTCAATGCGCCTTGTCCCAGTTGGGGCCCGCACCGATCTCCGCGAGCAGCGGCACCTTGAGGTCGGCCACGCCGGCCATCAGCCGCGGAATCGCCTCGCGCACCCAGGGCAGTTCGGCCTCGGGCACCTCGAAGACCAGTTCGTCGTGCACCTGCATGATCATGCGCGTGGCGCGGGACTCGGCGTCCAGCACCTGCTGCACCTTGACCATGCTCATCTTGATCAGGTCGGCCGCCGTGCCCTGCATGGGCGCGTTGATGGCCTGGCGTTCGGCGGCGCCCTTGCGGGGGCCGTTTCCCGAGTTGATCTCGGGCAGGTACAGGCGCCGGCCGAAGACCGTCTGCACGTAGCCCAGCTCCTTGGCGCTGGCCTTGGTCTCGTCCATGTACTGGCGCACGCCGGGATAACGCTCGAAGTACTTCGCGATGTAGTTCTTGGCCGCCGTGTTGTCGATGGTCAATGCCCGCGCCAGGCCGAAGGCGCTCATGCCGTAGATCAGGCCGAAGTTGATGGTCTTGGCATAACGGCGCTGCTCGCTGCTCACCTCCAGCGGCGTGACGCCGAAGATCTCGGCCGCCGTGGCGCGGTGCACGTCCATGCCTTCGCGGAACGCGCGCAGCAGGGCCTCGTCCTCGCTGATGTGGGCCATGATGCGCAGCTCGATCTGGCTGTAGTCGGCGCTGGCGATCACATTGCCCGGCGCCGCGACGAAGGCCTCGCGCACGCGCCGGCCCTCGGGCGTGCGGATCGGGATGTTCTGCAGGTTAGGGTCGTTGCTGGACAGGCGCCCGGTGATGGCCACGGCCTGTGCATAGTGGGTGTGCACGCGGCCCGTGCGCGGCAGCGCGAGCTGCGCGAGCTTGTCGGTGTAGGTGCCCTTGAGCTTGGACAGGCCGCGGTGCTCCAGGATGCGCGCGGGCAGCGGGAAATCTTCCGCCAGCTTTTCCAGCACCTCCTCGTCGGTGCTGGGCGCGCCGCTGGGTGTCTTCTTGACCACGGGCAGGCCCAGCTTGCCGAAGAAGATCTCGCCGATCTGCTTGGGGCTGCCGAGGTTGAAAGGCTGGCCGGCCAGTTCGTAGGCCTCGGTCTCCAGCTGCACGATGCGCTGGCCCAGCGCATGGCTCTGCGCGGCCAGCGTGGGCGCGTCGATCAGCACGCCGTTGCGCTCCACGCGGTAGAGGGTCTCGCTGCTGTCCATCTCCAGTTGGTAGATGAAGGACAGCTCGGGGCTGGCCTGGATCTGCGGCCACAACACCCGGTGCACGTCCAGCGTCTGGTCCGAATCCTCGCAGGAGTATTCGGCGGCGCGCGGCACGTCCACCTGGCTGAAGGGGATCTGGTGCGCGCCCTTGCCGCAGAGGTCCTCGTAGTGGATGCCGCTGCGGCCCAGGTGGCGCTCGGCCAGGCTGGCCAGGCCATGGGGCTTGTGCACTTCCAGCACGTAGCTCTGCAACATGGTGTCGTGCGCGTAGCCCTGCACCTCGATGCCGTGGTTGGCGAACACATGCCGGTCGTACTTGATGTGCTGGCCGAGTTTCTTGCGGCTGCCGTCTTCCAGCCAGGGCTTGAGCCGCGCCAGCACTTCGTCGAAGGGCAGCTGCTCCGGCGCACCGGGTCCGTTGTGGCGCAGCGGGATGTAGGCGGCCTCGCCGGGTTCCACGGAAAAGCTGATGCCCACGATCTCGGCGCGCATCTCGTCGAGCGACGTGGTCTCGGTGTCGATGGCCGCGAGCTCGGCGGCCTGCAGCTTCTGCAACCAGGCATCGAAGGTGGGCCAGTCGAGGATGGTGTCGTAACGCAGGTTGCTGGCCACCCGATGCGGCTCCACGGCGGGCAGCGTGCCGTCGCCGTCCTCGCCGCCCCGCGCGACGCGCTCGCGGTTTTCGGCGATGCGCTCGGGCGGCACGTCCTGGATCTCCAGCTGCTTGATCAGGCCCTTGAAACCGTAACGTTCGCCGAAGGCCTTCAACGCCTCGGTGTCCTGGCCACCGATGCGGATGCCCTCCAGCGCGGGCAACCCCTGCACATGCTCGTCCAGGGCGCAATCGGTCTTGATGGTCAGCAACGCGCGCCCCTGCGGCAGCCATCCCAGCGCGTTGCGCAGGTTGTCGCCGGCCACGCCCTTGATCTCGCCCGCGCGGGTCACCAGCGCGTCCAGCGAGCCGTATTCGAGCAGCCACTTCACAGCCGTCTTCGGGCCGACCTTGGGCACGCCGGGCACGTTGTCCACGGCGTCACCCACCAGGGTCTGGTAGTCCAGCATCAACGAAGGCGGCACACCGAACTCGGCCTCCACGCCCGCCACGTCGCGCCGGCGGTCGTTCATGGTGTCGATGACCGTGATGTGCGCGTTGACGAGCTGGCTCAGGTCCTTGTCGCCGCTGGAGATGATCACGTCGATGCCCTGCTGCGCGGCCGTGTGGGCCAGCGTGCCGATCACGTCGTCAGCCTCAACGCCGGGCACGTCCAGCACCTTCCAGCCCAGCAGGCGCACCACCTCGTGGATGGGTTCGATCTGGCTGCGCAGGTCGTCGGGCATGGGCGAGCGGTTCGCCTTGTAGTCCGGATACATCGCGTCGCGGAAGGTGGGACCCTTGGCGTCGAACACACAGGCCGCGTAGTCGGCCCGCACGTCCTTGCGCAGCTTCTGCATCATGTTGATCATGCCGCGGATGGCGCCGGTGGGCGGGCTGTTGCGGTCACCGGCCACCGCGCGCAGGTCGGGCATGGCATGGTAGGCACGGTAGAGGTAGCTGGAGCCGTCCACCAGCAGCAAGGTGCGGGGCCGGGGCGCCTCGGTCAACTCGGGCAGGAGCCCGGGTTGGGATTCGGAGGGCGTGGCGGAAGTAGGGGCGTCGCTCATCACCGGATTGTGCCTGCGCGCGCCCTGCGCCTACGCGGGAATGCGCCACCGGATGGCAGGCTGCACACCCGGCCGCGGATGCGTAGTCCTACAATCGCCGCACCATGCCCTCACACCGCTTCCTGGCACCCCTGGTCTGCGTGATCAGCCTGTGCGCCCTGCCCCCGGTCCATGCCCAGACACCTGCTGCGCCGGCGACCCCGGCGGCACCTGCGCCGGCGGAGCCTGCCGCGTCGACCGGGATCGAGCAGAAGACCGAACGCATCCACATCGAGGACGCCGGCTCGCGCATCGACGAACTGCGCGTCGGCGGAGAGACCCGCAGCATCACCGTCTCGCCCAAGGGCAACATGCCCAGCTACGAGGTGCAGCCCTCCACGGCCAACCGCAGCGCCGGTTCCGTGAACCGCAGCAGCGGCACGGCCTCCGGGGGCAACCGTGTCTGGAACGTGCTCGATTTCTGACCGTCCATGGCGGTCTACACCGAAGTTGCCTTCGACGAAGCCCAGCAACTGGTCCACAGCCTCGGCCTGGGGCAACTGCAGAGCCTGGATGGATGCCTCGGCGGCATCGAGAACACCAACTACTTCGCCGACACCGATACCGGCCGCTACGTGCTCACGCTGTTCGAGCGGCTGAGCTTCGAGCAGTTGCCCTTCTACCTGTCGCTGATGAAGCACCTGGCGCAGCGTGGCATCCCGGTGCCGGACCCGGCCACGGATGCGGCGGGTGTTTTCCTGCATCGCCTGAAGGGCAAGCCCGCTGCCGTGGTGGACCGGCTCCGTGGGAAGAGTGCGCTCGCGCCTTCCACCGCCCATTGCGCGGCCGTGGGCACCATGCTGGCGCGCATGCACCTGGCTGGCCGGGACTTCGGCATGCACCAGCCCAACCTGCGGGGCCTGCCCTGGTGGAACGAGACGGTGCCGGTGGTGCTGCCCCACCTGGATGCCGACCAGGCGGCCCTGCTGCGGTCTGAGCTGGCTTACCAGAACCATGTGGCGGAGTCGGCCGCGTACGCTGCGCTGCCGCGTGGCCCCATCCATGCCGACCTGTTCCGCGACAACGTGATGTTCGACGGGGCCCATGCGACCTCGGACGCGCCGCAGCTGACCGGATTCTTCGATTTCTACTTCGCGGGTGTGGACACCTGGCTCTTCGACCTGACCGTGTGCCTGAACGACTGGTGCGTGGACCTGCCGACCGGCGTGGCCGATGCCCCGCGCACCGCTGCCCTGTTGCTGGCCTATGAAAGCGAGCGTCCCCTGCAGCGGGCCGAGCGCGCCCTGCTGCCGGCCATGGCGCGCGCCGGTGCGCTGCGCTTCTGGATCTCGCGCCTGTGGGATTTCCATTTGCCGCGTGAGGCCTCCATGCTCAAGCCGCACGACCCCACCCACTTCGAGCGGGTGCTGCGCGCGCGGGTTGCCCACCCGCTGGTGCCCGCGCAGGACGTCGCCGTGGCCGCCTGATGGCCCTGCGCGGCCCCGGGCTGGCAGCGCCACGGCGACAATGCGCACAATTGCCCACAATGCCTCCCGACGGTGCTGCCAGGACGGCCCCCACAGGCCCGCGGACCCGCACCCTTCTTCCAACATGAAACTTCAACTCGTTCCCGCCCGCACCGGTGTGCAGTGGGTCAAGCTCGGCTGCAGGACCTTCTTTCGGCAACCACTGGCCCTGTCGGGCCTGTTCTTCCTGTTCGTGGCCGTGACCACCATCGCGGGCATGATCCCCGTGGTGGGTTTCGCCCTGGCCCTGGCCCTGCTGCCGGCCTGCACGCTGGGCTTGATGGCCGCCAGCCGCGAGGCTGCTTCCGGCAAGTTCCCCATGCCCACGGTGTTCCTCAGCGCCTTCCGTGCCGGGCGCCAGCAATTGCGCGCGATGCTCGGGCTGGGTGCGCTGTATGGCGCGAGCTTCCTGCTGGCCATGGGCTGCAGCGCGCTGGTGGACGGCGGCAGCTTCGCCAGCATGTATTTCAACGGCCGCATGCCCACCATGGAGGCCGCGCAGGATCCGTCGATGCAGGCCGCGATGCTGGTCTTCATGGCGCTGCAGGTGCTGGTGTCGATGATGTTCTGGCACGCGCCCGCGCTGGTGCATTGGCACCAGGTGCCACCGGTCAAGAGCGTGTTCTTCAGCATCGTGGCCTGCATGCGCAACTTCTGGGCCTTCACGCTGTACGCGGTGACCTGGCTGGCCGTGATGATGGCGGCCGTGCTGGCTGTGTCGCTGGTGGTGGGGCTGGTCGCCGGTCCGCAGCTGGCCGGGCAGATCCTGTTGCCTGTGATCCTGATGGTGGCCGCGATGTTCTTCACGTCCGTCTATTTCACTTTCGAAGCCTGTTTCGAGACCAGCGAAAGGAGCCCCGATGACGCAGCACCAACTCCAGGGACGCCCTGAACACGACGTTCTCTGGTACCAGCGGCGCAGCTTCCTGGCCAAGGCAGCGGCCTGGACCGCGATGGGCGGCATTGCCGGTGCGCAGGCCCAGTCGCGCAGCAACATCGTGGAGTTGCAGGGGGACGCGTTGCTCAACGGCCAGCGGCTGCGCCCCGACACGACCATCCAGACCGGCGACGAGGTGAGCACCGGCCCGGGCACGAACCTGGTCTTCGTGGTGGGCAGCGCGTCATTCCGCATGCGCCCCGACAGCCGCCTCGTCGTGGAGCGCGGCAGCACGTTGAGCGTCGTGAGCCTGCTGCGCCTGTTGACGGGTGGCGTGGCCAGCGTCTGGAACAAGGGCGGGGCCAGAACCATCGTCACGCCCACCCTCACAGCGGGCATCCGCGGCACGGGCGTCTATGCGGAGGTGCCCGCCGGCCAGGGCGGGCGCAGCTACCTGTGCAACTGCTACGGCACGGTGGACCTGGACGCGGGCGGGGATACGGCCACCAGCCAGACCGAGTACCACGACGCCTACTGGGCCGAAGTCGAAGCACGCGAAGGCCGCTACCTGCGGCCTGCACCGGCAATCAACCATGGCGACGAGGAGATGGAGATGCTGGCCCGCCTGCTGGGACAACGCACGGCCTGGCAGGTGTCGGGTCGCAAGGGCAACAAGGCCACGGGCAGCTATGGCATGCAGCCGATGGCGCCGGGCGCGCCCGTTGCGCCGCCGTACAAGCCGTCGAACTGACCGCCCGCAGCCCCGCGCTCACGTCACCGGCGTGAGCTTGGCCACCGACAGCGCCAGCCACTTGGTGCCGTGGCGCGGGAAGTCGATCTGCGCGCGGGCGTCGTCACCGGCCCCCTCGATGGCCAGCACCTTGCCCTCGCCGAACTTGTTGTGGAACACCTTCATGTGCACGCGCAGCCCGTGGCCGGCGGCGTCGTCCTTGCGCGCCACGGGCGCGCTGTCCACCATGGCGCCCTGCCGGCTTGCTCGGCTGCCGCCGCTGCTGCGGGTCCAGTCGCTGTCGCCCTGCGCACCGAAGGGCTGGCGCTCGAAGCTGCCGAAGCCCGCGCGCTTGGGCGTGATCCACTTGAGCGCGCCTTCCGGCAGTTCATCGAAGAAGCGGCTGCGGATGTGGTAACGCGTCTGGCCATGCAGCATGCGCGTCTGCGAGTGGCTCAGGTACAGGCGCTTGCGCGCGCGCGTGATGGCTACGTACATCAACCGGCGCTCCTCCTCCAGCCCGTCACGGTCGTTCATGGAGTTCTCGTGCGGGAACAGGCCCTCTTCCATGCCGGTGATGAACACGCAGTCGAACTCCAGCCCCTTGCTGGAATGCACCGTCATCAGCTGCACGGCGTCCTGCCCGGCCTGCGCCTGGTTGTCACCGGACTCCAGCGCCGCATGCGTGAGGAACGCCGCCAGCGGTGACAGGGTCTCGCCTGTCTCCGCGTCGGGCGCTGGCGCCAGCTCGTCGACAGGCAGCGCCACGGCATCGCGGCCGAAACCCTCCTGCGTGACGAAGCTTTCGGCAGCGTTGACCAGTTCCTCCAGGTTCTCGATGCGGTCGGCACCTTCGCGCTCGCCACGGTAGTGCTCGACCATGCCGCTGTGGTCCAGCACCAGCTCGATGATCTCGCGCAGCGACAGGCCCTGGATCTGCGTGCGCAGGTTGTCGATGCCGTTCACGAAGGCGCCGATGTTGGCACCGGCGCGCCCCGACATCGACGGCACGGCCGCGTACAGCGAACTGCCGGCCGCGCGCGCGGCGTCCTGCAGCTGTTCCAGGCTGCGCGCGCCGATGCCGCGCGGGGGGAAGTTCACGACGCGCAGGAAGCTGGTGTCGTCACCTGGGTTGTCCAGCAGCCGCAGGTAGGCCAGCGCGTGCTTGATCTCGGCGCGTTCGAAGAAGCGCAGGCCGCCGTACACGCGATAGGGCACGCCTGCATTGAACAACGCGGTCTCTATGACCCGGCTCTGCGCATTGCTGCGGTAAAGCACGGCCATCTCCTTGCGCTCCGTGCCCTCGCGCTCCAGCTGCCGCATCTCCTCGACCATCCACTGCGCCTCGGCCAGATCGCTGGGCGACTCGTAGACGCGCACCGGCTCGCCCGGCCCCTGGTCGGTGCGCAGGTTCTTGCCCAGGCGGCGCGCGTTGTGGCTGATCAGCGCATTGGCGCTGTCCAGGATATTGCTGTAACTGCGGTAGTTCTGTTCCAGCTTGATCTGGTGCTGCACCTGGAACTCGCGCACGAAGTCGGCCATGTTGCCCACGCGCGCACCGCGGAAGGCATAGATGCTCTGGTCGTCGTCGCCCACGGCCATCACGCAGCCCCGCGGCTGGAAGGACGGGTCGCCATGCACCGTGGCATTCGGCCCCGCGCCGGTGAGCATCTTGAGCCAGGCGTACTGCAGCGTGTTGGTGTCCTGGAACTCGTCCACCAGGATGTGGCGGAAGCGCCGCTGGTAGTGCTCGCGCACCGGGTCGTTGTCGCGCAGCAGCTCGAAGCTGCGCAGCATCAGCTCGCCGAAGTCCACCACGCCCTCGCGCTGGCACTGTTCCTCGTAGAGCTGGTAGATCTCGGCCTTGCGCTTGGTGTCGGCATCGCGCGCCTCGACCATGTTGGGCCGCAGGCCCTCTTCCTTGCAGCCGGAGATGAACCACTGCGTCTGCCGCGCCGGATAACGCTCGTCGTCGATGTTGAACTGCTTCATCAGCCGCTTGATGGCCGAGAGCTGGTCCTGCGTGTCGAGGATCTGGAAGGCCTGCGGCAGGCCGGCGAGCTTGTAATGCGCGCGCAGGAAGCGGTTGCACAGGCCGTGAAAGGTGCCGATCCACATGCCGCGCACGTTCACCGGCAGCATCGCCGACAGGCGCGTCATCATCTCCTTGGCGGCCTTGTTCGTGAAGGTCACGGCCAGCACGCTGGCGGGCGAGGTCTCGCCACGGTGAAGCAGCCAGGCGATGCGGGTGGTCAGCACCCGCGTCTTGCCGGAGCCCGCACCGGCCAGGATCAGGGAATGTTCATTGGGCAGCGTGACGGCGGCACGCTGCTCGGCGTTGAGGCCCGCCAACAGGCCCGAGCCTGCGCCCTCCTGCACACCGGCACCCGCGGGTGCGAACAGGGAACTCTGGGACGAAGCAATGGAATGGGGCGCGGACATATGGCGATTGTAGAAAGACCCCTATATGCAAACCGATATGGGCCGCGCGACTAGAATCAGGCACCGGGCCCAAGCATTTGTGGTCCGGTTTTTTGTTTGTGGACCTCCGGCCTCCGGAACGTCGCGCAGGCACACCGGGCACAGTCCAAGCGCTCACCTGTTCAACAAACAGTTTTCTGGAGCTTGGAAACACCATGGAAATCTTCGACTACGAGAACATCCTGCTGCTGCCGCGCAAGTGCCGCGTGGAGAGCCGTTCGGAATGTGATGCCAGCATCGACTTCGGCGGGCGCCGCTTCCGCATCCCCGTCGTGCCCGCCAACATGAAGACGGTGGTGGACGAAGGGACCTGCGTCTGGCTGGCCACGAACGGCTACTTCTACGTGATGCACCGCTTCGACCTCGACAACGTGGCCTTCGTGCGCCGCATGCACGGCCAGAAGCTCTTCGCATCGATCTCGCTGGGCGTGAAGCAGCCCGACTACGCCACGGTCGACACACTGGCCGCAGAAGGTCTGGTGCCCGAATACATCACCATCGACATTGCGCACGGCCACGCCGACAGCGTGAAGGCGATGATCGAGTACCTCAAGCAGAAGCTGCCCGCCTCCTTCATCATCGCCGGCAACGTGGGCACGCCCGAGGCCGTGATCGACCTGGAGAACTGGGGTGCCGACGCGACCAAGGTGGGCATCGGCCCGGGCAAGGTCTGCATCACGAAGATGAAGACCGGCTTCGGCACGGGCGGCTGGCAGCTGTCGGCGCTCAAGTGGTGCGCCCGCGTGGCCACCAAGCCCATCATCGCCGACGGCGGCATCCGCGAGCATGGCGACATCGCCAAGAGCGTGCGCTTCGGCGCCACGATGGTGATGATCGGCTCCATGCTCGCCGGCCACGAGGAGAGCCCTGGCCAGACCGTGGAGGTGGACGGCCGCCTGTTCAAGGAATACTACGGCTCGGCGAGCGACTTCAACAAGGGCGAGTACCGCCACGTGGAAGGCAAGCGCATCCTGGAACCCATCAAGGGCAAGCTCTCCGACACGCTGACGGAGATGGAGCAGGACGTGCAAAGCTCCATCAGTTATGCCGGTGGCAAGAAATTGCTGGACGTGCGCAAGGTCAACTACGTGGTGCTGGGCGGGACCAACGCGGGCGAGCATTTGTTCATGTGACCTCCGCGGCGGGAATGGCCGCAGAGTGGGACGCTTGTCCCACTGCGCGGTCTCCACAGTCCCGCCACAGTCCGGCAGAGATGCTGCCCAACAATGCAGGCATGAACTACGCTCTTCTCCCCCCGGATTCCCAGATGCTGATCGAGACCGTGCCAGCCCTGCTTTCCGAAGCGGTGGGCTGGAAGGACACGGAGATCGATTTCTCGCGATTGGCCTTGGAAGTCTTCCGGGACGTGCCGGGCCTCAGCCCGCAGCCAACCCGTGCCGCTTCTTCGACGCATGCAGCAGCGTCGCGCTATAGGGATGCACCACCTGCCCGGCCCGCAATGCCGCAGCGGTGACGGTCTCGACGATCTTCCCCTTCTGCATGATGGCGATGTGGTCGCACAGCTGCGCCACCACGGCCAGGTCGTGCGACACGAACAGGTAGGACATGCCACGGTCGGCCCGGATATGCGCCAGCAGGCGCAGCACTTCGGCCTGCACCGACATGTCCAGTGCCGAGGTGGGCTCGTCCAGCAGCAGCAGGCGCGGCTCCAGCGCCAGGGCGCGTGCGATGCACACGCGCTGCCGCTGGCCACCCGAGAGCTGGTGCGGGTAACGGAAGCGCAGCTCGGGGCCGAGTGCCACCTGGCGCATCAGGTCCAGGATGCGCTCGGTCGCGTCGCCCAGGCCGTGGCCGTGCAGCTGCTCGCGCAGTTGCGCGTCCACGCTCTGGCGCGGGTGCAGGGCACCGTAGGGGTCCTGGAAGATCATCTGGACGCGGCGTGCGCGCACCTTCGGCGCCAGCGATTGCAACGGCACACCGTCCACCAGGCAGGTGCCGGACGCGATGGCGTTCAGGCCACACACCGCGCGCAGCACGGTGGACTTGCCGCTGCCGCTTTCGCCCACGATGCCAAGCGACTGGCCGGTGGGTATCTCCAGGCTCACGCCGTCCACGGCCAGCACGGGCTTCTTGGCCGTGCCGAAGCGCACCACCAGGTCGCGCACGCTGAGCATCGGCGCGGTGGCTGCCGGCACGCCAGACACAACCGGAGTGGAGCGCGGACCAGCGGACGACATGGCGTGCAGGGGTGCATCGATGGGCGCGTTCATTCCACAGGCTCCAGCGAAGGCACGCAGTCCATCAATCCGCGCGTGTAGGGATGTTGCGAGTCGGACAGCGCCGAGGCCACGCACTGGTCCACGATGTGGCCGTGCTGCATCACGATCACGCGGTCGCAGAAATTCTCGACCATGCGCAGGTCGTGGCTCACCAGGATCAGCGCCATGCCGCGCTCCTCCACCACCGACTGCAGCAGCGCGAGGATCTCGACCTGCACCGTCACGTCCAGCGCCGAGGTGGGCTCGTCGGCCACCAGCAACGCAGGCTCCATGGCCAGCATCATGGCGATCATGGCGCGCTGGCCCATGCCGCCCGAGAGTTCGTGCGGATGCGCCTTCCACACGCGCTGCGGGTCGCGCATGGACACGGCCTCCAGCAGGCGCAGCCCCTCGGCGCGCGCGGCATCGCCCCGCATGCCACGCTGCAGCGCCAGGCCCTCCTCGATCTGCCGGCCGATGGTGAGCACCGGGTTCAGCGAGTAGCGCGGGTCCTGCATGATCAGGCCCATGCGCCGGCCGCGCACGGCATGGAAGGCCGAGCGTTTGGCCTGCGCATACTCGTCGCCGAAGAGGCGCATGGAAGTGGCCGTGACCTGCGCCGGCGGCGGCACCAGGCCCATCAGCGCGCGGCAGGTGATGGACTTGCCCGAGCCGCTCTCGCCCACGATGCCCAGCTTCTCGCGGCCGACCTCGAAGGAGATGCCCTTGACGGCGTGCGTGGTGCCCGAGCGGCTGGGGAAACTGATCCGCAGGTCGCGCACCTGCACCAGGGGCTCGGTGGCCTGCGGCATTGACACGGCGTTCATGACTGCCTCCGCGGATCGAGCGCATCGCGCAACCCGTCACCGAGCAGGTTGAAGCCCAGGCTGGCGAAGAAGATCGCCGCGCCGGGCAGCGTGGCCACCCACCACGCGTCCAGCAGGAAGTCGCGCCCGTTGGACAACATCGCGCCCCACTCCGGTGTAGGCGGCTGCGCGCCCAGGCCCAGGAAGCCCAGGCCGGCCGCGATCAGGATCACGCCGGCCATGTCCAGCGTCACGCGCACCAGCAACGAAGGCAGGCACAGCGGCACGATGTGGCGCCAGATGATGCGTGTGCGGCTCTTGCCAGCCAGCCACGCGGCGGCCACGAAGTCGCTGCGGCGTATCACCAGCGTCTCGGCGCGCGCCAGCCGCGCATACGGAGGCCAGGCCGTGAGCGCGATGGCGATCACCGCGTTCTCCAGGCTGGGCCGCATGGCGGCCACGAAGGCCAGCGCCAGGATGAGCCGCGGGAAGGCCAGCGCGATGTCGGTCATGCGCATCAGCACGCGGTCCACCCAGCCGCCCATGAAGCCCGCCGCGCAGCCGATGGCAAGGCCAATGGGCGCCGCGATGATGGCCACCATGGCCACGATGGTGAGAGTGATGCGGGCCCCGTAGACCACGCGGCTGTAAATGTCGCGGCCCAGCTCGTCGGTGCCGAACCAGTGCTCGCGCGAGGGCGCCTGCAGCATGGTCATCAGCGACTGGGCCGTGGGGTCGTGCGTGGCCAGCCACGGTGCGAACGCGGCGACGATGGCCAGCAGCAGCACGATCAACAAGCCAGCCATGGCCGCGGGGCTCGATGCGAAGTCCAGCGCCGCAAAGCTGAAGCGCCCCAGCCGCGCCTGCCACTGGGTGGTGGGCGATGGCGAGAACAGCCAGGCCTTGAAGCCCGGCGCGGAAGGCACGGCAGCGGCGGCGGATGCGGATGCGGAAGAAGTGGTGTTCATGGTCATTGCGCGCGCGGGTCGAGCCAGCGGTAGGCCGCGTCCGAGAGCTGGTTGAGCACCACGAACATGGTGCCGATGACGAAGGTGCCGCCCAGCACAGCGTTCATGTCCGCGTTGAACATGGCCCGTGTCATGTACTGCCCCAGGCCGGGCCAGGCGAACACGGTCTCGGTGAGCACGGCGCCCTCCAGCAGCAGGCCGTAGGTGAGCGCCAGCGTGGTGACGAGCTGCACACCGCAGTTGGGCAGTGCGTGCCGGAACACGATGCGTGCGGTGGAGGCTCCCTTCACCGCAGCGGTGACGGCGTATTCCTGCCCCAGCTGCTCCAGCATGAAGCTGCGCGTCATGCGCGCCAGGAACGCGCCCGCACCGTAGCCCAGGCTCACGGCCGGCAGCACCAGGTGGCCCCAGGCGTCGCGTGCGGCCTCCCATTCGCCGCGCAGCAGGCTGTCGAACAGCAGCATGCCGGTGATGGGTTGCACCGTGCCCTCGAATGCGATGCCCTGGCGCCCCGGCCCTTCGGCCCAGCCCAGCACCACGTAGAACACCAGCAGCAGCATCAGGCCCTTCCAGAACACCGGCATGGAGTAGCCCACCAGCGTGAAGCAGCGCAGCACCGTGTCCACCCAGGTGCCCCGCATCACGGCGGCCATGATGCCCGCGGGGATACCCACCGTTGCGCCGATCAGCACGCCCAGCGTGGCCAGCTCCAGCGTGGCGGGGAACACCCGCGCGATGTCGGCCGACACCGGGTTGCCGGTGAGGAAGGAGGTGCCGAAGTCCAGCGAGAACAGCCGCAGCAGGAACTGGCCGAACTGCACCACCATCGGCTGGTCCAGCCCCATCTCGGCCTTGAGCCGCGCGTATTGCGCCACCGACAGATCCGCGCCACCGGCCGCCACCACCGGGTCGGCTGGCATGACGCGCCCGATCAGGAAGGTCACGGCCATCAGGCCCAGGAAGGTGACGGCCAGCTCCAGCGTGAGGGTCCAGCCGCTGGAGCGGCGCTCGCCGCCCGGGCTCATGCCACGCCCCCGAAGCACGAGCAGCAGGAGCAGGTTGCAGCGGCCATGGTCGTCACTTCTTGCTGGTGAAGGCGAAGCTGGTGTCCGCGCCCTTGGCACCGTAACGGTAGTTCTGCACGTCCGCGCGCATGCCGATGGCCTGCGTGGCCTGGAAGGTCTGTGCGAAGGGGGCCGTCTCCCAATACGCGCGCTGGATGTCGGCGTACATCGCGGTGCGCTTCTTGGGGTCGGACTCCTTGGTGGCGGCGATCACCTTCACCGACAGGTCCTTGGGTGTCCAGCCCAGGCGCCAGGTCAGCTCCGAGGGGTAGTTCTCACCGGGCTTGGCATCGGGCAGCCCGCCGGGGCTGAAGGCGAACTTGCTCGCCGTGGCGTGCGGGTCGCCGTAGGGCGAATAGAAGGACAACATCAGCGCGTCCACCTTGCGGTCGCGGTACAGGGGGATCAGTTGGCTCGGCGGAATGGTCACCACGTCCACCTTCACGCCCACCTGCGCGGCCGAGGCCTGGAAGGCCGTGGCCATGTCCACCTCGGGCCGGCGGTTGGCCACGTGCAGGCGGAAGCTGAAGCCCTGCGACAGGCCTGCCTCGGCCAGCAGCGCCTTGGCACGCGCGGGGTCGTATTTGAAGGGCCGCTCATTGAGCGCGCCGAGGTTGGAACCCGGGATGAAGGTCTGGTGCACCTTGCCCTGGTTGCGCATCAGCGTCTTCTCGAAGGTGTCGTAGTCGATGAGGAACTTCATCGCCTTGAGCGCGCGCGGGTCGTCGAAGGGCTTCACCGTCATGTTGAAGCCGTAGTAGAGGATCCGGCGCGAAGGAAAGAACTCCACCTTGGCGCCGGCCTTGCCTTGCAGCGCGTCGATGTCCTGCGCCGTGAGGTTGAAGGCCATGTCGGCGTCGCCCCGCTCCACCAGCAGGCGCTGCGCGCCCGACTCGGGGATGTGGCGGAAGATCACGCGCTTGAGCGGCGCACGGTAGCGCCAGTAGGCGTCGTTGCGCTCCAGCACCAGCAGGTCGGAGGCGCGGTAGTTGGCGATGCGGTACGGGCCGGAGCCGGCGGAGGTCTCCTGCCCCGTGCGGCGCGACAACCACTTGGAGCCGAAGTCGCCGCCCTGCACATTGGCCTCCAGCAGCTTCTTGTCCACGATGCTGAAGGAGGTGGAGGACAACAGTCCCAGGATGTAGGAGGTGGAATAGGGCTCGGGCAGCGTCAGCACGAACAGGTCGCCTTCGAAGGCGCGCGCGTTGTTCTCGATGTTCTCCTTGGTCATGCCGATCTGCTTGAGGTTGCCCGAGGGCTCGCGGTCCAGCAGCAGCAGGCGCTTGAAGGAATAGGCCACGTCCTCGGCGGTCAGTGGGTTGCCGGAGTGGAACTTGATGCCCTTGCGGATCTTGAAGGTGAACTGCTTGCCGTCGGGGGTGACGGTGAAGCTCTCGGCCACCACGCCCATCAGCTCGCCGCCGCCGGGCTTGCGCGGGTCGAAGCCCACCAGGCGCTCGTACATGTCGGAGTTGATCTCCTGCGTGTCGAGGATCTGCGACACGGCCGGGTCCCAGTCCGAGATGCTGCTGATCTCGCGCGCGATCACCAGCGTGTCGCGCGGTGTGGCGGCCAGCGCGGGCACGGCCGCCGACAGGCATGTCGCCGCCACCGCAGTGCACAACAACAGCCGGCCCAACAGCGGTGTGAGGGGTGTGGTTCGCATGGAGAAACTCCTTGAATCAGTGGGGAAGGTCGGAAGGGGGAATCGAAGGGCAGCCATCACAAGATGTCAGGCAGCGGCTGTGGGCGAGGCCATGGCATCCAGCGGCCACACGGGCCGCTGCACGCGCGTGAAGCGGAAGCGCTCCAGGTCCGCGCTGGTGAGGCCGCCGGTGTCCACGTCCAGCGTCCGGCTGGCGATGGGGTCGAAGGCCGCATGGTGGCCCTGCATGCACTTGGCGATCACCACCGCGCACTGCGTGGGCTCGATGCCGTAGATGCGGAACTGCTCCAGGTCGTAGATGCCCAGGTTGCGCGAGGACACGATCACCGTGAAGCCCCCCACCTGCAGGCAGGCGCTGGGCCCGAAGCTGCGCCGCGTGCCGGTGCCGTACGGGCCCTTGAAGACCATGTCGCCCGTCTCGGAGATGGACACCACCTTGGCGCTGGCCACGATGGGCTGGCCCATGCTCTCGCTGTCGCTGTGCCCGCCCAGCTTCACGTCGATGGTGGCGCCCGCGCCGGCGCGCAGCGCCTGGTAGGCGGTGACCGGGTCGTAGATGGCGCCCAGTGTGCCGTTGGTGATGCCGGCGTCCAGCAGCGCGGCCAGCAGCCGCGTGCTGTCGCCGTAGCTGCCGCCGCCGGGGGCGTCACCGTAGTCGCCCAGCACCAGCGGCGGTGTGCCAGGTACACGCTCGCGCGCGGCCTGCACGGCCTGGTCGATGCTCACCAGCGGGTCGCTCCACACGCTGCGCGTCTCCCAGCAGAAGTCCATCAGCTGCTCGGCGATCTGCCTGCCACGCGGGTTCGCGCCGTCGGTGATCACCACCACCGTGGGGCCCAGTTCGGCGATGTCGCAGCGCGAGAAGCCGGCCTGGATACTGACGCAGGCGATGCCGGGCTCGGCTTCGGCACGGCCGGCGATCTCCAGCGCCCGCAGCATGGGGCCGCCGGGCACATAGGTGCGCGCACCGTCGAAGCCCTGCAGCTGCGGCCGGCGGGCCAGCACCATCTGCGGCATCAGGCGGCCGTGCATCGTTTCTTCCAGCAGGTGTGCGGCGCGCAGGCCGGTCTCGTACTGGTCGGTGTGCGGGCTGGTGCGGAAGGCGGTGATGATGCTGGCGTTGTCCACCATGCGCTGCGTCACGTTGGCATGCGGGTCCAGCGTGACGGCGATGGGCACATCCGGCCCCACCACCGCCCGCACGCGCGCCAGCAGCTCACCTTCGGCGTCGCCGTGGCTCACCGTGAACATCGCGCCGTGCAGGGCCAGCAGCACACCGTCGATGTGCGGCTGCGCGCGCAGGCCGTCCAGCAGCATGCTGCACATGGTCTCGAAGGCCGCATCCGCCACCACACCGCTGGGGTTGGCGAAGGCAGAGATCGGCACCGGCATGGTCCAGCCGTACTTCTCGCACGCGTCGATGAAGGCGCCCATCTCCAGCCGCGTGCCCTTGTAGTAGGGGATCACGGCATCGCCCGCGTGCAGCTCGTAGGTGTGGAAATGGTCCAGCGTGGTGGGCACGCGGTTGAAGCCATTGGTCTCGTGCTTGATCTTGGCGGCGACGACGATTTTGCCCATGGGGTTCCTTGTGGTGTTGTGGCGGTCGGTGGCGGGTGGCGGGTGGCGGGGTCAGTACACCGCAGCCTGGCGCTTGCCCTGCTGCCCCGCCTCGGCTTCCTGCCGCGCCTGCGCGGAACAGGCCGCCAGGTCGGCCAGGTAGGCCTCGCGGGCCGGTGCATGCAGCAGCGAGGGCATCATGTGCAGCCCCGCGGGTTGGCTGATGGTCCCCGGCACCCATTGGCGCTCGCCCATCAGCGCGGCCACGCGCATCATGTCCAGCGACGGGTCGTGGAAGGCCATCACCGCCAAGTCGGGCATGGCGGCCATGCGGTAGCCGGGGATGGCCAGGATGCCGGCGATGTAGGCGTCGCGCATCTCCATCACGCGCTGCGCGACGCGACGGTAACCCTCCGCGCCCAGGAAGTGGATGGTGGCCCAGGCGCCCGACACACCACCGGCCGGCCGCGTGCCCACGAGCGTGTTGGTGACGAAGCGGCCCGAGGGCCACACATCCATGTCGAAGCCCGCCAGCGCGGCGCGTGCGGCGGAGTCGAAGAACACGGTGGAGGCGGGCTTGGGGCAGAAGCCGTACTTGTGCAGGTCCGCAGACAGCGAGGCCACTCCCGGCACACCCAGGTCGAAGGCGGGGATGGCATAACCGATGTCGCGCGCGAAGGGCGCCAGGTAGCCGCCCACGCAGGCGTCCACATGCAGCCACTGGCCCTGCTGCTGCGCGAGTTCGCCCAGCTCGGTGATGGGGTCGATCACGCCGTAGGGAAAACACGGCGCGGAACCCACCAGCATCACGGTCTCGCCGTCGATGGCGGGTGCCATGGCGGGCACGTCGGCGCGGCCATCGGCGCGCACGGGGATGCGGCGCTCCTCCAGGTCCATGCTCAGCGCGGCCTTGGTGAAGGCGGGGTGCGCGGTCTCGGGCAGCACCATGTTGCCGCGGCCCTTGGGCACGCCTTTCTGGGCACGGGCTTGCTCGCGCGCGGCACGCACGGCGAGGAAGATGCTCTCGGTGCCGCCGCTGGTCATGAGGCCTGCCGAACCCTCACCGCCATGGAACAGCGACAGGCCCATGGCGATCACGTCCTCTTCCATGCGGCGCACGCTGGTGAAGGCGCGCTTGCCGCCCAGCGCGTTCTCGGTGAAGAAGCGCATGAAGGCATCGCGGCCCACCTCGTAGGCCTCCTCGTCGCCGCGGAACACATACAGCGGTACGCGGCCCTCGCGCCAGGCGGCGTCCTTGGCCTGCAGTGCGTCGAAGGCGGCGTCGATGTCGCCGCGGGCCATGCCTTTTTCGGGAAAACTCTTCACCTTGTACTGCTCCATGTGTGTGCTGTGTGGAAGGGTGGGTGCGTCAGTGCTCGTCACGCCACCAGTACCAGCGGTACAGCATGCGCTGGCCCAGCCGGCGGAACGGCGCGAACACCGGCGAGCGCACCACCCCCATCACGTTGGGGTGCTCCAGCGGCGTGTTGTAAATGGGCAGCTCGAACACCGCCTGCCCCGCATCCTTGCCCACCACGCGCTGCGCCAGCCGCTTGCCCGCCCAGGTGCTGAAGGACACGCCGTTGCCACCATACCCCACCGCGTACCAGATGCTCTGCGCCGCGTCGGGCTGGACGATGCGCGGCATCATGTCGTGGCTCACGTCCACCCAGCCCCACCAGGAGTGCTCCACCGCGATGCCGGCGAGCGGCGGAAACTTGCGCGCGATGGCATCGGTCAGCAGCTTCTGGTGCACGGGGTTGGGCGCATCTGCCCCGCTCAGCGCGCTGCGACTGCCGATCTGCAGGCGGTTGTCGGGCAGCAGCCGGTAGTAAAAGCGCAGTGTGCGCGTGTCGGTGAGGAACGTGTGTGTGCGGAAGTTGGTGGCTGCCAGCTCGGCAGCGGTGAGCGGCCGCGTGACCAGCGAGTTGGACAGCACCGGCATGATGCGGCTGCGCAGCAGCGGGTGCAGCTGCTGGCCGGTGTAGCCGCCGGTGCACACGGCCACGCGCCGCGCGCGCACCGTGCCACCGGGTGTGCGCAGGTGGTGCACGCCGCCCTGTGTGTGCCAGCCCTGCACGGGGCTGCCGGAGTGCACCCGCACACCGAGCGCCCGCGCACGGCGAATCAAGCCGAAGTTGAACTTGAGCGGGTGGATGCCTGTGCCCTCGGCCT
Organism: Burkholderiaceae bacterium; assembly: GCA_965278985.1. GTDB lineage: Bacteria > Pseudomonadota > Gammaproteobacteria > Burkholderiales > Burkholderiaceae_C > CAISIP01. Next base: position 620,195 of record OZ257131.1, on the reverse strand, counting down.
CCAGCAGCGCGCCGGCGGCCTCGCGCTCGTCGCAGTAGTCGCGCCGCAGCTCGTCTGCAGAGAGCATGAGCGTGGCATAACCGAACTGCTCGCGTGCCACGCGGGCGCTGGCCTCCAGGTAGGCGAGTTTCTCGGGCCGGTGCGCCACATGCAGGTGGCCGCCGGGCGTGATGTCGCAGTCGATGCTGCTGGCCAGCTGCACGAAGTTCTCGTACCCCGCGCGGATCTCGGCGTCGAGCTGGCGCGCCGTGTCCAGCCCCCAGCGCGCGATCCACTGCGCACGGCTGAGCCGGCCACTGGCGTTCTGGCCCTGGCCGCCATTGCGGCTGGAGCAGCCCCAGGCCACCTGGTTGGCTTCCAGCACGATGGCGCGCACGCCATGCTCCTGGGCCAGGTACAGCGCGGTGGACAGGCCCGTGGCGCCGGACCCGATCACCACCACGTCGGCATCGATATCACCCGCCACCGGGCCGTCGTCTTCCGGCGGCTGACCCGCGCTGGCAACCCAGTAGGTGGGCGCGTAGTCGCGGCCACGGCCGGGGTCGGCCTGCACCAGGGGGTCGTAGCCGGGGTCGTAACGCTCGCGCGGCACCCGCGCTGCGGGCTGCGGCATGTCGTGCACGAAGCCGGTGATGGCCATGCTCAGGTGGCCTTGTGCGTGGGTGATGCAGACGGTGCAAGGGCCTGCGAAGGGGCCGGCGCGGGTGCGCTGCGCGCCTTGCGAAACACGTTCTTCAGCACGATCTTGCCGTGGCGAAAGCCGAACACATCGATGCCGTCGGTCTCGATGCGGCTGCCATCTGCAGCCGTGCCGGTGAAGGTCCACTGCGACACGCCGAAGTCGCCCTGCACCATGTGCGTGGCGCGCTCCCACTGCGCGTCGGGCACCGCCTGCCACGCGGCCGCGAAGGCCTTGCGTACGGCCTCCGTCCCCACGTGCCGCGCGCCACAGACCTCGGGGCCGGCAGCAGTCTGAAACACGCAGTCCTCGGCCATGAAGGACATCAGCGCGTCGATGTCGTGGCGGTTCCATGCGGCGCTGAAGGCCTCCAGGGTGTGCACGGTGACGGGCGGGTTGTTGTGAGGCGACATCGGTGAGGGCAGCGTGTGACGTGGTGATGAACGAATGGCCTTGAGCGTAGGCCCGCATGCGCCGGCGCCATAGGTCCAGATCCCACCAATCGTTCGTGCCAGCGGCCCGCACTCTTGCTGCACAGCACCGAGCCCGCCCTACACTGCGCCCACCATGGCCCAGCCCGTCTCCATCCAGTGGACACAACTCTTCGCTCTGCCTGAGCAGCCTGGCCTGCCGCTGCAGGGCCGGCTGCGCCTGGCCGTGGTGCAGGCCATCCTGGACGGGCGGCTGGGCCCGGGCACCGCCCTGCCCTCGTCGCGCACGCTGTCCGCCCTGCTGGGCCTGAGCCGCAACACGGTGACGCTGGCCTATGCGCAGCTCATGGACGAAGGCTTTTTGCAGACACGTCCGCGCAGCGGTGTGTTCGTGGCCGAGGGCACGGCACCCGGCACCACGCTGCGCGCGGCCCCGCCAACGGCAGAGCACACCCCAAACGGGCCCGACTGGTCGCGGCGCGTGTTGCGCTCGCTGGTGGACCGGCCCACGCTGTCCAAGCCCGAGCAGTGGAGCGCCTACCCCTACCCCTTCGTCTACGGCACCTACGACCCCCAGCTGTTCCCCAACGAGGACTTTCGCGAATGCTGCGTGCGCAGCCTGGTGCGCTCGCGCCTGCCGCAATGGACCCCGGACCTGGAGACCGAGGACGTGCCCGAGCTGGTGGACCAGATCCGCAAGCGCCTGCTGCCCCGGCGCGGCGTGTTCGCCACGGCCGACGAGATCATCCTGACCGTGGGCACGCAGCACGCCTACTACCTGCTGGCCGAGGCCCTGTTCGACCGCGGCAGCTGCGTGGGCCTGGAAGAGCCCGGCCACCCGCATGCGCGCAACAGTTTCTCCATGCGCAGCCCGCGCTGGGCGCATGTGCCCGTGGACGGCGACGGCCTGGTGGTGGACGCCCTGCCGCCGGTGGACTACCTCTTCGTCACGCCCTCGCACCAGAGCCCCACCACCAGCACGCTGAGCCTGCAGCGCCGCCGCCAGTTGCTGGACCTGGCCGAGGCGCGCGACTTCGTGGTGATCGAGGACGACTACGAGGCCGAGAACCTCTACGAAGGCGAGCCCATGCCCGCACTCAAGAGCCTGGACCGCGGTGGCCGCGTGCTGTACATCGGCTCGGTGTCCAAGGCGCTGTCGCCCGTGCTGCGGCTGGGCTACATCGTGGCGCCGCGTGCGCTGGTGCGCGAGCTGCGCGTGTTGCGCCACGCCATGGTACGCCATCCCAGCGCGTTTTTGCAGCACGCGTACGCCCTGTTCCTCTCGCTGGGCCACCACGACTCCCACACCCGCCGCGTGAACCAGGCAATGCAAGGCCGCATGGGCATGGCGGCCGATGCGCTCAAAACCTACCTGCCAGACTTCCAGTTCCGCCTGCCGCAGGGCGGTGCGTCGCTGTGGGTGCAGGCGCCCGACTGGATGGACGCCGGTGCATTGGCACACGCGGCGCTGGCGCACGGTGTGCTCATCGAGGCCGGCGATGTTTTCTTCGCGCAGCCACCCTCACCCTGCCCCTTCTTCCGCCTGCGCCTGTCGTCCATCCCGGCCGACCGGATCACCCAGGGCATCCAATACCTGGCCCGTGCCGCCGACGACCTGCGGCGCGTCCAGAGACCGCTGCGTACAGTGCATATCGCCGTTGCCCGCGATATCGTGGTTCGCGCCGTTTTGTGAATTCATTGGTCCAAAGACAAAACCCCTCTTGCATTTCTGCAAGAGGGGTTTTGAGGGCTGTAGAAGCCTGACGATGACCTACTTTCACACGGGAATCCGCACTATCATCGGCGCTGAGGCGTTTCACTGTCCTGTTCGGGATGGGAAGGAGTGGGACCACCTCGCTATGGTCATCAGGCATAACTGGTTGTGGTCTTGATATTTTGGGTATCAAGACGACGAATTCATAGAGCTAAATCAGCTTGGTATTTTGACTGCGTCACCTGGCATAACAACCTTGATGGCTTGTGCATCAAAGTTATAGGGTCAAGCCGCACGAGCAATTAGTATCGGTTAGCTTAACGCATTACTGCGCTTCCACACCCGACCTATCAACGTCCTGGTCTTGAACGACTCTTCAGGGGGCTCAAGGCCCCGGCAGATCTCATCTTGAAACGAGTTTCACGCTTAGATGCTTTCAGCGTTTATCTCTTCCACACTTAGCTACTCGGCAATGCCACTGGCGTGACAACCGATACACCAGAGGTGTGTCCACTCCGGTCCTCTCGTACTAGGAGCAGGCTTCCTCAAATCTGCAGCGCCCACGGAAGATAGGGACCAAACTGTCTCACGACGTTTTAAACCCAGCTCACGTACCTCTTTAAATGGCGAACAGCCATACCCTTGGGACCGGCTACAGCCCCAGGATGAGATGAGCCGACATCGAGGTGCCAAACACCGCCGTCGATATGAACTCTTGGGCGGTATCAGCCTGTTATCCCCAGAGTACCTTTTATCCGTTGAGCGATGGCCCTTCCATACAGAACCACCGGATCACTATGTCCTGCTTTCGCATCTGCTCGACTTGTCAGTCTCGCAGTTAAGCACGCTTATGCCATTGCACTATCGTCACGATGTCCGACCGTAACTAGCGTACCTTCGAACTCCTCCGTTACGCTTTGGGAGGAGACCGCCCCAGTCAAACTGCCTACCATGCACTGTCCCCGATCCAGATAATGGACCTAGGTTAGAACCTCAAACACACCAGGGTGGTATTTCAACGTTGGCTCCACAAGATCTAGCGACCCTGCTTCAAAGCCTCCCACCTATCCTACACAGATCTGTTCAAAGTCCAATACAAAGCTACAGTAAAGGTTCATGGGGTCTTTCCGTCTTTCCGCGGGGAGATTGCATCATCACAAACATTTCAACTTCGCTGAGTCTCAGGAGGAGACAGTGTGGCCATCGTTACGCCATTCGTGCAGGTCGGAACTTACCCGACAAGGAATTTCGCTACCTTAGGACCGTTATAGTTACGGCCGCCGTTTACTGGGACTTCAATCAAGAGCTTGCACCCCATCATTTAATCTTCCAGCACCGGGCAGGCGTCACACCCTATACGTCCACTTTCGTGTTTGCAGAGTGCTGTGTTTTTAATAAACAGTCGCAGCCACCGATTTTTTGCAACCGCTTTGGGCTCCCTTTGTACAAGTTCACCTACTTGCGGCATACCTTCTCCCGAAGTTACGGTATCAATTTGCCGAGTTCCTTCTCCTGAGTTCTCTCAAGCGCCTTAGAATACTCATCTCGCGCACCAGTGTCGGTTTGCGGTACGGTCGTGTGCAGCTGAAGCTTAGTGGCTTTTCCTGGAAGCAGGGTATCACTCACTTCGGAAGCAAGCTTCCTCGTTATCACTCCTCATCTAAGCCCGGCGGATTTGCCTACCAGGCACGACTACAAGCTTGAACCAACATATCCAACAGTTGGCTGAGTTAACCTTCTCCGTCCCCACATCGCACTACACATCGGTACAGGAATATTGACCTGTTTCCCATCAGCTACGCATCTCTGCCTCGCCTTAGGGGCCGACTCACTCTACGCCGATGAACGTTGCGTAGAAAACCTTGCGCTTACGGCGAGGGGGCTTTTCACCCCCTTTAACGCTACTCATGTCAGCATTCGCACTTCTGATACCTCCAGCAGCCTTTACAAGCCACCTTCACAGGCCTACAGAACGCTCTCCTACCACTTGCAATAAATTGCAAATCCGCAGCTTCGGTAACTGGCTTAGCCCCGTTACATCTTCCGCGCAGGACGACTCGATCAGTGAGCTATTACGCTTTCTTTAAATGATGGCTGCTTCTAAGCCAACATCCTGACTGTTTTAGCCTTCCCACTTCGTTTCCCACTTAGCCAATTTTAGGGACCTTAGCTGGCGGTCTGGGTTGTTTCCCTCTTGAGTCCGGACGTTAGCACCCGGTGCTCTGTCTCCCAAGCTGTACTCGTCGGTATTCGGAGTTTGCATTGGTTTGGTAAGTCGCCATGACCCCCTAGCCAAAACAGTGCTCTACCCCCGACGGTAATACTTGAGGCACTACCTAAATAGTTTTCGGAGAGAACCAGCTATTTCCAAGTTTGTTTAGCCTTTCACCCCTATCCACAGCTCATCCGCTAGTTTTGCAACACTAGTCGGTTCGGACCTCCAGTACCTGTTACGGCACCTTCATCCTGGCCATGGATAGATCACTTGGTTTCGGGTCTACACCCAGCGACTAAGACGCCCTGTTCGGACTCGGTTTCCCTACGCCTTCCCTATTCGGTTAAGCTTGCCACTGAATGTAAGTCGCTGACCCATTATACAAAAGGTACGCAGTCACCCTTGCGGGCTCCTACTTTTTGTAAGCATGCGGTTTCAGGATCTATTTCACTCCCCTCCCGGGGTTCTTTTCGCCTTTCCCTCACGGTACTAGTTCACTATCGGTCAATGATGAGTATTTAGCCTTGGAGGATGGTCCCCCCATATTCAGACAGGATTTCTCGTGTCCCGCCCTACTTGTCGTTAGCTCAGTACCACACATCTCTTTTCACGTACAGGGCTATCACCTGCTATGGCCGACCTTTCCAGGCCGTTCCGTTAAGAGTTGTGCTATCACTAACAGGCTCTTCCGATTTCGCTCGCCACTACTTTCGGAATCTCGGTTGATGTCTTTTCCTCGAGCTACTGAGATGTTTCAGTTCACCCGGTTTGCCTCGCATACCTATGTATTCAGTATGCGATACCTTTCGGTGGGTTTCCCCATTCGGAAATCTTGGGATATAGCGCCTATTTGCCGGCTCCCCCAAGCTTATCGCAGGCTATCACGTCCTTCGTCGCCTATCATTGCCAAGGCATCCACCACATGCTCTTATTCACTTGACCCTATAACTTTGATCTTTCTTGCGAAAGCAAAGCGTTTCAAGGAATGTTGTCTGGTCTTTCACCAGACGCGTTATGCCGTAATATGAATTACTCTTTGACATTGCTGTCAGAGAAAATTCGTCATTACTTGAATTCAAACAAAGTTCAAATTCGTTTTGACGCAATCAAATTGTCACTGGCGGCACGGTATGCACGAAACCTTTACGAATGTGCACTTTCCGCCAGCAACGCTGATTTCAACTCTATGAATTTTTAAAGAACAGCCGATTGATCAAGAAATCTCGATCAACAACAAAGCGTCCTTCCACTTTCGCAGAAAGCCACTTTGGTGTTGAATTGAATTGGTGGAGGTGACAGGACTCGAACCCGCTACCTACTGCTTGCAAAGCAGCCGCTCTCCCAGCTGAGCTACACCCCCAAAACAGTATTGGATATTGGAGGAATGGTGGGTCTGGTTGGTCTCGAACCAACGACCCCCGCCTTATCAAGACGGTGCTCTAACCAACTGAGCTACAGACCCAAGCCGGTCGCTTTCTATCCCGAATAACCAGGATTCGCTGGCGACAACCTTCCAACAACCGATAAGTGTGAGCGTTTGAGCTAGATGACAGTTTCCAGAAAGGAGGTGATCCAGCCGCACCTTCCGATACGGCTACCTTGTTACGACTTCACCCCAGTCACGAACCCTGCCGTGGTAATCGCCCTCCTTGCGGTTAGGCTAACTACTTCTGGCAGAACCCGCTCCCATGGTGTGACGGGCGGTGTGTACAAGACCCGGGAACGTATTCACCGTGACATTCTGATCCACGATTACTAGCGATTCCGACTTCACGCAGTCGAGTTGCAGACTGCGATCCGGACTACGACTGGCTTTATGGGATTAGCTCCCCCTCGCGGGTTGGCAACCCTTTGTACCAGCCATTGTATGACGTGTGTAGCCCCACCTATAAGGGCCATGAGGACTTGACGTCATCCCCACCTTCCTCCGGTTTGTCACCGGCAGTCTCATTAGAGTGCCCAACTGAATGTAGCAACTAATGACAAGGGTTGCGCTCGTTGCGGGACTTAACCCAACATCTCACGACACGAGCTGACGACAGCCATGCAGCACCTGTGTTACGGTTCTCTTTCGAGCACCAAGCCATCTCTGGCAAGTTCCGTACATGTCAAAGGTGGGTAAGGTTTTTCGCGTTGCATCGAATTAAACCACATCATCCACCGCTTGTGCGGGTCCCCGTCAATTCCTTTGAGTTTCAACCTTGCGGCCGTACTCCCCAGGCGGTCAACTTCACGCGTTAGCTTCGTTACTGAGTCAGTGAAGACCCAACAACCAGTTGACATCGTTTAGGGCGTGGACTACCAGGGTATCTAATCCTGTTTGCTCCCCACGCTTTCGTGCATGAGCGTCAGTACAGGCCCAGGGGATTGCCTTCGCCATCGGTGTTCCTCCGCATATCTACGCATTTCACTGCTACACGCGGAATTCCATCCCCCTCTGCCGTACTCCAGCTATACAGTCACAAATGCAATTCCCAGGTTAAGCCCGGGGATTTCACACCTGTCTTATATAACCGCCTGCGCACGCTTTACGCCCAGTAATTCCGATTAACGCTCGCACCCTACGTATTACCGCGGCTGCTGGCACGTAGTTAGCCGGTGCTTATTCTTACGGTACCGTCATTAGCCTTCTGTATTAGAAAAGACCGTTTCGTTCCGTACAAAAGCAGTTTACAACCCGAAGGCCTTCATCCTGCACGCGGCATTGCTGGATCAGGCTTGCGCCCATTGTCCAAAATTCCCCACTGCTGCCTCCCGTAGGAGTCTGGGCCGTGTCTCAGTCCCAGTGTGGCTGGTCGTCCTCTCAGACCAGCTACAGATCGTAGGCTTGGTAGGCCTTTACCCCACCAACTACCTAATCTGATATCGGCCGCTCCAAACGCGCGAGGTCTTGCGATCCCCCGCTTTCATCCACAGATCACATGCGGTATTAGCGTAGCTTTCGCTACGTTATCCCCCACGTCTGGGCACGTTCCGATATATTACTCACCCGTTCGCCACTCGCCGCCAGGATTGCTCCCGCGCTGCCGTTCGACTTGCATGTGTAAGGCATGCCGCCAGCGTTCAATCTGAGCCAGGATCAAACTCTATAGTTCGATCTTGAAATTTATACTCTTTCGAGTTAACTCATAAAAACGGAATTGAAGTGAACTTCACTTCTATTCTCATGAGCATTTGAAAGTCAGTTAAGACTTCGTTCCGAAGAACTTCGTCATCACCTTCAAACGCCCACGCTTATCGGCTGTAAGTTTTTAAGGATCACCAGCCAGAATCTCTTCTTGCTGCGAACTCAACTGCGATCAGTTGAGCCATCTAGTATACGACAGTTTTTTGAATCCTGTCAATCAATTCGTTTATTTTCTAAACTCACCGACCTTTTACAAACCTCTTTACCACCCCGCCGAATCAGCACTTGGCGTCTCCAGCAGAGCCTCAGATTCTATACCGCTTTTCAGCAACATCGCAACCCAAGGCAGAAGATTTTTTCAAATCCCCCCAGCAAGCACCGTAGCACCCACCGCACTTCGCCGTGATCAGCGAAGCCCATGATCATACTACGAGTTTGGACGTCATGCAGCCAGTGCTCGCAAAAAATCTGCGCCCTCCTGGATTGCCTGCATGGCACGGGGCTCCACTGCCGAGTAATGCAGGAAACCATGCAGCACACCCTCTGGCACGGACAGTCGGTGCGGTACCTTGGCTGCCTTCAGATACTCCGCCAGTGCCAGCGAGTCGTCCCGCAGCGGGTCGTAGGCCACTGCATTGATATAGGTTGGTGGCAAACCTTTCATGTCATTGACGAGGAGATTGGACAGCGGGTCGTTGCGGTCTTCACGCCGCGCCACATAGTGGTCGACGAAGGTCGCGGTGTCCTTGTCACCCAGCCCATCGAGGTCGGCCCAGCCATACAGGCGTCGTGATGCCGCATCCTTGAGGCCATAGCCCCCGTAATAGAGAAGCTGTGCGCACACCGCCGGTTGCCATCCCGCCGCGCGAGCCTGCATCGTGGCGGCCAGCACAAGCGCCGCACCTGCGGAGTCCCCGCCCACTGCGATGCGGTCAGCACGCAGGTCCCACTCCTCCGCCTGGGCATGTACATGTTTCAACGCCGCATAGACCTGCTGCGGCTGGACCGGGAATTTCTTCTCCGGCGCCAGCGTGTATTCCACCGCCACCACAGCCCATCCGCTGCGTTGCGCCAGAAGCCTGCAAATACGGTCGTGCGAATCCAGGTTCCCCAGGATGTAGCCACCGCCGTGTGCATACAGCAGCACCGGCAGCACGCCCTCGGCGACAGGACGGTACAGGCGCAAGGGCACCGTGCCATGCGACCCTTCCATCACGAGATCCCGCACCAGCGGCAGTTCGACGGGAAAGGAGTTCCAGTGGCACCGCTCATGCAGGTACGCCTCGCGCGCCACCACCAGCGGATCGGAGGCTTCGGACGTGAACTCCGCCGCGAGTGCACGGCTCTTGTGCACCACCGCCTGGCTCTCGGGCGTCAGATGGGGCCAGATATCGACTTTGGGCATGGGGAAACGATGCTCCTTGTGAAGGGTCGGGACCGGTGCGGGCCATTGTGCCGCAGGGCCCGCGCGCACCGGCAAGACAGCGGCCGCGCGCTTGCCGCACAATGCAGCAGCCCTGCGGGCGATGCCTCTCCTTCCACTCCACCAGACACTCCATGGACAACTCTTCTTCCCCAGCGCGTTTCGGCAGCGGCCAGTCCGTGCGCCGCATCGAGGACGACAAGCTGCTCACAGGCGAAGGCCGCTACACCGACGACATCCGGGACGACCCCACCTACACGGACCACTTGCGGCTGGTGTTCGTGCGCTCGCCCTACCCGCATGCGCGCATTGTCTCGGTCGACAAGTCCGCCGCGCAGGCCCTGCCCGGCGTGGTCGCGGTCTATGACGGTGCCGACCTGGTCGCCGCGGGCGTCAAGCCGATGCCCACCGTGGCGGGCTTCCAGCGCGCCGACGGCAGCCCGGCCGTGTCTGCGCCCCGCCACGTGCTGGCCCATGGACGTGTGCGCTACGTGGGTGAAGCCGTGGCGATGGTGGTGGCCACCAGCCTGCAGGCCGCGCGTGATGCGGCCGAGGCCGTCATGGTGGACTACGAAGACCTGCCGATGGTCGTGACCATCGAGGACGCACTGGCCAGCGGAGCCCCTGTACTGTGCGACGCCGCCCCCGACAACATCGCGGCCGAGTCGCGCTACGGCGATTCCAAGGCCACCGATGCCGCCTTCGCCAGCGCGGCCCATGTCGTGAAGCTGGACATCAGCAACCAGCGCCTGGTGGCGCTGACCATCGAGCCGCGTTCGGTGCTGGCGCTGATCGACCCAGCCGACGGCCGCCTGCTGATCCGCATGAGCACGCAGATGCCCTCGGGCGTGAAGACGCTGATCGGCAAGGACACGCTGGGCATCGGTACCGACAAGGTGCGCGTGACCGTGGGCGACGTGGGCGGCGGCTTCGGCATGAAGGGCGGCGCCCACCCCGAGGAGGTGGCGACCGCCTTCTGCGCCTGGACATTGCAGCGCGCCGTCAAGTGGATCGGCGACCGCAGCGAGGAATTCCTCAGCAGCGCCGTCGGCCGCGACATCCACCACCATGCCGAGCTGGCGCTGGATGCGACGGGCCGCATCCTGGCCTTGCGCATCGACGGCAAGGCCAATGTGGGTGCCTACGCAACGGGCACGGGCTGCGCCATCCCATTGCTGGTGGGCCCGTGGGTGCAAACCGGCGTCTACGACATCCAGACCGTGGACTTTCACTTCACGGCCGTGATGACCAACACGGCTTGCCTGGGCGCCTACCGTGGCGCGGGCCGGCCCGAGGCCATCTACACCATCGAGCGGCTGATGGAAGAAGCCGCGCGCCAGATCGGGATGGACCGCGTGGCGCTGCGCCGCCGCAACTTCGTGCAGCCCGCGCAGATGCCCTACCAGAACCCCATGCGCCAGGTCTACGACAGCGGACGCTTCGAGCATGTCATGGACCAGGGCCTGGCCTTCGCAGACTGGAACGGCTTCGACGCACGTGCCGCCGAGTCCGCCCGGCGCGGCAAGTGGCGCGGCCAGGGGCTGGTGACGTTCCTTGAGTGGACCAGCGGCAATGCATTCACGGAGCGTGTCACCGTGACCGTGTTGGCCGATGGCATCGTCGAGATCTTCTCGGCCGTCAACGGCATGGGCCAGGGCATCGCGACCTCGCTGGCGCAACTCGCCGTGGACGCCTTCGCCCTGCCGATGGAGCGCATCCGCATCGTGCTGGGCGACACCGACCGCGGGGAAGGCTTCGGCAGCGCGGGCTCGCGCTCGGCCTTCGCCGGTGGGTCCGCCGTGCGCGAGGGTGCGGACCGCGCCATCGACGAAGGCCGCCGCCTCGCGGCGAAACAGCTGGAGGCCGCGCCCGAGGACATCGAATACAGCGCGGGCCGCTTCCAGGTGCGTGGCACCGACCTCGGCATGGGACTGTTCGAGGTGGCGGCCCAGCAGGAAGGCCAACGCATCCACCTGGAATCCTCCACCACCGTGGGTGGGCCGTCCTGGCCCAACGGCTGCCATGTCTGCGAGGTGGAGATCACGCCCGAGACGGGCGAGGTAGAGGTGGTGGCCTACGCCTCCGTCAACGACGTGGGCCGCGTCATCAACCCCATGATCGTGATCGGCCAGCTGGATGGCGGCGCTGTGCAGGGCCTGGGCCAGGCGCTGGTGGAACAGGTGGTCTACGACCGGGAATCGGGCCAGCTGCTGACCGGCAGCCTGATGGACTATGCCGCGCCGCGCGCAGACCTCGCGCCGCCCTTTCGCACGACCATGGACCAGTCCACGCCCTGCCTCAACAACCCGCTGGGCATCAAGGGCGTGGGCGAGCTGGGCACGATCGGCGCCACGCCCTGCGTAGTCAATGCGATCGCGGATGCGCTGGCGCGCAACGGCTACCAGGACCGCACGCCGGGCCTGCAGATGCCGCTGACACCGGCACGCATCTGGGCCACGCTGCAGCCGGCAGGCTGAGGCCTACAACACGTCGCGCAGGCGCAGGCTTTCCCAGCCTGCCTGCCGCCACACCGGCTCGGTGCTGTCGTGGCGGCGCAGCAGCAGGTCGTGCACCAGCGGCGCCATCACCGTGGTGTCCGGATGGGCCAGCAGCACATGGCGCGGCGCATCGGGCTCGACGGGGTCCTCGAGCCGGCCCACCCAGTCCAGCGCCATCAGCGATTCCAGGCCCGCCTCCACGCCGAGATCGCTGGTGCGCAGCAGCTTGGCAAGCTCCTCCACGCGCAACCCCTTGCGCGGCGTGTCGCGCACTGCGTGCAGGTGCTGCAGGATCTCCAGCGCCAGCGTAAAACGCCAGCCCGCGCCGAGGTCACGGCGGACAACACCCACCAGCAGGCTGGGCAGGTAGGCGACGATGACAGCGCCGAGCAGCACGATCACCCACGACAGGTAGATCCACACCAGCAGGATGGGCACGGTGGCGAAGGTGCCGTAGACCACGGAATAGGTCGGCACCTTGGCCAGGTACAACACCAGCAGCTTCTTGGCCAGCTCCAGCGCCGCCGATACGAAGAGGCCGCCGGTCCAGGCATGGGACCACTTCACATGGGTCTGCGGCACGTAGTGGAACAGCGCCGCCATGGCCCCGGCCGCCAGCAGGAACTGCAGCAGATCGATGACCGTGGACAGCCATTGCGGCAGATCTCCCACCAAGCCCCGCGAGGCCGTCACCGCATAGGAGGTGAGGGCCAGGCTCATGCCCAACAGCAGCGGCCCCAGCGTGATCGCCGACCAGTACACCACCATGCGCCGCGCCATGGGGCGCTTGCCCGTCACGCGCCATATCCGGTTGAGCGTGCGGTCGATGGTCTGCACCAGCGCGAAGACCGTGACGCCCAGCACCAGCAGGCCCGCCAGGCCCAGCCCGCGGGACTGCCGGGCGAACTGCGTGATGTAGCCCAGCACCTGGCGTGCGATGGTCTCGGGCACCAGGCTCTCCACCAGCCAGCGCTGCAGGCCCACCTGGAATTGGGCAAAGACCGGAAAGGCCGCGAACAGCGACAGCGCCACCGCGACCAGCGGCACCAGCGCGATGGTGGTGGTGAATGTGAGGCTGCTGGCCGTGAGGCCCAGGCGGTCCTCGCGAAAGCGCTCGCGCAGCGTGATGGCCGTGCTGCGCCAGGGGAACACCGCCAGGCGGGCACCGAAGGCACGCAGGTCCGAGAGGGAAATCATGGCCGGTATGATGCCACCCCCATGACCCACCAGCCTCCTTCGCAGCGCCATGCCCCGCGCCACGCCGCCGTGACCCGCGCACTGGCCGTGGGCAGCCTGCTGGGCCTGATCGTGCTGGGCCTGGCCTGGGAGCTGTGGCTCGCACCGTTGCGGCCCGGCGGCAGCTGGCTCGCGCTCAAGGTGCTGCCGCTGTGCATCCCGCTGGCGGGCCTGCTCAAGCAACGCATGTACACCTACCGCTGGGTGAGCCTGCTGGTGTGGCTGTATTTCACCGAGGGCGTGGTGCGCGCCTGGAGCGACACGCTGCCCCTGTCCGCGGCACTGGCGGGGGCCGAGATCCTGCTGTGCCTGCTGCTCTTCGCGGCCTGTGCGATGCACGTGCGGCTGCGGCTTCGCGACGGTCGCGAGGCCACTGCGGCGCCCACCTCCTGAATCTGCCGGAGCCTCCCATGACCGCCACCACCGCCCTCCTGCTCGATGCCCTGCGCGAGGTCGTGGGGCCTGCCCATGTGCTCACCCATGACCGTCCCGGCGCCGACCTGGATGCCTGGGAGAAGGACTGGCGTGGACGCGTCCATGGCCGCGCGCTGGCCGTGGTACGCCCCGCCGACACGGCGCAGGTGGCCGCCGTGGTGCGCCTGTGCGCGCAGCACCAGCAGGCCACGGGCGTCAGCATCGTGCCGCAGGGCGGCAACACCGGCCTGGTGGTGGGCTCCACGCCCGACACCTCGGGGCGGCAGATCGTGCTGAGCCTGCAGCGCATGCAGGCCGTGCGCGCCATCGACGCCGGCAACCTGACGATGACGGTCGAAGCCGGCTGCGTGCTGCAAACGCTGCAGGACCGGGCCCGCGGGGCCGGTTTCCTGTTGCCGCTGAGCCTGGCGGCCGAGGGCAGCTGCACCATCGGCGGCAACCTGGGCACCAACGCCGGCGGCACGCAGGTCGTGCGTTATGGCAACACACGCGAGCTCTGCCTGGGGCTGGAGGTGGTCACCCCGCAGGGCGAGGTCTGGAACGGCCTCACCGGCCTGCGCAAGGACAACACGGGTTACGACCTGCGCCACCTCTTCATCGGCGCCGAGGGCACGCTGGGCATCATCACGGCCGCCAGCATGAAGCTGGTACCGCTGCCCGCCGCACAGCTGACCGCCTGGGCCGCCGTGCCGAGCATGGAGCATGCCGTGGCGCTGCTGGGGCTGGCCCACCAGTACCTGGGGGCCGGCCTCACGGGCTTCGAGGTGATGGGCCAGTTCGCGCTGTCGCTGGTGGCGCGGCACTTCCCGCAACCCGCGGTGCCGCTGTACCAGCAGACACCCTGGTGCGTGCTGCTGGAGAACTCCGACAGCGAGTCGGAGGACCATGCGCGTGCGCGCTTCGAGTCCCTGCTGGAAGCCGCGCTGGAACAGGGCCTGGTCACGGATGCGGTCGTCGCCGAAAGCCTGGCGCAGGCCCAGGGCCTGTGGTCCATCCGCGAACACATCCCGCTGGCCCAGGCGCAGGAAGGCCTGAACGTGAAGCACGACATCTCGGTGCCGATCTCGCGCATCCCCGAATTCGTGGCAACGACGGACGCCCTGCTGCGCGAGGCCATTCCCGGCGTGCGCATGGTCAACTTCGGCCACCTGGGCGACGGCAACCTGCACTACAACGTGCAGGCGCCCGAGGGCACCGACGGCACGCTGTTCCTGCAGGAGCACGAGGAGTCCATCAACACCCTGGTCTTCGACAGCGTGGCGCGCCTCAAAGGCTCGATCTCGGCCGAACACGGCGTGGGCAGCCTGAAGGTGGACAAGCTGCCGCACTACAAATCCCCCGTGGCGCTGCAGATGATGCAGGCCATCAAGCGGGCGCTGGACCCGACGGGGCTGATGAACCCCGGCCGCGTCGTCCGCGCCTGAGCCACGGCACGCAGGGCGTGGCCTACCTCGTCGTCCTGCTGGTCGGGCTGGCGGCGGGCACGCTCAGCGGCGTCATCGGCACCGGCTCGTCGATGCTGCTGATGCCCGCGCTGGTGCTGCTCTTCGGGCCGCAGCAGGCCGTGCCGATCATGGCCATCGCCGCGGTGATGGGCAACCTGGGCAAGGTGCTGGCCTGGCGGCGCGTGGTGGACTGGCGGGCCTGCGGCGCGTACTCCGCCACGGCCGTGCCCGGAGCGGCGCTGGGCGTGCACACGCTGCTGGCTCTGCCCACGCAGGCGGTGGAAGTGGCGCTCGGCCTGTTCTTCATCGCGATGGTGCCCGCGCGGCGCTGGCTGGCGCGGCGCAATTTCCGCTTCACCCTGCTGCACCTGGCCCTGCTGGGCGGGCCAGTGGGCTTCATCACCGGCATCGTCGTGTCCACCGGGCCGACACGGTGCCGGTGTTCATCGGTTACGGATTGGCGGGCGGCGCGTTCCTGGCCACCGAGTCAGCTGCCTCGGTAGCCGTCTACGTGGCGAAGGTGGCGGCCTTCCAGGGCTTCGGTGCGCTGCCACCCGCCGTGGTGCTGCAGGGCCTGTACGTCGGCGCCGCGTTGATGGCAGGCGCGTTCATGGCCCGCCGTATCGTGCAGCGCATGTCGGCGCGCGACTTCCGCCGCATGGTCGACGCGCTGATGCTGGTGTCGGGGCTGACCCTGCTGTGGACGGCCTGGCGATAGCGATAGCGACAGGGCCTGCCTAAAGCCCTGCTTCCTGCAACACGTCGCGCGTGTGTTCGCCCAGCGCCGGCAGACGGGTCGCACCGCGCGCTCCACCATCCAGTGCGAAAGGCAGTCCTGGCACCGCGATGGGCGCCCGCCCCGCAGCCTCCGCCTGCAGGAAGAGGTCGGCCGACACACCGCCCTGTCCGGCCGCGATCTGGTCCATGGTGTGGATCGCGCCCACCACCACGCCTGCGCGCATCAGCAGGTCGCACACCTGCGCGCTGGTGAAGGGCGCCATCGCGGCACGCAGTGCCTCCAGCAGCGCCGCCTTGTGTTCCACGCGGCCGGCGTTGCGCACGAAGCGCGGGTCACGCGCGAGGTCCGGGCGCTGCAGCGCCTCGCACAGGCGCACGAAGTGGTCGTCCATGTAGGCCGACAGCACCACCATGCCATCGGCGGTGGCGATGACCTCGGCAGCAGGCGCGGCATTCAGCTGGCCGTTGCCGGCGCGCAGTGGCAGCTTGCCCGTGAGCCGGTACTCCGTCCACTGGTTGGCCAGCGCCTGCACCGCCACATCGATCAGCGACACGTCCACCAGCCCACCGCGGCCCGTGCTTCCGCGGCGCACCAGCGCAGCCAGCACGCCTGTCGCCAGGCTCTGCGAGGCCAGAAGGTCCACCACCGTGAAACCCACGCGCGTGGGATCGCCGTCGCGCGCGCCGTTGATGCTCATCATGCCGCTCTCGGCCTGCGCGGCAATGTCGAAACAGGGCCGGCCGCTGTCGGGACCTCTCTGGCCAAAGCCACTGACCTGGCCATAGACCAGCCGGGGGTGCAGCGGCAGCAGATGCGCCGGTCCCAGGCCCATCTTGTCCATCACGCCAGGCCGGCTGTTCTGCAGCAGCACGTCGGCCGAGGCCACCAGTGCACGGGCGGCGGCGATGTCCTCCGTCAGCTTGAGGTCCAGCACCACGGAGCGCTTGCCCCGGTTGTAGGCGCTGAACATCGGGCCGAAGGCATCGCGTGCCCAGCCCACGCGGCGGGAGGCGTCGCCGGCGGGTGGCTCGACCTTGATGACATCGGCGCCCAGGTCGGCCAGGGTCTGGCCGGCCGCCGGTGCGGCGATGTACTGGCCGAATTCAACGACGCGCAGGCCGTGCAGGGCGCCGGGGGAAGAAGCTGTGCTCATCGAAGACCTGTCATGCGGAAACGGGGCTCAACGCCCCTGGAATACCGGCTTGCGTTTTTCGAGGAAGGCCGCAGCACCCTCGCGGAAATCGTCGCTGGCAAACAGCGCGGGTGCGTTGTCGAGCTGGAAGTCCAGCGCCTGCTCCAGGGACATCGGCGCTTGGCGCAGGCCGGTCTTGATGCGTGCGTAGGCACGCGCGGCGCCTTGGGCCAGACGCTGCGCCATGCGCTGCGCGACGGGCAACGCACTTCCCTCGACCACGTGCTCATCGGCCAGGCCACTGGCCAGCGCCTGGGCGCCATCGAGATCCTCGGCAAAGTACATCATCTTTCGCGTGCGCGAGAGGCCCACACGCCCAGGCAGGGACCAGAACAGCGCCGCATCGGGCATGGCACCCACACGCGTGAAGGCCGCACAGAAACGCGCGGTGGCACCGGCGACCACGAAATCGCAGCAGGCCGCCAAGCCGAGGCCCGCACCGTAGGCGGGGCCGTCCACAGCCGCGATCACCGGCTTGGAGGCCAGCGCGATGCGGCGGTACATCCAGGCACTGCGCTGCATCACGGCGCGGATATCGGATTCGGTGCCGGCGGACAGCGCCCGCAGGTCACCGCCGGAGCTGAAGCTGCCACCCGCGCCCGTGATCACGGCGCAGCGCACGGTGGGATCCTGCTCCAGCCGCTGCAGGCCGGCCAGCAGGCCGTCGAGCACGCCGGGCGCGCCAAGGGAATTGCGCGCGGCGGGGGCATCGATGGTCAGCGTCAGCACGCCGTCATCGAATGCGGCGTGCAGCGTGGGGGTATCGGACAAGGTAGTCTCCTCGGGGTATGTTGTGGGCTGGCGATTCAGCCTTCAGCCATCGCAGGTGCATCCAGCACCAGCGCCGCCAGTTCTTCCAGGTGCACGTCCGCATGGCCATCGGCATTGGCTGCCACGGCCAGCCGGTGCACGAAGGGCGCCAGCGGGCATTCCTGCGTCATGCCGATCGCGCCATGCAACTGCACGGCCTCCTCCCACACATGGCGCGCCGTGGCAGCGACCGTGGCGCCAAGCGCCGCGACAAGTCGCTCCGCGCCATCCTGTTGGGCATCGATCAGCGCGGCCGTGGCATGGGCCAGCGCCCGCGCTTCCGTGATCTCTACATGCAGGTCGACCAGGCGGTGCTGCACGACCTGGTTCGTGGCGATGCTGCGGCCGAACTGGCGGCGCATGCGCACGTAGTCCAGCGTGGCATCGAAGGCGCCCTGCATCAGGCCCACGGCTTCGGCAGCCGCCACCACCCGCTGGCGCTGCTGCACCGGGGCACGCAGCGCGCGCAGTTCCTCGGATGTTCCTGCCCACACGGGCTGGCCAATGACCTCCTGCAGCTGGAGGTCCACCGCCGCACGCCCGTCGTACCAGCGCTTTACCTGCTGCCGCAGCCCGGGTGCATCGTGGGGCACCAGGAACAGGCCCACGCTCTCCCGATCCAAGGTGGCGGCAAGCAGGAAGGCATCGGCCCCGGCACCGCCTGGCACGCCCGGCTCGGCACCTTGCAACACGTAGGTGCCGGCGCCCGCTGGCAACGCTCGCACAGGGGCCTGGGTCGAAGCGGAGGACACACCTGCCGCGATACGCATCTGGCCACTTGCCAGGTCGACGCCCCATGTGCCGCGCAGGGATGCGGCGGCCTGTACGCGCGCGGCGCGCTCCAGCAACCCGGCCGCACCCACCGCACAGGCCACGAACGGCTCCAGCACGAGCGCGCGCCCCAGCGGTTCGACCAGGGCGCAGATCTCCTGCAGGCTGCCGCCCAGGCCCTGCATGTCCTCGGGCAGCGGCAGCCCCAGCCAGCCCAGCTCTGCGAACTCCTTCCAGCGCGCGGGCGCGCAGCCCGCGGGATGGGCCAGCGAAGCCGCTCGCACGGCGTCGCCGTAGCCGCGGGCCGTGTAATCGCGCGCGCTGTCGGCCAGCATGCGCAGGTTGTCGGAGAGGGAATCGGTCGTCGTGCTCATGGGGAGTGGCTCCTAGAGTCCCAGCACCTGCTTGGCCAGGATGTTGTGCTGAATCTCGCTGGAGCCGCCCGCGATGGTGTAGCCGCGCGACAGGAAACGGCGCGACGAGGCCGTGGGGGACAGATCCCCTTCGCTGTAAGGTACCGCACCCGCCTGCTGCGTGGCCGGGTCCAGTGCCAGCGCGGCCGGGCCCAGGGCATCCACCGTCAGCTCCTCCCACTGCTGGATCAACCGGCTGCCGCGCAGCTTGAGCATCGACACCTCGGCGCCCAGCGGCTCGCCGGCCTGCTGGCGCGCGATGAAGCGCTGCGCATTGGCCTCCAGCGCCAGCAGCCTGGCCTCCAGAGTGGCGAAGCGGTGGCGGAACCACGCGCGCTGCAGCAGCGGCTGGCTACATTCGTCGCGGCCGCGCGCGATCTCCAGCAGGCGGCGCCGGCGGCGCTTGTTCTCGCCAATGCGCGCCAGCTTCAGCCGCTCGAATTCGAGCAGGGACTTGGCTACTGCCCATCCCTGGTTCTCCTCACCCACGCGCTGCGCCACCGGCACCCGCACCTCGTCCAGGAACACCTCGTTGAACACCACCCAGCCGTGGATGCCGACGATGGGACGCACCGTGATGCCCTGGGTGCGCATGTCGATCAGCAGAAAGCTGATGCCTTCCTGCGCGCGCGCCTCGGTATCGGTGCGCACGAGGCAGAACATCCAGTCGGCGTACTGCGCATAGGAAGTCCAAATCTTGGAGCCCTGCACGATGTAGTGGTCGCCGTCGCGCCGCGCGCGCGTGGCCAGCGACGCCAGGTCCGAGCCGGCGTTGGGTTCCGAGTAACCCTGGCACCACCACTGCGTGCCGGCGGCAATGGCCGGCAGGAAGCGCTGCTGCTGCGCGGGGCTGCCATAACGCACCAGCACCGGGCCGATCATGTCGAAGGTGATGGAGTTGAGCTCGGGCGCATCGTGCGTGCACAGCACCTCGTCGAAGGCCAGCTGCTGCGGCACGTTCCAGCCGCGGCCACCCCACTGCAGGGGCCAGTGCGGCACCAGCAGGCCCGCGTCGGCGAGGATCCGGTGCCAGGCGGTGGTGCGCTCGGGCGCGAGCTGCAGGCCCGCATGCACGGCGGCGCGGATGTCCTCGGGGAGCTGCGCGCGCACGAAGGCGGTCAGCGCCTGGCGGAAGACAGCGAGGTCGGTGGAGTCGAAATCGGACATGGCAGTGAGTGGGTCAGGCGCTCATGCGGTGGCGAAAGACGCGCTTGGCGATGGCCGCGCGGTGCACCTCGGAAGCGCCGTCGTAGATGCGGAAGGGTCGGAACATGCGCAGGATCATCGACAGCGGCAGGTCCTCGGAGATGCCCAGCGCCCCGGTGATCTGCACTGCCGAGTCCGCCACGCGGTTCACGGCCTCGGCCACGAAGACCTTGGCCATCGAGGAGTGGTGGCGGATGGACTCGCCACGGTCCAGGCGCCGCGCCGTGTCCACCGTCATCAGCCGGGCCGCGTAGAGGTCGATGTGCGCGTCCGCCACCATGGCCTGGACCATCTGGTGCTCGGAAAGCCGCGCGCCATGCGATAAGCGCTGCGCCGCGTAGTCGCGCGCGATGTCCATGGCGCGCGAGGCCAGGCCGATGAAGCGCATGCAATGGAAAAGGCGCGCACCTTCCAGCCGCAGCTGCGCGTAGTCGAGGCCCTTGCCCTCCTCGCCCACCAGGGCCTCGGGACCCACCACGCAGCCATCGAGGCGGATCTCGGCATGGCCGCCCAGGTCGAAGGGCTCGATGGTGGCGATGTCGCGCACGATGCGAAAGCCAGGGTTGGCCGTGTCGACCAGAAACCAGGAAGGTCCGGCATCCGTGCGGGCCACCACGATCGCGAAGTCCGCCCGCCGCGCCGCACTGGCGAACCATTTGTGGCCGTCCAGCATCCATCCGTCTCCCCGGCGCTCGGCACGCGTGGACAACATGCGCGGGTCGGAGCCCACGCCGGGCGCGGGCTCGGTCATCGCGAAACAGGAGCGCAGCGCGCCGCGCTTGAGCGGTTCGACATAACGCTGCCGCTGCCAGGCCGAGGCCACCTGGTCCAGCGCGGCGATGTCCGGCTGCCCGGGCGCCGCGCACTGCAGTGCCTGCGGCCCCAGGAAGCTGCGGCCCGCGACCTCCAGGTAGGCGCAGCACTGCTCCCACGACAGGCCGAGCCCGCCGTCGTCCACGGCGCGGCGCGGCGAACCCAGGCCTTCGCGTTCGGCCAGCGCGCGCAGCTCGCGGCCGGCGCGCTCGATGGCGTCACCATCGTGGGCGGCGCGCAGGTCCTCGCGCGGGATCACCACCGCGTCGATGAATGCGCGTGCGCGTGCCAGCAGTGCGTCGAAGTCCGCGGTGGGACGGCCGAAGGTGAAGGAAGAAGGCGAGGTGGTGGTGGTGATGTCGACCATCATCACTTCTTCAGCGAGTTGGCGATCTTGCCCCACTGCTCGGCGTCGGCCTTGAGGAAGGCCGTGAAATCGGCCGTGCCCTGGTAGGCCTCCTCGCCGCCCGCGAAGACCAGCCGTTCCTTGACCTCTGCGGTGCGCGTGGCAGCCTGCACCGCGGCCTCCAGCTTGCGCAGCACTTCGGGGGGTGTGCCGGCGGGTGCGTGGAAGCCGTACCAGGACAGTGCCGTGGCTTCGGGATACCCCAGCTCGGCGAAGGTGGGCACGTCGGGCAGCTGCGCGGAACGCCGGCTGCTGATGTTGGCCAACGCACGCAGCTTGCCGCCGGTCACCTGCGGATAGGCCACGCTGGACGGCAGGATGGTGGACTGCACCAGGCCGTTGATGAGGTCGGGCACGATGGGCGGCGCGCCCTTGTACATGACCGGCTCCATCTTGATGCCAGCCACCTTCATCAGCAGCTCGTTGGCCATGGACTGCGTGCTGCCCACGCCGCCCTCGCCGAACTGCAGCGGCGGGTTGGCCTTCTTCGCCATCTCGATGAACTCCTTGAGGGTCTTCGCGGGCGAGTTCGCCGGCACCGTGAAGTAGCTGGGCGACAGCGAATACCGCACCACCGGCACAAAGTCCTTCGGCGCCCAGCGCAGGCCCGCCTCCAGCAGCGGGTTGTTGATGATGAAGGGCGCGCTGACGATCAGCGTGTAGCCGTCGGCCGGGGCCCGCGCCACGAACTCGGCCGCGATGTTGCCGTTGGCGCCGGGCTTGGCTTCCACCACGATAGGCTGGCCCAGCTCGATGGACAGGCGCTGCGTGACGGCACGGGCCTGCACGTCCACCACGCCACCGGGCGCATAGGGAACGATCACGCGGATGGGTTTGGAGGGATAAGGGTCCTGGGCGAAGGCCGCGGAGGCCGCCGCCAGCAGCAGCGCGGCCAGCGGAGGGAGGGCGGGGGAAAGGCGCATGGTTGTCTCCGGAAAGTGGCACCGGCTTGGGGTCCGGCGGCGCGGATTGTGGCACGACCTGTTATGACAGGTCAAACTTTTTCCAAGCACCTGTCATGACAGCTACACTGCCACCCCATGTCCAGCACCGCCCTGCCCACCTCCACCGCGGACAGCGACCCCGCGTCCCGGTCGCTCTTTGCGCGCATCGAGGCCGAGCTGCGCCGCCGCATCCTGCAGGGGGAACTGCCACAGGGGGAGAAGCTGCCCTCCGAGTCCGCGCTGCAGGCCGAGTTCGGCGTGAGCCGCATCACGGTTCGGCAGGCGCTCTCGACGCTGCACTCGAGCGGCCTGATCCACACGGTCAACGGCAAGGGCAGCTTCGTGACCCGCGCCACCGACGCGCCGCAGCTGGGGCCGCTCACGGGCTTCTACGACCACATGCGTGCACGCGGCCACGAGGCCCATGGCCGCTTGGTATCGGTGCGCGCCGTGCACGCCTCGGCCACCGTGGCCGAGGCGCTGCACATCGATCCGGGCACCCCGCTCACCTGCGTGACCCTGGTGCGGCTGGTGGATGGCAGCCCGCTGGCGGTCGGTTCGGCGACCGGCCCCGACGCGCTGATGCAGGCCCTGCTGCGCGAGGACGTGGAGGCCAACGACATGATGACCCTGCTGGAGAGCCGGCTGGGTTACCGGCTGCGAAACACCCACATCGAGACCAGCGCGCTGCTGGCCGGCAAGCTTCGCGCGCGCCAGCTGGGCATCGGCGAGGCCGACCCGGTGCTGCGCATCTGCTTCACGCCGCACGACATCTCCGACACGCCGCTCACCTACTCCGAGATGTTTTTCCGCGCCGACGCCTTCCGCTACAAGGCCGTGGTGAAGCGCTGAAGGCTCAGCGCAGCCGGAAGACGCCGACCGCGTCGGTCAGCCGATCGGCCTGCTCCTTGAGGCTCTGCGCCGCGGCGGCGCTCTGCTCCACGAGGGCCGCGTTCTGCTGCGTCATCTGGTCGAGCTGGCCGACGGCCGAATTCACCTGCTCGATGCCCAGGCTCTGCTCGCTGGCCGCGGTGGATATCTCGCTGATGATGTCGCTCACGCGCTGCACGCTATGCACCAGTTCCTGCATCGTGCCACCGGCGGCCTGCACCAGCGCGCTGCCCGCCGCCACCTTGTCCACGCTGGCGCCGATCAGTTCCTTGATCTCGCGGGCCGCCTGGGCGCAGCGTTGCGCCAGCCCGCGCACCTCGCCCGCCACCACCGCGAAGCCCCGGCCCTGCTCACCCGCGCGGGCGGCTTCCACCGCGGCGTTGAGCGCCAGGATGTTGGTCTGGAACGCGATGCCGTCGATGACCCCGATGATGTCGGCGATGCGCCGGCTGCTGCGCTGAATGTCGTCCATGGTCGTGACCACCTCGGCCACCATCCCGCCGCCGTTGCGTGCCGTGCCGGCAGCGGTGCCGGCCAGCTGGCTGGCCTGGCGCGCCGAGTCGGCCGACTGGCGCACGGTGGCCGTCAGCTGCTCCACGCTGGAGGCCGTGCGCTGCAGGTTGCCGGCGGTCTGCTCGGTGCGCACGCTGAGGTCGTAGTTGCCCGTGGCGATCTCCGCGCTGGCCGTGCCGATGCTGTCGGCGCTGGCGCGTATCTGCAGCATCAACTCCTGCAGCCGGTCGACGAAGCGGTTGAATCCGCTGGCGATCGCGCCCAGCTCCTCGCTGCCCATCTCCGGCAGCCGTCGCGTGAGGTCCCCCTCGCCGGACCCCACACCGTCCATGGCTTCGCGCAGCGTGGCCAGGGGGCGCAGGCTCGTGGCCATGAGGAGGCCCAGCACGCCGACCACCACGACGGTGATCAGCAGCCCGCCCAGCGCCGATGCCCAAGCGGTGTGTATGACCCCGGACATCGTCTCCTGCTCGTCGAGCGCGATCACGAGGCGCCAGTCGGTGTTCTTGATCGGCACGGCCTCGAGGAGGCGGCCGCGATCCTGGATGGTCACCGGCAACAGGCCTTCGCGGTCAAGCAGGGATGCCATGCGCTCGGGCGTCAGTTCCGGCACGATGTCGACCAGCCGCTTGATCACCATGTCCAGCTGCTCGTGCACCATGACCCGCCCGTCGGCGCTGACGATGAATGCGAAAGTGCCGGGCGTGGGGCGGATCGAGGCCAGGTTGCTGGTCACATCGTCCAGGAACACGTCACCCGCCACCACCGCCGTGACCTTGTCGCCCTCGCGCACGGCACTGGAAAAGGTCAGCACCAGCTTCTTGATGCCCGCGTCGAAATACGGGTCGGTCAGGATCGGGACCTTGGACTCCTGGGCGCGCTGGTACCAGGGCCGCGTGGTGGGGTCGTAGCCGGGCCCCAGGTCCTGCGGCTTGGAGAACACGTAGCGTTTGTCGGCATACCCGATGTAGGTGGCGTCGAAGTCGCCGGCGCGTTCGGACTGGTGCAGCGCCTGCATGCGCTGTTCGTCGGTCGCGTTCGTGATGGCCGCGATGGACTCCACCACGCGGTGGCGCGCCTCGAGCCATTGCGACACCGTCGCCGCGTGCGAATGCGCCAGGGAGAGTGACATGGCGCCCATCGCGGCCAGCGCGTCCCGCCGGGCGATCCAGAAATTGCTGAGACCCTGCACCAGGAGGCCCAGAAAAACCAGTACGCCGGTGAACAGCATCAGCCGCAAGCGCAGGGAACGCAGGCGTAGGAGCATGGGAGGCCTCCGTATCTGGACAATGGGGAAACGCGGCCATGTTGTCCCTTTCCGCAACGGAAAGAATCACCCCAACGAATGGTTTTATTACCGTTATTGACGAATGAACATTCACTCATTTACCATCAGCGCATGAAACCCAAAGACGAGGACAAGCTGCGCGCCATCGCGGAGGCCACCTTCGCCCTCGTCGAGGAGGCGGGCCTGAGCGGCCTGACCATGGCGGCCATCGCGCAGCGGGCCGGCATCGCCACCGGCACCCTGTACGTCTACTACCGGTCCAAGGAAGAACTGCTCACCGCCCTCTACGAGCAGGCCAAGAGCGCCACCATCGAGCAGGTGATGCGCGGCCACGACCCGGCCGCCCCGTGGCGCAGCCAGTTCCAGCGCAAATGGCGCAACCTCGTGCGGCACCGGCTGGACCGCTATGCCGAGGCCGTGTTCATGGAGCAGTACTACAACTCGCCGTGGTTCACCGAGGCAAGCCGCCAATTGTCGGCGCGGTTCCTCTGTGACTGGCAAACGATGTACGAGAACGGCAAGGCGCAGCTGGTGCTCAAGGACACCCCCATACCTTTGCTGATCGCGAGCTTCATGGGCTCGGTGCGCGAAACGGCCAACCTCGTGCGCAGCGGCGCCATGGCCGACAGCGACCTCACCCTGGAGCAGGCGTTCAGCATCTGCTGGGACGGCCTCAAGGCCTGATGCCCGGCCATTCGACGGATCACTCACGCGTTTGATTGAATACTTGTTCATTCAAAATTTGCATTTCTTCCATTCCCCCACCACCAAGGAGCCTGCATGCCCACGTTGAACATCAACGGCAAGGACGTCACCGTCGACGCCACGCCCGACACCCCCATCCTCTGGGCCCTGCGCGACACGCTGGGCATGACCGGCACCAAGTTCGGCTGCGGCGCGGCCCTCTGCGGTGCCTGCACCGTGCACATGGGCGGCGCGGCGATCCGCTCGTGCGTCACGCCCATCGCGGCGGCCGAGGGCCAGAAGATCACCACCATCGAAGGCATCGCCACCGGCCGCGTCGGCAAGGCCGTGCAGGAAGCCTGGGTGCGCCATGACGTCGCGCAGTGCGGCTACTGCCAGAGCGGGCAGGTCATGAGCGCCACCGCCCTGCTGATGCAGAACCGGAAACCCACCGATGCGGACATCGACGGCGCCATGGCGGGCAACATCTGCCGCTGTGGCACCTATGTGCGCATCCGTGCCGCCATCCACGACGCGGCCACCCAACTGGCCTGAAGGAGACACCACCATGTTGCTGCACACCGTTTCCCCCGACGCCCTGGCCACCCAGTTGCCCCGCGCGCTGCAGAAGATGCTCGAGCGCGATGCCGGCGCCGGCGCCCCCTCGACAGAGGGCCTGCCCCGCCGCACCTTCCTCAAGGTCGCCACGGCCTCCGGCTTCGCGCTGGGTGCCTTCCCGATGCTGGCCGGCGCGCAGTCCGGCGGCGCCGCGGCCGCAGGCCTCAAGCCTACGCAACAGCCCTCGGCCTTCGTGCGCATCGCCCCCGACGGCACCACCACGGTGGTCATCAACCGCCTGGAGTTCGGCCAGGGCACCATGACGGGTCTTGCCATGGTCCTGGCCGAGGAGCTGGATGCCGACTGGAGCCGCGTGCGCGGCGAACACGGCAACGCCAACCCCGCGTACGCCGACCCGGCCTTCGGCATGCACATCACGGGCGGCTCGGGATCGATGAAGAACTCCTACACCCAGTACCGCGAGATCGGTGCCCGCATGCGGCTGATGCTGGTGCAGGCCGCGGCCGCGCAATGGGGCGTGGCGCCCGACACCCTGCGCACCGAGAGCGGTTCGGTCATCGGCCCCGGTGGCAAGAAGCTCGCGTACGGCGACCTCGCCGAGGCGGCCATGAAGCTGCCCGTGCCCGAGAAGGTCACGCTCAAGGACCCCCGGCAATTCCGCCTGATCGGCCAGCCCACGGGCCGGCTGGACGCGCGCGCCAAGTCCACGGGCCAGCAGTCCTTCGGCATCGATGTCAAGCTGCCCGGCATGCTGACGGCCGTGGTCGCCCACCCGCCCGTCTTCGGCGGCAAGGTGGCGAGCCTGGACGACGCGGCCGCCAAGGCCGTGCCCGGCGTGAAGGCCGTGCTGCGCGTGCCGGTGGACCGTGGCGGCGAAGGTGTAGCCGTGGTCGCCAGCGGCTACTGGGCCGCCAAGCAGGGCCGCGAGGCACTCAAGGTGCAATGGAACACGGCTGCCGCCGAGAAGATCGACAGCGCCGCGCAACTGGCCTCCTACCGCCAGCTGGCGCAGCAGCCGGGCGCCATCAAGTACGACGCCGACATGGGCAAGCTGGCCGGCGCGCCGCACAAGCTGAGCGCGGAGTTCGTGTTCCCCTACCTCGCGCACGCGCCGATGGAGCCGCTGAACTGCACCGTGCAGCTCACGGGCCAGGGCGCACAGGCCAAGGCCGCGGTCTTCGTGGGCACGCAGATGCCCGGGTTCGACGCGATGGCCATCGCCAGGACGCTGGGCGTGCCCCCCGCGAACGTGGACCTGCAGGTGCAGATGGCCGGCGGCGGCTTCGGCCGGCGCGCGATCCTCAACAGCGAATACGTGGTCGAGGCCTGCAACGTGGCCAAGGCCGCGCAGGCGGCAGGCCTGCAGGCGCCCGTGCGCACGCTGTGGAGCCGTGAGGACGATATCCGTGGCGGCTACTACCGTCCCATGCACCTGCACCGCGCCGAGATCGGCTTCGATGAGAAGGGCCGCATCCTCGGCTGGGACCATGTGATCGTCGGCCAGTCCATCCTGTCCAACACGCCCATGGAAGACTTCATGGTCAAGAACGGCGTGGACGGCACGATGGTCGAAGGCATGAAGGAACCCTACGACGTACCCATGCGCCTGTCGGTGCACCATCCGCGGATCAACGTGCCTGTCCTGTGGTGGCGCAGCGTGGGCTCCACCCACACGGCCTATGTGATGGAGACCCTGCTCGACGACATCGCGCGCACCACGAAGCAGGACCCGGTGGCTTACCGCATGGCGCTGATGGGCGACAAGCACCCGCGCCACAAAGCCGCGCTGGAGCTGGCGGTGGCCAAGTCCGGCTACGGCAAGCGCAAGCTGCCCGCCGGCCAGGCCTGGGGCGTGGCCGTGCACGAGTCCTTCAACACCGTGGTGGCTTATGTGGTGGAGGCCTCGGTGAAGGACGGCACGCCGAAGCTGCACAACGTGACGGCCGGCGTGCACTGCAACCTGGCGGTGAACCCGCGCAGCATCGAGGCGCAGATCCAGGGCGCGGCGGTGATGGGCCTGGGCATGTGCCTGCCCGGCGCGGCCATCACGCTGAAGGACGGTGTGGTGGAGCAGAGCAACTTCGGCGACTACCCGGTGCCGCGCATCACCGACATCCCGAAGTTCGCGGTGCACCTCGTGCCCAGCGCCGACGCGCCCACCGGCATCGGCGAGCCGGGCCTGCCACCGCTGGCACCGGCCTTCGCGAACGCGCTGGCACAGCTCACGGGCAAGCCGCTGCGCGAGTTGCCGTTCAAGATGGCCTGACGCGTTTCTGAGGCGTCCCTGCGCGGCCGTCCTGGCCGCGTGGGGACGAAACCACAGCCGGCGAAACGGATCGCAGGCGGCCGGTGGGATGGGATGGCAAGGCTGCGCAGCCGAGCGCTGATGGGCCCCTGGCAGCAAGGGAAGAACCCCACGCGGCCGCGCCGCCTTTACCTGGGGTTTACGAGCGGGCAAGCCGCGTGTTGCACGGACGCCATGGGGCGACGCTACCATCGCCGCACTGCCCGGCCAATCCCGCCCCGCCTCCCCGGGCCCTGCATCCCGACACCACCTGCCATGGACTCCCGCGACAGCGCCCCTTCTTCCCCCCCCGACACGGCCCAGGCCCCCTCCTCCGCCCCCCCCGCTCCCCGTCGACGGCGATGGGCCGGCACCCTGCTGGCCCTGGTCCTCGTAGGTGCGCTGGTGGGTGGCTCCTGGTACCTCGTCAACCGCCCGCCTCCCGACACCCCGGTGGCCGGCGGCCGGCCCCCCGGCGCACCCGGGGGCCCGCCCGGTGGCGGAGGTGGCGGTGGCGCGCGTGCCGCCAGCCTGACCGTGGGCGTGGCCACCGCGCAGCGCTCTGACGTCCCGATCCAGATCGACGCACTGGGCACCGTCACGCCCGTGACCACCGTGACGCTGCGCGCGCAAGTGGCCGGCACCATGACCGAGGTGCTGTTCGAAGAAGGCCAGACCGTGCGCAAGGGCCAGCTGCTGGCGCGCATCGACCCCCGTCCCTTCGAGCAGGCGCTGATGCAGGCACAGGGCACCCTGTCACGCGACCAGGCCCAGCTGGAGGCGGCGCGCGTGACGTTGACGCGCTTCCGCACGCTGCTGGGCCAGGACTCCATCGCCACGCAGGAGGTGGACACCCAGGCTGCGCTGGTCAAGCAGCTGGAGGGCACGGTGCAAGGCGACCGCGCCAACGTGTCCGCGGCGCAGCTGAACCTGGACTACTCGCGGGTCACGGCGCCGGTGACGGGCCGCATCGGCCTGCGCACGGTGGACCCCGGCAACTACGTCAGCAGCGGCGCGACCACCGGCATTGCCGTGATCACGCAGATGGACCCGATGGACGTGGTGTTCTCCATCCCGCAGGACCGCGTGCCCGACATCCTGGCACAGGTGCGCGGCGGCGCGAAGCTGGCGGTGTCGGCCTACGATCGCGGCCGCAGCAACGTGCTGGCCACGGGCAACTTCTCGACGCTGGACAACCAGGTCGACACCACCACCGGCACGGTGCGCGCGAAAGCCCGTTTCACCAACGAGAAGACCACCCTCTTCCCCAACCAGTTCGTGAACGTGCGCATGCTGCTGCGCACGCTCTCGGGCGCCGTGGTGGTCCCCATCACGGCCCTGCGCACCGCCAACAGCGGCAACTATGTCTACGTCGTCAACGAGAACCGCACCGTCAGCCAGCGGCCGGTGCGGCGCGGCGAATCCACCGTCGAGTCGGTGGTCATCACCGAGGGTCTGCAGGCGGGCGAACGCGTGGTCACCGAAGGCGGCGACCGGCTGCGTGACGGCGCGCGCGTGAACCTGCCGGGCGACACCCCCGGCGGGCCGCGCGGAGGCGCCAGCGGGGCGTCACGGGCCGGCTCGGCACCTGCGTCGGCACCCTCGACTTCGGCGGCGCCGATGCCCTCTGCGGCCCCTGCGCCGTCCACACCCTCGACCTCCGCGTCGACATCTGCCTCGACATCCGCCGCAGCGCCAGCCCCGGCCGCCGGCCCTGCCCCCAAGGCGGCTACCGCAGCCGTCAACGCGGCCACCAGCCAGCCCGTTGCGGCGCCCGCCGCCGACGCCCCCACCGCAGGCTTCACGCCGCCGACGGCCGCGCAGCGCGAGCGGTTCCTGGCCTCTGCGCCCTCGCCCGAGCAGAAGGAGCGGCGCCAGCGCATGCTCGATGCACTGGACCGCGGCGACCCGGAAGCGCAGGCGCGCTGGCAGGAGATCCGGGAGCGGATGCGCGAGCGTGCCGCGTCACGCGGCCAGGGCCAATGACCGCCGAGGCTACTGCGGGCACAGCGGCATGAGCCCATCACGTCCCTTCATCGAGCGCCCGGTCGCCACGGCGCTGCTCATGCTGGCCATCGTGCTCACCGGCCTGGTGGCACTGCGGCTGCTGCCGCTGGCGGCATTGCCCCAGGTGGACTACCCCACGATCCAGGTGCAGACGCTGTACCCCGGCGCCAGCCCCGAGGTCATGGCGCGCACGGTCACGGCGCCGCTGGAGCGCCAGCTGGGACAGATGGCCGGCCTGGACCGCATGGCCTCGACCAGTGCGGCCGGGGTCTCCATCGTCACGCTGCAGTTCGGGCTGGCCGAGAAGCTGGACGTGGCCGAGCAGAGCGTGCAGGCAGCCATCAACGCCAGCAGCGCGCTGATGCCGGCCGACCTGCCCGCGCCACCCGTCTACGCCAAGGTCAACCCCGCCGACGCGCCCATCCTCACGCTGGCCATCACCTCGACCAGCCTGCCGCTCACCGAGGTGCAGAACATCGTCAACACACGCCTGGCGCAGAAGATCAGCCAGGTCTCGGGCGTGGGCCTGGTCACGCTGTCCGGCGGCATGCGTCCTGCCGTGCGCATCCAGGCCGACACCCGCGCGCTGGCCTCCTACGGCATCGGCCTGGACACGCTGCGCAGCGTCATCTCGGCCGCCAATTCCAACAGCGCCAAGGGCAGCTTCGACGGCCCGCAACGCGCCTACACCATCAACGCCAACGACCAGCTGCTGACGGTGGACGACTACCGCGACCTGATCGTGGCCTACCGCAACGCGGCCCCGGTGCGCATGCGCGACGTGGCCCGCGTGATCGACGGTGCCGAGAACGTGCGGCTGGGCGCCTGGGCCGGCATCCATTGCCTCGACACCACCGAGGCGCCAGCCTGCGCGCCCTCGACTTCCACGGCATCGGTGCCTCCCGCCGGCGCGACGGCACCGAGCGCAGGCGCAGCAACGCACAACGAACTCACCCCCGCCATCATCCTGAACGTCCAGCGCCAGCCCGGCGCCAACGTGATCGCCACCGTGGACGCGATCCGCACGCAGCTGCCCACGCTGCAGGCCAGCCTGCCCGCGGCCATGGAGCTGCGCGTGCTGGCCGACCGCACCACGGGCATACGCGCCTCGGTGAAACACGTGGCCTACGAGCTGGTACTGGCCGTGGTGCTGGTGGTGCTGGTGATCTTCCTGTTCCTGCACAGCGTGCGCGCCACCCTGATCGCCAGCCTGGCCGTGCCCATCTCGCTGGTCGGCACGCTGGGCCTGATGTACCTGCTGGGCTACAGCCTCAACAACCTGAGCCTGATGGCCATGACGATCGCCACCGGCTTCGTGGTGGACGACGCCATCGTGATGGTCGAGAACATCTCGCGCTACCTGGAGAAGGGCGAGCCGCCTCTGCAGGCAGCGCTCAAGGGCGCGACGCAGATCGGCTTCACCATCATCTCGCTGACGGTTTCGCTGATCGCGGTGCTGATACCGCTGCTGTTCATGGGCGACGTGGTGGGCCGGCTGTTCCGCGAGTTCGCCGTGACGCTGTCCATCACCATCCTGATCTCGGCCGTGGTGTCGCTGACGCTGGTGCCGATGATGTCGGCGCGCATGCTGCGCCCGCTCAACGACGAGGCCCATGCCCACCCGAAGAGTTTTGCCGGCCGCATCCAGCGCCTGCTGGACGGCGTGGTGGAGCGTTACGACGGCGGGCTGCAGTGGGTGTTCCGCCACCAGGGCCTCACGCTGCTGTTGGCGTTGGCCACCATGGCGCTGACAGTGCTGCTGTACCTGGCCATCCCCAAGGGCCTGTTCCCCACGCAGGACACCGGCCAGTTGCAGGCGCGCGTGGTTGCGGCACAGGATGTGTCGTATGCGCGCATGGCCGAGCTGCAGCAGCAGGCGGCCCGCGCGATCCTGGCCGACCCCGCCGTGCAGACGCTGAGCTCCGTGACCGGCGTGGACGCGGCCAACAACACCATGCTCAACACCGGCAGCATGCTGATCAACCTGCGCAGCGACCGCGACGACCAGCAGGCCGTGATGGCGCGGCTGCGCGACCGCGTGGCGCAGGTGCCGGGCATCACGCTGTACCTGCAGCCCACGCAGGACCTGACCATCGACGCCGAGACGGGGCCCACCGAATACCGTTTCTCGATGGAGGGCGTGGACGGGGCCGCCGTCACCCAATGGGTGCAGAAGCTCACGGAGCGCCTGCGCACGCTGCCCGAGGTGCGCAACATCCACAGCGATGCGGGCGCACAGGGCCTCTCGGCCTACGTGGACATCGATCGCGACACGGCCTCTCGCCTGTCGGTCACGGCCAGCGCCGTGGACGACGCGCTCTACAGCGCCTTTGGCCAGCGCATCGTCTCCACCATCTTCACCGAGACCAACCAGTACCGCGTGATCCTGGAAGCGCAGACCGACGACATCCGCAGCGCCGAGGCCCTGGGCAACCTGCAGCTCAAGACCGGCTCGGGCAGCCCCACGCCGCTGTCGGCCATCGCCACCGTGCGCGAGCAGCCCGCGCCGCTGCAGATCACGCACGTGGCGCAGTACCCCGCCGCCACCGTGGGCTTCGACACCGCACCCGGCGTGTCGCTGGGCCGCGCCGTGGACGCCGTGCGGCAGGCCGCGCGCGAGATCGGTGTGCCCGCCAGCGTGCAGATGACCTTCCTCGGCGCCTCGGGCGCCTTCGAGAAGTCGCTGCGCAACCAGCTGTGGCTGATCCTGGCGGCCGTGGTGTGCGTGTACATCGTGCTCGGCGTGCTGTATGAGAGCTACATCCACCCGCTGACCATCCTCTCCACGCTGCCCTCGGCCGGCGTGGGCGCGCTGCTGGCGCTGATGCTGGCGGGGCAGGACCTGGGGGTGATCGGCATCATCGGCATCATCCTCCTGATCGGCATCGTCAAGAAGAACGCGATCATGATGATCGACTTCGCCATCGACGCCGAGCGCGACGAGGGCAAGAGCCCGCGAGAGGCGATCCACCAGGCCGCGCTGCTGCGCTTCCGCCCGATCCTGATGACCACGCTGGCAGCGCTGTTCGCGGCCGTGCCGCTGATGCTGGGCTTCGGCGAAGGTGCCGAGCTGCGCAGGCCGCTGGGCATGGCGATCTTCGGCGGGCTGGTGCTGAGCCAGCTGCTGACGCTGTTCACCACGCCGGTGATCTACCTGGCCTTCGACCGCATGGGGCGGCGCTTCGGCGGGAAGAAGTCTTCGCCCGAGGCCGCGGCGTAAACGGCCATGAACCTTTCGCGCATCTTCATCGAGCGGCCCGTGGCCACGATGCTGCTGACCATCGGCATCGCGCTGGCGGGCATCGCGGCCTTCTTCGTGCTGCCGGTATCGCCGCTGCCGCGCGTGGACTATCCCACCATCTCGGTGTCGGCGCGGCTGGCGGGTGCCAGCCCCTCCACCATGGCCAGCAGCGTGGCCACGCCGCTGGAGCGCACGCTGGGCACCATCGCCGGTGTCAACGAGATGAGCTCGTACAGCACCACGGGCTCCACCAACATCAGCCTGCAGTTCGACCTGAACCGCAACATCGACAGCGCTGCACGCGAGGTGCAGGCCGCCATCAACGCCGCGCGCGCCGACATGCCGGCCACGCTGCGCAGCAACCCGACCTACCGCAAGCGCAACCCGGCGGACGCACCGGCCGTCATCCTGGCCCTGACCTCGAAGACCCTGTCACCAGGGCAGGTCTACGACGCCGTGTCCAACGTGGTGAGCCAGCGCATCGCGCAGGTCGAGGGCGTAGGCGACGTGGAAATCGGCGGCGGCTCGTTGCCCGCCGTGCGCGTGGAGCTGCAGCCCTTTGCGCTGAACCGCTACGGCATCAGCACCGAGGACGTGCGTGCCGCGCTGCAGGCCAACAACGCCAACCGGCCCAAGGGTGCCATCGAGGGCGATGGCCGGCGCATGCAGATCTACACACCCTCGCCCGCGCGCAAGGCTTCGGACTACCGCGCCATGGTGATCGCCTGGCGCGACAACGCGGCCGTGCGCCTGGGCGACGTGGCCGACGTCGTGGACGGCGTGGAGAACCGTGGCACGCTGGGCCTGTTCAACGGCCAGCCGGCCATCATCGTGCTGGTGACGGTGGAGCCCGGCGCGAACATGATCGAGACGGTGGACCGCGTGCGGGCCATGGTGCCCGAGCTGCGCGAGGACCTGCCCGGCGACATCACGGTGGAGGTGGCTTCGGACCGCACCAACTCCATCCGCGCCTCGCTGCGCGAGATCGAGCTCACGCTGGTGGTGTCGGTGATCCTGGTGGTGCTGGTGGTGGGCGCCTTCCTGCGCAAGGCGCGCGCCACCATCATCCCGGCGATCGCCACCGTGGTCTCGCTGCTGGGCACCTTCGGGATCATGCACCTGCTGGGCTTCTCGCTGAACAACCTGAGCCTGATGGCGCTGACGGTGGCAGCGGGCTTCGTGGTGGACGACGCCATCGTGGTGCTGGAGAACACCATGCGCCACATTGAGGCCGGCATGCGCCGCACCGAAGCCGCGCTGCGCGGCGCACGCGAGGTGGGCTTCACGGTGCTGTCCATCAGCCTGTCGCTGGTGGCGGTGTTCATCCCGCTGCTGTTCATGGGCGGGCAGCCCGGGCGCCTGTTCAGCCAGTTCGCGATCACGCTGTCGGTGGCGGTGCTGATCTCGCTGGTGATCTCGCTGACCACCACGCCCATGCTGTGCGCCATGCTGCTGCGCCACGAGGAGCCCGGCACCCACAAGCGGCCGGCGTGGCCGGCGCGCTGGCTGGAGGCGGGGTACGACGCGATGCTGCGTGTCTATGCACGCAGCCTGGACTGGGCGCTGGGCAGCCAGTGGATCGTGATGGCCGTGCTGGTGGCCGTGGTGGGGTTGAACATCTACCTGTTCCGCCACATCCCCAAGGGCTATTTTCCGCAGCAGGACAACGGCCAGCTCAATGCGGGTTTCCGCGCGGACCAGAGCATCTCGTCCGAGGCGCTGGGCATGAAGCTGCGCCAGGTGATGGACACCATCCGCGCCGACGCGGCCGTGGACACCGTGGTGGGTTTCTCGGGCGGCGGGCGCGCCGGGGGCGGCTTCATGTTCGTCAACCTCAAGCCGCTGGGCCAGGGCCGCAGCGAGCCCAGCGCGGCGGTGATCGCACGGCTGCGACCGCAGCTGCAGCGCATCACGGGCCTGTCGGTGTTCCTGAGCCAGGTGCAGGACCTGCGCATGGGCGGGCGCCAGTCCAACGCCAGCTACGAATACACGCTCAAGGCCGACAACGTGCAGGACCTCAACAAGTGGACCCTGGCGCTGGCCGCGCGCATGCGCCAGCAGAGCGCGCTGGAAGACGTGGACACCAACCTGGTGGACAACGGCGTGGAGACGTTCATCCGCGTGGACCGCGACGCTGCCGCGCGGCTGGGGCTCACCTCGTCCAAGATCAATGGCGCACTGTACGACGCCTTCGGCCAGCGCTCGGTGGCCACCATCTACGACGAGCTCAACCAGTATTCGGTGATCATGGAATGGGACCCGCGTTACGCGCGCGGCCCCGCGGAGCTGAAGGACCTCTACCTGCCCTCCAGCAACACCGCCTACAGCGGCAGCGTGGCCGCCACCGCCTCGGCCAACCCTGGGCAGCGCGGCGCCTCCACAGGCACGCCGCTGTCCACCGCCGCCACGGCGATGGTGCCTCTGCGCGCGGTGGCCACCGTCACCGAGCGCGCCATTCCCACCTCCATCTACCACGACGGTGGCGAGCTGTCGGAGACCATCTCCTTCAGCCCCGCGGAAGGCGCGAGCCAGGAGCAGCTGCGGGCGGCCGTGGAGCAGGCCGTGGCCGACGTCGCCATGCCCATCAACGTGCGCGGGGCCTTCTCCGGCACGCTGGCAGGCGCGCAACAGAGCCAGGACCAGCAGACCCTGCTGATCCTGGCGGCGCTGGTGGTGATCTACATCGTGCTCGGCATCCTCTATGAGAGCCTGATCCACCCCATCACCGTGCTCACCACGCTGCCGTCGGCCGGCGTGGGTGCGGTGATCGCGCTGCTGCTGTTTCGCATGGATTTCTCGATCATTGCGCTGATCGGCGTGTTCCTGCTGATCGGCATCGTGAAGAAGAACGCTATTCTGATCATCGACTTCGCGCTGGAGGCCGAGCGCTCGCGCGGCCTGTCCGCCGAGGCCGCCGTGCGCGAAGCCTGCCTGCTGCGCTTCCGCCCCATCCTCATGACCACGCTGGCGGCCGCGCTGGGCGCGCTGCCCCTGGCCATCGGCTTCGGCCAGGGCTCGGAGCTGCGCCAGCCGCTGGGCGTGACCATCATCGGCGGACTCATTGCCAGCCAGCTGCTCACGCTGCTCACCACGCCCGTGGTCTATGTCCTGATGGACCGCCTGCGCCGGCCCACCACCAACGAGCGCCACCTGAGCCGCGCCGCGGATGCCTCCCCATGATCCACCTGCCCACCTTGACCACTGCCGCCGCACGCCACGCCAGGCGCCGTCCGCAGGCACCCATCGCCCTGCTGGCCATCGCCCTGCTGCTGGCCGGCTGCGCCACGCCGCGCATCGACGACACACCACCTGCCCTGGCTTTGCCCGCTGCGTGGAAGGAACTGCCCACCGCCACGGGCTGGCAGGTGGCCGCGCCCGGTGACGCGCTGGAGCGTGGCCCCTGGTGGCAGCGCTTCGGCGACCCCGTGCTGGACCAGCTCGCCGAGCGCGTGCAGGTGAACAACCAGAACATCGCTGCGGCCGTGGCCGCCTATGCCCAGGCTCGCGCCCTGGTGCGTGAGCAGGAGGCCGGCTTCTCGCCCGTGGTGGACGTCTCGGGCAGCGCGCAGCGCAGCGGCAGCCGCAGCAGCGCCACGGGCCGGCGCAACACCTCCAACAGCATCAGCGCCGGCCTGGGCGTGGACTGGGCACCGGACCTGTGGGGCCGCCTGTCGCTGTCGGTGGCCAGCGCCCAGGCGCAGGCCCAGGCCAGCGAGGCCGACCTGGCCTCGGCGCGCCTGTCGACGCTGGGCCTGCTTGCCACGAGCTACTTCGCGCTGCGCCAAGCCGATGCCACGCTGGCCTTGCTGGACCAGAGCCTGGCCGGTTACGAGCGTGCGCTGGAGGTCACCAGCAACCGCCGCGCCGCGGGCATCGTGGCCCCCAGCGACGTGCAGCAGGCGCAGACGCAGCTGGCCACCACGCGCGCATCGCGCGCCGCGCAGCAAAGCAGCCGCGACGCACTCGAGCACGCCATCGCCGTGCTGGTGGGCGTGGCCCCGGCCGACCTCCGCATTCCCGCCGAGGCGGCCTGGATGCCGCGCGTGCCGGCGGTACCGCTGCTGCTGCCGTCCACCTTGCTGCAGCGCCGCCCCGACATCGCCGCCGCCGGACGCGCGGTCACGGCCGCCAATGCCGGCATCGGCATCCAGCGCACCGCCTACTACCCTTCTCTGAGCCTGGGTGCCAGCCTGTCACGGTCCGGAACGAGCGTGGCCGACCTGTTCAGCGCCTCCAATACCTTGTGGTCCCTGGGCCTGTCGCTGGCACAGACGCTGTTCGACGGCGGTGCGCGCGATGCCCGCGTGGCGCAGGCCCAGGCCGCCTACGACGGCACCGTCGCGCGCTACCGCCAGACCGTGCTCACGGCCTTCCAGGACGTGGAGGACCAGCTCTCCAACAGCAGCAGCCTCGTGGAACAGGAACGCCAGCTGCAGGTGGCCGTGCAGGCGGCAGAACAGACCGAGGCGCAGTTCATGAACCGCTACCGCGCCGGCCAGATCGCCTACACGGAGGTCATCAATGCGCAGATCTCGGTGCTCAACGCCAAGCGCTCCCTGCTGCAGGTGCAAGGCGCCCTGCAGCAGGCGGCGGTGGGGCTGATCCAGTCGCTGGGCGGTGGGTGGGAAGGCTTCGCGGCGACACCCTGAGCCGCGCAACCGCCGGGCTCCAGTCCTGGCAGACCCGTCCCGCCGATCACTCCCGCCAATCAGTCCCGGCAATACCCCTCGCCTGCCTTCACCACCAGGCAGTCCTTCTTGTCCGTGAGCCACTTCATGCCGGTGTCCGGGCCGGTGCCGGCGCGGACCGCCTCCTGCACGCCATTGCGTTCGAAGCGCAGGCCGTCCGACGTGGCAGTCGCCTGAAAATCGCGCGGGCCGTCGAGGTTCGCGATGGTGAGCGCATAGGCCGCGCCCTGCCGCGTGACGCGCAGGAAGGTGCCCTCGGGGCCGTTCCACTGGCCGACCCAGGCGCCGGCTGCATGCGCGGTGCTGGCCACGGGTGCGGATGCATCTGACGCGTTGGCCGGCGCCGAGGCGCTCGACGCCGGGGTGGGTGCAGGGGACGCGGCGTTGGGGGCCGGGCTGTCCGAGCAGCCCAGCAACAGCGCGGTGCCGAGCACTACCAGCGAAAGAAAGATCGTACGTTGCATGGCAGCTATCTTGCGACAACTGCCGGCCGCCGTCCGTGCGGAGACGAACAAGCTTGCGCGAGGCCTGCCCGCCCTTGCGGATTTGCCCCACCGCGACAGTTTCATGGCTAGCTGGCTAGTATGCTGCAATGTCCAGCAGCTGGGGCTCTGCATGTCCACCATCGCACTCTTCGACGCCAAGAACCGCCTCTCTGAACTGATCGACCGCGTCCAGGCCGGTGAGTCATTCCAGATCACGCGCCGAGGCAAGGTCGTGGCCAGCCTGGGCGCACCCGATGGTGGCGGGCAGCGCAACGCTGCGCAGGACGCGGTGGACAGCCTGCGCGCGGCCCGTCACGGGGTGAGCCTCGGCAAGCTCAAGAGCCTGGAACTGATCAAGGATGGCCGTCGCTGATGGCACAGGGGATGGCCCAGGTGGTCGTGGACGCGTCGGTGGCTGCTGCATGGTTTCTGCCAGACGAGGCAACCCCTTTCACCGAAGCCACCCTGCAGGCATGCACCGCCGGCGATGTATGGGTGCCCGCCTTGTGGCAGTTGGAGATCGGCAACCTGTTCGTCAGCGCGCAGCGACGCAAGCGCATCACGGCCGAGAAGCGCAGTGAACTGGCGAGCGTCGCAGCGAGGTTGCGCCTGCGCGTGGACCGCGAGCCTCTGAACATGGTGGAACTGGATGCCTTGGCGGCAGGGCACGCCTTGACGACCTACCACGCGGTGTACCTGGAGCTGGCTTTGCGACGTGGCCTCCCTTTGGCCACGCTGGATGCTGCGCTGTCGAAGGCGGCGTCACGCGCAGGCGTGGCGGCCTACGCACCGCCCTCGTGACAGGCCGGCACCTCCGACAAGCGCCTACAGGATCAGGCCCGAACGGCGCCCCACCGCCACCGCGTGCGTGCGGCTGTTCGCACCCAGTTTCATGTTGATGTTGCGCAGGTGGGTGCGCACGGTGCTGTCCGAGATCGCGAGCTTCTCGGCCATGGCTCCGTTCGAATAACCCTCGGCCAGCAGCTGCAGCACCTGGATCTCCTTGTGCGTCAGCGCCTCGGCCGGTGGCTTGCAGTCCGGCTCCGAAGCCGCCGCAGGCGGTGGGCCGAAGGCGCGCAGCAGCCGGTCGAGGTGGTCGGCCAGGATAGGGTCCAGGGCACCAGCCTGCGCGTGGCTGCGAGCGAACTTGTGCACCAGAGCGGCCACCAGCGTGCCTTCGTCGAGCAGCAGGCGCACGAAGCCCTCCTGGCTCGCGACCTGCAGCACCTGGCCCAGTTCGGCCATGGCGGCGTCGCTCTGGCCGGCCGCCTGCAGCGCCACGGCGCGCAACAGCTGCAGCTTCAGCACCCGGCGGTTGCGACCCGTGAGACGCGCGCTGGCCAGTTCCTGCGTCAGCGGTGCCAGGGTGGCCGCCGCATCGCCAAAACGCAGTTGCCAGCGCAGCCGCGCCAGCTGCAGGTAGTCCAGGTCGTGGGCCAGCAGGCGCTGTTCGCGCTCGCGGGTCCATATCTCGGGTTGGTCGGCGCGCTGCAGTTCTTCCCAGGCGGCGGCGCCGTGCCCCTGCCGCTGCAGCAGCAGCGCACGCTCCAGCCGCGCACCCACCACCACGCGCGCCAGCTTGCGCTGGTAGCCCAGTTGCTCCAGCTCGGCCAGAGTCGTCAGCGCCAGGTCCACGTCGCCGGTGAGGTGGGCGATGCGCACGCGCATGCCGTGGCTCAGGATCATGTGGTCAGGCAGCCCCACCTCGCGGATCATGGGCAGGTAGACATTGAGCAGGTGCTCGGCGCGTTCCAGCTGGTCGGCCTCGTAGGCCACGCAGGCATACAGCACGCCCGCCCAGGCGTTGCCATGGGTCTGGTTGAAGTCCGCCGTGTGCGTGGCGTCCACGGCCATGCGGAAGCGCGCCTTGGCATGGCGCAGCCGGCCGGCCAGCAGGTCCAGCATGCCCTCCATGGACTCGGAGTACATGCGGTTGAAGGTGTCGTCGCCGCCGGCCGCGCGGGCGCCATCGAGCAGGCGGTGCGCCTCCCGCGCATTGCCCAGCACGCAGAAGATGTTGGCCATGGCGTTGCACAACACGCCGCGCGCGAAGGAGCCGGTGGCGGGCACGGCCTGCAGGCTGGCCATGCCGGCGACGTACGCCTCCTGGTAGCGGTCCTGCATCGCCAGCAGCAGCGGACGCATCGCGGCCAGGTGGTGCTGCACGCGCGCATCCTCGCTGCGCACGCAGGCCGACGCCTCGACCTGCCGCGTGGCCTCCCACGGGCCGCGCGTGAAATTGACGGCCCAGATGCCCGCGATCTGCGCATGCGGATGGCGCCGCAGCACGGCATCGGGGATCGCGGCGGCCCAGCGCGCCAGCAGCCGCATGCGGCCCTGCTCCAGCAGCGCTTCCGCGTGCCGCTCCAGCAGCTGCAGGGCACGCGGCCAGTCGCGCCCCTCCAGCGCATGGTCGATGGCCGGCACCGGCCGTGCGGCGCCCTCGTACCAGGCCGAGGCCACCTGGTGCAGGCGCACCAGCACCTCGGGCTCTCCCTCGTCACGCAGGCGCTGGCGCAGGAAGTCCGCGAAGAGGCTGTGGTAGCGCCAATGCCCCGGCGCGCTGGCCACGGGCACCATGAACAGGTTGTCGTTCTCCAGCTGCGCCAGCAGGCGCCGGCAGTCCAGCGTGGGGCACAGTGCCTGGCACAGCGGCAGGCTCAGCTGGCGCAGGATGCTGGTGTGCAGCAGGAAGGTCTGGATGGCTTCGCTCTGGTGCGCCAGCACGTCCTCCGCCAGGTACAGGGCCACGGTGCGGTCGCTGCCCGAGAAGCGCTCCAGGAACAGCGCCTCGTTGTCGCTGCGGTGCAGGGCCGCAGCGGCCAGCCACAGGGCCGCGCCCCAGCCCTCGGTCTTGGCATGCAGGGCCGCCACGAAGCCCGGGCTCACGCCCAGGTGGCCGCGCAGGCGCAGGAAGTCCGATGTCTCCGCCAGGTCGAAACGCAGCGCGTCGGCGTCGACCTCCAGTACCTGCCCGCGCACGCGCATGCGGCCCAGCCCGAAGCCCGGCACCACGCGCGAGCCCACCACGAGACGCCCAAAGCGCGGCAAATGTTCCAGGATCTCCTGCACCAGGCCCACCACCACGGGCTCGTGCACGGCCTCGAAGTCGTCGAGGAAGATCGCCAGCGGCGCATCGACACCGGCGATGGCCCGCACCAGGTCGTGCGGCGAGCCCGGACGCGCGGACACGATGCCCAGGCGCCGCAGCGCGGCCTCCAGGTTGGAGAGGAAGCGTGAGATGTCGTTGTCGGCGCCGTCCAGCGTGAGCCATGCCGTCGCGACGCCCTGGGCCTGCAAGCGCTCCTGGCATTGCTGCATGGCCGTGGTCTTGCCGAAGCCGGCGGGTGCGTGCAGCAGCAATAGTCGCGCCGCGCTGTCGCAGACGCTGTCGCACACGCGGCCGCGGGGCACCGTGCTCAGCCCCGGCATGGCGGCACGCGGCTTCGGATCCCCGGAAGGGTCCGTGGCGGGAACAACGGCCAGTCGCACCGGCGCGCGGCCGGTGCCCATGGGCCGAACACGTTCGGTCGACGGCACGCGGGTCTCCTCGGAAGGCAGGGCCGCCACCGGCATCGGGTGGCGGGCGAAGACCGGAGTATCGCCAGCTTCGGGGCCCCGCCGCCGTCACCTGGGCGTCGCTGCGCCGCAGCAATGCGTGCCAGGCACGCGGTCGCCATCAGCGCGGGAACATCTCGCGCAGCTTGAGCTTCCAGAACTTGCCGGTGGACGTGCGCGGTACGGCCGCGATGAACTCGAAGCGCTCGGGCAGCTGCCACTTGGCGAAGTGCTGGCGCAGCAGGTGGGCCGACAGCTCCTCGGGGCCGGCGGCCAGGCCCGGCTTGAGCACCACGCAGGCCAGCGGCCGCTCGGTCCACTTCGGGTCAGGGATCGCGATCACGGCCGCCTCGGCCACGGCCGGGTGGCCCATCAGCGCGTTCTCAAGGTCCACCGAGCTGATCCACTCGCCGCCGGACTTGATCAGGTCCTTGGTACGGTCGGTGATGCGCACGAAACCCAGCTCGTCGACCGCCGCCACATCGCCGGTGCGCAGCCAGCCGTCGGCCGTGAACTTCTCCTCGCTGATCGGCACGTGGTGGTACTGGCCAGTGATGAAAGGCCCACGCACCTGGATCTCGCCCATGGCCTGGCCGTTCCAGGGCGCGTCCTGGCCGTCGTCGCCGCGTACGCGCAGGTCCACCAGCGGCACGGGTACACCGGCCATCGCGGCGCGGCGGTATCGCTCGTCCATCGACACGTTGCGCAGCTCGGCCTTGGGGTAGGACACAGTGGCCAGCGGCGAGGTCTCGGTCATGCCCCAGCCCTGCAGCAGCCAGATGCCGTGGGCGTCGAAGGCGCGGATCAGCGCCTCGGGCACGGCCGCGCCGCCGACCAGCGAGCGCATGCCGCGCGGCAGCTTCCAGCGGCCGTGGTGCGGATGGCCCGGCTCCTGCGCGGCATCGTAGGCCTGCACCAGGCCCAGCCAGATCGTGGGCACGCCCAGCGAGAGCGTGGGCGGTTCGGCCGTGATGAGGTCCAGCAGGTCCTCGGCATGCAGGTGCGGCCCGGGGAACACCAGCTTGGAGCCTGTCATCACCGCGCCGTAGGGCACGCCCCAGCAGTTGGCATGGAACATCGGTGTGACGGGCAGCACCACGTCCACACCCCGCAGCCCCCAGAAGTCGCCGAGGCTGGCCACCAGCGTGTGCAGCAGCGTGGAGCGGTGCGAATAGACCACGCCCTTGGGCCGGCCCGTGGTGCCGGAGGTGTAGCACATGGCCACCGGGTCGGTCTCGGCGTGTGGTGCGTAGTCGAAGCGATCGGGGTCGGCACCTGCGAGCAGCGCCTCGTAGTCCGTGAAGCCCGCGGGTACAGGCTGGCCCGAGAAGGGAAACACCACCACGTGCGCGAAGCGGTGCAGGTGCTGGAACTTCTCGTACAGCGGCAGCAGCACGTCGTCGATGACCAGCACGCGGTCTTCGGCGTCGGCCGCGATCCAGCCGATCTCCTCGGGCGACAGGCGCAGGTTCAGCGTGTGCATGACGGCGCCCGCGGCCGGGATGCCGAAGTAGCATTCCAGGTGGGCATGGTGGTTCCAGCACAGCGTGGCCACGCGGTCGCCCTTGCCCACGCCCAGGCCCTGCAGCGCGGCCGCGAGTGCACGCGTGCGCCGGTACCACTGGCCGTAGCTGTGGCGCACCAGCGTCTTGTCGGGCCGGCGCGAGAGGATCTCGTTGCTGGAGAACAGGCGGC
Organism: Burkholderiaceae bacterium; assembly: GCA_965278985.1. GTDB lineage: Bacteria > Pseudomonadota > Gammaproteobacteria > Burkholderiales > Burkholderiaceae_C > CAISIP01. Next base: position 575,785 of record OZ257131.1, on the reverse strand, counting down.
CCGCACGCTCCAGGATGCTGTTGAGCGACAGCGGCACGTCCATCATGGTGCTGTGCATGGTGTCTTCCTTCGCCATGGTGGTGGTGTCCAGCGGGCTCACAATGGCACACGCTCCTGCAGCCAGGGCACGAGCTTCGCCATTTGCGCCAACGCGCCTGCGTTGTCCGCCTCGCCCGCGTCGGGCTCGAAGTAGTGCAGCGCCTCGGGAAAGTCGATGAAGGTCTTGTCCTGGCTGGCCAGCGCGTTGAAGATGGCTTGCGAATGCGTGATCGGGTAGACGTCCAGGTCGCGCCCCGCGTTCACCACCACCACGGGCTCGGTGATGGCCTGGCCCGTCTTCAGCAGGTTGGCGTTGCTGGACAGTCCCGACCAGGTGGAGAGCCACGCATCCGGTGTCTGCACGCGGCCGAAGCCCGTGAGCTGGTAGTTCATGAGATCGGGCCGGTCCGACAGCAGAGAACCGTAGCCGCGCGGGCTGGGGTCCAGCTGGTCGTCCACGTAGTTCAGGTTGGCCATCGTGCGGTAGATGGTCATCACCGGCTGGAAGGCCGCGCGCTGCAGCACCTCGCGCTGCGCGGGCGTGCTGAAGCGCGCGAACTCGGGGCTGGCGCGCACGGCATCGGCCTCGACCTGGCGGGCGATCAGCGCGCGGGCGCGTGCGTCGATGCGTGCCACGCGCGCCAGCTGCGCGGCCCGGTAGCGCTGCACGAACTCCGGCGCGTAGTGCGACCAGCCCGGCGCGGGCACGAAGCCGTTGGCCGGGTCGTACATGTCCAGCGCCGGGTCGGTCAGCAGCGGGTCGGACTCGTCGATGACGGAGGGGTCGATGACCTCGTTCATGATCAGGCCCTGCCCCGTGTGCGCGGCCGTGATCATCATGGCGTCGAAGACCGGCATGGTGGCGCCGGCCAGTGCCGTGGGGCGGCCACCGGGCGTGCGCTGCAGCCGCTGCGCGCCCGGCAGCTTGGCCTGCGACTGGTAGAAGCCGCCCAGCGAGCCACCGCCCGAGTTGCCCAGCCACACCACCTTCTCCACGCCCTGCTCCTTGAGCCAGCACACGTACGCGGCCAGGTCGAGGATGATCTGCTCGTGCACGCAGGTGGTGTCGTTGCCCAGCGTGCGCAGGTTCGCGCCCATGCAGGCATAACCCGCGCGCAGCAGCGCGGGGAAGGCGTAGTGCTGCGAGAAGTCCACGCGCGGGTGCGCGGCGACCACGGCCACGCGGGGGCGCGGGTTGTTCTTCGGCGTCCAGTACAGGCCGCGCACCTGCGTGCCGTCGTGTGCGTAGACGATGGCCTGTTCGCACTGCGCGAGGTCCTCCACCGGCTCACGGAAACGGATCCAGGTGCCCCGCCAATAGGTCTTGGACAACAAACGCAGGCTGCTCATCGCATCTCTCCCTTTTCTCTTTCGTTCACTTCACCGCGGCGACGATCTTGTTCCAGCTGGCGAGGTCCTTGGCCAAGAAATCCTTGAACTCCCCGGCGCTCATGCGCATCGGCTCGTTGCCCATGTCGATCAGCTTGGGCGTCATGGCGGTGATGGTGTCGCCGATGGCGGCATTGAGCTTGTTGACGATCTCCGGCGGTGTGCCGGCCGGCGCGACGAAACCGTAGAAGATCACCACGTCATAGCCCGGGTAGGTCTCGGCCACGGTGGGCACGTCGGGCAGCTTCGTCATGCGCTGTGCGCTGGTCACGGCGATGATCCTGGCCTTGCCGGTCTGCAGCGTGGGCGTGGCCGCCGCCAGGCCGCCGAAGAGCAACTGCAGGTCGCCCGACACCAGCCCCTGCAGGATGCCCGCGCCGCCGTAGGTGATGCCCGTGAAGTTGGCGCCACTGGTGCGGATCAGCCACTCGGTGGCCATGCCGCCGAAGGTGGTGGGGCCGGCCGAGCCGTAATTGAACTTGCCCGGCTGCGATTTCGACAGCGCCACCAGCGATTTGAGGTCCGTCACGGGCAGGCTGGAATTGACCATCACGATCATCGGAATGCGCACCATCGGCGCGATGGGCACGAAATCCTTCTGCGAGTCGTAGGGCAGCTTGATGCCCACGCTGGTCTGGTTGATCGAGAAGGAGCTGCTGACCACGCCGATGGTGTAGCCGTCGGGTGCGGCCTTGGACACCGCGTCGGGCGCGATGGAGTCGTTGCCGCCGGGCCGGTTTTCCACGACGAAGGGCTGGCCCAGGCGTTTCTCGATCTCGGGACTCATCAGCCGCGCCACCAGGTCCGAACCGCCGCCCGGGCCCTGCGGGACGATCAGCCGGATGGGTTTGGTGGGATAACCCTGGGCCAGGGCGGTTGCGGCTGCCGCCCAGGCCAGGGCCCCGGCGGCAAGGGTGCTTGCCAGTCGCATCGTGTGTCTCCTCATGGTCATTGTGCGGCGGACTGTAGGGAAGGCATCGCCGTGGGTCCATCGTCGGAAGCGACGACCGTGCGCAAGCCCGCGACAATGCGCCCATGCCGCGCGACCTCTATTCCCTGCTGACACCACGGCGCATGCTCGTGGCCTCCATCGTCGTGGCGGTGGCGACCATCGCGCTCAAGACCGCGGCCTGGGCTGTCACCGGTTCGGTGGGGCTGCTGTCGGACGCGCTGGAATCCGTGGTGAACCTGGGCGGTGCGGCCTTCGGGCTGGCCATGGTGACCATCGCCGCGCGGCCACCCGACGAAGGGCATCCCTATGGCCACCACAAGGCCGAGTATTTTTCTTCGGGCTTCGAGGGCATCCTGATCATGGTGGCGGCGCTGGGCATCCTGTGGACCGCCGCGCACCGCCTGCAGAATCCGCAGCCCGTGCAGTCGCTGGACATGGGCCTGGCCTTGTCCATCGCCAGCTCGGTACTGAACGGCGTGCTGGCCTGGGTGATGTTCGGCGCGGCGCGTGTCCACCGCTCCATCGCGCTGCATGCCGATGCCCGCCACCTGCGTGCGGATGTGTGGACCTCGGCCGGCGTGGTCATCGGCCTGCTGCTGGTCGCGCTCACCGGCTGGCAGTGGCTGGACCCGGCCATCGCCATCGTGGTGGCGCTCAACATCGTGCGCGAAGGCCTGCACCTGGTCTGGCGGTCCAGCCAGGGCCTGCTGGACGAAGCCCTCGAGCCGCAGGACATGGCGACGCTGCAGGGCGTGCTCGACCACTTCGCGGGCCGGGAGGGCTCGCCGGTGCTGCGCTTCGACCACATCGCTTCGCGCAAGGCCGGCCAGCGGCTGTTCCTGGACCTGCACATGCACCTGCCCGCCCAGTGGAGCCTGGCCCAGGCGGCCGCGTTGCGCGGCGAGGTGGAACTGGCACTGATGCAGGCCGTGCCGGGGCTGCGCGTGGGCATACAGATGCTGCCGGGCAACGTGGAGGCGCGGCAGGAGGACGTGGCGGGCCCCGCGGCCTGAACCTGCTCACACCAGCGTGAAGGGCCCCTCTGTGGCCGGCGGCGGCGCAGGCTTCGCCGCGTCGGGTGCCGCTGGGACATCCCCGGCCCCGGACTCCAGGGGCAGCGGGCCCATCGACCTTCCATAGATGCGGCGCACCCGCTCCGCGAGCGGTGGATGCGCGTCGAACCAGCGCGCACCCCGCCCGCCATCGCCCACCAGCAGCAGGTGGTGCAGCGCGGGATGCAGCGGCAGAGCGACAGTGTCGCGCTGGCGCTGCTCCGTCATGGCCTTGCGCAACACGCCGCCGATGCCATCGCGGCTGCGGGTCCACTGCACCGTGCGTGCATCCGCCAGGAACTCGCGCTGCCGCGCCACCGCCGCCTGCAGCATGCGCCCGGCCAGCCAACCGAAGCTGCCCATGACGCGGATCGGCCAGCCCACCAACGGCGCGAAGCCCTCGCGTTCGCACAGCGTGACGCCGAAGTGGTGCACCAGCTCCAGGCCGAAGACCATGCCACCCAGCTGCATGTTCAGGTGCGTGTCGCCCTCATGGATGTGGCTGCATTCGTGCGCCACCATGCCTTGCAGCTCTTCGCGCGTGAGGCGGTCCAGCGCACCCTGCGTCACGGCCACCACGGCATCGTCCGCCTCCCATCCGGTGGCGAAGGCGTTGATGGCCATGGCGCGCGGCAGCACCATGGGCTGCGGGCGCGGCATGTGGGCAGCGATGGCGATCTCGTCGACGATGTTGCACAGGCGCTGCTCGACATGGGACTGCGTGGGCCGCGCCTCGCGCGCGCCATGGCGCTCGGCCAGCCGCCGCGCGGCGCCGGGTGCCTGCAACTGCGAAGTTTCCAGCCACCAGCCGCCCAGCACCAGCAGCAGCGTGACGCCCACGTTCACGGCGAAGAAATGCGCCGGAAAGCCGATCTCGCCGACGAAGAAGGTCAGCACCCGCCACAACAGCGCCAGCGCCAGGTGCACCCCGGCCACCGTGCCCAGCACGGCCAGCACGAAACCCGCCACGAGCCGGCGCGTCTGCTGCCGGGCCGCCTCCTGGTGCGCGAAGAAGCGCATGGCGCGGCAGCGCTAGAACACCACCTTGGGCGCGGCCCGCTCCTCGGCCGACTGCGTGGACTGCAGCATCGCGGCCTGCGTGAAGCCCAGCAGCCGCGCCACGACCATGTCGGGGAACTGCATCGCAGCGTCGTTGAATTCCAGCACCTGGTCGTTGTAGGCCTGGCGCGCAAAGCCGATGCGGTTCTCGGTGCTGGTGAGCTCCTCGTGCAGCGCGCGCATCGTGGCATCGGCCTTGAGCTCCGGATAGTCCTCGGCCACGGCCAGCAGCCGGCCCAGGCTGCCACCCAATGCCTTCTCGGCCTCGGCCAGCGCACCGATGGCCCGTGCGTCCGCCGGACGGGCCCGGGCAGCCTCGGCCGCGCCCACGGCGGCGCCGCGCGCCCGCACCACGGCCTCCAGCGTGGTGGCCTCGTGCGCGAGGTAGCGCCTGGCCACCTCCACGAGGTTCGGGATCAGGTCATACCGCCGCTTGAGCTGCACGTCGATCTGCGCGAACGCGTTGGTGATGCGGTTGCGCAGCTGCACCAGCCGGTTGTAGACCACCACGGCCCAGACCACTACAGCGGCCAGCAGGCCGGCGACCACCCATTGCGTTGCGACCATGCGAGAACTCCTGCGTTGATGTCGCCGCGGACTATGACACAGCAGGAGGCATCAGGGCGACTCCAGCCGGTCCCTTTGCGCCAGCGCCTTGAACTGGCGTGCCCAGAAGGCGGCCACCAGGATCGTGCCCACACCGCCCAACACCACCGAACCCACAGGCCCCAGCAGCGCCGCCGTGGCGCCGGACTCGAATTCGCCCAGCTGGTTGCTGGCGCCGATGAAGATGGAGTTGACGGCGCTGACCCGCCCGCGCATCGCGTCAGGCGTCTCCAGCTGTACCAGCGTCTGGCGCACCACCACGCTCACGGTGTCGGCCGAGCCCGAGACGGCCAGCGCCAGCATCGACAGCCAGAAACTGGTGGACAGGCCGAAGACCACCATGCAGATGCCGAACACCGCCACAGCCCACAACATGCGCCGCCCCACCTGCCGGCGCAGCGGCCAGCGCGTGAGCACCGAGGCCATCAGCAGCGACCCCACGGCCGGCGCGCTGCGCAGCAGGCCCAGGCCCCAGGGGCCGGTGTGCAGGATGTCCTTCGTGAACATCGGCAGCAGCGCCGTGGCACCACCGAGCAGCACCGCGAAAAGATCCAGCGAAATGGCGCCCAGCACCACCTTGCGCTGCCACACGAAGGCCACGCCGGCCAGCAGCGATTGCAACGACAGCGGCTCGCCCACGCGCCGCACATAGCCGTAACGCACCAGGAACATTGTGACCGCGCCGATGCAGAAACACAGGCCGCACACCGCGTACACCGCGTTGGCGCCCGCCACATACACAAAGCCGCCCAGCGCCGGCCCGGCGATGGTGGCCGTCTGGCTGCCGGCCGACGCGAAGGCCATGCCCTGCGCCAGCATGGGCGGTGGCAACAGCAGCGGGGTCAGCGCCTGTATTGCGGGCTGCTGGAAGGCCCGTGCCACGCCCAGCATCACCGACACGCCCAGCAACAGGCCGCGCGACACCCAGGGTTGCGGCGCGCCGAAGCCTGCCGTGGACACCATCAGCAGCAGCGCCGCGCACGCCTGCAGCGCGATGCACAGGCCCACGATGCGGCCCCGGTGGTAGCGGTCCGCCATGTGGCCCGCCACCAGCGTGAGCAACAGCGCCGGCGCGAACTGGTACAGGCCCACCAGGCCCAGGTCCCAGGCGCTGCCCGTGAGGTCGTACATCTGCCAGCCGATGGCCACCATCAGCATCTGGCTGCCGAGCTGGGTCACGATGCGGGCGCCCCACAGGCGCATGAAGTTGCGCTGGCGCAGGAGTTCGGAGACGGGCGTGGACATGGTCGAGCCGAGCATAGCTGCTGGAACCGGAACACGTGTGCAGCCACAGAACCTTACGCTCCCTGGCCCCCTTGTCCTATGGCGTTTGAACGCAGGAAAGGCGATGCTCCATCCACAGCCCTTGGAAAGGAGCAGGTCATGCACGATCAAAGCCTCCCCATCACCGAGGATCGGCGGATGGTCGACATCTCGGATGACTACCAGCTACGCTTTTGGGCCGACAGGCTCGATGTTTCCGTGGACGAGCTGCGCCTGGCCGTGAACCAGGTCGGGCCGTCGCTACGGGCCGTGCGCGCATACCTCGCGCTGTAGTGCAACACCGCCGCAAGCGCCCCGGCCGCCGTCACCAGAGCGGCTGCAGCCTGCCCGCCTGCAGGCGGTAACCCTGCTGCGCCATCGCGCGCGCCTCCGCCTCGTCGTGGGTCACCAGCACGGTGGTCATGCCCGCCTGCGCGATGCGCTGCGCGAACTCGTCGCGCAGGCTGTTGCGCAGGGCCGCATCCAATGCCGAGAACGGCTCGTCCAGCAACAGCAGGCGCGGCGCCGTGATCAGCGCGCGCGCCAACGCCACGCGCTGCTGCTCGCCGCCCGACAGCCGCCACACACGTGCATGCGCATGGCCCGCCAGGCCGAAGAGCTCCAGCATGCGCAGCGCGGCCGCGCGTGCGTCGCCGCGCCGCCGGCCCTGCTCCACCAGCCCGAACGCCACGTTGTCCACCACGTCCAGGTGCGGGAACAGCGCGAAGTCCTGGAACATCAGCGCGAAGCCGCGCCGCTCCGGCGGCACGGCCGCCAGGTCTGCACCACCGAACAGCAGCTGCCCACGGTCCTGCGGCTCCAGCCCGGCAATGACCTTGAGCAGCGTGCTCTTGCCGCTGCCGGAGGGCCCCAGCACCGCCACCGTGCGGCCCGTGGGCACCACCAGGTCCAGTCCATCGGCCAGCAGCCAGTGGCCACCGGCCTCGTCGTCGAATCGCTTGTGGATGTTGCGCAACTCAAGCATGCGGGGGCCTCGGGGACAGCGGCCTGTGTGGTGCACGCCGCGCCGGTTGTTCGATCAGCAGGAACACCCCCAGCGCCACCGCCATGAGCAGGCAGGCCAGCACCATGGCGCCGTCGCGGTTCAGGGCGCCGGGGCGACCCAGCAACTCATAGATGCGGGTGGTGAGCGTGGCCCACTCGGGGCGCGAGAGGAACAGCGTGACCGCGAACTCGCCCAGCGCCGTGGCCGCCGCAAAGGCCATGCCGCGGCGCAGGGATGGCATCAGCAGCGGCAGGCGCACGCGCCAGAACACGCGCCACGGTGTGGCCCCGAGGCTGCGCGCGGCCTGCATCAGGTGGGCAGGCTGGCTGTCCAGCGCCGCCCCCACGGACTTGGCCACGAAGGGGTAGGCCAGCAGCGCATACGCCGCCACCAGCAGCAGCATGCTGGCGGTCCAGCCGGGGTATAGCAACAGCAGGCCGAAGGCCACTGTGACGGGGGAGACCACGAAGGGCAGGAAAGCGGCGGCCCGCATCAGCACCGCACCCCGCGCGGCCACCGCGTGGGCCAGGCCCAGCACCGTGGCCAGCAGCACCGCCACCGCCGTGAAGCGCAGGGTGTTCCACAGGGCCGCGAGGGTCTCGCCATCCAGCACCGACCACCAGGCCTGCGGACCGGCGGCGATGGCGCGCCAGGCAATGGCCAGCAGCGGGGCCACGCAGAAGAACAGCAGCACGCCCAGCGCCGCCGCCACCGCCAGCCCCTGCTTCCAGCCAGTCGCTGCGCGCGGCGCGATGCGGTCTGCGCGCGCCGGCTGGGCCAGGCGGCGCTCCAGCCAGGCGTAGGCCAGGGCGACTGCACCGGTCAGCAGCGCGGCGCCCAATGCCAGCGCGCCGGCCTGGCCCAGCTGCAGGTCATGCGCCACCAGCGTGTAGATCTCCACCTCCACCGTGGCATAGCGCTGCCCGCCCAGCACCAGCGCCAGGCCGAAGCCGGAGAAACAGTACAGGAACACCAGGCACATCGCCGAGGCCAGCCAGGGCAGGATGGCAGGCCACTCCACGCGCCAGAACACGCGCCATGGTGTGGCCCCCAGCGTGCGCGCAGCGGCCACGCGCGCGGCGCTCACCTGGGCCAGGCCGTCCACGCCAGCACGCACCAGCAGGCAGAGGTTGAAGAACAGGTTGCCGTAGAGCAGCAGCCACGGCGTGTTGCGCAGGTCCCAGCCCCACCAGTGCACCAGCCAGGCGCCCAACACCCCCTGCGGCCCCCACAACGCGAGCACGCCCAGGGCCGCGACCAGCGTAGGCACCACGAAGGGCAGCATCAGCAGGCGCAGCACCAGCTCGCGGCCAGGAAACACGCGGCGTGCCAGCACCCAGGCCACGGGCAGGCCGAAGGCCAGCGCGGCCACGCAGGTCAGGGCCGCCTGCAGCAGCGACCAAAGGACGCGCCAGCGCAGGTAGTCGTCCTGCCACAGGGCCGCGAAAGCCGCCGCCCCACCCTCGCGCAGCGCCTCCAGCGCCAGGCGCAGCGCGGGCGCGGCCAGCATCACGGCCAGGAACAGCAGGGGCAGCAACCCCACCGCTGCCAGGGACGCGTGGCCCGACCAACGCGGGCGACGGCTCAGCGCAGGACCAGCCGCGTCCAGCGCGTGACCCATTGCGTGCCCTTGTCCGCGATGGCCTGCGGGCTGGGGTTGTCGAACGTGGTGGGCTCGGGCGCATGGCGCATCACCTCGGCACGCGGCGTGCCGGCATCCACGGGGGCCATCCACATGCTGGTCTGCAACGCTTCCTGCACCGGCGCGGAACGCAGGAACTCGATGAACTTCTCGGCCGCGGCACGTTGGCCCCCACCCTTGACCAAGGCCACGCCCTCGACCTGGCGGAACACGCCGCCCTTGAGGCCGAGGCTGCCCGTGGGCGCATCCTGCAGCTTCTCCTTGCTGTAGAAGACCTCGGCCGCGGGGCTGCTGGCGTAACTCACGACCAGCGGCCGCGTGCCCCCGTTGCGCGTGAACTCGGTGTAGTAGGCCTCGCTCCAGCCCTTGGCCACCTGCAGGCCGTTGGCCCGCATGCGCGCCCACCAGTCGAAGGCCGCCTCCTCACCCAGCCCGGCGATGGTCGCCAGCAGGAAGGCGTGGCCGGGGCTGGACGTGGCCGGGTTCTGCACCACCAGCAAGTCCTTGTAGGCGGGCTTGGCAAGGTCTTCGAGCGACGTGGGCAGCGGCACGGCGGGGTTCTTGGCGAACCATGCGCGGTCGTAGTTGAGCGTGACATAGCCGTAGTCCACCGGCACCACCGCACCGGGCAGCGCCACGGCCGTGCTGCGCTGCGCGGCCGGGCCGGCGTAGGGGTCGAGCACACCCGCGGCCTGGGCCTTCACCAGCAGCGCGTTGTCGATGCCGAACACCACGTCGGCGATGGGATTGGCCTTGGTGAGGATCAGCTTGTTGAGCATCTCACCCGCATCGCCGCCCTTGACGATGCCCAGCTTGATGCCGTTGTCGGACTCGAACTTCGCCAGCAGCGGCTTGGGCAGCGAGAAGGAGCCGTGCACCAGCACGCGCAATTCGTCGGCGGCGTGGGCCATGGTGGCCGCGGCGCCCATGAGCGCCATGGCGCCCGCCACATGGAAAAGGGTTCTACGTTGCATCGCGGTCCATCCTTCCGTTGCGCCCTGCAGGGAGCCTGGAAGAACGGGACCCGCCGCCGCAGCGCAGAACCCCTTCTCGTCACGCTCCCTACGCTGGCATGACCCAGATCAGGTGAGTGGGGTATTTCTCAGTCCCTGCGCTTTGCGGCGCGGGGACACCCCCGGTGAAGGGATGGATTGTAGAGAGTTGGTCGAAGGCGGTGCAACAAACGGCCGTTCGAGGCGAGCCCGGTGGTGGCCGCTTCACCGCAACGTTGTCGACCTATGCAGGCTGCTGGGCCCCACGCCGTGTCACATCGGGCTGCCCCGCCAGCAAACCGGCCACGGAAATGTCCTCATCCAACGCATCCCAGTGCAAGCCGGCCTGGCTGAGGGTCACGCCCGCCCGCTGCTCGGGAGACGCCTCCAGCAACCTGGGAAACCACGCAAGAGGTGCGGCGATGGTCCGGCCATCCGACAGGCTGACCCACAGGTTGTCCTCGTCGAAACGAACTGCCTTAGGAGAAGTGTTCATTCCAGGTCCCTTCGATGAGTGTCTTGTTGGCAACGACTGCTGCCTGGAGCTCACGCAGCGTGCGGGCATCGAAACCGTCGCTATGCGCCAGTCCGATGACAGGCGTCAACCAGAACTTGGCCTCGCACCCGCAGGTGGGTTCGTCAGCACGGCCTCCGATCGCGCGCTTCTATGCGCAGTTGCTGCCTTCGGCAAACACCAGCATCCCCAGCCCCGACAGCCAAACGCGAGATGCTGCGCCGCTACGAAGACTGAATCAGCCCACGAGTTCGCCAAACCGCTTCAAGTCCACGTTCCCCCCGCTCACGATCACGCCCACCCGCTTGCCCTGCACCGGCAGCCCCGCGTGCCGCAAACCCGCCAGGCTCAGGCAGCCCGTGGGCTCGACAATCATCTTCATGCGCTCGGCATAAAAGCGCATGCCCTCCACCAGCTGGGCGTCCGTGGCCGTGACCACGTCCTGCACGTCGCGGCGCAGGATGGCGAAGGTGATGTCGCCCAGGGCCTGGGTCTGCGCGCCGTCGGCGATGGTCTGGGGCGTGGGGATGTGCACGATGCTGCCGCTGCGGAAGGATTGCTGCCCGTCGTTGCCGGCCTCGGGCTCGACACCGATGACCTGGCAGTCCGGCGACAAGGCCCGCGCCGCCAGCGCGCAGCCCGAGATCAGCCCGCCGCCACCCATGCAGACGAAAAGATAGTCCAGCGCACCCACCTCTTCGAACAGCTCCTTGGCCGAGGTGCCCTGCCCCGCGATCACGTCGGGATGGTTGAAGGGCGGGATCAGCGTCATGCCGCGCTCGGTGGCGAGTTGGCGCGCCAGGGCCTCGCGGTCCTCCTTGAAGCGGTCGAACTGCACCACCTCGGCACCATAGCCGCGCGTGGCGTCGACCTTGGCCTGCGGCGCATCGAGCGGCATCAGGATCACGGCCGGGATGCCCAGCAACTGCGCCGACAGGGCCACGGCCTGCGCATGGTTGCCACTGGAGAAGGCCAGCGCGCCCGCCTTGCGCTGCGCGGGATCGAAACGCGACAGGGCATTGAAGCCGCCGCGGAACTTGAAGGCGCCCATGCGCTGGTAGTTTTCGCACTTGAAGAACACCTCGGCGCCCACGATGGCGTCCAGCGTGCGCGAGCGCAGCACGGGCGTGTGGTGGGCATGGCCGCGAATGCGTTCTGCGGCGGCAACGACGTCTTGGAAGGTGGGCAGCGTGGTCATGGTGCGGGCGGACCCCGGAGGGGCACAGGGAAGTGGGGACAAGGGAGGGGGCGCCCATAATACCGGCACGTGCTCGCGCTGCTCACCACCTTCTCCTGGCAAGAACTGCGCCACCATCCGTGGCGCAACGCGGCGGCCGTGGCGGCCATCATGCTGGGGGTGGCGCTGGCGTTCTCGGTGGCGCTGATCAATGCCTCGGCGCTGGGTGAGTTCACGCAGGCCGTGCGTTCGCTCAACGGCGAGCCCGACCTGGAGCTGCGCGCCGCGCAGGGGCGCCTGGACGAAGCGCTGTACGCGCGCGTCGCCACCGACCCCGCCGTGGCGCTGGCCTCGCCCGTGCTCGAAGCGACGGCCGCCGTGCAGGACACCACCGGCGCACGGGTTCCGCTGCGTGTGCTGGGCGTGGACGCGCTCCTGGTGGCCGCGGTGGCGCGTGACCTGGCACCACAGCCCGTGGCAGGCGCCGGGCGCTTCGCACTCTTCGCCCCCGACGCCGTGTTCCTCAACGCCGCCGCCCGCGCGCAGCTGCCCGCCGGCGCCACCACGCTCGTGTTGCAGCCCGGCAATGGCGGCAGCACCACACTGGACATCGCGGGCAGCGTGCAGGCCGCTGGCGCACCGCTGGCCGTGATGGACATCGGCGCGGCGCAAGACCTCTTCGGGCTGCAGGGCGGGTTGTCGCGCATCGACCTGCGTCTGCGCGAGGGCGCCGACGCCGATGCCCTCCTCGCGCGGCTACGGGCCGATCCGCGCTGGGGCGCCGGCATGGCGGTGGTGCGGCCCGGCGACGCGGCCGAGCGCGCCGGCAACCTTTCGCGCGCCTACCGTGTGAACCTCACGGCGCTGGCGCTGGTGGCGCTGTTCACGGGCGGCTTCCTGGTGTTTTCGGTGCTCTCGCTGGGCGTGGCCAAGCGCGCCCAGCAGTTCGCGCTGCTCGGGGTGCTGGGATGCACGGGCCGCGAGCGGCTGCGGCTGGTGCTGGCCGAGTCGGCGGTGCTGGGCGGCATCGGCAGCCTCGCCGGCCTGGCGCTGGGCAGCGCGCTGGCCTGGACTGCCTTGCACCTGCTGGGCGGTGACCTGGGCGGTGGCTACTTTACCGGCGGCACGCCGGCACTGCAGTGGGATGCGGCCTCGGCCACGCTGTACGGCCTGCTCGGCCTGGCAGCGGCGCTGCTGGGCGGCTGGATTCCGGCACGCGCCGCCCAGCAACTGCCCCCGGCGCAGACGCTCAAGGGACTGGGCCTGCAGGCCGGGGCGGGCAGCTCCCTGCGCCTGGCACTGGCCCTGCTGGCGGCCGCCGTGGTGCTGGCCTTCGTGCCGCCGGTGGCGGGCATTCCGCTGCCGGCCTATGCCGCCATCGCCCTGCTGCTGGTGGGCGGCATCACTGCCCTGCCCGCGCTGACCGCGCTGCTCTACGACCGGCTCGCACCGCGCCTGGCGCGCTGGCTGCTGCCCCTGCTTGCCGTGGAACGTGCGCGCCGCCACCGCGCCACGGCGGCCGTGGCCGTGAGCGGCGTGGTGGCCGCGTTGGCCCTGGCCGTGGCGTTGACCGTGATGGTGGCGAGCTTCCGCGCCTCGGTGAGCCACTGGCTGGACATCGTGCTGCCCGCCGACCTGTACGTGCGACCCGCCACAGCCGGCGGCAGCACGGGCAGCGCCAACGCGCCGCTGCTGCCGCCAGCCTTCGTGCAGGCCGTGGGCGCGTTGCCCGGCGTGGCGCGCGTGCAGGCGCAACGCACGCAGGCGCTGCAGCTGAACCCCACGCTGCCCGCCGTGGCGCTGCTGGCCCGCGCCCTGCCCGAACCCGCGCGCAACCTGCCATTGGTCGGTGAACTGGCCCCGGTGACCGCGGGCAGCATCGCGGTCTTCGTGAGCGAGCCGATGGTGGACCTGTACGGCGCGCGCCTGGGCCAGCCCCTGCCCGCGCTCGCGGCGGTGCTGGCGCCGGCGGGGGGACCGCGACCGACCTTCGTCGTGGCGGGCATCTGGCGCGACTATGCGCGGCAGTTCGGCAGCATCGCCATCGACCGCGCGGACTACCTGCGCCTGGGCGGTGACACGGGCGTCTCGGACCTGGCGCTCTGGCTTGCGCCGGGCGCGGCGCCCGCACCGCTGCAACAGGCCCTGCGCGACCTGGCGGCGCGGACAGCGCCATCGCTGGCACTGGAGTTCGCGGCCGTGGACGCGCTGCGTGCCACCTCGCTGCGCATCTTCGACCGCAGCTTCGCCGTGACCTACTGGCTGCAGGCCGTGGCCATCGCCATCGGCCTGTTCGGCATCGCTGCCAGCTTCAGCGCGCAGGTGCTGGCACGGCGCAAGGAGTTCGGCCTGCTGGCGCACCTGGGCTTCACGCGCACGCAGGTGCTGCGACTGGTCGCGGCCGAGGGCCTGGCCTGGACGGCCGTGGGCAGCATCGCCGGCCTGGCGCTGGGCCTGTGCGTCAGCGTGGTGCTGGTGCACGTGGTCAACCCGCAGAGTTTCCACTGGAGCATGGACCTGCTGCTGCCCTGGCCACGGCTGCTCGCGCTGTGTGCCGCGACGGTGCTGGCCGGCACGGCGACGGCCTGGGTGGCGGCGCGGGCAGCGGCGGGGCGCGACGCGGTGCTGGCGGTCAAGGAGGATTGGTGAGGGTGCCCACCATGCACGGGAAAGCGCACCACATCCAACACAGGAGAGCCACATGCAGGTCGAAGGTGAATGCCATTGCGGCGCAATCTCGTACGAGGCGCAGGTCCAGCCGGGCACGGTGACGGTCTGCCATTGCAACGACTGCCAGATCCAGTCGGGCTCCGCTTTCCGCGCCAACATCGCGGCGCCCGCAGCCGGTTTCCGGCTGGTGAAGGGGACGCCCCGCACCTACATCAAGACCGCCGCCAGCGGCGCCCAACGCGTGCTCGCGTTCTGCGAGCACTGCGGCACCACGCTGTATGCCTGCGCGGCCGACAACCCGCAGGCCTACTCGCTGCGCATCGGGACGCTTAGGCAGCGGCATGCACTTGGCACACCGCTGCGGCAGATATGGACGCAACGGCGGCTTGGATGGACGGCGCTGCCCGAAGGCGTCCAGAATTTCGAGGGCCAGCCGTGATGGGAGGAGCCTGCAAATGAAGCATCCTTGACCACCATCGACCCCAAGCCCTGTGGTCCACGAGGGCATGGGCCCTGCCGCACACCGAAGGGAGCAAGATGCGCCTTTCCCATCCTGCACACCAAGGAGCATCCCTGTGAACATCCTGCTTGCCGCCGACGGTAGCCGCTACACCAAGAAGGCGCTGGCCTTCCTGATGGTCCACGAGAACCTGCGCGACCCCGATGCCGAAGTCGTGGTGGTCAACGTGCAGGCGGCATTGCCACCCCATGCGGCCCGGCACCTGGGCAAGCAGACGGTGAGCGACTATTACCGCGAACAGTCGGACAAGGTGCTGCGCTCCATCGAGACCTACCTCACGCGCCGCAAGGTGCCGCACAGGGTGGTCAGCGCGGTAGGCGAACCGGCCGCCGAGGTGATCAAGGCGTCCAGGAAATACAAGTCGCACATGATCGTGATGGGCACGCACGGCCATGGCTTGCTAGCCCGCATCGCCATGGGCTCGGTGGCGCAGCGCGTGGTGGCCGAGAGCGCGGTGCCGGTGCTGCTGGTCAAGTAAGCAACGTGCGGCCCAGCAGCAGGTCGCGGATGCGCGGCAGGTTCTGCTCGGCGGCGCGCCGCCCCTCTTCCACCAGGTAGGGCATCGCCGCGGTGTCGAACAGCCCCACGCGGCGCTGCAGCGTGGGAAAGACGCACAGCAGCCGCATGCCCCCGCGCTCGGCGGCGGCCAGGCGTGCACGCATCAGGTTGTTGGTCATGGCGGAGGTGACCTGCGCCAGCATGCGCGACGGACCGTTCACGCGCAGCGGCATGGGCGCCTCGAAGCCCATCGCGATCACTGCGCGAGCATCGCGCGCCGCATCCACCGGCAGCGGATCGGACACGAAGCCATCGATCATGCGCCGACCGTCTATCTGCTGCGGCGCGAACATGAAGGGCATGGCGATGCTGGCGCGCAGCGCATCGGTCAGCAGCCCCTGGCGGATCACGGTGCTGGTGCCGGTGACGGCATCCGTCGCCGTGACGCGCAACGGCAACCCCAGGGCATCCAGATGCTGGTCACCAAAAGCCATGTGCAGCCGGCGCTGGATCAAGCGGTCGTCGCGCAGCGCGAAGTCGGCATGGAAGCGGGCCAGCCGTGGCCACAACATCTGCGGGATCGCGCGCCAGCGGTGCCGGCGGGTGAGATCGGCAGTCCAAAGCGTGGTGGCGATACGCAGGGCATCGTCCATGCCGTCGCCGCGCGCGACCAAGGCACCGACCATGGCACCCGCGCTGCAACCCACCACCAGGTCGGGCGTGATGCCTTCGCGCCGCAACACTTCCACCATGCCGAAGGCCGCTACGCTGCGCACGCCGCCGCTGCCCAGCACCAGGGCCAGTCGCGGCCGGGAGTGGTTGCCGTCAGGCATGGAGCACTCCTTCCTGCTGCCATGCGGCATGGCCCCATGCGCGCCAGCGCCCGCGTCGGGAAGCTGGGGCCATGCTGCCCGCAGCCGCGGTGAGAACGGTCTCGGCATGCAGCAAGCCATCATCTTCCCGGTCCGGCACGCAGACGAAACCACAGTGCCGCATCAGGCGCTGCATGGGCAGGTTTGCGGCCAGCACATCCCCGTGCAGCCAGCGCAGCCCGGCCTCCTGTGCGCTGCGCAGCAGCAGCTGCATGGCCAAGGTGCCCAGGCCCCGCCGCTGCCAGCCTTCATCCACCACCAGCGCAAACTCGGCGCTGTCTCCGGTGCCGTCCAGGTCCACCACATACCGGGCCTCGGCAATCACCCGCTCCTGCGCGGGAGCACCCACGGTCATGACGAAGGCGACCTGGTCATGGGCATCGGCCTCGCAAAGGCGCTCGCAGCATTGCGCCGAGAGCCCGCGCAGCGGATGGTGGAAGCGGTTGCGCCGGGCCTCGGGTGACAGGCGTGCCACCAGAGCCTGCAGTTGCGGCGCATCCTGCGGTGACACCGGCCGCACCGTGATGCGACTGCCGCGCCGTGGCCGCCAACCCATCACGACCAGGGCCTTCCGGTCGGTCCGCCCAGGCGCTTCCACACGCGTGACCACAGGGAGGGCACCTGCACCAGCTCCAGCTCCGTGTCCTCG
This sequence comes from Burkholderiaceae bacterium, assembly GCA_965278985.1. Taxonomy (GTDB): domain Bacteria; phylum Pseudomonadota; class Gammaproteobacteria; order Burkholderiales; family Burkholderiaceae_C; genus CAISIP01. Next base: position 558,885 of record OZ257131.1, on the reverse strand, counting down.
ACGGCGCGTATCTGGAGGTGGCCGGTGGCCTCGACGTAGTGCACGGCACCACGATGCAGCAGGCTGCGCGGGCCGATGTCGTGGTCGTGCACCCAGATGTGCGCGCACAGGTCGAGGTTGCCTTCGCGCACCGCGATCACACTGCCCCGTCGCAGGTACAGGTGCTGCAGTTGCCCGCGATCGAGGAACAGGCGCAGCGGAGCGACCCATGCGGCCCGCCGCAACGCGTGTGCATCCGGCGCCTCGGCGCCAGCAGGTTGGGGCATGGCATGGCCTGGCATGCGGAGCGCAGACGCCCTGCGCCCCGCACGCGCGGCGGGCCGCAGGACAGAAGATGGTGACTCGACGTGCTGCATGGTGCTGCCTTCCAGGAGGAACCCGAGAGCCGGGCGAGGCGGATTCTGGAATTGCGGGGCTGGCGCGTCTGTCGCTATACGTAGCGACAAGGCCTGTTGGCGTCCCATGTAAGATGAATTTGTCACACTTTGCACAGACCTTCTTCACCATGCCCACCACCGAAGCCCCTCCTCCGATCGCGGTGGCGCTGGTGGAAGACGATCCGCTGTTCCTGGGGGCCTTCAGCGCCGCGATCCAGGGCGCCGACGACATGCGGCTGCACGGCACGGCGCACAACCGCGCCGAGGCCATGGCGCTGCTGCAGCGCGCCCCGGCCGACGTGCTGGTGGTGGACCTGGGCCTGCCCGATGGCCCGGGCATCGACGTGATCCACGAGGCGTCGCGCCACTGGCCACAGTGCCTGGTGATGGTCAGCACCGTCTTCGGCGACGAGGCCCACGTGATCCAGAGCCTGGAAGCCGGCGCCGCGGGTTATCTGCTGAAGGACACCTCGCCACAGCGCATCACGGACGAAATCCGCACCGTGCGCGCAGGCGGCAGCCCCATCAGCCCGCTGATCGCGCGCCAGCTGCTGCGGCGCTTTCGCACCAGCGCCCCGGCACCGCTGGCACCCACCGATCCCGATGCCCCGGAACCCGCGCGCCTCTCTCCGCGCGAGCGCGAGGTGCTGGAGTTCATCACCAAGGGCTTCAACTACGAGGAGATCGGCGGGCTGATGGGCGTGTCGCGCAACACCGTGCTCAGCTTTGTGCGCCGCATCTATGCCAAGCTGGATGTGCGCTCGCAGATCGAGGCGATCCATGAAGCGCGCAGTCTGGGCCTGCTGGATCCGTAGGCGCTGCATGGCGCGCGCGTCGGCCTGGTGGCGGGGTGTGGGGCCCGCGCCATGGAGGTTCGTGACGCTCGTAACGTTCATGGCCTTCATGGCTTGCATGCCGTTCATGCCGCTGATGGCGGCCGAGGTCCCTGCCCCGCAGGCACAACACATCACGCAGGCCCGGGTGTTCAGCGATATCGCCGAACGCTTCACACCGCCGCCGGCACATATCGACACGCAGGCACTGGAGCGCGCCGGGTGGCAGACCGTTGCCCTGCCCTACCTGTGGGAGCGCCAGGTGATCCCCCAGGGCCACAACAACGCGCTGCCGGTACGCACCACCTGGTTGCAGGTGGACCTGGCGCCACATGCCCGTGACCCGCGTGGTACCTGGCTCTACCTGCCGCGCTGGCAGACCGTGGGGCAGATCGCGGTGTATGGCGATGGTGCTTTGCTGTACCGGTCCCAGGCCGATCGGGTGTGGAACGGCTTCAACCACCCGCTGCGCATCGCGCTGGACGACGAGGGCATGGGCCCCATGCCGGCGCGCCTGACCATCCGCATCGACAGCCAGGCCAGCGCGGGCGGTGCCCTGTCGTCGTTGTGGACAGGCCCGGCCACCGCTCTGGACCCCGCCTGGCGCTGGCGCACGCTGCTGCAGACCCGCGTGCCCGAAGTGGCCAGCGTGGTGCTGCTGGCCCTGGGCCTGTTCGCGTTCCTGGTGTGGCTGCGCCGCCCGGGCGAGCGGCTCTACCTGCTCTTCGTGCTCTTCGCCGTGCTCAGCGCGCTGCGCAACATGCACTTCCACATGGGGCTGGAGCCGCTGCCCATGCCCTCCGACTGGTTCGGCTGGATCACTGTGAACACGGTGCACGCGATCCTGGTCACCTGGTACCTCTTCGTGCGCGCGCTGGTGCCCCGGCTGCCGCGCTGGCCGGTGCAGGCGTTGCTGGTGCTGCTGGCTGTCTCCTGCGTGGCCACGCTGCCCGTCCTGCAGGTGCTGCCCGGCATGGACACGCTGGCGCCGCTGCTGTATGCGCTGGTGATCATGGGGTCGGTACCGGCGATCCTGCTGATGGCCTGGAGCGCCATGCGCCATGGCGGCGCCGAAGGCCGGCTGGCCGCGGGCGTGGCGCTGCTGGACCTGCCCGTTGCCGTACACGACTGGATGATGCAGAACTACCTGCTGGGACCCGAGGGCATGTACCTGTGGCCCGTGGTGATGCTGGCGCGGCTGGTGGTGTTCGTGTTCATCATCGTGCGCCGCTACGTGCAGGCAACCCGCCAGGTGGAGGCCACCAATGCGCGCCTGGCGCAGCAGCTGGCCGCACGCGAACGCGAACTGGCTCACAGCCACGAACGGCTGCGCGCAGTGCAGCATCGCCAGACGCTGCAGCAGGAACGCCAGCGCCTGATGCAGGACATCCACGACGGCCTGGGCTCCCAGCTCATGAGCGCGCTCAAGGTCACGGAGCAGGGCCAGCTGGGCCAGGCCGGCATGTCCACGCTGCTGCGCGAATGCATCGACGACCTGAAACTCACCGTGGACTCGTTGGAGCCCGTGGAGGCCGACCTGGTGCTGCTGCTGGCCACGCTGCGTTATCGGCTGGGCCCCCGGCTGCAGGGCGCCGGGCTGCGCCTGCGCTGGGACGTGCAGCCCGTGCCGCCGCTGGACTGGCTGGACCCGCGTGCCGGCCTGCATGTGCTGCGCATCCTGCAGGAGGGTATCTCGAACGTGATGCAACACGCCCACGCCACGGAGCTGCGGCTCAGCACCGGCATGGAGAGCGGTGGCATCGTCGTGGCGCTGGCCGACGACGGTAAGCCCTTCTTGCCGCGCGAAGGCGGTGCGGGCAAGGGCCTGTCCAACATGCAGCGCCGGGCCCGGGCGCTGGGCGCGCGCGTGCAATGGACACCCCTGGCCACAGGTACCCGATTCACGCTTTGGCTGCCGCTGCGCCAGGCCACCCGGCCCGCGCCGGAACCGGGCCTGCCGGCATGACCCTGCGCTGGTTCCCGCGGCATCCACGGCCGTTGCCCATGTTCGCCCTGGCCGCGGCGATCACCCTGCTGCTGGGGCTGGCGGCCATGCTGCAGGAGCTGCGGCGCGGCCCCACGGATGCCGCGGCCCTGCATGTGCAGCAGGCAGAGATGCTGCAGGTGGCGGGCACATCGTCCGAGGCGCCCGAACGCAGCATCGCGGTGGCCGCACCCGCCGGTGGCTGGCAGGCCGTTGCCCTGCCGTACCACTGGACGGCGCCGGTACCCGCCCAAGTGCCCGCCCCATTGCCCGACCCAGTACCTGCCCCGATTCCATCCTCTCCAACGCAGCTGGACACCATCTGGCTGCGTGCCACGCTGGCACCACCCACGCAGGGCACCACGCAGCCCGCAGCAGCGCAGTACCTGTTCCTGCCCCGCTGGCAGGCCAAGGGCCGCATCGCCGTCTATGCCGACGAGCGGCTGGTGTACCACTCCCGCGGAGACCTGGCGTGGAGCGCATTCAACCATCCGCTGTGGATAGCGCTGGACGCCGATGGCGGCACGCCTGCCCCCCGCCTGCTGCGCATCCGCATCGACAGCCTGCCCGGGACCAGCGGTGCCATCAGCAGCCTGTGGGTAGGGCCTGCCGCGGCGCTGGCGCCCGCCTTCCAGCTGCGCCGCCTGCTGCAGATCGGCCTGCCCCAGGCCATGGGCATTGCCATGCTGGGCCTGGGCGCCTTCGCGCTGGTGGTGTGGATGTTCCGGCGGCAGGAAACGGTCTACCTGCTGTTTGCCGTCTTCTCGGTGTTGTGGGCGCTGCGCAGCCTGCGCTTCTTCGTGGGGCTGGCGCCGCTGGACATCCCTGCCGTGTGGTTCCAGTGGATGAACATCAACGCAGCCAACGCGCTGCTGGTCACCTGGTATGCCTTCATGTGCACGCTGGTGCCGACCGCGCCGCGCTGGCCGATGCGGCTGCTGCTGGTGCTGGCGCTGGTGGGCGCCATCGCCACGCTGCCGCTGGTGTCCGGTGTACCCGCCATCGCAGCGCTGGCGCGGGTGCACATCCTGGTGGCGCTGCTGGGTGGTGTGCCGGTGACGCTGCTGATGGCCTGGGCGGCCTGGCGGCACCGCGGCCCGGAGGGCATCGCCGCGGCCGGCGTGGGGCTGCTGCACTTGCCGATCCTGGTGCACGACTTCCTGCTGGAGAGCTTCCGCATCAGCCCCGAGAACCTGTACCTGCTGCCCATCTCCACGGGCGCACGGCTGCTGGTCTTCACCTACATCGTGCTGAACCGCTACGCAGGTGCCGTGGAACAGGCCGAGCGCGCCCAGCAGCGGCTGGCCGACCAGCTGGCAGCGCGCGAGGCAGCGCTCTCTGCCACGTACGCGCAGTTGCGCGCCGTGGAGCGCGAACAGACCCTCGGTGACGAGCGCCACCGCCTGATGCAGGATATCCACGACGGCATGGGCGCGCAGCTCATGGGTGCGCTGCAGCTCGCCGACCAAGGTGCACTCAGCGAGCAGAAGATGGCCGCCATCCTGCGTGAAAGCATGGACGACCTGCGCCTGACCGTGGACTCGCTGGAGCCCGTGGAAGCCGACCTGTTGCTGCTGCTGGCCACCTTGCGCTTCAGGCTCGCGCCCAGGCTGGAGAGCGCCGGCCTGCGCCTGCGCTGGGACGTGCAGGACGTGCCCGCCCTGCCCTGGCTGGATCCGCGCTCCGCGCTGGCCATCCTGCGCATCCTGCAGGAAGGGCTGGCGAACGCGGCCCGCAACGCACAGGCCACCGAACTGCGCGTGAGCACGGGGGAGGAACACGGTGGTGTCTTCGTGGCACTGCATGACGATGGCATGGCCTTCACGCCCGCGCTGCAAGCCGCCGCCGGCACCAGCCTGGCCAACATGGCGCGCCGCGCCCGGGCGCTGGGCGGCACGGTGCGCTGGGAAGCGCGGGGCGCAGGGACCTGCTTCACCTTGTGGCTGCCCCTGCAGGCGCCCCAGGCCGCATGAGCGGCAAGGCGTGCGCGCAACAGGCTGCCTGCTCGACGCTTGGCACGGGGTGCATCTGCGATTACCCTTGTGTTCGCCATGACCGCTGCGCCCCTCCCCGCAGACGAAGACACCCGCTTGCAGGCCCTGCATGCGCTGATGGTCCTCGACACCCCGCCCGAAGAGCGCTTCGACCGCGTGGTGCGCTTCGCCGCCGAGCAGCTGGACATGCCCATGGCCCTGGTGAGCCTCGTCGATGGCGACCGGCAATGGTTCAAGTCCCGCATCGGCATGGCGCTGGCCGAGACCGGCCGCGACATCGCCTTCTGCGCCCATGCCATCCTGCAGCCCGACACCTTCGTCGTCGAGGACGCCTTGCAGGACGCGCGCTTCGCCGACAACCCCCTGGTGACGGGTGCGCCGCATGTGCGCTTCTATGCCGGCGCGCCACTGAGTGCCCCGGGCGGTGAACGCGTGGGCACCTTGTGTGTCCTCGACAGCAAACCCCGTTCTCTGCAAAAGGTGGAGCTGGCCGTATTGGAAGCCCTGCGCACGCTCGTCAACGAAGCCCTGGCTGGAGACGATCCGGACCTGGGGGACGGTGCGTGACGCCCACCGCGCAGTCGTCCTCGGTGTTGCTGGTGGAGCCGCAGTTCGTCATGCGCCGCACGATGGTGGCGGTGGCGCGCGAGATGGGCCTGGTCGACCTGCAGGAAGCGACCAGCGTGGCGCGCGCCCTGCCCCTGCTGAGCACCCGCTCCTTCCGGGGCCTGGTGCTGGACATGGGGGACGGACCCGAGGCGCTGGACCTGCTGCACAAGCTGCGCGCGGGCAGCCTCGCCAGCCAGCCGCAGATCCCCGTCATCGCCCTGACCTCCGAGCCCACACCTGCACTGCGCGCGGGGCTGGATGCGATGAAGCCGCTGCGCACCTTGCACAAGCCCTTCAAGGTCGGCGAGCTCATCTATTGCGTGTCTATGATGGGGCCGCGCTGAGGCTGCGCGCGGGCACGGAGGCTGGCGCAGAAACTCCTGCACCGGCGGCCACCGCACTGTCGATCCAGGTGGTGGATCTTCGTCGTTCCATGCAAACGATCCCATCCCGGCTTCGTCTTCGCACACCCAAGGAAGCCCCATGGCAAAGATGATCTTCATCAGTCTCCCGGTCACCGACCTCCAGGCCTCGATCGCGTTCTACAAAGCGTTGGGCTTCGCGCACAATCCGCAATTCAGCGACGACGCTTCCGCCTGCATGGTGTGGAGCGAGGCCATCCAGGCGATGCTGCTGACGCACGCCAAATGGCGCACGTTCACGGATCGGCCGCTCCCGCCACCCGATAGCGCCGGCCTCATGCTCTCACTGGCCTTGGAAAGCCGCACTGACGTCGATGCGATGAACCTGGCCGCTGCGTCCCACGGTGGGCGGGCCGATGTGAACCCGGTGCAGGACCACGGCTTCATGTACGGCCGCGACCTCGCCGACCCCGACGGCCACCTCTGGGGCGCGTTCTGGATGGACCCGGCGTCGATGCCGGCGTCCCATCGGCAGGATTGAGGTTGCGCAGCAGCGCGGCGTCCACGGGGCCGCTGGGTCGTCGTGCCCTGTGCGAGCCGCCGGCACGGGGCATTCCGCTACCCCGGGCAGCTGTCGCATGGGCGCATCGCGCAGAATGCCGGAAGGTCCACCACCAGATGTCCATGCCACACCACAACGTGCGCTCGATGTACGAGGCCGCCGTAGCCGCCCTCGCCGATGCGGCTGCGCAGAAGCTGCAGTCCGGCGCAAGTGAAGAAGACGTTGCCCGCTGGGTCGTGGTTGAGCGCGACGCACTGAAACAGAGGTACCGCAGCCTCACGCCCGCCCCGGTCCTGGCACGCATCGTCGCCAGGACGGTGGAGCGTTATGGCAATCCGATAGGCCCCAGCATCGATGCACTCCGGGCCACCGGCAAATCGTGGAAGGCGATCATCGATTCCGCGACCCGCGCGGGCGTCCACGGTCACGACTTTTTCGGGACGGACAGTCGCGGATAGGCTAGATGTGGGCGCTTGGTCACCAGGCTACGTGCCGGCACAGCGTCAGTGAGGCGCTGAGCAACAGGCCGTGGGCGAGCTGCGCTATCCGGGGTCGTTGATGGAGGCGGGTTGACGCGGCAGCTTCCTGGCCTCCGCGTTGGCGTCAGCCCTTGCCGAGACTGGCCAGCGCTGCAGCAGCCAGCATAAGCACGGATATGCCCAGGTAGTAGCCATAGGCCTTTGCACTGAGCTTCAAGGCGGGGCCCGTGCTACGGGTTCTGAAAAAGTAGACCGGCACGAAGACCGGGGAAAAAAGTGCCGCCCACACGGCGGATCTTCCTGGCGGGAGCGCGCCCCTCTCCAAGGATTCCTGGCGGCACCACATGTAGATGGCCGAGACCGTGGCAAGACTCAAGCCAGCGTTGACCAGCATATCGGCGTGCGACGCCTCCGTCAGGAATGGCAATGCGAGACCAGCCCCCGCGTGGATGCAGCCCAGGCCCCACAAAATGCGGCGGGAAGGTTTCATGCCGCCATTTTCAGCGGGGCATGCGCCTTGGAGTTGGCATTCGTTACATGCCAGGGTTGGGCGCTGACGGGTTCCGACTGCCCACTGCGCAAGAACCTCTGCGGATCCATCCTCTGCGAGGTCCATCTCTGCCCGATGTCATCGCACCTTCACACGTTCAACCGGTACCCCACCCCGTCTCCGTCAGCAGGTGCCGCGGCTGCGCCGGCTCGGTCTCCAGCTTCTGCCGCAGGTGGCCCATGTAGATGCGCAGTGAGTGACTCTGCTCGGAATGCGCCGGCCCCCATACCTCGCGCAATAGCTGGCGCTGGGTGATGACGCGCCCCTCGGCCAGGCCGATCAGCGCCGTGAGCGGGGTGCGCACGTCGTGCGAGATGGCGCCCAGCAGGGTGTTGCGCAGGCGTTCGGACTCCATGTCCGCTGTAGCGCGCTCTAGCGCGGCGTGTGCTGCAGCAGCGCCTTGGCCGCTTCGATCCGCAAGGCCATTGGCACCGTGCTGTCGTTCATGACCTGCGCCAGGAAGCGCCGGGGATCGCTGTCCGCAGGCGCTGCAGCGGGACTGCCGTGCACAGGTGCTGGATCGATTGCGGCAGCGACGGGCGCGTCCGCCAACTGCACCGGCGTGGCCAGTGCCAGCGTTTCGCAGGCCGCGGCGAACACGTCCGGCTTGGTCACTGCGATGCTGCGCAGCAATGCCGCCTGGCCTTCCTCGCTGGGGGGCACATCCAGCCAGGGCGTATCGGCAAACACGGGTGCAAGGTCCGGCGCCAGGAACGCGGACCAGTTGCCGGTGTCCTCCTGAAGGGCCGGCACCAGTGCCGCGTGGCGATCCGGATGCAAGGCTGTAGCGTCCTTCGTGGGCATCAGCACCACCCGGCGGGCGTCGATGTCCGCCAGGAAGCGCCGCTGCAGGCCCTCCAGGAACGCGTGCGCCTGCGCCACCGGTACGGCCTGGGCCAGCGAGAACCACAGCTGCAGGCCTTCGGTGCCGGAGACCGCGATGGCCGGCGCGGGCAACTCCAGCTCGGCCTGCACGCCCTGCCAGACGCTGGCGAGCACGTCCCAGCTGGCCGGGCGCCGCAGCTCCATCACCATGCACCGCACCCGGCCCGCGCTGTCGACCAAAGTCGAAGGTTGCGCTACGGCTGCCGTCTGTGGCTGCGCGCCGGGAAAGTACAGGCGATCCAGCTCGGTCTTCAATCGGTTCATGGTGGGCGATGGGGTGGACGGAATGGAGCGACTCCGGGAGCGACGTGCAAGGGCGTGAAGCTCCCTCCTCCTTGGGAGAGAACCGCATTGTCGGCGCTCTCCAGAGGGCATCCGCCCCGTGGCGCCAGGCGTCCCGCAACGCCGCCAACCGGCAGCCTGCCAACGCTGCGAAGTAAGCACGCATCTGGCCATCCCGGGCCGACCACGTCAGCGACGTATGGCTCCGGCGCCGCATGCGCACCACCCATGCCCACGCTTCCATCCCACACCCCGGTCACCATCGTGCAGTTGCGCTTCGGTCGTGATGACCAACTGGCGGGACTTCCTGCACCATGAAAAACCCCGCCGAAGCGGGGTTTCGAGAAGCGAGAGATGAAAAAATTCAGGCCTTGTTCTTTTGCTGGCGATGACGGCTACAGGCCAGGCCCAACAAGCCAGCGCCCAGCAGGGTGATGGAAGCGGGCTCGGGGATTTCTGTGGCGGGCTCGGGGATTTGTTCTGACTTGATAGCGAATTGGAGCTGCCAGTTGGGGTTCCGAACGTCCGGCGTCGTCAAGCCGACGCAACCCGCGTCCACACCCGCCAGGGCGCACTGGGCGTCGTTCAGTTGGCCCAAACCGAATGCCGTGAAGTCAAAGCTGTACGCATAGCCTTCCCAGACGAAGCGCTCATCCAGCAAGCCGGACAGCACGAACAGGTCGGCGGCACCGTTCTCGACGAAACGGATCTCGTAGTTGGCTGTGAAAGGAGTCACCGGCGAGCCGCCGCCTGCCGCCAGCACCAGGGTGGCGTCGATGATGGTCGTGCCCAGCGTCCAGCTGTCAGCGCCGATGTTGCCGCGGTTGAAGGTGGTGTAGGCGTTGGCGGCCTCGTACGCGCCGTTGGTGATCACGTTGCCGGCAGTGTTACCGTTGCTGGCGGTGGTCGTGCCACCGGTTGCCGTGGCAGTCGTGATGACCAGGCCGTTGCGCGTGCCAGCGAAGATGCTGCCGCCGTCACGGCCCCAGGTCAGTTCGAGCGGCGAGATGCTCCAGCCCGACGTCGAAGCGGTTGGCGCGTCGGGGCCGGAGGTGTGGGAGGGAACGAATTCCGTCACACCGTCGCCAGCGGTTTGGCCGGAGCCGGAACCTGAAGTCGCGCCGGTGCCAGCGCGGAACTGGCTGACAACGGTGTAGTCCCAGGTGGCGATCGGCGCGGCGGACGCGGCGGTGGCAGCAAACACTGCCGCAGCAGCGACGCCGAGTCGGGCGAGCTTGAAATGGCGCATGGTGATGGCCTCTAATTTCACGGCGAGCGCGGGCTGCTTGAGCATGGTGGTTTCAGTCAATGCACAACAAGGAAGCAAGATGCTAAGTTGTGCCCAAACTGGGGTCTGTAGCTATACGTAGCTACAGGCACTCCCATATCCCGGGGGTTTCGTGAGACCGGGCAAAGGCCGCAGGAGGTGCCGAGCAGCACCTTGGGCCATGGGCCGCGAGACGTGGTTTTTCGTAGGCAGAGAGTGGGCCGCTAGACCGCGAGGAGTCTGGCTTCCCTCTGAACATGTGCCATTTTCGATGGCCTGCCCGGAGGGGATCGAACCCCCGACCCACAGCTTAGAAGGCTGTTGCTCTATCCAACTGAGCTACGGGCAGCGTTCTCGAGAACAGGCGCGTTGCGTAGGCCAGCATGCAAAAGGCCCTACGTGAAGAAGATGGTCGGAGCGATAGGATTCGAACCTACGACCCTCTGGTCCCAAACCAGATGCGCTACCAGACTGCGCTACGCTCCGAAGCCCGCGATTCTAACCTGCCGCCAGGCCGCAGAACGCGCATTCACCCGGAACGCCGTGCGCGAACCCACCACGCGCTACAGTGCTGCGATGCGCCGCACCACCGCCCCTGCCCTGCCCTGGCTGGCGCCCGGAGATCCGTTTCCCGATGTGCGCGAGGCCTGGGGACCCCATTCGGAGGCACCGGGCCTGCTGGCTGCCGGCGGGCAGCTGGACGTGCAGACACTCAGCGATGCCTATGCCCACGGCATCTTCCCGTGGTTCAGCGAGGGCCAACCCATCCTGTGGTGGAGCCCCGATCCGCGCATGGTGCTGAAGGTGCCGCAGTTCCGCCTGCACGATTCGCTGCGCAAGACGCTGCGCCGCTTCCGGGACAGGCCGGGTTGCGAGATCCGTTTCGACAGCGCCTTCGACACCGTCATCGCCCACTGCGCCGAGAGCCCGCGCGAGGGCAGCAACGGCACCTGGATCGTGCCGGAGATGCGGGTGGCCTATGGTGCACTGCACCGCGCGGGCCTGGCCCACAGCGTGGAAACCTGGATCGACGGCACGCTGGTGGGTGGCCTGTACTGCGTGGCGCTGGGCCATGCGGTGTTCGGCGAGTCGATGTTCAGCCACCGCACCGACGCGTCCAAGATCGCGCTGGCGGCGCTGGTGGCCTTTTGCCGTGCGCATGGCATCCCGCAGGTCGACTGCCAGCAGAACACCCGCCACCTGGCATCGCTCGGGGCGGCGGAAACCGACCGCGACAGCTTCCTGGCCGCGTGCGCCCTGGCGCTGCCACGGACGCCCCCCCGCTGGGAATTCGAGCCTCTATACTGGCAGCAACTACTGCCCCCTGCCCCCCGGCGCGCAGACAAGTGACCCACCTCAAGGACCTTCCGCTCCAGACGCTGCAGTTCTACGCCACGGCGCCTTACCCCTGCAGTTACCTGGACGGGCGGCAGGCGCGGTCCCAGGTGGCGACGCCCAGCCATTTGATCAACAACGCGACGTACTCCGAGCTCGTCAGCGAGGGTTTCCGGCGCAGCGGCCTGTTCACCTACCGCCCCCATTGCGACGACTGCCACGCCTGCACGCCGCTGCGGGTGATGGCCAAGGAGTTCGTGGCGGACCGCAGCCAGCGCCGGGCCTGGGCACGGCACGCCGGCCTGCAGGCGCGGGTGCTCAAGCTGTGCTTCCAGCGCGAGCACTATGAGCTCTACCTGCGCTACCAGAACGGCCGCCATGCCGGCGGCGGCATGGACCACGACAGCATCGAACAGTACACGCAGTTCCTGCTGCAGAGCCGCGTGAACTCCCGGCTGGTGGAGTTCCGCGAACCCGCAGCCGACGGCGGCCCCGGCGTGCTCAAGATGGTGTCGATCCTCGACGTGCTGGAAGACGGCCTGTCCGCGGTCTACACCTTCTACGAACCCGAGGCCCACGCCAGCTACGGCACCTACGGCATCCTGTGGCAGCTGCAGCAGGCCCGCCAGCTGGGACTGCCGCACCTCTACCTGGGATACTGGATCGAAGCCAGCCCGAAGATGAACTACAAGGCGCGCTTCCACCCCCAGCAGGTGTTGCACAAGGGCACCTGGACACCCGTGCGTGGCTGAGGCCTGCCGCGCCGGCATTGCCCGGCAGTCCAGGCACCGCGCCACACCGTTTCGCGGCATCCCCCGCCGCAGGAGAACAGATTGAGAAAACCGGATCCCGCCGTGGCGGCCACCCCCGCCGTGCAAGTGCTCGAGCGCATGTTCACGCTGCTCGACGTGCTGGCCGCGCGCGAGGACGCCATCTCCCTCAAGGAGATCAGCGAGAAGACCGGCCTGCACCCGTCCACCGCCCACCGCATCCTCAACGACCTGGCCATCGGCCGCTTCGTGGAGCGCGCACAACCCGGCAGCTACCGGCTGGGCATGCGCCTGCTGGAGCTGGGCAACCTCGTCAAAGACCGTCTGAACGTGCGCGATGCCGCGCTGCTGCCCATGCGCGAGCTGCACCGCCGGATCCAGCAGCCAGTCAACCTGAGCGTGCGCCAGGGCGACGAGATCGTGTACGTGGAACGCGCCTTCAGCGAACGCTCGGGCATGCAGGTGGTGCGCGCCATCGGCGGCCGTGCGCCATTGCACCTGACCTCCGTGGGCAAGCTCTTCCTGGCTGCGGACGACCTGCAGCGCGTGCGGGCCTATGCCACGCGCACGGGGCTGCACGGGCAGACCAAGAACAGCATCACGCAACTGCCGGTGCTGGAGCGCGAGCTGTCACGGGTGCGGCAGTACCACTATGCCCATGACAACGAAGAGCTGGAGCTGGGCGTGCGCTGCATGGCCGCCGGCATCTACGACGACCAGGCCAAGCTGGTGGCGGGGCTGTCGATCTCGGCCCCGGCCAGCCGCCTGGAAGACGGCTGGCTGGCCCCGCTGCAGGCCACGGCATTGGAGATCTCCCAGACGCTGGGCTTCCATACACCCGGCCAACCGGGCTGAAGCGGGCGGGCCGGGAAGCGGCCCGCGCCCAAGAAAATGGCGGCCCTCAGGCCGCCATGTGAGCATGAGACAAGGCGAGCGGGTCAGCCCATCTTGGCTGCCATGGGTGCGCTCTCGACCCACTTGCGTACACGCTCGGCATCGCCCAGGCGGCTCAGCTTGCCGGCCGAGTCCAGGAACACCATGATGAGCTTGCGCCCCGCGATGGTGGCCTGCATGACGAGGCACTGGCCGGCCTCGGAGATGTAGCCGGTCTTCTGCAGGCCGATGTCCCAGGACGGGTTCTTCACCAGGCGGTTGGTGTTGTTGAACTGCAGCGTGCGCTTGCCCAGTTCCACCTCATAACCCGGCGACGTGGACAACTCGCGCAGCGTAGGATCTTCATAGGCCTTGCTGACCAGCACGGCCAGGTCCTTGGCACTGGATTGGTTCTGGCTGGACAGGCCGGTGGGCTCCACGTAACGCGTGTCCTTCATGCCGAAGACCTTGGCCTTGTTGTTCATCAGGCCCACGAACACATCCAACCCGCCAGGAAAGGTGCGGCCGAGCGCGTGGGCGGCGCGGTTCTCGCTGGACATGAGGGCCAGGTGCATCAGTTCTCCACGGCTCAGCTCGGCACCGACGTACAGGCGCGAACGGCTGCCCTTTTCGGTGTCGACGTCTTCCTGCGTGATGCGGATCATCTGGTCCATCGGCAGCTTGGCTTCGCTCACCAGCAGGCCCGTCATGAGCTTGGTGAGCGAGGCGATGGGCAACACGGCCGCATCGTTCTTGCTGAGCAACACTTCGTGGGTGTCCTGGTCGATCACCAGCGCAACGCTGGACTTGAGGTCCAGCGGATCCGCCGCATGGTGCAGGCCCGCCATTTCGCCGAAGGAAGGACGGGCGGCCACCACGGCTGGCGCGGCGACCTTCTTGCGTTTGTTGTCGCTGACCAGTTGCTGCTTACTGCTGCGCTGCGCCACTTCGACCTTGCGGGTCTTGGCCGGCGCCTTGGCCACGGCCTTGGGCGCTGGCTTCGCGGCAACGCGGGTGGGTTTCGAGGCCGTCTTGGCCACCGGCTTCTTGGCCGCCAGGGCCTGGCCCTGTGACATGGCCAATGCCGCTGATACCAGCAGCATGCAGAAAACGCGTGCAGTTTTTTTCAATTGGATACCCTCACGCAAGGCACAGGGACCGACATCGGCAGGGCGATGCGGACGAGGGTCCGAGTCTAATAGAGAAAGGTCTGCAACTTCAACTACTTGCGGGCTTTTCTTAAAGCGAGCACCAGAAAAGCGACTCAACCTTGTGCCGAGACACGTTCTGCCTTGCTGTGTAATTTGTTGAGCGCGCTCAAATAGGCCTTGGCCGAGGCCACGATGATGTCCGGGTCAGACCCCACGCCGTTGACCACGCGGCCACTGTTCTGCAGCCGTACGGTCACCTCGCCCTGGCTCTCGGTGGAGCCGCTGATGGCGTTCACGGAATACAGGACCATCTCGGCGCCGCTCTTCACATGCGCCTCTATCGCCTTCAACGACGCATCCACCGGCCCGTTGCCGTCGGCCGTGCTGCGCACCTCCTGCCCCCCGGTGCTGAAGACGATGGTGGCCTCCGGGCGCTCCCCGGTTTCGCTGTGCTGCGCCAGCGAGATGAAGGCGTACTGCTCGTCCGCGCCGATCGGCGCCGCATCGCTGACCAGCGCCAGGATGTCCTCATCGAAGATTTCGCTCTTGCGGTCGGCGAGGTCCTTGAAACGCGCGAAGGCGGCGTTGATGTCGGCCTCGCTCTCGAGCTGCACCCCCAGGTCCTGCAGCCGCTGCTTGAAGGCGTTGCGGCCCGAGAGCTTGCCCAACACGATCTTGTTGGCGCTCCAGCCCACGTCCTCGGCGCGCATGATCTCGTAGGTGTCGCGCGCCTTGAGCACGCCGTCCTGGTGGATGCCGGATGCATGCGCGAAGGCGTTAGCCCCAACCACTGCCTTGTTGGGCTGCACCACGAAACCCGTGGTCTGGCTGACCATGCGGCTCGCGGCCACGATGTGCTCGGTGGCGATGTTGAGTTCCAGGCCGAAATAGTCCTTGCGGGTCTTCACAGCCATCACCACCTCTTCCAGCGAGCAGTTGCCGGCGCGCTCGCCAAGGCCATTGATGGTGCATTCCACCTGGCGCGCGCCGCCGATCTTCACGCCGGCGAGCGAGTTGGCCACGGCCATGCCCAGGTCGTTGTGGCAGTGCACGGACCAGACCGCCTTGTCGCTGTTGGGAATGCGCTCGCGCAGGTTCAGGATGAAGTTGCCGTACAGCTCGGGGATGGCATAGCCCACGGTGTCGGGCACGTTGATGGTGGTGGCACCCTCGTTGATCACCTGCTCGATCACGCGGCACAGGAAATCCGGATCGCTGCGGTAGCCGTCCTCGGGGCTGAACTCGATGTCGCCGACCAGATTGCGCGCGAAACGCACCGACAGCTTCGCCTGCTCGAAGACCTGGTCGGGCGTCATGCGCAGCTTCTTCTCCATGTGCAGCGGAGAGGTCGCGATGAACACATGGATGCGGGCCCGCGCGGCGTCTTTCAGGGCTTCGGCCGAGCGCGAGATGTCGCGGTCGTTGGCACGCGACAACGAGCAGATCGTCGACTCGCGCACCGCACGCGCGATGGCCTGGACGCATTCGAAATCGCCATTGGAGCTGGCAGCGAACCCCGCCTCGATCACGTCCACTTTCAGCCGCTCCAGCTGCCGCGCGATGCGCAGCTTCTCGTCTTTCGTCATCGAGGCGCCGGGCGATTGCTCGCCGTCGCGCAGGGTGGTGTCGAAGATGATGAGCTGGTCGGTCATGGTGGTCTCCTGAATCGTGGGTGGCGTCTTGGCTGCCTGCGTGCAATGGTGTGCGCGTTGTCAGCGCGCGCCGGCCATGGCGTCCTGCGGCATGTCGGCGCCGGCGGTGGCGCGTTGCAGGCCGGAGACGATGGCCTTCAGCGAGGCCGAGACGATGTTCGCATCGATGCCCACGCCGAACAAGGTGCGGCCGTCGTCCACGCGCAGCTCGAGGTAGGCCACGGCCTTGGCATTCGCGCCGGCGCCGATGGCATGCTCGTGGTAGTCCAGCACGCGCACGTTGCGGCCCGTGGCGCGCTGCAGGCCGTCGACGAAGGCATCGATGGGTCCCGTGCCTTGGCCTTCGACGTGGATGGGTCGGCCACCGTGCTGCAGGTCGGCGCTCAGCCGCACCTCGGTCGCACCCTCGGCATTGCGCTGCTCCACGATACGGTGTTGTGGCGCGTCCATGCCGTGCAGGCCGTATTCCTTCTCGAACAGCGTCCAGAGGTCGGTGGCCGTGAGCTCCTTGCCCTGGGCGTCCATGACGGCCTGCACCACCTGGCTGAACTCGATCTGCAGGCGACGCGGCAGCTCCAGCCCGAATTCGCTCTCGAGCAGGTAGGAGATACCGCCCTTGCCGGACTGGCTGTTGACGCGGATCACGGCTTCGTAGGTACGGCCCAGGTCCTTGGGGTCCACGGGGAGGTAGGGCACCTCCCAGATGTCGCCCTCCTTGCGCGCCGCGAACACCTTCTTGATCGCGTCCTGATGCGAGCCCGAGAACGAGGTGTAGACCAGGTCGCCCACATAGGGATGGCGCGGATGCACAGGCAGCTGGTTGCAGTGCTCGACGATGCGGCGGATCTCGTCGATCTCCGAGAAGTCCAGGCCTGGATGCACGCCCTGCGTGTAGAGGTTCAACGCGACATTGACCACATCGAGATTGCCCGTGCGTTCACCGTTGCCGAACAGGCAACCTTCGAGCCGGTCCGCACCGGCCATCACGGCGAACTCGGCGGCCGCCGTGCCCGTGCCGCGGTCGTTGTGCGGGTGCACGGACAACACGATGGCGTCACGGCGCTCGAGGTGTCGGTGCATCCACTCGATCATGTCCGCGAAGATGTTGGGCGTGGAATGCTCCACCGTCGAGGGCAGGTTGATGATGCACTTGTGCGCCGGGGTAGGCTGCCAGACCGCAGTGACCGCATCGACGACGCGCTTGGAGAAGGCCAGCTCGGTGCCGGAGAACATCTCGGGCGAGTACTGGAAGGTCCAGTGCGTCTCGGGCTGGCGCGCGGCCAGTTGCTGGAACAGGCGGGCCTGCGAGGTGGCGAGTTCGACGATGCCGTCCTCGTCCATGCCCAGCACCACGCGGCGCATGATGGGCGCGCAGGCGTTGTAGAGATGGACGATCGCGCGCTTGGCGCCTTGCAGCGATTCGAATGTGCGTTCGATGAGGTGCTCTCGCGCTTGGGTCAGCACCTGGATCGTCACGTCATCGGGGATCAGGTCTTCGTCGATGAGCTTGCGCACGAAGTCGAACTCCGTCTGCGAGGCCGAGGGGAAACCGACCTCGATCTCCTTGAAGCCGATCTTCACGAGCGCCTGGAACATCTGCAGCTTGCGCGCACCGTCCATCGGCTCGATCAGCGCCTGGTTGCCGTCGCGCAGGTCGGTGGACAGCCAGATCGGCGCCTTCGTCAGCACGGCGTCGGGCCAGGTGCGGTCCTTGAGGCCGATGGGGGCGAATGCGCGGTACTTGGTGCCAGGTTGCTTCAACATCATGGTGGTTCCTTGTGTGTCCGAACCAGCAACCGGGGAAACTGCGCAAACAGAAACGGCTCGTTGCTGGTGCATACGAGCCGTTTGTGCGGTGGTGCTAGCGTGCGCTACCGATAACGTCCGTATGAACGGTCCAGTAGTAGGGCTAGCGCGATGGATATCATGGGCGTCGAATGTAGCACAAGTTTCCACGTGCGGCTGCCACGGCTGTCGCGTCAGTGCAACCCGCGTTCGTCGGGCTCGTCCGTGGAGGTGCTGATCACGCTGGCCTGCTGCCCTTTGGCCTTGCGCCAGATGTAGACCACATAACCACTGATGCCGTAGCCCGTGAACAGCACGAAGAGCGTGCGTGCCGGATCGATGCTGACCGCCGCGATGCCCAGCACCACCAGCACGATCACCACGAAGGGCACGCTGCGCCGCCCTCCCAGGTCCTTGAAGCTGTAGAACGGCACATTGGTGACCATGGTCAGCCCGGCATACAACGCGATCGTGAACATGAACCACGGCACCTCGTCGCCCTTGTAGCCGAGCTCGGACATCAGCAGGATGAAGCCCGCGATCAATGCGGCCGCGGCAGGCGACGGCAAGCCCTGGAAATAGCGCTTGTCCACCACGCCCGTGTTGACGTTGAAACGCGCGAGCCGCAGCGCCGCACAGGCGCAGTAGACGAATGCCGCGAGCCAGCCCCAGCGGCCCAGGCCCCGCAGCGCCCACTCGTAGGCCACCAGCGCGGGCGCGGCACCGAAGGACACCATGTCGGACAGCGAATCCATCTGCTCGCCGAAGGCGCTCTGGGTGTTGGTCATGCGCGCGACGCGGCCGTCCAGGCTGTCGAGCACCATGGCACAGAAGATACCGATGGCCGCCATGCCGTAGCGGCCGTTCATGGCCATGACGATCGCGTAGAAACCGCCGAACAGGGCCGCTAGCGTGACCAGGTTGGGCAGCACGTAGATGCCCTTGCGGCGCCTGCGCGCGGCGGTCTCCAGTTCCACGTCGTCGATATCCGAGCCGTCAGGCATGTCGCTTGTCCTCCATCACCGTCCGAACGGCAGCACCAGCCGAGACGGCTGGCCAATCGCGACCGAGTGTAAGCCAGGGGCTGGCCCGCTCCGGCGTGCGCACCGGCCATGGCAGTGCGAAAAAAAGGGCCATCGAAATGGCCCTTGGGTGTGCGCGGTCGCAGGCGCTCAGTTACGCGTCTGGTCCACCAGCTTGTTCTTCTTGATCCAGGGCATCATGGCGCGCAGCTTCTCGCCCACCACCTCGATCTGGTGCTCGGCGTTCAGGCGGCGGCGGCTGATCAGCGTGGGCGCGCCAGCGATGTTCTCGCTGACGAAGCTCTTGGCGTATTCGCCCGTCTGGATGTCCTTGAGCACCTTCTTCATCGTGGCCTTGGTTTCCTCGGTCACGATGCGCGGGCCCGTCACGTACTCGCCATACTCGGCGTTGTTCGAGATCGAGTAGTTCATGTTCGCGATGCCGCCTTCGTAGATCAGGTCCACGATGAGCTTCAACTCGTGCAGGCACTCGAAGTAGGCCATCTCGGGCGCGTAGCCGGCTTCCACCAGTGTCTCGAAACCGGCCTTGATCAGTTCGACGGTGCCACCGCACAACACGGCTTGCTCGCCGAACAGGTCGGTCTCGGTCTCTTCGCGGAAGTTGGTTTCGATGATGCCGGCCTTGCCGCCACCGTTGGCCATCGCGTAGGACAGGGCCAGATCACGCGCCTTGCCCGTCTTGTCCTGGTGCACGGCCACGAGGTGGGGCACGCCGCCGCCCTGGGCGTAAGTGCTGCGCACGGTGTGGCCGGGGGCCTTGGGGGCGACCATCCACACGTCCAGGTCGGCACGGGGCTGCACGAAGCCGTAGTGCACGTTGAACCCGTGCGCGAACACCAGCGAGGCGCCCTGCTTGATGTTGGGAGCCACGTCGTTCTTGTAGACGGAGGCGATCTGCTCGTCGGGCAGCAGGATCATGACCACGTCGGCGGACTTTACGGCATCGGCCACTTCGGCGACCTGCAGGCCGGCCTTCTCGACCTTGGGCCAGGAAGCGCCACCCTTGCGCAGGCCGACCACGACCTTCACGCCGCTCTCGTTGAGGTTCTGCGCGTGGGCGTGGCCCTGGCTGCCGTAACCGATGATGGCGACCGTCTTGCCCTTGATCAGGCTCAGGTCACAGTCCTTGTCGTAGAAAACTTTCATTTCTTGTCCTTCGTCGTCAAAAAAAGTTGTGCGGCTGAATCTTCTTCATACGCGCAGGATGCGTTCACCGCGGCCCACGCCGCTGGAACCCGTTCGTACCGTCTCCAAAATCGCGCTGCGCTCGATGGCTTCCAGGAACGCGTCGTTCTTGGACTGCACACCGGTGAGTTCGATCGTGTAGCTCTTCTCCGTGACATCGATGATCCGGCCGCGGAAGATATCCGCCATCCGTTTCATCTCCTCCCGTTCCTTGCCCACCGCACGCACCTTCACCATCATGAGCTCGCGCTCGATGTAGGCGCCTTCGGTCAGGTCCACCACCTTGACCACTTCGATCAGGCGGTTCAGGTGCTTGGTGATCTGTTCGATGACGTCGTCCGACCCGGTGGTCTGGATCGTCATGCGCGACAGGCTGGGGTCTTCGGTGGGTGCCACGGTCAGCGACTCGATGTTGTACCCACGGGCGGAGAACAGGCCCACCACGCGCGACAGCGCGCCGGCTTCGTTCTCCAGCAGAACTGCAATGATGTGTTTCATGAAATTCCTCTTTTCGCTGCCCTCCCCTGGCCACGGTAATGGCCAGGCTTGGCAAGCAATAGATTCATCTACTTGGTGACAGTGACGGGCCGCTTCGGCGACCCATCACCCGACATGCGCGGGTGCGCAGCAAAGGCACCCGCAGCCGATGCGGCCAGGGGCCTAGAGATCCTCCGATCCGAGCAGCATCTCGGTCAGCCCCATGCCTGCCTTGACCATCGGGAACACGTTTTCCGTCGGGTCGGTGCGGAAGTCCATGAAGACCGTGCGGTCCTTGAGCTTGCGCGCCTCGCGCAATGCGGGCTCCACGTCCTGCGGCTTCTCGATCAGCATGCCGACATGGCCGTAGGCCTCGGCCAGCTTCACGAAGTTGGGCAGCGCGTCCATGTAGCTGTGGCTGTAGCGGCCTTCGTAGTCGATCTCCTGCCATTGCCGGACCATGCCGAGGTAGCGGTTGTTCAGCGACAGGATCTTGATCGGCGTGTTGTACTGCAGGCAGGTGGAGAGTTCCTGGATGCACATCTGCACCGAGCCTTCGCCCGTGACGCAGAACACCTCGGACTCGGGCTTGGCCAGCTTGATGCCCATGGCGTAGGGAATGCCCACGCCCATGGTGCCCAGGCCACCGGAGTTGATCCAGCGGCGCGGCTGGTCGAAGCGGTAGTACTGCGCGGCCCACATCTGGTGCTGGCCCACATCGGAGGTGATGTAGGTGTCGGCATCGCGGGTCATGTTCCACAGCGTCTCGACGACGTACTGCGGCTTGATCACCTCGGAATTGCCGCGGTCGTACTTCAGGCAATCGCGCTTGCGCCAGGTCTCGATCGTCGACCACCACGAGGCCAGGGCCTGGGCATCGGGGCGCTGGCTGCTCTCGCGCACCATCGAGATGAGTTCGGTGAGCACGTCCTTCACGTCGCCGACGATGGGCACGTCCACGCGCACGCGCTTGGAGATGCTCGACGGGTCGATGTCGATGTGGATGATCTTGCGTTCGTTCTGCGCGAAATGCTTGGGGTTGCCGATCACGCGGTCATCGAAGCGCGCACCCACGGCGAGCAGTACGTCGCAGTTCTGCATCGCGTTGTTGGCTTCGATGGTGCCGTGCATGCCCAGCATGCCGAGGAACTTCGGGTCCGACGCGGGGAAGGCGCCCAGGCCCATGAGCGTGTTCGTGCAGGGGAAGCCCAGCATGTTCACGAGGGTGCGCAGCTCTTCCGACGCATTGCTCAGCAACACGCCGCCGCCGGTGTAGATGTAGGGGCGCTTGGCGTTGAGCAGCAGCTGCAGCGCCTTGCGGATCTGCCCCCCATGGCCCTTGCGCACAGGGTTGTAGGAGCGCATGGACACCGACTTGGGATAGCCCTCGTACGGCACCTTTTTGAAGGACACGTCCTTGGGAATGTCCACCACCACGGGGCCAGGGCGGCCGGTGCGTGCGATGTGGAAGGCCTTCTTCATGACGTCTGCGACGTCGCGCGCATCCTTGACCAGGAAGTTGTGCTTCACGATGGGCCGCGTGATGCCGACGGTGTCGCATTCCTGGAAGGCATCCAGGCCGATGGCGGCCGTGGGCACCTGACCGGTGATGATCACCATCGGGATGCTGTCCATGTAGGCCGTGGCGATGCCCGTGACGGCATTGGTGACGCCCGGGCCGGACGTGACCAGGGCCACGCCGACTTCACCCGTGGCACGGGCGTAACCGTCCGCGGCGTGAACGGCGGCCTGCTCGTGGCGCACCAGCACGTGCTGGATGGTGTCCTGCTTGTAGAACGCGTCGTAGATGTGCAGCACCGCACCGCCGGGGTAGCCCCAGACGAACTTGACGCCTTCGGCCTGCAGGGCCTTGATCAGGACTTCGGCGCCGCGGAGTTCCACGGGATCGTTGCCGGATGCGGGAGTGGACGGGCGCTGGGCGGCTTGTGCGGCCGCTGCCGAGGCGAGCTCGGCCTTGGAGATTTCCATGATGAACCTTTGCGAATTTCTCTAACGAAAAACCTTGGGTGCTCCTTCACCAGCGCTTGTGGCACCGTGTCGGAACTTGAGGCCAAGACCATGGGCGTCAGCAGTACTGCGCCGGACCTTGACCCGTTTGCGATGTGAATTGCAACGGCGGATTATCACACCGCGGCGATGCGAATCGCCGCACGCCTGCAAATTTTGTCGTGTTCGGAATGCCATAATCCGCGCCGCCGGCCCATCCCGGACCCACCAGTGGCGATGCACCACCCGGCCAGCGGCCAGACTCCGTGGCAACCGAAGCAGAACTTTCAGACTTCCTCAAGAGCACCGAGAAACGCGCCTACAAGCGGGCGCTGTACCACGTGCGCAACGAGGAGTCCGCGTTGGACATCGTGCAGGACAGCATGATGAAGCTCGCCGAGAGTTATGGCGACAAGCCTTTGAACGAATTGCCCATGCTGTTCCAGCGCATCCTGGGCAACTGCATCCTGGACTGGTTCCGCCGGCAGAAGACCCGTGGCGGGGTCTTCGTCGAGATGGCGGAGTTCGAGTCCGCCGACACCGACACCAACTTCGACCTGCTGGAAACCCCTCTGGGGACCGATGCCACCCAAATGGGCGAAAGCGCCCAGGGCCAGCTCGAACGGGCCCAGAAGCTGCGTGCCATCGAAGAGGAACTGTTGCGCCTGCCGCCACGTCAACGGGAAGCCTTCCTGCTGCGTTACTGGGAGGAAATGGATGTCGCGGAGACTGCGGCAGCCATGGGCGTTTCGGCCGGCAGTGTCAAGGTGCACTGTTTCAGGGCGGTACAGACCCTGGCTGCAGCCCTGCGTGCAAAGGGAGTCACTTTATGAGCATGTCAAGCCACCACCAAGACGCGCTGGAGCGCCGCCACGACCGCTACGGCCTGCGCGTGGCCGCGCTCCTGGACCAGGGCGCGCAAACCCTGTCCTCGGACATCTCCGAGCGGCTGCGTGTCGCGCGGATGCAGGCGGTGCAAAAGCGCAAGAAGGAAGTGCTTGCCGTGGCCCCGGTGGTGGTACAGCAGGGCAACACGGCGGTGTTGGGCGGGGGCTGGCGGGGTGGCGGCTGGTTGCGGGCGTTGGGCACGGCCCTGCCGGCCGTTGCGCTGGTGCTGGGACTGATCAGCATCCACGGCATCCAGAACGACCACGCCGCCCGGGAGACCGCGGAAATCGACGCCGCGCTGCTGCTGGATGAACTTCCGCCCGAGGCCTACACGGACCCCGGTTTCGCCCAGTTCGTCAAGACCCGCGTGGACGCCCGATAACCGATGCCGAACCAGGGTCCTCAGTCCGCGCACGTACCGCACGCGTCGACAGCTTCGGTGTCCTGGGTCGGAAGGTGGACGCCACGCAAGGTCAGCGCGAACTGCCTGGCGTGGATGTTGGTGTCGGCCATGGGAGCCTGCCTGGCGCAGACGCCGCCCCTCCCTCAGCCGGCCAAGGCCGCTGCACCGGCACAGCCTGCCGCCCCGGTTGTGTCACAGGCTGTCCCCGGTGGACCCTCTTGGGGTGAGCTGTCCGCCGCGCAGCAGACATCCCTGGCGCCGCTGAAGGTCATCTGGGGCAGCATCAGCGCGGCGCACAAGCGCAAATGGCTGGCGCTGTCTCCCAACTTCCACCGCATGTCGCAGCCGGAGCAGGCGCGGCTGCACAGCCGCATGGTGGAATGGGCGTCGCTGAGCGCTTCCCAACGGCTGGAGGCCCGTCTCAACTACGCGCAGATTCCGTCGCTGAGCTCAGAGGAAAAAAGTGCGCAATGGCAGGCCTACCAGGCGCTGAGTCCCGAAGAGAAAAAAGCGCTGGCGGCACAGGCCACGCCCCTGAAGGCCCCGGGTACGGCACCGGCCATCGCGGGCAACTCCAAGAAAAAGCTGGCAGCCGTGCCGCTGACCCATCCCGAGACGCATCCCGCCGCGGCCGTGCGGGTGGCTCCGGCCTCGCATCCTGCCGCATCCCTGCCTGCGGCAGCGCCCGCCGTGGCGGCTGAGGGAGAATCGCATGCTGCGCCGATGGCGGGGGCTTCGGCGCCCGCATCCGGCGCGCATCCCTGATTCTCCTTCGACGAACGCATGTCCACGGATACCGGCATCTCTTCCTCCGCTTCTCCCACGCCCACCTCTGCGGACGCCGCCATCGCGGAGCAGCGCGCGCCTTCCCTGCCCCGGCGCATGGCCTGCTGGATGTACGAAGGCACACTGCTTTTCGG
Organism: Burkholderiaceae bacterium; assembly: GCA_965278985.1. Lineage (GTDB taxonomy): Bacteria > Pseudomonadota > Gammaproteobacteria > Burkholderiales > Burkholderiaceae_C > CAISIP01. The sequence continues at coordinate 534,212 of OZ257131.1, read as the reverse complement.
CGTCTGGTTCATCGCCGGCTACCTGTTCGGCACCCTGAGCCAGACGCGCAATGCGCTGGACAACCGGCATGCCCTGCAGGCTTTCCTGTTCGTGGTTTTCGGCATCTATTTCGTGTGGTTCTGGGCCAAGGGCCAGACCCTGGCCATGAAGACCTGGGACATCCGCATCGTCGACCGGCACGGCCAGCCGGTGACCCAGGTCCGAGCGCTGTTCCGCTACCTGCTGGCCTGGGTGTGGCTGCTACCCCCGCTGGCAGTGATCTCGCCCTTCGGCTTGCCTGCAGGGGAGAGCTTCGTGCTGCTTTTCGGATGGGTGTGGATCTGGGCACTGCTGAGCCGCTTCCATCCGCAGCGGCAATTCCTGCACGACGTGGTGGCCGGCACGCGCCTGGTGACCTACCGCCGGCCAGCCAGGCGCTGAGGAAGCGAGCGCTCGGATGCCTATTCCCGCCGCGGACGCCCCCCTGCCCCCTGCTTTTTCCGTCTGCGTCTATTGCGGGTCACGCGACGGCGCTTCGCCGGAGTTCGCCGCTGCCGCGCGCGCATGCGGCGACTGGATCGGCCGGCACGGAGGTCGATTGGTCTACGGAGGTGGCCGCAGCGGACTGATGGGCACCGTCGCCGATGCCACGCTGCGCGCGGGTGGCGAGGTGACCGGGGTCATCCCGCGTGCGCTGGTCGACCGGGAGCTGGCCCACACGGGCTGCACCGAACTGCATATCGTGGACACCATGCACGAACGCAAGCGCATGATGGCCGAACGTGCCGACGTGTTCCTGGCACTGCCCGGTGGCATCGGCACCTTCGAGGAGCTGTTCGAGGTCTGGACCTGGCGGCAGCTGGGCTACCACGACAAGCCCATCGGGATCCTCAACGTCGGGGGGTACTACGACGGCCTGCTGGCGTTCCTGCAGACCAGCCTGCAGCAGCAGTTCCTGGGAACGTGGCAGATGGGGCTGGTGCGCACCGGCACCGACGCCACGGTCCTATTGCCCGAACTCGTGCAGGCGGCAGGCATGGCGCCCCGGAGCCGGCTGGATGCGATCTGAATCCGGCCGGGGCGCTGGAGAAGGTCACACCGCCGACTCGTCTTCTTCGCCGGTGCGGATGCGGACCACGCGCTCCACGGAGGTCACGAAGATCTTGCCGTCGCCGATCTTGCCGGTGCGTGCGGCCTTGACGATGGCGTCCACGCAGAGGTCCACCTCCTCGTCCTTGACCACCACTTCCACCTTGACCTTGGGCAGGAAGTCCACGACGTACTCGGCACCGCGGTACAGCTCGGTGTGGCCTTTCTGGCGGCCGAAGCCCTTGACCTCGGTGACGGTGAGTCCCGTCACGCCGCAGGTTGCCAGGGCTTCGCGCACTTCCTCCAGCTTGAAGGGTTTGACGATGGCAGTGATCTGCTTCATGGGGGACTCTCTTTCCAGTCGGGGATTGCGCTGTGGCGCACGGTGGTGGCGGTGGTGGTGCCAGCGGGTCGGCATTGGCTGGTGGCGGTACCAGTCCAGTGCCTTGCGTGCGATGTTAACGCCGCATGCTTTGGCCTCGGGTCCCACGGGCCCAAAGCGTTGCGGGCATGATTGCGCAACCCCATGCCGCACGCACCTTCATGCATCGCCCACCCGGCTCGCCACGGCGGGACCGCCTGTCTTCGCACTCCCATGGTGCAATGCATGAGGGTCCGCGGATGAGCAGAACGCCTCTGCGCCTCGAGGTGCACGAGCATCCGGGGGCGATCACGGCCGCGGACTGGAACGGCCTGCTGGCCTCGCAGGCCACGCCCACGCCCTTCATGCGCCACGAGTACCTCGCGGCCATGGCGGACACCGGATGCGCCTCGCCCGATACCGGCTGGACGCTGCGCCTCTTCAGCCTGTGGCAGGACAACCCCAAGGGCGCCGCGCCGCAATTGCTGGCGGCCTGCGTGCTGTACCTGAAGACCCACTCCTCCGGCGAATACGTGTTCGACCACGCGTGGGCGAACGCCTACCGCCAGCACCGCGTGCCCTACTACCCCAAGGCGCTGGTGGCACCCCCCTTCACGCCCGTGCCCGGCACGCGCTTGCTGGCGCGGGATGCCGCTGCGCGCAGTGCGCTGGTGCAGGGGCTGGTCCAATGGTGCGGCGACAGCGGCCTGTCGTCTCTGCACATCCTGTTCGCCGATGCGGCCGACGTCGAAGCCTGCGCGGACGCCGGCCTGATGCTGCGACACAACGTGCAGTTCCACTGGACCAACCGGGACGGCGACGTAGGCGGCTACCGCGACTTCGACGACTTCCTCGCCTCGCTGAACCAGGAGAAGCGCAAGAAGATCCGGCAGGAGCGCCGCAAGGTGGCTGACGCCGGTGTGCAATTCCGCTGGTCGCGCGGCAGCGATATCTCGGCGTCCGACTGGGACTTCTTCTACAGCTGCTACGAGCGCACCTACTACGAACACGGCAACGCACCCTACCTGAGCCGCGCCTTCTTCCAGCAGATGGCCGACACCATGCCGCAGAACTGGCTGCTGTTCATCGGGGAACGTGCCGGCAAGCCGATGGCGAGCAGCCTGATCGGACTCAACGATCCGGTGACGGGCTCCGGCACCGCACGCGTGGCCTATGGCCGTTACTGGGGCGCGCAGGAACGCGTCGACTGCCTGCACTTCGAGGCCTGCTACTACCAGCCGCTGCAGTGGTGCATCGCGCAGGGCTACCAGCGTTTCGAGGGAGGCGCGCAGGGCGAGCACAAGATGGCGCGCGCCCTGCTGCCCGTGCCCACCACCAGCGCGCACTGGCTGGCGCACCCGGCGTTTGCACAGGCGGTCGAGGATTTCCTGGAGCGTGAGGGACGCGGCGTGGACCGGTACCTGCAGGAGCTGCGGGAGCACAGCCCCTTCAAGGCGGTACCCGGCGCCGAAGGCTGAGGCGCCTGCGATGGCAGGCGCGTGGTATCAGGCCTGCAGGGTCTTCTGGTACGCAGCGATGCCGTCCATGATCTCCTTGCGCGCGGCATCCGGGCCTTCCCAGCCCTTGACCTTGACCCACTTGCCGACTTCGAGATCCTTGTAGTGCTCGAAGAAGTGCGCAATGGTCTTCAGGCGCATCGGGTTCAGGTCTTCCGGCTTCTGCCACTGCGTGTAGATGGACAGGATCTTGTCCACCGGCACCGCCAACACCTTGCCGTCCTGGCCGGCTTCATCTTCCATCATCAGGATCCCGATGGGGCGGCAGCTCACCACCACACCGGGGATCAGCGGCACCGGCGTGATCACCAGCACGTCCACCGGGTCACCATCACCGCTGAGGGTCTTGGGGACGTAACCGTAATTGGTGGGGTAGTGCATGGAGGTGCTCATGAAGCGGTCCACGAAGATCGCCCCCGATTCCTTGTCCACCTCGTACTTCACCGGGTCTGCATTCATCGGAATTTCTATGACGACGTTGAAGGCGTCCGGGGCATTGGTGCCGGGGTTGACTTTGTCCAGGGACATACAAAAACGCTCCGCTCTCTTGGGCTTGGAAGTGAAAAGAAATGGGGGACAACACAGATCGGTGTTAACCCTGATTTTAGGCGTGCGGCGTGACGTCCTACCGGGATTGCTGACATTTCCAGTTACAGTCCCGCCGTTGGCCAATCGTCTCCCCAACGGAACGCACGAGGAAGCAACGCAGCGGGGGCCCCGCATGTGTTGCAAAGCCCCTCGCCTAGCGAAACCGGAGTCTTCGGACTTGTTTGGGGCAGTGCGTGGCCACCCCGGCAGGCAGTGCCCCTCCTTTGAAAAAAGAGGAGTGATGACTATGACGGGTAATGCGGTGCTGATCTTGGCACTGGTATGCGGGCTCATCGCCGTGGCCTACGGCTTATGGGCGCGCAGTTGGATCCTTTCCCAGGACGCCGGTAACGCGCGCATGCAGGAGATCGCCGCGGCGATCCAGACCGGCGCGGCGGCCTACCTCGCGCGGCAATACAAGACCATCGCCATCGTCGGCGTCGTGCTCGCCATCCTGATCGGTTGGTTTCTGGATCCCCTGAGCGCTGTCGGTTTCGTGGTGGGCGCGGTTCTCTCGGGTGCCTGCGGCTTCATCGGCATGAACGTGTCGGTGCGCGCCAATGTGCGCACCGCGCAGGCCGCCACCCGGGGCATCGGCCCGGCGCTGGACGTGGCTTTCCGCGGCGGCGCCATCACCGGCATGCTGGTGGTGGGCCTGGGCCTCTTGGGCGTGACAGCCTTCTACTGGTACCTGGTACCCGGTGGGGACGTGACGGCGGCCAAGCTCAACCCGCTGATCGGCTTCGCCTTCGGCTCGTCGCTGATCTCGATCTTCGCGCGGCTGGGCGGCGGCATCTTCACCAAGGGCGCCGACGTGGGCGCTGACCTGGTGGGCAAGGTGGAGGCTGGCATCCCCGAAGATGACCCGCGCAACCCCGCCGTGATCGCCGACAACGTGGGCGACAACGTGGGCGACTGCGCCGGCATGGCGGCCGACCTGTTCGAGACCTACGCGGTCACCCTGATCGCCACCATGGTGCTGGGCGCCCTGCTGGTCGGCAGCAACGGTGCCAGCACCGCGATCTACCCGCTGGCGCTGGGCGGCGTATCCATCATCGCCTCCATCATCGGCTGCTTCTTCGTCAAGGCCTCGCCGGGCATGAAGAACGTGATGCCGGCGCTGTACAAGGGCCTGGCGGTGGCGGGCGTGTTGTCGCTGATCGCCTTCTACTTCGTGACCACCGCCATCATCCCGGACAACGCGCTGGGCGGTACGGGTGCGCAGATGCGCCTCTTCGGCGCCTGCGTGGTGGGCCTGGTGCTGACCGCGGCGCTCGTGTGGATCACCGAGTACTACACGGGCACGCAATACGCGCCGGTCAAGCACATTGCACAAGCCTCCACCACCGGCCACGGCACGAACATCATCGCCGGCCTGGGTGTCTCCATGCGCTCCACGGCCTGGCCCGTGCTGTTCGTGTGCGCAGCGATCTGGGTGGCGTTCCACCTCGGTGGCCTGTATGGCATCGCGATCGCCGCCACGTCGATGCTGAGCATGGCCGGCATCGTGGTGGCGCTGGACGCCTACGGCCCCATCACCGACAACGCCGGCGGCATCGCCGAAATGTCCGAGATGCCCAAGAGCGTGCGCGACATCACCGACCCGCTGGATGCCGTGGGCAACACCACCAAGGCTGTGACCAAGGGCTACGCCATCGGCTCGGCCGGCCTGGCGGCCCTGGTGCTGTTTGCCGACTACACCCACAAGCTGGACACCTACGGCTCCAAGATCAGCTTCGACCTGAGCGACCCGATGGTGATCATCGGCCTGTTCATCGGCGGCCTGATCCCCTACCTCTTCGGCGCCATGGCGATGGAGGCCGTGGGCCGCGCCGCCGGCTCGGTGGTGGTGGAAGTGCGCCGCCAGTTCCGTGAGATCAAGGGCATCATGGAAGGCACGGCCAAGCCCGAATACGGCAAGGCGGTGGACATGCTGACCTCGGCGGCCATCAAGGAGATGATGATCCCCTCGCTGCTGCCCGTGGTCGTACCGATCCTGGTCGGCCTGATCCTCGGCCCGGCCGCGCTGGGCGGCCTGCTGATGGGCACCATCGTGACGGGCCTGTTCGTCGCCATCTCCATGTGCACCGGTGGCGGTGCCTGGGACAACGCCAAGAAGTACATCGAGGACGGCCACCACGGCGGCAAGGGCTCCGAGACACACAAGGCGGCCGTCACGGGTGACACCGTGGGCGACCCCTACAAGGACACGGCCGGCCCCGCGGTCAACCCGCTGATCAAGATCATCAACATCGTGGCGCTGCTGATCGTGCCGCTGGTGATGAAGGTGCATCCGCCGCAGGCAGCGGCCATGCCCACACCGGCCGCGATGACAGCACCCGCCCCCGTGGCTGCGGCCCCATCGGCCGACATGGCCTCGTTGAAGGTCGAGGGCGGCGTCGTCAAGTTCTACTTCGCCAACGGCAAGGCCGACCTCGCGCCGGGCGGCAAGGACGCGTTGGTCGAAGTGGCCAAGGGCGTGCTGGCCGGCAAGAAGGCGGTCATCAGCGGTTATGTCAGCGCCACCGGTGACCCGGCCCAGAACGCCGAACTGGCCAAGCAGCGCGCGTTTGCCGTGCGCGACCTGCTCAAGATCGTCGGCGTGCCCGACGAACAGATCGAGCTGAAGAAGCCCGAGGACATCAAGGCCGGCGCGATCAGCGAGGAAGAAGGCCGCCGCGTGGAAGTGACCTTGATGTAACGGGCAGCCCCGGCTTTGCACGAAGGCCCGCGCTTGCGGGCCTTTTTTTCTTCACGTGGCGCAAAGAATGCGCCCGCCGCGACGCTCATCGGAAGTCATAAGTCCGAAGCCCAACTCCAAGACCAGCAGGCTGGCTACCGTGACCATTCGGTGTCCGCGCCCATGGGGTCCGGGAACACAGCCAGCGAGAAAGGACCGGCATCCTTGCCAGCACACGAGAGCGCACCGGGACCCGTGCGAACATGCATGCCCATGCCAGACCTGCGCACCCTCACCCGCCAGTTCCCTCTCACAGGACGCCTCACCGCCATCCTCCTGCGGCCGGCGCGGGGCGCGCCCATGGTGTCGGTGCCGACGGTGCGGGCACTGGAAGACCGGGGACTGGAGGGCGACCGCAGTGCCGAGGCGCTCCCGGCACGCGCCGGTGGCCACAAGCGCCAGGTAACGCTGCTGCAGGCCGAGCACCTGCCGCTGATCGCTGCATGGACAGGGCACCGGGACCTGGACGCCGCGGTACTGCGCCGCAACCTGGTGGTCAGCGGCATCAACCTGCTGGCGGCCCGCGCGTTGTTCGCGGACCAGCCCCTGCACATGGCCATCGGCGATGCGGTGCAGTTGGTCGTCACCGGCCCCTGCGATCCCTGCTCGAAGATGGAGGCGGCACTTGGCCCCGGGGCCTACAACGCCTTGCGCGGGCACGGTGGCGTGACGGCGCGGGTGGTGGCCGGCGGCACGCTCGCGGTGGGGGACGTGGTGCGCGTGACGGCCGCCATGCAGCGCGACCTTTTCTCCTGACGGGCCGAGCCGTGCGGTCCATGACCTCTCGGCCACGCCGTGAAACGGGCGGATAGGACAATCGGCGCCATGCATCTGCCACCCACTGCCATTGCACCGCGTCGCACCGCGCTTGTTGTCGTTTCCTGCCTGGTGATGGCTCTCGCGGCTTGTGCCACCGCACCGGGCAATGCGCCAACGACGGCCACGGCACCGGTACTGGCACCGAAACCGGCAACTGCAACGTCGCCCGCGCCCGCCGCAGCACCTGCCGCTCCAGGCCCTGCCGCAGCCCTGCCCGCGGCGCCCGCCCCAGCCGCATCGACCGATCCCGCGCCGGATGCGGGCTTCGCCCAGTGGGTGGATGGCTTCCGCGCAGAGGCGCGTGCGGCGGGCATCAGCGATGCCACCTTGCACAGCGCCTTCGACGGCGTGCAATTCCAGCCACGCATCGTGGAGCAGGACCGCAGCCAGCCCGAGTTCACGCGGCCCGTGTGGCAGTACCTCGACACCGCGGTCTCGCCCCAGCGCATCACGCGGGGGCAGGACAAGCTGCTGGAGGTGCGCGCCGAGGCCGACGCAGCCGCAGCGCGCTACGGCGTGCCGGCCAGCATCCTGGCGGCGATCTGGGGCATGGAGAGCAACTACGGCAGCAACTACGGCAACATCTCCACCATCGACGCGCTGGCCACGCTGGGCTTCGAGGGGCGGCGCGAGGCCTGGGCGCGCGGGCAGTTGCTGGCGGCGCTGCGCATCCTGCAGAGCGGCGACATTGCACGCGCGCAGATGGTCGGCTCGTGGGCCGGCGCGATGGGGCAGACGCAGTTCCTGCCCTCCAACTTCCTGGCCTACGCCGTGGACGCGGACGGAGACGGCCGCCGCGATATCTGGGGCAGCATGGCCGACGTGATGGCGTCCACCGCGAACTTCCTGGCCCGCTCGGGCTGGCAGGCGGGCCAGCCCTGGGGGGTGGAGGTCGCTCTGCCGGCAGGCTTCGACTATGCGCGCGCCGACATGGGTGTGCGTCAGACCAGCGCCCAATGGGCCGCGGCCGGGGCGCGCGGCATGGACGACGCACCGCTGCCGGCGCTCGGCGATGCCTCGGTGCTGCTGCCCGCCGGTGCGCGCGGGCCGGCGTTCCTGGTGGGCCCCAACTTCCGCGCCATCCTGCGCTACAACAATTCCACCAGCTACGCGCTGGCGGTGGGCCTGCTGTCCGAAGCGCTGACCGGCGGGCCCGGCGTGCGTGCGGCCTGGCCGCGCGAGGTGCAGGTGTTGACGCGCAGCCAGACGCAGGCGCTGCAAGCGGCACTGAACGCGCGCGGCTTCGCCAGCGGCACACCGGACGGCGTGATGGGCCCCGCCACGCGCGCTGCCGTGCGCAGCTTCCAGGCAAGCATCGGCGTCACGGCGGACGGCTTCGCGGACATGGACCTGCTGCAACGCCTGCAGCAGCCGTAGCCAGCCGCGCTCAGGACGGCAGGTCGCGCGTGACCTCCTGGTGCCGCAGCCGCTGCGCGAAGGCATGGCGCGCACGCAGCCGCGTGTCCGTGACGATCTCGCCCAAGGTCTCGCCCAGCACCATCACCACGCCCAGCAGCGGCAACACCAGCATCAGGCCCGCGACACCGGCCACGGCACCGCCCACGAAGATCATCACCACCGTGAGCAGCGGGTGCAGCCGCAGGCTGCGGCCGATGGTGAGCGGCATGAAGACGAAGTCGTCGAGCAGCCGCACGGCGATGAAGAGCGCGATGGCGCCGTAGGCCGCGCCCACGTTGCCCGGATAGTCGGTGGCCGTGACCACCACCACCAGCAGGCAGCCGAGGATAGAGCCGATGTACGGCACCCAGGCCAGCACGGCCGTGATCAGCGCGAGCAGGAACGGGGCCGACACGCCCAGCACCCACAGCCCCAGCGCCAGGCACAGCGTGTCCAGCACGGTTAGCGTCATCAGGCCCTGGAAGTAGAGCCGCGCCGTCTGGTCCACGCGGTCCAGCAGGTACAGCGTGCGCTCGAAGAAGGCATTGGGCACGCCGCGGCTCAAAAATTTCTTGAATCGCCCTCCGTCGCGCAGGAAGAAGAAGGCCAGGAACGGGGCCAGCAACAGCGAGGGCAGCCAGGCGGCGATGGTGAGCGCGATCTCGGGCAGGTAGGTCGTGATGACCTTGTCGCCCATGCCGGTGACCATCCCGTGCACCTGCTCGCTGAAGCGCACCCGCGAGGCCAGCGCGAAGTTGCGCTCCAGCGTGATGAGGGTGTCCACCACGAAGCGCAGCCCGCCGTCCACATACCGCGCGCCGGTTTCCTGCCACAGCGCCATGTGCGCACCGATCCAGGGGGTGGCGGCCACGGCCAGCACGGCGACGAGCCCGAACACGCCGGCGCTGATCCAGGCAGCTGCGCTGTCGCGCGACATGCCGCGCAGCACCAGGCGCAGCTGCAGAGGGATCAGCAGGTAGTAGATGATCAACCCGAAGAGGAAGGGCACCACCAGCCACAGGATCTTCTGGAACAGGAACAGCAGCACGCAGGTGGCTGCGATGATCAGACACCACGCCAGCGGACCGGCACGGTAGGTGCGCGTCACCCCGCTCACAGCAGGTCCGCCACCCGGCCCTGGGCCTTCGCACGCAGGCGTGCGCCCAGGTGGCGGGCCAGTTGCATCGCGATCTTGGAGGCGATCCAGCCGTGGGACTGCATCAGCCCCAGGAAGTCACCGCGAAACAGCACCAGCAGCGTGCACTGCGTGGCGGCCCGCGCCTGGGCCGAGCGTGGCGCGTCGTCCAGCAGCGCGAGTTCGCCGAAGAAACTGCCGCTGGGCAACACCGCGATGGGTTTGTCGACCTCGCCCTGGCGGCAGATCAGCACCTCGCCGTCGAGCACCAGGTAGAAGGCCTCCCCCTGCTCGCCCTCGTCGAAGACGACCTCGCCGGGCAGGTAGCTGCGTTCGTGCAGGAAACCATCGACCACGCGCGCCTCGCGGTAGCTCAGGTCCCCGAACAGCACCATCTTCTTGAGTTCGCGCAGGCGTTGTGGCGGCTTGTTGTTGAAAGGGTCGGGGAAATGCAGCTTCATCGTGCGGCGGCAGGAGGGTTTGCCGCACTGTAAGGCAGATTGCGCGCCATTCTTTGGGCTAAGCTCCGGCACGCCGATCCGACCGCCTGCCCGGCCCCGCCACCCACTTTCCCATGCCCACACCCCGACCGCGCGCCGCACTGGCACTGCGCTGTGCCCTCTTCGCCCTGACCGTGCTGTTGGCCAGTTGCGCCTCGGCGCCCTCCTGCGACCCGGGCCATGCGGCGTCGCCCCAAGCGTCCGACGACCGCTGCCACTTCCAGAACCCGGCCAACCCCGAGGCCAAGCCCACACAGAGCGGCTGGCGCATCTGGTCGCGCTTCTTCCTGGGCACGAAGGTCGGCACCGTTCCCGTGGACCCGATCCCCGTGCAGCCGCTCACGCGGGCCCAGCTCGACGCACTGCCCGATGGCGCCATCCACCTGGTACGCCTGGGCCACTCTTCGCACCTGCTCAAGCTTCAGGGACGCTACTGGCTCATCGACCCGGTGTTCGGTGAGCGTGTGTCGCCGTTGTCGTTCATCGGCCCCCGGCGCTTCCATGCACCGCCCATCGCGCTGCAGGACTTGCCGCCCATCGAAGGCCTGGTGCTGTCCCATGACCACTACGACCACCTGGACGTGCCCACCATCGCGTTCCTGCGCGGCAAGGTGCAGCGGTACTTCGTGCCCCTGGGCGTGGGGGCGCGGCTGCAGGAGATGGGTGTGGAGGCCGCGCGCATCCAGGAGCTGGACTGGTGGCAGTCGGCCAGCCATGCGGGCGTGCAGCTCACGGCGGCGCCGGCCCAGCATTTTTCCGGCCGCGGCCTGTGGGACCGCAACCGCACGCTGTGGGCCTCGTGGGTGCTGCAGGCCGGTGGCCAGCGCATCTTCTACAGCGGAGACTCGGGCTACTTCGGGGGCTTCCGCCAGATCGGCGAGCGCTTCGGCGGCTTCGACCTGGCGCTGATCGAGAACGGCGCCTACGACGACTACTGGCCCTCGGTGCACATGACGCCCGAGCAGAGTATCCGCGCCTTCGAGGATGTGCGCGCCAAGGTGCTCTTCAGCGTGCACAACAGCACCTTCGACCTCGCCTTCCACACCTGGCAGGACCCGCTGGAGCGCCTGGCCACGCTGGCGCAGCAGCGCGGCATCGTGCTGGCCACGCCGGTGATTGGCGAGGTGTTGACCATCGGCCAGGCGCGCGAGAACCGGTTGTGGTGGCGGGGCCTGCGCTGATGACCCATCTCTTGCACCCCATGGCAGCATGACAGGCCGCCTAAGCCCGGACGGAACGGGTGAAGCAGCCGCGCACAGCGACACCCACCACACCCAGGAAATCATGCACAGCGACCATGACCCCCGCGCTCCGTCCAGCATCCATGTTGCGCTGGCCGCCTGCCGCTTGGCACAGCAGCCACCGTCGCATCCTTCTCCAAGGCCCACGCCCTGGCGCGCACGGTGATGGCACACGAATCTCTGTTGAGCCAGATCATCGGCCTCGTTGGATGGTTCGTCGTGACGTTGGCGGCTGCCAGCGTAGGCGCTCTCACATCTGTCCGCGCTGCCCGCTTCTACGGCCAGCTTTCGCAGCCCTCATGGGCACCGCCCGCGTGGCTGTTCGAGCCCATGTGGACGGTGCTCTACGTGCTGATGGCAGTGGCTGCCTGGCTGGTGTGGCGTGCGCATGGCTTCAGCGGTGCCGGGATGGCGCTGGGCCTATTTTTTGTTCAGCTGGTCGCCAATGCGCTGTGGAGTTGGCTGTTCTTCGTCCTGCGTCGCGGTGCGCTGTCGATGGCCGAGATTGTCCTGCTGTGGCTCCTCATCCTGGCCACCATCCTCGCGTTCTGGCCGCTGCACCGGTTGGCGGCGATGTTGCTCCTGCCTTATCTGGCGTGGGTGAGCGTGGCATCCGCACTCACCTGGTCGCTGTGGCGGGCAAACCGCGACGCGCTGGGGTGATACGGCGCGCCGGCAGTGCGTGCGTGCAAGTGCCTCGTGTTTCCAATGTCGATGTCGGGGCACGCGGGTTTGCCTGATAGCGCGCTGTCATCTGCGCTGCGCACAATGGTCCGCGCCGGGCGTTGGCGATGTCGCTCGGGCTGGATTCACCCCACACGAAGGAGCATCTTCCCCATGACACTGCGCACCACACTGCTGGGCGGCCTCGCTGCCATCACCCTCCTGGCCGCGGCGCACCCTGCGGCCCTGGCCGCCGACCCCCTCCTGGCCGAGCGTGTGCCCAGGCTCGACCGCGGCACGGCGTGGAAACAGAACGTGGCCATCCCCGTGCAGTTCCCCACCTTCCATCCGCAGGGCATGGTGCGCATCGGCGAGGATTTCTATTTCTCCACGGTGGACATCCGCACGCCCACCAAACGTTATCCACAACTGCAGGACGGCTACGACCGCGACACCGGCCAGGGTGCAGGCTGGCTCTACCGCATGGACAAGACCGGCAAGCTGGTGGGCGCCGTGCAGCTGGGCGAAGGCAGCATGTACCACCCTGGTGGCATCGACTTCGACGGCCGCTACATCTGGGTGCCGGTGGCCGAGTACCGGCCCAACAGCCGCTCCATCGTCTACCGCGTGGACCCAGTGACCCTGCAGGCCGAGGAGATGTTCCGCTTCAACGACCACATCGGCGGCATCGTGCACAACACCGACGACAAGTCGCTGCACGGCGTGAGCTGGGGATCGCGGCGCCTCTATGCATGGCCGCTGGGCAGCAACGGCAAACCCTCCAACCTGGACAAGACGCCCGAGCAGCTGCGCCTGACCAACCGCGCGCGTTACATCGACTACCAGGACTGCCACTACATCGGCGGCGCGAAGATGCTGTGCGCGGGCCTCAACGCTTACCGGCCCTCGCCCGATGCGGCGGTGTTCCGCCTGGGCGGCATGGAGGTGGTGGACCTCAAGACCCACCAGCCGATCTGGCAGACCCCCATCGAGCTGTGGTCGCCGTCGGGCCTGCCCATGACGCAGAACCCTTTCTGGGTGGAGCCCACGGCGAATGGCGTGCGGGCCTACTTCATGCCCGACGACGACAAGTCCACGATGTTCGTGTACGAGGCAGTGACACCGTAGGCGCCTGCCGCAACGCCGCCCGGTGCATTTGGAAGAACCCCCGCCGGTTTCGGGGAAAATCGCCCGATGCAGTTCAACTTCATCGCCAACGCCACCCGCCCCTCCTCGTCCGGGCGCGTGATCCCGGTCATCGACCCCTCCGACGGCCAGCCCTACGACGAGATCCAGCGCAGCAACGCGGCGGACATCGATGCGGCGGTGCAGGCCGCGCACGAGTGCATGGACACGGTGTGGGGCCGCATGAGCGCGGTCGAGCGCGGCCGCCTGCTGATGCGCCTGTCGCAGAAGGTGGCGGAACACGGCGACGAGCTGGCCGCCATCGAGCAGCGCGACTGCGGCAAACCCGTGAAGCAGGCCAAGGCCGACGCCACGGCGCTGGCCCGCTACTTCGAGTTCTATGCCGGCAGCTGCGACAAGCTGCATGGCGAGACCCTGCCCTACCAGGAGGGTTACAGCGTGCTGACCTGGCGCGAACCCCACGGCGTGACGGGGCACATCATTCCCTGGAACTACCCGATGCAGATCTTCGGGCGCAGCGTGGGTGGCGCACTGGCTGCCGGCAACGTGTGCGTGGTCAAGCCGGCCGAGGACGCCTGCCTGTCGCTGCTGCGCGTGGCCGAGCTGGCGGCCGAAGTGGGCTTTCCGGCAGGGGCGCTGAACATCGTCACGGGGTATGGCCATGAGGTGGGCGACGCGCTGGCGCGCCACCCGGGCATCGAGCACATCAGCTTCACGGGCAGCCCCAAGATCGGCACGCTGATCCAGCAGGTGGCGGCCGAGCGCCATTGCCCGGTGACGCTGGAGCTGGGCGGCAAGAGCCCGCAGATCGTGTTCGCCGACGCCGACCTGGACGCCGCCATCCCCACCATCATCAACGCCATCGTGCAGAACAGCGGCCAGACCTGCTCGGCCGGTTCGCGCCTGCTGGTGGAGCAGTCGCTGTACGAACCGCTGCTGGAGCGCCTGGGCGAAGCCTTCGAGCGCCTGCGCGTGGGCCCGGCCGCCATGGACCTGGACCTGGGCCCGCTGATCCGCGCCACACAACAACAGCGCGTGTGGGATTTCCTCAGCGATGCGCAAAGCGCCGGCATCCCCATGGTGGCGCAGGGCCAAGTGGTGGACGAGGCACCCGAAAGCGGCTTCTACCAGGCGCCCACGCTGCTGCGCGACGTGCCGGTGGACCACCGCCTGGCGCAGGAAGAGGTCTTCGGCCCGGTGCTGGCGTCCATGGCCTTCCGCGACGAGGACCATGCCGTGCAGCTGGCCAACGCCACGCAGTTCGGCTTGGTGGCCGGCGTGTGGACGCGCGATGGCGGCCGCCAGCTGCGCATGGCCAAGCGCGTGAAGAGCGGCCAGGTCTTCATCAACAACTACGGTGCGGGCGGCGGGGTCGAACTGCCCTTCGGCGGCGTGAAGTCCTCGGGCTACGGCCGCGAGAAGGGCTTCGAGGCGTTGTACGGCTTCACCACCCTCAAGACCGTGGCCATCCGGCACGGCTGAACCCATTCCATCCAGCAAGAGGAAACACACGACATGCGTGCACAAGACAAGATCATCATCGTCACCGGCTCGGGCGGCGGCATCGGCGAAGGCATCGCGAAGCGGCTCGCCGAGGAAGGCGCCAAGGTCATCGTCAACGACATCAACGCCGCTGCGGGCGAGAAGGTCGTGGCCGCGATCACCGGCGCTGGCGGCACGGCCTCCTTCTTCGCGGCCGATGTGACGAAGTCGGCCGACATGAAGGCCCTGGTGGACGCGGCCGTGCAGCGTTACGGCGGCCTGGACGCGATGGTCAACAACGCCGGCTGGACACACCGCAATCGCCCCGCGCTCGAAGTCTCCGAAGAGGAGTTCGACAAGTGCTTCGCGGTGAACATGAAGAGCATCTACCTCTCCACCATCCACGCCGTGCCGGTGTTCCGCGCGGGCCGGGATGGGAAGAAGGGTGGCAGCTTCATCAACATTGCCTCCACCGCCGGCATCCGGCCGCGCCCGGGCCTGGCCTGGTACAACGGATCGAAGGGGGCGGTGATCACCACCAGCAAATCGCTGGCGGCCGAGCTGGGGCCGGACAACATCCGCGTGAACTGCATCAACCCGGTGTTCAACCCCGACACGGGGCTGGCCGCCGAATTCGCGGGCGGGCCGGTGGACGACGCGCGCAAGGCGAAGTTCCTGGCGACCATCCCGCTGGGGCGCTTCTCGACGGCGCTGGACGTGGCCAATGCCGCGCTGTACCTGGCCAGCGACGAGGCCGCCTTCATCAGCGGCGTGTGCATCGAGGTGGACGGGGCCCGCTGCGTCTGACGCATCCCCTTGGCCGGGGCCAGGGCTCCCGCACGGCGGGCGGCTCCCGGTGGCCCGAGCCGGCACAATAGCCGCATGCCCGAACGCGTGATCCCCCTGGTGGACCACCGGCACGCCACCGTGGCGCGCCGTGCCCTGCCGTTGCCGCACCCGCCCGCCACGGGCCGGCTGCTGGACACGCGTGGCCGGCCGCTGCGCGACCTGCGCATCAGCGTCACGGACCGCTGCAATTTCCGCTGCAGCTACTGCATGCCCAAGGAAGTGTTCGACAAGCAGTACCAGTACCTGCCGCATGACGCGCTGTTGCGCTTCGAGGAGATCGTGCGGCTCGCGCGCATCGCGGCGGGCCACGGCGTGCGCAAGATCCGCCTGACCGGCGGCGAGCCGCTGCTGCGCAAGAACATCGAAATTCTGGTCGCGCAGCTGGCGACCTTGCGCGACGTGGACGGCCAGCCGCTGGACCTGACCCTCACGACCAACGGCTCGCTGCTGGCGCGCAAGTCCGAGGCCCTGAAGGCAGCCGGCCTGCAGCGCGTGACGGTGAGCCTGGACGGGCTCGACGACGCCGTCTTCCGCAGCATGAACGACGTGGACTTCCCGGTGGCCGCCGTGCTCGAGGGCATCGAGGCCGCACGCGCGGCCGGCCTGGGCCCGATCAAGGTCAACATGGTGGTCCAGCGGGGTGTCAACGACCACCAGATCCTGCCGATGGCGCGGCATTTCCGTGGCTCGGGCGTGGTGCTGCGCTTCATCGAGTACATGGACGTGGGCGCCACCAACGGCTGGCGCATGGACCAGGTGCTGCCCTCGGCCGAGGTGGTGCAGCGCATCCATGCCGCGTTGCCGCTGGTGGCCTTGCAGCCCGCGGCGCCGGGCGAGACGGCCGAGCGCTGGGGCTATGTGGGGGCTGACGGCCAGCACGACCCTCAACTGGGCGAAATCGGTGTCATCAGCAGTGTGACGCATGCCTTCTGCGGCGACTGCAACCGCGCCCGCCTGTCCACCGAGGGCAAGCTGTACCTGTGCCTCTTCGCGACGCAGGGCCACGACCTGCGCGCCTTGCTGCGCGGTGGCGCGGACGACGCCGAGATCTCGGCCGCGATGGGGCAGATCTGGGGGGCGCGGACGGATCGCTACTCGGAGTTGCGCGGCCGTGGCGACGGCCCTGCGACGGGTGCGGCACGCCGCGTCGAGATGAGCTACATCGGCGGGTGAGCGGCGGCGGACACCGGAAGCGGGCCTTGCCGGGCCGTTCAGCGCGGCGTCATCGTGGCCCACGATCCATCGCTGCGCTGGGCATAGAGCAGCGGGCCCTTCACGCGCACCTCCACGCAGCCCGCCGGGATCTTCTTCCAGTCCGTGCAGATGCGGGAGCCCTCAATACGGTAGGCCCCGCTGTCGTTCAGCCCGTTGCCACCGTTCACGAAGGCATGGCCCGAAGCGTTGTATTCCATGCGGAAGCTGGCGCGGCTGGCGGGGATCACGTAGTCGAAGACCTTGCCGGCGAAACGCGCGTTCAACGCCTCGCCGGTGACCACCTCCGCGTCGGCTGGGGGTTGCGCCACCGGGCTTTGTGCCTGGGCACCCGCCGCGAGCAGCAGCAGGAGGGAGACAATCGCGTTTTTCATGGGAATGGTGCTCCTTGTTCGTGAATCGTCCGCCCCCGCACGCTGCCGCGTGGCCACGGCCGTGTCGCCATCATGGCACGCTACCGCCGCGCCCGGCCGCGCACGGCGCCCTTTGCGGTGAGCGCTGTCGCCCCGTGGAGACATGTCCGCCATGACCGCTGCAGCCGATACACCTTCTCGCGCCCGGATCACCGGCGCCGTGCTGGCCGGCGGCCGTGGCAGCCGCATGGGTGGCGTGGACAAGGGGCTTGTCGACTGGCACGGCGTGCCACTCGCCCGGCACGCCCTGCTGCGCCTGCAGCCGCAGGTCGCCCGCTGCTGCATCAGCGCCAACCGGCATGCCGGCGATTACGCCCGCTTCGGTGTCCCGGTGCTGCCAGACCCCCTGCCGGGTTACGCCGGGCCCTTGGCCGGGCTGCTGGCGGCCCTGCAGCACGCCGGTGAGGGGTATGTGGCGACGGTGCCCTGCGACGTGCCGCATTTCCCCGATACGCTGGTCCGGCAGCTCGCCGACGGCCTCGCGCACAGCGTGGCACGGGTCGCCGTGGCCGAAGCCCCTGAGGCGCAGCCCGATGGCCTGGTGGCCTGGCGACGCCAGCCTGTTTTCAGCCTCGTGCACCACAGCCTCGCACCGTCGCTGGAGGAGTTCCTGCGGCAGGGTGGGCGCAAGGCCGGCCTGTGGCTGGACCAGCAGCGGGCCGTGGGGGTGCGCATCGCCGCCGCGCCCGGCGCCTTCGCCAATGCCAACACGGCCGCCGAACTGCAGGCCCTGCCCCGATGATCATCCAGCGTCTGGACTCCCTCGCCAGCGCGCTGGCACAGCAGCACAGCGGTGACATGCCGGTGGAGGCAGTGGCCGCGCTGGTACTCACCATCGCACAGCCCGTGGCGGGCACCGAAACGCTGCCGCTGGCCCAGGCGCTGGACCGCGTACTGGTGGCCGCCCTGCCCTCGCCCGTGGACGTGCCGCCGCACGACAACGCCGCGATGGACGGGTACGCCTTCGACGGCAGCCAGCTGCAGCCGGGCCGCCCCCTGGCACTGCGCTGCGTGGGCACCGTGCTGGCCGGCGCCGTGTGGCCTTCACCCATTGCGGCCGGTGAGACGCTGCGCATCATGACGGGCGCGGCCATGCCGCCAGGCCTGGACACGGTCGTGCCGGGGGAACGCGTGACAGTGCAGGCCGACGCCACGGTGCTGCTGCCCGCCGATGCCGTGCGGCGCGGCGCGAATTGCCGCCATGCGGGTGAAGACCTGCGCCAGGGCCAGACGGCACTGCCGCAGGGCCAGCGCCTCGGTCCGGCTGCATTGGGCCTGGCCGCGAGCCTGGGGCTGGCGACGCTGGAAGTGCACCGGCCCGTGCGCGTGGCCTGTTTTTCCACCGGCAACGAACTGCTGGCGCCGGGCGAGCCGCCCCGGCCGGGCGCCATCTACGACAGCAACCGCTTCAGCGTCGGCGCCCTGCTGCGCAGGCTGGGTGCGGAGGTGCTGGACTTCGGCGCCGTGCCGGACGATCCCGTCGAGCTGCGCGCAACCTTCCAGGCCGCGGCGGCCCAGGCCGACATGGTGCTGAGCAGCGGGGGCGCCAGCGCGGGCGACGCCGACCACACGCGCCAATTGCTGCAGGCGCTGTGCCACGACAGTGGCGGCGTGGCCTTTTGGCAGGTGGCGATGCGGCCGGGTCGGCCGCTGGTGCTGGGCCAGCTCGGCCTCGGCGCCGCGAGCGCGTCCGGTGCGCGGCCCGCCCTGCTCTTCGGCCTGCCCGGCAACCCGGTGGCCGCGATGGTCAGCTGCCTGCTGTTCGTGCGGCCGGCGCTGCTGCGCATGATGGGCTGCCACGACACCCGCCCGCCCCCGATGCTGCGCGCGCGGCTGGGCCATGCGATCCCGTCCAAGCGCCCCGGCCGCGCCGAGTACCTGCGGGGCACCGTCGACCGGGGCAGCGACGGCTGGCCGGTCGCCACCACCACCGGCCAACAGGGCTCGGGCATCCTGCGCTCGATGGTCGAGGCCCAGGGCCTGATCGTGCTGCCCGCCGCCCAGGGCCCGCTGCAGGCCGGCGACGCTGTCGACGTGATGCTCTTCGACGGCCTGATCTGAACCACGGCAACCACCATCTCCATGACCCACACCTTCCTCTGGCACGACTACGAGACCTTCGGCGTAGACCCGCGCCGCGACCGGCCCGCGCAGTTCGCGGCCATCCGCACCGATGCCGAACTCAACGAGGTGGACGAGCCGATCATGGTCTATTGCCAGCCGGCCAACGACTACCTGCCCAGCCCCGAGTCCTGCCTGCTGACCGGCATCACGCCACAGCACTGCCTGCAGCACGGCCTGCCCGAGCACCAGTTCGCGGCGCGCATCGAGGCGGCCCTGTCCGAGCCCGGCACCATCGGTGTGGGCTACAACAGCATCCGCTTCGACGACGAGGTCACGCGCTTCCTGCTGTGGCGCAACCTCAGCGACCCCTACGCGCGCGAATGGCAGAACCAGTGCGGCCGCTGGGACCTGCTGGACGTGGTGCGCATGGCCTACGCGCTGCGGCCCGAGGGCATCCAGTGGCCCAAGCACGAGGACGGCCGCCCCAGCTTCAAGCTCGAACACCTCACGAAGGCCAATGGCCTGTCGCACGAGGCCGCGCACGATGCGCTCTCCGACGTGCGTGCCACCATCGCGCTGGCCCGGCTGATCCGCCAGGCACAACCCAAGCTCTTCGAGTTCTGCCTGGCGCTGCGCAAGAAGGACCGCGTCGCGCAGGAGCTGGGCCTGCCCACCACGCAGGCCGAGGCAAAACCCTTCCTGCATGCCTCGGGCATGTTCGGCCCCGAACGCGGATGCCTGGCCCTGATGTGGCCGCTGGCCACGCATCCCACCAACCGCAACGAACTCATCGCCTGGGACCTGGCGCACGATCCTTCGGAACTCGCCACGCTGTCGGCCGAGGATGCGCGCACGCGGCTCTACACGAAGGCCAGCGAACTGCCCGGAGGCGTGACGCGCCTGCCCGTGAAGACCGTGCACCTCAACAAGTCGCCGATGGTGGTGTCCAACCTCAAGACCCTTCGCCCCGAACTGGCCACGCGCTGGGGCATGGACATGGAGACGGGCCTGCGCCACGCAGCCATCGCGCGCGACCTGCCCGATCTCACGGCGCTGTGGGCCGAGGTCTTCCAGCGCTCCTCCATGTCCGCGGAAGCTCCGGACGTGGACCACGACCTCTACGGCTGCCTGGTCAACAACGAAGACCGGCGGCGCCTGTTGCAGCTGAAGGCCTTGTCGCCCGAGGACCTTGCGCTGCGCAAGCCCGGCTTCGACGACGAGCGGCTGGGCGAGCTGGTGTTCCGCTACCGCGCACGCAACTTTCCGGCCACGCTGTCGGAAGACGAGGCGCAACGCTGGGAAGAACACCGCGCCGCGCGGCTGCTGCAGGGCGAGGCCGGCGCGATGGACGTGGACAGGTACTTCGCCGAGATCGACCGCCTCTCGGAGACCGCAGACGAACGCGGCGAGGAGATCCTGGGGACGCTGTACGACTACGCGGAGATGGTGGTGCCCGAAGGCTGAAGTGCGTTCAGCTGCTCAATGGGCGGCAACGGGTCGCAGGCTGCGGATGTCGAGATCCAGCCCGGTCGCCAAGGCCAACCAGGGCCGGTCGGCCGTCAACACGGGAGCTTGCAGGCGGGTCGCCACGGCCAGGCACAGGCGGTCTCCCAGGCTCAGGCCGCTGGCGCGGGTCTGCGGGCGCATGGCGCCTGCGCGCAGGCCGTCGCCTGCCTTGATGTCTTCCACGGCATAGCCCAGTTCGGCCAGCACGCCCTCGATCGCCTCCAGCGCCATGCCACGGTCCAACGCCTTGGCGATGATCTCGGAATGGTTCGCGGCGGTCACGATGCAGTCCATCGATTCCAGCGCCTGGCCCACGACGTCAGCGCCGGGCTCTTCCTGCAGAAATGCCAGGACGGCCGATGCATCCAGCACGATCACCGGCGTGGCCATGGCTCACTCCGATGCGGCAGCGGCACGTCGCTCGGACATCAACTCGTCGGCCATGGACGCCGAACCCTTGGGAACCGATTGCTGGAAACGGAGCTGTGCCCGGCGCAATTGGGCACGCCTCGTGGTCGCCACCAGTTCCCCGTCGCGCACGGCCCAGATCAGCTGGTCGCCATCGCGCAGCCCCAGTAGCTCGCGCAATGCGGCAGGAATGACAGCCCTGCCATTGGAAAGATTGCTAGTTGGGTTCATGGCAAATCTCGCTCATTGAGAGAATTTGCCAATTTTACGAGGACTGGCGTACGATTGCCAAGCCTCGCGTCCGAAGTCAGCCCCGCGCCTCTGGCAGCTCGATCTTCACCTGTAGCACCTCCAGATCGTCCTGGCGGTCCATCTGCACCTTGATGTCCTTGGCGTCGATCTTGACGTACTTGCGGATGACTTCGACCAGCTCGCGCTGCAGCGCGGGCAGGTAGTCGGGCTCGGCGGCATTGCGGCCCGAGCGCTCGTGCGCCAGGATGATCTGCAGGCGCTCCTTGGCCACGCTGGCCGTGCGCTTCTTCTCTCCGAGCAGGAATGACAGCAGGGACATGGCCTCACCCTCCCCCGAACAGGCGCTTGAGCAGTCCGGCCTTCTTGGCCTCGACGAAGCGCAACGGTTTTTGCTCGCCCAGGAACCGGTCGATCACGTCCTTGTAGGCCTCGGACACGTCCGTGCCCTTGAGGTGCACGGCCGGCAGGCCCTGGTTGGAGGCGTTGAGCACGCTCTCGCTCTCGGGGATGACGCCGATCAGCTCGATGCGCAGGATGTCCTTGATGTCCTCCAGCGACAGCATCTGGCCCTGGTCCACGCGGTTGGGGTTGTAGCGCGTGATCAGCAGGTGCTCCTTGATCGGCTCCTTGCCTTCGATGGCGCGCTTGGTCTTGCTGCTGAGCATGCCCAGGATGCGGTCGGAGTCGCGCACGCTGGAGACCTCAGGGTTGGTCACCACCAGGGCCTCGTCGGCGAAGTGCATGGCCATCAGCGCGCCGGTCTCGATGCCAGCGGGCGAGTCGCAGACGATGTAGGCGAAATCCATGGCGGCCAGGTCGGCCAGCACCTTCTCCACGCCCTCCATCGTCAGCGCGTCCTTGTCGCGGGTCTGCGAGGCGGCCAGGATGAACAGGTTGTCGGACTGCTTGTCCTTGATCAGCGCCTGGTGCAGGTTGGCCTCGCCCTGGATCACGTTGATCAGGTCGTAGACCACGCGGCGTTCGCAGCCCATGATCAGGTCCAGGTTGCGCAGGCCTACGTCGAAGTCGATCACGGCGGTCTTGTGGCCCTTGAGCGCCAGGCCGGAGGCGAAGCTGGCGCTGGTGGTGGTCTTGCCCACACCTCCCTTGCCGGAAGTCACGACGACGATTTTTGTCATTTGGATGGGATCCTCGGGAATGGGGAATGGATTCAGGACGTGATGGTGCGCATCTGCAGGCGCCCCTCGGCGCCGCCTTCGAGCCAGATCTGGCTGGGCTTGCCCCAGACGCCATCGGGCAGCGGCACGTCGCTCGTGCGGTAGACACCGGCAATGGAGACCAGCTCGGGCTCCAGGGCCAGCGCGAAGATGCGTGCATCCTCGTTGCCGCGGGCACCGGCGATCGCCTTGCCGCGCAGTGGTGCGTAGACGTGGATGTGGCCGTCGGCGATGACCTCGGCACCGGCATTGACCATGCTCAGCACCACGAGGTCGCGGCCACGCGCGTACACACGTTGGCCGGAACGCAGGGGCTTGTCGATGACCATGGCCGACTTTGCGGGTTGCACGGCCTGCGGGAGCGGCGCTTCCACCACGGGGGCAGCAGCCACCTCCGTGACAGCCGGAGCGGCGGTATCGGCGGCGCGGCGCGCTACCGGCAGGGCCTCGGGCGCATGCTGCAGGCCGGCGGCCTGGGCCGCGGCGATCTGCGCCTCAGCGCCACCGCGCACGAACTGCGGCCGCAGGCCCAGGGGGCGCAGCAGCGCGACGAGGGCGTCCACGTCCAGCGTGGCAGCTTCTGCCGGCAATTCGCTCAGGTCGACGACCAGGAGCTCGTCCTCGAAGAAACCCGGCGTATCGCCAAAGCGGGTCTGCAGGTCTTGCGCCAGCTGGCCGAGATCGTCGGTGCGCAGCAGCAGCGAGACCAGCGGCAGGTTGGCGCCCTTGATGTCGAACGAGGCGGGGGGGCGTCCTGCGGCAGCGGTCATGGAGGCGGAGTTCGGCGGCAAAGCAAAGCCGAGGATGTTACCAGCCACGTCCTCCATGGGCCCACCGTGGAGCCCCTCCCCCGGCGGCTCAGCGCCGCACGGGCTCCGCATGCAGCGGCACGCGTGGCTTGTAGGGTGTGCGCCGGCGATGCATCGCCACGCCCGTCACGGCGCCGCAGCCGAGCAGGTTGATGGCGGCGATGAACACCATCGGCAGGTCGAAGATGACCAGCGTGCCGTACAGGATCGCCGCCACGTGCGAGAGCGTCCACGTGCCCCAGGTGAGCAGCGCGATGGAGCGCGCACCGTCGGAGCAACGCCAGACCGCCAGCACCTGCGGCACGTAGGTCACGATGCGCGCCGCGTTGGTCAGCAAGTACATCCAGGCGATGGCGGCCAGCATGGCATTGGTGGGCAGGGGCTGGGAGAAAGCGTCCATGGCGGCTCGGTGTTGCGTTGGGGGATCCGGCGCCCTCCCCACGAAGGGTTTCGGCGCGCACGGGTGGCACTCTAGGAATGCGTCTCCCGTGCGCCTATACCGCCTTCTGGGGATCGGACCCCTGGGAGCGTGACTTGCTTCACACCTTGGCCCTCGATCGTTCGGCTCGCTGCAGCATACGGCTCCACCGTGGCGCCGTTACCGTCGTGCAGCGGCACGCTCAGCAACACGCGTGTGCCTCCCACACGGCCTGTGACTGGGTCCACCCACGGCCCGACCACGACCACGCCGCCCAGGCGCTCGGCGCGTGCGCGCATGTTGGCCAGGCCACGCCCGCCCGGCCCTGCAGGGGGCTGCAAGCCGCGTCCGTCGTCACGCACCTGCAGCTGCAAGACGCCTGCGGACAGGGCGAGCTCCACCGTGACGCTTGCGGCCTGCGCATGCCGCAGCACGTTGGTCAGCGACTCCTGGGCCACGTGCAGCACCTGCAGGGTGGCGTGCCGAGACAAGGGCAGCGGCGCATCGGGCAAGGCCACCTCCCAGGTGCAGGCGAGCCCGGCATCGCGCAGCCGCGTGTCCCAGCGGTAGTGGAAATCGCCGAAGGCCGTGCGGAAGTCACCATCCTCCGCACCCAGGGTCTCGATGGCCACGCGCATCGCGTCGATGGCGCCACGCAGCGAGTCGCGCATCTGCGCCGCGTCGAGCACCCCACGCTCGGCGCGCAGCAGCGAGGTGAAGAGCTGCGCCCCCAGGCCGTCGTGCAGGTCCTGCAGGATGCGCTGCCGCTCCTCGGTGGCGGCCTGCTCGCGTTGCAGCGTGGCAATGCGCGCATAACTCGCGGCGATCTCACGCTCGCGCTCGGCCACGCGCAAACCCAGCGTATGGTGCGACTCCTCGAGCGCACGCTGGCCGCGCAGGTAACGCCGCGAGGCCTCATAGGCCAGCGTCAGCAGCAGCAGGTTCGCGCCGTAGTGCAGCACGAAGATGCGCTGCGCCGTCCACTGCGGCCACAGGGCCATGAACCAGGGCACCTGCCACGCCAGCAGGTAGTCGTGGATGCCGCTCAGGAAGGCCAGCACGAAGGCCAGGGCCACCAGCCGGCGTGCGGGCGTGGGCTGGCGCCAGGCCACCAACAGAACGACCACCAGCGCCATCAGGCCGATGGGGATCATGCCCGCCAGCCACCAGCGGTTCACCCATTCCTCGACAGCCGGACTGCCGCCACCGGCCAGGTAGATCACCGGGCCGACCGCCCAGAAGGCGGCCATCGCGCGCAGCAACCACGGCCGCGCCCAGCCCGCCAGCACCAGCGCGAACATCGCCATCAGGATGATGAAGCCCCCGTTGCTGACGTGGTACAGGAAGCGCCACGCCGCCCACCAACCGGTGGGCAGGGTGTCGAAGACGAAGGTGGTGGTGCGCAGCGCCCAGGCCAGCGCCACCAGGCCCGACAGGCCATACAGCCACTCGTGGGGCCGGCGCCACCAGATGGCCAGCACGAACAGCCCGGCGATCCCGGCCACGAACACTGTCATGACCGGGATGGTGCGCATCACGAAGAAGCGCGCGTCGTAGAGGGGCTGCACCTCGACCTGCGGCCCCACCACCAGCGGCGGCAGGCGGGTGCTGGGCGAGGCCGGCAGGGCCACGGTGCGCAGCAGCAGCCAGTTGGTGCCGGCGCGTTGCAACGCGGGCGGCAGCCCCACGAGGTGCGGCCTTTCCCAACGCACGCGCAAGCCGGGGCTGTTCTCGGGCACGGCGGCGATCAGGGCCCCGTTGAACCAGACCTGGCCACCGCCGTAGAGGTAGGGCAGGTACACCATCCACGCCCCGTCCGGCGCCACACTGGCCGCCACCGGCAACGGCATCTGCACCGCCACGCGGTACCAGGCATGGCGCTGCATCTGCACGTCCGGCAGCGCCACGGTGCGCCAGCGCGGGTCGTTGTCCGCTGGCGGCTGCAGGCTCTGCGGCGAAGACGGGTCCGTGTCCGTCAGCACTTCAGCCTCGGTCGGCGCGATGGACCGCCTGTCGGCGTCCGGGGCGGGCGCACAGGCCGCCAGCAGCAGCACCCCCAGCAGGACGGCCGCCCAGGTCCACCGCGAGGCCGGTCCGGCGGCGACGGCCACGCTAGAGCAACCCCATCCGCGAGGCCTCGTACACCGCCTCGCCCCGCGAGTGCACCGCCAACTTGCGGTAGATGTTCTTCACATGCGCCACCACCGTGTGGGGCGAGATCTCCAGCAGCGTGCCGATGGTGTCGAAGCTGAAACCCTTGGCCACCATGCGCAGCAGCTCGGTCTCGCGGGCCGTGAGCACGGCATCGGGCGCCAGCGGTGCGGGGTTGCTGGGCGTGGCGATGCCGGGCGCGGTCGCCCGCATGCCCAGGCGCAGCCGCGACAACACCCGGCGCGCGATGCCCGGGCTGATGGGCGCGCCGCCGGCCCGCAGCTCGTGGATGCCGGCCGCGATGCGCTCGGCCGAGGCGTCCTTCAGCAGGTAGCCGCAGGCGCCGGCCTCGATGGCGCCCACCACATGCTGGTCGTCGGCGAACATCGTCACGACCAGCACGTCGCAGTCCGGGTACTTGGCCACGGCCTCGGCGATCAGCGCGGTGCCCGGGCCGTCGGGCAAGCCGAGGTCTACCAGCAGCACATCGGGGCACGTGTCCGCGAGCACGGCCTTCGCGGCGGCGACCGTGGCCACGGCCCCCAGCAGGTGCAAGCCGGCATCGGCCTGCACGGCTTCGGCGAAGCTGCGCAGGAATTCCGGCTCGTCCTCGACGATCAGCACTTCAATGGCCATGGCATGTTCCTCGCGTCACGGTTGCCCCCCGTGGACACCTGCGCAGCTGGAATTGTGCAGTCAGGCCCCGCCAGCGGCCATCGCGTGCACACGGGAGCGGCGCGGCCGCTGGAATCCCTCGGGCGTCGCCTGCGGCGCGAGCGCCTTCGGACGGCCTGACGGTGCTCAGACCGCTTCCGCCTCCGCCGGCGCGTCGTCCGCTTCCTGCTGCAGGAAACCCCCGCTCTGGTGGGCCCACAGCCGCGCATAGAGCCCGCCCTGCGCGAGCAGCGTCTGGTGCGTGCCCTGTTCCACGATGCGGCCACCGTCCATCACCACCAGGCGGTCCATGGCCGCGATGGTGGACAGGCGATGCGCGATGGCGATCACGGTCTTGCCCTGCATCAGGGTGTCCAGGCTCGCCTGGATCGCGGCCTCGACCTCGGAGTCCAGCGCGCTGGTGGCCTCGTCCAGCAGCAGGATCGGTGCGTCCTTGAGCATCACGCGCGCGATGGCGATGCGCTGGCGCTGGCCGCCCGAGAGCTTCACGCCGCGCTCACCCACATGCGCGTCATAGGCTGTGCGGCCATGCGGGTCGGTCAGCGTGGCGATGAAGTCGTGCGCCTCGGCGCGGCGCGCGGCGGTCACCATGTCCTCGTCGCTGGCATCGGGCCGGCCATAGCGGATGTTGTCGCGCATCGAGCGGTGCAACAGCGAGGTGTCCTGCGTGACCATGCCGATGTGGCTGCGCAGGCTGTCCTGCGTCACCTGCGCGATGTCCTGCCCGTCGATAAGGATGCGCCCTCCCTCCACGTCATGGAAGCGCAGGAGCAGGTTGACGAGCGTGGACTTGCCGGCACCCGAGCGTCCGATCAGGCCGATCTTCTCACCGGGCCGCACCGTCAGGCTCAGGTCGTCGATGACCGGGCGGGGCTTGCCGTAACCGAAGCGCAGGTGTTCGAAACGCACCTCGCCGCGCGCCACTTCCAGTGCCTTGGCCTCGGGCGCATCCACCACAAGGCGTGGCCGAGTGAGCGTGGTGATGCCGTCCTGCACGGTGCCGATATTCTCGAACAGCGAGGTCATCTCCCACATGATCCAGTGGGACATGGCACTCACGCGCATGGCCATGGCCGTGACGGCGGCCACGGCACCGACACCGATCTGCCCCATTGTCCACAGCCACAAGCCCATGCCCGTCACGCCGATGATCAGGCACACCACCAGCACGTGGTTCACGATCTCGAAGGCGCTCACCAGCCGCATCTGGCGGTAACCGGTGTGCATGAACTCCTGCATCGCGGCACGCGCGAAGCCGGCTTCGCGGTGGGTGTGCGAGAACAGCTTGACGGTGCTGATGTTGGTATAGGCGTCGGTGATGCGCCCCGTCATCATCGAGCGGGCGTCGGCCTGAGACTTGCCGATGCGTGCCAGGCGCGGCACGAAATACACCACGGCGCAGCCGTACAGCACCAGCCAGGCCAGCAGCGGCCACAGCAGCCGGCTGTCGAAGCCCGCCGCCAGCAGCGCGATGGTGATGAAGTACACGCCGATGCCCACCATCACGTCGGTGGTGGTGAAGATCATCTCGCGCACCGACAGCGCCGTCTGCATCACCTTGGTGGTGACCCGGCCCGCGAATTCGTCGGTGTAGAAGGACATGCTCTGGCCCAGCATCAGCCGGTGGAAGTTCCAGCGCAGCCGCAGCGGGAAGTTGATGGCCAGCGTCTGGTGCTTGACGATGGTCTGCGCCACCACGATCAGCGTGCTGGCCAGCAGCACGCCCGCCAGCAGCACCAGCGTCGACCCGCGCTCGGCCCAGAGGTTCTGGGGCTGCACCTGGGCCAGCCAGTCCACCACATGCCCGAGCATCGCGAACAGCAGCGCCTCGAAGACCGAGATGCCAGCGCCCAGCAGCATCAGCGCCACGAGGTAGCCGCGCACGCCTTCCGTGCAGGCCCAGACGAAGGGAAAGAAAGCGCGCGGCGGCAGCGCCGGCTCGGCGTCGGGATAGGGATGCAGCAGTTTTTCGAACCAGCGGAACAAGACGGTGTCTCCTACACGGGGCCGCACGCCGGCCGGGCCCGCGGCCAACAGCGGCAACGGGACCCCATGGGCGCGCAGGCGGCGCTCCACGCGCGGGGACAGGAGTCTATGCGAGAGCGCAAACCGGTGCGCGCCACCCGGCAAGCCGTGGCGTGCTAGGCGGTGGTGCGCCGGGATCGGCCTCAGGCGGGCTGGGCGTCGAAGCCCGCGCGCTCCACGGCCTCGGCCACCTGGGCCGAAGTGGCGGTGGTGTCCACCACCACGCGCCTGGTTGCCAGGTCCACCTCCACGCGCGCTGCGTGATCGACGGACTGGATCGCTTTCTGGACGCTGGCGGCGCAGCCGCCGCAGTGCATGTCGGGAACGGTCAAGCTCAGCATGGCATATCTCCTAGCCGCGGGCACAGACCCGCAGCGACCACCCGACTCTGGACCTTCACACTATGGCAAGGTCAAGCCCCGGCACGGTATCAGTGCGCAGACGCCGTGTCACCGGCCACAGGATGCGGCGGCACCGGCGTGTCTTCGGCCAGCTCCGCCTCCATCTTGGCGCCGGGCGCGTGCCGGCGGGCCAGCAGCGTGTACATGGTGGGCACCACGAACAGCGTCAGCACCGTGCCCAGCGACATGCCACCCACGATCACCCAACCGATCTGGCGGCGGCTCTCGGCACCCGCGCCCGTGGCCAGCGCCAGCGGCAAGGCGCCGAGCACCATGGCGCCGGTGGTCATCATGATGGGGCGAAGGCGCTGGGCTGCCGATTGCATGATCGCGTCGCGTGTCTTCATGCCCTGCTCGCGCAGCTGGTTGGCGAACTCCACGATCAGGATGCCGTGCTTGGAGATCAGGCCCACCAGCGTAATCAGGCCGATCTGGCTGAACACGTTGAGCGTGCCACCCGCCCACTGCAGCGCCAGCAGCGCGCCCAGCATCGAGAGCGGCACGCTGAACAGGATCACGAAGGGGTCGACGAAACTCTCGAACTGTGCCGCCAGCACCAGGAAAATGAACACGATGGCCAGCACGAAGACCAGCGAGAGGGAGTCGGCCGACTTCCGGAACTCGCGGCTGGTGCCGTTCAGGTCGGTGGTGTAGCCGGTCTTGAGCACCTTCTTGGCCGCATCGTCCATGAAGGTCAGCGCCTCGCCCAGCGAGTAGTCGGCGGCGATGTTGGCGGTGATGGCCACCGAGCGGCGCTGCCCGAAATGGTTCAACTCGCGCGGCACCACCACCTCCTCCAGCTTGACCAGCGCGGACAGCGGGATCATCGCGTCGTTGCGGCCACGCACGAAGATGCGCTCGATGTCGTCGGGGCGCTGACGGCCCTGTGCGTCGGTCTGCACGATCACGTCGTATTGCTCGCCTTCGCGCTTGAAGCGCGTGACGATGCGTCCGCCCAGCATGGTCTCCACCGCACGCGCGATGGCATCCACGCCGATGCCCATGTCGCCGGCACGCACGCGGTCCACCACCAGGCGGATCTCGGGCTTGTTCAGGCGCAGGTCGGAGTCGACCTGCACCAGGCCGGGGTTCTGCGCCAGCTCATCCTGGAACTGGCGTACCACCCCTGCCAGGTTCTGGTAGCTGTCGGTGGTGGTGATGATGTAGTTCACGGGCCGCTGGGAGAACCCTTGGCCCAGGGAAGGCGGCGTGATGGGCGTCGCCGTGACGCCGGTGAGCTGCGACAGCTGCGGGAGCATCGTGCGCGCGAGTTCCTGCGTGGTGCGCGTGCGCTGCTCCCAGGGCACGGTGCGCATGAAGACGTTGCCCTGGGCCACGGACGGGTTGCCGACGTTGGCGAAGATCTTGTCGAACTCCGGATGCTTGGCACCGATGGCCTCGATCTGCTGCGCGTAGCGGTTCGTGAAGTCGAGCGTCGCGCCGTCGGGGCCGTTGATCTGTGCCAGCACCACGCCACGGTCCTCGATGGGCGACAGCTCGCTCTTGAGGCCCTTGAGCACCGTCCAGGACGCAAAGCCGCAACCCACGGCCACGAGCACCACGAGCCAGCGTACCCGAAGGGTCCAGCCCAGCGCACGCCCATAGCCCCGCGTGATGCCATCGAGCACCCGCTCCATGCCGCGGTCGAAGAAGTTGGGCTTGGGGTTGTGCTTGAGCAGGATCGAGCACAACATGGGCGAGAGCGTCAGCGCCACCACGCCCGAGACCAGCACAGCGCCGGCCAGCGCCAGGGCGAACTCGGTGAACAGCCTGCCCGTGCGGCCCGGGGCGAAGGCCAGCGGCGCATACACCGCCACCAACGTCATGGTCATGGCGATGATGGCGAAGCCCACCTCGCGCGCGCCGCGCAGCGCCGCCTGGAAGGGGCTCATGCCGTCCTCGATGTGCCGGTAGATGTTCTCCAGCATCACGATGGCATCGTCCACCACCAGGCCGATGGCCAACACCATGGCCAGCAGCGTGAGCGTGTTGATCGAGAAACCCGCCAGCGCCATCAGCGCGAAGGCGCCGATCAGCGACACGGGAATGGTCAGCAGCGGGATGATCGAGGCGCGCAGCGTGCGCAGGAAGAGCAGGATCACCAGCGCCACCAGCACCACGGCTTCGAGGATGGTGCTGTAGACCGACTTGATGGAGCGGTCGATGAACACGGAGTTGTCGTTGGCGACATCCACCTCGACGCCCGGCGGCAGGTCTGACCGCACCTTGTCGAGCAGGCCGTAGACCGCCTGCGACAGGTCCAGCGGGTTCGCCGTGGCCTGGCGCACCACACCCACCGAGATCGCGTCGCGGCCATTGATGCGCACGCTCTGGCGCTCTTCGGCGGCACCGACTTCCACGCGCGCCACGTCGCCCAGGCGCACGGGCAGGCCGTTGACCGTGCGGATAACGACTTGGCGGAACTGCTCGGGTGTGCGCAGGTCGGTGGCCGCCGTGACGTTGAACTCGCGCTGCGAGCTCTCGATGCGGCCCGCCGGCACTTCCAGGTTGGAGCGGCGCAACGCGTCCTCGGCGTCCTGCACGGTCAGGCGGTAGGCCGCCAGGCGGTCCGGATCCAGCCAGATGCGCATCGAGAACTTGCGCTCGCCGAAGATGTTGACCTCGGCCGCGCCAGGGGCCGTCTGCAGCACCGGCTTGACGATCAGGTTGGCCATCTCGGTGAGCTGCAGCGGGGTGTGCGTCTGCGAGCTCAGGGCCAGCTGGATCACGGGGAAGGCGTCGGCCTCGACCTTGGCGATCACGGGCTCGTCGATGCCCTGCGGCAGGCGCTGGCGCACGCGCGATACCTTGTCGCGCACATCGGCGGCTGCCGAATCGGCATCCCGCGACAGCGCGAAGCGGATGGAGATCTGGCTGCGTTCAGGCCGGCTGCTGGAGGTGATGACGTCCACGCCCTCGATGCCCGAGAGCGAGTCCTCCAGGATCTTCGTGACCTGCGCTTCCATGACCTCGGCCGAGGCGCCACCGAACCGTGTCTGCACGCTCACGACGGGCTCGTCGATCTTCGGGTATTCGCGTACCGAGAGCTTGCTGAAGGACACGGCGCCGACCAGCAGGATCAGCAGCGACAGCACGCTCGCGAAGACCGGGCGGCGGATGGAGATTTCGGATAGGACCATGGGGGCGCTCCGGGCCGGGGGTCAGGGGGTGGTGGCCAGCGTGCGCGCGGACGCGACGCCCACGGCACCGCCGATCGCCGCATCCGAAGGCGACAGCCCGGACGGTGTGACGGCAGACGTGGCCACCGGCACGTTCGGGGCCTGCCCCGCCACGGGCGCCTTGCCCGACGAAGCAGCACCCGCGGGCGCGTCCGCCTTGCCGCCACCCGGACCGCGGGACTCTTGCCCGCCGGAGGGGACGATCCGCACGGCAACGTTGTCGCCTTGCAACCGCTGGTGGCCCGCCACCACGACGCGGTCACCTTCGCTCACGCCGTCGACGATCTCGACCTTGCCGAGCTGCCGCGCACCCAGCGTCACCTGCTGGCGCTGCGACACCAGCTTGGCATCGCCTGCCCCGCCGGCCGACGCCGGCACCACGGGCGACTCCACGACCTTGATCACGAACTGCCGGCCGCCCTGCGGCACGATGGCCTCCTCGGGCACCACCAGGGCTGATTCGCGCACCGAGAAGACCGTTGTCACCCGCGCGAACATTCCAGGGCGCAATGGCGCTTGAGAACCCCCACCGGCGCGCCCGGCGCCGGCCACCATGCGCTGGTCTTCGGGAACCGGGCAACCCTCGAAAGCAGCCGGTGCACGGGCCGGCACCGTCACACGGGGGGCAGCCGCAGCCACCACGGGCTCCGGCTTGGCAGGCGTGGCCGCTGGTGCCTGCGGGGTGGCACCACCACCTGCACCACCCGCACCACCGGCCCCGGCACTACCGGCCCCGGCACTACCGCTACTGCTGTTGCCAGCCACGCCCTTCCCCGCGCCGCCACGGCCACCGCCTTGCGCGGGCTCACCGCTCGAATTGGGCAACACCGCACGCACGCCCACCGAGCGACCGTTCACGTCCAGCAGCGGATCGATGGCCTCCACCGTGGCGCGAAACACGCGGCCGGGGAAGGCGTCGAGCTGCAGTTCCACCGGCTGGCGCACGCGCAGCCGGCCCTGGAAACGCTCGGGCAACCGGAAATCCACGTACATGCTGCCGGTATCTTCCAGGTTCACGAGGTCCGCGCCATCCTTGACATAGTCGCCGAGGTTCACGTTGCGCAGACCCACCGTGCCATCGAAAGGCGCCACGATGGCCATGCGCATGAGGCGGGCGCAGCCCAGCGACAGCTGCGCCTCGGCCACCTGCAGGCTCGCGGCGCTTTCGTCGAGCACGCGCTGCGTCACGAAACTCTGCGCCACCAGGTCCTGGTTGCGCTTGAAATTGGCCTGCGCGATGGAGACCTGCGCCTGCGCCTGACGGATCTCGGCGCGCTGCAGGGTGTCGTCCAGCTGCACCAGCAGCTGGCCACGCCGCACGAAGGCGCCGTCGGAGAAACCGATTTCCTTGACGCGACCCGCCACCTCGGGGCGCAGCATCACGGCCTGGCGAGAGCGCAGGGAGCCCACGGATTGGGCATCGTCCTGCAGGCGCTGCTTCTGCACCTTGGCCACTTCCACCCCGATGACCCGGGGCCCGCCGGCACCGCCGCCGCGCGGCGCGGCACCCGCTGCAGCACCTTCAGCGGCCCCGCCCACGACCTGCTTCGGTGCGGATGCCTTGTTCTGGTACCACCAGGCACCCGCGGACACGGCCGCGATGCCCAACACGGCGACAACGGGATAGATCAGTTTGGATGCCATGGTATCGATGCAAAACCGGTTAAGGAGACGAACGCAGGACTAACCCAGCAATGTAGCAGTGACACAACTTTTTCGTGATGCCTTTACCACGCATAGACAACGCGGCCTGCTTCGGCTAATCACATTAGCTTCGCAAAACCTGTGCCACACCACGATTCGCCAGCCCGTCCGCACGTTCGTTTCCGGTATTACCCGAATGCCCCTTGACCCACCGCCAGTCGATGGCGTGCCCCGATCCGGACACCAGCGCATCCAGGCGCTGCCACAGGTCGACATTCTTCACGGGTTGCTTCGTGGCCGTGCGCCAGCCCCGGGCCTTCCAGCCCGAGATCCATTCGGTGATGCCCTTGCGCACGTACTCACTGTCCAGGTGTAACGTGATCCGACACGGCCGCTTCAGTGCGGTCAGTGCCTCGATGACCGCCAAAAGTTCCATGCGGTTGTTGGTGGTGAGTGCCTCGCCGCCAAACAACTCTTTCTCGGTGGCCCCGGAGCGGAGCAACGCGCCCCAGCCACCGGGCCCGGGATTGCCCTTGCAGGCGCCATCGGTATAGATCTCGACCTCGTTCACTTCAGCACTGCTCCAGGGGTTCCAAAACGGTCTCCAGATCCCGTTCACGCCGCCGCGGCGGCGCGACGGGAAGATGCAACACACCACCCACCGCGCCACGGTTGGCGATGGACACGGGGGCCACGGCACGCGAGGGCGCCGAGCGCCACGCCGGACCCAGCAGACGCATGCCTCGCACGCGCTTGACGGCCACGAGGAAATACGCGGCGCCGAAGATCGGCCACCAGCGGGCGCCCGCCCGCTCCATCCAGTGGAAGCGCTGCAGCCAGGCATCGCGCGCGACGGCGGGCCGGTAGCAGCCGAAGCGCCCCGACTCGACCTCAAAACTCAACAGTCGCAACCAATCTCGCAACCGCCAGTAACCGATCATGTCGCCGGCCTGGGGCAGGAAGACCTCCCCCATGCCCATGCGGCGGTACCACTCCGAGCGCCGCTGCCGCAGTCCCCATAGGCTGGCGGGGTTCAGGCCGCAGATCACGACGCGGCCCTCGGGCATCAGCACGCGTTCGACCTCGCGCAAGGTGGCGTGCGGATCGAGGTGCAGCTCCAGTGTGTGGGGCATCACCACGAGGTCCAGGCTGTTGGCCGGGAAGGGCAGCGCGGCGAAGTCGCACACCAGGTTCGCGGAGTGCGCAGCGGGCGTCGGGCGTTGACCCTCCCCGGGGCCTGTGGTACCTTCGCCCCCGGTTGACGGACGCCCGGCTCCCCCATGAAGCTGCAACGGCGTGTGGGACGCCCGCCAACGGTGCGGCATGCGGTTGGCCTGCAAGGCGTCCACTGTCAGCAGTCCCAGTTGCAGGGCGTGGTATCCGAAGACATCGGCCACCACGCGGTCCAGTTGGGTACGTTCCCAGTCCAGCAGATAGCGGCCCTGGGGTGTCTGAAACCAATCTTGCAATCCTGGAATCTGCCCGTTCATGACCCTGTATCCGCTTCCTGCACGCTGTGGCCTGGCCAACGGCCCGTTGCATGGGGATGCAAGTTCGCCGACGAGCGCGAGCGCGATTCTAGTCATCTGCCCCCTTTGCCCCACCCGATGAACCTGATTCCAGCCCTGGCCGTCTCCGCGGCCTTCCTGCTCGGCGGCTGCGCCGCCACCTCCTCCCTTCCCACCAACCCCTCCAGCACGCCCACTGCCACGGCGGCGCCCCAGTCCGCCCTGGCGGGGGCCAAGGTGCCCGCATCGGCCATGCCGCCTGCGCTGCTGCCCACCGGACCGCTGAGCCCGCTGGTGGCCAACGAGACCACCTCGCAGCTGGTCGCCAACCTCACGCCGCCTTCCGACCTGTGGGCGCGGGTGCGCCAGGGCTTCGCGATGCCCGACCTGGACAACGACCTGGTGCGTGACCGCGAGCAGTGGTATGCCACGCGGCCCGACTACATGCAGCGCATGGCCGAACGCTCCAGCAAGTACATCTTCCACATCGTCGAGGAACTGGAACGCCGTGGCATGCCCAGCGAACTGGCCTTGCTCCCCTACATCGAGAGCGCCTTCAACCCGCAGGCCGTCTCCAGCGCCAAGGCCGCGGGCATGTGGCAGTTCATGCCGGCCACGGGCAAGTACTTCGAGCTCAAGCAGAACGCCTTCCGCGACGACCGCCGCGACGTGCTGGCCTCCACGCGCGCCGCGCTGGACTACCTGCAGAAGCTCTACACCATGTTCGGCGACTGGCACCTGGCCCTGGCCGCCTACAACTGGGGAGAAGGCAGCGTGAGCCGTGCCATCGAGCGCAACCGCAAGGCCGGCCTGGGCACGGGTTATGAAGACCTGAAGATGCCCGCCGAGACCCGCCTCTACGTGCCCAAGCTGCAGGCCGTGAAGAACATCGTGGGCGACCCGAAACGCTTCGCGACCACGCTGCCGATGATCGAGAACCACCCCTATTTCCAGACGGTCACGCTCACGCGCGACATCGACGTGGCGCTGGCCGCCAAGCTGGCCGACGTGGAGCCTGAAGATTTCCGCGCCCTGAACCCCGCGGCCAGCCGGCCCGTGATCCTGGCCTCCGCCACGCCGGAGATCCTGCTGCCGTGGGACAACGCCGCCGTGTTCAAGGCCAACCTGCTGGCCAAGGGCAGCGCGCAACTGGCGAGCTGGACCGCCTGGCAGGCACCCGCCACGATGCGCCCTGCCGACGTGGCCAAGCGCGTGGGCATGCGCGAGGAGGACCTGCTGGAGGTCAACAAGATCCCGCGCGGCATGGTCATCCAGGCCGGTTCGACGCTGCTGGTGGAACGCGCGGCGAGCGTGCGCGAAGACGTGGCGCAGCAGATCGCCGACAACGCGCAGCTCACGCTGTCGCGCCAGCCGCTGCTGGCGCGCCGTACGGTGACGGCCCGCAAGGCCGACACCCTGGCCACGGTGGCACGCCGGTATGGCGTATCCGCCAACGCACTCGCCGACTGGAACGACGTGAAATCTTCCACCAAGCTGAAGGTCGGCCAGTCGCTGGTGCTGTACCAGCCGGTGCGCGAGCGCACCGCCACGGCCGTGGTCAAGACCGCCGCCCCGAAGGCCCGCGTGGCCAGCCGCACCGTCAACAAGGCCAAGACCAAGCCGGTGCGCATGGCGACCCGCTGAGCCCGCCAGCTCGCCACGCCGGCAAGGCGTGGCGTTTCAGCCTGGGCTACCCGTCGCGAGTTCGGCTGCGTAGCGGTCGGCCCAGAGCGACAGCCACGGAACGATGTCCTCGGCCGGCATGGGCCTGGCGATGAAATAGCCCTGCGCGCACGGGCATCCGGTGCGCAGCAGCAGGTCCCAGTCCGCACGGTCCTCCACCCCCTCGGCCACCACCTGCAGCCCCAGCTGGGTCGCCAGCCCCAGGCTGGCTTCGTGGAAGGCCCGCAGCGTGTCGTTGGTGGCGGCCCCGTGCACGAAGCTCTTGTCGATCTTCAGTTCGTCGAAGGGCATGTTGCGCAGCTGGGCCATGGACGAGTGGCCGGTGCCGAAGTCGTCGATGGACAGGCCGACGCGACGCAGCCGCAGCCGGGTCAGCACCTCCAGCGGTGCACGCAGGTCCTGCATGAGCCGGCTTTCCGTGACTTCCAGGATCAGGCGCTGGCTGGCCACGCCTGCGTACGCCACCCGGGCCGTCACGAAATCGGCGAAATCCAGGTGCGCCAGCGTGTCCATCGAGATGTTCACCGCCACGCGCAGCGGCAGCCGGGCGTCCTGCCAGGCACGCAGATTGCGCAGCGCCACATCCAGCACGAGTCGCGTCATGTCGTCGATGAGACCGTTCTCCTCGGCCACGCCGATGAAACGGTCGGGCATCACCAGCCCATCCTCGGGATGCTGCCAGCGTGCCAGGCACTCGACCCCCACGACCTCGCCGGTGGCCACCGCGACCTGGGGCTGGAAGTGGCAAAAGAACTCGCCCTGCACCATGCCCTGGCGCACGCGCTCCGCCGGGTAGGTCACCTCGCGCACGGGCGGCGGCCTGCCGATGCCGGGCAGGGAGGTGGGCGGGGGCTGCCAGGGCTGCAGCATCGCGCGCAGCGCCGCGGCGCTGAAGGGCTTCTGCAACGCCCCCAGCAGCGACATGCCATGCGCCTGCGCCAGCTTGAGTGTGGCCTGCAGCGCACGGTCGTCCTCGCCGCTGACCACGATCAGGCCGCCGCCATAGGCACGCTCGCCCAGCTTGCGCAGGAATTCGATGCCGTCCATGCCGGGCATGTTGAGGTCGCAGAGGATCAGGTGGGGCCGATCGGCGTCGATATCGGCAAGCGCCGCGGCGCCGTTGTCGAAAGTCCTCACCCGCTCGAAACCGATGCCGGCCAGCATGTGCGCGATCAGCCCCAGCATGAACGCTTCGTCATCCACCACCAGCACGCGTTGGCTGCTTCTATCGGTCATCGTCCTTCCATCATCGTGCCTGCGCACCTTCCTGCCCAGGGGTTTTGCGCGCGCATGGCGCGCGCCTACAAGGAATCGAGATAACGCGCCACGCGCCTCATCTCCGCGTCCAGCCGCAGCACCGCTTCCGTGGCTTCAGGCATCCTGCCGGCCAGCGCAAGATGCTCCACCTCCGAAGACAGCTCGCCCAGCTCCATCGCGCCCACGGCACGGGCAGAGGACTTCAGCTTGTGCGCCCCGGCGGCCATGCCCGGCGCGCTGCCCGCCGCCTGGGCCGCGCATATCTCCGCAGTGATGCCACTGGCCGTTTCGCGGAAGTCGCGCAGGAAGCGGGCCACGACGGAGACATTGTCCCCGACCAGCGCCTCCAGCACCTGCACGTCCACCGGCACACGCACCGTGGGCGCCTCGGTCGCCCGGTCCGCCGCGCCGGGCCCGGTGCCCTGGAATCCGCCGATGGCACCGGTGTCCGCCGCAGGCAACCATTTGGCGAGCACCTGGCGCAGGTCCGACAGTTGCGCGGGCTTGCTGAGGTAGTCGTTCATGCCCAGGGCGAGGCAGCGCTGCGCCTCTTCCTTCACCGTGTTGGCGGTGAGGGCGATGATCGGGATGCGCCGCTTGCGGCCCTCTTCGGCGCGGATGGCGCGCGTGAGCTGGTACCCGTCCATGACCGGCATGTGCAGATCGGTCACGATGAGGCTGTAGTCGCCGCTGCGCCAGGCCTGCAGCGCAGCCTGGCCATCGCCCACGACGTCGACGGCAATGCCGAGCAGGTTGAGCTGGCGTGATATCACCTGCTGGTTGGTCTCGTTGTCCTCGACCGCCAGCACGAGCTGCCCGCGCCGGATCGCTTCGTCGCGCGACGGGGCCTCCATCGCGCTGCTGCCGACCGCCGCCGGGGTATCGAGATGCTCGTCGGACAAGCGCCCCGCCACCACCGCCACCGCCCGCAGCAGGCG
Organism: Burkholderiaceae bacterium; assembly: GCA_965278985.1. Taxonomy (GTDB): domain Bacteria; phylum Pseudomonadota; class Gammaproteobacteria; order Burkholderiales; family Burkholderiaceae_C; genus CAISIP01. The sequence continues at coordinate 494,983 of OZ257131.1, read as the reverse complement.
CTGGCGCGTGAGTACGTTGCCGTCCAGGTGCAACATGCCATGGCCACTGCTGCCCGTGCCGTTGCGGCGCGTACGGTCGATGCCCACGAGCCCCACCTCCAGCTGCATGTCCCCCTTCATGCGCGCCACGTCGCGCCAGGTGTCGGGATGCAGCGGGCCGTTGCCCGCGTCCACCACCCACACGGTGACCGCCGGCCGATGGCGCGCGGTCCAGGTGCCGGCCGCCGCCAGGTCGCGCACGCGCTCCACGCGCGCGCCCGCGCTGCGCAGGTAGTCGGCATGGTCGTCCGCCCAGGCCTGCACATCGCTCACCACCACGCAGTCCAGGTCGGCCACGGGGAAGGCGCCGCGTGCGCCCAGCGGCTGTGGCAACGGCGTGCAGGGCAGGCGCACCACGAAGGTGGAGCCCTGCGCCACCGTGCTCTGGACCTGGATGGTCCCGCCCATCAGCGCCACCAAGCGCTGCGAGATCGCCAGTCCCAGGCCGGTGCCGCCGAAACGCCGCGTGGTGGACACGTCGGCCTGCGAGAAGGAGGTGAACAGGCCTGCCAGCGTGGTGGCGTCCATGCCGATGCCGTTGTCGGTGATGCGCAGCTCCAGCCACACCTGCGATGCCGAGGCCTCGGCCAGCAACGCGCGCACGGCCACGCGCCCGCGCACGGCGGGCCTGCCGCCCGAGAACTTGATGGCGTTGTTGACGATGTTGATCAGCACCTGGCGGATGCGCAGCCCGTCGCCCAGCACCAGTGCCGGAATGGACGGGTCCACGAAGACCGTCAGCTCCACGTCCTTCTTGCGCGCCAGCGTGTCGAGCAGCCCGCAGGCCTTCTCGATGATGGCGCCCGGCGCGATGGGACCAGCCTCGATGTCAAGCTTGTCGGCCTCGATCTTCGAGAAATCGAGGATGTCCTCGATGATGCCCAGCAGCGAATACGCCGACTCACGGATCAGGTCCACCATCTCGACCTGCGGCCCCTTCAGGCTGGTCTGATGCAACACATCGACCATGCCGATCACGCCGTTCATGGGCGTGCGGATCTCGTGGCTCATCGTGGCCAGGAAGGCCGACTTGGCGCGCGTGGCTTCCTCGGCAGCCTGGCGCGCCTGCTCCAGCTCCTGGGTCTTGCGCAGCAGCTCGGCGTTGACGGCCTGCAGCTCGGCATTCAGCGCCTTGAGTTCGGCCTCGGCCGCCACGTCGTCGGTGATGTCGTCCCAGATCTTCAGCAGGTGCGTGGGCTCGCCGTAGGCCTCCAGCACCGGCACCATGCGTACCCGCACGCTGCGCACACCCTTGTCGACGGTCGTGATGTCCACGCGCGGCACATCCTGGATGCGGCCGCTCTCCAGCGCCTCGCGTTCCAGCCGGCGCAACTGGTCTTCCTGCTCGGCGCTGTAGACCTCGGCCGAACTGCGGCCCAGCATGGCTTGGCGCGGGCACCCCAGGAGCGTCTCCGCGGCACGGTTCACGCGCACGTAACGCAGGTCGTCGGCATCCTTCATGAACACCGCCACGGGGATGTTCTCGAAGATGGAATCCAGGAACCGGCGGCCAGCCGCCTCCTCGACGGTCTTGCGCTCCAGGGCTTCCTGGCTCTCGCTCAGTTCCTGATTGCGCTGGATGGCCGCGTCGTAGGTAGACAGCAGCAGGTTGAGGATCTGCAGCCGGTCGGCCGTGATGTAGTGGCGCTGGCCGTTGAAGTGGATCTCGACGCCCATGCCCGAGTCGTGCGCCTGCCGGAACTCGCGGTTGAGCAGGATGTAGTGCACGCGGCCCACCAGGTGCTGCTCGTCGTAGGGCTTGAGGATGAAGCAGTCGGCGCCGCACTCCAGGCCGCGGATCACGTCCTGCGGGTCGGACATGGTTGTCACCAGGATCACCGGCGTGCCGCGCAGCTCCGCGTCGGACTTGATGTGGCGCGTGAGCGTGTAGCCGTCCATCTCGGGCATCACCACGTCGCTGATGATCAGCGCCGGGCGAAGCCTGCGCGCCACCTCCAGCGCCTCGCGGCCGTTGACGGCTGCCGTGACCTGGTAGCCCCGCTGCGTCAGGATGTAGACCAGGCGTTGCGCCTGCGTGGGGCTGTCCTCTGCCACGAGGATCTGCGTATTGCGCTGGGGGGTCAACACGGGGGAATTCATGGCGGCGGAGCGGAGTCGATGTTCACGCGGGGCTGTACGAGGGAGGCGAGTGTCTGGGCGATCCTGCCCGCGGGCAGCACGTAGGTTGCCGCACCCATGGCGATGGCTTCGCCCGGCATGCCGTGCACCACGGAGCTTTCCTGGTCCTGCGCGATGGTGATGGCTCCGCGGTCGCGCATGAGCTTGAGTTCGGCGGCGCCGTCGCGCCCCATGCCGGTCAGCAGCACACCGACGGACTGCGGCGCACACACCTCGGCCAGGGAACGGAACAGTGCGGCGACGGAGGGCTGGTGCAGCGAGGGCTCGGTGTCGTGGCGGATCAGCAGCGTGCCCTTGGGGCCCATGACCATCTGGCAGGCGTCGGGCGCCAGGTAGACCTGGCCGCTCTGCGGCACCATGCCGTTCTCGGCCACCTGGACCCGCATGCCGGTGGATTTGGCCAGCCAGTCGGCCAGGCCCTGCAGGAAACCGCGTGCCATGTGCTGCACGACCAGCACCGGGGCGTCGAAGGGCTGCGGCAAGGCCAGCAGGATGGTCTGCAGCACCATCGGCCCGCCGGTGGACGCACCGATGCCGACCACACGGCGGCCGCTGCGCTCGGCGGCGGGCTCCGCCACCGGGCAGGCCGTGCGCGGGGCCTGCGCGGCGGGCGCCGGCCGCGCCCAGCGGCGCACGACCTTGACCTCGGACATCAGGCGCACGGTCAGGCGCATCTGCTGCGCCAGCGCTTCCAGTTCGCGCGCGGAGCCGTGCTGGGGCTTGTCCACGCAGGCCACGGCCCCGGCCTCCAGCGCACGGAAGGCGGCGGCGCCGGTCTTGTGCGTGGTGCAGTTGAGGACGATGGGCACCGCATGCGCCTGCATGATGCGCTGCGTGCCCTCGACACCACCCAGCCCCGCGGCACCTTCGTCCATCAGCACCACGTCGGGCATGCGCTGGCGCATGAGGTCCAGCGCCGCCTGCGCGCCCGCCACGGCACCGAGCACGCGCAGGCCGGGGTCGGCTTCGAGCAGCGCCACCATCTGCGCGCGCGAGGCGGCGTTGCCCTCCACCACCAGCACGTGGATGGGATGCGGAGGATGCAGGGAGTGGGCGGCGGGTCGCAACGGCATGCTAGAGGAGTTGCTTGACCGCCGCGACCAGGTTGTTCTGGTCGAAGCTGCCCTTGACGATGTAGGCGTTGGCCCCCGCGTCCACGCCGCGCTCGCGGTCGGCACGCGTGGCCAGCGCGGTGACGAGGATGATCGGCAGGTCGCGCAGCTTCCGGTCGGCACGCACGCGCGCGGCGAGGTCGAAGCCATTCAGGCGCGGCATCTCCACATCGGAGACCAGCAGGTCGAAGGATTCGGTGCGCAGCATCGAATAGGCCTCCAGCCCGTCCACCGCCGTCTTGACCGCGTAGCCCGCGGCCATCAGGATGGACTTGAGCAGCATGCGCGAGGTGATGGAGTCTTCGGCCAGCAGGATCGAGCGCCCGGGCCCGCCGCCCCGTGGCGCCACCGCGCCGGCCGCGGGCGAGCGGCGCGCTACGCGGCGCGCGGACACCAGCAGGTCGGCGACGTGCAGGATCGGCACCACGCGCCCCGAGCCCAGCACGGCCGTGGCCTCGACATTGCGCACGCGGCACAGCGGGCGCCGCAGCGGTTTCACCAGCACCTCCTGCTCGTCCAGCACGGCATCGACGCGGAATGCGATGGCTTGTTCACCCGTGCCCACCAGCACCAGCTGCAGGCTGGTGTCGCCCGATGTACTGTCGGCGGCATCGGGCACGTCCATCTCCAGGGTGGCCGCCAGCCGGACGACGCCCACCACGCGGCCATCCACGCTGAGCGTCTCGCGGCCCTCGATGCTGCGCACGGCGTCCTGCCGCACACGCATCACGCGCTCCACGGCCGTGGTCGAGAGCAGGAACTGCTGTCCGCCAGCCTCGCACAACACGCCCCGGAAAGTGCTGCGGCCGGCGGGCAGCAGGATGCTGAACGCCGTGCCCTGTCCCACCGTGCTGCGTACCGTGGCGTCGCCACCGAGCTTGCGGGCGCGCTCCTGCACGATGGCCAGGCCCAGGCCGCGCCCGGACACCCGCGTGACGGCACTGGTGGTGGACAGCTCGGGGCGGAACACCAGCGCCAGCAGCGCGTCACGCTCGCTGCGGCCGGCTTCTTCCTCCCCCAGCAGGCCCAGGCGCACAGCGGCATCCCGCACGCGCACATGGTCGATGCCCGCGCCGTCGTCGGTGAGCAGGATCTCCAGCCGGTTGCCTTCGATGTGGCGCACGGTGAGGCTGATCGTCGCGCGTGCCGGCTTGCCCTGGCGCTCGCGCGCGGCGGGCAGTTCCACCGCATGGTCTACCGCATTGCGCAGCATGTGCACCAGCGGGTCCTTGATCTCTTCGAGGATCAGCTTGTCGACCTCGACCTGTTCACCATGGATGACGAGTTCGGCCTGCTTGTCCTGGTAGCGGCAGAGGTCGCGCACCAGTTTCGGGAAGGACGCGGTGATGGTCGAGAACGGCAGCAGCAGCAGCTGCTTGGTGCTGTCCAGCAGGTCGTCCACCAGCTTGCCCACCATGTCGTGGTCCTGCCGCACGGCACGCGCCATGTCCGCCACGCGGCCCTCCATCGCGCGCACGGCATCGGCGCTGTGGTCCACGAAATCCAGCACGCGCTGCAGGTCGGCCGATACCGCGGCGGGCGCCATGCCCGGGCCGGGCGCATCGGCGGGCTGGCGCAGGCGGCGTGCCTCCGCCTCCAGTGCCACCCAGCCCTTGCGCCAGTCGGCGAGCCAGTCCGCGAAGAGGCGCACGTCGAGTACGCGCTGGCCGGCCGACAGCTTCGCGCTGACCATCTCCTCGGCACCCAGGAGCTGCGAGGCGAGCTTCGGCAGCGCGATGCGCACGGTGTTCAGTGCGCCAGAGGCCGGGGCCGCAGGGGCGCGTTCGGGCTCGTGCGGCACTGGTGCGGGCGGAGCGATGGCGGCAGGTGACGCAGGCACCGGAAGCGCCATGGGCGGCGTGGAAGGCACTGCGATGCCCTCCGGTGAGGGCGCCGCATCCTTGGCTGTCGGTGGATCGAGCGGCGCGAAGGGCGGCGGGGCCTGTATCACGCCCGGACGCAGCGCGACCGGCGCGGGAGGCATCCCCGGTGCCGGCGGCTTGGCGAAACGCCGCAGCGCCTTGCGCAGCACCGGCAAATCCGGATAGGCCATGCCCTGCATGTGGGCCGCGCCGTCCTGTGCGGCGGAGCGGGCGGCGGCGCCGGCCCAGGGGCCACTGCCCGGCACGCCCTGTACCTGCGCCTCCAGCATGCTGGCCATCAGGTCCAGGCTGCGGTGCAGCACGTCCATGGCCTCGGCCGGGGGCTGTGCAGACCGTTCGCGCCAGCCGGCGAACACGTCCTCCAGCGACTGGCACAGCGACTCGAAATCGTTGAGCTCCACCGCCCGGGCCGCGCCCTTGAGGCTGTGGGCCGCGCGGAACACGTTCTGCAGGACGGTGCGCAGCGCCGCGGCATCGGTCTGCTTCTCCAGTGAAAGGAAGCCCTGGGACATGGTCTGCAGGTGCTCCTGTGCCTCCACCATGAAGGTGGCGCGCAGTTGCTGCAGGAAGTCGCTGGACACGGTGCGGCGCGGCGGACGTTCAGGGGAGGATCAGAGCTTGTAGCGCTCCACCATCTGCTTGAGCCGGTGGCCGAGCTGCTCCAGGTCGCGCGCGGTGGTCTCCAGCTGGGTGGAGCTGGCCACGTTCTGCGCACTGGCCTGGCGGATGCTCTCCATGGCGCCGGCCACCTGGTCCACCCCCATCAGCTGCTGCTGGCTCGAGGCCACGATCTGCAGCGCGGCCTGCGCCGACTCGTTGACGCTCGCGGCCAGCGTGTCGATGGCCCCGCCCGCCACCTCGCCCTCGTGGATGCCCGCCTCCACGGCCTTGCTTCCCTCCTCGGTGGCGAGCACGGCACTGGCCGTGGCCTTCTGGATGTCGCCCAGGATGCCGCGCACCTGGCTCGTGGCCTGGCGCGACTGCTCGGCCAGGCTCTTGACTTCCTGCGCCACCACCCCGAAGCCCGCGCCATGCGAGCCGGCCTTGGCGGCCTCGATGGCGGCGTTCACCGCCAGCAGGTTGGACTGCGTGGCGATGTCCTCCACGGTCGCGATGATCTGGCCCACGGCCTGGCTCTGCTCGGACAGGCGCACCATGCTGGTGGCGATCAGCTCCATCTGGCGGCGGATGCGCAGCAGGCCCTGTTCCACGTCCTGCGTGGACTTGCGGCCGTTGTCGGAGATCTGCACGGCACGCTGCGCGCTGTCGGACACGTTGCGCGCCTTCTGGCTGGCCAGGTGCGCCGTCTGGCGCACCTCCTCCACGGTGGCGGTGGTCTGCGTCACGGCCGCGGCCGACTGGCTGGCGCTGGCCACCAGCTCACTGGTGGAGGCCACGATCTCGCTGGCCGAGGCGCTGAGGATGCTCGCGCCTTCGCTGAGGCCGCGGATCTGGCTGCGCAGGTCGGCGGACATGCGCGCGAAGGCCGTGCCCAGCATGTCGTTGGCCGACTGCGGCTTCACGTCGGCGCGCAGGTCGCCCACCGCGATGGCCTCGGCATTCGTGGCCATCTCGCGCAGCGCGCGGGTCATCTGCGCCAGCGCGTTGGACAACGCGCCGATCTCGTCGCTGCGGTGGGTGCGCTCGACCTGGGTGTTGAGGTCACCCACGGTGATGCGGCCCGCCGCCTCCGTCAGGTGCCGCAGCGGCTGGGAGATATCGCGTGTCAACACCAGGCCCGCCAGCGCGGCGACGACGAAAGCCGCCAGCGTACCGAACATGATGACCCAGCGCGTGGTGTCGGCCTGGCTCTCCACCTGCGCGCGGCGTTCGCGCAGGCGGTCCAGCTCGATCCGCTCGATTTCGTCCAGCGGGCCCCGCAGGGAACTGACCAGTGCAACGTTCTGCGGCGACTCGAGCATCTCCGAGGCGGCCTCGATGCCGCGCGCCTGGCGCAGCGACATCACCTGGGTGCTGTAGTCGGCATAGCTGCGCAGCATCTCGCTGGTGCGGTCCACGCGCGCGACGTGCGCCGGATCCGACGCCACCCGGTCGCGCAGTGCCCGCAGCGGCGTGGCGATGGCGCTCAGGTCGGAACGGAAAGCCTGCTCCACCTTCGGGTCCATGGTGATGAGGTAGGTCCGCAGGCTGAGCTGGATGTCGCGCAGGTCGATGATCACGTCATCGTGCAATGCCTTCACCTCGTAGGAACGCGACAGCTCGTCGCTCGCCCCGATCAGCTGCGTGGTCGACTGGTAGGAGACCACCCCGACGATCGTGAAGATGGCGAGCGTGAGTGCGAAAGCCGCCGCGATCTTGGTTCCCACGTTCCATTTCATAGCTGCCACCTCTCAGTTCTTGTCGTCATGCGGACTCTCGTCCACGAGTATGCGGGGGTCCGCCAGGATGCGGTCCATGTCGAGCACCACCACGTGCTCGGAGGTCACGGCGCGAACGTAGTCGGCGCCCATGCCGCCCAGCGTGGCCGGTACGGGCTGCAGGCTGTCGGCGCGCATGCGGCGCACGCCCACGCCGATGTCGGCCACGATGCCGAACTCCTGCGTGTCGTCACCGACGACGATGATGCGGTGCAGGTCGGTGATGCCGCCCTTGGGCAGCCCGACGAATTCCTTGAGGTCGAGCACCGGCAGCATGCGGCCGCGCAGGTTCACGACCCCCAGCACGAAGGCCGGCGTGCACGGCAGCGGCGTGAGATGGCGCAGCGGCTGCACTTCGCGCACGTGGCGGGTCTCCACCGCATAACGCTCGTTCGCCAGCCGGAACTCCAGCACCTCCAGCGCGAGGGGGTCGTCGTCCGCCGCCTCGGGCTTGCGTGCGAGCGCACGCGCACGCGCACGCAGGATCTCTTGCGTGCGCGGATCGGGTTCAGCGCGGTCCATGCAGTGCGCCCTCCTCCTGAGCGAGCAGGGTCTGCAAGGTCTGGCCGAGGGCGCCGGCCGTGATGCCATCGGACTCGCCCACCACCTCGTCGGGCGGACGCTGCGCCAGCAGTTGCCGCGCGCTGCGGAAGTGCCGCAGGGCCACGTCGCGCGCCTGCCGCGCCAGTGCCAGTTGCCCCTTCGCGAAATGTGCCAGCGCATGGCGCGGATCCACGTAGAGCGCCCTGGACAACGCGTCTTCGGCTTCCTCGCGCTGCCCCAGTTCCTGCAGGATGATCGCGCGCAGGTAGTGGCTGCCGGCATCGAGCTTGTTGTCGCGCAGCAGGTTGTCGCAGAAGCGCAGGGCCTCGTCCAGCCGGCCCTGGTTGGCCAGGCTGCGCACCTGCACGGCCGCCGGTGCGGAGGGCGTGGCCAGGCCGTCGGATGCGCTGGCCACCGGTGGCGCCATCGCCGCAGGCATCGCGCCGTTGCCGCGCACGGGTGCTGCGGGCCGCAGCACCGGTAGGCGCGGGCGGGCCGGGCGCGCCTGCGGCGCGAAGGGCGTCGCAGGCGGCACCGCGGGCAGGGGCGAAGATGGCAGCGAAGGCAAGGCCATCGCCAGCGCCGACTGCGGCCGTACATACTGCCCCACGGCCAGCCCCGGCCTGCCGGACGCCCCCTCCTCTGCCCGTGCGTCCCGACGGCGCATCAGCACCGCGCCCTGGTGCGTGACCGCGTCGAAGCCGGGGAAGAGCTGCGGCGACGCCTCGCAACCCGAGGTCACCAGCCAGCCCTCGCGCACCAGGCTTGCATGCAGGTGCGCGCCCGCGACCAGCGCCTTGGACGCTTCGAAGTACATCAGCACATGGCGGCAGAACACCACGTCGAGGTCCCGCAGCTCCATGCCCTGGGCGGTGGACGGATCGTCCGCGAGGTTCAGGAAGCCGAAACGCACCATGTCGCGGATATGCGGCAACACCACATAACGGCCCTCGGCATTGCGCGAGAAGTAGCCCGGCTTGAGCCAGGCAGGGGCGCTGCGGAACGACCATTCGCCGTAGGTCGCGCCCTCGGCCTTGCGCAGGGACTGGGTGTTGATATCGGTGGCGAAGATACTGATCTTCCAGCGCGCGATGTCCGGCACCATGCGGTGCAGCAGGATCGCCAGCGTGTAGGCCTCCTCGCCGGTGCTGCAACCCGCGCTCCACAGCCGAAGGTAGCGCGTGCCGTCGGCGGTGCGCGCCGCCACCAGCGGCGCCAGCACCTCGGCCGACAGCACCTCCAGCGCCTGCAGGTCGCGGAAGAAGTAGGTCTCGCCGATGGTGAGGTGGCGCGCCAGCACCTTGAGCCGATCCGGCGTAGGGGGCTGGGCCAGCAGCCAGCCGATGCAGGCGGCCACGTCCTCGAAGCCGTACTCCAGCGCGGCCTTCTCCATGCCGCGACGCAGTTCCTTGTAGTGGTTGCGCGGGAAATGCAGCGCAAGATGCGCCGCGACGTAGTCGCTGAGCGCCGTCCATTGCACGTCGGACACCATGGCGAGCGGTGGCGTCATGCCGCCACCGCCGGCGCAGGTGACGATGCCGATGCAGGCTGCGATTGCAGCGCAGACTCCAGTGCGGACGCCAGTGCCGATGCGAGCGTGGCGTCCTGCGCCGCGGTCAGGAAACGTTCCACGTCGTGGATCAGCACCAGTCCCTCCGCCACCCGGCAGACCCCCGCAAAGGGCGCCTGCCCGTCGGCCATGCCGTCGATGCGCGACAGCGGTTCGACCACCACCGCTTCCACGCCCTGCACGGACTCGGCGACAAGCGCCACGACGCGCCGGCCCGTGTCCACCACCACGAAGCGGTCGTCCACACCGATCGCACGCGGCGATGCCGTGCCACCGGCGGGGATGGCCAGCACCGGCACCAGATCACCGCGCAGGTCGAAGAAACCCAGCACGCCCTCGGGCGCCCCGGGCAGCGGCGTGGTTTCGACGGCGGCCACCACGCTGCGCACATGGTCCAGGCCCAAGGCAAAGCCATGGCCCGCCGACTGGAACACCAACAGGGGCGTGCAGCTGCTCACGGCCGGCGCACCTCGCCGGTACGGCACGACACCGTCGGGAGGACGTGAGGAAAGGATGCCACCGGGATGACGTCCAGGGCGGCCAGGGTGCTGTGGACCATCTGCATAAGCAGCGAACTCCTGGGTCCTGGCCGCGCGAACCGCGTCGTCGCGCAATGCGGGCGCAGGGGGTTGAACAGAGCGCCTTCGATGGCTATCGGCATCGGTCTCCGTCGGACCGCCGCCAGGGGCGGCAGCACACGCGGAAACGCTGCAGAAATTATGGCATCAATTGCCGGGCAGACCCTCATGCACACGGGCTGCAGACGGGGCATTCAGACCTGGTATTTTTCCTTGGCCCGGGCCGCGAAGGTGTTGGTGAAGGTGCGCCCGAGGCTGATCTGCCCGGGGTTGATGCCGCCGCGGATGCGCGACTGCACGCGCATGGCCGAGCGCACCCCTTCGTCCGAGATCATCCCGTCGAGCGCGATGGATTCGCGCAGCTTGTTGAAGGCCGCGAGGTACACACCGCGGTCTCCCAGCATGAAGGGCTCCGGCACGGTCTTGATCATGTCGCTGGGACCGGCCGTCTGCAGCCATTTCAACGCGTGGACCACGGCATTGGCCACCGCTTGCGCCGCCGCCTGCTGCCGCTGCAGGAACAGGTCCGATGCCACGAGGCAGGCCGCGGGCAGGGGTCCCCCGCAGAGCTCCTGCGTTCCCTTGAGCGTACGCATGTCGGCGATGATGCGCACGTCGGAGCGCAGCTCGCACATGGTCATCAACGGCTCCGGATAACTGATCGCGTCGATCTCGCCCGCGCGCAGCGCCGTCAAGGCCACGTTTGCCGCGGGCAGCTCCAGGAGCTGCACATCCGCCGCAGACATGCCGGCCTGTTGCAGCACCAGCCGTACCAGCGTGTCGGAGGACGATCCGGGGGCCGCCACGCCGATCCGCCGGCCCCGCAGCTCCTGCGCGGACCGCAGCCGCGGCATCGTCTTGCTGGACACGCCCATCGCGACCTGCGGCGCGCGCGCCATCAGCACGAAAGCGCGCATGAACTGGCTTTGCCGCTGCAGGGCAATGGTCTGCTCGTAACTCTCGCCCACCACATCCGCCTGGCCATCGCGCACGGCCTGCACCGCGCGCGCGCCGCTGCCCAGCTCCAGGAACTCCACCTCGACCGACTCGGCCTCGAAATAGCCCAGCCGCTCGGCCAGCAGCAGCGGCAAGAAGGACAGGGACGACTTGCTGGTCAGGGCGATGGTGACCTTCTGCGTGGCGGCCCGGGCCTGGCCACACACCACGGGCGTCGCGACCAGTGCAGCGGCTGCCGCCCTGGCCAGGAACGAACGACGATCTCCACCCCCCAACCGGTACATGCCTGCATCCCTGCTTCATCGTGATGCCACGAGGCTAACAAAGGGATGCACCGCCGCACATCGGGAATGCCCGGGGCTTGTTGCGTATGCGACAGCCCGCATGCCGTGGCACGGCCGCGCAGGGAAGGGTCAGCGCCGGTCGGCCATTGCGTGGGCGATGGTGCCCAGGTCCACGTATTCCAGTTCGCTGCCCACGGGCACCCCGCGCGCGAGCCGTGTCAGCTGCAGGCCGCGCGGTCGCAGGGCCTCGCCGATCACATGGGCGGTGGCCTCCCCCTCGGCCGTGAAATTCGTGGCCAGGATCACCTCCTGCACAACGCCATCGAGGGCGCGGTCGAAAAGCTTCTTGAGACCGATGTCGCGCGGGCCGATGCCGTCCAGCGGACTGAGCCGGCCCATCAGCACGAAATAGTGCCCACGGTAGGCACCCGTGCGCTCCACGGCCGATTGGTCTGCGGGCGTCTCCACCACGCACAGGCGGCTGGCATCGCGCCGGGCGTCCATGCAGATCGCGCACACCTCGGCTTCGGTGAAGGTGTGGCAGCGCTCGCAGTGGTGCACGTGATCGGCCGCCTGCACCAGGGACGCGGCCAGCAGGCGCGCCCCCGCCCGGTCGTGCTGCAGCATGTGGTAGGCCATGCGCGACGCCGACTTGATGCCCACGCCAGGAAGGTGGCGCAGGGCCTCGATCAGCGCTTCGAGCGCGGCGGCGTCTGCCATGGGGTACCGTGGGTAATCAGAGCCTGCGCCGGTGAACGCGATCCAGCGCCCATGACGGCGTCACCGCGCGCGCCCAGCGGGCTCAAAACGGGAACTTCATGCCCCCGGGCAGCCCGGGCATGCCCGCGGTGATCTTGCCCATCTTCTCCGCGGAGGTTTCCTCCGCCTTGCGCACGGCGGAGTTGAAGGCAGCGGCCACCAGGTCTTCGAGCATGTCCTTGTCATCGGACAGCAGGCTGGGGTCGATGGTCACGCGGCGCACGTCGTGCTTGCAGGTCATCACCACCTTGACCAGGCCGGCGCCGGATTCGCCCGTGACCTCGATGGAGCCCAGCTCGTCCTGGGCCTTCTTCATGTTGTCCTGCATGGCCTGCGCCTGCTTCATGAGGCCGGCGAGTTGTCCCTTGTTGAACATGGATATTCCTTGTGAATGGATGGAGTGTGTGGCGGGGCCGGGCTCAGGCCGGCTTGATGCTTCCTGGAACGATTTTCGCCCCAAAGTCCCGCATCATCGATTGCACGAAGGGGTCTTCGAAGATCAGGCGTTCGGCGGCCAGCTGGCGCTCTTCCTGCACCGCCTGGTTGCGGCGCGCAGGGCTGTCGGTGACGCGACCCACTTCGACGGCCAGGCGCACGTCGTGTCCGATGCTGCGCAAGGCGTTCTGCAGGCGCTCGCGGGTGCTGCCCTGGTTGAGCGTCTCGCGCTCCAGCCGCAGCACCCACTGGTCGGTGTCGCGCGCGATCAGCTGCGACTGCAGCGCCAGTTCGCGCACCAGGGCCGTGATCAGTTCCTCCTGCACCATCCGCTGCACGGCCTGGTGCCAGAAGTCGCCCTCTTCCGTGGGCACCAGCGCGGCGCTGCTGGCGGAGCGGGACACGGCGATGTCCGCGCTGGACTCCGTCGCCTGCATGCGCACCGGCACGGCCAGCACCCGCGTCGCATCGGCGGATTCGCGGCGCGGCGCATTGCCGTGGGCTGCCGCGTCCATCTCCCGCACGGACAAGACGGCGCCGGGTGGTGGTGCGGGCACAGGGGCTGGGACAGGTGCGGTGACGGGCAGCGGCGCGGCAGGCTCGGAATCCACGTCGGGATCGGCGTGGGTACCGGCGTCGTCCATGGACAGCGCGGTCGCGGGGCCGGCAGCGTCCACCACGATCGCGACAGGCACGCTGGCCACTTCGGGCTGCGGCTCCACAGCGGGCGCAGGAACTTCGATGGCAGCGGGTCTCACGACCTCGGGCGGCCGCTGCACGGGCCGCGTGGCCTGCGGCAGCCTCAGGCGGGCATCAGTCGCGTTTTTTTTTTCGGCCGTAGCGGCCAGCGTGGTGTCGGGCTTGAAGGCCAGCAAACGCAGCAGCACCATCGTGAGGCCCGCGTACTCGTCGGGCGCCAGGCCCAGTTCCGCGCGGCCATGCAGGCAGATGCTGTAGAGCAGTTGGGTCTCATCGCGCGGCAGGCTCTCGGAGAGGCGCGCGATCTCGGCGGCGTCCGGATCGTTGTCGTCGATGCCCCCGGGCACCGCCTGCAGCACCGCCATGCGTTGCAGCACCACCGCCATTTCTTCCAGCGTCGAGGCCGGATGCAGGCCGTTGCGCCGCAGCGATTCCACGGTCTCGACCACGGCCTTGCCGTCGCCCTGCGCCAGCGCATCGATCAGGCCGAGCACGCTGCCGCGGTCGGCGCTACCGAGCATCTGCTGCACCGATGCATCGGAGAGGCGGCCATTGCCGAAAGCGATGGCCTGGTCGGTCAGCGACAGTGCATCGCGCATCGACCCGCGCGCCGCGCGCGCCAGCAGGCGCAGCGACTGCGGCTCGGCGGGCACCTGCTCCGCCTCCAGCACGCGCTCCAGGTGCTCGCGCACGGTCTCGGGCGCCATAGGCCGCAGGTTGAACTGCAGGCAGCGCGACAGCACGGTGACCGGCACCTTCTGCGGATCGGTGGTGGCCAGCACGAACTTCAAATACTCCGGCGGCTCTTCCAGCGTCTTGAGCATCGCATTGAACGCAGGCCCCGTGAGCATGTGCACTTCGTCGATCATGAAGACCTTGAAGCGGCCCTGCACCGGCTTGTAGACTGCCTGCTCCAACAGTGTCTGCACGTCGTCGATGCCGCGGTTGGAGGCCGCGTCGAGCTCGGTGTAGTCGATGAAGCGGCCGGCGTCGATGTCCAGGCAGGCCTGGCACACGCCGCAGGGCTGCGAGGTGACACTCCCCGCGCCATCCGTGCCCACGCAGTTCAGCGACTTGGCCAGGATGCGCGAGACAGTCGTCTTGCCCACGCCCCGGGTGCCCGTGAACAGGTAGGCATGGTGCAGGCGCTGCGTGTCCAGCGCATTGCCCAGCGCGCGCACCACATGCTCCTGGCCCACCATCTGCCCAAAGTGCTTCGGACGGTACTTGCGGGCCAAGACGAGATACGACATGGCGGGGATTCTATGCGGCGCCCCCCGTGGCGCTGCACGTGCGCGCGGTGCATCGCGATGCCATCACCCCACGGCCCGAAGCCCTTGTCCGAGGACGTACAATGCGCCTCGACGGGCCTTCCCGCATGGTGAAGCGGCCAACCGGGTCAGGTGGGGAACCAAGCAGCCCTAACTGTGGAGCCAGTGCCGGGGTCAAGGCTCGTCAACTACCTTCTCCAGCGTCCAGGCCCGCGGGCCATTGCGGCGCTGCGGTCCGTCAGACCAGCAGGCGGATCACCACGGCCAGCACGATCACTGCGAGCGCCAGCAACCACACCTTGTTCACGCCCTGCCGGCTGCTGCGATGGCGCACCTTGCCGGCATCATGGGAAGCGTCCGGTCCCAGCACGGAGGGCATGGTGCTCACGGGGCCGAGCTGCGAAGGAATGGTGTCGTGGTGTTTCATGTCTCTGGAGCGCACTGCATGCATCTTCTTGGTCAGAAGGCCCGCATTCTAGGGGCGCGCGCAGTCCAGGGCAGCCTCAACCCGGGTTCGACAGCGGCGCCGTGTCGTGCTGCCGCAACCACGCCACCACGCCCCGTGCCGCGACCTGTCCGCTGGCCATCGCCGCCGTCAGCAGGTAGCCTCCGGTGGGCGCGTCCCAGTCGAGCATCTCACCCGCACAGGCGACGCCCGGCAGCCCGTTGAGCATGAGCGCGGGCGTCATGGCCTCCAGGCGGACACCCCCCGCGGTGCTGATCGCTTCCGCGACCGGCCGTGCCGCCGACAGACGCAGCGGCAGGGCCTTGATGGCTTCAGCCAGTGCCTCAGGGCGCTGCATCTGCTCGCGTGACAGGCATTCGTGCAACATGCCGGCCTTCACGCCTTCCAGGCCCAGGCGGCTCTTGAGATGGCTGGACAAGGAACGCGAGCCGCGGGGATGCGAGACTTCGCGCAACACCCGCGCCGCATCCATGGCGGGCAGCAGGTCGATGTAGAGCGTGGCCGCCCCCTGCTCCGCGATCTGCCTGCGCAGAAGGCTCGATGCGGCGTAGACGAGGCTGCCCTCGATGCCCGTGGTGGTCGCGACGAACTCGCCCTTGCGCACGAAGTCCGCGGGCGCCGCCGCGACGCGGATCGCGACGGACTTGAAAGCCGCACCCGCATGGCGTTCGTTGAAGTGCGCACTCCATCCGCCTGCCACGTCGAAGCCGCAGTTGGAAGCCTGCAGCGGCGCGACCTCCACCCCTGCGGCCTGCAGCAGCGGCAGCCAGGAGCCGTCCGAGCCCAGCCGCGGCCAGCTCGCGCCACCCAGAGCCAGCACCACGGCATCGGCCGCGTCCATCCGCTCTCCCGACGGCGTGTCGAAGCGCAGCGACCAGCGTCCGGAATCCTCGCGGGTCCAGGCCCGCCAGCGGTGGCGCATGTGGAAGCGCACGGGCACACCGGACGCGGGATGCCGCAGTCGCTGCAGCCAGGCCCGCAACAGCGGAGCGGCCTTCATCTCGCGCGGGAACACCCGCCCCGAGCTGCCGACGAAGGTCTCCACGCCCAGTCCCTGCGCCCAGTCACGCAGGGCAGCGGGCCCCAGCACCTGCAGCCAGGCCTGCACCTCGGACTGCCGCTCGCCATAACGCGTGGCGAACAATGCGGCGTCTTCGGAGTGCGTGAGGTTCAGCCCCCCCTTTCCAGCCAGCAGGAACTTGCGGCCCACGCTGGGCATGGCGTCGTACAGGTCCACGGCGATGCCTGCGGCCACCAAGGTCTCGGCCGCCATCAGGCCGGCAGGCCCGCCACCAATGACCGCGACCCGCGGCGTGGACGATGGCGCGCGTGCGGCATCCATCACGGCGCCTCCACGGCGGAGCAGCCACCTGCATGGCCTCGCCCTATCGCGCCTATAGCCAGCACACGCGAGGCCACCCCTTGGTTTCTGTCACAATTTCCCGACTTGCTCAGCACCGTCACTCTCTAGGAATCTCCATGGCCAGCGATCTCATCAAACACGTTTCGGACGCTTCCTTCGAAGCCGATGTACTGCAGTCCTCCCAACCCGTGTTGGTGGATTATTGGGCCGAATGGTGCGGCCCTTGCAAAATGATCGCGCCGATCCTCGACGAGGTGGCTGCGGGCTTCGAGGGCAAGCTGCAGATCGCGAAGATGAACGTCGACGAGAACCGCGACATTCCCGCCAAGTTCGGCATCCGTGGCATCCCGACGCTGATGCTCTTCAAGGATGGCGAACTCGCCGGCACCTTGGTCGGCGCCAAGCCCAAGTCGGAGTTGATGGCCTTCATCAACCAGAAGCTCGCCTGACTTTCGCGAAGCCCCAGCCGCTGCAAGCCATTTGCAGCGGCTTTTTCCTGTCATAATTTCCCCTCATCTGCTGCGCCCAGTTCCGGGCCAGCGCCGAGTTCTGCTGAAGAACTCCCGGTTCGGGCTCCTTCTTGCCCGCATCGCCCCCCCTGGTTCTGGACCCCGCAGCTCTACCACTCCCTCGTCGGGACAACTCCATGCACTTAAACGAACTCAAGGCACTGCACGTGTCGGAAGTCCTCCGCCAGGCCGAAGAACTGGAGATCGAAAACACCGGCCGCATGCGCAAGCAGGAGCTGATGTTCGCGATCATCAAGAAGCGCGCCCGTGCCGGTGAACAGGTTTTCGCGGACGGTGTGCTGGAGATCCTGCCCGACGGCTTCGGCTTCCTGCGCAGCCCGGACACGAGCTACACCGCCAGCACCGACGACATCTACATCAGCCCGAGCCAGGTGCGCCGGTTCAACCTGCACACGGGCGACATGATCGAAGGCGAAGTGCGCACGCCCAAGGATGGCGAGCGCTACTTCGCGCTGAACAAGCTCGACAAGGTCAACGGCGGCGGGCCGGAAGACAACAAGCACAAGGTGATGTTCGAGAACCTGACGCCGCTGTTCCCCAAGGAGCAGATGCGGCTGGAGCGCGACATCAAGAGCGAAGAGAACATCACGGGCCGCGTGATCGACATCATCGCGCCCATCGGCAAGGGCCAGCGCGCCCTGCTAGTGGCGCCGCCCAAGAGCGGGAAGACGGTGATGATGCAGCACATGGCCCACGCCATCTCGGCCAACTACCCCGACAGCTACATGATGGTGCTGCTGGTGGACGAGCGCCCCGAGGAAGTGACCGAGATGCAGCGCACGGTGAAGGGCGAGGTCATCGCCTCCACCTTCGACGAACCCGCGGCGCGCCACGTGCACGTGGCCGAGATGGTGATCGAGCGCGCCAAGCGCCTGGTCGAATTGAAGAAGGACGTGGTGATCCTGCTGGACTCCATCACGCGCCTGGCACGTGCCTACAACAACGTGGTGCCCTCCTCCGGCAAGGTGCTGACCGGCGGCGTGGACGCCAACGCGCTGCAGCGCCCCAAGCGTTTCCTGGGTGCCGCGCGCAACGTCGAAGAAGGCGGCTCGCTGACCATCATCGCCACGGCGCTGGTGGACACCGGCAGCCGCATGGACGAAGTGATCTTCGAAGAGTTCAAGGGCACCGGCAACTCCGAAATCCACCTGGACCGCCGCCTCTACGAGAAGCGCGTGTTCCCGTCGATCCAGCTCAACCGCTCCGGCACGCGCCGCGAAGAGTTGCTGCTGGCGCCCGAGATACTGCAGAAGACCCGCATCCTGCGCCAGTTCCTGTACAACATGGACGAGGTCGAGTCCATGGAGCTGGTGCTCAAGCAGATGCGGGCCACCAAGACCAACGTCGAGTTCTTCGACCAGATGCGCCGCGGCGGCTGAAAACAACGCCCCCCGTTACGGACGGCTCACTGCGTGTAGCCGTCCTATACCCCCCACTGGGGGGCGCACCCGGTGGCCCGGCAAAGCCGGTTCCACGGGTGCACTGGATCGAGCCACCGGGCGGGCATTCGTGTGGCTAGCGTAGTCCTGATCGTGCGGTTTTTATGCGCATCCGGCCCGTGGCATAATCGCAGGCTTTTCCCGCGAAAAGTACGTCGGGTTTGTTGACCGCGCAGTGGTTTGTGTGGTCCCCGGCGCGGCTGGCGCAACTGAAGGATCCCCCATGAAAGACGGCATTCACCCCAACTACCGCGAAGTCTGCTTCGTGGACCTGTCGAACAATTTCAAGTTCGTGACGCGCTCCTGCGCCAACACGAAGGAAATGATCAAGATGGAAGACGGCCGCGAGCTGCCGCTCTACAAGCTGGACACCTCGAGCGAATCGCATCCCTTCTACACCGGCACGCAGAAGTCGGTGGACAACATGGGTGGCCGCGTCGAGAAGTTCCGCAACCGTTTCGGCAAGACCGCTGCTGCCAAGTAAGCCAGCCGCGACACCGGTACGATCAGGGCAGCCACGGGCAACCGGGCTGCCCTGATGTTTTTGGGGCATCGCTCCCCCTCCCGCCACCGTGAACCAACCCACCCCCGCCATCGTTGCCCAGGGCGCCGTGCGCCGACTGCCCCGGCTCGCGCTGCTGGCCCTGTGCCTTGCCTACATCGTGCCCGGCTTCGTGGGGCGCGAACCCTGGCGCTCGGCCGATATGGCGGCCATCGGCTACATGCTCGACATGGCGCGGGGCGCTACGGGCTGGCTGAACCCGCAGCTGGGCGGCCTGCCGCTGGTGGGCGACGGATTGCTGCCCTATTGGCTCGGGGCGCTGGCCATCCACCTCGCACCCGGGTGGATGTCTGCCGCGGCCGCGGTGCGTGTTCCCTTCGTGCTGATGCTGGCCCTGACGCTGCTCAGCACCTGGTACGCCGTGTATTACCTGGCGCGCAGCCCCCGCGCACAGCCCGTGGCCTTCGCCTTCGGTGGCGAGGCGAACCCTCTCGACTACGCCCGCGCGATGGCCGACGGCGGCCTGCTGGCCCTGCTGGCCTGCCTGGGACTGGCCCAGCTGTCACACGAGGCCAACACCAGCCTCGCGCAGCTGTGTTTCGCGTCGATGGCCTTGTATGGCATCGCCGCGCTGGGGTACCGCGCAGCCTCGCCGATCGCGGGGCTGCTGATCGGCCTCGGCGGACTCGTGCTCAGCGCGGCGCCCTCGATGGCCATGTTGTTCGGCGCGGGCAGCGTGTTGCTGTACCTGCTGGTGCCGGACCCCGCCGTCGGAGGCCGGCGCAACGCCCTGCGCTGCGCGGGCTGGATCGCCTTGGCCACCGTGCTGGCCGCAGCCCTTGCGTCCGCCCTGGGCGTGTGGCAATGGCGCCTGCTGCTGGGCAGCGAGTCCGGCCTGCGGGACTGGCGCACGCTGAGCCAGCTGTTGCTGTGGTTCACATGGCCGGCCTGGCCGCTGGTGCTGTGGACATTGTGGCGCTGGCGCCGCCAGGTCTTCAGCCGCACGATCAGCCTGCACCTGGCATTGCCGCTGTGGGTCGCGCTGGTGTGCGTGGTCACGACCTTGATCACGCGCCCTTCGGACCGGGCGCTGATGCTGGCACTCCCTTCGCTGGCCACCTTGGCCGCCTTCGCCCTGCCGACCCTGCAACGCAGCGTGTCGGCGCTGGTCGACTGGTTCACGCTGCTGTTCTTCAGTGGCTGCGGCATCATCCTGTGGGTCATCTGGATTGCCATGCAGACGGGTGTACCGCGCCAGCCGGCCGCCAACGTCGTCAAGCAGGCACCGGGCTTCGTGGCGGATTTCTCGTGGCCCTCATTGGTCGTGGCGCTGGTCGCCACCGCTGCCTGGGGCTGGATCGTCGCCTGGCGGGTCGGCCGCCACCGTCCCGCGATCTGGAAGAGCCTGGTCCTGCCGGCCAGCGGCGCCACCCTGTGCTGGCTGCTGCTGACGACGCTGTGGATGCCGTTGCTGGACTACGTGCGCAGCTACACGCTGGTGGTGCACAACACCCGTGCCGTGATCGGCCAGACCGAGTGCGTGGAGCACCTGCTGCTCAGCCGCGAACAGATCGCGGCCTTTCGCTACCACGCCAACTACCGCATCGTGCCGGCGGGCGCGACTGCGCGGTGTGCATGGATGCTGGTGAGTCCCGAGCAGGTGCCGAATCCCCAGAATCGCATCGACCTCTCCGAGTGGCAGTACCAGGCCACCATCCGCCGGCCCTCGGACAAGGCAGACGACGTCGTGGTCTACCGCCGCCTCACGACACGCTAGGTGCGACGGCGGCCTGGCTGGACACCGCGGCCCGCACCCGCGATGCGGGGAACGTGATCGAGAAGGTCGAGCCTTTGCCCAAGGTGCTGGTGATCAGCAGTTGCCCCTGGTGGCGCTGCACCACGTGCTTGACGATCGCCAGGCCGAGACCGGTTCCTCCCGTCTCGCGCGAGCGGCTGCGGTCCACCCGGTAGAAGCGCTCCGTCAGCCGTGGGATGTGTTCCTGCGCGATGCCGGGCCCGCTGTCGTGCACGGCGAATGTGCCCTGCCCATTGGCCTCCACGCGCCACTGTATGCGCACCTTGCCACCGGCCGGCGTGTAGCGCACGGCGTTGTTCACGAGGTTGGCCATGGCGCTGTGCAACTCGGACTGCGAGCCCGCCACGGCACTCTCCGCCTCCATCTCCAGCACGATCTCATGCTCTGCGGCACCCATGAGTTCGGACAGTTGACGCCCCTCCTGCGCGCAGCTCTGCAGCAGCGCCCGCAGCTCCACCCATTCATCGGCGCGCGGGGCCGGGCTCCCCTCCAGCCGCGACAGCGTGAGCAGGTCGTTGACGAGGCGCTGCATGCGCTGCGCCTGCTGCGCCATCAACCCCAGGTACTGCTGGCGCTCGGCATGTTTGAGGGGCAGGCTCTGCAGCGTCTCGACGAAGCCCCCGAGCACGGTCAGCGGCGTGCGGATCTCGTGCGATACGTTGGCCACGAAATCGCGCCGCATCGCATCGGCCTGCTCCACGGCCGTGACGTCGCGCGACATCAGCAGCGAACGGCCCTCGCCGTAGGGATGCAGGTGCACCGACAGCCGCACCGGCCGCCCGTGCGTGCTGGTCGGGCCCATCATGACAACGTCGCGGCGGTAGTCGTTCTGCGCCAGGTAGGCGGCGAACAGCGGGTCCCGCACCAGGTTGCCCACCTGCTGCTGCAGGTCGCGTTCCGGCTCCAGCCCGAAGTGCGTGGCGGCGGTCTGGTTGAACCACTCGATGCGGCTGTGGGCATCCAGCAGCACCACGCCATCCGGCGAGGCCTGCATGGCGGCAAGGAATTCCTGCAGGCGCTGCGCGCTCTCCTGCAGCTGCCGGTCGCGGCCGCGCAGCAGCAGGCGCATGCGGTCGGCGACCTCGCCCCACAGGCCGTGGATGCCGTCCGACCCACCGGAAGCGCCATCGCGCAACCAGCGCAGCAGCAGGTGGCTGCGCCGCAGGTCCAGCAGCACCCACAACACGCCGGTGGCGACCACGCCCACCAGCGCGCCCAGCCAGGGGTCACGCCCCTGCCAGGCCACGGCAAATTCAACGAACAGGTAGCCCACCAGCCCCCCCACCAACTGGAAGAGCAGGAAGCGACAGAAGCGCCAGGTCATGCTTGCATTGTCAGGCCCTGCGACGGGCCGCGTTCCACCCGGTCAATGCGCCTGTGCCACCGGCTGCGCGGTGAGGCGGTAACCCGCGCCGCGCACCGTCTCGACCATGACGCCCGCATCGCCCAGCGCTTCGCGCAGGCGCTTGACATGCACATCCACGGTGCGCTCCTCGATGTAGACATGGTCGCCCCACACCTTGTCCAGTAGCTGGCCGCGGCTGTGCACGCGCTCGGAATGTTTCATCAGGTAGTGCAGCAGCTTGAACTCGGTGGGCCCCAGCTTGAGCAGGCGCTCCTGGAAGCTCACGCGGTGCGTGGCGGCGTCCAGCACCAGGCTGCCGATGGTCACGCTGTCAGCCACCTGCTCCGGTGCGCGGCGGCGCAACACCGCGCGGATGCGGGCCAGCAGTTCCTGCGGCGAGAAAGGCTTGGTGATGTAGTCGTCCGCACCCGCGTCCAGGCCGGCGATCTTGTCGGGCTCGTCGCCGCGCGCGGTGATCATCAGGATCGGAACGGGTTTGGTACGCGGGTCCGAGCGCCATTTGCGCGCCAGCACCAGTCCGCTCTGGCCGGGCAGCATCCAATCGAGCAGGATGGCGTCGGGCAGCACGGCGTCGATGTCGCGCTGGGCCGAGTCGCCATCGGCCACCCAGATCGGCTGGAAGCCGTTGTGGCGCAGGTTCACGGCCATCAGTTCGGCGATGGCGGGCTCGTCCTCCACGATCAGGATGCGTGGCAGTTTCCTCATGGTTGACTCCTGGTCGTGGGCGCTCAGCGCACCACCGACTCGATCTGGGCCATGGGGGTGTGGCGTACGTCCGCCCCCTTGACCACGTAGATGGTGCTCTCGGCGATGTTCTTGGCATGGTCCCCGATACGCTCCAGCGCCTTCGCCAGGAACAGCAGGTCCAGGCTGGGCGAGATGGTGCGCGGGTCTTCCATCATGTAGGTAATCAGCTTGCGCACGAAGCCGCCGAATTCCAGGTCGATGGCGTCGTCCTCCTTCAGGATCGACACCGCCATGGACACATCCAGGCGCGCGAAGGCGTCCAATGCCTTGCGCAGCAGGCCCGAGGCCAGGTCGCAGGCCACGCGCAGTTCGGAGGACGGCAGGGTGCGTGCGGCGCCGCTCTCGATGATCGACTTGACCATGCGCGCGATCTTGGCCGACTCGTCGCCCGCGCGCTCGAGGTTCGCCGTGGTCTTGGAGATGGCGATCAGCAGGCGCAGGTCGCGCGCCGTGGGCTGGCGCCGCGCGATGATGGAGGACAGGTCATGGTCGATCTCCACTTCCATGGAGTTCACGCGCGCCTCGGCCTCGATGACCTGCTGCGCGACTTCGGCGCTGAACTGCGACAGCGCGTAGACCGCCGAGCGCATCTGCGATTCCACGAGTCCGCCCATTTCCATGACACGGGCCGACACCGCGTTCAACTCGCTGTCGAACTGGCTGGAGAGGTGTTTTTCTGTCATGCTGCATTGCTCCTTGTTCTGTCTCAGCCGAAGCGGCCCGTGATGTAGTCTTCCGTCTCGCGGCGCGTGGGCTTGAAGAAGATCTGCTCGGTCTTGCCGAACTCCACCAGGTCACCCAGGTACATGTAGGCCGTGTGGTCGCTGCAACGCGCGGCCTGCTGCATGTTGTGGGTCACGATGACCACGGTGTATTCGCCCTTCAGCTCGGCGATCAGCTCCTCGATCTTTGCGGTGGAGATCGGATCCAAGGCGGAGCAGGGTTCGTCGAGCAGCAGCACCTCGGGCTTGATGGCGATGCCGCGCGCGATGCACAGGCGCTGCTGCTGGCCGCCCGACAGGCTGGAGCCGTTCTGGCGCAGCTTGTCCTTGACCTCGTTCCACAGCGCGGCCTTGCGCAGGGCCCATTCGACACGCTCGTCCATGTCCGTGCTGCTCAGGTCCTCGAAGAGGCGCACGCCGAAGGCGATGTTGTCGTAGATCGACATCGGGAAGGGCGTGGGCTTCTGGAAGACCATGCCGACCTTGGCACGGATCAGCGCCACGTCCTTGCTCTTGTCGAGCAGGTTCTCGCCGTCAAGCAGGATCTGCCCTTCGGCGCGCTGCTCGGGGTACAGCTCGAACATGCGGTTGAAGATGCGCAGCAAGGTGGACTTGCCGCAGCCCGAGGGGCCGATGAAGGCCGTGACCTGCTTTTCGGGGATTTCCAGGTTGATGCCCTTCAGGGCATGGAAACCGCCGTAGTAGAAGTTCAGGTCCTTGACCGCGATCTTGGCGCGGGCCGGCGTGGAGGTGGCTGCTGCTTGCATGGGATGGTGGGGTATGCGTTGTAGGGGCAGGCCTTACTTGGCCCGGGTCAGGATGCGGGCGGCGATGTTCAGCCCCAGTACCGCGAGCGTGATCAGGAACACGCCGGCCCAGGCCAGCTGCTGCCAGTTCTCGTAGGGGCTCATCGCGAACTTGAAGATCGTCACGGGCAGGCTCGCCATCGGCTCGCCGGGGTTGGAGGTCCAGAACTGGTTGTTGAGCGCCGTGAACAGCAGCGGAGCGGTTTCGCCGGCGATGCGGGCCACGGCCAGCATCACACCCGTCACCACACCGGCTCGCGCCGACTTCAGCGTGATGGACAGGATCACTTTCCACTTCGGTGTGCCCAGGGCGTAGGCCGCTTCACGCAGGCCTGCCGGAATCAGCTGCAGCATGTTCTCGGTGGTGCGGATCACCACCGGGATCACGATCAA
Source organism: Burkholderiaceae bacterium (assembly GCA_965278985.1). Classification (GTDB taxonomy): domain Bacteria; phylum Pseudomonadota; class Gammaproteobacteria; order Burkholderiales; family Burkholderiaceae_C; genus CAISIP01. The sequence continues at coordinate 470,186 of OZ257131.1, read as the reverse complement.
CGCCAGCGAGATCACACCGGCCCAGCCCGAGAAGGTCTTGTAGCGCGCCACCACCAGGGCATACACGAACAGGCCGATCACGATGGAGGGTGCCGACAGCAGGATGTCGTTGACGAAACGCGTCACCGAGGACAGCCAGCCCTTGGGATCGAACTCGACCAGGTAGATGCCGGCCATGATGCCGATCGGCGTGGCCACCACCGTGGCCAGCGTGACCATCAGGAAGGAGCCGTAGATCGCGTTGGCCAGGCCACCGCCCTCTTCGTTGGGCGGAGGCGTCATCTGCGTGAGCGCGTCCCAGGACAGGCCGCCGATACCGAGGCGGAAGGTCTCGATCAGGATCCAGAACAGCCAGAACAGGCCGAAAGCCATGGCCGACAGGGACAGCGCCAGCGCGACGGTGTTGACGCGCTTGCGGGCGTTGTATTTGCGTTGCCGCATAGCGTCCATATCGGCCGCCGCCAGAAGTCTTGCTCCCGTGGTCATGTGCGGGCTCCTTCACTCTTGCGCAGCTGCGCCAGCAGCAGCTTGGACAGGCTCAGCACCACGAAAGTGATGAAGAACAACACCAGGCCCAGGTACATCAGCGCCGCCTGGTGCATGCCGGCACCGGCTTCGGCGAACTCGTTGGCGAGTGCCGAGGTGATGCTGTTGGCGGCCTGGAACAGGCTCAGCGAATCGAGCTGGTTGAAGTTGCCGATCACGAAGGTCACGGCCATGGTCTCGCCGATGGCGCGGCCCAGGCCCAGCATGATGCCGCCGATGACACCGGACTTGGTGTAGGGCAGCACCACCTTGTAGACCACCTCCCAGGTGGTCGAACCCAGCCCGTAGGCGGACTCCTTGAGCAGCGTGGGCGTGACTTCGAACACGTCGCGCATCACCGAGGCGATGAACGGGATGATCATGATGGCCAGGATGATCCCGGCCGACAGGATGCCGATGCCCACCGGCGGACCGGAGAACAGCGCACCGATCACGGGCACGCCACCGAAGGCGGCCTGCAGCGGCTGCTGCACGTACTTGGAGAGCACCGGCGCGAACACCAGCAGGCCCCACATGCCGTAGACGATGGACGGCACGGCCGCCAGCAGCTCGATGGCGGTGCCCAGCGGGCGCTTGAGCCAGGCGGGCGAGAGCTCGGTCAGGAACAGCGCGATGCCGAAGCTCACCGGCACCGCGATGACCAGCGCGATCAGCGAGGTCACCAGCGTGCCGTAGACCATCACGAGGCCACCGAATTCTTCCTGCACCGGGTCCCAGGTCGTGCTGGTCAAAAAGCCCAGCCCGTACTTGTGGATCGCTGGCCAGGCGTTGACGATCAGCGACCCCAGGATGGCGATCAGCACGGCCAGGGTGAACAGGGCCGAGCCCTTGGCTGCCCAGGCGAAGAGGCGGTCCGCCATCGGCCCGGAGCGTGTCTTTCTCATCGGAGGCGGGCTGGCCATGGCACGTCCTGCGGACCTCGCTGGCTGGTTGGCGGGCATCTGGCCCGCAGGAAGTGTAGTGGACACCTTGGAACTCCGATGGTCTGTGGAAGCGCCTGCTCCGTCTGTGGCTTCGGCTTAGTTCGCGATGGCCTTGCCGGAAGCGTCGGTCACCGTGGACCAGACCTTCTCGACCGAGGTGATCACCGTGTCGGGCATGGGCACGTAGTCCAGGTCAGACGCCGTCTTGCTGCCGTTCTTGTAGGCCCAGCTGAAGAACTTGAAGGCTTCGGCCGCGTTGGCGGGCTTGTCCTGCTTCTGCTGCATCAGGATGAAGGTGGCGGTCGTGATGGGCCAGGTGTTCTTGCCGGGCTTGTCGACGATCAGCTGGTAGAAGGACTTGCTCCAGTCGGCACCGGCGGCGGCGGCCTTGAAGCTGTCGTCGTCGGGGGCCACGAAGGCGCCGTCCTTGTTCTTCATCAGCGCGTAGGTCATCTTGTTCTGCTTGACGTACGCGTACTCGACGTAACCGATGGAGTTCGGCAGCTGCTTCACGAAGGCGGCAACGCCTTCGTTGCCCTTGCCACCGGCGCCCAGGGGCCAGTTCACGGCCGTGCCTTCGCCGACCTTGGACTTCCACTCGGCGTGGACGGTGCTCAGGTAGTTCGTGAAGTTGAAGGTGGTGCCGGAGCCGTCGGCGCGGCGCACGGGGGAGATGGCGGCGTCGGGCAGGTTCACGCCGGGGTTCAGGGCCTTGATGGCGGGGTCGCTCCACTTGGTGATCTTGCCCAGGTAGATGTCACCCAGCACCTGCCCGTCCAGGCGCAGCTGGCCGGGGGCGACGCCCTGGATGTTCACGACGGGCACGGTGCCGCCGATCACCATCGGGAACTGGATCAGGCCCTTGGCCTTGAGTTCTTCGTCCTTCAGGGGCATGTCCGACGCGCCGAAGTCCACGGTCTTGGCTTCGATCTGCTTCAGGCCGGCGCCGGAGCCCACGGACTGGTAGTTCACGCGCACGCCGGTGGCCTTGTTGTAGTCGGAGGCCCACTTGGAATACACGGGTGCCGGGAAGCTGGCACCGGCGCCCGTGATGCCCTGGGCATAGGCGGCACCTACCAGGGTGGCAGCGGCGAAGCCGGCGGCGGCGATGCAGGAAGTCTTGAAGATGCGGTTCATGGTGTCCTCACGGGATGGAATGGGGTTGACGGGTCTTATTGCTTTGCAGCGACTTTAAGAAGACTATGTGACTTTGATGTGACAGAAGATGCTCTACGGTGGAGCCCCCTCCCGGGGACGCCGCCGGGAACCAATGCCATCCGTCCGTCATCCAGATGTCATGAAGCGGAACTAAGGTGCACATCCTCTTCCGACCGAAGCACGACCCGAGGCCCCACCATGAACCCCATTCCCAGCGAAGTGCTGGACCGCCTGCGCGAAGACCTGACCGACAGTTACGACGAGGAACTGGAGCTGGAACTCGACGACCACATGCTGGACGTTTCCACCCCCGCCAATGCCGAGTCCCGCGCCCAGCGCAAGCGCTACTTCCAGGAACTCTTCCGCATGCAGGGCGAACTCGTCAAGCTGCAGGACTGGGTGGTGCAGACCGGCCACAAGGTGGTGGTGCTGTTCGAGGGCCGCGACGCCGCCGGCAAGGGCGGTGTCATCAAGCGCATCACACAGCGGCTGAACCCGCGCGTCTGCCGCGTGGCCGCCCTGCCCGCGCCCAACGACCGCGAACGCACGCAGTGGTACTTCCAGCGCTACATCTCGCACCTGCCCGCGGCAGGCGAGATGGTGCTCTTCGACCGCAGCTGGTACAACCGCGCCGGCGTGGAGCGGGTGATGGGCTTTTGCACCGACGAGCAGTACGAGGAGTTCTTCCGCACCGTGCCCGAATTCGAGCGCATGCTCAAGCGCTCGGGCATCCAGCTCATCAAGTACTGGTTCTCGATTTCCGACGAGGAACAGCACCTGCGCTTCCTGGGCCGCATCCACGACCCGCTCAAGCAGTGGAAGCTCAGCCCCATGGACCTGGAGTCCCGTCGCCGCTGGGAGGCCTATACCCGTGCCAAGGAGGTGATGCTGGATCGCACGCATATCCCCGAGGCGCCCTGGTGGGTGGTGCAGGCCGTGGACAAGAAAAAGGCGCGGCTCAACTGCATCCACCACCTGCTGCAGCAGGTGCCCTACACCGAGGTGCCGCACGCCCCTATCGTGCTGCCGCCGCGCGAGCGCCACGAGGACTATGTGCGCCATCCGGTGCCGGCCGAGATCATCGTGCCCGAGGTGTATTGAACCCCCATGCGCCCCGCACCCGAATGGTATGCTGGCAGGAAACGCTCCACCGCCCCCATGCAACAAGGCACACGGCTTGCCGCCATCGACCTCGGCTCCAACAGTTTCCGCCTGGAGATCGTGCGTTTCGACCATGGCCAGTTCGAGCGAATGGCCTATTTCAAAGAGAGCATTCGCCAGGGCAGCGGACTGGACGCCGAACGCAACCTGACCACCGACGCCATGCAGCGCGGCTGGGACTGCCTGGCCCGCTTCGGCGAGCAGCTGGCGGGCTTCCAGCCGCACCAGGTGCGTGCCGTGGCCACGCAGACGCTGCGCGAGGCCCGCAACCGTGACGTGTTCCTGGCCCGCGCCAACCAGATCCTGGGTTTTCCCATCGACGTGATCTCCGGCCGCGACGAGGCCCGGCTGATCTTCCAGGGCGTGGCGCAGATGCTGCCGCGCTCGGACGAGCGCCGGCTGGTGGCCGATATCGGTGGCCGTTCCACCGAGCTGATCCTGGGCCAGGGCTTCGCGCCGAAGGCCCTGGACTCGTACCACCTGGGCAGCATTTCCTGGTCCACGCGGTATTTTCCGCAGGGGCAGTTCACCACGCAGGCCTTCCAGCATGCCGAGGTGGCGGCCGAGGCGGTGCTGGACGAAGCGCTCAACACCTGCGGCCCGCAGCACTGGGACACGGCCTATGGCTCGGCCGGCACCATCGGCGCGGTGGCCGACGTGCTGCAGGCCGCCGGCTACCCCGCGGGCGTGGTCACCAGGGACGGGCTGGACTGGCTGCGCGACCAGCTGCTGTCCGCCGGCGTGGCGGACAAACTGCGGCTGGGTGGCATGAAGGAAGACCGCCGCCCCATCATCGGCGGCGGCGTGAGCATCCTGCGCGCGATCTTCCATCTGCTGGAGATCGACACCATGCATGCCGCCACCGGCGGGCTCCGCCACGGGCTGCTGTGCGAACTCACCGGCAGCGGCGGCACCGGCAAGGACCTGCGCCAGGGCGCGATCCAGCGCCTGGTGGCCAAGTTCGGCCCCGAGGCCGCCCAGGCCCGGCGCGTGCAGCGTGTGGCGCTGGCGCTGCTGGCGCAAACCCTGCCGGCAGCCCTGTCGGCGGAAGAACGCGAGGCCGCCTCCGCCCAACTGGGTTGGGCCGCCGAGCTGCACGAGATCGGCACCGCCGTGGCCCATGTGGACCACCACAAGCACGGCGCCTACCTGCTGGACAACATGGATGTCAGCGGCTTCTCCATGACCGAGATGCACCGCCTGAGCCTGCTGGTGCTGGGCCAGCGTGGCAAGCCGCACAAGCTGGAAGCCGATTTCGGCGACAGCCTGCTGGTGCGTCAGCTGATGGCGCTGCGCCTGGCCGTGGTGTTGTGCCACGCCCGGCGCGACCCCGACACGGCGAGCCTCCAACTGGCCTGTGACGACGGCTCCAAGCGCCGTTTTACGCTGCGAAGCCCCGCCGCCTGGGCCAGCCGCTTTCCGCAATCGGCCCATCTGCTGCGCGAGGAAGAAAGCGCTTGGCAGAAAGCGCCGTGGAGCTTCAGCTACCACACCAGCGCCTAGGCACATCCCAAGGGGCCGGGTCGACCGGCCCCCTTTTCTCAATCCCCCTGGAATTCCGGCTGGCTGCCGCCGCGCGCCTGCAGCGCACGCTCATGGTCCTTGGACTGGTGCGCCGCGCCCTGCAGCGCGGCCGACAGCTCCAGCAGGCTGGCCAGCTCCATGCGCTGGCCCTCGCGCATCAGGCGCTTGGTCTGGCGCACCACGCGCGGCGGGTTCACGCAGATACGCTGTGCCAGCGCACGCGCAGCGTCCATCAACGCGTCCGGCTCCACCACGCGCGACACCAGGCCCCAATCCAGCGCGGTCTTCGCATCGATGGCCTCGCCCGTGAACGCCATCTCGCAGGCCCGTGACCAGCCCACGGCGCGCGGCAGCAGCCAGGCACCCCCGTCGCCGGGGATGATGCCCACGCGCACGAAGCTCTCGGCAAAGCTGGCCTGCGTGCTGGCGATGCGCATGTCGCACATCAGCGTCAGGTCGCAGCCCGCGCCCACGGCCGGCCCGTTGACGGCGCAGATGGTAGGCACCTCCAGCCGCTGGAAGGCCAGCGGCACGCGCTGGATGCCGCGCCGGTAGTTCTCGGCCACCTGCGCCGCGTCGCCCTCGAAGGTGCCGGTGCGCTCGCGCATGTGCTTGACGTTGCCGCCCGACGAGAACACCGGGCCGGCGCCCGTGAGGATCAGCGCCCGCACGCTGGTATCGGCCTGCACCTCTTCGATGGCGGCCACCAGCGCGGCCACGATGGCCATCTCGGTGAAGGCGTTGCGCGTGGCAGGGCTGTCCAGGGTCAGGATGGCCAGCGGGCCTTCGCGTTCCAGTCGCACGGTTGCGTGGGTCATGCAGTTTTCTCCGGGTGTCCGTATTGCGCCAGCAGCTCGCGCTTGAGCACCTTGCCGCTGGGGTTCATGGGCAGCGCATCGAGGAATGATTGAACAGGGGGCAGTCGATGCACGGGGACGATCGGGTGGACATGTGATTTCCCCGGTAAGCGACGGACGCCTTGGCTACGCTTTCCGGCCCTACAACCCTCAGGCGGGCTCCATCCCCTGCCGCCGCTTGGCCTCGGCCGTGGCGGGCGCGGCCAGATGCGTGATCAGGGCCCGCGCGGCCTCGGTTTGCACGGAGCGCGCCGCCACCCCCGCCGAGAACACGGTGATGCTCTGCACCGCATCGGGCATCGGCCCGAGCACGGTGATGCCCTGCAGGTGCAGCAGCTCGCTGAGCTGCTGGAAGCCCAGGGCGGCTTCACCCTTCGCCACCAGGCTGCCGACCGGTACGCCGGGTGGCGCCTGCACGATGCGCGGTGCGATGGTCTGGGCGATGCCCCAGCGCTCGAAAAGCTGCGTCAGGTACACGCCGCTGGGGCCGGTGGAATAGGCCAGCGACGGCGCGGCCAACACAGCGGCACGCACGGCCTCCTCGCTGGAAATGTCGGGCTGCGGCGCGCCTGCGCGCACGGCCAGTGCGATGCCCGAGCGCACCAGGTCCACGTGACTTCCGGCGAGCACATGGCCTTCCGCGATGAGCTTGTCGATGGCGTTGGCGGCCAGCACCACCACGTCCAGATCTTCACCGGCCTGCACACGCTTGGCCGCATCGACGCCGCCGGCACTCTGCAAGACAACACTGCCGCCGCCCGACTGCTGGAACTGCGCGACCAGTTCGACCAGCACCTCCTTGGTGGCCATCGAGGAAATGAGCTTCAAGGGGGCTGTCACTGCGCGGTCTCCAGGCTTGCGTGGGCGGGGCGGCCAGCATACCGCATGACGCCACGCGGGGCCCTGGTTGCGGATCAGCGTGCCGCCAGCCCTGCCTTGCGCAGGCCCTCGAAATAGGGCCGCTGGATCGCGGGGGGAATGCCCACGAAGAGGCGCGCGTAAAAGTCCTCGGAGAAATCCGGGCACAGCACCATCAGCTTGTCGACGGCGGCACGGGCCGGCTCGGTGCGCCCCAGGTGGCCGAGGATCGACGCCCAGTTGGCGTACACCCAGAAGGTGGCCGTCTGGTGCCGCGTGGCCGCGCGGGCCAGGGGCTCGGCCTCGTCGTAGCGGCCCATCGCCGCCAGCGCGTTGGCATGCATGGTCTGGATGCCCCAGACCAGCGGGCCGATGGGGTTCAGGCGCGCGGCCAGCTCGAAGCCAGGCAGCGCCTGCTCGGGGCTGCCGCAGAGGAACAGCACCGATGCCAGCGTGTAGTGCGCCAGCGAGAAGCTGGGGTTCAGCGCGACTGCCGCCTCGAGCGCGGCAATGGCTTCGCCATACTCCCCCGCACCGGCCAGCACGCGGCCCATGGTGAGGTGCGCGATCGCGTCGCGGCCGTCGATGGCCAGTGCCCGCAGCGCGCCCTCGCGCGCCAGGGCCGCGGCCTGCAGCGGCTCCTCGAAGGCCTGGTGCGAGCCGGTGAAGTGACTGTAGGCCAGGAAGGCATGCGCCGCCGCGAAATGCGGGTCCAGCGCGATGGCCACGCCGAACAGCCGCTGGGCCTCGCCCGCGGATTCGCGGCTGTACTGCCAGTAGTGCCACAGGCCGCGCTGGTAGAGGTCCCAGGCGTCGAGGTTGTGCACGGGCTTGTGCCGCGCCCGCTCCTGCTCGGCGCGCGAGAGCTCGGGCTCGATGGCGCCGGCGATGGTCAGCGCCATCTCGTCCTGCAGCGCGAAGATGTCGGCCAGTTCGCGGTCGTAGTGTTCGGCCCAGACCAGCTTGCCGCTGCCCGCGTCGATCAGCTGCGCCGCGATGCGCACGCGGCTGCCACTCTTGCGCACGCTGCCCTCCACCACGTGGCGCACGCCCAGCTCGCGCCCGACCTGGCGCACATCGGGCGTGCGGCCCTTGTACGAGAAGGACGAGGAGCGCGAGATCACCATCAGCCAGCGGTAGCGCGACAAAGCCGTGAGCAGGTCGGCCGCCATGCCGTCGGAGAAGTATTCCTGGTCGGGGTCGTTGCCGAAGTTGTGGAAGGGCAGCACGGCCACCGAGGCCTTGTCGGGCAGGGCCGTGCCCACGCGCTCGAAGATGCTGTTCTGCGCCTCCCGCTCCTGGCGCACCCAGCGGAAGGCATGCACCGGGTGGGAGATGTTCTTGAGCTGCTGCGCACCCTGGTCTTCGAAGGCCAGGTCCACCTTGCCGCGCACGGCGCCGTGCACCACGTCTGACACCGTGATGCCGCCGGGCTCGGCCAGCGATTCGAGGCGCGAGGCGATGTTGACGCCATCACCGAAGATCTTGCCGTCGGACTTCTCCATCACGTCGCCCAGGTGCACACCGATGCGAAACAGCATCTGCTGCTCCGGTGGCAGCGCGGCAGCGCGGGCATTGAGGTCGGCCTGGATGGCGTGGGCGGCCGAGACGGCGCCAGAAGCCGAATCGAAGATCGCGAAGACGGAGTCGCCCACCATGTCCATGATGCGCCCGCGGTGCGACTCGATGTGCGCGCGAAACACGCCACGCGCCACCTCCAGCGCCGCCACGGTGGCCACCTCGTTGGCTTGCATGAGGCGCGAGAAGCCCGTCACATCGGCCGCCAGGATCGCGGCCAGACGCTGCTTCACATCGCCCTCACTCATGGATCACTCCCGCACTGGTGGTTTCCGCCCGCGCCAACGCGCCGCCATGCCGTCGCGACCGCAGCGCGCACGCGGAAGCGGGCCATGATAGGCTAGGTGGCGAAGCACGCCAAGCACGGCCCTGCCCCCACGGCCGCATACGACCACGGAGTACATGCATGCAACAGATCGGTTTCATCGGTGCGTCCGGCCTCATGGGCCATGGTATCGCCAAGAACCTGCAGACCAAGGGTTTCCAGGTGGCGCTGACGGTGCACCACAACCGAGAGCGCGTCGCGGACCTGCTGGCCGCCGGCGCCACCGAGGCACCGTCCATCGCCGCGCTCGGCCGGTGTGATGCCGTGGTGCTGTGCGTGACGGGCACGCCGCAGGTCGAAGCCTGCCTGCTGGGCGATGCGGGGCTCATCGCGCACGCCAAAGCCGGCCAGTTCATCATCGACACCTCCACCAGCGAGCCCGAGTCCACGCAGATGCTCGGTGCGCTGTGTGCGCAACGGGGCCTGGTGCTGGTGGATGCACCGCTGGCACGCTCGGCACCCGATGCGGAACGGGGCACGCTGAACACAATGGTCGGTGCGGCACCGGAGGTGCTGGCGCGCATCATGCCCATACTGCAGGCCTACTGCGAAAACATCCTGCACGTGGGTGGACCCGGCACGGGCCACATCGTCAAGCTGCTGAACAACTTCATCGCGCAGGCGATCTGCACCGCGTCGGCCGAAGCCTTCGCGGTCGGCGCCAAGGCGGGGGTGGACCTGCGCGGCCTGGCCAGGGTGGTGTCGGCCGGCGGCGTCAACTCCGGCATCTTCCAGGCGATGGCCAAGACGCTGGACGGGGATTTCACCGGCTTGAACTTCGAGCTGGACAACGCCCGCAAGGACATGCGCTACTACGGGCACCTGGCCGAGATGGTGGGCGTGCCTGCCCCGATAGGCCAGAGCGTGCACCAGAGCCTGGCCACGGCATCGGCGCTGGGCCATGGCGCCAAGTTCGTGCCGGCCCTGGTGACAGCACAGGAGCAGATCACCGGCACACGCATCGCCCGCCCGGTGTGACAGCTGCGCCAGACGCCCGGTCAGGCGCGCGTCAGGCCAGCCACTTCTGCAGGAACTGGGCGTGTCCCATCGCCGGGTCGAGCTGGTAGGAGATGAAGCCGGTGCGCGCATACAGGCGGTTGGCGCTGTGGTTGCCGGAGAGCACTTCCAGCGTGAGCTTGCACGCACCCCGTGCACGTGCCAGCTGCTCCACCAGGTCCAGCATGGCTTCACCGATGCGCTGCCCCCGGTGGCTCGCCGTCACCGCCAGGTCATGGATGTTCACCAGCGGTTTGCAGGCGAAGGTGGAAAAGCCTTCCATGCAATTGACCAGGCCCACGGCCTGTTCGCCGTCGAAGGCCAACACGCTGAAAGCCTGGGGCCGTGCCGCGAGTTCCGTCACCAGGTGTTCCCTTGCATGGGCGCTCAAGCCGCTGCCACCCCCTGCAGGGTCGCGGGCATAGGCATCCAGCATCTCGACCACGGCCTGCGCATGCCGCGCATCGTGGTAATCGGCCTGCACGACGTCGATGGCCATGGTGCTCAGGCTTGCAGGGTGCGGGCCAGGCGCTGCGCACAGGCCTCCGCCTGCACCGGGTCGCGTGCTTCCACCATCACCCGCACCAAGGGTTCGGTGCCACTGGCGCGGATCAGCACACGGCCCGTGTCGCCGAGTTCACGCTCGACCACGCGGGTCTCTTCGCTGAGCCGGTGGTTGGACTTCCAGTCCTGCCCCGGCTGCAGGCGCACGTTGACCAGCGTCTGCGGGAACAGGCGCAGGCCCTCCAGCAACTGCTCCACCGAACGGCCGCTGCGCACGCAGGCTTGCAGCACCTGCAGCGCCGAGACCAGGCCGTCGCCGGTGGTGTGCTTGTCCAACGCCAGCAGATGGCCCGAGCCCTCGCCGCCCAGCAACCAGCCGCGCGCCTCCAGCTCTTCGAGCACATAGCGGTCTCCCACCTTGGCGCGCACCATCTGGACGCCCCGTTCACGCAGCGCCACTTCCACGGCCATGTTGGTCATCAGCGTGCCGACCACGCCGGGCACCTTCTCGCCCCGGCCCAGGCGCTCCAGCGCCATGAGGTAGAGCACCTCGTCGCCGTTGTACAGGCGGCCGTTGGCGTCCACCAGTTGCAGGCGGTCGGCATCGCCATCGAGCGCGATGCCATAGTCCGCCTTGTGCTCCAGCACCGCCTTCACCAGCGCCTGCGGATGGGTGGCGCCCACGCCGTCGTTGATGTTGAGGCCGTCGGGCGAGCAGCCGATGGACACGACCTCGGCGCCCAGCTCATGGAACACCAGCGGAGCGATGTGGTAGGCCGCACCGTGCGCCGCATCCACCACGATCTTCAGGCCCTTGAGCGTGAGGTCGTTGGCGAAGGTGCTCTTGCAGAATTCGATGTAGCGGCCTGCCGCGTCCTCCAGCCTGCGCGCACGGCCCAGCGAGGCGGAATCCACCCACTGCGGGGGCTCTTCCAGCATGGCCTCAACATCCAGCTCCCAGGCATCGGGCAGCTTGGCGCCCTGCGCGCTGAAGAACTTGATGCCGTTGTCCGGGAACGGGTTGTGGCTGGCGCTGATGACCACGCCCAGCGAGGCGCGCAAGGCCCGTGTGAGGTAGGCCACGCCGGGCGTGGGCAGCGGCATCAGCAGGACCACGTCGACACCTGCGGAGTTGAGGCCGGATTCCAGCGCGCTCTCCAACATGTAGCCCGAGATCCGCGTGTCCTTGCCGATCACCACGGTGGGCCGGGCCTCGGTCTTGCGCAACACCCGGCCCACGGCATGGCCCAGGCGCAACACGAAGTCGGGCGTGATAGGGCTGGTGCCGACCGTGCCGCGGATGCCGTCGGTGCCGAAATAGCGTCTCGTCATGTTGAAGTTCTGGGAGAGGGAAAGGGGACAGTATCTCAGCCCTGTGTCGCCGCAAGCACGGCCAAGGCCTGGGCCGTCTCACGCACGTCGTGCACGCGCACGATGCGCGCACCACGCTCCACGGCCAGCAGCGCCGCCGCCACGCTGGGCACCATGCGGGCCTGCGCATCCAGCGTGGCCACGGTGGCCAGGTTGCTGCCCGTCATGGACGCCAGCGCAGACTTGCGCGACCACCCTGCCAACAGCGCATGCCCGGCCACCAGCAGTTCCTCCTGCCGCGCCAGCAGGCTGAAGTTCTGCGCCACGGTCTTGCCGAAGCCGATGCCGGGGTCGAGCACGATGCGGGACGGCGCTACACCATGGTCCCCCAGGTGGGCAGCCCGCTCCTGCAGGAACGCCAGCACCTGCGGCAGCACGTCACCCTGCATGGGCGCCACCTGCATGGTCTGGGGGTCACGGTGCATGTGCATCAGGCAGACGCCGCAGCCCGCATGCCGCGCCACCAGCTCGGCGGCGCCGGGCTGCCGCAGCGCCCAGATGTCGTTGACGATGTCGGCGCCGAGCTCCAGCGCCGCCTGCATCACGGCAGGCTTGTAGGTGTCCACGGACACCGGCACACCCAGCCGCACCGCCTCGCGCACCACCGGAACCACCCGGGACAGCTCCTCCTCTTCCGGCACCGGCGGTGCGCCCGGACGGGTGGACTCGCCACCGATGTCGAGGATGTGTGCGCCCTGCGACAGGAGACTTTCGCAGTGGGCCAGCGCGGCCCGGGTGGAGGCATGCCGGCCTCCATCGGAAAACGAGTCGGGCGTGACGTTGACGATGCCCATGATGCGCGGGCGGGCCAGGTCGATGGCGAAACGCGTGGTGTGCCAGGAGTTCATGGGGTCATGGCTTGAGAATGGGATGGCACGCGGTAGCGGGCTCTTGCGCGGGCCGACGTGTAGCCTCGGTGTAGCAGAGGCTCAGGAGCTTACCGCGACAGCCCGCGCAACCTCCAAAGCAAATGGGGCCCGAAGGCCCCATCGTGTGCAGGATGGCACGGTACGTGCCGAAAACAACATCCGCCTTGTCAGGCTACCGTGGGTGCCGCATCGGGCGACACGGGAGGCGGCGTGCCGCCCGAGCCACCCGGGGCCGGCGTGCGCGGCGTCCAATCCTTAGGCGGACGGGGCTCCTTGCCGGCCATGATGTCGTCCAGCTGTTCGCTGTCGATGGTTTCCCATTCCAGCAGCGCCTTGGCCATGGTGTGCATCTTGTCCTTGTGCTCCTCGATCAGCTGGCGCGCCAGCGAATACTGCTGGTCGATGATGCGGCGCACCTCGGAGTCGACCTTCTGCATGGTCTGCTCGCTCATGCTGGTGGTCTTGGTCACGGAGCGGCCCAGGAACACCTCGCCCTCGTTCTCCGCATAGACCATCGGACCCAGCGCATCGGTCATGCCATACCGCGTGACCATGTCGCGTGCGATGTGGGTAGCGCGTTCGAAGTCGTTGCTGGCGCCGGTGGTCATCTGGTTCATGAACACTTCTTCGGCGATGCGGCCACCGAAGAGCATGCTGATCTGGTTCAGCATGTATTCGCTGTCGTAGCTGTAGCGGTCCTGCGCAGGCAGGCTCATCGTGACCCCCAGCGCACGGCCGCGCGGGATGATCGTGACCTTGTGCACCGGGTCGCACTTGGGCAGCAGCTTGCCGATGAGCGCATGGCCGGACTCGTGGTAAGCGGTGTTGATGCGTTCGGCCTCGGGCATGACCATGCTCTTGCGCTCGGGGCCCATGAGGATCTTGTCCTTGGCCTTCTCGAAGTCCTGCATCTCGACCACGCGCGCACCGCGGCGGGCGGCCATCAGCGCGGCCTCGTTGCAGAGGTTTGCCAGGTCGGCACCGGACATGCCGGGCGTGCCGCGGGCGATGACCACGGGGCTCACGTCCTGGCCCAGCGGCACCTTGCGCATGTGCACGTTGAGGATCTGCTCGCGGCCACGGATGTCGGGCAGCGTCACATACACCTGGCGGTCGAAGCGGCCCGGGCGCAGCAGCGCGGCGTCCAGGATGTCGGGGCGGTTGGTGGCGGCCACCACGATCACGCCGACGTTGGTTTCGAAGCCGTCCATCTCCACCAGCATCTGGTTCAGGGTCTGCTCGCGCTCGTCGTTGCCGCCGCCCAGGCCCGCGCCACGCTGGCGGCCCACGGCGTCGATTTCGTCGATGAAGATGATGCAGGGGGCGTTCTTCTTGGCGTTCTCGAACATGTCGCGCACGCGGGCCGCGCCCACGCCCACGAACATCTCGACGAAGTCCGAACCGGAGATCGAGAAGAACGGCACCTTGGCCTCGCCGGCAATGGACTTGGCCAGCAGCGTCTTGCCGGTACCTGGAGGGCCGACCAGCAACAGGCCACGCGGAATACGACCGCCCAGCTTCTGGAAGCGCTGCGGATCCTTCAGGAAGTCCACGACCTCCTTGACCTCTTCCTTGGCCTCGTCACACCCGGCCACGTCGGCGAAGGTCACCTGGTTGGTGTTCTCGTCGAGCATGCGCGCCTTGCTCTTGCCGAAGCTGAAGGCACCGCCCTTGCCACCGCCCTGCATCTGGCGCATGAAATACACCCAGACGCCGATCAGCAGCAGCATCGGCCCCCAGCTGATCAGCAGGTTGACCAGCAAGGAGCTTTCTTCGCGGGGCTTGACGTCGAACTTGACGCCATTGGTGATCAGGTCACCCACCAAGCCACGGTCGAGGTAGGTGGCCGTGGTGCGCACACGGCGGTCGTCGGTGGTGACCGCCAGGATCTCGCTGCCGCCAGGGCTTTCCTGGATCACCGCGCTCTTGATGCGTTTGCCGCGCACCTCTTCGAGGAAGTCCGAGTACCCGATCTGGCCGGTGTTGGCTGCGCCACGGGTCTCGAATTGCTTGAACACGGTGAAGAGCACCAGTGCAATGACGAGCCAGACGGCGACTTTAGAAAACCACTGATTATTCAAGCGAGGCTCCAATCACGGGGCGGGGGACGACCCGACCCAGTTGCGGACCATTTTAGGCACTTCAAGGTGCGAGAAAAGGCATTTGCTGGCAATCAACCGCAGCATATACAAGGAGATTGCAAGCAAAAGCGCCCAAATTCCCGGCGACGGCGGCTGGAGCTCACCCCGGCTTGAGCCCGACACCGACCAGGAACGTCTCCGCAGACCGGTCCCGTGACGCCTTGGGCTTGAAGGGCTTGACCGTGACGAAACTCTTCTTGAACAGCTGCACCAGCTCGTTGTAGCCGCTGCCATGGAACACCTTGGCAACCAGTGCACCCTGTGGCTGCATGTGCGTCTGGGCGAACTCCACGGCCAGCTCGACCAGGTAGCTCACCCGCGCTGCGTCTGCCGACTCGATCCCCGACAGGTTGGGCGCCATGTCGGACACCACCACGTCCGCCAGCCGCCCGCCCAAGGCCGCGGTCAATTGCGCCAGGACTTCGGGCTCCCGGAAGTCTCCCTGCAGGAACGTCACCCCCTCCACGGGGTCCATGGGCAGGATATCCAGCGCCACGATGGTGCCCTGCAAAGCACCCACCGCAGCGCCGCCACCGGTGGCCGACTTCGGCGCCAGCCGGTTGCGTGCGTACTGGCTCCAGGCCCCCGGCGCCGAGCCCAGGTCGACGACGGTGGCGCCGGGACGGATCAGGTGCAGCGTCTCGTCGATCTCCTTGAGCTTGTAGGCAGCGCGCGCGCGGTAACCATCCTTCTGCGCCATCTTGACGTAGGGATCGTTGATATGGTCGTGCAGCCACGCCTTGTTGACCTTTTTCTTCATGGATACCTCTGCAACCCCTTCAACCCCTGGCCAGCCAGCCCGCGACCGCCGCCCCGACCGATAATAGCCACATGCCCCAGATCCAACTGACCCCCGCCCAACGCAAGGACCAGCGCGCGCTGGCCCACCACCTCGATCCCGTGGTCCTGGTCGGCTCCGACGGCCTGACGGCGGCCGTCAAGAAAGAGGTCGACGCCGCCCTCAACGCCCACGGGCTGATCAAGGTGCGAGTGTTCTCCGACGACCGCACCACGCGCGAAGCCGCCTTCCAGGCGCTCGCCGACGAACTGAACGCCGCACCGATCCAGCACATCGGCAAGCTGCTGGTGCTGTGGCGCCCGATGCCGGAGAAGGTGCGTGCCGTCGACGAGGACCGCAAGCCGGGTCCGCGCGATGTCCGGGTGCTCAAGAACAGCACACGGGGCGGCCAGCGCCCCGAGATCCGCACCCTGCGCGTGCTGGGCAACCAGCGCCTGACCTCGGGTGGCAACGTCAAGCGGGCCAAGAAGCCTCGGCAGACCAGCGTCAAGAAACGCACTCAGACCTGATCGGCCTCCCCGGGGCCTGGCCGCAACACGCCGCGCAGGGTCAGCGCTGCGCACAGCCACTGCAACAGGTACATCGCGCTGCCCAGCGCATGCCACAGGGCCAGGTTCTGGCGCGCCACGATGCGCGGAGACACCGCGAATTCCACCAGCGCCGCGAGCAACGCGCCGCCCAGGATCCAGGGCAAGGCCCGGTCGACACGCACCGACTGGGCCGGCCAGCGCGGAGCCCGTGACAGCACCAGAAGCAGCACACACAGCGCCAGGCTCACCCAGTTCTGCGCCGTGAAAAGGCGCGCCGCCATGCCGCCTGCAATGGCCGGCGTGGCCAGGTGCGCGAAGAGCATGGGCACGACCATGAAGCCGACGGTGGTGAGGCTGCCCCACCACAAGGCCGCAAGCCAGACGGACAGGTGGCGCAACGCGGTGCGCCTCAGATGTAGCTCACCGCCACGATTTCATAACTGCGAGTGCCACCCGGTGCCACCACCTCGGCGGTATCGCCTTCTTCCTTGCCGATCAGCGCGCGCGCGATGGGGCTGCTGATGTTGATCAGGCCCAGCTTCAGGTCGGCCTCGTCCTCGCCGACGATCTGGTAGGTCACGGTCTCACCGGAATCCTCGTCTTCCAGCTTCACGGTGGCGCCGAAGACGACACGCCCGGAGGCATCCAGGGTGCTGGGGTCGATGACCTGCGCGGCCGAGAGCTTGCCTTCCACTTCCTGGATGCGGCCTTCGATGAAACCCTGGCGGTCCTTGGCGGCTTCGTACTCGGCGTTCTCGCTCAGGTCGCCCTGGGCGCGCGCTTCGGCGATGGCGCCGATGACCCATGGACGGTCCACGGTCTTGAGACGGTGCAGTTCGGCCTTGAGCTTCTCGGCGCCGCGCTTGGTGATGGGGATGGTTGCCATGAATTCCTGTCTCCAAAAGCAAACCGCCGGGCGGAAACGCTCGGCGGTGATGGAAGAGACGGCATTATGCCGCCAAAGAAGTGGTGTACGGACCGGCTCAGCCCGCGATCAAGACGCCAGTTGCGCGTGCATCTCCTGCACCGAGATCACCCCGAGCTTGTCGAGGTACTTCATGCCCTCCACGGCCGCCTCGGCACCGAAGATGGTGGTGATGGTGTAGACCCGCGCGAGCAGCGCCGAGGTGCGGATCTGCCGCGAATCGGTGATCGCGTTGCGGCGTTCTTCGACCGTGTTGATCACCATGGCGATCTCGTTGTTCTTGATCATGTCCACGATGTGCGGCCGGCCCTCGGTGACCTTGTTGACCACCTCGCAGGCCAGGCCTGCAGCCTGGATCGCGGCGGCCGTGCCCTTGGTGGCGATGAGCTGGAAGCCCAGCTGCACCAGCACAGCGGCCACTTCCACGGCACGCGGCTTGTCGCTCTGCTTGACCGAGATGAAGGCCTTGCCACTGCGCGGGAACTTAGTGCCCGCACCCAGCTGCGACTTGACGAAGGCCTCGCCGAAGGTCGCACCGACGCCCATCACCTCGCCCGTGGACTTCATCTCGGGGCCGAGGATGGTGTCCACGCCGGGGAACTTCACGAAGGGGAACACCGCTTCCTTGACGCTGAAATACGGCGGCTGCACTTCAGCGTGGATGCCCTGCTGGTCCAGCGACTGGCCCACCATGCAACGCGCCGCCACCTTGGCCAGCTGGATGCCCGTGGCCTTGCTGACGAAGGGCACGGTGCGCGAGGCACGCGGGTTCACTTCCAGCACGTAGATCACGTCCTCGCCATCCTTCTCCTGGATGGCGAACTGCACGTTCATCAGGCCCACCACATTCAGTGCCTTGGCCATCGCGGCCGTCTGGCGGCGCAGCTCCTCGACGGTGGCCTTGGCCAGCGAGTACGGCGGCAGCGAACACGCCGAGTCGCCGCTGTGCACGCCGGCCTGCTCGATGTGTTCCATCACACCACCGATGAAGACGCGTGTGCCGTCGCAGATGGCGTCCACGTCGCATTCCACCGCGTCGTTCAGGAAGCGGTCCAGCAGCACCGGGGAATCGTTGCTCACCTTCACGGCCTCGCGCATGTAGCGCTCCAGGTCGCGCTGCTCGTGCACGATGTCCATCGCACGGCCGCCCAGCACGTAGCTGGGGCGCACCACCAGCGGGTAACCCAGCGCGGCGGCCTTCTCCAGCGCCTCGGGCTCGGTGCGGGCCGTGGCATTGGGCGGCTGACGCAGGCCCAGCGTGTGCAGCAGTTTCTGGAAGCGCTCGCGGTCTTCGGCCGCATCGATCATGTCGGGGCTGGTGCCGATGATGGGCACGCCGTTGGCCTCCAGGTCGAGCGCGAGCTTGAGCGGCGTCTGGCCGCCATACTGAACGATCACGCCCTCGGGCTTTTCCTTGTCGACGATCTCCAGCACGTCCTCCAGCGTCAGCGGCTCGAAATACAGCCGGTCGCTGGTGTCGTAGTCGGTGGACACGGTCTCGGGGTTGCAGTTGACCATGATGGTCTCGTACCCGTCCTCGCGCATGGCGAGTGCCGCGTGCACGCAGCAGTAGTCGAACTCGATGCCCTGGCCGATGCGGTTCGGGCCACCACCCAGCACCATGATCTTCTTCTTCGAAGTTGGCTCGGCCTCGCACTCTTCCTCGTAGGTCGAGTACATGTAGGCCGTGTTGGTGGGGAACTCGGCCGCGCAGGTGTCCACGCGCTTGTAGACCGGGCGCACGCCCAGGCTGCGGCGCAGGTCGCGGATCACGGTGTCGGTGGTCTTCAGCTGGCGCGCCAGGCGGCGGTCAGAGAAGCCCTTGCGCTTGAGCGCGCGCAGGGTGTCGGCGTCGATGGCGTCGAGCGTGGTCTTCTCCAGCTCCAGCTCGATCTGCACGATCTCCTCGATCTGGCGCAGGAACCACGGGTCGATCTTGGTCAGGCCGTGCACTTCCTCGACGCTCATGCCCTTCTCGAAGGCATCCCCCACGTACCAGATGCGCTCGGGGCCGGGCTCGCCCAGCTCCTTCTCCAGCACCTCCTGGTCGTTGGTCTTGGCGTTCATGCCGTCCACGCCCACTTCGAGGCCGCGCAGGGCCTTCTGGAAGGACTCCTGGAAGGTGCGGCCGATGGCCATCACCTCGCCCACGGACTTCATCTGCGTGGTCAAGCGCGAGTCGGCCGCCGGGAATTTCTCGAAAGCGAAACGCGGCACCTTGGTCACTACATAGTCGATGCTGGGCTCGAAGCTGGCCGGCGTGGCGCCACCCGTGATCTCGTTGCGCAGCTCGTCCAGCGTGTAGCCGATGGCCAGCTTGGCGGCGATCTTGGCGATGGGAAAACCCGTGGCCTTGGAGGCCAGTGCCGAGGACCGGCTCACGCGCGGGTTCATCTCGATCACCACCATGCGCCCGTCCTTGGGGTTGATGGCGAACTGCACGTTCGATCCACCCGTGTCCACGCCGATCTCGCGCAGCACCGCGATGGAGGCGTTGCGCATGATCTGGTATTCGCGGTCGCTGAGCGTCTGCGCCGGGGCCACGGTGATGGAGTCGCCCGTGTGCACACCCATGGGGTCCAGGTTCTCGATGGAGCATACGATGATGCAGTTGTCCGCCTTGTCGCGGACCACTTCCATCTCGAATTCCTTCCAGCCCAGCAGGCACTCCTCGATCAGCAGCTCGCTGGTGGGCGAGGCCTCCAGGCCCCGCTTGCAGATGGTCTCGAACTCTTCGGAGTTGTAGGCGATGCCGCCACCCGTGCCACCCAGCGTGAAGCTGGGGCGGATCACGGTGGGGAAGCCCAGCGTCTTCTGCACGGTCCAGGATTCTTCCAGCGTGTGGGCGATGCCCGAACGCGCGGAGCCCAGGCCGATGCGCGTCATCGCGTCCTTGAACTTCAGGCGGTCCTCAGCCTTGTCGATGGCCTCGGGCGTGGCACCGATCAGTTCGACCTTGTACTTGTGCAGCACGCCATGGCGCCACAGGTCCAGCGCGCAGTTCAGCGCGGTCTGGCCGCCCATGGTGGGCAGGATCGCGTCCGGCCGCTCCTTGGCGATGATCTTCTCGACCGTCTGCCAGGTGATGGGTTCGATGTAGGTGACGTCGGCCGTGGCCGGATCCGTCATGATGGTCGCCGGGTTGCTGTTGATCAGGATGACCTTGAAGCCCTCCTGGCGCAACGCGCGGCAGGCCTGCACGCCGGAATAGTCGAACTCGCAGGCCTGTCCGATGACGATGGGGCCTGCGCCGATGATGAGGACGCTCTTGATGTCTGTGCGCTTGGGCATGTCAGCTCCGGCTTGCCTGGTCCATCAAGCCCGTGAAATGGTCGAACAAATAACCGATGTCGTGCGGACCCGGCGAGGCTTCTGGGTGCCCCTGGAAACAGAAGGCCGGCTTGTCGGTACGTGCCAGGCCTTGCAGCGTGCCGTCGAACAGGCTCACATGGGTGGCCCGCAGGTTGGCGGGAAGCGTCTTCTCATCGACCGCGAAGCCGTGGTTCTGGCTGGTGATGCTCACGCGGCCGTTGTCCAGGTCCTTGACCGGGTGGTTCGCGCCGTGGTGGCCGAACTTCATCTTGAAGGTCTTTGCGCCCGAGGCCAGCGCCAGGATCTGGTGGCCCAGGCAGATGCCGAAAGTGGGCAGGCCGGTGTCGATCAACGTGCGCGTGGCGCGGATGGCGTAGTCGCAGGGCTCCGGGTCGCCGGGGCCGTTGGACAGGAAGATGCCGTCGGGCTTCAGCGCCAGGGCATCCTCGGCCGAGGTCTGCGCGGGCACCACCGTGACCTTGCAGCCGCGTTCGGCCAGCATGCGCAGGATGTTGCGCTTGACGCCGAAGTCATAGGCCACGACATGGAAGCGCGGCGTCACCTGCTCGGGGAAGCCGGCAGGCGATTGGCCATCGGCACCGGCCAGTTGCCATTCGCCTTCGGTCCAGGTGTAGGGCGCCCCCACGCTGACCACGCGGGCCAGGTCGAGACCGGCCATGGAGGGCGCCGCACGCGCCGCGGCCACCGCCTCGGCGATGCGCTCGGGCGTCGCGGCTTCGCCAGCGGCCAGGCCCACGATGCAGCCGTTCTGCGCACCCTGGCTGCGGATGCGGCGGGTCAGCTGGCGGGTGTCGATGTTGGCGATGGCCACCGTGTTCTGGGCGACCAGGTAGTCGCGCAAGACGGCGGTGCTGCGGAAGCTGGAGGCCACCAGCGGCAGGTCCTTGATGACGAGGCCGGAGGCCTGCACCTTGGTGGACTCGGCATCCTGTTCGTTGGTGCCGTAGTTGCCGATGTGGGGATAGGTCAGCGTGACGATCTGCTGGCAGTAGCTGGGGTCGGTCAGGATTTCCTGGTAGCCGGTGAGTGCCGTGTTGAACACGACCTCCCCCACGCGGGAGCCGGTGGCCCCGATGGAGTCGCCGAGGTAGACGGTACCGTCAGCGAGCGCCAGGATGGCGCGCGGGCCTGTTCCCTTGAGAGACAAAAGCACTGGGTTCTCCGAGTTGGTTACGGGTACGCCCAAGCATCCGCAAGATCAGCCCCTGGCTGCTTGGCTGCTGCTTCTATGGAACGGGATTTGGCTGGGAAATCGCTCGGGACGTCAGCTTTGGTGAAAGCCTCCCATTATAGCCCGGGGGTGGTGCGCTACCGCTCAGTCCCGGTGCTGTGCCACGGCGCTGGCATGCAGGCAGATGGCTGCTGCAGCGGCCACATTCAGCGACTCTTCCCCTCCCGGCTGCACGATGCGCACCGTGGCAGTGGCCTGGGTGAGCAGCGCGTCCTGCACGCCCTGCCCTTCGTGCCCGAAGACCCAGGCACAGGGCCAGGGCAGCGCCTGCTGGTGCAACCAGAGGCCGCGGTGCGAGCTGGTAGCCAGCAGCGGCAGGCCGAGCTGCGACACCTGCTCCACCTCCAGCCCCTCGGCCAGGTGCAAGCCGAAATGCGCGCCCATGCCGGCGCGCAGCACCTTGCCCGACCACAGCGCGGCCGTGCCCTTGAGGGCCAGCACCTGCTGGAAGCCGAGCGCGGCGGCGCTGCGCAGGATCGCGCCGACGTTGCCGGCGTCCTGGAGCTGGTCGAGCACCACCGCGGCAGCGCCAGGGCGCGGCCCGGTCTCGGCCGGCAGGGCCAGCACGAACGCCATGCGCGCAGCCGATGGCAGGCCACTGAGGTCATCGAACAGCGCGTCCTTGAGCACCACGTTCTTGCGGGATGCCGCACGCCAGCGCGGCGGCACCGTCTCCCAGGCCGCTTCGGCATAGACGGCAAGCTCCGGATGCAGGCCCCGCTGCAGCGCGGCCTGGCACAGGTGCTCACCCTCCACCCAGTAACGCCCCTGTTTGCGGTAGGCCGTGTTGTGCTGCACCAGCTGGCGCAGCTGCTTCAGCAGCTCGTTGTCGCGCGACGCGATTTGCGTCAGCGGTGGCTGCGCGGCCGCACTCACCGCAGCACCTCCGCCACGGGCGAGAAGCTGCGGCGGTGCTCGGGGCAGGCGCCATGGGCCTTCAGGGCGCTCAGGTGCTGTGCCGTGCCATAACCCTTGTGGGCCGCGAATCCGTATTGGGGGTACTGCAGGTCCAGTTCGCCACACCAGCGGTCCCGGTGCACCTTGGCCAGGATGGAGGCTGCGGAGATCGCCGACACCTTGGCGTCCCCCCCCACCACGGCCTGTGCCATCACGTCGAGCACCGGCAGGCGGTTGCCGTCCACCAGCACCTGCGCCGGCTTGAGCCGCAGGCCTTGCACAGCGCGCTGCATGGCCAGCATGGTGGCCTGCAGGATGTTGAGCCGGTCGATTTCCTCGACGCTGGCCTGCGCGATGCTGAGGCACAGCGCCTTGTCGCAGATCTGGTCGAACAGCCGCTCGCGCTGCAGTGCTGTGAGCATCTTGGAATCGGCCAGGCCCTTGATGGGCTGGCGCACATCCAGGATCACGGCCGCGGCCACGACGGGTCCGGCCAGCGGTCCGCGCCCGGCCTCGTCCACGCCCGCCATCAGGCCGGGGCTGTCCCAGGAGAAAGTGAACTGTTCAGGCGTGAAGGACTTGCGAGATCGCATCGGAGGCCAGCTGGAAAGTGTCGCGTTGAAGTTCCTGGTGCAAGCATACAAAACGTTGCGCCACCTGTGTGCAGCGTGCGGGGTCGTCCAGCCACTGCAGCACCGCGTCGGCCAGTGCCGCCGGCGTGGCCTGTTCCTGCAGCAGCTCGGGCACCACCATCTCGCGGCACAGGATGTTGGGCAGCCCCACCCAGGGCTGCAGCCGCTTGCGCCGCATGATCTGCCAGGACAGCCAGTGCATGTTGTAGGCGATGACCATCGGCCGCTTGAACAGTGCCGCCTCCAGCGTGGCCGTGCCGCTGGCCACCAGCACCACGTCGCTGGCCGCCATCACGGCGTGGGACTGCCCCTGCACGATGCGCAGCCGGCCATCGGAGATGCCCGCCGCGCGGGCCATGGCGACGAGTCGCGCATGCTGCGTGGGCACGGCCGGTACGACGCAGCACAGGCCCGGGCGGGCTGCCAGCAGGCGCGCTGCGGCCTGCAGGAAGCGTGGCCCCAGGTACTGGATCTCCGAACCGCGGCTGCCCGGCATGACGGCTACGACCGGTGCCGACGGCTCCAGGCCCAGCGCACGGCGCGCCGCCAGGCGGTCGGGCTCCACGGGGATCACGTTGGCCAGCGGGTGGCCCACGTAGGTGGCGGCGATGCCGTGCTGCCGCAGCAGGTCGGGCTCGAAAGGAAAGAGGCACAACACATGGTCGACGCTCTCGCGGATCTTGTGCACGCGGTCCGCGCGCCAGGCCCAGATCGACGGACAGATGAAATGCACGGTCTTCACGCCCTGGGCGCGCAGGTCGCGCTCCAGCGCGAGGTTGAAATCCGGCGCGTCCACCCCCACGAAGACGTCGGGCCGCTGCTGCAGCAGCCGGGCGCGCAACTGCTCGCGGATGCCGACGATCTCCCGGTAGTGGCGCAGCACCTCCACATACCCGCGCACCGCAAGTTTCTCGCTGGGCCACCAAGCGTCAAAGCCACGCTGCGCCATGCGCGGGCCGCCGATGCCGACCGCGCGCAAGGCGGGCCAACGGGCCTGGAGCCCATCCAGCAGCAGGCCCGCCAGCATGTCGCCGGAGGCTTCGCCGGCGACCATGGCGACCTCGGGAGCCATGGTCCTAGCGAACGATGCCGCGCTGCGGCCCGGACTGCTCCAGGAAGTCGGCCATCAGGGCCACATCCGGCGCGGATTCCGGGTAGGCCTGTGGCAGCGCTCGGATCACCTCGATGGCCTCGGCCAGCGTGCGGCCCTCGCGGTACAGCGCCTTGTGCATGGCCTTCACGGCCGCGATGCGCTCGGCCGAGAAGCCGCGGCGGCGCAGTCCCTCGAAGTTCATGGAGCGGGCTTCGGCCGGTTGCCCCTGGCACATCACGAAAGGTGGCAGGTCCGCGAAGAGCAGCGAGCTCATGGCCGTCATGCAATGGGCGCCGATGCGCACGAACTGGTGCACCACCGTAAAGCCGCCCAGGATCGCCCAATCGCCGACATGCACATGGCCCGCGAGCTGTGCGTTGTTGGCGAAGATGGTGTGGGAGCCGACCTGGCAATCGTGGGCCAGGTGCACGTAGGCCATGATCCAGTTGTCGCTGCCCAGCCGCGTCACGCCCGCATCCCCCGGGGAGCCGATGTTCAGCGTGCAGAACTCGCGGATGGTGTTGCGGTCGCCGATCTGCAGTTCGCAGGGCTCGCCGGCGTATTTCTTGTCCTGCGGAATCGCGCCAATGGAGTTGAACTGGAAGATGCGGTTGTCACGGCCGATGGTGGTGTGGCCTTCCAGCACGCAATGCGGGCCGATGGTGGTGCCCGCGTCCACGCGCACATGCGGGCCGATGACGGTGTACGGTCCCACGGTCACGCTGGAATCCAGCTGCGCCTGCGGGTCGATGACGGCGGTGGGATGGATGGGCGGCACGTCCCGCACTTCCACTCAGGCGATGGTCCGCATGGTGCAGATCAGCTCGGCCTCCACGGCAAGCTCCTCGCCCACGGTGGCGCGCGTCTTGAACTTGAAGATGCCGGCCTTCATGCGGTCCAGCTCCGCGTGCAGCAGCAGCTGGTCGCCGGGCTCCACCGGCCGCTTGAAACGCGCGCCGTCGATGCCTGCGAAGTAGTACACGGTCTTGTCGTCGGGCGTGACACCCAGCGTGTCGAAGGCCAGCAGCGCCGCGGCCTGGGCCAGGGCCTCGAGCATCAGCACACCCGGCATCACGGGGCGGTGCGGGAAGTGCCCACCGAAGAAGGGCTCGTTCATCGAGACGTTCTTCAGCGCCGTGATGCGCTTGCCCTTCTCCAGCTCCAGCACCCGGTCCACCAGCAGAAAGGGATAACGGTGTGGAAGTTGTTTGAGGATCTGGTGGATGTCCATCATGGCGTGCTGGGGGGGCTTGGCTCGTTGGAGGATGCGGAGGATTTTTCGAGGGTGGCAACACGTTGCCGCAGGGCGTGCAGGCGCTTGAGGGCGGCCGCGTTTTTTTCCCAGGCGGCATTGTCGTCGATGGGAAACAGCCCGGAGTAATGGCCCGGCCGCAGGATGGAGCGCGTGACGACGGATGCGGCCGAGATGTGTACCCCATCGGCCAGTTCCAGATGCCCCAGCACCACCGCGCCCCCCCCGATGGTGCAGTGCGCGCCGATCACGGCCGAACCCGCCACACCGGCACAGCCCGCCATGGCGGTGTGCCGGCCTACCCGCACGTTGTGGCCGATCTGGACGAGGTTGTCGAGCTTCACGCCGTCCTCGATCACGGTGTCGTCCAGTGCGCCGCGATCAATGCAGGTATTGGCGCCGATCTCCACGTCGTCGCCGATACGCACCGCACCCAGCTGGGCGATCTTTTCCCAACCCTCGCCGGTCGGTGCGAAACCGAAACCGTCCGCGCCGATGACCACACCGGAATGCAGGATGCAGCGCGCGCCGACCACGCAGTCCGCGCCCAGCGTCACCCGCGCGTGCAGCACCGTGCCCGCGCCGATGCGCGCACCGGCCTCCACCACGCACAGCGGGCCCACGGTGGCTTCGGGATGCACCTCCGCACTGGCGTCCACCACCGCGCTGGGATGCATGCCGGAGGGGACAACGCGCCCATGCCGCTGTTGCCAGAGCTGCGTCAGGCGCGCGAAATACAGATAGGGGTTGTCGGTGACGATGCAGGCGCCGCGCGCCACGGCCGGCGCTTCCAGGTCCGGCGCCACGATGACACAACCCGCGCGCGTTGTCGCCAGTTGCGCCCGATAACGCACATGGCTTACGAAACTCAGGGCAGCGGGAGAGGCCTTCGCCAGGGAAGCCAGGGCGTCGACGCGCGCCTGGGGATCGCCGTGCAGCTCGCCTCCGAGGGCCGCAACGATCTCGGCCAGGGAGAAGCTCACGGCGAAGTCCGTTACGTTTCTTACTTCGGTGCGGCGCCGGCAGCGGCGGCCGCAGGCGCGTTGAGCGCCTTGATCACCTTCTCGGTGATGTCGTGCTTGGGGTTGATGTAGACGGCGTCCTGCAGGACCAGGTCGTATTTTTCGGCTTCGGCAACCTGCCGCACGACGCGATTGGCGCGCTCGAGCACGGTCTGCAGCTCTTCGTTCTTGCGGGCATTCAGGTCTTCCTGGAACTCGCGGCGCTTGCGCTGGAAATCCCGGTCCTGGTCGACCAGCTGCTTCTGCCGGTTGACGCGCTGCGCCTCGGACAGCGTGGGGCCGTCCTTCTCCAGCTTGTCGGCCTGGGCCTTGATGGTGTTGCCCAGGTCCACGAGGTCCTTCTCACGCTTGGAGAATTCCTGCTCGAGCTTGGCCTGCGCCGCCTTGGCGGTGTTCGCTTCCTTGAAGATGCGGTCGGTGTTGACGAAGCCGACCCGGAACTCCTGCGCCTGCGCAGCCAAGGCCGCCATGCCGAGAAGCACAGCAACGGCACAGCTCTTGAAGTGATTGGTCTTCATTAGAACGAGGTTCCGATCTGAAATTGCAAAGTCTGGATTTTATCGCCGGTGAACTTGCGTACGGGCTGCGCCACGGAGATACGTAACGGACCGACCGGCGATACCCAGCTGATGCCCACGCCCACGGACGAGCGCATGTCGCTGAAGGTGATCTTGTCGTTGGGGCCGTAAATGTTGCCCACGTCGAAGAAGCCGTACATGCGCAGGGTGCGGTCGTTGCCCGCGCCGGGGAACGGCGCCTGCACCTCCACGTTCAGCGCGACCTTCTTGGTGCCGCCGAGGAAGTCACCGGTCGTGGCGTCCCGCGGGCCCAGGCTGCCTTGCTCGAAGCCGCGCACGGACCCGAGGCCACCGCCATAGAAATTCTTGAACAGCGGATACGGGCGCCCTTGCAACCCCTTGCCCCAGCCGAAGTCGGCATTGAAGGCCAGCGTGAACTGCTTGTTGAGCGGGATGTACTGCTGGTACTGGTAGCCGGCGTTGACATACCGCGCATCACCCGCCACACCCCATTCGAAATTCGCGCGCTGGTAGATACCGTCATTGGGCACCAGGGCACTGTCGCGCGAGTCGCGCGCCCAGCCGATGGTCAGCGGCAAGGTGTTGCTCGTGGCGCCGAACTGGTTCGTGTAGTCCTGGTAGGCCTTGGGCAGGTACGTGCCCGGCTTGATTTCGGTGCGCTCGAGGCCGGCGCCGAAATACACCGTGTCCTGCTCCGTGAAGGGCACGCCGAACCGCAGCGAGGCGCCCGACGTGACCAGCTTGTAGGCGTTCCGGTCGTTGTACGGCGAGGTCGTTCGGTGGTAGACGTCGACGGAGCGCGACACGCCGTCGACCGTGAAGTACGGGTCGGTGGTGCTGACCACCAACGTGCGGTTCCGGCGGCTGGTGTTGACCGACAGGCCCAGCGAGCTGCCGGAGCCGAACACGTTGTCCTGCTTCACGCCCGCCGTCAGGCCCAGTCCATCACCACTGGAATATCCCGCGCCCAGGCTCAGGTTACCGGTGGCTTTTTCCACCACGGTGATCACGAGGTCCACCTGGTCGGGCGTGCCCGGCACGGGCTGCTGCTCGATGTTCACTTCGCGGAAGAAACCCAGGCGGTCCACGCGGTCGCGCGACAGCTTGATCTTCTCGGCGTCGTACCAGGACGACTCGAACTGCCGGAACTCGCGGCGCACGACCTCGTCGCGCGTGCGCGTGTTGCCTGCCACGTTGACGCGCCGCACATAGGCACGGCGCGCAGGCTCGCCCAGGATCAGCAGCGAGACACGGTTGTTGGTGCGGTCGATCTCGGGGCGCGCCTCGACCTGTGCGAAGGCGTAGCCGAAGTTGCCGTAATAGTCGCTGAATGCCTTGGTGGTCTTCGCGACATCCTCGGCGTTGTAGGGCTCGCCGGGGCGCACCGAGATCAGCGACTTGAACTCGTCGTCGCGGCCGAGGTAGTTACCTTCGAGCCTGACGCCGGAGACGACATAGCGCTCGCCCTCGGTGACGTTGATCACGATGCTGATGGACTGCTTGTCCGGCGAGATCACGACCTGCGTGGAATCGATGCGGAATTCCAGGTAGCCGCGCGCCAGGTAGTAGGAGCGCACGGCCTCCAGGTCGGCATTGAGCTTCGCACGCGAATACTGGTCCGACTTGGTGTACCAGCTGAGCCAGCCACCGGTGTCCAGGTCGAACTGGTTGCGCAGCGTGGACTCCGTGAACGCCTTGTTGCCGACGAAGCGGATCTCGTTGATCTTGGCGCGGTCGCCTTCGGTGATCGTGAAGGCGAGGTTCACGCGGTTGCGCTCGACGGGCGTGACCGTGGTGACCACCTCCGCGCCGTAAAGGCTCTTGTTGATGTACTGCCGCTTGAGCTCCTGCTCCGCGCGGTCCAGCAACGAGCGATCGAAGGGCCGGCCGTCGGCCAGTCCGATGTCGCGCAGGGCATTGCGCAGGGCGTCCTTCTCGAACTCCTTGTTGCCCGAAAAATCCACGTCCGCGACGGTGGGGCGTTCCTCGACGATCACCACCAGCACGTCGCCACTCACCTCCAGGCGCACGTCCTTGAACAGGCCCAGGCCGAACAGCGACTGGATGGCCGCGGCGCCTTTCTCGTCGTCGTAGGTGTCGCCCACGCGCACGGGAATGGAGGCGAAAACCGTACCGGCTTCGACGCGCTGCAGGCCTTCCACGCGGATGTCGCGGATGGTGAAGGGGTCGACGGCCCAGGCGCTGCCGCACAGCATGCTGGCGGCCATCGCGACGGACAGTGCCTGCGCACGGATTCTGTTGAATTGCATGTTGATGGTCAGTGGAATTCGGGCGAGGACCGCCGGAACTGAAACTTATCCGAGATAGCGGGCCAGATCGTTGTACAGGGCGACGGACATCATGAGCAGCAGTGCCGCGACACCGCCCCGCTGCAAGCGTTCCATCCAGGCGTCGGTCACGCCCTTGCCGGTCACCGCCTCCCAAAGATAATACATCAGGTGCCCACCGTCCAAGACGGGCAAAGGTAGCAGATTGAGCACGCCCAGGCTCACGCTGATGAGGGCCAGAAACAGCAGGTACGAGGTCAGTCCGA
Source organism: Burkholderiaceae bacterium (assembly GCA_965278985.1). GTDB lineage: Bacteria > Pseudomonadota > Gammaproteobacteria > Burkholderiales > Burkholderiaceae_C > CAISIP01. Next base: position 440,568 of record OZ257131.1, on the reverse strand, counting down.
GGCTGGCGGACTTGCCTGCGTAGTCGGCGATGGTCAGGGGGCCGTTGAGGTTCTTCAGCGAGGCCTCGCCGATCAGCATGCTGCCGATCATGCGCAGCGTCATGGAGGACACCTCCCAGGTGCGCTGCACCGCGGTCCACACCCCCTCCAGCGGCCCGAGGCGCACCAGGACCATGTCCGGCGCGGCACCGACATACGCGCCAATGCGGCCGACGGACTTGTCCCCCTCCTGCACGACCTGCGGCTCGATGGCCAACACCAGCTGCTGGTCGCCGCGGCGCACGGTCCAGGACTCGCGAACCGGCTGCCCGCCCCGCACCATGGCGCGGATGTGCTCGCGCAGTTGCAGCCCGTCGGCGATGTCCACCGCGCCCACGCGCACCACCACGTCGCCCGCTCGCAGGCCGACCGCCGCAGCGGCGCCACCCGCCATGACCTCGCCGATCTCGGGCCGCGAGAGCGGCCCGCCGAGCCCGAGGGTGCGGAACAGGTTGGCATCCAGCTCGCGGGACGTGCTGCGCGCCAGCGGCAACACCAATTCCCGCGTCGTCGATGCGCCGTCGCGGCCAACCACCAGTTGCACGTCCCGCGCCTTGAGCACGCCCTGCGCGACCGCCCAGCGCAGATCCTCGTAGGAGGCCACGTCACGCAGCGCGTCTCCCTGCAGGCCCGCACGCAACACCACGTCGCCGCCGGACAGGCCGGCGGCCTGCGCCATGCTGCCCGCGGGAGGATTGGCCAGCACGGCACGCGGTTGGTCGGTGCCGGCCCAGTTGACGACGGTGTACAGCACCACGGCCAGAAGCAGGTTGACCATCGGCCCCGCCGCCACGATGGCGGCGCGCTTCCACAGCGCCTGGGTGTTGAAGGCCAGGTGGCGCTCCTCGGGCGCTACGGGTGCCTCGCGTTCGTCCAGCATCTTCACGTAGCCGCCCAGCGGCAGCAGGCCGATCACGAACTCCGTGGCCGAACCCTTGGGTTGCCAGCGCCATACGGTCTTGCCAAAGCCGACCGAAAAGCGCAGCACCTTGACGCCACAGGCTACCGCCACGCGGTAGTGACCGTATTCATGCACGGCGATCAGGACGCCCAAGGCCACCACGAAAGCGACGATCGTCAGCATGTGCCGTTCTCCTTGTTCACGATGCCAGGCGCTGCACGCAGGCAGCAGCCTCGGCGCGGCTCAGTGCGTCCAGCGCCAGCAGGTCCTCGATGCCGTGCACCGCGGGAACCACGACCCGGGACAGGGTTTCCACGTTGACGGCGTGGATCTGGTCGAAGCGGATGGCACGCTCCAGGAACGCCGCCACGGCCACCTCGTTGGCCGCATTCAGCACGGCCGTGGAACCCACGGGCTCACGCATCGCCTGCCAGGCGAGTTGCAGGCCCGGGAACCGCCGCGGGTGGTCTCCGTCGTCCATCGACTCGAAGGTCATCGCGCCCAGCGTGGAGAAGTCGAGCGCGGATGCACCGGAGGTGATGCGCGTGGGCCACGACAGGCCGTAGGCGATGGGCACCCGCATGTCGGGCGTGCCGAGCTGGGCCACCACGGAGTGGTCCTGGTACTGCACCATCGAATGGATCACGCTCTGCGGATGGATCACCACCTCGATCTGCGCCGGGTCCACGCCGAAGAGGTAGCGCGCCTCGATGACCTCGAGCGCCTTGTTCATCATGGTGGCGGAGTCCACCGAGATCTTGCGGCCCATGACCCAGTTGGGATGCGCACAGGCCTGCTCGGGTGTCACGTCGCGCAAGGCCTCGGGTGCCCACTGGCGGAACGGCCCGCCGGACGCCGTCAGGATCAGCTTCTGGATCTGCTCGGGCCACTGCTGCCGGTCGCTGGGCAGCGACTGGAAGATCGCGGAATGTTCGCTGTCGATGGGCAGCAGCTCGGCCCCGCCCGCGGCCACCGCGCGCAGGAACACCTCGCCACCAACCACCAGCGCTTCCTTGTTGGCCAGCAGCAGGCGCTTGCCGGCACGCGCCGCGCGCATGCAGGCCTGCAGGCCGGCGGCTCCGACGATGGCCGCCATGACCATGTCGACCCGCTCGTCCTCGGCCACCTGCGCAAGGGCTTCCGTGCCTCCCAGCACGCGGGTCTCCAGGCCGTGCGCCGCACAGGCAGCCTCCATCCGCGGGACGCAGGTGGCATCCGCCAGCACCGCGAAACGCGGGCGGAACCGCAGGCATTGGGCCAGCAATTCGTCGACACGGTGGTGGGCGGTCAGCGCGAAGACTTCGTAGCGCTGCGGATGGCGCGCGATCACGTCCAACGTGTTGCTGCCCACCGAGCCGGTGGCGCCCAGGATCGTGACCTGTCGGCGCATGGCGGCATGTGCGGACTCGGCCATCACAAGCCTCCCAGCAGCAGCGCCAGGGGCATGGTGGGCAACAGGGCATCGATGCGGTCCAGCACGCCCCCGTGGCCAGGCAGCAGCGCGCTGCTGTCCTTGGCGCCCGCGGCGCGCTTGACCAGCGACTCCACGAGATCACCCACCACGCTCATCGCGGTCAACCACAACACGGCTAGCCAGGCCCACCCCGCATGGGCGCCCAGCAGCCGGCTGTAGAGACTCAGGTCGCCTGCAGACCAATGGCGGTCGGCCCACTGCCATACCAGGGCGAGCACCACCACGCCGACCACACCGCCGAGCGCACCTTCCCACGTCTTGCCTGGGCTGATGCTGGGGGCGAGCTTGCGGCGCACCAGGCGTCCACCGAAATTGCGGCCGGCAAAATACGCGCCCACATCGGCCACCCACACCAGGGCCAGGGCCGACAGCAGGAAGTTGATGCCCGCGATGCGTGCCTGCCCGATCGCGATCCACGCCAGCCACAGGCCCACCAGTCCAAGCCCCATGCGCAGGGGCCGTGCAAAAGCCTGCCATCCGTGCACCCCGCTGCGCAGCAGCCATGCGCCACCCACGGTCCACAACACCGCGGCCGCGATCCACAAGCCGCGCAGCGGCGCCAGCAGCATCCCGGCCCACCAGGCCACGGCACACGCCGCGGCACACGCCACACCGGCCACCAGGGACGGCGTGGACGCCAGCCCCGACAGGCGCGCCCATTCCCAGGCCGCGGCGCCGATGAACACCAAGGTCAGTGCATGGAAAATCGACGGCTCCGGATAGAACAGCGCCGGAAGCAGGACCAGGAGCAGCAGCGCTGCGGTGACGATGCGTTGCAGCAGCATGCTCAGGTCCTGGTCAGAAGCTGCATCAGGCGACCTGCTGCGCGACCATCGGCGCCGCCACCTGGGCCGAGGTCTTGCCGAACCGGCGCTCGCGCTGCCCGTAGGCCGCCAGTGCCGCGTCCAGCGCGGCCTCGTCGAAGTCGGGCCACAACAAATCGCTGAAGTACCACTCGGAATACGCGGCCTGCCACAGCAGGAAGTTGCTGACCCGCTGCTCGCCACCGGTGCGGATCACGAGGTCGGGGTCCGGCACGTGGCCCATGCGCATCGCCTTGGTCAGGCTTTCTTCGGTGATGTCCTGTCCGCGCGCGGCGAGTGTACGGGCGGCCTGCACGATGTCCCAGCGCCCCCCATAACTGAAGCAGACGTTGAGCACCAGGCGACGGTTGTCCTGCGTGGCCTGCTCGCCCTGCAGCAGGCCGGCGCGCACGCTCGGCGACAGGTTCTCAAGGTCGCCCACGAAATGCAGGCGCACACCGTCACGCATGAGCTGGGGCACCTCGCGCGCCAGCGCCCGGGCCATCAGGTCCATGAGGCCGGAGACCTCTTCCTGCGGCCGGTTCCAGTTCTCCGAAGAAAAGGCGAAGACCGTCAGCACGGCGATACCGCGCTCGGCGCAGGCCCTCACGCAGCGGCGCAGCGAATCCACACCCGACTTGTGACCCGCGAGGCGCGGCATGAACCGCCGCGTCGCCCAGCGGCCATTGCCGTCCATCACGATGGCGATGTGGTGGGGAACCTGGGCCTTGGGATTCAATGCCATGCGCAATCCTGCACTGGGGGGAGGGACGCCGCCACGGCCCCGTGCGGGGCGGGCTGGGCAGTACGGCGTGAGTGCATGTAGAGGGCGGGAGTGGGTAGGCCCGGCCCGGCTCAGACCGCCAGGAGGTCCTGTTCCTTGGCGGCGACCAGCTGTTCGATGGCCGCGATGTGGCGGTCGGTGATCTTCTGGATCTCGGCCTCGGTGCGCTTCATGTCGTCCTCGGAGGCCAGCTTGTCCTTGACCAGCTTCTTGACGGCCTCGTTGGCGTCGCGGCGCAGGTTGCGCACGGCGATGCGGGCGTTCTCGCCCTCGCCCCGGACGATCTTGGTCAGCTCCTTGCGGCGCTCCTCGGTCATCATCGGCATGGGCACACGGATCAGGTCACCCATGGAGGCGGGGTTCAGGCCCAGGTCGCTTTCGCGGATGGCCTTCTCGATCTTCGCGCCCATGCCCTTTTCCCAGGGTTGCACGCTGATCGTCCGCGCGTCCAGCAGCGACACGTTGGCCACCTGGCTGATCGGCATCATGGAGCCGTAGTACTCCACCTGCACCGTGTCGAGCAGGGCCGGGTTCGCGCGGCCGGTGCGGATCTTGGTCAGGTTGTTCTTGAAGGCCGCGATGGACTGGTCCATGCGGCTGTCTGCGTTCTGTTTGATCTCTGCGATGTCCATCTCTCACTCCTGCCAGACACGTGGAAGGGGCCAAGAGCCGCCCTCCACGGATCCGTGATTGTCATGCATAGACCAGGGTGCCCTCGTCGGCCCCGAGGATCACGCGCTTGAGGGCGCCATGCTTGAAGATCGAGAACACCTTGATGGGCAGCTTCTGGTCCCGGCACAGCGCGAAGGCCGTGGCGTCCATGATGCCGAGGTTCTTGCTCATGGCCTCGTCGAAGCTCAGCTTGTTGTAGCGCGTGGCGCTGGGATCCTTCTTGGGATCGGCCGTGTAGACGCCGTCGACCTTCGTGGCCTTGAGCACCACTTCCGCGCCGATCTCGGCACCGCGCAGCGCAGCGGCCGTGTCGGTGGTGAAGAAGGGGTTGCCGGTGCCCGCGGCGAAGATCACGACCTTGCCCTCTTCGAGGTACTGCAGGGCCTTGGGCCGCACATAGGGCTCGACCACCTGCTCGATGGAGATGGCCGACATCACGCGGGCCGTGAGCCCGGCCTTGTTCATGGTGTCCGCCAGCGCCAGCGCGTTCATCACGGTGGCCAGCATGCCCATGTAGTCGGCCGTCGCCCGGTCCATGCCGACCGAACCACCCGCGACTCCGCGGAAGATGTTGCCGCCACCGATGACCACCGCCACCTGCACGCCCATGCGCGTCACCTCGGCCACCTCGTCGACCATGCGCACGATGGTGTCCCGGTTGATGCCGAAGGCATCGTCGCCCATCAGGGCCTCACCGGAGAGCTTGAGCAAAATGCGCTTATGGACGGGCTGGGCATCCGACATGGGCTGTTCCTTGTTCGCGGTTCATGAAAAGGCCGCCGATGGCACCATGCCATCCGCGGCCCCACTGGGTTGGCACTCAGGCCGATTGCTTGGCGGCCGCCACCTGCGCCGCGACTTCGGCGGCGAAGTCGTCGACCTTCTTCTCGATCCCCTCGCCCACCACGTACAGCGTGAAGCCCTTGACCGTCGTACCGACAGCCTTGAGCATCTGCGCCACCGTCTGCTTGTCGTTCTTTACAAACGCCTGGTCGAACAGCGAGACTTCCTTCAGGTACTTCTGCACGCCACCTTCGACGCGCTTGGTGACGATCTCGGCGGACTGCGGGGTCTTGCCGGCGGCCACGGCGGCGGCGGCGTCTTCGGCAGCCTTGGCAGCGGCCACCGAACGCTCGCGCTCCACCAGCTCGGCAGGCACGTCGGCGCTGGACAGCGCAACAGGCTTCATGGCGGCCACATGCATCGCGACGTCCTTGGCGGCAGCCTCATCGGCGCCCTCGAACTCCACGACCACGCCGATGCGCGTGCCATGCAGGTAGGTGGCGATCTTGGCGCCCGAGTCGAAACGCTTGAAACGGCGGAAGCTCATGTTCTCGCCGATCTTCCCGATCAGGCCCTTGCGCACGTCTTCCAGCGTGGGGCCGAAGCCGTCCTGCGCATACGCCAGCGCACCCAGCGCGGCGAGGTCGGCGGGGTTGTGCTGCGCGATCAGGTCGCTGGCGGCCTGCGCCAGGGCCAGGAAGCTGTCGTTCTTGGTGACGAAGTCGGTTTCGCAGTTGACTTCCAGCATGGCGGCAGCGTTGCCATGGCGGCCGATGGTCACGACGCCTTCGGCAGTGACGCGGCCTGCGGCCTTGCCGGCCTTGGTGCCGAGCTTGACGCGCAGCAGCTCCTCGGCCTTGACCAGGTCGCCCTCGGCCTCCGTCAGGGCCCGCTTGCATTCCATCATCGGTGCGTCGGTCTTGCCACGCAGTTCCGCCACCATGCTTGCTGTAATCGCAGCCATTACTTTTCTCCGTACGTGATTTCTACAAAATTCTAGAGCGGTGCTAACAAAAAAGGGGCATCAATGCCCCTTGTGTGTCCGCACAGGGAACATCAGGCCGAGGCTTCGTCCACTTCCACGAACTCATCCGAACTCTCGGTGGCCACGGCCTTGACCACATCGTCCACCGCATTGGAGCGGCCTTCGATGACGGCATCGGCGATGCCACGTGCATACAGCGTCACGGCCTTGGCCGAGTCGTCGTTGCCGGGAATCACGTAGTCGATGCCGATGGGCGAGTGGTTGGAGTCCACCACGCCGATCAGGGGGATGCCCAGCTTCTTGGCTTCGGCCACGGCGATCTTGTGGTAGCCCACGTCGATCACGAAGATGGCATCGGGCAGCGCGGTCATATCCTGGATGCCGCCGATGTCCTTCTCGAGCTTGTCGAGTTCACGGGCGAACATGAGCTGTTCCTTCTTGCTCATGTTGTCCAGGCCGGCTTCCTGCTGGACCTTCATTTCCTTCAGGCGCTTGATCGAGGTCTTGACGGTCTTGAAGTTGGTCAGCATGCCGCCCAGCCAACGCTGGTCGACATAGGGCACGCCGGCGCGCTGCGCTTCGGCGGCGACGATGTCGCGCGCCTGGCGCTTGGTGCCCACCATCAGCACGGTGCCGCGGCGCGCCGTCAGCTGGCGCACGAACTTGGCCGCGTCCTGGAACATCGGCAGCGACTTTTCCAGGTTGATGATGTGGATCTTGTTGCGATGGCCGAAGATGAACGGGGCCATCTTGGGGTTCCAGAAGCGCGTCTGGTGTCCGAAATGGACGCCGGCTTCCAGCATTTCACGCATGGTGACAGACATGTAGAGCTCCAAAGGTTGGGTCTAAAATCCGGCCCGCTATCCGGCACTGGCAACCTTCCACCGAACGTGGCGCTTGTGACAGTGCGAACACCTTGTGGGGACCGGTTCGCTATTTGCCCAGGCAGAGCCCGGGCGGATTGCTTGGCCGGAAACCCCACGCGATGTGCGACGCACGGTGCGGGACCCAGCAAAACCCAAGGAGTCTAACATAGAAGCCGCAGCAGCCCTGCCCGTCGCCCTGGGCGACCTGGTCCATACCCGCGCCCTTCTGCGCCGTGGCGAGACCACCCTCGCCGCGATCATGGCGCGGTGCCTGGAGATCGCCGGATCCCCCGCCTGCGAACACACTTTCCTGCAGCTCGATGCCGCCGGCGCGATGGCCCAGGCCCGCGCTGCGGCGCGTCCGGAGCGGCCGCTCGCCGGACTGCCGGTGTCCGTCAAGGACCTGTTCGATGTCCAGGGCCAGGTCAGTGCCGCCGGTTCGACCATCCTGGCGACACAGGCGCCTGCGCAACAGGACTGCCCCGCCGTGGCACGCCTGCGCGCCGCCGGGGGCACCCTGCTGGGCCGCACCAACATGGTGGAGTTCGCGTTCTCCGGCGTGGGCATCAACCCGCACCATGGCACGCCGCGCAATGCGGCCGACGCCGGCGTGGCGCGCATCCCTGGGGGCTCGTCCTCCGGCGCAGCGGTGTCGGTGGCAACGGGTGCGGCCTTCGTGGGCCTGGGCTCCGACACCGGGGGCTCCATCCGCATCCCGGCTGCGCTGAACGGCATCGTGGGCTTCAAGAACACCGCGCGCCTCGTCCCATTGGACGGCGCGGTGCCACTGTCTCCGTCGATGGACACCGCCTGCGCGATGACGCGCTCCGTGCGCGACGCCATCGTCGCGCACGAGGTGCTCAGCAGCAGCACCGTGACGCGCAGCCCCGCTCCGCTCTCCGCCTACCGGCTCGCGGTGGCCGGCACGCTGATGCACGACGGCCTGGACCCCACGGTGGCGGCGGCCTACGCCCGTACGCTCGCCACGCTGCGTGCACACGGCGCCCGCATCACGGAGCTCGCGTTGCCCGAACTCGCCGAACTGCCGCAGATCAACGCAACGGGCGGCCTGTCGCCCGCGGAGAGCCACGCTTGGCACCGCCACCTGCTGGGCCAGCATGGCACGGACTACGACCCCCGCGTGGCGGCACGCATCCTGCGCGGCGCGGCCATGAGCGCCGCCGACTACCTCGACCTGCTGCAGGCGCGGCGCGACTGGATCCGGCGCATGGAGCATGCCCTGCAGGGTGTCGACGCGGTGTTGTCGCCGACCGTGCCGATCGTCGCCCCTCCCATCGCCGAGGTGGCCCCCGGCACCGAGCGCGACGCGGCCTTCTTCGCGGTCAACGGCCAGCTCCTGCGCAACACCAGCGCCGTCAACATGCTCGACGGTTGCGCACTGTCGCTGCCCTGCCACGAAGCCGGTGAACTTCCGGTCGGCCTGATGGTCTGGCACGCGGCGCTGCGCGACGATGCGGTACTCAACATCGGGCTGCAGATCGAGCGCATCCTGGCACGCCGCTGAACGGCGGGGCGCGTGCTTCCGTCCAGCACAACGGACCCGAGCATCGCAGACGAAGAATTTCATGCAAATCGCAGTCATCGGCGCCGGCATCGTCGGCGTCACCACGGCCTTCGAGCTGGGCCGTGACGGCCACGAGGTCACCGTGTTCGAGCAACGCAGCGCCGCCGCCGAGGAGGCCAGCTTCGCGCCCGGCGGCCTCATCGCACCCGGCCTCGCCAGCCCCTGGCCAGGCTTCGGCGAGGCGGCCTCCTGGTGGCAGCTGGTCATGGGATCCGGGCCCGGGCTGCACCTGCGCCGGCCCCTGCCGCCAGGCGCCTGGCGGTGGCTGCGCCAGGCCCGCCGCGCGCAGCGCCGGGGCGATGCCCAGCGCGCGCTGGCACCGCTGCGCGAACTCGCGCTCTACAGCCGCGCGCGGATGCAGGCCCTGTGCACGCAGCTGCAGCTGGCCTTCGACCGCAGCGAAGGCCTCCTGCTGCTGTTCCGCAACGAGGGCGACCGCCAGCAGGCCCAGCCGCGGCTGCAGCGCCTCAGCGACGCGGGCATCCCCTTCGGCCAGCTGGACGCGGGACAGGCCCGCAGGATCGAGCCCGCCATCGATGCCGAGACGCCGCTGGCGGGTGCGGTCCTGCTGCCCGACGACGAAGCTGGCAATTGCCGCCAGCTCGCCCTGTTGCTGCGGGCCGAATCGCAGCGCCTGGGCGTCGAGTACCTCTTCAACACGCGCGTGGCCGGCATCGACGCGGGGCAGCGGCCCGCGGTGCGTGTGGCGCAAGCGGGTGCGGGTACCAGCGCACCGCAGCACTTCGACCTGGTGGTGCTGTGCGCAGGCACGGCCGGCGCGGGACTGCTGGCACCGCTGGGCCTGGTGTTGCCACTGGCCGCGGTGCACGGCCATTCGCTGAGCGCAGCGATCCGCGAACCCATGAACGCGCCGCGCGGCACGGTGGTGGACACGCGCCACGGCATCACCATCACGCGGCTGGGCCAGCGCGTGCGGGTATCAGGCGGCGCAGAGCTGGGTGGCTCGGGTGCGGACAAGCACCCGGCCGCGTTGCAGGCGCTCTACACGGTGCTGCACGACTGGTTCCCCGGCGCGGCCAACAAGGACGCCACGGTCCAGGAATGGAAAGGCGCCAGCGCGACGCTGCCCGATGGACCGCCGGTGGTGGGGAGCAGCGGGAAGCAAGGCCTGTGGCTGAACCTCGGGCACGGCGACATGGGGTGGGCGCTGGCCTGCGGTTGCGCGCGGGCGCTGGCCGACCAGGTGCTGGGGCACGCCGGCGACATCGACATGCGGGCCTTCGACGTGGCGCGGCTGGCCGGCCGGCGCTGACAGCACCACGGCGACCGGGATCGGGGGCCATGGGGGCCGGAGCCACGGTCGCGCTCGCTACACTGGCCCCTCCCCTCCCACCCATGAGTCCCCGCCATGAAGATCCGTTTCTGGGGTGTACGCGGCTCCATCGCCTCGCCCGGCCCGAAGACCGTGCGTTACGGCGGCAACACCACCTGCATCGAGATCCGCACCGATGCCAACGAGCTGATCATCATCGACGCGGGCACGGGCATCTTCCCGCTGTCGCAGAGCCTGCTGGGCGAGCTGCCGGTGACGGCCCACGTGCTGCTGACCCACTCGCACTGGGACCACATCCAGGGGCTGCCGTTCTTCATACCTAACTTCATCCCCGGCAACGTGCTGCGCCTGCACGGCGCCTTCGACCCCGTCTCCGGCAACGGCGTGGAACAGGTGATGGCGGTGCAGCTGCAATACAGCCATTTTCCCGTGCGCGAGGCCGAACTGAAAGCGCGCATGGAGTACGTCAACCTCACGCCCGAGCAGAGCATCCGGATCGGCTCGGCGACCGTCACGCCCTACCTGCTGAACCACCCGGTCGTCAACCTCGGCTACCGCATCGAGAGCCACGGCAAGTCCGTGTTCTTCACGGGCGACCACGAGCCGCCCTACAACATCCATGGCAAGGGCGACGCCGAGTACGCAGAGTACCAGCAGTTCGTCGACGAGAAGGACGCGATGATCCTCAACGGGATGCAGGGTGTGGACGTGCTGATTGCCGACACCTCCTACACCGACCAGGAATACCCCGCGAAGGTCGGGTGGGGCCACGGCACCTTCGGCACCAGCATCGACTATGCGCGGCGGGCCGGCGCGCGCGTGCTGTTCTGCACGCACCATGAGCCGACCCGCAGCGACGATGCGCTGGAGGCGGTGTTCGCCGAGGCCACCGAAGCCCACCCCGCACCCGGCATCGACATCCGCCTGGCACGCGAAGGCGACGTCTTCGAGTTCTGAACACCATGGCCCCGGCCCGCGCACCGCAGCCGCAGCGGATTCATACGGGTCGCGACTGGCCGCTGTTCGATACGCAGGGCAACCGCGCCATCGAGGCCTGGGCGCTTGCCGCGCATCCGCCCCACACGCTGATGCAACGCGCGGGCCTGGCCGTCGCCCGCATGGCACTGGCCATGGCGCCCCACGCCCGCTGCATCTGGGTGGCGGCGGGGCCCGGCAACAACGGCGGCGACGGCATCGAGGCCGCCCTGCACCTGCACCGCTGGGGCAAGCCCGTGCTCGTGACATGGCTGGGGGCGGACGACCGCGCCCCACCTGACACGGCGGCCAGCCGCCGGCGCGCGCTGGCGGCGGGCGTTCCCTTCGCCGATACACCGCCGCCCGATGCCGACTTCTGCATCGATGCGCTGCTGGGCATCGGCGCCACGCGTCCGCCGGAGGGTCGCATGGCGCAATGGATCACGCAGATGCAGGCGCAGCGTCTGCCCGTGTTGTCCGTGGACCTGCCCACGGGCCTGGACGCCGACACCGGCAGCGCAGCGCCCGTGGCCGTGCAGGCGCTTGCCACGCTCTGCCTGCTGACGCTCAAACCCGGCCTGTTCACGGCCCAGGGGCGCGATGCCAGCGCCGAGGTGTGGCTGGACGACCTGGGCGTGCCGTGGACCAATGCCCCCGCCCTGCCCTGCGCCGACCTCGCCGGCGTGCCCGAAGCCCGCCTGCGCCCCCACCGCAGCCACAAGGGCGACGGCGGCGACGTCGTCGTGGTGGGAGGCGCCACGGGCATGGCCGGTGCCGTCTGCCTGGCGGCCACGGCCGCGCTGCACGGCGGCGCCGGACGGGTCTTTGCCGCGCTGCTGGACCCCTCCGCCGCGGCCACCGCCCTGGTCGATCAACCCGCCCTGATGCAATGCCGCGTCGAATCCCTCGACGCCTCGCACCGCACCGTGGTGTGCGGCTGCGGCGGGGGCGAGGCCATCCGCACACCCATGCCGCAGCTGCTGGTCACGGCGGCACGGCTGGTGCTGGATGCGGATGCGCTCAATGCAGTGGCGAAGGACCCGGCCCTGCAGCAGGCACTGCGGGCACGCGCCGCAGCAGGCCAGCACACCGTGCTGACGCCGCACCCCCTGGAGGCCGCGCGGCTGCTGGGTTGCACTACGGCCGAGGTCCAGGCGGACCGCCTGCGCGCCTGCCAGACGCTGGCCGATACGTGGGACTGCACCGTGGTGCTCAAGGGCTCGGGCAGCGTCATCGCCGCACCCGCGACGCGACCCGCCGTCAACCCGACGGGCAATGCCCTGCTGGCCACGGCGGGCACCGGCGACGTGTTGGCCGGCCTCGTGGGTGCGGCCCTGGCGCAGGGCCTGCCCGCATTCGACGCGGCCCGGGCTGCCGTATTCCGGCACGGACTGGCGGCGGACCGATGGCCCGCCGGCCGCGGCTTCGATGCCTATGCGCTGGCGCGCAACCTCACGCCCCTGGCCTCCGCCGCGCGCTGACAGACCTTCCGCCGGGCTTCAGCCCCGCCCGACAAAGGGCATCTTGGTGGCCATGACCGTGTGGAACAGCACGTTGGCCTCCGGTGGCAGATTGGCCATGTACAACACCGACTGCCCGACGATGGCGACGTCCATCAACGGCTCCACGGCGATCTCGCCGTTGGCCTGTGGCACGCCACGCGCCATGCGCTCTGCCATGTCGGTGCCGGCGTTGCCGATGTCGATCTGGCCTACGGCGATGTCGTACTTGCGCCCGTCCAGCGCGGCCGTTTTGGTCAGCCCCATCACGCCATGCTTGGTGGAGGTGTAGGCGATGGAGTTGGGCCGCGGCGCATGCGCGGAAATCGAGCCGTTGTTGATGATGCGCCCGCCGCGCGGCGATTGCGCCTTCATGACGCGGAAGGCCTGCTGGATGCACAGGAACATGCCGGTGAGGTTGATGTCCACCACGTTGCGCCACTGCTCCAGCGTGAGGTCTTCCAGCGGGATGCCCGGCGCGTTGACGCCGGCGTTGTTGAACACCACGTCCACGCGCCCGAACTTCGCCACCGCGGCCTCGAACAACGCCTGCACCTGGTCCGCCTGCGCCACATCGGTCGGTACGCACAGGCTGCGCTCGAGCGCTCCGCTTTCCTGAGCGACCTTCTCCAGTGGCTCGGGCCGCCGGCCCGCCAGCACCACACGGTAGCCGTCGCCCAGCAGGGCCAGGGCCGCGGCACGCCCCACACCGGAGCCTGCCCCCGTGACGATGGCTACCTTGGAATTCGTCTTCACGTTCATGTGTGCTTCCTTCGCTTGTTGTGCATGCATCCACCGGGTGGACGCTGCCGCCTTGCAGACAGCGGCCTCCGCGATGCCCTCATCGGCGCCCTTGCTGCCGCCCGCGTTTGCCCGCGGCGGACTTGCCAGGTGCAGCCTTCTTCGATGCGCCATGGCCCGGCTTCTCGGATCGGGCTGCCTTGCGTGGGCGCGTGGAGGATTCCGCACCCCGCTTGCCGCCGGCATGCCGCTCATCGGACACCTGCGGCGCACCCTTGTCGCGCATGGCGCGCGCCATGGGCTCCTCGCCCTCGCGCACCAGGCGGAAGTCGATGCGCCGGCCGTCGAGGTCGACGCGGCTCACTTGCACACGCACGCGCGAACCGATGGCGTAACGGATGCCCGTGCGTTCGCCGCGCAGCTCCTGGCGCGCCTCGTCGAAGCGGAAGTACTCGCCGCCCAGCTCCGTGATGTGCACCAGGCCCTCGACATACATCGCGTCCAGCGTGACGAAGATGCCGAAGGTGGTGGCCGCACTGACCACGCCACCGAACTCCTCGCCCAGGTGCTCGCGCATGTACTTGCACTTGAGCCACGCCTCCACGTCGCGGCTGGCCTCGTCGGCACGGCGCTCGTTGGCGCTGCAGTGCAGGCCGGCAGCCTGCCAGGCAAGTTGGTCGGCAGACATCTTGCGCGGCTTCTGGTCCGGTTCGCGCACCTTGGATGCCAGGCCTTTTTCCAGCCGGCGCGACAGCTTCGCATGCGCCTCGCCCGGTGTGGGCAGGGTCGGCAACTGGTAGCGCTCCTTGGACAGGATGGCCTTGATCACGCGGTGCACCAGCAGGTCGGGGTAGCGCCGGATGGGGCTGGTGAAATGCGTGTAAGCCTCGAACGCCAGGCCGAAATGGCCGCTGTTCATGGGCGTGTAGATGGCCTGCTGCATGGAGCGCAACAGCATCGCGTGGATCTGCTGCGCGTCGGGCCGGTCCTGCGTCGCGGCCGCGATGGCCTGGAACTCGCCCGGCGTGGGGTCGTCGCTGATCGACATGCCCACGCCCATGGCCTTGAGGTAGCCGCGCAGGATTTCCTTCTTCTCGGGCGTCGGGCCTTCGTGCACACGGTAGAGCCCGGGGTGCTTGCTCTGCAGGATGAAATCCGCACTGCAGACGTTGGCCGCCAGCATGGCTTCTTCGATCAGCTTGTGCGCGTCGTTGCGCGTGCGTGGCACGATCTTCTCGATGCGGCCGTTCTCGTCGCAGACGATCTGCGTCTCCACGGTCTCGAAGTCGACGGCACCACGTCGGTTGCGCGCCGTCAGTAGCGCGCGGTACACGTCGTGCAGGTGCATCAGGTCCTGCACGCGGTCCTTGTGCTTCTGCGCCTCGGGGCCCTTGGTATTTGCCAGGATGGCGGCGACCTCGGTGTAGGTGAAGCGCGCATGGCTCCACATTACGGCCGGGTAGAACTGGTAGGCCCGCACCTCGCCATCGGCGCCGACCATCATGTCGCAGACCATGCACAGGCGCTCGACCTCGGGGTTCAGCGAACACAGGCCGTTGGACAATTTCTCGGGCAGCATCGGGATCACGCGGCGCGGGAAATACACGCTGGTCGCGCGGTCGTAGGCGTCCACGTCGATGGCCGAGCCGGTCTGCACATAGTGGCTCACATCGGCGATCGCGACCAGAACGCGCCAGCCCTTGCTGGCCGACTTGCCGCGCCCGAAGGTGGCGGGCTCGCAGTACACGGCATCGTCGAAGTCGCGTGCGTCTTCGCCATCGATGGTGACCAGCGGCACGTCGGTCAAGTCGACGCGGTGCTTCTTGTCCTGCGGGCGCACCTGATCGGGCAGCGTGCGTGCAAGCGCGATGCAGGCATCGGAGAACACATGGGGCACGCTGTACTTGCGCACCGCGATCTCGATCTCCATGCCGGGGTCGTCGATCTCGCCCAGCACTTCCTTGATGCGGCCCACGGGCTGCCCATACAAAGCGGGCGGCTCCACCAGGTCCACCACCACCACCTGGCCAGCCTTGGCCGTGCCCGTGGCGCCCTTGGGGATCAGGACGTCCTGCCCATAACGCTTGTCCTCGGGGGCGACCAGCCACACGCCGCCTTCCTGCAGCAGGCGGCCGATGATGGGCTGGCGCGGACGCTCGACGATCTCCACCACGCGGCCTTCGGGCCGGCCCTTGCGGTCGCTGCGCACGATGCGCACCTTGACGCGGTCCTTGTGCAGCACCGCGCGCATCTCGTTGGGCGGCAGGTAGATGTCCGACTCGCCATCGTCGCGGACCACGAAACCGTGCCCATCGCGATGGCCTTGAATAATTCCTTCAACTTCGTCCAGCAGCCCGCTGGTTTGGGTAATTTGCTTGATATACTTCTCTCTTTCCTGAAATGCCCAGGTGGCGGAATTGGTAGACGCACTAGTTTCAGGTACTAGCGAGTAACATCGTGGGGGTTCGAGTCCCTTCCTGGGCACCATAACATGCAGGTAGCGAAAAAGCCGTTGTGACTACACAGCGGTTTTTTTTTGCCTGCGCTCTTCTCTGCGCCACTTGCAACGCGCGCTGGTGGGGGCCGAAGCCCCTTGCAGCAAGCGCCATGCTCATACCGGAACGGCCACCAGGTCGTGGCCTTCGGTGGCCACGATGCGCGCCCGCGTGAACTCCCCGGTCTTCAGTGTCTTGCTGGCCTTCTCCGGCGGCAACAGCCGCACGCGGCCATCGATCTCCGGCGCGTCCGCGTAGCTGCGGCCCATGCCACCGCGGCGGCCCAGCGCGGGTGCGGAGTCCACCAGCACCTGCATCGTGGCGCCCACGCGGCGGCGCAATCGCTGCGCGGACACCTCTTCGGCCACCGCCATGAAACGCGCGCGACGTTCCTCACGCACCTCCTGCGGCAGCATGCCGGGGATGGCATTCGCCACCGCACCCTCGACGGGGCTGTAGGCGAAACATCCGGCGCGGTCGATCTGCGCCTCCCGCACGAAGTCGAGCAGGTGCGCGAACTCTTCCTCCGTCTCGCCCGGGAAGCCGGCGATGAAGGTGCTGCGCACGATCAGTTCGGGGCACTGCGCGCGCCACTGCTGGATGCGCTCCAGGTGCCGCTCACCGCTGGCCGGCCGCTTCATGCGGCGCAGCACATCGGGATGGCTGTGCTGCAAGGGGATGTCCAGGTAGGGCAGCACCTTGCCCGTGGCCATCAGCGGAATGATCTCGTCCACGCTGGGATAGGGATAGACATAGTGCAGGCGCACCCAGGCACCGTGCGGCTCGGCGATCTCGCCCAGCGCCTGGGCCAGTTCGAACATGCGGGTGCGCACAGGCTTGCCGTCCCAGAAGCCGGTGCGGTACTTGACATCGACGCCATAGGCCGAGGTGTCCTGGCTCACCACCAGCAACTCCTTCACGCCACCTTCGAACAGCGCCTGCGCCTCCTTCAGCACATCGCCGATGGGCCGCGACACCAGGTCACCGCGCATGGAGGGAATGATGCAGAAGGTACAGCGGTGGTTGCAGCCTTCGCTGATCTTCAGGTAGGCGTAGTGGCGCGGCGTGAGCTTGACGCCCGCCACGCCGAAGGAGTTCGGCACCAGGTCCACGAAGGGGTCGTGCGGCTTGGGCAGGTTGCTGTGCACCGCATCCATCACTTCCTGCGTGGCATGCGGGCCGGTCACGGCCAGCACCTTCGGATGCACCTGGCGCACCAGGTTGGCACCGTCCACGCCGGACTTGGCACCCAGGCAGCCCGTGACGATCACGCGGCCGTTCTCGGCCAGTGCCTCGCCGATGGTGTCCAGGCTTTCCTTGACGGCGTCGTCGATGAAGCCACAGGTGTTGACGATGACCAGATCCGCGCCGTCGAGCGTCTTGGAGGTCTGGTAGCCCTCGGCGCTCAGCTGCGTGAGGATCAGTTCGGAATCGGTAAGGGCCTTGGGGCAACCCAGGCTGATGAACCCCACCTTGGGGGCTGCCGCGCCGGTGGCGCTGGCGGGCGGGGAAAGTACGTCGATCATCCCGCTATTGTCGCCGCGACCGCCGCAGCCTGCTCAGCGCTTGAGCCCCAGGGTGGCGAGGACCTGCTCGGTCTGCTTCTGCATCTGCTCCTGCATCTGCGCCAGCAGCGCGCGGGACTGCTCCATCGACGTGCCCATCACGCCCTGGAGCATGGGGTTCTGCATGTTCATGAACTGCGTCCAGCCTTCGGGCGTGAAGGCCTTGGATTTTTCATCCAGGCGGGATTGCACATCCATCAGCACCTGCATGTTCTTCTCGAGGTAGCCACCCATGAAGCCCTGCATCGCATGGCCGTAGAAGCGGATCATGTTGGCCAGCGCCGGCGCCGTGAACATCGGCGAGCCATTCGCTTCCTGCTCCAGGATGATCTGCAGCAGGATGCTGCGCGTGAGGTCTTCGCCGGACTTGGCGTCCACCACCGCGAAGGCTTCGCAGTCCATCACCAGCTGGCGCACTTCGGACAGCGTGATGTAGGCCGAGGTCGTGGTGTCGTAGAGCCGACGGTTGGGATACTTCTTGATGACCCTCTGGGCCTTGCGCGGAGCATCCGCACCTTGCGTGGACATACTGGTGAGACTCCTTCGGACTGGGCAGCGGATCCATCGGGACCGCATTCGAACCAGTGAGAAATTGTAGGGAGGACATGGCCCCACGGGTCAGAGGTTTACCCTCACAGCAACATCGGGGCCAACAAAAAGCCCCGTCCTCCAGAGGAGCAACGGGGCGATTCTTGGTAGGCGCGATTGGACTCGAACCAACGACCCCCACCATGTCAAGGTGGTGCTCTAACCAGCTGAGCTACGCGCCTGCAATCGATATTCGAGACGGAAGAGTATAGCAGCACGAAGGGGCCGTTCCGGAGGGGCTACGCCATAATCGACTTGGCTCCGGCCGCACGCTGGCCAGACAGCATTCCCCCATCACACAAGGACACATCAGCATGGACATCAAGGGCAAGGTTTTCATCGTCACGGGCGGCGCTTCGGGCCTCGGCGAGGGCACGGCACGCAAACTGGCGGCACACGGCGCCATCGTGGTGGTAGCTGACATGCAGGTCGACAAGGGCGAGGCCGTGGCCAAGGAAATCGGCGGCGCCTTCGTGAAGTGCGACGTGACGCAGGAAGCCGATGGCCAGGCCGCAGTGGCCAAGGCCCAGTCCCTGGGCAAGCTGATGGGGCTGGTGAACTGCGCCGGCATCGCATCGGCGGAAAAGACCGTGCACAAGACCGGCGCCCACAGCCTCGCCCTGTTCACCAAGACCGTGACCGTGAACCTGATCGGCAGCTTCAACATGATCCGCCTCGCGGCCGATGCCATGTCCAAGAACGAGCCAGAGTCCACCGGTGAGCGCGGCGCCATCGTCTCCACCGCGTCGGTGGCGGCGTACGACGGCCAGATCGGCCAGGCGGCCTACAGCGCGTCCAAGGGCGGTGTTGTCGGCATGACGCTCCCCATCGCGCGCGACCTCGCCCGCAGCGGCATCCGCAACATGACCATCGCCCCGGGCATCTTCGGCACGCCCATGATGTTCGGCATGCCCAAGGACGTGCAGGACGCGCTGGCCGCCGCCGTGCCCTTCCCCTCGCGCCTGGGCACCCCCGAAGACTACGCACGCCTGGCGCTGCACATCTTCGAGAACGACATGCTCAACGGTGAAGTGATCCGCCTGGACGGGGCGATTCGCCTGGCGCCGCGCTGATCCTTCGCCGCAACATACGGCACCGGCCCAGCCGCCATTCACGGCCCTTCACCGCCTTTCCCACAAGGAGACTCCCCATGAAGCACCTCAGCTTGCGCCTGTTGACCGGGCTCGGCGCGGTCGGCCTCGCCTGCCAGCTGGCGGGTTGCGTGTCCGCACCCGGCGGCTTTGCCTACACCGTGCCGCAGCAACCCGAGGCGGCCACGGGCTACACGGAAAAGCCGGGCTGGGCGACGGCGAAGTTCGCCGTGGCGGCAGCCAATCCGCTGGCCACGGACGCCGGGTACCAGGTGCTCAAGGCGGGTGGCAGCGCCGTGGACGCCGCCATCGCGGTGCAGATGGTGCTGGGCCTCGTGGAGCCGCAGTCCAGCGGCATTGGCGGCGGCGCATTCATGCTGCACTTCAACGGCAAGGACGTGGAAGCCTTCGACGGCCGCGAGACCGCACCGGCAGCGGCGGATGGCAAGCTCTTCCTGGGGCCCGACGACAAGCCGCTGGCGTTCTACGACGCGGTGGTGGGTGGCCGCTCGGTGGGCGTACCCGGCACGGTGCGCATGCTCGAGATGGCGCACCAGCAATACGGCAAGCTGCCCTGGGCACAGCTGCTGGCCCCTGCCATCCGCCTGGCGGAGGAAGGTTTCAAGGTGAGCCCACGGCTCAACGGCCTGCTGGCCAGCGAGAAGTTCCTGCGCAACGATGCGCAAGCCGCCGCCTACTTCTACCAGCCCGACGGCAGCCCCGTGGCCGTGGGCAGCACGCTGCGCAACCCGGCCTATGCCGAGGTGCTGCGCAAGATCGCTGCAGATGGCTCGAAGGCGCTGCTGGAGGGTGACGTGGCCCAGGCCATCGTGGACAAGGTGCGCAGCCACCCCACCAACCCCGGCAAGCTCGCGCTGTCCGACCTGTCGGGCTACCGCGCCGTGAAACGCGCGCCGCTGTGCACCGACTACCGCGCCAGTGGCAACGACTACCGCATCTGCGGCTTTCCGCCGCCCAGCTCCGGCATGATCGCCGTGGGCCAGATCCTGGGCATCCTGCAGAACACCGCCGCCGGCAGCATGCCGCTGCAGGACAACCTGCCATCGGCACCGTGGCTGCACCTCTACACGGAGGCCTCGCGCCTGGCCTTTGCCGACCGCGCGCTCTACGTGGCCGACCCTGCCTTCGTGCAACCGCCCGCAGGCAGCTGGATGAGCCTGCTGGACCCGGCTTATCTGGCGCAACGCGCCCAGCTCATCAGCGCGGCGCCCGATGCGCAGAGCATGAAGGTGGGGCGCCCGGGCACGCCGGGTGGCACCCGCACCTCCTGGGCACCCATGCCAGAGCAGACTGAATACGGCACCTCCCACATCTCCATCGTGGACGGACAAGGCCACGCCATCGCCATGACCACCACCATCGAGGACGGCTTCGGCGCGCGCCAGATGGTGCGGGGTTTCCTGCTCAACAACGAGCTCACGGACTTCAGCTTCGCCCCTGCCGACGCCGCTGGCGCGCCCATCGCCAACCGCGTGGAGCCCGGCAAGCGGCCCCGCTCCTCGATGTCCCCCACGCTGGTGTTCGACAAGGCCAGCGGGCAATTGCTGATGAGCGGCGGCAGCCCGGGCGGCGCGCTGATCATCCACTACACGGCCAAGACGCTGTACGGCGTGCTCAACTGGGGCCTGCTGCCGCAACAGGCCATCAACCTGCCCAACTTCGCCTCCCTCAACGGTCCCACGACCCTGGAGCAGAACCGCTTCCCCGCCGCCACCATCGACGCCTTGAAGGCGCGTGGCCACGACGTGCGCGAGACGGAGATGACCAGCGGCCTGCAGGCCCTCACGCGCGGCGAAGTGCATGGCAAGCCCATGTGGCTGGGCGGCGCCGACCCGCGCCGCGAAGGCATCGTGATGGGCGACTAGGGCGCCGACGACACGCATTCTTTCCACAGTGGCCATCCCCCAAGCCTTCATCCAGGAACTCGTCGCCCGCGCCGACGTGGTGGACATCGTCGGCCGCCATGTGCAGCTCAAGAAGGCGGGGGCCAACTACCAGGGCCTGTGCCCTTTCCATTCCGAGAAGTCGCCGTCGTTCACGGTGAGCCCCAGCAAGCAGTTCTACCACTGCTTCGGATGCGGCAAGAGCGGCAATGCCATCGGCTTCCTGATCGAGCACACCGGCGTCAATTTCGTCGAGGCTGTGAAGGACCTCGCACAGCAATATGGCATGCAGGTGCCCGAGGAAGAACTCTCTCCCCAGGACCGCGCACGGGCCGCCGAGCAGCGCCGGCGCCAAGCCACCCTGACCGACGTGCTGGAGAAAGCCGGCGAGGCCTACCGGCAGCAGCTGCGCAACGCGCCGCGCGCCATCGACTACCTCAAGGGCCGCGGGCTGAGCGGCGAGGTCGCCAAGCACTTCGGCCTGGGCTACGCACCGCAGGGCTGGCGCAGTCTGGCGAGTGTCTTCCCCGACTATTCCGATGCGTTGCTGGTCGATAGCGGCCTGGTCATCTCCAACACCGAGGACCAGGCGGAGGGCGAGGAAAAACGCTACGACCGCTTCCGCGACCGCGTGATGTTCCCCATCCGCAACGTGAAGGGCGAGTGCATCGGTTTCGGTGGCCGGGTGCTGGGAGACGAGAAGCCCAAGTACCTGAATTCGCCCGAGACGCCGGTGTTCAGCAAAGGGCGCGAGCTCTACGGCCTGTTCGAGGCCCGCTCCGCGATCCGCGACCAGGGCTACGTGCTGGTCACCGAAGGCTACATGGATGTGGTCGCCCTGGCGCAGCTCGGCTTCCCCAACGCGGTGGCCACACTGGGCACGGCCTGCACCTCCGAGCATGTGCACAAGCTCTTCCGCTTCACCGACGCGGTGGTCTTCAGCTTCGACGGTGATGCCGCCGGCCGGCGCGCCGCGCGCAAGGCGCTGGACGGCGCCCTGCCCTACGCCACCGACGTGCGCAGCATCAAGTTCCTGTTCCTGCCCGCCGAGCACGATCCCGACAGCTACATCCGCGAACACGGCAAGGAAGCCTTCGCGCGCTGCGTGAGCGAGGCCGTGCCGCTGAGCCGCTTCCTGGTGGATTCCGCCCGCGACGGCTGCGACCTGAACACTGCCGAAGGCCGTGCGCACCTGGCCAGCAATGCCGCCCCGCTCTGGAAGCAGATGCCCGACGGCGCCCTCAAGCGCCAATTGCTCGGAGAGATCGCCGCGCTGGTGCAGCTCGCCCCCCGCGAACTGGGCGAACTGTGGGAGCCCGCCGCGCGCGCTGCCAGCCCGCGCAACGCCACGCAGACGGCACAGGCAGGTGGGGGCCACGCACCGGGCCGCGATGGCCGCAAGCCGTGGAACCGCAACAAGGGCGCGGCCCGCGACCCGTTCGCCAGTGGGTCGTCGTTCGGGTCGGAGTTCGCGTCGTTCTCCGGTGGCAACCGGTCCCTGCCCGCCAGCCGCGCCGACCACGCGGCCCGCATCTTCCTCGGTAACACGCAGGCCTGGGACCTCTTCCCCGCCGAGGACCATGCCATGTTGTGCGCGCTGCCGCCGCCCCACGGCCCGCTGTTCGTGTGGCTGGAGCAGCAACTGCACAGCCACGGTCCCCAGCCCTGGGCCGCGATGCGCGAGGGCCTGCGGGGCCACCTGGCCGAAGCGCTGGCCATGCGGCTGATGTCGGCGTCGGAGATGGCGGCTGGCGGCAACGACGCCGAGACCCTGCAGGAGTTGCGCAACCTCATGCGCCGCATGGTGGTGGAAGACATCAAGGCCCAGGAAACGGCGGCCATCGAGGCGGCGCGGGTCGACCCGGCCGCGCTGGAGCGTTACCGTGAGTTGCAGGCGCGCCGGCGGGCGCTTGAATCCGCGCCCCTGGCGCCCATGTGATTCTCAGGAAACCAGGCGCGGTCGCGCCGCGATGGGCACAAGTGCGGAGGCCTGCGCGCGGGGTGTTGCAACTGCGTGTCGAGGTATAATCCTCGGCTGACTCGCGCAAGAGCGACAGCAGCACCTCCGGGCCCTGCCAACCGATGACCCAGTTCACGACCGGCGACCTCACCGCAAGGACTGCACTCCAAATGTTCGCCCAGACATCTTGCCGGCACCCTGGTTTTCTGTTCTAGAACCGTCCGTACCTCCGGTGCGGGTGGCCGTGTCCTTGTGATGTGTACAGAGGTCCCACCATGCCTGTGAAAAAGCCCGTCCCGCCCGCTGCGTCCACCAAGACCCCGCCGACGACCAAGGCTCCGCCCGCATCCGCCAAGACGGCCGCGGCAGGCAAGGCAGCACAGAAAACCGTGTCCACTGCCTCTTCGAAAGTTTCTCCAGTGCCCTCTCCCAAGTCCCCTACCGCCAGCACCGCCGCGAAGGCAGGCAAGGCTGCCACCGCCGCCGAGGCCAAGAAGGCCGCAGCCGCGACCGCCGACACGGATGCCGTGAAGAAGAAGCCCGGCCGCCCCCCGAAGGCGACCGAAGACACCAAGGCCGCCGCCAAGCGCGGCCCCAAGGCCAAGGGCAAGGCCGACGCGGATGAACCCGAAGAGGACCTGTCCGACATCGAGGCCGAGTTCGCCGAGGAACCGGCGCCCGCGGTAGCCGGCACGGGCGAGAAGGTCAAACCCCTGCGCATGAAGATCAGCAAGGCCAAGGAACGGGCCTTGATGAAGGAGTTCGGCCTCGACGAGACCGTGCTGTCCGAAGAAGACCTGGCCAAGCGCCGCCTGCGTCTCAAGGCGCTGATCAAGCTGGGCAAGACGCGTGGCTACCTCACGCACGGCGAGATCTCCGACCACCTGCCCGACAAGCTGGTGGACGCAGAAACGCTCGAGGTCGTGATCTCGATGCTCAACGACATGGGCGTGGCCGTCTACGAGCAGACGCCCGATGCCGAGACGCTGCTGCTGAACAACACCGCCCCCACCGCCGCCACCGAGGAAGAAGCGGAAGAAGAAGCCGAAGCCGCCCTGTCCACCGTGGACAGCGAATTTGGCCGCACCACCGACCCCGTGCGCATGTACATGCGCGAGATGGGCACCGTGGAGCTGCTGACCCGCGAAGGCGAAATCGAGATCGCCAAGCGCATCGAAGGCGGCCTGATGGCGATGATGGAGGCCATTTCCGCCTCGCCTGCCACCATCGACGAGATCCTGCGCCTGGGCGAGGAAATCCGTGAAGGCAAGACCGTCATCACCACCGTAATTGACGGCTTCTCGAACCCCAACGAGGCCGACGACTACGTGGCCGAAGAAGACTTCGACGAGTTCGACGAAGAGGACGACGACGACGGCAAGGGCGGCTCCAAGGCGCTGACCAAGAAGCTCGAGGAGCTGCGCAAGGAGGCCCTGAGCCGCCTCGACAACATGCGCAACCTCTTCGAGAAGGTGCACAAGTGCTACGACAAGGAGGGCTATGGCAGCCCCGCCTACGTCAAGGCGCAGCACGAGCTCAGCACCGAACTCATGGGCATCCGCTTCACGGCCAAGGCCATCGAGAAGCTCTGCGACATGGTGCGCAGCCAGGTGGACGACATCCGCAAGAAAGAGCGCGAGCTGCGCCGCATCATCGTGGACAAGTGCGGCTACCCGCAGGAGCAGTTCGTGGCCGAGTTCTCGGGCCGCGACAAGATGGGACACAAGGTGCCATCGCACCTGCTCGACCTGAAGTGGATCGAGAAGCAGGCCGCCTCCAACAAGCCCTGGGCCGCGATCATGGGCCGCAACATCCCGCCGGTGCAGGACATCCAGCAGAAGCTGATCGACCTGCAGTCGCGCGTGGTGGTGCCGCTCGATGAGCTGAAGGACATCAACAAGCGCATGAACGAGGGTGAATACTCCTCGCGCAGCGCCAAGAAGGAAATGATCGAGGCCAACCTGCGCCTCGTGATCTCCATCGCCAAGAAGTACACCAACCGCGGCCTGCAGTTCCTGGACCTGATCCAGGAGGGCAACATCGGCCTGATGAAGGCGGTCGACAAGTTCGAATACCGCCGCGGCTACAAGTTCTCGACCTATGCCACGTGGTGGATCCGCCAGGCCATCACGCGCTCGATCGCCGACCAGGCACGCACGATCCGCATCCCGGTGCACATGATCGAGACCATCAACAAGATGAACCGCATCAGCCGCCAGCATCTGCAGGAGTTCGGCTTCGAGCCCGATGCGGGAGTGCTGGCCGCGCGCATGGAGATCCCCGAGGACAAGATCCGCAAGATCATGAAGATCGCCAAGGAGCCGATCTCGATGGAAACCCCCATCGGCGACGACGACGACTCCCACCTGGGCGATTTCATCGAGGACGGTGCCAACACCGCCCCCATGGAAGCCGCCATGCAGGCCGGCCTGCGCGACGTGGTCAAGGACATCCTGGACAGCCTCACGCCGCGCGAGGCCAAGGTGCTGCGCATGCGCTTCGGCATCGAAATGACCAGCGACCACACGCTGGAAGAAGTGGGCAAGCAGTTCGACGTGACGCGCGAACGCATCCGCCAGATCGAGGCCAAGGCGCTGCGCAAGCTCAAGCACCCCAGCCGCTCGGACAAGCTGCGCAGCTTCACCGACAGCCTCTGACCCGCACGGGCTCTGCCCGGCATCCCAAAGAACAAAGCCCCTGGCACTGCGCCAGGGGCTTTTTCATGGGGGGTGTGCGGTGCGCGCGGGGCTCAGGCAGCAGGCTGCAGGTACGTCTCCACCAGCCGCTGCTGCTGTTTCGCGTCGATGCCCATGCCCTTTTCCAGGTACCCCGCCACACCGCCGTAGTCCTCGTCCACCGCGTGCATCGCCGCGTCCAGGAACGGCGCCTGCACGCGCCACAGCACCTGCAGCACCTCCATCGGCAGCGCGCTGGTGGTGGTGTCGGGCATCTTGAACAGGTCGTTGGTCAGCAGGTAGTCCTGCATGATGTCAGCACGCGATACGCCCAGGGTCTCGAGGATGAGCGCGGCCGCAAAACCCGTGCGGTCCTTGCCCGCCGTGCAGTGGAAGACCAGCGGTCGGTCATCCTGCAGCAGGAAGTGGAACAACGCCGCGAACCGGTCCGCATTGCGGCGCACGAAGTTGCGATAGGTCTCCTGCATCATGCGCACCGTGTCGTCTGCCGTGAGCGTGCGCCCGGCGTTCAGCATGTCCTGCATGCCCTGCACGATGGAAGGCTCGATGGCCAGCGAGTGCACCTCCACACCCGGCATCGCGCAGGGAAAACTCACGCGCTCGTTGGAGCCGCGAAAGTCGCAGACTCGCGACAGGCCCAGCGCGGAGAGCTCCTGCAGGTCCTCTTCCGTCAGGGCTCCCAGGTGGTCCGAACGAAAGATCTTGCGCCACTGCACCTTGCGCCCACCATGTCCGGTATAGCCCCCCAGGTCGCGAAAGTTGGAAGCACCGTTGAGCTTGAATGCGCGTGAAAGGTCTTGCATGGCGTAGAGATGGGGGCGGCGGGCCGGATGGGAAGGCCGGGGTGGAAGGTCTTGAATTTACCCGATCACCATGCGCCGGCCTGGCACCCACAGGACAGGCAGCTAAGATCGCCCGCCATGCCCCTGACCCCAGCCTCTGAGGCCAACCGGCGCGGCATCACTGCCATCACGCTGGCCATGGCCAGCTTCATCGTCAACGATGCGCTGATCAAATACATCAGCGAAGGCCTGCCCGCCGCCCAATTGATCTTCCTGCGCGGCATCTTCGCTACGCTGCTGCTCACGGCCACCTCCCTGGCACTGCGGCGCCTGCGCCCACCGGCGGCGCCCGCCGCGCCGGGTGGACGGCGCCAGGCCGGCCACAAGGCGGTGCTGTGGCGCTCGGCGCTCGACGCATTCGGCACGCTCGGCTACCTGGCGGCGCTGTTCCACATGCCCATCGGCAATGCGGTGGCCATCAACTCCGCCACACCGCTGTTCATGACACTCTTTGCAGCCTGGATGCTGCGCGAGCATGTGGGCCCCCTGCGCTGGATGGCGATCATGGTGGGCTTCATCGGCGTGCTGCTGGTGGTGCAGCCTGCCGCAGAAGGGTTCAACGCCTGGGCCCTGGTCTGCCTGCTGGCCACGCTGTTCAACACGGCACGCGACCTGATCACGCGCCGCATTCCCACCAGCGTGCCTTCGCTGGTGGTGACGCTGGCCGCTGCATCGACCGTCACGGTGATCTCCGGCGTGATGAGCCTGGCGCAGCCGTGGCAAGCTGTCAGTCCCACGCAGTTCGCCCTGCTGGCCTGCGCCAGCCTGTTCCTCAGCATTGCCTACTTCCTGGTGGTCGTGGGCATGCGCCACGGCAAGGTCAGCGTGGTGGCCCCTTTCCGCTATGCGTCGCTGATCTTTGCGCTGCTGATCGGCTGGATGGTGTGGGGGGATGTGCCCAACACACTGGCGTGGATCGGCATCGTGCTGCTGGTGGGCGCGGGGCTGGTGACGTTGCGAAGACGATAGCTAAATCCCGGGTGCAGCGCATCGCACCAGATTCGCGTCATATGGGCACCTCCGAACAAACGCCAGCCCCAACCCCAACGCATTCAAACTTGTTACTCGCGTCTTAAGGAGCGCATAGTCAGCCAGACAGCCACAACGCGGACACGCGCATAGCGGACGACTCTCTTCCCCGGCCCGCCACTGTGCACCTGCAGCCGTATACGCGGATGTGTCAGCATGGCTCAGATTGCCAGGGACTGAAGATTCATTGCTGACCAGGAGGATAGACGCCGTTGCGATGAGGTACGTGGCAGCGACTGCTCCAATCGCGCAGTTGCGCGACCTGTGCATCATCCAGCGTCAGTTGTTCCCTCCGACAGAGTTCCAACACGCTGTCGGTAAATCTGTTCGCCAAGCTCATTGCGTCATCGGCACCGGCTCCGAAGGCATGCCCGGCTAGATGGATACCTTTCAACACGAAGCTAACGTCGTTCCGACCCACTGCATGCCCATCGTCGCGACAGCGATCCCTTACGCGCTTGCCGGTCTCGGAAAGCTGGAATGGCTGCTGTGCCACATCCTGCGCAAGGCTGTGCATCACGGACCACAATTCGACGGGAGAAAGCAGAGGCAAGCCCGTGGCCGCATGCACAAGGTTAATCAGGGGCAATAGGTCGTTGTCGCGGCCCCAGTCGGACATTGCCTCCGTGCCCGGAACGGGGGACCTGGCATTTACGAATGAAGGGTCGGAAATGGTGCCACCTGCCACGGCCCAATCGATGCATAGTGGTTGCAGGTCGAGCGACTCCAGGAGACGCCGGAAAGTGCCCTTGCCTCCCCAGTCCGCCGCGATGGCGCCTTGCCTGTCGATGATGCTTTGGGCAAGGCGACCACAGGGCATCGGGCGGCCCGCGGCGCGAACCTCCTCGCGGATCAACTGACTCAAGCCCGCAAAGGGATTGTCGGGCGATGCGGCGACCTTGTTCTGAGTGGTACCACGTTCCGCGACCTCATGACGCGCAGGGTCGGACACCACGCCCAAGTCCCATCGCACGGTAAGCGGGTCGAGTTTCAGCGCGTCGACCAAGGCCCTGAAATTGGTGTATCCCGCCCAGTCCGCAGGGTCGAGGCCTGCCACCTCAGTCGGCAGCTTGCTTGCAAGCCACGGCAACGACACCGCCTTGCCCGAGGCCGCCACGGCCTTGGAGATATATGCACTGACGTCCTTTGCCACGTCGCCCTTTGAACGTTGAGGGGCGGGCGTCGGTGCCTGAGGCTCGGTTTCCACGAAACCAAGCCCAGCGCGAACGAACTCGTCTTGGTCAATCAGCAGATCGGCAGACGCTTGGTACGCCGCCGACGGAAACCCGATGGCCAAGACAGTAGTGCGCCGGTCCCAGCGCCGCAGCTTGCGCAGGACAGGCGTAAAGTCCGCATCTGCCGAGAACACGATGAACTCGTCGTAGTGGACCTGGTGCTGCAACAGCTCGACGATGTCCAGCACCATGTGAATGTCGGTGCTTGTCTTGCCTTCGCTGGTCATCGCGGGGCAATCGATGATTTCGAAGCCGGCGCGGTTGAAGGCTGGACGAAAGCGCTGGTAAACCTGCGGGTTGAGATAGCAGCGACGAACCAGCAATCGCCGAACCGCGCCATCGGGCGCGTGAGGCGGGGCGGGCAGCGATCGGGCAAGCCAGTCAATCCAGGCCAGCGGCCGCAAGGCAAAGCGTTCCGCCACGGCCGGATCCAGCCGCCGAAGGCCGGAGAAGACATTGTCGAAGTCGACGAAAAGTGCACTCTTCATCACTAGCGCCCTATCCGGAATTTGAATGTTGAGTCGAGGTTAGCACCCGCACGCCGCCGGAGCACCCGACCTTGATGCGAGGGACGAAGGAAACGCCCGCGTGTTGCTGAAACATCATCAGGGCCTGGTCTCATAACCCTCCGACACGCGGCGTATGCTTTCTACCCACAAACAATCGGCCAGTCGCCACCTAGGCCAGAAAGAACCCATGCCTATCGAACAAGTCTCCATCCACACCCAGGACGGCGACTGCCGCGCCTATATCACGACGCCCAGCGGCGATGGACCATGGCCCGCAGTGATCCTCTACGGCGACGCTGGCGGCATCCGGCCGGCGATGCTGGACATGGCGCAGCGTCTTGCCAACGCCGGCCATGTGGTGTTGCTAACTGACCTGTACTACCGCTACGGGCCCTACGCTCCACTCGTTCCTGCGGAAGTGTTCAAGGGGGATGTGGGGGCGATCCTCGGTCCGCTGATGGCGACCACCGGCACCGACAAGGCGGCAGAGGACACCGGGGCCTTCCTGGCCTATCTGGACACGCGCAAGGACATCGCGGGCGCCAAGGTCGGGGCGGTCGGCTTTTGCATGGGTGGCGGCATGGCCATTGCCGCGGCGGCCGCCTACCCGCAGCGCTTCGCGGCAGTGGCCAGCTTCCACGGCGGTAACCTCGCCTCCGACGCGCCCACCAGCCCGCACCTGCGTGTGGGCGGGTTGGCTGCCACGCTGTACATCGCCGCCGCCGACAAGGACGACAGCTATCCACCGGCCATGGCTGCGCGCATGGAAGATGCGTTGGCGAAGGCGGGTGTGCAATACCAGACCGAGACGTACAGCGGCGCCATGCACGGGTGGATGGTGCCGGATTTCCCGGTCCACGACGCCGCTGCAGCGGATCGTGGCTGGGCCGCGTTGCTGGCGCTGTTTGACCGAACACTGCGGACCTGAACACACAGGCATCGCCCCGCCGAAATCATCGGGATGGAGGCTGCGGTCTTCCCGTCCTCGTGTCCTACACAACCGTGCACGCGCGTGGCCGATGATCCAGGCTCTGGTCAACAGTGACCAACAACAGATAGGGGGAATCCATGGGTTTGGAGTTAAGCAGCGTCTTCGGGGTGCTGATACTGATTGCTGACATCTGGGCGATCGTCAATGTGTTCCAAAGCTCTGCGAGCACGGGCAAGAAGGTGTTGTGGATCGTGCTGATCCTGCTGCTGCCGGTCGTGGGCCTGATCCTCTGGCTACTGCTGGGCCCTCGCTCCGGTAGATCGTAGCGAAGCTGCTGCAGGGCGGGGCTGCCTGCCATGCGCGCAAAAAAAGGGGCGTTCTCCATCACGGCGAACGCCCCTTTTTCATCCCTTCACACACACCACCTGCTTGAGGGTGTGCACCACCTCCACCAGGTCGCGCTGCGCGGCCATCACGGCGTCGATGTCCTTGTAGGCCAGCGGAATCTCGTCGATCACGTCGGCGTCCTTGCGGCATTCGACACCCTCGGTCGCCTTGACCTGGTCGGCCACCGTGAACAGCTTCTTCGCCTTGGTGCGGCTCATGATGCGGCCCGCGCCGTGGCTGCAGCTCTCGAAGCTCTGCGGGTTGCCCAGGCCGCGCACGATGTAGCTGCGCGCGCCCATGCTGCCGGGGATGATGCCGAGCTCGCCACGCTTCGCACTCACCGCGCCCTTGCGCGTGACGAACACGTCTTCACCGAAGTGGCGCTCTTGCTGCACGTAGTTGTGGTGGCAGTTCACCGCCACCACATGCGAGGTGAAGGGCTTGGCGATCACCGTGCGCACGGTGGCAATCAGGTTGGCCATCATCACTTCGCGGTTGCGCGCCGCGAACTTCTGCGCCCAGCCCACGGCACGCACATAGTCCCCGAAGTACCGGGCCCCTTCCTCGAAGTAGGCCAGGTCCTGGTCCGGCAGATTGCGCTGGTGCGCTTCAGCGTCCTGCTTGGCCAGCGCGATGAAGTGCGTGCCGATGGCATTGCCCACGCCGCGCGAGCCCGAGTGCAGCATGAACCACACAGCACCGGCCTCGTCCAGGCAGACCTCGATGAAGTGGTTGCCGCCACCCAGCGTGCCCAGGTGCTTGCGGTTGTTGGTGTTCTTCAGGCGCGGGTGCAGTTCGCACAGCGCGTCGAACTCCGGCGCCAGCGTGGCCCAGACCTGGTCCACTGTCTCGGGCGGATTCTCCCAGCTGCCCTGGTCGCGCCCGCGGCCACGCGGCGTGGAGCCATGCGGCACCGAGCGTTCAATGGCCGTGCGCAGCGGGCCCAGGTTGTCGGGCAGGTCTGCCGCCACCAGCGTGGTCTTGCAGGCCATCATGCCGCAGCCGATGTCCACACCCACCGCGGCGGGGATGATCGCCTTCACGGTGGGGATCACCGAGCCGACGGTGGCACCGATGCCCAGGTGCACGTCGGGCATCACGGCCACGTGCGGGAAGACGATGGGCAGGCGTGCGGCGTTGGCCAGCTGCTTGCGCGCCTCGTCTTCCACGGGCACGCCGCGTGTCCACATCTTCACCGGCACGCCGCCGGGGATGTTTTCCTGGATATAGGGGGTTTCTTCTTCCATGGTTCATTCTCCTTGTACTGGGGAGGCTGCCGATGCAGCCTCCCCCATCACGCACCCGAGGGTGCATTCCTTGTGTGTGTTCAGCGCAGCTTCACCAGCCCGTTGAGCACCTGGTCCAGACCTCCGAACACGGAGATCTTGTCGATGCGCTCGGCCACGCGTTCCAGCGTCTCCAGCTCCTTCATGCGCAGGGCGACGGGGTTCCCCTCCATCACCTTGGCCGTGTTGAGCAGCGAACGCGTGGCCGCGGTTTCCTCGCGCCGGCGGATCACGTTGGCCTGGGCCGCCTTCTCGGCCTCCACCACCTGGGCCAGGATGGTCTTCATCTCGCCCGGCAGCACGATGTCCTTCACGCCCACGCCTTCCAGCGCGATGCCATAGGCCGCGAGCCGGGTGGACACGTGGGTGGTGACGACCTCGTCGATCACCGTCTTGTTCTCCAGCAGCTCGTCGAGCGTGCGGGTGCCCACGGCCGCACGCAGGCCGAACTGCAGCTCGCGGTACAGGTGCTCCGCGGGCTTCGCGATTTGCGTGTAGGCGCGCAGCACGTCGGTGTAGCGCCAGGTGGCCGACAGGTTCAGCCGCAGGCCCACCTTGTCGCGGGTCAGGATGTCCTGGCCCGCCACTTCGACGGCCTGCAACCGCAGGTCCACCGCATCCACCGCCACGTTGCGGTTGAACTTCCAGAAGGCGTAGGAACCCGCCGCCAGCAGGCGTTCGACCTTGCCGTCGACCCACAGGATGCCGGCGCCGTGTTCAGGCACCTGCACCTGCAGCACACCGGCCAGGCCCGCCACCGCGCGCTGGCGCATCTGCGTCTGCACCAGGCGCGCCACCACGGCAGCAGGCACCTCGGCCGACGTCGCAATGTCGATCACCTCGACACGCACATCCACCAGGCCCTTCCAGTACAGGCGCCGGGTGCCCGGTGTCAGCACCTCGACCAGCGCACCGTTCTCCGAGCGCAGGCCGACCTGCGTTTCGGTGAGTTCGACGCGCACGAACTCGGCGGCCACCACTGCGGGCTCCTTGGCCATCAGGTAGTCGGCCAGCGCATGCGTGAACGCCGGCTGCTCCAGCGCGAAGGTCTCGACGCGCAGGCTATCGATGCCGGCGAACAGCCAGTGCGTGCCGGGTTGCAGCACGCGCTCGAAATCGCCATTGCGCAGCAGCAGGCCGCGCTCGTTCTTCTTCACGGTGATACGTTGGAACTTCATGGTCACTCTCCTTCTTCTTTCTCGTTGTGTGCTTCTTGTTGGCTGAATAGGTGCCGTTACAGGGATGGCGGTGGACACGGAGTGCCATGGCCTGGGCACCACGCGGCGCGTTGGCAGCCCCTTGGGTGGGGCCACCTCGGCTGGACGTGGGCGCAGGACGGGCGGGTTCCGTGGACGGGCCGTCACCGCTGACGGGCCAAGGTTTCTCTGGTCAAGGACATGGCACTTGGCTCTGCCCCAGACGCGATCCATCTCAGTCCGCGTTCGGCGTGGTCTTTCGACCGTTGGTTGCTGGATTTCCAGTCCAGTGGTTTGGAGCGGGAGTTGAACCCGCGACACACGACTTATGAGGTCGTTGCTCTACCATTGAGCTATCCAATGGCGGGTCACCCGGGACTCGAACCCGGTGCATGTATGCACAACCTTTGGTGCCCCGTATCGGCTGCTTCCAGCGGCGCGGCATGTGCAGCACCCAAGGACGTATCCGGATGCCGCACACCGGCGGGGCGGACTCTCGTCCCAACCCCTGACCTGTGAGCGTCCGCCTTCCACAGCAGATGTGTTGGCGCCTGCACCGTCGCGGCGCATGCCACGTTCAGTGCAGGCGCGATACCCTCGGCAGGCGCGCGGCAAGCCATTCGTGCACGTCAGCCCGGATGTGCCGGCCTTCGAGCAGGAAGTCCTCGAAGCGGCTGGGCACATAGGGCAGGTACAGCAGCGGCATGCGCGCTTCCTCCGGCGTGCGGGCGGCCTTGCGGCCGTTGCACGCTGCGCAGGCCGTGACCAGATTCATCCAGGTCCAACCGCCACCGCGCGATTCCGGCACGATGTGCTCACACTGCAGGTCGCGCTCGGGGAAGCGCTGGCCGCAATAGGCACACATCATCCGGTCGCGGCGGAACAGCTTGTGCCGGCTGAATGCGGGCACGACGTCGAACAGGTTGATCCTGGATGCGCCGTGCAGCGCCATGATCGGGAACACGTCGATGATCGACTGCCGCTGCAGAGGAACGTTGTAGCCGCCACGCAGGGTGGCCAGCGGCCCGTCGCCGTCCACCCACGCGACCGAATCCGTCGCCACATGCAGGGCCGCATGCTCGAGCGTGATCCACGCCTGCGGCGTGCCCTGGATGTCGAGTTGCAGCACGTGGCTGTGTGGATGGGGTTGCATGGTGGGCCTCCTTTCGCGGCCGAAGTGGTGGTTGAAAAAACAAAAATCTGACGGTGAAAAATGGTCCCCTCGGTCCGAGTCGAACGGACATGCCTCGCGGCCCCGGTTTCTGAGACCGGTGCGTCTGCCTATTCCGCCACGAGGGGATGCGCGCATGCGCTTGGGGGTGACCGGCCGGAGTCGAACCGGCACCGACGGGGTCACATCCCGTCGCTCTGCCATTGAGCTACGGCCACACCCAAGAACACGCCAAAAAGATGGACTCGACGGTCCGATTCGAACGGACGCGGGCTTGCGCCGCCTGGTTTGCAACCAGATGCCTTCGGCCACTTGGCTACGTCGAGAAAGAAACTGGTGCCCCGTGCACGACTCGAACGTGCGACCTCCGGTTTCGTAGACCGGCGCTCTGAATCCAACTGAGCTAACGGGGCGAAAAAAAACCATCCGGTCACGGGTTCCGGCGCCGCCCAATCTTTGCGGCCGATTTCCGCCTTCGGAGCGTGAGTTCCACGAAGGCTTCTTGTTCTGGTCAATGGGAATCCACTTCGGGTGTGCCCCTGCGCGAGCATCCGTCGCCGGATGGGGTGTCTCGCTGCACGTGGCTGGCCAGGGCCGCGCACATCCCGCACCGCCAACACCCTCGTGGCACGGATACGGAGTGCAGGGACACACCCGAAGTGGAGCGGATGACGGGACTCGAACCCATCACCTCGACCATGGCATGGTCGCGCTCTGCCTGCTGAGCTACATCCGCAAATTCGTGCGAAGCGACAAGCCGGCCAGTACCGGTGTCGCCACGCGGCTGGTTGTTAAGGAACATCCTCCCGCAGTGGCTTGCCACGGCGGGAGATCACGGACCCGCGTCGATGCGCATGCCGGTGGGTTGGGTTGAAAGCAAAAGAAAAAGGCCCGGATCCTTGCGGGATCCGGGCCTCTGCGAACAGAGCGTGGAGGATGCGCGTTAAGCGCCGTCCTCTCCCGGATATGCCAAGCCATCCTCCCGGCCGAAGCGTGGAAGGCTCATGGGCAGGCACAGATGCAACGCATCGATGCGGCCGCCAACCGGCTTCATCGCCGCGGCACGCACGAACGCGACCAGACCCGTCTGGGGTCGGTAGCTGTGGGTGATGTATGCGGATATCACGATGAAGCCTTGGAATGGAACGCTTGAAAAAAGGTGCCCACCCAAACGATGCGGGCGAGCGATGGGGCTGGACTGTAAATAGTCTTTACCATGCCGTCAACCCCCTGCGACAATCACCGCTTCATCCGTTGCATGGCATCCACAGCACGTGTCCGACACCACCCTCATCCGGCGCCAGAACGCGCTGGCCCTGTTCCAGGCCTATGCCGAGAAATCACTCGCGTCAGGCATGCCGCCCAAGGGACTGGAGCAGGCCTTCGCTGCATCGCTCGAAATCTCGCCCAGCATGTGGAGCCAGGTCAAGTCCGCACGCCCCATCGGCGACAAGCTGGCCAGGCAGATCGAGCAGCACTGTGGTCAGCCCGCGGGTTGGCTCGACGAGGAACGTGCCAGTGCCACGCCCTCGCCCGCCGAACAGCGATTCCTCGCGCTCGCACTCCAGGCATGGCGCGCCACCAATGGCGCAGGACGCAAGGCGCTGCGGGCGCAGATGCAGCAGCACATCCCCGCAAAGCGAGCCGCATGATCGACCTGCACTACACCACCACCCCCAATGGCCTGAAGATCGCGATCATGCTGGCGGAGACGCAGCTCGCGCACCGGGTCATCGCCTACGACATCTTCGCGGGCGACCACCTCAAGGCGGACTTCGGCCACATCAATCCGAACCACAAGCTACCTGCCATCGTGGACCATGCGCCGGACGACGGTGGCGAGCCTTTTGCGGTGTTCGAAAGCGGCGCGATCCTGCTCTACCTGGCGCGCAAGACCGACCAGCTGTTGCCTCGGAGCTTCCGGCGCCAGAACGTCGCGCTGCAGTGGTTGACCTGGCAGGTTGCCGGCCTGGGCCCGATGATCGGCCAGGCGGCGCACTTCGTGCGTTATGCGCCCGAGGGCAACGACTACGGTTGCCAACGCTACGTGCGGGAGGTGCACCGCCTGCTGGGCGTGCTCGACCACCGTCTTTCCCAGGAAGCGTACCTGGCCACCGAGTATTCGATTGCCGACATCGCCTGCTGGCCCGTGGTACAGAACGTGCACAACTTCGACATCGACACGGCTGCCGAATACCCGCACGTCAAGCGCTGGTCCGATGCGGTACAGGCACGGCCTGCGGTGCAGGCGGCCAGCGGCTCCCGCACCACCGGCGTGCCAGGCGGCTACACCCGCCGGCGCATGGCGCTCACGCCGGAGCAATGGTCCAACATGTTCGGTGACAACATGCACCGGGCGGTGCTGCGGGACTGACGGACTGCCTTGCGCTGCACGCTGACCTGCGCCTCGCAGCGCCGTTCGTGCACGGTGCCGGTCGTGGCTCAGCCGGCAGACTTGTGGGGCTCGCGTGGCTTCTGCTGCCAGGCGAAAAGCGCGTTCCACTCGGCGTCGGACAACGTCTGCGCGCCCACGCCCTGCAGGTCCAGCCGCACGGCATTGCCACGCTGCACCCCCGGCCGCGCAGCCACCGCCGCGTGCCAGCGCTGCAGGTGGGGCCAGGCATCGAAACTCTGCTCCTGGCGCGCCGGCTGGATCCAGGGCCAGCAGGCGATGTCGGCGATGGTGAACTCGTCACTCGCGATGTACGCGCTCTCGGCCAGCCGCGTGTCCAGCACGCGGTAGAGCCGCTCCACCTCCGACCCGTAGCGGTTCAGCGCGTAGCTGAACTTCTCGCGGGCGTAGTCGTGGAAGTGCGCGAGCTGGCCGAACATCGGCCCGATGCTTGCGGCCTGGAACACCAGCCACTTCAGCACGTCGTAACGCGGGCCGACCTCGGTGGGCATCAGCTTGCCACTCTTCTCGGCCAGGTACTGCAGGATCACCACCGACTCGAACAGCACCAGCCCACCGGGCACATCGTGGTCCACCATCGCGGGGATCTTGCCGTTGGGGTTGATGCGCAGGAATTCCGGGCGCGTGGTGTCGCCGTTCTTCATGTTCACCGGGATGATGTTGTAGGGCAGGCCCATCTCCTCCAGCGCGATGGTGATCTTGCGGCCGTTGGAGGTGGGCCAGTAGTAGATGTCGAGCATGGTTGTCCTTCACGCGGATGGTCGCGGGGCCGAGTATGGGCGCCGCGTGGCAAAAACCAAGCGCCGCGTGCCGCCTGCGTGACACCCACGCTTGCAGGCCCACCGCGGGACTGAAGGCCCGGCGGTCCGTCCTACAGCAGCACGATGTCGTAGGTCTCCTGCCCCATCGCCGCCTCGGCCTGCAGCGACACGGTCTTGCCGATGAACTCGCTCAGGCCCGCAAGGTGCTGGCTTTCCTCGTCCAGGAAGACTTCTATGACCTTGGGCGAAGCCACCACGCGGAACTCGCGTGGGTTGAACTGTCGGGCCTCGCGCAGGATCTCGCGCAGGATGTCGTAGGCCACGCTGCGCGCGGTCTTCACGCTGCCGCGGCCCTGGCAGGCGGCGCAGGGCTCGCACAGCATGTGGGCCAGCGATTCGCGGGTGCGCTTGCGGGTCATCTCTACCAGGCCCAGCTGCGAGAAGCCGCCGGCCGTGGTCTTGACGCGGTCGCGTGCGAGCTGCTTGCGGAACTCGCTGAGTACCGCGTCACGGTGGTCCTCGCGCACCATGTCGATGAAGTCGGCGATCACGATGCCGCCCAGGTTGCGCAGGCGCAGCTGGCGTGCGATGGCCTGCGCGGCCTCCAGGTTGGTCTTGAAAATGGTGTCGTCGAAATTGCGCGCACCCACATAACCGCCGGTGTTCACGTCCACCGTGGTCAGCGCCTCGGTCTGGTCCACGATCAGGTAGCCGCCAGATTTGAGGTCCACGCGCCGGCCCAGGGCCTTGGCGATCTCTTCATCGATGTTGTACAGGTCGAAGATCGGCCGCTCGCCCTTGTAGTGCTGCAGCTTCTCGGCCGCCTGCGGCATGAACTCGCGGCCGAACGCCTGCAGCAGCTCGAACTGCTCGCGCGAGTCGACCTTGATGGTCTGCGTGATGTCCACCGTCAGGTCGCGCAGGACGCGCTGCATCAGGTTCAGGTCCTGGTGCAGCAGCGAGGTGGGCGGCAGGCGCACGGAAGCGTCCTTGATACGGGCCCAGGCCTTGCGCAGGTAGCCGATGTCCTCGGACAGCTCGGCGTCGCTCGCGTCCTCGCCATTGGTGCGCAGGATGAAGCCGCCGCCATCGCGCTGCGTGAGCGCCTGCAGGCGGTTGCGCAGGTCCTCGCGTTGGCGAAGCGCAATCTTCTGGGACACGCCCACGTGGTCGTCCTGCGGCAGGAACACCAGCAGCCGGCCCGCGATGCTGATCTGCGTGGACAGGCGCGCGCCCTTGGTGCCGATGGGGTCCTTGATGACCTGCACGGTGAGGGTCTGGCCTTCGAAGATCTGCTTCTCGATGGGAATCTGCGGCAGCGAGCGCAGCGCCTGCGGCGGCTCGCCTTCGGGCTGGCGGTGCCACACGTCGGCCACATGCAGAAAGGCGGCGCGCTCCAGCCCGATGTCGATGAAGGCCGACTGCATGCCGGGCAGCACCCGCGCCACCTTGCCGAGGTAGACATTGCCCACCAGGCCGCGCTCCAGTGTGCGCTCCACATGCAGCTCCTGCACCGACCCGTTCTCGACCATCGCGACCCGCGTTTCCTGCGGTGACCAGTTGATGAGAATGTCTTGCTGCATGGGTGCTTGTCTCGTGGTCTTCTGAAAGGTGTCGGTCGTTCAGACCCTGAACCCGAAACCGCGCAGCAGCTGCGCCGTCTCATACAGGGGCAGCCCCATGATGCCAGAGTAGGACCCTCGCATGTCCGCGATGAAGGCGGCGGCACGCCCCTGCACGGCATAGGCACCGGCCTTGCCCAGGGGTTCGCCGGAGTCCACGTAGTCGCGGATTTGCCGCGCCGAGAGCGGCGCGAACTGCACTTGCGACACGCTCAAGGCCTGCACGCGGCGCCGCCCCTGCCCCACCGCCACGGCCGTCAGCACGCGGTGCTTCTGCCCTGACAGTGCCGCCAGCATGCGCACCGCATCGTCGGCGTCGGCAGGCTTGCCCAGGATCTGTCGGCCCAATGCCACCGTGGTGTCGGCACAGAGCACGGGCGCCTCCACCAGTCCGCGCGCTTTGCGGCGCGCCAATGCGGCCTGCAGCTTGAGGCCGGTGACGCGCGCCACATACGCTGCGGGCGCCTCGCGCGGCAGCACCGCCTCCAGCGACTCGGCGTCCTCGTCGGCATCGGCCAGCAAGGGGCCATGCTGCACGCCCAACTGGTCCAGCAACTGTGCACGGCGCGGGCTCTGGGACGCGAGGAACAAAAAATCGGCAGGGGAACGGGAAGGCACGGCTACTTCACTCGCGGTGGTAGGGGTGGTTGGCATTGACCGACCAGGCGCGGTAGAGCTGCTCGATCAGCAGCACGCGCACCATGGCATGGGGCAAGGTGAGGTCGGACAGCCGGATGCGTTCGTGCGCGGCCGCCTTGAAGGCGGGCTCCAGCCCGTCGGGGCCGCCGATCACCAGGGCCACGTCGGTGCCGCCCAGTTGCCATTGCTCCAGCCGCTGGGCCAGGGCCATGGTCGTGAGGTTGCTGCCTTTTTCGTCCAACACCACGATGCGGGTGCCGGGCGGGATGGCCGCTGCAATGCGTTCGCGCTCGGCCGCCAGCAGCGCCGGCAGGGCGCGCGAGGCACGGGCCTCGGTCTTGACCGCCTTGAGCTCGACGCGCAGCTCGGGCGGGAAGCGCTTGGCGTATTCGTCCCAGCCGGCCTGGGCCCAGGCGGGTACCTTGAGGCCTACGGCGACGATGAACAGCCGCACCGGGCGGCCTTCAGGACCTGGAGGCGGGCGACTTCCGGGGGGCAGGCTTCTTGGCAGCGGGCGACTTGCCCGCAGGCGCCGCGGCGCGTGGCTTGGAGGCAGCCGCTGGCCGCGCCGATGCCGTCTTGGCCGAAGCGGGACGGGCCCCGGGGCGCGCCGCGGAGGGTTTGGCGGGTGCCTTCTTCGCGGCCGTTGTCCTTGCTGCACCCGCCTTGTTGGCTGCAGAAGGCTGCGCCGCGAATGTCTTGGCCACAAAGACTTTGGGAGCGGCCGTCTTCGAAGCGGCGGTCTTGGATGCGGTGGTCTTCGCCGGGGATGCCTTCGACGAAGATCCACGGGACGCCCTGGCCGGAGCCGAGGGCGCCGCACCGGCCAGCGCCTCGGTGGTCCTGCGCACCGGAGCCTTGCCTGCGTAGTTCTTCTTGGCGGCAGCCACGGCCTTGGCGCGGGCGCTCACCTTGGTGTCCGGCTCGGGCGCCTTGGCCACCACCACGGGCTTGGCCGAGCCCAGCTTGAGCCGCACCGGCTTCTCGCCCCACAGCTCTTCCAGGTGGTAGTAGGTGCGGAACGCGGGCTGCATGATGTGCACCACCGCCTGCGCGCAGTCCACGATGATCCACTCGCCGTTGTCCTGCCCTTCCACGCGCGGCTTGGCAAAGCCGGCCTCGCGCACCGCGTCGACGACGCTAGCGGCCAGGGCCTTGGTCTGCCGGTTGGAAGTGCCGGAGGCCACTATCACGCGTTCGAACAGGGGGGACAGGTGCTCGGTGTCGAACACCTGGATGTCCTGGGCTTTCACGTCTTCCAACCCATCCACGATGGCCCGCTGGAGTTTTTGGGTATCGCGTTTGGCGGCGGTTTCAGTAGTCATCAAGTGGCTTGGTAAAGACGATGGGAGGCAATATAGCGCGCAACCGCATCCCCCACCAGAGGGGTGACGCCCTGGCCGGAGGCGGCCTGGGCACGGATGGCGGTGGCACTGACGGGCAGCGCGGTGAAATGCAGCGTAAGGAACCTGTGCGCGTGGGCGGCAGGCGGTTGGAAGGGCACCGTATCGGCGCTGTGGCGTTCGGCCACGCACACGATGGCGCGCTGCAGCACACCCTGCCAATCATGCCACGTGGGCAGGGCACGGGCCTGGTCCTCGCCCATGAACAGGTAGAGCTGGGCCGCGGGGTACTGGTCCTGCAGTTCGCGCAGGGTGTCGACGGTGTAGCTGGGGCCCGTGCGCAGCGTCTCGCGCGGGTCGACCACCACCTGCGGCAGGTCGCCGAAGGCAAGTGTGGCCATCGCCAGGCGGTCCGCCGCGTCGCTGAGCTGGCGCGGCTTGTGCCAGGCCTGGCCCGTGGGCACGATGTGCAGGCGGTCGAGCTGCAGCTGCTGCAGGGCGGCCTCCACCAGGGCGCGGTGCGCGGTATGCGGCGGGTCGAAGGCGCCGCCGAACATGCCCACGCGCTGCAGCGGCGGCGCGATGCTCACACCCACGCGCGCGGCACCAGGAAGTGTTCGTACAGCCGCGCTTCGGCCGAGCCCGGCTCAGGAGTGTGCCGGTAGGACCAGCTCACCAGCGGCGGCATCGACAGCAGGATGGACTCCGTGCGCCCGCCCGATTGCAGGCCGAAGTGCGTGCCGCGGTCCCACACCAGGTTGAACTCCACATACCGCCCCCGCCGGTACAGCTGGAAAGCGCGCTCGCGCTCGCCGTAGGCCATGGCCTGGCGGCGCCGCACCAGGGGCAGGTAGGCCTCGAGCAGGGCATCCCCCACCGAGCGCAGCAACGCGAAGCCACCCTCGAAGCCCAGTTCGGCCAGGTCGTCGAAGAAGATGCCTCCCACGCCGCGCTGCTCGTTGCGGTGGCGCAGCTGGAAGTAGTCATCGCACCAGGCCTTGAAGCGGGGGTGCAGGTCGTCCCCGAACGGCGCCACGGCAGCCTTGCAGGTGGCGTGGAAATGCACCGCGTCCTCGTCGAAGCCGTAGTTGGGCGTGAGGTCCATGCCGCCACCGAACCAGCAGACGGCCTGGCCATCGGCGCGGGTCGCGTACAGCATGCGCACGTTCATGTGCACCGTGGGCACGTAGGGGTTGCGCGGGTGGAACACCAGCGACACGCCCATCGCCTCGAAGGGCGCTCCCGCCAGCTCGGGCCGCCGCTGCGTGGCCGAGGGTGGCAGGCTGGGGCCGCGCACATGCGAGAAGCCGCAGCCGGCGCGCTCGAAGACGGCGCCATCCTCCAGGATGCGGGTGTTGCCCTGCCCCTGGAGCTTTTCGTGCGGGGGCTTCTCCCACGCGTCTTCGAGGAAAGCCTTGCCGTCGATCGCCGCCACGGCATCGGTGATGCGCTGCTGCAGGCCCACCAGGTAGGCGCGCACCTGTGCAAAACCGGACTGGTCGGCGAGTGCGGCCAACGACTCGGTGGATGATGGGCCCGCAGCGGCCCCGTGGGAGGCATCCATCAGCTGCTGGCCCGGTGGCCGATGTCGCTGCGGTACTGCATGCCGTCGAAGCGGATCTCGCGCACCGCCTCGTAGGCACGCGCCTGCGCCTGACGCACGTTGTCGGCCAGCGCGGTCACGCACAGGACGCGCCCGCCGGAGGTGGCCACGCCCTCCCCCTGCGCCTTGGTGGCGGCGTGGAAAACCATCAGGTCATCGCGCGGCTCCGGCAGGCCTTCGATGGCGTCGCCCGTGCGCGGTGCGGCCGGGTAGCCGTGGGCCGCCAGCACCACGCCCAGGGCCGTGCGCCGGTCCCATTGCAGTTCGAACTGGTCGATCTTGCGGCGCTCACCGGTTTCGGTGGCGGCCCACAGCAGGTCGAAGAGGTCGGTCTTCAGGCGCATCAGGATGGGTTGCGTCTCGGGGTCGCCCAGGCGGCAGTTGAATTCCAGCGTGCGGGGATGGCCCTGGGCGTCGATCATGAGGCCGGCGTACAGGAAGCCGGTGTAGACCAGCCCGTCCTTCTCCA
The DNA here is from genome assembly GCA_965278985.1 of Burkholderiaceae bacterium. GTDB lineage: Bacteria > Pseudomonadota > Gammaproteobacteria > Burkholderiales > Burkholderiaceae_C > CAISIP01. The sequence continues at coordinate 397,432 of OZ257131.1, read as the reverse complement.
TGCCACGCAGCGTGGGCAGGATCACCTCGCGCATGGCGCGGGCGTGCACGGCCGGCGTGACCACCGGCGCGGGTGAATACGCACCCATGCCGCCCGTATTCGGTCCGTTGTCGCCATCGAGCAGGCGCTTGTGGTCCTGGCTGGTGGCCAGCGCGATGGCGCCCTTGCCGTCGCAGACCACGATGAAGCTGGCTTCCTCGCCCTGCAGGAATTCCTCGATGACCACGCGGGCCGTGTCGGTGCTGCCCGCCTGGGCGCTCGCCGTCTGGCCGATGGCCAGCATCTGGTCCACGGCCGCATGCGCCTCCGCCAGCGTCATGGCCACCACCACGCCCTTGCCCGCGGCCAGGCCATCGGCCTTGACCACGATGGGGGCGCCCTGCGCGTCCACATACGCATGGGCCGCAGCCACGTCGCTGAAGGTGGCGTGCTTGGCGGTAGGAATGCCATGGCGCGCCATGAAATCCTTGGAGAAGGCCTTGGAGCTCTCCAGTTGGGCCGCCGCCTTGGTGGGACCAAAGATGCGCAGGCCATGCGCGCGAAACTCGTCCACGATGCCGGCCGCCAGAGGGCCCTCGGGGCCCACGACGGTGAGCGCGATCTTCTGGGCCTGCGCCCAGGTGCGCAGTTGCACGATGTCCGTGATGGCCAGGTTCTGGATGCGGCCATCGGCCGTGCCGCCGTTGCCGGGCGCGATGAACACGGCCTCGACCTTCGGCGACTGCGCAATCTTCCAGGCAATGGCGTGTTCACGGCCGCCACCGCCTACAACAAGGACTTTCATAGCGGCCTCCGACGAGCCGCCTCTAGGAGGCCGAGCGCCCCCTCGGGGGGCAGCAAAGACACGAAGTGCGAAGCGTGGGGGCTCATAGGGCTGCGTTGTGGTAGACGGCCTGGACGTCGTCCAGGTCCTCGAGGATGTCCAGCAGCTTTTGCATGCGTGCCGCGTCCTCGCCCTCGATGTCCACGGTGTTCTCGGCGCGCATCGTCACCTCGGCCAGGTCGGCCTTCAGGCCGGCCGCCTCCAGGGCTTCGCGCACGCGCTCGAAGTCGGCCGGGGCCGTCAGCACCTCCACGGCACCTTCCGCATCGGTCACCACGTCTTCGGCGCCCGCGTCCAGCGCCACTTCCATGACCTTGTCCTCGCTGGTGCCCGGTGCGAACACCAGTTGCCCGCAATGCTTGAACTGGAAAGCCACCGAGCCGTTGGTGCCCATGTTGCCGCCGTACTTGCTGAAGGCGTGCCGCACTTCGGCCACCGTGCGCACGTGGTTGTCGGTCATGGTGTCCACGATGATGGCGGCACCTGCGATGCCATAACCCTCATAGCGGATTTCCTCGTAGTTCACGCCTTCGAGATTGCCGGTGGCCTTGTCGATGTTGCGCTTGATGGTGTCCGCCGGCATGTTGGCGGCCTTGGCCTTGTCCACGGCGAGGCGCAAGCGTGGGTTGGCGGACAGGTCGCCCCCGCCGGTACGCGCGGCCACCATGATTTCACGGATCACGCGTGTCCAGATCTTTCCGCGCTTCTCGTCCTGCCGGCCTTTGCGGTGCTGAATATTGGCCCATTTGCTGTGTCCTGCCACGCGGATTCCCTCGAAATATCGTTACGCTTGAGGCTTCGATTGTACTTTTCGGGACCTTCATGGCCGATCCCATCCTAGTTGCACAGAACGCCACCGTCCAATGCCTGCTGCTGCCCGACAAGGCAAACCGGCACGGACTGATCACCGGCGCCACCGGCACCGGCAAGACCGTGACGCTCCAGGCGCTGGCCGAGGGCTTCTCGAAGATCGGGGTGCCGGTGTTCATGGCCGACGTGAAGGGCGACCTTACGGGCATCAGCCAGACCGGCAGCATTCCGCCGAAGATGGCCGCCATCCTGGCCGAGCGCGGCCTGCCTGCGCCCGCCCCGCTGGCCTGCCCGGTGCAGCTGTGGGACGTCTTCGGCACCCAGGGCCACCCGGTGCGCGCCACCGTCTCCGACATGGGGCCGCTGCTGCTGGCCCGCATGCTCAACCTCAACGAGATCCAGGCCGGCGTGCTGAACCTGGTCTTCAAGATCGCTGACGACAACGGCATGCTGCTGCTGGACCTGAAGGACCTGCGTGCGATGCTGCAGCACGTGGGCGACAACGCCAAGCAGTTCACCACCGAATACGGCAACATCAGTGCCGCCAGCGTGGGCGCCATCCAGCGCGGGCTGCTGCAGATCGAGGGCCAGGGCGGCGACCAGTTTTTCGGCGAGCCCATGCTGGACATCCACGACTTCATGCAGACGGATGGCAACGGGCACGGCATCGTGAACGTGCTGGCGGCCGACAAGCTCATGAACTCGCCGCGGCTCTACGCCACCTTCCTGCTGTGGATGCTGTCCGAGCTGTTCGAGCTGCTGCCCGAGGTGGGCGACGTGGACAAGCCCAACCTGGTGTTCTTCTTCGACGAGGCCCACCTGCTGTTCAACGAGGCGCCCAAAGTGCTGGTCGAGCGCATCGAACTCGTCGTGCGCCTGGTGCGCTCCAAGGGCGTGGGCGTGTATTTCGTGACGCAGAACCCGCTGGACATCCCCGACACCGTGCTCGCCCAATTGGGCAACCGCGTGCAGCACGCCTTGCGCGCCTTCACCCCGCGCGACCAGAAGGCCGTCAAGGCCACGGCCTCCACCATGCGGCAGAAGCCGGGGCTGGACATCGAGGCGGCCATCACCGAGCTGGCCGTTGGCGAGGCCCTGGTGAGCCTGCTGGACGAAAAAGGCCGCCCCAGCATCACCGAACGTGTGTTTGTGTTGCCCCCCGGCAGCCAGATCGGGCCCATCACCCCGCAGCAGCGCAAAGTGCTGATCGCGGGGTCGCTGGTCGCCGGCACCTACGAAAAGGTCGAAGACCGCGAATCGGCTTATGAGAAGCTCAAGGGCCGTGCCGAAGAAGCCGCCGTGGGCGCCGCGGCGGCCCGTGAACAGGCGACACGGACGGGCACGGCCGGAACATCCGCAACGCCAACCGCGCCGGGCACCACGGATGGCGGCCTCATGGGCGGCCTGAACGACCTGCTCTTCGGCTCCACCGGTCCGCGCGGCGGCAAGCGCGACGGCCTGGTGCAGACCATGGCGAAATCCACCGCGCGCAGCATGGGCACCAAGGTCGCCAACGAGATCCTGCGCGGCGTGCTGGGCGGCATCTTCGGTGGCCGCAAACGATGATTACTTTGGCGAGGGAATTCCTGCAATGACGACCACCATCACACCCCAACTGCATGTGATCACGCACCCGCTGGTGCAGCACAAGCTCACGCTGATGCGCAAGAAGAGCGCCAGCACCAACAGCTTCCGCCGCCTGCTCAATGAACTCAGCATGCTGATGGCCTACGAGGTCACCCGCGACATGGCCACGCAACCGGTGGAGATCGAGACGCCGCTGGAGACCATGACCGGCACCGAGATCGACGGCAAGAAGCTGGTGCTGGTGTCCATCCTGCGCGCCGGCAACGGCATCCTCGACGGCATGCTCAGCGTGGTGCCCGGTGCCCGCGTGGGCCACATCGGCCTGTACCGCGACCCCAAGACGCTGCAGGCCGTGGAGTATTACTTCAAGATGCCCAAGGATATGCAGGACCGCGACGTGGTGCTGGTCGACCCGATGCTGGCCACGGGCAACTCCGCCGTCGCGGCCATAGACAAGGTCAAGGCGCTGAACCCCAAGTCCGTGAAATTCATGTGCCTGCTGACCTGCCCCGAGGGCGTGCGCACCCTGCATGCCGCGCACCCCGATGTGCCTGTCTACACCGCCGCCGTGGACCGGCAGCTCAACGACCATGGCTACATCCTGCCGGGGCTGGGGGATGCGGGCGACCGCATCTTCGGGACGCAATAAATCCGCCACCGGTCTCCCGCCTCCCGTATCCCTTCTCCCGCTGCCAGCCCGCAGCCGGTCAACCCACCGGACGCTGCCGGCTCGTGGCTGGCCCGAGCTGGCGGGCGATCACCGCGGCCAGCACCAGCCCCGCCACGCAGGCGCTGGCCGTGACCACCCAGGTCCACTGCCAGCCTCCGGCCTGCTTGGCGATCCAGCCCACCAGCGGCGGCATCAGGAACTGGCCCACCGCGCTGCATTGCTGCATCCAGCCCACGGTGGTGGACACCGTGCGCTGGTCGGGTGCGAGCCGCAGGCACAGCGCGAAGAGCGTGGCTGGCACCATGCCCCCCACCAGCGAAAACAGCAGCACCGCCGCATAGCGCAGCCCGGGGCCAGCGTCCAGCGCGGGCATGAAGGTGCCGGCGGCTCCCAGCGCCATGGCTGTGAAGCCGATGCGCAGCAGCACGGGCGGCGCGATGCCCCGGCGCAGCAGGCGGCCCGCCACGATGTTGCCCACCATGTTCACGGCCGCCGCCAAGGCCGTCAGCGCGCCTGCCGTGGCGGCGGACACCTGCGCCTGCGCATACACCGTGGGCAGGAAACCGATCACCGCCAGCCATTGGCCGGCATAACAGGCGAAGCTCAGTCCCAGCAGCCAGGGCCCGCGCGCAGCCAGCGTGCGGTGCGCACGGGCGCGCCAGCCATCGGTGCCAGGGGCGGCGGCCGAGGCACCCGCGGCAGCCACCGTGTCGGCCGGCACCAGGCGCCACAGCACCACCACCATGGCAAAGGCCGCTCCCGCCAGCAGCCACCACCACAGATGCCAGCCGGCACGCGGCAGCACCCAGGGCCCGGCCAGCAGCGCCAGCGCCGTGCCCATCGGCATGTAGGTGCCCCACAGGCCCAACTTGGCATCGATCTCCGCCGGTGACGCGACGCGGCGGATCAGGCTGGGGCCGGGCGTCACGGCCAGCAGGAAACCCACCCCCTCGACCGCGCGCAGCGCCAGCAAACCCGCAGCCCCGTCACAGAACCCACCGGCCACACTCGCCGCACCCAGCGTCAGCAAACCGGCCAGCATGCAGCGCCGCTGTCCCAGTGCGTCTCCCGCCAGGCCCACCGCCAGCCCCAGCAGCATGCCCGCCATCTGCACCAGCGACACCAGGAAACCCGACTGCACCAGCGACAGGCCCAGCGACTGTTGCAGCACGGGCAACGCGGGAGGCAGCTTGCCCACATGCAGGGCAGCCGCCACACCGGCCAGGACCACGACGAGGGCGGGATCGACGCCGCTGCGTCGCGAGGGGGCTGGACCGGAGGGCATCGCTGCGCATTATCCCGATGGGCGGCGAGGGCTCGGGGTCGGAGGCGCGTCTCTAGAATCCCACGCCCATGAGCACCCCCGCGACACCCTCCCCGATGCTGCAGGCTGAGGGCCTGTGCGCCTGGTACGGCGCCGCGCAGATCCTGCATGGCATCACGCTGCAGGTGGGCCGCGGCGAGGTGGTGGCACTGATGGGCCGCAATGGCGCCGGCAAGTCGACGACGCTCAAGACCCTGATGGGCCTGGTGCCGCGGCGCAGCGGCAGCATCCGGTTCATGGGCCACGACCTCTCGCACAGCCCGCCCGACCTGCCCGCGCGGCTGGGCATGGGTTATGTGCCCGAAGACCGGCGCATCTTCACGGACCTCAGCGTGCGGGACAACCTGGAGGTGGGCCGCCAGCCGCCGCGCCATTGGCCCGACGGCAGCAGCGCGCCAACGTGGGACGCGGCGGCGCTGTTCGAACTCTTCCCCAACCTCGCCGGCATGACCACGCGCCGCGCCGCACACATGAGCGGCGGCGAGCAGCAGATGCTCACGGTGGCGCGCACGCTGATGGGCAACCCGCTGCTGCTGCTGCTCGACGAACCCTCCGAAGGCGTGGCGCCCATCATCGTGGAGAAGATGGTGGCGATGGTGCAGTCGCTGAAGGTACGCGGCGTGAGCGTGCTGCTGTCCGAACAGAACCTGCACTTCGCCGCGCAGGTGGCGGACCGGGCCTATGTACTGGAAAACGGCGCCTTGCGCTTCGAGGGCGGCATGCAGGCGCTGATGGGCGATGCGGCGTTGCGCAGGGACTGCCTGGGCGTGTGACGCAGCGGCAGGACGCGCTGGCGCCTCAGGTCCTGCCCAGGGCCCGCGCCACCTTGGCCAGCAGCGTCGGCCTGTCGAAGGGTTTGACCAGGAAGTTGCTGGCGCCGGCAAGCATGCTGTTGCGCACCGTGACGCCTTCGTTCTTGCCCGTGACCATGATCACCGGCACCTGCGCGAACCGCGCCTCCGCCTTCAGGCGCCGCGTGGTCTCGATGCCGTCCATATCGGGCATCACCACGTCCATGAGGATCAGGTCGGGCTGGATCCTGCGCAGAACGCCCAGCGCCTCGGCCCCGCTGGCCGCGTACACCAGGCAATAGCGTGAGGCCTCCAGCAGCTTGCCCACGAACTTGCGCTGGAACGCATCGTCGTCGACCACCAGGATCGTCTGCACGATGCGGTCGGCGAGGGTGTTGAGGTTGCGCACGGACGCCATGTGCGGCGCGCACTCTTCGCGAAAGTCCGCGGCCCATTGCGGCGGGGCCTGCGGCGCGGCAGCGGCGATCTGCCGGTCCAGCAGGGGCTCCAGCCCCGCCAGCATGCGTGCCTGCACGGCGAACTCGGCCACCGTGGGGCCCACGTCCCGCGTCGCCTCCATCGCGAGCAGCGCATGGTGCACGGCCATCAACAGCCGCGGTGCATCGTGCGACACAGGCCAGAACAGCACGTAGTCGTCGAAATATTCCTTCTTGCACGCCTGGTAGGCCTGCATGACCTCGTCCTTGCCACACAACACGACCGTGCGGTGCGGGTGCAGGTGCACGCGGCCGCTCAAACGGTACAGGCCCAGGTAGTACTGCTCGGCCAGCTGCAGGCGGTCGAAGGCGAGCACCAGCACATCCGGCGCATGCAGCGCAAAGTCCTCCACGACCCTGTCCGGATCGGTGGAGACGAAGACGCGGTCGTGTTCCGCCTCGAGCAGGCGCTTGACCATGGCCGCATCGCCCACGTTGGCCGACGCGACCAGGATGCTTGGCTTGCGGCCAGCCGATGGACGCGATTCGCCGGTGGGTGGCGTCATAAGCTGGCCTTCGGCGCGAAGCGCAGCGCATACCGGTCATTCCAGGCCTGGACCCAGGCCAGCAGGTCCGCGGCCGGCATGGGGCGCGCGATGAAGTAGCCCTGCGCGAGGTCGCAATGCGTGGCCTGCAACAGGGCCCAGTCATTCTGGTCCTCCACCCCTTCGGCCACCACCTGCATGCCCAGCTGCTTGCCCAGGCCCAGGCTGGCGTCGTACATGGCGCGCGCCGTGGGATCGCGCCAGGCGTTGTGCACAAAACTCCGGTCGATCTTCAGCTCGTCGAAGGGTATCGCGTGCAGCTGGGTCAGCGATGAGTTGCCGGTGCCGAAATCGTCGATGGACAAGCAGAAGCGCTTGAGGCGCAGGCGGCTCAGCACTTCCAGCGGCGCACGCTGGTCCAGCATCAGCCGGCTCTCGGTGACCTCCAGCACGATGTCCTGCGGCGCCACGCGCGCAGCCAGTGCTTCCTTCACCACGAAATCCGCGAAGTCCACGGACGACAGGTTCTTCATCGACACGTTGATGGCCACCCGCAGGGGCAGACCACAGTCCATCCAGGCCCGGGTCTGCGCCAGCGCACGGGACAACACGCCGCGAGTGAGTGCGTCGATGAGCCCATGGTCTTCGGCCACGTAGATGAACTGGTCCGGATAGACCATGCCGTCCCGGGGGTGCTGCCAGCGCACCAGGGTCTCCACGCCCACCACCGCGCCGGTGGACACCTGGACCTTGGGCTGGTAGTAGTTGACCAGTTCGCCATGGGTGATGGCGTGGCGCAACGCGCGCACGCCATACCGCTTCTTCTCGGTGCGCTGCGCGTCCTGGGCGCTGCGCCACATGGCCACCGCATCGGACAAGCGCGCCATGGACACCGGCTTGCTCAGGTGGCCCAGCGCCGTGAGCTTGTGGGCCTGCACCAGCTTTTCGGCCATCTGCAGCACGCGTTCGTTTTCGCCGCTGACCAGGATCAGGCTGCCCTTGAACCGGTGCTCCACCAGCTTGCGCAGGAACTCGATGCCGTCCATGTCCGGCATGTTCAGGTCCAGCAGGATCAGGTCGGGGGACTTGCCGGGCGCGTCCACCCATTCCAGGGCGGCAGGCCCGCTGTCGCAGGTGGTGACGGCGTCGAAGCCCAGGCTGCCCAGCATGTGCGCCAGCAGCTTGCGCATGAAGGCGTCGTCGTCGAGGATCAGGATGCGGATCGATGACCGCGGCGAAACCTCCGTCATCGGCCGCCCTTTGCGCGCAGCGCATCCAGCAGGGCGTTGACCGCCGAGAGTTCCAACGCAAAGTCGGGCCACAGCGCCGTGAGTTCGTCGGTGTTGCCCGCCTCGCCCGCGGCTTCCATGCGCGCGCACAGGGCCGCCAGCGGCAGGGCACCCACCGTGCGCGCCGACGAGCGCAGCTTGTGCGCCTGCGCGGTGGCCTGCTCGGCCAGGCCCTGCGCGCAGGCGGTCTCCACCTTGAGGCCGATCTCGGCCGCACTGAGCTGGAACTCGGTCAGGAATTCCAGCACCACCTCGGGGTCGTTGCCTACCAGCTCTTCCAGCACCCGCACGTCCACCGCGAGCGCGGGCTGCGCGGGGGCCGCCGCCGGGGGATCTGCCGCGCGTGCCAGCGATGCTGCAGGAGAGATTGCAGATGCAGATGCAGGCGTGGATGCAGCTGCGGCTGCAGGTGCCTGCGCCGGCGACGGGACGCGCGCAGGGCCCGATGCAGCGGAACTTTCCCCCGGGACCTGCTTGGCAAGGCCGCTGGCAAAGCCCGAGACCAGCTCCACCAGGTGCGCAGGTGCCTGTGCGGGATCCGGAGGGGGCGCCAGCACGTGCGAATCCATGCCAGGCAACCACTGCAACAGCATGTCCTTGAGCACCGCCAGCTGCAGCGGCTTGCTCAGGTAGTCGTCCATGCCGGCTGCCAGGCATTTGTCGACCTGCCCTGGAAGGGCATTGGCGGTCACCGCGATCACCGGGAACCGCTGGGGGCCCGACTCCTGCGCGCGGATGGCGGCGGTGAGTGCCAGGCCGTCCATCTGCGGCATGTTCACGTCGGTCAGCAGCAGCGCATAGTCGCCGGTTTTCCACATTGCCAGAGCCAGCACGCCGTTGTCGGCCGTCTCCGCGGCGAACCCCAGCAGCGCCAGCTGGCGCAGTATGACTTTCTGGTTGATGGGGTTGTCTTCGGCCACGAGGACCAGCTGGTTGCGGCGCACCGCTTCGTCGCGCGAGGGCGCCAGGTAGGCCGCCGCGTGCCGGACAACGGATGGGCCCTCCTCCTCCTCCACACGCCGGCCTGCCGCGATGGCCACCGCGCTGAACAGCCGCCGGCGCGTGAGCAGGTTGCCATCCACCACCACCAGCGCCGCATTGCGGGTGCGGGGCGTCCTGCGGGCGCCGCGCCCGATGCCCACGAAGCTCAGCGTGTGTTGCGGCAGGCTGGCCGCCAATGCGGTCAGCTCGTGCAAGGGCGGCGGCGTGCCGGCGGCGTCGATGACCCAGGTCCAGGCGCCCGGTGCCTGCGCGGCCATCAGCGTGCGTGCATGCTCCAGGTCCGGCGCGCGCTCCACGCCCGCACCTCCATGGACCAGGTAGGCCGCGATGTTGGATGCCAGGCCCTCCGCGCCACCCACCACCAGGCAATCCAGGCCCGCCACTTCGGAGTCGGGCGCCACCGCTTCCCCGTCTCCCTGCGGGAGCGCGAACTGCAGGTCCATCGTGAAGGTCGAGCCTTCGTCCGGTTCGCTTTGCAACTGGAACCCACCGCCCATCAGCTCCACCAGCCGGCGCGATATCACCAGCCCCAGTCCCGTGCCACCGAAACGCCGGGAGGTGGTGGTGTCGGCCTGCGTGAAGGCGGAGAACAGGCGCGCCTTGGTGGCCTCGTCCATGCCGATGCCGTTGTCCATGACGCGGATCTCGATCACCACGTGGGTGGCGCTGCGTTCGGTGCACACCACCCGCACCGCCACGCGGCCGGGCAGCTTGCGTCCGCTGGAGAACTTGATGGCGTTGCTGACGATGTTGAGCAGCACCTGGCGCATGCGCAGGCCATCGCCCAGCACGGTGTCGGGGATGGAAGGGTCCACGAACAGCGTGAGTTCCACACCGTGCTTGTGGGCCAGGTGGTCCAGCATGCCGCAGGCCCGTTCCACCACGTCGGCCACGGAGATGGACGCGTTCTCCAGCTCCATGCGTCCGGCCTCGATCTTCGAGAAATCGAGGATGTCGTCGATGATCGTCAGCAGCGAGAACGCCGACTCGCGGATCAGGTCGACCATCTCCACCTGGTAGTGGTTCAGGCTGGTCTGGTGCAACACGTCGACCATGCCGATCACGCCGTTCATGGGGGTGCGGATCTCATGGCTCATGGCCGCCAGGAAGCTGGACTTGGCCTGGCTGGCGTCGGTGGCGTCGTCCCGCGCGTGCGCCAGGTCGGCCGTGCGCTCGTCCACGCGCAGCTCCAGGGTGTCGTTGAGGTTCTGGATCTCGGTGGCGGCCGACTTCTGGTCGGTGATGTCGATCGCGATGCCGCCCACCAGCGTGCGGCCCGAAGCCTCCTCGATGGGAAAGCGGATGCAGTTCCAGCAGCGGGGCTGGCCCAGCGCATCGGGCATCCACATCGACACCTGGTTGGGCTGCATGGTGGCGAGCACCTCGGCATCGCGCGCGTGCACGAGCTCCTCCAGCTCCAGCAGCGGATCCCCGTTCTTGAGGGTCGCCAGACCCGTGCAGGGATCGATGGCGAACACGCTTTCCCATGCCTGGTTGGTGTAGAGGTAGTCGCCCTGCGCGTCCTTCACCCAGGCCAGGATGGGACTGGACTCCATGAACACACTGAACCGCGCCTCGCTCTCGCGCAGCTCCTCGGTGCGTCGCACCACCTCCTCTTCCAGCTGCGCGCTCTGGTCCTGCAACTGGTCGCCCAGGGCCTTGAGCCGCAGCAGGTTGCGCACGCGCAGCCACAGCTCGCAGCGGTCGATGGGCTTGCTCACGAACTCTTCAGCACCGGCCTCCAGGCCCGTCAGTCGCGCGGAACGGTCCGACAGCGCCGTCACCAGGATGACGGGAATGTGCGCGGTGACGGGGTCCGCCTTGAGCGCCCGGACCACCGCGTACCCGTCCATGCCCGGCATCATGATGTCGAGCAGGATCAGGTCGGGCGTGACATCGGCAACCATCTGCAGTGCTTCCTTGCCATCGGAGGCGCTGCGCGTGGCGTAGCCCTCGATGCGCAGCAGCACTTCGAGCAGCTTGCGGCTCTTGGCCTCGTCGTCGACGATGAGGATGGTTGCGGGCTCCTTGCTCATGCCGCCGCCCTCGCGCGGATCGTGGCCAGCAGCGCGTCGATCACGGCATAGAGCTCCTGGTAACGCAGGGGCTTGGCGATGTAGGCATCGCATCCGGCGATCTGGCTTTTCTCCTGGTCCTCCTTCATCGCCATGGCGGTCAGCGCGATCACCGGGATCTGCGCGGTGGCCGGCTCCATCTTCAGGATGGCCGTGGCCGCCAGGCCGTCCATGCCGGGCAGCTGCACGTCCATCAGGATCAGGTCGGGCCGCTCCGCACGCGCCAGCGCCAGGCCCGTCTCGGCGTCCACGGCGCACGACACCGTGTGGCCCGCCTTGTCCAGCAACAGCTGGGCGAGCTTCATGTTCGCGGGGTTGTCCTCCACTACCAATATCCTTGCCATCGTCAAGTCTCCTGGTGCGGCGTCAAGGCGCGTTGCACCTCGGCCATGAAACGCGTGCGGTTGAATCCGGCCTTGGGCACGATGCCGATCCGCTTGTCCCTGGCCAGCTGGAGCGCGGCGCGGTCTTGCGGCGAGATGTCCCGCGCGGTGACCACCAGGATCGGAATGTCGGCCGTGTGGGTGTCGCCCTGCAGTGCGGACACCACGTCGAAACCACTGACGCCGGGCATCATGAGGTCGAGCAGGATCAGGTCGGGCCGATGCTGCTGCGCGATCGCTATCGCTTCCCGGCCACCGTGTGCGCGCAGCACCGTGTAGGCGGGAGCCGGCAGAAAGGTTGCGATCAACTCCACCGCCATGGGATCGTCGTCCACCACCAGCACCGTGTGGCTGCGCGAGGACGACGGGTGCAGGCCCAGGTTGATCAGCGATATCTTCAGCTGGGCGCGGCTGATGGGCTTGTGCAGCATGGCAGAGGCGCCCTGGGTCAGGCCCAGGGGCAGATTGCCCTGGCCGGAGATGATGACCACCGGCACGTTGGCGAGCGCGGCGCTGTCGCGGATGTGCAGCAGATACTCCCAGCCATTCATGCCGGGCAGGTGGATGTCCAGCGTGATCAGGCTCAGCGGCCGGGATGGAGGCATCCGCAGCGCATCCTCCGCGCTGTTGGCACGCAGCACCGTGAAGCCCTCGCCTTCCAGCAGCACGCGCACCAGCTCGGCCTCCTGGTCGTCGTCATCGACCACCAGCGCGAGACGCTCCCACCGCTCCGTGCCTGCGCCCGGGGCCATCAGGGCCACGGCCTGCAGCGCGGAAGGCGCCTGCATGCCGGAGGCACTGGAGCGCAAGGGCAGCCAGACAACAAAACACGCACCCTCGCCCTCCGCACTGGCCACGGCCACCGTGCCACCTTGCAGCTCGGAGAGTTGCCGCACCATGGCCAGGCCCAGGCCCGTGCCTTCGAAGCGGCGTGCCAGGCTGCTGTCGATCTGGCTGAAGGCCAGGAACAGCTTGGACATGTTCTTGCACGCGATGCCGGTGCCGCTGTCGCGCACCGATATCTCCAGGAAGTCGGTGAATTCGCTCTCGGGCAGCGGAAAACCGTGCACCGGCCACGGCCCCGGAATCTTGCCCACCGCGGCACGCTCCACACGGCGTGCCCGCAGTGTCACGCGCGTGCCATGGGCACTGAACTTCACGGCGTTGGACAGCAGGTTGTAGACGATCTGCTTGGTCTTGCGCACGTCCAGCGGGGCGATACCCAGGTCGTCGCCGGTGTCCAGCGCGAGCTGGATGCTCTGCGCGGCGGCCTTCTCGCGCACGATGGTGAGGCTGTTGGACAACAGCACGCCGATGTCCATCAACTCGAACTCCAGCCCCATCATGCCGGACTCCACCTTGGACAAGTCCAGGATGTCGTTGATCAGCGACAGCAGGTGCAGGCCGCTGGTGAAGATGTCGCCGATGTATTCACGCTGTATGTCGCTCAGCTCGCCGATCAGGCCGTCCTTGAGCGCCTCGGAGAAGCCCACGATGGCATTGAGCGGCGTGCGCAGCTCGTGCGACATGGTGGCCAGGAACTCCGACTTCATCTGGCTGGCATGTTCCAGCTCGACGTTCTTTTCCTGCAGCGTGCGCTCGAAACGCTTGCGCTCGGTCACGTCGCGTGCCGCCGCGAACACGCCCTGCAGGTTGCGATCGCGGTCCCGGAAGGTGGCGGCGTTGTAGGACACCACGGTTTCCTGGCCGTCCAGTGCGCGCACCGTCAGCTCGTAGTCGCTCACCTTGCCCTCGGTGAGCACGCGGCGGATGGCCGCGTCCGCCAGTTCGGGATCGGTGAAGAACTTCTTGCTGGGCGCACCGATGAGCTCGTCGCGCGTGCGCCCGGTGAGCGCCACCATCTGCTCGTTGACGTCCGAGATGATGCCCTGCGGGTCGGTCATCATCAGCGCGTCGATGTTCGATTCGATCAGCGAGCGGGTGTAGAACTGCTGGTCGCGCAGGCGCTGGTCCAGCTGGGCCTGCGCGGCCTCCACATGCTTGCGCGCGGTGTTGTCCGTACCGATGAGCAGGTAGCCGATCACGGCCTCCTGCGCGTCGCGCAGCGCGGTGACCGACACCACGGCGGGGAAGCGGCTGCCGTCCTTGCGGATGTAGGTCAGCTCATAGATGTCCTCGATGCCCCGCGAGGCCTTGAACACCAGCGCCTCGAAACCCGGCGTGATGGTCGTGCCCAGCTCCAGGCTCAGCGCCTTGGCGCGCGCGATCACCTCCTCGGGGTCGGAAATGTCGGCGGGCGTGATGGTGTTGACCACTTCGCCTGCCAGATAACCCAGCATGCGCTCGGCCCCGACATTGAAGATCTGGATGACGCCATTGGCATCGGTCGCGATGCTGGAAAAATTGGCACTGGTGAAGATCGCGCTTTGCAGGGCGCCGGTCTTGAGCAGCGCCTCGGCATGCCGCACCTCCGATGCCGGATCGGGCAGGCGGCTGGTTGTGTCCTGCATGTTGGCCGCCTTCAGCGAATGTTGCATCGCCGTTATCCGGGTCAGCCCCGGAAGTTAGCCACATGTGTGGTGGTTCGTCCCACCCTTCCAGGTGAGTGCGTCTGGCATTGGGAGGCTTGGAAGCCATCGCAACCAGTAACCAAGTATGGCAGATGCAACCTGAATGCCTCATAGACCGTCGCGAGAACCCTACAGTCTTGCCACGCGCGGGCGCAGGCCACACGCCCGTACACCATTACGCCAGTACGCCTGGACGTCTGAGCGCCCCCAGGGCCGGGCTGCGCCCAGCCCGCCCCCCGGGGGGGCAAGGAAACTTGGGGCAGCCCGGCGTTTCCTTGAGAGCACGATCGGACACGCCGCCGTCCAGGCGGCTCTGCACAATGGGCCATGCTTTCGCGACGCCCGGATGCCACCACCCACCGCCATGCCACGCTGATCGCGCGGGCACTGGCCTACGTGGAGACGCACCTGGACGAAGCCCCCGATGCCGACACCCTGGCCGACCGTGCCGCGATGTCGCGCCACCATTTTCACCGCGTGTTCCTGGCGCAGGTCGGCTGCAGCGTGGGCACGCACGTCATGCGCCGCCGCATGCAGCGCGCCTGCGCGATGCTGGTCAGCGGCCGCGAGCCAGTGCTCGACATTGCGCTGGCCGTGGGCTTCGCGTCGGCGCAGGCCCTGGCCAAGGCCATGCGGCGCGAACTGGATTGCACGCCCAGCGATGTGCGGCACGGGCGCACCGTCGCATGGACGGCGCTGTGGGCATCGGACATGCCAGGCACACCCCTTCCACCGCAGGAGCCAATCCCGATGATCGAGCCCACCCGCTTCACCGAACTCCACGCCAGCCGCCCCTTGACGGCCCTGACCGCCACCGCCCGCGGCATGGTGGCCAACACCCTCACCCGCGCCGCGCAACAGGCCTTCGGCGAGCTGATGGCCGCGATCGGCAAGGCGGGCCACATGTCCGCCATCCGCAGCTGCATTGCGCTGGCCCCCGACGACGCCAAGGGCCCGGACGACCCGGACTGCCGCTACATCGCCGGCGTGTTGTTCGGCTACCGCATCGACCAGGCGGAAGGTGAATGCCTGCAGCCCGACATCCCGCTGGACGGCAGCCTGGCCTGGACGCCCATCACGCCGGGTCGGTATGCGGTGTTCACGCACATCGGCCCCTACGACACGCTGCACCGCAGCTGGAACGCGATCTACCGCGACTGGCTGCCTGCGTCGGGCCTGCCACTGCGCGACGTGCCGCCGCTGGAGGTCTGCATCACCACGCCCGACACCACGCCGGCGGAGAAGCTGCACACGGAGATCTGGATTCCCGTGGCGTGACCGGCCACGCGCAGCCACCCGCGAGGTCGCTCAGCCCGCCGGCCGGGCCGCGACGCCATCGAGCACGATGCGCTGGACGTTCGCCACCGTCTGCTCGAAGAACACCGGGTCGTCCAGCGTCTGGCCCGTGAGGGCCTGCACCTGGGCCGCGAAGTCGGCGTAGTGCTGCGTGGTGGCCCACAGCGCGAACACCAGGTGCAGCGGCTCCACCGGTGCGAGGCGGCCATCCGCCACCCAGGCGCGGATCACGTCGGCCTTGCTCCCCACCAGCTCGCGCATCTCGCGCGCCATCTCGTCGCGCAGCAGCGGGGCACCCTGCACCATTTCCAGGCAGAACAGGCGTGAGGCGTCCGGCCGGTCGCGGGACAGGCTGAGCTTGCGGCGGATATAGCCGGCGATGGCCTCGCGCGGATCCTGTTCGACGCGGAAGTCCAGCAGCGGCGCATGCCACAGGTCCAGCAGCTCGTGCAGCACGGACACATACAGCTCTTCCTTGTTGGCGAAGTAATACAGCAGGTTGCTCTTGGAGACCTGCGCGCTGGCAGCCACCTCGTCCACCGAGGTGCCGTGCAGCCCGTAGCGCGAAAACAGCGCCAGCGCCGCGCCCAGGATCGCGCTGCGCTTGTCCTCGGTCTGGCGCAGCCGGCCGCCGCGTGCCAGGGGTGTTCGCACAGCGGCGGCGGGTGCCGCGCCGGCCGCGGGGCTCCTGCGCTTCGCAGTTGCTTTCGCTTCCGCGCCGCGCGCGCTGCGCTGCAGAGGGGTCGGGTTCTTGCGGGGTGTCTTCAGGGCCATGTGCGGTTCTTGTCTTGCTGCGTCTGCGGAGGCCGGATACCGGCTTCGGTGCCATGCTGCCACAGCATGCACGAAACGTGCGCGCGCCGTGCACCACAACCGCGCCGCACGGCGTGTCGGCGTGGTGCCCCGGGGCTCCTGTCGCAGTGGCAGACCCGCACCGTCCACACGCAAGTCATTGATTTTGTCCAAATGGACAACTTTTTTGTCCATTTGGACAAAATGGCACGCTCATTGCAAGGGTGAAAGGACTTCCACGCCACCACCCATGAGCGCCCACCCCATGCACCAGGCCCCGGATTGCGCCCTCCCGCCCTTGCTGGCAGGCGGCGAACAACGCGCCGCTGCGCTGGCGTCGCGGGCCCGCGACGAGCTGGCGATGCTGGCCTACCCGGACCGTGCCTGGGTACTGCCACGGGACACGGCACAGGGTGACCCCGCCATCCACGACGTGCTGATCGTGGGCGGTGGCCAGTCGGGCCTGGCCGCGTGCGCGATGCTGCGGGCCCAGGGCGTGCCGAACGTCGCCATCCTGGACCGCGCCAGCGCGGGCAACGAAGGCGTGTGGGAGACCTTCGCACGCATGCCCGAGCTGCGCACGCCCAAGCGCCTGAACGGCATGGACCTGGGCCTGCCCTCGCTGGGCTTGCAGCAGTGGTACGTGGCGCGTTTCGGCGCCACTGCGTGGGCGTCCATCGACCGCGTGCCGCGCAGCCTGTGGATGGACTACCTGCGCTGGTACCGCGCCGCGCTGGACCTGCCGGTGGAGAACGGTTGCGAAGTGCTGGACATCCAGCCGACGCCTGGCAACGGCCCGCTCGCCGTCACCACGCGCAGCGGCGGCGCGCTGCGCACGCGCCTGGCGCGCCTCGTGGTGCTGGCCACGGGCACCGACGGCGCGGGTGCGTGGCGGGTGCCCGAATTCATCGCCGCGGCACTGCCGCCCGCGCGCTGCCACCACAGCAGCGACGCCATCGACTTCGGCGCGATGCGCGGCCTGCGCGTGGGCATCCTGGGTCACGGCGCCTCGGCCTTCGACAACGCCGTGGCTGCGTTGGAGGCGGGCGCCTGCGCGGTGGACCTGTGCTTCCGGCGCGCGCGGCTGCCACGCGTCAACCCCCACCGGCACATCGAGACGGCCGGCTTCATGACGCATTACCCACGCCTGGACGATGCCACGCGCTGGGGCGTGGCGCAGCACTTCCGCCGCTTCGACCAGCCACCGCCGCGCGGCAGCTTCTACCGCGCGCTGGCGATGCCCGGCTTCGCGCTGCATGCAGCGAGCGGCTGGAGCCAGGTGCGCTGGACCGGGCAGGAGATCGAGGCGGACACGCCGCGGGGCACGTTGTGCTTCGACCACGTCATCTGCGCCACCGGCCAGCAGGTCGACCTGGGCGCGCGGCCGGAGCTGTCGACGATCGCACCGCTGGTCGCGCGCTGGTCCGACCGTTTCGTGCCGCCCGCGGGCGAGGACAACGCGGCGCTCGCGCCCTATCCCTACCTGGGCGAACACTACGAATTCCTGGCCCGTGCGCCGGGCGCCGAATGGGTCTCGCGCGTGTTCGCCTTCAACAGCGCGAGTTATGTGAGCCAGGGCCCGCATTCGACCTCCATCAGCGGCCACAAGCACGCCCTGCCGCGCCTGGTGCGGGGCCTCACGCAGAGGCTGTTCCTGGACCAGAGCGGCGCGCTGCTGAGCGGCCTCGCGCGCTATGACGAACGGGAGCTCGACCTGCCGGACGACTTCGAATCCACCTTCCACGCACGCGTGCGCAGCACCGAAGACATCACATGACCGACGCCACACCACCCCGCGTGATCCCCTTGCCGATCCAGGCACTCACGTCCGAGTCCTTCGCCCCCTTCGGCACCGTGATGGCTGCGCTGGAAGACGGCATCGCCTTCGGTCCGCAGGACGCCCGGCTCGAGCTGTCGCGCGGCACGCCGCGCTTCTACACCATGCGGCTGTACAACCACACGGGCATGACCGTGCGGCGCATCACGCGGCACCGCCAGGTCACGCAGGCCCTGGCCTCCGTGGGCGGGCAGCCATGGGTGGTTGCCGTGGCACCGCCGCGCGACGTGGACACCGCCGGGGCCGAGCCCGCCATCGCCGACATCCAGGCCTTCCGCATCCCGGGCGACGTGGCCGTGATGCTGCACCGAGGCACCTGGCATGCCGGCCCGCTGTTCACCACCCCCGAGGCCAGCTTCTTCAACCTCGAACTGGCCGACACCAACGTCACGGACCACCACAGCTGCCGCCTGGATGCGCGGTATGGCTGCGTCCTGGAACTCACCGACTGATCCCTTCACGACGCCTCCTCCCACCTCCCCTCTCCCTCCGCAAAGGAACCCGCCATGCACTCCCCCCAAGGTCTTCGCCGCAGAACCCTCCTCCAATCCTCGCTCATAGCAGGTGGCCTGCTGGCAGTCAACGCCTCTGCCCAGGGCAAGGTGAAGATCAACATGCAGCTGGGCTGGATCCCCACCGTGAACCAGGTCGGCGAGGTGGTGGCCAAGCGCCTGGGGTATTACGACCAGGAGGGCATCGATTTCGTGATCCAGTCGGGCGGGCCCAACATCGACGGCGTGGCCATCGTCGCCTCGGGCCGCCACGAGGTGGGCCAGGGCTCGTCCAGTCCGTCCATCATGCTGGCGGTCTCGCAGGGCATCCCCATCAAATGCATCGCGGTGGGCGCCCAGAAGCACCCCTTCACCTTCTTCTCGCTGCAGAAGAACCCGGTGCGCAAGCCCGCAGACCTCGTCGGCAAGAAGGTCGCGCTGCCCCAGACTTCCCGCATCCTGCTGCGCGCGCTGCTGGCGCAGAACAAGATTCCAGAGACGGAGGTCACGGTGGTCCCCAGCGGCCCCGACCTGTCGCCGCTGCTCACCGGGCAGGTGGACGTGGTGATCGGCTGGCAGACCGACACCACCGCGCTCAAGCTGCTGGGCAAGGAGCGCGTGGACATGCTGCTGTGGGACACGGGCGTGCGCCTCTACGCGCTGCCCTACTACGCGTCGGTCAAGACGCTGGAGACCCAGCCCAAGGTGGTCGAGGCCTTCCTGCGCGCCACCGCGCGGGGATGGAACTATGTGCGCAACAACCGCGACGAGGCCACCGACCTGCTGGTCAAGGAGTACCCCAACCTCAAGCGCGACGACGAGCGCCTGGCCGTGGATGCGCAGGTGGACTACAGCTTCGGCGGCCTGGCGCAATCCCAGGGCTGGGGCGCGATGGACCCCGCCATCTGGCAGGAGCAGATCACGCTGTACACGCAGCTGGGCCAGTTCACGGCCAAGACACCTGTGCTGGGCGACGTGATCTCGCTGGACCCGCTCAAGGCCACCATGGCCCAGCGCATGAAGGCATGAGAGCCTGAGAGTCTTTCGTCCATGCCCACCCTCATGCCCACTCCCCAGCACGCCCCGGCGGCCATGCGTTGCCACGACATCGGTGTTCGCTTCTTCACCGAGCGCCGCGACATCACCGCGATCAAGAGCCTGGACCTGGAGGTGGCGCAGGGCGAGTTCCTGAGCCTGCTCGGCCCTTCGGGCTGCGGCAAGTCCACCCTGCTGCGCGTGGTGGCCGACCTGCTGCCGCCCAACAGGGGCCGGGTCGAGGTGTTGTCCACCTCGGCGCAGCAGGCACGTACGCAGCGCGACATCGGCTTCGTGTTCCAGGATGCGGCCTTGCTGCCCTGGCGCACGGCGCTGCAGAACGTGGAGCTGCCGCTGCAGGTGGGCGGCGGCGCCGCCCGGCGCGGCAGGCGGACACCGCTGGAACTGCTGGAGCTCGTGGGCCTGAAGGACCGCGCGAACGCCTGGCCGCACGAGCTCTCCGGCGGCCAGCGCCAGCGTGTGGCAATAGCGCGAGCGCTGGTCAGCGACCCGAAGGTCCTGCTGATGGACGAGCCCTTCGGCGCGCTGGACGAGATCACGCGCGACCGCCTCAACGGCGAGATCCGTCGCGTGTGGAAGGAGACGGGCGTGACCATCCTGTTCGTCACGCACAGCATCCACGAGGCCGCCTTCCTGGGCCAGCGAGTGCTGATGCTGGCCTCCAACCCCGGCCGCGTGCGCGAGATCGTGCCGGTGGACCTGCCGGAGGACCGCAGCCTGGCGATCCGCGACACCCCCGCCTTCACGCAACTCACGGCGCACCTGCGCCGTGTGCTCGAGACCTGCTGAGGCCCGTCATGTCCACCTCTTCCATCGACACCCCGCTGCCGGGCGCACTGGGCCAGGCACCACCCGCAGATCCCGAATACCAGGCCTGGGACGCGGCGCGCCGGCGCCGCCTGTGGAGCAAGCGCATCCTGCCGGCCCTCGGCATTGTGGGCCTGCTGTTCCTGTGGTGGGCCGCCATCAAAGTGTTCGAGGTCAAGCCCTTCATCGCCCCTTCGCCCGTGGCCGTGGTGCAGACCCTCTATGAAAAGCGCGGTGTGCTTCTGGCCAACCTCGTCCCCACCACCATCGAGGCGGCCAGCGGCTTCCTGCTGGGCAACCTCGCGGCAATCCTGGTGGCGACGGCCTTCGTGCACAACCGCAAGCTGCAGGACATCTTCTTTCCCATCGTGGTGATGTTCAACTCGGTGCCCATGGTCGCCAAGGCCCCGGTGCTGGTGCTGCTGATGGGCAACGGCATGGAACCCAAGATCACGATCGCCGCGCTGGTGTGTTTCTTCCCCACGCTGGTGAACATGGTGCGCGGGCTCGAATCGGTGAACCCGCAGGCCATGGAGCTGATGCGCATCCTGTCGGCCAGCAAGACCGAGATCTTCTTCCGCCTGCGGCTGTTGAACGCGCTGCCCTACCTGTTCTCGGCCCTGCGCATCTCTGCATCCATGTGCGTGATCGGCGCCGTGGTCGGCGAGTGGGTGGGCTCCACGGTCGGTGTGGGCGCGCTGATCCTGCAGGCCACTTTCAACTTCGATTCGGCGCTGCTGTATGCCGCGATCACGATGAGCGCCACCTTGTCGGGGCTGTTCTTCCTGCTGGTGGTGGGCGCCGAGCGGCTCATCATCCGCTGGCAGCCGGACGCCCAGCATTGACATGACTTTCTAAAGGAGAACGCAATGGGCCGGATCGGCGATTGGATGCAGGAACCCGCGTGCAACGTGCACGTGGCCGCGGAGAGTGATGTGGTGGTGGTCGGGGGCGGGCCCGCCGGCCAATGCGCGGCCATCGCGGCGGCGCGCAATGGTGCCAGCGTGACGCTGCTGGAGCGCTACAACCACCTGGGCGGCCTGGCCTCGGGCGGCATGGTGCTGGTGTTGGACGACATGTGGGACGCGCACCTGCAGGAGATCTCCGTGCGCGGCCTGTGCCTGGACATGATCGAGCGCATGGCCGCGCTGGGGCTGGCCAGGTACCCGACGCAGCACGAATGGGGCGCGTTGCCCGAGTCCGTGCGCCGCTGGTGGCGCTGGGGCACGCACGACCTGCACAGCAAGCAGCAGCCACAGCCCATCTGCTTCGCCGCCGCCTTCGACCCCGACGCCTTCAAGCGCACGGCGATGGAGTCGGTGCTGGAGGCCGGCGTCGACCTGCGGCTGCACTCCTGGTTCTCGCGTACGCTGGTGGAGGACGGGCAGGTAAAGGGCGTGGTCTGCGACACCAAGGGTGGCCGCCAGGCGATCCTCGGCAAGGTGGTCATCGACACCACGGGCGACCTGGACGTGGCCGCTTCGGCCGGTGCCGCCTACGGCCACGGTGCCTTCCTCATGACCACGGTGTTCCGCCTCGGCGGCGTGGACACCGCGGAAGCCGAGCGCTTCGAGCACGAGGAGCCGCAGGCTTTCGAGGCCCTGGACCGCGAGGTCAAGCACCGGCTGGGAGGTGCCTGGGAGAACTGGTGGATGAAGACCCCGCTGCCCGGCGTGGTGTGGTGCAACTGCCCGCACATGCCGGGGCTGGACGGCCTGAAGGTCGAGGACCTGACCCGTGCCGAGACCCAGGGCCGCAAGACCATCCACAAGGTGCTGGACTTCGTGCGCGAGAGCGTCCCCGGCTTCAGGAACTGCTACCTCATCGACATGGCGCCGCAGACCGGCGTGCGCCAGACCCGGCTGCTCGAAGGCGAACACGTGATGAGCAAGGAAGACGTGCTGCAGCGCCGGCGTTTCGTCGACAGCGTGGCGCGCGGCCGCGACTACTACTACCCCTACCGCACGCTGCTGCCACGCGGCATCGACAACCTGCTGGTGGCCGGGCGCCACTACTCGGCCACCTCGGCGGCGCAGAAGATCTCCCGCGAGATCCCGCCCTGCATGGCCACGGGCGAGGCTGCCGGGGTGGCCGCGGCGCTGGCGGTGGAGGCGGGCGTGGCACCGCGCCACGTGGACGTGGCCCAACTGCAGCGCCTGCTGCGCGCGCAGGGCGCGGACCCCGGCGACCAGGATGGCCCCAATGCCGACATACCGGCCATTGCACGCTCGTTTGCGGAGGTCCCGTGACGTCGCAGGCATCCGCTGTCGGTTTGCCGCAGGAGCCGGCTGTGGACCGAACGCTCTCAGAGGGGAAAAGTGCATAGGGACCCCGAGCCCGGACTCCCCGGCTTCGACTTGAGACACCCTAGGAGGACGCCACGATGCGCTACACCCACCTCGGCCGGACAGGGCTGAAGATTTCCGCCGTCGGGCTGGGCTGCGGCAACTTCGGCGGCATCGGCAGCGCGCCGGCGTATTTCGGCATGGGCGAGACCGAGGAGGAGGCCTTCGCCGTCATGGATGCCGCATGGGAGATGGGCATCAACAGCTTCGACACGGCAGATGCCTACGGCGGCGGGCGCAGTGAAACCACCATTGGCAAATGGCTCAAACGCCGCGGCGCAGTGGTGCGCGACCAGTTGCTGCTGACGTCGAAGGTCCACGACCCGGTGGGCGACGGCCCCAACGACCGGGGAGTGTCGCGGCGCCACATCCTGCGGCAGGTGGAACGCAGCCTCACGCGCCTCGGCGTGGAGCACATCGATCTCTACATGATGCACAAGCCCGATCTGGCCACCCCGCTGGAAGAAACCCTGCGCGCCATGGACGACCTCGTGCGTCAGGGCAAGGTGCACTACATCGGAGCCTCCAACATGCCGGCCTGGCTCATGACCAAGGCGCTGTGGATCAGCGACAAGCACAACCTGCACCGCTTCGAATGGGTACAGAACGGCTACAGCCTCATGAACCGCAGTGACGACCTCGAGATGCTGGCCTTGTGCGCCGACCAGCGTCTGGGCTACACACCGTTCAGCCCGCTGGCGGGCGGCTGGCTGACGGGCAAGTACCGATCTCCCGCCGACTTTTCAGAAGGATCGCGCATGACGACGCGCTCCGACCCCTACCAGAAATACGTCAACCAGCACACCTTCGACAGCCTGGCGCGGTTGCGGTCCGAGGCCGAGCAGCGCGGCGTCAGCATGGGCGGCCTGGCGCTGGCCTGGATGCTGGCTGATCCGCGGATCACCTCGCCGATCATCGGGCCGCGCAAGCCCGCGCACCTCGCGCCGGTGCGAGAGGCACTGTCCCTGCAGTTGACGGACGCCGAACGCAATGCGCTGTCCGCATTGTTTGCCGACGACTGAGCGGCTGCCTGGGCGGGACCCCACTCGCTCCGGCGCGGACTGACCAGGATCAATGCGCTGCCGCGCCTGTGGCCATCGTGTCCAGGCGCGCCACCGCCTCGGCCGGCAGCCGCAAGGTGGCCGCCGCCAGGTTCTGCCGCAGGTGCACCACCGACGAGGTACCCGGGATCAGCAGCACATTGGGCGAACGCTGCAGCAGCCAGGCCAGCGCGACCTGCATCGGCGTGGCATCCAGGCTGGCCGCCACGGCCGACAACGCCTCCGACTGCAGCGGCGTGAAGCCCCCGAGCGGGAAAAAGGGCACGTAGGCCGTGCCGTGGCTTGCCAGCTCGTCGATGAGTGCATCGTCCTCGCGGTGCGCCAGGTTGTACTGGTTCTGCACACACACGATCGGGCAGATGCGGCGGCCATCCGCCACCTGCTGCGCCGTCACGTTGCTGAGGCCGATGTGGCGGATCAAGCCCTGCTGCTGCAGGCCGGCCAGCGTGGACAAGGGCTCCTCCAGCGAGCCTTCCACCGGCCCATGGATGCCCAGCATGCTGCGCAGGTTCACCAGCTCCAGCCGCTCCAGCCCCAGGTTGCGCAGGTTGTCGTGCACGGCCTGCGTCAGCTCCGCGGGGGACATCGCGGGCAGCCAGGACCCATCGGTGCCGCGCCGCGCACTGACCTTGGTGACGATGACGAGGTCGTCACGGTAGGGGTGCAGCGCCTCGCGGATGATCTGGTTCGTGACATGCGGGCCGTAGAAGTCGCTGGTGTCGATATGGTCGACGCCACTCTCCACGGCTTCGCGCAGCACGGCGATGGCCGCGGCGCGGTCTTTCGGCGGGCCGAAGACGCCGGGGCCGGCGAGCTGCATGGCGCCGTAGCCGAGGCGCTTCACGGTGCGGGTGCCGAGGCGGTAGGTGCCTGCGGTATCGAGGGTGTTCATGGCGTGTCCTTTCATGGTGCACCGACTGTAGGCACGCGCGCCGCGTACGATAAGTGGGACCAACGCGCACAGGCCGTGCGCGAAAACGAACACAGCACACCTCCACCATGACCGAATCCCTCGGCGACCTCGCCACCTTCGTCTCGGTCGCCCGTGCCGGCGGCTTCCGGGAGGCCGCGCGCCTGGGCGGCGTCAGCGCCTCCAGCCTCAGCGAGGCCGTGCGCCGGCTCGAAACCCGACTGGGCGTGCGGCTGCTCCATCGCAGCACGCGCAGCGTGGTGCCCACCGAGGCCGGCGCGCGCCTGCTGGAACGCCTCGCGCCGGCGATGGCGGAGATGCAGGCCGCGCTGGACGTGGTCAACGGCTTCCGCGACCGGCCTGCCGGCACGCTGCGCCTGAACGTTCCCGGCAGCGCGGCGCGCCTGGTGTTGCCGGCACTGGTGCCACCCTTCCTGGCCGCATACCCGGAGATCCGGCTGGACATCACGGTCGACGAGAGTTTCGTGGACATGCTGGCCGAAGGCTGCGACGCCGGCATCCGCTACGAGGAGCGGCTGCAGCCCGATATGGTGGCCATCCCCATCGGGCCGCGCCGCCAGCGCGTGGCCACGGCGGCGTCCCCGGCCTACCTCGCCACGCGCGGCACGCCGCAGCATCCGCGCGACCTGCTGCAGCACGCCTGCCTGCGCGGCCGCTTCGCCAGCGGCGCGATGCCGCCCTGGGAATTCGAACGCGATGGCGAAGTCGTGTCCGTCGACCCCACGGGCCCGCTGGTCGTGCGCATCGGCGGCGGCGTGGACCTCGCGGTGGACGCGGCCGTGGCCGGCTGCGGCGTGTTGCAGCTCTTCGAGGACTGGCTGCGGCCGCACCTGGACAGCGGTGCGCTGGTGCCGGTGCTGCCGGAGTGGTGGACAAGCTTCACCGGGCCGTTCCTCTACTATCCGGGCCGCAAGCACCTGCCCGCACCGCTGCGGGCCTTCGTGGACTTCGTGCACGCAAGAAATTTGGAACACCCCCAGTCTGCGCGCACTGCGCGTCGCTCCGCCAACCCCCTTGCAGGGGGCGCCGCCAGCGGCCTGGCCAAGCCAGTTCCGCGGCGGCCGCTGGCATGACATCCCCCTGCCCATCAACCCCTTCATCCAGGAATTCCATGACCACCACCGACAGCCTGCTGGACGCCGCCATCGCGGTCGCACGCAACAGCCCGAACCGCATGCGCAAGGTCGGCGCCGTGCTGGTGCCGCACGGCAGCGATGCATCGCGCGCCATCCAGGCCTGCAACACCTACCCGCGCGGCGTGCAGGACACCGAGGAGCGCCACCTCGGCAATGGCCGCCTGATCTGGATGGAACACGCCGAACGCAACGCCATCTTCGCCGCGGCCCGCGCCGGCATCGCCACCGAAGGCGCGTCGCTGGCCAGCACGTATTTCCCCTGCACGGACTGCGCACGGGCCATCGTGCAGGCCGGCATCCGCCACCTGCACACGCTGCCGCCCGACGAGAGCGACCCGGTATGGGGCGCCTCCTTCGGCCCGTCGCGCCGGATCCTGGAGGAAGGCGGCGTCCAGATGCACTTCTCGGCGCGGGATGCGGCCGAGGTGCAAGCGGCCACGATGGCGGCCGGCGATGCGAAGGGCCCGGCCTGCGGCTAGGCGGCGGTGGCGTAGCCCGGCATGGCGAAGTCCGCCGCGCGCAGCTGCGCCATCAGCGTGGCGCTCTCGGCATCGCTTAAGTCCACCAGCGGCGGGCGCACGGTGCTCCAGACAGCGTCGTCGGTGGTCTCGGCGACCGCGCGTTTCATCGCCGGGATCATCGGCATGGCCTGGAAGATCTGCCGGATCACATCGGCCTTCGCCTGCAGCGCCGGGCCTTCGGGCGTATTCCAGCCACTGTAGACCGCGTGGATGCCGCCCGGGTTCATGTTCACGGTCGCACTGATGCAGCCGGACGCGCCCAGCGGCAAGGCGCGCGACAGCGTCGACTCGCTGGCCGGGAACACGTCGAACCCGTCCTTCGCATGGCCGTCGAGCAAGGCCTGCGTGTTCTCCCACACGCCCGACGAGTCCTTGGCACCCACCACCGTATCGGGATACCGCTTGCGCAGCATCTCGATCAGCTGGAGCGTGACCGGCACGCCCGAGACCTGCGGGATGTGGTACAGGTAGACCTTGAGCCGCGCATCGCCCACGCGCTCGATCAGCTCGGCGTAGTAGGCAAACAGCCCTTCGTCGGACACGCCCTTGTAGAAGAACGGCGGCAGCACCAGGCAGCCCGCGGCGCCGCTCTGTACGGCGTGCTTGGTCAGCGCCACGGCATCGGGCAAGGCACAGGCTCCGGTGCCCGGCATCATGCGCGACGCGGGCACGCCTGCGGCCAGCAATGCGTCGGTAAGCTCGAGCCGCTCGCCCAGCGACACCGAGGCCGCCTCCGAGTTCGTGCCGAAGATGGCCAGGCTGGCGTTCTGGCGGACGAGCCAGCGGCAATGCGCGATGAAACGCTCGGTGTCGGGCGAGAGGTCCGGCTTGAACGGGGTGAGGACGGGCGCGAGCACGCCACGGATGCGCTGGGACATGGGCTGGGCCTTCATCATGGTGAGCACGCCACTTGCCACATGGGTGGAAAGCGGCACGGCGCTCGACTGTCGATGGCCGCAGTGTGGCAACGCGCAGCCACCCTGGATAGCGCTGTTTTTCGCCAGGGGCGGTGCCTGAATTCGCACGCACCTGCCCCCGGATGCAGCGCGGTCGAAGGTCAGACCTGCGTCATGCCGCCATCGGCGAACAGTTCGACGCCATTGACGAAGCTGCTGTCGTCAGAGGCCAGAAACACCGCGGCCTTGGCGATCTCGTCGGTCGTGCCGACGCGGCCCAACGGGATCGTCTGCGCCTGCATCTCGACGAATCCGGCGACCTGTTCATCCGTCAGCCCCAACAGCCCATAACCAGGGGTGGGGACCACTCCCGGGCTCAGGACATTGACCCGGATGCCTGCCTGCTTCAGGTCCAGCATCCAGCTCCGCGCCAGGTTGCGCACGGCCGCCTTGCTGGCGCTGTAGATGCTGAAGCCGGGCGTTCCCTTGATCGACGTGGTCGAGGCATTCAGGACGATGGTCGAACCCTTGGGCATCAGTGGCAGCGCCTTCTGCACCGTGAACACCAGGCCGCGCACATTCGTGTCGAAGATGTTGTCGAAGTGGGCCTCCGTGATCTCACCGAGAGGCGCCAGCTGACCGCCCCCCGCGTTGGCGAACAACACATCGAGCCGGCCCTTCTCTTGTCGGATCGTGGCATACAGGCGATCCAGGTCTCCGAGATCGGCCACGTCGCTGCGCACACCCGTGACGTTGCGGCCGATGTCTTTCACTGCCGCGTCGAGCGCATCCTGCCTGCGGCCCGTGATGAAGACATGGGCACCTTCGGCGACGAAACGCTTCGCGGTGGCCAGGCCGATACCGCTGGTGCCGCCGGTCACGAGGGCGATCTTGTCAGAGAGTCTGGAAGTCATGGTGATTACCTTGCTTGGTGATGGAGGAACAACACAGGGTGGGATCGCTCCAGTGCGCAAACAAGGCCGCGAACGGCATATGTCTGTTTCCGAATTGCGAACAAAGGCGCAATCGAAGCCGGTAGGGATCTCCGGCATCGCCTGTGGCACCTGGCGCTCACGCCGTGTGCTTGGTGATGTCGGAGTCCAGTGTGCAGAGCCCCTGTTGTGCGCCGATTGCAACCGCGGGCACGCGCATTACGGATGAAGCACTGCGCAATGCAGCTGCAGCGGGTGGCTACATTGCGCGGCTGCACCGGCTGGACGCACCGGCAAAAAAATCAACCTGCCAGGCGCAACCTTGCTTGCTGCCCCAGCGGCGTCGGCACATGCCGCGGCGCCGTGGGAACATCGTCCCTGCCCTGCACCTCCGGGAGCTGGAACACCGACACCGCCACGGTGAGCTCCTGCGCCAGGCTGCGCAGGCTCTCGGATGCCGCGGTGCTCTCCTCCACCAGCGCTGCGTTCTGCTGCGTGACCCGGTCGAGCTGCTGCACCGCGTCGCTCACCTGGCCGATGCCGCTGGTCTGTTCGGCGCTGGCCATGCCGATCTGCTCGATGAGGCGGCTGACCCTGGCCACCTGGTCCACCACGCCCTTGGCCGTGTCGCCCGCTGCGCTGGCCAGGGCATTGCCCGACGCCACCCGCTGGGCGCTGCCCTCGATCAGCGACTTGATCTCCTTGGCCGCCGTGGCGCTGCGCTGCGCCAGCGAGCGGACCTCGCTGGCGACGACCGCGAAGCCACGCCCCTGCTCGCCAGCCCGCGCGGCCTCCACGGCGGCGTTCAGCGCCAGGATGTTGGTCTGGAAGGCGATGCCATCGATGGTGTCGACGATGGACTCGATGCGGCGCGAATCACCGCCGATATCGCCCATCGTCGTCACGACGCGCGCCACCGTGTCACCGCACTGCTGCGCAGCCACCGCGGCCTCCTGGACCCACTGCACTGCCGTGCGCGCCGAGTCCGCGTTCTGCCGCACCGTCACGGCCAGTTGCTCCATCGACGCTGCTGTCTGCTCCAGGTTGCTGGCCTGCTCTTCGGTGCGTTGGCTCAGGTCCACGCTGCCCGATGCGATCTCCGTCGCCCCCGTCACGATGGATTCCGACGCGGTGTGCACCTGGCCCACCAGGTCGACGAGCGCTGTGTTCATGGACTGCAGGGCCTGCAGCAGCTGGCCTACCTCGTCGCGCGACCGGGCATCGACCTGGGAGGTCAGGTCCCCCGCGGCCACGCTCTGGGCCACCTGCACGGCCTGCGAAAGGGGACGCGTGATGGAGCGGGTCAGCAGGACGCCCAGGATGGCGGACACGAGGAGCGCCACCACCGACACACAGGCCGTGACCCACAGGCCCCGCTGCGCATCGCGGTCGGCTTCCTGGCTGGCCTGCGCCATCAACTGCTCATGCAGCGCGGCGAAGCGGCCCATCGCCTCCATGTAGCGGAGCTGCTGCGCGCGCTGGCTCTGCAACAGCAGCGCACGCGCCTCCTCCACCGCGCCACCCTGCATGTGGGCCAGGAAAGCGTCCAGCCCCTTGACATAGTCGGCGCGCGCCGCCAAGACCTGGGCCAGCTGCTGCCGGCCGTCCTCCCGCCGCACCAGCGGTGCGAGTTTGTCGAAACCTTCGCGCACCACGGTGCGGCTCTGCGCGATGCTTTGCACTTCCCGGTCGCGCTCCGGCCCAGGCTGCATGATCAGCGCGTTGCGCATGTAGCGCGCCTGCTTGTTGATCTCGCCGTCGATCTTCGCGATCAGGCGGACCTTGGCGTAGTAGTCCTGCGTCACCGTGCGCAGGGATGCATTGACCAGCACCAGGCGGCTGGCCGAGAACACCGCCACCACCAGCATGAGCAGCAACGTGAGCAGGAAGGCCAACCCGATGCGGCGGCCGATGCGGAGGTTGGACAGGAGGGTCATGGCGGGGGCAGGCCCAAAGGGTCGTGGTGGGCCGGCCCCGGGCGCTCGCCCATGGCCGGGGGGGTGGGCAGGCGCCGCTCCACGTCCCCGACGGGGCCGGGGGTGGAGAGGCGGTAACCCTGGAAGGCGTCGCAATGGTTCTGC
Organism: Burkholderiaceae bacterium; assembly: GCA_965278985.1. Lineage (GTDB taxonomy): Bacteria > Pseudomonadota > Gammaproteobacteria > Burkholderiales > Burkholderiaceae_C > CAISIP01. The sequence goes on along the minus strand of OZ257131.1, from coordinate 366,983 downwards.
AGCAGGAAGTCCATCTGCGCCTCGGTCTCGACGCCCTCTGCGATCACCTTCAGCCCCAGGCTGTGGGCCAGACCGATGATGGCGCAGGCAATGGTGGCGCCGTTGGCGTTGGCTGGCAGTTCACGCACGAAGGACTGGTCGATCTTCAGCTGGTCCAGCGGCAGCCGCTGCAGGTACGACAACGAGGAATATCCCGTGCCGAAGTCGTCCAGCGCAAAGCCGATCCCATACTGCTTGAGCGCGGCGATCTTCGTGATCACGTCCTCGGCGTCGAACAGGAACATGCTCTCGGTGAGCTCCAGCTTCAGCCGTTGCGGCTCGGCGCCGGAACGCTGCACGGTCTCGATGACCTTGGCCACGAAATCAGCCTGCCGCAACTGGCGCGCGCTGATGTTGACCGCCACGGTCAGGTGTGCCGTTGCAGGGCGGGCGGCCCAGGCATGCAGCTGCCGGCAGGCCTGCTCCAGCACCCAATCGCCCAGCGGCAGCACGAGGCCGCACTGTTCGGCCACGGGGATGAAGCGCGACGGTGGCACCATGCCTTCGCGTGGGTGGCGCCAGCGCACCAGCGCCTCGACGCCGACGATGCAGCGCTGCCGGTCGTGGATGGGCTGGTAGTACAGCATCAGTTCACCACGGTGCAGCGCCTGGTGCAGGTCGGCCTGCAGCTGTGCATTGGCGGCGATGGTGGCCTGCAGCGCCGGCTCGAACACACCCACGGTATTGCGTCCTTCCGTCCTGGCCTGGCACAGCGCCAGGTCGGCCTGGATGAGCAGTTGGTCCGCATCACCACACGTGCCGTCGAACAGCGCGATGCCGATGCTCGGCGTGTTGTGGATCTGGCGGCCCAGGAGGTGGTAGGGCCGCGAGAGGCGGTGCAGCATCGCATTGCCGAAGGACTCAGCGTGCCGGCGTGCATCGGCATGCTGCGTGCCGAGGCCTTCGAGCAACACCACGAACTCGTCACCACCCACGCGTGCGACCGTGTCGCTATCCCGCGTGACCTGGCGCAGGCGGTGTGCCACGCGCACCAGCAGTGCGTCCCCCAGCGGGTGGCCGAGCGTGCCGTTGAGGTCCTTGAAATGGTCCAGGTTCAGGAACACCACGGCTCCCCGTTGGCCTTCGCGCCGGCCGGTCTCCAGCGCATCGACCAGGCGTGCCTGCAGCAGGCGTCTGTTCGGCAAGCCGGTCAGGCCGTCGTGGTAGGTGAGCCGCTGGATCTCGGCCACCTGCTGCCTGCGCTCCGTGACGTCCATGCGGGTGCCGAGGACACGCCGTGCATGCCCCTGCGCATCACGCTCGACGGCTTCACCGTGGCAATGGATCCAGATCCAATGCCCCTCCCGGTGGCGCACCCGGAACTCGGCGTCGAAGGCAGCAGCCTCACCGCGCAGATGGCCCGCCAGCGACGCCTCGACCTGCGGGCGGTCATCGGGGTGGATGTCGCCGCGCCAGACCGCACCTGGCTGCACGGCCGCGTCCGCGTCCATGTCCGCGTCTGCGCCCGCCTCCGTACGCGTGCCCTGCATCGCCGCGGCGCGCGCATCCAGCACCAGACAGTCATCGGGAACATGGAGTTCCCACAGCCCCGCGCCCGTCCCCGCCAGGGCCAGCGCCATGCGTTGTGCGTGGTCGGCGCGCGCGGCATCGCACTGCTGTTGCCGGCGGCACCATGCTCTGCGGCCGCGCTGCGCGCGGCGCAGCGCGAACCCGCCCGCCAGCGCGGCACTCAACAGCGTCAACGCATGCATCCAGCCCAGCCGTCGCCAGGAGGGCGACAACGCGCCGATATCGCGCGCCAGCACCACCACGAACCCATTCGCCACGCCGATGGGCCGGGCATCGACCGCATGCCGCACCACCAGGCTGGCATCACCATCGTCGCCCTGCACCTGCAGGGGTGTTTCGGGCAGCGAAGGCATCGAGGGCTCCCGATGTGCCATGCGCCGGATGGCATCGCCCCCTTGCCATGCCTGCAGCATGGTCTCCAGCTTCGATGCTTGCACGCGCCCCGATGCGGACAGGGCCAGCACCGCGCCCGTGTCGAGCATGAGCGCCCCCGCCGCGCCGGACACGGCCGTGACGGAGCGAGGCAGCCCCTGGAAGTAGTCAGGATTGAGTGCCGCCACCACGAAATGTGCCGGTGGCCCCGAGTCCTCTGCCACAGGCATTACCAGCCACAGTCCCGGCGCGGATTGCAGCGGCGCTGCGGCGCTGAACACCCGGACCATGTCGGGATCGGACATGCGCGTCAACGCGGCCAGCAAGGCGCCGTCCCACAGGGGCGCCCGGGCATGGGCGCTGTCGGAAAGCACCACCCCGCCCCGCCGATCCACCACCATCAGTGCATCGGGCCCCTGCCCCATCACCATCGGCCGCAGGGCACGGACCAGCGCCGACGACCATGTACGGTCGCCAGCAGTCCAGGCACGGCGAAGTTGCTCCATCGCTTGCCGCGTGGCGCGAAGCTGCCGCTGCAATTCCATATCGACGGCGCGGGCCTGGGCCGACAGGCGATCGGACTCCGCCTCCAGCGCCAGGCCACGTTCGCTGGCCACGGCATACCAGGCCAGGCCAGCGGCCGACATCAGTACCAGCACCAGCATGCCCCACTGCGCCCACCAGGCTTGCCGGCATGGGTCGGCCCGCGCACCCGCCCGATGCCGCGGGGCCGCGGCCGCCTCCCCCTTTGCCAACCCCATGGCGTCATGCAGTTCCATGCGCGCACGCCAGGGCGCCCACCAGCCCATTCCGTCAGGAAGCAGGGCTGGAAGCAGCAGGGAGGAAGCGGCTTCGAACACAGGGATGCGGGCGACTAGGAAACGATGGGCGAGTCTATGGAAGGCCACCCACCGCGCCAAGTGAAGAGTTCGACTGCTGCCTATTCCGCGGCGGAATCCTGGCCCGTGCGCGCAGCGCCGCGCGCGCGGTCAGGCGGCTTCGGACAGATAGTCCTGGACCTGGTGCAGCTGGCGCGCCAAGGCCACCCAGGTGCGTGCGGCGTGGGACAACACCGCGTCCCCCGCCCAGGCCACCGTGTACACCCATGGGTTATTGATGCCGTGCAGCGGCACCGCCACGACGCGGGGGTGTGGCCGGTGCTGCATCAGCGCCCGGGGCAGGAAGCCCACGCCCACCCGCTCCGCCACCAGTTCGAGCAGGAGCCCCACCTGCGAGGTCTTGAGCGCGATGCGCGCTGCCGCGCCCGCGCGGTCGAAGGCGTTGAGCACCATGTCGTTGAGCGGGCACTTGTCCTCGAACAACACCAGCGGCTCGCCCTCCAGGTCGGACATGGCCAGGCTCGACCGCCTGGCCAGCGCATGCTCGCGCGGCAGCAGCACCATCAGCGGATCACGCTGCAGTTCCACGATCTCCAGCCGCGGATCACGGGGGCTGACCAGGCATGCCAGGTCGAGGTCGCCGCGCAGCAGGCGCTGCACCAGCACGCTGTCGGAGTCGGTGTACAAGCACAGTTCGACGTCCGGGTGGCGGCGCCGGTACTCGGCAAGCGTGCGGCCGAAGAACGCGCTGGTCTCCAGCCGCGAGAAGCCCAGCCGCAGCGTTCCGCGCGACCTGCGCGTGAGCGCCTCCAGGTCCTGGCCCAGGAGCTCGCGCTGCGCGAGCATGGCCTGGGCGCGGCGGTGGACCACCTCGCCGGCGGCGGTGAGCTCGATGCTGCCGCGCGGGCGGCGCAACAACGGCATGCCCACCTGGTCCTCCAGGCGGCTGATGGCCTTGCTCACCGTCGACTGCGTGGTATGCACGGCCTCGGCCGCGCGCGAGAAGCCCCCGTGTCGCACCACCTCGGCGAACACGCGCAGTTCGCGCAGTTCGACGTTCAGCTGTCGGGCCGGAATCTGGGTGGGCTTCATGGCATTTCCCCTTGAAAGGTGCCTGGGAGGCACCTCGGTGCGGGGCACCGGCGGGGCCGGCACGTGCACTGTGCCGCCATTCTGGGGACCACTATCACATCCGTGATTGCAGAACGAGACGCCTCGTGTTTCAGCCGAAACGCACACCGGCGGCCCGCAGCACGCGCTCGATGCAATCGACCAGTTCCCCGGCCAGCAGCGGCTTGTGCAGCACCGCATCGACACCCACCAGAAGGGCCCGCTCCTCCAGGCCTTCACCGCCGTGGCCGGTCACGATGATGGCCGGAAGGTCCGCGCGCAGCGCACGCAGGCGCGCCACCAGTTCCGTGCCCAGCATCCCGGGCAGCTTTTCGTCGGTGAGCACCATGTCGAAGCGGTAGGGGGATTCCTGGAACACGCCCAAGGCCCGCTCGGGGGAGGTGTAGCCGACCGGCTCATACCCCAGTGCGGCGAGCGTGTCCTCCACCAGCTCCACGAGCGCGGGCTCGTCATCCACGACCATGATCACCTCGCCGCGGCCGCGCGGCAGCGCAGCCTGCAGCAGCGGGACGGGCGTGGGCTCCTCGCCCAGCACGGGCAGCCACACCGTGAAGGTGGAGCCCTGGCCCGGCGATGTCAGCACGTCGATGGCGCCCCCCAGGTCGGACACGATGCCATGCACCACGGACAGGCCCAGCCCGGTGCCCTCGCCCACCGCACGGGTGGTGAAGAAGGGGTCGAACATGCGCTCGAAGACCTGCGGCTCCATGCCCTGCCCCGTGTCACGCACCGCGATGCCCACATGGCGGCCCGGCTCCAGCTGGCCGTGGGAGCAGGCCTGGCGCTGCGCGATGGCCTGGGTGTCCAGTGTGATGGCCACCACGCCCTCGCTGGCGATAGCCTGGATGGCATTGGTGCACAGGTTCATGACCACCTGGTGCAGCTGCGATACATCGCCCAGCACGGTGACCCGCGGCGCCGCAAGCAGGGGCTCCAGCCGGATGCCCTGGGGCAGCGTGGGCGCCAGCAGCGCCAGCGCCTCCTCCACCACGGGCTGGACCGCCACCGGCGTCTTCTCGCCGTGCCCGCTGCGGCTGAAGTCGATGATGCGGCGCACCAGCGCCTTGGCACGCAGGCCGGCCTGCATCACACGCTCCATATGGCGCGCAGCCGGGCTCTGGGGGTGCACCGCCTGCTGGGCCATCTCGCCATAACCCAGGATCGCGCCGAGGATGTTGTTGAAGTCGTGCGCGATGCCACCCGCCATGGTGCCCAGCGATTCCAGGTGACGCGCCTGCTGCAGGCGCGTCTCCAGTCGGGCCTGCTCCTCCTGCGCCTGCCTGCGGTGGGTGACATCGGTGGTGGTCCAGTAGAAGCACGTCGTGGCGCCCACCGGATCCGCATGCACCCGGCCGCGCGCCTGAATCCAGCGCCAGCCGTGCTGCGGTGTGCGGATGCGGTACTCCACGTCCACGAAAGGGGCGCGCGCCTCCACATGGGCCTGCAGCGCCGCGCGCAGCGGTTCGCGGTCTTGCGGATGCAGGCGCAGCATCGCATCGAGCTGCGCGAGCGACGTGTCCGCGCCATCGGACCAATGGTGCATCTCACGCCAGCGCGGTGAGAGATACACCGCGCCGTCGCGCATGTTCCATTCGGCATGGCCTTCGTTGGCAGCCTGCATGGCCAGCGCGTAACGCTGTTCGCTGAGCGACAGGGCGCGCTCGTGCGACTCCAGCCTGCGCAGCTGGCGGATGGCGGCCCAGACGGCCAACGCCACGCACAGCACCAGTGCCAGGGTGCGCAGCAGCATGTTGCGCGTCTCGGTGCTCCAGGCATGCAGGACCTCGGTCTCGTCACGCAACAGCGCGATCACCATGGGCTGCGCCTGGATGTCGGTGGCCGCCAGCACCATGGGCCGGCCATCCACCACCCGGCGCAGGATGCGGCTTTCGCCATCGCGCAGGTCCAGGCCCAGCGCGGCGAGGCTGCGCGGGGACACGTGGTCGGCCCGCGGCAGGCTGATCACCGGGGTGCCATCGGCAAAGGCGACATGCAGCTCGGTATGGCTGCCGAAGTCGATGCGTTCATGGCTGTGGCGCAGCTGGTCGAGCGTGACGATGGCGGTGACCACGCCGGCGAAGCGGCCGTCCGCACCTTCGAGCCGGCGCGACATGACCAGGCCCCGCTCTCCAATGGAGCGCGTGAGCACCGGCTCGTTGATGAACAGGCCGGTGTCGCGCCGCTCGCGCTGGGCCTGGAAATAGGCGCGGTCGGCGACATTGGCCAACGGATCATCCGTCCAGTGCGAGCGGTGGCGTTGCTGCCCGGCAGCGTCCACCAGCGTCAGCATCGCGACCTGGGGCACGGTGGCCGTGAAAGCGGACAACGCGGCATCGGTGGCGGCGCCGGGCAGTGCATGCCCCTGCTGCTCGTACCAGGAGGCCGTGTCGCGCAGCAGCACGTCGACGGTCTGCACGCTGCGCGCGGTCTCGGCGGCGAGCACCTTCGAGAGGTTTCCGAGTTCACGCTCCGAGGCTTCGTACAGCTGTTCGCGCTGGCGCCAGGCGTCGTAGCCGGACGACGCGGCGAAGACCAGCGTGAAGATGGCCCCCGCCCCCACGATGGCATAACGCAGCAGCGCCTGGCGTCCTGGCATGGCACGCTCCGGCGCCTAGCGGCGCGCGGTGAGGGTCCGCACGGCAGCCGTCAGGGCCACACGCGTACAGGGAATGGGCAGCAACATGTCGAGCCCCAGAGAGAGCGCCGTGCGGCTGTCGCCTGCGACGCTCTCGCTGGCATGGGTGGACAGCCCCAGCACCGGCACGCCTGGATACCGCTGGCGGACCTTGGCCACCGCTGCAATGGGGTGGCGCAGCGGACCCAACAGGCCGATCATCACCAACGACGGGTGGAGTTCCGGCAGCGGGTCGACCACCGCCTGCGCGACCACCGCCACACCCAGCCCGGCCAGCCACTCGGTCAGCAATGACCGTATCAACCCATCGAATTCAATGATCAGCACCTGGTCGGCCATGGGACATTCCCGTGTTGCATGTTGCGCATTGCACCTTGCATCTGCACATGGCACCCGTGCGCCACGCCGCCATTGGAGAGGACGGCGAATGCATGCGCATTTCACCTGGCAAACACCGTGTTTCAGCTGCAACGCAGGCGGACCGATGTCGGGCCTTGCGGCTCCCGACACGCACCCTGCACGCACCAGGCGCTACAGGACGGTGCGCACCTCGGCATCGAAGATGTAACCCACGCCGCGCTCGGTGCGGATCAACCGGGGGGCGGTGGGGTCGACCTCGATCTTGCGCCGCAGCCGCAGGATCTGCACATCGATGGCACGGTCGTAGACGGCGCTGGCATCCAGCCGCGTCATGTCCAGCAGCTGCTCACGGCTGAGCACGCGGCGTGGCGCGCGGCACAGCGCGTGCAGCAGGCTGAACTCGCCCATGCTGAGTTCGATCTCCCGCCCGTCGCCGGCCTGCAGGCGGCGCAGCCCCAGGTTGAGCTCCCAGCCCTCGAAGCGGTAACCCCGTGCTGCGGGGGGCGCGGCGCCCGAGGGGGCTGCGGCAGGCGCTGGCGATGATGGCAACGCTGCCGATGCTGCCGAAGCGTGGGCATAGCGGCGCAGCACCGCACGGATGCGGGCCAGCAGCTCGCGCGGGCTGAAGGGCTTGACAACATAGTCGTCGGCCGCGAGTTCCAGGCCCATGACGCGGTCGGCCTCCTCCGCCTGGCCGGTCAGGATGATCACGGGCACGGCACTGCGTTCCCGAAGCCGAAGCACCAGCTGCAGGCCGTTCTCTCCTCGCAGGCGCAGGTCCATCAGCACCAGCTGCACCGGCGCATCGACCGCGCACTGGGCCAGCACCCGGTCCATGCCCGCGCCGTCGTACGCCGTGCTCACGCGCATGTCATGCGCACACAGGTACTGCACCACCATGTCGGTGATGGCAGGGTCGTCGTCGACGATCAGGATGTGTGGAAGCGTAGCCATGCCTGCGCCGTGCGCCGGAGTGGATCGTCAAGCTCCCTGGATGGCGCCCTGGCCGCGGTGCGGGCGGCATCTGCCCCGCGCACCCATCGCCCCGGGCCTGCCGCACAGGCCGGATGTGCCTCCGATGCCGGGTGCTGCGGGCCGATTGTATGCAAGGGGTGCCGCGTCGGTGCGTCTTTGCGGCCGGCGTGCCGGGGTGCGCCAGCTCCGGCAGCGGCACCGTGTCGGCCACGCCAGTGGCCCGAATGCGCACGGGTCTCGCTGCTCCACAGCACCGTCTTGCCACAATGCGGGCTTTCCAAAATGAAGACATGCATGCGCGCTCGGGTCCACATGCTGGCAGCCTGTGTGGCGCTGTGTGGCGGCGCCGTCCAGGCCGACCCCGGATACTACGTCGTGACGGCCTACAGCAACCCCGGGCGCAAGACCGTCGACTACCGCTATTGGACCGTGGAGTCCAAGGGCTCACCCGTCGTCCAGTGGCCGGAACTGGGCCTGGGCTGGAACGTCAACAGCCGCTGGTACAGCGAAGTGCTGGTGAGCTACATCCGCTCGTCGCAGATCCCCAACCACGTCTCCAGCCGCAACTGGCAGAACGACATCCTGCTGACCCAGGGCGAATACCCTTTCGACCTGGCGCTGCACACCCTGGCATCGGTTCCGACGCATGCGGGCGGGGGCTGGACGCTGGAGTTCGGCCCGGCGCTGCAGACCGACATCGACCGCACGCAGCTGAACGCCAACCTGTTCTTCGAGCGGGGCTTCGGCAGCTTCTCCAGCCAGGGCACGCAACTCAAGTACCAGTGGCAGGTGCGCCACCGCTGGCAGCCAAGGCTGCACATCGGCGCGCAGGGCTTCGGTGAGCTGGGGCAGTGGGACCGCTGGCTGCCGCAGGCACGGCAGTCCCACCGCCTCGGGCCAGCGCTCTTCGGTACCGTGCACGGTCCCTCGGGGGACCTCGACTGGCAGCTGGCCTACCTGGCCGGCAAGACCTATGGCCAGCGCGGCAACATGCTGAGCGCGCGGGTGGCCTACAGCTTCTGACCTCCCACGGCCGCACGGCCGCGAGGCCGCACGGGTGCCTACGCGGCGGGCGCGGCCCCGGCCACGAAGGCCAGCGACAGCCCGTTCATGCAGTAGCGCAGGCCGGTCGGCTTGGGACCGTCGTCGAAGACATGCCCCAGGTGCCCGCCGCAGCGCGCGCACAGCACTTCCTCGCGCCGCATGCCGAAGCTGCGGTCCACCTCGCTGTCCACCGCGTTGGGCAGGGGCTTCCAGAAGCTCGGCCAGCCGGTGCCGCTGTCGAACTTGGTGGCGGAGGAGAACAGCGGGAGCTGGCAGCCCGCGCAGGCAAAGGTGCCGGCCCTTTTCTCCTTGTTGAGCGGGCTGGAAAACGGCCGCTCGGTGCCCGCCTTGCGCAACACCTGGAACTGCTCGGGGCTCAGCATGGCTTTCCATTCGGCATCGGTATGGGTCACGGCATACGCCTTCGCGGCGCGCGCGGTCGGCAGCAGCTGCAAGCCGGCCGCGGCGAGCGCGGCGCCAGCGCCCAGCGTACCCAGGAGGTGTCTGCGCAGGAACATGGTCATCCGCCTTCCGTTCATGCGTTCGCACCCACCAGCACCGGCTTGTCGCGGTAGCGGTCGGGGAAGATGCGCTTCAGGTTCTCGCGCTTGGGCAGGTCGTTGAAGGCGATGTAAGGCTGGTTGGGATGCAGCGTCATGTAGTCCTGGTGGTAGGCCTCGGCTTCGTAGAAAGGCTTCATCAGCTCGATGGTGGTGGCGATGGGGGCGCCGAAGCTGCGCGCCTGGTCCAGCTGGGCGATGTAGGCCTTGGCGATGCGCGCCTGCTCGGCGTTCTGCGCGAAGATCGTCGAGCGGTACTGCGTGCCCGTGTCCGGCCCCTGGCGGTTGAGCTCGGTCGGGTTGTGGGCGACCGAGAAAAACACCTGCAGCAGCTGGCCGAAGCTGACCTCGCGCGGGTCATAGGTGATGCGCACGGCCTCGGCATGGCCCGTGCGACCGGAACCCACGGCTTCGTACTTCGCCGTGCGGGCTTCACCGCCCGCATAACCCGACACGGCGCGCGTAACGCCCTTGACATGCTGGAACACGCCCTGCACGCCCCAGAAGCAGCCGCCGGCCAGGACGGCGGTGTCGCTGCTGGCGCCGGCCATGGCGGCGCCCGCATCCTGGGGCGGAGGGATGACCACGGCACTCTCCGCCGCGATGGCAGGCATGGCGCGCCAGGCGAGCGCGCCACCGCCCAGCAGCAAGGCCATGGCCGTGAATGCGCCGCGGCGCGAGAGTGCGGGATGCAGGGTGGGGATGGGAGTTTTCATAGGGGCCTCGTTTCCTTTCTGGCTTCATCGAGCAGTTGCTGGATCACCTGCTCCGATTTCTCATACGCGCCTTCGCCGACATGGTGAAAGCGGATCTGACCTTTGGCATCGACGAAATACAGCGCCGGCCAGTAATTGTTGCGAAAAGCCCGCCACACCGTGAACCGGTTGTCGACCGCCACGGGGAACGGCACGTCGAGTTCCTTGAGTGCACGCCGGACGTTGGTGATGTTCTTTTCGTACGCGAACTCGGGTGTGTGCACGCCCACGACCACCAGCCCCTGGTCCTTGTACTTGAGATGCCAATCTCGCACATAGGGCAGGGCATTGCGGCAGTTGATGCAGCCGAAGGTCCAGAACTCGACCAGCACGACCTTGCCACGCAACTCCTTGGCCGACAGCGGCGGCGAGTTGAGCCATTCGACCACGCCGTCCAGCGGCGGCATCGGGCCCTGCGAGGGAAGGTCCAGCCGGCGTGCTGGGGCCGCACCTGCTTGCACGCGCAGGAAGCCACCTGCACCCGCACTTTGACCTGCACCCGCATCGACCCGTGCTGCTTCTGCTTGCGGCCGAAAGTGGTCGATCAGCCGTTGCTCCAGTCCGCCAGGACCGGGCAACGAGCGCTCGGCCAACGCACCGGTGTCCAGTCCGAGCGCGATGGCTGCCACACCCGCCAGCACGGCCACGCCGATGGCCTTGCGCACCACCTCCCCCACGCCCAGGGCGCGGCGCAGCATCGCGAAGGCACGTTGCCCGACGGACAACACCAGGGCGAGCGCGCTCGCGGCGCCGGCGGCATAGGCCAGCAGCAGCAGCGAGGTGTGGACCGAGGGGCCTTGCAACGCCGCGCCCGTCAGGATCAGCCCCAGCACCGGACCCGCGCACGGCGCCCACAGCAGTCCAGTGGCGGCGCCGAGCAGGAAAGACAGCGCGGCCGGGTTGCGCCCACGCGCGCCGGGCCGGGAGCCGGCATCCGACAGCCGGCTGCCGATGTCGACCAGGGGCCGCGTGGCCCACACGGCAAGTCGGGGCGCGATGAGCATCGCGCCCATGGCGGCCAGCACGACCAGGGCCGCGACACGTCCGTATTCGTTGGCCTGCACCGCCCAATCGCCGACGAAGGCTCCCAGTGAAGCCACGACGGCGAAGGTCAATGCCATGCCCGCGAGCATCGGCAGGCCGCTGCGCAGGAAGGGCTGGTCGACCCGTGCAAACACGAAGGGCACGACCGGCAGGATGCAGGGCGCAAAGAGGGTCAGCGCCCCGGCCAGGTAGGACAGGATGAAATAGACCATGAGCGTCTCCGCGGGGCGCTGGGCTGGCGGGTTACTTCTTCATCACGTCCTTGCCCATGGCGTCCTTACCCATGGTGTCTTTTGCCATGCTGTCCTTGCCCATGGCGTCCTTCTTCATCATGCCGTCCTTGGCCATCGCGTCCTTGCCCATGGCATCCTTGGCCATCGCGTCCTTGGCCATGCAGTCCTTGCCCATGGCGTCCTTGCCCATGGTGTCCTTCTTCATGCCGTCCTTCGCCATGCAGTCCTTGCCCATGGCATCCTTCTTCATGCCGTCCTTGGCCATCATGTCCTTGGACATGGCGTCCTTGGACATGCCGTCCTTCTTCATTTCGTCGGCGGCCATGGCCGAGACGGAGCCAATGGCCAGGAAGGCGGCCAGCACGGTGGTGGTGAGCTTGTTCATTGCAGAGTCCTTGGGTGTCGAGGGGGTTGAATTGCGCCGGTCCACACTGAACGCGGCCTGACGTTTCGCAAGCGCCGAGGGCGGGATGCCCTCAGCTGCCTCCGAACCAGTTGTAGCCCTGGTCTTCCCAGTAGCCGCCAGGAAAGGTGTTCGTCACGAACATCGCCTGGATATGTTTGGGGTTCTTGTAGCCCAGCTTGGTGGGCATGCGCAGCTTCACCGGGAAGCCGTATTTCGGGGGCAGCGGCGCGCCGTCCCAGGTCAGTGTGAGCAGCGTCTGCAGGTGCAGCGCCGTGGCCATGTCGATGCTGGTGTAGTAGTCGTCCGCGCACCGGAAGCCGATGTATTTCGCGGTGGTGTCGGCGCCCACCCGCGCCAGGAAATCGGAGAAGCGCACGCCGCCCCACTTGCCGATGGCGCTCCAGCCCTCCACGCAGATATGGCGCGTGACCTGGTCGGTCTGCTGCATCGCGCGCAGCTCGGCCAGGTTCCAGCGGCGCCGGTCGGCGACCATGCCGCTCACCTCCAGCCGCCAGGCGTCGCCGTCCACCGCGCGCACCTCGTCTTCGCCGTAGTAGGCGTTGAAGGGAAAGGGCCGCGTGATCATCGACTCCGGGTAGGTCGGCGCCAGCTGCGTGGGATCGAAGATCCAGCCCTGCACCTGGTCGTTGAAGCGCGAGATGCGGGTGAGCGCGGCCTCCACGCCGGCGTTGTCGCTGATGCTGCAGCCCGTGAGCATCGACAGCCCGCCCAGCGTGAGCGTGCGTTGCAGGAAGGCGCGGCGTGCGGGCTGCTCGATGCGCCGGCCGATCAGCTGCCGGGCCTCGGCCAGTGCGGCGTCGGCATCGATGCCGGGGAGCGTGGGGCGTCGGAAGATCTTCATGCGAGTTCCTTGGCGATCGGGGTATGGGGGGTGTTGCGGCCGGCACGCCCGCTCAGCATGGCCAGCAGCGTGCGGGGCACCAACGCCACCATCACCAGGTGCACACCCACGAAAGCGACCAGGCCCGCCATCGCCACGAAGTGGACACGGCGCGCGGCCTCGTAGCCCCCCAGCAGGTCGCGCAGCAGCCCGAACTGCACCGACTTCCACAGCACCAGGCCCGAGAGCACCAGCACCACGGTGTCCAGCACCACGAACAGGTAGGCCGCGCGCTGCACGCTGTTGTAGTGGCGCGGGTCGGCATGCACCAAGGCGCCGCGCAATGCCGCTCGGGCATCACGCCAGATGCCGTGCAGCGTGAGGGGGAAGAACTTCTTCGCCAGCCGGCCGCTGGCGATGTTCAGCAGCAGGTAGACGGTGCCATTGGCGGCCAGCAGCCACATCGCGGCGAAGTGCCACTGCAGAGCGCCGCCCAGCCAGCCTCCCAGCGTCAAACCTTTGGGAAATGCGAAGTCGAAGAACGGCGCCGCGTTGTAGATGCGCCAGCCGCTGGCCACCAGCACCAGCACGGCCAGCGCGTTGAGCCAGTGGCAGGCGCGCAGCCAGCCGGGATGGATCGGTGTGCTGTGCGGGGGGTGGTGAAGGCTTGGCATGGAAGGCAGTGTGCAGCGCACCCCCTCGCCGATTCATCACCGAATCTTCAATTAATCGTGATAACTCGGCGGCCGTCTTCGGACCACAATCGGGGCCCATGGACACCCCCAAGCGCGTACTGATCGTCGAGGACGACGCCCACATCGCCGAGCTGATGCGCATGCACCTGCACGACGAGGGCTATGCCGTCACGCACGCGCCCGACGGCCATGCGGGGCTGCGCGCGCTGCAGAGCGGCCCGTGGGACGCGCTGGTGCTGGACCTGATGCTTCCGGGCGTGGACGGGCTGGAGATCTGCCGCGCCGCGCGGGCGAACCCCGCGGTCGCCCGCTACACGCCGATCATCATCACCAGCGCACGCTCCAGCGAGATGCACCGCATCCTGGGCCTGGAGCTGGGCGCCGACGACTACCTGGCCAAGCCCTTCTCCGTACTCGAACTGGTGGCGCGCGTGCGGGCGCTGCTGCGGCGCAGTGAGGCCATGGCGCGCAGCGCGCGGGTGGAGGCGGGCCAGCTGGAGCTGGGGCAGGTCGCGCTCGACCCCGTCACGCGCGAAGTGCGGGTGGAAGGCAAGCCCATCGAGCTCACGCCGCGCGAGTTCGACCTGCTGCATTTCTTCGCGCGCCATCCGGGGCGGGTGTTCTCGCGCCTGGAGCTGCTCAACCAGGTTTGGGGCTACCAGCACGATGGCTACGAGCACACCGTCAACACCCACATCAACCGCCTGCGCACCAAGGTCGAGACCGATCCCGCGCAACCCCGCCGCATCCTCACAGTGTGGGGGCGCGGCTACCGGATGGTGGCCGGCGATACCGATGGCATCGAGGACGCCGCCGACGGTGGCACGGAGAAGCGCGCATGACACTGCCCACCGCCTGGACGCTGTCGCGTCGCCTGTCCGTGGTGTTCGCGGTGCTCCTGCTGGCCTGCTCGGGCGTGTCGGCCTGGCTGCAGATGGCCGCCAGCGAGCGGCACGAAAGCGAGGTGACGCAGAGCCTGTCGCTGGGTCTGGCCGCGCACATCGCGGGCAACGCCGAACTGATGCAGCGCGGCGGCCTCAACCCGGTGGCCGTGCGCGCGCTGTTTGACCAGCTGATGGCAGTGAACCCCAGCGTGGAGGTCTACCTGCTCGACCCCAGTGGCCGCATCGTGGCGCAGGCCGCGCCGCCGGGCCACCTGAAGTTGGAGCGCGTGGACCTGGCCCCCGTGCGCAGCCTGCTCGGCGGCGCAGCGCTGCCCGTGCGGGGCGACGACCCGCGCGGCATGGGGCCCAAGGTCTTCAGCGCCGCGCCCCTGCGGGTCGATGGCCGCGATGCCGGGTATGTCTACGTGGTGCTGTCCGGCGAAGACCGCGCGGCGATCAGTGCACAGCTCGCCACCGGCTCGGTGCTGCGCACCACGCTCTGGGCCATGGCCCTGGTGGCGCTGCTGGGGCTGGTGGCGGGCCTCGTGGCGTTTCGGTTCATCACGCGCCCACTGCGGCAACTCACCGGTGCCGTGCAGGAATTCGAACGCGACGGCGTGGCGGCCCTGGGCCGCGCACCCACGCTGAACGCGGTGGCCTTGCGCAGCGACGAGATCGGTGTGCTCGGCCAGGCCTTCGTGCAGATGGCCCAGCGCATCGACGCCCAATGGAAGGAACTGACCGCCCAGGACCAGCAGCGGCGCGAGCTCTTCGCCAACATCTCGCACGACCTGCGGACGCCACTCACCTCGCTGCACGGCTATCTGGAAACCCTGCGCCTGAAAGCCGACCTGCTCGACGCCGACGAGCGCCGCCGCTACCTGGACATCGCGCTGGGCCAGAGCCGCAAGGTGGGGCGCCTGGCGCAAGAGCTGTTCGAACTCGCGCGGCTGGAATACGGCGTGGTGCAGCCCGAGAAGGAGCGCTTCGCGCTGGCCGACCTGGTGCAGGACGTGTTCCAGAAATTCGAGCTGGCGGCCGAAGCCCGTCGCCAGCGCCTGGTGGCCGACATCGCGCCGGGTCTGCCGGTGGTGAACGCCGACCTGGGCATGATCGAACGCGTGCTGACCAACCTGCTGGACAACGCCATCCGCCACACGCCCGAGGGCGGCGAGATCGCCGTGCGGCTGCTGCGCGGCGACGCGAGCAAGGCCGGTGTGCAGGTGGAGATCGCCGATACCGGGCCGGGCATTCCGCGTGAGCTGCAGCCCGTGATCTTCACGCGACCCGCCTTCGCCTCCAGCGGCGAACGCGGCGGCGGGCTGGGCCTGATGATCGTGCGGCGGATCCTGCAGCTGCACGGCAGCGACATCCGCCTCGTGCCGCGGCCAGGGGCCGGTGCGGTGTTCGCGTTCGGGCTGGAATAGAGGTCGTCCACTCCTGCCCTTGCGTGCGCCCCGGTCGCCGCGAGGGCTGCTGCAGCGTCAGTGCCGCGTCGATGCGCGGCGCGGCCATCCCAGCATGGCAACCAGCACACCGTCCTTGCGCACGAAGTGGTGCCACAGCGCCGCGACGGCGTGCAAGCCGGCCAGCCAGATGAGCACATCGCCCAGCAGCCCGTGCACGTCGCCCCAGTCGGCGAACTTGCCCAGCGCCGACTCCTGCAACCACGGAAGCACCTCCGTGCGAAAGCCTCCGAGCAGCGTCAGCGGATGCCCTTCGCTGCCCAGCGCCAGCAGCGCCGTCACCGGCAGCACGAACAGCAATGCCCACAATGCGACGTGCCCGGCCCTCGACGCGGCCCGCATCCACGACGGCATGGGCACGCGCGGCGGCGCCGGACGCACGAGCAGCCACAACAGCCGCAACGAGGTGAGCACGAAGATGGTCACCCCCAGCGATTCATGCCAGACGATGCCGGCCCGCGTGGCCGGGTCCACGCCCTGGCGAATCAATCGCCCATAACCACCGGGCCCCAGGATGAAGGCCACCAACACGGCCAGCGCCGTGACCCAATGGAAGGCGCGGCTGACGATGTCGTATCGCCCGTTGTCTGCAGATGGCATGGGAACCTCGCTGGTTGGGGAATCGATTGTGATCGATGCCGCGGCTGGAAGTCGCACTCGCAAGGGCGCCGGGACAGGCCGCCGCCACGCCAGCGCGCACAGGCGCCTGTCGGCACCCGGGCGCGGTCGTCAGCGCCTTTCAGCACCAGGGTCCTGCCTGGCAGGCCTCGCGCAGGCGCTTGCGCGCTTGCCTGTCAGCGCTTCTGCTTGCGGTAGGCGGCGATGGCCCGGGCCAGGTCGCGGTATTCCCCGCAATCGCGGTGGCCGCAAAGCTTTTCCAGTTCGGCAAGGTGGCGTTCGGCCTCCTGCGGCTGGTCGACAGCCAGGTAGGCCTCGCCGATGTACTCATGCGCGCCACGGTGGCGCGGGTCCAGCGCCAGCGCCTTGCGGTAGTGTTCGAAAGCCCGGGACAGGTCCGGTTGCGGCTGCTTGCGGTAGCTGTACGCCAGCAGGTTGTGCGCATCGGCGTTCGTGGGATCCTCGAAGACCGCGTCTTCCAGCACGCGGATCGCCGTGGGCCATCGGCCGGCGTAGACGGCATCGCGCGCCGCCTCGAGGCGCTCCTGCACACTCGGCGGACCGGGCAGGTCGCGCGCATGCAGAGGCAGGGCCAGGTACGTCAGCACGATGGAGAGCAGCAGAGGGTGCGTCATGTCGCCACGCTACACCGGGATGCGTTCGCTGTCACGATGGCCCTTCCCGGTACGGGGTTGCACACGGCGCGCGCAGCGCAAGCGCACGGGAGAGAGCAGACCTTCAGCAGGCAAGACGGGATGCGCTTGCATTGAAGCACGGGCTTGGCGCAGATTTTGGTAGAGGCATCATGCGTCTGCTGTTTGCGAATGCCGAACATGGGACTGCTCCAGGCAGCTTGATCTTGGCCTTGCATATTGTCGCCTTTCAAGCAACAATCGTCGCCTAATGAGCAACACCTCACTGATGGACCTGCTGTTCCCGGCTGCGCGGCAGCGAGTGCTGGCGCTGCTGCTGTTGCAGCCGCAGGCGGCCTTTCACCTGCGGGAACTTGCCCGGCTGACCGGCAGCCACGCCGGCACGCTGGCCCGTGAGCTGGACAAGCTCGCCCAGGCCGGCTTGCTGCTGCGCAGTGAGCAGGGCAACCAGGTGCGCTACCAGGCCCACGCCGGCCACCCGCTGTTCGGCGAACTGGCGGCGATTTTCCGCAAGACGCACGGCGTGGTGCCCGCGCTGCGCGAGGCGCTGGCGCCGCTAGACGCGCAGATCTGGATAGCGTTGGTATTCGGCTCCATGGCGCGTGGCACGGCGTCGGAAGGCAGCGACGTGGATGTGCTGGTGCTGGGCAGCGTGGGCTTTGCAGAGCTGGTGCAGGCGGTGTATCCGCTGCATGCCGCGCTGGGCCGCGAGGTCAGCCCGGTGCTCTACACACCAGAGGAGTTCGCCGCGCGCGCACGCAGTGGCGACGCCTTCGCGCGTGATGTGCTGGCCAAGCCCCAACTGTTCGTGAAGGGAGACGCCGATGAGCTTGCAGAACTTGCTGGCGATCGGGCAGTTGCAAGCCCACACGCCTGATGCAGCCAGCATCGCCAAGCTGATGCAGGCGGCACGGCGCAACCTTGCCGATGCGGGCATTGCGCAGCTCAGCGCGGACAACCGCTTCGATGCAGCCTACAAATGCATCATGCAGTGCGCCATGCTGGGCCTGTGGGCCAACTCATACCGCACCTCGACCAGCAGGCCCGGCCACCCCCAGACGGCCATCCAGAGCCTGGGGCTGACGATGGGCGTGGCACAGCCGGACATCATCGTGCTCGACGCGCTTCGCCGGCAGCGCAACGTAAGCGACTACGAAGGCGACCCCGTTTCCACGGCCACCCTGCAAGCCTGCATGGACCACGCGGCGCGCCTGCTGTCCCATGCCGAGCAGTGGTTGCGTGCCCACCGCCCCGACCTGATCACGCCGCCATGAGCACCACGCCAAGCGCGAGATCTGCGCCCACATCGCGACCCAAGCTTGGCTGCATGCCGAGGGAGACGTGGTGCTCATCGACTTGGCGCGCGACTCGTGCCTGCCCTGCCTGCTGGCCTCGGTGCTCAGGCACTCGCGTCTGAACGGGTGCGCGACGGATTGACCGGCATCCTGCTCGGGCCCGCACGGCTGTACGAAGCGCTGCGCGTGCGGGCAGGAAGTCCTCTCCAGTAAACCCGGGGTCGGCTGAACTCTGCAGCCTTCCCCGGGCGCGTTGCCTCAGGTCAGCAGCGCGATCAGGATGATGATCGGGATCGGGATACCCAGGAAAAGTAGCAGAAGTGAACGCATGGTCTTGGCTTTCTTCGAATGATTGGTGGGGTGGATGGAATGGTCGGTCGTCGACGTTCAAAGGTCGCGCTGGCGACCACCGAAGGTGGCGGCCCAGCTCGCCACGAAGGCGCCGATGAGCAGCGACACGAAGAGCCACAGCGCGGCGCCGGCAGACGCCTTGCGGGCCGTGTCGGCCGCTTCGCGGGCGGCGGTTTCGGTCTCCTGCATGCGGGTCTTCATGCGGGTGAAGGTGTCGGTGACGCGCTTCTCGGCTTCGGCCTGCGGCAAGCCTGTGCGCTGCGCCACCAGCTGGCCCACGTACCGCGCGTCATCTGCCGGCAGCGCGTCGGCGCGCAGGTTGGTAGCGAAGATGCGTGCGACCTCGGCCAGGGGCACGGGCGCTTGCATGGCGGTCGAACTGCCGGGCATGGCGGAGACGGACGGCATGGCTTGCGGTGACTTGCTGTCGCTGGCGGTGGCAGTGGCACCGCTGGCGGCTGCAGCCGGAGCAGCGGGAGCGGCAGCCGCATCGCGGCGGAACAGCGCATCCACGAAGTAACCCGTGCTGCCACCGGACGACGCATCGTCACGCGAGGCCGCTCCGGCCACGGCGCCAGTGGCTGCGGTCGCCCCGGCGGAGACGACGCCACCTGCCACGGTGGCACCTGCCTGCGCGCCCGTGCCTACGATGGATCCGATGGCCGAGGTCAGCACCGCCGCCGTCACCAACGTCGCCACAGCCCAGGCCAGGAAGCCGTGGGCGGTGTCGCGGAAGTACACCTCGTCCGACTGCACCGACGCCCATTTGGTGCGCAAGCGCCCGGCGAGGTACCCCCCCATGCCCGATGCCGACAGCTGCGTGAAGGTGAGCCACGCGACCGTCGAGATGCCGAGCGCCGTGGCACCTACGCCGCGGTTCACCCAGGGCGAGACCGACGACAGGCCCAGCCCGGTGCCCAGGATCAGCAGGATCAACGACAGCGCCGCGGCGCCGGCAGCGCCTGCGAGGATGGCACCCCACGAAACGCCGGAGCCCGTCGCCACCGCGGGCGCCGCCGACAGCGGAAGGGTGCCGGCGGGATGCAGCGCGGCGGTGGATGACAGGGGTGTATTCATAGGGTGGATCTCCTCCTTGTTGGATCGCCTGATGATCCTGGCGCACGGGCGATATCCCGACAGGGGGAGACGAGGGATGCATGTAGGACGGGCTTGACGCCGGCAGTAGTCCAGCCATGCCGGCGCGGACGCTGCACCCGTGGCAACGCGGCGACCTGCGTCGGTTAGCATTGCCCCTCGAAGCACCATGAGGCCACCCCTCTCCCGCTTCGCTTCAGCGGGTGCCGCACAACGGTGCCCGATGGACTCCACCCGAGGACACCACACGATGGACAACACCCTGCCCCCCTCCGGCGTGCCCCGCCTGCACGTGCCGGAACCCAGCGGCCGCCCCGGCTGCGCGACCGACTTCTCGTACCTGCGCCTCGCCCCCGCGGGCGCCGCACCCAAACCCCCACCCGACATCGCCCCCACCGACACGGCCGGACTGGCCGCGTCGCTGATTCGCGTGCTCGACGAGGATGGCAAGGCCGTCGGGCCCTGGGCGCCGGATGCCGACACCGCACTGCTGCAGCGCGGCCTGCGCGCGATGATGAAGACACGCGCCTTCGACGCGCGCATGCAGATCGCCCAGCGGCAGAAAAAGATCTCGTTCTACATGCAGTGCCTGGGCGAGGAGGCGATTGCCTGCGCGCATGCACTGGCCGTCGCGCCGGGCGACATGTGTTTCCCCACCTACCGCCAGCAGGGCCTGCTGCTCTCGCGCGACGACATCGCCATGTCCGAGCTGATCTGCCAGCTCATGAGCAATTCGCGCGATCCGCTGCTGGGCCGCCAGCTGCCGGTGATGTATTCGTACAAGCGCGCAGGCTTCTTCAGCATCAGCGGCAACCTGGCCACGCAGTACATCCAGGCGGTGGGCTGGGCCATGGCCGCGTCCATCAAGGGCGAGCCGCATGTGGCGTCGGCCTGGATCGGCGACGGTGCCACGGCGGAATCGGACTTCCACACGGCGCTGACCTTCGCGCATGTGTACCGCGCGCCGGTGGTGCTCAACGTGGTCAACAACCAGTGGGCGATCTCCACCTTCCAGGCCATCGCGGGTGGCGAATACACCACCTTCGCGCAGCGCGGCGTGGGCAGCGGCATCGCCTCGCTGCGGGTGGATGGCAACGACTTCCTGGCCGTGTTGTCGGCCTCGCGCTGGGCGCTGGAGCGTGCGCGGGCGAACCTCGGGCCGACACTCGTCGAGTGGGTCACGCACCGCGCGGGCGCACATTCCACCTCGGACGATCCGGCGCGGTACCGGCCGGCGGACGACTGGACGCACTTTCCGCTGGGTGACCCGATCGCGCGGCTCAAGCAGCACCTGGTGCTGTTGGGCGCCTGGTCCGACGAGGAACACGTGGCCACGCAGAAGGCGCTGGACGCCGAGGTGCTGGCCGCACTGAAGGAGGCCGAACGCCACGGCGGCACGCTGATCGACGGCCACACGCCGCCGCTGGAGAGCATGTTCGAGGACGTGTACCAGGAGATGCCGAAGCATCTGCACGAGCAGTTGGCGCAGGCGCGTGCCGAGAAGCCCACGGCCACGCCCGCTGAAGTTGCCGGCACGCAGAAGGAGGCATGAACATGGCACGCATGACAATGATCCAGGCGCTGCGCTCGGCCATGGATGTGATGCTGGAGCGTGACCCCACCACGGTGGTCTTCGGGCAGGACGTGGGCTACTTCGGCGGCGTGTTCCGCTGCACCGAAGGCCTGCAGGCCAAATACGGCAAATCGCGCGTGTTCGACGCACCCATTTCCGAGGGCGGCATCGTGGGTGCGGCCATCGGCATGGCGGCCAACGGGCTGCGGCCCGTGGTGGAGGTGCAGTTCGCCGACTACTTCTACCCGGCCTCGGACCAGATCGTGTCGGAGGCGGCGCGGCTGCGCTACCGATCGGCGGGCGACTTCACCTCGCCGCTGACCATCCGCATGCCCTGTGGCGGCGGCATCTACGGCGGGCAGACGCACAGCCAGAGCCCCGAGGCTTTGTTCACGCATGTGTGCGGGCTGCGCACGGTGATGCCCTGCACGCCCTACGACGCCAAGGGGCTGCTGATCGCGTCCATCGAGAACGACGACCCCGTGATCTTCCTGGAGCCCAAGCGGCTCTACAACGGCCCCTTCGACGGCCACCATGACAAACCCATCGTGCCCTGGTCCCAGCACCCGGCCGGCGAGGTGCCCGAGGGCCACTACACGTTGCCGCTGGACAAGGCGAACACGGTGCGCGAGGGCAAGGACGTGACCGTATTGGCCTACGGCACCATGGTCTTCGTCTGCGAGGCGGCGGCACGCGAGAGCGGCATCGATGCCGAGATCATCGACCTGCGCTGCCTGTGGCCGCTGGACATCGACACCATCGTCGCCTCGGTCAAGAAGACCGGTCGCTGCGTGGTGGTGCACGAGGCCACACGCACCAGCGGCTTCGGCGCCGAGCTGGTGGCGCTGGTGCAGCAACACTGCTTCTACCACCTGGAGGCACCCATCGAGCGCGTGACGGGCTGGGACACACCCTACCCGCATGCGCTGGAGTGGGCGTATTTCCCAGGGCCCGACCGTGTGGCGGCGGCCTACCACCGTGTGATGGAGGTGGTGTGATGGCAACCGCAAAGAACAACACGCCCGGCGGCCTGCGCGTCATCAAGGTACCCGACGTGGGCGAAGGCATCGCCGAGGTGGAGCTCACCGAATGGCACGTGAAGGTCGGCGACACGGTGCAGGAAGACCAGGCGCTGGCCGACGTGATGACGGACAAGGCGAATGTGGAAGTCCCCTCCCCCGTGGCCGGCCGCGTGGTCGCGCTGGGCTGCAAGGTGGGGCAGATGATTTCGGTGGGTGCGGAGCTGATCCGCATCGCGCCGGAAGGGATGGAGGATGTGGACGGCGGCGAGGCGGTGGAAACCGCATCCGCGCCAGAGGCTGCAGCCGCAGCACCATCCGCACCCGCATCCACACCCGCCGCCGCGAAGACCACCGCGCCAGCAACAGCGGCAGTGGCCACTGCATCCAAGGGGACAGCGCCAGCACCTGCCAAGCCCCACACGCCGGTAGCGCCTGCCACCACGCCACAAGCGGCAGCACCGCGCGCGCCGGGCGACCGCGCCATCGCCTCGCCTGCCGTTCGCCGCCGCGCGTGGGAGCTCGGCGTGGACCTGCAGGCCGTGTCCGCCACGGGCACGGCAGGCCGCATCACCCATGCGGACCTGGAAGCGCATGCGCAGGCGCATCCCGAAGCCGCGACACCCGCCACACCCGCCTCAACCACCAGTGGCAAGACAGCTGCAGCGCCACTGGCCCAGGCCTCGGCCCCGGCGGTGTCCACT
The DNA here is from genome assembly GCA_965278985.1 of Burkholderiaceae bacterium. Classification (GTDB taxonomy): domain Bacteria; phylum Pseudomonadota; class Gammaproteobacteria; order Burkholderiales; family Burkholderiaceae_C; genus CAISIP01. The sequence goes on along the minus strand of OZ257131.1, from coordinate 343,866 downwards.
CTCCCGACCTACGCCGAGCGCCACGACGAAGAAGCCATCCCCGTGATCGGCCTGCGCCGGCGCATCGCGATGCAGATGCAGGAGTCCAAGCGCCGCATCCCGCACTTCAGCTATGTCGAGGAGCTGGACGTGACGGAGATCGAAGGCCTGCGCGCCTCGCTGAACCAGCGCTGGGCTCCAGCGCGCGGCAAGCTCACGCTGCTGCCGCTGCTGATGCGCGCCATCGTCATCGCGCTGCGTGACTTCCCGCAGATCAACGCGCGCTTCGACGACGACGCCGGCGTCATCACCCGCCACGGCGCCGTGCACCTGGGCGTGGCAGCGCAGACACCCAACGGCCTGATGGTGCCGGTTGTGCGCCATGCGGAGTCCCGCGACGTGTGGGCGCTGGCCTCGGAGGTATCGCGCCTGGCCGAGGCAGCGCGCACGGGCCGCGCCACGCGCTCGGAGCTCTCTGGCTCCACCATCACGCTCAGCAGCCTGGGCGCCCTGGGCGGCATCGTCACCACGCCCGTCATCAACCGGCCCGAGGTGGCGATCGTGGGTGTGAACCGCATCGTCGAGCGCCCCGTGCTGCAAAAGGGCCAGTGGGTCGCACGCCAGACCATGAATCTGTCCTCGTCCTTCGACCACCGCGCAGTGGACGGCATGGACGCGGCGCAGTTCATCCAGGCCGTGCGCGCGCTGGTGGAGTCGCCTGCGCTGCTGTTTGTGGAATGACGCCAGGCACCACCGCCGCCGTGCTGGAATGCCGCAGCGGCTGTGGCGCTTGCTGCATCGCCCCCTCCATCAGCTCGCCCATCCCCGGCATGCCCCACGGCAAGCCGGCGGGTGTGCGCTGCGTGCAGCTCATGGCCGACCTGCGCTGTGCGATCTTCGGCCAGCCCGAGCGGCCGGCGGTGTGTGGCGGGTTGATGCCGTCCCACGAGATGTGCGGGGCCGACACGGTGCAGGCCATGCGGTGGCTCTCGCAGCTGGAGGCCGCCACCGCACCCCGAGGGGCGGCGCAGCCACATGCGTCCGCCGATACTGTGCAGCCCACACCACGTAGCTTTTCATGATCGACCACACCGGCGTCGCGGTCAGCGACTTCGCACGCAGCAAGGCTTTCTACACGCAGGCGTTGGCCCCCATCGGCTACACGTTGCAGTTGGAGTTGCCGGCCTCCGTCACCGGCAGTGCCGACGTGGCCGGCTTCGGCGAGCCACCCAAGCCGGATTTCTGGATCTCCAGTGGCACGCCCAACGTGCCGCCCATCCACATCGCCTTCCGCGTCGGGTCGCGTGCGATGGTCGATGCCTTCTACCGCGCTGCGCTGGCAGCAGGCGGCCGGGACAACGGCGCGCCAGGCCTGCGGCCCCACTACCACACGGACTACTACGGCGCCTTCGTGCTGGATCCGGATGGGCACAACATCGAGGCCGTGTGCCACGAGGCTGCGTAGCGGCGGCCAAGCCTTGGGGTCGATTCAGTAGACGCGCCAGCCAGTCAAATCACCCTTGATTTGCAAGTTATAAAGCGCATATCGCTATATTCCATGGCAATATGCAAGTCATGACTGACATTGTTCGCCTTTCCGACGAGCTTGGCCAACTGCTGAAGCGCGAGCGCGAATCCGCCGGACTGTCCAAGACGGAATTGGCGTCCCGCTCAGGCAAGGTCCGCGAGGTCATCTACCGGCTGGAGGCCGGCGAAGACGTCACCGTGTCCTCGCTGTTGGCCGTCATGGCTGCCCTCGGCCTGGCCCTGCGCATCGACAAGGCCGGCATGCCGACCATGCAGGAGGTGGCGGGCCGCTTCCTGGATGACGAAGGTGATGGGGACCCCGATGCTCCCTGACAAGCTGCCGCTGCTGGACGTCACCATCGACGGCACGGCCAGCGGCCAGCTGATCAAGCGCTCCACCTACGAGTACCGCTACCGGGACCCGCGGCCGGAACAGCCCGCGGTGGCGCTGCTGATGCCGGCCAGCACGCAGCCCACGTGGCAGGACGGCGACCTGTTCCCGCCCATGGACCAGAACCTGCCCGAGGGCGATCTGTTCCTGCGGCTGCGCGCGTTGTTTCCCAAGCAGCCGCTGACCCCCATGCACCTGCTGGCGCTGATCGGCAGCAATGGCATCGGCCGGCTGGGTTATGGCCTGCCCGATGCCGCGCCGCCACCGCAGCCACCCGCCATCCGCCGCGAAGATTTGTTGAAGCTGCGCTTCACGCCCGAAGTCTTCGACGAACTCGTGCGGGCCTATCTCAGCACGGGCGCCGGCATCGCCGGCATGCAGCCGAAGATCATGGTGCCGGACCGCCCCACGATTCCGATCCCGTCCTTGATCGTCAAGGTGGCCGGGCCGGCCTACCCTGGCCTCGCGGCCAACGAATACCTGTGCCTGCGGGCAGCGCAGCGCGCGGGAATCACCACCCCGGAAATCGCGCTCTCCGACGATGGCCAGATGCTGGTGCTGGACCGCTTCGACATCGTGCCCACGCCGGATGGAGGTATCGAACGGCTGGGCTTCGAGGACATCGCGGCGCTGGCCGGCCTGCGCGTACGCGACGTGTTGTCGGACCGCAAGTACCAGGGCAGCTACCAACGTGTGGCCGAACTGCTCAAGCAGTTGCAGCTGCCGCGCGAGAACCTGCACCGCTTCTTCGAGCAGGTGGCCTTCGCGGTGATGGTGCGCAATGGTGACGGGCATCTGAAGAACTTCGGCATCCTCTACCGGGCGCCGCACGATGCGTGGCTGGCACCGATGTTCGACGTGGTCACGACGGCCATCTACCGCTACACACGGTATGACGGCGGGCCGGAACTCGAAGACCGGACGCTGGCGCTCAAGCTCTTCGCGGGCAGGCACCACACCAAGGTCTATCCCACCACCGAGGAACTGATCAGCTTCGGCCGCAAGGTCTGCGAGGTGGCGCAGCCCGCCGAGGTGCTGCAGCGCATCGCGGCCGCGATGGATGCGGTGCTGCTCGAAGCGCGGGGCGATGCACGCATTCCCGCCACGCTGTTGAAGAAGATGCGGGAGGCCTGGGCGGACGGCATGCTGCTGGCGCGCGGCGCGCCGTGATCCACGCGAGGGCCTGACGCCCCGCGCACTACTACGCGCCCTACCCCGCGCGGTGCTCCGCGATCTGCGCCGCCAGCGCGCGCGCGCGCGCCACCAACAGCTCACCGATGCCCTCGGCATCCAGCAGCTCCGCGCGCTCGCGCGAGCACACCAGCGAGATGCTGCCGATCGGCTCGTCCACCGGGATCACGGGCACGCCGAAACCCACCACGTCGGCCTGCAGCTCGCCGCGGCTCACGCAGTAACCGGCCTGGCGGATGGCCTTGAGGCGGGCGCGGCAGGCGCGCCAGGCATCCGCCTGGGCGGCTTCGTTGGCGTCCGCGTCGGCGGGCGCGTGGAACTTGTCGAAGAGCTTGCGCACGCGCGTGTTCGCCATGAAGGCCAGCACGGCGTTGCCGGGCGCGCCGCGAAACCACGGCAAGGGTTCACCGCGCACATAGGTCAGGTGGAAGGGCTCCACGCCGGGCTCGTGCGCGATGTTGATCAAATGGTCGCCATACACGCTGGAGAGCAGGCAGGCGCAGCCGGTCTGGCGCGCAAGCGCCTGCAGCACCGGCTCGGCGGCAGTGGCCACGGGGTCCACGCGCCGCGTCAGTGCTTCCAGTTCGATGATCTTCGCGCCCACCACGTAGGTGCCACCGGGCATGCGCGCCAGCAGGCCGGCGCGTCCCAGGGCACGCACGTAGCGGTAGGTGGAGGATGCCGTGTAGCCCGTGGCCTCGGACAGTTCCTCCACGGTCCACTCGAAACGTTGCAGGGTGAAGAAGTCCAGCACGCCGAGCATGCGCGCGAGGCTGGATCCGGATTCGTCGCTCATGGGGGTCGATGGGCCTGGCGCGGGACAGAGGCAGGAATGCTATCAGGCCCATCCCTGCGCGCCCTTCCATGCGCGCCCATCGACCTGGCGTCACTGCCAGGAAGCGCGCACCGCGTCGATGAACATGCGCATTGTCTCCTGCGCAGCGCTGGATTCGGCCCAGTAGAAATAACCGTGCGACCATTCCTCGAAGCAGTGGTAACGCACGGGCACACCGGCGGCCGCCAGCTGGTCGGCATACTGCTTGCCACCATCGACCAACGGGTCGTAACCCGCGGTGATGACCAGCGCCGGCGGCAGGCCCCGGAAGTCGGTCGCACGCACCGGCGAGGCAACGGGATCGCGCGCCTGTTCGGGCGTGAGGTAGTGGTCCACGAACCATTGCATCTTGGGGCGTGTGAGGAAGTACCCCTCGCCCAGCCGCTCCCAGGCCTCGCCTTCGAGCACCGAGTCCATGCCCGGGTACACCAGCACCTGCAGCGTGGGCTTGAGCGCGGAGCCCGCATCGCGCAGGCCCATACAGACCGAGGCAGTCAGCGTGCCACCCGAACTCTCGCCCGAGATCGCCAGGCGGCTCGCATCGCCCCCCAGCGCCTTCGCCTGCGCACCGAGCCAAGCGACGGCTGCCAGCGCATCTTCGGAGCCGACGGGGAACCTGTGCTCCGGTGCGAGCCGGTACTCCACGTTCGCCACCATGCAACCCAGTTCCGCGCAGAGCCAGCGACAGTGCGGGTCCACGGTGTCGCGGTTGCCCACCACCATGCCACCGCCGTGGATGTAGACCAGCACGGGCAACAGCGCGTCCGCTGCGGCGTTGTCGGGCCGGAACAGCCGGATCGGCACGGAGCCGTGCGGCCCCGGTGCGGCCAACTCGCGCGTGGTGATGCCTTCGCGCCGCGCGAAGGTGGCGCGCAGCACGCGCACGTCGGCAATCGCGCGGGCCTGTTGCGCGGTAAGTGTCTCCATCGGCGGCTCGCCGCTGGCAGCCTGCTTGTCGAGCAGGGCCTGCGCCATGGGGTGCAGGGGGGGATAGGTCATGGTCATGGGTAATCTGTGGGCGTGTGCAGGTCAGTCGAGCTTCAGGTTCAGCCGCTTGATCATGCCGCCATAGGCAGCGCGGTCCTGCTCCAGGAAAGCGGCGAAATCGCGGCCACCGGAGAAGCTGGGCGTGGAGCCCGCACCCAGGCGGTCGCGGTAGCTCGGGTCTTCGTTGACCACCTTCGCGATCGCTGCCTGCAGGCGGTCGATCACCGGACGCGGCGTGCCGGCCGGTGCCACGATGCCGAACCAGGCCTTGAGCGTGAAGGGCATGGGGTGCTGCACCAGCGTCGGCACCTCGGGCAATTCGCGGCTGGGTTTGTCGTCCATCACCAGCAAGGCCTTCATGGCACCGGACTTGATGAAAGGCAATGCGGCCGTCGGGTCCATCATCACGTTGACCTGGCCAGCCGCGATGTCCGTGACGCCCTGGCTGAAGGACTCGTAGGGCACGTGCAGCAGCTGGATACCCGCCGCTTCCATCAGCTGCACCGCCGAGAAATGCAGCAGGCTGCCGTCGCCCGACGAGATGATCGAATACTTGCCCGGCTGGCGACGCGCCTCGGCGACGAACTCCGGCCAGGTGGACGCCGGAAAGTCCTTGTTCACGGTGACCATCAGCACCGTGGAGACCACGCGCGCCACGGGTTCGAAGTCCTTTGCCGGGTCGTACGGCGTCTTCCGCAACTGGGGCACGATGCCCATCATCGCGGCGCTGGCCAGCAACAGCGTGTAGCCGTCTGCCGGCGCCTTGGCCACTTCCGCCGCACCGATGGCGCCGGCAGCGCCCGGCTTGTTGTCCACCACGATGGGCTGGCCCAGCAGCGGGGCCATGCGGTCGGTCACCAGGCGCGCATAGATGTCCGGCGGGTACCCCGCGCCGAAGGGCACGACCAGGCGGATGGGCTTGGCGGGGTATTGCTGCGCCAGTGCGGGCAAGGCCATCGCCGCAGCGCCGGACAGTGCCGCCGCGGTGAAAACACGGCGCGACACGGGCCGGTCTTTCCCGGCGCGTGTAGAGGGTGTGGTGGGAGAAATCATGTCTGCTCCTTGGTTGTAGGAAAGGTCTTCTGCCGAACGCAATTATGCAAACTATTGTCAAAATATGGAAATGAAATCATAATTCCGGCAGAAATTATTCTTCGCTGCAGCGCACAATTTCGAATTGTGAATTTCAGCGTGTCACCACCAGCCAGAGGAGACTCCCGTGAAACGCCGCACCTTGATTGCCACATCCTTGCTCGCCACATCCCTGCTCGCATTGGCCGCCACCGCCCACGCCAAGACCGACACCCTGACCCTGGTCGTGCCCTTCCCGCCCGGCGACGCGCTGGACGCCACCGCGCGCGCCGCCGCCGAAGCGGCGTCGCAGGAGCTGAAGATCCCCATCGTGGTGGACAACAAGCCCGGCGCCTCGGGCTTCATCGCGGCCGAGGCCGTGCTGCGCAGCACCAACCAGACCACCTTCCTGCTGGGCACCACGGCCATGATGTCCATCACGCCCTTCGTGAAGAAGGCGCCCTATTCGCCCGCGGACTTCACGCCCGTGGCGCGCATCGCGGCCATCAACCTGGTGTTCACTGTGCCGGCCAGCTCGCCCGCGAAGAGCTGGGCCGACTTCGTGCAGATGGCGAAGAAGGACCCGGGCAAGTACACCTACGCATCCCCCGGCGAAGGCACGCTGCTGCACCTGGGCATGGAAGCGCTGCAAGCGACCGGTGGCTTCAAGCTGCTGCATGTGCCCTACAAGGGCATGGGCCCCGCGCTTCAGGACTTTCTCGGCGGACGCATCGACGTGTACGGCGAGCCGGGCGTGATCCCGCACGTCAAGGCGGGCACGGCACGCGCTCTCGCGGTGGTGGGCGACACGCGCCTGCCCGAGATCCCCGACGTGCCCACCACGCGCGAACTGAAAGTGCCCTACGACGCATCGGGCTGGTTCGGCGTCTTCGCGCCGAAGAACGTGCCGGCCGCGCTGGTGGAACGCATGTCCACGGCGCTGCGCAACGCGACGGAGCAAGCCGCGTTCAAGGGCCGCCTGCCGGCCGGCGTGCATGCCTCGTACCTGCCGGGCACCACCTTCGCACGCGAACTGCAGGGCGAGCAGGCGGTGTACCGCAAGATCATCACCGACCTGAACATCAAGCTGGACTGAACACCATGGCGCACAAGGATCTGGGTTTGTACGACGTCGTCATCGTGGGCTACGGCCCCGTGGGCGCCACGCTGGCCAACCTGCTGGTGCAGCAGGGCCTGTCGGTGGCCATCCTCGACCGCGAGGCGGGTGTCTACCACCTGGCACGGGCCGGTCACCTCGACGCGGAGGTGATGCGCGTTTTGCAGAGCATCGGCGTGGCCGAGCAGGTGGAAGCGCAGAGCGGCATCACGCTGGGCATGCGTTTCCTCGATGCGGACGGCGCCCTGCTCATGGAATGGAAGCGCGGCGGCGCGAAGGGGCCGCTGGGCTGGGTCAGCGACTACATGTTCCACCAGCCCGAGCTGGAGCGCACGCTGCGTGCGAGGCTGCAGCGCTCGCCGCAGGCCCATGCGTACCTGCAGCACGATGCCTACGCCATCGAGGATGCCGGGGAGCATGTGGTGGTGCACGCGGAGGACACGGCCAGCGCGACGCTGGTGCAGCTGCGCGGCCGCTACGTGGTGGGCTGCGATGGTGCGCGCTCGCTGGTGCGTCGCCTGATCGGCTCGGAGCACGAGGACCTGGGCTTCAAGCAGCGCTGGCTGGTGGTCGACGTGAAGGAGCGCCGCGACCTCGGCCTGGAGCGCGTGAGCACGCAGCACTGCAACCCCGAGCGGCCGATGTACGCAAGTTCCTCCGTCAACGGCATGCTGCGCTGGGAGATCATGCTGAAGGCCGACGACGACATGGCCCTGGTGACGCGCGAAGGCACCGTGTGGGACTTCATCGAAAACTCGGTGCGCCCGATCCGGCGCGAGGACGGCGACATCACGCGCGCTGCCGTCTACACCTTCGAGTCGCTGATCGCACAGCAGTGGCGCAAGGGCCGGCTGCTGATCGCCGGCGACGCCGCGCACCGCATGCCGCCCTTCCTCGGGCAGGGCATGTGCGCCGGCCTGCGCGATGCGTCCAACCTGGCATGGAAGCTTGCGGCCGTCTGCCAGGGGCGCGCGGTCGACGACCTGCTCGCGACGTACGGGCCGGAACGTGCCCCCCATGTGCGGGCCTTCATCGTGGGTGCCGTCGAGACCGGCAAGATCATCCAGATGGCAGACCCCGAGGCCTTGAAAGCCCGCACGCGCGACATGCGCGCGAACCCCAAGGCCTACGCACCGCCGAACCCGGCGCTGGGCGCGGGGCTCAGCGCGCAATACGGCGCCCATGGCCTGGGACGGCAGTTCGTGCAGCCCCGGTTGGAGGGCACTCTGATGGACGACACCATCGGCCACCATTTCGCCCTGGTGGCGACGGAAGATTTCGCGCGCACGCACCTGGCCGGCACCCACCTGCAGCAGCGCCACGGGCTGCTGCGCACGGTGGTCCTGCCCGCGGACCTGGCGGACACGCTGGCGCCCTACGAGGCACCGGCCATCCTGCTGCGGCCTGATCGCTATGTGCATGCGGTGCTGCAGAACGCGCAGGAACTCGAAGCGGCATTGGCAGCCTTGCCCGTGCGACTGGATTGACACCCACCATGCACACCACGGACTCGCTGCGCCAGGACGGCTACCTGCAGGCGCCGCCAGCGCCGAGCGCGGATGCGGCGCTCGACCAGGCCATGCTGCGCTCCTACCCCGCCGAGCGCTGCCTGGACTATGGCTGCGCGCTGGAGGACGTGCTCAAGCTGCGCCGCCGCGTGGAGGCCGGCCACGGCTGGGACAGCATCGCGCTGCAGCTTGCCGGCGACAACGAAGCGCGTGCGGCCTTCGAGGCGCAGGCGGGGCGTGCTGCCTCTGCATCGCGCTTCTACCTGCAGGCCGCCGCCTGCTGCCGGCTGGCGCAAGCGGGCCTGGAGCACGATGTGCCGGCGCGGCTGAGGGTCTACTTGCGGCAGGCCGGCAACTTCCGCGCGGCCATGGAGCACACGGCCGATGGCCCGCCGGCGGAGCACCTGGAGATCCTGCACCGCGAGCGCAGCCACCACGCCTGGCTGTTCCGCGCCCCCGGCTTCGCGCAGGTCGGCGCCACCGTGGTGGTCTGGGGCGGCGCGGACGGCTGGGGCGAAGCCTTCCATGCGGCCGTACCCGCCTACCTGGAGAAGGGCCTGTCCGTGTGCCTGCTGGAACTGCCCGGCCAGGGGCTCGCGCGCCTGGCGCACGGCTCCATGCTGGGCACCGACTTCACGGCTGTGGTGTCGGGCCTGCTCGATGCCCTGGTGGCCCGTGGCGCCGCGCCGGATCGCTTCGGTGTGATCGGCCACAGTGCGGGCGGCAGCCTCGCCATTGCGGCCGCGGCGGCGGATGCACGCATCGTGGCCTGCTGCACGAATGGTGGCTCACCCGAACCCCGGGTCGGCGCGGCGAAATTCCCGCGTGTGCTGCAACGTATCGGCCGCATGCTGGGCCACGACACCAGCGAAGCCGAGGTGCTCGCCTTCTTCGATGCACTGGACCTGCCCCACGCCGCCCGGCACATGCGCGCCCGTCTGCTGTGCCTGCACGGCGGCCAGGACATCCTCGTCGGCAACGACGAGATGCAGCGCCTGGTGGAACTGCGCGGCGCGGAGGCCACCACCTTCGAGGTCTGGCCCGAAGGCGTGCACTGCCTCTACAACCACAGCAACGAGCGCAACAGCGTGCTCACCACCTGGTTCGCCCGCGAACTGCTTCGTGACACGCCCGCTGGCTCGCCTTCTCCGGAGAAACTTCCTTGAGCGCTCAACCCGGGCTGACATTCAGCCATTTCGGTTTCTTCGCCACCGACCTCGAACGGCAGGCGCGCTTCTACACCGAGGTGCTGGGCTTCACCATCACCGACCGTGGCACCCTGCCCGGGCCTGCGGGTCCGATGGAGCTGGTGTTCCTGAGCCGCGACCCGGACGAGCACCACCAGATCGTGCTGATCTCCGGCCGGCCGGCCGAGATCTCCTTCAACGTGATCAACCAGATCTCGCTGAAGGCCGATTCGCTGGCCACGCTGCAGGATTTCCACGTGCGCCTGCAGCACACCGAGGCCACCGAGATCACGCCCGTGACGCACGGCAATGCGCTATCTGTCTACTTCCGCGACCCCGAAGGCAACCGCGTGGAGCTGTACATCGACACGCCCTGGTACGTGAGCCAGCCCTGCCGCATTCCGGCGCCTTTCGAGTTGCCGGCCGACGCCTTGATGGCGTGGGCCGAGCAGCATGCGCGCACGCTGGAGGGCTTTCGCCCGCGCAGCGAATGGCGCCGCGAGATGGCGCGCCGCATGGGCGTGGCCGAATGAATCTTCTCCTTTCGCTCCCTCCTCCACTTCCACGCTTTCCCGCATGAAACTCGCAACCCTCCGCAATGGCCGCCGCGATGGCCAACTCGTCGTCGTCAGCCGCGATCTCACGCAATACACGGCCGCCACGCAGGTGGCCGCTACCCTGCAGTGCGCGCTCGACGACTGGACCGCCGCAGCACCGCAACTCGAAGCGATCTACCAGGCCCTGAACGCCGGCCGCATAGCCTCTGCCCAACCCTTCGATGTGGCACAGGCCATGGCCCCCCTGCCCCGCGCCTACCAGTGGTGCGACGGCTCGGCCTACCTCTCGCACGCCGAGCTGGTGCGCAAGGCGCGCAAGGCCGAGATGCCCGACTTCCTGTACCACGACCCGCTGATGTACCAGGGCGGCTCCGACACGTTCTGCGGCGCGCGCGATGACATCCCCGTGGCCGACGAGACTTGGGGCATCGATCTGGAGGCCGAAGTCGCGGTGATCACCGGCGACGTGCCGATGGGCGCCACGATGGAGGAGGCCTGCGCTGCGATCCGGCTCGTGACCATCGTCAACGACGTGAGCCTGCGCAACCTGATCCCGCACGAGCTGGCCAAGGGCTTCGGCTTCTTCCAGTCCAAGCCCTCGACAGCCTTCGCGCCGGTGTGCATCACGCCCGATGAACTCGCGCCGCACTGGGACGGTGGCAAGCTGTGCGGGGCGCTGGTCAGCACCGTGAATGGCGTGGAACTGGGACGGCCCGATGCCGGCAAGGACATGGACTTCGAGTTCCCCGCGCTGATCATGCACGCCACGCGCACGCGGGCCCTGGCCGCGGGCACCGTGATCGGCTCGGGCACGGTATCCAACCGCGACCTTGCCGTGGGCTCGTCCTGCCTGGCCGAGCGGCGCATGCTGGAGACCATCGATACGGACAGCGCCAGCACACCCTTCCTGCGCTTTGGCGACCGCGTGGAGATCGACATGAGCGACCGCGACGGGCAGTCGCTGTTCGGCAGGATCGCGCAGACGGTGCGGCAGTACCGGCGCGGCTGACCGCGCGCGCCGCGGCGCAGGGCCAGGCGCCTAACCCGAGCGCGTCGTGTCCAGCCAGGACTCGCCGGCGTCCGGGCACTGCATGCGCACGAAACCGTGCAGGAACAGCCCCACGCCGCGCGCCACGCGCTGCTCCATCTCGGGGCTGACCTCGCAGGGGATCAGCGCCAGCGTCACCTTGCGGATCTCGGGCGAGATCACCAGGTTCAGCAATGACGAGGCTGCGGCCTGGTACTCCTGCTCGGTCAGGCCCGTGCACTGCACGGAATGCCGCAGGATCGCCGCGAACTGCTCGACCACGCGCTGTTCCGCCGCCATCACGCTCTGCGCCAGCTCGGGGAACTGCACCGCTTCCCCGGTGATGATGCGCTCCATTGTGGCCACATCGGACTGCATCAGCGCGCGCAGCACCTGCAGGCAGGCCGCGCCCAATTGCTGTTCGAGCGTTGCGTTGTCAGCCATGCTGCAGTCCAGCCCCTCGAAGGCATGGTCGGCGTAGGAGCGCATCACGTGGCAGAACAACAGGCTCTTGCTGGGAAAGCGGCTGTACAGGCTGCGCTTGGCCACGCCGCAGGCCCCCGAGATTTCCTCCATGCCCGTCTTGGCGTATCCCTTCTGCAGAAAGACCTGGGTCGCCACGTCCGTGATGCGGCGCGTGAGCTCGGCTGCGGCGTCGAGGGTCGGGCGGCCGACCTTTTTCGCGAAGTTCATGGCGTCTCGTGTGGTGTTCTGGGCGACACATGCGTGCACCGCGAACGGGGTGTGGTGGGCTCCCCTGCATCGCGGGCTTCGGGCCGAAGGCGGCCAAGTCTATCGCGGCACGGGGCGGAAGCCCCATGCATTGCAATAAATCTGCCACATTAATAAAACGCTCAAGTTGAATTAAATCGCGTCTTTATGCAACAATACCGTTGCATTAAATGCTCGCTCAATCAGATGACGTGAGCACCTTGCAAACGTCCAGCTTCCGGCAGGAGGCCGGTCTCAGCATTCCTCAACCGCAGAGAAAACCCGACATGAAGAAAACCCTCGTCGCCGCAGCGGCCCTCGCCACGCTCGGCACCGCCTTCGCGCAATCCAGCGTCACGCTGTACGGCCGCATCGATGCCTCCCTGGGCAACGTCAAGACGTCGGCCGGCGGCGTCACGCTGTCCGACCCCGGCGCCTCCATCCTCAGCGGCGCCCACACCGGCAGCCGTTGGGGCCTGTCCGGCGTGGAAGACCTGGGTGGTGGCCTGAAAGCCAACTTCACGCTGGAGCAAGGCTTCAACGTGGACAACGGCAGCTTCGTGAACGCCGCCAACCAGTTCCACCGCCAGGCCTTCGTCGGCCTGTCGGGCAGCTTCGGCTCGCTGAACGTCGGCCGCCAGTACGACCTGCTGGACCAGTTCTCCAGCAACTACGACCCCTTTGCCAACTCCGGCTACTCCGCGCAGTCCTTCGCGCTCGGCACCTCGGCGTCGGTGTCGCCGACGCTGGCCGCTCGCGGCCTGGGTGACTACATCTCGCGCCAGAACAACGCGGTGCAGTACGCCACCCCCAACATGGGCGGCTTCCAGGCGCGGGTGCTGTGGGCGCCCAACGAGGACAAGATCCCCGGCGTGCGCAGCGCGGGCAACAACTATGGCGTGGGCCTGAACTACGCCGCCGGTGCGCTGGCGGTCGGCGGCATGTACCAGGTCAACAAGGCAGGCGGCGCACGCGCCATCAACCAGTGGCTGGTGGGTGCTTCGTACGACTTCGGTGCAGCCAAGGTCTTCGGTGAATACCAGGGCGGCGAAAACAAGAACCTCGCCAGCGCCAAGGACGACGGCTACCAACTGGGCGTGACGGTGCCCTTCGGCGCCTTCTCCCTGACGGCCAGCTACTCCGCGGAAGACCAGAAACTGGCAGGCAGCAAGATCTCGGACACCACCGGCCTGGCGCTGATGGGCCAGTACGCCCTGAGCAAGCGCACCTACCTGTACGCGGCGTACCGCAACGGTGAAGTGGACCGCGTCGTCGGCGTGACCACCAAGGAACGCAAGTACGGCCTGGGCGTGGTGCACCAGTTCTGATGCACGTGCCGGCCTGGCGCCGGCACCGCGTCGCGTGATTCCAAGGGTCCTTCACGCGGATGCGTCAGGGACATTTGCCCCGGCGTGGCGACACGGCGGGGCTTTTTTGTGCGCCCGGGCCCGCGGCGCTGGCGGATCACCCCTACTGGAGGTGCGGCACCAGCAGGGACCCCAGCCAGTCCATGAACAGCCGCACGCGCGCTGGCACGTTGCGCCGGTGGGCATACAGCAGCGTCACCGGCATGGCCGGCGCGCGCCAGCGGGGCAGCACCTCCACCAGCTGGCCCGCCGCCACCTGCGGCCGCATGCCGAACACCGGCGCCTGCACGATGCCCATGCCGGCAAGGCAGGCCGCGGAATAGGCCTCGGAGTTGTTGACCGTGACGCTGCCCGCCATCTGGATGGTGCGCACGGTGCCGCCCTCTTCCTCCACCTCGAAGCCCAGCGGGCGCATGCCCAGGCGCGGGGCGTAATGCACGAGGCGGTGGGTGGCCAGGTCCTCCAATGTCTGCGGCGTGCCGTGCGCCTGAAGGTAAGCCGGGCTGGCCAGGTTGAACTGCGGCATGCGGCCCATCGGCCGCGCGACCAGCTCGGAGGGCTCCAGCGCGCCGACGCGCAGCACGCAATCGAAGCCCTCGCGCACCAGGTCCACGCGCCGGTCGGTGCTGGAGAGCTCGATCTCCAGCGCCGGGTGCGCCTGCAAGAACTCCGGCAGCCGCGGCAGCACCACCGCCCGCGCGATGCCCAGCGACATGTCCACGCGCAGCCGGCCGCGCAGCGCCTGCCCCTGGTGGCGGAACATGCCCTGCAGGTCGTCGAAGGCGGCCAGCATGTCCTTGCAGCGCTCGTAACCCGCCTGGCCGTCGTGCGTGAGTTGCACGCGCCGCGTGTTGCGCTGGAGCAGCTGCACGCCCAGCGCTTCTTCCAGCTGCTTCACGGACTTGGAGACGCTGGCCTTGGGCAGGCCCAGGCTGTCGGCGGCCTGCGTGAAGCTCGCCAGTTCGGCGACGCGCGTGAAGACCAGCAGCAGTTCGGGGCGCAGCATGGGACGGCTCCATTGTTCGTTTCAGGCGAACAAATCTATCACTTTCGCCGTCTTTATCTTCTCCAGGCACATCAATAGAGTCCATTGCCTCACCACTTGTTCTTCAGGAGCCCTCCATGACCGCCTCGACCACCGCAACCGCTACCGCAACTCCCACCTCCATCGCCCTCATCACCGGCGGCAGCCGCGGACTGGGCCGCAACGCCGCGCTGGCTCTGGCCGCGCAGGGCACCGACGTGGTGTTGACCTACCAGCACAACGCCGCCGACGCCGCCTCCGCCGTTGCCGAGATACAGGCACTCGGCCGTCGCGCCGTGGCGCTGCAGCTCGACGTGGGCGACAGCCGCGGCTTCGCGGACTTCGCCGCGCAGCTGCGCCGGACGCTGTCCCAGACCTGGGGCCGCGAGCGCTTCGACTTCCTCGTCAACAACGCCGGCATGGGCGTACACGCCGCCTTCGACCAGACCACCGAGGCGCAGTTCGACCAGCTGGTGGCCGTGCACCTGAAAGGCCCGTTCTTCCTGACGCAGGCGCTGCTGCCGCTGATCACCGACGGCGGGCGGATCCTCAATGTGTCGTCGGGCTTGGCGCGCTTCTCCCTGCCCGGTTATGCAGCCTATGCGGCGATGAAGGGTGGCATCGAGGTGCTGACGCGCTACCAGGCCAAGGAGCTGGGTGCGCGCGGTATCCGCGTGAACGTGGTGGCGCCCGGCGCGATTGCCACGGACTTCGGCGGTGGTGCGGTGCGCGACAACGCGCAGGTCAATGCGATGGTGGCTTCGGTCACGTCCCTGGGCCGCGCGGGCGAGCCGGACGACATCGGGCCGGTCATCGCTTCGCTGCTGGCGCCCGGCACCGGATGGATCAACGGGCAGCGCGTGGAAGCCTCTGGCGGCATGTTCCTGTAGGCCCTTGCGCCCACAGGCCCGCGCAGCGTCTGCCGCCGCGGGCCGCCGCTCAATCATGATAGACGCACATCAAACGAATGCATGATTTGCGTCATCCGCAGGGCAAATAACCGCGTTCTTCCGCCATCGCCATAGCGTTTACCCTGATGGATAAATGATGGCCGCACATCAGAATTGCGGCCGATGTCCACCCCCGGCCTCTCCCCCGCCCCCACAGCACGCGTGACGCTGCAGGACGTGGCACGCACCGCCGGCGTGGGTGTGGCCACCGTGGACCGGGTGCTGAACAAGCGCGCGAAGGTGCATGCCCGCACCATCGAGCGCGTCGAGCGCGCGGTGCAGCAGCTCAACTACCGGCCGCATCCGGCGGCGGTGCACCTGGGGCGCCAGCGCACCCACCGCGTGTGTTTCGTGCTGCCCTCGGGCAACAACCCCTTCGTGGCCTCGCTGCACCAGCAGGTGGAGGCCCACCAGGCCTGGTTGCACGACCGCCGGGCCACGGCGCAGGTGTTGCAGGTGGACGTGTTCGAGCCGGCAACGCTGGCGCGCGGCATCCTCTCGCTGCAAGGGCACTGCGACACGGCCGTGGTCATGGCGCTGGACCACCCACTGGTGCGCGAGGCCATCGGCACGCTGGTGGACCAGGGCGTGCATGTCATCACGCTGGTGTCGGACGTGCCCTCCTCGCGCCGCGCGGCCTATGTCGGCATCGACAACGTGGCGGCCGGGCGCACCGCCGGCAGCCTGATGGGCCGGTTCCTGCGCACGCGGCGCGGTGAGGTGGGCGTGGTCGCGGGAAGCCTGTCGCTGCGCGACCATGCGGAGCGCTGGTTCGGTTTCCAGCAGGTGCTGCTGGCCGAATATCCCGACCTGCGCGTGCTGCCGCCGTGTGAAGGCCGCGACGACCCCGCACGCTGCCAGTCGCTGGCGGCGGAGCTGCTCGCCACCCACCCCCAGCTGCAAGCGATCTACAACATCGGCGCCGGCACCGAAGGCATCGTGCGGGCGCTGGACGGCGCGGGCCGCGCGGACGACATCGCCTTCATCGCACACGACCTTACGGCCACCACGCGCGATGCGCTGCTGCGCGGAACGGCGGACGCGGTGATCCACCAGGACGCGGTGCACGAGGTGCGCTCGGCGCTGCGCCAGGCCATGGCCCAGCTCACGCGCGAACCGGTGGACGCCAGCCTGGAACGCATCCGTATCGACATCTACCTGCGGGACAACCTGCCATGAGCCGTCCCGTGCAGTAGCCCCTTTTTTTTCTTCACGCCGGAGGCGGTCCGGCGCAACCCTTCAGGTCGGTTACCGCTGCCGCCGGCCATCGATAGCAGAAACATCCAGAGGAGCACTCACTATGCGCATGCATTTCAACCGGATCGCCATCGCCGCCACACTGGCAGCCTTCGGGGCGCTCGCCCAGGCCGCCGGCCCCGTGATCGGCGTAAGCTGGTCCAACTTCCAGGAAGAACGCTGGAAGACCGACGAGGCCGCCATCAAGGGCCAGCTGGCCAAGTCCGGCGGCGAATACGTGAGCGCGGACGCCGGTGGCTCGCCCGAGAAGCAGTTGGCCGACATCGACGGCCTGATCGCCAAGGGCGCCAAGGCGCTGATCATCCTGGCGATGGACAAGGACGCGATCCTGCCGGCCATCAACAAGGCCAAGGCCAAGGGCATCCCCGTCGTCGCCTATGACCGCCTGATCGAAACCCCCGGCGTGTTCTACATCACCTTCGACAACAAGGCCGTGGGCAAGATGCAGGCCGAGGCCGTGTTCAAGGCCAAGCCCAAGGGCAACTACGTGATGATCAAGGGCTCGCCCACCGACCCCAACGCCAACTTCCTGCGTGCGGGCCAGCAGGAGGCCATCGACGCTGCCGTGAAGAAAGGCGACATCAAGATCGTGGGCGACGAATACACCGAGGGCTGGAAGCCCGAAGTGGCGCAGAAGAACATGGAGCAGATCCTGACCAAGAACGCCAACAAGGTGGACGCGGTGGTGGCCTCCAACGACGGCACGGCCGGTGGCGTGGTGGCAGCGCTCTCCGCGCGTGGCCTCAAGGGCGTGCCCGTGTCCGGCCAGGACGGTGACTTCGCGGCGCTGAACCGCGTGGCGCTGGGCACGCAGACCGTGTCGGTGTGGAAGGACGCACGCGACCTGGGCCGTGAAGCCGCCGAAGCGGCCGTGAACCTGGCCAACAAGAAGGCCGTGTCGGGCTCCATGAAGTGGGCCGAAGGCGAGAAGAAGGTCAGCCTGGACGCGAAGTTCCTGAAGCCCGTGGCCATCACGCGCGACAACCTGGATGTGGTCATCAAGGCCGGATGGATCACCAAGGACGCTGCCTGCAAGGGCGTGGATGCAGCCACGGCGCCAGCCGCCTGCAAATAAGCGAACCACCCCCCAAGCGGCTTCGCCGCACCCCCCTCTCCTGCGGGAGGGGGGCGCACCCAGCGGCCTGGCAAAGCCAGTTCCGCGGGTGCCCTGGCAGAAGCACCAACGCTCGGAAGATTTTGCGAGACATCCCATGCTGAACAAACTGCAGATCAGTTCGCTGGACCTGCGCCTGGCCATCATGGCCGGCGTGCTAACGGTCATGGCGCTGGTCTTCCACGCGCTCACCAGCAACTTCCTCACGCCCGAGAACCTCTACAACATCGCGCAGCAGACGGCCGTGGTCGGCATCGTCGCCACCGCGATGGCGCTCATCATCGTGGCGCGCCAGATCGACCTGTCGGTGGGCTCGGTGATGGGTGTGGTGGGGGTGCTGGTGGCCTTCCTGATGTACACGAAGGAGTGGCACTGGATCCCGGCGTCGTTTGCGGGCCTCGCGCTGGCCTGCGTGATCGGGCTCTACCAGGGTTGGCTCAATGCGTACCTGGGCGTGCCCTCCTTCGTGGTCACGCTGGGCGGTCTCATGACCTTCCGTGGCGCGGCCTTCCTCGTGGCGCAGGGCAAGACACAGCCTGTGAGCGATCCCACCTTCCTGATGATCGGCGGCGGGCTCGAAGGCTCGCTGGGGCCGCTCTGGAGCTGGGTGCTGGCGCTGGTGGCCAGTGCCTGGCTGGTGTGGAGCACCATTGCACGCCGACGCCAAGCCGAGGCCAATGGCTTCACGCTGCGGCCCGCGTGGTTCGACGCGGCCATCACGCTGTTCTTTGTCGTGGTGGCCTGTGGCTTCGTGGCCATCATGAACGCCTACCAGCTCGAAGAAACGCGGCCCGGCCAGGGTGTGCCCGTGCCCGTCGTGATCTGGGGCGTGTGTGTGATGGCGGTGGCCTTCCTGGTCAACCGCACACGCTTCGGGCGGTATGTCTACGCCATCGGTGGCAACCCCGAGGCGGCGCTTCTGGTGGGCATTCCGGTCAAGCGCGTGATGCTCAAGCTCTACCTGCTGCTGGCGCTGATGGTCACGGTGGCCACGGTGGTGGCGGTGTCGCGGCTCAACGCCGGCACCAATTCACTGGGCGCGAACCAGGAGCTGTATGTGATCGCCGCCGCGGTGATCGGTGGCGTGGCCTTGTCGGGCGGCAGCGGCACGGTGCTGGGCACGGTTCTGGGCGCGCTGATCATCCAGTTCCTCGAGAGCGGCCTGTTGCTGCTGTCCGTGGACATCGGCTGGCGCATGGTCATCATCGGGCAGGTGCTGATCGTGGCCGTGGTCTTCGATGTGTTGTACCGGCGTGCGACCGGGGAGCGGATGTCATGAGCGCAGTGATGAACACCCCGATCGTGGAACTGCGCGGCATCCACAAGGCCTTCGGTGGCGTGCGCGCCGTGGAGGACGTGAGCCTCTCCGTCTACCCCGGCGAAGTGGTGGCCCTGCTGGGCCACAACGGCGCGGGCAAGTCCACGCTGATGAAGATGCTGGCCGGCGCGTTCCCCATCGACAGCGGCGAAGTCCGCATCGCAGGCCAGGTCGCGCAGATCCAGAATCCCGCCGACTCGCAGAACCTGGGCGTGGAGACCATCTACCAGACGCTGGCGCTGGCCGACAACCTCGACGCCGTCGCCAACCTGTTCCTGGGCCGCGAGCTGCGCACGCGCTGGGGCACGCTGGACGACTACGCGATGGAGAAGGCCGCGCGCGACGTGTTCCATCGCCTCAATCCGAACTTCAAGAACATCCGCGTGCCGGTGCGCATGTTGTCAGGCGGCCAACGCCAGGTCGTGGCGATCTCGCGCGCGCTGTATTTCAATGCCAAGGCGCTGATCATGGACGAGCCCTGCGCGGCGCTGGGGCCGGAAGAGACCCGCATGGTCCACGAGCTGGTGCGCAAGCTGAAGGCCCAGGGCGTGGGCATCTTCCTGATCTCGCACGACATGCCCGATGTCTTCGGCCTGTCGGACCGGCTCTCCGTCATGAAGAACGGCAAGACGGTGGGTACCTACCGCACCAGCGAGGTCACGGAAGACGAGGTGCTGGGCATGATCATCGCCGGCAAAAAGGTCACGCGTGTGGCCGAGTCCTTCAACCCCTGAGGACCCGCCCATGAACGTGATTGGACTGGACCTCGGCACCTCCGGCCTCAAGGCCGTGCTGGTGTCCGAAGACGGCGCGCTGCTGGCCGAGGCCATGGCGCCCCTCACGGTGTCGCACCCGCAGCCGGTGTGGTCGGAGCAGGCACCCGCCGACTGGCTGGCCGCCCTGCAAAGCGCCATGCGCACGCTGCGCGAGCGCGCGACGCCCGCGCAGTGGGCCGCCGTGCGCGGCCTGGCCATCGCGGGCCAGATGCACGGTGCGGTGCTGCTGGACCGCCATGGTGAGGTGCTGCGCCCCGCGATCCTCTGGAACGATGGCCGCTCGCAGGCCCAATGTGCCGAGCTGGAACAGCGTGAGCCGGCCACGCGGCGCATCACGGCCAACCGCGCGATGGCCGGCTTCACGGCGCCCAAGCTCATGTGGGTGGCCGAACACGAGCCCGAGGTGTTCCGCCACGTGGCCAAGGTGCTGCTGCCCAAGGACTGGCTGGTGCTGCAGCTCAGTGGCGTGATGAGCACGGATTGCAGCGACGCCGCCGGCACGCTGTGGCTCAACGTCATCTCGCGGCGCTGGAGCGAGGCCATGCTGGCCGCCAGCGGCATGCGGCTCCAGGAAATGCCCGACCTGCACGAAGGCCCCGACCCGGTGGGCACCTTGCTGCCGCGCTGGGCTGAGGCCTTCGGGCTGGATGCGGGCGTGCGCATCATGGCCGGCGCCGGCGACAACGCCGGGGGCGCCGTCGGCGTGGGCGTGGTGCGGCCGGGCGATGCCTTCGTTTCGCTGGGCACCTCGGGTGTGATCTTCACGGTGTCGCCCGACGCCCGCGGCAACCCCGAGCGCGGTGTCCACACCTTCTGCCACGCCCTGCCCGGCACCTGGCACCAGATGGCCGTGATGCTGTCGGCTTCCAGCGCCCTGTCGTGGTGGTGCGGCATGGCGGGCATGGAGCCCGCCGCGCTGCTGGCCGGTATCGCCCCCGGCGTGGTGCGCGGGGACGCGCCGCTCTTCCTGCCCTACCTGTCGGGCGAACGCACGCCCCATGCAGACCCCGTGGCAGCCGCGTCCTTCCTCGGCCTGCGCCATGCGCATGTGCGCGACGACCTCAGTTATGCGGTGATCGAAGGCGTGGCCTTTGCGTTCGGTGACGGCATGGCCGCCTTGCGCGAAGCGGGCAGCGACCCGGCGCGGCTGCTGGCACTGGGTGGCGGCGCACGCTCCGACGCCTGGCTGCAGCTGCTGGCCGATGTGCTGCAGCGGCCCATCGACCGCCCTGCCGGTGCCGAGGTCGGCCCCGCGCTCGGCGCGGCGCGCCTCGCGCTGCTGGGTCTGGGTGCCGCGCCCGAGGCCGTGCTGCGCTCGCCCGAGGTGGCCGCCTCCTTCCTCCCCTCCGCCGATGCGGCCGCGCGCCTGCAACCGCGCTGGCAGCGGTTCCGCGAAGCCTATGCCCCGCTGCGTGCCATGCAGCCGGACGCCCCCTGACCCTTTTCACACCCACCGAGCTTTCACCATGACCCGTGTCTACGCCGACATCGCCCCCGTACGCTACGAGGGCCCCCAGAGCAACAACCCCCTGGCCTTCCGCTGGTACGACGCCAACCGCGTCGTGCTGGGCAAGACCCTGGCCGAACACCTGCGTCCCGCCGTCTGCTACTGGCACACCTTCTGCTGGGGCGGGCAGGACCCCTTCGCCCTCGGCGGCAACCTCTTTGAGCGCCCCTGGTTTGAAGGCGATCCGCTGCAGGCCGCGCAACTGAAGCTGGACAACGCCTTCGACTTCTTCGAGCGCGTGGGCCTGCCCTTCTGGTGTTTCCATGATCGCGACGTGGCGCCCGAAGGTGCGACGCTGCGCGAGTCCAACGCCTTCCTCGACCAGGTGCTGGAACGCGCCCAACGCAAGATGGCCGACGGTGGCCCGCGCCTGCTGTGGGGCACGGCGAACCTGTTCTCCGCGCCGCGCTTCATGGGTGGTGCCGCCACCAATCCTGATCCCGAGGTCTTCGCCTATGCCGCCGCGCAGGTGAAACACGTGCTGGAGTGGACGCACCGCCTGGGCGGCGACAACTATGTGTTGTGGGGCGGCCGCGAAGGTTACGAGACGCTGCTCAACACCGACCTGAAGCGCGAGCTGGACAACTACGGCCGCTTCCTGTCCGCCGTGGTGGAACACAAACACAAGATCGGCTTCAAGGGCACGATCCTCATCGAACCCAAGCCCCAGGAACCCACCAAGCACCAATACGACTACGACAGCGCCACGGTCTTCGGTTTCCTGCAGCGCTTCGGCCTGGAGAAGGAGGTCAAGGTCAACATCGAGGTGAACCACGCCACGCTGTCGGGGCACAGCTTCGAACACGAGGTGGCCACGGCCGCGGCCCTCGGCATCCTGGGCTCGCTGGACGCGAACCGCGGCGACGAGCAACTGGGCTGGGACACGGACCAGTTCCCCAACAACCATGTGGCCCTGGTCCCCGCGATGCTGGAGATCATCCGCCACGGCGGCCTGGGCAATGGCGGCATGAACTTCGACGCCAAGGTGCGCCGCCAGAGCATCGACCCCGTGGACCAGGTCGAAGCCCACGTGGGCGGCATCGACACGCTGGCGCGGGCCTTCCTGTCGGCGGCAGCGCTGTACGAATCCGGCGAACTGGAACGCGCCGTGCAGGAGCGTTATGCCGGCTGGGACGGCGAACTCGGCAAGGCCATCACCGGCGGCGCGAGCCTGGACGCGCTGGCCGCGCGCGTGCATGACCAGGGCATCTCGCCCACGCCGCGGTCGGGGCGGCAGGAGCGGCTGGAGAACGTGGTGAATCGCTTCGTCTAAACGAGCGAGACGGACTGCCGGCGTGGCCACCGCGTCGCGCAAACCGTCACGCGCCGCGCGCGGCCTCGATGCAGCGGGCCAGCACCTGCAGGGGCGCCTCCATCGCCGCCTCCGCCACACACGCGAAGCCCAGCAACAGCCCCGCGGGCGCAACGCCGCCCGCGTAATACCGCGACAGCGGCCGCACCAGCACACCCTGGCGTCCCGCCTCCTCGCTGACCCGCACATCCGACACCCCGGGCGGCAACGCCAGCACCAGGTGCAGCCCCGCATTGCTGTCCAGCGGATGCAGCCAGCCCGGTCCCAGGTGCGCCTCGATGCGCCGGATCAGGTGTGCACGCCGCGCGCCGTACAGCAGCCGCATGCGGCGGATGTGGGCCGCGTACTGCCCGCTGTCCATGAACTCGGCCAGCGCGGCCTGCTCCAGCAAATGGCCGCCGCGGTACAGCTCCATCTGCGCGGCGCGGAAGCTCTCGCTCAAGGCGCGTGGCAACACCATGTAGGCCGTGCGCAGGCCGGGGTACAGCGTCTTGCTGAAGGTGCCGACGTAGATCACGGGCGCATCCGGCAGCAGCCCCTGCAGCGAGGGGATGGGCTGCCCCGCGAAGCGGAACTCGCTGTCGTAGTCGTCCTCCACCACCCACAGCCTGCGGCGGCGCGCGACCTCCAGCAGCGCGAGGCGCCGTGCCAGGCCCATCACGGGGCCCAGCGGGTACTGGTGGGACGGCGTGACGAAGGCCAGTCGCAGCCGAGGGTCATCAGGAGCCTGTTCCGGTACCTGCAGGCCCTCGGCGTCCACGGGCACGGGGCGGGCCTCGATGCCGTTGATGCGCAGGATGCTGCGGGTGCCCCAGTAGCCGGGGTCCTCGACCCAGGCCGCATCGCCGGGGTCGGCCAGAAGCCGCGTGACGAGGTCGATGGCCTGGTGGATGCCTTCGGTGACCAGTATCTGTTCGGGCGAACACTGCACCGAACGCGCCTGCCGCAGGTACTGCGCGAGGCTGCGCTGCAGGGCAGGGTGGCCGCCGGAGGATGCGTAGCTGCGCAGCGCGGGCGAGCCGGTACGCGCCTGGCGCGCCAGCAGCTGCGCGAAGCGCCGGTGCGGAAACGCCGTCACGTCGGGCACGCCTGGCATGAACGCGCCCCATTGCACGGTCGCGGCGGACAGGCGGCCCATCAGACCCTGGGCGCGCGCCGACAAGGGCGGCGTCGCAATGGTCTGCGGCGCAGCGTCCACCGGAGTCACGGCAACCCGCGCCGGCATGGACGCAGGGGCCGGGACCGTGGTGTACGACTCCGGGAACACATCGGCCACGTAGGTGCCGCTGCCCACGCGCGAACGCACATACCCCTCCGCCAGCAGCTGGTCGTAGGCGAAGACCACCGTATTGCGTGACAGCGCAAGTTCGCGCGCCAGGTCGCGCGAGGCCGGCAGGCGCGTGGCTGCGGGCAGCGTACCGTCGAGGATGGCCGCGCGCAGGCAGTCGTAGAGCCGCCGATTCGCAGGCGTCGGTGCGCTGGCGACCGCACGCGCTGCCGCCAGCCGCTGCAGCAGCAGGTCAGCGATCAGCGAGCGCAATTGGATCCATCCGATTTACCCAAGTGGATCTTTAGTGTAGGGCCGCTTGGGGCTTTAATCCGGTCTTGTCCAGACAGGGAGACCCCGCCATGCAGAACCACCAGATCGACCAGCGCCGCCAGGCCGCCACCCCGCGCGGCGTCGGCGTGATGTGCAACTTCTACGCCGACCGCGCCGAGAACGCGACGCTGTGGGACGTGGAAGGCCGCGCCTTCACCGACTTCGCCGCCGGCATCGCCGTGCTCAACACCGGCCACCGCCACCCGGCCCTGCTGGCCGCGATCCGCGCGCAGCTGGAGCGCTTCACGCACACGGCCTACCAGATCGTGCCCTACGAAAGCGTGGTGTCCCTGGCCGAACGCATCAACGCGCTGGCGCCCATCCAGGGCCCGGCCAAGGCCGCGTTTTTCACCACCGGCGCCGAGGCCGTGGAGAACGCCGTCAAGATCGCGCGCAGCTTCACCGGCCGCCCCGGCGTGGTGGCCTTCGGCGGAGCATTCCACGGCCGCACGATGATGGGCCTGGCACTCACCGGCAAGGTCGTGCCTTACAAGACCGGCTTCGGCCCCTTCCCGGGCGAGGTCTACCACCTGCCCTTCCCCAACGCCCTGCACGGCGTGACGGTGGATCAAAGCATCGCCGCGCTGGAGCAGCTCTTCAAGGCCGACATCGACCCCACCCGCGTGGCCGCGATCATCATAGAGCCGGTGCAGGGCGAAGGCGGCTTCAACATCGCACCCACGGCACTGCTGGAGGCGCTGCGCACCGTGTGCGACCGCCACGGCATCCTGCTGATCGCCGACGAGGTGCAGACCGGCTTCGGCCGCACGGGCCGCATGTTCGCCATGGAGCACCACGGCGTGCGCCCCGACCTCATCACCATGGCCAAGAGCCTCGCAGGCGGCATGCCGCTGTCGGCCGTATGTGGCCGCGCCGAGGTCATGGACGCGCCGGCCCCGGGTGGCCTGGGTGGCACCTATGCCGGCAACCCGCTGGCCGTGGCGTCCGCGCATGCAGTGCTGGACGTGATCGCCGCGGAGCGGCTTCTGGAGCGCTCGACGCAACTGGGCGCGAAGCTGCAGGACACGCTGGCCGAGTGGCGCGAGGGCTGCCCCGCGATCTCCGACGTGCGCGGCCTGGGCTCGATGGTGGCGATGGAGTTCGCCGACCCTGCCACGCACGCACCCGATGCCGCGCTGACGGCGCGCGTGCAGAAGGAGGCGCTGGCACGCGGCCTGCTGCTGCTCACCTGTGGTGTCTATGGCAACGTGATCCGATTCCTGTACCCGTTGACGATTCCCGATGCGCAGTTCGATGCAGCGTTGGTCACGCTGCGCGAGGCATTGACGGCAGCCACACACGACAAGGCGCCGGCCTGAACGAGGCAATCCCCCGGGCATAGGCACCCTCCCCACTGGCGCTGCCCAACGACGCCAGCCTGCCCGGGACCGGTGGCCGCACTGCCAGCGGCGCTTGACGCAGCGAACGCCAGGGATCAGAACGGGGGATCTTCGTCCACGGCGGCGGCAGGCGCCCCGCCCTCCTCCGCAGACGGCCGGCTGCGGTCCAGCAGCGTCAGAACCTGCTTGCGCAGCACCGCGTTTTCCTGCGTGAGCTTCTTGTTCTCGGCCTTGAGCTTGGCGACCTGCCGCTGCAGGTCCGCGACATCGGCGTTCGCCGCGGGCGAAGCGGCTTCCGCTTCGCCTTCAGCAGGGGCCTCGGCTGCCTCGTCGGACGCCTCGCGCGGGAGTTTGCGCCTGGCCTCGCGCACGCGCTTGGCGGCCTGCTTGAGTTCGTCCTTGCCGGCCGCCGCGGCCGCTGTCTGCTCTTCGGCGGGCAACGTCGCCACCGCAGCTGCAGCGTTCAGCGACAGGGTGCCGGACTTCAGCGCGGCCACCACCTCGGGCGCGGCATTCTGGTGGATGGTTTCGATCATCTGCACCTGGCTGCTGCGCAGGCGCGCGGCACGGGCCACGCCTTCCCGCGTGTCCAGGGCATCTTCCTTCGACGCGGCGGGCACTGGCGAGGCCGCATCCGTGGCCGGGGCTCCCTGCACCACCGGGTGTTCCGCAGCCGCCGCCTGCTCCCGCAACGCGCGCCGCGCGCCCACGATCTCGCGCTTGCGCAATGCCAGCACGCCGCGCTGGAAGTCCGACAGGCTGCGCCGGCCCAGGTGCTGGTCGATCATCCACAGGTGCACGTCTTCGATGGACTGGAAGCGCGTGTTCTGCACGGTCTGGAACGGCAGGCCATGCTTCTGGCAGATGGCATAACGGTTGTGGCCGTCCACGAGGATGTCGCCCCACAGCACCAGCGCATCACGGCAGCCTTCGGCCAGCAGGCTGCGCTCCAGGGCATCGTGTTCGTCCGGGGTCAGGGGGTCGATGTAGGCTTTGAGTTCTTCGGTGACGACGATGTCCATGGGCGAAACGCGGCTCCGGGCGCAGCAGGCAAAAGGGGCGGATTCTAGGGGTGCCCCTTTCCGGATGGTGCGATCAGGCCTGCCACATACCTGGTCACCATCTGCACCAGCGCGTCCTCCACCTCCTGCACCGGTGGCGGCTCGGCGCTGGCAGCCATCGCGCGCAACACGCCGGCCATGGTGTGTGTCAGCACGAAAGCCTGGGCCGGAGAAAGGCGGTGCGCTGCGCGGCCGGTCCCCACAGCGATCCCCGCGGTCGTGAACATGCCCACCAGGCGCTCGTACAGCGGTGACAGCCTCTGGCCCGGTGCGTGGCTCAGGGCATGCTCCATCAGCAGCCGATGCGCCCGCCCACGCCCACCATAGGAGTTCGCAACGGCGCGTACGACGGTGCGGATGCGGTCGCCCGCCGCGACGGGCCCCGCGTGTTCCACCGAGGCCACCACCTGGTCGGACATCGCGCCCAGCTCGCGCCCCACCAGCGCGTCCAGCAGCGCCTGCTTGTCGCTGAAGTACTGGTACAGCGTGCCGATGCTGACACCGGCCTTCGCGGCCACCGCATTGGTGGTCAGGGCCGCGATATCGCCGGTTTCCAGCAACTGGATGGCCGCTTCCAACATGAGCCCGACCTTGTGCTGTGACCGCGCCTGGCGCGGCGCGCGACGTGCAAGTGGTTGATTCGGCTTGTCTCTGTCTGGCATCGCGACGTGCTCCGAAGGCGAGTTTTCAAACCTGAGCTTGATTCATATTATTCCCGCATCCCTTTGGAGCACCCCGTGAACACCCCCACATCCACCCCCCGACCCGACCAGCGACTGGCCAGCAAATGCCGTTTCGACGACCCCGACATGGACCTGTTCTTCATGTCGGCCCTCAGCTGGGGACCCACCGGCGGCCTGGACATCGGACAGGCCTTCCATGTCGCCTCCACCATCGTGGACGGTGATGCCGACAGCTGGGTCCGCGCCTTCGCCGACTACGGCGCCGTGCAGAACGCGCAGGCCGACACCTGGGCCCGCCGTGGCTGGCGCCGCGCGGCCGGCGAGGCGCGGCTCAAGGCTTTTGCCAGTTACCGCTCGGCCTGGCAGTTCGCGGCGCCGGGCAGCGAGGCGTTCATGCACCTGTACGGCCAGCACCAGCAGGCCTTTGCGCAGGCCATGGACGCGCTGGGCCTTCCGGCCACGTTCTTCGACGTGCCTTGGCAGGACACCGCACTGCCAGGCCTGTTCCTGCGCCACGCGCATGCCGACGCGCCCGTGGTGCTGGTGATCGGCGGCGCCGACACCAGCCTGGAAGACCTGTTCCTCTCCCTGGGCCGCGCCATCTGGGAGCGTGGCTACGCGGTGGCCATCGTCGACCTGCCGGGTCAGGGCAGCACGCCCGCCCGGGGCCTGCACTGGGACACTGCACCCGAGCGGCCCATCGCCGCCGTGGTGGACCGGCTGGTGCAGCACTTCGGCGCACGGCCGGGCAGCATCGCGCTGCTGGGCCTGAGCCTGGGCGGCTACTTCGTCACACGTGCAGCGGGCCACGAGCCGCGCCTGGCCACGGTGATCGCCAGCACGCCGTTCCCGGCGCCGGGCCAGTTGTTCGCACTGAGCGTGCAGGCGGCGCTGGCCAACGCCGCCACGCACACGCCCAGCACGGCCGGGCAGCGCAGCCGGCAAACCATGTTCTGGAAGGCCGGCGTGCGCACGCCGCAGGAGTTCCTTGCGCGCTGGGAGGGTGCGCAGGCCGACCCGGCGCGTGTGACACTGCCCTTCCTGTCGATACTGGGCGGCGGCGATTCTCCGGTGTTCACGGCCCAGGCGCGCAACTGGCACGCGCGCATCCGCTCCGAGCGCAAGGACCTGGTGTTCCTGGACGCCGCCAGCGGTGCCGATGGCCACTGCCAGGTCAACGCCCGCCTGCGGCTGGTGCAGGAGGCCTGCGGCTGGATGGACGAGGTCTTCGCAGGTTCGATCAGGAGCTGAGCATGGGTATGCTGCTGGGCTTTGCGCCCTTCATCGTTTTTGCGCTGGTCGAGAAACTGGCGGGCGCCCTGCCCGGCCTGGTCGGCGCCGCGCTGGTCTCCATCGCCTTGCTGCTGCGCGACCGGCTGCGAGGCGAGCATGCACCCAACGTGCTGGAAGCGGGCAGCGCGCTGCTGTTCACGATGCTGGCGGTGCTCGCCTGGCGCCAGGGTGCTCAGGAGTGGACCTTGTGGCGCGTGCGGCTGTGGGTGGATGGCGGCCTGCTGCTGGTCGTGCTGCTGGGCATGTTGCTGCAGCGGCCCTTCACGCTGCAGTACGCGCGCCGCCAGGTGTCCCCCGAAGTCGCGCGCCGGCCCGCATTTCTGCGCGTCAACCTGCTGCTCTCCGGCGTCTGGGCCCTGGCCTTCGCAGTGCTGGCGGCCACCGACCTGCTGATGGTGCTGCGGCCCGCGACCGACGCATGGGTGGCCGTGGCGCTGACGGTGGGGGCCATGGGCGCTGCGGCCTGGTTCACGGTGTGGTACCCGCGCCGGCTGCGGGCTGCCGCGCTGGCTGCACAGCGGGGTTGAGCGCGAGGTCACGCGACAGGCTGGCGCGCATAACGGGGCGGGCCGATAACGCCGTGTTGTGCGCCGCCTTGCATTTGGTATTGGCCGCGCCGACGCCCTCCCTCTAGCATTCCACGGATGTATCCGGACCCGCCGCCATGCAGTCAATGCCCCCATGTCCGGCAGGCGCCGATGGATGCGTTGCGGCGCGACTTGGCCGCGGCAGGGGCCTGCCTGCGCTAACGCCGCACGCTGTTCCAGAAGCCCTTCAGCAGCACCAGGCCGGGGGTTTCCTCGGCAGCGAGGGAACGCATGGCCACCACCCGCTCCCAGCGCGCGGTGGAAATCGCCAACAGCTCCGAAGGCGAGGGGCGCGCCAGCCCCATGTCCCAGGTGCCGAAGCTGCGTTGCTGCACCGGCGCGTGCATGAGTTCGACCACGTCGCGGTGGCGCCGGCTGGCGAGGACACGCTGGTAGGTCTCGCCCACGGCCGCCACGGGCCCCTCGAAATACTGCATGAAGTTGCCATCGTTGAACAGCAGCACCCCGGTGATGGCGGCTTCGGCATTGAGGGCCCGCGCCTCCACGAGCAGGGCTTCCAGCAGCCCGGGCGTGAATTCGACGGTGGCGTTGCTGACGTAGGCAATGGCCTGGAGTTGTTGCATCGGCGGGCCTCCTGGAAGTTGCGTGGGGCACTCTCGGCCCCCCCATTGTCTGCTCCGCCGTCTTCGGTGTCGCGAAAAAGCAGGCGCCGGCACCTTTCCGTTCAGATCTCGCCGCGCCGGATCGCATCGGCGCGCAAGGCGATGGCGTTGCGTTCATCGGCAGGCAGCCGCGCCATATTCTGCACCTGCGCACGCATGCGCGGGTGCGCGGCAAAGCGCTGCGCATGGCGCGCCAGGAAATCCCAGTACAGCGTGGTGAAGGGGCAGGCGCTGTCGCCCACCCGCTCCTCGGGCCGGAAGCGGCAGTGCCGGCAATGGTCGCTCATGCGCGCGATGTACTGGCCGCTGGCCACGTAGGGCTTGCTGCCCAACAAGCCATCGTCAGCGTACTGGCCCATTCCCAGGGTGTTGGGCAGCTCCACCCATTCCACGGCGTCCACGTACACCGCGAGGTACCAGGCGTGCACCTGCTGCGGCTCCACGCCGAGCAGCAGCGCATACAGGCAGGTGACCATCAGGCGCTGGATGTGGTGGGCATACCCGTGCTCCAGGGTCTGCGTGATGGTGTCGCGCAGGCACTCGCGGTCGGTGTCGCCGGTCCAGTACCAGGCGGGCAGCGTCTCGTGCGCATCCAGCGCGTTGAGCTTTCCATACGCCGGCATCTCGCGCCAGTAGATACCGCGCACGTATTCGCGCCAGCCCAGCACCTGGCGGATGAAACCCTCGGCGCAGGCGATGGGCACCTGGCCCGCCCGGTAGGCCTGCTCGGCGCGTGCGATCACCTCGCGCGGGTCCAGCAGCTTGAGGTTCAGTGCCGCGCTGAGCTGCGCGTGGTACAGCCAGGGCTCGCCGCTCCACATGGCGTCCTGCCAGTGGCCGAAGAAGGGCAGCCGCTCGGTGATGAAGGTGTCCAACGCCTGCAGCGCCTCGGCGCGTGTGACGGGCCAGGCGAAGGCATCCAGCCGGCCCGGGTGCGTGCCGAAGCGCTTGCGCACCAAGGCGATCACTTCCTGCGTGATGGCATCGGGTGCAAAGGCAGCGGGCCGCGGCAGGAAGCCTGGCCCGTCACGGCCGAAGGCGGCACGGTTGTCTGTGTCGAAATTCCAGCTGCCACCGCAGGGCGCGTCACCGTCCATCAACACGCGGTGGCGCCGGCGCATGCCGCGGTAGAAATGCTCCATCACCAGTGCGCTGCGCCCTTCTGCGTACCGTGCAAAGGCGGCCGGCGTGCACAGGAAATGCCGGTCCTCGCGATCGTCCAGCGGCAGCCCGGCAGTGGCCACCACCCCGCGCAGGGCCTCGCGCAGGCGCCATTCGCCGGGAGACACCATCACGACGGCGACCGGCTGCAGCAGGGCCAGCGCGGCCATCAGTTCGCCAGCCAGGGTGCCCAGGTTGCCATCGTCGTCCAGATGCCGGTAGTGGACCCGCAGCCCCTCGCCGCGCAGCGCCTCGGCGAAGTGGCGCATCGCTGCCAAGAAGATCGCGATGCGTGGCTGCGTGCTCCAGACCTGCGTGGACTCCTCGGCCACTTCGGCCATCCAGACCGCGTCCTGCGCAGGGTCGAAGCCGTCGAAGGCGGCGGAGTGGCGGTCGAGCTGGTCGCCCAGCACGACGACGAGATGGCGAATAGGGGTTGTGTGCATGCAGGCGCTACCTTAGCGCCTTGCGCGCATCATCCAACGGTGGTCAGGCGGTGTTCAAGCGATAGGGTCCCACGCCAAGGGGTGGCTGCCGGGCGGCATCGATGGCCGCGTCCAGGCCGCCGGCGTGTCTGCAAACTGCGCGCTGTGGCGCACCGCACGCAAGCTGCCAAAGCCCGAGGCCGAGGTCTCCAGCAGATCCTCCAGCGCGGGTGGCGGCGCCTGCAGTCCGTCCATCTGCCGTCCCAGGCCACGCAGCCAGTGCCCTGTCTGCGCCAGCGACACGCGCACATGCCACGAGCCGCCCTCGCGCTGCTGGCGCCACAGTGCGGCCTGGGCGCCCAGCGCCATCAGGTACCCCGAGGCATGGTCCAGGATCTGCACCGGCAAGGCC
Organism: Burkholderiaceae bacterium; assembly: GCA_965278985.1. Classification (GTDB taxonomy): domain Bacteria; phylum Pseudomonadota; class Gammaproteobacteria; order Burkholderiales; family Burkholderiaceae_C; genus CAISIP01. The sequence continues at coordinate 311,968 of OZ257131.1, read as the reverse complement.
TTGGGCGCGGCGCTGCCTGCGGCCAGGGCCTCGGCCTGGTTGAAGCCCGTGGCGGCCTGCACCAGCGAGTCGAAGCCGCGCCGGTTCGCCCACGGCCCCGCATGGCTGTAGGCGCTGAGCGAGACGACCACGATGCCGGGCCGCAACGCGGCGAGGTCTTCAGGCCCGAAGCCCCGCGCGGCGAGGCCACCGGGGCGGTAACCCTGCAGGAACACATGGCTCTGGGCGGCCACATCCCGCAGCGCGGCGCGGCCGGCTTCGGTGTCCAGGTCCGCATGCGCCGAGCGTTTGCCGCGGCTGGTCTCGGCGATGGATACGATGTTGGGCAGGTGCGGCGAGTTCACCAGCAACACGTCTGCGCCGTAAGCGGCCAGCGTGCGCCCGCCCACGGGGCCTGCCAGGATGCGCGTGAGCTCCAGCACGCGAAGGGCTTCCAGCGGGCGTTGCTCCGCACGCAGCGTAGGCCAGGGCAGCGGCGCGGCCTCGCCGATCTGCTCGATGCTGAACAGCGGCAAGGCGGCGACGGCCTGGCCTTGGGGATGCGCGTCCCACTGCGCGAAGTCGCGCACGGCCGCGACCACGATGCCTGCATCGGCCGCTGCCTGCTCGAACTGCAGCGCGTCCCAGCCGTTCAGCGCCTTGCGCACGTCGTCCTTGCTGGTGTCGTCGTCCAGCGAAACACCCAGCAAGCGCAATGCGCCATCGCGGTGGTGACGAAAGTTCGCATGGATGCGCACCCATCCACGGCTACCGTCGCCACCGCAGGGGTAGATGCCCGAGAGCTTGTCCCACGGGTCGGGCACCACACCGTCGAGGCTGAACCAGTTGCTGCACTCCTGCGCCGCATGCCGCATGTCCACCGACACCGTCTGCCGCGCATGTCCGCGCAGGTGGCGCAGCTCGGCCGCGGCCAGCGCAGCGGCGGCGATGCATCTCTGCGCCGCGGTGCCAACGAAGAAGGACGACGGCAGCATCGGCTCCTGCCCCGTGAGCCGCGCATGCGGCAGCGCTTCGGCAGGCAGGCCCGCCAGGTGCCAGAGGTCGTGCAGGATCGAGGTGGATGCGGGAGCGGTCATGGGGGTGTGCGAAAGAGCCGTCGATGCCGCTGCATTCTGCGCCGGGACACGCACGGTGTCCGTTGAGGAATGTGCATGGAAAGCATGCATCGCCTGCATGGATTGCGGCGGCTTTGCCGGCGCTTCCCGGCCCGGACCAGCCCCTCGCCCCGAAGGCCCGTGCGTTGTCAGGCCGTGCGCGGCGCCCACGGCGCGGCGGGGCTGGATGTCCGCCGCGGCTCCCGCGCCGCGCCCGACCGGTCCACGGCCCCGGCCACCGCCGCACAAGGGCGTACCTCCTCCAGGTGCTGGCGCAGATAACGCATCAGCGTACGGCGCTTCTCGGGACCGCGCACGCCCTCGGCACCGAGCGCGGCCGCATCTGCCAGCAGCGTGGGAAACCGGTCTTCGACCCGTTCGTAGATCGAGCGCCAGAGCTTCTTCAACGTGTGGGACGACACGCCCATCAGCACCGCGACCAGTTCGTCAGGCTCGTCGAACAGCGCGCGCCGCAGCAGGCGCCGTTCGGCCCCGCTGAAGCCGAAGACCGGTGTGCAATGCTCGAAGATCTCGCGGATGTGGGAGCCCGGCAGCTGGCGCAAGGCCTCCGCACGGTGCAGGCCGAAGAGCTCGGGCAGCACCTGCAAAGGCGCGTTGCGCGGGCCGGCGTCGTGATGGTGGTCGTGGTTATGGGTGCTGCGCTGGAGCATGCCGATGCTGTGCATGTAGGCGTGCTCGTGTTGCCATGCCTCCTGGTGGATCTCGCGCACCCGGTGTCCGGCGTGCGCCAGTCGCAGTGCCGTCACCCCGGCGGACACCACGGCCACCGCCTGCGGGTCGCGCATGTCCGTGTTGTGCTGCTGGTAGTGCAGCACCATGAAGCTCAAGCCCTGGTCATCGCCGTGCGAGGCGTTCGCCCGCGCCATCTCGCGCTCGCCCGGTGGCCGGGTGCGGCCTTCCAGCAGGGCCGTGTAGAGATGCCGGGTGATCCACGGCTGGGGCCTGTCGCGCACGCGCTGCTGCCAGCATGCGTCCAGTGCGATGGACATGCCGATGGCCTGGATGCGCCGGCCTGCCGGGGCGCCCAGGTCTTCGATCACATCGGCATTGAAGCCCGGATGGTGCAGCAGCTCACGCCACAGCGCGGGCAGTTGCAGGCGGGTCGCCTCGTCGAGCGCCAGCCACGCCGGCAGAAGCTGCAAAGCCGCGCCGAAATCTGCGGCTTGCAGGAGACGGCGCTGCAGCGCGGGTTGGTTGAAAAGGGTGTCGGGCATGCGCGCAGCGGGGTGGGAGGACCGACATTCTAGGAACGCACACGCTTCCACATTCAGCGAAAAATCGCCGTGGAATAATGATCCGCATGAATTTCACATGCCATGGACAAGATTGACAGAGAAATACTCAGTCTGCTCGCCCGCGATGGCAGGCTGAGCTTTCGCGAGCTCGCCGAGGTCGTGCACCTCAGTGCGAACGCCGTGGCCGAGCGCTACCGGCGGCTGCGCGACAACGGCACCATCGTGGGCGTGCGTGCGCAGATCGCCCCTGCGGCGCTGGGCCGCAGCCTGGAGGCGCAGATCGAGGTCAAGCTCGATGCCGGCACCTCCGCGCTGGACTTCGAGAGTGCACTGCGCCACATCCCGCAGATCGTGGCCGCGACCTTGATGACGGGTTCTTTCGACTATGCGATCCGCGTTGCCTGCACCGATCGCGAAGAGCTGATGGCGGTCACCGAAACCCTGCGGCGGCAGGGCGGCGTGCGTGACACCTGCACACGCCTGGTGCTGCGCGAGATCGCCCTGCCGACTGCGCTCTGACGCCTTGGCCGCGAAGGCGTGGAAGGGCTCTTTTAGAGGTCTGGTCGGCCTGCGGTTGCCGGCCGATGATGCCGGCCTTCGCAACCCACCACGCCGGACCGGCACCATGAACCGAACCACCAAGATCACCTTCCTGGCCATCATCGCCACCCTCATGGGGGCGCTGTGTGTGCCCCGCTCCGCCATCGCCGACGAGGTGCAATGGACCACGTGGACATCCGCCCGCGCAGGCACCAACGGCACCGCGACGGGGCACATCGACACAGGCGACGGTACGCGCATCGATGTGGCGTACAGCGGCCAGCTCGCCTTCTGGGATGCGCCCGACAGCAACAGCTACTGGCAGGACGGCGGTGGTACCTACACCAGCGCCGCGGTCGACAACGGCCCGGGCAACAGCGGCATGGTCGCGTTGTCCCGGCTTGGCACGCGGACGCTGAGTTTTTCACAGGCGGTAGACAACCTCTTCTTTGCCTTCATCGACCTCAACGCCGGTGGCTACGTGTTCGACCAGGACTTCAGCATCGAGAGCGGCGGCGCGGGCAACCGGGGCAGCGGCAGCTTCAGCAAACACCTCACCGCGGACGGCAAATACCTCCTCACAGGCACGGGCAACCCCCACGGCATGATCCGTTTCAGCGGCGCCGTCTCGTCGCTCACCTGGACGAGCCTCGCCAACGAGACCTGGAACGGCTTCACGGTGGGCACCTACGGCAGCAGCGTGACGCCGGTGCCCGAGCCTGAGACCTGGGCCCTGATGGGCGCAGGGCTCCTGGTCATCGGCTGGCAGCGGCGCCGGGCCGCGGCACGCCGCGGTCCAGGCACACCGGCCGCCACCGCCGCCATGGCCTGAATAGCCCCTGCGCCGTCCTGCGCGAGGCTGCCGGGCACAATCCGGCACTTCGCGCACGGCCTCGTCCAGGCTCTCGGCTCCGGGCAGGCAGGTGCATTCACCCGCCCCGCAGGAGCCTTTTCACATGGACGACACCACCCCCTACATCCCGCCCAAGGTCTGGACCTGGAACAAGGCCAGCGGCGGACGCTTCGCCAACATCAACCGCCCCATCGCCGGCCCCACGCACGACAAGGTGCTGCCCGTCGGCCGCCACCCGCTGCAGCTGTACTCGCTGGGCACGCCCAACGGCGTGAAGGTGACGGTGATGCTGGAGGAGCTGCTGGCCCTGGGCCACAGCGGTGCCGAATACGACGCCTGGCTGATCCGCATCAACGAGGGCGACCAGTTCGGCAGCGGCTTCGTGGACATCAACCCGAACTCCAAGATCCCCGCGCTGATGGACCGCAGCGGGCCAGAGCCGATTCGTGTCTTCGAGTCTGGCGCGATCCTGATGTACCTGGCCGAGAAGTTCGGCGCCTTGCTGCCCACCGAGCCCGCGAAACGCGCCGAATGCCTGTCGTGGCTGTTCTGGCAGATGGGCAGCGCGCCCTACCTGGGCGGCGGCTTCGGGCATTTCTATGCCTATGCGCCGACCAAGATGGAATACCCCATCGACCGCTTCGCAATGGAGGTGAAACGCCAGCTCGACGTGCTGGACCGCCGCCTCGCCGAGAGCGAATACATCGCCGGCACGGAATACACCATCGCCGACATCGCCATCTGGCCCTGGTACGGCAACCTCGCCAAGGGCCTGCAATACGGCGCGGGCGAGTTCCTGGCGGTGCACGAGTACAAGAACGTGCTGCGCTGGACCGACCAGATCGCCGAACGCCCGGCCGTCAAGCGTGGCCGCATGGTCAACCGTGTGCAGGGCGACCCGGCCAGCCAGCTGCACGAGCGGCACGAGGCCAGCGACTTCGACACCAAGACGCAGGACAAGCTGGCCAAGGGCTGACAACACACCACCGGGCCACGCAGCCCGGTGGCCGCTCCGCGCTCAGATGGCCATGCGCAAGACGCCGTCGCTGTCCGACGCCGCGGGCGGCGTGGCCACTGCACGCAGCTTGGGGGCACGCCGTTTCTGTGGCCGCATCTCCCCCGGCGGCTGTCCGATGATGCGCTTGAAGGCGCGGCTGAAGGACGCCTCCGAGTCATAACCCAGCCGGTTGGCCGCCACGGCCACGCGCATACCCTCCTGCGCGATCCAGTGCCGGGCCTGGAACATCTTGATGCGCGCGACATACTTCGCCGGGCTCTCGCCCAGCGTGCGCGTGAAGGACTCCGCGAAGCTCGAGCGCGAGGCACCCATCAGCCCCGCGAGCTCGGGCACGCTCCAGTCGCGCTCGGGCTCGGCGTGGATGGCCGCGATGACCTTGCCGATGCGCGGGCAGTGCACGGCGGCGATCCAGCCCGTGGCGTCGTTGCAGCCACATTCCACCCAGGCGCGGATGATGCTGGCGGCCAGCACATCGGCCAGCCGCGCGAGGATGCCGCAGGCCCCGATGCGGTCCAGCGCCACCTCGCGCTCCATGGCTTCCAGCAGCGCGGGCACGGCGGGGTCGCGCTGCGCCAGGTCGCCGGCATGCATCACGTCGGGCATCATGGCCAGCAGGGGGTGCAGCGGGTCGAGGTTGAAGCGCAGCGTGCCGCAGAACAGCACATGGGGCGGCACGGCCGCCTCGTCGATCGCGCCAAGGGCCGTGCCGGGTATGCCGTCGCGCACAAGGTAGATGTTCTCGGCCACGGGGATGCGCCCCAGGGCCTCGATGTCCACGGGTGGCACCTCGGGCGCGCTGGCCAGCACATGGGGCGTGCCACGCGGCAGCAGCACCGCGTCGCCGGGCTGGAGCTGCTTCCAGTCGGTGGCCGCGGTGTGCAGCCACGCGCCGCCGCGCGCGACGAAATGGAAACGCGCCTCGCGCTGGGCCGCGAAGCGCAGCGCCCAGGGCGTGTGCAGCACACAGCGGCCGTATTCCACGCCGTCCAGCCGCAGGCCCAGCAGCACCTGCGTCAAGGTGTCGTGCGGGCCGGCCGGGGCAGGCTGTGGTGGAGGGAACGCGCTACGGGCTTCGGACGAATGGACAAGCATTTCGGCTCTTGTGGCATGGAAACGCCGGCATCTTAGGCCGAAACTCGCAACCCTGCTGTTCACTCCCGATTGCTCCACGTGCCCTCCTCTTCCTGCTCCACCTGCCTCGACGCCCCGGCGCCTTTGGCCCCGGCTCCCCTGCTGTCACAGCCACCCGTAGCGTCCTCCGAGGCCAATTGGCCCGCCATCGCCTGCCTGTCACTGGGGGTGTTCGGCCTCGTCACGGCCGAGTTCCTGCCCGCCAGCCTGCTGACAGCCATGGCCACCGACATGGGCATCAGCGAAGGCACCGCAGGCCAGACCGTCACCGCCACCGCGCTGGTGGCGGCCGTGGCTGCCCCGTCGATCCCGCTGCTCACGCGGCGCCTGGACCGCCGCAGCGTGATGCTGGCCTTCACGCTGCTGCTGGTGCTGTCCAACGTGCTGGCGGCCACCGCCGGCAGCTTGGCCATGCTGATGGTGGCGCGGGTGCTGCTGGGCGTGGCCCTGGGCGGCTTCTGGTCCATGGCCGGCGCCCTGGCGCTACGCCTGGTGCCCGAGCGGCTGTTCGCGCGTGCCATGGCGCTGATCCTCACAGGCGTGTCGGTGGCCACGGTCTGCGCCGCGCCGGTGGGCGCGTGGATGGGCGACCTGTGGGGCTGGCGCAGCGCCTTCGTCGCTGCGGGGGTGGTCAGCGTGCTCACGCTGGTGGCCCAGCTGGCCACGTTGCCATCGCTGCCGCCGCGCGACAACCCCGACCTGCGCGTGCTGGCCATGCTGCTGGCGCGCCCGGGCGTGCGCATGGCGTTGCTGGCGGTGTTGTTCGTGATCTCGGGCCACTTCGCAGGCTTCACCTACATCCGGCCCCTGATGGAAAACGTGGCGCACCTGTCGGTGGCAGCGGTATCCGCCGTGCTGCTGGGCTTCGGCATCGGCGGCTTCTTCGGCAACCTCGCCGGTGGCTGGCTCGCCGAGCGCAGCGAACGCCTGGCCGTGGTGGCCGGTGGCACGCTGATCGCGCTGCTGGCGGCGAGCCTGCTGGTGGCGGGCACGTCGGCGGCCGTCACGGCCGTGGCGGTGGTGTTGTGGGGCTTCGCCTTCGCGGCCTTTCCCGTGGGTTTCCAGACCTGGATCGTGCGTGCGGCGCCCGACCAGGCCGAGGGCGCTGGCGGGCTGCTGGTGGCGGCCTTCCAGGTCGCGATCGCCAGCGGCGCCATCGGCGGCGGCCTGCTGGTGGACCATGTGGGTGCCTACGGCGGGCCGGCCTTCGCGGTGGTCACCGTGACGGTGGGCACGCTGATCACGCTGCGTTACGGGCCGCGCATGCAGCGTGCCTGATGCCTGATCCCTGGCGCGGCGAGCGCCAGGGAGCCTGGGAGGCTCAGGCCGGCTTCCAGAAGATGTAGTCAGCCTGGTAGGGCACGGTCGTCTTCTGCCCCTTGGTGGCCATCGTGCAGGGCATTGCGGCGGGCGCAACGCCGCCCTTGAGCGCCACGCGCTGGATGTAGGACACGCCGGTCATTGCGCCGCTGCCCATGGCCGGGTTGGCCTTGACCAGCTGGTAAGGCAGATTGCCTTCGCCCGCGGGCGCCACCGCCAGCTGCGTGGCCGTGAGCTTGGAGCCATCCATGGCCTCCCACGTGGCGGGCGGGCCATAGTATTTGCCCACCTGCTTGCCGGCGCGGTCGGACAGCCTGGCATCCGGGCCCACGAACACCCATTCGGTCTGACCAGGCATGTTGGCCCTGTCACGGCATTCGTAGGTGATATCGCCCTTGCCCACCGTCTCCAAGGCCACGGCGTGGCCAGCGGGCACCTGGACGGGTGCGGGCAGCGTGGCCTGCGAGAAGCGGGACATCGGCGCGCCGCCACCCATCGAGCCACAGGCACTCAACAGGACCGCGGCCGCGGCGCACACGCCCGTGGCAACACCTGCACGGCGCATCGAAGAAAGCGGAAAGCTTGCAGACATGGATGGTTCTCCTTAGGTAGTGACAACATTCAGCGCGGGCCATTACCTCGCGCTGCCTGTACTACCGTCCAGCGCCGCCGCTGGATGCAGTGGGTCGAAAAAATATGTGTGTGCACCGCTCTAGGGTGCAGCCGGGCCCGGCGCATTCTGCTGGGGCGGCGGGCTGCCCACTTTTGGCGCAAATCGTCTACCAGATTGCATACCATCTTGCGCGCTTTTGGATGGAATCCATTGGAGGAACCGCGTCTTCGCGGCAAGTGGCACAAAACATGCGGTATGTGGTCCGGTCGTTATCCGCGCCCCGCACAGCCCACTACCTCCTGGAGTCCGCCATGTCTTTGTCCGCACCGTCCCGCCTCACGCGCCGTTCCTTCGTGGTCCGCACCTCGGCCCTTTCCGCCGCTGCCCTGGGCGCGCCCGGCTTTGTCAGCGCGCAACCCAAGGAACTCGTGGTGGGCGCCGCATCGAGCCAGAAGACCTGGTCCGACGAGATCATGATCCCGGCCTTCGAGAAGAAGCACAACGTCAAGGTCGTGTTCGAGGGCACGCGCTCGCTCGTCAACCTCGAAAAGCTGCAGAAGAACAAGGGCCAGCAGTACCTGTCGGTGGTGCAGATGGACGACCCCGTGATGATCCTGGCCGTCAAGGAAGGCCTGCTCGACCCCATCACCACCGCCAAGGTGCCCAACATGGCGTCGCTCAAGCCCGGCACCGTGCACATGGACGGCATGTGGGTGAACTACCTGCAGCCCTGGGTGGGCATCGCCTACAACACCACCAAGATGCCCACGCCGCCCACCAGCTGGACGGATGCCTTCGACCCCAAGTACAAGGGCCGCGTGGTGCTGCCGTCGCTGCAGAACACCGAAGGCGTGATGAACCTGTTCATGGCCTCGGCCCTGAAGACCGGCAAGCCCATGTCCGAAGCCCAGAAGGACATGGACGCCGCCTTCGCGAAGATGAAGGAGATGAAGGCCAACGTGCTGATGTCCTATACCCAGGAAGGCCAGGCCTACAACCTGCTGGAGCAGGGCGAGGCCTACATGGTGCAGGGCGCCATCTCCTCGGTGGCGCTGGCCCGCAAGTCCAAGGGCGCACCGGTGGAGCTGGCCGCGCCGAAGGAAGGCACCTTCGCCATGCCCTCGGGCATCTGCCTGGTCAAGGGTGGCCCGATGCCCGAGCTGGCGGCGGCCTACATCGACATGCTGCTGAGCCCCGAGATCCAGTCGCAGCTGACGAAGGCCACCTTCTCGCTGTCCACCAACAGCAAGGTGGCGGCGCCCGCCGGCCTGTCGAGCCTGGTGGTGCATCCGGTGGACTGGGCCGCCGTGGCGCAGAACCGCGCGGCCTGGGTCGCGCGCTGGGACCGCGAACTGTCGCTGTAAGGCACGCGCGGCGCTGCGCGCTCCTTGCAGACGTGTCGCCAGGCCGTGGGCCTGCGCGACAAGAATTTCCATCGTGCCTTCCCTGGACCCTCCGATGACAGACTCAGATGCTTTGCTGGACGTGCGCGGCGCCGAAAAATCCTTCGGTGCCCAGCGCGTGCTGGGCGGCGTGGACTTCGCGGTGAAGCGCGGTGAATTTGTCTCGCTGCTGGGCCCTTCCGGCTGCGGCAAGACGACGCTGCTGCGCATCATCGCCGGCCTGATGAACGCCGACCGGGGCAGCGTGCGCCTCGATGGCCAGGACATCACCAGCGTGGCCACGCACCAGCGCGGCGTGGGCGTGGTGTTCCAAAGTTATGCACTGTTTCCGCATCTCTCGGTGGCCGACAACGTGGCCTTCGGCCTGAAGGCGCAGAAGCTGCCCAAGGACCAATCCGACGCCACCGTGGCACGGTTCCTGGACCTGGTGCACATGCGCCCCATGGCCGACCGCCCCGTGCGCGGCCTGTCGGGTGGGCAACAGCAGCGCGTGGCGGTGGCGCGTGCGCTGGCCGTGGCACCCAAGCTGATGCTGCTGGACGAACCCTTCTCGGCGCTGGACCGCAAGCTGCGCGAGACCATGCAGATCGAGCTGCGCCAGCTGCTGCGAGAGGTGGGCATCACCACCGTGCTGGTCACGCACGACCAGGAAGAGGCGCTGGTGATGTCCGACCGCGTGGCGGTGATGAACCGCGGAGCCATCGAGCAGTTCGACACGCCGGCCGAGATCTACCTGCGCCCGCGCACGGCCTTCGCGCTGGGCTTCGTGGGGCACTCCACGCGCGTGCAGGGCCAGGCCGCGCAGGGCATCAACGGCGTGATGGCCATCGACACGCCGCTGGGCCGGCTGCTCGCACGCAGCAGCTACACGCCCGGATCCGCCGTGGTGGCGGCCGTGCGGCCCGAGCGCATCCGCATCGGCGGCAAGGCCAGCCAGGACCACAACACGGTCTCGGCCATGCTCAAGGAAATGGTGTTCCAGGGCTCCAAGGTGCACATGCATTTCGCCGGCGCGCAGGACCAGACGCTGCTGGTCGAGGCCAGCCAGTTGCCGGCGGACCTGCAGATCGGCACGACCACAACGCTGTCCTGGCCGGTGGAGGACACGCTGGTGTTTCCGCAAGAGGCGACGGCATGAGCGCCGTGGCCTCTGCGGGAGCACCGGCCGCTATGGCGCCAGCGAAGGCCTCCTTCGACCGCGTGGCACTGCTGGCGGTGCCGGCGATGGTCTACATGGTCATCGTCTTCGCGTTGCCGGTGGCAGTGCTGGTCTTCAGCAGCTTCCGCGGGCCGGAAGGCTTCTCGCTCTCGGCCTACACCTCCTTCCTGTCCGACGGCTTCAACTGGCAGGTCATCGGCAACACGCTGCGCGTCGCGGCGCTCACCGCCCTGGTGTGCCTGGTCATCGGCTACCCCACGGCCGTGGCGCTGGCGCGCTCCAGGGGCATTACGCAGGTGATCCTGCTCGTGGCCATCATCCTGCCGCTGTCGGTGGGGGCCGTGGTCAAGACCTTCGCCTGGCAGATCGTGCTGCGGCGCGACGGCATCGTGTCGGCCATCATGACCACCATCGGCGCGTGGGACGAGCCCAAGCTGCTGCTCTTCACCGAGCCGGGCCTGGTGCTCGGAGCCGCCAATATCTTCCTGCCCTTCATGATCCTGCCGATCTACTCGGTGCTGAAGCTCATCGATCCCAACCTGATGTCCGCCGCCGCCACGCTGGGCGCGCCGCCCATCTACCGCTTCTTCAAGGTGGCGCTGCCGCTGGCGATGCCGGGCATCCTCAGCGGCTTCTCCATCGTGTTCTCGCTGGCCACGTCGATGTACGTGATCCCCAGCCTGCTGATCGGCGACCGCTTCCAGACGCTGGCCACGCTCACGGGTCGCGCCTTCCTGCTGATGCGCAACGAACAGCTGGGCGCCACCACCGCCACCATCCTGCTGGTGCTGGCGCTGGCCATCGTGGCCTTCAGCGCCTGGGCCGTGCGTGGCAAGGGGGATTCGCGATGACACTCTCCGAACGTGCCGCCACCGCCAGCGTGTGGACCATCGCCGGCTTCGCGGTCATCTTCCTGATGACACCGCTGGTGGTCACGGTGATCGTGTCCTTCGGCTCCAGCAGCATCTTCACGCTGCCGCCGCCCGACTGGTCCTTGCGCTGGTACCAGCGCCTCACGACGCTGCGCGGATTGACCTCCTCGTTGTGGACCTCGGTGCAGATCGCAGCTTTGTCCACCTTCATCGCGATGGTGCTGGGCCTGCTGGCGGCCATCGCGCTGGCACGCGGTCGCTTCCCGGGTCGCGAGGCGATCGCGGCGTTCCTGACCTCGCCCCTGATGCTGCCCGGGCTGGTGCTGGGCATCTCGCTGCTGCAGGCCTTCCGCTTCATGGGCCTGCGCGACGTTTGGTTCAGCCTGATGCTGGCCCACATCATCATCACCCTGCCCTACACCGTGCGCACGCTGTACTCGGCGCTCACGCTGTTCGACTTCGCGCTGATCGACGCCGCGCGCACGCTGGGCTGCTCGCCCACGCAGGCGGTGGTGCGCGTGCTGCTGCCCAACCTGGCGCCGGCCTGCCTGACCTCGGGCATCTTCGCGTTCCTGGCCTCGATGGACAACTACTCCATCGCCATCTTCTTCACCAACGCCTTCACCAAGACGCTGCCGATCCAGATGCTGAACTACGTGGAGGAGCAGCCCGACCCGACCATCGCTGCCATCTCTGCGATGCTCATCCTGATGGTGTTGATCCTGCTGGTGGTCTGCGAACGCGTGGTGGGTCTGCGGCGCATCACGGATCTGTGAAATGGGGCGTGTGCAAGCCGTGCCTGGACCGTTGGCGCCCCGATCAGAAGACGCCGGATCGAAGGGGGTCGGATCAAATGGGGTCGGATACCGATTCAGGACAGCAGCACCTCCGGCGCGGGTAGCGTGGTCCGAAATCGGGCTCCGGCAACACCATCGTCCCGAATCGGGATCCGACCCCGTCTTCGCTCGTCGGCTATCGACGCACTGACACGCCCATGCAACTGCCACACCACGACCGCGACTTCAAGGGCCACGCCGGCGGCGCCTCCTTCGACAGCTGGCCGGACGGCAAACACCTGGCCGTGTCGGTGGTCGTCAACGTCGAGGAAGGCGCCGAGCTGTCCATCGGCATGGGCGACGAGGCCAACGAATTTGTCTACGAAGCCGTTCAGCGTGTGGACGGCCACCGCGACCTGTGCATGGAGTCGCACTTCGAATACGGCACGCGCGCCGGCTGGCCCCGGTTGCGCGGGGTGTTGAAGGATTACCACGTCCCCGCGACGCTGAGTTGCAATGGGCGCGCCATCGCACTGTCGCCCTGGCTCGCGCAGGAGGCCGTGGCCGACGGCCATGAGATCGCGGCCCATGGCTGGCGCTGGGAGTCGCATGTGGGCATGGAAGAGGCACAGGAGCGCGCCATCATCGTCGCCACGGTCGAGGCACTCGGTGCGGCGGCGGGAACACCCCCGGTGGGCTGGCATACCCGTTCGGCCACCTCGCTCAACACCCGCCGCCTGCTGGTCGAGCAAGGCGGCTTCCTCTACGACTCCAACGCCTACAACGACGACCTGCCCTATGCGGTCGACGTCCACGGCCGCCAACATGTGGTGCTGCCCTACGCCTTCGACACCAACGACATGCGCTTCGGCCCTGGCGGCGGCTTCGTGCAGGCCAACGACTTCGCCCACTACTGCATCGCCGCCTTCGACCGCCTGCTGAAGGAAAGCAAGACGGTGCCGCGCATGTTGTCCATCGGCCTGCACCTGCGCATCATCGGCAAGCCGGCGCGCATCGCCGGGCTGGAGAAATTCCTGGCCCATGCCCAGCGCCATGCGGGGGTCTGGTTCGCGCGGCGCGACCAGATCGCGCATGCCTGGCGCGCCGCCAACGGCTTGCCGCCGTGGACGCCCGCAACCCCATTCATCCCCGGAGAAACGCCTTCATGAACGTTGCCGCCCAGTGGTTTCAAGGCCACCGCCATTTCATCGGCACCATCACGCCCTCGGGCAACACGGTGGTGGAGCGCATCACGCTGGGCGTGTTGCGCCACCTGCCACAGGTGTCGGCACATTTCTCGCGCACGCCGGTCTTCGGCACCAGCGACCCCTCGCCCGATGCCTATGCGACGGAGGGGCTGATCGCTGCAGCCAAGCTGCTGGCCCATGCCAGGCCCGATGTACTGGTGTGGAACGGCAGCAAAGGCTCGGGCATCGGCTTCGCACACGACCGCGCTCTGGCCTCCGAAATCGAGAAGGAGACCGGCATCCGCACCACCACCTCCATCATCGGCCTGGACCTGTTGCTGAAGGCCCGCGGCATCCGGCGCGTGGCGGTGGTCACCCCGTATTCCGACGCAGGCCACGCAAAGACTTTGAAATGCCTTGCGGGTGAAGGCTACGAATGTGTCGCCGATGCGCACGCGGGCCTAAGCGACAACCTGTCCTACGCCAGCATCGCGCTGGAACGGATCGCCACCATGGCGCGCGAGGTTGCGCAGGCCAAGCCCCAGGCCATCCTCTGCCTGTGCACCAACTTCCCCGCGGCCGTGATGGCGGCAACGCTGGAGGCGGAGCTGGGCATCCCCGTCTACGACTCCACGGCGCTGGGCGTGTGGCACGCGTTGAAGCTGGCGGGTGTGGATACCGAGGCTGCGGCAACGGACTGGGGCTCGTTGTTCCGCGAGGCGGTGTGAGCGGTATTTGACGCTTCAGGATATACGGGGTGAAGGTGCGGCACATACATTACCGCTCGGGAAGTTGGCTCGGCATTTGGATATGCCGAGCGCTGCCAATTACCGAGCGGTAATTTCGCGGAACACTGGCAACGAAGTTGATGCAAAGCGCACTTCACCGAGTCCGACCGCTCAGCCCGCCGTCGCCGCAACCACCCGCTGCCCGCCCCCATGCGGCCCGAAGTAAGCCGGCCTGTCGTACCGATCCTCCCAGAAGCTCTCGGGCGTGGCCAGCAGGTGGGACAGGCCCGTGCGCTCCAGCATGCGTTCGGCCTCGAAGCGGGCACGCGCCAGCACGGCGGGCTCGTCGATGGTCTCGACGTGGCGCCCCTGCATCACCACCTGGCCCGCCACCAGCACGGTGTCCACGTCCTGGCCCGTGGCGTTGTAGGCGATCTGGTACAGCGGCATGGTGCCCGGCGCCAGGTGGGGCTTGCGCAGGTCGATGAGGGCGATGTCCGCACTCTTGCCCACCTCCAGCGAGCCCACTTCGGCCCCCGTGCCGAAGAACTGCGCGGGCTCCAGCGTGGTCATTCGCAGCAGGCGGCCGGGCGGCAGCAGGTGCGGGTCGCGCCGCAGCATGCGGTGCGAGTGCCCGCAGGCCCGCATCACGCGGAACATGTCGGCGCCGCAGTCGGGCGCCAGGCCGTCGGAGCTCACGATCACCTTCGCGCCGGCGGCCAGCAGCTCGGGCACCGGGCAATGGCCCCAGACCGCGCTGTTGGACAGCGGATTGTTGGCCACGGTGGCGCCGGACTCGACCACGATCGCGATCTCATCGGGCGTGATGTCCAGCGCATGCGACAGCAAGGTCTGTGCATCCAGCAGCCCTAGCTCCTTCGCGAAGGCGACCGTGCCGGCGCGTTGGCCGTCCATCATCAGCACGGCACCGTGCGCGCGCGCCAGTGCCTTCATGCTGCGCGCCACTTCGCACAGTTCCTCGAAGTGTTCGCCAGCGTGGATCTCGGGGTTGACCGTGGGCGTGGTCAGCGCCACACGCACGCGTTCGGAAGGCAACTCGGCCAGCAGCCGCTCGCAGGTGGCGCGCTGCTCGGCGAAGGACACCACACGCTGGACCGGCGTGTCGCCCTCGAACCAGGTGTAGCTGCGCGGATACGGCGGCCGCGTGGGCCCCACGCCCACCACCAGCCGACCGCCGATGGCGGTGTAGCCCGCGGCATAGACGGTGGCCACGTCGGTGCTGTCCGAGCGGTTGTTCTCGTCGCCGCCGCCCAGGTAAGCCACTGCCGTGGTCACGCCGGCCTTGATGCGCTCCAGGGCCGACAGCTGCGCATCGGCCTGCCAGAACGCCAGCGGCGCACCGTCCATGTAGATGCTGCGGCAGGCCGCGCGCCAGGCGGGAAAGTCATCCGCCCCCAAGGTGCGCACGAGGCCGTGGCCGGCATGCGAGTGGCCGTCCACGAAACCCGGCATGGCCACGAAATCCGGGCCGCCCACCGTGCGCCGCGCTTCGGGGTAAGCAGCCTGGATGTCCTGGCGCGGGCCGATGGCCACGATGCATCCGTCGTGGATGGCCATGGCGCCATCCTCGACGGTGCGCTGCAGCGGGTTCATGGTCACGATCAATCGTGCGAGGACGAGGACGTCGATCAAGCGGTTTCTCCTTGGCAACAAGCTCGCAACAGTTCTGCAAGGTGTGTGCCAGCAGGGGTCGCCCGCGCGACGCCTGCGCGGACTGCAGCGCAGCAGCCTGCTCAGCGGGCGCTCTCAGCCTTCCGCGCCGGCACCCGCATCAGGTTCAGCGCATTGCCCGCCAGGATCAGCCCCGTGCCCAGCACCATCAGCAGGTCCATGCGCTCGGCATAGATGAGCCAGCCCGCCATGGCCGTGAGCGGCACGCGCAGGAAGTCCATGGGCACCACCACCGTGGCATCGGCAAAGCGCATCGCGCGCGCCATGCAGTAGTGCGAGAAGGTGCCACCGATGGCCACCAGCACCACCCAGCCCCAGGCCTCCGCCGAAGGCCAGCGCCACACGGCCAGCGCGGGCCACAGCCCCAGCACCGACTGCACCACCAGCATCCAGAACATGACGGTCACGGCCTGGTCGGTGCGGGTGAGCGACTTCACGAAGATCACCGACACCGCGAAACCCACCGCTGCCATCAGCGCGTAGGCCTGCCCCGGGCTCAGGGCCACGCTGGTGCTGGGCCGCACGATCATCACCACGCCTGCCACGCCCAGCAGCACGGCGATGAGTTTCCAGCGGTGCAGACGCTCGCCCAGGAACAGCGCGGCCATCAGCACGGTCCAGATCGGCATCGTGAACTCGATGGCCACCAGCTGCGCCAGCGGAATCATCGTGAGCGCCACGAACCACGCGTACTGCGCCGCATAGTGCGCGACATTGCGCAGCACATGGCCGCCGAGCCGTTGGGTGCGCAGCACACGCAGGCCACCGGCGGCATGGACCAGCGGCCACAACAGCACCAGCCCCATCAGCGAGCGCATCAGCATGATCTGGAACACATCGAGCTCGCGCGTGGCCTGGCGGCCGGCGATGGTGACCAGCAGCATCAGTGCGAGCCAGCCGCCGATCCAGGGAACGGCGCGTCGGGCCTGCTGCTGGACGGTGAGGGATGTGGGGGCCTGCGGCGCAGCCGCATGGGACGGGGCGCCTGGGGTGATGGATGAGGGCATGGGCGCGGGCGGGACGGCCGGCCTGTGCTGCCGTTGCCGCCTTGTTGTCTCCGTGTGGTGGCTCCCGACTGTACAGGCCCGCCGGGCACCGCATCCCCCATGGGTCCCATGGCCGGCCGGCATCGCGGGCGCGGCCCGGGGTTGCCTGGCCGTGCGGCGCGTGAAGGGTCGCGCTGGCGCAGCAGGCCCTGCGGCACGCGCCCCCCGCCACGGCACAATGCCTGCGCCGTGCCCGCCCCGTCCGCACCACCATCCCACGACGCCCTGAGCGGCGTGCTCGCCACCTTCCGCGCCGAGCGCGCGGTGACGGCACGTTTCGCGCTGCATGCGCCCTGGGCACTGCAGTCGCGCGGCGTCGAGGGCGCGCCTTCGCGCGCTGGGCCGGAGAGACACCCGCGGCCTGGATGCGGCGCCACGCGGCCACACGCTGAGGCCGCACCGCGTCCGGACGCGTGGTACCCAAATCCGGCGTGCCGGTGGTGGTGCAACGCAGACCCGATTCCGAGAATCGAAGCATCCCCCTGCCAGGACAGCCCATGCCCACCGCCCGCCAACGCGCCATCCCCCAAGTCCGCAACCCGGCCCTCGAACTGTCCCTGGTGCAGGCCATCGTCGGCAGCAACAACGCTGGCACCGCTTCTTTCCGGAGCTGTGGTCCATGCGCACCCGACTCTGAATCCTCAGGAGACCACCGATGACTTCCCTCTCTCCCTCCGTGCTCGTCGTAGGCGCCGGCATCGCCGGCTGCAGCGCCGCCATCGCACTGGCCCACCGCGGCGCGCGCGTGACCCTCATCGAGAAGCAGGCCGAGTGGCGCTTCCAGAGCTCCGGCATCTTCGTGTACGGCAACGGCCTCGCATGTTTCGACCGGCTGGGTGTATTGCCCGCGATCCTGGACGCCGGCTTCGCCATTCCCCAGGGCCGCAACATCTACCTCGACGCGGCCGGCGCACCCATCGTCGACACCTTCTATCCGCCGGGCCGCACCGCCGAAGCTGAAGTGCCCGCCATCCTCGGCATCAAGCGCGCCGAGATGCACCGCGTGCTGGCCGACCGGCTGCGTGGCCAGGGCATCGACATCCGGCTCGACACCACCGTCAGCGACCTGCAGCCCGGCGATGCGGACACGCCCGCGCAGGCCACGTTGTCCGATGGCACCCGGTCCGCCTACGACCTCGTCGTCGCCGCCGACGGCATCCGCTCGCAGCTGCGTGACCGGTTGTTCGGCGGCATCCCGCCGCGCTACTCCGGCCTGGGCGTCTGGCGCAGCGTGCACCCCCGCCCCGCGGACCTCGGCGACAAGATCATGATGATGGCGCCCGGCAAGCGCCTGGGCATCATGCCCATCAGCCGCGACCGGCTCTACCTCTTCGGCACCGTCGCCGAGCCGGCCGGCGCCTGGTACCCGCGCGACGACTGGCCCCGGCTGATGCGGGAACGTTTCACCGACTTCGGCGCGCCTGTGCGGCAGTTCCTCGACACGCTGGGCCCGGAGTCCGAAGTGCTCTACACGGCCGTCGAGGAGGTGGTGCTGCCCCTGCCGTGGCACGTGGGCCGCACCGTGCTCATTGGTGACGCGGCGCATGCGTCCACCCCCTTCATGGGCCAGGGTGGCGCGATGGCGGTGGAAGACGGCGTGGTGCTGGCGGACTGCCTGGCGCGCATGCTGGCGCAAGGCGACGGCGTGGAGGCGATGCTGCGCGGCTTCAGCGACAAGCGATATCCCACGTGCCGCTTCGTGCAGGATGCGTCACGGCGCGTGGGGGAAGCGGGCGCACAGGAGGGAGAGGGGAATTTCGGCGAGCGGATGCTGGCGATGCGGACCGGGGCGCAGGCGCAGGTGGACGCCTTCTACCAGACGCTGGACGGCATGCGGGCCCTTCCCTGACCTGTGGCCTGTGGCCTGATGGAGGAAGCGACGCCCGATCGCCCGATAGGCGCTTCCTGCGTGCCTGCGGCCATTGCAGCAACGGCACCTTGGCGCGTCCCACCTCGCCGCCTGCGTGGTGCGGGGCCGACCGATGCCCACGCCACTGTCCGACCGATCAGGGGATGTGCTCCTACGTGGACTGGACGCGGTTTGGGCGACGCTACAGGCTGCACAGTGGAGAGCATCGCATGCCAATCAAGGATGGAACGCCGTCGCCGGCGCGAAAGACAGGGAACCAGCGCCATGGACAGAGCGCGCACACAAGGCTTGCCAGCCAGGCGACAGCGCCCGGGGCACGCCGGGCTCCTACCGACACATCGGCCCTCCCCCTGAAAACCCGCCGCCAGCTCACCCGCCTGCTGCATTCGGTGTTCGGACTCGACGCCCTGCGTCCCAGCCAGCAGGAAGTGGTCCAACGCGTGTTGTCCGGCCAGTCCACGCTGGCCATCATGCCCACGGGCGCCGGCAAGTCGCTGTGTTACCAGCTGCCGGCGCTGCTGCTGCCCGGCGTGACGCTGGTCGTCTCGCCGCTGATCGCGCTGATGAAGGACCAGTGCGACAAGCTGCGCGCGCACGGGCTCGCCGCGCTGGAGTTCAACAGCAGCCTCGATGCGCAGGCAACCGCCGCGGCAGAGGCCGCGCTGGCCGGCGGCCACGCACGCATCGTGCTGGTGACACCCGAGCGGCTGCTCGACCCTGACTTCCAGGCGCTGCTGCGCACACAGACGGTCTCCCTCGCGGTGGTGGACGAGGCGCACTGCATCTCTGCCTGGGGCCATGACTTCCGCCCCGCATTCCTGGAGATCGGCCCGGCGCTGAAGGCACTGGGCAACCCGCCCGTGCTGGCGCTGACGGCCACGGCACCGCCCGATACGGCAGCCGAGATTGCGCGGCAGCTGCGCATCCCCACCAGCGGAATCCTCGATGCGGGCGCCTGGCGGCCCAACCTGCGCTTCGGCGTGGAGGTGGTCACCGAAGCCGAGGACAAGCCGCAGCGCTTGCGCGCGATCCTGCAAGGCTGTGAAGAGCCCGGCATCGTCTACACCGCCACGGTGCGCGCAGCGGAAGAAGTCCATGCGATGCTGAAGGCGCAAGGCCTGTCCGTGGGGCTGTACCACGGCAAGTTGCGCGCGGCCGAGCGCACGCAGGCGCAGGAAGCCTTCATGGCCGGCCACACGCGCATCATGGTGGCCACCAACGCCTTCGGCATGGGCATCGACAAGGCGGACGTGCGTTTCGTCATCCACTACCAGTTGCCGAGCAGCCTCGATGCCTATTACCAGGAGGCAGGCCGCGCAGGGCGCGACGGCCAGCCCGCACGCTGTGTGCTGCTGTACCTGCGCAAGGACCGCGTGGTGCAGCAGTTCTTCCTGGGCGCGCCGCCACCCCTGCTGCAGGAGCTGCAGCGCGTGTTGGAGGCCGTGGCGCCCGCGGGCGCTGGCGATGCCCGGGGCGGCAAGGACGCTTCCACCGCCGTGGGCCTGGCCGAGGTGCAGGCACGCGCCGGGCTGCCACGTGGCAAGGCTGCGGCCGTGCTGGCCCTTTTGTTCCAGGCAGGCCATTGCCGCAAGGGCCGCACGGAGGACGGCACACCGGGCTGGCTGCCCGCCAGAACGACTGCACGCGGCCGGAAGCCGCTGCCAGAGCTGCTGCAGACCGAGACACTGCGCCACGCCGAGCAGCAGCGCAAGCTGGAGGCGGTGGTGGCCTATGCGGAGAGCGGCGCCTGCCGCTGGAAGGCGCTGCTCGCGCAGCTGCAGGGCGAGGCGCCGGCCGAGGGCTGCGGCTGCTGCGACAACTGCGTGCGCATGCGTGCGCTGGCGGCCGACGACATCGTCGTCCCTCCCATGGCGATGGCGGCCCCTGACGCATTGCCCGCAGCGCGGTCCTCTTCCCTGCAAGCGAATCGGGAGGACATGGCCGTCAACCCTTTGACCACCCACTGAGCGACGGCCGGGGCAGGACCGCCGATCGGCTCGGTCTGGGTGTCGCTGGCCGTGCGTGCGCCATCGTGTAAAGCGCGCGAGGCATCCGGTGCTACAACGTCAGCCCGCCGTCGATCGTCAAGCTCGCCCCCGTCATGTAGCCCGCCTCCTCGCTCGCCAGGTAGGCGATCAGCGCCCCGATCTCCTGCGGCTGGCCGACGCGCTTGAGCGGGCTGCGCTGCGCCAGTGCATCGGTCCAGTCCGCCGTCAGGTCGGTCTCGATGGGCCCGGGCTGGATGTTGTTGACCGTGATGCGGCGCGGCGCCAGGTCGAGCGCGATGCCCTTGACCATGCCCGCCACCGCCGTCTTGGTGAGCTGGTAGACGCTGGCGCCGGCCTGGCCGGTGCCCTGGGCCACGTTGCTGCCGATCGTGATCACGCGCCCGCCGTCGCGCAGGTGCGGCACGCTGGCCTGGATCGCCAGGAACACGCCGCGCACGTTGATGGCCAGCATCTGGTCCAGCTCGGCCAGCGGCACGGCGTCGATGATGCCGCCGCGGTAGATGCCGGCGTTCACCACCACGGCCTGCAGCGGGCCGAAGCGCTGCGCGGCCTGGTCGGCAGCGCTGCGGATGGCGTCGGCATCGGCGCTGTCGGCCGCGATGGCGTGGGCCTGGCCGCCGGCCTGTGCGATCTGCGCGGCCAGCGCCTGGGCCTTGTCGGGTCGCGACACATAGGTGAATGCAACGGCATAGCCGTCGGCCGCCAGGCGCTGCACGGCCGCGGCACCGATGCCGCGCAAGCCGCCGAAGACCAGGGCGGTGCCGCGGTGGGTGGTGGTGGATGGGTTCATGGCAATTTCCTTTTTTTCGGACGCTGCGGTCCGTGGTTCACTCAACACCTGCATGCCTACAGGAACAAAGACTGGAAAAGGGGGCACGCCGCGGCCTCAGCCGAAGGTGAACGCATACGCACGCGCGCCGGGATCGAGGAAGCGGATCTCCACCGTACGGCCCCTGACCGCGCCGCTCTGGCGCACGAGCTGGTACAGGCGCGTGGCGTCGACCACGCCGTTGCCTTCGGCATCCACGTCGGTGCCGTGGTGCGCGCCCGGCGGCTGGCCGTCCAGCGTCAGGCGGAAGCGCACCGGGCCACTGTTTCCCTGGCCCTGGCCCTTGCCCAGCACCAGGTTTGCGTCGCGGGCCTGGAAGCGCACGGCCACGCTGCCGCCGGCCTCTGCCGCTTCCACGAACTCGGGCCGCAGCGTCCAGGTGCCGGCCAGCGACCAGGTGTTGGGCTGCAGCGCGACGGGTTGGTAGTGCGCGGGCTGGTCGGTGTCCACGCGGCCGGCGACACGCGGGGCACTGCCCTTCTCGTAGCCGAGGTAGGTTTCGGGGCTGCGCAGCGTGTCGGCATCGGCGGCCAGGCCCGGGCCCTGCGTGTCGGGCACGACATCGGGCAACACGGCGGGGAGCGCGCCGTCCACCGTGCTGCCACCGGCCTCGCGCAGCAGTTCCTCGATCACGCGCTCGGAGGCCGCGTAGCCGCCTTCGCCGAACTGGTGGTGGCGCACGCGGCCCTGCGCGTCGACGACGTACAGCGCGGGCCAATACTGGTTGTTGAAGTTGCGCCAGATGCGGTAGTCGTTGTCCTGCACCACGGGGTAGCCGATCTTCAGGTCGCGCAGCGCACGCTCCACGTGGCTCCTGTCCTTCTCGAACGCGAACTCGGGCGTGTGCACACCCACCACGACCAGGCCCCGGTCCGCGTACTTCTGCGCCCAGGCCTTCACATAGGGCAGCGTGCGCAGGCAGTTCACGCAGGAGTAGGTCCAGAAGTTCACCAGCACCACCTTGCCGCGCAGCGCGGGCATGGACTGCGGGGAGGCATTGAGCCACTGCGTGCCGCCCTCCAGGCTGGCGCGCGTGGATTCGATGGGCAGGCGGCTCGGCTGCGGCGCAGCGGAGATCTCTGCGGCCTCTGCGCTCGGCAGCACGCGCTGCAGCAGGCGCGCTTCCAGGCCCGCGGCGCCGGGTGCGGTGATGCGCGCCAGCACGGCCGTGTCCAGGCCCGACGCCACGGCTGCCACCGCGGCCAGCATGGCGACACCCGCGACACGGCGGCCCGCCGCACCGGGCAGCAGCCGCGCCTCCAGCACCGCCAGCGGCCGGGACCCAACACGCAGCGCCAGCCCCAGCGCGACGGCCGCACCCGCACCGTAGGACACCAGCAGCCACGAGGTGTGCGCGCCGGGCCCGGCCAGCGCGGCCGTGGAGAGCACCACGCCCAACACCGGGCCGGCGCACGGCGTCCAGATGAGGCCGGTGGCCACGCCCAGCAGCGCCGAGCCGCGCCAGCTGCCGCGGTCCTGCGTGGCTGCCAGGCGTTCACCGGCCCGCACCAGCGGCGCGCTCCACCAGGCGGCCAGGCGCGGCGACAGCAGCGAGGCCCCGAACAGGGCCAGGGCCGCCAGCGCGGCCCATCGGCCCACCAGGTTCAGCTGCACGGCCCAGGCGCCCGCCACGGCGCCCAGCGAGGCCACCAGCGCGAAGCTGGCCACGAGCCCTGCCAACAGGGGCAAGGTACCCTGTGCGAAGGACCGGTCGCTGCGCGCGAAGACAAAGGGCAGCACCGGCAGGATGCAGGGGCTCAGCACGGTCAGCAGGCCGGCGACGAAGGCAAGGATGGCGAGGGTCATGGCGACTCCAGGGGTGATGCGGTTCAGAGCCGCGTGACGTCGATGACGGCCTGCGCGAACGCGGCCGGCGCTTCCTGCGGCAGGTTGTGGCCGATGCCGCCGTCCAGGTGGCGGTGCTGGTACCTGCCGCTGAATTTCTTCTCGTAGACGGCCGGATCGGGATGCGGCGCGCCGTTGGCATCGCCTTCCATCGTGATCGTGGGCACGGCGATGACGGGGGCGGTGGCCAGCCGTTGCTCCAGCGCGTCGAAGCGCGGCTCGCCGGCCACCAGGCCGATGCGCCAGCGGTAGTTGTGGACCACGATGGCCACGTGGTCGGGGTTGTCGAAGGAGGCCGCGCTGCGCTGGTAGGTGGCCTCGTCGAAGCGCCATTGGGGCGATGCCTGCTGCCAGATGAAGCGGTTGAAGGCGGCCGGGTTGGCGGCATACCCATCGCGGCCGCGGTCGGTCGCGAAGTACGACTGGTACCACCAGGCGTACTCCGCGGCCGGGGGCAGCGGCTGGGCGTTGGCCTGGGGGTTGCCGATCAGGTAGCCGCTCACCGACACCAGGCCGGGCACGCGCTCGGGCCAGATGGCGGCCAGGATGCAGGCCGTGCGCGCGCCCCAGTCGAAGGCGCCCAGCACGGCCTGGCCGATGTCCAGCGCGTCCATGAGCGCCACGATGTCCTGTGCCACGGCGCCTTGCTGGCCGTTGCGCGGCGTGGCCTCGGACAGGAAACGCGTGCCGCCGTAGCCGCGCAGGTACGGCACGATCACGCGGTACCCCGCGGCCGCCAGGCGCGGCGCCACGTCGACGAAGGCGTGGATGTCGTAGGGCCAGCCGTGCAGCAGGATGGCCACCGGGCCATCGGCCGGGCCGGCCTCGGCATAGGCCACGCGCAGGTCGCCGGCGGCGATGGTCTTGAGCGATGCGAAGAAGGTGGCGCCCTCGCCCGTCGCAGCCCGTGCCGGGGTGGCGAGCAGGTTGGCGATGGGCGCGGTGGCGAGGCCCAGGGCCGCGCTGGCGAGGAAGTTGCGGCGGCGGGTGGTCGTAGCGGTTGTGGTGTGGGCGGTCTGCATGAGATGGCCTTTGGCTGCGGTTGGGACCGTGCCGATGCGGTGCGCTTCGGCAGACCTCCAGTACATCGCCGCGATGTATGTGGCATGTGTCGTGCGCACCCTGCAAATGCATGGCCATGTCGCGAAAGCGGCGCCGGATACATGGCCATACAAAGCCGCCATCGGCTGGGGCATCGGCGCGCCCAAAACGACACCGCCACCCGGAGGTGGCGGCTTGTCGCAATGAGGGGAAAGCGGGCCTGCGCTCAGGCCCCACGCCGCCGCGGCGGCGGTGCGGCGTTGGCCGAGGGCACGGCGCACGGCCGCCCCGCGGACTGGCTGAGCTCCGACGCCAGCCCGCCGAAGAGGAAGAACAACGAGAACAGCAGCTTGCGCATGTCCGTGGCCCCTACGCGTCCTGCGCCTCGACCTGCGCGGCGAACACATATCCTTCGCTGCGCACCGTCTTGATGTAGCGCGGCTCGCGCGCGTCTTCGCCCAGGCACTTGCGCAGGCGGCTGATCATGAGGTCGATGGAGCGCTCGAACAGATCTGCCTCGCGGCCCTGCGTGATCGACAGGATCTGGTCGCGCGTGAGCACCTTCTGCGGATGGTCCACCAGCACGCGCAGCAGCCGGTACTCCGCGCCGCTCAGCGCCACCACCGTGCCCTCGTGGTCCAGCAGCACGCGCTCGACCGTGTCCAGCCGCCAGTCGCCGAAGGCCAGGTAACGCGCCTCGTCGGTGCTGCGCATGTTGGGCGGCAGCATGCGCGTGCGGCGCAGCACCGACTTGATGCGCGCCAGCAGTTCGCGCGCGGCAAAGGGCTTGGCGAGGTAGTCGTCCGCGCCCATCTCCAAGCCCAGCACGCGGTCGGCCTCGTCGCCGCGCGCGGTGAGCATGATGATGGGCAGCGCCTTATGCTTGCCGGCGCGCAGGTCGCGGCACAGCGTCAGGCCGTCTTCGCCGGGCAGCATGAGGTCCAGGATCACGAGGTCGAAGGGCCCGGCCGTCTCCAGCGTCTGGCGCATGTGGCGACCGGTGGGCGCGGTGGTCACGCGCAGGCCGTTCTTCTGCAGGTAGGCGCTGACCAGGTCGCGGATCTCGCGGTCGTCGTCGACCAGCAGGACGTGGTCGGCGGCAGGCGTCGTGGGGTTCATCGGGTGTCCTTCAACGTTCTGCGGGCAGGCGCAGGCTGGCGCACAGGCCGCCTTCGGGCCGGTTGTGCAGAGCAAGTTCACCACCGAGGGACAGCGCCATCTGGTGCGCGATGGCCAGGCCCAGGCCGGTGCCGCCGGTCTCGCGGTTGCGCGATGCTTCGAGCCGGTAGAAGGGCTGCAGCACGGCGGCGAGCTGGTCCTCCGGGATGCCGGGGCCGGCGTCGCAGACCTCGACCAGCACGGAGCCGGCCTGCAGCCGCACGCCGACCTCGGCGCGTTCGCCGTACTTGAGCGCGTTGTCGACGAGGTTGGTCAGGATGCGGCGCAGCGCGTGCGGCCGGGTGCTGAGGGACACAGCGGCCTCGTGCGCGAGCGTGACGGGCCGGCCCGTGTCGGCATAGTCGTTGACGATGCTGTGCACCAGCGCATCGAGCTTCACGCGGCGCGGCGTCTCGTCGGAGCCCTGCAGCGTTTTGGCGTAGCCCACGCCTTCTTGCACCAGCGCGCGCATGGATTCCAGGTCCTGGCGGAACTTGTCGGCATCGGGCATGTGGTCCGCCAGATCCACGCGCAGGCGCATGCGCGTGATGGGCGTCTGCAGGTCGTGCGAGATGGCGGCCAGGATCTGCATGCGCTCCTGCACCGTGCCGGCGATGCGCCGCTGCATGGCGTTGAAGGCGCGCGCGGCCTGCGCCACCTCGGCCGGCCCGCCCTCGGCCACGGGGGCGGGCCGCAGGTCGGGGCCGAGTCGGTCGGCCGCCTGGGCCAGTTGCGCCAGTGGCCGCGTGACCAGCCGCATGCCGGCCCAGGCGCAGGCCGCCAGCACCAGCAGCTGCGCGAGCAGCAGCCAGGTGACCCAGTCGGCCACCGGCATCGGCACGCGGCGCGCCAGCACGTAGAGCGAGGAGCCATCGTGCAGCCGCACCTGCATGCGCACCGTCTCTGGCTGCTGCGGGACTTGGCCCACCGCGAGCACGGGGAAGGGCCGCAGCGCGTTGGCCACGATCTCGGCGAAGCGCGCCAGGGCGGGCGCCGTGGGCGGGGGCGTGTCCACCACGCCCTCCAGCGCGAAGCGGTAGTTGGGCCGCTCCAGGCGCTGGAACCATTCGGCGCGCTCGGCGGCGGGCAGGCGGTCCAGGATGGCCACGGAGCTGGCGATGTCGCGCTCCACGCCGCTGACCATGAGGTTCATCAGCGTCTGCCCGCGCTCGTAGCGGATCGCGGTGTAGGTCAGCACCTGGGCCAGCGCCATGCCCAGCACCACCAGCAGCGTGACGCGCGCCAGCAGGGTGCTCGGCCACAGCCGTCGGAGGAATGCGGGCATGGGTGGGCGCCAGTGCTCAGGCCACCGACAGCGCGACCTGGATGTTGCCGCGTGTGGCCTTGGAATAGGGGCACAGCTGGTGCGCGCCTTCCACGATGGTCAGGGCGGTGTCGTGCGGGAGACCGGGCGCGCTGACCTGCAGGCGTGCCGCCAGCGCGAAGCCGCCGGGGCCCTCGAGCAGGTCGACCTCGGCGTCGACGGCCAGGTCGGCGGGCAGCCGCACGCCCTGGGTCTGCGCCACGCGCGCCATGGCGCCCATGAAGCAGGCCGACCAGCCGGCTGCGAACAGCTGCTCGGGGTTGGTGCCGGGGGCCTTGCTGCCGGGGGGCGAAAGGGTGATGTCCAGTCGGCCGTCGTCGCTGCGCGCGGCGCCGGTGCGTCCGCCGGTGGTGTGGGTGCGGCCGGTGTAGAGAACCTTGTCGTGGGGGGTGGTCATGGTGCGGATCCTTTGGAGGTGTGGTTGTCGGGATGACGGCGCGATTGTTGGAGCGCGCGGCACTTTCTCCGAGAGGATTTCTGACCGCATGTAGGTCCGGGGGGCGGCACCTACAAAACTATACAAAAAGCGCCGGCTCAGAGCTTGAGAGGTAATTGATTGGACCGCCGACGGGGTCGCGCAGGGTGCCAGGCAAGGCGCGACGCGCGGCCCATATCGAGATATGGGCAAGCGGCGCAACGCTGCATGGCGCCCTGCGCGGCCCCGGCCCGCAGGGTGCAACCCCGCGTACAGCGCCTCGCTTTCGCGGAAACGCTGCTTCGCGGGGTTGCACGGGGGTTCAAGCGATTGCCTCTCGAGCTCTCAGTCCGCGCGCACCCCGCTGCAATGGCGCGACACGTCACCGATACGCGCCACCGATTCCAGCCGGTCGACCCCGTGCACGATGGCCTCCACCGATTCCGGCCCCAGCGCCTGGCCGGCCAGCGTGCGGAACTTGGCCAGCAGCGCATCCTCGGACAGCGGGTTGTCGAAGCCCCCGATGGGCTTGTCCGAATAGGCCTGCAGCAGCGCGCCCGATTGCAGGCGGATCTCGACGCGCGCCGCGCGCAGCGCGGGCAGCAGCGCGGTCAGCGCCTTGTCTTCCTTCACCGAGGTCTTGGCCAGCAGCGCCACGATGCGCGGATCACGCACGTTGGCGTCGGTGTAAATGTCGAAGCTGTTGGCACCGAAGACGAGTTGTGCCGCCACGTTGAAGGCAATGGAGTGTTTGCCTGCATAGGCATTGGCGACGCGTGTGCCGCCCAGCCGCGTGGCGGGGTCGTAGGTGTGGACATCGATGGACGCGACCTCATCGAGCGCGAAGGCGTGCTGCACGCGGATCTCCGCGGCGGCCTCGATGGGCGCGTGGTTCCAGCGGCTGCAGGCGTAGACCTTGAAGTAGTTGCGGGTGATGAGGAAGTCGTCGAAGCGCGGCTCGACGCTGATCTCGAAATGCCCACCGAGGATCGCACCGAAGACGGAGCGCAGGGCGTCCGGTTCGCCGCAGAAACCCGCCTGCGCCAGCCGTGCGGCCAGCAAGCCGTTGTGGTTGGTGAAACCGGTGTACAGGTTGCGCACGGATGCGCCACTGTTGGCCGCCATCTGCGACGACGCGATGGGCAGGCCGGCGGCGAGTTCGATGGCACGTGCCGTGGTCAGCGCATCCAGGCCGAGCAGGCGCGCGGCGCCGACCGCGGTGCCGACGATCATGTGGGTGCCGAAGGGGTGCACGGCGTTGCGCAGCTTCGTCGCGCGACCCACGCGCACGGCGATCTCGTAACCCGTGATGAAGGCTTCCAGGAACGCCGCACCCGAACTGTCCAGCTCTTCGGCCAGCGCCCACAGCGCCGGCAGGATGTGCACCGCCGGATGGTTGACCGCGAACTGGTTGCCCTCGTCGAGCTCCAGCGACACGCCGCCAGTGCCGTTGACCAATGCAGCGACATGGCTCGCGGCCTGCAGCGGCGTGCCGAACAGCGTGGACCGCCCACCGCCCAGCGTGGGTGCCAGGGCCGCGAGATTGCGGACTTCCGGCAGGCACGCACCGGCCAGCATGACGCCCAGCGTGTCGCGCACTACCAGCCTGGCATGGGCCAGCACGGCGGGTGGCACACCATCCAGGCGCAGGGTCGCTGCAAGCGCCGCAAGGGCCTTGGCGGTGGCGGAGGGTTCGGTCTGGACGGGCTGGGGCAGCGTGGACATCGGGTGTATGGTGAGGTCGTGGAGGGTGGGAGCAGCGGGGCATCATACGGGCCGGAAAACCGCCCCCTTCGCGCACTGCGTTAGCCTCGCCCCATGGACTCCCTCATCGCCGCCGCCGCACGGTCGCTCGCCCGGGGCGATGCGCTGGGCGCGCTCAAGCATGTGGCGCTGCGCGACGACCCACCGGCACTGGCGCTGCGGGGCACGGCGATGGCGCAACTGGGCGAATACACGCGGGCGCGCGAACTGCTGCGCCGTGCCGCGCGCGGCTTCGGCGCGCACGAGGCATTGGCGCAGGCGCGTTGCGTGGTGGCCGAGGCCGAAGTGGCGCTGGCCATGCGCGACCTGGACACACCACCCCGCACGCTGCAGGCCGCCGCCGTGCTGCTGGAGCAGCGCGCCGACCGCGCCAATGCCGCCCAGGCCTGGCTGGTGGCGGCGCGCCGGCTGCTGCTGATGGGGCGCCTGGCGGAGGCGCGCGATGCGCTGCGGCACCTGGACGCCCTGCCTGGCCTCTCGCCCGCACTGGTGGCCGTGGCCGCATTGGCGGAGGCTGAGCTGGCGCTGCGTGCGCTGCAGACCGACGCGGCACACCAGGCGCTGGGA
Organism: Burkholderiaceae bacterium; assembly: GCA_965278985.1. Taxonomy (GTDB): domain Bacteria; phylum Pseudomonadota; class Gammaproteobacteria; order Burkholderiales; family Burkholderiaceae_C; genus CAISIP01. The sequence goes on along the minus strand of OZ257131.1, from coordinate 282,458 downwards.
CGCGCCAGGCAGGCCGCCGCGCACAGCGGTGTGCCCGCGCTGCAGGCCGAGGTGGCCGAGGCCGGCCATGCGCTGGAGCGGCCCGCGGCGCGGCACCTGCGGCCCGATGGCGCACAGGTCGTGCGGCTGGCCGAGGTGGCGGCACTGCTGGCCTCGGAGACGCTGGTGGTCGATGCCTGCCGGCGCGGCCTGCATGCGGGGGGCATCTGGCTGCCGCTGGTGCGCAGGCCCATCCTGTTCACGCTGCTGCGCGCGCTGGCCGAGGCCTGGCCAGGGGACGCGGACCGCACACAACTGATCTTGCAGGCGTTCCGGCTGCGCGAGCCCGACGAGACGCACCGCGCCCGGCTGCGCGTGGAGATGGGCCGGCTGCGGGCATTGCTCAAGGGCGTTGCACGCATCGCCGCCACCGAACGCGGCTTCGTGCTGCAGCCGTTGGTGGCCACCCAAGCCGTGGCCGTGCTGGCGCCGCCCATCGATGGCGAGCAGGCCGCACTGCTGGCGCTGCTGGCCGACGGCGCTGCATGGTCCACCTCGGCCCTGGCACTGGCCAGCGATGCCAGCCAGCGCACGGTGCAGCGCGCTTTGGCAGACCTGGAGGCCGAGGGCCGCGTGCGTTCGGTGGGCCGGGCCCGCGCGCAACGCTGGCTGGCGCCGCCGCTGGCGGGATTCACGACGATCTTGTTACTCCCCGCTGCGCAGCCGCTTGGGTAGATTCAGGTCCATGGCGCCGGTGTGCGGTGCCTCCCCACCCCCACCAGGAGTTACCCATGGCCACGACCTGCACAGACACTTCCATCGCACCTGCCAACGCCGCCCAGCCCGGCGCCGTGACCGCGGAGATCGCACGCGAATACGGACCCTTCGAGGGCGTGACCACCGTGGGTGGCGTCACCTTCGACGGCACACGTGTCTGGGCCGCCACCAACACCGGCATAGTCGCCTTCGACCCCGCGAGCGGCGCACCCACGCGCACGCTGGCGGTGAGCAGCGACGCCGGCACGGCCTTCGATGGCAAACACCTCTACCAGATCGCCGAGGCCCGCATCGACAAGATCGACCCCGCCACCGGCGAAGTGCTGCACTCCATCCCCGCGCCCGGCAAGGGCAACGACTCGGGCATGGCCTGGGCCGAGGGCAGCCTGTGGGTGGGCCAGTACCGCGACCGCAAGATCCACCAGATCGACCCCGAGACCGGTGCCATCCGCCGCACCATCGAGTCGAACCGTTTCGTCACCGGCGTGACGTGGGTCGACGGTGAACTCTGGCACGGCACCTGGGAGGCCGAGCAGAGCGAGATCCGCCGCATCGACCCGGCCAGCGGCGCGGTGCTGGCGCAGCTGCAGATGCCGCCGGGCACCGGCGTGAGCGGGCTGGAGTCGGATGGCGCCGACCTGTTCTACGCCGGTGGTGGCGGCAGCGGCAAGGTGCGTGCCGTGCGCCGGCCACGGCATGCCGCGCGGGCCTGAGCGCCCACAACTTTCTTCCTCGTTTTATCGCCCCGGCCATCGCACGCGATGGTGGCCGGTGGATGGCTGCAACCCCACGATCTTTCAGGAGCCCACCATGACCCCCACCACCTTCTCCCAGCCCACGCCTGCGGTCGTCCCGCGCGACCAGTGGCTACAGGCCCGCATGGCGCTGCTGGCGCGCGAAAAAGACCTCACGCGCGCCGCCGACGAACTCGCCCGTGTCCGCCGCGCCCTGCCCTGGGTGCGCATCGACGAGCCCTACAGCTTCGACACCGCCGATGGCCCGCGCACGCTGGCGCAGCTCTTCGGCCCGCATCACCAGCTGCTGGTGCAGCACTTCATGCTGCCGCCCGAATGGGAGGAAGGCTGCCCCAGCTGCTCGTTCATGGCCGACCATGTGGACGGCATGGCACCGCACCTGGCGCAGCGCGACCTGGCTTTCTGCGCCGTGTCGCGTGCGCCGCTGGCGCAACTCCAGCATTTCCAGCGCCGCATGGGCTGGCGGTTCCGCTGGGTGTCGTCGCACGGCAGCGACTTCAATGCCAACTTCGGTGTGAGCTTCACGCCCGCGGAGCGAGCCACCGGCGCGGTGGACTACAACTACCAGCGGCAAGCCTTCCCGCAACCGGAGGCACCGGGCATCAGCGTGTTCTGGCGCGACGACGCGGGCACCGTGTTCCACACCTATTCCACCTACGGCCGTGGCGTGGAGGTGATGATGGGCACCTATGCGCTGCTGGACCTCACCCCGCTCGGCCGCGACGAGGACCACATGGACTACGGCATGCAGTGGGTACGGCACCATGACCGCTATGCGCCCGTGGCTGCGCCGGTGACCGCGCCGGTGGCCGCGACGGCACCATCGACCGCGCAGGCCGGCAGTTGCTGCGCGGTGCACGGCTGACAGCGCACTCTGCAGCACATCCGATGCCCGCACTCGACACCTTCGCCCCCTGGTTCGCCACGGCCATGGCGGGCGTCCTGCACGGACTGCATCCGGCCAGCGGCTGGCCACTGATGGCGGCCTGTGGCCTGCGGCGGGGTGGGCGGTGGTGGCGCATGCTGCCGGCAGCCGTGCTGGGCTGCGCGGGCCTGGGCTTCCTGCCCGTCGCGGGGCTGGCCCTGGTGCCCGCGCTCGCCGGCGTGTGCGGGGACCGCATGGCGCTGGCGGATGCACTGTGGCCGGCGCTTGCCGCTCTGGGCCTGCACCTCGCGGCGATGTGGGGCGCGATGCTGATGGCGGGCCGCCTGGCCGCCTATGCCCTGCGGTGGGGCGATGCCATCCGCGCGCGTCTCGCAGCGCGCTGGTCTTGGCGCGCCATCAGTCAATGCGCCGCACATCCCCGTTCCACGGCGATGCCTGCTCGTGGAACAGGTCGTGGAGGTATTGCACCAGTTCGTCCTCGGTGATGAAGTCCGGCACCACGAAATCGGCCGGGCTGCGCTTGCCGTCGTTACCGACCGCATAGGCGCGCCACTGCGCCGCTTCGCGCTCGATGCGGTAGATGCGGCCGAACACGTTGAAGCGGTGCGCCTGCATGGATGTCGCCCGTGGAGTCGAGGGAGGCACAGTATCCCGCGCGCGCCAGCCACGCTTCACATTGCCGCCACACTCCGCGAGGTCGAAGGCCCAAGAATGCGGCCCATGGACCTCGACTTCATCTTCCACGACCACCTCATCCAGATCCGCCTCGTGGGCGCGGGCGAACGCTGGACCTGGTCTTACCGGCTCGACGGACGCGCCACCGGCACCATCGGCGGCCCGCCGCGCAGCGCGATGCGCAATGCGGCGCACGAAGCCTGCATGCACGCGCGGCAGGCCGTGCTGGCGATGTCGGCCTGAGATGCACGGAAGCGATCAAGGCTCACCGGGTGTTTCGCTGCGCAGGCCGCCTGCGCGGTGCACCTGCGCACGGTAGGCTTCCACCAGCGTGGCCCAGTCCCCACCCACCCACCCGCCAGCCGGCGCGGCACCAGCAGCCGGAAGGGCTCCTGCGCCAGGCGGGTCCAGCGCAGCTCGCTCTGCAGCGCGAAGGTCGGGCAGCTGGGGCTCACGCGCACTAAGATGCGGGCCTCCGATCACCATTCACCCACCGCCTCGCAGAGCCACGCCATGACCACCGCAGCCATCGCCCCCGCACCGACCATGACGGCCCCCGCCACCAACCCGGCACCGCTGTCGCCTTTCCACCTGGCCTTCCCCGTGCATGACCTGGCGGCCGCGCGTGCCTTCTACGGCGAGCTGCTGGGCTGCCCCGAAGGCCGCAGTTCGCCGGAATGGGTGGACTTCAATTTCTACGGCCACCAGATCGTGGCCCACCTCGCGCCCGGCGAGACCGGCGAGGCACGCCGCAGCGCTGTGGATGGGCACGGCGTGCCCGTGCGGCACTTCGGCATCGTGCTGCCCCTTGCCGACTGGGAGCGGATGGCCGAGCGGCTTCAGGCAGCCGGCACGCGGTTCGTGATAGAGCCCTACGTCCGCTTCAAGGGCCAGCCCGGCGAGCAGGCCACGATGTTCTTCATGGACCCGTCGGGCAACGCCATCGAGATCAAGGCCTTCGGCGACATCACGAAGCTCTTCGCCAAGTAACCCGGCCGGGCACGGCACGCGCCGCGCCACGTGGCACCGCCAAAGCCCCCCTGGCGTGTCAGGCCGTGCGCGCGCGCGCGGCCGTGCCGCCCACCACGCCGCAGGGCGCCTCCCACTCGCGGAGCAGCGTTTCCACCAGGTTGTCGCCGTAGCCGTGCGCGATGCTGATCAGCGCGTGCACGTTGCCGTCGTTGACCAGTTCGTGCCCCATGCCGACCTTGAGCTTGTGGTAGATCTGGGCCAGCGAGGCAGGCGTGGCCGGCGTGGTTGCGGTGTGCGATGCGGAAACGTTGCTGTTCGCCATGGAGCATTCCTTTTCAAGGTTGTGGAAGGAAGACACACCGTAGCGTGCCGCCGCAGCCATCGGCTGTGCGCCACGCCACCGAATACACGTTCCGTTGCAGCCCATCAACATAGCCGGGCAGCAACCCGCCACCACCGCTCAGCCCGGCTGGTCGTCGCCCTGGAAGCCATCCCTGCGGTAGGTCAGCACCAGCGTATCACGGTACCCGGGCTCCTCGCCAGTGGGCTGGATGGGCGTGGACTCGTGGATGACCTTGGCATCGTCGAGCAGCAGCAGCGACCAGGGCTCGGTCAGCGTGAAACGCTGCCCATGCGGGCCCTGTGCTTCGAAGACGCGCGTCTCCCCGCCCTTGATGCCATGCCTGCCCACCAGGAACACGGCCACGAAATCGACCCCGTCGCGGTGGGCGCCCTCGGGTGTGGGGCGCCCGATACCGTCGCTGGTGTCGATGCGGAACTGGTGGGCTTCCACATACCAGTCCTGCGGCCCTTGCAGCGCCGAGCAGACGCCCCCCAGCCACGACAGCAGCTGCGACCACGCCGGCTGCTGCACGGTCCCCGGCGCCATGGGCTCGAACCAGCGCTGCATGCCGCCGTGCAGCGCGTTGTAGGCCACGGGCTGCCAATGGGCGCGGTGCGGCGCCTGCTGCACCTCGCGGGGCCGGACGATAAAGCACGAGTGGCGGCGCGAGCGGTACTTGCCACCGTCCTTCAGGTAGTTGTCGGGCGGCAGGTCGTCCCAGCTGGGGCGCAGCGCATCGAGGTCGGCCAGGCTGCAACCCGCCAGGCCCGCGACGGCCGCAGGCGCCAGCACCGCCTGGCCCTGCTGGGCCAGCAGGGGCACCACGTGCTCCGGCGATGCGAAGCTGGGCTGCAACACCAGGGTCATGGGTTCACCTTCGCGCTGCGCGCTGCGATCCCGGCACCCTTCGGCGTGGCCGGGTGGGCGCTCACAGCCATACCTTCGGCTTCGCCTCCGGTGCTGTTCGCCTTGGGAGCGGCCCGGCGGCTCACGCTTCCACCTTCACACCCTTCCAGAACGCCACGCGGTCGCGCACCATCTCCGCCTCGGGCTTGGGGTCGGCGTAGTACCAGACCGCATCGGTATTGAGTTCGCCGTTGACCAGCAGCGAGTAATAGCTGGCCTGGCCCTTCCATGGGCAGCTGGTCTTGTGGTTGCTGAAGCTGATGAGTTCGCGGTTGAGCGCGGATGCGGGGAAGTAGTGGTTGCCTTCCACCAGCACGGTGTCGTCGCTCTGCGCGATCACCGCGCCGTTCCAGGTTGCTTTCATGGGATACCTCGATGGGTTCTGCCCGCGCAGGCGGGCCGGGAGGAAATTACAGCACAGCCGGGCTTTCTGCACCTGCCGCTGACGCTCGTCGGAGATGCCGTCCTATACCCCGGGTGTCGCTGCGCAGCGATGCTTCAGTCTTTCAAACACCTGAGGAGGAAACCCACATGGCTACCAAACAAAAAGACGCCTGCGACCTGCTGGACGCGGACCACCGCGCCGTGAAGAAGCTCTTCACGCAGTTCGACACGCTGGCCGGCTCCAAGGCCCAGACCAAGATGCGCCAGCGCATGGAGCTGGCGCGCGAAATCTGCCTGGAACTGACGGTGCACGCCCAGATCGAAGAGGAAATCTTCTACCCGGCCGCCCGCGCCGCGCTCAAGGACACGGCGCTGCTGGCCGAGGCAGAGGTGGAGCACAGCACGGCCAAGGACCTGATCGCGCAGATCGAATCGGCCGACCAGGCCGATGAAGAGTTCGACGCCAAGGTGAAGGTGCTGGGCGAATACATCGACCACCACGTGAAGGAAGAGCGCAACGAGCTCTTTCCCAAGGCGCGCGCCGCACGCGGCCTGGACCTGGTCGCCATGCGGGATCAGCTGGAGCAGCGCAAGATGGAACTCATGGAAGAGCACCAGGCCACGGCCTGATCCTCCTCAGCCTGCGCGGCCTGCAGGCACCTCGAAGCGGTACAGCCGCTGCGGGTTGTCGACCAGCAGGCGCTGCAAGGCCTGCGGCGAAGGCGCGATCTGCGCCAGCAGGTCCACCAGCTGTCCGTCGTCGGGCACATGGTCCTGGCCGGGATGCGGCCAGTCCGTGCCCCACACGCACTGGCCGGGAAAATCCCGCACCAGTGTGGCGGCCAGAGGAATTCCGGGCGCGTAGTCGCCGCCACGCGTGATGCGGTCGATGCCACTCACCTTCACATGGCAGTGCGCGTGGCGCAACAGGTAGCGCAGCGCGCGGAAATCGGGATGCTCGGGGCCGCGCGACGCATCCACCCGCGCCATGTGGTCGATGACTACGGGCACAGGGCTGCGCAGGATCGCCGGGGTCAGCGCGTGCAGATGCTCGCTGCGCAGATGCAGCTGGAGATGCATTTCCAAAGGCTGCAGGCGCAGCGCCAGGGCCTCCATCGCAGCGATGGCAACGGCGGGCACGCCGTCGTCCATGAAGTGCAGCCGCACGCCGCGAAAACCCTGGCCCGCCAGGCGCCGCAGCTCTGCATCGGGCACGTCCGCAGGCAGCAGCGCCACGCCGAGGTAGCGCCCGCCGCCCGCGGCGATAGCATCCTCCGCGACCCGGTTGTCATGCCCATGCACCTGCGAGTTCACGATCACGCAACGGGAGATGCCAATGCGCCGGTGCAACGCGAAGAGTGTTTCCTTCGGCGCATCGGCGGGCGCGTCGCCGCGCGTGGGGTCGTAGGGAAAGCGCACCCCCGGCCCGAAGACATGCACGTGCGCGTCGCAAGCCCCGGCAGGCAACACGATGCGGGGCGTCGAGGGGTCGGGGTGGAAGGTCGGCACAGAGGGCATGGCGCAGGGTGGCGTGCTGGGGTTGGGTGGCATTGTGGTGGAACCCGGAACCCGGAACCCGGAGCCCGCAGGCAGCGGCCTGGCGCAGGCCCGTTGCCCCGCAGCCTGTTTCCTAGCAGGCCGGCGCCAACCCCGCACTCCACGGACAAATGCCGGCCGGGCTACCATGTCCCTCTCTGTCTACCTGCCACTCCCGCCATGCGCCGCCGCCTGCCGCAGCGCACCGGGTACACGGTGCCAAGCCCATGACCGCCTTCTCCGTCCTCGACCTCTCCCCCATCTGCGAAGGCAGCGATGCCGCCCAGTCCTTCCGCAACAGCCGCGACCTGGCGCAACACGCCGAGCGCTGGGGCTACAACCGTTTCTGGCTGGCGGAGCACCATGGCATGCCGGGCATCGCGAGCGCTGCCACCTCGGTGCTGATGGCCTATGTGGCCGGCGGCACCTCCACCATCCGCATCGGCGCGGGCGGCATCATGCTGCCCAACCACTCGCCGCTCGTGATCGCCGAGCAGTTCGGCACGCTGGAGTCGCTGTTCCCCGGCCGCATCGACCTGGGCCTGGGCCGTGCGCCGGGTTCGGACCAGATGACGGCGCGCGCTTTGCGGCGCAACCTCGCCTCCGACGCCGAAGAGTTCCCGCAGGACGTGGTGGAGCTGCTGGACCTGTTCTCCCCCGCCCCGCGCTCCGCAGTGCGCGCGGTGCCCGGCACGGGCCTGCAGCTGCCCCTGTGGATCCTGGGCTCCAGCCTCTTCGGCGCGCAGCTGGCCGCGGCGCTGGGCTTGCCCTTCGCCTTCGCCTCGCACTTCGCGCCGGCGCAGATGATGCAGGCCATCGACATCTACCGCGAGCGCTTCCAGCCCTCGCAGTACCGCGCCAAGCCCTACGTGATGCTGGGCTTCAACGTCTTCGCGGCCGACACGCAGGAGGACGCCGAGTTCCGCGCCACGTCCATGCAGCAGGCCTTCGTGAACCTGCGCACCGGCCGGCCGACGAAGCTGCCGCCGCCGCTGCGCAACTACCGCCAGCACCTCGGCGGGCCCGAGCAGGCGCTGCTGGACTCGGTGCTGGCACGCTCGGCCATCGGCACGCCCGAGGTGGTGGCGCGCGCGCTGGAGGACTTCATCGCACGCACGCAGGCCGATGAGCTGATGATCACCAGCCAGATCCACGACCCCACGCACCGCCTGCGCTCCTTCGAGATCGCGGCCCAGATCCTGCGCGGGTGATCTGCACGGCCGCTGCGCCGCGCGCGGGCTTCTGGCCCGCCAGTTGCTTGTAGCTCCTTTCGTGCCCGCCGCCTGGCGGCCGATGCCCCGGAAAGGAGCCCATGACGGCAGTGCAGACGACCTCCCAACTTCCTTCGCCCCGTCCCTCACCGTGGGCGGCCTCGGCACGCGTGGTGCTGGCCTGCGGACAGGCAACACAAGTCACCGCCTGGCAGGCGCTGCTGCGCTCGCTGGAGGACGTCGAACTGATGGCCACCGCCTGTGATGGCGAAAGCGCCGTGGCGCTGGCGGAGCGCCTGCAGCCGCAGGTGGTGCTGATGGACCTGGCGCTGCCCGGCCTCAACGGGCTGGACGCCACGATGCGCCTGGCGAAGACCCGGCCCGACGTGCGGGTGCTGGTGCTCTCGATGCACCAGAACGAGGAATACGTACGCCAGGCCCTGAGCCACGGCGCCTGGGGCTACCTGCTCAAGTCCACCACCGCGCCCGAACTGGTGCAGGCGCTGCGCAGCGTGATGGCCGGCGAGGTGTACCTCGGCCCCGAGGTCTCGCGCGGCATCGTGAGCCACTACGTGCAGTGCATGCGGCAGGAGGCCCTGGCTGACAACCGCCTCACCCGCCGCCAACGTGAGGTGCTGCAGCTCGTGGCGCAGGGCCTGAGCAGCAAGGAAGTCGCACGGCGCTTGGCCGTGTCCGTGAAGACGGTGGACACCCACCGCAGCCAGCTCATGCGCGAGCTGGGCATCCACGAGGTGACGGGGCTGGTGCGCTACGCGATGCGCACAGGGTTGATTTCCGCTTACGGCTGACGCCGACAACGCATACGCCCCCAAGTGGGGGGTATAGGACGGCTATACGGAGTGAGCCGTCCGTAACGGGGGGCGTTGCTACTCCAACCCGAGTTCCTGGATCTTCCGCGTGATGGTGTTGCGCCCGATGCCCAGGCGCTGCGCGGCTTCGATGCGCCGGCCGCGGGTGATGGCCAGTGCGGCCGTGATCAGGCGCGACTCGAAGCGCCGCGTGAGCACGTCCCACACATCGGTGGACCCGCCGGACAACAGCGCCATGGCCTCGGCACCCAGTTCCTGCTCCCAGGCTACGGGGTCATTGCTGGTGGCCGCGGATGCGGGCTGCACCGGAGCATCAAGGCCCGGGCTGGCGGCCGGCATGGACGCCTCGGCGGGGCGTGGCGTGTACGCAGGGGTGCCACCGGCGGCCGCACTGCCGCTGCCTGACAACACCATCGCGGCGCCGGCAGTACCCGCCTGGGCCGGCTCCGAACCTGCCAGCACCTCGGGCGGCAAGTCTTTCGCCTCGATCACCTGCGCGGGCGCCATGACGGTCAGCCAATGACAGATGTTCTCCAGCTGGCGCACGTTGCCGGGGAAGGAGAATGCCGCCAGCCGCGCCAGGGCTGCATCGGTGATGCGCTTGGCCTCGATGCCCAGCTGCGTGGCGCTCACGGCCAGGAAATGGCGGGTGAGCACGGGCACATCCTCGCGCCGCTCGCGCAGCGCGGGCAGGCGCAGGCGGATCACGTTGAGGCGGTGGAACAGGTCCTCGCGGAAAATGCCTTCGCGCACGCGCTGCTCCAGGTCCTGGTGGGTCGCGGCGATCACGCGCACGTTGGACTTGACGGCCGTGTGGCCACCCACGCGGTAGAAGTGGCCATCGCTCAGCACCCGCAGCAGCCGGGTCTGAAGGTCGAAGGGCATGTCGCCGATCTCGTCGAGGAACAGCGTGCCGCCATCGGCCTGCTCGAAGCGGCCGCGGCGCATGGTCTGCGCGCCGGTGAAGGCGCCGCGCTCATGGCCGAAGAGCTCGCTCTCCAGCAGGTCCTTCGGGATGGCCGCCGTGTTGATGGCGACGAAGGGGCCGTTGTTGCCGGCGCTGCCGCGTGGCGAATGCTTGTGCAGCGCGCGCGCCACCAGCTCCTTGCCGGTGCCGGACTCGCCCGTGATCATCACGGTGGCGTTGCTCTGGCTCAGGCGGCCGATGGCGCGGAACACGTCCTGCATGGCCGGAGCCTGGCCCATCATCTCGGGCGCGGCGGAGGCGGTTTCCTCGGACACCTCTTCGCGCTGGCTTTCCTGCACGGCACGGTGGATCAGCTCTACCGCCTTGGGCAGGTCGAAAGGCTTGGGCAGGTATTCGAAGGCACCGCCCTGGAAGGCCGACACGGCACTGTCGAGGTCCGAATAGGCCGTCATGATGATGACGGGCAGGCCCGGCAGCTTCTGCTTGATCTGCTCCAGCAACTCCAGGCCCGAGCCACCCGGCATGCGGATGTCGCTGACCAGGATCTGTGGGCCCTCGTGGTCGTCCGGATCGGACAGTGCCTTGAGCACGTCCCGCGCGTTGGTGAAACTGCGCGTGGCCAGGTTCTCGCGCAGCAGCGCCTTCTCGAGAACGAAGCGGATGGACTGGTCATCGTCCACGATCCAGATGGGCTTCATAGGTCGTCGTTACCTCGGGGATCGGCTTAGGGAAGCGGTATGAGTATGGTGAAGTCTGTGTGACCCGGTGAACTCTCCACATCGATCAAGCCGAAATGCTGCTGCACGAAGGTCTGTGCCAGCGTCAACCCCAGCCCGGAACCGCCCTCCCTGCCCGATACCAGTGGATAGAAGATGCGGTCCTTGATCGAGTCTGGAACACCAGGCCCGTTGTCGATGACATGCAATTCCAGTGCCAACCGATAACGCTGCTTGCCGAAGGTGATGTTGCGCGCGATGCGCGTCATGAACGTGAGCCGCGCATCCCCCGCCGCGATGCGTTCGCTCAAGGCCTGGCAGGCGTTCTGCGCGATGTTGAGCACCGCCTGGATGAGCTGCTCGCGGTCCGCGCGGAACTCGGGGATGGAGACGTCGTATTCGCGGACGACCTTGAGCCCGCGCGAGTACTCCACGGCGATCAGCGAACGCACACGCTCGCAGACCTCGTGGATGTTGACCGTCTCGACCACGCGCGCGCGGCGGTGCGGCGCGAGCAGGCGGTCCACCAGCGACTGCAGGCGGTCGGCCTCGTGGATGATGACCTGGGTGTATTCGCGCAGGCCGCGCTCGGCGATCTCCAGCTCCAGCAATTGCGCGGCGCCGCGGATGCCGCCCAGCGGGTTCTTGATCTCGTGCGCCAGGTTACGGATGAGTTCCTTGTTGGCCTGCGCCTGGTCGGCCAGGCGTTCCTCGCGGTCCTGGCGGGTCTGCTGCTCCAGCGGCAACAGCTCCACCACGATCTCGTCCACCACGTCGGTCTGCGTGACGATCACATGGACGGGAATGGGGTCGTGCGACAGGCGCTGCAGCCACGCGTCATAACGCAGCGCGGCGAACTTGTTGCCCCGCGCACCCGACAGCGCCTGCTTGAGCACGGCCGGCTCGGTGAAGCCGTCGGCGAACTGCGAGCCTTCGATGGTGCGGCGGGAGGTGCCCACTGCGTCTTCGAGCGCCGCATTCGCGAACAGCACGATGCCGTCGCTGCGCACCACGGCCACCAGCGTCGCCAGCAGGTCGAAGGCGCGGAAACGCTCGGCGTTGAACTTGGGAGACGCGCGCTTTTTGAGGAGCTTGATCAAGCGGGAGGCTTCAGGATGCGGTCACTTCGCCGCGGGCAGCCGCGCGATCTCGCGCTGGATGCCGGCGATGTCACTCTGGTTGCGGGCGATGCTGGCCTTGAGTTCGGCCACGCGGTCCAGGTACTTCTGGTAGTTGCGGGCTTCGTCGCCGCGCTTGTCGGGCTCTCCGCCCTTGTATTCCTGCTCCAGCTCCTGCTGGCGCGACTCGGCCTTGCGCAGCTCGGACTCCAGGATGCGCCGGGCGTCGTTGTCGCGCGCGCGCTGGTCGGCCGAGTCCACGCGGGACGTGGCATTGGGCGACGTGGTCGCCACGCGGTTGGCCCCGTTGTTGGACGCGGTGGGGGCGCTCGAGGCGGCCGCGGGCCGCGTGCCCTGGATCACCGTGAGGTTGCCGCCCTCGACCACCTTGCAGAACGGCTTCTGTGCCTCGGTGACGGTGTTGGTGTATTCGCTACCGCAACGGTAGATGGTGGCCTGGGCCAGGGTCCAGCCCGGCACGAGGGCCAGCGTGGCCAGGGACAGGGTCAACAAATTCGCGCGCATCGTCGTGCCTCCGGAACTGCGGGTACGTCCGGGCAGTATGCGCCAACCGCATGGCGACCACCACCACCCGCACCATACCCCCTCAAATGCAAAAGGACGGCCCGGCCGTCCTTTTGCACAACGCGACCGGGATTGTCCCCGAACCGCCACGCGGCCCGGGAGCATCCCGGAAGCATCAGAGCGAGTAGTACATGTCGTACTCGACCGGGTGCGTGGCCATGCGCATGCGCGTGACTTCGCCCATCTTCAGCTCGATGTAGGCGTCGAGCATGGTGTCGGTGAATACGCCGCCCTTGGTCAGGAACGCGCGGTCCTTGTCCAGGTACTCCAGCGCCTGATCCAGGCTGTGGCACACGGTGGGCACCAGCGCGTCCTCTTCGGGCGGCAGGTGGTACAGGTCCTTGGTGGCGGCTTCGCCCGGGTGGATCTTGTTCTCCACGCCGTCCAGGCCGGCCATCAGCAGGGCCGAGAAGCACAGGTAGGGGTTGGCCAGCGGATCGGGGAAGCGGGCTTCCACACGACGGCCCTTGGGGCTCGCCACGAAGGGGATGCGGATCGAGGCCGAGCGGTTCTTGGCCGAGTAGGCCAGCTTCACCGGGGCTTCGAAGCCGGGCACCAGGCGCTTGTAGCTGTTGGTGCCAGGGTTCGTGATGGCGTTCAGCGCACGGGCGTGCTTGATGATGCCGCCGATGTAGTACAGCGCGAAATCGGAGAGGCCAGCGTAGCCGTCGCCGGCGAACAGGTTTTTGCCGTCCTTCCACACGGACTGGTGCACGTGCATGCCCGAGCCGTTGTCGCCCACCAGGGGCTTGGGCATGAAGGTGGCGGTCTTGCCGTAGCTGTTGGCCACGTTCCAGACCACGTACTTCAGGATCTGGGTCCAGTCGGCGCGTTGCACCAGCGTGCTGAACTTGGTGCCGATCTCGTTCTGGCCGGCGCCCGCCACTTCGTGGTGGAACACTTCGACCGGGATGCCCAGGGATTCGAGGATCAGCGCGATCTCAGCGCGCAAATCCTGCGTGCTGTCGACCGGGGGCACGGGGAAGTAGCCGCCCTTGACGGTGGGACGGTGGCCGCGGTTGCCGCCTTCGAGCTTGGCACCGGTGTTCCAGGGGGCTTCGTATTCCTCGACCTTGAAGAAGGCGCCGGACATGTCGGCACCCCAGGTCACGCCGTCGAAGATGAAGAATTCGGGCTCGGGGCCGAAGTAGGCGGTGTCGCCGATGCCCGACTGCTTCAGGTACGCCTCGGCGCGCTTGGCGATGGAACGCGGGTCGCGGTCGTAGGCCTTGCCGTCGCCCGGCTCGACCACGTCGCAGCTCAGGAACAGGGTGGGTTCTTCGAAGAAGGGGTCGATGTTGGCCGTGTTCGGGTCGGGCATCAACTGCATGTCGGAGGCTTCGATGCCCTTCCAGCCGGCGATGGAGGAGCCGTCGAAGGCGTGGCCGGAGGTGAACTTGTCTTCATCGAAGTGCGACACGGGCACGGTGACGTGCTGCTCCTTGCCACGGGTGTCGGTAAAACGGAAATCAACGAACTTGATTTCGTTTTCCTTCACCATCTTCATCACGTCTGCGACGGTCTTTGCCATCAATAACTCCTGAGTGGGCGGTTGGGGGATCGTTAACGGGGGGAACAATGCAGCTTCTGTGCCAAGGCCGAGCACCCGGCACGCCACAAAGGTGCACCATTTTGCCCTGTGCGGACAATCACTGGGGTGCCGGCCCAGCGACTCCGGCACGGTGCGGCACCGAATCGATGCACCTCCAGCGTGCACAGGCGCCGATAGCGCACCTTTTAGGTGACTTCAACTACTGCGCACCATCTCGGGGCCAAATTCGACCTTGAAGGCGCGCAGGCCCTCGCACAGTGCCGCGTAAGCCTGCGCCAGCTCGGCCGTATCCGCACCCTTCACGCCGAGTTCGATATGCCGGCCGTGCACTGGGTGGTCCACGCTGGGCAGGCTGAAGACCCGGATGCCGGCGAAACGCTGTTCCAGGGATTCCATCAGGGGGGTCAGCGTGGCTTCCATGCTGCCGAAGACCACGACCGACAGCTCCTTCCACGCCGTGCGATGGAACAGCGGCGCGAAGTGCTGCTCCAGCACCCAGTCGATCATCGGCCAGGCCATGACCGGAAAGCCCGGCACGAAATGCACGCTGCCCTGCTCCCAGCCGGCGGCGGGGTCGCGCCGGCAGCTGAAACCGGGGATCTTGTTGTAGGGGTTGGGAATCAGCTCGGCACCTTGCGGGAACACCCCCATGTTCAGGCGGTGCAGGTTGTCGGGCCGCTCGGGCTCGAAAGCCACGCCCTGCTCGCGCGCGGTGTCCTGCATGCGTTCGAGGATCAACGCCTTCGCGCCGGCATGCAGCACCAGCGGCAGGCCCAGCGCCGCAGCCGCGCACTGGCGGGTGTGGTCATCGGGCGTGGCGCCGATGCCGCCGCAGCTGAAGACCACGTCGCCCGAGGCGAAGGCGCGCTCCAGCACGGCCGTGAGGCGCTGGCGGTTGTCGCCTGCGTATTCGGCCCAGCCCAGCTGCAGGCCGCGCGCGCCCAGGCGCTCGATGACGGCGGGCATGTGCTTGTCCACGCGCTTGCCCGAGAGGATCTCGTCGCCCACGATGACCAGGCCGAAGGTGGGCATGCGCAGGGTTTCGGCTTCAGTATGTGCGGGCATCGGGCAGTACCAGGGGTTCGGAGGAATCGGCAGGGAGCAGTTCGACGGGTTGCGCTTCGCCGGCCGGCGGCGATGCCGCGGGGGGCAGCGTCTCGGCGCGCAGCTGCTGCAATGCAGCCAGCCCATAGTGGCTGAACCACAGCGCCGAGAACGCGAAGACCAGCGTGTAGAGCCAGATCGCCAGCGGCATCAGCACCACGAAGGCCACCGCGAACAACACGCCCGAGGCCCACACCACGCTGGGCGCCGCGCCCAGGAAACCCGTGAGCACGCCGATGCCCAGCAGCCAGCCCTTGTGGCGGCGGAAGATCTCCTGGCGCTCCGCGCGGCTGGCATGTCCGGACAGTGCGTCGTAGGCCATCACGCGGTAGGTGAGCCAGCCCCAGATCAGTGGCGGCAGCACCAGGATCAGGGGCGGGATCAGCCACAGCGGGATGGACACGACCAGGGCCACCAGCGCCAGCAGCGTGGAGCCCAGCGACCACACCAGCGAACCGAACCAGTTGCCGCCGTGCTTGCGCTCGAGCTGCGGGAAGCGGCGCTCGGACACCAGGGACACCAGCGCGGGGGTCATCATCAGCGCCACCACCAGCAGGGACACCAGCACGAGAAACGGGATGGCGGTGAAGATCACGATCAGCGGCGCAACCACCGCGCGCAGGCCGCCCGCGCCCAGGCCCTGCAGCCAATCCAGCGCGGTGTTCACGACCGTGGAGGTCTGCAGCAGGCCGTTGACCCAGGCCAGCGCACCGTCCCAATAGAGGTAACCCAGTCCCAGGGATGCGGCGACCATCAGCGCCAGCGGCAGGAACGACAAGGCGATCACGCGCGGGTGCATGCAATAGGCCGCGGCGCGCCAGAAGGAGTCGAGGAACAGGTTCATCGGCCGAGCATAGCAACAAGGCCGTGGGGCAAAAACCGCGGTGGGCAGATTCCCCGGGCCGCCACGGCAGCGGCGCTTCGCGGCAGCCTGGCGCGGATCGCGCAGGTGTGCTGGCGGGCCCGGCGCGCGGGCCGCATCGACCGTTCACCCGCGCAGGGCCGCCACATCCCCAAGCTCCAGCCAGCGCCACTGCCCCGGCGCCAGGTCCGCCGGCAACGCGAGGGCGCCGATGCGCGACCGGTGCAGCGTCTCCACCCGGTTGCCCACGGCCGCCACCATGCGCTTGACCTGGTGGTACTTGCCCTCCGTGAGCGTCAACTGCAGGTGCAGCTCGGACACCAGGCTACAGGCCGCGGCACGCACCGGCTGGGGATCGTCCTCCAGCACCACGCCATCGAGCAGGCGCTGCACCTGCTGCGCCGTGCCCGCATGCTTGAGCCCCACCTCGTAGACCTTGGGCACATGGTGCCGGGGCGAGGCCATGCGGTGGATGAACTTGCCGTCGTCGGTGAGCAGCAGCAGGCCGGTCGTGTCCTGGTCCAGCCGGCCCACGGCCTGCACGCCCTGCACGGCGCCCTTCTGCGGCCGCGTGCGCAACGGCGACGGCAACAGCGTGTAGATGCTCGGATGGGCCGAGGGCTTCTGCGAGCACTCGGTGCCCGCGGGCTTGTGGAGCATCAGGTAGGCCGGTGCGTGGTAGGCCCACTCCACGCCCTGCACGCGGAAGCGGAGCCCCCGCGGTTCCCGCTCTTCGGTGGCATCCGTGCAGACCTGCCAGCCATCCCCCTGCGCCAACGCCACATGCCCCTGCTGGATGAGCCCTGCGCAAACGCGCCGCGTGCCGAAGCCTTGCGAATAGAGAATTTCCTGCAACTGCATGGGCCGAGTATCGCAAGCGACGAGAGGCTGGCGCCGGGAGCATGCTCGGCGCTAACATGGCAGCGGGGAGTCG
Organism: Burkholderiaceae bacterium; assembly: GCA_965278985.1. Taxonomy (GTDB): domain Bacteria; phylum Pseudomonadota; class Gammaproteobacteria; order Burkholderiales; family Burkholderiaceae_C; genus CAISIP01. The sequence continues at coordinate 265,405 of OZ257131.1, read as the reverse complement.
GTGCAGGCCAAGCCGCACCTTGGAGCCGAGGGCGTCCATGCACCTCCTTTCGTCCAGCGACACCTTGATCCTCAATGCGCGGTTCTCCCGCGTGTTGCGCATCGGGCTGGTCGCCACCGCCGTGCTCGTCGCGGGGGGCACCATCGTCTCCATCGTGCGCGACCGCCACGAGGCGCAGGCCCTGGGCGAGAAGACCGACCGCAACGTGAGCACATCGATGCGGATCCAGGTGGAGCAGGTCCTCGACCAGGCCGCCGCCAGCCTGCGCGGCATCGAGGCCGACCTGCAAAGGCCGGCCGCCCGGGAAGCGGCGGCCGGGCCGGGGCCTGCGGCAACGCCCCTGCCCGATGCCGCGGTGCAAGAGGCGCTGGCGACCGCCATGCGCTACGACCCCGTGTCCCATCTGCTGTTCCTGCGGCAAGGCCAGGCGGTCAGCGCCGTGGGACGCGACGGACTGGCCACCACGGCATTCGATGCCGCCATCCTGGCCTTGCCCGCGCTCGATGGCGGCAACGCCATCGCCCTGCAGGCACCGGTGCGCGGACCGCGTGGCGACTATTTCCTGCCCGTGTTGCTCCCGTTGCGGCTCCCCCGCGCGCCCGGCGCGCAGGTCGGCGCGCTGGTGCCCATGTCCAAGCTCAAGGCCTACACGTCCGAACTGGGGTCGGAACGCGCAGACAGCGGCGAGGCCCTGTATCTGCTGGATGGCACCATCATCGCCCGCTCCAGCAACGAGGACCTCGTGCGCGGCCGCCGGCTGCTCGAGTCGGAGCACCTGGCGGCTTTGGCGCGCGAGCAGCCCCAGGGCAGCCTGCGCGCCACCGGGCTGCAGGGCCAGGCGCTGGCAGGCGCCTACCATCGATCACAACAGTATCCTTTCATCGCCGCCAGCGCGCAGTACGAGGAGGTGTACCTGCAACGCTGGCGCGCGCGCAGCGTGGGCAAGGTCGTCGTGCTGCTGGCGGCGCTGTTGTCCATCGGCTGGTTCGCGCGCAGCCTGTTCCGCCTCAATGCGGCCATGACGGCCAGCGAGCGCACCTACCGCCGGCTGTTCGAGGACGTCTCCGACGCGATGCTGGTGCTGCGCGCCGATGGGCGCATTGCCGGGGTCAACGCCAGCATGCTGCGGCTCCTGGGCCTCACGCGGCGCGAAGAGGCCGTGGGCCAGCATTGCGATGCGCTGTACCGCGCCGAAGATGGCCTGGCGGGGGACGAGCGGCGGATCGCGCAGGTGCTGGCCGGTGAGCCACTGCGCTACCAGTTGCCCTACACCGTGCTACGCACGGGCCAGACCATCGAATGCGACCTACGCCTCTCGGCCATCGACATCGCCGGTCAGCGACTGGTGCTGTCGGTGGTGCGCGACATCTCGGCCGAGCGGCGCCACGCGCGCCAGCAGGAATACCTGATCAACCACGATTCGCTGACCGGCCTGCCCAACCGCCATTGCCTGCTGCGCGCGCTGGACAAGCAGCTGGAAGAGCAGCCCGCCGTCCAGGTGCACCTGGTGCTCATCAACCTGGAACGGTTCCGCGAGGTCAACGAGGGCTTCGGCCCCCGCGCGGGCGACACCGTGCTGGAGGTGTGCGCGCAGCGCCTGGCCAAGGCGCTGCTGCCACAGGCATGGAACCTTTTCCGCTCGGGCGGCGCGGAGTTCGTGGCCATGGGCATCGGCGAGCGTGGCGGCGCGCTGGAGGCCCTGCGCGGCCAGGTGCAGACGGTGCTGCGCGAGCCGGTGGCCGTGTCGGGCACCTCCGTGGACATGCAGGCCCGCCTGGGCAGCACCTGGTTCCCCGAAGACGCGCTGGACGCCAGCCAGCTGCTGCGCTGCGCCGAGGTGGCCGCGTTGCACGCACGCCAGGAGGTGGACCACTGGATGCGTTATTCCCGCGCGCTGGACCGTGCGCCGGGCCGGGACCTGAAGCTGCGCAGCGAGCTGGGCACCGCCATCCGCGAAGGCCAGTTGCGGCTGTTCTACCAGCCCAAGCTGTGGCTGGAAGACCGAGGCATCGCCGGCGCGGAGGCACTGCTGCGCTGGCAGCACCCTGAACGGGGCTGGGTGTCGCCGGCCGATTTCATCCCGCTGGCCGAAAGCACCGAACTGATCCATCCGCTGACGCGCTGGGTGCTCAGCGAGGCCGTGGACCAGATCCACGCCTGGGCCGCGGCCGGCCAACCGGTGACGCTGGCCGTCAACATCAGCACCAACAACCTGCGCGACCCCGACTTCATCGGCCACGTGAAAGCCTTGCTGGCGCGCCGGGCCACGCCGCCCCATCTGCTGGACCTGGAGATCACCGAGGGCGCGCTGGCCCACAACCCCGAGATCGTGCTGCGCCGGCTGCAGGAGCTGCGCGACATCGGCGTAGGGCTCGCGCTGGACGACTTCGGCACCGGCTTCTCCAGCCTGTCCTATGTGAGCCAGTTTCCCTTCACCGCGATCAAGATCGACCGCGCCTTCGTCTCCGCGCTGCTGGGCAGCCCGCGCGAGCGCCAGGTCACGAAATCCACCATCTCGCTGGGCCGCGAACTCGGGTTGCGCACCATCGCCGAAGGCGTGGAGGACGACGAAACCGCTGCCGCGCTGCTGGCGCTGGACTGCGACATCGGCCAGGGCTACCTCTTCGGCCGGCCCATGCCGGTGCAGGACTTCGATGCCTGGCGCACGGCATACGGCGCGAAGATCGCGCAGGCCTCCCACCTGGCGCGCAGGGAGCCCGATCCGGGCCGTGCGACCCGGCGCGACAGGGAAACCTGAGCCCGAGAGCCAGGGCCACGGCGCACGCGGTGTTCGTGGCGGAGCGGTGGACCCCAGGCCTCAGGCGCGCGCCGCGCTCGCCTCGACGGCGCTCTGGCGCGCCAGGTACACCTCGTGCAGCGTGATCTTGCGCACCTCGGCCTGGCTGGCCTCGATGTGGGCGCGCAACATCATCGCGGCCTGGTCGCCGCGCTTGCGCTGGATGGCCTTGAGGATCTTGCCGTGTTCGTCGTAGGTGGCCGATATGCGTGCCTGCTTGGTGAAGTCCAGCCGGCGGATGATGCGGATGCGCTCCGTCACGTCGCGGTGCACCCGTGCCATCTCGCCATTGCCGGCAGCGCCCACCAGCGTGCAATGGAAGGCCTCGTCCCACTGCGCCACCTGCGCGGTGTCGGTGCTGCGCGCCTCGGCGGGCACGAGCCAGATGGCCACCAGCGCCTGCAGCGCGCCGCGGTCCACGCGCTCGCCGTCGGCGCACAGCCGCTGCACGGCCGTGGTCTCGAGCACCATGCGCAGGTCGTAGAGCTGCTCGAACTGCGCGAAATCGAAGGGCAGGACGCGCCATCCGCTGCGAAAGAGCACCTCCACCACCCCCTCCTGCTGCAGGCGGAACAATGCCTGGCGCACGGGCGTGCGCGACACACCCAGGCGTTCGCACAAGGTGTTCTCGGAGAAGTGGTCGCCCGCCACGAGCTTGAAATCGGCAATGTCGCGCTTGAGCTGCTCGTAGACCTCGTCGGCACGTGAGCGGCGGACGGCGGGCGGCGGCGCGTTGGAGGAAGAGAGGGAGGCACTGTGCACGGACACGACTCTAACAGCGCGGTGCGCCGGGCACACCCCGCGGAACTTCAGGAATGCGCGGCCTCCTCCAGGGCGCCCAGCAAGGCCGCGCTGGGCGCCGTCCAGCCCACGATCCCGCCCTGCGCGCGGAGCATCTCCAGCGTGGCGGCCTTGAAGGCGGGGAAATAGCTCTCGGTGCAATCCTCCAGCACCAGGCATTCGTAGCCCCGGTCGTTGGCCTCGCGCATGCTGGTCTGCACGCAGACCTCCGTGGTCACGCCCATGAACAGCAGCGAGCGGATGCCGGCGGCCTGCAGCAGCATCTGCACGGGCGTGGCGTGGAACATGCCCTTGCCGGGCTTGTCGACCACGATCTCGCCGGACACCGGTGCCAGCGCGGGAATGATCTCCACGCCCGGCTCGCCCGCCACCAGCACGCGGCCCATGGGGCCTGCGTCACCGATGCGCAAGCGGGGGTTGCCACGCAGGCGCTTGGCGGGCGGGCAGTCGCGCAGGTCCGGCCGGTGCGCCTCGCGCGTGTGCAACACCAGGCCACCGGCCGCGCGCCAGGCCTGCAGCATGCGGCTGCAGGCGGGCACGATGGCCTCCAGCAGCGACACGTCGTTGCCGAGGCTCGCGCCGAAGCCGCCAGGTTCGATGAAGTCGCGCTGCATGTCGATGATCACCAGCGCCGTGCTCGCCAGCGCGCAACGGAATTCGAAGGGCAGCGCCGGCACCACCAGGCAGCCGGGCTCGTTGTTGTCGCTGTGCAGGGGAATGCGGTCCATGATGTTTGGTGCTCCGGTCAATGCCCGCCACCCATGTGGGCACCGAGCACGTGGCGTTCGGCGACCGCGGCGGCCGTTTCATGCACGAAGCGGCCCTCGCTCATCACCACGATGCGGTCGGAGAGCTCCAGCAATTCGTCCAGGTCCTCGCTCACCAGCAGCACGGCCCCGCCCTTGTCGCGCACCTGCAGGATGCGGGCATGGATCTCGCGCACGGCCGCGAAGTCCAGCCCGAACACCGGGTTGGCTGCGATCAGCACGTTGATGTCGCCGGCCAGTTCGCGCGCCAGCACGGCACGCTGCACGTTGCCGCCCGAGAGGCTCTTGATGGGCGCACCCTCGCCCTGCGTCTTGACGCCGTATTCGCGGATCCAGGCCCGCGCACGCTCGCGCCACTGGCCGAAACGCAGCCAGCCGCCGGAGGACAGGGGCGCCTGGTCGAAGTCGCGCAGCGCCATGTTCTCGGCCACCGACAGGTCCCCCACGCAGGCATTGCGCAGCGGCTCCTCGGGCAGGCTGCGCAGCTTGAGGCGCGCGTTCTCCTTGCGCCGCGCGGCATAGGGCTCACCCATCACGCTCACCTTGCCGCCATGGCGGGCACGCTGGCCCACCAGCGCCTCCACCAGCTCGCGCTGGCCGTTGCCCGAGACACCGGCCACACCGAGGATCTCGCCCGCCTTCACCTTCAGGTCCACGCCATGCACGGCCAGCGTGCCGCGGTCGCCGATGGCCGACAGGCCCTCGACCTGCAGCGCGGTGCGCGCACCATAGGCCACCGCAGGGCGGTTCGCGTGCGCCTGCCCCTTGCCGGCTTCGGCATGCACAGCGTCGGCCGGCGTGGCAGCCACGCCCATCATGGCCGCCGCCAGTTGCCGCGGATCCGTTTCCGCCACATTGCAGTGGTGCACCGCCTTGCCCCTGCGCAGCACGGTCACGGCATCGGTGTAGGCCATGACCTCCCGGAACTTGTGCGTGATGATCAGCACGGTGCACTGGCCGCTGCGCGCGAAGGCCCGCACATGGCCCAGCACCTCGTCGGCCTCCTGCGGCGTCAGCACCGAGGTGGGCTCGTCGAGGATCAGCAGGCGCGGCTTCAGGTAGAGCTGCTTGAGCAGTTCGAGCTTCTGCTTCTCGCCGGCAGCCAGTTCGGCCGGGCGGGCGTCCAGGTCCAGCCGGAAGGGCGTGGTGGCGAGGAAGGCCTCCAGCGCCTTGCGCTGCGCCTTCCAGTCGATCACGGCGGGCGTCTCGCCGCCGGCCAGCAGCAGGTTCTCGGCCACCGTCATGCCCGGTGCCAGCGTGAAGTGCTGGTAGACCATGCCGATGCCCAGGGACCGCGCGACGATGGGGTTGGTGACCTCGCGCTCGCGGCCGTCGATGAGGATCGCGCCCTCGTCCGGCCGCTGAAAGCCGGCCACGCACTTGACCAGCGTGCTCTTGCCAGCACCGTTCTCGCCCAGCAGCGCGTGGACGGTGCCCGGCTCGACGCGCATGTCCACATGGTCCATGGCCGTGAAGCTGCCGAAGCGCTTGGTGAGCTGGTAGGTGTCCAGGGCCAGCGCGCCCGTCGCGCGGGTGCGGGGCTCGACCGGCGCGATCATGCCAGCGCCTCCAGCAGGGCCGTGGAGGTGGCATGCGCCCCGAAGACGCCGCCCTGCATGGTGACCATGTCCAGTGCCGCCTGGTGGTTGGCCGGGTCGGTGGCGGCCGTGCAGTCCGACAGCAGCAGGCATTCGAAGCCACGGTCGTTGGCGTCGCGCATCGTCGTGTGCACGCACACGTCGGTGGTGATGCCGGCCAGCACGAGGTTGCGGATGCCCCGCGTGTGCAGCACCATCTCCAGGTCGGTGGCATAGAACGAGCCCTTGCCCGGCTTGTCGATCACGATCTCGCCCGGCAGCGGTGCCAGCTCGGGAATGATCTCCCAGCCCGGCTCGCCGCGCACCAGGATGCGGCCGCAGGGCCCCGCGTCGCCGATGCCCAGCCCGTCGCGGCCGATCTGGCGGGAGCGCCAGCGCTTGTTGGCCGGCAGGTCCGACAGGTCGGGGCGGTGGCCTTCGCGGGTGTGGATGACGGTGTAGCCCTGGGGCCGCATCACCTCGAACAGGCGCCGGATGGGCTGGATAGGCGCCTGCGTCAACGACAGGTCGTATCCCATCACATCCACATACCCCCCCTTTCCGCAGAAATCCGTCTGCATGTCGATCACGATCAGGGCCGTGTTGTCGGGCCGCAGGCTGGCGTCGAAGGGCCAGGCGTAGGGATTGGCATGGACTTGCATGGGCATGTTCCTATCGCGCGGATGACAGTTCGCCAGGGCTGCCGGCCGCGACCGCGCCGGGCTTGCAGGTCAGGACCAGGATCACCAGCGTGAGCACATAGGGCACCGTGTTGAACAGGTGGTAGCCCCAGGCCACGCCGATGGACTGCATGGCCGGGCCGATGGCACCGGCACCACCGAAGAGCAACGCCGCGCCCACGCAACGGATCGGGCTCCAGCGCGCGAAGATCACCAGCGCCACGGCGATCAGGCCCTGCCCGCTGGAGATGCCTTCGTTCCAGCTGCCGGGGTAGAACAGCGTCAGCGACGCACCGCCCAGCCCGGCGATCGCACCACCGGCCATGGTGGCGGCGATGCGGATGCCGTTGACGGAATACCCCAGCGCCCTGGTGGCCATCGCCGAATCCCCTGCCAGCCGCACCAGCAGCCCCGCCCGTGTGCTGGCGAACGCCCAGCCCAGCGCGATGGCCAGCACGATGCCGATGGGCAGCAGCACATTGATCTGCAGCGCGGCCTGCACCACCTGCGAGTCGCTCCAGCCTCCGAGCGGGATCGCGGGCAGCTGTGGCGCCTGTGGCTGGATCAGCGGTTTGCCGAGGTAGAAGGCCAGGCCCGTGCCCAGCAGCATCAGCGCGATGCCGGTGGCCACGTCGTTGACGCCCTGAAGCGAACACAACACGCCATGCAGCAGGGCCAGCAACGCGCCGGTGCCCGCGCCCACCAGCACGCCGATCCACGGCGAACCGCTCCAGTAGGCGCCACCGAAGGCCGCCATGGCCGAGAGCACCAGCACGCCTTCCAGGCCCAGGTTGATGCGCCCGGCCTTTTCGGTCAGGCACTCGCCCAGGCTCACGTACAGGAAGGGCACACCGACGCGGAGGGCGCCACCCACGATCGCCGCCACCAAGGCGACCCACTGGTCCGCGGTCATGGGTGCTCCCTTCGCGCTGCGCGCCGCGGGGTTGACCGCCCTGGGAACGGCCGGGTGGCGGCCACTGGAGTACCTGGGGGCGGCCCGGCGGTGCTCATGCCAATGCCCCCTGCCGATGGCCCGGCGCCGTCCGGTATTCCAGCTCTTCGTAGGGACGCGCGAAGAGCTTGGCCAGCACGGCCTTGCCCTCCACATGGCGCAGGGCCTCGCTGGCCAGGATCAGCACGAAGGCCATGCCCTGCAGCACCAGCACCGAGGCGTCCGGCAGGCCCAGGCGGCGCTGCAGCAGGCTGCCGGCGGCGCCGAAACCACCAAAGAGGATGGCCACGGGAATGATCGCCAGCGGGTTGTGGCGTGCCATGAACGCCACGAGGATGCCCGCATAGCCGTAGTTCGCGACCAGCGAGGCATTGGCATTGGTGTGCACCGCCACCACCTCCACGGCCCCCGCGAGCCCCGCCGCGCCGCCGCCCAGTGCGCAGGCGCCGATGATCAGCCCCGAAGCCGGCAGGCCCATGAGCTGCGCCGTGCGCGGGTTGCCGCCCACCACCCGCACCGAGAAGCCCGAGGCCGTGGAACGCAGCCAGACCCAGAAGGCGATGCACAACACCACGCCCAGCAGCAGGCCGCCATGCACGTCCGAGCCCCACAGGCCCTTCATCAGCAGGCCCTCGGCCAGGGGATGGGTGGAGGGCTTGTTGAGGCTGGCCGGGTCGCGCAACGCCCCTTCGACGATGTGCTTGAACAGGCCGATGGCGATGTAGGCCAGCAGCAGGCTGCTGATGGTCTCGTTGATGCCGCGCGCCTGCCGCAGCCAGCCGGCCAGCGCGATCCACAACGCGCCGCAGGCCACGCCGGCCAGGCACACCATCACCGTGCCGGCGATGTTGGCGGGCACGGGCACCAGGGCCGGCAGCGCGGCCGCGCCCAGGCCGCCGAGCACCAGTGCGCCCTCGCCCCCGATGATGACGAGTCCCGCACGCGCGGGGATCGCCACGCACAGGGCGGTGAGCATCAAGGGCGCCGCGCGCTGCAGCGAGTTCTGCCACGAGAACCAGTCGCCGAAGGCGCCACGGAACAGCAGCGCCCAGGTCTCCACCGGATCGACGCCCGCGAAGGCGACGAAGACGCCGAACAGCAACAGCGCCGCGGCGATCGCGGCCACGGGCAGGCCGATGTCTTTGGCCAGGGTGTTCATGCCGATCCCGCCTGCAGGCTCAGACCTTGCCCTGCACGCCGTCGACCAGGTAGTTCATCTGCTCCAGCACCATGTCGGTCTGCTTGAGCGTCGTGCCGGCGGGAATCACCTCCTTGCCCGTGTTGTCCTTCAGCGGGCCCTTGAAGATGTCGAAGCTGCCCGCAAGCATCTTCGCCTTGATGTCGTCGGCCTGCTTCTTCGCGGCATCGGTCACGGAGGGGCCGTAGGCCGACATCTTCACGAAGCCTTCCTTCATTCCACCCCGCAGGAAGTTGGGGTGCGGCTTGCCCGTGCGCGCCGCCGTGAGGATGGTGTTGTAGGCCGTGATCCAGTTCCACTCGGCGCCCGTGAGGTAGGCCTGCGGCGCGAGCTTGGCCTGGCTGGCGTGGTAACCACACACCATCTTGCCGCGCTTGGCCGCCGTCTCCACCACCACCTTCGGGCCGTCCACGTGCATGGTGAACACGTCGCAGCCCTGGTCGGCCAGGCTGTTGGTGGCTTCGGCCTCCTTCACGGCCATCGACCAGTCGCCCGTGAAGATCACGCTGCAGGTGATGGCCGGCTTCACCGAGCGCGCGCCCATCAGGTAGGCGTTGATGTTGCGCAGCACCTGCGGAATGGGCTTGGCCGCGACGAAGCCGATCTTGTTGCTCTTGGTCATGTGGCCGGCGACGACGCCGTTGAGGTACTGCGCCTCGTCGATGTAGCCGAAGAAGCTGCCCGCGTTCTTGGGGTGCTTGCCTTCGGTCCACATGCCACCGCAATGCGAGAACCGCACGTCGGGGTATTTGGCGGCCAGTGCCAGCAGGTGCGGGTCGTAGTAGCCGAAGGAAGTGGGGAAGAGCAGCTTGGCGCCGTCCTGCGCGATCATGCCCGTCATGGTCTTCTGCACGGCCACGGTCTCGGGCACGTTCTCTTCCTCCACCACCTTCACGCCGGGCATCTTCTTGAGCTCGGCCGCCGCCTGGGCATGCGCCTGGTTGTAGCCGAAGTCATCGCGCGGGCCGACGTAGATCACGCCCACCGTGATGGGCGACTGGGCCTGCGCCAGGCTGGACCATCCCGCCAGCGTGCCGGACGCGCCGAGCGCGGCCAACGTCTTCAGGGATTCACGGCGATTCGTACGGGTCGTGTGCATGGTGCGGGCTCTCCGGTGGATGGATCAAAAGGGTGCGGACATCAGGGATTTCAACTTGGATACAAGTACGTGTGCAAATAACGTGCCGAGCCCCGAGCGCTTCCATACCCGTTCCAGCAAGGTCGCGTGATTCAGGTCGGTGCGGAGGATTCCCATCGGCGGTGCATGGCGCACGGGATTGACGGCGCCGGACACCGCGGCTGCTTACAGAAGGCTCACATGCGCCGCCACCACGCGCCAGCCGGCGGGTGTGCGCATCCAGGTCTGGCTCTGGCGCCCGGTCCTGCTCTGGCCTTCGCGCTGGAACTCGCAGTTCGCGGTGGCGAAGTCGCGGCCGTAGGTGGTGATGACGACTTTCGTCAGGCTGCGGGCCAGGCCCTGCGACGGGCGGCTTGCGCGGAAGGCCTGGATCTGGTCGTAGCCATGGAGGTTCTCGGTGACGCCATAACGCAGCGTGTGCGGGCTTTCCCAGAACAATTCGTCCAGCACCTCGACCTGGTTGTGCACCAGGGCATCCTCGTAACGTGCGAACACGGCCTGCACCTCGGCCAGCACGTCGGGAAGGTTGATCACGTACGCCATCGGACAGTCCCCCATTCAGGCCAGCGCCGCCACGGGCGACTGCACCACGCCCGCCGCTTCCAGGGCGGCCGCCACGCGCAACACGATGTCCTCGCGCCAGGGCGCGCCGATGACCTGCACCCCGATGGGCAGGCTCGCGTGGGTGCCCCACACCGGTACGGCGCACACCGGCAGGCCGATGCACGACAGGGGCTGGGTGAGCACCCCCATGTTGGGCCGCAAGGGCAGCCGCTGGCCCTGGATCTCGAAGAACTCGGCACCGATGGGCGTGGCGGCGCAGGGCGTGGCGGGGGCCAGCAGCACGTCGAATCGGGTGAAGAGGCTGGCCACCTGTTCGGCATACAGCTGGCGCACACGCTGCGCACGCGCCACCCAGGCCGCGGGCAGCAAGGCACCTGCCAGGAAACGGTCGCGTGCCAGTGGCTCGAAGTCCTGCGGGCGCGTGCGCAGGTTGGGCAGATGCAAGGCGGCGCCTTCGGCATTGGTGATCAGGAAAGCGGCCGCGCGACCGGCCTCCACCAAGGGCAGCTCCACCGCCTTGTGCGCACCCAGCGCCTCCGCGACACGGTCCACCGCGCCCAGTGCTTCGTGCCCGGCCCGCTCACGGAAATAGCCGCCCAGCACCGCGATGCGCAGGCCCTGCACGCCGTGCCCCACCGACGTGGCAGTGGATGCAACCTCGCGCTGGGCGCAGCCGGGATCCCGCGGACCGGTGGTCTCGGGGCCCTGCATCGCGTCATAGGCCAGCGCGAGGTCGCGCACGGAACGCGCGAAAGGCCCGAGGTGGTCCAGGCTGCTGATGAAGGGGTAGCTGCCCGTGCGTGGCAACCGGCCCATGGTGGGCTTCAGGCCGAAGATGCCGCACAGCGAGGCCGGCACGCGGATGGAGCCATTGGTATCCGAGCCCAGCGTGATCGGCACCTGCCCCGCCGCCACCGCCGCGCCCGATCCGCCCGAGGAGCCTCCCGCGATGCGCGTGAGGTCGTGCGGGTTGCGCGTCGGGCCCACGTGGCTGTTCTCGGTGGTGAAGCCGTAGGCGTATTCGTCCATGTTCAACGCGCCCACCAGCACGGCACCAGCGTTTTCCAGCCGGCGCACCAGCGTCGCATCGGCGCGGGCCGGTGTCGCACCGCGCTCGATCTTCGAGCCGGCCAGCGTGGTGATGCCGGCGATGTCGAACAGGTTCTTCACGGCAAAAGGCACGCCCAGCAACGGCAGCGCGCGGGTGCGCGCCGCGTTGGCCGAGGCCAGCGACGCATCTACCTGCCCCGCGCGGCGCAGGGCACGTTCGCGCAGCACCTCGGTGAAGGCGTTGACGCGGCCGTCGGTGGCGGCGATGCGCTCCAGGCTGGCCTGCACCAGGGCCACGGCGCTGGTGCCGCCGCCACGCACGGCGGCGGCCATGGACGCGGCGTCCTGCGCCAGCAAGGCGGCGGCTTCCGTCATGCCTGCGGCTCCGGTGGCGCCACCGGCGTGAAGTGCACGGCGCTCTCCGCGTACGGTGCCAGCGGTACGGCCTCCACGATGGCGGCGAACTCCGCCGCGAGGCCAAAGTAGCGCACCACGCCAGGGCGGTACACGGGACTCAGCGGCAGGCCCAGGGCCGCGGCGCTGGCCTGGACGTAGGCTTCGATCTGGGCAGGCGTCATCGGGAGGACCCTCGCTTGGTTAGCGCCGCACCTCGCGCTGGAAAATCTCCAGGCTCTGCTTCTTGGCGTGGATGAAACTGGGCTCGGACAAGGTTTCCACCGTGCGTGGCCGTGCGTCCTGGTAAAGCAATATTTCTGCCACCTTGGTCGGGCGCTTGGTCAGCAGCAGCACCTGGTCGGCCAGGTACACCGCCTCCTCCAGGTCGTGCGAGACCAGCAGCATGGTGGTGCCGGTCTGCATGAACACCTCCTGCAGCTTCTCGCGGATGAACAGCGTCATCTCGAAGTCCAGCGCGGAGAAGGGTTCGTCGAGGAACAGCACCTCGGGGTTGGGCGCCAGGGCGCGCATGATGGACGCTGTCTGCTGCTGCCCGCCGGAGAGTTCGTAGGGGAAGCGGTTCAGGTCGAACTTGACGTCGAAACTCGCCACCAGCTCGGCCATGCGCCGGTCCACCTCGGCCTTGGACTTGCCTTCGAGCTTGAGCGGATAGGCGATGTTGTCGATGGTGCGCATCCACGGGAACATCGCCTCTCGGTAGTTCTGGAACACGTAGCCGATCTTGGTGTCCTTGAGCGACTTGCCGTCGAACAGGATCTCACCCGCGTCGATGGGGATCAGGCCCGCGATCATGTTGATCAGCGTGCTCTTGCCACAGCCGTTGGGGCCGAAGACCGAGACGATCGCGCGTTTAGGAATGTCGAGGTCGAAGTTCTCGTACAGCGGCCAACCGGCGAAGTATTTGGTCAGGCCGCGGATGGTGATGTGTGTGCCCAGCGGCCCGGGCTGGAAGGGTGGCACCGGAACGTCTGCCACCACGGGCGCATTGAGTACAGCGTTCATCGTCCACTCCAATGCACGATCTTGCGTTCGGCAACCAAAAAGAGAATGTTCAGCGCGTAGCCCAGCGCACCCGCCGCCAGGATCGCCGCGTACATGCTGCGCACGTTGAGCACCTGCTGCGCGTCGATGATGCGGTGGCCCAGGCCGTTGTCGGAGCCGATGAACATCTCGGCCACGATCACGATCACCAGCGCCATGGACACGGCCGAGCGCAGCCCGACGAAGGACGGCTGCAGGCTCTCCCAGATGAGCACATCCTTGAAGATCTGCCAGCGCGAAGCGCCCATCACCTTGGCCGCCATCACGCGCTGCTTGCGCGCGTTGATCACGCCGTAGGCGCTGTTGAACACCACGATCAGGAAGGCCCCGAAGGCGGCGATGGCCACCTTGTTGACGTCCGACACGCCGAAGATCAGCAGGAACAACGGAATCAACGCGGACGACGGCGTGGAGCGGAAGAAGTCGATCAGGAACTCCACGCTGCGGTAGGCCCGCTCGTTGCTCCCGAGCAGCACCCCCAGCGGCACGCCGACCACGGCCGCGATCAGGAAGGCCTGCAACGTGCGCCACACCGTGACGCCGAAGTCCAGCAGCAGCGGCCCGCCGGCCAGGCCGACGATGAGCGTCTCCAGCGTAGCCAGCGGCGGCGGCAGCAGGATGGCCTTGATCAGGCCCGCGCGCACCACGAGGTCCCAGAGGATGAACAGGCCGATGGGCCCGATGGCCGGCAGCCAGGCGACCCAGCGCGCCGTGCGCGGCGCGTTGGCTGTCGCATCTTGCGATGTGGGCGGCGCCCAGGGCGCGGCCGCAGTGGAAGGAGAGGACTCAGACATGGCGCTCAGCCCTTGTAGAGGATGCTGTCCACCAGCACCTTCTTGTCGAACACGCCCTTTTCGGTGAACAGGTCGTAGAACTTCTGGAAATGCGCCACGTCGCTGGGCTTGAAGTCCGTGGAGAACAGGTAGTCCGACATCGGCACTTCGGCAGTCAGCGCGCCTTCGATGGCGGTGTAACCCTTGAGCGAGGGCCGGGCCTCGTCGGGCTTGGTCTTCACCAGGTCCACGCCGCGCTTGTAGGCGGCGATGTACTTCTTCGTGACCTCGGGGTACTTCTTGATGAACTCGCTGGTGAGGCTGGCCGCGCCGCCATGCCAGGGCGCCATCGGGTCGCCCAGGATGTACTTGGCGATCACGCCCACTTCCAGCGTGCGCGTGGTGCCGTTCAGGCGGCCGATGGTGCCGGTGGGCTCCAGCGTGTAGCAGGCGTCCACCTGCCCCGCCGCCAGCGAGGCGATGTGCTGGCCGATGGGCAGCTCGGTCACGGCCACCGCACCGGCGCCGGCGCGCTCCAGCACGGTCTTGGCCAGCACCACGTTCTGGATGCCGGGACCGGAGGCCACGCGCTTGCCCTTGAGGTCGCCGATGGTCTTGACCGGGCTGTCCTTGGCGACGATGAATTCGTCGAGCACGAACTTGGCGTTGGTGGGGTTGGTGCAGAACACCTTGAGCAACCCGGGCTGCGCGATCTCGCCGATGGCCAGCACGGCCGACGCGGTGCCGTTGGCGCTGCCCTCGGCACGGCCGGACAACATGGCCTCCATCACCTGCTGCGCGCTGGCGAATTTCAGCGGCTCCACGTCCAGGCCGGCCTCCTTGAAATACCCCTTGTCCACCGCCGCGAAGAAGGGCAGGCCCGAGGCCACGGGCCAGAAGCCGACGCGGATCTTCGGGTTGGCCTGCGCATGCACGGCGGGTGCGCCCAGCGCACCCACGGCCGAAGCGGCCATCACGGTCTTGAGCAGTCTGCGGCGGCTGGTAGGAGCGGTCACCGCGGGCGGGATGTCCAGGGGATGCATGCGTTTCTCCGGCGGAAGGAAAGGTTGGAAAAAGGGGGCGAAGGATGGGAGGCGAATGTCGAAGGCGACCTCAGCGCGTGGCCGCGATGGAGGCCAGGTACGCGCGCCAGCCACCGAGGTGCGTGATGTCCTGCGCACCGTCCAAGGCCACCGGCTCGCACACGAAACCCTGGCACTGGCGGCCATCGGCCAGGCGCACGGTGCCGATGCCCAGCGGTGGCGGTATCAGCGCGACGAAACCGCCGTAGGCCGCCAGCGGCATGCGCCACACCTCGACCGCGATGCGTGCGCCCTGCCCTGCCGCCACGCGCAGCATGCCGGGCTTGGGTGGCGTGCTGCGGGGCAAGGTGAAGAGGCGGTAGTCGGGGGCCGTCTCGGTGGACTCCAGCAGCACGGCGCCGCGCTCGGTGAGCTGGCCGTTGAGCGGCAGGCCATCCATGTGGGCCCCCACGGCCGCCAAGTCCACCATCGGCTCGGATTGCAATGCAGCGATGGGTTGCGGTGGCGGCAGCGGAGTTCCCGTCGCGCCCTGCGGCAGCCCCGTCGCATGATGGAAGCGCTGGCCCAGGTCGGCCAGTTGCCAGTCGCTGCCGCAAGGGCCGATCAAGGTGATGCCGAAGGGCAGGCCATCGGGGCGCAGGCAGCTGGGCACCGACAGCGCGGCGTAGTCCAGCAGGTTCACGAAGTTGGTGTACGCGCCCAGGTTGCGGTTCAGCACCACGGGGTCGTCGCGCATGGCGTCGATGCGGTAGTGCGTGGGCGCGGTGGGCACCACCAGCAGGTCGATGTCCTGCCACATCGCGTCGGCCTCCTGGCCGCAGGCGCGCAGGGCCGTCTGCGCCTCCACGAGGTCGGCCGCGCTGTAGTGGCGGCCCGCGCCGATGATGGATCGCACGGGCTCGATGATGGTGTCCGCATGCGCGTCGAAGAAGTCCCGCACAGCCGCGTACCGCTCGGCCACCAGGGCGCTTTCATAGAGCAGATCGGCGGCGCGCGCCAGCGGCGCGAAGGGCACGATGACGGGCAGGCCGCCCAGCGCCTCCAGCTGCGACAAGGACTGCGTGAAAGCCGCGATGGCGGCGGTGTCGCCGAAGAATTCCAGCGTGTCCGGCACCCCGAAGCGGAAGGCCGGCGGGAACGCCTGTGTCGCCAGCGTGAGGCTGCGCGAATACGGGTCCGCGGCATCCGGCCCCAGGGCAGCTGCCAGCACGCGTGCGGCCATATCCACCGTGCGCGCGAAGATGGACACACAGTCCACGCTCTGCGCCGCCGGCACCACGCCGCGCGCGCTGATCAGGCCTTTGGAGGGCTTGAGCCCCACGATGTTGTTGAGCCCCGCGGGCACGCGCCCCGAGCCTGCGGTGTCGGTGCCCAGCGCGAAGTCCACCTGCCCGGTGGCCACGACGTAGGCCGAGCCCGAGCTGGAGCCGCCCGACACATACGCCGGATCGAAGGCGTTGGGCACCGCGCCGTACGGAGAACGCGTGCCGTTCAGCCCGCAGGCGAACTGGTCGAGGTTGGTCTTGCCGGCCACGGACGCACCGGCATCGAGCAGGCGCTGCACCGCGGCGGCATGCGTGGCGGCAGGGCTGCCGAAATGCGGATGCGCCGCCGTGGTGGTGACGCCGGCCACATCGATGTTGTCCTTGGCGGCGAACACCAGGCCCGCGAGCGGGCCTTGCGCGGCGCCCTGCACGGGTTCGGCGAAGCGGGTGATCCAGGCAGCTTGGGGACTGCCCTGGCCGGCAGTGGCGGCCGAGGACATGGGAGCTGGGGTTCGTTGCACCATTTCAAAGCATTCCATCTTGGATACAAGGTGAGATGCAAACGGCGTGCCAGCCTTAGGCGGGGCGGTCCGGATCGCATCCCGTCCACGCCCATTGCTCTGCAAACCGCCTGCGCAGGCGTTGAATGCCTCGCGGTGCAGCGCTTCCGCTGGCTCCGGCAGCAGCGGGCGTGCAGGGACACGAGGGCCTCCATCCATGGCCTTCCTCGGTGCGCCATGGCCCGCCGTGGTGCGTGCTGGTGCATTGCGGCGCCCTGCACGACGTGGCAGTCGCCCGGCGTCCCCTGCAGCTACAGGTCAGCCCGTGGCGGCAATCGACCGAGGCGAGATCCGCCGTGGCGCCAACCCGCGCCACGCCGCGGGGAGGGAGCGCGCGGCACGGTGCTCAGCTGCGCAGTGAGTCAGGGCTGCATCGCCGCATGCAATCAACCGCGAACAACGAGATTGGCAGGCAACATCCTGCGGATCTCCCGCCGGGCATGGTCGATGAACGGCTTGAAGATGAGCGTGGATGCCGCGCGCGGCGACATCACGATGGAATAGTCCGTGACGATGTCGGGCTCGAAGGGAATGAACTTCAGCAAGCCTCCCGAATAGGCGCTGGCCGTCAAGGGCTCGATGAGCGCAAGGCCTGCCCCCGCCTCGACCAGCTTGACGATCGCGGAAGAGTGCTGGGTCTCGACGTTGATGCGGCGATGGACGCCGTGCGCCAGCATCAGCGCATCGATCTTGGTGCGCGCTTCCATCAGCGCCGTCGGCGCAATGAAACGCTCGCCCTCGAAGTCCTCCGGGCGCAGGACCTTGCGAGCTGCCAGCCGGTGATGGACAGGCACCACCCCCACCATGCGGGCCGAGACAAGCACCTCGCTGTTCGCCTGCCGGCTCTTTCGCATGTTGAGCATGGCGAAGCCCAGGTCGCAGCGGCCACTCTGAACCATGTCGAGCACGGTGGAGGTGGTGTGTGTCTCCAGGGACACCAGCGTCTCCGAGTTTTCGTCCGTGAAGTTCGCAATGGTGCGGGGCAGGAAGGAGAGCGCCATGGCGGGAGCGGCCGCGATGCGCAGATGCGTGAGCTTCAACGTCTTGGTATTGGAAGCCGCGTTGGCAATGCGTTCGATGGCCATCAACGACTGGTGCACATCCTCGAACAGCAGGGCTGCCTCGGGCGTGGGAACCAGTCGACCGTTCGCGCGCTTGAAGAGAGGGATGGCGATGCGCTCTTCCAGGTCGGCGATCAGGCGGGTGACCACGGGCTGTGTGACCTGAAGCATTTCCGCAGCGCCGGTGACCGTGTGCCGCACCATGATGGCGCGGAAAGCTTCGAGGTGCCGGAGGGTGATGCGCTTATCCATAGCATTTAGACATTCATCTATCTTGAACTGCTATTCTAATCAGCGATCATAAGAAAAATATCTTTATAAAACAATGGCTTGTATTTCTCAGGCACAAGCATTGCAGAACAACATTGCTAGTGGTTGATACCGTTCCGGAAAGCGCCACAGCTACGTAACATCACCGAGTGTCGGCAGGCTGGTCAAACACCGTTGCGCCACCTCTTTTTTGGAGAAAACCTTTCATGAAACTGGATTTTTCAACCATGCACCGCACGGGCATTGCCGTGTTGCTGTGTTTCGCAGGCATCGCCAACACCGCCCATGCGGCCTATCCCGACAAGCCCGTCCGTTGGATCATTCCGGGTGCCGCGGGTGGCGCTTCCGACTCGCTCGCCCGCGTGGTCGCGACTGCCGTCAGTGAGCGCTGGGGGCAGCCCATCATCATCGACAACCGGCCCGGCGCCACCGGCCTGATTGCCAACGATGCCGCCGCGAAGGCCGCGCCGGACGGCTACACGCTAGGGCTGGCCACGCTCTCGACCTTCGTGGTGGCGAACGTGGTGGCCAAGCGTCTCCCCTACAAGCCGACGCAGGACTTCACACCCATCGCGATGATGTGTGCCAGCCCCAACCTGCTGAGCGTGACACCGAGCCTTCCCGTCAACTCGGTGGCTGAACTCATTGCCTATGCCAAGGCCCATCCGAACAAGCTGTTCTATGGCTCGTCCGGCACCGGTTCGGCGCTGCACGTGGTCACCGAACTCTTCCGGTTGAGCGCAGGCATCGACATCACGCACACGCCCTACAAGAGCAACCCCGCAGCGGAAATGGACCTGGCGTCGGGGCAGATCCAGATGATGATCGGGAACATCACCTCCATGGAGCCGCACGTCAAGTCGGGGCGTCTGCGTGCGCTGGCCGTGACGGGGCCCAAGCGCTCGCCGTTGCTGCCCAACGTGCCAACGATGGCCGAAGCCGGTGTACCCGCTGCGGAGATGATGACTTGGGGCGGGGTTCTGGGCCCGGCCAACATGCCCGCGGATGTGGTGCAGAAGATCAATACCGAATTCAATGCCGCGCTGAACGACCCGAAGGTCATCAAGCGGCTCGCCGAGCTGGGATGCGACGCAGCGCCCACATCGCTCCCGGCATTCACCGAGCTCATCAAATCTGAAAACGACCGATGGGGTGCCGTGGTCAAGAAGAACAACATCACGTCGGATTGACGGCGTGCAGGCTGTGATGTCGCATGACTATGACGTGATCTTGGCGGGCGCCGGCATGGTCGGCGCCGCCATCGCCTACGGACTGGCCGGGCTGAAGCGCCGCGTGCTGGTGCTGGATGGCGCGGACACGGATTTCCGCGCAGCCAAGGCCAACTTCGGCCTGGTCTGGGCGCATGGAAAGGGCATGCACCAACCCGCCTACCAGCGCCTGTCCATCCAAGCTTGCGAGGAGTGGCCCGCGTTTGCCGCGCAGTTGGAGGCCGAAACCGGCATGTCGCTGGCCTATGAGCGCAACGGCGGGCTGCACTTCTGCATGAGCGACGAAGAACTGTCCGCACGCGCCGCGCTGATGGACACATGGCAGGCGCAGACACCCGAGCTTGCGGCATCGACCCACATCCTGGACCGTGGCGAGCTGGCGCGCCGTTTCCCGTCCATGCGGCTCGGCAAGGACGTGGCCGGCGCCAGCCTGGGTGCGCTGGACGGCCACGCCAATCCCTTGCGATTGCTGGCGGCGCTGCAAACCGCTTTTCTGCAACGCGGCGGCGCGCTGCGCAACAACCATGCAGTCACCGCCATCCACGCACTCCCGGGCGGCGGCTTCGAGGTCGTGGCGGGTGCGTACCGCGCACAGGCCGAGCGCGTGGTCATCGCGGCCGGCCTGGGCTCGTCCGTGCTGGGGCCGATGGTGGGCCTCGATGTGCCGCTGCAGCCGCTGAAGGGCCAGATCCTCGTGACCGAGCGCCTGGCGCCGTTGCTGCCCCTACCGGCCAGCGGCCTGCGGCAGACGGGCGAAGGCACCGTCATGATCGGCGTGACCCAGGAGGATGTGGGCTTCGACCTGGCCACGACTGCCGAAGGCGCGGTGCGCATGACGCGCAAGGCCTTGCGCGTGCTGCCGGACCTCGCCAGCGCGAAGCTGGTGCGCCAGTGGGCCTGCCTGCGCGTGATGACGCCGGACGGGCACCCGGTGTACGCCAGTTCCACCAGCCACCCCGGCGCGGACATCGCCACCTGCCATTCCGGCGTCACATTGGCCTCTTTCCATGCGGGCGCCTATGCCAGCGCACTGGCCGCCGGTGTGCTCCCGGACTCCCTGCGAATCTTTCACCATGGGCGTTTCGATGTTCCGAAGAATCACTGACTCCAGCAGCCCGCTGCTCACACTGACGCTGGACGGCGAACCCGTCACCGCGGAGCCCGGTGAATCCGTGGCCGCGGTGCTGCTGCGCCAGGCCACACCGGCCAGCCGCAGCACGCCCGTGCTGGGCAGCCCGCGCGCGCCCTTCTGCATGATGGGCGTATGTTTCGACTGCCTGGCCATCGTGGACGGCGCGGCGTCCACGCAAGCCTGCCTGGTCACGGTGCGTGAAGGCATGCGCGTGGAGCGCCAGTTCGGCCGCAGGAGCCTCACGCCGTGACGCGCCAGTTCGATGCCGTGGTGATCGGCGCGGGTCCGGCGGGCATGAGCGCGGCCATCGGCTTGCGCGCGCACGGCATGTCCGTGCTGGTGGTGGACGAGCAGCCCGCGCCCGGCGGCCAGATCTGGCGTGCGGTGGAGGCCGTGGCACCTACGCCGACCGGCGCGCTGCTGGGCGATGCCTACCGCTCGGGCGCGGCGCTCGCTGGCCGCTTTCGCGCCTGTGGCGCGCTGTACGAGCCGCAGACACAGGTCTGGCAGGTCGAGCCCGGCTGGCAGGTCTACATGACCCGCGCGGGTCGGGCCGAAAGGGTGCGGGCACTGCAGGTCGTCCTGGCGCTGGGCGCGCAAGAACGGCCGGCACCGTTCCCGGGCTGGACGCTGCCTGGCGTGATGACGGTGGGGGCGGCGCAGATCCTGTTGAAGACGTCGCGCCAGGTACCGTCGGAACCCGTCTGGATCGCGGGCAGCGGGCCACTGCCACTGCTCTACATGACACAGCTGCTGCGGGCTGGTGGAAAGATTGCCGGTTGGCTGGACACAGCGCCAGCTCGCGGTTGGTTGCGCGCCCTGCCCTGGGCGGGCGCTGCGCTGGCGGGTTGGGGGGAGGTCCGCAAGGGCCTCGGCTGGTTGCAGGAACTCAAGGCGGCCGGTATCCAGCATGTGCGCGGCGTCACGGCCGTGCGGGCGCTGGGCAACGGCCATCTGCAGGAACTCGCATACACGCGTGCCGACGGCGAGACCGTGCGTGTGCCGGCCAGCGTCCTGCTGTCGCACGAGGGGGTGGTGCCGTCGATCCACATGACGCTGGCGCTCGGTTGCGCGCACCGCTGGGACACACAACAAGCCTGTCTTGCGCCCGACCTGGACACATGGGGGCAGACCAGCATGCAGGGCGTCTACGTGGCGGGTGACGGCGCCGGTATCGGCGGCGCGCTGGCAGCATGCGTGCGCGGTGAACTGGTCGCGCTGGGGGCGGCCAAAGACGCCGGGCGCCTCCCTGCGGAAGTGGCCACCACACGCGCCGCGCCGCTGCGCAAGAAGCTCACAGGGCTGCTGCGCCTGCGTCCCATGCTGGATGCGCTCTATCCTCCGCGCGCGGAGACGATCGTGCCGGCTGACGAGACGATCGTCTGCCGCTGCGAGGAGATCACGGCGGGTGACGTTCGCAAGGCGGCCGCCATCGGCCAGCCCGGCCCCAACCAACTCAAGTCCTACACCCGCGCTGGCATGGGCCCGTGCCAGGGCCGGCAATGCGGATACACCGTCGCGCACATCATCGCGGCAGCACAGCAGCGGCCGGTTGCGGAGGTGGGCTTCTACCGCATCCGGCCGCCACTGAAACCCCTGACGCTGGGGGAGTTGGCCTCGCTGGATACCGAAGAGTCCCCGCACTGAAGGCGGCCAGCGTCCGCATGGTTGGGCAGCTCCGGCTGGAGCAAACGGCCCAGCGACCGTCGAATAAATTGACATGCTTCCCGGGCCATGGGCGCAATGGCAAACAGCAGGCATTTGATCCTGTTGGCAAAAATACCTCTTTGCATGTCGGGGCGTAAAACTTGCTTTGACGCTGCGCCGACCTTTCGTGCCCTTTCGCGGGCACCCGCGTCCTGGTTGCCCTCCCCTGTCATCTAGCTCGGCGTCACCCAAGGAGTTTCCCGTGAAAACCTTCCTCCCGACCCGCCTGACGCGATTGGCCACAGCTGCCTCGCTGGCTGTGTGCTGCACCATGGCCACGGCCGCGCCTGCGATCATCGACTTCAGCGGGGGAAGCCGATTCCCGGCTTTCAACGGCACGAACCAGACGATCGGTTGGCGCTTCACGGTTGCAAACGGCAGCGGCGTGACTGTCACCGACCTGGGCTGGTGGGATCAGACGCCTGCAAACCCGCTCAGCCAGAGCCACCAGATCGGTCTCTGGGACCTGACCGGCACCTTGCTTGCGTCGGTCACCGTGCAGACCGGCAGCACCTTGTCGGACGAGTTCCGCTACGAGGCCATCACGCCACTGTCGTTGGCGGGAGGTGCCAGCTACGTGATCGGCGGCACCGTCACCAGCCCGTTCTCGGACGTGTACGCTGTAAGCGCGAGTCTGATCATGGACCCACTGATCACCTTCAACGAGGCCGCACGCAACGGCTCGTCGCAGGGCTTCTCGGCACCCTTGACCTTCAGCGCCGGCAACGGCCGCTTCGGCCCGAACTTCGAATTCACCGCGAACGACGGCAACACCGTGCCCGAGCCTGGCACGGCGGCGTTGTTGCTTCTGGCGGGCGTGGGGATGCTGGCCGCGTCCAAGCGGCGGGGACGCGTTCCTGGCAACTGACACACGGCGGCCGAGCCCCGCAGGGTCTGAGGGATCTCGGCTCGGCAGCGGGTGCGTTGTCTTCCTGCGCGTGCTCGCGGCGCGCGCAGCCCCGATCACCCGTGGTCCATCACGGCGGCCACGAGATGGTGGCAGAACGCCGCGCGCAGCGGCGAGGCCGAGGCCTCGTCGTGCGTGAGGATCTGCAGCTGCCGCGCATGCGCATCCAGCTCCGGCAAGGCGAGCGTCGACAACTGGCCGGCGGAGACCAGCACCGACACGCTGGCCATCGACGCGAACAACACCGCCTCGCCCTGCACCACCAGCGGCAGCAGCGTCGCCAGGCTGCCCGAATACGCCCCTTGCAAGCGCATGCCCTCCGCCTGGAACTTCAGTTCCAGCAGGTGGCGCAGCGTGGTGCCCTGGGCGGGCAGGGCCAGCGACAGGCCGACCACGTCGCGCAGCCTCACCGTCCGTCGCCCGGCGAGCGCATGCGTGGCCGCCACCACCAACCGTACCGGCGCGGGCTGCTGGTGCTCCACGCGCACCCCACGCTCGGGTGAGACGGAGAACTTCATGCCCACGTCGGCTTCGCCCCGCGCCACCATGCCGCTGACGCCCTCGGGAGAGCTCACCTGCACCAGGAAGGAGCATTCGGGGTTCGCACGCCGGAAGCCCGCCATGGTCTCGGCCAGCAGTCCGCCGGCGAAACCGTCGGTGCAGGCGATGCGGATCACATGCTGCGTGCGGCTGGCGCCGTCGCGCAGCTCCTCCAGCACGCGTTCGCCCTCCAGTGCGCTGTTGCGCACATAGGCGGCCAGCCGGGCGCCCGCGCCGCTGAGCACCATGCCGCGCGCGCGGCGCTCGAACAGCGGGCAGCCCAACGCGTCTTCCAGCTTGCTGATCTGCCGGCTGATCGCCGAGCTCGCCACATGCAGCTGCTCGGCCGCCATGGCGATGGAGCCGGTGCGGGCCACCTCGAGGAAGTAGCGGGCCGCCGTGTCGAAGAGCATGCCCTGGAATGGGGATCGCGTTGCCATTTCGGCAATTATCAGTGACCTATTCTCTAATTGTTAATTCATGGTGACGGGCCTACAGTCCGCCGCCATGCACCCCTCCACCACCGAATCCCCCGCGCTGCAGCAGGCGCTGTCGCAAGCCTCCGCGTGGTTCGACGCCGGCCATTTCCGTACCCTGCTGGCCGAACGCGTGGCCCTGGCCACGACCAGCGAGGAGCCTTCGCCCGACACCGACCGCTACCTGCGCGCCATGATGACGCCGGCCCTGGAAGCCATGGGTTTCGTGTGCGAGGTGCTCCCCAACCCGATCCCCGGCAGCCCGCCCTTCCTGCTGGCGGAACGCATCGAGTCCCCTGCCCTGCCGACGCTGCTGAGCTATGGCCACGGCGACGTGGTGCGCGGGCAGGACGCGCAATGGCGCACCGGCCTCTCGCCCTGGCAGCTCACCGAAGAAGGCGACCGCTGGTACGGCCGCGGCACCGCCGACAACAAGGGCCAGCACAGCATCAACCTCGCGGCGCTGGAGAAGGTGCTGGCCGCGCGCCAGGGCCGCCTGGGCTACAACATCAAGCTGCTGCTGGAGATGGGCGAGGAAGTAGGCAGCCCCGGCCTGCGCGAGCTGTGCGCGCAGCAGGCCGACCGCCTGCGCGCCGATGTCTTCATCGCCAGCGACGGCCCGCGCCTGCATGCCGATACGCCCACGCTGTTCCTGGGCTCGCGCGGCATCGCCAATTTCACGTTGCGCCTGCGCAGCCGCGAGCGCGCCTACCACTCGGGCAACTGGGGCGGCGTGTTGACCAACCCCGCGGTCGTGGTGGCGCACGCCGTGGCCAGCCTCGTGGGGCCGCGTGGTGCGATCCGGGTCGAGGGCCTGCAGCCGCCGCCCATCGAACCCGCGGTGCGCGAAGCCCTGCGCACGGTCTCCATCGGTGAGGGCGCCGACGACCCGGAATGCGACCCCACCTGGGGTGCCAGCCACCTCAGCGACGCCGAGCGCCTGCATGCGTGGAACAGCATCGAGGTGCTGGCGATGGGCGCTGGCGCACCCGACCGGCCGGTGGGCGCGATCCCACCCCTGGCCGTGGCGCACTGCCAGCTGCGCTTCGTGCCCGGCACGCGCTGGCAGGAGCTGGCATCGCTGCTGCGTGCCCACCTGGACGCGCAGGGCTTCCCCGATGTGGACGTGAAGGTGACCGCGGCCACGCCCGCCACCCGGCTGCCGCTGGACAACCCCTGGGTGGGCTGGACACTGGACTGCCTGGCGCGCGCCACCGGCAAGACGCCCACGCTGCTGCCCAACCTGGCGGGCTCGCTGCCCAACGACGCCTTCTCGGACATCCTGGGCCTGCCCACGCTGTGGATCCCGCATTCCTACCCGGCCTGTTCGCAACACGCGCCCAACGAGCACCTGCTGGCCCCCGTGGCCCGCGAGGGGCTGCTGATGATGACCCGTGTGTTCCACGCGCTGGGCGAACCCGGCGCGCCGTGGCGCAGCGCCGCGCACACCACCGCCTGACTCCTTCCCCTCCACCACCTCCGCCCACCACCTCCGCCCACCACTTCAGCCCACCACCATGACGCACTCCGCCACCACCCGCCGCGCCGTCCTGCGCACGCTGGCAGCCGCCCCCTTCGCCGGCGCGCTGGCCACCTTCTCCGCGTTCCCCGCCCATGCCCAGGCCTGGCCCAGCCGCAGCATCCGCCTGGTCGTACCCTTCCCGCCCGGTGGCGCCACCGACACCAGTGCACGCATCGTGGCCGAGCACCTGTCGCAGCGCCTCGGCAAGGCCGTGGTGGTCGACAACAAGCCAGGCGGCGCCACCGTGATCGGCATGGACATCGTGGCCAAGGCCCCGGCCGACGGTTACACGCTGCTGGCCACCGGCGGCGGCAGCCTGTCGGTGCTGCCCGCCCTGCGCAAGGACCTGCCCTATGACGTGGTGCGCGACTACGCACCCATCACGCAGCTGGTCAATGCGCCCGTGGTGGTGATCACGCCCGGCAGCCGCCCCTTCACGAAGCTCGCGGACCTGATCGCTGCCGCCAAGGCCAAGCCCGGCCAGCTGCGCTACGCCACCTACGGCGCGGGCAGTGCGCCGCACCTCGCGGGGGAACTGCTGGCCAGCGCGGCCGGCATCACGATCGAACCCATCCCCTACAAGGGCGCGTCGGAAGCGCAGCTCGCGCTGCTGCGTGAAGAGGTGGACCTGGGCTTCGAGACCCTGTCAGCCACCAGCGCCCACCTCAAGTCCGGCAAGCTGCGCGTGTTGTCGCTGAACGGGGAACAGCGCAGCCCCTTCATCCCCAAAGCGCCCGGCATGGCCGAACAGGGCCTGGCCGCGGCCGCGATGGAAGCCTTCTACTGCCTGGCCGCGCCGGCCGGCACCCCGGCGGACATCACGAACCGCCTGGCCAAGGAAGTACGTGAGATCCTGGCCCTGCCCGACGTGCGCGAAAAGCTCGCCAGCCAGATGCTGGAGCCCGCCGCGAAGGGCCCCGAGGCCATGGCCGCCCTTGTCAAGGACCAGACCGCGAAGTACAAGGCCGTGGCCGCCAAGGCCGGCATCTCCCTGAGCTCCTGACCACGCAGCGAAGACAACAGCGACAACAACCACCATGAGACAACCCGAGATCACCACCGCCGCCATCGCAGCGGCCCATGTGCCCATGGCCTGCACGGATCTCGTGCCGACGATGGACTTCTTCGTCGGCACGCTGGGCTTCCGCATCGACGCGATCTTTCCGGCCGATGCGCCCGCCACGGCGATCCTGTCGGGGTATGGCCTGACGCTGCACCTCTCGCAGCACCTCAGCGAGGGCACCCCCGCGCTGCGCCTGCTGTGCACCGATCCCGACGCGGTGGCCGGTGGGGTGCGCGACCTCGTGGCGCCCAACGGCGTGCGCATCCGCCTCTCGCACATCGACCCGCCAATGCACGCGCCCGCCGCGGAACAGGCACTGGTGGTGTCCCGCCACGCAGACGCCGAGTGGGGTGTGGGCCGCGCGGGCCTGCGTTACCGCGACCTGCTGCCGCAACGCCACGGCGGCGCCTTCATCGCCTCGCACATCGCGATCCTGGAGGGCGGCCCCGTGCCGGACTACGTGCACTTCCACAAGGTGCGCTTCCAGATGATCTTCTGCCGCAAGGGCTGGGTGAAGGTGGTCTACGAGGGCCAGGGCGAGCCCTTCGTGATGCAGGCCGGCGACTGCGTACTGCAGCCGCCCACCATCCGCCACCGCGTGCTGGAGAGCTCGGCCGGTGCCGAGGTGGTGGAGATCGGCAGCCCCGCCGAGCACATCACCATGGCAGACCACGCCATGCCGCTGCCCAACGCACCGCTGCCGCCCGAGCACCTCTACGGCGGCCAGCGCTTCACGCGGCATGTCAGCGCCACGGCGCCGTGGGCGCCCTGGAGGTTGCCCGGCTTCGAGGCGCAGGTCACGGGCATCGAGGCCGCCACGGACGGCCTGGCCGGCGTGCGCGTGGTGCGCGTGGACCCGCGCGCCCCCGTCTCGCGCCGCACGCAGCAGCATGCCACCGAGTTCTGCTTCTTCTTCGTGCTCGAGGGCAGCGTGGACCTGCGTGTGGACGGCCAGCAGATCCGCCTGGAGCGCGACGACAGCATCACGCTGCCGGGAGGGCTGCCCTACACGCTGTTGCCGTCGACCGACCTGCAGATGCTGGACGTGACCTTGCCGGCCTCGCCGGAGATCCTGCTGCAGGACGTGGAGTGAACACTCTCAGTCTCCGCCACCGAAGAGGTCGTTGAACTTGCTCGCCGCGTCTCCGCTGTCCGCAGCGCGCTTGGGCACCCCCTTCGGGTACTCCTCGGCGATGCGGTCCTCCCAGTAGGTGGCCGGGGTCGGGGCGTTGCACAGCCGCCGGAACACCTCCTCGGGCACCTGCTTGTAGGCCATCACCTGGCCGTTGTCCCAGCGTAGTTCGAGTTGGCGCGAGGCGATGTCGTAATCGGCCTGGCGGATGCGGCCGCTGGTGAAGTTCTTGGTGGGCATGGCTGTCTCCCGTGGCAGGGCTGCGGAGCCACGAGTCTACGCACACCCGCCCTTCGTCCGCCCTTCACCCTCCCGCCAGCGCATGCAGCGCGGCGCGCACGATGCTGGCCGCATCCACGCCGAAGTGGCTGCGCAGCGCGGCGCGCGTGTCGCTGCGGCCGAAGCCGTCGGTGCCCAGCGTGAGGTACCGGCGGCCCGGCGGCATGTAGGCCCGCACGCTCTCGGCCACGGCGCGCACATAGTCGGTGGCGGCGATGACCGGGCCGCGGCTGTCTGCGAGCTGCTGCGCCACGTGCGGCAACGTGGAAGAAGCGTCGGCTTCCCCCTGCAGCGCGCGCGCCTCCAGCGCCGCACCATCGCGGGCCAGCTCGCTCCAGCTGGTCACGCTGTAGACATGCGCCGTGATGCCTTGTGCCGCCAGAAGGCGTGCGGCCTGGACCACCTCGGTGAGGATCGCGCCCGAGCCCATCAACGCAACCTCTCGCGCAGGTGCTCCCGGGGCCGCATCGTGGCACGCGAAGTGATAACACCCCCGCACCACGTCCGCCTCCACGCCTGCCGGCAAATCCGGCTGCGCGTAGTTCTCGTTCATGAGCGTCAGGTAGTAGAAGACGTCCTTGCGCTCCACCAGCATCTCGCGCATGCCGTGGTCCACGATCACCGCCATCTCGCCCGCGAAGGCGGGGTCGTAGGCCTTGCAGTTGGGGATGGTCGCGGCCACCAGGTGGCTGCTGCCGTCCTGGTGCTGCAGGCCTTCGCCGCCCAGCGTGGTGCGGCCCGAGGTGGCGCCCAGCAGGAAGCCGCGTGCACGCTGGTCGGCCGCGGCCCAGATGGCATCGCCCACGCGCTGGAAGCCGAACATCGAGTAGTAGATGTAGAAGGGCAGCATCGGCACGCCATGCACGCTGTAGCTGGTGGCGGCGGCCGTCCAGCTGGCGATGGCGCCGGCCTCGCTGATGCCCTCTTCCAATATCTGCCCGTCCAGCGCCTCGCGGTAGCTCAGCACCGAGCCGATGTCCTCGGGCTCGTAACGCTGGCCCACGCTGGAATAGATGCCCACCTGCTTGAAGAGGTTGGCCATGCCGAAGGTGCGCGCCTCGTCGGCCACGATGGGCACCAGCCGCTGGCGGAAGGCCAGGCCGCCGGGGCCCGGCGTGCTGTCCTTCAACAGGTTGCCCAGCAACCGCACGAAGGCCATGGTGGTGGACATCTCCTTGCCACCGGCCTGCGTGGCGAAGGTGGCGTAGGTGTCCAGCGCCGGCACCGGCACGGCCGGCGCATCCGACACGCGGCGCGGCAGGTAGCCGCCCAGCGCCGTGCGCCGCGCATGCAGGTACTGCATCTCCGGGCTATCGTCCGCCGGCTTGAAGAACTCCAGCCCGGCGGCCTGCGCGTCGGACAGCGGCAGCTGGAAGCGGTTGCGGAATTCGATCAGGGCGGCCTCGTCCAGTTTCTTCTGGCTGTGCGTGGTCATCTTGCCCTGGCCGGCCGCGCCCATGCCGTAGCCCTTCTTGGTGTGGGCCAGGATCACGGTGGGCTGGCCGCGGTGGGCGGCGGCCGCGGCGTACGCGGCGTGGATCTTCACGATGTCGTGGCCGCCGCGCTTCAGGCGATCGATCTGTTCGTCCGTCATGCCCTGCGCCAGGCGCGCGAGCTCCGGGTTCTGACCGAAGAAGTTGTCGCGGTTGAAGCGGCCGTCCTTGGCGGCGAAGGTCTGCATCTGGCCGTCCACGGTCTGCGCGAAGGCGCGCACCAGCGCACCGGTGGTGTCGCGTGCGAACAGGCCATCCCAGTCGCTGCCCCACACCAGCTTGATGACGTTCCAGCCCGCGCCATGGAACAGCCGCTCCAGTTCCTCGATGATGCGGCCGTTGCCGCGCACCGGGCCATCCAGCCGCTGCAGGTTGCAGTTGACGACCCACACCAGGTTGTCGAGCTTCTCGCGCGAGGCGAGCGTGAGCGCGCTCATGCTCTCGGGCTCGTCCATCTCGCCGTCGCCGAACACGCCCCACACCTTGCGCCCGCCGCAATCGAGCACGCCGCGGTGCGTGAGGTAGCGCATGAAGCGCGCGTGGTAGATCGCGCTGATGGGCCCGATGCCCATGGAGCCGGTGGGGAACTGCCAGAAGTCGGGCATCAGCCAGGGGTGCGGGTAGCTGGACAGGCCGCGTGCGCCCTGCGCGGGCGCCGTGATCTCCTGCCGGTAATGGGCCAGGTCCTGCTCCGCGAGGTAGCCCTCCAGGTACGCCCGCGCATACACACCGGGCGCGCTGTGAGGCTGGAAGAAGACCAAGTCCCCCGCAGCGCCACCCGCGCGAAAGAAATGGTTGAAGCCCACCTCGAAGAGATCGGCCGCACTCGCGTAACTCGCGATGTGGCCACCCAGCTCACCGTAGGCGGCGTTGGCGCGCGCCACCATCGCCAGCGCGTTCCAGCGCATCAGCGAGCCGAGCCGCTCCTCCATCGCCAGGTCGCCGGGGAAAGCGGGCTGGCGCCGCACATCCACGGTGTTCACATGCGGCGTGACCGGGTCGGGCGACCAGCCCACGCCCGCGCCATGGGCGCTGCCGCGCAAGGTCTCCAGCATGAAGCGCGCCCGCTCCGCGCCCTGCGATGCCAGCAGCGAGGCGAAGGCGTCGCGCCACTCGGCGGTCTCGTCGGGGTCGTTGTCCTCCGGCAGGCGGGACAGGTAGGGCAGGATTCCGTGGTCGGTCATGCAAGGCTCCAGGCGGTGTCGGGGCACTGTACGGCGGACGGTGCAGGAGGTGATTGCGAAAATCGCCTTGATCACCCTCTTCAAAGCATAAAATTTTTGACTCAAAAGAATTTGAAGATGAATATGCCGCTCGATGCCCTGGACCTGCGCATCCTCGCCGAACTGCAGCAGGACGGCGCACTCAGCAACGTGGAACTGGCCCGCCGCGTGCACCTGTCGCCCTCGCCGTGCCTGGCGCGCGTGAAGGCGCTGGAGTCCGGCGGCGTGATCCAGCGCTACGTGGCCCTGGCCGACCCCAAGGCCCTGGGCCTGGGCCTGAACGTGTTCATCTCCATCAGCCTCAAGGAGCAATCGCGCGCGGCACTGGCGGGCTTCGAGCAGCGCATCGCCGAACACGACGAGGTCATGGAGTGTTACCTCATGACCGGCGACAGCGACTACCTGATCCGCGTGGCGGTGGCCGACATCGCGGCGCTGGAAAAATTCATCCTGGAGCAGCTCACGCCCATTCCCGGCATCGAGAAGATCCGCTCCAGCTTCGCGCTCAAGCAGGTGCGCTACAAGACCAGCCTGCCACTGCCGCCCCCGGGCCGCTGAGCAGCGAATCCCCTGTGGCCGCAGGGCCGGCCTGCCAACCGTAGGATGGGGCATGGCTTCTACCTGGCTTTCATGGCGAATGCGCATCCTGCTGATGGTGTCCAGCCTCTGCACGGGCGGCGCGCTGGCGCAGGGCACCACGCTGGACACACCGGCCTGCCTGCAGGCACGCACCGAGCTGGACGCGGCGCTGCAGGCCAGCACGCAGGACCGCCATGCCAACGCGCAGCGCCTGCAACGCGCCCGTGAGCAGGCACGCATCGTGTGCCTGGGTGGGGACACCGGCCTGCCACCCGCGGCGCAGCGCAAGACCGTGCCACCCCCCGCATCGGCCACCGCCACACCCGCGAGGCCCCTCGTGCCGCGCATGGCCGCGCCGGTGGTCCCGCCTCTCCCACCCGCCGCGCCGCCACCGGTGGCCCTGCCCGGCCCGCGCGTGCTCGGCCCCTGCGACAGCACGGGCTGCTGGGAAACGCAGGGGCAACGCCTGCCCCAGGCCGGTGGCATGACCTCAGGGCCGAACGGCGGCCTCTGCAGCGTGCAAGGACAGTTCGCGGTCTGCCCCTGACGGCACCCTCCGCGGCCCGCGCCAATGGGTGCGCGCGGCAAGGGGAGCCCTGCTCGACCACTGTTCCCAATGCAGGGGGCTCTCGCTACACTCGCCTCGGAACTCCCATGGCGTACCACCCCCACGTCCTCGCGAGCGCACCGGGCATCCGCCGATACCTGGTGATGCGCATCCTCGGGGGACTGCTGGCGCTGCTGGTGTTGATGGCGCTGGTCGCGTGGTGGGCCATCGTGCGGCCCGCGCAATGGGACCGCGCCCACGCCGAGACCGTGCTGACCGCTCGCCAGGTCGAGGCCCGCGTCGCCACGTTGGCCAATGAGACCGAGTGGCTGCTGACCACGGTGCGCGAGTGGGCCCACACAGGTGCCCTGTCCGCGCGGCGGCCCGAGGACGTTGCGCGGCTGGTCGTGCCCATCCTGCGGCACCGTGTGCAGATCACCCAGGCCCGCCTGGCCGATGGCAGTGGCACCGAGCTGCTGCTGGGACGCGCCGCCGATGCCGACGGCTGGCGCATGCGCCTGCGCAGCACCGACACCCCTGCCACCGAAGAGGTGCTGCTGCTGGACGACCGTGGTGCGGTGCGCGGCAGGGAGACCCGGCCCCGCGGCGCGGACCCATCACCCCCTGCACCTGCATCCGATGCGGCAGAGGCCGGCCCCGGCGCCATCCACTGGGGCGCGGCCTACCGCAGCGACGACCACAGCTTCCCCGCGGTACGCGCGAGTGTGCGCTGGCCAGGCACCAATGCCACGGCCGGCGGCGAGTTCTCGCTGGACCTGCTGCTGACGGAACTCTCGGACCGCTTGGCGGGCAATCGCCAGGGCTACACCGCCATCCTGGACGCGGAGCAGCGCCTGCTGGCGCTGGTGCAGGACCCGCCGATGGACGCCGGCCATGCAGCGCCCGCCACACCCTGGTTGCGCACCCCGGAGACCGCCGGCCTGGAGCCGCTATCCATCGCCTTCGCGCAATGGAGCGCTGCGGGCTTTCCGGCGCGCCAGCCGGTGCTGCACCACGGAGCCCAGACGTGGGTTCCGCATCTGCGCCCGGTCGCCCTGCGCAACCAGCAGTGGGTGGTGGCCACGTTGACCGACGCCTCCGGCTACCCGCTGGTCACGCCGCGGGAGCTGGCCTCCATCGGCCTCGCGGTGCTGGGCTTCGTGCTGCTCGCCGCCCTGGCCGGCCTGCAGATGGGGGGGCGGCTGTCGCGCCTGCTGGGCGCCGTGGTGCAACGCAGCGAAAGCATCGGCCAGCTCCGGCTGGAGCCCCAGCCGGCGCTGCGTACGCCGGTGCGCGAACTGCGCCAGCTGGTCGATGCCCAGGACGACATGCGGGCGCGGTTGCAGGCGGCCACGCACGACCTCGAGGCCCGCGTGCAGGAACGCACGGCCGCGCAGCACGCCGCCGCGCAGAAGCTGGCCGCCCTGGCGCGCGAGCAGGAGCTGTTGCTGCGGCATCTGCAGGTGGGCATTGCCTACACCGAGAACGGACGCATCGTGCATGCCAATGCGCGGCTGGCGCAGATGTTCGGCTTCGCGCAAGTGGACGGCATCCTGGGGCGCACGTTGCAGTCCTTCGTCGATGGAGAAGCGGAAGGCCAGCGGCTCACCGCGGAGGCCGTGGCGGTGCTGAGCGCGGGACAGGTCTTCAGCTGCGAGTGGAAGGCCCGTCGCCAGGATTGCCAGGTGTTCGATGCCTACGCGCGCGCGCAGTCCGTGCGGCGGCCCGGCGAAGACCCGGCCGGCGCGTCGAGCATCTGGATGATCGATGACATCACGCAGAGCAAGCAGGCGCGCGATGCCCTGCAGGACAGCGAGGCCTACAACAAGGCGCTGTTCATGGAGTCGCACATTCCCATCGTGGTGCTGGACCGGCCGACGCAGGTGTTCATCGATTGCAACATGGCAGCGGTGCGCATCTACGGCTGCGCAAGCCGCGAGGACGTGATCGGCAAGAACGCGCTCGATTTCTCCGCCGCGCTCCAGTACGACGGCACGCCCTCGCCCCAGGCCATCGAGGGCATGCGCGACAGCCTGCGCCGCAGCGCGGGGCAGATCTCTTTTCTGTGGCGGCACCGCCGCGTCGATGGCAGCGAATGGGACGGCTCTGTGCACCTGATGCCGATCCGCCTGCGCGACCGCAGCGTGCTGCAGTACACGCTGCAGGACGTGACGGCCATGCGCGCCACGCAGCAGCGGCTTGCGGAGATGAGTGCGTTCCAGCAGGCCATGATCGACCACATGCCCAACGCGGTGTTCTACAAGGGCGCCGACACGCGGCTGCTCGGGAGCAACCGCGTCTTCGAGCAGATGTTCGGCGTGCGCCGCGAAAGCTTCGTGGGCAAGCGCGTGGACGAGATGCACTTCGCGCCGCCCGAGCAACTCGCGGCGATGCAACGCGAAGACGAGGTGCTCGTGGCGCAGGCCGGCCGCGTGGAACGCGAGCTGCGCATGCGTTTCGCCGACGGACAGGTGCACCACACCCTCTACTCCGCGAGCGGCTTCCGCAAGCCCGACGGCGCACCCGCGGGCCTGGTGGGGGTGATCGTGGACGTGGAGCCTCTCAAGCGCGCGGAGCGGGCGCTCGGCGAGGCCAACGCCGAGCAGCTGGCGATCTTCGAATCCGCCGGCATGGGCATCTGCCTGGTGCAGGACAGCGTGGTGCGGCGCTGCAACCGCAAGCTCGAAGAGATCTTCGGGTATGGCGAGGGCGAGATGCTGGGGCAGTCCACGCGCGTGTGGTACGCCAGCGATGCGCAGTTCGACGAAGGCCGGCGCATGGCCCATGCGAGCATCGGCCAGGACCGCCACAACCGCCACGACCTTCGGCTGCGGCGCAAGGACGGCAGCGACTTCTGGTGCCGGCTGTCGGGCGGCTACATCGACGACGCCGATCCGCAGAAGGGCACCGTCTGGATGCTGGAGGACGTGACGGACGAGATCGCCGCGGCCGAAGCGCTGCGCGAGGCCAAGCGGCAGGCGGAGGAGGCGATGCAGGCGAAATCGATGTTCCTCGCCAACATGAGCCACGAGATCCGCACCCCGATGAACTCCATCATCGGCATGTCCTACCTGGCGCTGCGCACGCAGCTCGACGACAGGCAACGCGACTACATCACCAAGGTGCACGCCGCGGGCACGGCGTTGCTGGGCATCATCAACGACGTGCTGGATTTCTCGAAGGCGGACTCGGGCAGGCTGGAGCTGGAACGCACCGCGTTCCGCTTCGACGACGTGCTGGACACGATCTCGTCGCAGCTGGCGCAGAAGGCCTACGACAAGGGCCTGGAGCTGTTCTTCGACACCGCGCGCGAGGTGCCCCAGCACCTGATCGGCGACCCGCTGCGGCTGGGCCAGGTCATGGCCAACCTGGTGGGCAATGCCATCAAGTTCACCGAGCACGGCCAGGTGTCGGTGACGGTGCGCGTGCGCGAGCAGACGGCCGATGGTGTGCGGCTGCAGATCGCCGTGCGCGACACGGGCATCGGCATGTCCGCCGAACAGGCCGGCAAACTGTTCCAGGCCTTCACGCAGGCGGACGGCTCCAACACCCGCAAGTACGGTGGCACAGGGCTCGGGCTGACCATCTCCCAGCGCCTGGTGGAACTGATGGGCGGCAGCATCGCCGTCGAATCCGCGCCGGGCCAGGGCGCGCTGTTCTGGTTCACGGCGGGCTTCGGCATCGGCGTGCCGCCCGCGGCGGCCGGCGCCACGCTCGCGCCGGGTTTCTTCACCGGAATGCATGCGCTGGTGGTGGACGACAACGCCGACCTGCGCGAGATCCTTGCCACGCAGATGCAGGACCTGGGCTTCCACGTGCAGACCGCCGAGTCGGGCCTGCAGGCGCTGGAGATCCTGCGGGCGCGCGCCGCGGCGCCGTCGCTGCATCCCTTCGACGTGTTGCTGGTGGACTGGAAGATGCCCGGCATCGACGGCATCGAGACCGTGCGCAGGGTCCGTGCCGCGCAACACCCGCTGCATGTCGTCATGGCCACGGCCTATGGCCAGCAGGACATGCGCCGGCGCGCCGAGCAGGCCGGTGTGGATGTCTTCCTGGTCAAGCCCGTCAGCCAGTCCACCCTGGTGGATGCGCTGGTCAAGGCCTTCCTCCCCCCCGCCGAGCCACTGGCCGCTGCCGGCGCAGGTGCCGCCGGCCCCCTGCAGGGCGGCCGCCAACTGGTGGCCAACGACAACGACATGGACCCGCAAGCCGCGGCCACGGTGCCGCGCGAGGCCGGTGCCCAGGCGGACCCCACGCACCACGGCCGGCAGGCCGTGGGGGAAGCGACCTCTCCCCTACACTCCGGGCCCGAGCCACCCACCGGCCCCGATGCCGACCAACTGGATGCCACTGCCCTTGCAGCCCACATCGCCCGCATGACCAGCCTGTTGTCGGAGGGCGACGCCGAGGCGGTGGATTACCTGCAGGCGCAGGCGCCGGTCTGGCGTAGCCTGATGGGAGACGCGGGCTTCGCGCGTTTTGCACGCTCTCTGGACGAATTCGATTTCGACCAGGCACTGCAGGCGCTACAGTGCGTGGCAGTGCCCTTCTCCACACCCGCGCCATGACGATGACCGACAACCTCCCGTGTCACACCTCGCCCGCCAGCAGCCCAAGGAGCATGTGCAATGACTGACGCAACCGATACCCCTCAGAAGCACAGCATTCTCATCGTCGATGACACGCCCGAGAACATCATGCTGATGAACGGGCTGCTGCGGGACCAGTACCGCACCCGGGTGGCCAACGGCGGGGAACGCGCGTTGAAGATCGCGCTGATGGACCCCAAGCCCGACCTGATCCTGCTGGACATCATGATGCCCGACATGGACGGCTTCGAGGTCTGCCGGCGCCTGAAAGCCGACCCCACCACCGCCGACATCCCCGTGATCTTCCTCACGGCGCGCTCGGAGATCGACGACGAGCAGACCGGCTTCGATGCCGGTGCCGTCGACTACATCACCAAGCCCATCTCCCCGCCCATCGTGATGGCGCGCGTGAAGACGCAGCTGGCGCTCAAGCAGAGCTCCGACCTGCTGCGCGACCACAACAACTTCCTGGAGGCCGAGGTGCGCCGCCGCACCCACGAGGTGGAGGTGATCCAGGACGTGACCATCATGGCCATGGCCTCGCTGGCCGAGACGCGCGACAACGAGACCGGCAACCACATCCGGCGCACGCAGAACTACATCAAGGCGCTGGCCCTGAAGCTGGAGAAACACCCGGACTTCGCCAAGGAACTCGCTGGCGACACCATCACGTCGATCTACAAGTCCGCGCCGCTGCACGACATCGGCAAGGTGGGCATTCCGGACGCGATCCTGCTCAAGCCCGGCAAGCTGACGGCCGAAGAGTTCGACATCATGAAGACCCACACCACGCTGGGCCGCAACTCCATCATGGCCGCCGAGAAGCTGCTGGACGCACCGAGTTCCTTCCTGCGCGTGGCGCGGCAAATCTCCTATTCGCACCAGGAGAAGTGGGACGGATCGGGGTACCCAGAGGGCCTGGCGGGCGAAGCCATTCCCCTGCCCGCGCGCCTGATGGCGGTGGCCGATGTCTACGATGCACTCATCTCCCGGCGCGTCTACAAGCCGGCCTTCACCCACCAGCAGGCCATCGGCATCATCCAGGAAGGCAGCGACAAGCATTTCGACCCGCGCATCGTGCAAGCCTTCCTGGAGATCGAAGCCGAGTTCGACGCCATCGCGAAACGTTTCTCGGACGACGATGACGCCCACGCAGCCCCACAGGCGGCTGCCTGAGCGTCCAAGCACCCGGTGCCCGTGTGGCCTGCGCGCACCGGCGCACGGCCCGCTTCCGTTGATGCCCTGACACCGCCGTCCGTGTCCGCGAGTCCCACCCCGGCAACGCCCCGCAGCACGGCTGGCCGCCGTGCACCCGACTGGCTCGCCCGCCTTCGCCCGGCCAGCGGGCTGGTCCTCTTCAGCTTCGTGGCCATGCACCTGGCCAACCACGCGCTGGGGCTGATCTCGCTCACCGCGATGGAGGCCGGGCGCAGCTGGCTGTTCATGCCGTGGCGCACGCCCGTGGGCAATGCCCTGCTGGTGATGGCGGTGTTCGTGCACCTCGGGCAGGCCTACTGGTCCATCTACCGGCGCCGCCACCTGCGCATGCCGCTGTGGCAGGTGCTGCAGCTGGTGGCCGGCTTCTGCATCCCGCTGATCCTGGTGCACCATGTGGTGGGCACGGTATTCGCCAGCGAGCGTTATGGCTACGACCCCACGTACACGGTGCTGGTGCTCGTGTTCTGGCAGCTCCAGCCGCACCTGGGCTGGGGGCAGTCGCTGCTGGTGATCCTTGCCTGGGGCCACGGATGCACGGGCATCCACTACTGGCTGCGCAACCGGGCGGGGTACGCGCGTTGGCGCATGCCGCTCTACACCATCGCGATCCTGGTGCCGGTGCTGGCGCTGCTGGGCTTCGTGCAGGTAGGGCGGTATGTGTCGCTGCTCGCCACCGACCCCGAGTGGGTGCAGCAGGTGCTGGGCCAGGCACGCTCGCCCGACCTGGTGGCGCAGGCGGCGTTGCGCCAGACCCGTGACGGCATCCTGCTGGCGCTGGGCACGCTGCTCCTGCTGACCTTCGCGGCGCGCGTGGCACGCCAGTTGCTGGAAGCGCGCCGCTCCGTGCGCATCACCTACCCCGGCAACCACGTCGTCACGGTGCCCAAGGGTTTCTCCGTGCTGGAGTCGAGCCGGCAGGCGGGCATCGTCCACACTTCCATCTGCGGTGGGCGCGGACGCTGCTCCACCTGCAGGGTGCGCGTGGTCGCTGGCGCGCAGCATCTGCCTGCGCCCAGCCCCACGGAGGCGCGCGTGCTCACGCGCGTGGATGCACCGGCCAACGTGCGTCTGGCCTGCCAGCTGCGCCCCACCCAGGACATCAGCGTATTGCCGCTGATCCCGCCGAGCCAGGAGTCACTGCCTGCCATGACCAACCCCGGTTTCATGGCCGGGCGCGAGCGGGAGGTGACGGTGCTCTTCGCCGACCTGCGGGGCTTCACGCGGCTGTCGGAGCAGCGCCTGCCCTACGACGTGGTCTTCCTGCTGAACCGGTATTTCGAAGCCGTGGGTGGCGCCATCGACGCGGCGGGTGGCATCGCCAACCAGTTCACGGGCGACGGCGTGATGGCGCTGTTCGGTGTCAACACCACGCCCGAGTCGGGGGCACGCCAGGCGGTGGTCGCGGCGCTGGCGATGCAGAAGGCGCTGGCGCAGCTCAGCGCCGACCTGCACGAGGAGCTGGAGGCCCCGCTGCAACTGGGCATCGGCATCCACAGCGGCCCCACGGTGGTGGGCCACATGGGGCGCGGCGTGGCGACTTACCTCACGGCCGTGGGAGACACCGTCAACACCGCGAGCCGGCTGCAGGACCAGACCAAGCACTTCGCCTGCGCGCTGGTGATC
The DNA here is from genome assembly GCA_965278985.1 of Burkholderiaceae bacterium. GTDB lineage: Bacteria > Pseudomonadota > Gammaproteobacteria > Burkholderiales > Burkholderiaceae_C > CAISIP01. The sequence continues at coordinate 226,192 of OZ257131.1, read as the reverse complement.
TCCGACCGCGCGGCCCGGCTGGCCGGCGTGGACACCAGCGGGCTGCGGCGCGAGGAGATCGCCGTGCGCAACCGCGAGGGCACCATCGCCGTCCACGTGGTGGAGGACCTGCCGGCATTGCGCGCCGCACCCGCGCAGGCCTGACAAAGCAAAAGCCCGGTGCAGTCTCCTGCAGCCGGGCTTCGCGGGCGCCGCACCTGCCGTGCGGCGTCGGTGCCGTGTCGATCAGCCGATGGCGGCCTCTTCGGGCTTGGGCTTGCCTTCCTTCTTGGGCAGCGGCGTGATGTCCAGCAGCACCTCGTCCTGCTCGTCGAGGTCGACGTTCAGGCGTCCTCCTTCGGTCAGGCGTCCGAACAGCAACTCGTCGGCCAGCGCCTTGCGGATCGTGTCCTGGATCAGGCGCTGCATCGGGCGCGCACCCATCAGCGGATCGAAGCCCTTCTTCGCCAGGAACTGGCGCAGCTTGTCGCTGAAGGTGACGTCGACCTTCTTCTCGCCAAGCTGGGTCTCCAGCTGCAGCAGGAACTTGTCGACGACCCGCAGGATGATCTGCTCGTCCAGCGACTTGAAGCTCACGATCGCATCGAGGCGGTTGCGGAACTCGGGCGTGAACAGGCGCTTGATGTCGGCCATCTCGTCGCCCATTTCCTTCTTGGTCGTGAAACCGATCACGGCCTTGTTCAAGGACTCGGCGCCCGCGTTCGTGGTCATGATGATGATCACGTTGCGGAAGTCGGCCTTGCGCCCGTTGTTGTCCGTCAGCGTGCCGTGGTCCATGACCTGCAGCAGCACGTTGAAGATGTCCGGATGCGCCTTCTCGATCTCGTCGAGCAGCAGCACGCAATGCGGCTTCTTGCTCACGGCCTCGGTCAGCAGGCCACCCTGGTCGAAGCCCACATAGCCCGGAGGCGCGCCGATCAGGCGGCTCACGGCATGGCGCTCCATGTACTCGCTCATATCGAAGCGCACGAGGTCGATGCCCATGATGTAGGCCAGCTGCTTGGCAGCCTCGGTCTTGCCGACGCCGGTGGGGCCGCTGAACAGGAACGCGCCGATGGGTTTGTCGCCCTTGCCCAGGCCCGAACGCGCCATCTTCACGGCCGCAGCCAACGCGTCCAGCGCCTTGTCCTGGCCGAAGACCACGTTCTTGAGGTCGCGCTCCAGCGTCTTGAGCTTGCCGCGGTCGTCGTTGGACACGTTCGCGGGCGGGATGCGCGCGATCTTGGCCACGATTTCCTCGACCTCGGACTTGCCGATGGTCTTCTTGCGCTTGGACGCCGTCAGGATGCGCTGTGCCGCACCGGCCTCGTCGATGACGTCGATGGCCTTGTCGGGAAGGTGCCGGTCGTTGATGTACTTGGCCGACAGCTCGGCCGCAGCCTGCAGCGCCGCAGCGGCGTACTTCACGCTGTGGTGCTCCTCGAAGCGCGACTTCAGGCCCTTGAGGATCTCCACCGTCTGCTCGACCGTCGGCTCGACCACGTCGACCTTCTGGAAGCGCCGCGACAAAGCCGCATCCTTCTCGAAGATGCCACGGTATTCCGTGAAGGTGGTCGCACCGATGCACTTGAGCTGGCCCGAGGACAGGCCGGGCTTGAGCAGGTTCGAGGCGTCCAGCGTGCCGCCCGATGCCGCACCGGCACCGATCAGCGTGTGGATCTCGTCGATGAACAACACGCCGTTGGGCTTGTCCTTGAGCGCCTTGAGCACGCCCTTGAGCCGCTGCTCGAAATCGCCGCGGTACTTGGTGCCTGCCAGCAGCGCGCCCATGTCCAGCGAATAGACCACGGCCTCGGCCAGGATCTCGGGCACGTCCTTCTGGGTGATGCGCCAGGCCAGGCCCTCGGCGATGGCGGTCTTGCCCACGCCGGCCTCACCCACCAACAGCGGGTTGTTCTTGCGGCGGCGGCACAGGATCTGGATCACGCGCTCGACCTCGTACTCGCGGCCGATCAGCGGATCGATCTTGCCGTCCTTGGCCATCTGGTTCAGGTTCTGCGTGTACTGCTCGAGCGGCGACTGCTTCTCGCTCTTCTCGCCGCCCTCTTCCGCTTCGGGCGCGCTCTCGCCGGCCTTGTTGGGCTCGGGCGGGTCGCTCTTCTTGATGCCGTGGGCGATGAAGTTCACCACGTCCAGGCGCGTCACGCCCTGCTGGTGGAGGTAGTAGACGGCATGCGAGTCCTTCTCGCCGAAGATGGCCACGAGCACGTTGGCGCCGATGACTTCCTTCTTGCCGCTGCCGGTGGACTGCACGTGCATGATCGCGCGCTGGATCACACGCTGGAATCCCAGCGTGGGCTGCGTGTCGACGTCGTCGGTTCCGGCGACCTGCGGCGTGTTGTCCTTGATGAAGGTGGACAGCGACTTGCGGAGGTCGTCGATGTTGGCGGAGCAGGCCCGCAAGACCTCGGCCGCGCTGGGGTTGTCCAACAGGGCGAGCAACAGGTGTTCCACGGTGATGAACTCGTGGCGCTGCTGCCTGGCCTCCACGAAGGCCATGTGCAAGCTAACTTCCAGTTCCTGCGCAATCATGTGATTTCCTTTTCGCCTTGCAGCATTGAGTTTCCACTGTAATCCGATTTCGAAGCGGGCCGGGATCGTCGTCCAAACGTTACAAGTCCACGGGCTCGCTGATGCACTGCAAGGGGTGTCCGGCCTTGCGCGCCGCATCCAGCACCTGGTCCACTTTGGTAGCGGCCACGTCCTTGGAATAAACGCCACAGACACCTTTGCCTTCCAGGTGGATCTTCAACATGATCTGCGTTGCGGCCTCCAGATCCTTGCTGAAGTATTCCTGAATTACGACGACCACGAACTCCATGGGGGTGTAGTCGTCATTCAGCATCACGACCTGGTACATCTGAGGAGGTTTGACCTTCTGTGTACGCCGCTCCAGCACAACCGAATTGCCGTCGTCACGGTTCGGAAGCTGGACCGGCTTGGCCGGAGTGATGGGGGGGACCTTGGTTGCCATGAAATGATTCTATAGACGTGCCTGTTGCCGTGCTTCACCATTCCGAATTGGTGACGTCCGGCCTGCTTTCAAGCCGGGCGCCGGAATATCGTCCGGCAGGCCGGCGCCGGGCCTACAGGTGTTGCGCCACAATCGTGCGGCATGCAGCAACGGTGCTGCGCAGCCCCTCGCCTCCGGAGCACGCCATCGTGGTCACCACCCCTTTCCTGAATCTGTACCGGCACGGCTTCGCGCGTGTCGCCACGGCGGTGCCGCGCTGCCGCATTGCGGACCCTTTGTTCAATGGCGAGGAATCCCTGCGCCTGATGCGCCAGGCCGAGGACGCGGGCGCCGCCGTGGTGGTGTTTCCGGAGCTGGGCCTGTCGGCCTACACCTGCGACGACCTGTTCCACCAGCATGCGTTGCTCGACGGCTGCAAGGAGGCATTGCAGCGGCTCGTGCAGGCCAGCGCGGACTGCCGCACGCTGGCCGTGCTGGGCATGCCGCTGCAGGTGGACCATTCGTTGTTCAACTGCGCCGTCGTCGTGCATGCCGGCGTTGTGCTGGGCGTGGTGCCCAAGACCTACCTGCCGAACTACGGCGAGTACTACGAAGGCCGCCAGTTCAATCCCGCGCACACGGCCATGGCCCGCAGCATCCCGCTGTGCGGGCAGGACGTGCCCTTCGGCACGGACCTCCTGTTCCAGGCCCGCAATCTGCCGCAGCTGGTGCTGCACGCCGAGATCTGCGAAGACCTGTGGGTGCCGGTGCCGCCCTCCTCCATGGCGGCGCTGGCCGGTGCGACGGTGCTGCTGAATTTGTCGGCCTCCAACGTGACGGTCGGCAAGTCCGGCTACCGCCACCAGCTCGCCAGCTCGCAGTCCGCGCGCTGCCTGGCGGCGTATGTGTACGCTTCCGCGGGCCCGGGTGAATCGACCACCGACCTGGCCTGGGACGGCCAGGCGCTGGTCTACGAAAACGGCCAGATGCTGGCGCAGTCCGAACGCTTCGGCCAGGACGCGCACCTGCTCACGGCCGACGTGGACCTGGATCGCCTGCTGCACGACCGGATGCGGCAGACCAGCTTCGGCCAGTCGGCAGCGCGCTACAAGGACATCGTGGCGGGCTTTCGCACGGTCGCCTTCGAGCTGGCGCTGCCGCTGGACCAGGCGATGCCGCTGCAGCGCGTGGTGGAGCGTTTCCCGTATGTGCCGGCCCAGGCCGGCCAGCGCGACCAGCGTTGCCGCGAGGTGTACAACATCCAGGTGCAAGCGCTGTGCCAGCGGCTCTCGTCCAGCGGCATCCGCAAGCTCGTGATCGGCATCTCGGGTGGCCTGGACTCCACGCACGCGCTGCTGGTGTGCGCCGAGGCCATGGACCGCCTGGGGCTGCCGCGCACGAACATCCTGGGCATCACCATGCCGGGCTTCGCCACCAGCAACCGCACGCGCGACCAGGCGATGCGCCTGATGCAGTCGGTGGGCTGTGATGCGCGCGAGATCGACATCCGGCCCAGCTGCACGCAGATGCTCCAAGACCTGGGCCATCCCTACGCAGAGGGCGAAGCGCAGTACGACATTACCTTCGAGAACGTGCAGGCGGGTGAGCGCACCAGCCACCTGTTCCGGCTGGCGAATTTCCACGACGGCATCGTGGTCGGCACGGGGGACCTCAGCGAGCTGGCGCTGGGCTGGTGCACCTACGGCGTGGGCGACCACATGTCGCACTACAACGTGAACGCCAGCGTGCCCAAGACGCTGATCCAGCACCTCGTGCGCTGGGTGGCCGAAACTGGCACGCGCGGCGCGGCGCACAGCCAGGTGCTGCTGGACATCCTGGGCACCGAGATCAGTCCCGAGCTGGTGCCTGGCGATGCGAACGGCCAACCCGGCCAGAGCACGGAAAGCAAACTGGGCCCCTACGAGCTGCACGACTTCAGCCTGTACTACACCGTGCGTTTCGGCATGTCGCCGGCCAAGGTGGCGTTCCTGGCCTGGAGCGCCTGGCATGCCGCGCACGCCGGCCCCTGGCCGGAAGGAGAACATGTGCAACGGCGCAGCTACCAGCTTGCCGAGATCAAGCGGCACCTGCGCACCTTCCTGTTCCGCTTCTTCAAGACCAGCCAGTTCAAGCGCAGTTGCGTACCCAACGCGCCGAAGGTCGGCTCGGGTGGATCCTTGTCACCCCGCGGCGACTGGCGCGCGCCCAGCGATTCGGAGGCCACGGTCTGGCTGGCGGACTTGGACCGCGTGCCCGACGACGCGCACGCCTGAAGCACCGAGGGCTCCACGCCGGCATCGCTGCCGGTGTGGAGCCCTCTCGCAGAAGCGGTAGCGCAGCCGTGCCGAAGCGCGAAGGCCGCGCGGGCCTGCTCAGTGCTTCACGGAGCCACCGTGGGGCACGGCCTCGCCAACCGCCTTCACGGCCGTCCCCTCGAGCGTGCCGGGCGCCACTGCGGCCACGGCCGCCACGTCCTCCTCCGCCAGCGGCACGGGCGCGCGCACCAGGGCAATCTCCAGCACCTTGTCGATCCAGCGCACGGGCACGATCTCCAGGCCGTTCTTCACGTTGCCGGGAATGTCCTGCAGGTCCTTGGCGTTCTCCTCGGGGATGAGCACCGTCTTGATGCCGCCGCGCAGCGCCGCCAGCAGCTTCTCCTTCAGGCCACCGATGGCCGTGACCTCGCCGCGCAGCGTGATCTCGCCCGTCATCGCCACGTCGCTGCGCACCGGGATGCCGGTGAGCGCGGACACGAAGGCCGTGGCCATCGCGGCACCGGCGCTGGGGCCGTCCTTGGGCGTGGCACCGTCGGGCACGTGGATGTGGATGTCCTTCTTCTCGAACACCTCCTCCTTGATGCCCAGGCGTGCGGCGCGGCTGCGGACCACGGTGCGGGCCGCTTCCACCGACTCCTTCATCACATCGCCCAGCGAACCGGTGCGCGTGATGACACCTTTGCCGGGCATCAGCGCGGCCTCGATGGTCAGCAGGTCGCCGCCCACCTCGGTCCAGGCCAGGCCGACCACCTGGCCGACCTGGTTGGTTTCCTCGGCGCGGCCGTAGGTGTACTTGCGCACGCCCAGGAAGTCGTTGAGGTTCTCGGGCGTGACTTCCACGCGGGCCTGCATCTTCTTGAGCAGCAGGCCCTTGACCACCTTGCGGCAGATCTTCGACAACTCGCGTTCCAGCGACCGCACACCGGCCTCGCGGGTGTAGTAGCGCACGATGTCGCGCACGGCCGCCTCGCTGATGTCGAGCTCGGCATCCTTCACGCCGTTGTTCTCCATCTGCTTGGGCAGCAGGTACTTGACGGCGATGTTGGTCTTCTCGTCCTCGGTGTAGCCCGACAGGCGGATCACCTCCATGCGGTCCAGCAGCGCGGGCGGGATATTCATGGAGTTGGACGTGGCCACGAACATCACGTCGCTAAGGTCGAAGTCCACCTCCACGTAGTGGTCGCCGAACTTGTGGTTCTGCTCGGGGTCCAGCACCTCCAGCAACGCGCTCGACGGGTCGCCGCGGAAGTCCGTGCCCAGCTTGTCGATCTCGTCGAGCAGGAACAGCGGATTGCGCGTGCCGACCTTGGACAGGCTTTGCAGCACCTTGCCCGGCATCGCGCCGATGTAGGTGCGGCGGTGGCCACGGATCTCGGCCTCGTCGCGCATGCCGCCCAGCGCCACGCGCACGTACTTGCGGCCCGTGGCCTTGGCAATGGACTGGCCGAGCGAGGTCTTGCCCACGCCAGGAGGGCCCACCAGGCACAGGATCGGCGCCTTGACCTTGTCCACGCGCTGCTGCACCGCGAGGTATTCCAGGATGCGGTCCTTGACCTTGTCCAGCCCGAAGTGGTCGGCATTGAGCACGCTCTCGGCATTGCCCAGGTCGTGCTTGATCTTGGTCTTGGCCGCCCACGGCAGGCCGGTCAGCACGTCGATGTAGTTGCGCACCACGGCCGCTTCGGCCGACATGGGCGACATCAGCTTGAGCTTCTTGAGCTCGCCCTCGGCCTTCTTCAGGGCGTCCTTGGGCATCTTGGCCGCCTTGATCTTCTTCTCGATTTCGTCGATGTCGGCGCCGTCCTCGCCCTCGCCCAGTTCCTTCTGGATGGCCTTGACCTGTTCGTTGAGGTAGAAGTCGCGCTGGTTCTTTTCCATCTGGCGCTTCACGCGACCGCGGATCTTCTTGTCGACGTTCAGGATGTCGACCTCGCGCTCGATCTGCTCGAAGAGGTTTTCCAGGCGTGCCTTCACATCGGCCAAGCCCAGGACGGCCTGCTTGCTGTCGAGCTTGAGCGGCAGGTGGGCGGCGATGGTGTCCGCCAGGCGGCCCGCATCGTCGATGCTGGAGATGGAGGTCAGGATCTCGGGCGGGATCTTCTTGTTGAGCTTGACGTACTGGTCGAACTGCTGCATCACGGCCCGGCGCAGCGCCTCGACCTCGCTGGCCGCACCACCGCGCACAGCGTCATCCGCTGCCGCCTCGACGGGCGTGACGTTGGCGGAGAAGAAGGCTTCACCCTCTTCGATGCGGTTGACCTGGGCACGCTGCTGGCCTTCAACCAGGACCTTCACCGTCCCATCGGGCAGCTTGAGCATCTGCAGGATGGTCGAGACGCAACCCACATCGAACATGTCCGACACGGCCGGGTCGTCCTTGGCGGCGGCCTTCTGCGCCACCAGCATGATGCGGCGCTCGGCCTCCATCGCGGCTTCCAGCGCCTTGATGCTCTTGGGCCGCCCCACGAACAGCGGGATCACCATGTGCGGGAACACGACCACGTCGCGCAAGGGCAGCAGCGGCAGGTCGATGGGGGTGGGAGGGAGGGGTACAGAACCGGACATGGAAACCCTTTGAAACGGACGACCCAGTCAAGATGGATCGAAGGATTGGAAATTCAATCCTCTGTAACGGAATTGTGCGAGACCCTGGCCAATGGAGATTGGCGCGGGGTCTTTGACCATGCCGTCAACGGGCGCGGCGTCAGGCCTTCTTCGCCTGCTCGCGGTAGACGAGCAGCGGGGGCTTGTTTTCTTCGATGGTGGATTCGTCCACCACGACCTTGTCCACATTGGTCGTGTTGGGCAGCTCGTACATGGTGTCGATCAGCGACAGTTCGAGGATGGAGCGCAAGCCCCGCGCGCCGGTCTTGCGCGCCAATGCCTTCTTGGCGATGGCCTTGAGCGCCGAGGGGCGGACCTCCAGGTCCACGCCTTCCATGGACAGCAGCTTGGCGTACTGCTTGACCAGGGCGTTCTTGGGTTCGGTGAGGATCTGCACCAGCGCATCCTCGCTGAGTTCCGCCAGCGTGGCGACCACGGGCATGCGGCCCACCAGTTCGGGGATCAGGCCGAACTTGATCAGGTCCTCGGGCTCCACGTCCTTGAAGACCTCGGTCAGGCTGCGCTGCTCCTTGCTCTTGACGGCAGCGCCGAAGCCGATGCCGGAAGATTCGGTGCGGTTGCCGATCACCTTTTCCAGGCCCGCGAAGGCACCGCCACAGATGAACAGGATGTTGGTCGTGTCGATCTGCACGAAATCCTGGTTCGGGTGCTTGCGCCCGCCCTGCGGCGGAACGCTGGCCATGGTGCCTTCGATGAGCTTGAGCAGCGCCTGCTGCACGCCCTCGCCGGACACGTCGCGCGTGATGGAGGGGTTGTCGGACTTGCGGGAGATCTTGTCGATCTCGTCGATGTACACGATGCCGCGCTGGGCGCGCTCCACGTCGTAGTTGCAGCTCTGCAGCAGCTTGAGGACGATGTTCTCCACGTCCTCGCCCACATAGCCGGCCTCGGTCAACGTGGTGGCATCGGCCATCACGAAGGGAACGTCGAGCATGCGCGCGAGTGTCTGGGCCAGCAGTGTCTTGCCGGAGCCCGTGGGGCCTATCAGGAGGATGTTGCTCTTGGTGAGCTCTACCTCGTCCTTCTTGGCCTTGTCACGGTGGCGCAGACGCTTGTAGTGGTTGTAGACAGCAACCGCCAACGTACGCTTGGCGGGCTCCTGGCCAATCACGTAATTGTCGAGGTTGGCCTTGATCTCGGCCGGCGTGGGCAGGTCGTTGCGCGCGTCCTTGCCGACCGTGCTGGCAGGCAGTTCGTCGCGGATGATCTCGTTGCACAGCTCGATGCACTCGTCGCAGACGAACACCGACGGGCCGGCAATCAGCTTCTTGACCTCGTGCTGGCTCTTGCCACAGAACGAGCAGTAGAGGGTCTTTTCCGCGGATGTGCCTTTTTTCTCGGCCATGGAGGGGGTGCCTCGCCTTAAACGATGGGAGCAATGATAACCAAATAGCCACGGCCCTCTCCCTGGGGGAGAAGGCCGTGTTGCAGACCGCCCGGTGCGGTCCGGCTTCAGGCGCGCTTGGCCATGACCTGGTCGACCAGGCCGTAGTCCTTGGCCTCGTCGGCCGTCAGGAAGTAATCGCGTTCGGTGTCGGCGCGGATCTTTTCCAGCGGCTGGCCGGTGCGCTCGGCCAGGATGCGGTTCATCTGTTCCTTGGTGCGCAGGATGTCGCGCGCATGGATCTCGATGTCCGTAGCCTGCCCGCGGGCACCACCCAGCACCTGGTGGATCATGATCTTGGAATTGGGCAGCGAGAAACGCTTGCCCTTGGCACCGGCTGCCAGCAGGAACGCGCCCATGCTGGCCGCGAAGCCCACGCACATGGTCGACACGTCGGGCTTGATGAACTGCATGGTGTCGTAGATGGCCATGCCGGCCGTCACGCTGCCGCCAGGCGAGTTGATGTAGAAGGAAATGTCCTTGTCCGGGTTCTCGCTCTCCAGGAAGAGCAGCTGGGCCACCACCAGGTTGGCGGTCTGGTCATTGACCTCGCCCACCAGGAAGATGATCCGCTCCTTGAGCAGGCGCGAATAGATGTCGTAGGACCGCTCGCCGCGGCCGGATTGCTCGATGACCATGGGCACCATGCCCAGGCCCTTTGTTTCATCGCCGCCAATGCCGTAATTCATAAGCTCTCCAGTCTGCACATAAGAAGGTTCGACGCGCATTCCTTGCGCACATGGGGACGGCCTGCGGATCCACAAGACGGGCCCGGCACGCGATGCACGCCGCCAGGCTTCACCGCCTTCAGCTTTGGCCCATCAGCTCGTCGAACTCGACCTGCTTCTCCACGATCTTCGCCTTGGACAGGACGTAGTCGGTCACGTTGTTCTCGATCACGATGGCCTCGACCTCGGCCATGCGCTGGTTGTCGCCGTAGTACCAACGCACCACTTCGGCCGGCTTTTCGTAGCTGGCGGCGAGCTCATCGATATGGGCCTTGACCTGCTCGGGCTTGGCCTGCAGCTCGTTGGCACGCACCAGCTCGGCAACGACCAGGCCCAGGCGCACGCGGCGCTCGGCCTGGGGCTGGAACAGCTCTTCGGGGATGGGCGCCTTGTCGGCATCCTTCACGCCGCGCTGCTTGAGGTCGGCGCGGGCGCTTTCCACCATGCGCTGCAGTTCGGCCTGCACGCTGGCCTTGGGCAGGTCCAGCTCGGCTTGCGACGCCAGTGCGTCCAGGGCGGCCTGCTTGTTGCGGGCCAGCACGCGGAACTTCACTTCGCGCTCCAGGTTCTTGCGGATGTCGGCACGCAGGCCTTCGACCGTGGCGTCGGCGATGCCCAGGCTCTTGGCCAGGGCGCCGTCCACCTCGGGCAGGTTGGCGGCTTCGATCTTCTTGAGCGAAACCATGAAATCGGCGGTCTTGCCGGCCACGTCCTTGCCGTGGTAGTCGGCGGGGAAGGCCAGCTGGAAGGTCTTGTTCTCGCCGGACTTCATGCCGGTGGTGGCTTCCTCGAATTCCTTGAGCATCTGGCCGTCGCCCAGGATGAACTGGAAACCCTCGGCCTTGCCGCCCTCGAAGGGTTCGCCGTCGATCTTGCCTTCGAAGTCCACCGTCACGCGGTCGCCGGTCTGGGCAGCCGCATCGGCCGGGCGCTGCGCGAACGTGCGGCGCTGCTTGCGCAGGATGTCCAGGGTCTTGTCGATGGCGGCGTCCGAGACGTCGGCCGTGACCTTCTCGACTTCGGCCTGGGCGATGTCACCCAGCTTCACTTCGGGATATACCTCGAAGACCGCGTCGAAAGCCAGTTCGCCCTCGGGCGAGCCTTCCTTCTCGGTGATGCGCGGCTGGCCAGCGACACGCAGCTTGGCCTCGTTGGCGGCCGACGAAAAGGCCTCGCCGACCTTGTCATTCATGACTTCGTACTGCACCGAGTAGCCGTAGCGCTGGGCCACGACGTTCATCGGCACCTTGCCCGGACGGAAGCCGTCCATCTTGACCGTGCGGGCCAGACGCTTCAGGCGGGACTCCACCTCGGACTTGATCACCGTCACCGGCAGCGTCAAGGTGATCTTGCGCTCCAGCTTTTCCAGGGTTTCCACAGTTACCGCCATTTTGTTGCTCCTACGTGTGCAGCGGGGCAGCACGCCCCAAAAAACTAGCCGAAGTAAATCGGGTCTGCGCCGCTGGTGCGGCCTGCCTTGACGGCAGGGAATCAACCCGGAATGCGCCAAGACCTGGTGCGCGGGGGGGGACTCGAACCCCCACACCATTGCTGGCGTCAGGACCTAAACCTGGTGCGTCTACCAATTTCGCCACCCGCGCGCCGAAAACAAAAGGGGAGGCCTTTGCAAGGCCGCCCCAGGAATTCGGTCAGCCGGGGATTCTAGCCTGCCAGCGACGAGTCCCTGCGCACGCGGTACCACGCCGCGTACATGGCCGGCAGGGCCAGCAGCGTGAGCACGGTGGCCACGATCAGGCCGCCCATGATGGCAATGGCCATGGGGCCCCAGAACACCGAGCGCGACAGGGGGATCATGGCCAGCACGGCCGCGGCCGCCGTCAGCACGATCGGGCGCAACCGCCGCACGGCGCTCTCGACGATGGCGTCCCAGGGGTGCACGCCCACGGCGCGGTCCTGCTCGATCTGGTCGATCAGGATCACCGAGTTGCGCTGGATCATGCCCATCAGCGCGATCACGCCCAGGAGCGCCACGAAGCCGAAGGGCCGGTCGAAGATCAGCAGCGCGGCCGCGACGCCCGCGATGCCCATCGGGCCCGTCAGGAACACCAGCATGGCACGGCTGAAGCTGTGCAGCTGGAGCATCAGCAGCGTGAAGGTGATGAACAGCATGATCGGCACCCCCGCGGCGATCGACGCGGAGCCCTTGCTGCTCTCCTCGACCGCGCCGGCCACCTCGATGCGGTAACCCACCGGGCCCTCCGTGGCCCAGCGCTTCTCCAGCGCGCGCAGGGTCGGCAGGAGTTCATCCGTCGCGGTCGCGCCCTGCAGGCCTTCCGCGATGTCGCCTTGCACGGTGATGGCGTAGTCGCGGTTCTCGCGCCACATTACGCCCGGCTCCCATTCGAAGCGGGGCTTGGTGATCTGCGTGATCGGAATCGAGCGGCCCGAGGCTGTGGGCAGGTAGGCATTGGCCACGTCGGTGATGGTGCGGCGCTCGTCGAGCGGCTGGCGCAGCACGATCTCGATGAGCTTGTCGTCCTCACGGTACTGGCCGATGGTCGTGCCGGAGAGGATGACGCGCGCGGCTTGGGCGATGGACTGGCTGCTCACGCCGAGCGCACGCGCCTTGTCCTGGTCCACGTCCAGGTGCAGCACCTTGACGAATTCGTTCCAGTTGTCGTTCACGCCGCGCATGTTGGCGTTCTGGCGCATCGCGGCCTTGACCTCGTCGGCGCGCTGGCGCAGCTCCAGCGGGTCGGGCCCCAGCACGCGGAACTGCACCGGATACTGCACCGGCGGTCCGGAGGGCAGCAGCTTGGCACGCGCCCGCACTTCCGGGAACTCCTGCGCCAGCAACGTGGGCAGCGCGGCCTGCAGGCGCTCACGCACCTTGAGGTCGGCCGGCAGCACGATCAGCTGCGACACATTGCTCTGCGGGAACAGCGGCTCCATCGGCAGGTAGAAACGCGGCACGCCCGAACCCACCCAGGTGCTGACGCTGACAACGCCCGCCTCCTGCATCAGGCGCTGCTCCATCGCCACGGTGGTCGCCTCGTTCGCGGCGAAGGACGTGCCTTCGGCGAACCAGACCTCCACCAGGATCTCGGGCCGGCTGGAGTCGGGGAAGAACTGCTGCTGCACCTTGCCCATGCCCAGGATGCCGAGCACGAAGATCAGCAGCGTCAGGCCGATGGTGATCCAGCGGTACTGCACGCACCAGCTCACCATGCGGCGGAAGATGTTGTAGAACGGGCTGTCGAAGCTCTCATGCGGTGCCGCCGACTTCTCGCCATGGGCCACCACGGTCACCCGCACGGTCTTGTCGAAGTCCAGGGGATTGTTGATGGACGTGATGGGCGCCCCCGCCAGCGGCGGCGACTCGGCCTGGTGGGCCGGTGTCTTGAGCAGCACCGTGCCCAGGAACGGCACGAAGTACACCGAGACCAGCCAGCTCAGCACCAGCGCCAGCACCGTCACGGCGAAGATCGCGAAGGTGTACTCCCCGGTGGTGGACTTGGCCAGCCCGATGGGAAGGAAGCCGGTGGCGGTGATCAGCGTACCCGTCAGCATGGGGAGCGCCGTGATCTCGTAGGCGAAGGTGGCGGCGCGGATCTTGTCGTAGCCCTCTTCCATCTTGCGGACCATCATTTCCACCGCGATGATCGCGTCGTCCACCAGCAGGCCCAGCGAGATGATCAGCGAGCCCAGCGAGATCTTGTGCAGGCCGATGCCCCAGTAGTACATGCCGATGAAGGTCACGGCCAGCACCAGCGGGATCGTGATGGCGACGATCAGGCCGGGGCGCACGTCCACGTAGTACCGCTTCCACAGCGGCTGGTTGCCGGGGCGCTTGTGGAACCCGAGGGCCACGAAGCTCACCAGCAGCACGATCAGGATGGCCTCGATCAGCACGCCCACGAACTCGTTCACCGAGGTGGACACGGCGCGGGGCTGGTCCTGCACCTCCACCAGCTTCATGCCGGCTGGGAGGCTGCGGTTGATGTCGACGGCCGCGGCCTTCAGCGCCTTGCCCATGGTGATGATGTCGCCGCCCTTGATCATCGACACCCCGAGCGCGATCACCTGCTGGCCCTGGTGGCGCACCTTCACGGACGGCGGATCGATGTAGCCGCGCTTGACCTCGGCGATGTCGTCCAGCCGCAGCTGGTTGCCCGAGGCGCCGCGGATCGGCATGGCGCGCAGCTGTTCGATGGACGTGAACTGCCCCCCCACGCGCACCTGCACCACGTCGGCCGGGGTCTGCACCGTGCCGGCACCCTCGACCGCGTTCTGCTGGTTCAGCTGGCCCAGCACCTGCTGCATGTCCAGCCCCAGCTGCGACAGCCGCTTCTGCGAGATCTCCACATAGACGCGCTCGTCCTGCACGCCGAAGAGATTGACCTTGTTGACGTTGGGCACGCGCAGCAGCTGCTGGCGCACGTCGTCGGCGAAGCGCTTGACCTCGGCGGGCGAGAAGCCGTCCGACTCCAGCGCATAGATGACGCCGAAGACATCACCGAAGTCGTCGTTGAAGAACGGGCCGACGATGCCCTGGGGGAAGCTCAGGTGGATGTCCGCCACGCGCTTGCGTACCGTGTACCAGGCGTTGGGCACGTCTGCGGCGGGAGAAGAGTCGACGATCTGGAAGGTGATCAGGGATTCGCCGGGCTTGGAGTAGCTGCGGATCCGGTAGGCCCCCGGCACTTCCTGCAGGGTGCGCTCGATCTTGTCCGTGACCTGCTCCGCCACTTGCTGCGCGGTGGCGCCGGGCCAGAAGGTCTGGACCACCATGACCCGGAATGCGAAGGGCGGGTCTTCGTCCTGCCCCAGCTGGAAATACGCGAAGAAGCCCAGCACCATCAACACGATCATCAAATACCGTGTCAGCGCCGAATGCTCGAGCGCCCATCTGGAGAGGTTGAAGCCCGCTTTGGGTGTCAGCATTGCCATGTGGACAACTTCACTTCGCGGGAGAAGCTGCCACGGCCGGTGCTGCAGCCGGTGCGGTGGTGTTCACGGGAGCCGCGGGCGACGCGGGCGCCTGCGCCGTGGCGCTGTTGCGGGGCTTGTAGAGCGTGACCTTCTGGCCCGCGCTGAGCACGTGCACGCCAGCCGTCACCACCTGCATGCCCGGCGTGAGGCCGGTGCCGATGACCACGTCGTTGCCGTCCACCGCGGCAATCTCGACGGCCTGGGACTTGAGCGTCATGCTGGCCGGGTCCAGCACCCAGACCGCGGAGGTCTTGCCATCCTGCTTGAGCGCGCTGGTGGGCAGCTTGATGACCTCCACGCCCTTCATCGACAGGGCCTGGGGCAGCACGGTCACGGTGGACCCCAGCGGCGGCGGATTGCTGGCCGACTCCAGCACGGCCTTGACCAGGTAGGTGCGGGTCACCGGGTCGGCGATGGCGGCCTTCTCGCGCACCTTGGCCTGGAAGGTCGTGCCCACGGACCACAGGCGCACCTCGACCGGGGAATTCAGCGGGATGTCGCCTACGCGGTCTTCGGGCACCGAGAACAACACGTCGCGCGGGCCGTCCTGCGCGATGCGCACCACCGGCGTTCCCGCACCCACCACCTGGCCGGGCTCGGCATCCACACCGGTCACCACGCCGGAGACATCGGAGGCCAGCGTGGCATAGGCAGACTGGTTGCCCTGCGCCGACAGCTGGGCCTGCGCCTGCGCGACCTGGGCCTCGGCCGAGGTCAGCGCGGCTTCGCGGCGATCGAGTTCGACGCCGCTCACGAAGTTCTGGTCCTTGAGCCCCCGGAAACGTTTCACTTCAGCGGCGGCCAGGTCACGGTTCGTGGTGGCCACCATCAATTGCGCCTTCGTGGCTTCGGCCGCCAGCTTGTAGTCCTGCGGGTCGAGTTGCGCCAGGACCTGGCCCGGCTTCACGCGCTGGCCCACGTCGGCCTGGCGCTTCACCAGCTTGCCCGCCACGCGAAAGCCCAGGCGCGATTCGACCTGGGCGCGTACTTCTCCGGAAAACTGCGTCTCCAGCCCCATGCCGGACAGCGCCACGGTCGTGACCTTCACGGCGCGGATGGGCTCTTCGACGGGAGCGGGCTTGGAGCAGGCGGCGAGCACCGCGGCGCTCGCCACAACGATGGCCACCTTGTGCATGGAGTGATATTTCATGGCAGACCACGTTCGCGGACGTGGAACATCGTTAGTGACCAAGCAGTCAACAAGTCTGGGAATGTCATGCATTATTGTCAAGCGACAATTCAGGCGTGAAAAGCCCCCATACAGAGACCCGCCCTCCTTCGGACCACTACGAAAACTTCCCCGTGGCCTCGTGGCTGTGCCCTGCGCACCTGCGCGCACCCATCGCCGCGATCTATTGGTTCGCACGCACGGCCGACGACATCGCCGACGAAGGGGACGCCTCGGCGGCGCAGCGCCTGGAGACGCTCGCCGCCTACCGCGCGGACCTGCTCGCCATTGGGGCGGGCGCCCCGCATTCGGGTACGTGGCGCACGGTCTTCGATCCGCTGACGCGCATGCTCGAGGCCTTCCGCCTGCCCATCGCGCTGCTCACCGACCTGCTCGATGCCTTCGAGCAGGACGTGGTCTACACCGCCAGCGGCAGGCGTTACCGGGACGATGCCGAAGTGCTGGATTACTGCCGCCGCTCGGCCAATCCGGTCGGGCGCTTGCTGTTGCACCTGTACAACGTGCGCGACGAAGACGCCCTGCATCGCAGCGACCAGGTCTGCACCGCCTTGCAGCTGATCAACTTCTGGCAGGACCTGCGCATGGACATCGCGCGCTCGCGCTGGTACCCGAGCGATGAACAGATGGCACGCCATGGCGTGGAAGATGCCGACCTGCAGCGGGACGCGCCCTGCCCGCGCGCCAGCGCGATGGTGGCGGCCTATTGCGAAGCCGCCCGCACGATGATGCTGCAGGGCGCGGCATTGGCCTTGCGCATCCCCGGGCGCGCGGGTTGGGAGCTGCGGCTCGTGGTGCAGGGCGGGCTGCGCATCCTCGAGAAGATCGGCCAGATGCAGCACGCCACCTGGCGCGCGCGGCCCAAGCTGCACAGGCAGGACGTACCGGTGCTGCTGTGGCGCGCCTGGCGCATGCCGGCCCACCTGGCGACGGCGGGGCACGCATGACACCGCAGGAATACGTGCAGGACAAGGCTGCCAAGTCGGGCAGCAGCTTCTATTACGCCTTCCTGTTCCTGCCGCGCCCGCGCCGCGCCGCGATCACCGCCTTCTACGCCTTCTGCCGCGAGGTGGACGACGTGGTGGACAACATGCAGGAACTGAGCGTCGCAGCCGTGAAGCTGCAGTGGTGGCGCACCGAAGCCAGCAACGCCTTCGCCGGCCGGCCCACCCACCCCGTGACCCAGGCATTGATGCCCCTGGCCGCCGAATTCCACATCGAGGAGCGCCACCTGCAGGCCGTGATCGACGGCTGCCAGATGGACCTGGAGCAGACCCGCTACCTGGACTTCCCCGCGCTGGAGCGGTATTGCCAGCTGGTGGCCGGCGTGGTGGGCGAGGTGGCCGCCAACATCTTCGGCCAGACGAACCCCCAGACCACCCAATACGCCCATCGCCTGGGCCTGGCCCTGCAGCTCACCAACATCATCCGAGACGTGGGTGAAGACGCGATGCGGGGCCGCATCTACCTGCCCGTCAACGAGCTGCAACGCTTCGACGTGCGCGCCCACGAGCTGCTGCAACGCGCCGAGGGGCCGGACTTCGAGGCGCGTTTCGGTGCACTGATGCGCTTCCAGGCCGAACGCGCGCACGGGCTGTACGACGAGGCCCTGGCGCTCCTGCCCGCGGAAGATCGCCGGGCCCAGAAACCAGGCCTCATGATGGCCAGCATCTACCGCAGCCTGCTGCGCGAGATCGAGTCCGACAACTTCCCCGTGCTGCGCCAGCGCACCAGCCTCACGCCGCTGCGCAAGTTCTGGCTGGCGTGGCGCGTGCAGGCCCTCAACCGACTGTGAAAGTCGCCGTCGTCGGCGCGGGCTGGGCCGGCATGGCAGCCGCCGTGGCCGCCGTGCGCGCGCACCACGACGTCACCGTCTTCGAGGCCGCCCGCACGCTGGGCGGGCGTGCGCGTTCCCTGCCTTGCACCCTGCCCCATGGAACGCAGCTGCAGGTCGACAACGGACAGCACATCCTGATCGGCGCCTACCGCGACTGCCTGGCGCTGATGGAATGCGTGGGCGTGGACCCCGGGCAGGCCCTGCTGCGCATGCCACTCACGCTGCGCTTCGCTGACGGCGCCGGCCTGCGGTTCCCGGACTGGCCCCCGCCGCTGGACGCCCTCGCCGGCATCGCGACGGCCACCGGATGGTCCCTCGGCGACCGGCTTGCCTTCGTGCGGCGCAGCCTGCAATGGCGGCTGCGGGGTTTTCGCTGTGCGCCGGAGCTCAGCGTCGCGCAGCTCTGTGCCGGACTGCCGGCCCGCGTGATGCAGGACCTGGTCGAGCCACTGTGTGTGTCCGCGCTCAACACGCCCGCGGCGCTGGCCAGCGCGGCGGTGTTCCTGCGGGTGATGCAGGATTCGGTGTTCGCGCGCGCGGGCGATTCGCACCTGCTGCTGCCTCGCCTGGATCTTTCGGCCCTGTTCCCGGACGCGGCCGCGCGGTGGCTGCAGGCGCGCGGCGCCCGGGTGCTGGCGGGCCAGCGCGTCGGGCAGCTGCAGCGCTGCGCTGCGGGATGGGCACTGGACGGCCAGGTCTTCGACCATGTGGTGCTGGCCACGCCGGCTGCCGAGTCCGTGCGCTTGCTGCTAGGCGGTGTGGACTCGCTGCCGCAGGCCGAGGCGCAGACCGTGCGACGCTGGTGCACCCTGGCCAGCGCATTGCGCCACAACGCCATCACCACGGTTTATGCCTGGAGCCCCGAGGCGCGGTTGACCCAGCCGATGCTCGCCCTGCGTTCGAACAGCGGACCGCAGGCCACGGCACCTGCGCAGTTCGTCTTCGACCGTGCCCAGCTGGGCGGACCGGCGGGTTTGATGGCCTTCGTGGTCAGCGACAGCCAAGGCGACAAGGACAGCTTGCAGGCCGCCGTGCTGGCGCAGGCCCGGGCGCAGCTGGGCCTGGAACTGCAGGCCGTGCAGTCGGTGGTGGAGAAACGTGCCACCTTCCTCTGCACACCCGGCCTGCGGCGCCCGCCCATCGCGCTGGTGGACGGCCTGACCGCCTGCGGGGATTTCGTGGAAGGGCCCTACCCCGCGACACTGGAAGGCGCCGTGCGCGCCGGACTCGCAGCCGTGCCGGGCGCGCAGACCGCGTAGCGGGCCCTGGGCCCCTGGCAAATCACTCCTCGATCTTGAGCTTCTGCGAGGTCACGACATTGCGCCAGGCGCGGTAGTCGGCCTCGATGAAGTGGCCCAGCAGGGCCGGCGAGCCCGGCGCCGCGTCCACCGCATCGGCACGGAACTTCGCCACCACGTCGGGCATGGCCACCATCTTGGCGATGCCCTGGTTCAGGCGCTCCACGATGGCCGGCGGCGTACCGGCCGGGGCCACGATGCCGAAGTAGTTGACGACGTCGATGCCGCCGAAACCCGCTTCGGCCATGCTCTGCACATCGGGCAGTGCGCTGGAACGCTTGGCACTGGTCACGGCCAGGGGCTTCACGCGGCCGTCCTTGATGAAGGGCAACAGCGCAGGAATGGTGCCGGTGACGATCTGCACATGGCCCGAGATCATGTCCATGGTGGCTGGTGCCACACCACGGTAGGGGATGTGCGTGATGAAGGTGCCCGAGCGCGCCTTCAGCAGTTCCAGCACCAGGTGGTTCACGCCGCCCGAGCCCGCCGACCCGTAGTTCAGCGCGCCGGGCCGGCTCTTGGCCAGGGCCACCAGTTCGCGCATGTTGTTGGCGGGCAAGGAGGTGTTGGCTGCCCAGACCAGCGGCCCGCTGGCGATCATGCCCACCGGGGCGAAGTTGCGCAGCGGGTCGTAGCCCGCCGTGGGCAGCGAGGCCGCCACGGTCGTGAAGGGCGAGGCGATCAGCAGGAGCGTGTAGCCGTCGGCGGGCTGCTGCGCCACGTACACGGTGCCGATGGCGCCCGATGCACCGACGCGATTTTCCACCACGAAGGTGCCACCCAGGATCTCGCCCAGCTTCTGGGCCACGAGGCGGCCCATCGCGTCGGTGCCGGCGCCGGGAGCGAAGGGCACGACCAGGCGCACCGGGCGCTCGGGGTAGGTGCCCTGGGCGTGGGCGACGCCCAGGGTGGAAGCAAGGGCCGCGCCCGCCAGCGCCAGGCCCGCGATCGCGCGGCGAGAGAGGTTCTTCATGGTGTTCTTCGGAGAATGCCTGGAGGTGGGGTCTGGCCGCCCGTCCAGGCCGGTGCGGCAGGCCGGATTGTGCCCGCGAGTCCGTGACAGAACCATGACGGCGGCGTGACCCACGCACCAGACGGCACGTCAGCCTGCCGGCCTGCCGCGAACGCGGGGCCTCCGGGCCGCCGCGTGGCGTTCACACCACGTCAGTCCAGCCCCAGCAGCGTGCACAGCGCCGCCATGTCGGCCACCTCGGCATGGGCCCGGCGGGCATGGGGCCAGTCGTGCTGCGCGCGGTTGACCCACACCGTCTGCGCGCCGGCCTCCAGGCCCCCCAGCACGTCCAGCGCGGGGTCGTCTCCCACATGCAGCAGCGCGCCGGGCGGCAGGTCCAGCAAACCGGCAGCCGACTGGAAGATCCGCACATCCGGCTTGGCCACACCGGCGCGCTGGGCGCTCATGCTGTCATGGAAATACGCCGCCAGCCCCACACGCTGCACGTCGGCATTGCCATTGGAAATGGCGATGACCGGGTAGCGGCGCGACAGGCGCTCCAGCGCAGGCAGCACGTCCTCGAACAGCGAGACGCGCATGCGGTGCTCGAAAAACACCGCGAAGGCCGGCGCGGCGAGGGCCGTGTCTTCCCCCTCGCGTTGCAGGGCCGCCTGCACGGTGGCCTGGCGCAATGCACTCAGGTCGTGGCCGAGGTGCGGCTGCGCGCGCAGCACCTCGCCGCGCAGCGCCAGCCGCGCCGCCACGTCGGCGAAGGTGGCGGCGGTACGCGGCGCACGCGGCTGCAGCCAGTCCTGCATGGCGCGCTCGGCACCTTCAATGACCGGGCCGACGGGCCACAGGGTGTCGTCCAGGTCGAGCCCGATGGCGCGGATGGCAGAGAGGTCCAGCATAGGTGCGGGAGAATAGCGCATGCCTTCCCCCCGCTTCGCTCCCGAGCCCCCCCACACGCACGGGCAGCCCGCGCGCACCGCCATCCTCTATTGCAACCTCGGCACGCCCGACGCGCCCACCACGGCGGCCGTGCGGCGCTACCTGGCCGAGTTCCTGAGCGATCCGCGCGTGGTCGAGATACCGCGCCTGCTGTGGTGGCTGATCCTGCACGGCGTGATCCTGCGCACGCGGCCACGCCAATCCGCCGAAAAATACCGCGAGGTGTGGACCGACGAGGGCTCGCCCCTGGCGACCTGGACGAAGAAGCAGGCGCTGCTGCTGCAAGGCTGGCTGGGCCAGGAGCGGCATGCCGTGCAGGTGCGCCACGCCATGCGGTACGGCGCGGACAGCATCGCCACGCAGCTCGACGCGCTCAAGGCGGCCGGCGCCACCCGCATCCTGGTGCTCCCGGCCTACCCGCAGTATTCGGCCACCACCACGGCCAGCGTCTTCGACGCGGTCTATGCCTGGGCCGGCCGCGTGCGCGCGCTGCCCGAGCTGCGCTTCGTCAACCACTACCACGACCATCCGCTCTACATCGAGGCGCTCGCCAAGCGGGTGCGCGCCCACTGGCAGGACCACGGCCGTGCGCAGGTGCTGGTCATGAGTTTTCACGGCCTGCCGCAGCGCACGCTGGCACTGGGCGACCCCTACCACTGCGAATGCCACAAGACCGCACGGCTGCTGGCGGCGCGCCTTGGCCTGCGCGACGAGGAATACCGCGTCACCTTCCAGTCCCGCCTGGGCCGTGCCCAGTGGCTGCAGCCCTACACCGAGCCCACGCTGGTAGCCCTGGCGCGCGAAGGCACCGTGCACGTCGACGTGGTCTGCCCCGGCTTCACCAGCGACTGCCTGGAAACGCTGGAAGAGATCGCCATGGAAGCCAAGGACGCTTTCCTGGCCGCCGGTGGCCGCGAGTTCCAGTACATCCCGGCGCTCAACGACCAGGCGGAATGGATCGGTGCCCTGCGTGCCATCGCGCTGCAGCACATGGGGGGTTGGGACACCCAGAAGCCCGTGGACACCACGCAGCTGGCCGATACCCGCCGGCGCGCCACGGCGATGGGCGCGGCGCAGTAGCCGGCTGCGCCAACCGGTTCTGCCCGGCCGGCGTCAATCGGCCTTGATGTTGCCCGCGCGGACGATGGCGCCCCAGTCGCGCACATCGTTGCGCACCGTTTCGGCGAACTGCTCGGGCGTCTTCAGCGGGATCTCCGACAGGCCCAGCACCTTGCGCCAGTGCTCCACCGTCTCGGGCGTCGTGGCCATCTTGATGATCTCCCGGTTCAACGCGTTCACGATCGCCGGCGGAGTGCCTGCTGGCGCAAACAGGCCGTACCACGCAGTCAGGTCGAACTTGATGCCCTGCTCGGTCATGGTCTTCACCTCCGGCAACTGGGGCACGCGGTAGGGCCCGCTCACCGCGATGGGCTTCATCTTGCCCGCCTGGATCAATGGCATCCCCGAAGCCATGGCCGTGAACGCAGCCTGGACCTGCCCGCCTATCAGGTCGGTGTTGACGGCCGCCGACGACTTGTAGGGCACGTGCTGCATCTTCAGGTCCGCCTGCTGCTTGAGTGCCTCCATGCTCAGGTGGCCACCCGAGCCGTTGCCCCACGACCCGTAGGACATGGAGTCCGCGGGCCTGGATTTCACATAGGCGATGAACTCCTTGAGGTCTTTCACGGGCAGGCTGGGAGGCACGACCAGCAGGTTGCCGCCCGCACCGATCTGCGCGATGGCCGCGAAATCCTTCGCGCCGTCATACGGCACCTTGTCGAACAGCGACTGGTTCACCACCTGCGCGGCGGCATAGGTAAACAACAGCGTGTAGCCATCGTTGGGCGCCTTGGCCACGGCGTCGGTGCCGATGATGCCGTTGGCGCCGGCCTTGTTCTCGATCACGAAAGGTTGTCCGAACACCTTGGACAGTGGCTCGATCACGGTGCGCGCGGCGATGTCAGTGCCGCTGCCTGCCGCACCGGACACGATCACCTTGACGGGCTTGGCAGGCCATGCGGCCTGGGCCAGGGCGCCGGCGTGGAACAGCAGCGCGGGCGCGGTGACGGCGGTGGCCATCAGGATCTTCTTCAACATGCTTGTCTCCTCGGAATGGTTGTAGAAATACAGTGACGCGAACACGAAAAGCGACCCTGCAAAAAGCCGCCGGAACAGATCCCTCTCAGGTGATGCCGAAGCGCGCGGGTTGCCCTGCCCCCAGCATGCCGGATGCGGCGTGGTAGACACTCTTGGAAATGAAGTTCGTCGACTCGCGGGCACGCTGCAAGAGCCACTGCGCCTTCAGGCGTCGCGCTTCTTCCACGTGGGGATCGGTACACGCCAGCGTCGCCAGTACATCCACCACATGCAGCGCGAGCTGCGTCTTGCCCGCAGCCGCCAGCGCGCGGGCATGGCTCAACAGCGCTACCTTGTCGGGAATGGCATCCGCAATCGCCTGGCCGGACTCCGCCAGTGGCGCGGGGTGCAGGTGGGTCGGATTGCGGTCCCACCAGCCGTTCTCCGAGCGGTACACGTCGCGCGCGATCCAGTACGGATCGCCATAGCTGGCTTTCATCCACGCCGCATCGAACAACACCGGCGGGAAGCGGATCGCATCGAGCACCTGGCGTTCGCCCATGCCCGCGTTCACCAGCCGCACCACCTCGGCGCGCACCCAGCGCAGCGCCTTCGCGGTCTGAGCCAGAACATGCTGTATCGCCGCCTCGCCCTTCAGCATGGCGCCGAACTCGCGCACCAGCAGCCGGGGGTGCAGCGCTGCGAGCCGGTCCAGCGAATCGGCCCAGCGCACGGGATCACGCATGGTGCGAAAGGGCGTGCCCACGTTGGGGATGGAATCGATCACGGCGGGGCCACCGTACAGGATGCCGCTGTGCGCGCACCACACGGCGATGGCGTCATCGGTCTCCGACGGCGCCGCCAGCAGCTCCACATGGCGCCCCTGGGGATCACCGATCACCATCGACTGCTCGAAGGTCTCGGTGGGCATGAACACCGGGAACTTGCCGCGCATGGCGCCAGCCTCGCGCCGGAACTGGATCTCGGCCATCTGCTCCTGCAGCGGCATGGTCTCTTCATACCGCGCATAACGGCGCAGCAGGTTGGCCTGGGCTATCACGCGCGGCGCGCGATCACCACGCGCACTGGCATGCGCCAGCCACAGCGGCAGCCCGCTGTTGTAGCCCAGGTGCCCGTGGCTGTAGCAGATGGCATGCAGCGGGGCCTGCGTGACGGCGCGCACGGCCTCGATCATGCCGGCGGTCACCTTGCCGCCCGGGCCGCTGTCGACCAGCACCAGTCCCTCGTCCAGCTCGAAGACGATGGAATTGCCCTGGCCGTGCAGCAGCCACACCCCCGGCGCAAGCTCGCGGGTGCCTTCGCCGGTGATCAGGAAGGCGCTCTCCTTCTGGTGCGCGCCCATCGCGGGCGCGGTAGCGACAACAGGAGCGAGAGAAGTCGTCGTGTCGTTCATGCGAAAGGCTCCTCCTGCGCCGCGCCCTCGGTCTCCAGAGCATCCGGGTCCCCGACCGGCGCCGCCATGCCGGCGGCCAGGAACTCGGCGGTGTTGCGGATCAGCGCGGCATAACGCCGGCTGTTGGACGCGTTCACGGGACCATGGGTCTGTATCCAGCGCGCGATGCTGTAGGTGGTCTGGTTGTTGAGCATCCAGATGCGGTCCTTGAATACACGGGCTGGCAGCGCGGGCAGCAG
This sequence comes from Burkholderiaceae bacterium, assembly GCA_965278985.1. Taxonomy (GTDB): domain Bacteria; phylum Pseudomonadota; class Gammaproteobacteria; order Burkholderiales; family Burkholderiaceae_C; genus CAISIP01. The sequence goes on along the minus strand of OZ257131.1, from coordinate 201,320 downwards.
GCGGCGCAGCATGGCGGTGGCGCGGATGTGCCCGCTCATGGTCTGCGGGTCCAGGTGATCGCGCATGTGCAGCTCTGGCCTGAGGTGCGGGCTGAACAACACCTGCGCCACCACCCGCACATAGTCGCAGCCCCAGGGCATGTGTTTCACCACATCACCCAATACGGCCACGGTGGTGGTCGCAACCGCATACACGCTGCCGTCGCGCCCAGCGGCCACCAGTGCATCCAGGCGCTGGTGTCGCAGGGTATTGATGACGCGGATGCGCCGCGCGACCAGCGTGCCGATCAGCGCCTCGCGTGAGCCGAAGTGGTAGTGCGCCGCCGACAGGTTGCTCTGGCCGCTCTCGCGCAGGATCTCGCGGATGGACACCTTGTCGATGCTGCTCTCGGCGAAGAGCCGCTCCGCCACGTCGAGGATATGCGCCGGTGTTCCCGCCAGCGCAGGGTCCTCGGGCAAGGCAGCCAAGGCAGCGATGTCATTCATGGCAGAACGCCATGCACCGGCGCACGGCGATGGGCAGGCGACAACGCTGTTTGACAGGAGTGCATTTTCTGATTCTAATTCACATGAATTAATTAGCGCAACAGATTTTTCCGGCGCACAAAAGGACGCGAGGAGACAACCAAAGTGACCCATTCCCTCCCTGGAGCCGAGCCCTTCGGCGGCGTGATCGCACCCACCATCCAGGCCTCCACACCCTGGTGGCCGGCGCCGCGCACGAAGGCCGGCGCACCCAACGTGGTGACCATCGTGCTCGACGACACCGGTTTCGCGCACCTGGGCTGTTATGGCTCCACGCTGGCCACGCCCCACATCGACGCCATTGCCGCGCAGGGCCTGCGCTACACCGGCTTCCACACCACGGCGCTGTGTTCACCCACGCGCGCCTGCCTGATGACGGGCCGCAACCACCATGCCGTGGGCATGCGCGCGATCTCCAACTTCGACACCGGTTTTCCGAACATGCGCGGCGCCATTCCGCGCACGGCAGCCACCTTTGCCGAAGTGCTGCGAGAGCAGGGGTACGCCACCTTCGCGGCCGGCAAGTGGCATCTGGCGCCGATGGCCGAATGCAGCGCGGCCGGGCCCTTCACGAATTGGCCGTTGCAACGCGGCTTCGACCGCTTCTACGGTTTCCTCAATGGCGTGACGGACCAGTTCTCGCCCGAGCTGGTATGCGACAACCACAGCATCACGCAGCCGAAGACGGTTGAAGAGGGCTACCACTTCTCCGAGGATGTGGTGGACCAGGCGATTCGCTTCATCCGCGACACCACCTCCCTGATGCCTGAGAAACCCTTCCACCTGTACCTGGCATTCGGCGCCATGCACGCACCGCACCAGGCGCCGCAGGACTATTTGCAGAAGTGGCGCGGCCGCTTCGACGCGGGATGGGACGTGGAGCGCGAAGCCTGGTTCGCGCGCCAGAAGGCCATGGGCATCATCCCGGCGGACACGCAGCTGGCGCCGCACAACCGTGGGGTGCGCCCGTGGAGCGACCTGAGCCCCAACGAGCAGCGTTTCGCGGCGCGCCTGCAGGAGGCTTTCGCCGCCATGCTGGAACACACGGATGTGCAGATCGGCCGCCTGGTGGCCCATCTGCGCGCGTTGGGCGTATGGGACAACACACTGCTGGTACTGCTGTCGGACAACGGTGCCAGCCAGGAGGGCGGTCCCACCGGAGTGCTCAACGAAATGCGCTACTACAACGGCATGCGCGAGGACGTGGACGCCGCCGTGCTGCGGCTCGACGACATCGGCGGCCCCCACAGCGCCTGCAACATCCCCTGGGGCTGGGCGCAGGCCGGCAACACACCGCTCAAGTGGTACAAGCAGAACACCCACGGCGGCGGCGTGCGCGATCCGCTCATCGTGCACTGGTCGGGGCACCTGGCCGATCCGGGCGGCCTGCGCCACGGCTTCTGCCATGTGACGGACATCGTGCCCACACTGCTCGATGCGCTGGACATCCCGCAGCCTGCCGAATTCGCCGGTGTGCCGCAGATGCCGGTGCATGGAACCAGCCTGCTGCCCACCTTCGGCGGTGCGCACACGACGCCTGCGCACGGGCCCCAGTACTTCGAGATGTTCGGCCACCGGGCGTTGTGGGTGGACGGGTGGAAGGCCGTCTCGCGCCACAAGCCCGGCACGCCCTACGACGAGGATCGCTGGGAGCTGTACCACCTGGACCGTGACTTCTCCGAATGCCATGACCTCGCCGCGCAGGAGCCCGCGCGGCTGCAGGCGATGGTGGCGCAGTGGTGGGAGGAAGCGCGGCGCAACAGCGTGTTGCCGCTGGACGACCGCGGCGCGGCCGACCTTTTCAAGAGCGCCGACCGGCCCGGGCTGCCCACCTCGCGCACGCACTTCGTCTACTACCCGCCCATTTCGCACATCGTGGCCGAAGCCTGTCCGACCGCCGCGCGCGGATGGCGCACGACGGTGGAACTGGATCACCCGGCAGGCCATGCGGACGGCGCACTCATCGCACGCGGCAACATCCACAGCGGCTTCGTGCTCTACATCCTGCAGGGCCGCGTGCATTTCGACTACAACTGCTTCGACACGCATGCACGTGCCATCGCCACGCAGCCGCTAGTGGAAGGTCCACACACGCTGAATCTCGACGTGCAGCGCAGCGCCGATGGAGGCGCCGATGTGTTGCTGCAGATCGATGGCGCCGAGGTCGCGCGCACCCGCATCGCCAGGCTGCTATTCATGATCTCCTCCACCGGCATGGACCTGGGCCGCAGCCTGGCGCCGGTGTCGCACGACTACCAGGCGCCTTTCGCCTACCCCGGCACCATCCACCGCGTGGTGATTGACATCGACCCCACAGTCCCTGCTGGCGAGGCCCAGGCACAGGCGCGTGTAGACATGATGCGGCAATAGTCCGGCCTCAGATCCCACCCCCATTCTTTCGCCACCCTTCTCCTCGCAGGACCCCTGATGCAACCCTCCATGGACGCCGCGACCCGCGCGCGCACCGACACCCTGTCAGCCGTCTTCGCCCCCCGCTCCATCGCCATCGTTGGCGCCTCGGACGTGGCCAGCAAGATCGGCGGCATTCCGGTCGACTACCTGAAGCGCTTCGGGTACGACGGCGCTATCTACCCGATCAACCCCCGGCCCGGCCTGGTGCAGGGGCTGCAGGCCTATCCGTCCCTGCGTGCCGTGGGCCAGCCGGTGGACATGGCGATCTGCGCCGTGCCCGCCCAGCTGGTGGAGGCCACGCTGGACGATGCCATCGCGGCAGGCGTCAAGGGCGTGGTGTTGTTCTCTTCAGGCTTTGCCGAAGCGGGCGAAGCCGGTGTGCAGGCGCAGGCACGCATGGCGGCCACGGCCCGCGCGGCCGGGGTGCGGTTGCTCGGCCCCAACTGCCTGGGCTACATGAACCTCCGGCGCAATGTCTACGCCACCTTCACGCCAGCTCCGGGCGCGGGGCGTGTGCGCGCGGGCAACATCGGCATCGTGAGCCAGTCGGGCGCCTTCGGGGCCTATGCCTATTCGCTGGCGCGCGAACGCGGCCTGGGCATGTCGCACTGGATCACCACCGGCAACGAGGCCGACCTGGGCTTCGCCGACTGCGTGGAATGGCTCGCGCACGATCCCGACACCCACGTGATCATGGGCTACATGGAAGGCTGCCGCGATGGCGACGCGCTGCGCCGCGCACTGGCTGCGGCGCGCGCTGCGCGCAAGCCGGTGGTGGTCGTGAAAGTGGGCCGCACCGCCATCGGCGCACAGGCCGCGGCCTCGCACACGGCCGCGCTGGCGGGCAACGACGCGGTCTACGACGCGGTGTTCCGTGAGTACGGCGTGCACCGCGCGCGCGACATCGCAGAGTTCTTCGGCATCGCCGCCAGCGCCAGCATCGCCACACTGCCGAAGGACCGCAGCACGGGCCTGTTCACACTCTCCGGCGGTGTGGGCGTGCTGATGGCCGACGAGGCGGGTGATGCGGGCCTGGACCTGCGGCCCATGCCCCAGGCCGCACAGGACGAGATCCGCACATGGGTGCCCTTCGCCGCGCCCGTGAACCCGGTGGACATCACGGGACAGGTGACCAACGACCCCGACCTGATGGAGCGCACGGCGCGCCTGATGATGAACAGCGGTGGTTATGCCAGCTGGATCGGCTTCCTGGCGGCGGCCGGCGCCTCGGCGAAATTCTGGCCCGTGGTGGAGTCGCTGGCCCGCAACCTGCGCCGCGACTACCCTGACAAGGTGCTGGCCATCAGCACCCTGCTGAACCCGGAGAACCGCAGGACGCTGGAGGAGATGGGCTGCCTGGCCTTCACGGAGCCCGCAGAGGCCGTGCGCGCCATCGCCGCGCTCGCGGCCTTCTCGGAGTCCTTCGCACAGGCAGAGGCAGAGGCAGAGGCACAGGTACGGGCACAGGTGCCATCCACCACCGCTGGCCGCGGGACCGCGCCCCTGCCCCCCGGCACGCAGTCCGAGCCCCAAGGTCTGGCCACCCTGGCTGCGGCTGGCGTCGCCACCATCCCGCACCGCCTGGCGGATTCCGCGGAGGCGGCCGTGGCCGCTGTCAGGGACATGGACGGTCCGGTAGTCATGAAGATCGTGTCGCCAGACATCACCCACAAATCCGACGTGGGCGGCGTGGCGCTGCACCTCCAGGGAGACGACGCGGTACGCAGCGCCTACACGCGCATGCAGGATGCCGTGCGCCAGCACGTCCCCGACGCCCGCACCGATGGAGTGCTGGTGGCGCCTATGCTGCGCGGTGGCGTGGAATGCATCATGGGCGTGCAAAACGACCCGGTGTTTGGCCCGATGGTGCTCTTCGGCCTGGGCGGCGTGTTCGTCGAAGTGCTGGGCGATGTGGCGCTGCACACCGCACCCGTGACGCACGCGCAGGCACTCGAAATGGTCCGCTCCACCAAGGGCTTCACGCTGCTGGCAGGTGCGCGTGGCCAGCCCCCCGTGGACCTGGACGTGCTCGCCGCCAACCTGGTGGCACTCTCGCAGTTGGCCTGGAGGGCGGGCGACAGCCTGCAGAGCATCGACGTGAATCCCTTTATCGCACTGCCGAAGGCACAAGGCGGAGGCTGCGCAGTCGACGCGGTGGTGGTCGGGCGCAAGGCCGCTGCAGGAGCCGGCGCATGAGCCACGCACAGACACCCTCTTTCGCCGACGCAGCCGCGCAGGCGCAGGACGACCCGCGTTTCGCGCTGGGCCGCTCCATTGGCATGGCCGCTTTCGTCTGGGGCTATCCGTTGGTGGAGACGGTGCGCACCTGCCGCCTGCAGACCCAAGCGCATGCGGGCCACGCCGTCACCTGGCGCTCCGCCATCGACCGTGTGCACCATGCCGCCCACGCCGCCACGGCCGATGACCGCGACGTGGTGACACCGGCCAATGACCTGCTCTACACCACGGGCTGGATCCACCTGGCCAACGGGCCCCGGCTTCTGCATGTGCCCTCGGCACAGGCGCACCACGGACGTTATTTCGTGCTGGCGCTGTACGACGCGTGGACCAACAACTTTGCCAACCCTGGCGCGGGCACCAGCCCGCCGGAAGGCGAGACCCTGCTGCTGGTCGGGCCCGGCACCCCGCGCGACACGACCTGGCCTGCGGGCGTGCGTGTGGTCGAGTGCCCGACCGACCTGGTGTGGCTGATCGCGCGCGTGGTGGTCGGCGAAGGCGACGACGTGCCTCCAGCCCGCGCATTGCAGGCGGCCATCCACCTCGAATGCCTGCCCGGCACCGACAGCGGCCGGCTTCCGGCCTGCGTGGCGCAGTGGCGGGGCGACCCGATGGAAACCATGGCCGCGCTGGAAGCCCGGCCCGCGGATGCCGAATCCATCGCCGCCGACTTCTACACCAACCTGTGCCGCAGCCTGGCCGATGCGCCCCCATCCATGGAGGAACGGGGCCTGGCCGCATGGTTCGCCAGTGCACAGCTGGTGCCCGGCACCGCCTTCGACTGGCAGCAGCTCGAGCCCACGCTGCGCGCCGGCCTGCAGCAGGGCATGCAAGATGCAGCGGCCCTGCTGCTGCGCAACTCGCGCAGCCGCATCGCCAGGCCCTGGGCCATCGGCTGGGGCATCGGGGTCTACGGCCACAACTACCTCGCGCGTGCCCTCACCGCCTACAAAGGCCTGGGCGCGCTGGCCAACAGCGAGGCCGTCTATGCCATGGGCGACTTCGACGCCGACAAGCAACCGCTGCATGGCGACAAGGACTACGTGCTGCAGTTCGCAGCCGGCGACCTCCCGCCCGTGCACGCCTTCTGGTCCCTCACGCTCTATGCGGCGGACCGTTTCCTGTACCCCAACGCCTTGGGCCGGTTCGCGATCGGCGACCGCACGCAGGGGCTGCGGCACGAGCCCGACGGTGGCTTGTGCCTGCACATCGGCCACCGCCCGCCGCCCAGCGGCACCACCAACTGGCTGCCTGCGCCCCGGGGCGGCTTCTACGTGGTGCTGCGGATGTACAGGCCGCACGCAGACGTCCGCAGTTGGCGCATTCCGCCCCTGCGTGCCGTTGCCGAGCGCACCTGAGAAGCCTTTCCGCCACCAAGCCCCGCCATGCCCGATACCGATACCGACACCTCCATCCCCACCCCGACCTCCGCCTCCACCCAGCCCCGCCGTGACTACCTCCATGCCATTGCGCTGCAGGCCTGCATCTACTGCTGGCCGCTGTTCGAGATGCAGCGCATGCGCGCGGCCACCTCGGCGCGCAAGGCGCCGGCGCTGGGCTTTGCGGGTGACGGCCCCGACAGCCTGCAGCGTTGGTGCAACCTGCTGACCGCCGAACGCGCGCTGCTGACGGCGGGCAAGTCGCGCGTCGTGATGCCCAACAACGACACGCTGTACCTCAACGCCTGGTTCGACCTGTCGCAAGGACCGCTGGTGCTCACCGTGCCCGACACCGGGCCACGCTACTACGTGCTCGGTTTCCTGGACTTCTACACGAACCCTTTTGCCCATGTAGGCACGCGCACCACGGGCAACCGTGCGGGCTGCATCCTGCTGAGCGGCCCCGGCTGGAACGGCGAGGTGCCCGAAAGCTGCCGAGGCCCTGGACGGCATGTGCGCTCGGCCACCCCCTGGGTCTGGATGATCGGGCGCATCCTGGTGGACGGGCCGGAGGACGTCGCCGCCGTCAACGCCCTGCAGGACCGCTTCACGCTGCAGACCTTGCCGGACTGGCAAGCCGGCCGCGCGAGCCCGCCGCAGCGCTTCGACGCAGGTTTCGCGCCACGCGCGCCCTTCACGGTGGAACGCTTCCTGGCGATGGTCAATGCGGCGCTGGAGTACAACCCGCCGCCTGCGCAGGACGCCACGCTGGTGGCGCAGTTCGCACAGGTGGGTATCGGCGCCCAGGCACCGAAGCCCGACGCACACGCCATGGAGGCGCTGGCGCAGGCCTGCACCACGGCCCAGGCCTTGCTGGACCGCCCGGAAGGCGAGGTCTTCGGCCATGGCGACGCCAGCGCTGCGGCAGCGGGGTGGCGCAACCCCATCCGTCTGGACGGCGGCTTCGGCCACGACCTGCTGCTGCGGGCCTTCGTGTCGCGCCAGGCCATCGGTGCGCTCGAGACCCGCGAGGCCGCCTACCCGCGGTGCGAGACCGACGGCGAGGGCCTCCCGCTGCACGGCAGCCAGTGCTACACGATCCGCTTCGCCCCCGGACAGTTGCCGCCGGTCGATGCCTTCTGGTCCATCACGCTCTACAGCGCGCAGGACTATTTCCTCGTGCCCAATGCCATCGACCGCTACGCCATCGGCGACCGCACGCACGGCCTGGTGCCCGATGACGACGGCGGGCTCACCCTCACGCTGCAGCACGCCGAACCCCGCAATGCCCGCGCGCGTGCCAACTGGCTGCCCACGCCGTCCGACGGCTTCTTCCTGTGCCTGCGCGCCTACCTGCCGCGCGCAGCGCTGCTGGACGGCAGCTACCGCCTGCCGGCGCCCCAGCGCCGCGACTGATCCCGGCCACCTGCGTCTGCGGGCCTCCTGGCCTCCTGGCCGCTCAGCAGGCCGATGCCCACGCACCTACCGGAGGCGCAGCTCCGTTGCCCGATCTCGCGTGCGGCCTCGGAGCCGCGCTGCGCCCCCGCCATGCCGAGGGCCGAGCGAGCCCGTCGTCAAGGAACCAGCGCAGCGTTCCGGAAAAATGCGATGCGCTCCGCATCGGCCGGGTGGCTTGCAACCGCGAGGCCTATCCAGGAGCCTCGCTGACCTTCGGCATCGGGCACGCGTTTGCGCTCCTTGTCGCGCGCTTCGGCGATCCGCTCGAAGAACTTCAGCATCACGGCCGGCGAGATGCCTGCGGCACGCAGGATCCGCACGGACTCGGCATCGGCTTCGCGCTCGGCGTCCCGCGAGTAGCTGGCCTGGCCCATCATCACCGGCGCCAGGGCCAGCACGCTGCTGAAGTCGCCCACCACCAGCGACGACACCGCGCCCAGCAGGCTGACCTGCACCAGCATGCGCAGCCCGTGCCGATGGCGCACATGGCCCATCTCGTGGGCCAGCACGGCGGTGGTCACATCGGTATCTCCCGCCAACAGCGTCACCAGCTGGTCCGTGATGATCAAGGTGCCGCCGGGCAATGCCAGCGCGTTCGGGCCGATGCCACCCTCGCCATCGCGAAACAGCAATTTCCATTCGGGCACGGTCTGTCCGCCGGCCCGCAAGGCATCGGCGAAAGCGCCGCGCACACGCTCCTGCGTGGCCATCGGCAGCTTGCTGGGCCGCAGCGCCGCCCGGTCCAGCACCGCGAGCGAGGACTCGCCCAACGACTGGTCCACGCTCCACGGCGCCAGCGAGGCCACCGTGCGCGCGGCCAAAGGCACGCCCCAGCGCTGGAAGCCCCCCACCACCGCGGCCATCACCAGCACACTGGCCAGCACCCAGCGCCAGCTTTGCTGGGCGCGCACCACCCAGCCTTCGCGGTGTCCGCCATCGGCGCGCCAATCGTCCCAGGCCCGCGCATCGTCGCACTGCACGGAGCCGCCACCCGGCAGGTCGGCCACGCGCCGGCCATGGCGTGTGCGTTCGGGCCAGGTCACCTCGGCCACCGGCACCTGGCGCAACACGCCGTCGCCGCGTATCACGAGCTGGCCCTGCGCCAGTTGCAACTGCACGGGCTGGGCGCGTGCGCTGCGGCCGTCGTAATACCGCGCGCCAAGCAGTGCGGTGGAGGCTTGTTCCGTGGCGCCCATGTGCGCTACAGGCCGATGTCCAGGCCGAAGAGGTCGCCGGCCGCATCGCCTGCCGCCTCGCCGGTGGATTGCAGCATCTCGCCCACCAGTGCGTCGGGCTCCTCGCGGGTTGCCACCTCGACCGCGTGCAGGCGCATGCGGGCCATCGCGATGGCGGCAAAAGGCCAGTACAGGCCCAGTGTCAGGAGGATCAACGTCCAGTTCTTGAGCGTCAGCCAGAACATGGCGCGGAAGCGCAGCGCACTGTGGAACTGCAGGTCATCGCTGCCTGTGTGACACCAGACGACGTTCTGCAGCCGCGTGGTGAGGTACGGCTTGAACGCCGCCAGGAACACCAGCATCACCATCAGCGGCGCCCAGAGAACCAGCACCGCCCGCCATGCGCGCGCGAGGCCGTCGCTTGTCCCGGCAAGCGCCAGCGCTGCGGCGAAGGCCAACCCGCCCGCCACGGCGAGCATGACCAGGCCCATGCCGAGGAAGCGCAACACCACACCCACGAACTGACGGAAACGCGCCGTGAAGGAAGTCTGCAGCGCGGCCAGTGCATAGTGGTCATGCTGGTACTTCTTGAGTCGCCAGAACATCCAGAACAATGCCGCGTACACCAGGAACAACATGGGAAAGATGACCCAGGCGATGTCCGCCCCGCCCACTTTCTCTACACCGGGCCGTATCCAGAGCGCCATCGCCATGCTGAAGCCGAACAGGACCACGCCCGGCCAGAGCAGCACATAGACCTCGCGCACGCTGCCCAGGAAACGGAAGCGCAGGCCGCGCCAGCTGGTGTTGGCCAACCGGAACTGCAAGGACGCCCGCAGCAGCGCCGGACTCACCACCATCACGATGGCCAGCGCCACCAACCCGGCGATGGGCGAAAAATTGCCCGCGACCGAATACAGCAGGAACATCAGCCCCACCAGCAGATAGCCGCGCAGCATCTTGCGCGGATTGCCATGGAAGCCCAGCGGCGCGTCACCCACCAGCGTGTTGCCATGAAAGTACTTCAGGCGCCGCACTTTCGCCCAGGGCAGGTAGATGCCCAGCGTGACGAGGATCAGCAGCAGGTTGACGATCCAGATGCGGAAATACTCGCTGCCCGAACCCGTGAAGCGAATCGCGAGACGGTGCGGCAGGTCCGGCGCCCAGTCAGGGCCCTTCTCAGCGTTGGCCGCACGGGCGTGCGGCCGCGAGGGAGGGTTCTGGAGAGGCTCGTGGAGGCCATCCGGTACGGTGTCGTGGAACATGCAGGGGTGCAATGGGGTGGAGGAGCGGGCGGCGCAAGGGGTGCGCGCCACACGTGGAAGAATGAATGGTGCTGCGAACCTGCAGTGTCCCGCAGTGGGGCCGTGCTTGGCCATCCCCAGAATGCACCATCTCTTCCACGTCTCCAGCGCCTCCCATGAGCCAGATCCCCGCCGACGCCCGCATCTTCAACGCCACCGCCGAACCCGAAGGCCAGCCCTTCGACGCCTGGAGCCACCAGCCGCTGCTGCTGTCACTGGAACAAGGCGGCATCGACTGGCCTAGCTCCTGCCGCAACGGCACCTGCCGCACCTGCCTGGGGCGGCTGCAGCATGGCTCCGTGCGTTACGAGATCGAGTGGCCCGGCCTCTTCGCGGAAGAGAAGGAAGAGGGCTACGTGCTGCCGTGCGTGGCCTTCCCGTGCGGCAACCTCGCGCTGCAGCGGGAGAACGGCTGAAGACTGCCGTCCTGCCGTCCGCGCAGCGTCAGCGATTGAGCCAGGTGATGCTGAGCTGCAGCACGGTCGCGAAACACACCCACAGCAGGTAGGGCACGTTCACCCAGGCCACCCAGGGAATGCGGGGGCGTATAACCACCAGCGCCCACACCAGGGTGCCGAGCAGCAGCAGGACGTCGATGCTCGCCAGCCCGTTGCTGCGCAGGCCGAACTGCAGGGGCGTGTACGCCACGTTGAAGAGCAGGTTGAGCAGGAAGGGCAGCAGCACGCCGAAGGGCTGGCGGCGGCGGATGGTCTGCACCAGCACGTGGCCGAAGCTGATCGCGATGACGACATACAGCACCGACCACACCGGCCCGAAGACGTAGGCCGGTGGCGCGAAGAATGGTTTGGCGAGTTGGGCGTACCACGCGGCACTGCTGATGCTGTCCATGTGGGGGTTTGTAGCCAGTAGCAGGGTGTCGCGCAGGCGTCGAAGCGCCCGATCACGGGTAGGACAGGGGCGCAAAGGCCCACCGGGCCAACGCGGTGCGTGGGTGTATAACCCTGCACCCACATCGCAAGGAGCAGTCATGGGCGCGCAATGGAAAGCCAAGGGCAAGGAGATCGCCGCGAACGCCAAGGGCCGGTTGTTCAGCAAGCTGGCCAAGGAAATCATGATGGCGGCCCGTGCCGGCGCGGACCCTGGCCAGAACGCGCGGCTGCGCCTGGTCGTGGAACAGGCCCGCAAGGTATCGATGCCGAAGGACACGCTGGAGCGGGCCATCAAGAAGGGCGCCGGGCTCACCGACGAACCGGTGCATTTCGAGCATGTGGTCTACGAGGGTTTCGCACCGCACCAGGTGCCGGTGATGGTCGAATGCCTCACCGACAACGTCAAGCGCACCGCCCCGGAGATGCGAGTGATGTTCCGCAAGGGCCAGCTGGGCACCTCCGGGTCCGTGGCCTGGGATTTCGAGCACGTGGGGATGATCGAGGCCACCCCTGCGCAGGCCGGCGCCGACCCGGAAGTGGCCGCCATCGAAGCCGGTGCGCAGGATTTCGAGCCGGGCGACGAAGAAGGCGCGACCCTGTTCCTCACCGACCACGCGGACCTCGATCTCGTGAGCCGCGCGCTGCCGGCACAGGGGTTCCACGTGGTCTCGGCCAAGCTCGGCTACAAGCCCCGCAACCCGGTCCAGGCCTCGTCGCTCGCCGCTGCCGACCTGGAAGAGGTAGAGAATTTCCTGGCTGCGCTGGACAACCACGACGACGTTCAGAACGTGTACGCCGGCCTGGTGTAACTCGCGTGGATGCACACCGGGAGCCCGTGTCCCGATGGCCCGGGTGTGAGCCGGCGACGGTGTTGCGTTAAGCTGCGCCTGCTCCACCGCAGGCGTGCCCCTGCACCGACCCGCCCGGAATGTTGCACAACGCCGCCAATCCACCGCTGACATCCGATTCCGCATCCTCCCTGACCCACCTGCGTCGGCTGGGTTGGCTGTGCATGCTGCTGTTCGTGGTGCTCTATGCGGCGGTGGGCGCGTACCGGTACGCCGACATCCGCGCGGAGGCCGACCTGCGGCTGAACCGCGCGCTGCGCATCGCCAGCGAACATGCGCTGCGGGTGTTCGATACCAACGAGGTGGTGATGGCCCGCGTGATGGATGCGCTGGGCGAGGCGGACAACCAGCAGGTGCAGGCGCAGGAAAAGCTGTTGCACGCGCAGTTCCAGCAGATGCTGCAGAACAAGCCGCAGATCCATGGCATCTGGGTGCGCAACGCGCAGGGCGTGGCGCTGGCCACCAACCGCACCTACCCCGCGCCGAAGAACATGGACGCCGCGGACCGCGACTACTTCCAGTGGCACCGCTCGCAGCGCAGCGGATCCTTCATCTCGGCGCCCTTCGAGGGCCGTGTATCCGGCCAGCGCCTCATCGCACTGAGCAACGGCCGCTACGGCGGGGACGGCGCATTCGAGGGCACGGTCACCGTCAACCTGCGGCCGGCCTATTTCGAGGAGTTCCACCACAACCTGGCAGCCGACGAGCCCGGCGTGGCGATCAACCTGCTGCGCGCGGACGGCACCATCCTCTCGCGCTGGCCTCCGGTCGACAACGCGCCTCCCCGCCTGGCCGAGAGCAGCCCCGTGATGACGATGATCCTCGAAGGCCGCACCGCCGGCGTCACCGAAGGCGTGTCCTCGGTGGACGGCCGCCGGCGCCTGCTGATGTTCAACAAGCTGGGCGACTACCCGTTGTACATGGGCACCGGCATCGACATGCACAACATCACGCGCCGCTGGGCCATCGAGATGGCTTGGCTGGCGGCGTTCGGATTGCCGCCGCTGGCGGGGCTGCTGCTGGCGCTGCGCACTGCGCTGGCGCGCAGCCGCGAGTCGCTGCTGGCGGCGGAACGCCTGCGCGAGGAATCACTGGCGCTGCGCCGCGTGGAAGAGGCGCTGCTGCAGGCGCAGAAGCTGGAGGCGCTGGGCCGCATCACGGGCGGTGTGGCCCACGACTTCAACAACGCGCTGATGGTGATCAGCAACAACCTCTACATCCTGCAGCACAAGCTTCCGGAAGGGGAACGCCACCCGCAGCTCGCTTCGATGGGCCGTGCGGTCGCCAGCTCCACCAAACTCACGCGCCAGTTGCTCGCCTTCTCCCGGCGGCAGGCGCTGGTGCCGGAGCATTTCCGCCTGCAGGAACGGCTGCCGCTCTTGCGCGACCTGCTGGGCCCGGTGCTGGGCAGCAAGATCGCGCTGCACATCGAGATCGCGCCGGACACCCACGCCATCGAACTCGACCCGGCCGAGTTCGAGCTGGCGCTGATCAACCTGGCCGTCAACGCGCGCGACGCCATGCCGGCAGGCGGCAACTTCACACTGCGCGCCACCAACACGGACGCGAACACGGCGACCGACCTGCCGCCCCTGCTGCGTGGCGCGCTGGTGCTGCTGGAGTGCGTGGACGACGGGCCCGGGGTGGCGCTGGAGCACCAGCACAAGGTCTTCGAACCCTTCTTCACCACCAAGCCGGTGGGCCAGGGCACGGGCCTGGGGCTGAGCCAGGTCTATGGCCTGTGCCAGCGCGCGGGCGGCATCGCGACCCTGCACAGCACGCCGGGCCATGGCGCCACGGTACGCATGTATTTCCCTGCAGGCCGCGGCACGCCCTCGCCCGCACTGCCACCGGCCTCACCCATGCCACGCGATCTGGGCAAGCGCGTGCTGCTGGTGGAGGACAACGCCGAGGTGTCCCACGCGCTGGTGCCGGTGATGGAATCGATGGGCTGCGCCGTGCACCTCGAAGGCAACGCAGCCGACGCACGGCGGTGGCTGCAAGAGCAGCGAGAACGCGGGCAATTGCCCGATCTGGTGCTGTCGGACGTGGTGATGCCCGGCGACATGGACGGCGTGGCACTGGCCAGCCATGTGCGCGCGCATTTTCCTGGCGTGCGCATCCTGCTGATGAGCGGCTACACCGAACAGCTCGATGCCGTCACCCGACTGGGCTTCGACATCCTGCCGAAGCCCTGCTCGGCGCAGACGCTGGCCCAGGCGATGGCGGGGCGTCCGGCCGGGGGCGCTGCGTCCATGGCAGCGCGAAGCTGAAGCCGCGGCATTGCGGCGACGGTTCCTACAATGGGCGCATGACGCCCCACGACCAGCTCCAGGCCCTGCAGGCCGCATTGCGGCAGTTGCGCGCAGGCCAGGCCAGCGCGGCCACCTTCTCTGACATCGCGGGCCAGCAGGCTTTGCTGCTTGCGGCGCTGCCGGAGCGCTTTGTGCAGGCACTGGACCAGTTGCGCAACCGGCTGGAGTCCAGCGCCTCGTTCAGCGAAGAGAGCTGCTCCTTCAGCCAGACCGATCTGTGGGATGCGATGCAGCTGTGGATCGACAAGGCCGGTGCACAGCCCGGCGTGCATCCTGGCGCACCATCAGTGGCCTGAAGCGGTCGCGGGTGACTCAGACCGGGAGGTCGGTGCCCACGGGCAGCGGCGTCCCGTCCAGCCATGCGCGAAGGGCCGCATGGAATTCCGCGGGCCGATCCAGCATCAGCCAATGGCTGGCGCGCATGCCTACCACGGCGCTGCCAGCGCGGGCCCGCACGGCCGCAAGCCACTCGGGCGAATGGAACATGAAATACTTGCGCGTGCCGAAGACGTAGAGCATGGGGTGCGCAGCCGCTGCCACGGGCGCCAGGTGGGCCATGCCGCCCGCAACGCCCAGCCATTTCATCGCATACGGATAGTTCATCTGCCAGCCCATGCGCTGCGGTGGTACCGGGCAGCGAAGGTGGCGCGCCTGCCAGCGTGTGAGCCGGTCAGCCCACCGCGGCGCGCCGAATCGGCCCACCACCCATGCCAGGGCCAGCCAGAGCTGGTAGGCCGCCACGCGCCACAGGCCCTTGGGTCCCACGGCGCGCCTCCATGCAGACGAATTGTGGTCCCCTACGTCCAGCCCTACGATGCGCGCCACGCGCTGGGGATGGCGGTGGGCGAATTCATAACCGAAGATGCAGCCCCAGTCGTGCAGCACGAGCGTCACGGGACGCCCTGGGGAGACGGCATCGACGATGTCACGCAGCAGCTGCTGCATGGTGTCCACCGGCACAGAACGCGGGGGCCCGGCCAGGTCGAAGCCTGGCAGGGTCAAACGCACGCAGCGGTAGCGGTCCTGCAACGCCGCCACGGTGCCGTCCCACAGCCGCAACGTGTCGGGCCAGCCGTGCAGCATCAGCAGGGTGTCATCGCCCTGCCCCTCGACCCGCACATCCACCCCGGCGACCCACAGGTGCTGGGGTGGAGCCATGGACGTTCCCGCTGCGCCGGACAACCGGGACGCGGCGGATCAGCTCTTGCCCTTGAGCATGCCGTAGATGACGAGCAGCACGATCGCGCCGACGATGGACGCGATCCACCCCGCGGCCTGACCCGGGCCATACCAGCCCATCGCCTGGCCCAGGTAACTGGCGCCCACGGACCCGACGATGCCGAGGACGGTGGTCATGATGATGCCGAGCTTGTCATCGCCCGGCTTGAACGCGCGCGCAAGCAAACCCACGATGAAGCCGACGACGATGGTACCGATCAGACTGAACACGCTGGAACTCCCTTTTGCTGTTGGAATAAAAGCCGGCCGCAGGGGATGGTCCCCGCGACCGGTGCAGCATCATAGAGCCGCATCACGGGGCCGCGACCGGTGGGAATGCCCTTCGGGATGCCCGCCTACAATCACGGGTTGTTTTTTCTGGAGACCCTTGCAACATGTCCGCCAACGACGACGAGAGCCCGCAACGATTCGCCCTGGGCCTGGTGTTCTTCCTGGTCGCCGCGGTGGTGATCTTCGCGATCATCTTTGGCATCCACCATGTCCGGCGCACCGCCGCTGGCCCGCAGGCCGATGCGGCACCTGCGGTGGTCGTGCTGGTGGAAGCAGAAGATGTCCCTCCCATCATGGTGGTCGACGGCGTGGTCAAGTTCTACTTTGCGACCGGCAAGGCCGAGGTCTCCGCGGGTGCCAATGAGGCGCTCGCCGACGTGGTCAAGGCCGTGGGTGACGGCAAGACGGCCGTGATCAGAGGCTTCCACGACGCCACCGGCGATGCCGCGGCGAACGCGGAGCTGGCCAAGCAACGCGCCTTCGCCGTCCGCGACGTGCTCAAGGCGCTGGGCGTGCCGGAAGACAAGCTGGTGCTGCAGAAGCCCGAGCAGACCCTGGCGACGGGCAGCAACGCCGACGCCCGCCGCGTCGAGGTCAGCCTGCAGTAGCCCGCTGTCCACCGCGTCCTTCGAGAACGCCCTGTTTTCCGGGGCTGCGTGCGCCGACGTTCGCGCCGCGCGCGTTCGCACGGCGGCACACGGCGCGTTTGGGGTACAATCCACGACAGCACCGCGACTTGTTGGCCTATTCGGTGCCTGTTGTCTGACACCCGCGCGGCCCACTCCAAGCCGCGCCACCTCACCTGTCCACCGCATCGTGCGGCATGCGCTGGTGGTCACACTCCCTCTTCGGCGAACCCTTCCGGTCCACGCGACGCTCGCGCGGGCCGACCTTAGCGGCGACGCGAGTCGCGACATCGGCGCGCCAACAGGCGGCCAGTGCAATCCAACCCAGGACCACGCCTTGCGTGGCCCTTGAATACCGATAGATGCCCCAAAACACCCTGACGGTGGGCAAGTTCCTCGTCACCCCTTTGACCAAGATCACCGACCACGGCGACTACGCCTCGGCCGTGTCGATCCGACGCGGCGTCTACGACCGCATCATCCGCTTCATTCCCCGCTTCGAGAGCGACGCCCACGCGGCGCGTTATGCGCTGCGGGAGGGTCGCAGCATGGTTCTGCGCAACCAGCTGGCCTGACCCCCCTTTTCTCACGCACCCCAGGAGACCCATGGCTAAAGAAGATCTGATCGAAATGCAAGGCAAGGTGGACGAAGTGCTGCCGGATTCACGCTTCCGCGTGACGCTGGAAAACGGCCACCAACTCATTGCCTACTCCGGCGGCAAGATGCGCAAACACCGCATCCGTGTGCTCGCCGGCGATCGGGTCTCGCTCGAAATGTCCCCCTACGACCTGAACAAGGGCCGGATCACGTTCCGGCACATCGAGACGCGCGGACCCAGTGGTCCTCCGCAGGGCAACCGCGGTCCTCGCTGAACTGTTCTTCCTTTTCCTTTCCTCCCTTTCCCAACACCCCGAGCGGTCATCCGGCCGCACGGAAATTCACCTCCAAAGATCCTCATGGAAAACAAACTCTACGTAGGCAACCTCGCCTACTCGGTCGACGACCAGACCCTGCAACAACAATTCTCGGAATTCGGCACCGTGAACTCCGCCAAGGTCATGATGGACCGTGACAGCGGCCGCTCCAAGGGCTTCGGCTTCGTGGAAATGTCCAGCGCCCAGGAAGCCCAGGCTGCCATCAGCGGCCTGAACGGCCAGTCCCTCGGCGGCCGTGCACTGACCGTCAACGTGGCGCGTCCGATGGAAAAACGCACCGGCGGCTTCGGCGGTGGTGGCGGCGGCGGTGGTGGTGGTTACGGCGGTGGCCGCGGCTACTGAGCCCTGCCAACCCGCGCCCTGCGCATCGAAAAGCCGGCACCCTGTGCCGGCTTTTTTGTGGGCGAACGGCGGCTGACCGCGCCAACGCAACACGGTCGACCCCGCCTTGCATTTCCAAGGTAGAGCAACCCTCCCAAATTCCCCCACCCGGCAACCACGCGCAGCGCTCACATCCAGCGACACGCGCGGGGCGCCACCACCACCGGGGGATACCATGAAGACATCCTCCATCATCGCCTTCGGCAAGAAATGGGTGAACGGCACGCAGCTCACCTACTACTGCTTTCGCAAGAACGATGCGGTTTCCACCAGCTGGCGCGGCGGCGGTGGATTTGCCGCAGGACGCGCAGGTGCGCATCGGCTTCGACCCGGCCGACGGCTCTTGGTCATATATGGGCCGCGACGTGCTGACGATCCGCGATCTCATGGCCCGCACCATGAACTTCGGCTGGCCGTTGAACACCGCCTACGGCCGCGACACCACGCTGCACGAGATCGGCCATACGCTGGGCCTGGACCACGAACACCAGAACCCGAATGCCGGCATCACCTGGAACCACACGGCCGTGCTCGACTACTTCCGTGGCGCGCCGAACCACTGGGGGGACGCGCACATCGAGTGGAACATCTTGCGCAAGATCCCGATGTCGGAGATCAAGGGCAGCAACTGGGACACCGACTCGGTCATGGAATACCAGTTCGGCCCGGGCCTGATCGATGCGCCGCCGAAGTACAAGGACGGCGGCCTGTTCCCCAAGGGTCGCCTGTCGGCGGACGACAAGCGCTGGGTCGTGGAGTCCTATCCCGCCCCCGCGAAGAAGCAGCTGCCCGCGCTGCAGGTCGGGCTGTCGCAGCGGCTGGCGCTGGCAGCCGGCGAGACCCGTGCCTTCGGCTTCTCACCGCCCCGCACGCGCACCTACAACGTCGGCACCTTCGGCACCTCCGACACGGTGCTGGTGCTGTTCGAGGTGACGCCCCAGGGCCATGTGCAGATCGCCGGCAACGACGACAGCGGCACCGACCTCAACGCCAAGGTCGCCATGCGCCTGCAGCACGGCCGCAACTACCAGGTGGGCGTGCGCATGTACCACACGGATGCGGCGGCCAAGACCTCGCTGATGGCCTGGTAAGTACCGCGCCGTCCCGCCATCAGCCTATCAGCCCATCAAGGCAGCGCCGCGGATGCAGGCGCCAGCGGGGCGGCCCCAGGCACCGCCGTGCCACTGCCCCCCGCCGGTACGACCACCACAGGCTGCGGCGGCCGGGGCGCCACGCGCAGCCCCTCCGGCAGCAATGGATTGAGCAGCCCATAGCGCCAGCCCACGAGCAGCACCGCGAGCAGGAAGCCCACCGTCCACAGCGTGTATGCCCGTCCATGGCGATCGGCAAAGGGATCGGCCAGCCGCCGCCGCGCCGTCGAAGGAACCCGCGCGCTCTGCGACAGCGACGCGCCCAGCCGCACATTGATGCGCATGCGCCCGTTGATGGCCCATCCGCTGGCGTCCAGGATCGGCCCCAAGCTGCGCTGGCGCAGCTTGAGCCACGCGATCAGCATGCTGGGACCGGAAATCGCCAGCACGATGCCGGCCACTGCCATGGGGATCCACCAGCCCAGCTCGATGAAACGCGCGAACACGCCCACCGCCACGGCGCTGAGGCTGCCCAGCGCCACGCCGATGGCCGCCACCGTTCCCACGTCCACGCGCTTGCCGCCCAGGGTCGCCAGCGCAGGCGGGATGGCAGCGCCCACAGCCCCTGCAGCGGCGGCAGGCACGGCAGCAGGCGGCACGGCTTTGTCGGCCACCGCCACCTGGCCCGCGACGGTGCCCAGCCGGCCCTGCGCGCGGCTCTCGCCCGCCGCGGCACGCTTGGCCACCTGCTCCTCGACGAGGTTCAGGAATTTCTTGTAGGGCGAGAAGAAGGCTTGGCCGATGCTGGTGGGGTTCTCGATGACACGCGTGATGGTCGCGTCCCAGTCCTTGCCGGCGCGGTCGTAGAACACGCCGTTGCGCCCCACGAACAGGAAGTCCACGTCCCCCGCCGTGAAGGCCGAGACGATCTGGATGGCCTTCTCACCCACGCGCGTGCAGGTGCAATAGGCGAGGTAGGCCTTCGCGCGGCCTGCCAGCAATGCGTGCTTGGCCGCGTCTTCGACACGCACGCTGAGGTCGCAGCTGCGGCCGTCCAGGTACAGCGTGCCGGCCTGGAAGATCGCGCCCTCGCGCCGGTAGAAGGCCTCGAAGGACACGAAGTTGCGCAGCAGCGTGAACAGGTCGCGCTGCAGGTACAGCAGCTTCTCCAGGTCCACGATGCGCGCGTTGCCCGGTTCGGCATCCTCGTCCTGCCGGACCAGCGACAACACGGCTTCGCGCACGGCGGGCGCCGCCCAGCGCGCGGTCTGCGCCGCGTCCAGCGCCGCCAGCTTCACGTCGGGGCGCACGGCATGCCAGGCGCTGCAGGGCGCGAGCAGGTCCTGCAGACGCCGCCAGTCGGCCTCGCGCAGCGTCGCCATGTCCTCGCCCAGCAGGGGGCGTACGGCACGCTCACTCAGCGCCTGCAACGCATCGAACCAGAAAGGGTTCACGCCATCGTGCAGCGGCAGGATGCCCTCGCCGCCCACGCGTGCCAGCGGCAGGCGCCCCAAGGCGGCCGAAGCCGCATCCAGCGACTGCGCGGCCAGCGCCTGGTAGTCCTGCAGCGTGGCATTCAGCGGCTCGGCGGCCTGCGGGTCGTAGCGCGCCAGGCGGCAGCGCACGAAGAAGTCGTCCACCTTGGCGCGCACGGCCGCCATCGCGGCGTAGGCGTCCAGCATGCTGGCGCCCAGGGGCTGCAACGCGGCATCGCGGCGCGCGTCGGCATACCAGGCGGCCATGGCATCGACCTGCTGGAAGAAGGTCTCCACACGGGCGCGGTCCACGCCCTGCTCGCCATTGCGGTCCGCGACACCGCCCAGGGTCTGCAGGATCTGCGTGATGGCCTCCGCCGCCTCGGCGTCCTCGCCCGCCGTGCCCGGCGTGACCACACCATCGCCGTTGAAACGCTTGGCCGCGAAGAGCTCGGCGCGGTCCTTCAGGTCGTCCAGGCCCAGCGCCGCATCCGGGGCATGGCCGCGCAACTGCAACACATGGCGCGCCTCTTCGGCCAGGGCGCGTGCTTCCTCGGAGCCATCGGCGATGGCCGCCGGCAGCAGCATGTCGCGCTGCCGCACCAGGTCATCGGGGTCCCGCAGCCGGGCACAGGCCCACTGCGCCGCGGCGATCAGCTCCGGCGCGCGGATGCGGCCATCGCGGTCGGTATCGATGAAGTCCAGGGTGCGGGCGTCGAACTCGGTGCCGCGCGTGGGGCAGGCCAGCGCCACCCACAGTTTCTGGTCCAGTTCCCCGAGGTGCGCAATGTCCGCGCCCGATGTGATGCTCACCTGCTCCACGCCGCCGGCGCGGAAGAATCCCCAAACATGTTCCATGTACCGTGGTCTGTCCTGGTTGTTGCGGCTGCACGGCCGCGGCCATGCGGGGGCCACGACCTTGCCGGGCCGGCGGTGCAAACAAGGAAAGATGGTGCCCGCGCGCAGGCCGCGCAGCCATCGGACAGGCGCAGCCCTCCGGGTGGGAGATGTCCGACGCGGTGCCAGGCGGCCTTCGCCACCGGCCCGGGGACGACGTATCAGCTGCGGAGAAAGTCCGATACCAGCAGCAGTTGCTCAGGTACGTTCAATGCGGGCGCATGGCCACAACCCGCCATGGTGACGACGCGCGCCCGCGGGCCGCGCAAGGCCATCTCCGCCGCGGTCTCTGCGGCCAGAAGGTCCGAGTCTTCCCCGCGAAGGCACAACACCGGGATCTGCAGGCTGTCGTACTCCGGCCAGCGGTCGTGGTCCTGCGGGTAGTGAATGAACTGCTGCACCATCGCCGGGTCGTAGTGCGGCGTCACGCGGCCGTCGGGCAGGCGGCGCACGGAAGTCTCGGTCAGGCGCCGCCACTGCGCATCGGTCAGGAAGCCGTAGGGTTTATAGACACTGCGGAAATAAGCTTCAAGCTCGGTCACGGTGGCGAACGCCGATGGATTGCCCGCGTAGCTGCGGATGCGTTGCAGCGCGGCCTCGCGCAGCTGCGGCCCCATGTCGTTGAGCACCAGGCGCTCGATGCGCCCGCGCAATGCGCCCGCTGCCGCCACCAGGCCGATGGCGCCGCCCATCGACGTGCCCACCCAGTGGAAGCGCTGCAGCCCCAGCTGGTCGACCAGCGCCGTGGCGATCTGCGCATAGAAGGCCAGGCAGTATTCGTTCAGCGGGTCGGGGCTCCATTCGCTGAGTCCCCGGCCGATGGTGTCGGGGCAGATCACGCGCCAGCCCTGCTCCGGTGTACTCAGGTGGGCGGCGAGTTCGTCCATGTCGCGGCCCGTGCGGGCCAGGCCGTGCCAGGCGATCACCGTCTTCGGGTGTTGCGCGCCCCACTCCATGTAGTGGATCTCGCGGCCTGCGCAACGCAGGTAGTGGGACGTGGGCAGGTGGCTCATGCTTTGCCTCCGGCAGCGCGCAGGCGCAGGCGCCCCACCACACCGGTGGGGAAGTAGTAGACCGACAACACGAACAACACACCCAGCCACAACAGCCAGCGGTCAGGCGACAGCAGCGCGGCCAGCCAGGGAAGGCCTGATGCCGCCTCGCTGCCCATGCGCAGCAGGTCCTGCAGATAGCTCTGCGCGATCAGGAACAGCGTGGCGCCGATGGCCGCGCCGTACATCGTGCCCATGCCGCCGATGACCACGATCAGCAGCACGTCCATCATGATCTCGAAAGAGAGCGACGTGTCCGGCCCGTTGTAGCGCAGCCAGAGCGCCAGCATGCAGCCGGCCAGGCAGGCGAAGAGCGCCGACAGCACGCTGGAGACGGTGCGGTACACCACCACGCGGTACCCGATCGCCTCGGCACGGAACTCGTTCTCGCGGATGGCCTGCAGCACTCGGCCGAAGGGTGAATTCACGATGCGCACCAGCGTCAGCAGCAGCACCACCGCCACCACGAACAGCAGGTAGTAACACAGCAGGCGGCCGTCCAGGCTCACGCCGAGGAAAGGGGCCTCCGAGAACTCGAAGCTCGGCGACAGGATCTCGGGCACCTTGAAGCTCAGGCCGTCTTCACCGCCCGTGAACTCCGAGAGCTGCGAGGCCAGCGTGAGGAAGGCCGAGGCCACGGCCAGCGTGATCATGGCGTAGAAGATCGCGCGCACGCGCAGCGAGAACAGGCCGATCACCAGCGCGAGCAGGCACGACACCACCAGCGCGCCCAGCACGCCCACGGCCAGTGCATCCCAGCCTGCACCCATGCGCGTGGAGGCGATCGCCACGCCATAGGCACCGATGCCGAAGAACATGGTGTGGGCGAAACTCACGATGCCGGTGTAGCCGAGCAACAGGTCGAAGCTCGCGGCCAGCACCACGAAGACCAGCACCTTGGCCGCGACGTTGAGGGCCTTCACACCCGGGAACAGGAAGGGCGCGAAGGCCAGGCCCAGCAGCAGGGCCAGCAGCACCACCGCCAGCACGCGGCTGCGCGGGGTGTCGCCGGAGAGGATGCGATGCAACATGTCGTGGTCCCCTTCAGCGGTTCGTGACAGGGAACAGCCCCTGCGGCCGCCACAGCAACACCGCCGCCATCAGCGCGATGTTCGAGAACAGTGCGGCCTTCGGCGCCAGGAAGCCGGTGTAGTTGGCCATCAGGCCCACCAGCAGCGCGCCGATCAACGCGCCACCCGTGGAGCCCAGCCCGCCGATGATGATCACGATGAAGATCAGCACGTTGACCTGCGCGCCCATCTGCGGGATCACGTTCTGCTGGTACAGGCCCCACATCACACCGCCCAGGCCGGCCAGCGCGCTGCCGGCCACGAACACGCCCACGAAGAGGCGGCGGATGCGGTAGCCCAGCGACTCCACCATCTCGCGGTCCTGCACGCCGGCGCGGATCAGCAGGCCGATCTTGGTGCGCGAGAGGGTCCAGGCCAGCACGGCGAACACCGCGACACCCACCACCACCGCGATGAGGCGGTACTTCTCGATGGCCGCATCGCCCACCAGCAATGCGCCGCGCATGCCGTTGGGCAGCGGCAGCGGGATCTGCAGCGGACCCCAGATCACCTTGATCAGCTCCTCGCCGATGATCATGCCGCCCATGGTGATGAGGATCTGCTTCAGGTGCTGGCCGTAGACGGGCCGCACGATCAGCCGCTCGAACACCATGCCCAGTGCGCCCGCCACGGCCATGGCCACCAGCATGGCCGGCAGCACGGCCACCAGGTTGCGCCACAGCTGCTCGGAGCCCGTCCAGTCGCCCATGGAGCCCAGCACGCTGGTGGCCACAAACGCACCGAGGGCGATGAACACGCCGTGGCCGAAGTTCAGCACGTCCATCAGCCCGAAAACCAGCGTGAGGCCCGAGGCGATGATGAAGACGATAAAGCCCATGGCCAGGCCCGCGACGGTCAGCGTGAGCCAGGTGGAGCCCGAGCCCACCAGCGGCAGCGCGATGAGCGCGAGCACCGGCACCAGGGCCAGGGGGACGATGTCCTTCTTGGCGATGTTCATAAAGAGAGCCCCAGCAACGACTTCTGCAGCGCCTTGTCCTCGGCCAGTGCCTGCATGGCGCCGGCATGCACCACGCGGCCGTTGTCCATCACGGCCACCTGGTCGCCCAGCGCCTTGGCGAAGGCGATGTTCTGTTCCACCAGCAGGATGGTCACGCCGCTGGCCTTGAGTTGTGCGAAGGCCTCGATCATGTTGTTGATGATGGACGGCGCCAGCCCCTTGCTGGGCTCGTCGACGATCAGCAGCTCGCGCGGCTCCACGATGGCGCGTGCCACGGCCAGCATCTGCTTCTGGCCGCCAGACAGCTTGCCGGCGGGGTGGTGCCAGAACTTCTGCACGGCAGGGAACAGCGAATGGATCCAGTCCAGCCGCTTGGCGTCGATCTGGCTCGCACGCGCCACGCTGCGCGCCGCCAGCAGCATGTTCTCGGCCACCGTGAGGTCCGCGAAGATGCCCATGTTCTCGGGCACGTAAGCGATGTTCATCTGCGCGATCTGCGGCGTGGCCAGGGCCGTGATGTCGCGGCCCGCGAAGCGCAGGCTGCCCTGTGACGCGCGCCACAGGCCCATGATCGTGCGCAGCGTGGTGGTCTTGCCGGCGCCGTTGCGGCCCAGCAGCAGGCTCACTTCGCCCTTCGGTACCGCGAGGTCCACGCCATGCAGGATGTGGTACGCGCCAATGTGGGTGTGGACACCCGCGAGCTGCAGCAGAGGCTCTGCCATCACGCGCCCTCCTCTGCCTCTTCCGAAACTACGCCCAGGTAGGCTTCCTGAACGACCTTCGAGGCGATGACTTCCGACGGTTCCCCATCCGCCACCAATGTGCCGTTGTGCAGCACGATGATGCGGTCGGCCAGTTCACGCACCACGTCCATCTTGTGTTCGACCAGCAGGATGGTCTTGCTGCGGTCCTGCTTGAGCTTGCGGATCAGGTCCAGGATCACGGGCGCCTCGTCCGCGCTCATGCCGGCCGTGGGTTCGTCGAACATGAAAACCTGCGATTCGAGGGCCATCAGCAGCGCCACCTCCAGCTTGCGCTGGTCGCCGTGCGGCAGGCTGGCCACCGTGGCGCCCTCGCGCTCGTGCATCGCCACGTCACGCAGGATCTCGCGGGCACGCGCCGTCAGCGCCGCATGGTCGCTCCAGATGCTCCACAGGTTCAGGCCGTGGTGGTGTGCGCCGCTCTTCGTGGCCTGCACCGCCAGGCGCACGTTCTCCAGCACCGAGAGATTCGGGAACAGGTTCGTGAGCTGGAAGGCGCGGCCCAGGCCGGCGCGCGTGCGTGCCGAGGCGCTCAGGCCCGACAGGTCGCGCCCGCCCAGCGACACGCTGCCCGCCGTGGCCGTGAGCTGGCCCGAGATCAGGTTGAAGTACGTGGTCTTGCCCGCGCCGTTGGGGCCGACGATGGCCGTCAGCGTGCCGGGCGCGAAGCGGCAGCTGACGGCATTCACCGCCACATGGCCGCCGAAGCGGATGGTCAGGTCTAGCGTTTCGAGCATGGATGGGAATGGGGACGAAGCCGTACCAGCGGCCGAAGAGGAACTGGCTTTGCCAGGCCGCTGGCGGCGCCCCCTGCAAGGGGGTTGGCGGAGCGCGTAGCGCGGAGACTGGGGGTGAGCGTCGTTCTAACGCTTGTTGAGGATCGGCACGTCCATTTCTTCCGGCTTGATCTCGTGCACGAGCTCCGGCACCCCCCACGGGAAGGCCGGGTCGGCCTTGATCTTGAAGTGGTACATGCTCTGCATGGCCTGGTGGTCTTCCTTGCGGAAGGTCATCTTGCCCTTGGGCGTCTCGAAGCTCATGCCTTCCATGGTGCTGATGAGCTTGTTGGTGTTGGTGTCGCCGTTGGTCTTCTTGAGCGCGGTCACCACCGCCATCGCCGCCGTAAAGCCACCGGCCGTGAAGAAGTCCGGCGGCGACTTGAACTGCTTGTAGTGCTGCGCCACCATGGCCTCGTTGACGGCGTTTTTCGGGATGCCGAAGTAGTAATACGCCGCGCCTTCCATGCCGGGGAAGCGCTTGTAATCCGTCATCGCCGGCAGGATGTTGCCGCCCGTGGCGATCTCGATGCCATAACGCTCCTTGATCTGCAAGTCCGCGAACTTCGAGAACGGCGTGACGGCCCCAGCCCAGACGATCCACACCACCTTGCGGCCCGGCTTGTCCTTGAGCGCGTCGACGATGCGCTGGATGCCGGCCGTGAAGTCGGTGGTGTTGGGCGCGAGGTATTCCTCGTGCGCGATCTTGTTGACTTTCAGCGCGCTGCGGAAGGCCTTCACGCCGTCGCGGCCGAAGGCCCAGTCCTGCGCCAGCGTGGCGATGGTGGTGCCGGGCTTGTCCAGCGCCACGGCGTTGGAGATCGCGTCCTGCGAGCTGTTGCGGCCGGTGCGGAAGATGTACTTGTTCCACTTGTCGCCGGTGATGGAGTCGGCCACGGCCGGCTCGACCACGAGGATCTTCTTGTATTCCTCGGCCACCGGCAGCATGGCCAGCGCCACGCCCGAACCCGTGGTGCCCACGGCCAGGTCGGCCTTGTCGTCCGAGTAAGCCGTGGCCAGCAGCGACTTGCCGAGGTCAGGCTTGCCCTGGTCGTCCTTCTCGATGACCACGAGCTTCTTGCCGTTGATGGCCATGGTGCCGCCGGTGGCGTAGTCCAGGCCCATCATGAAGCCGGTCTGGGTCTGCTTGCCGTAGGCCTCCAGCGGGCCGGTGCGGCCGTAGACGTGGGCGATGCGGATTTCGCTGGACTGGGCGAAAGCCGTGGGCGCGGAAAGCGTGGCAAAGGTGGCGGCCACAGCGGCCAGGGCGATAACGGGGCGACGTTGCATGGAAAGTCTCCTGGTTGGATTGACTGTGTATTGCACAGTTCATGCCACATCACAACCCGTTGGAAACAAACGACTTTTCAAAGATACGCAATCCAAATGCCTGAAAAACAGTCAACTACTATGAATGAATTTCATACATATGTCTGCAATCCTTTCAGGGTTTTCCACAGGAGGGAAGGAGGCTCAGGCGGCAGCGCTTCCGAATCGGTAGCTGGACACCGAGATGCCGCCCATGAAGCTGCTCTCGTGGTACACGCGGGTACCCACCTCCTGTTCGGCCGCCCCCACCGCCACCATCAATGGAATCAGGTGCTCTTCGCGCGGGTGCGCGATGCGGGCCGCGGGCGCTTGGGCCCAGTCGATCAGCGCCTGCGCGCGTTGCGCGGGTGATGCACCCGTGGCCGCAACGCCCAGCCAGTCGTCGAATGCCTTCGACGGCACGGCCGCCTGCGGGCCGAAGGCACGCAGGTTGTGGTAGCTCAGGCCGCTGCCGATGATCAGCACGTCCTCGTCGCGCAGCGGTGCCAACGCACGGCCCAGTGCGAGGTGTTCGGCCGGGTCCAACCCGCGGCGCAGGGACAGCTGCACCACCGGCACCTCGGCCTTCGGGTAGATGGCGGCCATGGGCGAGAACATGCCGTGGTCGTAACCGCGCTCGGCGTCCACGGCCGTGGGCAGGCCGGCGGCGGCCACGAGGTCGCGCACGCGCAAGGCCAGCTCGGGCGAACCGGGCGAGTCGTAATGCACGCTGTAGGTGTGGGCCGGGAAGCCGCCGTAGTCGTAGACCATGGGTGGCTGCGGATGGGTCTGCACGGTGAAGGCCGGCGCCTCCCAGTGGGCCGACACCATCAGGATCGCCTTTGGCGTGCGGCCGATCTGGCGTGGCATGTCGGCCAGCGCGGCTTCCAGGCGGGCATAGGTGTTGCCCATCTCCTGCTTCATCCAGGGCCAGGGGCCCCCTCCGTGGGAGATGAAATAGGTGGGCAGGCGGGTGGCGGCCAGGGATGTGTTCATCGTGCAGTTGCTCCTTGGCATTGAATATAGGGATTTCCGCATCGGAATTCGAGCCCTGTACATTCATGGATCGATTTCTTCTGGAGAAAGTACATGGACCGCCTGACCAGCCTGCGCGTGTTCCGCGAAGTGGTGGAAGCAGGCAGCTTCGCGCAGGCGGCCGAACGCCTGGGCCTGTCCGCACCCATGGCCAGCAAGCACGTGGCCCAGCTGGAGAAGGACCTGGGTGCGCGGCTGCTGTACCGCTCCAGCCGGCACCTGAGCCTCACCGAGGCGGGCACGGTCTGGTATGGCCAGAGCCTGCGTGCGCTGGACCTGCTGGACGCCGCCGAGGCCGCCATCGGCAGCAGCAGCGGAGCACCGCGTGGCCAGCTCAAGGTCAGCGCGCCGGTGTGGTGTGCGACGCCGCGCATGGCGCGGGTGCTGGCCGACTACCGGGCCCGACAGCCCGAGGTGCTGGTGGACATGCACCTGGAGAACCGCAAGGTGGACCTGAGCGCCGACGGTTACGACATGGCGCTGCGTGCCACGCGCGAGCCCTCGCCCGCGCTGATCGCCCGGCCACTGTGCCAGGTGCCCTTCCAGCTGGTGGCGACCCCGGCATACCTGCGCCGCAGCGGCGTGCCGCGGCTGCCGTCCGACCTGGCACGCTGCGATGCCATCGTGCCCAGCTACGTGAACCTGGAAGGCCTGGCGCTGCGTGGACCCGACGGGCGCATGGTGCCCCTACGCATGGCGCCGGTGATGAAGTCCGACGACACCAACCTCACGCTGCACGCCGTGCGCGCCGACATGGGCATGGCCTACCTGCCGGACTGGCTCATCGAGGACGACCTGGCGGCCGGCCGGCTGGTCGCGGTGGTGCCCGAATACCGTGCACCAGCCGTGACGCTGTTCGCCGTCTACACCAGCCGGCAGTACATGGCGCCGAAGCTGCGCAGCTTCATCGACTTCCTGGGCGAGCGGCTGGGAGGGATGGACCACGATCCCTGAGGGGACGTGAGCACCCTGGCCTTGCGGCGGATGCCCATTGCGCCGTCGCTGTGGCAGCATTTCCGGTACAAGAGCCGCTCTTCATTTCTGCACAAAGGACGTTTCCCATGAACCTGCAACTCACCGGCAAACTCGCCCTGGTATCCGGCAGCACCGCCGGCATCGGCCACGCCATCGCCACGGCACTGGCCGCCGAGGGCGCCCGCGTCATCGTCAACGGCCGCACCCAGGCCTCGGTGGACGCAGCGGTGGCCGGCATCCAGGCCGGGCCGGGGGGCGCGGTCATGGGATTCGCGGGGGACCTCAGCACGGCGGCAGCTGCGGAGGCGCTGGTCCAAAAGCATCCTGGCATCGAGATCCTGGTGAACAACCTGGGCATCTTCGAGCCGAAGCCCTTCGAGGAGATCCCCGACGCGGATTGGATGCGATTCTTCGACGTGAACGTGCTCAGTGGCGTGCGCCTGGCCCGACTGTGCCTGCCCGCCATGCGCCAGGCCAACTGGGGCCGCATCATCTTCATCTCCAGCGAGAGCGCGGTGCAGATCCCTGCCGAGATGGTGCACTACGGCATGACCAAGACCGCACAGCTGGCCGTCTCGCGCGGGCTGGCGGAGTCGGTGGCCGGCACGGGCATCACGGTCAACAGCGTGTTGCCCGGCCCCACGCGCTCGCGCGGCGTCGGGGACTTCGTGGAGGCGCTGGCCAAGGCGGACGGCAAGTCCATCGAGGCCTTCGAGAAGGAATTCTTCGAGACGGCCCGCCCCACCTCGCTGATCAAGCGCTTCGAGACACCGCAGGAGATCGCCAGCCTGGTCACCTATGTGGCCAGTCCCCTGGCTTCGGGCACCACCGGTGCGGCGCTGCGGGTGGATGGCGGCTGCACCAAGAGCGCGTTCTAGGCGTCGCGGCATGGACAGCGCTCCCACGCCTGCCCGCACCGCCATGGCGGACCGGCGGCCCCAGATGTTTCCG
The DNA here is from genome assembly GCA_965278985.1 of Burkholderiaceae bacterium. Classification (GTDB taxonomy): domain Bacteria; phylum Pseudomonadota; class Gammaproteobacteria; order Burkholderiales; family Burkholderiaceae_C; genus CAISIP01. The sequence goes on along the minus strand of OZ257131.1, from coordinate 170,975 downwards.
GTCTTGAGCGAGGCCGAAGTGGCCCGCATCGGGCGCTTCGGCGAAGTCCGCCACTATGCGCGTGGCGAGCGGCTGTTCACGGCCGGCGCGCCGGGCCCGGGCCTGTTCATCGTGCTCGGTGGCGTGGTGGCCATCTGCCAACGTGACGGCCTGGGCCATGTGGTGCCGATCACGCGGCAGGGACCGGGCGAGTTCGTGGGCGAGGTGGGCCAGCTCTCGGGCCGCCATGCACTGGTGGACGGCGAGGCCGAGGACGACGTGGAAGTGCTGCTGGTGGCGCCCGGCCAGCTGCGCGCGCTGCTGGTGGCCGAGGCGGACCTGGGCGAACGCATCGTGCGGGCGCTGATCCTGCGCCGCGTGGCGCTGATCGAGTCCGGTGCCAGCGGCCCGGTGCTGATCGGGCAGGCCGATGCACCCGACCTGCGCCGCCTGCGCAACTTCCTGACCCGCAACGGCCATCCGTACCATGTGGTGGACATGGCGGCAGACCCGGATGCGGCGGCGCTGCTGGCGCAATGCAGCCGACGCGCCAGCCAGCCCCTGGCCGTGCTGGCCGACGGCACGGTGCTGGTCAACCCCAGCGAGGACGAACTCGCACGCCGGCTCGGCATGGTCGACGGCGACGCGCACGACGAGCTCTTCGACATCGCCATCGTGGGCGCCGGCCCCGCGGGCCTGTCCACCGCGGTGTATGCCGCCTCCGAAGGGCTGAAGGTGGTGGTGCTCGACTGCCGCTACTACGGCGGCCAGGCCGGTGCCAGCGCGCGCATCGAGAACTACCTGGGATTCCCGACCGGCATCTCCGGCCAGGCCCTGGCGGGCCGTGCATTCGTGCAGGCGCAGAAGTTCGGTGCGCAGATGCTCATTCCCGCGCAGGTGCGCACACTGGACTGCAGCCGCAGTGGCACGGACGGCGAGCTGGTGCTGCGCCTCACTGACGACCGCCGCCTGCGCAGCCGTGCGGTGGTGGTGGCCAGCGGGGCACGGTATCGCAGGCCCGACCTGCCGCGCCTGGCCGAATTCGAGGGTCGCGGCGTGTGGTACTGGGCCTCGCCGCTGGAGGCCAAGATGTGCCAGCAGGCCGAGGTGGTGCTGGTGGGTGGTGGCAACTCGGCCGGGCAGGCGGCGGTGTACCTGTCGCAGCACGCGTCGCGGGTCTCGATGCTGGTGCGTGGCCCCTGCCTGGCGGCCAGCATGTCGCAGTACCTGGTGGAGCGCATTGCGGCGACGCCCAATATCGCACTGCGTACCCACGCACAGCTCACCGGGCTGGAGGGCGACAGCGGCCAGGCGCTGCAGGGTGTGCGGTGGCAGGAGGCAGGCCACGCAGGCGCCCCCACCGAAGTGCAGCGCACGCTGGGCAACGTGTTCCTGTTCGTCGGTGCCGACCCGGAGACCGATTGGCTGGCCGGCTGCGGCGTGGCCCTGGACACACACGGCTTCGTGCGCACCGGTGCCTCTGCACGCCGCGACCCGGACGCGGCGGAGCCTGGCGCCCTGGAGACCAGCGTGCCGGGTGTGTTCGCCATCGGCGATGTGCGCGCCGGTTCGGTCAAGCGCGTGGGCGCGGCGATCGGGGAAGGTGCCGCGGTGGTGGCGGCACTGCACCAGTACCTGGCCGTGCAGTGAGCCAGCGGGGGGCACCGGCGTGCCCGCGCGGCGTCACAACCGGCGTCACACCCGGTGGCAAGCCTGGTCGGCCACCGCCGCCAGCAGCGGCGCCGGCACCTTGTGCGGCGCGATCTCCGCCAGTGGCACCAGCACGAAGGCACGCTGTTCCATGCGGGGGTGCGGCACGGTGAGCTGCGGGCTGTCGATGTGCGCATCGCCGTACAGCAGGATGTCCAGGTCCAGCGTGCGCGGGGCGTTGCGGTAGGGCCGCTCGCGGCCTTCGGCGCGCTCCAGCGCGTGCAGGTGGGCCAGCAGCTCCGGTGCGCTGAGCTGCGTCTCGATTTCGGCCACGGCATTGATGTAGTCCGGGCCGCTGGAATCCACCGGCGCCGTGCGGTACAGCGCCGAGCATTGCAGCAACGTCGTGCGGGGCAGGTGGCCCAGTGCCGCAGCCGCCTCGCGCACGGTGGCCAGGGCATCCCCGAGGTTGGCGCCCAGGGCCACATAGGCCGTCACGGGGCCACGCGCGCCCGGAGCGGGAGGCAGGACCGATGCCGTGGCAGGCATCATCCGGGGACGGTCATTCGCCGCCGGAGGAACCCGCATCGGCGGGCGGGCGGCTGCCTGTGGGGCGGCGGCGACGGCGGCGCTTGCGGGGTGCCCCGCCCTCGCCCTCGCCTGGGCCGTCGGCCGGCGTGCCCTCCGCTGCGTCGCCATGGGCATCCGGCTCGCCATCGGCACCTGCTGTGGCAGCGCCAGCCGAAGGCGCACGCGGTGGCGCCCCTTCGGGCCGCGGCGCACGCGCCACGCGCGGTGCAGCGCGTGGGCGCTGCGCCTGCTCCTCGCGCACCTGGTCCACCATGTCGCGGCGCAGGTTGTCGTTGGCCATGCTGAACTGCTGCCACCAGTCGGCCAGCACGGCATCGACCTCGCCACAGTCCGCGCGCAGCCGCATGAAGTCGAAAGCGGCGCGGAAGCGCGGTTGTTCGACCATGCCGAAGGGCGAGGTGCCCACGCGCTTGTCGAAACGCGGCTGCATCAGCCAGATCTCGCGCATGTCGCTGGCCAGCTTGCCGCCGCCGGAGACATCGCCGATGCGCGCGGAGAAGACTTCGTCCACGGCATCCTGCAGCGCGGGGAACGAAGGCTGGCGGGATTTGCTCTGGGCGATGTGGCGGTCCCAGCCTTCGCGCACGTCCGACCACAGCACGCACGACAGCAGGAAGCTCGGCGCGACCGTCTTGCCTTCGCCGACCCGGCGATCCGTATCCTGCAGCGCGGCGCGCACGAAGGGCTGCTCGGCGCGCGCGACGACCAGGTCGAGCAGCGGGTACAGGCCCTCGGCCAGGTCCAGCTCGCGCAACTGCTCGATGGTGGCCAGCGCGTGGCCGGTCTGCAGCAGCTTGAGCATCTCGTCGAACATGCGGCTCTGCGGCACGTCGGCCAGCAGCTTCTTCATCGCCACCAGTGGCGCGGCGGTCTCGGGCTCGAGGTGGAAATTGCGCGCCCGCAGCTTGGCCGCGAAACGCACGGCGCGGATGATCCGCACCGGGTCTTCGCGGTAACGGGTGGCGGGGTCGCCGATCATGCGCAGCGTGCGCGCTCGGGCGTCCTCGATGCCGCTGTGGTAGTCGACCAGCACCTGCGTCTCGGGGTCGTAGTACATGGCGTTGATGGTGAAGTCGCGCCGCGTGGCGTCCTCGTCCTGCGGGCCCCAGACGTTGTCACGCAGCACGCGTCCGCTGGAATCCACGGCATGCTGCATGCCGGCCAGTTCGCTGCGCGAGGTCTTCTCGTTGCCCTTGACCTGCTCGGCGGCCGCGTTGTCCAGGTAGGCACGGAAGGTGGAGACCTCGATCACCTCGTGCTCGCGCCCGCGGCCGAAGACCACGTGCACGATGCGGAAGCGACGCCCGATGATGAAGGCACGCCGGAACAAGCCCTTGACCTGCTCGGGCGTGGCATTCGTGGCCACGTCGAAGTCCTTGGGGCGCAGGCCGACCAGCAGGTCACGCACTGCGCCGCCCACGATGTAGGCCTCGAATCCGCCCTGCTTCAGGGTCTGCACCACGTTGCGCGCGCGCTCGTCCACCAGGTCGGGGTTGATGGCGTGCTCAGTGACGGGCACCTCGCGGCGGGTGCCGAAGCGGGGCTTGGGGCTCGCCTTGGCGGGCTTGGCCGTCTTGGTCTTGCCCAGCAGCTTGTCGATGAATTTCTTGATCATGTGGTTCGGGAAAAATCCGCCTCGCGGGCGGCAGGGAGGCAGGATGCGTGGCGCTCAGCCATCGTTCATCATGGCCCGGATGAGAGGTATGGTGATGGCGCGTTTGCTGCGCAGGGCGTACGCGTCGATGAGCTCCAGCAGCTCCATCAGGCTGCCCAGGTCGCGCGAGAAGCGTGTGAGCAGGAAGTCCATGACCTCGTCGCCCAGGAACAGGCCGCGCGCATCGGCCGCCTGGCGCAGCACGGCCCGCCGCTCGGGCTCGCTGAGCACCGTGAGGCCGAAGACGTGGCCCCAGCCGAGACGGGTGCGCAGGTCGTCGCGCACGCGCAGTCCGGCCGGCGCCACGTCGCCGGTGGCCAGCACCCAGCGCTGCTGGGTCTGCGCGTTCACGAACCAGTTGAAAGCCGTGTGCTGCTGCGCCGCCGTGTAGAGGTGCACGTCGTCCATCAGCACCACGGCCCAGTGCTCCTGGTAGGCGGGGGATTCGGTGGAGGCCGCATCGAGCCAGCCCGCCACGCCGCCCTGCTCGCGCAGCGCTTCGCGCACGGCCTTGAGCAGGTGGGTCTTGCCGCTGCCTCCCGGGCCCCACAGGTAGGTGGGCACGGGTGATCGCGTCGCCGTGCTGCTGCCCTCGCCCGCCCACAGCTGCAGGTGGGCATGGGCGGCCGCGTTGGCACCGGGCACGAAGGTCTGCAGCGTGGGGCCTGTGGTCAGGCCGATGTCCAGCGCCAGCTGTTTCATCGCGTCGCCGCCTCGGCCGCGACCCGCACCTCTGCCGCACGCGTGGGCGGAAGGGGGTGGATGGCAAAGGTCATGGGTGCGGCGGCGACACTAAAATCGGCCCCAAATTCTATCGGGGTCCGCCCCGCCTGCCGGCCGCCCGCGCGGCACCGGCCCTTCCAGCACCCATCCATGACCTCTGCCTCCACCCCCTCCCCCCTGTCCTACAAGGATGCCGGTGTCGACATCGACGCGGGCGACGCCTTGGTGGAACGCATCAAGCCGCTGGCGAAGAAGACCATGCGCGAGGGGGTGCTGGCCGGCATCGGCGGCTTCGGCGCGTTGTTCGAGGTGCCCAAGCGCTACAAGGAACCCGTGCTGGTCAGCGGCACGGACGGCGTGGGCACCAAGCTCAAGCTGGCCTTCGAATGGAACATGCACGACACGGTGGGCATCGACCTGGTGGCCATGAGCGTCAACGACGTGCTCGTGCAGGGCGCCGAGCCCCTGTTCTTCCTGGACTACTTCGCCTGCGGCAAGCTGGACGTGGACACCGCCGCCGCCGTGGTGGGCGGCATCGCGCGCGGCTGCGAGCTGTCGGGCTGCGCGCTGATCGGTGGCGAGACCGCCGAGATGCCGGGCATGTATCCCACGGGCGAATACGACCTGGCCGGCTTCGCGGTGGGTGCCGTGGAAAAATCGAAGATCCTCAGCGGCAAGGATGTCGCCGCCGGCGACGTGGTGCTGGGCCTGGCCAGCAGCGGCGTGCATTCCAACGGCTTCTCGCTGGTGCGCAAGTGCATCGCGCGGGCCAGCAGCCCCGGTGCCGCCGAAGCCCTGCCCGAGACGCTGGACGGCCAGCCCTTCCGCGCCGCGCTGATGGCGCCCACGCGCCTCTATGTGAAGCCCTTGCTGGCCGCGCTGGAGCAGCATCCAATCAAGGCGCTGGCCCACATCACGGGTGGCGGCCTGCTGGAGAACATCCCGCGCGTGCTGCCCGAGGGCCTGGCGGCGCACCTGAAGAAGGGCAGCTGGCCGCAGACCGAGCTCTTCGCCTGGCTGCAGCGCACGGCCGGCATCGACGACCACGAGATGAACCGCACCTTCAACAACGGCATCGGCATGGTGGTGGTGTTGGATGCGGGCCATGCCGCCGCCACGGCGGCGACGCTGCGCGCGCAGGGGGAGACGGTCTACGAGATCGGCGTGATCGCGCCGCGCGGCACGGGCGCGCCGGTGCTGGTGGGCTGACCCGCCAGCCCTCCACCGCGCCCAGGGGCGACCTGCGGGGCCGGGCGGGACTCGGTCTACTTCTTGACCAACGCGAAGAGCACGGGCACCTCGACCCACATCTGCTCGGCGGTGCCCCCGCGTTTGCCGGGTACAAACTTCCATTGCTGGATGGTCTTCAGGGCGGATTCGTCCAGACGCGGGAAACCGGTGGATTTCTGCAGTTCGATCTTGAGCGGAAGTCCGTCCACGGACACCAGCACGCGCACGGTGGCCGTGCCTTCTTCGCGCAAGCGCTGGCTCACGGCGGGGTACGAGGGCGGCGGATTGCGCAGGTACGCAGCGTCGCTCAACGGCATCTCGACGCGGGGGCTGGGCGGCGCCGGCGGTGACGGCGCGGGCGGTGACGGTGGCGCGGACGCCTGCACCGGCGCGTTGATCGGCGCCGCAGGCTGCGGCGGCGCTTCCACTGCGACCGGCGCGGTAGGCGGTGGCGGGTCCTTGGTGATCACCGGCGCCAGCACGGGCGCCGGGGCGGGCTTGGGTGGCTGCGGCTTGGCCACCGGCTTCTGCACCTGCGGCGGAGGCGGGGCGGGCGGAGGCGGCGCCTGGACCGGGCGTGGTGCCTCCAGCAGTTCGACCGTGATCACTTCGGGCTCGACGAGGTTGAAGGCCCGGTGCAGCAGTCCGGCCTGCAACGCCCAGATGGCGAGGATGTGCAGGCCGAGGACGCAGAGCACGATGCCGAGGGTGCGGCTGATGCGCGGCAGGCGGAAACCGGGAGAGGGCATGGACAAGGTGGCGGACACGGTCTGGACTTTGAAACGATAGTCCGATTCTAAATACAACTCACTCTCATCTTTGAGCGTCCAGGCGCCATTCCATGGCTTTCAGGTGACGGCCCAGCGCCGCAACAGGTTGTGGTACACGCCGGTGAGCGCCAGCAAGTCGCGGTTGTCCGGCTGCACGGAAGGCGTGAGGCCCTGGATGGCCTGGTCCAGGTCGAAGAGCAGGCTGCGTGCGCCAGCGTCCGCAACGAGGCTCTGCACCCAGAAGAACGAGGCGAGGCGCGCGCCACGCGTGACGGGCGTGACGCGGTGCAGGCTCGAAGACGGGTACAGCACCATGTCACCTGCCGCCAGCTTCACGGCCTGCAGGCCGAACTGGTCCTCGATCTCCAGCTCGCCGCCGTCGTAGGCCTCCGGCTCGGACAGGAACAACGTGGCGGAGATGTCGCTGCGCACCGTGACATGCGTGCCCGGCACCGGCATGACGGCGCTGTCCACATGGGCGCCGTAGGTGCCACCGCCCGCGTACCGGTTGAACTTGGGCGGATAGATGCGGTGGGGCAGCGCCGCGGCGATGAAGCGCGGGTGGTTGCCCAGCGTGCGCAGGATGTGCTGCCCCAGGCTCAGGGCCGGCTCCTTGCCGTCCTCCAGTTGCTGGTTGCGCTTGGCCGACGTCGCCAGCGTGCCCGCCGTCGTCGCGCCGTCCTGCCAATCGGCCTTCTCCAGGTGGGCGCAAAAATGGCGGACGGTGGCCTTGTCCAGCACGTTGTCGATGGTGATCAGCATAGGGATGCGTTGCCAACAAAAAAAAATGCCGGGACACGCCCGGCATTGCAATGGAGAAAACTTGAAGAAAACGCGGAGTTCGATTACAGGAAATCGTAGCTCAGCGTCACGCGGTAGGAACGGGCATCTCCCTTGTACATGAAGAAGCCCCCCTGGTAGGCCGCCAGGTAGTAATCCTTGTTCGTCGCGTTGAGCACATTCAGGCGCACTTCGGTGGCCTGGTTGATGCGGTAGGTAGCGAACAGGTCGTACTTGGTATAGGACGGTACCGGACGGGCGTACTGGGTGCCGACCAACGCAGGTGCGGTATCCGGCTGGCCGCCGTAACGCGTGCTTTCGTACTTCGCGGCCACCCCCACGGCGAAGGCATCCGTGAACTGGTACTTGCCCTGCAGCGAGACCGACTTGTCGGCGAAGTTGCTCAGCGTGTAGCCCACGATGGCGGGGTTGAAGGACTTCAGGATCTTGGCATCCATGAAGGCCGCGCCGGCCTGCACCGTCAGCTTGTCGGTCACGGCGCCCACCAGGCTGAACTCGACGCCGCGCACGCGGTTCTTGCCGGTGTTCAGCGAGCCGGTCGAGGCGTAGGAGCCCGTGCCCTCCATCACGTCGGTCTTGGTCGTCTGGAAGAGCGCGGCCGTCGCCAGCAGCTTGTCGTCCATCAGGTTCCACTTGGTACCGAGTTCCACGGTGGTCGAGCGCTCGGGCTTGGAGCCGATGTCCAGCGTGCCGGGCACGATGATCACGCCGCCGTACGTGGAGTTGGCGCCGACGTCGGACTCGCCGCCGTTGATGTCGCTGGCGGAGGACAGGCTGGCATACACCATGCCGTAGGGGTTGAGCTTGTAGGTCAGCCCCGCGAAGCCGTTGATGTTGGTGTCGCTGGTGTTGAGGTTGTTGTAGGTCAGCGCCCCCGTGGCGGGGTTGGCCTGGCTGTAGTTGAACTTGTAGTGGTCCGCGCGCAGACCACCGAACGCCGTCCATTTGTCGTTCAGGTCCACCGTGTCCATGATGGAGGCCGCGATGGTGCGCACGCGCCAATCCTGGTCCCAACCCAGCTTGTTGACCGTGCGGCCCAGCAGCGTGCCGGCATTGGCCACCGGGTTGCCGCTGGCGTCCGTGAAGCAATAGGCATTGCGCACCGTGCCGTTGCCGGTGATGCAGTTGAAGGCCGCGGTGTTGGCCAGCGCGTACTGGCCGTTGCGCACCTTGTTGTCGGTGTACTCGACACCTGCCACGAACTCGTGCTTCAGGCCGCCCAGGTTGCTGTTCCACAGGAAGTTGGTCTGGTGGGCCAGGTATTCGACCTCCTGCCAGCCGTTGTGGGTGCTGGAGGTGACGGTGTTGTAGGCACCGCCCGGGTTGTTGGGGCCGGTGACACCCGCGCGTGCGGCCGTCAGCGCATACGTGTTGTCCGATTGGCCGTAGCGCGTGCGGCTGACGATGCGCGCGTCGGGGCTCAGGCGGTAGGTGATGCGCGCCGTGAGGGTGTCCACGTCGCTGTTCTGGAAATCCTGCTTCTGGGCGACGAGGGGCACGTTCTTCTCAGGCCGGGCGGACGGGCCGGTGGCGCGAAGGAACGAACCCAGGTCCGGGTAGTCGTCCTTGGCCCGCATGCCGTAGTAGTCCAGCACCACGTCCAGGTCCTGCGAGGGCTTGAACAGCCCGGACAGGGCCAGGCCGCGGCGGTCACGTTCCGAGGGCTTGCGGTCCGGCACGCCCTCGCTGCCGTACAGCGCGTTCAGGCGGAAGGCGACGGTGTCACTGATCACCTTGTTCATGTCCAGCGTCAGGCGGCGGTGGTCGTCCGTGCCCAGGGCGGCGGTGCCCTTGGCGAAGTCATAGTCCAGCGTGGCCTGCTTGGTGATGGCGTTGATCGCGCCGCCAGCCGTGCCACGGCCCGCAAAGCTGGAGTTGGCGCCCTTGGAGATCTCGAGCTGCTCGATGGCGAAGCTCTCGCGGGTGGTCATGCCGGGGTCGCGCAGGCCATCGACGAAGGTGTCGCTGCGGGCTTCCTGGCCGCGGATGATGTAGCGGTCCCCGAAGGCGTTGCCGTTTTCCCCCGTGCCCAGCGTGATGCCGGGCTGCGAGCTCAGGATCTGCTTGAGGTCCGTGTAGCCGGATTCGTCGATGGCCTTTTTGGTCAGCACCTGGATCGTCTGGGGGGTTTCCGCCAGCGGACGGGTGTGGCGCTCGTCGCCGGAGGTCTTGGCCTTGTAGGGCACGCCGACTTCGGCATTCGGGTTCGGATCGATGGCGACTCCTTCCACGCGGACGGTCGGCAGCGTGGTGGACGCCGTCGCGGCGGTCTGCGCGAGCACGCCCGCGGGCATCAGCATGGCTGTCGAGATGGACAGCGCCAGGCCATTGAGCGCCAGCGAAGGTGCTGCCGCCTTGCCAACCTCGCGCAGGCTCCGGGGCTTGCGCACAGATTTGACTCGTTGATTCATCCGTTTTCCTTGATTCGAGGGAGAAATAGGACCGCACGACATGTGTGGAATATGAATGATAACGGTTCCTATTAAGTTTCGTATCTTATTGTGGGGTCTTGGCAACAATTCGCAACTGCGCTACCCGACAAAACGAAGCCCTGCGCTTTCCATACAATGCGAATGCAAGTAATTCCCGTTCGTGCACGCGAAGCACGAGCGACCCCTCAAGGACCTGCCTCCATGACCCTCCGCCGTACCCTCCTGCTCCGTACCCTGGCGCTCTCCGCCGCCAGCCTCGCCACCCTGCCCGCCCTGGCCCAGGACGGTGGCATCCTGATCTACAACGCCCAGCACACGTCGCTCGCCAAGGCCTGGGCCGAGGCCTTCACCCAGGAAACCGGCATCAAGGTCACGATCCGCAACGGCTCGGACGCCGAGCTGGCGAACCAGTTGGTGGCCGAGGGCACGGCGTCACCTGCCGACGTGTTTCTCACGGAGAACTCGCCCGCCATGTCGGTGGTGAGCAGCGCCAACCTCTTCGAGAAGCTGCCCGAGGACACGCTAAACCAGGTGCCGCGCGAATTCCGCCCCCTGTATGGCAACTGGACGGGCATCGCCGCCCGCAGCACCGTCTTCGCCTACAACAAGTCGAAGCTGACGCCCGCGACCTTGCCCAAGTCGATGATGGATCTGGCCGATCCCGCCTGGAAGGGCCGCTGGGGTGCGGCGCCCGCCGGCGCGGACTTCCAGGCCATCGTGAGCGCGATGCTGCAGCTCAAGGGCGAAGCGAATACCGGCCGCTGGCTGGAGGCCATGAAGAAGAACGTGGTGCCCTTCCGTGGCAACTCTGCCGCCATGAAGGCGGTGAACGAAGGCGAGATCGACGGTGCCGTGATCTACCACTATTACTACTTCGGCGACGCGGCCCGGGGCGGCGAGAACAGCAAGAACGTGGCGCTGCACTACTTCAAGAACCAGGATCCGGGCGCTTTCGTGAGCGTCTCGGGCGCGGGCGTGATGGCCTCCAGCAAGCGCAAGCCGCAGGCCCAGGCCTTCGTGAAGTGGCTCACCGGCAAGGGCGGGCAGGAGATCCTGCGCAGCGGCGACTCCTATGAATACGCCGTTGGCGTGGGCGCCGCATCCAACGCCAACCTGCCCGCACTCGACACGCTGCAAGCGCCACGTGTCGAGACCTCGCGCCTGAACACGCCCAAGACCGCCAACCTCATGGCGCAGGCGGGCCTGCTGTAATACGCTGAAGCCCGCAAGCGCCCTGCGGGCACCAAAACCCTGGAATCTTCATTGCCTTTGCAAAATTGAGAGTGATTCGCATTTATACTGCACTCCATGGCACCGCTGCCCGCGGTGCCCCAGCGAGCCAGCCACCGAGTCCTCCCATCGCACCATGATCATCTGCATCTGTCGCCGGGTTTCCGATCGTGAACTTGTACAGCACGCACGCTGCGGCAAGAGCTTCGACGACATCCAGTTCGACACTGGCGTGTCGAGCCAATGCGGCCAGTGCGAGTCCGCCGCGCGGCAGGTGGTGGAGCGTGGCTGCACCGTGGCCGAACAGCAGGTGTGCGCGAGCCAGCATGAGCACCGTGGCAGCCGCATCCAATGGCAGCCTTCGATGCTCGGGGCCACCGCCTGAAGCGGCCCTCCCCCGGCTACGCCCTGGCGTAGCGCGACCTTCGCATCCCGCACCCGCGGCGGCGACCTCCACCCTCGGCGGCGCCGCCCCTCAGATCTTCGGACGTATCAACAGGAGTTTTCATGGATTCGCAAACCGGCCTTCTCTCGGTCTGGGCCCTCGGTGACTGGGTGACCCGCAGCGTGATGGTGCTGCTCATCGGGATGTCGCTGTCATCGTGGATCGTGATCCTGGTGAAAGCGCTGGATGTGGTCCGCTTCAGGCGCCTGGCTTCCCGTACCGAATCCTTCTGGCACAGCGCTGACCTTGCCGAAGGCATCCACCGGCTGGGTGCTGACCCTGCCAACCCCTTCCGCATGCTGGCGGAGGAAGGCCGTGAAGCCGTCGCCCATCACCGCAATACCAAGGCCCAGCTGCACGACAAGCTCGACATCAGCGACTGGGTCACGCGCTGCCTGCGCAATTCCATCGATGCCACCACGGCCCGCATGCAGTCCGGGCTCGCGATCCTTGCCTCGGTGGGCTCGACCTCGCCTTTCGTGGGCCTGTTCGGCACCGTCTGGGGCATCTACCACGCGCTGATGGGCATCGGGGCCGCCGGGCAGGCAACCATCGACAAGGTGGCGGGCCCCATCGGCGAGGCGCTGATCATGACCGCGCTGGGCCTGGCCGTGGCGATTCCAGCGGTGTTGGGCTACAACGCGCTGGTGCGTGGGAACAAGTCCATCCTCACGGCGTTGAACCGCTTCGGCCATGACCTCCACGCGTACTTCGTGACCGGCGCCCGCGTGAGCTCTGAACCGCAGGGCAACGTCGTGTCCATGAAGAAAGCCTGAGCGCCAGGCGCTTTCGAGCTACAGACAACAGGAGCGCGAGATGGCCTTCGGTACCCAGGACGAACCCGACGAGGTGATGAACGAGATCAACATGACGCCCCTGGTGGACGTGATGCTGGTCCTCTTGATCATCTTCATCATCACCGTGCCCGTGATGAAACACGCGGTCAACATCGACCTGCCGCGCGCGACCAACCAGCCCCAGGAGAAACCCGAGACGGTGCGCCTGTCGGTGAACGCGGAAGGCACCTATTTCTGGAACGAGGCGCGCATCGAGGATGCGCAACTGCCCGAGTTCCTCAAGAGCGCCGCGGCCCAGGAGCCGCAGCCCGACCTGCACATCCGCGGCGACAAGGCCGTGCGCTACGAGCGGGTCGCGCAGGCCATGGCCGCAGCGCAACGGGCAGGCGTCAAGAAGATCGGGTTCGTGACCGAACCCCAGAACTGACCCTTTCTCGGAAACTTTTCTCAACCGTGCCTGAACAGGAGATTTGCCCATGCGAATGTCATCGATGAGCACCCCCACTCCCGAAGCCCCCCTGCGCGCCATGGCACCCGGGCGGGACGGAGCCACGCAAGGGACCAGCGCCCTGCACACCCCCTGCCTGCAGAGCAATGCGCTGCTGCAGGGCCACAGTTCCGTGTCCATCCAGCACAACGGCTCCATCTACCGTTTGCAGGCCACGAAACTCGGCAAGCTGATCCTCACCAAGTAGCCAGCCTTGGCGCCGTCACACACGCGTGGGGCGTGGTGACGGGCTCAGAGCCCAGCGGGTTCAGAGCCCGAGTGCGTCGATACCGGCTTGCGCGATCTGCGCGTCTTCCTGGGATTTCACGCCGCTGACCCCCACCGCCCCGAGGCATTGGCCATCCTTCATGATCGGCAAGCCGCCTTCGAGCATGCCATCCAGCAAGGGGGCGCTCAGGAAGGACTGGCGCCCCCCGTTGATCATCTCCTCGTAGACCTTGCTCGGGCGCCGGCCCAGCGCCGCTGTACGCGCCTTCGCCGGGGCGATATGGGCCGAGATCGGCGCCACGCCGTCCAGCCGCTGGAAGTGCAGCAGATGCCCGCCTGCATCGACGATGGCGATAGACACCGCCCAGTGGTTGCGGGCAGCTTCCGCCGCTGCAGCGGCGGCGATCTTCTGGACGTCAGCGGACTCGAGGGTGAATGCCGTTTTCATGTGCGTGGTGGGCTTTCTGGGAGTAAAGGACAAGGAAGCCGGCGAGCATACCGCCATCCCGTGCCGCTCCCACCCGCGGCGCACGGCAGCGCCCACCGCAAAGCCTTTTTCCGTCCAGGATATAAGCCGAGCAAAAAGGAGGGGCTCCCATAGAATGGACTGCATCTGCCTGCCACAGGCACCCTCTGGAGTCAACACACCATGACCGACAAACTGCAAACCATCGACGCCGGCGGCAACTACGGCTACGCCGCGTCCACCCAGACGCGCAACAAGGTCCTGCGCAACACCTACTGGCTGCTGGCGCTGAGCATGATCCCGACCGTGCTGGGTGCCTGGGTCGGCGTTGCCACCGGCATCACCGCCTCGCTGGGCGGCGGCCTGGGCCTGATCGTGTTCATGGCCGGCGCCTTCGGCTTCATGTTCGCCATCGAGAAGACGAAGAATTCCGCCGCGGGCGTCCCGGTGCTGCTGGCCTTCACCTTCTTCATGGGCCTGATGCTGTCGCGCCTGATCGCGATGGTGCTGGGCTTCCAGAACGGCTCGCAGCTGATCATGATGGCCTTCGGCGGCACGGCCGGCGTGTTCTTCTTCATGGCCAGCCTGGCCACGGTGATCAAGCGCGACCTGTCGGGCATGGGCAAGTGGCTGACCGTCGGCGCGGTGGTGTTGATGGTGGCTGCCATCATCAACATCTTCGTGGCCTCCAGCGCCGGCATGATGGCCATCGCCGTGCTGGCCATCGCGATCTTCAGCGCGTTCATGCTCTATGACCTAAAGCGCATCGTGGACGGCGGCGAGACGAACTACATCAGCGCCACCCTGGCGCTGTACCTGAGTATCTACAACGTGTTCCAGAGCCTGCTGGCCCTGCTGGGCATCGTCGGTGGCAACAACGACTGACAGGCCGCCACCCCTCTCGCAAGGCCCCGCAAGGGGCCTTTTTCATGCGGCGGAGATTCCCTTGCGCGGGGATTGGAAACACCGGAAGTCTTCAATTGCGGCGGCCAGCTGCCGATAATGACCCATCTCCCGCCCAAGCCTCCCATGAACGCCCGCCTCCTGATGCTCGCCTTTCCCCTGCTGCTCGCGGGTTGCGAAATCCCCGGCATGGGGCCAGACCCCCGCGTGCTGCAGCGGGAAGCCGACGGCCGCGCGATCGGTGCGGCCTGCCGCCACGCCTTGCGTGGCATCGAGGACTGCTACAGCCTGAACGCCAAGGCCTCCAAGACCGCGGTGTTCGAAGGCTGGAAAGAGATGGACGCCTACATGCGCGAGAACAAGATCGAAGGCGTTGCGCCCAAGGTCGCCAAGGACCACGCATCGGAAGAGATCATCGAGGAAGGCAAGCCCCAGGCCGCCAAGCAGGGCAGCTCCGCGACCGATGTGGCGATGGCCTCGCAACGCACGCCCGCCACGCGTCCGGCGGCACCCGCCCACTGACGGCTTCCCCGCCTAGAAAAGCCCGCGCTGCGCGTTCGTCAGCGCCGCGAAACTCTCGCCCAGGGGCTGCAGGATCGCATCGGCAATCGGCTGCAGCTGCTTCGCCAGGTAGTGCTGGTAGTCGATGGGCGACTGCCGCGCCTCCAGCGGCTCCGGGCCGTTGCGGGTCATGACGTACTGGATCCAGCCACCGTTCTGGTACTGCCGCGGACGCTGCACACGGTCGTTGTAGTCGTCGGCGATGCGCGCGGCGCGCACCTGCGGCGGCACGTTGACCTGGTAGGCATCGAGCCGGCGCACCAGCCGCTTGCGGTAGACCAGCAGGTCGTCCTTCGAACCGTCCAATGTAGATCGGGCATAGTCGGCCACGAACTGCAGGTAGGGCTCGCCATGGAAGATGCGCGACAGCAGCCCCTCCTGGAACTGGCGCGCCAGCGGTGTCCAGTCGCTGCGCGCCATCTCCAGCCCGCGGTAGACCATCGCCTCGTTGCCGTCGATGTCCACGCTCAGCCCCGCATACCGCTTCTTGCTGCCCACCTCCGAGCCGCGGATGGTGGGCATGAAGAACTTGGCGTAGTGCGTGTCGAACTCGATCTCGAGGAAGTCCTGCAGGCCCTGCTGCGAGTGCAGCTGCCCGGTCCACCAGGCGTTGATGTCGCGGACAAGTTCTGCGGCGATGGCGTGCGCCTCAGCATTGCCATGGGTGCGCCGCAGCCAGATGAAGATGGAATCGGTGTCACCGTAGATCGCCGTATAACCCTTGTCTTCGACGAACTCGCGCGTGCGCTGGATGATCTCGTGACCGCGCAGTGTCACGGCCGACACCAGCGCGGGGTTGAAGAAACGGCATTCCGAGGCGCCCAACACACCGGCGAAAGAATTCATCAGCAGCTTCAGCGCCTGCGACAGCGGCTCGTTGCGGGCCCGCTTCGCGTCGTCGCGGGCATGCGACAGCCGCGTCACGATCTCTGGCAGGGCATGCCGCTCGCGCGAGAACAGCGTCCCGCCCGGTCCCTGCACACAGGCGGCCGGATCAGCGGCCACGGTCCCTTCGGCCAGGCCCACGGGGTCGACCAGGAAGGTGCGGATGATGGAGGGGTACAAGCTCTTGTAGTCCAGCACCACGACCGAGTCGTAGAAGCCCGGGCGCGAGTCCATCACGTAGCCACCCGGATAGGCCTTGCTCGCGATGTCGCCCACGCTCGGCGCCACGTACCCCAGACGGTGCATCTTCGGCAGGTAGTGGTGGCTGAAGGCGGCGATCGACCCGCCGAAATGGTCGGCCTGCAGCCCGGTGGCTTGCGCGCGCTCGAGCACGAACTGCAGCAGCTTCGCGCGCTCGAAGATGCGCAGCACGAGTTCGCAATCGCGGATGTTGTAGGTCGCCAGCGCGGGCTTGTCATGGCGGTAGCGCCGCTCGATCTCGGCCATCTTGTCGTAGTTGTCGCCGATGGCCTTGCCCTCGCCCAGCAGCGCCTGCGATACGTTCTCCAGGCTGAAGGACGGGAAGCTCCACACGGCCGCCCGCAAGGCGTCGATGCCGTCGATGAGGACCCGGCCCGGCATGGGTGCGAAGAGGTAACCCTGCTTGCCCGGATGTGTGCGCCATGCGATGGGCTTGCGGCCGCGCCCCAGCAGTAGCCCGACCCCGCAGGCGTCCGCGGTCTTCTGCAGGATGTGCAGGTCGAACTGAACCACGTTCCAGCCGATGACCGCATCGGGATCGTGCTCCTCGAACCAGGCATTGAGATGCTCCACCATCGCCCGCCGCGTCGGCAGGTAGCAGAGCCGGAAGTCCGTGGGCGCATCGGCATGGGCGGGTGCATCGCCCAGCATGAAGACGATGCGCTCGCCCGTGCCGTCCAGCGCGATGGAATACAGGTCCCCGGTCTGGCTGGTCTCGATGTCCAGCGACACCACCTTCAGCACGGGCCGGAAGTCCGGCGCGGGCCGCAGCCTGGCATCGAGGAGGGTGAAACCGTCCATCCGCCCACCTTCCACCACCACGCCTGCCGTGATGAAACGCTCCATGAGGTAACGGTCGTGCGGCCGCACATCGGCCTCGATCAGCGCGATGCCCTGCGGCCGCAGGGCCTGTGCGAGCCTGCGCAAGGCGCGGAAATGGCTCGCGTACACACCCATCACCGGCTGCTGGGCGAAGGTCTTCAAGGCGAGTTCGCGCAGCTCGAGACCCGGCATCGTCGGCAGCAGCGCCTCGACCGCGGCCCGGTGGCGGGCCTCGACGAAAGCCACCGAGGTCTGGCCGGTCAGCAGCAGCTTGCGCGGCCCGGCCTCCGTGGCCAGCCAGTACTCGATCTCCGTGCCCGCCGGCGTGTCGCGCCAGTGGCGCGTGAGGATGAAGCCGTAGAGTGCAGTGGAGGCCAATGGCGCGGAATAAGATGGGGCAAATTCGACACAGCAAGCCCGCGGCGCAACGAGAGCGAAGCGGCACGCATGAAACGCGCAATCTACACCGACCAACGCGCCAAAGAAAAAGCCGCTGCAAATCATCGATCTGCAGCGGCTTCTTGACTACTGGCGGAGTGGACGGGACTCGAACCCGCGACCCCCGGCGTGACAGGCCGGTATTCTAACCAACTGAACTACCACTCCTGGTAGGTAGCTCTGGCGCCTTGCGGCAACCCAAGCGCTACTGACTTGGCGACCCTACGGGGATTCGAACCCCGGTACTCACCGTGAAAGGGTGATGTCCTAGGCCTCTAGACGATAGGGTCAAAACCTGGACTGTTCGGAAATTGTGGTGGAGGTAAGCGGGATCGAACCGCTGACCTCTTGCATGCCATGCAAGCGCTCTCCCAGCTGAGCTATACCCCCCACATCGGGCCGCGTGATCTGTTGTGCTTCACACGTTGCCGTCAATTTCTGAGCCTCAAAGTATAACCTTATTTTTTGGCGCTTTGAATGCGGGCGATCGCAATTTTGCGTTCGAAGAGTTCCAGCACCGCGTCCAGCGACGGCGTCTGGCTCGTGCCCATCACCAGCACGCGCACGGGCATGGCCAATTGCGGCATCTTCATGCCATGCTGCGCGAGCACTTCCTTGATCACCGCAGCGATGGCGACCTTGCTCCACTCGCAATCCGCGAGGCGCTCGGCGAGCGTCTGCAATGCGGGCTGGATTGCGGCCGTGATGTGTTTCTCGTACTCCGCCCCCTCCGGCTGCACATCCGCATAGAAGGCCTTGGCCCATTGCGCCAGGGCCACCGTGGTATCGCAGCGCTCCTTGAACAGGCCGCAGATGCGCGGCAGGCGCGCGTCGACGGCCTCCACGCCGAGCCGTTGCAGCTGGGCCTGCACCAAGGGCGCCAGCGCGGTGTCGTCCATCGCCCTGAGGTACTGCGCATTCACCCAGCCGAGCTTGGCGGCGTCCCACTGCGCGGGGCTCTTGGCCAGGTGCTCGCCGTTGAACCACTGCACCAGCTGCGCGCGCGAGAACAGCTCGTCGTCGCCATGGCTCCATCCCAGGCGCGACAGGTAGTTCACCATGGCCTCTGGCAGGTAGCCGGCTTCCTCGTACTGCATCACGCTGACCGCGCCATGGCGCTTGGAGAGCTTGTCGCCGTCCGGCCCCAGGATCATGGGCACATGGCCGTACTGCGGCAGCTCCGCGCCCAACGCGCGCAGGATGTTGATCTGCCGCGGCGTGTTGTTCACATGGTCGTCGCCGCGCAACACGTGGCTGATTTGCATGTCCCAGTCGTCCACCACCACGCAGAAGTTGTAGGTGGGCGTGCCGTCGGGGCGCGCGATGATCAGGTCGTCCAGCTCGCGGTTGCCGATGGTGATGCGGCCCTTCACCAGGTCGTCCCAGCTCACCTCGCCGTCGAGCGGGTTGCGGAATCGCACCACGGGTTGCAGTCCCTCGGGCACTGCCGGCAATTCTTTGCCGGGCTCCGGGCGCCAGCGGCCGTCGTAACGCGGCTTCTCGCCACGCGCGCGCTGCGCCTCGCGCATGGCGTCGAGCTCGGCGGGCTGGCAATAGCAGTGGTAGGCCGTGCCGTTTGCCAACATCTGGCCGATGACCTCGCGGTACCGGTCCAGGCGCTGCATCTGGTAGAAAGGACCTTCGTCGTACTTCAGCTCCAGCCAGTCCATGGCCGCGATGATCTGGTCGACCGCCTCCTGGGTGGAGCGGGCCACGTCCGTGTCTTCGATGCGCAGGATGAAGTCGCCGCCAAAGTGGCGAGCGAAGGCCCAGGAGAACAACGCCGTGCGCGCCGTGCCCAGGTGCAGGAAACCCGTGGGTGACGGGGCGATGCGCGTGCGCACCTTGCGTGGCGTGGTGGTCACTGGAGTACCTTCGTGCTGCGCACTGCCGTGCTGAACACCTTCGGGCGGCCGTGCGGCGCTCATGCCTTCACCCCCGTTGCGGCGCGCAGCGCGCGGGCCAGGTCGGCCTTCAGGTCGTCCACATGCTCCAGCCCCACGGACACACGTACCAGTTGCTGCCCGATACCCGCGGCCTGGCGCTGCACCTCGGTCAGGCGCCCATGCGAGGTGCTGGCCGGATGCGACACCAGGGTCTTGACGTCGCCCAGGTTCGTGCACAACGACGCCGTGCGAACGGCATCGAGAACGGCAAAGGCGCGCGCCCTGCCCTGCTCCACGCCCTCGGCGTGCACATCGAAGGACAACACGGCGCCACCGCGACCCGATTGCTGCGCCATCGCCAGATCGTGCTGAGGATGGCTCTTCAGAGCAGGGTAATAGACACGCGACACCTCGGGTTGCTGTTCCAGCCACTGCGCCAGCTGCAGCGCACGTTGCGACTGCGCTTCCATGCGCAACGACAACGTTTCCATGCCCTTGAGCACGACCCAGGCGTTGAAGGGCGCGAGGTTCATCCCGGCGCTGCGCAGCACGGGCATGAAGACCTCGTCCACGCGCTGGCGCGTGGTGCACAGGGCGCCGGCCACGACACGGCCCTGGCCGTCGAGGTACTTGGTGCCCGAGTGCATGACGATGTCGGCGCCCATGAGGATCGGGCGCTGCAGCGCGGGCGAGCAGAAGCAGTTGTCGACCGCCAGCAGCGCTCCCGCGTCGTGCGCCAGATCGGCAAGCGCACGGATGTCGCAGACATCGGTCAGCGGATTTGTCGGTGTCTCGGCGAACAGCAGCCTGGTGTTGGGCCGGATCGCGGCACGCCACTCGGCGATGTCGGTCTGCGAGACAAAACTGCTCTCCACGCCGTACTTGCCGAAGTCTGACACCAGCTTGATCGTCGAGCCGAACATCGAACGCGAGCAGATGATGTGGTCGCCCGCCTTCAGCAGGCCCATGACCATCATCAGCACGGCGGCCATGCCGCTGGCGGTGGAGATGCAGGCCTCGGCGCCTTCCAGCGCGGCCAGGCGCATTTCCATGCTGCTGACGGTGGGGTTGCCGTAGCGGCCGTAGGTGTAGCCGGGCTCCTCGTTGGCGAAACGGCGCGCGGCCGTGGCGGCGTCGGGCTGCACGTAGCCGCTGGTCAGGTACAGCGCCTCGGAATTTTCGCCATAGGGGCTGCGTGGCACGGCCACGTGCACAGCCTGCGTGTCGAGGTGCAGGGGGGGAAGTTCTTCGTCGAACTGCGGATCGATGCTCATCATTGTTCTGCGGTGTTGGGGAGTGCCAGGCGCGAGGTGTCTTCGTCGGATTCGTCGACGGTCGTGATGCGGCTCTCGCGCATGCGGACGAGGTCTTCGGAGCTGATGTCGCCCGTGACGTAGACGCCGTCGAAGCAGGAGGCGTCGAAGCCGTCTATTTTGTTGCTAAGCGCGCCCACGGCCTTCTTCATGCCCTCCACGTCCTGGTAGATCAGCGCGTCGCAGCCGATGATCTTCTGGATCTCTTCCACGGTGCGGCCATGCGCCACGAGTTCGTCAGGCGTGGGCATGTCGATGCCGTAGACATTGGGATAACGCACCGGTGGCGCGGCGCTGGCCAGATAGACCTTGCGCGCACCGGCGTCGCGCGCCATCTGCACGATCTCGCGGCTGGTGGTGCCACGCACGATGGAGTCGTCCACCAGCAGCACGTTGCGGCCCTTGAACTCGGAGGCGATCACGTTGAGCTTCTGGCGCACCGACTTCTTGCGCACGGCCTGGCCCGGCATGATGAAGGTGCGGCCAACGTACCGGTTCTTCACGAAGCCCTCGCGGTACGGCAGGCCCAGCAACTGGGCGAGTTGCGCGGCGCTGGGCCGGCTGGATTCGGGAATCGGGATCACCACGTCGATCTCGTTGGGCGGCACGGTGGAGATCACGCGCTTGGCCAGCGTCTCGCCCAGGTTCAGCCGCGCCTGGTAGACCGACATGCCGTCCATCACAGAGTCGGGCCGCGCGAGGTAGACGAATTCGAAGATGCAAGGCATGAGGCGCGCATGGTCGGCGCACTGGGCCTGGTGCATCTGGCCCTGCAGGTCGATGAAGACGGCCTCGCCGGGGTCGATGTTGCGCACGAACTGGTGGCCCGTGCCCTCCAGCGCCACGGACTCGCTGGCCACCATGGTGGTGTCGCCGCTGCGCCCCAGGCACAGCGGGCGGATGCCGTAGGGGTCGCGGAAGGCCAGCACTCCGTGGCCGGCAATCAGAGCGATCACGGCATAGGAGCCCTTCACACGCCGGTGCACGTTGCGCACGGCAGCAAACAGGTCCGCCGGCTGCAGCGGCAGGCCGCGCGTGGTGCGCTCCACCTCGTGGGCCAGCACGTTGAGCAGCACCTCGGAGTCGCTCTCGGTGTTGATGTGGCGATGGTCCGTGGTGAACAGCTCCTTCTTCAACGCCTGCGCGTTGGTGAGGTTGCCGTTGTGCACCAGCACGATGCCGAAGGGCGCGTTGACGTAGAAGGGCTGTGCCTCTTCCTCGCTATACGCATTGCCCGCCGTGGGATACCGCACCTGCCCCAGGCCGCAGTTGCCCGGCAGCGCGCGCATGTTGCGCGTGCGGAACACGTCGCGCACCAGGCCCTTGGCCTTGTGCATGAAGAACTTGCGCTCCTGCTGCGTCACGATGCCGGCCGCGTCCTGGCCGCGGTGCTGCAGCAGCAGCAAGGCGTCATAGACCAGCTGGTTGATCGGTGTGTCGCTGACGACTCCCACAATTCCGCACATAGCTTGTTCCCGTTGAGTAAGGGCCCAGTGCACAGCACGGACCCAAAGTACCCCCGCTCACGGCAGGTAGCGATTCCACTTCGGCGGCAACATGGGCCGCAGGTGCGCCAGGGCTTCGGTGGCCCAGCCCGCGCTGCGCGCCTCTGTCCACCAGGGCTCGGTCTTCAGCGGCGACATGTTCACCAGCACCGCCGCAGCCAACACCACCACCACGCCGCGCGCCAGGCCGAACACGGCACCCAGTGCCCGGTCGGCAGGCCGCAGGCCCGCTGCTGCGAACAGCTTGCTGACCAGCCAGGTCAGCAGCGATCCTGCGAACACCGCCAGCGCGAACACCGCCACGAAGGCCAGCCCGTAGCGCAATACCTCACTGTCTCCGAATGGCATGTGGGGCGCCACCGCTGGCGCGAACCACTGCGCCGCGATGAAGGCCGCGATCCAGACCCCCAGCGACAATACTTCATAGACCAGGCCACGCAAGGCGCCCACGAGCATCGAGAGGGCCAAAAGACCCAGCACGATCCAGTCGAGCACCACCATCGTGTCTGCGTTGCCTACAAGGTGAGGATGGAAGGCGCCAATTCCAGCTGCCGGATCTTGTCGGCCGCCTGCTGCGCCTTGTTCCGGTCATCGAAGGGCCCCACACGCACCCGCGTACGGGGGCCATCGGCAGTGGTCACCACCTGCGTATAGGTCTTCAGTCCGGCCCGTTCCACCTTGCTGCGCACTTCGCGCAACTTGGTCGCGTCCGCGAAGGCACCGACCTGCACCACGAAGCGGCCGGCAGCAGCGGGCGCGGAGGCGGTGGCGGATGGGGCGGGTGGCGGGGTGCGGCCTTCCAGCAGGGCGCGGGCCTTGCGCGCCTCTTCCGCGCTGGCAGAAGGCGCGGCGGGTGCGGGTGCGGGTGGTGCTGCAGGGGCGGCAGCCACGCGGGGCGCGGCAGGCGGCGTCTCCGCGACCGCAGGGGCTGCAGGAGCAGCTGCTGGCGCAGCACTGGCTGTGCGCGCAGGCGCCGAGGACTCGGTTTCCGTGATGATGGCTGCGGACGCGGGCGGTGCGGTGTCCGTCTTCGCGGCGGCCACGGCGGGTGCGGGCGGCACCAGGGCGGGCGCCTTGTCCTTGTCCACGATCTCGATGGGCAGGTCGACCGGGATAGGCCGCGGCTGGTTGTCGAAGACCAGCGGAAAACCGATCACACCGGCTGCCACCAGCACGGCCGCGCCGATGAGCCGGTGCAACGCACGCCGGCGCAGGGCTTCCACGGTCTGTGCTGGGGCTGGGGCGACAGGCTGGTCCTTGCGTGGCCGGCGAAGCTGGAATAAAGCCATGGCGGGAGGAGGCTCAGGGATGGAGGTGTTTGGCGGCCAGGCGCGGGACGCCATCTTTCAACACGCCACCCACGGTATAGAACGAGCCAAAGACCACGATTCTATCAGCGGGGTCCGCAGCGGCCGTGGCTGCGGCCAGGGCGTCCAGGGGGTCGGCGAAGGTCTGCGCCTGACCACCGCCCCATTGCTCGGCGAGCCGCGCGGCAGTCTGCGCGCGGGGCGTGGGCAGGTCGGTGAAGTACCAGCGGTCGATGATGGGCTTGATCCGCTGCAGCATCAACGCCAGGTCCTTGTCGGCCATGGCGCCAAAGACCGCATGCGTGGTGGGGAAGAAGCCCATCGCATCCAGGTTGGCGGCCAGCGCGGCCACCGAATGCGGGTTGTGCGCCACGTCCAGCACCAGCGTGGGCTGGCCAGGGACGATCTGGAAGCGCCCCGGTAGCGCGACCATCGCCAGGCCATTGCGGATGGCCTGCGCGGTCACGGGCAGGGGTTCGCGCAGCGCCGTAAGCGCCGCCAGCACACCACTGGCATTGACCAGCTGGTTGGCGCCCCGCAAGGCCGGATAGGCCAGGCCCGCATGCCGGCGCTCGCGCCCTGCCCAGGCCCATTGCTGCTTGTCTCCGGAGAAATTGAAATCCACGCCGAACTGCCACAGGTCCGCGCCAATCGCCCGCGCATGGTCGAGCACGCTCTGCGGCGGCATGGGGTCGCTGACGATGGCGGGCACGCCCGGTCGCATGATGCCGGCCTTCTCGCGCCCGATGCTCTCGCGGTCCGGCCCCAGGAACTCCATGTGGTCCAGGTCGATGCTGGTGATCACCGCGCAGGCCGGGTCGATGATGTTCACGGCGTCCAGGCGGCCCCCCAGGCCCACCTCCAGGATCACCACGTCCAGGCCAGCGCGCGCCATCACGTCCAGGATGGCCAGCGTGGAGAACTCGAAGTACGTCAGCGACACCTCGGCGCGCGCGGCCTCCACACGCGCGAAGGCCTCGGCCAGCGCGGGTGCCTGCACCGCATCCCCTGACAACCGCAGCCGCTCCTCGAAATGCACCAGGTGCGGTGAGGTGTAGACCCCGGTGCGGTAGCCCGCCTGCAGCAGGATCGCTTCGAGCATCGCGCAGGTCGAGCCCTTGCCATTGGTGCCGGCCACCGTGATCACCGGGCACTGGAAGCCCAGGCCCATGCGCTCGGCCACGGCGCGCACGCGCTCCAGGCCAAGTTCGATGTTCTTGGGGTGCAGTTGCTCGCAGTGCGCGAGCCATTCGTCTAGTGTCTTCATGGGCGCCATGTTCGTGGGGGCGCCATTGTCTCGCAGCCGACCTGGGCGCGGAGATTGCAGGGTTGCCATCTGCAACAGCGCACGGCAATTGCGGCATCATCCATGCCATGACCACCCCCATCCTCTACGGCATCCGCAACTGCGACACGGTGAAGAAGGCCCGCCAATGGCTGGACGACCAATCCATTCCCTACCAGTTCCACGACTACAAGACCCTGGGCGTGCCGCCCGAGCGCCTGGACCACTGGCTGCACAGCGTCGGTTGGGAGAAGGTGCTGAACCGCCAGGGCACGGCCTGGCGCAAGCTGGACGATGCCACCAAGGCAGGCGTGGCGGATGCCGCCACGGCGCGCCCCGTGATCCTGGCCAACCCCAGCGTGGTCAAGCGCCCGCTGGTGGAGTGGAAGGGATCGGCCACGGGCCCGGTTACGGTGGGCTTCAAACCCGAGGACTGGGCAGCACGGCGCACCGCCTGAGGGTCGCCAGGGGCCACGCCACCGTGCCCTAAAATCCCGGCCGCTGCCCACCCGCATGTTGCTTGGGTGGGGCACCATTGCCGCACAGGCGCACGCTATGCAGCGCATGCGCCAACGCCCCCGACCCATGACCCAGATCACCGAGAAGTTCGACGGCGTGACCGTCGCCACCCAGGCCAGCGTGTATTTCGACGGCAAGTGCGTGAGCCACGCCATCACTTTCCCCGATGGCACAAAGAAATCCGTGGGCGTGATCCTGCCCGCCACACTGACCTTCGGCACCGCCGCCCCCGAGACCATGGAATGCGTGGGCGGCGCCTGCGAATACCGGCTGCTGGGCACAGACACCTGGATCAAGTCGTCCGCCGGAGAAAAATTCAGCGTTCCCGGCAACACGAAGTTCGACATCCGCGTGACCGAGGCCTACCACTACATCTGCCACTACGGCTGATCCACCCGACGAGACCGCACACCATGGCCACCATCCTCCAATCCCTGCCCCTCGGCCAGAAAGTCGGCATCGCCTTCTCCGGCGGCCTGGACACCAGCGCCGCACTGCGCTGGATGAAGAAGAAGGGCGCGCAGCCCTATGCCTACACCGCCAACCTGGGCCAGCCCGACGAGTCGGACTACGACGAGATCCCGCGCAAGGCCATGGAATACGGCGCCGAGAAAGCCCGCCTGGTCGATTGCCGCCTGCAGCTGGTCAACGAAGGCATTGCGGCCATCCAGGCCGGCGCCTTCCACATCTCCACCGGTGGCATCACCTACTTCAACACCACGCCGCTGGGTCGCGCCGTGACCGGCACCATGCTGGTGGCGGCCATGAAGGAGGACGACGTCAACATCTGGGGTGACGGTTCGACCTTCAAAGGCAACGACATCGAGCGCTTCTACCGCTACGGCCTGCTGACCAACCCCGCGCTGAAGATCTACAAGCCCTGGCTGGACCAGGCCTTCATCGACGAGCTGGGCGGCCGCGCCGAGATGTCGGCCTTCATGACCAAGGAAGGTTTCGGCTACAAGATGAGCGCCGAAAAGGCCTATTCCACCGATTCCAACCTGCTGGGCGCGACCCACGAGGCCAAGGACCTGGAGTTTCTGAATTCCGGCATCCGCATCGTGAACCCCATCATGGGCGTGGCCTTCTGGAAGCCCGAGGTGGAAGTCAAAGCCGAAGAGGTCTCCGTGACCTTCGAGGAAGGCCGTCCCGTGGCGCTGAACGGCCAGCGTTTCGCCGACCCGGTGGCGCTGTTTCTGGAGGCCAACCGCATCGGCGGACGCCACGGCTTGGGCATGAGCGACCAGATCGAGAACCGCATCATCGAGGCCAAGAGCCGCGGCATCTACGAAGCCCCCGGCATGGCGCTGCTGCACATCGCCTACGAGCGGCTGGTCACGGGCATCCACAACGAGGACACCATCGAGCAGTACCGCATCAACGGCCTGCGCCTGGGCCGGCTGCTGTACCAGGGCCGCTGGTTCGACCCGCAGGCCATCATGCTGCGCGAAACGGCCCAGCGCTGGGTGGCGGGCGCCATCACGGGTACCGTGACGCTGGAGCTGCGCCGCGGCAACGACTACTCGCTGCTCAACACCGAGTCGCCCAACCTGACCTACGCGCCCGAGCGGCTGTCGATGGAAAAGGTGGAAGACGCGCCCTTCTCGCCAGCCGACCGCATCGGCCAGCTCACGATGCGCAACCTGGATATCGTGGACACGCGGGCGAAGCTGAGGATCTACAGTCAGGCCGGCCTGCTGTCGTCGGATGGCAACAGCGCGCTGCCGTCGCTTCCCCAAGCCAGTAAGTAAGCCGCCTGCGGTGGCGCTTCAGTCGCCGCCGCAGCCCCCTCCTCCGTCGCTACCACCGTCGCCACCCGACGAGGCATCACTGCCACCCAAGCCGTCCGCATCGCCCGGACCACTGCCACCGTCGCTGAAGTCGCCGCCGCAGTGGGCGCCGGAGCCACTCTGGCGGTCTATATCACTGCAATCCGGCACGTAGCGGAACCCGTTGGCAATCGCGAACTTCGCATCCAGCGCGAACAGCAGCGGGAGCCGGGCCGGATGGCGCGGGTCGATGCTCTCCTCCTTGCAGGCCCAGTACCAGCTGCGGCGCAGCCCATCGTTGCGCCGTGCATCGCGCCCCAGCACCTCGGCCGGGCTGTGGTGCAACATGCCGCCGAAGGCCGTGGCGCACCAGCGCTGGTAGGCCCGGGTGTGCAGGATGAACTCGTGCCAGGCCGTGTCCACCACGCGCGACGGCATGGCCACGAAGCGCCGCCCACCGCGCAGGTAGGCGATGAAGAACTGGCGCAGGCCATGCAGCACCAGCTCGGCGTCACGGGGCAGCAGCTGCGGGTGCGCGGCGCGGAGCTTTTGCACCAGGAAACCCGGCAAGGGCGCCTCCCGCACGAAGCGGCGCCGTTGGCTCAGCTCCACGGCCTTGAGCAGCATGCCCAGCACACCACCCAGCACGATGGCACCAACCAGCGCCCAGCTGTTGCGCCACACCCCAACGGCCAGCACGCCCGCCAGCACCACCAGCCACCGCCCGCCTACCAATAACGCCACCCGGCGGCGCAGATTCAGGCGCGGCAGCAGCGGCATCGGAGCGCAGGTTCAGACCACCACCGGCTCCGGCTCCAGCCGGATGCCGAAACGCTCGTAGACGCTGGTCTGGATGGCGCCGGCCAGCGTCATCACCTCGCCGCCCGTGGCCTGGCCGCGGTTGACCAGCACCAGCGCCTGGCGCTCGTAGACGGCGGCGTTGCCCACCGCCTTGCCCTTCCAGCCGCAGGCCTCGATGAGCCAGCCGGCCGCCAGCTTGATGTCGCCATTGGCCATGGGGTAGTGCACGATGCGCGGTTCACGCTGGATGATGTCGGCGCACTGCTCCGCCGTGACGGTGGGGTTCTTGAAGAAGCTGCCCGCGTTGCCGATCTGCTCGGGGTCTGGGAGCTTGGCGCGGCGAATGGCGCAGACCCAGTCGAATATCTGCTGCGCGCTGGGCGCAGTCACGCCCTGCTCGGCCATCTTCTTCTCCAGGTCGGCGTAGCCCAGGACGGGCTTCCAGGGCTTGGGCAGGAAGAAGCGCACACGGGTGATGAGCACACGGTCTTTCAGTCCCAGCCCTCCACCGGGGGCGGCAGCATGCTTGAACACCGAGTCGCGGTAACCAAAGGCACACTGGGCGGCGTCCAGTGTCAGTTGCTCCCCGGTTTGCAAGTCGATGGCGTCCAGCGAATCGAAGCGGTCCTGCAGCTCCACGCCGTAGGCACCGATGTTCTGCACCGGGGATGCGCCCACGGTGCCGGGGATCATGGCCAGGTTCTCCATTCCGGGAAACCCCTGCGCCAGCGACCAGGCCACCAGGTCGTGCCAGCGCTCGCCGGCACCGGCTTCGATCACGTAACCCTTCGGTGTTTCGTGCACCAGCCGCTTGCCCATGACCTCGACCTTGAGCACCAGCGGCCGCACGTCGCCCGTGAGCACGATGTTGCTGCCGCCGCCCAGGATGAACTTCGGCTCCGAGGCCCATTGCGGGTCGGCCAGCAGGGCCAGCACGTCCTCCTCCCCCCGCACGCGGACCAGCGAAAACGCCTTGGCCACGATGTGAAAAGTATTGAAGCCCTGGAGCGGGACATTTTTCTCGACTACCATTCCGGGATTGTCGCATCGCCCCTGTGACGGGCACGCATGCGGTATCCCTCCCACCCCTGCAAGGAACCCTGCCCAACATGCCCTCGTTCGATACCGTCTGCGAAGCCAATCTGGTGGAAGTCCGCAATGCGGTCGACAACACGCAGAAGGAGATCGGCACGCGTTTCGATTTCAAGGGCACATCCGCGGGCATCGAGCTCAAGGACAAGGAGATCACCCTGCTGGGCGACGCCGAGTTCCAGTTGAACCAGGTCGAGGACATCCTGCGGAACAAGCTCACCAAGCGCAACGTGGACGTGCGTTTTTTGGACAAGGGCAAGGTCGAAAAGGTGGGCGGCGACAAGGTCAAGCAGGTGATCAAGGTGCGCAATGGCATCGAGGCCGAAACCGCCAAGAAGATCCAGCGCATGGTCAAGGACAGCAAGCTCAAGCTGCAGGCCGCGATCCAGGGCGATGCCGTACGTATCACGGGTGCCAAGCGCGACGACCTGCAGGCGGCCATGGCGCTGATCCGCAAGGACGTTGCCGACCTGCCGCTGTCGTTCGACAATTTCCGGGACTGAGCTTGGCCCCACACGCCACCAGCTCTCTGGCAGCCTGCTGCCTGGCAGCGGTCCTGGTGGCGTTGCCAGTGGCAGCCTGGGCACAAGCCGTGTCGCTCACCGGTGTGATGGGTGGCAAGGCGCTGCTGGTGGTCGATGGTGGCAAGCCCAAGCTGGTCGCCCCGGGCGAAAGCGCCAATGGCGTGCGGGTGGTGTCCACCGACGCCAATTCCGCCGTGCTGGACATCGGTGGGCAGCGCCGCAGCCTGCAGGTGGGTGGGCAACCCGTCAGCGTGGGCCAGCCGGCGCCCGAGATGTCGGGCATGCGGATCGTGCTCAGCGCGAGTTCCGATGGCCATTTCGTGACCCAGGGCACCATCAATTCGCGTCCCGTGCAGTTCATGGTCGACACCGGAGCCTCTGCCATCGGCGTGGGAAGCACGGATGCCGAGCGCCTGGGCCTCAAGTACCGCGAAGGCCAACCCATCATGGTCAGCACGGCCAACGGCACGTCCCAGGGCTGGCGCATCAAGCTGGGTTCGGTGCGGCTGAACGATGTGGAGGTGCGCGACGTGGATGCCATCGTCACCAGCAGCCCCATGCCCTTCGTGCTGCTTGGCAACAGCTTCCTGTCTCGTTTCCAGATGACCCGTGACAACAGCCAGATGGTGCTGGTGAAACGCCCCTGAGAGCCCCTCACGCCCGCGAGCACGCGCCTTGAACACCTCCACCACGGTCATCAACGTCCAGAACGAGACGGAGTACGAGGATCTGCTGGGCCTGTGGTCCGACCTCGAGGCGGGCCTCGGCATCCTGCTGGGCAGCCCCGGCAGCGTGCAGGAGTTCGAGCAGCGTGTGTGGCAATACAGCCGCTGGATGCAGGCCCTGCTGCAGCGCGACACCGACGTCGGCCTGTACCTGCTGTTCCAGCTGGCCACCAACTCCGCGGTAGGCTACAGCGCTTCCCACGCACTGGTGTGCGCGGTGCTGGGCCACCTGATTGCCAGCGACATGCAGCTGCCCCAGGAGGAGCGCGACAGCCTGATCCACGCGGCCTTCACGATGAACATCGCGATGACGGCGCTGCAGGACCATCTCGCGAACCAGGTGGAGCGCCCTTCTGCGCAGCAACAGGACGCGATCCGCGCCCATCCGGTCAAGGGCAGCATGATGCTGGCCAACATCGGCGTCGACGACGACCTGTGGCTGGGCGTGGTCTCCGGCCACCACGACGAGCGCTCCGATGGCCTCGAGCTGATGAAGGCGCCACCGGCCGTGCGGCTGGCCCGCATCATCCGCGTGGTCGACCGTTATGCCGCGATGATCAGTCCCCGCAAGACCCGCGCGGGCCGCAGTGCCACCGACTCGCTGCAATCCATCATCGGAGAGACGGCGGAAAGCCGTGACGAGATCGGCCAGACCCTGGTGCGCATCGTGGGCCTGTGCCCGCCCGGCACCTTCGTGCGCATGGACAGCGGCGACATCGCCGTGGTGATGCGCCGCAGCCCGAAGCCCAACCACCCGCATGTGGCGATCGTGCTGGACGAGATCGGCGAACCCCTGCCACAGCCCCGGCTGCACCGCACGGCGCAAGGCAGCCCGCAGATCCGCGCGGCCCTCACGGCCACCGCGGTGCGCATCCCGCTGAACCACCACCTGGTGCTGCAGCTGGGCGCCTACGCCGCGGAGCAGGCCTGACGCAAGCCCCCGTCAGGCCTTCTTGGCACCCAGCCGCGACTCCGTTCCCTTCACCAGCCGGTTGATGTTCTGCGCATGGCGCCAGAACAGCAGCACCGTCATCACCACCAGTGCCAGCACGATGCTCTTGTCCGTGTACCAGGCCACGCCCGCGCCGAAGAGGTAGTACACCGGCGCGAACACCGCAGACACGAGCGATGCCAGCGACGAGTAGCGGAAGAACCAGGCGATGATGATCCAGGTGGCGATCACGGCCAGCCCCAGGATCCAGTGGATGCCCAGGAACACGCCGAGCGCCGTCGCCACGCCCTTGCCGCCCTGGAAGCGGAAGAACACCGGGAACAGGTGACCGAGGAAGGCCGCCAGGCCCACCATCGCCACGGTGCCCTCCTCCATGCCGTAGGGCTGCCCGTAGAGGCGCACCAGCAGCACCGGCAGGAAACCCTTGACGCCATCGAGCAGCAGGGTCACAGCCGCCGCGGCCTTGCTGCCGGAGCGCAGCACATTGGTCGCGCCCGGATTCTTGCTGCCGTAGCTGCGGGGGTCGCTCAGGCCCATCAGGCGGCTGACGATCACGGCGAAGGACAGCGACCCGAGCAGGTAGGCGACGAGCGTGGCCAGCACGGGAAGCAAGGCAGACGAAGAGGGAGGCATGTTGTCTCCAGCGCCGGGGCGCTGCATGGTGTTGTCAGAGGGCGGAGGGAATAGCTGCGCGCTGCGCGCCGCGGCGCCAGGCACCTCGGGGCGGCCCGGCGGTGCTCATTCTGCCAGCGCGCAGTCCACCGGCTGGGCGCCCAGCAGGCGCGCGACTTCGGACGGCGCGATTTCCAGCAGGTAGCCCCGCCGCCCGCCGTTGATGAGGATGCGGGGCAGCGCGAGGATGCTGCGCTCCACGTACACCGGCATCTCGCGGCGCGTGGCGAAGGGCGAAGTGCCACCCACCAGGTAGCCGCTGTGGCGGTTGGCCACGTCGGGCTTGCAGGGTTCCACCGACTTGGCGCCGATCTGGCGCGCGAGGTTCTTGGTGCTCACGGTGCGGTTGCCATGCATCAGCACCACCAGCGGACGCGCGCGCTCGTCCTGCATCACCAGCGTCTTGACCACGGCGAAAGGGTCCCAGCCCAGCTCGGCGGCGCCGCGCTGGGCGCCGCCGTGCTCGACGTATTCGTAGCTGTGCTCCTGGAACCCCACTTTCTGCGCGCGCAGAAACCGCGTGGCGGGGGTCTCGGAGACATGCCTGGCCATGGGCGCGTGCGCGAGCGGCTACTGGGCCGGGTTGCCCAGCTGCTGGTGCAGCGCGTCGACCTGCTGCAACAGCGCGGGCGACAGGGGCGTGTCGAATGCCGCCACGTCCTCCTCCAGCTGCGCCACGCTGGTCACGCCCACGATGGTGCTGGCGACCTGCCACTTGTGGCGGCAGAAAGCCAGGGCCAGCTGAACCGGCGTCAAGCCGTTGTCGCGCGCCAGCGCGTTGTAGCGGCGAGCGGCCTCCAGCGCCGTGGCACGGCCCCAGCGGCCGTTGCGAACCGACTCGTAGCGCGCGATGCGTCCGGCCGTAGGCGCCTCCGGGCCGCTGAAGCCCGCGGCATCGTACTTGCCGGTGAGCAAGCCGAAGCCCAGCGGCGAGTAGGCCAGCAGGGACACTTCCAGCCTGTGCAGGCTCTCGTCCAACGCCTCCTCGACCTGCCGGTTCACCAGGCAATAGGCGTTCTGCACCGTGACCACGCGTGCCAGGCCATGCTGCTCGGCCAGCCGCACGAACTCGTGCACGCCGTAGGGTGTCTCGTTCGACAGACCGATGGCGCGCACCTTGCCGGCGCGCACCAGGCTGTCCATCGCCCGAAGCTGCTCCTCGATGCTGGGGCCCGGCTTCTCCTTGGTGGGATCGAAGTACCGCGTGCCGAAGGACGGCAGGTTGCGCGCCGGCCAATGCAGCTGGTAGAGGTCGATCACGTCCGTGCGCAGGCGCTTGAGGCTGGCCTCGCAGGACTCGATGATGTCGCTGGCCTGGAACAGGTCACGGCCCTGGCGGATCCAGGGCATGCCACGCGGCGGCCCGGCGGCCTTGGTGGCCAGCACCACGCGCTGGCGTGCGCCCGGACGCGCGGCGAACCACTCGCCGAGGATCGTTTCGGTTGCGCCGTAGGTTTCGGCGCGGGAGGGCACGGCATACATCTCGGCCGTGTCGATGAAGTTAATGCCCAGCGCCAGCGCGCGGTCCAGGATGCCGTGGGCGGTGGGGCCATCGACCTGCTCGCCGAAGGTCATGGTGCCCAGGCATAGGGGGGTCACGTGCAGGCCGCTGCGGCCCAGGGGTACGGTGTGCATGGAGGGTAGAAGTTCAAGGGCCAACGGAGCGCGGAGTTTCGCAGTTTTCGTGTCGCCGGCCGGACGGCCCGTCTCCCGCCCGCTCGCTACCATGCCCGGATGTACCAGCCTCTCCGACCCTCGCGCAGCACGCATGTGCCCCTTCGCAACCTGCACTACCACGTGCGCGAATGGGGCCAGGCCCGGCCCGGGCAGGCCCCGCTGGTGCTGGTGCATGGCTGGATGGACGTGTCGGCGTCGTACCAGTTCGTGGTGGACGCATTCACCGAGGGCTTCGCCCAGGGTCGCCACATCATCGCGCCCGACTGGCGGGGCTATGGCCTGACCACCGGCAACCCCGTGGACTGCTACTGGTTCCCCGACTACCTGGCCGACCTGGATTTCCTGCTGGACCACTATGCCGGCGACCAGCCTGTGGACCTGGTGGGCCACAGCATGGGTGGACACGTGGTCATGCAGTACGCCGGTGTGCGCCCCGAGCGCATACGCAGGCTGGTCAACCTGGAGGGCTTCGGCATGCCCGAATACCAAGGCAGCGAAGTGCCCAAACGCCTGCGGCGCTGGTTCGACGAACTCAAGGAATTCCACCGGGGAGACATCCGCCTGAAGCCCTACGCCGACGTGGAGGGCGTGGCCCAGCGGCTCATGCGCACCAATCCACGGCTGCAGCGCGACGCCGCGGGCCAGGGCAAGGCCGCCTGGCTGGCCACCCAGTGGGCGGCCGAGAAGGCGCCGGGACGCTGGGAAATCCTGGGCGACACTGCCCACAAGATCATCAACCCCGACTTGGCACGCCTGGACGAGCTGCTGGCCCTGTATGCCGCCATCACCGCGCCGCTGCTCGCCGTCGAAGCCTCCGACAACGGCCTGCCGGCCTGGCACGGCACGCGCTACACGATGGCCCAGTACCACGAGCGGCTGCGTGCCGTGCCCGACCATCGCATCGCACTCGTGCCGGACGCAGGCCACATGCTGCACCACGACCAGCCGGAGCAGGTCGCGCGCTTGCTGGAGGATTTCCTGGGGTGATCGGTCCGTGGCCGGCGTGCGCGGCGTGAGAAAATCAGCCATCGCTCTTCAGAGCCCACCCACCAGGACACACACCATGGACGCAGAACGCATCAACCAGATCGGCAGCCAACTCACGAACATGGCCGCACGCACCGAAGATTTACGGAGGTATCTTTGACTTCGATGCCAAGGCTGACCGGCTGAGGGTCGTCAACGCAGCGCTCGAAGACCCGAGCGTCTGGAACGACCCCAAGCGCGCCCAGGAGCTGGGCAAGGAAAAGAAGGCGCTGGACGGCGTCGTCGAGGTGCTGCAGCGCCTGCAATCCGAACTGGCCGACAACGGCGAGCTCTACGCGATGAGCAAGGAAGAGGGC
Organism: Burkholderiaceae bacterium; assembly: GCA_965278985.1. Lineage (GTDB taxonomy): Bacteria > Pseudomonadota > Gammaproteobacteria > Burkholderiales > Burkholderiaceae_C > CAISIP01. The sequence continues at coordinate 136,252 of OZ257131.1, read as the reverse complement.
GACATCGAGAGCCTGCAGCACATCGCCGACGAGGGTGCCAATATCGAGCGGGAAATCCAGCAGTTGGAGTTCCGCCGGATGTTCAACAACCCGGCCGATCCGCTGAACTGCTTCCTGGACATCCAGGCCGGCGCCGGTGGCACCGAGGCCTGCGACTGGGCCAGCATGCTGCTGCGCCAGTACCTGAAATACGCCGAGCGCAAGGGCTTCAGCACGCAGATCGAGGACGAGACCCCCGGTGACACCGCCGGCATCAAGGGCGCCACGATCAAGATCGAGGGTGAATACGCCTTCGGCCTGCTGCGCACCGAGACCGGCGTGCACCGCCTGGTGCGCAAGTCGCCCTTCGATTCCTCGGGCGGCCGCCACACGAGCTTCGCCAGCATCTTCGTCTACCCGGAGATCGACGACTCCATCGAGATCGAGATCAACCCGTCCGACGTGCGCGTGGACACCTTTCGCGCCTCGGGCGCGGGCGGCCAGCACATCAACAAGACGGACTCGGCCGTGCGCCTCACGCACATCCCGACCGGCATCGTGGTGCAGTGCCAGGACGGCCGCAGCCAGCACAGCAACCGCGACGTGGCATGGAAACGCCTGCGTTCGCGCCTGTACGACTTCGAACTGCGCAAGCAGCAGGAAGCGCAGCAGAAGCTGGAAGACGCCAAGACCGACGTGGGCTGGGGCCACCAGATCCGCAGCTACGTGCTGGACAACAGCCGCATCAAGGACCTGCGCACCAACGTGGAAGTCTCGGCCACGCAGAAGGTGCTCGATGGCGACCTGGATGTGTTCATCGAAGCCTCGCTGAAGCAGGGCGTGTGATGCAGACCCTCGGCCTCATCTTCGACATGGACGGCACCATGATCGACTCCATGCCCAGCCATGCCAGGAGCTGGGTGGCCTTCGCCGAACACCACGGCCTGGTGATCGAGGTGGACGAGCTGCTGCGCCAGACCACGGGTCGCACGGGCGCCGAATGCATGGAGGTGCTGTTCGGCCGCGCCATCGACAAGGAAGAGAGCTGGAAGCTGATCCACCACAAGGAGCAGATCTACCGCGAGCTCTTCGCGCCGAACTTCGCCGAGGTGGCGGGCTTCAAGGCCTTCTGCGCCCAGGCCATCGGTCAGGGCCTGAAAGTGGGTGTGGGCACGGCTGGGGACAAGCACAACATCGCCTTCGCCTTCTCGCACCTGCAGATGGAAACTGCTCCGCACGCGGTGGTGGGTGGCGACGAAGGCCTGCCCGGCAAGCCCGAGCCGGCAATCTTCCTGGAGGCCGCGCGCCGCATCGGCGTGGCACCCGAACACTGCATCGTCTTCGAGGACGCGCCCTTCGGCATCGAGGCCGCGCGCCGCGCCGGGATGCGCGCCGTGGCCGTGTGCAGCAGCCACACGGCGGAGCAACTCGCCGGCCCCCACGTGATCGCCAGCATCCGCGACTACCACGAACTCCTGTCCAACCAATTCCTGGAGAGACTCCATGCCGACAATGCGTGACGAAGCCGGACAGACCCTCGCCATCCAGCGGGCCGACTACCAGCCACCCGCCTACTGGATTGACACCGTCGACCTGTGTTTCGACCTGGACCCGAGCAAGACCCGCGTGCTCAACCGCATGCGCCTGCGCCGCAACCCCGACGTGCCCGCGCAAGCGCTGCGCCTGGACGGCGAGGAGCTGAACCTCGCACGCGTGCTGGTCAACGGCCAGGGCGCATCCTTCAAGCTCGAGGGCGGCAAGCTGGTGCTGGAGAACCTGCCGGCCGAGGGTGACTTCGAGCTGGAGATCTTCACCACCTGCGTACCGGCCAAGAACACCAAGCTGATGGGCCTGTACGTCAGCAACGAATCCTTCTTCACGCAGTGCGAGGCCGAGGGCTTCCGCCGCATCACCTACTTCCTGGACCGCCCCGATGTGATGGCGATGTACAGCGTCACGCTGCGCGCCAACAAGGCCGCGTATCCCGTGTTGCTGTCCAACGGCAACCTGGTGGAGGAAGGCGACCTGCAGGGTGACGGCAACGAAGGCCGCCACTACGCCAAGTGGGTGGACCCGCACCGCAAGCCCTGCTACCTGTTCGCACTGGTGGCGGGCAAGCTGGTGCGCCGGCAGCAACGCATCGTGGCGCGCTCCGGCAGCGAACACCTGCTGGAGGTCTACGTGCGCCCCGGCGACATGGACAAGACCGAACACGCGATGAACTCGCTGATGGCCTCCATCGCCTGGGACGAGGCCCGCTTCGGCCTGCCGCTGGACCTGGACCGCTTCATGATCGTCGCCACCAGCGACTTCAACATGGGCGCCATGGAGAACAAGGGCCTCAACATCTTCAACACCAAATACGTGCTGGCCAGCCAGGCCACGGCGACCGATGTGGACTACGGCAACATCGAGTCGGTGGTGGGCCACGAGTACTTCCACAACTGGACCGGCAACCGCGTGACCTGCCGCGACTGGTTCCAGCTGAGCCTGAAGGAAGGCCTCACCGTCTTCCGCGACCAGGAGTTCAGCCAGGACCTGTGCGCCGAGGCCTCGGCCCGCGCCGTCAAGCGCATCGAGGACGTGCGCGTGCTGCGCACCGCGCAGTTCCCCGAAGACGCCGGCCCCATGGCGCACCCCGTGCGGCCCGACAGCTACGTGGAGATCAACAACTTCTACACCGTCACCGTCTACGAGAAGGGTGCGGAGGTGGTGCGCATGTACCAGACGCTAGCGGGCCGCGATGGATTCGCCCGCGGCATGAAGCTGTACTTCGAGCGCCACGATGGCCACGCCGTCACCTGCGACGACTTCGCACAGGCCCAGGCCGATGCCAACCCCGACTCCGACCTGCCGCAGCTGCTGCCGCAGTTCAAGCGCTGGTACAGCCAGGCCGGCACGCCGCAGGTGCATGCCAGCGGCCAGTACGACGCCGCGGCCCGCACCTACACGCTGCAACTCTCGCAAAGCTGCGCGCCCACTCCCGGACAGGCGGAGAAGGAACCCTTCGTGATCCCCCTGGCCATCGGCCTGGTCGGACCGGACGGCCGCGACCTGCCACTGCGCCTGGCCGAAGAGAGCCTGCCGGGCACCAGCCAGCGCACCTTCGTGCTGAGCCAGGCCGCCGAGACGCTGACCTTCGCCGACGTGGATGCCGAGCCGGTGCCCTCGATCCTGCGCGGATTCAGCGCGCCGGTGGTGCTGCACTTCGACTACAGCGACACGCAGCTGCTGCACCTGCTCGCCCATGACAGCGACCCCTTCAACCGCTGGGAGGCCGGCCAGCGCCTGGCGCTGCGCTGCGCCCTGCAGGCGATTCGCGACACGCAGCGCGCGCCCATGGGCGAGGTGCTGGGTGCGGACTTCATCGCGGCCCTGCGCGGCGTGTTGCGCAACCCCGCACTGGATGCCGCCTTCAAGGAGCTGGTGCTGACCCTGCCCTCCGAGACCTACATCGCGGAGCACCTGGAGGTCGTGGACCCGCAACGCATCCACACCGTGCGCGACGCCATGCGGCTGCAGCTGGCACATGCACTCAAGGCCGATTGGGAGTGGGTGTGGAACCAGCACAAGGACACGGGCGCCTACGCGCCCGATCCGGTGTCCTCCGGCAAGCGCGCCCTGTCGGGCATGGCCCTGTCCATGCTGTGCCTGGCTTCGGTGCATTCGGGGGAAGAGCCGGGCAAGGATGCGTGGCCCGGCATCACCTACGAGCGTTTCAAGCAGGCCGGCAACATGACCGACCGCTTCAATGCGCTGGCGGCGCTGGTTGCCAGCGGGCACCCGCTGGCAGGCGAGGCCCTCGGCCGCTTCCATGCGATGTTCAAGAACGAGGCCCTGGTGCTGGACAAGTGGTTCGCGCTGCAGGGTGGCGCCAGCGACCGCGCGGGCAACGTGCTGCCGCTGGTGCGCCAGCTGATGAAGCACCCCGACTTCAACATGCGCAACCCCAACCGGGCGCGCAGCCTGGTCTTCAGCTACTGCAGCGCCAATCCTGGCGCCTTCCACCGCCCGGATGCGGCGGGGTACGTGTTCTGGGCCGACCGCGTGCTGGAACTCGACACCTTCAACCCGCAGGTGGCCGCCCGCCTCGCACGGGCCCTGGACCGCTGGACCAAGCTCTCCGAGCCCTACCGCAGCGCGGCCCGCGAGGCCATCGCGCGCGTCGCCGCCAAGCCCGACCTGAGCAACGATGTGCGCGAAGTCGTCAGCCGCGCACTGGCCGCCACCTGAAGCAGGAACCCCTCCCCCATGGAACACTACGGCAAGAAAATCTCCCTCACGCGCTACCTCGTCGAGCACCAGCGCGTGCACGACGTGATTCCGTCCAACCTGCGCCTGCTGCTCGAAGTGGTGGCGCGCGCCTGCAAGAGCATCAGCCAGGCCGTCAACAAGGGCGCCCTCGGCGGCGTGCTGGGCGCGGCGCAGACCGAGAACATCCAGGGCGAGGTGCAGAAGAAGCTGGACATCATCGCCAACGAGGTGCTGATCGAGGCCAACGAATGGGGCGGCCACCTGGCGGCCATGGCCAGTGAGGAGATGGACAGCATCTACGTGGTGCCCAACCGCTATCCACAGGGCGAATACCTGCTGCTCTTCGATCCGCTGGACGGCTCGAGCAACGTGGACGTGAACGTCAGCATCGGCACCATCTTCAGCGTGCTGGTGAAGCCCGAAGGCTCGCACGGCGTGTCCGAAGCCGACTTCCTGCAGGCCGGCGCCCAGCAGGTGGCGGCGGGTTACTGCGTCTACGGCCCGCAGACCACGCTGGTGCTCACCGTCGGCCAGGGCGTCGCGATGTTCACGCTGGACCGCGAACAGGGCTCCTTCATCCTCACGCAAGACGACGTGCGCATCCCGGCGGACACCAAGGAGTTCGCCATCAACATGAGCAACATGCGTCACTGGGATCCGGCCATCAAGCGCTATGTCGACGAATGCCTGGCCGGCACCACCGGGCCGCGCGGCAAGGACTTCAACATGCGCTGGATCGCCAGCATGGTGGCCGACGTGCACCGCATCCTGACCCGCGGCGGCGTGTTCCTGTACCCCTGGGACCAGCGCGAGCCCAACAAGCCCGGCAAATTGCGCCTGATGTACGAGGCCAACCCCATGGGCTGGCTGGTCGAACAGGCGGGCGGCGCGGCCTCCACGGGCCGTGAACGCATCCTCGACATCAAGCCCACACAGCTGCACCAGCGCGTGAGTGTGGTCCTGGGCAGCAAAAACGAGGTGGAACGCGTAAGCAGCTATTACGCTGGGCTATAATGCGCCTTTCGCCGGTGTAGCTCAGTCGGTAGAGCAGCTCATTCGTAATGAGAAGGTCGGGTGTTCGATTCATCTCTCCGGCACCAAAAAAACAAGGACTTGCGCGCTTCACGGTGCGCAAGTCCTTTGTTCTTTGTGGGTCATGTGCCCACTGCGTATCCCCGCAGCTACGTCGCCCGCGCCGGCTGCTCCAGGATCTCTTCCGCGACCTGAATCTCCACAGCGTCCCCATCCACCCGGGGATCGTATTTGTTCGCGTTAAGGCGGTGGGACGTGAGCCATGCCAGCGTCTGTCCCAGCCGATGCGCCTCCGCATCACTGCAGCCACCGAGATACCGCTCAATGCGAATGTTGATGCGGAAATGGACGGGCCGCCTGGGTCGAGACGGCTGCCCCGCGGTGAGTACCCTTCCGGTTGCCGCGACGAAGGCGCCACTCCCGTCTGCCGCACGCTCGTACCGCACGCCAGGTCCCAACGCATCTGCAGCGTACTTTGCAACCCAATAAATCGGCTTCATCTATGCATCGTCCAGGACAGTCCGTTGCAGCGACCGTGGCATCTTCGGTCGCGGACGCATGACGGCAGGCGAAGGGTGGTCCGAGGTGTTCATACCGCCATGTTGCACGATCACGGCAGCGAAATCGTGACGAGATAGTGAAGCGACGAGGAGGATGCGCTTGCAGGTATGCTTTCTGGCCATGCACGAACCCTCCCGCTCCGTACCGTCCCGCGCCTCCGTCTTTGTAGCCGGTGGCGGCGAGATGGGCGCACGGCTTCGCAGCTTTGACTGGGCCTCGACGACGCTCGGGCCTATCGATGGCTGGACCGCTGCGCTGCGGGTGACGGTGGACCAGATGCTCGCATCCAAGTTTCCCGCATGCCTGTTCTGGGGCCCCGATCTCATCGCGATCTACAACGACGGGTATCGCCCGATGCTCGGAGACAAGCCGGAGGCATTGGGCCAGCCCCTGCGCGTGACCTGGAGCGAGGAGTGGCCGCAGCTCCAGGAGATCGCCGAGCGCGCGATGGCCGGGGAGTCGACGTTCATCGAAGACTTTCTGCTGCGCACCACGCGGCATGGAGAGCCCGAGGAGGCGTTTTTCACGTTCAACTACGGGCCCGTCTTCGATGAGACGGGACAGGTCGTCGGCATGCTGGACACCGTGGTGGAAACCACCGGCAAAGTGATGGCCGAGCGCAAGGTGCGTGCGGAACGCGACAGGCAGCAGCACCTGTTGCAGCACATGCCGGGCTTCGTGGGCGTGCTCATGGGGCCGGACCATCGTTTCGAGTACGTCAACGCGGCCTACCAGGAGATCGCCGGCGGCCACCGGACATTCGTGGGCCGCTCCGTACGCGAGGTCTTTCCCGAACTCGTTGGCCAGGGCTACTTTGAAATGCTGGACCAGGTCTTCACCACCGGCCAGGCCGCTTCCGCCACGGCGCGCCCGATCACGCTGGACCGCGAGGATGGAAACCGCTTCATCGACCTGCTCTACGAGCCCATCCGCGATGCGCAGGGACGGGTGCAAGGCATCTTCGTGGGCGGGTATGACGTCACCGAGCGCAAGAAGGCGGAGGCCGCCCTGCTGACCACGCAGACGCACCTGCGCATGCTCACAGAGGCCACGCTCGCGGAGCGCACCATGGAGCGCGACATCCTGTCGCGCATCGTCGAGACCACCACTGCGCAGATCCAGGTCCTGGATCTGGAATACAAGCTCCTGGCGATCAACGCCGCATGCGCCGACCAATACCAGGCGCTCTTCGGTGCCCGACCCGTCATCGGGGACAACCTCCTGGAGACCATCGGCCGGCTTCCCAACCCCGCCGATCGGGAGGCCGCGGCGGCCCTCTGGCGGCGCGCGATGGCGGGCGAGTCCTTCACGGTGCGGGAAGAGTGGGGAAGCGGCGATGGCCGCCGGTGGTTCAACATGGCGTTCGAGGTCTTGCGCGCCCGGGACGGCACACAGATCGGCGCATTCCTGACGGGAAACGACATCACCGAGCGGGTGCAAGCCGAAATGGCGCTCGACAAGGCCCAGAGCGCGCTGCGGCAGGCGCAGAAGATGGAGGCCGTGGGGCAGCTCACGGGCGGCATCGCCCACGACTTCAACAATCTGCTCGCGGCCATCAGCGGCAGCCTGCAGGTGTTGCGGCTGAAACTCTCCAGAGGCATACACGATGGCCTGCAGCACTACGTGGAGATGGGAGAGACGTCGGTCCGCCGGGCAGCGACGCTCACGCAGCGCCTGCTGGCGTTCTCGCGCCGCCAGACCCTCGATCCGCAGCCCACCGATGTCAATCGCCTGGTGGACGAAATGGCGGAGCTGGTGCGGCGCACCGTCGGCCCCAGCGTGCAGGTCCGCATCGGGAAATCCGACGCGTTATGGGCTACGCGTGTGGACGCATCCCAACTGGAGAGTTCGCTGCTGAACCTGTGCATCAACGCGCGCGATGCCATGATGCCGCTCGGAGGCCAGCTCACCATCACCACGCACAACACCCATCTCACGGGCCCTGTCGCCAGGGAGATGGGTGTCGCAGTCGGAGACTACGTGAGCGTTGCGGTGGAGGACAGTGGCGTGGGCATTCCCCCCGAAGAGATCGGCCGCATCTTCGAGCCGTTCTACACCACCAAGCCCGTCGGACAGGGAACCGGGCTCGGGCTGTCGATGGTCTACGGCTTCGTGCACCAGTCCGAAGGCACCGTGCACCTGGAGTCGGAGGTGGGGGTGGGAACGACGGTGCGCCTGTACCTGCCGCGGCACCTGGGCACCGTCGGCGCGGCGCCTGCGGAGGTCGTGCCCTCGCAGCTGGTCCATGGCGACGGCGAGACGGTGCTGCTGGTCGAGGACGAAGAGGCCTTGCGCAGCTTGACCACCGAGGTGCTCATGGAGGCAGGCTACCGCGTACTGCAGGCCTCCGATGGGCCAGGAGGACTGCGCCACCTGCAAGGCCAGGAGCGCGTGGACATCCTGGTCACCGATGTCGGCTTGCCAGGGGGACTGAATGGGCGCCAGGTCGCAGAGGCGGCGCGCCTTCTGCGGCCTGGCCTCAAGGTGCTGTTTGTCACGGGCTACGCGGAGATGGCTGCGGCGGGAGACACCCTCACACAACATGGCATGGCGTTCATGACCAAGCCATTCGACATCGGCGAACTGGCCGGACGGGTCAAGGCCATGATTGCCCCAGAAGGCATGGCAGCGTCGTCAAGCGCATGAAACGCCTGCGACGCCAGGACCCGGAGACGGCATGGCTTGCAAGATGCGTCCTACAGAAAATGGGTCGTACTCCCAGCTGGAAGCACCTGCGCGCAATCTCTACCATTCCGCCCGTTACCACTGGAGGAAGGGAGCATGGCCACTACACCCATCGTCAACCGCGGGGACTGGATCCACATCGGGGGAAAGGACTGTGTCGTGAGCGTCGTCCGGGCGGCAGGGCACCGGTTGGGAGACTGCGAGATCGTCTGCGACCCCGACAAGCCGCTGAGCTCCAACGTGCGCTGGGACGGCGACAAATGGGTCTTCATCGGACGCGGACCCTATGAGGGCCAGGTCATGAAATACCTGCGATTCAAGGCGGTGATCGAGAAGCTGCGCCGGGGCCGCGACGCCGAGTGACCGGCGGGCGGCGGGCGGCTTGCGTGGGGCCAGCAAGGAGGGCGCGCGGCGGAGGGACCAGCGTTTCATGGAGGTTCCGGGCGCGCCGCCGCGTCACATCCAGGCCCAGAAAGCACGGAAGATCCGGTAGCCCGGCAGCCGCTCGCCGACACTGCCGGAGGGTCGAAGCACCTGGCGGTAGAGGTCTCTCATTTCGAGGCCTCCTGCTGCACGGTGGTCACGGTGGGCACCGTGGGGATGCCCTGTTGCAGCCATTCCACCACGGCCGCCTCGGGCTCCATCCGCTGCCAGCGCTGGTCGCTGAACAGGTCACTGGCCACCTCGTCGCGCTGGTCGCGGTGCAGCCGGGGCCATTGCGCATGCAGGCGCGCGGAACAGCGCGCCACCCATTCATTGGATTCCATACCCATCTCCTTCGCGTTGAATACTGTAATTTCATCCAGTATATGGAGCGGGTCGTGCCCGTGCAACCCCCCGGCGCAAGAATCCTGGTAACGCAGTGGCCCTAACTTTCCCGCCGGCACCTGACTGCGGACCCAGCGCCAAGCGCGACCCGCAAGCACGTTCCGCGACGCCGTAGCGTGCGGCCCTTCGAAACGCCCATCCCCGTTGTTGGCTCTCGCACCCGCCCGGGCTTCCATGTCCCTGAAGCCGGACAATTGCGCCTGCACAGCCATTCACTCTCATCACCCATGAGCACCTCCCTGGACACCCTGTTCTCCCCCTTTCACACGCACCAGCTCACGCTGCCCAACCGGGTGGTGATGGCGCCGATGACGCGCAATTTCTCCCCCGGTGGCGTGCCCACCGCCGACGTGGCGGCCTACTACCGGCGCCGCGCCGAAGGGGGTGTGGGGCTGATCATCACGGAGGGCACGGGTGTGGACCGCCCTGCCGCGCTCAACAGCGCCGGCTACCCCAACTTCCATGGCGAGGCCGCACTGGCGGGCTGGAAGGCCGTGGTGGATGCCGTGCATGCCGCGGGCGGACGCATCGCGCCGCAGCTGTGGCACGTGGGTGGTTCCAAGGGCCGCGACCGCCTGGGCCGCATCGACATGCCGTCCCAGGTGGAGCGCCCGGGCTACGACGCGGTGGAGCCCATGTCGGACAAGGATGTGACCGACACCATCGACGCCTTCGCGCGCGCCGCCGCCGACGCGAAACGCATCGGCTTCGATGCCGTGGAACTGCACGGCGCGCACGGCTACCTCATCGACCAGTTCTTCTGGGATGCCACGAACCAGCGTACCGACCGCTGGGGCGGCGCCACCCTGCCCGAACGCAGCCGCTTCGCCGTCGAGATCGTGCGGGCCGTGCGCAAGGCCATCGGACCGGATTTCCCGCTGATCCTGCGCGTCTCGCAATGGAAGACCCGCGAATACACATTCCAGCTGGCGCCCACGCCACGCGAGATGGAGGCATGGCTGCAGCCCCTGGCCGACGCGGGCGTGGACATCATCCATGCCTCGCAGCGCCGCTTCTGGGAGCCCGAGTTCGACGGCTCCGACCTCAACTTCGCCGGCTGGGCCAAGAAGCTCACCGGCAAGCCCACCATCACGGTGGGTTCGGTGGGCCTGTCGGGCGAATTCCTCGGCTCCTTCAAGGGCGAAGGCTCGCAGGCACAGTCCATCGACGCGCTGCTGGAGCGCCTGAACCGCGGCGACTTCGACCTGGTGGCCGTGGGCCGCGCGCTGCTGCACGACTGGGAGTGGGTGCGCAAGATCCAGAGCGGCCGCACCGCGGAGCTGCGCGACTTCGACGCGAAGAGCTTGGAGACGCTGTACTGAGGTTCGCGCGGACCACAGTCGCTCGGCGAGGGCCCGCTACAGTCGCGTTCATGGCCCTCAACTACCTCTATCTGTTCATTGCCATCGTGGCCGAAGTGATCGCCACGAGCTGCCTGAAGCTGTCTGAGAACTTCACCCGGTTGGGGCCCAGCGTGGCCACCGTGGTGGGGTATGCGGTGGCCTTCTATTTCCTGTCATTGACGCTGCGCGCCATCCCTACCGGCATCGCCTATGCCATCTGGTCGGGCACGGGCATCGTGCTGATTTCGCTGGTGGGCTGGCTGGTGCTGGGCCAGCGCCTGGATGCCGCGGCCATCGCGGGCATGGGCCTCATCGTGGCGGGCGTGGTGGTGATCAACGTGTTCTCCAAGTCGGTCAGCCACTGAGCAAAAGGCGGCCCCCCATCGCCTTGGATTGCCTTGCACATGAAAAAGGCCCGCGTGTGCGGGCCTTGCGAGGAGGGGTGCGCGATGGCACCCATCACATCACAACACCTTCGCCATCGACTCCGCCACATACCCCACATTGCGCGCGTTGAGCCCCGTCATGCACATGCGGCCCGAGCGCACCAGGTACACGCCGAACTCGTCGCGCAGGCGGTTGACCTGTGCCTCGGTCAGACCCGTGTAGCTGAACATGCCGCGCTGCGTCAGGAAGTAGTCGAAGTTGCGCGAGCTGCCGAAGCGCTCCACCAGCACCTTGTGCAGGTTCTCGCGCAGCTGCTTGATGCGTGCGCGCATGCCGGTGAGCTCCTGCTCCCACAGCGTGTAGAGCTCGGGCGTCTGCAGCACCTGGGTGATGATGGCCTCGCCGTGCGTGGGCGGGCTGGAGTAGTTGCGGCGCACGGTGGCCTTGAGCTGGCCGAGCACGGTGTCCGCGGCCTCGCGGCTGGCGCAGACCACCGAGAGGCCGCCACAGCGTTCGCCGTACAGCGAGAAATTCTTCGAGAAGGAGTTCGCCACGAAACACTGCAGGCTCGCGTCCGCCATGGCGCGCAGCGCGAAGGCGTCTTCGTCCAGCCCGTCGCCGAAGCCCTGGTAGGCCATGTCCACGAAGGGGATCAGGCCGCGCTCCTGCAGCACCGGGATCAGCGCCTGCCACTGCGCCTTGCTCAGGTCCACGCCCGTGGGGTTGTGGCAGCTGGCATGCAGCAGCACGATGCTGCGCGCAGGCAGGCCGCGCAAGGTGTCGAGCATCGCGTCGAAACGCAGCCCGCCGGTGGCCGCGTCGTAGTAGGGGTAGGTGTGGACCTTGAAGCCCGCACCGTCGAACAACGCCACGTGGTTCTCCCAGGTGGGGTCGCTGACCCAGACTTCGGAGCCTTCGAAATACCGCTTGAGGAAATCCGCGCCCACCTTCAGCGCACCCGAGCCGCCCAGGCTCTGCAGCGTGGCGATGCGGCCGCTCTTCACCGCTTCGCTGTCGGCACCGAAGACCAGCTTCTGTACGGCGGTGCGGTAACCGGCGGCGCCTTCCATGGGCAGGTAGGGGCGCGGGCCGATGGCGCCCAGCTGGCTCTGCTCGGCGCGGCGCACGGACTCCAGCACTGGCAGGCGGCCTTCTTCGTCGAAGTAGATGCCGATGGAGAGGCTCACCTTGTTGGCGCGCGGGTCCTTCTGGAAATCTTCCATCAACGACAGGATGGGGTCACCGCCATAGGCGGGCACGTGGTCGAACAGCGAAGCAGCAGTGGTCATGGTGGATCGATGGGTGAGTGGGTGGAATGTGGTCTTCGGCGCCCGGCGCGTGGTGCAGCTACCGGCGCGCCCTCTGCGGGGCGAACTGGCGATTGTCCCTCAGCGGCTGTTTCCTCCATGAACCGGCCCGCATGGCGATTCCGGCAGATTCAGCGCACGCCGCGCCCCGCCGGCCCGTCGGTGGTAGGCGGTGGATTGCGGTCCGAGGAATGGCGCCGCTGGTGCCAGTAGGGGTACACCGGCTGTTGGCTGCTCGCCTGGTTCAGCCGGTCCACCTGTTCGGGCGTGAGGCGGAAATCCACCGTGCGAAGGTTGTCGCGCAGCTGCGCCGCATTGCGCGCACCGATGACCAGCGAGGCCACCGTGGGCCGGTGCAGCACCCAGTTCAGCGCCACCTGCGAGACGCTGCGCCCCAGCTCGGCCGCGATGGCGCGCAACACGTCGATGAGGTCGAAGTACTGCGCTTCAGGCAGCGCCGCGCCATAGGCCTCCAGCGCGGCCCAGCGCGTGCCCTCGGGCGGCGGCTGGTCGCGGCCGGTCTTGCCGCTGAGCCGGCCACCCGCCAGCGGGCTCCACACCAAGGTGCCCACGTCCTGGTCCACGGCCAGGGGCATCAGCTCCCACTCGAACTCGCGGCCCATCAGCGAGTAGTAGGCCTGGTGCGCCACATAGCGCGGCAGGCCGTGTTGCCCGGCCAGCGCCAGCGACTTCATGAGCTGCCAGCCCGAGAAGTTGGAGCAGCCCACGTAGCGGATCTTGCCGGCGCGCTGCAGGTCGTCGAGGGCACGCAGGGTTTCCTCCACCGGCACGCGCGCGTCGAAGGCATGCATCTGCCACAGGTCGATGTGGTCCGTGCCCAGGCGGCGCAGGCTGGCCTCGCAGGACTCCACCAAATGCTGCCGAGACAGGCCCACATCGAACTCGCCCGGCCCCGTGCGGAAGAAAACCTTGGTGGCCAGCAGCAGCCGCTCGCGCCGCCCGGCGATGGCCTGGCCCAGGATGGTTTCGGCCAGGCCGTTGGAATAACTGTCGGCGCTGTCGAACAGCGTGATGCCACCCTCCAGCGCGATGTCCACCAGGCTGCGGGCCTCATCGGCCTCGGTCTGGCCCCAGGCCTTGAAGAAGTCGTTGCCGCCGCCGAAGGTCGCGCTGCCGAAGGACAGCACCGACACCTCCAGGTCCGATCCACCCACCTTGCGGTATTCCATGGCCATCGCGTGTGTCTCCTATGTTCGAAGCAGCCATTCTGCGGCACGGCACAATCCAGCGTCGTTTTCGCCATGTCCCATCCCTCTCCCGACGCGCCCGCGACTCCCCCCAACGCCTGGATCGCCCCCTTGCTGGCCGTGCTGGTGGCGCAGATCGCGGTGGCCTTCCTCAATCGCCTGGCGCCCACGCTGGCGCCGGCCCTGGCCGCCAGCCTGCAATGGAGCGTGACCGACATCGGCCTGTTGTCGGCCATCATGGGCGTGGGCTCCGCGGTCTTCATGTTCGCCGGCTTGCCGTTGGTGCTGCGCGCGGGGCCCGTGCGCAGCCTGCAGATCGGCCTGCTCGTGGGCACGGTAGGTACGCTGTTCTACGCCGTGCCCATCGCCGCCTTCGCAGTGCTGGGCAGCGTGCTCATCGGGCTGGGTGGCGGGCCCATGCCCTCGGCCGGCAGCGACGTGTTGCGGCGGTATGCACCCGCCGGCAGCCAGAACCTCGTGTTCTCCATCAAGCAGGCCGGCGTGCCCATCGGCGCGGTGCTGGCGGGGCTGCTGCTGCCCTGGCTGGCCACCGAGGCGGGGCTCGGCATCACCTTCGCGGTGTGCGCCGTGCTGGTGCTGTTGACCATGGCCGCGATGCAGCCGCTGCAGCGGCGCCTCGACACCACGCGTGACCCGCAGCAACCCATCCACCTGGGGCTGCTGTTCTCGTGGCCCAACCTGCAGCGGCCGCTGCGGGTGCTGGGGCGCGACGCCAACCTGCTGCGCATCGCCATCGTGGGCGCGTGTTTCGGCGTGGGCCAGGGCGCGTGGTTCATCTTTCTGATCTCGCACCTGGTGGTCTACCGCGGCATGTCGCTGGTGGCGGCCGGCGCGATGTTCGCGCTGATGCAGGTGGTGAGCACCTTTGGCCGGCCGGGCCTGGGCTGGATCGCGGACCGCTTCGGCGCCACGCGCGTGCTGCGGGCCACCTGCGTGGGGTCCACCCTGGCCACCCTGGCGCTGGCGCTGCTCTCGCCGGCCTGGCCCGAGTGGAGCGTGTGGCTGCTGATCGTGGTGGGTGGCTGCACCGTGTCCAGCTGGAACGGCGTGCAGGGTGCGCAGACCGTGCGCTTCGCCCCGGTGGGCGCGGTGGGCGACGCCGCCACCGGTGCCATCCTGCTGATCGCCATGACCAGCATCCTGGCACCGGTGCTCTTCGGCCTCATCGCCGCGGTGGGTGGCTTCCAGCTGGGCTTCGCGGTGGCCGCCCTGATCACCGCGGCCGCGATGTGGCCGCTGGCGAAGCTTCCATAATCGCTCTCCGGAAGGGGAGTTGCATGAACGAAGAAGCCGCCCGCGTGGTGGTGCTGGCGCAAGCCATCGAGACGGAGGACGCTGCGCACCAGCTGTTGAGCGCGGACGACCGGCTCTACGCCAGCCGCAGCGCGCGCGAGCTCGCACGCTGGCAGGCGGCCAACGCGCACCAGGCGGTGGACTTCTCGCACTTCCTGCAGCAGCGCGCCGAACAGCTGCTCAAGCGCCTGGCCGAGCGTGTGCCGGGCTTCGCCGCCCTGCCCCGGGCCCACGTGCCCTGGCGCATCCTGACGCTGCTGCTGCCGCTGGTGGCCCTGCTGGCGGGCTTCGGCCTGGACCGGCTGGGCGACCCGCACCGGGTGGACCTGCTGTCGGCCCCGCTGCTGCTGATCCTCGTCTGGAACCTCGCGGTGTACCTCGCCATGCCGGTCATGGCCCTGCTGTCCCGACCCAGGACACGCACCCCCACCGCCACGGTGGCACCGGCCGTGCCGTGGCTGGCGCGCCTGCGCTTTCGCACGCCGCGCAAATGGCCCGCGCCGCTGGCC
This sequence comes from Burkholderiaceae bacterium, assembly GCA_965278985.1. Taxonomy (GTDB): domain Bacteria; phylum Pseudomonadota; class Gammaproteobacteria; order Burkholderiales; family Burkholderiaceae_C; genus CAISIP01. The sequence continues at coordinate 120,845 of OZ257131.1, read as the reverse complement.
GCCGCCGTGCCCCGCTTCCTGGCGCAATGGAGCACGCTGACTGCGCCGCTGTCGGGCGCCCGCGTCGCGCGGCTGTGGCACCTGGGCGCGGCGGCCTTCGCGTTGGGTGCGCTGGGCTCGCTGTACCTGCGCGGTGTGTTGTCGCAGTACCGCACGGGTTGGGAGAGCACCTTCCTGGACGCCGCGCAGGTGCATGCGCTGCTGGGCCTGCTGTTCGCGCCCGCGCTGGCCGTGTTCCCGCTGCAGGGCTTCAGCCTGCAGGATGTGGAGGCCCTGCGCTTCACGGCCACCACCAGCCTGTCCGCGCAGGATGCCTCCCAGGGCGCGCGCTGGGTGCACCTCTATGCCGCCACGCTGCTGTTGCTGGTGGTGTTGCCGCGACTGCTGCTGGCCCTGTGGGCGCATGTGCGCGTACGCCACCTGGCGCGCAATATCCCGCTGGACCTGGCCCAGCCCTACTTCCTGCGCCTGCGCAACGCCGCGGGTGCCACGGCGGGCAGGCTGCGGGTGTTGCCCTACAGCCTGCGCGTGGACGAGCCACGGGACCACGGCCTAACCGCCGTGGCGCAAGCCCTCTTGGGCGACGAAGCCCGCGTGGTGCTGCGGCCCACCCTGGCCTATGGCGAAGATGTGGACCAGGCCCTGCAGGGCAGCGCGGACACGGGCGCGGAGCCCACGCTGACGGCCGTGCTCTTCAGCCTGGCCGCCACTCCGGAGAAGGAGAACCACGGTGCGCTGCTCGACCACCTGCGGCGCGCGCTGCCCAAGGGCTTCGTGGTGCTGGTAGACGAGTCCGGCCTGCGCGAGCGCATGGGCGCCGGGCAGGCCGACGCATCCCCCCGGCTGACGCAACGTATTGCGTTGTGGCAGAACTTCTGCCAGCACCACCACTGCGAGGCCACCATCGTGAACCTGCTGGAGCCCGGCGCACGCCCGCTGGACGGCATGGTCGCCCCAGCAGGCCAGGCAAAGGCACCCGCATGAGCACGAACCTACCGTCCGACGAGGCACCCGTGCGCATCGAACTCGCCCTGGTCTCGCACACCAACAACGGCAAGACCACGCTGGCGCGCACGCTGCTGGGCCTGGACGTGGGCGAGGTGCGCGACGCGGCACACGTGACCGAGCGCTCCGAGGCGCACCAGCTGCTGGCCAGTGACGCGGGCGACACGCTGCAGCTCTGGGACACGCCCGGCTTCGGCGATTCGGTACGTCTGGCCAAGCGGCTGGCGATGTCGGGCAACCCCATCGGCTGGTTTCTGAGCGAGGTGCTGGACCGCTGGCGCGACCGCCCCTTCTGGCTCAGCCAGCAGGCGCTGCGCGCCGCGCGCGACGCGGCCGACGTGGTGCTGTACCTCGTGAATGCGGCCGAGGACCCGCAGGACACCGGGTACCTGGCGCCCGAGATGCAGATCCTGCAGTGGCTGGGCAAGCCGGTAATCGTGCTGCTGAACCAGACCGGTTCGCCGCGCGACGCCGATGCCGCACGCCGCGAGGAAGCGCGCTGGACGCAGCACCTGGCCGGCCACCCTATCGTGCGGGAGGTGCTCACGCTGGACGCCTTCACACGCTGCTGGGTGCACGAACGCGTGTTCCACGACGCCGTGGGCCGCGTGGTACCCGCGTCGAAGCAGGCGGGGCACCGCCGCCTGCTGCAGGCCTGGGAGGCGGCCAACACCCGGCGCTTCACCGACGCCATGGCTGTGATGGCGCAGCAGCTGGCGCTGGCCACCCGCGACGTGGAAACCGTGACCCGCAAGACCACTGCCTCGCGCGTCAAGTCGTTGCTGCGCAAGGTGGGCCTGGCCGGCACACCCCAGGCCACCGAGGACCATGGCAGCCAGCAGGCGATGGACCGCCTGCTGGGCCGGCTGCAGGGCAGCATCGCGCAGAGCACCACGCAGCTGCTGGCGCTGCACCAGATCGCGCCCGGCGCCGCGGCCGAGATCAACGCCCGCGTGCGCGAGAACTTCGCGCTCAAGGCGCCGCTGGACCGCGCCCAGGCCGGCCTGCTGGGCGCCGTGTTGGCAGGGGGCCTCACGGGCCTGAAGGCCGATGCGCTCAGTGGCGGCATGACCATGGGCGCGGGCGCGCTGGTGGGCGGCGTGGTGGGCGCGCTGAGCTTCGCCAGCGCCGCCTGGGGCTTCAACGAGCTGGACGGGCGCCAGACACCGACGGTGCGCTTCTCCGACGCCTTCCTGCGCAGCCTGGCCGCCAGCAGCGTGTTGCGCTACCTCACCATCGCGCACTTCGGCCGCGGGCGTGGCAGCTTCGAGGAAGACCCGGCGCCCGCCTTCTGGCGTGCTGCGGTGGATGCGGCCATGGAGCGCCACGCAGGCGCGCTGGATGCCGTGTGGGCCGCTTTGCGTGAACCCACCACCGAGGCCCACGCACGGCAGCAGCTGCAGGCCGCACTGCACACCATCACCTGGGGGGCATTGCAAACGCTGTACCCTCAGCAGGTCGGCCCACCGGTGCGCACGCCGTTGTAGCGTCGCAGCGGCAAACAAGGCAACGTGTACGCAACCAACCTCCGAAGGACGCTGCGCAGCGCCATGTCCTGCCCTCCTACACAGCGCTTGATTCTTCGGGCACCGGCGCCAAGTGCCCCCCAGGCAGCCCTCTGCCGCACCGAACTCTGTCCCTGAAAGCATCCCATGTCCGCACCTGCTCCCTCCCTGTTCGATCCGGTCCACGCCGGCGACCTGCAACTCCCCAATCGCATCGTGATGGCGCCCCTCACGCGCAACCGCGCCCCCAATGCCATTCCCACGCCGCTGATGGCCACCTACTACAGCCAGCGCGCCACGGCCGGGCTGCTGATTACCGAGGCCACGGCCATCAGCCAGCAAGGGCAGGGTTATGCCGACGTGCCGGGCCTGTACGGCACCGAGCAGGTCGATGGATGGAAGCAGGTCACACAGGCTGTGCATGCGGCAGGCGGCAGGATCGTGGTGCAGCTGTGGCATGTGGGGCGTGTCTCGCACACCTCATTGCAACCGGACGGTGGCGCGCCCGTGGCGCCCTCCGCCATCACCGCCAAGACCAAGACCGTGCTGATCCAGGACGGCGTGGCCAGCTATGTGGAGACCTCCGCGCCCCGCGCGCTGCGCGCCGCCGAGCTGCCCGGCATCGTGCACAGCTACCAGGCCGCGGCGCGCACGGCCGTGGAGAGCGCGGGCTTCGATGGGGTGGAGGTGCATGGCGCCAACGGCTACCTGCTCGACCAGTTCCTGAAGAGCGGCTCCAACCACCGCACCGACGACTACGGCGGCAGCATCGAGAACCGCGCACGCCTGCTGCTGGAAGTGGTGCGTGCGATCACCGACGCCGTGGGCGGTGGACGTACGGGCGTCCGCCTGTCGCCGGTGACGCCCGCCAACGATGCCTACGACGCCGACCCGCAGCCGCTCTTCGAATACGTGGTGGGCGAACTCGCCGCGCTCAACCTAGCCTACATCCACATCGTCGAGGGTGCCACCGGCGGACCGCGCGAACTGCCTGACCGCCCCTTCGACTACCGCGCGCTGGAGGCCGCCTACCGGCGCGCCGGCGGCAAGGGTGCATGGATGGTCAACAACGGCCTGGACAAGGCGCTGGCAGAGCAGCAACTCGCACAAGGCGCGGAGCTGTTCGCCTTCGGCCGCCCCTATATCTCCAACCCCGACCTCGTGGCCCGCCTGCGGCAGGACGGCCCCTTCAACGAATCGGACCGCAGCACCTACTACGGCGGCGGCGCCAAGGGCTACACGGACTACCCCAGCCTGGCCTGATACAGGCCATAGACCCTCTCCATTCTGCGAGGTGCCAACATGAACGCCCAGACCGATACGATGGCCCCACCTGCCGCCGCCAACGGCACACCGGCGGCCTCACTCCCGGGCCAGCCGGCGCCGCTGTCCGCACTGGTGGACGTACCCCGGCTGATCACCGCCTACTTCGCGGAGCGGCCAGACCCCTCCGTGCCGGCGCAGCGCGTGGCCTTCGGCACCTCGGGCCACCGCGGCTCGGCCTTCGATGCGGCCTTCAACGAATGGCACGTGCTGGCCATCACCCAGGCGCTGTGCGACTACCGGCGCACCAAGGGCATCACCGGGCCGCTGTTCCTGGGCATCGACACGCATGCGCTGTCGGAGCCCGCCAGCGCCAGCACACTCGAAGTGCTGGCCGCCAACGGCATGGAGGTGATGCTGGCGGCACACGGCGAATACACGCCCACGCCGGCCGTCTCGCACGCCATCCTGGTTCACAACCGGGGGCGCGACCTGTCCCAGGGTGCCGGCCTGGCCGATGGCATCGTCATCACGCCATCGCACAATCCGCCGCGCGACGGTGGCTACAAGTACAACCCGCCACACGGCGGCCCGGCGGACCAGGACGTGACGGGATGGATCCAGGCCGCGGCCAACCGGTATCTGGAGGCGGGCCTGCAGGGCGTGCAACGCATGACGCGCGCCCAGGCGCTCCAGGCCCCCACGACGCACTTCCACGACTACCTGGGCACCTACGTGGCCGACCTCGGCAACGTGATCGAGATGGACCTGATCCGCGACGCGAAGATCCGCGCCGGGGTGGACCCCCTGGGCGGCGCGGGGGTGCACTACTGGCCAGCGATTGCCGAGCGTTACGGCATCGACCTCACCGTGGTGCGCGACGTGGTGGACCCCACCTTCCGCTTCATGACGCTGGACTGGGACGGCCGCATCCGCATGGACCCGTCCTCGCGCGACGCGATGCAGGGGCTGCTGGCGCTGAAGGACCGCTTCGACATCGCCTTCGCCTGCGACACCGACCACGACCGCCACGGCATCGTCACGCCGTCGCGGGGCCTGCTGCCGCCCAACCACTACCTGTGCGTGATGATCGACTACCTGTTCCGCCACCGTCCGCAGTGGGGGGCGGATGCGGCGGTGGGCAAGACGATGGTCAGCTCGCAGCTGATCGACCGCGTGGCGGCGCGGCTGGGGCGCAGGCTCTTCGAAGTCCCCGTGGGCTTCAAGTGGTTCTCACCGGGGCTGCTGGACGGCAGCCTGGGGTTCGGCGGTGAAGAAAGCGCCGGTGCCAGCTTCCTGCGTCGTGACGGCACGGTCTGGAGCACCGACAAGGACGGCATCACCGCGGCGCTGCTGGCAGCCGAGATGACGGCGCGCACCGGCAGCGACCCGGGTGCGCTGTATGCCGCGATGGCCAGGGACCTGGGCGAGCCCGTGTCCAACCGCGTGGACGCCCCTGCCACGCCGGCACAGAAGCGGCTGCTGGCGGCGCTGTCGCCGCAGCAGATCACGTCGGACAGCCTGGCGGGCGAGAAGATCGTGGACATCCGCACCCAGGCGCCGGCCAACAATGCGGCCCTGGGCGGTGTGAAGGTCAGCACCGCCAACGGCTGGTTTGCCGCCCGGCCCTCGGGCACCGAAAACATCTACAAGATCTACGCCGAGAGCTTCAGCGGCGACGCGCACCTGCAGCGCATCCTGGCGGAAGCGCAGACCATCGTCGACACGGCGCTGCAGTCCACGCCGTAGCGGGTGGTGCTGGCCACCTCTCAGGCGGAGGCCGTGCCCAGGGTGAAGAGCTCCGCTGTCTTCGCGATGCCCCGCATGTCGTAACGCCCCACGCTGCGCACAGGGCGCTGCAGCAACCGCGCGAAGTCGGCCGAGAACAGCAAGGCCTCGCCGGTCTGCTTGGTCATCTCCTGGATACGCGCCGTCATGTTGACGGCCGGCCCCACCACGTTGAAGGACAGGCGGTCTGGCGCACCCACGTTGGCATGCACCACGGTGCCCAGGTGCAGGCCCAGGCCGAATTCGATGGCACGGCGGCCCTCGGCCAGCCGGGCGGTGTTGATGCGCGCGATGCGGGTGAATGCCTCCTGGCCGGCCTCCAGCGCTGCCGCGCACACGCGGGCCTCGTCCTGCGGCGTGTGGATCTCGAACACCATCAGGATCGCGTCGCCGATGAACTGCAGGATCTCGCCGCCGCGCGGCGTGGCAGCGGCCGCGCACTCCTCGAAATAGGTGTTCAGCAGCAACAGCAGCTCGTCGGTGGGCAGCGCTTCGCCCAAGGCTGTGAAGCCGCGCAGGTCCGAATACCAGAAGGCGGCCTCGATGCGCTCGCCATCCCCGCGGCGCACCTGGCCCTGCGTGATGCGCTCACTGACGCGCGGGCCTACGTAGGTATCGAGCAGGCCGCGCATGGTGCGCCGTGAATTGATGAGTTCATACACGGGCCGGATCAGGCGCGTCAGGGCAGCGAACCGCGCCAGGTCGGCATCGCTGAAACCCTCGGCTGCCCGGGTCGCCACGGTCACGATGTTGATGGTGCCGGTGGTGAAGACCATGGGCAACGCGACGTAGTCGCGCATGCCGGCCGCCCACAGCTCGTGCAGCACCATGTGGTCGTCGGGCGATGGCGGTGCCTGCATGCGCCTGCGAAAGGGCGTGCCGTGGTCGTGCACGTGTTCCATGGGGCTGCCACGGTACTGCGGCGACTCCTCGACGCCATGTTCCCCCGTCCACAGCTCCGCACCCTTGCCGCGCTGCCAGCTGGCACCGAGCGCCACCAGTTGCGGATGCAAGGTGCGTGTGGAGATGCGCAGGCGGTCCAGGCGGGCGCCGGCGTCCTCCAGCCGGTGCACCAGCTCGTCGACGAAGTGCAGGGCATCGCGGACGTTGCAACCCGGCCCCAGCAGCCAGCGCCCCACAGGCTCCAGGGACCAGCCATCCGCAGGGCCGAACAGCCACTCCGTGCTCACGCACCCTCCGGCAGGAACAGGCCCTGCAGGTCGTTGAGGAAGTCGAAGCCGTGCTCCGTGGGCCGCACCTGCTGCAGGTCGCGGGTGACGAAGCCACGGCGCTCCGCCTCGTCCAGCGCGGCGGCGATGCTGTTCAGGGGCAGGCCCGTGCGCTCCACGAACTGCTGCAGCGTGAAGCCCTCGCGCAGGCGCAAGGCGTTGAGCATGTACTCAAAGGGGATGTCGGCCCGCGCCACCTCGGTGCTGCTGGACAGCGCGTTGCCGGCCAACGCCTTGTCCATGTACAGCCGCGGTTCGCGGTGCCGCACCTGGCGCACGATGCGGTGGGCGAAGCTGAGCTTGCCATGCGCGCCCGCGCCGATACCCAGGTAGTCGCCAAACTGCCAGTAGTTCAGGTTGTGCCAGCAGCGGTGGCCTTCCCGCGCATAGGCCGAGACCTCGTAGCGCTGCAGCCCCGCGGCGGCCGTCATCTCGGTCACCACGTCGAGCATTGCGTAGGCCGTGTCCTCGTCGGGGATCTGCGGGGGAAACTTCGCGAAGACCGTGTTGGGCTCGATGGTCAGGTGGTAGATCGAGATGTGCGGGCTGCCCACCGCCAGCGCCGTACGCATGTCCTCGCGCAGCTGCTCCACGCTCTGGCCGGGCAGCGCATACATGATGTCCAGGTTGAAGGTGTCGAAAGCCTGCGCCGCCTCCTCCACCGCCGCCAACGCCTGCGCACGGTCGTGCACGCGGCCCAGGGCGCGCAGGTGCGCATCATGGAAGCTTTGCACGCCCACCGACAGCCGCGTCACGCCGGCTGCGCGGAACGCGCGGAAGCGGTCACGCTCGAAGGTGCCGGGGTTGGCCTCCAGCGTCACCTCGCAGTCGGGCGCCAGGCGCAGCCGCGCGCGGATGGCACCCAGCAGGCGGTCGATGGCTTCGGGCGAGAACAGGCTGGGCGTGCCGCCGCCGATGAAGATGCTGTGCACCGGCCGGCCCCAGACCAGGGGAAGCGACGCCTCCAGGTCGGCCGTCAATGCGTCGAGGTAGCGCTGCTCGGGCAGGGGCTGGTCGGGTGCCGTGCCCTTCGCGGCGCCCCACTCGTGCGAGTTGAAATCGCAGTAGGGACATTTCTTGATGCACCAGGGCAGGTGCACGTACAACGACAACGGCGGCAGCGCGCTCAGTTGCAGGCTGCCGGGGCGCATGTAGTGCGCCACATCGTTGCCGATGTCGTGTGCCGTCTCACCAGCGTGCACGGATCATCTCCACCATCTGCCGCGCCGCCTGGCCGCGGTGGCTGTGCGCGTTCTTCACCTCCACCGGCAGCTGCGCGAAGGTCTTGCCGAAGGCGGGAATGAACATCACCGGGTCGAAGCCGAAGCCGTTGTCGCCCACCGGCTCCTGCGTGATCAGGCCTTCGGCGCGTCCGACGGCGATCAGCGGCTCGGGGTCGTCGGCACTGCGCAGCGCCACCACGGTGGACACCAGCGCCGCGCGGCGGTTTTCCAGGCCGCGCATCTGCTCCAGCAGCGCGCGCACGTTGTTGTCATCGCCCTTGGTGTAGCCGAACTGCGTGGCGTAGTTGGCCGTGTCCACGCCGGGCAGGCCACCGAAGGCGTCCACGCACAGGCCCGCGTCATCGGCCAGCGCCGGCAGTCCGCTCTGGCGCGCGGCATGGCGCGCCTTGGTCAGCGCGTTCTCGACGAAGGTCCTGTAGGGTTCCTCGGCCTCCGGAATGCCCAGCTCGGCCTGCCGCACCAGCGCGATGCCCAGCGGCGCGAGCATGGCCTGCAGTTCCGCCAGCTTGCCGGCGTTGTTGGAGGCCAGCACCATGCGCGGCGGCAGGCCCGGCTTCGGTGCCGGAGCCGTCATGCGGCGAGGGCCGCGCGTTGCAGCGCCATGAGTTCGAGGATGCCCTTCTCGGCCAGCGACAGCATGGTGTCCATCTCGGCGCGCGAGAAGGCCGCGCCCTCGGCCGTGCCCTGCACTTCCACGAAGCGGCCGGCGCCGGTCATCACCACGTTCATGTCGGTGTCGCAGGCCGAGTCCTCGGTGTATTCCAGGTCCAGCAGCGGCGTCCCCTGCACCACGCCCACCGAGATCGCCGCCACCGGGGTGATGATGGGCGATGCCGTGAGCTTGCCCGCGGCCAGCAGCTTGTTGACCGCGTCCTGCGCGGCCACGAAGGCGCCCGTGATGGCGGCCGTGCGTGTGCCGCCATCGGCCTGCAACACGTCGCAGTCCAGCTGGATGGTGCGCTCGCCCAGCAGCTTCAGGTCGAACACCGCGCGCATGGAGCGGCCGATCAGGCGCTGGATCTCCTGCGTGCGCCCGCTCTGCTTGCCGCGGGCGGCCTCGCGGTCGCTGCGGGTGTGCGTGGCACGCGGCAACATGCCGTATTCGGCCGTGACCCAGCCTTCGCCGCTGCCACGCTTGTGCGGCGGCACGCGCTCCTCCACGGAGGCGGTGCACAACACGCGTGTGTTGCCGAATTCGACCAGCACCGAGCCTTCGGCGTGGATGGTGAAACCGCGCGTCAGGCGCACCGGACGCAGTTGGTCGGCGGCGCGACCGCCGCTGCGGGAAAAGTCAGCCAATGGAAACCTCTTCTCATTAAATGGCGTCAGCGCAAGTGCACGCTGAGCCGGGTGTGTTCCCCATCCAGTGCACCCGTGGAACCGGCTCTGCCGGGCCACCGGGTGCGCCCCCCAGTGGGGGGTATAGGACGGCTACACGCAGTGAGCCGTCCGTAACGGGGGGCGTCATCTCACCGTCGCCGGGCCGCCGAGCGCCGGATGGCCTCGTTGATCTCGGCGATGGAGCGCTCGATGGCCGCATCGTCCAGCTCTTCTTCGCTGCTCTGCAACTCGGCGCGCACGCTGCTGGCGTACACGCCATCGTTCATGTGGTCGGTGAGCACCGCGCCTTGCGTGGACTCGAACTCGTCGGGGGTCTCCCACTCCATCGCGATGGCCGTGACGTTGTCGCTGGAGGCACCGGCCTTGTGCAGCGCGCGTTCCACCAGGTCGGGCACCGAGTTGCCCACCGGCTTGTCACTGAGCCGCTGCACGATCTCGTTGTCGGAGATGCTGCTCCACAGGCCGTCGGAGCACAGCATGATCCGGTCCCCCTGCTGCAACGGCACCGGGCCGGCGATGTCGTACACCGGCTTCGTGGGCGAGCCCAGGCAGGTGTAGAGGATGTTGCGGTTCATGCGCTCGGCCAGCCGTGGGTTGGTGGCCGCGTGCTTCGGGGGCTGCTCCAGGTAGGAGTGGTCGCGCGTGCGCACCACCAGCTGGTCCTCACGCACGAGGTACAGGCGGGAGTCGCCGCAATGCGCCCAGCTGGCACAGCCGTCTTGCACCACGGCCGCCACCACGGTGGTGCGTGGCGTGTCGAGCATGCCGCGTTCCACGGCGTACTTGATGATCTGGCGGTGCGCCGTGAGGATGGCTGCGTTGAGGAAGGCCTCGACGTCCGCGATCTCGGGCGTGGCCTCCTTCTGGTAGAGCGCCGAGATGGACTGCAGCGCGATCTGCGCCGCGACCTCGCCCTCGGGATGACCCCCCATGCCGTCGGCCAGCAACAGGATGCAGGAGCTGCGCGTGTAGCTGTAGCCCATGCGGTCCTCGTTCAACTGGCGCCCGCCGCGGCGGCTGACCTGGAAGACGGAGAACTTCATTTGGGCTTGATCACCGAGCTGACCATCGTGCGGCTGTTCTTCTTGGTGTCGGTCACCATGGTGTCGAACTGCAGGCGCACCTTCTCGGCCACCGACAGCTTGGTGTAGCGGCGCTCGCCTTCCCGGCTGAGCTCCTTCTGCAGCGCGAACACCGACTGCGGGCGCGACAGGGGATCGAGCGCCATGCACCACTCCACGACCTCGATGAGGTTGTCGGAATACACGCCACGCAAGCGCGTGAGCGCGGTGGCGATGCGGTCTTTCTCCAGGCGCTGCGGCGCCTCGTTGGGCGGATAGCCCTGCATGCAGGCGTAGATGCACGCGCCGATGGCGTAGATGTCGGTCCACGGCCCCATCGTGGAATCGCGGCGGTACATCTCGGGCGCCGCGAAGCCCGGCGTGTACATGGGGCGGATGAAGTTGCCTTCCTTGCTCAGCACCTCGCGCGCGGCACCGAAATCGATCAGCACCGACTTGTTGTCGTCGGTGATGAAGATGTTGGCCGGCTTGATGTCCAGGTGCAGCATCTTGTGCTGGTGCACGATGCGCAGGCCGCGCAGTATCTCGTCGAACAGCGAGCGGATGGTGGACTCGCGGAACACCTTGGGCTGCTTCTGGTCACGCGCGGTGATGATGAAATCCTGCAGGGCCGCGCCCTCCAGGTAGTTCATGACCATGTAGACAGTCTCGTTCTCGCGGAAGAAGTTCATCACGCTCACCACCGACGGGTGGGATATCTGCGCGAGTGCCCGGCCTTCCTCGAAGAAGCTCTTGAGCCCCAGGCGGTACAGCGACAGCTTCTCGGGCGGCACCTGTGGCGCCAGCTCGCCCAGCGAGCGTGATGCGAGCGACGCAGGCAGGTATTCCTTGATCGCGACCTGCTGGCCCTCGCCATCGAGCGCGAGGTAGACCACGCCGAATCCGCCAGACGCCACTTTGCGGATAATGCGGTAGCCGCCGATCACGGTATCGGGCGGCAACGCAGCGGGTTTGACCTTGGACATACCTGGAAGAATAGTTGCGGCTGCGTTCCGGAACCGGATCCTCTCTGGATTTCCCCAGGGAATCGCCCGCCCGGACTCCTTCAATCCACACCAAAAAGTGACATGCCAGTTTACAGTATGACCGGCTACGCGGCCGTGCAGAGCGCGGCCGACGCGCCACCGGCCAACGCCGGCACCAAGGCCGTCTCGGGCAGCTGGCTCGGCCTGGAAATCCGCTCCGTCAACAGCCGCTTCCTGGACATCAGCTTCCGCCTGCCCGAGGAGATCCGCCAGTCCGAGCCCACATTGCGCGAACTGTTGGGCGCGCAACTCAAGCGCGGCAAGGTCGAAGTGCGCGCCACCATCGAGACCGGCCAGGCCGCCTTGGTGGCCGAGCCCTCGGCGCGGCTGCTGCAGCGCCTCAACGGCGTGCAGGACCATGTACGCAGCTGGCTGCCGGAGGCCAACGCGCTGAGCGTGGCCGAGGTGCTGCGCATGGCCGCCGGCGAACAGGCCGAGGGCCGCGACTGGTCCGCCGACGTGGTGCCCCTGGCGGAAAAGGCCCTCAAGGAACTGCTGCAGGCCCGCAAACGCGAAGGTGCCCGCCTGGCCGCCACGCTGGTGCAGCGGATCGCAGACATCCGCAAGCTGGCCGCACAGGCCCAGCCCCTGGTGCCCCAGCTGGTCGCCGCGCAGCGCCAGCGGTTCCTCGAACGCTTCCAGGATGCCGTCTCGTCCGTGCCCGGCACCACCCTGCCAGAAGCCGTGCAGGACCGCGCGCTCGCCGAAGCCACGGCCTTCGCCATCCGCATCGACGTGGCCGAGGAACTCACGCGCCTGGGTGCACACCTCGACGAGATCGAGCGCCTGCTGACCAAGGGGGGCGAGGTCGGCAAGCGGCTCGACTTCCTGATCCAGGAACTGCACCGCGAGGCGAATACCATGGGCTCGAAGTCCGCCGCGCTGGAACTCACGCACATCTCGGTGGACATGAAGGTGTTGATCGAGCAGATGCGCGAGCAGGTGCAGAACATCGAGTGAGGGCGCGGGGGTTGGGTTGTCGCCCCGATCTCTGCAGGCTCAGGTCACGCCCGGCATGTCAGCCTCGCCATCACCGAGCGCTCAAGCCTCCGCGATCGCGGCAATGGACACCTTCAGACCGGGTATGCGCGCCGGCAGCTTGGCCCCTTGGCGCGCCGGTGGGTCCGAGGGAAACCACCTGCGCCATTCCTCGTTCATCCCCGCAAAGTCGTCTTCGTCCGCCATCACGACCGTTGCGCTGACGATCTTGTCCATGGAACTGCCCGCTTCGTCCAGGATGGCCTGGATATTGGCCAGGCATTGACGGGTCTGCTCCTGGATCGTGCTGCCCTTGAAGGCGCCCGTCGCAGGATCCGTCGGCGCGGTGCCAGAGACAAATACCAAACCTGCGGCCTTGACCGCTTGGCTGTAGGTCGGCGGAGGCTTGGCCGCCCGTTCGGTGAAGACGATCTGACGTGCCATGGTGCTTCCTCGGTTGGAAAAGAGACGAGAGGCTGTCTATGGAGGCCGACGTGCCTGCTCAGCGGGCGGCGAAGCCGGCTGCGCCAATGCAATGCTGGACATCAGGCCCGTTGCGCTGATGGGCGACCTGCCAGCCGACTGTAGACCGGCGGGCCAGAGGCTAGTTCCTCCTGGCCCGCACCGCCACTTCGGTGCAGAGTCCTGATTGGAACCACGCTTCAGCCAGCAGCTTACCGGCTGTCCATTGGGCGACATCGCGCCCATGGTCCATGCTCCCGAAGGAGGCGCACGGCCCCGCTTTGGCGGTCATGTAGGCAATGTCCTTGCCGATGAACTCGATGCCTGGCTCGAACAGAGAACGAAGAGCAGCTTCTGCGCGTTGGCTGCGAACGCGTAGAAGCGCAAGCAGCGCTCCAACCAGAACCACGAGAAGTGCGGCTGCGGTATACACGATGCCTAATGTAGCTGGCCAAAAACCCCGTTTTTCAAGCCACGCCTGCTTCGCCTCCCTGCCAGCTTCTCGGTGTTGTGCGCCATGCAGTACAGCTGCCACTGTGCGTTGACCTTCACGCGCCCGCGCAGCGTCAGCCTGTTCAGTCGATTGTTGTGCCGCCGGTTCCCAAAAACCGGCTCCACCTTCCCGATGCGCTGGGTGTACAACTGCCGCCTGCGCTGCGAGTCGATCGCCCGCTTCATCCGCTCGCGCGGGTGCGTCTCGCCCTTGTGGGTGGGTTCGATGCGCGTGAGCTGTCGGCCTCTTGGCTTCTTCGGATCCTTCAGGCACTGCAGGCACTGCAGGCGCAGCGCGCAGCCCTGGCATTCTTAGGCCTTCGCCACGTAGAGCTGGTAGTGCTGGCCACGCCGGTCCGTGGCACTGCCAAATAGCTCGTCGAGGAGATCCGGGTGCTGGAGGCGCGCATCGCCCAGCTTGAACGCGAGCTCACCGAGATGGCCCGCCTGAGCCCCGCTTGCAAGACGTTGCTCGCCGTTCCCGGCATCGGCCCATCATGGCCAACCGGGTACACCCCAGATCGACTGATGCCGATAGCTCTTCCGGCAGCTTGCCTGCTGCTTGTAATGATTGGCGCGCCGATCCCGCAGATTCCATGTCGGCACGGGACATTACCGATCCCACATCAGATGCCGGATATACGACTGCAGGCGATTCCCCAACAGCCACCCTATTGATCAGCCTCTTGCCGTTGAGGGGAGTCCATATATAGGAAGGGTTAGGGATCAGCGCGTGGTCGGGCTAGTGCCTGCAAGAGCTCCTCGACTGGTGCACTCTCGGGCCAAGCAGGAACATCCACAGGCAGATTCAGCCAAGGTTGCTTTCGCTTCACCCAGATGTGGGCGACGGCTTCCAACTGATCGCTCTGATCCAGTGTTCCTGCGCGCAGGGCGACTACTCCCGGCCGTGCACTATTCGAGTTGTAGATGCGTGTATGGCAGACGCTGCAAATGCGCTGAGTTGATACTCTTCCGCTGGGGGTGGTCAGTTCATAGACGGTCAATGGGCCGGAAACATGAAGTGCCTCCTCGGGGAGGAACGTCTGCTGACTGAACGCACTGCCGCTCCACGTTTGGCATTCGCGGCAGTGGCATGCGTACGTCCGCGGCAGCGCCTCCAGTGCAAGCGTGTAGCGCACCGCGCCACAGCGACACCCGCCAACAATCTCCGACATCTCAACTCCTAACCTCACCCAACCTGTGGGCTTCTCACGCGCCAAAAGTACAGCAGCGCCATTTTGATGCCTAAACGACTAGCGTTTATCTGCCGCAAGACCAAGCCTGCAGCTTAGGGTCCTTGCAAGCCGAAGCAAGCACCCCGTAGTGCCGGATGCGCTTGATCCCCGAAGGCAGCACGTGCAGCATCAGCCTGTGGATGAACTCCTCACCCTGCAGCCGGATCCTGCGCTTGAACGACCAGCTGCGCCACAGCCAGTCGCCGTGGACACACGACCGCGCCGCCCAGGTGCCTGGGGTGGAAATGCCCCACGCCCTGGATGCCAAGTACCCCAAGGCGGGGCAGACATGGGGTTGGCACTGGGTCTTCCCTCAAGCCACGCTGTCGACCGATCCGCGCAGCGGCATCCAACGCAGGCACCATGCCTACGACCAGACCTTCCAGCGCGCATTCAAGCAGGCCGTTCGCGCGGCGCTCATCGTCAAACCCGCCACACCCCACATCCTGCGACACTCCTTCGCCACCCATCTGCTCCAGGCCGGCACTGACATCCGTACCGTGCCGGAGCTGCTGGGCCATACCGACATGAGCACCACCATGATCCATACCCATGTTCTGTACCTGCCCGCGGGCGGCACGGCCAGTCCACTGGATGTGCTCCCGGCCAGCAACGCGGCGCCAGGCATGGCCGCGCAGACCTTGCGCAACATCCAGGCGCGGATCCAGACCTTGTTGAAAGCCCCTGCATCGGCGTGAGCACAAGCCCCGTTCGCCGCATCGCCCACCTCGACATGGACGCCTTCTACGCGTCCGTCGAGCTGCTGCGCTACCCCCAGCTGAAGGGCCTGCCGGTGGTCATCGGGGGAGGCCGGCGGGCGGTGGACGATGCGCTGCGTGCGCTGGAAGGCACCCCTGCGGTGCACGACGGCGGCAACGCACGCGCCTTCATTCCGCTGAACGCTTTCGCCCGCCTCGGCGACTATGTGGGCCGCGGCGTGATCACCACGGCCACCTACCCCGCGCGGGCTTTCGGTGTGGGCTCGGCCATGGGCATGATGAAAGCGGCCAAGCTGTGTCCGCAGGCGATCCTGCTGCCGGTGGACTTCGATGAGTACCGGCGCTTCTCGCGGCAGTTCAAGGCCATCATCACGTCCATGGCGCCACGCATGGAAGACCGCGGCGTGGACGAGGTATATATCGATTTCACCGATGTGCCCGGCGGGCAGGAGGACGGCGGCCGCGTGCTGGCCACGCGCATCCAGCGCGCGATCCTCGATGCCACCGGCCTCACCTGCTCGGTGGGCGTCGCGCCCAACAAGCTGCTGGCCAAGATGGCCAGCGAGTTCCACAAGCCCAACGGCATCTCGATCGTGCACGAGGCCGACCTGCAGGCCATGGTGTGGCCCCTGGCATGCCGCAAGATCAACGGCATTGGGCCGAAGGCCGATGAGAAGCTGCAGGCGCTGGGCATCCACACCATCGGCGAACTCGCGTCGCGCGACCCGCAGTGGCTGGCGCAGCAGTTCGGGCCCCGCACGGGCGCCTGGATGCACGCGGCCGCCTGGGGCCGCGACGAGCGGGCCGTGGTCACCGAGAGCGAACCCGTCTCCATGAGCCGCGAGACCACTTTCGACCGCGACCTGCACGCCGTGCGTGACCGCGCCGAGCTGGGCAGGATCTTCACACGGTTGTGCGAGCAGGTGGCGAGCGACCTGCAGCGCAAGGGTTACGTGGGCAAGACCATCGGCATCAAGCTGCGCTTCGACGATTTCAAAATAGTCACCCGCGACCAGACGCTGGCGAACTTCACGGCCGACGCGCGCACCATCCGCGACGCGGCCGGCCAATGCCTCAAGCGCGTGCCCCTGGAGCGGCGCATGCGCCTGCTCGGTGTGCGCGTCGGCTCGCTGGCCAGGCTGGAGACCTTGCGCGGCGCGCTGGGCCCCTCCTCCGGCACGGCATGGTCATCGCTGGCGCGCACGGGCGACCTCTTCGATTGAAGGCGCCGAAACATCTTGCAACTGGGCATAATCTTCTGCATGAAATCAGCTCGGCGTCCCACTTTCGCGGCCCGTCTGGCACTCCTGGGCGCAGGCGGCATGCTGGCCCTGGGCACTGCCGTGGCCGATACCGGTAAGCTGCGGCTCACTGGCGGAGTCAACACCATCGAAGGCGCCGGGGGCGGAGGCCTGACGCCCTGGGCGGTCATCGGCACCAACGCCACGGCGGGCGAGGTGGGCTTCTCGGCCTACGGCACGCGCACCACCACCACCGACTACGCACTGACGAGTTACGGCGTGGCCGCCGGCCTGTACGACCGCGTGGAGCTGTCGCTGGCCTCGCAGGACTTCAACGCCTCGCCAGCCACGGCGCTCAACGGCATCGCACCCTTCGGCATCACGCCGCGGCCCCACATCCACATGGACGTGGTGGGCCTGAAGCTGCGCCTGGCGGGGGACGCCATCCTGGACAGCGACTCCTGGATGCCGCAGATCGCCGTGGGCCTGCAGTACAAGCAGACCCGGCCCGGCTCGCTGGGCTCGGTGCTCAACTTCCTGGGCGCGGACACCTCGGGTACCGACGTGTACATCAGCGCCACCAAGCTCTTCCTCGGCCAGAGCCTGCTCGTCAACGGCACGCTGCGCTCCACCAACGCCAACCAGAACGGCCTGCTGGGCTTCGGCGCTGCCGCGCCGGGCCGCAACAGCCGCAGTTGGCAGCCCGAGTTCTCGGTGGCCTACCTGCTGCGCAAAGACCTCGCCATCGGCGCCGAATACCGCTTCAAACCCAACAACCTGCAGGCGCTGGGCGCCGCGGCTGGCCTGGGGGATGCGCTGCGCGAGGACGACTGGAAGGACATCTTCATCGCCTGGGCACCCAGCAAGAACCTGTCGCTCACGCTGGCCTGGGTGGACCTGGGCCGCGTGGTGCCGGGCATCACCGCGCGGCGCAGCCAGACGGGCTTCTACCTGTCGGGGCAAGTGGCGTTCTGACCCGCGCACAAGGAACCACCTTCGCATGCACAAACTCCTGATCGCGCTGGCCCTGGTTGCGAGTTGCCTGATGCCGGGCGCAGCCATGGCGCAGACCGCGCCCGACGACACCCTCTACAAGGCCTTCGGCGAGAAGGAGGGGCTGACCCAGCTCACGGACGACTTCGTGGACCGGCTGTTCAAGGACCCGCGCATCGGCGCGATGTTCAAGGACACCAAGCCGGCCAACCTCAAGGAGCAGCTGCGCGACCAGTTCTGCATGCTGACCGGTGGCCCCTGCAAATACGAAGGCGACACCATGAAGGCCGCGCATGCCGAGCTGGGCGTGCGCAAGGCCGACTTCAACGCGCTGGTGGAAGTGCTGCAGGCCGCGATGGACGCGCGCGGCATTCCCTTCCACACCCAGAATCGGCTGCTGGCGCTGCTCGCGCCGATGCACCGCGACATCATCACCCGCTGACAGCAGCGGGCTGCGGCATCACTGCCGCGCCGTGCGCACGTTGCGCGGCAGGGCCTGCGGATAACTGGTGCGGAACGGGTTGATGTCGAGCCCGCCGCGGCGCGTGTAACGCGCATACACGGCCAGCTTGGTCGGTTTGCAGCGGCTCCAGATGTCCACGAAGATGCGCTCCACGCACTGCTCGTGGAATTCGTTGTGGTTGCGGAAGCTCACCAGGTACTGCAGCAGTCCCCCCTGGTCGATCTGCGGGCCGCTGTAGGCGATCTGCACGCCGCCCCAGTCGGGCTGGCCCGTCACCAGGCAGTTGCTCTTGAGCAGGTTGCTGGTCAGCACCTCGTTCACCGGCTGCTCGTCGAGGGCTGCGCTGAGCAACTCCGGCGCGGGCGTATAGCGCGTGCACTCGATGTCCAGCCGGTCCAGGCTCAGGCCGTCGAGTTCGTGCACTGGCTCCTGGTCGAACTGGGTGGGCGCCAGCAGTTTCAGGCCCACACCGGCCTGCATGGCCGGTGCGCCGCGCCACAGCGCCTCGTTCAGGTCGGCTCGGATGAGCCCCTGCACCTCGGCGGCGTCGGCAAAACGGCTGTTGCTGAAGCTGCCCAGGTAGAGCTTGAAGGACTTGCTCTCGATGAGGTTCGGTGTCTCGCAGGGCACCGTGATGTGGGCGATGGCCACCTGCGGCTTGCCGCGCGGTGTGAGCCAGCTGAGCTCGAAGGCGGTCCACAGGTCCGCGCCCAGGAAGGGCAGGCGTCCCGTGACGCCGATGGCCTCGCGGTTGGTGATGCGGGCGATGGGGAACAGCAAGCCAGGCGTGTACTGGTCCACGTAGGAAGAGGGCTTGCCCAGGGGCGATTGCTCGGCGTAACTCATGCGCGAATTATCCCGCGTGGGCTTCCAGGAAGGGCAGCAAGGCCGCCTGTACCCGCAGCATGACGCCGGGCGCGAGGTCATGCCCCATGCCCCCGACGGCCACGAACTGCGCACCGGGAATACGGCGCGCCGTGTCCTCGCCGCAGGCGATGGGCACGAGCCGGTCGTCTCGGCCATGCACCACCAGCGTGGGAACGCGCAGGCCGCGCAGTGCCTCGGCGCGGCCGCGGTCGGCGACGATGGCCACCGTCTGGCGCAGCGAGCCTTCGGGGTGGTAGCTGCGTGCCGTGGCGGTGTTGATCATCGCGCGGAGGTCTTCTTCCGGTGTGGGAAAGCCCGGGCTCGCAATGGCGCGGTAGAGCCGAAGATAGAAGGCCAGGATCGCCTCGGGCGTGCGCTCGGCCGGCCGGCCCAGCAGGGCACGCAGCACGTCGGCCCGCGCCTCGGGCAGGCCCCGCGCCCCGCTGGAGCTCATGATGCTGGTGAGGCTCTGCACACGCTCCGGTGCCGCCAGCGCCACGCGCTGCGCGATCATGCCGCCCATGCTGATGCCCACCACGTGCGCCCGCGTGATGCCCATCGCGTCCATCACGCCCAGCGTGTCCAGCGCCATGTCCTGCACGCTGTAGGGCGGCCGCATCGACAGCCCCAGGCGGTGCTGCACGAAGGACCAGGCCACATTCGGCCGTCCCAGGTGGTCGAAATGCTGCGACAGGCCGATGTCCCGGTTGTCGAAACGCAGGACGCGGTAGCCCGCCTCCACCAGCGCCTGCACGAAGGGCATGGGCCAGGCCACCAGCTGCATGCCCAGGCCCATGACCAGCACCACCGTGGGCCGCTGCCGCGCCGGGGCGCCCTGCCCGTCGGCGCTGTCCTCGACCTCGATGGCGATGCCGTTGGCCTGGACCTTCATGCAGCAGCCCGCATCATGTAGCAGCCTGCGGCTGGGGCCGTCGGAACACCAGCCGCTCGGGCGTGGACACGGCCGGCGTGTAGCGGTAACCCTCTGCATCGAAGGCCTGCAGCTTGCGCACGCTGCCTGCGCGCTGCTGGATGGCAAAACGGGCCATCAGCCCCCGCGCGCGCTTGGCCGAGAAGCTGATGATCTTGTAGGCGCCGTTGCGCTCCTCCTCGAACACGCAGTCCACGACACGTGCGCGCAAGGCCTTGCGTTGCACGACCTGAAAATACTCCTGCGACGCCAGGTTCACCACCACCGGGCTGCGCTCGTCCGCGGTGCGGGCGTTGAGATTTTCCGAGACCTCGTCGCCCCAGAACTGGTAGAGGTTTTCGCCGCGCGCATTGGCCAGGCGGATCGACATCTCCAGCCGGTAGGGCTGGATGCGGTCCAGCGGGCGCAACACGCCGTGCAGGCCGCTCAGGATGCACAGGTGGGACTGCGCCCAGCGGATGTCGGCCGCCTGCAGCGTGCGCGCATCCAGCCCGCCGTACACGTCGCCGTCGAAGGCGAACATCGCCGGGCGCGCGTTGCGTGCCGTGAAGGGCGTCTTCCACGCCTTGTACCGCGCGACGTTGAGCTCGGCCAGCTGCGGGCTGAGCTCCATCAGTGCAGAGATCTGCGACACGCTCTGCTTGCGCAGCTCGCCGATGAGTTCTGCGGATTGCTCCAGGTACTGCGGCTCGGTGGCCTTGACGCGGGGGATGGGGGATTCGAAGTCCAGGGACTTGGCAGGAGAGATCAGGAAGAGCATGAACGGTGGCCTTTGCCGCCATTATCCGCACCCTCTTCCGCCCCCTCAGCCTCTCAGCCTCGCAGCCTCACACCATGCGGGGGCGCGGCCAGGTGGCCTGCATGGCCGGCTGCTGTGCAAAGGGCGCGTACCACTGCGCGAGGCACGGGTGCTGCGCCCGCCAGTCGACGTCCTCGAAGCGGAAATCCAGGTAGCCCAGCGCACAGCCCGCGGTCAGCGTGCCGATGTCCACGCGTGCACCCCAGCCGATGACGTCCTGCTCGAAGTGGTCGAGCACCGAATCGATCTTGGTCCACTGCGCATCCACCCAGCCCTGCCAGCGCTGCGGGGGCGGGCGCGTATGGCCCTCGTAACGCAGCAGCACGCCCGCGTCCAGCAGGCCATCGGCCAGCGACTGCAGCAGCAGGGCCTGCCAGCGCGCGTCACCGGCAGGGGGGAACAGGCCACCGCCCGCCAGGCTGTCGAGGTACTCGCAGACCACGCGGCTGTCGCACAGCACGCGGCCATCCTCGCGCAGCAGCGTGGGCGCCTGGCCCAGCGGGTTGTGGCGCACCAGCGCGGCATCGCGCGCCACGGGGTGCGCGTTCTGGCTGCGGCGCTCGATGCGGCTCTCCAGGCCCAGCAGGTGGATCACGAGGTTCACCTTGCGCACGAACGGAGAGCTGGAGGAGTCGAAGAGCACCATCATTGCCGTGTCCCGCAGTTGACTCGCCTAAGTTTTACTATTTATAGAATATTAGACTAATATCGCAGGCACAAGCGAACGAGGAGCACGCCATTTCCACGATCCCCTCCACCGGCGACGCCGTGCGGCACCAGCAGCAGGGTCCGGTGATGCGCATCACCATCACGCGCCCGATACTGCGCAACGCCATCAACGACGACGTGCTGGCCGGCATCTCCGAAGGCCTGCGCGTGGCCTCCACCACGCATGGCATCCGCGCCGTGGTGCTGACCGGTGAGGGCGAGCGTGCCTTCTGCGCCGGCGCCGACCTGCGGCCCGACTCGGGCATCTTCGAATTCGACTTCTCGCAGACCACCACGAGTTATGCGCGCCTGCTGCGCCAGGCCGTGGACTGTGACCTGCCGCTGGTGGCGCGCGTCAACGGCGCCTGCATGGCCGGCGGCATGGGGCTGCTGGCAATGTGCGACATGGCCGTGGCCGCCGAACACGCGCTCTTCGGGCTGCCCGAGGTCAAGATCGGCATGTTCCCCATGCAGGTGGCCAGCGTGCTGCAGCAGCTGCTGCCACGCCGCAAGTTCCAGGAGCTGTGCCTCACGGGCGAACCCATCTCCGCGCAGGACGCCCTGGCGATGGACCTCGTGAACTACGTGGTGCCGCAGGACCAGCTGGATGCGAAGGTGGACTGGCTGGTCGGCCGCCTGGTGGACAAGTCGCCCACGGCCATCCGCCGCGGCAAGCATGCGCTGCGGGCCATCGCCGACATGGGCTTCCCGCAGTCCATCGCCTTCACGGAAGCGCAGATCGGCAGCCTGCGCATGACGAAGGATGCCGCCGAAGGCCTGGCGTCATTCGCCCAGAAGCGCCCGCCGGTCTGGACCGGCCGCTAGGCAGCGCCATGTCCGATCTGCCCGCACGCGTCTGGCTGCAGGAAGAAGGCCCCCGCGAAGGCTTCCAGAGCGAAGCACTCGTGGCCGTGGCGGACAAGCTGCGCCTGGTCCACGCGCTGGCGGAGACGGGGCTGGAGCAGATCAACTGCGTGTCCTTCGTGGACCCGCGCCGTGTGCCGCAGATGGCCGATGCCGAAGCCGTCGCGGCCGGCCTGCAGCGCCGGCCCGGCGTGCGTTACACCGGCATCTGGCTCAACGGCGCGGGCTTCGAACGCGCGCTGGCGAGCGGGTTGGACCTGGTGCCCAATGTGGTCTGCAGCGTGTCCGACACTTTCGCGCGCCGCAACAACGGCTGCAGCGCCGAAGACCTGGTGCAGCGGCAGTCCGCCATGCTCGCGCGCTACCGCGCCGCGGGCATGGTGCTGGAAGCGGCCCATGTGTTCACGGCCTTCGGCTGCCACTACGAGGGGCCCGCCACCCCGCAGCAATGCCTGCAGCGCCTGGCCGGACTGCTGGACTTGTGCGCGGCGCACGGCATGGCACCGCACCGGGTCTACCTCTGCGACACCGTGGGCGCGGCCAACCCGCGCCAGGTGCGCACCCTGCTGGACCAGGCACGCACACGCTGGCCCGCGCAGGAGTTCGCGCTGCACCTGCACGACACGCGCGGCATGGGGCTGGCCAATGTGCTGGCCGGGCTGCAGGCGGGCGTGCAGCACTTCGACACCTCGGTCGCCGGCCTGGGTGGTTGCCCCTTCACGGGCCACCGCGCGGCCGCCGGCAATGTCTGCACTGAGGACGTGGCCCTGATGTGCGAAGAGATGGGCATTCCCACCGGCCTGGACCTGGATGCCCTGGCCGCATGCGCGCGCCTGGCCGAGACCATCGTGGGCCATGCCCTGCCCGGCAAGTTCATGAAGGCTGGGCGCATTGGTGCCCGGCCTGCCACCACCGAACATTGACATGACACCACCCGAACTCCTCCCCGCCCAGCGATACGCCGGCCAGACCGTCCTGGTCACCGGAGCCGGTGCCGGCATCGGCGCCGCTACGGCCCGGCGCCTGGTGGCCGAAGGCGCCACGGTGCTGCTGGTGGACCGCGACGCCCAGGCCGTGGCCGAGGTGGCGCGCGACTGCGGCCCGCGGGCCTTCGCCTGCACCGCCGACGTGGCGGACGCCGCGCAGAGCCACGCGGCCTTCGATGCGCTGGTGGTGCGGCACGGGCGCATCCACGCCGCCGTGCTCAACGCCGGCACCGAAGGGCAACGCGCGCCCCTGCACGAGGCCCGCCTGGAAGACTTCGACCGCGTGATGGCGGTGAACGTGCGCGGTGTCTTCATCTGGCTCGCGCGGCTGATGGGCCACATGCGGGGCGCGGAAGGGAGCCCAGACGGGGATGCGGACGGTGTGGCAGGCGGGGGTGCCATTGCCATCCTCTCCTCCACCGGCGGCCTGCGCGGCACGCAGGGCATGGGGCCGTATGTGACCAGCAAGCACGCCGTGATCGGCCTCATGAAGACGGCCGCCGTCGAGGGCGCGCCGCACGGCATCCGCGTGAACTGCATCAACCCCGGCCCCATCGACACCCGCATGATGCGCGCCATCGACGGCAGCACGGGCGATGCCGACGAGGTGCGCGCGCGCAAGGCCAGGACCATCCCGCTGCGCCGCTATGGCGCGCCGGAAGAGATCGCCGCCATGGCGGCCTTCCTGTGCAGCCGCGAAGCCGCCTACTGCACCGGCGCGACCTACCTGGCCGACGGCGGCAGCATGGCGGGCCGCTGACCCCTTTTCCATCCCAACCCATCGACAGGGCGCCCGTGCGGCGCGAAGGACGCTCCGGCATGCAAGAACTCTTGAGTGGAAAGACAGCCCTGGTCACGGGAGGCGCCTCGGGCATCGGCAAGGCGGCCTGCCTGGCCTTCGCGCGCGAAGGCGCCGCCGTCTGTGTGGTCGACCGGAACGCCGCACTGGCCGCCGAGACCGTGGCGCACATCGTGCGCACGGGCGGCCGCGCCACCGCGATCACGGCCGACGTGGCGAACGAGGACAGCGTCCGTGCGATGGTCGCCCAGGCCATCGAAGCCTACGGTCGCCTGGACTGCTGCTTCAACAACGCAGGCATCGGCACCACCGAGACCCACAGCCGCGGCAAGCGCCTGGACGAGCTGGAACTCGCGGACTGGCAGCGCATGCAGGACGTGAACCTGACAGGCGTGTTCCTGTGCATGAAATACGAGCTGCGGCACCTGGTCGCGCAGGGCGGCGCCATCGTCAACACCGCCTCCATCGCGGGCCTCACGGCGTTGCCCAAGGCCACCGCCTATGTCGCGGCCAAGCACGGCGTGGTGGGCCTGACCAAGAGCGCGGCCATCGACTACGCCGCCGACGGCGTGCGCATCAATGCCATCTGCCCGGGCCATGTGACCACGCCGCTGCTGGGTCCGGACTCCGGCAAGGGCCGCCCCGAGCTGGGCCAGCGCATCCCGCTGGGCCGCCTGGGCACGGCGGAGGAAATCGCCGAGATGGTGGTCTGGCTCTGCTCGGACCGCGCGGCCTTCACCACCGGCGCCGCGCTGCTGGCCGATGGCGGGCGGCTGGCGGGCGGCTGACCGCACCCTGCCCCGCCCAGTCCCGACCCCGCCCGGCCCGGCCAAGCCAGCAGCACAAACCCTTTACGCCCCTTGGAGACACCCATGGCATTGCCACCCACCCGCCGAACGCTCGTCACCGCCATCCTCGCCTGCGCCGCCCTGGCGCTACCCTGCCTGGCTGCAGCCCAGGCCTACCCCGCGCGTCCCGCAAGGATCATCGTGCCCTTCGCGGCCGGCAGCGGCACCGACTACGTCGCGCGCATCATCGCGGAGGAGCTCGGCCAGGAACTGGGCGGCAGCTTCCTGGTCGAGAACCGCCCCGGCGCCTCTGGCACCATCGGCGCGGACTTCGTGGCCAAGGCGCCGGGCGACGGCTACACGCTGCTCTTCGGCGGATCGTCCACGCATTCCTCGGCGCCCAGCCTGTTCAAGAAGCTGCCCTACGATGTGGAGCGCGACTTCACGCCCATCGCCAACCTGGTCGAGACGCCCTTCCTGATCATCGTGCGCGCGGAGTCGCCGCTCAAGACCATCGCCGACCTGGACCGCTGGCTGCAGGCCAACCAGGGCGCGCCCGCGGCCGCTTTCGCCTATGGCTCACCCACCACGCAGATCGCAGGCAGCGCGCTGGTGAAGCGCCTGCACCGACAGGCCACCGCCATCCCCTACAAAAGCAATCCGCAGGCACTGACCGACCTGCTGGGCGGCCAGGTGGCCTTCATGTTCATCGACCAGACCAGCGCCATGCCGCAGTTGAAGGCAGGCAAGGTGCGCGCCCTGGCCGTGGCCGCGGACCAGCGCCTGGCCGACGCGCCCGACGTGCCCACCATGGCCGAGGCGGGGGTGTCGAACTTCGTGGTCCAGAGCTGGGTGGGTTTGCTGGCACCGGCCGGCTTGCCAGCGGATGTGCACGAGCGCATCGTGGCCGCGCTGCGCAAGACCATGCAGAAGCCCGCCGTGCTGCAGAAGCTCGCGATCTCGGGGCGGCCGTTATCGCCTACGCCGCAGGATGCCCTCGTGGCCTATCTGAAGGTGCAGCGCCAAGGTTGGGCCGAAAAGGTGCGCGACGCGGGAGTCGAACCGGAGTGAGAGGGCACCAAACGTAGAATCAAGGCTTTCCCCTACCGGTCGAAACACGGCACCTGCGGGTGCCGTGTGCATTTTTGCAAAGCAGCCATGAGCGACACCCCCCAACAACCCGGCCTGGCCGCCCTCTCCAAGTCCTTCGAACCCGCCGCCATTGAAGCCCAGTGGGGGCCGGAATGGGAGCGCCGCAACTACGCCGCCGCCGGCAGCCGCGGCACGGGCAAACCCGCCGAGGGCGTAGGCGCCTTCTCCATCCAGCTGCCGCCGCCCAATGTGACGGGCACGCTGCACATGGGCCATGCCTTCAACCAGACCATCATGGACTCGCTCACGCGGTACCACCGCATGCGCGGCGACAACACGCTGTGGGTGCCGGGCACGGACCACGCCGGCATCGCCACGCAGATCGTGGTGGAGCGCCAGCTGCAGGCGCAGGGCAAGAGCCGCCACGACATGGGCCCCACACCATTCGAGGCGCGCAAGAACTTCGTGGCCAAGGTGTGGGAGTGGAAGCAGAAGTCAGGCAACACCATCACCACGCAGATGCGCCGCATGGGCGCCAGCGTGGACTGGGGCCACGAGTACTTTACGATGGACGACAAGCTCTCGGGCATCGTGACCGAGACTTTCGTGCGGCTGTACGACCAGGGTCTGATCTACCGTGGCAAGCGGCTGGTCAACTGGGACCCGGTGCTCAAGACCGCCGTGAGCGACCTGGAGGTGGAAAGCACCGAGGCCAACGGCCAGATGCACTACATCACCTACCCGTTCTCGGACGGGCCGCAGGCCATCGACGGCGTGCAGCAGCGTGGCATGACGATCGCCACCACGCGGCCCGAGACGATGTTGGCAGACGGCGCGCTGGCGGTGCATCCGGAAGATGCGCGTTACGCGCACCTCGTCGGCAAGTTCGTGGACCTGCCGCTGTGCGACCGCAAGATCCCCATCATCGCGGACGACTTCGTGGACCGCGCCTTCGGTTCGGGCTGCGTCAAGATCACCGGCGCGCACGACTTCAACGACTACGCCTGCGCGCAGCGCCACAACCTGCCGATGATCACGATCTTCACGCTGGACGCGAAGATCAACGAGAACGGCCCGGTGGCCTACCAGGGCATGGACCGTTTCGACGCACGCAAGGCGGTGCTGGCTGACCTGGAAGCCCAGGGCCTGCTGATCGAGAGCAAGCCCCACAAGCTGATGCTGCCCATCTGCGCACGCACCGGCCAGGTGGTGGAGCCCATGCTCACCGACCAGTGGTTCGTGGCGCTGTCCAAGGTCAGCGACAAGGACCCTACGGGCAAGAGCATCGCCCAGAAGGCCATCGACGCCGTGGACAGCGGCGCCGTGAAGTTCGTGCCCGAGAACTGGGTCAACACCTACAACCAGTGGATGCACAACATCCAGGACTGGTGCATCAGCCGCCAGCTCTGGTGGGGGCACCAGATCCCGGCCTGGTACGACGAAGCCGGCAAGGTGTATGTGGCGCGCAGCGAAGCGGACGCCCAGGCCCAGGCGCCTGGCAAGACGCTCAAGCGCGACGAGGACGTGCTGGACACCTGGTACTCGTCGGCTCTGGTGCCCTTTTCCACCATGGGCTGGCCCAACCAGACGGAAGCCGCCACCGACGACTACAACCTGTACCTGCCATCCTCCGTGCTGGTCACGGGTTACGACATCATCTTCTTCTGGGTGGCCCGGATGATCATGATGACGACCCACTTCACGGGCCGCGTGCCCTTCAAGGATGTCTACATCCACGGCCTGGTACGCGACGCGCAGGGCCAGAAGATGAGCAAGTCCGAGGGCAATGTGCTGGACCCGGTGGACCTGATCGACGGCATCGCGCTGCCCCCGCTGCTCGAGAAACGCGTCGAAGGCCTGCGCAAGCCTGAGACGGCGCCGCAGGTGAAGAAGAACACGCAGAAGGAATTCCCCGAGGGCATCCCCGCCTTCGGCGCCGACGCGTTGCGCTTCACCTTCGCGGCCCTGGCGTCCCTCGGCCGCAACATCAACTTCGACACCAAGCGCTGCGAGGGGTATCGCAACTTCTGCAACAAGCTCTGGAACGCCTCGCGTTTCGTGCTGATGAACTGCGAGGGCCAGGACTGCGGCCTCAAGGAACACACCAAGGCCGAATGCGCGCCGGGCCAGCCCTTCCACGGCTACATGCGGTTCTCGCAGGCAGACCGCTGGATCAGCTCCGTGCTGCAGCAGGTGGAGGCCAAGGTGGCCGAGGGGTTCGCCGAGTACCGCCTGGACAACGTCGCCAACACCATCTACGACTTCGTCTGGAACGAGTTCTGCGACTGGTACCTGGAGATCGCCAAGGTGCAGATCCAGACCGGCGGCGAAGCCGAGCAGCGCGCCACCCGACGCACGCTGATCCGTACGCTGGAGACCATCCTGCGCCTGGCGCACCCGGTGATCCCCTTCATCACGGAAGAACTCTGGCAGAAGGTCGCCCCCGTGGCGGGCATCGCAGGGGACTCGGTCAGCATCGCGCGCTATCCGCAGGCCCAGCCCGAGAAGATCGATGAGGCCGCCATCGCCCACGTGGCGCGGCTCAAGCAGATCGTCGACGCCTGCCGCAACCTGCGCAGCGAGATGCAGGTACCCGCCTCCACCCGCCTGCCGCTTTATGGCGTGGGTGACGCCGACTTCCTGCGCGCAGCAGCCCCCGTTCTGCAGTCGCTTGCCAAGCTCAGCGAGGTCAAGGTCTTTGACGACGAAGCTGCATGGCAGGCCGCGGCCCAAACCGCACCGGTAGCCGTGGTCGGCGAGTCACGCGTGTGCCTGCACATGGAGATCGACGTGGCCGCGGAGAAACTGCGGCTGGGCAAGGAAATCGTGCGGCTGGAAGGTGAGATCGGCAAGGCCAACGTGAAGCTGGGCAACGAGTCCTTCGTGGCACGCGCGCCGGCGGCGGTGATCGAGCAGGAGCGCAAGCGCCTGGCCGATTTCGGCGCGACGCTGGGCAAGGTGAAGGAGCAGCTCGCGCGGCTGCCCTGATCCTCGACGAGGACAATGCGCCGCTGCTTAGCGGCGGCGCATCACGTGGATGTAGTCGGCGCCCACGGTCTCCTGCTGCAGCAGTTCGTTGCCGGTTTGCTTGGCGAAGGCCTGGAAATCGCGCACCGAGCCGGCATCGGTCGCCACGACACGCACTGTCTGGCCGCTCTCCATGCCGTTCAAGGCCTTCTTGGCCTTGAGGATGGGCAAGGGGCAGTTCAGGCCGCGCGCATCGACTTCGAAATCAGCGTTCATCTCGTTTCCTTCGGTTGGCGCGATTCTAGGCGCGGCGTTCCGCGAATCGGGGTTCGTAGCCGCGTGAGCGCAGCCAGTCGGCCATTGCCATGCCCGTGCCCTGCGGCCAGCACAAGACATCCTCGTGCCGCAGCAGCTTGTAGTCCACCAGTTCGGGCGACAGCCGCACCTCTCCGCTGCAGCGTGCGTGGTAGGCGATGATGACCTAGTTCATGCGCTGGAAGTCATAGACACCGATCAGGCCCAGCGCGTCCGTCTGCAGGTTGGTCTCTTCCGCGATCTCGCGGCGGATGCCGTCCTCGGGCGTCTCGCCGGCTTCCATGAAACCCGTGATCAGCGCAAAAACCTTGGCCGGCCAGGCCGCATTGCGCGCCAGCAGCACCTGGCCTTCGTATTCGATCACCGCAGCCAGCACGGGCGTGGGGTTGTTCCAGTGCGTGAAGCCGCAGGCCACGCAACGCAGCCGCTCTTTCTCGCCACCATCTTCGAGCTGGCCGATGTACTCCAGCGGGTGGGCGCAGTTCGGACAGAAGCGGAATTCGGCCATGTCAGTGCCGCCCGGCCGCCAGCAGGCACTGACGCACCCCCTCGGGGGACAGCGGACCTCGCGAAGCGGGGGAGCGTGGGGACGGTTGCATGTCAGGCAGGGAACACGCCGGTGGAAAGGTAGCGGTCGCCGCGGTCGCAGACCACGAACACGATGGTGGCGTCGCGCACCTGCAGGCTGATCTGCTGCGCCACCCACAGGGCGCCGGCGGCCGAGATGCCCGCGAAAATGCCTTCCTCGCGCGCCATGCGCCGGCACATGTCCTCGGCGTCGTCCTGGCCCACGTAGACCAGCTCGTCCACCAGCGTGGGGTCGTAGATCTTGGGCAGGTATTCCGTGGGCCACTTGCGGATGCCGGGGATCCGCGACCCCTCCATGGGCTGCGCGCCGATGATGCGGATGGCGGGGTTTTTCTCCTTGAGGAAGCGCCCCACGCCCGTGATGGTGCCGGTGGTGCCCATGGCGCTCACGAAGTGCGTGATCCTGCCGTGGGTGTCGGCCCAGAGCTCCGGCCCCGTGGTCTCGTAGTGGGCACGCGGGTTGTCGGGATTGGCGAACTGGTCCAGCACCAGGCCCTTGCCCTGTGCCACCATCTGGTCGGCCAGGTCGCGTGCGTATTCCATGCCACCGCTCTTGGGCGTGAGGATGAGCTCCGCACCGTAGGCCTTCATGGTCTGCACGCGCTCGATGGACAGGTCCTCCGGCATGATCAGCACCATGCGGTAGCCCAGGATGGCCGCCGCCATGGCCAGCGCGATGCCGGTGTTGCCCGAGGTCGCCTCGATCAGCGTGTCACCCGGCTTGATCTGGCCGCGTTCCTGCGCGCGGCGGATCATCGACAGCGCGGGCCGGTCCTTCACCGAACCCGCGGGGTTGTTGCCTTCGAGCTTGCCCAGGATCACATTGCCCCGCGCGGCGTTGTCTGCGGCGCCGATGCGCTGCAAGGCCACCAGCGGCGTCTTGCCGATGGCGTCTTCGATGGTGGGATAGGTCATCCCCGCACTGTGCCATAATTTCCAGCTTCGCTCTCCCGCTGCCGGAGTGGTGGAATTGGTAGACGCAGCGGACTCAAAATCCGCCGCCGAAAGGCGTGCCGGTTCGATTCCGGCCTCCGGCACCACAAGCCTTCCGATGCTTGTGCACAGCGGCCTGCACATGCATGCCGGCAGGTCTTCGCGGAAACCGCAGTCGCCTTTTCAGCCCTCAACACCTGCCACGCGCGTGTCTTCATCTCGCAAAGGCCACGTTTTGCGACGGTCGTTTGGCAAAGCGCATGGGCCGGGCTACATCGGGGTGAAGACGCCTGCCTCGCATGCGCCACGACCCGTTGGGGCACACGAACCGGCGACAAACTGGTGCGTGCACGGACAACGCGATCTGTCGAAATGAATTACAGGCTACTTCGGCGTACCTTGCTATCTCATTGAGATTCCAAGAATTTTTGTTGCTGGCTCAAATGTTGCGTTGCATCACGTGATGGATATTTACGATGCTCTTCCGGAGTCGCAATGAACAAGTTCGTGGCCGCTTCTCTCCTGGTGGTGTCTGCTATTTCATACGGGTCTGGTGACGAAACCATATTCACATCAGATGTCCGTAGTGATGAGAAACGTGAAAACGCGCAGATATCGCCCACAAAAGAAGAGGCAGTGACAAAAAATCCGGTCAATACATCCTGGATCCCAGAGTCCGGCAAAGCAATTCTTCGCGTTGGGCTATCCGATAACGAAGCGACAAGACTCTCCAATTAGATAGCCAAGTACTCCGCGTGCGCCCGATGCGGGTGCTTGCACCTACCTGACGGTCTTTACGCGGATCAGCCACCAGGATGGCTCCGGCGTGCGAGATGCTGACGACCAGCATCATCCCCCCAATCAACGATTTCGCGCTCAAGCGTCTGAGCCTTTTCAGACTCGTCAGCATCCGTGGTGTCGCGGTGGATGCCCATTGCAGCCGCCCCGTTTTTGGAGCATCCTTGGTTCCCAACGACACATTTCGACGGGGGAACCATGGTGCATACCGGCAGCTTGCGGCGGATGGTGGTGGCGTGCGTGTGTGCGTACGTG
The DNA here is from genome assembly GCA_965278985.1 of Burkholderiaceae bacterium. Classification (GTDB taxonomy): domain Bacteria; phylum Pseudomonadota; class Gammaproteobacteria; order Burkholderiales; family Burkholderiaceae_C; genus CAISIP01. Next base: position 89,090 of record OZ257131.1, on the reverse strand, counting down.
GCCTGGATGGCTCCGGTCGCCGCCCAGACGCCGGCCCGGGACAACCATGCGGCACCGGCTGCACTGGAGGCTTTCAACCGCGCCAATGCGGCGGTCGTCGGCGTGCAGGTGAAGGCGGCACCGGATGCGGCCTCGGCGGAATCGCTCGGTGCCCAGCGCAGCGGCTCGGGTGTGGTGATCGGCAAGGACGGGCTGATCCTCACCATCGGCTACCTGGTGCTCGATGCACAGGACATCCAGGTGCTCACGCAGGACAACAAGGCATTGCCCGCGCGCGCGGTCGCCTACGACCTCGCCACCGGTTTCGGCCTGATCCGTACCCTGGTGCCTTTGGCCGGGGTGCAGCCCGTGGCGATGGGCGCGCTCAAGGACCTGCAGGCCGGCGAGGCGCTCATGGCCGCCACCGGACCGCAGGCCATCGACCAGGATGGCGACGTGGCGATGACCCAGCTGGTGAGCAAGCGCCCCTTCTCCGGCTACTGGGAGTACCACATCGAGTCGGCGGTCTTCACCAGCCCTCCCATCGGCAACCATTCCGGCGCCCCGCTGTTCAACCAGCGCGGAGAACTGGTGGGCGTCGGCAGCCTCTTCGTGGGGGACGCGATGGGTGGCAACCGGCGCCTGCCGGGCAACATGTTCGTGCCGGTGGACCTGCTCAAGCCCATCCTGGCCGAAATGCAGCAGACCGGCGAGGCCCGCCAAAGCCATCGGCCGTGGATCGGGTTGTCCTCCACCGAACAGAACGGCCGCGTGCAGGTGGTGCGTGTCAACAAGGACAGCCCTGCCCAGGCGGCGGGGCTCTCGGAGGGGGATCTGGTCCTGGCCGTGGATGGCAGCACCGTCGCCACGCTGGAAGCCTTCTACAAGCGCCTGTGGGACCGCCCCCGCCCCGATGCGGAAGTCAAGCTGACGGTGCTGCAGGGAGCGGAACTCAAGACGCTGGTGGTCAAGCCCGTGGACCGCATGCAGACCATGCGCAAGGCGTCGGGTATCTGAGTTGCCGGCGGCTCACGCCGCGCGCAGGCCCTGCCGGACCGTGGGGTAGCGCAGCACCACGCCCAGCTCGGCCTTCATGCGAGTGTTGTCGAGGCGGCGCGACTCGCTCATGAAGCTCAGCAGCGACAACGGCAGGCTGGCAGCCGCCTGGGCCCGCGCGATCCGCGAGGGCCGGGGCAGGCCGTAGAGATCCGCCGCCAAATCGAAGTAGTCCGCCATGCGGAGTTCCGAATCGTCACAGACGTTGTAGTGGCGCCGCGCCGCGCCGCGCCACAGCGCCAGCACGCAGGCACGCGCCAGGTCGTCGGCATGGATGTGGTTGGTGTAGACGTCATCGCCCGCCTCCAGCACGGGCGTGCCGCGCAGCAGGCGCTCGCGTGGCGTCCCGCCCACGCGGTCGGGCGCGTAGATGCCGGGGATGCGCAGGACCGAACTGCGCACGCCATGGAGACGGCCGAAGTGATGCACCTGCTGCTCGGCGTCGACACGCCGGATGGCACGGGGCGTGCGGGCATCGGTGGCGCGCGTTTCGTCCACGCGCTCGCCATGGCAGTCTCCGTAGACGCCGCTGGTCGAGCCATAGACCCAGGCACGCGGAACCGTGCGCCGGCCCAATGCGCGCGCCAGCGCACGCGTGCGCAGGTCCTGCCACCCTTCGGGAGCCGGTGGGGCCAGGTGCAGGACACGCTGCGCCAGGCCTGCAAGGCGCCGCAGCGAGGCCGGTTGGTCCAGATCCCCCAGCAGGGGCAGGACGCCCGCGTGGCGAAGTGCCGGGACACGTTCGGCATGCGACGTGAGCGCCATCACGCGTGTTCCCCGGCGCATCAGGCGCACGGCGCGCAGGCCCACGTCGCCACAGCCCACGACGAGGACACGGGTCCGGCGGAAGCGGGCCGGCAGGGCTCCGAGAGGATTCTGGATTGAAGGCAAAATTGAGGGCTGCGCAAAAGTCGGATCCCGCGAGGATACAGAAGCCATGACGTTCCAGATTTCCGTGCAACCCAGCGGTCGCACCTTCACCGTGGAAGCCGGTGAGTCGATGCTCAGTGCCGGCATCCGCCAGGGCATCGGCCTCCCCTATGGCTGCAAGGACGGCGCCTGCGGTTCCTGCAAGTGCAAGAAGCTCGAAGGCCTGGTCGAGCACGGCCCGCACCAGACCAAGGCCCTGAGCGTCGAGGAAGAGGCGGCGGGCTTCGTGCTCACCTGCTGCGGCACGCCGCTCAGCGACGTGGTGCTCGAATCTCGCCAGGTCACCGAAGCCGGCGCCTTCCCCATCCGCAAGCTGCCTTCGCGCGTGGCCCAGATGGAGCGCCAGTCGCACGACGTGATGCTGGTGCGCCTGCAGCTGCCGGCCAATGACAGCTTCCAGTTCCATGCCGGCCAGTACATCGAGTTTTTGCTGCGCGACGGCAGCCGCCGCAGCTATTCCATGGCCAATGCGCCCCACAACGGCCCAGGCCTGGAACTGCACATCCGCCACATGCCGGGGGGCAAGTTCACCGACCACGTGTTCGGCGCCATGAAGGAGAAGGAGATCCAGCGCATCGAGGGGCCCTTCGGCACCTTCTTCCTGCGCGAGGACAGCGCCAAGCCGATGGTGCTGCTGGCCTCCGGCACGGGCTTCGCGCCCATCAAGGCGCTGATCGAGCACATGCAGTTCCAGAAGATCACGCGCCCCGCCACGCTGTACTGGGGCGGTCGCCGGCCCGAAGACCTGTACATGGACGCGTGGATCCGCGAACAGGCTGCCACCATGCCCCACCTGCGCTACGTGCCCGTGGTCTCCAACGCCACGCCCGAGGACCAGTGGACCGGCCGCACGGGCTTCGTGCACCGCGCGGTTCTCGAAGATTTCCCCGACCTCTCCGGTCACCAGGTCTACGCCTGCGGCGCGCCCATCGTGGTGGACTCCGCGCGCAAGGACTACTGCGACCTCGCAGGTCTTCCCCCCGACGAGTTCTTTGCGGACTCGTTCATCACCGAAGCAGACAAGGCCAAGTCATGAACCACTACGAGACATCCTTCCAGCCCTCCACCCGCCGACGGAACCTGGTACTGGCCGCCGCGGCCGCGCTGGCCTGCGGCCCGCTACTCGCCCAGGCACCCGCATTCCCCACCAAGCCCATCCGCTGGGTGGTGGTCGCGCCCGCGGGCTCCTCGCTGGACGTGATCGCACGGGCCATGCAGGACAAGCTCAAGGACCTGCTGGGCCAGCCCGTGGTGGTGGACAACAAGCCTGCCGCCGGCGGCACCGTGGGCACCAACGAGGTCGCCAAGAGCGCGCCCGACGGCTACACCTGGGTGATGTCGTACAACGGGCCGCTTGCCTTCGCGCCCTTCCTGTATTCCAAGCTGCCCTACAACCCCGCCAAGGACCTGCAGCCGGTGGTGCTGACCACCTCGCAGCCGAACCTGATCGCGGTGTCGTCCAGCTTCCCCGCCAACAACATGCGGGAGCTGGTCAATGTCCTGAAGGCGAGCCCTGGCAAGTACAACTACGCCTCGGTGGGCAACGGCAGCTCGTCGCACCTGACCATCGAATACGTCAAGGCCCTGACCGGCGCCTTCGCCGTGCACATCCCCTTCAACGGCGGCCCGCCGGCCGTGATGTCCACTGCGGCAGGCGACTCGCAGATCCTGGCCACCGTGCCCACGGTGCTCACGCCGCAGATCACTGCTGGCCGCATGAAGGCCATCGCGGTGACCGGCAAGGAGCGTTTCGCCCTGACACCCAACGTGCCGACGGTGGCCGAGAGCGGCGTGCCCGAGCTCAAGGATTTCGAGGCCATCGCCTGGAACGGCGTGCTGGTGGCAGCGGGCACGCCACGGCCCATCGTGGACCGCATCAACAGCGCCATCAATGCGGCGCTGAACGACCCGCAGGTCAAGGAGCGACTCAAATCCGCCGGCCTCGACGGCGCGGGTGGTACCCCCGAACAGTTCGCCAAGCTCATGGCCGACGAAGCCGCCAAGTGGGAGCCCGTGATCAAGCGCACCGGCGCGAAGCTGGACTGAACATGGCCACCCGGATCCCTTCCACCCTTTCCCGCCGCAGCGTGGTGACGACCCTCGCGGGCGGCGCCGCGGCGCTCGCAATGGCACCCGTGATGGCCCAGGCGCGGACCATGCGCATCATCGTGCCCTATGCACCCGGCGGCCCCATCGACGTCACGGCGCGCCTGCTGGCCGAACGCGTCAAGGACAGCCTGGGCACGGTGATCATCGAGAACCGCCCCGGTGGCGGCGGCAACATCGGCGTGGACGCCATCGCCAAGGCCGCGCCCGATGGCAACACCATCGGCATCGCTGCGGTGGCCACGCATGCAATCAACCCCTGGCTCTACGCGAAGCTGCCCTTCAACGCCAGCACCGACTTCGCACCCGTGACGCAGATGGTGCGTGTGCCCAACGTGCTGGTGATCAACACCGACACGGCACAGCGCTTGGGCATCCAGACGCTGCCGGACCTGATCCGTTATGCCAAGGCGAATCCCGGCAAGCTCAACTACGGTTCGGGCGGCAATGGCAGCGGGGGCCATCTCGCAGGTGAGATGTTCAAGGCGCAGGCGGGCATCTTCGCGGTGCACATCCCCTACAACGGTGGCAACCCCGCGCAACTGGCATTGCTGTCGGGACAGGTCGACTTCAACTTCGACAACCTCGCCACGGCCGCAGCCAACATCAAGGCCGGCAAGCTCAAGGCGCTGGCCGTCACGACCGCGCAGCGCAGCCCGGCACTGCCGGACGTGCCCGCCGTCAGCGAGACGCTGGCGGGGTTCGCGGTCGACACCTGGTGGGGGCTGGTGGCCCCGGCCGGCACGCCCGCCGACGTGGTCGCGAAACTGAACCAGGCCTATGTGGCAGCCCTGAACAGCCCCGAGTCCAAGAGCCGCTTCGCCGCACTGATGGCCGAGCCCGTGCCGTCCACGCCCGCGCAGTTCGGCAGCTTCATGCAGGCCGAACTGGCGAAGTACGAAAAGGTCGTGAAGGCTTCGGGCGCCAAGGTCGACTGAGGGCCACCCGGGGCCCGGCCTCAGGCATCCGTGTGCAGATGCCGGTCCCTGAACACCAGCTGCAGGCTGTTGCGGTCGCCCTTGCGGGCATAGCGGAATTCGTCCGCCAGCCGGAACACCATCAGCAGGCCCAGGCCACCGAGCGGCCGCTGGTCCATGGGATTGGTGGTGCGCTGCAGCGCCTCGTCGATCTTGGGAAAGGGGTCGAAGGCCTCGAAGGCGTCCTCGAAGCAGATGCACAAGGCGTCGTCGCGCTGGTGCACCGAGAGCCACACCCACGCCGCCCCGGAAAGCGCGGCGCCGCCGTAGGTCACGCTGTTCGTGAGCAGCTCCTCGAGCGCCGTCTCGGCCCGCAGCATGGTGGGGCCCTCTTCGCCAAAAGATACCGCCTTCAGCACCGCCTGCATCTCCGCCAGCGACTCCATGCGCGCGGGAAAGCGGTATAGTGGCTCGGCATCCATAGAGCGCCGATTAAACCAGTCCTGCGGAGGCATTTCAAATGAAGTCTTTCAGATACGCCCTGCTTGCCGTTGCGCTGCTGGGCCACGCCGCATGGAGCGCGGACGATGCGGGCACGGTCAAGACCAGCAAGGGCAGCGTGACGATCGACCGCGCCGGCCAGAAGCTGCCCGCGCCGGTCGGCACCCGCATCCTGGTCAGCGACCGCGTGATCACCGGCGCCGACAGTTCCGTGGGCATCACGCTGCGCGACAACACGGTGTTGTCGGCCGGGCCCAACTCGGCACTGGATCTCAACAAGTTCAGCTTCGATTCCACCACCCATGCGGGTGCCATCGATGCCACGGTCAAGCGTGGCACTGTCTCCGTGATCTCCGGCAAGATCGCCAAGGCCACGCCCGAGGCCGTGCGTTTTTCGGCGCCGGGCATGACGCTCGGCGTACGCGGCACCAGTTTCATCATCGACGCGGGGCAGCAGGACCTTTGACATGACGATGCCCCCATGCTTGCCCGCTGCGCGAGGTCCGCTGCCCCCCGAGGGGGTGCGTCAGCGGCGTCAGGCGACCGCGCGCCGCTGACATGGAGTTCTTCGCGGTGGCCCTGATCGCGGGCCTGGTCTTCGGACTGATGCCCAAGACCACCAGCCAGGTCGTGCTGCTGCCCGATGCCGATGGCAAGGCCGGCGCCGTGGTCATCAGCCCCGAAAGCGGCACGCCCTACACGCTGGACAAGGCCTACGGGGTCGCCACGATCCGCAACCGTGGTGGAGTGATCGCGGACGCGGGGGACGGCAGCCAGCTCCGCCAGCAGTTCGCCAGCACGTTGGATGCCCGGCCTGCGGCGCCCGTGTCCTTCATGCTGTATTTCGAGTTCGGCTCGGCGGTCGACATCTTGCCCAGCTTCCAGCCGGTCTGGCAGCAGATCGCTGCAGTGTTGCCCACCTACCCCGCCATGGAAGTCACGGTCATCGGCCACACAGACCGCGTGGGTACGCTCGAATCCAACGACGCGCTGTCGCTGCAGCGCGCGGCCACGGTGCGCGACCTGCTGGTGCAGGCCGGCATTCCCGCCGCGAACATCGAGGTGGCGGGGCGCGGCGAGCGTGAGCCGCTGGTGCCCACCGCCGACGAGGTGCCCGAGCCCCGGAACCGGCGCGTCGAGATCAACCTGCGCTGATCCCTGCGGGCGCCTGGGCCCGCGCCTGCTCAGCCAGGCGTGTCTGCGGGTCCTCGCCAGTGCAGCACCAGGATCGCCAGATCGTCCGAAGGCTCCGCACCGTCCACGAAACGCGCCACATCGGCGCGCACCTGCTGCGTGATCTCTCCCGCCGCGGGTCCTGCTGGCAATGCTGCCAGTGCGGCGCGCAGGCGCTCGCTGCCGTAGAGCTGTCCCTGCGCATTCGCCGCTTCCGTGATGCCGTCCGTGACCATGCACAGGCGGTCGCCCGGCTGCAGCTGGACGCGATGCATGTGGTACTCGAAATCCTCCACCATGCACAGCGGAGGCCCCCCCGCTTCGGGAGGCACGCTCAGCTGCGCCAGTTGCCCGTCCCCGGTGATGCGCCAGGGCGCATCGTGGCCCGCGTTGACCAACTGCAACTCTCCCGTCTGCAGGTCCAGCAGGCCGACCAGCATGGTCACGAACAAGGTCTCGACGTTGTCGCGCGACAGGTCGAGGTTGGCAGCCGAGACGATGTCCGCCGTGCCGCCCGACAGGCGCGCGGCGAAGCTGCGCGTCAAGGTCTTGGTGACGGACATGAACAGGCTCGCCGGCACCCCCTTGCCCGACACGTCACCGATCAGGAAATAGAGCCTGCGGCCGTCGATGAGGAAGAAGTCGTAGAGGTCGCCTCCCACTTCACGCGCGGGCTCGATCACCGCGTCGATCGAAAAACGTGTCTCACCGGGAAAGGCCCGCTGGGCATTGGGCAAGGATCCCAGCTGGATGCGCCGCGCCGCTTCCATCTCGCCTGCAAGCCGGGCGGCGTCCTCACGCAGCTGCTGGCGCTCCACGCCCAGCCGGTGGTTGTCGCGCTCCAGCTCCAGCGTGGAGCTGGAAACCAGGCTGGCCAGCAGGCCCGCGAAACCGAGGGACATCGTGACCCCGTCGAACAGGAGCCCCGGCACCTTGAACAGCCAGAAGCCCGCGGCCAGCAGCACCACGACCAGCACACTCACCCACAGCCCCACGCGGCGTGGCTGGCGCTCCCCCTCGGCGGAGATGCGGGCCAACGCGTTAGGCCCCCACACCACCATCACCAGGCCGATGGCCAGCATCAATCCGCCTTCGGCCCACTTCATCCACCAGGGTCTCAGCAACAGGCGGCCATCGAGCATGCTCTCCAGCAGCTGCGCCTGGATCTCGATGCCTGGCACGCTTTCACCCAGCGCCGTGACACGCCGGTCGTTGAGCCCCCAGCCGGTGAGGCCGATCAGGACCAGCTTGTCCTGCAGTGCATCGGCCGACACCCGGCCCTCCAGCAGCGCCAACGCGGGGATGTTGCGCAGGGAATCGCCGTCAGCCGCGGGCGCGAAATGCAGCCACACGTCCCCGCCGGGCTGGGTGGGAATGGCAAGGTCCGCCACGCCCACCTGCCGCACCCCGTGGTCGTCGACCTGCAACTCGACACGCGCGCTGCCGGTGGCGACCCGCAACATCTCCATCGCCAGGGACGGTACCACCTGGTCACGCACGGCCAGCACCAGGGGCACGCGCCGCACCACCGCACTGTCCTCGATGGACACCAGTGCATGGCCGGGTGCCGCGTCCTGCAACTCCCGCAAGCTGGCCACCACGAACGGATAGCGTTTCAGGTACGCCATCGCATCGCCCCCTCGCACCTCCACCGGCGTGGTGAGCAGCCAGTCGGTGGTGCCGAGGGTCTGGAAATCGAAGCCGGCGGCACCCAGCACCGTCGGCGTGCTGCGCAGGGCCTGCGCCAGCAGCGCATCATGGCTGGGGAGGCGGCGCAAGGCATCACGGACCTCGTCGTCGGCGCCCTGCAGGCGCAGCGCGATCTGGTCGGGGGATGTCTGGTCCGCCTCGGGCATGTAGATGTCCAGGCCTATCGCTGCCGGCTTGCGCGCCGCGATCGCGCGCAGGAGCTCGGCCATCCTGTCACGCGGCCAGGGCCACTGGCCCAGCACCTTCAGGCTGTCTTCGTCGATGCCTACCAGGGCGACAGGCTGGCTCTGGCGCTGGCGGGGAAAGGCGCGCTGGTACCCGTCGAAGAGCAGCTGGCGTAGCGCCGTCAGCGGCGCGGCCAGCAGCGGGGGCGTTCCCGACCGCCCCGAGGTGGCCAGGTCGGCCCACAACACGGCGCCCACGAAAAGCAGCAGGAAGGCCAATGCCGCGGCCCGGCCGCGCCGGTAAGCATAGACCTTGCCGAACAGCGCGGCGAGGTGCCTCACGTCAGAGGCTCAGTTCGAGCCCGTCCCAGGCCGACAGGATTTCCAGCACATGGCCGTCGCGCGTGATCTGCTCAAAGCGCCGCGTCTCCTGCAGCACCCGTTCGATCTGCGTGTCACTGTAGGCGGGCTCGTGGTGGAACATGACCAGCGTGCGCACTTTCGCCGCCTGGCACAGCTCCACGCCCACGATGTTGCTGGAGTGCCCCCAGTCCGCCTTGACCGAGATGGCTTCGGCCAGGGAATACATGGCGTCGAAGATCACCACGTCGGCGCGGTGGAAGAACGCGATGAAGGCCTCGCGCTCGGCTTCGTCCTCGACACGGTGCTCCGAGTCCGTGGAATAGACCACGCTGCGCCCGTCGCGCTCGAATCGCCAGCCGTAGGAGTCGCCCGCATGCAGCTGGTGCAGCGCCGTGACCTGCGTGCCGGCAATGTCCACCGGCTGCCCGGGCTGCATCACATCGAACGTGATGTCCGCTGAGAAGATGTCGAAGCGCACCGGGAAGGAGGGTTCGGCCTGTTGCCGGCGCAACGCGAACTCCACATGCGGATGGCAGCTGTGGATCACGACCTTGTTGCCGGGGATGTACAGGGGCGTGAAGAAGGGCACGCCCATGATGTGGTCCCAGTGCAGGTGGGACAGGAACACGTGGTAGGTCTGCGGCGCCTTCGGCCCGAAGCGCTCCAGCATGTGCTGGCCGAAGGGGCGGATGCCCGTGCCCATGTCGAGGACGAAATGCTCCGGGCTCCCCGTGTCGATCTGCACGCAGCTGGAGTGGCCGCCATAGGTGCCCGCGACATCGAAGCCGAGCCCATCGACGAACGCACCGCGCGCGGCCGATGTGTCCAGCGACTTGCCTTGCGCGGCTTCCAGCGCCCGCAGCAGCTTGGCACGGATGTCGGGTGCGGTCAGGGAAACCGGGATGGAGCCCCGCGTGCCCCAGAATCGGACTTTCATGCGCCCAGGCCGGAGACCGCCGCCGCGACATCCGGGTAGACCTGGATCACCATGTTGAAGTGGCTGACCTGGAAGACCTCGGCCACGATGGGCGACAGGGCAGCGATGACGATGCGGCCCCGATGCTGCTTCACCTTCTTGGCGGCCAGCAGCAACACGCGCAGGCCCACGCTGCTGATGTAGGCCACACCGGCGAAATCCAGCACGACCGGCGCTCCGGTGTCGGAGCACTCCTCCAGCATCGGCAGCAGGGAGGCTTCGAATTCCTTGGCATGCGCATGGTCCAGGCGACCGTGCACCGCCAGGATCCGCACCGACCCCTGATGGCTGGACGATATTTGCACGCGGGCCTCACGACATTGGATGGGTGGAGAAGTATAGCCACGGTGCGCGCACGCGCCAGCCTGCGCGGCAAGCCCGTTGCAGATGCACGCCGCACAGCGGACCATGCATATTTGGCCGCGCCACCAACGACAAAGGGCACCCCGGTGAGAAGGTGCCCTGGAGAAGCAGACCGGGATCGTGCGGCGGTCAGTCCATCGTGCCGCGGCCGGCGATGTGGCGGAAGGTGATGCGCCCCTTGGTCATGTCGTAAGGCGACAGCTCGATGGAAACCTTGTCCCCGGCAATGATGCGGATGTGGTGCTTGCGCATCTTGCCACCGGTGTAGGCCACCAGCTGGTGACCGTTGTCCAGCGTGACGCGGAAGCGCGAATCCGGCAGCACTTCCGTGACAGACCCACGCATTTCAATCAGCTCTTCCTTGGCCATGGCAAATTCTTCCGAGGATGGGACAACGGTTGTACCAAACGAGCGGGCCGCCAGAAACCATTCCGTGGTCGCTTCGGCGCGCCACGTTGCGGACCGATGCACCTGCGCCACGACCGGGTCTGGAAACACCCGCCAGCCAGCATGCGCCGGCAGAATAGCCGGCGATTATAGTGCCGGCATGGAACTGAACCACGTCGTTGTCGCCGGCGAACCGCGCCCCTCCGCCTCCATCGTCCTGCTGCGCGACGGAGTGGGCGGGCTGGAAGTTTTCCTGCTCAAGCGCCACGGCGCGTCGGACGTGCTGGGGGGTGCCTACGTCTTTGCAGGCGGCAAGGTCGACGAGGCCGACGCCGACATCGACCTACACCAGCGCCTGGACCAGCCCGCATCTGCGCTCGCTTTCCAGCTCGGCGAGCCGGGCATTGCCGACGGCATGGCGGCCAGCCTGTTTGTGGCGGCCGTGCGCGAACTCTTCGAGGAAACGGGGGTACTGCTGGCCGAAGGCGCGACCAGCGTCACCTTGGCGCATGCGCATGACATGCTGCGCGGCGGCTACCAGTTTCCCGAGGTACTGGCCATGCTGGGCCTGCGGCTGCAGTCCTCCGCCCTCGTGCCGTGGTCGCGCTGGATCACGCCGAAGCAGCCGAACGTCTCCAGCAAGCGCTTCGACACCCGCTTCTTCCTGTCGGCCGTGCCGCCGGGCCAGACCGCCGTCCACGACAACCACGAGGCGACCGAGAGTGTCTGGATGCCGCCCCGCGCCGCGCTGCAAGCCTATTGGGACAACCTGATCGAACTGGCCCCTCCCCAGATCATGGGCCTGGCCCAGCTCGCGCGCCACCCGCGCAGCGCGGACGCGGTGCAGGCGGCGCGCGCCACCCGGCCCCCGCTGATCGCGCCAGAGAGCTTTCAGCAGGACGGCGTGCGTGTCGTGTGTTATCCCGGCGACCCGCGGCACTCGGTGCGCGAGGCCGCGATGGCCGGCCCCACCCGCCTCTTCTACCGCGCAGGCCGCTTCGAGCCCGAGGGGGGACTGGCCGCACTGCTGCCCTGAGGGCGCTTGGCGCCGGCTGCGGAACGTCGGCTCCCCCGAGGTGAACCGACGGCGCTCCAGCGCGTTCGCAATGCCGGCGGAAGCGGAAAACGGCATGACCGTGGTCATGTCATGCGGCCCCATGCGAAAAAGCAGCCCGCGATCACGCCCGTTCGGGTGACAAATCGTGAATTTTGCCTTTCTCTTGACACAAGCCAATCCTAGACTGCCACCCGCACCACGCAACCATTCTCATGGCCGTCTTCAGCGAGTGCGCAATTCTGGGGAACCACGATGAAAAGCAGCAAGAGCCAACCGTCGCCGACGTTGAACGACTGGCAGCAGCAGATCTGGAAATATGCCTTGAGCGCGTTGGGTGCGGCGTTGGCGGTGAGCTGGGTGGCCGTATGGCAATGGCAGCTGCGCATGGAGATTGCCATGGCGATCTCCATCGGCGCGGCCTTGCTGGCGCTCGGCGTGGTGGCCCTGCGCGCTATCACCGGCCAACGCGACGCCGCGCCCTACCGCACCTCCATGCCGGCGCCCATGGCAGCCGATGCGCAGCCCGCCGCCGATTCCTCCGTGGCGTTGGACAACCGCCGCTGGAGCCTGGACATCTTCGCCGCCATCGATACGCGGCATTTCACCGCGATGTGCGAGGCCTGGTTTCACTCGGCTGGCTTCGAGACCCGCTGCGAGTCCCACCGTGCCGACGAAGGCGTCGACCTGTGGCTCCACGCCGCGCGCATGCCGGGCCCGGTGGCCATCGTGCGCTGCAAGCACTGGCTGAACAAGCCCGTGGGCCTGCAGGAGATGCAGGAATTCTGCGGCCTGGTCTCGGCCCACAAGTCTGCGCACGGCACCTACACCACGACCTCCACCTATACCCAGGAAGCCCTGGAGTTCGCGCAGCAGCATGGCATCGACGCGGTCGACGGGCGCGGCCTCCTGCGCCGCATCCAGTCCCGCACCCGCCAGAGCCAGCAGGCGTTGCTCGCCGTTGCCTTCAACGGCAGCACGGCCTGAGCCACCACTGCACGGCCGTGCGCTAGGATGCTCCCGGGGCGCCCGGCTGGGGTGCCTGCATACAAGGAGACACCCCGTATGGCGATCAACGTGCATATCGATCTCGGCTACGAATTCGCCGTCAAGGCGGACGCCACCACGGTGTTCGGCGTGCTGTCGGACGTACCCGTCTCCGCGAGCTTCTTCCCCAAGCTGCACCGGCTGGTCGACCTGGGCGCGGGCGCCTACCGCTGGGAAATGGAAAAGATCGGGCTGGGCCAGGCGACGCTGCAGACGGTGTATGCGTCGAAGTACGTCGCCAGCAAGGCCAAGGGCAGCGTCGTCTGGACACCGGTCCCTGGTGAGGGAAATGCCTCCGTGGCCGGCAGTTGGAAGATCGTGGACCACAAGAAGTCGACGCACCTGACGCTGAAGATCGACGGCGACATCGGCCTGCCGCTGCCTGGCCTCATGAAGGTGGTCGTGGCACCGGTCGTCGAGGCGGAGTTCGAGAAGCTCGTCGAACAGTACATCGCCAACCTCTGCCAACATTTCGGCGGCGAGGTCTGACCACCCGCCCCCGCAGATTGCCGCCTACAGCGGCCGTTTCAGGCGCACCTCTTCCACCCGCCCTCCTCCGGGAACGGCCGTGGTGCGGGCCGTGGACATCTCCCGCTTGAAGCCCGCCAGCTCGAAGAAGCGCAGCGCACGTTCGCTGGCCAGCGGCACCCAGACCGAGACCTGCGTGCAACCCTCTTCGATCAGGGTCTCGCGGGCGCTGTCCCACAGGGCCAGGCCGGCACCGCGCCCGTGGTGCTCCGGCGCCAGGTACAGGTACCAGATCTCGCCCATCGTGGGCGGCGTGCGGGGATCGCGGCTGCGGTCGATGCCCACGAACCCGACCACTTCCTGGCCCGCACAGGCAACGAAGAGCTGGGGCTCCGCGTATTCCACGGCTTCCTTCCAGAACGTGGTCTGCCCTGCACCATCGGACTGCGCCGCCCCGGGCGCGCCCTTGGTGATGGAGCCGCGTGCCACGCCGGCGTGGATGCGGATGATGGTCGGGACGTCGGCAGCCTTGGCGGCCCGGATGGAATATGCGCTCATGCAAAAAAGGGGAGGTCGGATCCGGAAAAACAGGGTCCGCATTCTCGCCGCAAATGCGCCGTGGGCGTGGCCACCTCGTCTTGAGTGGCCGCAGCGGCGCCGCCATAATCGCCTCTTCCCTCCGTTTCCAACCAGGATCCGTCGCCCATGAATCCCACCAAATCCCTACTCTGCGTGGCTGCCGCGCTCGCGCTGCTCGGTTGTTCGTCGATGTCCCCGGGACCGCAGAAAGACAAGACCTACAAGGTCACGATCCTGCACACCAACGACCACCATGGCCGCTTCTGGAAGAACGGAGATGGCGAATACGGCATGGCGGCGCGCAAGACGCTGATCGACCAGATCCGCGCCGAGGTCAAGAGCGGGGGTGGCTACAGCCTGCTGCTCGATGGCGGCGACGTCAACACCGGTGTGCCCGAATCCGACCTGCAGGACGCCGTACCCGACTTCAAGGGCATGAACCTGCTCGGCTACGACGCGATGGCCGTCGGCAACCACGAATTCGACAAGCCGCTGGCCACGCTGAAGATGCAGCGCGGACTGATCACCTTCCCCATGCTCTCGGCCAACATCTACGAGAATGGCCAGCGCATGTTCGAGCCGTACAAGATTTTCAACTTCGACGGCCTGCGCATCGGCGTGATGGGCCTGACGACCGAAGACACGGTCAAGATGACCAGCCCGGAGAACATGAAGAACCTGCGCTTCGTGCCGGCCATCGAAGAGGCCGCCAAGGTGGTGCCCGAGCTGCGCGGCAAGAGCGACATCGTGATCGCCGCCACGCACATGGGCCACTACGAAAACGGCAACCACGGCACCCAGGCGCCCGGCGACGTGGAGATGGCGCGGGCTGTCAAGGGCCTGGACCTGGTCGTGGGCGGCCACACCCAGAACCCGGCCTGCATGAAGGCCGAGAACGTGCTGGACCGCGCCTACGTGCCCGGCACCGAATGCAGACCCGACCGCCAGAACGGTACCTGGATCGTGCAGGCCCACGAATGGGGCAAGTACGTGGGCCGCGCCGACTTCGAATACCGCAACGGCGAATTCAAGCTGGTCAAGTACACGCTGATTCCGGTGAACCTGAAGAAGTCCGTCAAGGCGGCCGACGGCAAGACCTCGATGGTGCCCTACACCAGCGAGATCACCGAGAACAAGGAGATGCTGGCGCTGCTGCAGCCCTACCAGGACTTCGGCCAGCAGAAGCTGCTGGTGGAAATCGGCTCCACGGATGGCAAGCTCGAAGGGGACCGCGCCGTGGTGCGCGCCAAGCCCGCCTCCATGGCGGTGCTGGTGGGCCTGTCCATGATGGACAGGACCAAGGCGGACTTTGCCGTGGTCAACTCCGGCGGTGTGCGCGACTCGCTGCCTCCCGGCAAGCTGACCTACAAGGACGTGCTGAAGATCCAGCCGTTCGGCAACACCACCGTGACCGTCGACCTCAAGGGCGACGAGGTCATGGCCTACCTCAATGCCGCGGCCAAGATGAGCGTGGGTTCGGGCGCCTTCGCCCAGTTCGCGGGCGTGAAACTCGTGATCACCGGAGGCACCGTGACCAGCGCCACCATCAACGGGGCGCCCGTGGATCCCAACAAGACCTACAAGATGGTCATCAACAACTTCATGGCGGCGGGCGGTGATGGTTACCCCGCCGTGAACAAGCATCCGTCCTTCGTGGACACGGGCTTCGTGGATGCCGACGTGCTGCGCGCCTACATCGCGGCCAAGAGCCCGCTCAAGGCGGCCGACTACGAACCCGGCGACGCGGTGGTTCGCAAATAATAGCGGTGCGGTGCCCCTGGTGGCACCTCCCCGGCGGGTGCGCCATGGCCTCACGGTCGACGCGCCTTCTCACTGGATCAACACAAGGAGTTCAGCATGGCCAAGGGCGTTCAGAAGAGCAACAAGGAAAGCAAGAAACCGAGGAAGGACACCGCTCCACCCAAGCCGGTGTCTGCGGACGCGGTGCGTCCGACCGTCACCACCGTGGTGGCGCCCAAGGGAAAGATGAAGAAATAAGGCCTGGCCGGCCCGCAGGATGTCGCAGCGACGGCGCCCTTTTCTTCCATTTCGTGGCACCCACGGGGCGGAGCGTCCTCCCGAGCCGGTCAGCGACGACAAGCGGCAGGACTATGTCCTGCCCCGCCTGATCGAGGACTTGCGCAAGTACCAGGCCGAGCTGGAAATCCAGAACAAGGCGCTGCGCTTCAGCCAGCGTGAGGCCGAGGGTGCGTCCGAACGCTTCCTCACGCTGTTCTCCAGCGTGCCGCTGGCGCTGATGGTCGTGGACGAACGCAGCATGGTGCTGGAGAGCAACGCCATGGCCCTGCGGCTGTTCAGGCCGCGCGAAAACGACCCCCCGCTCAATTTCCTGCTGCCGTACGTGGATGCGGCCCAGTCCGAGAAAGTGTCCCAGGCCTTCCTGCACGCCAAGGATGGTGGCAGCAGCGAGGTCAGCGAGGTGCTGTTCCAGGTCGGATCGGCGGGGCACCTCACGGGCGACCTGCATATCGCGCGCATCGACAACCCGCAGGACGACCTGGCCCATTTCATCTGCGCC
This sequence comes from Burkholderiaceae bacterium, assembly GCA_965278985.1. Classification (GTDB taxonomy): domain Bacteria; phylum Pseudomonadota; class Gammaproteobacteria; order Burkholderiales; family Burkholderiaceae_C; genus CAISIP01. The sequence continues at coordinate 72,778 of OZ257131.1, read as the reverse complement.
ATCATCGACCAGGGGCCGCTGCTGGCACAGCGGCGCGCGCTGCAGGAGAGCGCCGCGGCGCTGCAGCGGCGCAACGAGGAGCTGCACCTCAGCGAGAACCGGCTCGCCGCCGTCATCAACTCCTCGCTGGACGCGATCATCTGCGTGGATGCGCGGCACCACATCACCGTCTTCAACCCCGCGGCCGCCGCGCTGTTCCAGTGCCCGTCCGCGCAAGCCCTGGACAGTCCGCTGGAACGCTTCCTGCCCGAGGCCGCCAAGGCGCTGGGGTACGACCAGCTGTCGACCCATGCCCAGCTGGGAGAGATGGAGGGCCGCACCAGCAGCGGCCGCAGCCTGGCGGTGGAGGTCAGCGTGTCCTTCGAGCACCGCGAGGGCGGCGACACCATCACCGTCTTCGCCCGCGACCTCACGGCGCGCAAAAAGGTCGAGACCCAGCGCAACGTACTGGAGGCGCAGTTGCGCGAGTCCCAGAAGATGCAGGCGGTGGGCACCATGGCCGGGGGCATCGCGCATGACTTCAACAATATCCTGAGCGCCATCCTGGGCAACGTCGACCTGGCCCAGCAGGATGCGGGAGAGGACTCCCCCGCACAGACCAGCCTGCGAGAGATCGGAAAGGCCGGGCGGCGCGCGCGCGACCTCGTGCGCCAGATCCTGACCTTCAGCCGCAACGAGGTGCCGCGGCGCAGTGCCATGCAGCTGGCCGAGGTGGTGCACGAGACCACGCGGCTGTTGCAGGTCACGTTGCCGCCCTCCGTGGAGCTCGATGTGCAGGTGGCACCCAACGTGCCTCCCGTGATGGCCGATGCCACGCAGGTGGAGCAGGCACTGCTGAACCTGTGCACCAACGCCATCCATGCCATCGGCCCGCACAAGGGCCGGATCAACGTGGTGCTGGGCAGCACGTTCTCGCAGACCATCCGTGAAGAGCGCCGCGGCAGCTGGCGCGGCCACCATGTGACGCTGTCGGTGCGCGACTCCGGCTCCGGCATCGAGGCCGACACCATCGACCGCATCTTCGAGCCCTTCTTCACCACCAAACCGGTGGGCCAGGGCACGGGGCTGGGACTGTCGGTGGTGCACGGCATCATGCAGACCCACGGGGGGTCGGTGGGTGTGCAGAGCACGCCGGGCAAGGGCAGTACCTTCACGCTGTATTTCCCGCCCGCTGCCGCCGGGGAGCCATCGGCGCCCGCCTCCGCGCCCAAGCCTCCCGTGGTGGTGTCCGGCGCCGGCCAGCACGTGATGTACGTGGACGACGACGAAGCCCTGGTCTTCCTGATCCAGCGGGCGCTGGTGCGCAAGGGTTTCAAGGTCACCTGCTTCACCGATCCGCGCGAAGCCTCCACCGCCCTGCGCGAGCGCGCCGGGGACTTCGACCTGCTGGTGACGGACTACAACATGCCGGGATTCTGCGGCGTGGACCTGCTGCGCGAGGCCCGCGAGCTGCGGCCCGACCTGCCGGTGGCACTGGCCTCCGGCTACATCACGGCAGACATCGAGAAAAGCGCGCTGGAAGAAGGTGCTGGAGCGTTGATCCACAAGCCCAACGACGTCGAGGAATTCTGCGACATCGTGCAGCAGCTGCTGCACCGGCCCGGTGCACCCACCGCAGGCTGACGCCTCCACGGTGCGCCTGCTGTACGCGGATGCGCAGCTGCTGGTCTTCCACAAGCCCTCCGGCCTGTTGTCCGTCCCCGGCCGCGGCGAACACAAGCGCGACTGTCTGAGCGCCCGTGCACAGCGGCTCTATGCGGATGCACTGGTGGTGCACCGGCTGGACATGGCCACCTCGGGCCTGCTGCTGATGGCGCGCGGCAAGGCATGCCAAGCCATCCTGGGCCAGGCCTTCGCCAGCGGCGAGGTCCACAAGCGGTACGAGGCCTTGGTGCAGGGCGCGCCGAAGGCGGACCCCGATGCCCAGGACGGCTGGAGCCTGATCGACCTGCCGATCCGGCCGGACTGGCCGCGGCGGCCACTGCAGATGGTGTCTCCCGACGGCCGGCCCAGCCGCACGCGCTGGCGGGTGATGCAGTCGCGCTCCGGTGCCAGCCATCTGGAGCTTGAGCCCCTCAGCGGACGCGCCCACCAGCTGCGCGTGCACCTGCAGGCCATCGGGCATCCCATCCTGGGCGATGCGCTGTACGCGCCCGCGCCGCCACGGGCACCCCGGTTGATGCTGCACGCGACCGAGCTTCGCCTGACCCACCCGGCATCGGGCGCTGTCCTGCACTTCCACTGCCCTTCGGGGTTCCGCCTTCCGGACTGATCAGCCCAGCGGCCAGCGCAGGCGTGCCTCCAGCCCCGGATGCGCAGTGCGCAGGTGCAGTGCGCCACCATGGGCCTCGGCCACGAGGCGCGCCAGGTACAGGCCCAGCCCGACGCCCCCGGTGCTGCGTTGCCGTGCCGCGTCCGGCCGGTAGAAGGCCTGAGCCAGCAGGGACAGCTGGGCCTCGTCCACACCCGGCCCATGGTCGCGGACGCAGACCTCCAGGTCACCCCCGTCGCTGCGGACGGTCAGGACCGGCGCCGGCCCCTGCCCTGCCCCGTGGCGCAGGGCGTTGTCCACGAGGTTGCGCACGGCCAGCCGCAGGCGTGCCGCGTCGACATCCGCCCACAACGGCGCATCGGGCATGTGCAGCGCCACGACCGCGAAGTCGGCCCGGCTGTCCATGAGCCCGTGCACCAGCCGGACCACGTCGGTGCGTTCCCGCTGCAGCGCCACATGCGCGCCGGAGAGCCGTTCGCCCTCCAGCAGGTCGGTGATCATGTCGCGCATCTGGGCCAGGTCGCGCAGCAACGCCTCGCGTGGTGCGGCGACGTCCTGCGTCTCGGGCAGCAATTCGGCGTTCACGCGGGCCCGCGTGAGCGGTGAACGCAACTCGTGGCTGATGGCCAGCAGCAGCGCGCGCTTGCCTTCCAGCATGCCGTGGATGTCGTGCGCCATTGTGTTGACCTGCGTGGCCAGTTCGCCGAGTTCGTCTCGGCGCCGCACCACGATGGGGGTGGCGAAGTCCCCCTTGCCGAAACGTTGTGCGCCGGCCCGGATGTCGTTGAGCGGACGCAGCAGCCGGTGCAGGTAGACATACGCCACTGCGGCCATGGCCAGCAGCAGCGTCAGCGTGAGCCACACCGCGCGGTGCGGGCCACGCTCCCAGGGCACGTCGCCCACCCCGAAGACCACGCGGTGGCCGTCGGCCGTGCTGCGCTCCAGCCACCGCTCGGCCTCGTCGCGCCGGCGTGAACGGAAGCCGTCCTGCTCGGGATGCGAGGACCATTGCACCTGCGGCCCGTCGATGCGGATGGAGATCGGCAGCCGCGCCACCAGCGCCTTGGCACGCTCCACGCTCGGCGGACTACCGATCTCGGCGACCAGCCGGTCCATGTAGTCGGCCACCACGGGCTGCACGGCCGCGCGCCAGGCCTGCCCCAGCCCACGCTGCGTGCCGGCGAGGAACACCGTGGTCATGGCCAGCGCCATCAGCAGGAACACGATCAGCAGGCGCAATCGCAGCGAACGCCGCAGCGCGGTGCGCGCACGGTGGGGCCAGTGGCGCGACGCCTTGTCGCGGAGGGGTTTGGGCCGGGACCGCATGCCGACCTCCGTCAGACCCGCCCCACGGCCAGCGCGTAGCCCGCATTGCGCTGCGTGCGGATGCAGTCCAGCGGCTCCAGCTTTTTGCGCAGCCGGCTTACGACGATGTCCACGGCCCGGGTGTACAGCTCGGCCTCGTGCCCGCGCAGGTGGTTCAGGATGTCGTCGCGCGAGAACACCTTGCCCGGTGTGCGGGCCAGCAGCGCCAGCAACGCGAACTCGGTGCCAGTGAGCTCCACGGGGGCGCCCTGCCGCAGCACCAGGTGGCGATCCAGGTCCAGCGACAGCCCGTCGAACTGCAGCAGCCCGCCCGTGGCGGCCGCCGTGGCGGGCCGGCGGCGCAGCACGGTCTGCAGGCGCGCCACCAGCTCGCGGGGCTCGAAGGGCTTGGGCAGGTAGTCGTCGGCGCCCAGTTCCAGGCCGACGATCCGGTCCATGACCTCGCCGCGCGCGGTGAGCATGACGATCGGGATGTCGCTGCCCCGCCGGATCTGTCGGCACAGCGCGAAGCCGTCCATCTGCGGCAGCATCACGTCGAGGATGGCCGCATCGAAGCCGCCCGCCTGCAGGCGCGCCAGGCCCTCGCGCGGGGTGGCCGCCTGCTCCAGCACCATCTCGAAGCGCTGGAAGTAGGTGGCCAGGGGCGGCCCCAGGTGCAGGTCATCGTCGATCAGCAGGATCCGGGGCATGCGGCATTGTGCGGCAGGCGGCCATCAGCCCATGCGGCTCCAGCGGCGGCCGCCCTCGAGGCGCTCGCGCAGTTGCTGCTGCTGCTCGGGGCGCAGGCTGTCGTAAAAGTCGCCGAAGGCTGCCAGCACCGCGGGATGGCCGCTGCGCAGTGTCTCCAGCTTCTGGCTGACCAGGCCCTCGGCGGCCGCGCGGTCGAAGCGCGGGCCGGTCACCAGCGCACGCATGGCGGCGCGCGGGTCGGGCTGGTTGCCCTTGAGCGCCTGGCGTTGCGCCTCGAGCTGGTCGCCCAGCGCAGAGAGCTTCTGCTTCTGCGCGGCATCGAGGTCCATGCGCTTGGCGACGCGTTCGACGATCTTGGCGCGCATCGTCACGGACTCCTCCGCCGTCATGCCATGGCGCTCGCCACGGTGCGAGCAGGCGCTCAGCCCGCCGACCAGCAGACCCGTGCCCAGCACGGCGGCGATGGTGCGTTTGACCCATGTCTTCATTGCGTTTCCCCTCAGGGGTTGGTTGAACATGGGAAGGATGGTGCCGGCAGGTCCGCCCCAGGTGCTTTCGGTGCGGTATCGCCGTGTTTCGCTTTGTTGCGCCCCGGGTGGCAGGGAACTTCGCGCTGGCCTGCAACCTCCCACCGGCACCGTTGCCATGGAGTCCTGCCATGCGTCCCCTGCGCTTCCCGCCACCTGCCCCGTCCGCATCGCGCCGCCGGATCGCGGCAGCCCTCATCGCCGCACCCGTCCTTGTCGTGGGCCGGGTGGCCGGTGCGCAGCAGGCGCCGCTGCACCCGACACCCGCCCAGACGGAAGGGCCGTTCTACCCACTGACGCTGCCGGCGGACCGCGACCACGATCTGCTGCGCAACGGCAGCCTGCGGTATGCGCAGGGGCAGTCCACGGGGGTGGAAGGCACGGTGCGCGACACGGCCGGCCGGCCCCTGGCCGGCGCGGTGGTCGAGATCTGGCAATGCGACCACGAGGGGCACTACCACCACCCAGGGGATGGTGACCGGGCCGACAAGGCCTTCCAGGGTTTCGGCAGCGTCACCGTGGCAGCGGACGGCCGGTATGCATTTCGCACGATCCGGCCCGTCGCCTACGGCAACCGCACACCCCACATCCACGTCAAGGTGAAGCTGGACGCGCGCGAGCTGCTGACGACGCAGCTCTACGTGCAGGGAGATTCCCACAACGCGCGGGACTTCCTCTGGCGCAACCTGCGGGACCCGGCAGACCGCGCGGCCCTCACGGTGCCTTTCCGCACGGCCCCGGATGGTGGCCTGCAGGCACGATTCCCGATCGTGGTCCGGGCTTGAACGGCGGCCCGCCTGGGCTCGTCCTACGCACTGTCACGTACGCGGCAACCGCAGCCACGCCGTGGGCGCTTCTGCGGCAAACTTCGGGTTTCCGCAATGCAACATAAAGAGGAACAGACCATGAGCCGTGAAGTAGTCGTCGTCAGCGCCGTGCGCACCGCCATCGGGACCTTCGGTGGTTCCCTGAAGGACGTCCCTCCCACCGCGATGGGCGCGCAGGTGGTGAAGGAAGCGCTGGGCCGCGCCCAGGTGGGCGGTGGCGAGGTGGGCCATGTCGTCTTCGGCCATGTGGTCAACACCGAACCGCGTGACCTGTACCTCTCCCGCGTGGCCGCGCTGGACGCCGGCTGCGCCGAGGGTACGCCGGCCTTCAACGTGAACCGCCTGTGCGGCTCGGGCCTGCAGGCCATCGTCTCGGCATCGCAGGCCATCCTGCTGGGCGACTGCGACATCGCCATCGGCGCGGGCGCCGAGAGCATGAGCCGCGCACCCTACGCCAGCCTGAACACCCGCTGGGGCGCCCGCATGGGCGACGCCACGCTGGTGGACATGATGGTCGGTGCGCTGCACGACCCCTTCCACAAGATCCACATGGGTGTGACAGCCGAGAACATCGCTGCCAAGTGGGGCATCACGCGCGAGGACCAGGACCGCCTGGCCCTGGAGAGCCACAACCGCGCGCAGAAGGCGACGGAAGCCGGCTACTTCAAGGAGCAGATCGTCCCCGTGGTGCAGAAGGGCCGCAAGGGCGACGTGGTCTTCGACACCGACGAACACTTCCGCGCCGATGCCAGGATGGAGGATTTCGCCAAGCTCAAGCCGGTGTTCCAGAAGGAGAACGGCAGCGTCACGGCCGGCAACGCGTCGGGCCTGAACGATGCGGCGGCCGCCACGGTGCTGATGGAGAAGAGCGTGGCCCAGGCCCGGGGCCTGGTGCCGATGGCGCGCCTGGTGGCCTATGCGCATGCGGGCGTGGACCCGAAGTACATGGGCATCGGCCCGGTGCCGGCCACGAAGCTGGCTCTCCAGAAGGCGGGGCTCAAGATCGGTGATCTGGACGTGATCGAGGCCAACGAGGCTTTCGCGGCCCAGGCCTGCGCCGTGACGCGCGACCTCGAACTGGACCCGGCCAAGGTCAATCCCAACGGCTCAGGCATCTCGCTGGGCCACCCCATCGGCGCCACGGGTGCGCTGATCACGGTGAAGGCGCTGCATGAACTGCAGCGCGTGAAGGGCCGCTATGCGCTGGTCACGATGTGCATCGGCGGCGGACAGGGCATCGCTGCGATCTTCGAACGCATGGGCTGAGCGCCCACGAGGCACTGCCCCGCGCGAGGGGCGGCGGTGGTGCCTACAGGTCCTGGTCTTGCAGTGCCTCGCGCACCGTCTGGGCCTTGGCGGGGTCGAAGGCCCCGGGAATGCGTGCCAGCACCTCGCCGCTGCGCTTGATCACCAGCACGTAGGCACTTTGCTCGTGCGGCAGTCCGGTGGAGCGCAGGAACATCTCGCGGTCGATGAACACGGGGATCAGGTTCTCGCGCTCCTGCGGCGTCACGTAACGCGCCAGCAGCCGGCTTTCGGCTGCCGCACGCACGGTAGGGTCGCCCACCGCGTCCTGCACCACCGGCATGCGTATCCACGCGATGCTGCGGTCCTGGTACAGCGACAGGCCATCGATCCAGCTCTCGATGTCACGGCGGTGGTCACGGTGAAAGCTCACCAGCACGAGCATGCGCTGTTCCTCGGCGGCCGTCGCCATCGGCTGCTGCCGGTGGCCCAGGAAGTGGCCGATCTGCTCGGGCAGCTTGCCCAGGATGCCGGACTCGCGCGGCGACGCGACGGCCAGCGCCACGGCCAGGGTCGCGATCCCGATCCAGGTCAACGGAGAATTCCATATCGGCTTCATTCGGCACCCCCATGTCGAAAAAAAGGCCAGCTCCGCAAGGGAAGCGCGATGGCATTCCACCATCGCAGCTTCCACTGGCGCAGTGGAACACAGGCGAATACCGAAGCTGACCTGAGGGTCATTGCGCTGGCGTGCTGCTCTGCATTTCCGCCTCCTGCAGCGCGCGCCACAGCACCTTGCCGCTGCCGCTCTTGGGCAGGCTCTCGGCGAAGCTGATGATGCGCGGCGCCTTGTACACCGCCATGTTCTCGCGGCACCAGTCGAGCAGCTGCTGCTCGGTCACCTGGCCGCGGTGCGCGGGCCGCAGCACCACCACCGCCTTGACGGTTTCGCCACGGTAGCTGTCGCGGCTGGGGATGACGCAGGCCTCCTGGATCGCGGGGTGGCGGAACATGAGGTTCTCGACCTCGGCAGGCCAGACCTTGAATCCCGATGCGTTGATCATGCGCTTGAGGCGGTCGGTCAGGAAGAAATAGCCGTCTTCGTCCATGTACCCCAGGTCGCCGGTGCGGAAGAAGCGCTTGCCATCGCACGCGACGAAGGCCTCGGCCGTCGCCTCGGGGCGCTTCCAGTAGCCGCGGAAGACCTGCGGCCCGCAGACCAGGATCTCGCCCTGCTCGCCCACGGGCATCTCCTGCAACGTCTCGGGATCCACCACGCGCGCCTCGGCGCTCATGGAGGGCACGCCCAGGCACTGCTGCTTGGTGGCGTCGGCGGGATTGAACAGCACGGCCGCAGCGGTCTCGGTCAGCCCATAACCCTCCGCATAACGCAGCGCGCAACGCTCGAAGAGCCGCTGCGCGACCGCCTGCGGCATGGCCGATCCGCCCCCACCGATGTACACCAGCGAGGACAGGTCGTACTCCTCGATACGGGGGCTGGCCAGCAGGTCGATGACCATCGTGGGGATGTTGGTCCAGTTCGTGACGCGCCAGTGCGAGATGAGCCGGCCTGCCAGGTCGCGGTCCCAGCGCGGCATGATGACCAGCGTGGCACCGGCATAGATGCCCGCATGCATCACGCTGATCATGCCCGTCACGTGGAAAAGCGGCGCCACCACCAGTGACACGGTCTCGCACGAGGCACCCACCACCAGCGTGGCCGCGGCGGCCTGGTGCAGGATGCTGTGGTGCACGTGCATGCAGCCCTTGGGATGGCCCGTGGTGCCGCTGGTGTAGGGCAGCAGCGCCATGTCTTCCGGGCGTGCGGCGGTGGGCGCCAGGGGTCCGTTGAATGCCAGCGCTTCGGGCCACGCGGCCACGGTGCCGCCGTCCAGGGCGGGCGGTGCATGCCGGGTGCCCAGCCAGTCGCTCCAGATGTCGGGAGGCGCGTTGACACCCTGTACCGCGGTGTCGAACGCGTCGCCGAAATGGCTCAGGACCATGTGCCGCAGACCCGTTCCGGCCGGCAGGGTGTTGCTGGCCGCCGCCAGTTCGGGCGCCAGGTCGGCGGTCGTGACGGCGTGGCGGGCATCTGCATCCTGGATGTAGTGGCGCAGTTCCTCGGCGCGGTTCATCGGGTTGACCGGCACCACCACCGCATCGGCACGCAGGATCGCGTAATGGGCCACCAGCAGCTGCGGGCAGTTCTGCATCATCAGCAGCACGCGGTCGCCGCGCTGCACGCCCTGCGCCTGGAGCCAGGCCGCCAGGCGTTCGGCCTGCTGCATCAGCTGGCGGTACGTGAGCACGCTGCCGAAGAACACGGTGGCCGGCTTGTCCGGATAGCGCAGTGCACTCACCGCGAGGTTGTGCCACACCGAGGTATCGGGCGGCGTGAGGCGATGCGGCAGCCGCCGCGGCCAAATGCGGTAATGCCTCGGAAGACCTGGGGCGGATTCCTCGGCGGACGCGGGTGGGCGCATGGTGCTGTGTCTCCGGGATGGGAAGCTGGTGCGGGGTGGTGAAGACGGGCGCGCGCTGGAGCGGCTTGGACTCTGCGGGCCATTGTAGGCAGGCCCCTTCCGGCGACGGGCCGCGCGGCACCAAAGCGGGGCACCTGGGTGACAGCGAGCACGCCCGCGCGCTGGCACGAAGCATGCGTCACCTGCGTCGCGGTCCATGCCCGCTCGGTACCAAAGCTTGTGGACTTCCACCGCGGGCGGTCCGAGTAAACCCGGATGCACCACAAAAGTGAACCCGCTAGAGTCTTCCGCTGGTGGTCGTCCTGGCGATTCCTTGGGCCTGGATGGCGCTACCTCACTCATGTTTAACCGGAGCAATCGATGAAAAAAATGACCAAGCTACACCTGGCAGCAGCCACCGTCGCCATGATGGGGGCACTGGTGTCCGTGTCGGCCCATGCCGGCAAGACGCTGGACGCGATCAAGTCGCGGGGCCAGGTGGTATGCGGTGTGAACACCGGCCTGGCCGGCTTCGCCGCCGCGGATTCGTCCGGCAAGTGGTCTGGGTTGGACGTGGACGTCTGCAAGGCATTGGCAGCGGCTGTCCTGAGCGACGCTGAAAAGGTCAAGTACGTACCTCTTAACGCGCAGCAGCGCTTCACGGCACTGCAGTCCGGCGAAGTCGACGTGCTGGCACGCAACACCACCTTCACGCTGACCCGCGACGCCTCGCTGGGCCTGACGCAGACCGTCGTCAACTACTACGACGGCCAGGGCTTCATGGTGCCCGTCAAGACCAAGATGAAGAGCGCCACCCAGCTCAAGGGCCAGACGGTGTGCGTGCAGTCCGGCACCACCACCGAGAAGAACCTGACCGACTACTCCAAGGCGAAGAACCTGGGCATCAAGCCCGTGGTGTTCGAGAAGCTCGAAGCCGCGGAAAACGCCTATTTCACGGGCCGCTGCATCGCCTACACCACCGACGCCTCGGGCCTGTCGGCCACGCGCAGCAAGGTGGCCAAGGATCCCAAGGAACACATGATCCTCCCAGACCTGATCTCCAAGGAGCCGCTGGGCCCCCTGGTGCGCCGTGGCGACGACGAATGGTTCGCCATCGTCAAGTGGGTGCTCTACGGCATGATGGAAGCCGAGGAATACAAGATCACCACGGCCAACGCCGACCCGATGAAGGCGACCAGCACCGACCCGGTGGTACAGCGCATCCTGGGTGGTGGCAATGAAGATACCGGCAAGCTGCTGGGCCTGGACAAGGAATGGATGTACCGCGTGATCAAGGCGGTGGGCAACTACGGCGAGAGCTTCGAGCGCAACGTGGGCCCCAACACCCCGCTGAACCTGCCGCGCGGCCTCAACAAGCTGTGGAACGATGGCGGGCTGATGTACCCGATGCCCATCCGCTGATCCCCTCAGCGGCCTGAGTGCGCTGCTGCCATCACGCTTGGCCGTGCTGGCAGCTTTTTTTTAGCCCATCATCGTCTACGTCCTCCGCAAAGCGAGCCCCATGACTCCCCAGTCCCCCCCGAAAAAGAGAAGCTGGTCCTGGCGCAGCCAGGCCTTCAGAGGATTGATCTACCAGATCGTCGCCATCGGCGCCATCGTGATGGGCGTCTGGTTCCTGGCTTCCAACACGCTGCACAACATGCAGGTGCGCGGCATCCAGAGCGGCTTCGATTTCCTGAACGGCCCCGCCGGCTTTGACATCGGCGAGAGCCTCTACCACTTCGACTCCAGCGAGTCCTACTGGCGCGCCTTCCTGGTCGGCCTCACCAACACGCTGCGGGTCGCGATCATCGGCATCATCCTCACGACGCTCCTGGGCACGCTGCTGGGTGTGGGCCGTTTCTCGCGCAATGCGCTGGTGCGCGGCCTGTGCTACGCGTATGTGGAGTTTTTCCGCAACGTGCCCGTGCTGCTGCAGCTGCTGATGTGGTACCTGGTGTTCACCGAGCTGCTGCCTGCAGCCGACGAAGCGTGGACGCTCGGCCCGCTGTTCCTGAGCAAAGGGGGCTTGAGCTTTCCGCGTCCGATATGGGAGGCGGGACACCTGTATGCGCTGATCGGCGTGGTGCTGGGTGCCGTGCTGGCCGTCTGGTGGCGCGGCAGGATGATGCGCCGCTTCGAGGCCACGGGCCGGATGGGCAGCAGGGTCCTGGTGCCCCTTCTCTTCGTAATCGCGATGGGGTTGCTCGGCTGGGTGCTGGGTGGTGCTCCATCGAAGTTCGACGTGCCGGTGAAGGGCGACTTCGCCATCGAGAACGGCGGCGCGCTGACACCGGAGTTCCTGTCGGTGCTGATCGGCCTGACGGTCTACACCGCTGCCTTCGTGGCAGAGGTCGTGCGAGCGGGCATCCAGTCGGTGGCGCGGGGCCAGTCCGAGGCTGCGGCCGCCCTGGGCCTCTCCCCTGGCCAGACCATGCAACTGGTAACCCTGCCACAGGCGCTGCGGGTGATCATCCCGCCGATGACCAACCAGTACCTGAACCTGACGAAGAACTCCTCGCTGGCCGTGGCCATCGGCTATCCGGACGTGGTCTCCATCGCCAACACCGCATTGAACCAGACCGGCCGGGCCGTCGAATGCATTGCCATCGTGATGCTGGTGTACCTGACGACGTCGCTCGCCACATCGTTTCTGATGAATTGGTACAACAACCGTGCGGCCATCAAGGAACGTTGAGGAAGAACCCACCATGGCCATCGCCAAGACATTCCAACCCATCGCAGCACGTCCTGCGCCCAACCGGTCGGCCGGCCCCTGGGCCTGGATGCGTGCCAACCTCTTCAGCGGCCCCGGGACCACACTGGCCACGCTGCTGGTGGGAGGCCTGCTGATCTACATCATTCCGCAGCTGCTGAGCTGGGGCCTGCTCCGCGCGGTGTTCCGGCCGAACTTCGAAGCCTGCCGCGTGGACGGCGCGGGCGCGTGCTGGGGCGTGGTGACGGAAAAATTCCGCATCATCTTCTTCGGCCGCTATCCCTTCGAAGAGCAATGGCGACCACTCGTCGGCACGCTGCTCATGCTGGCCTTGCTGATTGCCAGCTGCATGCGTGCCTTCTGGCGGCCCTGGCTGGCCATTCTGTGGGTCATCGTGCTGGCAGCTTTCTTCACGTTGATGTACGGCAACGTGATGGGGCTCTCCAAGGTAGAGACGGACCGCTGGGGTGGATTGCCCCTCACTATCCTGCTGGCAACGCTGTCGATGGCAATGGCCTTCCCCATCGCCATGGTGGTGGCACTGGGACGGCGCTCGAAACTGCCGGCCATCCGCACGGTCTGTACGATCTATGTGGAGTTGATACGCGGCGTGCCATTGATCTCGGTGCTGTTCATGGCGTCCTTCATGTTCCCGCTGTTCATGCCCTCGGGCTTCAGCATCGACGTGCTGATCCGCGTGCTCGTCGGCATCACGCTGTTTGCGGCGGCCTACATGGCCGAGGTGATCCGCGGGGGGTTGCAGGCCATCCCCAAGGGCCAGATCGAAGCGGCCGCGACGCTGGGTCTGTCGTACTGGCAGACGCAGCGCAAGATCGTGATGCCGCAGGCACTGGCCATGGTCGTGCCGAGCATCATGAACAACTTCATCGGCCTGTTCAAGGACACTTCGCTGGTCACCATCGTGAGCCTGTATGAACTCACCGGCGCGCTGTCGCTGGCACTGAATTCCGATGCCAACTGGCGCCCCTTCAAGATCGAGGGCTACATCTTCATCGCGATGATCTATTTCTGCTTCTGCTTCGCGATGTCACGCTACAGCATCTGGGTCGAGAAACAGGTCAACAAGGGCAAGATGCGCTGACACCGCACCACGTCCATCCCTCACTTCCAACGCATACCGACGCAACATGGCAGAACCCATCATCAAGTTCCAGAAGCTCAACAAGTGGTATGGCAACAGCTACCACGTGCTGCGGGACGTCGACCTTGACGTCGCCCTCGGCGAGCGCATCGTCATCTGCGGCCCCTCGGGCTCCGGCAAGTCCACGCTGATCCGCTGCATCAACCGGCTGGAAGAACACCAGCAGGGCCACCTCTACGTCGATGGCGTGGAGCTCACCGACGACGTCAAGGCCATCGACGATGTGCGCAAGAAAGTCGGCATGGTGTTCCAGCAGTTCAACCTGTTCCCCCACCTCACGGTGCTGGAGAACCTGACCCTGTCGCCGATGTGGGTCGGCAAGGTGCCGAAGAAAGAGGCCGAGGAGAAGGCCATGGCACAGCTCAAGCGCGTGCGCATCGCCGAGCAGGCGGGCAAGTACCCGCTGCAGCTCTCCGGCGGCCAGCAGCAGCGTGTGGCCATCGCCCGTGCGCTCTGCCTCAAGCCCAAGATCATGCTCTTCGACGAACCCACCTCGGCGCTGGACCCCGAGATGATCAAGGAGGTGCTGGACGTGATGGTGGAGATGGCCAGCCAGGGCATCACCATGCTGTGCGTGACGCACGAGATGGGTTTCGCCAAGGCCGTGGCCGACCGCGTGATCTTCATGGACCAGGGCCAGATCGTGGAGCAGAACACGCCGCACGAGTTCTTCAACAATCCACAAAGCGACCGCAGCAAGGACTTCCTGTCGAAGATCCTGGGGCATTGACCCAGACCCTGTCATTCGCCTGAGATGCATGGGGCCGGATAATCCGGCCCCATGTCGTTTGCACCCCTTCACCGTCTCGTCCTGCGTGGCATGCTGGTGCTGCTCGCAGCCTGCAGCCTCTGGCCGTCCGCCCAGGCCTTCGACCTGCAAGGCCACCGCGGCGGGCGCGGCCTGCTGCCCGAGAACACGCTGGCCGCCTTCGAGAACGCGCTGGCGCTGGGCGTGACCACGCTGGAGCTGGACATCGGCATCACCGCCGACGGCGTGGCAGTGGTCCACCACGATGCCGCGCTGAATCCGGCCACCACCCGCGATGCCCAGGGCCGTTGGCTCAAGGAGAGGGGCCCGCTGTTGCGCGCACTGACGCTCTCGCAGCTGCAGGCCTACGACGTGGGGCGCATCGACCCCGCCAGCAGCTACGCACGCGAATTCCCCCAGCAGCAGCCGCGCGACGGCCAGCGGATCCCCACCCTCGCCGCCGTGCTGCAGCTGGTCAAGGACCGCGGTGCCGACAGCGTGCGCTTCGACATCGAGACCAAGGTGTTCCCGCAGTGGCCCGATGCCACCGCCACGCCCGAGGTCTTCGTCGACACATTGCTGCGCACGCTGCGCGAAGCCGGCATGCAGGACCGCGTGATGGTCCAGAGCTTCGACTGGCGCACGCTCAAGCTGCTGCAACAGCGCGCACCCGGCATGCCCACCATGTACCTGACGCTGGAGACCGCGCGCGCCAACCGCGTCCGCGACCCCGCGTGGACAGCGGGCATGCTGTGGCGCGACCATGCCTCCACGGCGCACATGGTGAAGGCGGCAGGCGGCACGATCTGGGCGCCGAACTTCGACAGCATCGACGCCGCCGCCGTGAAGGCCGGCCAGGCCCTCGGCCTGCAGGTCATCCCGTGGACTGTCAACGATACCGCCGACATGGAGCGCCTGATCCAGTGGGGCGTGGACGGCCTCATCAGCGACTACCCCGACCGCCTGCGCGCGGCCTTGCAGCGCACAGGCAAGCCCCTGCCTGCCGCGTTTCCGGCGCGCTGAACCGGTGCCGCCGCTTCTCTACCTGCTGGCCGCCTGCAACCTGGTGGTGGGCACCGGCGCATTCGGCCTCACGGGCATCCTGCAGCTGGTCGCCACCTCGCTGGGCGTGGGTGTGGCGGCCGTGGGCCAGAGCATGACGGTCTATGCCCTGGCCACGGCCCTGATCGCACCCGTGCTGCTGGTGGGCACGGGCCGGTGGTCCCGCCGTGCCGCGCTGCAGACGGCGCTCGCGATCTTCGCCTGTGGCCTGCTGGTCTGTGCCTTCGCCTCCAGCCTGGGCATGCTGCTGCTGGGGCGGGTGCTGATGGGTGCCGGCGCCGTGCTCACGCCCATCGCGGCGGGCCTCGCCGTGGCGGTGGCCGAACCGGCGCGCCGCGGCAAGGCGCTGTCGCTGACCTTCCTCGGCATGAGCATGAGTTATGTGATCGGCCTGCCGCTGGGTGCGTGGGCGGGCCTGCAGTTCGGCTGGCGCGTGCCTCTGTTCGGCATGGCGAGCGCCACGCTGGCGATGCTGGTGCTGGTGACATGGCGCGTGCCGGCCGACCTGCGCGCTCCCGGCGCCGCGCTGCAGGGCCTCGGCCGCCTGCTGCGCCAGGGCGAAGTGGTGCGCAGCCTGGTGCTAACGCTGCTGTATTTCGGCGCGATCTTCACGGTGTTCGCCTTCATAGGCCCTGCGCTGCAGGCGCTCAACCCCATGTCGGCCACCGGCCTGTCGATGACGCTCATGGTCTTCGGCGTGGCGGGTGTGGTGGGCACGCTCAGCGGCGGCTGGGCCAATGACCGATTCGGGGCCATCGCCTGCCTGCGCGCCCAGCTGGCGGTGCTGGTCGCGATGATGCTGCTGTTGCCCTGGACGCAGGGCTCGCATCCCGCCATGGTGGTGGTGCTCGTGGTCTGGGGCATCGCCGGCTTCGGCATGATGGCGCCCACGCAGTCGCGGCTGGCGGTCATCTCCGCGGCCCAGGCGCCCATGCTCTTCAGCCTCAACGCCTCGATGATGTACTTCGGCACCGCGCTCGGCGCGGTGGTGGGCGGTGCCGCCAGCCAGGCCTTCGGATTCCAGAGCCTGGCCTGGGCGGGTGCGTTGCTGGCCGCGGCGGGTGGACTCAGTTTCATGGGCCGCTCGTCCGGCGTCCCCAAAGCCTGATGCCGCGGAGGCTCGCGGGCATCTGTCCGATAGAACGGCCGTGTCGAATCTGCTAACCTCATTCCCCACCCAATTCTTATTCCAATCCACGAAGGGACCTTCACCATGAGCAACTCTGCTGATTTCACCATCAACGCCCAGGAACAACTCGTCAGCGACATCAAGTCCGCCATCTCCGATGCGGAAGATATGCTGGAGGCCACGGCAGAGCAGGCCGGCGACAAGGTAGCGACGCTGCGCGCGCGCATCCAGGAGCGTCTGAAGACCGCCCGTGTGCGCTTGGTCGAAGCCGAAGAGGCGCTGCTCGAAAAATCGCGCGCGGCCGCCCGCGCCACCGATGCCTACGTGCACGAGTCGCCCTGGACCGCCATCGGCATCGCCGCCGGCATCGGCCTGGTAGTAGGCCTGGCGCTGGGTCGGCGTTGATCCGTTCCGGCCTGACACCGCAACGCGGGGGCATGGCAGGTGGCTAGGGCAGACGGCCGGCCGGGGCTCTTCGCCTCGCTGCGCAATGCGTCGGTCACGCTGCTGGCCATCGCGCAGACGCGGCTGGAGCTGCTGGGTAACGAGTTCGAATCCCAGAAGCTTGCCATCCTGCGCATGCTGGTGCTGTCGCTGGGCATCGTCTATTGCGCCGGCATGGGCGTGATCGTCGTGGTGGCACTGGTCACCGCCGCCTTCTGGGAGCACCGGCTGGGCGTGCTGGGCGGGTTCGCGGTGTTCTTCCTGGCCGCCGCGTTCCTGCTGTACCGCAGCCTCATGCGCACCCTGGAAGCCTCCGAACCCCCGTTCTCCGCCACGCTCGACGAGTTGCGCGAGGACATGCGCCGCCTGCAGGCGGCTACCGGCCATGATGCAACGCGAGATTGAACTGAAGGCCCAGCGGGCCCAGCTGCTCGCACGCATCGCGCAGGAGCGTGCGCTGCTGACGCGTCAAACCGTGCCGGTGTCCCAGTCGCTGGACGTCCGCACCCGCGTCAACAGCGTGGTCGACCAGATCCGGGACTTCGTGATGCGCAACCCGCTGGTCGTGGCGGGCGCTGTCGCTGGCCTCGTCATCTTCAAGCCGCGCACCTTGCTGCGGCTCTCGCAGCAGGGCCTGTTGGCCTGGCGCACCTGGCGTTCGGTGCGGGCGTTGCTGCCGCCCTCGCTGCTGGCGGGCCTGGGCAGCTTCCTGCGCTGAGCCGGGCCGCCTCCGGCGCTCAGCGCTTGCGCGGTGCGGCCTTCGCCGGCGCGCCCTGCGCCAGGGCGTCGGACATGCCAATCAGCACGCCACTCACCAGCGCGGCATAACTGTCCATCATCACCTGGGCCGCGCGCATGCCCGTCGCGCGCCCCTCGCGCAGTCCGTTGCGGGCCTGCGCCATGAGGTCTTCCACCGCCTTGTCGGCCTGGGCACCGGTGCCAGTGCCCTGCAGCTTCATGGCCTGCAGCACATGCTCCCAGCTGCCCTGCATCGGCCCGCCGACGGACTTGGCAGCCTTGGCGACGCTGGAGAAGAAGACGTCCTCCATCTTCTCGATACCGGCCAGCGCCGCCTGCATCTGCTTGTCCTTGAGGTCCGCGCCCTGTCCCACGAACTGCTGCAACGCGCGCTGGTTCGCCTGCACGGCCTGCAGCAGCGCGGCGTCCATGCCACCGAAGGCCTTGCCGAGCATCGCTTCCACGGCGTCGGGGTCCAGGGCGTTCTGCGCCAGCCCCTGCGAGCTAGCCTGGGTCACGGACTGCAGGACCTTGCGGATGTTCTCCTGCGTGAGTTCACGGCCCTGCAGCGCCTTCAGCGTGGCCTCGTAGACCCCCTTGCGCAGGCTCTCGCCCTGGCGCGCCGTGGCCTGCGCAAACATCTGGATCAGCGCGTCCTGGTCAATGCCTGCCTTCATCATGGTTGGCTCCTGTAATTGGTTCTGTGGAAGAAAAAAAGTGCCGGTCCATTATGGGCCGGGGCCGGGGCCATGCAAAGGCGCACCCTGTGTCTCACGGTGCGGCGCCATTCACCAGCACTTCGCAGCGGTACAGCGACGTGGTGGCCGTGATGAAAAGCGTCCGGCCGACAGGCCCGCCGAAACACAGGTTCGCTACGACTTCGGGCACCAGGATCTTGCCCAGGAGGCCGCCCTCGGGCGCATAGCAGAGGATGCCGTCGGCAGCGCTGGTCCACAGGTTGCCTTGCGTGTCCACGCGCATACCGTCAGGCACACCAGGCGACACCACGGCGAATACCGCTCCACCACCCCAGCGGCCATCCGCCTGCCGGTGGAAGACGCGGATGTGGTGGGGCCCGTCGGCCCTGTGCGAGCCTCCGCTGTCGGCCACGTAGAGGCGCGATTCGTCGGGCGAGAAAGCCAGCCCGTTGGGCTGCACGAAGTCGTCGGCGATGACCTGCAGGCGCCCGTCCTGCGGGTCAATGCGGAACACGAATGCACCGCCGTATTCGGGATCCGCCTTGAAACCCTCCAGGTCGGACAGGATGCCGTAGGTCGGGTCCGTGAAAAAGACGCTGCCGTCCCGCGCCACCACCACGTCATTGGGCGAGTTGAGCCGGTGCGCGCCCCAGTGCGAGGCCAGCACCTCCTCGCGCCCGTCGCAGCCGATGCGGACCACGCGCCGCGTGCCGTGTTCGCATACCAGCAGGCGCCCTTCGCGGTCCCGCATGTGGCCGTTGCTGAAATTCGCCGTGCGCGTGAATTCCGTGACTTGCCCCGCGCCGCCGCCATCGGGCACCCAGCGCAGCTTGCGGTTGTTGGGGATGTCGCTGAACAGCAGCATCCGGTCCTGCGGGAAATACACCGGCCCCTCGGCCCAGCGTGCGCCGGTCCAGAGGCGTTCGACCACCGCATCGGGCGCTACCAGGGTGCCGAAGCGGTCGTCGGCGCATTCGATGTCCATCGCGTGTCTCCTCGGCGCGGCGAAGGCGAGGCAAAGGGCCGGCCGGGACGAGGCCCGGAGCGCTCAGGCCGGCACGCGCGCCGGCTGCCGCGCCTCCTGGATCGGCAAATGTACCAACGCCGCACCCGCCGCCAGCAGGATGTCGATGTACCAGACCCAGTCGTAGCTGCCCGTGGCCTCGAAGACACGCCCGCCCAGCCAGGCACCCAGGAAGCCGCCCGCCTGGTGCGACAGCATCACGATGCCGAAGAGCGTGCCCATGTTGGCCGGGCCGAAGAACTTCGCGACCAGCCCCGCCGTGGGCGGCACCGTCGAGAGGTAGCTCAGGCCCATGACCGCCGCGAAGACCAGCACCGTGGTGCCGTTCTTCGGCGCCAGCAGGAACACCAGCACCGCCACGCCACGCACCGTGTACACCCAGGTCAGCAGCGTCTTCATGCGCCAGCGCCCGACGGCCCAGCCCATGGCCACGCTGCCGATGATGTTGAACAGCCCCAGGATCGACAGCGCCCAGGCGCCGAACTGCACCGGCAGCCCGCAGGTGGCGACTACGCCCGGCAGATGCGTGGCGAGGAAGGCCACGTGGAAGCCGCAGACGAAGAAACCGGTGGCCAGCAGCAGGTAGTCGCGGTGGCGCAGCGCCTGGCCGATGGCCTCGCGCGTGCCCAACCGGCGCGTTCCCGGCGCTGCCACCGCCTGCGCGTTGCCACGCAGCAGCCAGGCGGCCGGCAGTGCCAGCAGCACCAGGAAGGCCAGGGTCTGCATGGCTGACACCCATCCGACGCCGACCAGCAACGCACCGGCAATGGGTGCCATCAGGAACTGGCCCGTCGAGCCGCCCGCATTGACCACCCCCGTGGCCATGCCACGGCGCTCGGGCGGCACCAGCCGCATGGCAGCGGCCATCAGCACGGCCGTGCCCGCCATGCCTGCGCCACCGGCCGCCAGTACGCCGATGGCGAACACCAACCCCGGCGTGGTGGTCATCCACGGCGTGATGAAGGTGCCGATGGCCACCAGCACGATGCCTGCGGCCAGCACGCGCCCGGCACCCACGCGGTCGGCCATCGCACCGGCGAAGGGTTGTGTCAGGCCCCACCACAGCTGGCCGAAGGCGAAGGCCAGGCTGATGCTGCCCACACCCAGGCCGGTGGATGTATTCATCGCGCTCAGGAACAACCCCATGCTCTGGCGGATGCCCATGGTCAGCGCGAAGGTGCCGCCCGCCGCCAGCAGCACCAGCCACAGTGCCATGGCAGGTGCCACCGGGCCCGGTGCGCTCGGTTCATTGCGCGCCATGGGACACCTCCGCGTCGTCGGCACCGACCGGCGCAGCCAGCCGCTCCAGGCAGTCGTCGATCAGCGCGTGCAGCGCCACGACCCGCTCCACGCCCAGCACCTCGTTGACGCGCAGTTGCGCCGACTTCCAGCGCCGCTGCGCCTGTGCGCGCTTCTCGCGCCCGGCGGCCGTGCTCTGGATGCTGCGGCTGCGCGCATCGCTGCCCGCACCCAGTTCCACCCAGCCTGCCGCCACCAGCGGCTGCAGGTTGCGCGTGAGGGTCGAGGCTTGCAGCTTCATCGCCCGTGCCAGGGCGCCGGGGGACACCGGCTCCAGCTTGACGATGTGTGAGAGCAGCGAATACTGCGTTGTCTTGAGGCCGACCTTGGCCATCTCGGTGTCGTACACCTGGTCGAGCTGGCGCATGAGCTGGCGCGCACGCAGGTTGCTGCAGCCGCGCGGCTGCGCAGGTGCATCCGCCGTAACGGAAAGGGAGGAGGAGATGCTGTCCATGAAATGATTGTACCTGCAATTGTTTTATATACAATCCAACCCGACCATTCCGGCAGCACAACACCCT
Organism: Burkholderiaceae bacterium; assembly: GCA_965278985.1. Lineage (GTDB taxonomy): Bacteria > Pseudomonadota > Gammaproteobacteria > Burkholderiales > Burkholderiaceae_C > CAISIP01. The sequence goes on along the minus strand of OZ257131.1, from coordinate 51,888 downwards.
ATTCAGCAGGAGGATTCCATGGCCCAGACCCCCACCACCCCGCCCGCCGCCAACGCGCTCGACGCCTGGCTGGCCCAGGAAAAGGAGGTCCGCGCGCGCATGGATGCCGGGGTCGGCTGTGGGGTCGCCACGCCCGAGCAGGTGATGGGCAAGACCGGCCTGGAGGTGCTGCAGGCCATGCTGCGCGGTGAGCTGCCCTACCCGCCCATCGCCAAAACCCTGGACTTCTCGCTGATGGCAGTGGGCGAAGGCACGGCAGTGTTCCAGGGCACGCCGCGCCTGGAGCACTACAACCCGCTGGGCAGCGTGCACGGCGGCTGGTTCGCCACCCTGCTCGACTCCGCACTGGGCTGCGCGGTCCACACCATGATGCCGCCCGGCCGCGGCTACACCACCGCCGAGCTCGGCGTGAACCTGGTGCGCGCCATCACGACCAAGGTGCCCCGCGTGCGGGCCGAAGGCCGCATCGTGCACTGCGGGCGGCAGTTGGCCACGGCCGAGGCACGCCTGGTGGGGCCTGACGGTACGCTCTACGCCCACGCCACCACCACCTGCCTGGTGTTCGAGCTGGCGCGCCCTGCAAAGGCTTGAGCAAACCGGCATGATGGAGGCCTTCTACCTCAGGAGGTCACCATGCGTACGTTCTTCTCCAGACTCGCGCTGCTGCTGGCCCTGGTGGCCGCAGCCATCACCTCACCGGCGCAGGCCGCCGTCTCCGCGGACGAGGCGCGTGCCGTGCGCGCCGTGGTGCAGGCGCAGCTGGACGCCTTCGCCGCGGACGACGCCGAACGCGCCTTCTCCTACGCCACGCCGGGGCTGCGCGAGCAGTTCGGCAATGCGAACGTGTTCCTGCAGATGGTGCGCAGCAGCTACCCGGTGGTCTACCGCGCCAGCGCCGTCACCTTCCTGATGCCCGAGTCGGACAACGAGGTGGTGGTGCTGCCGGTGCAGATGACCGATGCCAGTGGCGCGACCTGGCTGGCCGTCTACAAGCTCGCCCGCATGGAAGACAAGTCCTGGCGCATCGCCGGTTGCGTATTGCGGCCGCATAAAGACCGCACCGTCTGAACCAGCAAGGTGGCGACCGGGGCCGTGCCACAATCGCGCTCCCCCAACGCCCACGCGCCCTTCCATGCGATTGCTCCACACCATGCTGCGGGTCGGTGACCTGCAACGCTCCATCGATTTCTACACCCAGGTGCTGGGCATGGAGCTGCTGCGCACCTCGGACAACCCCGAATACCAATACAAGCTCGCGTTTGTCGGCTACGGCGGCAACCCGGACCAGGCGGAGATCGAGCTGACCTACAACTACGGCGTCGACCGGTACGAAATGGGCACGGCCTACGGCCACATCGCGCTGGCCGTGCCGGACGCGTACGCGGCCTGCGAGAAGATCCGCGCCGCGGGCGGCAACGTCACGCGCGAAGCCGGCCCGGTGAAAGGCGGCACTACGGTGATAGCCTTCGTGACCGACCCCGACGGCTACAAGATCGAGCTCATCCAGCGTGCCGAACACGCTGGGGGCGGCGGTCTGCGCTGACCTCCTTCTCTCTTCTGACCACGATTCCGTAGCAAGCATGGCGGCCCCCGACCGGCGCGGCGCGTGGCTGGTGTTCGGCTCGGCCGCGGTCTGGAGCTTCGGCGGCGCGATCGCGCGCTTCCTGCGCGTGGACGACAGCTGGACCGTGATCTTCTGGCGATCCGTCTGCGCCTCCCTGTTCATCCTGGGCTACATGCTGCGCCGCGAAGGCCTCGCGGGCACCCGCAGGCTGGTCGTCGCCATGGGCTTGCCGGGCGTGGGCGTGGGTGTCTGCTTCGCCACCGCCTCCATCCTCTTCGTGGTGGCGCTGCAATACACCACCGTCGCCAACATCCTGCTGATGCAGGCCGGCGCGCCGCTGTTGGCGGCGCTGATGACCTGGATTCTCTTCCGCGAGCGCATCACGCCCACCACCTGGGCCGCCATCGCGGCCGTGATGCTGGGCGTGGGCATCATGGTCTCGGACTCGCTGGCCGGCCGCGTTTCGCCCGTGGGCGACGGCCTGGCCATGGTGATGGCCATCGCCGTGGCCTGCGCCACCGTGCTCACCAGCCGCAACGCGCAGGTGCGCATGATGCCAGCGATGCTGCTGGGCACGGGCATCGCCGTGGTGGTGGCAGGCGCCCTGGCCGGCGGGCTGCGGGTGGACCTGCGCGATGCGCTGCTGCTCTTCGCCTTCGGCGCGATGAACCTTGCGCTGGGCATGGTGCTGTTCGTGCGCGGCGTGCCGCTGCTGCCCGCGGCCCTGGCGGCGTTGATCGGCACCGCCGAGCCGGTGCTGGGGCCGCTGTGGGTGTGGCTGGTCCACGGCGAGGTGCCTTCCGCGCGCACGCTGATCGGCGGCGGCGTGGTCATCGTGGCGCTGCTGCTGCACCTGGGCTGGCAGTTCCGCCAGCGCGCCAACGTCACGACCGTGCCGTTGGCGGACTGAGCAGCGGCGCTTCCTCGGGAACCGAGGTCGCTTTCTCGACTGCCGCGTGACACGGCCGGCGTAGCATGCCCCGCAGACCGCACGAGGAGCACGCAGCATGGCCGACACCGAGTCCCGACGTTCCCACCGCAACAGCCGCCCCCGGCGTGACGCGCATGCCGTGCCTACCGCGCCGCCCTACATCACCCGCGCCATCCCTCCTTATGCGGTGCTGGGCGAGGAAGGCCTGCAGCGCATCGAACACACGGCCGACCGCATCCTGGCCGAGGTGGGCATCGACATCCGCGACGACGAGGACTGCCTGGCGCTGTTCCGCAAAGCCGGCGCCAAGATCGATGGCATGCGCGTGCGCTTCGAGCCCGGTCACCTGCGCGAGATCCTGAAGACCGCACCAAGCAGCTTCGTCCAGCATGCGCGCAACCCGGCGCGCTCGGTGCGGATCGGCGGCGACAGCGTGGTGTTCTCGCCCGCCTACGGCTCGCCCTTCGTGATGGACCTGGACCGCGGCCGGCGCTACGGCACGCTGGAGGACTTCCAGAACTTCGTGAAGCTGGCCTATGCCTGCCCCTGGCTGCACCACTCCGGCGGCACGGTCTGCGAACCCACCGACATCCCGGTGAACAAGCGGCACCTGGACATGGTCTACGCCCACATGCGTTACTCGGACAAGGCGTATATGGGCTCCATCACCTCCGAGGAGCGCGCCGAGGACTCCATCGCCATGAGCCGCATCCTCTTCGGTGTCGATTTCGTGGACCAGCATTGCGTGATCCTGGGCAACGTGAACGTCAACTCGCCGATGTTGTGGGACGGCACCATGACCAAGGCCGCGCGCGCCTATGCGCGTGCCAACCAGGCGGCCGTGATCGTGCCCTTCATCCTGGGCGGTGCCATGGGGCCGGTCACCAACGCGGGCGCCATCGCGCAGTCCCTGGCCGAGACGATGGTGGGCTGCGCCATCACGCAGCTGGAGCGCCCCGGCGCGCCCGTGATCTTCGGCAACTTCCTCTCCAGCATGTCACTGCGCTCGGGCTCGCCCACCTTCGGCACGCCCGAGCCCGCCGTCGGCTCGATGGTGGTGGGCCAGTTGGCGCGCCGGCTGGGGCTGCCGCTGCGCTGCGCGGGCTCCTTCACCACCTCCAAGCTGCCCGACGGCCAGGCCATGCAGGAGAGCGTGATGTCCATGCTCTCGGCCGTGCACTGCGGCGCGAACTTCATCCTGCACTCCGCGGGTTTCCTCGACGGCCTGCTGTCGATGAGCTACGAGAAGTTCATGATGGACGCGGACTTCTGCGGCGCGCTGCACAGCTACCTGGCTGGCGTGGTGGTGGACGACAACAGCCTGGCGCTGCCGGCCTTCCACGAGGTGCCTCCCGGCGGGCACTTCCTGGGCAGCGCCCACACGCTGGCCAACTACACCACGGCCTTCTTCGACTCCACCATGTCGGACAACACGCCCTTCGAGACCTGGCAGGAGGCCGGCAAGACCGACAGCGCCCAACGCGCGAACAAACGCTGGAAGACGGCCTTGGCGGAGTACCAAGCGCCACCCATGGACATCGCCATGGACGAAGCATTGCAGGACTTCGTGCAGCGCAAGAAGCAGTCCGTCACCGACCAATGGTATTGAGCCCATGCCCTCCACGTCACCCGCCCCCCGCTCCCACGACCCTCTGCTGCAACCCTACCAACTCCGGCACCTGCGACTGCGCAACCGGGTAATGACCACGGCCCACGAGCCGGCGTACTCCGAAGACGGCCTGCCCAAGGACCGCTACCGCCTGTACCATGAGGAACGCGCCAAGGGCGGCATCGCGCTCACGATGACGGCGGGCTCGGCCATTGTGTCGCCCGACTCGCCGGCGGCCTTCGGCAACCTGCACGCCTACCGCGACGAGATCGTGCCGTGGATGCGGCGCCTCGTCGACGGATGCCATGCACATGGCACCGCCGTGATGGTGCAGATCACGCACCTGGGCCGGCGCACCGGCTGGAACAAGGCCGACTGGCTGCCCGTGCTGGCGCCCTCCCCCGTGCGCGAGCCGGCCCACCGCAGCATGCCGAAGGCCGCGGAGGAATGGGACATCACCCGCATCGTGGCCGACTACGCCAGCGCCGCGCAGCGCATGCAGGCTGCCGGCGTGGACGGCATCGAGCTGGAAGCCTACGGCCACCTGATGGACGGCTTCTGGTCGCCCGCCACCAACCAGCGCGAGGACGACTGGGGCGGCAGCCTGGACAACCGGCTGCGTTTCACACGCCGCGTGCTGGACGCGATACGCGCGGCCTGCGGCCGCGAATTCATCGTGGGTATCCGCATGGTGGCCGACGAGGACTGGAAAGCAGGCCTCTCGCGCGCGGAAGGCCTGCAGATCGCACAAAAGCTGGTGGCGGACGGGCAGGTGGATTTCCTGAACCTGATCCGCGGCCACATCGACACCGATGCCGCGCTGGCCAAGGTGATCCCCATCCACGGCACACCGGCCTCGCCGCACCTGGACTTCGCAGGCGAGATACGCGCGGCGACGAACTTTCCCGTGTTCCACGCTGCACGCATCAACGACGTGGCCACCGCGCGCCATGCCATTGCCTCGGGCAAGCTGGACATGGTGGGCATGACCCGCGCGCACATCGCCGACCCACACATCGTGCGCAAGATCATGCTGGGCCGCGAGCAAGAGATCCGCCCCTGCGTGGGCGCCACCTATTGCCTGGACCGCATCTACGAAGGTGGCGAGGCGCTGTGCATCCATAACGCCGCCACGGGACGCGAAGCGCAGTTGCCGCACGACATCCCAACCACCACCGGCCCTCGCCTGCGCGTGGTGGTGGTAGGGGCCGGCCCGGCGGGGCTGGAGGCGGCGCGTGTCTGCGCGGAACGGGGCCACAGCGTCGTGGTGTTCGAGGCCACCGACGCGCCCGGCGGGCAGGTGCGCCTGGCCGCACGCAGCCAGCGGCGCAGCGAACTCATCGGCATCGTGGATTGGCGCGTGCAGCGCTGCGAGGCCCTGGGTGTGGAGATACGCTGCAACACCCTGGCCGAGGCGCAGGACGTGCTGGCCGAGTCACCCGACGTGGTGCTCATCGCCACGGGTGGCATGCCCCACACCGAGATCCTGGACAACGGCAACGCACTGGTGGTCTCCAGCTGGGACATCCTGTCGGGTGAGGTCGCTCCCGCGCCGCGCGTGCTGCTCTTCGACGACCATGGCGGCCACGCCGGCATGCAGGCGGCCGAGGCGATTGCGCGCGCCGGCAGCCAGCTGGAGCTGGTCTCGCCCGAACGCTTCTTCGCACCCGAGATGGGGGGCCTGAACCACGCAGCCTATGTGCAGACCCTGCAGGCCCACGGCGTGCAGATAACGATCAACCGCCGGCTGCGTTCGGTCACGCGCACCGGCGGCAGCTTGCAGGCCGTGCTGGGCAGCGACTATGGCGACACGCTGCTCACGCGCGAGGTGGACCAGGTGGTGGTGGAACACGGCACGTTGCCGCTGGACACGCTTTACTTCGAGCTGAAGGACGGTTCCAGCAACCTGGGCGAGGTGGACTACCAAGCCATGGTGGCCGGCAGGCCGCAGGCGCTGCTGCGCAATCCCGAGGGCCGCTACCGGCTGCTGCGCCTCGGTGACGCGGTGCATTCGCGCAACGTGCACGCGGCCATCTATGATGCGCTGCGCCTGTGCATGCATCTGTGACCTGCCCCCTGTCCGTTCGTACCCCACTCCCTCACAGGAAACAGGCATGAGCCTGGGCGGCATCGAGCCCGGCATGCTGTTGCTGCTCTTCGCCGGCGGCTTCGTGGCCGGCGGGGTCACCGCCGTAGCCGGTGGCGCCAGCTTCCTGACCTTCCCGCTGCTGCTGGCGGCCGGCCTGCCGCCGCTGGCCGCGAACATCACGAACTGGATCGCGCTGATGCCCGGCAACTTCATGGCCGTGGCCGCTTACCGCAGCGAGCTCTACGACATGCGCGCGGAGCTGCGGGATCACCTGTGGGTGTCCTTCGCGGGCGGGCTGGTGGGCGGGCTGCTGTTGTTGTGGACCGGCGAGGCGGCCTTTGCACGGGCCGTGCCCTGGCTGATGCTCACGGCCACGTTGTTCTACGCGCTGGGCGAGTGGATCAAGGCGCGGCTGGACGCGTTGCGCAACCCCACGCGCCGGCCCTCGCGCCGCTGGCTGCTGGCCTTCGAATTCCTGCTGATGGTCTACGGCGGGTATTTCGGCGCGGGCGTGGGCATCGTGCTGCTGGCCGCGCTGGCCATCGCGGGACAAACCTCCATCCACCGCGCCAATGCACAGAAGAACCTGATGATCGTGGCCCTGAGCCTGGCCGGCATCCTGGTCTTCCTGCCCTCGGGCCAGGTGGTCTGGTGGTACGCCCTGCCCCTGTTCGTGGGCGCCAGCGCGGGCGGTTATGCCACCGTGCGCGTGGTGCGCCGCATCCCCGAGCGCATGGTGCGCGGCCTGGTGCTGGCCTGGGCGGTGGTGCTGACCTGCGTGACCTTCTGGAAGTACGGCTGAAGCCGCGCCTCAGGGCGCAGCGTCGCGCTCGAAGACGGCGATGCTCTCCACATGCGCCGTGTGCGGGAACATGTTCACCGCACCGCCCAGCGCCAGCCGGTAGCCCGCCTGGTGCACCAGCAGGCCCGCGTCGCGCGCCAGCGTCGCGGGGTTGCAGCTCACGTACACGATGCGCTGCGGCGGCTGCCATGCGACGGCACCCGGCACACCGCCGGTGGCATCGCCCGCCAGGCGCGCCTGGTGGATGTCCGCCAGCGCCTTGGCCAGCGCGAAAGCGCCCTCGCGCGGCGGATCCACGAGCCACTTCTGGGCCATGCCGTCCTGCACCAGCATCTCCGGCGTCATGCCGAAGAGGTCACGTGCCACGAACTGCGTGGGCGCCAGCGGTGCGAGGCGCGACACATCGTTGCTTGCCGCGCGGTAGTTGTCCGTGGCCCGCGCGACCAGCACCTTGCTGCCCTCCACACCGAGCACCTGCGCCGCGCGCGTGGCCAGCGGCAAGCTGAAGTTGCCCAGTCCGCAGAACCAGTCGATCACGCGTTCAGTGGCCTGCACGTCAAGCAGGCGCAGCGCCTGGTCGACCAGCACGCGGTTGACCTGCGGGTTCACCTGGGTGAAATCCGTGGGCCGGAAGGGCATGTGCAGGCCGAACTCCGGCAGCTCGTAGGCCAGGGGCGAAGGGGTGTCCGGATCCAGCAAGTGGATCGTGTCGGGGCCATTAGGCTGCAACCACCATTCCAGGTGCACATCCCGGCCCTCGAAGACCGCGCAATGCGCACGCGCGAAGTCCCGCAGCCTTTCAGTGTCGGCCGCGGTGAGCGGCTCCAGGTGCCGCAACACCAACGCGACCACCTGCTGGCCCTGCGGCGGCAGCTGCTGGCCCTGGGCATCCCGGCGGCCGTGCCCACGCGCCGTGTCACCCATCGCCAGCTCGATCTGCGGGCAGGTCTCACGGGCGTCCATGCCCATGACCAGCACACGCAGCGCGGGCAGCAGGCGCAGGCCCACGAAGGGCGGCAACACATGGCATTCGCCCATGTCGGCCACGTAGCTGCTCTTGCGCTCGTGGAAGCCCACCAGCACCGCGTCCTTCTTGCGTACGTAGCGCACCGACAGCCGGGCGCGGTAGCGGTAGCCCCACACCGGGCCCTGCACGGGCCGCAGCAGGCGCTCGGGCCGCACCTTGCCCAGGTGCCACAGGGCATCTTCCAGCGCGCGCTGCTTCACGGCCACCTGCGCATCCCGGTGCAAGTGCTGCATCTTGCAGCCGCCGCAGGCACCGTCATGCAGGCCGAAATGCGGGCAGCGCGGCGCCACGCGCTGCGAAGACTCGCGGTGCACGGTGATGGCCACGCCCTTGTCGAAGCTGGCCTTGCTGCGTGTGACGCGCACGTCCACCTCTTCGAGCGGCAGCGCACCCTCGATGAACACCACCTTGCCGTCGGCGTGGTGGGCGATTCCCTGCGCGTCGATGTCCAGCGATTCGACGGCCAGGCGCTGCAGGATGGTGTCCGGAGGTTGCGGTTTGGAGCGGCGCATGGAGAGCTGCAGGGTTTACGAAGGCGAAGAAACAAAAGGCCGCGCTGTGCGCGGCCCCGGCGGAAGCTGCGGTGCAGCCCGCGCGTCAGCGGGCCGGCAGGTACTTCGCCGGATCCACCGGCTTGCCCTGGCGGCGCACCTCGAAATGCAGCTTCACGCGGTCGGCGTCGGTGCTGCCCATCTCGGCAATCTTCTGGCCCTTGCGCACGCGCTGGTCTTCCTTGACCAGCAGGGTCTGGTTGTGCGCGTAGGCCGTGAGGTAGGTGTTGTTGTGCTTGAGGATCACGAGGTTGCCATAACCGCGCAGGCTGGCACCCACGTAGACGACGGTGCCGTCGGCCGCGGCGATCACGGGGTCGCCCGCGCTGCCTGCGATGTCCAGCCCCTTGTTCTTGGCCTCGTCGAAACCGGCCACCACGTTGCCGCGCGCGGGCCAGATCCAGTCGACGCTTTCGTCGTTGCCCGAGGGCACGGCCGCCACGACGGGCGGCGCGGCCGACGCAGGAGCCGAAGCCGCCGACGCGGCAGGGGCCGGTGCGCTGGCGGGCTGGGATGCCGGCGACCCCAGCGGGGTCACGGTGGAAGACTGCACGGGCCGCGTCACGACGCCGGTGCCGGATGCGGGCTGCGCCGGCGCCATGGCGACGGTCGCCGCAGGCACGGGCGCCGCGGCCACGGCCACGGGTGGCACCACACGCAGCACCTGGCCGACCTCGATGACGTTGGGGTTCTCCAGGTTGCTCCAGCGCGCGATGTCGCGCCAGTTCTGCCCCGTGTCCAGGCCGATGCGGATCAGGGTGTCACCGGGGCGCACCGTATAGTAGCCGGGCTTGCCCGCGTTCTCGGCGCCAGGCAGCAGGACGGGGTTCGGTGCCGGTGCCGCGACCGGCGCGGACCCGGCAGGGGCACGGTCTTCGACCGGCGCGTGGTTCACCGACCGCGTGCCGCAGCCGGCCAACCCGAGTACACCGGCCAGTACCAGGACGAACCCCCAGCGACGTGCAGACCACAACATTGTTATTACCCTTCCCTGTCAAGCAACGCCCGATTTTAGGGGGACAAAATGCACGGCCTCGCAGAGGGAATGGCGCAGGCCCGAGATGGTCTTCTCCACCACCACCAGGGACTGCTGGCCCGCGGCGCCTGCCACGGGTGCCACCAGGAAGCCGCCGACGGCCAGCTGGTCCGTCCAGGCCTGCGGCAACGCTTCGCCACCGGCCGCGGCGATGATGCCCGCGTAGGGTGCGCCCTTGGGAAAACCGGCCATGCCGTCGCCAAAAAGCAGGTGCACGTTGGGCAGGCGCAGCGTGCGCAGGTTTTCACGTGCCTTGTCGTGCAGCCCGCGCAGGCGCTCGATGCTGTAGACCTCGGTCGCCAGAAGGCTCAGCACGGCGGCCTGGTAGCCGCAGCCCGTGCCCACCTCCAGCACGCGCCCGAGCTTGCCCGGCCGGCCCTGGCGCAGCAGCTCGATCATGCGCGCCACGACCGAGGGCTTGGAGATGGTCTGTCCCAGCCCGATGGGCAAGCTGGTGTCCTCGTAGGCCTGGGCCCGCAGCGCGCTGTCCACGAAGTGGTGGCGCTCCACCTGCGCCATGGCGCCCAGCACCTCGCGGTCCTGGATGCCCTCGCCGGACAGCCGGCGCACCATCGCCAGGCGGACAGCGGAGGTGTCGGCCGTGAGGCCCGACGGATCGGTGCGCGGGCCGGCATGGCCACCGCCGCCCGCCGAAGCCCCCGCGCGGGCGGAGGGCGCCGGCGCAGCGGCGCGCGTCCCGGCGCCATGGACCGCGACGGCGCCGCGGCCCGATGCCACGGGCAACGGCGCCAGGCGTGCGGGAAAGCTGGGACGCTGCTTCATGCGGCGTTGAGGCTTGCGGCGGTCTGGCCCCAGTAACGCAGGGTCTCGTGGTCCGTGAGGTCGGTCTTGAGCGGCGTGATGGCCACGTGCCCGTGCGCCGTGGCGTGGAAGTCGGTGCCCTCGGCGTTGTCCTTGACCGCGCCGGCCGAGCCGATCCAGTACATGGTCTCGCCGCGCGGGCTGATCTGCGTGATCACCTGTTCGGCGGCGTGGCGGCGTCCGAGGCGGCAGATCTTGGCGCTCTGGATGCGCTCCAGCGGCAGGTTGGGGATGTTCACGTTCAGCAGCCAGGGCTGCGCGCCGACGAGGTCCTTCTGGATCATCTGCAGCACCAGCTCGCGTGCCTTCGCGCCCGCGGCGTCCAGGTGGCCCCAGCCCTTCTCGACCTGCGAGAAGGCGATGGCGGGAATCCCCAGCAGGTAGCCTTCCATCGCCGCGCCCACGGTGCCGGAGTAGATGGTGTCGTCGCCCATGTTGGCGCCGTTGTTGATGCCGGCCACCACCAGGTCGGGGCGGTAGCCGAGCAGGCCCGTCAACGCGATGTGCACGCAGTCCGCTGGCGTGCCGTTGATGTAGCGAAAACCATTGCTGGCCCGCTGCACGTAGAGCGGGGCATGCAACGTGAAGGCGTTGGACTTGGCGCTGTTGTTCTGCTCGGGGGCGATGACCTCGACCTCGGCCACGTCCTTGAGCGCCTCGTAGAGGGCCACGATGCCCGGAGCTTGGTAGCCATCGTCGTTGGAAATGAGGATCTTCATGGGGGCCTGCGCTGTGTGCAACCGATTGTAGGTGCGGGTGTCCGGGGCGGTCACCGCAGCGACAACACCCCTGGTGGCCGCTCCGTATCATGGCGCCTCCCTGACAACGAGGAATGTTCCATGCATGCATGGCTTTGCGAGAACCCGGTGGGCGTGGATGCGCTGACCTGGAAGGAAGTCCCCACCCCCCAGCCCCAGGCCGGCGAGGTGCTGATCGAGATCAAGGCTGCGAGCCTGAACTTCCCCGACCTGCTGATCGTGCAGAACAAGTACCAGCACAAGCCGCCGCTGCCCTTCGTTCCGGGGTCGGAGTACGCCGGTGTCGTGCGTGCGCTGGGCGAAGGCGTGACGTCACTGAAGGTGGGCCAGCACGTGGCCTGCCTGCCCGGCACGGGCGGCTTCGGCACCCATGGCATCGCCAAGGCCAGCATCTGCATGCCGCTGCCCGATGCCTTTCCCTTCGTGGACGCGGCCGCCTTCATCATGATCTACGCGACCTCGCACCATGCGCTGATCGACCGCGCCCAATTGCGCGCCGGGGAGACCGTGCTGGTGCTGGGTGCCGCGGGTGGTGTGGGCACGTCAGCCATCCAGATCGCCAAGGCAGCGGGTGCCCGCGTGATCGCGGCCGCTTCCACCGACGAGAAATGCGCGCTCTGCACGTCGCTGGGCGCGGACGCCACCATCAACTACAGCCGCGAGAACCTGCGCGAGGCCATCAAGGCCGCCACCGGCGGCAAGGGCCCCGACGTGGTCTACGACCCCGTGGGTGGCGACTTCGCCGAACCTGCCTTCCGCTCCATCGGTTGGCGGGGGCGCTACCTGGTCGTGGGCTTCGCGTCCGGGCCTATTCCATCCTTGCCGCTCAACCTCACGTTGCTCAAGGGCGCCTCGATCGTCGGTGTGTTCTGGGGCGACTACGCGCGCCGCGAGCCCGAGGCCAACCGGGCCATGATGCAGGAACTGGCAAAGTGGTACGTGGAGGGCAAGATCAAGCCCGTGATCGACCGCACCATGCCAATGGCCGACCTGAAGGCCGCCTACGCCCACATGGGCTCGCGCGGCGTCAAGGGCAAGCTGGTGATGGTGAACTGACAGGCGCCGCGCGGAAGGCCTTCCCGGGAAGGCCTACTCGCGGCCCTTCAGCAGATCAGGCAGGTCCATGAAGTGGGTCGCCGGGAACGTGGCCTCGAAGGAATCGTCGCGCGCGGCGTTGCCGTCCCTGGGGGCGGTGGGATCGTCACTCTGCAGAAAATCCGGCAGCAGTGCTTCCTGCGAAGGCTCCGGGGTGTCTTCTGGCGCGTCCGTGAACAGCGCCCAGATCGAATCGGAATTCTTCTCCTCCGCTTCGGGCACGGGCAAGGCATCGCCGTGCACGTAGAAATCATCGCGCGCCTTGGGAGGCTGCTCGACATGCGGAGCAACTGGAGCTGTCGCCGCCTGCGCGGTATTGCGGCTAAAAGGAAAGCGCAGGGCCATGGTGATCCTTCAACAAGAAAATCCGGCGCACTGTCGGCGCCTCCGTTGCCCACACCTTAACCCAAAAAAGCACCCTTCGCCAGAGAGCTTGCAGTTGGTGACGCTTCGCCTGCCAGCGCTTGCGCCAGTGGGAGCGACCACGCGGAGAAGAGCCATGCCGGGCTGCGCAGCGACCGGGTGCGCCGCCGCTAGGCGCCACCGCCGACCGCCACCGACGCCGTGCGCCGGCCGGCAGGGCTGCCTGGGGACGCGGAGCCCGATTCGAGCGGCGGATGCCGGCTGTCGCGCCAGGCGTCGATTTCCGATTGGAATGACGACAGGTCGTGGCCATAGCCGGTGGACTCCGCGAAGTCAGGCTGCACGGTGGGGGGTGCATCCGTTTCCGGCTCGGAGACCAGCGGGGTCGCACCGGGCGGCAGGCCCTGTACGCCAGCGCTGCGAGACTGCTGCTCCGTATCGACCCAGCAGCGGCTGTCGGACTCGGCCCAGCGTTGGTAGAGCGCGTCGCGGTCCAGGCTGCAGTCCTCACCGGCAAAACGCAACAGCGTGCTGCCCACCTTTTTCCACAGCGCGTGGACATCCATCGCAAGCTCTGGCTGGACCTGCTGGCGGAATTTCATGCTTCGCGGCCTCCCTTGACGCTTTCGTCCGTCCCTGCAAGGGCCGGCGAGGCCGGCCCCTGCGTTCAATTGGACTGCCGAGTGCCGCCGAGGTCAATACCCATGTTGGCTTCGGTACCCGCATCGCGGCTGCGACCACGGCCGGGCTGGCCCTGGTGGCTCTTCCGGCCCGCGGCCCGCGCCTCTTCCGACGTGAACTCGTGGGCGTTGCCGCTGGCGTGCGATGCCCTGCCGCCCAGGCGGGCGATCTCGCGCTGGCGCTGGGGGTCCATCGAGGCGAAGCCCCGGCGGCTCTTGGTGCGCGCGGGCGCGGAGTCGCTCCCGGCGGATGCGCCTGCGCTGCTACCCGTGCTGTTGAGAATGTTGTCTGACATGTCTTTCCTCCTTGGTTGATGGTTCGCCGGTCTCTGTCAGTTCCCGGAGAAATGGCACGTGACCTCTGCAGAAGCAAGGGGCCCGCAACGGCTGTGTAGCAACCACGATGCCTGAGACTGCGGCGGATGCCGCTGACTCGCCGATTCACGCGGAAGGCATGCGATGCTGGCACTTCCCTGACCTCGCCCTGCGACCTGATCAGGTAAGCCCACTGTGCCGCAGGGGTGCCGGTACGCCCATCAACCCGCACGCCGCCTGCGGGTAGGAAATCTCCTGCAAATGCGCGGCGTGGAGGCCGAGCAGGAAAAATTTGCCGCAAGCCTTGCGTAACTCGGCCGTAAAGCTTGCAGAACGGCGGCTTGCAGCGCGCCGTCGTGCTCAATTCAGAAGACTTCGGTGTCCACCTCGGTCTGGGACTGCGCGTTGTAGCGTGGCCCGGACACGTTCGTCTGGTTGATCTGCGCGTCCAGCCGCGCCATGTCGGCAATGCTGAGCTGCACGTCGGCGGCCGCCAGGTCTTCGGCCAGATGTTCCAGGCTGGTGGTGCCGGGAATGGGGATGATGTGCGACGCACGGTGCAGCAACCACGCGATGGCCAGCTGCGCGGGCGTGCAGCCCAGCTGCCGCGCGATCTCCATGTAGCCCGGCAGCAGCTGCAGATTGGCCGGATAGTGCTGGTCTGAGAAGCGGGGCATGCCGCGGCGGATGTCCTTCGCGTCGAGCTGGGAGGTGTCGGGCAGGGCATTGCACAGATACCCCCGCGCGACGGGGCTGAACGCCACGAACGCCGCACCGATGTCCTGGCAGGCCTGCAGCACGGCGATCTCGGGATTGCGCGTCCACAGCGAGTATTCGGTCTGCACAGCGGCGATGGGGTGCTCGGCGTGCGCCTTGCGCAGCGTGTCTGCCGACACCTCGGACAGGCCTACCGCGCGGATCTTGCCCTCGCGCACCAGGTCGCCCAGTGCGCCCACGCTCTCTTCGATAGGCACGCTCTTGTCCCAGCGGTGCAGGTAGTAGAGGTCGATCACATCCGTCTGCAGGCGCTTGAGCGCAGCCTCGCAGGTGGCCTTGAGCGTGGCGGGCCGGCCGTCGATCTTGCGCACCAGCTTGCCGTCACCGGCCACGTCCACGCCCTGCAGGCCGCATTTGCTGGCCAGCGTGAAGCGGTGGCGCTCGCCCTTGAGCACCCGGCCCACCAGTGTTTCGTTGGCGCCAAAGCCGTAGAGCGCTGCCGTGTCGAAGAGCGTCACGCCCGCATCCAGCGCCGCCCGCAGCACCTTTTCGCCCTGCTCCGGGCTGGGCGGCACACCGTAGGCGTGGCTCAGGTTCATGCAGCCCAGGCCGATGGCGCTGACGGTGAAGGGGCCCAATTGGCGTTGTTGCATGGTGGCGTGTCTTTCGTGGTGGGAGAGTCCAAAAGCAAAGGGCCGGCAAGCCGGCCCTGATTCTTGCGCAGTCCGCTATTCCTTGCGGATCAGGCGAGCTGCTGCTCCAGCTGGTGCAGCACCTGGTAGCAGGGCAGCACCTGGGCGACGCTGCTGTTGGGCTCGCGGCCTTCGCGGATGGCGGCGAAGAACTCGCGGTCCTGCAGCTCGATGCCGTTCATGGACACGTCCACCTTGGAGACGTCGATCTTTTCTTCCTTGGCCGTAAACAGGTCGTCATACCGCGCGATGTAGGTCGCCGTGTCGCCGATGTAGCGGAAGAACGTGCCCAGCGGGCCGTCGTTGTTGAAGGACAGGCTCAGCGTGCAGATCGCGCCGTTGGCGGCCTTCAACTGGATGCTCATGTCCATGGCGATGCCCAGATCCTTGTGGATCGGGCCCTGCACCGCGTTGGCCTTCACGATGGGGCTACCGGCCTGGTAGGCGAACAGGTCCACCGTGTGGGCGGCGTGGTGCCACAGCAGGTGGTCCGTCCAGCTGCGGGCCTGGCCCAGCGCGTTCATGTTCGTGCGGCGGAAGAAGTAGGTCTGCACGTCCATCTGCTGGATGTTGAACTCGCCCGCGGTGATCTTCTTGTGCACGTACTGGTGGCTGGGGTTGAAGCGGCGCGTGTGGCCACACATCGCGACCAGGCCGCTTTTCTTGGCGACCTCCACCACTTCTTCACCGTCCTTCAGCACGTCGCACAGCGGGATCTCGACCTGCACATGCTTGCCGGCCTGCAGGCAGGCCAGGGTCTGGGAGGCGTGCATCTGCGTGGGCGTGCAGAGGATGACGGCATCGACTTCCTTCAAGGCCAGGCTGTCTTCCAACTTGGTCGTGACGTGGCCGATGCCGTACTTGGCTGCCACTTCCTTGGTCTTGTCGAGATCGCGGCTGATCAGCGACACGACTTCGACGCCGTCGATGTTCTTGATGCCGTCCAGGTGCTTGATGCCGAAGGCGCCCGCCCCAGCGAGGGCGACTTTGATGGGTTTGCTCATAGGTTCAGTTCTCCAGGATCAGGTGGCCGACCGCCGTATTGGACGCGGGCACATGGTAGAAGCGGTGCTTGACGACGGGCTTCGGTCCACCGACAGCGTCCGACATGGCGCCACGGGCGATCAGCCACATCACGAGTTCGATGCCCTCGCTGCCGGCCTCGCGCACGTATTCGATGTGCCCCACGCTGGCGAGTCCGTCCGGATCGTCGATCAGGCGGTCCAGGAACCTGTTGTCCCATTCCTTGTTGATCAGCCCTGCACGCGGGCCCTGCAGCTGGTGGCTCATGCCGCCCGTGCCCCAGATCTGCACGTTCAGGTCCTCGTCGAAGCTCTCGACGGCCTTGCGGATGGCCTTGCCCAGCTCGTAGCAGCGCCGGCCCGAGGGCACGGGGTACTGCACCACGTTGACGGCAAACGGGATCACCGGGCAGGGCCAGGCGCCCTTGACCGGGTCGCGCGCGCCATACATCAGGGACAGCGGCACCGTCAGGCCATGGTCCACCGGCATGTTGTTGACGATGGTGAGGTCGAAGTCCTGCTGGATCACGCTCTGCGCGATGTGGGCCGACAGCTCCGGGTGGCCCATGACCTTGGGCACCGGGCGCGGGCCGAAGCCTTCGTCGGCCACCAGGTACTCGGCCGCCGTGCCGATCGCGAAGGTGGGGATGAAGTCCAGGCTGAAGGCCGTGGCATGGTCGTTGTAGACCAGGAACACCACGTCGGGCGGGTTGTCCTGGATCCACTGGCGGCCGTATTCGTAGCCGGCAAAGACCTTCTGCCAGTAGGGCTCCTGGGTCTTGCCCAGGTCCATGGCCGCGCCGATGGCGGGCACGTGGGAGGTGTAGACGGATGCGGTGATGCGTGCCATGTCAGCTTGCCTTTCTGCCTGCCGCGCCCTGGGGCTGGCGATGCGCCTGCGCGGTGCCGTCCTCGCCCACGACGCGGTTGCCCTCGGCACTGCGGCCGCCGTTGATCATCATGTCGCGGTATTCCTCTTCGGTCATGCCGGTCATGGAGCCGGCCATCTGCTGGAAGCTCTTGCCGTCCGTGGAGCCGATCTTGGCCAGGAAGTAGATGTTGCCGCCCAGGCCGATGCAGCGGTTGAGGTCGCGCGCGAGCACGGCCTGCTTCTGGTCTTCGGTCATCGCCCATTGGTCGAGGTAGGCGCGCTCGTTCGCCTTGAAGGCGGCGCGGTTCTCGGGCTTCATCAGCGACATGCAGAACTGGTTGAGCCAGTAACCCTTGCGGCTCTGTTCGGCGTCGAAGATGGTGGTGCCGGGAACGTCGAGATACGGTTTGTGCAGTCCCATGTCAAGCCTCCCGCCGGGCCGCCCCAAGGGAGGCTTGCGCCCCCTCGGGGGGCAGTGAATACACGCAGTGATGAACGTGGGGGCTCATTTGATTTCCTCTGGCCAGTAGAGGCGCATCGGGTTCGTCACGAGCAGCTTCTGCTGCAGCTCGGGCGTCGTCGCGATGTGCGGGATGAAATCCACCAGCAGCCCGTCGTCGGGCATGTGGTCCTTGAGATTCGGATGCGGCCAGTCGGTGCCCCACAACACGCGGTCGGGGAACTGCTCCACGATGCGGCGTGCAAAGGGCAGCACATCGCGGTAGGCGGCCTGCTCGCCGTTCAAGGCCTTGGGGCCGCTGACCGACAGGCGCTCGGGGCAGCTCACCTTGCTCCACACGTTGGTGTGCTCGCGCATGAATTTTTCAAACAGCGCGAACTCGGGGCCGTCCACGGGCTTGGTCACGTCGGGCCGGCCCATGTGGTCCACCACCACGGTCGTGGGCAGCGCGGTGAAGAAGTCCCACAGCTCGGGCAGGTCCACGGCCTCGAAGTAGATCACCACATGCCAGCCCAGCTTCTGGATGCGGCCGGCAATCTCCAGCAGCTCGTCCTTGGGCGTGAAGTCCACCAGCCGCTTGACGAAGTTGAAGCGCACGCCGCGCACGCCGGCATCGTGCAGCTGCTGCAGTTCGGCATCGCTGATGCTGCGCTTGACGGTGGCAACTCCTCGCGCCTTGCCGCCCGAGGACAGGCAGGCATCGACCATCGCGCGGTTGTCGGCGCCGTGGCAGGTGGCCTGCACGACGATGTTGCGCGCGAAGCCCAGGTGGTCGCGCAACGCGAAGAGCTGGGCCTTGGAGGCGTCACACGGCGTGTACTTGCGCTCGGGCGCGAAGGGGAACTCCGCGCCAGGGCCGAAGACGTGGCAATGCGCGTCCACGGCGCCTGCGGGCAACTGGAACTTGGGCTTGGAGGGGCCGGCGTACCAGTCCAGCCAGCCAGGGGTCTTGGTGAATTCGGTGCTCATGCTGTGCGGGTGCTCCGTATCAATTGATGTACTTCAGGCCGGCAGCCGCCAAGGGCTCGCGCATCTTGTACATGTCCAGCCCCAACACACCCGAGGCCAGCTTGTCGCGCTTCTCGCCTTCGTTGGCCTCGCGTGCCTTGGCGGCTTCCAGCGTCTTGGCGGCCAGTGCGCGCGGCACACACACCACGCCATCGTCGTCGGCCACCACCACGTCGCCGGGCGTCACCAGCATGCCGGCGCAGACCACGGGAATGTTGACCGAGCCGATGGTGGCCTTGATGGTGCCCTTGCTGCTGATGGCCTTGCTCCACACGGGGAAGTTCATCTCGGTCAGCGTCTTCACGTCGCGCACACCGGCGTCGATGACCAGGCCGCGCGCGCCACGGGCCTGGAAGCTCGTGGCCAGCAGGTCGCCGAAGTAGCCGTCCGTGCATTCGGCCGTGATGGCGGCGATGACGATGTCGCCGGGCTGGATCTGCTCGGCCACCACATGCATCATCCAGTTGTCACCGGGATGCAGCAGCACCGTCACGGCCGTGCCGGAGACCTGCGCGCCGGCGAAGATTGGGCGCATGTAGGGCTTGAGCAGGCCCACGCGGCCCATGGCCTCATGCACCGTGGCCGAGCCCAGCGCGGCCAGCGCGTCGGTGGTGGCGCGGTCGGCGCGCTGGATGTTGCGGTAGACAACTCCGAGTTCGTACATGGTCTTCTCTCCTTACTTGTTCTTGGCCTTGAGGGCCGCGTCCAGGCGCGGGAACACCTTGCGTGCATTGCCTTCGTAGATCTGGAATCGATCCTCGTCGCTCAGGATCTTCGAGGCCTCGATGTAGCGCTTGGTGTCGTCGTAGTAATTGCCCGTCTCCGGGTCGATGCCCCGCACCGCACCGATCATCTCCGAGGCAAACAAAACGTTCTTGACCGGGATCACGGTATTGAGCAGATCAATGCCGGGCTGGTGGTATACGCAGGTGTCGAAGTAGATGTTGTTCAGCAGGTGCTCGCTCAGCAGCGGCTTCTTCAGCTCCTGCGCCAGCCCGCGGAAACGGCCCCAGTGGTAGGGCACCGCGCCGCCGCCGTGGGGGATCAAAAAGCGCAGCGTGGGGAATTCCTTGAACAGGTCCGAGGTCAGGCACTGCATGAAGGCCGTGGTGTCGGCGTTCAGGTAGTGCGCGCCCGTGGTGTGGAAGGCCGGGTTGCAGCTGGTCGACACGTGGATCATGGCCGGGATGTCGTGCTCCACCATCTTCTCGTAGATGGGGAACCAGGCCTTGTCGCTGAGCGGCGGCGAAGTCCAATGGCCGCCGCTCGGGTCCGGGTTCAGGTTGATGCCGACGTTGCCGTATTCCTTGATGCACTTCTCCAGCTCGGGGATGCAGGTGGCCGGGTCCACGCCGGGGGACTGCGACAGCATCGCGGCGGGGATGAAGTGGTCCGGGAACAGCTGGCTCACGCGGTAGCACAGCTCGTTGCAGATCGCGGCCCACGTGGACGACACGTTGAAGTCGCCGATGTGGTGCGCCATGAAGCTCGCGCGCGGCGAGAAGATGGTGAGGTCCGAGCCCCGCTCCTTCATCAGGCGCAGCTGGTTCTGCTCGATGCTCTCGCGCAGCTCGTCGTCGCTGATCTTGAGCTCGGAGACCTTGGGCATCGAGGCCGGGTCCTGGATGCCGGCGATCTGGCGGTTGCGCCAGTTTTCCAGGGCCTTGGGGGCCGTGGTGTAGTGGCCATGGCAGTCGATGATCATCGGTGGGCGCACGGGGGTCTCCTCTGCAAGCGGGGCAGTGTCGGTTCGGGGGCGGGACGAATCGGCCATTTTCGCGCGCGATGCCTGGCACACGGTGCCCGCGAGGCCTCTAACAGCTATACCATCCCGGCATGGCAATCCCGTTGCCATGTCGAATGTGCCGATACCCATGGACCTCAAGCAGATCGAATATTTCGTACGCGTGGCCGAGCTCGGCGGTTTCACACGCGCCGCGGCCGCGCTGGGCATTGCCCAGCCCGCCCTGAGCCGCCAGGTACGCCTGCTGGAGGTGGAGCTGCGCCAGAACCTGCTGGTGCGCGACGGCCGCGGCGCTACGCCGACCGAGGCCGGCCGGCTGCTGCTGGCGCACGGCCGCGGCATCCTGCACCAGGTGGCGCGTGCGCGCGAGGAGCTGGCACGCATCCGCGGCGGATTGGCCGGCCGCGTGGCCGTGGGCATCCCCACCAGCCTCTCGCGGCTGCTGGCCGTGCCGCTGATGCGCGCGTTCCGCGAACGCATGCCCGAGGCCAACCTGTCGCTGAGCGAAGGGCTGACCGCCGCCATGCACGAGTCGCTGGTCAACGGGCGGTTGGACATCGCCGTGCTCTACAACGCGCGCTCGAGCCCGGAGGTGGAGGTGGTCGAGCTGCGGCGCGAGGCGCTATTTCTGGTACAGCCGCGCGGAACCGACGACATCGACACCTCCGCCATACCGTTGAAAGACGTGGCCGCCCTGCCCCTCGTCATCCCCAGCCGGCCCAATGCGATCCGCATGCTGGTCGAGGCCGAGATGGCCACGCTGGACTGCCGGCCCCATATCGCGCTGGAGATCGACGGCGTGGCCGCGATCCTGGACCTGGTGGCCGACGGCGCCGGCTGCGCCATCCTGTCGCGCAACGCCGTGGACAGCTCGGCGCGGCCGGCAGACTACGCGCTGCGCCCGATCCGCGACCCGGCCCTGCGCACGCATATCTGCATGGCCACGAGTGCACAGCGGCCGGCCACGCTGACACAGCAGGCGACCCAGGCATTGTTGCGGGAGACCTTGGGGACGGTGATGCAGGCGGGGGCGGCATAGGGGACCGGCGCGGAATGTGTGGATGTTGCGCTTCGCACCGTCCGCGTACTCGATGCGCGCCGGCTTTCGCGGTGCTCGCGCTGGGAGGCACATCGACGGCGCGGTGCCGGGCTCGCCAGCATGCAAAGCGTGTCCAGCCAGCCCCGCGGTGAAGCCAGTGCTCTAATCTGGCTTTCAGACATCGACTTGGACCCCCCGTGGACGATACCCCCGAAGCCATCGCGCGCGATGTCGCAGCCATCGCGCGGATCAGCGCCGTACCGTCCCTGCTGCGGATCGTTTGCGACAACACGGGAATGGGTTTTGCCGCGGTCGCGCGTGTGACCGACGGCACCTGGACGCTCTGCGCGGTGGAAGACAGCATCGACTTCGGGTTGCGCCCAGGCGGCCAACTGGACGTGCACACCACCCTGTGCAAAGAGGCCCGGGCGGCGAAGCAACCGATCTTCTTCGACCACGCGAGCCTGGACCCGCACTACCGCGACCACCACACGCCGCGCCTGTACGGCATCGAAAGCTACATCTCGGTGCCCATCGTGCGGCCCGACGGTGCGTACTTCGGCAACCTGTGCGCGATCGATCCCAGGCCCCGCCTGGTATCGGAGGCCAAGACCGTGGCCATGTTCCAGAATTTCGCGGACCTGATCGGCCGGCAGCTCGCGCTGGAGCAGCGGCAGGAAGAAACCGAAGACGCCCTGCTCGATGCCCGGCAGACGGCGGAACTGCGCGACCAATTCATCGCGGTGCTCGGCCATGATTTGCGCAACCCCCTGGCCTCCGTGGGCGCCATCGGCGAAATCATGCTGCGCCGACCGGAACCGGACATGGCGAAGTACGGCGCGCGCCTGCGTGCCAACACGCGGCGCATGTCCAGGCTCATCGGAGACGTGCTGGACCTGGCGCGTGGCCGCATGGGGTCTGGCATCGGCGTGCAGATCGAGCCCGTGGAAAGCCTCGACAACGCGCTGAGGGATGTGGTGGCCGAGATGCGGGATTCGCACCCGGACTGGACCATCCTCGAGACCTATGCCATTCGTGGCGCGATCGAGTGCGACCTTGGACGGGTGCAGCAATTGGTGTCGAACCTGCTGGGGAACGCTGTGGCGTACGGCGACATTGCGCAGCCTGTGCTGTTGGAGGCGACGCTCGACGACAACTGGCTCGCGGTGTCCGTGCGCAATGGCGGCGAGCCGATCTCGGCCTCCAACCTGGCAAGAATCTTCGAGCCCTACTGGAGACCTGCCGAAAGCAAACCCGGAGGCGGCCTTGGCCTGGGCTTGCACATCTGCTCGATGATCGTGAAGGCGCATGGCGGCACCTTGCATGTCAGCTCTTCTTCGGAGGCGGGCACCTGCTTCACGGCACAGCTGCCGGCACGCAGAGGTGCTACGGCAGTGGCGTGAGCACCCTGGCGCTGCTCCGCATGGCCGCCTTCAGGGATGGCCCATGAACCGCCACTACCTGTCCGCCGTCGTCGCCGTGGCCGCAGCGCTACTCCTGCGTTACCTGCTCAACCCGTTGCTGGGACAACAGGGGCCCTATCTCATCCTCACGCTGCCGATCGTCGTCGTGGCGGTGTATGGCGGCATGGGCCCCGCACTGATGGCCACCGCACTCGGCACATCGGCCGGGACGTACCTCTTCATCGATCGCGGTGCTGGCATGCGCGAGGTGTTGCAACCCGAGAATGTGACCCGATTGCTGCTGTTCGTGGCCATCGGTCTGGCCATTGGCCTGCTGGGTGAACAGTTGCGCCGCTCACGCGCGGCGCTTGCCGAGAAATTGCAGCAGCTCAACACGGCGGACCGCGCCAAGGACCGGGCCATCGCCATCCTCGGACACGAGATTCGCAACCCCTTGTCGGCGATTCAATCGGCCCAGACCGTGCTGCAGCTCGCGCCCCACGACGAGCAGAAGGTCGCGTGGGCCGGAGACGTCATCGGTCGGCAGGTCGCGCAATTGACGCACATGGCGGACGACCTGCTCGACCTCGCGGCACTGACGCGCGACGGTCCGCCGCGCAAGACGCCGGTGGATCTGCTCGCGGTGCTGCGACAGGCGATCGAGCAGACAGAACCCCTGTTCCATAAGAAGGGGCACCGGCTCCATAGCGACGTCGGCGACAGCCCCGTGGTTGTCTCCGGAGATCACCAGAGGCTCGTGCAAGTCTTTGCCAACCTGTTGATCAATGCCGCCAAGTACACGGACCCCGAGGGCGAGATCAGGGTCAGCGTGCAACCACGCGAGAGCCAGCGCGTGGCGGTGGTGGTCAGCGACAACGGTGTCGGACTCCCCACCGGCGCCGTGGAGGATCTGTTCGAACCTTTCGTGCAGGCGCCTGGCGCTGCCTCCAATGCCGAAGGAGGGCTGGGCCTGGGCCTCGCCATTGTCCGCAAGATCGTCATCGCGCATGGCGGCACCGTGCGTGCGGAGAGTGCTGGCCTGTGCCTGGGCAGCAACTTCACGGTGGTGCTTCCACTGGCGTGAGGCCTCGGGTCTGCACACCGCAATGGTGCGGAGTTCCAGAGGTCGGCAACGTGAGTCCCCGCGCGCGGTCGCCACTTGCACGGCTGCTCGACTGCTGACGCATTGCAGCCGCTTCGTAGGCGCTTTCCTACGCGTAACGGGCTCGTCCCGAGGCGCGGTGGTTCCATCGTCCTACGTGCCGTCGCGCGTTCGCGATTCCAATGGCCCTTGCCGGTCGCAATTCGTTTCAGGTTGATCTGAATGCATACACGGTACGTAGAAATCAAGGCAGCAGTCCGCTGTCGAGTTCGAAAGAGGAGAGTGCCCATGAAACCAATTGCACGGTCCGGAGCTTGGCTGCTGCTTGCAGCCAGCCTTGGCGCGATGGCATCGAGCCACCGCGAAGCCCCCTTCATCACGACCAGCCCCAAGGTCGACGGAACGGACTTCTACATGTTCCGGAGTTACGAAGGCGTGGCTGCGAATGGAACCGGCGGGCGTTCGGACTATGTCACGTTGCTGGCCAACTACCAGCCGCTGCAGGGCCCCTACGGTGGACCGAACTACTTCTCGTTAGACCCGAACGCGCTGTACGAGATTCACATCGACAACAACGGCGACGGGCGCGAAGACCTCACCTTCCAGTTCCGCTTCAAGAACAACCTCAAGGGCACGGCCTTGTCCATCGGCGGCGCGAGCGTGCCGATTCCATTGATCCAGTCCGGCACGGTGAGCGGCCTCAACGCCGCCAACCTCAATGTCAACGAGACCTACACCGTCACGCTGGTGCGCGGCGACCGCCGCAAGGGTGTGCCCGGGGCCGTGACCAAGACCGGGGGCTCCTCCACCTTCGAGAAGCCCGTCGACAACATCGGCACCAAGACCATCGCCGACTACGCAGGGTATGCCGCGCAGCACATCCACACGGTGACGATCCCCGGTTGCCCCACCGGCAAGGACCAGGGGCGCGTGTTCGTGGGCCAGCGCCAGGAAGGTTTCGCCGTGAACCTCGGCACCATCTTCGACCTGGTCAACGCGCCAGCCGCCTTTCTGCTCAATCCGGCCAACAAGGATGCGGCCGGCATGGGTGGACAGCACTACATCCAGAAGAACAACGTCACCACACTCGCGCTGGAAGTCCACAAGGACTGCCTCGTCGCGGGCAGCGAGACGGTCATAGGCGGATGGACCACGGCCAGCATGCGCCAGGCACGTCTGCTCAACGGCAAGCCTGCATCCGGCAATGACAAGGCCGAACGTGCGGGTGGTGCGTGGACGCAGGTCTCGCGCCTGGGCAACCCCTTGGTGAATGAGGTGGTGATCGGCCTGCCCGACAAGGACAAGTTCAATGCGTCGGCGCCCAAGGACGATGCGCAGTTCCTGAACTACGTCATCAACCCCACGTTGCCTGCGCTGCTGAGCACGGTGCTGGGCGCCAACGTTGCACCGACCAACCTGCCGCGTACGGACCTGGCGACCACCTTCCTCACGGGCATCACCGGCGTCAACAAGCCGACCACGCCAACGCCTGCGGAGATGCTGCGGCTGAACACCGCGGTGGCGCCCCTGCCCTTCGCGGCGCAGAACCGACTGGGGGTCGCGGGCAATGCGCTGGCCGGCGGCACCGACAACGCGGGCTTCCCCAACGGCCGCCGTCCCAAGGACGATGTGGTGGACATCGCGCTCGTGGCGATGGTGGGCGGGCTGTGCGTGATCAATGGTGACAACGACGCGCTCAAGCTCAACAGCATTCCGGGCGTGGCGGGTGTCACGTCGGCATGCAAGCCGTCCAGCGTGCCCCTGGGCGCGGCTGCCGCGGACATCCACGACGCCGTCGACCAGGCCACGGTGCCGTTCCTGCAGACCTTCCCCTACCTGAACACGCCCCTGCCGGGCGCGATGTAGGTCCAGGAAAGGGACGTGCCATGAACACACGACACATCTTGCCGCGGCTGCGCGTGGCCCTGGCCACGGCATGCACGGCCGCCCTGCTCTCAGCGTGCGGCGGCGGTGGTGGTGGCGGCGGCGGCGACAGCACGCAGCCCGGCGAAGTCTCGCAGGCAGTGACCCAGTTGCTGGCCTACATGAACCAGCTCATCGCCGGGACCGACGAGACCAGCGAACCGGTAAACATCGACGCAGTGGCCGTACCCGTCGATGAGACGACGGAACCGAGCGCGATCTGAGTTCGCGCGGGGGATGGCGCTGGCGCTGCTGGCTGCATGGCAGCTGGGCGCCAGCGCCATCACGCCGGTGGTGCCGGCGGGTGATGCGGAAGTGCTCGAGGTGCTGCCTGCCATCACGCGCAACCGGCCACCGTTGACCGGCAAGTCGCAGCCCGTGGTCGATCCGGTGCTGGCCGCAGGGCAGGCGCGCGAAGACATCGGGGTGGCGCGGCAGACCGGCGATACACGGTACTGGGGCCGCGCCCAGGCCGCGCTGGCACCCTGGTGGGGCCGCAAGGATGCACCCGTGGACCTGGTGGTGCTGCAGGCCACCGTGCAACAGGGGCGGCACGAATTCGCCGCCGCACGCAGCACCCTGGTCGCGGCACTGGCGCGTGCGCCCTTGCATGCGCAGGGCTGGCTCACGCTGGCATCGCTCGACCGCCTGTCCGGGCAGTATGCGGCCTCGCTGGAGGGTTGCGCAGCCGTGGCCCGTGCAGGCCAGCCGCTGTATGCGGAAGCCTGCCGCCTAGAAACCGAGTCCCTGACAGGCCACCATGCAGCGGCGCGCCAGGGCCTGGAGGCGTTGCTGCGCCAGGCCACGGATGCCGGGCAGCGCAGCTGGCTGGGCTCGTTGCTGGCCGAAGCCCATGAGCGTGCGGGCGCCGATGCGCCCGCCGCGGCCGCCTACCGGCAGAGCCTGCGCGACGAGCCCGACCTCTATACCGCCATCGCCTATGCCGATCTGCTGCTGCGCACCGGCCAGGACGCGCAGGCCGTGCAGGTGCTGCAGGGCGTGGCGGAAACCGATGCCGTGCTGTTGCGCCGTGGCACGGCGTGGCGCCGGCTCGGTGATCCGCGCTGGACGGGGGTGCGCGACACCCTGCGCGAACGCGCCGCCGAATTGCTGCGGCGGGGTGACGATCCGAAGCTGCACGCGCGGGAACTGGCGCTGGCGGCGTTGTGGCTGGACGACGCGCCCGCGCAAGCGCTCGCGCTGGCCCGCCACAACCTGGCGCTGCAGCGCGAGCCCATCGACTGGTGGGTGGCCCTGGAGAGTGCGCGGCAGGCGCGTGACACGCGTGCCGCAGGCGAACTGGCCGAAGCGCTGCGCCAATCCGGGTTGCAGGACCAGCGCCTCGCACGCGTGATGGCGGACCGCCGTGCGCCCTGAGGGCGGCATGCCCCGCCGTGTGCCGCGGGGTGGAGTTGCCCGCCTGCTGCTGGCGATGTGGCTTGCGCTGTGCGCTGCAACCTCCTGGGCCCACAAGGGCAGCGACGCCTATCTCGACGTGCAGGTGTCCGATATAGCACCTGCGGCCGCGGCGCCCGGCACCGCAGCCCTGCGCGATTGGCGACTCGGCTTCGCGGCGGCCCTCAAAGATCTGGACCTGCTGGTGCCGCTGGATGCGGACGCGGACGGCAAGCTGCTCTGGGGCGAGGTGAAGGCTGCCTTGCCGCTGGTGCAGGCCCTGGTCAACGACGCCGTGCAGCTCGACACCCCACCACCCGCAGCGGCCGGTGCGGCCGGAGGGGCCTGCAGGCTGGCGTGGGAATTCGACGGCCTCGACCGGCGCGGCGACGGCACCTACCTGCGCCTGCGCGCGCAGACACGTTGCGCGGCGGACGCCACGGTGGCGTTGCACTACACGCTGCTGCACGAGCAGGATGCGAACCACCGCCTGCTGGTGTCCGGCCGCGTGGGTGGCACCGACCTGCTGGCCACGGCCTCGGCGCAGCAATCGCCCGCATTGGTGCTGCAGCAGGCAGCTGCCAACGCCGGCGCGGCACCGGGTGCACCGACGGCCGCCGCGTCGCGTCCCCTGCAGGTGTTGTGGTTGTATCTGGTGCTGGGCGTGGAGCATCTCCTGCAGGGGTATGACCACCTCGCGTTCCTGCTGGCGCTGGTGCTGCCGCTGCAACTGGTGCTGTTCCAGCCATCCGGTACCAGCGCCGTCGCAGGTAGCGCACCACGCGTTCTTACGGCGCGAGCAGCCCCCTGGTGGACGCTGCTGCGCACGGTCACCGCCTTCACGCTGGGGCATTCGGCCACGCTGGTGATCGCCACGCTGGGGTGGACGAATGTTCCGCTGCAGTGGGTGGAGCCCGCCATCGCGTTGACCATCGTCGTCACGGCCCTGCTCAACCTGTGGCCCGTGCGCGGCGTGCGCACGGATGTGCTTGCGCTGCTGTTCGGCATGGTCCATGGCGTGGGCTTTGCCGGCCTGCTGCGGGAGGCTGCTGCCCCGGGCGGGCTGCTGCCCTGGGCGCTGGGCGGCTTCAACCTGGGCGTGGAAGCGGGCCAGCTGATGGCGGTGGCGGCATGGGTGCTGTTGTCGCAGCCCGCCGTGGCCCAGCCCTGGTACCCCCGTGTCGTCGTGCGTGGCGGCTCCGTGCTGCTGGCGCTGCTGGCAGCGTGGTGGTTCTGGTTGCGCCTGGGGCTTTGAAACGCGGCGTGGTGTCGGTGCCCTTGCCGCCAACTACGCTGCCGCCAGCAGCGTCCTGGCAACGAAGGCCAGCACCAGCAGGCTGATGGCCGCGATCCAGGAGCCCGCGACGCGCATGCCGACCATCACCCAACGCCGCCGGGGCAACAGCGCAGCGTAATGGGCGCCGTTGGCGAGATAAAGCAGTGCGCCCAGCCACGTGCCCAGCAGCGTGATCGCCACCGCCGTGGGCGCGGCGCCGCCGTCCACGCCCGAATCCAGGCCCAGCGCGAACCCCGCTGCCGCCAGCAGCACCCAGCGCAACTGCACAGGCGCCGGCACGGCAGCGGCCACCAGCAGCCCTGTCGCCAGCGCCAGGCCCGGCAGCAGCACGGCAGGCGCCACGACGCCCTGGGTGGTCGCCAGCAGACCGGTGGCCACCGCCGCTGCAAAGGGCAGCCATGCGGTACGCATGCGGTGCGCGGGCTGTTGCGCCAGCCAGAGCGAAAGCCCCAGCAGCAGCAGCAGGTGCGCGGGCGTCACCAGCGCATGCACCAGGCCGCTGCCAAACCCGGCCATGCCGGGCATCGCGCCGTGCGCGTGGGCAGCCGTGGGCAGAACCAGCCATGGCCCGGCGAGCCCGGCCCACTGCAGCCGCCGAACCGTCAAAGCAGCCCGAACAGGAACGCCGTGCCGGTGGCCGCGATCACGCCGCCGCACACGCGCACCGCGATGCGGCCCCAGGGCCAGCGCACCAGCAGCCCCAGCGCGATACCAGCCAGGTGCAGCATCCCGGTGGCCAGCACAAAGCCGATGGCATAGGTGAGCGCGCTGGCCGCTTCGGGCAGCTCGGTGCCGTGTGCGTGGCCGTGGAAGATCGCAAACACCGCGACCATCACTGCCGCCACCCACAGCGGCGGCCGCAGCGCGAACGCCACCATCAGGCCCAGCGCCAGGCCCGAGAGCGCGATGGCGATTTCCACGCCCGGCAGCGGGATGCCCAGCACCCCCATCGCGCCGCCCACGGCCATGACCAGCGGGAACACCACCGGAAGCACCCACAGGGCCGGCGCGCCCAGGAACGCACCCCAGATGCCCACCGCCACCATCGCCGCCACATGGTCCAGGCCCGTGAGCGGATGCAGGAAGCCGCTCAGGAACCCGCCGATGGCGCCGGTTTCACTGTGCGCATGGGCGAGCAGGGGTGCCAGGCCCAGCAGCAGCGCGGTGACGCGCGCGAACCGTTGCACGACGGACAGGCAGGGAAGCGGCACGGTCTTGTACATAAACTCCTCGGGAAGCGTCGGGAAGCGTCGGGAAGTGGCGCGGCCATCGTAGCCGATGGCGAGGCGCAGCGATGTGCGCGGGGCATGTCTGCCGAACCATGCGCGCCAACCTGCGTAAGATCACTGCCCACCGCCTTCCGCACAAGAGAGACACCCCATGACCGCCCTGATCCTCACCCTCACCGGCCCCGACCGCCCCGGCATGGTCACTGCCGTCTCGGACTGCGCAGCGGCGCATGGCGCGAACTGGCAGGACAGCCTGATGGCGAACTTCGAGCAGACCTTCGCGGGCATCGTGCACCTGCAGGTGCCGCCCGACAGACTAGCAGCGCTGACGCAGGCGCTGCAGGCGCTGGACGCGCCGGACTTCCGCATCACGGTCACGCAGCCGGCCGGCGGCGGCGGGCCCGCGCTGCGCCAGGTGGAGCTGGAGCTGGTGGGGCATGACCGGCCGGGCATCATCCGCGCCATCTCGGGCCAGCTGGCGGCGCTGGGCGTGAGCATCCACAAGCTGCAGACCCACACCAGCAGCGGCGCGATGTCGGGCGAGGAGATGTTCCACATGCAGGCGCGGCTGGGCATGCCGCAGGGCGTGGACGCCGACGCGCTGCGCGCCGGGCTGGAGAGCCTGGCCAACGAGTTGATGGTGGACCTGCGTTTCGACGGCGCCTGAGCTGCAGGTTGCCAGCGCCGTCAGACCGCTCCCGTCCGCAGGCTGCGCGCGATGGCGAGGCGGAAGGGCAGCAGCATGCAGGCGCCCACGGCCAGTTTCACGGCCAGGTCACCCAGCGCCCAGGTGATCCAGGGCCCGCCATCTCCAGCGAAGGCCACGCTCCAGAACACGGCCGAGTCCAGCACTGCGGCGGCCAGGGTGGCCACCAGCGGAGCACGCCACCAGCGCCCATGCCGCAGGCGGTCGAACACCCGGATGTCGAGCAACTGCGAGGCGATGAAAGCCAGGCCCGAGGCGGCGGCAATGCGCGCGGGCGCGAGTATCAACGAAGCCACCACCGCGAAGGCAAAGCCCCACCACGCCACCCAGCGCGCCATCTGCGGGCCGAAGCGGCGGTTGGCAAGTTCACTCACCAGGAAGGCCACGGGGTAGGTGAAGGCGCCCCAGGTCAACCAGTCGTTGATGGCGTACTGCACCAGCACATTGGAGACCAGGACCACGAGCGCCATCGCCAGGATGGCAGCGATCCATGCGCCGCACGTGGCGGGAACGAAGGCGGGAAAGGAAGACGAAGGCATGCCCGATTGTCGCCGTCTGCAGCGCCCTGTCGCGCCGACGCGCTTGGCGCCATGCCAGCTACCGCCGCCGCGTGGGCGACTGGATGCGGTACCAGTCGCGCACGAACTTGCGCACCAGGCTGCGGATCGACTCCTCGTTGCCCGCCGCCACGGCGCCGCCCGCCACCTGCGTGACCCAGGCGATCACCAGGGCTTCTTCGCTCGCGGCCATGCCCTCGGCGCCCTTGGTGGTGCCCTGCCCGCCTGCGCGCGGGGCGATGCCCGTCTGCTCCTGCAGCGCACCCTCCAGCCCGCGGCTGCGCTGGGGCGCCCCCGCCCCCGCCATCGGCAGGCTGACGGGCGAGGTGCGCGGGCTCAGGGCCTGCTGCCAGCTGAGGTGGCCGCCCTCGACCAGCTGCGCCGTCATCGGCGCGGTGACCAGGTTGCCGGCGCTGCGTGCCGACTCGGTGCCGAACACCAGGTGCGAGGTCGCGCCCATCGTGGACAGGGCCTGCGGGCTCATGGCCGACCCGTTGCCGCCCTGCGCGAACAGGCGCATCTGCGCGGCCAGCGCACGGTCATTCATGCCGGTGGACTGCATCAGGCCAGGCAGCGCGGAGTTCGCCAGGTGCGGGTACGCCCCGCTGGAGCCCGGTATCACCACGCGGTCCAGCGGCCCGCCGGAGGCGCCCATGCGCGCGCGGAATTCCTGCACCGGAAGACCACCGGCCACGCCCGGCGGGTGGTAGTTGACCTGGTGCGGGTTCCAGCTGGGGTATTTGAAGGTCTGGCCGAAGTGGATGGGCGCATGCTGGCCCAGTTGCTCGCGCGACTGCATCGCATGGCCCGCGAGATCCTGTGCGGAGCGGATGTCGGAGCTCGCACCCGGCGCCTGCTGGCGGCGCTGGTCCACACCGGGCAATGACAGCAGCTCCTCGCGCACCACCTGGCGGATCAGCACCGACAGCTGCGCGCCCTCGTAGATCAGGCCGGCGCCGAACTGCGCCTGCGGGTTGACCTTGGCCAGCAACGAGAAGCTGCCGCCGGAGCGCTGCAGCTGCAGCGCCGTGAGCCGGTAGCGCAGGCGCCAGAAGCCGAGCTGCGCCCACAGCCGCGGCCGCGAGGCACCGCCGGCCAGCAGCTTCTGCAGTGCCGGGCCAATGGCCGCCACGGCCTTGCGCAGCCGCTCCTCCTTGGCGCGTTCCTTGTCGCGCTTGCGGCGCTCGGCCTCGGCCTTCGGGTCCTTGCCGTTCTTCGCATCGCGCTTCGCCTGGCGTTTTGCGCGCCAGTCGTCGAAGCGTTTCTTCGCTCCCTTGAGCTTCGCGCCGATCTTCCTGCCCGCGCGCTTGAGAGCTCCGCCGGCCTTCTTCGCCGCACGCTTGATGCGCGCCATGATCTTCTTCGCGATGGCCTTGATCTTGCCGCCGATCTTGCTGGCCGGGCCGCGCAGCTTCTTGAGCAGCCAGTTGGCTACGAAGTCGATCACCACCACGGCCGCGGCCGCCACCATGGCGCCGAACTGCGGCCCGGCGCCACCGCCCTTCACGGCCTTGAGGAAGGCAATGAATTTGCCGATGGCCGCGAGGATGCGCTGCACCGTGCCCCAGGCGGCCTGCAGGCCTTCGATGATGGCGATCACCGCGCCGGCGGCCGGGATGATCATGGCCACCACCTTCTCGATCAGGATGCCGATCAGCGCCGCGGGGATGGCAGCCTTCAGGCCGTCGAAGGCCATGGTGCCGACTTCCTTCATGCCGATGCCGCCCTTCTTGAGCATGCCCCAGACCATGCCGCCGATGCCCAGCACCTCGTCGAGCTTGCTGTCGAACCATTCCTTGACCGCGCCCTTGAACGGCCCCCACAGGTGGTTGCGCACGCCGTCCATCGCGGACGAACCCAGGTTGGCCAGCCACCCGCCGGGGTTCTTCGCGATGTCGCGCACGAGCACGACGAAGGTGCCCAGCGCATCGGCCACGGCCTTGGCGGCCTTGATGGCGGCCATGGCCACGCCCTTGGCCACGTCCAGCACGGCGAACATGGCTTTTTTGTATGCGTCCAGCAGGAATTCGAAGGCCTTGCCCAGCGCGTCGAGCAGCTTGGTGATGCCGGTCTTCAGCGCGTCGGCCAACCGGTTCACCGCCGCCTCGGCCTGGCGCACACGCTGCGTGATGAAGCGGCGCCACTTGCGCTTGAGCGCGGGGAAGGCCGCCAGCAACACGTCACCCAGCGCGATCAGCGCCGCACCCACGGCCTTGATGAGGCCCACCACGGCCTTGCGCGCGCGTTCGATGGCGGCCACGGCCAGCTTCTTCGCCTTGTCGATGGCGGCGCGCACGAGTTTCTTGGCGGCATCGAAGATGGCGGTAAGGCCACGCTTGAGGGCATCGAAGAAGGCCGTGACCTTGGACGACAACCAGCCGAAGACGCCGTCGCTCTCGCTCTCGGCCTCCTGCTTCTTGCGCGCGGCATCCGCCTGGGCCTTGGCCTTGTGCTCGCCGGCCTCGGCCTCCCCGGTGGCGATGTGTTGGCCGGCTTCTGCATCGCCCTTGGCCTGCTCCCGCTGCACCTTCTCGCGCGCGGTCGTCAGCTCCTTGCCGGCCTTCTGGTTCGTGCTCTTTACCTCGGCCTGTTGCTCGGCGGTCCAGTCGGCGCGCGCCTGGCCCACCTCGCCCTGGGCGGCCGCCTTCTCGGCCGCCTGTTCTGCCGCATTGTTGGCGCGCAGCTGGGCCATCTCCTGGTCGCTGCGGCCCTTTTCTTCGTCCACCTTGGCGCGGTGCTCGCCGCGCCGCACGCCCATCTCGGCCTGCGCCTGCGCGGCGGCAGCGCGCACCTCGGGGCCCTGCTTCTCGTCGGCGAGGACGGCCACACCCTCCTCGCCCGCGGCGGCATCGGCCGCGCCGCCGGCCGCGCCTTGGGCAGCGGGGGCGGCCAGTGCGGGCGGCTGCAGCACCTCGCGCGGCTGGCGGGCGCGGATGGCGTTTTCGCCGGCGGGTGCGGCGGCATCCGCTGCGCCCTGTGACTGTTGTGTCGCCACGGTCTGGTCCAGCGCGGCCTTCTGCGCGTCGGCGGTGGCGGGGTCGGCATCGCCCTGCAGCGCCAATGTGGGCGGCGCGCCGGCGCTGACGTCCAGGCCGGCGTCCTCGGTGGGCATGTTGCGCACGGCGGACTGCACGCGGCGTGCGTCCTCGGGCTTGGCGGTGCCGCCTTCGCCGGATTGCACGGAAGGGGTGGCGATGGACTGCGTGGGGGCGGGCGGGGCCGGCGGCAGGGCTGCGGGTTCGGGCGTGGGGGTTGAGGGGCCGGCGTCCACGGCTGCGGTGGCTTCGGTGGCGCCATCGCCGTCCCCATCGGCCTCGGCATAGGCATCCGCCGCGCTGGCGACCCCCGCGTCGTCGGATCCCACCTCGGGTTGCGGCATCTGCTGCTGCAACGATGCGCCTTCTTCCTCGGTGGTGCGGCCGATGGACGCACCCACGCCGTCCAGCGCCGCCGCGGCCGGCACGGGGCCGAGCGATGCCGCGGTGCCCAGGCCGGCTTCGGGTGCCAGCGCGCTGGTGTCTGGCGCGGCGGGCTCCTCGGCGGCGGCCTCGGCACCGCCACCGCCTCCCCCGCCGCCACCGCCAGCGGATGCAGCAGCAGCATCGCCACCACCGCCGCCACCCTCGCCCACTTCAGACAACGCGGCGGACTTCTCGGCTTCGCTGAGTTCGCCCTCGCTGCCGGTGGCCGGTGTATTGCCGGCGTCCGCCTGTTGTTCCACCTGCGCGTCGGCGCGCTCGGCGGTGCCTTCGTCGTCACCCCGGCGCATGTCGGCCTGCACGCTGCGCGTCTCGTCGCTGCGTTGCATGCGCTCTGCGGCTTGGGGGTCGGAAGGGGGTGTGGAGGCGGGCTCGGTCGTGGTGGGGCCAGCGTCCGCTGCCGTGTCCCCGGTGTCGGCTGCAGCGGCCTGCATGGCGGCACCGGCAGGGGCGGCATCGCCAGCGCCTGCGGATGGGGATGCTCCGTCATCGAAACTGCCCTCGGCCTCGGCGCCCTCGGCCGACGCGTCGTCATCGGCAGCCGCATCCTGCGCGGCGGTTTCGGGTTGCGCGGCCTCCATGCGCTCCTCGGTGCGCTCTTCTTCGGCCCCGTTCTCCGAAGTGGCCCCGCCTTCCGGGGCGGCAGACTCGCCCGCGCCGCCGGCCGTCGCCGCGCCGCCACTGGCGCCGCCTGCCATGCTGGCGCCAGATGCCCCTGCTCCGCCAGTCGTCGGTCCCGCTTCGGCGCCGGGTTGCGCCATGGCGGCCGCGGCACCGCCCGCGCCTCCGCCCTGCCCGCCCGCCAAGGCAACGGCCAATCCCGCAGCGCCCGCCATGGGTGGGGCGGAGCCTGAAGCGTCGCTGCCCCGCGCTGTGGCTCCGCCCGCAGACGCGCGAGCCAACGCGGACCCGGCCTTGCCGCTGGCAGCCGGGGCGACGGCATCCGCCACGGTGGCCGCCCCTGCCTTGTCGCCGGTCGTGGGCCCGGCGATGCCAGCCGGCTTTGGCGCACCGGCCGATGGCGTTGCGGAGGCCGCGGCGACGGTTGCGGCCTGCGCCGCGGAAGCGCCCGCTGAAGGATGCGCTGCAGGCGCTACGGGCGTCGGCGTCGACACCGGCGCAGGCGCAGGCGCAGGAGCGGAAGCGGGAGCGGGCGCAGGCGAAGCACGCGCCGGCGCCTGCTGCAGAAAACGCGGCAGGGTCGAGGGGCGTTGGGGCCCGGCGCCGTTGGCTGCTGGCTTGGCATTCGCCGTGGCCTGGCCCTCGGCCGCAGCCGTGCCACGGGCCTTGCGCCCAGGCGCCACGCCCCGCGCGCGGGGTGTGGGGGGGCGCGGCGACATACGCGCGCCCATCCCGTGCGCAGGCGCTTCGGGCTCGGCGGCCTCCTGCTCCGCCTCCGCAGGCTGCAACGCGGCATCGGGCTCCGGCATCCGCCGCAGCGGCGGCCGGTGGCTGGCGGGTGCGTGCTGGGCCTCGAACATGGCGCGGGAGGCGGTGGTGTGGTGCGCTTCAGAGCTTGAGAGGCAATCGATGGGACCCACGACAGGGTTGCCGAGGGTGCCAGGCAAGGCGCGACGCGCAGCCCGTATCGAGATACGGGCAAGCGGCGCAACGCCGCATGGCGCCCTCGGCGACCCTGGCCCGTAGGGTGCAACCCCGCTCACAAGGATGTTCGTTCATGTCAAAGACCTTTCGCGGGGTTGCACGTGGGTTCAAGCGATTGGCTCTCAAGCTCTCAACCCTGCTGCTGCAGCGCCTCGGGCAGGCGCAGGCCGAGCTTGCGGTATTCCAGGGCGAGTGCCTCCACCACGTCGGCCGCTGCGATGGGCGTGGGTGCCATGTCCTCGCCCTCCACGGCATCCGCCGCGGCGGCATCGCGGCTGCGGGCCAGCAGTGCGGCCGTCAGTGCCGCGTTGCGTATGTGGCCACCGGGCAGGTCGGCCAGCGCGGCCACGCGCTGGCGCAGGGCTTGCAGCGCCGGGTCATCGTCGTCCTGCTCGCCCAGGTGCAACGCCCACAAACGCAGGCGCTGGGCCGCGTCGGGCAGCGGAAACTCGATGGTCGCATCCAGCCGGCGCACGAAGGCCTCGTCGAAACGCGCGCGGCTGTTGGACGTGAGCACGGCGAGGCCGCGGAAAGTCTCCAGCCGCTGCAACAGGTAGTTTGTCTGCATGTTGGCGTAACGGTCGTTGGCCTGGCGCACGTCGGTGCGCGCGCCGAACAGCGAGTCGGCCTCGTCGAAGAGCAGCACGGCGTCCACGTGTTCGGCCCGCGACAGCAGCGCACCCAGGTTCTTCTCGGTCTCGCCGATGTACTTGCTGACCACGGCGCCCAGGTCCACGCGCACCAGCGGGCGGCCCAGCCGGTCGGCGATCCACTGCGCGGCCAGGGTCTTGCCGGTGCCCGAGGCACCGAAGAACAGCGCCTTGACGCCGGGCGGCATGCGCGTGGCCAGCAGTGGCCCCAGGCCACGTGCGGCGTCTTCGCGTGCGCGGCAGCGTGCCAGCAGCAGGTCCAGCGCAGCGCTGACCTCCTGCTGGCCCACCCAGGTGTCTACCGGCACCTGGTCGGTGCTGACCTGGGCCCAGGCCGAGAGCTCGCGCGCCGCGCCGCGCACGGCAGCATGCAGCGCGGTGGCCGCGTCCGGGTATGTCCCGCTGGGGGCATCCTCCTTCGGGGTCTTCGATGCCGGCGCAGACCTGGCCAGTTGCGCCGCACGCAGCAGCACCGACAGGCCACACCGCGAATCGCGTACCGCGGCCAGCGGCGCATCCGCGGCCGTGCCCGGCACCAGCGCGCGCCACAGCGCAACACGCTCCTGCGGGCCGGGCTGCGGCAGGTCGATCTCCACCACCGGCACCTGCGCCTCGGCCAGCACCGCCACACCGGTACCCGCCAGCACGATCCACGGCGAAGTGAAGCCCTCGATCTCGGGCACACGCAGGGCCTGGCCTGCCGCGGACGGCCCGTGCCACACGGCCACGCCCTGCGCGGCGCACATCAGCGGCGCCAAGCCGGCGCGGACGGCATGGGCTTGCAGGGCCTGCGGCGTGGGTTCACCGTCTGCGGCTTCCAGGCGCAAGGGCTGCAGGCCCCACGCAGCGGCCAGCGCCTGCGCGGCGGCTTCCAGGTCCGACATGGCATCGCTGCCGCGAAGCACCACCACCTGCGGGCCGGCGGGCTTGGCCCATACCGGCTGCAATGCGGTGGTCCAGGAGGCGGGCAGCGGCCACGGCGCCACACCCAGCCGGCGCAACGCCAGGTGGTGCAGCCGCATCGTCGGCGGCAGAACCCCGGTGGCCAGCAGCGTGACCAGCGGCAGAGGCATGTGCAACACGCGGCGGGCCAGCGGGCCGGCATCCGCCATCTGCAACAGGCCACAGGCCAGCGCGCTGCCCTGCGCCAGCGATGCGATCGTGGCGGCGGTGGAGGGGGCCTTCGCATCGACGCCCGGTTGCGGGTCCGCATGCGCCTGCTCCGCTGCCATCAGAGCCGCCAGCAGGCCCAGCGTGGGCCGCGGTGGCCCGGGTGCGTGCTCGCTGCCCTGCAGCAGCTCCAGCAACGACGCGAGCCGCGCATCGGTCTCGCCGCGCAGTGCCAGCAGGGCCGCGGCATGTTCGCCTTCTTCCAGCGCCATGAAGTGCACCAGGGCCCGCAGCGCCTGCGCATCCGGCCGGTCGTCGCGCAAGGCCTCGGCCACGGCCTGCGCGTCGAAACCCGCCAGGTCCGGATGGGCGTGCAGGGCCTCGCCCTGCTGCGCAAGGCAGTCCGCCAAGGCACGCGCGAGTCGGGCACCGGTGTCGGTGCGCGGGGCTTCAGCCATCGCTGGGCTCCGGCGCAGGCCAGTCGGCGCGCGCGACGAAATGGAAACGCAGGATGCGCCCCAGCCACGGCACATACCCGGGGTCGCAGTCCAGCCCGCGGCGGCGCGCGCTCAGGTCCACGGCATCCATCGGGAACACGATGTCGGCATGGGTCAGCGTCAGCGTGATCCAGCCGGGGCGGTGCACGAGTTCTGCCACCGACAGCCCCGCATGCCGCCGCAGCGCGCGCCGCGCACGCAGCTGCCAGCGCCTGGCCAGGTGATCGGGTGGCGGTGCCTCGTCGGGCACCAGCACGGCCCATTGCGGGTCGTCCGGGTGCAGGCCGGCTGTGCGGAACAGGCCCCCCAGCACTGCGTGCACCATGCCCAGGGAGGGCTCCGCGACGCCGAAGCCCACGCTTTGCAGCAGGTTGACCAGCCAAAGTGCCCCTGCATGCGGGCTGAAGACCGCATCGCGCAGCCAGGGGAGCGACGGTAACGCTGCTGTAGACGGCGCGGCACGGCGTGGCTGACGTGGAATGGTCCCGACCTGGGGCATGGGGGACTGGGCAGGCGCTGCGGCGGCAGGTGCTGCATCGGGGTGTGGCTGCGCGGTGGGCACCCGCGCAACAGACGGAACGGGCGTTGAAGCACCCTGCTGCGGGTGCGGTGCAGGCGTCTGGGGTGTTGCGGCGTCAGACCGGTGCTGCGCCAGAAGCTCGGTGGAGCCACCTTCAGCCCCCGCCGCAAGGTGCGGTGGCGGCGCACGCACAGCCGCGAAGGGCGCTGACGGCGGTGCCGAAGTCTGCGCCACTTCGGGTGGCAATTGCCATCGAACGGACTGCCGCGAGGGCAGCGCGGTGCCCTCCGGCAGCACCGTCGCCGCGCGGGCGGATTGCGGCGGCTCGGGTGGTGTGGCCCGGGCCGTCGATGGCGTCGGGCGCGCAGCCCATGACGTGGCCTGTGGCGGCCCGGGCTCCGACGCCCCCAGCAAGGAATCCAAACGCGCGCGCCGTGGCCATGGCCAAGCCGCCAGCGCGTGCTGCCAGGACCCGGGCGCAAGCGCCTGCAACTGCGCAACCAGCGGCGGCACCCGCTGCGCCACCATTGGCATGGTGGCCAGTGCGGGTACGGCCAGCGGCCAGAACCAGGCGGCCAGCGGTGCGCCCTCGACGGTGCGGGCCAGTGCAGCCACCACCGCCTCCGCCGGGGATGCGAACCACACGGCCACCGCCTGCGTCGCCTCTTCAGCCGTAACCGCATCGGCCCCGACAGTGCCGGCACGGCCTGCCGCGCCGTCTCGCGCCAGGCGCGCTCCAGCGCGCGGGTGAGCAGCACGCCGCCTGCGCCTGCAGGCAACCCAGTGATGCGCAGCCGGCGCACCAGCACGAGCCGGCCCACATCGTCGAAGCTGGCGCAGCGCAGCGCGTCTTCCATCGCCTGCCGCAGCGCCCAGGCGCCTTCGGGCGCGGCGGGGCGCACGCGGGCGTGGTGCACGCGGCGTTCGCTGGGGGCGACCAGGGGACCGTGGGGAGTGGCAGTGGGGGCCATCACACCCCTCTTGAAGCTTCCGCGGCAGGGCAGGTGCACGCCGCCGATCCGCCAGCAAACATGGAGGCGTGAGCCGCCACCTCGGCGACAGCGGCGGTGCATTTCATTTCACGGCCACCTTGCGTCCCTGCACGGCAGCGCGTGCCGCGAGCTTCTGCACCTGCAGCGCCATGCCGCGCTCGGCTGCCATCTCCGTCGCGGCTGCGGCGGCGCCCTTCGAAGCATTCTGCACGCCCAGCGTGTTCGTCGTGGTGGCCGCCATCCGCTCGGCCTCGGCCACGGCGGGCGAGGACAACGCGGCGCCTTGCTGCAGCTGCACGCGCATGGTTTCGTCGATGGCCAGGCCCTGTTGCGCCATGACCTGGGTGATGCGCGCGGAGGCGCCCGCGTCGTGCAGGTCTTCCACCACGGCGCGGGCCACGATGGCACGCGTCACGGGGTGGTGCACCAGCACCTGCATGCCCACACGCACCGTGCGCACATCCAGCGCCAGGTCCAGCACCGCACCCCGGATGGCCGGCACCGGCCGGCGCACGCGCGCAGACACGATGCGCTTGACCGGCGCATGCGCTGCCAGCAGCACACACACACGCACCAGGTCGTCGATGGCGCGCACAGGCGCGGGCTCGTCCACCACCTGCGCGAACAACCAGTCCACCATGCCTTGCATGCGGCGCCAGGCCAGGGCCTCGTTGCCTGCCACCTGGGCGTCGGTGCCGGCCGTGGGGCTGGGGCGCCCGAAGCCCGGCAGCGTGCTCAGCTGGCGCAGCGACACTGCGGCGTCGAATTGCGAGAAGGCCTGCGCCCAGCGCAGCCGCAGCGCGGCCGGTGTCTCGCACAGCGCCGCGTGCAGGCAGGCGGCCACGCCGCCGATGTCGTCCAGCAGGCCCGCCGAGAGCAGCGTGACGGGGTGCGAGGCCGGTGCCACCGTCAGGATGTCGCGCACCGCCACCACCTCCTGCACCTGCAGCGTGGCCTGCTTCCAACTGCTGGCGTCCACCTGCGTGATGCGCTGGCGCGATGTCTCGCGCACCTGCAGCAGGCTCTGGGCATGCTGTTCGAAGCGCTGCAGGATCAGCGTGCCGGTGGTGGTCTGCGCGCCTTCTTCCAGCACCAGCCGATCCAGCACGGGTGGCTCGGCCAGCCGCTTGCCCGCCTGGCCCAGCAACAGGCGCAGGTCCGAGAGCTGGTCGAAGCGGCCGAAGTCGCGCACCAACGGGCGCAGCCAGCGCGTGGGCACGTCCTTGAGCGTGTCGACCATGGCCGCCAGCTCGGGCGGCATGGTGTGGCTCTGGCCCCGGCAGCGCGGCACGGGGTCGTCGACCATGGCGGGCTGCATGGCCAGCAGCGGCACGTCGGCCAGTGCGGGCGTGGTGCGTGGGCGGCGGAACACCAGGTAGGGCACCTGCTCGCGCAGCACGGCACGGCGGCGCTCCACCAGCGCGGCCAGCCGCGCGGCCTCCTCGGCGCGCAGCGCCTGCGCCACCGACAGGTCGTGCCGCACCTCGGCGAGTTGTTGCGAAGCCGTGGTGATGCCGTCGCCCAGGCGCTGCACGGCGGCCTGCATGCGCGAGCGTGTGGCGGAGGCATCGGCCTGCAGGCGCCGGTAGTCCTCGGCGCGCAGCTCCACGCCGCGCAGGAAACGCACCAGGTTGTCGATGGCGTCGATGCCGCGCTTGAAGTACACGGCCTCGTGCAGGTCCTCGCCCGCGGGCTCGCCGGCGTCCAGGTCCAGCGCGGTGGCATCCAGGTCGCCGATCTTCAGGTCGGTCTTCAGCGGCGCCTCGGGGTCGTTCGGCTTCTCTGGCTTGCCGTAACCGAAGACGGGCAGGTCGTCGATGACCAGTCCGCTGCCCTTGAGGCCCGCGCTGCCGGTGCGCACGAAGTCGCCCTTGCCCTTGGCCGCGGCATTGCTGGTGAGCACCGAGGTGGAGATGCCGAAGCGGTCGGCCACGGTCACGTCGTTGAGCGTGGCACCGAGCAGGCTGGCGCCGACCACCGCATCTACCGCCGGCGTGGGCTCGCTGGCCAGCGGGGGCGGCGGCACTTCCGCGGCCTTGGCGCCGCCGGGCGTGGTGAAGAACTTGCCGCCGGTGGCCAGGCCGGTGTCCAGCTGCAACAGCTCGGACTTGCTGCCCAGGTCCAGCCTCGCCTCGACGCCCACCTTGGTCTCGCCACGGTCGATCTGGAAGACATCGCGCCCCGAGCCGCCGGACACGGTGCCACCGATGGTGCCGACCGTGCTGATAGTCCCGACGGTGCCCACGTTGCCGATATTGCCTATCGCTCCCAGGTTGCCAATGCTTCCGCCCGTGCTGACGTTGCCAAAGCGGTCCCCGCCCACCAGCACCTGCCCGATGCCGGTCGCGCTGCCACCCAGCCGACCCGTGGTGGCCGAGACCGCAGCGCCGGCGCCCACCGCGCCGCGTGCCGCGGCAGCGGCAGGCGCCGCCGCTGCAGGCGCAATCGCCGCGCGCGCAGCCCCCACGGGTGCCGACACCGGCGCCACGACCGTGACCTTGGGCGTGAAAGGTGGCACGTCGATGTTCTGGTCCAGCCGCTTGAAATAGTCCGCAAAGGCCTGCTCCGTCGCCACCGGGTTCTCGTTGCGGTCCACCAGCTCCGCGGCAGAGGCCGAGGTCAGGAAGCGGCGCGCACTGTCGTTGCCTAGCACGCCCTGGCGCACGCGGAACACGTCCGTGCGCGCGCGCAGGAAGCCCAGGTCCACATGGTCGTTGGCGGAGCGGATGCGGCCGTCCAGCCGCACCAGCAAGGCGTCCAGCCCCTCGTCCACCACGCGCCGGGAATTCTGTCCCGCGGCGGCGCGTGCGGCACGCGCCGCGTCGTCGAGTTCCCCCAGTTCGGGCAACAACACGCCGTTCTTGAACGCCTTCCAATCCGCCAGCAGCCGCACGACTTCGGCCACCTGGCGCCGTGGCGGCGCTTGCGGTCCACTGCCCTGCGCAGCAGCCTCCAGGGGCAGGCCCACGGCATGGTCCTCGGCCTCGGTGAAGGGCGTGCCCTGCTCTTCCCAGCGCCAATCGCCGAAGGCCTGCGCGCCGGGCGGCAATGCATCGCCCAGCCACACGGTCTCGAAGCCGCCGCGCGCTTTGCCGGCCGCACCCCAGACCACCTGCGCTTCGGCATTGCCGGCGTACACGTGCAATTCGATGCCGCTCACCTGCGTGGTGGCCAGTCCCGCGCTGGCCATGGGGAAGGCCAGGCGCATCCAGGGCTTCGCGCCCGGTGCCCCGGCCTCGGGTGGGGGCAAGGGCCCCAGCACCACACGGCCGGCGGCAGCGGCCTGGTCGCCCATCACCATGACCGGCGTCTTGGCGTCTGCACGCGGCCCCTCGAGCAGCCGCAGGCCCACGGCGGCCGGCGCCGCATCGAAACGCACGAAGACCACGGCTTCGTCGCCCGGCGCCACGTCCAGCGGCACATGCGCGTTGTCGAAACCATGCACGTCCACGCCGCCCGCAGCGGCCCGGGCGCGCCGCACGCGCAATAGCCCGGCCGCATCGGCCGCGCCGCGTTCATCGGGCAGGGCATCGGGGTCGTCCTGCGGATAGGCGGGCCAGCTGCCGGTGATGCAGCGCAGCAGCAGGTCCCAGCGCCGGCGCAGCCCGTCGCGCCGCTGCAGCAACGTGCTTCGCGCGCCGCGCAGCCGGTTGATCTCCAGGTCGAACAGCGGGTGCACGCGCGGGCGCAGGTCCAGCAGGCCCGGCTCGTAGGAGGCTGCGGGCACGGGCACCAGCAGTTGCACCTGGTCGCGCAGCGACAGGTTGAAGGGCAACAGCGGCGCACTCTCGGCGATCAGTGCGTCCACCATCTCCAGCGGCACGGGCTGGGCCTGCACGTCGAAGCCGGGCGGGAACAGCCACTGCCGGCCGGTGTCCATGTCGGCCAGTGTGCGGGGCACGATGCCGGCGGGTGGCAACCAGTCGAAGCGCGCGGCGAAGGCCTCGGGCGCCAGCAGCGCGGGCGGCAGTTCGGCCAGGTGCTCCACCCACTGGCCCACGCGGGCCTGCCACAACACGTCGTCCCCGGCCATGGGCACCAGGGCCGCGCGGTTGCGGCGCCCACCGCCCTGGCGCACCACGGCGGCGCGGTCGGCGTATACGGGCGCAAAGGCCGCATCGAAGCCCACCACCGCGAGCGGCACACCCAGCGGCTCCCAGGGCCACAGGACGTTGTCCGCCGAAGCCGTGGCCGCCGCGCCTGCCTGCCAGCGCCGCAGCGAGCGCAGGCCGCTCTGCGACAGGCGCTCGCGCTCGGCGTTGAAGATGGCATAGGCCACGCGGTTGCGGAAGCGCGCGTCCAAACCACCATCCCCCGCACCGTCCATGCTTTCCCACGGCGGCAGCGGCCGCGACGCGGGCCAGGGCACCCAGGCCAGTTGGAAGCCGTCCTCCCAGGCCAGTGCGGCGTTCAGCTCGGGCTCGGCGGCGTTGACACAGGGGTCGTTGCCACCCCCCACGCGGTCGATGACCATGGTGAGCGGGCGCGCCACCAGCACCATGGCGTGGGCCAGGCCGGCAGAGAGCGCCGCGTCGGCGCGCCGCGTGCCCAGCGTGGGCGCGCGCGGGTCGCCGGTCCACACCACCATGCGGTCCGCGTCCACGCGCAGCGGGTAGGACAGCTGCAGGTCCTGCCCGTCGGGCGCGATGGCGCGGCCCGGCATCAGCACCACGCTGTGGCCCATGCTGCCGTCGGCGCGCCGCAGCGGCTCCAGCAGCACTTCGAGACCGTCCACCACGCCCGGCGCCACGGCCTGGCCCAGGCGCATGGCGTCGGCGATGCGGCTGCGCTGCTCCTGCAGCAAGGCCAGGTGCGTGAGCGTGCGCGACGGGAACAGGTACAGGCGCCGGCGCAGGCTGCCGTCGCCCGCGTCGTCGGCATAGGGCGCCAGCGGCGGCAGCGCCTGCAGCACGCGCTCGCCGGCAAGGCCCTTGAACACGGGGGGCGAGAGTTTCATGCGTCGTCTCCTGCAATGCCTCAGCCGACGTCGCCGGCCAGTTCGGACAGGGCCTTCTGCGGGTCACCGCTCTGCGCCGCTTTCACCACGCCACTGGCAAAACCCGCGAGCTTGTCGGTGGACAGGATGCGCGCCGCACGGTCCAGCGCGGGGGCCAGGCCGG
The DNA here is from genome assembly GCA_965278985.1 of Burkholderiaceae bacterium. Taxonomy (GTDB): domain Bacteria; phylum Pseudomonadota; class Gammaproteobacteria; order Burkholderiales; family Burkholderiaceae_C; genus CAISIP01. The sequence continues at coordinate 7,108 of OZ257131.1, read as the reverse complement.
TGCTGGCGATGGCCTCGCTGACCTCCTTGCCGCGCAGGGCCGTGCGCGTGTCCGCATCGGCCGCATCGGCAAGGGCGTCGATGCCTTCGCCCAGGCGCGGATCACCGAAGCCGCGCGCCACCTCCAGCACGGCCGCGTGGTCCAGCGTCTTGGCCTCCTGGCGCTGCGCCAATGCCAGCGTGGCACTGCGGCGCAGCAGGTCGGAGGTGGCGAAGACCTTGCCGTCGAAGTCCTTCGACAAGGCCAGCCGCGGCGCACCCAGCAGGTTCGAGACCTCGGCCACGCCCAGCGCCGGCAGCACCTTGCGCACCTGGCCCAGCGCCGTGATGGTCTTGTCCACGGCCGCGGCCTCGTCCACACGCTTGTCCAGCTCTGCGGCGTCGCCCGCCAGGCGCAGCGTCACGCCGCTGACCTCGGTGGTGTAAGGGAGCTGGCGGCGGCGCAGGTACCAGAAGGTGGGGCGGTTGCCGCTGGCCTGCGCTGCCTGTTGCACGGTCTGGGCGAAGGCGCGCTGCCAGGCCTTCACCAGGCTATCGGCCTCGGCGGTGGCGGTGAACACGGGCGACAGCGTCAGGCCATCGCGCGGCAACGCGATGCGCAGCATGGCCTCCAGCGGCGAGCGCTTGGCCACCAGGCCGGCCGCAGCCGCACGCACCGGGCGCGTGAGCGTGCCCAGCTCGCGCTTGAAGGCCTCGAGCTGCTGGCGCGTGACGGGTGCCAGCACCAGCACCGCCAGGCGGTCCAGCGCCTCGTCGCCCGCACGCAGGTCGATGGGCGGCAGGGCCAGCGACTCCTGCACCAGCGCGGCCAGCTCGTCGCTGGGGATGAAGGCGAATTCGCAGTCCACCTGCGGCGGCAGGTAGGACTGCAGCAGCGCGGGGGCGCCCAGCACGTCGCCGAAGCGCAGCGTGCTGGCCGGCAGCGGGCCGATGGGCGGCAACACCTCGAAGCGGCTGGCGGCCGGGAAGCCGGCGCGGAAGCTGTCGTCGTCCACATCGTCCAGCGCATCCAGGTGCTGCGCGAACCAGGCCTCCAGCAAGGCGCGCGGGCGCGGCGCCAGGCCGGCCGAGAGGGTGGATTCGGCGCCCACCTCGCGCCGCACCAGGTGCAGGTCCAGCCATTGCAGTGCACCGCCTTCGAGGCACAGCATGGCCAGCGGCAAGGCGTCCTGTGGCGTGCCGGGGCGCTGGCGGTCCACGAAGACCTCGCGGGCCACGCGGGCACGCTTGGCCACGGCCGTCTCGGCGCCGCTGCGGTCGGGGTACGGGATCAGCGTGACCAGCGTGGCCTCGACGATGTCGCCATTGCGCACGCTGCGCTCGCCGTCCAGCGTGGTGGGATAACTGGCTAAGGGGTTGGCACTGAATTCCACAGGCCGCAGCGCCAGCACGAACACGCCCGAGAGGCGGCCCGATGCGCTGGTGGGGTTGACTTTCTGCACCCCCATCTGCAGGTCCAGCGCCTGTGTGCGACCCAGCTGCGCGATGGACAGTTCCAGCGGGCTCGCGACCTGCACGATGTCACCACCCGGCGTGAGGCCCAGCCCCGCCTCGATGACCAGCGTGGGTGCCCCGCTGGCCGCCTCGCGGCCCAGCCGCACGGCCAGACCACGCACCACGCCGCCCGTGCCGGCACCGATGGCCCGCCCCAGGTCGGCCTGGCGCGCGCGGTGGTAGTCCTGGTCGGCCGTGAGGTCCGCGGCCGTGAGCAGCCGGCCGTCGAAGTAGTAGGGCCGCCGCCGGTGGCTGTCCACCACCAGCGCGCCCGCATCGACCTGGGATTGCAGCGAGGCATCGTTGGACAACATGCCGCCGACGGTGATCTCGGTGGGCAGAAAGCTGAGGGCCATGGGGTGCTCCTGTGCGGGCAGTGTTCAGACGTCGCCGGCCAGGCGGCCGCGCCAGAAATAGGGGTTGAAGACCACGGGGCGCTGGCTGTTGTCCACGGGATGCGCGGCCTCGGCCACGCGCAGGGCCCGCAGCGCGGTGACGATGTCGGCGTCGGATGCGGCGGCACGCTCTGCAGCCTGTGCGGCGTCCAAGGCATCGTCCAGCGAAGTCCATCTCGCGCGGTCGATCAGGGGCATGGCTGATGCATCGGCCTGCGTCACGGGCACGTGCACACGCGCCAGCAGCACCCGCGTGCGGTCGTCCTCGCCGCTGCCGGGCAGCGTGGCATCGTGCTCCACCAGCCGCGGCAGGCTTCCGGGCAGGTCGCCGGCGGCCTCGGGCCAGGCCTCGAACACACAGGCCAGGCCCCAGGCGCGGCGTGCGGCCTCCAGCTCGGCGGGGTCGGTGATGGCACTGAGCTGCGCGAGGCGGCGCTCCAGCTCGCGCGAGCGCGGTTGTGGCGTGACGGGCGCGTCCCCGTCCAGCCGCGACAGCGCGAAGCTGAGCTCGAAGCCATCCGCCATGCGGTGCGGCACGTTGTAATCCGTGGCGTTGAAGGGCCCGGCCGCGAAGGCCGGTGTGAGGCCATGGCTGCACTGCACGAAGCGCAGCCACACGTCCAGGTGCACGCGCGCATCACCGGCCGCTGCGCCACGCACGGCGCTCACCAGGCGCTGGCGCGCGGCGGCGTCCAGCGGCAGCGCGGCCTGCGCGTCCCACCAGCGACCCAGGTCCAGGCACTGGCGGCGGCGCAGCTCGATGGTGCGGCCCAGCCGGTCCAGCGCCGCGCCGGGGGCCACTTCGATCTCCAGGCGCGGCAGGCTGCCCACGGGTGCCGTGGGATCGGAATGGAACACGCCGGCCACGCGCAGGCCGGCGATGGTGCCGTGGCCGTACAACGCGGCATAGGCACGTGCCGCACGCGCGCGGTGGTACAGCTGCTCGGCGCCGAAGTCCTGCGCGTCCAGCAGCACGCCAACGGCATAGTGCGGCCGCTCGGGGGTGCCCAGCGTGGCCAGGCTCTCGGCCACCAGCGGATCGGGCCGCTCGCGCGGGGTGGTCTGCAGATCGGACGCGCCCATGGGGTTCTCCTTGTTCAAGTCGGCCGCCGTGGCCGCACCGGGATCACCGGCGTGGTGGGCGTGAGGGGCGAGACGGGTGTCACGGGCGTCACGGGCCGCACCGGCTCCAGCGGCCGCACGGGCCCCACGATGACCGGGTCCACGGGCACCACGCGCCGGCGCACCACCGTGAGCCGCAACTCGACAGGCGCACTCTCGCCCGAGCGCCCGGCCACCACCAGCACCACGCGGTAGCGGCCCACAGGCAGGTCGGCCGGGCACTCGACCACGGCCTCGCGGGTCTTGAGCGGAACGCCCAGCTGCAGTTGCGCCATACGATCTTCCGGTGCTCCGCTACGCCTTCAGGTCGTCAGCAGCTGCCAGGTGTAGGAGGTCACCTCGCCATCCACGTCGCTGCTGCGTTTGCCCGACAGTGCGAACTTGGTGCCGAAGGCCACCTCCATCGTCGGGTTGGGGTTGGTGCCGCCCGTGGCCTCCACGAAGTCGATCACGGCCGTGGGGCGCACGTTGTCGCGCACGATGATGGTGATGGTGGCGGGCTCGGACTGGTTGCCCGTGTCGTCCTCCACGATCAGCTGGAACACGTTCTTGCCGGGCTTGAGCGGCGCCTGGCGCGAGGACGCGACTTCCAGCGAAGGCTCGTTGGCCTTCACGGTGCTGTCGGTGCCGGGGGTGAACTGGGCCATGGTGATCTCCTGGTGGTGGGTGAAAGATGAAAGGGTCTGTTCAGGCGGGCGGCAGGTGGCGCCATTCCCAGCCCTGCAGATGGCGGCCCGGTGCGGCGGTGGAGCCACTGCCATCGAGCAGCAGCGGCCGGTGCGCATCCTGCGCCAGCGCATCGCCCTGGGCCAGCGCCACACGCGCCACGGGCCGGGCGGCCGCTGTGGGCGGGAGCACATCGTCCAGCGCGCCGGCATGGGCATCCAGCGAGGCGGGGCCGCGGAGCGTATCGGGGCCGCCGAGGGCCGAACCCTCGGCGTGGGGATGCAGGCGCACCGAACGCTCGGGCCGCGGCGCACGCAGGAAGGTATCGGCCCCCACGAGTGCGGCCACGCCGGTGATGAACGGCCAGGGTGCACGCACCGTGCGCGCCAGCACATGGGCCGGAGCAAAACGCTGCACCAGGCGCTGGATGCGGCCGAACTCGTCGTCGTCGAGGGTCTCGTGCACCAGTACCGTGACGCGGTGGGCCAGCCCGTCGAACAACGCGCGGCGTGCGGCAGCCACCTCATCGGCGTCCTCGACATCGATGCGGCGGAACAGCGCCAGGAAGCTCTTGAGGTGGCCGGGCTCCAACGTGGCGGCGTCGCCCACGAAGAGGGTCTCGCCCACCACGGACTGGCCGCCGCGCGACAGGCCGGCCGTCAGCGGGTCGCGCGCGTCGATGAAGTCGGCGCCGAGGATCGTCGCCAGCGTGCGGCGCAGGCGGAAGTCTTCCACCACGACGACACGGCCCTGGGTCACGGCGCCGTCCGTCAACAGGTCGAGCATGCGCTGCAGCCCTTGCAAGGTGCCATGTTCACGTGCCAGCGCGCCGGCCTGCACCAGCACGCGGCGCATCTGGGCTTCGGGCAAGGGCGTGTCGAAAGCCAGGCCCAGCCAGGCCGCCAGCCAGGGCAGCGCAGCGGGCGGGCAGGCACGCGCGTCGGTGACCAGCGCAGCGGCGGCAACGCGGTCCTCGATCTGCGTGAACAGGCCTTCGAAGAGGTGCAGCAGGCGGTCCAGGAAGTCGGCGCCCGTGGCCGGCGCGCGCTGGTCGGCGTCGGCACCGAAGGCACGCTCGTGGTACAGCGCGGGCAGGTAGCGGTCGCGGTAGGACACGCGGCCGGCGCTGGTGCGCAGGGCCACCAGTTCCGGGCTGTTGCGGCCATCACCGAAACACTCCACCACCACCCACAGGCGCGCACCGGCCAGGCTGCGCACGGCCAGCCCCGCGCGTTGCACCAGCACCGAGAAGCAGCCGCAGTGCTGGGGCACCGGCGCACAGCCCATCAGGCCCTGGCCCAGCGGCACTTCGGTGGGCGCGGCTTGCCACACAGCGCGCGGCGTGGCCTCGGGCAGCAACATGCCCTCGGGCAGCGCGTTGCGCTCGCCGAAGAGGTGGGGATGCCAGCCGGCCTGTTGCTGCAGCTGCTGGGGCTGGAAGGCCGGTGGCTCACCTGCGCTGGTGGCCAGCCAGACCAGCATGGCGCAGCCGGGCGGCAGCACGGCCTCCAGGTGCAGGCGGTGCCAGACGGTGGCGGGATCGCGTGTGTCGATGCGGCCCACAGCCAGGCGGGCCGCGGCGCCGGGTTCGATGCTGTCGCCGGTGGGCGCTTCGGAGCCCTCGCGCTGCGTGGTCGCCGCCAGGTTGCTGGCCCAGCCATAACGCAGGCGCTGCGCCGTGGCGATACGTGCGAGCCGCGCCGGCAACACACCACCCGCTGCGGCCTGGCGCGGGTAGTGCAGCAATCCGCCGGGGCGGCCGTTGCAGAACGGACCACCGGTCCACGCCGTCAACGGGCGGTAGTCGCCCTCGGCGAGCAGCGTGTCGAGCACGGTGGTGTCTGGCGAGGCGCTGCGCGCACGTTCGCGCAGCGCCTCGCGCAGGCCCGGCGGCAACGCATAGGCCCAGGCACCGGCCTCGCGTGTGCGGCCTTGACCGTCCAGGATGCGCACGTCGGCGGCGGTGGCCAGCCGGTCCGCATCCAGCCAGCCCAGCGTGACGGGAAACTTCGGCCCGCGCAGTTGCAGCGGCGGCGCCAGCAGGGACTCTTCGAACAACAGCCGCAGCACCGCTCCGCCGAACCCACCAGCCCCGCGGCGCAGCGACAACAAAGCCACCTCGCCCTGCGCGTTGGCGCTGATCGCGGCGGGGCGCTCGTCGGGCGGCACCACGGCGGCGCCGCCCAGGGGCAGCCACCATTGCGAGGGATCGGCACCCGGCTCACAAGACGCGAATCGCTGCGTGTCCACATCGCCCACCACCAGGCCGCGCGTGAAGGGTGGCCGGCCGGTATGGCGCGCGATGCAGCCGCGCGCCACGTCCAGCACCCACACACCCTGCCCCGGCCGCGCCGCCAGGCGGTGCACGGCCAGGCCCTGTGGTGGCGCGATGCGGGTGGTTTCGAAACGCCCGCGCAGGTCGACCATCCACAAGGCGCCCGCACCGGCCAGGTACAGGATGCCGTCGTCGCCCAGCGCCAGGTCCGACACGGGCAGTGCCGCTGCCGGCACGGCAAAGTTGCGCGGTGCCAGGCCGTGTGTGGCCGCGAGCGCGGAGAAGGACACCAGCTCGGTGCCGGTCCAGCGCAGCGTATTGCCGTCTCCGTCCAGCGCCATTGCCGGGCCGATCACCACGTTTTCGATGCGCGTGACGGCTTCCACCAATCGCTTGGGCCGGTCGACGCTGGCCAGGCGCAATCCCGCCACGCGGTGGCCGGCCATGGTCTCCATGCTCGCAATGCGCTCCGAAGTACTCCCTTCCTCACCCACCGGCAGCAACACATCGCGCACATACAGGCCCTGGCCAGGAACCAGTCCGAAGGAGCGCAGGCCGTTGCTGTCCATGGTGGTGGCGTCGTGTCAGCAGAGGTCCGGCAACACGGGCAGCAGCACGGTGGGGGCGCCCACCGTCGTGTCGTCTCCGGCCGCATCGGGCGAGGCGGGTGCGTCGGTGCCCTCGATCACCTGCAGCGCCAGCAGTTCGGGCAATTGCCAGGGCTCCAGCGTGAAGGTGGTGACGGCCTTGCCCACGCCGGGCAGCTCCTGCCAGTGTTCTGCCGCGTCGGGTTGGAACAGACGAACCGGCGATACACCGGCGACGCCGGTCACACGCGCCACCACCACTTCCAGCTCACGGTCCGTCATCGCGCGGCCCAGCGGGTAACCACCATCGGCCAGCGCGCTGCCGGGCCAGGGCCCTTCCTCGCCCGCCAGCCCCAGGGGCAGCGGCCACAGATGGCGGCGCAGGGCCACGCGCACGTCCAGCAGCACCTGCTCGCGTGCATGGCCCGCCTGCACCTGCACGGCCACGGCCAGGCCCAGCGGACGGTATTCGCAGCCAATCACGTACATCTCGCAGGCCAGCGGCCGGCGCGTATCGAGCTGGGCGTGCACGGCCGCCATCAGGCGCCGGTCCGCGCGCGGCAGCGGGGC